>NZ_JAJFZM010000001.1 GCF_020733705.1 Nocardia australiensis
ACCCTGCGCGGTGTCGTAACCCTGGTGTTGTTCGGTTTGCTGCTGGTGGTCAATGCCGCCGGTCCGCTGGTCAATTACGGTCCCCGGTTGCAGGAAATCCAGCACGAATTCGGACCGCAACTGGCGACCATCCAACAGGTCGGCCCGGAAACCCTTGCGGCACTGAAAGCCGACCCCAACGACCCGGACACACAACTCACCGCATTGACGAAGCTCACCGGTGCGACGCCCGCCGAAATACAGACGACCATCGGACTCACTACGAAGTATCCGCAGGAGGTTGCGACCTTGCAGGCCATCGAGCCTGCCACCCTGGCCACACTCGCGGCCGATCCGGGCGACACGAATAACGGGCTCGCGGCGGTCGGGCAGGTGGCGAAGAAGTTCGGCATTCCGCCGGACCAGGCAATCGCCCGTTTGACCGCGGTCCAGCAGATACCGCCTGCCGATCTGGCGGTCGCCGCGAAGGTGGGACCCCAACTCACGCAGGCGACTTCGAAGCTACAGAGCGTCGGAACCATCCCCGCTGCGGATCAGTCCTACCTGGCCGAACACGCCACCGAGGTGCAGCGAGCTCAGGCCGATTCACCCGGCCAATGGAAGCTGTGGTGGTGGATCTGCCTGATCGCCCAGATCGCGTTCATACCGTTCGTCTTCCTGATGGCCGGGCATTGGAGCCCGAAGAAGGCGGCGGCTGCGGCCGCGGAGCATGACCGGCGAGTCGAGCGCGAGCTCGCCACGCTGCCAACCGATTAGGACGGGCCGGATCGGGCGGCGCCGTCGCCCGCCCGATCCGGCGTCAACTGCCGTTGTGGTAGACCTCGGCGAGACGTAGTGGGGCACAGGCCAACCAGCCGTCTTCGATCAGTTCATGCAGGACTTCTGGGGTGGTGGCGTCCAATTCGATGAGGACGGCGGCGTAGCCGTCGAAGTGCGGGATGGTGAATACGCCTGGGCGATCTTCGGCCAGGACAGCCTCTTTGTCGTTGAGGTCGGCCAGGCGGACCGCGATGATCGGTCCTTCGCGCGGTGGTATGTCACCGAATCGCTTGATGTCTGCCTTGCTGAACGGGCGTTCCCACGCAAAGGCTTTGCCTGCCACCGACCAGGTCCGATTGTCGTAGCGCAGGCCCTCGACGACCTCGGGTAGCCGTAAGGCATGCTTGGCCGCATCATCCAGGGTTGCCACACGTACGACGCTAGTCGATTCGAGAGCTCAGCGCGTCAGGTCGGCTACCCATTCCTCATTATTGACGTCGAGCTTCGACTGGCCGTCGAACGCCGAGGGCGTACTCGCACGACCATTGAGCAACTCATTCAGCCTGCCGAGAGCGACCTGAGCGTTCGCCCGGGCCGCATCGACCTTGGCGCCGCCGGAAATGCACTGCTGCACCTGCTCGGACGCGCCGGCTTCCCGCGCCACATCCGCGAGTTCGGCGTTGCTGAGATCAGCGCCGCCTTCGGTGGGCTGCTTGGTGGCGAACACCAGCTCA
Organism: Nocardia australiensis; assembly: GCF_020733705.1. Classification (GTDB taxonomy): domain Bacteria; phylum Actinomycetota; class Actinomycetes; order Mycobacteriales; family Mycobacteriaceae; genus Nocardia; species Nocardia australiensis. Next base: position 1,494 of record NZ_JAJFZM010000001.1, read on the forward strand.
TGGAATTTCGAGTACACCGGGCCCGAACCCGCTTCCGCCACGCATTCGTTCGCCGCGATGGCACGGGTGGAGTAGTCCTTGCTGGGCGACTTGGATTCCAGGAAGTTCACCAGGTGATAGCGAACGGCGAGCTTGCCCTCATCCTGCAACTGCGCGATCTCCTGACCGTGGATGCGCTCCATCGACCCGCATCCTGGGCACAACGGGTCCTCGTACACGTCGACCGTTTTCGCCGCGTCCGGGCGACCGACGAGGATCGCGCCGTCGGGCGCGAGCACCGCGACCACGGACGGATTGCGTACCGGCCCGTACCCGTCGTTGCGTGGTGCGGGCTCGCCTCGCCCCCATCGCATCGCCAGTATCACGATCACGGCGATGAGCACCACCGCCACGGCCCCGAGAGCGTAGGTGGTCTTGTTCGACATCGGCCGCGGAGTGTAGTTCGAACGCGATTGGCTCACCCGAGATACTCTGCCGCAACGCGCCGGGCCGAGTAGTGCCGGGTGCGGGCGGCGATCAGCGGACCCGGGCGTGCCCCGCGTCATCGGACGGACAATCACGGTCATCGGGGCCGCAGGACGTAGCAGCGCGATGCGCGAGCTGGTATTCGCCGTCGTCGCAAGGCGCGGCGCTCACCCCGCCGGTAGCGGTGGCTACTGCTCGGCGTCGCGATGGCTCCGGCATGAGCAGCCACACCAGTGCCGCGACGATGAGCAGCGCTCCGGTGACGGTGAAAGCGATTCCGTAGGAAACCCGTTGCGCCAGAGCACCTATCACAATCGGTCCGATGACCGTGCCGAGATCGGCAGCCATTTGGAAGCCGGCCAGTACCGGCCCGCCGCGCGCGTTCGGCCCGATGATGTCGGCGAGGGCCGCCTGTTGACTGGGGGTCAGCATCCCGGAGCCGACACCAGCCACCGCCGAGCCGACCAGCAGCCAGATCAGATTCGGTGCGAAGCCGAGCCCGATCGTGCCGACCGCGCAGACCAGCGATCCGACGATCAGGAACGGCCTGCGGCCCCAGCGGTCCGAGAGCCTGCCGGACGCGAACAGCACCGCGACATTTCCGGCCGCGAACACCGTCAGCGCGACACCCGCCATTCCCGGCGGCCGATGCAGCACCTCGACAACGAGCAACGGCACCAACGCCATTCGAACGCCGAAAACCGCCGCACCGTTGGCGAAATTCGACCACAGCACCGCACGGTATTCCAGTCGCGCCCAACCCTGCCGGAAGGTCATCACCCGTGCGGCACCGGTCGCTTCCGGCGCGGCCAGATGTGAATTGCGGAGGCTCAGATACACGGCGAAGGTGGCCGCGAGCAGCGCGATCATGTAGATGACGAACGGCGCACGCAATCCGAGCCCGGCCAGGACGCCACCGACCAGCGGCCCGCTCACCGAGCCGATCAGGAAGCTCGTCGACCACAGCCCCGACACTCGGCCACGCTGGGCGGGCGGCGACAATCGGATGACGAGCGCCAGCGAGGAAACGGTGAACATGGTCGATCCGATACCGCCGATCGAGCGCAGAACCAGCAGCTGCCAATAACTTTGGGCCAGCGCGCTCGCGCCCGTCGACACCGCGACGATCAGCAATCCGCTCAAATACACCGAACGCTCACCGAGCCGCTGCACCAGCCGCCCGCTCACCGGTGCGAACAGCAGCCGCATCAACGCGAACGTACTGATGATCGCCGAGGCCGCCGCCACACCGACGCCGAAACTGCGAGCGAATTGCGGCAATACCGGTGCGACCAGCCCGAAGCCGATGGCGATGACGAACGCGGCACCCACAAGCACCCAAATCTCGATGGGCAGCCGGAAGGATCGATCCGTGACGACGGGGCTATCGGATGCGATGGATCTACTACTCACCCGACAGCGCCTGCCCGACCATCTCCTCCGCGGCCGACTGCACCTGCGCCAGATGCTCGGCGCCGTGGAATGACTCCGCATAGATCTTGTATTTGTCCTCGGTCCCTGATGGACGTGCCGCGAACCAGGCGTTCTCGGTGGTTACCTTCAGCCCGCCGAGCGCGGCGCCATTGCCTCTTGCGCGGGTGAGCACAGCGGTAATGGGCTCGCCGCCGATCTCCTCGGTCTGGATCATGTCCGGCGTCAGCTTCGCCAGCCGCTCCTTTTGCGCGGTGGTGGCGGCGGCGTCGATCCGCGCGTAGGCCGGGCTGCCGTAGCGCCGTTCCAACTCCACATACCTGGCCGAGGGACTTTGTCCGGTGACCGCCGCGATCTCGGCGGCTAACAGTGCCAGCAGCAGGCCGTCCTTGTCGGTGGTCCACACTGTGCCGTCCATCCGCAGGAACGACGCGCCCGCACTCTCCTCACCGCCGAAAGCCAGGCTGCCACTGAATAATCCGGGCACGAACCATTTGAACCCGACCGGCACCTCATGCACGTCACGGCCGAGCACGCCGACCACCCGGTCGATCATCGACGACGTCACCACCGTCTTGCCGATCTTGGTCAGCGCGTCCCAGCCCATCCTGTTCGCGACCAGGTATTCGATGGCGACGGCGAGGAAATGGTTCGGGTTCATCAGGCCACCATCGGGGGTGACGATGCCGTGCCGGTCGGCGTCGGCGTCGTTGCCGGTGGAGATGTCGTAGTCGTCCTTGATCGCGATCAGCGACGCCATCGCATAGCGCGAGGACGGATCCATCCGGATCTTGCCGTCACTGTCGAGGGTCATGAACCGCCAGGTCGGATCGACGAACGGGTTGACGACCTCGAGCTCCAGGTCGTAACGCTGTCCGATCTCCTCCCAATAGTCGACGCTCGCACCGCCCATCGGGTCGGCACCGAGCCGAATGCCCGCACCACGAATAGCGTCCAGGTTCAATACATTCGGCAGGTCGGCGATGTAGTGGTCGAGATAGTCGTAGCGTTCGACGCTGGTCTCCAGCGCGTTGCGCAATGTGGTACGCCGGATGTCCGCCAGCCCGCCGCGTAGCAGTTCGTTGGCGCGCGCGGCGATGGCGTCGGTGGCGACGGTGTCGGCCGGCCCGCCGTGTGGCGGGTTGTATTTGAAGCCACCGTCGCGCGGCGGATTGTGCGACGGCGTCACCACGATTCCGTCGGCCTGATGCTTGGTGCCACCGCGATTGTGGCGCAGCACAGCGTGACTCAGTGCCGGCGTCGGGGTGTAGCGGTCACGGGCATCGATGATCGCGGTCACGTCGTTGGCGGCCAGCACCTCCAGGGCTGTGGTCCACGCGGGCTCGGACAGCGCGTGCGTATCCCTGGCCAGATACACCGGACCGGTGATGCCACGGGTGGCGCGATACTCGATGATCGCTTGCGTGATCGCGAGGATGTGGGCCTCGTTGAACGCGGTGTCCAGACTCGATCCCCGATGCCCGGAGGTACCGAAGGCCACCAGCTGGGCCGGATCCTGCGGATCCGGGATACGGCTGTAGTAAGCCGTCACCAGTTGTGCGATGTCCTCCAGGTCGGTGGGTCGCGCGGGGCGCCCGGCTCGATCATGGGCCATGCTCGGGGCTCCCTTCCGGATTGGCTGCGCCCGGCTCGTCATCAAAATCATGTCCACAACCAATGGGTCGCGGACGCAGCGGCGAAGACAGCGATCAGGCAGGCGATAACGCTGATTACGACGTTGCCGACGGCATAAGCGTAGGCGCCGTCGGCAACCAGCCTGATCGTCTCGTACCCGAAGGTGCTGAACGTGGTGAGCGCACCGCAGAAACCCGTTCCCGCAGCGGTAAGCAGCCAACTGTTCGCGCCCGCGCCGACCAGACCGCCGAGCAACGCCGAACCGACAATGTTAACGGTCAACGTCCCCACGGGCAGCAAAGATTCGAAACGTGCTGCGACAGCACGATCTACGAGGTATCGGGCGGGCGCCCCGAGCATCGCGCCGAGCGCGACGAGGACAACGTTCATCGACGCGCCTCCACACCCGACTGCCAGACCTCGACCTCCGACAGGACCACATTCACCGGGGCGAGCGCGTCGGCATTGTGTTCGACGAACTCGCGCAGGCGCGCGGACTCGTCGACGACCATCACCATCACGGGCAGGTGCTCGGCCAGATCCAGAATGCGACTGGTGTGGATACGCGAGGATGCGCCGTAGCCCTCGACTCCGCGCCACACACTGGCACCGGCCAGCCCCGCGTCGCGAGCCCGGCGCACGATCTCGTGGTAGAGGGGGCCGTGGCGCCATTTGTCGTCCTCGTCGAGCAAGACCGTCAATCGCCCCGCCGGCTTCCACTGTCCCGCCGTCGGACTCGCGCCTTCCGATGATGAATGACTCATCACATGGCCCCCTTCCGTCGTGTCGTCATGTCCGCCGTGCCGTTCCGGTCGCCCATCGCGCAACACTCATACCGAGCACGACCGCCAGCAGCGCCGCCACCACCGTGCCCCCCAGATAGCCGAGCGCGGCAACCGTGGCACCCGATTCGAGCAGTCTACGAATCTCGAGGCTATAGGTGGAGAAAGTGGTGAATCCGCCGAGCAGGCCGATACCGAGGAACGGGCGGAGCAGTCTGTGGGCTACCCATACATCGGTAATCAGAACCATCAAAATTCCGATCGCACAGCATCCCATGACGTTGATCGTGAACGTCGACCAGGGGACATGCCCCGGCCGCGGCGGCCACCACACGCCGAGGCCATAACGCAGCAGCGCGCCGATCATCCCGCCGACCGAGATCACCAGCAAAACCATGGGATCGATGGCCGGGGCCTGGGTCTGCTTCCCCATCTGCTGACCTCCTGCCGACCCGAATGCCACCAGCGCAATGCTATCGGTTCTCCCGCGCGGCGCGGTCGTCCGGGACAGCGCTGGGACCAACCGCACCGAACTCGCACGACAGGGCGGCGGGTCGGCGGCAGCAACCGTCTGGCAGCCGCCGGTACGGCACAACGCCCGCGCCGAAAGGACGCGGGCGTTGTGCCGTTCGAGATATCTCAGTGCGCGAGCACCGGTTCACCTTCCGCGGGTGCGGGCACCGTGTTCGGCATCAGCACCGCTATCAATGCGGCACCGGCGACGAAAATCGCGGTGGCCCACCAGAAGCTGGTCGTATAGCTCTCGACCGCGGCCTGTGCGACGGCCAGTGGGTCCGGCTGCCGGGTGGACAGGTAGTCGCTGGCGGCGGTCGCGGCGATAGTGCTCAGCAGAGCCGTGCCGATGGAACCGCCGACCTGCTGGCTGGTGTTGATCATCGCCGAGGCGACACCGGCGTCGTCATGGCCCACGCCTGCCGTCGCACCCTGGAAGGCGGTCGACATCGCACCACCGAGACCGAGGCCGAGCAGGATCAGTGCGGGCAGGATATGGGTGGCGTATCCGCTCCGCAGATCGAGCTGGGTCAGCCATGCCATGCCGACCGCCGCCACCAGGAACCCGGCGCTCACCGCGATCTTGGGCCCGATCCTGGGCAACAGCAGCGAGGGCACCATGGTCGAGGAAACGACCATGCCCGCGACCATCGGCAGGAAGGCCAGGCCCGTCTTGATCGGCGAGTACCCCATGCTCAACTGCATGTAGTAGGTCAGGAACAAGAAGATGGCGAACATTCCGATGCCCATGACGAACACGGTGAGGAACGACGCGCCCCTGGTCCGGTCCAGCACGATCCGCAGTGGGAGCAGCGGGTGCGCGACCCGGGTCTCCAGCACCACGAAGACCGCGAGCAACGCGGCGCCGCCGAACAGGAAGGCCAGGGTGGCCGGGTTGGTCCAACTCGTCGACTCGGCGTGGGAGAAGCCGTAGACGATGCCGAACAGTGCCGCCGTCACAACCACCGTGCCCGGGATATCGAGCTTGGGCCGTTCGGTGACGGTGTGCTTGGCAAGCAACAGCAGCGCGCCGACCAGCGCGACCGCCGCGAAGGCGAGGTTGACGAACATCACCCAGCGCCAGGACGCCCACTCGGTGAGCATGCCGCCCAGCAGCAGCCCGATGGCGCCGCCGGTACCGGCGACCGCACCGAATATTCCGAATGCCTTGGCCCGCTCCTTGGGTTCGGTGAAGGTGACCGTCAGCAGCGACAGCGCCGCCGGTGCCAGCAGCGCGCCGAACACGCCCTGCCCGATTCGAGCGGCGACGAGCATTTCGAAGCTGTTTGCCGCGCCACCGACGGCGGAGGCGCCCGCGAATCCGATCAGGCCGATGATGAAGGTATTACGGCGGCCGAAAAGGTCGCTGAGTCGCCCGCCGAGCAACAGTAGGCTGCCGAAGGCCAGCGCGTAGCCGGTAACCACCCACTGCCGGTCGCCGTCACTGAAGCCGAGATCTTGCTGCGCGGCGGGCAGTGCGATGTTCACTACAGTCGCGTCGAGCACCACCATCAGTTGAGCGACACCGAGGACGGCAAGGACCCACCAACGCAACGCGTGCGATCCCCGCTTGCGGCTATCTATTAATTCGGGGGCGGGTGCCCCACGGTCAGTTGCCGTAGTCATACTGTCCCCTTTGTATTAAGGCTTGATGCGGAGAACCCGCCTCCGCTTACGAAAAGAAGCTACCATGATAACGGAGGCAATGCCTCCGCTTAATCCCGATACTTGTTAGGATATGGGTGTGAATCACGCCACGGCCCTCTCTCCACCTCGGCGCCTGCGGGCGGACGCAGCACGCAATCAGCAACGAATCGTCGCCGCGGCACGCGAACTCTTCGCCGAACACGGTCTCGAAATCACCCTGGATGACGTCGCCGAACGCGCCGGTGTCGGTGTCGGTACCGTCTATCGACGCTTCGCCAATAAAAAAGAATTGATCGCCGAGGCCTTCGAGCAGAACATGACCGAGTTCGTCGAGGCCGCCGACGCCGCACAACGGCATCCAGACCCTTGGCAGGGACTCGTTCAGTTCTTCGAATACGCGTGCAGGCACCTGGCGACCAACCGCGGCTTCAGCGACGTGATGCTCGAGCTCGAGAACGATATGGAGCGTTTCGCCGCGATCCGCGATCGGCTCACGCCCATCGTGGCGGCCGTCATCAACCGCGCCCGCGCCGCGGGCACACTCGCACCCGACGTGCAGGGTACGGACTTCTTCGCCCTGATTCACATGGTCGACGGACTCGCTGAATTCTCCAGGCCGGTGAACCCGGACGCCTGGCAACGCTACATGGCGATAGCGCTCAATGGAGTACGCGCGGATTCCACGCCCCGTCAGCCGCTGACGGTTCCCCCGCTGACCGATGACGAGGTCGAACTCGCCAAGACCTATGCCTGCTCGGGCCGCAGAAGGTAACGCAAAAACCGGGACAAAGGTAGCGCTGGTCAGACACTTACCTTAATGTTGGACATATGACCAACTCGTGGGTGAACTGGGCCGGCGATCAACACTGCGCCCCGGCGACCATCGCCGCCCCGCGCAGCGCCGAGGAAGTGGCCGAAATCCTCGCCCGGTGCGGCGCGTCCGAGCAGACCGTGCGCGTGGCGGGCGCAGGGCATTCATTCACCGACACCGTGCTGACCGACGGCGTGCTCCTGAACCTGGCCGCCATGAATCGCGTCCTCGACGTCGACCGCACCACCGGACGCGTCCGGGTCGAAGCGGGCATCACCCTCAATGCGGCGAGCAACGCGCTGCACCCGCACGGGCTGGCGTTTCCCAACCTCGGCGACATCGACGTGCAGACCGTCGCGGGCGCCACCGCAACCGGCACCCATGGCACCGGTGCCACACTGCAAAACCTTTCGGCCGCACTGCATTCCATCGAACTGATGCTCGCCGACGGCAGCCGGGTGGAACTGAATGCCGAAACCGATCCGGACGGATGGCGTGCGGCACGGATCGGCCTCGGCGCACTCGGCATCGTCACCGCTGCCACCCTGCAACTGGTTCCGTCGTTCGTGCTCGAAGGCATCGAGCGACCGGTCGCGGTGGAAGACGTACTGGCCGACCTGGATTCGTATGTCGACGGCAACGAACACTTCGAGTTCTACATGTTCGCCCACAGCCCGCTGGCCATGACCAAACGCAACAACACCGCCGATCTACCGGAACAACCACGCGCGAAGGCCGTCGACTGGTTCGCCGATATCCTCATGTCCAACTACATGTTCGACGCGCTGTGCCGGGTCGGCAAACGACGGCCCGGCCTGGTGCCGTGGATCCATCGAGGCGCGGCCTACGCCGGCAGCTACCGCAGACAGGTGGACCGCTCCTACCGAGTGTTCGCCTCCCCCCGCCTGATTCGCTTCACCGAGATGGAATACGCCATCCCACGCGAACACTCGGTGGCCGCGATCCGCGAAATCAAGGAACTGTCCAAGCAGTTCGATACACCGATGCCGATCGAGGTGCGCTGGGTCGCCCCGGACGACGCCTTCCTCTCCCCCGCGGGCGGTCGCGACACCTGCTACATCGCGGTGCACCAATACCGCGGCATGGACTACGAACCGTATTTCCGTGCCTGCGAAGCGGTTTTCGACCGCTACAACGGCCGACCACACTGGGGTAAACGCCATTTCCAAACCGCCGAGACGCTGCGGCAGCGCTACCCGGATTGGGATCGTTTCGCCGAAGTCCGCCGCCGCTTCGACCCCAAGGGGCGATTCAGCAACGCATACCTGGACCGCGTGCTCGGTAGCGTCTGATCCTCAGGTGGGCGGTTCACTCAGTGGACGCGCGCGGTTTGTTGTTCTGCCGCCGGGCGCTTTTCGTCGGCGAATCGCAGCTCCATTGTCACCGGAATGACCTCAACTTCCAGCGCCTCCCGCAGCCGCGTAACCGCGTGGCCGAGAATGTGGCGGCGCAACTCCGGTAGGTCGGCATCCAACTCGGCCGTCACCACAAGATGCAGCTCGGGGGTCCAGCGGGCGCCTGCCAGCCAGGCCGACGCCGATCGCACGCCCTCGTAGCTTTCGATATCGACAACGACCGGCGCTGCCGCGGTCGAAGATTCGAGCAGGGTCGCCCCCGCCGACTTTTCGGTGGTGAGCTGCCAGGTCACCGTACGCGGCATCCGGAAAAGCTGGGCAATCAACCAGCGCAGACACAGTAGGCCGATCAGCACCGCGCAGGCCACCGCCGCCCACAGCACCCAGGTCGGCGGTGCGGCGGTGCCGGGGACCAGCGTCCGGCCCTCGTCCACCCACGCCAATCTGCCGTAGTGCGCGGCAATGGCCAGCCCGCCCGCGGCGAGCAGCAGCAGCCCGGTCAACCCGATCACGGTTCGGTTCACGGTGGCCGGGCGATTGATACGGCTCATCGCAGCGAGCCTTTCTTCGAAATTCGCGAGTTCTTCGAAGGTTTCGCGGTATGTAGCGCGGCCCGCACCCGTTGGGCCTGCTCGGGCGCGAGTTCGTGCACACGGCGGGTGACCGCCTCGCACACCTCTTCGGCAAGGCCGGCGGCATCGGTTCGATCGGTACCTGCCGATATCTTGACCGCTTTGCGCCGCAACCGAACCCGCGCCGTGCGCACCCCCTCGACGGAGCTCGCCGTGTGACGCAGCGCCGCGTGTAGACCGGCGCGGGTCAATCCGGCGTGTATTCCCTCCTCGGCCGCCATCGGCAGCACGACCGGACGGCCTGGCACCAGCGCCACCACCAGCAACACCACACCGATAACCATCGCCACCACTCCGGCGGCAAGCACCGGCGCCTCGTTCCAGGTCAGACCGTGCAGCTCGTCGGCAACACGGTCGTAGGAGACGAATTCGTGTACGCCAACCAGTTTTTGAACGAGCGAGACCACCACCGCGACACTCGCCGCCAACAGCACCAGCGCGAGCACGATCGCGGGCACGGCGCGGCGCGGCCTGCGAATCATCGACCGCTCCGGTGGGTGGCGTCCGAGTTCAACGCCGACACCACAATGTCGACCCTGCTCACCGCGAGCTCCGTGAGTTCGGCGGTGCGCTGGACCAGATGCTCGCGACACGCCTCGGACACCCCGGCGATCGGCGATGGATAGTGCACGGGCAGCCGCACATCCAGTGCGGCGTGCGCACCGGTGACATCGGCGTCCACCTGCACGTCCGCGCCGACTCCTGCCACCTCACGAGCCGCCTGCGCCGCTATCCGGCGCACCGCGCGCCTGGCCACCGTGGTCTCACCGCGCGACTCCACCTCGGCGATTTCGACCGCCGTGGTCATCGCTTGCCCTTCTGCTGTGCCGAGCGAATCAATCCGGACAGGTCGAGCTCACCGTCGAGCCACCGCCCGATGAGCAGCCCGAGCGCGGCGAACACCAGCACGATGGTGAAGGCGCCGAATCCGCCGAAGGCGCCGGCGAACCCGAGCGCCAATCCGATGGCCAGACAAATCTGGGTGGCGTTCACGACGGTCTCCTCTGCTCTAAATCGCTTGCTACACCACGCGGCTGGGAACGGCGGTCGACGATTCGTCGTCGTCCTCACCCGGGATGTACACGTCGTTGATGTTGATATTGACCTCGACCACTTCCAGCCCGGTCATCTGCTCGATCGCGGTGATCACATTGCGGCGCACCGCGCGCGCCAATTCGGCGATGGCGACGCCGTATTCGACGACCAGCTCCAAATCGACCGCAGCCTGCGTCTCGCCGATCTCGACCGAAACACCCTGTCCGATACTGGCCGACGCGCCGGGGATGCGGTCGCGGATCGCGCCGAACGCCCGCGCCGCGCCGCCACCCAGATTGTGTACGCCGCGCACTTCACGGGCGGCGAGCCCGGCGACCTTCTGTACTACGATATCGGCGATGGTGGTGGTGCCCTGGGCGGTCACCAGTCCAGTGTCCTTCTTGGCGGGCGCGGCGTCGGTGCGGCCCACAGTCTGCTCACCAGCGGCCGTCTTTTCGTTCACCTGCACGTTGCCGGTGGTCGGGGTCATGGTTCCTCCTGATTTACATTGGGATACAGCGGATATCGAGCCTTCGTCGGTGTCGACACCGGTATCGAGCCGATCGTCACGGTCGAACATTTATGATCCAGGTAGTCCTCCTGACGCGAAGGCCGCCGCATCGAGTTCGGCGACTACCAACCGCAATGATGCTCGGGCCCAGTCAGTTTCGGCGAGCGCTGCCCGAATCGCAGTGGTTGCGTGCGCGAGCAGCGGCGGCAGCGGCAACGCGGATGCCACCAACCGGACCACTACCTCGGAGGCGACGAGATCGATGGCATAGCTCCTGGCATCGCTCGGCCACCAGGCCGAGTTCGCCGGGCCGACCGGTGTCGCGGGGCGCAGCCCGTCGATCGACTCGATCGCATTGATGATCGCCTCGATGATCTCGCCCTGAGCTGATACCCGCATCGCGTTCACTTCCACCGTCATGACGTTCGCTCCGGCTCGATATCGAGGATCACGACAGACACCGCGTCCACTGCCTGCCCCGTCTGCTCGAGCACCGCGCCAGCGACCCGCTGCTGTACCGCCCTGCCCACCTCGGCCGCGTGCGTACCCGCAGCGATGACCACATCGATATCGATATTGAGCACCCCGCTCGTGGTCCTGCGCACGCGAACTCCTTCCGACGGCGCCGGATCCATGTCGGTCCAGCGTTGCCTGCCGGCCCGCACCATTGTGGTGAACAGACCGCGTACTCCTGCCTCGAGGCGCACCACACCGGTGGTGGCCGCCGCGGCCCAGGCGGCCACGGCGGCCACCACCGGCGCTTCGATGACTGTGACCGATGCCGGGGTCTCGGTCATGGCTTGCCCTCCGAGTTGTCTTCGTACACATCGGCAACCGTGAGATCCAGGTTCTGCATGACCAGCCCGACTCGCGCACTCAACGCCGTGGCGACTCGTTCCCGGATGACAGTCAGCGCCTCGCTCACCCGGGTCGCGCCGAACTGGACCGCGACAGCGAGGGTCACCTCGACCAGCCGCTCGCCGTTCGGCCCGGTCCCCACGCCGCGCACCCGGCAACGCCTGGCTCGCACGCCGGGCACCGAGTCCGCCGCATAACGCAGCACAGCCGCGACAGCCTGCTCACTGATTTCGACCGTGCCGGGCAGCGGCGTAGACAGGCTCAGTGTCCGACCGCGCCGAACCTCCGCCCGGACCGCGAACATGATGCGGCCGACCAGGTCCGGTGGCGTCGGTTCGGGTTCATCGATCAGCTCCCTGGTCGCCGCGCGCAGCGCCAGCAGGCTGTCGCGCGCGTCGCGGCAGTGTGGGCAGGTCGCCTCGTGTTCGTCGCCTTGCCCCGCCTCGACCGCGTCGAGGCGTTCCCAGACCTGTTCGAGCGCGCGGCCGCAGGGCAGCGTGTAATCCTGTTCTGTCGTTTCGTTCACTGCCATGGCTTCATCACCTCGGACAATTGGGCTCGCGCCCTGGCTATGCGGCCACGCACCGCAGTGACGCTCACGGCGACGATGGCACCGATCTCCTCGTAGGACAGTCCGTGCACTTCGCGCAGCAGCCAGCACGCCCGCTGCTCGGGCGTCAATTCTTGTAGCGCGATATTCAGCGCCTCCATTTGTGTACTGACCTGAACCGCGTGGTCGGGTCTGATGTCGGCACGCGGCGATTCGGCCGTGTCCAGGTCCAGCTCGACCTTCGGGCGACGCGCACGAATCACGTTCAGACAGCGGTTGGTCGTCATCCGGTACAGCCAGCCGACGAACGCGGCGTCGTCGGCAAGCTGGTGCAGCCTGCGCCACGCGGTGAGGAAGACCTCCTGCACCACATCCTCGGCTTCGACCCGATCGGCGAGCATCTTCGAGGCGAGACGGAACATCTGCCCCTGGTAGCGCTGCACCAACTGCTCGAACGCCCGCACATCGCCGTCACGGACCCGACTGACCAGGGTCGCGTCATCCGGCGGGGTCGCGAGCGCCGACTGTGTCGTGGTCACACCCACCTCCTCCACCGCTCAACGAATGGACACCGGGGATCGGCATTCGTCACGTTTAATTATTGCGTGATCGTTGTCTCAATGGTTGCCACACGCGGATTCACTTACCACCGTGTCAGGCATTGACGAGCGCCGGTAGCGCTCCAGGCGCGGTCTCGACGCGACGATGAAACGAGAGAGTATTACTCTCAATATCTCACTCATAATGAATGAGGCCGAGCTCGGGTGGGCTGATCGGCCGCACCATGCCGCTACTACCGGAACGCCTGCGCTACTTCCCGATCGCCTACGAGGCGCGCCGCCTGGAGCGCGACCGCGCACGGCTGCGCAAGATCATCGACCTGCGTCCCATATGAGGTCGCCGTTTTACGTATGTACCGAACGGCGGCGAGCATCGCGACCTCCGGGTCAACTAGGGTGATTCTCTAAGCGCTGCAACGACTCTCGGGCCTGAGACCGATCGCTGTCCGCCCCGTTTCGCGGTCGGCTGGTAACGAATACCCGCCCACCCCTGGTATACGTATGACTCATACTACGGCGGGCGAATCGGCGCCCCGACCGGCTCGAACCGCCCGCATCGTCAACGTACACCCAGCAAACGCCCGACCCGCGTCCAGCAACGCACAGATTCACCCAGTTGAAAGGTATTCCCGCACATGGCTCACAAGCCCAGCGTGCTGTTGGTCTGCGTACATAATGCGGGCCGGTCGCAGATGGCCGCCGGATTCCTCAGCGCGCTCGCCGGTGACCGCATCGAGGTCAGGTCCGCAGGCAGCACGCCTGCCGAGACCTTGAACCCGGCGGCGGTAACCGCAATGGCCGAGGTGGGGATAGATATTTCCGACCAGGCGCCGAAGCCGCTCACGATCGACGCGGTGGCAATATCCGATGTCGTGGTCACCATGGGATGCGGCGATGCCTGTCCGTTCTTCCCTGGCATCAGCTACCGCGACTGGGTGCTGCCCGATCCCTCAGGCGAGGACATCTCCATCGTGCGCTCGATCCGCGACCGGACTCGCATACTCGTGGAAAACCTCATCGCCGAGCTACTTCCGGCCACCGCGAGCTGAACTGCCGGCTCGGCGGTTGTCCGATTTGTTCAAGACCCATCGCTCCGGCGAGTCTTACGCTGCGGATATGACTCCACAACTCGACTTCATCGGCATCGTGGTCAGCGATATGGCCGCCTCGGTCGGCTTCTACCGGCGCCTCGGATTGGATTTCCCGGAAGGCGCCGAGAACGAACAACATGTCGAAGCCACCATCACGGGCGGTATGCGAGTCGCGTTCGATACCGAAGCGGTGGTCACCTCGTTCCATCCCGATTGGCAGCCGCCGACCTCGGCGGGCCGGACCGCACTCGCCTTCCGCTGCGCCGAACCGGCCGAGGTCGACCGGGTATTCACCGAATTGGTCGACGCCGGCTATCACGGTGAGCTGAAACCATGGGATGCCGTATGGGGACAGCGGTATGCCTCGATCAAGGACCCGGACGGCAATGGCGTCGACCTCTACGCGCCGCTTCCGGCTACCGAGTGAGCAACTCGCGCAACGGCATTCCGGCGAGTTCGCGTACGTCACGAGCGAGGTGGGCCTGGTCGGCGTAGCCGGTGCGGGCGGCGGTATCTGCCAGCGGCGTACCCGCGCGTGCGACCGCGAGCGCCCGCTGCATGCGCAACACCCGCGCCAGCGTCTTGGGCCCATACCCGAAGGCGGTCAGCGACCGGCGGTGCAGTAGGCGGGCGCCGAGACCGACCGCCTCGGCGGTCTCCGCCACCGACCGGCCCGAATCCAGCGCGGCGACGATCTGCCGCAGCATCGGGTCGGAAGGTTCGGTCCCGCTCGCCCGCCGCAGCGCCACCGCCTCGAGCGCGGCGGCCTTGTCGTCTGCCGCGCTGACCTGCTCGGTGAGCAGCCGCACCGTTGCCGAGGGCCAAATGTCCGCGAGATCGATTCGCCGGTCACGTAATTCGTGTGCGGGCACCCCGAGCAACGCGGGCGCGGTGCCCGGAAAGAAACGAATACCCGCGAACCGTGTCCCCGCCGGTGCGGCGGGCTGATGGGCGGTGGTGTCCGGTCCGGCGATCGTCAGCGTGCCGTCGGTCCACAGCAGGTCGATACATCCGTCGGGCAATACCGGCAGACCGAGATCGTCCCGGCCGACGGTGCGCGTCCACACGACCGCACCGTCGAATCGCGACGGCCGCTCGCGGTAACTCCACGCCGCTATAACCTCGACCACAATCCGAGGCTACCGGCCGCCACCGTCATCGCCGGCGGCCCCGGCCTCGCAGCGCCCGACAACCTCCGAGGCGTGACTCACTGTGGGCTCAGGCCGCGCGGCACCACTCGGATTTCCTGCTTGCCGGAAACAGGGGCGGCCGGGTCGGGTGTTTTGCAGCCGACGGTGACTTCGGCGGCGGGCGGTGACGAAAACGTCCAAATGGTGAGCCAATCACTACCCGCGATTGATTCCCGTTTCTTCACGTCCGAGGAACGCAGATCTTCGTTTCTTCCGGTGCTATCGGTTACCGCGCAGCGTACGCTCGATACCGCCGATCCCCACTCGGCGGGCACCTTGATATCCATGACCGCATCGGCCGGTACGACCACCATTTTGGTTTCCCCGAGCGTAATCCGCACCCCACCATCGGATTCCCGGACCTCGCTCGGCGCAGCGGCCGTCGTCTCCGAATTCGCTGCCGGGGCAGTGGTAGCTGGCGAGGCAACTGTCGATGTCACTGCCGCAGTCGATGATTTGCCGTCGGAGCACCCCGACACGGCCGCGACCGCCAGCGCGGGCGCCGCCATCCAGATCAGTTTCACAGGTCAACCTCTCTTCGCGCCCATTCACCAGGCGTCGGTATGGATCAGCGATCGAACAGAGCATGACAACTTCTCAGACGAACGGAGACTACATTGCGTAAAATCGGGCAATTTATCCGCAAATGGAATGCGGGCGAGCGGTTTCGACTGCGCTGATCGTCACCGGCCGATCACCGGCGGGTCGGTCGGACAGCGCGAGCTAAGATCATGCTGGCTCCACGGGCACCATTGGGGCGCTGGAGTCACCGCCCGCCGCCAGAATATTTGGAGGACGCCGATGCCGTTGCCGGTCATTTTCGAGACCCTCGACCTTCCCGCATCCGATGGCGCCGCCGACTCCTATTTCGCTCGCCCCGATGACGGCCGCGCCCATCCCGGCCTGCTGTTGTTCATGGATGCGTACGGACTGCGTCCAGTGTTGCGCGACATCGTGGAAACCATTGCCGCACAGGGATTCACCGTGCTGGCACCGAATATTTTCTATCGGTCCGGCCGGGCGCCGCTGCTGCCGCTGCCCGCCCCGGACAATATGAATGGCCACGCCGAGTTCTTCGCCGCCATCGGTCCGGCGCGACACGCACTGACCGGCGAGAAAGCGCTACAGGACGCGAAGTCCTATCTCGACTGGTTGAGTGCGTCGGAGTTCGTGACATCGGGCGCACTGGCCGTGTCGGGTTACTGCATGGGCGGCCGGCTCGCCTTACGCACAGCAGGCACGTTCGGCGATCGAGTGACGGTCGCGGCGAGTTTCCATGGCGGACGTCTGGCCGAGGCCGAGGACCCGACCAGCCCACATCACGCCGCCGAACACGTCAGCGCGGAACTGTTCATCGCGCACGCCGATCATGACGCGTCTATGCCGCCGGACAAGATCGGCTTGCTCGAGCGCGCTCTCGATGACGCCGGAACGAAATACACCTCGGTGGTCTATCGAAACGCACGGCACGGATTCACGATGCGCGACACCCCGGCATACGACGAGGCCGCCTACCAACGGCACTTGCGTGACCTGTTCGCGCTGCTGGAGCGAGCGCGATGGACCTGACCTATCGCGACATCAAGGCCGCGGCCGGCCGGGTCGCCGGTCAGGTTCGGCCGATCACCCTCGCTCCCGCCGACCCTCCGGATTCCGGCGGCGAGCTGTGGTTCGCGCTCGAATTCCTGCAGCATACCGGCACATTCAAGGCCCGAGGCGCGCAGAATTTCATCCAGGCGCACCGCGAGGACGACACGCTGCCCGAGGCGGGGGTGACGATCGCCTCCGGCGGAAACGCGGGGCTGGCGTGCGCGTGGGCGGCGCGGCAGCAAGGTGTTCGGGCAACGGTGTTCCTGCCGACCACCGCGCCAACGGTAAAGGTCGACAGGTTACGTGGTTACGGCGCACAGGTGCGGCTGGTCGGCGACGAGTACGCCGATGCCCTCGCGGCTTGCGCGGACTATGCCGAAACCAGTGGAGCGTTACCGTCGCACGCCTACGACAATCCGCTCATCGCCGCCGGCGCCGGCACGCTGATGGAGGAGATTCACCGGCAACTGCCGCGCCTGGACACCATTGTCGTCGCGGTCGGTGGCGGTGGACTGTTCGCCGGAATCGCGACGGCCGCAGATTATTACGGTGTCCGCACGGTGGCGGTCGAGCCGGAACGCTGCAGGTCGCTCAACGCCGCGATCGAGGCCGGGCGTGTTGTGGACACGCCAGTGGATTCCATCGCCGCCGATTCCCTCGGTGCCAGGCGCGTCACGCCGCTGGCCTTACACGCCGCGCAGCATTACAACGTGCGGTCAATGCTGGTCTCCGACAATGAGATCATCGCCGCCCGACGCGCGCTGTGGCACGATCGGCGGCTCGCCGTCGAGCACGCGGCGGCCACGGCGCTGGCAGTGTTGACCAATGACGACCAGCGCCCGGACCTGACCTACCGGTTCGAACCGGGCGAAAAGGTATGCGTGGTCCTGTGCGGTGCGAATACCGACCCGTCCGATCTGACGAACTAGATCGGCACCGGGCCGCCTGCTATGTGCCGACCACCGCGTTCATGATGGTGCCCGCGCTGGTCGCCACCACACCGCCGATCATGGCTCCCGCCACCATCTTCGGCGATTGCAGACCGCCGCCGCTCCACTTCTCCCAGGCGAATCGGCCGCCCGCGTACATGATCGCGCCGACACCCGACAGCAGCACGAACCACGTCAGGTAGCGGACCATCTGCATGATCTTGTCCGAGATCGGCGGCGCCTCCGGTGTCGGATTGCCCATCTGCGCGAGGACAGTTCCGTACATGTCATGTGCCGCAGCGAGAATCATGCTCACAGTCGAACCCCTCTTCGGATGCCAATAGCTTCACGCTTGGACGGACAGAGTCCGGCCACCGCCTAGCTAAATGATAGCGGGTCTGAGAAAGATTGCGCAGCAACCGGATTCATCCCGCATACACCGAGCCTCGAATAACTGGCGCAGCACCGCGTGTCACTCGCTCGTCAGTCGATGGTCACGACGACCTTGCCTCGCCCCCGACCCGCTTCGCTTTCCTGCTGGGCGGCGGCGGCCTGCTCCAGGGGGAAGGTGCGGGCGGCACCGGGCAGACGGAATTCGCCACTGACAATGCCCTCGGCGACCCTTTCGGCCAGTTCGACAGGACGCTGGGAGCCCGCGCTGGTGAAGCGGACGTTGAACTCGGCGGCGGCCGGATCGGCGATGGTCACGATGCGGTCGGTGCCGCCGCGCAGCTCGATGGCCGCGGGCAGCACGCCATGGCCCGCCGCGTCGAATACCGCGTCGATACCGTTAGGGGCCACGGCGCGCACTCGGTCAGCGACACCGGCACCGTAGGTGGTCGGGGTGGCGCCCAGGGAGCGCACGGCGTCCTGGTTGGCCTGCGACGCGGTGCCGATCACGGTGACACCGGCGGCGACGGCCAGTTGTACCGCCATCGATCCCACCGCACCCGCGGCACCGTTGACCAGCAGAGTTTCACCGGGCCGCAGCTCCAACTCCCGCAGCACCGTATCCGCGGTCGATACCGCGACCGGCAGAGCTACCGCATCCACCCAGGCCAGTCCGGCCGGTTTACGCGCCACCGCGGTGCATATCGCGAACTCGGCGTAACCGCCTTGTGCCCAACCGAATACCTCGTCACCGGCCGCCACGTCCGAAACCCCGGACCCAACCGCGTCGACGACACCCGCGACCTCGACACCGGGATACTGCGGGAACGACGGAGTACCGAAACTCAGTGCGCCGGAACGGATCTTCCAATCGGCCGGGTTGATACCCGCGGCGCGAACCGCGACACGAACCTCACCCTCACCCGGCTCGGGCGCGGGGATGTCAACGATCTTCAGCACCTCGGGACCACCGAACTCGTTGAACGCAATAGCCTTCATCTGGCCTCCCAGTCTCCGGTTGTCCTCACAGACACCCTAAGCCGACGCCACAACCCGGTCCACCCCACCGGGACCGGGTTGACATCACGACGGGTCTACCGAAGCGCTGCGTTCACTGATCACCTTGCGGCAGATTGACTTTCGCGTTCTCGTAGGTACCACTCATCGCCGAATCGGCAAGTGCGTAAACCAGGTTCAGCACACCGGTTTCAAAGGTCCGCGCGGAGACCAGGCGCAGTGGAAGCGGAGTGTCGGCCGCCTCGAACAGCCGCATCCCCTGGCGGACGGCGATGGGATGGACGAGCAGATGCAGTTCGTCGAGCAGGCCCGCTTCCAGCAACTGCCGGACAATAGAGACCGATCCGCTCATCGCGATATCGGTAGCACCAGGCTCATTCTTCAGCGCCGTCACCGACTCGATGAGATCGCCCTTCAACTGCTCGGAGTTGCGCCAGGTGAACGTCAGATCCTGGTTCGACACCACAATCTTGCGGGCATCGCCGAGCGTCTTGCCCATCTCGGCATCTTCCGCACCCGCCAATTCCCGATCCGGCCAGGCCCCCGCGAAGCTGTCGTAGGTCTTGCGTCCGAGCAGCAGGGTGTCGGCACTGCCGAGTTGCGCGCCGACAGCCGCGCCCATCTCGTCGTTGAAGTACGGAAAGTGCCAGCCCTGCGGGTCCTCGACCACCCCGTCGAGCGAGATGAACAGGCCAGCGGTGATCTTCCTCATGTACGTCTCCTGATGCTTGGTTGGTGCGCTCTGGCGTCATCAGTTCAGACGGGACGTATGCCGGGAATTCATCGCGCCCGCTCGTTCACGCCACCGCGGGCGCCGTCGGTTTCTGCCCTTCGCGTAGGTGTAGACGATCAACACGACCAGGACGGCGAAAAGCACGGCCGAGGAACCGATGGTGCCGAGCCCGAGCCCGCCGGCTTCGCGCGGCTTACTGAAGAAGTCGCCGACGGTGGCACCGAGCGGACGGGTGAGAACGAATGCCATCCAGAACAGCAGTGTCCCCGAGATATCGGTGAAGTAGTGGGCTGCCAGAATCAGCGCCATCACCGCCCCGATGAGCAACGCGCCACCCGCGAACCCGAGCCCGGAGGTGTCGGCGAGGAAATCGCCAAGGGAAGTGCCGAGAGTGTTCGACAGCAGGATGGCCGCCCAGTACAGCAGCTCGCCACGGAAGGTCGCGATCCGCTCGACATCGAAAGTCAGACCGCTACGCCGCCACAGGTAGAACACCACCGCTAGGCAGGCGATCAGCACCAGCGCACCCCTGGTGTATCCGAGGCCGGCCGTCCGGTTCATGAAGTCGGACATGGTGGTGCCCGCGGTGCTCGTCGCCAGAATCACGGTCCAATACAGCGCCGGATGAAACCTACCGACCTTCAACTGGGTCACCAGGCACACCGCGAACAGCCCGATGAACAGCAGCGAGCTCGCGGCGTAACCGATCTGCAGGGTTTGTGCGAGCAGGTCGCCACCCGTCTCACCGAGGGTGGTCGCGGCAATCTTCATCATCCAGAACAGCAGGGTGACCTGCGGTAGCTTCTGGACGATCCGGGTCGGCGCACTCGCGTCGATGTCCTCGGGATCCTCCCCGAGAGTCTGCTCCATGCTTGTCACGCCGGCCAGCCTGGCCGAAGCGGCCTGAAGATTCGCTGAAGGTCCGCGTAACCAGGTCACGGTCGCGTCGAGCAGACTGTGCCTATGATCCGGCCTCGCCTCAACCCCGCACAATGGACGGTGCGCGGGCGTTCGGCCGTGGCCGCCGCGCTGGTGGTGAGCATCGGGCTGGCGCTGGCGAGCGGTCTGGTCCTGCTTGTGCTCTACCGCACCCTCGAACAGTCGGCGCGCGACGACGCCGACGGTCGCTCCGATCAGATAGCCCGTGAACTGCCGTCCGAAGCACCCGGCAATCTCGACCCGTCCCTCACCGCGACGGACGGGCAGATCGGGATCGTTCAGGTTGTGAACGGCGACGGAAATGTCGTCGCCTCTTCCGCGGGCGCACCGAGCACCCCGCTGGATCGACGGACTCTCGCGCCGTCGGAATCGGTCTTTCTCGGGCGGATTCAGCCCGATGACGACAACGATTACTGGGTGTCGGCGCGCGGGGCGAACTCGGCGGCCGGGCCGATGACGGTATTCGTCGGCGGCGACCGTGAGCCGGTCGAACAAGTGATCACGACAGTGGCGGTATTGCTCGCCGTGGGTTGGCCCTTCGTCATCGCGCTGGTCGCGCTGGCAACCTATCGGCTGGTCGGGGCGTCGTTGCGACCGGTCGAGCGGATCCGAGCACAGGTGGCGTCCATGTCGACCGGGCAGCTCGCGGATCGAGTTCCGGTCCCGCCCACCGGCGACGAGATCGCGCATCTGGCGGAGACAATGAACGATATGCTCGCCCGCCTGGAGAGCGGCCATCTCGCGCAACGACGTTTCGTCGGCGACGCCTCGCACGAGCTGCGCAGTCCGTTGACCACGATCATCGCGGCACTCGAATTGGGCGACACCCGACCGGACCTCATCGATACCGCCCTGATCGACGGCACGTTGCTGCCCGAAGCGCGGCGGATGCGGGAACTGCTCGAAGACCTGTTGCTGTTGGCACGGGCCGACGAAAAGGGCCTGGCCGGTCGCACGATCGATGTCGACATCGACGACCTGCTCGATGCGGAAAGGCTCCGGCTGCAAGGAATCCCCGATCGCACCGTGCGGACCTCCATCGCCCCGGTCCGGGTGATCGGCGACCCACAGCAACTGGCGCGGATGCTTCGCAACCTGGTCGACAACGCGGTACGCCACGCGTGCGCGGAGGTCATGCTGGCATGCCGCACCGAGGGGGCAACGGCCATCATCGAGGTGTCCGACGACGGAGTCGGAATCCCGGCATCCGAGCGTGCCCGCGTATTCGAACGATTCGTCCGTCTCGACACCCCGCGTGCGCGCGAGCGCGGCGGCACGGGACTCGGTCTCGCCATCGTGACCGAGATAGTGACGGCCCATCGCGGCACCGTATTCGTCACCGAAACCGATACCGGCGGTGCACTATTCGTCGTGACCCTGCCCGCGGAAAGCCCGGGTCAGTTCGACGTGGACTCGAGGCGATAGCCGACCCCACGCACAGTCTCGATGGCCCCCGAGCCGACCTTACGGCGCAGGTAGCCGATGTAGACCTCGACGATGTTCTCGTCGCCCGCGTAGTTGGCATCCCATACCGCGCGCAGGATCTCGTGCTTGGTGACCGTCATCCCGGCATGGCGCATCAGGAATTCGAGCACGCTGTATTCCCGTGGTGTCAGGGTCAATTCGGTGCCGTCACGGGTCGCGTGATGGCGAGTCGGGTCGAGTTCCAGTTCGCCCGCGGTCAGTTTCACCGGTCGCTCGGGAGCACCACGCCTGATCAGGGCTCGCAATCTGGCGACCAGTACGAGGAAGGAGAACGGCTTGATCAGATAGTCGTCGGCGCCGAGATCGAAAGCGTCCGCAAGATCATATTCACCACCCTTCGCCGACAGCATCAGCACCGGGGTCCAAATACTGTGCGCGCGGAGATCGCGGACGATGTCGTAGCCGTGTTTGCCCGGCAGCATGATGTCCAGGACGATCGCATCGAAGCCGCCGCTGACGGCGGAGTGAAAACCATCGACACCGTCGTGTTCCACCTCGACGACGAACCCCTCCGCGACCAAACCACGCCGCACCGTCTCGGCCAGCCGAGGCTCGTCCTCGATGAGCAGAATTCGCACGCAATCTCCTCGGCAGCGGTGCCGCGTTCACCTTCTCAGCTTTTGTACAGCACCCACCGGCAATACTCGGCGGCATGCATCCCATCGCCATTTTGCACGGTGCCATCGCCGAGGCTGTCACCGAACCCGCGTCCAAGGGCGCCGCGCTCAGCGAGCTATCCGCCGCGGGCGCGGTATTCGCGACCGGGATGGTGCAGAGGGGTCGCAGGCATATCTCGGCGGCGCTGGCAGTTTGCGGGTTGATCTTCGCGTTCGCGGCGCTCACCATCCAGGTACACGACAATGGCTGGTTGACCGGCGCCGATCAGCCCAGTCACGACTGGTTCGTCGCGCATCGGACCCATTGGATGGATATCGCGGCGCTCGTGATCACCGATCTCGGCAGCCCGACCGGAACGGTGATCATCGCGCTGGTGCTCGGCGCGCTGCTGTCGTGGCGAGCCCGGTCCGCGCTGCCGGTCATCGTGATGGTCTCGACCGTCGGTGTCGCGGCGGCGGCGAGCACCACGATGAAGTTGGTGGTCGGTCGGAGCCGTCCGCCGGTCACTACCCAGCAGATTCTCGAAACCGACTATTCGTTTCCCTCGGGCCATGTCACCGCTACCTCGGCAATGCTCGGCATCGCCGTCGCGGTGTTGATGATCGGGCGCAGTACTCGGGTCAGGGCCGTGCTCGTCACCATGGCCGTATTGCTCGTCGCCCTCATCGCGGCAACCAGGCTCTATCTGGGCGTGCACTGGTTGACCGATGTCATCGCCGGAGCCATCCTCGGCACGATCTTCGCAACCATCGGCGCGAGCGTGCTGTACGCGCTGGGTACGCCGGTGGCATGGATCGCCGAGGCTGGGCGCCCCGACACCGGCGACCGGGAATCGTCACGCCGGTGGTGACGTGACCGTTACCTCACATCTCGTCCGTGCCGTTTCGGGCTCGGCCGGGTCTGTACCTGTAGTGCGCCAACAGGGCGTGATCAGGTAGGAGGTTCGAAATTGGTTGCGATCAGCGGAGGGAACCAGGGCGCTCGCCGCGGTAACAGTTTGATAACCCCGACGACTGGGTACCACCCGAATATGACAGTGACGAGAAACCGAACTCACCGCATTGCCGGTGTGGAACGGGGAACCGCACTGCTGGCTTTGGCAACCTGCCTCACCGTTACCGCCGGCATCGCTGCCATTACCCAATCACTAACCCCCGCAATCATTTCCACAGCGGTGATCATCGTCGGCCTGGCGCTGACATTGAAGATCCTGCCCACCAGTCGTTAGCTTTTCCGGGCCATTCTGGTTGCACCGATGGACGCGGCCACCACGCACGAAACTCCCGCCCATTGAACGGGATTCATGATCTGACCGAGCACGATGAGACCGGCCAACGCCGCCGCGGCGGGCTCCAGGCTCATCAGGACGCCGAATACCCGAGGTGGAATGCGCCGCAGTGCTTCGAGTTCCACCGAATACGGCAGCACCGACGAGAGCATCGCGACACCGAATCCTATTGCGAGAACAGAAGGTTCGAGTAGCGCTGACCCCGCGTCGGCAATGCCGACCGGCGCCATCAGCAATCCGCCGAAGGCCATCGCCAGCGCCAAACCGCCACCGCCACTGGTTCGTTCCCCCAAAGCCGCCCCCAGCAGAATGTAAGCGGCCCAGCATGCCGCGGCGCCCAATGCGAATGCCACCCCCGACCACACCACCTGCCCACCGACCTGGGTGAGCAGCACAACGCCCGCGCCCGCCAGCAACGCCCACAGCGGATCGACCCAGCGCAGCGAGCCGGCCAAGGCGACCGCGAGCGGCCCGAGGAATTCGATCGTGACCGCCATCCCGAGCGGAATCCGGTCGATCGCTTCATAGAACAACAGGTTCATCAGCGCGAGAACCCCGCCGTAGCCGAGCACGACCGGCAGCGCGCGCCGCTCGATACGCAGCGAGGACCGCCAGAAGATCAATAACACGATCCCGGCGAAGAACAACCGCAGACCGACCGCCCCCGCGGCCCCGGTCGTAGCAAACAGCTGTTTGGCCAGCGCCGCCCCGACCTGCACGCTGACGATGCCCGCCAACACCAGTGCGGTAGGCGGCACACCGCCCAGCCCGCGATGCACGAGCCCGTCCACGGTCGACAGCCGCCACACTGATTTCGGTGACCGCTCGAGATCGATCGCTACCACGACGTGGCCCCCTCGAGACTGTCAGATGGTTGGGTGAGGCGTGGTGAGGGCGCTTTGTTCCGGTGTCGCCTCGATGGTGGGCGTCCGCGGCGATGACTTGGTCGCGGACCGCCTTGTCGTGATGACGAACAGCACAACCAACAGCACACTCAGCCAGACATAAGTGTCACCGACGAGGTGTTGCCATGGCGTCCAGTCCAGTTCTCGTTGCTTGTCGCCTGGCATCCAGTTCTGTGGGCCGTACATGAAAGCCGCCGTGGTGAGAACGATCGCGACATACCATCCGATCGCCTGACGCCTGGGCAATTGGGACGCGCAGCCGACCATGGCGAGCAGTGCGGGCGCTACCCAGACCCAGTGGTGCGACCAGGAGATCGGGGAGACAAGAAGGGTGAAAACGGCGTTGATCGACAGCGCGAGCGCGGGGACATTCGCCGCGCGCCGCATGGCGACAACCACGAGTGCGAGCAGTGCCGCGCTCAGCACCAGCCACAGCAGGGTGAACAGCGGCTTCTCCACGCCGAACCTGGCGAGCACCGCCTGGATCGACTGGTTGGTATGGAAAGACGAACCGCTGAGCCCGGAGACATTGCCGAGGCCGCCGAACCAGTACTGGACCGATTCGTGGGGCAGCACGGCAAAGCTGAGCGCGGTCGCCGCGGCACCGGTGATCGCCGCGGTGATGGCGGCGCGATAGTCGCGGCGAACCAGGAAGTACAGCACGAACGCCGCCGGGGTCAGCTTGATGGCTGCGGCGACTCCGATGAGCATCCCGCGACGCCATTTCGGCTTCTCGGTGAGGCAGTCGGCGGCGACCAGCACCATGAGCAGCAGATTGACCTGACCGAAGTCCAGCGTCGAACGGATCGGTTCGAGCAGCATAGCCAGCGGCGTTGCGCAGGATGCGGCAAGTAGCGCGAGCCGGTTTCCCGATTCTTCCGGCCACCGACGCCGCGCCACGAGATACAGCGTGACCGCGAGCGCGGCCGTCGAAGAGATGAAGAAGCTGAACGCCGCGGCATCCCAGGGCAGTAGCGCGAAAGGGCTCAACACCAGCGCGGCGAAGGGCGGATAGATGAATGGCAGCCCGATACCGAGGGTGGTCTGTGGGAGCTGTCCATACATATCGGCACCGTCACGCAGCGCCTCGATTCCGAGCCGATACACCTGTAGGTCGATGAACCCCTTGGAGATCCGCTGGAACGGCCAGATCGGATACAACAGGCACAGTGTTGTGAATCCCACTAGGAGTGGTGGCACCAACCAAACCCGTCGCCCGAAGCGACGGTTCCAGGGCCTCGGCCTGTCACGGGTGGTAACACTGCTCATCCGCGGCTACTATACCGACCCGCAGCAAGCAGGCCGAATCAACGGCAATCGGCGTTGCGCCGACCGGTGGCCGACCCGGAAACATTCCCCACTGTTCGAGCCGCGAGCGCATGTAAGACTGGCCGCGTGAGTGAACGCAGTGATGCCAAAACGACCCCGGACCGTGGAGACGTCATCGGTGGCGGACTGCTCTGGCTGGCCAAATGGGCGCTGTGCATCGTCGCGATCGCGGCAGGCGCGTGGGTAATCGGATACGTCGCCGCGAGGCTGTGGGTGGCGGTGTTGCCGGTGCTGCTCGCGATTGTCGTCGCGACGGTGCTGTGGCCGCCGACGCGATGGCTCACTCGGCGCGGCTTGCCGCCCGGCGTCGCGGCGTCGATCACGGTGATCGGGTTCCTCGCACTGCTCGCGGGCGTTATCGCGCTGATTGTCCCGTCGGTGGTGCACCAGGCTCCTGAACTCGCCGACAAGTCGACCGCCGGCGTCAACCAGGTTCGCGACTGGTTGCAGGGGCCACCATTGAATATCGGTGAGGAACAACTGGCATCGGCCGTCGACGCGATCGTGTCGCGCCTACAGTCCAGTACCGAGCGGATCGCCTCCGGCGTATTCAGCGGAGTGGCCACAGCGACATCGGCGATCGTCACGCTGGTCTTGGTGCTCGTGCTGTCGTTCTTCTTCATCAAGGACGGGCCGCGCTTCATGCCCTGGCTGCACGGCGTGCTCGGCACCAACACCGGCCGCCATCTCGAGGAGGTACTGACCCGGGTGTGGGGCACCCTCGGTGGCTTCATCCGCACCCAGGCACTGGTCAGCTTGATCGACGCTGTATGCATCGGCGTCGGCCTGGTAATCCTCGGTGTACCACTGGCTCTCGTGCTGGCCGTGATCACCTTTATCGGTGGTTTCATTCCGATTGTCGGCGCGTTCGTAGCGGGCGCGCTCGCTGTCCTCGTCGCGCTGGTCGGTAAGGGTTTCACCACTGCGCTGATCGTGCTCGGCATCATCATTGCCGTGCAGCAGCTCGAAGGCAATGTGCTGCAACCGGTGCTGCAGAGTCGAAGCATGAAGCTGCACGCCGTCATCGTGCTGCTCGCCATCACCGCGGGCGGCTCTCTTTATGGGATCGTCGGCGCATTCCTCGCGGTGCCGTTCGCGGCGCTTGTCGCGGTGGTGGTCCGCTACCTCGGCGAGCAGATCGACGCGGCCACCACACCGCCTGCGCCAGCCGACGAACCCGAGCCGGCCGCCGAATAAGCTGACGCCCAGTCGTTTCACCGACGGTGGCGGTTATCAGACAATCCCGGCACCTAGCGCATTCGTGCCACAGAACGGCGACGGCCATACATACTATGCGGGAAGATCTGGCTCTCATCTGGACAACTCGATCGGACGATACACCGACACGAAACGAGCGTATCCATGATTCTGACTGCCGTTTTCGACACCGTTTACGCCCAGATCGACAATCCCTCGCCCGAGGCGCCACCGGTCTCGGACAAGATTCTCCAAATGGTCCGCTACCTCACCTGGTTCGTGCTGCTGTCGGGGGTCACAGGCATCACCTACGCGGGTGGCAGGTTCGCTTGGGAGAAGTGGAGCGGCGGAGCCCTCCAATCACCGAAGATGGTCGCCGGCGCCATGCTCGGCGGTGTCGTCGCCACGAGCGCGGGCACCATCATGAACGCTGTTGTAGGCAGCTGAGAGTGCTCGACTCCGACATCGGCCCAACCGTGTAGGACGCCGCGGAAATGCGGAGATGGTCGACCCGACAGAACAACCGTCCGCCCGCCGAGCACCTGCCCCGCCGCGCTCATTCGCGTTGTCACACAAACAACCTGTCCCAATTCACATCTCGACCCGCAACAACCGAAACTCCGAAACTGCGTTCCCAGGTATTCGATGTCGCTTGCATGCGACTTCAGCGGGTGAGACTTGTCCGCGAGCCACCCGCGATCGGCACTCCGATCCGGCTGGCCTGCGCCAGGGAAGCGGGCGAATCGGCGCTTCGTGCGGCCGTCTGCGCGATCACGGGCGGCACCGTGGTCGCCGATGCGTGCTCTGGTACATAGTCGTCGAGCGTCGCGGTGCCCCACACATAGGGGTCGGCCTGCGCGCTGCCGAATGGTGACCAAGCCAGGCGAGTCTGGCCGGTCTTGTCGTCGGTATCGGAGTCATAGACAAGGATGTTCATGGCGAACTCGGCGGGATCAACCGGTGCGGGCAGTGCGGCGAGCGGAATCTTCGCCTCCACCGTGTAGCCCCGGTACGGCTCGGTGACCACTGTGGCCACCCGCATTCCCGGTGCTGTCTCACCCGCAGCGCCCTGACAATTATCGGCGTCACGCTCGAAGGCCGGGCCGCCACGGCTCGCGGTGTAAGGCATGATGCCGGTTTTGAAGGTGGTCGAGGTGTCGTCGGAGTCGCCGCGTGGGTCGATGGCGATCTCGACCGAATCGGTGCGCCAGTGCCGCTTGATGTCGTCGGCCGCCAGTTCGGCGCCCTTCCGATCGTCGCTGACATTCACCAGCACGAACAGGTCATCGTCGTGCCTGCACAGCTTCGCGGTCGCCGTGCAGCCGCCACCACCCTGCCAAACAGCAAGCGGCAGTTGCGGTCCCGGGTACTCCCCCGGCCCTTCGATGCCATTGAGGACCGGCGCGACAGCAACCGCAGGGATTGTGGTGACCGGATTCACCGGGTAGTCCGGCTGAACGCGATTCGCCAACCATGGCAGCCCGACTCGGTCGGCCCAGTCACAAAACTCGGCGTACAACGGCTTCAAATCGGATTGCCGATGCACCGCCACCTCGACGAACCGCCCATCCTCGGCCAGCACGGTGAACCAATCGGAGCCGAGCTGTCGTGGGTCCGAGGGCACCCGCTCAGGCATCGCCGCGAAACCCTGTGTCAGATATAGCCGAGACGCATCGCGTTCGACCTGCGCCCAGGTCGTGTTGTGCGCACGCGAGTGGACACCGGACCACACTCCGATCACCGGCAGCCCGGTGTCGGGATCGGTGCGTCGTTGCTCGGGTGCTTCCGGTCCGAGCAGCGAGTCGAATCCGTAGTTCTGGGCGAGCAGCCTGCTGGGATGCCACGGCGCCAGCCCCTCCTCGGCGATCTGCTCGGGATAAGCCGTCGGGTCACCTGCCAGCCGGAACGCCTCGATCCCGAGCCGCGCCGAGAGCTGGTGCCCGCCATGCTGATTGAACGGTCGAGGATCCATCACGATGATCGTCTGCGGCGTGGTCTGACGCACCAACCGCACCAACCGGGCCATGGTGTCCTGCTCGCCCCAAATGCGGGCGGTCAGCGATGCGGACAGGGTGTACCAGAAGTCCGGCTTGTCGAGGTAGTAGATGTTCTCGATCCCGGCGACGGCGGTCGCCATGCGTTCCTCGGTCTCCCGGATCAGCCCCAGCTCCGGCCCCTCCTCGAGCCCATCGGCATTCCCGCCACCCTCACCACGCGTCACGGTGACGACGCCGGTACTCACGCCCAGATCTTCGCGCCATTGCCCAAAGGTGGACAGGTTGCTCGATTCATCGTCCGGATGCGCACCGATGAACAGCACGTCGTTATGAGCGAGATCCCGCGCAGCATCCGTCGCGTTCCGGCCCACGCTGCCGGAGGACCTACCCGCGACCAGCCAGGTTCCGGCGAGTGCCGCGGCAAGAACGGTGCGCCGCCCCAGCTTGCCTCCGAAACCGCCCTGCACCATCCATGCCTCCAGTCGCTCCATAACTTGCCGCACCATTGCAGTCGAATCACAGCACATCGCCTTACAGCCCCCACCAGTGGCGACAACCTCGCCACATTTACCGTGTCTCGAACGAAAGCTATTGCCGCGGTTGCGTACCCAACGAAGGTTCGAATGCCCTACCGAGCCTCGAGACGCACGACGGGTCAGGGCAGCGTCCAGAGCTGGGTCGTCACGACATAGAAGAAGACGACCCAGGCCAGCATGAGAGCGGCAATGCCAACGATGCCAACGACGTTCGTCTTCGCGGTCGCCCCATCGGGCGGTGGCCACAACCACCGCCGCAGCAGCCGGTTCACGTAGTACGGCATGGTGAAGAAACTCATCACGAAGCTGGACAGCAGGTTGCCGATGAGTAGGCCCAGCCAGAGCGGCATTTTCAGCGGGGACAGGGCAAGGGTGAGCAGCACGACGGTCGGGTAGAGGCCGACCCAGATCGCGATAGCGGTCTTGGTATCCGATGGGGCGGCCCTCTCGGTGCCGTTCTCGTCGAAGGCGAACCAGCTGCCGAACGAGTTGTCGATGGTCCGCAATTCGAAGTCGCTGAACTTCTCCCCCTCAGCGAGCAGCTCTCGGCGTCGCTTCGAGGTGAGCCACGTGGCCAGGTGCGCGGCGGTGTCGAAGCGATAGAGCGCGGTCCACTCATCCTGAACGCCCTCGATAGGGCGGAATAGTTCGCTGCCGCGGAAGCCGTCGAACTTGGCCTCCTCCCGACTCAGGTTCGTCTGCCACGCCAGGAAGCCCGCGACGCTGTCGTGATTCACGCGGTGGGTGACGACGACCGTCACCAGCGGATCGGAGGGGCGCGCACCGCCACTGATGACCTGCTGGGTGGCGGGCCCGTCGAAGTATTGTTGTCCCCTGTCCAGGAACTCCTGGCGGGTTGCGCTGTTTATCCAAGCCTGTAAATGAGGGACAGAGTCGAAGCGGTAGATCACAACCCACTCGGGCTGCACAGCGGTGGGTAGGTCGATCTCGGCGCCGAGGAATCCTTCGTAACCAGAAGCCGCGGCATTCAGATCCTCCTGCCAGGTCTGGAATGCTTTCTCGAATCCGACGAGTATCTTCTGGCCGATAATGACCGTCGCGGCGCTATCGGTGAGCTTCTCGACGTCCATCACCCTCTCCTCGCGACTGAACTGGTGGGTGCTCGACGAGCCTGCGGTATATGCGTTCCGGGGTAAGCGGCAGCTCGCGGTATCGGATCCCGGTCGCGTTCTCGAGCGCGTTGGCCAGTGCGGGAGCTACCGGGTTGATGCAGCACTCCGCCATACCTTTCGAGTGCATTGCCCCGACAGAGTCGGTGGAATGAACAGTCAGTACGTCGGTGTGGGGAACATCGGCGTATGTCGGGATGTGGTAGTCGCGCAGGGTCGGGTTGACCATGACGCCGTTCTCGTCGACATGGAAGTTCTCTGTCAGCGCGAATCCGATGCCCTGGGCGACGCCGCCCTCGATCTGGCCCCGTACCTGCTGCGGATTGATGAGGACTCCAGCGTCGGTGGCGTGCACGCTGTAGAGGACGCGGATCTCGCCCGTTACCCGGTGCACGGCGATCCGGAAGCCGTGCGCATTGAATACGACGCTGCGCGGCGACCCGAAAGCCTTGCGCGCCTCCGTCATTCGGATACCGCGTCGGCGCGCCACTTCGACCAGTTCCAACAGCGACAAGCGGCTGCCGCCGCAGACGACCCCGGTGTCCGCCAGCGCGCAGGAAGCGACATCGACCCGCAGGTGCGAGGCCGCCAAAACCAAGATGCGCTCGCGTAAGGCGTCGGCTGCCCGCAGCACCGCGTTCCCGGCGACGAACAGACCTGCGCTGGCGAACGCACCGGTATCGAATCCCGTTCTGTCGGTATCGGATTGCACGAGGCGCACCCGGGACGGCGTGGTGCCGAGCTGGTTGGCGGCGATCTGCACATGCGCGGTCGAGGTGCCCTCACCGAACTCGACGGTGCCGATGGCAAGCTCGTAGACGCCGTCGTCACCGAGGGTCAACCAGGCCTCCGAGAGATGGTCGGTCGGTGGCGCGGTCTCGTGCAGCGAGCTGGCGGTGCCGATGCCGATGAGCCACCCGTCTCCCGGCGGCGACTCAGGGATGTTGTGCCGCAGAGCGTCATCGACGAGATCGATACATTGCGCGAGGCCGTCCTCGCTGAACATGACGTCGTCGGGGCCGTCGTCCATTGCTACGAGTGCGTCACCGGGACGCACAATATTGCGCCGCCGTAGCTCGAGCGGATCCATATCGAGCGCGACCGCCAGCTCGTGCATGGCGGACTCCATCGCGAATACGGGCTGGGTCATACCGTAACCGCGCAGCGCGCCGCTCGGCACGTTGTTGGTGTAGACCGAATATCCGTCGAACTTCTTGTTAGGACAGCGGTAGCACGAGATCGCGGCCCCACTGGCGAACAATGTCTCGCCGCCGTGGTTACCGTATGCGCCCGTATTCGACACATTGCGGACCTGGACCGCAGTGAGCGTACCGTCGGCCCGCGCGCCGAGCTTGACCGTCAGCGTCATCGGATGCCGCGGTGACGCCGTCGTGAATTCCTCTTCGCGGGTGAACTCGAAGCAGACCGGCCGGCCGGTGTCCAATGCGGCAAGCGCGACCAGATCCTCGGTAATGACCTCCTGCTTCCCGCCGAACCCGCCGCCGACCCGCTTGCAGTACACGCGCAGCTGGTCGGGACGGAGATCGAAGAGATAGCCCAGCTTGTCCTTGGCGATCGAAGGGGATTGCGAGCTGGTGCGCACGTGCAGGCGACCGTCGTCGATCCACGCGATCGATCCGTGCGTTTCGAGATGCGCATGCTGCACACGCGGCGAAAAATATATGCCCTCGTGGATCACCTCGGCCTCGGCGAACCCCACCTCGACATCACCCACCTGGCCATGGATCTCGAGCAGGATGTTGTGCTCGGGATCTCGCACGAACGGATCGTCCGAGCCGTGCAACTGCGGTGCGCCGTCGGCCATCGCCGCTTCCGGGTCGAAGACGGCGGGCAGTACCTCATAGTCGACGATCACCTTGCGGCAGCCTTCTTCCGCGGCCCCGACGGTATCGGCCAGCACCGCGACCACCCGTTGACCGGCGAAGCGCATCACGTCGTCCAGGACGTAGGTGTCGCTGGGATCGACGAGGTGATCGGTGTGTATCGCGGTCGTGAAGTGCTTGCGGGGCACATCCTCCCAGGTGTAGACGCGATGCACACCGGGAACCGCGAGCGCGGCGGTCTTGTCGATCGACACGACGCGGGCGTGCGCGTGCGGCGAACGCAACACCTTCAGATGCAGCATGCCGTCGATCGCGGTGTCCATCGTGAACTCGGCGCGGCCCGTCACCACCTCGGTGCCTGCCGGAGCTCCCACGCTGGTGCCGACAGCCCGGCCGGGCAGGGCGACCTCGATCCCGGCGACACCGTTGACCGCGTCTTCGATCGCCCGGTAGCCGGTGCAGCGGCAGAGGTTGCCCTTCAACGCACGCGGCAGGTCTTGCTTTTGGTCGTCGGTGAGCGCCACAGCCGTCATGATCATGCCCGCCGTGCAGAATCCGCACTGGAAGCCGGGAGCGTCGCGGAACTGCCGCTGCATCGGGTGCAGGTCCGCGGGCGAACCGAGACCCTCGATCGTCGTGACCGCACGCCCCTCGGCACGGAACGCGGGTGTGATGCAGCTGTGCACGGAATCGCCGTCCAGCCAGACCGTGCAGGCGCCGCAATCGCCTGCGTCACAACCCTTCTTGATGCCGTGAACGCCGAGCGAGCGCAGGAAGGTGCGCAGGCATTGACCAGGATTCGGCACGTCGTCGAACGTGCGTCCGTTCACCGTGTAGGTCACCACAGACCACCTTCGGCGAGCTCGGCGCGGATCTCCTCGGCGAAGTACCCGGCCAGGTGGCGCCGGTGATCGGGCGTGCCGTTCGGGTCGTTGAACCACAGTTCTTCGGGTATGGCGTCGAGGCGCTGCCGCAGCACCTCGGCGTCGGGCATGCCGTCGAACGCCAAGCGGACCGGACGGGTGGTGCCCGCGGTGACGGTGAGCAGCAGGTCGGCGGTCCCGGGCGACTGGGTGGCAATCATGAACACAGTCGACCGACCCAGCCGCGTCAGGGTGAAGCGCCGGTGCGCGTACCGTTTGCCGAGCGCGGCGGCCGGGATGTCGATACGCCGCAGGATATCGCCGGGGGTGAGGATGTTGCGGTGGTCGCCGGTGACGAAGTCGGCGGCATCGATGGTGCGTTCGGATCCATCGGCGGCCCACACCGTGTAGGTGGCTTCCAGTGCGACGGTGAGCGTGATCATCGGGGCCGCAGGCAGTGACATGCAGATATTGCCGCCGACCGTCGCCGCGTTCCAGACCTTGAACGATGAAAGGAACGCCGAACAGCAGGTGGCGAACAGCGCGCCCGCGCGCCAGTCATTCGGCGGCGCAAACGCGTTCAGCTCTCGGATGGTACATGTCGCGCCGATCTCCAGACCCGCCGCACTCGGTACCAGGCTGTCCCAACCGAGCGAGGTGATGTCGACCAGACGCCGCAGATCGGACTGCTCGGTCGAGAACAACCACGTTCCCCCGGCCAGCCACGCGTCACCGTCGCGCCAAGCCGCACCCGGCCGTTCCGAGGGGCGCCGAACGATATCGATGATGGAATCGAGATCCATAGCGCCACTCCCTCGGAGAAGGTGCCGTGCCACCGAGCACGCATTGCCCGGCATGACATTTCGATTCCTCGGTGGACCTACCGCTTGGCGTAGTCGGCGACGCCCTGCCAGTCGACCATGACACACGGATCGTCGCCAACGACCCACGCGTCATGACCGGGCGGAATGCTCATGAAGTCACCTGGCCCGTATTCCTGCTGCTCGCCGTCATCCATAGCCACCACCAGTCGTCCCGAGACGCAATAGCCCATGTGGGCCGCCTGACAACTGTCGGTCCCGGCGATCGGCTTGACGTGGACCGACCACCGCCAACCGGGTTCGAAGACCGCTCGACCCACCGGGCCGTCGGCGACATTGACGAGATCGAGTTTGCCTTTGCCCTGTTCGAAAAGCCGGGTCTCATCAGGGGAATCGAAGCTCTTACGCACCAAAGCGGACATCACTGGTCTCCTCTGGATCCAATAGCTCGCGTTCGGCAATGGGCGAGAGGCGGGACCTCGCAGTCCCGAAGACATTTGCTGTTTGCGTCATCGCACATCACCACTGTTTGTGGTCGACGAGCTCGGCACGCTATCCGCGCCGCAACACCTGATACGACACCCACCGCACCCGCCGGCGTTGCCCGATATCACGCACACTCGCATATGACGTGCATCGCATAATATTCCCTCGGGCGACCCCGCAGCAAGATAGCCGACGAACCTAGCAACCGAGGCCCGAAACCCTACAGCCGTCGCGGGCCGACATACCCCGAAGCCCGCCGACGCAAAACGACGAAGACCCGGCCCAAAACGGACCGGGCCTGTCGAGTGACGAAGGCGCTCCGCAGCTTTTCAGCACACGTCGGCGCTGGCTCAGAACCCGCTTCCCGATGACGGCATGGGCCACATACCCCAGCCGTAACCCGGGTACGCCGGATAGCTGGGATAGCTGGGGTAACTCGGATACATGGGGTAGAAGGGATAACGCGGCCGGTTCCACGAACCATGACCATTGCGGCCGTGAATCACGTCAACCTGGTCCGACGCCGTGGCCGCGGGTTCGGCGACCACCGGCTCGAGGGCCAACGGCTCGAGGGCCAACGGCTCGAGGGCCAACGGCTCGGCGGCCGCCAGTTCGACGACTGCCGGTTCCGCGAACGCCGGCGCGACGGAAACGGCGACTGGCGTCAGCGCTATCGCGGATACGACTGCAATACGGGCAACTACTGGCCAAACACGTCCAGTTCGGTTTTCTCGACCCATCGAGCTTCCTCATTTCGGTACGAATCGGTCGATCGCCAATCGACGACCAGGCGGGCTCGACGTCAATAGCCT
The DNA here is from genome assembly GCF_020733705.1 of Nocardia australiensis. Lineage (GTDB taxonomy): Bacteria > Actinomycetota > Actinomycetes > Mycobacteriales > Mycobacteriaceae > Nocardia > Nocardia australiensis. The sequence continues at coordinate 37,490 of NZ_JAJFZM010000001.1, forward strand.
CGGTGGAGCGAGATGTGCCCGCGCCGATCAATATACCGCTATTCAACGGTACGTTCAATAGGTAACGGCACGTTCGATGGGGTCCGACTTCCCGGCCCGACCGCTCGAAGGATCAAGCACCGATCGGTAAGGTCTGGCGGAAGTAAACAGGGGGCGGGCGTTCGCGGCATCATCACCGAAATCCTGAACACCCTCGCCGGAATGCTCGTCGAGAGCGCGGCCATCCTCATCGCGTCGGGGGGTACCGCGGCCCCCGCGGAGATCGCCCACGCGATGCTCGGAATCTCGACGGCCAGCATGAGGATGTCCACCCTGCTGGCGAAGATGGCGGCGGAACTGGTCGGCTTCAGCGCGCTGGCCGATGACGTGGTCAAGACGATCGTCGCCGCCGGCGAAGTCGAATACCAGGCGTCGATGGCATGACGGTCGCCGACTCGTATCCGCTGAATCACCCTGGGACGCATGGCTCACCGGCCATTATGCTCTGACAGTTCGCGTTGAGCCGTGTTAGGCCCACAGAGAAGAAGCAGGTCAGACGGCATCCTTGACCAACCGCCCGGCCTGCTTCTCGGAATTGATCTCGCCACTGGTGACAAGCCCGTCGCACTCGGCCAGTGGTGCCGACAGCCGCCTGTCAGTCGCCCCCAGAGCGGCGAGGCGCGTACTGGACGGCGAGCCATATCGGACCCGGCTGGCATACGCATGGCGCGCTCGTCGCCGGTCTCGAACTCGAGACGCCGCACCTCCGGTGGCGCAGTCGCGCACGGGCGGCTCCTCGTTTCGAGCTACGGGACCCCAGCCCGGGCCTCAGATGACACCAAGTGCGAGCATCGCGTCCGCGACCTGGATGAATCCGGCGATATTCGCGCCGACGACATAGTTGCCAGGGGAACCGTACTCGTCGGCTGTCGCCAGCGACCGATCGTGGACGCCACGCATGATCTCGGCGAGACGTCCCTCGGTGTGCTCGAACGACCACGAATCTCGCGACGCATTCTGCTGCATCTCCAATGCGCTGGTCGCGACGCCGCCGGCGTTCGCCGCCTTACCAGGGGCGAACACGACCCCCGCCTCGGTGAACACCCGCACTGCCTCCGGGGTGCACGGCATATTCGCCCCTTCGGCGACTATCGTGCACCCGTTCTTCGCCAGCACGGCCGCATCATGGCCGTTGAGTTCGTTCTGGGTGGCGCAGGGCAGTGCGATATCGCACGGCACCTCCCACACCGTACTGTCCTCGATGAAACGGGCCGAGGGGCCACGTTCGTCGGCGTAGCAGGAGATCCGTTCCCGGCGCCGCTCCTTGATCTCTTTGAGCAGCTCTAGGTCGATACCTGCCTCATCGACGATATAACCGCTGGAGTCGGAACACGCGATCACCGTGCCACCGAGTTTTTCCACCTTCTCGATCGCATAAATGGCGACATTGCCGGAACCAGAGATGACGACCTTCTTGCCGTCGAAGCTGTCGGCGTTGGCCCGCAGGATCTCGTCGACGAAGAAAACCACGCCGAAACCGGTGGCCTCGGTGCGGACTTGCGATCCGCCCCAGGCAATTCCCTTACCGGTGAGCACACCGGATTCGAAGCGGTTGGTGATGCGCTTGTACTGGCCGAACAGGTAGCCGATCTCCCGACCGCCGACACCGATATCGCCCGCCGGGACATCGGTGTGTTCGCCGATATGCCGGTAGAGCTCGGTCATGAACGCCTGGCAGAAGCGCATCACCTCACCGTCGGACCGACCCTTCGGGTCGAAATCGGATCCACCTTTTCCCCCACCGATCGGCATACCGGTCAGTGAATTCTTGAAGGTTTGTTCGAAACCCAGGAATTTGACGATGCCGAGATTCACGCTCGGATGGAAACGCAGCCCGCCTTTGTACGGCCCGAGCGCGGAGTTGAACTCCACCCGGAATCCCCGGTTGATCTGCACCTGGCCCGCATCGTCGACCCAGGCCACCCGGAAGATGATCTGCCGCTCCGGTTCGCACAGGCGTCGCATCACCGCGGCATCGGTATAGTCGGGGTGTTTGGCCACCACCGGCCCGAGGCTGTCCAGTACTTCGTGTACTGCCTGGTGGAACTCGGTCTCACCGGCATTACGGTGTAAGACCTCGTCGTAGATCTCATGTAGTTTTTCGTGCAGGATGGGCATGAAACGTTCCCTCCATCAATCCAGGGCCGGTCCCGCCCGCGTGGTGCTATCCAGAAGAACCTATCGGTATTTCCGATGCGGTTTGCAATCAGGCCTAGTTGCCTGCATCACATCTGACCGGATTTCGCACCATATGCCCGACTATCGGAAGCGTGAATGAGCCCTTTCGGTGGCCGACGACGGGCGAACGCGAATGCCGGATGGAACTGAGCGTCATGCGATGCTTCGGCGTTCCACGATGCCGCGCCGGTGGCGGTCCGCCTGTATCGACGGCCGACCAAGGTGCCACGCCGTCGACCCCGATGAAGCTCCTCATAGGCGAGATTCGTTGCGGATGAAGGTCACCGATGCGCCCTTGACTGGTCGATCAGTAACGTCGAACAGGCCGCACTCTTTGAGGTACCGCCAGGGTTGGCCCGTTCAGCTGTTCGACGTGTTCGGCCTCGAGGCTGCTCTGCGGGTGCAAACGACGTGGATCAGCGCCATGCCGCCGGTGGAGTCGAATGCGCGCGTTCCCCAGCACGTTTCGTCACAGAGTGCCTGCTCAGACCTGTTCGACATGATAAATGTGCGTCGGTAGCATTCGGTGCCATGAGTGATGGGGGGGAAGCCCGCCTCTGGCGACAGCATCTCGGTTGTGCCCGAGAAGGTGCGTGAGGTCGGCAAGTACGTCTACGAGCTGGCCGAAACACTGCGCACAGCCTTGGATTCCGCTGCCAAGGATGTGGATTCGCTGACCAACGGCAGTTGGACCGGCGCCTCGGCGACCGACTTCGTCGAGGGCTGGACCGATGTCCACGATGGCGGGAGCCAGATCATGTCGGCGTTGACCGACATGGCTGAGAAGCTCGGCGTCACCGCCGATACCTATGAGGCCCGCGACGAAGGTAACGCATCGGTGCTGAACACTTCCTCCTCCAGTTTGGATCTGCCATGACCACCGAATTCTCCGTCGACCTCGATCACCTCGAGGAGATCGTCGCCCGCCTGTCCGGGCTGGCCGGGTTCATCGATGAGCATCTCGACGAGATCGACGACCGGGTCGCGACCCTCGCCGGTACCGGCTGGGAAAGTGTGGCCGCCCAGGCTTATGCCGATGCCCACAGTCAATGGGTCACTGGTGCACGGGAGTTCACCGAAGGTGTTCGGGATATGAGCGATGCCGCGAGGAAGGCCCACGGCCGCTACACCCGCGCGATCGAGACAAATCTCAAGATGCTGGGCGGATAAGTAGTGAAGGTCGATTGGACAACCTATTACGAAGCCGCCAAGAAATGCCACGACCTCGCCAATGATCTTCGCGCCGCGGACAAGCCAGTGCACGACGCGATGAAGGGCGGATGCGCGGGAATGGCAGGTAATGCCCATGGATGTAAGGAGTGGGGTTTAGCCTTCGACAAAGCCGCGTTGGAAACGGCTCAAACATGTACGAACCTGGCCGATGCACTGACGAACTTCGGGTACGTGCTGTATGCGGCGGGCTACAACCTCGGCATCAGCGATCAAGGCAAGACCAGCACCAGACCCGAGCGCCCCACCATTCAACAGGTGTCACAGTACAAGGTGGATTTCCCAACCTCGGTCGGCGACAACGGCAGTGGCATCGAACGCGACGCCAACGGGGTCGAGGCGATCTTCAACGAGGTCGCCAAACAGATCGCCGATGCGATCGGGAAGCTCCCGAACGGCGACGAAGACAAACTAGGCAAAGCGAAGGCGGTCTGGGAAACGTTCGGCAACCACCAGACTGTTCAAGGAGCTGCCTCCACTATCGGCACGATCCTCGGAATGTTCGACGGTGCCGACGACACCAGCAACGCCACCTACCAGAAAGGCATCGAAGGCCTCCGCGGCCACCTCGAGACCATGCGCGGCGGCGCCACCCAACTTGCTGCGGCATCGGTGCCCCTCGCCAAACCCATCGGCGAATACCAGACCAACACCCACGACGTACGCGTCGACTTCGAATCAGCCATCAAGACAGCACTGATCGCACTCACCGCAACCCTCGCTGTCACCGCCGTGACCGCCTGGTTCACCTTCGGCGCCAGCGTCGCCGCAGGTGGAGCCACCGCTGCGGTCATCGGCAGCGAAACCGTCACTGCTGTCAAGACCGCCTACGAACTCAGCAAGCTGTACAGCGCATTCGGCTGGACCGGAGCCTTCGTTGCTGGCGCTGCCGTGACGATCGAAGCCTTCAACGGGGTACCCGACTTCAACTCCATCGGCGCCGCCCTCGCCGGAATCATCTCTATACAAACGCACATCAACGACGATGATGGCACCGACAATGGGGGAAGTGGTAACCAGAAGTCGGGCACAGCGCAGACTACCGAGCAGAAGTCGGCGGCAGTAAAAGATGTGGTCACCGACGAGTCCGGGGCACTGATAGGGACCGAAGATGCGACAGGCGTCCAGATGGTCTCACAGGAGCAGGTGGATAAGGCACGCGCGGAGCTCACGGAGAAGCTGGGACCGCCTCGAGTACAACCGACTCCCAAGGGAGATATCGAGGTATGGGAAATATCCGGTGACCCCAAATCAACAGTAACTTATCGCCCCTTCAGCCAATCGGGTGGCGCCACAATAGATTACAATAATGTCCCTGGAGTTTCGATCAAGCGCTGGCATATACCTAAATAGGCTAAATTTTCGGACCATACTCAATAGATCGGAGTTCGGCTGTGGCGGCCAAATATGTGCTCGAGTACGACCGGACATCGCTCGTCAACTTCCGCGACTTCGAGTTCGATGCGGGAAGCAGTCACTGCTATCAGTGGATCGACGTGAAGAGGTTCAACATCTCGGAACCTGAATCCGACGACCGTGCAATCCTGGCAGCTCTGGTCGACAGCATTCAGTTTCGCGACGACTACATCGGTGGCGGCGTTGACCCGAAAGGCACGCGTCATGGACCATACTGGCGCAATCGAATCGACTCCGACAAATACGATCCGGCTGATACGGCTACAGCCGTCGACTTGCTAAAGCGATGGACGACGCGATGCGGCAATATCCCTCCAGCACTGCAGGATGCCATCGAAAAGCAAGTCCTGGACCCGATCCGGCGGTCGACAAGTCGATATATACTCGGCAAGCTCGATGGGTCTGCCGTCAACGACTACGGGTTTATTCATACCGAATTCCACGAGCTATTCCTCATCGACAGGGTGTCGAATTCGACGCTTCTCGTGGTAGCCGCCGACGACTGACGACCGCGCGCCGACGACGCGTCCGCCAAGTGCTCCGGGAATAGGAAAGTGTGGCCGCGCACTGATGGGTGGCTGCCACGCGATACCGCAGCTGCGGATGTCAAGAATCCTGGTCCGACTCTGACGGTTTGAGGCTGAAGCGCTTGGGCGCGTCACACCTCTTCACGGCGACCCCGGCCTCGGTGAGCTTGACGAGCGAGTTGTGGACAGCGCCGGGCAAGGCGCTCGAGCGCCTTGCCGATCGCGCTCAGGGTGAACTGACGGCCCGCGTGGTCGCGCACGAAATCCTCGAATCCGCCTGGTACAGGCCGATCTCGCCGAGCTGTCCGTCGCGTGCCAGCTGGAAGCGGCGGGAGAACTCACCGGATTCCAGGGCCGCAGCCGGAGTCGTGAGCGATCCCACGATGGCTTCGACGGCCTGTGCCCGGCCTCCCGGCCGAGGTGTCCGTATCTGTCGACAGTGGTGGTGATGCTGCTCCTGGGTCCGGTCGGAATGTCAGGTCCGTTTTCCGCCGGTGCTGTGGGGTCCTTGCACCCCATCCTCGGAGGGAAGTTCGTTCGAGACAGCACATTCGGAGAGGAATTGATGTGGCCGAGGTTGCGGTGGTGACGGGCTCGACTCGTGGCATCGGGTTCGAGACGGCGCTGGCATTGGGATTGTCGGGGTACACGGTCGTCGTGACGGGGCGCTCCGAACAGGCGGCGGTGGCTGCGGCGCGGCTGCTGGGTGAGCGGGGTGTCGACGCGCACGGCCACCGGCTCGATGTCGTCTCGATCGAATCGGTGCAGCGGCTGGCCGATGTCATCGCGCGCGACCATGGGCGGTTGGATGTGCTGGTGAACAATGCGGGTGTCGCCGCCGAATGGGATGCGCCCGGTCCCAGCCGGTATGCGCATCCGGAGTCGGTGCGGCGGACACTCGAGACCAATGTGATCGGGGTGTTCCACACCGTGGAGGCATTGCTGCCGTTGCTTCGGCGCAGCGACTCGGGTCGGATCGTCAATGTGTCCTCGTTCATGGGGTCGCTGACCCTGCAGTCCCGCGCCGATCCGGCCGACATGGTGGTGCCCGCTTATCAAGCCTCCAAAGCGGCACTCAACAGCCTGACCATCACGCTGTCGAAGGTTCTCGCGGACACGAGCATCAAGGTGTTCTCCGTCGATCCGGGATTCGCGCAGACCGACTTCTCGCCCATCAACCGCGCCCAGGCACCGCTGACCGCCGCGCAAGGCGCCGAACCCGTGGTCGAGGCCGCGATGCTGAAGATCGATGCCGCATCCGGCTCGTTCATCGGCCGCGACGGCGTAGTGCCCTGGTAGCTGGCACGGTGATGCCGGAAGGCCTGTGGACTCACAGTAGGCATGGACGTCGGCATCGGACAGACGGACGGAGCTTCCGTATTCGAGTTTCGAAACCTTCAACTCGTGCCAGCCAGCCAGCCAGCCAGCCTGGCTCGCGAGCCGACGGCCAGTCAGCCCCGCCCGACGACGAATCTCCCTCAGACGCTGCCCCAGGGCCTCCTGTGCGTCGCGACTAGCGTGCGTCACTGGTGGGCGCACACGCCGTCGACATAGTTAGCGAACGGAATCACCTTCTGCCACAGACAGTTTCGGACAGACCGGCAGTACGCCACGATTCCGGAGTCGCTCGTCACGGCCATCCCATCAAGCTTGCCGTCCGGGTCGACCAGGTTGAACGCGACACGATCATCGTCGTAGAGCCACCAGTCGTCCACCGGTACATCGTCGGCGAGGTGACGAGGCAAGTATCGGATGTCCTCGCCGGCCTCGACATTGCTGCCCGTGGTGGACAGCAGCCAGCGCTGATAATCCGAATGCGGGACCGTAACCACTTCGTACCCGGCGCACAGTGACACCGCGTGCTGTGGTGTCGCCCACGGCACCGCATTTGCGGGTGGTCGGCGCATGAAAAAGCCCCCTGACCTGTATTCCAAGTCAGAGGGCCTGGGTGGAGCTGCCGGGAATCGAACCCGGGTCCTCCGCCGCGTCTTCAGGGCTTCTCCGTGTGCAGTTCGCTAAGTCTCTGCTTGGATCTCCGGGTCTCGCGAACAAGCTCGGATGACGATCCCAGTCACTGTTTGATGTCCCATCCGACTCCGTGACCGAGCCGGACGGTAATTCCCTCTAGCTGATGCCAGTACCCGGGTCGAGGGACGAACCCGGACTGACAGAGACGACCTGCTACTTAGGCAGCGAGGGCGTACTCGCGCTGATTGGAATCGGCGCTTAATTGGTTGCAACGACGCTTACGGTGGTCTCTTGCCTGCACCGACACGCTTCCCCTAAATCTACGTACGCAGTCGAAACCGTTCAGCCCCGTACGTCCCGACACCTTGCCGGGCTAGTCATATTAACACTCACCGACGAGTGGTTCATTCCATTATTCGCGGCGCGCGCGGTGAGCGTCAGTTGACCGCGATGAACGCGACTGCCGCGAGGGCGAGCACCATCCCGACCTGCTGTAATCGGCCGACGCGTTCGCCGAGCAACACCATCGCCAACAGGACGGTCGCGGCCGGATACAGCGAACCGATAACGCTCACCAGCGACAGCAGCGACCCGTGGAAGGCATACAGCAGGGCCGCGTTGCTGACCACATCGAGGACGCTGATGTAGGCGGCCAGCCGCAGCGGTTCGCCGTGCAGCGTCTTGAACTCACCTACCGTCAGCGCGCTCACCCAGACGACCGCGGTCGCCGCGACCCGCTGAAACAGCAGCGGCCACAACCCCGAACCCGAGTGGGTCGCGTGCAGGAAGACGAATGCGAACCCGTACGCCACTCCCGATCCGACGGTCAGCAACGCGACCTTGCGGGTAAAGCGCAGCTCTCGACCGCCGGTGATCTCCTCGGTGACATCGTCGGGCGATTCGCGGCTGACCAACAGTACGGCGACCAACGCGAAGGCAATGCCGGCGAAGGCCAGTGCGCCGGGACGTTCCCCGATCACCAGCCCGCACAACACCGGAATGCCTGCCACCAGCACTGCCGTCAATGGCGAAACCACGGCCATCGGGCCATTGGCCAGGGCGGCATAGAACCACCACACCGCGACACCATTGGCCACGCCGGCGGCCAAACCCCACACCACCGAGGCAGCGTCCGGATGACCGCCGACGAACGGCAGCGCGACCAGGACGAGCACCACCGACATGGGATAGGAGACGACCACGATCCGCAATGCGGTCACCCGCCGGGATGCGACTCCGCCGAAGAAATCGCTCACCCCATAGCCGAGCGCGGCCACTGCGGCGAGCAGGACGGAGATCATCTCATGCCTTTGATCCGCCGCCCTAGCTCACGGGTGACCTCGCGCTCGGCGGTGCGCTTGGCCAGATCCTGCCGCTTGTCGTAGTCCTGTTTCCCCTTGGCCAGCGCAAGCTCGACCTTCACCTTGCCGTCGGAGAAGTACATCGACAACGGCACCAGCGTCTGGTTGCCCTCGCGTGATTTGCCGACGAGCCGCTCGATCTCGCGCTTGTGCAGCAACAGTTTGCGCACCCGCCGCGGCGAGTGATTGGTCCAGGTGCCGTGGCTGAACTCGGGGATATGCAGCCCGCGCAGCCACACCTCACCGTTGTCGACAGTCGCGAAGGCGTCGACCAGCGAGGCTTTGCCCTCGCGCAGGCTCTTGACTTCGGTACCGACCAGCGCGATCCCGGCCTCGTAGATGTCCAAGATCGTGTAGTTGTGCCGCGCCCGGCGGTTGGTCGCGATGACCTTGCGCCCTTGTTCCTTCATAACGACAACCTTAAAGTGACGCCGCAACGGGATTATTCCCAGGTCGCAAGGCGGTAGCTCGGGCAGCGGTGGACTAGCCGTGCGCTCGGAGCACGGTATACAGCACCAGCGCGGCAACGAACGCGCCGAGCAGCATGATCGTGGAGAGTCGCGGCAGCGTGGGGTAACGGCGCGGCCGTGGTGAGCGGCGGCGCAGCCACACCGGTTCGACCGAGGGGTCGATGCCGCTGGGCCGATAGGGCGGCGTGTCCCCCGCGTCGCTGAAAGGGGGGTCGCCGGAGAAGTCGGCTCCGTCTCCGTCGTCGGCGGAGCCATCACCCGATGCCATAGCCAGCACGGTAGCCGTCGAATCGGCGGTGCGCCGCAATTACCGCCCAGCGCAACACAGTTGGAACCGGCGATCAGCCGAGGCGGCGGGTGAAAGCCTCACTCGCGCCACCTGTCGCGGGATCGACCGTGTACGCCCGCAGGTCGACCGTGCTCGCGGTGAGCTCCATAACCATGAATCCGAGCTCGTGATAGTTCTCGTACAGCGCGGCGTTCCCGGAGCCGCCGGGATTCAATCTGGGTTCGGCACCAACGGTTTTGGCGGCGGCGCCCGAAATGATCTGGCGCGTACCCTTCGATTCCGGTGTCGGTTCCAGCACCTGTAGCGAATGATCGTGCCCGGACAGGATGAAGTGGCACTTACCGACCACGTGATCGTCGAAGAACCGCTTGGCGTGCACGCCGTTGAGTGGCTCGATCGGCAACCCCTCGTAGCGTCCTGCGTCGCCGTGCGGGCCATTGTTGAGGTAGGGGTGATGTGTGCAGGCGACCTTCCATGGCGCCGGTGATTGCGCGATGGACTGGTCCAACCAGGCACGCTGTTCGTTCATGAACTGGCCGTCGACAGACCAGTAAGGGTCGAAGAGCGGCGGAATATAGGAAGCGAGCGGATTGATGTCGAGCACGAAGAACTCGACGACGGGACGCTGTTCGGGAATTCGCACCGAGTAGTACCGGCTCGGCATCCACCAGCGCGGCGAATGCGCGTGATACTCGACCTCGTTGTTGCCACGCAGCAACCAGCCGCCGTCCCCGCCGTAGATCGAGCTGTTGTCGTGGTTGCCCAGCACCATCAGCCACGGGAAATCCAGTCCGGCATTGGGGTTTTCGAATTTGTCCGCGAACTGGACGTCGATACCGCTGTTCGGGCCGGATTCGTAGATATTGTCGCCGAGGCCGAGAGCGAGCGAAAACGGCTGGCGGCCATGGGCATCGCGCATTGCGTCGGCGACGGCCCACTGGGCCCGGGTGCCGGTGCCCGCGTCCCCGGTGACGAGGACCCGAACGCTGCGATCGGCCGGGAAGTCGAACTTGGTGACATCCGGCGCGACCGGCACTGCGTTGGCGGGCGACAAGCCCATCAACGGCACGCCCGCGGCTATGGTCGCCGCGCCTGCCAGGAAGCCACGCCGCCCGATCGTGCTGTCATCTGTCATGCGTTGTCCTCCGTAGTAGTGCGCGCCCGATCGGTAGCCGTTCGTCACCCGGGTAACGATCGCAGCCGCGCGACATAACCTGAACAATTGGCAACCGGCCGACTACATGCCGAGAGCTCCGCCTATCAGTTCGACCGGAACGTGCCGAATCTCACTCTGCGGTCAGTGCTTCCAACACTTGCTCTCCATACTTGGCCAGCTTGTTTTCCCCGACCCCGCTGACCGCACCGAGCTCGGACAGGCTCACCGGCTTGCGCCCGGCGATCTCGCGCAGGGTGGCGTCGTGGAAGACGACGTAAGCGGGTACGCCCTGTTCCTTGGCGGTCGCGCCGCGCCATTCGCGCAGCTTCTCGAACAGGCCGACATCGGCGGGAGCCAGATCGACCTGCGCCTTGGCGGACTTCGCGGACTTGGTGGTGCGCGCCGCACGCGAGGGCGCGGCACGCTCCGGCTCGCGGCGCATCATGACCTTGCGCCCCTCGAACAGCACCCCGTCGCTGGCCTCGGTAAGCGTGAGCACGCCGTAGTCGCCGTGCACCGCCAACAGGCTCTGGGCGAGCAGCTGCCGCACCACGCCACGCCATTCGGTGTCACGCAGGTCGGTGCCGACACCGAAAACCTTCAGTTCGTGGTGATCGTGTTGCAATACCTTGGGGTTCTTCTTGCCGATCAGAATGTCGACGATGTGACCGGCACCGAAGCTCTGGCCGCGTTCACGTTTGAGTCGCAGCACTGTCGAGAGCACCTTCTGCGCGGGCACGGTGCCGTCCCAGGATTCCGGCGGCGTCAGGCAGGTATCGCAGTTGCCGCACGGTGCACCCGGCTGCCCGAAATAGCCGAGCAACTGCGTGCGCCGGCACTCTACGGTCTCGCACAGCGCCAGCATCGCATCCAGATGCAGCTGTAGCTGGCGGCGGTGGGCGGCGTCACCGTCCGAGGAGTCGATCATTTTGCGTTGCTGCACAACGTCATTGAGCCCGTACACCATCCAGGCCGTCGACGGCAGGCCGTCGCGGCCCGCGCGCCCGGTTTCCTGGTAGTAGCCCTCGACCGATTTCGGCAGATCGAGATGGGCGACGAACCGAACGTCCGGCTTGTCGATGCCCATGCCGAAGGCGATGGTCGCGACCACCACGAGTCCGTCTTCGCGCAGGAATCGCGACTGGTTGGTGGCGCGGGTGCGTGCGTCGAGTCCGGCGTGATACGGCACGGCGGTGACGCCGTTCTCGGTGAGGAAGGCCGCGGTCTTCTCCACCGAGTTACGCGACAGGCAGTAGACGATGCCGGCGTCGCCGGCGTGCTCGGTGCTGATGAAATCCAGTAGTTGGCGATCAGGCCGGTTCTTCGGCTCGATTCTGTACTGGATATTGGGCCGGTCGAAGCTGGCCACGAAGCGCTTGGCGGAACCGAGGTCAAGACGCTGGATGATCTCGTCGCGAGTCTTGTCGGTCGCGGTCGCGGTGAGCGCGATGCGCGGCACCCGCGGCCATCGCTCGTGCAGCATCGACAGGCTCAGGTAGTCGGGCCGGAAGTCATGGCCCCACTGCGAGACGCAGTGCGCCTCATCGATGGCGAACAATGCGACCTTGCCGCGATCGAGCAGATCAGCCGTCGATTCCAACCTCAGCCGTTCCGGCGCCAGATACAGCAGGTCCAGCTCACCGGAGACGAACTGGGCCTCAACGGTGCGCCGTTCGTCCGGGAACTGGGTGGAGTTGAGGAACCCGGCCCGCACGCCAAGCGCGCTGAGCGCGTCCACCTGGTCCTGCATCAATGCGATCAGTGGTGACACCACGACTCCGACACCGGGACGCACCAGCGCGGGAACCTGGTAGCACAGCGACTTTCCGCCGCCGGTCGGCATCAGGACGAGCGCGTCCCCACCGCCGACCACCTGCTCGACGATCTCCCGCTGATCGCCGCGGAAGCTGTCGTAACCGAATACACGACGTAGAACCTCTTGCGCCGCACCGGAATCGGTGCCGAGGTCGCCGTCGGTTCGTATAGCCGCGAGAGTATCGGGGGATTCCACCCGGCCCATCCTACGAGCGTCGGCCGAGAGGTAAACCCCTACATCGGGGCGGGACGGCCGGTTATCCACAGGCGGATAACAAATCCAGGCAAAGACCGGGACCCAGCGGCGACGGCCGTGCCCGGGTCCCGGTCATGCGATAAGGCGAGAGCTACTCGCGGACGTAGTAGCGCAGCGTGGCGTAGGCGGTGACGGCCGCGAATACGATGCCGATCGGCGCGATGGTCAGCGCGACCATCGCAATATCATCGCCGGTGACATGCGGGAACACATTGCTGTCGAACAGCTGGCCGAGGGCCTTGTCCACCACCATGGGCCGTGCGACGAGCAGGCCGAGGATCGCCAATCCCGATCCGATGACCGCCGCGACGACAGCCTCGAGCAGGAAGGGCAGCTGTGTGTACCAGCGGGTCGCACCGACCAGCCGCATGATCCCCACCTCCTCGCGGCGGGTGAACGCGGCGATCTGCACCATGTTCGCGATCAGCATCAGTGCCGCCAGCGCCATCACCAGCGCCAGTCCGAACGCCGCATTGCGCAGGCCATCGAAGATGCTGACCAGGCGGTCGACGATCTCCTTGTCATTGAGCACGCTCTGCACGCCGGGCCGGGTATGGAACGTCGAGAAGATCCGCTCGTACTGTTCGGCGTTGGTCATCTTCACGCGCAGCGATGCGGGCAGCCTGGTGTCCTTGATCATGTCGATCATTTCGGGCTGGTCCTTGAAGGTAACCTCCGTAGCTTCCTTCATCGCCTCGTCACTGTTGACGAACTGGGTCGAGACCACGCCGTCGGTCTTCTTCAGATCCGACATCAGCGATTGGCACGGTTCCTTGGAACACTCCAGATCGCCCAACGACACGTCATCGGTCAGAAACAGCCGAATCTCGACCCGGTCCATGAAGTAGTTCTCGGTCTTGTCGGCGATCCGGACCGCCAGCAGACCACCACCGAGCATGGTGAGCGACACGGCGGTGGTCAGGATCATCGCGATGGTCATCGTGACGTTGCGGCGCAGGCCCGTGAAGACCTCACCGAAGAGGAAACCGAGCCGCATTATCGACCCACCCCGTAGACGCCGGTCGCGTCATCGCGCACCATCCGGCCCTGGTCGAGCTCGACCACCCGCCTGCGCATCGCGTCGACAATGTGATTGTCGTGCGTCGCCATCACCACCGTGGTGCCGATGCGGTTGATTCGCTCGAGTAGCAGCATGATGTCGCCACTGGTATCGGGATCGAGATTGCCCGTCGGCTCGTCGGCGAGCAGTACCAGCGGCCGATTCACGAATGCCCTCGCGATCGCGACCCGCTGCTGTTCGCCACCGGAGAGTTCGCTGGGCAGGCGATCGGCCTTGCCGCCGAGCCCCACCATTTCGAGCACTTCGGGAACCGTCCTGTCGATGAACTGCCTCCGCTTGCCGATCACCTCGAGCGCGAAGGCGACATTCTGCTGCACGGTCTTCTGCTGCAACAGCCGGAAGTCCTGGAATACGCAGCCGATACGCTGGCGCAACTTTGGTACCCGCCGTCCCGGCAGCCGGTCGACCCGAAAGTCCGCGACCTGGATCTCTCCCGCTGTGGGCGCCTCCTCCTTGAGCAGCAGGCGCATGAAGGTCGACTTCCCGGAACCGGACGGTCCGATGATGAAGACGAACTCGCCCTTGTCCACATCGACGGTGATGTTGTCGAGCGCGGGTCTCGTCGAGGTTTTATACGCCTTGGTGACGTTCCGCATGGTGATCACGGGAAGCCAGTGTAACCAGCAACCGCTGCGCACCCCCGGCAACCGGATGGTCAGCGCCCGGGTGGCGCGGTATTCACTACTGCCGGAACGGTATTCAACACCGGACTAGATTCCGGTGGGACCGGTTTATCGGGCTTGACGAACAGGTACAACACGAACGTGGCGATCCATGTTGCCATGAGGATCGCCGTGGATCTACTGGGTCTCACTGATTCCCTCCCGGCGCAACGCTGCGGCGACTCGCACCCGCAACTCGCGACCGACCTCGAATTGCTTGCCCGGCAAAGTTCGGGCAACCATTCGGATGTTCATTTGATCGACCGTCAGGTCTTCGACGCCCATCACGCTCGGTTCATCGAGCAGCAGGGGCTTCAACCTTCGGTCTTCGTACGCCTTTGTACCGACCGCGTGCAGGATCTCGTTGATCCGGTTGATGTCCGCGGTGGCCGCGACCGGCACGTCAATGGCCGCGCGCGCCCAATCCTTGGATAGATTCGTCACTTTCACGATCTGCCCGTTGGGCACGATGATCACCTCGCCATCCGCGTTACGCAGCGTGGTGATCCGCAGCGTTACGTCCTCGACGGTACCCTCCGCCATCTCCGAGGAGCCAGTCACCGCGATGCGAACTACATCACCAAATCCGTACTGACGCTCCGTGATCAGGAAAAATCCGGCCAAAATATCCTGCACGATGCGCTGCGCGCCGAAGCCTAGCGCGGCACCGAGGACCGCGGCGGGCGCGACGAGTCCGGTCACCGCGAAACCGAGCCGCCGCAGCACCTCCACACCGACCAGCACGTAGACAATAGTCAGCACCACCCAGGTGACCACCTGCGCCAGCGCGTGCCGATGCTTCGCCGCCTCGGTGCGCACCAGTGCGTCGCTGCTCTGGAAGCCCGCGTCGATCTTGCGCGTGACCCGATCCCGGATAAAGGTCGCGAACCTGCTGAATAGCATCGCGCCCAGGATCAGTAGGACAATTTCCAAGCCTTCTGAACGTAGCCAGGTGGTGAAATCAGCGGACGAGGCGAACGCCCCTACCCCCGCGACATTCATTTAGCTCGCCTGCTCTCGCATTCGCCAGCGGATTCCGGATTCGATGAAACCATCGATGTCACCGTCGAGCACGGCGGACGGATTATTGACCTCGTAGTTGGTTCGCAGATCCTTGACCATCTGATACGGGTGCAGCACATAGGAGCGCATCTGGTTACCCCAGGAGGCCCCCTCGTTCGTCTTCAGCGCGTCCATTTCGGCGCGCTCTTCCTGCCGCTTGCGTTCCAGCAGCTTCGCCTGCAGCACGCGCATCGCCGAGATCTTGTTCTGTAGTTGAGATTTCTCGTTCTGACAGGTGACGACGATGCCGGTGGGGACATGTGTCAGGCGCACCGCGGAGTCGGTGGTGTTGACACTCTGCCCGCCGGGGCCCGACGAGCGGTAGACGTCCACTCGAATCTCACCCTCGGGGATTTCGATGTGGTCGGTAGTCTCGACCACCGGCAACACCTCGACCTCGGCGAAGGAGGTCTGGCGGCGACCCTGATTGTCGAACGGGCTGATCCGGACCAGGCGGTGGGTACCCATCTCGACCGAGAGGGTGCCGTAGGCGTAAGGCGACTTCACCGCGAAGGTGGCGCTCTTGATACCTGCCTCTTCGGCGTAGGAGGTGTCGTAGACCTCGACGGCATACTTGTGTCGATCGGCCCAGCGGATGTACATACGCATCAGCATTTCGGCCCAGTCCGCGGCATCGACGCCGCCGGCACCGGATCGGATATTGACCAGCGCGTCACGCTTGTCGTACTCACCCGACAGCAGCGTACGAACCTCCATGGCCTCCACGTCGGCATGCAGGGCGGCCCGCTCACCATCGGCATCCGCGAGCGCGGCCACCTGAGCGTCGCCCTCTTCGCCCTCGGCCAATTCATACAGCACGGGCAGATCGTCGAGTCGCTGCCGCAATTCCTCCACGCGGCGCAGTTCGCTCTGTGCGTGCGACAACTCGCTGGTCACCTGCTGCGCGTGGTCCTGGTCGTTCCACAGGTCCGGGTCAGCGGCCTGATGCTCGAGTTCGTCGATACGACGGCGCAACTCCTCGACGTCGAGGACCGACTCGACCGTCTTGAGGGTGGTGTCGAGTTCGGCGAGATCAGCGGAGACGTCAGGATGCACGATGGACGAGCCTACATTCTTTTGTTTAGTGGCGACTTGACCAGGCGGCCCTCGGACAGCTCCAGCACCCGATCACTGTTGACCGTGTCCTGTGCACGATGCGTGGCCTGAATGATCGTTGTCCCGGCATTCGTCTGCTCGCGCAGCAGTTCGTCGACAACCCGCTGCCCTTCGGCATCGAGCGCAGCTGTGGGTTCGTCGAGCAGAAGCAGGTCGCTCTGTTGCACGAGGGCTTGCGCTAAGAGAGTCCGCTGCCGCTGACCTCCGGACAGATCGCGCAGTTGCTTCCCGGCAAGGTGGCCGATCTCGAGTCTTTCGATCGACTCGTCCACGATGCGGCGATCTGCCCCGGTCAGGCGGTGTAGCAGGCGCTGTGGCCCGAAGCGCCCGAGGGTCACACATTCGCGCACCGTGAGTGGGAGCTCGTCAGCGTTCATCGAACGTTGGAAGGCGATCGCCGGCCGGGCGCTACTTCGGCAGGTGAGCGAACCGGTGTCCGGCGCGAGAACGCCGGCAATCAATGCCAGCAGCGTGCTCTTACCGGACCCGTTGCCCCCGACGAGAGAAACGAGTGTTCCGCTCGTGATGGTGAACGAGACCTCACTCAGAGCGCGGCGAGCGCCATACCGGTATGACACCTGATCCGCTTCAACGATGGTGCCGTGATCACCCACGCGCGTTCACTCTCCCTGCTCACTTTCCTCCAACTCGACCGGTCCTGAAGGACACCCTATAACGATAACGATTCTCATTATCGCTAAGCTGCCGGTCATGCTTCTGGAGTCGCTCGATCCGTTCACGGTCCCGTTCGTTGTGCGGGCGATGGTGGGAGGAGTCCTTCTCGCCGCGATCAGTGCGCTGGTGGGTGTGTGGGTGATCGTGCGTGGAATGACGTTCCTCGGTGAAGCCATGAGTCACGGGATGCTTCCCGGAGTAGCGATCGCGTCTGTCCTTGGCGGGAGTCTTGTGGTGGGAGCAGGACTCAGCGCATTAGCGATGGCCTTGGGCGTCAACGGCTTACGGAAGAGTCGCCGGTTCGGTCAGGACACGAGTATCGGTCTGCTGTTCGTTGGCATGCTCTCGCTGGGAGTCATCATCGTCTCGCATTCCAGGTCCTTCGCCACCGATCTCACGGCGTTTCTGTTCGGTGACGTACTCGCCATCGGCGCACAGGATTTGGCTCTACTCGTCGTCGCGTTCGTGGCCATCGCGGTCGTCTCGATACCGCTGTACCGACCGTTTCTAGCACTGAGTTTCGACCCTCGGAAGGCGCAGACCCTCGGTCTGCGACCAGGTCTGACCAACATCGCCATGCTCATCCTGCTGACCGTGACGATCGCGGTGTCCTTCCACATCGTGGGGACATTGTTGTCCTTCGGCATGCTTATCGCGCCGTCGGCGGCCGCGCTCCTGGTCGCACGGAGGATCCCGGTGGTGATGGTCACGGCCTTCGCGCTGGGTGCCTTCTCGACAGTCGCAGGTGTGCTCCTGTCATGGCATCTGGGCAGTGCCGCTGGGGCGTCGATTGCGGCGATCGCCGTCGCAACCTTCTTCGTTCTCGCCGCAGGGCGGCATATCGCGAGCCGCTCCCTCGCCTGACTAGCACCGAACGAATCGTGCACCCAGCCACCAACCAGAAAGGCCGCCGATGCCGCGCCGCCATTCAGCCCTGGCCCGCTCTCGTGTTCTCAGATCGATCGCGTTCGGTACAGCCGCTGCGGCAGCCGTGGCCGCCCTGACCGGGTGTGGATCGTCGGACGCTCCTGCGGACTCATCTCCGGCGCCGAAGTCCACCCCGCATGGATACGTGGAAGGGGCAAAGGAAGTTTCCGACGCGCAAGTCGGGCTGGCCTATGCAGAACGCGGATCCACCGAACTCGCGATTCTCGACCTCGCAGGAGAGACGACCAACACCGTGGCCCTGAGCATTCGCGCGGACAACCTCCTCGAGGATGGGCGATTCGTCTATGTCAGCGACAGAGACCGAACGATCGAGGTGATCGACACCGGAGTGTGGACCGTCAATCACGTCGATCACGTCCACTACTACCGCGCGCCAACCGAATCGGTCGGAACCGTCAGCTCGGATGCACCGATGAAAAGCGTCATCGGTGACGCTGGATACACCGCGATCGGTACGGCCGACGGCAAGATCACGATCCTCGATCGGCGCGGTCTGGAAGCCGGGCACATCACGGTCGTCGCCGAACTCTCCTCCGATGCGGCAGTGCCATTCGCCGTGCCATACCAGGACGGCTTCCTCGTTTCCAGCGCACGAGGTGTGTCTTTGGTCGACCTGCACGGGAACCCTTCCGGCGCACTGGACGCGGAATGTCGCGAGCCCGCCGGATGGGCGATCCTACGCAGCGGCGTCGCGATCGGATGCGAAGAAGGAATCCTCCTGGTCAAGCACAAGCCCGACGGCGAGCAGAGTCTCATGATTCCGTACCCCAAGCAGGACGTCGAACGAGTTCGCGAGTTCCACTACCGGCCGCGAAGCAATGAAGCCGCAGCAGTTGCCGGCGCAGGCGTCTGGAACGTCAATGCCTCCGAACAAACCCTGAACTACGTGCCGGTCGAGAACGCCGTTACCGCGCCGGTCGTCGCAGCGAATTCACCCGCCAACGGCGATTTCGTCCTCAGCCTCGGCGGCGACGGTCACATCCGCACCACAGCTCTGACCGATTCGACAACGATCGCCGACGCCCCCCTGCTCCCGGCCGGAACCCCCGGACCTATCCGACTCGACACCTCACGCGCCTACCTTGCCGATCGCGCCGCGTCAGTGATCTACGAACTGGATTACGCCGATCGGCTGCGCACCGCACGAACCTTCACGGTCGACGCGAAGCCCGACCTACTGGTGGAGGTCGGGCGTTGAGAGTGAGACTGTTTTCCGCGCTAGCAGCACTCGCGCTCTCCATTACGTGCCTCAGCGGCTGCAGTCGCCTGGCGACCGACGCCTCCTCCCACATCGTGGTGACCACAAACATCCTCGGTGACATCGTCGGCGAGATCGTCGGAGCAGAAGCAGACGTCACCGTCTTGATGAAGCCGAACGCGGACCCTCACTCGTTCGCGATCTCAGCACAGGAAGCGCACGCACTACAGACCTCGGATCTTGTCGTGTTCAACGGTCTGGGCCTCGAAGAGGGCGCGCTGCACCATGTCGAGGCAGCATCTCGTGACGGGATTCCCACGCTCGAAGTGGGCGCCGCGGTCGACCCGATCGAGTACAACTCCGGAAACACTGCCGGACAAATGGACCCACACTTCTGGACCGACCCCACCCGGGTTGCTCGCGTAGTCGAACTCATCGCCGATCAGGTCATCGAGCATCTGCCGCGTGTCGATGCCGAAGCGATCCGGAAACAGGCCGCGTCCTACACGGACGAACTCACCGCCTTGGATGCGCGGATGGAGCAACAGTTTCGCGCCATCCCGGAGACCGATCGGAAGCTGATCACGAACCACCACGTCTTCGCCTACCTCGCGCAGCGTTACGGGTTCACTGTGATCGGCGCCATCATGCCCAGCGGAACCACACTCGCCTCTCCCAGCGCCTCCGACCTTGCATCACTGGTCGGCGCGCTCAACGACAACGGAATCGACACCATCTTCGTCGATTCCTCTCAGCCCGACCGGCTTGCGCGAGTACTCGCCGACGCCGTCGGCATCGACGTGGAGATCCGCAGCCTGTTCAGTGAATCACTCGGCGGACCGGGATCCGATGCGGACTCCTACCTGAACATGATGCGGTTCAACGCATCCCAGATCAGCGACGGCTTAGGAGGAACCCCTCGTTGATCACCGTCGATTCCGACGGATCACCCATCACCCACCTGCGGAAACGGAGTTACTTTCCAGTGCGCACAAAACAACTGCTCACGGCCTCGTCAGCCCTACTCGTAGGGGCGTTGGCATTGAGTTCATGCTCCGCTGAATCAGAGCCACGTGCCGACGGTGCCGCGGTGAACAATCCCATCGCGATCACGCACGACGGGGGCATCTATGTGCTCGACGGTGACACTCTGGAAGTTCGCCACGACGTCGCGCTCGACGGATTCAACCGAGTGAACCCGGCAGGAGACAGTAGGCATATCGCCGTATCCACCCAGGAAGGGTTCGAGTTCCTCGACGCTGTCTCGGGAACGATGACCGACATCACCTTCCCTGGTGAAGCTCCCGGACACGTCCTGGTCCACGGCGGTAAGACAGTGCTCTACACCGACGGCAGCGGAACGACGAACATCTTCGATTCCAGCGATCTCGAGAACGGCCGGCCGGACCCCGAGGTCTACACCGCCGCCGCTCCCCACCACGGTGTCTCCGTCGTGCTCGAAAATGACACTCTGGTAACCACCCTCGGTACCAAGGAAGGGCGTCCCGGCGCTATCGCCCTCGACGCACAACGAAACGAGATCGCCCGGAGCGAAAACTGCGAAGGCGTGCACGGCGAAGCCGTCGCCAAGGGCGAAGTCCTGGCACTCGGCTGCCGCGATGGTGCGCTGTTGTTCAAGGACAACAAGTGGGTCAAGGTGCCCGGCGGCGCCGCGTACGCCGCACTTGCCACCCAAGCCGGAAGCAACGAATCCAGCATCATTCTCAGCGACTACAAAATCGACCCTGATGCAGAACGCGAGTTCCCCCAACAGTTCGCGCTCATCGACACAGTCGCCGAGAAGATCACCGTCGTCCCGATGCCGAACGGCGCCAGCTACAGCTCCCGCTCCCTCGGCCGAGGAGCGCACGGCGAAGGACTGCTCCTCGGCACCGACGGCAAACTCCACGTAGTCGACCCCGACACTGCGCAGATCACGCAGTCGTGGCCGGTCGGCGGCGCCTGGAAAGAACCGATGAAGTGGCAGGACCCCCGCCCCGCGCTGTTCGCGCGCGGACACGACGCCTACATCACAGACCCCGCCACACGAACCGTGTACCGCATGAACAGCGAAACAGGCCAAATCCTGGCCCAAGTCCCCCTCGGTGACACGCCCAACGAAATCAGCGGCACATCCCCCTCCGGCCACTAGCCATACGTAGCTGATCTGTGAAGTGCTCGGCTCCGTCGCCGACCAGCCGCACCCGATCAGCGACGGGAGACTCTCGACCTGCCGACTCACGGCCGCATCGTGGGTGTGTGCCGGTCCGGTGGCGTGGCCACCGGATGGATAGGGTTGGGGTGTGGCTGCACATTCTTCCGATCTCGAACTCGCCCTGCGGCTGGCCGATGCGGCCGATGCGATCACGCGGGCACGCTTCGGCGCGCTGGATCTGAAGGTCGATTCGAAACCGGACTTGACACCGGTCTCCGACGCCGATTTGGCGGTGGAGAAGGCGATCAGGCAGACGCTCTCGCATGAGCGGCCCGGTGATTCGGTCCTCGGTGAGGAATTCGGCGGCGATGTGGAGCTCGCCGGGCGGCAGTGGGTGATCGACCCCATCGACGGCACCAAGAACTTCGTGCGCCGGGTGCCGATCTGGGCGACATTGATCTCGCTCTTGGAAGACGGCGTGCCGGTGGTCGGCGTGGTGAGCGCGCCCGCGCTGGCGCGACGCTGGTGGGCGGCGGCCGGTTCCGGCGCCTGGTCCACCTTCCACCCCGGTGCGCCGCAACCGCTTTCGGTATCAGCGGTCGCCGAGCTCGGTTCGGCGAGCCTGGCATTCTCCAGCCTGTCCGGCTGGCGCGAACGTGGCCTGCGCGAGAACTTTCTCGACCTCACCGACCAGGTGTGGCGCGTGCGCGGCTATGGCGACTTCCTCACCTACTGCCTGCTGGCCGAGGGCGCCGTCGATATCGCCACCGAACCCGAGGTCTCACTGTGGGACCTGGCCGCCCTTGACATCCTGGTCCGCGAGGCGGGGGGCCGCTTCACCTCGATATCCGGCCGCCCGGGCCCGCACGGCGGCGACGCCATCGCCACCAACGGCCTGCTCCACGACGAAGTTCGCACCCGTCTCACCAGGTGACTCTCGCCCTCTCCGTCGACCTGACCGGAGGTCACCGCCCCGACAGCAGCCGCTTCTCCATGAGGACCACGTGACTGGTGCCGTGGAATTGCGGGGGCAACTCGGTCTCGCGGACCTCGACGAAACCCCGTGCCCCGTAATACTTTCGGAGCACCGGGTTATCGGCGACGGCATCCAGGCGTTGCCGTGTGACGCCGTTTGCACGGGTGCGATCCGCACAGAATTGGAGAATTCGCGAGCCGAGGTCGCGGCCACGGAATTCCGGGGCGACCATGAGTCCGTGGATGTATCCCGCCCCGGTATCGTCCGCACCCCAGAATTCCGGGTCCCGCCAGACGAGACGCACTGCGGCGGTGAGGATCTCGGGACTATCTCGCCACACGAACCATTCACGGCGGACTATCTCCTCCGCCACGGTCGCCGCCGGGTATTCGCCGGGTAGCCACTGGCCGATGCCGTTGTCGACCATCCACTGGGCAAGTCGATCGCGTAGCCGGGCGATATCTACGGCGTCCGCGATGGCGGCCGCGATCATAGGCGCTGCTTCGGGCACTCGATCTACACTACCGACCGATTCGGCTGCTCATCTCGGTCATGACTTGTCCAGCCCGAGACCGATAGGCGGCGTAAGCTGCATCTCGACGCAGTTCTTACTCTAAAGTAAGATAGCCTTACTCAGGAGTAAGATAGTCGGGGCATTACCTCACCCCGCCCACCCGAGAAAACAGGTGATGATGAGCACTCGAGACAGCGCAACGACGCGGCGTCCAGACACATCCGCAGTCGGCCTGAACCACCCCAAACGGGACTGGATGGGCGCGGCCATGCGGGTAATGACGACCATTACCGGGTCGGGAGTCGCCGAGAAGTACAACCTGCGCAAGCCGATCGAGCGAGTCACCTACGAGGGCACCAAGACCGGCTTCCGCACGCTGGGCGCCGCCACCCGCGCTTTCGCCAAGGTGGCAGGCAACGGCGCACCGAAACGGCTGGCCGACAACGAGACGAAGAACAAGGACTACTTCGATCTCACCCCCAGCGACGAGCAGCGGATGATCGTCGAGACAGTGCAGGAATTCGCCGCCGAGATCCTGCGTCCCGCCGCGTATGACGCCGATGCCGCCGCGAAGGCGCCGCGCGACCTGCTGGAGCGTGCCGCCGAACTCGGCATCACCCTGATCAACGTGCCAGAGGAGCTCGAGGGCGCGGCGTCCGAGCGCGGCGCGGTGACCAACTCACTGGTCGCCGAGGCGCTGGCACACGGCGACATGGGCCTGGCCCTGCCGATCCTCGCGCCGAGCGGCGTCGCGGTCGCGCTGTCGCAGTGGGGCACCGACGCACAGCAGAAGACCTACCTGCCGGCTTTCACCGGCGAGAACGTACCGCAGGCCTCGGTCGTGATCAGTGAGCCGCGCGCCCTGTTCGACCCGTTCGCGTTGCAGACCAAGGCAACTCGCTCGCCGAGTGGCTACCGCCTCAACGGCGTCAAGAGCCTGGTACCCGCCGCCGCGGACGCCGAGCTGTTCCTGGTTGCCGCCGAACTGGATGGCCGCCCGGCCCTGTTCATCGTGCCGTCCGACACCAAGGGTTTGGTCGTCGAGGCCGATCCGAGTATGGGTCTGCGCGCCGCGGGCCTCGGCCGCCTGATCCTCGACAATGTCGCGGTCGGCACCGACGCCATCCTCGGCGACGGCGACGCCGAGCAGCGCGCCGAGGACTACGCCGACGCGGTGCGTCTCGCACGCCTGGGCTGGGCCTCGCTGGCCATCGGCACCGGCCAGGCCGTGCTGGACTACGTGATTCCGTATGTGAACGAGCGCGAAGCGTTCGGCGAACCGATCAGCCACCGCCAGGCGGTCGCGTTCATGGTCGCCAATATCGCTATTGAACTCGATGGTCTCCGGCTCGTGACCCTGCGGGGTGCGTCACGCGCCGAGCAGGGACTGTCGTTCGCTCGCGAGGCACAGCTGGCACGGAAGCTGGCCACCGACAAGGGCATGCAGATCGGCCTGGACGGCGTGCAGCTGCTCGGTGGCCACGGCTTCACCAAGGAACACCCGGTCGAGCGCTGGTACCGCGACCTGCGGGCCATCGGCATCGCCGAAGGTGTCGTGCTCATCTAATCGGCTGGTTCCTCAACTTCCAGGAGGCGGCATGACTCACCATCGCGAGGCGATCATGCTGCCGACCGGGTGCGGGTGTCCCGCATAACCACAGGAGACATCAACATGATCAATCTCGAACTACCCAAGAAGCTGCGGGCCAGCGCAAACCAGGCCCACCAGGTCGCCAAGGAGATCTTCCGTCCGATCTCGCGCAAGTACGACCTGGCCGAGCACGACTACCCGGTCGAGCTCGACGCCATGGCCGCGATGGTCGAGGGTCTCGCCGATTCCGGCACCCAGAAGATCGGCGGCGCGGCAGGTGGTCGCTCCGACGACAACGGCCACGCCACCGAGCTGCTCGGTAACAGCAACGGCGGCAACATGTCCGCGCTGCTCAACGCCCTGGAGACCTCGTGGGGCGACGTCGGCCTGATGCTCTCGATCCCCTACCAGGGTCTGGGCAATGCGGCCATCGCGGCGGTCGCCACCGACGAGCAGCTCGAGCGTTTCGGCAAGGTCTGGGCCTCGATGGCCATCACCGAGCCGTCCTTCGGCTCCGACTCCGCCGCCGTCACCACCACCGCCGTGCTCGATGGCGACGAGTGGGTCCTCAACGGCGAGAAGATCTTCGTGACCGCGGGCCAACGCTCGACACACATCGTGGTGTGGGCGTCGGTGGACCGCAGCCTCGGTCGCGCAGCGATCAAGTCGTTCGTCGTACCGCGTGAGGCCCCGGGGCTTTCGGTGGCTCGACTCGAGCACAAGCTCGGCATCAAGGCGTCCGATACCGCCGTGCTGCTGTTGCAGGACTGCCGAATTCCCGAGGACAACATCCTCGGCAGCCCGGAAGTCAACGTGGAGAAGGGCTTTGCCGGGGTCATGCAGACCTTCGACAACACCCGCCCAATGGTCGCGGCGATGGCCGTCGGCGTCGCCCGCGCGGCCCTCGAGGAGCTGCGCACCATCCTGACCGACGCGGGTGTCGAGATCTCCTACGACACCCCGGCCAACAATCAACACGCCGCCGCGGCCGAATTCCTGCGCATGGAAGCCGACTACGAGTCCGCCTACCTGCTGTCGCTGCGCGCCGCGTGGATGGCCGACAACAAGAAGCCGAACTCCGTGGAAGCCTCGATGTCCAAGGCCAAGGCGGGCCGCACCGGCACCGACGTGTCCCTCAAGGCGGTCGAGCTGGCCGGCGCCATCGGCTACTCGCAGCGCACCCTGCTCGAAAAGTGGGGCCGTGACTCGAAGATCCTGGATATCTTCGAGGGCACCCAGCAGATCCAGCAGCTCATCGTGGCGCGGCGGGTCCTCGGCAAGACCAGCGCCGAGCTGAAATAGCAAGTCGGACAACGCGGAACCGGTGCGGGTCGAGTCTTCGACTCGCAGCGGTTCGCGTTCACCCAGGCCCCGATGGTGGCCAGCATGGGTAGCGAAGGGACCGTCCGACTGCGCCGGCCCCGACCCGCGCCGAGGCCAGTTGCGCCGGGTGCGGTGCGGGTCCGTAGATTTGCGGGGGTGAGTCTGGAAGAACGACTGGCGGAGCTGGAACGGCGACTCGCGGCCGTAGAGATCGCCCAGAGCGGCGGCCATGGGCGGGCAAGCGAGTCGGCGTCGCCGGAACAATGGGCGCTGACGCGACTACACGAGGAATTCGCGGCCGCCGACGAACGCACGGGCGGGGTGATGTTCGTCGGGTCGGGCCGACTGCCGAGCGATGAGCAATTCGGATGGCAGGTGCAGTTCACCACCGACGACATCGTCGCCTACGACTGGGACGAGGCGGCCGATTGTCTTGCCGCCCTTGGCAGCCCGATTCGACTGCGGCTGCTGCGCGAAATCATCCGTGGTAGCCGGACCGCGGCGCAACTGTCGGACCTCGATGAGGTCGGTTCTTCCGGAGAGATCTACAACCACCTGCGTCACCTCGCTGCCACCGGCTGGGTGCACACTGTCGGCCGAGGACGCTTCGAGGTGCCGCCGAACCGAGTGGTGCCGCTACTGGTCGCACTGGCCACCGCCCGGCGCTGACTAGCAGTGAAATAGCTTGCCCACGTTGCGGTTCGACGGAACCGGCCGTTCGCGCAGACAGCCGAACGCCACCACCCCCGCATCGCTGATCCGCACGCCCGAGCCCGCATTCGGATTCACGCAGGTCACCCCCGAAGATTCGCTGCGACACGCGTATTCACGCACCACAACCGTACTGCCATAAGGTAATTCGGGGCCACGCCCGCGAATGAACGGGCCAGGATCTCCGTGCAGAGAACCGATGTTCGCCTCGTCACCGGTGTAGTTTATCCACCCACCTGTCCAATTACCTTGCAGCTTGGCCGGTTTGGGCGGTGGATCAGCCAAATCGACGAGGCAGTCCAGCCCTTCGCTACCCTCCTCGTAATCGCTTGTGCAGCTGATCTTTCCGCTTGGGCTCGTGAACGCGCGGTCACTCTCGAGGTCGGTGACCGAACCGTCGTCCAAGTGCGCGGTCCGATACCGCGCCTCGTCCCCCGGCGCACCCGCACGCACCCACGCCACCATCTGCGCGAGCGAGTCTCCCGGTGCGGCGGCGTTCGCCCGCGCCGGAGTCGAATTCGCGGCGCCGTGGGAATGCCGGTCCGCGGACGCGCAACCGGCCGCCACTAGAACGATCGCTGCCAACACCACGGTGCGCATGTTCGGACCTTACCGTTCGGGTGGACAGACATCCGACAATTCGTGCGGGGAATTCGCGATGCATCTTCATCCGCAGCGGAGCACCGTTCGAGGGCTATACCGACGGCCGCCACAACCTCCGCTACAAGGTGCCGCGCGAGGTGATTTTCCTCGACGACCTGCCACGCAATCCCACCGGCAAGCTGGTGCGTCGAATACGGCGCCACGGACCGGCCGGACCGAGACGCGAACCACATCGAGTCAAAGATGCTTGCTATCGTTAGCAGCAGCACTGGATCTCGAAGTTGCGGTCCACATCCCCCCCAATCCCGGTGGGTGGACCGCGGAAGGCGTTGTCGATGTCTCTATCCCTCCCCGCGTTGAAAGGCACCGTTCGTAGGGTGGGTGACCTCGCTCTGGGCGTCAATGTCATGGTCAAGCGGCGGATGTTCAATCCGCTGCGACCCGATCACGCGGCCCGATCCGTGTTCAACGTGCTGAAGTTCGGCCCGTTCGCCGGGGTCGTCATGCACGCCGCGCAGACCCGTCCCGACGCGGCCGCCATCGTCGATGAACGCGGCGAACTGACCTTCGGGCAACTGAACGAACAGTCCAACGCGCTGGCGCGCGGGCTTGCGGCGAAGGGCCTACAGCCCGGCGATGTAATCGCACTGCTGGCCCGCGATCATCGCGGCATGGTCCTCAGCCTGCTGGCCACCGGCAAGCTCGGCGTCCGCGCGGTGCTGATGAACACCGGTTTCGCGAAGCCGCAGTTCGCCGATGTCTCCAAGCGCGAGAACGTCAAAGCGGTCCTGCACGACAGCGAATTCGTCGATCTCATGGGTGCGGTTCCCGACGAAATCCCGCGGGTGCTCACCTGGGTCGACGAGAAGGACAAAGCCGACCCGTCAATCCCGACCATCGAGTCGCTCTCGGCAGGCCAGTCCACGGCGCCGCTGCCCGCACCCGCGAAGCCCGGCGGCCTGGTGATCCTCACCAGCGGCACCACCGGGACACCGAAGGGCGCGCCACGTGATCGGGTCAGCCCACTCGCTTCAGCGCAGTTCATCGACCGGGTACCGCTGCCCAACGACGGCACCATGATCATGGCGGCGCCGATCTTCCATGCCACCGGCCTCTCGCAATTCACCCTCGGGCTTGCCCTCGGCAATCGGGTGGTCTTCCAGCAGCGCCGGTTCGATCCGGAGCAGACACTCGCGAATATCGTGAAGCACAAGGCGGATTCGCTCGTCGTGGTGCCGACGATGCTGCAGCGCATCCTCGACCTGGACGAGGCGGTACTGGGGAAATACGACCCGAGCACCATCAAGGTGATCTTCGCGGCGGGCTCGGCGATCGCACCCGATGTCGTCACGCGCACCCTCGACTATTTCGGCGACAGCCTCTACAACCTGTACGGCTCCACCGAATGCGCGGTCATGACCGTCGCTACTCCCGAGGACCTGCGCAAGGCGCCGACCACCGCGGGCAAGGCGCCGGTCGGTATTCGGATCGTGCTGCTCGACGAGGACCGCAAGCCGATCATCCAGCCGAATGTCACCGGCGCCATCTTCGTCGACAATGGCTTCGCCTTCACCGGATACACCGACGGCCGGACCAAGGAAATGGTGGACGGCATGATGTCGAGCGGCGACGTCGGGCATTTCGATGCCGATGGGCTGCTCTACATCGACGGGCGTGACGACGACATGATCGTATCCGGCGGCGAGAACGTCTTCCCGCTCGAGGTGGAGAACCTGATCGCGGGCCGCGACGACATTTTCGAGGCCGCGGTGGTCGGCGTGGATGACCGTGAATTCGGAAAGCGGTTGCGCGCGTTCGTGGTTGCCAGCCCAGAGTCCAAGCGTGACGCCAAGGAGATCAAGGACTTCGTCAAGGCGAACCTGGCGCGTTACAAAGTGCCCCGCGAAGTTGTCTTCCTCGACGAACTGCCGCGCAACGCGACCGGCAAGCTGCTGCGCAAACCGCTGCTCGAAATCGAGGTCGAGGTCGACGCCGGATAGCGGCAACGCCGCCGGGTGGGGTTTCCGGTTTTCGCCCGCGGGTCTGAGCTGCGGGCGTGGAACCCATGCGCTACCCGTCGGATATCATCGCCGGGTGAAGATCGAGTTCGGCCGCAAAGCTGCGGGACAACGCAGCACCGCCGCGCAATTGCGCGGCGCGGCGGCCGGCTCGATCTCGGGTGCCATTTCGGTCGCGGCGCACGGTTGGGCATCCGGCGGCATGGCGCCGAGTGGCACCACGCTTGTTCTACTGGCCGCCGCCGCCGCGGTAATCGGTGCGCTGGTCGCCGGTCTCGCGCCACTGCGTGACACCTCGACAGGTCTGATCCTGGCACTCGTCGGAGGTCAGCTACTCGGTCACCTCACGATGGGCTGGAGCTCGGGGCACCTGCATCACGGCGATGCGCAGCTCACCGCTGCCATGCTGACCTCGCACATCATCGCGGCCCTACTCGCCGCCGTCGTGATCCGCGGCGCCGAAGCCGCCTATCTGATCGGCTGTGCCGTGCTGTCGCGCGTGCTGCCGATGCGTTACCACCCACCCGCGGTCGCCGGTCCACCGCTACTTCGCGACACCCATCGTGATCGCGTCATCCTGCGTGTCTTCACCACGGAAGCACTGCGCACCCGCGGGCCGCCACTCCCGATTCGTCTCTGACATCTCCTTACCCGATGCATGAGCCACCCCGCTCGCGTGTCGCCGCCACCTCGACCGCCATCCGGCGACCGATCTTCGTGCCTTCCATCGACACCGCGTCCACGGTGTCCCGGACGTGGCACGAAATCAATTCCCGGTGCGGTGCAACGTTCCACGGATTCATCGGTCGATGCGATGCACCGATGGACACCGCGCACGAGCCCGTCGAACGAGCGCATCCGGATGACAGCCCACGCGGCGGCGCGCTTTTCGCACGCGCCGATGCGTTGTCAGTCGCTGCGGCACGCGTGGTCGAGCCGAGCCCGAAGGTCGGCGTCGACGACGTGGCGACCGGCATCCGGGTTCCCCGAACTCGAGAAACGAATCGAACTTGAGTATTACCGACGTCAGACCCCCGGATATCGAATCCGGGGAGCCACCACCGGAATCCAGAAAGCCCACCCGGCGGGGCGGATTGCATCCGCTGGTGATGCGGCTGCATTTCTATGCGGGCATCTTTGTCGCCCCTTTCATCCTGATCGCCGCGGTCACCGGCGCGCTCTACGCCATCTCACCCACCCTCGAATCGATCGTCTCCCGCGATCTATTGCAGGTCGACGCGGGCGGTGCGCAGAAGCCGCTGTCCGAACAGGTCGCCGCGGCCGTCGCCACCGAGCCGAATCTGGCGTTGGTGGCTGTCGCTCCGGCGCCCGGCGCGCGCGACACCACCCGGGTGATCTTCGATGATCCGTCGCTGGGCACCTCCGAGCGACGTGCGGTATTCGTAAACCCCTACACCGCAACGCCAGTCGGCGATTCCGTGGTGTACGGCAGTTCGGGTGCGCTGCCATTGCGCACCTGGATCGACAAGCTGCACAAGGACCTTCACCTGGGTGAGCCGGGCCGGGTATACAGCGAACTCGCGGCGTCTTGGCTGTGGATCATCGCGCTGGGCGGTCTACTGCTGTGGTTTCGCCGGGTCCGTGTGCGCCGCGACCGGAATTCGGCCGGTTGGCTACTGATTCCGGATCGCTCCCAAAGCACACGTGCGCGAGCGGTGAATTGGCATGGCGCAGTGGGAGTTTGGATTCTGCCGCTGGTCGTGCTGCTGTCGGCAACCGGGATGACCTGGTCGACCTATGCCGGTGCGAACATCACCGAACTGCGCCAGCAGCTCAGCTGGACGACCCCGGAGGTGAAAACCGCATTGCCGGGATCGGCTGCGCCATCCCATGATTCGGCCGGCGAACACCACGGTGGCGGCCATTCAGCGGCACCCGCGCCCGCCAGCACCGGCGATCGGATCGCGCAACTGGATCGCGCCTATCAGACGGCTCGCACCGAGGGCCTGACCGAAGCGGTCGAGATCAGCATTCCGGCCGCGCCCGGTAATGCGTTCGCCGTGAAAGAGCGACGAGTGCCTGGCGTATTCACCGTCGACGCGGTGGCCGTTGACGGCGCCACCGGAAGCACCACCGACGCGTTGGCTTATGCCGATTGGCCGCTGATGGCCAAGCTCTCCAATTGGGGCATCCAGTTCCATATGGGGCTGATGTTCGGGCTGCTCAATCAGTTGCTGCTGCTCGTCGCGATGATCGGCCTGATCACGGTGATCGTGCGCGGCTACCTCATGTGGTGGAACCGGCGGCCGACGCGCAGCGGTTCCCGGTGGGCGATGGGCCGCGCGCCACGCCGGGGCGCGTTGCGCCGGGTATCACCATGGCTCGCAGTGGCGCTGCTGGCCGCCGCACTCGTGGTGGGGTGGTTTGTTCCGCTCGTCGGACTGAGTCTGCTCGCCTTCCTCGCCGCCGATGTCGTCATCGGGGTCGTCGGCCGTGCTCGCGCGTCATCACAGCCTCACTCCATGACATAACCCGGCACTGATCCGCCGGGACACGTTCCGGCGGTTACCAATACGACCTACCAAACGTCAACGGTATGGCCGTCTATTCGCCATGCCACTAGCTCGAGGATTCGAATACACATGAAGATCACCAAGTTCGCCCTGGCCGCCGCGTTCATGACCGCGGCCGTGAGCATCGCGACGGGCACGAGTGCCGCCACCCCACAGCCCGCAGTCGAGCCCACAGCGGTCGGCTTCACCGCCCGCGCCACCGATACGTCGTCGGTTATCGAAACCGATGCGGGCTCGATCACCGTCGAGGACGGGACGCTCGAGATCAAGGCGGCCGACGGCACCGTTGTCGCGGGGACCCCGCTGCGGTTGCGCATCGACGAATTCGAATTTCCCATCACCGCCGAAATCGCCTACCGCACAGCAACTCTCACCCCACAGATCGACATGGCGCACGCGACCTATAAGCCCGTCGCGCTCCCCTTCGAAGACAAGGCGCCCTGGAAGAGCGAGTACGACCGCGAGCAAGCCGCCTGGAGCCGCATGACCAGCACGATCGGCATGGGTGCCACCGTCGGCACCCTGGTCGGCGGCCTCGGCGGAGCTGCCGTCGGCTGCGTCCTCGGCGGCATTGCTGGCGCGACCGTCGCGGCCGCAACCATCGTCGGCATGTTCGGCCCGTTCATCCCCGCCGCCGCCATCGGCTGCCTCGGCGGCGTCGCCGCAATCGGCGCACTCGGCACCGTCACAGGCCAAATCCTGATCACCGCACCGGTAGCCCTCGGCGCCGCAATCCAGTACTTCACCACCATCAATTCCCCATTCCAGGGCAAATGACCCAATCCGCGAAACCGCCTGGCTGATCAGCGGTTCCGCCGGCCACGCACCACAGATCGACCTCCGGTGCCGGACAGCGCAGCTGCCCGGCACCGGGCCGTCATCGTGTTTCGATTCCCGCCACGATAAGCACTCCAATCCGCACTGCTTCACCGCCGACGTAATCACGCCGGTCGCGATGTGTGATCAGGGTTCTTCGGTGGTTTCTTCGCCGACGGTTACCGAAGAGGACGGGGCGGTGGGGACGACGGGACGCAGTAAGACCCAGAGTAGGAAGGCGAGGGCCACCGCGGCCATTCCGATTCCGGCCCATAAGTTCGCATTGATGCCACCTGTTTTGGCTGCTTCGGCGGCAGTGTCGTGGACCAGGCCCGTGACGATGAGAATGACGCCGTAGCTGCCGAGCAGGGCGCCGACGATGGTGCGAATGTCGAAAAGCATCGGCTGACCTCCTTATCCGACGAAGATGTTGAGAGCGATGACAAGGACAAGGGCGATGCCGGCTAGCAGGACGGGGCGCTGGTACCAGGGCAGCGACGCCTCTTCGGGGTCGGTTCGGACTTCCTTCGGCGTTTCCGAGTAGACGAGGCCGACGAGTTCAGCGGCCGGCTTGGGCACGGTCACCTGGGTGACTGCCACACTAACCACGATGTCGACGACAAAGGCGGTGCCCGCGGCGACAAAACTCGTGCCCTGGCCGGACAATTCGAAAACGTTGGTCTGATGCAGTATGAAAACCACGATGGCCGAGCCGGTTCCGAAGACCAAGCCCATCCAACCCGCGGTCGGTGTCATCCGCTTCCAGAACATGCCGAGGATGAACGTCGCGAACAACGGCGCGTTGAAGAAGCTGAACAGCGTCTGCAGGTAGTCCATCATATTGCTGAAATTCCCCGCGATGAACGCGGTGAAGATTGCGGCAACGGTGGCTCCGACGGTAGCCAGCCGACCGACGGTCAGATAGTAGCCGTCGGGCCGATCGCGGCGCACGTACTGCTGCCAAAGGTCGTAGCTGAACACGGTATTGAACGCGGATACGTTCGCCGCCATGCCTGCCATGAACGCGGCGAGCAACCCGGCGAGGCCGACTCCGAGCAACCCGTTGGGCAGCACTTCTTTCATCAGATACAGCAGCGCCTGGTTGTAGGTGACGTCCCCGCTGAAATCGGGATTCGCGGCCATCTGGGACTTGTATTCGACCATTTGCGGCACCAGTACCGCGCTGATCATGCCGGGGATCACCACGATCAACGGGATGAACATCTTCGGATAGGCGCCGATGATCGGAGTGCGGCGTGCCGCCGAAATGGAATGCGTCGCCAGCGCCCGCTGCACCTCGACGAAGTTCGTGGTCCAGTATCCGAAGGAGAGTACGAACCCGAGTCCGAACACGATGCCGACCACGGAAAGGAAGTTGCTCGAGAACCCGCTGAGCGCATTGCCCGGCCAGGATTCCAGCTGTTGCGCACCGCCCGGCGATGCGGTCACCTTGTCGCGCAGCCCATCCCAGCCGCCGACCCGGTGCAGCCCGACCAGCGTTAGCGGCAGTAGCGCGGCCACGATGACGAAGAACTGGAGTACCTCGTTGTAGATCGCGGCCGACAGTCCGCCGAGGGTGATGTAGGAGAGCACGATCACCGCGGCGACGATCACCGATACCCACAGCGGCCACCCGAGCAGCACGTTCACGATGGTACCGAGCAGGTACAGGTTGACACCGGCGATGAGTACCTGCGCGGTGGCGAAGCTCAACGCGTTCACCAGGTGCGCCCCGGTGCCGAAGCGCCTGCGCATGAACTCCGGCACGCTGCGCACCTTGGAGCCGTAATAGAACGGCATCATCACCACGCCGAGGAACAGCATGGCCGGCACCGCACCGATCCAGAAGTAGTGGAAGGTCGGGAATCCGTATTGGGCGCCGTTGGCCGACATGCCCATGATTTCGACGGCGCCGAGGTTGGCAGAGATGAAGGCGAGGCCGGTTACCCACGCGGGCAGCGACCGCCCGGATAAGAAGAAGTCGATGCTGGAGGACACGCGCTGCCTGGCCATCACGCCGATTCCGATGACGAATACGAAGTACAGCGCCACCAGTACGTAGTCGATCGGATTCGCGTCGAGGCGCAGGGTCGAGGCCGCATCGATTTGCAGGGACGACGCGTGCTGCCCCGGGGTGGCGGCGTTCATCGAGATGAGTGTGGGTGAATCGGCAAGCGGCACAGCGGCGTCCCTCCGGGCGATGAAACCGGCGTAGAGCGAGGCCATGCGTTGTGCGGGTACTGCGCGTTGGCAGCGACCTGTCTCGTCGCCAGCCGATGGTGTCGGCTACTACCTACTGTCGGTGATAGTGCCTCACGGCCGCAGCACAATCGCGCACAAAATCTGGGCATTCGCTCAGTCACCCCCACAGAAACCTCGAAATCGTCGCGCGACAAGTGGTGCGCCGCAGGGTGGATCGGCTCGATCGGGCGCGAATAGACTCCACCACGCAACTTTTCAGCAACAGTCTGCGCGATCATTATTCGCTTCGCCAGCCGGAACTCGCGGCCACACGTTTCGGGACACGCCGCCCGAGCACCGCATTCCGCCCGCCCGGGTGCGCGATCGGCATTCGTGACGCAGAGTCGATTTTGACGCAAAATAGGCCTGCAAAATAGGCCGGAAGGTTTGGGAGGGCACTATGATTCATCTGACCCCACGCAGCGGCCTACTCGGGCTGCAGTGGATCGATCGACTACTCCCGCCCCTCGGTAGGCCGGATCACAACGACCGGCGACCGCCCGGGGCAGCACTGACGATCGAGATCGGCGCCGCGACCGGGGTGGGCCCGACAGCCATGTCGGCGTTCGATGCCGCACTGCGCGATCTGGGAGTGGGTGACGCCAACTTGATTCGCCTGTCATCGGTCATTCCGCCGCGCGCCACCGTGCAACACACCGGACGAGTGCGCAAGACGATCCCCTGGGGTGATCGCCTCTACTGCGTGTACGCCGTCCGGCACGCGACCGGGATCGGCGAGCGCGCTGCCGCGGGCATCGGCTGGGCACTGCGCGACGACGGTTCCGGCGCCGGACTTTTCGTCGAGCACGACGCGGAGACCAGCGCCGAGGTCGAAACGCTGATCCGCACCAGCCTGGCCGATATGACCCATCATCGACCCGAACGATTCGGCCCGGTCCACGTGTGCACAACCGAAACCCGCTCCGAGGGCGAACCGGCCTGCGCGATAGCTCTGGCCGCCTACCACACCACCCCGTGGACCCGGCGATGAGCGACCTACACGTCACCGTCGAGACCGCCATTACCGACGACCGCATCGAGATGTTCCACGAGTTGTACGAGAAGGCATTCGGGCCGCTGCGCACCATGGCCATCGCCCGGCAGGTGCTGCATCGTGACGAGTTCTACGAGGAGATGCGCGATCCGCGCGTGTTCAAGTACGTCGCCCATGACGACACCGGTGAACCCATCGGTGTCACCACGTTGACCCGGCATCTGGAGACCGTGCCGTGGATCAGCCCCGAGTATTTCGCCGCGCGATATCCGGAGCATGCGGCTCGCAACGCCATCTACTACGCGGGTTTCACCCTCGTTTCGGCGAGTGCGCGACAGGGGGCCGCATTCCATGCCATGATCAAATCGATTGTCCAGGTGCTGGTGGCCGAACGCGCGGCGGTGGGGTGGGACATCTGTTCCTACAACAACACTCGGTTCTCATTCGCCGACAGCATTCGGGCAGTGCTTGACGAGCAGGAGGCGAATGTCGAAGTCGCGGTGGAGGATTCACAAACCTACTACGCGGCCAGGTTCACAGGGGATGGAGCGACCAAGGGGGGCTGATGACATCCACCGAAGAGCAGTCGACAGACCAGCAGGACCGCTTCGGAATGTGGTGGTCCGCACTGATTATCGGGGTAAGTGCGGTCGCAATCGGGCTTTCGCTTTTCATCGATTCGACACTGTTGTCGTTTTGCACCATGACGGTGGTCGTCGCCGGTTCATTGGCCATGATCGGTTACGGACTGCGCCGATATCGGCCCACCCGCCCGCTGCCCTGGTACCTGCTCTCCGCCTCGGCCGTATTGTTCGCGGCAGGCACCGCACTGCGCGACTTCACCGTCACCCCGTTCGACGACTTGTGCACTCTCGCAGGCTATTTCGGCATCGGGGTGGCGGCGACGCTGTGGTTGCGACCACGCCAGGTCCGCGCCGACTACGACCTACTGCTCGACTCCGCGCTCATCGGCCTCGGCACCCTGCTCGCGTCATGGACGTTTCTTATCTCGCCCATCCTGCAATCACACGCGACCACCGTGAACACGGTGGTCGCGGCGACCTATCCGGTTCTCGACGCGCTGCTGCTGACGCTGGTCTCACATTCGGTCGCCACCTCGACCCGCTCGGAAACATCCCTGCGCCTATTGCATGTGGGGCTGATCGCCATCCTGCTCGGCGATCTCGGCTACAGCCTCGAAACCGTCGGTACCGCGCAGATCGGGCACGAGATATTGCTTGCGCCATTGCTTGTGGCGTACACGGTCGTCGGTGTCGCGGCTCTGCATCCGACCATGGCCGGTCTCGGTGAGCCACGACGTATCCATCCGCATCACTCCCGCCAGCGCGCCAGCGCCATCGCGGTCGCGCTGATCGTGGCCTCGCTGGTTCCGGTGGTCGGGTCCAGCCTGGACACGCTTGATCGGGTGGTCGTCTCGTCACTGTTCGCGTTGCTGCTGATCGGCGTGCTGGTGCGCAGCGAACGCGCGATAGTGCGCAGTGCGCGCAGCGAGCGGCGCGCGCAGTACCAGGCCGATCACGACATGCTGACCGGACTACTCAACCGCTCCGCGCTGCTGCGCGCGCTGAATCGCAATCACGAGCATTGGCTGGAGCAACCGTTGAGTCTGCTGTTCATCGACCTGGACGGCTTCAAGATGGTCAACGACAGCTACGGCCACGCGGTCGGTGACGAGCTGATCGCGAACGCGGCCTCACGGATCCGACGGGTCATCCGACGCGATGACGTGGTGGCCCGCTACGGCGGCGACGAGTTCGTGGTGCTCGCACCGCTCGGCGGGCAGGACGCGGCGACGCTCGCCGAACGACTGCTCGGCGCGTTCGTCCGGCCGTTCGAGCTCAGTGCGGGCGAAATCCCGATCACGGCGAGCGTCGGCATTGCTTGCGGCAACCCGCGCAGCTACGACGCGAGCATCTACGACCTCATCCGGGA
Organism: Nocardia australiensis; assembly: GCF_020733705.1. Lineage (GTDB taxonomy): Bacteria > Actinomycetota > Actinomycetes > Mycobacteriales > Mycobacteriaceae > Nocardia > Nocardia australiensis. Next base: position 75,366 of record NZ_JAJFZM010000001.1, read on the forward strand.
CGCGGATTTGGCGATGTATCACGCCAAGGAGTACGCGCTCGGTTACGCGTTCTCCGACGATGTGCGTCACAGTGCTCCCGACCAGGGGCACCGGAATTGGCGCCCCGTAGGCCGGTCGGCGAGTACTGCGGTCTGATCAGTCCGACAGCTCCTCGAGCAGGCGCTTGGCCTCCTCCAACTCCGCCGCCAACTGGGCGACCTTTACCTCCTGCACCTCCCGTGCCGCCTCCAGAATTCCGGCTACCACCTCGGCCACCTCCGGATGGAGCACCTTCGCGGCCTGCGCCACCGCCGAACTGGCCACCGGTAACCCGCGCACGGCGCGCTTCTTGCCGCTGATCACATCGACCGACCATTCGCCGTCAGCGGTCCCGGTCAACGTCACCGTGACCTCAGGAGCCTTGGTTTTGCGCGCGGCGGTCGCCTTGGTCGCCGGCTTCGGCGCTGCCGCGCCCGCGGCGGGCTGCTTGGGAGCGGCGGGCTTCGCGTTGTCGGCGGCGCTCGTTCCCGTGGCGGCAGGCCCGGAAGCCACCGGTGTCGCCGTGCCTACGGACCCCTGATTCGACGATGGGGCGCCATTGCTGGACGGGGCGGACGGTGCCGCGGTCGACGGCTGGGTCACGGTGGAATCCTTCCTGGTTGCCGACTTCGATTGAGCCGGAGTAGCGGTCGCCGCGCGGGGCGGCTTGGTCAACGTCACTTCGGTAGGAGAAAAGGACAGTACATCCTTCGACCCGGTCGGCCGGACCCGCAGGAAGTCTCCGACGGAGGGGTCGTCCAGTTCGAGCACCTTCCCTGATCGCCCCGCCGGTACGCCTACCGCGGCAGTGGTGAACCACACCATCGGCGGGCTGCCGCCCGCTATGTCCGTGGCGATCTGCTGAATCTCAGTGTCCGACAAGGGTTGTGGTTTAGTCCTAGAGGACGGCATGGGGCACTCCGAGCGAATTTGTGGATGGCTGCGTGCACAGATGATGCCGCACGCCACCGACAGAGTTCCAAGCCACTGCCGAATCGGCGTGCGCCGGCGCCACCGTCGCATAGTCAGCTAATCTCGAGCTACATATATTTAGCAACACCGAGCAATCGCCCGGCTGCGCACTATGCTCATCTTGTTGTTTGCCTGCATACTTCGCGGGAGCCCGGTCGATAGCCATCGAGGAAAGGGTTTACGTCATGTTGCTACGCCGACTTGCCCGACCATTGCTGGCGGCTTCGTTCGTTGCAGACGGAGTTGACACGCTGGTCCATCCCGAACCGCGCGCCAAAGCGGCCTCAGCCCTGGTGCAGCGCGGTGAGCAGCGCTTGCCGGACAATCTGGCCGCCAAACTCCCCGCCGATACCGCGACCGTGGTCCGGATCAATGCCCTCGCCCAGATCTCCGGTGGCGTACTGCTGGCGCTGGGCAGATCGCCTCGCCTCGCCTCGGTTATGCTCGCGGCGACGGTGATTCCCGCGACCGTCACCGAACAAGACTTTTGGGCCGAACAGGATCCGGATCGCAAGGCCGCCAAGCGAAATGCGTTCCTGAAGGATATCGGTCTGCTCGGCGGTCTGATGATCGCCGCCGCCGACACCGCGGGCAAACCGTCACTCGGCTGGCGCGGCAGACGGGCCGCCCGCAGCGCCGCCACCGCGGTATCGGCGGCGCTGCCCTTCGGCGCCACCGACAGTGCGACCACGGAGTCCCTGCGCCAGCACGCGTACGAAGCCGCCGACCGTGCCCGCTCGCTCGGCGGTATCGCGGCGGCGAAGGGCGCGGAGGTCGCCGAGACCGCGCAGCAGCATGGCGCGGAATGGGCCGATGTCACCAAGGAGCGTGGCGCCGAACTCGCCGACATGCTCAAGGAGCATGGGCCGGAGTGGGCAGAGACCGCCAAGTCGCACGGCGCCGAATGGGCGGAGCTCGCCAAGCAACGGGCCGGAATCCTCGCGAAGAAGGCCAAGCGGCGCGGCCCCGAGCTCGCCGCGACCGCACGCGAGCGCGGAACCCACTTCGCGGAGGTCGCCCGTGATCGCATCGAGGCACGGTGCGGCTGACTACCCGTCGCGTCCCTCGGCCGGTGCCGGGTGATCCGGTCGCGGGACCGCAGACCTCCCGCGCCGCAGCGCCACCGGAATTCCGGGCCCCGTCCTGGCCGGGCACAGACCGACGCCGAATCAGATGAGGCTCGCGCTCATTCCGCCGGAGATGGACACGGCTTCACCGTTGAAATGACGGCCGTGCTCGGAGACCAGCATGAGTGCGGCCTGCGCGACCTCGGCGGGTTGGATGAGGTCGCCGTTGGGTGGGCCGGAGTTGAACATCTTCATGGCGTCCTCGCGGGTCGGATTCTCGATGTCGGGCAGCAGGACTCGCCACATGACGGGATTCTGGATCATGTCGGTATCGACGCCGGACGGGAGCACGGCATTGACGGTGATGCCATGCTCGACCACCTCCAGCGACAGCGACTTGACCAGCCCGATCACCGCCCACTTCGCGGCGGCGTAGTGGCCGCCGGCCTTGACGCCCATGCGGCCGACGATCGAGGACGTGGCAACGATTCGGCCCCAACGCCTTTCGATCATGTGCGGCACGACGGCGCGGAAACTGTGGAAGACGCCGGTGAGATTGACGTCGATCATGTCTTGCCAGGTCTTTTCATCCATCTCGGCGATGGGTGAATTGGAGGAGATGCCCGCGTTGGCGATCAGGATGTCGATCCGGCCGAACTCACCGATCGCCCGCTCGGCTACCGCGTTCATGTCCGCCTGACTGCGTACGTCGGCCTTGACCGCCAGACATCGCCGCCCGGCCGCCGCTACCAATTTCGCCGTCTCGGCCAGATCCGATTCGGAGCTCAACGGGTAGGGCACGCTGGCGATGGGGCCGGCGATATCGCACACCACGATGTCGGCTCCCGCCGCCGCCAGCGTCTCGGCGTGGGCACGGCCTTGGCCACGCGCTCCACCGGTGATCACGGCCACCCTGCCGTCCAACGTCCCCATAGTCGACTCCTTCTCAGTGCGTAGCGCGGCGGTTCGTCGTCATTCGGATGTTCTCCCGCACCGCGGCGATGTCCGGATAGCCATTGACGGCCATCAGCAGATCCGCCTCGGCGAGGATCATTCGCAGCACATGGACCAGACCGGGAACACCGCCGAGTGCGAGTCCGTAGACGTAGGGCCTGCCGATGCCGACCATGGTCGCGCCGAGCCCGAGCGCCTTGATCACATCAGTGCCCGACCGGACGCCGGAATCGAATAGCACCGGCACCCGGTCATCACAGGCCGCCACCACCCCCGGCAGCGTCTCCAACGCGCTCAGCCCGCCGTTGGCTTGCCGCCCACCGTGATTGGAGCAGTAGATGCCGTCCACGCCGAGGTCGATCGCCCGTCGGGCATCCTCGGGATGCGAAATGCCTTTCAGGACGATCGGCAGGTCCGTCAAGCTCCGTAGCCACTCCAGATCCGGCCAGGACAGTGGATTACCGAAGGTCTGGACCCAGTTCAGCACGACGGCCTGCGGGTCTTGCGAACCCACCAGCCGCTGGAACACCGGGTCGGATGTGTAGTTCTTCAGCACGTGCCCGCGCAATTGCGGGAAGTTCCCGGTCGCGAGATCACGAGGCCGCCAGCCGGGAATCCAGGTATCCAGCGTGACCGTGATGCCCTGGTATCCGGCCGCTTCCGCCCGGTTCACCAGACTCTCGGCGAGGTCGCGATTCTTGGGCGTGTAGAGCTGAAAGAAGGCGGCCGTGTCGCCGCTGTGGGCGACGACCTCCTCCAGCGGATCTTCCATGAGGGTGGAAAAGACCGCGGGCACACCGGTTTTCGCGGCGGCCTCGGCGACGGCGATATCACCGTGCTTATCGCCGACCAGCCCGATCACCCCGACCGGCGCCATGAAGATCGGACTCGGGAAGGTATTGCCCCACACCGTGACCGACAGGTCGCGCTCGGTCGCGCCGACCAGCATGCGTGGCACCAGACCCCAGTCCGCGAAGGCATCGACATTGCGTCGCTGGGTGAGCTCGTCACCAGCACCGCCCGCGATGTAGGAATGCAACGAGTCGGGCAGTGCGGCAGCGGCCTTCGCCTCGAGTGTCGCGTATTCGGCCGGGAACTCCGGCGCCCGCCCGCCGAGCGCGGCGAAATAGATCTCGTTCTGGTAATCAGCGAACGCCATCGTCGCGCCTTTCGGTCGGTCAGCTGGACGATGGGGAGGGGCAAACCTTCCCAGCCGCATTTTAAGGATACTGTCGATGATCAAGGCCGGGGAGCAGTCGCGCGGCACCCGACGACGGCGCATCGTGGAAACGGGTGCGGTGTGCGACTGGGTTTCGTGGCCTACCGGCCGCCCCGCGGGTGTCCGGACCTGAAAACAGATTGCGAGTACCACCCGTGGATCCCGACTATCTCGACCGACATTGTGACCGCGACGCCGTACTGATCGAGCAGATCACCAACATGCCGCTGCGCCGCCTGATGCACCATGCTCTCGGTGTCTCCGAAGAATCGATGGACCTATTGACGGCACTGACCGACCGTCTACGCACCGCCGAGGGGGCCCTGGCCGACCCTGCCACCCTAGGTGAGTGGTAGCCCCACTCGCTGCGGCTCAACACATTACCCAGGCATCGACACCTGGTTATCCCGCGTGCCTTGACATGAGCATGGCTTAAAGGAATCATCTGATTCCAATGGAATCGACCGATTCCTGTAAGCGGCGGCGCGTCGCCCCGCACGATGCGGCCACGCGTCCGTGGCGAGGAGTGCAGATGGACCACCCGACACCGCGACCCGCGGCCGCGCGACGGCCGGCGAGGTAGCCGCGTGCCCAACAGCGGCGGCGACCACACCGAACACGTACCCATCGTGGTGATCGGGGCCGGGTTCGCCGGTATCGGGACGGCAATCAAACTGCGGGAGGCCGGTTTCCAGGATTTCGTGATTCTCGAGCGGGGCGGCGATCTCGGTGGCACCTGGCGCGCCAATACCTATCCGGGCTGTGCGTGCGATGTGCCGTCGATGCTGTACTCGTACTCCTTCGCATCGAATCCGGAATGGTCACGTCGCTATGGCACCCAACCGGAGATCCTCGGATATCTGCGCGACGTGGCCACGAAATATGATGTGCCACAGCACATTCGATATTATTGCGAACTACTCGACGCAAGCTGGGACGAGGCAGCCGGGCGGTGGCGAATCCGGACAGGCCTCGGCTCGCTGACCGCCGATGTGCTGATCTCGGCGATCGGGCCGTTCAGCGAGGCACAGATCCCGCGCCTGCCCGGGGTCGACGACTTCACCGGCACCCAATTCCACTCGCTGCACTGGGATCACGACCTCGACCTGACCGGCACCCGAGTCGCGGTGATCGGGACCGGCGCTTCCGCGGTGCAGTTCATCCCCGAGATCCAGCCGCTGGTGGATCGGCTGACGGTGTTCCAGCGCTCGGCGCCTTGGATCGTGCCGCGCGTGGATTGGGCGACCAGCGATGTCGAACGCACACTCTTGCGGCGAATGCCGTTACTCGCCAAGGCGATCCGTGGCGCCTATTTCGCTGGGATCGAGGGGTTCGGTCTGGTCGGGTTCGTGGACAAGCGGTTTCGTCACCCCTTCGAGGCACTCGGCCGCTTCCAACTGCGCCGCCAGGTCCCCGACCCGCGGCTGCGCCGAAAGCTGACCCCCGACTACATGATCGGCTGCAAACGCGCGATCTTCTCCGACGCCTACTACCCCGCGCTGACCCAGCCGAATGTCGAGGTGGTGACCTCCGCGATCGCCGAGATCCGGCCGCGTTCGATCATCACCGCCGACGGCGCCGAACACGAGGTGGACACCATCATCTGGGGTACCGGATTCGGCGTGCGCCCGCAGGTGTTCGAACGCGTCCACGGCAGCGACGGACAGAGCCTGGCGCAGCTGTATCGCGAACGCCCGCGAAGCTATCTCGGCACCACCGCGACCGGGTTCCCGAACTTCTTCACCACCCTCGGCCCCTTCGGCGCGGCCGGGAATCAGTCCGCGATTTTCATGATCGAGGCCCAGATCCGCTATCTCGTCGATGCCTTGAAGACCATGCGCGACAACGGTCTTCGCCGCATCGAGGTACGACCGCAGGCGCAGCGGGCGTTCGTCGAGGAGATGGAACAGCGCAGTCGCGACACCGTGTGGGTCGGCGGCGGCTGCCGCAGTTACTATCAGACCCCCGACGGGACGCACAACGCCGGGCTGTATCCGAATTGGAGCATCGAATACGCCCGCCGTACCCGGCGGTTCGACTCCGACGCCTACCTCACGACCGGGGGATCATGAACAGTGCCGCGCAGCCTCCCCCGACTACCTGGCGCGGCAGCACCATGGCCGGCCGGTCCGCCGAGCGCCGCGAACAACTCGTGCGGGCCGGGTACGAGCTGCTCGGCGACGAGGGCGCGGCGGCCACCACGATGCGTGCGGTATGCCGGCACGCCGGACTGAGCCTGCGCTATTTCTACGAAAGCTTCCCCGACCGCGAGACCCTCCTCGTCGAGGTATACGACCGAACCGCACACGGCCTGCTCGACGCGGTGACGACCGGGCTGCCTGGCGCACCCGCCGACGAAACCGGCCGCATCCGAGCGACTTTCGACAGTGCCGCCCGCTATTTCGAAGCCGATCCCCGGCGCGGGCGGATCATGTTTCGCGAAACCCTCGCCGACGACACATTGCGCGCCCACGGGACCAGCGTGCTCCCGAATTTCGTCATGCTCGCCATCGCCCAGCTCTCGCCCGCAGCGACCTCCCGCGCCACCGCGGGAACCGGCCGAATCCCCATGCCGGTCAGCGCGCTATCCGGCGCACTCGTCGCCTTGTTCCTCGACTGGCTGGCGGGCAATATCGATACCACCCGCGACGAGGTGGTCGAGTACGCGACCCGGCTGACCATCGCATTGCTCGATATCACCTGAGGCATCACCTGAGGCGATTGTCGGGAACCTGTATCGCGCCTATGCGGAACTCGGCGACGGTCCGCTCGGCGAGCGACTCCACGTGCTGTCGATCTTCGGGGAAATGGTCACCCCCAACGGCGGCAAGCTGCCGTCCCGTCTTGCCTGACGACACAGCACATACACTCCCGGCGTGGGGTATTACCTGAATCTCTACCTAGTTGATCTCGACGCGGTGGACGCGATGGTCGGTTCCGGGGACCAGTCGCACATCGATCGCATTGCGGGCGAATGTGCCGAGGAGCTGGCCGCGTCGGACGGGAGCTGCGCCGATCGGATCGCCGCGGGAGCACCCACCGCGGCCGAGGCGCTGGCGACGGTGATCGAGGGCGGCCCCTTCGAGCACCGATACGCCAACGACTACCTCGACGCCTACGAGAGCATCTGTTCGGTGATCGGCGTCGATCTCGATACCGTGTGGGGCCCATTCGAGTTCGACTGGCCCGCCAGGGTCGACAAGGGCCTGACCGCGCTCGGTATCCGGGTCGGCGTGCGCATGTTCGCGGGTACCAGGCTGCCGGGCGGGCTTCCGGATTCGAACCATGCCGGCTTCGGCAGCTGGACCGAACAGGACTGTTTGGACGCCCTCCAGCAATGGGAGGCGACGCGGCCAGAACAACGCGCCGAGCTGGATCCCGATGTGCTGGAGGGAATCGAGGACTGCGTGGCGTGGATGCGTGAGGTCAAGCGCTTCCCCGGCGCCCGCATTGCCGGTTTCTGGGGCTGAGTTTCTACGAGTCACGAGCTTCACTTCTGGTGGCCCCGCCGCGGCCACGAGCCACTCTTGCGAACCGCTTCCAGGTAGCGAACGATTAGCGGTGCGGTGGCCGCGTTCGTGGGCCGTGCGGTCCCACGCCCTCGGTGGACCATGAGGCGTCGGCCCCGCGCCAATGCAAAGTGAACACTCCTTGCTAGGAGGACTCGATGTTCATCCAAGTCATTCAAGGCAAAACCGCCGACGTCGGCCGACTACGTCAATGCATGGATCGGTGGACCGAGGAACTGCGACCGGGAGCCATCGGATACCTCGGCACCACCAGCGGACTATGCGACGACGGGACATTCATCGCGTTGGCGCGATTCGAATCCGCAGATGCGGCACGACGCAATAGCGAGCGCCCGGAACAGCGCGCATGGTGGGCCGAAACCGAACAATGCTTCGACGGACCGGTCACCTTCATGGACTGCTCGGAGGTGTCGCAGTGGATGGGCGGCGGCTCCGACGATGCTGGTTTCGTACAGATCATGGAGGGCCACACCCGCGACGCGGGCCGGATGCGCGAACTTCTCACCCAGACCGGTGACCGCGTTCACGAATTGCGCCCGGAAATCCTCGGCGGCACCCTGGCGACAGGCAGCGGCGACGGATTCGTGGAAGCGGTGTACTTCACCTCGGAAGCCGAAGCCCGCTCCCATGAGAAACTGGAAATCCCCGACGATCTGCGATCCCTGTTCGACGAGGAAACCAACCTAATGGGCGAGGTCACCTACCACGACCTCCACGAACCCATGCTCGTCTCACCCCCCAGGTAATCACCGGTGTGAGTGGCACATTGCCGCGGCGAATCGCGAGAAGAGCTCGAGGTCATGTGCCATTCTCCAATGTACGGCGCCAAAATTAGAACATGTTCTACCATGGTTCGAGTTATGACTCGCACAAGGGAGGAACTGTCATGTCGCTGGATCCGACGGCCGCCGATCTGCTGTCCGCCGTGCGGGCGTCGCCGCGCGCCGTCGCCGCCCACGACCGCGCAGCCTGGGTGGAGTTGTTCGGCACGGACGCCGTTGTAAACGACCCGGTTGGCTCGCGCCCGCACGTCGGCCGCAGCGCGATCGAGCGCTTCTACGACACCTTCATCGGCCCCAACACCATCACCTTCCAGGTCGATCACGATTTCATCAGCCCGCCGACGGTGGTGCGCGACCTGATGATCCGAATCGCCATGTCGACCGGTGCCACCGTCGCCGTCCCGATGCACCTGCGCTACGACCTCGCCGAGGCAGACGGAACCTGGAAAATCACCCGGCTGGCCGCCCATTGGGAACTGGCCGCGATGGTCGTGCAGTTGCTTCGCACCGGCGCACCCGGACTGGGGGCCGCGTTGAAGCTAGGTCCACAATTGGTCGTCAATCAGGGCCTCGGCGGCGCGGCGGGCATGATGCGCGCGTTGTTCGGCGTCGGCCGCGCCGGCAAACGCGCCGCCAACCGGATTCTGTCGGCCGCGGCCGACACCGATATCAGCCGGGTCCGCCGCCTGATCGATCACAACACCGTCATCGAAATGCCGGCCGGAACCCCGGTCTCGGTAGAGGAATTCACCAATCGCGTCCGGAATATGCGGTGGGACAAGATGATCGCCGCTGGCCGTACCGTGTCGGTCAGTGTCGAGCTCGGCGACGCGCACGGCGTCGTGTTCATCGAATTCGCCACCGGCACAACACGTATGAACACGATTCGAGTCTTCACCGACGCCTGATCGCTGGTTCGATCGGACTCGGCCACAGAGACACAGAGACCCACAGCGGCTGCCGAGCAACCCGGGTTCGGACCTGCTCTCGGAATTGATCGCGGCCGAGGACGCCGCAGATGAACTCAGCCACGAAGAGCTGATCTGCGTGGCCCAGCGACGATGCCGATCGAGTTCGCGGCGATCACACCGCGACAGTAGATTCGGCCACCCGAGCATGCCCCGCCTCCAGTAGCGCGACCCGCTCGGTGTGCCCCGCCAGCACCCCTGGGAGCCGAAGATGCCGCGGCACAGCATCACTCGCCGATTCGACCTGCGCGCCCCACACCGCACGGGAACCTGATTCGCCGACCCGGTACACCTGCACGGTGGCCGCGACACCGGCCGCGATCGCCAGTAACGCGATCACCACGGCGACGGCGCGCGTCGGCCGCTTCTCGCGTTGTTCCCGCAACTGCACGACAAGCAGCACGGCCGCCACCAGCAATAGCGGAACGACGAAGTAGATCATGTCGTCACCGAGGTTACTGTGCTTCTCGATAGCCGGTGACGCTCCGATCCGATGCTCGAGCGCCTCCCCCGCATCGGTGGTCAACGGCACCAGCGCGACAGTAATAGCGGCCAGCACCACCACCAACCACACCAATCTCCTGCGGACGGCCGGCCACAATGCTGCGAGTATGAGTAGCACCGAGGTCAGCGGCACGAAGATCACGATCACGTGGACAAGCAGCACATGAGCGGGCAAACCATTGATCGTTGACATGAGGCACTCCAGGTTTTCGGCCACAGCGGCGAACCGCCCGAGTAACACTTCTTACGATTCCCGGCCGCAAGTGGTTCAGTTCGCTCGGCGCGTGCGTCGCCGCGCATCCCGGACTGAGACAACAATGGTCCGCGTGGGCGAAGTATGAACGGGATGATCACGCCCGGTATCGAGCTCGCGGTCGTATGCATGGTCATGGTGGTGCTGGCGGCCGCGACTTACGCCGTCGCCGGACTGGGATCGGTAGCAATCGTGCCACGCGCGGCGATCCGCGCGACGGTGCAACTGACAATCATCGCACTGGTGCTGGCCACGGCCCTTTCGCACCTGTGGTCGTCGGTTCTAGTGCTCGCGGTGATGTTCGCCGCCGCCGTGTTCACCTCGGCACGGCGCGCGAACGCCGGGCGATCGGCGGCGTGGCTAGGGCTGGCGATGGCGACCGGGCTCGGCGTGGTTTTGCCGTTGATGCTGGTCAGCGGCGTTGTCCCGCTCGAGGGGGTGGCGCTGGTCCCGATCGGAGGCATCACGCTCGGCGGGGCGATGACGGCAACGTCGTTGGCGGCCAGGCGGTCGCTGGATGCGATCGAACAGCGGTGGGGTGAGGTCGAGGCCGCGCTGAGTCTGGGGTTTACCGACCGCGACGCCCGGATGGAGGTCATCCGTCAGACCGCGGCGGACGCTTTGCTCCCCGGCGTCGATCAAACCCGCACCGTCGGACTGGTTACGCTGCCGGGCGCGTTCGTCGGCGTCCTCATTGCCAGCGGGTCCGCCCTCCAAGCCGGCGCGGTCCAAATTCTGGTGCTGGTCGCGCTGCTGCTGGCGCAGTCCTGTGCGGTCGCGGTGACGATCGAACTTGTCGCACGCACCATGGTCAGCCGCCCACACCGGTTCCATCCGGACCGGACGTAGCCCCGCAATGATGGCTTGGGGAGACCCCGCCGCCTGGTCATGCGACATGGCGGCCGGGCTGCTCAGTTCGATAGCAGCTTCTGCCCATTCCACGTGAACCGCGCCGTGGTCACCGCATCATCTCCATCGCCGGTCAGGATCTGATGGATCGCGATCCCGCTCAGCTCTGAATATGTGCACCACTCGTGGTCGGAGGTGAGCACGAGATCCAGATCGAGTGCCGACAGCAGGGCGAAAATCTGTCCGCGGTTAGTGGTGTCGACACCGACGAACACCTCATCGAGGAGGATTACCCGGGGTGCCTCCGGCGCCGCTTGGTAATGCGCGGCCACTGCGGCGAACAATGGCAGGTGCAGGGCGATTGCCTTCTCGCCGCCGGATAGTGCACCGTGGAGTTTCTTGGTCAGTAGCTGCCAACCGTCGCCGTTGCCGCGGTCGACCTTGACCACGAACCGATGCCATGCCGTGTAATCGAAGACCTGCGACAGTTGCTGTTCCCAACTGGTGGCGGTGCCGTCGGCCTTCGCCTCCTCGATGCGGTCGCGCAGGAAACGGTGCAGTGATTCGTGGTCGGCCTCGGTGAGGCGGACCGGGTCTTTGAGGAGCAGATCGCGGGCGGCTTTGGTGCCGGTTGGCAGGTCTGCGGCGACCTGCCAGACCAGGCGGACCGAGACATTGGAGGCGGTGCGGACCCGTTCCAGGCGTGCGTTCATTCCGTCGACCAGTTCGTTGGCCTGCCGGATGCGGGCTGCCAGGTGGCGACGGGTGTCGCCGGTGAGAGTCTTGTCGAAAAGTTGCCGTTCTTGCTCGGTAATGTCGTGTTTGCTCTGCTCGGCCTCGGTACGCAGGATCCGCAGCAGATCGGCGGCGCCGACACGAATGCCGTCGACGATCGCGGTGAAAACCTGGATGTCTTCGTCGGTTTCGAGATCGAGGTCGGCGCGGGAGCTGAGCGCGGCGCGGCATTCGTGGACCGATTCGGACAGGCGGCGCAGTGCCTCGCCCAGGTTGGCGGGGGCGTGCGGAATGGTGGGCCAAGCGGCGGCGACCAGGCGCGCGGAATCCAGTGCGGCGCGCACGCCCTCAGATCCGGTGAGGGTCTGTTGAAAGGCCTCGAGGTCGGGGATTTCGCTGTCGGCGGGAAAGATTCCGGTGGCGAGGCGGCGGAACCGGTGGGCCACGGTGTCGCGGTTGGTGGCGGCGATGTCGCGTGCTTGTGCGTCGGTCGCTCGTTGGCTGTCGAGTTTGCCGAGTTGTTCGGTGAGTTCGATGACCTTCTTGCGGGCCTCCCCTAGTTGCCTGTCGAGGTCGGTGATTCGGGTTCGCAGGTCGGCAATTTCGTTGAGTACCTCACGGTAGTCGCGGCCGATGGCGCTCTCGATGGCCTCGAGTTTGGTCGAGATCTGGCGGAGGTCGGATTCGGTTGTCGCGGCGTCCATTTCACGCTGTTCGGCGAGTTCGGTTGAGCGCCTGGCTTGTTCGGCCAACTGGCCGGAAAACGCTCGAGCCGAACGGAGAAGCGCTACGGCGTCGAGCCAGTTTTCGGCGTGATCACTGAAGGTATCGAAAGCTTCGGAAAGCGTCGCCAATGCCGTTCTTTCCGAAGGCATTCCGTTCTCCGCTGCGAGGCTCGACAGCTCGCGCAGCGCTTCCTTGACGGCGTATTCCCGGACGGACAGACCTTCGAGCTTGCGGCGAACGACGCCGTCGGCGGCGGCCAGATCCGATTCAGCTCGGGTAAGTAGGCGCTGCGCCTCGGACAGATCGGCGTGGTCCGCCCTACTCGCAAGCTCTCCTTCCAGCCTCAGGCGCCGGGAGTCGAGCGAACTCTGTTCCTCGTCCAGCCGCGCGAGTATCTGGTCGTAGCGTGCGATCTGGTCGTTCAGCTCGTGAATTCGGCGCTGGCGGGCACGTTCTCTTGTCAGCGCACCGATGTATGCGGGCTGATCTTTGTGCCAGCTACCGGTGAGATTGCCGATTCGCCAGCTACCGTCGGCACCGATGGCCGCAACGGTGTCGTCCGGCAACTGTTCGCCGTACCCGATGGTTTCCAGCAATCGCTGTACGACGGCGGGGTCGATCTCGATGTCGGGCAGCGGGATCAGCACTTCGAGGAGGGATCGGCCCGGCACCGCGGCCAGCACGCCGGGTTCGGCGAACACTTCATGGCCCTCGATCTGCCCCTGGGGTCCGATCCACGCATCGAGTAGCCCCGCGGCCTCGAGCGCCGCCTCGACGCTGGCCTGGACCGGTTCGGGTACCGCGTCGGCGAAGTCGACCAGCCGCCACAGCGGGGCGCCGGACATGCGCGTCCGGTCCGCGGTCCGCCAGAACGGTACGGCGGGCGGGATGTCCGGTTCACCGGAGCGGCGGTCTCGTTCGGCAACGAGTTCGTCACGTGTGAGACGCCCTGATTTCAGGGCACTCTCGCACAGTGCGGTTTCCCGAGTGATGTCCTGGAACACCGCGGAAGCCACCGTGTTCACCGCTTCGAGCAGATCCGACTCGGACTCGGCCAGATCGACCAAGGCGTCGGGATCAGCGAATACGAGTTCGTGGCAGCCGGTCGCCCAACTGCGTACTCGTGCACCCAGTTCGGCGTGTGCGTATTCCCGACGTTCGATAGCGCAAACGCGGCCTTCCTCCGCTTCGGCGAATGCCATTCTGGCACTCTCGATTTCGCCCTCCGCCTCCTCACGCCGCTCGATCGCGCGTTCGTGCTGGTCGAGCGCCTTCCCGATGGCGGCGAGCTGATCCCGCTTCCCGCGCACAGCACCACGCAACAAGGATCGGGACCCGTCGGTATCGGCAGCGATCTCTTCGAAGACACTGATCAGACCGGCGCGTAGACCAGTTTGCCGGGCCGCTGATACACGCACCGAAACCTCTTGTTCCTGACGTTGTTCCGCGGCGGCGGCGTCCCGGTGCTCGGACTCATCGGCGGCGGCAACCGTCCGTAGCTGATCGGCGTCACCGCGGATTCGCTCGGCCCGGCCTCTGGTTTCGGTTTCCTGTCGGCGCAGCCCGTCCAGTTGCTGCCCCTGCTTGTAGGCCTCGCTTTCCATCAGGCCTTCTTTGCGGGCCTCGGCTTCCGCGTGACTGTCCGCCAAAGTCTCTATCGCGGCTCCTTTTTCGATCCGAAGCTGTGCGACGGTCTCGTATTCCTCGGCAGACTTCTTCGCGGTGCTCGACAGTTTGTCCAACTCGGACGTAGCGGAGATCAGTGCCGCGGCACCGGCTCGTAATACACGCTGGGCGTACGTCTTCTGCTGACGCGCCAACGCGCGGGTGGCGGCGACCTCGTCCTCCAGCCGGGTCAATCGCTCACGCTGCGCGTCGAGACGTTCGAAACCCTCGGCGAGGTCGGCGATTTCCTCCTGACCGAGCGGCGGCAGGGCCCGCGAGAGCAGTGTGGACAACAGTGAGGGATCCAGCCGCTGCGACAACTTGGGGGTACGCAATTGCAGCAGCGCGGTGATGAGGGCGTCGTATCGCTGTTCATTAAGGGTTGGAAAGAGCGTTGAGCGTATGGCATCGCGGTAGTCGCTGCCGGTGCCGTAGATCGTGCCGCGCCCGCCGAGAAGCTCCTCCAGCGCGGCCCGGGTCAGCGGTCGGCCCTCTGTGGTCAGCATGAGACCGTCGCCGATGCGCAGGTCAGTGGTGAAGTAGTCGGGGTGCACCGTGGTGGTGTGGGTGCTGGCCTGCAGTCGGGCACCGCAGGTGAACCATTGGTCGTCGGGTGATCGAAACTCCAGCCAGACGTAGCCGACGCGTGTGGTGCCGGTCGCCCCCTCCATCATGTTCCAGTGCATGGTCCGCTCGCCGGTGCCGAAGGTGGACAGGCGGTTGGCGCGCAGGTTCGCATCGAACAGATATGGCAGCAACAACTCCAGCGCCTTCGACTTACCGCTGCCGTTCGGGCCGCGCAGCAGTAGTCGGCCCTCGTGGAACTCGAAGACCTCGTCGTAATATCGCCAAACATTCAAAATGCCTGCGCGGCAAGGAATCCAGCGCGAATCTCGACCACCGCCGGTGTCGGGGCGGGGCAGCTCGGTCACTGTCATCGAAGCACCATCCTTGTCACCGCCATCAGGAAACGTCTCGATCGTCGGAGGTCCGCACGCTACCCACTCGATAGCGCCCTGCCGCGGGCAGTGGCACAACCAGCCCGGTCCCGGTTCGCCGGACCAGCCCGAACATCGACAGGGTCGCGATCGCGTCGTCGGTAAGTTCTCGAACTCCGTCGTCTCCCCGATACTTGCGAGCCCAGCGTGGAAACCGTTCCAGCAGTTCGGCGGTGGCCGCACGCAGTTGTTCGACGGTCGTCGGTCCTGGCATCGTGTCCAAGAGAAGTAGTGCCGCGACCTTCGCGTTCGAGGCGTCGTCGGGGAATCTGCTGTCGGTCGCGAGACCGTCGGGGTCGACCAGCAGCACGCCCTCGGCACGCTCCTCCAGTAGGAACCCCCCCTGCTCGGACGCGCTCCGCATCAGGCGCCTGCCGGTCGGCGAGGCGAGATAGGCGCGCTCTTCGGCAGAGAGCTCATCGAAGTACAGCACTGGATCATCGATCAGGCGCCGGAAGATGGAGTGCCGCAACCACAGATTGCGCTGCACATCGGAAACCGCGGAGTTGTCCGCGTGGCGGCCCGGCGCGAGCCCGTACCGGCGTTCGCGTGACAGCTGGGCGAGCAGTTGATCGACCCGCAACGGGACCTCTTCGATCGGCACTGCCAGTTGAGACGGCCCGACCGGGGCCGCGAGCAGCCGCAACAGGAGTGTGGTGTCGATGCGATACAGCACCTTGGCCGAGCTCGATTCCACATAAGCGTCGACGCTGCCGTCGATGGCTTCGAGCACACCGAAGGATTCGAGCAAACGCAGCACGTCGACGAAGGCCATCCGCTCGGCGCGGCTCGCGGTGTCGAAGGAAACCAGCGCGGTGTCGACGGAGGTGGCGGCAAGGACTCGGTTGGCGAGCAATCCGATCGTGGTGACCGGTGCGGCGAACAGTTCGGCGGCGACCACACACAACAGCACGTAGCGACGGCGGTCGAAAGGTGCGCGCCCCGAACGTAGTCGGCGGGCCGGACGGGTGGGATCGACTGCGGGCCGCACCTTGATCAGACGGGCATAGCCGAGACGCGGTTCGACGGTCAGCGTCCAACCGCAGTAGTAGTCGAACCATTTGGCGATGGGCTCGCGCCGACGCCGGATCAGGTCGAAGGGTTCTGGTGCGCCACGTTCGGTGATCAGCGGGCTGGCCAGCAACTGTCGGATGCCGCGTACTACTTCTTCGCGTTCTGCGATCACTAATTGGTTGGCGAGTTCACTCATGTGCCGCTCCGGCGCGACATGTGCTCGCTCGGTGCGATGATTTCCAGCACATAGTCGGGCCCACCGAATACCCCTCGGGGAGTGTTGATCTCGGTCCACCGACCGTCGATCGGTGGGCGCAGGACGATCTCGATGCGACCGTCGGTGGTGCTGCCACGGCGCGTTCCGTCCGGTTGCGGTGCGGTACCGAGGGCGCGTCCCAGCAGGTCGAGTAGTCGTTCGAATACCTCGTGGTCGAGCTGTCCGAAGGATGAAAGACACACTGCGCCACCGGTATCCAGCATGTCCCAGGCGTCCTCCAGCTGGGTTCGTTCGAGGGCGGCGCGCTCGGCCCGCTCGGCCTTGATCTCGGAAACGTCGCGCACCCGACCGGTCCGGCTGAATCGCTCGGTACGACCCGCCGAACGGAGCAGCGGGGACACTTCGACCGGAGGACTGTCGGCCCAGGGGGACGTCGATGTCACCAGTTCGGGATCGAGGTGGGCCAAGTGGGCGTGCCGCGACGAGCTCATACCGAATGCCGTCGACCACAATCGGTGCAGGTCATCCTGTTGTGGCAGTACGGCGAACCATCGTGCCAGCTCACGGAAGTCGGCAACCGCGCTGCTGGAGCGTCGCCTCGATTCGGTGATCCGGTCGAGCACCTGCAACAGGGTGATGATCGCCTTGCGGCCGACGAAATGCAGCTGTTCGATGCGGGCCACCGAACCGTCGGCGGGCAGGAACCACGCGCGCAGTCCCTCCCAGCGAGCCCGGCGGTGTTCGAGCCAGGCAGCGCCGGGGTCGGAGTCGGTCAGTTGCGGCAGCTCGGCGCCCAGCAGCGCGCGCTGGTGCATGAGTCCGACGCCGTAATCCTCGATCTTGGCGATTCGGGTGGTGATGGTGTGGGTGCGGTGGTCGATATTGGCGAGGAATTCTTGTAGGTAGGCCACCGTCGCCGCTTTGACCTCGTGGAAGATCGTCAAGTCGGCGGCCTCGGCGCGCAGCAATCGCTGCAATTCACCGTTGAACTGCTTGGTGTTTCCGCGTAATGCTTCGAGGTGCGATTCCAGTTCGCTCAGGGTGCTGAAGACGCGGCGATCGGTACCCAACTCGAGTTCCTGCTGCAGATCGGCCAACCTGTCGGCGATAGCGTCCAATACCGCAGTCTGGAGTGCACCGGTGGACGCGAGCACCGTCATGGCGTGCTGCACGCCCGCGAAGGCCGCCTCGCCCTGCCTGGTGAGCGAGTACTGCAGGTTCCGGCGCTCGTATTCGCTTGCGGTCCGGTAGTTTTCGGAATGGTTCTGGATCACATCGACAAGATTCCAGGCGCACAACTGCTCCAGCGCCGCAGTCAGGTCATCGTCATCCAGCGCGTCCAACCAGCCGACTGTGCGGAGCCTCCCGCGGACATCGTCGATGCCCAGTGCGGTTTCCAGCCGCTCATTGGCCGCGCCGAAGGCATGCAGCACCGATACGTACAGCCCGGCTCGATCCCCAGTGGTGAAGCGGAACATCTCGGGCGGGACACGGATCCGGTCCATAGCGCCTCCCCTGCATCTGTTTCAGCCGCCCACACTAGACCCGGATGACGACGGGTTGCCAGGACCCGATAGTCGTCACAGCCCTTGGTGCCTCGTCATATCGGCGATCAAATCATCGGCGACGCGCTCCTCGGGTACCGCGCACCCACCGCGAATCATGTGCCCGGCAAGGTCCGGATCCCACGGTACTGGCGTGACTCGTCCGACCGCCGGCCCTCCGGGACCGACCGCCGCCAGATAGTCCGCGCTAGTCATCCGCCACGGGGTCGCTCCTACCCGAGCGATGACATTGGCGGCGATGCGTAGCCCCTCCCCGTCGAAGTCGCCGTGGTAGCGCAATTCCACGTCGGCCGCCGCCAACAGCTCGAGCAGGAGCACGCCCGCGCTGCTCGGCCACCCCGATGTGCACACCATCGGCAGACAGCCGCGGCCCAGCCTGGCGAGCGCGGTGGCAAGGATGCTCGGGTTCTCGACCACCCAGACCCGAGCCGGTACACCAACGAGGTGAGCGCTCGCCCGCAGCTGTTGCAGGGTAAGTACCGCGGCCTGCCCGGTGTCGG
Source organism: Nocardia australiensis (assembly GCF_020733705.1). Lineage (GTDB taxonomy): Bacteria > Actinomycetota > Actinomycetes > Mycobacteriales > Mycobacteriaceae > Nocardia > Nocardia australiensis. The sequence continues at coordinate 93,903 of NZ_JAJFZM010000001.1, forward strand.
CGCATGCCCGCAGTATGAGGCCGGTTACCGCGTTCGAGGCATCGTCGTGAACTCGTAGGCCCGCAGTCAGGACTGTGGAGGACAGCTCATCGTCGGCGACACCCGCGCGGGCCCACAACGCACGCAACTGCCCAGCATCGGTGGGCGGATCGATTCCATAGATCGTGGACAATGCCCTGACGACAAGTGTATGCAGACGCGTGCCTTCATCGAGATCGTGCGGATCGCCGAGCACGTCGTCAGCGAACAATGGCAGAGGCCTACCCGCACCGGGTAATTCGTGCAGTACTCGCAGAGCTCGGGCGAGTTCCACTCGGGTCCGCTCGACTGAGCCTGCGATCAGCCCGGACTTCTTCGTTGATCGCACCCAGGATTCGAGGGCCGGTTGGGCACCTACGACTTCATGTTGGGAAAGCCACGCCCACAACTGATCTCGTGCCACCTCAGCAGTCCGACGTTCTGCGGCCCGGTCTCGGATCGGCCCAAGGAGTCGCTCGACCACTTCGTAGGCGGTATACCCGGTGACCTCGCGGAGCACCGCATCCACCTGGGCAAGAACGACGGTCACGTACTCGCCGGGCAGCCTTTCCTTTCCGAGAAAGTCTGCGAGGGCAGCGCGCTGCTCGCTATCGAGCGGTCCAACCTTGACCTGCTTCACCACCTGGCCTGTCGACAATCGAGCATGCAGGGCTTGCCACAGCGGCACCAGTGCCGGGGAAAGATCGCCCGTGCGACTCATGCGGGAAAGGGGGCGGTCGGATTCGGGGCGGCAGGCCAGACGAGCCACGGCACTACCGTCGATACCTCCTGGGCAGTTTCCATGTTCTCCAACTCCGCCCCAAGGTAATTCCGCCGCTTCCGAGAGTATGTCTCACTGCCGATGTCGATTGGATCAGGGCCGCTTCAGGGAACCTGCGCTTCGCTAGGCGCCCCGCACATGGGTGTTGAATTCGGCCAGTTCCTCAGCGGGGATCCGGTAAGACTGCCACAGTCCGATCAAGGCGACTCCCCTTCCTGGCCCGTCGACCGCCGGCCTCGTCCCGTCCTTCGCGGTCGCCGGACCGGCAACGCCGCAGGCCGCACGCTGGAGTTGGCACCAGCATAGGGGCGGCAAGGAACCCGGCACGGTTCAGTTTCACCTGTTGCCCTTGACCAGACCGCCATACATCAGCCCAGACCCCGGTGGCGGGGTTCGGGGGGTCGGAACGGTTGGCTATTGCAGGATCCTATCTCTATATATAGATTTAGCGTCATGGGAAGGGCACTGCGTAGAACGCCCGCCACTGCGGCGGTGCTGGAACAGTTGGCCGGTACGACCACACCCGTCTGGGGCCTGCAGATAGTGAAGGACTGCGGGCGTCCCGCAGGCAGCGTCTACCCGATCCTGGCGCGACTCGAGGAGGCTGGTTGGGTGACATCCGAGTGGGAGACCGCGCAGGACCATCGGGGTCCTCGGCGACGGTACTACGAGCTCACAGCCGAGGGGCGAGCGCAAGCGGGCGCGATGCTCGCCTCCTCCGCCGCGAGTCCGCGGGCGACCGCGCACGTGAGGTTCGCATGAGCGCCGCCGAGTGGTGGATCCGCGGGTGTGCGCGACTGGTACCCGCAGATCGACGGGATCGATACCTCGAGGAATGGCTATCTGACCTACATCACAGTTCCGAGATGCGAATTACCTCCAGCACAGTGGTTTTCGGTGCGATGTTGACGACAGTTGAATCACAGAAAGCAAGACGACACATGACCAACATGACAGAGCTGCACCGGCGGACCGTCGCCGGCTTGGCCCTCGCCGCAGCGGGGTTGATCTCGGTAGCGGTCGGCGTGCAGCTTGACGCCGTCTGGGCAGCGGGCCTGTGGACCTTCGGCGCGATGGCAGCACTGTCCGGGGCGGTGTTCGTCGCGAGCGCCCGCACTCTGCTCCCGGCCGATTCCCGGCTGCCCTGGGCGCTGTCCGCCGCGGTCACGGTGGGCGCGACGGCCTTCACTGCGGGAGTGATCGAGGCGAACCTGCACTTTGACGCGGTCGAGGCCGGGCGGGGCGCTCATGCGCTGGTGGCTGTCATGGTGGCCACCGGTGCCATCGGCGTCGCGGCTGCGCTCATCGCGGCGGGCGCGTGCGTTGCGATGTTGCTGCGATCGGTGCGGGCCAGTCGGCTCGCGTGAGCCTTGATCCCCCGGGGTGCGGATAACCGCAGTACTCGCAATTCACCACGCGCGCACGATTAACTTATCTGGCCCTCGTTCCGCTTCGTCCACCGAAAATCACCTGATTTCGCAGTGCTCAGGCGCTGATCGGCGCAGGCATTTCGGGATGATGCCAAATCCGTTGCCAAGAGCCTCGACAAAGATTGAGGGCGGTCCTGACACCTACTGGTCAGGACCGCCCTCGTTTGTAGCGGGGACAGGATTTGAACCTGCGACCTCTGGGTTATGAGCCCAGCGAGCTACCGAGCTGCTCCACCCCGCGTCGGTAAACACAACATTACACACGCCTACTCGCAGATGGCAAATCGACACCTCAACAGGACGTTTCCGCCGGTCAGAACCGGGCGTCGCATGCGCACAGAACCGTCGGCGAAGATAGCCCCCCAGACGTCCCGACACAGCTTCCGACATGCCTGAGCCGACTCCCGAAACGAGCGGCTCCGACACGAACTCGCGCGTCTACACCCGCGAACCGCACCCTCAAACGTGAGCGGGGTCACTATTTCGCGGTGATCTCGAGCACATAACTTTGCTATAACAGGCTAACTAGAATCCATTCTTCTGACATAAGCGACCTGCGCAAATACAGATATGCAGGTTATTTGCATCAGATAATTCCGAAGTTATCAAGATGTGATCGGTCGAGATTTCTTCGTTACCGTCGGTCAGCGGCCCGGATCAAACGTGATGGGCACGAACTCGAACCGCTGAACGCCGGCGACCCTGTCCCACGGTTCGAGGATCCCCGACCTCCTGGGGACAGGGACGCGGCGGAGTTTGCCGAGTTGGTGGGCGCAGGGAGGGAAACAAATATGTCTCAGAACCGAAAGTTCAGCACCCGCGTCCTCGGCTTCGCAGCCATTACCGGCGCCCTTGTGGCAGTACCGTTCGGGCTGTCGACCGGCACCGCCTCGGCAGCGCCCACCCACAACTGGGATGGCGTCGCACAGTGCGAGAGCGGCGGCAATTGGGGAATCAACACCGGTAACGGCTACTACGGTGGCCTGCAGTTCTCGCAGAGCACCTGGAACGCCAACGGTGGCGCCGGCTCGGCCAACAACGCCAGCAAGGCCGAGCAGATCCGCGTTGCGGAAAACGTGCTCGCCACCCAGGGTGTCGGTGCCTGGCCAGTGTGCGGCGCCTACCTCAGCGGTGGCCAGTCCGCGGACGTCGAGCCCGAGCCCGCCGCGCCGGCACCCGCCGCGGAGCCTGAGATCGCCGCGCCGGCACCCGCCGCGGAGTCCGAAGTCGCCGCGCCCACCGTCGACAAGGTGAAGGCCGCAATCGAGCAGGCCAAGAGCACCGGAAACGAGCTGGCCAAGCGAGCCGGCGTCCAGGATCAGTACCAGCAGGTGCTCACACAGAACACCAACCTGATCAACTCGCTGTTCCGCTGATCTCCGGTTCGCCAGGATCACCGACATGAGAACGGCCCTGCCCCCTTTCGGGCGGCAGGGCCGTTCTCATGTCGGTGACGCGGTCAGCGACTTGCGTCCTGATATGCCTTCACTGCGGCGTCCAATTCGTCCAGCGCCTTGCCGAAGTCCTGGAAGTTACCCGTGCGCATGGCATTACGCACGTTCTCGATCTTCCGGTTCAGCTCGGCGGCGGCGGCGTCCTTCGAGGCACTGGAACCTGCGGGCGGGGTGACACCACCTGCGGGCGGCGGTGGCGTGCCACCGGACTGAGGTGGCGCGGTGCCACTCTCGCCCGTTGGCGGTAGCGTGCCCGGTTTCGGCCGCGACGCTGGGTCGCCACCGAATGGTGTTGCCAGCGAACCGGATCCGGGTAGCACCTGATTGAGCGCCTCGGCGAGGGTGGCGGCATAGCCAACCTTCACGCTGCCCGCTTCATCGCGGTAACTCACCAGCACCCGAAGTAACTGCGGGAAGGTTGATGTGTTCGGCCCGGTATTACGTTCGTTGTAAAGCGGCTCCACATAAAGGATTCCGCCGTCGGCAACCGGCAATGTCAGCAAATTGCCATATTTGATCTTGTTCGAATTCGACAGCAGTGTCTTCTGACTCGACACTTCGGGCGCTGTCGTCATCGTGTTCTGGGTCTGCTGCGGACCCTGTGTTTGGGTGTCGGTGGGTAGTCGAAGAATTGTGAACTTGCCGTAGCCATCCGGGTCCGAGCGCACCGAGATATAAGCGGACAAGAACTGCCGGTTGTATCCGACCATCGCACTGGTCAGATTGAACACCGGTTTATTGGTTTGCTGATCACCCAGCAGCACGTAATACGGCGGCTGATTGAAGGTGCCGCCCTCTATCGTCGGATCGCTCGGCACCGACCAGAAAGCGTTGTTGGTGAAGAACTCTCGTGGATCGTCCACGTGGTACTTGGTGAGCATCTCGCGCTGCACCTTGAACAAGTCCTCCGGATAGCGGAAGTGCGCCCGCAGCTCGGGTGAGATCTCGCTCTGCGGCTTGACCGCGCCGGGGAACACACCGCTCCACGCCTTCAGCACGGGGTCGGTGGGATCGGTCTCGTACAGGGTCACTGTGCCGTCATAGGCGTCGACGGTGGCTTTCACCGAGTTACGGATGTAGCTGACCTCCTTGCGTGGCAGCAGTCGACCAGTCTTCTTGTCGATGCTGTCTTCGACCGCACCCTCGAGCGAGGTGGTCTGCGCATAGGGATAGTTGTCCAGCGTGGTGTACGCGTCGACGATCCATTGGATCCGTCCCTCGACGACCGCCGGGTACGCGTTGCCGTCGGTGGTCAGCCACGGCGCCACCTTCTGCACTCGGTCACGCGGATTGCGATTGAACAGGATCTTCGAATCGCTGCCGATGGCCGAGGAAAAGAGGATGTTGCGCTGTGTGTACTTCGCGGCGAAGGCCAGGCGGTTGAACCAATTCCCGATCGACACACCACCCTTGCCGGTGTAGGTGTACTGCGCGACGTCGGAGTCGTATTCGCGAGGACGCTGTCCCTGCTCGGCGCCGACGATGGCGTAGTCCGGGTTGTCCTGGGAAATCAGCTCGCCGTAGTAGATGCGCGGCTGGTCCACCTTGATCTGTTGTTTGTCCGGCGCGGTGAACAGATCACTGACCAGGAAGATCGGGTAGCCGCTGTCGCTACTGCCGCCGGCGGCGTTGGGATCGTCGGACTGCGCCTTGTTGACCCGGTTGGCCGGGGCGGCGACGAAGCCGTTGCCGTGGGTGTAGACGGTGTGCCGGTTGATCCAGTCGGTCTGGTTGCCGCTCAGCGCCGCCGGGGACAACTCGCGCGCGGCGACGATGTAGTCCTGGATATCGCCGCCGATGTTGTAGCGGTCGATGTCGAGCGACTCGGGGAAGCCGTAGAAGTTCTTCAGCTGCCGCAGTTGAGTGAAGGTGGGCGACAAGATGTTCGGATCGAGCAGCCGGGCATTGCCGATGGTAGCGGCATCGACCGGAACGTCCTGCGGGTTCTTCGTACTCTCGCCCTTGTAGTCCTTGTATTCGATCTTGTCCGAGGTGATGCCGTACGCGTCTCGGGTGGCGGCGATATTACGCTGGATATATTCGCTTTCCTTGTCCGCGGCATTCGGGCGCACCGAGAACTGCTCGACGACCAGCGGCCACACCGAGCCGACCAGGATCGACGACAGCACCAATAGCGCCGCCGCCATCGCGGGCACCCGCAGATCGCGCAGCACGATGCCGGCGAAGAAGGCCACCGCGCAGATCACCGCGATGGACATGAGGATCAGCTTGGCGGGCAGCACGGCGTTGATGTCGGTGTAGGAACCGCCGGTGAACGTCGGCTCCTTACGGCTGCTGGAAAGCAGATCGTAGCGATCGAACCAGTACGCGACGGCCTTGAGAAGTACGAAAACCCCGGCCAGCACGGCAAGTTGGATGCGCGCGGGGCGAGTGAGCGCGCCTTCCCTGCCACTCAGACGCAGCCCGCCGAAGACGTAGTGCGTCACCAGGCTGGCGAAGAACGCGATCACCACGGCGACGAACAACCAGTTCAGCATCATGCGATAGAAGGGCAGGTCGAAGGCGTAGAACCCGACATCCAGGTTGAACTGTGGATCGCGCTGACCGAACGAACCGCCGTGCAGGAACAACTGCACGGTGACCCAATTCGACTGCGCCACCAGCCCGGACAGCAATCCGATCAGCACCGGAATCCCGATGCCGAACAGCCGAAGCCTGCTCATCACGGTGGTGCGGTAGCGCGCGATCGGATCATTCGGACCCGCCACAGGCACGAACACCGGGCGGGTGCGATAGGCGAGCAGCAGGGTCAGCCAGACGACCAGACCGACGAACACCGCGATCGCGAGGAACAGCAGCACCCTGGTGCGCAGGACGGTGAGATAGACGCTGCGGAAACCGACCTCGCCGAACCACAGCCAGTTCGTGTACGTGTCGGTCAGGCGCGGTCCCAACAACAGCAGCGCCGCCACGATGATGGCCGCCACCAACAGCACTCGGCTGCGTCGGGACAACGAAGGTAAGCCGGTGGGGGGCCGCATGCCCACGATGCCACGCTCCAAGGTCCGGCGACGCCCGCACCGATTCCGGCCGATGCGCCGCAGTCCGATGTTCAGATGGTCCTTACGAACCCTGTTCTGCGCCCACTCTACGGAATCGGACACCGCCCAGCCCGCAGGGCCGCAAATACACAGGCTGCGGGGCTGCCGGTGGGCTTGTTGCGACGAGGCGGTCAGCCGGACCAGCGCCGCGCGGCCGATCGGCGGTTTGGTTGGATATCCCCGTGACCGCTGATCTGCATGCCGAAGTCATCCTCTCCCGTTGCGTCCGGGAGGTGGCCGAATTCGTTGACGCCGAGGGCTGGGGAAACCCGCCGCAGATGTTCGCGCTGGTACCCACCGCGGATCTGGTCGCCGCCGAGCCGAGCCTGATCGATCAGCTCGATGAGGGCAACGAACTCACGCCAATCGCCCAGGAGTCGTTCCCGGAAGACGTCACCGGCGGATCGATGGCGCTCGACGAGTTTCTCGCGACCACGACCTGGCCCGACGCCGTCCAAGGCTGCGTGCTCGTACAGGAGATCGTGGTGCTGCCGCCGGACGCCGAGAGCACCCTCGATGACGCGCTCGCCCCACTGTTGGCCGACCACGACGCCGCCGACGCCGCGGCTCGAGCCGCGGCCGAGGCGCACCCGGAGCGCCGCGAGGCACGGCTTTTCGCGGCGGTGCTGCGCGCGGGCACGTCGCTTGCGCTACTACAGGTGCGCCCAGAGGACGATGCCGACGAATTCGGTGACCTGGACCTACGCACCTATCCGAACCTGGCGCCCAACGTCATCGACGCGTTACACCACACCTTCGAATCCGACCCCCTCGACTAGCCTCGCTCAGCCGCAGCCGACGGTCGACCTGCCCGCATTGATGTCGCCGAGCGATCGCACGGCGTCGTCGAGGTTTTCGACCTTCACCAGGTGCAGGCCGTCGGGGGTGCGCTGCTTGGCCTCGTTGCAATTGGCGGCGGGGACCATGAAGGTTTCCGCGCCCGCGTCGCGCGCGGCCATCATCTTGTATTGGATGCCACCGATCGGACCGACCTTGCCGTCCTGGTCGATGGTCCCGGTGCCCGCGACGAACTTACCGCCATTGAGTTCACCGGGTGAGAGCTTGTCGATCAGCGCGAGACTGAACATCAGACCGGCGGACGGGCCACCGATATCGGCCAGGTTGAAGGTCACCGCCATCGGCGGGCGTGCGCCCTCGGTTGGGGTCAGGCCAAGATAGCCTTTGTTGGGGTCGTCGGGGCGGGCGGCGAGAGTGATGTCGGCGGCCTGCTCGCTGTTGTCGCGGCGGTAGACCACGTGGATCTGGCTGCCCGGCGGCGACGCGGACACCGCCGTGACCACATCCTTGGGTGCGGCGACCGGGGCGCCGTTGATACTGACCAATTCGTCACCTGCGGCAAGCACGTCCCTGGCCGGGCCTTCGTCAGCGACGTTGTGCACCAGCACCACCGTCGGCAGGTTCAGGAAATGCAGCGCGGCAACCTCGGCATTGCCCTCGGAGTCCTTGAAGTCCTGCTGATTGGACTTGTCGATTTCCTCGCGCGGCACCCCGGGCGGGTATACCTCGGCCCTCGGGACCAAACCGTGCTCGCCGCTGACCCAAAACCCGAAAGCCTCGAAGATATTGAGGCCGTCGCGTACCGAAACAGTGGTCATATTCAGGTGGCCGGTCGTCGGATCGAGCGCCGCACCCCGCACGTCGACGACCTGCTTGCCTTCGACCTCGCCGAGGGTATTGAACGTGGGTCCCGGTCCGAGTGCGACGAACGGCACAGTGAATACACTGCCGGCAGCGCCGAGCACGAGCACGGGGATCAAAGCGGCCACGAGGGTGAGGATCCGACGATTCACCTCGACCACAGTAGTGATGTACCCCCCGAGTAGGCAGCACAGGCACGCAATCGCGCCGTTCGCGCGTCCACCGATTTCGCGCCGCGCGAACACAAGGCCCCTATGCCAAACGCGTAACGTAAGGGGTATGGCTGACCTCCCCTTCGGATTCTCGAACCGCGATGACGACGACCGCAACCGCGGCGACGAGCCCGGCGGTTCGGGTGCGAACAATCCGTTCGGCTTCGGCGGAGCAGGTGCCGCTGGTTTCGATCCGGCGCAGCTCGGTCAGATGCTGACCTCGCTCGGGCAGATGCTCAGCGGTATGGGACAGCCCGGCTCGGCGCAGGCGGGTCCGGTGAACTACGACGTGGCCAAGCGACTGGCCCGCCAGCAGCTCGGGTCGACCATTACCCCGCTGACCCCTGGCGCGACCAGCGCCGTGACCGATGCCGCGCACCTGGCCGAACTGTGGCTCGACGGTGCGACCACACTGCCCGCGGGCGCGACCAAGGCGGTGGCCTGGACGGCCAATGATTGGATCGAGGAGACGCTGCCGACCTGGAAGCGGCTGTGCGACCCGGTGGCCGAGCAGATCTCCGGCATGTGGACCGCGCAATTGCCCGAGGAGGCAAAGGAATTCGCGGGCCCGATGGTCGGGATGCTCGGTCAGATGGGCGGACTCGCGTTCGGATCGCAACTGGGTCAGGCGCTCGGCCAGCTGGCCAAGGAGGTGCTGACCTCCACCGATATCGGTCTGCCTCTGGGGCCGAGCGGTACCGCGGCACTGCTGCCCGCGGCCATTTCGGAGTTCAGCGCCGGGCTCGAGCAGCCCGAGAGCGAGATCCTGGTGTTCCTCGCCGCACGCGAGGCCGCGCACCAGCGACTGTTCGCGCATGTCCCGTGGCTGCGCCAGCAGGTCCTCGGAGCCGTCGAGGACTACGCGCGCGGAATCAAGATGGACTTCTCTTCGATCGAGCAGGCCGCGCAGGGGCTCGACCCCACGGCGTTGACCGATCCTTCGAAGCTCGAGGAGATCCTGTCGCAGGGCGCCTTCGAACCGCAGACCACCCCGGAACAGAAGCAGGCCCTCGAACGACTGGAGACCCTGCTCGCGCTGATCGAGGGCTGGGTCCAGGTCGTCGTCACCGACGCTGTCGGCGATCGCCTGCCCGGTGCGGGCGCGCTCGCCGAGACCCTGCGCAGGCGCCGCGCCACCGGCGGCCCCGCCGAACAGACCTTCGCGACGCTGGTCGGGTTGGAACTGCGGCCACGCAAACTGCGCGAGGCGGCGGCATTGTGGCGGCGCCTGACCACCGACGCGGGCCTGGAAATGCGTGACGGCGTGTGGGCGCACCCGGATCTGTTGCCGGATTCCGATGATCTGGACTCCCCCGCCGGCTTCATCGATTCGGTAATCGGCGGCGGCACAACCCAATTCGATGATCCACTAGCTCAGCTCGCGGAAACCGAAGCGCGCGAACGCGATGCGGCACTGCGTGAAAAGTCCGATTCGGCGCCGGAGGACGGGGCCGGTCCCGACCTCGGTAAGGACAGCGGCGCGTCCTGAGATTGTCCTGTTGGTAGTCGCGAATACCTGTGGATAACTACAGGATTCGCGACCGGACAGGCGCACCGTTGTCGCCATACTGCTGGCCATGACAAAGACGACCCGCGTGCACGGTCCGATGCTGCATCCACGGGTGACCGTCCTGGTGCGGCCCTCCGGTGTTGTCCAGCTCGGCTGGGATCCCGAACGCGCCCTGCTGCTACATCCGGGCGAGTTGGATGCCGATACGGTTCTCGCCTTTCTGCGCCTGCTGAACGGATCCCAGACCAGACCGCAGCTCATCTGGCGGGCCGAGGAGTACGGCATCGCATCGGAGCGGGCGCTGGCGCTGCTGATGGAGATCGACGGCGCCGGACTGCTCATGCACCCGAACGATCCCACCGGACGAATCCGTTCAGTCCGGGTGCACGGGCTCGGCCCGCTCGCCGACGCGGTGTCCGCGGGCCTGCCCGGACTCGGCCTGCGCCCGAGCCGCTCACGCGGCTACGGACCGGACACCACCGTGGCGGGCTGGCGCACCGATCTGGTGATACTCACCGATTCGCTGATCACCGATCCGCGCCTGGCCAATGATCTGGTTCTACATCGGATGCCGCACCTGCAGGTCCGCATTCGCGACGATCGCGGCGTCGTCGGGCCGCTGGTCGTGCCCGGTGTGACCAGTTGCCTGCGTTGCGCGGACCTCATCCGATACGAACACGACGCGGATTGGCCACTGCTCGCGGCCCAACTCCTCGGCCGGGTCGGGCATGCCTCGCCCGCGGGCATCGCAGCCACGACGGCGCTGGTACTCGGCGAACTCGAGGCGATAATCGCCCGCGTACCGGAGCGTCCACCCGCGACATTTGGCACGACCCTGGAGCTCGATCTCGCCTCGCACCTGATCGAACGACGGGATTGGCCGCCGCACGCCGCGTGTGGCTGCCAGGAAATCTCGGCCGGTCCGCAGGCTTGATCGGCGACGATTCTCACACTCCGCTGAGGAAGACATCAGACTGCGATGGCATATCCACAGGTTCGTCCGCCATGATGTGTACGTGTCTGAGATTGTGCGTCGTCGCTCATCCCGCAATGCCAAGTTAGCCAAGATTCCGTTGGGGATCGCCGGTCGCGCCGCCGTCGGGTTCGGCAAGAAGCTGGCGGGTGGCGACAAGACCGAGATCAACGCCCATTTGAACCAGAAGGCCGCCGAACAATTGTTCACCGTGCTCGGCGAGCTCAAGGGCGGTGCGATGAAGTTCGGGCAGGCGCTCAGTGTGATGGAGGCCGCGGTTCCGGAGGAGTTCGGCGAACACTATCGCGAGGCGCTGACAAAACTGCAGGCGGCGGCGCCGCCGATGCCGGCCGAGACCGTGCACCGCGTCCTCGACCAGCAACTCGGCACACAGTGGCGGCAGCGGTTTCAGAGCTTCGACGACGTGCCCGCCGCCTCGGCCAGCATCGGCCAAGTGCACAAGGCCATCTGGTCGGACGGCCGGGTCGTCGCGGTGAAGGTGCAGTACCCCGGCGCCGACGAGGCACTGCGTGCGGATCTCAAGACGCTATCGCGAATGACGGGCCTGTTCGCGTCCGTGATTCCGGGCGCGGATATGAAGCCGATCCTCGCCGAGATTACCGAACGGACCGAGGAAGAACTCGACTACCGCAACGAGGCGACCAACCAGCGGGCGTTCGCGAAGGGATTCGATGGGCATCCGGAGATCGTGGTCCCCAAGGTGGTGGCCAGTGCGCCGAAGGTGATCGTCACCGAGTGGCTCGAGGGCACCCCGGTTTCGGCGATCATCGCCCTGGGCGACGCGGACCCCGACGGCACCGCGGCGATGCGCAATCGGGTCGCCGCCCTGATGGGCAAGTTCCATTTCTCCTCGCCCGAGACCGTCGGGCTGCTACACGTCGATCCGCATCCGGGCAATTTCATGATGCTGCCCGACGGCAAACTGGCCGTCATCGATTTCGGCGCCTGCGCGCCGATGCCGGACGGATTCCCCGATGCACTCGGCCAGATGCTGGCGCTCGCGGTCGAGGAACAGTTCGACGAACTCACCCAATTGCTGTACGACCACGGCTGGGTGATCCCCGGCCGCACCGTGACCGACCAGGAGATCGCCGACTACCTGCGCCCGTTCACCGACCCGATCCGGACCGATTCCTTCCACTTCACCCGCAAATGGATGCAGCGGGTCGCGGGCAAGGCGTCTGATCTCGGTAGCGCGGAGATGAAGACCGCGCGAGCACTGCAACTGCCGGCCCAATACGTGATGATCTTCCGGGTACTCGGCGGCTCGGTCGGCATCCTGGCTCAGCTCGATGCGGAACTGCCGTTCATGCAGTTGGTGAAGACGTGGATGCCCGGCTTTCAGGAGGAACGTTCCGCGAGCTGAGGCCGTCGCCCTGCTTCGAGTTCCGTACAGGCGCGCGGTGAACAGGATGTGCACGGCGATCGCCGCATAAACCACGCTGAACAACCACGCTGAACGCAAAAGAGCCGCCCACCTGATCTCGAGGTGAGCGGCTCTTCTGCTTTCTCGTTCGAGGGCCCCGGCCCGGCAACAGGCAACGGGTGAGGCCTCAGCGACCGGAGGGAGGGCAGGCGCGAGCCCCGGCGCGGCGGCGATTTCTCGCTCACTCACGCCGAGACCGCGACCTTGCGCGGGCGTCCACGCGGGCGTTTGCGGGCGATCACGACGCCCTGGTCGAAGATTTCACCGCCCCAGACACCCCAAGGCTCGCCCCGATCCATGGCTGCGCTCAGGCAGCCTTTACGGATGGGGCACGACTCGCATAGCGCCTTGGCCTGTTCCAACTGGACCGGACTCTCGGCGAACCAGAGATCGGGGTCTCCGGCTCGGCAAGGCAGTACCTTCGTTACCTCCCGAATGCGGGTAGGCAGTGCCACGGTTCGGCATGTCACGTCAGTAGTGGCTTGTGGCCAGCTCTCTGCGGTGAACACGTCGTTCTCCTTCAGCTCGTTTGCAGCGGTTCGTTTGTCGTACTGCGAAACCGGTGCAGTCCGGCTGAAGGGCCGGGAAAAAATACTGGCCACGGTTTCGCTTCGGGCGATCCGTGGCCAGGAGGTCTGGAAGTGTTCCCTACCTAGTTCGACATCTCTGCCGAGTCCTGATCACGGTCGCTGGGTGTGCGTTGTGGAGGCGTGCTGCCCGCAGTTCCGCCGGTGCGTATCCGGCGTCAATTGCGTCTGCGCCGGTGGCCGCTGCTGCGGCTACCGGGTGCCAGCCCCCGCTGGGCTTGTCCTGCGCGAGAATGCAAATCGGGGAATGCATGTGCGTGAATTGCGGCTGCTCACCGAAAACACCCACGCCGGACAGACCGATCCCCTGCAAGCCGAGGATCCCCCGGGAGGCCGACATGGCCGGTCCGTTGACCGCAACGCCAGCTGAACTGAAGTTCATGATGTTGTCCATTTCGTCTGCCTCCCTCCACTACTCGTTGTTTGTCGTTAACTGTGCGCGCCAGGATGACCTCCCGGTGCGTGATTCCAACCATATGCAATGGCGGCCGAACCGACAACCTATTTTCTACCTGCGGTTTTGTGGGCTTGACCGCATCCGGGACGCCACTATCGCGAGTACATCCGCCCCGTACTGGTCGAGCTTCTTCGAGCCGATCCCCGGAATCGCCGCCAGCGCACCGTCACCCGTGGGCAGTTGCTCGGCGATCGCGGTGAGCGTGGTGTCGGTGAAGACGACGAACTCCCTGACCTCCATCGCCTCCGCCTTCTCCGCGCGCCATTCCTTGAGCGCGGTCAGGAGTTCGTAGTCGAGTTCGGCCGGGCAGCGGCGGCAGCGGCCGAGCATGGTGGCGTAGGTACCGATCAATGGTTTGGCGCAGACCCGGCAGGTCGGGCGAACTCCATTGGCCGTTTTCCCGGCCGCCGGCGCCGCGATCCGCGAGGCCGGCGAGTCATCGGGGACGAGGCCGTTGAGGAATCGCGAGCGTCGCCGGGTCCGCCTACTGCCCTCATTGCGGGCCAGCGCCCACGACAACTGCAGGTATTCACGTGCCCTGGTCACACCCACGTAGAGCAGACGGCGTTCCTCTTCCAGCGCGGCCTGGTCGGCGACGGCCCCGTCATCGCCGAGCACATGCGCGATCGGCAGGGTGCCATCCGCGAGACCGACCAGAAAGACCGCGTCCCACTCGAGCCCCTTGGCCGCGTGCAGGGACGCGAGGGTCACCCCCTGCACGGTCGGTGGGTGCCTGGCCTCCGCACGGGTGCGTAGTTCGTGCAGCAGACCGGACAGCTCGAGGTTCTCGTCGTGCGCGAGGAGTTCCTCGGTCAATCGCACCAACGCGACCAGCGATGACCACCGCTCGCGCGCCTGCGCACCCGCCGGTTCGGTGGCGGTGAGCCCGAGTGGTCCGAGCGCGGCCCGGACCAGGTTCACCAGGGCGCTGCCGCCGCGTGCCTGGTCGGGCAGATCATCGCGCGCGGCGACCTGGCGTAGCGCCTGCACGGCCTGCCTGACTTCGGGGCGGACAAAGAAGCCTTCGCCGCCGCGCAGCTGATATGGAATACCCAGTTCGGTCAGCGCCTGTTCATAGGCTTCCGACTGGGCATTGATCCGGTACAACACCGCGATCTCGGCGGCGGGCATGCCGGAATCGATCCGCCGCTTGATGAATCGCGCCACCGCCGCCGCTTCGGCGGGGCCGTCGTCGTACTCGGCGAATACCGGTTCGGGGCCGTCGGCACGCTGACCGATCAATTGCAGCCGGGTACCGGCGATGCGACCGCGTGCGGCTCCGATCACGCGATTGGCCAGCGACACCACCTGTGGGGTGGATCGATAGTCGCGCTCGAGCCGGATCACTGTCGCCTCGGGGAAGCGCCGGGAAAAATCCAGCAGGTAGCCGGGGGTGGCGCCGGTGAAGGAGTAGATCGTCTGATTCGCGTCGCCCACCACGGTGAGATCGTCGCGATCACCGAGCCAGGCGTCGAGCACCCGTTGCTGCAATGGGGTGACGTCCTGGTATTCGTCGACGACGAAACTTCGGTAGCGGCCACGGAATTCGTCGGCCACCGACGGATAGTCCTCCAGCGCCGCCGCGGTGTGCAGCAGCAGATCGTCGAAGTCGAGCAGCAGCCCCTCATGCGAGGTCTTGAGCGCCTCGTAGCCGAGGTAGACCTCGACGACCCTGGCCGCGTCGTAGGGTGGCTCGCGGTGATGCTTGGCCGCCGCGGCGGGATAGTCCTCGGGGGCGATGAGCGATGCTTTCGCCCATTCGATCTCGCTGAGTAGGTCGCGAACGCTTTCGGTGGCGGAGGATAGCCCCGCCTTGCTCGCGGCCTGCGCCACGATCGGGAACTTGCGATCGATCAACTGCCACGGCACATCCCCGACCACCTGTGGCCAGAAGTACTTGAGCTGGCGCAGCGCGGCCGCGTGGAAAGTACGCGCCTGTACCTGATTCGCCTCGCCGCCGAGACCTAGCGCCCGCAGGCGCCCGCGCATCTCCCCCGCCGCGCGTGCGGTGAAGGTCACCGCGAGGACCTGATCGGCCTTCACATGTCCGGCCGAGACCAGGTGCGCGATGCGATGGGTAATGGTCCTGGTCTTGCCGGTGCCCGCACCGGCGAGCACACACACCGGCCCTCGCGGCGCGCGCACGGCGGCGGCCTGCTCCGGGTCCAAGGCGGCGAGGTCGAGTGCTGGCACGGGCTCCATCATGACAGCGCCGACCGACAGGCCGACGCCCGCCGATGGTGGCGACGTGGCCACCGAACTGTAGAAACGGCGCACTACCAGGCGACACACCGGCGCAGACAACAAGCCGCCGAGGCCGCGTAGTGCGTGTGGTACTCGGTTGTTCGGCGTGGAGGTGGTGCTGCTCGCGTGGACGGTGGGGTGAGCTCTATCAGTCCGCGGCGCGGCACCATCCCCCAGTTCGGCACGCTGGTGAGATCCAGCTCGGCCTCGCTGCGCAAGCCTCGGTGCCGAGCCGGCGGAACAGGATCAGGTGGTTGAGCGTTGCACGATCCGTGACTGATGCAACGCCTGACCTGACGATGTACTCGACCACCTGGTGCGGATACTGCCGCAGGCTCAAGACCCAACTGGACGAGGCCGGTATCACCTATGTCGAGATCGACATCGAACAAGATCCGGCATCCGCCGAGTTCGTCGGCAGTGTGAACGGCGGTAACCATGTGGTGCCGACCGTGAAATTCGCTGACGGCTCCACCGCGACCAACCCGTCGCTGGCCACCGTCAAGCAGGCATTGAGCGCCTGATACCAAACGGCACCGGATCGGTGCCGTCAATCGATGGCGGCCCAGGATTCGACGATGGTGCGGGCGATGGAGATAGAGCCCGGCAGCAGCAAGGGCTTGTCGGACCGCTTGTTGTCAGACCGCTTGTTGTCAGACTTGGCCGACCAGTCGCCCGCGGCGAGGGCATCGCGCACCTCGTCGCGGGTGAACCAGTGTGCCTCGGCAATCTCGCCATCGGAAAAAACAAGTGGCTGTTCGGGGTCGGCGACGGCGGCGAAACCGAGCATCAGCGAGCGCGGGAAAGGCCACGGCTGGCTGCCGAGATAGCTGATATCGCGGACTGCGAGCCCGACCTCCTCGAGCATCTCACGTTCGACACACCGTTCCAGTGACTCGCCCGCCTCGACGAATCCGGCGAGCAGCGAGAACAGTGTCGTCGGCCAGCTGTGCTGGCGGGCGAGCAACACACGGTCGCCACCGTCGTGGATAAGGCAGATCACGGCGGGGTCGATCCTCGGAAACTCTTCGTATCCGGATTCGGTGACCCGCGACCAGCCGCCCTTACTCGAGACGGTGAGCGTGCCATCGGCACCGTTGAAGTACGCCTTGTCATGCCAGTTCAGCAGGGCATTCGCGGTACTGAGCAGACTTGCGGTGAAATCGTCGATCCCACTGGCCATGGCGCGCAGATCGGTCAGCGAGCCGCTGAGTTCGGAATCGCGCACCGCCCACAGGTGGCTGCCCGCCTCGACTCCGAGGAAGACGGCCACCGGGCTCGGCTCCGCGGACAGCTCAATCGCCGCGTCCAGCACCAGCTCGCCGTCCTCGACACGAACCTGCCCCCGCCGATTCACTCGCAGCAACTTGGCCTCGTCCCAGCCCTCCTTCAGGGCGTGCGGGTCGGCCCGGACCACTTCGGCTCGATCGACAACGGAACGGGACAGCAACGGAACACCATTGAGCTGAAATGCCACACTTCGAGACTATCGCGCCGCGACGTTGCCAGTTCCGGCGCAGGTGTCGCCGGTGTTTCTCACTTGGCGGCGCGACGGATGTACAGCAGCTTGTCGCCCGCTTCTATGGCATCGACCTCGGGCTCGCCGACCCGGATCAACTCGTCGCCGCGTACCACGCCGAGCACGATTTCACTGAGATGCCGTGGTGAGCCACCGATTTCGGCGGACTCCACCTCACGCTCGGCGATCGCGAAGCCTTGTTCGGGGGTCAGCAGGTCTTCCATCATTTCCACCACCGACGGGGTGGTGGTCGCGATGCCGAGCAGCCGTCCCGCGGTCTCCGAAGACACCACCACCGAGTCCGCGCCGGATTGGCGCAGCAGATGAGTGTTTTCCGCCTCGCGAATGGCGACGACGATCTTCGCGGCCTTGTTGATTTCGCGAGCGGTGAGGGTGACGAGGACCGCGGTGTCGTCGCGGTTGGTGGCGACCACCATCGACGCCGCGTTCTGCGCGCCTGCCAACCGCAGCACATCGGACTGGGTCGCCGAACCCTGTACTGTCACCAGCCCGGCGCTTCCGGCCGCCTCCAACGCGACGGCATCGGTATCGACTACGACGATATCGCCGGGTTGCACGCCGTCACCGAGCATGGCGTCGATCGCGGTGCGGCCCTTCGTGCCATATCCGACGACCACGGTGTGATTACGCACGCTGCGCCTCCAACGCTGAATCTTGAATACCTGCCGGGATCGTTCGGTCAGCACCCCGAGTGTGGTTCCGACGAGCACGATGAGGAACAGAACCCGCAGCGGGGTAATGATGATGATGTTGGCCAGCCGCGCCTCGGGGGTTACCGGTGAGATGTCGCCGTATCCGGTGGTGGACAGCGACACGGTCGCGTAATAGAACGCGTCCAGGAACGACAGCTCGTCGCCGGAATTGTCGTGGTACCCACTCCGGCCGAGGTACACCACCAACGCCGCGCTGAACAGCAGCGCGATCGCGAACGCCACCCGGCGGTATAGCGAAATCCAAGGACTGATCTGGGCTTCGGGAATGCGCAGCAGCCCGACCAGCGCGTAATCCGGTCGGCCGGATACCCCGCCACTCGCGCGGTCGCCGAAATCACCCAGCACCGGACTCACCCTCCCTGTTCCTCACCGAGTTCGCGGCCGCCGGCCTGGCTTGTCCCTCCGGCACAGCACGCGAGCCTACCCGCTGCGCGCGGCACCGCCCGGTCACGAAGCGATCAGTCGGCAAATGCGAGGCTGAGGTATGGCAGACAATGCTCTTGCTCCTCACAGCTGATGAAGATCGCGACGGTGCTGCGGCTGCCTATGCAGATTCCGCTGATCACTCAGTCGCTGAAGGTGAGCCGACAGGCGCGGCAGTCCTGATCAGCTCGGCGAGTTCGGTGGGACCGGGCAGTTCGGCAGGCGCGACGGTGCGCCCGGATCGCACGTAATGGAATGCGGCACTGATACGTTCGAGCATCTCCTGTTCGGAGCCGCCCTCGCGGGCGGCCATCAGCCTGGCCCAGGCCAGCCGGTATACGGCCAACTGGGTGGCGACAGCCGGTTGTTCGGCGGCGCTCGGTTCGGCACCGGTCTTCCAATCCACCACGACCCAGCCGCCGCCCGGTTCGGCGAACACCGCGTCCATGCGACCGCGAATGACGGTTCCCGCGATGGAGGTTTCGAAGGGGATCTCCACCTCGAGCGGACTGCGGTGCGCCCACGGCGAGTTGAGGAAGGCGTTCTGCATCTTCGTCAGCTCGGCATCAGCACTGGCGTCGGCGAATTCGTTGTCGGCGGCACCGGGCAGTTCATCGAAGCCGAGCAGGCGATCAGCGGCGAACCAGCGCTGCACCCAGGCGTGGAAGGCAGTTCCGCGCCGCGCCATGGGATTCGGCGGGAACGGCAGTGGACGGCGTAGCCGGGCAGCGAGCCTGGCGGGGTCGGCGCGCAACTCCACCAGCGCGGTCGCGGCGATCTGGCCCGGTAGCTCGACCACCTGCGCAATCGCTTGGGCCGCTTCATATTCGGCAAGCAGGGCATCGACGTCTGCGGCCCACCCGTCGGGGTCGTCGGCAGCAGGGTCTGGTTCGAGGTCGGCGTCGGCGTCGGCGTCACGGCCGGGGCCAGCGGCGTCGAAGTCGGTGGCGGCAGGGAGGTCGGCAGCGACGAGGTTCACCGGAGCGGCGGTGGCGTGCGGGGTGGCAGGTTGCTGGCCGGGGGTGTTCGGTGAAGCCGACTTGTCGGAGGGGGCGCCTACTATCCCTGTTATGTCGTCGGACTCGTCAACCAAGCGCAGTTGCGCGAAATCGTCTGGGGCGCGGGCACTGTCGCGAACCTTGCGACCTTTGGCGGCTCGTGGAGCGGATAGCTCCGCGAGGGCGGCGCGCACGAGGGCGGCACCCTGTTCGATGGGGTCGCGACGGTTGCCGAGCGGGTCGCGTGGCCAGCGCGCGGTAGCTGGGTTGTCGGTGAAGGGGTTGACGGCCTCGACGGCGGGCGGCTCGTCCCAGCGGTCGATATCGACCGCGCCGAAGGCGGGACTATCGGAGGATTCGCTGGCATTTTTGAGTTCGAGCAGGAAATCGGAGGGCCCCTTGGGGGAGGCGCCGGTTTCGGCCCAGTGGTGTGCCGAAACGAGAAGAACGCGTTCGGTTCTGGTGAGCGCGACATAGAAGAGGCGGCGATCCTCATCAAGGCGGCGACGATCCAGCGCTTCCTTGTGCGCCTTGATCGCCCGCTCGAGGTCGGCGCGGTCATAAAGGTCCGAAAGGTCGAGAACGGGAACGCCTTCCGCCGCGTCATCGGTTCGGCGATCGCCGCGCAGGGTCGTCGGCAATTCGGCTAGCGCGCCCAGCCAACTGCCCGACGCGGCCCCCGAGGGGAATACACCGCGAGTCACGTGCGGCACCGCCACGATTTCCCATTCCAAGCCCTTCGCGGCGTGCACAGTCAGCACCTGCACCCGGTCGCGTGCCACCTCGACCTCACCCGGTTCCAGGCCGTTCTCGACCGCCTCGGCTGCAGCAAGGAAGGCGAGCAGCCCGCCGAGCGATGCCCCCGAATCGCTCGCATACCCGGCCACTACCTCGGCGAAAGCGTCGAGATGTTCGCGGCCCGCACCGGCACCCGCCATCGCCCGGCGAGCCTGGGTCTCCACCCCGACTCCGATGGTGCGCTCCACGTCGGCGACCAGTTCGGTAAGCGGCTGCCCACTGCGTTCCCGCAATGCGGCGAGCTCCTTGCCCAACGCGACGATCCGTGCGCGACCCACATCCGAATACTGTTCGCGCGGACCGGGATCGGCAATCGCGTCGGCCAGGCCCGCCTGTTCGGCCGGCTCCGGCGCAACCTCGCGCAGCGCGGCGGCCAGCGCGGCAGTATCGGTTATCTCGTTCGCATCGCCGTTGTTCAATCGGCTGATCGACAGGTCACGGGCCCGCCGCGCGAGCGCCGCGATATCGGCGACACCGATGCGCCAGCGGGCGCCGGTAAGCACGCGCATCGCCGCGCTGCCCGCGCCGGGTTCCGCGATCAACCGCAGCGTGGCGACTATATCCGCGACCTCGGGTGTCGCGAGCAGCCCGCCGAGGCCGACGATCTCCACCGGAAGTCCTTGTTCTCGAAGAGCTTCCGCAAGAGGGGCGGCATCGGCGTTACGGCGCACCAGCACAGCCGAGGTCGGTGGCGGCTGCCGCGCCTCGTATCGCAGCGCCCATTCGGCGGCGATCCGGCCTGCGACCCAATCTCGTTCGTCTGCAACAGTTTCGGTCAGCGCCAGCGCGACTATGCCCGGCTCCGCCTCGGGTTTCGCACGCAGTGCGTCCACCGTAACGCCATCACCATCGATGGCCTTGCGCCGCAATGGGTCCGCCACCAGGTTCGCCAGTGCGAGCGCCTCCGGCGGGTTGCGCCAACTGGTCAGCAACGGCAGGGTCGGCGCGGGCACCCCGGGGGCACTGGGAAAGTCGGTAGCGAAGCGGGGCAGGTTCGCGGCCGAAGCACCGCGCCAGCCGTAGATCGACTGCATCGGATCACCTACCGCGGTAACCGCCAACCACTGCTGACCGGATGAGATGCCGCCGAACAGCGCGGAAAGCAGCACGCGCTGGGCGTGGCCGGTGTCCTGATATTCGTCGAGCAGCACGAGACGAAAGCGGGCTCTTTCAGCGGCCGCGACCTCGGCGTGTTCTGCGGCGAGACGGGCGGCCAGCGACATCTGAGCACCGAAATCCAGGGCGCCACGTCGGCGCAGTGCTTGCGCGAGCTGATTGACCAATGGCAGCAAAGCGACGCGTTCACTTTGAGCGGCAACAATATTCAGCAGGGCTTGACTCGGCCCGCCGCGCTGGCGCGGGCCCGCGGGCAGGGTGTGGACCAGCTTCTCCAGTTCGGTGTGTGCCTCGGCGAGTTGCTCAGGCTCGACGAGATGTTCGGCGAGCTGCCCGGAGAGCGCGAGCACGGCCTCGGTGACCGAGACGGGGGTGCGATCGGTGTCCAGGTCGCCGTCCCAATTTCGCACGACCTGGTGCGCCAATTGCCACAGCTGAGTTTCGGTGAGCAATGTCGCCGAGGGTTCCACCGGCAGCAGCAGGCCGTGCTCGGTGAGCAGCCTGCCCGCGTAGGAGTGGTAGGTGCTGATCTCGGGTTCCGCACCGGCCAATTGCGCCCGCAGCTCCCCCGACGCGTCGAGTTCGCGCAGCAATGGCGAACCCGCCAGCCGTGCCAATCGAGTGCGGATGCGAGAGGTCAACTGTTGGGCTGCTTTTCGGGTGAATGTGAGACCGAGCACCGCGTCGGGCAGCACGAGCCGATTGGCCACCATCCACACCACACGGGCGGCCATGGTCTCGGTTTTACCCGCGCCCGCACCGGCCACCACCAGGGTCGGTCCCGGCGCGGCCGCGATCACCGCGGCCTGCTCGTCGGTGGGCGGCGGCAGCCCGAGCGCCTCGGCCAGCCGGTAGGGCGTCACCCGAGGCTGTGTCACTCGTCGGTCACCTGCCTTCCGGTGTCCTGGACCGGGCAGCTACCCGCCACAGCGCAATGCCTGCAGCCATCGTTGCGCATCGCGAGGTAGCTCGGCCCCTGAGTTGCCGCCGCCGCATCGTGAATTGTGCCGCGCCACTTATCGAGCGCCGCTGCGTCCAGCGGCGGCTGCATCCGCTGGGTAGCCCCCTCCTTACTACTCGGCTTAGCGACATACACCAGCCGAGCCCCACCGGGTTCGCTCAAACCGGCACCCACTTCGCCTACCGCGCCATCGAACTCACTCCCCGCAACCACACCGGAATCACTCGCCACACCACCTGATTCGCCTGTAGCATCGCCAAGGGCCCAGGATTCGACTGTCGCGCGGCGGGTCTCGATATTCGGCACGCTCGATTCTCCCGCAGCACCATCGGATTCGGCTGAGGCATGCCCCGCACTCGCATCGCCGACGGACTCGCCCAGCGACGCGTCCAGCGCGCCCAGCGCGGCAGCGACCTGGTAGGTCGCCAGTTGGGGATGGTCGACGGCGGCCTGCTTGGTGATGGGTGACTTTCCGGTTTTCACATCGACGATGACGAAACGACCGAGAGCATCGCGTTCCAGACGGTCGATGCGCCCCCGAATCCGTACCGGCCGTTCATCTTCCGTGCGCGCCGGTAGCACGCAGTCGACCGGAATCTCGACACCCGCCTGGGTGAGTTCGCCACGGGTATTGCGGACCCAAGCCATGAACGTCTCCAGCATGGCCTCGGTGCGGCGCAATTCCTGACGCGAGTGCCAGCCGGTACCGGGATCGACAGCCTGCCATGCCTTGTCGAGCGTGGCCCGCACCTGCGCCTCGGGCACCTTCCCGGCTAGGGCCTGCACCAACGTATGCACCAGATTGCCCTTGACGGCGTGCGGATTGTCGCCGTCGGTGCCGCCGTGCCGTTCCAGCGCCCACCGCAGCGGGCAGGTGCGCAGCAACTCCACCGTCGACGGTGACAGCGCGACGGCGGCCTCATCCTCTTCCCACAGCGAGCGCCGCGAGCTGAGATCCGCAGTGCCGTACCAGTCTTCGGGGTGAGTGCCGGGAACCCCCGCATCCGCGAGCCGGGCCAGCTGATGCGCGGCGCGGCGGCGGCGTTGCGGATCGGCGTCGAAATCGCAGACCACGCCGCGCAGTTCGGCGACGAGCGAATGCATGACGAGCGCCCGGCCGGGATCGGCGACCGGCAGCGCGCCGAGTTCGCTGTCGTCGTCGTGGCCGAGGAGTTCGGCGAGGAAACGCGAAGGCACGAGATCGCGTTCGCCCGAGACCGATTCGACGGCGGTGACCAGCAACGATTGCCTGGCCCGGCTACACGCGACCAGCAGCAGCCTGCGCTCCTCGGCTAGGATGGGCGCGGCCCGACTCACCCGCTCCCCCGCGTCGACAATGCCCGCAGTGAGGTCGACCAGGTCCTCGTTGCCCAGCAGCGTCCCGCGTGGCCGCGGATTCGGCCAGATAC
The DNA here is from genome assembly GCF_020733705.1 of Nocardia australiensis. Taxonomy (GTDB): domain Bacteria; phylum Actinomycetota; class Actinomycetes; order Mycobacteriales; family Mycobacteriaceae; genus Nocardia; species Nocardia australiensis. The sequence goes on from NZ_JAJFZM010000001.1 coordinate 117,695, forward strand.
CCTCCTGCACGGCCGCGACCGCGACCACATCCCATTCGCGGCCCGCCGACGCGTGTGCGCTGAGCAGCGCGACCGCCTCGCCCGGCGCGGTCAGCGCGCGGCTGTCGTGCGGAATCTCCTGCTGGAGAAGATATTCGACAAACCCTTCGATGCTCGCGCGTGGCAGCCGGTCCACATAGGCGGCGGCCGTGTCGAACAAACCGACGGCCGCGTCGAGATCTCGATCGGCCTGCATACCGACCGCACCGCCACGCTCGGACTGCGCGACCCAGCGCCGCTCCAGCCGCGACCCGGTCCACAGCGCCCACAGCACATCCTCCAGGCCGGCACCGCGGCGGCGGGCCTTGACAGCGCGATCCAGTGCGGCGAGCACGCGGCGCAACGGCGCGGCCTCGACCTCGGTGAGCCGCTCCAGAATTCGACTGTCGGCCTGACCGATCAGCACATCGCGCAGCATCTCCGCCGAAGACCGGTCGACGTTGGTGCGCCATTCGGCCGCACCGTCACCGGGCCCGGAGGCCGGCTTACCGACTCCCCGCTCGGCGTTATCCGATTGCGCTGCAACGGTATTCGCATCCGATTCGCCTGCCACCCATCCAGTTTCGGGTTGGTCGCGTTCAGAGCCGTCGTCTCCGTCCGCGATTTCAGGTTCGGGATTCGCGCCTGGCCATTCGGAGTCGCGAATATCCCACTCGGGTTCGACGCCGTACCAATCGGCATCGTCGGCGGCCCGCTCGGGGGCATATCCGCCCTGATCGACCGGGTCGTATTCGGTCCTCGGCTCACCTGCCTCGATATCGGTGATGTCACGAGGTTCGGCGGTGCCCCATTCGGCCTCGTCGATATCGGGCACTGAGCTCATCTGCCGCGCGCTTGCGGCCTCCAGCACGCTGCGCCTGATCCCGCGCCGCAGTCGGCGCAGGGTGATCTGGTCGGCGCCACCGAGCGGGCCCGCGAGCAGATCCATGGCGTCCTCGGCGGAGAACATGGCATCCTCCCCGCCGCGTGCCCCCCGGTTCGCCCGCTCACCGGCGAGGACAGCCCGCAACGCGAGCAGCATCCAGGCCGCGCCACGGCGGCGCGCCAGCGGCGCGTCGAGCGCGGGCTGCTGGACCGGCACACCGGCCGCGAGCAGGGCGCGGCGCAGCGGCGCCAGCGACAACGGGATAGAGCGCACGATCACCGCCATCCGCGACCACGGCACACCTGAGGTGAGATGGGCCCGGCGCAAATGGTCGGCGATCAGCGCGGCTTCCTTGGCCGGGGTGGCCAGCACTCGCACCCGCACCTCGGTGCCGTCGAGACCCGGTTCCGTCGCGTGATCCGGCAGCGGAAACCGTTGCGGCGCACTGCCGGGTAACTTGGCCGCGACCCGAGCGACGGCCGCCTGCACCTGACCACCCGATCGGTGATTCTCGCGCAGGATGATTCGCTGCCCATCGGGCACGTCGAGATCGGCGACAAACCGTGCGTCGGCACCGCGGAAGGTGAAGATGCCCTGATCCGGATCACCCGCCACCACCGCAGTGCGTGCGGCGGCGCCGATCACCCGCACCAGTAACGCGGCCTGCGGATCGAGGTGCTGAGCGTCATCGGCCAGCAGATACCTGATCCGGGATCGTTCCTCGGCAAGGAGATTCGCATCGCCTGCCAATGCGTCCAGCGCCGCGCCGATGAGTTCGGCAGCATCCAGGGCGGGCGCGGTAGCCTCGGGCGCCTCGACCCCCACCGACCAGCGCAACAGCATCGCCTGCTCGTAGCGCATCGCGAACCTGCCTGCGGCCACCCATTCCGGTCGCGCGTTCTCGCGGCCGAGCCGCGCCAGATCCTCGGGGCCGAGGCCGCGTTCGGTGGCGCGCAACATGAGGTCGCGCAACTGTTCGGCGAACCCGCCGAGCGCCAGCGCGGGCTGCAACCGCTGCGGCCACAGACCAGTCGCCCCCGCCGCGATATCGAGCAGGTCGCCGCGCAGCATCTCGCGCAGCACCGCATCCTGTTCGGCACCGGTCAGCAAACGCGGCGGCGGGTTGCCGTGCGCGGTGGCGTGTCGCCGCAACACCGAGAAAGCGTAGGAGTGCAGGGTGCGCACGAGCGGCTCTCTGGTGGCACCGGGCACCCCGGATTCGAGGTCGCCGCGCCCGGTCAGCCGCGCGGTGACGGCATCGCGCAACGCACCGGCGGCCTGCTTGGAATGGGTCAGCACCAGCACCGATTCCGGATCGGCTCCCGCGCTGATTCGCTCGGCGGCCAGCTCGATCAACAGTGTCGTTTTGCCCGTGCCCGGCCCGCCGAGCACCTGCCACGGCCGCCATCCGGGGCGGAGCGGGCCGTGGGCGGCCTGGGCATCGAACAGCGCGCGGACATCGGCACCCCAGACCCGAGGCCGGGGTGCCGCCACATTTCGGCGAACAAGTCGCACCGCGCTATCCGATCGCACCACGCGGGCTATTGCAACAGACGCGTCCGACACTCGCCGCGCCGCTGCGCACTGCGACGAGTTTCGATACCCGTCAAACTGGATCCGTGTCCCCCCTCAATGTCTATCACTTCGGTCCCCCCACCGGACCGATCGTGCTGGCCCTGCACGGTGTAACCGGCCACGGTAAACGCTGGGAAGCCCTCGCCACCGAGCATCTGCCCGATGTTCGAATAATCGCCCCCGACCTGCGAGGACACGGCCGTTCGACCGCATTGCCGCCATGGAATTTCGAAACCATCGTGCAGGATCTGGTCGAGCTTCTCACCGCCGAGACCGACGAGCCCGTGGTGGTGGTCGCGCACTCCTTCGGCGGCGCGTGTGCACTGCATCTTGTCGATAGCCACCCGCACTTGGTGCGGAAACTTGTGTTGCTCGACTCGGCGATCGCGCTGGAACCGGAGCTGCTGATGGATATCGCGCTGTCGAGCCTCGCCTCGCCGGACTACGAGAGCTCCGAGCACGCACGCCGAGACAAGGTGGCGACCGGTTGGGGTGAGGTGGAACCGCGTCTGGTCGACGCCGAACTCACCGAGCATCTGATGCCTATCACCGATGGCCGCGTGGGCTGGCGGGTCAGCCTGCCCGCCATCAACTCCTACTGGGGCCAGCTGGCCCGTCCCTATCGGCTGCCCCCCAAGGAGCTGCCGACGGTGCTGGTTCAGGCTATGAAGGTGCGGCCGCCGTTCGTGACGCCGGAGTTCCGGGTGGCGCTGACCGAGCGTCTCGGTGACAATCTGACCCTACTCGAGTGGGACTGCGAGCACATGGTCGCCCAGGCGCGTCCCGCGGAAACCGCCGCGCTCATTCGATCGGTGCTCTGAGTCTCGATGGCCACCACCGACGACCAGATCGAGCGGGTCCGCGAACTCGTCGCCACGATCCCGCCCGGCCAGGTTGCCACCTACGGTGACATCGCGGCCGCCGCCGGACTTTCGACGCCGCGCACGGTCGGCTGGATCATGCGAACGGACTCCGCGGATCTGCCCTGGCATCGAGTGATCGGGGCCGGCGGGCGGCCTGCCACGCATCTTGCCGACCGACAGTTGCGGCTGCTGGCGGCTGAGCGGGTGCCGATCCACGACGGGCGAGTCGACCTGCGTGCGGCCCGGTTTCGGTTCCCCGACACACCGAGCGACCACCCTCACGCAAATCCGGCCCCGCCGCCCACGTTCGGCGGTTACCGTTGAGTCATGTCCACCCGCCTGGCGTGTGTCGTGTTCGATACGGACCGGCCCCGGTCCGTCGCGAACTTCTGGGCCGAGCTGCTGGGCTGGGGCGTCACCGTAGACAGACCCGATGAGGTCGATGTGGCGGCACCCGATCCCGACGGTCACGAACTCGCCCTCGCCTTCCTTCCCGCGACACGCGCGAAGGCCGGCAAGAACCGTATCCATCTCGACCTCGCCAGTCGCTCCATCGACCATCAGCAGGTGCAGGTGGATCGCGCGCTTTCGCTCGGCGCGCGACGCATCGATATCGGGCAGGGGGCGGTGTCGTGGGTGGTGCTCGCCGATCCGGAGGACAACGAGTTCTGTGTGCTGGAGCCACGGGAGGAGTACGTGGACACCGGCGCGGTCGCGGCGATCGTGGTCGATACCCGCGACCCGGTGCGGCTGGCCGAATTCTGGTCCGCCGCGTCCGGGTGGCCGGTGGAGCACGTCGGTGCGCGAATGGCCGGACTGCGCTCGGCGACGGGCGTCGGCTCCTGGTTGGAGTTCGTCCGTACCCCCGAGGTGAAGGCCGGGCGCAATCGGCTCCATCTGGACCTGGCGTCCTTCCCCGCCGAACGCCAGGCCGACGAGGTGGCTCGGCTGCGGGCGGCCGGCGCGGTACCGCTCGACGCACCGGGCGGCGGTGGCGCGCCCGGGCAGATGCTCGCCGATCCCGAGACCAATGAATTCTGCCTGCTCCGGCCGGCCGCCGACTTCTCCGCCGTGTGATCGACGTGGCCACGTCGGCGGCTACGGGGCGCCGACGAATTAGCATGTCGGCCATGTTGTCCCTCGCTCCGGGCCCTCGCCGGTGACGGCCGCCGACGCGATCATCCTCGCGGGCGGACGCGCCAGCCGTATGGGCGGTGTCGATAAACCCGCCATCGTCATCGGCGGGCGTTCCATGCTGGACGCGGCCCTCGCTGCCGTCGCCCGTTGTGGCCGCACCGTGGTCGTCGGGCCGCATCGAACAGAGCTGGATCCACTGGTGCGACAGGTTCGGGAGGTACCACCCGGTTCGGGCCCGGTGGCGGCGCTCGGCACGGGACTACGGGCGCTCGGGACCGACACCGCGCCGCTGGTGGTGGTGCTCGCCGCGGATATGCCGTTCCTTACCGACGCGATGGTCGCCGAATTGATCCGGTACGCGACCGAATCCGGTGCGGACGCGGTGTTCGCGGCCGACAAGTCGGGGCGGCCACAGTATCTGGTCGGGGTGTGGCGCCGCGCCGCACTCGCCGCGGCACTGGCGGCGCTGGGTTCACCGGTCAATCAACCGATGAAGGCGTTGATACCGACCGATAGCGCGACGGTCACGATGGCGGGGATCGCCGATTGCGATACCGAGGAGCAGGTCCGGCTGGCGCAAGCCGCCGTGAGCGATCGACTGTCATCCGAAATTTCTTCGGGCACAATACCTTCGGAGCGACCGCCCTCAGCAACCGCGGCCGCCATCGAGCGTCTCGCATCCCGAGATCACCCCGTGCTCGCCCTGGACGACGCTCGACAGGTGCTGCGGACGAACATCTCCCGGCTCACTCGGTACCGAGCCGAACTCCGCTCGGTACCGGGCGCCGCGCTCGCCGCCACGCTCGAGGCGGCGGGCCCACTACCTCGGTTCGATGTATCCGCGATGGACGGATATGCCGTGGCGGGTCCGGGTCCGTGGCGGGTGCGGCGCGATATCGGGTTCGCGGGTGGAGCGCGGCCGGTCGGGTTGCTGACCGGTGAGGCGGTGCGTATCGCTACCGGCGCGCATGTCCCCGATGGCACGACCAGCGTCGTCCGCGACGAATTCGCGCGAATCGAAGAGGCCGAGACGCTGCATCGCCTGCCCGGCACCCCACTGCGCGAGGACATCCGCCGTCGCGGCGAGGACCGCGACGCAGGCGATCTCATCGCGCCGGTGGGCACCCCGGTCGATGCGACCCTGATATCGGCCGCGGCCAGCGTCGAAGTGAACGACGGCTTGGTGCGCGGGCCCGTGCGGGCGCGCATTGTCATGACCGGCGACGAAATCCGCAGTGCGGGGCCACTGCGGATGGGGCAGACCCGCGATTCGATTGGTCCGATCCTGCCGGACATGTTGTCCAGGTATGGAATTCACACGACCGACCGTTTCCACCTCCGCGACACTCCCAATGGTTTCGACGAAGTCCTTTCCGCCGCAACACATTGCGATTTGCTGGTCGTTGTCGGAGCTACCGGCGGTGGCGCCGCCGACCAACTGCGTGGCGCCCTGGCACGCGCGGACGCCCGAATCCTGGTACACCGCTTGCGACTACGCCCGGGCGGTTCCACGGTGGTCGCCGAACTCACTACCGGCGCCGTTGTCCTCGGCCTGCCCGGCAACCCCTACGCCGCCATCGCCGTCCTGATGACACTCGTACCGGCCATCGTCAACGGACGCACCGGCAGCACCCCGCATCGGCCGCTGTACGGCCCTCTGCACAACGCCACCGATATCGCCGGTCCGGTCCCGCGCGTCGTGCCCGCACGCATCGCCCCCACCGGCGGCTGGGACGGCGACCCACACATCCGAACCGCCCATCTGGGCGGCCTCATCGACCGCGACGGCCTGGTCATCGTCCCGGCCGACGCCATCGACGGTGATCCGGTCGAATTTCTACCCCTCCCCACCTGATCCGGAAACTATTTTTCGCCTGTTCCCAGCCGTAATTGCCCCGCACAATCGGCGATTACAATTTTCCTCTTCCCCGAATGATGCATGCTCGCTACTGTGTGATGGTTAGGCGAAAACTAATCCTCCGGAAAGGACCGAGTGGAGATGGCTGAAAAGTCGAAGAAGACGCCTAAGAAAATGCCCAAGCAGATGCCGAGGCAGCAGCAACAGCAGCGCCAGGAGCAAGGGGTACCGCCGAACGAACGTCGTCAGCGCGAGGACAACGATCGCCGCCCTGACCAGCAGCGGCGGTCATAACCGATCAGACCTGAGCTGATCGGCGACAACTGATCCAAATCTTGTGTAAATGGGCCGCCGGTTCCGCATAGCGGGGCCGGCGGCCTATTTCGTATTACGCACCCAAACGCAATAGTGGCGTATCGGGGTACACATCTTCCACCACCATTCTGCGCGCGAAAATATCCACCCCCTCGAACAGGCCGCGGCTTTCCGCTCAGGAGCCGGAGATGCCGATCGGTGGGCGGACCGCGGCAAGGTTGCCCGGCTGCACCGACGCGAAGATCCGCCGTGCCTGCACCGCGACGGTACCGGTCGACCACGGCGCCAGCGCCGTGGTGAACATCAACTCACACCACGACATGGCGGGTACGTCACCGGCGGCAAGCGTTGCGATGAGCGACATTTCGGTATCATGGCCCGCCCACGCGGCGATCAACCAGGCCGCGTCGAGGCGGCCGAGAAACTCCTCGGCGTCCTCCGGCGGCCCGTGCGGCGTATCGACCGCGAGGTGAACGATGGCAGCGATCGCGTGCCGCATACGAACATCCAGTCCCACGGCATCGTGCAGCAGCAACGCTTCCAGTGCGGCGCGCAGTTCAACGTCAGGATCGATCGGCGGCTTGGTGGCACGCGAAGTGCGGATCATGGCAATCGTCTCCCTCGAGTCGGTGTTGAGTTGTGTCGGAGCGGTAATCGAACGCAGCGCGCAGTTCTCCCGCGCGGCGGCGTCGTCGCCGTCTTCGACCAGGCTGACCAGTGCGCCCGGGTTCCAGTCGAGTTTGCCGAAGACCCGGCACCAATCCAGCGCCGGATTATCCTCTGCCACCATCACATCCAGCGCCAGCCCCGAAATCGACGCGGCGCAGGCCAGTGTGACCGCGTCCACATCGGGCTCGGTGATGGTCAGATGGAGGGTCGCCTCGTTGTGGCCGGCGTCGGCGCGGACCCGGCCCGCCAGCCAGACCGCCCGCGCGGCCGCGGCCATGGCTCCGGCGCGTCGATTACCGTGCGGGTGATCGGCATCGCTGTCGAGGAAGGGGCCGAACCACAGCACACGGCCCTCGTCGCCACACACCGCGAAGGTACCGTTGGCGCAGTCCGCGGCGGCGGCCAGCGTGATGTGGGGTACGAACTGGTTCTCATTCACCATGGAACACTCACTCCCGCAATGCGCGCGCTACCTGTCCCCATCCAACGGTAAGTCTCGGTGTCTTCGTTAACTCCGAAATCTCTGATAGACGGATCAAATACGTTCTCGTGTAGGTTGTCCAGGGCAATCAATAGCGTCGCGCACGCCCTGTGGGGTACTAACACCATCCAGTGAAATCCCTGCTCGGGCAATTTGGGGGTCAAGGCCATTACGGCAAGTTACGGTCATACCGTGCGCCATGATCGATCAGTCTCTGCCACAGTCATTTTCACATTCGGCCGGGTTCATGGCCTTGGCAATGCCGGTCGAACTCCCGTTCGATCGCGCGCGAAAACTGTTGGCAGCAGCAGGAATCAGTTCGTATGCGTGAAATCTGGACGCCTGCAATGACTTTGCGCGATAGTCGCGAATCCTCCGATACCCGCCTACGGACCGGCGGACGCCGGGCAGGTCGTTCGTATCCCGAGAAAGAACAGCACCCGGCCCGGATAACTGCCGGAGTCCACCCGGAACATCTGGACATCGAGACTGAAGCACTCCATGGTCTCCAAGTCGCGGATATGCATCGGCTGGTCCCGGCCGTACCTCGTACCACCCGAGGTCCACATTTCGCGGAACTCCGGATAGCGGCCGAGTTCGTCGAGCAGGTCGGTGGCCCACGCGGTATCGCCCGACTGGCCGATCAGCCCGCGCAACCAGTCGACCGTGAGCGCGGCCTCGCGCCGCCAGTCGACCATGACCCGCCTCGACAGCTCGTTGCGGAATAACCACAGCAGGATATTGCCGTCATCGGCCAGCCCGGGGAAGGTCGAGATATAGGCGTCATTGCACGCCAGTACGTTCCAGCGGGTATCGAGATAGCTCGCCGCGTTGGGGCGGTGCAGCCGCAGGCCGTTGCGCATGTCGTCGCTGATCTCGGCACGCAACTGCGGGACCGCCGGAAAGGTGTCGTCGTAGAGACCAGCCAGATCGAATAGATGTCTGCGTTCGGAATCGGCGAGCGGGCTGATTCGATCCAGATATCCGATCAGTGCGGTCACCACCGCCCTGGTGGGATGGTCGCGATCCCCACCCTCCAAATGGGTGATATAGCTGGAGCTGACACCCGCCGCGAATGCCAGCTTTTCCCGGGATATTCGGCGCTCATCGCGCAATCGGCGCAGTAGGCCCCCGAACGTTGGCGGTCTCAATTGACCACTATCTCCGGCGTCGGTCGACTTGCTCAGCACAGCAATCCACTCCTACGAAGCTGTTGACACATCAAGGTTGGGCACTTCCGAATGGGAAGTGAGCCGAGCTACCGACGTCGCCTGCGACACCGGCTTCTGTGGGGTATACATGGGTCCAATCGTCGACGATGCGAGCCACGCCCACGACACATGAATATAAACGATATTGTTTCTTTATATTCGATTCTTCCGTATTTAACCGCTACATCACAGCTACCAAATGAGTGCGAATCCGCCTCGCCTCCACCAACATTCGGCGCCGACGCCGCGAGTCGGATCATCAGCCCGATTCCACAGCTCGAAGGGGACGTCGTGGTCAGTTCATGCACCAGCTGATGCCGGCGACGCACTGCTTCGATTGGGTAAATACTTTCGCCGGGACGAGGTCTCCGCCGATCAACGCAGCCTTCATCAGGTCGGCGGGCGCGGGGCAGTCGAATTCTACCGAGACCGCTGGTCACACGACAAGGTGGTGCGCTCGAAGTACGGCGTCAACTGCACCGGGTCGTGCTCATGGACGATCTATGTCAAGGACGGCGTGATCACCTGAGAGTCATCCGGTATTCCCACACAGAATCAGACTGTCTAGTTGCCGTGATGCCCAGGGGCAGACAACATCTGATGCCATGCCGTCGAATTCGTTGAACCCCGCGGGCGATGTTCCGGATACCGGGATCCCTGCAACTCTCGCCGCCGATATGACGATCGCCGAGCAGCATGCGTGGCATCGAGCGCGCCTGCGGCGCCATCCGGTCTCCCGGCGCAATGTGTTGCGCGGTGCGGCCGCGGCGGCGGCCGTCGCGGCCGCAGGCACCTCGCCATTCGGGCGGCGCGCGTACGCCGAAGATGCGCAGCTCGCGGTCGGCGGACGGCACGTGGGATACGGGCCGGATGCGGCCAGTCAGCTGCGATTCGCCGCGCAGCTGTCGCGTCCGCCCGCAGGCACGAAGGTCTTTCTCGATCATGGGCCGACTCCCGCTCTCGGTGGGTCTATCGAAGCGGAGGTGCGCAATCTGCTGACGCAGGTGCCTTCCTCCGACGGCGGAGTGCTTGCGGCCGAACAGTTTTACGTGCACGCACCGGTCGACGGCCTACCGGGCCGGGTGCCGCATTTCTACCGGTGGCGGACCTCCGATGGCTTCGTCGGTGACATCAAATCCGCCGCACCGGCCATGCCGAGCGCACGGGCCGCGATCCTGCCCTTCCGCTTCACCATGATGGGCGATCAAGGCACCGACCAAACTCCCGGACAACCATTGGGTGTCGCACCCGGTGACTACGACGACAAGTACTACAAGCCCGACAACGACCCGGCAGTGCCGCACGCGTCCAACGTGATTCGCCAAATCGTCGCGGCCGAGCCCGATTTCCATATTCTCGCCGGAGACATCGCCTACGCCGACCCCTCCGGAGGCGGTAAACCGAACCAGTTCGTCGCGCACGGCGGACAACTGCCGAGCGGGTTCGACAAGTACAACCCGTATGTCTGGGATGTCTACTTCGGTGCCATCGAAGCCAGCGCTTCCCAGACGCCGTGGATGTTCACCACCGGCAACCACGACATGGAGGCCACCTACGACACACACGGCTACGGCGGACATTTGGCGCGGCTGGACTTTCCCGGCAACGGTCCCGCAGGCTGTCCGTCGGCGTATTCGTTCACCTACGGCAACGTGGCCGTGCTCTCGCTCGACGCCAATGACGTCACCTACGAGATCCGCGCGAACACCGGCTATTCCGGTGGGGCACAGACGAGTTGGGTCGAGCGCAGCCTCGCCGCCTATCGTGCGGACCCGGACATCGATTTCATTGTCTGCTTCTTCCACCACTGCGCTTACTCGACCACGGAGTCACATGCCAGCGACGGCGGCGTCCGCGACGCGTGGGCCGGGTTGTTCGACCGCTATCAGGTGGATCTGGTGCTACAGGGCCACAATCACGTCTACGAGCGCACCGACCCGATCCGCGCCGGTGCCGCGACCAAGGTGGCCGGCGACAACTCGATCGTCTACCCGGAAACCGACGGCACCATCTACTACACCGTCGGCGGCGGTGGCCGTCCCCGATACGAATTCCAGTCCGGTTCACAGGAAACCTTCCGAGGCCACGAACTACCCGACACCGCCGTCCCCAACAGCTATGTATGGACACCGGGCGGCGACAAACAGGACGAGGACGCCGTATGGTCGCGTGTCCGCTTCCGCAACTACTCGTTCTTGCGAGTCGACGTCCGACCCGGCATATTCTCCAGCGAAATGGACGTGATCGCAGTCGACGAATACGGCCGCGAATTCGACCGGGTCACTTTCCGCCGCATGGCGGTTGCTTGACCGACGACAGACCGTTCACCGAAACAGTGCCTCCACCAGACGAACGACGGCGACGGTGTCGGCGACTACCCCCACGGGCTCCCCCAGAGCCGACACCGGATACCACTCGATGAGATCCGGAATGGCCAGTCCGATGGTGTCCACCCCATCCGCATCGCGATATCGGACCCGCTCTACAGAGGTGAAATCGTCGGGCACCGTCCCCGGCACGACCTGACACACCACGACACGGCCTTTCCCAGCCGAAAGATATCGAGGACCGGATAGCACCAGTACATACACCGGTACGACCGACTTCACGGCAAGCAAGCGGCGAATCTCACCCTGCCTCAACGGGAATCGGCCGAACGCACCCGATCTCGCAGCCGAATCCGCTCGGCCATCCAGTCCTCGGTGATGCCGAGCAGCGCGTCGACCTCCTTGGACGCATTCCACATGTCACGATCCAAACGGTCCTGGATTGCCTCGGTCACCCATTGCGAGACATTGCCTGCCGCTGCCGCACGTAATCGCGTATCGAGATCGTCGGAGATCTTCATCGATAGCTGCTGAGTCATACTTGTTAGGTTACCGCCCGTAACACCACCTGTCAGGCGCCGATGGCGGCGGCGAAGATGGGCCAGGAGAGGTGGACGTCGTCCTGCCAGTAGGACCAGGCGTGCGGCGCGGAGCGGAAGTTGACGGTGGCGGGGATGCCGAGGGCGGCCAGGCGGTCGGTGAAGGGGCGGGTGCAACCACCGATGACGGTTTCCATCACGCCGCCGACGAGCACGCGATCCAGCAGCCGTATGGGGTCGCCGTCGATACCGGGATCGCTGAGGGTCTCGTGTGCGCCGGGCGCACCGTTGCCCGCGGAAATGTAGAGGGCGACACCACGCAGGCGCTCCGCGTTGACCATCGGGTCGTGCTCGGCCCAGGCCGGGTTGTCGGGCGCACCCCACATGTTGTCGGCGTTCGCCCCGAACAGCGCGAGCTGGGAATGCACGTACGCGTTGGCCACCGCGTCACTGGTACGCGGGCAGCCGCTGTAGGCGCCGACCGCCTGATAGAGACCGGGCGCACCGGTCGCCAGGTTCAGCGCGGAGGTCGCCGACATGGACAGTCCCGCAATGGCATTGCGCCCGGTCATCCCGAAACGGGATTCGAGCAGCGGCGGAAGTTCCCTGGTCAGAAAGGTTGTCCACTGATTGCGCCCGAGTGCCGGATCGTCGCGCAGCCAGTCGGTGTAGTAGCTGGCGCGTCCGCCCATCGGCACGATCACGTTGACGTTCTTGTCCGCGAAGAAGTCCGCGATATCGGTGCGGCGCATCCACGGTCCGCCGTCCTCACCGCCATCGACCGCGTTCAGCAAATAAAGTGCGGGCGCACCGGAACCGGGATGCGACATCCATAGCGTGATCGGACGATCCATCGCCGCGGAGTGGACCACCACCTCGAATTCGCGTCCGCCTAGTGGACGTACGTCGAGAATGCGGGAATCACCGGGATCGGCCGCGGCCACTGCGGCCGGGACCATCGCGGCGATCAGAATGAGAAAGGACACCAGGCATCGCATCAGCCGGTACATGCCATGGATTCTCGCGCACTGACGCCACGGCGCGCGGACATTCAGTGGGCGTGTTCGCCCCGATTTGCCCGCATGGACTCATTGCCCATTACTCACGGCAACGGCAGGTTCGGCGACGCGCGAGATGGCAGGCCAGGGGCCGGGCCGATCACCGCGACCAGGTCGGAGTTGGTGAGCTGAGCGTGGAAATACAGATGTGGGCCGGTATCCGCTCCGGCGGCCGGCCCGGTAGCAGGCGGTGATTCGGTCAGACGACGCGAGCCTGTACCAATTCCCGTGCGGCAGTTCGGTAGCGGTGGGCTATGAGACGGACCACGGCCGGGTGGACGCCGATGGGTTCGGCGACGCCGTCCGCGCCCGCGTCGTACAGTCGCTGCTGGAACAGGCCGTGCGCCAGCAGGTATGAAGCGATGAACACGCGCCGAGCACCCGAATCACGCAGCGAGGCGACGACGTCTCGCACGCGAGGCGACCCCGTGGCGACATAGCCGATTCGGACCGGCGAACCGAGGTACTCGCTCAATATGGCCGCCGCACGTCGAATATCCTGGCGGGCACGGGCATCGGAAGATCCGGCCGCCGCGAACACCACAGCGTCACCGGGTCGCCAACCGGCCGCACGCAAGCGCATGAGCATGACACCGGCCAGCGCCGGGTCCGGCCCCATGGCCGCGGTGACGACAACCTCGGGATGCCCGCTCTCGGCCACCTCGCGTGGGACATCCCGATACACGTGATAACCCGATGCCAGGAAGGCCGCAACCACCACCGCGGGAACAGATTCCCCTGCGGCAGCGGTCAGATCGCGTAGCACCTCCGACGGTGACGGACCGAGCACATCCACGAATGCGGTTCGCACCCAAGGTTTCTCGGACGCGATACCGACCGTCTCGGCAGCACGTGCGTCACGCCCCGCAATCATGGCACCGAGCTCGACCGGCACCGCCTCGGCCAGCGTCGCGATCATCTGCACGCCCCGGGTACTCCTGGTGCCGTGCGCCACCAGTACCAGGGCCGCAGGCGTCACAGGCTCCCCGCGATCTGTGCGTATCGTGGTGTCCGGGCCGGGTTCGCGATACCGGCGGCCGGGGTGACGGCCCGTGGGTAGTCGGCGGGGTCGAGCGCCAGCCGGTAGCCCCGTTTGACCACTGTCTGAATCGCTTTCGGCGTGCCGAGCCCCGCACGCAACCGGGCGATCGCGGTTTCCACGGCATGGGTGTCGTCACCGCGGCCGGGTAGCGCGGCGAGCAGATCCTCCCTGGACACCACCCGGCCCGGCTGACGAGCCAGCGAACGCATCAACGCCATCGGCGCGGGCGCCAACTGCCGCACCGAATCGTCGACCACCACACAGGCCCCGCGCACGCTGATCGTGTGCCCGGCCGCCGAGATCCGATTCGCCCGGCGCGGTAGTTCTTCGGCGACATGCCGGGCCAGCGCACCCAGGCGCGCCCGCCCCGGCATAGAGGTGGGAACGCCGAGGTCTTCCAGCGGCGCCGCCGTGATAGGGCCGACACACGCGGGCAGCACGCGCCCGCGCAATGCGTGCAGTACCCCCTCGAGCAGTCCGGTTTCCTTGGCGCGCATCAACAGTGACGCCACGGCCGGCGCACTGGTGAAGGTCACACAGTCCAGGCTCGCGGTGACGATACCCTCGATCAGCTGATCCATCGGGGTCTGATCCTGCGGCGGTGTCCAGCGATACACCGGCACCGGGATCACATCCGCTCCGGCGCAACGCAATACCTCGCAGAAGTCGGGAACCGGCTCCCATTCGGTGGTAGCACCGTGCAATTGGACCGCGATCCGCACGCCCTCCACGCCTTCGGCAAGCAAATGATCGAGCACCTCGGCGGAAGATTCCGAGGCGGGCGACCATTCCTCGCGCAGTTCCGCCGCCCGGATGGCGCCCTTGGCCTTCGGCCCGCGCGCCAGCATCCGTGTCGCGCCGAGCGTGGTGCGTAGGTCCTCGGCCAGGCCCCATCCTTCAGCCGCCTCCATCCAGCCGCGAAACCCGATTCCCGTGGTCACGACAACGAGCTGCGGCGGATTGGCGACCAACAGCCTGGTCACCCGCTCCAATTCGGTGTCGTCGGCGAGGGGAATGATGCGAATGGCGGGTGCGGAAACAATGTCCGCGCCACGCCGGGTCAGCAGCGTGGCGAACTCGTCGGCCCGCCGCGCCGCCGTAATGCCGACCGTGAATCCGGCGAGGCTGGAGCCCGCGTCGGGAGTTGTCATGCCGATCCACCGTCCGAGTAGTCGAGTCCGGCGACCGGCTCGTTGGAAATCGAAACGATGCCATCCTCGACGCGCACCGCATAGACCGGCAGCGCTGCCGAATCGTCGTCCAGGCAGCGCCCGTCGACCAGGGAGAAAGCCTGCTTCAGCAGCGGCGACGCAACGACCGGGACACCGCCGCGATCGCCGGCGATGCCGCGCGACATCACAGCCGCCCGGCCGATCGGATCAATATTGCCGACCGCGTAGACAACGCCGTCCGACAGCAGGAACACAGCGGCCTGGCGGCCACCCCTCAGCAACACCGCAACGCCGCGGCCGGGAATCAGGTAGTCGAGCCGGCACGCGTGCGTCCACCCGACGGTGGTAGTGGTGGTGGTGCGGCCGGGGTTATCGATCACGGTCATCGGTGTCATCCTCCAAACGCCTTACCCATTGGTACCGGCGCCCTGTTTCTCTGGGGTTAAGCGGTCATTGCCCACGTGTAGCGACCGGGACTTCCGGCATGCCGAGCAACACAGGCACCTTCCGTGCCCCGCTGTCATCGAATGAGATGGTCGGGTCGGCCTCGGTGGGAGCATTGACGAAGGACACGAATCGCGACAGCTTCTTCTCGTCATCGAGCACCGCCGTCCATTCATCGCGGTAACCCGCGACGTGTTGGTCCATCGCCGCCTCCAGATCGGCGGCGATCCCGAGGCTGTCCGCGCAGACGACCTGCTTCAGGTAGTCGATGCCACCCTCGAGGGCCTCCTGCCAGGGCGCGGTGCGCTGTAGTCGATCGGCGGTACGGATGTAGAACATCAGATACCGGTCGATGTAGCGGATCAGCGTCTCGTCGTCGAGTTCGCCCGCCAGCAATACGGCATGCTTCGGGGTCAGGCCGCCGTTGCCGCCGACATACAGATTCCAGCCGTTCTCGGTAGCGATGACCCCGACGTCCTTGCCGCGCGCCTCGGCGCACTCGCGGGCGCACCCGGACACCGCCAGCTTCAGCTTGTGCGGCGAACGCAGCCCCCGGTATCGCTTCTCCAGCAGCACCGCCATGCCGACCGAATCCTGCTGGCCGTAGCGGCACCAGGTGGACCCGACGCAGCTCTTCACCGTGCGCAGCGACTTACCGTAGGCGTGGCCGGATTCCATGCCCACATCGACAAGGCGCTTCCAGATCAGCGGCAGTTGCTCGACGCGCGCGCCGAACAGGTCGATGCGCTGACCACCGGTGACCTTGACATAGAGCCCGAATTCCTTCGCCACCTCACCGATGGTGATCAGTTGCTCGGCGGTGACCTCGCCGCCCGGCATCCTCGGCACCACCGAGTAGGTGCCGTTCTTCTGCATATTGGCCAGGAAGTGGTCGTTGGTGTCCTGTAGCGCCGCCTGCTCGCCGTCGAGAATGTGCTCACTCGAGGTCGAGGCCAGGATGGAGGCGACCGTCGGCTTGCAGATATCGCAGCCACTGCCCTTGCCGTGCTTGGCGATCAAACCCGAGAAGGTGCGGATGCCGGTGACCTGGACAATCTGGAACAGCTCGGCACGTGACTGCGAGAAGTGCTCGCACAGCGCCTTGGACATTTCCACACCGGACTGTTCCAGCAGCTTCTTGATCATGGGAACGCAACCGCCGCACGAGGTTCCGGCTGAAGTGCACTGCTTGATACCAGCGATATCGCAGGCACCGTCATCGATGGCCCCACAGATCGCACCCTTGGAAACGTTGTTGCAGGAACAGATCTGGGCGTCGTCGGGTAGCGAGCTGGCACCGAGTTCGGCGACGGCCGGTGCGATCAGCGCGGCGGGCTCGGCGGGCAGCGGACGCCCGACCAATGGCCGCAGCGCGGAATACGCGGTGGCATCGCCGACCAGGATGCCTCCGAGCAGTATCTGCGCGTCATCGGAGACAACGAGTTTCGCGTAGGTGCCCTTGGCCGCATCGTGCAGCACCACCGACAGCGCGCCCTCGGTGGTGGCGTGCGCGTCACCGAAGCTGGCGACATCGACACCGAGCAGCTTGAGCTTGGTCGACATATCCGCACCCGGGAATTCGCCTGCGCCACCGAGCAATCGGTCCGCGACGATCTCGGCGGTGGTGTAACCGGGGGCGACCAGGCCGTAACAGGTTCCCTCGACGGCGGCGCATTCGCCGATGGCGTAGATGCTCGGATCCGAGGTTCGCAGTCCGAGATCGGTGATGATGCCACCGCGTGGGCCGACATCGAGACCGCTGTCGCGAGCGATCTGATCGCGTGGGCGTACCCCGGCGGAGAAGACCACGAGCGCGGCATCGATCGCCGACTCGTCGGACAGCGTAACCGTCACGTGCCCAGGCGCTTTCGCCTCGATCGAGGACGTACCGACGCCGGTGTGGACCTGAAGTCCGATCTCGGTGACCAGTTTCTCCAGAATCGCGCCGCCACCCTCGTCGACCTGCGCCGGCATCAATCGCTGGTTGTACTCGACGACATGCGGGGTCAGCCCGAGCAACCGCAACGTGTTGGCCGCCTCCAACCCGAGCAGGCCACCACCGACCACCACGCCGACCGCGCCAGGTCCAGCCGCCTGCGCCACCGTCCGGATGCCGTCCAGATCATCGATGGTCCGGTAGACGAAGCATTCCGGCAGATCGTGACCGGGCACCGGCGGTACGAACGGATACGAACCGGTGGCCAGCACGAGCGCGTCGTAGGCGATGGTGTCACCGGCCGAGGTGGTGACTTTGCGTGCGTCGCGATCGATGGTGTCCGCGCGCTGCCCGAGCCGCAGTTCGACAAGCTCGTCACCGGCGTATTCGTTGCCAGGCAGAGCGAGTGCGCTCGCATCCCAGGTCCCGACGTACGAGGACAGGCCGACACGATCGTAGGCGGGCAGGCGCTCCTCGCAGAGCACGACGACCTGCCACTGCGCGACCCCGTCGCGAGAACGCAGCGCCTCGACGAACCGGTGCCCGACCATGCCGTGGCCGACGACGACGGCGGTCTTGCGCCGGTTGGGCTCGACGATGGGATTCATGATGTCCTCCTGGCGGGTTCGAGCGTCAGGCGCGAGCCGACGTGCTGGCGGAAGGTGCGGCGGCAGTACCGGAGGACGCGGCACCGGACGGTTCCGAGTGCTCGGCCTCGAGGACGAACGCCTCGGCCTCCGCGATGACGGCGGAATCGACCGAACGCAGGCTCGGGCGGCGCAGGAAGACCGCCCAGGTCACCAGGGCACACAGCACATAGAAGGCCATGAACACCCAGAACGCGGTCGTCGCGGACGCGGTAGCGGCGTATGAGGAACGCAGCACCAGGTTGATCCCGACGCCACCGAGGGCGCCGACCGCACCGACGAAACCGATGAGTGCACCGGAGGTGTTCTGGGCCCAGGCCGCCCGCGAGGCCGGGCCGACGTCGAGACTCTTGGACTTGGCGTCGAAGACCGACGGGATGATCTTGGTGACCGACCCGTTACCGATACCCGACAGCACGAACAGCGCGATGAATCCGAGTACCAGCGCGGCCATCACACCGCCGGTGGGCACACCACCGTGGCTGTCACCGATGGTGCTCGCCACCGCGACGAGCACGGCCGCGGCCATCATGGCGCCGAAGGCATAGAACGTGACCCTGCCGCCACCGATCCGGTCCGCCCATTTGCCGCCGTAGGGGCGGGCCAGCGAACCGAGCAGCGGCCCGATGAACGCGATTTGCGCCGCGTGCAGCGCGGCCTGCGCGGCGGAATCGCCACCGGCCTTGAAGCTGATCTGTAGCACCTGGCCGAAGGCGAAGCTGTAGCCGATGAACGAACCGAAGGTGCCGATGTACAGGAACGCGATAGCCCAGGACTGCGGCACTTTCAGCGCCGTGATCATGTACGACAGGTCGGCCTTCTGATTACGCAGGTTGTCCATGTATAGCGCGGCGCCGACACCGGCGAGCGCGATGAGCACCAAGTAGATCGCGCAGATCAGCGAGGCGTAGGAGTTGCCGAGGGTCGCGATGACCAGCAGCCCGACCAGCTGGATCACCGGCACACCGATATTGCCGCCGCCCGCGTTCAAACCCAGCGCCCAGCCCTTGAGCCGCTGCGGATAAAAGGCGTTGATATTGGTCATCGAGGAGGCGAAATTGCCGCCACCGAAACCGGCGAATGCCGCGACGATCAGGAATGTCGTATACGACGTGCCCGGCTGGTTGATGAAATACAGCGTCAGCAGCGTCGGGATGAGCAGCAGGACCGCACTGAAAATGGTCCAGTTCCGGCCGCCGAACCTGGCGGTGGCGACGGTATAGGGGATCCGCAGGATCGCGCCGACCAATGTCGGCATCGCGACCAGGAAGAACTTGCCCGCCGTATCGATGCCGAACTTGTCGGTCGGCATGAACAACACCATCACCGACCAAATCGACCAAATCGAGAACCCGACATGCTCGGCGAACACCGACCAGATCAGGTTCCGTGTGGCGACGTCCTTACCACCCGCCTCCCAGGCCGCAATATTTTCGGCATCCCAATGCTCGATGTTGCGGTTGCGCGTCAGCGTGCTCAACAGGGCCTCCCAAAAATGCGGTTGGCCCAACGGTATGAAACGGGTATTGCCGAAATGCTGCGCGAAATGACCGTCAAATCAACGGTTGCTCACCCGTCCACTCGGCAGCGGGTGAGAACCCATGGAATGTTTCGAGCATGTGACACAAAGGTTTCCGCGCGTCACAAACAGCCGACTCGAGGATTGTCGACGCGTGAGGTGTGACCTGTCACGCACAGCATGACCGGCCCCGCACACTCACGCGACTCGAGCGGTGAGCATTTCTGGCGTCAATTCCGGCCTTGCGTCAATTCCAAGTGTCTTCCAGCATCCGCGGCTTGCATGCCTGCCAGGCACCGGTCAACAGCACCAGCACCGCGACGGTCAGCATGGCGAACGGGGCCAGCCAGCCGCCGGTGGCGGTACGCAGCATGCCGAACAGCAGCGGCCCGACGCAGGCCACGGCGTAGCCGACACCCTGGGTGAAACCGGACAGCGAGGCCGAACCCTGTGGCGTGCGGGTGCGCATGTTGATCAGCGTCAGCGCCATCGGGAACGTGCTCGGGCCCAGGCCGAGCAGCACCACCCACAGCACCGGCGCGCTCATGGGCGCCGTCAGCAGCCCGGCGAACGCGATGAAGAAGAAGACCGCGCAGCCGACGACGAACGGGAATGGGTTGCGGAAGCGCGCCACCACGGTCGGAGCTGTGAATGCCGACACCAACCCGACCAGTGAGAACAGGCCGACCATGGTTCCGCCGAACGTGGCGCTCGCCCCCGCCTCGGCGAGGATCTTCGGCAACCAGGTGAAGATCGCGTAGGTGGTCAGCGAGGTCATGCCGAACATGCCCGCCATCCCCCACGCGACCGGCGAACGCCACACCTTGCCCTTCGGCTCGGCATCGGCGGCGGGTAATCCGGTGGTGTCCACCAGATCTCGGCCACGCCGGTCACGCAGCACACCGATCCACGGCAGGGCCGCCGCGAATCCGAGCACCGCCCACAGTCCGAGCGAAATCCGCCAGCCGTACGCGTCCGCGACCGGCACCGCGATCAGCGCGGGCACCACCGTGCCCACCTGCACCATGGTGATGTAGAGCGAGCTGATGACCGCGAGGCGGTCCGGGAAGTACCGCTTCACCAGCGGTGGGATCACCACATTGCCGATGCCCATGCCGGTCAACGCCAGCGCGGAGAACACGAACAGCGCCGCCGTACTGGAGACCATGGCCCGGATCAACATGCCGGACCCGGCCATCAGCATGGCGATCATGGCGGTGCGCTCCAGGCCGAGCCTGCGCACGAAGATCGGCGTGAGCAGACCGGAGACCGCGAACATCGCGGTCGGAATCATGCCGAAGACGCCGATGACAGCGGTCGAATAGCCGATATCGGTACCGATCCGCTCGGCCAGCGGGCTGAATGCGGTTACCGCAACACGGAGGGTGAGCGCCGACATCACAATCGCCGCGAGGACGAGCAGGCGCCCCTTGGTCAGTGCGCGCCGGCGCTGCTCTACTGGGGCAGTGTCGGGTGCGACGGCGTCGGATCCGGTCGTCGTCTCCTCGAAGGTTGCGGTCACCGAGAAATCATAGGATGACCCGATGATAGGGGGCAACAATTTGTGATCAGCGGTACCCTGATGCGGTGCAACCAGTCCGGCGCACCAGCCTCATAGCCCAGGTCACTGAGCAGCTGCGTGCCGAAATCCGTTCCAGCCGTTGGCCTATCGGCTCCCGAATCCCCACCGAACCGGAGCTCACCGAACTCACCGGCACCGGTAGGAACACGGTGCGCGAGGCAGTACAGGCGCTCGTCCACGCAGGCGTGCTCGAACGCCGCCAGGGCTCGGGAACCTATGTGATCGCCGCCTCCGAAGTCGGCGGGACCCTCGCCAAGTACTTCGCCGACGCGGAGGAACGCGACGTCCTCGAGCTACGCCAAGCCCTCGACGTCACCGCCGCCGCGCTGGCCGCACGCCGCCGTGACGACTCCGACATCGTGAACCTCGAGCGCCTGCTCGAAGAACGCAACCAGGAGTGGAGCACACAGAACAGTCCCGCCGTCGAGGCGGATGTCGCTCTGCATCGCGCGATCGTGGTCGCCAGCCACAACGCGGTATATCTGGAGTTCTACGATTCGCTGCTGCCGACCATCGAGCAGGTGATCCGCGCACGTACGCTGAAATCCGACGACGCCTACGACATGGAACACAAAGATTTGGTGCAGGCGGTCATAGACGGGGACTCGGATCGGGCCGCGCAAGCCGCTCGATGCTTCCTCGGCTCGCTCATCGCCGAATACCCCGACGCCAGGTAATTCTGAACGGGCGGTAACCGGTAGCCGAAACTGGTACTTCGACGCCGCGGGGTAGTCCGGCGCAAAGCAACTGTCCAGCTGTATCACCCCTCTGCGGGGAGGCCCGGCTCGCCCGGTAGCACGATGTGAATCAAAGTGCCGCCACGTTCCGATGTCTCGACTGCGATTGTCCCGCCATGCTTGGTCACTACCTGTTCGACGATTGCAAGACCCAGCCCTGACCCTGGCATCGACCGTGCGGCCGTCGCCCGGTAGAACCTCGCGAAGACCAGCTCGCGCTCGGCTACCGGGATTCCCGGGCCGGCATCATCCACCGTGAACGCCATAAGGCCCGACGTGTTCTCGCGCATGCGGACCCGCACGCGTTCACCCACCGGGCTCCACTTGGCCGCGTTGTCGAGCACGTTCAGCAGCGCACGCTCTAGGCCCGCCTCGTCGCCGACGACGAACCACGGGTGCAGTTGGGCTTGGAATTCGATGCCGCTGCGTCGCCGCCGGACTCGCTCTAGCGCGCGTTCGGCCACATCACTGATATCGATCTGCTCGTAGACCGTCTCCGGGGCGTCCTCGCTGGCCAGATCCACGAGATCGCCCACCAGCGTGGACAGTTCCTGGATCTGCCCCATGACGTCAGCGCGCAGTTCGACCATGTCCTCGTCAGGTATGCGTCGTGCTCCGGGCCGCGAGGACGCGATGAGTAGTTCCATGTTGGTACGCAGCGAGGTCAGCGGCGTCTTGAGTTCGTGGCCCGCGTCGGCCACCAATTGCCGCTGCCTTTCGCCAGATTCGGTCAGGGCGCGCAGCATGGCGTTGAAACTCCTGGCGAGCCTGGCGAGTTCGTCGTCACCGGTCACCGGAATCGGGGTCAGGTCGTCGGTGCAGGCCACCCGCTCGGTGGCGGCGGTGAGCCGGGCGATCGGCCGCAAACCGGTGCGGCCCACGGCCGTTCCCGCCGCAGCCGCCAGCATGACGCCGAAGCCGCCGACCACGAACAGCAACCACGCCAGCCGATCGAGGACTTCCTGAGTGGATTGCAGACGTTGTGAGATCACCAGAGTGGAACTGGAATGTGTGCGCTGTGCGAGTACGCGCTGATTGCTCACGGTGCGCAGCGAAAAGCTCGCGTAGCCACGCGCAACCGCAATCTCCGCACTGCCGATCGGCGGCGCGGCGCTTTGTCCGATCACGTAGCCCCCCGATCGACTGTCCGGGTAGATCAGCGCGACGCCGATATCGTTGGAGTACAGGCTTCCCACGGTCAGGGCCTCGAGATAGTTCATGCTTTCGACGTTTTTGGCGATCATGACCGAAGCCCTCGTGCGCAGTCGCGAATCCACATCCGCGTACAGCGACCGAGCCACCATCGAGTAGGCGGCGATGGAAGTGAACGCGACAGCGACAGCCACCACCGAGGCGGCCAGCAATGTAACCCGCCAGCGCAGCGAAACCGAGCGCATCAACGGAATCGGTGGGCGCATGTCAGTTTTCGGCACATGCCGCATGACCATAAGTCTGCCCACAGCGACTGAGAGACTACTGAGAACGGCCACTGCGCCGGAGCGAGTCAACGCGGGAGCTGAAGCGCCTACGTCGTGGAATCGCTCACCTTCCGGTCGCACTTGATGTTCGCACCACCTGGAGACTATTGGTCAATACGGTAAATGGATGCCGTCGCGGACTTCGGTGACGGTACGGGTGATCATTTGCTGGAGAGTGGTGGTTATTCGGTCGTTGGTGCTGGGTTTGACGGTTATGGTGTGGGTGCCGAAAGTTACGTAGCGGCCATCGTTTTCTATGTCGTTGATTTGGAAGTCTTTGCGGCCGTGAATGTGTCGGTTGTCCGCGCTGCCCATTGCGTAGACGCCGACGTGGCTGATCATGGTTGTCACGCGGGTGAAGAATTGTTCGAATTCCTCGCGTGGGGTCGGTCGCCAGGTGTCGCGGACGGGCGGGCGGGGCCGGTCGAGTTCCTCGGCTGTTACTTCCAGTTTCTTGCCTTTGCCGGTGTCGCAAACGGGAAGCACGTTGACCACCGCGCGCGCTACCGCACCGGCGGGCAGCAGCGTCAGAACCACATCACCGTCGGGGTCTTCGCGCGGTCCCGGTTCCTGCACCGCGATCGCGCCGTGCTGGTAGTGCACCCCGGCGTGCGCGCGCAGCTTGCGTTCGCGGCGCGCGCCGACAAAACCGGCGAGCTCCACCCTGGCCTCCGGCGCGAGCAGCACCTCAACCGCTCGCACCAGATCGTCGTCGATGTGCGGCCGCACCGACCGCGCCGCCTCCTGCCGCAATCGCAGTGTGTCCGAACGGAATTCCGTCGTGTACTGGTGACGTAACGGATAGGGCAGTACGTCGCGGCCGGTGGACTCCCACAGTGTCCGGAAATCGAGCGCGCTGAACCGCCAGCTCCGCACCTCAAGCATCAAGAATGTCCTTGTCGTATCGGGTTATTCACCGATGACCGGCGGCACCGTCTTGGGCAGTTCATCGAGCCCGGTGAGTTCGTCGCCGTGTTCCTGAGTGATCAGGTAATCGGGCGTGCCCTTGCTGGACTCTTCCTCCGATTTGCCGCCGCGCGCACCCGGTCCCATCCCACCCATGCCGGGCATACCGGAACGCCCGCCCGCAGACCCGGATTTCCCAGCAGCCGGGCTCGCCGACGACGAGTTGTTCGGCGTGCCGGGAATCGAACTACCCGCGCCCGGGACCCCCGAACCCGGCGAACCCGAACCGGACGGACTTCCGCTGCCCGGCGATCCCGGGCCGGAGCCAGGGGTAGTGGGCGAGGATGGCGTGGCCGCGGCCGGCGTGGTGCCGTCACCGGCGTCGGCCGACTGCGGTGTGGTGGTGTCGGAACTATCCCCGGACTGGTTACTCGACGGCGTGGTCGGCTCGTCGGCTGATTCGGAGCCGGTTGAATCCTGTCCGGGGGTTTCTGTGTCCGAAGGCTTTTCGTTCTCGTTGTTATTACCGCCACCAGGTTTGTCATTGCCGCCACCGGTCGGGCGGTCGCCACCGGGAGGCCGGTCGCCGCCGTCGCCCGGCTTCGCGACCTGCGCCGGACGCGGTATCACCGGCACATTGGTGTCAGCTTCCTTCACCACCGGGGCGTACACCGTGCGCAGCACCCGCAATGCCTCGGTCTTCGAATTAGCCTCGGCGACATCATCATTACGCCAGCCGCGACCGGCCGTCCAGGACCGGAGATTGTCCACGCCGCTGCGATGTTCCGGCACATGCGGGACCAGTTCCTTCGTCGGCGCCAGCCCGGTCTGTAGTTCGGACAGCTTATTGCCGGTTAACCGGGCCGCGTTCGTAACCTGCGCGCCCTGGGCGGCGTAGTCGCGGACCGCGCCGGCCGCAGAGTTGCGTGCTTCGCCCCGCCACACACTGTCGTCGGTGGCCTTGGCCATTGCCTGAGTAAAGGTATCGAGGGAGGTCTGGTGCTGATCGGCGATGGTGTTCCACGCGGTCACCAGATTGCTGACCGACTCCAGATTGATCTGGTCGACCTTCCCACGCAACGTGGCGAGGGTGTCCTTTTCGAATTCATCCTCGACGAGGACTTCCTTCGCCCGGAATTCCCCCTGGAATCCGACATCGGCGGCCTGGCCACGCACACCATCGCGCTGCCGGTTGTATCTGTCCTGAACCTCGTACGGATCGGAGTCGGCCTGTAGGTCTTCACCGGCGATCCAATCGGTGATACCACGAAGCAGCCTCGGACCCACATCGAAGATCTCCAGGCTACTGAATGGATTACCCATCAACCCACCTGCTCTCGGACCTCGGCATTGCCATTACTCATACAAAAACCTCCCCGATTAATGCGGTAGCTCCGGCACAATTGAATCGCAGGCGCAAGACGAAATGGCCCAGCGATCTTCGGGATTGTCGACCGCCCCCTTGTTCGGCACCCTCACAGGTTTCCCCACACCCGGATCGGACTGGTCGGCAATCGCAGCGGCACAGGTACTCGCATTCGATGTCGCATCCACGGTGTCCCCACACCCGACGCCACCACGAAACCAAGCGGCATAATCCGGCGCCTCATCCCCACCCTCTCAACCTGCGACGACTCAGGATTCGCCAACTCTAGCAGACGACCAGTTCAGCCCACTTGCGTGTCCGACCTGGCATTACGCCCGAATTCCACTGTGGCGAAATGGCGGATATCCGCGTCCGGTAGCACCGATGGAATGTCCGCGCGAACTGGTCCGCCGCCCGGTCGAGCAGTGTGGGTTGTTCGGTTCCGCGACAACGGCACTCGCGGCTCGTCAGACGCTGCGCGTACCGGCCGACAGTGCGGCTGATCAGGATGATGTCATGCGTGGGAAGGTGCTAGAGGCGTCCGGTGTTGTTCGATTGCCTATATCGGACGCGGCTGGTCGCCGTGCAATCGCTGCCCAGGAGATGGACTACATGACGACAGCAGTCGATCACGGACATGAGGGTTTACGGCTCGATGAGCTGCCCGTCCGGCCTATCCATCGCAAACTTGTGGTCCTCGTCGGCATCGGCCTGTTCTTCGATCTGTATGAGCTGTTCCTGGCCGGGACCGTAACCGGCGTGCTGAAGCAGCAGTTGCATCTGTCGACGTTTCAGCTCAGCGGAATCCTCGCCTCGGCCTTCGCCGGTCAGTTCCTCGGTGCGCTGGTCATCGGCAGGCTGTCCGATGTTTTCGGGCGGCGGCGCATGTTCCTGGTGAATATCGCGCTCTATTCGGGCTTCACGCTGCTCGGCGCGTTCAGTCCGAACGTGATGTTCCTGATGGCGACCAGATTCCTGGCCGGGCTGGGTATCGGCGCGGAAATGACCGTGTCGGACACCTATCTCTCCGAGGTCGTTCCGCCGCAGGTCCGTGGCCGCATGATCGCCATCGCCTACACCATCGGCTTCCTCGCCGTGCCGTCCGTCGGCTTCCTCGCGAAATGGCTGGTTCCGTTGGAGCCCTTGGGTTTCGACGGCTGGCGCTGGCTGTTCGTGATCGGCGGGCTCGGCGCGGCGCTGGTGTTCGTCGCACGTCGCGAAATGCCGGAGTCGCCGCATTGGCTCGCACGCAAGCAGCAACGGGCGCCGTCCGCACCGTTCAGCGCTATCATGCGGCCACCACACCGACCGCGCACCGCGCTGTTCTCCGCGGTCATGATTCTGGAGGTCTTCGGCTACTACGGGTTCGGCACGCTGGCGGTCCTGGTGCTCGACCACAAGGGATTCACCGTCGTGACCTCCTTGGCCTATCTGGCCGTCACCTATCTGGGTTATCCGCTGGGATCACTGGTGGCGATCCCGCTGATGGAACGCTTCGAACGCAAGCATCTATTGATGGCATCGGCAGCGCTGATGGCGGTATTCGGGCTGATATTCGGGTTCGGCACCACCGCGGCGGTCATCATGATCTCCGGCGGGCTCTACACCATGGCAAGCAATGTGTTCTCCGACGCGCTACACGCCTATCTCCCCGAATCGTTCCCGACGACCGTGCGCGGCACAGCCGCGGGCGCGACCTACTCACTATCGAAGCTCAGCACCGCCATCCTGCCGTTCGTCCTGCTGCCACTATTGGACCGCCCGAACGGCCCCGGCCTGGTCTTCACGGTCATCACCGCGGCCATGGTGACACTCATCGTGCTGGTAGCGGCGTGGGGGCCGGTCACAGGAAGACGAGCGCTGGACGCGGAGTGACCGAACCCGACCGATAACACAGCGGCCAAGGAGCCATGACCACGCGAATATCAGTGGCTACCAATGAAGTTCGCTATCGCTCGGCTGGTCCGGGTGCACCCGCCCACTGCGGCAGTGGCTCGCAACGGGAAGCCCATTCGGCCGGAATGCCCGAAAGACCCAGGCGCGCAGCGAGAATGCCGCCGACAATGGCGCAAGTGGTGTCCACATCACCGCCCGCGCTCGCGGTTGCCCAGCAGGCTTCGACGAAGTCCGTGGGATGCTTCGCCACAATCCACAGGCAGAACGGGACGGTATCGGGCGCGGAGACCTCGCGGCCATTGCCCAGCGTGGCGGCGGCGCTGCGCGGATCTCGCAGGCTCGAAAGAGTTCGCGCGGTGGCGATTCCGTCGCGAACCAAACCTGCGGGAGTGTATTCGGCCACCGCGTCGAGCAATTCGGCACCGGTCAGCTCGGGTCTGCACGCCGCCAGCGCGGCGGTGATCGCTACCGCGACGGCCCCGGCGACGCCCTCGGGATGGGTGTGGGTGACCTCCGCCGAAGCGATGGCTTCGCCCGCCACCCGGTCGAGATCGTCAGCGAAGTAGGCACCGAGCGGCGCGACTCGCATGGCCGCACCGTTGCCCCATGAGCCGCGCCCGTCCCACGCCTGCGAGGCCAGTTCGCGCCAGTCCCCGCCTTCTTGGCGAATCAGCCGCAGCATCCGGTTCACCCCCGGCCCGTAGCCACGGTCGAAATCGTGGTGCGCTGCAAAGGATTCGGCGAGCGCATCCTGATCGATTTGCCCGTTCCGATCGAGTACCGCGAAAATGGAACAGGCCATCTCGGTGTCGTCGGTCCACCACCACGGATCCGGCGGCAGCGAACGCGCCTGCAACGCAGGCAGATTAGCGGGAACGAAAAAGCAGGAGCCCCATGCGTCGCCCACGGCAAGACCGTGCAGCGACGCGACGGCTCGGGAGCGACAGTCAGCGATCATGAAGAACTAGTCTTCCAGACCATAACCCGGCCCGTCTACCACCGGGAACTCGAGCGAGTCAGCTCTCGCGTGTCCAAGCAAGCGCGATGTGCATCTCACGAAATTGCCAGCCGACCGGCGTTCGCACTGCAATGCAGGCGACTTGCAGGCCACATGCTCGGTGGGTGGCTCGCCATCGCGATAGAAGTGCACGAGCTGGCTGATCACTCAGCTGGCCGCGCACGCCCACCGGCTGGCCTCCGACGGATTCGCCGGAGTGGGGGCGCGCGGATACCTCGCTTCGGACTCGAAGCTTGCCTCGGTGAAGTGCGGCGCGCTTCATGACTGTTCCGGCACGACAAAGCGCACCCAATCGTTCCCGACCCCGAGGGCTACCTCAATGAAGCACGGCACGTTCCATGTCGATGCCGAGTCGATCACGGCGGCGGCGGTCGGGATGGGTGGTGTTGGTGTGTGAGGTATTCGTCGGGGTGGTGGTAGTGGTTGATGCGAGCTCGTTGGTTGGGGTCGATGGATTTTGGTGGGATCCATTGGGTGCGTGCGGGTTTCGGGCATTTAGTGGGGGTTGCGGTGGTGGTCCAGTGGCGGGGGCCTTTGCCGATGAGGTGGTGGTGGGGTTCGCAGGTGAAGGTCAGCTGGTCCGCGTCGGTCGCACCACCATTGGCCCACTCGTCACGATGGTGGGTTTGACAGAGATAGCCGGGTTTGGTGCAGCCGGGAAAAGTGCAGCCGATGTCGCGGGCATGCAACATGATGCGTTGGTCGGCTGAGGCGATGCGTTTGGTGCGGCCGAGGTAGAGGGGGCGTCCGGTGGTGTTGTCGAACAGGGCGAGGTAGTGGTGGGCGTGGGCGGCCATTCGGATGAGGTCGTGGATCGGTAGGAGGCTGCCGCCGCCGGTGACGACTGGTGGCCCGGATGCCGTCAGTCGGCCCGAATGTGTTTGCTCGACAGCGTTTTGCAGCTGTTGAATGGTGGCGGTCGCGATCACTGTGACGGGTAGTCCTCGGTGCTGTCCGAGGTCACCGGAGGTGAGCATCGCGCGTGCCAGCGTTTTCAGGGCGTCGTGTTGACGTTGTCCAATGTTGCGGTCATCGCGCTCGACTGCGTCGGGGTCGGGTTCGCCTGCTACACGTACTGGGGCGGGGCCGGGTTCGCTTGTCACTTGTGTCGGGGTGGGGTTGTCGGGGTTGTTGATGCCGGGTTTGGCGAGTTTCGCGAAGCAGGCTTCGAGGTAGGCGCGTAGTTCGGGGTCGGCGATGAGGGTGCATTTACTCATCAGGTCGGGGCCTTGGCGCCCCATGGTGAACGAGCGGCGGCGGGCGCGGTCGGTGTCGTCGAAGGTGCCGTCCGGATTGATAATCGCTTCCACCCGTTGCGCGACCTTCCGCAACTGGTCGGGCCGCAAAACCTTTGCATGCCCCGCTAATTCGGCCTCGGCACGCACGCGGGTCGGGGTGTCGACGCACGCGGGCAGGTGCCGAAAGAACTCCCGCACTACCTGTACATGTGCCGGCCCGATCGTGCCCGCGCATTGCGCGGCGGCAGTCGCGGGCAACTCCGGTTCCAGGACTTCCCCATCGAACATGCTGCGATGCGCCAACTCTCGCGCTAACCGGCACCGCGCACGCGCCTCTCCGGGACTGATCCGCAACCCGTCAGCCAAGGTATCCGCCACGGTGTGGGTAGCGAAATCGCTATTGCTCCACTGCGCATCGATTTGCGCGATCAACTCCGAACCCAACCCCGGCAATGCCCGCACCACAGTTTCCAGCCGCGCCAGCACCCGCAACCTATCCTGATTCGAAAGGCGGTCGGTCCGCGTATTCATCACCTGGGAAAGTCCGGCCTCGAGGGCGCACAACGCCGCCTCCACCGACGGATCGGCAACCGGGGCGGAGTTCGAAGGCATGTTCGAATCCTATCGCGAATCCTATTGCCGGTCACCCCTTTTCACATTCCGGGCCGTCGACACCGCACAATGTGAATATCCGCTATTCCATTCCACCGCAGGGGATTTCGGATTCGAATATTCGGCAGCGGAATATTCCGATGATCAATGCGGGCCGACCGTGAACGTCGTTCGAGCCTGGAGCGGCTGCGGACACCGAAGCGGGGCATGGATTCCGGCCGAGCCCACCGAGATGCGGTCGACAAACGACAGCGTGTGGACGAAGACACCTTGAACATCCGAAACATGATGATTCGATGTCGACAATCCCCTTGCCGCCGAACAGGTTACGGATCAACCCACCTGATCGGTAGCATTCGCGATCGGAGCCGCGTTCTCGATATCCTGACCGGTAATGCGCTTGAAGGAAATCGCCATGACCTCGCGCATGTTCTTCACGGTCTCGACATTCTCCGCAATGACTTCTGCGAGCGAATTTCCGGTGCCGCTGGCCTGGGTTCTGAACTTGGCTTCCAGCGCCTTTGCCATCTCGAAATTGCCGAAACCCGAGACGCTTTCGGCCTGCTGTACCCGCTCCGCCAGTAGGTCAAGGGCGTCGATGCGCTGGGCGCACGCCGCGAAGCATTCCCGTGCAGCAACCTCATCATCGAGGTAGAGTTCCCCGCCCCTTGCCTGCTCTGCCAGGTTTCGCCATTTCTCTACGTCGCTCACACCTGTTGCCCCCGGTTCTATCTACTTCGGCAGTATCGGAACAATTTTTTCACCAACGCGCGCCAAGACGCTACACGGGTCCTCCGGGTTGTCGACACTCATACGGCCGAGGATCTGGACCTGTAGCGCGCCTTGAGCGGCCGGAAACACGGCGTTGCACTGGGTCTCCCAGCCTTCCGCACGGAACTCGCGGCCCTGGCGTCCCGCGATCGTCACGTCCTGGAAACCGATGTTTCCCGGCTTGGTCTCAAACTCGGACACCGGCTTACCCGTCGAATACAGGCTTATCGCGTACGCCGGACCGCGCCATTTGCAGACTTCCAAACCGACCTGGTGCACACCCGCGATCCCAGCCTCCTTGGTTGCCGGATCGACCCCCGCCGCCCGCAACGCGTCATCAGGAACCTCCGTGCACGGATCGAACAGAGCAGGGGCCGCAGTCGTACTACTCG
The DNA here is from genome assembly GCF_020733705.1 of Nocardia australiensis. Classification (GTDB taxonomy): domain Bacteria; phylum Actinomycetota; class Actinomycetes; order Mycobacteriales; family Mycobacteriaceae; genus Nocardia; species Nocardia australiensis. The sequence goes on from NZ_JAJFZM010000001.1 coordinate 149,388, forward strand.
CACTCGGCGACCCATTCGTGGTAGTCCCGCACCCAACTGCACTCGACGCCAACACAATACCGAGCAGCGTCAACGTGATTCGGCGCTTCATCCCCACCCTCTCAACCTGCGACGATTCAGGATGCGGCAACTCTAGCAGACGACCAGGTGGGTTCCTCAGCGTGCGAATCTCTACGCGGCGGATCGGTCGATCGTCACCGTTCGAGTCCCCTTGCCATGTTCCTGAGCAGGTCTCTCGATGGCTGTTCTTCCAGCGCGGCGGACTCCAGCTTTGCGCGAATCGCCTGGAAACGCGTTACGTCGTACTCTTCCTCGAAGATCATGGTTCCGACTGCACCTTCGGTATAGACGACCGATGGCTCGCGATTGGGAAAGTCCAAAATAATGTATGGGGGTGTCGCGATACCGGACGGAAAACCGGCCGCGAACGGCACGATTCGGACTGAAACGTTGTCGCGAGTACTCATATCCGCAATATGACGGAGCTGCGATGCCATCACTCGGGTAGATCCTACGATGGTGCGCACGACGGACTCGTGAAGCAGGAAGTCGGCAGGCACTGGTTTGATTCGTCGGGTAAGGATCTTCGCTCGACGTGTTCGCAGCACTACGCGCTGAACCACGTCTTCAGCAGTGCCGGATATCGTGAGCACTTCGATATTTCTCGCGTAGTCGGCGGTCTGCAACAGCCCCGGTATGACGAGCGACTGGAAGAAGTGCAGCCCGGTCGCCGCCCCTTCCAGTTGGAGATATGGGTTGAACCCCGGTCGGCTCATGCTGCGATGATCCTGCCACCACACCTTCGTATCCGCTTGCTCTACAAGTGATTTCAGATACTCGATGCGATCTTCCGGTAGCCCGTAGTACTCACATAGGTAATCGATGTCCCGAACCCTGATCTTTTCGTTCTGCCCGAGCTCCAGCCGCCCTAGCGTGGATCGGCTCATCTCCAAGACCTCGGCTACCTGCTCGAGGGTGTAGCCGTTGGACTGGCGCGCGTCACGCAGCACTCGGCCCAGTTGGCGACGCGGGAGCGTCGTGCTGCTGAGGTCCGACTTGGTACCCACCATCGTGCGTGTCCCCCCTGACTTCTCGTGGCATGACCTGTGTTTTCCCACGGCGAGCATGATCGTGCGCCAACTCGGGAAACTGTCAGGCCGTATGGGCTTCTTGCTGCACACCACCCATTTCCAGTCTCCTGTCACGCGCGCACTCCGCAGCATATGCCCATGGCCGAACAACACGGAAGCAGTTTCGGAGCGTCCGCGAAACCACAAGTCGCACAAGCATTTACACCGCCCCAAAAACCGGACCGTCCGAAAGCGGTCGGGTTCGTACGGGATGAGTCGCCGGGTGCCGACGCGTCTCGGCATGCGGTCGCGGTGCGGCGGCACGCACGCTCGCTGGGATATGAGTACGTGTACACGGTGCGGCCGCCGCGCGATGTCACCGATCCGGTCGGGTTCGTGCTCGGTATCGCGGCGGGGCTCGCGGTGGCCGCGATCGTGGTCTACGACCTGACCTGCGTCGACGACCTGCCCGCCCGCGTGTGTGACGCCTTCGACCTGGAAACGGTGTGCCCACCGATCACCTGGGCGCGGGTCGCCGCGACGACACCTACGGCGGAGATGCCGCAGTGAACGACGCAATGCATCCCGCACCCGAAGTCCACAACCACACCGAGGCAAGCCTGGCCCCTGGCGGGGTCAGCGAGGCGCTGCGTGCCTGGCCGGAGGTCTGCGGCTACGCCGAGGTGGACCTGGCCCATGAGCAGATGCGGGTCCACCGTGGCTGCCGGATCGAGCGATGCGCGTGGAAGGCGGCGGCTTATCACACGCTGGTGTCGGCGGGTCGGCTCGCGCCGCAGGCGATGAGTCCGCGCGAACGTGCCGCCGCGCACGGCGCGCGGTTTCCACCGCTCGACGAGCCCGGCCACACCGTCCCAGGTCCGCCCGCGCACACGCTGCACGAGGTGCTGGCCCGCCTGTCCGAGCTGACGACGGCGCCGGACGCATTCGGAAGGTGAAACTAGTTGCGCCAGACCATAATCGGAGATCTCCACGCCGGTTGGCGGATCGTAGGACATCGCATCGAAGTCCTCTGCCTCTGCGACGACACCGACCCGACCCCCGCCTACCGCATGCGCAACGGCGGCAAAACCGTACCGATTCCCTTGGGACAGCGCGGATTCATCGCATTCGACGAACGCGCCCTGCCAGACCTGGCACAGGTACGGGAATGGTTCCCACACCACCACCGACTATGGGACGCCGTGCGCGCCCAATTCTGGGACGCCCTATTACCCACTGGCACCCCGCGCTCCCGAAACCCTCCCACCAACACCAACCACCGCTAACCCCAACCTTTCCCATCCAACAAAGCACCGACTGGCACCCAGCTCTGCGTCGCGGCACGCACCGACCACACCCACGACCTCATACGGGTCACCGACCGAAGAGGGGACATGTCCCAGCGCCGAAATCAACCACGGCACCGGCCGAAGGCACCGCGACCGGCGAAGCCGGATGCGATCCGATTCCCGCCGCGTGCCACCATCGACGCCCTACTCAGCGCCATGATCACCGAACATAGCTGCGGCACAGGTGGATACGACATCATCCACTTCTGGGGATTCGCCCGCACCGGCGATCCGGCCACGCATGACACTGCCCATATCGCGATCGATCCGGACCCCGACGCCGCACGCTCACCGGTTCTGGATTCCGCCGAATGGCTGATGCGGCGATTCCCGGGCCGCATCTGGGGATTCGGGCTGGCCTATCGGACATTCGGTGAACTGTTCACCCGCCCCGGCGACGCGCTACGAGCCGCCCGCGCAGGCCGGACCGACCAGCGCGACACCGTCGAAACTATATGCGCAGCAACAATTTTCGACGCCCGCGCCCGCGCGTACACGGCACTGACCTACACCCACCTCCCCGAACTTACCCCACCTCCCACCTGGATGGACGATACCCGCGAAACCACCGACACTTGGATCGATCTCTTCGATCGCCGCAGCGCCGCCGCACACGCCTGGGCCGCGGCGATAACCCTCGACCCCGAGGCCAACCACACCGCCATCACCCGCCTGCGAACACCATGAAACCTGGCCACGGTTCCCGGGCCACAAGAATTTTCGGACCACAGGAAACAGCCCTACAGCATCAAGCGAACCATGTCGGCGGTTCGAGCCAGACCAGGGAACGCCTCCGGTGTCGAACGCGGGTGCAACGCGTGCACGGCGAGGCGGAACATGACCGCGCGCAAACACATCTGCGGCCATTCGGGTAGGTCCGACCAGCGCTCGAGCAAGCCGTCATCGGCACCGCCCCAGGCGAGCGCATCGACGACGATAACCCCGGACGCCCACGGCGCCGGACGCCAATACGGCGTGATGTCGGTGAGCCCGGGAGTGAGCGCACCCTCGAAAAGGACGGTGCCGAACAAATCACCATGCACCAGCTGCGCGGGCGTCTGCACCGGCTTGCGGAGGGTGGCCAGTTGGCCGATCAACTCCATGCTGCGCTGCGTATCGGGAGTGGTAGCCAGTGGAACACCACCGGCACGCAGGCTGCGCAACGGCACCGCCTCCCAGGCGGCGCGGTCGGCGGCGACGAACACATCGACATCGACCCACGGCGCCACCGGCGGCTGCACCAGAAAACGGGGCCGCTCGAGCTTCGCGGTGGCCTGATGCAGGCGCAGCGATACCGAGACGACCTCGTCGTGCCGAGGCTCGGGAACCCCCTCCAGGAACGTGTCCCCGCGCCAGCCGGACACCACATACCGGCCGTCCGTCGCACGCACCGGGCGCGCCAAACGCAGACCGTCGACCTTCAATGTCTCACGCACCCGAGCCGACCACGCAGCCCTGGCATGATCGGCGACCGGACTGAGCACCACGTCACCGAGACGCCAGCCACCATCCCAGTCTCCCAGCGGAACCGGGGTCACTTCGCGTAGACCGAACGTGGCGCGCACGTGCTCGGGAGGTTCCACAGAAGTCACGGCCGTACCGTAACTCGCGCATGTTTAGGCACGCCTGCGGCGCGCCGTGTCTGATGGCAGCGCCTGCGGCGCTGCGTGTTCGCGGCCCCCAAGTCTCGAGTCCGCGGACTCGAGACTTGCGCCTGCGGCGCGTGCGCTTCGAGCCCTCGGACGCAAGCCGGCCGCGAACGGTCGCTCATAAGACTCGCTCCGTAGTGGGTGCGTTCGGAGAGTCTGTTGCGAGCCTGTGTCAGTACACCGGCAGCGACGGGTCTATCTGGTTCGCCCACGCGATAACGCCACCTTGCAGATGCGTGGCGTCGGAGAACCCGGCGCGCTTGAGGGCGGCAAGGGCTTCCGCGGAACGGATACCGGTCTTGCAGTGCAGCACGATCGGACGGTTCTGCGGTAGCTCCGACAGCGCGTCACCGGAGAGGATGCGATCCTTCGGGATGAGCTTGGCACCCTCGATGTGCACGATGTCCCATTCGACGGGCTCGCGCACGTCGATGATCTCGACTTCCTTGCCCGCGTCGATCAGATCCTTCAATTCACCCGCGGTAATCGTCGAACCGGCTGCGGCGGCCACGCCTTCTTCGGACACCACACCGCAGAACGCCTCGTAGTCGATCAGCTCGGTGATGGGCTGACGATCCGGGTCACGACGCAGCTTGATGGTCCGGTAGGTCATGTCGAGTGCGTCGTAGACCATCAGCCGACCGAGCAGCGGCTCACCGATGCCGGTCAGCAGCTTGATCGCCTCGGTCACCATCACCGAACCGATGGACGCGCACAGCACGCCGAGCACACCGCCCTCAGCGCACGAGGGCACCATGCCGGGCGGCGGAGCCTCCGGGTAGAGGTCGCGATAGTTGATGCCGCGCCCGTCGGGAGCGTCCTCCCAGAACACCGAGACCTGGCCCTCGAAGCGGTAGATGGAGCCCCAGACGTAGGGCTTTCCCGCGAGCACCGCGGCATCGTTGACCAGGTAGCGGGTGGCGAAGTTATCCGTGCCGTCGACGATCAGATCGTATTCGGCGAACAGCTCGACCGCGTTCTCCGGTTCCAGCCGAATCTTGTGCAGCCGCACGTCGATTCCCGAGTTGATCTCCAGGATGGAGTCACGCGCGCTGTCGGCCTTCGGGCGACCGATATCGGATTCACCGTGAATGACCTGACGTTGCAGATTGGAGGCGTCGACCTCGTCGAACTCGACGATGCCGAGCGTGCCGACCCCCGCGGCGGCCAGGTAGAGCAACGCGGGCGAGCCGAGCCCACCGGCGCCGATCACCAGCACCTTCGCGTTCTTCAACCGTTTCTGTCCGTCCACACCCATATCGGGGATGATCAGGTGGCGGCTGTAGCGGGCGACCTCGTCCCTGGTCAGCTCCGCGGCCGGCTCGACAAGCGGCGGGAGGGACTTAGGTGATGACACGTCCAGAACTCCTCGAATCGAATTGGCTGATCGCAATGTGCGGCTATGCGGTACGTAGCTATCAACACCGACGATCGAACCGTTCTTCCCGAATCATCGTCGCGCATCAGAAACCGGGCGCCACACCCACCCCATCAACCACGTGGGAAGGGCCACGGGTTGAACCGGCAGCGCTTGCCGTCCATGGGGACCACGCCGTCCGGGTCGAGCGCCGCGATGTCGTTGTTCCTGATGCCGAAGGTCTGCTGCATCATCACCGGCGCGAGTCCACCGTCGGTTTCACACGGCTGATGCTGGTGGTAGCCGATGGCGTGGCCGACCTCGTGATTGATCTGGTACTGCCGGTAGGAACCGATATCGCCCTCGTAGGCCAGCGCGCCGCGCACCCAGCGGACCTCCGACAACACCACCCGGCGCAGATCGGCGTTGAAGCACGACGAGTCGATCGGGATATCGAATCCGCATGCCTTACGGGAGGATTCGCGTGAGGTGAGCGAGACACGGAAGTCGGGCTCACCCTTGTCGATGCGGCGGTAAGCGAATTTGGGATCGTGCGCCCAGCTCTTGGGATTCCCGAGGGTGCTGTCGACCATTTTGGCAACCGACTCGTCGCCGCCGAACCCGGAAGTATCGACACCATCCTCGATCTCTACGGTATAGCTGAATTTGAACTCCGCGCCGGTCCCGATCTGGGCGGTGGTTCCCGGCACCACATGCCAGGTGCCCGCGGCGGTCTCGGTGAGGGCGCCGCCCTCGGGTAGGGCCCCGCTGGGCAGATCGGCCGGAAAGTGCCCGTCACCGGGTGGCGCCCCGATGATGCCCGCCGAGGCCGCACGTGGGCTCAGCTGCCCGAATCCCGGCGCACCCCCCGAGCCCGCGATGACGTCCGATCCGTCGCGTACCGCGTCGACGACCACCAGCACGGTGACCACGAACAGCACCGGGAGCGCGTACGCCCGCCAACCGTAGGTGGATACGAAACGGCCGAGCGCACTTTGCTTTTTGGCCGCGCGCTCGGGGCGGGGCGTGCGCGAAGGACTGTCATCGGGTGCGGTGGGATCCCAGCGCGCACGTAATGGCTGATGGGAACGATCCTGGGTTTCGTGCACGCCGAGCGGGTCGTAGACCTCGACGCCGCCGTGCTCACGAACACCCTGGTCCTGCTCATTGTGCGGTGTGATTCGTGGCCTTGTCACAGGGCCGGCCCCTGCGGAATGGGACGCGGCGGGGCGGCGGGGCGGTACGGTTCTCGCCCGCCGCCGGGTCTTGCCGGTCGGTCGGTCACACCCATCAGACTCTCACAGTGCGCGACAACAGCACTCCGCAAGACCCGAAAGTCACCGACACCGCATCGTAGGGTTTGCTGCGACATTCCTCACCGTCAACGGCGGGAAACGACCCGGGTCGGCGCAAACGCGATGAGCGGGTATCGTTCTGGGGATACCCGGTGCGCACCCCTTTCTTGCCGGGGCATTGACTGGGAGAGCCGAAAAATGACTGACCTCGCGGACCGGATGACGTCCCGCAGATCGTCGCCCGGCGCCGCAACACCGCCAAAACGCGGTACCCGGCTTCCACGCGACGAGCGACGGCTACAGCTGCTCGCAGCGGCAAGCGAAGTGTTCGTGCAGCGTGGCTATCACGCCGCGGGCATGGACGAAATTTCACAATGCGCCGGAGTGAGTAAGCCGGTGCTCTATCAGCACTTCACCAGCAAACTCGAACTCTACCTTGCGGTTCTACAGAACTACGTCGACATGCTGGTGTCGAGTGTCCGCCAGGCGCTGCGCTCGACCACCGACAACCGGCAGCGCGTCCGCGCCGCCGTGCAGGCGTACTTCGACTTCGTCGACAACGAAATGCAGGGCTTCCGACTGGTTTTCGAGTCGGATCTGACCAGCGAGCCGCAGGTTCAGCGCCGGGTCGAACAGGCCACCGAGGCGTGCGTCGACGCGGTCTTCGATCTGGTCGCGCACGATTCCGGCTTGGACCCTTACCGCGCAAGGATTCTCGCGGTCGGCCTGGTAGGCACCAGCCAGTTCACCGCCCGCTACTGGCTGGAGGCGGACCGGCCGATCCCGAAGGAAGAAGCGGTCGACACCACCGTCGCACTGGCGTGGGGTGGCCTGTCGCACGTCCCGCTGTCGCGACTGAACTCGCCCTACTGAGCTTCAAATGAATAGAGCCCCTGTCCTGGCGAGGACAGGGGCTCTTTTCGGTCCTCAGACAGCCGCGAAACCGACTCGGCCACCCGTGACGGTACCGATTTCGACGTAAGCGACCTTGGCGGCCTGGATCAGGAACTTGCGGCCCTTCTCGTCGGTGAGCGACACGACGCCGCTGTCGCCGCTCAGCGCACCGGACACCAGCGCCTCGACCTCGTCGGGGGTCTGCGAGCTATTGATCACGAGCTCCCGCGGGCTATCCGAAATACCGATCTTGACCTCCACGGCCAACCTCCGAACCTAGAGTTCTGTGCTGTCGATCCAAGGCTAATGCAGGCCGCTGCGGCCGGATGCACGCCCACCTGCGCTGTCAGCGAACATCAGTACGAGGCCCGGTATCGAAGGTGCACGGACGTTACTTGGGTTCGATCAGCTGGATCTCGAGTTCGATCTTGACGGCGTTGCTGAGCATGCCGGGCATCGGTCCACCGACGCCGAAGTCGGTGCGCTTGATAATGCCCGTGGCGGAGAAACCGGCGTGCCGATCACCAGTGCCCCCGAATTCCTGCACCCCGCCCCATTCGACCTCCAGGGTGAGCGGCTTGGTGACCGCGCCGAGCGTGGCCTCGCCGGTCACCTCGAAGGTTTCGGCGATCACGACCGGTTCGGTGACACGGAAGGTCAGGGTGGGACGGTTGGCGACATCGAGGAAGTCGGCGCTGCGGATGTGGGCGTCGCGATCGGCGTTGCCGGTGTCGAAGGAATCGGTGTGGATGGTCGCGACCAGGGTGGCGGCGGTGCCGGACTCATCCACGACGAACTCGGTCTCGAAGTTGGTGAACCGGCCCCGGACCTTGGAGATGCCAAGATGGCGAATGCTGAACTCGACCGAGGAATGGTTGGTGTCCAGCGCCCAGAAGCCGGAGGCGAGCGACGTCGTAGCGGTTTCGGAGGAAGTAGTCATGTCAAACACAATGACCGGACCACGGTCCGGTAGCCAGACCGTGATTATCCTGGACCTCGCAGGGCGCGGATAACTACCCCAGGACAAGGCACGATAAATCATGGCACGAAACGGATTCGCCGAATTCCTGGTCGCACGACGCGCGGAATTACGGCCGGCGGACGTCGGGATGCCCAAGGGCGGACGACGCCGGACCCCCGGGCTGCGCCGCGAGGAAGTCGCTGTGCGCGCCGGGGTCAGCGCCGACTATCTGGCCAGGCTCGAGCAGGGCCGCGACATCAATCCTTCGGTCTCGGTCGTCGACGCTTTGGCCAACGCGCTGCTGCTGGAAGGCAAGGAGCGACACCACTTCGGTTGGCTGGCACTGACTTCCACCAAACCGCAACAGTGCCCGAAGGCCGAATCCGCCGAGGAAACCCTGGCGCCGACGCTCGAAGCCATCCTGCGCGCACTGCAACCCACGCCCGCCTTCGTGGTCGGCCGCGGCCTCAACGTGCTCGGCTGGAATCCGACGTGGGAAGAGTTGGCGGCCCCGCTCGGCCTGCTCGACGATCCGGACCACCTGAACCTGGTCTGGTATGTCTACACGCATCCGCAGGCCAGACGGGTGCTACGAAATTGGTCCGAAGTCGCCGACAATTTCGCCGCCGAACTGTCCCGCGCCGACATGCGCTGGCCCGGCGACGATCAACTGCGCGAGATAATCGGCGCACTACGGCAACACCCGGATTTCGCGGGCCGCTGGCACACACATCGCCTAGCCGAGCACAGCACCGGCCTGCTGCGGTTCGACCATCCGGAGCACGGGCATCTCGATATCACCTTCGAGACCCTGCAAGCCGACAGCAGTCAAAGCGTCGTCGTCTGGCTCAACGAGCAGACCCAGGTGCGTGTCCCCGAACTACGTCTGGTGGACAACCGGGCGGTGAACGAGTGAACCGCTCAAATTCCTAGGACGGCCATCCGTTCGGCGTGGCTGGCCTGCATGCGCTCGAACAGCGCCGCGATGCCGTTCAAATCGCCGGTCGCGGTGAGCACGAGATCGGTGAGTTCGTCGCGCTGGGCCATGACGTACTGCGCCTGGGTGATGGCCTCGCCGAGCAGCCGCCTGCCCCAGAGGGTGAGCCGGTCGCGCTCGGCGCGGCTCGTGGCGACCGCGCGGCGAACCTCCTCCACCACGAACTCCGAGTGGCTGGTTTCGGCGAGTACATCGCGGACCACGGCGGCGACCTCGGGGCTCAGCGCGCCCGCGATTTCGGTGTAGAAATCGGCGGCGATGCCGTCGCCGACGTAGAACTTGACCATCGACTCGAGCCAGGTCGATGGGTCGGTGGAGTCGTGGTAGGCATCGAGTGCCCGCACATAGGGAGCCATGGCGTCGAAGACTCCGACGCCACGCGCGGCCAGTGCGGACTCCACTGTTTCGAAGTGCCGCATCTCCGCGGCGGCCATCTTCGCGACGGCGACCTTGCCCCGCAGCGTCGGCGATAGCTTGGCCTCCTCGGCCAGCCGATAGAACGCGGAGATCTCGCCGTAGGCGAGGACCGCGAACAGTTCGGTGACCCCGGGTTCGTCAGCGACGATGGATGAAACTCCAAGTGCGGCGGATGGCTGGGCTCCCATGAGTCACAGCGTAGTACTCGGCTGGGATCACGCGGCTTCGCGCACGAATTCCGTACGCGATCCATCCACTCGACTACGGCCACGCCCGGCGCGCAATACCGACGCCACCGGAGCCGGATTCGCCACGCGAGTTGAATTGGCATGTCGCGCAGCTCCCGTCGAGGGATTTGGCAAGCAAATGAGACTTTTGTCCCGGAATTGCCGAGGCGGCAATTCGAGCCACGCACAATATCACGCTACAATCATTGCGGACAACGAAAATTTTCGCCGACCGAGGTTGCCGGAACCAGTGTTCGCCACGGCTCGTGGCGATTCATATTTCGGCCCCGGACGGGCTTCGATGTCCGAGAAAATGTGCGCGCACCAGATCCGCATCACCAATGCGCCGCGCCGATGTCTCCAGGTAGCTGCCGCGCAGATGGCACCCACTGACATCAGGCTGTAGCCGGGGTGAATATCACAGGCGGATACGTGGTTGTCGCGGGCCGGCCGGTCCGCCCCACGCCTCGTGCGCGCGTGACGCGATAACGAGGAAAGGCACCATCCTGAGCAAGATCACTGTCGAACAGGAACCCGGCATCGCAGACACTCTGCTGACCGCCGAACTGGACGAAACACACTCCGCCCCGACATTCACCGAATTGGGTGTGCGCACGGAAATCGTGCGGGCACTCGGCGAGATCGGAATCGAACGCACTTTCGCAATCCAGGAACTCACCCTTCCGCTGGCGCTCGCCGGTGAGGATCTCATCGGCCAGGCGCGAACCGGTATGGGTAAGACTTTCGGATTCGGTGTGCCGCTCTTGCACCGCATCACCACCACCGGCAGCGGGACGACGCCGCTGGATGGAACCCCCCGCGCACTGATCATCGTGCCGACGCGCGAGCTGTGCATCCAGGTCACCCAGGACCTGGAGAACGCGAGCAAATACCTGAAGAACCACCAGGGCCCGCTGCGCGTGCTGTCCATCTACGGTGGGCGCCCCTACGATTCCCAGATCGCGGCGCTGCGCTCGGGCGTCGACGTAGTCGTCGGCACTCCCGGCCGGCTGATGGACCTCGCCGATCAGGGACACCTGATCCTGGGCAAGATCGGCGTGCTCGTCCTCGACGAGGCCGACGAAATGCTCGATCTCGGCTTCCTGCCGGATATCGAACGCATTCTCGGCATGGTGCCCACCCAGCGTCAGACCATGCTGTTCTCGGCGACCATGCCCGGCCCGATCATCACCCTGGCCCGCACCTTCCTGACCAGGCCGACGCATATCCGGGCCGAGGAGCCACACGATTCCGCGGTCCACGACCGCACCGCGCAGTTCGTCTACCGGGCGCACGCGTTGGACAAGAGCGAGTTGATCGCCCGCATTCTGCAGGCCGAGAGCCGCGGCGCGACGATGATCTTCACCCGCACCAAGCGCACCGCGCAGAAGGTAGCCGACGACCTCGCCGAGCGCGGATTCTCCGTCGGTGCCGTGCATGGCGACCTGGGACAGATCGCCCGTGAGAAGGCACTCGGCAAGTTCCGCAAGGGCGCCATCGACGTGCTCGTCGCGACCGATGTCGCGGCGCGCGGTATCGACATCGACGACGTCACCCACGTCATCAACTACCAGTGCCCCGAGGACGAGAAGACCTACGTGCACCGGATCGGCCGCACCGGCCGCGCCGGACGTACCGGTGTCGCGGTGACCCTGATCGACTGGGACGAACTCAACCGCTGGGCCGGCATCGACAAGGCGCTCGGACTCGGTATCCCGGAGCCGGTGGAGACGTATTCGCGCTCGCCGCACCTGTTTTCGGAACTCGGCATCCCGGAGGGCGTGACCGGTACCGTCCGCAAGCCCAAACCGGAACGCGACGACGACGCGGTGGTCGTCGAGCGGCCCGCGCGCGCTCCGCGCAAGCGCAACCGCAGGCGGACCAGGGCGGGCGAGCCCATCGAGAGCGACACCAGCGCCACCGTGGACGACGCGACCGCAACCCCCGAGGACGCGGATAACGGCGCCGGACCGGACAACGCGGAAGAGAACGCCGACAAGCCAGCCCGCCGTCGACGTCGCAGGCGCAAGCCCGCCGACGACACCACCGCCGCGGATAATGGCAACACCGCGCCCGAGCACACCGAGGCCGCAGCGCATACGCCCGCGACCGACGACGACACCGGCGAAGACCATAACGGCAATGGCGCCGGCGACTCGGACGAGCAGCCTGCCCGCCGTCGACGGCGACGGCGCAAGCCCGCCGACGCGACTGCCAGCGATAACGAAGCGGCGAACGGCTCGGACGCGCCGTCCATCGCGGCCACCGCCTCGGTCTAGCGACCCAGATCCGCTACTCTCGCAATCGTGCTCGCACCTGAGCGGCGGACGCGCGCCGACATCATCGCCGCAGTCGCGATCGTCGCACTTGTCGGGATCGCGGCGGTCTTGGTGTGGGCGCGCGGCGACGCCAACGGCACCGAATCGGTGACCGCCGACCATCCCGCATCGACCCCGGCGACGGCCGATCGACTGCCGGGCACCCTGCGCGAGCTGTGGCATGCCCCCGACGGGGCCGCGTCCAGGGCGCTGGCCGCGGCGGGGGCGGTGATCACCGCCGATGACGGTGCGGTGGTCGGCCGGGATCCACAGACCGGTGAGCAACTGTGGCTCTACCGCCGCGATATGCCGTTATGCGGGGTGGAGTCGCAGTTCGGCACGGTCGTCGCGGTGTACCGGGATCAGCGCGGCTGCAGCCAGACCACCCAGCTCGCCGGGGACAGTGGTGCCCGGCGTACCGCGCGCAGCAGCTACATGGATCCCACACTGCGGTTGTCTGTCGACGGCACCTACACCCTCGCGCAGGGACCGCAGCGGCTGGAGATGTGGCGCTCGGATCTGGTGCGCACCCTCGAATACGGCTACGTCGACGCGCCGGTAAACGTGAAAACCCAACCGCGCAAAGGCTGCTCGCTGCTGTCGTCGGCATCGAGTTCGTCGCGGCTCGCGGTGCTGGAACGCTGCCCCGCAGATCCCGCCAACCGATTGACCGTCCTCAATCCGGCACCCAAGGAGAACACGGTGCCCGAGGAGTACGGCTCGCACGTCCTCGTCGGGCCGGGCACCGATTCCGCCGACGCGCGAGTGCTCGCGGTGTCCGACAACCGAATCATGCTGTATCTGCCGGGCGAGCCTGCGGCGGCGGGCGCCGAGGCGGCGGTACCACGGCTGGCGGTATACGACGCGAACGGGAATCCGCTTGTGGTGCACCAGCTTTCCGCGCCGCTGACCGAAAATTCGGCGACGGTCCGAATCAGCTCGGCCTTTTACGTTTTCACCGGCAACAGCGTGATCGCCTCGAGCGCAAGCACATTCGATCCGCTGTGGACGACACCCGACGCACTCGGCACGCCCGCGTTGATGGCCGGTCGGGTGCTGGTCCCGGTGGCAGGCGGGCTCGTTGCCCTCGATCCCGGCTCCGGTGCCGAGGTGGCCCGCATCCCCTTCGAGCGCACCGGCTACGACGGCTCCCCCATCTCGCTCGCGGTGCTCGGCTCCACCATTCTGGAACGGCGCGGCGGCGAACTGTACGCACTCGGCTGACCACGCGCACCCGCCGTGGTGGACGTGCCCCATGATGGATTCATGTCCGCACTGGAAAATGTCCGGCTTGTGCTGTTGCGGCACGGCGAAACGACCTGGTCGACGCAGCAGCGCCATACCGGCCGCACCGATCTGCCGCTCACCGAGCGCGGCGAGGAACAGGCCAGGGCGGCCGGGCAATTGCTGACCGCGCTGAAGCTGCGAGGCCCGCTCGTGCTCACCAGCCCCCGGGAGCGCGCGATGCGAACGGCCGCGCTCGCGGGGCTCACCGACCCCACCGTCGACGACGATCTGTCCGAATGGGACTACGGCGACTACGAGGGAGTCACCACCGCGCAGATCCGTGAGACGGTGCCCGGCTGGACCATCTGGACCGGCACGGTACCGGGCGGTGAAACCGCCGAGGATGTTCGTGCCAGAGCCGACCGGGTGCTCGCGTCGGTCGAGCCGATACTGCCCGATCGGGATGTCGTGCTTGTCGGCCACGGGCACTTCTCGCGGGCGCTGATCGCCCGCTGGGCCGAGCTCGAGTTGCGGGAGGGCCGCCGGTTCTTCATGTCGACCGGCGCGGTTTCGGTTCTCGGTCATGACCACGATGTACGAACCGTCCTCGCGCACAACCTCGTACCCGCGTCGAACGGAGCCGTACTGTGACCGCGACCGGCCGCATCCGCCGCGCTACGCCCGCCGACGTGCCCGCCATGGTCGAGCTCGTCTATGACCTCGCCGAGTACGAAAAAGCAAGGCACGAGTGCATTTTGACGGTCGATCAGCTGCACACCGCGCTGTTCGGACCGACGCCCGCGCTGTTCGCGCACGTGGTCGAAGAGAACGCCGGTGTGGTCGGCTGTGCCATCTGGTTCCTGAACTTCTCCACCTGGAAGGGCGTACACGGCATCTATCTGGAGGACCTGTACGTCAAGCCGGAGACGCGAGGGAAGGGCTACGGCAAGGCCCTGTTGACCGCACTCGCCGAAGAAGCGGTCGCCAATGGTTACGGCCGCGTCGACTGGTCGGTGCTCACCTGGAACACCCCGTCCATCGATTTCTACAAATCGCTCGGCGCCGCCGGACAAGACGAGTGGGTCGGCTACCGCCTCGAAGGCGACGCCCTGGCCACTCTCGGCCGCGGCGCACCAGCCGGGCCGAGCTGATCGGAAGCGGCGATGATCAGCCGGGGACTCGGCTAATCGGGATCGATCCCGTATTCCTGTGCCATCCACCGCGAGGAGGGCGGCGCGAACAGCAGCACCAACGCGGCGACCACCACCACGCCGAGCAGCCCACCGAGTACCGGCCGATGCGAATCGGTGAGCAGTGACCAGGTAACCGGCAACAGCAACAGTTGCGCGATCACCGCGATCGCGCGACCCCATCGCTGTCCGAGCAACAGTCCGATTCCCGCCGCGAGTACCGCACCACCGAGAATCCCGAACCAGGCCGCCGTGCCGTACCCGTTCGCGGCGGTCTGGTCGTGTCCGAGCAGCCCGCGCACGATCAACACGATCGCCACGATCACCGCGACGCCGCCCTCCAGCGCTACCAGCCCACCCGCGCCTCGCACCGTTATCGGCACCGCGGAAATCTCATCCTTGTCGCTATCGGCCACGCGCTCAGCCTAAGCGCGCCCACTAGGCTGCGAGCGTGCGGACGTTGCTGATCGTGAATCCGAATGCCACCTCAACCACGCCGGCGACGCGAGACTTACTCGCGCACGCGTTGGAGAGCCGGACTCAGCTGACCGTTGCGCACACCCAGCATCGCGGCCACGCGGCGGAATTGGCGCAGTGGGCATCGACCAACGAAATGGACCTGATCGTCGTGCACGGCGGCGACGGGACGGTCAACGAGACCATAAACGGCTTCCTTCCGCTGCCCGAGTTGAATGATGGCCAGGCCTGGCTGCCCCGGCTCGGCGTGATCCCGGGCGGCTCGGCGAACGTGTTCGCCAGGGCGCTGGGAATCTCGCCGGACCCGGTGACGGCAACCAATCAGCTCATCGATCTGCTTACCCTCGACCGCGACCGCAAGATCGGTCTCGGCATCGCCGATGATCGCTGGTTCACCTTCAGTGCCGGCGTCGGCCTCGACGCCGATGTCTGCGAAGCGATCGACGCGAGTCGCGCCGCCGGGCACACGGCAACTCCATCAAGATATATTCGAACAACTGTGCGACAATTCTTTCGGAACAAGCGTAAAGAACCAAGCGTCCGAATCGAGATACCTGGACACAAACCCATCGAGGACGTGCACTACGCATTCGTCACGAACGCAACGCCTTGGACATTTCTGAACTCGACCCCGGTGCACACCAACCCGGGCACGACGTTCGAAACAGGCCTCGGAGTGTTCGCCGTACGTTCGATGGCGGTGGTTCCGACGCTGTTGCTCGCCCGCCAGCTCCTGGCCACCGACGGAAATCCCAAGTCGCGCAATTTATTTCGAGACGACGACGTGCCATCGGTGCGGGT
Organism: Nocardia australiensis; assembly: GCF_020733705.1. Classification (GTDB taxonomy): domain Bacteria; phylum Actinomycetota; class Actinomycetes; order Mycobacteriales; family Mycobacteriaceae; genus Nocardia; species Nocardia australiensis. Next base: position 165,617 of record NZ_JAJFZM010000001.1, read on the forward strand.
CGAAGCCGCAGCACCGATCGGCCTGCAAATCGATGGCGACTTTATCGGAAAACGCAACATGGTGGATTTCACAGCCGTGCCCGAGGTGCTCGAGGTCGTCGCACCACGCCCCTCCTGAGCACGAAACGCGCGAAAAACATCGCTGTTGCGCTGCAAAAATCGGATAGAGCGAGTAAAACTTACCGAGCAGGGGCCCCAAGCGGGACCCTGATGGCGTGAGCTTCCCCACGGTGCACTAGATACCTATTGACATCTACGGTGTTCGTGAAAGCATTCACAAGCAACCGTGCGGAAACATTCGATACGCACAAGTGAACGATCCACAAACCGTCGGCGCCCCTTGTGGCGTCCAGTAAAGGAGCAGAGGAATGGACTGGCGCCACAAGGCCATCTGTCGCGATGAGGACCCCGAGCTGTTCTTCCCGGTGGGTAACAGCGGTCCCGCGCTCGCGCAGATAGCTGATGCCAAGCTGGTCTGCGCTCGCTGCCCCGTTACCGCCGACTGCCTGTCCTGGGCCCTGAAGTCCGGACAAGACGCCGGTGTATGGGGTGGCATGAGCGAGGACGAGCGCCGTGCGCTCAAGCGCCGCAACGCGCGCACCCGCACCCGCACTGTCGTCTGATTTTTCGGGCGACCGGCGTTACCGGGCCATTCAGCCCGGACCGGTAACGCATTAAGCCCGGCACCCCTCGAGGTGCCGGGCTCAGTTGTTTATTACGGCCCGAGGTAGGTAGTTTCTAGCGGCCCGAGCGCCGTCCGAGCGGGACCCGCAACACCGCGTCGGTGCCGATGTCAGCGCCCGGATGCAGTCCGATGGAGCCGCCCAATTCGGCGGTTACCAGGGTCCGCACGATCTGCAGCCCGAGGCGGTCGGAGGACTCCATGCTGAAACCGGGCGGCAGACCACGGCCGTCGTCGCTGATGATGACATCCAGCCAGCGGGCCGAACGCTCGGAACGTATCGTCACCGAACCGTTTTCGCCGGAATCGAAGGCGTGCTCGATGGCGTTCTGAACCAATTCTGTCAGCACCATAACCAGCGGAGTCGCGCGCTCGGCGGAGAAGACACCGAGCGAACCAGTCCTGCGTACCTTGATGCGCGCGGTATGCACGGTGGCGACATCGGCCATGATCGGCAGCAGCCGGTCAACGACCTCGTCGAGGTCGACCTCCTCATCCACCGACATCGACAGCATTTCGTGCACGGACGCGATCGAGGTCACCCGGCGCACCGATTCGGTAAGGGCGACCTGCGCCTCCTCGTTCTCGGTGCGGCGGGCCTGCAACCGCAGCAGGGCCGCCACAGTCTGCAGATTGTTCTTCACCCGATGATGAATCTCCCGGATCGTCGCGTCTTTGCTCAGCAGCGCTCGATCCCGGCGTTTGACCTCGGTGACATCGCGCACGAGCACTGCGGCACCAGCCAATTCACCGTGCGGACGCAACACCAGCGTGCGCAACAACACGGTGGCGCCGCGGGCCTCCACTTCCATCCGGCGCCCGGTTCGCCCGGCCAGTGCCGCCTGGATATCGCCGACCACCTCCTGGGCGTCGAACGGATCGGTGATCAGCGAACGGGTGGTGACGGCCAGATCCTGGCCGGCCAGATCGGCTTGCAAACCCATGCGGTGATACGCCGACAATGCGTTCGGGCTGGCATAGACGACGATGCCTTCGGTGTCGAGCCTGATGAACCCATCGCCCGCGCGCGGGCTGGAATGGGTTGCCGCCCGATCCTCGGTGGTCGGGAAGGTGCCGTCGGCGATCATCTGGCACAGGTCATCCGAGCAGGCCACATACGCGATCTCCAGGGTGCTACGCACCCGCGACCGCTGCCGGTCGGTGTCCCGGCTGAGCACCGCGATGACATCGTCGCCGCAGCGAACCGGAATGGCCTCGCGCACGGCGTGCACCGGACGCGGGTGATAGACCCCCTCCGCCTCGGCATCGCTATCGGCGCGCACGATCTTGCCGGTGGACAACGCCTCGAACACCTGCGGATGATCGGCCTTCGAAGCCAGATCACCTACCCGATCCTCCAGATGCACGGTCGGCGCCGTCGTCGGACGGCATTGCGCGACGCACACGATATCCGCGCCATCGGTGATGGGGCCCGCACCGACCCAGAGCAGCAGATCAGCGAAGGACAGATCGGAGAGCAGCTGCCAGTCCCCGACCACACGTTGCAGATGATCCACGGCGACGCCGGGGAGATCGGTGTGCTCGGCCAGGAGCTCGCTCAGTGTCGCCATGCTCTAGGTTAACCGCGTCGACTCGCTCAGGAGATAACCGCGATCAGGTCACCCTGTTGCAGAACCTGCCCCGGCTCGACCGAGATCGAGGTGACTTCGCCGTTGATCTCGGTGAGGACCGGGATCTCCATCTTCATGGACTCGAGTAGCACCAAGGTTTGGTCGGTCTCCACCTTGTCGCCCACTGTGACCTCGACGGTGAGCACCGTCGAAACCATCTCCGCGCGTACTTCCTCAGCCATGACACCCCATTCGCTAGTCGGCGCTGTATCCGCTGAAGCTACAGCCAACCACACATGAAACAATGGCCTTCAACAGAAGGGAGACTACCGATGGGTAAGCGTGGTCGTAAGAAGCGCAGCCGCAAGGGCAACGCAGCAAACCACGGCAAGCGGCCAAACGCCTGAGCCGTTGTGCTGACAGAACGCGAGCGGCACGCCCCTCCTTGACGGAAGAGCGTGCCGCTCAGTCGTTTTCGGGCCCGGTCTATCTCAAGCCTCGGGTGTCTCCACCCGCGCCACCGTGACCGATCGCCGAATCTCGACGGTCAGCCGGTCGCGCAGCGAATCCGGGGCCCGGTCACCGCTGCATTTGCGACTGAGCAAACCCTTGACCTTCTCCTCGATGCCGTACGCCTCGATGCACGGCGAGCAGTGGTCCATGTGGTGTTGCAGGCGGGCTCTGGTCGCCGCGTCGCATTCGCCGTCGAGCATGAGCCAGACGTCGGCCAGGACAGCCGTGCAATCGAGTTCCATATCGGGGTCGCGCTCCGCAGCCGAGTCCGTGGTTCGCTCGCTCACTGCTTGACCTCCTGGCGTTCCGCCCCATTGCGGTTGAATCCACGTTCGCGCGCTACATCGGCGAGCAAACCCTTCAGCTGCTTGCGACCGCGGTGCAGCCGGGACATCACCGTACCGATGGGGGTGCCCATGATGTCGGCGATTTCCTTATATGGAAAGCCCTCGACATCGGCGTAGTACACCGCCATCCGGAACTCTTCCGGCAGCTCCTGCAACGCGGCTTTGATGTCGTCATCCGGCAGCGCGTCCAACGCCTCCACCTCGGCGGAACGCAAACCCTGCGAGGTGTGCTCCGCGGTGGCGGCGAGCTGCCAGTCGGTGATCTCGTCGGTCGGGTACTGCGCGGGCTGACGCTGCCTCTTGCGATAGGAGTTGATGTAGGTGTTGGTCAGGATCCGATAAAGCCAGGCACGCAGATTGGTGCCCTCCTTGAAGGATTTGAATCCCTGGAACGCCTTGACATACGTCTCCTGAACCAGGTCCTCCGCATCGGCCGGATTCCTGGTCATGCGCAGCGCGGCGCCGTACAACTGGTCGAGCATCGGAAGCGCGTCCCGCTCGAACCGCTGTGCCAGCGCGGTTTCGTCGACCGCGGCGCCGACCGCACCGTCGGTCACCACATCGTCGTCGCTCGTCACACCTGTCCCTTCGATTGCCGTACCTGCCAAATCTACCGGCAGTGGCATTTCCGAGGGGAAGTGGTCATTCATCGGCGACGCCCCGGTCCATACCGGACGTTCCTCGACCAGAACGGACACCCGACACATCTCCTTTACGTCGCGCACAACGCTGCTTGTGTATTTGCGTGCAACAGACAAGGCCCCGGCTGTGTTCCCGGCGCAACGTCGCGGCATCGGAAAATAGGTGCCGAACCCGGGCCGGGGAGACACTATGGTGTCCGGCATGGCCGCAGCCTCGACTCCGGCGATTCGCACCCTGGTCACGGCCGGAGTGGCGCATCGCGTACACGCCTACACCCACGATTCGCGCGCCGACTCCTATGGCGCGGAGGCGGTCGACGCGCTCGCCACGCAACTCGATGTCACGGCGGCGCGGATCTTCAAGACGCTTGTGATCGAACTGTCCACCGGAACGCTGGCCGTCGCGGTGCTGCCGGTGCCGAACACGTTGTCGCTCAAGGCCGCCGCGGCGGCCCTCGGCGCACCCAAGGCCGCGATGGCCGACAAGACGAAGGCCGAGCGGGTCACCGGTTACGTGCTCGGCGGCATCTCCCCGCTCGGTCAGCGCAAGCTACTGCCGACGGTCGTGGACGCCTCGGCGCTGGAGTCCGACCGGATGCTGTGCAGCGCGGGGCGGCGCGGGCTGGAGATAGAGCTGGCGCCCGCCGATCTGATCCGGCTGACCGGCGCCGTCACCGCGCGAGTGATATCGGTGTAATTGACTCCGATTCGCGGCGAACTATGCGTTACTGGACGGGCCAGATTCGTCCGACCCCGAGGATGTGATGCGAAATGTCTCTGCGCACCATGATCATCTCCCTGCTCGGTGCGCTGGTCCTAGCCCTGAGTTCGGCGGCACTACAGGCCCCTACGGCCGCAGCCGCGCCGGACCACCCCTCGGTGACACAGGTCGGTGACTTCCCGTTCGACGGGCTGGGCACCGGTGACACACCGAAGATTCCGTACAAACAGGGCACCCCGAAGAAGGATGAAAAGGCCGACAAGGCCGAGAAGCTCGGCGGCAGCCTCGCCGGCAAGGTCATCGACCTGCTCTCCGACGTCGTCAAGTGCGGGCTGAATATCGCGACGCCGAGCGTCAAGTGCCAGCTCTGATCTGACAAGACCGAACGGGCTGGGCGATCACAACAGGCTGATCTGCCCGGCCTGTTCCGTGTCCGATACCGGCCCACCCGAGACCGTGGCAAGCAATTGTGGCCCGTTGTTCCGGACACTGTTGACCAGATCCGGCACCGGACGTGCCACGATCCCCGATACCGTGTCAGCACTCGGCGTCTCGAGCAGCGATGCGGGCGCCGGATGGCCCGGATCCAGCCAGGCGTCCCAGCTCTCGCGCGGCATCGGCAGCGGCATTCGATCGTGGACGCGGGTCAAGTCGCCGACCGCGTCGGTGGTCAGAATCGTGCAGGACAGCAGTGGTTCGCTCGTCGGCTGCGCACGGTCGCGCCACACCGACCACAGGCCGGCCATGTACAGCCGGGAACCGTCGGCGGCGGACATGTAGAACGGATGCTTGGCCGCCTTCCCCTTCGCCCCGGCCAGCACGTCGGGCTCGACGACCCATTCGTACCAGCCGTCCATCGGCACCAGGCAGCGTCGGTACTTCACCGCGTCACGGAAGGACGCGGTGGTCGCGGCCTTGTCCGCGCGCGCGTTGAACAGCGGTTTCCCCTTGACCGGCACTCCCGGCTCGGCAACCTTGGTCCACACCGGGATCAGGCCCCATCGCATACGCCGGACCCGCAGTTTCGGATCGTCGTCGGGGTGGTCGCGGTCGTGGCGCTCGACCACCGTCAGCACCTGTGTCGTCGGCGCTACGTTGTAGTTGGCGAACCCGCCGGTCGGAGTATCGGCGCCGGTCTCGTCGACGGCGTCCAGCTCGGCGGCGAGCCGACCTGGGGCGGTGGTCGTCGCATATCGTCCACACATACCTCGATAGTCCCACCCGAGGTGGATAAAGTCCGGAACAATGATGGATAGACGGTGACGCCATGAGAGTTCTGACATAGCATCCTCTCAAAGAATGAGCAGTAACTTGTGCCATCCGTCAATGACACACCGCCGCCGCACCCGGTAGTGAGGAGAAACCCACCGTGACAACCACCGAAACCAGCCCCGCGGCGCCGGAAACGAGGCTGACGTCGGTCGACCCTGCCACCGGCGAGATCATCGCCACGCATACCGTCGCCGATGCGGACGCGGTGGCCGCGGCGGTGGCCACCGCACGTAGCGCCGCGGCCACCTGGGGTACGCTGAGTTTCGACGAGCGCCGCAAACACCTGCTGCGATGGTCGACCCAACTGGTCACGAGATCCGACGAATTCTGCGCACTGATCCACCAGGAAAACGGCAAGCCGGTCGACGACGCCTTCCTGGAACTCATGCTCGTCCTCGAGCACATCGCTTGGGCCGCGAAGAACGCCAAAAAGGTTCTCTCGCCCAAGAAGATCTCACCCGGCGCGCTGATGTCGAACTTCTCCGCCCGCCTCGAACAACACCCACTCGGCGTCGTCGGCGTGATCGGCCCATGGAATTATCCGGTCTACACCCCGAACGGCTCTATTGCCTACGCGCTCGCCGCGGGCAACACGGTGGTGTTCAAGCCGAGCGAATTCTCCACCACCATCGGCAATTTCCTCGCCGACACGTTCAAGAAGGCCAACCCGGAATTGCCCGACGGCGTCTTCGAGACCATCAACGGTTTCGGCGCTACCGGCGCCGCACTGGTCACCTCCGGTGTGGACAAGCTCGCGTTCACCGGGTCCACCGCCACCGGCAAACGGATCATGGCCGCGGCCGCGGATTCGCTGACTCCGGTGCTGCTGGAATGCGGCGGCAAGGACGCCGTGATCGTGGCGGGTGACGCTGACATCAAAGCCGCCGCCGACGCCGTCGCCTGGGGGGCGACCTCCAATAGCGGCCAGACCTGCGCCGGTGTGGAGCGGGTGTATGTGGATCGGTCCGTGCGCGAACCGTTCGTCGCGGAAGTGAAGCGCATTCTGACCGGCGTCAAGCCCGGTTCCGGCAGCGACGCCGCCTACGGCCCGATGACCATGCCCAGCCAGGTCGATATCGTGCGCCGCCACATCGATGACGCGCTGAAGAATGGCGGCACCGCCGTGCTCGGCGGACCGGAATCGGTCAAGGCACCGTTCATTGAGCCGGTCGTGCTCGTCGACGTGGACGAGAACTCCGAGGCCGTCTGTGAGGAAACCTTCGGCCCGACCGTCACCATCCGCACCGTGGACAGCGTCGACGAGGCGGTCGAACTGGCCAACAAATCCAAGTACGGCCTCTCCGCCGCGGTGTACTCGAAGAAGGACGGCCTCGAAACCGCGCGCAAGTTGCATGTCGGCGCCACCTCGGTCAATTCGGTGCTCGCCTTCGCCGCCATCGCAGGACTGCCCTTCGGCGGTGTCGGCGACTCCGGCATCGGCCGCATCCACGGCGAACCCGGTCTGCGCGAATTCTCCCGCCCGCATTCGATTGCCGTGCAGCGCTTCGCGATCCCCGGTATGGCGCTGCTCAGCTACTCGCGCACCAAGTCCACCATGAAGCTGCTGCGCAAGCTGGTGCCACTGCTGCACGGGCGCCACAAGTAGCGCGTCAGAACATTTGGCGCGACGATTCCAGGACGACCGACCAGGACTCGATTCGGCTCCGGCCTCGTGTCCGAACCGGCGATAGGCGAAGATGGACGAGTGAGTCTCTGGCCAGCGCCCCATGTCGATGTACCCGTGCACGCGACCGTGACCTTGCCCGGATCTAAATCCATTACGAACCGGGCGTTGATCTTGGCAGCCCTCGCTGACAGACCGTCGACGATCTCCGGTGCGCTGCGTAGCCGCGACACGAATCTGATGATCGGCGCGCTGCGGGCGATGGGCGCGGGCATCGATGGCGCCGGCGACACTCTCACGGTCACGCCCGCCGCGCTGGGTGGCGGCACCGTCGATTGCGGTTTGGCCGGCACCGTGATGCGGTTTCTGCCGCCGGTCGCGACGCTGGCCGACGGCGATGTGGCCTTTGATGGTGACGAGCAGGCGCGGGTCCGTCCGCTCGGCACCATTCTGGACGCGCTACGCGGGCTCGGGGCCGATATCGACGGCAACGCCTTGCCGTTCGTCGTGCGTGGCGGAGGCGGGCTGCGCGGCGGCAAGGTCACCATCGACGCGTCCGGATCGTCGCAGTTCGTCTCCGGGCTCTTGCTGTCGGCGGCCCGATTCGATGAGGGCGTGGTCGTACACCACACCGGCAAGGCGCTGCCGTCGATGCCGCATATCGAGATGACCGTGGAGATGCTGCGGCGCGCCGATGTCGCCGTCGAGTCGCCCGCGGACAGCCGTAAGGCGCAGACCTGGACGGTGACGCCAGGCCCGATCCGCGCGGTGGATTGGGATGTCGAGCCGGATCTGTCGAATGCCACGCCGTTCCTTGCCGCCGCGGCTGTCACCGGCGGCGAGGTTCGCATCCCGCACTGGCCGCGAATCACCACCCAGCCCGGTGATGTGATCCGGGAGATCCTGGTGCGGATGGGCGCCGAGGTCAGCCGGTTCGACGGCGTGATCACGGTGCGCGGCCCAGAACGGCTCGCGGGTATCGATATCGATCTGCACGATGTGGGCGAGCTGACGCCGACGGTGGCCGCCCTTGCCGCACTGGCGGATTCGCCGTCGTGGCTGCGCGGCATCGCCCATCTGCGTGGCCATGAGACCGACCGGCTCGCGGCGCTGTCCACCGAGATCAACCGGCTCGGCGGCAATGTCACCGAGACCGAGGACGGGCTGGAGATCACCCCAGCACCGCTGCACGCGGGCACCTGGCATTCCTACGCCGATCACCGAATGGCAACGGCGGGTGCGATTCTCGGGCTGCGGGTGCCCGGGATCGAGATCGAGGACATCGGCACCACCGCGAAAACGCTGCCGGGGTTCGTCTCGTTGTGGGAGCGGATGCTCGATCCGACGTTCTCGGATCAGGGAGCGGCACACTGAAACGTCCCAGGGGAAACGCGGGTTACGACGAAACCGATGTCCGGGTTCGTCCGGGCAAGAGTTCCCGTCCCCGCACGAAAACCCGTCCGCAGCACAATGAAGCGGAATCGGCGATGGTCGTCGCGGTGGATCGCGGTCGCTGGGGTTGCGTACTCGGCGGTGATCCGCACCGCCCGATCGTCGCGATGCGGGCGCGCGAACTGGGACGCACCCCCATCGTGGTGGGTGACGAGGTGGACGTGGTCGGCGATCTGTCCGGTAGGCCGGACACTCTCGCCCGCATCGTCCGGGTCACCGAACGCCGAACGGTGTTGCGACGCACCGCCGATGACAGCGACCCCTTCGAACGGATCGTCGTCGGGAACGCCGAACAACTCTTCATCGTGGTCGCGCTCGCCGATCCGCCGCCACGCACCGGGTTCGTCGAACGCGCCATGGTCGCCGCGTATGCCGGTGGACTGCAACCGATTCTGTGCCTGACCAAACACGATCTGGCCACCGAATCCGAATTCGCGGCCGCCTTCGACGATCTCGATCTCACCATCGTCTACGGCGGCATCGACGATCCACTCGAACCGATCAACGAACTACTCGACGGCCACCTCACCGCGCTCATCGGGCACTCCGGTGTCGGCAAGTCCACCCTGGTGAACCGCCTTGTCCCCGACGCGGATCGCGCGGTGGGCATCGTCTCCGGTGTCGGCAAGGGACGTCACACCTCCACCCAGTCCGTCGCGCTGCCGCTCCCCGCGGGCGGCTGGGTCATCGACACCCCCGGCGTGCGCTCCTTCGGCCTCGCCCACATCACCCCCGACGACGTCATAGCCGCCTTCACCGACCTCGCCGCAGCCATCGAAGACTGCCCCCGAGGCTGCACCCATCTGGGTCCACCAACCGACCCGGAATGTGCCCTGGACCAACTCTCCGGCAAAGAACGCCGAGTCGCCGCCATACGCCTACTACTGACAGCACTGAACTCCAACGACCCATGGGTAGTCGGAAACAACTAGCTGTGGGCGGCCAGGATGTTGGGGCGGCTGGCCGGCGAGTGCAGCACCCGAACCGCTCAAACAACTCCCTCGCAGCGAGCCACAACGATCAGTTGTGCGCCCATAGGATGGGCCAATGGACACCGAGGCAGTGCGATCGTTCGTCCGGGCGGCCGAGCTCGGACAGCTGCAACACGCAGCCGACGAACTGGGCGTAACACAGCAGGCGGTCTCGAAGCGGATCGCCGCCCTAGAACGCGAGCTGGAGGTCCGCCTGTTCACCCGCACCGCCCGAGGGGTCGAACCGACGCTCGACGGCCAGGCGTTCCTCCCACACGCACGGAGCATCGTCGCGGGTGTCGACCGCGCCATCACCGCGGTCAGGCCGGGCTCGCGGGCCCTTCGGATCGACGTTCTAGGCCTGCGAAGCGCGCAGGCCGTCGTTCTACACGACTATTGGCGGTCGAATCCCAAAACCGACCTCGACGTAGTGACCCTCAGGGTCGACGACCCGCACGTGGCCGCCGCCGCCGTCCAGGCAGGCGATATCGACGCCTCGTTCCGCACCGTCACCGATCCGGCCACGCTGCCGCGCGACGTGCAAATGATCCACGCCTTCGACTCCCCACTGGAACTCCTGGTCGGCCCCAGGCACCCACTCGCCTCCGCACGAACACTGACACCACCCCAGCTGCGCAAGCTTCGGATCTGGGTGCCGGGTATCGTGCCCCGAAGCGAATGGGCAGAGTTCTACGATCAGCTCGCCACCGCCTTCGACCTCCGCATCGACGCGGCAGGCCCGAACTTCGGTAACGAGGTACTCCTCGACACCCTCGTAGACTCCGCCGACGTAGCCACCCTCGTCGGCGCACGCGACCGGTACATCTGGCCGACGAACTACGACCTACGCCGCATCCCGATCGCTAACCCGACACTCGCCTACCCGCTGTCCCTCATGCTTCCTAGAACGAATCCGCACCCCGGACTTCAGGCGCTCATCAACCACCTCGCAAGCCTGACACCGCTCCCCGAAACCGCCTGGCTCCCGTCCTGGGCAACAACACCACGCCGCAGCACCGACGACATCACGCACACTCACCCCTAACAGTCGTTTGCGCAAGTCCATCACCACCATGACTCGCCCAACCGCTCGCCACCGAGTCGACTCGATCTGCCGCCCCGATACCCGAAGGCGCCCATGGACAAGGGCGCCTTCGTGATTCGGTGCGGCTAGTGCCGCCGACGCGACCTCGGCGCTTTCTTCGGCTTCGCCTGGGCGCGCGCGGCCTCGCGGCGTTCCCGGCGGGTGGCGCCATCGCCGTATTCCTCGGTATCGCTGTGCACGGCAGCGCGACCATCCTCGGCGGGACCCGAGTAACTGAAGCCGCGGGCGTTGGAGTCGTCGATTCCCTTGGCGCGCAAGGCAGCCGGGGCACCATTGGACGCGGCGGGGGCCTCTTGAGTTGGCAGCGGGCGGGGCGCGGCCATGGCGCCGACCGGCGAGCGCAGACCCGCGTCGACCGAAACGCCCTCCGGCTGCGGCTGCTGCACCTCAACCTGCAGGTTGAACAGGAAGCCGACCGACTCCTCCTTCAGGCCCTCCAGCATCGCGGAGAACATGTCGAAGCCCTCACGCTGGTATTCGACCAGCGGATCGCGCTGCGCCATCGCGCGAAGGCCGATGCCTTCTTTGAGGTAGTCCATCTCGTAGAGGTGCTCGCGCCACTTCCGGTCGAGCACCGAAAGCAGTACCTGGCGTTCGAGATTGCGCATACTGCCCTCGCCGGCCACGCCGTCGATCTCTTCCTCGCGCTTCTCGTACGCGTCGTGCGCATCGTCGAGCAGCGCCTCGGCGAGTTCCTCCTTGGACAGGTCACCCGCCTCACCGACGGATGTCTCACCGGTCAGTTCCTTGGAGTCGACAGCCACCGGATACAGCGTCTTCAGCGCGGTCCACAACTTGTCGAGATCCCAGTCCTCCACGTACCCTTCGGCGGTCGCGCCGTCGACGTAGGCGGTGATCACGGCCGAGATCATGCTCTGGACCTGCCCCTCCATATCCTCACCGCGCAGGATCCGGTTGCGCTCGCCATAGATGACGGTGCGCTGCTGATTCATCACCTCGTCGTATTTGAGGACGTTCTTGCGGATCTCGAAGTTCTGCTGCTCGACCTGCGTCTGCGCGCTCTTGATGGCCTTGGAGACCATCTTCGCCTCGATCGGCACATCGTCGGGCAGGTTCAGTCGCGTCATGATCGATTCCAGTGCGGCACCGTTGAATCGGCGCATCAGCTCATCACCGAGCGACAGGTAGAACCGGGATTCGCCCGGGTCGCCCTGACGGCCGGAGCGACCACGCAGCTGGTTGTCGATACGACGTGATTCGTGCCGTTCGGTACCGAGCACATACAGCCCGCCCGCGTCGCGGACGGCCTCGGCGTCCTGCGCGGTCTTGTCCTTGACCCGCTCCAGCGTCGGCAACCACGCGGACTGGTACTCATCCGGCGTCTCCACCGGATCCAGTCCCTCCTTGCGCAGGATGATGTCGGTGATGATGTCCGGGTTGCCGCCGAGCACGACGTCGGTACCACGACCGGCCATATTGGTCGCCACGGTCACCGCGCCCGGCCGGCCGGCCTCGGCGATGATCTCGGCTTCCTTCTCGTGAAACTTCGCGTTCAGCACGGTGTGCGCGATGCCGCGCTTGGTGAACTGCTTGGACAGGTACTCCGAACGTTCGACGCTGGTGGTACCGATCAGCACCGGCTGGCCCTTTTCGTGCCGCTCGGTGACGTCGTCGACCACGGCGGCGAACTTGGCCTCTTCGGTCTTGTAGATCAGGTCCGATTGATCGTCACGGATCATCGGCTTGTTCGTCGGGATCGGGACCACGCCGAGGGCGTAGATCGAGTGCAGCTCGGCGGCCTCGGTCTCGGCGGTACCGGTCATGCCCGATAACTTGTCGTAGAGGCGGAAGTAGTTCTGCAGGGTGATGGTGGCCAGGGTCTGGTTCTCCGGCTGGATCTCGACGGCTTCCTTGGCCTCGATCGCCTGGTGCATGCCCTCGTTATAGCGGCGCCCGACCAGGATGCGGCCGGTGAACTCGTCGACAATGATCACCTCGCCGTCGCGGACGATGTAGTCCTTGTCGCGCGCGTACAGCTCTTTGGCCTTGATGGCGTTGTTCACGTAGCTGACCAGCGGCGAGTTGGCCGCCTCGTAGAGGTTATCGATACCCAGCTGGTCCTCGATGAACTCGACGCCCGCCTCATGCACGCCGATAGTCCGCTTCTTGATGTCGACCTCGTAGTGCAGGTCCTTCTTCAGCAGCGGCGCGATCCGCGCGAACTCGGCGTACCACTTGCTGGAGGCGTCGGCCGGGCCGGAGATGATCAGCGGCGTCCGAGCCTCGTCGATCAGGATGGAATCGACCTCGTCGACCACGGCGAAGTTGTACCCACGCTGCACCAGATCGTCGAGCGAGTGGGTCATGTTGTCGCGCAGGTAATCGAAGCCGAACTCGTTGTTGGTGCCGTAGGTGATGTCGGCGTTGTAGGAGGTGCGCCGCTGCGCCGGGGTCATACCGGACAGGATCACGCCGACCTCGAGTCCGAGGAAGCGGTGCACGCGACCCATCCACTCGGAGTCACGCTTGGCGAGGTAGTCGTTGGTGGTGACGATGTGCACGCCCTCGCCGCTGAGCGCGTTCAGGTACGCGGGCAGCACCGAGGTGAGAGTCTTACCCTCACCGGTCTTCATCTCGGCGATATTGCCCAGATGCAGCGCCGCGCCACCCATGATCTGCACCTTGTAGTGCTTCTGGTTCAGCACGCGCCAGGACGCTTCGCGGGCCACCGCGAACGCCTCGAGCAGCAGGTCGTCGAGCGACTCGCCATCGGCGTAGCGCTCCTTGAACTCATCGGTCTTGGTCTGCAGCTCAGCGTCGGTGAGCAGCTCGATCTCCGAACCGAGCGCAAGGACCTCGTCCGCGAGATGGGCCAGGCGCTTGACCGTGCGACCCTCACCAATCCGTAGCAACCTCGTCAGTGTCAGCGCAGGCACGGGTCTCGTCAGTCCTCTGGTCGGTGTGTCAAATGTTCGGCCCCACCCGGGTCGGGCAGTGTGCGCAGCCGGTGCGCACGTTCCCCGCCGGACATGGCGGAATCCGCAGCACGCCCCATGGTAATGCGGCACCCATGGTAGGCGCCGATGACCTGCGACATACCGCCCCACCCCGCGCGAGCACGGAGCCCGCGGGCCGTTTCAATTCACCGTACTCGTCCAGCGTCGGGAGGCGACGACACGTCGTAGCACGCGGCAAACCCGCCCCGACGCGCGCCCATCGTGCAATCATTCGGCGAATCGAATTGCTGCCGAACCCGTTTCAGCACTGTGTCGTACGATGTAAGCCGCCTATCGTTCCGGTGCCGAGGGCAACGCCGGTCCGGCTCCGCTCGCCATGAGACGACACGCGATGGCGGCCACGGTGGCGCGGCTGATGTGGGCAGCCACGAGTAGCGACCCCCGGAATACGCACCTCCTCCTCTGTGATCGATTCGAGTTCATTCGAGCTCGAATCGGTGGAGAATGCGATGAAACCAGGCAAGGGTCGACAGGTGTTCATCGAAAGGAGCATCGGACAGCGTGACCACGAGGTTGACGCCGCAGGACACGGCGTTCTATCGGCTCGAGTCGAGCAGCAATCCGATCCACATCGGCTCTCTCGCGATCGTCCGGAATACCGAGTCCGGGAAACCAGTGCTCGACTACGACCGGCTCGTCGACGTCGTCGAAGCCAGGCTCTCCCTGGTTCCCCGCTACCGCCACAAGGTCTGCGAGATCCCATTCGCGCTCGGCCGCCCCGTTTGGGTGGAAGACAGCGCGTTCGACATCACCTTCCATGTTCGGCATTCAGCGCTGCTCAGCCCTGGAACCGACGAACAGCTGCACGAACTCGTGGCCAGGCTGGCCTCGCGCCCGTTGGACCCGACTCGCCCGCTGTGGGAGATGTATCTGATCGAGGGCCTGTCGGACGAGCGAAGCGCGATCTTCACCAAAACGCATTCGGCGCTCGTCGACGGGGACACCGCGCTCGAGATCGGGCACGTGATCCTCGATAGCGGCGCCTCCCAGCGCCGGACCGCCGACGACGCGTGGGTCGCCCCACACGAACCCTCCGAGGTGGAGCTGTTGGCCGGCGCGCTCACCCACCTCGCGACACAGCCGCGGGAGGCGTTCGAGGTGGTTCGGGACGCGCGCGCGGTCACGATGATGGGCGCCGCGAGCAAGGCCGTCGAGTCCGTGGTGTCGGCGGTACGCGCGGCCACGACCAGCACTCCGGATAGTCCGCTCAATGTCAAGACCTCACGCGATCGATGCCTGGACATCGTGCGCACCGAGCTGGACGACTATCGCAAGATACGCACGAAGTTCGACTGCTCGATCAACGATGTGATCCTCGCGGTAGTCACCGGCGCGCTGCGTAATTGGCTGCTCTCGCGCGGCGAGGCGTTGACCGAGTCGACGACGGTACGCGCGGTGGTGCCGATATCGGTCTACGTCGAGGGGATGGACGGCGACCAGCCGGAACCGACCAGCGAGGTCTCCTCGTTCCTCATCGACCTGCCAGTGGGCGAACCCAATCCGGTGATGCGGTTGTCGCACATCGCGCACGCCGCGGAGGCCAATTGCAAACATCGGCGCGGCGTTCGGGCGCGCACGCTGATGCATCTGGCCGGATTCGCTCCGGCCAGCCTGCATGCCATGAGCGTGCGCGCGGCGAGTACGTTCGCAGGGCACACGTTCAATCTGGTGATCACCAACGCGCCGGGTCCGCAGCTGCCGATGTACATCTGTGGCGCGCGGATGCTGGAGACGTACCCGGTGGCGCCGCTGCTGCGTAATCAGGCCGCGAGTATCGGGATCACGTCCTATGACGGACGCGTCTTCTACGGGCTCAATGCCGACCGCGACGCGATGGCTGATATCGGTGTGCTGGCCGCGTCGGTTCACGAATCCATGGAGGAGATGCTCGGTGCCTGCGTCTGATCACGGCAAATCCGATCGCACCGCGTTGCGGGTCTACATTCCCGCGACCGTCCCGATGCTGCGCGAACTCGTCGCGAACCGGGAGCTGTTTCCGATCGGCGGCACCGCCTTCGCGGTCACCCCGACACTGCGCGAGGCCTATGCCTCGGGCGACGACGACGAACTTGCCGAGGTCGCGATGGGTGAGTCCGCCCGCGCCTCGCTGCGCCTACTCGCTGCCGAGCGTGACGATGTCGCCGAATCATCCGAGCCCTCCGAGGGCGGTACCGACCCGGTCGGCGGCACCGAGCCGGGCGCCGCGAGCCACCGTCCGGTCTACCGGCGCGCGGTGATCGCCGCCGACGTGACCGACGCGAAACTACGCCCAGACCTCGACGACGCCGTGGTGCGGCTGACCGGCCCGATCACCTACGAACGGATCGCCTCGGTGCACGTCGATCTCGCCGAGGCCGAACCCGAGGTGGCCAAGGCGGTGGATGTGGTCGACGCCGCGGACCTGGGCGATACCGACGCCGAGTTCGTACTCGGTGACGCCGAAGACCACCAGCTCGCCTGGTACGCCGCGCAGGAACTCCCCTTCCTACTCGATTTGCTGTGAGCCCTCGCACTCGGCCTCACCACTCCACCTAACCTACGATGCCGTAACCTAGCTTCGAGACGGCTTCGACGACAGCCGCCACAACAGGAAGACGAACGGCATCAATGGTCTTGAAAAAAGGGGGATTCTCGATGCGGGGTGTTCGCGAGTGGCTGGAGGCACCAGCCGCTGACGTTGCCGAGCGCGGTGGCCGGCTCAACGTGCTGCGTGGCGCTGTCGCCCGGGTCACCACCCCGTTGCTGCCAGACGATTACCTCCACCTGGCGAATCCGCTGTGGTCGGCGCGCGAGTTGCGCGGCCGAATCGTCGAGGTGCGCAAGGAAACCACGGATTCGGCCACCCTGGTTATCAAACCGGGCTGGGGTTTCGACTGGAAGTATGAGCCGGGTCAATACATCGGCATCGGCATCCTGATCGACGGCCGCTGGCATTGGCGGTCGTATTCGCTGACCAGCCCACCGAACTGGACCGCCCCCGAGCACGGCGGCAAGCGGCTGATCTCCATCGCGGTCAAGGCCATGCCGGAGGGTTTCCTGTCGAGCCACCTTGTCAGCGGCGTCGCCAAAGGCACCATTGTGCGCCTGGCCGCGCCGCAGGGCGGCTTCGTACTGCCCTACCCGCCGCCGGAGAAGGTGCTGTTCCTCACCGCGGGCAGCGGTATCACGCCGGTCATGTCGATGCTGCGGGCGATGGATCGCCGCGAGAAGGTGACCGATGTCGTGCACGTGCACTCCGCGCGTACCGCCGACGATGTGATGTTCGGCGCCGAACTGCGGGATCTGCACGATCGGCACCCCAGCTTCTCCTCACATCTGCAGCTCACCGGCGAACAGGGCAAGTTCTCGCTGGCGAGACTCGACGAGCAATTCCCCGACTGGCGCGAGCGCCAGACCTGGGCGTGCGGCCCGGCCGCGATGCTCGACGAGATCGAGCACCACTGGCGCGACGCGGGCGTCGCCGACCAGTTGCATATCGAGCGATTCGAGATCGAGCGCTCCGCCGTCGGTGAGGGCGGCACCGTGACTTTCGGCAAGTCCGGGCGGTCCGCGGAGGTGGACGGCGCGACGAGTCTGCTCGAGGCGGGCGAATCGGCGGGTGTTCAGATGCCGTTCGGCTGCCGGATGGGTATCTGCCAAACCTGTGTGGTGACAATAGCTTCCGGCCACACCCGCGATCTGCGCAATGGTGACGAGCGCCGCGAGGGCGACAAGGTGCAGACCTGTATCTCGGCCGCGGCGGGCGACTGCACACTCGACGTGTGAGCACCGGCATCGTGAGCGACCCCGAGGCGTAGGCGTTGCCAGGTACCCTCGGGGTACAACCCGCAGCGAAAGGACCCCGGTGGCCATCACCGACATCAAGGCGTTCGCTCATCTCACCGCGGCGGACATCGAGACGCTGGGGCAGGAGCTCGATTCGATCCGCCGCTCGGTGGAGCTGTCTCGCGGTGAGCGCGACGCCAAATACATTCGACGCACTATCGCCGCGCAGCGCGCGCTCGAGGTCGCCGGACGCGCCGCACTCTTCGGCAGCCGCAACCGCTGGGCCTGGCTCGGCGGCACCGCGCTGCTGTCGGTCGCGAAGATCATCGAGAACATGGAACTCGGACACAACATCAGCCACGGGCAGTGGGACTGGATGAATGACCCGGAAATCCACTCCTCCACCTGGGAGTGGGATCAGACCGGGCCGTCGTCGCAGTGGCGGCGGGCGCACAACTACTCCCACCACACCTATACCAACGTGCTCGGCAAGGACGAGGATCTCGGCTTCGGCATCCTGCGCATGACCCGCGACGAAGCGTGGCGGCCAGTGCATCTGGTACAGCCGTTCGCGAATCTGCTGCTGGCTGGGACTTTCGAGTGGGGTATCGCGATCCACGACTGGTCCATCGAGAAGGAACTCTCGGATCCGCCGCCCTACCGGCTGATATCCGAGCCGGACCGTGAGTTCGGGCGGAAGATCGCACGTCAGGTCGGCAAAGACTTCGTGTTCTATCCCGCGCTCACCGGCCGGGCCTTCAAATCGACGATGAAGGCGAACGCCACGGCCAACCTGGTGCGCAACCTGTGGGCATACGCCGTGATCTTCTGCGGTCACTTCCCCGACGGTGCCGAGAAGTTCACCGTAGAACAGTTGAAAGGCGAGACCAGCGGCGAGTGGTATCTGCGGCAGATGCTGGGGAGCGCCAACTTCGAAGCCGGGCCCGCGATGGCATTCATGAGCGGCAACCTCTGCTACCAGATCGAGCACCATCTGTTCCCCGACCTGCCGAGCAACCGGTACTCGGAGGTCGCGGTGCGGGTGCGTGAGCTCTGCGACAAGTACGACCTGCCCTACACCACCGGCTCACTCGGCAAGCAGTACCTGCTCGCCTTCCGGACCATCCACAAGCTCGCGCTGCCGGATCGGTTCCTGCGACGCACCGCCGACGATGCCCCGGAGACATCCTCGGAACGCAAGTTCGCGGGAATCACTCTGCCTTCGCTGCCCAATACCGAACGCTGGTCGGAGACGTGGGCCGAGACCCATATCCTGCCGGTGGACCCGACGACCGGCCGCAGGTACGGACTGCGCTCCGCGATGCGTGAGGTGAAGGTTGTGCTGCGAGAGAAGGCACGCCAGGAGAAGGAAGTGCTGCGCGAGGCGAAGGTGGCGTTGCAGGAGAAGGCACGGCAGGAGAAGTCATCGCTGCAACAGAAAGCCGTGCGCGAGAGGGCAATGCGCCGAATTCGGCGCAATCGCCGCTAGCATGCTCCGATCATGATCGCAATGGGGGATTTGCCACACTCTCCATAACCTACGGTCTCGTAACTTACGGTACTGTAACCGCCATGGCAATCTCGGATGTCAAGGAATACGCCCATCTCACCGAAGCCGACGTGGAAGCACTCGGCGCGGAGTTCGACGCGATTCGGCGCGATATCGAATCCTCGCGCGGCCAGCGCGACGCGCAGTACATCCGTAACGTCATTCGACTGCAGCGCGCACTCGAGATCAGTGGCCGCGCCGTACTTTTCGTCAGCTTCCTGCCGCCGGCCTGGCTGGCCGGCGTAGCCCTACTCGGCACGGCCAAGATCATCGAGAACATGGAGATCGGGCACAACGTCATGCACGGGCAGTGGGACTGGATGAACGATCCCGAGGTCCACTCGAGCTCCTGGGAATGGGATAACACCGGCCCGTCCAAGCATTGGAAGCAGACGCACAATTATCTGCACCACAAGTACACCAATGTGCTCGGTATGGACGACGATATCGGCTACGGACTGCTGCGCGTTACCCGTGACCAGCGCTGGAAACCGTTCAACATCGGCAATCCCGCCTACAACCTGCTGCTGCAGCTGTTCTTCGAGTACGGCGTCGCGGTCCAGCATCTCGAGCTGGGCAAGGTCGGGCGCTACAAGCCGGGCTCACCGCAGCGTGCCGAGTTCGAGGTGAAGCGCAACGAGGTACTGCTGAAAGTCGGCAAGCAGGCGGGCAAGGACTACGTGCTTTTCCCGCTGCTGACGGGGCCCGCGTTCTTCTCGACACTGACCGCGAATATTGCCGCGAATATAGTCCGCAACGTCTGGACCAATGCGGTGATCTTCTGCGGGCACTTCCCCGACGGTGCGGAGAAATTCACCAAGGCCGATATCGATGGCGAATCCAGGGGCCAGTGGTACCTGCGCCAGATGCTCGGCAGCGCCAATATCTCCGGCGGCCCGGTCACGCACTTCATGACCGGCAACCTGAGCCATCAGATCGAACACCACCTGTTCCCGGACCTGCCGAGCAACCGGTACCGCGACATCGCGGTGCGGGTGCGCGCATTGGCCGAGAAGTACGATCTGCCCTACACCACAGGTGCGCTGCCGGTGCAGTACTTCAAGGCGTGGCGCACCATCCTCAAGCTGTCGCTGCCCAACAAGTATCTGCGCGCCACCGCCGACGACGCCCCCGAGACCGCCTCGGAGCGCAAGTTCGGCGGCGACGCCTACCCGACGGTCGACCCGGTCACCGGCAGACGCCGCGGCCTGCGCAGCGCGCTGGCCAAGGGCAGGCTCCCCCGTCGCCTCGCCGGATCCCTGGCGAGCCGGCGCCCGAGCTGACTCCTGGTCGGTTCCCCCCGTGCGGCTACTGGTTGACTGAGCGGATGTGTGCTGCCGAACTGAGTGTTTACGAAGCGATCCGAATGCGGCGCGACGTGCGCGCCGAGTTCACCGGCGACGCCATCGACGAGGACACGCTGTTACGCATCCTCGAGGCCGCCCATTGCGCGCCGAGCGTTGGTAACTCGCAACCCTGGGATTTCGTCGTCGTCAGGGAGCCCGCCACCCTGCGCACATTCGCCGATCATGTGGCGGCCAAGCGAACCGAATTCCGCGACGGACTGCCGCCGGAGCGGGCCGCGACGTTCGAGCCGATCAAGATCGAGGGCATTACCGAGAGCGGCACCGCGATCGTGGTCACCTACAACCACGACCGTGGTGGTCCGCAGGTTCTCGGCCGTGCCAGCGTGCCCGAAACCGGTATCTACTCAACGGTTCTGGCGATCCAGAACCTCTGGCTCGCCGCGACCGCCGAGCAGGTCGGCGTCGGCTGGGTGTCGTTCTATGAGACCGACTTCCTCGCCGAGCTGGTCGGGCTCCCTGATGGCATCCGCCCCGTCGCCTGGCTGTGTATCGGACCGGTCGACGAATTCCAGCGGGTTCCCGATCTGGAACGGTTCGGCTGGCGCACCGGGCGACCACTCAGCGATGCCATCCACCACGAGCGATATCAAGCCTGACCGCCAACATCAATCACGATGTCCGCATGGCACCTCGGTTCGATCAGACTCGTTCCAGCACCGCCAACGCGCCGATACCGCCCGCAGCGCCAACTTTTCGATACTGGTGCCCCCGCGGACCAGGCCGTCCCGTGTGATCTCCGTGCCCTCGGGTGGCCAGCGCCGAGATTCGACAGAAAAACCCGGCCGACGCGATCGGGCACCGGCCGGGTTAGACATATTCCTACGCGAGCCGAATCAGGCCGTAATCGAAAGCGTGACGACGGTAGACAACCGACGGCCGGTCGGTCTCCTGATCCTGGAACAGGAAGAAGTCGTGACCGACCAGTTCCATCTGGTACAGGGCGTCATCAACGGACATCGGGGTCGCGGTGTGCACCTTGGTACGGACAATGTGTCCGGGACCGGCCGCGTAATCCAATGCCTCCGACTCGGGAGAACGGCCATTGTCACTGTCGGGATGATCGTGTGCCTCGACCGTGCCGTTGGCCTGAACGAACAGGGAGTCGTCGGTCAAGTCGGCGGTGGCTTGGGCAACCGATACCGGCGTTTTGTCCCCATAGTGCACCCGGCGCCGATCCTTGGTGCGACGCAGCCGACTCTCCAGCTTCGCGGTCACGGACTCCAACGCCGCGTAGAAGCTGTCCGCGCATGCCTCGGCCCGGACGATCGGGCCCTTGCCGCGCGCGGTGATCTCCACCCGCTGGCAGCTTTTGCGCTGGCGGCGGTTGCGTTCGTGGAACAGCTCTACATCGAAGAGGAAGATCGACGGATCGAAGCGTTCGAGTCGGGAGAGTTTCTCCGCGACATAGATTCGGAAGTGATCAGGTACCTCGACGTTGCGACCTTTCACAACGACGTCCGCACCGGTGATCCTTGGTTCGTCCGTCGGGGGTTGCTCTGTCGGCTCGAGGGCGCCGGAATCCAGCACCAGAGAATCGGCATCTTTCACTGAAGGTCGTGAAGAAGTCGTCACGCGTACCTCCGAGATATGGCCGCACGGACCGATGCGCGTGCGGCGGGATTGAGCTGTGCCGATCGAACAATCTCTCGGCACACGGTGTCCGAGGCGCCACCTCCAAACTCTCGGTTCGGGTGTGTGACCGCGACGCTAGTACGCCAACCGGTGGTCCGCCAGTATTCACGCAAATTTCCCGGCGTCAAGCCGCACACATCACCAACACGGCACGTATACATACTCCGATTCCTGCCAGCGCGCGGACCGATTCGCGGGCCGTCGCGCCGGTCGTCAGCACGTCGTCGACCAGGACTACCTCGGCATTTACCGGGATTTCGGCGGCTGTGCCGTGATCGGAGCAGACCATGATCCGACCACGGAGATTATGCCGCCGCTCACTGGGTGTCAGGCCCACCGAATCCCGCACTCCCCACCACATCCGCACCAACGGCACCGCCTGGCAATCGGGTAGCCACCTCGCCGCTTCCCGGGTCGCCCTCAGCACCGGGTCACCGCCGCGTCTGCGGGCCGCCGCCGCCCGACTCGGTGCCGGAATCAGAACCAGTGGCCGATCCGCCGCTCGCAGCCGTGCCAGCCCACCCGCAAGTGCCAGCCCGAGCGGCTCGGCCAGATCGAGCCGCCCGCGTTCCTTCGCCGCGAGTACCGCGCGCCTGCCCGGCCCCGCATATGGTCCGAGCGCCCAGCATGGCACGCCGGGATCGGTGCGCGGCCGGACCCGCACCGGGGTCGCCGCCAGCGCCGCAGCACAGTCCACGCACCAGCGCACCCCCGCCGCGCCACATCCGGCACAGGCGGCGGGCAGAACCAGATCCAGGAGGGTCAGCATCGAGCAAGTCTGCGCGACCCCACCGACAAGGTCAGCCGGGCAGCACCGGAACGGCATTCGCACCGAGGCCGGGCACCTCGCGCCAGTACGATTCACCGCCCGCGGGACTGCTGGTGAATTCGAGCACCGCGCGCGAATCGGCAACATACTGATGCTCCGGAGACACACTGACCAGCCGAACCGGCGAGGTCAGATTGCGACCGGTCACCGACGACAAACCGGAGCCGTCGATCTGCACCGTGCGCACCGGATCCACGTTGCCCTGGCAAGCGATCATGATCGTGTCGCCGGTGAACCAGTCCAGCGATATCGCCGGGGTACTCAACTCGAGCGCCACCGGAAGCGGCGAGGACAGTGCGTACTTGCCGTTGGGCTGCGGGACGACGACCGCGATATAGACCTTGCCGTCCGCGATCAGCGCGGCCCGCGCTCCCGTCCGGGAAATTCGCAGTTCGGTGATCGGCAACCGCGGTGCCGAGGCGGACGTCGCGTCGGTCAGCGCCGAAATGTCGACATCCTGCACCGAGACGGTTCCGGTGCCACGATCATTGACCGCGCGGATCACCCGTTCACCATCGATGACCGCCCACGCTGCGCCACCGTCCGCGGTCCAAGACGGTCTGGTGATGGTAGCGCCCTCGGCGACCGGGAAGGCGCTGCCACCATAGCTGCCGATCATCAGTGTGCGCGCAGGCTCCGGTCGCGGCCGCCCGGCATCGGCGACGGCGGCGACGAGTTGACCATCCGGTGACAGCCCGACCGACTGTAGATTGTTGACGGCACCGAAATAGCCCGGCGGTGTAACCATGCCGTCCCCCGTGACCTGCACCAGGGAACCATTGCGCACTGCGTGTAACCCGACGCGATTCTGGGTGTGCTCCACCAGATTGAGCTGATCGACGTCGGCGACCGACCAGCCGTTCGCAGCGTAGCGATCATCGAGGGGCTTCCCGTCGGCCAGCAGCATGTACGGACCGAGGATGTCGGCAGCGGCCAGGGTGAGCACCACCTGTCCGGCGAGCAGCTCGCGGTCTCGCTGAGACAGGCCGCCCGCACCGGCGAAATCGATGCGCACCCCGCCGAGCCCGACACCGACCTCGCCGGAGTCACTGGATGCCTTGGTGATCGGGCCACGCACCGCGACGGGCGCGGCGAGTTCATTGCGCACCACCGGTGCCAGCTCGGGCTGACTGCCCTCGGTGAGCAGGCTCAACAAACGTTCGGTTAGCTGGCTCTTGGCCACCGAGATCCATCGCAGATCCGGGACAGCGGCGGTGCCCGACTGATCGATGAAATACAGCACGTTGCGCTGGTAGGACTTGGCGAAGGCGGTCTGGTCCATCACCACACCGTCGGGCAGCTGGTCGATGCGCCATTCGTCGTCGACCTTGCTCATCTCGATCTTGTTTTCCAGGGTGCCTTCGGTGGCCTTGTAGGAGCCGTTCGGTGCCAGCTCGCCTACCTTGCGCGCCCGAATCACATAGGTGGCCTTGTCACCTGAACGGGATTCGCGCAGCGTATCCGCCTTTTCCACGATCGTGGTGCTCTTCGCGTCATCCCAGCGCGCCGCCTCCGACACTGTCATGTATTGCCTGGCGGCCGCATGCCGATTCGTCGGATCGGCGGTCGCCTGCAGGAAGTCTCCCAGCAACAGGTCCGGATCGCGGCCTTGGATGGGCGACGGCGGCCCATCGGTGGCGGGTGCGCGGTTGATAGTGCCCAACGCTTGTGGAGCGGAGGATTCCGGCAGGCTCGCGCACCCGGTGAGTACCAGCAACGTCACGAGAGCGGTCGCGCCAAGCCCGGCCCGCCGCCGCAACCTCCGGTACGTCGCGCGCATGTTCATGACTGTACGTCCCCGCCACGGCCGAGCAGGGTGTCGCCTGACTGTCCGGACTTGCCGACGCCGGCGTCGTCCGCGCTGTCCTCGGCGTGCGGGCCGACACCATTCGTAGCCTCGGTCTTGGTGGGCTCGCCATGGTCGACGGACTCCGCCCGGTCGGCGGAGTCGGCCACCGGCTCGACAGCCCGGGGCGTGGACTCGCCGGATCGAGGCACGGACTCGCCGGACTCGGTCACCGCTTCGACGGCATCCGCGCCGGGATCCTCGGTCGCGCCCTCATCCAGCTCGACACCATCGGCAGCCACCGGCTCTACCAACCGAACCTGCGGATGTTTGCGCGACGCGGGTTCCAGCGCCAGCGGACTCGTGCCGAGTTTCTTGCCACGCACCAGCGGCAGCGTGAGCCGGAAGCTGGCGCCGACACCGACCTCGCCCCACGCCTCGAGCTTGCCCTCGTGCAGATTCGCGTCCTCGACACTGATCGCCAAACCCAGCCCGGTACCGCCGGAACGACGCATCCGCGACGGATCCGAACGCCAGAACCGGTTGAAGACCAGCTTCTCTTCGCCCGGTCGCAGCCCGATCCCCTGGTCCCGGACGATTACCGCGACCGCATTCGCGTGGAGGTCACCGCGCATCCGGATCAACACCGGCTTACCCTCGCTGTGGTCGATGGCATTGGCTAGCAGATTGCGTAGCACCCGCTCCACCCGGCGTGGATCGACCTCGGCGACCAGCGGTTCCTCCGGCAGGTCGATGACCACCTCCACACCCGCCTCCTTCGCCAGGTGCCGGACAGTGGAGATCGCGGCACGCGCGCACATGCGCACGTCAAGGGATTCGACCTGTAGTTCGGCGACACCCGCGTCGTGGCGGCTGATCTCGAGCAGGTCATTCAACAGACCTTCGAAGCGGTCGAGCTCGGTGACCAGGAGTTCGGCGCTGCGCGCGAGTGCGGGATCGAGGTCGCCGCTGCTGCCATGGATCAGATCGGCTGCCATACGCACCGTGGTCAGCGGGGTACGCAACTCGTGGCTGACGTCCGAGGTGAACCGGCGCTGTAGGTTGCCGAACTCCTCCAGCTGGGTGATCTGGTTGGACAGACTCTCGGCCATCTCGTTGAAAGCCTGAGCCAGCCGTGCCATGTCGTCTTCGCCGCGTACCAGCATGCGTTCCTTGAGCCTGCCGTCGGCGAAGCGTCCCGCGATCCGGGCTGCCGAGCGGATCGGCAGCACAACCTGGCGCGTCACCAGCGCGGAGATCGCGGCAAGCAACACCAGCAGGACGACGCCGCCGATCATCATGGTGCCGCGCATCAGCGACAGGCTGCGTTCCTCGTTGGCCAGCGGGAAGATCAAATAGATCTGCAGTGTGG
Organism: Nocardia australiensis; assembly: GCF_020733705.1. Lineage (GTDB taxonomy): Bacteria > Actinomycetota > Actinomycetes > Mycobacteriales > Mycobacteriaceae > Nocardia > Nocardia australiensis. The sequence goes on from NZ_JAJFZM010000001.1 coordinate 191,794, forward strand.
GGATATCGGCACTCGGGCTGCCGATGATCAGCACCCGGCCGTGATAGCCCTCCGGGTTCGCTATGGTCGCGAACTGGTAGCTGACCTGGTTGCGCTCGACGAATCGGCGTAGTTCCTCCGGCACCTCCTGGATCGGACCGGAGTGGATCTGCTGCGGCGGCATGCCGCCGACGACGCTCAGCGCCGAATCGAAACTGCCCGCAGCGCCAGTGGATTGGCCGGTGCCGCCGCGGCTGGACAGCGCGTTGCGCGCCTCTTCCAGCCGCTGCGGCTGGGCGCCGATATCGTGCACACCAGCCAGCTGGCTCTCCACCGTGTTACGCGCCCGGTCCATCTCCTCGACCGCGGCGTTGATCTTCGCGTCCAACAGTCGGTCGGTGATCTGGCTGGTCAACACGACACCCAGGATCGTGATGACGATCAACGACAGCGTGAGTGTCGAGACGATGACGCGCAATTGCAGCGAACGGCGCCAGACATGGCCGAGCGCGGTGCCGACGTCCTTGAACCAGGCCATCGTCGGCGCGAGCGATCGTTCGAGACGTTGGACTACCCCTCCTGGGCCACTCGAACGATCGGCATCGCCTTCGGTCACGGGGGTCCGGCCTTGTAACCGACACCGCGGACGGTCAGCACAATCTCCGGATTCTCCGGGTCTTTCTCGACCTTCGCACGTAGTCGCTGGACGTGCACGTTCACCAGGCGGGTGTCGGCGGCATGCCGGTAGCCCCAGACCTGCTCGAGCAGCACTTCACGGGTGAAAACCTGGCGTGGCTTGCGGGCCAGCGCGACAAGTAGATCGAACTCCAGCGGCGTCAGCGAGATCTGCGCGCCGCTGCGGGTCACCTTGTGCGCGGGTACATCGATGACGATGTCCGCGATGGACAGCAGTTCGGCCGGTTCCTCTTCGGTGCGGCGCAGGCGGGCACGTACCCGCGCGACGAGTTCCTTGGGCTTGAACGGCTTGACGATATAATCGTCGGCACCGGACTCCAGCCCGAGCACGACGTCGACCGTGTCGGTCTTCGCCGTGAGCATCACGATCGGCACTCCGGAATCGGCCCGCAGCACGCGGCACACATCGATGCCGTTCATGCCGGGCAGCATGAGGTCCAGCAACACAAGATCGGGGCGGATCTCACGAACGGCCGCCAGCGCCTGCGTGCCGTCGCCGACCACATGCGGGTCGAACCCTTCCCCGCGCAAGACGATCGTGAGCATCTCAGCGAGCGCCATATCGTCGTCGACGACCAGAATCTTCGGCTTCATAATTACTATGGTGTCATCTCTCCGGTTCGGATCGGGCCGCCACGCCAACACTCATGGGATCCCGCGGCACATCCAACCTTATCGGCCCACGATTTCGGCGAGTCGCGCGGCCAATGCACTCGGATCGTCATCGGATCGGTATATCCACCACGGGCCGTACCAGTCGCGTTCGGCCAGCTGTCGATACACCGCACCGGTGCGGGCCTGGAGCCCACCATCGCGCTCGTAGGCGTCGAGCGCGCGAGTGTCGTCGAGTTCGCCTCGCCTGCGCGCCCGGTCGGCCGCCACCTCGGTGGGCACGTCCAGCAACAGCTGCGCATCCGGCACCGGCAGCGCGAACCTGCCGAACTCCAATTCGCCGACCCAATCAACGATTTCGCCGTCGGCCGACTGTTGTGCCCTAGCCGCCGAGTAGGCCGCGTTGGAAGCGACGTAGCGATCGAGGATCACAAGGTCGTTGGCGTCCAAAAGATTCGACAGTTCGATCCGGGCATCGGCTCGGTCCAACGCGAAAAGCAACGCCATGGCGTTGATCGAGGCGGCGAGATCGCCATGGGCACCACGTAGCGCCTGCGCCGCGAGATCAGCGTGCACCGATCGACCATAGCGCGGAAACGCGAGCGTACCGGCCCGCACACCACTGTCGCGCAATCCGGTGAGCAGCTTCTCGATCAGCGTCCGCTTTCCGGCACCGTCGAGGCCCTCTACCGCGATGAAGACGCCCATGCGCAGGAGATTACAGGCGACCGTGACGCGGCTTCGGGCACCCCTTCGGAATTCCGTTCGAGATGTTACAGCTTCAGTTGCCCGCAAAATTCAGGTCTAACGGAGGAAGGCACCTGGCGGGCAAAGTAATTCACGATCCATCACCTATCGCGAAGGACTATCCGTGACCTCGACCACCAGCCGTCGCACCCGACGAGTCGCCGTAGCCGTGTTCACTTTGGCGATCAGCGCCGGCATCGCCTGCGGCACCGCCGCCGCCGCACCGCTGCCGCTGACTCCCGCCGAACCAACGCCGAGCCCGGTGGTCGACACCTCGCAGGGAGCCGCGATCGGAGCGACGGGCAGCGCGAGCGGCAACCCGTTGAGCAAGATCGATCCGCTGAGTGCATGCTCGCCCGGCACGGTCTGCTGATAACGGCCATACCAGCACCGCCAGCCGAAAAAGCGCAGGCCCGCTGACCGGAAAGGTCGACGGACCTGCGCTTTTCTATTGCTCAGTACCGGTAGTGCTCCGGCTTGTACGGGCCCTCGACATCGACGCCGATGTATTCGGCCTGGTCCTTGCTGAGTTTGGTCAGCGTGCCGCCGAGCGCCTCGACGTGGATGCGAGCGACCTTCTCGTCCAGGTGCTTCGGCAGTCGGTAGACCTCATTGTCGTATTCCTCGGGCTTGGTCCACAGCTCGATCTGCGCGATGACCTGGTTCGAGAAGCTGTTGCTCATCACGAACGACGGGTGGCCGGTGGCGTTGCCCAGGTTCAGCAGACGCCCCTCTGACAGCACGATGATCGCCTTGCCGGACTCCTTGAACGTCCACAAGTCGACCTGCGGTTTGATGTTCAAACGTGTTGCGCTGGAATGCTCCAGCGCCGCCATGTCGATCTCGTTATCGAAGTGGCCGATATTACCGAGGATGGCCTGATCCTTCATCGCCTTCATATGGTCGAGGGTGATGATGTCCTTATTGCCGGTCGAGGTGATCACGATATCGGCGTTGCCGATCGCCTGCTCGACGGTGACCACGTCATAGCCATCCATCAGCGCCTGCAGCGCGTTGATCGGGTCGATCTCGGTGACCTGCACCCGGGCGCCCTGTCCCGCAAGCGATTCCGCACAGCCCTTGCCGACATCGCCGTAACCACAGATCAATACTTTCTTACCGCCGATGAGCACATCGGTGCCGCGGTTGATCCCATCGATGAGCGAGTGGCGAGTGCCGTACTTGTTGTCGAATTTGCTCTTGGTGACCGAGTCATTGACGTTGATCGCTGGGAACACCAATTCGCCCGCGGCAGCGAACTGGTAGAGCCGCAGCACGCCGGTGGTGGTCTCCTCGGTGACGCCCCGCACCGATTCGGCGATCGCGCTCCACTTGCCCTTGTCGGTCTCGAACCGCTCGCGCAGCAGGCTCAGGAACACCGTGTACTCGGCGGAGTGCTCCTCGTCCGCCGGCGGCACCACACCGGCATGCTCGAACTGCGCGCCGCGCAACACGAGCATGGTGGCGTCGCCACCGTCGTCGAGGATCATGTTCGCATGCAGCGGTGATCCGTCTGCCGAGGAAGGCCAGGTGAGCATCTGCTCGGCGGCCCACCAGTACTCCTGCAGGGTCTCGCCCTTCCAGGCGAAGACCGGGGTGCCCTTGGGCTCCTCGACCGTGCCGTTCGGGCCGACGACGACGGCCGCGGCGGCATGGTCCTGGGTGGAGAAGATGTTGCACGAGGCCCAGCGCACCTGCGCACCGAGCGCGACCAGGGTCTCGATGAGCACCGCGGTCTGGATCGTCATGTGCAGAGAGCCGGAGATGCGGGCGCCCTTCAGTGGCAGCACGTCGGCGTACTCGCGACGCAGCGCCATCAGGCCGGGCATCTCATGCTCTGCGAGACGAATCTCCTTACGGCCGAACTCGGCCAGCGACAGGTCCGCCACCTTGTAATCGATGCCATTGCGGACATCGGGGGTCAGGGATGTGTGTGCGGGAAGTTCCGAGGTCGTCATCAGCCTCTATCTGCCTCTCCTGGATGTCGGTACTCCAGGCAAGGCTAGTCGCTGAATCGTGCCCGTGGACTACACGGTTGCCCCGAAGTCGGTCAGGATGCGGCGGCGCTTGCGGGGCTGAATATTTGCGAGGGTGATGTCACCGCCGTAATGCGCGAGCACGCGATGATCCATGACGCGTCTCCACAGCGGTGGAATGACGGCCAGCACGATCATGGTGGCGTAACCGGCAGGCAGTTGCGGCGCCTGCGTCGAACTACGCAAGGTCTGGTATCTGCGCCCTGGATTCGCGTGATGGTCGCTGTGGCGCTGAAGATGGAAAAGAAAGATATTCGTAACCAGCCGGTCGCTGTTCCAGCTGTCACTCGGTGAGCAACGCGCGTAGGAGCCGCTGGGGCGCCGTGCCCGCAGCAGCCCGTAGTGCTCGACATAGTTCACCGTCTCCAGCAGCGCGATACCGATCACGGCCTGCAACAACAGATACGGCGATATGCGCAAACCGAATATGGCCAGCAGGGTGCCGAACAACACCACGCTCATCGACCACGCCTGCAGAATGTTGTTGTGCACGCTCCACCAACGGTGCCCCTTGCGCGTCAGCCTCTCGTGTTCCAACGTGAGGGCGGAGCAAAAACCGCCGGAAATGGTGCGTGGCAGGAACTCCCAGAGCGACTCGCCCATTCTCGCGCTGGCCGGATCTTGCGGCGTCGCCACTCGGACGTGATGGCCGCGATTGTGCTCGACGAAGAAATGCCCGTATCCCGACTGCGCGAGCGCGATCTTGGCCAACCAGCGCTCCATGGGCTCAACCCGGTGTCCGAGTTCGTGCGCCGCGTTGATACCGATGCCGCTGACAAAACCCAATGTTGCTGCGAGACCGAGCTTGTCGACGATGCTCAGTTCGTCACCGGCCCACATGTAGCAGGCGATGCCGAGGCCGATCAGCTGGATCGGCAGGAACAGATATGTGCACCACCGGTAGTACCGATCCTTGGACAGCAGCTCGTAGTCCTCGTCGCGCGGATTGCTGCCGTCCTCGCCGACCAACCGATCCAGGATCGGAATCACGATCAGCACAATGATCGGGCCGATCCACCACAGGGCGACGGCACCGGTATGCAGGACCAGCTGGGAGGGCAACAGCGCGCACGATGGGGCGATCAAACCCAAAACCCACAGATGGCGTTTGGGATCAACTGATCCCCTCGGTTTGCCAACCGATTGCACGTTTGCCCCACTAAAGAAGAACCCTGACTCCGACGGATTAGGATACCTTCAGGCTTTGGGTGTGTTCCACAGTGGGAAGTGTGCAAACTGTGGCCATATCCAGCCAGTTGGTTCACAGACGGGTTCTGTCGTGGCGACCATCGCTGGACGCCGGTCCCAGCCTGCGGCGAAGAACGCCGTGATGTCAGCGTGGTTCGCGTGCCGCCAGGATCGCCTCGACGTATGGACTCAGCAGATTGCTCAGCTCTGCGGGGGCGTTGCGGCCGGGCGCGGGCGGGGTCGGAATGTAGCTGAGCGCGATACGCACCAACGCCTGCGCGAGCACGTCCGATTCCGCCGCCGTCGCGCCCACCCAGCTGTGCTGGAATACCGCCGCCAGCCGCACAGTGGCGTGATCGATGAGCGGCTCGGCATCGAGGGTGATCAGTCGCAACAGATCCAGCTTCACCTCGCCCGCCAGCAGCGACTGCACCAGCGGGTCCGCGGCGGCCTCCAGGAAGAAGCCGCCGAGCCCCTCCCGGAAGGCCGACCGGACATCCTCGACATTGCTATCGATCGCCGAACGAACATGGTCGACCAGGTCATCGGCCAGGCGCAGCGCATAGGACTGTGCCAGGCCCGCCCGCGACCCGAATTCGTTGTAGAGGGTCTGCCTGCTGACCCCAGCTCTGGTCGCGACATCACCAAGGGTGATCTTCGACCAGTCCCGTTCGGTCAATAGCTCGCGCATGGCATCAAGGACCGAGGTGCGCAGGAGTTCCCGCGCCGCCTCCTGATAAGGAACCCTCGGCCCGGTGCGTGGCATACCCGCGACCCTGTCACGGCGGTATGCCGCAGTCAAAATCTCACGACCGCTCGATCTCGACCATGTAGAAGTCGGCCTTCGCGGCACCACAGTCCGGGCAGGTCCAATCGTCGGGGATGTCGTCCCAGCGGGTTCCCGGTTCGATCCCGTCATCGGGCCAGCCCTTCGCCTCGTCGTATTCGAAGCCGCACTGGATACATTGGAACAGCTTGTACTCGGTCACTTCCCGGCTCCTTTGCCTTTTGCGATATCCGCACCCGGTCCGCCGACCGGCTCGAAGTCGATTTTTTCCCGCACGCCGCAGTCCGGACAGCACCAGTCCTCCGGAACCACGGCCCACGCGGTGCCCGCCGGGAATCCCTCGTGCGGCGCACCTTTCGCCTCGTCATAGACGTAATCGCAAACAGGGCATCGAAACGCGCTCATACCGGGCTCGCCTCCGTACCACCACCGACACCCGTAGCCCCGGCACCGTAGCGCGCGATCACCTTGTCCCGCTTGGCCGGATGGATGTTCGCCAGGGTGATGTCACCGCCATAGTGCGCGAGTACCCGCTTGTCCATCACCCGACGCCACAGCGGCGGGAAGTAGGCCAGCAGGATCATGCTGGCGTAGCCACTCGGCAGGTTCGGCGCACCGTCCCAGCTGCGCAGCGTCTGATAACGCCGGGTCGGATACGCGTGATGGTCGCTGTGGCGCTGCAGGTGATACAGGAAGATATTGGTGACGATGTGGTCGCTGTTCCAGCTGTGCACCGGTGCGGGCCGCTCATACCGGCCTGACGCGGTCCGCTGTCGAACCAGGCCGTAGTGCTCGAGGTAGTTGACCGACTCGAGCAGGCTGAAACCGATCACCGCCTGCAGGATCAGATACGGCAGCACGGCGATACCGAACACCGCGATCAGCACCAGGTACAACACCGCCGACATGAGCCAGGCGCTGAGCACCTCGTTCCGGAGGCTCCACGGCTTCTTGCCGAGCCGCTCCAACCGAGCCCGCTCCAGTCGCCACGAGGAGGTCAGGCTGCCCCAGACGGTGCGCGGCCAGAACGCCCAGAATGACTCGCCCACACGGGAACTCGCGGGATCCTCCGGCGTCGCGACGCGCACGTGATGACCACGGTTGTGCTCGATGTAGAAGTGCCCGTAGAACGACTGGGCCAGCGCGATCCGCGACAGCCAGCGCTCCAGGTCGACCTTCTTGTGCCCGAGTTCGTGCGCGGTGTTGATACCGATACCGCCGATCATGCCGACGGTCAACGCCAGGCCGATCTTGTCGACGATATTCAAGCCGCCGTCCATCCCGAGCCAGCTCACATTGTCCGCGGCGATCAGGTAGCACGCCATGATCAGCGTCGCGTACTGGAACGGCAGATACAGGTAGGTGAGATAGCGGTAGTACTTGTCGTTCTCCAAGTACTCCATCACCTCGTCCGGCGGGTTGTCACCATCCGGGCCGAAGAAGATATCGGCCAGCGGGATCAGCACATAGACCAGCACCGGCCCCAGCCAGAACGGCACCTCGGCCAGGCGATGCCAGCCCAATTCGTTGAACGCCCAGATCAGCGGCAAGCCGATCGTGAAAAGGCCGGTTGGGGCGAACAGCCCCCATAGCCACATATAGCGCTTGCGATCACGCCACGCCGACGCCTCGACATGCCGGGCGGACGTATCGGTATCTGTCGACATGGTTGTCTCCATTCAGAGCGGCACACCATATGTGATGCGCGTTACCACCTGATATTGACATTAGATATCGACTTGTCTCTTGTCTATACAAATCAATAGATTTGTAAAGCTGAACAAAACCGCGCCCGCTCACCGAGCTGGAACGGGGTCATTACAACGACCTGTCAACGCAACAGCACATCCGCGTCGGCTGGCAGCGCGTCGATCGGCCACCAGCGCAGGTCGGTGGATTCGGCGCTGCGCACCGGGACCGCGCCGAGCGGCGCGACGATCCGGAACAACAGATCCAGATGCCGAGTGGGGACACCGAGCGAGCACGTGATCGGATGCGCCTGAGCTCCGTACAGCTCCGGATCCAGACACAGGTCTTCGATGCCCGATTCCTCGGTGGCCTCGCGCAGTGCCGCGCCCGCGACGGTGTCGTCGGTCTCCTCACAGTGGCCGCCGAGCTGTATCCAGCGACCGACCCGAGGATGCAGCGTCAGCAGCACCTCGCGTTGATCGTGGGAGAACACGACCGCCGACGCGGTGATGTGGCCGGGGACATGCGCGCGCAGGCAGCCGCGCGGTGCGCAACCAAGGAAGGCCAGCATGGCCTCACGCAGCGAAGCGTCCGAACCCACTGCGGGAGACCAGGATTCGAGCAACGCCGTGGCCGACCGGTGCAGCGAGCCCGCGCTCACAGTTCGACCAGGCCGGCACCGGAGCCGGACACCAGACGTGGGGTCAGTTCCTCGAGCGGATGACCGATAGCGATGCCGCCCAGCGGATTCCAGTCCTCGTCGAGACCAAGCACGTCACGAGTGATCTCCGGCGCGAAGATGGTGGATCCGATCCAGCAGCTACCGAGCCCCTCGGCGGCCAGGGCGACAAGCAGCCCCTGCACCGCGGCGCCGACCGCGACGGTGAACATGGTCCGCTCGTTCGCGCGACGCCGCTCGTCCGGGTAGTCGTGCGCACCGTCGGGCACACAGAACGGGATGATCACCTCCGGGGCGTCGAAAAGGATTCCGCCACGAGCGATTCGGCGCTCAACCCGCTCGGGCGACAAACCGTCGGCGGTGAGGTCGGCGCGCCACTTCTCCGCCATCGCCTCGAGCAGTTGGTCGCGCAGGCCCCGCTTGCGCAACCAGACGAATCGCACCGGATGAGTGTGATGCGGCGCGGGCGCGGTCAACGCCACCGCGACGGCCGCGCGAATACGCTCAGGATCAACCGGCGCGGCCGCGAACTCCCGGACCGACCGGCGCAGCAGCACCGCCTCCGAGCGCCCCTTTTCGATCGCCTCCGCGGTGCCGAGCCAGAACAGGTCTTCGACACCGCCGCGCAGTAGATCGGCCGCCGTCGATCCGTCGTCGCTGACCGGCAGCCCACGCACCACCGCGACCGGAACGCCACCGAGCTTGCCCTTCACCAGGTCCGCGGCGGCCGCGAGTTCGTCGGCGACCGCGACCTGGGTAACTTGCAGTTCATTCCCCTGCCCGTCGGTCGCCCCCGCGTAGTCGTGCAGTACCCGCAGCCCGGCGGCGCCGATGGCGGCATCGGTCTGGCCATTGCGCCACGCACGTCCCATCGTGTCGGTGATGACCACCGCGACACGAACCCCGAGCCGTTCGGCCAATGCCCCGCGCAGCGCCTTGGCGCTGGCATCCGGATCGGCGGGCAACAACACCAGTTCGCCCTGTTCGACATTGGAGCCGTCCACCCCCGAGGCGGCCTGAACGATGCCGAGCTTGTTCTCGGTGATGAGGGTGCGGCCCTTACGTGCGAGCACCCGCACAGCTTCCTGGTCGACAAGCTTGCGCCGCGCCACGTCGCGTTCTTCGGGGTCCAGCGGGGCGGCGACAATCCGCCCCTCTGCCTTGGCCACGATCTTGCTCGTCACCACGAGGATGTCCCCGTCCACCAACCACGGCGCGCACGCGGCGATATGCTCGGCGAGGTCGTCGCCGGGCCGGAATTCCGGCAACCCGATGATCGGCAGAATCCGCAGCTCGGCCGCCGCATGATCGCCGTCGAACCGGTCGAGCCCGGCTTCGCGCTCGGTCACGATCTCCTGTTCGGTCACGGCTTCACTCCCGCGAGGTCGAGCGCCTCCCGCACAATCTCGGCGGTGGTAGGCGGATCGGTCATCAACAGCGGCACACTGCGTACCTCGACGCCGGGCACGTCGGCGGTGTCGGTGCTGTGGATCAGCCAGCCATCGAGGATTCCGGTGGCCGAGCGCGCACCGTAATAGCGGCCGATCGCCTCGGCCGTGGTATCGACGCCGATCACCGAAAGGCACTCGTCCGCCATGCCGCGCAGCGGTTTCCCGTCGATTACACCGGACACTCCGATCACCTTGGCCTCGGTGGTGCGCAGCGCGCCGCGAATGCCGGGCACGGCGAGGATCGAACCGATGCTCACCACCGGGTTCGACGGAGCCAACAAGACGACGTCGGCAGTAGATATGATCTCTATCACATTTGGCGCAGGGGTGGCTCCATCCGCCCCAATTGTGGCGAATCCATGAGTCTCGATGTCCGCGCGGTAGCGAACCCACCACTCCTGGAAATGGATCGCGCGGCGTTCGCCAGAGTTGTCGCGGTCACTCACAACGACGTGCGTTTCACAACGATCGTCGGTTGCGGGGATCAGTTTTACGCCGGGCTGCCACCGATTGCATAGCGCCTCCGTTACCGCGGAGAGCGGATACCCGGCGCGCAACATTTCACTACGAACCAAGTGCGTCGCGATATCACGGTCCCCCAGCCCGAACCAATCCGGCTGGGCTTGATATTTGGCCAGCTCTTCCTTGGCATGCCAGGTTTCGCCGACCCTGCCCCAACCGCGGTCGGTATCAATTCCACCACCGAGGGTGTACATGCAGGTATCGAGGTCGGGGCAGATACGGAGGCCGTGCATCCAGACGTCGTCACCGACGTTGACGATCGCGGAAACATCCGCCTCGGGCAGTAGTTCTCGAACGCCTTGCAAGAATCGCGCGCCACCGACTCCGCCCACCAGGACGGCGATCCGAGGCCCATTAGCGGGTGCGGTGCCCGCTTGTTCTGGAGTCACATCCACACAGCCTATGCGGTGCCGAAGCGGGCGCGGTTCAGGACATATTTGCTGCTCATTTGCTATTCCATGGTTCAAGATCAACGCGGAATGCGGTTGCGGATAGTAACGGAATAGCGACAGCGGCTTGACCATCGACACGTCCGGCGTGTCTAATCACAGTCATGTCATTTTCGGGTTCGCGCGAGAGCCCAAGGCGCGGATAGCATTTCGAACAGATGTTCGCACCGGAATGACAAGCTCGGGGATGTCCGCGAGACAACGTCGCGGGGTAGGGCCGTCGGCGTCCGTGTTGGCCCGACGGAAAGAATCATTCTGCGCTAACACACAGTGAGGAGGCGGAGCGATGGCCAACGACATGGTCTCGCCGACCGATTCCACAGCAGGCGCAGCACGTGGCGTCTGCACAGACATCGGCCGGATCGAGCATGAGGGGGTTAACGAAGTCTCAGCACCACCCCTGCTCAGCTTGGTCGTCACGGGCTTCGATGAGATGTTCGAATCCATCGAAGAACAGTGGCAGGAGCGGGCCCTGTGTGCCCAAACAGATCCCGAGGCGTTCTTCCCCGAGAAGGGCGGCTCGACCCGCGAGGCGAAGCGGATCTGCCTGGGCTGCGAGGTACGCGGTGAGTGCCTGGAATACGCACTCGCACATGATGAACGCTTCGGCATCTGGGGCGGCCTCTCCGAACGTGAGCGGCGCCGTCTCAAGCGCGGTATCGGTTAAAGACGTGAGCCCGGCTCGCCTCGATGTACACCATCGGGGCGGGCTGGCCTAGATTTCATGCATGGCGCATTTCCGGAACCGACGACCGCCTACCGCACGGTCGGTTATCCGCAGGGGTCGCGGATTGCGCGGGCCGATGCTGCCACCGACCGTGCCGGCTTGGCGGACCCGCGGTCAGCAGTTCGATCGACTGGTGCTGGAAGCCTTCGCACCGCTGGACACCCGCTGGCACGATCGGCTCACCAAGTTGGACATCGCGGTCGACGACGTGCCGAAAATCCGTCCGCTGCACCCTGATTCGGTCACCTGGCCGGACGAGGTGGTGGCCGACGGGCCGGTACCACTTTCGCGACTCATACCGGCGGGCGTCGATCGGCACGGCGTCGCGACCCGCGCCAGGGTGGTGCTGTTTCGGAAACCACTCGAACTGCGCGCCGGCGACCCGGACGACCTCATCGATCTACTGCGCGAGGTTCTCGTCCAGCAGATAGCCACCTACCTCGGCGTCGACCCCGACCTCATCGACCCCGAAGAGGGCTAGGCACCCAGCGAGATTCGGACAAGTCTCACCTGACACTCGAGCGTGTCTGCCTCCATCCGACCGTCGACCGGGTTACTCTCGACGTCGTGATCCCCATGCGTCGTTGTTGCCGACCAGGTTGCAAGAATCCGGCCGTCGCGACGCTCACCTATGTGTATTCCGACTCGACGGCAGTGGTAGGCCCGCTCGCGACGGTCGCGGAACCGCATTCCTGGGATCTCTGCGAAACCCACGGCTCCAGGATCACCGCCCCGAAAGGCTGGGAGATGGTTCGCCATGAAGGCGGATTCTCCTCCAGCACACCGGATGACGACGATCTGACCGCACTGGCCGAAGCCGTACGCGAGGCCGGCCTGCGCCGTCGGCCGCCCGAACACGATCAGCGCGGCTACGCTGACTATGCCCCGCCGCCGCCCCGCACCACCCGTACCGGCCGGCGCGGGCATCTGCGAGTACTGCCCGACCCCCCTGGCTGACCAGTGTCGGGAGTGTCCGCGGCAACCACTAGGGTGGTTCCCATGACAGACGCGCGCTCTGCCGAATTCGTGAACGCGGTGATCAAGGCTTACGACGTTCGCGGGGTAGTCGGCGAACAAGTCGACGGCGAATTCGTCAGGGACGTAGGGGCTTCCTTTGCCAGGCTGATGCGCGCCGAGGGTGCGAACCGGGTAGTCATCGGACACGATATGCGTGATTCTTCGCCGAGTCTGGCCACCGCCTTCGCCGACGGCGTACTGGGCCAGGGACTCGATGTCGTGCACATCGGGCTCGCGTCCACCGATCAGCTGTACTTCGCTTCCGGTCACCTGGATTGCCCCGGCGCCATGTTCACCGCGAGCCACAACCCGGCCCGCTACAACGGCATCAAGATGTGCCGCGCGAAGGCACTTCCGGTCGGCCAGGACACCGGCCTTGCCACGATCAAGAACGAGCTCATCGAGGGCGTTCCCGGCTACGACGGATCGCGTGGCAGCGCAACGAATCTCGACCTGCTCGACGATTACGCGCAGTACCTGCGCGGACTGGTCGAACTCGATGAGATCCGCCCGCTGACGGTCGCGGTGGACGCGGGCAACGGCATGGGCGGGCACACCGTGCCCGCGGTGCTCGGCGCGCTGACCCAGTTGACTGTTGTACCGCTGTACTTCGAGCTCGACGGCTCGTTCCCCAACCACGAGGCCAACCCGCTGGACCCGAAGAACCTGGTGGATCTGCAGGACCTGGTGCGCAAGTCCAGCGCCGACATCGGCCTGGCCTTCGACGGCGACGCCGACCGATGTTTCGTGGTGGACGAGAACGGCGACCCGGTCTCGCCCTCGGCGATCACCGCGCTGGTGGCCGAGCGCGAACTGGCCAAGGAGCCGGGCGCGGTCATTATCCACAACCTGATCACCTCGCACACGGTGCCCGAGCTGGTGAGTGAGCTCGGCGGCACCCCGGTGCGCACCCGGGTCGGCCATTCGTTCATCAAGCAGGAGATGGCCGCCACCGGCGCGGTATTCGGCGGTGAGCACTCGGCACACTATTACTTCCGCGATTTCTGGGGCGCGGATTCCGGGATGCTGGCCGCGCTGCATGTGCTCGCCGCGCTCGGCGAGAAGGATCGGCCGATCTCGGAGCTGATGTCGTCGTACGCGACGTACGCGGCATCCGGCGAGATCAACTCGACCGTCGTGGACGCACAGGAACGGACACTAGCCGTGGTCGAGGCGTTCGAAGAGCGGGCGGTATCGATCGACCGGATGGACGGGGTGACGGTACAACTCGCCGAGGATGCCTGGTTCAATCTTCGCGCGTCGAACACCGAACCGTTGCTCAGGCTGAACGTCGAGGCCCGATCGCCGGAGGAAGTAGACGCACTCGTAACCGAGATTCTGAGCATCGTTCGCTCCTGACTGGAATAGTGGAATCACAGGCCTTGGATTCGCCCGACCTGGGTTCGGTGTGGATGGCACAGCGCGATGAGGGGAGGTGGGACACCCGATGATCGCTGGAACCCCGGTACTCGACCTCGACGATGCCGCTTCACTGGAGGCTGCCGATAACGGTGGCGCCCTACGTTCTGCCGCTTCCGGTGGCGCGCAGGTGCGTGCCACCGCGGCGGCCGTCGACGAGGACGTGCTCGCACGCCTCGCCGATATACGCCCACGCAGCGTGGTACTGGTATCCGGCGCGGGCCGGGCCGCACGCGCCGCACATTTGCTCGTCGCCACGCTCGGCGACCGGGCGAGCCTGCCCATCGTCCCGGTGACCGCATTGCCGCCATGGGTCGGACCGCTCGACGTGGTGATCGTCGCGGGCGATGACGCGGGCGATCCGCGATTGATCGACGCGATCGACCGAGCGGTGCGCCGCGGCGCCGAAGTGGTTGTCGCGGCACCGCACGAAGGGCCGCTCCGCGCGGCGGCGGCGGGCCGTGCGGCGCTGCTCCAGCCACGCGTGCGGGTGCTCGACCACAATCGGCTGCTGCGGTTCCTGGCCGCCGGAGTAGCGGTGCTGCGCATCGTCGATCCGGCGCGCGCGGGCGCGGCGGTGCCCGATCTGTCCGAGCTCGCCGATGTGCTCGACGCGGAAGCGTTGCGCGACGGGCCGCACCACGAGGTCTTCCATAATCCGGCCAAGACCCTGGCCTCGCGCATGCACCAGCACGGGATCGTGCTCGCGGGCGACTCCCCCGCCACGGCGGAGCTGGCCGAGCATGCTGCCGAGGTGCTGTTGCAGTCCGCGGGCCGGGTGGCCACCGCGGTCGATCTCGCCGAGGCCGTCGCGGCGAATCCCCGAATGGTCGAGGTCTCGGGAAATGCCGCGCCGAATTTCGATCCGCTGTTCCACGATGAGGAACTCGACGGCCCCGTACCGGTGGACCGCATTCGGGTATTCGCGCTCAGCACCGATGTCGACAAGTCCGCCGCACGACGCAGGCTCGCCGTGTTCGGTGGCGGATCGGGACCGGTGGACGCCGACCTGGTGAGCGCCGACGTCGATCTGCTGCACACCACGCTGACCGATCCTTCGGTGCCGACACCGGCACGGAAAGATGAACCGGGCCTCGGCGAGGGCGGCGGCGGTACCACCGGGCACGGCACCGAGATCGAACAACTCGCGGTGCTCGCGGTGCGGCTCGAAATGGCCGCTGCCTATCTGCGGCTGCTCGGTTCGCGCGTCGGCACGACGGAAAATCAAGAACAGTACGGGGGACGTTACTAGTGCACGAACTCGTTGGTGCGCTGCGTTCCTATGCCTGGGGCTCGCGCACCGCGCTCGCTCAGTTGTGCGGCCGACCGGCACCGTCCGCGCATCCGGAAGCCGAACTATGGTTCGGCGCCCATCCCGCCGACCCCGCGCACGTGCGTATCGGCGGCCGGACCCGCTCACTGCTGGAGTTGGTCTCCGGCGATCCGGACCGGGAACTAGGTTCCGCCGCACGGGAATTCAATGGACGACTGCCGTTCCTACTGAAGATCCTCGCGGCCGAGGAACCGTTATCGCTACAGGCGCATCCGAGCTCGGCACAGGCCAAGGCCGGATTCGAACACGAGAACCGGACGCGGGTGCCGTTCGATTCGCCGATGCGCAATTACCGCGACGAGAACCACAAGCCCGAACTGGTGGTCGCATTGGATCGGTTCGAGGCGCTGGCCGGATTCCGGCCGCCGGAACGCACGGTGGAACTACTGCGAGCCCTCGACGTGCCCGGCCTTCATCCGTACGCGGATCTGCTTGCCGCCCAACCTGATTCGGCCGGTTTGCGAACTCTGTTCACCACCTGGATCACCCTGCCCCAGACCGCGCTGGCCACGCTGCTGCCGCAGGTACTCGACGGGTGCGTCGAGTACCTGTCCGACAAGGGTTCTCGGGAATTCATCCCCGAGGCGCGCACCACACTCGAGCTCGCCGAAGCCTATCCGGGCGACGCAGGTGTACTCGCGGCACTACTGCTCAACCGTCTGACACTCCAGCCAGGACAGGGCCTTTTCCTCGCGGCCGGGAATCTGCACGCCTACCTGCGTGGCGTCTGCGTGGAAATCATGGCCAACTCCGACAATGTGCTGCGCGGTGGTCTCACGCCCAAGCACGTCGATGTGCCGGAACTGTTGCGGGTACTGGATTTCGAGCCCATCGACCTGCCGGTGGTGCTGCCGGAACCAGTCGGCGACGGATCGGTCCGCTACCGCACCCCCGCACCCGAATTCGCGCTGCGCCGCTTCGACCTGACCGCCGGTTCCGGACAGGTACCGCTGACCTCGGCGGGCCCAGGAATCGTACTGTGCACCTCCGGTACCGTACGGCTACTGCACCAGGACGACCAGCTCGTGCTGGAACGCGGCGCCGCGGCCTGGATCTCCGCCTCGGACACCGACATCCGCGCCCAGGCGGTCGACGGCAACGCACAGCTCTTCTGCGCCTGTGTCGGCGGTACCACCTGACCAGCGCAAAACCGCTCGAATGGCCCTCACGCCACCCCCTCCCCTAAGCTGTCTATTCGAAAGAGCTGTCCATTCGAAAGCTCTAGGCCCCACGCACCCACAACGGAGCGAGTCTTACGAGCGACCGTTCGCGGCCGTGAACACGCCGCGCCAGCGGCAAATAAACACAGGAGGCGCGGTGTCGGCTGGTGGCGGTAAGAAGGCGATTCTCGCCGCATTATCGGCGAACGCGGGGATCGCGGTGGCGAAGTTCGTCGGCGCGGCGATCACCGGTTCGGCGTCGATGCTCGCGGAGGGCGTGCACTCGGTTGCCGACACCGCCAACCAGGGGCTGCTGCTGCTCGGTCAGCGCCGCGCCGAGCAGGATGCCGACGACCTGCATCCGTTCGGGTACGGGCGCAACCGCTACTTCTACTCGTTCATCGTCGCGCTGGTGCTGTTCACGCTCGGTTCCGCCTACGCGATTTACGAGGGCATCCACAAGATTCAGCATCCGGAGGAACTGACCTCGCCGATTGTCGCGATCGTCATCCTCGTTTTCGCGGTGGCGTTGGAGGGATACAGCTTCCGCACCGCGATGCGTGAATCCATGCCACTCAAGGGCGATTCGAGCTGGTGGCGGTTCATCCGTAATTCGCGCAGTCCGGAACTGCCGGTGGTTTTGCTCGAGGACAGCGGCGCACTGATCGGTCTGGTCTTCGCCCTGGCCGCGGTGGTGCTGACGGTAGTGACCGGCGAACCGATCTGGGACGGTATCGGCACGCTCGCCATCGGCCTTCTGCTCGGTGTCATCGCGCTGATTCTGATCGTGGAGATGCAGAGCCTGCTCATCGGTGAGGGCGCGACCCCGGAGGAGGACCACGACATTCGCACCAACCTGGTGGACGGCGCGAACATCGATCGGGTCATCCACCTGAAGACTCAGTACCTCGGTCCGGAGGAATTGCTCGTCGCCGCCAAGGTCGCGATCGCTCCCGGACTCGGTATCACCGAGATCGCCGCGGCGATCGACGGCGCGGAGGCTCGGGTACGCGCGGCGGTGCCCGCAGCGCGGATGATCTATCTGGAACCGGATCTCTATCGCACGCAACGTGGCTGAGCGGCGCGATCAGTCCGCCAGCACCGGCGTCCGCAGCAGGTCGAGCGGATCGGTGTGGATATCGAAACGCTCGCGCAGGATGTGGCGGGCCGCGTGCAGTCCGTTCATACCGTGCACGCCGGGGCCCGGCGGGGTCGATGCGGAGCACAGGTAGACACCCGGCAGCGGTGTGGCGTAGGGATTCCAGCGTGGTGTGGGCCGGAAGACGGTCTGGGACAGCGTCATCGCGCCCGCAGAGATATCGCCGCCCACGTAATTGGCGTTATGGGAGGGCATTTCGGCGCCGGTGCGGACATGGGTGGCGAGGATGAGGTCGGCGAAACCGGGAGCGAACCGTTCGACCTGGGCTATTACGGTGTCGGTCATATCACGGGTGGAGCCGTTCGGGACGTGCGCGTATGTGTAGAAGGTATGGCCGCCCGCCGGGGCGCGCGTCGAATCGACCACCCCTGGCTGGATGGCGAGTACATACGGCCGCGGTGCGTGTTGTCCTGCGGCGACGGTCTTTTCGGCGGACATTGCCTGCGCGCGAGTGCCGACCAGGTGCAGGGTTCCGGCGAGCTCGCAGCCGTCGGCCTGCCACGGCACCGGCCCCGATAGCGCGAAATCGACCTTGCATGCCGCGCCGCCGTATCGGAAGCGGCGCAGGCGGGCGGCGAATCGATCGGGTAGCCGCGAGCCTGCGACGCGCAGCAATTCGGCTGGGGCGGTGTCGAATACCACTGCGGCGGTGTCTCCGAACTCGTCGAGTGAACTCACCCGGTGTCCGGTGATGACGCGACCGCCCAGTCGCCGCAGTTCGGCGATCAGCGCGTCGGGGATGGCCTGACTGCCACCGCGCGGGAGCACCCAGCCACCCGCATGTGCGAGGGTACTGAGCAGCATCCCCGCGCCGACGGCGGGCAACGCCCGAGGTTGTGTGATCGCGTGCGTCGCGACGCCGGTCAGCAACGCGGGCGCGACATCGTCACGAAACCGCAAGTTCCACAACGGAGATCCCTGCTCGAGCATGCGCATACCGAAACGCATGGCGGTCGGCAGGTTCGCCGGTAGGTGTCGCAGATCCGACGTCGCGAGGTCGACGACATCGCTCCAGTGCCGAACCAATGGGCCGAACAGCGATCGCCAGGCGGCGCCGTCGCGGCCTAGATCCGCGGCGGTCCGATCCAGATCGTGCCAGGCCAGCCCGGCGGTGCCACCATCGAGCGGGTGCGCGTAGGACACCTGTGGTGTCAGCAGTTCCACCCCGTGCGCGGGTAGATCGAAGGCGCGGAAGAACGGCGACGCCAATGCCATCGGATGCGCGCCCGCGCACACGTCGTGCCGATAGCCGGGCAGCGTCAGCTCGGCGGTCTGTGAACCGCCACCGGCGGTCTGCTGCGCCTCATGCACCTCGACATCGAGACCGGCGCGTGCCAGGATCACTGCCGCGGCGAGTCCATTGGGTCCGGATCCGACAACCACAACATCAGCCATAGTTACCACTGTGCCCTGCCCGGTGCGCCGACGCTGTCAGGTGAGATGAACAAGTCAACTCCGCCATCCGGTCCACTGTGCCATCAGCACGACTCAGACCACGTATCCCACTTGCCGATGAATTCGCAAGCGGGAGCACGTCTTATCCTCTGAACACCCCGGCAGCGGGGTCTACGCGATACAGGAGTGCTCACCATGAGGGGGCGGGCGGGGATCCGGGTTCGACGATCCCGTTAGGCCGTGACCAGGTCCTTGGGCTCGGGCTCGGGCTGCGGCCGGTGCGCATCGTCGACCATGGTCTGCTCGTCGAAGGGCAGTTTGCGATCGAGCACCTCGCGGACGCGATCGATGTCGATCGTCTTGGTCCAGGTGCCGACCAGCACGGTGGCCACCGCATTACCGGAGAAATTGGTGAGAGCGCGGGCCTCGGACATGAACCGGTCGATGCCGACGATCACCCCGACGCCGTCGAGCAGTTCGGGCCGGTGACTTTGCAATCCGCCCGCCAGCGTCGCCAACCCGGCGCCCGTCACTCCGGCCGCGCCCTTCGACGCGACAATCATGAACAGCAGCAGGCCGATCTGTTCGCCGATGCTCAGTGGCTTGCCCATCGCCTCGGCAATGAACAACGACGCCATGGTCAGGTAGATGGCGGTGCCGTCGAGATTGAACGAATATCCCGCCGGTACAACAACACCCACCGTGGTGCGCTCGACGCCGAGATGCTCCATCTTCGCGATCAGCCGTGGCAGCGCCGACTCCGACGACGAGGTACCGACGATCAGCAGATACTCGCGCGCCAGGTAACGGCAGAGCTTGAGGATCGACACCCGCGAGACCGCCCACATCAGCACGCCGAGGACACCGAATACAAACACCAGACAGGTCAGGTAGAACGCGATCATCAGGGTCGCCAGCTTCACAACAGCATCCAGGCCGGTCTTGCCGACCACGTTCGCCATCGCGCCGAACGCACCGATCGGAGCCAGCCACAGGATCATCGACAGAATCCGGAACACCAGCTTCTGAAGTGACTGCACGCCGCGCAGGATGGGCTCGCCCGCGCTGCCCATGGCCTGCACGGCGAATCCGACCAACAGCGCGACGAACAGGGCTTGCAGCACGCTACCCGCCGTAAGGGAGGAAACCAGCGTGGTGGGAATGATGCCCTGGATGAAGTCCCAGGTACCACCCGCGCTGTGTGCCGTCTTCGCGTATTCCGCGCCGGCGTTGGCGGTCTTCGCGATATTCAATCCGGTGCCCGGCTGCAAGAGATTGCCGACGACAAGGCCGATGCCGAGCGCCACGGTCGACATCACCAGGAAGTATCCGATGGCCAGGCCACCGACCTTGCCGACGGTGGCGGCCGCACGCACCGAGCCGATACCGAGGACAATGGTGCAGAAGATGACCGGCGCGATCATCATCTTGATCAGATTGACGAACATCGTCCCGAGCGGGCCCATCGACTGACCGACGCCGGGCGCGAGCCAGCCGACCAGAATTCCTGCGATCACCGCGATGATTACGGCGAGATACAGCCAATGGGTGCGGTCGCGCCGCTGCGGTTTCGTTGGCTCGGCCGTGTTGTTTGTTCGCTCGCTCATGGCGGTTTCTGTCCTCTTCGGTGGTACCGGCATGAGGTGGCTCACCACCTCTTGTGACAATGTTGGCGGCCGGCGTGACCCCGGTCACGCTTTGGTGCATTACGTTCAAACGTTGGTGAGGACAGCTTGTGAGACGTGGTCGGCTCTCTCTGGCCGGGCAGGCCTTTGTGCTGCAACTGGTGGTCCTCGCGCTGATGATCAGCATCGGGGCGGTACTCGCGGTGCTCGATGCCCGCCACGACAGCGACGTGACGACCACGCGTGAGGTCACCGCCGTCGCGGTGAGCGTGGCCCAGGTGCCATCGACCCGCGCGGCGGTCGGCACCCCGGACCCCACGCCCTTGCTACAGCCGGTGACCGAGCGGATCCGCCAGGACACCGGCATGGATTTCATCGTGGTGATGGCGCCGGACCGGACCCGCTACACCCACACCACTCCGAGCCAGATCGGCCAGCCCTTCAGCGGCAACATTGATCGCGCGCTGGCCGGAGAGACCTTCACCGAAACCTTCACCGGCACCCTCGGGCCATCGATTCGCGCGGTGACGCCGATTTACGACGGCGCGACGGTCGTCGCGCTGGTATCGGCCGGAGTCACCCGCGCCCGCATCGGCGACCAGGTCGCCACCCAGCTGCCGCTGATCCTCGGTGTCGCCGCCGCAGGTCTGGTGGTCGCGGCGGCGGGCTCGTTCCTGCTGAGTCGCCGGATTCGTCGTCAGACACACGGTCTCGCGCCGGACGAACTGCGCGCGATGTACGAGCAGCACGACGCGGTACTTCATTCGATTCACGAGGGGCTGGTGGTGTTCGGGCGCTCCGACGATTCCGCGGAGGTCGTCAACGACCAGGCCCGCAAGCTGCTCGATCTGCCCGAAGGTCCGGTACGACGCGGTGATCTGCCGCTATCGATGCAGCGAATGAGCTGGGGTGCGGTGCGCGACGAAATGCACGTGACGACCGATCGGATCTTGCTGGTCAATCAGGACGTGGTGACCTGGGAGCGGCACCCGATCGGCACGGTGATGACGGTGCGCGACCACACCGAATTGCGTGCGGTGATGGGCGAACTCGATTCGATGCGCGGATTCGCGGAATCGTTGCGCGCTCAGGCGCACGAATCGGCGAACCGGCTGCACACCGTGGTCACCATGGTGGAGCTGGGTCGATACCGAGAGGCGGTAGAATTCGCCACCGCCGAACTCGAACTGTCCCAAGCACTTATCGATCGGTTGCTCACCTCGGTCGGTGATCCCGCGCTCGCGGCGCTGCTGCTCGGCAAGGTGAACCAGGCCGCCGAACGCAGCATCGAATTGACAATCACCGAGGACACCGCGCTCGACTCGACCGCACCGCTGTCCGCGCACGAGACGGTGACGTTGGTCGGCAATCTGATCGATAACGCCATCGACGCCGCCGCGGACGGCACCGATGGCTGGGTGGAGGTGACGGTGAGTCAGTTGGACGCGAAGCCAACCGAAGTTGGTGCGGCACGGGGGGAAACAACCGGCCTCGGTGCCGGTTTCTACGTCCGGGTCGCCGACAGCGGTCCCGGTATGTCACCCGAGGCGTTCGCCCGTTCCGCAGAGCGCGGCTACTCGACCAAGGCGGACCATCAGGGCCTCGGTCTAGCGCTGGTGCACCGTTTGGTCGACCGTCACGGCGGCGATATCCGAACCGAACGTGATCCGGAAAGCGCGGTCTCGGTGACGATTCCATGAAAGGGCAGAGCATGATCCGGGTCCTGATCGTCGAGGACGAACCACTGATCGCGGAGGCGCATCGCGCCTATGTCGATCGCATCACCGGTTTCACACCGATAGGTATCGCGCACACCGGGCGTGACGCGATGCGTGCCGCCGCTGACGCCGCGGCCGAGGGCGAGCCGATCGATCTGGTACTCATGGACATCGGGCTGCCCGATGCGAGCGGACTGGATGTCGCCGCGGCGCTGACCGGCCTGGCGCCGCGCCCCGATGTCATCGCCATAACCTCGGCCCGTGATCTCGCCATGGTGCGCACCGCCGTCTCTCACGGCGTCATCCTGTATCTGCTGAAGCCGTTCACCTTCGCGGCATTTCGCGACAAACTCGAGCGCTACCGCGAATTCCGCACGGCGCTGCCGGCGGGCGAGACCGCCATCTCCCAGCAGGACATCGACCGCGCTCTCGGTGCCCTGCGCACCTCCGACCAACGCGCCGCCGCACCCAAAGGTGTTGCGCCGCAAACACTCGATGAAATTTCTCGCGCGGTCCGGGCCGCCCCCGATGGCATGACCGCCGCGGATACCGCCACCAGCGTCGGGGTATCCCGCATCACCGCCTGGCGCTACCTGGAGAAACTCGCCGAGGACGGGCTGGTCACCCGTCGCTCCGACTACGGCCGGGCGGGACGTCCGAAGACCCGCTACCTCTGGCGGGTCAGAAGCTGATTCGACTGTGCTCGGCCGACGAATCAGACATCGGTCGAGAAGCGGATGCCGCCGTCCGGTATGTCGACACCGGGCCAGATCCGGGCACCACGCAGTAGCTCGCAGCGGGCGCCGACATTGGCGCCGTCGCCGATGACAGCGTCGCGCACCAGGGCGCGGGGGCCGATGCGGGCACCGAAGCCGATGATGGACCGTTCGACGGTGGCACCCGCTTCCACGCGGGCACCGTCGAATAGGATCGCGCCGTCGAGCCGAGCACCCGCGCCGACCTCGGCACCACGCCCGACGACGGTGCCGCCGATGAGCAGGGCACCGGGCGCCACGCCCGCACCCTGGTGGACGAGGAATTCGCCGCGCTGCCCCGGCAGTGCCGGCGAGGGGGCGATGCCGCGAACCAGATCCGCGGACCCGCGTACGAAGTCCTCCGGGGTGCCCATGTCACGCCAGTACGAGGAATCGACATGCCCTTGGACTCGGGCCCCCTCGGCGAGCAGCGCCGGGAACACCTCGCGTTCCACCGAGACCGGGCGACCCGAGGGGATCTTCTCGATGTATTCGCGACGGAAGACGTAACAGCCCGCGTTGATCTGGTCGGTCGGCGGATCCTGCGTCTTCTCGAGGAACGCGGTGACCCGGCCGTTCTCGTCGGTGGGCACACAGCCGAAGGCGCGCGGATCGCTGACCCGGACCAGATGCAGCGTCACATCGGCGTGGGTGGACTCGTGAGTGTCGAGAATCGCGCCGAGGTCGGTCCCGCCGAGCACATCACCGTTGAACACCATGATGTTGTCCGCGCGCAGTTTGGGCAGCACATTGCGGATGCCGCCACCGGTGCCGAGTGGTTCGGTCTCGGTGACGTACTCCAGTTCCAGGCCGAGATCGGCGCCGTCGCCGAAATGCTCCTCGAACACCTCGGCCTTGAACGATGTGCCGAGCACGACGTGGTTGATCCCAGCGTCGGCGATGCGGGCGAGCAAATGCGTCAGGAACGGCAGTCCAGCCGTCGGCAGCATCGGCTTGGGTGCGGACAGGGTCAGTGGTCGCAGCCGCGTGCCCTGACCGCCGACCAGAATCACGGCGTCGGTGCCTGCGTTTCCTGCCATCGAGCTTCCCCTGTTCACAGTGGATTGATTCAGTGTGCGTCCCGCGCTTGTTGACGCAGCGCAGATCGAACCGCAATTCGAGACCGGATCGCAAGTCCGGCCCGCAGCGCCAGCCGCAATGGCGCCTGCCACCAGTGCGGATGCCGATCGGCCTGGAAACGGTAGGCGCTGGCATGGTGTGCGGGCAGCATCACCTCAGGATGACGCCCGGCGGCATGTCCCTTGGCGTGGGTTACCTCGGCCGACGGCACGAACACGTTGTGCCAGCCCGCCTTGCCCATCCGGTCACCGAAGTCGACGTCCTCCATGTACATGAAGTAGCGAGAGTCGAAGCCGTCGATGGAATCGAAGGCCGCCCGTCGCACCAGCAGGCACGAACCCGACAGCCAGCCGACTGCCCGCTCGGAGATCTCCTCGTTTTCCTGCCGGTAACGGCGCGTCCACGGGTTCGACTTCCACACCGTGCCGAGGATCGCGTGTCCGGCGCCGTCGAGCAGGCCGGGCACCGAACGCGCCGACGGGTAGACGCTGCCATCCGGCTCGAGTACCTTCGGTCCGATCGCGCCCGCGCGCGGCCAGCGCTTCGCCGCGGCGAGTAGCTCGTCGATGGAATCGGTGCCCCACCGCACATCAGGATTGGCGATGAGCACGAACTCGATCGCCGGATCGATCTCCGCGACCGCCCTGTTGATCGCGCCGCCGTAGCCGATATTGCCGCCGGTGCGCAGCAGTCGCACATGCGAATTCGCTTCCGCCGCAAGCTCCGGCACACCGTCGACGGACCCGTTGTCGGCCAGGATTACCTGTGGCTTCTCATCGGTGGCCTCGGCCAGCGTCGTGATGAAGTGCTCGAGGTGCTCACCCGGCGAATACGTCACGGTCACCACGACCAGCCCTCCGGGGGCGGCGGAATCGGATTCGGCTGTGTCTTCGGTTCGCTCGGTGCGCTCGCTCACGACATGCCAGCCTAGTGGGCACGGCCGGGCATCGCCCGTTCAGCGCCCGCGCGTGGGTGCGGCGGCCGTCTAGCCGGACCGGTTCGACAGCGCGTCACCGAGGGCGACCCGCCAATCCCGCAGCGGTGTGAGCCCGGACACGACCCAGGATTGGTTGGACAACACCGAATATGCCGGGCGCCGAGCAGGTCTCGGAAACGCGGTCGAGTCGCACGGATGTACGCGCGCTGGATCGGCTCCGGCTCCGGCGAAGACCGCACGGGCCAACTCGAACCAGCTCGCCTGACCCGCATTGGTGGCGTGCAGCAGTCGTGGCGCGTCCGGGCGGCCTACCAGTTCGAGCAGGGCGGCGGCCAAGTCAGCGGCATAGGTCGGGGAGCCGAGTTGATCATCGACCACCTCGATGGTGTCGCGTTCGCGTTCCAGCCGCAGCATGGTCGTGACGAAATCACTGCCCGTCGCCGCGTACACCCAGGCGGTCCGCACTACATGCGCTTGCGTTGTCAGGCTCAGCACCGCCTGTTCGCCCGCCAGTTTGGACCGGCCGTACACGGTCGCGGGACCGGTCGGATCGGTGGTGTCATACGGGTGGTCGTGGGTACCCGGGAACACATAGTCGGTCGAGAGATGGATCAGCCGGGCGCCGGCTCGGGCGCACGCCGCCGCGAGTACGGCCGGTCCGGTCTCGTTGCAGGCGAAGGCGGCTTCCGGATCGGACTCGGCCTGATCGACGGCGGTATAAGCCGCGCAGTTGAGCACGGTGTCACCGGGTTCGAGTACCGCCCGCACGGCGATCGGGTCGGTGATGTCGAGTTCACGGTGTCCGAAAGCGTGAGCGCCGGGTGCCAGGCGGAGGATCTCTCGCCCGACCTGGCCTCGTGCGCCGGTCACGATCAGGCGAGATGGGGCGGTGGCGGCGGGCGGCGGCACAACGGTCACGCGGCAAGTCTGGCACGCCGTGACACCTGCGGTTGAGGTCCAGCGCGGTAACCCTTGGTTAGCCTGGACCCAACGGCGCGGGGGCTACCAGATACGGGGCGGTCTGGCGTGACCGAAAGAACGCTCGAGTTTGTCGAGAGGATGCAGAATTGCCGCAGCGGAGCAGGACCTCGATGCCATCGCGGCGATCCGGAGGCGATAGCGGCCTCGCCTCCCTGGGACCGATGCGCGCGTTCGTCGCGGTGGGTGCGGTATTGGTCCTGGCTATCACTGGCTTCGCCTGGCACAGCGTCGATTCCCTCATCTCCAACATCGAACGCATCGGCGGGCTCGGCCTCGGCGGTGGCCGCGACGGCGCCGTGGACATCCTGCTGGTCGGGGTGGACTCCCGCACCGATGCCCACGGAAACCCACTGAGCCAGGACGAACGCGCCATGCTGCACGCGGGCGACGAGGTCGGCACCAATACCGACACCATCGTGCTGATGCGCGTCCCCAACGACGGCCGCTCCGCCACCGCGATCTCCATTCCCCGCGACTCCTATGTCGATATCCCCGGCATCGGTATGGGCAAGATCAACTCGGCCTACGGTGCGACCAAGGAGACCCAGCGCCAGAAGCTGATCGACCAGGGCGTCTCCGAGGTCGATGCGGACAAGCAGTCCACGCGGGCGGGACGTCAGGCGCTGATCAAGTCGGTGGCCAATATGACCGGCGTCACGGTCGACCACTACGCCGAGGTGAGCCTGCTCGGATTCGTGCTGCTCACCGATGCCGTCGGCGGTGTCGATGTGTGCCTGAACAATCCGGTCGACGAATGGATGTCCGGCGCGGAATTCCCCGCGGGTCCGCAGCGATTGAACGGCCCCGAGGCGCTGAGCTTCGTGCGGCAGCGTCATGACCTGCCGCGCGGTGACCTGGACCGGATCGTTCGCCAGCAGGTCTTCATGGCACAGCTGGTCGGGCAGGTACTCAACGCGAAAACGCTCGCGAATCCTGGAAAGCTGCAACAGCTGAGCGACGCGGTCGGACGCACCGTCGTATTGGACGAGGATTGGGACGTGCTGGCGTTTCTGCAACAGCTGCAAGACCTTACGGGTGGCCAGGTGAAATTCGAGACGGTCCCGGTCACCGATCTCAACGGCACCACGGCCGACGGCGAGTCGGTGGTCCGGATCGATCCCAAGGCAGTCAAGGCGTATGTGTCCGCGTTGGTCGGCGGCGATGACAGCGACGAACCCGCGGAGCCCGCGGTGGATCCGGACACGGTTACCGTCAGCGTCTTCAACGCCAGCGGGGTCGGCGGTCTGGCCGGACAGGTGGCGCAGGCCCTGACATCGAAGGGCTTCCATGAGGGTCTGGTCGGCAACTACTCCGGCTCCAGCGTCACCAGCAGCCGGGTGCTGGCCACGAAGACATCGGATCCGAAGGCCAAGGCGGTGGCCACCGCGCTCGGCGGGCTGACGGTCGTCGCCGATCCGTCGTTGTCCCCAGAATCGATCAGCGTCGTCGTGGCGAGCGACTATTCTGGTCCGGGTTCGGCCGCGAGCAGCATGTTCGATATCTCCGGGACATCGTCGGCCACCGCAACCCCCGTTCCGCCCGCCCCACCGATCGACGCTGGCCAGACAGGACCGAAATGCGTGAACTGAACGATGCGTGACAAAGCCAAGGCACTCACTCTGACCGAGTTGGTGCTCGATCCGATCCTCGAACGCGAACCCGCGGGTCCGCGGGTCACCTACTACGACGATGCCACCGGAGCCAGGATCGAACTATCCGGGCTGACGCTGGCGAACTGGGCGGCCAAGACCGCCAACCTGATTCGCGACGAATTCGGGCTGAGCCCAGGCGCCAGAGTCGCGGTGCTGTTGCCCGCGCACTGGCAGACCGCCGCCGTCCTACTCGGTTGCTGGTGGGCGGGCACCGAAGTGGTGCTCGGGCCCGATCCCGATGCCGATCTCGCGCTCGCCATCGCCGAACGGCTCGACGAAACCGAGGGCGTCGCCGAGGTTGCCGCGTTATCGCTGGACGCGTTCGGCATGCCGGTGCGTGATCTTCCGGTAGGCATCACCGATTTCGCTACCTCGGTACGCGTGCACGGCGACCAATTCCTGCCGCGCGGCGCCGGTGTCGCACTCGACGGTATGCCGGTGACCGAGGTGCTTTCGGAGGCCAGGAAATCGGCCATGCGGCAAGGGTTCTCCGAGGGCGACCGGGTGTTGTCGAGCACGCCGTGGGATGTCCCGGCGGAATTGATAGATGGGCTGGTCTCGGTGCTGGCTGTCGGCGCCTCGCTGGTGCAGGTCGTCAACCCCGACCCGGCCCAGTACGAGCGGCGGATGGCCTCCGAGCGGGTCACCGCGCGGCGTTGAGGCGGGTGCCGCGGCCTAACTCGGTATAGATCGGGGTCCGACCACAGGACGTTCCACAACCGCACACGGCTTCCGTACGGTGGAGTTATCGCACAACGATGGGGTTGGTGAGAAATGAAGCCGCAATATTGGTTCCGTTGGCTATCGGTGCAGGGCGCCCCTCGTTTGGTGCTGCGCACCCAGGCTCGACGTGGTGATAACTTCGCCCAGCTGATGGGCGGTCCGAGCGGACAGACCGATCCATATCCACTCATCGAGCAGCTACGCGGCGAGGTCGGGCGCGGGCCCGGCAGGTTGCTGCGCACACCCATCGCCTGGGCCGCCTTCGATCATGAAATGTGCCGAGCCATCCTGCGGGATAATAGGTTCGGGGTGCGCACCACCGAAAGCTTCAACGTTCCCAAACCGATGCAGAAGCTGGCCGAGCGCTTTCCACTCCCGCCGAGTCCGGTCGAGCCGCCATCCATGCTGGTGATCAATCCACCCGAACACACCGCGATGCGGCGCCCCGTTTCGTCGGCCTTCACACCGCGCGCCATCGGCAGGCTGCGTGAGCGCATCGAAACCGTCACCGAGGAATTGCTCGATGCGCTGCCATCGGGCGGGTCAGCCGACCTGATCGAATCATTCGCCGCGCAGGTGCCGATCGCGATCATTTCAGAGATGCTCGGCTTCCCCGAACGCGACCGGCAGCTGTTCCTCGACTGGGGCGACGCGGCGACGCCGCTGCTCGATGTGGGAATCTCGTGGAAGTCCTATCGTCGCGCGGTCGGCGCGATGGAGGTGATGAACGACTACCTCGACGGGCATATCGCACGTCTACGCCGCGAACCGGGCGACGATATCCTCAGCAACCTGGTCAGCGCGGGTGAACTGGATACCTTCGCGCTCGAGGCCACCGCGAGCCTGCTGATGGGCGCGGGCTTCGAAACCACGGTCAATCTCATCGGGAACGGTGTGGCGCAACTGGTCGCCCACCCCGAGCAGCTCGATCGCCTGCGCGCCGAGCCGGAGTTGTGGGGCAATGCCACCGAAGAGGTGCTGCGCGTCGACGCGCCGGTGCAGACGACGGCGCGCATCGCGTTGACCGACGTGGAACTCGACGGTATCTCGTTGCGCAAGGGCAGTACCGTCGTACTGTCGCTGGCCGGCGCCAACCGTGATCCCGAGGTATTCCCTGATCCGGGCACCTTCGATGTCGGGCGCGCGAACGCCAAGGAACACTTGACCTTCAGCAGCGGCATCCACGTCTGCCTTGGCGCCAGTCTGGCCCGGATGGAAGCCACCTATGCCCTGCGATCACTCTTCGAGCGCTTCCCCGACCTGCGACTGGACGGCCCACCGCAACGCCGAAACCTGTTCACCCTGCACGGATACGAACGCATGCCGGTCCGTTTGGGTCGCCGTGCGAGTAGTCCCGCGCCGGAACCCACCGCCGTATAGCCGCGTCCGGACCACAACCCCGGGAGGTGTCCCGGGGTTGTGCGAGAAGCCAACCGCCTCAGCTGAATCCGACAGCCTGTTCACCCCACGCGGTGTGCTGTTCCCGGTCCGGGTTGTCCACCACGCGGTCGATGGCGTCGATCAGCAGGGTGGTGCGGGTCGCCGGGTGGTAGGGCGGCCAGTGCTTGGAACCGTCGATGGCCGCCGGGACACCGTGGGTGGCGAAAGCCAGCCAGCGGCGCATCATGCGGCCGGAGACTTCGGTGGCGACCTTGCGACCACCGAGCCAGAAGGTGGGGTCGTGATTGAAGGTGCCGAAGTTACCGAATACGTACGGCAATTCGGTGGCGTGGCCCGCGCCGACCCGGGCGGCCTTCAGCATGGGGGTGGCCTGGTCGAAGCGGTACATCCAGGTCGGCGAGTGAGTGGCGTGCGCATCTGAGACCCAGTGCGCGGGCATACGGAACGCCGCGTCGGTCGACATGGCCAGCGCACCACGGGTTTTGTCGAGATCCGGGTAGGCGGAGGTGATTTCGGCGATGCGCTCGTGGGATAGTTCGGGATGGTTGGCCGCCACGTCGCGCAGCATGACGTTGACCGCGTCCGGCGTTACCGGCATGATCGGCGACCGGAATACTCGAAACAGTGACGCCTCATCCTTATTGGTGCCGATGATCAGCGGCACCCGGTGCGAGCGGCCGCGCTGGAACTGATCGATCGGATAGCTCGGGATCAGGTCACCATCCACCACTGGCGCGGCGGCCAGCCTGCCCGGTTCCTTCAAGGGGACCTCGTCGAGCAGCACACCCGCCGCGCTCACGATGCGATCGAGCGGACACTCGAGCAGCTCGATCGCGCGTGCGGCGGGCAGTTCCAGCAACTCCAGGAACCGTTGTGCGACACCGGCCGCGCGTTCCTGGCCGAATACCGTTGTGGCGGGAGGGCTTTCCGCGATCGCCCGGTGGAACAACCCCGCCGAGCGCGGCGAGGTGAGCAGCGCGGTCACGCATCCGGCACCGGAGGACTCGCCGAATACCGTCACATTGCCGGGGTCGCCGCCGAACGCGGCGATATTGTCGCGCACCCATTCCAGTGCGGCGATCTGATCGAGCAAGCCCAGGTTAGGCGTGAAGTCATCCGACAGCGAGGACAGATCGAGAAAGCCGAGCGCGCCGAGCCGGTAGTTGACCCCGACGATCACCACGTCACCCGCTTCGACCAGCTTGCGGCCGTCATAGATGCCCTGGGCCGCGGTACCGAGGCAGTATGCGCCACCGTGCAGCCACACCATGACCGGCCTGGGTTCGCGCGTCTCGATGGCGCGGCGCGGCGCCCAGACGTTCAACCACAGACAGTCCTCGCCCATGCGCAGGTCCGAGTCGACCGGAACCATATTGCCCATGGTCTGTGGGGCGATATCCCCGAAGGTCACGCAGTCTCGGATTCCCTCCCACGACTGTGGCGAGCGGGGCGGGCGGAAGCGATTCGGCCCGGCCGGCGCGGCCGCGTACGGAATGCTGCGCCACGTGGCGACCTGGCCATTCCATCGGCCCCGAACCCGCCCATGCGCTGTTTGTGCGACAGGCTCGGCGCCGTCCACATCCGAGCTCGGTTCGGTCTCGAACTGAGTGCTCATCTTCCGCACCTCCTGCCCACGACCACAGGCGGATGCTAGAAATTTGCTCCGCTCGGGTCAGACGCCTCGTAATCTCTTCTCCGAGGGTACGTCGACACCGCAAGCGGGACTGGTTGGACGCTCTTACCGATTGCGGGCCGATACGCTGACACGCTGGATCAATCGTGTTTATCGGCGTGGCCGAGATCACGGTCCGGCGCGACCCGGTCGCGCACCCGCTGCTTGAGCACCGCGATATCGGGGAACCCACCGTCGGCCTTGCGTTCCCACACCTGCTGGTCGTCCACGGTGATCCGGAAAACGCCACCCGACCCGGGGATCAGTGCGACCTCACCGAGGTCGGTCTCGAAGGTGCTGAGCAGTTCCTGCGCCATCCAGCCTGCCCGCAGCAGCCAGCGGCACTGTGTGCAGTATTCGATCGCGACACGTGGCATGGGTGGCACGCTACCGGTCACGGCTCGATGACACCGTCGAGGTAGACCCAGGCGCCGTCCTCACGGACGAACCTGCTGACCTCGTGCAGCGAACCGCGCTCGCCATCGGCGCGATAGTGCGCGATGAATTCGACGGTGCCGATGTCGTCGAACGGACCGCCGCGTTCGGTACGCACGACCTCCAGCAGTAGCCACCGCTGCGCGGGATCGAGTTCGAGGCGCGCGGGCCTGGTCCGGGAATGCCAGGACCGGCGCAGATAGTCGGTGTCCCCGACGGCGAACGCGGTGTATCGCGACCGCATCAGCGCCTCGGCCGTCGCCGCGCCCCGCTCCCCCACCAGCAGCGGCCCGCAGCACACCGCGAGCGGCTCCCCGCGCCGACACGGACATACCTCGACTGCACCCATCCTTACATCGTGCAAGCTCGGCGTGGCACACCGCACGGCGGGCCGGCGAACGCGGCGTTCAACGAACATCTGTGGTCGCCAGCACCGTCGCGATCATCGCCGTCTGCTCGCGCCAGCGGCGCAGGTCGGTGACGCTCGGCGCGAGTTCGTAGTCGTAATGGTGGGCGGCGCGCGAGAGCGCGGACCATACCGTCGCCACCTGCGCGGCGGTCTCAGGTCCGGCGAAGACCCGTAATGCCATGAGCTGTGCGCGCATCGGACAGCGCGTCAATTCCGGGGCCACCCTCGCCCACAGTTCATCGACGCACTGTTCGAGAGCCAGTCGCAGAATCCACACGGTCGCGCGCGACCACAGACCGTCGGCGTCGGTGACAGTTCCGTCGAGCAGCCGGTCCACGGCATCGAATCGATCGGCCACCGTGGGTCTCGGCCTGCGCGCCACCGCGCCCCGGCCCGCAGCGCCGCGGCGCGGGCCACCCTTACCGGAGCCGCGACGCGACCCCTGCCGCGCGCTCACGCGCGCAACCAGGCGACGAACCTGTCGGTATCCGCGATCAGTTCGCGCATGCCGCGCCCGATCGGCACGTGCGCGCCCGCCGTCGCGTCACGCAGCGCGTCCACCACCCATTTACCCTCTCTCGCAAGGTGTTTGTTGAGATCGTCGACCCGCCCGGAGACCCCCATCACCGCGAGCGCGACCATCGCGCGGGTGGTGTGCGCGCCCTCGATGTGCCGCTCCACCTCCCGATGGTCCATGCCCTCGGCCAGCAGATTGCGCCTGGCCCTGGCCAGGCTGGCCGCCTCGACGGCCGACCGGCAGCAGGTGGCGACCAATTCATCAGCGATCGCGGGCGGCAGCTGCGGGGTCCGGGCCAGCGAACGCGCGTCGTCGAGATAGCGGCGCACCGGATCACTCGACACCCGCACCTCGACCACCGAACGCTCGCGCCGTTGCACCTCGAGTACGGAGGCGTCCAGTTGCAGTCGGCGCACCGCCTCGGCCAGCCGCTCGTCATGGGTGAATACGACCACCTGCCGCGTCCACGCGACATAGGCGAGTACCCGGGCCAGACCGTCCACTTTCGCCGGATCCATGGCCTGCACCGGGTCGTCGATCATGACAAAACGAAATGGACTCTGCTCCACGGTGGCACGCGGCAGAAACAGCGAAAGGCCCAGCGCGTGCAATTCGCCCTGGCTCATGACTCCGAGCGCCGCACCGTCGACCTCGTCGACGGTGACGTCGAGCAATACCCGGCGCGCGGTTCCGGCGTTGCCCTGCAAGCGAATTGCGCCCAGCTCGACATTGCTCTGCTGACGCAGGGTGTGCCAGACCCAGCGCGCCGTCGTCTCCAGCGGAGCCATTCGTTCGCCGCGTAATCCCGCGGTAGCCGACTTGAGCCAGTCCTCGGCCCGTTTCACCGTGCGCAGGGTGCCGACCTGGGTGGCCACCCGCCGGGCACCGTCGAGCCAGGCGATGATCCTGGGCACCAGGGGCAACCAGACTTCGTCGAGGCGATTGAGCTCTTTGCGCGTGCCCTGCTGCAGCAGGGCGAGTTCATCGACGAGTCGCGTGTGCGCGCCGCGCAATCGGTCCGCAAGGTCCGTGGTGTAGTCGGCCGAGGCCAGCGCGGCCCATTCGGCCCACGCCCGGCGAACCGCGGTGGTGTCGACGGTGGGCGGGTAGCGCGGGTCGAAATCCAGTTCCGCCGGAACATGTTCCGGTAATGCGCGTGCCGCGCGAACGGCTCCGCGCAATTCGGCGCGCGCGGTCGCGAGCGCGTCGACTCGCGCCGTCAACGCGGCGATCGAGGCATCCGCTTCCGCCGCCCAGGCATCGTCCAAGTCCCCACGTCCGCAGACCGGGCAAACGCAGATACCGCTCGCGACGACATGCTCGCGCGCGCGCCGCAGTAACTCCAGCAACCGAAGGTCGGCCTCGGCGTCGGCAGTGGTGTCGCGGGCCAGAACTTCGCCGCACTCTTCCAGCCGCGCCGCCACCGTCTCGACCTCGGCTCCGGTGGGTACCGCAAGGCGCACGATCGCCCGCAGACCCGCAGGTCCGGACGGGTCGTCGGCAGTGCCGAATACCTCCCGGCCGACGGCTGGCAAATCGGGTTGAGACGGTCGCAACAGTCCGGCCACCCGGGCGGCGCGATCATCAGCCACCTGTTGCAGCGCGGTTATCAGCTCGAGGCGTTCCTGCCGTGAATCGCGTCCCGCACGTTCGAGTTCCAGGCGGCGCGCGCGAATCCGCTCCTGCGCCAGGGTCAGTTCGTCTAGACCGAGCAGTTGGTGCAGGGCGTCGAACAGATCGCTCGGCTTGCCGTCGACCAAGGCGCCGAGCTCACTGTAGGAAAGGAACGGGCGATACAAATCCAGTAGCCCCGACCAGCGTTCGGCATCGAAATCCGTTGGGGCGGCATGCGGTCGCCGTTCGGTCCAGCGCGCCTCGGTGAGGGCGGCCTCGGGCGACCACTCCTTGGTGATGGTCAGCTCGGAATCGCGTCCGGCGGTGAGCAATTCCAGCTCGATTCGCGCGTCACCGGCGTGCAGGTTGCGCCAGCCCTCCCGCCAGGCCGCCGAGCGTCCTTCCCAACGGCGGTTTCCGCCGGTGAGCGCCAATTCGGCGGCCTCGGCGAAACTGGACTTGCCGCTGCCGTTGCGCCCGACCACCAGAGTCAGGCCGGGGCCGGGCGGCAACTCGAGCGACACCTCGGGGCCGATGCCGCGAAAGCCGCGTACCCGGATGGCGCGCAGGAATATTCCGGAACCATCGAATTCTGTTGTCCGGTCGCCGGATTCGGTGCCGAGAGCTTGCAGGACCGCATGCGAGACATCGGCGGTCACGGCAGGATCCTCCGCGAGCCGACGAGCTACCACCTCGGTGAGCCGTGGTACGGCCTCGGTAGCCGGTTCGGACTCGGTAGCCGGTACGGCCTCGAGATCGGTGCGCATGCGAAACCCCCTCCACCACCGAATTGCGTCCTGGCGGTCCCAATGCCCGGTGCCACTGCCGAAAAGCTGTGCGCGACGCTACCCGATCGCGCCGAATTCGCGCACCGTATGTCTTGAATGTGCTCGCGAATGGGTGCGAACCTGCCCGCGGGGATGGTATGGCCATCGAACGGCAGGGGGCCGCGCTCGATGTCCACCCCTCGCCAGCCCCGGCGGGCAGCTCGATGGTGTCTCACCCGGTGTGGGCGGCTCGGTCGAGCCGAACAGAACAGAATGCCAGAGATAAACCTCCATGCGCAAGACCAACGGCGTGGCGGCACGATATCGAATCTCATGTCCGCACAGCGATTTCCATTGAAACGCGTGCGTAGAGCCGTGCTTGTCGCCGAGCGGGTCGCCGAGCCCAGATGTGGACATGGTTCACCCGCCGCCACCTGGCATGTACGACGTGTCGGTGGGGTGTGCCATCGTGGTGGCCATGACCGAAACGGGGGAAGAGATGAGCCGTCATCGAACGGGGACCGCTCGATGACCGCACCGTGGACCGAGGAGCAGGTCACCGCGCTCGCACCGGACGCGGGCTCACTGTCCGCCGCACGGAAACTCGCCGGACGCTGGCACGGCATCGGGTATCGCGATACCGCGCTGTGGGGTCTGTGCAAAGGCAGTGGCGCCAAGCCTTATCAGACGATCGTCGATCTGACGGGTCCGGCGTACAAGTGCTCGTGCCCGAGTCGTAAATTCCCGTGCAAGCACGCGTTGTCGCTGCTGTTCGCCTGGTCGGCCGGGATGGTCGACGAGGCGGCGCAGGTAGCCGATTTCGCGGCCGAGTGGATCGCGAGCCGCGCCGCGCGAGCGACCGCGCCCGCGAGTGAAACCGCCACGCGTACAGCGAATCCGGCGACCGCCGAACAACGCCGGGTGCGAGTGACCGCGGGGTTGGAGGAACTCGACGTCTGGCTCGGCGATCAGGTTCGCACCGGCCTCGCGCAGAGCGATCGGTCGTTCGGGGCATTCGAGGCGATCGCCGCGCGAATGGTCGACGCGCAAGCGCCCGGTATCGCATCCGCATTGCGACAGTTGCCCATTGCGGTAGCGGCAAGCACGGACTGGCCCGCGCTGGTTCTGGGTGAATACGCCCGGTTGCATCTGCTCGTCGCCGCGCACCGCCGACTCGACGACATGACACCCGCGCTCGCGGCAAGTGTCCGCGCCCACATCGGCTACCCCGCACCGGCCGAGTCGGTGCGGACCGAGCCAGCCGTGCGCGACCGCTGGATGGTGCTCGGCATGCGGACCAGCGAGGAAGACCGGCTGTATACGAGGCGAACCTGGTTGCACGGGCGCGAAAGCAGGCGCTGGGCCATGCTGGTCGAGCATTCGTTCGGTTCACCGAGCTTCTCCGGCGAGGTGCCCGCGCCCGGCATGATGGCCGACGCGCAACTGCACTACTACCCAGGCGCGGCGCCGCTGCGGGCGCTGTGGGGTGAGCGGCACGGCGCACCGGAGCCGTTCACCACGTTGCCGGTCGCCGATGGAACCATCGCAGCCGCGATCGATGCACACGCGCATGCCGTCGGCGCCGACCCGTGGCTGCGCTCGTGGCCGGTGCTGCTAGCCGATGCAACGCCGGTATTGACCAAAAAGGGTTGGTACATAGCTGAATCCGACGGATCGGCACTACCGCTTGCCCGGGTAGAAGAGCCATGGCGGTTACTCGGCGTCTCCGGCGGGCATTCGGTGACGCTGGCCGCCGAGTGGACGGCAGGTGGCCTGGTGCCGATCTCGGCGTTCGTAGCGGGCGAGGTGGTCGACGTCAGCAATAACTGGCCCGCTGTCGGACGAATACTGAATTCTGTTGCCGCATCGGCAACTGACGCCGCCGACCTCGCCTCGGTCGCACTGCTCGGCACCGCGCGGCGCGCGGCGGACCCCGCCCGCCTCGATGCGCCGGTCGCGGCCGCCGCCACCAGACTTCGCACGGACCCGGCGCTGCTACTCCTCGAGTCGGCGGCGCTGCGTGACGCTTTCGCACGCGGCGGTGTGGTCACCGATACCGCGACTATATCGGCACCGGCCGAGGACGATCCCCGGCCAGAGCTGCCACGCGCCGCCGCGGCCAAGCTGGCAAGGATGCTGCAGGACCGATCGGCCTTCCTACCCGAATGGTTCGCGGCGGCACAACCACACGGCTACCGCGCGCCGGACGGATTGTGCGGACTGTTACTCGAACAGGCCCGGACGAATTCCGAACTGCGCGAGCCGCTGTTGCGGCTGGCCGGCACGCGGGGACGCTGGCTGGCCACCCTGCATCCGGCGTGGCGAAAACTCGTGCGGCACGGCAGCGAAACGCCTGCCGCGCAGGTCTGGCAGTTCGGCAAGCCGCCCGAACGCCGGGAGTGGCTCACCGAACTGCGCGGCCGGGATGCCACCGCGGCCCGCGAGGCGCTGTCGGCGACGTGGCCGAAGGAATCGGGTCCGCTCAAAGCGGAACTGCTCGCCGTGCTGTCGGCCGGGATTTCCCCGGCCGACGAGCCGCTACTGGAAACCGCACTCGACGATCGACGTGCCGATGTCCGGCGGACCGCAGCCGGATTGCTCACCCTGCTACCGGATTCGGCGTTCACCGATCGGATGCGGCGGCGTGCCACCCAGTGGATCACGACCGCATGGGATTGCGCCGATCCGAACGAGCCGCGTGCGCAGCTCTACGTCGAAATACCCGAATCCCTCGAAGCAACAGACCGCAGGGACGGAATTTCGGATCGCACCGCCGAATTCAGCTATCGCTGGGGTGGCGCACCCGACGCGACCGCAGGCAGGCTGCGGCAATTGGTAGCCGCGACACCGCTGGCCCACTGGACAACCGCGCTGGGTACCCCCGGTGAACCGAGTACCCCGCAGCAGGCGGCCAAGGCTGCCATCGACGATCGGTTCCGGCAGCCACTGTTCGACGGGTGGGTGGATGCCGCACTCGCACAACGGAATCCGGTATGGGCGCGAGCACTCTTCGATGCCGGCGTGCCGTCCGACCTCGCCATGCTGCGGCGGCGCGAACTGTTCGCCCTACTGCCGCTGGCCGATCGGACCGAGCACCTGGTACACCTGGACGGCTCCTGGCTCTCGGAGATCGAGGCGCTGCTGCCCGCGATGGGGCATCCGTGGCCGCAATCGCTGGCGGCGCACCTGATTCTGCTGTTGTTCGAACGTGCGCGCGCCGCGCAACAGCGTCCTGGGGCGCACGGCGCCACACCGAGCGCGCATCGTTCCCTGCTGGCAGCGGCGTCCGCACATCTCCCGCTCAGCGCTGCCGATGCGGTCGACGCCGTGATCCTCCGCTGTACGGAACCCAGCTGGGAGCAGGCATTCAATCGACTCGCCCATGACCTCAACCACCGCTCGATAATGCTTCAGGAGCTGCAGTGACCACAGTGACCACCGAAGAAACGACGCCGGAGCTGTTGCGGCCGCATGCCGAACAGGCATACGCGGACGAACTGCGGGCACTTGCCGCGATCGACGACCGGCCTCGCCCGCCCTCCTGGCAGCTGTCGCCGTGGGCGGTGGTGACGTATCTGCTCGGTGGCGCGCTGGCGGACGGCACCGTGATCACGCCGAAGTATGTCGGGCCGCGCCGGCTCATGGAAGTGGCGGTGGCAACGCTGGCCACGGATCGGGCGC
The DNA here is from genome assembly GCF_020733705.1 of Nocardia australiensis. Lineage (GTDB taxonomy): Bacteria > Actinomycetota > Actinomycetes > Mycobacteriales > Mycobacteriaceae > Nocardia > Nocardia australiensis. Next base: position 230,806 of record NZ_JAJFZM010000001.1, read on the forward strand.
TGCTGCTGCTAGGCGTCCCGGGAACCGCGAAAACCTGGGTGTCCGAACATCTTTCGGCTGCGATCTGCGGCGGGTCGACGCTGCTCGTACAGGGCACCTCCGGCACGGCCGAAGAGGCGATCCGCTACGGCTGGAATTACGCGCGACTACTCGCCGAGGGCCCGAGTGAGGGCGCGCTGGTGGCTTCGCCGGTGATGACCGCGATGCGCCGCGGTGCGATCGCCCGCATCGAGGAACTCACCCGCATTCCGTCGGACGTGCAGGACGCGCTGATCACCGTGCTGTCCGAAAAGACCCTGCCGGTACCGGAACTCGGCATGGAGGTACAGGCCACCAAGGGCTTCAATGTGATCGCGACGGCCAACGATCGCGATCGCGGCGTGAACGACCTGTCCTCGGCGCTGCGCCGCCGCTTCAACACCGTGGTGCTGCCGCTGCCCGCCAGCGAGGACGACGAGGTCGCCATCGTCACGCGCCGGGTGGAACAGCTCGGCTCGGCGCTCGAACTGCCGACCGTTCCCGCCGCCGCCGAAGAGGTACGTCGCGTGGTCCGGATCTTCCGCGAACTGCGCACCGGTATCACCGCCGACGGGCGCACCAAACTCAAGTCGCCGTCGGGAACCCTGTCCACCGCCGAAGCGATCTCGGTGATCACCAATGGCATCGCACTCTCCGCCCACTTCGGCGATGGTGTCCTACGCGCCTCCGATATCGCGGGCGCGGTGCTCGGCTCGGTCATCAAGGACCCGGTCGCCGACGCCGTCATCTGGACCGAGTATCTGGAAGCCGTTGTCCGCGAACGCACCGATTGGTCGGACTTCTACCGTGCGTGTCGTGAGGTGAGCGGGTGAGCGCGAGCGCTGCGGCGACAGAGCGAGCCACCGGGATGACAGGGGCTGAACCGGCGACGCGAGTATTCGGCATTCGCCATCACGGCCCGGGTTCCGCCAGATCGCTGCGTTCGGCGCTGGAGGCGTTTCGACCGGACGCGATCCTGATCGAGGGACCGGCGGATGCCGATCCGCTGGTCGGGTATGTCGCTGCCGAGGGGATGGCGCCGCCCGTCGCGCTGCTGGCCTACGTACCGGACGCACCGGCGAAGGCGGCATTCTGGCCGTATGCGGTGTTCTCACCGGAGTGGCAGGCGCTGCGCTATGCGACTGAACACGATGTGCCCGTTCGATTTTGCGATCTCCCTGCCACCACGGTGCTCGCCGCCGCCGATGAGCCGGGCGATCGTATCGATCCGCTCGGCGAGCTCGCCGCCGCCGCCGGCTATGACGACGCGGAGCGCTGGTGGGACGCCGTGGTCGAATCCGCTGCGGACGCAGACGCTTTCGACGCCATCACCGAAGCCATGGGGGCGCTGCGCGAGGCCGCCGAACGTGGCGAGTTCGGTATCGCGATCACCGAGTCCGAATCCGAAAATGAGGTAGCCGAGGCTGATTCGGCTGACGCGCGGATTCTTCGCCGCACGCCGACGGGGATCGACGCACACACCCTGCGTCGCGAGGCATACATGCGCCAAACCATGCGCAAGGCACTCAAGGAGGGTGCGCAACGGCTCGCGGTGGTGTGTGGGGCGTGGCACGCGCCCGCCTTGACCGGCAAGCTCGGGCCCGCGGCCGCCGACACCAGGTTGCTGAAGGGGCTGCCGAGGGTGAAGGCGACGGTGACGTGGGTGCCGTGGACACATTCCCGGCTGGCATCGGCATCCGGTTACGGCGCGGGGATCGCCTCGCCGGGCTGGTATCACCATCTGTTCACCGAGACCGAGCAGCCCATCGCCCGGTGGCTCACCCGCGTGGCCGGTGTCCTGCGGGCGAATGATCTGCCGGTGTCGAGCGCCCACATCATCGAGGCCGTGCGGCTTGCCGACACGCTCGCGGTATTGCGCGAGCGTCCGCTGGCCGGGCTATCGGAGGTTACCGAGGCGGTGCGTTCGGTGATGTGCGCGGGCGACGAGACCATGGTCGGCTTGATCGCCAACGAGCTCGTGGTCGGCGAGGCGCTGGGCGCGGTGCCCGAGGGGACGCCAACCGTACCGCTCGATGCCGATCTACGAGCGCGGATCCGGACCTTGCGTATGAAGCAGGACGCGCTTTCGCGCACGCTCGATCTGGATCTGCGCAAGGAACGTGAGGTCGAACGGTCCCGGCTGCTGCACCGACTGCGACTGCTCGGCATCGACTGGGGCACGCGCACTGTCGGCGAGGTCCGCAGCACCGGCACCTTCCGCGAAACCTGGACGCTGGAATGGCGACCGGAATTCGCGGTCTCGATTATCGAGGCGTCGCGCTGGGGCACCACCATCCGCACCGCCGCCGAGGCGAAAATTCTCGATACCGCGAATCGCGAAGGCAGCACGGTCGGTGATCTCACCACCGCATTGGAGACAGCGTTACTCGCCGACCTCGGCGACGCCACCGATGGACTGATCGCGCGACTGGAATCGGTTGCTGCCCTTGATCACGACGTGAGTCACCTGCTCGCCGCACTGCCCGGGCTGGTCCGCTCGCTGCGTTACGGCGATGTTCGCGGCACCGACACCGGGGCGCTCGCGCACGTGGCCGACGGCTTGATCGTTCGCATCTGCGCCGGCCTGCCCAGCGCGGTCACCGGCTTGGATGCCGACGCCGCTGGACAACTCCGCGATCTGATCGACAACGCCCACACCGCCATCCACACCAGGGATGACGAGTGGGCGACCAAGGAATGGCTGACCGCGCTCGGCCGGATCGCCGACCGCGACGACGTGCACGGCAGCATCGTCGGCCGCGCGGTCCGGCTGCTCTGCGATGCGGGCATCATCGACGAAACCGATTCCGCACGCAGGCTTTCCGCCGCGCTGTCGATCGGCAATACCGCTGCGGCCAAAGCCGCGTGGATCGACGGGTTCGTCGGCGAACGCGGTCTGCTGCTCGTACACGATCGAGAGTTGTTGCGCCTCATCGACGATTGGCTCCGCTCGCTACACGATGACCAGTTCGTGGAGATCCTCCCGCTGCTGCGCCGCACCTTCGGCGCCTTCGAATCGGGCGAACGCCGCGCCATCGGCCAGGCGGTCCGCGACGGCGGTGTCGCCCCTCGCGGCGACACGGCAGGCGGCACCGCCATCGACGTGGAGCTCGGCCTGACCGCGATGCGCGCTGTCGTCGAAATCCTGTGTGTAACAGGATGATGCCGCCACTTCGCGGCACACGATATCTCCGTCCATCGACTACTCGGGAGCAGCGCAATGACCGCCACCGATGAGACCCATTCCAGACGTTGGCGGTTGGTGCTCGGTACCGCCGCCGAGCCGAGTCTCGGCGGGCTCGGTACCGCGGACGACCAGGCCATGGACGCGGCACTGTCGGCCCTGTACAACACCGAGGAGAACACGGCGTCGGGTAAACGCGCGGGCGGCCTCGGCGCTTCAGCGCCCAAGATGGCGCGCTGGCTCGGCGACATCCGCAACTACTTCCCGTCGACCGTCGTCGAGGTGATGCAGCGCGACGCGGTCGACCGGCTGAACCTGACACAGTTGCTGCTGGAGCCGGAATTACTCGAGGCGGTGGAACCCGACGTGCACCTGGTCGGCACCCTGCTGAGCCTCAACGGGGTGATGCCGGAAACCACCAAGGCGACCGCGCGCATGGTCGTGGAAAAGGTGGTGCGAGAGATCGAACAGCGCATCGCCGCACAGACTCTCGCGGCCGTTACCGGTGCCTTGAACCGCGCCACCCGGGTCAACCGGCCCCGCCTGCGCGACATCGACTGGGACCGCACCATCCGCAAGAATCTCGCCAACTATCTGCCCGAGCATCGCACCGTGGTACCGGAACGCCTGGTCGGCTACGGCCGCAAAGCCCAGGCGGTCCGCAGAGACGTCGTACTCGCCATCGACCAGTCCGGCTCGATGGCGTCGAGTGTGGTCTATGCGTCGGTGTTCGGTGCCGTCCTCGCCTCGATGCGCGCTCTGAAAACGTCCCTGGTCGTCTTCGACACCGAGGTAGTCGACCTCACCGAGCACCTCACCGACCCCGTCGAGGTCCTCTTCGGCACCCAACTCGGCGGCGGCACCGACATCAATCGCGCCATCGCCTACTCGCAATCACTCGTCACCCGGCCCGCCGACACCCTTTTCGTCCTTATCTCCGACCTCTACGAGGGCGGGATCAGGGCAGAAATGCTGCGCCGCGTCAACGCCATGAAGGAGTCCGGCGTCCAGGTGGTGGTCCTGCTGGCCCTATCCGACGACGGCGCCCCCGCCTTCGACCACGAAAACGCCGCCGCACTCGCCGCACTCGGCGTCCCAGCCTTCGCGTGCACCCCCGACAAATTCCCCGACCTGCTCGCCCTGGCCCTCGACCGCGGCGACATCCAGACCTGGGCCAACAACAACGCCGGGAAACCGTGACCCGAACCCGCCGTCGACGTATCCGCATGGCCCACAGCAGCATTACCCGCACCGGCACCAACGATTCCCCGGCTATTCATTTCCGCTGACGATCCAGATCCAGCCGCGCCACCAGCGCGCGGTGATCCGCGCCCGTTAGGCCGACAGTGTCCGCCGCGCGGGCGTGCCCTCCGGCGATGAGTATGTGGTCGATGCCGACGAGCGGCGGCCAAGGCTTGTCGGTCGGATAGGTGACCAGGTGTCCGGCACCCGCCTGTTCGACAGCGTCGCCGAAACGCCCCGACAGCATCGTACGGAACTGCGCATGGTCGTAGGTCGCGTTGAAGTCGCCGCCGACGATCGCCGGTCGGCTCGCGGGCGACCGCTCGAGAATCTCACGCAGACGGGACAATTCGTCGGCCCAAACCCGCGTGCCATATACCGGCGGCACCGGATGGAAGGCATACACCGTGACCGGTCCGATATCCGGGATGGTTGCCGTCGCCGAAAGCTGGTTCAGCACGAACCCGTCGTACTCGACGGTTTCCGACAGTGGGTAACTGCTCCAGATTCCCGTTCCGGTCGCGGTCCTGCCTGGTGACAGATGCCGGTACGGCAATACCTGGTCCAGACCCGCCCGGCGGAGCCCCTCGACCGCGACAGGTGTGAGTTCATTGACGGTGAGCACCGCGACCTTCCGCACGCGAACCTCATCGACCAGCACCTGGGGATCGGCCCCGTCGAACAGCAGATTGGCCTGCATCACCATCACCTCGTGGCCGCCGTCGTCGCCCGAGCGACCGACATACAGCGGAGCCTGCGCCCACACTGCGGCGGCAACGACAACGATCGCCACTCCCGCCCCGATCCAGCGCCGCATGGCGGCAAACGCCACCGCCCCAACGAGCGCACAGCACATCAGGTACGGCGCACCCGAAGCCGCCAATACCAACACCCGAGCCGACGACCGACTGAAATACAATGCCACCCCAGCCGCTCCCACCAGCGTCGCAGCCCACGCGAGCACATTGACACCGGCCCGAACCGACTTCCGCATCACACCGGACAGCAAAGCACGAACTGCGAGGTGCGCCCAGCCCGCGGTGCGACGATCCCGAACTGTCGCGCTAACCGCATGACGTCGGCCCGATGACCGAGCGACACCTCGGATCATGGTGTGGAGCAGCCCGCCTAGCACAGCGATCAACGCAAACGCACAGCCACAGCAGCACATAACCCGGCCACCCCAGGCCGGTGCCTCTTACAAATGGCACCGGCCTCGAAACGAGGAACCTACAGATCCGCGATGGCCGCCAACGGTGGCGTCCGCGCGGCGCGAATACCTGGCCACAATGCCGCGAGAACACCGACGATCGCCGAGGACACCAGCATCAGCACCAACTGATTCCACGGCACCGTGATCTGCTCCAACCCCAGGTCACGCAGGGTTCGCAGGAAGCCGACGCCGAGGCCGAGGCCCAATGCCATGCCGACGATCGCACCGAACACCGCGATCAACATCGACTCCAGATAGATGGTCCGCCGGACCTGTGGGCGTTGCATGCCGACCGCGCGCAGCATGCCGATCTCACGTCGGCGCTCCACCACCGACAGGGCCAGGGTATTGACTATGCCGAGTATCGCGATCACCACGGCGAGCGCGAGCAGACCGTACAGGATCGCCAGCAGGGTATTGATCTGCTTGCCCTGTGCGCCCTTGAATTCCTCCCGGTCCTGTATCTGGACCACCGCGAAGTCCTTATCGTCGGTGATCTGTTCCAGATTCGCGCGCATCTCGGTGAGATCGGCACCGGACTGGGCCTTGATCAGCATCAGGTAGTTGGTGCGGAACTTGACGGGAGTGACCTCGTCGTACATCTTCGGCGACACTACGATCGAGCCCAGCATTGGTGTCTTCTTGTAGATGCCCGTTATGGTGACCGGAATCTTCTTGAAATCCACGCTGGTCACGGTGGTCGACTGGCCGACCTTCCAGCCGTGCTTGTCTGCCTCCTCGTCGGAGACGAGCACTTCATGGTCGCCGATTGTGCTGCTGCCGCTGCGGAGGTCGTAGTTCAGTACGGCGTCGAGCGACCCGTCCGGCGAAATGCCGCCAATATCGGTGCCATCGACCTTGAAGGCGACAGGTCGGATACCGACCGCATCCGATACCTGCGGCACCGTCTTGCGCACCGCGTCACCGGCACCGAGCGGGACCCCGATCATCGGCGGCCCAGCGAGCACATAGTCCGCCTTCACCCCCTTGTCGACGAAGACACCCACGCTCGCCTTCGCCGACGCACCGAGCATGGCGATCGCGGTCACCAGCATCAAACCGAGGGTTAACGCGAAAGCCGTTGCGGCAGTGCGGCGCGGGTTGCGTCCGGCATTGTTGCGCGCCATCCGACCGATCGGGCCGAACGGCCGAATCAGCACGCCCAGTGCCGCCACCACCGGCCGCGATACCGCTGGGGCGGCCAGCAGGACGGCCAAGATCAGCGCCAGCGCACCGATCCCCACCGTCAGGGCCGCATTGCCGCCGGTGGACTGCGCACCGATCACCACGAGCAGCACGCCGATCACGGCGAGTACCGCACCGACCACAGTACGTAGGCGCAATGACTCACCGGCAGAAGCGAATTCCTCGCGCATCGCCTCAACAGGCGGAATCTTCGCGGCTCGCCGGGCGGGCGCGTATGCGCTGACCATGGTGACAAGCAGACCGACGAGCAGACCGACCGCCACCGTGCGCGGCAGCACCGTCATCGTGCCGGTGGGCAGCCCGAGATCGAATGCGTTGAGCACCGCGGAGAGCCCGAACGCGAGTCCGACGCCGCCCGCCAATCCCAGTGCGCTGCCGATCAATCCGATGATGAACGCCTCCGCCACCACCGACCGCCCCACCTGTTGTCTGCTGGCGCCGACGGCGCGCAGCAGCGCCAATTCGCGCAAGCGCTGGGCGACGATCATCGAGAAGGTGTTGTAGATGATGAACGTGCCGACGATCAACGCGATCGCGCCGAAGGCGAGCAGGAAGTAGTTGATGAAGTTCAGCGCGTTGGAGACTTCCTTCTTCAGATCGGCACGAACCTGATCGCCGTTCTGAACCTTGTAGTCCTTCAACGTCTCCGACAACTCGTCACGCAGTTGATCGCCGGGGATACCTGCGGTGGCGATATCGACGTAGGCGACGTGAGCGTCGTCGGTGAACAGCTGACGGGCCTGGGTGTCGTCGAAGACCAGTCCGATGAATCCACCGGTATCGGAAGGCGCCTGATAGATGCCGGTAACCGTGACGTCGATCGGTGGGCCGTGCTGTGACGGGATGAGTACCTTGGTCTTATCGCCGACCTTCAACCCGGCCCGCTCGGCGCCACTGGTATTGATGGCCATCTCACCCTCATGCGCGGGTGGGGCGCCTTGCACGAACTTGTCCGGTTCGGCGACCGACTTGTCCGGCGGCAGATACGACTGGCCGAAGGTGGGTGCGCCCCCGGTCTGCACGGCCTTCTTGCCATCCGGATACAGCAGCACCACCGGGCCGTTGACGCTCGGCGCGACGGTACGGACCCCATCCATCTTCGAGATCTGATCCACCACACTGAGCGGGACGCCGAGCGACTGCTGCGACTTGGGGCTCACCCTTACATCGACACCCTTGGCCTGATTGCCGAAAATGCCGTCGAAGGTGCGCTGCAGGGTATCGGTGAACACGAACGAGCCCGCGATGAACGCAGTGCCGAGGACGACCGACAGCAGCGTCAGCGCGAGGCGCACCTTGTGCGCGGCGAGGTTGCGCAAGGCCACCTTGCGCATGGGATTGCCGCTCATCATGCCTGCTCCAGTGCCTTCATCCGGTCGAGCACCGATTCTGAGGTGGGGTCGCGCAGTTCGTTCACAATGCGGCCGTCGGCGAGGAAAATCACCCGGTCGGCATATCCGGCGGCGTGCGGCTCATGCGTGACGATCACAACCGTCTGACCGAATTCGTCCACTGCGGCGCGCAGAATATTCAGCACCTCCTCGGAGGCACGCGAATCGAGATTGCCGGTCGGCTCGTCACCGAAGATGATTTCCGGCTTGCCCGCCAGCGCCCGCGCGCACGCCACTCGCTGCTGCTGACCGCCGGAAAGTTCACTCGGCCGGTGGGTGAGCCGATCGGTCAGGCCGAGTCGCTTCAGCACGGTGTCGAGCCAGTCCTGGTCGGGTTTGCGTCCGGCGATGTCCAGCGGCAGCGTGATGTTTTCCAGTGCCGTCAGCGTCGGTACCAGGTTGAACGCCTGGAATACGAACCCGATCCGGTCGCGCCGCAGTCGCGTCATCTGCTTATCCGAGAGCGCCGACAAATCGGTCTCCCCGATCCGCACACTTCCCGAACTGGCGCTGTCGAGTCCGGCTAGGCAATGCATCAGCGTCGATTTACCCGAACCCGACGGCCCCATGATCGCTGTGAACTCGCCCTTGGCGAACTCGACAGACACCCCATCTAGCGCCTTGACCTGCGTATCCCCCGACCCATAGACCTTCGTTAGGTCGATAGCACGGGCCGCGACATCGGTCGGAGCCGTCGATTCGGCGGTGTCGGTATCCAAAGCGTGCGATGTCATGCGTACCAGTCTGTATGTCATCACACCCCGGCGCCATCCGGGGTTCCCCCGATGCCCTGGGTATCGATACAGGTCATCCGCGAGGCTGGTCCCGGGTAGGCCGGCTCATACAGTTCGGGTCGCCTCCAGGATGATGGACTCACCTTCGGACATGTGTCTAGAAGCTACTTCGCTGCCGCGAGACCGGCGCGACGGCCATAGAAGCTGCCGTCGCCGAGCGATGCGCCACTGACATAACCGCCCGCGCACAGCCCTGAGGTGCATCGCCCCGCCGCGAACAGGCCGGGGATCGGCTCCCCCGACACGTGCAGTACCCGGGAGTCGAGGTCGGTGCGCAGGCCACCGAGGGTGAATCCCGCGGTGAAACCACGCATATCGAACGCGGCGAGCGGCGTCCCGATCGGCTTGACCCACTCGGGTTTCTTGCCGAGCAGCGGATCCACGCCGTCGGCGGCGTGCAGGTTGTACGCGTCCACCGTGCCCTGTAGCGCCAGTGTCGGCAGACCCATATCCGCTTCCAGTTCGGCAACCGTTTCGGCCACCCAGGTCGGCGGTTGTCGGAAGAACGGAGTGGAGGTCTCGGTGGCCAGCGCGACCTCCAGGGACGCTTCATCGATGATCAGATAAGCCTGATTCTCCTGCTGAATCAGCGTCGCCTGGCCGATGCGCCCCGGATAGGTGTCCTCGGGTATGTACCGCTGCCCACGACCGTTGACGAGGATGCCACGCGACATCATCTGCGGATCACCGAAGAACGCGACCTCGGTGGCGTCCATATGCGCGAGCTCGGCCCCGAGTGCCTGTGCGACCAGGATGCCGATGCCGTCGTGCTCCTCGATCGCGGCGGCGGGGCGGCCGATCAATCGCGGCGCGTAGCCTTCGATCATCTTCTGGTGGTAGGCGAAACTGCCCGTGGCCAATATGACCCCGCGTTCGGCGCGGATCGCGACCGGCTTACCGAATTGGGTGGCGAGCACGCCGACAACGCGGTCGGTCTCATCGACGATGAGACGCCGAATCCTGGTGTCGAATTCGACGCCGACACCGAGACTTTCGGCGGTTTCCGCGAGTGGCTTCATGAGCATGTAGCCGCCGCTGCGCTGACCGGTCCGCTTATCGGCCATCTGCGGAACATGGCCGCGCGGAGCGGGTTTCGCGATCGCGTTGAACGGTGCGGCATTCTCGCCGCCGGAATACATCAGTCCCTCGTCGTGCGGCGGCTCCCATCCGGGCTGACCCCAGAATGTCTCCCGGAACTGAACGCCACACGAGACGAGCCAGTTGTAGTGCTCGACGCTGCCCTGGCAGTAATCGGTGATCTTCGCCTTGTCGACACCCGGACCGAGCGCGGCCAGCAGAAACGTCTCCATATTCTCCGGCGTGTCCTCGAAACCGAGTGCCTGCTGAAGCGGCGTGCCACCACCGAGATAGATGAACCCGCCCGCCATCGCGGCCGCGCCACCCCAACCACCGGTGCGCTCCAGGATCAGCACCTGTGCGCCTGCCCGTGCGGACTCGATGGCGGCACATACTCCCGCGATGCCGTAACCGGCGACGACGACGTCGGCCTCCTTATCCCACGCCGAGATTTCGCTGGCGCGCAGCGGCCGAATTGTCGCGGCTTCAGTCATGTTTCGTATTCCTTACTGCTCTGCTGGATCGGACTGTTGCCAGTTTTCCGGCTGCGCCGCGATTATCGCTGCGCTTTCGAGCTAATGGTCCGGTGTCGGCGAACCTGGCACGGCTCGAGATCGACCTGATGCTCAACGCCATCGCCGATCCGACGGGCGAACATCAGCGAGGTGTCAGATCCGGTACGGTTGCCTTCCGGTCGATCAATGGATTCAAGAACTGGCAGGTGCGATACGAATGAACATTCGCGACATTCCCCTCCGTACTCTTTCCGGTGACGCGGCCACCCTGGGTGAGCTCGTCGGCGACAAAGCGGTACTGCTGGTCAATGTGGCCTCGAAATGCGGTCTGACCCCGCAGTACACCGGGCTGGTCGAACTGCAGAAGAGTTTCGGGCCACGCGGTTTCACTGTGGTCGGGGTGCCGTGTAACCAGTTCATGGGCCAGGAACCCGGGACGGCCGAAGAGATCCAGGAGTTCTGCTCCACCACCTACGGGGTGGACTTTCCGCTGTTGGAGAAGACCGATGTCAACGGCGAGGACCGACACCCGCTTTACGGCGCGCTGGTCGAGACACCGGATGCCGAGGGTGCCGCCGACGACATCCAGTGGAACTTCGAGAAGTTCCTGATCGCGCGCGACGGCGCCGTAGTCGGCCGGTTCCGTCCGAGGACCGCCCCCGACGACGCGGCAGTCGTCGCCGCCATCGAATCCGTTCTGTAACAACAACAGTCTCCCGCCAAGACACGATGGCGGGAGACTCTGCGGTTCGATACGTCCTTACCCGATGGCGAAATGCAGCAGCGCCTGCTTGTCACCCTGCTTGATCTTGCCCTTCCGGTTGATGACCTCGAGCTGCCAGTTCGGGCCGGTGCGGAAGGTCCTCGCGACGGCGACGGCGTTGTCCGCACCGAGCAGCGACGGCCAGATATCGGCGACCTGCTCGGAGGTGCCGCCAGTAGCGTCATAGACCTTGAACGAGACGTTATTGGCCTTGTCGAACGAACTGCCCTTCTTGAAGGCAGTCGCCACGAACACAATGGCGTCGATACCATCGGGCACATTGGCGAAGGTGACGTGCACCGACTCGTCATCGCCGGTGGCGGCGCCGGTCTGCTCATCACCGGTGTGCTGAACCGAGCCGTTACCCAGCGGGTCGAGCGAGTCGAGTCCGGCGAAACGAACCGGCTCCGGGCCTTGCATGAGAATGGCGATCAAATCCAAATCCACACCGCGCTTGCGGCGCGCCCACCCGAGTGCACCGCCGCTGGTGCCCGACGACGGGTCCCAGCTGACCCCGACGGTCAGTTTGGTGATGCCGTTGAGATCCGCGGCGCCATCTTCCTTTTTGAGCGTGATCATGCCATCGACAGTACAAGCGATTCGGGATCACTGTGCGATGCAAGTGTCTCTACTCACGCCTGCCGAACAGATATTTGTTCACTGGGCATTTCGCCGCCTGCGGTAGTGCACCGTGCACGGCCGCGGTAGTAGCGTCAGATGACCCATTCGAAGGCGTTCGCCTTCGAACGGGCACCTTCGACGGTGCGGGAACGGTTCGGTTCGCCGAGATCGATCAGGAGTTCTTCGGACAGCTCCACCATGGCCGCCAAGACCGCCGGGGTGAACCATGCGGCGCGGGTAGCGAAAAGGATGTCCTCGGTGGAGGTGTTGCCGCTGGCGCCGGGGGCGAAGGGGCAGCCACCGAGGCCACCGAGGGAGCCGTCGATCATGGTCGCACCCGCCTCGATCGCGGCCAGCGTGTTGGCAACCCCCATGCCCCACGTGTCGTGACCATGAAAAACGATGCGGCGGTGCGGGGTTCGGTCACGCACGGCCGAGATGAGACCGGCCACCTGAGCGGGGTCGGCTTGACCGAGGGTATCGGCGATGACGATATCGCTCGCGCCCGCCGTGCGCGGATCGTTGGCGATATCGAGCACCCGCCGCGGGTCCACCGGACCGTCGAAGGGACAGGTGAAGCTGGTGGCCAGACACAACTGGATCTCGCCGTCCGCCTCGCGCGCCAGACGCACGGCCTCGGGCATGGCGGCGACACTGGCCTCGGTGCTGCGCCCGATATTGGCCTGATTGTGGGCGTCCGAGACGGAGAAGCAGTACTGGAAGTTGCGCACACCGGCCGCGGCGGCCTTCTCGATATGCCGTGGTGTGGCGACCCACACCCAACAGCGTTGCAGCTCTTCGGAACTCAACTCCGCGATGAGCTCCATGGTGTTGGCCATCGGCGGCACCAAGTCGGGACGGGCCATGGAGCCGATCTCCAGCGCGGGCACACCGAGGGCGAGCAGGCGGCGAACGATATCCACCTTGCGCTGCACCGGGAGGACCTTCCCGCTCAGCTGGAGTCCGTCGCGCAGGGTCACATCGCGTAACACCGACTCGGTCAGCACGGTCATTTCTTGTCCCGCGCCTCTTGCGGCACGCACATCACACCGCCGTACGGCTTCCCGTTGCCGACAGCCGGATTGGGGTGCAGCGTAGGTCGGCGCGGACTCGGCGACCGGAGTTCATAGGCACTCCGCCCCGGTGGTCGCCTGCGGCCATAAACTCGCCGAGTCATAAAACCTCCAGCATTTCGCGGGAGTTCCCGCACCCCATCGGCGACATGAACGGTCTCATGGCGCCCAGTAATTCGCGGGAATTCCCGCACCCCACCGGCGACATGAACGCTGCGCGATTGTGTCTCATGGCGCCTCCAGGGCATCAATATCTTTGTCGCTCATCCCGAGTAGCCCCGACAGCACCTCGTGTGTGTGCTCCCCCAGATCGGGACCGATGTTGCGGATGGGCAGCGACCGGTCGCCGATCACCGGGACAATGCCAGGAAAACCGACCGTCTTCGGTTGCGGCTCACCGACATCCACCGGGAACGGCTGGATCATATTGCGCGCCTTGTACTGTTCGTCGTCGACGATGTCTGCGGCAGTATAGATCGGACCGCACGGGATGGCGGCGCGCTCGAGAATCTTCAATGCCTCGTCGCGGGAGTATTGGATCGTCCACTCACCGATCGCCGCGTCGAGACGCTCACGATTGCGCCAGCGACCCGCATTGTCCCGCAGCTCGGGGTCGGCGGCCAGGTCTTGGCGACCGATCACCTCCATATAGCGCTGGAAAATGGCGTCGCCATTGCCACCGATGATGATGCTGGCGCCATCGCCGCACGGGTAGGCGTTGCTCGGTGCTATGCCCTCCATCCGGCCGCCGACGCGTTCGCGGTTGATGCCGTAGGCGAGGTAGTCCGGTACCAGTGATTCCATGACCGACAGGATCGCCTCGTTGAGCGCGACATCGATGATCCGCTCCCCCAAGGGAATCGACTCGGTCTGCTGTGTCCGCTGGAACAGCGCCATCACAGTGCCGAATGCGGCGTAGATACCCGCGATGGAGTCCCCGATCGACACCCCGACTCGCACCGGCGGCCGATCCGGATCGCCGACGAGCGCACGCAATCCGCCGACCGCCTCCGCGACCGCGGCGAACCCGGGCCGCGATGCCAGCGGCCCCGTCTGCCCGTATGCGGAAATACGGGTGATGACCAGCTGCGGATTGACCCCGTTCAATACCTCGGGGCCCAGGCCCCACTTCTCCAGCATGCCGGGCCGGAAGTTCTCCAACAGCACGTCACACCGCCGGATCAGGTCGAGCACGATGCCCCGACCCGCTTCCGTGCGCAAATCCAGGGTGATCGACTTCTTATTGCGATTGACGGTGCGATATAGCATCGAGGTGTCGCCGCCGTAGAGCCGCCAATTGCGCAGCTCATCACCTGCTTTGGGACGCTCCACCTTGATCACCTCGGCGCCGAAATCACCGAGAATACGTCCTGCGGTCGGTGCGGCGATGTAATTGCCGAGTTCCAGGACGCGCACCCCGTCCAGCGGCCTAATACTCATAGCCACCAGTGTGGACTATGCCCATCGCTCCCGGCCCACGCACCCGGTGCGGTCCGCGTGCCGCCCGCGCGACACCGGGCCGGTGCGAGCGTCGAGTGACCCCCTGTATAGCTGTGCCGCTCGACGCTGCGCCATAGACCTTGGAGGCGAGGCGAACCGGCTCGTCGAGGACTGAGTAGTGCTCGGCGTTCAGCACATCACCCGCACTGCCCGGTCAACCAGTGTTCCCCTCGCTGTGATCACCACCGCGATCGCCACGCGAAGCGGTTTCAGCCCACGTGTTCGCGCAGGTACACGAGGTCCTCGGCCACGCCATCGGCGGGGGTTTCGAGAATCACCGGAGCGTCCGCGGTACGGCATACCTCCGCGAGCAGCTGGGGATCGATGGTGCCGTCGGCGAAGTTGGCATGCCGATCGGCGCCCGAATCGAACTCGTCGCGTGAGGAATTCAGATGCACCAGATCGATTCGACCCGTGATCGCCTTGATTCGTTCGACAACACCGACGAGCTCCTCGCCGCCCGCCCAGGCATGACAGGTGTCGAGGCAGAAACCCGCGCCGTAGTCGCCGACCGCATCCCACAGCCGCGCGATCGAATCGAAATGCCGTGCCATGGCATGGTTTCCGCCTGCGGTGTTCTCGATCAGGACAGGCACCGCGAAACCGCCTTTGTCCTGCTGGCGTTCGAACAGCTTGCGCCAGTTATCGATTCCGGTGTCGATCTCCGCGTCGGATCGCACGTGCCCGCCGTGTACAACAAGACCGAACGCACCGAGATCGGCGGCGGCCTTCGCCTGCTGTGCCACCGCATTGCGCGAGGGCATGCGCAGCCGGTTGTTCAGGCTGGCCACATTGATCTGATACGACGAGTGCACCACCACATCGATCGGACTGGCGAGTATCTCCTCGGTCCGTGGATGCGGCGCCGGTTTGTCCCAGCTCTGCGGGTCGACGACGAATAGCTGGATGACATCGGCGCCGAGGTTCTCACCGAATCCGATGGGATCGCTGTCGAGCCGGACGTGTGCTCCAATGCGCATGGGTCTCATGCTAGTGGGGGCCACCGACAGGCTACGAGTCTGTTGCATCCGAGAGGCCGGTTGAGATACATCGGTAGGATCCAGGTGCTCGACCCGATGTGAGGGGGGTGAATTCACCATGCTGAAAAAAGGCGATGTCTTCGCGGGCTATGCCATCCAACGGGTTCTCGGCCACGGCGGTATGGGCACCGTCTACCTGGCCAGGCATCCGCGCCTGCCACGGCTGACCGCGCTGAAACTGCTCAACCCGCAGCTGTACTCCGATGACGAGATCCGGGGCCGCTTCGAACGCGAGGCCGATCTGGTCGCCCAGCTCGACCATCCCAATATCGTCACCGTGTACGACCGTGGCACCGAGGACCAACAGCTGTGGATCTCCATGCAATTCGTCCCGGGCGCTGATGCCTCCAGCGCGGATGTCAATGTGCTCGCGCCGGGACGCGCCGTGCAGATCATCGGCGAAACCGCGGCGGCACTGGATTTCGCGCACGCCAACAGCGTGCTGCACCGTGACGTGAAACCGGCGAACATCCTGCTGGCCAAGGCACCGATCGGACAGCCGGAACGGGTGCTGCTCACCGATTTCGGCATCGCCGGCGTACGCGACAGCGACACCACGCTCGGCTCGGCGGGCTCGATCACCGCGACCCTCGCCTACGCGGCACCTGAACAACTGCTCGGCCTGACACTGGATGACCGCGCCGACCAGTATTCGCTGGCGTGCACGCTGTTCTGGATGCTCACCGGAATGAGTCCCTACCCTGGCACCAACCCGATGGCTGTCATCAATGGCCACCTGCACAGACAGGTGCCCGCACTGAGCCGGACCCACCCCGGCCTGCCGCCCGCGTTGGACGGGGTACTCGCCCGCGCGATGGCCAAGCGGCCCACGGACCGATTCGATAGCTGCGCGGCATTCGCGGCCGCGGCACGCCGGGCACTGACGATGAGCGGGCCACCGCGCACCGATCACCCGAACACACCGACGCGATTCGGCCACCTCGCTCCCGGCCGGCCGGCCGCGACGCCGACCGGCAACGTTCCTACCTACAACGGCACGGCGTACAACGGACCCGCGCGCAACATGCCGCCGACGAACTGGTCGCCGCAGGCGGCGCCACCGAGCAGACCGCCGTACTCACCACCCGCGCGACCGGCACGCTTCACGCCCAACGAGGACCTGCCGACACACGCGGGTCCGCCGCCGCACCCCGCCCCTCCTGACACCGGCATACCGCATCGGCCATCGCCCGAAACCAGAGTGGCACACGGCAATTTGTCGCCCACCGAGGCTTCGAGACCGTCAGGAAGACCGGTGCCACCGGCACCGCCGCGTCGTGGTCTCACCCCGCCCGAGACATCGATGCGACCCGAGACGCGCGATGCGGGAAACCCCAGCAGGCCCGCCGGAACACCCGAGAACGACACCACCCCCCGCCCGCCAACGCCGCCGCGCCGGACGCCTCGACGTGGCACCATCGCATTGCCCGATATGCCGGTGCGACGCCCGCGCCCAGCTGTGCCGAACCCCGAACAACGCCCACCGCCCTAGCCCCCTGATGCTGCTAAGGTTCGATGATTTCCGCGCGCGGGTTGGGCTGGATCGCGCATTCTTATGCTGTACGTCTGTTCGCCGGTGGGTCCCGGTGAGCGACGGGAAGTGGAGCAGACATGCTGGCCAGCGGTGACGTTTTCGCCGGTTATGTCATCGATCGACAATTGGGTCGCGGTGGCATGGGTTCGGTCTACCTGGCGAAACATCCTCGGCTGCCGCGGATGACGGCGCTCAAGTTGTTGAACAGAGAGATGTTCTTCGATAAGGAGGTGCGGGCGCGATTCGAACGGGAGGCGGATCTGGTCGCCCAGCTCGATCACCCCAGTATCGTCACGGTGTACGACCGCGGCCTCGACGACGAGCAGCTGTGGATATCGATGCAGTACATCGACGGCGTGGACGCCGCGTCGGTCGATCCCGAGTCGCTGCCGCCGGAGCGGGCAGTGCAGATCATCAAGGAAACCGCGGACGCACTCGATTACGCGCACGGAATGGGTGTATTGCACCGCGATGTCAAACCGGCGAATATCCTGCTGGCCCGGTCCGGCAGCGGCCGGGGCGAACGGGTCTACCTGACCGATTTCGGCATCGCCCGGCTGCGTGACGACACCGGCCATCTCACCCAGACCGGCACCTTCACCGCGACACTCGCGTATGCCTCGCCGGAACAGCTCACCGGCGCGACGCTCGATAATCGGTCGGACCAATATTCGCTGGCATGTTCACTGTTCTGGCTGTTCACCGGCACCGGGCCGTTCGCGGCGACCAACCCGGCTGCGGTCATCCAGAGCCACCTACAGTCGGCGCCGCCCGCGCTCAGCTCCGCGCGACCGGGCATGCCCTACATCCTCGACGGCGTGCTCGCCCGCGCGATGGCGAAGCGACCCGAAGACAGGTACCCCACCTGTTCGGATTTCGCCGCCGCCGCGCGCCAGGCGCTGCTCAATCCGAGTACGCCATCCATGCCGGTGGTCGGCGTGCCGCGCCCACAGACCGGACCACCGATCCCGGTGACCGGCTCGCCCTATTGGGTGGCCAATCGGCCCGCACCGCAGACGAGCGGGGCAGCGCCGCTTACCGGGCCGCCGATGACGAACCCGCCCTCGCTCACCTCGATGCCGCAGCAGCCGGTGCAGCAACCGCAGAGGCAGACCGGCCCGCCCCAGCAACAGCAGCCGATCGCGAATCATCCGTACAACCCACAGCAGGGATACGGATTCAACGCACCGCCACCACATCTCGGTGGTGGTCAGCGGCCGGGGCAACCGCCACGCCCCAAGTCGAACACCGGACTCATCATCGGTATCTGTGTCGGTGCGGTGGTGCTGATCCTGGTGGTGCTCTTGGTAATCGGCATCGTCGCGGGCAGCGATTCGACATCGAACAGCGGCGCGGCCAGCACCTCGACCTCCGGCAGCGCCGGATCGATCACCCCCAACGGCGATGCCATCAGCGCCGCCTTCCCGCGCATGGTGCCCGCCTCCGAGTCCGCCGACACCGGCTACAACGGCTCACACTGCATCGCGGCCGATTCGACCTCCCCGTCGCCGCCGACCACCGGCTCACCGGATTTCGGCAAGTGGGTGTTCGAATGGGATTGCTACGGCGGCGGGGAATCCTCGAAGCCGGACCCGTTCTACACGATCTTCGTGTTCGACTCGGCCGCGGACATCCAGGCGGTGATCAACGCCCTGCCGACCAATACCAAGTCGACAGACACCAATGGCGGAAAGACGTATACGAACTACAAATACGACAATGACGGTCCCAAGATCCTCACGGTCTTCACCGGCGACCCGAGCCGCGCCCAGTTCCTGATGTACACCGACGGGCTCGCGGGCAGTATCGACAAGGCCATGCGCTGGTGGCGCAGCGCGCCGTTGAACTGACCTCCTCCGCACGCCTCGCTCGGCCGTACGCGCCCATCGACAAACCGGGTCACACCAACTTCGACGTCGCCCGTCACCCGAATTCGTAATGCACGAATTCGCGGACAGCCTCGAAGCCGATGGCACGGTAGATCTTATTCGACGTGGGGTTGGCGGTTTCGGCGAACAGGCACGCATCGATGCCATCGGCGCGCAGGGTGCGGGCCACATGAGCGGTGAGCATGCTGGCGTAGCCATGGCCGCGCTCTGCGGGCGGCGTGTAGACGGGACCGATTCTGGCCCAGCCGAGGGCGGGGACGTGATGGGCGGCAACACATACCGGCCTGCCGTCGCGTTCCCAGAGCCACCACCGCCCGGCCGCAACGCGTTTGGCGACAACCTCGCGCGTCCAGCCCTGCGGCCGCATCCCCGATTCGGCGCGCATGGCGTCCGACCATCGCGCACACAGTTCGACATCGGATCCGGCTGCGCGGCGCGGTGATCCGGCCGCATCGGGCGTCCGTAACGTGCCGAGGCGATACAGACGAGTGGCATAGGTCGGGTGAAAGCCACCGCCACGTAGCGCGCACCAGCGCTCGCCGAACCCGAGGACATCATCGATTGCACCCTCGACCCCACCGGCATCCGGTATCAGCTCGGCCAGCGCCTCGGCAACGAGACCCACACTGCCGCCGGCGAGTTCGCCAAGATACATGTCCCGGCCACCACCGCGCATGGCGACACCGACCACGGCGTCGCCATCGTGCACGGACAGGAAATGCGTCGGTTCGTCTCCGCTGTCGAAGTCGCCGAGCGTGTTGGCGATACCGGTGGTGATCACGGTGTGCCGCAAGGGGTCACGCCCCAGGAAGGCATCGGTACGTGATCGGAACTCCGCGGCGTCCGTGGTGGTCTCGACCTTCATGACGATCACGCTATTCCCCGAAGGTGCTGCGCGCTCACATTTTTCGCCGATACCACCGTGCGCCACGGCGCAAATATCGGTCGGGTCAGTCGCTTTCGCCGCCAGTGGTTCGTAGCCGGAGCAGAACCAGACCTGCCGTACAGGCGAGAATCAGTCCGGCAACGGCGATTAAGACACGCAGGTCCGCGATGCCGAGGATGGCCCCGGCGACGCCGCCGAGGAATATCAGCCATGCCAGCGCCCGCGACAGAATCGCGGACAGGGAACGGACGGGTGGTTTGGACTCCATGCGCTGCGATGTTGCCGTAGCCGCCGCTGTGGCGTCCGAGGCGGTGTCTCGCAGTCTGGTTGTCGAGTAAGCTGCCATCATTCACTCCTCGATGACGCCGATTAGAGAATTGCCATCGCGCAAGCTGCTCAGCGCGTCTCTCATCTGGGTACAGGCGTCTCACACGTAACTTTGCCCACACGCTACGACTCCGAGACGCACCAGGGCTGCGACACGTGCCGACGACACGCCGAAGAGATCAATTCGATATCTGAATTACCGATGTTTTACATGTATCGTGTCGGCACATCCCCAGCGACTTCCCACCTGGCCTCGGCGACCCGTCTCGGTTAATGTGAGCCAACTCGAAAGACAACGAGGAGTGTCACCGATGGAGAGCAGCAGGGCCAAGATCGCCGGTCCGGCCATTGCCGTAGGCGCGGTCTCCCTCGGGCTCGTTCTGATCGGCGCCTGCGGAATCGGCAAGCACGACACCTATGTGGCACCCCCGCCGATCAAATCCGTATCCGACGCCGCCCCCGAACCGGTCCGGGAAGACACCACAACCAAATCCGTTGTGAAGGTACCCATCCCACCCTCTCCATCATGGCGCGTCGCCCCGGACGGGCCGCGCGTGCAGGTCGGATTCACCGTCCCCGAGACAGCCACCGCGACCGCGGAGTCCACCTCGAGCGAAACCACGACCCGGCCGAGCCGGACGACAACGCCGCACAGCACCTATTCGCCGTCGCGCCCGCACGCGACCACCACCGAATCCGACGACGAAGCGCTCGACGAAACGCCGACCACAACGCTGCACGCCGACGAACCGGCGGATCTGCAGAACGACGGCGAGTAATACCGTCGGCGGCGGTGCGCGAGCCGGGACTCACGCACCGCCGTCGAGGTTTACAGCTCGGCCAGGTCGTACCCGCCAACACGGTCGCTGAGCACCCGCAGATGCTCGAAACCACCGCCGAGGGTGCGCTCGATCGCGGTGAGCCGGGCGACGTAGTGGCCGACCGGATATTCCGCGGTGACGCCGATACCGCCGTGCATCTGAATCGCTTCCTGCCCAACGTGCCTGGCAGCGCGACCGACCTGTAGGCGGGCCCGCGACGCGACGACGGGATCCTCGGCACCGTCGGCCAGTGACGCGGTCGCGTACAGGCTCATGCTGCGCGCGAGTTCCAGCGAGACATACATATTCGCGGCCCGCTGGGTCAGCGTCTGGAACTTCGACAGGGTGACACCGAACTGCTTGCGCGTCCGCAGATACTCGGCGGTCAGCCGCAGCGCTTCGTCCATCGCCCCGATGGACTCCGCACAGAGCCCCGCCTGGGCGTGGCCGATCGTCGAGGCGATCGCGGTGCTCGCATCGAGGGTGTCGCCCAGCAATTCGGCCTCGGCCTTGTCGAATTCGATCTGCGCGCCGCGCTGTCCGTCGACGGTCCGATACGACTTGCGGACCACGCCCGCACCGTCCAGACCTACCAGGAACAGCCCGACCCCGCCGCCCGGCAGCACCGCGCTGACCACCAGCTCCTCGGCGCAGTCACCGTGTGGAACGGGGTTCTTCACTCCGGTCAGCACGTACGAATCACCGTGCGCCACAGCGAGTGTGGTGAGCTCGGTGGACGGCCAGCGCACGCCCGGCTCGTTATGGGCGAAGGCGAGCAGCTTATTGCCCTCGACAACCTCGGGCAGGATTCGTTGCCGTTGTTGCGGGCTGCCGACCCGGGCGACCAGCCCACCGGGCACCAGCACCGCGTCCAGGATCGGTTCCGGCGCGAGCCTGCGGCCGACCTCCTCCAGCACGAGGTTCGTCTCTACCGGCCCGGCACCCACGCCGCCGTCCTCCTCGGTGAAGCTCAGGCCGAGCACGCCGAGTTCGGCCAGCTGACGCCATACGTCACGGCTCCAGCCGAGTTCGGTGTCGGTCACTTTCAGCCGGGACTCGGGGTCGTAATTGCGGGCCAGCAGCTCGCGAACGGTGTCGCGGAGCATGATCTGTTCATCGGTGAGCTCGAAATCCATGGTGGCGCCTCACAATCCGAGGATCGTGGAGGCGATGATGGTGCGCTGCACCTCGCTCGAGCCTCCGTAGATGGTTGTCTTGCGATAGTTCAGGTAGCCGGGGCCGCTGCGCTGCGCCCAGCCGGGCGAGGTGATGTCGCCGGAATCGACGGGCAACGCGTCCGCACCGGCGATATCGAGCAACAGCTCGGTTGCCGCCTGCTGCAACTCCGACCCTCGCAGCTTCAGCACCGAGGACGCCGGATTCGGCTTGCCCTCGACGGAATTCGAGACCACCCGCAACTGGGTGATCTCCAGCGCCAGCAGTTCGTTCTCCAGTTCGGCCACCCTGGCCGCGAAGACCGGGTCCTCGAGCAGGGTGCCGGAACCCGACCTGACCTGGCGCGCATAATCTTTCGCGACACCGATCTTGACCTTGGTGCGACCGACAGCGGTGATACCGGTGCGCTCATTGCCGAGTAGGAATTTGGCGTAGGTCCAGCCCATGTTCTCGGCGCCGACCAGTTGATCGGCGGGCACCCGGACGTTTTCGAAGAAGACCTCGTTCACCTCGTAACCGCCGTCGATCAGCTTGATCGGGCGAATGGTGACACCGGGCGACTTCACATCGAACAGCAAGAAGGAAATGCCCGCCTGCTTCTTCGGCGCGTTCGGATCGGTGCGTACAAGACAGAAGATCCAGTCGGCATACTGCGCCAGCGTGGTCCAGATCTTCTGGCCGTTGACGATGTAGGAGTCGCCGTCACGCACCGCGGTGGTGCGCAGCGAGGCCAGATCCGACCCGGCATCGGGTTCCGAAAAGCCCTGGCACCACCAGATATCCAGCGCGGCGGTCGGCGGGAGGAACCGCTCCTTGATTTCCTGCGAGCCGAAGTGCGCGATCACGGGGCCGACCATCTGCGCATTGAACGTCAGCGGCTCGGGTACCGAAGCGAGCTGCATCTCGTCCTGCCAGATGTGGCGCTGCATCGGCGTCCAGTCCTTGCCACCCCACTCCACCGGCCAGTTGGGCACGGCGAGACCGTGATCATTCAGGATCTTGTGTGTGGTGACGACATCGTCGCGAGACAGCTCGCGGCCATATTTCGCGCGCTCGCGGATGGCCTCGGGGATCTCGGTCCGATAGAACTTTCGCAGCTCGTCGCGGAAGGCGACTTCGTCGGGGGAAAGGGATATTTTCATACGCAACTCCCGTTGTGTCTCGTACGTCCGAGTCGAACCTACCCTTCGGTAATCTCTCACTGCCGATGGGATCACGACAGTGGGACACGCGTAGCCACTCGTCCGCGCCGATCTCCGTCGGCGTCACCGCCGACGGGCTGGTACCTTGCTGGCGTGGGTTAGGGAACCCTGCGGATCGGTATCTAGGAGTAGAACGAGTGAACGGCAGATCTATCGCACGCGCCGCGGCGGCAGTCACCTCCCTCGGCATCGGTGCGGTTCTGACCTTCGCCACGACGGCGGTTGCCGATCCCGTCGCACCAGCGCCGGTAGATACCGGGCCGGTAGCCGCCGGCCTGGCCGGACTCACCGATACCGCCGGATCCGACCCGACCGCGCAGGCAGGCGTCGCCGCGCTACGGCAATACAGCGACCTCGTCAATACGCCCGAGTTGCGCCATAAGGCCGGCACTTTCATCCCGTTCGCGTATGCCGCACCGACCTTCGGCTGCGGCAGCAATGGCCCGATCACCACCATCATCGCCGCGGCCACCACCAATGGCCCCACCCGGGATGAGGGCGCCAACCCCGACCCAGGCACGCTGCGATTCAGCGCCAGCCCCGCGCATTCCGGCGCCCCCCTGGCCTCCGGGTTGACGGTCGCCTGGATCAACATCAACACCGGGGCCAGCGGCTTCGACCAGCTCGACGACCGGACCGAAGTCGGCCTGCCGACGCTGTCGAAGACCGTCAAGAGCGGCCCCGGCCTGGTTCTGGCCTCGATGTGGGGAATCATCGACTACCCGTTCGCGCACTGCGTGATGACGCCGACCGTAGGCACCTTCTCGGTCCCGAACGCACCGACACCGACACCGACTCCCGACGCGCCCGCATCCGCGCCACCCGCCCCGACGGAAACCCCCGGCGGCCCGCAACAGGCTCCCGGCGGCTCCCCCGCCCCCGAGGCGACTGCGGCCCCGGCTACTCCGGCGCCACCCGCCTGATGAGCGCGGTCGCCGGGTCAGTAGCGGCCCGGATTCGACTGCACTGAAAGTGCTTGTGGTCAGAGCAGTTTCGTAAAGAAGGCACGAATGTCGGCGACGTGCATATCCGGCAATTCCATGGCGATGAAATGATTACCGGTATTACCGTCTGGCCAGTGGGCGATGATGTTGTCCCGCTCGGCCAGGCGTCGCATGAGGCCGGAGCCACCCGCGTAAACACCGGTGGGAACCAGCTTTTGACCGTTGGGCCAAGCGAATCCACTGTCGCCGAGTCCGTCGTACATCGGCCAGGATGAGGTGGCGGCGGTGTTGGTGAACCAGTAAAGGGTGATATTGGTCAGCAGGTGGTCGCGGTCTATCACGTCCTCGGCGAGGCCGGCGAGCGGAGTGAAATCGTTGAACTTCTGCATCAGCCAGGCCAGTAGTCCGACCGGCGAATCGGTCCAGGCGTGCGCGAAGGTTTGCGGAGCCGCGCGCAGTAGGATGTGGTGGTTCACGCCGCCGGTCATCCACTGCTGCATGAGATCCCATTCGGCGCGCTCATCCGGACTCATCGTGGGAACGTCGGCCGCGGTCGGCATGCCGATACCACCGTCGATGTGCACGCCGATCACTCGGTCGGGCGCAATGATCGCCATTTCGGGCGCAACGTAGGCACCGAGATCGCCACCCTGGGCGCCGTAGCGGTCGTAGCCGAGCCGTTGCATCAGGGCCACCCACATCTCGGCCACCCGGCGCACGGTCATACCGGTTTCGCCGGGAGCCTCGGAGAACGCGAAGCCGGGCACCGAGGGGATCACCACATGGAACGCTTGCTTCGGATCGAGGCCATGGGCGCGCGGATCGGTCAGTAACCCAATGGTTTTGGTGAACTCGACGAACGAATTCGGCCAGCCGTGCGTGAGGATCAGCGCCACGGCATCCGGTTCGGGCGAGCGCACATGCACGAAATGCACGTCTAGGCCGTCGATTTCGGTAATGAATTGGGCAAACGTGTTCAACGCCGCTTCCTGTGCCCGCCAGTCATAACCCGTGCGCCAGTATTCGGCCAGGTCCTTCAGATATTCGACCGGAACGCCGCGATCCCAGCCCGTGCCGGGCAGTTGCGCCGACCAGCGGGCGCGGGCCAGCCGATCGGTCAGATCGTCGAGGTCCGATTGCGGAATATCGATGTGGAAGGGGCGAATGGCGTTGTGATCGGCGCTCATCGGTACGGCTCCTTGACTGTCGGTCATTGGTTCGTCATCGACGCTAGACGCCATCTAGGACTGAATACGTCCTAGATGTGTGGAATTCTGGCATCCATGAACGACACCCCCGCCCGACTGCTGCGACTGCTGTCGCTGTTGCAGACACCGCGCGAATGGCCGGGCAGCGAACTCGCCGATCGGCTCGGCGTCACCGATCGCACGGTGCGCCGCGATGTCGACCGGCTGCGCGAACTCGGATACCCGGTGGAGGCGACGATGGGCGCGCTGGGCGGCTATCGATTGGTCGCGGGGTCGGCAATGCCACCGCTGCTGGTGGATGATGACGAGGCGGTCGCCATCGCGGTTGGATTGCGTGCCGCCGCCGGGGCGGCCGTCGCGGGTATCGAAGAGGCGTCGGTGCGCGCACTGGCAAAGGTGGAGCAGGTGCTGCCCGCCAAACTGCGCAGGCGCGTGCGCGTGCTCGGCGCGGCCCTGGTGACGCCCACCGAGACCGGCCCTACCGTAGATCCAGAAACGCTCGCGGCCCTGGCGACGGCCGTAACCAACAGGGAGCGAGTACGTTTCGCCTATCGCAGCGGCGACGGCGGCGAAACCGCGCGGCATGTCGAGCCCGCCGGGCTCGTCACCTCCCGCCGCCGCTGGTATCTCGTCGGCTACGACATCGAACGTGACAGCTGGCGCGTCTTCCGGCTCGACCGTGTCGAGCATCCACGCGCCACCGGCGCCCGCAGCACGCCGCGCGACCTTCCCGCCGCAGATCCCGCCGCCTATGTCGCAGGACGCCGAACCAACTGGGGCACACCAACTTTTCACGCGAAGGTGTCGATTCAGGCACCCGCCGCGCGGATCATCGGCCGCTTGGGCGACGACCCCGGTGAGGTGATAGCGACAGGCGACACTTCGTGTCGCCTCGACTCCACCCGTGACGATTCACCGGAGTGGTTGGCACACCGCCTGATCGGGCTCGGCGTCGACTTCCGCGTACATGAGCCACCCGCATTGATCGCTGAGCTCCGCACCCTCACCGCACGGCTCGATCGTGCGATCGGCACGCCGTGAACCGCACAGTCGGCCGCATGGCAAAACATCAGTCGGACAAGCGGATACGAAGTACTGTGCCGCTCTCGGTTCCGGCGAGGAGTTCGCCGCCGTTATCTGGGTCCGCGACGACCGAGGTCATCGGCTGGTCGTTCAGCACGGCACAGGCGGTGCCGCCGGCCGGGTCGATGCGGACCAGCCGGCCGGAGAGGGTGGCTACGTAGAGGATGCCGTCGTGGTCGATCAGGTCGTCCGCGAAATCGGGGATGCCAGGCAGCGTCGAGGACAGCTCGGCGACGACCGATCGCACCGCGGGGTCGTCGATCGACATGCGCAGCACCCGGCCGAGCGAGCTGCCATTCGCGGTCAGATAGATCGAACGATCACGCACGACAATGCCATTGGCCCCGGGCACGGCCGCTCGCGCGGTCCAGTCCCGGTCGACGGCGCCGTCCGGGAGTATCCGCATCACACCGGCCAGCGATGCGACGTAGAGATTGCCCGCCGCATCGAAGGCAGCACCATTGGGCATGGCGCTGAAGCCGGAGGCGAACGGCTGAGACTGCGGGGCGGCGGCTGTCGGATCGAAACGGACGATCCCACCCGGGCTGATCGCGCTGGTCGGCGAGTTACCGTAGACGGTGTAGAGCATTCCGTCGGGCCCGAGGCGGATGGCGCCGGGGAAGTCGACATGCACTCGCGCGGTAAGCGTTCCCGCGCTGTCATAACGCTGCACCTCGTTGCGATAGACGCGCGAAACCCACAGGTTTCCCTGTTTGTCGTAGGTGACGTTCTCCGACCAGTCGAGCACCGGAATTCCCGCCGGTACGGCGGTGGCAGCCCGCGCGGGCGCACATCCGGTGACCGGGTCGGCGATGGCGGACGGTGCGCCGACCCCGCCGCAGGCCAGGGCGACCAGCGCGATAACCAGCCAGGAAAGATGGAGTTTGCTCAACTGGCACCTCGGCTCCGGAACGAACTGGTTGTCCGGCAGTCTAGCCGTTTTGCCGATTCGGTCACGAAGTCGACTGATACGCGGAAGTTTTGACACTATCGACGAATGCCATTTTTCGACGGCGCTCGCGGCCGTATGCATTATCGGCGCTGGCCGACCGATGGGATGGGCGTGATCGTCCTGCTGCCGGGGATCGGGCAGCACAGCGGGCACTATCACCGCTTCGCCCGGACACCGCGCGCCATGGGGATCGAGGTGTGGGCGCTGGACACCTCCGGACACGGGTTGAGCGAGGGCGATGCGAACAATCCTGGCACCCTCACCGAGTTGGTGGCGGACGCGACGATGCTGGTCGAGCTGGTGCGGTCGGAGCTGCCCGAAGTGCCGTTGATCCTGATGGGCCATTCCCTTGGGGCGGTTACGGCCCTGGGCACGCTCGGCGCCGCGATACCGGATCCCGGCTCGACCACTGAGGGGGCGGTGGCGGCGGATTACCCACGCGCCCAGAGTCTTTCACCGGGCACACTGGCCGGGATGGTGCTGTCCGGGGTGCCGAAGCGAGCACTCGGGGGCGGTACGCCGGGCGCCGCGGGTTCACCACTGCCCGAGACGCTTCCGGTGCTGGCACTGCACGGCGTCGACGACCGTCGCGCGCCCATAGACGCGATGAGGGTCTGGACTGGACGCCACGAATCGGTAGATTTACGGGAGTACTCAGGCGCCGGGCACGATCTGCTCCATGAACCGGTGCATGCGCGGGTCGCCGCCGACATCGTGGAATGGGTGCGGGGTGTGGTCGTGGGGTTGGCACGGCATCGGTAACCGAATGCAGCATGATGAGGAAGGGGGACTGCGATATGTCATCGGATGTGACAGCCTTGAATACCGCGGTCGACGAGGGGCAACTGTGGATCGACGGCCTGCTGGTCGCCGAGGGCGCGCCCGAACGATGCGCCCGCCACTACGAACAACTCGCCGATCGAGTCGAAGCGCAGATCCAGGTGCTCAGTGCGGCGGCCTCGCTCCCCGGGTTCGGTGGGTTCGGCTCCGGTGAGTCGCTGCGCCGTGGGTTCGAGAACAAGGCAGGCAGTGCCATGACCGAGCTACAGAGCTACGCCGCCTCCGCCAGAGAACTCGCGCAAACCTTCCGCGCCGCCGCGGCGGCGTATGCGCAGGCCGACATCGACTCGGCGGCAGCGGTCGGTCGGATCGAGACGGCGGGGGTCACGCATGCGTAAGATGCCGCGCGGCTACGAACGGGGTGCCCACCGGACCGATCCGGACTACGCACCGAGCGTGGAAATCTTCGACAACCTGACCCATCAGGAAATCCACACCGGCGTACAGCAACTCGATCCGGCGGCGCTCTCGACGGGCAGGCAGGCCTGGCAGGGATCGGCCACCGGGGTTGCCGAAGCCGTCGAGCAGGCGCATTCGGAGATCCGGTCCGCTATCGCGGATGGCTGGCGTGGTGGCGCGGCGCAACAGGCGGCCGATGCGGTGCGTTCGTTCGAGCAAACCGGGCAGCAGCTCGCGGACGTGATGGCGACCGTCGCACAGCGGCTCGGTCAGGCAGGCGACGCCGCGGAGGCATTGCGCGCCGCCGTCGCCGAACCCTCCAGCACCACACCGGATCTCGCGGCGGCGCTACTGGACCCGAGCCAAGCCACCAACAACGCCACCATGCAGAAGGCCACCGAGCACTCGCGCCAGGATGTGGTGGCGGCGATGGACAGCATCTACACAAATGCGTTTATCCCCAGCGGATCCGGCATTCCAGCCTTCCCCGGCTCCGAGGTGTCCACCGCCCCCGAGCCGACAGACAGCACACCAGCCGCGATCGTCGCGCCGGTGCCGATCAGCGCGGACAGTGCGGGAATCTTTGTCGCACAGCCGGTTTCCGCATCGATGTCGGTGACCGGTCCGGTCGTGACGCCGGACCAGCAGACCACACCCGCCACGACCGCCACCGAACCGGCACCGGCGGCGACACCGACGACGAGTCCGCTCGCCACCCCCGCCGCCACCGGCCCGGCACCCGTCGCGCCCCCGACGGTTCCGGCCGCCGCGCAGGCTCCGACGCCGGTCGCGGCAGCAATCGCAGCACAGGACACCGCGCGTATCGGCCCAGGCACACCTGTTACCGCCGCCTCGGCGTCCCCTCAGGTCACCGTCCCGACCATGCCGGGCACCGCCACCGGCCCAGCGCACGACGAGCGCAAACGTGAAGAACGCAAAAGCGATTCCAACGGCGACGCGGTCACCGGCGTCGGCGCGGGCGCGATGGGTGGTCTCATGGGCGGCGCGCTGGCCGCGACCGAGACCCCGAGGCAGGGCGGTTCGAGCACGGTGGCTCGGCCCACGCCCCCGGAAGACGAGGACGACGACCTGCATTTCATCGATGACGAGCTGACCTTCCTCGAACCGGCCGACGAGTCGGGTGAGCTGATCGGCGCGATGGACCCGACAACACCGGCGGTACTCGGCGAGTGGAGCGAACTGGAGTGAGCTGGACGCTCACGCCGGACCAGTTCGCGCTGGCCTGGGCGCGCACGGATGGTGATCGAATCCCCTATCCCCTCGCGGTGCGTCTATCGGCGCGCGACAGCGTGGAACGGGCCGCGCAGCTGCCCACCCTGGAGCAGTGGTGCGACCGGACGCTCGATGCCGACCTCGAGGCGGCGCTGCGGCTGCTTGGCAGTTCGACGGTGCTGATCGAAATCTTCGGACGGGCGCCCGACGCCAGCGCCGTTCGCCTGGTGCGGGTGCTCGGCGCGAGTTCGGGGAACATATCGGTCGTCGCCGCACAGCGGGCAGGCGCGACGCCCGAGCGTGGCGGCGATATCCGATTGTTCGTCGGAGGCGCGAAAAGCCTGTCCGCCAGGATGGTTTCGATGTTGCCGGAGAACACTCCCGGCACCACGCCGCGCCTGACCGCGCCGCAGGACCGAGTCAAGGAAGACAGCCGTGACCTGGTGACCGTGCCGGTCTCCGGCCCGACGGTATCGGCACGTATCCGCAGAATGCTGAGCCGGCCGCGTGCGGGCATCGGCCAGATCGTGGTCTCGGTACGGCGCGCCAACGGCGAACTACGCCCGTTCGGGGTGCTGTGCTGGATCGACGTAGCGGGCGACGGCCGGTACGTGGTGCGCACCGGTGCTGATGTCGACATCGTGCCGGTCACCGCGGAACTCTTTGCCGCCCAGCTCAGTCCGATGGTGACCGCGGCCGAACGCGCCGTCGCCCACGCCGAACGCTGGTGAGGCGCAACCACTGTGCGCGGCGACGTTTACGGTGTGGGAGTGCCCCTCTACGAATTCGAAGGCAAGCGGCCACAGGTCGATCCGACCGCGTTTGTCGCGGCCACTGCCACACTGATCGGTGACGTGCGGGTGGAGGCAGGTGCCTCCATCTGGTACGGCGCGGTACTGCGTGCGGATCTCGCGCCGATCACCATCCGGGAACGCGCCAATGTGCAGGACAACGCGGTGCTGCACGTTCCGCCGGACGTGCCGATGGAGATCGGCCCCGGCGCGACGATCGCGCACAGTGTGGTTTTCCACGGCGCCTCGGTCGGCGCGGAATCCATCGTCGGCAACAGCAGTACGGTGCTCGACATGGCCGAGATCGGCGCGGGCACCATGATCGCCGCGCACTCGCTGGTCGCGCCGTACGCGAAAATCCCTGACGGCGTACTGGCCGCGGGCGCACCCGCCGAAATCAAGAAGCCGATCGCGGGCACCCAGGCCGAAGGCTGGGTGAAACTCAATCCGGGCTTCTACGCGGAGCTTGCGCAACGCCACCGCAACGGCATCACCGAGGTCTGACCGGGACAACGCCTCGGCGCGGCGATTCACCGCAACAGCGCGGTGACTTCGGCGTCCCCGAGTTGATGGAAATCCCGATACGCGGCGCCGACACCGCCGAGGATGCGCGGCACCAGCGGACAGATCACCTCGTCGGCCTCCGCTTCGACGCGGTCCAGTGCCTCGGCGGAGGACACCGGCACCGCGACCACAATGCGCGCGGGCTGCTGTCGTCGCACCACGCGGCAGGCGACCATGACGGTCGCTCCGGTGGCCATACCGTCGTCGACGATCACGACGGTGCGCCCGCTCGGCGTAATGGGTTTCGCGTCACCGCGCAATACGAGCCTGCGGCGCTCCAACTCGATGCGCTCCGCTTCCTCGACCTCTGCGCACTGATGCGGCGTGATTCCGGTGTGCGCCAGCACATCCGGATTCAGGACCCGAACGCCGCCCTCACCGATAGCGCCCATCGCCAGCTCCGGCTGCCACGGCACACCGAGCTTGCGGACCAGCAGAATATCGAGATCACCGCCGATAACCTCACGCACCGCGGCCGCCACCGGAATGCCGCCCCGAGGCAACCCGAGCACCAGCGGTTGCGACGCACGCAAGTACTCCAGTTCGATACCCAGCGCGCGACCGGCCGATGCCCGATCGGTGTAGACCATCCAGGCCGACGCTACTCCGCTACGCGCTCGCTAATCGCGAATCGCCGCAATGCCAGGCTGGGGTTGGTGGTGCGTACCGCGGCCAGGTACTCCAGGTCGATTCCGGCGGTCAGTACGCCTGGCTCGTCACCGAGTTCGGCGAGCACACCGCCTGCCGGATCGATGATCATCGACGCGCCCGCGCCACGCGGCGCGCACTGATCGGCGGCGGCGACGTACACGGTGTTCTCGATCGCGCGGGCGCGCAATAGCGTCGTCCACTGATCTACCTTCGCCGGACCCGGAATCCACTGCGCGGGCAGCACCAATACCTGGGCGCCCGCCGCGGCGAGGCGACGGAAGCCCTCGGGGAACCGTAGGTCGAAACAGGTCTGCATGCCGAAGCTCACACTGTCGATCGTGAATGTGGCGGGTGTCTCGATTTCACCCGCCTCGACGACATCGGATTCGAGATGCCCGAACGCGTCGTAGAGGTGCACCTTCCGGTAGCGCGTGATCAGCGCGCCGCCGGGGTCGAGCGCGACGAGGGTGTTGCGAATCCGGTGCGCTTCCGGTGCCACCCGCTCGACTATTCCGGCGATCAGATACACCCCGAATTCACGCGCGATGGCGCCGAGACCGGCGACGAATGGGCCGGTCAGCGGTTCGGCGACGGCCACGACGCGCTCGTCGAGCCGGGACACGGCAAACATCGAGTATTCGGGTGCGACGACCACTTTCGCACCGCGCTGCGCGGCCACCCGGACATGCTCGCGCAAGGTCGTCAGATTGGCCGACGGGTCTTTCGCCGGCGCGAACTGAACCACCGCCACATCCAGCGCGGACGTCGCGGGGGCCTGATGTGTGGAGGCGCTATCGGGTCGCATACGTCTCACGGTATTGGCCCGGTGGCTGGGAGGGCCACCATGAGGCAGTAAACTCCTGGTCAATGAGTACCAATCAGGTCGACAGCGTTCCTGGCGACAACGACAGGGACAATGACGGCCCGACTTTCGCCGATCTCGGGATCAATGACCGCATCCTCGCGGCGATCTCCGATGTCGGCTACGAGTCGCCGTCGCCGATTCAGGCCGCGACGATTCCGCCGTTGCTGTCCGGCGCCGATGTGGTCGGCCTCGCCCAGACCGGCACCGGTAAGACCGCGGCGTTCGCGATCCCGATCCTGATGGGTCTCGAAACCTCCGGCAAACTGCCCCGCGCCCTGGTGCTCGCGCCGACCCGCGAACTCGCGATCCAGGTGGCGGAGGCATTCGGTCGCTACGCCACCCACATACCCGGGTTGCACGTGCTGCCGATCTACGGCGGCCAGGCATACGGCGTCCAGCTGTCGGGGCTGCGCCGTGGCGCGCATGTGGTCGTCGGTACGCCCGGCCGCGTGATCGACCATCTGGAAAAGGGCACCCTCGACCTGTCCGAGCTTCAGTATCTGGTGCTGGACGAGGCCGACGAGATGCTCAAGATGGGCTTCCAGGAGGACGTCGAGCGGATTCTCGCCGACACCCCGGCCGAGAAACAGGTCGCGCTGTTCTCCGCGACGATGCCCTCGGCCATCCGCAGCATCTCCAAGAAGTACCTGCGCGACCCGGTCGAGATCACGGTGAAGTCGAAGTCCTCGACCAACACCAACATCACCCAGCGCTGGGTACAGGTATCGCATCAGCGCAAGCTGGACGCGCTCACCCGGATTCTCGAGGTCGAGTCGTTCGAGGCGATGATCATCTTCGTCCGCACCAAGCAGGCCACCGAGGAGCTCGCCGAAAAACTGCGCTCCCGTGGCTTTTCCGCGGCGGCGATCAACGGCGATATCGCACAGAACCAGCGCGAACGCACCATCGGCCAGCTCAAGTCGGGTGCGCTGGACATTCTGGTCGCCACCGATGTGGCCGCCCGTGGTCTGGATGTGGACCGCATCTCGCACGTGGTCAACTACGACATCCCGCACGACACCGAGTCCTATGTGCACCGCATCGGCCGCACCGGGCGTGCCGGGCGCAGCGGTGAGGCACTGCTTTTCGTCGCGCCGCGCGAACGGCACCTGCTCAAGTCGATCGAGCGGGCCACCAGGCATCCACTGACCGAGATGCAGCTGCCGAGCGTGGACGACGTCAACGCACAGCGCGTCGCCAAGTTCGGTGACGACATCACCGAAAACCTGACCTCCTCGAACGTCGCGCTGTTCCGTCGGCTCATCGAGGATTACGAACGCGAGCACGACATTCCGCTCGTCGATATCGCGGCGGCACTCGCGGTGCTCTCCCGCGACGGCGACAACTTCCTGATGCAGCCCGAACCGCCGGAGCCGGAACGTCCGCGCCGGGAACCCCGCGAGCGCGCACCGCGTCGATTCGACGACGAGGACGGCCCGCGCGGCGGTTCCCATCATCGGGCTACGGGCGCAGAGTTGGTTACCTACCGGATCAGCGTCGGCAAGCGCCATCGGGTCGTGCCCGGCGCGATCGTCGGCGCGATCGCCAACGAGGGCGGGCTGCGGCGCAGCGACTTCGGGCATATCAGTATCCGCCCGGATCACAGCCTGGTCGAGCTGCCAGCCAACCTGCCCGCCGAAACGCTGGAAGCCTTGCGGCGCACCAGGATCAGTGGCCAGCTCATTCAGCTGACGCCCGATTACGGCCCGCCGGGACAGCGCCCGTTCAACCGTGGACCGCGCCGCGAGAGCGCCACCGGAAAGCGACCGGAACGGCGCAAGCCACGCTCCTGAACCGGGGAGGGTTCATCGAGGTCAGGCGCGCTAGCTACAGTGTTGCCGTCCGGCGTGTATTGCAGCGCTAGTCGGTAGCGGGCGTCCCGCGAAGACCGGGGGCGGGTGTCCCGCAAAGACACAGGAGGGCCGCGTTGTTCGTGTTCGGTGATCGTGTCGTCTGCACCGCCGTCGACCTCGTGCGCGCGGCGCGTTGTGAGTTTGCGTTGCTGCGTGCCCTCGATACCGAACTGGGCATGATCGCGCCAATGGCGGACGCGCGATCCGGGCCGGTGTCGCGACCGGGCGTGAGACACGATGATTCCCGCGAACGCAGGCTCGCGGACCTGCGGGCCCGCTTCGGCGCCGCGATGGTGGAAATCCATTGCGACGCGCGCGAGTCCGACGAGCCCTCGACCCGTATCGCCGCATTGCACGCCGCGCACGCCGAAACCGTCGCCGCGTTACGATCCGGCGTGCAGGTGGTCGGCGGGGCCACTTTCTTCGACGGACGATTCGCCTGCTCCGCCGATTTTCTGGTGCGGGCGGGTCATCGGGTCCGCTACACCGTGCACGGCACCGCGTCGGGCCCGGATGATCACGTGGGTGCGGCGCTGGAATTGGCCGCGTGCGCCGAGGCGTTGGACGCCGACGGCGCCTTGACAGCACCGACCGTCCGGCTACATCACGGTGCGCGAGGCACCGCGCACGCGCTCACAAATCTGCTGCCGGTCTATCTCGCGCGCCGTAGCCGGGTGGAAAGCATGCTGGACGACAAGTTGAGCGAGCTGCTGCCGGTGCAGTGGGGCGATCCGCGTTATCTCGCCTGCGGGCATTGCGCCACCTGCACCGATGCGATCGCGACGGCACGCGATCTGCTGCTGGTCGCCGGGATGCCTCGCACCGCCCGAGCACGGTTGCGCGAGGCGGGTGTCGCCACTATCGACCGGCTGGCGACCACCGCGTCCACGGTGCCCGGCCTACCGCCGCGAACCTTCGACGTGCTTCGGAAACAGGCCGAAATCCAGCTGCGCCGCGAGGATTCCGGGCAACCGGCACATCATCTCGTCGACGCGATCGCGCTCGGCGCGCTACCACCACCCTCTCCTGGCGACCTCTCGCTCACCTTCGACGCGGGTCAGGCTGGCAGGCCAGTCGGCATCGAGATCGGCGGGCCCGGCACCGTGCACTTGTCCCTACGACTGGAACCCGGTGACGATGCCGGTCAGCGGCACGCGCTCGAGCAGGTGCTCGGCTATTTCCAGCAGCGCCGCCGGATGTATCCGGAGATGCACATCTACCACTATTCGTCCGGGGTCCGGTCGGCATTGCTGCGCTGGACCGGCGCGCACGGTATCGGTGAGGAGGCCGCCGACGCGCTGCTACACGCGGGCGTGCTGGTCGACCTGTATCCGACCGTGCGTAACGCGCTGCTCATCGGGGAGCAGTCCTACCGGCTCGACATGCTGGCACGGTTGCTACCCGGTGCGGCGCATTCGTCGACAACCGAACGTGATTGTGTCACGGTGCTGCGGCTGCGGGACTGGCTGGTGGACCGGGCCGCCGAACAACGGATCGACCCGCAGGCCGTAACGCTGGAGCGAGCCAGCTCGTGGTGCCTGGTGACCGGCCCCGGCGAACTGGACGCGGGTCCGCAGGCCCGGCCCTCCTCGATCGAAGCGGCGCTCGCGGAATACGCGGCGGCACACGATGAACCGCATCATCCGGCCGCCCTGATGGCCGCGGCGCTCGGCTACCACCGGCGCGAACGCCAGCCGCTGTGGTGGGCGCACGCCGACCGGCTCAGTCATCCGGTCGACGAATGGCCCGACGCCCCCGGTGTGCTCGTCGCCGACTGGGGCACGGTGGACACCAAATGGCATCGCAGCCCGGACCGGGCGACGATGCGCCGGTATCTCACGTTGACCGGCCGGATCGGTGTCGGCTGGGGCACCGAGGCAGGTGTGCGAACGGCTGGTGGGGCGGGCCCGAATACGGCGGGCGCGGTGGCGGCGAAAACCGTACTCGCGCCGGGCACCACTGTGTACACCTTTTACGACCGCCCGGTCGCCGCGGGCATGGTGACCGCGGTCGGCAGGCGGGCCACCGCCGTCGCCACCGTGCTCGGTTGTTCGGTCGATGCCGATTTCGACGACGCCGTGCGACTGGAAGAACTGCTGTCGGATGGCTGCGAACCCTATGACGAGTTACCGACCGCGATCGCGCCCGGTCTCCCTGCCTGGGACGAAACCACCGAGACCGCAGTCGAATTCGTCGCCCAAGAGCTGCTGATGGCGCTACCGGAGATTCCCTCCGGCGCCGCGTTCGACATCCTGGCCCGCCGCAGGCCACGGCTGCTGCGATCGGGCACGCTCCCCGAGGTGCACGGCGATCACGCGGCGGCCATCACCAAGGCCGTGCGCGAGCTGGATCACTCCTACCTCGCGGTGCAGGGCCCGTCGGGCACCGGAAAGCTCTCCACCGCCGCACGCGCGATCGAGCGGCTGGTCACCCGACACAAATGGCGCATAGGCATTGTCGCGCAGGCACATTCGACCGTAGAGAACCTGCTCGACCTGATCGTCGAGATCGGGGTTCTACCGGAGTTGGTGGCGAAGAAGGACGTCGCGGCCGTGGCGCCCGAGTGGGCCGTCATCGACGGCTCCCGGTATGCGCGGTTCCTGGACAATGCCGTCAACGGGTGTGTAATCGGTGGCGCCCCGGCGGATTTCGCAAATGACGAGCTGATATCGCACGAGCGGCTCGACCTGCTGGTCATTGCCGACGCGGGTTCTTTTCCGCTGGCCGAGACCGTCGCGGTCGCGGTCAGTGCGCGAAACCTGTTGCTGTTGGGCGATCCAGCGCCGCCGACCACGCGCAGCGCCCATCCGGAACCGGTCGGTGAATCGGTGCTCGGCTGGCTCACCGAGGGGCGCAATACCCTGCCCACGGAGCGCGGCTACTTCCTGGACCGAACTTGGCGGATGCATCCACGGGTCTGCGAACCGATTTCCCGCCTGTACTACGACAGCAGGCTGCGGGCCAACGAAACCGTCACACTCGCACGACAACTCGACGGCGTGCCGCCGGGGGTGGACACCGTCCTGGTGAGCCACACCGGTAACTCGCTCGAGTCGCCGGCCGAGGCGCGCGAGGTGGTCCGCCGGGTACGCGCACTACTCGGCCTGCCCTGGACCATCGGCGCGCTCACGCGGCGGCTGCATCCGCACGATATCTTCGTCGTCGCGCCCTACAGCGCCCAGGTCGGTTTGATCCGAACCCTGTTGGCACGCGCGAAGATCGAGGATGTGCTGGTCGGCACGGCCGACCGTTTCCGGGGCCGCGAGGCCGCCGTGGTGTTGCTCTCGATGACCACGTCCAGCCCGGCCGACGCACCATATGGGATGCCGTTCCTGCTGTCGCGCAGCCTGATTCAGGCCACCCTGTGCCGGGCGATGTGGAAGGCGATCATCATTCGCTCGCCGCTGCTCACCGAATATCTGCCCGCCGCGCCGGAGGATCTACCAGACCTGGCGCGCTTCCTGCGTCTGGGTTAGCCGAAGCAGTTGCCCTCGCCCCGATAGGTGGGCACCGTGGTGCGGCCGCCGTCGCCATCGACCAGGTGGATACGGTCGAAACGCTCACAGAGTTCGCCCGCCTTCGCGTGCCGGAACCACACCCGGTCACCGATCTCCACTTCCCCAGCGCCGGACAGCGGGGTCTGCACCTCTCCGGCGCCTTCGGTGCCGATCAGCCGTAAGCCCGTTGGCCACACCGGTTTCGGCACCCGCGCCGGACCGGCTGGTCCCGAGGCGATGTAGCCGCCCGCGAAAACCGTGGCAATCGACGGCGTGGGTTTGCGCAACACGGACGTCGCGAAGAACAGCGCGGGGCGCGGAGTGAAGGAACGGTAGTGATCGAACAGCGTTGGAACATAGAGCCCGGAGCCTGCGGTCACCTCGGTGACATCGGGATCGCCGATGCTCACCTCGATCGACCCGGTGCCGCCGCTATTGACGATCTCCAACTTGCCGACTACCGATCGGACGGCCTCCAGCACTCGCCCACGGCGCTTGGCGATTTCGGCCGCTGATGCCTTCTTCACAAGTCGCACAGCAATATTCGAGTCTGGCAGCCCGGCGATCTGCGCCTCATAGGTCATAACGCCGACGACCTCGAAGCCGCGCCGCACCGCCGCACGAGCCAGCGTGGCGGCCTGCTCCGGGCTGCGCACCGGCGAGCGACGCACACCCAGGTGCACCGGCCCGATACGCAGCGACGCATCCACGTCCAGGCACACCCGAGGGCGCACCAGGTCGCTGCCGAGCGCGGTGCGCATGAGTTCCAGCTGCGCCTGGTCGTCGATCATGAGCGTGATGGACTCGCGCAGGGTGTCGTCACCGGCGAGTTCGGCCAGCGCGGCACGGTCCACGGTCGGATAGCCGAGCAGGACATCGCGCGCGCCGTGGCGAACCAGCCAGATGGCTTCGGCGAGTGAATAGGACATGATGCCCGCGAATCCGCCGTCCGCGGTCAAGTCGGTGCCGAGCACCTGCTCGAGTACAGCACGGCAGCGGACCGACTTACTGGCCACGCGGACCGGCACACCGCCCGCGCGGCGCACCATGTCGGCGGCGTTCGCGCGCAACGCGGTCAGGTCGAGGGCGGCCAGCGGCGGGTCGAGCTCAACCGTGGCCGCGTGGAGTGTGGCAATCGGCGACGTTTCGGTCACCAGAACAACTCAACCATCAAACTGGTCATTCGTCCAGTATTGACGGGGTGGTCCCTCCGATCACACTTCGACGGCCCGGGTCGCCAGGCTGCTGACCAGATCGTCGAGTACCACCAACGTGGTCTCGTCATCGCAATCGGAGAGCCAACGCAATACCGTCCCCTGCAGTACCGACACCGCGTACGCGGCTATGGCGTCCACCGGCTCGAGCCACTGCGCACCCGAACGCGCGGCACAGAGGTCGAGAAATGCCGCGACCTCGGTATCCATCTTCCGCAACACGTCCGCCGCGGACGGATCGGCAACACAGCCCGACTCCTCGTCCCAGCGTTGACGCAGCGACTGCACCGTCTCCTCGTAGGCACGGACCTGCTTGACCGGGGCAGCCTTGACCAGGGGCCAATACGCACTGACCCCGGCGTGCAGCAGCACCCGCAAGGCTCGAACTCCGGCGATATCGAGCGAAGCCGCCGCCTTTTCGACTGCCTCGCAGATGGTCGGCCGCAACTGGCCAACCACTACTTCTCCACGAACGCTCAACGACGACTCCCTCGGCGAAAAACTCGCACCCTGGACGGCGCGACTCGCTGAACATGGCGGGCCGCTTTCGGGAATCCCCAGCTGGGGAACAGCCTGGCGGCCCACGTACAACATTCGTCAATGGTAGAGGCTTTTCGGGGTTTAAGAACGGATTCAGTGGGTATTTCCAGACTGGAAGAATGTTTTGTTACCCAACCGGAATGCCATGATGACTACCGGCGTGCCCTGGAATCGCCGCTCTAGGCGTCGCTTTCGGCCATCCCACCGGAAAACATACCGTTGTCCACTCTACGTTCACCCTCGCCGGATCTTTCGCATCGTGTGGGCGAACACACACCAAATCCTCGCAATTCGGTCACCTCGTCGTTCGCCGTTCGATCCGATAACACATCACGGTGACACCGCCGGGCCGATAGCCTGGATCGGTGACTCTCTCGCCCCCCGCCGATCAGTTCCATATCTCCGGCACGTTCAACTTCCGAGATGTCGGCGGTTTGCGCGCCCTCGACGGCGCGAAGGTCCGCCCCGGCGTGCTGCTGCGCTCGGCTCAACTCAGCGGTCTGGACCCGGCCGGACACATCATCCTGCGCGAACTCGGCATTACCGACGTGCACGACCTGCGCGGCCTGCGCGAGATCGACCACATCGGCCACGACAATCTGCCCGACGGGATACGTCTGAACATCACGCCCTTCGATTTACGGATGGGCGAGGCACCGCCGCACGATGCGCGGACCGGCTCCACGCTGGCGCACATGCTCGAGGTCTATCGGGTGTTTCCCGAACTACCGGAAGCGCACCGCGCGATCGTCGCCATCGCGGAGTCGATCGCGCGCGGCGATGGCGCGGTGCTCGTGCACTGCGCCGCGGGCAAGGACCGTACCGGATGGGCGGTCGCCACGCTGCTGCGCGCTGTCGAGGTCACCGAGGACGACGTACTGGCCGACTTCCTGCTGAGTAACGGCGCGGTGGCGTCGCTGCGCGCCATGTTGTCGACGAAATTGGTTGCGGGCGAAGAACTCTCCGACGACCTACTCGGCGTACGGGAGGAATACCTCGCCGCCGCGCTGACATCGGTGCGCGA
This sequence comes from Nocardia australiensis, assembly GCF_020733705.1. Lineage (GTDB taxonomy): Bacteria > Actinomycetota > Actinomycetes > Mycobacteriales > Mycobacteriaceae > Nocardia > Nocardia australiensis. The sequence continues at coordinate 271,936 of NZ_JAJFZM010000001.1, forward strand.
GCGGCACGGTGAATTCGACACCTATCTCACCGCGATCGGCCTCACGCCACGGTTGCGCGGGCGACTGCGGGAACGACTTTTGGAGTAAGCGGCCCGCTCGCCTTCGCCGCGCGACTGTCAGTGGCCCGTCCCACGTCGAACCAGGCCATCGGCGGCAATCGTCACCTGATCGCCGGTGTGGAACCAGCTACCGGTGAAACGATCCGCGGTGGATTTCGGGTCGTTCCAATAGCGGTGGGTGACATTCGGTCCGCGACAGAGCAATTCGCCCTGACCGGCCCCGGCCCGAGGGCCCCACAATGCCAATTCCGTACCGCCGAAAGGGAACCCGAGCACGGTATCGGCGGCGGCATAGACATCATCGACGACGAGGCCGATGCCGCTGGTCTCGGTCGCACCCCAGACCGACCACTGCCTGGCCGCCGGGAACGCGTCGCGAAGCGCCGCGGCGAGCTCAGGAGGTGAACACGATCGTTCGGCGCGATGGCCGGCATTGCTGATTCGCGAAATGGATTCGGCGCCAAGACCATCCGTGCGAGAAGCCGCGAGCTTCGGTAGCAGGCGGCCGAAGATGCGCGGCGTCGCCGACACCATGTCGATCCGCTCGGCCACCAGCATCTGCGCGAGCCCACGGGAATCGGGCGCGAGCACCACCGTCCCGCCCACCGCAAACGTCGGCAGCAACTGGTCCACGCATCCGCTGGCGTGCGCCAGCGGCAAAAGCACGAGATTGCGCAGACCATCGGTCGGCAGATCCAGCGCCGCGACCACCGAACGGATCGCGGACAACAGATTCTCGTTGGTCAATTCGACACCCATCGGCACCCGGCCACCGCTGGTGTAACACAGCAGCGCCAGATCACCCAGTGCCGCACCGTCATCGATGAACGCGGCGCCGTCGGGTAGCACCGGCTCGCCTCCACCGGCACCCGAGCCGAGTACGAAATCGGTGTTGCTGTCGGCGATCACACGCTCGGCGACCTCGGTGGGCAGCCCATCGTGCACCAGCACCGGCACCGCGCCGCTGAGCAGCGCGCCGAGGAACGCCTGCACCCACCGCACGCCCGCGGGCATGTGGATCGCGACCCGATCACCGAATCCGATGCCGTGCTCCTGCAAACCACCCGCGATACGCGAGGCGGAATGCCACAGCTGCCGATAGGTGAGCCGGGGTCCGCCGATCTCGACGACGGCTTCCCGGTTCGCGAACGCGTGCACCCGTAGGTCGAGCAGTTCGGTGAGCGCGGGCGTCAGATTTCCGTAGCGCAGCACCCCGTCGGCACCACGGGCCAGCGGGTTGTCGCAGATAGGTGGACGGGTCAGTGGGTATTCGACCAAGAGCTGTGACATGGGTCCTCCGCACACGCGCCTCGAGCCGGCAGGCTCTTGCGACTATATGACCCGAGTCACATTTTTGGGGTGATTAGGCGGCGAAGATGTCCGACTCGTCATTTACCGGTGTAGGTGGCCTTACCCGGCCCCACATCGAGGAAGCTACGCACCGCGCCGCATAGATCGGCGGTATCGAACAACGCGCCCGACACCTCCGGGGTCACCGAATCGGCATGTGCCACACCGCCGGAACGCCACGCCTCGATGATCTGCTTGGTCGCGGCGTGCGCCTTGGTCGGCCCGTCGGCGAGACGATGGGTGAGTTCGACGGCGGCAGTATCGACGTCGTCGTGCAGAGCGTTCACCACGCCCCAGTCGGCCATTGTCGCCGCGTCGTAGAGTTCGCCCGTCATCACGAATTCCCTGGCCCGTCCCGATCCGGCCCGCTCGGCCAGACGCTGCGGGCCGCCCATCGACGGCGTCAGCCCGACCACCGTTTCCACCAGACCGAACTTCGCTTTCGGCGCGGCCAGGATCAGGTCACAGGCCAGCGCCATTTCGAACGCCGCGGTCAGGGTGAGCCCGTGCGCGGCGAACACCACCGGGCACGGCAGCGCCTCCAGCGGATGGATGATCTGAGCGAAAAGAGTCCGCCATAGTTCGGCGCCCTGTTCGCTGGACAGGCCGTCGAAAACGTGCACATCGACACCGCCGGAGACCAGCTTGCCCTCGGCGCGCAGCAGAAGCGCGCGCGGCGGGTTCGCCGACAACTCGGCGAGGTCGGCGATCAGCGCGTCGAGCATGGCCTGATCGAAGAGGTTCAGCGGCGGGCTCGCCAGTGTCAGGGTGGCCACCTCCGCGCCACTGTCGGTGCTGGTGCGGACCAGGCGGGTTGCCTTCGTTTCACTCATCGGGTCAGCCTAGGCATGCGTCTGCGAGACTGTCAGGGTGACCAAGTCGGCATCCGAGAGTGGTTCCTACGTCGAGCCCGGCGAGTTCAAGCGCGACACCAATTACATCCAGACCCGGATCACCGCCGACGGACGCGACGGCTATCCGGTGGCCGCCGGTCGTTATCGACTGGTCGCGGCGCGGGCCTGTCCATGGGCCAACCGCACGCTGATCGTGCGCAGGCTGCTCGGCCTGGAGGACGCGCTGTCCCTCGGCCTGTGCGGGCCGACGCACGACAAACTCAGCTGGACTTTCGATCTCGATCCCGGCGGGGTCGATCCCGTGCTCGGTATACCCCGGTTGCGCGATGCGTATCTGGCCCGCTTCCCCGACTATCCGCGTGGCATTACCGTGCCCGCCATCGTGGATGTTCCCACTGGTCAGGTGGTCACCAACGACTACGCCCAGATGACCCTCGACTTCTCCGGCGAATGGACCGAATTTCATCGTCCCGGCGCACCCCAGCTCTACCCGGAGGCGTTGCGGGCCGAGATCGATGAGGTGAATCTCGCGGTCTTCCGCGACGTCAACAATGGCGTGTATCGGTGCGGATTCGCAGGCGCCCAGGACGCGTATGACGCGGCCTATGATCGTCTCTTCGCCCGGCTCGACTGGCTCTCAGAGCGCCTGACCAGGCAGCGATATCTGGTGGGTGACACCATCACCGAGGCCGATGTGCGACTGTTCACCACGCTGGTCCGATTCGATCCGGTCTATCACGGGCATTTCAAATGCAACCGCAGCGAGCTGAGCGAGATGCCGGTGCTGTGGGCATACGCGCGCGACCTCTACCAGACCCCTGGCTTCGGCGACACCATCGATTTCGGGCAGATCAAGACCCACTACTACGTCGTACACACCGACATCAACCCGACTCGCATCGTGCCCAAGGGCCCTGATCTGACCAACTGGCTTACCCCGCACGGCCGGGAAGCGCTGGGCGGCAGGCCGTTCGGTGACGGCACCCCACCACCTCCGCCGCCGCTGAGCGAGCGGGTGCCCGCACTGCACTCCCCCGCGTAGCCATCGACGATCGCGGCCTTGGAACCCGAACGATCGGGTACTTCGTTATCAGGAGGAGCTGACGGCCGTCGGTGCCATACAGTTCAACCAGTAGAGGCGGAAAAGGGAGGATGTCGCCGTGTTCAAGGGCACGTTCGAGAAGACGGTGATCCAGCTACTCGATACCGGGTCGCGGTTGCAGGCGCCCGCCGTCGCCAGGTACGTCGACCGGATCAGGCGCTCCCATCCGGACGAGAAGCCGGCGCAGGTCATCGCGCGGCTGGAAAACCAATATCTGCTCGCGGTAACAGGCAGCGGTAGCGCGGTCGGCGCCACGGCCGCGGTGCCCGGGGTCGGTACCGTCGCGGCCGTCGCCGCGGTCAGCGCCGAGACAACTTTTTTCATGGAGGCCTCGGCCGTCTTCACCCTCGCGGTGGCGGCCGTGCACGGCGTCTCCCCCGACGACAAGGCGCAGCGCCGAGCCCTGGTGCTCGCGGTGGTACTCGGCGACACCGGGATGGAGATCGTCGAGAAGACGGTCGGCCATTCGGCGAAGAACTGGGGCACGGTATTCGCCAACCGCATTCCTGGATTGTCGGGCATGAACGATTCGCTGCTCAAACGGTTCATCATCCGTTTCATCACCAAACGCGCTGCGCTGATGGCTGGCAAGGTGGTCCCGGCCGGCATCGGCGCGGTGATCGGCGGTTTCGGTAATCGTGCCCTCGGAAAGGCCACAATCATTAACGCGCGCAAGGCTTTCGGGCCCGCACCGACCATATGGCCACCGGATCGCCATCTCATCGTGGACGCCGATCCGCTGACCGCGCTCGACGCCGTGCGGCCACAACCCCCGGCCACCCAGCGATGAGCACGGCCAAACCGCCCGCCTTCGCCGTCCGTGACCTGAGCAAGCGCTACGACCTCGTCGCGGCTATCGAGAATGTGAGCTTCACCGTCCCGCTCGGTACGGCCGCCGCCCTGGTCGGGCCACCTGGCGCGGGCAAGACGACGATTCTGCGGATCCTGCTCGGTCTGCTCGCGCCGACCACCGGCTCGGTCGAGGTCGGTGGATCGGGCTCGGTCCGGCCCACGGGAGCCGTCGGCGGCATGCTCGACTCGCGTGGACTGCATCCGTTGCGCTCGGCGCGCGATCATCTGCGGGTATACGCGGCGGCGATCGGTGTCACCGACGAACGGGTCGAGCAGGTGATCGATCTGGTCGGTCTCGGCGACGCGGCCGATGTGCGCGCAGCGGCACTGTCGACCGGGCAGCAGACCCAGGCGGCGCTGGCGACCGCGCTGCTCGGCGATCCGCCGCTGCTGGTGCTCGACGAACCCATGGCCGGGCTGGTCGGCGCGGAACGTGTTTGGCTACAAGAGTTCCTGCGCGGACACACCCACCGCGGCGGCACGGTATTGCTGTCGAGCGAGAGCCTCGCCGCGGTGATCCCGATCGCGGACAGCCTGATCGTGGTGAGCGAAGGCTCGATTACCTATCAGGGCACCCCCGCCAAGCTGCGCCGTAGCCACCCCGATCGTCTAGTGGTCGCCGCGTCCACCCCGATCGCGCTCGCAACGACGCTGGCCGCCAATGGCTTCACCGACGCGGTGATCCGCCCGGACGGACGACTCGCGGTGGCCGAGGCGACCGCGGGGCAGATCCACGATGCCGCGAGGGCCGCGGGTGTGCGACTCGACAGCGTCACCCCCGACCCGATCCATCCCGACCGGGTCCTCGCCGCACTGACCAGACCGACACGTCCCCAGCAAACGCTCGCCCCGTATCCAGGGGTGGCCGCCCAACATCCGACGCCGACGCCCTACGGGATTCCACGATGATCGACACCCTGCCCGCGGACCTGGTCCCGACGGTCAACTCCGAGGTCCGCAAGGTCACCACGCTGCGTCCGAGCCAGATCCTCGGTGTCGCGGTGCCCGCCATCGCGATCGTCGCGAGCGCGGTCACAGCCGTCCTCTCCGGACCCGCCGACCCCAAATCGAATCCGGCCACCGGCGCCGCGACCATCGGCCTATACCTGGGCCTCGCGGTGGCGATCCTGGTCGCGGGCGCGTTCGGGGCGGCGGGCAGCGGCGGCGAATACCGCTACGCCACCATGCCGATCACGATGCTCTTCAGTCCGCACCGGGATCGCCTTGTGGCCGCGAAACTCCTGGTCACCGCCGGTTTCGCGCTGGCGGCGGCGCTCGTGGTCGAACTGGTGTCCATGGCCTGTCTGATCGGGTTCGGGCACGACAAATTCGATATCGGCCTGCGGCTGTTCGCGGTGCTCGGCGGTGGACTGCTGGCCACGGTGTGCTGGTCGCTGATCGGCGCGGGCCTGGGACTGCTGCTGCGCACCGCGACGGGCTCGATCGTGGTGCTGCTCGGTTGGCTCATTATCGTCGAACCGCTGGTCTGGCTGGTCGTCAAGGCAATGGGCATAGCCGGATTCGCCACCCTGCTGCCCGGCGCGGCGACCGTGAGCACCGTCGCGGTCGAGTCGTTCCCCGATACGGACCTGCTCGCCCCGACGCCGGCCGCCATCGTGGTGCTGCTGTTGTGGACCATCGGCGTAGCCGGTGCGGGCTGGTGGTCGGTCCGTCAGCGGGAGTTCTGAGGTTCGCCCCAGCAGCGGCCGGTGCCCGCGCACCGGGAACAACAGCGTGTCGGTGTGCGTCGTTACAGTCCACGGGCAACAGCGGGCAGGCGAGACGGGGACATCCTGAGTTGAGTGAGATCGACGTGCATCGACGCGGCTGGATACGCAGGCTGTGGGCCGAAAGCCGGTCATACGGCGGCGTACTCGCCTTGCTCGTTGCCGCGGTGGTGGCAGGTGCCCTGGTGGAGATCGCCGCGCCGCTGCTCACCAAGCGGGCACTCGACGCGGCCGGTGCCGGCGATACCGCGGTTATCGGGACCGTCGCCGGGTTACTCGCGCTGCTGGCGGTGGGGCGATTCTGTGCGGCGTTCGGCCGCCGGGCGCTGGCGGGACGACTGTCGCTGGATGTGCAGCACCGTCTTCGGCTCCAACTGCTCGGCTCGCTGCAGCGGCTGGACGGGGCGGGGCAGGACGCGATACGCACAGGTCAGGTGGTGTCGCGGTCGATCACCGATCTACAACTGGTGCAGGGCCTATTGGCACTCGCGCCGCTGTCGAGCATGGCGCTACTCGAGTTTCTGCTGGCCGCCGGTGTGATGGTGTGGTTGTCCGCGCCGCTGGCGGCCGTCGCATTGCTCGTGGTCCCCGCGATCACGCTGGTGGTGTACCGAATGCGGCCCCGGCTGTACGCGGCGACCTGGTCGGCGCAGCAGCGCGCGGCCGATGTCGCCCAGCATGTCGAGGAGACGGTCACCGGGGTCCGGGTGGTCAAGGGGTTCGGGCAGGAAGCCCGCATGGTGAACGTGCTGGAGCGGCACGGCCGGACGCTGTATGCCGAACGGATGCGCGCGGCCGGGATCAACGCACGGTTCACGCCGTCCGTCTCGGCTATCCCGCAAATCGGGCTGGTCGCGGTGATCGCCTTCGGCGGCACGCTCGCGCTGCACGGCGCGATCGGCATCGGCACCTTCCTCGCCTTCGCCGCCTATGTCGCCACCATGACCTCGACCGCACGCACCATGACCTCGGTGGTGATCATGGCGCAACTGACCCGCGCGGCGGCCGAACGCGTCTACCAGGTGATCGACACCGCGCCGACAATCGCCGACCCGGCCACGCCCAGCACGCTGCCCGACGGTCCGCTCGGCATCGAAATCGACTCGCTCACTTTCGGCTTCGACACCGAACGCCCGGTATTACGTGATCTGGACCTGACGGTACGGCCCGGCGAAACGGTCGCCATCATCGGTCCAGCGGGCTCCGGCAAGACGACCCTCTCGCTGCTGCTGCCACGCTTCTACACACCCGATTCCGGCAGCATTCGATTGTTCGGCACCGAAACCGACACGGCTGCTGCACAATTCGCACACCCGGAGCTATCGGACACGCGACTCTCCCGCGTCGAACACCCCACCGACGGGCTCGCCGCAGCGGCCGAAGAGCGCACCGACGCAGGCCATGCGCAGCCCGCGATCGATATCGCTGACGTCCGCGCCGCCGATCTTCGAAGCGCCATCGGCGTTGTCTTCGACGACCCCTTCCTCTTCTCGGACACTATCGCCGCGAATATCGCCCTCGGCGAACCCGACGCCACCGACGCCGATATCCGCCACGCCGCGAAGTTGGCGGCGGCCGACGAATTCATCACCGAACTATCCGACGGCTACGACACCGTCGTCGGTGAGCGCGGGCTGACGCTCTCTGGTGGCCAGCGCCAGCGAATCGCGCTGGCCAGGGCGTTGCTGGCACGGCCGCGCATTCTGGTGCTCGACGACGCGACTTCCGCGGTGGACGCCGTCACCGAGGCCGCGATCTTCGGCACCCTGTCCGACCAGGGCGGACGCACCACGCTCATCCTCGCCCACCGTGAGTCCACCCTCGCGCACGCCGACCGGGTGATCCGCCTGCCCGCACCGGCCGGACACCATACCGTCGAGCACCTCGACACCGCCGCGCTCCCGACACCTATCGCACGCGGCCCCAGGGCGGGCGGCGGGTCGAGGTCGATGATGGGCGCGGTGGCCGACCTCAGCGAGACACCGGAACTGCGCCGCGATATCGAGCGCCTGCCACCAGCCACCGAGCAGCCTGGCCTTGACGACGAGCGGTTGCGCCGACCTGATCCCGGGTTCCGGCTTGCTCGGCTGCTGCGGCCGGTCCGCTGGCTGGTGCTCGGCGTGATCAGCCTGCTGGCCATGGACGCGGTGCTCGGCATCGCGTTCCCGCCGCTGGTGCGATACGCGATCGATACCGGTATCGGCCATGACAATTCCGGTGCGCTCGCCACCGCGGCGATAGTCGGCCTCGCACTGGTGGCGGCGGGCTGGGTGGTCGGCGCCGCAGCGACCGTGTTCACCGCACGCACCGGTGAACGCGTGCTGTACGGCCTGCGCGTGCGCAGCTACGCCCACCTGCAGCGGTTGGGCCTGGACTACTACGAGCGGGAACTGTCCGGGCGCATCATGACCCGGATGACCACCGACGTCGACGCCCTGTCGACATTCCTGCAAACCGGCGTCGCGACCGCGCTGATCGGCGGCCTGACGCTCATCGGAATCGCGGTCGCACTGCTGGTCATCGATGCCGCCCTCGCGACCACCGTGCTCGTGGCGTTGCCCCCGCTGCTGGTGGCGACCATGCTGTTTCGCCGCGTCTCGTCCACCGCGTATACCGTGTCGCGTGAACACATTTCGGTAGTGAACGCCGACTTCCAGGAAAATGTCAGCGGACTACGAGCGGTCCAGGCCAACCGGCACGAGCCGCGCGCCGCGCACCGATTCGCCCAGTACTCGCAGCGCTATCGCAACAGCCGAATGCGAGCCCAACGCGCCATCGCCCTGTATTTCGCGTTCGTCATCGCCTGGGCCGATCTGGCACTGGCCGCAGTGGTGTTCGTCGGCGCCCGCGACGTCGCGAACGGCACGACGAGCCCGGGTACCCTGATCGCCTTCGTGCTGTATCTGGAACTGCTGTTCGGGCCGATCTTGCAACTCTCGCAGGTGTTCGACGGATATCAGCAGGCGCGGGTCGGGCTGCGCCGCATAGGCGAGCTCCTGCGCACGCCGTCATCGATCGCCGCCGACCCGCCCGACGCCGTCGCGATCACGGACGGACTGCGCGGCGAGGTCGGCGTCGATGACATTCGATTCCACTATCCGGGCACCACGACTCCGGCCCTTGACGATGTGACACTCCGCATTCCCGCAGGCTCCACCCTCGCACTTGTCGGCCCGACCGGCGCAGGCAAATCCACGATCGTCAAACTCCTCGCCCGCCTCTACGATCTCCCCGCCGACGATGACGTGACGACCGGCGCGATCCGAGTCGACGGCGTCGACCTTCGCGACTACCGCCTCGCCGACTATCGGTCCAGGCTCGGCATCGTCCCGCAGGAAGCTCACCTGTTCACCGGTGACGTCGCGAGCAACATCGCATTCGGGAAACCATCGGCGACCGTGTCGGAGATCACTGCCGCCGCGAGATCGGTTGGTGCCGCCGACATGATCGCCGCGCTGCCGCTCGGCATGCGTCAGCCGATCGGCGAACGCGGTCGCGGACTGTCGGCGGGACAACGTCAGCTCGTCGCGCTGGCACGGGCCGAGCTGGTCGATCCGGATCTGCTACTGCTGGACGAGGCCACCGCGACGCTCGACCCGGATGCCGAGGCCGCGGTGCTGGTAGCGAGCCGATCGCTGGCTCGCGGCCGGACCACCGTGGTCGTCGCGCACCGGCTCGGCACCGCCGCGCGGGCGGACCGGATCGCTGTCGTCGATCATGGAAAGATCGCGGAAATCGGCACGCACGACGAACTGCTGGCCGCCGCCGGACCGTATTCCCGGCTATGGGCGGCGGCCCGGGGAACGGAGGGAATATCCTCGGTCACGGACGAGTCGTCATCTAAGGGATGGGGTCCGTCGGGTGGTCAGTAGATCCGCCGGTTTGCTGCTGGGCCTATCCTCAGATAGGGCGCATCGGCGCGCATCAGCTGATCCCCGTGCCGGGCACGTCACAAACGTCGCAGCGCGAAGAACGAAATGAGGCGAACACCTGCTGTGAGCAGCTCAACTTCCCAGTTCGGACAGAACCAGTGGCTAGTCGATGAGATGTATCAGAAGTTCAAACAGGATCCATCTTCGGTAGATGAGAGTTGGCATGAGTTCCTCGCTGATTACACGCCCGAAGTCACTGGTGATTCCGGTAACAGCCAGCCCGCCGCAGCCGCGCCGGTCGTCGCGGCACCCAGCCCCGCGCCGGCTCCCGCCGCAGTAGCTCCCGCCGCACCGGCTCCCACCCCGGCCCCGGCTCCCACCCCGGCCCCGGCTCCTACTCCGGCTCCAGCCGTAGCGCGGCCCACCGTCGCGGCCAAGGCCACCACGCGCACCCCACAGACCACCCCGGCGCCCATCTCGAACGCGGCGCCCACCTCCGGCGGCCCCAAGCCCGCCGGACCCGCCTCAGACGAGACGAAGGTGCTGCGCGGCGCGGCCGCCGCGATCGTGAAGAACATGTCCGCCTCGCTGACCATCCCCACCGCGACGAGCGTGCGTGCCATCCCGGCGAAGCTGATGATCGACAACCGGCTGGTTATCAACAACCACCTCGCCCGCACCCGGGGCGGCAAGATCTCCTTCACCCACCTGCTCGGCTACGCGATCGTGCAGGGGGTCAAGGCATTCCCCAATATGAACCGGCACTTCACCGAGGTCGACGGCAAGCCGAACGCGGTCACTCCCGCGCACACCAACCTCGGCCTGGCCATCGACCTGCGGGGCAAGGACGGCAGCCGCACGCTGGCCGTGGCCGCCATCAAGGGCTGCGAAGAGATGTCGTTCGGGCAGTTCCACACTGCCTACGAGGACATCGTGCGCCGGGCTCGTGACGGCAAGCTGACCACCGAGGACTTCACCGGCGTCACCGTCTCGCTGACCAACCCGGGCACCATCGGCACCGTGCACTCGGTGCCCAGGCTGATGCCGGGTCAGGGTGCGATCGTCGGCGCGGGGGCCATGGAGTACCCGGCCGAGTTCCAGGGCATGAGTGAGGAGCGCATCGCCGATATCGGTATCGGCAAGCTGATGACGCTGACCTCCACCTACGATCACCGCATCATCCAGGGCGCGGAGTCCGGCGACTTCCTGCGCACCATCCACCAGCTGCTGATCAGCGACGAGTTCTACGACGAGATCTTCCACGGTCTCGGGGTGCCCTACGAACCGGTCCGCTGGCGCAAGGACATCCGCGAGCGCGGCGTCGACAAGAGCTCCCGGGTGCTGGAAATGATTGCGGCCTACCGTAATCGCGGTCACCTGATGGCCGACACCGATCCGCTGCGGCTGGTGAAGGACAAGTTCCGCAGCCACCCCGACCTCGATGTCACCCAGCACGGCCTGACCCTGTGGGATCTGGACCGCGAGTTCAACGTCGGCGGCTTCCACGGACAGGAGCGGATGAAGCTGCGCGACGTGCTCTCGGTGCTGCGCGACGCGTACTGCCGCCACGTCGGCGTGGAGTACACCCACATCCTCGAGACCGAGCAGCTGCAGTGGATCCAGGAGCGGGTCGAGCAGAAGCACGCGAAACCGACTGTCGCGCAACAGAAGTACATCCTGAACCGGTTGAACGCGGCGGAGGCGTTCGAGACCTTCCTGCAGACCAAGTACGTCGGCCAGAAGCGCTTCTCGCTCGAGGGCGCCGAGACCGTCATCCCGATGATGGACGCGGTCATCGACCAGTGCGCCGAGCACTCGCTCGACGAGGTCATCATCGGTATGCCGCACCGCGGTCGCCTCAATGTGCTGGCCAATATCGTCGGCAAGCCGTACTCGAAGATCTTCACCGAGTTCGAGGGCAACATGAACCCGGCGGGCGCGCACGGCTCGGGCGACGTGAAGTACCACCTCGGCGCACACGGCACCTACCTGCAGATGTTCGGCGACAACGAGATCGACGTCTCGCTGACCGCCAACCCGTCGCACCTCGAGGCGGTCGACCCGGTGCTAGAGGGTCTGGCCCGCGCCAAGCAGGACATCCTCGACAAGGGCGACGGCCCCGAGGGCTACTCCGTTGTCCCGTTGATGCTCCACGGTGACGCGGCGTTCGCCGGTCAGGGCGTGGTCGCCGAAACGCTGAACCTGTCGGGTCTGCGCGGCTACCGCGTCGGCGGCACCATCCACATCGTGGTGAACAACCAGATCGGTTTCACCACGGCACCGGAGAACAGCCGTACCACCGAATACTCGACGGACATCGCGAAGTTCATCGGTGCGCCGATCTTCCACGTCAACGGCGACGACCCGGAATCGTGTGACTGGGTGGCACGCCTCGCGGTGGACTTCAAGCAGAAGTTCCGCAAGGACGTCGTGATCGACATGATCTGCTACCGGCGCCGTGGCCACAACGAGGGCGACGACCCGTCGATGACCCAGCCGTACATGTACGACGTCATCGATACCAAGCGTTCGGTCCGCAAGGCGTACACCGAGAGCCTGATCGGCCGTGGCGACATCTCCATGAAAGAGGCCGAGGACGCCCTGCGCGACTACCAGGGTCAGCTGGAGCGGGTCTTCAACGAGGTCCGTGAGCTGGAGAAGTACACCCCGGAGCCGAGCGAATCCGTCGAGGGCGACCAGCAGGTGCCGACCACCGTCGTGACGGCCGTCGATAAGACGGTGCTGCAGCGCATCGGCGACGCGTTCCTCAATGTGCCCGACGGGTTCAGTGTGCACCCGCGCGTCAAGCCGGTGCTCGAGAAACGTCGCGAGATGGCCTACGAGGGCAAGGTCGACTGGGCCTTCGCCGAACTCATGGCCTTCGGCACGCTGATCGATGAGGGCACGGCCGTGCGGCTCACCGGCCAGGACTCGCGTCGTGGCACGTTCACTCAGCGGCATTCGGTGATCATCGACCGCAAGACCGCCGAGGAGTACACCCCGCTGCACAACATCGGCAGCTCCAACCCCGGTTGGTTCGCGGTGCACGACTCGGCGCTGAGTGAATACGCGGCGGTCGGCTTCGAGTACGGCTACTCACTCGGTAACCCCGGCGCACTCGTGTTGTGGGAGGCGCAGTTCGGTGACTTCGTCAACGGCGCGCAGTCGATCATCGACGAGTTCATCTCCTCCGGTGAGGCCAAGTGGGGCCAGCTCTCGAATGTCGCGCTGCTGCTGCCGCACGGCCACGAAGGCCAGGGTCCCGACCACACCTCCGGTCGTATCGAGCGATTCCTGCAGCTGTGCGCCGAGGGCTCGATGACCGTCGCGGTGCCGTCCACGCCGGCGAACTACTTCCACCTGCTGCGGCGTCACGCGCTCGATGGCATCCGTCGCCCGCTGATCGTCTTCACCCCGAAGTCGATGCTGCGCAACAAGGCCGTGGTGTCGGACCTGAAGGACTTCACCGAATCGAAGTTCCACTCGGTGTTCAACGAGCCCACCTACGAGCAGGGCATCGGTGACGGCAGCAAGGTCAAGCGGGTCCTGATGACCAGCGGCAAGCTCTACTACGAGTTGGTCGCGGCGAAGGCCAAGGACAACCGCGAGGACGTCGCGATCGTGCGGATCGAGCAGCTCTACCCGCTGCCCAAGTTCCGCCTCAACGAGGCCCTTGCCAGCTACCCCAAGGCCACCGACATCGCCTGGGTCCAGGAGGAACCGGCCAACCAGGGCGCCTGGCCGTTCTTCGGCCTCAACCTCCCCGAGATCCTCCCGGAGCGCTTCACCAAGCTCCGCCGCATCTCGCGGCGCGCAATGTCGGCCCCCTCTTCGGGCTCCAGCAAGGTGCACGCGGTGGAACAGCAAGAAATCATCGACGAAGCCTTCGAGCCCACCAGCTAGTCGGCTAACCCGTCAACCCAACGCCGGACCGGATCTGCTCCACACCAGAGCAATTCGGCCCGGCGTTGCTGTTTTCACCCGCGGGGCGCGGGGTATCGATCAGCCGCCGTTGAGGCCGGTGGAGAATTTGACGACCACCTTCTCATCGGTGACATCCTGGACCGTGATGGCGATGCCCTCGGCGGATTGGCTGTGGCCGACGGGGACGGTGACCTCCTGGCCACCCACCTTAAGAGTGGTCTGATTACCGTCCACGGCGACGAGTTCCGCGTCCACACCGAGGACGCTCACCTTCGCGTTCACACCACGATTGAAGGTGACCGTGCAGCCGCTGGTATCGCATTCGGACTTCGCGCCCGAGCCTTCGATGGTGCAGGCGGCCACCGCGAACGGGGCGAGCAGGGTGAGCAGACACAGGACGATCAGCCGTCGAACAGACATGCCGCCGAGTGTAGGGCGAATCCTCGCGATCGCATCCGGACGGCGATCCCCACCAGCGGGCTCCGGCGAGAATGATTGTGGCGGGTTCGAACCGCCGCAGGCACCGAGCCTATTCACGCAAGGCGGCAGCGAGCGTGGGGCTGAGCGAAAGAGCGAGTGCCAGTAGGGATTCCACGAGTAGGTCGACCAATTGTTCGCGGGTGATCGGTTCGTCGCGCAGCCAGCTCAGCGTGGTTTCCTCGACGAACGCGATCCAGCCTCGGACGGCGAGGGTGAGGCGGGGGCGGTCGGTGTCATCCATCGGAATGGGGGCTTCGGTGAGAATGATCGCGACAATGGCGTCGCGGGTTTGGTCGACCAGCGGGACCACATCGGGGCTGGCGCTGGTAGGACCGCGCAGCAGCGACTGATACGACGTGCGGTTCTCGCTGACGTAGCCGATGTAGCGCTCGATGCAATCGCGCAGCATATCGAAGACGCCGAGATTGCGGTCGGGGGTGACGGTTTCCAGCAGTTCGGCGTTGGCGTGGCGGACGATCGCGAGCTGGAAGTCCTGTTTGGTCGGGAAGTAGTGGAACAGCAGGCCACGGGAGATGCCCGCCTGTTCGGCGATCTCGGTGATGGAGATGTCTTCGACGGCACGTTCGCCGAGCATCTCGGCGCCCAGGGTGATCAACTGCGTGCGGCGCTCGCCCGGGCTGAGCCGGGTGCGCTTTACGGTTTCGCCGATGCCTTTGGTACTCACGCCGACTATCTTACTGAACGCGAGTCAATACCGTTGACTCGCACTCAATAAGCCCGTAGGGTTTCTTACATGAGTCGCAAGGTTACAGACAAAGCTGTCGCCAACCTCCCCGTCCGCCATGTGAAGACCGTCATCATCGGCAGCGGGTTCGCCGGGCTCGGCCTGGCCATCAGGTTGACCCAGCAGGGCCGCAACGATTTCCTGGTCCTGGAGCGCGGCAGCGATGTCGGTGGCACCTGGCGCGACAACACTTACCCCGGCGCGGCCTGCGACGTGCCCTCACACCTGTACTCGTACTCCTTCGCACTGAACCCGGACTGGTCGCGCTCGTTCTCCAAGCAGGGCGAAATCCAGCAGTACATCCAGGGCGTCGCCAAGAAGTACAACGTGCTCGACAAGCACATTTTCGACTGCGACGTGACCAGCGCCCGCTGGAACAGCGACACTTCCCAGTGGGAGGTCGAGTCGACCAAGGGCAGCTTCACCGCCGACACCGTGGTCTCGGCGGTCGGCGCGCTGTGCGAGCCCGCACTACCGGATATCAAGGGCATCACCGGTTTCGAGGGTGCGGTCTTCCACTCGGCCCGCTGGAACCACGACGCCGACCTGACCGGCAAGCGCGTCGCCGTAATCGGCACCGGCGCCTCGGCCATCCAGATCGTGCCGTCCATCGCACCGATGGTCGCCCATCTCGACGTGTACCAGCGCACCGCGCCGTGGCTGCTGCCCCGTATGGACCGGCCGTACACGCGACCCGAGCGCCTGGCCTTCAAACACATCCCCGGCTTCCAGCGCCTTTCGCGCGCCGCCATCTACGCCGCACGCGAAACCCAGGTCGTCGGTCTGGCCAAGGTTCCCGCGCTCATGCAGGCATTCGAGCTGATCGCCAAGGCCAAACTGCGCTACGAGGTCCGCGATCGCGAACTGCGCGCCAAGGTGACCCCGAATTTCCGGATCGGCTGCAAGCGCATGCTGATCTCCAACGATTACTACCCGGCGCTGAGCCGCGACAACGTGGACGTGGTCACCGACGGCGTCGCCGAGGTGCGCAAGAACTCGATCGTCACCAGGGACGGCACCGAGCGCGAGATCGACGCACTGGTCGTGGCCACCGGCTTCCACGTCACCGACTCCCCCGCGTACAACACCATCACCGGCAAGGACGGCCGCACGCTATCGGAGGTTTTCGACGATCTCGGGCAGCAGGGCTACAAGGGCTCGTCCATCGCCAACTTCCCCAATATGTTCTTCCTACTCGGACCGAACGTCGGCCTCGGCCACACCTCGATGGTGTACATGATCGAATCGCAGATCAACTACATCGCCGACGCGCTGGCCACCGTGGACCGGCTCGGCCTGAACACCGTCGAGGTGCGCCGCGACATCCAGGACGCCTACAACGCGAGCCTGCGGAGCAAACTGGAAGGTAGCGTCTGGAACAACGGCGGCTGCGCCAGTTGGTACCTCGATAAGCACGGCAACAACACCACGCTGTGGCCGGACTTCACCTTCGAATTCCGCCGGTTGACCAAGTCATTCGATGTGGCCGCCTACGAGACCAGTAGCGACAACTCCCGAAACAACCTGAAAGTGGTGACAGCACAGTGAATGCAGCATCGCGTAGCGATTCCATGAGGGGCGGCGGTCGGGAGAAGGGTGGGCGCGATGATGCTTACTTTACGGACAAGGTCTGTGTGATTACGGGTGCGGGCTCCGGCATCGGCCGAGCGCTCGCCGAGAATCTGGCCAAGCGCGGCGCCAAGCTCGCGCTATCGGATATCGACGCCGAGGGGCTGGCCGAGACCGCGCGCCGCTGTGCGGCGCTCGGCGCCGAGGTCAAGTCCGATCCGCTCAATGTGGCCGAGCGCAAAGCGGTTCTGCTGTACGCCGAGGCCGTGCAGGCGCATTTCGGCACGGTGCACCAGATCTACAACAACGCAGGTATCGCATACCACGGCGAAGTGATCAAGTGCGAGTTCAAGGACATCGAGCGGATCATGGACGTCGACTTCTGGGGCGTCGTCAACGGCACCAAGGCGTTCCTGCCGCTGCTCATGGAGTCCGGCGCCGGTCACGTCGTCAATATCTCCAGCCTGTTCGGCCTGATCGCCGTGCCCGGCCAAAGTGCTTACAACTCCGCCAAGTTCGCGGTGCGCGGATTCACCGAGTCGCTGCGTCAGGAAATGCTGGTCGGCAGGCATCCGGTGAAGGTGACCTGTGTGCATCCCGGCGGCATCAAGACCGCTGTCGCCCGCAACGCCACCTACGCCGATGGCATCGACGGCAAGAACGCGGCGTCGATGTTCGACGCGAAGCTGGCCATCCACACCCCGGAAATGGCCGCGCAGACCATCACCGAGGGCGTCCGCAAAGGTCACGGGCGGGTGCTGATCGGCTGGGAGGCGAAGCTGCTCGACGTGTTCGTCCGCGTCACCGCTTCCGGCTACCAGCGAATCGCGTCCGTCGTGAACCGCCGGTTCCTACCCTGAGCACTGTCGAGGGATCCCATGCGTACGTTGAATATTCCGCGCGATCTGGTGGTCAGCAAGCCGTGGTCGCGTGCCTGCGCCGCCGCCTACCTCGGTGACGGTGACGGGCAGGATACCGGCTACGCGCCGCTGCACGGCACACTGACCGGGCTCCCGCCGACCTACGTCCAGGTCGACGTCAGCGAGCTGCTGCACACGCAATGCGTGGATTTGGTTGCCGCGTTGCGGGCAGCGGGCGTGCACGCCAGATTCACCGAGAGTCGTGGGCTATGGCACGTTTCGCAATTGCAGGCGGCGCTCATCGCACCGGCCGCGGCGGTGCTGACGGAAATGTCCGGTTTCCTGCGCGAAGCCATCCAACCGGTCTCCGTTCGCGATTTAGGATAAAGCGGCAGCCGTGCCTTCGCTCGGCCGGACGCAGGACTATCGACGGACTGTGTCCGACCGCGCGGGTGCGGCGGCAACTCGGCGGAGATATTCGATTCGAACCGGTTTCCGGCGGTCGAACAGACGCAATGGTCGCAGGTGTCGTAGATTACTGGCGATTAACCCACGTGGAAGGGCACTGATGCAAGAGTTCGAAGTTCCGGCTTCCTATACCATTCCCGAAGACGCGAACAACTCCGATAACGTCTTTCGGTATGCCGAGCAGTCGCCCAGCACGGTGCTGTTCAACATTCCAGACGGCAGCGGCAGCCTCGCCGATGTGACGGCCGCGGAATTCGCGAAGACGGTCACCGGGGTGGCCAAGGGAATCATCGCCTCGGGCATCGCACTCGGCGACCGCGTCGCCATCATGGCCCCGACCCGCTACGAGTGGGTCGTGCTCGACTTCGCCGTCTGGGCCGCCGGTGGCTGCACCGTCGCCATCTACGACAGCTCCGCCGCCGAGCAGGCCAAGTGGATCCTGCAGGACTCCGCGACCAAGCTACTGGTGGTCGACAGCGACAAACACCGGAAGATCATCGGGGAGATCGACGCGGGCGCACTGACCGAGCTGAAGGAAACCCTCCAGTTCGACAAGGGTGCTATCGATGAGCTCATCGCTCGCGGTGCCGAACTCGACGACGAGGCCGTGCATACGCGCCGCGCGCAGGTCAACGCGGCCTCACCCGCGACCCTGATCTACACCTCCGGCACCACCGGCCGCCCCAAGGGCGTCATGCTTTCGCACTCGAACCTCTACGCCGAGTCGAAGTCCGATCGCATCGCGCTGGGCAAATACGTCACCGCGGGCAAGAAGACACTGATGTTCCTGCCGCTCGCGCACGTGTTCGCGCGCGCGGTGTCGCTGGCCGCCTTCGACGCCAAGGTGGTTCTCGCGTTCAGCTCCGATTGGTCCACGCTCGTCGACCAATTCGGAAGCTACCGCCCGCATTTCATCCTCGCGGTGCCGCGCGTCTTCGAGAAGGTCTTCAACGGCGCCAAACAGAAGGCGCACGACGGCGGCAAGGGCAAGATCTTCGACGCCGCCGCCGACACCGCCATCGCCTGGAGTGAGTCGCTCGACAACGGTGGGCCCGGCCTGGTGCTCAAGCTCAAGCACACGCTGTTCGACAAGCTCGTCTTCAGCAAGCTGCGCGAAGCGCTCGGCGGGCAGTGCGAGGCGGCGGTGTCCGGTGGCGGACCGCTCGGCGCACGGCTCGGCCACTTCTTCCGTGGCGTCGGCGTCACCATCTTCGAGGGCTACGGGCTCACCGAGACCACTGCGGCCGTCATCGCGAACACCCCGGAGAACATCCGGGTCGGCACCGTCGGCCGCCCGATCGAGGGTCACGGGGTCAAGATCGCCGAGGATGGCGAGTTGCTGCTGCGCGGATCGGTCGTGTTCCATGGCTACTGGGGCAATGCCGAAGCCACCGAGGACGCCTTCACGGACGGCTGGTTCAAAACCGGCGACCTCGGTGCCATCGACGCCGAAGGGTACGTCACCATCACCGGCCGCAAGAAGGAAATCATCGTTACCGCGGGCGGTAAGAACGTCTCCCCCGCGCTGATGGAGGATTCACTGCGGGCCCATCCGCTGATCAGCCAGGTGATGGTCGTCGGCGACGGCCAGCCGTTCGTCGGTGCGTTGATCACCCTCGATCCCGAGGCGCTGCCGGGCTGGAAGGAACGCCACAACCTGCCCGCCGATACCCCGATCGAGAAGCTGATCGAGAACGCGGGGCTGGTAGCCGAGATCGACGCGGCCGTAGCCGACACCAACAAGAAGGTCTCGCGCGCCGAGGCGATCAAGAAGATCCGCATCCTGCCTGTCGATTGGACCCAGGAAACCGGCGAGCTGACCCCGAAGATGTCGCTGAAGCGTGCGGTGGTCATGAAGCAGTACGCCTCCGAGGTCGAGAAGATCTACAGCTGAACCCGATCCACCGAAGGCGCCGTCCGCGAACGAATCGCGGGCGGCGTCTTTGTGGACGGCAGTAGGCTCGGTTCATGGCCGATCTGCGTGGGCTACGCGTGCTGGCGGGGATCGTTTCGGTCGGGCTTGCGCTCGGTGTCGCCGAAGTGATCGCCGCCTTCGCGGGATCCGATAGTGCCCCGCTGGCCGCTATCGGCAACACCGTCGTCGACCACACACCTGACGGAGTGCGCGAATGGGTCATCTCCACCTTCGGCACCAATGACAAGTCCGTGCTGTACGTCGGCATGGCGGTGGTCGCGATCGTGGTCGCGGGACTGGTGGGTGTCATCGAACGCACGACTCGTCCCGCCGGCTCGGTGCTACTAGCGCTGTTCGGTGTCATCGCGGCAGTTATCGCCGCCAACCGGACCGGTGTCGCGGGCGCGCTACCCACCGTAATCGGTGTGGCCGCAGGCATTTTCGCGCTCCGAGTGCTGACCCACCGCATCGACGCGGCCGTCGGATCTACCGAATCCGCCGACGCGCGCGATATGAGCGCACGGGCGGCGCCGACACAATCGGAGGCGACAGCCGACCGCGCCGACGACAGCCGTGACGGCGTCGTCGCGGCGGCTACACCACAGCGACGGCTAGTACTGCGCGGGCTCGCGATCACCGGCGGGCTGGCGGTAATCGCGGGAGCCGGCGGGCGGCTGATCGGAGCGCAGCGGCACAACGTTTCGGGCGAGCGGGCGGCCGTACGGTTGCCCGAGCCGGTCGCACCGCCGACACCGCTCGCACCCGACGTGGATCTGCGATTGCCGGGTCTGACACCGTATTTGACGTCGAACTCCGACTTCTACCGAATCGACACCGCGCTGGTCGTGCCGCAGGTGTCCATCGATGACTGGTCGCTGCGCATCCACGGCATGGTCGATCGCGAAATCACCATCAGCTGGGCCGATCTCGCGAATCGCACCGCCGTCGAAAGCCTGGTGACCCTGGCTTGCGTGTCGAATCCGGTGGGCGGCGATCTGATCGGTAATGCCCGCTGGCGCGGCTACCGCCTCGACGCCCTGCTCGCTGAGGCGGGCCCGCACCCGGACGCCGATATGGTGCTCTCGCACAGCATCGACGGATTCACCGCGGGCAGCCCGCTCGCCATTCTGACCGACGGACGCGACGCCATGCTTGCGGTAGGTATGAACGGCGAACCGCTACCTGTCGCGCACGGTTATCCGGCCCGGCTCGTGGTGCCCGGCCTCTACGGCTATGTCTCGGCCACCAAATGGGTGACCGAACTCGAGGTCACCCGGTTCGACCGCGCCACCGCCTACTGGACCCGCCGCGGCTGGTCCGCCGAAGGTCCCATCAAAACCGAGGCCCGCATCGACACACCGCGCGCCCGGGCCCGGATCGCGGCCGGCCCTACCTCCATCGCAGGCATCGCCTGGGCCCAGCACCGTGGTATCAAATCGGTCGAGGTCCAGATCGACAACGGCGACTGGCAACCGGCCCGGCTGTCCACCGAACAATCCATCGACACCTGGCGCCAATGGGTCTATGACTGGAACGCCACCCCCGGCCCGCACACCATCCGCGCCCGCGCCACCGACAACACCGGCGAAACCCAAACTTCCGACCGCCGCGACGTAGTCCCCGACGGCGCCACCGGCTACCCGTCGGCCACAGTCCAGGTGAGCTGAGCGCGGGACCCGATCAGACCAGGTAATCAGCGCAGCCCGCGTGGCCTGGGTGTGCCGGCTCACGCGGCGACGGTGTCGGCCTTCGTCGGTTCGCCCTGGAGGCCTGCCACCTTGGACTGGCCGTGGCGGACGAACAGGGCCGAGGCTATGACGCCGATGAGCAGGATGCCCGCGGGCAGCAGGATGGCTTGGCTCAGGGCGGTACTGAAGGCGTCCTCGAGGAATTCGGGAACGGGTCCGGCGCCGCCTTCGGAAACCTTGCCACCGGACAGTCCGTTAGCGGTCATGCGGGCCGCGATCAAGGCGCTGATAGCGGCGCTGCCGAGCACCGAACCCACCTGGCGGGTGGTGTTGTAGACGCCCGCGCCCGCGCCCGCGAGCTGTACCGGCAGGTTATGCGTGGCGGTCGAGGCCAGCGGCGCCCAGATGCAGGCGTTCGCGACACCGGCCAGCGCGGCCGAAAGCAGGAACCACACGATCGACGAATCCGGTGTCATCAACGCCGCGAACCAGAAAACCGAAGCCGCGAAGCCGGTGAAGCCGATGGTCGGCACGAGGCGCGGGTGCAACCGGTCGGCGAACTTGCCGATGACCGGCGCGAAGATGCCCGTGACGATCGCCATCGGCGCGAAGACCAACGCGGACCTGGTCGGTGACATCTCGCGCACGGCCTGCAGATAGAAGTACGACGGCAACATCATCGACGTGGCCGCCGCGCCCATCGACGCGATGGCCACGTTCGACAATCCGAAGTTGCGGTCTCGGAACAGGCTCAGGGGCAGCAAGGGTTCGCCGGTATTGCGGGCCTGATTCACCACGAATACCACAAGCATGAGCGCACCCGCACCGATCATCAGCCAGATGCGCGGCGACCAGTCGTAGGAATTGCCCTCCTGGATACCGAACACCAGCAGGAACAGACCGACTCCGCTCAACACGACGCCCGGGATGTCGAACTTGTGCTCATGGGTCGGCAGCGATGGAACCAGCCAGACCGCGAGCGCGAAGGCGACAATGCCGACCGGGACGTTGACGATGAAGATCCACTCCCAGCCGAGCCCGTCGACCAGCACACCACCGAGAATCGGGCCGACCAGGGTGGCGAGACCGGCCACGCCGCCCCACAGACCCATGGCCGCGCCACGCTTGTCCGGTGGGAAGGTCCTGGTGATAACGGCCATGGTCTGCGGCGTCATCAACGCGGCACCGAGGCCCTGCGCCGCGCGCGCGGCGATCAGCATGGTGATCGATCCCGACAGTCCGCACCACAGCGACGCGGCAGTGAAGATGGCCAGACCGACGAGGTAGACGTTCTTGGGGCCGTACCTATCACCGAGCCTGCCGGTAACCAGCAGCGGTACCGCGTAGGTGAGCAGGTAGGCGCTGGTCACCCAGATCACCCGGGAGATATCGGCGCCGAGGTCGCGCATGATCGCCGGGTTGGCGACCGCGACGATCGTCATGTCCAGCAGGATCATGAAGAAGCCGACGACAAGCGCGAATAGCGCTAGCCACGGGTTACGTTGGGAGGACATGGGGTTTCGTTCCTATCTCGGATTCAGCTCCGATGACGAAAAGTCGGCGGACCGGGCGTGCTTGCGCTCGGAGATCCGGGCACCGGTCTCCGCATCGAACTCGTCCCACTCCATCTCGCCGCTATCGATTTCGGTAATGAGGTCGCCGACCCACGTGACTTCGGTGCTCAGGGTGGCGCGCAGGTACGGCAGCACAACCCAGTAGCGTCGCGGCACCGCGTTCGCACCGGCCAGTGTCACCATCGTTTCCACGTCGGCGAGGTCGCGTTGTAGGTGTTCGAGGCGCTCCCGCAGCAGGGCGAGCACGTCGGGCTTGGGCAGGTTGTGCGCTTCGGCGAGCCCGACAGGGAAGACCGGATACTCCGGCGCGGGTTTGCGCAGGACTTCGGCGACCCTGGCTCGCAATGCCGCCCGGCCGCTCTCCGAAATCCGGTAGGTCGTTCGCTCGGGCCTGTTTCCCTCGCGGCCGATGCCTTCGGCAGACACCAATTCTTGACCGGCCAGCCGCGCGACCGTGTGATATAGCGAGCCCGGTCGCACCTTCACCAGCACATCTTCGTGCCGGGCAATAAGTAGTTGATACATCTCATAGGGGTGCATGGGCCGCTCTTCGAGCAGCGCGAGCACGGCGATCGCCAATGGCGTCACTGTGGTTCGCCCCTGCTGACCCATAACGGTTACCTCCAGAGTCCCGAGACCACCCACGGTAGTCGCGTCGCCCGACATATTCGGCGACTAAATATTCCACATGGAATATACGGCCCGGAATAAACGGATAGCAAGACGTTTCGACCGGTCAGAAATGTGAGAGGTGACATAGAAAACGACGCGAAAGCGCGCGTCGTATGGGAACGGATGGAGCTACAGGGCGTGCGTATCCAGCCAGTCACGTGCCACGTCCGCAGCCGCCGCACCGTCGCGAATCCGGCGGATCATGTCGGCCAGGTCATCGGTCGTCAACTCGCCCGCGACGTAGTTCAACTTCCGGATCTGACGATCATCGAGCTGGCCCTTGCGGTATACCGACAGAACGTTTTCGGCGCGCACCGCGTAGTCGTTGTCGGACAGGATGGTCAGTCCGTCGGTCGCGCCGGGGACAAGGGCCGGTGGACCGGTCAGGATCCCGGCCTGGATTTCACCGTCCAGCAGGGCTTTTCGCAGTGCCCCCGCATCGGGGTATGGCCTCGTCACCGCGAAGGCACAACCGGCCACCGGTTCGGGCGTAGCAGGCGCGCGCAGTACGCCGGGTACCGGCGCGACTCCTGCCTCGAGTCCGCCGCAGCGTGGTGCGAGATCGCCGATCGATCGAACCCCGTCGCGCTGTGCGGTGACCTCGTCGAGGAGCAGCCGCGGGCGCAGATCGGTGCCATCGGCGGGGTCGGAGACCGCCAGCCCCTCGGGCAGCGACCGGTTTACCGCATCGGTTACCGACAGCTGCGCGAGTGCCGATGAATTCACGACCTCGGCGGCCACCTCAGACTTGCGCGCCGACGAATTGGCGTCCAGGAATTCGAGCAATTCACCGGTGTGTTCACCGACCACCGTGACGGTGCCCGCATCCAACGCGGCCAGATAGTTGCCACGATCACCGAGATTCGCGGTGACGGACGTGCGGGCACCGGTGTGAGACAGCGCACCCGAATAGATGTGCGCCAGCAGATTCGATTCCACCGAATCCCCCGCGCCGACGGAGATAATCGGACCGGAATCGTCGTTTCCACAGGACACGGCCAGGCCGACGGCCGCGACGACCATGGTCCGAGCCAATATCCGCCTCGACGCGGCCAGCAACATCCGGCGACACCATCTCTCCGTAGCTCACGCGAACACCACGCAACGGGCAGTATGAACAACCAGAATGTACCGGTGGCCGTGCAGGCACCGCCCGTCGCACCGCTCGCCCTTGCCGGAAGGACCCCAGTGAAAACCACGATTTCCCCTGATGCCGCGCGGCACAGGCGGTTGGCGCTGCGTGTAATGCTGCGCGCGAGCCGGTTCCTTGTCGCCGCCGCGGCCCTGGCCGCTGCCATGATCCTGTCCGCCTGTGGGAATTCCGACCCGCTCGCGGCCTCGGGCAGCTGCGAGGGTGACACGCTGACAGTCGGCTCGGCAAACTTCCCGGAATCCGAGACCGTTGCCAATGTGTACGCGGAAGTGTTGCGCGTCAATGGGCTCGAGGTCGACACCCGCTTCAATATCGGTAGCCGCGAAGCCTATGTCCCCGCATTGCGCCAATGCGCAATCTCGGTGATTCCGGAATACACCGGCAACCTGCTGCAGTACCTGGACAAGAACGCGACCGCGACGAGTTCCACCGACATCGACACCGCGCTCCCCGCCGCACTCGGCTCCGACCTTGTCATCGGCACGCCCGCGCCCGGCCAGAATTCCGACGCGGTAGTTGTCACCAAGGAAACCGCCGATCGCTGGAACCTGCACTCGATCGCGGATCTGGCCGCGCATTCGGCCGAGGTCAAGTTCGGTGCGCCCGCCGAATTCCAGGAACGCGCAGGCGGGCTGCCCGGTCTGAAGAAGACCTACAACCTCGATATCGCCGCGGAAAATTTCGTCCCGATCGCCGACGGCGGCGGCCCCGCCACCGTCCGCGCACTTGTCGAAGGTCAGGTGACCGCAGCCGATATCTTCACCACCTCGCCCGCCATCGCGCAGAACAACCTTGTAGTACTGGAGGATCCGAAGCACAACTTCGCGGCCCAGAATGTGGTGCCGCTATTCAACGCCGCCAAGCAGTCGGACAGGGCACTCGCCGCGCTGAACGCCGTTTCCGCGAAGCTGACCACCGACGAGCTGATCAAGCTCAACGACGCGGTCTCCGGCAGCAGCAAGACCGAGCCCAAGGCCGCGGCCGTGGCCTGGGTTGCCGCCCAAGGGCTGAACACGCCCGCCGGATAAGGGAGCCCAGCGTGTCCGATATCGAATTCCGCGATATCAGCAAGACCTATCCCGACGGCACCCACGCCGTCACCGATCTCGACCTACGTATCGAATCGGGATCGTTCACCGTATTCGTCGGCCCATCCGGCTGCGGCAAGACCACCTCGATGCGGATGATCAACCGGATGACCCTCCCGACGTCGGGCACGATCACCA
Source organism: Nocardia australiensis (assembly GCF_020733705.1). GTDB lineage: Bacteria > Actinomycetota > Actinomycetes > Mycobacteriales > Mycobacteriaceae > Nocardia > Nocardia australiensis. The sequence goes on from NZ_JAJFZM010000001.1 coordinate 298,027, forward strand.
TTGCCGAACAAGATATTTCGGCGATCGATCCGGTCAAGCTTCGCCTCGGTATCGGATACGTGATCCAGAGCGGCGGACTGCTGCCGCACCGCACCGTCGTCGACAATGTCGCGACGGTGCCGGTGCTACGGGGAGATTCGCGGCGGGCCGCGCGTACCGCGGCACTCGACGTACTGGATCGCGTCGGCCTGGATCGTTCGCTCGCCGGGCGTTATCCCGCGCAATTGTCGGGCGGTCAGCAGCAACGCGTCGGCGTCGCGAGGGCTTTGGCGGCCGATCCGCCGGTGCTGCTGATGGACGAACCGTTCAGCGCCGTCGATCCGGTGGTGCGAGCCGAACTACAGATCGAAATGCAAAGGCTGCAGGCGGAATTGCACAAGACCATCGTTTTCGTCACCCACGACATCGACGAAGCGATCACCCTCGGCGACCGGCTCGCGGTGTTCGGGCGTGGCGGCGTACTGCAGCAGTTCGATCCGCCGCAGCGCGTACTGTCGCAACCCGCAACAGATTTCGTCGCCGATTTCGTCGGCCGCGATCGCGGCTATCGTGGCCTGTCGTTCCGCAGCGCGAATAACATTCCGCTGCACGACATTCAGACCGCCGTCGCCGACGATGTGTCCGGGCTGCGATTGGATCGCGGGGATTGGGTACTGGTGGTCGACGCGGCCGCACGACCGACCGGCTGGGTCGATGTCACCGGCGTCGAGGCGGTCCGAGCCGGACAGCCGTTGCGCGACAGTATGTCCGCGGGTGGCTCACTGTTCACACCAACAGGTGATCTGCGGCAGGCGCTGGATGCCGCGATCTCCTCTCCTTCGGGAATCGGTGTGGCCGTGGATGACTCGGGCGCGGTGCGCGGCGGCGTGCTGGCCACCGAAATCCTCGCCCAGCTCGCCGAGCAACGCGCCACCGAGGATGCCGAACGCAACCGGCATTACTTCGAGCAGGAAGTCCGATGAGCTGCCCCCGCCGTCCGGCCGACCGGCGCCGGGCGAACCGCGTTTACATGGCACGGTGCGGCGCGTGAAGTACCTGATCGACAACTTCTCCGAGATCATGGGCTTCTCCAGAACCCACCTCTACCTGGCGCTGACGCCGCTGGCGCTCGGGCTGATCATCGCAATTCCGTTGGGGGCGTTGGTCCGTCGCGTGTCCTGGCTGCGGCGGGTCACGGTGACGGTGTCCAGCCTCGCCTACACGGTGCCTTCGCTCGCACTGTTCGTGATCATTCCGCCACTGGTCGGAATCTCGGCCATCGATCCGCTGAATGTGATCATCGCGCTCACCATGTACTCGACCGCGCTGCTGGTCATCGCGGTGCCGACGGCTCTGGATTCGGTGCCCGCCGACGTGATCGACGCCGCGGACGCGGTCGGCTTCGGCCCGCTGCGGCGCACACTCACCGTCGACATGCCCCTTGCCGTACCGGTTTTCGTGTCCAGCCTGCGGGTGGTGGTCGTCACCAATATCGCGATGGTTTCGGTCGGTGCGCTGATCGGTGTCGGCGGCCTCGGCAAACTGTTCACCCAGGGCTATCAGCGCGACTATCCGGACGAGATCGTCGCTGGCATCATCGTGACGCTGGCGCTGGCGCTGATATTCGACCGGTTGGTGTATGCCATCGGCCGCTGGTCGACGCCGTGGGCACGCGCCGACGGTACCGCCGTGAAGGCGAAAGGTGCTGCAACGTGAACCTTTTCATCGATGCATGGCACTATCTCACCGACGGCGCGAATTGGAATGGGCCTGCGGGCATCGAACACCGTATCGCCGAGCACCTCTACTACAGCTTCCTGACCATCGTGGTGTCCGCCGCCATCGCCGTTCCGCTCGGTCTGGTGATCGGCCACACGCGGCGCGGCGCGGCGGTGCTCGTCGGTTTCGCCAATGCCATGCGCGCGCTGCCCACCCTCGGCCTGCTCACCTTCCTCGTACTGCTGCTCGGTCTCGGCCTGATTCCGCCGCTGCTCGCCCTGGTGACGGTGGGCATTCCGCCTCTGCTCGCGGGCGCCTACGCCGGAATCGCCAACGTCGCGGCCGATGTCGTCGACGCGTCGCGTGCCATGGGCATGACCGAAACCCAGATCCTGTTCCGCGTCGAAATCCCCAACGCCCTGCCGATCATGCTCACCGGCCTGCGCGCGGCCACCCTTCAGGTCATCGCCACCGCGACCATCGCCGCGTTCGTCAACGTGGGTGGCCTCGGTCGCTACATCTTCGACGGCATCGCCGTCTACCGCTACGACCGAGTTCTCGTCGGCGCCATCCTGGTGGCCCTTCTCGCGATGATCCTCGACGGGCTACTCGCGTTCACGGTCTGGGCCAGCGCACCGGGCTCGGGCCGACTTCGTCGTTCGAACCCGACGGCCACGCCTGCCGCCATCGTGCGGACCGCCGACTGACCATTCCGGATACAGCGAAGGGCGTCTCGTTCGTCGAACGAGACGCCCTTCGCTGTAGAAAACCCGTGGTTACGCGACACCCTCGGCGCGCGCGGCAGCGGCGACCGCCTCGGCGACCGCCGGGGCGACGCGCGGGTCGAGCGGGCTCGGGACGATCTTCTCCGGACCGAGTTCGTCGGCGACCACACCGAGGATGGCGTTGGCGGCGGCGATCTTCATGCCCTCGGTAATACGGCGTGCGCCCGCGTCGAGAGCACCCTTGAACACGCCGGGGAAGGCCAGCACATTGTTGATCTGGTTCGGGAAGTCGCTACGGCCGGTGGCCACGATCGCGGCGTACTTGCCAGCCACCTCGGGGTGAATCTCCGGGTCCGGGTTGGACATGGCGAACACGATCGCCTCGGGCGCCATCGAGGCGATGAGCTCCTCGGCGATGAGACCGGCGGACAGGCCGAGGAACACGTCGGCTCCGGCCAGCGCCTCGGCGGCGCTGCCGGTCAGCCCGCGCGGGTTGGTGCGCTGCGCCAGATCGGCCTTCACCTCATTGAGGTCGGTGCGCTCGCGGTTGACGACGCCCTTGGAGTCGAGCACCGTCACATCCTGAACACCTGCGGCGAGCAGGATGTTCGTGCAGGCCACACCGGCGGCACCGGCACCGGAGACCACAACCTTCAGTCCATTGATGTCACGGCCCTGCACCTTCGCCGCGCCGTTGAGAGCGGCGAGCACCACGATGGCGGTGCCGTGCTGGTCGTCGTGCATGACCGGGCAGTCCAGCGCCTCGATGAGTCGCTTCTCGATCTCGAAGCAACGCGGGGCGGAGATGTCTTCCAGGTTCACCGCGCCGAAGCTCGGACGCAGCCGGATGATCGTCTCGACGATTTCGTCGGAATCCTTGGTGTCCAGCACAATCGGGATCGAGTTCAGGCCGGCGAACTTCTTGAACAGCGCCGCCTTGCCCTCCATCACCGGCAGCGAAGCGCGCGCGCCGATGTCACCGAGCCCGAGCACCGCGGTGCCGTCGCTGACCACGACCACTAGCCGGTCGGTCCAGGTGTAGCGCTTGCTCAGCGCCTCGTCGGTGGCGATGGCGCGGCTGACCTGGGCGACGCCAGGGGTGTACGCGATGGACAGATCGCGCTGGGTTTCCAACGGTGCGGCAAGTTCGACCGAGAGCTTGCCACCGAGATGGCCAGCGAAAATCTCGTCATGGGTGATCTCGGAGAGACTAGCAGTGGCATTCGGTGCTTCAGTCACAGGTGACACGATTTCACTCCTGCTCGGGTCGGGCACAACCGGGGAACGGTTACCGCCGGGTATCTAGGTATCGGGTGACTCATACCGCTCATCGAGTGCGCTGACGGGTACGTATCGAGGCAATTTTGCGGTCGGAACGACGTAGGAGATTTCTCGAACACGCGGCGCGGCACTGATCCGCAGAGCGGGAGCCGGACAGGTGGGTCCGGACGGAACATGCGGAGAGACCTTCGGGTCGCGACGGTGCGTCGGGAGGCGGCGATCTCGATAGTTCCCGAACCCGGCGGTAGCGAGGGCGGGGAATCCGGAACATTCTGCCAGCCGGGCGACGACTTGCCAAACCGGCGTGCCGGATCCCGGTCGCCGGTGTGCCGGATCCCGGGTCATGCACCATTCTCCGAGCGTAAATCGCAGGAATTACCCACAGGTAAGCGGAAACTCGCACCTCGCGGCGGTGGCAGGCGAACTGTCACAACGGCAGTGGATCGGCCGCGGTGAGGTCGGCCGCGGCGGGGGCACGCTGTACCGTTGCCGGCTCTTCGACCTCGGGCCGTCGCACGTCCGGCCGGACCCACACCGTCTCCAGCCCGCCCGACATCAGCCGCACCCGCCAATCGGCAGCGGCGGCCGGATGATCGGTCCGCCGGTGCATGCCGCGACTCTCGGTACGCGCCAGCGCGCTGTATTTAGTCCACCGCGCCACCGCCAACAGTGCGGCGGCCTGCCTGGCCCGCAGTCGATCCGGCCCGCTCCCGCCGAGACCGAATTCGGCGCCAGGCCACATGCTGTCGAGTTCACCGATGCTGTCGCGCAGGCTTCCGGCGCTGCGCCAGTAGCTGCGCCGCAGCGGCAGCGTGTGTTCCTGGACCAATCCGACCACCGCACGCGGATCTATGCGCGCGTCCGGATTGAGGCCCGCGCCGGGCACCGCACCGACCGGACCGCGTCTGCCCCTGCGGCACGCGAAACCGGCGGCGCCCGCGCCGGCCCATACCCCCGAGGCGATGGCCCACGAGCCACCGTGTCCACCGAATCCGCTGACTGCTCCGGTGATCGCCTCCCGGGTGGTGACGTCGCCCGCGCCGTAGAGTCCGGCCACCGTTGTCGCGCAGTCCGACCCAGATACCGACAGACCGCCGGTGCCGCGCACTGTGCCCTCCAGCACCGCCCGTACCGGCACCCGCCCGATCTGATCGGGCACGCCTCGGCCGGCCAACCAGCACCGCATGGCATAGGGGAGGTCCTCCAGTGCCGCATACACCCGGCGCCCATCGGCGATCGCGGCGAAGGCCGCCGAGCGATGGCCGATGATGACGGCGCCGGATTCGTCGTAAAGAGTCGCGGCGCGCAGGGCGAAGCCTGGAATCATCCTCGAATTCAGCATCGGCTCCAGCCCATAGGCGTTGGAGAATTCCATGCCCGACAGCTCAGCGCCCGCCTCGGCGGCCAGCAGTAGCCCGTCGCCGGTGTCCACGTTGGTGCCCGCGCCACCGGACAGGAACGCGCAACCGCCGGTTGCCACCACAACGGCGCCGGCACGCACGGTCCAGCTTCGAAACCTGTTGTGCTGCTGCACTCCCGTGGCGCCGGCGACCACACCATCACGGTCGACGAGCAGTTGCAACGCGGGGTGATGATCAAGAACGCGCACGCCGGCGTCGAGCACACTGCGGCGCATCCGCCGCAGATAACTCGCGCCGTCGAGGCGCACGCACGGTGTCGTTCGACCGGCCGCCGAGGGCTTCGCCGACCCGGCGCCACGACGGCCTGTGCCAGGAAACCGGAATCCCCAGCGCACCAACTGTTCGACACGCAGGTGCGTTTCCTCGAGCACTCGCAGCATCCGATCGGGATCGCCGAGGCCGCCGCCGTGCGCATAGGCGTGCCGCACCGCGTCGTCCCTGGCCGGTCCTGGCGAGATATTCCACAGCGAGGTGGTCCCGAAGGCCGTCGGCCCGCTGCTGCCACAACGTCCCTTGTCGACCAAGACCACCGCGGCTCCCGAGGCGGCGGCGGAGACGGCGGCCCAGGCCCCGGCAGGGCCGCCACCCAGGACCAGTACATCCGTCTCTATTTCGGTCACAAAGAGAAATGTTCGACCACAATTCACCCGCCCGCAACCATTACCGGAATATCAGCTCCACCACTGCGTCCAGAGCAATAATCCGGCAGTCAAGAAAACAACCACGGATCCAGAAATGGCCGCAAAACCCCGATGCCTATCCGAAAAAATCTGTACCGTAATGGCAATCGCGGCGGCAGCCACATGCCATGTCACCGAGGTCGCGCCCGGCCCGGGAAAATCCCGTCTATCAGCAATGATAGCGGCGCCGACAACAACGAGCATGAGCACGAACACCCCGGCGGCAACGATCCCACTCAGCCCACGCGCCACTCTCACGAGGCGATCACCGGCACTCCCGAGGATTTGCCGACAAGTTCCTCGAATTGCGCGGGGTCGGTAGTGAATTCACCGAGCCGGATAGTTTTGTTCGCGCCGTGATAATCCGACGAACCGGTGGTGAGCAGACCCAGCTCGGCCGCCAGCTCGCCCAGCACCGCGCGATCGGACGCGGAATGGTCAGGATGGTCGATCTCGAGCCCAACGAGGCCGAGCGCGGCCAGATCGCGAATATCGTCCACCGCGAGTAGGCGGCCCCTCTTACGTGCCCTGGTGTGCGCGAGCACGCTGACACCGCCCGCGGCGGCGATCATTTCGACGGCCTTACGCAGCGGGGTATCTGCTTTCTCGGCGTAGTACGGCCCGTGCGGCGCCAATAATTCGGCGAAAGCCGCGTCCACGCTCGGCACCACGCCCGCCTGCACGAGTGCACGCGCCAGGTGCGGGCGACCTGCCGACGGCCCCGCCGACGCGAGTACCGCGTCGGGATCGATCGGCAGCCCGTCGGCGCGCATCCGTCCTGCCATCGCCCGCAGCCGTTCGACCCGTTCGGCCAGTAGTCGCTCGCGTTCGTCGGCGAAGCACTGATCGGAAGGATCGAACAGATACGCGAGCAGATGCACCGGAACCGGCCAGCCGTCCTCACCCAACCCGATACAGGACATCTCCATCCCGCGCACCAGCGTGAGTCCCTTCGGCAGTGCGTCGACCGCCTCCGACCAGCCCGCAGTGGTGTCGTGATCGGTGATCGCGACGACGTCCAAGCCCGCGGCGGCCGCGTTACGAACCAGCTCGGACGGGCTGTCGGTACCGTCGGACGCGGTGGAGTGAGTATGCAGATCAATGCGCACGTCTTCCAGTCTTACAGTGCGTGATCACGGGGCCGCAGGCGACGTAGCATCGACCGGGTGCCATCCATTCCGCCGCTACCATCGTTTCGCGGCCAAACCCGCGCGGCGACGCCACTGCCGCACATCCCGGTTCCGACCGCACGCGCGGTGATCGATTGCGCGGTCTATGTCGACGGTAGGCGGTTGCCCGGCCGGTTCAGCCATTCGGACGCGCTGGCCGATGTCAACAATCGCGGAAACGGATTCGTGTGGGTCGGGTTGCATCAACCCGACGAATACCAGATGGCCGATGTCGCCAAGGTATTCGATCTGCACCCACTCGCCGTCGAAGACGCGGTCAAGGCGCATCAGCGGCCGAAATTGGAACGCTACGACGACACCCTGTTTCTCGTGCTGCGCACCGTCAGCTATGTCGAACACGAAATGCACAGCGTCAGTGAGATCGTCGAGACCGGCGACATCATGGTTTTCACCGGACCCGAATTCGTCGTCACCGTGCGACACGGCGAGCACACCGGACTCGCCGGTGTCCGTAAGGAATTGGAGAACCATCCCGAGCAGCTCATGCTCGGTCCCGGTGCGGTACTACACGCCGTCGCCGACCATGTCGTGGATTCCTACATCGACGTCGTCCAGGCGGTGGAGAACGATATCGATGAGATGGAGGAGGAGGTCTTCACCCCACGCAACACCGTCACCATCGAGTCGATCTACCAGCTCAAGCGTGAGGTCGTCGAATTGCGGCGCGCGGTCAATCCGCTACAGGTTCCGCTGCAACTACTCGGCCACAAACCGGATCTGCCACTGCCGAAGGAGATTCGGCGCTATCTGCGTGACGTCGCCGATCATCACACTGCGGTGGCCGAGCGCATCACCGACTTCGACGAGTCGCTGAGCGAGCTGGTGAGCGCCGCGCTCGCCAAGATCAGCGTGCAACAGAACACCGATATGCGAAAGATCTCGGCCTGGGTCGCGATCGCGGCGGTACCGACGATGGTCGCGGGCATCTACGGTATGAATTTCACGCATATGCCCGCGCTCGAGGCGAACTGGGGATTCTGGGTGGTACTCGTGGTCACCCTCGGTATTTGCGTCGGACTGTTCGTCAACTTCCATCGCAACGACTGGCTCTGAGCAACCCCTGCGGCGACCCGAACCTACAGCGACGCGGCGCCTCTCGCCGGATCTCGCACATCGATCCCCGCTTCCGACCAAGCGTCGCGCAATGCCTTTGCGCCACGCACCCGCACCCACGCCGCCTCGGTCGCGGTCACCGGAACAACGGTCAGATATCGCACCGGCTCGGCAGGCTCGGGCAGCACCACCTCGGGAATATCGCTCGCACCCAACAGTACTGCGGTGAACGGCGCGTCCCGCCACATCGGCTCACCCAGGTCCAGCAGCGCGTCCGCTTGCAGCACAACACCTTCCACGGCAGGCGCGGCCACGAGCACACCGAGCGTCTTGGCCAGGCCCGCACTCGGGCCGACCCCGGTCCGCATCGCGAGCACCAACTCGGCGCGCGGCCCGCGCAGCGGATCGGCGTGCAGGTCACCGGGATCACCCATCGGATGACGCGACCCGCCCAGCGTCACGTAATGCACCAGCTCCTCGCCGGGGATGCGAAGTATTTCGATGGGCTCCAGCCCGAGGAACGTCACCGACGCCGAATCGACACCTTTCGAATCCACACCGAAATGGTCCAGCACCACGGTGCGAACCTTGTCTACAACCTCCATGCGCTCAGATCGCCAACCGCGCCAGCATGTCACGCGCCTGTTCGGCCGACTTCGGATCACACAACACGTCGTAGCGACCCGCCACCAACTGCATGGTGGAGGCGAAGTCGCGCTGTCCCTTGGTCGCCGCGTACGGGATCGTGGTGGAGATGACGCCGAAGATAATGCCGCCGACCAAGCCGACCAACAGCGGTCCGAGTGCTCCGCTGGTGGTGAACAGACCGAGCAGCAGGCCGAGGAACAGGCCGAGCCAAGCACCCGACGCCACACCACCGCCGATTACCTTTCCCCAGGTCAACCGGTAGAGGACGCGCTCGACCTGCATCAGGTCGACACCGACGATGGTCACGTCCTGCACCGGGAACTGGCCGTCTGCGAGAAAGTCGACCGCCTTCTGGGCCTCTGCGTAGGTGGGGTAGGAGCCCACCGGCCAGCCCGACGGCGGTGTCGGCAGACCCTGCCGGGCGCGGTTCGCGTTCCCCATGGGATTCGTCATATCTCTATTCTGCTATTCCGAGCGAGCGTTCGGTGGTGTGAAACGCGTGGTCCGCGTCATTCCGGCGGCCCGACCCTTATCGGCGATCACCTGGGCCATTTTCGCGCTCGCCTCGTCGATCATCTCATCGCCCAGCATCACCGCCCCGCGCGCGCCACCGTGCTCGGAGGTGTGGAAGGCGTAGGCGTCCAGAATCAGTTCGGCCCGGTCGTAATCGGCCTGACGCGGACTGAAAATCTCGTTGGCGGCATCGATCTGGCCGGGATGCAGCACCCACTTGCCGTCAAAGCCGAGCGCGGCGGTGCGCGCGGCCGCCCGCCGGAAACCGTCGACATCACGAATCTGCAGGTAGGGGCCGTCGATTGCCTGCAGGCCGTGGGCACGGGCGGTGAGCAGGATGGTCATCAGAATGTGGTGGTAGGCGTCTCCGGTGTCGTAGCCTTCCGGCTGTTCGCCGACCACAAGGGTGCGCATATTGATGCTGGCCATGAAGTCGGCGGGCCCGAAGACCAGCGCCTGCACGCGCGGGCTCGCCGTGGCGATCTCGTCGATATTGCGCAACCCGAGCGCATTTTCGAGCTGCGGTTCGATGCCGATCCGCCCGACCTCGAGTCCATGCGCCTTCTCCAGCTGGGTAAGCAGCAGGTCCAGCGCCCGCACCTGACCGGCGTCGGTGACCTTCGGTAGCAGGATCGCATCCAGCGCCACGCCCGCGCCCTCGACCACCGTGATGACATCGGCGTAGGTCCATTCGGTGGTCCAGTCATTGACGCGCACCACCCGCAGCTGGTTACCCCAGCCGGAATCATTCAGCGCTGCAACGATATTCGCGCGCGCCTGCACTTTGGCGGCGGGCGCCACCGCGTCCTCGAGATCGAGGAAGACCTCGTCGACGGGTAAGCCCTTGGCCTTCTCGATCATCTTCGGGTTGCTGCCCGGACAGGCGAGCACCGAACGGCGCGGCTTCATGGTCACTCCTTCGCACTCGGCGAGTGCCGCGGGATTCGTGTCTCACCGCACCCGCACCGATCGGGGCGTAGTGCCTGCACCCGCCCGCTAACCTCTAGCCTGGCAGCCATGGCAGCAACCAGGGTTTACGTCGCCAGGCTGGCCGGCCTGGCGGTACTTGGACCGGACGGTGAGTCTATCGGCCGTGTCCGCGACGTTGTTGTGGCCATCCGCTACAACGGCCAACAGCCCCGCATCCACGGTCTGGTCGTGGAGCTACCCACCAGGCGGCGGATTTTCGTGCCGATGCTGCGGGTGACTGCCGTCGAGCCCGGTGTGGTGACGCTGAATACCGGCACGGTGAGCCTGCGCCGTTTCGCGCAACGGCCCGGCGAACTTCTCGCACTCGCGCAGATCGTCGATTCCTCGGTACGCGTGCACGATCCGGATCTGCCCGACCTCGCCGACGTCGATGTGTTCGTGGTCGATCTCGGTATCGAGAAGGCCAGGACCAGAGACTGGGTGGTGACCAGGGTCGCGGTGCGCGGGCACCGGCGCATCGGCCGCCGCCGCACCGTGCACGTCGTGGACTGGACACAGGTCAGCGGGCTGACACCGTACGAGGTCGGCCGGCCCGGCCAGGACGTCACCCAGCTGTTGTCGCAGTTCGAGGGCCTGCGCGCGCCCGACGTCGCGCATCTGTTGCGCGAGCTGCCGGAGAAGCGGCGCATGGAGGTCGCCGAGGCACTCGACGATGAACGGCTGGCCGACGTCGTCCAGGAGTTGCCCGACGACGATCAGGTCGAGCTGCTCGGACACCTGGAGGTGCGCCGCGCCGCCGACGTCCTCGAGGCCATGGACCCCGACGACGCCGCCGACCTGCTCGGCGAACTATCCAAGGGCGAGCGGGAATCGCTGCTCGCGCTGATGGATCCGCAGGAGTCCGAACCGGTCCGCAGGCTGCTGGAGCACTCCCCCGATACCGCGGGCGGCCTGATGACCCCGAAGCCGGTGATCCTCACCCCGGCGACCACGATCGCCGAAGCATTGGCGCGGGTTCGCAATCCGGATCTCACGCCCGCACTGGCGTCCATGGTGTTCGTGGTGCGCCCACCGACGGCCACCCCGACCGGTCGATACCTGGGCTGCGTACATATTCAGCAGCTGCTACGCGAACCGCCTGCCCACCTGGTCGGCGGTGTGATCGATAGCGACCTGAGTCCACTGCGCGCCGATGCCCCGCTCGCCGCGGTCACCCGCTACTTCGCCACCTACAACCTGGTCTGCGGGCCAGTGGTGGACGAGCAGAACCATTTGCTCGGCGCCGTGAGTGTCGATGACGTTCTCGACCATCTGCTGCCGGAGGATTGGCGTGAGCAGGAAGAGCTACACGAGGGGCTGGCGGTACATGAATGACAAACCAGCAAGCACCAAATCCGGATTGAGCACGGCGCGCCAACGTCTGGAGACGCCGGTCGAAACGCGCTTTCGGATCGATTGGGACGCCGAGGCTGTCGCGCGTTCCAGCGAGAGGGTCGCCCGGTTCCTCGGCACCGGACGATATCTGGCGATCCAGACCATCATCGTCATCGTCTGGATCATCCTGAACGTGACCGTAGTCGCGCTGCGCTGGGATCCCTACCCGTTCATTCTGCTCAATCTGGCCTTCTCGACGCAGGCCGCCTATGCGGCACCGCTGATCCTGCTGGCCCAGAACCGCCAGGACAACCGCGACCGAGTGTCGTTGGAGGAGGATCGGACTCGCGCGGCGCAGACCAAAGCGGACACCGAATTCCTCGCCCGCGAACTCGCGGCATTGCGTATCGCGGTCGGCGATGTGGCCACTCGAGACTATCTGCGCCGCGAGTTGGACGAGATGCGGACGGTGCTCGACCGTATCGAAGCGGCGGCCGGGCCTTCGGAAGAACGGCCTCGCTCCGAGAAACCCACCAAGGCGAATCGCAAGAAGAGCTCCGGTCAAAAGCAGGCCACAGGACCGGAATGGCCGCCATTAGCTCATGATTGACCGGAAATGCGCATCGACTCACCTGACTGATGGGTAACCTGGAGCACGTTGTCCAGAGCGGCCGGGCAGGGGATGTCCCGGACACCCGCTCCCACGACGATCGAGGATTGGTGTGGCCGAATGCGAATATCTGCTCCGATAACCGTGTCGGCCCTTGTCGTCGTGGGTCTTGTCGCTGCCGGATCGGCTACCCATACCGCGCGAACAGGCACTCCACCGAAGGCGCCGGAGGCGTTGCTCGCGGCGTCGAGCGGTCTCGGCGGGACCGATGGCGCGGCGAGCAACGACACGGACGCACCATTGTCCCGGACAGTTGGTCTCCTTCCGGTCACGCCGGAAGCGCCCCGCAAACTCCGGGCAATGACACCACCCTCCGACGGCGCGCCGATGTTCGCGGGTTCGGTGCCGCTGCACGACATCGTGCTGCCGGTGGGCAGTAGCGCGCTCGGGATTCCGGAGGTCGTGCTGGCCGCCTATCGCAATGCCGAACTGGCGCTCGACTCTTCGATGCCCGGCTGCGGATTGCCCTGGAGCCTGCTCGCCGGCATCGGCAAGATCGAATCCGGCCACGCGAGCAGTGGCCGCACCGATGCCGCGGGCACCACCATCAACCCGATCTTCGGTCCCGCGCTCGACGGCACCCTGCCGGGTAACGAGATCATCAAAGCCGCGGACGGCGGCGCCGTGCGCGCCGTCGGTCCGATGCAGTTCCTGCCGAGCACCTGGAGCAAGTACGCCGCGGACGGCAATGGCGACGGAATCTCTGACCCGCACAACGTGTTCGACGCTTCGCTCGCTGCGGGCAAGTACCTCTGCTCGGGCAACCTCGACCTGCGCGATCCGGCGCAGGAATTGCGCGCGGTATTGCGTTACAACAACTCGATGGCCTACGCGGCGAACGTGCTGAGTTGGTCGGCGGCCTACCGCACCGGCGGCACGCCCCGGCAGGTCAGCATCTCGCCCGATCTCATCCCGCCGGGCGCGGCCCCCATTCAGGCGGGCCCGGATATGACCACCGCCAACACGATCGCGCCCACGATGACCACCGAGTTGCCGCCGAACACCACGACGACCACCGACCCGACGACCACCGACCCGACGACGCCGACCCAGATGATGATCAACATCCCGGGTCTGCCGCCGATTCCGTGTGGCATCTTCTGCCCGCGGCCCGCACCGAAACCCGCGGATCCCTGTGAACCACTGGCGGTTCCGGCCATCATGCCGCGGCCGGGCGAACCGGTGAAGCCGGTCTCGCCCGGGCAGACCTACGGCGCGGGCGAGGAACCGAATGCCCCCGACCAGCACCCCGACGAGCAGCAACAGTCGCGCCCCGTGGAGTGCACGCAGCCGCACCCCGGGGCCGAGCCCGCCCAACAGCCCGGTCAACAACCAGCGGAGCAGACTCCCGAGCCGCAGGCCCAGACGCCGTCCATGACACCGGAACCGGGCCCTGACGAAGCGGGCGAGCCCGCGCCGCCTGTCGCCCCGGCACCGACTCCGGCGCCCGGCATCACGCTGCCGTTCGGAATCGTGATCCCGCTTCCGCCGCAATAGGTCTCGCCACAGTCACAGCAGGTCACGAAGGGGTAACAAAAAGGTCTCGAATGCGGTAACCTCTACTTCGTCCATCACGAAGGGCTCGTTGTCCGAGTCAATTGAAGGGTCACCGCACAGTGGGGCGTCACCGAAAACCACCGACTGCGACCGTAAGGCGCAGCTCCGTTATCGCATTGACAGGGTTGGTTCCCGCTGGACTCGTGGCAGTCGGCGCCACGGCCGATATGGGCGATACCAATCTGGTAGCAGCTTCAGTCCTGCAACATCTTTCGGGGAACGAACCGGACGATCAGGCACCCAGAACCGAGGCCGTCGCGGAACCGGAACCGGAACCGACGGTTGAATACGTCGCCAACGCCATGGCCCAGCAGGGCCACACCGCGCCGCCGATCGTGAAAACCGTTGCGCTGCCGGACGGTAGAGAACCCGCCGCCCTGCCACCGGGGCCGCTGGGTATGCCGGGCGTCGCGTTCGCGGCATACCAGTCCGCCGAGCACACCCTGGCCGCCGAGAATCCCGATTGCGGGATGCCGTGGTACATGCTGGCGGGCATCGGCCGCGTCGAATCGACACATGCCTTCGGTGGCAAGGCCGACGCGGACGGCAATCCGCTGACGCCCGTCTACGGCCCGGTGCTCGACGGCAGCCTGGCCGGTAACCACGTCGTCAACGATTCCGACGGTGGCGAGCTGGATGGGCTGGCCGGTTACGACCGCGCCATCGGTCCGATGCAGTTTCTGCCGGAGACCTGGAAGCAATACGGCGCCGACGGTAACGGCGACGGCATCGCCGACCCACAGAACCTCTTCGACGCGGCACTGACCGCCGGCAAGTATCTGTGCCACGGCGGATTGAACATGCACGATCTCGCTCAGCAGACCAAGGCGATCCTGCGCTACAACAACTCGATGGCCTACGTCGCGAACGTCATGGCATGGGCAACCTCCTACAGCAGCGGGATCGCACCACAGCCCGGCCAGCTGCCACGAATCTGACGCAACGTAAAATTCCTGCCATGTCAGTGGTTACGGAAGTGGATGTCCGGGGTGCCCTCGCGAAGGTCGACGACCCAGAGATCCGTAAACCGATCACCGAATTGGGCATGGTGAAGAGCATCGCGATCGGTGCCGACAGCAATGTCCACATCGAGGTCTACCTGACCACCGCGGGCTGCCCGCTGCGCACCGAGATCACACAGCGGGTCACTAAGGCGGTGGCCGATGTGGCTGGTGTCGGCGCCGTCACGGTCGAACTCGATGTGATGGACGACGAGCAGCGCACCGCCCTGCGCAAGCAGCTGCGCGGCGACTCGGCCGATCCGGTGATCCCCTTCGCCCAGCCCGGTTCACTCACCCGGGTGTACGCGGTGGCCTCCGGTAAGGGTGGCGTCGGAAAGTCCAGCGTCACCGTCAATCTCGCCGCCGCCATGGCCGCGCGCGGCCTCTCGGTCGGCGTGCTGGATGCCGATATCTACGGCCACTCGATTCCACGCATGCTCGGCACCGACGCACGGCCCACGCAGGTCGAGCGGATGATCATGCCGCCGCAATCGCACAACGTAAAGCTGATCTCGATCGCACAGTTCACCAAGGGCAATACCCCGGTGGTATGGCGGGGGCCGATGCTGCACCGGGCGCTGCAACAGTTCCTCGCCGACGTGTTCTGGGGTGATCTGGATGTCCTGCTGCTTGATCTGCCGCCCGGTACCGGCGACGTCGCGATCTCCATCGCGCAGCTGATCCCGAACGCCGAGATCCTGGTCGTCACGACACCACAGCCCGCCGCCGCCGAGGTCGCCGAGCGCGCTGGTGCGATCGCACTGCAGACCAGGCAGCGCATCGCGGGGGTCATCGAGAACATGTCATGGCTGGACCTACCGGACGGAAGCCGGATGGACCTCTACGGTTCCGGTGGCGGGCAGTCGGTCGCCGAGCGCTTGACCCAGGCCGTCGGCGCGAACGTTCCCCTGCTCGGCCAGATCCCCATCGAGCAGTCGCTGCGCGAGGCGGGCGACGAGGGCACCCCGATCGTGCTGAGCGATCCGGAGAACCCGGCCGCCAAGGCTCTGCTCGAGGTCGCCGACAAACTCGCCGTACGCCGCCGCGGGCTAGCGGGCATGTCGCTGGGCATCGACACCACCCGGCATTTATAAGAGGTTGTCCTCCGGTGACGACTGATCTCGCGCGTACATGGGTAACTCGCCGGGTACGGGCTAACGAATCGACCCCTCGCAGACGGCCGCCGACGCCACTGTCGCGGCACCTGAGTCTGGCTTGGATACGCGGAGAGGCGGGCAGTCCATGCTCACGCTGCTTTTGTACGTGCTGATCGTCGGTCTGGTGGCCACGGTCCTATTTCTCGTCGCCAGCGCGATATTCGGGCGGTCGGAGGAGCTTGGACCACTTCCGGAGGCGACCACGGCCACCGTGCTACCCACCGAGGGCATCAGCGGCGCGGATGTGCGAGCGCTGCGGTTCCAGCAGGTTGTCCGCGGATATAAGGCGGGCGAGGTGGACTGGGCACTGACCAGGCTGGCGGCCAGGATCGACGAGCTGCAGTCGCAGCTGGCCGAGGCGCGCGACCTCGCGCGACAGGTCCCCGCCGCGCCCGAATCGAAATGACCGCCGCACAAGCCATCGCGGCAACCGACGGCCGGGTCCGCTGCCCATGGTCGGAGTCCTCGCAGCTCTACCGCGACTACCACGACCTGGAGTGGGGCAAGCCGCTGCACGGCGACGATGCGATGTTCGAACGACTGTGCCTCGAGGCATTCCAATCGGGACTGTCCTGGATCACCATCCTGCGCAAGCGCCCGGCCTTCCGTACTGCGTTCTCCGGCTTCGAGATCGCCCGGGTTGCCGAGTTCGGCGCCGAGGACGTTGCCAGGCTGCTCGCCGACCCCGGCATCGTGCGTAATCGATCCAAGATCGACGCCACCATCGCCAACGCACGGGTTGCTCTCGACCTCGACATCGGCCTCGACGAACTGATCTGGTCGTTCGCGCCGCCGCCGCGACCGCGCCCTACGGCAATCGCCGACGTACCCGCGACTACCGCCGAATCCATAGCTCTGGCAAAAGAATTGAAGCGTCGCGGATTTCGATTCGTCGGCCCGACAACCGCCTACGCACTGATGCAGGCGACCGGAATGGTCGACGATCACCTGACCGATTGCTGGGTCTGAATCGGCCTGCCGCACACCGACCCAGCGATCACATTTCGAACTCAGGTATCCGTCCGCTCCGGCCATAGGGAAGAATAGGACCGGTGTAGCTCGCCAAATACCGGCGAGCTCACCTGTTGGTGACAACTGGAGTTCCAAGAAAGTGCGCAGGATACCGCGCAGATCTGGAGGGAGCAGAGGATGGC
Source organism: Nocardia australiensis (assembly GCF_020733705.1). Taxonomy (GTDB): domain Bacteria; phylum Actinomycetota; class Actinomycetes; order Mycobacteriales; family Mycobacteriaceae; genus Nocardia; species Nocardia australiensis. The sequence goes on from NZ_JAJFZM010000001.1 coordinate 315,079, forward strand.
GGCCATGAAGCCCCGCACCGGGGACGGTCCCCTCGAGGCAACCAAGGAAGGGCGTGGAATCGTCATGCGGGTTCCACTCGAGGGTGGCGGGCGTTTGGTCGTTGAGCTCACGCCGGATGAGGCAGCAGCGCTCGGTGACGAACTGAAGAGTGTCACCAGCTAGTGCGCCGCAGGCCGGGCGTCGGGCCTGGTGGCGGCAGTTCACGTGACCACACCAGGCACGGGAGCACCGCAAATGCGTACGGCACTTGCTGATGTGGCCGGTCTTTTGGCCTGCCCGGAATGTGGTCTCGGATTCGAGTCACATGATCGGGTGCTGAGCTGCGCGACCGGGCACAGCTTCGACATTGCCCGGCAGGGTTACGTCAGCCTGTTGACCGGCGCGTCAACCAAGATGACCGGTGACACCGCGGCCATGCTCGACGCGCGTGCCGCGTTTCAGGGTAGGGATCACTTCGCGCCCGTGGCGACCGCGGTCGCCACGGCCGTGACGTCGGGCGACGACCCGCCCAGCACTGCGCTGGAGGTTGGCGCGGGCACCGGCTACTACCTCGCGGGAGTGCTCGACGCCGCGCCCCGGGCCCGTGGGATCGCGCTTGACGTGGCCAAACCCGCGGCCCGGCGCGGCGCCCGCGCACATCCCCGCGCAGCATCGATTCTCGCTGACGCGTGGCGCGGCCTACCGGTCCGGGACGGCGCGCTGAACCGGGTGCTCTCGGTATTCGCCCCGCGCAATCCGAGTGAGGTCGCGCGGGTCCTCGCGACCGGCGGCCGGTTCGTCGTCGCGACACCCACCGAACGTCATCTGGCCGAGTTGGTCGGACCGTTGAGCATGGTGACCGTGGACCCGGACAAGGATCGACGGCTGGCAGAAGCGATGTCCGGCATCTTCGAGATCGTCGATCGCACCGTCGTCGAATACTCGATGAAGCTCGGTCACGACGATGTGCGAAATGTCGTGGCGATGGGCCCGTCCGCACACCATGCGGAGGAATCGGCGGATCCGCGAATCTCCGCTATGCCGGAGACTGTCGAGGTCACCGCCTCGGTACTGGTGTCGAGCTACCGGCCGTGGTAACTCATAGCTTGCGCACCTGGTCGTAGACCGCGACCGTCTGTGCGGCGATCCGCAGCCAATCGAATTCGGCGATCGCCCGTGCTCGCCCGGCGGCACCCAGTTCCGCGGCGAGCACCGGGTCTCCCGCGATCTCGTTAACGGCAGCGGCCAGTCCCCGCTCGTATTGCTCCGCCGCTCCGGGGTCGTAGTGCACCAGCCGCCCGGTCTCACGATCGGTGACCACCTCCGGGATACCGCCTACATCGGAGGCGACCACCGCGGTAGCGCATGCCATCGCCTCGAGGTTGACGATGCCGAGTGGCTCGTACACCGAGGGACAGATGAACACCATCGCCGCGGCGAGGATCTGCCGTATCTGCTCGGTCGGCAGCATCTCCCGCACCCAGAACACATTGCCGCGACTGCGCCGCAACCGCGCGACGGCCGCGGACACCTCCGCCTCGAGCTCCTTGGTGTCGGCCGCACCGGCACACAGCACCAATTGGATGTCCGGATCGAACTCCGCCGCGGCGGCGAGCAGATGACCGACGCCCTTCTGCCGGGTGATGCGGCCGACGAAGGCGACGATCGGCCGGTCCGTACGCACCCCGAGCTCGTCGAGGATCAGGCGGGAGTCCGGCTCGGGCGGGCTGGGGTGCCACACTGTCGCGTCGATGCCGTTGTGCACCACATGGACCCGATCCGGGTCCACCGTGGGGTAGGCGTCGAGTACGTCGTGGCGCATCCCTTCGCTCACAGCGACGATGGCGTCGGCGTGTTCGACGGCGTTACGTTCCGACCACGACGACAGCCGATAGCCGCCACCGAGTTGTTCGGCCTTCCACGGCCGGCGCGGCTCCAGCGAATGCGCCGTCAGCACATGTGGGATTCCATACAGTGTGGCGGCCAGGTGTCCGGCGAGCCCGGTGTACCACGTGTGCGAATGCACCACGTCCACCTGACCGACCGCATCGGCCATGCGCAGTTCGGCGGACATCATCTGTAGCGCGGCATTGGCGGCATATAACGTCGGATCCGGTTGGTGTACAACGGCATCCGCACGCGGCACACCCATGCAATGGACGGTCACCTCGGACAATTGACGTAACTGCGCAACCAACTGGGTGACATGCACACCCGCCCCGCCATACACCTCGGGTGGGTATTCGCGAGTCAGCATCGCGACACACAGACGCTCAGAGCCCACCGGTTCAAAGTAGACGTTCACCTCGACGCGGGCCACTCGAGCCCGCACTTCACGGTAGTTTGGCTTTGTGAGGAGCCAGCCGCACGTACTCGGGATCGTGCTCGCCGGTGGCGAGGGTAAGCGCCTTTTTCCACTCACCGCGGATCGGGCCAAACCTGCCGTCCCGTTCGGCGGCGCCTATCGGCTTATCGACTTCGTACTGAGCAATCTCGTCAATGCCGGCTTCCTGCGACTATGTGTGCTCACCCAATACAAGTCGCATTCGCTCGATCGGCATATTTCCCAAACCTGGCGACTATCGGGTTTCGGCGGTGAATACATCACGCCGGTGCCCGCCCAACAGCGGCTCGGTCCGCGCTGGTACACCGGCAGCGCCGACGCCATCATGCAATCGCTGAACCTGATCTATGACGAGGACCCCGACTACATCGTGGTTTTCGGTGCCGATCACGTATACCGCATGGACCCCGAGCAGATGCTCGCGGCGCATATCGATTCCGGGGCAGGTGTGACCGTTGCCGGTATCCGGGTGCCGCGTAGCGAGGCGAACGCCTTCGGCTGCATCGATTCCGACGAGTCCGGCCGGATCACCCAATTCCTGGAGAAACCCGCACATCCTCCCGGTACGCCCGACGACCCGAACATGACCTTCGCCTCAATGGGGAACTACGTGTTCACTACGAAGGTCCTGGTGGATTCGATCCGCGCGGATGCCGACAATTCCGACTCCGACCACGATATGGGCGGTGACATAATTCCGTCGCTGGTCGCCGCGGGCAAGGCCGCCGTCTACGACTTCGCCGACAACGATGTTCCAGGCGCCACCGATCGCGATCGTGGCTACTGGCGCGACGTCGGCACCATCGACGCCTTTTACGACGCCCATATGGACCTGGTCTCGGTGCACCCGGTATTCAACCTCTACAACAAGCATTGGCCGATTCGCGGCGCCGCCGAAACCCTGCCACCCGCGAAATTCGCGCAGGGCGGCTTGGCGCAGGAATGCGTGATCGGCTCCGGGTGCATCCTCTCGGCCGCAACCGTTCGCAATTCGGTCCTGAGCTCGAATGTGATGGTGGACGACGGCGCCACCATCGAGGGCAGCGTCCTCATGCCCGGCGTGCGGATCGGGCGCGGCGCCGTGGTCCGCCGCGCCATCCTGGACAAGAACGTGGTGGTCGGCGAGGGCGAAATCATCGGCGTCGACACCGAGCGCGACCGCGAACGCTTCGCCGTGAGTCACGGCGGTGTGGTGACCGTCGGTAAGGGTGTCTGGGTCTAGCCGCGTTCGCCGTCGCGCGAGGCGCACAGCAGTCCGTCGCCGACCGGGATCAGGACACTGGTGAGTTCCGGATCCTCGGCAATCGCCCTGGTGGCGGCCCGCACAGCCTGGGTGGCGGAGTCACGCTGGCTCGGATCGGGGACCCGGCCGCCGAGCAGCGCGTTGTGCAGCAGGATCGCACCACCGTCGCGAAGCAGCCGCACGGCCTGGGTGACGTACTGCGGATGCTCGAGCGGGGCGGCGTCGATGAACACCAGGTCATAGGCGCCGTCGGCGAGTCGAGGCAGGACATCGAGTGCCCTGCCGTTGATCAGCCTGGTTCGCGCGGGCGGAATCTCGGCGGCACGGAACGCCTCCTTGGCGGCCCGCTGGTGTTCCGGCTCGGAATCAATGGTGGTCAGCGTGCCATCTTCGCGCATTCCATCCAGCAGCCACAGCCCGCTTATGCCGGCGCCGGTACCCACCTCGACGACCGTTCGCGCACCGAGGAGCTGGGCGTACATACTCAACAAGGCTCCCACCGACGGCGGCACGGGCGCCGCACCGAGTTCGGTGGCCCGCTCACGGGCGCTGACGAGAACCTCGTCTTCCACCACGGATTCCTCCACGTAGGAGAGATTTCGCTCCAGGTTCGATGCCACCTATGCAGGCTAGCCCGCAAGTCCGCTTCCCCGCGTTTTCCGCACAGGTGAGTGCGGCGAATGTCGGCACCGACACATGGCGCAAAACTCTCAGGTGTCCCTCAGGGTCTCCATATCCGCGCCATATCGGAACAAAGCAGAGTGAGCCCTACGCAAGACCAGTTGACCGCACAGCGCGGACTCGGGAACAACGACATACAGCTTGTCGGTTGTATCCGTCAGTAGCGATTCGCAGATCCGGATCACCGCAGAGTCCGCAAGCCACGGTCCCGAGTAGGAGGTATCACCATCCACATGGTCGATGCGGCGCGCGAGCACGCCACCCTGCCAGAGCAAATTCTGCCGATCGAAGCCGAATCGGCAGCCGAATCCATCGACGAGTTGAGCGGCACCGCCGCCTTCGACGCCACCGGTGACCGATCGGTGATGCCGTCCTGGGACGAACTGGTCCGTGAACACGCCGACCGGGTATACCGGCTGGCCTATCGCCTTTCCGGCGACGCACAGGATGCTGACGATCTGACCCAGGAGACGTTCATCCGGGTATTCCGTTCGCTGTCGAATTACCAGCCGGGCACCTTCGAGGGCTGGTTGCATCGCATCACCACAAACCTCTTCCTGGACATGGTGCGTAGGCGCAATCGGATTCGGATGGAGGCGCTGCCCGAGGATTATGACCGGGTGCCCGCCGACGGCCCGAGCCCGGAGCAGGCCTATCACGACGCCCGACTCGATCCGGATCTACAGTCCGCGCTGGACTCGCTGGCACCGGAATTCCGCGCCGCTGTCGTGCTGTGCGATATCGAGGGGCTCTCTTACGAAGAGATCGGCGCGACCCTCGGTGTCAAACTCGGTACCGTTCGCAGCCGGATCCATCGCGGCCGTCAGGCGCTGCGCGAGCACCTTGCGCATAATGGATCTCAACAGCGGTTGACCGCTGACGCGAACATAGGGTGATCTATCAGGCATCGATGTCATCCGGATCCATGGATGATGCCGGTTGGAAGGATGAGCACCGAATGAGTGGCGACTCCAACACGTCAGGTCGTCGGTTCCACGGCGCGCGGGGCAATGCGAATTCCCGGCAGCCACGTTTTCGTCCAACCGAGCATTTGGCCAGCGAAGCGGTCGCAGCGTACGTCGACGGCGAACTTCGGATGAACGCCTATTTGCGCGCCGCTCAGCACCTTGCCGCCTGCCCGGAATGCGCGGCGGAGGTCGACGCGCAGCAGCAGGCGCGGATCGCGCTGCGCCGGTCCGGCCAGATATCCATTCCTACGAGCCTGCACGACAGCCTGACCCGCATTCCGCTGGCCGAGTTGCCGGGCACCACGACGAGCCCTTCGCCCCCCACTTCGCACGGGACCCCGCGCAACGAGCCGGTTTTCGGCTTTCTGACCGATTCGTTCACCGCGACCCGGTGGACAACATGGTGGCGCAAGTAGAGTCTGGCGAGTGACCACCGAATCGACGAACACCGGATCGGCCGACACCCCCGATTCGGCGGCCAACCGGGGGAACCTCAGGCCGTCGGACGCACCCGTGCTCGGGCCGCGCGCGGTGTATCGACCCAATGTCGACACCCATACCGCACGCGCCTTCGGCCGCCCTTCGGGCCAGACCGGCTCGTTCGCCGAGCATGCCGCACCGCAGAACGGTTCCATCGCACTCGGCCCGCAGTCGCACAATCGCCCGCCGGATACGGTGCTGGCCGAGGCATTCGGTCGTCCCGAAGGTTCCACCGAAATCTTGCAGCGTGATCCGGATGCGGCGGATCCGGCCGCACCAGCGGCCGGTCCGGCCGACCCGTGGCGCGATCCGGAAACCGGCGCACGACTCGGAGCACCGGCCGTGGCGACCCCACAGACCACATCGATGCCGCAGGCCGAGAAGCTGTCGGCCCGCGAGGTGCTCTTCGGCACCCGGGTGGCGCCGAAGGCGCTGACGCTGCTCGCGGTCGTCGCGCTGGCCATCGGTGTACTCGGCGGCCTTGTCGGTCGGCTGACCGCCGAATCCGCCGCTCCCCTGACCTCACGCAAGGTCGCGCTGGACCAGTCGAGCAATTTCGATCAGCCGCACAGCCAGATCGCCAAGGTCGCCAATGCCGTGCTGCCGTCGGTGGTGTCGATCCGGGTCACTGTCGGTGACAACGGCGCGACGGGTTCCGGTGTCGTGATCGACGGCGCTGGCTATATCGCGACGAACAATCACGTGGTTTCGATGGCGGCCCAGGACAAGTCGCATCAGGCCGGCATCCAGGTGACCTTCTCCGATGGCAGCCGGGTGCCCGGGCAAATTGTCGGGCGTGACCCGAAGACCGACCTGGCGGTACTGAAGGTCGATGTGAAGAATCTCACAGTGGCTAATCTGGGCAAGTCCAAGGATGTCCAGGTCGGCGACGAGGTGCTGGCGATCGGCTCGCCACTCGGCCTGAGCAAAACCGTCACCTCCGGCATCGTCAGCGCGCTGCACCGCCCGGTCGCGCTGTCCGGCGAGGGCAGCGACACCAAGGCCGTGATCGACGCGGTGCAGACCGATGCGGCGATCAACCCTGGCAACTCCGGTGGTGCGCTGGTCGACATGGAGGGCCGGGTCATCGGCATCAACACCGCGATCCGCAGTGAGAGCGGCGGTTCGGTCGGCCTCGGGTTCGCCATTCCGGTGGACATGGTGGCCGAGGTGGCGCAGACGCTCATTCACAACGGCGAGATGCACCATCCGATAATCGGACTCAGCGCGCGCAGCAAACAAGTAGCTAATGATGTGATGAGCGGCGCGGCCGTCGCCGACGTCGCACCGAACGGTCCGGCGGCGAAGGCCGGGATCGTGGAGAACGACGTCATCGTGAAGATCGGCGATCGTGAGGTGACCGGTCCGGACGAGATGGTCGTCGCGGTGCAGTCGAGCAAGATCGGCCAGACAGTGAACGTGCAGTTGATCCGCGACGGCAGGCAGGTAGACGTGCCGGTCACACTGGAATCCGACTGAACCATGGTGGGCCAACCCAGGTAGCCTGGATCCGTGTTCAGCAACATCGGCTGGGGCGAGATGGTCATCCTGCTCGTCGCCGCCCTCGTGATCCTCGGCCCGGAGCGACTGCCGGGCGCGGTTCGCTGGACCACGCGCAGCTTGCGTCAGGCACGTGACTACGCCAGCGGCGCCACCCAACAGCTACAGCAGGAACTCGGGCCCGAATTCGAGGACTTGCGCAAGCCGTTGGCCGATCTGAACGAGCTGCGGCAAATGTCGCCCCGTTCGATGATGACCAAACACCTTCTCAATGGCGATGATTCACTGTTCCGTGATGTCGACAACGCGCTACCGGATAAGAAGGACCTGATCGGCGCCTCAGGCGCGATGCCCGATTACCCGATGCCCAAGTTGGATAAGCCGTTGGAGCGCAACGAACGTCCGCCGATCGACACCGACGCCACCTGAGCGATCCCGCCATCAATTGGCATCCGTCAAGCGGGATAGACACCCGATCGTGTCGAGATGTCTAGACTTCGCACATGTCGGCCGATGACGTGGCGCGCATATTCGCGATCGAAGACAAGGTCGAGCGACTAAAGGCCGCCACCGATGGGGTGGCGGCGGCCCAGCAGACGATCAACGAACTCACCCGGATCCGCCGCGCGGTCATCAGGGAACTCCATGCCGACGGTTGGACCTTCGCCAGAATCGGTGCGGCGGCAGGGCTTTCCCGCGCTCGGATCCATCAGGTCAGCACCCAGGGACCGGCACCGGAGGGGCTTTTCTTCGGGCACGGCGCGCTCACCGTGCTCGCACCGGAGGTCCGTAGCGGCCGGGTGCTCGGGGCACCCGACCCGACCGCGGCGCAACGCCTCGCCGACCTGCTTCGCGAACTCGGCTTCACCGTCGCGGTCGAGCGTTTCCCGCCCGGCAGGCCGGTCGACCTGAATCGGGACGGACTGATCGTGCTCGGCGGTCCCGAGTTGTCACCCAGTGTGCGCCAACTGGTCACGGCCGATCCCCGGCTGCGGCGCACAGTGGCCAGGGCGGGCGACACGCGACGCGGCATCGAGGACCGCGCGGCCCGGCGGGTGTATCGACCCGGTGGGCCCGAACCGCACGACATCGCGTACCTGGCCCGGCTACCCCGCCTCGATGGCCGCGGCACCATTCTGATCATCGACGGCCTCCATCCGCCCGGTTCGCTCGGCGCCATTCGTTTGCTCGCGACCCGGCTGGCCACCCTGCACGAGCGGGCGGCCGCCCATCGGTTCTCGGTACTCGTCGCGGTTCGATACGACCGGGTCACGGGCGAACCGCAGGAGGCCGAGCTCCTTACGCCGGTCTACCGACATGATCAGGAGTCCAGGTCGCCGATATCGGGCATCAGACGCTGAGCGGCGATCAGACATGCCATGCCGCACAAAGTTGTGATATATATCACAGCTCAGCGGGGTTCGGAAATTACTACACCAATGATTCAATTGCTGGAAGGTAACTATTGCTGGTAGGCGGACCCTGATGAATGTTCAATCTTCAATGACGGCGCGCACCCCACCGCACGCCCAGGCGTCCATTTCAGGCCTGGTGGAGACCCGCCCGCTCGCCCAGGCGGAACCGATCGTCACTACCCACCGCGTCACCTACAGCAACCGATTGAAGGTGTTCATCGGGCCGGACGAGACCGTCGGCAATTTCCTGCGCCCGCTGTGCAGGCTGGATGGCTACCACCGATTCTCGGTGAACATGACCCGCCTGTCGGCGCCGGTCGCCGCCACCGACATCACCTCGGCCATCAGCTCCGCCCCCGGCCCCAGCTCGGTGCAATGCACCGGATCCGCCGAAGCCCTGGTCATCGAGGTTCAGACTGCGGTGGAAGGCCTGGCGCGCCGCTTCACCGCGGGCCTGCCCGGCAGCCGGAGCGGCGAGCCCAATGTCTGCATCCCGGACGGGACCGATTTCTTGCGGGTGTACCCGGATGAGGTCTTCACCGCCGAGCAAGCCGCGGAGATCTTCGCGACCTACTTCGAGACCGACGATATCCCCGCCGGTCTCCAGCTCCGCGAGATCGCCGAGTAGCCGCACTCGACGAACACCGCCCTTTGCCCGACGAATCACTCCGATCGTTGCGGGTGGTTAGGCTTGGTTGACGACGACGAAACCGCAGTTCCAGGCGGCAACGGAACCGTCGCACCGAGAAGGGACCGGTGGCGTGCGCGAGATACTGGAGCAATTGATCACACTGGCGCGGCATGGACCGGTGGCGTTGGCGCGGGTGGTCGATGCGACGGGAGCCGGGCCTCGCCAGGCCGGGGCGGCGATGGTGGTGACAGCGGGCGGTGAGGTTGTCGGATCGTTGTCCGGTGGGTGCGTGGAAGCGGCCGTTGTCGAGTCGGCGTGCGCGGTGCTGGCAACCGGGCAGCCAGTGTCGGATCGATTCGGTTATGCCGAGGGCGACGGGTTCGAGATCGGTTTGACCTGCGGCGGTGAGATCGAGATATTCGTCGAGCGGGTGGACGCAGCGCACTTAGCGATGCTGGCGGCGGTGCGGCGCGAGATCGGCGCGGGCAAACCGGTTGCGTTGCTGACCACGCTGGATGAGGCCGGGGTGTGGAAGCTGTTGGCTGCCGACGATTTCGAGCCGTGGCGTGGTGTCGATCGAGACGCGCGGGCCCTGCTCGACGCCGGCCGCAGTGGCGTGGTCGGCGCGCAGGAGTGCGAGCCGCAATCCGCTGCGCGGCCCAGGGTTTTCGTGCAGACGTTCGGGACCGCGGCGCGAATGATTCTGGCGGGCACGAACGATTTCGCCCGGGCGCTGAGCCGTACGGGCCGGCAGTTGGGCTATCGGGTAACTGTGGTCGATGCCCGCGAAACATTCACCACCGCAGCAAGATTCCCCGCCGCGCACGAGGTCGTCGTCGATTGGCCACACCGGTATCTGATCGCGCAGCAGGCCGCCGGGCGGATCGACGACCGCACCGTCGTGTGCGTGCTGACCCACGACAACAAGTTCGACGTCCCGATGCTTGCGGCCGCGTTGAGTATGGACATCGGTTTCGTCGGCGCATTGGGCTCGCGACGCACGCATACCGAACGGATCGAACGATTACTCGCCGCAGGGGTGACCGACAGCCGGTTGGCGCGATTGAAAAGCCCACTCGGCCTTGACCTCAACGCCTATACACCCGACGAGACCGCGATCTCGATCGCCGCGCAAATCCTTGCCGAACGTGGTGGCGGCTCCGCCCGGCCGCTGGACCGAACCAACGGACCCATCCACCGTTGAACGATGACTCGGGCAGCTCGCTCGATGCGGCTGCCGCGCGCGGGACGAGGCGCCCGATGAGTAGTCAGGCGGCCGCGCGAGCAGGGCGAAGCGTATTCATCGGCGGACGGTCTGCCAGGGAGACTTCGGTGCTGTGCGCGGTGAAAGCATCACCGACCAGTGGAAATTGGGTGAGCGCCGCGCCGGAGTCCGGTACGCCGCTGCGACCGAGCACGGTGCCGAGAATCTGTCGGCTCATGACGCCGAGATCGGCCAGTGGGCGGTTGCGATGGGCGCGCACCCCAAGGTTCACCTGGCCGATCGCGGACAGTCCGAGGCGATCGTAGGTATCCAGCAATAGCCCGATCTCGACGCCGTAGCCGGGAGCGAAAGGGACCGAGGTGAGCAGTTCGCGGGTCCCGGCGTATTCGCCGCCCAGCGGCTGCAGCACTTCGGACAGTTCCGGCCGCAGCGCGGCCAGCAATGGACGGGCGACGAGTTCGGTGACCCGGCCACCGCCGTGCGCGTCGATCGAGGCGCCCTGGCGCAGTGGCCTGCGGTAATACGCCTTCACCAGGTGCATGTCCTCGACCGTCAGCAGCGGTCCGAGCAGCTTCGGTACGAAGGCCGGATCCGGGTCGATCAGATCGGAGTCGACGAAGGCGATGAGATCACCGCTGGTCACGGCCAGCGACCGCCAGAGCACCTCTCCCTTGCCCGGCAGCGGGTCGAGTTCGGGAACGGCCTCCTCGCGGCTGATGACCTCGGCGCCGGCGGCACGGGCACGCTGCGCGGTGGCGTCGGTCGAGCCGGAATCGAGCACAACCAATTCGTCGATGAGTGCGCCGAGCAGCGGCCTGATACTGGCGACCACGTCGGCGACGGTGCGTTCTTCGTTCAGCGCGGGCAGCACCACCGAAACGGTGCGGCCGTCCTTGGCGGCGACGAGTTCGTCCACCATCCAATCGGGGGTGTCCCAGGTATTGGTCGTCGCCCAGGCGGGCTCGCGGTGTTGGAATTTCATACCAGACCTCGCAAGGTTCGCGCGGGGGGCCGGATGCCCTGAATCGCGGCGATCATGTCCACGACGCGCCGAGTTTCGGCGACCTCGTGGACTCGGAAGACTCGGGCGCCGGCCGCGGCCGACCATGCCGTTGCTGCCAATGTGCCCTCCAACCGTTCGGAAAGACCGACGCCTAGAGTCTCCCCGATAAAATCCTTGTTGCTCAGCGCCATCAAGACGGGCCATCCGGTATTTACAAGAACGTTGATTCCCCGCAACAACTCGAGCCCGTGGTAGGTGTTTTTGCCGAAGTCATGCGTCGGATCGATCAGAATCGAGTCCTCGCGCACCCCCGCCGCGACGGCTTTTTCGGCAGCGACGACCACGGTACCGGTCACTTCGGCCACCACATCGGCATAGCGCACCCGATGCGGCCGGGTCCGTGGGACGGCACCGCCGGTGTGGCTGCACACAATGCCCGCACCCGACTCCGCGGCTACCCACACCAGATCCGGATCGGCGCCCGCCCAGGTGTCGTTGATCAGATCGGCGCCGACGGCCACCGCGGCCGACGCCACCTCCGCGCGCCAGGTGTCGATGCTGACGAGTAGCTCGGGATATTTCGACCGTATCGCGGCGACGAACGGGACCACTCGGCGTGCCTCCTCGACCGCGTCGACCCGGCTGCCCGGCCCCGCTTTGACCCCGCCTATGTCGACCAGGTCGGCGCCTTCGTCGACGGCCCGCGCGACCGCGTCCATGGCGGCCGCGTCGGTAAAGGTCGCGCCCTTGTCGTAGAACGAGTCGGGAGTGCGATTGACGATCGCCATCACCAGCGCGCGATCGATCGCCACCGGCTTGCCGCACAAGGTGGGGAGCGGCACTGCCGTCTGGCTGAACATGGCTCCGACTGTATCTAGTGCGCCGCTGCGCGTCTTCAGGCCGTACAGGTTAGATGCCACAAGAGTTTCGCTCGGATCCTGTGGTGGGACACGGGCGCTTACCGGGGGCACGTGCCGGCGGCGACGTCGGCGGCGTAGCCGTCATAGGCGGGGACATAGCCGTCGGCGCGGCCGGCCAGCACGTACATGGTGCTTTCGCCGTCGGGCTGGTAGCCCTGTTTGCGTAGTTCCACCTTGCGACTCTTGAAGGTCGAGGTCTGCTCGAGTTCGGGTACCACCCGGATGAACAGCGGGACCGCGTACCCGGGCAACCGCGCATAGACCTGATCGGCGAGCGCGTGTCCGTCGAATTCGACACCGGGATACAGCGTGACCGCCGCCATCCCCGCCTTACCGTCGGTGCCCGGAACATCCACGCCGTAGACAACTGCCTGGGCGATCGTGTCCGCCTGCGCCAGTGCCGCCTCGACCTCGGTGCTGGCGACGTTCTCTCCTTTCCACCGGAAGGTGTCACCGATGCGGTCCACGAAGGCGATGTGGTGCCAGCCCTGATCGCGGACCAGATCGCCGGTATCGAACCAGACGTCGCCGTCGCTGAAGCCGTCGCGGACCAGCTTCGCCTCCGAGGCGGCCTTGTCTGTGTACCCGTCCGCCGGCGAGCGACTGGTGACCTTCGCCAGCAGCAGCCCGACCCCACCTGACGGCGCGCGCCGCAGCCGCCCGTCCGAGCCGCGCTTGGCCTTACCGGTGGCGTCGTCGTATTCGACGATCGCGTATGGCAGCGGCCCGAATCCGGCGGTGCGGTCCACTCCGAACGCATTGACGAAGGCGATGTTCACCTCGCTGGCGCCGTAGAACTCGACGATCCGGTCGATGCCGAAACGGTTCTTGAACTCGTCCCACAGCTCCGGACGCAGCCCGTTGCCGACAACGAGCCGGACCCGGTGCTGCCGATCGACCGGCTTGGCGGGCTGGTTGAGCAGGTACCGGCACACCTCGCCGATGTAGATGAAGGCGGTGGACTTCTCCCTGATGATCTCGTCCCAGAACCCCGACGCCGAGAACTTCCGTCCCAACGCGAAGGTGGCGCCCGCCGACAGCACCGACGACAGCGCGACGGTAAGCGCGTTGTTGTGATAGAGCGGCAGGCAGCAGTACAGGGTGTCGGTGCCGCGCAAGCGAATTCCGAGTCCACCGAGCCCCGCCATGCTCTTGGTCCAGCGCAGGTGGGTCATCACGCTGGCCTTCGGCAGTCCGGTGGTGCCGGAGGTGAAGATCAGGAAGGCCCGCTCCTGTGCGGTGATCTCCGCACACACCGGCGGATCGGTGGCGTCAGCGTCGCGGGCGGCCTTGTCGAGATCCTGTGCGTAGAGGACGTTGGCGAGCGGCTCGGCGAGCGTGTCCAATGCCTCCTGGCATTCCGCACCGACCACATTCAGCACGCTGTCGAGCAGTCCGAAGCTGTGCGCCAGCACGGTGTCTCGTTGATGGTGATTGAGTAGACCGACCGTCGCGCCGAGCTTGACCGTGGCCAGCACGACGAATATCGTCTCGGGACGATTCGTCATGAGCACGCCGACCACATCGCCGCGATGCACACCCCGATCGACGAGCACGCCCGCGTAGCGGTTCACCTCCGCGTTCGCCTCGGCATAGCTGAAGGTCTTGCCCTCGAACCGAAGGAACGGCCGGTCCGGGTGCTGGTGGGCGTTGCGCTGGAAATAGAGCCCGACCGAGGACTTGCCACCTGGCCTGACCAGCATGCCGAGGGCACTACGCAGCATGGACGGGACATCGACGGCCATACTCGGCAGTCGTCGTGCGATATCGGACAACGTGACTGTCGAGCGGGCGTCGGTGCTCACGCTGTCAAATCTCCTCGCGCGTTGTGGCGGTGTCATCGGGTTGCAGTGCCACGAAGGCCGACCGCAGATCGGTGGTGACGGAGATTCGGTCTCTGGCGAACTGGGACACGAACTTTCGGTCGTAGAGCTCGTCCAGCCAGCGAAACAGGCCGTCGTAGAAGCCGTCGGAGTCCAGCACCACCACCGGTTTGTCATGCTGGCCGAGGTAGCCGCCGGTCCAACTCTCGAAGAACTCTTCGAGAGTGCCGATGCCGCCCGGCAGGGTCAGGAACGCGTCGGCGCGATCCTCCATGACCTGTTTGCGCTGGCGCATGGTGTCGGTGACGACGAGTTCATCGGCGTCGACATCCGCGACTTCCTTGTGCACCAAGTGTTTCGGGATCACGCCGATCGTTTGCGCACCGCCGGCCCGCGCCGCGGTGGCGACCGCACCCATCATCGAGACGTGTCCGCCGCCGGACACCAATTGCCAACCGCGCCTGGCGATCTCGGTGCCGACGCGCGCAGCCAAGGCGATGTGGGCGGGGTCGGCGGTGCTGGCCGAGCAGTACACACAGACGACATAGGCTCGCCCGCTCACCACTGGTCCTCCGTCCCGATCGCGTCCAGATCGCCGCCGTTTTCCGCCGCACCGAGCACTATGTCGCAGACCTCGTCCACACTGTCGGTTACCCGCAACAGGCCGAGATCGCCGGAGGCGATCTTGCCCGAGCCGGCGAGTGAGTCACGCAGCCAATCCACCAGTCCCGCCCAATATTTGGTGCCGAACAGAATGATCGGGAAGCGGGTGATCTTGCGGGTCTGCACCAGGGTGAGCGCCTCGAACAGCTCGTCGAGAGTGCCGAAACCGCCGGGCAGGCAGACGAATGCCTGGGAGTACTTCACGAACATCGTCTTACGGGCGAAGAAGTAGCGGAAGTTGATTCCCAGATCGACCCATTCGTTGAGGCTCTGCTCGAACGGCAACTCGATGCCGAGCCCGATCGAATACCCGCCCGCCTCCGAGGCGCCACGGTTGGCGGCCTCCATGGCGCCGGGGCCGCCACCGGTGATCACCGCGAATCCCGCGCGGGCGAGCGCGCCGCCGAGCGCGTGGCCCGCCTCGTACTCCGGATGGCCGGGCGGGGTGCGCGCGGAACCGAAAACGGTGACCGCACGCGGTACTTCGGCGAGCGCACCGAAGCCCTCGACGAACTCGGCCTGAATGCGTAGCACCCGCCACGGGTCGGTATGCACCCAGTCGCTCGGTCCGTGCCTGTCCAACAGATTCTGGTCGGCGGTGCCACCGGGCTTGCGGTCGCGGCGGAACATGATCGGCCCGCGAAATTTGGGGGTCGACTTGCGGACGCTGGCGCCACTGTCATCTGCGGTTTCGGTGGACATGCGTGCCACGCTACCGGGTCAGATAGCCGCGCAGCATGGCGGTGACGGCGGTGATCTGCGCGGTCGGTACATGCTCGTCGCGCTTATGCGCCAGGTTCGGGTCACCGGGACCGAAGTTCACGGCGGGGATGCCGCGGGCAGCGAAGCGCGAGACGTCGGTCCAGCCGTACTTGGCGCGCACACCGCCGCCGCCGTGGCTGTTCACCGAGCCGATGAGACCCGCCGCCGCCGGCGCGGTCAGGCCGGGCAGGGCGCCCGCAGCGGAGTCGGTTACCTCGAAGGTCACGTCGAGGCCGTCGAATACCGCACGGACGTGCGCGATGGCCTGCTCGACCGTGCGATCCGGAGCGAATCGGAAGTTCACCGAGACCTCGGCGATATCGGGGACCACATTTCCCGCGACTCCGCCCGATACGCCGACCGCCGAGAGTCCCTCGCGGTAGACGCAGCCGTCGATGTCGACCTCGCGAGCCCGGTAGTCGGCAAGACGCCGCAGGACCGGGGCGAGCTTGTGAATGGCATTGTCGCCCAACCAGGCCCGCGCCGAATGGGCCCGCACGCCGGCGGTGGACAGCCGGACCCGCAGGGTCCCCTGGCAACCCGCCTCGATCCAGCCCGCCGAGGGTTCACCGAGAATCGCCAGGTCACCGTCGAGCCACTCCGGCAACTCCCGTTCGATCGCGCCGAGCCCATTGAATTCGGCGGCGATTTCCTCGCAGTCGTAGAAGATCAGGGTCAGATCGTGCGCCGGATCGGCAATCGTCGCGGCCAGGTGGAGGAACACCGCGTCACCGGATTTCATGTCGACCGTGCCGCACCCATAGAGCACGTCCGCGCCGTCGTCGCCGATATCGAACCTGCTCGGCACATTGTCGGCTATCGGCACGGTGTCCAGGTGTCCGGCCAGGATCACTCGCGTCGGGAGACCCCGATTCGTCCGCGCGAGCACGACATTCCCGTGCCGCAGCACTTCGAATCCGTCGGTCTGCTCGCGCAGTGCCCGCTCGACGATATCGGCGATCCGCGCCTCGTCGCGGGACACGCTCTCGATGTCGACCAGAGCGGCGGTCAGCGTGATGGGGTCGGCGCGCAAGTCGATGATCACGCCCGACAGCCTACGGCCGGACATATCGATCCGGACTTCGGTCACGGCTCTCGACGTACACCGCTACGGTGTCGCGGGTGTACCGGCACCGCAGACGCGATCGACTCAGCACAACCGCCCCTCATCGCCGATGCGGCCGCACCGCTGCCGGTCACGGATCGGTAGGCTCTCATGACGTGAGCATTCAGGGAGCAACAGCAGTCGGTATCGCCAATGTGACAGCGGACGGGACCGTCCTGGACACCTGGTATCCGAGTCCGCGACTCGGCGAGTTCACCGAGACCGCCACTGTGCGCCTCGAGCAGGCTCCCGAGGAGTTCGCCGCGCTTGTCGGCTTCGACGAGGCACGCGGTGTGGACGTGATCGCCGTGCGGACCACCATCGCCGACCTCAGCGCGGCACCGGTCGACGCGCATGAGGTCTACCTGCGGTTGCACCTACTCTCGCATCGTCTGGTTCGCCCGCACGGACTGAGCCTCGAAGGCCAGTTCGGGCTGCTCAGCAATGTGGTGTGGACCAATCACGGCCCCGCCGCCGTGGAGGGCTTCGAGCTGACCCGCGCCAAGCTGCGCGCCCGTGGACCGGTCACCGTGTACAGCATCGACAAGTTCCCGCGCATGGTCGATTATGTGGTGCCCTCGGGCGTCCGCATCGGCGACGCCGACCGCGTCCGGCTCGGCGCGCACCTGGCCTCGGGCACCACCGTCATGCATGAGGGCTTCGTGAACTTCAATGCGGGGACGCTCGGCAACTCCATGGTCGAGGGCCGTATTTCGGCGGGCGTGGTGGTCGGCGACGGCTCGGATGTCGGCGGCGGCGCCTCCATCATGGGCACGCTGTCCGGCGGTGGCACCACCATCGTCTCGGTCGGTGAACGCTCACTGCTGGGCGCCAACGCCGGCCTCGGTATCCCGCTCGGCGACGACTGCGTTCTCGAGGCCGGCCTCTACCTGACCGCGGGCACCAAGGTCGCCACGCCCGACGGCACGGTCGTCAAAGCGGCCGAATTGGCCGGACGGAACAACCTGCTGTTCCGCCGCAATTCGCTCACCGGAGCGGTAGAAGTGGTGCCCCGCAAGGGAACCGGTATCGAGCTGAACGCCGCACTGCACGCCAACGACTGACAGCCCGACCGCAGCCACCCGATCCGATCACAGGCCGAAGGCGATGATCCGGGTCGGGTGGATGCGGATCAGCGGTCGATCATCCTGCGTCAGCTCAGCAGCTTCTTCTGGACCTTGCCCATGGCATTGCGCGGCAGCGCATCGACGATGCGGACTTCGCGCGGGCGTTTGTGCACCGAAAGCTGCTCGGCCACCTGCTCGATCAGGGCCTTCTCGATGGAATCGGTTGCCGCGCCGCGCAGTACGACAAAGGCAACGATGCGCTGACCGAGATCGGCATCCGGCAGCCCGACCACCGCGACCTCCGCGACATCGGGGTGGCCGAGCAATGCGTTCTCCACTTCGCCCGCGCCGATGCGGTATCCGCCGGATTTGATGAGGTCGACCGACTCACGGCCGACGATGCGATGGAAGCCGTCGGGACCGATCGCCGCCACATCGCCGGTCTTGAACCAGCCGTCATCGGTCCAGCACTCGGCCGTTGCCTCGGCGCGATCGAGGTAGCCATCGAACACCATCGGCCCCCGCACCTGCAGGCCGCCGATGCTCTCACCATCGTGCGCGACCGGCTCGCCCGACTCATCACAGATCCGGGTCCGCACACCCGCCACCGGCACGCCGACCCAGCCCGGCCTGCGCTCACCGTCGGCACGTGTGGACAGCGTGATCATTGTTTCGCTCATGCCGTAGCGCTCGATCGGAGCGTGACCGGTGAGCTCGCGCAGTCGCTCGAACACCGGTACGGGCAGTGGCGCACTGCCCGACACCAGCAGTCGCGCATCAGCCAATTGCCGTGCCGCGCCGGCATCTTCGGCAATGCGCGACCATACTGTCGGCACACCGAAGTAGAGCGTCCCCGCCGCGTCCGCGTATGCCTGCGGGGTCGGCTTGCCGGTGTGGATCAACGGACTTCCCACCCGCAACGGACCGAGCACACCGAGGATCAGGCCGTGCACATGGAACAGCGGAAGTCCGTGCACCAGAACGTCGTTCGCGGTCCAAGTCCAGGCGTCCGCGAGCGCGTCCAGACCCGCGGCAATGGCGCCACGGCTGAGCACTACGCCCTTGGGCGGCCCGGTCGTTCCGGAGGTATACAGCACGAAAGCCGGTGCGCCGGGCTCGGGTTCGGGGTAGGTATGCCAGGAGCGGGCGTGCACGCGAACCGGGACGACCGGCAGGTTCGTCCGCGCGGGCGCCTCCCCGAGCCATGCCTGTGCGCCGGAATCACCGAGGATGTACTCCAGTTCAGCGCTTCCCGAGTCCGGCGGCACCGGAACCACGGTGACCCCGGCTATGAGACAACCGACCACGGCAAGCACCGTGGTGACGCTCGGGCGGGCCAGTACCGCAACCCGCTCCGCACGGGCAATACGTTCGGCCACCGAGGTCGCGGCGCCGAGTAGATCGCTACGCGACAGCGTCACCCCGTCAATGGTGACCGCGTCGGGGCGGTCCTCCCCCGCGGCGACCGCGAGTGGGTTCAGGGAACGAAGCAGCAGTGGCACACCGATCGACATTCGCTCACGCTACTTCGCCGGCATCCACGGCCATCCGACTGGTTGACACCCCATTGAGGCAGTGAGAGGGTTGATACACATCCTTCTCAGCGGGTGTGTGGGAGGTCACGGAATCCGGAACGAGACGACGACATGGTCACGCGCGAATTGCCGCGCCGCCACGTCGTCATCGAGCGGAATCACCGTTTGCGGTGTGAGAGCCAGCGATAACGCGGTGCGCGCGATCATCTCGGCGAGCGGTTCGGGATCGTAATCGGGCAGCTTGCCTTCGGCCTGCAGTCGAGTGATGAATTCGGCCGTATAGTCGCGGCCCATCTCGATGACCGGAGCTCCCTTGACGGTGAGATATGGCAGCACGATCTCGGGCTCGGTCTTCAACAGCCGGTCGAGTAGCTTATTGCCGCGCAACCCATTCAGGAACGCGACGAACAATTCGACGATCTGATCTTCGGCCCCCGCATCACGATCGACCTGCCGCTGCAGCGTGGCGTCCACCTCGTCGATGAACTGGCGGGCCTGCCGGAGCCCGACCGCCTGGATGAGATCGGACTTGCTCGCGAAACGCCGATAGAGTGTGGCCAGCGACAGCCCACATCGCCTCGCCACCTCGACCATGCTGGTGCGTTTGATGCCGAAATCCAGAAAAGCGAGCAGCGCCGCGTCCAGCACCGGCGCCTGATTGCGATCCTCGGGACTGGTGCTGCGCACCAGCGCCAGCAGTCTGGTCAGCCTCGCCATGACACTCACCCTATCCGCTTCGATGAAACGATGACATCACTAGCTTCGCATGCCATCATCTACGGCGGAAGAATCCCGAAACCGCGTCATTGACAACCCTGCCAGGATAATGAGAAGGTGAGGACATAATATTCTCATTATTCAAATGCCGCAGATCGTCCGAACCCCGTAGTGCGGCCGAATTCGAAAGACGAGGTCGACGATGACCGCGGCCAATCGAGCAACACCGCACGAACCGGCCACAACCTGCCGCTATGGCACGGCCGACGACTTCCAGATGGACGAAATCTTCGACGGCATCGCCGCCGCGCTCGGCGGCATGGCCAATGTCATGGTCCAACTGAGCCTGCGGCCCGTGGCGTACGGCGTAATGGAGAGCAAGGTCGAATCGGGCCGGGTCGACCTGCATCCATGGAAGCGGTTGCGCACCACCCTCACCTACATCTCGGTCGCGCTGCTCGGTTCGGAGAAAGATCGGGAGATCTACCGCGAGGCGGTCAACCAATCGCATCGCCCGGTGCACTCCGAACCGGATGCCCCACTGAAGTACAACGCCTTCGATCCGAAGCTCCAGCTATGGGTAGCAGCCTGCCTGTATTGGGGCATCGTCGATTTGAAAGAGAAGATGCACGGTCCGCTCGACGAGGACACCGCCGACGTGTTCTATCAATACGCGGCCCGGCTCGGCACCACCCTGCAGATGCGCCAGGAGATGTGGCCCGCGGACCGCGCGGCGTTCGAGGACTACTGGAACACCAACCTGGCGACCAAGACCATCGACGCCCGCACGCGTGCCTACTTCGATCACATCATTGATTTGAAGATGCTCGCGCGACCGCTGCGGATCTTCGGGCGGCTGCACCGCTTCATTGTCGGCGGACTGCTGCCGCAACATCTGCGCGACGAGATGGGCATGACCTGGAGTGCGCGCGATCAGCGCCGCTTCGTCGAACTGCTGCGCACCATCGGAACCGTACAGGACCGATTCCCCAAGGCCGCCAGGGTTTTTCCGATGAATGTGCTGCTAGTGGACATGCGCCTCCGACACCGGTTCGGCAGACCGTTGGTATAGCCGGCGGGTCAGGATCTACTGACCGAGGCGCGCAGTAAGAAGTGTCTTATCTCGCCGCCATGTGCGGATACCGGTAGTCCGTTGGCGGGATGAAGGTTTCCTTGATCGCGCGCGGCGCCACCCAGCGCAACAGGTTCAAAGGCGAACCGGCCTTGTCATCGGTACCCGAGGCCCTGGCACCGCCGAAGGGCTGCTGGCCCACTACCGCACCGGTCGGCTTGTCATTGATGTAGAAGTTGCCCGCCGCGAAACGCAATGCGGCGGAGGCCTGTTCGACGGCGTGGCGGTCCTGGGCGAAAACCGCGCCGGTCAGTGCGTAGGGTGCCGTCGACTCGACCTCGGCGAGCACGGCGGAGTAGGCACCGGGTTCGGCGTCGTTGTAGACGTGCACCGACAGGATCGGCCCGAAATACTCGGTGGCAAAGGACTCGTCGTGCGGATCCCCCACCAACAGCACTGTCGGCCGCACGAACCACCCCTCGCTGTCGTCGTATTCGCCGCCCGCCGATATCGCGATGCCCGCAGCCCTGGCCCGCTCGATGGCGGCGACATTCTTTTCGTAGGCGCGCCGATCAATCACGGCGCCACCGAAATTGGACAGATCGGCGATATCGCCGAAGGCCAGTTCCCTGGTCTGGCTCAGGAAATCGTCACTCATCGAGCGCCACACCGATCGGGCGATGTAGGCGCGCGAGGCGGCCGAGCATTTCTGGCCCTGATATTCGTAGGCGCCGCGAATCAGCGCGGTGCGCAACGCATCCGGATCGGCAGAGGAGTGCGCGACGATGAAATCCTTGCCGCCGGTCTCCCCGACCAATCGCGGATATCCGTTGTAGCGCCCGATATTGGCACCGACCTGACCCCACAGGAATTGGAATGTCTTGGTGGAACCGGTGAAATGGATGCCCGCCAACCTGGCATCGCCCAGCGCCACCTCCGATAGCTCGACGCCGTCACCGGTCACCATATTGATGACCCCCGGCGGCAACCCCGCCGCCTCCAATACCCGCATGGTGTAGAACGCCGCCAATGTCTGCGTCGGCGACGGCTTCCACACCACGGTATTGCCCATCAGCGCGGGCGCGGTCGGCAGATTCCCGGCGATAGCGGTGAAGTTGAACGGGGTGATCGCGTAGACGAATCCCTCCAGCGGCCGATAGTCCAGCCTGTTCCATACCCCGGCGCTCGACTCCGGCTGCTGCTCGAGGATCCGGCGCGCGAACGCCACATTGAACCGCCAGAAGTCGACGAGCTCGCACGGCGCGTCGACCTCGGCCTGCTGGGCGGTCTTGGACTGTCCGAGCATGGTCGCGGCGGCCACCGTCTCCCGCCATGGCCCCGCGAGCAGATCCGCCGCACGCAGAAAGATCGCGGCGCGCTCATCGAACGACAGCGCCCGCCAGCCGGGCGCCGCCGCTATCGCCGCGTCGACGGCGCCGCGTGCCTCCGAATGGGTGGTGTTGGTATAGGTTCCGAGCACATGTCTGTGCCGGTGCGGTGTGACAATATCGTGCCGCTCGCCGATGCCTGGCCGATGTTTACCACCGATCACCAACGGTATGTCGACGGATTCGCCTGATATCTCGGCAAGCTTGGCAATAAGTAACTCCCGCTCGCGACTACCCGGTGCGTAGGAATGCACCGGCTCATTGCCGGGGGTGGGGACAACCGTTACAGCGTCCATACAAACAGGCTATCGCCGTTGCGGCGCGCACGAGCGAGAGCCGCGCCAACAGCGGCGTCGATCGCGCACGCGCATCGGTTTCGAACAGACCTGTCAGTTCGCGTTCAGTCGTTGCGCCGCCGCGGCAATGCGCTCATCGGTCGCGGTGAGCGCGATTCGGACGTGCTCGGTGCTCGCCGGGCCGTAGAAATCGCCGGGGGCGGCGAGAATGCCGCGCTCGGCCAGCCAGTCCAGGGTGGCGCGGCCGTTCTCGCCGCGGGTGGACCACAGGTAGAGGCCGGCCTCCGAGTGATCGATCCGGAAACCGGCCGCCAGCAACGCGTTTCGCAGAATCTCGCGGCGTGCGCGGTAGCGTTCGCGCTGCCGCTGTTCATGGGCGTCGTCGCCGAGCGCGGCGGTCATCGCCGCCTGGATCGGGAACGGCACCATCATGCCGGAGTGCTTGCGCACCTCGAGCAGTTCGGCGACCAGGGTCGGATCACCCGCCACGAAACCGGCGCGGTAGCTGGCCAGGTTCGAGGTCTTCGACAGCGAATGGATCGCGAGCAAGCCGGTGTGGTCGCCATCGCATACCTCGGGATCCAGGACGGAGACAGCGCGACCCGACCAGGTCAGGCCCAGATAGCACTCGTCGGAGGCGACGATCGCACCACGCTCGCGAGCGAAGGCGACGACCTTGCGTAAATGATCGACGCCGAGCACGCGTCCGGTCGGATTCGAAGGGGAGTTCACGTAGATCAGCGCGGGCGACCGCGGGCCGAGCTGGGTCAGTCCGTCCGCCCTGGCGACCTGAGCACCGGCGAGCAGCGCACCCACCTCGTAGGTCGGGTACGCGACCTCGGGAATGACCACCAGGTCGGCGCCGCCGAGACCGAGAAATCGCGGCAATCCGGCGATCAACTCCTTGGTGCCGATCGCGGGCAGCACGGCCACCGGGTCCACACCGGTGATCCCGTAGCGGCGCGCGAGCGCCTCGACCGCGGCCACCCGCAACTCGGGCGTGCCATGCGTGGTCGGATACCCGGGCACCTCGGCCACCGAGCTCAGCGCGTCGCGGATCAGCGGATCGACCGGATCGACCGGGGTACCGACCGAGAGATCGACGATCCCGCCGGGATGCGCCGCCGCCTTCGCCTTCGCGGAAGCGATGGTGTCCCAAGGGAAATCGGGCAGCAGACTACTGACCCGGCCGCGCACCGCCACGTCAGGACTCATTCACTCGCCATCGGAGGCAGTTCCTTGATGAGCGGCGGGTCGTAATCCACCTTGCCGACCTTCGTCGCACCGCCGGGCGAACCGAGCTCGTCGAAGAAGTCGACGTTGGCGTTGATGTAGCCAGTCCACTGATCCGGGGTGTCGTCTTCGTAAAAGATCGCCTCAACCGGGCATACCGGCTCACATGCACCACAGTCCACGCACTCGTCGGGATGGATGTACAGCATGCGGCCGCCCTCGTAGATACAGTCCACGGGGCATTCCTCGATGCATGCCTTGTCCTTCACGTCAACGCACGGTTCAGCGATGATGTACGGCACTGCCGTTCTCCTAGTCTGTCCTACTGCGGGGGAGTCCGCCCGGCGTCACATTATCCAAGCAGCCCAGGTTACCGCCGGTCAGCCTGTCCTAACCAACTTTGTTCCGCACACCACTCGACTGGATCGAAGGCGCCTTGCGTCCGCGCCATTGCGGTACGACCCTGGCGATAACCCCGCCTACCCCACCGACAGCGGCAGGACAGACACTGTGCCTTTCGGAACACCATAGGCGGTAGTGCGTTCGCGGACCGGACGCCCGATTCCCTCGGCGATCTCGGTGAGTTCCGCGACGGTCTTGGCGGAGCCGTGCTGGGATCCCGCCATGCGTGAAATGGTCTCCTCCATCAAGGTACCGCCCAGGTCATTGGCACCGCCATTGAGCATCATCCTGGTACCGGCGGTGCCGAGCTTCACCCAGCTGGTCTGGATATTGTCGATGCGGCCGTGCAACATGATCCGGGACAGGGCATGGGCGGCACGATTGTCTCGAATCGTCGGGCCGGGGCGGGACGCACCCGCCAGATACAGCGGCGAGCTCTGATGCACGAAGGGCAACAGCACGAATTCGGTGAAACCGCCTGTCTCGTCCTGGATTGCGCGCAGCACCCGCAGATGTCCGACCCAGTGCTTCGGATTGTCGACGTGGCCGTACATCATCGTGGAGCTCGACCGCAGCCCAACCTGATGGGCGGTGGTGATCACCTCGACCCACGCCGAGGTGGGCAGCTTGCCCTTGGTCAGGACCCAGCGGACCTCGTCGTCGAGGATTTCCGCGGCGGTGCCCGGAATCGTGTCGAGCCCGGCCTCCTTCAGCGCGACCAGCCAGTCACGGATACTCTGCCCACCACGCGAGGCACCGTTCACGATCTCCATCGGGCTGAAGGCGTGCACGTGCATCGACGGCACCCGTTGCTTTATCGCCCGCACCAGATCGGCGTAGCCGGTGACCGGCAGGTCCGGGTCGATACCGCCCTGCATGCAGATCTCGGTGGCACCGTCGACATGCGCCTCCCAGGCCCGGTCCGCTACCTCGTCCATGCTCAGGGTGAACGCGTCCGCGTCACCCTTGCGCTGGGCGAACGCGCAGAAACGGCAACCGGTGTAGCAGATATTTGTGAAGTTGATGTTGCGGTTCACCACATAGGTGACGTCGTCACCGTTGACATCGCGGCGCAGCTGATCGGCCAGCGCCGTTACCGCTTCCAGCGCGGGGCCTTCCGCGGTGGCCAGCGCCAGGTACTCGGCATCGCTGAGTCCGGCGGGGTCGCTTTCGGCCGCGCGTAGTGCCGCGAGTACGTCCGAATCGAGGCGTTGCGCAGGCGCGACCGACAGATCGCGCGCCTGTTCACGAATGGTGTCCCAATCGCCGAAGGCACCGACGATGTCCTGGCCGAGCGCGGAGTCGCTTCGGCTCTCGGTGATGCGGCCCTCGGTATCGATCGTGGTATTGAGGTCGACCCGCCCGGCCGACTCCCACGACTCGTCCGGCTCCTGCCAGGGCAGGCCGACCGGCATCGCGTCCGGATTCGCCAGCCCGGTGGCCGGATCGGTGAGCGCGGCGACATGTCCGCGGATACGCGGATCGACCCACGGATTGCCCGCACGCACGTACTTCGGGTGCGCCGACGTGCGTTCGACAAGCTGGTAACCGGCGGCCTCGGTGATCTCGCGCAGCGTGTCCAGGTTCGGCCACGGCCGTTCCGGATTCACATGGTCCGGGGTTACCGGTGATACACCGCCCCAGTCATCGATGCCCGCGTCGACCAGTGCGCGACATTCCTCGTGCGACACCAGGTTCGGCGGCGCCTGCACCGGAACATCGGGACCGAGCAGTAGCCGGGTGACCGCGATGGTGGCGCGGAATTCTTCCAGTCCGGCGTCGGGCGCATCGCGCATGGCGGTGTCGTCCTTGGCGCGGAAGTTCTGAATGATCACTTCCTGAATATGACCGAAAGCCTTGTGCTGCTTGCGAATCGCCATAATCGATTCGGCTCGCTCGGTCAGCGTCTCTCCGATGCCGACCAGGATGCCGGTGGTGTAGGGCACCGAAAGCCGCCCGGCATCGGTCATCGCGCGCAGCCGGACCGCCGGATCCTTGTCCGGGCTGCCGTAGTGGCATTCGCCCTTATCGGTGAACAGCCGGGTGGAGGTGGTCTCCAACATCATGCCCATGGACTGGGCTACCGGCTTGAGCCGCGAGATTTCCTCCCACGACATGACACCCGGGTTCAGGTGCGGCAGCAGCCCGGTCTCCTCCAGCACCATGATCGACACGGCACGCAGATAGTCCAGGGTCGAGTCGTAACCGCGTTCATCGAGCCACCGCGCGGCCTCCGGCCAACGGTCCTCCGGACGGTCACCGAGAGTGAACAGCGCCTCCTTGCACCCCAGCGCCGCACCCTGCCGTGCGATATCGAGCACCTCGTCGGGCTCCAGGAACATGCCATGCCCCTCGGCGCGCAGCTTGCCGGGGACGGTCACGAAGGTGCAGTAATGGCATTTGTCCCGACACAGCCGGGTCAGCGGAATGAAGACATTGCGCGAAAAACTGATCGTCTTCGGCCTGCCCACCGATTCCAGCCCGGCGTCGCGAACCCGCGCCGCGCTGTGACTCAGGTCGACCAGATCGTCTCCGCGCGCGTGCAGCAGTACGGTGGCTTCGTCCACATTCAAGCTCACGCCATCGCGAGCCCGGCGCAGCGCCCGGCGCATAGCCGACGGAGTGGGCGGTACGGCAGGAATGCTCGGGTTCGGCAGTTCGGTCACGCCCTCGATCATGCGCCACACATCCGGAACTGTCTGCCTGTGGTGCTCATGAGCGAGGACAACCGTGCGCCGGGTCACTCTATTCCGCTGCACACCTGCCAGTTGTGTCGGTGGTGTCTGCCACGATGTTCGTTCTACCCGCTTGACCACCCGATCCGGCCGGGATTGTTGCGCAGGAAGGTTTTTCGTGACCGACCATTGCGCGGAGGGTATCCGTAACGAAGACGCACGGGAACGGGAAAGAGTCGCCGACGAAATCGGCGTTACGAATACGCGCCGCTGCTGGTCGCGCCGCTCGCCGACCCCTGCCGGGCATAAGGGCGCACTGCCGATCTGACCGGGCGCCGACAGGTCGCGGCGGGCAGCGGCAGTTCATGCAACCATGACAGGCATGTCGCAGCCGCGCACGATCCTGGCCGAGCCGGCCTGGCGCCCCAGCCCCAAAGCAAAACTCTTGTGGACCGCGCAGGCGGCGCTGGCCTGGATCATTCCGCTGGTCGTACTGATCGTGTGGGCGGCGGTCGACTCCCAGCATCGCGCGGCACAGTTGATCGCGTTCGTGGTGATTCTGGTTCTCGCGGGATTGGGCATCGGCGTGGTGCCGCTGTGGCGATACGCGGTGCACCGCTGGGAGGTCACCGATGAGGCCGTTTACACCCGGGTCGGCTGGTTGACCCAGGAGAGCCGGGTCGCGCCGATCTCCCGAGTACAGACCGTCGACACCGAACGCGGGCCACTGGAGCGGCTACTCGGCCTGGCGACGGTGACCGTAACGACCGCGTCGTCAGCGGGCGCGGTACAGATCTCGGCACTGGACCTGCCCGTCGCCGAGCAGACCGTCACGCGGCTGACCGAAATCGCGGCACTACACCGCGGGGACGCGACATGACTGAGCCGACCACCCCCGCTCCGCAGACCGAACAGCCGTGGTCGCGGCTCGACAAGCGCATGCTGCTCGTCCATCCCGTCAACGAGGTCGTGAAGTTCATCCCCGCATTGATCGCCGCGATCATCCTCGGTACCAGCAGCGGCAACCACGGATGGAGCATCATCCCACTGGTGCTCATCATCGGGTTCGCGCTCACCCGCTGGTTCACCACCACATACCGGGTCGGCCCTACTCACGTCGAGTTACGCACCGGATTGATTCAGCGCAAAAAGCTTTCGGTCCCGCGCTCGCGCATCCGGTCGGTCGACATCGAGGCCGACCTGCTGCACCGAGCGCTCGGGCTGGCGGTGCTCGCGATCGGCACCGGGCAGCACACCGACAAGCACGAGCAACAATTCAAGCTCGACGCGCTCGATGCCAGGGTCGTGCCCGAACTACGGACGACGCTGCTGGCGCATACCGCGAGCAACGGCGCTCATCAGATTTCGCCCGCACCCGCCTCCGACGCCTCGGCGCCCGCACCGGATTCTCTCCGGAAAGCTTTGCCGCAGAACATATCCGGCTCACCGAGTGAACAGCCGCGCGAGATCGGGCATTGGCAGGCGAGCTGGGTGCGTTACGCGCCACTGTCGCTGACCGGATTCGCTATCATCGCGCCCATCGTGGGTGTGGGGTTCCAGTACGGACTCGGCGAGGTGCTGTTCCGCTCGGACACGGTGCACAATCTCGAAGAAGGCGGCGCGATATTGCTCGCGGTCGCCGGTTCGGTGCTGGTCCTCACCATCGTCGTCCTGGTGAGCCTGGCCGCCTGCACCCGTTATCTGACAACATATTTCGGACTGCGAGTCCTCGACGACGGCCGCACCCTGCACGTACGGAACGGGCTGTTCACCAGGCGGCAGCTCACCCTCGACCGAGCCAGGCTGCGCGGCGCCACCGTCAATGAACCCCTACTGCTGCGCTGGGCGGGCGGCGCGGAACTCGAAGCGATCATGGTCGGGCGCAACCCGCGCCAGAAGATCCTCCCGCAGGCTCCGCGCGCCGCCGTCGAGCGCACTCTGGCCACGCTGATCGCACCGCGCACCCAACACTCGCTCGAGACCACAGGTCAAGTGGGGCAGTGGAATACGGTTACATCGGCGAGCCCATCTGCCCCCGTAGCTCCGCTGTCGGCCTACGTCAGCGCACAGGGCGCCGCTCCCCTGGTCGCACACGGTCGCGCCGCGCGTCGCCGCCGGTACACCCGCGCACTGACACCGATCCTGATGGTCGCCGCCGTGCTGCTGGTGTTATCCCTTGCCGGCGTGGACTATTCGCCGTGGTGGTGGCTATTGCCAGGATTTCCTGCGCTGATCGCGCTGCCGCTGGCCGAAGACCGTTACCGCGGACTCGGCCATACCGTCCTGCCCGCGACCACCACCGGCCCGGCCTGGCTGATCACCCGCGCCGGCTCGCTCGACCGCGACCGCGATTGTCTCGAGGCCCCCGGCATCATCGGCTGGACGGTCCGTCAATCTTTCTGGCAGCGCCGCTCCGGCGTCGCCACTGTGGTTGCCGCGTCCGCCGCGGGCAAGAAGCGGTACCGCGTCATCGACATCCCCTTCGACGAGGCGCTGGCCCTCATCGAAGCGGTGACACCGGGACGGCTCGGCACCCGCTGACCTACCGCCTCACCGCGTGCTGAACGCGCCTGAGTTCGCTTTGATGTACATGTACAGCAGCGGCGGCACCAGGCCGCATACCAGCAGAAGCACTGTCCGCCAATCGCTTCCGAGCATGATGTCGCCGCCGGGACCGCTCGTCGAGCAGATGAGGAAGCCGAATGTCCACGCGGCGAGCGGGAGAATGGCGAAGCCGGTGCGGGTGGTCGCGGCGCGGACCCCCATCACCAGCAGCACATTGACGAACCCTGCCAGCACCGCGGACAACGGGAAGGCGACGGTGCCGATGTAGGTCGGCAGATAGAGCACCTCGAGAGCTAGCGTGATCAGCGCATCGATGATGAGGACGGCAATGATCACCGGCCCCAGGTATGTCGCGCCGAGCCATCGCGTGGCAGCCCCCGATGCCGCCGGAGCCCGATCACCGGCGGCGCCGTCGACGGTTGCCGTCACGCGACCGGTGGGAAGCCGAGAAGCGTCAGCAGATGGCTCTGCATGTCGACGAACGCGTACAGCACCGACATATAGAGGTCGTGCTGTTGCTGCCCGCCGGGGCGCAGGCTGTCCACCAGACCCGCGATCGCGTTTTGCAGATCCCAGTTGTACATAGCCATCGAGTCTATTCCGGCTGTCGGTCGCATGGATCCGGCCCCGATCGGCTCAGTCGCCGTCGACCGGGATATTCGCCACCACCGGGAACGCACCGGTGTACCCGCGCCGCTCCCGCGCGATGGCCAGCACCCGCTTGCGGGCGCCGAACCAGCCGACGATCAGTGCCGGGATGATCAATACCAGCGACGCGACAGTCCAGGTGCCGACCGGATAGTCGAAGCCGGTGAGCACCACGACGAAGAACAGGAAGGCCAGCGTGGCCAGACCGGTATAGGGCGCGCCGAACATCCGGAACTCTGGTCGGCGCAGCTTGCCCTGCGTCGACCAGCGCCACAGCTGCAATTGGGCCAGCACGATGGTGGCCCAGGAGGCGATGATGCCCAGTGAGGCCATATTCAGCACGATCTCGAAGGCTCGGTCGGGCACCACCCCGTTCAACGCGATACCGCACAGCGCGAACAGGCTGGTCAGCAGGATGCCGCCGTAGGGAACGCCATTGCGTCCCATCACACCGGTGAACTTCGGTGCGCTGCCGTTCATCGACATGGACCGCAGAATGCGACCGGTCGAATACAGTCCCGCGTTCAGGCTGGAGAAGGCGGCGGTGAGCACAACAAGGTTCATGACGCTGCCGATGCCGGGCACCCCGAGCATCGTGAAGAAGGTGACGAACGGGCTCTCCTTCGACGTGTAGCTCGTGTAGGGCAGCAACAGACCGAGCAGCACCAGCGAACCCACATAGAAGATCGCGATTCGCGCGATCACCGAATTGATGGCACGCGGCATAATCTTTGCCGGGTTCTCGGTCTCCCCCGCCGCAGTACCGACCAATTCGACTGCGGCATAGGCGAACACGACACCGGAGGTCACCACGACCAACGGCAGGATCCCGGTCGGAAAGAGGCCACCGCTGTCGCTGATCACACTCGGCCCGGTCGGATTGCCCTGCACCGTGAACCGGCCGAGCAGGAAGATCGTGCCGACGATCAGGAAGGCGCTCAGCGCGAACACCTTCACCAACGCGGCCCAGAATTCCATCTCCCCGAACCATTTCACCGACATGAGGTTGACCGCGAGCACGAGCACCAACGCGATCAATGCCAGCACCCACTGCGGAATATGCGAGAACCCGGACCAGTAGTGGAAGTACTGGGCGATCGCGGTGGTATCGGCGATACCGGTCATCGACCAGTTCAGGAAGTACATCCAGCCCGCGACAAACGCGGCCTTCTCGCCGAAGAACTCGCGGGCGTAGGACACGAAAGAACCCGACGAGGGCCGATGCAGCACCAGCTCACCGAGCGCGCGCAGGATGAAGAACACGAAGACGCCGCATACCGCGTAGACCAGGAACAATCCAGGTCCCGCCGTGGCCAGTCGGCCACCGGCGCCCAGGAACAGGCCGGTGCCGATGGCACCACCGATGGCGATCATTTGCAGCTGTCGGGGCTTGAGACTCTTGTGATAGCCCTCGTCCTCGAGATCCAGATGTGCCCTGTCGCCGACCGCTGTCATGAACCGCTTCAACCTCCGCATCGATGTCCGAGACCGCCGAAACGGTACCCGGCCTGCTCGAGCGACACAGCGGCAACCTCAGGTTATACCGGTGAACAGATCATGCTCCCTGCCGTCGGCTCCGACGGCACCACGATGTCCACGCACCAGGATGTAGTGCTCCTCCGGCAGCACCGGCTGCGCAATGTTGTTGGACAGCACGAACTCTCGGCCCGATAGCGCCACCCGCACCTGTGTTGCGTGTGCTCGCAGTGCCGCCCGTTTGGCTGCGAGCGAATCGGACACATCGATCGTCGCGGTCACGGTATGACTCGGCACACTGGCAAGCTCACCACCAACGGGGAGGCGCCAGCCGGTTGGCAACCTGCCAGGCAACCCTTCGGCGGTTCGCCGTGCGAGCGCCTCGGTATGCAGGCGCAGCATGTCGCCATCGGTGACCGTCCAGTAGAACTTCGGAGTGTCCCACCCCTGGTCAGCCGCAGCGTGCACCGCGGCCGTGGTGATCTGATGGGCTCGGATGTGATCGGGATGGCCGTAGCCACCCTGCGGGTCGTAGCCGATCACCACCCGCGGTCGCAGTTCGAGCAGCACCGCGGTCAGCGCGTCCACCGCTGCGGCGCCGGAGTGCGCGAAGGCCCGCGGATGCGCTGCCGCCGGCGTGCCCGCCATGCCGGAGTCGCGCCAATGGCCCGCGCCACCGAGAAACCGCGGCGGCGAAGCATCAAGTGCGCCGAGCGCTCTGGTTAGTTCCAGCACCCGGTAGCCGCCGAGTTGGTCGGCCCGGTCCGCGGTCAGCTGCGCCCACTCGTCGCCGATTACCTCCCCTTCCTCGCCGAGGGTGCAGGTCACCACCGTCACGGGCACACCGCGCTTGCGATAGTGCGCGATCGTGCCCCCAGTGGTGATGGTTTCGTCGTCCGGGTGGGCATGGACGAGTAGCAGCCCACCCGTCACGGGATCCTGCGCCACATCGCCGAGTCGCCGAAGATCCCGACCTGGATGGCACCGCTCAGCGAGGCGCCGTCCACGCGCGGACCGGACGCGGCGACCACGTTGTCCTGCACGATCGGCAGCACGGTAGCCAGCTCCCACAGTTTGGGCTCGGCCTCGGCCAGCACTCGCCCGACCTCGACACCACGCAACGCGTCGTCGATCGCGGGCTGCAGCGTCGGATCGCACACACCCGAGATATTGCTCGGCGCCTTCTTGGCCGCCTCGGCCCGCACCTGCGAATTACCATTGTCCGCAGGGATTTCCACAGGTGGGCAACCATATCGGGAGGCCAGCACGGTGGCCGGGTCCGAGCCGGCGACCTCCCAGCCGACGACCGCATCGACCGCGCTCTCAGTGAGGTCCTTGCCGTACAGCACGTCCGGGGTGACACTGCGCACACTGGCATCGATTCCGGCACTGCGCAATTGATCCGCGGCCGTATTCGCCACCGCGAGCGCGGTTGGGTCGCCGGTGACCGCGCCGATCCGAATCGCCAGTAGCTTACCGTTTTTCGCGATCAGGCGAGGATGCGGCGCGGGCGAGGTCGGCGAGGTGACTGGCGGCGGCTCCGGCGCGCGGCCATAGCCCGCCTCGGCGAGCAGCGCGAAGGCTTCATCGGCGTTCGGCCGCGGCGGCGCGGTAGGCGCGTAGCCGGGATCCGACGGTGTCAGGATCTGCGCGCGCACCGGCTCGACCCAGCCACCGGTCTGCGCGCCGACGGTAGCGAGCAACGCCGGATCCAGCAGCGAAAGCACACCGTGCCTGACCCGAGAATCACCGAGATCGCCACTGCGCCCGTTCAATACGAACTGCAACTCGCGCGACTGCGGCATGATCGCGGTACGCACCGACGGAATCGCCGCCAACTGCGCTCGGGTCGCGACACCACCGTGCACCAGCGACATCTGTGCATCGCCGGCACGCAGCGAATCGGCCAGCTGGGCCGGAGTTCCACCGCGCCGCAACAGGATCTGATCAGGCGCGGCGGGCGTACCCCAGTACCGATCATTGCGTTCGAGCAGAATCTCGTCACGGCCCCGATCGACGGACTTGATATCGAAATTGCCGCCCGACACCGGAATCTTCTCCACCAGACCACTCACGAAGCCGCCGGGCACATCCTTGACCAGATGCGAAGGCAACAAGTTCGAGAACAACTCACGCCACGCCGGATACGGCTGGGTCATGGTGACCGTGACGGTCTTGCCGCCACCGGAGGAACTCACATCGGATATCAGCCGATAGCCAGCCGGATCGACCACCCCGGGCTGGGTGATCATCTGCTGCCACAGGAACCGGAAATCCTCCGCGGCGATCGGCGCGCCATCGGACCAGTTCGCCTGATTGCGCAACTGATAGGTGATCGTGAACGGATCCTGCGCACTGACATCGGCCGACTCGACCAGCGCCGTATCCGGCGCCCACTCGGTGCCACCGGGAATCGCCGGATTCGGCACCGGACGAAACGGGCTCGGCAACACCATCGAACTCACCGCCGCGGTGGCGGGCGACTGATCGGACCGCAGATGCGGATTGAATCCGATACCGATGTCGTCGATGGCAACCACGACGGTGTTCTTGCCCGGTTTCGCCGGCGTCGTCTTCGGACTGTCAGTACTTTCGATCGGCGGAGGCGGGTTCGCGGTACAGCCCGCGACCACCGTGATCGAGGCCGCCAGGATGACCAGCACCCCGCGCACCGTCGCGCGTTTCCTAACCCCCGAGCTCACGTTCGGCACTCTACCCGCGAACTACAGCGCGGCCCTATCCCGTGCCTTCCGTCGCGACAGCTCGCGACCGCGCTCGGTGGCTCCCAGGGTCACCTTACGTACCCGGACCACTTCCGGCGTCACCTCGACGCACTCGTCGTCGGCGCAGAACTCCATCGCCGCTTCGAGATCGAGGTGCAACGGCTTGGCGAGTGTCTCGAACACGTCCGCGGTCGAGCTGCGCATATTGGTCAGCTTCTTCTCGCGGGTGACGTTGATATCGAGATCCTCGGCGCGCGGGTTGATACCGACGACCATGCCCTCGTAGGTGTCCGCGCCCGGCTCGACGAAGAACTGGCCGCGGTCGGCGAGCTGAATCATGGCGAACGGGGTCACCGAACCGGCCCGGTCGGACACCAGCGCGCCGGTGTGCCTGGCACGAATCTCACCGGCCCACGGCGCATAGCCGTGCGAGACGGCGTTGGCGATGCCGGTGCCGCGGGTTTCGGTCAGGAAGTCGGTACGGAAACCGATCAGCCCGCGCGAGGGGACGATGAACTCCATCCGCACCCACCCCGCGCTGTGATTGGTCATCTGAACCATCTTGCCCTTGCGCCCGGCCAGCAACTGGGTGATCGAGCCCAGGTACTCGTCGGGGCAATCAATGGTCAGTTCTTCGTAGGGCTCGTGCACCTTGCCGTCGACCTGCCTGGTGACCACCTGCGGCTTGCCGACGGTCAGCTCGAAGCCTTCGCGGCGCATCTGCTCTACCAGGATGGCCAGCGCCAGCTCGCCACGGCCCTGCACTTCCCAGGCGTCCGGGCGGCCGATATCGAGCACCCGCAGCGACACGTTGCCGACCAGTTCCTGGTCCAGCCGTGACTTGACCATGCGCGCGGTCAGCTTGTGGCCCTGCACCCGGCCGACCAGCGGTGAGGTATTGGTGCCGATAGTGACGGAGATCGCGGGCTCGTCGACGGTGATGCGCGGCAGCGCGATCGGATTGTCGATGTCGGCCAGCGTGTCCCCGATCATGATTTCCGGGATGCCCGCGATGGCGGCGATGTCACCGGCCACGGCGATCTCGCCGGGCTGACGCTCGACGCCGATGGTCTGCAGCAGCTCGGTGATCTTGACCTGCTTGACGCCGTCACCGTGCATCCACGCGACGTTCTGGCCCTTGCGCAGTTCGCCGCTGTAGATGCGAACCAGTGCGAGGCGACCGAGGAAGGCCGAGGCATCGAGGTTGGTGACGTGCGCCTGCAGCGGACCGCTCGGATCCCCCTTGGGTGCCGGAATGTTCTCCATCAGCACGTCGAAGAGCGCGTCGAGATTCGCCGCGTCCGGCGCGTTGCCGTTCTCGGGACGTTCCTTGGACGCCTTACCCTCGCGGCCGGAGGCGTAGAGGACCGGCAGGTCCAGTGCTAGCTCGGCGGCCTCGGCGGCGGCGTCGTCCAGATCGGAGGCCAGGTCGAGCAACAGATCGTGGCTCTCCTCGACAACCTCCGCGATACGCGCGTCGGGACGGTCGGTCTTGTTGACGACAAGGATCACCGGCAACGACGCGGCGAGCGCCTTGCGCAGCACGAACCTGGTCTGCGGCAACGGCCCCTCGGACGCGTCGACCAACAGCACGACACCGTCGACCATGGAAAGGCCGCGCTCAACCTCACCACCGAAGTCGGCGTGGCCTGGTGTATCGATGACGTTGATGACGGTGACCGAGCCATCCGGATGATGCCGGTGGACCGCGGTGTTCTTGGCGAGAATGGTGATGCCCTTCTCGCGTTCCAGATCGCCGGAGTCCATCACCCGATCAACGAGCTCGGCTCGTTCGGCGAAGGCTCCGGACTGGCGCAGCATGGCGTCGACCAGCGTCGTCTTACCGTGGTCGACGTGGGCCACGATGGCGACGTTGCGAAAATCGCGTGCAGACGACACGCCTCAATCCTCCTGCTGTTGATGTTGGTGCCGGCCGACCCCTGCAAACAGGCGGAGAATCGATACTCACCGGGCATTGCGGCCAGCTACACAGTACCGGTAATAGGGTGGGCCGCAGACCACGGATCCCACTAAGGGTATGCTAACTGGTCATGGGCAAGGTCAAGGCTAAGAAGGTTTCGAGCCTGAAACCGAAGAAGAAATGCTGCCGTAAGCAGACGCGCTGCTTGAAATGCCCTGTTGTCATTATGCGGATGAAACGCCTCGAGGCGACCGGCTGCGGTGGCAAGGAATTGAAGAAGGGCCTGAAGAAAGCCCGAGCCGCCTGATCAGTGCGGATACTGGAACTATGGCTACCGAACTACTGTCCGACGCCGATATCACCGACGCGCTGACCGACCTGCCCGATTGGAACCGCTCCGGCGACACCATCACCCGCACCATCGAGGCGCCGAGCTTTCTCGACGGAATCGAATTGGTCGGCAAGGTCGCCGAGGTGGCCGAAGCCGCCGACCATCATCCGGATATCGATATCCGCTGGCGCCGAGTCACTTTCGCACTGTCGACGCACTCTGCGGGCGGACTCACCGGCCGCGACATCGTGCTGGCGCGAGAGATCGACCGGCTCGCGGCCGACTGAGACCAACGCCACTACTCGGCGCCGACACCCGCCGCCCGATCACCAACGGCACGACGGTCGGCCGACCACGGGTTCGGGAGCGCACGCAGCCGCGTTCCCGCGCTCGCGAAATCCTTCCGTAGCACCGCGCGTCCGTGCCAGATCAGCCACGCCAGGAACACCAGCACCCCGAGCGCGTCGACCGCGCCCAGCCAGGACAGCACAGCGGGCCTGGGGATGGTCCAGATCGACGGCTGGAAGAACGACAGCACCCATGGCACGCCGATCAGCATCGTCACCAGCCAGTAGGCCGCGATGACGCGCGCTCCGGCGGCCCGACGAAGCGGCCCATGGACCAGCCACAGCACCGTCGGGAGCAACCACACCCAGTGATGCGACCACGAGATGGGCGAGACCATCAGACCGAACAGCTGCACCAGTATCAACGTGCCCATCCGGTCGTCGGGACCAAGTGTGCGCCAGGCAAGGAACGCCAACACGGCCAATACCAGCGCGCCCACGA
Source organism: Nocardia australiensis (assembly GCF_020733705.1). GTDB lineage: Bacteria > Actinomycetota > Actinomycetes > Mycobacteriales > Mycobacteriaceae > Nocardia > Nocardia australiensis. Next base: position 352,660 of record NZ_JAJFZM010000001.1, read on the forward strand.
TCCACCACGGCCCGGATTCGACATCGTGGCCGAGAATGCGGCTCAGCGTGCCACGCAGCGATTGATTCCAGACCGAACCGACCGGCCCGATCCGGCTGGCATCGCCGAGCAGGGTGCCGAAGTAGCGCTGCGCATCCGCGTGTGCGACTAGGAAACTGAGCCCGACCGTCGCGCCGAAGGCCAGCGCCGAACAGAAAACGGTCGCCCAGCGACGGCGAGCCACAAAGTAGAGCCCGGTGATCGCCGGAGTCAGCTTGATACCCGCCACGACCCCGACCAGTAGACCCGACAACCACCACCGCGACGTTCGCACCGCGACCATGGCGCCGAGCACCAGGAACACGTTGACCTGTCCGTAGTCGATCGTGGTCCGTACCGGTTCCAGCCACACGCCAACGGCAGTCCACCCGATGGCCGCGTAGCGCCAGCCCGGCTCACGCATCCGCTGCTGCCCTAGCATGAGTTCGAGACTGATCCACACCACGCCATAGAGGGCCGCGACCGTGGCCAGCAGCCACAGCACCGCGACCGCCGTGAACGGCAGATAGTGCAGCGGGAAGAACACCAGCGCCGCGAACGGCGGGTAGGTGAAGGGCAGCGGGAAGTCCGGTGTCTTCTCGGCGTAGGTGAAGTCGTAAAGCCGATCGGTCAGCAACGCGGCCGATCCGTCGACGTAAACATGCAGGTCGACAAGGTTCATCCCGTTCTTCGCCAGCAGCATCCACAACAGCCTGGCCAACACGGACAGACCCAGCGCTGGCACCGCCAGGTGTAGGCGTCGGTTCAATTCGCAGGCTTTCGCGTCGAAGCGGGGCGTCGGCCTGCGACCCGCGGACATTCGGGCGTTCGGCGACAAGATCTGAAGGCTCCGATTAGATTAACCGCAGCCTGCCGGGGCCCTACCGGGCCCTCGAACCACTGATAACATTTGCATCACCTTTCACTCCTGTAACATCCATTGGCGCTACCGTCTGATAACACTGTTCGTCCACAGCGCCTACCGGGATACTTCGGCTGTACAACACGCCGACCCTGTCCCTAGAGTGACCCCGAAACGATGGCCTTTCAGGCATCGAACTCCAGATGTACCCGAGGTAAGGACGGCTAGACCAGTGCTTCGCACCCGAGGATCGCGGATCGCGTTGTCCGTACTCGCCATCACGGCGACTGCTTCGCTCGCCGCGCCGATGACCGCGGTAGCCGCTCCGGTTCCCGCACCCGCGGCAGTCCCGAATGTCCCGATGGTGCCCGAGGGCGTGCCGGTCGATGCGCTCGCCGCGCTGGCCCCCGCCATCGTCGGCGCTATCGCGGGCCCCGCCAACATCGCTGCGGCCGGTCCGGTCGCGGGTGGCCCGCAGGGCGTCCTGCTCGATCAGGCCCGCAGGCTGCTTGCCACCCTGAACCTGCCACCGCAGATCAAGTCCACCCTGGAAAAGATCATCACCTTCCTGGACGGCAGTGGCGGCGGCGGCCCCGAGCTCCCGGAACAGGGCGGCCCGGCTATCGCTCAGTTCCTCTACCCGACCATCGGCAAGGGCTGCATCGGCCCCGGCGCCGATTCCGTCGGCACCGCACTCGCCGTACCCGGCCCGGCCCAGCTGCCCCCGCCTGGACCGAGTGCCGGCCAGGCCGGATTCGTGTTCACCGCGCTCGGCACCAAGTCGCCGACCCCGGTCCAGAATCCGCCGATGACGGTCCAGTGGATGAATCTGGATACTCGCAAGACCGGCATCCAGCCGCTGACCGACGAAGCGAAGATCAATCCCGATGGTCCGGCCACCCTGTCGGCCATCGCCGACACCGGCGCGGGCCGAGTCGTCGCCGTGGTCTCGGGCTCGCTGACCACTAAGGCCGACGATGCCGATCCGCGTACCTGCTCGTTCCTCCCGACGCTCGGATTCTTCACCGTTGCTTGATGATTGACAGAGCCCGGCGCGTCCCTGCGGACCGCCGGGCTTTCTCGTGCCGAAACCCAGGGATGCGAAAGGCCCGCGATAGCGCCTACCAGTAACACTCCTGTGGTAGACCGAACGCATGGCTACCGTCGAAGTGTCGGTGCGACGCAAGGATTCGGTCGAGAGCAAGCATTCGATTCAGCGCAGGTCCTCGATCAGAAGCAAGCGCTCGCGGCGATCAATCCTGTCTTTCCGTTCCGAGGGATCGATCCTGTCTATCGGCTCGGCGTACTCGATCCTCTCGATCGGCAGCGTCGGATCGGTGTTGTCGATCGGGTCGGTCGGGTCGTTCGGCTCGGTGATTTCATCGGGTTCGCTCGGCAGCGTCGGCTCGGCATTCTCCGGGCTGTCACGCTGGTCGCTGTTCTCCTGGCGCGGCGACCATCAGGCGCCGGAGAGTCGGCCCTCGCTGCGTGTCGTCCCGGACGACGAACCCGAATTGCGCCGGGCTCCGACCTGTCACTGCCAGACCTAGGAGCACCCTGACGGGCAGCTCACCACTGCCCGTACTCGGGCTGCAGGACGTTATTGAGATCGACGCCGACACCGTCGATGGCTCGCTTGTCGACCTCGATCTGATGCAGATGCGCCGCGGGGTGCACGAAGCCCTTCGGGGTGCCCCAATTGTGTTGCCAGAACCAGGATCCGATACCCGCGGCACGGGCTAATTCGATGGTCGGCGCGTTCGCGTACACCCCGGTGTTCTCACTGCCGGCCACCGACTCCCAGCCGAGCAGGTAGGGCGCGATCATGGTGGCGAAATCGGCGGGTGTCGGATTGTCGTCGATCGAGGCGTAAATCGGCCGGTCATCCGGGCCGCCCGCGGCGGCATGCAGCTCCAGCCCGCGCTCGGCGTGCCGCTTGCCCGCTTCCAATCCGCCGCGCCAATCGGCGGTCTGTCCTTTGCCGAACTGGTAATTGGAGACGATGGTCAGACCGGCGGCGTGCAGTTGGTCGACCTCGCTCGCCAGTAGCGGCTTACCCTCCATCCATTCGGCATCAGGACGGCGATCCGACACATACCGGATCACGCCCATGTGGCCGGCATCCTTGATCGCCTCGGCCGACGGGACACCACCGGCGTAGTCGACCAGCGTGCCGAGCGTGCCGCTCGCGGAACTGCGCGGCGCACCGACGGTCATACCGACGGCGGCGGTGGCGGCCGCGTAGACGAACAGCTCACGGCGGGACACATGAATCGAACGCATCGCAGGACTCCTTCGCGCCAACCCCGGTTTGGAAAGCAGCGTGCCCGGCGCACCTTCCCCAGAAGTCACTCGCGCGCCGGTAGCCTCGAACGTGCACTCATTTCACCACATTCACATGTGAACCGCCAGGCCCATCCAGAACACAGATCGCATTCCGTCACATGAGTTCGCTTACGCCACACCATCGATACGCGCGGCGACATCGATGGTCCGGCGGGAACTGTCGGCCAATTCATTCCGCACGACCCCGGCCACCTGCGCGATGACCTGCTTCTTGATCCCCACGAGCGCACCGAGTGTCGCCGCTCGCATGCCCTTCGCCTTGAATTCCAGCCGGATATCGTGCGGCGCGGGCGGTGGCACATCGATGACGACCAACAGCGGGTCCGCGGCGCGCGCGGTCAGCACCAGCGGGATGTCCAGATCGGCCCGATAGCGATTGGCCTGTAATACGTCGACAGTGATATCGAGGCTGACGGGCACGGTCACATCGAAGGACACAACCTCATCGGATCGGTCCACCAACTGCGGCACCCCAACGGCCCCGCGCACGGTGACAGTGACCGAGTTGCGTGGCCCGGTACGCAGCGGGCCGATTTCGATGGGGCGACCGGCCATCCGCTCCACCACGTCGAAGACTCGATCCTTGGTCACGAGGTGGGTGAAGAACCGGTGTCCGAACTCTTCGTACCCGATCCAGTCGAATTCGCTGTCGGCAGCACGGGTCGAGCGCACACCGCTGACCATGGCCTCAATATCGAAGACGCGAGCGCGACGTGCCTTCGGATCAGCGAGCATGGCGTTCACCCGATTCGCGACCTCACGCTGCAGCACTCCGGCGATCGGATCGAGCAACACCTCCCAGGCGGCGTCAACAGCTTGTGCGCGCAGCTTGAAGCTGACATCGCTTGGCGTGATCGGCGGGATGTCGATGACGATGAGCACTGGGGCGGCGGTACGCGCGTGCAGCGTCAGGCCGATTGCGGCGAAGGTCTCCAGCCGCAACTTCTGGCCACCGATCAGCACCTGTACCGATAGCGACAGCGGCACGGTGACCCCGAAGGTGACGTGCGGACCGTTGCGCACCACCACCGGTTCACCGACTTTGCCCTTGGCGACGACCCCGGCCAATCCGGTCGGGCCGATCGAGAAGGGGCCGATCGTCATGCCGCGACCCGCCATCCCGGAGACCGCGGCCACGATCCGGTCTCCGGTCACCGCGTGGGTGACGAAGCGTTCGCCGAAATCGGCGTATTCGATCCAGACTGGATCGGCGTCAATACGGTCGTTCGGCTCCATAAGATGCCCCGAAACCCTCACCTTTCAACGGACACCGAACACCGTACGCGACGGAGTGCACACTACCGGGGAACGACGTGCCCGGCCCGTTAGGTGGTCCCTGTCCTGCTGATGAGGGGGTAGCAGGACAGGGGCCCGACGGCGCTGCCGGGCGCCGTCAGCATTTATTTTAGGTATAACCAAAGGACCCGCCGACCACGCATACCCGGGGGTGTCGAGCGGGGCCGAGATCACGCGGACAAACGGCCCAATCCGACCACGCCCGGCGTCTCGGCCAGTGCGAAGCGATGGATGAATGTCCCCGCCCTCCGTGCTGACGGCGATCGATTCGCCGCCATGATGATCAGACGGATCGCCCCCCGCTCGGTTCCCTACCGACTGTCTGGTTTCAATCTTCGCGCGGTGGGGTACTCCTGTCGAGGCTCCGGCGGAAATACCGGGCGGACGCCGTGTCTCCCGGAATTCGGAGACCAGTTGTCGAGATAGTCTCCGAGGACACCGGGCGACGGAGAGGTGCAAGCTGCACACGTTGTGGACGTTCGTGGTAGACCGACGAGCACAATTGCTCACGGATTCCTATCTGCATGTCTCCGCGGTTATTCAGTCGGTATTGATTGCCGCGATCGTGGCGGTGGTGATCGGCGCGCTGGTCTATCGCAGTTCGCTGGCCTCATCCGCGGCGACAGCGACGGCGAGCGCGATTCTCACAGTTCCGTCATTCGCGTTGCTGGGCTTGCTGATTCCGTTTCTCGGACTCGGTGTCGGGCCGACGGTCACGGCATTGGTGCTGTACGCGTTGCTGCCGATTCTGCGCAATACGATCATCGGACTCGCCTCGGTCGATCCAGCGATCATCGATGCCGCGCGCGGTGTCGGCATGAACCGGTTGCGGGTGCTCGCGCGAATCGAGATGCCGCTGGCCTGGCCGTCGATCCTGACCGGGATCCGCGTCAGCACCCAGATGAGCATGGGCATCCTCGCGATCGCGGCCTACGCGAAGGGGCCTGGCCTCGGCAATCTGATCTTCACCGGACTCTCGCGGGTCGGCAGTCCGAATGCCGTGCCGCAGGCCCTGGTCGGCACGATCCTCATCGTTGTGCTGGCGCTGATCCTCGACGGGATCTTCGTCCTCATCGGCCGTTTCACCACCTCGAGGGGAATTCGTGACTGATATCGAAACCCGTGCCGACACAACCGAATCGGCGGTGTCCGGCGTCGAGATCGTGCTCGACTCCGTTACCAAACAGTATTCGGGCCACCAAGTTCCAGCCGTCGACAAGGTGTCGATGACCATCCCGGCCGGCGAGATCGTGGTGCTGGTCGGACCGTCGGGTTGCGGTAAGACCACCACGATGCGCATGATCAACCGGCTCATCGAGCCGACATCGGGGACGATTACCATCGGTGGCCGCGATGTCACGGCCACCGATCCGGATCGGCTGCGGCGCGGCATCGGGTACTCGATCCAGCAGTCCGGGCTGTTTCCACACATGACGGTCGGCAAGAACATCGCGACGGTTCCCGGCCTGATCGGCTGGGATCGCAAACGGATATCCGCCCGCATCGACGAGATGCTCGACCTGGTCGGCCTCGACCCCGATACCTACCGTCAGCGCTATCCCCGGCAGCTCTCCGGCGGCCAGCAGCAGCGCGTCGGCGTTGCGCGCGCACTCGCGGCCGATCCTCCGGTGCTGCTGATGGACGAACCGTTCGGCGCGGTCGACCCGATCACCCGCGGGTCACTGCAGGACGAGTTGTTGCGGTTGCAGTCCGAATTGGGCAAGACGATCGTGTTCGTCACCCACGACTTCAACGAGGCAGTGAAGCTCGGCGATCGAATCGCGATACTGGGCAACAACTCTCGCATTCTGCAGTATGACACCCCCGCGGCCGTACTCGCCGATCCAGCCGACGACACCGTCGCCGGGTTCATCGGAAGGGATGCCGCACTCAAACAACTCACGCTCACCAGGGTCCGAGATGTCGAGCTCGGTCAGTGCCCGACTGCCGTCGAATCCGATTCGGTGGACGTACTGCGCACCGCCCTCGCGAGCAAGGACTGGCCGTGGGCGCTGGTACTCGATAAGAATCAGCGCCCGTTGCGGTGGGTATCGTCCGAGCACCTCGCACACGCGAACTCGTTGCGCGACATCGGATTACCCGTCGGCGCGCCGCTGTCGCTGCAATCGACACTGCAAGAGGCGCTGGAGTCGCTGCTCGCCGAACAGACGGCCAACGCGGTCGTCACCCGCCGTCGTGGTGAGTACGCCGGGCTGATCACGATCGACACGCTGGTCGGGCACCTGTCGGAACTGCGCGCCAGCCACGCCGACGCACCCGCCGATCCGGGCGAGACACCATGACAGCGGCCACCGAGACCGTGGCACGGGGTGCGGCGGCGCACGCGGTAACCGCGGAGCCGGAACGACGCGCGGAGCACATTCGACTGCTCGTTCAGCCGGTGCTCGTGCTCCTGCTTGCCGCGTCGGTGTTGGTATGGGCGTTTCGACGCGACCTCACCACCACGCAGCAGGCAAGTCTCAGCGTCTCCAATATCGCGACAGTGACCTGGCAGCATGTACTGATCACGGTGACGGTGGTACTGATCGTGGTCGCGGTGGCCGTGCCACTCGGCACGCTGCTCACCCGGCCCGGATATCGCCGCCTCGCACCGTTTTTCGTCGGTATCGCCAATATCGGAGCGGCCGCACCGGCCATCGGCTTGATCGTGCTGTTCTATCTGGCCACCCGCACCACCGGGTTCTGGATCGGTGTCGCGCCGATCGCGTTCTACTCGCTGCTTCCGGTGCTGCGCAATACGATTCTGGGTTATCAGCAGGTGGATCGGACGCTCATCGACGCCGGGCGCGGGCAAGGCATGTCTACGCTGACAGTGTTGCGCCGCATCGAGTTTCCGCTCGCGGTGCCATATATCCTGGCCGGGCTGCGGACCTCGCTGGTGCTCGCCGTCGGTACCGCGACGCTGTCGTTCCTGGTGAGCGCGGGCGGTCTCGGCATTCTCATCGATACCGGCTACAAGCTGCGTGACAACGTCACCCTGGTGGTCGGTGCCGTACTCGCGGTCTCGCTGGCACTGCTGGTCGACTGGCTGGGCGCGATGGCCGAACAGTTCCTCGGGCCACGGGGGCTGAAATGAGGTCCGGATGGCGCAGGCGCGGTGCTACTTTGGCAGTTGCCGCCGTGGTGATGCTGGTATCGGCGTGTGGCCTGGAGTCCGGTAGCGCAGTGCCCTTGCGGGTGGGTCCCGGTAGTATTCAGCCGGTTCCTGAGCTCGACGGAGTGTCGATCACCGTCGGATCGAAGGACTTCACCGAACAGAACATTCTCGGCTACCTCATCGAGTTCGCGCTGTCGGCGGCCGGGGCACAGGTGCGGGATCTGACAAACATCCAGGGCTCCAACAGTGTTCGTGACGCGCAGTTGCATGGCCAGATCGATATTTCCTACGAATACACCGGAACCGGCTGGATGAACTACCTCGGCAACGAGACACCGATCCCCAGTGAGACAGGCCAATTCGATGCCGTCCGCGATGCCGATCTCGCCGCACACGACATTGTATGGACGGATATGGCCCCGATGAACAACACCTACGCGCTGGCGATGAGCAAACAGACCGCGCAAGAGACCGGCGTGACCACGCTGTCGGACTACGCGAAGCTCGTCGATACCGACCCGGACGCTGCCGCGACCTGCGTCGGCACCGAATTCAATGTGCGCCAGGACGGCTACCCGGGAATGGCCCGCAAGTACGGCATCGACACCGGAAAGGTGCACAAACAGATCGTGCAGGACTCGGTGGTCTTTCAGGCGACCGCCGACGGCAAGCAATGCCGCTTCGGATCCGTGGCCGCCACCGACGGGCGGATTCCAGCGCTCGGCCTGGTGCTCTTGGAAGACGATCTCGGCTTCTTCCCGAAATACAATGCGGCGCTGGTGATGCGCAAATCTTTCGCCGACGCCCACCCACAGGTCGCCACCGTCATGGCGCCCATCTCGAACCTCCTGAACAATGAGACAATTACCGAACTGAATCGTCAGGTCGATGTCGACGGTCACGAACCCGCCGAAGTCGCCCGCGATTGGATGGTCGCGCAGGGATTCGTCACCGCTCGCTAGTCGAATTGCCAGCACTGCGATAGAACTGGACTCGGCAACGCCGTGCGGACGTAGCGGCGGTTGCGGCCGACCCGATACTCGCGGAACGCGGGTGGTGCGTCGTGCCTTCGATCGAGTCGTGCCGGTCAGGAGGCCGCTTCGGCCGCTTTCTTCGTCGGGATGCACGCGGTGAAAGCGATGCCTACGACCGCGGCAGCCATGGCGATGAAGAAGGTGGTGTGGAAGCCGTCGCGCGATGGCAGCACGTGTACCCCCAGCGACATCGTCATATGCGCGAGCACCACGCTCATGACCGCGGCCGAGGTGGACGTGCCGATCGAGCGCATCAGCGAATTGAGGCCGTTGGCGGCGGCGGTTTCGGTGACCGGAACCGCGCCCATGATCAGCGCGGGCATCGCGGCATAGGCCAGGCCGACACCGGCGGCGACAATGATCGCGGCGAGCATGATCTCCCAGACGCTGTTCATCAGCACCACCGCGCACAGATAGCCCACCGCGATGACCGCCGAACCGAGCGCGAGGGTGACCTTCGGCCCCTTCTTGGCCGACAGGCGCGCCGACACCGGCGACAGCAGCATCATGACGAAACCTGTCGGCGCGAGCGCCAATCCGGCATTGACCATGGACAGGCCGAATCCGTACCCGGTCTGCTCCGGCGCCATAAGCAGCTGCGGGAAGGTCAATGACATGCCGTAGAGCGAGAAGCCGACGGCGATGGAAGCGATATTGGTGAAAAGCACCCGAGGGCGGGCGGAGACCCGCAGATCGACCAGCGGTGACTTGCGCCGCAATTCGTAGGCGCCCCAGCCCAGGAAGACCACCACCGCGACCGCGAACAGCACCAGGATGCGGGCACTGCCCCAACCCCAATCCGCGCCCTTGGTAATGCCGATCAGCAAGGCCAGCAACGCGATCGACAGTCCGACCGCGCCGCCGAAGTCGAATTTCGCCGGGGTGCGCACCGGCGATTCCGGCACGAACACGAAAATCAGTGCGGCACAGATGATACCGAGCCCCGCCGCAGTCCAGAAAAGCATGTGCCAGTCCGCGTTCTGGGCGATGGCCGCGGCCACCGGCAGGCCGATGGCGCCACCCACGCCGAGCGTCGCGCTCATGATCGCCATCGCCGAACCGACTCGCTCAGTGGGCAATTCGTCACGCATGATGCTGATGCCGAGCGGAATAGCACCCACCGCGGCGCCCTGCAGCGAGCGCCCGATGATCTCTGGAACCAGCGAGGAGGCCATGGCGCATACCACCGAACCCGCGACCAGCAACAGGATGTTCGCGAAGAGTATCCGGCGCTTGCCGAGCATATCGCCGAGCCGCCCGCTGATCGGTGTCGTCACGGCACCGGCCAGCAACGTTGCGGTAATCACCCAGGACGCGTTGGACGCGGAGGTGTTCAGCATGGCGGGCAGCGACGGAATGATCGGAATTACCAGCGTCTGCATCAGCGAAACGACAACACCTACGGTGCCGAGGGTTGCGATGAGCAGCGCCGGTGCGGGGCGGCGCCGGTCGTCTACACCAGAGACGGTCTTGGACGCATCGGCGGCAACATTCACGTATGTACGGTACATACGATGTGTATCGTGCACAATTTGATATCGGCGTGATCCGGGCGACATAGTGGGGCCATGCCCGAACTCAGCCCCCAGGCTCGCACCGCGCTCTCGCGCCTCGCCTTCGAGGTGGCCCTGCTGGCTCGGCACTTCCCCACGACACTGCTTCGACGCCCCGGCTTCCAGCTGGACCGGTCGGCGTACCTCATCCTCACCAGGCTGGAGATCAACTCCCCGCTCAGCCTGCGCGAACTGTCGGAAGCGTTTCAGCTGGACATCTCGACGATCAACCGGCAGGTCGCGGCCATGCTCAAACAGGGATTGGTCGAGCGGGTGCCGGACCCGGGCGGCGGGATCGCCCGCAAAGTCCGGGCCAGCGGCAAGGGCCTCGAGATGGTGGCCGCCGATCACGCGCAGAGCAGCGAGGGCATCGGTGTGGTGTTAGCCGATTGGTCCGAAGCCGATATCGAGACGCTCGGCACGTACATCGCCCGGTTCAACGAATCGATCGAGCACCTCGAGGACAATCCCTGGCCTCGACCACCCCGCGCTCGATAGGCAGCCCCACGAGCCCATGCTGTAGCCAGGGTCGGCATTGCGCTCAGCGATGCGATAGCCGACCGAATACCGCACTCGCACAGGCGAAACCGATCGCGGCGAGCCCCGCGCACCAGAACACCGCGAGGGCGGCGTTGTTTCCGGTGCCGGTGGAGTTGAGCAGTCCGCGCACGGTTTCCACGATGGGCGTCGCCGGTTGGTAGTCGGCGAATCCGCGTAACCACCCGGGCATGGTTGCGGTCGTGACGAACGCGCTACTGATGTAGGGGATGAACATGATCGCGTAGGTGAGCCCGCCGGCCGCCTCCGGATTCTTCGCGACCAGTCCGAGCGCCACAGCGATCCATGAGATCGCCACCACGAACAGCACAATCACCGCCACCGCCGACAACCAGCCGACCAGGCCCGCGTGTGGCCGATAGCCGAGGGCCAGCGCGACGGCGACCGCGATCGCGATGGCCGCGAGATTACGGGCGACCCCTTCGATGACGTGTCCGGCCAGCACCGCTTGTTTGAACATCGGCAGGGTCCGGAACCGGTCGATGCTGCCCTTGGTCATATCCGTCGACACGCTGGTTGCGGTAATCGAGGACCCGAATCCTGTGCACAGCAGCATGATTCCCGGCACCACGTAATCCAGGTAAGGCCCGCCCACATTGATGGCACCGCCGAAGACATAGGTGAACAGCATCATGATCAGCACCGGCATGAGCAGCGAGATGATCAGCGTGTCCCGGCTGCGGAGGGTATGGCGGGCGCAGCGCCGGAACATAATGGCCGAGTCCGAGACGATGTGTGCGATCACCGGGCGGTGGCCTCGATGATGTCGGCGGTGCGGGCGGCGGCGTCGGCGGAGCTCAGGGTCCGTGCGAATTCCGCGGCCCTGGCTTTGCGACGCGAGGTGAGCAACGAGGCCACACCCTCCTCCAGTCGAGCGGCTGTGAGCTGCGTGAACCGCAGATGTGCGCCGACACCGAGGCGCTCCACCTGACCACCCCACATGGGCTGTTCGAATGACACCGAGCACACGAGGGTCGGCAGTCCGGCACGCAGACTCTCGAACAGTGTTCCGATACCGCCGTGATGCACGGCGGCGGCACAGTGCGGAAAGACGATGTCGTGGGCGAACGCGCCGACGACCTTCACATTCGCGCCCGCCTGCGCGTTGGCGACGTCCAGATCGCTCCAGCCCGCGCTCACCAGCGCGCGCACACCAAGCCGAGCGGACACCTCGGAGACCATGGCCAATACGGCGGCGGTGTCGCGAATTGGCATGCTGCCGAAACCGAAGAACACCGGCGCCTGACCTTCGGCGATCCAGGATAGGATGCCCGCATGATCGCCCGACAGGTCGCCGACGGCCGCGCGGGCGGCCTGATCGAGGGTCAGGAAACCGGTGAACGACCTGCGCCCGTCCCACTGCGCGGGCAGGCCGGGCACTAGCGCGGGGTCGTAGATCTGCACTTCAGGGACATTCGCGCGTTCCAGCACCGCGGCGGTACTCGACCAGGATTTCGGCAGCCCCAGTGTCGCGCGCAAATTATTGAGGTAGCGCATGAACACCACGCGGCGCAGGTTTTCGGCGAGCACCCAGGTCGCTCGATTGACCGGGACGGGCGGATTCCAGTGCGCGGGCAGCGCACCAGGGAAGGGATAGGCCCCGTTCTTCCTGCACGGGTAGTAATGCAGGCTGACCAGCGGCACCCCCATCGCTTCGGAAACCGAACTCGCTCGATCCTCGGTCACTGTGCTCGCGACGATCAGATCGGCCTTCGCGCATACGTCGATGACCTCGCGGTTCATCTGCTCCGCGTAACCCGCCATCTGCCGCGCGACCAGTTGCATCAGCCGCAGGGTATTTCCGGCGGCCAGCGCCTCCTGCCCTTCCGGCGAGCTGTAGAGCTGCTGGATATCGGGGCCGCAGACGCGGGCGGTGAGGCCGGTCGCGGTTACGAAATCGACCAGGTTGGGCGGAGCGCCCAGCAAGACGTCGTGACCACGTCGCCGCAGCTCGAGACCGAGAGCCACGACCGGCTGGACGTCACCACGGGTTCCGGTTAGCGGAATCGCTATTCTCACGGCGCTTCTTTCGGTGCTGTTGTTGTCCGGTCGATACATGCTGGCGCCGACGAGCGCGTGGTGTCGCCAGAACTATGGGCTCTTGCGCAGGCATCCGCGTCGGTACAGTGACATTGTGCACATCGCGATGTTCATGGATTATCACCCGACCTCACTCGGTGGGGTCCAGACCGCGGTCGACGCACTGCGACGTGGACTCGAACGCGCAGGTCACCGCGTCACGCTGTTCGTCGCGCCCGTGCCTGGCGCCGGCGGCGACACACCGGCGAATGTGGTGGAACTCAATGCCATCGAGGCATTCGGCGTGAACGGTTTCGCGGTCGTCGCGCCCACCAAGCGCAACGCCGAGTTGATCGACTCCGTTTTTGCCGCGCGCGGGCCGATCGACCTGGTGCACACGCACACCACCTACGGTGTCGCGATCGCTGGAATGAAAGCGGCTCGGCGACACCGGCTTCCGCTCGTGCACACCGCTCAGAGCCGCGACGACGCGTTCATCGAAAACACCTCGCCCGCACCGTATCCGGCGGCACTCGCGATGCGCGCACTGCACGGCCGGTTCGTCCCGCACCACCATCACATGCCGCACCGCCCCGAAAGCCGTGCGGCACGCCATGCTTGGTGGACCATTGTCGGCCAGGCGCAGGCCGCCGACCAGGTAATCGCGCCGACACGCCATTTTGCCGAACTGATGCTCGCACACGGACTGACCAAGCCGATTCGCGTCGTTTCCAACGGTGTTGACGATGAGTTGTTCGAAAACCACTCCGGCAGAGTTATTTCCGATGAGCCGAGCGGACCGCTGCGGCTTATTTGGTGTGGGCGGCTTTCCAAGGAGAAGCGGCTACTCGAATCTATCGACGCGGTGCGGCGCGTCGACAACTGCACCCTCGATATCTATGGCGACGGCGATCTACGAGACGATGCTGCCGCGATCGCGGGCAGTGATAAGCGAATACGGTTGCACGGCAGGGTAACCCAGGCCGAATGCGTCGAGGCCATGCACGACGGCGATGCACTGCTTTTCCCGTCCCATGGTTTCGACACCCAGGGCATGGTGTTACTCGAGGCGGTGGCCGCGGGTCTGCCGATCATCTACTGCGATCCCGATCTCGACGAGTCGGTGCCCACCGGTAGCGGCGTGCGCGCCGCGGATCCGTCGACCGCCGCGATCGCGGAGTCCATCGCCAAACTTGCCGCCGACCGCGCCGCGCTTGCCGAGATGCGTGAGGTGCTGAGCAAGCACAGCGAGTCCGTACTGCAATCGCATCACACGGATGCAGTCCTCGATATCTACCGCACCGCCCTCGATGAGTCCGCAAGCAGCCCGGAACCGGTTATGCCACAAAGTCTTTCGGAGGTGCCGACCGCGCCGGGACGACTACCACTGGTCGGGCACGGCCTGCGGGCGCTTCGCGACGCTCCCGGGTTCGTGATGGCGCTGCCCGAACTCGGGCCGATAGTGCGGATATTCTTCGGCCAGCAAACGGGATACCTGCTCACCACACCGGATTTGGTTCGCGAGGTCGGTCTGGGCGACGGCGAATTGAATCGTGAAGACCTGCGCGAGGCGATCAAGGATGTAGCGGGCGGATCGGTCAACGTCCTGCGCGGCGGCGAGCACAAACTGCGGCGCAGGATGATCGCGCCCGCATTGCGCCAGGGTCGCCTCGCCGAATACACCAAGGCCGCGGCGGATATCGCCGAACGCTGGTCAGCAGGGCTCCCGCCGGGTGGGCGCGTGAATCTGATGGACGAGGCACACGGCCTGGTGCTCGACACCGTGTCGTCCACGCTGTTCACCGCCGACTTCAGCGACGACGCACGCCGCGAGATCCGGGACAACGTGCCGTGGCTGCTCAGCCAGGTCATTCTGCGGACCGCGCTACCTGCGCAACTGCGTAGGCTCCGTCTCATCGCGAATTGGCGGTGGCGCGCGAAAGCACGCCACCTGCGCGGCGCCATCGGCGATGTGATCGCCGAATACCGTCGCCGCGACGAGGATTTCAACGATGTGGTGTCCGCGCTGATCCGCCACACCGATGACGAAACCGGCGCGAAACTGTCCGACGAGCACATCATCGATGAAGCGATCCTCATGCTGGCCGGGGGTGTCGGATCGATGGCGTCGCTGGCGGGCTGGCTGTGGCACGAGGTCATGCTCCGCCCGGAAATCGCCGAACAGCTCTATGCCGAACTCGACGCCGTCGTCGGCACCGGTCCCGTTCGCCCCGAACATCTCGGCGCACTTCCCTATCTGAAACAGGTTGTGGCCGAAACGCTTCGCTTCTGGGGCCCATGGATCAGCGCGGGCACCGCGGATGGCGACATCACCATCGGCGGCGTCACCATTCCCGACGGCGCGGCAATCATGTTCAGCCCATATATGGTTCAGCACGACAAGCGCTATTTCGCCAACCCGGAGGCATTCGACCCATCCCGCTGGTCCCCCGACCGCGCCGCGGAGATCGACAAAAAGGCCAGCCTCTCGTTCGGCGTCGGCCGCCGCCGCTGCCTCGGCGACCATTTCGCCCTGCTGGAAATCACCCTGGCATCAGCCGCGCTACTATCCCGATGGCGGCCGGTCCCCGACCCGGATTACGTTGTGCGCGCATCGAATAAAGACTTCGTCCTGTCACCGTCGGCTATACCGGTCACCCTGCACGCACGATAAGTCGATAACACCCGTCACGGAATGTGGCCGCGACTGTCAGCCATCGCTTACTCGCCCGCACTTCGAATACCCATAGCTCGACAACCGGTCAATGCGCCGGCGCTCACCAGTGAGCCCAGGGACAAATCGCCACCGGGTTTCACACCAGGGCCTGATCTTGTGAATACCTATACGTTGAAACGGAATTCGACGACATCGCCATCATGCATGACGTAGTCCTTGCCTTCCATCCGCACCTTGCCCGCGGCCTTGGCTGCTGACATGGAGCCGTTTTCGACGAGGTCGGCGAAGGAGACTACTTCGGCTTTGATGAAGCCGCGTTCGAAGTCGGTGTGGATTACACCTGCGGCTTTGGGGGCGGTGTCGCCCTGGTGGATTGTCCAGGCGCGGGCCTCTTTCGGGCCTGCGGTGAGGTAGGTCTGCAGGCCGAGGGTGTGGAAGCCGGCGCGGGCCAGCGCGTGCAGGCCGGGTTCGGTCTGGCCGATGGACTCGAGTAGTTCCAGGGCGGATTCGGCGTCGAGTTCGAGGAGTTCGGCTTCGACCTTGGCGTCGAGGAAAACCGAATCAGCCGGGGCCACTGCGGCTTTCAGCTCGGCGACTTTGGCATCGTCAGTGAGGACGGATTCGTCGGCGTTGAAGACGTACAGGAATGGCTTGGTGGTGAGTAGTGAAAGTTCTTTCAGCAGTTCGCCATCCAGCGAAGCACGCGCGGAGAAGAGAGTTTTCCCCTCATCGAGCACCGCCTGCGCGGCCTTGGCCGCGTCGAGCACCGGTTTGCGGTCCTTTTTGACCTTGGCTTCCTTCTCGAGGCGCGGGATCGCCTTCTCGAGGGTTTGCATATCGGCGATGATCAGCTCGGTCTCGATCACCTCGATGTCGGCGGACGGGTCGACCCGCCCGTCGACGTGGATTACGTCGTCGTCGGCGAACACCCGCACCACCTGGCAGATGGCGTCGGCCTCACGAATGTTGGCGAGGAACTTATTGCCGAGCCCCGCACCCTCGGACGCGCCTTTGACAATGCCCGCGATGTCGACGAACGACACCACGGCGGGCACGATGCGCTCGGAACCGAAGATCTCGGCGAGCTGGTCGAGCCGCGGATCCGGCAGCGGCACCACCCCGACGTTCGGCTCGATGGTAGCGAACGGATAGTTCGCGGCCAGCACGTCGTTCTTGGTCAGCGCATTGAACAGCGTCGACTTTCCGACGTTGGGCAGGCCGACGATTCCGAGGGTGAGACTCACGAGGACGAGAGTCTACGCGTCGTGACACTGTCCGATCGCAGTGGCCGAGCGGGCGGGCGTTCAGGGAATCAACACGACCTTGCCGAGGTTGCCGCGTTCCTCGATGACCGCGTGTGCCTCGGCGGCATCCTCCAGTGCGAATTCCGCGTGGACGGCGAGACGGAGTTGGCCGGAGGCGAAGTACTGCCAGAGTTCCTGGCGCCAATGCTCGTACAGGTCCGGAGAGTTCCGTGCGATCCGGGCCATTTGGAATCCGATCACCGACTTGGCACCGACAAGCAGGTCATACGCCTCGATGGTGCCGCCGCCGGAGCTGTAGGCGACGAGCCTGCCGTCGGGGGCGAGGGCCGCGATGGCGGGCGTGAGCAGCTCGCCACCGACGGCATCGAGCACGTAGTCGACAGGTTCACCCCAGGACCGCTGCTCGTAGGCGACCACCTCGTCGGCGCCGAGGTCGCGGACGAACTCGGCCTTGCTCAGATCGGAGACCGCGCCGACGACACGCGAGGCCCCGCGCACCCGCGCCAACTGAACGGCAAGATGTCCCACTCCGCTCGCGGCACCGGTGATCAGCGCCGCCTCGCCCTCTTTCGGGTTCGCCGCGGCGAGCGCTCCCAGCGCGACCAGTCCGCTGCGCACCAGTGCGACCGCGTCGATCGCGGACGCGCCATCCGGAATCGGCGAAGCCATCGCCGAGGAAAGCAGCGCGTATTCGGCATAGCCGTGCCCGAACACCAGTCCGGTCACGCGGTAGCCGGGGGTGAATCCGGTGACGCCCTCACCGACCGCGACAACTTCACCCGCGATCTCCCCGCCCAACGGAATCGGCTCGCGCGTCTCACGCACCTTGCGGACCACCGGCAGTGTCACTCCGATTGCCTCGACCCGGACAAGCAGTTCGCCGGGGCCGGGCGTGGGCGCTTCCACCGTCGCGATCTCGAGTACCTCGGGACCACCGCTGCGCTCGTAGTGAACCCGCCGCATGACACCTCCAAAAATCGTTAGAAAGGCGTACATTAACCCGGGCCTCATGCATCTCACAGCACATCATCGGCCCGAGTGCCGCATCTCACCGCACCCGGTGCGCAGCGGGCCGACGCGGACGGTGCCCGCACGAGCGGGGTTGCGTGCGGCGCGACCTGACGTAGCGTTGCATCATGGAGCCGACCACCGAAGTGGTGATGGCACGACCGGCACCCGCGCTCGCGGCATTCATCGACGGCTATGTCGGTTACCGCCTGACCGGGTTCGCGCCGGGACTGCACCGGGGACTGCCGTCGCGGAATATGACGTTCATCGTGTCGATCGGACCGACAATAGATGTGGTCGGACAGACAGATCCGCGTCAGGCACCCGACGACTATCGGTTCGTGGTCGGCGGATTGCAGGCAAGTGCGGCTTCCATTGCGCATAATGGCCACCAGGAGGGGATCTCGGTCGCGCTGACGCCGCTGGGTTCCCGGGCTCTGTTCGGGATGCCCGCGAGCGCGCTGTGGGACACCTCGGTGGAGTGTGCGGAGGTGACGGGCCCGGCGGGAGGTGAACTGTGGGAGGAACTTCAGGGCCGGGCCGGTTGGCCGGAACGCTTCGCTGCCTGTGATCGAGTGCTGACCCGGCTGGCCCGCCACGACCGGCTGGTGACGCCCGAATTGACTTGGGCTTGGCGCACTTTGGTCGGTACTCATGGCACCACCGCTATCGGTCCGTTGGCCGAGGACATCGGCTGGAGCCGCCAGCATCTGGCGCGCCGCTTCAATGCCGAATTCGGCCTCGCGCCCAAACTCGCCGCCCGGATCGCCCGCTTCGAGCGCGCCAGGCGGATGATCGAACGCACCCCGTCATTCGTCACGATCGCCCAGGTCGCGGCGACCTGTGGTTACTACGACCAGGCCCATTTGAATCGCGACTTCGCCGATCTGGCCGGCTGTAGCCCGACCACCTGGCTGGCCGAGGAGATTCCATCTGTCCAAGACGAAACGGGCCGGCCCGGGTGAGGCTGGACCCATGACGAATTCAACGACACAGAACACCACGCGCACCGCCACGGCGGTCTGGCCCTGCCTGACCTTCCGCGACGCCCGGGCGAGTTCCGCCTTCCTCGTCGAAGCCTTCGGCTTCGAGGAGACGGCGAGTTACGCCCGCGAAGACGATCCCTCGATCATCGAACACGGCGTACTGCGCTGGCCGCTCGGCGGCGGCATCATGTTCGGCTCGGCAAGCAAGGACGACACCGCGTTCGGCAGACGCAATCCCGGCAACGACTCGATCTACATCGTCTGCGACAACCCCGACGAACTGTTCGCCCGTGCCACGGCCGCGGGCGCTGAGCTGGTCCGCGGCCTGCGCGACGAGGACTACGGCTCACGTGGCTTCACCGTCCGCGACCCCGAAGGCAATATCTGGAGCTTCGGCACCTACTGGGGCAGCTGAACCGCCCGGCACGGGCCGAGGGTTACCGCGCCCTCAGCGCCCGCCCATCCCGGACTGCGCGATACCGCTGACAAAGGACTTCTGCGCGATCGCGTACACCACCAGAAGTGGCGCGAGAATCACCATCGCGGCAGCCATCAGAATCGGCCACTGGGTTTGGTACTGGCCTTGCAGGCGCACCAAACCCAGTGTCGCGGTGGCGATATCGTTGCGCTGAATCATGATCAAGGGCCACAGGAAGTCGTTCCAGACGGTGATCCAGGTGAGCACGGCCAGTACCATCAGCGCGGGACGGGTGTGCGGCAGTAGAACTCGCCAAAAGACCTGCCAGGTGGTGGCGCCGTCGATGATGGCCGCTTCCTCGAGCTCAGCGGGCAAGGCCCGGAAGAACTGACGCATCAGGTAGGTGCCGAATGCGCTGCCGAACAGGCCGGGCACGATCATCGCCCACGGCGTGTCCACCCAGCCGAGGGCGCGCATCAACAAGAACTGCGGGATCACCGTCACGGTGAGCGGCACCATGAGGGTGCCGAGGTAGGCGAGGAATAGGACATCTCGACCCCGAAATCGTAAGCGGGCGAAGGCATATCCGGCCAGCGAGCAGAAGAACACCTGTCCGGCGGTGACACACAACGCGTACCCGGCGGTATTGAGCAGCATCCGCCCCAGCGGCATCATGTCGAATACCTCGCCATAATTGGACCACTGCGGTTGCGCGGGAAGGAAAGTCGGCTCGGTGATCTCGCCGTCGCGTTTCAGCGATCCCGACATCGCCCATAGAATCGGCGCCAGCGCACACCAGGCGATCGCGATAAGCGCCACATAGATCACCATGCCGTGCAGCGTGCGGCGCACGATCGCCCGCTGGACTCGGCTTCCTGACTTCCCTCGCGTAACCGGCTTGTTCGCGATGGCGGTGCGCGGACGCGAGCGGTGAACCACGTTGTTGGCGTTCATAGTTCGACCGCGTCGCGCCGGGCGAATCGAAGCTGCAGCAGGGTCGCCACGAAGAGGATCGCGAAGATCACCCAGGCCAGCGCCGCCGCGTAACCGACCTCGTAGAAGCCGAAGGCGTTCTGGAACAGCATGATTCCGAGCAGATAGGTTCCGGTCTCGGGTCCCCCGTTGCCGCCGGTCAAGGCGTATGCCTGATCGAACGCCTGCACGGTGCTGATGATGGTGATCACGAAGACGAACGACAGCGGACCGCGAATCAGTGGCACGGTGATCGACCGGAATCGCCGCAGCGCACCGGCGCCATCGATCTTGGCCGCCTCGTACAAGGTCTCCGGAACTCCCTGCATGGCGGCGAGCAGGATGACCGTCACGAACGGCACACTCTTCCATACGGTCACGACGCTGAGCGATACCAGCGCCCAGTCCGGATCCGTCAGCCATGGCACCGGATCAATGCCGACCCAGCCGAGCATGATGTTGAGCAGCCCGTCGTCGGTGGTGAAGATGAACCGCCACACCACGGCCATGGCAACCGTCGAAGCCACCAGCGGCAGGAACGCGATCGTTCGAAAGATCCCTATACCGGCCAGCTTTCGATTCAGAACCGCCGCGACCGCCAGCCCGATCAGCACCGTCGGCACCAGCGTCAGCACAGTGAACACCGCGGTATTGCGCACCGCGATCGCGAACAACGGATCCGCCCCGAACAGCCGCCGATAGTTCGCCAGCCCCACAAACCGCGGCGGACTGAACAGATCCCACGCGTGAAAACTCAAATACAAAGAAAACCCCAGCGGAAAAAGCAAAAACACCCCCACTGCCACCAAATTGGGCGCCACGAACAACCACCCATCCCGCTCCCGCCGACGCGCCAACCGCCCCCGCCCCGTGAGTGCCACAGCACGGAGAGTCCTTCTCGGCGTTTGCCACGGCCATGTGCCACTCGACGAACGATCGCGTGGGGTGGTGGTCATGTGGGCTCCAGGAGGGCGTTGATATCGGCGGCGAAGGGGCCGTTCAGGGAGGTGGCGGGGGCGGCGCCGCGCAGGACCCTGTTGGCGCCGCGTTCCAGGAGAGCGGAGACCTTGCCCCAGGCGGGGGTGATGGGGAGCGGGCGGGAATGGGCGGGGCCATCGGTGAGTACTTCGAGATTGCGGATTTCGCGGTGCGCGTCGGCGAAACCCGTTGAGCCCATGGCGGATTTCAGAGCGGGCGCGAATAGGCCGGAGGCGGCGGTGATGGCCTGGCCCACGGGTCCGGTCGCGAATTTCACGAATTCCCAAGCCTGTTCGATGCGCGGGCTGTCCGCGGCGATCGCCAGACCGGTACACCCCACATCGGTCACCGCGCCGGGACCACCACGTGGACCGACGGGCAGCACCGTGAGGTCGACCTCGAGATCGTCTTTCCCGGTGATCTCGGAATAGAGCCAGTGCCCACCCATCATCAGACCGGCCTTCCCACGCAGGAACAGGTCCTGCGCCGAAACCGATTGCTGGTCGGCGACTCTCGGCGCCACATGATGACGAACCGCGAGATCGGCATAGAACTGGAAGCCCTCGGCGAAGCGGGGATCGCCGAGATTTGTCCGGGTCGGCCCCACCGACGGGGTGAACCACTCCATGCCGTTGTTCATGCCGAAGCAGGCCGCCGAGTAGTACGGCACCCATGCGTCGGTGAAGCCCCACCGGCTCGTCCGGCCCGAGGGTTCGCGGCGAGTGAGCGCCCTGGTGGCATCCAAGAATTCGGCGAAGGTCCACGGCCGCGACCAATCGGCGGGCGGCGTCAGGCCGGCATCGGCGAACAGGTGCCGGTTGTAGTAGAGGAAAACCCCCGACCATTGTTCGGGTAACGCGTATTGCCCGCCGCCGTAGCTGAAGGTGTCATACAGCGTCGGGTAACTGTCGCGGCGCAACGCGACGGCGTATTCGGGGTCGCGGTCGAGCAGCGAGTTCAAGTCCAGCAGGACGCCGCGCTCGGCGAGGCTGGCATACAGCAGCTCCCATGCCATGAGGATGTCGGGACATTTGCCACCAGCACAGTAGGTCAGCATCTGCTGTAGCGAGTCGGGGCCGGAAACAATGGTGCGAATCTTGATGTCCGGGTGGGTCTTCTGGAACTCCCGAATGATCCGCAGCCGCACCCGCGCCTCCTGCGGTCTGGCACCGAAGAAGAAGGTCAGCGCGTCGTCATCGGCGCCGCAACCACCGGCGAGCATGGGTGCGGCGAGCATCGAAGCGAGCACGGTACGGCGGCGCACCGAAGCGACCGCCGGTGTCGGCGAGGCGGCCGCAACAGCGGGCGAACCAGGGGTGGATTCCAGTACAGCCCTCCTCGGGGCGGATGTGGAGGATCGCGAACCGCATGGCAGCATACGTCCGGCAACACCGAGGAGACGGCCGACACACGAACATTATTTAACGGGCGGTCGAGGTGTCGGGAAACGTCCCCGATCGCCGCCACAGATCGGATACGTTGTCACGTGTTTCAGTAGAATCCTGCGCGTTTTACAGGAGAGTAGGGCGGATGTCGACAATCGAATACCTGCGGACAGATCCAGATCTGCCACCCGTTGGTGTGGACGATCGGTCCCCGATCACTCCGGCCAAAAAGGCCGTGTTCGCCGCTATCGCGGTTGTCGGCGCAGTCGCGTGGGCCGTATTGGCCTTTGCGCGCGGTGAGAACATCAACGCGGTATGGATCGTGATCGCGGCGGTATGTTCCTACGTGATCGCCTACCAGTTCTATGCCAGGCTGATCGAATACAAGATCATCAAGCCGCGCGACGATGTCGCCACCCCGGCCGAAGAGCTGGAAAACGGCAAGGACTACATGCCGATGGACCGGCGGGTGCTCTTCGGGCACCACTTCGCCGCCATCGCCGGCGCGGGTCCGCTGGTCGGACCGGTACTCGCCGCGCAAATGGGCTACCTGCCCGGCACCATCTGGATCATCGTCGGCGTCGTTTTCGCCGGCGCGGTGCAGGACTATCTGGTGTTGTGGGCATCGACAAAGCGCCGCGGCCGCAGCCTCGGACAGATGGCCCGCGACGAGCTCGGCCCGATCGGTGGCGTAGCCGCGATCATCGCCGTGCTCGTGATCATGATGATCCTGCTCGCGGTACTCGGCGTCGTCGTCGTACAGGCGCTGGCCGCGGTTAAGGGACCCGACGGACAACTGCACGGCGGCAGCCCATGGGGTGTGTTCTCCATCGGCATGACCATCCCGATCGCCCTTTTCATGGGTCTCTACCTGCGGTTCGTTCGGCCGGGCCGGGTCGGTGAGGTGTCCATCGTCGGGTTCGTGATGTTGCTGTTCGTCATTGCCGCCGGTCGCTGGGTTTCCGAATCCGGCTGGGGCCGTGACCTGTTCACGCTATCGGGTACCACCATCGCGTGGCTGCTGATCGGCTACGGTTTCGTGGCCTCGGTGCTGCCGGTATGGTTGCTGCTCGCACCGCGTGACTACCTGTCGACGTTCATGAAGATCGGCACCATCGGCCTGCTGGCTATCGGCATCATGATCACTATGCCGGTGCTCGAGGCGCCCGCAGTCTCGGAGTTCGCGCACACCGGCGCCGGTCCGTCGTTCGCGGGCAGTCTGTTCCCGTTCCTGTTCATCACGATCGCGTGTGGCGCGCTTTCCGGATTCCATGCCCTCGTCTCCTCCGGCACCACGCCGAAGCTGCTGGAAAAGCAGTCGCAGGCCAGGATGATCGGCTACGGCGGCATGCTGATGGAGTCGTTCGTCGCGGTGATGGCGCTGATCACCGCGAGCATTATCGACCAGCACCTGTATTTCGCGATGAACGCGGGCGCCTCCCTCACCGGTGGCACCGCCGAGAAGGCCGCCACCTACACCAACTCCCTCGGGCTGGCCGGTGATCCGATCACCGCCGCGGACCTCGACAACGCGGCAAAGGACGTCGGCGAGGGCACGATCATCTCCCGCACCGGTGGCGCGCCGACGCTCGCGATCGGCATGTCACAGGTGATGTCGCAGTTCCTCGGTGGCTCCGGGCTGAAGTCGTTCTGGTATCACTTCGCGATCATGTTCGAGGCGCTGTTCATCCTCACCACGATCGACGCGGGCACCCGTGTCGCGCGCTTCATGCTGTCGGATTCGCTCGGCAATCTCGGTGGCGCGGCCAAGAAGTTCAAGGACCCGTCGTGGCGGCCCGGTGCCTGGATCTGCTCGGCGATCGTGGTTGCGGCGTGGGGTTCGGTGCTGCTGATGGGTGTCACCGATCCGCTCGGCGGCATCTACACGCTGTATCCGTTGTTCGGCATCTCCAACCAGTTGCTCGCGGCGATCGCGCTGACCGTGGTGCTCACCATCGTGATCAAGAAGGGGCTGATCAAGTGGGCATGGATTCCCGCGCTGCCGTTGGTCTGGGATCTGGCGGTGACGATGACGGCGTCCTGGCAGAAGATCTTCTCCGCGGACCCGAAGCTCGGATACTGGAAGTTGCACAGCAATACCGCCGCGGCGCGGGACAACTTCATCGCGGCGCGCGACTCCGGCAAGGTCTTGGCGCCCGCCAAGAACATGGCCGATATGGACAAGCAGATCGCCGACATGGGCAAGATCGTCCGCAACACGTTCATCCAGGGCAGTCTGTCGATCATCTTCGCGGTGCTGGTTTTGATCGTCGCGGCGGTCGGAATCATGGTCTGTGTGCGCGCCTGGCGGGCCGGCGGCGGGCCGAGTAGCGAATCGCCCGAGGAACCGTCGAAGATCTTCGCACCGCGCGGGTTCATCGCCACATCGGAGGAAAAGCAAGTGCAGAAGGAATGGGACGCCTTGATCGAAACGGGGCAGGTACGCGCGCCGGGCGCCGCACACGCCCGAGGACATTGACCGTCTCCGGCTCGCCGCGTGCCGACCGGTCCGATCGACCGGTCGGCACGCGGCTGCGCGCTGTCGGGACTGCCTGCACCACAACGATTCACGCGATCGGATGGTGGTTCGATTCGGTGCTCGGCGGGCAGGACTACCAACGCTATGTGGCGCATCTGCGCCGCGCCCATCCCGGCTGCGAGATTCCGACCGAACGTGAGTACTGGCGCAACCGGCATGCGGATGCCGACAGCAACCCGACCACCCGCTGCTGCTAGCCGACATCCACCGGGCCGTACATGGCAGATTTCCGCTAGCGCACCGTGCGGCTTGCTGCCATTGTGGTTGGGGTGACGATTACGGCATTGGACTTCGAGCGCTGCTATCGAGCGGTGTCGACACGAGACTCCCGGTTCGACGGGCAGTTCTTCACTGCGGTTCGAACCACCGGAATCTACTGCCGCCCTTCATGTCCGGCGATCACGCCGAAACCGGCGAACGTGACGTTCCTACCGACAGCCGCGGCGGCGCAGCACGCGGGATACCGCGCGTGCCGCCGGTGCCTGCCCGATGCGGCACCGGGATCGCCGCTGTGGAACATCCGCGCGGATCTGGCCGCGCGCGCGATGCGATTGATCGGTGACGGTGTCATCGAGCGTGGTGGCGTGCCCGCACTGGCCGCGACGCTGGGCTATTCCCAGCGTCAGCTCACCCGGGTACTCACCGCCGAATTGGGTGCCGGGCCACTGGCACTGGCCCGCGCGCATCGCGCGCACACGGCGCGGCTGCTGATCCAGACGACGAACATGCCGATGTCGGATATCGCGTTCGCGGCCGGGTTTGCCAGCATTCGCCAGTACAACGACACGGTGCGTGAGGTGTTCGCGGTCAGCCCGACCACCATGCGCGCCGAGGCCCAGCGATTGCCCCGCTCCGGCAACGGCCAGGTCATACCGCCGGCCAATGGCAGTCTGACGCTGCGCCTGCCATATCGGGAACCCTTGGATCGGGGTTGGCTGGAGTGGTTCCTCTCGTCGCACGTCGCCCCCGGCATGGAACTGTGGGAAGACCGCGCCTACACGCGCAACCTGCGAACCCCGCACGGACACGCGACCACCCGGCTGAGCTTTCAGCGCGATCACGTCCGGGCCGAATTGACGCTGCACGATATGCGCGACCTCGCGCCGACCGTCGCACGGCTACGCCACCTACTGGATTTGGACGCCGACCCGGTCGGCATCGACGAGGCATTGGGCGTTCATACCGCCGAGGAACTTCGGCAGTCCGATGCGGCCCCCGCGCTGGCGGCGGCCGGTCATATCAATACGGCCCCCACCGCATTCGCTCAGCCCACCGCGTTCGGTCACCCCGATACCGACAGGGCACCCGCACAACATCCGTTCAACGTTGGTGCGCGCACGCACGCCGATCATCAGCACCGGCTGCCGTTCACACCAGGGATCCGGGTCCCCGGCTGCCTCGACGGGCCGGAGTTGTTGTTGCGCACCATGATCGGACAACAGATCTCGGTGTCCGCCGCCGCCACCCACACTGCCCGTCTGGTCGAGGCGCTCGGTGAGCGAGTCGACGGCCCGGTGCCGCTGCTGTTCCCAACACCGACGACCATCGCCGAGCGCGGCGCGGAGGTGCTGACCGGACCGGCACGGCGCATCCGCTCGATCATCGGCGCCGCCGAAGCCGTTGCGTCCGGTGATCTGGTCCTGCATCAGGGCCGCACGGCCGCGGACCTACGCCGCGACCTACTCGCCCTCGATGGCATCGGACCGTGGACAGCTGACTATGTGACCATGCGCCTGCTCGCCGATCCCGATGTCCTGCTCGACACCGATCTCGTTGTCCGGCAGGGCGCCACCCAACTCGGCCTCGACCTCACCGACTCCGCTCGGTATGGGCCGTGGCGCTCATATCTGTCCATGCAGCTGTGGAAGGCCGCGCTGGCCGGGCGCGCCGCAACCAAGTCAGCCTCGGCGAAGTCGGCCGTATCGACGGCGCGGGACGAATCATGAATTGCGCGAACATCATCGCCACCACAGCCGATTTCGCCACCGTCGACACCCCGATCGGCCCATTCACCGCGCTCGTCGACACCGGCGGTGCGGTACTCGCTTCCGGCTGGACCGTCGACGCCGAGAACCTGCGCGGCCTCATCCACCCGAGCCTGCGTCCCAGCGAACTGCGCAGGCGTGAGTCGCTCGGCCCCGTAACCCAGGCGGTCACGCGCTACCACGACGGCGACCTCACCGCGATCGACGACATCGCCGTCCGGCAGCAATCCGGCGGGTTTCTCGTACACGCCTGGGAAGTGCTGCGCACCGTCCCCGCCGGTAGCCCCATCACCTACACCGAATACGCTGCCCGCGCCGGACGCCCCGACGCCACCCGCGCCGCCGCCAACGCCTGCGCCCGCAACGCCGCCGCTCTCTTCGTCCCCTGCCACCGCATCTACCGCATCGGCGGTGCCCTCGGCGGCTTCCGCTGGGGCCTGCCTAT
Organism: Nocardia australiensis; assembly: GCF_020733705.1. GTDB lineage: Bacteria > Actinomycetota > Actinomycetes > Mycobacteriales > Mycobacteriaceae > Nocardia > Nocardia australiensis. The sequence continues at coordinate 380,122 of NZ_JAJFZM010000001.1, forward strand.
CAAACGGTGGCTACTCGACCACGAGGCGTAACAACGAATACCCTTGCCGCGTTCGGGCGACGCGACCGTCGTAGCGATTGATTGCCGCTCTTTACCGTCCACATGGACGACTTTCACGGTTCGAGCGATCTCATCACAGTGCGCGCGGTAACCCACCCCGACGCGCGCTGAACGTTTACGCAGGCAGTTGAATTGCGGTGTGTGTCAACCGACGGTGGTCCGGAGATGGGAGCCGGTGCGGCCGCGGCGGACGTGCAACCGGCTCGGTATGCGCTGGCGCATTTCGTCTACGTGGCTGACCAGGCCGACTACGCGACCTCCCGCGCGGAGTTCGTCGAGAACGCCCATCACCGCGTCGAGGGTATCGGCGTCGAGGCCGCCGAAGCCTTCGTCGATGAAGAGCGTGTCGAGGATGAGACCGCCGGATTCGGCGGCCACAGTGTCGGCCAGCCCGAGGGCGAGAGACAGTGCGGCCATGAAAGTTTCGCCACCCGAAAGGGTTTTGGCCGGGCGGATGGCACCGGTGTAGTCGTCGCGAATGTCGAGACCGAGGCCGCCGCGCCGACCGCGTGGGCCCGCTTTGTCGGAGTGGACGAATTCGTAACGGCCGCCCGACATTCGGCGCAGCCGGACCGATCCGGCCAGCGCGACCTCCTCGAGACGGGCGGCAAGAACATAGGAGCGCAATGACATTCGGCGATTGTTCTCGCCACGGCCGGCGACCACGTCGGCGAGCGCGGCGAGTTCCTCGTGGGCGCGCTGGAAGGGCGCGATTCGTTCTACCGCGGCCCACAGCTGACCGCCCAATTGCTCGAGCCTACTCACCCGCCTCGTGGCCTCGGCCCGCGTGGCGATCGCGGCGTTCATCTGCGATTGCGCGGCGGCGGCCGACGCCTCCAATTCGGCTATATCGCCGAGTTCGGCGAGCGCCGCCGCCTGGATATCGGGTTCGGCGAGAACGGCTCGCGCGTGTGCGCGCGTTCCATCCGCAGCCGCCAATTCGGCCGTTATATCGGCTTGCCGCCGCGCGGTGCGCGCGGCCCCGGTGACCACACGGGCGTAGGCGGTCAGCATGGCCACATCGTCACGCTGGGCCGCACCCGGATTCGATGTGCCCGCGCTGTCGGCATCAGCTCCCGGCACGCCACCAGTGGACTCGCGACCACCCGCCCATAGCTCGCGTTCTTCGTCGGTGACTACGAAACCCGCGGCCAGCGCAAGGTTTTCGACCCGATCGGCGACCACCGTTACCTGTGCGCGGGCGGACTCGGTTTCATTGCGTGCCTCCCGCAGGGCGATCGCGTCGGCGATCAGTTTGTTCAGCCTGACACGGCGACGGTCGATCGTTTCGTCGGCACCCGCGGCAACGCGCAACCGGCCGGTGAGTTCGGCCAGGCGGGTGGTGGTAGCCGCGATATGAGCGGTGACGGTACTACGGCGCGAATCGGATTCGCGGAGTTCGTCGTGCAAGCGAAGCTCGTCGGAGCGCAGGCCCGACAACTCGGCGGTGAGTCCCTCGGCCAGCGCGGCCAACTCGGCGGCGTCCTCGTAACGGTCGGTGGCGGCACGCAAGGCGGCGGCCAGTTCGACACGGTCGACATCCCCGCCGACCGCGATCAGCGCCTCGATATCGCGTTCCAGGGCAGCGATCCGGGACAGGACGCGGTCACGGGCGTCTTCGGCGGCGCGCTCCGCGACGGCCGCCGCGTCCTCGGCGTCCTTGGATACCGCGCCGGAAGCCGGCAGCGCCGGGGCAGGATGGTCGACGGATCCGCACACCGCGCACGGATCACCATCGGACAATCGACCGGCGAGTTCGGCGGCCATGCCCGCCAGCCTGCGCTCACGCAGGTCGAGTACCCGTTCCTTGGCGTCGTTGTGCGCGGTACGCGCGGACTCGAGTTCGATCCGCACACGATCGAGAGTTGTTCGGTGCCTGGCGAGTTCGACCGCGGCGGTGGCGGCGGTCCGCAGCCGCTCGCATTCGGCGGACAGCCCGGGCAATGTGGCGGCGGCCTCGGTGGCCTCGCGCAGCCTTGCGTCGGTGGTACGGATCGAGCCAGGGAGTTGCTCACGCAACCTGGTCAACTCCACCGCTCGACGGGTCAGTGTGGTGTCTTCGGCACGCAGCGAGGACACCTCGGCGGTGAGCTCGATGGCGGCGGTCGCGTCCGAACTCACCTCGTCGAGCGCTCCGATCTGGGCGCTCCAACGCTGAATGGCGGCATCGAGATCGGCCTGCGGGTCGACGACAGGCATCGCGTCGGAACCGGTTTCGATAGGAACAAGTTCGATTCCCGCAATATCGCTGCCTGTCGGCTCGCCGAGCAGCATGGCCAACTCCCCTGCGATCCGGCGGGTTTCGTCACCCTTCCGCCGCGCGTGCATAACGGCGGCACGCGCCTCGTCGATCGCCTCGGCAACCGGCGCGGCCCGGCCGGCCAGCTCGAGTTCGGCTTCCAGACCCGCGCGGTGCCCCGCCCCCGCGGTGTATTCGTCCAGCTGTTGCTGTGCCGTGCTCATGCGGCGACACAACTCACGCAGGCGGCGTTGCTGTTCCGCTAGCCCACGTGCTCGTGTCGACTCCTGTTGTCTACCTTCGGCTTCTGCGACAGCCGTGGCGAGCTCCGCCCGCGCGCTGGCTAGCAGATCCTGCGACCAGGACACCGCCTCCAACATCTCTACCGTCTCGGCGCGGCCCAGCCCCACCGCACCCCGGATCTCCGCGATCAGCTGATTGATGCCGTCCTTGTTCTCCTCGACCTCGGCGGCCGAGACCCGCCGCTTATCGGCGAGCCAGTGCTCGGCCGTGCCGAAACGTTCGGTGTCGAAGAGCTTTTCGAGCAACTTCTCGCGATCCTCGTTATCCGCCCGCAAAAATCGCGCGAAATCGCCCTGCGGGAGCAGGACGACTTGGAAGAACTGATCGGCGCTCATCCCGAGCAACCGCAGGATCTCATCGCCGATATCCGGTATGCGCGAAAGGTTTTCACCGCGACCGTCCAGCCACTCCAACGTCGCCTTGGCCTTATCGGTGTACATTCCGGGGCCGCCACGCAACTTGGGGCGCTCGAACTCGGGAATGCGCGTCAACCGCACCCGCCGCCCGCCCAGCGTCGCCTCCAGCACCACCCGCGGCGGTGTCTGCTCCGGCGCATGATCGGAATGCAGCCGCTTACTCTCGCCACGAGCGCCGGGAACCTTGCCATACAGTGCGAACGCGATCGCATCCAGCACCGTCGTTTTCCCCGCGCCGGTCTGCCCGTGCAGCAGGAACAGCCCGTCGGCACCGAGCGCGTCGAAATCGACAACCGTCGGCTCGGCGAACGGTCCGAATGCGGTCATCTCCAGCAGGTGCAGTCTCATGCGGACAGCTCCCGGGCCGGATCAGCGGGCGCAACTGAATCCGGTTCGGTAACCGCAGCCGCCAGAGCCCGCTCCAGCCAAGCCATTTCGCCCGCACTCGGGACGCCTCGGACGTCGGTCAAGAAACTCTGCGCCACCTCGGTGTCGCGACGGCCGTGCACGCGTTCACGGTAATGCAACTCCGGATTGCCGCCCGGGCGTGACCATTCCACGTGCACGGCATGCGGGAAACGCGCACGCAACTTGCGCATGGCGTCCACCGGGCGGGTGTGATCGGTGAGGGTGGCCGAAACATAGTCCTGCTCGGCCCCCGCGTGCGCGGCGTCGGTGAGTAACTCGTCGAGTGTGCCGGTGAGCCTGCTCAATCCACGAATCGACGGCAGATCATGACGCCGTACCGCATGCAACCCGGCGGCATCCAGATCGATGATCCAGACCGCCTTACGATGCGAATTCTCGGCGAACGAATACGGCAACGGCGAACCCGAATAACGGACCGACTCCGACAGGGTCTGCGGCGAATGCAGGTGCCCGAGGGCGACATAGTCGACGCCGTCGAACGCCGAGCGCGGCACCGTCTCAACACCACCGACCGAAATCGACCGCTCCGAACCGGTCGCCTCCGCACCGACAACGAAGGCATGCGCCAACACCACCGTGCGCACACCTGGTCGCCCGGCGATATCGGACCGAATCCGGCCCATCGCCGCATCGAGAATCTCCGCATGCGAACGTGCCTGCGGCACACCGAGTTCGACGCGTGTGATATCCGGCTCCAGATATGGAATGCCGTAAAACGCCACCTCTCCATGCGCGTCGGACAGCAAAACCGGCCGATGCGCGTCGGCGACCGTGGTCCGCAAATACAACCCGCCCGCCGCCGCGAAGCTCGCCCCCGCTCCCAACCGCACCGGCGAATCATGATTACCCGCCGTAGCCACGATCAGCGCGCCCGCCGCACGAATCGCCTCGAACCCCCGGTTACACACCGCGATCGCGTCGGCACTCGGAATCGACCTGTCGTACACATCCCCCGACACCACAACGACATCGACCGACTCCGCCGCAACCACCTCGGCGATGGCGGCCAACGACCGAGCCTGATCGCCGAGCAGATCGACGCCATGGAAGGTGCGCCCGATGTGCCAATCCGAGGTATGCAACATCCGCATGCCGCGAAACTGTAAACGACCCTACCGACAGTGTTTATTTTGCAGCGCCTGCGGCGCTGCGTGTTCGCGGCCCCTATGGCTCGCGTCCGAGGGGCAAATACTGGCTCCTGCGTCGCATCGTATTTGCCCCTCGGACGCGAGCCGACCGCGAACTTTAGGGCTCGGTCTCGCTACGCTCGAAACCTGGTGTCGTGCCTACTAGGTGCGTAAGTGGGCTCGTGCGGCACCGACTGTTTCTGTACGGAGTTGGGGGCCGTGGTTTTGCGGGTGATGGGGGTGATCTTGCTGCGTTCGGAAACTGTTGTCGTGGCGAGTGGCTGCGGGTTACGTTCTTTGTCGACACGTGCTGGGGGTTAGCTGACGGGTTCGGTTCTTGTCGGTGGGGTGCGGCACTATCTGCGCTATGACCGCACCGATGCTCGTCGCCCTGATGCTGGTGTTCGCCGCTGGGGTCGGTCTGGGCTGGTTGGGGCATGCGGCGCGGGCGGGGCATCGGGCTACGGCGGCGGAGGCGAGACTGGCGGCGGTGACGGACAATGAGCGGTTGCTGCGGCAGTCGCTGACGGCGGCAAATGAGGATGCGGCACGCAGGCATTCGCATGCGATCGGCGCCATGGTCGATCCGCTGCGGGAAGCGGTCGGCACCTTGAATCAGCACATCCAGCAGGTCGAGCACCATCGCATCAACGCGTATTCCAGCCTGCGCGAACAGGTTGCGGGTATGCAGCGCACCTCGTATCAGCTCACCAGTCAGACCAGTCAATTGGTCGCGGCGTTGCGGGCGCCGCAGGTACGCGGCCGGTGGGGGGAGATCCAGCTCGAGCGCGTCGTCGAACTGGCCGGTATGAGCAGGCACTGTGATTTCGACACTCAGGTGACCCGAGCGGCTCGTCGCGACGGGGTCTCCGAGCACACCGCGAAGGTCCGGCCCGACCTGATCGTTCACCTGGCCGGGAACAGGCAGATCGTGGTGGACGCCAAGGTGCCCTTCAGCGCCTACCTCGACGCCACCATGGCCGAGGACCCCGACGCGCGCGCTGAACTGCTCGGCAAGCACGCCAAACACCTGCGCTCCCACGTCGATCAACTGGCCGACAAGGCCTATTGGACAGCCTTCGATCCGGCACCCGAGTTCGTGGTGTTGTTCGTGCCGGGCGATCCGTTCCTCGATGCCGCGCTCACCACCGATTCCGGTCTGCTGGAGTACGCGTTCGGGCGCAACGTGATCCTCGCGACGCCGACCACTCTGATCGCGCTGCTGCGCACCATTGCGTTCGGGTGGCGGCAGGAGGCGCTGTCCCGCGACATGGCAACCGTTCAGCAATTGGGCAGGGAGCTGTACGCGAGACTGGGCACGACCGGTAAGCATCTGGACACCCTCGGAGCACAACTCGGCAAGGCCGTCGAGGCTTTCAATCGCTCGGTTGCCTCGGTGGAGACGCGGGTGATGGTCACCGCGCGCAAACTGCACGACCTGCAAATAGCTGAGCAAGCGGTTCCAGCAATCCATCGGGTGGATTCGTGGCCGCGTGCGGTGGGGTTCGCCGACGCCGACGATTAGCCGAACGAACCGCCGTGCCGTAACACCACCGAGCGCGAAGGCAGTTAGTGTTCATGGTGTGGCTGCTTCCCAACGTGTGCGATCCCGGGTGCCCGCGCCGCATGGTTCGACGCTGCCGTCTGTCCGGGGTATCCCGGCCGGCGCGGCGGTTCTGATCGCGGTTGCCTGCACGTTTCTGGGGTTTCTTATTGATGCCAATAGCGGTGGAGGCGAGCTGACCGGCACGTTCGCCACCCTGTATGTCATCGGCTGTGTAATCGCGGTGCTTGCCGTGCGTTATCGCGGATTGTTCACCACGATGGTGTTGCCGCCGTTACTGCTGTTCGTATCGGTGCCGCTGGCCTACCAGCAGCTGACCGGGCGCAGTTCCACCTCGATCAAAGACGTCCTGTTGAATCTGGCGATCCCGCTGGTGAACCGGTTCCCGACAATGGCACTGGCCACAGTTGTGGTGCTGGCGATCGGCGCGGGCCGGATCGCGATGCAGCGGCGGGCAACCTCCGCCGACCACACCGATGAGGCCCGGCGTGGCACCAGCTGGGGGCGCGCCGCGCCGAAACGCCCGCGCTCCGAGCGCGCCAGCGGCGCCACGCTCACCGAATCCACCCGGCGCCGCGTACGCCGTGCGCAGCCCGATTCGGGCGAGTTCGACGCCGAACCGGCGCCACGCCCACGCAAGCGCGCCGCGGCTCGGGTCGCGGACCTACCGCCGCGCGTCGCCACCGGTGCGGACGCACCGGACACCGACGACCATCCCAACAGGAAGTACCCGCGTGGCGAGGGTCGCTCCGGCCGAGGTATGGCCCGGTCGGCTGCGGCGGTGCCGCGTTCCGGCGCCGAGCCGTCCCGCAGGTCAGCCGCACGCGGGCGTGCCGAGATGCCGCCACACCCGCAGCCCAATGTCCGCTACCGCGAACGGGATTCGAGCCGTACCGAACGGCGCAAGCCGGGGAATCTGTAAGTCTCTGGAGTGATCAGGCCCGAGTGGCGCGTAATTCGCGGGGCAGTGCGAAGACGAGAGTCTCGTTGGCGGTTGTGACCGGCTTTACGTCGGCGAAACCGTGCTCCGCGAGCATGTCCAGCACACCGCGAACAAGGATCTCGGGCACCGAGGCACCGGAGGTGATGCCGATCGTGCGGGCCCCTGCCAGCCAGGCCGAATCCACCTCGCGAGCGAAGTCCACCAGGTGTGCGGCCTTCGCACCCGCGTTGAGGGCGACCTCGACCAGCCGCACCGAGTTCGAGGAATTGCGCGAGCCGACCACGATCACCAGATCGCATTCCGGTGCCATCGCCTTCACCGCGACCTGACGGTTCTGGGTGGCGTAGCAGATGTCGTCACTGGGCGGATCCTGCAGGGAGGGGAACCGCTCCCGCAGCCGCTTGACCGTCTCCATCGTCTCGTCGACGCTCAGCGTGGTCTGCGAAAGCCAGATCACCTTGGACTCGTCGCGCACCGTGACCTTGCCGACCGAATCGGGCCCGTCCACCAGCTGCACATGCTCGGGCGCCTCCCCCGCGGTGCCCTCGACTTCCTCATGGCCTTCGTGGCCGATCAACAGGATGTCGAAATCGTCGCGGGCGAAGCGCTTGGCCTCCTGGTGGACCTTGGTCACCAAGGGGCAGGTCGCGTCGATGGTGTGCAGGTTGCGAGCTGCGGCGGATTCGTGCACGGCCGGCGAGACACCGTGTGCGGAGAATACAACGACCGCACCCTCTGGCACCTCGTCTGTTTCGTCGACGAAGATGACGCCGCGCTCACGCAGCGTCTCCACCACGTGGCGGTTGTGCACGATCTCCTTGCGCACGTAGATCGGCGCGCCGTGCCTCTCGAGGCTCTTCTCCACTGTCTCCACGGCGCGGTCGACGCCGGCGCAGTACCCCCGCGGCTCAGCGAGCAGCACCCGCTTTCCGGTATCGGCGTCAGCGGGTCCGGAAGCCGCGGAGCGGGCGATTCCGACGTTCAAAGGTATGGCCGAGGACATGCCCACAGAATACGTGCGCGCGGCGTCCAGCATCCGGGCGGATCCAACCGGAAGAATGCGACGAGTGACATTCGTTCTTTGCATAACACACCGTTTCGGGCAGGCTAGGACCATGTTTCGACCACCATTCCTGGCCCGAGTCGCGGCGGGGGCCGCCGCCTACGCCATCGAAGAAACCCGTCGGCTACCCACGGTGGCCATTAATCTGCCGATTACCGCCATCAGCCAGATGTTGCAGACCACGATGCACATCCAGCAGTTCGTGACCAGCCTCGCACTCAAGGGCGACTCGGTTTTCGAGCAGTTGACCAATAGCCCCGTGGAACAGCCGGAGTGGGCCACTTTCGACGAGGATGCGGCGCCCGAGCAAACCTCCCGCACCGAAGCGTCGGCGACCACGCGTGACAGCCTTTTCGACCTCTACACCACCGACGAACCCGCCGAATTCCACACCAACGGCCACAGCACCACCAACGGCACCTCCATGCAAATCATCACCAAACCGGAGACCACCGAGCAGGAAACCCCCGCTTCGGAAGCCGCCGAACCCGAAACCAGCGAGCAGACTGCTGTCGAGCCGGAAGTCGCCATCCACTACGACTACGCCAATATGACCCTCGCCCAGTTGCGCGCTCGCCTGCGCATGCTGACCGTCGAAGACCTCACAGCGCTGCTGAACTACGAGCAGCAGACCCGCGCGCGGGCGGCATTCGTGACCATGCTGACGAACCGAATCGCCACCGTGCAGGCCCAGTGAATTCGACGTCGCGTAGCGATTCGCCGGGGGTGGCGGCCCGGAGACGGGTGTGACCGAACCGACGGCGTCGTCGGTTGGCCGGTCCGCGACCTCGGCCCCGGCCAACTCCGCCGAGCAGCCGTGGCCGGTGCGTTCGGTGGCCATCAAGGTCGCGCAATGGATCGATCGGCTCGGCAGCATTTGGGTCGAGGGCCAGATCACCCAGATCAATCTGCGTCCGGGCACCCGCACGGCTTTCCTGGTGCTGCGCGACCCCTCCGCCGATATGTCGCTGTCGGTCACCTGCGACCCGGACCTCATCCGCAAATCGCCCGTTCCGCTGCAAGAGGGCAGCCGGGTGGTGGTTTACGGCAAACTTTCGTTCTTCACCGGTCGTGGCACGGTGTCGTTGCGGGTCATCGAAATTCGACCGGTCGGCATCGGCGAACTGCTGGCCCGCATCGAGCGCCTGAAAGCGCTGCTGGCTGCGGAGGGCCTGTTCGATCCTCGACTCAAGCGGTCGATCCCGTTCCTGCCCGAGACGGTCGGGCTCATCACCGGCCGCGCGAGCGCCGCCGAACGCGATGTCCTCAGCGTTGCCCATAGCCGTTGGCCCGCAGTACATTTCGAGGTTCGAAACACCGCCGTGCAGGGCCCGACCGCCGTTGCGCAGATGCTGGAGGCACTGACCGAACTCGACCATGACCCGCGCGTGGAGGTAATCGTGCTCGCCCGTGGCGGCGGTAGCGTCGAGGACTTACTCGCGTTCTCCGATGAGGCGCTGTGCCGCGCGATCGTGGCCGCGACCACTCCGATCGTCAGCGCGATCGGCCACGAACCCGATAACCCGCTCTGCGATCTCGTCGCCGATCTGCGCGCCGCGACTCCTACCGATGCCGCCAAACGGATCGTGCCCGACGCGGCCGCCGAACTGGCCGGAGTGCGCGATATGCGTGCCAGGTCCACCGCGGCACTGCGCGGCTGGGTCGAGCGCGAGACCCGCGCGCTCATGGCGCTGCGCTCGCGGCCGGTACTCGCCGCTCCGTTGCACGAAATCGACCGCCGCTACGAAGAGGTCGAACGACTTCGCGCGGCCACCCGACGCACGGCCGAAAACCTGATTCGCACCGAGTCCACGGCCACCCGCCACCTGCGCGAAAAGCTGACGGCCGTCGGACCGGCCGCCACCCTGGCCCGTGGCTACGCTGTGGTGCAGCGCGTCAACGGCACCGAGCGGCACGTAGTTCGCTCAATCGAGGACGCTCCCATGGGCAGTCAGCTGCGCATCCGCGTCGCCGACGGCGCCGTGACCGCCGCCACGCTCGGCACCAAAGAACTCGGCTCCCGGCAAGAGAGGACATAACCTTGGCCGACTCCGGCAAGGACGCGGACACGACCGATGAACTGGCCGAAATCGCCACCCTCGGCTACGAACGCGCCCGCGACGAACTGGTCAACGTCGTGAAAATGCTCGAACAGGGCGGCCTGGACCTCGACGACTCCCTCGCGCTGTGGGAGCGCGGCGAGGCGCTGGCCAACCGCTGCGAAGAACACCTCGCGGGTGCCCGCAAGCGCGTCGAGGACGCGATATCGAGATCCGAAGGCGAGTAGCCATGACGATTCGTCGCGCCACTCCCGATATCCGTACCGACGATATTGATATGGAAGTACCGCTGAGGATTACGGCGTGAGGGGCTGTGCCCGACTGATAGCCTGCGCGAGCACGGTGAATACGTCATTGTTGCCCGCGCCGGTAATCAGGACCCGGGACTGGCCGAGGTCGGCGATCCACGCGGATTCCTCGCCGGGTTCGGAATAGACGATCCACTTCTGATCGCCGACCTGCTCGGTGCCGCTGGCATAACGCGAGCCGAGCACGAAACGCGCGAGCGATTCCTCGGTGGCGTTGCTCTGGGCCAACCGCATGTAGGTGCCCTGCGGGCTGACGAAGCCGACCGTGCTGACCGGTCCCCCGCCCGCGCTGGTAATGGTGTCGCGACTGCCGGAGTTGGGCGTCCACCCGTCGGGCAGGCTCGGGTTACGGATCGGGAAGGGCATGTTGCGGGCATCGGAGGTGAAGGCCGCGGCGGCGTCGAAATGCGGTATCTGCCCCTGTGTCGGGCCCTTGGCGGCAAAGCTGCACTGGCTGGCGAGTCCGGCGAAGACCACGACGATCAGTATCAACGGGACCAGCGACCAGAGCAGGTCCCGGTAGTCGTTGAGGATGCGTGGCTTTTGGTACGACACGCTCTCAGTATCCACGTTCGCGAATACGCATCGAGTCGAGGCATGACCCGACCACTGTGACGCAAGCAGCGGCTACGGGCACTACCTGATCCGCAACGGTCACGCTTCTGCGAGAATCAGCGGTAGCAACGACCGTAGGAGGCACACCTAAATGACGGCATCTTCGCCTGGAGCCAGCCGCCGCGAGGCACCGGACCGTAACCTCGCGCTCGAACTGGTCCGGGTCACCGAGGCCGGGGCGATGGCCGCGGGCCGATGGGTCGGCCGCGGCGACAAAGAAGGTGGCGACGGCGCCGCCGTCGACGCTATGCGACAGCTGGTCAGCTCCGTATCCATGCGCGGCGTCGTGGTGATCGGCGAGGGCGAGAAAGACGAAGCGCCCATGCTGTACAACGGCGAGGAAGTCGGCAACGGCGATGGGCCCGAGGTCGACTTCGCGGTCGACCCGATCGACGGCACCACCCTGATGTCAAAGGGCTCCCCCGGCGCCATCGCGGTACTCGCGGTCGCCGAACGCGGCGCAATGTTCGACCCGTCGGCGGTGTTCTACATGCACAAGATCGCCGTCGGCCCCGACGCCGCCGACGTGATCGATATCTCCGCTCCGATCGGCGAAAACATCCGCCGCGTCGCGAAGGCCAAGCACCTGTCCAAGTCCGACCTGACCGTGTGCATCCTCGACCGGCCACGCCACGCCGAGCTCATCCAACAGGTGCGCGACGCGGGCGCTCGCATCCGACTGATCAGCGACGGCGACGTCGCGGGCGCGATCGCCGCCGCCCGCCCCGACTCCGGCACTGACATCCTGGTCGGCATCGGCGGCACCCCCGAGGGCATCATCGCCGCCGCCGCGATGCGCTGTATGGGCGGCGAACTCCAAGGCATGCTCGCGCCCAAGGACGCCGCGGAACGCCAGAAGGCGCTCGACGCCGGGCACGACCTGGACCGGGTCCTCAGCACCCAGGACCTGGTCGCGGGTGACAACGTGTTCTTCTGCGCTACGGGTGTCACCGATGGGGACCTGTTGCGCGGGGTTCGGTATTACGGCGGAGGCGCGTCTACCCAGTCGATCGTCATGCGATCGAAGTCCGGGACGGTGCGAATGATCGACGCTTATCACCGGCTGACCAAGTTGCGTGAGTATTCGTCGGTTGATTTCATCGGGGATGAGGACGCTAATCCGCCGCTGCCGTGATTTGGGAGTGATGGGCTGGGCTTGAAACCTGGTGATTGGTCACGTCGGGGTGATGACGCGGTGGCCGCGTTCGGCATCTGAATGGTTCTGGGGTGTGGGTGTGTCGTGCCGTGCGGGGTCGCTGGGGTGGGTGTCGTATTCCCGGCGTGGCCGACAGGTTCGTGTGCGAATGACCTCAGGCGTGGCAGCCCCATGCGGGGGCGGTGCGGCATAGGGTCGGAATTATGACGACCGAGCAGACGCAGCAGTACCGCATCGAGCACGACACTATGGGCGAAGTTCGGGTGCCCGTGGATGCGCTGTGGCGGGCGCAGACTCAACGGGCCGTCGAGAACTTTCCGATCAGCGGACGCGGGCTAGAGCGGGCGCAAATACGCGCGCTCGGGCTGCTGAAGGCCGCGTGTGCCAAGGTGAACCGCGATTTGGGGTTGCTCGACGCCGAGAAGGCGGACGCCATCATCGCCGCGGCCACCGAGATCGCCGCGGGCAACCACGACGACCAGTTCCCCATCGATGTCTTCCAGACCGGCTCGGGCACCAGCTCGAATATGAACGCCAACGAGGTGATCGCCTCGATCGCGAAGGCGAACGGCGTCACCGTGCACCCCAACGACGATGTGAACATGTCGCAGTCGTCCAACGACACTTTCCCCACCGCAACGCATGTCGCCGCCACCGAGGCCGCCATCAAGGACCTGCTGCCCGCGCTCGATCACCTGCGACTTGCGCTGCTGGACAAGTCGGCCGAATGGCGCACCGTGGTGAAATCCGGGCGCACCCATCTGATGGACGCCGTGCCGGTGACCCTTGGCCAGGAGTTCGGCGGTTACACCCGTCAGATCGCGGCGGGTATCGAGCGCGTCATCTCGGTGCTGCCCCGCCTGGGCGAGCTGCCGATCGGTGGCACCGCCGTTGGTACCGGACTCAACGCGCCGAGCGGTTTCGGCGCGAAAGTTGTTGCGGAACTGGTGAAGTCGACCGGAATCGACGCACTGTCGGAGGCTCGTGACCATTTCGAAGCGCAGGCCGCACGGGATGGGCTGGTCGAGGCGTCCGGCGCAGTGCGCACCGTCGCGGTCAGCCTCACCAAGATCGCCAATGACATTCGCTGGATGGGCTCGGGCCCGCTGACCGGTCTCGCCGAGATCCAGCTGCCGGATCTGCAACCGGGCAGCTCGATCATGCCCGGCAAGGTGAATCCGGTACTGCCGGAGGCGGTTACGCAGGTCGCCGCGCAGGTGATCGGCAATGACGCGGCCGTCGCGTTCTCCGGTGCGAGCGGCGCGTTCGAGCTGAACGTCTACATTCCGGTGATGGCACGCAACCTGCTGGAGTCGATTCGCTTGCTGGCCAACGTCTCCCGGCTCTTCGCCGATAAATGCGTGCGCGGCCTCATCGCGAACGAGGAACACCTTCGCAACCTCGCCGAATCTTCGCCGTCCATCGTGACCCCACTGAATTCCGCGATCGGCTACGAGGAGGCCGCGGCCGTCGCCAAGGAGGCGGTGAAGCGGAAGAAGACGATTCGTCAGACGGTGATCGATCGCGGTCTGCTCGATGAGAAGCTGACCGAGGCGGAACTCGACCGCCGCCTCGATGTGCTGTCGATGACCAAGGTGGACAACGACCACTGACCAACCCGGGCTGGTTGAGCAGAATGGCCATTTCCGGTCGCGACCGGAAATGGCCATTTCAAATTGCCCGTCGAGAACGGACCGTGCGCACACGTGGCGCACGCCGTCCCGCCATCGATCAGCCGCGCAAATACGCGAGCTCGGCGCGAGCCTTTTCGCCTTCCTCGCCGAGATCGGTGCGAGTGAAGACATTCCAGCGCGCCAGCAGCGGGGCGAACACCAGCTCGCCCTCCTTGGCCCGGTCGTAGATGCCCGCCTCCGCCAGCACATCGTCGCTGTTGCGGCCGTCCGGCAGTTCGACCGAAGGGACCGTGAAATCGGCGACTCGATCCGCGACGGCCCGCATCGTCTGATCCGGCGCCAGCTCGAAGGCCGCGGCGACCAGGCCGGCGAAGAAGATCGACTGCAGTTCGTCGTCGGCGGCGATGCGTTCGGCAATCGCGGTGACCATCGGATTCTCGTCGAGTGCCGCGATATTGCGATGCCGGATCACGGCAGCGGCTTCCTCGAACGAACAGGTGGCCAGCACATCGAGCAGGTGCATCGCGGGCCTGCGGAAGCCCTTCGTCATTTGGGCCATACGCAACCGCTCCAACCCGATCGGATCGACCGACCGGGTGACCATGAGGTAGTTGCGGACCAAGATTTCGTGCCGGTTCTCCTCGGCCGTCCACCGGCCGACCCAGCGCCACCAGGAACCGGTGCGCAGGTACTTGCCGACCTCACGGTGATACGACGGCAGGTTATCGGCGACCAGGACGCTGACCGTCAATGCCAGCTTGGCGGTCTCACTGAGCTCGGATTGATCCGGCTCCCAGTCGATTCCGCCGAGGAAGCCGAAGTTGCGCCCGTCGTCCCACGGCACGAAGTCGTGCGGCTGCCAGCCGTCCGCGGTCTCGATGTGACGACGCAGATTCAGTTCCACTTCGTCCGCAAGCGACGCCAAGAGCTCACGGTCGGTCAAGAGATTTTGCACTCACACAACCTAACTGCTCGGCCCGTCAAGCGGGAATCTACGGATGAGAAAATACTCGCAAGAGAAGCGATCGGCGTCCGGAATCACGCTGCCCCGGACGCCTTCCATGAATCAGGATGTCGGCGTGACAGTGGTCTGGTTATCTACCCAGGTGATCTTGCCGCCGGTGAATTCGCTCTCCTTGCCGCCGGTGATGTCCTTCTCATCGCTGGTCGGGTAACCGAGCTTGCCGTTGGCGCCGCCGTTGTCCTCCCATGTCTTGCGGATCTCACCCCACACGATGTACGGGTCACCGCCGTCCTTGGCCCAGTAGATGGTTCCGCCGGTGAAGTCCTGGTACTTGCCGTCGTTCGGGCCGGTCTCCTCGGCCTCCAGCGGGGCGCCGAGCGGACCGGTCAGGCCGCCTGCCTTGTTGTACTTTTCGAGGATGACGCCGGAGACGGTGACTTCCTCGCCGCCGGGGGTGGCGATCTTCGTCTCCTCCATGGCACCGGTGGCGTTGCTCCCGCCGTGATCCATGGCCATCGAAGAGCTCATGGCCGAGGCGGAGCTGTTCGAATCGTTGTTGCTGTTGTCATCGCTGCTGCAACCTGCGGCAAGCAGCAGGGCCGCCGCCGCGAGCACCGCGGAGTATCCAGCCGTTCGTCGAGCGAAGTGGTACATATCCATCCTCTCGAAAGTGACTACCGACGACACCGCGGGCGCGGTGACGTCGCGCGTAGCCTAGGCCGATATCCGGCAACGGCCCGGCGAATCGTCGACGACTCGCCGGGCCGCTGCTGAACACTTGTCGTGCGGTTATCACCCGTCCTTTAGTGAGGCAAAACACACCCTGAATAGTTGCTGACTATTCAGGGTGCCGACTTCAGGCGTTCGGGCCGTACTCCTCCAGCATCTCGGTGACCAGCGCGGCGATCGGCGAGCGCTCGCTACGCGTGAGTGTGATATGCGCGAAAAGCGGGTGCCCCTTGAGCTTTTCGATCACTGCGGCGACGCCGTCGTGCCTACCGACCCGCAGGTTGTCGCGCTGGGCCACATCATGGGTGAGCACCACCCGTGAACCGGTGCCGAGCCTGCTGAGCACCGTCAGGAGCACGTTGCGTTCCAGCGACTGCGCCTCGTCAACGATGACGAACGAATCATGCAGCGAGCGTCCACGAATGTGGGTGAGCGGCAACACTTCCAGCATGCCCCGGGCGAGTACCTCCTCCATCACCTCGCGACTGGCCAGTCCGTCCAGCGTGTCGAAGACCGCCTGCGCCCATGGGCCCATCTTCTCGCTCTCCGAGCCGGGCAGATAGCCCAGATCCTGGCCGCCAACGGCGTACAGCGGCCGGAACACCACCACCTTGCGCTGCGTCCTGCGCTCGAGCACCGCCTCCAAACCGGCGGTCAGCGCCAGCGCCGACTTGCCGGTGCCCGCCCGTCCGCCGAGCGAGACGATGCCGACGCTCTCGTCGAGCAGCAAATCCAGGGCGATGCGCTGTTCGGCCGAACGACCGTGCAACCCGAACGCCTCACGCTCGCGCACCAACTGCACACGCTTGTCGGGAGTCACCCGGCCCAACGCACTGGAACTGGAGCCGAGCAGCCGGATTCCGGTGTGGCAGGGCAGTTCCCTCGCCTCATCCAGGTCGATCACGTTCTCGGAGTAGATCTGATCAATCTGCCCCGAGGACACGTCCAGCTCCACCATCCCCGACCAACCGGAGGTGACCACGTCCTGCGCGTGGTACTCGTCGGCCCGCAATCCCACCGCGCTCGCCTTGACGCGCAACGGAATGTCCTTGGACACCAGCACCACCGTGCGGCCCTCGGCCGCGAGATTGAGGGCACAGGCCAGGATTCGGGAATCGTTGGTGTCGGTGCGGAACCCGACCGGAAGCACCGCCGGATCGGTGTGGTTCAGTTCCACCCGCAGTGTTGCGCCTTCGGTGCCGATCGGCACCTGCTCATCCAGCCTGCCATGCTGTAGACGCAGGTCATCGAGCATGCGCAGGGCCTCGCGGGCGAACCAGCCCAATTCGTGGTGGTGGCGTTTGCCTTCGAGCTCGCTGATCACGACAAGCGGTAGCACCACATCGTTTTCGCCGAACCTCGTGACGGCCCAGGGGTCCGACAGTAGTACCGAGGTGTCGATCACGAAGGTCTCGAGACCGGATGCGAGGGAATGCGAGGGGCGAGCCCCCGTGCTTTCCGAAACAACAGCGGCGGCATTTCCTTTCGTCGCGGAGCGGGATCGCGCCGAGGAAGCGGAAACGGAGCGTGCAGCAGTCACGGTGGGCTCCTTTGTCGTTCGCGCGGCACCCGCGGCGAACAATCTCGCTGGACCGGTCCGTCCCTGATGGATCCGACGTGAGTCAGATGCCACGAGGGCCGGGTGCCGGCCCCCTCGTACTGATTAGCTCAGCCACGGTTCAGGACCTCCCGTACGAGCCACACCGACGCGGCCCGCACAAACGACGCTACAGCCGACTCCGGTTCCCCGCTCCCGGACTGTCGTGCGAGTTGGTGAAAAGCTGGTTAACGCACGTCTCGTCCGTTCCGCCCGGCACCCCCCTCCGACCACAGGGGATAGAGTCGCAGACATGGCTGGTAACGAGGATCTGGAGAAGCTGTCGTCCAAGGAGTTGCACGATCGGGCGGTGAAGCTGGCGGTGCGCCACGGTGATGTGAAGTACCTGTGGAAACTGCTGACCTCGATCCCGGCCGCCGAGGCCGCCGCGGGCAATCTCGGCGAGAGCGAAGCCGACATCAAGTACGTGGTCCCGATGATCGACGACTACGTCCACGCGGGTGACGGCGAAATCGCCGAGGTGCTACGACCCTACTATCTCCAGTACCTGATCGAACACACCTGAACGATCGCGGGCATCAGGCGCGGGAGAAGATCGCGCGCCACACACCGACTGCTGTGCCGCGCAGGAAGTTCTCCCAGCTGAAGTGGTCGTGCCACAGAATGATCCGGCCGTCGCGTAGTTCGAAGGTTCCCGCGACCCAGAACGCCACCCGCAGCGGACCGACCCGAAGAATGTCGGTCCGATCGGTGAGCACGACATTGTCATCTTCGGCCGCGATGTGATGCATCCGCGCGGCGAAGCCGATCCGGTCACGGTTGAGGCCGCGCAGGATGCGACGCGCCAAACCGCCACCCACATCCGGCAACGAGGTGTTCTTCCAGACCAGATCGGGATGCAGGAGTTCCAGCGCCTCCTCCACCGCACCCAATTCCAGCGCGGTGAAGAACTCGCGCACCGTGACGATCGCGTCCTCGGTCAACTCGGTCTGTTCGGACATGATTCGAGGGTATGCCGCCTCAGCCGCGGCGCGCGATAAGCACGGCGAGGCCGTCGAGAACGCGATCGATGCCGAAGTCGAGGGCGTTGCCGGGGCCGCCGGCGTCGGTCGGTCGGCCGGCCGGGAACGCCTCCTCGGCGAAGGCGGCCCGGATGGCGGGATATCGGTCGCCCGCTGCCGTCATCGTTTCGGCGAACTGTGCGGTGAACTGCCCTGCCGCCTCGCCCCCGCCGGTCGCGGAAACCTGTTGCACCAGGCTGCGGACGTGGCCATTGAGCAGGACGATGGTGTCGAGTCGTTCGGGGCCGGTGAGCCCGGTCCCTTCGGTCGCTACGAGCGCGGCCTCCATCCACCCCATTTCATTGGGGCCGATCGGGCGCAATCCGGTCGTGAGTTCGATCGCCCAAGGATGCGCGCTGTAGCGCTGGAAAATCGTTTCCCCCCACCGGCGTAGCCCGGCCCGCCACGCTTCCTCGGTCGAATCATCTTCTACCGCAGCCGTATCCGGCGGTTCACCCAAGGCGCTGTCCAGCATCAGCGCGATGAGCTCGGCCTTGCCCGGTACGTATCGGTACAGCGACATCTTGGTGAAGCCGAGTCGCTCGGCCAGTCGCTGCATGGACAGGTTCGCCATCCCCTCGGCATCGACCAGGTCGATCGCCTCGGCGACAATCCCCGTCAGAGTCAGGGCGGGCTTCGGTCCGCGTTTGGGCCGCTGCTTGGTGCCCCACAGCAGCTCGACGGCGGTCGGTGTCGACATGACCCACATCCTCTCGCAGAAATAGCTTGACCAGAAACTGTGTCTACCATACTCTATTTCGTGTCCACCGGAAACAGATTCCATTGGACACAGAACTTAGGAGTCGCCTTGCGTAACCAGACCGTCCTCATCTCCGGCGCGAGCGTTGCGGGCCCGGCGCTGGCCTACTGGCTGAACCGATACGGATTCGACGTCACCGTGGTCGAGCGCGCACCGTCGCTCCGGGCCGGCGGCCAGGCCATCGACTTCAAGGGCAAGACCCACTTCACGGTGCTCGAGCGGATGGGCATCATCGATGACATCGAGCAGGAGCGAACCGGCACCACCGACATGATTTTCGTCGACGCGGCGGGCAAGAAACTCGGCGTGCTGGCCGGGGAATTCACCGGCGGCGACGTCGAGATCCTGCGCGGCGACCTGTCCATGATCATGTACAAGAAGACGGCCGAGGCATGTGAGTACCTCTTCGGCGATTCGATCAGCGCGCTCACCGAGACTGCCGACGGCGTGTATGTGGAGTTCGAGCGCGGCCCGGCACGCACCTTCGATCTCGTCTTCGGCGCAGACGGAATCCATTCGCGGGTAAGGCAATTGGCATTCGGCCCGGAACCGGGCTTCGTCAAGCATTTGGGCCGCTACTACTGCGTGGCGGGCGCGAGCCCCTGGAGCGCGGATTCCGCCGGACCGCGCGAACGTGCGACCGCCTACGCGCACAACGCGCCCGGCAAGCTCGCGATTTCCGGCGGCTCGAAGGCACAGCAGCTCTACATGTTCGCGGCCGACGAGCTCGACTACGACCGCAACGACACCGACGACCAGCGACGCGTCATCAAGCAGGCCTACGCCGATATGGGCTGGGAGGTGCCGCGCATGCTCGCCGAAATCGACGAATTCGACGACGTCTACCTCGACTCGATCAGCCAGGTGAACATGAAGAAGGTCAGCTACGCCAGCGGCCGGGTGGTGCTGGTCGGCGACTCGGCCTACGGGAATGCCCTGGGCGGCTTCGGAACCGGACTCGCGGTCGTCGGCGCGTACGTCATCGCGGGCGAGCTCGCCGTCAACCAGGGTGATCACGCCGTCGCCTTCGTAAACTACGACGAGATCATGCACCGCTACGCCAAAATAGCGGGCAACAGCAACGCCGGGCGGTTCCTCGCACCGAAAACCGCGCGCGGCATAAAGGTTCGCAACTGGTTCATTCACTCGTGGATGTTCGACCTCATGCTGAAGTACGCGGACAAGGCCGTCAACGACATCGACCTGAAGGACTATCCGGCGATGGTCGGCGGGAACTGACACGGTGCGAGCTGCCCCGGTACCGACATCGCGTGATATCGATGGAACCGATGCGGGGCAGGGCGCGTCTATTAGGTCAAGACAGCACTGACGGCAACGGCGGAGGGGCGGCCATGAGACCAACCGACGGCAGCGCGATCACCAATCCCGAGAACGCGCACAGCTTTTCGCACGCGGAGATCAAACAGGCAGCCGATCGGATGGACCCGGCTGGAATAGCGGGCGCGTTGACCGCCTGGTCATCCATCGCGGCCGCGGTGACCACGGCCGGCGAGCAATTCGAAACGGCGATCCGGCAGGCGGTGGACCGGGACTGGGAGGGGGCCGCCGCGAACAAGGCCGTCGCGGCCATTCGCGACTATGCGACCCGGATGGGAGAGCTGGGACAGGCACTGAATCAGCAGTCGCAGCCGTTATCGGCGGCATCGAGCGCGGCCGCACGTTTCAAGGCCGCCATTGCGGCGGTTCCGGAAAGCACTAGCACACAGAGCGATACAGCGGCACGCAATTCCGCGGAAGAACAGGCTCGCGACGATATGAACACCCTGTACATCCAGCCGTACGGGGTGGCCGCCACCGAGATTCCGACATTGCCGCCCCCGGTCGGGCCGATTACCGCAGCGCTGGTCGGCGTCGGGGGCATGAACACAATTACCGGATCCGCCTCCGCCGCTATGCCGACCAACACTGAATCGGGTGAACCGAACCGGCCGGGCGAGCATCGCGAACCTTCCGATCCCGGCACACCCATATCCGTCAACGAGTCGAGCCAGCACCGACCAGCGGGGCCCGCGATCCCAACACCCACCAGCGAAGCGAGCGAACACGGACCATCGGTTTCCAGCAACCTCATATCCACCGGCGAATCGAGTGAGCCGGGCGAACACGGGCCAACCAGTCCACGTACCCCCATATCCACGGGCGAATCGAACGACCCGGGCGAGCACGAACCGACCGGCCCTCGCACCCCCGCATCTACGGGCGAGCAGTTCGGGCCCACGGGCGTTATGCAACCGGAAGAGACTGCCACACCGAGGGTTTCGCCTAAGCCCGACCCAGACACCGACACCTCGGCCGCGGCGGCTGATACGACATCGCACGCCACTTCGCCGCCGTCTGAAACGGCACCCGCATCGGGATCGCGATCGGCCCCCGTATCGGCATCGGGTTCCACGACGGCACCACCGGCCAACACTCCCAATGGGTGGACTCCGTCAACACCCGCACCGGCAGCCGGAAATCCGAGCGGGTGGACATCCCTGATACCGCTGGGGTCGACGAACACTGCGGCACCGTCGACGCCCTTCGCGGCGGTCCCCCAGTCAGCGGCACCAACCGCGCCCAGCCCGATCACCATCGACACTACGGCGGCCCAGCCGGGAACGCCGGGCGCATCCGGCCACGGCGCCGAACCACGACCAGGCATCGCACCCCTCGCACAACCCGGAGCCACAACCACACCCGGCCCGGCACCAGCTCACGGCACCGAACCCAGGGTCGGTACCACGCCGCCCGGAGCCACAACCGGAACGCCGACCGCGCCCGGGCCCGCAGCGGGTCATGGCAACGAACCACGACCGGGTGCCACACTTTCCGCGCAGCCTAAGGCGACGGCGGAAACGTCTGCGACACAATCCGTCTCCGGCTCAGCTGCCCGGAACGGGGCCGTGCATGTCGCGGGCTATTCGAGCGGAATACCACGGGTCCACACCGGAAGGTCCGATGAAGGCGAGCACGATTCACCGGATTATCTGCGCACCGAGGAACATGGTGCCGAGCTCATCGGCACGGTCGAGCCGACCGTGCCGCCGGTCTTGGGGGACGAGTGACGGCGCACTGGCTGCTCTCGGCCGAACAATTCGCGGCCGCGTGGTTCGAAACCGGTATGGACCGCTTGCCGTTTCCATTTCGGTTCACCAGCCGATTCCCCGGCAGCAACGAATACCAGGCGTATCAACGGCAGTTCCGGACCGAGCTCGCGCACGAAGACCATCTACCGCTGCGGAGCGCGTTGCAAGCGATCGCCCAACCCGATTGGCGCATAGAGCTATTCGGTATCGATAACACTCGGGGCGCTGTCGAGATGCGGGCGATCGGTTGCGCGGTGCGCGGCGGTCCCGGTGTCATCGCCGTGCAGGTACCCGCCCCGGACGGCGGCAAGGTTCGATTGCGTCGCTGTCGTGTCGACCAGTTGGCCACTGATATGGTCCGGCTCCTGCCCAATCCGACGGCTGGCCCGGCGGCCGAAAAGCGCTATCTACTGGACGATCTCAACGATGACCGTCCCGATCCCTTCGGCACCGCGCCCTCGCGAGCGGTGCGGGAACACTACCGCCGATTCTGGCGGCAACGTTGCGACACCCGTGGCACCGCTACCGTGCTGCTCGGCCCACGCAATGCCGCTCCGTCGCGCACCGGCGTATTGCGGTGGATCGACACCCCGCAGGGACGCTACAGCGAGACCCCGGCCAACCGTGCACTGATGATTCGCCCGTCGACCAGCGCGGATATCACCCGCTACCTGGACGAGGCCATCATTCGCGGCAGGACGAAGCTGGACCGATAGGCGATGCCATGCGGCCGGTACGCGGATTGCGACGGCGGATGAAGGCGAAGTCGGTGCCGCTGCTGTGTGTCGCCGCCCTGGTGGTGGCGCTGTGGGTCCGCGACGACACGCACTCGTCAATCGTCGCGTCCGATGTTCGACTGCCGTTGGCCGCCTTTCCGCCAGCATCAGCATCGGCGCGCACGATGCTGCACGAACTGTCGGTCGCATGGAACGAACACGGGGAGACTTACGCCCGCAACGCCTTCGGCCCCGGCTGGTCGGGCCACGGCGGTGAACCGCTGCGGGCCGACGGCTGCACCGCCCGCGACGTGGTGCTGCGCCGCGACCTGCACGACCTACGAATGGCCGATCGCAATCCCTGCGTCGTCCTGTCCGGCAGCCTCGACGACCCCTACACCGGCGCGCTCCTGCTTTACGACCGTTTCCAGGCATCCGAGCTGGAGATCGACCACCTCGTACCGCTCGGCAACGCATGGCGGTCCGGTGCCTGGGACTGGCCCACGGATCGGCGCGAGCAAATGGCCAACGACGTCGACAATCTTGTCGCCGTCGCGCGGCGCGCGAATCGGGACAAGGGCAGCCGGAGTCCTGACCGATGGCGGCCACGGCCCGAGTATCGGTGCGAGTACGCCCGGCGCTGGATCGCCCTGAAAACCCGCTACGCACTGCATGTCACTCCCCCGGAAAGGGACGCGCTCGACGAGATGCTCGATGCGTGCTCAGGGCAATAGTCCTCGAGTCCGAACGTGTTCACCGGGGGCGCGATTGCGTTGGCACCACGACAGCCCTGGATGCGCGCCGAGCGCCATCGTCAGCGCCCGGTTCGTCAGGTCCTAGCTACCGCGCGCGGTCCGCACGCTCAGCCGAGCAGGTTCCAGTCCTCGAGCCCCTGGTAGAGCGGGAGGTCGCGGGCCAGCTTGGTAACGCGGGCGCGTAGCGACTCGACATCGGAGCCGCCGGCCAGTGCGGTGCCGATGATGTCGGCGACCTCGGTGAACTCGGCATCGCCGAAGCCTCGGGTGGCCAGTGCGGCGGTGCCGATGCGCAGGCCGGAGGTGACCATCGGCGGACGCGGGTCGAACGGAACGGCGTTGCGGTTCACTGTGATTCCGATTTCGTGCAGCAGATCCTCGCCCTGCTGACCGTCGAGTTCGGAGTTGCGCAGGTCGACGAGCACCAGGTGCACATCGGTACCGCCGGTGAGGACGCTGATGCCCTTGCCCTTGACGTCGGCGCCACCGAGACGCTCGGCCAGGATCTTCGCGCCCGACAGGGTGCGCTCCTGACGGTCCTTGAATTCCGCGCCGCCCGCAATCTTGAACGCGACGGCCTTCGCGGCGATCACGTGCATGAGCGGACCGCCCTGTTGACCGGGGAACACCGCACTGTTGAGCTTCTTCGCGTACTCCTTCTTCGCCAGGATCAGGCCGGAACGCGGGCCGCCGAGGGTCTTGTGCACAGTGGAGGACACCACGTCGGCGTAGGGCACCGGCGAGGGGTGTAGTCCGGCGGCGACCAGACCGGCGAAGTGCGCCATATCCACCCACAGGTAGGCGCCCACCTCGTCGGCGATCTCACGGAACGCGGCGAAATCCTGGTGCCGCGGGTAAGCCGACCAGCCCGCGACGATAACCTTCGGACGTGCCTCGCGTGCGGTCTTGCGCAGCTCGTCCATGTCGATGCGGTGGTCTTCCTTGCTCACCCCGTACGAGTGCACCTCGTAGAGTTTGCCGGAGAAGTTCAGCCGCATGCCGTGGGTCAGGTGACCGCCGTGCGCGAGGTCGAGACCGAGCAGCTTGTCGCCCGGATCCATCAGCGCCATCAATACCGCGGCGTTCGCTTGCGCGCCGGAATGTGGCTGCACATTGGCGAATTCGGCGCCGAACAGTTCCTTGGCGCGATCGCGAGCGAGCGTCTCGACGACATCGACGTGCTCGCAGCCGCCATAGTAGCGACGCCCCGGGTAGCCCTCGGCGTACTTGTTGGTGAGCACACTGCCCTGCGCCTGCAGCACCGCGCGCGGCACGAAGTTCTCGGAGGCGATCATCTCGAGGGTGTCGCGTTCGCGGGCGAGTTCGCCTGCCATCGCGGCAGCGAGCTCCGGATCGAGCTCACCGAGAGACTGAGTATTGACAGAGGCCGTCGTCTGCGTCACCGCATCAGTCTATTGGCCGCCGGTAGCCGCATCGGCATGGGGTTCGTCCGCACTCGAAACGTCCGTCAGTGGCACACCCTGGTGCGGCCTACTCGACGTTTGCCGCACCACCGCCACACTGAAGGCCGCGTCGTCGACGAGCGGGCACGCCTGTCATGCTCCGCTGATGCC
The DNA here is from genome assembly GCF_020733705.1 of Nocardia australiensis. Taxonomy (GTDB): domain Bacteria; phylum Actinomycetota; class Actinomycetes; order Mycobacteriales; family Mycobacteriaceae; genus Nocardia; species Nocardia australiensis. Next base: position 405,245 of record NZ_JAJFZM010000001.1, read on the forward strand.
CGTCCGGGCGCCCGAGTAACGATCGGGCGCCGGCGTACTCGGCGACCAGCCTTTCCGCTCCCTATAGAAAGCCAGCCCGAGCCGCAGACACTCGGTAACAAGCGCAGGCGCTTCCATGCTCGCCGACATTAGTGGCTACTCGCCGCAGCATCGACTCGGTTACCAGTGGGTAACGCCGACTAAGGTACCCCGCGCTTCGCACGATGTTGACGCAGAGCACAATTCGGCTATGCGGCAAGAGTTTGACCGAATCGCACGGCGCACGCACGAGTGTTTGCCTGCGTGGAGCGTCGGGTAAATGGCACGAATGAGCGAGCCGAGCCCGTATGTGGAATTCGACCGGAAACAGTGGCGAACGCTGCGTAAGTCGACTCCGCTGGTGCTCACCGAGGATGAACTGATCGGTCTTCGGGGGCTCGGCGAACAGATCGACCTGGAAGAGGTCGCCGAGGTTTATCTGCCGCTCGCTCGACTCATACACCTGCAGGTCGCGGCACGTCAGCGACTGTTCGCCGCGACCGCGACATTCCTCGGCGAGAAGCACCCCGACCAGCAGGTCCCCTTCGTCATCGGCGTCGCGGGCAGTGTCGCGGTCGGAAAGTCCACGACGGCGCGCGTACTTCAGGCCTTGCTCGCGCGCTGGAATCATCATCCGCGTGTGGATTTGGTCACAACCGATGGATTCCTCTATCCCACAGCGGAACTGACCCGGCGCGGCATCATGCATCGCAAGGGCTTTCCGGAAAGCTACGATCGCCGTAAACTTCTACGTTTCGTCACCGAGGTGAAATCCGGTGCTCCCGAAGTATGCGCGCCGATGTATTCGCATATCTCCTACGATATTGTGCCCGGCAAGTTCCACTGCGTGACCCAGCCCGACATTCTCATTGTGGAAGGGCTGAACGTTCTACAGACCGGTCCGCGCCTGATGGTGTCGGATCTGTTCGACTTCTCTATCTATGTCGACGCCCGCATCGAAGACATCGAGAAGTGGTATGTGCAAAGGTTTCTCACCCTGCGTGAAACCGCATTCGCAAACCCCGAGGCGCATTTCCACCACTACTCCGGATTCACCGACGAGCAGGCGACCACCACCGCGCAGGAGATCTGGAACTCCACCAACCGCCCCAACCTGGTCGACAATATTCTGCCCACCCGGCCTCGCGCGACGCTCGTACTGCGCAAGGACGCCGACCACAGCATCAACCGGCTGCGGCTGCGCAAGCTGTAGCCTTCGTCGCGCCGCACGGCCGACTCCGCACGCACGGCGCAACACCGCCGACCCGACCCCGTGGCATAGGCCCCGATGAGACCGTACGGTACGCGAAAAATGGCACGTCCGAACCAGTTTCGCGAACCGGCCTGCGCGAGCTCAGATCCCGAAGCGGCGGTGCCTGGCGGCGAAGTCGCGTAGCGCGCGCAAGAAATCCACGCGACGGAACTCCGGCCAATAAGCCTCGGTGAACCATATCTCCGAGTATGCGCTCTGCCACAGCAGAAAGCCTGAAAGCCGCTGCTCACCGGAGGTGCGAATGACCAGATCCGGGTCGGGCTGGCCGGATGTGTAGAGGTGCTGGCCGATCGCGTTGACCGTGATCGACTGCACCAGATCCTCGCCCTGCTCGCCCGCGGCCATCTCCTGACGAACCAGCTTGCGAACCGCGTCGGCGATCTCTTGCCTGCCGCCATAGCCGACGGCCACGTTCACGTGCACCCCGTCACGACCGCTCGTGCGTTCCTCGGCAACGCGCAGCCGCTTGGCGATCAGCTCCGGGAATCCCTCGAGCGAGCCGACGATGCGCACGCTCCAGTTCTGCTCCGGCGCGGACAGTTCCTCGACGACATCGGTGATCACTTCGAACAGCGTCTCCAGCTCGTCCGGATCGCGCTGCAGGTTCTCGGTAGAGAGCAGATAGACCGTGACCATTTCGATGCCCTGATCGGCGCACCAGCCGACCAGTTCGGCGATCTTCAGCGCACCGACGCGGTGGCCATGGCTGACATCGGCGAAACCGTTCTCCCGCGCCCAGCGGCGATTACCATCGCACATCACTGCCACATGCCGGGGATGCTGTTTGCCGACCAGCTGCTTGGACAGCCGCGTCTCGTAGATGCGATAGGGCAAACCACGCACGTGACTCGGAAACTCCACGGCGACCAACAGTACGCCTCAGTGGCGCGATCCCGGCAGCGGCCGGGTTTCCCGTACAGTTACGGAGAGCCAACAACTTACGGTTGCGTAGGTTACGGAGTGGTAACTCTAGGAGGTGGGTTGTGCCCGATCCAGTCCCCGCCAGTGCGGCTCCCGCGACGGCCCCGGGCACGGCGGCGGAGATGCCGACAGCCGCGCTCGTCAAACCGCGTTTGCGCGGCTGGATTCACACCTGGGCCGTCGGCATCGGCGCGGTCGCCGTGATCGCACTGGTCATCAAGGCTGCCACCATCTCGGCGACCGCGGGTTGGTCGACGCTGGTCTACGGACTGACCGTGTGTGGACTGTTCGGCATCAGCGCCGTCTACCACCGCATCACCTGGCCGACCGTGCGCGCCCGGATTCATATGAAGCGCGCCGACCATTCGATGATCTTCCTGTTCATCGCGGGCAGCTACACCCCATTCGCGCTGCTCGGATTGCCGGGCGGCACCGGCCGGACACTGCTGATCGTAGTGTGGATGGGTGCGCTCGCCGGAGTCGCGTTGAAACTGCTGTGGCCGACCGCGCCGCGCTGGGTCGGCGTACCGCTGTATCTATTGCTCGGCTGGGCGATCGTGCCGGTAGTCGGCCGGCTGACCACCAACGTCGGTCTCGCGCCGCTGATTCTGTTGCTGATCGGCGGGCTCGTCTACAGCGGCGGCGCGATCCTCTACGCCACCAAATGGCCCAATCCATGGCCGACGGTCTTCGGCCATCACGAGTTCTTTCACGCCGCGACGGTGCTCGCGGCGGTATGCCACTATGCCGCGATCTGGTTGGTGGTGCTGCGCTGATACGTGTACCGCTCCCGTTTTCCGGTGACAGCAAATAAAGTCGCAGCGGGACGACAATCACTGGGGCGGCAAACGATGACACAGCAGACGATCGATACCGGAACCTACGCGGCGCGGCGGCGGCCGGAACTTGTGAGCACGGGCAAGTTTCCGCTGTTGGTCGCGCTGATTCTATGCTGCTCGTTCGTGTTCCTCATCGCCCCGATCATTACGGCGCTGCCGCCCCGAGCCGGTGTGCGCGCACCGTGATCAATCGGCTTGTCGTCTGGGCGCTGAAGGCGCGGTGGGGGTTGGCCGCGGTAGTGATAACCGCCAACCTCAGCGGCTTCGCGGTTATCGTCACCGAGCTGTGGCTCAGCGGGTTCCTCGGCAGGCTCGGCGACACTTGGATGCACACTCTCGCGCTGGTGGGGATCTACCCCGTGGTGGGATTCCTGGTCGGTGTCGGCCTGGCCATCCGAGACCGGACGGTGTACTTCGATTGGCTCGACAACGCGCGCAAACCGACCCCCGAGGAGGCGCGCAAGCTGCTGCGGCTGCCCGTCGCCATCACGACCCGCGCGTTGGCGCTGTGGATCCCCGGCGTGATCGTGGCCGCCGCGATGTTCTCCCATTTGACCGCGCACAACAGCGCGGCGGTGACGGCGGCGCTATTCATTCTCGGCGCGTTCGAGTCGGCGGGTTTCACCTTCCTGATCGTGGACCGTGTGATCCGCCCGACCATCCCGGTGGTGGCCGGCGTGCTCGGCGGCACCATGCACTGGAGTTCCTCGGTCATGGTTCGGATCGTGATGACCTGGGCGGTGGCGGCCGCCATGCCGCTGCTGATGCTCATCGTGGTGCTGGCCGATCCGGCCTCCGGCGCGCCCGACCGCATTCGCACCGCCATCTATCTCTCCGGGGTCGGGATCGGGGTCGGCGCGCTCGCCACAGCCTTCCTGGCCCGCTCTGTGGCCACGCCGATGCGCACGCTGCGGCGGGCGCTCGATCGGGTTACCAAGGGCGAGTTGGACATCCAGGTTACGGTCGGTAGCGCCAGTGAAATCGGCCGACTGGAGAACTCGGTGAACGAGTTGGCCACAAATCTGCGTGAGCGCGAACGGATGCGCGATGTCTTCGGCCGCCATGTCGGCACCGAGGTGGCCGAACGGGCACTGGCCGGCGGGGTGGACCTTACCGGTGATGTGCGCGTGGTTTCGGCGCTGTTCGTCGATGTGACCGGCTCGGTCGAACTGTCCACCGGGCTGGCGCCACAGGAATTCGTCGCCAAGCTCAACAGGTTGCTGTCGATCGTGGTCGCGGCCACCGAGGAGAACAACGGCCTGGTGAACAAGTTCGAGGGCGACGCGGCACTGTGTATCTTCGGTGCCCCGATCGCCTTGCGGGACAACGCGACTCCCGCCCTGCGCGCGGCACGCCGAATCCGGGACGAGGTGATCGCGGGCGGCGAACTCGATATCGGCATCGGCGTTGCTCGCGGCCGGGTCTTCGCCGGAGACGTCGGCACCGATACTCGCCTCGAGTACACCGTCATCGGCGACGCGGTCAACGAGGCCGCCCGCCTCACGACCGAGGCCAAGAAAGTCCCGTGCCGAATCCTGGTGAGCGGCGCGGCGGTCGAGTCCTCGGCACCATACGAGCGCGAGAAATGGACGCTCTACGAGAACATCCTGCTACGGGGCATCACGGAGCCAACACCCTGCTGGACCGACGTCGACGAATCCGAGGTCACCGTCGCGCCACTGTCGGATGGCAATGGCTCGGATGCCACGCTCACGCCACCCTCCGGAAGCACCGACCTGATGACCGAAAGCAGTCCCATCTCCAAAATCCGGACGGCCGCAACCGAAACCGAATAGCACTACGTTCCGTCCACCGGTGTCAGCGCGACGACTCGGATTCAGTGCCGGTTCAGGGCGGTTCGCAATTCCGCGACGGTCGAGACCGGGAGGTCGCAGACCGATCCCCGGCACACGTAGGCGGCGGCCATCCCGTTCACGAGGGGGCGTTCGGCCAGTGATGGCACCGAATCAGGCTCGCCCGCAATGACTATCGAGCCACCCGGTGCGGACTTGCGTGCGAGTGTCAGCAGTGACCGTGTCTGCGTTCCGACATCGGTCACCGACATTTCGGCCGCACCGGGGGACGCACCGGCCGGGCGTGCGATCGCGACCTGAATCGGTCCGCGCAGCGCGGCCTCCGCGACAGCCAGCCACTGGCCCGCCGATCTCGAGGCCCGTGCCAGCACAACCGCACCGCGAGTCAGCGTCTGGTCGGCCAACTCGCGGTATCGCACCGCACGGGCGGGATCGCTTGCGACGCTCGCGGTCAGCAGCGCCTCGGCGAGTGCGGAAGCGCCCGCCGGGGTGGCGCCGTCGATCGGGTCACGCGGGCGGGTGACGAGGGTTTCCGCGTCGTCGGCGGTATCGAACCAGCTGCCCGCGGAATCAGGATCGGCGAAGTGTTCGATTGCCTTGTCCAGCAAGCGTTGTGCATCATGCAGCCAGCTCGGCTCGCCGGTGGCCTGATGCAGGGCGAGCAGTCCGGTCGCCAGCCACGCATAGTCCTCGAGCACACCGGGGGCCGCGCCCGCGACACCGCCGAGCGACGCCCGCAGCACCCGATCTTCGACCACATGCTCGGCGAGCAGGAACCGCGCGCAGCGAGCCGCCGCCACTACCCACTCCGAGTATGCGTGCGCCGCACCGGCTTCGGCGAGCGCGGTGATCGCCATCCCGTTCCACGCGGTCACCACCTTGTCGTCGCGATCCGGCTGCGGGCGACGGTCGCGGACCGCGCGCAATATGGTTCGGATTCGTTCGAAACGAGCGGGGACGTCGGGATCCGAGGCAGCGATCGCGTCCGGGTCGGTACGGCGGGTCAGGATGGAGGTGCCCTGTTCGAAATTGCCCGCCGTCGTGACGCCGAAAACCTCTGCGGCCCAGGCACCATCGATCGATCCGAGCTCCGCGACCAGCTCCGCCGGTGTCCACACATAGGTCGCGCCCTCGACACCGGGGCCGCCCGCCTCCAGGTGGGTATCCGCGTCCAATGCCGAGGCGAAGCCACCCTGTTCGGTCCCCAGATCGTCGAGCAGGAACTGCGCGACTTCCTCGGTGACGCGCAGCGCGAACGGCCACGCGAGACCGGTCCGGCGAGCCAAATGCGCATAGGCGCGCAACAATTGGGCGTTGTCGTAGAGCATCTTCTCGAAATGCGGTACCAGCCAGGCATTGTCGACGGAGTATCGCGCGAAGCCACCGCGCAACTGGTCATAGATGCCGCCGCGTGCCATCGATTCGGCGGTCCGAATCACCGCGTCGAATACCGCGGCATCATCGGTGCGTTCCCAACTACGCAGCAGCCCCTCCAGCAGCGCGGACGGCGGGAACTTCGGAGCACCACCGAAACCACCATGCTTGTCGTCCACATCGCGCAGCACAGCGGCCACCCCGTGATCGAGCAACTCGACGCCAATGGTGAAATCACCGCCGGGCAGACCCGCGGCCTGCGCACGCAACGCCTCGGTCACCTGCGCCGATGCCTTGTTCACTTCATCGCGTCGCTGCTGCCAGGTGTCGATGATGGCGGTCAGCAACTGGGTAAACGACGGCATTCCGCCGCGCGGCACCTTCGGGTAATAGGTGCCGCAATAGAACGGTTCACCGTCGGCAGTGAGGAAACAGGTCATCGGCCAGCCCCCCTGACCGGTCATCGCGACGGTGGCATTCATGTACACCGCGTCCAGATCGGGCCGCTCCTCCCGATCCACCTTCACACACACGAAGTTCGCGTTCATCAATGCCGCCGTCGCCTCGTCCTCGAACGACTCATGCGCCATCACATGACACCAGTGGCAGCTTGCGTATCCGATCGACAGCAGAATCGGCACGTCCCGCGCCGCCGCCTCTGCCAACGCCTCGGCATCCCACTCCCACCAATCAACGGGATTCCCGGCATGCTGACGCAGATAGGGCGAGGTCGCACTGGCCAATCGGTTCACGTCTCCAGCCTCCCACAACCTTGCGAGCACACCGCGCGATTCAGATCCGGACGTTCGGTGTCCTCACCTTCCGTAGCCTGGACGGGTGGGAACTGTGGACTTGGGCCGCGAGTCCGAGGTTGGGTGGGATTTCTCGGGTTCGGCCGCCGCCGGGCCGTTGGGTACCGCGATCATCGGTTACCGCGATGTGGTTGGCGGCGGGTTGGATCTTCGGGTGGCCGGGACGGCGGCGATCACCGTGCTGATCGAATTCGGGGAGCGCGGGCTGATCGTCGACGATGCTGTCGGGCGGCGAACCCTCGGCGGGTTCGTTGTCGGGCTTCCCGTGGAGGCCATGCGTGTTCGTGGCGAGCGGGCGGAGTGCGTCGAGGTTCGCTTGTCGCCGATACAGGCGTATTCGCTGTTGGGTATTTCCCCAACGGATTTGGGCCGGGGTGTGGTCGCTTTGGAGGATCTCTGGGGCCGCTCGGCTCGGCGGCTGCGTGAGCAGCTCGCGTCCACCCGGACCTGGGACGAACGTTTCGCAGTAACGAAATCGTTTCTGGCGCAGTGCGAAAGGCCGATGCGGACACCCGACCCGGAGGTGCTCGCCGGCTGGAATCGCATACTCACCTCCGGTGGCCAGGTGAAGATCGGCGAGCTCGCCGAATCCCTCGGATGGAGCCACAAGCGGCTGTGGGCGCGGTTCGAGTCCCAGATCGGCCTGACACCCAAGCGGGCGGCGATGCTGGTCCGGTTCCGGTCCGCGGTCGACGGTTTACTGGCGGGCCGGCCCGCCGCCGACGTCGCGTTGGACTGCGGGTACACCGATCAGGCCCATCTGTGCCGAGACGTGTCGACATTCGCCGACCGCACGCCGGGAGCACTAACGGCGCACTATTTGCCCACCATCGCCCGGCACCGGTACCGGGCCTGGGGAAGATTTTTCCAATACGGTGCGGGACCGCTCGCTCGATAGTGGTGCCATGACCCACACATTCGATCCCGAGAAGCTACAGACCGCCCTGGAGACCGTCCATCACGCGGGCATGCCCGGAGTTTTCGCCGAGGTTCGCGACGACGACCAAATCTGGTGCGGCGCAGCCGGAGTCGCCGATCTAGCCACCGGCCGCCCCGTCACGGCCGATATGCGACACCGCGTCGGCAGCATCACCAAGACGTTCACCGCCGCCGTGCTGCAGCTGGTCGACGATGGCGAAATAGAGCTCGACACGCCCATCGGCCACTACCTGCCGCGGCTGGTTCCCGGCGCACGCGGTGTGGCGATCACGGTCCGGATGTTGATCAACCACACCAGCGGCCTCGCCGAATACCTCCCGCATGCCTACCCCTCCCTCGCGGCCTTTCCAGCCTTGGCGAAAACGACACCGGCCAGCCTGGATGGCAACCGGTTCACCAGGTTTCACGCGACCGAGCTGATCGAGATGGGGGTCGCAGCGCCTGCTGCCGGAGCCGCGGGTGGCACACCGGGTGTGTACTCGAACACCAATTACCTGCTCATGTGCCAACTCCTGGAATCGATTACAGGTACCTCGGCAGAGAAATGCATCACCCGCAACGTGATCGAGCGCGCCGGGCTGCGGGACACCGAGCTCCCAGCCGGACCGTATGTCCACGGGCCGCATTCACTGCACTATGAGGCGTGGTTCGGCATGATCGACCCGCCGCACGACTACAGCGTCTATGACATGTCGTGGGTGGGGCCGGCGGCTTCGCTGATATCGACCGTCGCAGACCTGAACCGCTTCTTCGGCCTGCTGCTGGCCGGCGATATCATCAGCCGAGCGTCGCTGGCGCAGATGCAACGCACCGTTCCGGTCATCTCCTTCGAGGGAAAGACACTCGACTACGGTCTGGGCCTGCAGAAGATGACGGTGCCCGGTCACGGGACTTACTGGGCCATGAGGGTTCGGTCTGGGGCGGCGGCGCGATGTCCATGACCAGCGCCGACGGCAAGCGACAAATGTCCATCGCGGTGAACCTGCAGCGATGGAACCGACTCGACTCCTCGGGTAAGCCGCAGCCCCATCCTATCGACGACGCACTTCGTGCCCTCACCCAGGTGACGCTGTGCGGTTGATACACGCAGCCACCGAACAAGCACGGATGCAACACGATCCGCAACGCTCGGTCAGCCGGCGGTGCTCGATGGCCAGGCCAGGCGCCCTCCGGGTCGACCCAGCAGTCGTCCCGCACGTTCGGATCGAGACCCTCGACTGCGGTCACACACCCATGATCGAAGAGCCCGAGCTTCGGCGCCTGGAGCGAACGCGCCCGCCTGGAACTCCCCAAACTCGGCGTGAGCGCGCGCCGGCCTTGCGGAACTGCTTCCGGTGGAAGAAGACGCGACCGCGTGACGCCCGACCAACACCCTGCTACCTATAAGTCCACGACACGAATTCGCTTGCCGCACAGCTTGGTCATATCATCCACATCCGAGGTCAGGATCACCGTGGGCGCGACGGCACGCAAGGCGGTCGCGGCTACCACAGCATCGATGGCGTACTTGTGACCATGCAGACCGGCCGCACGCAGCAATTCGATTGCGTCGAAAGCGATCTCGTCGGTGACAGGTTCGACTCGAAGCCGGGATAAGTACCAGCGGAACCGGTCGTTCTTGATCCTGATGTCGTATGCCTCGATGGGAGTGAGAGCGCTGACGATTACCCGGAAATCACTATCCTGCGCTTCCCGGATGTACGCGGTGACACGGTGGTCCGCCGCGCAAAACCTCGACAGGCCCTCACTGTCCAGCACCAGCGTCCCGGCACTCAGCCGGCTTCGTGTTCGTGCCACCCGTGATCCCCTTGCAACTCGGGCGAGGACTTCACCTCACGAAACAACGCAGCCGCTTCATCCCTGAACTCCTGCGGAATCACCCCAACTTGATCCTCATTCGCAACCAGCGCCTCCTCGAGCAGATCTCGCTCGATCTGCCGCTCAACGGCGGCATCGACATACGCGGAGAATCCGCGCGCCCCGACGCGTGCCCTGATCGCCCGAATATTGCCCGCCCGCAGCGACACGCTGACCTTCGCGGCCGGCCCATCGCCCGGAGGATACTCCGCGGGTAGTGCAGTCATGCGACGAGTTTACTACCCGAAGTAGCAATATGACTAGTACCCTGAACCATCACATGGCACCAGTGGCACGACGAATATCCCACCGAGAGCAAGATCGGCACATCCCACGCCGTCGCTTCTGCTAACGCCTGGACATGGCTATCATTTACTTCTCGAAACACGCCGTTCCGTGTCCGCAACTGAGGCCGGTAGACCGAAATCTACTGGCAGGTAGCATGTTTGATGAGCCGCTCGGGCGTTCGGCCGCTGTGACCTACGTCCCTGGCCACGGTGTAGATCACGTCACAACCGATGAGCCGCAACAGCGTTCGGGCCCACCCCGCCGACCCGACAGGATTGACCACCTCCGACCCGGATAACCGCTTCAGAGAACAGGATTCGGTGAGTGTTGACCCGAATACGCCGCATCTGAGGATGCAACCCTTCGAAGAAATACTGTGACCTGGCTCTCCGCCTGGGATCGGCATCACAGTTGACCGGCGATATGAGGAGTCATAGCGTTGCCGTAGCGAATGGTCAGAGCTGCCCATTACGAACTCCATTCATGCAGAACGTTATTCGGCCGGAGAAATGGTTCACCCAACCCCTTGGCAAGTCAATGAAGCTCGATTCCGTCGTTCCGAAAGCGGCGTCAACTCGACCCGCGACGTGAGCGCGAACCATCCGGATTTCCGCTTGAATTGGGGTTATCTGTGCGCCGCCGGCCTCAGTATCCTCACCCTGGTCCTCCTATTTCAGCCGTGGCTTTCTGCGTCCGGACCGACCGGCAATGCGAGTTCCAATGCTTTCGGCCGGATCGATGGCATCGGAGGCGGGGGCGGCGGTCCGAAAGCAGAAAACTGGGATGCGCACGGCTTCCGTGAGGTAGGCATCAGCGGGGTCTGGGCAATTCTGGCCAGCGCAGCAGCGATCATAACGGTATTGGCCGGGGTAATGTGCTTCCGAGTACGCAGCGAGACACTGGCCTGTGTTGTGATCGGTTCCAGCTTTGCCGCAGCCATTTTCGTATTCATCGCCGTGCTATATCTCAACAGCAAGGCACCCGCACTCCTCAGCCTGACCGAATCCCCCGGCGATAGCGGCCTCCGCGGCGTTGTCGACATGCTCCTCGGCAATGACAAAAAACCTGATTCCGGCGCCGGTCAGGAACACATCGCCAGTGCCAGTCTCGATCACGGGGCGATGCTCGGTGCGGTGACGGCACTCGGTGCCGCGTTCGCGGCCGCTGTCAGCGGACTACGCGGGCCGATCGGTGACTCGATGCGCCTGGACGTGGCGGCGGAAGTATCTGAACCCAATGCACCTGCGGCAGATGACCTTTCCCGACCCATCGAACCGATCCACTCCCCCCGGGCCGAAGCGCCGCCGGCTATCGCGGACAACAACGCCCTGTTGTGGGAAAGACTGCTATCCGACAACGAGCCGATTGTGCGGAACACACAGGATCGCAGTCGTAACGCCGCCTCGGTCGAGGGTACTTCCAACCCCGAGATGACCGCACTTTTCGACAAAATGCTCGTCGGCTGACACTCCATGGCCGCGGCGGCGCGGACCGATATCCGAACCGCCACCGCGTCTCGATCGAAACCGATCTACCACGGCTGAATTCGAGCACAAACCGTCGTCGGTGACGAGGCGGGTTCCCTACCGCGTATTCGATGCCGACCGCAGAAACGACAATGGCCGCCCGCGATGCGCGGGCGGCCATTGTCACGACGGTCGAGGTCAGGGTTTGTCGGCCCGATCGTCGGGTTCGACAACCTCCACCTCGGTCTCCCGGCGAATGATGCCCGGCTCGGTGCCCTCGTCGGCCGCCTGATCCGGTTCCGGATGTTCCGGCTCGAAGGTCGGCGGCAGCTTCTTGAGATGGCGGTTCATCGAACGCACCAGCAGCACGGTGCCCACGAGCAGAACCAGAATGATCACCAGCCCCAGCGGCGACGCCTTACCGAATTCCGGGCCCGTCGGAGTACCGGGTGTCTGAGCGAGTAGAGCCAGCATCACTGCTCGTCACCCACGATACCGGCGAAGAGATCGGTCTCGGGGATGGCCGTGCGCACCCGGGTCTTCGCCAATTCGAATTCCTCGGTTGGCCACAGCCGCTGCTGCATTTCCATCGGGATCGCGAAGAAGGCGCCGTTCGGATCAATCTGGGTGGCGTGCGCGCGCAGGGCGTCATCACGCTGCGGAAAGTACTTTGAGCACTCGATCTGCGTGGTGACTCGCGCCATCGTGTCGCCGCGGCTGCCCGAGTACTGACGCATCCGGTCCAGCCATTCCTGCAGCGGGAAGGGCTCCCCAAGCTTCGCGTACTCGTCGGCGAATGCCTCGAGGCGCTTGTGGCTGAAACCGTGGTCGTAATACAGCTTCAGCGGCGTCCACGGCTCACCAGCGTCCGGGAACCGCTCCCGGTCCCCCGCCGCCTCGAACGCGGCTATCGACACCTCATGGCATCGGATGTGGTCGGGGTGCGGGTAGCCGCCATTCTCGTCGTAGGTGGTCAGCACATGCGGCCTGAACTCACGCACCACGCGGACCAGCGCCTCGGTTGCCTCCTCCAGCGGAACGAGCGCGAAGCTGCCCTCCGGCAACGACGGCAGCGGGTCCCCCTCGGGCAGACCCGAATCGACGAAGCCGAGCCAGGTCTGACGCACCCCGAGCGCGGCGGCGGCAGCCGCCATCTCTTCGCGGCGGATCTCTTCGATCCGGTCGAGCACCCCGGGTGTGTCCATCGCGGGATTGAGAATGCTGCCGCGTTCGCCGCCGGTCAGCGTGACGACGAGGACTTCGTTCCCCTCGTCCGCGTACCGGGCGGTCGTCGCGGCACCCTTACTGGATTCGTCGTCGGGGTGGGCATGAACCGCCATGAGGCGAAGGCCGCTCATATTTCGTTCACCTCATCGCTCTCGCTCGCGGGTGCTGGGATTTCGTTCCCTATAGTTCCATTCGACAGACTTTTGTTCCGACGTACCCCCCGGGAGCGACCACTGATGAGCGAGCCTGCGCCGGAATCAGCCGGTAGCGATGAAGCCACGGCGCGCCGCGCCGATCGGTACGGCACCGAACCACGCCGGCGAAAGCGCTGGATTCCGGTGGTTCTCGGCGTCGTTGTCGTGCTGCTCGGGCTGGGGGTCGCCTATCTCGGCTGGCAGAAATACGGGCCCGACGACATCACTGCCGAACAACTCGGATACACCGTCGTCGACGATTCCACGATGACCGTTCAGCTCAAGGTCACCCGCAAGGATCCGCAGCGGCCGGTGGTGTGTTTCGTGCGCGCCATGGCACGCGACGGTTCCGAACTCGGGCGCCGTGAAGTGCTGATCGAACCGTCCATCAGCGGCACTATCAAAATGTCGACCACGGTTCGCTCGTCGGCACGTCCTTCGGCGAGCAGTATCTACGCCTGTAGCGATCAGGTGCCCGCCTACCTGCGAGCCGAGTGAATCGTCGCCGGACGGGCCGAATTCGGTCATAACGGCACCCAGAGCACGACAAAACAAACTCCGACCTGCATGTTTGTTATTCATGCTAAAATGGCCTGATACACGGTTCCGGGGCTCGGAGCCGTGTTTGCTGCATTGGCGGCCAGCGCTGTTGGTTTCGGGTTCGATTCTGCCCGAAACCAAAGCCTGTCGGGGTTCGAAGAACTTCCCCAGGATGGCACTAGCCGTCGGTTGGTGCGTGCCCGCCCCCTGTGGGCACTGCAGCGGTTATCAGGGAATCCCGGCCCGCCGGGAACAACTACTAGGGAGTGATCGAGATGACTGAGACGCAAGTGACCTGGCTGACCCCGGAGTCGCACGACAGGCTCAAGGGCGAACTCGACGCGCTTATCGCCAATCGTCCCGTCATCGCTGCCGAGATCAACGAACGCCGTGAAGAGGGCGACCTCAAGGAGAACGGTGGCTACCACGCCGCGCGTGAGGAGCAGGGCCAGCAGGAGGCGCGAATCCGCCAACTGCAGGAACTGCTGAACAATGCCAAGGTCGGCGTCGCCCCCACCAAGGCGGGCGTCGCGCTCCCGGGTTCGGTCGTCAAGGTCTACTACGACGGCGACGAGTCCGATACCGAGACCTTCCTCATCGCGACCCGCGAAGAGGGGCTCAACGACTCCAAGCTGGAGACGTATTCGCCCGCCTCCCCGCTCGGTGGCGCGCTGCTCGAGGCCAAGGTCGGCGAGACCCGCGAGTACACGCTGCCCAACGGCAACACGATGAAGGTCACCCTGGTCAGCGCCGAGCCCTACCACAGCTGACCACGCGGCCGAGTCGCTGCGCCGCACCGAGCAGCGCTTGGCCCTACTCCCCCGAATACCCGAGCGGCCGCACCTGATATCCGGATGCGGCCGCTTCGTCATGTGTTGTTCCTAGCCCACCAGCGCCTGTTCGACATCGGTGATCAGGTCGCCGATGTCCTCGATGCCGACCGAAAGCCGGACCAGATCCGCGGGCACCTCGAGCTCGGATCCCTCGGTGGACGCGTGCGTCATCGCGGCCGGGTGCTCGATCAGCGACTCGATACCCCCGAGAGACTCAGCGAGCGTGAAAATCTTTGTCCGCGAGCAGAAGTTACGGGCTGCTTCCTGGCCGCCGCGCAGCCGCACCGAGATCATGCCGCCGAAGCGCTTCATCTGCTTATCCGCGACAGCGTGGCCAGGGTGCTCGGCGAGGCCCGGGTAGATCACCTGCGAGATCGCCGGGTGTCGGGTCAGGAACTCGGCGACGGTCTCCGCGTTGTCGCAGTGCCGTTCCATCCGCAGCGCGAGGGTTTTGATGCCACGCATAGTGAGGTAGGCGTCGAACGGACCCGGTACCGCGCCCGCGCCGTTCTGCAGGAAGGCGAATGCCGCGTCGAGTTCAGGGTCGTTGGTGATGAGCGCACCGCCGACGACATCGGAGTGCCCGCCCAAGTATTTGGTGGTCGAATAGGTGACGATATCGGCACCGAGCAGCAATGGCTGCTGCAGGTAGGGGGTGGCGAAGGTGTTGTCCACGACCAGTTTTGCGCCGACGCCGTGCGCGACGTCCGCCAGGGCGGGGATGTCACCGATGCTCAAAAGGGGGTTGGTCGGGGTCTCGATCCACACCAGTTTGGTGTTCGGGCGAATCGCGGCGCGCATCTCGTCGACATTGAAGACGTGCGCGGGCGAGTGCTCGATGCCCCACTGGCTGAACACCTTGTCGATCAGGCGGAAGGTGCCACCGTAGGCGTCGTCCGGGATCACGATGTGATCGCCGGGACGCAGCGTCGCGCGCAACGCACAGTCGGTTGCGGCCATACCGGAGGCGAATGCCCGTCCGAAGCGGCCCGATTCGAGCGCGGCGAGGTTGGCTTCCAGCGCCGTGCGGGTCGGGTTGCCGGTTCGCGCGTACTCGTAACCGTCGCGCAGACCGCCCACTCCGTCCTGGGCGAATGTCGAACTCGCATAGATGGGCACGTTCACCGCACCGGTCCGCGGATCGGGATCGTATCCGGCGTGCACGGCCCTGGTCGAGAATCCCAGCTCACTCATGCGGTAAGGGTAATCCGAGCGATCTGCGAGCTATCTGCCGGTAGGTGTGTTGCGCGGAGGCTCGTTTTACTCATGCCGATCCGAATTACGCTGAGTGCATGCAGACCGTCGAAGAACTGTTCGCGATCGATTCCTTGCTGACCGATGACGAGCGCGAGATTCGCGGTGCCGTCGCGGCGTTCGCGGCCGCGCGGCTGCGACCGCATATCGCGGATTGGTTCGAGGCGGGCACCTTCCCAGCCCGCGAGATCGCGCCGGAACTCGGCGAACTAGGGCTGCTCGGCATGCATCTGAAGGGCTACGGGTGCGCGGGGATGTCGGCGACTACCTACGGCCTGGCCTGCCAGGAACTCGAAGCGGTCGATTCCGGGGTGCGCAGCATGGTGTCCGTGCAGGGCTCGCTGGCCATGACCGCGATCCACCTGTACGGCTCGGAGGAGCACAAACAGCAGTGGTTGCCTGAGATGGCCTCGGGTCGCGCGCTGGGCTGTTTCGGGCTCACCGAACCGGACTTCGGCTCCAATCCCGGCAGCATGCGAACCCGAGCCAAGCGTGACGGCACGGACTGGGTGCTGAACGGTTCGAAGATGTGGATCACCAACGGATCGGTGGCCGATGTCGCGGTGGTGTGGGCGCAAACCGAGGGCGAGGGCAGGCAGGTGGTTCGCGGATTCCTGGTTCCCGCGGGCACACCCGGATTCACCGCCCCCGAAATGCACCGCAAATTGTCGCTGCGCGCCTCGGTGACCGCCGAGTTGAATTTCGACGATGTCCGGCTGCCCGCCGACGCGCTGTTGCCGCATTCGCGCGGACTGAGTTCGCCGCTGGCCTGCCTGAGCGAGGCACGCTTCGGCATTGTCTTCGGTGCGCTCGGCGCGGCCCGCGACTGCCTGATCGCAACCATCGAATACGCCAGGACCCGCGAGGTTTTCGACAAACCACTGGCCGCGTACCAGCTCACCCAGGCAAAGCTCGCCGATATGGCGCTCGAACTCGGCAAAGGCCAGCTACTGGCCCTGCATCTGGGCAGGCTGAAGGATCGCGGCGAGGTCCGCCCCGAGCAGATCAGCGCAGGCAAACTGAACAGCACCCGAGAAGCCATCGCGATAGCCCGCGAATGCCGCACCATCCTCGGCGCCAACGGCATCACCCTCGACTACCCCGTGCTGCGGCACGCGAACAACCTCGAATCGGTGCTCACGTATGAAGGCACCGCGGAGGTCCACCAATTGGTACTCGGCAGGGCCCTCACCGACGCCAACGCGTTTCGGTAACAGCATCTTCCGGTGAGGCGCCGCGATAGGAAAGCCGAACGCCGAGAGGCGGCGCGGCTGAACTTCGAGCCCTGATCGAACCCAGCCGGGCGGACACTGTCAGCCCGGCTGTCACGACGTCAGTGGCCGACGCTGCCGGTGCTCAGGAAGCCGAGCAGGTCGTGGCGGGTGATGACGCCGACGGGTTTGCCGTCTTCGACGACCATGAGGGCGTCGGTGTCCGAGAGCGCCTTGGTCGCCACCGAGATCGGTTCGCCGGATCCGATGAGTGGGAACGACGGGCTCATATGCTCGGCGACGGAATCGGTCAGGTTCGCGCGGCCTTCGAATACCGCCGAGAGCAGAGCACGTTCGGAGACGCTGCCCGCGACTTCACCTGCCATCACCGGCGGCTCGGCGCCGACGACCGGCATCTGCGAAACACCGTATTCGCGCAGAATCTCGATGGCGTCGCGCAGCGTTTCCGACGGATGGGTGTGCACGAGGTCGGGCAGCTCGCCCGACTTGTCGCGCAGCACGTCGCCGACGAGCGGCTCGGTGGCGCTGCCGTCCAGGCGCTCGCGCAGGAAACCGTAGGAGCTCATCCACTGGTCGTTGAAGATCTTGGACAGGTAGCCGCGGCCTCCGTCGGGCAGCAGCACGACCACCAGTGCGTCCGGGTCGCGGCGCGCGATCTCGATAGCCGCGACCACCGCCATACCGCAGGATCCGCCGACGAGCAGGCCCTCCTCGCGGGCCAGCCTGCGGGTCATATCGAAGGAGTCGGCATCGGATACCGCGATGATCTCGTCCGGAATGGCCGCGTCATAGGCGGACGGCCAGAAGTCCTCGCCGACCCCTTCGACGAGGTACGGCCGGCCGGTGCCGCCGGAATATACCGACCCCTCCGGGTCGGCACCGATGATCTGCACCTTGCCGCCGGAGACCTCCTTCAGGTAGCGCCCGGTGCCGGAGATGGTGCCACCCGTGCCGACGCCCGCCACGAAATGGGTGACCTTACCGTCGGTGTCGCGCCAGATCTCCGGGCCGGTGGTCTCGTAGTGGCTTTCCGGTCCGCCCGGGTTGGAGTACTGGTCGGGCTTCCAGGCCCCATCAATCTCACGGACCAGGCGGTCGGAGACATTGTAGTAACTGTCCGGATGATCCGGCGGTACCGCGGTCGGGCAGACCACGACCTCGGCACCGTAGGCGCGCAGCACGTTGCGTTTGTCCTCACTGACCTTGTCCGGGCAGACGAACACGCATTTGTAGCCGCGCTGCTGGGCGACGAGAGCGAGGCCGACACCGGTGTTGCCGGAGGTGGGCTCGACGATGGTGCCACCGGGCTTCAGCTGACCGGATTTCTCGGCCGCTTCGATCATCTTCACCGCGATCCGGTCCTTGGAACTGCCGCCCGGATTCAGGTATTCGATCTTGGCCGCCACGGTCCCCGCGTTCGGTCCCACCACAGAGTTCAATCGGACCAAGGGCGTATTACCGATGAGATCCACGACATGATCCGCGATGCGCATAGCTACATCGTTGCAGAAGCCCTCGATGTGATCGCGCGCACGCCACACACGCGCGCCTTCGAGGTGCCGCCAAAGCAGCGGACGCGCGCTTAGGATCTCCCCCATGAGGCAGCCGAACATCGCACGTGCCGCCACCCTGCTGGCTGCGGCGGCGGGCGCCGTGCTCGTCGGATCCGGTGCACAGGCGAACGCGACGACCGTCGAATTCCCGCAAGTCCCGACCCTCGCCACCGGCGGTTTGTGCTGGACGAGCATTCGCACCTGGGCCGATACCAGCCCCGATTACCCAGGGCGCGCGATTCTCAATATCCGCTCGCTACCGGTCACCGGCATCGGCGACGGCATTTACCCGCTGGCGCCGCTGTGTGAGGTGCACACCACCGTCGCCTGGCGCAACACCACCACCGGTGCGACCGGCGCCTACGACAACACCGTGGTAACCGGCATCTACGGCAGCATCCAGTACTCGTTGTATCAGGACACCGGGCCCGGCCACATCGAGGTCGACGTCACCACCAATAACGCGAGCGTGCCCGCGCACGGCTCGTTCGACGTTCCGGCCTGACCGAATCCGGCGGGCCCACGAACCCGTACCATTTCTTTCGTGGGCGCACCTCGAATCAGCTGGCGAACGGCTGCGGTGACCGGCGTAGCAACCGTGCTGGCCGGGTCCAGTGCGGGCACCGCGTCGTGGGCCGCGTATCGGCTTCTCATGGCGCAGGCGGGCATCGCCCGCGGTGTCATCGGACGTGACACGTCCAAACCTCCGGAGGCAGACGGCATCTACACCGCCGCCTTTCGTGCACCGCAGCCGTGGCGTGCGGGCAAACCGGTCGACGTGCACCTGATGGTCTTCGGCGATTCCACCGCCGCAGGCGTTGGCTGCCTGAGCGCCGACGAAGTGCCCGGTGTCCGCGTAGCTCGCGGCCTCGCCGAGGCCACAGGTCTGCGAATTCGGTTGAGCACCAAGGCAATTTCCGGCGCGACCTCCAAGGGGTTGGCCGGTCAGGTCGACGCCATGTTTGTCGCGGGTCCGCCACCGGACGTCGCGGTGATCTTTATCGGCGCCAATGACATCACCAAAAAGCACTCGATCACCGCGTCCGCGCGCCGGCTCGGCGCGGCGGTGGCGCGATTGCAGCTGGCGGGCAGCGTCGTAGTGGTCGGCACCTGCCCCGATCTGGGTACGGTTTCCGCCATTCCGCAGCCATTGCGGACCATCGTGCACAACTGGAGTGCGCGGCTTGCGAAGGCACAATTCGCGGTGACAGCGGCGGCGAGCGGTCATCCGGTACCGCTGGGCGATCTGGGACCGGAATTCTTGACCGCACCCGATCGCATGTTCGCCGCTGACGGCTTCCACCCTTCGGCCGACGGCTATGCCTTGGCAGCGGCCAAGATCCTGCCGGTCCTGGTGACCGCGATCGCCGACCGAAGTCCGGAGATATCGCAAGCACTGGCCTTTTCCAGCGACCGTCGAGCAGTCGCCGGCGATACGGCCGAGCGTCGCGGCATCGCCGCCCGGCTGCGCGGGCTTATCGAATCACCGGGGTGGCGACCGCGCCGTGCTATGGGTTCTGTACACATAGAAATGCCAGTACAAAACTGAGCAGTGAGTAAAAGGAGCCTTCATGCCAGAGGCAGTTATCGTTTCGACCGCCCGGTCCCCCATCGGCAGGGCCGCCAAGGGATCGCTGGTCGACATGCGGCCCGACGATCTGACCACCCAGATTGTGCGTGCGGCGCTCGACAAGGTGCCCTCGCTCGATCCCGCCCAGATCGATGACCTGATCCTCGGCTGCGGTTCCCCCGGCGGCGAGCAGGGCTTCAATATCGCCCGCAATGTCGCGGTGCAGCTGGGCTATGACTTCGTGCCAGGCACCACCGTGCACCGTTACTGCGCGTCCTCGCTGCAGTCCACCCGGATGGCGTTCCACGCGATCAAGGCCGGCGAGGGCAATGTGTTCATCTCCGCAGGCGTGGAGACGGTCTCGCGCTACAAGTTCGGCTCGGCCGACAGCTGGCCCAACACCCACAACCCGATCTTCGCCGATGCACAGGCGCGCACCGCGAAGGCGGCCGAGGGCGGCGCGGGCATCTGGCACGACCCCCGCGAGGACGGCTTGCTGCCCGACGCGTACATCGCCATGGGCCAGACCGCGGAGAATGTCGCATCGCTCACCGGCATCACCCGCGAGGACCAGGACCGCTGGGGTGTCCGCTCCCAGAACCGCGCGGAAGAGGCCATCAAGAACGGCTTCTTCGAGCGCGAGATCACACCGATCACGTTGCCCGACGGCAGCGTCGTCTCCAAGGACGACGGCCCGCGCGCCGGTGTCACCTACGAGGCGGTTAGCAAGCTCAAGCCGGTCTTCCGCCCGGATGGCACCATCACCGCGGGTAACTGCTGCCCGCTCAACGACGGTGCCGCCGCGCTGGTCATCATGAGCGACACCAAGGCCAAGGAACTCGGCCTGACACCGCTGGCGCGCATTGTGTCCACCGGCGTCTCCGGCCTGTCTCCCGAGATCATGGGCCTCGGCCCGATCGAGGCCATCAAACGTGCGCTGGCGCTGGCAGGCAAATCGGTCGACGATATCGACCTGTTCGAGATCAACGAAGCGTTCGCGGTGCAGGTGCTCGGTTCGGCTCGCGAGCTGAAGATCGACGAGGACAAGCTGAACGTCTCCGGCGGCGCGATCGCACTCGGCCACCCGTTCGGTATGACCGGCGCCCGCATCACCACCACACTGCTGAACAATCTGCAGACCTACGACAAGCAGTTCGGTGTGGAGTCGATGTGTGTCGGCGGCGGCCAGGGCATGGCACTGGTCATCGAGCGCCTGAGCTGAGGTTCCCGATAACCACGGGGCGGTCACCGGGATTCCGGTGGCCGCCTTCGCCGTATCCCGAGGATTGCGGCGACGGACGTGCCAGCACGGAGCTGACAAAACGGCTCCCCACCCGATTCGAGTGGGGAGCCGTGTCGTCGTGTGATGACTAGTCGTTGTTGAAGTAGCTCAGCAGCCGCAGGATCTCGACGTACAGCCAGACCAGGGTGACGGCGAGGCCGAGTGCCACGCCCCAGGCCGCCTTCTCCGGCGCCTGCGCCCGGATCAACTGATCGGCGGCGTCGAAGTCGAGCAGGAAGCTGAACGCGGCGATCCCGATGCACACCAGGCTGAAGATGATGGCGATCGGGCCGCCGTCACGCAGGCCGAGGCCACCGGAGATGAAGAAGCTGGCGACGAGGTTGCCGAGCGCGAGCACGAGCACACCGATCAAGGCGCCGACGATCATCCGAGTGAAGCGCGGGGTAACGCGGATCGCGCCGGTCTTGTAGACGACGAGCATGCCCGCGAACACACCGAACGTGCCGAGCACAGCCTGTGCGATCAGCGTACCGCCACCGGCCCCGCCGAACTCGATGCTGGTGAACATGAACGACAGCGCACCGATGAACAGGCCCTCGAACACCGCGTACGACAGCACGATGACGGGATTGTCCATCTTCCGGGCGAAGGTCGCGACCAGCACCAGGACCAGACCGACCAGGCCACCGCCTATGACGAATAGCGGCGCGAGCGAGTTGTTCGCATTGGTCAGGCTGTAGGAGATGATCGCCGACAGCGCCAGCACACCGAGGGTGGTGGCGGTCTTGGTCACCACATCGTCGATGGTCATCGCGCGCGTGGCCGGCGCCTGCTGGTACGGCTGCTGGTACGGCGCCTGCTGGTATGGCTGCTGCTGGTACTGCCCGTATTGGTTCCCGAACTGTTGGCCCATCTGGCCCGCGCCCGTCACCCCCGACCCAAAGTTGGCATAGCCGCCCCCCTCCTGCCGAGGGAGATTTCTGAAAACCGGATTGCTCGTGGTGCGCACCGCGGATGCCTTTCTGGAGTCGTTGGCCCACGTCGCCGTGGCCGTCTGGACCGATATCCAACTGCCTGGACAACGCGTGTCGGCCGGGCCGAGTTCCCGGAGCTGGACTCCAGGAACTCATTGAGACAGACAATTCGGACTCTACTACCGTTGCGCGTCGCGCAGCCCACGCACCGACCGCGTCACTGTGAACTTTCGATTGCGGCCGATCACCTCGGTTCGCCCGACCATCCGCTCGACCACGCCCCGATAGTTCAGGTGAGTGTTGTATACGGTCCACAACTCGCCTCCGGGCCGCAGTACCCGGCCGGTCTCGGCGAACATCTTTATCGCGGAGCCGGTGTGCACCGCCGCGCCGACATGGAAGGGCGGGTTGCACAGCACCAGATCGGCACTGTTGTCGGCGGCCGAGGACATCGCGTCGTCGCGAATCACCGTCAACCGGTCGGCGACCCCGTTGACCTCGGCGGTTGCCCGCGCGGAGGCCACTGCGGCGGCCGATTGATCGGTGCCGACCACAGTTATCCCTGGTCGCGCCTTGGCCAGCGCGACCGCGAGTATGCCGGTGCCGCATCCGAGATCGATGGCGTCGCGGGCGTCCGGCTTCATCGACGTGAGGTGCTGTAAGAGAAATCGAGTCCCGATATCGAGCCGGGCACCGGCGAAGGCAGCACCGTGCGCGATGACCTGGATGTCGAGATCGTCCAGTCGCTCACGCACCGGAAACAGCGGCGCGCCAACCGGTTTCGGCCCGGTCGCCAGCAGGGTCCGCGACTTTTGCCTGCCCCGGCTGGCACGTACCTCCGAAAAGAACTGGGCGAGCAGGTCGTTCATCGACTTGGTCAGATACTTATCGCGGCCACCCGCGAACACCTCGACATCCGGGGCGGCGTAGCGCGCGATCGCGTCGGCGACCTCGGTCAATCCGGCCAGCACTCGCGGCAGGCGAAGCAGCACCACGCGAGCATCCGACAGCAACTCCTCGGCCAGTGGGTGCCTGGTATAGCGGTCGGCAAGCCCCAGCGCGCGGGCATTGTTCGCGAGGGCGAGTTCGCCGGTGAGCGAATCCTGGTGGACCCGGACATCACGCAGTTCGTGCCGGGCTATCGCACCGAGGGTAAGCGCACCGTAGCTATCGCCGATGACCGCGACCTTTCCACTCCCGGCCGCTACGATCGCCTCATCGGCAACATCGAGGATCAGTCGATCGGCGGCATCCACGGCGCAGAGGTTCGCCGCCTCCACATCCGGATGCCGCCGCAGTCGGCCAAATACGTCCTCGACATCTCCCACCCCTCAAGTGTGCTAGATCGTTGCCGAAACGACGCGCCCACCCCAGCAAATCCGCATCAGCCGCGTGGCTGCGTAACATCTGCCACATGCGTAACAGGATGGTGCTACTTGTCGCCGTGACGGCGGCGCTGGTCGCCGGTTGCGGCGACAGCGAATCCGGCTCGAATGCCACCAACGCCGCGACCGCGCCCAGTACATTCACCGATTCCTCGGCCACACCGCCGACCGACGCGCTGACGAAACGCGGCGCGCCATCGTCAGACGCGGGCGTCACGGTGAGCGGCATTCGGATCGGTCACCAACCCGGTTTCGATCGCGTGGTCTACGAACTCGGCGGCGCGGGCACGCCGGGCTGGATCGTGCAGTACGCCGACCAGGCCGTTCAAGACGCCAGCGGCAAGCTGATCGACGTAGCGGGCAACTCGATACTCGAGGTTCAGATCACAGGCTCGGCATATCCATTCGACAACGGTGTCACCCCCTACTCGGGCCCCGACCCGGCCACCGATCCCAGCGCCCCTGGAGTCGCCGGCGTCTATCGGTCCGCCGTGTACGAGGGCACCACTCAGTCGTTCATCGGTGTGCACGCGGACCGGCCCGCCTTCTCGGTCAGCACACTCACCGGCCCGACCCGGCTGGTCATCGATATCGCTACCCCCGAGTGATACACCGAGGGGGTATATCGGGTTTAGCACGCGGCCCTCATTAGACTGGCTGCGTGGTCGAATCGCACGCACCGCCACGAGCAACCGGGCTCACCCGGCTACTCGGTGTGCCTGCGCTACTCGCGGGTGTCGTCGCGATGCACGCGGGGGTATTCACGATCGCTCCCGAACATCATGCCGCGGCGACGCACAGCGCGATGGCCGTCGACGAGCACGTCCGCGCGCCGGCCGGAATGGATTGCGGCGGCGACGGTTGCGATGGACACACCGGCCTGCACGGATGCGTGTTCATCCTGACCGCTGTCGCACTCGCGCTGATGCTGGTACTGCTCTATCGCATCGCGAACGATCGGCCGCGCGGCGGCGTTTCGACACCGCGTGGTCACCGACACCAGCGCGAACGCGCACCACCATGGACGGTCCCGTCACTGGCCGAATTGTCGATTCTGCGGATCTGACAGGTCCACCACGCCCGTGGTTCACCCACAGTCGTGGCTTTGCCCTGTCGTTCACCCGATCGTTCACAATTCCTCAGGAGCACAGACATGTTCATCACCCGTACCCGCATGACCGCAGTCGCCACGGCGACCCTCGCCGCCGGGGCACTGTTCGCAGCGGGCTGTGGCAGCGACGACTCCGGCTCCATGCCGGGCATGGATCACGGATCGTCATCGATCGCGGCGGCCACCACGAGTGCACCCGCTACCCGGACCGACTTCAACGACGCCGACCTGATGTTCCTGCAAATGATGTATCCGCATCACGCGCAAGCCGTCGAGATGGCGAAGCTGGTCCCCGGTCGCACGCAGAATCAGCAGCTACTGTCGCTGGCCGCCGATGTCGAGAAGGCGCAGGCGCCGGAAATGGAGCAGTTCACCATATTGCTGCAGAGCTTCGGCAAGCCCGCGCCGTCGGCCTCGGGCGGGCACACCATGCCTGGTACCTCCGCTATGCCGGGCATGATGACCGCCGAGCAGATGGCCGCGCTCGAGGCCGCGTCCGGCGCCGACTTCGACCGCCAGTGGATGCAGATGATGATCGACCATCACAATGGCGCCATCGCCATGGCCGATACCGAGCTCGCGAGCGGCGTCAACCCCGACGCGAAGGCATTGGCCACCGCCATCAACACCGCCCAGCAGGCGGAAATCGCCACCATGCGCGGCATGCTCGGTCAGGGCTGACGCCGGCCGACTCGGGCCGGAACCAGCGGCGATTGCGCTGGTCCCGGCCCGATTCGCCGGGGTCGACATGCTGCGCTACGGATATCGCTCGGCCCAGTATCGGTTCGTCATCAATATCGGCGCGGCCAGCTGACTGGCCCACGCACCAGGAAGTACGGTCGGAAGAACCGGCCTTCTGCACGCCTCCAGTGGCCGGATCCAGAGGGGAGAGAGGGATCCGATTATGCGCCGACTAGAACGTACGGGTGTGGCCATGGCCATGGCCGCCGCCGTGGGTGTCATAACGATCGGCGCCTGCTCGAAGCAGGTTTCCGGCACCGCGGAGGTCAATCAGACCGACCTCGCCGCCTACTCCACCGAGATCTCGGCGTCGCGCGCCGCGGCGGCGCAACGGGCCGTCGGCGGCGCCTGCACCGCGTTGCGCACCGCCAATACCAGTTCGGTACGTGCCTTCAACGACTACATCAACGCGAGCAACGACCGCGGCCGCAACGATCCCGATGCCAACGCCAAGGCCGACGTCGCGGTCACCACGCTGCACGACAACGCACACAACGTCGAGGTGACGGTGACCAACGAGGTGTCAACCGATATCGCGACCCCGCTGCGCGCCTACCGCGACGACACCAACGGCTTGGCCGACACACTCGCTCAGCGCGCGCCCACCGATACCCTCAACACCGCCATCGATAAATTCAACGCAACAAAAGACGTCGCACTCGCCGCCTGCCAAGGTCACTGACACGGCATTCGTTTCCTACTGCTCGGTCACCATGACCACCTCCGCTGGGGACAACCGGACGAGACGATCAGTCGTATGCGCAAGCATATTTGCCGATATGACAAACTGGCGGGATGGACAGCGACCTCGACCAAGCACTCGACGCGGTCGGTCCTCGGCTGCGGGCACTGCGCAAACAACGCGAAACCACCCTCGCCGACCTCTCGGCCGCGACCGGAATCTCGGTGAGCACCCTGTCCCGCTTGGAATCCGGAGCCCGCCGTCCGACCCTCGAACAACTACTGCCCCTTGCCAGGGCACACGGCGTCACGCTCGACGAACTCGTCGACGCCCCACCGACCGGGGACCCGCGCATCCACCTGCGCCCGGTCACCCAGCACGGCATGACCATGCTGCCCCTGACTCGCCGCGCCGGCGGCATCCAGGCATACAAGCTCATCATCGCGCCCGACAGTCGCCGCGGGGAGCCCGACCCGCGGACCCACGAGGGCTACGAGTGGCTCTACGTCCTCAATGGCCGACTGCGCCTGGTCCTCGGTGAACACGATGTGGTGCTCACACCCGGCGAAGCAGCCGAGTTCGATACCCGGGTACCCCACTGGTTCGGCGCCGCCGACGCCGAACCGGTCGAGTTCCTCAGCCTTTTCGGCAAGCAGGGCGAGCGCGCACACCTGCGCGCTCGCCCCGAGCCGAAGCAGTCATCCGATCAGTCGTGACTACGTTCGTACACAACACCTTTCGGTTGCACTAGGCCGATACCCGCGCGGCGTCCGCGCGGAGTCGATCGGCGTCGGCCGCATCGATCGCTTCGAGCGACGCCCCCTTGGTTTCTCGTGTGTACAGCACCGCGACGATGGTGACCGCCGCGGCGGCCAGCAGGTAGAACGCGATGGGCAGCGAGGAATCGAAGCGGTTCAACAGGGTGGTCGCGATGATCGGCGCCATCGAACCCGCCACGATCGAGGTCACCTGATAGCCGAGTGACACACCCGAGTACCGCATGCGAGTCGGGAACATCTCCGCCATGATCGCCGGTTGACCGGCATACATCAGCGCGTGGAACACCAATCCGATGATGATGGCCGACATGATGATCACGCCGTGTCCGCTGCTCATCATCGGGAACGCGAAGAAGCCCCAGGTACCGCTCAATATGGCGCCGAGCAGGTACACCGGCCTGCGGCCGAAAATGTCGGTCGCGCGCCCGGCCAGCGGCACGGCGCCGAGGTGCACCGCGTGCGCGACCAGCATCCACCACAGGATCGAGCTCGTATCGGCGTTCGCGACGAACTTGAGATACGTAATCGAGAACGTGACCACCAGGTAGTACATGATGTTCTCGCCGAAGCGCAGTCCCATGGCGGTGAACACGCCGCGCGGGTAGCGCCGGAACACCTCCAGCACACCGTAGGAATCGGACTCGGTCCGTTCGGCCTTTTCCTGCGCGGCGATGAAGATCGGCGCGTCCGACACCATGGTCCGGATGTAATAGCCGACCAGCACGATCACCGCCGACAGCCAGAACGCGATCCGCCAGCCCCAGCTCAGGAAGGCGGCGTCGGGCAGTGTGGTGGTCAGCACCAGCAGCACCACCGTTGCCATCAGGTTGCCCGCGGGCACGCCCGCTTGCGGCCAACTGGCCCAGAACCCACGCCGGGACGCCGGGCTGTGCTCGGCGACCAACAGCACCGCGCCACCCCATTCGCCGCCGACCGCGAAGCCCTGTACGAAGCGCAGCACCACGAGTAGCGCCGGAGCGAGATAGCCGACCTGCGGATACGTTGGCAGACAGCCCATCAGGAAGGTCGACGCGCCGACGAGCAGCAGGGAGAACTGCAGGAGCGTCTTGCGGCCGTATTTGTCGCCGAAGTGCCCAAATACGAGCCCGCCCAGCGGACGGGCCACGAATCCGACCGCATAGGTGAGGAACGCCGCGATCACTCCGTCGAGCGGGTCACCACTGTTCGGGAAGAACAACTTGCTGAAAACCAGCGTCGCCGCGGTGCCATAGAGAAAGAACTCGTACCATTCGACAACCGTCCCGGCCATCGATGCCGCGACCACCTTTTTCAGGCCGGTCGGTGCACTATCCCCGGGGCCGGTCTCCGGCACATTGTCGATCATCGCCTGCTCCTCGAACCTCATCGTTCCCAGCATGCTGTGAGGCACACCACACCGTTTACTGCACTTGGAGTATTGGTTGCCGATCGTTCGCGGTGCAACAGCGAAATCCGCAAGTGCCGTCTGCACAAATGCAGTTCGCCGCGCGGTCGCGGCCCGGACGCGGGCGAGAATCAGGCGGTCACACCCTGCAATTCCGCAGCACGGTCGGCGACTTCGGTACGCAGTGCGGTTAGCACGGCCCGAACCGCGTTGCTGCGCAACGACTCCTCGCGAGCCACGGTCCAATACGAGATCTGATAGTCGAATCGCTCCCGCAGCACGCGGCGCAATTCCGGGCGCGGATCGGCCAGGTAGGCGGGCAGAATCCCGACACCTGCCCCGGCGACGGTGGCCTCGACATGCGCGAAGACGCTGGTCGAACGCATGCTCGGCATCGGCTCCGGCAGCTTTTTCGCAGCCCGGTCCAGCTCGTCTACCTGCAGTGACGATTCGATGTAGAAGATCTGTCGGTGCTGCGACAGGTCGGCCAAGCGCTCCGGAGTGCCGTGTCGGGCCAGGTAAGCCTCGCTGGCGTACAGACCGATCCGGTAGTCGGTCAGGTGCCTCGCGATGGCGCGATGCACGTCGGGCTGGCCGACCACGACCTCGAGATCCACACCGGAACGGTTCTGCCGGACACGCTGCGTCGCGCTGATGAGTTCGACCCCCAACCGCGGGTGGTCTTCCTGTAGCCGCGCGAGCGCGGGTACCGCGAACCGCGCGACGAACGCGTCCGACGCCGCGATGCGGACCAGACCACCGATGCCGTGAGTGCGCATCTGCCGCGGTGTCGCCAGTTGTTGCATGGACTTCTCGATTTCCTCGGCGACCACCAGCACGCCACGGCCGAGTTCGGTCAGCTCCCAGCCGCGCGGGCTGCGCACCAGTAACCGACCACCAACCGCCTTCTCCAGCGCGGTGATTCGCCGCGCGGCGGTCGTCGAATTCACGCCCAACGCCCCGGCCGCAGCGGAAAACCGGCCCAGCCGGGCCACGGCGAGCAGGACGAGCAGGTCGTCCGGATTCGGCCGGATGCTGAGTGGGGCGCCGCTGTCGGTCATCCGTCGATTCCACCACGAAACTGCAAATTTGCAGTGCATTCCTGCGAAATCGGGTTCCAAACTGCATTGATAACAGTCGGAACGGTTCGTAGCGTGGTCCGCATCACACGCACACGGAACGGAGCTCGCAGTGGCAACCATCGGATGGATCGGCTTGGGGCACATGGGAAGCCGCATGACCGCAAACCTCGTCAAGGACGGGCACACCGTGCTCGGATTCGATCTCGACCCGGCGGCCGTTGACGCCGCCGCGGCAGGTGGCGTGCAGCCCGCGCCGTCGCTGGCCGAGGCGGTGCGCGAGGCCGACGCGGTGGTCACGATGCTGCCCAAGGGCGAGCACGCGCGCGCGGTGTACCTCGGCGAGAACGGGGTCCTGGCCAACGCGGCACCGTCCACATTGCTCGTGGACAGTTCGACCATCGATATCGACTCCGCGCGTACCCTGCACGACACCGCACGCGAGCGTGGCTTTCGATTCGTCGACGCACCGGTTTCCGGCGGTATCAGCGGCGCCGCCGCGGGCACCCTGACGTTCATGCTCGGGGGTGAATCCGACGCCGTGGAGGCGGCCGCGACGCTGATCGAGCCGATGAGCGGCAACATCATTCGCACCGGTGCGGCCACCAGCGGTCAGGCCGCCAAGATCTGCAACAACATGATGTTGCTGATCAACCTGGCCGGCTGTGCCGAGGGAGCGGTGCTTGCCCAGCGACTCGGCCTCGATCCGCAGGTCTTCTGGAACGTAGCCGCGGTGTCGTCCGCGGATTCGTGGGCGCTGCGCACCTGGTATCCGGTGCCCGGCATCGTCGAAACCTCCGCGGCCAATAACGGATTCGACGCCACCTTCACCGCCGACCTCGCCAACAAGGACATCGGCCTGGCACTGGCCGCCGCAGAATCGACCGAAACCGTGCTGCCCGCAGCACAACTCGTGCAGGCACAGCTACAGGAGCTGGTCGATTCCGGCCGTGGCGGCAAGGACTGCTCGCTGATCATCTCCCACATCGATCCGGCCATCGGCTGACCGACCCGAAAGGTATCGACCCATGAACCGCATCCCGCACTACATCGATGGCAAACGCATCGACGCCGCGTCAGCTACCGCGCCGGTCTTCGACCCGGCCACCGGACTCCAGCAGGCCGAGGTCGTGCTCGCCGGCCCCGCCGACGTGGCCGAGGCGGTACGCGCCGCCCGTGCCGCGCTCCCCGAGTGGCGAGCCACCAGCCTCTCGCGACGCGCCGACATCTTCTTCCGGCTGCGCCACCTGCTGACCGAACGGCGCGACGATCTGGCCCGGCTCATCACCGCCGAGCACGGTAAGGTGCTCGACGATGCGGCCGGCGAGATCGCCCGTGGCCTGGAGACCGTCGAGTTCGCGGCGGGGCTGATTCATTTGCTCAAAGGTGAGTTCGCAGAACAGATTTCGCGTGGTGTCGATGTGCACCAGGTGAAACAGCCTGTCGGCGTAGTCGGCTGCGTCACGCCGTTCAACTTCCCGGCGATGGTGCCGCTGTGGATGGTGTCCTCGGCCATCGCCTGCGGGAACACCGTCGTGCTCAAGCCGAGCGAGAAGGATCCCTCCGCCGCGGTGCTGCTAGCCGAAATCTTCAGTGAGGCAGGACTTCCCGCCGGTGTTCTCAATGTAGTGCACGGTGAGAAAGAGACCGTCGAAGCCATCATCGACCACGACGATGTTGCGGCGATCAGCTTCGTCGGCTCCACGCCGATCGCCGAGTCCGTCTATCGCAGGGCCGCCGACCACGGCAAGCGGGTACAGGCGCTCGGTGGGGCGAAAAACCACATGGTGGTCATGCCCGACGCCGACCTCGACGCCGCCGCCGACGCGGCGGTGTCGGCCGCCTACGGATCGGCCGGTGAACGCTGCATGGCGGTGTCGGTACTGGTCGCGGTCGGCGATATCGCCGATCAGCTGGTCGGCAAAGTGGCCCAGCGTATTTCGTCGCTGCGCATCGGCGCGGGCACCGACCCGGATTCGGAGATGGGTCCGCTGATCACCGCGCAGGCCCGCGACCGGGTGGCAGGTTATGTCGCGGGTGCCGCGGGCGAGGGCGCCACGGTGGTGGTCGACGGTCGCGAAACCCCGTTCGACTCCGACGGTTACTTCATCGGCGTCAGCTTGATCGACCATGTGCGGCCGGGGATGAAAGTCTACGACGACGAGATCTTCGGACCGGTGCTGTCGGTGGTCCGGGTCGACAGCTACGCCGATGCCGTCCGCCTGGTCAACGCCAACCAGTACGGCAATGGTGTCGCGATCTTCACCCGCGACGGCAAATCGGCCCGTGAGTTCGAATTCGACATCGAGGTCGGCATGGTCGGCGTGAATGTGCCGATCCCGGTTCCGGTCGGTTCCTTCTCCTTCGGCGGCTGGAAAAAGTCACTCTTCGGCGACTCGCACATGTACGGCCCCGAGAGCATCCACTTCTACACCCGCAGCAAAGTGGTGACCACCCGGTGGCCGGATGCCTCCGAAAGCCAAATCAACCTCGGCTTCCCGAGTAACCGATAGCCACGAACCGCCGTACCCGGGCTGCCGCGCCCGGGTACGGCAGTCGGAGTCGCCGCCCCCAACGGGGGATCCATCCAGCAGCACACTAGGATTCATCCCGGCCGACAACTCCGCCAAATTCTGCGAAATAGCTTGCTGCCCAATGCAAGTCACTTGACCAGTAGGTGTTTGTTACAGCCGGGAAAACAATGCGTGAAGATGTACCCGGCGGCCGGAGGACTAACTTCGACTCGAAAGAGCGCCCAGTTCGAGGAAGGTTTTGCGGTACCACCTGATGGAAACATTGCGAATTCTGTTGGTCGCCAGCGCGTTCAACAGTCTGACACAGCGCGTCCACGTCGAGTTGAGCGAGCGTGGACACCGGGTCGGTGTGGAACTGGCTCTCGGTGACGACCTGCTACGGGCACGGGTAGCGCATTTCCAGCCGGACCTGATCCTCGCGCCGATGCTCACGAGGGCGATCCCGGAGGATATCTGGTCCGAGCACACGGTCCTGATCGTGCATCCCGGGCCGAAGGGTGATCGTGGACCCTCCTCACTCGACTGGGCGATTCATGAGGACGCCGACGAGTGGGGCGTCACGGTATTGCAGGCAGTCGCCGAGATGGACGCCGGACCGATCTGGGCCTCCGAAGCCTTCCCCGTCGCGCCATGTGGGAAAAGCGAGCTGTACCGCAACGAGGTCGCCGATGCCGCGGTGCGCGCGGCGCTGCGGGCGGTCGAACGCTTCGCGGGCGGCCGGTTCGAACCGGAGCCGCTGGACTACGGCCGCCCGGATGTGCGAGGACAGTTGCGGCCCTACCACACTCAGCAATTCCGCCGGATCGATTGGTTCACCGACACCACCGCCACGGTGCTGCGCAAACTGCGCGCGGGCGACTCCCAACCCGGTGTGCTCGACGAGCTGTACGGGCGGGAATTCTTCCTGCACGGCGGATACAACGAGGACCGCTTGACCGGCATCCCCGGCACCGTGATCGCCTCCCGCGACGGCGCGATCTGCCGGGCGACTGTGGATGGCGCGGTGTGGCTGCCGCAACTACGCGAGCGCCGCAGACCGGACGGGCCGAAGACTTTCAAACAACCCGCTACCGACGCGCTCGGCGCCGAGTTGCCCGCGCATGTTCCGGAAGTGCCGGTCACACCCGCCGAGGCGGCCACCCGTGACACCTGGTCGGAACTGCGGTACCGCGAGCAGGGCTCGGTCGGCTACCTCGAATTCGCCTTTCCGTCCGGCGCGATGAGCACCCGCCAGTGCCGTCGCCTACTCGAGGCGTACGTGGATGCGTGCGCCCGCCCAGTGGACGTGCTCGTACTCGGCCCGACAAGAGACTTCTTCTCCAACGGAATTCACCTGAACGTGATCGAAGCGGCCGCAGATCCGGCCGAGGAGTCGTGGCTCAACATCAACGCCATGGACGATCTGGTCGAGGCGATCCTCACCACCACCGACAAGTTCGTGGTCTCGGTACTGACCGGCAACGCGGCGGCGGGCGGGGTGATGCTCGCGCTGGCGGCCGACGAGATCTGGTGCCGTGAGTCGGTGGTGCTGAACCCGCACTACCGGTTGATGGGCCTGCACGGTTCGGAGTACTGGACCTACACGCTGCCACGACGGGTCGGCACGACCGAGGCAGTGGACCTGACCAGGAAAACCATGCCGGTCGGCGCACGGGCCGCCGCCGCGATGGGATTGGTGGACCGGGTGGCACCCGGCGACGCGAACGGATTCTGGAGCTGGGTCCGGCAGGAAGCCGCCGCGCTCGCCGAGACACCGGAGCTCGCGAACCTCCTGGTGCGCAAGAAGCAGCGCAGGGCCGCAGACGAGGCGGCCAAGCCACTTGCCGCCTATCGAACCGAGGAATTGACGCAGATGCGTCGCAACTTCTTCGAACCCGGCGAGCCATACCACCAGCTGCGACGCAACTTCGTGCACAAGGTCTGCCCGCCCGCGACGCCGGCGCACCTGCTCCAGTGATCGGTGATGCCGAGCTGAAAGTGCTTCCCTGCGTTGCGAAATTTTCATCTTGCGAATTGCATATTCGACAAGTTGGGCTATCGTCAGGGCGCACATCACGGAAAGGTAACGAAAGACCGTGTTAGAGCTCGACCACTTCAGCTACGGATGGGTGACCCCCTTCCTGTCCTACGTCATGTCTGTCATCGGATCCATGCTCGGTCTCCGATGCGTGACCCATGCCCGCTCGTCGGAATGGCCGGCGGGCTGGCTGATCGCCGCCGCCGTCTCGCTCGGCGGCGCGGGCATCTGGGTCATGCACTTCACCGCGATGCTCGGCTTCTCCATCCCCGGCGTGAGCATCCGGTACAACGTCCCGATGACGCTGCTCAGCGCGGCAATAGCCATGGCGGTCGTGTGGATCGGACTATCGATCGTCGTGCGTTGGCAACGGGAACTCGTCGCGCTCCCGATTGGTGGCGCCGTTACCGGGCTGGGTGTCGCGGCCATGCACTACCTGGGAATGTTTGCGATGGAGACCGGCGCGTCTGTCGAATACAGCAGCGGGTACGTCGCGTTGTCGCTGGTTATCGCGGTGGTCGCCGCGACCGCCGCATTGTGGTTCATGCTGCATGTGCGCGGCCTGTTCGCAACCATCGGCGCGGCCCTGATCATGGGACTCGCTGTGTGCGGAATGCATTACACCGGAATGGCTTCCATGCACGCCCACCACGCGAACCACCAGATGACACCGGACGGCGCGCAACCCGTTCAGCTACTCAGCCCACTGATCGTGGTGGTCACCCTGGTCACCATGGGACTGATCATACTGGTCGGACTTGCCGAAATCGGTGACCGCGGCACCCGCGAGCGACTGCCGAAACCCGAAGCCCCCCTGACAACTTCGACCTGGCCGACCACCGACCAGGTCCGACAGCGGGAATCCAGTGGCGACCGGCAGGACTGGGCACTGGGCAATACCTCCGCCACTCTCCCCCCGACCCCCGGGCGCAGCAGCGCACTGACCGCCTCCACCGGCCGCCCATGGCCGTCCGCGCTGCGCGACCGGTCATCGGCTGTCCCACAGCCGAGCCAGGACCCCAGCTGATCGCCAGCCCGCAATACCGTTCGAAACCGGTGTGCGACAGGCGGTTTAGGATCGTAATGCGGCGCGGCGCGGCCGCTGCTCGCGTGTGGACATTCGAACACCACGCGCCTGGCACTGCACCAGTCCCGAGGGCAGCATGCCGAACCGCGCCGCGCGACGTCCGCTGGGTGAGCCCGATCCACACCCGGCCCACCACGCCGCGGCGTCGGCACCGGTACGTTGACACTCCCCCGTCGACGTCTACTGGCCGGCCATGGACCCACTGTGAGTCGCGGCAGCCGCGGGCGAGGTGACCGAATTGCCGCGGGGCGCGGTGTACGAATCGCTCGACGATGACGGCACCGAGTGGGTCTATCAGGACCCAACGACAGGCTTCCGGTCGCTCGCGACCGAATGAATTCATTGCCCGAACCACGACAACGTCAGAGACATTTCGCCCCGGTCGAACCGACATCTCCGGCTGAATCGTCCGCGTAGCTCGGTCGAAAATCCCTCTGGCGCACCGAATACCGAACACATCGTGCCACGTGCCGTATCGTCCTCATCGCCGCCTTATTGACATTGACGTCAACATCAATAACACTGCGACGGTGACCATAAGTGAGGCTCAGGAGCGTGCGCGCTCGGCGCGGAAAGACAGTGCTGGTCCGCGCCGGACCGAACTGCTCGACGCGGCAGCGCGCTGCTTCGCCGAGCATGGCTATGACCACACCTCGGTGGAGACGATCACGACGAGGGCACAGGTCTCCCGGGCTACGTTCTACGCGTACTTCTCCTCGAAGGACGAGGTGTTCCGCGCGATCACCGAGCAGGTGTGCACGCAGTTCCTCGACGCCCAGCTCGTCGTGAATGTCGAGGCCACGGAGCCGATCGAGGTCATCGGGGCCACGACAAGAGCCTTCGCCGACGCGGTGTTCGCCAACGGCGCCCTGGTAGCGCTGATCGAACACCGGGCAGGCGTCGATCCCACGATCGGCGCGCTGTGGTCGCAGGTGCGGATCCGGCTGCGCAGGCGGTTCACCGCTTTTCTCGAAGGTGTCGAGGACCGCGGTGAGATCGACCCGTGCGCCCCGCTGTGGCGGATCGTCGAGACGCTCTCCGACGCGCTGCTGATCGGCGCGTCCCGGCTCGCCGACGCAGACCACGACGCGCGCGAACAGTTCGTCGCCGACCACATCGCCATCGCCGAACGACTGATCGGCTTCACCCGATAAACCCTGTACCGGAACGGATGCGCCCATGACCGTCGAACCCACCGCCGTCGCCCCGTCTTCCCTCGACGCGGCGCTCGAGGAGATCAAGGCGCGCCAGGCTGCGGCCTGGCCCGCGCAGGTTCCGCGCACGGTGGAGTATCCGATCGAGGCCATGGGCGTGGTCGACTACCTGCGCCACTGGGCGGCGGTCCGGCCCGAGGTGACCGCGATCGCGTTCTACGGCCGCGATATCAGCTACGCCGAATACGACGGGCTCGCCGACCGGTTCGCCGGCTGGCTGCTCGCGAACGGCGCGCAACCGGGCGACCGGATCGGGGTGTTCCTGGGCAACTGCCCACAGTTCCTTGTCGCCATGCTCGGCATCCTGAAGATCGGTGCGGTGCACGTGCCGATCAACCCTCTGTTTCGCGCCCACGAACTGCGCCACGAGCTCGTCGACGCCGGCGTGACGATCCTGCTGGCCCAGGACAGCCTGGCCACGCTGATCGACGAGGTGCGCGCCGAAACGCCCTTGCGGCTGGTCGCGGTCACCGCGCTCGGCGACATGCTCACCGCGCAGCCTGCCGTGCCGGTGCCGTTCGCGACGACAGAACCGACGAGCACCGACTGGCACTGGATCATCGAAAGCCCCCGCGCACCAACGATTTCCACCGATCCCGACGTCCTGGCCGCGCTGAACTACACCGGCGGAACGACCGGCATGCCGAAGGGCTGCGAGCACACCCAGCGGCACATGGTCTACACCGCGGCGACCGCCACCGTGGCGAACGGATACCGGGTGGGCGAGCGTCCGATTGTCGCGTTGAATTTCCTGCCGGTGTTCTGGATCGCGGGTGAGGATTTCGGCATCCTGTTGCCCCTGATCAACGGCGGCACCGCCGTGCTGATGAATCGATGGGACGCCGGTGCGGGGCTGAGCCTACTGCGACATTATCGGGTCACGTCCATGATCGGCATGATCGATAGCTATGTGGAGATGATGGACCACCCGGCGTTCGATCCCGGTGGACTCACCGCACTGGAGAACACGACCGGTGTCTCGTTCGTCCTCAAACTGAATGCGGCGATCCGCGCGCGGTGGCGCGAGGCCACCGGACTCACCTTGCGCGAGGCCAGCTACGGGATGACCGAGACGCACACGGCGGACACCTTCACCCTCGGTTTCTCCGACGACGACTACGACCTGCACAGCGAACCGGTGTTCTGCGGACTGCCGGTCCCCGGCACCGAGGTCCTCATAGTCGACGAGTCGGGAGAGCCGGTGCCGGTGGGCCAGGAGGGCCAGATCATCGTGCGCAGCCCGTCGATCCTCACGCGGTACTACGGCAATCCCGAGTCCACCGCGCGAACGTTGCGCGAGGGCTGGTTGCAGACCGGGGACATCGGCAAGCTGAACGACCGTGGCGCGCTGCACTATCTGGCCAGGAACAAGGAGATGATCAAGGTCAACGGGATGAGTGTCTTCCCGTCCGAGGTCGAGGCCCTGTTGATGCTGCACCCGCAGGTGCAGACGGTCGGGGTGGTGCCCAAGCCTGATCCGCGGCGTGGGCAGGTGCCGCTGGCCTACGTGCAACTGGTTCCCGAATCGGATGTCGAGGCAGGCGAATTGCGGACCTGGGCTACACGGAACATGGCGACCTACAAGGTCCCCGAGATCAGGATCCTCGACGCGTTGCCCATGACCGCCACCGGCAAGGTCCGCAAGGGCGAGCTTTTCACCATGACCGAGCACATCACTGCCGCAGAATCCGAGGAACTCGAGTGAAGCTGCTGATCGCCAATCGCGGCGAGATCTCGCTCCGAATCATCCGCACCGCAACCGAACTCGGTGTCGACACGGTCGCGGTATACGCCGAGGACGACGCGGACAATCCGAACGTGCACGCGGCAGGCGAGGCGATCGGGCTCACGGGCACCGGAGCCGCACCCTACCTCGACCACTCCGCGATACTGACCGCCGCCAAGGAGTCGGGTGCCGAGCTGATCCACCCCGGCTACGGATTCCTCAGTGAGAGCGCCGAATTCGCGCGAGCCTGTGCGGCCGCCGGAACCACGTTCGTCGGCCCCGATCCCACGGTGCTCGAGCTGTTCGGGGACAAGTCCTCGGCCCGCCGGACCGCCATCGCCGGGGGCGTGCCGGTGCTGCCGGCGACCGAGGGCGCGAGCACCGTCGAGGAGGTCCGCCTGTTCTTCGACGCGCAGCCCGGCGGGATCATGATCAAGGCGCTGGCCGGTGGCGGCGGCCGCGGCATGCGCGTGGTGCGGGCGGCCGACCAGGTCGAGGACGCCTACCAGCAGTGCGCTGCCGAGGCGCGCCTCGGCTTCGGCAATCCGGCGGTCTTCGCCGAGGCGCTCTTGGAGAACGCGCGACACATCGAAGTGCAGATTGTCGCCGCGCCCGATGCGGCGGGCACCCGGGCACTCGCGCTCGGCGATCGCGATTGCAGCGTGCAGCGCAGACACCAGAAACTGATCGAAATCGCTCCTGCCCAAGGTCTCTCGGACGCGCTGCGCCTGCGACTGCACGAAGCGGCAGCCCGGTTGTGCGCACACGTCGGCTACCGCGGGCTGGCCACCGTCGAATTCCTGGTCTCCGACGCGGAGTTCGTCTTCCTCGAGGTGAATCCACGAATCCAGGTGGAGCACACTGTCACCGAGGAGGTCACCGGGATCGATCTGGTCGCCCTACAGCTCGCGATCGCGGGCGGGGCATCCTTCGACGAGCTGGGACTGCCGAGCGGAATCGTCTCCGACGGAACGGAAACCACCGGCGTGCCCGCAGCCGTGGACGGTATCGCGATCCAGGCCAGGGTGAATATGGAGATCATGGCGGCCGACGGATCCGCGGTGCCGACGGCGGGCACACTGACTGCGTTCGCGCCGCCCACCGGGCCCGGCGTGCGTGTCGACACCTTCGGCCGCCCCGGGCTGACCCCGAGTCCGCGCTACGACTCGCTACTGGCCAAGGTCATCACGCGAACGCGCGGGCACTCCTTCGCCGTCGCCGCCCGCAAGTCAGCGACCGCCCTGGCCGAATTCACCGTCGACGGCATCGGCACGAACATCGGATTCCTGCGAGAGCTGCTCTCCGACAACCAGTTCCAGTCCGGCATCGTGACAACCGGTTTCCTCGGCGAGAAGTTGCCCGCGCTGGTCGAGGCCGCACAGACTAAGCAGCCTGAGGTCACCGCGGCGGCGGTCGAACTGTATCCGGGTCAGGAGGTCGTGCGCGCGCAGCTGGCGGGCACGGTGGTCGAGGTGGCAGGCGAGGGCATCGACGTCGGCGCGGGTGGGCAACTGGTCGTGCTGGAAGCGATGAAGATGCAGCACGTGCTCGCCGCGCCGGATGCCGCACGGACCGTCCGTGTACTGGTACGTCCCGGGCAGGTCGTCGCCCCCGGCGACCCGCTGGTGATCATCACCCGGAGTGAGGCCGACGAGACCAGCCAGGCGCAGACCGAGCTGGATCCCGATCGCGGCCGCGCCGACGTCGACGAGATCCGCATGCGTCACCTCGTCACCGTGGACGAATCCCGGCCTGAGGCAGTTGCCAAGCGGCACAAGCTCGGTCGCCGCACGGCCAGAGCGAACATCGCCGACCTGGTCGACGAGGGCAGCTTCGTCGAGTACGGCGCGCTTGCGCTCGCCGCGCAACGCAGCAGGCGCTCGGAGGCCGACCTGATCGCCAATACGCCCGCCGACGGCCTCGTCGTCGGCCTCGCGACCATCAGTGCCGACCGGTTCGGCATCGCCACGGCCGAAGCCGTTGTGGTCTCCTACGACTACACCGTGCTCGCGGGCACCCAGGGCAAGAACAACCACGCCAAGACCGACCGTGCCTTCGAGCTGGCCGCCCGCAAACAGGTACCGGTGGTGTTGTTCGCCGAAGGAGGCGGCGGCAGGCCGGGCGATACCGACTGGGGCGGTATGGGATTGGACGTACCGACCTTCCGTGCGCTCGGGGCGCTGCGCGGAAAGGTCCCGCTGGTGACGATCGTGTCGGGGCGCTGCTTCGCGGGAAACGCCGCCCTGGCCGGAGTATGCGATGTCATCATCGCGACCCCGGACGCCAACATCGGCATGGGTGGGCCCGCGATGATCGAGGGCGGCGGACTCGGGGCATACCGCCCGGAGGACATCGGGCCGATCGACGTCCAGCGGCGCAATGGCGTCGTCGATCTGGTCGCCCGCGACGAGGAGCACGCGGTGGCCCTGGCCAAGCAGTACCTGGGCTATTTCCAGGGCCGGGTCGCGGACTATGTGGCACCGGATCCGCGACTGGCCAGGCACGTGGTGCCGGAGAATCGGTTACGCGCCTATGACATCCATCGCGCCATCGAGGCGATCGTGGACGTGGGCTCGGTGCTCGAGCTGCGGCCGGACTACGGGGTCGGTATCGTCACCGCGCTGGTCCGGGTCGAGGGAGCTCCATACGGCCTGGTGGCCAACAGCAGCCATCATCTCGGCGGCGCCATCGATGCCGAAGCCGCCGACAAGATGGCCGAGTTCCTCACACTGTGCGAGTCCTTCGGGCTGCCGGTCGTCTCGCTGTGCGACACACCGGGATTCATGGTGGGCCCGGACGCGGAGAAGACGGCCACGGTCCGCCGGTTCAGCAGGCTGTTCGTGCTCGGCGCACGACTGAGCGTCCCGTTCGGAATGATCATCCTACGCAAGGGATATGGGCTCGGTGCGATGGCGATGGCCGCAGGCCACTTCCACGCACCGAACTTCACCGTCGCGTGGCCGACCGGGGAGATCGGGCCGATGGGCCTGGAGGGAGCGGTGCGGCTCGGCTTCAGCAAAGAGCTTGCCGCCGTATCGGATCCGGTCGAACGCGAGGCACTGTTCCAGCAGTACCTCGCGCTGGCCTACGAGCAGGGCAAGGCGCTGACCGCGGCCGCCGGCTTCGAACTCGATGACGTGATCGACCCCACCGACACTCGCACGTGGATCGCCACGCTGGTCAATAACCCGGTGCCCGCAAGATCCGCAACATGAGTCTCGTTCGCATGCTTGACGCGGGGTTACAAACTTGAAGTTGACGTCAAATTCTAATACGTTCAATAGTGGATCCACCGAGGAGGCCGCGGAGGTCCATCTGCACCAGTAGCAAGCCGGTGAGGAACGCCACTCGTCGACCGTTGCTCGCGCTGCCTCCACCGGCAGTCCGGGCGGAAGGATTTCACCGTGAAAGTTGCACAGAAGGTGGCCATCGTGACCGGCGGCGGCGCGGGCATCGGGGCCGCGCTGGCCGCTGCGCTCGCTGCCGCGGGCGCGCGGGTCGTGGTGGCGGATCTCGATGAGACGGCCGCTATGGCCGTATCGGACCGGATCAATGCCGACTATCCCGCAGCCACGGTGGGCGCCGGTGCCGACGCCGCCGACACCGTGGCGATCCAAGGCCTGATCGCGCTGGCGGAGCGGAAGTTCGGACTGGTCGATCTGTACTTCGCCAACGCGGGCGTCCTCGGCGCATCGGGGCTGGACGCCGCCGAGCGCGACTGGGACCAGTCGCTCGAGGTGAACCTGCGCGCGCACATCCGCGCTGCGCAGCTGCTGGTACCGCAGTGGCTCGAGCGCGGCGGCGGCTACTTCGTCAGTACCGCATCGGCCGCGGGCCTGCTCACCCAGATCGGTTCGGCCACCTATTCGGTGAGCAAGCACGCCGCCGTCGGTTTCGCCGAATGGCTCAATATCACCTACGGCGACAAAGGTATTCGCGTTAGCTGCCTATGCCCGATGGGGGTGAACACCAAGCTCCTCTACGCCGGGCAGGATTCGGGTGAGCAACTCGGCGCCGCCGCCACCCGCGCTGTCACCTCGGCAGGCGACATCCTCGAACCCGCCCAGGTAGCCGACATCGTGCTCGACGCCATGGCGACCGAAGAGTTCCTGATCCTGCCGCATCCGCAGGTACTGGACATGTACCGCCACAAAGGTTCCGACTACGACCGCTGGCTGCGCGGAATGCGCCGCTACCAGTCGTCCCTGCTGGCCGAAAATCCCTGAACTCCCAAACCACTCACAGGAGCACTCATGTCACTGTTCGAGCTGACCGACCGCGCCAATAAGTATCAGGAAGACCTGCTCGATTTCATGGACTCGCACGTCTACCCGGCCGAGGCCGTCTACGACGAACAGATGCGCGAATCCGGCGACCCGCACTTCCAGCCGCCGATCCTCGAAGAACTCAAAACCGAGGCCAAGCGGCGAGGACTGTGGAACCTCTTCCACCCGCATCCCGGTCGCGGCCCCGGCCTGACCAATCTCGAATACGCGCCACTCGCGGAGATCATGGGCCGTAGCCATCTCGCGTCGGAGGCATGCAACTGCAACGCCCCCGACACCGGAAACATGGAGGTGCTGGAACTGTTCGGCACCGACGAGCACAAAGAGAAGTACCTGAAGCCGCTGTTGGAGGGCACCATGGCGTCGGCCTTCGCGATGACCGAACCGCGCGTGGCCAGCTCCGATGCCACCAACATCGAGCTTTCGATGGTGCGCGACGGCGACGAGTACGTGCTCAATGGCCGAAAGTGGTTCGCCACCAACGCCTTGCACAAGAACTGCCGGGTGATGATCGTGATGGGCAAAACCGATCCGGAGGCCGCGCCGCACCGGCAGCAGACGATGATGGTGGTCCCCATCGACGCGCCGGGTGTCACGATCATGCGTGGCCTGCCGGTGTTCGGATACCAGGAACGCGAGGGTCACGCCGAGATCGACTTCGCCGATGTCCGGGTACCGGTGACGGATGTCCTCAAAGGCGAGGGCGAGGGCTTCGCGATCAGCCAGGCCCGGCTCGGGCCCGGCCGCATCCACCACTGCATGCGCAGCATCGGCATGGCCGAGCGGGCGCTGGAGATGATGTGCCAGCGCGCGCAGTCACGCGTCACCTTCGGCAAGCCGGTCGCCGAGAACGCGAACATCCAGGACTGGATCGCCGAGTCGCGCATCGAGATCGAGATGATCCGGCTGCTCACGCTGAAGGCCGCCTACCTGATGGACACGGTCGGTAACAAGGCAGCGCGCACCGAGATCGCCGCTATCAAGGTCGCCGCGCCGAGCATCGCGCTCAAGGTCCTCGACCGCGCCATCCAGGTACACGGCGCAGGCGGTGTGACCGACGACTACCCGCTCGCGATGGCCTGGGCACATCTGCGCACGCTGCGCCTGGCCGACGGCCCGGACGAGGTACACAAGCGCGCCATCGCGCGGCAAGAACTGCGCAAGTACCGCAACAAGGAGGCGAACTGACATGAGCGGACCGGATCTGACCGGCCGCACCGCCATAGTCACCGGCGCGTCACGCGGCATCGGGCTGGCGATCGCGCAGGCCATCGCTGCGGCGGGCGGCAATGTCGTCTTGACCGCGCGCACACAGGAATCCGCCGAGGCCGCGGCGGCGCAGGTAGGTGGCAATGCGCTGGGAGTCGGCGCGCACGTGGTGGACGAAGAGGCCGCGCGACGCTGCGTCGAGCTGACCCTCGAGCGGTTCGGCAGCATCGACATCCTGGTCAACAACGCGGGCACCAACCCCGCATTCGGGCCGGTGATCAACCAGGACCATGCTCGATTCGCGAAGACATTCGATGTGAACCTGTGGGCGCCGATCCTGTGGACGTCACTGGTCACCCGAGCGTGGATGGGCGAGCACGGCGGCGCGGTCGTCAACACCGCCTCCATCGGCGGGCTGGGACTCGAGGCGCATATCGGCCTGTACAACGCCTCCAAGGCCGCCCTCATCCATCTGACCAAGCAGCTGGCGCTGGAACTTTCACCGAAGGTGCGCGTCAATGCCGTCGCCCCCGGCGTGGTACGCACCAAACTGGCCGAGGCGCTGTGGAAGGAGCAGGAGTCGTCGGTCGCCGGGGCCACCGCGCTGGACCGGATCGGCGAGCCCGAGGACATCGGCGCTGCCGTCGCGTTTCTCGTGTCCGACGCGGCGAGCTGGGTCACCGGTGAAACCATGGTGATCGACGGCGGGCAGCGACTCGGCGACGCACCTCTGTTCCGTGGCGGAGGGTCGGTCGATGTCTGATACACGCGAGATCGTCGGGATCGACCCGGCTGCGGTGACCAGGTGGTTCACCGCGCTCGGTATCGAGTACGCGACACCGTTGCGCTTCGACCGCATCGGACTCGGCCAATCGAATCTGACCTATCTGGTGTGCGACGAAGCCGGGCGCCGGTGGGTACTGCGCAGGCCGCCGCTCGGTCAGCTGCTTGCCTCCGCGCACGACGTGGTGCGTGAGGCACGGATCATGTCCGCGCTCGAATCCACCGACGTGCCCGCGCCGCGAATCCTCGGCGTCCTCGACGATCCGGCGGTGGCCGAGGCTCCGCTGGTGCTGATGGAGTACGTGGACGGGCAGGTGGTCGACACCATGACGATCGCCGAATCCCTGACCCCACACCGGCGCCGGGCGATTGCGGAATCGCTGCCACACACGTTGGCCAAGATCCACGCGGTGGATCTGGCCGCGGTCGGCCTGTCGGATCTGGCGAGCCACAAGCCCTACGCGCAGCGCCAAATCAAACGCTGGAGCGGCCAATGGGAGAAGTCGAAGACCCGGGAACTGCCCGAATTGGACGAGCTCACCGGCAGACTGACCGCGGCGATGCCGCAGCAGCGGGAGGTGACGCTGGTGCACGGCGACTTCCACCTGCGCAACGTCATCACCTCGCACGCCACCGGCGCGGTGACGGCCGCGCTGGACTGGGAGCTCTCCACGCTCGGCGATCCGCTGGCGGATATGGGCAGTCTGCTCGCCTACTGGGTGGAGCCCGGGGAAAAC
Organism: Nocardia australiensis; assembly: GCF_020733705.1. GTDB lineage: Bacteria > Actinomycetota > Actinomycetes > Mycobacteriales > Mycobacteriaceae > Nocardia > Nocardia australiensis. Next base: position 450,220 of record NZ_JAJFZM010000001.1, read on the forward strand.
ACCGGCGGCGACTTCCCGGCATCCACCCTCGACGGGTTCCCGAACCGCGCCGAGATGGCGCGGATCTACCTAGACCGGACTGGTCGAGACCCGGCGGCACTGCGGTACTGGCATTCCCTCGGTCTGTGGAAGTTTGCGATTATCGCCGAGGGCGTGGTCCGGCGGGCCATTGACACACCACAGAACAAGGCCGCCGCGGGCACCCCGACCATCGAACGTATCGACGCGGTGATAAGCAAGGCACTCGAGATCGCCGATAGCGCGGGATTCTAGCTAGGAGACACCATGACTCGTACAACAGCCATCGTGACCGGCGCGGCCCGCGGCATCGGTGCCGCGGTCGCCGCGCAGCTCGCGGCCGACGGTATGGCCGTCGCCGTGCTCGATTTGGACGAATCGGCCTGCAAGACAACGGTCGACGCCATCATTGCGGCGGGCGGCACGGCGCTCGCGGTGGGCGCCGACGTATCCGACGAGGCCGCGGTGGCCGCGGCCGTCGAGCGCGTCGCCGCCGAGCTGGGCGCACCCACCGTGCTGGTGAACAACGCGGGCATCATCCGCGACAACCTGCTGTTCAAGATGACCACCGAAGACTGGGACGCGGTGATGAACGTCCACCTGCGTGGCGCCTTCCTGATGACCCGCGCGGTGCAGCAGCACATGGTCGGTGCCGGTTTCGGCCGCATCGTCAACCTGTCGAGCACCTCAGCGCTCGGCAATCGCGGCCAGGCCAACTACGCCGCCGCCAAGGCGGGCATGCAGGGTTTCACGAAGACCCTGGCGATCGAGCTCGGAAGGTTCGGTGTCACCGCCAACGCGATCGCTCCCGGATTCATCGAAACCGAGATGACCGCCGCGACGGCCGCGCGGATGGGCATGGACTTCGAGGAGTTCAAAAGGGTTACCGCCGAACAGATTCCGGTGAATCGCACCGGAACGCCGCAGGACATCGCCAACACGGCGTCCTTCCTGGTCAGCGCGGGCGCCGGGTTCGTCTCCGGCCAGATCATCTATGTCGCGGGCGGACCGAAGGACTGAGGGCACCACGATGCAGTCCTGGCAGGCAGATGAACCCTCTCGCGTATAAATACAGCATGGATCGACCTGCGGATACCGACAGCGAGGACGCTGCGCCCTCGATGGCGCGCACCTCGCTGTTGCGCGAGCTGCCTGCCACCCAACGCGGCCAGCGGACCCGCTCGGCATTGATTGCCGCGGGCCGGAAAGTGTTCGAGCGGATGGGTTATCTCGACACCAGGCTCATCGACATCACCCAGGAAGCCAACTGTTCGTCGGGCACGTTCTACACCTACTTCGCAGGCAAAGACGAGATCTTCGCCGCGATCCTCGAGCATGCCCAGGAAGACATGATGCATCCCGGAATGCAGCATGTGGCCGGCGACGACGATCCCGCGTCGATCATCGAGGCCAGTAACCTGGCCTACTTCGAGGCCTACAAGCGCAATGCGAAGCTGATGGGACTACTCGAACAGGTCGCCAATATCGACCCCGAGTTCAGCAAGCTCCGACAGGACCGTGCCGATGCCTTCATCCGCCGCAACGCGCGCAGCATCGCGGATCTCCAGCAGCGCGGACTCGCCGACCCCGAGCTGGACCCCATGCTCACCTCACGAGCACTGTCGGGCATGGTCAGCCGTCTCGCCTTCAACTACTTCGTCACCGGGGACGGTCACCTCGACGATAAGCCGATGACAATCGACGATCTCGTCTACACGGTGACCCGGCTGTGGGTGAACGCGCTGCGGATGCCGATCAAGCGCTGAACATTCACTGCTGACGTTGGGGGTTCGCGGTCGCCGGGCCGCGCATCTCGAAGAAAGGGAAATTTCTCGAAATCGCACCGAAGACCTCGACGAGTCACCCGTCGAAGCGGCGCCGGGACGCCTCGATATCGCCGAGGTACCGCTGCGTCCAGTCACACATCCCGTCCACCGTCTTGCGCAGCGCCCGTCCCGGGTCGGTGAGGCGGTACTCGACGCGCGGCGGAACCGTGGGATACACCGTCCGCTCGACCAGGCCGTTGCGTTCCATCATCCGCAGGTTCTGGGTGAGCATCTTGTGGCTGATTCCGTCGATCCCCTGACGCAACGCGCTGAATCGCATGGTGTTGTCGCCGATTGTCTCGATGATCAGCAACGCCCATTTATTCGCGATGTCGGAGAAGATCTCCCTGGCCAGCGAGTCGGCCCGCGTCAGGTCCGCATTCGGGGGCAGGCTGCTGTGCTTCGTGGTAACCATCAGGTTCCTCCGTCACCGAAAAGTGCGTTCTTCCATGTCGCAGCCCACTCTCCTACGGTAACTGAGTAACCACAAGCGACTCAGAAGGGCGGCTGACATGTCCATCACCCTGGTGAACCCAACCGAACTACCGAAGATCGACGCCTACGCTCAGATGGCCGTCGCGACCGGCTCCCGGCTGGTTTACATTGCCGGGCAGGTCTCCTGGGATGCCGACGGGACCACGATCGGCGCGCGCGACCTCGCCGCCCAAGTCGAACAGAGCTACCTCAACGTCGGCGCAGCACTGGCCGAGGTCGGCGCTACCTTCGCCGACGTGGCGAAGCTGACCGTCTACGTCGTCAACTGGACGCCGGACAAGATGACGCAGTTCGTGGACGGAGTCGCGAGGGCGGCCGCGAAGCTCGGCGTGACACCGGTGGCGCCGGGCACACTGATCGGTGTCGCCGCGTTGGCTTCGCCCGATCATCTCGTCGAGGTCGAGGCCACAGCCGTCCTCGACTGAGGCGGGCTGAGGAACCCCGCTAGGGCGGAGGGCATCACGCCCCGCGCCGGTTGGTCAACGATTCAGTTGCATGAGTGTGCGCGGACGGCGACCAGTCGTGCACCTCAAACCTTCGGTCGATTGTCGACGACCCTGCGTGATTTGAAGGTCTGCTGTTCATGCGTTCCCGGAGCGACTACCTTCACAGGCACTCTGATCTGGATCGACAGCTTGATCGCAGCCTCGAGCGACAGTCGCAGCTGCTCGACGTCTTCGGTGCCCATGCCTGGTTCATGCTCGACCTCGACGCGGAGTTCGTCGAGTGCGTTCTCACGGTCGACGAAGATGCGAAACTCGGAGCCAGTGCCGTCGACACCGCGGACGGCGGCCTCGATGGCACTTGGGTAGACATTGGCACCTCGAATGATGAGCATGTCATCGACACGACCGAACACACCGCGCGGGAGACGAGGGTAGGTGCGCCCGCACGGGCAAGGGGTGTCGTCGATGTAGCCTTCGTCGCCCATCCAGAACCGGATCATCGGCTGGGATTCTCGCCAGAGATGGGTTGCCACCGTGGCTCCCGACGTTCCTGACGGAACCGCGACGTTCGGGTCATTCGGATCGACGATCTCGGTGTAGTTCTCGTCCTGGAACAGATGCACTCCACCATCCGACTCAGTACATCCGATGTTGGACAGGAACGGGTACATCTCGGATGTCGAGCCGGCTGATGCGTCAACGAGCAGGGGGTTCCCCCACAGTTGGGTCAGCAGTTCTCGCACGGATGCGATGCTGGCACCAGGTTCGCCTCCGGCGATCAGCAAAGAGACCTTGCTATCGCGGACGTCGAGGCCGAGCTCGCGTGAGCGCTGGGCCAGATGTACCAGGTAGGACGGTGTTCCTACGACGACATCGCAATCCAGGGCGTGCATGAGTTCGATCTGCTTATCGGTCGGGACGACCGAGCCGGTGGGGAAGGTCGTCGCGCCGATCTGCTCAGTGGCCTGCAGTATCCCCCATCCGCCGAAGAAGAGCGCGAAGGGGAAGGTGATCTGGACGACGTCGTCGGGCCTGACGCCGGCACTCCACAGAGCCATGGCAGACGCCTCGCGGGCCCGGTCCCAGTCACGCTGGGAGACGCCGTACATCGTCGGCTTTCCCGTCGTTCCCGAAGAACCGTGGATGCGGGCCAGCTGATTACGCGCAACACCGAGGTAGTCGCCGAACGGCGGGTGCTGCTGCTGATTTTCGACCAGCATCTTTTTGGTGATCACCGGCACCTTTGCGGTGAAGTCCACCAAGGACTGGACGTCGGAGGGCTTGAATCCGTGGCTGTCGTAGTGCCGTCGATACAACGGCAGGTTCTCGTACACGTAGTGAAGCTGGTGCTGGATCCGGTCGAGGATCAGTTTGTCGCGTTCGTGACGCGGCATGGTCTCGCGGGCCTCGTCCCGGAATCGTGTAGAGCGCGCGCGGCGCTGAGCTTCGTCTCGCCTGTCGGTCATAACGTACCCTCCCAGGGAATTTTTTCTACCAAACCGTAGGTGGAAATATGGCCGCACATGATGTGTGCTGTCAAGCACTATGGTATTTTTTCTACCAAACGGTAGGTGGATTACCTGGAATCGAAAGAGGAATCATGCGAGTCAACGTCGACATGGGGTCGTGCCAGCACTACGGGCAGTGTGTCTTCGCCGCACCGGAAGTATTCGATCTCGACGGCGACGGCAAGCTGCAGTATCGAGTCGACGCAGCTGAGGATCAGCGCGCAGCGGTGGAGGCGGCTGCGGACGCGTGCCCCATGCAAGCAATCACGATTGTCGATTGAGGCCGCGTATGCGCACCGTGGCAGTTGTAGGTGGATCACTCGGAGGCCTCCGCACCGCGGAGACTCTTCGCAGTGCGGGGTGGACAGAATCCGTCGTCGTGATCGGATCCGAGGCGGATATGCCGTATACGCGGCCACCGTTGTCGAAGAAGATCTTGTCGGATGGTGGCACCTTCGACAATGTGCGACTACGTCCTCGGCTAGCGGACGACGACGTCGATTGGCGGCTCGGCGTTTCAGTCGCCAAGGCAGATCTGGCCGAGCGGCGGCTGTACCTGTCGGACGGGCAGGTCGTCGAGTTCGACGCGCTCGTCGCGGCGACCGGGGTGGCTCCCCGGACATTGCCGGTCTCGGGACCAGACGCTGGACGGCACACCTTACGGACACTCGACGACGCACGCGCGGTGCACCGAGAATTGGGGCCCGATCGGCGTGTGGTCGTCATCGGTGCCGGATTCATCGGATGTGAGGTCGCCGCCGCTGCCCGCGCGAAGGGGTGTGAGGTCGACGTTGTCTGCGCTGACGAGGTCGCCATGCTCCGTCCGCTCGGCCGCGAGGTAGGGCAGGCGATTCAGCGGAGCCACGCGGCGGCAGGGATACGTTTCCACTCGCGCAGAACGGTCCAGCGCTATGTGGGCACCGACCGAGCGTCCGGGGTCGTCCTCGACGACGGGTTGCATTTGACGGCGGATGTGGTCGTCGAAGCAGTGGGTTCGGCGCCGAATGTGAAGTGGCTCGAGGGAAACGGGCTCGATACCACCGACGGAGTGATCTGTGATTCGTGGCTTCGCATGGGAGGCGTTGCGGCGACCGCGGCGGTAGGGGATGTCGCGCGGTTCCCCAACACATTGTTCGACGCAGTGCCGCGTCGATTCGAGCACTGGCAGATGGCGGTCGACACCGCTCGTCAGGCGGCCCGCACGATCATGCACGATCTGTCAGAGGCGCCGGCGCCATTGTCGGCTTTCGAACCACTGCCCTCCTTTTGGTCGGACCAAGGGACGGTGCGAGTGGACTCGTTCGGGTCACCCGGGATTGCTGACAGTTTCGCGGTGCTCGAAGGTGACCTGAGCGGAGGATGTGCGGTCGGCTACTACCGTGCGGGTCGTCCGGTCGGGGTCGTGTTGATCTGCATGCCCCGCCGTAGCGGGCACTACCGTACGTGGATCGCCGAGCAGCTCTACTAGTTGTCAGCCTCTAGTTGTCGGCCTCGGTCTCGGTCTGACTCGGGAGCCGATTCCGTGGGCTCCGGCGTAGCGCTTCGGGTCCGCCCGTGGCCAGCGTCGCCGCGTCGGAGCCCAGTGACGTCAGGACCATACCGGCGAGCTGGTAGGCGAGTTCGCGCGGTGCGTATCTCCCACCGACGGAGTACCACTCGGTCATGCTGTTCAGCATTCCGAGGATGGCGACCGAGGACAGCCTGAGATCGATCGCGGGGTCGATGTCACCGGAGTCGACGCCGTCACGCAAGATCCCCATGAGCACGGCGTAATAGTCGTCCTCACTCCTGCTCAGTTGCTTCTGGCGCTGTGGCGACAACTGACTGAATTCACGTAGCCGGATCCGGAAGGTCCGCAGGTTGGCGGCCACGAAGAGCACATGTGAGTGGACGAAATCTGTCAGACGGTCGAGCGGAGCGCGGGGATCCTCGGACAACGATGCCACCGCATCCAGAGCTGTAACGTAAGCGGGCTCGATGATCTGAAAGAGAAAGTCTTCCTTCGAAGCGACGTAGTAGTACAGGCTGCCCTTCATAAGTCCGACCGCGTCGGCAATGCCCTGCATGCTGGTGGCGTCGTAGCCATTCTCCAGAAAAGCATCGGCCGCGGCATCGAGTACTTCCCGAACTCGTTCGGCGTCCGGCCCGCGGCGCGGCCGACCCCGCTTGGCCGCATTTTGGACCATCCTGCTCCCTCTCCATCGACGACCGTGGCCGAACTACTGGCTATTCGCCCGTCGGAGTCCGCACGAACCGCTCACCTGGTGAACGCGCTGAACAGATACCGCACAAAACGAGGTCTCGGAACCCCTTGGGCCCGACTGGATTCACGGTACAACCGCGGAGTGCGTCGCCTCCACTCCGGGTTCCTCAACCCAGATCGAATAACCCAGCAATCCGCGTGCATTGACCGACCCCGCTACTTGCGGCGATACGGCCAATCGCTGTGACAGCACCGTGACGAAACGGTGGGGGTGTCGAGTCTCGACACCCCCACCTGTACGTGCTGGACGGATGCGGCGACTGTCAACGGCACCCGCCGTCGACAGCTACTGGCGTCTCAGCGATTGATGACCGGGAACGACGTCATGCCGCGGCTGATCAGAGTCGGATGCCAGTGCTGCGCCGAGTCTGCGATTTCGAGGTCGGGGCACTTTTTTGCCAGAGCCTCGAAAGCGAGGTGGCCTTCGAGTCGGGCCAGGAAGTTACCCAGGCAATGATGTAGACCGAAACCGAATCCTACGTGTCGGTTCGGGGCGCGGGTGATGTCGAACGTGTCGGGATTGTCGAACACCGCCGGGTCACGGTTCGCGGACGCTTGTACCAGGTAGACGGTGTCGCCGGCGCGCATCTGGCTGCCGCGCAGTTCGACATCCTGCACAAGTCTGCGCATGGCCATTTTGGCCGGCCCGTCGAAACGGAGAACTTCCTCGACCGCCGATCTCGCCATACCCGGGTCGTTCTTCAGCAACTCCCACTGGCTCGGGTTCCGCAGGAAGGCGCGCATCCCGTTTGCGATCATGTTGGTCGTTGTCTCGTGCCCGCCGAAGATGAGCAACGCACAGGTGGAGATCACTTCGTCGTCGGTCAGTGGCGGATCCTGCTCGCGGGATTCGAGAATGCGGCTGATCAAGTTGTCGTCGGGCTGCTTTCGGAGCCGCGAGATATGCGACCGGAGGTATTCGGTCAGCTCCGTAAGCGCGCGCTGGGCACGTTCGTGCCGGTCCGAGGTCGACTTCGCGCCGAAAATGAGCACGACGATCTCGTCGGACCACTGCTTGAACAGCTCACGATCCTGGGCCGGAACCCCCATCAGTTCGGCGATCACGACTGCCGGAATCGGATAGGCAAGATCATGCACAAGATCGAAATCACCCGGCTGGGCGATCGCGCCCACAGCATCTGCGACCACCTTTTCCACCTGCGGTCGCATCGCCGCGACCGCTTTGGGTGTGAAGGCGGGCATCACCAACTTCCGGATCCGAGTGTGATCAGGCTGGTCGAGGAAGACCATCCAATGCTGGATAACGTCATAGGTGGCCTTCCTTGCCTGTCGCTGCTCGTCGGACAGGCGCTCGTTATACACCGGCCGCACGCGATCGGACGAGAAGACGGGATCGCGCAATGCCGTCACCACATCGTCGTACCGGTACACGAACCAGGCCCGATACTGCTCGTTCCAGTGCACCGGGCAGTTTGCTCGCATCTCGGCGAAGTACGGACTAGGGTCCGCAAGCCGTTCCGCGCTGAGAATATCGTGATCCATAAGCTCCTCATCCTCCCAAAATGGTTACAACACAACCATTTCCATCGATTCCCGCGGCACCGCCACCCATCGTCTCCACTGCGGCGATTCGGGCGTTGTCGACCTGACGCGCTCCGGCCTCCCCACGGAGTTGCCACACGGCTTCCGCGATCTGCGCTAGTCCTGTTGCGCCGAGTGCGTGCCCTCTGCTCAAAAGCCCCCCTGATGGGTTCACTGGCTGGTGGCCGCCAAGCCTTGTGTGGCCGGCCTTGACGAGTTCGAGGCCCTGACCAGCTGGAGCGAGTCCGAGCGCTTCGGTGGCGGTTACCTCACCGATCGTGAAGGCATCGTGGACTTCGAACAGACTCATGTCCTCGGGGCCGAGTCCAGCTTTCTCCCACGCCTCCCCCGCGACGGACTGCATGAGTTCGAACCCCCACGGGTGGATCGAACGGTGATCCCACAGCCGTCCGGATTGCAGTGCGGTAGCGAGGACCGCGATGTCCCGCTTGCCGTTCCGCTTGGGTCCGACCACCGCGGCCGCCGCAGCATCGGAGATGTCGCAGCATTGCAGCAGCGTCAATGGATCTGCCACCATCCGGCTGTTGAGAACTTTCTCAACCGTTGTTTCGCCCCCGTGCTGGGCGCGAGGGTTCATCGAACCGTGTGCGCGATTCTTGACCGCCACCAGGGCGAGATCGTCGAGCTCGACGTCGTACAAATGACCGTATCTACTGGCGGCAAGACCATAGATACCGGGCATCGCCAGGCCGGCCGCACCCTCAGCATCGTTGTAGGCGGGTGTGATCGGGCCGTTGAAGTGCGCAGTCATGGTCTCGACACCGAGACACAAGACGTTCTCGTATCGCCCCGACTCGACGGCATGGACGGCTTCGAACAGCGCGGTAGATCCGGTGGCGCATGCATTTTCGACAGTGACGATCGGGATACCGACGATGCCGAGTGTCTGCAGGCAGCGCTGGATCGTCCCCGTCACCCCGAAGACCGTTCCCGCGAAGACCGCATCGACCCTGTCGACTCCGGCGTCATCGAGAGCCTCCACGACAGCCTGCTGAACCAGGCTGACATCGCTCATGTGGGGTTGCCGCCCGAACATCGACGTGCCGACCCCGTATATCGCTGTTTTCATTCGCCCACTCCTGTGTGAACCGCGCACGCAAGCGGATTGCCGCGATCGGTGACAGCGACCAGCCGGGCCCGGGACCCCACTGGAATCAGGTCCTCTGATGTGTGGACCAGCACTCGGGGGCCGTCGTCCAGGACCAGGTACGCGACAGAAATGGGCGGAGTGTATCCGGGCACGGCGATGTGCAGACGCGTCGACGCGAAGACCTCCCCCTCCGGCCCGAACTCGGTCACCTCCAATGGATTTCCACAAACGGGACACCGAGGCGTGGTCGATGCCGTGGGATACCGACACGTTGTGCAGCGATTCCCCACTACGAATACCTCGCCCCCGCGCGTGACCACACGAGGCCGAGGATCAGGCTCCTCCATAGTTCAACCCTCTCGGATATAGGACGAATCGAGGCCCGGCTTCGGGTGCGGGCTTTCCATATATTTCTACCGTCCGTTTGGTGGAATAGTACCCACTTGGGTGGAGTACGTCTAGACGCACGGCCGGTATAGCGGAATCAGGTAGTTCTTGCGGCGTCACCGCCCTCGGCGTCGTAGCGGCCTGCCACCGTGGTCAGGTTCGCGAATCGACTGGCCGACAACAGAATTGCCCTCCGTGGGATCGGTTCCGTGCACGGAGTGCTGGAGTCGGTCGAACCGGCCGATGGCTCCCTGACTGATCCGCCGATACTGAATCGACTGATCACAGCGGTAGTCGTAGACGGCTCGGCTGCGGCCCGGTCCGTTGAAGTCGGTGCTGATCGAGATGCCGTTGATCTCGTGGTCGCCGGGCACGTGACGAAGCCCGAGAGCGATCCGACTGGCGTGGCCTGCTTGGCTGTCGGGCTCGGATGTCAGATAGAGGCACTCGCAGTCCCACTCCTCGGCCTGTCCCTGTCACCGCACGCTGCGCAGAACCGATCATGTGATGCCGCGTCGCCGGTGCCGCAGGCGCCCGATGACCCTGGAGGGCTTGACCGTTCAGCCGGGCGTCCAGGGGCAAGGCGAATACACTGGCCCCGTTGCGTTCCGAGCAGCAACCGAGAAATACTAATCCGCGACCGACACGGATTCACGTCCCGGTGCACCCTAGCGATAATTTCGGACTGCGACTGCTTGCGATAAATGAAAGCGATATGACATATGATCGGTACAGATTCGCCTCTTTTTCGACCATTAGAGATCAGATCACTCCGGGTGTCTAATCGAATTGTGATGTCGCCGATGACGCGAGCGCATTCCCCGAATGGAGTCCCCAAAGAAAACGTCGCCGATTATTATCGCCGACGCGCACATGGAGGCACCGGTCTAATCGTCACCGAGGGCGTAGCGATCGAGCACGAAACCGCTGTGGACAGTCCGTCGGTACCGCGACTTCACGGTTATGACGCCCTCGAGGGGTGGCGCCGCGTGGTGGACGCGGTGCACGACGCGGGAGGCAGGATCATTCCCCAACTCTGGCATGTCGGGCCATTGTGGGGAGCGATGGGAAAAGTCGACAGAGCGCTGAAGCCGATGCGGCCGTCAGGAACGTGGGGTGCGGCGGGCTCGACGTCGTATCCGAGGGAGTACGTCAGCCGCGCATTGAAACCCACCGCGCCTATGACCGAGGACGATATCGCCGAGGTCATCGCGGCATACGCCGGCGCGGCCGCCAACGCGCGGGCCGTGGGGTTCGATGGTGTGGCCATCCATGGCGGCCACGGCTACCTCCTCGACTCCTTTCTGTGGAGATCGACCAACACCCGCGACGATGCCTGGGGCGGCGATCTGGAGCGCCGGGTCGCCTTCCCGTGCGCCGTGGTCGCCGCGATCCGCGCGCAGGTCGGTCCCGACATGCCGATCGTATTTCGTTTCTCACAGCACAAGCAGCAGGACTACAGCGCGCGTATTGCCGACAACCCCGCCGAGCTCGGCGTGATCCTGCGGGCACTGGTGGACGCCGGTGTCGACGTCCTGGACGCGAGTTCGCGACGGTTCGACCTGCCGGCCTTCCCTGGTGACGACTTGTCACTGGCCGGGTGGGCCAAGAAGCTGACCGGTGCCACCACGATGGCGGTGGGAAGTGTCGGTCTCGGAACGTCGCTGCGGACAAGCCGAATCGATGGTGTGGCGGCGAGCCGAAACAATATCCCGGAATTGGAGCGACGTATGTCGATCGGCGAATTCGATCTCATCGCTATCGGCCGTCTCCACCTGGCGGACCCGCAACTGGCAAATACGCTCCAACGCAAATCTGAATTGCCGGACTATAACCGATCAGTCCACGAATCAAAACTTATTTAGCACATAATTCATGCCCGTTCAGGGCTGTGATAATTTCAATGTTCCGCGAGCGAGTGAAATCCATATGACCGTGACCGAGGAAACCGACTCTGCCGAGTCAGCAGGGGCGGTTGACAAACCGAACGACGCCAGAAAAGGTTGTCGCTGAGTGGAAACAGGACGGAGCGGTGTAGTGAGCGGACAGCCGTCGCAGGCTAATTCACCAACAGTAGCGACAGCGAGCACAGTAGCGTGCACCAACACAAAATTCACTGACTCGCAAAACTCGGACGAAAAATACTTAACGGCGGAAATTGCGAAAATGCAGTTTCCGGTGGGAACCTGCTTGTTCATGGTGAACGCGGGCGATACACCCGACAAACCAGGCAAAACATATGTTACCGTCCATCTCGACGTGGCTGCTTCGACAAGCCCAGACGACCTGCGTCCGGTCGCTACTGATATCGCACACCTTCTCAAGAAAACCGAAATAGGGCTGCGGACCTCGGTCGTGGATATCAATAACTGGGGTGCAGCGAAGCCGAAGTATCAAACGCTTCTAACTGATGAAAATTTCCAAGAACACCCATGGAACGGCGCGTCAACTAAGGCGGCCGAGATGGCGATCTGGAAGATCGTGGATCCAGAATGACGTGGACGACGATTTGGCTCGTCCGTAAATATCTGTAAGAAACGAATAGCTGCGGAGTGATTGCCTATAGCTAGAGAACTTAAGGTAGACGTCGATCTTCTCGAGGACGTTTCCAAGGTTTGACTAACCGAGGTGGCGCCAGAATTGGGGCAGACATCTGCAGATATCGACGAGTTAAAATACACGGGCGTGCAGTTCGGGTGGCAGGTCCCCGAAACCCAGTCCACGTGGTTGTAGAGCCACGTCGTGTTTGATTCGAGTCAGTCGATTTCGCAGCCCACCGAGTGGTGGGCGTGGATACACCGGGCAGCGTACTCGGCCGGGGTCAGGTAATTCAGGCTCGAGTGTCGATGTCGGTGATTGTGGTCGTCCTTGAAGTCGCCGATGACCACGCGGGCCTCAAGCAGATTGGTCCAGTGGTTCCGGTTCAGGCACTCCTTGCGTAGCCGGTTGTTGAACGATTCGATATGCCCGTTATTCCACGGCGTGCCCGGCGGGATATAGCTGATCCCGACCTTGTCGGTACAAAACTGTTGCAGCGCATGGGAAATGAACTCCGGACCGTTGTCCATCCGCGACATCCGCGGCGGCCCACCCCACATCGCGAACGTCTTATCCAGCTCAGCAACGAGGCGGTCGGCGGTGATCGAGCGTTCCACGATGTTCAGCAGCGAGATCCGGGTGTGCTCGTCGATCATCGATGCGATCTTCACCGCCTTGCCGTCGACGGTGGAATCGAACTGGAAGTCCAACGCCCACACCACCTTCGGTGCATCAGCATCGACCTGCGGCACCGAGGACTGTCCCGCGCGTTTACGGGGACTGTGGATCCGCCGCTGCAGCCCCTCCTCTTTCCACAGGCGGTGGACCTTCTTCTTGTTCACCACACGATGCTCGTCGTGGCGCAGGGCGGCCCAGGCACGCCGGAACCCGTGCATCGGGTTCTTCGTGCCGTAGGTCCGCAACCAGCCCCGCAACTCGGCGTCCGGGTCGGCCGGGGTCGCCGCGATCGGGGTCCTACGGTAGGTAGAGCGGTTGAGCCCAACGGCCTTGCATGCCAACCGTTCCGACAGTTTCAAGGATTCCTTGAGCATGTCCACAGCGCGGCGTTTAGCGGCTGGGCTCAGAATTTTCCCTTGGCCACCTCCCGCAGGGCGTCTTTCTCGAGCTCGGCATCGGCAAGCAGCCGCTTGAGCCGGCTGTTCTGCTCCCGCAGCTCCTTGAGCTCCTTCGCGGCGTCGGTGTCCATCCCGCCGTACTGGTGGCGCCAGTTGTAGAGCGTGGCTGCTGACACCTCCAGCTCAGCGGCGATCTCCTCACCGATCTTGCCTTGGGCGGCGAGCTCGTCAGCGTGACGCAGCTTACGCACGATCTCCTCGGCGGAATGCTTCTTCCGTCCTGCCATGTCTTTTATCGTCCTTCCAGCCCACGCGGGGCACAAGGACTCTACAACTAGCCGGACTCACCTACAGGGGACATGCCACGGGCCCCTCTCGCCGGGATTAGGGCTCATTGCAGAAGAGGGTGTAGTCGGGGCCTGTCGTTTTCGAGGCCGCCCGCACGGATTTTCACGCTCGGCTGCACTCCTATCCGGGCGCGACAAGACGTGTGCCGGGCTATGCACCGTCGTTACCATCGCGCAGGGAATGGATCATGCTCTGCAGGATCCGGAACGCGCCTGACTGCTCGGTCTCGGTCATGCCAGCCAGCATTCTGACCTCGACGGACCGGACCGCTACGGTCGCCTTCTCCAGGCTCCGTCGGCCGCGTGGCGTGAGCCGCGTGGGAAGAACCTTCCCGACGGGTGCCTCCGCCGGCCTGGTCACGTACCCGTCTCGTTCCAGGGCCTGGAGCAGCACGTTCATCGACTGCCGTGTCACGAACGCGCCCCGCGCGAGCTCGGAGTTCGACAAACCCGGTCGTTGAGCCAGCAGCTCGAGGCAGGAGTAGTGCGTCACGCTCATCCCGAGTGGCCGCAGCACCTCCTCCATGGCTGTGCGGAGAGCGCTCGACGCCTCTTTCAGTAGATAGCCCAGTGACGTCTCCAGGTCGACACCAAGACCGTCTTGACTCATGTCAGTATTCTGACATAGATTGATCTGTGTCAGAAAGCTGACACGAAAAGAGGAGCATCATCGTGCCCGCCACCGGCCCCGACTTCATCTCCCTCCAAGCGCGCGACCTCGACGCTTCGCAGGCGTTCTACGAGCAGTACCTCGGCCTCGTCCGCTCGCAGGCCGGACCTCCGCACGCCGTCGTCTTCGAGACGAAGCCGATCGCGTTCGCACTCCGCGACATCGTTCCCGGCACCGATCTCGCATCCGTTGCTCAGCCCGGCATCGGTGCCGCGATCTGGCTCCACGCCACAGACGTCCAGGCCATTCACGATGCTCTCGTCGCCGACGGTCACACCATCGTTTCCGCACCGATCGACGGCCCCTTCGGTCGGACATTCACCTTCGCCGACCCCGACGGCTACCAGGTCACTCTCCACGACCGCGCCTGATCGGCCGAATGCCACCGGACGATCACCGATCCCCGAAGGCCGCGGTTGCGCCCTAGGCTCGTGCGTGACGCTACCTTCTGCCCTGCTGACCTGACGACGTTCTGCCGGCTAGATGACCTATGCTCACCTGCTGCCGAGCGGCCACGGCAATCCTCCTCTGCACGAGCGAATGTCGCGCACCGTAGTAGCGTCAGAAACCTACCCATACCGCCCGGTTTCATGTCGATAAAGACTGGTGGCTACCGTGACGCTACTGCTCGCAGCCTCGGTGATGGCGACCTTCGCGGCGATTCCCACGAGTTCAGGCTCGGTGGTTGCGACGTCCCTGAATCCACTGAGCGACCGCAGCCATAGTCGACGCCATCGAAATCGCGCAGGCAAGCACCACGTACGACGTCAGACTCGCAGTTGCCCAGGAAACCTGGCGGAATCCGGGCGCCGGATAGGTGCTGTGTCCCTTGGCCCAGCGCAGCAACAACCCGATCTGCGTACCCGGATCTCGAGCCGACCCGAACGAAACCGCCCGCGTCAGATCATCTCCCTTGCTATCGAGGTAGACGGCAGTGGCGATGGTGAGAACCGCGACAAAGAACGTAGCGACGGTCGCAACATGCGTGAGAACCTCCGTGCGGGTCACCCAATTGACCACCAGACTGCATACCGCAACGAAGATCGCGACGCTCGTAAGAATCCCCCACACCCCACTCGCACTCGAGGTAGGCGGGGGTGTTTGCGCCCAGAGATCGACATAGAAGGTCGTCACGTGGAGCCGGCCGAAGGCATTCGCATAAATCGAACCGTCGGTACCGGCCGTGCCCGTAGCCAGCCACGGCTGAAACAGCAACACGAAGGTGAGGATGCATCCGACCGCTGCGCACAGGTAACCCCAGTTCCCGCGGAACACGGCCCGCACCCGCTGTCCACCGGACAGCACCTGGGTCCGCACGTCGATCCACCGACGTCGGCCTACCCCATCGCCCGAATCGACCTGCTCGAGTAGAGCCGCTCTGTTCTGCCATGGAGTGGGTTGCACAACGTCCAAGCCTAAGTGCGCGGTCGTATCGAACCCGTAAAGGCGAAAGGCCTTGCGCGCCAAAGGATCGTCAAAATTGCGGCGCTCGCGCAGACTTCCCACGCAAGGGATAGCCGATGGCATGTCCCCCTGGGACCGCAATTGATGACATTGATGTGCACAGTGTCGGTGTCGTCGGTCGCGACGACCTCTGCACACGCACCTGACATTGGTTACGAAGAGCTCCAGGTACGGCCCAGTGTGCGTTTAGTAGGTGCCCCCAGTCGGATTCGAACCGACACTTGATGGATTTTAAGTCCACTGCCTCTGCCAGTTGGGCTATAGGGGCGCCCGGTCAGCGTACCGACTCGTACTGCCGTACCGGAATTCATTCCAGAGGATAATGCAAGTTTGCTGGTGGGGGGGACTCAATCGGGTGAATCGGCGGGCGTGGTGGTGCGCAGGACGGAGTGGCGGCGGCCGTAGGCGAAGTAGACGAGCAGGCCGAGGACCATCCAGACGATAAAGCGCAGCCAGGTTTCGACGGAGAGGTTGAGCATCAGCCACAGGCAGGCGAGCACGGCGAGGATGGGTATGAGGGGAACGAATGGGACGCGGAAGCCGCGTGGGAGGTCGGGGCGGGTTTTGCGGAGGATGATGACACCGATGGAGACCAGCACGAAGGCGAAGAGGGTGCCGATATTGACCATCTCTTCGAGGGTGCCGAATTCGATGAACCCGGCCAGGACCGAGCAGACGACGCCGACGAAAACCGTCAGGCGGACGGGGGTACCTCGGCTTCCGGTGTGCGCCATGCGGCGCGGCAGCAGGCCGTCACGCGACATCGCGAACAGGACACGGGTCTGACCGAGGAACAGCACCATGACGACGGTGGTCAGGCCGGCGAGAGCGCCGATGGAGATGATGTTCTTCACCCAGGTGTCGCCGTGAATCGCGAATGCCGTTGCGAGCGTGGCATCTTTACCGGCGAGTTCGGTGTAGGGCACCATCCCGGTGAGGACGATCGAGACCGCGACGTAGAGCACGGTGACAATCAACAAGGAGCCGATGATGCCGCGCGGCAGCGCCTTCTGCGGGTTTTTCGTCTCCTCCGCGGTGGTGGCGACCACGTCGAATCCGATGAACGCGAAGAACACCAGACTGGCAGCGGCAAGCAGGCCGTACCAGCCGAAATTGCTTTGGCCCGCTCCGGTGAAGAACGAGAACAACGACTGGTGCAGCCCCGCCCCCTCCGCTCCGGGTTGAGACGGCGGAATGTAGGGCGAAAGGTTCGAGGAGTCGAAGTAGGTCAGGCCGACGACGAGCACCAGCGCGATCACCGCCAATTTGATGGCGACCGCGATCGCCGACACGCGTGAGGACACCTTGGTTCCCACGGCGAGCAGCACCGCGAGTACCGCGATGAGTGACACCGCGCCCCAATCGAAGTCAACAGAGCCGATATGCATGATCGGTGACCGGGACCCCATCACCTCACCCAGATACTGCGACCAGCCCTTGGCCACCACCGACACCGCGAGCGCGAATTCCAGGGTGAGGTCCCAGCCGATAATCCAGGCGACGAGTTCACCGAAGGTGGCGTAGGAGAAGGTGTACGCACTGCCCGCGACCGGCACCGTCGAGGCGAACTCGGCATAGCAGAACGCGGTCAGACCGCAGGCGATCGCGGCGAAGACGAAGGCCAGCGAAACCGACGGTCCGGCAACGTTTCCGGCGGTGCGCGCGGTCAGCGTGAAGATGCCCGCACCGACGACAACGGCAACACCGAAAACCGTGAGATCCCACGCGGTCAGTTCTTTGCGTAGTTTCGAGTCCGGTTCGTCGGTGTCACGGATCGACTGTTCCACCGATTTGGTGCGGAACAACGCGTTTCGGCGGTCTGGCCGCGAAATCGCCATCCTGGTCTCCCTTTTCGTACCTATCAACGACATACCGGCATTCGACGGATATTAGTGAACACCCTCCATATGACGGCTTACCCATGGTGAGAACCCGGCTAACACCAGCCCGGCCAGGATCGCGACCGCGCCGGTGACACCGAAGTAGACGAATTCGTGGTCGGGATCGTAGAAGCGGGCCAGCGTGCCCGACATCGAAGTGCCGATGCCCACGGAAAAGAAGTACAGCGCCATCATCTGAGCGCGGAAGGCTGCTGGCGCCAATTGGGTGGTGGCCGATAGACCGATCGGCGACAGCAGCAACTCGGATACCGCAAAGGCGGCCATGATGCCGAACACCGCCAACGCGGGCACCGAATTACCTGTCGTGCCCGACATCAGCATGAACAGCCAGAACGCCAGGCCCATGCCGATGACACCCATCGCGAACTTGCGTGGCGTGCTCGGCGCGCGATCGCCCAGCTTGGTCCACATCAGCGCGAACAGCGGTGACAGCACGATGATCCAGACCGGCTCCACCGAGCCGATCCAGCTCGACGGCGCGGTCCAGCCGAAAATGCTCCAGTCCATCCGCTCGTCGGAGTACACCGCCAGCACCGTGAAAATCTGCTGGAACAGCGACCAGAACACCGCGTTCGCGATGAACAGCGGGATGAACGCGCGGACCCGGCTGCGTTCGACGGCGGTCACTTTGGCGCTGGTGAGCATGACAACGAAGTAGGTGATCGCGGCGACCACGATGACACCGGTAGTGGTCTCCGATAGGTTGTCCAGGTTGACCAGCCCGGTGGCGAACGCCAGCGCCACCACGACCACCGCGCCGACGGCGAATGCCGCGATCGGGCCGATTGCGCTACGCGGCAATGGATTGGGCACATTCTTGCCCGCAGTGCCGAGGTTGCGCCGGAACACGACGTACTGCGTCAGTCCGATCGCCATACCGACCGCGGCGGCACCGAACCCATAGTGGAACCCCCAATGCCGTTGCAGCAGACCGGTAAGCAGTGGACCGGAGAAGGCGCCCAAGTTGATGCCGAGATAGAACAGCGTGAATCCGCCGTCGAAGCGCGGATCGCCCGGCCGATAGAGGGTTCCCAGCAGCGAGGACGCGTTGGCCTTGAGCCCGCCGCTGCCCAGCGCGACCAGCACCAGCCCGACGCCGACCCCGGCCAGCCCCGGTATCACGGCTAGCGCGATATGCCCGGCCATCACTACGACGCCGCCGTAGAACACGGTGCGCTCCATGCCGAGCAACCGGTCGGCGATCCACCCGCCGAGCACCGTCGACAGGTATACGAGTCCGCCGTACGCGCCGACGATTCCGACGCCGGTGTCCTGCGACAGCCCGAGACCGCCTTCGGTCGTCGAGTAGTACAGGTAGTAGCCGAGAATGGTGAGCATTCCGTAGAACGAGAACCGTTCCCAGAGTTCGACGCCGAAAAGGTTCGTCAATCCGATCGGGTGGCCGAAGAGGGTGCGTTCTGCGGGCGGTTTCTCGGTCATCGCTATATCGGACATTCTCAGACGATCCCATGCCAGGCAGGAAATATCCTGCATCCGTACAAAAGTTTCGACGATCAGGTCAAATGGTGCGGGTGCACCCCTGCTCGACGATTCGGGCAAACTTTACGCTCTCACACCGGAGCAGCCGCAAGTGAACCCGTCCATCGCCAATCTCGATGGACGTCCCGGACCACCTAGGCTGGATGCGGCCGCAGTCGGCCACCGATCGCACGGTTCATCGTGACGTCACGGCGTCAACGGTCCAGGGAGGCGGGAACACCGATGATCGAAGCCGAAGTCACCGTGCCGGTCACCACGGACGCGGCGTTCGCGGCACTCGCCGACGGCTGGCTGTACGCGAGCTGGGTGGTCGGTGCCTCGCACATCCGACAGGTCGATCCCGGCTGGCCCGCGGTCGGGACCCGCATCCACTACAGTCTGGGACTCTGGCCGCTGACCATCCACGATGTCACCGAGGTGCGAGCGGTCGACCCACCGCGCTTGCTCGAACTGGAGGCCCGGCTGTGGCCGGTCGGCTCGGCCCGCATCCGGCTGGATCTCGTCGCGTTACCGCAGGGCGGGACGCGCATCAGAATGACCGAGCACGCCATGAGCGGCCCGGGTCAGCTGGTACCGAATACGGTGCAGGTTCTGCTGCTCAAACCGCGCAACCAGGAATCGCTGGCACGCCTTTCCGATCTCATCATCGGCAGATCCGCACGGTAGCGCCGAACTCAGGCGATGGAAAGCGCGATACCGTCAAGGATGTCGTGCTCGCTGACAATGAGTTCGGAAATGCCTGCGCGACGGGATAATTCGTCGGCCAGCACCCCGGTGATCACGGCACCGCCGCCGATGACATCGACCCGGCCCGGGTGCATCGGGCCGAGGGCGGCGCGCTCATCGTGGTTCATGGCGATCAGCCGGTCGCAGACGGCCCGCACTTCGTCCAGCGTCAAATGCGTGAGATGCACCCGCTCCGAATCGTATTCGGGCAGATCGATGGCCACTGCGGCGAGTGTTGTCATGGTGCCCGCGACGCCGACCCAGGTGTGTGTGCCCTCGACGGGAACTCTGGCAAATGCTTCGGCCAGCCGTTCGGAGGCGAATTCCCGTGCGTCGGCGACCTGTTCGGCGGTCGGTGGGTTTCCGGGCAGGCAGCGCTCGGTAATGCGGACGCAGCCGATATCGGCGGAGAAGGCGGCCCGCACACCGTCGCCATCGCCGACAACCAGTTCGGTCGAACCGCCGCCCAGATCGACGACCACGAAAGGCCCTGTGGCACTGGATAGTTCGCCGACCGCACCGGTGAACGACAGTCGCGCCTCCTCATCGCCGGTGATCACTTCGGCCTCCGCACCCGCCACCACGGTGCCGAGTTCGGCACGAGCCATGGCGAAGAAGTCCTCGCGATTTGCGGCGTCACGGGTGGCGGAGGTGGCGACCATGCGCACCCGGCCGACTCCGGCGGCGCGCATCAGCGCGGCGTAGTCGGCCAGCGCGACCCGAGTTCGTTCGATGGCCTCGGGCGCCAGCGAGCCGGTCGCGTCGACCCCCTGGCCGAGGCGCACGATTCTCATTTCGCGGTGCACGTCTGCCAGCCGACCGTCATCGAGCACGTCGGCGATCAAGAGTCGAATGGAATTCGTGCCGCAGTCGACGGCGGCTACCCGATCACTCATTGTTGTACTCCGCTCTGTTCGGCGCGCCGATCTCGGTACTCGTGCGGTGTCGAGTGGTTGCTTGGATCCGCTCGCACACCGATTGCGACCGCGGTGCCGCGCGAGGCACTGCCGATCACCCGAACTATTCCGACGCCGATGCCGATCTCAGTGCTCCCGGTCGGTTCCAGGGCCATGGGTGGAAGCCTGGATCCACTCGTACGCCGGCCAGTCTGCCGCAATAGCGGTGCCGCGCAAGCCATTATCGGCCGCCAGTGCCACCGCTTCATCACCGAACGGGTTGACTCCCGGCCCCTTTGCCAGCGCGTGCGCGATCAGCACGTGCAGGCACTTCACCCGCTCGGGCATGCCACCGCCAGTGAAATCCGTTCCGAGCGACTCGATTTCGTTGCGCTCGGCCAGATAACTCTCGTGTGCGGCGCGATACGCCGCAGCCAATTCCGGTTCGGTGGCGAGACGTTCGGTCATCTCCCGCATCACGCCCGCCGATTCCTGCCTGCTGGCCTCAGCCGTCAGTCGCGGATCGGTCAGGTAGTACAGCGTCGGAAACGGGGTGCCGTCCGGCAGTCGTGGCGCGGTCTTCACCACGGCGGGCAGGCCATCCGGGGTGCGATAGGCGACGGCGAGCACGCCGCGCGGCTCGCGACCCAACTGCTTGGCGATAATCTCCAGATCGCGCTCGGTCGGTGCGGTCACCTGGGTCCTTCCGGTTTCGACGTGGGCGGTACTCGCATAGCCGGCTGCTGCGGCGCCACAACCACGCTCGGCGGGTCGGCGATGCCGCACCGGGTCATGCCCGGTCGACGCGGTCACCTCGGGCCATCCTGGTCCGGCTCCGGCGGCACGGTGGGCGATGGTCCGGGCACGGCCGGTTGTACCGGGGCGGGCGGCGGGGTCTGCGGTTCGGAAACGCTGCGCCACAATTCCGTGTACCACGGGTCGGGCGCCTTCGATTTCGGGGCGGCGGTCGGGGACGCGGGTGCCTCGATACCGGGCACCTGCACGATGTAGGGCGTTTCGCCCGGCATCACCAGCCGCAGCCGGTCCCTGGCCTCGGACCGGACGTAGGCCGGATCCTGTTGCTGGGCACGACGATCACGCAGTCGAGCGAGGTCGGATTCGAGCTCGGTGCGCTGCTGCGCCAACTGCGCGGCCTCACCTTGCTGGGTGAAATACGTGCGCAACGGCACAGCCAGGGTGAGCGCGAGCGCGCACACCACCATGGCCAGGACTACCGCCTTGCCGGTGGACAGGCCGAGGATGGTGCGTTCGGGTTCACCGGATCGCGCCTCGGTTTTGCGAGTTCCGGCCTTTTTCTTGTCCGCCGGATCCGACCTCTTGCGCGTGGTACGCGCCGCGGCCGGTCTGGCCGCGGTATCGGCCGGACGCGGCCGGACGGCGCGCGACGTGCGGCGGTTCCCGCGTCCGGCCGGACTGGTCCCACGCGCGCGTCGCTCCGTCATCTCAAACCTCTGTGTCTTGCTCTCAGTTCTCGAATGCGAACCGCGGGAACGCCACGTCACCGGCGTAACGCGCGGAGTCACCGAGCGCGTCCTCGATGCGCAGCAGCTGGTTGTACTTGGCCACCCGCTCGCTTCGTGCCGGGGCACCGGTCTTGATCTGGCCGCTGCCGACCGCGACCGCGAGGTCCGCGATGGTGGTGTCCTCGGTCTCGCCGGACCGGTGGCTCATCATCGTCTTGTAGCCGTTGCGGTGCGCGAGCTCGACGGCATCCAAAGTCTCGGTGAGCGTGCCGATCTGGTTGACCTTCACCAACAGTGCGTTAGCCGCGCCCTTGGTGATGCCCTCTTCGAGGCGCTCGGGGTTGGTGACGAACAGGTCGTCGCCGACGATCTGGATTTTGTCGCCGATCTCGTCGGTGAGCGCGACCCAACCGTCCCAGTCGTCCTCCGAGAGCGGATCCTCGATGGAGACCAGCGGGTAGGCGGTCAGCAGTTCGGCGTAGAACTGGGTCATCTCGGCGGCGGTGCGGACACTGCCTTCGAACTGGTAGCCGCTGCCCGAGGTGTAGAACTCGGTGGCCGCGACATCGAGGGCCAGCGCCACGTCGGTGCCCAGCTCGAGGCCGGTCTTCGCGATGGCGACGCTGATCAGGTCGAGCGCTTCCTTGGTGCCCGCCACCGACGGCGCGAAACCACCCTCGTCACCGAGACCAGTCGATAGGCCCTTGGACTTCAGCACCGACTTCAGCGCGTGGTAGACCTCCGCACCCCAGCGCAGTGACTCCTTGAAGGTCGACGCACCGATCGGGGCGACCATGAATTCCTGAACATCGACGCCGCTATCGGCGTGCGCGCCACCGTTGAGGATGTTCATCATCGGCACTGGAAGGACGTGCGCGTTCGGACCGCCGAGGTAGCGGAACAGCTCGAGCCCCGAGGATTCGGCGGCGGCGCGAGCCACCGCCAGCGAGACACCGAGCAGCGCGTTGGCGCCGAGGCGGGACTTGTCGGGGGTGCCGTCCAGGTCCAGCAGCGCCTGATCGACGGTGCGCTGCTCGACCGCGTCGAGACCGATGACGGCAGGCGCGATCTCGTCGAGGACACCCTCGACGGCCTTCCGCACACCTTTGCCGCCGTAGCGGTCACCGCCGTCACGCAGTTCGACGGCCTCATGCTCGCCGGTAGAGGCGCCCGAGGGCACGGCGGCCCGGGTCAGGGTGCCGTCGTCGAGGGCGATCTCGACCTCGACAGTGGGGTTGCCGCGAGAATCCAGGATCTCGCGTGCTCCGACCTGTTCGATGATGGCCACGAAAACGACACTCCTTCGGCTGCTGACACGGTGGTTAACACGGGAAGACCATGCGCCTGCGAGCCTAACGCCCCGCACCCCGTCTGCCACATCGCCCCGGTCGGCGCGCCCCTTCCCCGCACCCTTTCCGCAGACGCCAACGTCCGATCAGATCCCCGATCGGTGCGTCCGATCGTCCGAGGCCGTCGCTGAGCGGGGCGCCGCCCGCGAACTCATACTCGGCGCCCGACGCTGTAGGCGGCGGCGCGGTCACGGACTGTGCGCAGGTAGCTGTTGGACTGGTTGTAGGTGAGCAGGGCGCTTTGCCAGCCGTGTTCGGAGGTCAGGTCACCGCCACTGGCGCAGAGATAGCGGGCGGCGGTGAGTGCGGCGTCGTCGATGTTCTGCGGGTCGATGATGCCGTCACCGTTCGCGTCGGCACCCCAGCGCTTCCAGGTCTCGGGGATGAATTGCAGTGGGCCCAGCGCCCTGTCGTACACCGAATCACCGTCGAGCACGCCGCCGTCGGTGTCGGGTACCAGCGCGACGCCCGGCGCACCGTTCAAAGGAATACCGATGATCGGCGGCCGCACCGTGCCATCCGCGTCGACCTCGGCGCCGCGATGGGTGCCGTGCTTGCTCTCCACGCTCGCGATACCGGCCAGAGTCGTCCACGCGATACCGCAATCCGGCTGCGACCGCCCGAGCACCGCGGCCGCGTATCCGTACGCCTCCAGCGCGACCGACGGCATGCCGAGACGATCGGCCTGCTCATCGGCCCAGCCACGCAGTTGCACGGCCGTCCGTCCCGGTGCGTCCAGATCGATCGCCGGCAACGGTGTTCCCGGCCCGGGCGGAATCCCCTCCGGGATGGGCACCAGATTGCGTTCGCTCCCGCAGCCGGCGAGCACAAAAGCCACCATCGCAGCGGCCAGAACGCCGGTTATCTTCACGAACATCACTCCATAATGCAGATGCGGCCCTCGGCACGAGGTTGCCGAGGCCCCGGCCAGCCCAGCAGCTCACCTGTAGCGCTGTGGGCAGGTGACGCCAAAATGCCTGCAGTGTCACCGGATTCGATAATGCGGCCATGGTCGAGGACGACCAGCCGCGGGCAGTGGGTGGCGATCAGTGGGATGTCGTGGCTGATGACCACCAGCGCGGTGTCGTGGTCGGCACGGATTCGGTCCAGCAGGGTCATGATGGATGACGCGGTGTCGTGATCGAGCGCGGAGGTGATCTCGTCGCAGACCAGCACGGCGGGCTCGGCGGCCAGGGCGCGCGCCAGTGCGACACGCTGACGCTGTCCGCCGGAAAGTTGGTGTGGGTAGCGAGCCGCTAGTTCCGGAGCCAGCTCCACCGAGCCCAGCAGTTCGGTAATCCGCTGCACCAGTTGCCGTTTCGGCACCTTGCCGATGCGCCGCAACGGACGTCCGAGGGTCTGGGCGACGGTTCGGCGCGGATTCAGCGCCGATCTGGGATTCTGGGTGACCAGCTGGATACCGTTGCTGCCGTTTCCTTTTCGACGACGTGCGCCTATCGGCATGGGCTCACCACGCAATTCGAGCGATCCGATGGACTCGCGGTGCAATCCCGCGATAGCCCGGGCCAGCGTGGTCTTTCCCGCTCCGGACGCTCCGACCACAGCCAGTGAAGCACCGCGACCCAACTCGAGATCGATGTCCGACAACACGGCGTTTCCGCCGATCGACGTACTCAAATTCCGCACGCGCAGCACGACTTGCGCGTCACCTCGACCCGTACGCTCGAATCTCCGGCCGGCCACGCGGTCGGTGTCCGCACCCCGCCCGCCTACCTCATGACCCGGCAGCACCGCACCAACCGACGCAGCACCATGCCCGACCACGGACAACGCCGATCCAGCACTGGAGCCGACTGCTGGCAGCACCGCGCCGACGGGCACGTAGGCGTGGCCGGTACCGGCCACGACCGCCTCCAGGCTCCCTTCGCTGTCGATGTCGCCAGCGATACCGTCATCTCGACTTCGACGCGGCCCATCCGGCGCACCGACCAGTACCGATGGGGCAAGTACACCCACCAGTTTCGACTGCGCGACACCGAGTTCCACCACATTGTCGGCGATGGCGTGCACGGCGGCGGTGTCGTGGCCGGATAGCACGATCGCCGCCGACCGATGGGCGGCGATATCAGCGAGCACCCGGGCGATCTCGGTGCGCAGCGAGCCGTGCAGGCCCGCAAGAGGTTCGTCGAGAACGAGCACACTGGTGTGGCGGACCAGGGCGCGAGCCAAGGCAACGCGGCGCTGCTGACCGCCGGAGAGCTCGCCGGGACGTCGGCGCAAATGCTCGGCTGAAAGGCCGACCAGTTCAAGGGTTTCGAGTAATGAGTCCGCAGCGGATTCCTGACTCATCTCCCCGAGCAGACTGCGCACCCGCATCAGCGGGTTCAGCGCCGAGCCGGGGTCCTGGCCGACGTAGGCGATATGGTTTCGCCGGAAGCGTTGCAGTGCCTCGGGACTCAGCGCGAAGACATCCTGTCCGGCGACCTCGGCGACACCGACGGACCGATATGTGCCAACGGGCAGGTGTCCGAGCAGGGCGCGCATCAGTGTCGTCTTGCCCGAGCCGGAGGGGCCGGTGAGCGCGGTCACCGTGCCTGCCGCGACCGCGAAACTGGTGGGGCCGAACAGCTCCTGACCATTGGCGCCGCACACCGTCAGGGTGTCGATGACGACCGGTGTGCTCATGCCCGTTCCTCTCGCCCGAAAACCGATACCGCTAGGTTCACACTCACCGCGACGATGCCGATGGCCAGGCTCGGTGCCAGTACCGCCCACGGATTGAGCAGCATTCCAGCGGCGTTCTCCCGCACCATGACCGCCCAATTGCTGGCGCCGAGGACCGTAGGCAGTTGCAGGAACGACGCCGTGCTCACCAGATAGACACCCGCGACGAAACGCAGACCGAGTTGTGCGGCGAGCACCGCACGCAGGTTCGGGATCACCTCACCGAACACCAGATGCGTCAACGATTCCCCACTGGCCTGCGCACTTTCGACATACCCGCTCGCGGCGACACCTGAGGCCGCGGCGGCGAAAACCCTGGCGCAGTATGGCGTTCCGAATAGCAGAGCGACCACGATCAGCCCATAGGTGCCCGCATCCGGCCACGCGGTCAATACCAGCAGGATCCCCAGCACCGCAGGCAGCAGCATCGCGAAATCGGTGGCGCGCTCGATCACCACACCGACTCTCGGACGCAAAGCCGCCACAGCGCCGAGCACACACGACAGCGCCGTCACCGCGACCGCGATCACGCCAGCGATCAGCAACAATCCCCAACCGCCATACAGCAATTGACTCAGCACATCCCGGCCGAGTCGATCCGTCCCGAGCGCGGCGTCACCGCTCGGCGCTCCGAACGGTATGCCGACCGGCGCCTCGGCCGGATGCGGCGCCAGCATCGGGCCGAAGATCGCGAACAGCGTCATCACCATCGCGGGCAGCACCGTCAGTAACCGCAGCCGGCGCGCGCTCAGGTTTTTCATCCACGCCCCCGCAGTGACCAGGCCCGGATTCCATCCGCGACCGCGAGCATGACCATGATGACAAGCCCCGACAGCGCCACCACCGCCGCGATCAGCGCGGTGTCGCGGTCGGCCACCGAGCTCGCGAGCAGCGCACCGAGTCCCGGATAGTTGAAAATGGTCTCGACCACCAGCGATCCGCCGAGCAGCATGCCGACTGTGGTGGCGAAACTGGCGACGATGGTCGGCAGCGCGAAGGGCAGCACATGTCGAAGCAACACCGTCCTGACCGGAAGACCTTCCAGCACCGCGCTTTCCACATGCGGCGAGCGGGCGGCATCGGCGAGCGCCGCGCGCACCACTCGGGTGTTCCAGCCGGTCTGCGGTATCGCCAGCGCCAACACGGGCAGTATCAGCATCTCGGGGCTCGCGGGTAGGCCGGACCGACCGGTTATGGTGACCGCGGGCAACCAGCCGAGCGCCAGCGAGAACACCATGATCAACAGGGTCGCCGCCACGAATTCGGGCACGGCCGCCGCGACCGTGGTCGCCGGTTGCAGCACACCGCGTGCCACGCCACCGGTCCGCGCCGCCCACCAGGCGCCCAGCAGCAGCGAAGCCACGACGGTGAGCGCGAGCGCGACCCCGCCGAGCAGCAGGGTCGGCGGGAACTTGTCTGCCAGTAGTTCATTGATCGAACGCCCGCGCGCGGTGCGACCGAAATCACCTGTCGCAACGCCGGAAATCCATGCCACGAAACGCGCGGGCAGCGGACGGTCGAGTCCGAGTTCGTGTTCCTTGGCCGCGATCCGATCCGGTGTGGCGTCGCGTCCGAGCACCGCGCGCGCGGTTTTGCCCGGCAGTAGGTCCATGGCCACGAAAACGGCGGCCAGCAGCGCGATCAGCAGGGCGATTCGGCGAAACAGCAAGCGGGCGAAGGAAATCACTACGCCAGCCAGGCTCGCTCCAGCTGCACCCTGGCGAAGCCGCCGAGCGCAGGCAGGTCGTGCACCCGGGCAGCGGCGATATCGATGCCGTCGGCCATGCCCCATACCAGGTAGCCGCCGCGTTCGTACTGAATGCGCTGGACATCTCGGCACGCCTGCGCGTATTCCGAGTCACTTTGCGCACCGAGCGCTCTCGTGGCGGCCACGTCGAATTCGGTGTCCTTGAAATCGGTTTCATTGCGGTTGGAGGTGCTCGACATCAGCTTCGTCGCGAAGAACAGCGTCGAATCGTTGGTGCCCCAAGAGATCGTGTACAGCGGCGCCTTCAGCCAGGTCTGGTCGTAGAAGGTATTCGGCTCCTGGGTGACAACCTCGAGCCGGACCCCGATATCGGCCAGCTGGGTGGCGATCACCTTGGCCGATTCCACCTCGCCCGGCGCTTCGGCCTTGGTGAGCAGCTGATAGCCGCGACCGGTATCGAATCCGGCCGCACGCAGTAGCGTCTTCGCGCGCTCGGTATCGCGGACTCGCTGCGCAATGGTGTGGTCATAGGCCGGATCCGCGGTTCCGAGAATGTCATTGGCGACCGCGCCGTACCCGGAATGCACCTGATTGACCAGTGCCGTGCGATCGACGCCGAGCCGAATCGCCTCCCGGACCCTGGCATCGGCGAACGGCCCGTCCGAGGTCCGCATCGCCACCCCGACCATGGTGTCGTCGGGCCGCCGGACCACCTGCAGGTCGCCGCGTCCCTCGGCGGTGCGCCCGGCAATCGCGCCGACATTGGACGCGAGGTCGATCTGCCCGCCGAGTACCGCGTTCCCCAGCGCGGTAACGCTGTCGAAGATGGTGACCTCGATGGCATCCAGCAGCGGCGCGGGACCATACCACTGATCGTTGCGCACCAGCCTGGCATTGCCGCCCTGATAGGACTCGAGCCGGAACGGGCCGGTACCGATGGCCTCGGTGAAGTCGGTGGTGTCCTTCTTGACGGTGAAGGTCATCAACCGAACCAGCAGCGGCAGTTGCGCATTCGGCTCGGGCAGCGCGATCACCACCCGGTTCGGGCCGTCCGCGGTGATGTCCTCGACGGCGGCGGGCATTTTCGACGCGCCACCGACCGTGCGCAGCCTGCGCAGCGACCACACCACATCATCCGAGGTCACCGGCGTGCCGTCATGGAAGGTCGCGCCATCGGCCAGGGTAAAGGTCCACCGGCGGTGCTCGTCGTCGGATTCCCATCGACTGGCAAGGCGCCCAGCGACATTCGGGTCCGCCGCGGGAACCGTGAGCGGGTCGTACACCAGCGACGTGATGAGGAAATCACTGTCATTGCTGAGATTCGCGTGCGGATCACGTTCGATTCGGGCCGCGGTGCCGAGCGCACCGACCCGCAAGGTGCCGCCGCGACGCGCGGGCCCACCGGAATTGCCACCATCCGAGCATGCGGCGACCAACAGGACCGCACCGACTCCAAGACCTGACCGCAGAAGTTGCCGCCGGTTCCATCCCATCGTGCTGCCTTCCTCGATTGCCCGGGCGCGATCGCGAACCATAGCGATAGGGGCTAGGACAGGCTAGCCTAATGATATTTTGGACTCACCGATAGCCGTCCGATGCGCTCCCGCTATTTCCCACCGACGCGTTTAGGTAAGCCTTGCTTAATTTTCCGAGACCCGCTACCTTCGCAGTCGAATCGCCACCATCTGCTGTTCGACCCGTTGCGAAGAAGGGAACACCCGGTGAAAAGCGTTCTCGCCGAACGTATGACGCTTCACACCCCGAACATCGAACAACGCGAGCTGCCAGCGGCCGCCGGGCGGGATATCCGCCTGCTCGCCGCGGAAATATGCGGCGACCTCGAGACGAAGGAATGTGACGCAGAGCATAGAGCACGCACCCTGGCCGACCCCGAACTCCTCGAGCAGGTCGATCGACGCGTCACCGAGCTGCCTGCGGACCTACGACTGGCCATGCGGCCGCCTGCCACCGCCGCGGGCGCCACCATCATCAGCAAGCTGCCGCTGACCGACGAAGAATGCGGCCCCACACCGCCGAGTTGGCGCGACGCCGCCCGGTGGAGCGGCGAGCCGATGCGCCGAGCGAGTTCATTCGAGCTCGATATCGTCATGTTGCTGTTGGCGCGATGCGCGGGCGAGCCCTTCGGCTGGGCAGGTCAACAGGACGGGCGGCTGGTCAACAACATCGTGCCCTCGCCCGGCCACGAGCACGAACAGTCCGGCGCGAGCAGCAAAACCCTACTCAGCCCGCACAGCGAGGACGCCTTCCATCCGGATCGGGCCAATCTGCTGTTGCTTGCGTGCGTGCGCAATCCGGATCGGGTCGCCACCACCGTTTCCTCGGTGCGCCACACCGTTCTTTCCGCGACACAGCGCGAACTGCTGAGCGTACCGACGCTGCCGATCCTGCCCGACGTGTCATACGGTTCGAGTCACGAGCGCTACACACCCACTCCCATCCCCACCCTCTGGAGTGCCGAATCTCACTACAGCACAGCCGATCTCACCGTTCGATACGACCCCGCCTACACCCCGCTCGTGCAGGCCGACGCCGAATTCCGCAGCGCCTACGCACATCTGACCGCCGAGTTGGAACGGGTCTGCCTCACCGCCGCGCTCGCTCCCGGCCAGATGCTGCTGGTGGACAATGACGTCGTGGTACACGGTCGGGTACCGTTCACCGCGCGTTACGACGGCACCGACCGATGGCTCAAGCGGGTGAATGTCCGCCTCCCCGAACGACTGCGCAGGCGCGGCGAGGCCGACGAGAATGGCTACGGGCAACGGATCGTCGCCCCATTCCGATCGGACCGCACCGCCCCGCTCACGATCGGCACAGAACCGACTCGAGCGGGTGCAGGCCGGGATACAGCTGATGATCGAGGACCCGTTGAACACTCGTGACCGGAACACACCGCTGCGCGTACTGAGCCGCAGCGATCTGGCCGATGTGCCCATCACACCGGGCGATGTCGTGCGCGCCGTGGAGGAGGCGTACCTGGCCTTCGCCGCGGGAGATTCGGATAACCCGCGCAAGCTGAGCGTCGCGAACCCCGACGGCTGGTCGGTCGCCTACGCGATGCTCGGGCGCGACGGCAGGCGCCGAGTGGTGGCCATGAAAACCTCCTACAAGTTCGATCCCGGCCACGACCGCAGCACGAAGCGCTACTACACCACGATCACGCTGTATGACGACGCGACCGGTGCGCCGATCGCCATGATGGACTGCGCGCGAGTCGGCGCGCTGCGCACCCCCGCGGTTTCGGCGCTGCTGGTTCGCGAGACCGTTCGTCGCGGCGCGGAAAGCGTACTGCTGATCGGCACCGGCACCCAGGGCCGAAACGCGCTGCCACACTTGCTTGCCGCGAACCCACAGCTGCGCAAGCTCATGCTGTACGGCACCCATCCGGCAGGCTTGGCGGCGGTGCGCGACCACCTCGCCGAACACAACCCGCACGCGCTACTGGAGACCGTCGAGGATCCCCGCGCCGCCGCGGGTGCCGCCGATGTGGTGCTGGCGACCGCAGGTCCCGGTACCGAGGTCGCCATCGAATCCGAGGACCTGGCACCGGGCTCAGTGGTCGTGCTCGTCGGATATGGGCTCGCCCCCTCCACGCTCACCGACGCCGACCGCGTCATCGCGACCAACGCCCAGCAAATGGCACTGACCGGCACCGATATGGCCGGTCCCGACGGAACACTGCGACCGGTGGACGCGGAACTACCGCAAATCCTGAGCCGCCGCGCTGTTGCCCGCCGATCGGATGACGAGCGCGTCTTCGTCTACAACAGCGGCCTCGTACTGACCGATATCGCCGTCGCGCATGCCCTTGCCGAGCGGGCGATCGCCGAGGGCCGCGGCACGGAGGTACCGCTGTGGGACTAGATATCGGCGCTGTCGATCCCATCGCACCCGAGTTCCACCGCATCGGCACCGCTATCTGCGCGCCGCCGATGCCCGCGCACATCGCCGACTGGGAACGCAGGTTGCTCGCCGATCCAAATCTGCTGGGTGATATCGCTTTTGCGATCGGCGGACCGTTTCACATCATGTACCCGCCGCAGGTCGGGTCGAATATCAGCGGCTTCCGAGACGCTTTCACCCGCGCCGGAGTAGACGGGGTCGTGTACTACGGCAAGAAAGCGAACAAGGCAGCGTCCGTCGCCCGCGCCTGTGCCGAACACGGTGCAGGCGTGGATGTTTCCAGCGTAGGTGAACTGAAGGCGGCCTTGGGGCAGGGCATTCGCGGTGACGAGCTGATGATCACCGGCCCAGCCAAGTCCGACGATCTGCTCTGGTTGGCAACACGACACCGCGCCCTGATCGCGGTGGACAGCCTCGACGAACTAGACCGGCTCGCCGCCCGTGGCACCTCGGCGCGCGTGGTACTCCGGGTCCTGCCCAACGCGTCCGCCAGCCGATTCGGCCTGACCGCCGACGAACTCGACCGCGCGATGTCGGTCACCGCCGGTCATCCATCGATCTGCCTGACAGGCTTCAGTTTCCACCTTTCCGGCTACGACGCCATCGCACGGGCCGAGCTCGCGGACGAACTGATCACCCGATGCGTGGACGCCCGCATCGCGGGCCATCCCGCCAACACCATCTCGATCGGCGGCGGATTCGGGGTCGATTACCTCCCGGCCGACGCCTGGTCCGAGTTCACCGAACACACGAACCGCGACTGGTTCCATGCGGGCAAATCGTTCGACTCCTACTACCCCTACCACTTCCCCACTGCGGGCCCGGACATGCTGGCCGCCGTCTTGACGCACAATGGCCTGGCAGAGCGGCTGCGCGACAACGACATCCGGCTCGCGGTCGAGCCGGGCCGGGCACTACTCGACCGGGCCGGGTCCACGGTCTTGCGAGTACAGGGCCGCAAAACCCGCTACCTGAACGGCCACCCCTACCACCTGCTCACTGTCGACGGCAGCAGCCTCAGCCTGTCCGAGCAGTGGTTCGACAGCGAATACCTCCCCGATCCGATCCTGTGGCCACCGCGTCCCGAACGAAACCTCACCCCGACCTGTGTCGGCGCCGCGACCTGTCTGGAGTCCGACATGCTCAGCTGGCGGCGCATCCCGCTGCCCCGGCCCGCCGAGGTCGGCGATCTATTGATCTACCCGAACACCGCCGGATATCAGATGGATTCGAACGAGTCGACCTTTCACGAATTGCCGATTCCGCCGAAGGTGGTGCTGCACGACACAGACGGTGCCGGCGACCGACGGTTGCGCTGGACTCTCGATGCCGGATAGTCCGGCACGAAACGAACTAGGAGACATCAATGCCGCTCGTCACGCGCGTGACGGATCTGATCGGTCGCACCCCGCTTTTCGAGTTGGCGACCACCGCGACCGGCACCCGGCTGCTGCTGAAGCTCGAGCAGTTCAACCCGACTGGCGCGGCCAAGATCAGGATGGCGCGCGAAATGGTGCTCGATGCGGAGCGGCGAGGGTTGCTGGCCAGTGGCGGGCATATCATCGAGTCCACGTCCGGGAATACCGGACTCGGCCTCGCGGTGGTTGCCGCCGAACGCGGGTATCGCTTCAGCGCAGTGGTCGATCATCACGCATGTAAGGACAAACTGCGCGCTATGCGGGCAATGGGAGCGGAATTGGTGTTCGTCGCCGACGAGGGCGACGACAACCTGGCCACCTCGGCGCGCGAGGATTACGCCGAGGCGATGGCGGCCGGGCAATCGGACGCGTTCTTCACCGAACAGCACAACAACGACGCCAACGCGGTCGGCTACTACGCGGTGGCCGAGGAATTGCTAGAAGATGTCGACCGCGTCGACATTTTGCTTTCCGCGGTGGGCACCGGCGGGTCGCTGTTCGGCACCGCGACCCGGTTACGTCAGCTCGGCCACACACCGAGGGTGATCGGTGTGGAGCCGGTCGGATCGATCGCCTTCGGCGGGCCGGGCGGGCCGTACTGGCAGTCCGGCACCGGCACACCGCCCGGTGCCACCATCGGTACCGCCGTCGACTATTCGTTGCTCGATGAGGGTGTGAAGGTCTCCGATGTCGCCGCCTTCGCGACGGCGCGCGCGGTCGCCGCCGAGCTCGGGCTGATGATCGGCGGCTCCGCGGGCGGATCGGTACATGCCGCGCTCACCAGGCTCGAGGAATTCCCGCCCGGCTCAACCGTTGTCACCATCGTGTGCGACGGCGGCGAAAAGTACCTCGACACTGTCTTCGACGACGAATGGATGAACAGCCGCGGCCTGCTCGACGCCGCCGCCGAGGCCGAAGTATCGGAAATGCTCGAGCACTACGCTCCGGCCGCACGACGCCGGCAACGCACCCCGACCGCGCCGACGCGGGAAATGGAGGTGGCTCGGTGAACCTGCCGGGCTTGCGAGCAGACGGGCGGCAGCTGACCGCGTTGGCAACACCCATCGCATTGACGCAATTGGCTCAGATCGCGGTGTCCACCACCAACATCGTGCTGATGGGGACGCTCGGCGTACGCGAGGTCGCGGCCGGCGGGCTGGCGATCGTGCTGTTCAACCAGATTCGCACCATGTGCTTCGGATTGATCACCGCGACCGGTAACCAGATCGCGACCGCCGTGAGCGCGGCGGGCAAGCGTGGCGGTTCCGCCGACCGCGAGGTTCGTGACGTGGTGCGTTCGAGCTTCCTCATCGCGACCGTCGCGGGCATCCTCGGCGGCGCGGTACTGATTGGGCTCGGCTGGGCATTGCGCTGGCTCGGCCAGGACGCCGGGGTACTCGCCGACGCGCGGCCACTGATGGTCGCGCTGGCGCCGGGACTACTGCCGTGCCTGTGGTTCCAGGTGCTGCGCCAATACACGGTCGGTATGCAGCGCCCGCAGGCACTGCTGCTGGTGACACTCGGCTCCGTCGCGCTGAATCTCGTACTGGCGCTGGCCTTCATCCATGGCTGGGCCGGGCTGCCCGCACTCGGCCTCACCGGCATCGGCGTCGCTACTTCACTGGTCTTCCTGATCACCTTCGGTGCCTTCTGGACGATGGTGCACCACGACGCTGAACTCGGTACCACCCTGGCGATTCGCCCGTGGCCGGTGCGTCGGGAGACTGTCGCATCCGAACTCAAACTCGGCATGCCGATCGCGCTCACCTATGGTTCGGAAGCGGGCATGTTCTCGGTACTCGCCCTCGCCATGGGCAGTATCGGTCCGGCCGCACTGGCCGCGCACAATGTCGTCTACCAGATCATCTACATCGTCTTCCAGGTCGCGATCGGTCTGTCGCACGGTGCGTCGATCCTGGTCAGCCATGCCGTCGCCCGCGACGAATACGGACACGCCCGCGCGCTCGCCTGGCTCGCGCTGCGGCAGGTGGCGATCGTCGCTGCCATCACGGGCGCGGTGTATGTGATCGCACCCGACCTGGTATTGGCGCCGTTCCTTGATTCGAGCGATACCGCCACCATCGAAATCGCGCACACCCTGCTGCTGATAGGCATAGTGCTGCAATTCTTCGACGCCGCCCAGAACATCGGCACCGGCCTGCTGCGCGGGTTGAAGGAAACCAATGCCGGTTTCCGATTGTCACTGGTCGGCTACTGGTGCGTCGGCCTGCCCACCGCGCTGCTGCTGGCTTTTCCGCTCGACCTCGGTGCGGCGGGCGTCTGGTGGGGACTCACAGCTGGACTGGCCACCACCGCCGTCCTCATGCTGCGCCGCTACTTCGCGCTGGTCGAGCGCAAGCAACGTGCGAACCCCGGATTGCTGCCCGAAAGCCTCAGCAGCCCAAGCTGATCGGCAGCGGCACGGGCGGCAGGGCAGGTTGCACCGAACCCGGCCTGCCCCGTGCGCTTACTGCTCGTCAGCTCGTCAGATATTGACGCCGTAATCGCGAGCGATCCCGGCCAGCCCGGAGGCGTAACCCTGACCGATCGCGCGGAACTTCCACTCGTTGCCGTGGCGGTACAGCTCGCCGAATACCATCGCGGTCTCGGACGAGGCGTCCTCGGTGAGGTCGTAGCGGGCCAGCTCGGCCCCGGTGTTCTGGTCGATGACCCTGATGAACGCATTGCGGATCTGTCCGAAGGATTGGCCGCGCGCATCGGCGTCGTGGATCGACACGGGGAAGAAGATATTGGTGATCGTCGGTGGCGTCGCCGCCAGGTCGACATTGATCAACTCGTCATCGCCGTCACCCCCGCCGGTGAGATTGTCACCGGTGTGTTCGATGGTGCCCTCGGGCGATCGCAGATTGTTGTAGAAAATGAAATGCTGATCCGACAGCACCTTCAGATTCGGCCCGGTGGCAAGCGCGCTCGCGTCGAGGTCGTAATCGGCCCCCGTCGTGGTGCGTACATTCCATCCGAGGCCGACCGCGACCTTGGTGAGGTTCGGTGCCTGCTTCGACAGCGAAACATTTCCGCCTTTGGCCAATGTGACGCTCATGATCCCCTTCCGCTCGGCGCGTTCGCGCCGCCTTTCTCCACGATTATTACTCTGCCCCGGAGCTGCCGCCCCGGTTCAATTCTGGTCCTTCGCCCAGGCACGCAACTTCTCCACACGACCCTCGAGCGCGTGCAACTCACTCGGGTCGAGCACCGTCCGCTGGATTCCATCGGCAACCGCGAACGCCGACTGCCGATGATCGTCGATCACCTCGACATCGATCCGGACCGCCACATATTCGGGCGCGTCCGGCATCCCCTCGGCGATCACCGTCGCCGTACCGCGGGCGCACAGCGCGACATCGCCGCCGCCGAGAATCAGCAGCGCCACCTCGGGCCGCTCCCGCAGCCGGGCGAGCGAGCCGCGATCGAACTTGAGGCTCAATAGAATACGGCGGTCGCCCGCGCGAACCGGCCAGGACACCGGGATCGCGTGCGGCGCCGGGTCGGTGGTGACCAGGACCGCGATCGTCTGCTGAGGCCAATTCGGCAGCATGTCCAGCACGGGGTGATCGTCGGTCGAATTGTCTTGGTCTTGCGCAGGGCTCGCTCCGGCCGCCATCTTGGTCACCTCATGGATCGACGCGCGCGACGGGCTGTGCCGCGCTGTCTGCAGTCTAAGGTGCTGGGCTGCATGCCCGCTGGCGCTGCACGGTTTGTCCGAACCGCTCTCAGCCGACTATCAGCGTCCGCCCCGCGTACGAGGCAGCGCAATGGCACGGGCGGGCAGTGCGTTCGGATCGACGGTCCGTCGCCACGGATGCGTAATTTCCTGGTGCCCAGCAAGTATGGCGGTTACATCGCTGCCGTCGAGCACTCCGGCCAGCCTGCGCTCATCACGTAACGAGAAGATGTGATTCCGGTATCGAAATGCGACGCCGAGCCCGCGGACGCTGGGTCCGCGGGTTCGGCGTTCGGGGTCGGGCGGCGAGGCCGGCGCAGTGGAGCACCACGCCGATCGCCACCGCGAATCAGAACCGGCGGGCGCCGATGAGCGGCATCGTAGAGATTGGGGAGATCTCTACGCCGCGACCGTAGGTCGAGGCATGGATTACCGTCTCATCGCCCGCGTAGAGACCGGTATGGTCGCCGCCGTAGAAGAACACCAGGTCGCCCAACTGGAGATCATCGGATGCGACCGGGGCGCCCGCACCGAGCTGTTCATAGCTGGTGCGCGGTAGCTCTATGCCCTCTTGACGGTAGGACCACTGCACCAACCCCGAGCAGTCGAAAGAGTCCGGGCCCGTGCCGCCCATGCTGTACTGAGCGCCGAGCTTGGAGCGCGCTACTTCGACGGCGCGCTCACCAGTGGTCTTGCTGACCGGTGGACTGCTCGCGGGCGGATCGCCGAGGAATGGGAGACCGTCCGGGACTTCGATAATTCCCAGTCCGGGGATCGAAATCGGTTGCGCCACAGCTGGTGCGGCGGTCGAGGTGAGAGTGGTGATTGCTGCGGCGGCCGATAATACGGTCCAACCCGCCACGTGCAAACGTTTTCGATGAACTGAAGCCATTATGCGGTCCTCCGATGCTCGCATCGAGGCCCAGATGGCCGAACGTTGGGACTCCATCAAGGCCTCGAAAGGATTTCGAAACACATGCATAGAAAGTCCAGCGGATCCGACACGGAATCATGCAGCAAATTCCGCCGATAACCACCATCGACACGCGAAACTAATATAACGGAATCACAACCACGCGAAGATAGTGTTCCATAGCTCAATCAATCTCACGCACAGAAATGCTAAAAATGGCCGACTACCTGCGGATTCGCCGAAGAATCAGGAAATCCACCGGAGCGCTGACACGATTCGCTGGAAATGGCCGACTATCGAGCTAGTGCACAGCGCGCCAATACTTCTGCCAATCGGCAAAAGCCAGCGGAGCACGCTCACAGCGGTCGGCTTCCGCCGCATCCTCGGCGGCGCGAATATTCGCGGCAAACGCGAGAGTTGCTTTGCGCAGCCGTTCCTCGGCGCTATCGGGTCCGCCGAGACGCACCACGCGCAACGTGTCAGGAATGAGGTCGGCCGGCAGCCCCGCCCTGGTACTGCGATCCCGAATCTTCTCCGCGAGCGCGAGCGCGGGCTGGGCCATGGCGATGCCGTCGAGGCATGAGCGACGCGACTTCTCGGCGGATTTACGCTCCTCCCATGCCTTTTCCTGGGCGGCGATCTTTTCCTCGACGGTGGCATCGGGCGCGAAATCGGCATCAGTTAGGTGTGGGCTGCGATTGACGAGCTTCGCGACAAGCGCCGCTGCTACCTCGTCAACGGTGAATTCCCCTGCGGCCTGGGCGATTCGGGAGTGGAATAGAACCTGCAACAACAGGTCGCCGAGCTCCTCCTTGATTGTTTCGGCGTCATTATGCCCGATCGCGTCGAGAAGCTCGTAGGTTTCCTCGAGCAGATACGGGCGCAGCGAATCGTGGGTCTGGGTGACTTCCCAGCCACCGAAACTCCACAGCCGGTCCATTACCTCGACGGCCTCCGCCAAACCCTCACTCAACCTTGCGGTCTCGGAAGCGGTCGTGTCGGTCGCGGATCGATCCGTCGGCGAGGTCATCGCAGCGCCGAGACCTCGGTGGCGACGGTGAGATCGACCGCGCCCTTGGCCTTTCCGTCCAACGCGAGCAGCAGGTCCGCGACGAACTGCAGCAACACCACGTCGCGCACCCGGTTCGCGCCTACGCTGTCTTCGACACGTGGCAGCGGCAATTGAACCACGCCCGACGCGGCCCGGTATCCCGCGCTCGGGTAGAGGCGTTTGAGTCGCAGCTGCTTGGAATCCGGCAGGCTCAGCGGCGTCACCTTCAAAGCGGTTCCGGTAACAGCGATTTCGGTGACACCGTATTCCCGGGCCAGCAGTCGCAGCTTGGCGACCGATACCAGCCTGCCGACCTCGACCGGCAGCGGGCCGTACCGGTCGACGAG
This sequence comes from Nocardia australiensis, assembly GCF_020733705.1. Taxonomy (GTDB): domain Bacteria; phylum Actinomycetota; class Actinomycetes; order Mycobacteriales; family Mycobacteriaceae; genus Nocardia; species Nocardia australiensis. Next base: position 489,495 of record NZ_JAJFZM010000001.1, read on the forward strand.
TTCCTCGACAACCCCGGTCAGTGCCGAATCATCTTGAGCGGCAGCCAGTTTGCGATAAGCCTCCAGTCGCAGCCGGTCGCTGGCAATGTAGTCGGGCGGGATGTGCGCGTCGACGGGCAGGTCGATGCGGACCTCCTTGACCTCCTCGGTGGTGATCGGCTTACCATCCGCGGCGGCACGGTAAGCCTCCACTGCCTCGCCGACCAGTCGCACATACAGATCGAAACCGACACCGGCCACGTGACCGGACTGCTCGGCACCGAGTACGTTTCCGGCGCCACGGATTTCGAGGTCTTTCATCGCGACGGCCATACCGGCCCCGAGGTCGGAATTCTGTGCGATGGTGGCCAGCCGGTCATAGGCGGTTTCGGTCAGCGGCTTCTCCGGCGGATACAGGAAATACGCGTACCCGCGCTCGCGGCTACGGCCGACACGACCGCGCAACTGATGCAACTGCGAAAGGCCGAGTGCATCGCCACGTTCCACGATCAGCGTATTCGCGTTCGAAATATCCAGGCCGGTCTCGATGATCGTGGTGCAAACGAGGATATCGAATTCACGCTGCCAGAACCCCTGCACGGTGCTCTCCAGCGCGTCCTCGTTCATCTGCCCGTGCGCGACGACCACTCGTGCCTCTGGCACCAGATCGCGAATCCGCTTGGCGGCCTTTTCGATCGAGGACACTCGGTTGTGCACGTAGAAGACCTGACCGTCGCGCAGCAGCTCACGACGGATAGCGGCGGTTACCTGTTTGTCGTTGTAGCCGCCCACATAGGTGAGTACCGGGTGTCGTTCCTCCGGCGGGGTGAGAATGGTCGACATCTCGCGGATACCGGCCAGGCTCATCTCCAGCGTGCGCGGAATCGGGGTGGCGGACATGGTCAGCACGTCGACGTGGGTGCGCAGCGCCTTGATGTGTTCTTTGTGCTCGACACCGAAACGCTGTTCCTCGTCCACGACGACCAGGCCGAGATCCTTCCAGCGCACGCCGGTCTGCAATAGGCGGTGTGTGCCGACGACGATGTCTACACTCCCATCGGCCAGCCCCTCGAGCACCGCGCGTGACTCGGCCGGGTCGGTGAAGCGCGACAGCCCCTTCACGGTGACCGGGAATCCGGCGACGCGTTCGGCGAATGTTTGCAAATGTTGTTGCGCGAGCAGCGTTGTCGGCACCAGGACCGCGACCTGTTTGCCGTCCTGCACCGCCTTGAACGCGGCGCGCACCGCGATCTCGGTCTTGCCGTAGCCGACATCGCCGCACACCACCCGGTCCATCGGGACCGGCTTCTCCATATCGGATTTCACCTCGGAGATGGCGGTCATCTGGTCGACGGTTTCGGTGAACGCGAACGCGTCCTCCATCTCCTTCTGCCACGGACTATCGGGCGCGAAGGCGTGGCCCGGCGCCGCCTGGCGCGCCGCATACAACTGCACCAGTTCGCCCGCGATCTCGCGAACGGCCTTGCGCGCCTTACGTTTCGTATTCGTCCAATCCGAACCGCCGAGCTTCGACAGGCTCGGCATCTCGCCACCGACGTAGCGGGAGAGCTGATCGAGGGATTCCATCGGCACGAACAGCCGGTCCCCCGGCTGACCACGCTTGCCCGGCGCGTATTCGATAACGAGGTACTCGCGGCGCGCGCCACCCACGGTGCGCTCGATCATCTCCACGAACCGGCCGATGCCGTGCTGATCGTGCACCACCATGTCGCCCGCGGCCAGCGCCAGCGGATCGACCTGGTTGCGACGCTTGGCAGGCAGCCGCTTGCCCTCCCCGGGTGCGGTGACTCGATTGCCGGTGAGGTCGGATTCTGCTACCACCACCAGGCCGGCGTCATCGAAAACGAGCCCGTCGTGCAGCGAACCGCACAGCACCCCGACCACGCCCGCAGCCGGTTCGGCACCCGCTGCCAGCGCGGCGGCGGGGACGTCGGCGTCGGCGAGTCGTTCCAGAATGCGTTGCGCCGTACCATGTCCGGCGACAATCACCGCGGCGCGACCGCCGGTCGCCACATGCGCGCGCAGCGAAGCGAAGATCGTCGCGACGAGTTCGGCGGCGCCGCGCGCCGAGGATCCGGCCTGCACTGGAAGCACGACCTCGGCGGGGTCGCCGGAGGTGAGCGGACTCAGACTCCACCAGGGCAGTCCGCGCTCGTTCGCGCTCTCATGAATCGTGGGCAGCGCGCGATAGCTCGACGCGGCAAGATCGAGGCTGTGGGCACCGAGCGGGGCATCGGCACCGAATGAGGCCGCGGTCCATGATGCTTCGAGGAATTCCTCGCCGGTGCGCACCAGATCGGCCGCGCGGGTACGAATCTTCTCCGGATCGCACAGCAGCAGCTGGGTTCCGTCGGGCAAAACCTCGGTGAGCAGCCGCAATTCGCCGGGCTGCAACACCGGAAGCAGCGCCTCCATGCCCTCCACCGGGATGCCCTCGGCCAGCTTCTCCAACATCTCCACGAGCGCCGCGTCGGCCGCGTTATCCGTGGCCACTTCGGCGGCACGATCCCGCACGGCCGCGGTCAGCAGCAGTTCACGACACGGCGGTGCGACGACCGCATCCACCGCGATATCCAGCAGCGAGCGCTGATCGGCGACCGCGAACGCCCGCAGTTCGGTCACCTCATCGCCCCAGAACTCCACGCGCACCGGATGGTCGGCCGTCGGCGGGAAGATGTCGAGGATGCCGCCACGCACCGCGAACTCGCCCCGCTTGCCGACCATATCGACCCGGCTATACGCGAATTCGACCAGGCGCGTGAGCAATTCGTCGAAATCGAACTCGGCGCCCACACGCAGCACGATGGGTTCGATATCGCCGAGCCCCGCGGCCATCGGCTGCATCAACGATCGGACCGTGGTCACCACCACGCGTAGCGGCTCCGGATAGATCGCGTCCTCCGGATGCGCCAGCCGCCGCAGCACCGACAGCCTGCGCCCAACTGTATCCGCCCCCGGCGACAACCGCTCGTGCGGCAGCGTCTCCCACGAGGGGAACTGCGCGACCGACTGCCCCAACATCTCCTCGAGCTCAACCGTCAGATCGTCGGCCTCCCGCCCTGTCGCGGTCACCACCACCAACGGCCTGTGCGCCGCGATCGTCGCCGCCACGAACGGCCGCACCCCCGACGGCCCCACCAGTTCGACCGGCGACTTCCCCACCAGGTCGGTAACGGTCCGCAACGCGGCGTCGGCACCGGCCACCGCGGCCAGTCCCGCCAATGGTGGACGATCGGTGGGCATGCAAACTCCTGAGCGCAGGCGAGCGAAGAACGGCCAACCGAGGCTCCTCCGCCTCCCCGCGTCTTTTGCCGGTCGTGAGGTGCTTCGACGTTGTCGTAGCGGGCCGGCGGTTGAGCGGAAAGTTGAGTTTTGGGCGTACCCGACGAGTTACCCAGGTACTCACGAAGTCTGTCGGCCAGATAAATCTACCAACCGACTCAACACCTGCCGCGACCGTGGTGCCCTTTACCACCCCACCAACCTGACCAGCCAGTTCACCCGAAACGAACCCGACCACCACACCTCACCCATCAGCCACCAAGGCACAGCCCCCCTATCCAATGGGATACAGAAACGATTGATACCGCACCAGCCCCCATACGCACCCACTCGCCACGACACAGTTTCGCAGCAAGATCGAGCCCCCTCAGCTACCAAAACACAGGCACCCAACCGTGTACAGAAGCAGTAGGTGCCGCACCACCCCACCTACGCCCCCACTCGCCACAACACCAGCTTCCGAGCGCAGCGAGACCGAGCACTAGAGTTCGCGGCCGGCTCGCGTCCGAGGGGCAAATACGATGCGACGAAGGAGCAAGTATTTGCCCCTCGGACGTGAGCCTTAGGGGCCGCGAACACGCCGCGCCAGCGGCCAAAACTACGGCACGTATCGCCGCAATCGGCGCGCCGCGAACTCTCGGAAGTAAGGCAGCTTCTCCGGTGGCACGATCGATGGCAGTAGGAAGTACCACATTCGTTCCATACGCGACGCCATCTGGTCGATCGCGTCGGTGCCGACCGCGATGATGTGGACGCCTGCGGTCATCTGCTGTAGCAGTACCCCGACGACGTCGGGGTCGAGTTCCGGCTCGAGGTCGCCTTGGACGATGGCGCGTTCGGAGAGTAGGCGGTAGGTATCGCCCCAGCTCTTGGCGATGTTGTCGCCCTGGGCGCCGCGGTAGTCACCGATCTGGTGGGTCAGTTTGAGCATGGCGCCCACCATCGGATCGTTCATCGATAGGTCGGCGACGACGTAGGTGATGCCGATGCACGCTTCCAGCGCGGGCACTCTGGAGTCGAAGAAGCCTTGGCACGAGCCGACCAGTCGCTCGTTGCCCTGGTCGACCACCGCACGCGCGAGTTCTTCCTTCGAGCCGAAGTGAAAGTACAAGGCGCCCTTGGTCACGTTGGACTGCGCGATGATCTCGCTCAGGCTCGCGTTCGCATATCCCAAGCGTAGAAAGACATCGGCAGCGCCTGCAAGGACGGAATCGCGCGTGATCTCCGCGCGCGCTTGCCTAGCCATCAGATCCGCCTGTCATCCCTAAAACCAGCCATCCTGAAGTAGACCGACATCACGAACAAGACCGACTTACCGCCCGACCAGCACCCAAAGGATGCGTGAACCGTACCACCAGGTTGGCGCCCGCCAATCAATTCGAGCATTCGATCGGACCTCCGTCGCAATTTGCTGGTTACCGTCCGGGTGTCGCGCCCCTGCGACCCCGGTACCTCGAGCGGTCAATCTTCTTTGCCGGTGCGCCATTCCGAACTCAGCCGCGGATCGGCCTCCAAGTTGCTGAGCCCATTCCAGCAGAGGTTCACCAAGTGTGCAGCGACAACCTCTTTCGACGGTTCGCGCTCATCCAGCCACCAGGTGGCGGCGGTGGACACCATGCCGACCAATGCTTGCGCGTAGAGCGGCGCGAGGCTGGTATCGAAGCCTCTGCGCCCGAAATCCCCTGCGAGAATGTGAGATACCTGATTGACCGCCTCGTTGAGCAGGCTCGAATAGCGACCGTCGGCGGCGGCGGCGGGTTGGTCTCGCACCAGGATCCGGAAGCCGTCGGTTCGTTCTTCGATGTAGGTCAGCAGTGCCAGTGCGACCTGCTCGAGCCGAATCCGCGATCGGTTCTGGGTAAGTGAGGAGGTGATCATGTCGAGCAGCATCGACATCTCCCGGTCCACCACGACCGCGTAGAGACCTTCCTTGCCGCCGAAGTGTTCGTACACCACGGGTTTGGAGACTTGGGCGCGCTGCGCGATCTCCTCGATCGATGTCGCGTCGTAGCCGCGTTCGGCGAACAGCACACGACCGATCTCGATCAGCTGCTGGCGCCGCTGCGTGCCCGTCATCCGCGGACGCGGAACCCGGTGCGGATCACCCGACGCCATCGCTCCCGCCTCCCTCGCGCACGCCACCATGAATGCGTCAACTGTTCCAGACAGCTCCATCACACACCTACCCGCCCCGCCGACCGCGCGTCGATTTTCCCGAAGCGACAACTGATCTCGCACGAACTATGGGTAATTCATGGCCGCACGACCGCATCACACCCGGAAACCGGCCCTCGGCCCGCGACGTAACTGTCCAATCACCCGGCGACCGGCAAAAGACTCGGGTAGGCGGGTTGGCCGGGAGGCGGTGAAGTATGCGAGGATCTCTCCCGTGCCCAGGCGCAGCGGCGGGTTTACCGATCCGCCGGTGTGATAGTCCGCCGTAGTGTAATGGCAGCACCTCTGATTTTGGTTCAGATAGTTCAGGTTCGAGTCCTGGCGGCGGAGCTCACCGGCACAGTGACTATCGTCGGCCCGCACGTCGTTGACCAAGCAGCCGACCAAGCACAACGCAGCCACACACGATGACAGGCAGCCGAGGGAGATCCATGCCACAGCAGACCGCCGTCGTCGTTCTCGCAGCCGGTGCCGGGACACGAATGCGGTCGAAGACCCCCAAGGTGCTGCATTCGCTGGCCGGTCGAAGCATGCTCGCGCACGCGCTGCATGCGGCGAACGAGATCGACCCCGCCTTCCTCATCACCGTGGTCGGCCATGATCGCGAACAGGTCGGTGCCGCGGTAGGGGCCGTGGCCGCTGATCTGGATCGCGAGATCATCTCCGCGGTTCAGGAACAACAACTCGGCACCGGGCACGCCGTGCAGTGCGCACTCGAGGCCGTGCCCGCCGATTTCACCGGTGACCTGTTGGTCACTTCAGCGGATGTGCCGCTGTTGGACGGCCACACCTTGTCCGCGCTGCTCGATGAGCACCGCAGCTATACCGAACGCTCCGCGGTCACCGTCCTGACTGTCATTCCGGATGACCCGAATGGCTACGGCCGTATCATCCGTGACGGTGACGGCCAGGTGGCCGAGATCGTCGAGCACGCCGACGCCACACCGGAGCAGATCGCGATCGCCGAGGTGAATTCGGGCGTCTATGCCTTCGACGCGACGGTGCTGCGCAACATGATCGGCAGGCTGTCCACCGCCAACGCGCAGCACGAGCTGTACCTCACCGATGTGCTGCGGCTGGCTCGCGAGGCAGGGCATCCGGTGCACGGCGCCCGGCTGGTCGACGCGGCCAAGGTCACCGGCGTCAATGATCGAGTACAGCTCTCGGATGCGGCGCGCACGCTCAACCGCTACATCCTCGAGCGGCATATGCGGGCCGGCGTAACCGTCATCGATCCCGCGACGACCTGGGTCGATGCCAGTGTCACCATTGCCAGGGACGCGGTGATCCGGCCGGGCGTACAGCTACTCGGTGATACCGCCATCGGCGAGGACGCGGAGGTCGGCCCGGACACCACGCTCACCGATGTCGTGGTCGGTGACGGCGCCCGCGTCGTCCGCAGCCACGGTGATCAGGCCGTGATCGGTCCCGACGCGAATATCGGTCCGTTCAGTTACCTGCGACCGGGCACCGTTATCGGCGATTCGGGCAAGCTCGGAGCATTCGTCGAAACAAAGAACGCCACGATCGGCGCACATTCGAAGGTCCCGCATCTCACCTATGTCGGCGATGCCACCATCGGCGATCACAGCAACATCGGCGCGTCGAGTGTCTTCGTGAATTACGACGGGGTGAAGAAGCATCACACGACGGTCGGCTCGCATGTGCGCACCGGCAGCGACACCATGTTCGTCGCGCCGATAACCGTGGGTGACGGCGCGTATACGGCGGCGGGTACTGTTCTGCGCAGAAGCGTTCCACCGGGGGCACTCGCGGTGTCCGGTGGCCCACAGCGCAATATCGAAAACTGGGTCCAGCGGTACCGCCCCGGAACTGCTGCGGCGCACGCGGCGGCGGAAGCCATCGCGGCCAACGAGATGTCGAGTCAGGCAATCGAGCAAAAGGACGGCAAACAGCAGTGACCGCGTCATGGACCGACAATCAGAAGAACCTGATGCTCTTCTCGGGGCGCGCTCATCCTGAGCTTGCCGAGCAAGTCGCCAAAGAGCTCGACGTTCACGTCACCCCGCAGACCGCGCGCGACTTCGCCAACGGCGAGATCTTCGTTCGGTTCGAAGAATCAGTCCGTGGATCCGATGCTTTTGTCCTGCAAAGCTTTCCAGCACCGTTGAACCAGTGGCTCATGGAACAGCTCATCATGATCGACGCGCTCAAGCGCGGCTCGGCCAAGCGGATCACCGCGGTGCTGCCGTTCTACCCGTACGCGCGCCAGGACAAGAAGCATCGCGGCCGTGAGCCCATCTCCGCTCGCCTCGTCGCCGACCTGCTGAAGACCGCGGGCGCCGATCGCATCATCACCGTCGACCTGCACACCGATCAGATCCAGGGCTTCTTCGACGGGCCGGTCGATCACATGCACGCCCAGTTGCAGCTCGCCGAGTACGTGCGCAACAACTACACCCTCGACCACATCACTGTGGTCTCCCCCGACTCCGGTCGCGTGCGCGTCGCGGAGAAGTGGGCGGATTCCTTCGGCGGTTCACCGCTGGCGTTCATCCACAAGACCCGCGACCCGCTGGTACCGAACCAGATCAAGGCCAACCGCGTGGTCGGCGATGTCGAGGGCCGCACCTGCATCCTGATCGACGACATGATCGACACCGGCGGCACCATCGCGGGCGCGGTCAAGGTGCTGAAAGAAGCGGGCGCCGGTGACGTTGTCATCGCCGCCACCCACGGTGTTCTCAGCGCCCCCGCCGCCGAGCGCCTAGCCGCTTGCGGCGCCAAGGAAGTGGTGGTCACCAACACGCTGCCGATCAGCGAGGACAAGAAGTTCCCGCAGCTGACGGTGCTGTCCATTGCTCCGCTGCTGGCCCGCACCATCCGCGAGGTCTTCGAAAACGGTTCGGTCACAGGCCTTTTCAACGGCAACGCCTGACAGACCACTCGACGGCGGCCCGGACGCATACGTCCGGGCCGCCGTTGTCGTTGCTGGTGCCGATAACCATAGAAACGGGACATGGGGGACACCACCATGCGATCATCGGGCTGGTTGTGGTTTGGGTATTTCTGAACGCGGCGACGTCCATGTGACCCGAGCAGGTCGTTTGAGAGGGAACTGTATCGAGTCTCGTTTGCAGGCGGGATGCTCGGGGATACTGGACATATGAACCGTGACCCACTTTATGAAGACCTCGGGGATGACAAGCAGGCCGATGAGGTCGGCGAATATGAGCGATACATCGAGGACCCGCCTGATGACCTGCGTATTCGTAATCACGAAAATGATGATGATGGCAGGCTCGGCATCGACGAGGAACTCGAGGAAGAGTGGACTCCCCGTAGTCAGGCCATCGAGGACGCCGAGGCAGACAAGCGCCCCGCTGAGGTGGCGGCGGTCGAGATTGTCGACGATTCCGACCTCTAGACCCGCACAGATCGAGCAGGCTCGATAGGAAGGCCCGACGCGTCCGCACGCGACGATGACGCAACCGCGATAGGGCGGACTCCCACCGCGGTACCCCGTAAACGGCGACCGGATAACACGAGGAGGGCACGATGACGACCCCGCAAGATCCCGCAGGCAGCGAGCCGAAACAGCCGGAAGACGAGCCGGCCACGCCGCCTCCGAGCCGGCCATCGGACCCCGACAACCCGCCGCAGTCTCCGGACGACTCGCCGTCCTTCACGAAAGCGCCTGAGCCGCAGCCCCCTTCGGGTACGGAGTGGGCGACGCCAGCCTCCGGTGAACAATGGCAGACTCCACCACCGGCCGACCAGCAGTGGCAGACTCCACCACCGCCTGGCCCGGGGCAGACGCCGCCGCCGACCGGCCAGCAGCCGCAGTACCCCGCGGGCGGCGAATACTATCCGCAGGCCGGACCCGGACCACAGGAATCGCCGTACGGCGGCGGCCCCGCCTACCCCCAGCAGCCATATCAGGGCTACGAGGCGGCTCCCGGATATCCGCCTGCGGGATACAACGCACCGCCGCCGCGATCAGGTCCCCAGGTGTACTCGATTATCGGCTTCGTGTGTGCGGCGATCGCGCTGCTGTTCTGCCCCATCCTGTTCGGTCCCGCCGGAATCGTCCTCGGCCTCGTCGGCCGCAGCAAGGGCGAACCCCTCGGCAAATGGGCCGCCATCGCCGCCGGAATCTGCCTGGTCATCGGCGTTATCGTGAGCTATGTCGTGCTGAGCGGGGACGTAGTTCGCGACTAGAGCTGAGTCGACCCCACCGCGGCCGTCTCGTGGCGACACCGACTCCGGCGACACCGCCGGGCAGCCGGGTCGTAGCGTTATGAGCATGAGCCGATTCGGTGGGTTCCCGCTTGCGGGGCTGGATTTCTACGAGGACCTCGAGGCCGATAACTCGAAAACCTTCTGGACCGCGCACAAGAGTGTCTACGACGAGGCAATCAAGACACCGATGGTCGCGCTGACCACGGAGTTGGAGCCGCACTTCGGTCCAGCGAAGATCTTCCGGCCCTATCGTGATGTGCGCTTTTCGAAGGACAAGACGCCGTACAAGACCGCCCAGGGCGCTGTCGTGCGTGTCGCGCCTGGCTGCGGCTGGTATGTGCAGATCGGTGCGGCCGGTCTGTACATCGGCGGCGGGTTCTACGCGGGCACCCCCACGCAGCTCGCGCAGCTGCGCGCCACCATCGATGACGAGGTGCGTGGCACGGAACTCGAGGTGATCCTCGCGAAACTCACCACCGTCGGGCTGACGGTCGGCGGGGACAAACTGAAGACCAAGCCGAAAGGCTACGAGGCCGACCATCCGCGCATCGACCTGCTCCGGCACAAGTCGATCACCTGCGGCAAGGAGTTCGGTGCACCCGCCTGGTTGGACACGCCCCGCGCGAGCAAAGAGGTCCACAAGGCATGGGAGAACATGCGTCCGCTCGTCGAATGGCTTGCGGCCGTGGTGAGTTGACGGCTATCGCCGGCGCGGCAACGGAATTCTCGCGAGGTCCTCGGCAATCACGATGGGGCCGGTGAAGTGCCGTGCGGCTTCGGCGTGATGTTCGTCGAGGGTGCGGTAGCGCTGCGAAAAGTGGGTCAGCACCAGGGTACGGGCGCCCGCCTCGGCGGCCACCCTGGCCGCCTGCCCTGCCGTGAGATGACCGTATTTCTCGGCGAGATGCGCGTCCGTGTCCAAGAACGTCGCCTCGATGACAAGCATGTCCACGCCCGCGGCCAATTCATGGATGCCCGCGCAGAGCCGAGTGTCCATCACAAAGGCGAAACTCTGTCCCGGCCGTGGCACGCTGACTTCGGCCGAAGTGACTGTGCGCCCGCCCCATTCGATCGATCCCCGCCGCTGTAGTTCGCCGACGGCCGGGCCGTCGAGACCGAGTGCGCGCAGCCGCTCCGGCACCATCCGCAACCCATCGGGTTCGGTGAGCCGATAGCCGAATGCCTCGACCGGGTGGGACAGTTCAATCGCGGTCAACTCGAATGAGGCACCGGGCGAATCCAGTGGGCCGGACGCCGCGATCGGATGCGGCCGCAGTTCTACGGTTCGATGAAAGGCTGTCGCATTGCTCAGCCGATCGAAATAGTGCGCACCGGAGGCCGGGTAATACACATCGACCGGATGCGCGACCCGGTCCAGATTGATCCGCTGGATCACTCCTGGCAGGCCGAGGCAATGATCGCCGTGGAAGTGGGTGACCGCGATGCGCGTGATACCGGTGACCGACACCCCCGCGTGCGACATCTGCCGCTGGGTGCCCTCGCCGGGGTCGAACAGTAGCCCCTCCTCGCCCCAGCGCAGCAGGTAACCATTGTGGTTGCGCTGTTTGGTCGGAACCTGGCTGGCGGTGCCGAGGACGACGAGTTCGCGTGGCGACACCGGGGCTCAGAGCGCGGCGACGGCGGCTACGAAACGATCCAGTTCCTCGAAGCCGACGAAGCAGTGCGGCGAGGCGCGCACCACCGACCCGAGGCCGCGCGCTGACATATCCAGCAGCGTCGAACTGGCGTGGCTGACTGTCACCGTAATGTCCTGTGCCGCGAGGTGGTCGCGGACCTCGACGGATTCGACACCGTCGACGGTGAACGAGACAATGCCGTTGTGCCTGATCCCGGTGTCGCGGACCGTGACGCCATCGATTTCCGGAAGTGATTTGCGCAGGTGTTCGGCGCGGGCCGCGACCGCCTCGTAGACATCATCGGGTCCGAGTTCCAGCAGGTAGCGCACGGCGGCGCCAAGGCCGAGTCGGGCGGCGACATCGCATTCCCAGAATTCGAAACGGCTCGCGTCGGGGGCGAGGGTGTATTCGGTGGGCGCGGACCACTCGGCGCTGTGCAGGTCGAGGCGTTCGGGCACCATCGAGGCGGCCAATTCCGGTCGCAGGTAAAGAAATCCGGTGCCGCGCGGGCCACGCAACCACTTGCGACCCGTGACCGACAGCGCGTCGACGCCGAGTTCCACCACATCGAGCGCGAGCTGTCCGGCGGACTGACAGGCATCGAGCAACACCAGCGCACCGACCGAATGCGCGATCCTGGTCGCCTCGGCCGCCGGGTTGACCAATCCACCATTGGTGGGGACGTGCAACACCGACACCAGTTTGACGCGCTCGTCCACCATGGCGGCGAGCGCTTCGAGATCGATCTGGCCGCTGCCGTCGCTGGGAATCTGCTCCACGGTGGCGCCGGTCGCCGCGGCGCGCCGCAGCGCGGCGATCGCGTTGCTCGCGTATTCGGCACCCGAAATGAGGATGCGGTCACCCGGCCCGAGCGGGACCGAGAAGAAGAAATCTGCCCAGGAGCGCGTCGCACTGTCGCTGAGCGCGATGCTGCTCGGGGCGGCATTGATGAGCGCGCCGATCGCCGTTTTTACCGCCGCCAGATCGTCCAGGCGTTCGCTAGCGGCACGGTAGCCACCGATCTCCGCCTCGCGCCGGAGGTGGCCGATCACCGTGTCGGTGACGATTCGCGGCGGGAGGGAGGAACCCGCACTGTCCAGGAAAACCAGTCCTGAACCGCAGCCTGGCGTGTCATCCCTTACGCGCTTGTCGTCCAGCATGCCGACGACCCTATCCGGTCAGGAGTTCAACTTCTTGTCGTTTCCTTGTCGGCACATCTCGCTACCCTGGTGGAGTCGGCATACGCGGAATACGACCCGCGACCGCGGCGATACACCAACCACGGCGATGGCGAAATCGTGGCGGCACGGATTCATACGGTGGAGGTTGGCATGGCGGTCACACTCGAGCATTCGGAGTCGCCCAATGTCCTCGAACCCGGGGATTTGTCCTCGCGCGCGGCAGCGGAGGCTTACGTCGGCGGCGTCTGTTTCAAGTTGGGACCACCGACGCTGATCGGCGCCGAACTCGAGTGGCTCACCGTGCAGGGTGAGTGTTCGCCGCCAGACCGATCCGCCGCCCGCCGCCCGTCTCCAGCTGCACTCGCAGACGCACTCGGACCCTACGCACCACGGTCCATCGCTCCCGATTCACCGGCACTCTCGTTGCCCGGGGGCAGCCGGGTCACCCTCGAACCCGGTGGTCAGATCGAATTGTCCAGCGCCCCGTTCGCCGTTACCACGCAGCTGAGCGAGAGATTGCGCACCGACACCCGAATCTTGCGGGATCTTCTGGAATCCCGGTCCATCCGAATGGTTTCCGCCGCCGCGGATGCGGACCGCCGCCCCAAACGGGTGTTGCGGTTGCCGCGCTACCGGGCCATGGAACTCGCCTTCGGCGGTATCGGCCCCTTCGGCAAACTGATGATGTGCAATACCGCCGCGACGCAGGTCAGCGTCGACGCTGGGGTCGATCGCGCCGACGTCACCGCACGCTGGACCGCGCTCTACATCATGGGTCCGCCATTACTCGCCGCCTTCGCCTGCTCGCCCGCCCTGCGGGGCGCACCGGTTGGCACGTGGGCCTCACAGCGGATGCGGACCTGGCTGCGTCTGGATCACACCCGTACCCGCCCGCCCGTCGAGGCATGGCCGGATCCGATAGCCGACTACGCCCGGTGGGCGTTGGACGTTCCGCTGTTGTGCGTGCGCAGACCCGATGAGGCGAACCAGCTCGATCGCGGCTGGTCAGCCCCTCCGGGTGCGTCGTTCGCCGACTGGTTGTCCGGAGCGTTGGACGACGAGGTGGGCCACCGCCCCGATGTCGGCGATCTGAACTACCACCTGACCACCTTGTTTCCGCCGGTTCGCGCGTCCGGGCACCTGGAGGTCCGCTACCTCGACGCCCAGCCAGGCGATGACTGGACGGTGCCGATCCATGTGATCGACGCGCTCATGTCGGCACCGGACGTGGTGGACGAGGCAACCATGCTGGCCGAGCCGCTCACCGGGCAGTGGCTGCACGCGGCCCGCTGTGGCCTCGCCGATCCGCAGATCCGTTCGGTGGCAGTCGAATTGCTGACCCTGGCCGCCGCGCACGCGACAACCGCCTCGGGCGCGCGCGAGATCGAATCCGCTGCCGAGCGATGCCACACCGGTCGAACCCCGACCGACGAACTCGTCTCGATCACGAACTCGAATGGAGCGGTCTCGTGACCACCAAGCACTCCGCCATCGACAACTCCGAGACCGAGCGGCTGCGCGATCGGATCGCCGACGTGCTGACCAGGGCACGCGAACGCACCACGCTGCTCACCGGCAGCGTCGACGAACCCGATCTGATCGCCCAGCATTCCCCGCTGATGAGTCCGCTGGTGTGGGACCTCGCGCATATCGGCAATCAGGAGGAGTTGTGGCTGGTGCGTGATGTCGGGGGGCGTGACCCCGTGCGCGCCGATATCGACGAGCTCTATGACGCGTTCAAACACGCGCGCGCCAACCGACCCGGGCTGCCGCTGCTGGATCCGGGCCAGGCTCGCGATTATGTCGGGACGGTGCGCGACAGGGTGTGGGATGTGCTCGACCGCAGCGCATTACGCGGCGATCGGCTCGTCGATGGCGGGTTCGCCTTCGGCATGATCGCCCAGCACGAGCAGCAGCACGACGAAACCATGCTCGCGACCCACCAACTCCGGACCGGGCCGGCCGTCTTGTCCGCGCCCGCGCCGCCGACGGTGACCACCCCGGTCGGCGGGGAGGTGATCATTCCCACGGGCGAATTCACCATGGGCACCTCGACCGAACCGTGGGCATTGGACAACGAACGCCCCGCGCATCGAGTTCAGGTGCCCGCCTTCGCGATCGACGCCGCCCCGATCACCAATGCCCAGTACCTGGAGTTCATCGCCGACGGCGGCTACGACCGGCCCGAGCTGTGGTCGCAACGAGGTTGGGCACATCGTGGGGAGGCCGGTCTCGTCGCGCCGCAGTTCTGGGAGCGTGATCCGGCCGGTCAGTGGTGGCGCCGAGTTTTCGGAGTGCCGACCCCGCTGCGTCCGCACCAGCCGGTGGTCCACGTCTGCTGGTTCGAAGCCGAGGCGTACGCGAACTGGGCGGACAAGCGGCTACCCACCGAGGCCGAATGGGAGAAGGCGGCGCGCTTCGATCCGGCCACCGCGACCTCGCGCCGCTATCCGTGGGGAAATACCGAACCCGATTCCGGCACAGCCAATCTCGGCCAGCATCACCTCGAGCCCGCCGATGTCGGTGCCTACCCGGCCGGCGCCTCGCCTGCGGGTGTGCACCAGTTGATCGGTGATGTGTGGGAGTGGACCGCCTCGGGTTTCGATCCCTACCCCGGCTTCCGTGCCTTCCCTTACGCGGAATACTCCGACGTGTTCTTCGGCGGCGACTACCGGGTGCTGCGCGGCGGCTCGTTCGGCACCGATCCGGTGGCCTGCCGCAGTACCTTCCGCAACTGGGACCACCCGATCCGGCGTCAGATCTTCTCCGGCTTCCGGCTCGCCCGCGATCTGGGCGCCGCCGATGTGTAGGCATCTCGGGTACCTCGGCCCACGGGTCCGCGTCGGCGACATGCTCACGCTCGGATCGCATTCGCTGCGAACCCAGGCGTGGGCACCACGCGATATGCGCCGCGGCGGCACCATCAACGCGGACGGCTTCGGGGTCGCCTGGTGGCGCGGCGAACAGGACGACGAGGTGACCGTCAGCCGGTATCGCAATGCCGCGCCGATCTGGACCGATCCGGCCGTGGAAGAGGTACTACCGCAACTGGAATCGTGGGCGGTGCTTGCCGCAGTGCGATCCGCGACGGTCGGAATGCCGGTCGAGCGGACCGCATGCGCGCCGTTCACGCACGGCCGCTGGGCGTTCAGCCACAATGGCCTGGTACCGGATTGGCGACGCACCCTCGCGGAGGTCGCCACCGAGTTCGCCGGTGCCGCAGCCGAACTCACCGATACCGCACCGGACTCCGAAATCGGGCTTTTCGATCCGACGCAATTGTTGGAGGCCGAGTCGAGCACCGACTCGGCGACGCTGTGGGTGATTCTGCGCCGACTACTCGCCACCGGTGTGCCGGATGGCGAATGGGCCGCGGCGCCCGCGGCGTTGAGTCTGCTGGTCTCGGCGGTCATCGCGCACGCGCCGCGGGCACGGCTGAACTTCCTACTCGGCGATGGCACCCAACTATGGGCAACCACCTGGAACCACTCGCTATCAGCACTGGTCACCGATGATTTCGCCATTCTCGCCTCCGAGCCCTTCGATGATGATCCGCGCTGGCAGCCGATCCCCGATCGGAGCCTGATCACCGCACGGCCCGGCACGCTGTCGGTCGAACCCCTACCGTTCGCACCCTCATCACCCGAGCACGACGTGATACCGAAAGGCGCCTCGCTATGACCGCACCGACGCTGGAGATCCACCTGTCCGACGACGACCTCACCTCGGCGTTGCGGGCGGACGCCGGGCTCGGCCTCACCGCGGACCCGAAGTGGTTGCCGCCCAAATGGTTCTACGACGCACGCGGCAGCGAACTGTTCGAGCAGATCACCGAGCTCCCGGAGTACTACCCCACACGCACCGAACGCGCGCTGCTGCAACGGGTGGTCGGCGACATCGCACGCACGGCCCGCGCCGATGTCCTGGTCGAACTCGGTGCGGGTTCGGCCGCGAAGACCCGGCTGCTGCTGACCGCGCTCACCGCCGAGGGCCCGTTGAAGACATATGTCCCGCAGGATTTTTCGTCATCGGCGCTGCGGGCGGCGGCCGACCAGGTGGCCGTCGAATTTCCCGGACTCGGCGTGCACGGCGTGGTCAGCGACTTCACCGACACACTGCACAACCTGCCCGGCGGCGATCGCCGCATGATCGCGTTCCTCGGTGGCACCATCGGCAATCTGATTCCCGCCGAGCGCGCCGAATTCCTCAACAGTATCCACGAGGTGCTCGAACCGGGCGAGCAACTACTCATCGGCGCGGGCCTGGTCATCGATCCAGCCGTCCTCGTGCCCGCCTACGATGACGCCGCCGGTGTTACGGCCGAATTCAATCGGAATGTGTTGCTGGTGTTGAATAACCGCCTTTCGGCCGACTTCGTACCGGAGAAGTTCGAGCACGTCGCGATCTGGGATGCCGAGCGCGAATGGATCGAAATGCGACTCGAGGCCACCGCCGACATGACCGTCACCGTCGCGGACCTCGACCTCACTGTGCGGTTCGCCCGCGGCGAGCAGATTCGCACCGAAATCTCGGCCAAATTCCGGATCGAGGGCTTGAAGTCCGAACTCGCCACCGCCGGGTTCGCCACCGAAAACGTGTGGACCGACCCCGAACAGCGGTTCGCCGCCGTGCTGGCGGCGCGTACCTAGAATCGCTGTAATCGGTTCAGCCGAGATGTAATTCGATCACACGGCTGACAAGGGAAGGCACGTCGGCCGCCGGTCCGACGAGCCGGAGGCTGCGGTTGGCCTGCAGCGTGGCGATGCCGTGCAGGTTCGTCCAGAGAGCGATCGCCCGGCCCTCGGTATCGATGGGGCCGGTGCCCGCCGGGGCGCTCTCGCGCACGAGTGTGGTGAACCGCTCGAAAAGCGGCAAGGTGATCGAACGCAGGTTCTCGCCGGAACCCTCGAGTAGGTCGTGGCGGAACATCAGGGTGAAACGTGAACTGGCCGCGCGGTCGGGCCGTTGCTATGTCGATCGCTACGCGGCCACCTTTTCCGGCACCGCATCGAACCACTAACCAGGGCTTGCGGGTCTGAGTGAGGTTGTCGCCCTTGCCGAACGCGAGGACCCGCACCGGAGCGATACCGGCAGTCGGGAGTCGGCCGCGTTGATCAGGGCAGGTGAACGGCGGTGGCGGAGTTCGCTTTTCCCGCTGAACCCGTTGCGCACGGGGGGAATCGGCGCGGAAGCCATCAGTGCAGCTGATTCTGCGCGGTCTCCAGACCGACCCGCAACAGGAGTTCGACGGCATCCGCGGTCTGCTCGACGATCACCGGAACTTCCTTACGCTCGGGCGAGGAGAACGGTTTGAGCACATAATCCGCGGGATCCTGGCGGCCGGGCGGACGCCCGATACCGAATCGAACCCGCAGGTAGTCCTTGGTCGTCAAGGCGCTGGAGACCGATCGCAGGCCATTGTGCCCGCCCTCGCCACCGCCCCGCTTGAGCCGCACCGACCCGAACGGCAGATCGAGTTCGTCGTGCACCACGATCACCTCGGTCGGCGGCACGGAAAAGAATCTGGCCAGCGCGGCGACCGGACGACCCGACAAATTCATGAACGAGCGCGGCTTGGCGATCAGCACCTGACGGCCGTCGAGCCGGGCCTGTAGCAGGTCAGCGCCGGATTTCTTGTGCACGGCAAAACGGCCGCCGACGCGCTGCGCGAGCACGTCGGCGACCAGAAAACCGACATTGTGCCGGGTGCGCTCGTATTCGGGACCTGGATTACCCAGTCCGACAACGAGCGCCGGCCCGGTCGACGATTCGGTCATGAAGTAAACCGACCCGTGGGAGTAGTTCGGCGCTGCGTTATTCGGCGGACCCCGACTCGGCGGCTTCCTCGGTCTCCTGCGCGGAGGCCGGGGCGGCGATGATGTTGACGATCAGCGCCTCGGTATCACCGGCGAGGGTAACGCCCGCGGGCAGCTCGATGCCACCAGCGGTGATCTGGGTGCCGGCCGCGATGCCCTCGATGGAGACCTCGATGGACTCGGGCAGCTTGGTCGCGTCGGCCTCGATCGACAGCGTGGTCGTCTCCTGGGTCACCAGGGTGCCGGGGGCGGCTTCGCCGGACAACACGACCGACACGTCGGCGGTGACGCGCTCGCCGCGTTTGATGATCAGCAGGTCGGCGTGCTCGATGTAACGGCGAATCGGGTGCACGACAACGGATTTGGTCAACGCGAGCTGCTTCTTGCCGTCGATGACGAGGTTCAGCAGCGCATTGGTGCCGTGCTCGCGCAGGATGGCGGCGAACGCCTGGGCGTTGACCGACAGATGCTGCGGGTCGGCGGCGTGGCCGTACAGCACGGCGGGGACGTTACCCGAACGACGGGTACGGCGGGCGGCGCCCTTGCCGAACTCCGTGCGTACGGCGGCTTCGAGAACGTTGGCGTCGGACATGACTTGATCTACTCCCTACGGCTGTTCCAGGCTTGTCAACAATGGTCGCCAGGGACCGCTTTCGCCCTGGCTCAGTTGGTCTACTCGTCGGGCGAAGACCGAACGAGGACGGCCGGAAGCCGAGCCGCGTCGATCACGGTGAACGCATCAGGTCTGCGGTCACCCTCGCCGAGACAACCCGAACACCATAACGCAGTGGTCATGCACCGCTTCAATCGGGTGGTCAAGGCGGCGACCGCTTGCCGGTCGCTCGAACGTCACGGCGTGTCGAGCCGCGGTTACCCAGGTCGCGTACGCTGGACCGGTTGCCGATCGGTCGTCTGTGAAAGGGTTGTTTGAGTTGACCGCCTCCACTGAGGGTGTCGTCGCGCCCACTCCGCGCGGATTGCCCGCCGAGACCGCCCGGCGCCGCACCTTCGCGGTGATCTCCCACCCGGACGCCGGCAAATCGACGCTCACCGAGGCGCTCGCACTGCACGCGAAGATGATCTCCGAGGCGGGCGCGATCCACGGCAAGGCCGGCCGCCGCTCCACGGTCTCGGACTGGATGGAAATGGAGAAGGCGCGCGGCATTTCGGTCAGTTCGACCGCACTGCAGTTCAATTACCGCGCCGCGGGCTCCGATGTCGACAACGTCATCAACCTGGTCGACACCCCCGGTCACTCCGATTTCTCCGAAGACACCTACCGGGTACTCACCGCGGTCGACGCCGCGGTAATGCTGATCGACGCCGCGAAGGGCCTGGAGCCGCAGACGCTCAAACTCTTCCAGGTGTGCCGCCACCGTGGCATTCCGGTGATCACCGTCATCAACAAGTGGGACCGGCCGGGCCAGGCGCCGCTGGAACTGCTCGACGAAATCGACGAACGGATCGGACTCACCCCGACACCGCTGTTCCTTCCAGTCGGCATCGCCGGTGACTTCCGCGGATTATTGCGGCGCGGACCCGATGGAACCGCGGTCGAATACATCCACTTCACCAGGACCGCGGGCGGCGCGACCATCGCACCGGAGGAATCGCTGAGCGTGGCATCCGCCGAGGCACGCGAGGGCGAGGCGTGGACCACCGCCACCGAGGAGAGCGAACTGCTCTCGGCGACCGGGCAGGATCACGACCAGGAACTGTTCCTCGCCGGTCAGACCTCTCCGGTCATCTACGCCTCCGCGATGCTGAATTTCGGTGTCCGGCAACTGTTGGAAACCTTGGTGACGCTGGCCCCGGCACCGGGCCCACGCGCGGATGTGGCCGGTAGCCCGCGCGACACCACCGACCCGTTCAGTGCCGTCGTGTTCAAGGTGCAGGCCGGTATGGACACCGCACACCGCGACCGGCTCGCCTTCATGCGGATCGTGTCCGGTGAGTTCGAACGCGGCATGGTCGTCACCCACGCGCAGACCGGCAAACCATTCGCTACCAAGTACGCACTGACCGTATTCGGCCGCGAACGCTCCACCGTCGACACCGCGTATCCGGGCGACGTCGTCGGCCTGGTCAATGCGACCGCGCTGGCACCGGGGCACACGCTGTTCGTCGACAGGAAAGTGGAGTTCCCGCCGATCCCGTCCTTCGCGCCGGAGCACTTCGCGGTGTTACGTGCCGAGAGCGCGGGCAAATACAAGCAGTTCCGCAAGGCCATCGACCAGCTCGATTCCGAGGGCGTGGTGCAGGTACTGCGCAACGACTTCCGTGGCGACGCCTCCCCGGTTCTCGCGGCCGTCGGCCCGATGCAGTTCGAGGTGGTCACCGCCCGGATGAAGGCGGAGTTCAATGTCGAGACGCGGATGGAGAATCTGGCCTACACCCTGGCCCGGCGCACCGACGCGACGTCGGCGCCCGAGCTCGACCGGCAACGCGGTGTGGAAGTCTTCGCCCGCAGCGATGGGGCACTGCTCGCGCTGTTCAGCGATAAATGGCGGCTGCAATACATCGAGAAGGAATTCCCCTCCCTCACCCTCGAACCGTTGGTCGCCGCGGCGGACTGAGCGTTATCCCGCCGCTACGGTGCGGTACCGGGATCACGTTCCACCGACGCGATGCCGTCTTCGCGAGCAATGAGACCCCAACGGCTCGAGGTAAGTCGCAAGCTCGGTAGATCGCTGAGCGAGAGCACCACCTCGTAGGTCCGCTCGTAGCCGGTGTGCGCGATACGCCAGCAGCCATCGGCGCAGAACACATAGCGATCGGTGTAGAAGGCCGCGCCGCGCAGCAACATATTGTGCGCGGGGATCAATACCGTGTCGGCGAGATACCAAGTGCCGGTGGCGGTATCACCGTCGACATCGATCTCCGGATGATCGCAGCGATGTTCGGTGATGACGTGCGGACCGAGGGTATTACGCATGAACGCCATGAACGCTTCGCGCGATTCGAACTGCAGGTATTCGCTATAGGTCGCGGTCGCCTCCGGCACCATAGTATCGGCGAACACGTCCCACGATTTGGTGTCGAGGGCCCGCAGATACCTGAACTTCAGCCGACTGATCGCGGCGACCGGATCAATCCCCCGGTCACTACGTGGTTGCCCACCGGCGTCCATCCCGACGTCGCCGCGCTCTCGCGCACCGGTGTCCATTCCGGGCTCACCGCGCTCCTGCTCACCGGTGTCCATCCCCGGGTCGCTACGCTCCTGCCCAGCGGTGTCCATTCCCCGGTCGCTACGCTCCTGCCCACCGGCACCCATCCCCCGGTCGCTACGCTCCTGCCCACCGGCACCCATCCCCCGGTCGCTACGCTCCTGCCCACCGGCACCCATCCCCCGGTCGCTACGCTCCTGCCCACCGGTGTCCTGGTCCATACATTCAACAATCCCATTCAAAGCCGCTGGACTCCGGGATTTGCCAGATTTGTATCAGATTGCTATCACCGCGCTACACAGGCAGTGGCGTCGCAACCTGGACAGCTGCCGGATCAGCCGCCGATCGTGAAGCAGATCCGGCAGAAATCCGCACCGAACTCGGTCAGCCGCAGACTCTTGCGGACGATCTTCGGCGCCCGGCCCGCCTTCTTCAGCGCCGCCTCCACCTCCGGCTGCACCTCCAGCACCATGTAGCGGCTGAGCACCACCGGATCATCGGAGGTCAATGTCAAACCGAGACGGTTGAGGTTGATCAGATAGGTGCGCGCCCGGTCTGGATAGCGCACACCCGCCTGTTCCGGTACCGAGGTCAGGTCCCCGGTGACCAATTCAGAGCCGATACCCAGCGGCCGATTGGTCCGCACATCGACCGAGGGCTGTGCGCCGTTGAGCGCCATGAACCGCAGAATGCGCGCCTCGTCCGGCGCCAGTTCGTCGAGGATCCGGTCGTAGGCCGGATGCACATCCTCGGAGAAGTAGACATCCGCCGAACGCGCGAGCAACGCGTCACCACGGCGGCGCAACTCCTCGACGGACGTCGAATGCAGCGGCGCCCCGAGCGCCACCGCATGCTGGGCCGCCGGGCCGCTGGAAGTCGGTACATAGCTGACGATTTCGCGCACCGACCCCTCGGTGACGCCCAGCGCGCTGCGCGCGATCGACCGCAACGCATTGCCGGTCCGCTCGGCGATATCCGCTGACGACTCGCCATCCAGCGCAGCCTGCGTGATCTCCTTTGTCACCTCATAGGAGGTGTTCACCGCCCACTGACTGCCACGCACCACTGTGCCCGCCGCGAGCCCTGCCGCACGGAACACACCGCGAATCAGCCGCGCCTCATTGCTGATCTGCCGCTGTTCGACATCTGAGCCGCGCTCCACAGCGCGGGAACCGGCCCGGGTCACGTCCTGTCCGGTCCTGTCGTCTGCCACGTCGTACTCCGATGTATTGCCCAGGTGAACGATTCCGCCCACAGATTATTGCCCGACTGCCTCTCAGGTATTCCTGACGCGCCAGTTGTGGGCCACCACTCACGACCGGCCCCGCCGCCGGACGGACCTCCCGAACACCCGCAGCTGACGCGAGTGGGAGGTGGTGGTGGTCATTGTCTCCGCTTCCCGTGGCCAGTACGACATCGTGGACACCTACTGTGACTGACGCCTCAGACAGAATAGTGTGGTCCGGCGCACTCGAAGTGGACCACCTTCCCTACCTCACAGTAAGGTCCAGTCGCCGACAGGATGCTACTTTGAGGTCCCGGTGAGCGGCGATCACCGATATATCGGCAGGAGGGTGTCGTGTTGGAGAGTGTGTTCCACCCGTCCATCGTGTTGGAACTGATTACGATTCCACTCTTTACCGGCATCATCGGCTATATCACCAACTGGACCGGCGTGCTGATGTTGTTCCGGCCGATCGCGTTCCACGGCGTTCGACTTCCGGGCTTGCGTGCATTGTTTCCGTTCCTGCCCAAACGAATTCAGGTATTGCCGCTGCTGAGCTACGACGGCAGGATCGGCTGGCAGGGCATCGTGCCCTCACGCGCGGACAAGATGGCGAGCATTGCCGTCGACAAGGGGCTCGCGAAACTCGGTAGCGTCGCCGACTTCTATCGAGAGATAGAACCGGATGCGCTCGCGGAACATTTGACGAATATCGCCGAGGACCGGATCCACGACATCGTCGAGGAAATCCTGCGCCGCGAGCACCCCCAGCTCTGGTACAACCTGCCGACCCAGGTGCGCGACATGGTGCACGACCGGGTCAGCCAGCAGCTGCCGGACATTCTGCGCGAACTCACCGAGGAACTCGGCGCGAATATCGATCAGCTACTCGACGTCAAGCAGATGGTCATCCGCTATTTCCAAGCCCGCCCACAACTGCTCAATCAACTGTTCCAGGTACTCGGCGCCAAGGAACTGCGGTTCATGCAGAACTTCGGCTTCTATTTCGGCGCGCCTATGGGTGCGGTGCTCGTCGGCATTCTGCACCTGACCCATTGGTCCACGCTGGCGGTGCTGCCGATCGGCGGCATCATTATCGGCTGGATGGTCAACTGGGTCGGTATCAATATGATCTTCGCACCCGCCTATCCGAAGTGGTGGTGCCCCTGGCGGCAGGGCCTGCTGATCAAGCGGCAGGACGAAATCACCTCGGGTTACGCCGAATTGGTTTCCACTCAGGTTGTGACGGTCGCCAATATCGGCGACGAACTGCTAAACGGCCCGCGCTCGGACCGAACGATGCAGATGCTCGAGGACACCCTGCGCCCGGCCGCCGATCGCGCGCTCGGACCGGCCCGCTCCGCGGTGAAGTTCGTGATCGGCAGCCGCGAATACGACGCACTGCAGTCGACGTTCACCAGCGAGGCCATGAACATCGCACCGATCGCTTTCGCCGATCCCGAGTTCAACGTCCGTCAGGGCCAGCAGATCAACGAATACATCTCCAAGCAAATGTCGGCTCTATCGCCGAACGATCTGGTCGACATGCTGCGATCGGCGATCAAACAGGACGAATGGCTGCTTTTCGTCCATGGCGGCGCGCTGGGACTGCTGGCCGGATACGCTCATATCCTGATCTTCGGGACGGGAGTAGCAACGACATGGTGGTGACGGAACCCGACGGCGACGACCAGCAGGCCTCCGGGCCTCCTGAATCGGTCCGGCCCCAGCCGAGCACGGCGTCGACGGAGATCACGAGACGGTCCGTCACCGAAATCGAACTCACCGCTGAAACCCCAACGCGAACAAGGAAACCCGGTTCAGCGCGCAAGACCGTCCGGGCTGCCACCGGCATCGCGCGGGTGGCCGTGACGGCCGTTTCCGATGTGGCCGCGTGGAGTATCGACACCGCGCTCGGCGTCGGCGCCACCGTTGTCCGTGGCAGCGCCGCGGGTACGCCGCCGCGCGAGGTCCTCGCGGCGGCGGAGGCCGAGGTACGCGAGGCAATACGCCGGGCGCTGCGGATACCCACCGTCCCCGAACCACCCGATCCGGCGGCACTGCCGACACTGCGCGAACAGGGAGCCGCACTGCTGCGACTGTCGGCGAGCACGCATGGCGAGCCCCAGGAAACCCACCCCGCCTTCGCGCGAATGCTCGCCGACCTGACACCCGACGAGGCTCGCGTCCTACGATTCCTGCACCTCGACGGGCCACAGCCCTCGATCGATATCCGCACCGGTCGCCCGCGCGGCCTCGGCGCCGAGCGCGTCATGTCCGGCCTCAATCTGATCGGCGAACACGCGGGACTGCGCTTCCCGAACCGCATCCAGCAGTACCTGCCCAATCTGCGCAGACTCGGGCTCATCGAGTTCGTCAAAGAACCTGTCGGCAACCCGAATCGGTACCAACTCCTCGAGGCGCAGTCGCCCGTGCGGGAGGTACTCAAGCGGTCCGGCTTCGGGACCAAAGTGCACTACCGCAGTATCGCC
The DNA here is from genome assembly GCF_020733705.1 of Nocardia australiensis. GTDB lineage: Bacteria > Actinomycetota > Actinomycetes > Mycobacteriales > Mycobacteriaceae > Nocardia > Nocardia australiensis. Next base: position 514,673 of record NZ_JAJFZM010000001.1, read on the forward strand.
CTCACCGGTTTCGGCGCCGACTTCGTCCAGACCTGCTTGCCGGTGGTTATTCAGGATGGCAGGGCGTCAGGCACCAGCTGAGCACAGCGGCGGTTGCCTGAATCAGGCGTCCTCGGCCAGAACCATCCAGCGCTCCTCGGCGGCTTCCTTTTCCGCCAGCACCTGTTTGAGCTCGGCGCCCAGGCTCACCAACTTGTCCGGGTCGGTCGCGGCTTCGGCCAGCGCGCTGTGTAGGCGCTGTTCGCGCTCGTCGAACTTGACGATGGCGCGCTCGAGCCGGGACAGTTCCTTGCGCGCGGCGCGTTGGGCAGCGGCATCGGTGACTGGTGCGGTTGGGCTCTTCGTATCGGAACGCGTCGGCGACGCGCCTTGGGCGGCACGCTTTTTCAGGTACTCGTCGATACCGCCGGGCAGGTTGGTGAGTTTGCCGTCGCCGAATAGCGCCCAGGTCGAGTCACAGATGCGTTCGATCAGGTAGCGGTCGTGGCTGATCACCACCAGGGTGCCCGCCCAGTTGTCGAGCAGATCCTCGAGCTGTTGCAGGGTATCGATATCCAGGTCATTGGTCGGCTCATCGAGCAACAGCACGTTCGGCTCGGCCATCAGGATGCGGGTCAGCTGTAGTCTGCGCCGCTCGCCACCGGACAGATCGCCGACCGGCGTCCGCTGCCGTGCCGGGCTGAATCCGAGTCGCTCAGCCAGCTGACCAGCGGAGATCTCCTTGTCGCCCAGCATGATTCGCTGCGCGACCTGTTGCACTGCCTCCAGTACTCGCATGTCGGTCGGCAGGTCGTCGAGTTCCTGACGCAGCCAGCCGATCTGCACCGTCTGGCCCTGAATGCGCTTGCCCGCAGCCGGTTCCGTATCACCGGCCAGCGTGCGCAAGAGTGTTGTCTTGCCGGAGCCGTTGACCCCAACCAAGCCGACCCGCTCCCCCGGCGCGAGCCGCCAGGTCGAGTCGCGCACCAACTCTCGCCCGTCCGGGGTGGTCAGCGTGGTGTCTTCCAGCTCGATGACCACGCGGCCGAGGCGTTTTCGCGCGAACGCTGCCAGCGAGACACTGTCACGCGGCGGCGGCACATCGGCGATCAGTGCCTCCGCCGCCTCCACCCGGTAGCGCGGCTTGGAGGTCCGTGCCTTTGCGCCGCGCCGCAACCACGCCAACTCCTTGCGGGCCAGGTTGTTGCGTCGTGCTTCGGAGGCATCGGCCTGCCGGGCGCGTTCGGCGCGGGCGAATATCCAGTCGCCGTACCCGCCGTCGTAGCTTTCGACCTTGCCACCGACGACCTCCCAGGTGTTGGTGGCGACGGTATCGAGAAACCAGCGATCGTGGGTTACGACCACCAGCGCGCTACGGCGATTGAGCAAATGCTCGGCCAGCCATTGCACGCCCTCGACGTCGAGGTGGTTGGTCGGCTCGTCGAGGACTAGCAGATCGAGATCGCGGACCAGGGCCGCGGCCAGCGAGACGCGCCGCCGCTCACCGCCCGAGAGGTTGTCGATCGAGGTCTCGAGGCCGAGACCAGCGATCCCGATCCCCTCCATGACCGAGCGGATGCGCGGATTGGCCGCCCACTCGTGTTCTGCCACATCGTCGGTCATCGCGTCATCAGCCAGGCCGGCCAGCACGACGGATCCGACGGTCGCGCCCTCGGGCAGCACGCCGCGCTGGGTCACCACCGCCAAGCGCAGGCCACCGACTCGACTCACGCGGCCACTATCGGGTGGCTCGAGACCGGTCAGCACCTCCAACAGGGTGGTCTTACCGCCGCCGTTGAGACCGACGACACCGATCCGCTCGCCCGCGTGGACGCCGAGGGACACATTGTCCAATAGTGGGGTGATCCCAAAGCTCTTGGAGACCTGTTCGAGGTTGATCAGGTTGGACATGGATCCCGCTAGCCCGCCTCTCCGCGTATTTTGCCGGCTGGCTGAGCCTACTCACCCACCGTTGTGGCGCTCCGGGCGGAGGGTTGCGAAACGAACGGTGTTCGTTCAATCTAAGTGAGCGAACACCGTTCGTTACGACTAAAGTCGTACACCTGGCGCTCCCGAGGCAATGCCGCGCAATAGGAGCCCCGCCTCACGACGAGGCGCCGAGCGGCACCATCAATCCGCTCCGGAGGTTCCTCATGCGCGTCGGTCTCGGTCTGCCGATTTCCGATCCCGCTACCCTGCTCAACTGGGCACGCCGCGCCGATGCCGGCCCGTTCACCACGCTCGGCCTGCTCGATCGGCTCGTTTACGACAATCCCGAACCACTCATCGCGCTCGGCATGATCGCCGGTGCGACCACTCGCATCAAGGTCCAGACCGAGGTGCTGATCGCACCGCTGCGCGAGCCCGCGCTACTGGCCAAGCAGGCCGCCACGCTCGATCGCATGTCCGGCGGCAGATTCGTGCTCGGCCTCGGCGTCGGCGGGCGCGAGGACGACCACATTGCCTCGGGCACCGATCTACGCACCCGCGGCCGTCGACTCGACGAACAGGTCGCGACCATGCGACGCCTCTGGTCCGGCGCGCCGTACGGACCCGACTGCGGTCCGATCGGTCCCGCTCCACTACATCCGGAAGGGCCGCCACTGCTGTTCGGCGGCTTCGCGCCAACCGCTATCGACCGGGTCGGCCGGTGGGGCGGCGGCTTTCTCGCGGCCGCCGCCCCCTCCTGGGCGGGCGGCCTTTTCGAAACCGCTCGTCGCTCGTGGCGCGATCACGGGCATGACGGCGCGCCCCGCATCGTTGCGCAGGTCAATGTCGCGCTCGGCGCCCCCGATGTCGTCGAGGACGCACGTCGCTCGATGGGCGACTACTACGAATTCAGTGGACGTGCCGACTTCATGCTGGCCGGGATGCTCACCACTCCCCATGAAATACGCACGGCCATCAAGCAATTCGATGATCTCGGTGCCGACGAGGTGATGCTCTACTGTTACGGCCGCGACACCGACCAGGTGGATCGGCTCGCCGAGGCAATCGCCTGACCGGTCGACACCACATCGCTCCGACGGATACCGCAGCGCCCCTTTGGAATACACCCGTCGACGCCCGGGCGGATTTCAGTGGTTGCCGTGGACATCACCGTTGATGACGCGGGCACCGGGCACGGGGCCGCTGGCGGTACGTACGCTGCGGCACACACCCGCGCCCGCGAGCTCCGCGGCAACAGCGACGGCGGCGTCCTGACTGTCGCAGAGGAACGCGCACGTCGGGCCGGATCCGGAGACCAGTCCCGCCAGAGCGCCCGCTCCGACTCCGGCCCGGAGGGTCCGTCGCAGTTCCGGCTTCAACGAAAGGGCGGCGGCTTGCAGGTCGTTCCCCAGAAGTGGCGCAAGTTGCTTCGGATCACCGGAGGCAAGCGCCTGCATCAGCGCCTGTGGCTCACCGAGCCGCGGCGGGTCGCCAATTACCCGAAGCCGGTCGAGTTCGGTGAATACCGCGGGCGTGGACAAGCCACCCTTGGCGAGCGCGAGCACCCAGTGAAAGGTGTTGCGGGACAAGACCGGCAGCAGCCGCTCACCGCGGCCCGTGCCAAGCGCGGTGCCGCCGTGCAGCGCGAACGGGACATCACTACCCAGTTCGGCCGCGAGCGCATCCAATTCCTCGCGGGTCAGGCCGAGATCCCACAGCTCATTCAGGCCGACCAACGCGGCGGCGGCGTCCGCACTGCCGCCCGCCATCCCGCCCGCCACCGGAATCCCCTTGTTGATGGCGATTTCCACCAGCGGTGCCCGCCCGGCCAAGTGGGCGACACGAACTGCCGCTTTCCACACGAGATTGGTGCGATCGGTTGGCACCTCGGCCGCACCCTCGCCACTGACCCGCACGGTGAGCGACGCCGACGGGGAGATCTCCAAATCGTCGCCGAGCGAGAGCGCTTGGAACACCGTCGTCAGATCGTGGTAGCCATCCGCGCGTAGATCATCGACGCCGAGATGCAGATTCACCTTCGACGGCGCGCGCACGATGACGGGGCTGGGCACAACTGACAACACGATGCTCAAGCCTAACGGGTGCATACGACAGGTGCGCGCGTCGAGACGAGCCGTTCACCCGGGTCGAGACCACGAACGTCCACTAGCGCACCGCGATCCGCACCAACGGCAGCGGCTCCGCGATGACCAACATGGCACAACTTCGGCATTCATCCAAAACCCGGTCGACAAGTTGCGTCCAATACCCATAGGGGGTATGTTCGTGTGGTGCGGGAGATACCCCCGGACCGTATGATCAGTCGCCAGTGAAGGAGTCGGACATGGCCACCAGCACTTACACCGTCAAGGGAATGACCTGCGGACACTGCGTCAGCTCGGTCCGTACGGAAATCGGCAAGATCGACGGAGTAACCAGCGTGGACGTGGATCTCGCCAGCGGTGCGGTCCGTATCGATAGCAGCGCTCTCGTCGCCGATGCCGACATCGTCGCCGCGGTCGACGAGGCAGGTTACGAACTCGCGGTCTGACCCGAATCCAACCGAGCCCGTCGCCCACCGGCGGCGGGCTCACCGCGTTGTTCGAGATCCGCACCGCAGCGACGCCGCGCATCCATGGCGACTCGCCTACGAGATAGACGCGACGCCTGAGCGCGAGCTATGCCTGATCGGCGAGGCGAACGTAGGCGGCGGTGTCGAGGGTCTCACCGCGGGCGATGGGATCGATGCCGGCGGCGACCAGGCGGCGTTCGGCCTCGGCGGGCGATCCCGCCCAACCCGACAGTGCCGCACGCAAGGTCTTGCGGCGCTGAGCGAACGCGGCATCGACCACCGCGAATACGCGGCGACGGTGCTCGTCATCCATCGACCACGGCGCCTCGGCGTAGCGCTCGATGCGCACCAGGCCGGACTCTACGCGCGGAACCGGCCAAAAGACCTGGGTACCGACCGCACCCGCGCGCCGCACGGTCCCGAAGAAGCCCGCCTTCACACTCGGCACCCCATAGATCCGGCCGCCCGGCTCCGCCGCCAATCGGTCGGCGACCTCGGCTTGCACCATCACCAATGAGGTTGTGATACTGGGCAATTCGGCCAGCAGATGCAGCAGCACCGGCACCGCGACGTTGTAGGGCAGGTTCGCGACCAGCGCTGTCGGCGCGGCAGGCAAATCCTGCGGACCGACCCGCAGCGCGTCCGCCTGGACGACCCGCAGCTGTCCAGCCAATTCCGGCGCTCGATCGGCGACGGTCACCGGAAGATGTTGCGCGAGAACAGGATCGATCTCGACCGCGATCACCGAGTCGACTACGTCGAGCAGCGCCAAGGTCAGCGACCCGAGACCCGGCCCGACCTCGAGCACCGCATCCGCGCGCCCCACCCCCGCCGCCGCCACGATGCGCCGCACCGTGTTCGCGTCGTGTACGAAGTTCTGCCCGAGTTGCTTGGTCGGCCGGACGCCGAGCTGCTCCGCCAGCGCCCGTACCTCGGCGGGCCCGAGCAACGCGGCGCTCCCACGAGCGGAAACATCAGGTTCGGTCACCTCGAAAACCTACCAACTCGCCCGGACGACGGGCGCGCGTCCCCGATCCGCAGCCGCTCGGCGGATTCGAGCGCGGCGAATTCTCAACAGCCGCCACCGCACCCCGGTCCGGCCTGAACACCCGCCAGCGGCGGACCGTATCTAGTCGCTGCCGACGCCGATGCGGCTGGTGCACGCCGGCCAGGCGCCCCAGCCCTGACGGGCGCGGGTGACCTCGGCGATGGCGATCTGCTCTTCTCGAGTGGCCATGTCGGCGCGCGGTGCGTACTTGAGACCGCCTTGCCGCTCCCAGGTGCCCTGATCGAACTGGATGCCACCGAAGTAGCCGTTGCCAGAATTGATTCCCCAGTTGCCGGTCGATTCGCACCGTGCGAGCGCGTCCCAGGTCACGCCGTCACGCACCGGCGGCACCTCGGTGCCGGGCTTGGCGCCCTTACGTACGGTTTTCGGCTGCGCGGTCACGGTGACGTTCGACGCGACCTGCTGCCTGCTTTCTTCCTGGCCGTTGACCATGGTGACCGCGAAGGTGACGTCCTGGACGCCGGATGCGCCCTCGGATTCGACCACGGTCCGGCTCATGTTCATGGTCGGATCTTCGATCACGGTCTCCGGCGGATCCAGCGGCAGGGTCTCGGTCTGCTTCTCGATTCGCGTGCGGGTCACAGTGACTTGCATGCCGTCGGTCAGCGCGGTGCTCGACGCGGGCTCGACGGTGTCCTGCTCGATCAGCGGAATGCCTGCCGCAGTAAGGAATTCGCCGACCGTCGGCGCGGCGAGCCGGACGTCGACCGGCGCGCCGATCCCGTCGAGCAACGAAATCGAATGCGGCTTGAAAACACTCAGCGCGGCACCTTCGAGCGGCAGCTTCTCGTTGCGTGCCGGGGCTACGAAGGTTTCGGCGGGCAGGCCCAGCTGGGCAGCGACATCGCCTGCGGTCAGCCCGGTGGACCACACCTTTTCGGGCTTCCCATCCACCGACACCGCGATCTCGCGGGCTCGATTCAGGATGATGGTGGCGCCATCGGCGACGGTCGAGGCCAATGCAGGCTGCACCAGGTCACGATCGTTCACATCGAACCCGGCGGCCTCGAGCACGCCACCGACATTGCGCGACATGGTGGTCTGCGTCGACTTCTCGCCATCGACGACCACCGTGACCGTCTTGCGGTTAACGATCGCCATCGCGGCGCCGACGAGCAGCGTCGCCAGCAGCGCCGCCACCGCGACATATAGCATCGGCGAGCGAGACTGGTTGATCCTCGTGAATGACGACATGGTCACAGTAAGATAACGAAGGAGCGACGGGCCGACAACCGCTCCTCTCGACCCGGAGACGAACGCGATCACGAATTGGTCTCACCGCCGCAGGTAGATCACAAAACGGCCTCATCAAGTGACATAGAACACACTGCGGCTTGCCGGACCCCTTGATGGCCAGACGCGCGTCGGCGCGCTCCCGGCCACCGTTCGAGTAACCGAACCGGCACTCAGATGCCGTAGATACGCCGGGCGTTCGCGGTGGTGATCTTCGCCAGTTCCGCCGGATCCTGTTCACGCAACTCGGCCAGCGCGCGCACTGTGTATGGCAGGCAGTAAGGCTCGTTCGGCGCGCCACGGAACGGATGCGGGGTCAGATACGGTGCGTCGGTCTCCACCAGAATCTGATCGTCGGGCACCACCTTCGCGGCCTCCCGCAATTCGTGCGCGTTCTTGAAACTCACCGTTCCGGAAAAGCTGAGCACGTAGCCCTCGGACACACACGCGAGCGCCATATTGGTGTCCGACGAAAAGCAGTGGAAGATCACGGTTTCCGGGGCGCCTTCGTCCAGCAGCACCGTCAGCAGATCGTGGTCGGCGTCCCGGTTGTGGATCATGAGCGGCTTGCGCACCCGCTTCGCCAGATCGATATGCCAGCGGAAGCCTTCGATCTGCGTCTCGACATCGGCGCACCCGTCGAGCTTGCCCGGCCAGTAGTAATCGAGGCCGGTTTCGCCGATCGCGACGACGCGCCGATCGCGGGCCAATCGCTCCAACTCGGTTTTCGCGGCGTCGTCCAAAGCGTTCGCCCGGGTGGGATGCAGAGCCACAGCGGCATAGACGCGGGCGTCCCGGTTCGCGGCCAGCACTGCCCACTGCGCGGCTGCCAGATCGTCGGCGACTGTGACCACCTGTCCGACGCCGACCGACGCCGCGCGGTCCACGATCACGGCCGTCGATTCCGCGTCGGTCGCTCCGCAGGCATCCAGGTGGGTGTGCGCGTCCACCAGCGGCGCAAGCGGTTCCGGAAGACCGGGGGCCGGGCGCTTGCCGTTCATCGGCGCGCACTCGCGGACCGGAGCGCACCGGCGCGAGCGCCTGCGGGGATATTCACGTCAGCATCGGAATCCACGCGCATTACAGTAGACACACCATGAGTGCAGCTGACCGCCCCTCCTTCTATATCACCACGGCCATCGCGTACCCGAACGGTGCGCCGCACATCGGGCATGCCTACGAGTACGTCTCGGCGGACGCCCTTGCGCGGTTCAAGCGGCTCGACGGGTATGACGTGTTCTTCATGACCGGCACCGACGAGCACGGCCAGAAGATGCAGCAGACGGCAGTCGCCGAGGGTATGCCGGTGGAGGAGCTCGCGTCGCGCAACTCGGACGTGTTCGAGGCGATGGACAAGACGCTCGATGTCTCGTTCGACCGCTTCATCCGCACCACCGATGAGGACCATCAGGTGGCCAGCGTCGCGATCTGGGAGCGGATGCTCGCCAACGGCGATATCTACATCGACAACTACTCGGGCTGGTACTCGGTTCGCGACGAGGCGTTCTACACCGAGGAGGAGACCACGCTGCTCGAGGACAGGTCGCGAATTTCCACCGAGTCCAAGACGCCGGTGACCTGGACCGAGGAGTCGAACTACTTCTTCCGGCTGTCGAACTATCAGGACAAGCTGCTGGCGCTCTACGACGAGCACCCCGAATTCATCGCGCCCGCAACGGCTCGCAACGAAATGGTGAGCTACGTGAAGGCGGGCCTGAAGGACCTGTCCATTTCCCGCACCACCTTCGACTGGGGTGTGCCGGTGCCCGGCCATCCCGATCACGTGATGTACGTGTGGGTGGACGCGCTCACCAACTACCTCACCGGCGTCGGTTTCCCGGATACGGAATCCGCTGCGTTCCAGCAGTTCTGGCCCGCCGACCTACACATCATCGGCAAGGACATCTCCCGCTTTCACACCGTGTACTGGCCCGCGTTCCTGATGTCGGCAGGCATCGAGGTGCCGAAACGCGTTTTCGTGCACGGGTTTCTGTACAACAAGGGCGAGAAGATGTCGAAGTCGGTCGGCAATGTGGTCGACCCGCTCGCACTCGTCGAGGAATACGGCGTCGACCCGGTCCGCTTCTTCCTGCTGCGGGAGATCTCCTACGGCCAAGACGGCAGCTACAGCCACGAGGCGATCGTCGGGCGGATCAACACCGATCTGGCCAATGAATTCGGAAACCTGGTGCAGCGCAGCCTCAAGCTTGTCGCGCGCGACTGTGGCAGCGTGGTGCCGACACCGGGCGAATTCACCGACGCCGACCGTGCGCTACTGGAGCGCGCCAACGGGCTACTGGAGCGCTGCCGTACCGAATTCGACGCTCAGCAAATGCATTTGGCGTTGGAGGCGATCTGGCTGACCCTCGGCGAGGCCAATAAGTATTTCTCCGCCGAGGCGCCATGGGCGCTGGCCAAATCCGGCACCGAGGAAGACCTGGCCCGCGAGGCCACGGTGCTCTACGTGACCATCGAACTGCTGCGCATCGTCGCCATCCTCGTGCAGCCGGTGCTGCCCGAGTCGGCGGGCAAGATCCTGGACCTGCTGGCCCAGCAGAATCGAACCTTCGCCGACATCACGAACCCGCTGGTGGCGGGCACCCCGCTACCAGCACCGGAGGCTGTCTACCCGCGCTACGTGGAGCCGAAGAACTAGGCGGTCGCCACCATCGACGATGCTCCTGACCGCTACCACTCTCAGCAGCGGTAGCGGTCAGCGACAATTATTTCCAGCGCTCGAGCAGCCGGTTGGCCTCCTCGGCCAGCGCCCACTGAAAGTACGGGCCGAAGCTGACGCGGGCGACGCCCTGCGCCGCGAGCACGGCACGGTCGGATTCGCCAGGCAGGCCGATGGCGTTGATGGGCAACGGCAATTCGCTGGTGAGGCGGCGCATTTCGGCATCGGAGTGACGGCCGACCGGGTAGAGGACATCGGCACCCGCCGTCGCAGCCAGCTGTAGCCGGGCGATCGCACGATCGACACGGTCGGACTTGTCGCCGTCCTGACGAAGGAAAAGGTCGGTGCGGGCGTTGACCACCACGTGTACACCCGCGGCATCGGCGAATTGACGTAGTCGGTGCACGAGGTCGGCGTGCTCTTGCGCGCCACGCAACCGGCCGCCCTCACTATGCACCGTGTCCTCGATATTCAGTCCGATCGCACCGGCCTCGAGCAGGCCCTCGATCAACTGCGCGGGCTCGAGCCCATACCCGGATTCGATGTCGACCGAGATCGGAACATCCACAACCTCGCTGATCTGACGTACCCGGGTCAGCAACTCGGCAAAGGTCATGCCTTCCTTGTCGCTGCGCCCGACCGAATCCGCGACCGGGTGACTACCCAGCGTCAGGGCCGAAAATCCGGCGGCGACAGCTAGATTCGCCGACCACGCGTCCCACACAGTCGGGAAGATGCCAGGATCGCCTGCACGATGAAGTTCGAGGAATGTCTTGGCTTTACCTTCCAAAGAGGTCATGTAACCAATTGTGGCAGTTAGTCCGATTCATCGCGCCGGGCCGCGAGAACGGCGTCATAGAGTTCGCGGCGGGAGGCGCCGGTGGCAGCCGCGACCTGGGTGCAGGCGTCCTTGAGACGCAGGCCATCGGCCATGAGTGATTCGACCTCATCCACCAGGTCGGCCGGATTCGCGGACCTGGGTTGCGCACCCTCGACAACCACGGTGATCTCGCCGCGAGCACCATCGACGGCCCAGGCCGCGACCTCGGCGAGGGTACCGCGCACGACTTCTTCGTAGGTCTTGGTCAATTCGCGGCAGACCGCGACGCGCCGGTCCGGGCCGAGGACCTCGACCGCGTCGGCCAATGAACCGGCCAGTCGATGCGGCGCCTCGAAATAAACGCAGGTACGCGGCTCAGAGATCAAGGTGCGCAACCACTCTCGGCGCTGGCCGGATTTGCGGGGCGCGAACCCGTCAAAGCAGAACCGCTCGACCGGCAGCCCGGACAGCGCCAGTGCGGTGGTCACGGCAGACGGTCCGGGCAGGCAGGTGACCGGCAGATCGCACTCCACGCAGGCCGCGACCAGGCGGTAGCCCGGATCACTGACCGAGGGCATACCCGCGTCCGTCACCAGCAGCACGGTTCGCCCCTGCTCGATATCGCCGAGCAGTGCCGGAATTTTGGCCGACTCGACGTGGTCGTCGAACCGGACCACCCGCCCCGTGATCTCCACCTGTAGAGCCTTGGCCAGTGACCGCGTGCGGCGGGTGTCCTCGGCCGCGACGATATCGGCGCTCGCGAGCGCGCCGCGCAACCGCTGCGACGCATCGCCGATGTCACCCATCGGCGTCGCCGCGAGCACCAGCCTGCCGACCGTATGCTCGCCGGTCACCGCGCTATTCGTCACCGCACGCCCATCTGCCTGGAAATCAGTTGCCTGCTTCGCCAGTTGATTCTGTCACCACCGAAATCCGAATCCGGAACAGGGCGATCGCGACAAGCACGCGGGTGTGATTGTCCGGCGGCACGCTCACCGATGCACGTCCCGTCGTCGTGCACAGCATACGATCGGGGCGTGACCCAGGTGACCGACCAGCGCGCGACCGCACCGGGGGCCGTACCTACCGTGTCGAGCCCCGCACCTCTGCGGCCCTCCCCCGATTTCGGGCCTCTCGACACCATGCGAGGCTGGGCGGTCACCGCGTTCCTCACGATGATCGCGGCGGTCACGCGGTTCACCAACCTCGACTATCCGACCGACGCGCGCACCCCGGTTTTCGACGAGAAGCACTATGCGCCGCAGGGCTGGCAAATGCTGACCGGCGGCGGGGTCGAGGACAACCCCGCCTACGGGCTGGTCGTGCATCCGCCGGTCGGCAAACAATTAATTGCCATGGGCGAGGCTATATTCGGCTACAACGCGTGGGGCTGGCGCTTTGCCTCCGCCATCTGCGGCACCCTGCTGGTGCTGCTGGTGATCCGCATTGTCCGGCGAATGTCACGCTCGACGCTGATCGGCGCGTTCGCGGGCATTCTGCTCATCGCCGACGGCGCCACCTTCGTCTCCTCGCGCATCGGCATGCTCGACATCTTCATCACGTTGTTCGCCACCGCCGCATTCGGTTGTCTCATCGTCGACCGCGACGAGGTGCGGGCCCGCATCGCGCGGGCCGACGCCGAGGGACGGATCGATGCGAGCCCGTGGGGTCCACGGTTGGGGGTGCGCTGGTGGCGGTTCGGCGCGGGCATCCTGCTCGGGCTTGCCTGTGGAACCAAATGGTCCGGCATGTACTTCGTGCTCGCGTTCGGCCTGCTCAGCGTTGGCTTCGATCTGGTCGCGCGCCGAGCCTACGGCGTGCGCCGCCCATGGATCGGCACCGCGATACGCGATATCGGACCGGCGCTTTACGCACTGGTACTGGTTCCCCTCGGGGTGTACCTGGCCACGTATTGGGCGTGGTTTTCCAGCGAGGACGGCGTGTACCGATACGCGGTCGGCAATCAGGTCGGTCGCGACGGACCGTGGTCGTGGATCCCGGGCGCGCTGCGTTCGCTCTGGTTCTACAGCGGCGAAACGCTGGGCTTCCACGAGGGACTGACCAACTCGGCGGGCAATCATCATCCGTGGGAATCCAAGCCGTGGACCTGGCCGATGGGGCTGCGGCCGATGCTCTATCACTACGCCGATAACGGTGTCACCGGCTGCGGGCAGAACCAGTGTGTGAAGGCCATGATGCTGGTCGGCACGCCTGCCATCTGGTGGATCGCGTTCCCGGTGCTCGGCTGGGGTCTGTGGCGGATTGTCGCGCGACGCGACTGGCGCTACACCGCGGTCCTGGTGGGATACGGTGCCGGCCTGATCCCCTGGTTCTTCACCCTCGACCGGCAGATGTACTACTTCTACGCCGTAGCGTTGGCGCCATTCCTGGTGATGGCGATCGCACTGGTACTCGGCGACATCCTCGGCCCGGTCCGCAAAGTCCCGATACGACGTAGCACCGCGGGTACCTTCCTGCCCGAACTCCCCAGCGAACGCCGCAGTCTCGGCCTACTCGCCGTCTGCATCTACCTCGGCCTGGTCATCGCCAACTTCATCTGGCTCTGGCCGATCCTCACCGCCATGTCCATTACGCCCGGCAGCTGGCACGCCCACCTCTGGCTGCCGAGCTGGCGCTGAGGCTAGATCTCCAGCGCGGACTGCACGTAGCCGAGGGCGGCCGCGTCATCGAGACCGAGTCGCCGGATGGCGGCGACGTAGTCGGTGGCGGCGCGCCCCGCGGCGTCCCGAGTGGGATCGCCGGAGGAGGCTATGAAAGAGCCCTGCCTACCCCGGGTTTCGACGACGCCGTCGGCCTCCAGCTCGCGATAGGCGCGGGCAACGGTATTCGGCGCCAAGCCGAGTTCGGCTGCTAGCGCTCGAACTGTCGGGATCTTGGTGCCCGCGGCGAGTTCGCCCGAGCGCACCTGCGCGATTACGCCGATACGCAGCTGCTCGAAGGGCGGGACCGGGGAATCGTGCGTGACGGTCACGGTGAACATGGCAGCTCACACGTCATCTCGGGACAGCGGACAGGACAAACAGCGTGGGCCACCTCGACCGGACCCCAGCTCGGAGCCCGGGATCGGCAGCACCTCGACGCCCGCGTCGGTCAGCCGTGAATTGGTCATCTCGTTGCGCTCGTAGGCGATAACGACGCCTGGCGCCAACGCCAGAGTGTTATTGCCGTCGTCCCATTGCTCGCGTTCGGCGGTGACACCGTCGAGACCGGTGTCGATCACCCGCAGCTTGCCAATCCCCATGGCTTCGGCGGCCGCGGGCAAGAACGGATCGGGGCCGCGCATGCTCACGCCGCTGCCGCCATCGCGACCGCTGTAGCTGTCCTCGCGATGAATAGTGAACGCGCACAATGAGTCACGCACCGCTGGATACATCACGATGGCGTCCGTATCGACCATCGTGCACACCGTGTCCAGGTGCATGGTCGCGCGATTCTGCGCGATCGGCACCACCAGCACGGTGTGCGCGAGATCGTCGTCGAACAGGCTGCGCGCCAACGCTTCCGCCCCGGCGGGCGAGGTCCGCTCGCCGACGCCGACGGCTACCACCCCCGGCGCGAGCAACAGCACGTCACCGCCCTCGATGGGTGCGGTATGCGACTCATAGGCACGGCGCACCCCGAGAAAGCGCGGATGGAAGGCGTAGATGAGATCGGTCAGCGAGGTCTCCCGCATCCGGGCGGGCAGCGCCAGCGCGGTGATCGCGACCCTCGGCCCGACCCAGAACGACGAATCCCTGGTGAACAGCAGATTCGGCAGCGGGTCGATAACGAAGTCGCCGCCGTGGTGCATCCGTCGCACCAGTGAGGTGGCGTCCGGGCCGAAGGGCAATTCGTCGAAGGTCATCCCCGCCATCAGCGAATTCGCCAGTTCTCCGGCCGGGATGCCGCGCAGGAACGCGGCGAGCTCATCGGCCAGCGAGTGCCCGAGCCTGCGCGCGTCTACCGCGGCGGAGATGCCCTGGATGCGGGCCGCGCCACTGACATCGAGTGTCTCGGCGAGCAGGTCCGCGAGCAGCAGCACTTCGACACCGCGCCCGCGCAGCACATCGGCGAACGCGTCGTGTTCCTGCTGCGCCCGCTCCACCCACGGAATGCCGTCGAACAGCAGTTGATCGTTATTGCGCGGGGTGAGCCTGCGCAATTCGTCGCCGGGACGGTGCAGCAAAACCGTGCGCAGCCGACCCACTTCGGAGGTCACCGCGAGACGGTAACCCGGATCATCGACGCGGTCGTGCTCACCTTCATCCGGATCAGCTCCGGGCCCCGCCTGCACAGCGTCTGCTCCCATGGTCCGACCGTAGTTCGCCGACGACGTAAGAGCACGCAAATGCTCATCTTTCAGGCAGCGTGTGCGCAGTCCCCGCAGGGTTTCGGTGCCCAGCAAGCCGTCGCCGGCGGAACAATTTCGAACACCCCGCGAGCAGCCGCGAGCGCGTGTGTCCGATTCCTACCCCAGCACACCCTAACCTGAAGTATTGTTCAGGTGAATGGAGGAGAGTGGATGTCGGCAACCGATTGGCGATCAAAGGAACTGACCCCCGGGCAGCTGTCCGAGCGTAGCGCAGTGGCGGTGTCCGCGTTGCACTTCTACGAGCGCGAGGGGCTCATATCGAGTCGCCGTACCAGCGGTAATCAGCGTCGATACGCGCGCGAGACGCTGCGGCGTGTCGCCTTCATCCGCATCTCGCAGCGGGTCGGAATCCCATTGAGCGATATCCGCGCGGCCTTGGACAAACTGCCAGACGGCCGCACCCCGACCCGCCGCGACTGGGAGACCCTCTCCACCACCTGGCGCACCGACCTCGACGACCGCATTACACAGCTGACCCGGTTGCGCGACAACCTGACCGGCTGCATCGGCTGCGGTTGTCTGTCACTCGGCAGCTGCAAGATCGTCAACGAGCACGACCGCCTCGGCGAACAGGGTCCGGGCGCCCGGGTGCTCGACGTGCAGCTCAATTGCGCGTCGGGACCGGATGGCTGCTGAGGCGCTACCGCCCGAGCACCGCGAGCATGCCCGCGACCGCGCGCGGCCAGGTGAATTGCTCGGCGCGGGTGCGCGCCGCCTTCCTACGACGCACGGCCGGTAAGGCAAGCACACCGGTGACGGCGGTGGCGAAGGCGGACGGATGGTCGTCGGCAACGGCGCCGCACTCGGTGGTCACGATGTCGGCCAGTGCCGATGAACGGCTCGCCACCACCGGCGTACCGGCGGCCAGCGCCTCCAACGCGGCGAGCCCGAACGTCTCATGCGGCCCCGGCGCCAGCGAAACATCCGCGGTAGCAAGTAATTTCGCCACCATCGCCCGATCCGAAATGAACCCGGTGAAATGCACGGCAGGCAATCCGCCTGCCAGTGCGGGCAGCGCCTTCGCGCGCCGTTCCAGCGCCTCGCGACGCGGCCCCTCCCCCGCGATGACCAGCCGCGCGGGCACCCCGGCCTTACGCAACGCACCGACCGCCTCGATGCTGCGATCCACCCGCTTCTCCATCGAGAGCCTGCCGCAGTGCACCAGCAACGGGTGCCCCGGGATACCGAGATCCGCGCGCAGCGCATAGTCACGCCTACCCGGGCTGAACAGCTCCAGATCCACTCCGAGCGGTACAAGTTCGACATTCGACGCACCGACACGTAAGAACTCCCCGCGAGCGAATTCCGTCGTGCAGACCACGGTGTCGTATTCGGTGGCGGTCCGCCGATTGGCCACGTCGGCGCACCGGCGCGCCACCGGGCTCGGCATGACCTGACCGAGCAACCGATCCAGGCGCTCATGGGAGATCATCACGCTTGCCACATCGTGGCGCCGCGCCCACCGGCCGAAACCCCGCAGCGTCAATCGGTCGGACACCTCGAGCACATCCGGGCGCAATCCGGCCAATACGTCGGCCACCCTGCGCGGGTCCGCGGCCCGATAGCCGCCGGTCCACGGAATACCCAAGGCAGGCAAGGTAATTCGCAGCGCGCCGGTAGGCAGCAGTTCCTCGGCCCGGCGCGGTCCTGGCACGATCAGCACCACCTCATGACCTGCGGCCACATAGCCTTCGCCGAGATGATGCAACGCGGTCCGCAGCCCACCCGAGCGCGGGCCGTAAAAGTTCGCCAGCTGCACGATACGCACCCGCCGATCGTCCAGCGGAGCGGGACCGGTCCGCCCAACATGGCGTGAACCGCCGTGAAAGAACCGGCTAATCAGCAGGTTCGCGCACCACCAGCAGACCGTGGCCGCTCTCCTGCGACATCAACGGCATGACGTCGATCAGCACCGGAATCCAGCCGGTGTCCGCGAATCGAACCCGTATCCGCAGTTGTCTCGCCGGCCGATCAGCGGCACCGGCCAGTTCGAGCAACACGGATCGGAATGCCGCGACATCGTCGGGATGAAATACCGGACGTTCGGTGGCCCAGCGATTCAGTGGCGGCGGCGGGGTGCGGGGCCATTCATAGATGACACCGGAATTGAGCTCGACGAATCCGATGCCCTCGTCCGCGCGCCGCGAGACGGCGCGCATCATCGTCATCTCCACGTCGGGCCGCATCAGCGCGGTGTCGGTGAGCTGGTGCATGAGCGCGCTGATCCGGCGTATCGACGGGCGCGCCCTGGTAACCATCTGGAAGGTGCGAACCCGGCCGTCGTCACCGATCATGTCGACATCGCCCTGATACTGACCCTCGCCCGCGCCGACCAACGCGAAATACTCGATGCGGCCGTCGAAGCGCACCATCCGGCCGAATGCCTCGGGTGGTGTCCGGATAACCCGCACCTCTTCGGGCGCCCTGGCGAACACCAACTCCTCGAGGCCGGGTCCATGGTGGGCCAATTCGGTCTCGGCATCCCAGTCCCAGGCGGCGACCGCCGGGGGCGGGCCCGGCACCCGTGCCGGCGGCCCGGCCCACACCTGAACACCGTGCACGCCGCCGTACGCGCATCCGATGGGGACACCGACCACACGCAGTTTGTCGTCGATATCGGTCTCGAGATGCGCACTGACCGTGCAGCGCTGGACAACCTCGGCTATCCGACGTGACGCCGCCGCGGGAAGTTCGCGGCGTACGCGCCGCAGGCTCGACCAGTCTTTCATCCGGTCGCCGTCGGCGACCAGAGTGGGCGCGCCGTGGCCAGCCAGCGTCTCGACCAGCAGCCAATCATGTTCAGGCATCCCGTATATCTACCGCAGTAGGCAGGATCGGCCCAGGCCCCGGGCCAGGCGAGCGAGGCTGCGGCCTAATGCGTCGACAAACCGCGACCCGCCCTCGGCAGATCGAGATCCAACGGAATGCGGCCCACCGCGAGATGCGGTTCGACCTCATCGGCCGGCATCGGGCGGGCGATCAGGAAGCCCTGGGCCCGGTAGCATCCCAGCCCGACCAGGGTCCGCGCCGCGACGGGCGTCTCGACCCCTTCTCCCACCACGCCGAGCCCGAACGAACCGGCGAGGCCGATAATGGATTTCACGATCGCAAGGTCGTCGGTACTGGCGCCGAGGCGCTGCACGAAGCCGCGGTCGATCTTCACCGCGTCGACCGGGAGCGCCTTCAGGTGCGACAACGAGCTGTAACCGGTCCCGAAATCGTCGATGGCGATCTGCACGCCCATTCGCTTGAGAGCACGCAGCGTGACCTGGGTCCGCGCCAAATCCTGCACGACCACATGTTCGGTGATCTCCAAGCACACCGAGCTGCCGTCGATGCCGAACAGACGCAGGATGTCTTCGATCCGCTCCACGAAATCAAGACTGACCAGTTGGACCGGTGACACGTTGATCCGCATCACCACGTTCCCGGCCAGCCCGCGCCGACGCCATTCGGCGAATTGAGCACACGCCGATCGAATGACCCAGCGGCCGAGCTCACCGGCCAGATTGGTCGCCTCAGCCACCATGACGAACGCGGCGGGCGGCAGCAGCCCGCGCGTGGGATGCAACCAGCGCACCAGCGCTTCCAGCGCCACGATCCGCCCCGTGCGCAGGTCGACCTCTGGCTGGTAGTGCAGCACGAGAGAACCGTCGGATACCGCACCGCGCAGGTTGAGTTCCACGTCGTCCTGCAGCTCGAATTGCGCGCGCATGGCGTCGGTGAACACCGCGACACCGTTGCCGCCACCCGATTTCGCGGACAACAGCGCATGATCGGCGCGACGCAGCACGTCGGCGACCGTGGTCTGGCCCGGTATGCCGACCGCGACGCCCACGCTGGCACCCCGGCTCACCGATTCGCCGCCGACAATGACGCGCCTGCCGATCAGCTGCTGGATTCGACCGGCTTCGTGTTCGGCGGCCACCGCATCCATCGGCTTGATCGGCACGATGACGAATTCGTCGCCGCCCAGTCGGGCGATCATGTCATTTGGGTCGAGATTCTCCCGCAGGCGCGATGACAACGTACGTATGAAATTGTCGCCCGCGGTGTGTCCGAGGAAATCGTTGAGCGCCTTCAAGCGATCCAGATCGAGGAAGAAGGCCGCGACCGGCCCCGGACTGCCCGGACGTAATCGTTCTTCCATGTGCTCGAGCAGCGCGCGACGGTTCGCCAATCCGGTCAGATCGTCGTGCAGTGCCATGTAGCGAAGCCGTTCCTCGGCCACGATCCGAGCCTGCAACTGCGCGAAAAGCGCGGCGATCGCCTTGAGCACGTTGAGCTCTCGGGTAGTCCATTCCCGGTCCCCCTCTTTCACGAATCCGAGGACACCGGTCGATTCGCCACGGGAGATCAGCGGTACCGCGGCCGAGGTGACCACCGGGATACCGGACGCACGGCGAATCGTTTCCTGATAATCGGCGAATTCCGAGGTCGGGCGCGCGACCATCGGTTCGACGGCGTGCTCGAGCATACGGAAAGCGGCGTCTGCGTTCTCGAAGTACACGACCGCGAGCGGATCGGGATCGGGTACCTGCTGACGATGCGGCCATTCGGCAATGAGAACGGTGGCGCGGCGTTCACGATCGGTATGCCGCATATAGCTGAAATCGACGTCGAAATACTCGACCAATTGACACAGGACACGTTCGGTCGCCACCACCATGGTGGTGGCGTCCACACCCATCAGCTCGGAGGCGACCTGGGTCACCAGTGAGTCGAGTGTCAGCCGAGGCACCATGTCTCCGATCGCGCTAACTACGGGTTTCCGCGCCTGGCACCGGACGCCGCTGGCTACGGACGGTGGCGCCTTCGGCAAAACTCAGTCGAAGCACCAGTGCCATGGTCTCATGCTTAGGCATACCCAGCAGGTTCAGGAAATGGCCCTGAATCGACGCTAGTGTATCCGCGAAGTCGGGAGAAATCGCGACTAGTTCGCTATAACGTTGCGCATAAAGAAAGACCGGGGATATCGGCTGCACCGTCAATCCCAGTCGCTGTGCCCGAATCCATATGCGTTCCACCGCCGCACCGGCCCGCGCGTAACCGGCGAGTCCCGGCTCCGACCGGCCGTCGAAGCTCACCGCGACCAGCGCCGAGCTCGACCGCACCCGGTCGCGCGTGTAGTTGCCTAGCGCCACGCCGCCGGCCCAGGAACGCAGCTGCGCCATCACATCGGCCCTGCGGCCGATCTCGAATGCCGCCAGTTCGTCGGCGGTCAGTTCCAGGCTGCGCACATCCAGCCCGGTCAGCGGATCGTCTGCGGGCCAGCGGACTTCGGCGAGCATCTCCTCGTGCAACCGCGGCGTCAGATATCGCACCCGATCGGATTCGCCGAGCAGCGTGGCCGCCATCGCGAGGTCGGTCGGTGTGGTGATGACGTGCAATCGCGCGTGCTCCAGTTCCGCGGCGGCATGCAGCTCGGCAAGAGCCGCAGGCGCGATCGCGGCGCCGGTACCGGGTTGACGATTGGTTTCGCGCGCCAGCGCCGCGGGATAGTCGACCGCAAGTTCGGCGTCCCCCGCAGTCCCCAGTTCGAGCACGGCCGACAGCGGACGGGACTCGTCTCCGTTCGCCACGAAGGTGTGCTCGCCGAGGATGCCGTGCGCGGCAGCCGCGACCCGCGCGTTGTAGACCGCGGCACCCACGGCGACCGCGCTGCCGCGATAGCCGACATCCATTGCGGTGGTGTATTCCGTGGCCAGCGCGAGGTGGATCGCGCCGTCGGTGACACGCAGGGACCACGGCTGCATATTGCCGCCGGACGGTGCTCGTTGCGCGCATTCCAGCACGCGGTCGACCGGTTCCGTCGCGGGCGCGATATCGGATGCGCTGTCGTCCCACACCAGTTCTGCCATGGGCTCGGGATCGGCAAGGTCATCGAGGTGGTTCTCGACATCGATCCGGACCCGGCCGGATCGGAGCTCGAGCCCCAATCCGATCCGGCGGGCGGCGGTGGCCACATTCGACGCGCCTAGCAGCACATCGCTGCCCAGCTGCGGCCAACTCGTTACGGCCTCACCGACTTCGACCATGCTCGCGGCCAGCCGTGGCGACAATCCCGTCGGCCCGAACATCCGAACGATGAACGGCGCCTTCTCCTTTGCCGTCAATCCGCGCATATCCGCGGCACGCAGGCCGCCGAGCAGTCCGTGGAATGGCGGGCGGTCCGGTTCCAGGTCGTATCGCTCCACGTCGAGCAGTCCACGATCGCTGGTCTCCATGAGCAGCGGTACGCGGTGGCGGCTCGCGGCCTCCCGGACCGCGAGCTTGATATCGAGCGAATCGCATTCCTCGACGACGATCGACAGTCCGTCCAGAAACGCATCCACCGTGTGCTCATCCACACCCGAACCGAAAATCTCAACGGGGAGATACGGATCGAGCTCGGCGATCCGACGGGCGGTGACCACCGCCTTGTTGACGCCGATATCGAACAACGTCCCCGGCACTCGATTGAGGTTCGACAACTCGATGTCGTCGAGGTCGGCCAACCGCAGTCGTCCGCCGACACCTTCCATGGCCAGCATGTGCGCGACGGCGTGGCCCGCGCTTTGGCCGACGATCCCGATTGTCAACTCGGCGAGGCGATCCTGGTCCGCCGGGGTGAGCTTATTGCGATTGCGGTCGAACCGCGTCGCCCGAAACGTGCGTTCGCCAGGCAGGCCGACCACGGCGCGGCGCCACGGGTAATAGATCCATCGATCCGATTCCGGACCGTCCCCCCGGGATTTGGCGGCAAAGATCCGATCGAACTCCGCACGCAGTACGGCGCGCAGGTCGGTGAATTCCAGGTACGGCCGGTTACGCAGCTCCGCAAGCGTTTCGGCATCGTGGGGGTCGGCTTCGTCGAGGATCAGCGGGCGGTGCTGCGCCACCGGCATATTCTCACCGCCCATATCGGTGCCAATTCTCCGATCTGCCGAGCCTGCGTTCAGAGGTGCTGGGCAGGGTGGGTGGGATTCCCAGCATCTGCTGTTCGTTTCGAACCAACGAGCTGTGCTGTTCGGTCGTATATGCCTGATATGTCCGAGTATCCCACCACATCGGGACTGTTCGATATCGGTCATCCGGGTAGGGCACCGCCGGAATGTCCTCCACCACAACGGCTCCGCTCGCCTCATGCCTCCCGACCGTGTAGGAGGCGACGGTCGCGAATCCGTAGCGTGCGCCGAGCAGTTTCGCGCCATGCAAAACCGTCCGCGAAATCACTGCGCTGAGGTCCGAACGATGCGCCGCGTCGCGCGCCACCCACGCGCCCTTGGCCTCGATCACGCCGGCAGGCACCCGGTCGGCAACCATGCGGCGCAGCTCCGCTTCACCCGGCCGCCCGGCCCAGGCGCTCAGCGCGTGCACATCGTCGACATCTCGATAGGGGCCCTGCATCCGGACCCCCGCGACAAGCCGCCCGGCCGGATCCACACCGGTGAAGAACAGCGATGTCGACCCACCGTCGGCTACCTTCCCGAATTCGAGCGCACACTCCACCCCGAAATGCCGGTAAACATCGAGAGCACCACGCAGATATCGGTCCCACAGCGTGGGCATTACAGCGGGGGTGGTGACGAAAAATGTGCATCCGGATCGCTGGTCCCGGTACTGACGGACACCCTCCGCTGGCACTTCTTCCGAGACGACTGCAATCGGTTCGACAGTCATTGTGGTCCTACTCCGTAGCGCGCAGCACGCGCGGTTTGCCGAGCCAATCCAGCACACTCACCCCGGCTGCGTTAGCTAGTCGGGATCAGTATGTCTAGGGCAGTATCCGTCATCCGACAGAAATTGACCAGACGTCTGGCTAATCTTCCGAAAACTGATTTGCATCCGGATAATTCCCGCAGGTCAGACCGCTCGTATTGAAGATCACCAATAACAGGGAGACCGGTCTGTACTGACGTGGCTAATCTTTAGCAACTAGACCAGGATCGAGATGAAGAGTTCCACCGACTCCGGCCCGTGCCAGACCTCGATCTCCTCGCGATAGGCCCGGGTTATCTCGGCAGAGGCGGTCGCGTCATCGACCTGAGCCCAGACATCCTCGACCAGATCGTGGTAATCACCGTTCGGCGCGAACCGCGCATAGACACCCTTGGGCACCTTGACCAGCACGTCACCGATCGGAACCACGCCGGGTTCCTGATATTCGAAACAGACGACGACGTTGAAGTTGCCCGCCGGATCCGGCACATACACCGTGTACATAGGCTGGTCGGCGGCCTGATGCCGCGCTTGGGTCTCCTCGGCGCGATCGCGCAGCCGATCCTTGAGGAACTCGATGAGATCGCTGTTGGAGACCTTGAAACTCGGGCGTACCCGCGGCACCACCAAGCCGCCGTAGAGCGCCTCGCCACGGACCACAATCGCATAGGTCATGATCGCGCCTCACCCACAATTCGCTTGCCGCACCAGCTCATCGCGGGTCTACCGCCAGGTACAGCTCGATTTTGTAAGCATGCGGATAACACTCGAAGTCCCCGGTATGAGTGCGTTTGATGTGATTGTGTTCCTCGGCGTAGGCGATTTGCGTCCACAGGTCGGTCATCACCTGCGGGAAGTTACCGACCGAGGAGAACCGGGCATAGGTACCGCGCGGCAGCCTGGCGACAAGATGGCCGCGGGTGACGTCATCGAAGGAAGCACAGCGATAGCCGACGATCTGCGTGTTGTAGGTCCCGAGTTCGCCGGCGTAATCGGTGTATGCGCTGGCCAGCGGGCCGCCGAGCTCCTGGTGCAGTACTGCGGCCCAGGCCGCGTCGAGGTCGTGATCACGCAGTTCGCCGAGCGCACGCTTAGGGCTGCGCACCGGCAGCCCGGCAACCCACGTTTCGTCTCGCTCAACGATGTCAAACTGCATGCAGGACTCTTTCGAGATGAATCCGGGGGCGAAGCCCGCATCCGGTCGGTCAGAAAGGCCATGCTATCAACCCGGACCCAGCGGTAACGATCACATGTCCCGGTCGATATCCGCAGCTCACCAACCAGCCGACCTGGACGAGCGTCCTAGAAGCAAACGATCAGCTACTGATGCATAGTGGGCATTGTGTGCCATTCCATCACCGCGTTGGACGCCACCGTGTGCGACTGCCGAGCATGCCCGCGCCTTGTTGCCTGGCGCGAACGGGTGGCCCGCGAAAAGCGCGCCGCCTTCCGTGACGAAACCTATTGGGGTCGCCCGGTTCCTGGCTTCGGCCCGGCCGACGCCCGGCTGCTGGTCGTCGGGCTCGCCCCCGCCGCGCACGGCGGCAACCGAACCGGCCGGATGTTCACCGGCGACCGCAGTGGCGAAGCCCTGTTCGCCGCGCTACATGCCGTGGGCCTGGCCAACCAGCCGACCTCGACTCGTTTCGACGACGGATTACAACTGTTCGGCACCCGACTGACCGCACCGGTGCATTGCGCCCCACCCCGCAACAAGCCGACCCCCGACGAACGAGACCGGTGCAGCCATTGGCTGCGCACCGAATTAGCCCTGCTCACACCGACATTGCGTGCGATCGTAGTCCTCGGCGCCTTCGGATGGCAGGCGCTGCTGCCGGTACTCGCGTCGGCGGGCTGGATCATTCCCCGGCCACGCCCGAAATTCGGGCACGGCGCGCAGATCACGCTGACGCCGACCGACAGCAGCCGAGAACCCTTGCGCCTGTTCGGCTGCTACCACGTCAGCCAGCAGAACACCTTCACCGGCCGTCTCACTCCCGCCATGCTGGAGGCGGTCCTGGTGGCGGCGGCAACGGCGGCGGGCCTGCCCACCGCGTAACGACAGTCCAGGCGGGGATTCGTCGGTCACGGCAGCGGATTTGCGCGACGTTGCCAGGCACATCGGTAGGCGCCGCATTCCGTCCGGCCAATTCGTCAGCGAATCCGTGCCGCAGGCCGCCAAGAAGGCGGCCGACCTCGCCCGCATGGACCCCACCGATCCGAACGACTCCAGGGTGCTCGCGGCGGCGCAGACCATCCACCGGCTCTACCGGGCCACCTAAACCTGAGGCGCTCAACGCGACCCACATCCCGGGCACGACCGCGGTCGCGGCACTATGGACGAGTGTGTCAATCCCTCTAGGAGGTATTCGTGTCCGAAACCGTGCGTGGCGTCATCGCCCGTAGCAAAGGTGCGCCGGTAGAGATCGTCGATGTCGTGGTCCCCGATCCCGGACCACACGATGTCATTGTGCGAGTTCAGGCATGCGGGGTATGCCACACCGACCTGCACTACCGCGAGGGCGGCATCAACGACGAATTCCCCTTCCTGCTCGGACACGAGGCAGCAGGCGTCGTGGAGACAGTCGGCGACGCGGTCACCCATGTCGCCGAGGGTGACTTCGTCATCCTGAACTGGCGTGCGGTCTGCGGCGAATGCCGCGCCTGCAAACGTGGTCGCCCCTGGTACTGCTTCACCAGCCACAATGCGAGCAAGAAGATGACCCTCGCTGATGGCACCGAACTCAGCCCCGCGCTCGGCATCGGCGCGTTCATCGACAAGACCCTCGTCCACGAGGGCCAGTGCACCAAGGTCGATCCCGAGACCGACCCCGCTGTCGCCGGCCTGCTCGGCTGCGGTGTGATGGCCGGTATCGGCGCGGCGATGAATACCGGCAACGTCGCGCGCGGTGACACCGTCGCCGTCATCGGCTGCGGTGGTGTCGGCGACGCGGCCATCGCCGGCGCCCGCCTCGCCGGCGCCAAGACGATCATCGCGATCGACCGCGACGATCGAAAACTGGCGTGGGCCACCGAATTCGGTGCTACGCATACCGTCAACGCGAGCACCGACGACGTCGTGACCAGGATTAAGGAACTGACCGACAGCTTCGGCGCCGACGTCGTCATCGATGCCGTCGGCAGGCCCGAAACCTGGAAGCAAGCCTTCTACGGCCGCGACCTCGCCGGAACCGTGGTGCTGGTCGGCGTTCCGACACCCGATATGGGGCTCGATATGCCACTTGTCGACCTGTTCTCGCACGGCGGAGCGCTGAAGTCATCCTGGTACGGAGACTGTCTGCCCGAGCGCGATTTCCCGATGTTGATCGACCTCTACCACCAGGGCCGGCTGCCGCTGGAACGTTTTGTCACCGAACGGATCACCCTCGACCAGGTGGAGCGAGCATTCGACGCGATGCACGCCGGCGCGGTGCTGCGCTCGGTGGTGGTGCTGTGAGCATCCGCATCGAAAAAGTTGTCACCTCAGGCACTTTCGCCCTCGACGGCGGAACCTGGGATGTCGAGAACAATGTCTGGCTGATCGGCGATGACGACGAGGTCATCGTCGTCGATGCCGCGCACCTGGCGGAGCCGATCATCGCCGCCGTCGGGGACCGCGATGTCGTCGCCGTGCTGTGCACACACGGCCACAACGATCATGTCACCGTCGCACCGGAGCTCGCCGAACGCCTCGACGCGCCGACCCTGCTACATCCCGGTGACGACCCGCTGTGGCGCATGACCCACCCCGATTCCGGCTACCGATCGCTGGCCGATTCGAATCGAATCTCCGTGGCGGACACCGATATCGACATCCTGCACACTCCCGGCCACTCGCCGGGATCAGTATCGCTGTACCTGCCCGAGGCGCACGCTCTGTTCACCGGCGACACCCTGTTCTGCGGAGGCCCCGGCGCAACGGGTCGCTCCTACTCCGACTTCGACACCATCATCGACTCCATCCGGGACCGGCTGCTCACCCTTCCTGACGAGACCGTCGTCCACACCGGACACGGCGACACCACCACGATCGGCGCCGAAAAGCCCGCTCTCGCAGACTGGATCGCCCGTGGTCACTGATAGCTACGGGCGGGCGAGGGCGTAGGCGAGCCCGGCCGACATAGTCGCGGAGGGTGCAGCTCGCGGTCTCGGCGTCATGAGGGTGCGGTGATCTTGTCGATCGCGAAGACGCCGTTGTCCGCCGCGACGGTGACGAACTGCCGGTAGGTGCGGGCGACGGAGTCGGGGCGCAGTTCGGTGATCACCACATCGAAGCGGCCGTCGAGCATCGGGGTGATCATGACGCAGTGCCGAGTGCCCGCCGGAATGGAGGCGATGCCCTTGTCGATCTGCTCGACCGCCGAGACGGCGGCGTCCGGCGTCGTCAGCGCTCGCGCTCCCGCACCGGATCGAATCACGTAGTAGGCGTACTGGAATGCCATGATCACCTCCGGCCCCGACAGCGTCGAACCGGTGCCGTCACCACGCACCAGCTGGTCGGTTCGGGTCGGCTCGCAGCCGGGCCCGCCGCCGAGCACCGGGTCGGTCACCGTGGCCACCGGCCTGCGTGCGGGGTTGGCCGCGGCGGTGTACACCAGCACCACCGCGACCGTCGCCAATGAGGCGACCAATGCGGTGGCCAACACCAGCCAGGAGCGCCGGCTCGGCGGCGGAAGCCGCCGTTGCGCGTGCGGAGCCGGAATCATTCCGGGCCACGTCGCAGCGCTGGACCTGCTCGGTATCCGACGGGGAGCCGCCCGGCGCGCACCGATATCACCGTCGGTCTCAAATCTGTTCGACGACGCCATGCTCCGCCACGCCCCTTTGCCGGTGCCTGCTCGGCGCCTCGGGTCCCTTGATGCCGTTGTGTAATAACAAGATTGCACACCTGAGCGAACAATGCCGGACTAATGAAGGACGAAGCCACGAGTACACACTGGTCGGTATCGCACGCGGATTCGAGCGCAGCGAAGCAGTCACGCGGCGTTGTGCGCGGACCTACCATCATCAAATGCTAACGGCGCCACGGTAGTGACCGAGTTCTGAAGTATGCGACGGGATCCCAGTGCCCCGGCCGACCACGAGACAGCGGGTAACACGCGAAACCGATCAGCATCGCGGTGAAATGTCCGACGTCGGTGAAGTCCAGTTGCGAGAGCATCGGATACGTGTAGAAGGCCACCACGCCGAGAACGTAGAGGTAGCGCCATGGCGGCGCGATCCGGAAGGCGAGCACGGCGATCACACCGGCGAGGGCGTAGCTGACGCCGACGTCGAGAGTGAAAACCGCCCGCTGCGGCGCGTGCCCGTGCCGGATCGCCCAGTAAAGAACACCCTCGCTGATGTAGGTAGCGCCGACATGCGCGATCGCCAGGACGACCAGCCACCGCAGCGTGCCGAGCCAGCGCTCGGCCTGTGCGTGAAAGATGCTGTACAGGACCAGATACGACAACCAGGTGCTGCCCGCGATCCAGAAGATGCTGCTCACCAAAACCCGTATCGGGTCTTCCCGGAGATGGTGCAGGTTCGTCGAACGGTTACCGAGCACCAGCTGCGTCGCCTCCGGCGACAATTGGCGCACGACGATCGTGGTGACCAAGAGGATTGCCAGCCAGATATAGGTTCCGGGCGCACTGCGCATATAGGACCAGACAGCGCGCGGGACATCGGCCAACCACGTACGAGTGCCCTCGGACATCTGCCACGACCTCCAGTGCGGACCTGTACAGACTTGTCGAGCGGAACGGGTAATTCACGCCGCCGTCACGCGGTGGCGGACGACTCAGCCTACCGCGACGAACACCGTCCACGGCCTGGCGCGCTGGCGTCCGGCGCGGGCACACGCCACACTCGGTACGTGAATCACATGGCGTTCGGACAATTCGTCGGCCACCGGGAGGGATCGCCGTGACCGCACTCGCCCGTGGCGAGAACCGCCCCGCACCCGGGGACCGAATGACGGTCACCGTGACATGCTCTGCGCCGGTCGATGTGTCGGCGCTGCTGCTCGGGGCCGATGGAAAGGTCCGCTCCGACGCGGACTTCGTGTTCTTCAACCAGCCCGTCGGCCCCGGTGTCACCTACCGGCACGGTCGCGGCGCGGGCGACATGGTGGACGTGCAGACCTCCGCGCTACCCGCCGATGTCGACCGGGTTGTCGTCACCGCCAGCCTGGAGGGCAGCGGCCCGCCCACCTTCGCGACCGCGGGATCGTTGCTCGCGACCATCGGATCCGATTCGGGCACATCGACTTTCGAGACGACCGGGCTGAGCACCGAAACCGCGGTCGTATGCGTGGAGATCTACCGCCGCGGCACGGGATGGAAGATCCGCGCGGTCGGTCAGGGCTACGACAACGGATTGGCCGGAATCGCCACGGCATTCGGTGTCGACATCGACGACGAACCCGAAGCGCCGCCGCCGAGCGCCCCCACGGCGACCTCCCATCCACCCGTCACGCCGCCACCCGGGAACCAGCAGGCCGGTTATCCCGGCCATCAACAGCCCGGTGCGCCGGGGCCCTACCCACCCACGCAGTCGGCGCCCACCCACCCATCTCCCGGCGCGGTACCGCCCCCGTCTATGCCTTCACATCAGCTAGGAGCAACGCCGATGCAGAGCGAACTGTTCAGCCCGATCCACGCCGAAGTCAATGGGGCCGGGATCCAGAAACAGGGCAGCAAGATGATCAAGGTCGCGGTCAGCGGCGAGACCATGGCGCGCGCCGGATCCATGGTCGCCTACCAAGGCGACCTGCATTTCAAGGCGCTCGGTTCGGGCGGCATCGGCCGGGCGATCCAGCATCGGCTCACCGGCGAGGGCGTGCCGTTGATGAAGGTGACCGGCCAGGGTGATCTGTTCCTCGCCGATGCCGCCTCCGAAGTGCACATCGTCGACCTCGACGGCACCGACGGCCTCACTGTCAATGGCGCCAATGTGCTCGCCTTCGACCCGTCGCTGACCTACAACGTCCAAAGGGTGCACGGCGCAGCCAGTTTCGCGAGCAACGCCGGATTCTTCAACTGCGTTTTCACCGGACGCGGACGGATCGCCATCACCACGCACGGCGGACCCGTTGTGCTCAACGTCGACCAACCGACCTACGCCGACCCGCAGGCCGCCGTCGCCTGGTCCTCGAGCCTGCGGACCGGAATCAAACGCAATGACTCCATGGGGTTCGGCAGGCTCATCGGCCGCAGCACCGGAGAGGGCTTGACCCTGTCGTTCTCCGGCCACGGCTTCGTCATCGTGCAGCCGTCGGAACTGCCGCCCGGCGGCATGATCGGCGGCACCGGCGGCGGCGAGGATGCTGGACAGAGCGGCGGCGTTCTCGGCGGGATGTTCAGTTAAACCACTCGTCTGACGCGGGTCCGGGGATAACGCCAACCGAGAGAAAGCCTAAGTTGAGGCCCTGTGAAACTATTGAGAGCCAGCTGGTCGCTCGCCTGAACTGACGCGCGCCGACGACACCCGTATCACTCATTGGCCGGGTAAGTTTGCGAGAAGGCCGCCGGCGCGGTTCCCCTCCGAACAGTCTGCGCCCGGGCAGTGAACCGGAAATGGCGTCCGTGACAAAGGGGCATGTGGACACTGATGCACTCCGCGAGGAACCGGCCCCGCGGGACAATGAGCTGATCGCCCGGTCGCTGACGGATCCGGACGCCTTCGCGGGGATCTTCGATCGTCACTTCGGACCGATTCATCGTTATCTGGCCCGCCGGGCCGGGATGGATGCGGCGGACGATCTCGCCTCCGATGTGTTCGTGGTCGCGTTCGGTCGTCGGACAGGTTTCGACCTGGCCTACGAGCAGGCGCTGCCCTGGTTGTACGGCATCGCGGGCAACCTGCTGAACTCGAACCGTCGCCGCCTCCACCGGGACGTCGCCCTGCTCGCCCGTCACCCGAGGCCCGAGGGCCCATTGCCGTTCGAGGACCGGGTCGACGCCACGATAGATGCCAGGCGCGAGGTCCGGACACTCGAGCGCCGGTTGCGGCGGCTCTCGCAGGCCGATCTCGACACATTGCTGCTCTACGCGTGGGAAGACCTCAGCTATCCCGAGATCGCCGAGGCACTACAGATCCCCGTCGGAACCGTGCGTTCCCGTTTGAACCGGCTCCGCCGCAAGCTGCGTGAACCGGAACCCGACGAACGCACAAGAACGGGACGACAGCAGACCGAACCGGGGCAAGGAGAAAGACATGGGTGACTTCGCGGAGATCCGTGGCCGGCGACCCGAGTCGCAGCCTCCCCGGGACGAGGTCGTCCTCCGAGCGAGAGCGAACCTGATGCGCACCATAGAAAGCGATACGTCCACGCAGCCACCTGCCTCCGATACCACCGGCTCACCCACCACCGTCGCGGCCCTCGACACGCGCCGCCGACGGGTACTGCGTGTGATGGCGGGTGTGGGTGCCGCCTGCGTCGCCGCCGCGGCGATAGCCTTCGGCGTAGGACACGACGGCCTGGGCGGGCCCGAGCAGACCCAGGTCCTTGCCTCCGGCCCGCAGTTCACTCTGCGGCACACGGCGACCCTGGTCGAGGCGGCCGCCCATCCTGTCGGTGCCGGGCCGATCAGGCACCTGCGGTTCACCAACCTGACCGATGAGGGCCACCCGACGTACGACACCTTCGTGCGCCCGGACGGAACCGCCCTCGTCGGTCCGGCCGACGGGGTCCTCAAAGAAACGTCCGGGTACCTGACGGCCGCGCAGCTGGCCGGCCTCCCGGCCGACCCCTACCAGCTGCGGACGCAGATGCTGAGTCTGTCGCACCAGCTGGGGCTGGGGTATCCCGACGAGGCTCCGGACCGGGCGTTGTATCGGTTGGCGACCAAACTCCTTCCGGACCCCGGAGTCGCCCCCGAGGTCAAGGCCGGGATCTACCGGGTCCTGGCTGGGCTCGATCTCGAGGCGATCCGGGCACATGATCTCGGTGTCGGCGCGGATCGGACCGGGCGGCCCGGCTTTGTCCTCGAGTTCACCTTCGAGGAGGGCTACGCCGATCGGATGGTGATCGATAGTGGGACCGGTGCGCTGATGAGCGTCGAAACCGTGGACCGAAAGGGGACCCTCGCCAGCGGTCAGGTCTACCTCTCCGCTGAAACGATCGACCGGATGCCCCAGGCACCTGCCTGAGATTCATTGTCTGCAACCGCCTCGGCGATCTCTGGAATTCGCCGAGGCGGTTGTTGCGATGAGGCAGGAGAGGCTATACCAGCGGCTCCACGACCGCAGATCGCACCGATGGACCCGCGCGCTCGTGCGCTTATATACCTTCGTGTCTCCACGGCCGGTCAGGTCGAGACCGACTAACCCGGTGGGCATCTCCAACCCCGCTCGTCGCGTGCCGGAACCAGGTCATAGACATGTCCAGCGGCCCTGGGCCTCGATGAGAAACCAACACATCGGCGGGTCAACTCCGGGTAGCGGTAGCCACTGAGCGGCCGCGGGCGGTCAATTCGAACGGTTCGGGGCGCAACGTTCCACGCTCCCGCAAGGTCAGCGGCGCGGCGGAGGTAGTGCGCAGGTCGAAGGCCCGCACCAGCTGACCGAGCATGAGCGTGGCCTCGTGCATTGCGAACGCTCGCCCGATACACGAGCGCGGGCCCGTTCCCCACGGTTGGAAGAACCGATCGGGAAATGCGCGCAGCGCGGCGGAGTCGAAGCGGTCCGGGTCGAAGTCCTCGGCGTCCGGGCCCCACACGTCAGGGTCGCGCTGCGCGGCCAGTGCGAGCACGAATACCGCCCGCCCGGCCGGGATGAGGTAGCCACCGAGGTTCTGGTCGGTGCGCGCGATCCGGAAATAGCCGGGCGCGGGCGGCCACAGTCGTAGGCATTCGTTGAGGAACTGGCGGGTGAACCGCATCCTGGTCACGTCTTCATATCCGAGGCTGGTTGTCTGAGAGGGGACTTCGGCACGTATGCGGTCTTGGTGGTCCGGGTTTCGTGCCAGGTGGTGCAATGCGACTTCCAGCAGGGCGGCGGTGGTTTCGTGCCCGGCGATCAGAAACGTGAGTGTCTGGTCCCGGACGTTGGCCGCCGGCAGTCGCGCTCCGGTCTCCGGATCTGTCGCCGTCAGCATCAACCCGAGTAAATCGGTTGCGTCGCTGCTGTTTTCGCGTTGCCGTTGCGCTATCAGCTGATCCACGTACTGTTGCAGGGAGGCGATGTCGCGGCGCACGCGCGGAGCCTGCAGCGCCGCGCGCGCGTGGCCGATGACAGGGACGTCGTTCGTGGATTCCGACGCCCACTGCAGCGTGCGGCCGAGCACCCGAACGAACCGGTGTGAATCACTACTCTTTCCCTGAGGATCAAACAGCCGCAGGTCCCGGCCGAACCCGGCGCGCGCGATCACTTCGAGGGTGGCGCGAGTCATCGCCGAGTGAACGGCCACGCCATCGCCGCCGGACGAGGTCCATTCGGCCACCAGGTCATCGGCAACCGAGGCCATCGCATTGTGATAGGTGCGCATCGCGGCCTGGGCGAACCCCGGCGTGAGGATGCGCCGAGCCTGTCCCCACAGCGGATCCTTCGAACTGGCCGTGAACATCCCGTGCGGGGCGATCGGCCGTAGCTTGGCCAGCGGCCCCAGAAGCACTCGCCCCCAAGCAGTTTCATCGTTGCACTGTGCCGCCAATCGGCCACCGGCCACGATGACGAGCCGAGTGCCGAGCAGCTTCCGCTGAAAGATCGGGCCCAGCCCGCCCTGAGTAAGCTTCAATTCGTGCTGTGTCGGGTGGTGACGGTCCACGCTGACTACGTCACCGATGATCGGAAGCCGACCCGGTGGATACGGCAACGCCTCCAAAGGCAGCGAGGCACTGAACGATTCCATGTGTCTTACTCAAACACGCCGGCCATTCGGATCGCCGCGCCGGTGACCGGATGCACATACCCACTACTCCCCGACACCATCCTGGCGAGTCGCGACCGTCAGCGAGTGGTGTTATATCCGGACCAGAACACCGACCGGATCATGAACACGAACGTCAACCGCCCGGATCCTCGATTATGACGGCGCCCTGCCGCACCCGATGGCGGTTACAACAGGGCGATACAGTTCCTCAACATTCACTGTGTTGCGACGAACACTGGTATCTGCCTGACGCGGTCGCTCTCGCACTGGCCGCTATGACGTTGCCGGGACTCGAATTGGTCGTTACCAGCGATGAATACCCGGACCTGCGCCGCGCGCGATTAGTGCGGCATTACCTCGATCTACTGGGCCGCACCGACGTACAGGTAGCACCAGACAGGTGTACTGAACCCCAATAGCAAATACAGGGCCGCTGACGGACTGATCAACAGCACTACATGGCGCGCGACCGTGTTTACCGAGCAGCTGCTGAGGCCGTGGACAGGATGGTGAGCGGCCGAAAGTGATGTTCGAACGACGCGGGTCGAATTAGTTGGGAATTAGTTGGGAGATCGGCCGATACGAAGGTAGGCCAGAAACCGAAAAACCCAGCCTGAGCTGGGTTTCTTGGTGGAGCTAAGGGGAATCGAACCCCTGACCTTCTCGATGCGAACGAGACGCGCTACCAACTGCGCTATAGCCCCGTGCGGCTCCGGGGAACCGCGCTGTGACACTGTATCAGGCGGTGGGGGATGTCTCCGAATCGTGTGGCTGACCTGCGGGTATGCGGCTACTCACCGGCGGCCCTTCGCATGTCGCCGGTGCGGTTTCGCAGGGCGCGGGCGGTGGCGGTGTCGAAGGTTTCCAGCTGTTCGAACATGGGGTCTTCGTCGTCGGACTCGAGCAGGACCGAGCGGCGGCGCAGCGCGCGGGCGGTGTCGCGGTCCATGGTGCGCTGGTGGGGTTGCTGCTCGGAGGCCTGCGGCTGTTCTTCGGCGGGCTCGGTGCGGCTGAGGCGGGCGGCTCGGCGCCTGCGGATGTCCTCCTCCATGCGGACCTGCTTGCGCAGATACGCCAGATAGGTCACCAGGACGATGGTGGACAGGCCGCACGCCCACCAGAACAGGGGCGTCATCACGATACCGAGGGCACCGAACAGGATCGAACCGAGCAGCAGGCCGAGCACGGCGCGCTGCCGGAAGGTGTAGCGGGTGGCGCGCGCGATGGCGTCGGCTTCGGGATCGAACCCGCCACGACCGCGGCGAGACGGAACGAACTCGGTGTCCGCCGAATCGGATTCGTCATCGACGACGGGGGCGGGCGCCGCGGGGATGGTGGCGGCCACCGGATCGGTGCGCTCATCGGACACGAGGTCATCATCGGCCGCCGCGTCGAGGTTCGCAGCGGTTCTGGCATCGGTGCTGTCGGATTCGATATCCGATTCGGCGTCGGAACCGTCTATATCGACATCGTTTGTCTCGGAATCGTCGAATTCGGTGTCCGCATCGTCGAACTCGTCGATGTCGATTTCGGTAACGCCGGAATGGAATGCAGCAGACCGAGAATCGGGCGTCGTTTCCGCGTCGATCTCTTCGATCTCCGTCACGGGCTCGTCGGCCGGTGTTGTCATCCGGTCCTCCGCATCATCGCTGTGGGGATGCTTTCTGTGCACGCGGGTCGGTCTATAGTCTGGGTCACTTTCGTGCCCGGCGGCCGGTCCACTTTTCGTACGGCGCTTGGAACCTCCGCGGTGCAATACGCGGGTCGCCAATGCCGCGTCGGTGGTCTCACGGATACGCGGGTGCCGGTCGGCGAGTATCGGAAAAAGAACGAAGACCCAGAGCACAACCAGGCCGATCCACAAAATCGAATTCGGCATATCGCCTCAGCACCTCCGTCCCCGCCTGGGTTGTCCGTTCGACCTTCGACCGGGCGCGCCAATCACGGTGGTTCGCTCGCCGCAAAACACACTCGGACGGACGGACGTCCGGTCGCCGCCAAGCGCGTCGACGTCACCGCCGAACGCCTCGCAGGCTCCCTGCCGGTAATGCAAGGCGCACCACCGACGTCCGTAGATTAATTCCGGTTCGCGGCAAGATCCGTCAGGCGCGCCGTGCACATCCGTCACACCCGTCACACCCTCCCCCGCGGCTTCGCGTCTTTCATCAACCGTGAGAGCCCCGTTCGGGCAATGTGAACATTCGGTCAGGTCAGGGTGGCCCGGCCGTCGCGGACCAGACGATCCACGACGGTGCCCGGCACTTCTTCGACGGTGATACCGACGAGCAGGTGGTCACGCCACGCACCGTCGACGTCGAGGTAGCGCTTGAGCAACCCTTCCTCACGGAAGCCGACATTGCGCAGAACCGCTTGACTGGCCAGGTTTTCCGGGCGCACCGTCGCCTCGACACGATGCAATCCGGCGGGGCCGAAGCAATGGTCGAGACCAAGCGCCAGCGCCGCGGTCGCGACCCCCTGACCACTGAGATCCTTGGCTACCCAATAGCCGATCCACGCCGAACGCAGCGCACCGCGCACGATATTGCCGATGGTGAGCTGACCGCTGAAGGTGCCGTCCACCTCGATTACCAACGGAATCATCGCGCCCCGACGGGCTTCGGCTTTCAGGCTCGACCACAGCGACGGCCAATTGGACGCGTGGTTTCGCGCCTCCCATGCGCCCCGGCCGGTCGGCTCCCATGGCTCGAGATGTGTTCGATCGCGCAGCCGGATCCGGCTCCAGGCGGCGGCGTCGCGCAATCGCACCGGACGCAGCGTGACCCGTCCGGCCGCGACCCGCAGCGGTCCCAAATGTGCGGGCCACCCCGGATGCTGCGTCACCCGGAAAACATTCATCGTCTCCACGTCTCAGCCGCGCTGCGCGAGAAAAGCGACACGGACCTCGTCACCGGTTCGAATATCGGTGTCGTCCGGATCAATCACTATAAGACTGTTCGCCTCGGCCAGGGTGGCCAACAGATGGGCGGAGGCGCCCGCGCCGCCACCGAGGGGTTGCACCAGATAGTCACCGGTGGTCTCGTCGCGCATGAGTTGCGCGCGCAGGTAGCCCTTGCGACCTGCAATCGAGGTGACGGGCGTGATAGTCCTGGCCCTGATGATGCGGCGCATCGGATGCCTGCGGCCCAACGCAATTCGGATCAGCGGACGCACCATCACCTCGAAGACGACGAGTGCGCCGACCGGATTGGACGGCAGCAGAAAGGTCGGAACCTCATCGCGGCCGAGGCGACCGAAACCCTGCACGGATCCGGGATGCATTGCCACCCGCGCGATCTCGAGCTCACCGAGTCCTTCCAGCGCCTCGCGGACCTGTTCAGAGGCCCAACCGCCCACCGCGCCCGCGATCACCACGACCTCGGAGCGAACCAACTGCCCCTCGACCACATCACGCAGTCGCCGCGGATCCGCGCTCACGATGCCGACGCGGTTCACATCGGCGCCCGCGTCACGTGCGGCCGCGGCCAACGCGTAGGAGTTCACGTCGTAGACCTGCCCCGGTCCGGGCGTGCGGTCGATATCGATCAGCTCACCGCCGACGGAGATCACCGATAGTCGCGGCCTCGGATGTACGAGCACCTTGTCCTGGCCGACGGCCGCCAACAGGCCGACCTGCGCCGCGCCGATGATGGTGCCCGCACGTACCGCTACATCACCGGGCTGCACGTCGTCGCCGATGCGCCGGACGTAATCACCGGAGCGCACTGGGTCGTACACCTTGATCCTGGCCCGGCCGCCATCGGTGAAATCCAGCGGCAGAACGGCATCCGCCAATGTCGGAAGTGGTGCACCGGTATCGACCCGCACCGTCTGGCGCGGTTGCAGCCTGCTCGGCTGCTTCGATCCAGCGACCACCTCGCCGACCACCGGCAGCGTGAGATCGACCAGTTCGCCGTCCTCGTTGCGAATATCGGAACCGGCCGCGGCCACGTCGACGCTGCGCACCGCGTAGCCGTCGATCGCGGCCTGATCGAATCCGGGCAGCGGCCGCTCGGTGACGACGTCCTCGGCACACAGCAGGCCCTGCGCCTCGGAGATCGCGACCCGCACCGGCCGGGGCGCGACCGCCGCAGCGGTCACCTTGATCTGCTGATCCTCAACCGAGCGCATCCAGGCCTTCCCTGATCTCTTCGCACACCAACCCGATTCCGCCATCACGCCCACGGATTGCGAGCAGGCGCAACCGGGTTCGCCAGCGTCCAACGGTGAACCATCATTCGTACCCGACAGTCCACTATCAGCGAAACCCGACGCCCGCTGGCATCAGTCGTCGGTCGTCAGCTGCGGATCCCAATCCGAACTCAGCCGATGCTGCAGCCACTCCCGCAGGGCGGGGCCGTATTCCTCTCGTTCCAAAGCGAAATCGACCGCAGCACGAAGATAACCGCCGGGGTTGCCTAAATCGTGGCGCGACCCACGGTGCACCACCACATGAACCGGATGCCCCTCCGCGATGAGCAGCGCGATCGCGTCGGTGAGTTGCAATTCACCACCGGCGCCCGGCTCGATCCGGCGCAGCGCGTCGAAGATGGCCCGATCCAACAGGTATCGGCCCGCGGCCGCGAATGTGGAGGGGGCATCGGCCAGCTCCGGCTTCTCCACCATGCCCTTGACGCGCAACACATTCGGGTTCACCGCGTCGGGAACCGGTGCGACATCGAATACGCCGTACGCGCTGACCTGCTCCTTCGGCACATCAATGGCGCACAGCACCGACCCGCCGCGTTTGCGGCGCACCCGGCTCATCACGTCGAGCACACCGCAGGGCAGCACCAGGTCATCCGGGAGCAGCACGGCGACGGCGTCCTCGTCGTCGTCGAGAACACTCTCGGCCTGAGCGACCGCGTGGCCGAGACCGAGCGGCTCCTCCTGAACGACCGAGGTGACATCGAGCAGACCCGGAGCCTTACGCACTTTCTCCAACAGATGAAACTTGCCGCGCTCGGCGAGGGTGCTCTCGAGCATCAGGTCCTCGACGAAGTGCGCGACCACGCCGTCCTTTCCCGGCGAGGTGACGATCACCAGCCGGTCGGCTCCGGAGTCGGCCGCTTCGGCGGCCACCAACTCGATGCCGGGGGTGTCCACCACGGGCAACAATTCCTTGGGCACGGTCTTGGTCGCAGGCAGGAACCGCGTTCCGAGCCCGGCCGCCGGAACGACCGCGGTGCGAAAGCACGACTCCGCCGCGTCACTCACGGACCGACCGGCCGTTTTCTCTTCCGACCCAGCTGTCATACGCCTACCCTATCCATCCGTCACAGCGTCCAAACGCTTGTTGAGCACAGCTCACAGCCACTCATCGGGCACAGCGTTCTCGACACTCACAGGCCCGTTCTCGACGCTCATCGCGCCCAGCCTAGAGCCGACCAGAGCCCCGGTGAGCTTAAGGTGAGCTCTGTGAACATGCCCGATGCACGCGATAAACATGCATGGCGCACGGAAATTCTCGCTCGCCGGGCGGCGGTCACGCCCGCGGCGCAGGACGCCGACGCGCTCGCGCTCGCCGATGCCGCTGGAAACCTGGAGCTCCCCGACTGCGTGTGCGCGTATGTCCCGGTGCGCGGCGAGCCCGGTTCGACGGCGATGCTTGATGCCTTGCGCGCGGCGGGAGCCAGCGTGCTGCTGCCGGTCACCGGCCCTCCGGGACCCCTGAGCTGGGCCGAATACACCGGCTCCGAAAATCTGCGGCGCGCGGTATTCGGCCTGCGCGAGCCGACCGGCGAGGTGCTGCCCGCAGCGGCGGTCGGCCGGGCCGGATTGATTCTGGTGCCCGCGCTCGCGGTGGACCGACGCGGTGTGCGGCTCGGGCGCGGTGCGGGTTATTACGACCGCACGCTGCACCTGGCCGATCGGGAAGCTCGGCTGGTCGCGGTGATTCGTGACGACGAATTGGTCGACCGGTTGCCCGAGGAACCGCACGATCGCCGCATGGGTTGGGCGTTGACGCCGCACAGCGGCCTGCGACGGCTCGGCGACGATCACGCGTCGGAATGAAACTCCGATTAGCGGCGTTGGCAATGTCGACTGTAGAGTGCCAGTCTGACGAACCCCGCGGAGGATCCTGTGCCAACTTATTCGTACGCGTGCACCCAGTGTGACAACCGCTTCGACATCGTTCAGTCCTTCACCGACGAGGCGCTGAGCGTCTGCTCGGAGTGCTCGGGAAAGCTGCGCAAGCTGTTCAATTCGGTCGGCATTGTGTTCAAGGGCAGCGGTTTCTACCGCACCGACAGCCGCGGCGGCGCCTCGACAGTGAGCGAGCCCGCGAAGTCGGACGCCGGATCCAGCAGCACGGCCAGCACGGCAAGCACGGATTCGAGCTCGTCGACCACCCCCTCAACCACCGCGGGCGCCGCAGTCGCGAGCTGAGTTATCCCCAGCGTTCGGTTATCCACAGCTAACCGTTTTCCCGGCCGAGCGGGTGTGATCATGGCCATAGGATCCGGTCATGACTCGATCCTTCGGCGATTGGAACCGGCCATCATGGGTCGACGGCCTGCTCGCCCGGCGACTGCTCGCCACAGCTCTGACCGCGCTGGCCGCGGTCCTTTTCATACGCGGCGACCCGAACTCCGAGCGCACGAATGTCGTTGTCGCCGCATGCGATCTCCCACCCGGCCACCTGGTGACGGCCGAGGACGTGGTTTCGGTCGCCCGCGAATCGGGGACACTGCCTGATGGCTCGGTGACCGATATGTCCGGACTGGTCGGCGCGACAATGACCGGCGCGATGCGAGCCGGCGAGGTATTCACCGACCTGCGCGTCCTCGGCCCACGCCTCGCGGCGGTCGCCACCGGCGCCAGTGACGCACGCATAGTTCCCATCCGCCTTGCCGATACCGCTGTCGCGGAGATCCTGCGGGCCGGTGACCGGGTCGATATCGTCGGCGGCGAAGAACAGAGCGGTCCCACGACGCGTCCCGCCCGGACGTTGGCGACCGACGCCGCTGTCGTCCTGGTGTCCACTCCCGGTGAACGGCACGCGACACCGGAGCGGGTAGTACTTATCGCGATGGACGCCGAACACGCGACCACCGTCGCCGCCGCATCGTTGCGAACCGCGCTCACCGTCGTCTTCCATTGAGCCATCACCAGGAACGTTCGCCGAGCATTTGCCAACATAGTCTATTAGCATCTCCGTTACTGGAAGCAGGAACCGTTCGGCTGGACTGGTCAGCTCTCATCCGACGAGGAGATATCGGCAATGCTCAATGGTTTCAAGAATTTCCTACTTCGCGGAAACGTCGTCGACCTGGCGGTAGCCGTTGTAATCGGCACCGCGTTCGTCGCGATCGTCACCGCGTTCACCAATGGCATCATCAATCCGATATTGGCCGTCTTCGGCGGCAGCAATGAGCTCGGTCTCGGTTTCCAGTTGGTAGCTGACAAGCCGGCAACATTCATTCAGATCGGCCCGATCATTACCGCGGCCCTCAATTTCGTGATCATCGCCGCGATCTTGTACTTCGTACTGGTATTGCCCGCCACGCATGCGAAGAAGCGGTTCGGCCCCAGCGAGGACCTAACCGACTCCGAGGTACTTGTGCAGATCCGTGACCTGCTCGCCGAGGACCGGGACAGCGCGGGCGGGCGGCACGGGTTCTGAGCCGAATTCGGCTGCGCGGGAACATAAAACGGGCCCGTCACGGTGGCGACGGGCCCGTTTCAGTTATCGGGGACAGGCCCTCAGCCGAGGCTGAAAGGCTTGCCCCACAACGTCACCCAGGTGATGACGTTGTCGGTCTCGACCTCGACGCTGACGAATGTTCGTGCCTGCGCGTAGCCACCACAGCCATTCAGGCCGATGGTCTCATCGGCCCAGGTGACCGAACCATTGTCGCCCGCAAACTTATTGCGCTTGCGGTGCGACTCGTTGCCGAAGTCGTCGGCGGCTTCCTGGTCGAGCACATAGAACGACTGTGCCTGACCGGGTCCGAGCGTCAGGTTGCCGCCACTGGTGGCGCCGACGCCACCGGTGACGGTGTCCCCGCTCCAGTCCGCGGTGCCTTCGACGCCACCGGACGCGCCGCCGCCGTCGATGTTGACCTGGCAGCCGACGGTGTAGCCCGGAAAGATCTTGCCGCCGGTGGCACCGGGGGCACCGGACAGTTCGACCTGAGCACTACCCGACACCCACGCGTTGCGATGCAATGGCGTGGAGCCGAGCGACGGGTTGATATTGGCGGACTCGCCGACCAGACGGATCGCCACCACGGTGCCGTCGGACAGCGTCTTGGTGATCTCACCTCCCGGCAGCGGAACGAAAGTGTCGGCGTGGGCCGCACCTGTGGACAGCAGGCCGATCGCTATGGTGGCCGCGGCGCCGACACCGGCTGCCTTGGCCATGCTCTTACGGTTGATCATTGGTTTCCCTCGAGGGTTGGAGTTCGCTTCTGCGAAAAGGTTGTTCGCTGGATACGACAGACATCAGCCGATGCTGAACGGAGCACCGTAGAGGCTGGTCTTCGAGTAGTGGTCACCGATGATCTCCACGACGGTGTAGGAACGCGCCTGGGCGTATCCCGCACAACCCTGAATCGAGATCTCGGCATCCTGGTACTCGACCGAGTAGACGCCTGGCTTCAGGACATCTTTCGAATCGATCGAAACGAACTTGACCTCGCCCGGACCCAACTGGAGGCCGATCGAACCGCCCAGACTGCCGCCGCTGAGGTTGATGCCACCCGAAACGCCCGCGGAGATCGCGTTATCGGAAATGGACACCTGGCAGCCGACGATGTAGCCGGTGGTCAGTGCCGAGGCACCGTGCGTCGAGGAATTATTCGTGCCCGGCGCATTCGCGGCGCCATTGTTCGGCCCAGCCGTGCCCTCCGGGGTAACTGCGACATCCGCGATGGCGTTGCCCGATACCCATACGACACGACCAGCGCCGTTGGCAGCCAACGACGGTGAGATCAGTGCATGTTCGCCCGCGTGTGTAATGGTCACACCCGGACCGTTCTTCTGGCCGTCCGGCAACGGCACAAAAGTATCGGCGTTGGCAGCGCCGGTCGAAAAAAGTCCCATAGCCACTGTCGCCGTCGCGGCGGCACCCGCGATACGGATGCCGCGACGCAACAGGGTGGGGTAATTGTTGCTCATACTTCCCCTCATCAGGTTCTAGCGGTCGGCCTCGATGGTTGCCGAGGCCGAAAGTTTTCCCTTTCAGGTCAGCAGGGTTTGCTGCTGGAATGTCCTGTCCACCAGGGGAACTGCCGACCATCTCGTCGATGAACGATCTTGGGTGTGCTCATTTTAGATTGTTTCGGCACCATCTCTCATGAAATTCGCTCAAGTGACTTCGCAAATCGGGCATTTCCCGGTACCCTCGGCAATCATGTTGGGCGCCAGGGTATTTACCGCACCAAAAGGGCCCGCCGCAGCTGCGACGGGCCCTTAGGGCGTATGGCGGGTCGGCTACCCGCGAAGACTCAGCCGAGGCTGAAAGGCTGGCCCCACAATGTCACCCAGGTGACCACGTTCTCGGTCTCGACCTCGACGCTGACGAACGCGCGCGCCTGAGCGTAGCCACCACAGCCGGTCAGGCCGATGGTCTCGTCGGCCCAGGTGACCGAGCCGCTGCTACCGGAGAACTTGTTGCGCTTGCGGTGCGTCTCGTTGCCGAAGTCGTCGGCGCCTTCCTGGTCGAGCACGTAGAACGACTGCGACTGACCGGGTCCGAGGGTCAGGTTGCCGCCGCTGGTGGCGCCGACACCACCGGTGACGGTGTCCCCGCTCCAGTCCGCGGTGCCCTCGACACCACCGGAGGCGCCGCCACCGGAG
The DNA here is from genome assembly GCF_020733705.1 of Nocardia australiensis. Classification (GTDB taxonomy): domain Bacteria; phylum Actinomycetota; class Actinomycetes; order Mycobacteriales; family Mycobacteriaceae; genus Nocardia; species Nocardia australiensis. The sequence goes on from NZ_JAJFZM010000001.1 coordinate 557,681, forward strand.
ATGTTGACCTGGCAGCCGACGGTGTAGCCCGGGAAGATCTTGCCGCCGCCATCGCTGGACAGCTCGACCTGAGCGCTACCCGACACCCACGCGTTGCGGTGCACCGGGGTGGAGCCGAGCGACGGGTTGATGTTGGCGGATTCGCCGACCAGCTTGATGGTGACGACGGTGCCGTCCGACAGCGTCTTGGTGATCTCGCCACCCGGCAGCGGAACGAAGGTGTCCGCGTTGGCCGCGCCGGTGGAGAACAGGCCCATGGCGATGGTGGCGGCGGCGCCGACGCCGGCCAGCCGTGACACCTGCTTACGGTTGATCATGTTTATCCCTCGGGAGTTGAGTTCGCTTCAGCGAGAAGAATGTTCGTTGGATTCGACCGACATCAGCCGATGCTGAACGGCTGCCCGTAGAGGGTGGTCTTCGAGTGGTGGTCACCGATGATTTCGACGACGGTGTAGGCGCGCGCCTGGGCGTATCCCGCGCAGCCTTGGATCTCGATCTCGGCATCCTGGTACTCGACCGAGTAGGTACCCGGCTTCAGGATGTCCTTGCTGTCGATCTGAACGAACTTGACATCGCCGGGGCCGAGGTTGAGTCCGACCGAGCCACCGAGCGAACCGCCCGACAAACTGACGCCGCCGGACACACCGGCCGAGATCGCATCGCTCGCGATGCTGACCTGGCAGCCGACGATGTAGCCGGTGCTCAGCTGCGAGGCACCGTGGGTCGAGGAGTTATTGGTGCCGGGAGCGTTGGTGGCGCCGTTGTTGGGGCCCACCTCACCCTCGGGCGTCACCGTGACATCGGCGATGGCATTTCCGGAAACCCAGACAACGCGGCCGGCGCCGTTGGAAGCCAGCGACGGCGAAATCAGGGCGTGCTCACCATTACGGGTGATCGTGACACCCGCCGGGCTCGCCTTCTGACCATCCGGCAACGGCACGAAGGTATCGGCGTTGGCAGCGCCGGTCGAAAGCAGGCCCATGGCAACGGCCGCGGCAGCGCCGACGCCCGCGACGCGGACACCGCGGCGCAGGCCGTTGGTGCGGTTCTCGCTCATACTTCCCCTCATCAGGTTCAAACAGTCAACCTCGACCATCGAGGCTGGACGGTGGTCCTCTCAGGCCCAGCTCAGTTTGTCTCGCTTTTATTGCCGATGTGTAACCGGCTGTTATTTCGGCGCAACAGTCGTGCTGGTAGCGGAACCGAGCCAGGTTCCGCCGGGTTGGCGCATACTTGCCCGCCCGGTCCGAAAGGTCCGGTCTGCGGGTGGCTCGTGGCGAAGACTAAACGGTTGGCAACTGTGAAGCAACGTAACTTTTCGTTATGTTCTATGTGATGTATCACACACACCCCTGTATGCAAACATCGCTTGACGTGCATGAATGCGCGCGGAGTGACCACAGGGAGCACGACGAAGACGTCGAATGACTACGGATCCGGACCGTAAGAAATTAACGAAATATTCTCGGCCGATTCAGATTGCCGAGATATAACGGCATCAGATATTAACCATACGTAGCTGGGCAGTAGAAGGGCCTCAGCCGTGGTGCGGCGGCACCTGGGCGCGTAGCCAGTCATCGGAGGGCGAACCCACCTCGGAATCGTGGTCGCGTTCGTCGCGCGTGGTGTCCGGCAGGGTATCGCCGAAGATCTCGGCCAGACGCGCGGAATCCCTCGCCCGGCGCGTGGCCGGGCGAGGGTCTTCAGAGGAGCCGGTGGTCGTGATTATTCGTCCAATCCGGACAGTTCGCCGATTACTCGGCTGGCGAGCGGGCCCAGCGTGGCCATGCCGTCGCGAATCGCCGATCGGGTACCGGGCAGGTTCACCACCAGCGTGCTGCCCGAGATGCCCGCGAGTCCGCGTGACAGACCCGCGTCCAGCGAGCCCGCGACGCGTCCGGAGGAACGCAGCGCCTCGCTGATACCGGTGAGTTCCCGGTCCAGCACCTGCGAGGTCGCCTCCGGAGTCACATCGCGCGGGGACATACCGGTGCCACCGACCGAGATCACCAGATCGACGCCGCCGATCACGGCGGTGTTCAGCGCATTACGGATCTCCACCTCATCGGCCTGCACGGTCACCGAAGCGTCCACGAGGAAACCCGCCTCGGTCAGCAGTTCGGTGACCAGCGGGCCCAACGAATCCACACCTCCATGCGCCGTTCGATCGTCGACGACAACCACAAGTGCGCGCCCAGCCACAGGAGCATCGATTTCCATGGTGCTCACCGTAGCGTCCGCGTCGAAGAGCCGGGCGTCGGAGCCCAGAAGCTCCGCGTCCATACCGAGCAGCTCGCCGAAGTGGCCCGGCGCGTCCGCGTCCACGACCAGCCGAGGTGTCCAGCCTCCGGGCAGCACGCGCATCATCGGCCGCCGTCCGCGGCTGCGCCGGTGAGGGTAACCTCGACGGTTTTCGCGTTGTTGCCCTGGTCATCGGTGTAGGTCAACTTCACTTTGTCTCCTGGTTGATGCGAGCGAACCGCAGCGATCAGCGAGTCACCCGAGTCGATGGTCCTATCGTCCAATTTGGTCACGATGGTGCCCGCCGGAATGCCGGCCCTGGCGGCCGGGCCATCCGGGGTGGCCTCCAACACCCGTGCGACTCTGTCCTGTGCCTTCAGCTTGATACCCAGCTGTGCGTAGGTCGCGTGACCAGTCTTGATCAGCTCGTCGGCGACTCGGCGGGCCTGATCGACCGGAATAGCGAAACCGAGGCCGATCGAACCGCTCTGCTGACCGCTGACCTCGCTGCCGCCGAGGCTGGCAATCGCGGTGTTGATGCCGATCAGGCTGCCGTTGCCGTCCACGAGCGCGCCGCCGGAATTGCCTGGATTGATCGCCGCGTCGGTCTGGATCGCGTCGATCACCGGGTTCACCGAGGTATCCGGGGTGCCCTCCCCCTGCGTGGAAACCGGCCGATTCAGCGCGGAGACGATGCCGGTGGTGACTGTGCCTGCCAGCCCAAGCGGCGAACCGACCGCGATGACCGGCTGACCGACCTGCAGGTTCGAGGATCCGCCCAGCTCTATCGGGGTCAGCCCGGACTTGCCGTTGACCTTCACGACCGCCAGGTCCGACACCGGGTCCGCGCCGACCAAGGACGCGGGCGCGGTGCTGCCGTCGGCGAAGACGACCTCCATCTTGGCGTTCGCGCCGCCGCCCGCGGCCACGTGATTGTTGGTCAGGATCAGACCGTCCGAGGACAACACGACGCCGGAGCCCTCACCTTCGGCCCGATTGCTCGCCACCTTGATCATCACCACGCTCGGCAGCACCTTCTGCGCTACCGCCTGAGTGGAACCCGCGGGCGCGCTGGCCACGTTGTTGACGTTCGGCTTCGGTGCGTCCAGCGCGTTGGTCACCGCCGAATGCCCGGTGTCCGACCTGGTCGCGATGGCACCGACCGCACCGCCGACACCACCGCTGACCAGCGCGAGAGCGACCGCGCCAAAAACCAGGCCGGTGCGGATCGGCCGCCGCGCGGGACCGGTCGGTGGTTGCGCGCCGTAGGCGCCGGACTGAAGCGGCGGATCGAACGACGAGGAGTTGTATTCGCGACCGAACTCCGCTCCAGGGAACGCCTGCGTCTGCCCGACGCCGATCTGCTGAGGTGAGGTCTGCCAGGGCGTGTTCTGATACTGCGGGTAATTCGGTGCCGGCCCGCCAGCCTGCGCTCCGTATCCCGCGTAGGGCGAACCCTCGGGACCCGCCTGCGCGGCCGGGATCTGCTCCGTCGAATGAGGACCGGGGGCGGCGCCCGCAGCCGCCGATTCCCCCTGCCGGTCCGTGAAATCCTCGGTCATGGTTTTCGTTCCTCCTCACGTCTACCGACAAGCTTGGCGGCGACGGCTTAGAGCGAACTGAGACCGTGCTATCAGTTCTCCGAGTATTTTCGGTTACTGATCGCGTCCGTCGGCGGCGGAGCCCGTTGTGGACGTACCACCCTCACCTGGTAACACGATACGGATCAGGGCGCCGCCACGGGCCGATGTATCGATGCTGATAGTGCCGCCGTGCTTGGTGACCACCTGCTTCACGATAGCCAGCCCGAGCCCCGAACCCGGCATAGACCGGGAGGCCGTGGTCCGGTAGAACCGCTCGAAGACCAGCTCGCGCTCCGCGGCCGGAATTCCGGGACCCGCATCGTCGACGGCCAACTCGAGCAGCCCGCGTCCGGTCTCGCGCATCGTGACATACACCCGCGCCGCGGCCGGACTCCATTTGGCGGCATTGTCGAGCACATTGAGAATCGCCCGCTCCAGCCCCGCCTCGTGGCCATAGACGAACCACGGCCGTAGCTCAGCGTCGAACTCGATCGAACCGCGGCGCCGTCGCGCCCGCTCCAGCGCGCGTTCGGCCACCTCGCCGAGATCGATACGGTCGTAGACGGTTTCGGGTGCGTCCTCGCGCGCCAGATCGACCAGATCCCCGACCAACGTGGACAGCTCCTCGATCTGCGCGATCACATCCGAGCGCAGTTCGGCCATGTCCTGTTCCGGAATCGCGGGCGCACCGGGACGGCTGGAGGCGATCAGCAATTCCATATTGGTGCGCAACGAGGTGAGCGGCGTACGCAATTCGTGGCCCGCGTCGGCGACCAATCTGCGCTGCCGGTCGCGTGATTCGGCCAGGGCGCGCAGCATCGTGTTGAAACTCTCGGTGAGCCTGGCCAATTCATCGTCGCCGGTCACCGGGATCGGTGTCAGGTCATCGGTGCGTGCGATGCGTTCGGTGGCGGCGGTCAGTCGTGCGATCGGCCGCAACCCGGTGCGGCCCACCGCAGTACCCGCCGCCGCCGCGATCACCACCCCGCAGCCGCCGACTACGAACAGCAACCACGCCAGCCGATCGAGCACCGCCCTCGTCGGCTCCAGGCGCTGTGAGATGATCAGCGTCGAACCGGAATGCGTCGGCACGGCGAGCACGCGTTGGTTGCTCACAGTGCGCAACGATGAGGACAGCTCACCGTCGGCGACCGCGATTTCCTCCGAGCCCACCGGCGGAATCGTCTGCTGCGGCGGTATATACGACTTATGGTCGGTGAAGATCAGCGCCACACCGACATCATTGGAGAAAAGCCCGGCGAGCACGATCGACTGAAAGCCGAGGCTCTCGAAGTTGTTGTTGATCATCGTTGCGGCGCGCGCCTCGAGTTGCGAGTCGACATCGGCGTATAACGAGCGCGCGACCATGGCGTAGGCCGCGATCGAGGTCATCGCGACCGCGATCGCGACAACCGACGCCGCGAGCAGGGTCACCCGCCAGCGCAGTGAGACCGATCTGGTCAACGGCATCGGCGGGCGCATCTCCTGCGAATCCGCTGAACGCTGCTGGCCCAACTCGGCGACCGCAAGTCGTTTCGGAGCAGTTCGTGCCATGGTCGTGCCGGCCTACGGTGGTGTTTCGCGAAGTACGTAGCCGACGCCGCGCACGGTGTGGATCAGGCGGGGCTCACCATCGGCCTCGGTCTTGCGGCGCAGGTATCCGATGTAGACCTCGAGCGCATTTCCCGACGTCGGGAAGTCGTACCCCCACACCTCCTCGAGAATGCGGCTGCGTGTCAGCACCCGGCGCGGATTGGCCATCAACATTTCCAGCAGTGAGAATTCGGTGCGGGTCAGGCTGATGGAACGCTCGCCGCGAGAAACCTCCCGTGTCACCGGGTCCAGCGACAGATCAGCGAACGTCATGGCCTCCGAGGTCTCGCCCAGATCGGGCACCCGCCTGCGTAGCAGGGCCCGCAGTCGAGCCAGCAATTCCTCCAGCGCGAACGGCTTCGGCAAATAGTCATCGGCACCAGCATCTAGTCCGGCTACCCGCTCGGATACCGAATCCCGCGCTGTCAAAACCAGAATCGGCAGATCGTCACCGGTACTACGCAGGCGTCGGCAAACTTCGAGCCCGTCCATCCGCGGCATCATCACATCGAGAACAAGCGCATCCGGTCGCTGCGCGGTTGCTTTCTCCAACGCGTCGAGGCCATCTACCGCCAGATCCACGGAGTAGCCGTTGAAGGTCAGCGACCGGCGCAGTGATTCACGGACGGCGCGATCGTCGTCGACTACCAAAATGCGCATACCAACAGTTTGACCGCATCGACTGAGAGCCGACTGAGAGGTCCGCTTCCGACACGCCGCGCCTCTACCGTATCCTGCTGAAACCAGCTATCCCGGCGACTCAGTCGGGTGACCAGGGACGTTAGCTGTCATACATAGAACACGTCTCACCGCAGAACCAATTTGAGGCTTGAAAGATGTTCTGTGTAGCCATATTCCGCCGAATATTAGACTGGGCGCTCCAGATTGCCGTTGCCCACTCTGCACGGTAAGTTCCCTGCGGTAAAAGAAGACCTCTAGTTGGTTCTCAGCGGGTTGATTCAAAACCGAACAGCCACGCGCCAATCCGAGGGCCACTCGTGAAGCGGAGGCAACGGAAGCGGATGGAAGCTGCACCGCGGTCCTGGCAATTCAGACTGTCCAACTGGTCCGTCACTCGCAAGGTCGGCATCGTGCTCGTGCTCCCGGTGTTGCTGGCCACCGTGTTCGCGGTCCTCCGCATCAACAACGAACTGCGCACCATGTCGCAGTTGGACGCAGCAACCGAACAAGCCATCGTCATCCGCCCGATCAACAAGTTCGGCACCGCCACTGAACAACTCGCGGTCGCCGTGACCGCCTCCTGGGGCAACACCGCCGACCCGGCCACCGACGCGGCGCTGACGAAATTCGATCAGGCGCTGGCCGATCTCGAGACCTCGATGAGCAACGCCAAGATAAGCAGCCGGGTCTCCTCCGAACTCGCCTCGGCCGTCGCCACCGGTACCACCATGCGCAACAGCCTGCGCAACGGTTCGCCTGCCATGGTCGGTGAGCAGTCCGACGAGATCGCGACACGCATCGGCAACGCGCTCGCGATGTCACCGTCGGTGGAAGACCTCGTCATTCAGCGCTACTTCCTGCAGATCGGCGCGATCCAGACAGCCCGGCGCGTGCTCACCCAGCAGCGCATGTTTATCGGATCCCCCGACGCGGACCGCAATCCGAGCGTCCAACCGCGCGTGCTCACCTCGGCGGGCGCCGAGATGACCATGGTCAATACCTACGCGGTCATCCTGCCGGACAACGCGACCAACATGCGCCCGCTGCTGGACGCGGTGGGAGTCCGGCTCGCCGCATTCAGCCAGAACTCGGGCGATCCGACGTCGGACCCGGCGGTGCTCGGCTCCCTGCAGGTCAGCGCCGACACCTACGAGAAGACGACCAACCACCTCACCGACACCATCGACGAGGCCCTGGCCGATCGGACCACCGAGGCACAGACCAGCGCGCTTCGCGAGACCACGATCGTGATCGGCATGCTGCTCGCGGGCCTGGCCCTGGCCCTCGCGGTGGCGCGGACCCTGGTCGTCCCGGTCCGCAGGCTGCGCCGCGACGCACTCGAGGTCGCGCACATCAAACTGCCCGAGGAACTCGAGGTGGTGCGCAGTGGCGGCGCGACGCCGACCATCAGCCCGGTCGCCGTGCACACCACCGACGAGGTCGGCCAGCTGGCCCGCGCGGTCGACGAAATCCACGAACAGGCCCTGAATCTGGCGGCCGAACAGGCCCGCATGCGACTGCAGATCGGGAACATGTTCGAAACCCTTTCCCGCCGCAGCCAGTCGCTGGTCGAACAGCAGCTGACACTGATCGAAGATCTCGAGCACGACGAGGACGACGGCGAACGGCTACAGAGCCTGTTCCGCCTCGATCACCTCGCCACCCGCATGCGCCGCAACGGCGACAACCTGCTCGTGCTCGCGGGCACGGCGCTGCGCCGCGGCCAGCTGAACCCGGTGCCGCTGTCGGACATGCTGTGGAGCGCGGTTTCTCAGGTCGAGGACTACCAGCGCGTCGAGATCGGCGCGATGCCCGACGGCATCGTCGCGGGTGAACCCGCCGTCGATATCGAGCACCTGCTCGCCGAACTGATCGACAACGCGTTGCGCTACTCACCACCGACCACCCCGGTCGCGGTGATGATCGCGCGAGCTGTCGATGGCGGCTACCTGATCGAAATCACCGACCGCGGTCTCGGTATGGCGCTGGACGACCTACAGACCACTAACGAGCGACTGGCTTCCGGTGGTGAGGTCACCGTCGAAACCGCCCGCCGTATGGGCCTCTTCGTCGTCGGCCGACTAGCGAAGCGGCACACCATCACGGTCAGCCTGCGCCGGACCTCGACCATGGCACAGCAGCCGGGCATCACCGCCAGCGTGCATCTGCCCGGTGCCCTCGTGGCACCGCCGATGGACCCGGAGCCGACGCAGCGGACTCTGGAGGCGCCGGTCCTGCCCGCGCAGCCGCCGCGCACGCTGGTTCCGGTGCCGAGCCTGCCGCAGCGTGACACGCAACGCTTCGGGGTGACCAGTTCCGGTCTGCCGCAACGCCGTCCCGCCGTTCGCGCCGCCGACGCCGATCCACAGCCAACGGTTTCGGTGCCCACCGCGAACGGCGATCCAACCAGTGCCCTGCCCGATATGTTCGCCGAACACCCGATCACCGAGGACTCCGGCATCAATATGCCGCGGGTGGCACCGCTCAATGCCACAGCGGAGGAAGCGGATTCGCCCGACACCGAACCATGGAGCCTGCTCGACATGGGTTCCCATCCGGTGATCGACACCGGGTCACATCCGGTTGTCAGCGGCGACGACGAGCCCGTCGAGCCCACACCCAGCGGCGAGGTGGAGCCGCAGGTCCCACCCGAGGCTCCCGCCGATCCGCGGGCCGAGACCGACCCATTCGTGAACACCGGCCCCAACCCGGTCATCACCCGCGAGCCCGCGACGGTATCGATGCGCCCGCCACTGCCAGCCAGAAAGCCCGCTGCCGCACCGGAATCCGCAACGGTCACCTCGTCCCGGCTGCAACCGGTACAGGGCGAAACTCCGACTCCGATCTATCAACGGATGGTCTCGGAATGGCTGGTCGAGCCCGCGACCTCACAATCATCCGAAACCACCTGGTCCTCCCCCGCCGCGGACGCGGGCTGGATGGCGGCCGCGGACGCCGCCCGGCCGACCAGTACCTCCCGCACGGTGGGCGGGCTGCCGATCCGGCGCCCCGGCGCACAGTTGGTACCTGGTGGTCTGACGCCGGCCGAAGACGCGGGGGCTCGTGATCCGGATGAAATCCGGAGCAACCTCACCAGGCATCTCAGTGGGGTCCGCAGTGGGCGGGCCGATGCCCAGTACAACGACGGAGGGCTTGGATGACCAACGCGAACAGCACCACCGATGAGAACCTGAACTGGCTGGTCACCCGCTTCACCCGGGACGTCCCCGGGGTGTCACACGCGGTTCTGGTGTCGGCGGACGGCCTGTTGCAGGCCACCAGCCCACACCTACCGAGCGATCGTGCCGAACAACTCGCCGCCGTCACCGCCGGACTGGCCAGCCTGTCCGCCGGCGCCGCGCAGTTGTTCGACGGCGGCAAGGTGATGCAGTCGATCGTGGAGATGCAGCGCGGCTACCTGCTCGTGATGAGCGTCGGCAATGGCTCGCACCTGGCTGTGCTCGCCAACAAGTCGCACGACATCGGCCGCATCGGCTACGAAATGGCGCTGCTGGTCGATCGAGTGGGCACAGTTGTCACCGCGACCGCCCGTACCGCCGTCTGAGGGTGAGATGTCCAGCCCCAACGGCCCCGGACCACATAATCGACCGACAACTCGGGTAAGACCGTATGCACTGACCTCCGGGCGCACCGAGCCCGCGGTCGACCTGCCGCTCGAGGCTGTCATCGAAACCCTCTCCTATACTGCACATCTCGACTGGCCGACCGGCGATATTCGCACGGAGATTTTACGGCTGGGCACCCACCGCCTCTCGGTTGCCGAGATTGCCGCGCACCTGGATCGGCCACTGGGCATGGTCCGGGTCGTGATCGGTGATCTGGTCGTCGACGGAATACTGCGGGTGCATTCGACCCTGACCGAAGAGGCGAGCTTCGAAGAGCGCCGTTCACTTATGGAGAGGACTTTGCGTGGACTCCGCGCGTTATAACAACTCGGCGCCCAGCGACGCCGACACCCGCGTCGCCTCGACCAAGATCGTCGTGGCAGGCGGCTTTGGAGCAGGCAAGACGACCTTCGTCGGTGCGGTGTCGGAGATCGTCCCGCTGCGCACCGAGGCGATGGTGACGCGGTTCTCCGACGGCATCGACGACCTCGCCGACACACCGGAGAAGGAAACCACCACGGTCGCCATGGATTTCGGCCGGATCGTGCTGCCAGGCAATCTGGTGCTGTACCTGTTCGGCACACCTGGCCAGCGCCGCTTCTGGTTCATGTGGGACGACCTGATTCGCGGCGCCATCGGCGCGGTGGTGCTCATCGACACCCGGCGACTCGAGGACAGTTTCGCCGCGGTCGACTTCTTCGAAGCACGCAAGCTGCCGTTCCTGATCGCGGTCAATCGTTTCCCCGACGCGCCCCGATTTCCGATCGCCGAACTGCGCGAGGCGCTTTCGGTGCGTGAGGGGGTGCCGATCGTCGATATCGACGCGCGCAACGCCATGGAGGTGCGTCAGGCACTCGCCGCGGTCACCGAATACGCGATCGCTCAGCTGAAGGCGCTCGAACTGGAAGGATCCGCCCAGCATGCATGAGGTCCGGTTGTTCTCACTCGGGAACGGCGGTGCAGCGGTGGATCAGTTCGCCCTCGGCTACTGGATCGCCGCACTCTCCCTGGGGATATCGGTTGTCGGCGCGGTGGTCGGGGTGGCCTGCATCCTGCACGGATCGCGCTCGGTCCGGTTCCGGCTGGTGTGGGTGACCTCGGCGGCGGTGTCGATCGGCGGCGTAGGGATTTGGCTGGCCACCTCGGTGGTGCTGCTCGGCGTTCGTGTAACCGGTAGCGACGTGCGGTTCGAAGTGGGCGGGCTGATCTCGTCGCTGGTCGCGGCGTTCGCCGCGGTATTCATCGCACTACTGATCATCGGCCGCACCCTGCACCTGCCGCGACTGATCGGCGGCGGCCTCGTCATGGGCGTCGGTATCGGCCTGGCGCTCTACCTGGACATCGGTTCGATCCGTATCCAGGGCTCGGTCGAAATCGCGCCGTTGCTCGCCACGTTGTCGCTGGTGATCGCGATCATTACCGCGACGTCCACCCTGTGGTCGGTGCAGGCTTTCCACTTCCTGATGGCCAGGGCCGCGACCACAGTGTTGTTCGGGATCGGTGTCGCGGGCATGTACTACGCCGGTATCGCCGCGCTAGATCTGACGGTTGACCCGGCTGCGAAGGTGCCGACCGGATTGCCGTTGTTCGACTTCGTCTTTCCGATGTTCGTCGTCGGTTCGCTCGCGTTGACCGTGCCGATCAGCGCGGTGCTCATCGCACCGGATCGACGCGACACCGCGGCGATCGCCGAGACTGCCCGCCGGGCGGGGCTCGAGCCGGCGCGCTGAACACACCACCGGCTCGAGCCACCTGATCTTGCTGGGCCCGTTGGGTTTACGAGATCGGCGCCGGCATTTCGCCGACCCGCTTATTCGGATCGATGATGCCGAACGGCTCACCCTGCGGGCCTGCTATCAGCGCGGACCGTCCAACCGGCGAGTCCACCGCGGGTTGCAGCACCGTGCCGCCGAGCTCGCGCGCCGTGTCGATGCCTGCGTCGACATCGTCGTATTGGAACCACACCAGCCAGTAGTCCGGCATGGTGGCGGCTGCCGTGGCCGAATCGTCGCTCAGTCCACCGACACCCTCGGTGCGGGCCGGTGGGGTGAAGATCGAGTATTCCGCCGGACCGAACTTGAAATCGGTGTAGCCGAAACCGAATACGTCGGCGTAGAACGATTTCGCCGCCGCCAGGTCGCGGGTGCGCAGTTCGTTCCAGCAGTAGGCGCCGTGTTCGTTGTACACCGCCGCGCCGTTGTGCGCCTTCGCCTCCCATACGGCGAATACGGCATCGCCCGGGTCCGCTGCGACGAACATCCGGCCGAACTCCATTACGTCGAAGGTCGGCATCAACAGCCTGCCACCCGCCGCGGTCACCTTCGCCGCGGCGGCTTCGGCGTCTTCGACCGCGAAGTAGGTGGTCCAGACCGCCGGCATCCCGGGCATCGAATCCGGTTTCGGGCCGATTCCGGCTGCGGCGGCACCGGATTTCGCGGCCATCAGGTAGCCGCCGCCCCCCGGATCACTGCCCTGAATCTCCCAGCCGAACAGTTGTGCGTAGAACTCGCCGGCCTTGACCGGATCGTCGACCTGACAGTCGATCCAGGCCGGTGTGCCCGGTTGCCAAACCTCGTTGCGTATGGGCATCGGAAGCCTCCGTTTCGCGTGAGTTTCGGTGTCGTCTCGATGGTCGAGCAATCGCCACCCACAACCCGCGGTGTCCGCGGTATTCGAACCTTGCCTCTCAGCACTCGGCGACCACGCGAACCATCCCTAGTCAACCACTGTCGACCACTCGCGACTAGGAGTTTCGCCCGGTTCGGCAATGCCATTTGTTTCCCGGCCCGCCCGCCCTACAGTAGAACGTGGGTTTCGGATCTCGACACCGCCGACGGGAGTCCGCGGCGGCTTGACCGAGCACCGCAGCGGAGGGGTTCGGCCAGTGGGATTCGATCAGGAGGAACCGGACGTGACGCCGGAACAGGACGCCGTGCTGCGCGATATCCAAGTCCAGTTGCGCGGGCCAGGGCTGGTCGGTTGGCCGCAGCTCGGCACCGACACGCAGGGACATGCCCGGTCGCTGGTTGACGGGTTGGCGGCGGCGCTGGATCGGATCGATGCACTAGAGCACGAGTCGAGTGCGTTGCGTTCGCAGATCGACGAATTACGCACCGAGATAAGCGAACTGGAGGCGACAACGGCCGAGCTTTCCGAACGGACGCAGCGGCTGGACGGGCCGCATTGGCCGTGGCCGCTGTCGTTGATCGAAGGTCCGGCCACGCTGGTTGGCGAGCAATTGGCGCGGTTGGAATCGCTGTTGCCGGAGTTGCCCGGTTTGCCTGGTCACCGCGACTCCGGCTGTGCGCTCATGGCGAACGAGCGGACTACCGAGCCCGGATCCGGCGTACCGACATCGCACGATCGATAACACGCGCTGGTCCAAGCGCACGCGAATCCCGCAGGTAGACAAGGATCTATGACGGGATGGTCGGCCGATGGGCCGGAAGATTGGCGATGAGCGGGTTCCCTCGGGGGTCCGAGAGAACCCGCCCTCCCGAATGAGGGTACCGGCGCGCAGAGGCGAAATCATCAGTTCGCCAAGACTTTTACGGACGCCAAAAACCAACTCTCAGTATGAAATTCGCCGGATGGCTATTTCTTCGCAACTGAGACTTTGAAATAGTAGCATGTGATGCAGGGCACTGCGTTTGCTACATAATTGCGATGCTTCGACCAACGTGCCCGAATATGCTGTGCATTCGCCACCCATAACAGCGGTCGGCGAGACGAGTCCGACCACCGCTCATCAGGCTCATCCGAAGGAGTTCGCATGGCCGTCAACGTGGTGCTCGACAAAGCGCTGGACAAAGAGTACGAGATCAAATCGCTCACGGAGATCCTCGCCGCACCGCCCTCGGCGCTCGCGGGACTCACCGCAGCGCACGACAAGCAGCTGCTCGACGCCCTGAAGATCAAGACGATCGCAGACCTGGGTAACAACAAGTTCTTCCGGCTCGCCGCGACCTTAGCCGATCTGGCCGCCAAGGAAGGCTGATCGAGACCTCGATAACACGATGGCCCGGCAGAATTATCTGCCGGGCCATCGTCGTTCGAGCACGTCCGTCCGGCAGCGGGTCAGATCCGATCGAGGTCGATCAGCCCACGCCGCACCGCCCCCAGTAGTCGCCGTGGCACCTTGCGCACGACGCCGCCGACGCTGACCGGCACCAGATCGGGCGGCGTCGCCTTCCACTGCGCGCGACGGCTGCGCGTATTCGACCGCGACATCCTCCGCTTCGGGACCGCCATATCAGCCCTCCCCTCGTTCGGGCCGGGACGCACCCGCGCGGGCCCGCTTGCCGTACTTGCGCTCGAACTTCTCAACCCGCCCCTGGGTGTCCATCACGCGATGCGCGCCGGTCCAGAACGGATGCGAATCGGAGGTCACGTCCACCACCAGCAGTGGGTAGGTGTTCCCGTCGGTCCACTCCACCGTCCGCGTACTCGTCGAGGTCGACCTCGTCAGGAATTGTTTCCCGGTGCTCGAATCCTCGAACACCACTGGGTGGTAGTCCGGATGTATTCCAGCCTTCATTTCGCTTCTCCTCTCGGGCTTTTCGATTGTCCGGCCGTGCCATCGACGGGCAGTCCGGTTGAATCGCCGGTGTCGCAGGGGTCGGCATGCCATTCGCCGAACGGGTCATCCCACTGCGCAACCAATTCCGGCGCGTACTGCAGCAGGCGCAGCTCGTCGTCCTCGACCAGCGCCCAGTGCAGGGCCTGACGGACCTCGGTAGGGTCGGCGTCGTGTACCAGGACGACCAGCGAGATATCGCGGTCGCCGAACGTATCGTCCCAGCGCAACGCCGCCATCGCCCGCCGTGCCGGATCGACGACGTCCGTCTCGGCTCTGCCCATCGCCGCCAGCCACGGCCCGGCACCGCCGACGCGCAGCCCGCCGCCGGCCGACTCCAGCCACACCACCTCGTCAGGCTGGGTGGCAAGCCACATCCGGCCGCGCGCGGTCACCACGCCATCAAAGAGCACGTCGAGCGCGTCGTGCAGGCGTCCGGGATGAAATGGGCGGCTCGCGGCGAATTCGATCAGGGTCACACCGTCGTCGGTTCCCAACGGCGGTTGCCCGCGCAATAGCGGCGCGTGCGCATCGAAGGTCCGGCCGCGCCTGGAGGACGCGGGAATCCGGGCGAGCAGCGAGTCGATATCGGCCGCACCGAGATCGTTGTGATCGTTGACCCACGCGACAGGTGCGTCGGGCACCAACCGGGCCAGCACCGCGCCGAGCCGCGACCGATCAAGCGGATCACCAAGCGCCACAAGAGCATCGGCGAAATCGACCTGCCCGACCGCGAGCTGCGCGACGGTCCGGTCATCCTCGGCGGTGGCGAGGCCACGCTCGGCGAGCGTCTGGTCACCCGTCGCGTCGGCGAGCCATACCGTGGCGTCCAGACAGGTCAGCACGGCCTCGATGCGCACATCGCGTCCGGCGGGCCCGTCGACCCGGCCGACCACACCGCTGACGACCACACTCTCGATCGCCTGACAGACCGCTTCGGCCTCGAACGCCGGATCCAGCGCCAGCACAATGCGATTCACCGAATCGCGTGCGGCGAGTGCGCACAACAGGGGCAGCAGGTCCATCCGCAACGTGCACGAGACACAACCGTGCGCCAGCTCCAGCACCTCCGAGGTTTCATGCACGGCAGTGCGCACCGTCCGGTGCACGATCCCCTCACCGAGACCGCGCAGATCGTGCCGAATGGTGACGGTGCCCGCCGCCGCGCGCAGTACCTCGGCCGCGCGGTCGACGCCCGCGGTCGCGTGCCCGTCGAATCCGGCGACCACCACGACGGGTGTTCTCCGGTCGGACTCGGCCCCGGGTGGAAGTAGGCCGGGATCAGACACGGCAGCCCCTTTCGATAACGATTTTCATTTGCTGGAGCTCGACGGTACATTGCCGAGCGACCGTTGTCGAAAATGATTGTCATCTACTGGAGGGAGTCCGCATGTCGGCCCACTGCCAGGTCACCGGACGCAAGCCCGGATTCGGCAAGTCCGTATCGCACTCACACAAGCGGACGAGCCGTCGCTGGAATCCCAACATCCAGCGCAAGACCTATTACCTGCCCAGCGAGGACCGGCGCATCACGCTGACCGTCTCCACCAAGGGCATCAAGACCATCGACCGGGACGGGATCGAAGCCGTGGTGGCTCGGATCCGGGCCCGCGGCGACAAGATCTGACAGGAGCGACCATGGCATCGAAGTCGACCGAAATCCGACCGATCATCAAGCTGAAATCCACTGCGGGAACCGGATATACGTACGTCACCCGCAAGAACCGGCGCAACGATCCGGATCGGATGGTGCTGCGCAAATATGACCCCGTGGTTCGCAAGCACGTCGATTTCCGCGAGGAACGCTGATGGCGAAGAAATCGAAGATCGCACGCAATGAGCAGCGCCAGGAAATCGTCGCGCGCTACGCCACCCGACGCGGCGAACTCAAGGAGTTGATCCGCAATCCGGCGACGCCGGATGCCGAGCGGGCCGCGGCACAGTCGGCGCTACAGCGGCTGCCACGCGATGCCAGTCCGGTACGATTGCGCAATCGGGACGCCGCGGACGGACGACCGCGCGGTCATATCCGGAAGTTCGGGCTCTCCCGTGTGCGAGTGCGCGAGATGGCTCATCGGGGCGAATTGCCCGGTGTGCACAAATCGAGCTGGTAGACAACCACTGTTCTCGTGAGAAGGAAACCCCTCATATGGCAGTCAAGCGAGCACCGTCGAAGAAGGTTCGCGCCGAGCAGGCGCGCCGCCCCAAAAAGAACCCGCTCATCGCGGCGGGCATCGAAATCGTCGACTACAAAGACGTGAACCTGCTGCGCACGTTCATTTCCGATCGCGGCAAGATCCGCAGCCGCCGGGTCACCGGGCTCACCCCCCAACAGCAACGCCAAGTAGCCATCGCGGTCAAGAACGCCCGCGAAATGGCATTGCTACCGTTCACCAGCCGTTAAGAACGGCCAAGATCACCCAGCGAGGCCCCCGAAGCAACACTCCGGGGGCCTCGCCCGTTCAGTGCCGCGCAACGGCCAAACGAAAAGCCCCGCCCACGAACCGAACTGAATGCAACAAGCCGGGAGTCAAACCCCCACCCACGCGCCACGACACCATAAACACCGCTAGCGAATCCGAAACTGCATGCGCCACAACGAGTGTCACACAAGCCTGCTCACGCGCCCACTCGCCACGACAACAGTTTTCGAGCGAAGCGAGATCGAGCCCCTCGGCTGTCAAACCACAGCACCTATCTGTGTACAGAAGCAGTAGGTGCCGCACGAGCCTACTTGCGTGCCCACTGGGCGCGACAACAGTTTTCGAGCGTAGCGAGATCGAGCACTAGAGTTCGCGGCCGGCTCGCGTCCGAGGGGCAAATACGACGCGACGAAGGAGCAAGTATTTGCCCCTCGGACGCGAGCCATAGGGGCCGCGAACACGCCGCGCCAGCGGCCAATAAACACAGCAAACCTCACTGGACTACCCAAACCCCGAGTCCCCCGCAACCCCACCCACGCGCCCCGCCACAACACAGTCTCGCAGCAAGATCCAGCCCCCTCAGCTACCAAAACACAGGCACCCAACCGGGCACAGAAACAGCCGATGCCGCACCAACCCCCATACGCACCCACTCGCCACAACACCAGCTTCCGAGCGCAGCGAGACCAAGCCCCAAAGTTCGCGGCCGGCTCACGTCCGAGGAACAAATACGAAGCAACGCAGAAGCAAGTATTTGCCCCTCGGACGCGAGCCTTCAGGCCCGCGAACACGCAGCGCCGCAGGCGCTGCCAAAAATCACGGAATCGTCAGAACCTGGCCGACGCCGATCACGTCCGGGTTGTCGATGCCGCTGGCGTTCGCAATCTCGTGGTAGCGGTTGCCGTCGCCGTAGAAGCGCTCGGCTACGGCCCACAGGGTGTCACCCGGCTCGACGACGTAGGTCTGCGCCGCCGGGGCGGGCGGCGGGGGCGGCACCTCTTCGGCGATCGGCTCGGCGACCGGCTCGGCGACCGGCTCGGCAGCCACGACTTCCTCGACGATGATCGGGGTGTCGGTATGGGTGCCCGACGCCCACAGCGCGCTGCCGTCGGTGCCGTAGAGCACCACATTGCGGTCTGCCTGCACAGTCAGCCGGTCGGCTTCCCGGCCATTGGTCTCGGACGCCCAGGCCGCGTCTTCGCCCTTGTAGAGCACAAAGTTGCCGTCCGGCTGCAGGACCGCCCGCTGAACTCCCTGATTGTGAGTCTGGGTGGCCCACACGACATTTCCATCCGGCTCCGACAACACCAGGTTGCCATCCTCTTGCAGGGTGAGGGTGTAAGCACCGCCAACCAGAGTCTGGCCGATCCCGAGTTCTTCACCTACGCGCAGCGTGTCGCCCACGTTCTTCCTTTCAAAAAGTAACTGTGCCAAGCATCCGATCTCGATGCCCGCCATAACGCCGTGACGGGCATCGGGGCCTAATCTACTGCCCGCTCAACTCGCACATAGGCATTACGCGCACGGTTCGCCGAAAGTTCACTGTGTGTGCTTCATCGCTGTGTTGGATTGCCGCACAATGGGTACGGATATATGCCTGGGTAGCTGCGCGCGCCGTCGCGGCGGTTCGCCCGCGCCGGGGAAGGGTCAACTAGGGTGGTGCCCATGTACCGGATGTCGAGCGCACGCACTGTTGCCGCTGCCGCGGCCATTATGTTGGTCGGTCTCGCCGTCGCGGGCTGCGGCAGCTCCGAAGATGGTGCCGCACAAGAGAACACGACAACATCGGCGACGAAGACGGCACCGGCGACGCCGGTGGAGGATACCGGCGGCAACTCGGGCCAGCTGTTCGTCGCCGATCCCACCATTGTCGGGGCGCATCCGATTCCGTTCACCTCATGGACCCGGGTCGCCGACGATCGGATAGCGGTGAATTTCCAGACCGGTTCGCCCGAATGCTACGGCGTGGATGCCACCGCGACGGAAACCGATACGACCGTCACCATCGAGCTGCGTTCCGGCACGCGCGCCGACGCGGTCGGCCGGATGTGCACGATGATCGCGGTATTCGGCACACTCGAGGTGCCGTTGAAGGCACCGCTGGGCGATCGACAGGTCCTAAGTGCCGCATAGCGACTGAAAGGCCTTCCGCGACAACGTCAAACGCCATCTCGGATCCGGCCGGTGGCCGCCGAGATGGCGTTCGAGGTTGGTGACTTCGGTGACTCAGTGCGCGAAGTGACGGGATCCGGTGAGGTACAGGGTCACTCCCGCGGCCCGAGCCAGGTCGACGGTGTCCTGGTCGCGGACTGAACCGCCCGGCTGCACGATGGCACGGATGCCCGCCGCGATGAGCTGTTGCGGACCGTCGGAGAACGGGAAGAAAGCGTCCGAGGCGGCGACCGAACCCTTGGC
The DNA here is from genome assembly GCF_020733705.1 of Nocardia australiensis. Classification (GTDB taxonomy): domain Bacteria; phylum Actinomycetota; class Actinomycetes; order Mycobacteriales; family Mycobacteriaceae; genus Nocardia; species Nocardia australiensis. Next base: position 576,819 of record NZ_JAJFZM010000001.1, read on the forward strand.
GCGGTCACCGGCCCGCTGCACGGCCAGACCCACCGCGTCGACCCGATTGACCTGTCCCATTCCGACACCGACCGAAGCGCCGTCATGTGCCAGCAGGATCGCGTTCGACTTCACGGCACGGCAAGCGCGCCAAGCGAATTCGAGATCCGCGAGGGTGTCGGCATCGGCGGCCTCGCCGGCCACCAGCGTCCAGTTCTCCGGATCGTCACCGGCCGCGTCCAGAATGTCGCGCTGCTGTAGCAGGGCGCCGCCGCTGATCGGACGCAACTCGGCTCCGGCCCGCTGCGGCGGCGCGGCGACCAGGATGCGCACGTTCTTCTTGCGCTGCAACACCTCTACCGCGCCATCGGCGTAGGACGGCGCGACGATCACCTCGGTGAAGATCTCGGCGACCTGTTCGGCCATCTCGACGGTGACCGTACGGTTCGCCGCGATCACCCCGCCGTACGCGCTGACCGGATCACACGCGTGCGCTTTGCGATGAGCCTCGGCGATATCGTCGCCTATCGCGATGCCACAGGGGTTGGCGTGCTTGATGATTGCGACCGTCGGGGCGGTGTGGTCGTGGGCGGCCCGCCAGGCCGCGTCCGCGTCGGTGTAGTTGTTGTACGACATTTCCTTGCCGTGCAACTGCTGTGCCTGCGCGAGTCCGACACCACCGTCATGGGTGTACAGCGCGGCGGCCTGATGCGGGTTCTCGCCGTAGCGCAACACCGCCGCCCGCTCCCAGGTGCCACCGAGCCAGCCGGGGAACTGGACGCCGGCGGGCGCGGGTGCGGCGGTGGCCGGAACCCGCACGCTGGTCATCCAGCTCGCGACCGCGACGTCATAGCTTGCGGTGTGCTGAAAAGCCTTGGCCGCCAACGCGGTCCGCTCGGCGAGGGTGAAGCCGCCGGACCCCACCGCAGCGAGTACGTCACCGTAGTCGCCGCTGTCGACGACGACGGCGACCGACGGATGGTTTTTGGCGGCGGCGCGCACCATGGACGGCCCGCCGATGTCGATCTGCTCGACACACTCGTCGTGGCTCGCGCCGGAGGCCACGGTCTCGGTGAACGGATACAGGTTCACCACGACCAGCTGGAATGCCTCGACCCCGAGCTCGACCAACTGGTCGACGTGCTCGGCCTTGCGGGTATCGGCGAGGATGCCCGCGTGCACCCGCGGATGCAGCGTCTTCACTCGGCCATCGAGAGTTTCGGGAAAACCGGTCAGGTCCTCGACCTTGGTGACCGGGATACCCGCGTCGGCGATCTTGCCTGCCGTCGACCCGGTCGACACCAGCTCGATGCCCGCGCCGTGCAGTCCGCTCGCGAGCTCGACGAGCCCGGTCTTGTCGTAGACGCTGACCAATGCCCGTTTAATCGTCTTGCGGTCACTCACCGGAGAACTCGCTCATCTGGGATAACTGCCTTTCGTCCGTCGGAGACAATGCCTCTGGTGGCGACGGCGGCGACAACCTCCGCCAACAACCGTCGCTCGACAATCTTGATGCGCTCATGCAGGGTGGCCTCGTCGTCGTCCTCGCGCACAACAACCGCCTCCTGCGCGAGGATCGGCCCGGTGTCGACGCCGGTATCGACCAGGTGCACCGTCGATCCGGTCACCCGTACGCCGTAGGCGAGCGCGTCCCGCACCCCGTGCGCACCCGGGAAAGCGGGTAGTAGCGCCGGATGGGTATTGATAATCCGGCCGCCGAAGCGGGCCATGAAGGTAGGGCCGAGAATCTTCATGAAGCCGGCCGAGACAATCAGATCGGGCTGATAGGCGGAGACGGCGTCGGTCAGCGCCACATCCCAGGCGGCGCGGTCCGGAAAGTCTTTCAACGCCACCCGGAAGCCCGGGATACCGGCGGCGGCGGCATGCTCGGTGGCCGCGCAGACCCGGTCGACGCCGACGGCGGCAATGGTCGCCGGATAGCCGGGCGCGGCGGCGGCGTCTATGAGCGCGCGCAATAGCGACCCGGTACCGGAGGCCAGCACGACGACGGTGGCCGGCGCCGTGGTGGGCACCCATTGAGCATGCGGGGACGTCAGCGCTCTACTCCTGCGTGTCGGTCGAAGCCGGTTCGGTCGAAAAGGCGAGGCGGTGCAACACCGCCGCTATAGAGCCTAACGACCGTCCACCGGGTCACTTTCGGGCAGGTCCGCCTCGACCACTTCGGCATCGACGATGTCGGGGATGGTGTCGCCGCTGGACGTAGAACCGGTCACCGCGAGAGCGGGCTGTTCCTCGACCAGTTCACCGTCGAGCTCCACCTCGAGGTCGGGACCGTGGTAGTCCTCGTAGTCGTCGTAATAGCCGTCGTCGTCGGCGTATTCGTCCTCTTCGTACTCGTCATCGGCATATTCGGCGTCGACGTATTCGTCATCGTGGGCGTCGTCCGCGTAGTCGTCGTCCTCTTCGTATTCGGTGACGGGCGCGCCTACCGGAACCAAGAACAAACGCGCGAACACCAGCCCCACATAGCCCGTGATCGCCAGCCACGCGAAAGTCACCACCGCGAAGACCGGCAGGTCGAGACCGACGTGCCCGAACGTGCCGAGGGCGCCGCCAGCGAACGCGCCGAGCACAGTGAGAATCACGGCGGCCAGACCGGCCGAGGTCAGTGTTGCCCACGGCGCGGTGATCCGATCCGACGAGGTCCGGGCACTGTCGATACCACCGAGCACCCCGACCGCCGCCGGAATCACCAACAATATCGGCCACCACCACGATGCGGGACCGGTCGGCAATGCCGCCAGCACCGGTACCGCCGGAATCGGCCCACCGACAACGGAAAACACCCCTACTGAGGCGTCGCCGAACTGCGCGCCGGAGCCGACAAGCACCCCGACCGCCTGGATCGCCACGTTCGGTAGATAGGCCAGCGAGAGCAGCGTCAGCCCGAGAACCCCGGCCACATCGCCCGCGGCCTGATAGCTGTCACCGATACGCGACCAATGCGCGAAGAACGACACGACGGTGACCGCAGTCGCGCCGACCAGCAGACGAAGCACCGCCCGGCCCGCGCCGAAGGTGCCCGAAATCGCCCAGCTGGGCATCCGGAGCAGGGTGAACACTCGCCGCCGGTTACGACTGGCGATCCCGCAGGCCGCAGCGACCAGATGCAGGCAGCCGACCCAGCCGAAGGCAACGAGGGTGTTCGGCGGCTGTAACGCGATAACGCCGGAGGCATCCTCGGCGACCGCCAGGCACACCGCGGTGATCAGCAGCGGACCGCCGAGTGCGGCGCCGAAGATCCATCCGAGATCGGCGCGGGAGCTATCGGGTTCGACCGCGCGGGCGCATTCGCGGCCGGTCAACCAGACCAGCAGGCCGGTCGGCAGCAGCGGCAGCAGGCCGAGTGAAGTCTTACCGATGACCAGCGGAACCTGGTGTACCGCAAGCCAACCCGCGGCGATCGCACCGGAGGCGCCAGCCAGATTACTGCCGGACGCAAGCAGAGTGGCGAGCACGATCACGATCACGGCGGTGAGCGCGAAGGCTGTCGGACGGGCGGCGACCAGTACCAGCACCCGGGCCCGCTCCGGGGTCAGGGAGAGAAATCCGGCGTCGTCGCCATCGCCAGGAGCCGGGTGCCCGCGTCGCGGCTTTTGCGTCGGGGTCGGTCCGGCGTTGCGCGACCGGTCCCGATCGACACCATACTGGCTGCGCGCCGAGGCATCCGGGGCGCCGCGGGACCTGGAGGCCCGGCGAACAAGGGAGGATCTCGGGGAGCTCATAGAAATTCAGCGTGGCAGCTCTCCCGGCACGAGCGGGTCAGGCGCGCCGCAAGGAATCGGGCGCTACGCGGGCCTCGCGCCCGCGCCGGAAGAGCGGCGAGACTTACTTGTTGTCGTCCGAAGGACGGAACGCCTGGGTGGCATCCGAGGCCGGATCCGAACCCTGTTCGGTACCGAAGGGCTGCCCCGGCTGGCCCGGCTGCCCGGACTGCGCGGGCTGGCCCTGACCGTAGCCCGGCGCACCATAGGGCTGGCCGGACTGCGCACCACCGAAGTGCTGGGTGGCGCTCTCATCCGGTCGCGGCTGCGCACCGCTGGCGGCGCCGTAAGGCGAACCCTGCTGTGCCGCACCGTAACCGGGCTGCTGTCCGTAGGGCTGCTGCTGGCCGTAACTCTGGCCCGGCTGACCCAGCCCTGGCTGGACCTGACCATAGGAGGGCTGCCCCTGACCGTAGGTCGGCTGCTGCGACTGGTACTGCGGCCCGGTCGCACTGCCGTAGCTCGGCTGCTGGCCGTAATTCTGACCCGGCTGACTCTGACCGTAGCCGGGCTGTCCCGGCTGGCCCTGACCGAACGCGGCCTGCTGGCCACCGAACAACGGCTGCTGCTGCGACTGTCCGTAACCGCCCTGACCGAAACCGCTCGGCGGGGCCTGCGGGGCTGCGGGCTTCGGGGCGGGCATGGTCAGGATTCCCGCCTCGAAAAGCACTGCGGCAATCGCGATGGCGGCCTGCACGAACGCGAGGAAGAGCACCACGTAGGCGCCCCACTTCAGCTGAACGTCATCGGACAGGTTGAACGACTGGAACACCAGCCCGAAGAATCCGGCAACCGAGGCCGCGGCCGCGGCGCCGGTCCAGCTCTGCTTGGGCAGCAGCGTCAAACCCGCGAGCAGGCCGCCGAGCAGCAGCAGCGCCAGCAGGCTGGTCAGCGGGACCTCGAACGAATTCGCGCTCTCGCCCGCGAGTTCGGCGCCGGTGAGCGGGTTGACCGCCTCCCGCGCACCGTAGGGCAGGAACCCGAGCAGGAAGTTGAGCACGCCGAGCACGGCGACACCCGCTACCAGATAGAACGACAGTCCTTTCGCGTCGGCGCCCGACGTACTCGACTCGGTGCCGGTACTACCCGCCGACTGGCCGAGGCTGGAAGGTGCGGAAGGTGTCGCGGGTGTGTTGTACCCGGAGCCCCCGGTCGGGTAGGACATGTCGTCGTCTCCTAGGTCGAGTCGTACGTTTCAGCAGAATCCCACTTGACGCTACTGCACTCACTGTCCCAGGTCATCCTTAACAAACCCCCCAGACAGGGTGAACCCGCCCCGACACGCCTGGTATAGCCGACAGTCCCGACTCCATAACGATTCGCCTGAGGACAACGGAAATACGACGAAGGCCGCCTCCTGAATGCTCGAGGAGGCGGCCTTCGCCGTCAGCCGGTGAATCAGGCGGTGATGCTTGCCGTTTCCAAGATTTCGCGCGCCAGCGCGGCAGTCTCGGACGGTGTCTTGCCGACCTTGACGCCTGCGGCTTCCAGTGCGTCCTTCTTGGCCTGGGCGGTACCGGCCGAACCGGATACGATGGCGCCCGCGTGGCCCATGGTCTTGCCCTCGGGTGCGGTGAAGCCCGCGACGTAGCCGACGACCGGCTTGGTGACGTTGGCCTTGATGTAAGCCGCGGCCCGCTCCTCGGCGTCGCCGCCGATCTCGCCGATCATCACGATCAGCTTGGTCTCCGGGTCCTTCTCGAACGCCTCGATGGCGTCGATGTGGGTGGTGCCGATGACCGGGTCGCCGCCGATGCCGATGGCGGTGGAGAAACCGAAGTCGCGCAGCTCGAACATCATCTGGTAGGTCAGAGTGCCGGACTTCGACACCAGACCGACCGGGCCCTTGCCGGTGATGTTGGCCGGGGTGATGCCGACCAGCGACTCACCGGGGGTGATGATGCCGGGGCAGTTCGGGCCGATGATCCGGGTCTTGTTGCCCTTCTCGACGTTGTAGGCCCACGCATACGCGGTGTCCTGCACCGGGATGCCCTCGGTGATGACCACCAGCAGCGGGATCTCCGCGTCGATGGCCTCGATGATGGCGTCCTTGGCGAACTTCGGCGGGACGAACGCGATGGAGACATCGGCGCCGGTTTCCTTGATGGCCTCGGCGACACCGCCGAACACCGGCAGCTCGACGGCGGAGCCGTCCTTGGCGGTATGCGCGACGGTGGTCCCCGCCTTGCGCGCGTTGACACCGCCGACGACCTGGGTGCCGGCCTTCAGCATCAGGGCGGTGTGCTTGGTGCCCTCGCCGCCGGTGATGCCCTGGACGATGACTTTCGAGTCCTTGTTCAGGAAGATAGACATTTCAGGTTTCCTTTACTTGGCCGCTGCCAGTTCGGCGGCCTTGTCGGCGCCTTCGTCCATTGTCTGCGCAAGAGTGATCAGCGGATGCGCGGCGCCGACGAGGATCTTGCGACCCTCCTCGACCTTGTTGCCGTCGAGACGGACGACCAGCGGCTTGTTCGCCTCGGCGCCAAGGATTTCCAGCGCCTTGACAATGCCGTTGGCAACCGCGTCACACGCGGTGATGCCACCGAAGACGTTCACGAACACGCTCTTGACCTGTGCGTCACCGAGGATGACATCGAGGCCGGCGGCCATGATCTCGGCCGAGGCGCCGCCACCGATGTCGAGGAAGTTCGCGGGCTTGACGCCGTTGTGGTTCTCACCGGCGTAGGCGACCACGTCGAGGGTGGACATGACCAGACCGGCGCCGTTGCCGATGATGCCGACCTCACCGTCGAGCTTGACGTAGTTGAGGTCGTTTTCCTTGGCCTTGAGCTCGAGCGGGTCGGTCGCGTCCTTGTCCGCGAACGCCTCGTGGTCCGGGTGGCGGAACGCAGCGTTCTCGTCGAGGGTGACCTTGCCGTCGAGGGCAAGGATCTCGTTGTCGGGGGTGCGGACGAGCGGGTTGACCTCCACCAGGGTGGCGTCTTCGCCGACGAACACCTCCCACAGCTTCTGGATGGTCACGGCCGCGGCGTCCAGCACATCGGCGGGAAGGTGGCCCTGCTCGGCGATCGAGCGGGCGAACGCGAGGTCGACACCCTCGACCGCGTCGACGGGAACCTTGGCCAGGCGCTCAGGCTTGGTCGCGGCGACCTCTTCGATCTCCATGCCGCCTTCGACCGAGCACATGGCCAGGTAGGTGCGGTTGGAACGATCGAGCAGGAAGGAGATGTAGTACTCCTCCGCGATGTCCTTGGCTTCGGCGACAAGGATCTTCTTGGTGATATGGCCCTTGATATCCAGGCCGAGGATGTTCTGCGCGTGCGTGGACGCGTCGTCCGGGGTGGCGGCGTACTTGACGCCACCTGCCTTACCACGACCACCGGCCTTGACCTGGGCCTTGATCATTACCGGCTTGCCGATTTCCTCCGCGATGGCGCGGGCTTCCTCGACCGTGTCCGTCACGCGGCCCTCGGACGAGGGCACTCCGTGCTTAACGAAGAGCTCCTTCGCCTGGTATTCGAAGAGATCCATGTACTCACCATCTCGTCTGCGTTGTTATGACAACGTCTTTGTTGGCGGCCCGACGTCGGAAGCGGGTCTGGTCGGACTCTAACCAGTCAGATGGACGGCCAAACGGCCACGTTCATCCTAAGTGGCGCAGGTCACGGGCCAATACTCAGGGTCAGAAAACCGCTGGCCAACACTACTGACAAGTAGCTTGTTGCGGTTTGCCAGGTAGGACCGCCGAACCCGGGAGGGATGCCGATCTACTACGAGCCGTCGTCGCATAGCCTCACCCGCATGCCCGTGGCGCAATGAGATATTCCCTGCCGTTACAGTGATCAATCTCATATGTTTGAAATGACACCGTGCAGCGCTTGCGGACCTCGCGATCGTTTCGTTACCGTCATGGCGGTCGATGTCACAGCACGGTCACGACTAGGAGGACGGCGAGCTTGACGCAGCACAGCACTCCACAGACGGAGAGCCGCTCCACAGATGATCCGTCAACGCCCCCTCCGGGTAGGCAATTCGGCACCACCAACTACTTCAGCTCTACGATGTGGCACAGCCGATGAACCATCGCTCGACCCTTCCACCCCATAGTCGCGCTCGCTCCGGACATCGTTATCGCTCCGATGCCGAGCCGTTCACGCCAGCGGCCGACTCCCGCTACGCGACACCCGCCGCCGGGCACGCCGGATACAACCTCCGCGACGATTCCCCGGCCACCAACGGCGCCTGGTCGCAGCCGGACGTTTCGCAGCAGAATTCCTGGTCGCAGCAGGATTCCTGGGCCGATGGCGGCGCCTGGGCATCCGACGATCCGTGGACGCCAGACGCGGACAACTCGTGGATGCCCGAGGACAACGACTCCTGGGGGCCGGACGCCGACAATTCCTGGGCATCCGATGACTGGGCATCCGATGACGACGCCCCCGATGACGACGCCCCCGAAACTCCCGCCACCCCGACCGTGATTCCGGCGCGCCGACGTGGCGCGCACCGGACACCCGCACCACCAACCGCCCTCAAGGGGCGCGCCGCGGTCGTCGCTGTGGCCGCGGGCGCCGTCGTAGCGGCCGGTCAGGCGGCTTTCGCCGCGCCCGAACAGCCCTCACAGGCCGTCGATTACGAGGCCGCGGGCCAGATCCATGAGATCGCGGCGCAGTCGGTCAGCGTTGCCGATACCAACACCACCCCGGACTCACCCCAGGTGCTCGATGTCTCGGTGCCGAACAACCTGGGTCAGTTCAACGACATTCTGCAAAAAGGCCAGAAGTACGCCAACGAGCTTGCCGCGCAGGAAGCCGCGAAGCTGCGCCCGCTGTTCACCAAGTTCGCCTCGGGCACGTTCACCTCCGGATACGGTGCTCGCTGGGGAGTGCAGCACCTCGGTATCGATGTCGCGGGCCCGATCGGAACGCCGATCGTCGCGGTCGCCGACGGTACCGTCCTCGAGGCCGGGCCGGCGTCCGGATTCGGCATGTGGGTGCGCCTGCTGCATGACGACGGCACCGTTACCGTCTACGGGCACATCGACACCGCCACGGTGTCACAGGGCCAGCGGGTGATTGCCGGTGATCAGATCGCCACCATCGGTAACCGTGGTTTCTCCACCGGCCCGCATTGCCATTTCGAGGTCTGGTTGAACGGCTCCGACAAGGTCGACCCGTTGCCTTGGCTGGCCAGCCGCGGTATCAGCCTCGGACCCCAGCGCGATTAGCCAAACCTCGACCACGGCCGACGAACCGCCTAGGTGATCAACGGCACGCTTCCCTGGGTGGGCTTGCGCGGATAGCTTCTGGGTATGGCTCGTACAACGACGTACACCCAATTCATCGCGCTACCAACCGAAGACGTGTGGCGGGTACTCGGCGACCTCTCGCGGTGGCCCGAATGGAATCCTGCGGTGTCCTCGGTGCGGCTACATGACGCTGTCGCCGTCGGCACCACCGGTGACTATGTGCCGCATAGCCGGGTTGTGGGGGCAATGCACAGGCGAACCGCGCCCCCTTTCGTGATTACCGTCCTCGTACCCGGTCGGGAGCTGACGTTGGAGCAGCCCGAACCGGCGGGGCTGATGCGAATGCGGTGGACGCTCACCCCACGCGAGGGCGGCACCGAGGTGACGCAACGACTCACCTTCACGGGCGCGTCCGCGCCGATCGCCAGGGCTGTGGTCGCTGCGCAGTTGGAGACCGACGTGCGAATGTGCTTCGCACGGCTGGCATTGCTCGCCGGGATTACCCCGGCGACATCCGCGCTGCACGCGGTGATCGCGGGCGGAACCGGCGCGCTCGGCAGGCAGGTCGCCGCCGACCTGACCTGCCGTGGCCACCGGGTGACCATCCTGGCGCGGCGGCGCGGCCAGGAAATTCCCTTCGCCCAGTTGGAGTGGGACGGCCGGACAGTGGGCGATTGGGTTGGGGCACTGAAGGATCGGTCACCCGAAGACCGGGGCCCGATCGCGCTGATCAACCTGGCGGGCAAACTGGTCGATTGCAGGCCGACTCAGCGCAATATCGACGAATTGCGACGCAGCCGAGTGGATTCGACTCGTGCCCTGGTCGCCGCCGCCGCGACCCTTGATGGTCCGATCGACTACTGGGTCCAGGCCAGTACCACCGCGATCTGGTCGGACGCGGGCGAAACCCGATGCACAGAAACAACTCCGCTGCCGGTTGGGTTGCCCCAGATGACCGGCGTCGCCGAACCGTGGGAGCGGGCATTCGACCCTGCTTACGCCACGCATTCGACGATCCTGCGCACCTCTATCGTCCTCGATCCCCAGGCTCCCGCATTGAAGCGGCTCAGCCAGCTCACCAAGGCCGGTCTCGGCGGCCGCGTCGGTAGTGGCCAACAGTGGTTCAGCTGGATCCACGTCGAGGACTGGCTCGCCGTTGTTCGCGCCACACTCGGTCTGGACCCGCAGGTCACGCTGCCGACCGGAATCGTGGTGGCCGCCACCGATTTCCCGGTCCGCAACCGCGATCTGATGGGCGCCCTGCGCAGACACCTGCACCGCCCACCGTCCCCTCCGACGCCCGCGCCCCTCCTCGCGCTCGGCGCCGTGCTCTTACGCTCCGACCCAGCCCTCGGCCTCAGCGGCCGACACGCGACCTCAACGGTGCTGCGCGAGGCCGGATTCCGCTTCCGCTACCCCACCCTTGACGAAGCCCTGACAGATCTCCTGCCACAACAAGACCCCCCAGCCCAACTCACCCACACCACCTGCCGGCAACACACCCGGCCCCGGCCCCGGCCCCGGCCCCGGCCCGAAGCAGCAAGCCAGCACATGGGTAACTCACCGGGTACGGGCTAACTCCCCCACCGCCCCACCGCCGGACGCCGGCGTAACGATCACCGCACCTCAGCCCGGCCTGAATACGCGGAAAGGCGGAGGAGTGAGGCGGACCAGCCTCGGTTCAGAGTTTCACCAGGGTCCGGCTGTATTGCGGGATCAGGCGGATTTTTCCGGCGGTACCGAAATCGATGGTGACCGTGGCCAGTGGGCCGAAGCCTTCGGCGGCGACGACGCGGCCGAGCCCGTATTTGTCGTCGCTGACCCGATCGCCCACGGCGAGTACGAGGTTGGTGTTGTTGCGGGTGGCTCCGCCAGGGGCCGGGCGGCGTTGGCCACGATCACGGACGCCGGGGCGCTGTTGGTTCCAGCCGTCGCCGCGGGTCCAGTCTCGTTCCATACCGTCGTCATCGCCGCGGCGGCGGATGCTTCGTGTCAGCGGGGAGCCGCTCGGTTCCAGTCGCTTCCAGTCGATGAGATGGCTCGGAATCTCTTGCAGGAAGCGGGATTCCGGGTTCGAGACGGGCTGGCCCCAGCCGGATCGGACCACCGCGCGGGTCAGGTACAGCCGACGACGCGCACGGGTGATACCGACGTAGGCGAGGCGGCGTTCTTCGGCCAGTTCCGTGGGATCGCCGAGCGCTCGCATGTGCGGGAACTGTCCATCCTCCCAGCCGGTCACGAACACGACCGGGAACTCGAGCCCCTTGGCGGTGTGCAAGGTCATCATCGTGACCACCCCGGCGCCCTCGTCCGGGATCTGATCGGTGTCGGCGACCAGCGAGACCCGCTCCAGGAAGGCCGCGAGGGAACCGGGCTCGGGTTCGCCGTCGGCCGCCTCCGGGACCAGCCCCTCTTCCCTGGCGGCTGCCGCGTTATTGTGCGCCTCCGAGCTGAATTCGCGTGCGACGCTGACCAGTTCGTTCAGGTTGTCCAGACGCGCGCCGTCCTGTGGGTCATCGGATGCCTCCAGTTCGGCACGGTAGCCGGTGCGTTCCAGCACAGCATCGACGACATTGCCGACATCCGGGAAATCGAGTTCCTCCTGCACGCCCGCCGCCCGGATCTCCTCCAGCAAGTCGAGGAACCCGGCGATCGCCCGGTGCGCGCGGGTATTCAGCAGCGCGACCTTGCCCGCGGCGGCATCGCGCAGCGCGGCGGCGAAACCGATATCGCGCTGCTCGGCATGCACCGCTACGCAGGCCTCCGCGCGATCACCGATACCGCGGCGCGGGGTGTTGAGGATCCGGCGCATGCTCACCGCGTCGTCGGGATTCGCCAGCACCCGCAGGTAGGCGACGATGTCGCGCACTTCCTTGCGCTCATAGAAGCGAACGCCGCCGACTACCTTGTACGGCAGCCCCATCCGGATGAAGATTTCCTCCAGCGCCCGCGAGTTGTTGTTGGTGCGATAGAACACCGCGACATCGCCGTAAGTGGCCTCCTTGGCATCGACCAGCCGGTCGATCTCGCGAGCCACGAACGACGCCTCGTCGTGTTCGTTGTCGGCGACGTAGCCGGTGATCAGGTCACCCTCGCCGGAATCGGTCCACAGCCGTTTATCCCGACGGTTCTCGTTGCGGGAGATCACCGCGTTGGCGGCGGAGAGGATGTGCTGGGTGGAACGGTAATTCTGTTCCAGCAGAATGGTTTCGGCATCGGGGAAGTCGCGTTCGAATTCCTCGATATTGCGGATGGTCGCGCCACGGAAGGCGTAGATGGACTGGTCCGCGTCGCCGACCACACACAGCTCGCTCGGGGCCACCGCGTCCGAATCCGGCTCCGCCTCGTCCGCAGCGGCATGGTGCCCAACGAGTTCGCGGACCAGGATGTACTGCGCGTGGTTGGTGTCCTGATATTCGTCGACCATCACGTGCCGGAACCGGCGCCGGTAATATTCGGCGACCTGCGGGTGATTTTGCAGTAGCGCGACCGTCTCACCGATCAGATCGTCGAAGTCCAGCGCGTTCGCCGCGCGCAACCGCCGCTGATATTCGGTATAGACGCGGGCGACGAGACCCGGCAGTTCGGTCTCGTCGGATTCGGCATCGGCGGTGGCTTTGGCCGGTTCGATGAGCTCATTCTTGAGATTCGAGATGGCCGTCGCCAACAATCGCGCCGAGTATTTCTTCGTATCGATTTCGAAGTCCCGGCTGATCATGGTGAGCAGTCGCCGCGAGTCGTCGGCGTCGTAGATCGAGAAATTCGAATTCAGGCCGGGCAGCAGCGCTGCCTGCATACGCAGGATCCGCACACAACTGGAGTGGAAGGTCGAAACCCACATGTTGTTGGCGCGCGGGCCGACCAGCCCGATCACCCGCTCCCGCATCTCCGCAGCAGCCTTATTGGTGAAGGTGATGGCAAGGATCTGCCCCGGCGTCGCCCCGCGCGCGGCGAGTAGGTAGGCGATGCGTTTGGTCAGCACGGCGGTCTTTCCCGAGCCCGCGCCCGCCACGATCAACAGCGGCGCTCCAGTGTGCACGACCGCGGCACGCTGTTGCGGGTTGAGCCCATCGAGCAGCCGCTCGCCCTCCTCGGCACGGCGCTGCTCGCGTTCCAGACGACGTTGCTGCGCGGACTGCGCCATATCCGCCGCTCGACCATCGTCGACCTGCGGTTTCTCAGCTGAGTCCTGGTGCCGAGTCTGCCCGGCCTGCATCTGGGGAGCCACCGTGATGTCCATCGTCCATCAACGCTACCGGCGGCCACCGACAGAGATGAAGTCCGCGCTCGCTTCGATGTCGCTTCGGTGTCGGTTCGTGGTCGGGCGGGCGAACGTCGAGTGAACCGCCACAGCGTGCCGCGACGGCAAACCTGTGTGATCCTTCTCAGCAGATTCACAAATAGAAGTGTTTTGCATTGTTTCGAACGCGTGGCAGACTGGCCACATGATCTGCGCTCCAAAGATGCACCCGATTCGGCTACCGGCCGGATATCGGGATCGCAGACCTTGTCACTGAGCGCACCTGCCGGGGGATAATGCGAGAGACCAGGTCTTTTGCACGGTGAAAGAACCGATCGGTAACGAGCAGGACGCACGAGCCGATCCAGGTTCTGACACGAGGAGATGAATGATGAGCACGCCTTCCACGACGACCGGATCCGACTCGGCTCTCCCGCACTCCGAGGCGGAGATCGAGAAGCTCCGCAAGGAGATCGACCAGCTCGACGCGGAAATCCTCGCCGCTATCAAGCGCCGCACCGAGGTATCGCGAATTATCGGTCGCACGCGTATGGCCTCTGGCGGCACTCGTCTCGTACACAGTCGTGAGATGAAGGTGCTCGAGCGCTTCAGCGAACTCGGCCAGGAGGGCCACACCCTCGCAATGCTGCTGCTGCGCTTGGGGCGCGGCCGGCTCGGTCGCTGACGCGTCTCGCCCAGGCCGCCGATCGCGGCCGACGAACTTCGTGCGGCGATCGTAAGACCACCGCACCTCCCAAAGGCCGCCCCGGGTGTTCACACCCCCGGGGCGGTCGTTTCGACTCTCAGTTGAGCGCGATGTACTTGGTGGACAAGTACTCCTCGATCCCCTCGGTGCCGCCCTCGCGGCCGAAGCCGGACGCCTTGACGCCACCGAACGGTGCCGCCGGATCGGAGATCACGCCGCGATTGACGCCGACCATGCCGGTTTCCAGGCCCTCGGCGATGCGCAGTGCCCGGTCCAGATCGCGGGTGTAGACGTAGCTGACCAGTCCAAATTCGGTGTCATTCGCGGCGGCTAGGCCCTGCTCCTCGGTCTCGAAGCCGACGATCGGGGCGACCGGACCGAAGACCTCCTCGCGCAGAATCCTGGCGTGCGGCGGCACGTCGCTCAGAATGGTCGCGGGGTAGAACCAGCCCGGCCCACTCGGGGCTTTTCCGCCGAGACGTAGCCGCGCGCCCGCCGAAACCGCGTCCTCGACCAGCTCGCTCACGATATCGAGCTGGTCCTCGCTGATGAGCGGGCCCAGCGTGGTGGCGGGGTCGGTGCCCGGCCCGAGCGCGACGGTGCTCGACATCGCCTCGACCAGTTTGGTGGTGAACTCCTCGAGCACACCGTTCTGGACGTGGAAACGGTTTGCCGCCGTGCAGGCTTCGCCGCCGTTACGTAGCTTCGCGAGCATGGCGCCCTGCACGGCGGCGTCGATATCGGCATCGTCGAAAACGACGAACGGCGCGTTGCCACCGAGCTCCATGGAGGTACGCAACAGTCCACCAGCCGCCTTCTGCACGAGTGTCTTACCGACCTCGGTGGAACCGGTGAAGGTGAGCTTGCGCAGTCGCGGATCGTCCAGCAGCGGTTGGGTTACCGCGCCCGAATGGCTCGAGGTAATCACCGACAGCACACCGTCGGGCAAACCGGCCGCACTGCACAGCTTCGCGAGCAGCAGCATGGTCAGCGGGGTGGCCGAGGCGGGTTTGACGATCATTGTGCACCCGGCCGCAAGCGCGGGACCGATCTTGCGAGTGCCCATGGCCAGTGGGAAATTCCAGGGCGTGATCGCCAGACACGGCCCGACCGGCTGCTTGTGCACCATGATCCGTCCGGTCCCCGACGGCGCGTGTAGGTAGCGGCCATGCACTCGCACGGCCTCCTCGCTGAACCAGCGGAAGAACTCCGCGCCGTAACGGACCTCATTTCGACTCTCGGGCAGTGCCTTTCCCATTTCCAGGGTCATCAGCAGGGCGAATTCCTCGGCTCGTGCGGTTATCGCCTCGAATACCGCGCGCAGTATCTCGCCGCGTTCGCGCGATGATGTCGCCGCCCACTGCTCCTGCACGGCGACGGCGGCGTCGAGCGCGCGCACCGCGTCTTCCGGCATCGCGTCGGCGACTCGCGTCAGCACCTCCCCCGTCGCCGGATTGTGCACCTCGAAGGTGCCGCCCCCGGTGGCATCGACGGGTCCGCCGATCCACAACTGCGTCGGTATGGATTGAAGTAGTTCGCGTTCGGACATCATGTGGCCAGACTAGGCCGAGCGCACGGCACCTACACCAGGTCGCCGAGAAAACCGCCTGCACTCGGCTACCGATGGGCATCGGTAGCGGACCGCTCGGTACCCGCCGAAGTTTCCGGTCCTTTCCAGCGCACGCGAACAAGTGCTTGTACTCTCGGCGGATGTGAGCAGCGACATCACCGCATCGGCGGCATGGGGGAAACTGCACGATCATTACAGCGCGATCGCCGAGCGAGAGCTGCGTGAGCTCTTCGCCGAGGACCCCGACCGTGGACGTGAGCTGACCATCCAGGTGGCGGACCTACACATCGACTACAGCAAGCATCGCCTCACGCGGGAAACCATCGGTCTGCTCGTCGATTTGGCGCGCGAAGCGGGTGTCGCCGAACGTCGCGACGCGATGCTGGGCGGCGAGCACATCAATACCTCGGAGAACCGAGCGGTCGAACACATCGCGCTTCGCCTGCCCGCCGGGGATTCGCTGCTGGTCGACGGTGCCGACGTCGTTGTCGAGGTGCACGAGGTGCTGGCACGGATGGGCGAATTCACCGATTCGCTGCGTTCGGGCCGCTGGCGCGGCGCGACCGGCGAACCGATCACCGCTGTGGTCAATATCGGTATCGGCGGATCCGATCTCGGGCCGGATATGGTGTATCGCGCGTTGCGCCACTACGTGGACGCGGGCATCACCGCGCGCTTCGTCTCGAATGTCGATCCGGCCGATCTGGTCGCGACACTCGACGGGCTCGACCCCGCGACGACGCTGTTCATCGTTGCCTCCAAGACGTTTTCGACGCTGGAGACGCTGACCAACGCCACCGCCGCGCGCCGCTGGCTGGTGGCCGCACTCGGTGACGACGCGGTTGCCAAACACTTCGTCGCGGTGTCGACGAATGCCGAAAGGGTCGCCGAATTCGGTATCGACACCGCGAATATGTTCGGCTTCTGGGATTGGGTCGGTGGCCGCTATTCGGTGGGCTCGGCCATCGGCCTTTCGGTGATGGCGACGATCGGCAAGGAGCGGTTCGGTGAGTTCCTGGCCGGAATGCACGCTGTGGACCGGCATTTCGCGACCGCGCCACTGGAGTCGAACGGCCCGGTGCTGCTCGGCCTGCTCGGCATCTGGTATTCGAACTTCTTCGGCGCGCAGTCGCGTGCGGTGCTGCCCTATTCGAATGATCTGGCCCGTTTTCCCGCCTACTTGCAGCAGTTGACGATGGAGTCGAACGGCAAATCGGTGCGCGCCGACGGCACTGCGGTGAACACCTCGACGGGCGAAATCTTCTGGGGCGAACCGGGAACCAATGGCCAGCACGCCTTCTACCAACTGCTGCACCAGGGCACCCGGCTGATTCCCGCGGACTTCATCGGATTCGCCCGCCCCACCGACGATCTGCCGACCCGCGACGGCACCGGCAGCATGCACGACATCCTGATGAGCAATCTGTTCGCGCAGACGAAGGTGCTGGCGTTCGGCAAGACCGCCGAGGAGATCACCGCCGAGGGCACCGATCCGAAGGTGGTGCCGCACAAGGTGATGCCGGGCAATCGGCCGAGCACCACGATCCTCGCCCCACAGCTCACGCCATCGACGGTCGGTCAGCTGATCGCCCTGTATGAGCATCAGGTTTTCGTCGAGGGCACCATCTGGGGCATCGACAGCTTCGACCAGTGGGGTGTCGAACTCGGCAAACAGCAGGCACTCGAGTTGGCGTCGCTGCTCACCGGCGCGCAAGATCCTGGGCCGCAATTGGATTCCTCTACCGACGCCCTGATCCACTGGTATCGCGCCAACCGCTGACGGGATGTTTCGGCACGACCGGCCCTCAGTCGCGCTCGCCGCTTTTCGCAGCCGCCGATTCCACTCTCCGGGTGACACTCGTGCTGACCACCGCGATCAGGGTGCCGATGACGACCAGGTCGAAAACAACCTGCACCATGGTGGCGATCCGCGCCGCCTGCCCGACCGCGTGCACATCGCCGTATCCGACGGTGCCGAGGGTGACGATCGTGTAATACAACGCGTCGGTTCGCGTGCTGAGCCCGTCGAACTGCCCGGGGCTCCGCTGCTCGAGTAGGTAGTAGTACAGCGCGAAGAACGTCACGGCGACGCACAGCGCGAACAACACCCCCTCGACGCGGCCACTCGCAGCCTGCGGGTCGGCCATATACCTGCTCACTCGCCACCACGTCAGCCAGCTCAATCCGGCCACACCTGCCGCGAAGGCGACCAGGCCGATGAGCTTGCCCGCCCAGTTATGCCCCATTTCGAACCCGAGCGGCAGTCCGTAGTAGAACAGCAGCGCACACACGAGGGTGGCCAAGTTGCGCAGGCCGCGGACGCGGCCGGAGACTGGCGCAATACTCTTCATCCGTCCATGATCGTGCCGCCGAACGCACCCGGCGGCAGCACTCGCCGAGCTATTGGCAGAAACGTCCGATCTGCATCCGGTGGGTTCATTGCGCGATGGCGTGATACCGCCCGTTGTATGCCTGGAGTACGAGATCGGCGCGGCTCTTCGTCGCGGCGATGAGATCGGCATTGGGCAGGTCACTCTGCCGTGTTTTGGCCTTGGCGGCGGCGAGCGTCATGCCGCCGCGAATGTGTCTGCGCACCAATCGTTTCTCGATGACGTTCCGGTCGGCGTCCAGGTACCAGCACTCGTCCAGTAACTTCCGGATCCCGGACCACGAGCCGGATCGGAGGTCGTCGAGCAGTAGGTAGTTGCCCTCGGTGATGGCGATGGTGTGCCGATCGAAGATCACCCCGGACGGTGTCGGCTCCTCGATGGCGCGGTCGAAGGTCGGCCAGGCGACCGGCTCGCCGACCGGAGTGCTCCGCAGCCGGCTCAATGTCTCGAGATATCCGGAAACGTCGAAGGTGTCCGGTCCGCCTTTGCGCGCAAGCTTTCCCGAGGCCCGTAATACCGCATTCGACAGGTGGAAGCCGTCCATGGGCGCGATCTCGGCGATGACCGAACCGGCGTGCGCATTCAGCGCATCCCGAATCCCGACCGACAACCGGGATTTCCCCGCTGCGGGTGGACCGGCTATGCCGAGCACATATCGCCTGCCGCACACCGCTGCATTCAGCACCCGCTCGACGAGTCTGCTCATCGGCATAACAACGGTCGCGTCGGTCATCGCTGAACTTTAACCACGCCGGTACGCGGCATCTTCGCTTTCGCAACGCTTATCTCACCAGTGCGAATGTCGGGGCATGTGCGAGCTTCCCACTGGAGGTGAGTCCGAGCAGGACTCCCGCCCGTGTTCCCCTCCTAAACTGGGCAAATGGTGCAGCCAACTCCCTGGCAAGCGGGCAAACCCCAGAACGAAGAGGCAGCTGCGCCTAGCCGCACCGGAGGTCGCCCCCTCCAACGTCGGATAGCAATGGCGAAGGTCCTGGCCGCGCTGGCGAACTCGTTCGGCGGGAGGTTCCGAGGCAGTTGGGGCTACCTGTTCGCCGCGGCCGGAAACATCATCACATTCTTCCTGTTGTTCCAGCCGTGGATCCATGCTGCCGCGAGGGACGGCAAGATCGACGCCACCCCCTTTGGGAGACTGCACGTCACCTCCACCCTCGTTAGTCTCTGGTCCGGATCGCCGCCGCCCGCGGCACGGATCAACGGCATGTGGGCCATCCTCGCCAGCATCGCCGTCACCGTCACTGTCTGCACTGTGGTGGTCAACCTTCGGGCACGCAACAACGTGCTTTGTCGTTTGGCGACAGGATCTTCGGTGGCGTTAGCGATTTTTGTAGCCGCCGCGATCGTCCATATGAACGGCAAGGCGCCCGACGTGCGACGCATGCTCTCGGCCGGATCCACTCGGGATCTGGGTACCCAGGCCGGGCTACTGCTGCGCTGGGCCTCTGGCAACGGCAGCTACCCACTGCCCGGCGTGCACCAAGTTTCATACAGCACCGCCGGTCTCACTACTTATGCGTGGGTCACGGGCGCGATAGCGGTGGCTTCCGCGATCGCTGCTGTCGCCCAGTTGACGCGTGAACGCACAACAGGATCCATCCGCCTATCGTGGCGCTCACCCATCGTGACGTCGCGGCCGTCTCCGCCCGACCACGCCAACTGACGCAGTGGCGGTCAGACGAAGGCGCGTTCGATGATCGACGCGGTGTCGACGCCGGTAGGCAGGGTGCCGAAGGCGATGCCCCAATCGTCGCCGAGCCGGGTGGCGCAGAAGGCGTCGGCGACCGCGGTGTGGCCGTGGCGGACCAACTGCGCACCCTGGAGGACCAGCGCCATGAGTTCGACGATGCGGCGGGCACGATATTCGATATCGCCGAGGTCGGAGAGTTCCTTGCCGACGCGGGCGATGGCATCGTCGAGGCGCGGGTTTTCGCCGCGGGCCAGCGACACCTCGTTGAGGTATGCCTCGACCGTCTCGGGCTGACGTCCCATGGCGCGCAACGCATCCAGAGCGGCCACATTGCCGGAGCCTTCCCAGATCGACATCAGCGGGGCCTCGCGGTAGAGCCGCGGCATACCGGACTCTTCGGCATATCCGTTGCCGCCGAAGCATTCCAGCGCCTCGGCGGCATGGGCGGGGGCGCGTTTGCATACCCAGTATTTGGTGACCGCCAAGGCGATTCGGCGCAGCGCCGCCTCGGCCGGATCCTGTCCGGCCCGGTCGGTGGCGCCGGCCAGGCGCATCATCACCGTGGTGGCGGCGTCGGATTCGATCACCAAGTCCGCCAGCACATTCGCCATAGCGGGCTGGTCGATCAGCTTCTTGCCGAAGACTTCCCGATGCCGCGCGTGATGCACGGCGTTCACCGCGCCGACGCGCATACCGGTGGACGAACCGATGACACAGTCCAGGCGGGTCATGTTGACCATTTCGATGATGGTCTTGACCCCGGCGCCCTCATCGCCGACCAGCCAACCGGTGGCGTTCTCGTATTCGATCTCCGAGGACGCGTTGGACTTATTGCCCAGCTTGTCCTTGAGCCGTTGGATTCGGATGGGATTGCGGGTGTCGTCGGGCAGCACGCGGGGCAGCAGGAAGCAGGACAGTCCGCCGGGCGCTTGCGCCAGGGTGAGGAACATATCCGACATGGGCGCCGAGGTGAACCACTTGTGCCCGACGATTCGATACGAGCCGTCGGGTTGCGGTGTCGCGGTGGTGGTGTTGGCCCGAACGTCGGATCCGCCCTGCTTTTCGGTCATCGACATGCCCGCGATGAGACCGGCTTTGGTGGACGGTTCGCGCAGGCCGAAATCGTAGCTGCGGGAGCCGAGCAGGGGCTCGTACTTCGCGGCGAGGTCCTTGTTGTGCCGCAGCGCGGGCACCACCGCATAGGTCATCGAGATGGGGCACATATGCCCGGCCTCTGCGGCGCCCCAGGTATAGAACTTGGCGGCGCGGGCGGTGTGCGCGCCGGGCCGGTCGTCGAGCCAGGGTGAGCCGTGCAGGCCATGGGAGACAGCGACATTCATCAGGTCGTGCCAGTGCGGGTGGAATTCGACCTCGTCGACGCGGTTGCCGTAGCGGTCGTGGGTGCGCAGCACCGGCGGGTACTCGTTGGCCAGCCTGCCCCACTCCTGTGCCGCGAAACCGCCTGCGAGCAAGCCGAGTTCGCGCACCTCCGGCTCCGCCCAGCCCGCGCCCTCACGGTGCAGGCCCTCCAGTAGCGCCGGATTGCGTGCCGCGTCGAAGGGCACGATGTTCGGGACCTGGTTGAAGACTTCATGCGTCGGCATCGGACAACTCCTGATTCTCTCGAGCGCCCGCGGCGCTCTGATCGGCGCGCACGCCGAGCGCGCGCATCGCGAAGGAAACGAGTTCGGGGACAACGGATTCGCCGTGCGGCGCCTCGGACAGCGGCCCGGCCAGGACCTCGCCGATCGCGCCGACCAGTGCGGCGGCACTGGTCCGCGCGTCCTGCCCGGGCAGTTCCCCGCGCGTGACCCCGTCGGCGATGGCGGATTCGAAGGCTTCGGCGAAGGCGCGCCGGAAATGCAGGCGCTCGGCGTCGACCGCGGTGTCGACGGGTTCTACGAGCAGCACGTAGGCGAGTTTCGGGTTCTTCAGCGCGCGTCCAGCGAAGGTTTCGACGGCGGCGCTGACTCGCTCGACCGCACTACCTCGGGAGTCCGGCGCTGCGGCCGCCGCAGTGACCGCCGCTACCTCATGGGCGACGACCTTACGGAAGACCGCGCTGACCAATTCGGATTTGCCATCGAAGTGCCGGTACACCGTTCCGGTGGCCACTCCCGCCTCGGCGGCGACGGCCGCCATGGACAGCCCGGCAAAGCCCGCCCCGGACAGGACCCGCGTCGCGGCCTGCACGATCAGCGCGGACTGCGCGTCGAGACGGGCCTGCACGGCGGGGGTTTTGCGGTACACCACTCAAGAAGTGAATCACATATTCACTTCTTCCCACAAGGCCCGTTACGTCGTATGGTCGAGAACGTGAGCGAGCCAGCCATCCGCGTCGAACACGCCGGACCAGTCACCACCGTCATCCTGGACCGTCCCGGCGCCCGCAACGCCGTCGACGGGCCAACCGCCGCCGCACTGGCCGACGCCTTCCGCGCCTTCGACGCCGATCCCGACGCGTCTGTCGCGGTGCTGTGGGGTGCGGGCGGCACATTCTGCGCGGGGGCGGACCTCAAATCCCTCGGCACCGAGAACTCCAATCGGGCGGCCGAGGACGGCGATGGCCCAATGGGGCCGACGCGCATGATGTTGTCGAAGCCGGTGATCGCGGCGGTCTCCGGTTACGCGGTGGCAGGCGGGCTGGAGCTGGCGCTGTGGTGTGATCTGCGAATTGCCGAGCAGGACAGCACCTTCGGCGTATTCTGTCGCCGCTGGGGGGTGCCGCTGATCGATGGCGGCACCGTACGTTTGCCGCGCATTATCGGACACGGCCGCGCGATGGAGCTCGTGCTCACCGGCCGCGCCGTGAGCGCGCCCGAGGCATTGCAGATGGGATTGGTTAATCGCGTTGTGCCGACCGGTGATTCGCGCCGCGTCGCCGAAGAGGTCGCCGCGCAACTTGCCGCGCTGCCACAGACCTGTTTGCGCTCGGATCGCATGTCCATGCTCGAACAGGACGGACTCGAAGAGCCAGCGGCTATTCGCAACGAGTTCCGCCACGGTATGCGCGCCCTTACCGATGGGGCACTCGAGGGCGCTGCGCGGTTCGCCGCGGGCGCGGGCCGGCACGGAGCGCGTAGCTGAGCCGGTGGGACGACACAGCGAACGGCCCAGCACCGCCGGGCGCCTCAGCGTCGTCGACGAGATCTTCCTGCGCACTCACCACGGTCTCGGTACCCCGATCGCACTACAGGGATTGTGGCGGACGGCCGATCGCATAGATTCCAACCTCCTGCACCAGGTACACACCGCTTTACGCGGGGGCCCGCTGGGGCGCAGGGTCGTTGGCTCGCGAATTCCCGGTGCGCGCCCGGCCTGGCAGCCGAATACGCGAGCGTGGCCGCTCGATTTCACCGACGAGCCGATCCCGGTCGACGCCCTGCTCGACTGGGCCGATGGGCGAGGTGGACAACTCGATCCGGAGTTCGGACCGGGGTGGCGACTCTCGGCGGCTGCATTGGACGACGACGGATCGGTTGTCTGCCTTACCTGTTCGCACGCACTCGCGGACGGACGCGCACTCGCGCTAGCGGTGGACGACGCCCTCAGCGGCCGATGCGCGGCTGTGGATCGGCCGAACTCGGTAGTGCCGATATCGGATTGGTCCGATGCCCGCCGCCAGTGGTCGACGGTGTTGCGTGGTACCGCGCACGTCATACGCCAGGGCATAGCCCGACGAAACATCTCGACTCCGTCTGGCGACGACCGCATCGACGATGCGTCGCACGAATATTCCGTTGTGCCACACAGGGGTTCGCAGCATATCCGACACGCGTCGAGTAATGAGACATACGACGGCGAGCCCACAGCGCCCCGCTCGCCGATGCACGGCACAATCCTGCAATACTCCGTCGCCGACTGGGACCGAACCGCCGAAGCGCAGGGCGCGACAGCCAACAGCCTGTTCATCTCGCTGATTGCCACCATATTGTGGGACAGCGGCTTTCCGCACGAAACCATCGCGGCCAGCCTCCCGGTGGACACCCGCGACGAGCCGAGGGTCGACAATGACCTCGCGATGACCGAGATCGTCATCACCCGAACCGACACAGCCGCGACAATTCGCGACAAGTCCCGAATCGCCTACGAGCGCCGTATGTCCAGCCCCGGCGGCCTGCCCGAGGAAATCCTCCAGCTGATACCGGACCGTTGGGCATACGAACTGTCCCGAGGCGCGGGCGAACGAGACATCCTGTGCTCCAACATCGGAACCCTACCCACCACCCTGCGAACGCTCGGCCCGCACCATTGCACCGGCGTCGCCGCCCGCGCCATCCATCCCGCCCTCACCTCGGATCGACTCCCCCGCACCCGCCTATCGGGCTACCTGTGCCGAAGCGGCGACGACTACACCCTGTCCCTGGTCAGCCTGGACCCCCACCACGTCGAATCCGCCGCGGCACTGGAATCTCTCGCCCGCGCGGTAATGGCCGGCTGGCAAATCCCGCTCACCCGGTGGTAGTCGAACGGCCTGCTCCGAGCGAGCTGGAGTGGCTCGTTGCCTTGATACTGGCGCGGCCGTATCGTCGATAGACCAACGGCGGCGCAACAGGGATGCAGCCGTAGGGTGCGGTGAACGGGGCACTCGACCGTCCACAAGTCTCCGCGTGAGCGGAGATTCAGGCCCGGTCCCAATCCCCTTCGGACCGGGCCTGATTCACGGCATTGTTCAGTGCTCGGTGTTCGAGCGGTCGAGAACATCTCGGGGTACCTCGATGCCGGGCTCGAGATCCGGCGAGGACTCGGGCGCGGCCCACACCTGACGTATGGGAAGCACGCCCGCCCATACGCCGCCGGTTTCGATGTCTTCCGCGTCGTCTTTCGGGCCGCCGGCTCTGATCTTCACCGATGCCTCGGTGAGGTCGAGGGCAAGCACTATGGTTGCGGCCAATTCCTTTTTGCTCGGTGAGCGAACCCGATCCCATGCGCCCGGCGCGGAGTGCTCGACGATCGTGCGCAGCGCGCGCCGCCGGTCGTCGAGGTCGGTCAGTTCGACGGCGCGGCCGCGTACCACCGCCGAGCGGTAGTTCATGGAGAAGTGCATGGCCGAGCGGGCGTAGACGAGGCCGTCGACCAGGGTTACGGCAATGGAGATATCGCCGTGCAGTGCCGCGCGGAGGCTGCCCGCGCCGGTGGAGCCGTGCAGGTAGAGGGTGTCGCCGTCGCGGCCGTAGATGGTGGGGATCACCACGGGGGTGCCGCCGAGCGCGACACCGAGATGGCAGACCAGGCCGGCGTCGAGGACGGCGTCCAGGTCCGCCCGGTCGGTCCGGGCCCGTTCCTTCATCCGGGTCAGGGTGCTGCGCGGAGTCGGCGAAAGCGGTGGCCGATTGATCGAACTGGTCATGTCATCAGCCTGAACTCAAAAGTGGCATTATGAAATAGCCAATTCACTGAAATATCATCAGTCCAATTATGGAGGATGCGGTGCTCGATGAACTCCCGCTCGTACTCGACCGCGATGTGGCGCAGCCACTGTCTTCGCAGGTCGCGGCGGGCCTGCGCACCGCGGCGAGCACGGGTGCCCTGCGCGCGTCGGACCGGCTTCCCTCCACCAGGGCCTTGGCACAGCGACTCGGCGTCAGCCGCACGGTTGTTGCCGCCGCCTACGACCAATTGCATGCCGAGGGCTGGATCGCGGGCAAACGTGGGTCGGGCACGTACCTGACCACCGCGCCCGCCGCGACGCCCACCCGAGCTAGCACGCTGACCGGACCGACGGACACGCCCGAACTGCTCGACCTCGGCCCCGGTGCGCCCTGCATCGAGGCCATCGACCGCCCCGCGTGGCGTCGGGCCTGGCGGGCCGCCTCAGACACCCAGCCGATGGCCCGCAAAGACTGCGGTGGCGAGCCGGAGTTCCGCTCGGCGATCGCCGAGCACCTGTTGCGTCATCGCGGGCTGGGCGCGGCCAGCGACACCACCATCCTCGCCACCGCCGGAACCAGTTCCGCGGTAAGCGAACTCGCGGCGGCACTGCTGCGCCCCGGTGACGCTGTCGCGATGGAAGATCCCGGCTATCAACGTGCCGCGGGCGCGTTCGTCGCGGCCGGTGTCAGGGTGCTGCCGGTTCCCGTCGACGCCGAAGGGCTGTGCGTGGATCGGCTGCCATCGGGCATCAAAGCGGTGTATTGCACACCAGCACATCAGTTTCCACTCGGCGCGCGAATGCCGGCGAACCGCCGGGTCCAGCTCGTCGAATTCGCCAGGCGCGTGGGCATTCCGGTTATCGAAGATGACTATGACGGCGAATTGCGTTACGACACAGCACCCTTACCGTTGCTCGCCGCAATGGCACCGGACGTGGTCGTCCACCTCGGAACCACAAGCAAGATCCTGTCGCCGACCCTCGGCGCGGGCTGGCTGGTCGCGACCCCTGAAATCGCCGACGCGGTTCTCGCCCACCGGGAGCGAACCGGCACCGGACCGAGCCCGGCGGGCCAACAGGTATTAGTCGAGTTCGCCAGGCACGGTGACCTCGCACGCCACCTGCGCCGGCTTCGCCGCGCGCTACCGCCGCGCCGCGCACTCGTCGTCAACGAGTTGCGCCGTCGCGGCCTCGACGTTATCGGTGACGACGCTGGTTCGCACATTGTCGTCCCACTCCCCTCGGCCGAAGCCGAACTAGCCGCCATCGCCACCGGCCGAGCGCGCGGCGTCGCACTCGACGGCCTGGCCCGCCACCACTTCGGCGCCCCAACAACTTTCGGCATCGCCCTCGGCTACACCACACTCGACTGGACCGACCTGACCGCCGCCGTCACGGTCGCCGGGGACTGCTTGACCGAGTGCTAGCGATTGCGTGGCGCTCGGCGGACCGCCACCGACGGGCAATGGTCGTCGGGAGTGGGGAGATTCGGAACCTGCGAGCGACCTGCCGCTGGCGGAACCGGGCGTACGGCCGGGCTTGCCGGGTCGACAGGGTCGGGCACCCGCAGAATTGCCGGTGCGTGATTGCGCCGGTCGTAGCATGGTCAGCATGACCGAACAGGACATCCTGACGCGTATCAAGAATTTGGTCGACCGCGAGCACGACCTGCGGTCGAAGGCGACGGCCGGAGCGCTCGATCCGGTGGCCGAACGACAGCAACTCGCCGAGCTCGAAGTGGCGCTCGATCAGTGCTGGGACCTGCTGCGACAGCGGCGGGCGCGCAAGGATTCCGGCGCTGCGGAGGACGACGCACAGGTCAGCTCCCCGCGTCAGGTCGAGGGCTATCTGCAGTGACAGTGCCGTCGTTCACCACCGAGTACGACGTCATCGTGATCGGTGGCGGGCCAGCCGGGGAAAACGCCGCCGCATACGCCATCGCGAATAGCGGGCGCACCGCCGCGATTGTTGAGCGCGAACTCGTCGGCGGCGAATGTTCGTACTGGGCGTGTATGCCGAGTAAGGCGCTATTGCGACCCGGCCATGTGCTCTCGGGCGCGAAGGCAATGGCCGGGATCACCGCCGATGGCCTCGATATCAAGGCGGTCCTGCGCAGACGCGACAGCTTCACCGATAACCACGACGACAGCTCGCAGGTGCAGTGGGCCACCGACAATCGGATCGACGTGATTCGCGGTGCGGGCCGCCTGGCCGGCGTGCGGCTGGTCGAGGTCGACGGTCGAATGCTGCGCGCCAGGCACGCGGTGGTGCTGGCCACCGGCACCCATGCCAATATTCCGGACGTCCCCGGTCTGCGCGACGCACTGCCGTGGACCTCGCGCGATGCCACCAACCTGCACGAGGTTCCCCGGCGGGTGGTGATCGTCGGCGGTGGTGTGGTCGCGTGTGAGGCCGCGACCTGGCTGGCCGCCCTCGGCGCCGAGGAAGTCACCATGCTGGTGCGCGGCAACGCGGTGCTGGGCAAGAGCGAACCTTTCGCTCGGGAACGGGTGACGGCCGGACTAGCCGAGGCGGGCGTTCGGATCCGCTTCGCAACGGCGGCGGCGCGAGTAGAACGCACGGACCCGAAGGACACCGGCAAGGGGCACGTGCACGGTGGCCCGGTGATCGTCGAGGTGCGCGGTGACCGGGTCGAACCGAATGACGCGCGGATCGAGGCCGATGAAATCATCGTCGCGGCCGGACGCGGACCGGCGACCTCGGGACTCGGCCTGGACACGGTCGGGTTGCCGGAGGGCACCGTCGAGGTGGACGACCAACTGACGGCTCGAGGTGTCGACGGGGACTGGCTGTACGCGGTAGGTGACGTGAATGGGCGCGCGGAACTGACGCATATGGGCAAATACCAGGCCAGGGTGTGCGGGGATGTGATTGCCGCGCGGGCCGAGGGACATCCGTTGTCGCAGGGACGATTCGCCGCGACGGCCGATCACGGGCAGGTTCCGCAGGTGGTGTTCACCGCACCGGAGGTCGCGTCGGTCGGGCTCACCGAGGCGGCGGCGCGTGCTGCCGGGTACTCGGTCCGGACCGTCGAGGTCGATATCGCGGTGGCCGGTTCGTCATTGGCGCGCGATGACTACTGCGGCCACGCGAAACTGGTGCTCGATGCCGCTGCGGACACGGTGCTCGGTGCGACCTTCGTCGGCCCCGAGGTCGGCGAGCAGATTCACGCGGCGACCGTCGCGGTAGTCGGCCGGGTACCGCTGGCCACCCTGTGGCACGCAGTGCCTGCCTATCCGGCGGTGAGCGAGTTCTGGCTACGTCTGTTGGAGGCGCACCGCGCGTAGCTGCCATCGGTGGATGATGGGACGGCGTTGTCCGCGGTCACCCCGTGGACCGCGAACCTACTTGAGCAGTCGCGACATGCGGCGGTCGGCCAGGATCTTGCCGCCGGTTTGGCAGGTCGGGCAGTACTGGAACGAGCGCTCGCTGTAGGAGACCTCGCGCACCGTGTCACCGCAGACCGGGCATGGCAGGCCGGTGCGGGCGTGCACCCGCATACCGGAACGTTTTTCGCCCTTGAGGCGGGCGGCGTCCTGGCCGACCGAGCGTTGCACGGCGTCGGTCAAGACCGAGCGCATCGCGTCATAGAGGACCGAGATGGTCTGCGCGGACATGGTTTTGGTGTTGGCGAACGGCGAAACCCTTGCGGTGTGCAGTATCTCGTCGGAGTAGGCGTTGCCGATACCGGCGAGCAGCGCCTGGTCGACGATCGCGGTCTTGATGCGCTGCGAAGTGCCGTGCAGAATCTCGCCGAACTGCTCCTCGGTGACCTCGAGCGCGTCCGGACCGAGCCGGGCGATACCCGGTACCGACTTCGGATCCTCGACGATGTAGATCGCGAGCCGTTTCTTGGTGCCCGCCTCGGTCAGGTCGAAGGCGGGCGTCATCCCCTCGGCGGTGAAGAAATGCACCCGCAACGCCAGCGGACTCTTGCCACCCGGTCTCGGCGGCGTCTGACTCGGCTCGTCGATCCACCGCAGCCAGCCGGCTCGGGACAGGTGCGTGATCAGCCAAAGCCCACCGCAATCCATCCCCAGAAATTTTCCCCACCGCCCCGCCCCGGTGACATCGCGCCCCGACAGCGCCGTCACCGGCGGATCGAAGGTCTTGACCGCACTCAGCGCACCGACATCGACACGCCCCACCACCGCACCGACCGCATGCTCCCGCAGGAACTGCGCCAGCGCCTCCACCTCGGGTAGCTCGGGCACGCATCCCAGGCTACCTGCGCACCCCGACACCCCAGACACAAGCGCCTCAACTTCGCGCAGCGCCATCCCAGCCCGACCACTGGTCATCGACTGCGCGGCGAACGCAGGCACCTACTGCCCGGCCTGCGTTCATCCTCATTGAAAGTCGCCCACGACCCACACCGCAGGGGTTAGTAATACGAATGAATGCTCACGCCCGGATTCGGGGAGGAATATCAATCCGACGCCAACCCCGTTGCGCTGCATGGCTTCGCCCGGCTCCCGAGCAGCTGGCCACCTGCATTTAGCCCACAATGTCTGATACGGTTGCCGCCGAGGAAACACCAGAAGGGGTCTCGTGGAGGTTGATCCTGCTAGCCTGCGAGCGGCAGCCACATCACTGCATAAGGAATCGAACAAGGTCGATGAGTGGACCCGCCTCGGGGGCGCAAATGTCGTCACGCAACTGAGCGGACTCGGAGCAGCCAGCCTGTTCACTGACGCCGACAGCGCGAGCCGCCAGGCGAAGGCGGTCATGCAGGCAAGAATGCGAGAACTCGGCAATCTTCTCAATATTTCGGCCGCCCAATACACGGGAACCGATACAGATACCGCCGATCGGCTGGCGAAATTCAGTGATCTGAACTCCGGGGATCCACATACGGGAAATGGGCGATGAGTCCCGTGGAATCGATCCCGACACGAGACCAAGTTACATCTTGGAATCCGACACCGTTAAAAGACATCGCGGCGAACGCAGGGAAAATTGGCGATGAGATCAGCCTGGCATCGGCGTATGTCCACAAAGCCTTGCATGACGATCTTCATTGGTCGGGCGCTGCGAGGACTGCCGCCGAGGATCGGGCTGATCGCGAGCAGCGGGAAATGCGTGCCGTTGCGAACGCCTACTACGATCTCGAGTCTGCAGCCGAGAAACTGTTTCAAGCGATCGAATATTCGGTTGACCAGATCAAGCAGATCGTCAAGTTGCACGAAGTCGAACCGGTTTTCATCGGCAACGACCAAGCGTGGACCGTGCACAACATGGAAAATGAAGATGAGGCTGTAAACCTGAGTGGCAGCCTCGTCAGCTACGCAACTACTATCGCCGAAGCGGACGCATTTTGGAAGCCGAAGATTCAACAAGCTATCGACGAAATCCGCCGTATGGCACCCATTGTCAACGGCGTTGGTATCGAATCTAGCGGTAGCGGCCTTTCGCCCGCGAGAGCCGCTGCGGTCGAATATGCGAACCAGTGGGCATTGGGAAGAAATCCCGATTATGCAGACCTCGGAGAAGCCGACTGCACGAACTTTGTTTCGCAATGCCTACGCGCGGGCGGTTTTCAGGACGAGGGCGATGGCGGTGTGCCAAAAATGCATCGCGATGACAATGCCCGCTGGTATTACGATGACGATAGAACCGGCGTCGATAAATCCTACACATGGGGTGGCGCACCGAATCTTCATGACTACTTGCTTCGCGATAACCCGAAAGATGGAACTCCGAGCGGCTCCGAAGCGCAAGTCGGGTCGATAACGACGACCACCGCACCAGTTGATCCATTGGCCCTCAGTCGCGCAGGCCTGAAGCCTGGCGATATAGTTCAATATGAGCTGAATGACGGCGCCAATGCTGGAACCATCAATCATACCGCAATATATGTCGGCCAGAAGCCTGTTACGATGCCGAATGGCGAGACAGTAATGGCAGATGTCGTTGACTACCACTCAAAAGAGAACAAACAAGTTCCATGGTCTCTCCAACAGGGAAGCGACGAGTCTTTTCCACTCACGTATCACATGATCAAGGTGGACTACCCCGGTGACTAGTGTTCTTAATCGCTTCA
This sequence comes from Nocardia australiensis, assembly GCF_020733705.1. Classification (GTDB taxonomy): domain Bacteria; phylum Actinomycetota; class Actinomycetes; order Mycobacteriales; family Mycobacteriaceae; genus Nocardia; species Nocardia australiensis. Next base: position 607,838 of record NZ_JAJFZM010000001.1, read on the forward strand.
GGAAATGGGTACCGGTCCTCGCCTCTGCAATGGCATTGATTGTTTGTGCCATGATTCTGGACTGGATGTTTTTCCTGTCCAGATACGATTCGCTCACCTGGATGTTGACACCACCACCACGGATCGACGACGTTTCCTACAGCCGTCTCGACACCGCACCTGAAGGTAGTGGCGAGTACCGACGCCTCGTCGAGAAGTACGGCGGACCCGAATCGTCGGATCGGCGGTGGCCGCTGCCGTTCGCGGTTGACCAGTCCGTTCGAGCATGCGGCGATTCCCCCTGGCTGCTATTTGTTCACGACTTCACGGGCAAGATCCACCTGTACCGACTCAACTCGGGATGCGCCTGAGAATCCGGGGCGCGAATGGTGTATCAGGATAGCCGGAATCGAAGATCTCAACCTTTTAATGGGAGCCGGGATCGTCGGCGCTGTAGTTATTACATTTGTCCGTGCAAGGCGGTCGTTCTCACGGGCCGCCGGGCAATCGCCGCCGTCCGGCAGTGAGTTCGTCCGCCAAATCCTCATAGCCGATGGCCAATTCGGCCAGCGCCTCCCATGCGTTTCCGAGGTCGTGCTCCGAGGCGCTCGTCAAGGCCTCGTAGGCGGTGATGGTGTACTTCGCGAGGCGATCCACCACCGCGCCGAGCGTTTCGGTGTGCACCGAGGCCGAGCCGGGCGCGGGTGGCAGTCGCGAACAGACCCAGCGATCAATCTGGCGTACCAAACCTGCTCGGCGACTATCGATTTCGGTGGCCGGGCCGCCGTCAGTCAGTCTCCGCTCGTGTAGACTGGTGAGTTCATAGGCCACACGCAGTAGTGGATGGTCGGTGTGCTCGACACCCCGGCAGGCACGTAGGACTTCGCTCTTGGTCGGTAGCGGTTCGATCAGCACGGCGGTCCTCACCTCGCACCTCTTGGCCTCGTCATCGACGGCCGAGCAGGTCATGCGATATCTCGATTCATCCGGAGTGAATTCGGTGCGCCCGGCCGAATTCACAGATATGCGGCAATCTGTTGTGATCCAATAGGTTTCTCGGTTCCTACGGCTCTCCGGCCGGGCGCGGCAACAGCACAGCACGCGACAGGCGGAGAAGTCAGCGCCTGCACGGGTTTCCTTCCGATCGCACCGAAGTGCGAGGACGAAATCCGTGCACGCCTATCGGTACGTGCGCGTACGAATCACATTCACATCCGAAAACTCCAGGCAGGGGCCATGTCCGAAACGGGAAGCGATACAGGAAGCACGGTGCCACGGCGGCAGCTGGGACGTCACCTTCGAGATCTGCGGTTGCAGGCGGGAATAACCATGCCGGAGGCCGCGCGGCTGATCGAGCGCGGCACCACGACATTGCAGCGATTGGAGACCGGGCAGACCCACCGCATCCGGCTGCTCGACATTCGCGAACTATGCGGCGTGTACGACGCCGATGAGGTCCTCACCGCCGCGCTATTGGGGCTGGCGCAACAGGCTTCGGGTCAGTGCTGGTGGCACGAGTACGGGAAGTTGATTCCGCAAGATTTCGATGTGTACGTGGGGTTGGAGGCGGCGGCTCGGCGGTTGACTTCTTATGCGCCGGATGTAGTGCTGGGGTTGGTACAGACTCCGGATTACACACGCGCACTTCTACGGCTGGGCTTCCCGGACGCGTCGAGCGCAGAAATCGATCGCCGCGTCGAACTGAAGCAACGACGACGACGGATTCTTACCCGCAAACGCCAGCCGACGCAGCTGAACGTGGTACTTCTCGAATGCGCCTTACGCAGGATGGTTGGCAGCCGGAGGGTGATGGCAGCCCAACTGCGGCATCTTGCGGACATGTCAACTCTGCCGAACATCTCGCTGCTGGTGCTGCCGTTCTCAGCCGGTATCCCTATGGGCGACCCGATCGGATTGTTCACCATCGCTGACTTCGGATCAGGCCAACGAAAGGAGCCCGTCGAGCCATCGGTTGTCTATCTCGAAAACCTCACTGGTGACCTGTATCTGGCGCAGCAGGGGGATGTCGAGCGCTACCATGTGGCTTATCAGGCGATCCAGCGCGCCGCGCTGGATGAGAACGCCAGCAGAAGTCTGCTTCGGCAGCTAGCTAGGGAGTATGCCGCATGAGCGACAATCATGACCTCGACCTCTCCAAGGCTCACTGGTTCAAGAGCGCCCGCAGCTCGGCGGCGAAAGACTGTGTCGAGGTTGCGTTCCTGCCCGGCAGCTTGGTCGGCGTGCGGGACTCGAAGAACTCGAGCGGCCCGGCGCTTGTATTCGGTAACGATGCGTGGACGGCCTTCACGACCACCATCGCCAGCAACTCGATTCGATGAGCGGACTGCGCGTGACTCAAACGCAGTCCGTTGACCTCTCCGAAGCCCGGTGGTTCAAGAGCACCCGCAGTTCGGGCGGTAAAGACTGCGTCGAGGTCGCGTTCCTGCCCGGCAGCTTCGTCGGCGTGCGGGACTCGAAGAACTCGGACGGCCCGGCACTGGTGTTCACCCCCGGCGAATGGGATGCGTTCACCGCAGCTGTTGCCGGTGAGAAGTTCAGCTCGCCGTAATCCATCGGTTCGGCCCTCCCGCACTCGTCCGGTGCGGGAGGTCCTGATCTTGCTATTCGCTTCCAGCTGGACTCGAGCCGACGCAACACGAAGGAGCGTGCCCTCTGACCTGCGGGGACTAGCTGCCCTCGCGAAGGAGGTAGATGTCCATGATCCAACCCTTGGCGGTGCGCAATTCCGTTCGGCGGCGGATGATTTCGTCTGCTACCTCGTGTAGGGGGCCTTCGATGAGGGTTTCGTCGGGCATGCCGAGGTAGGCGCCCCACCATATGTGGACGTCGTCGCCGGGGATTTCGGTGAAGGAACAGTCGGCGTCGAGCATTACGAGGGTGGAGCCTGGGGCCAGGCCCTCGGCGCGCAGGCGCCGTCCGGTGGTGATGTGGACCGGTTCGCCGATGCGGTGCAACACCGTTCGATGCCCGGCTGCCAGGGCTTGAGTGCTGGTGACACCAGGAATCACCTCGTAATCGAAGGTCTGCTCGCCACGCGCGAGCACCCGCTCGACGATCCGGAGGGTGCTGTCGTAGAGCGAGGGGTCACCCCACACCAGGATCGCGCCGACCCCATCGACCCGTGCGAAGGCTTCCTCCAGTAGACCCGAGCGGCGATCGTGCCAATCCTCGACTACGCCCGGATAGTCGGTGGGCGTGCGATCGCGCGGGGGGTCGGCGATTTCCACCACCCGGTAGTCGCCATCGACATGCTCGGCCAGAATGGCGGTCCGCACGTCGACGAGTTCCTGTTTCTCGGCGCCCTTGCCTATGATGAAGAACACCTCGACCTGCCGCATGGCCTTGATGGCCTGCACCGTCACCTGGTCCGGGTCACCCGCACCGATACCGATCACGTAGAGCTTGCGCATAGCCCCGAGCTTGCCAGGCGGGTGGGTCAGTAAGCTTTTCAGGTGTGGCCACCAATGTTCGCGACACCCAGTATGAGGATCTGCTGCGGCTGGTCTTGGCGTCCGGGACGGCGAAAGCCGACCGCACCGGCACCGGTACCCGCAGTATCTTCGGCCATCAGCTGCGTTACGACCTGTCGGCGGGCTTTCCGCTGATCACGACCAAAAAGGTGCATCTGAAGTCGATCGTCTACGAGCTGTTGTGGTTCCTACGCGGCGATTCCAATATCGCTTGGCTGCGTGAGCACGGCGTCTCCATCTGGGACGAGTGGGCCGATGACAACGGCGAACTCGGCCCCGTCTACGGGGTGCAATGGCGGTCGTGGCCCACCCCCGATGGCAGCCATATCGACCAGATCTCGCAGGTGCTGGAGACGCTGCGCGGCAACCCGGATTCGCGTCGCATGATCATCTCGGCCTGGAATGTGGCCGAACTGGACCGGATGGCGCTGGCTCCTTGCCACGCGTTCTTCCAGTTCTATGTTGCCGCCGGCAAACTGTCGTGCCAGCTCTATCAGCGCAGCGCGGACCTGTTCCTCGGCGTGCCGTTCAATATCGCCAGCTACGCGCTGCTCACCCATATGGTGGCGCGCCAGGTCGGGTTCGAGCCCGGTGATTTCATCTGGACCGGCGGCGACTGCCACATCTACGACAACCACATCGAGCAGGTCACCGAGCAATTGACCCGCGACCCGTACCCGTTCCCGACGCTGCGACTACGCCAGGCGCCGACGCTGTTCGACTACACCTACGAGGATGTGGAAGTCCTCGATTACCAGCATCACCCGGCGATCAAGGCGCCGGTGGCGGTGTGAGCGGCCGAACCATCGGGCTCATCTGGGCTCAGACCCCCGACGGCGTGATCGGATTCGAGAACGCCATTCCCTGGCGGGTACCCGAAGACATGGCCAATTTCAAGGCCGTCACCATGGGTCATCCCGTCATCATGGGCAGGCGCACCTGGGATTCGCTACCGCCTCGATTCCGCCCGCTGGTCGGTCGACGCAATATCGTCGTCAGCAGGCAACCCGATTGGGCGGACGCGGGCGCCGAACGCGCCGGATCACTGCCCGAGGCACTCGACATCACCGGGGCGGACGAGGTGTGGATCGCCGGTGGCGGCGAAATATACCGGGCGGCAATGGATTTCGCGACAGACCTGTTGGTTACCGAGGTAGAGAGCAACGTCTTCGGCGACGCGTACGCACCGCAGATCGGTCCCGAATGGCAGACCGATGGCAACACGCCGTGGCACGAATCGACAACCGGCCTGCGCTATCGGATTCGGCGCTACACCCGCACCCCGTCGGAGTAACCGACAAACTCCCCGCACCGGGCAATCCCCGTCGCGCAACACCATTCGAACGCGACTGGTGGCGGTGATACCTCGGATGCGGGACGAGGTGGCCAACTCGGCCCGCGCCGCGCGACGGTCGGGCATACTCCTGGATATCAGCCCGTATCACCAGCCCTGATCCGGGTGATGTGTGATCTGCGAAAGGCGGTCCATGGACAAGAAATCGCTGACAGCGGTCGCTCGCCAACAGCTCAAGTTGGCCGCTACCGCCACGAGTGGGCGCAGTTCGCAAACCATTTACGGCGGGCACGCGAACAGCCTGCGCCAGACCGTCGTCGCGCTGACCGCCGGGCAGAGCCTGGCCGAACACGACAACGCGGGCGACGCGACACTGTTCGTTCTCAGCGGCACCCTGACGTTGATCAGCGGCACCAACGAATGGAAGGGTTCGGCCGGTGACCTACTGGTCGTCCCCAAGGCGAGGCACAGCGTGCAGGCGGTGGACGACGTCGCGTTCCTCCTCACCGTCGCCAAGTAGCCCATTACCGCTGCGCCGGTTCGCCGGTGGCGTCCATTACGCTGTCGATCATGGGTGACCCGCAGCCGATCCTAGAACCACTCACACCGGCCGCGATTTTCCTCGTCGCCACCATCGACGAGGGTGGCGAGCAAACCGTGCGCGATTTCCTCACCGACCTGGGCGGACTACGCCGCTCGGTGGGGTTCCGGCTACCGGGGGCCGGCCTGACCTGCGTGACGTCCATCGGCTCCACCGCATGGGATCGCCTATTCACCGGGCGCAGGCCCGCCGAGCTGCACGAATTTCCCGGATACTCCGGTGCGCGCCACCAGGCGCCCGCTACGCCGGGCGACCTGTTGTTCCATATCAAAGCCGAAGCCCAGGACGCCTGTTTCGAACTGGCGATGCTGATCGGCGACCGGCTCAGCGGCGCAGTCACCATCGTGGACGAGACCGTCGGGTTCCGGTATTTCGAACAGCGCGATCTACTCGGCTTCGTCGACGGCACCGAGAATCCCGAGGGCGCCGCGCCGGCATCCGACGCCGGACGCGCGGCGCTGATCGGCGACGAGGACCCCGAGTTCGCGGGCGGCAGTTATGTGATCGTGCAGAAATACGTGCATCCCATGACGGACTGGCGGCAGCTGCCGGTACCCGAGCAGGAGCGGGTGATCGGGCGAACCAAACTCGACGACATCGAGTTCTCCGACGCGGACAAACCCGCGAATTCGCATGTCGCGGTGAACACGATCATCGATCCCGACGGCACCCAGCGCCAGATCCTGCGCGCCAATATGCCCTTCGGCAGTGTCCGCGACAACGAATTCGGTACCTATTACATCGCCTACGCCGCGACCCCCAGCGTCACCGAGGCCATGTTGGTGCGGATGTTCCTCGGATCCGACGAGGCCGAATACGATCGGATTCTGGACTTCTCCACCGCGGTCACCGGCACCTCGTTCTTCACCCCGCCGCAGCACTTCTTCGACGACCTGCCCGCAGCCCCGGAGCAGAGCGAGGAACTCAGAGAATCATTGGGCGCCAACGACCTCGATGACTCGGGCACCGCCGCACAATCGGGCGACGGATCACTAGCTATCGGCACGATGAAAAGGAGCATGCGGAAATGAACAATCTCCATCGCGAACTCGCGCCGATCACCACCGAGGCATGGGCGGCCATCGAGGAGGAGGCGACGCGAACCTTCAAGCGGCACATCGCCGGACGCCGCGTGGTCGACCTGTCCGGACCGCACGGGGCCGACTACTCCGCGGTCGGGCTCGGCCACACCACGCCGATCAGCGCACCCGATGACGGCGTGCAGGCCAAGCAGCGGGTGGTCGCGCCGTTGGTCGAGCTGCGGGTGCCGTTCACGCTGGCCCGCGAGGAGCTCGACAATGTCGAGCGCGGCGCCAAGGACACCGATCTGGATCCGGTGAAGGATGCCGCGAAGCGGATCGCCTTCGCCGAGGATCGGGCTATCTTCGAGGGCTACCCGGCGGCGAATATCACCGGTATCAGGGCGAGTTCGTCGAATACGCCGATCGCGGTGCCCACCGATCCGCGGCTGGCCCCGGAAGCCATCGCCCAGGGTTTGAGCGCGTTGCGACTGGCGGGTGTGGACGGCCCGTATTCGGTGCTGCTGAGCGCTGAGCTGTACACGGCGGTCAGCGAGACCTCCGACCACGGTCACCCGATCCGCACCCATATCGAACGGCTCATCCCGGAGGGCGAGATCATCTGGGCGCCCGCCATCGACGGCGCGTTCGTGCTGACCACTCGCGGCGGTGACTTCGACCTGAGCCTCGGCCAGGATCTTTCGATCGGCTACCTGTCACACGATGCGGAATCGGTGCGGCTGTACTTCCAGGAGAGCCTGACGTTCCTGGTGTACACGGCCGAAGCCGCGGTACCGCTGAACGCGTGACCCGCCCGCCGATTCAACCCGGTACGGTGGATTAGCGGTAGCCAGGATGCGGTGCCGGGGACTCCGCTGGAGACGTGATGACTATGGTGCGCGCGGGTGTGGTTCCCACTGGGCGAGCGGCGCTCTACGGCGTGCTCGGTATCGCCGTGACGGTGCTCGTCTGCGGGTCGGTCGTCGCGGGCTTCGGTCTCAATCGGATTTTCACCGGGCTGCTCGCCGGTGCCATCGCGGGCATCGCGATCCTGGTCGCCTTGTTCACCAGGGACGCCATCGTGCTGACCGAGGGTGCGATCTACCAGCGCACGCCGTGGCGGGAATCCAGCATCGAGTGGGATCGAGTGCTGGCGGGGCGTTTCGCGCTGGACGAGCGCGAACGCTGGTCGCTGGCGCTGGACCTGACCGGCGGCGGCGAACGGCACGGCGAGCTGGTGCTGCTGTCGATTCCGCCGGTGATCCGACCGGTCTCGGGCGCCTATGATCTACGCAAGCGCGAGCAGGTCACCGAGATCAGGGAAATGTTGCGGCAGAAGCGAATTCCGGTGACCGTGCTTCCGGAGATCGCGGGCGCACTCAACCAGCACTGGCAGCTCGCGCCGCCGACACGATGACCGTCGCGCGGATACGCCTGCCGCACCACGCGGCCAGGGTATGACGCCAACCGCCTGTATCCGATACGTTGGCAAATGTGTCGATGATGAAGGGCTCCAACGTTGCGGTGCCGATGTCCGCGGTCCGTGTCGAACTCGGGTGGCAATCGGGTCCCGGAATTCCCGATGCGGATGCCTCCGCACTGCTGCTCGCCGCCGGGAAGGTGCGGTCCGACAGCGATTTCGTCTTCTATAACCAGCCCGCGCACGCCTCCGGCGCCGTCCGGCACGAGGGCAAACAGCGGGGGCCGACAGTGCTGGACACCTTATCGGTGAACCTGGCCCAGGTCGAACCACAGATCGAGACCATCGTGATCGCCGCATCCAGCGACGGCGGCACCTTCGGCCAGTTCAACGGGCTCTACGTGCGTGTGGTCGACGCGGCGAACGGCGCCGAGGTGGCCCGCTTCGACAGTGCCGGGGCGACCACAGAGACCGCGTTCGTGCTCGGCGAGTTGTATCGACGCCAGGGCGCGTGGAAGTTCCGCGCCGTCGGGCAGGGATACGCCTCCGGACTGGCCGGTTTGGCGACCGATTTCGGTATCTCGGTCGATGACGAACCCGCGCCGCCCGCAGCGCCGCCACTCCCCGCGCCGCCGCAGTACGCCCCGCCGCAGCCTGCCCCGCCGCAGCAGCAGTTCGCACCGCCGCCACCACCGCAATTCGCGCCGCCGCAACAGCCCTACGGTGCGCCGACACCGCCGCCCCCGTACCCGCCCCAGCCGTATCCGTCGCAGCAGCAGCCGTATGGCGCGCCCACGCCACCGCCGCCCTATCCGCCGCAGCAGCCCTATCAGCCGCAGCAACCTGCGGCCCCGCAGCCGACGGGTGCGCCGGTCAATCTGAACAAGATCTCGCTCACCAAGGAAGCGCCCTCGATCTCGCTGACCAAGCAGGGCGCGACTTCGGGAACCATGCGGGTGAACCTGAACTGGACGAGCACGAACGCGCCGACCGGCGGCGGACTGTTCGGGCGCAAGCGCGGCGGTCGAACGCTCGATCTGGACCTCGGCTGCTTCTGGGAGCTGTCCAACGGAGATTTCGGGTCGGTGCGCGCACTGGATCGCAGCTTCGGCGCGCTGGACCGCCCGCCGTTCATCCGGCTCGATCAGGACGACCGGACCGGAAGCAGCGCCACCGGCGAGAACCTCGACATCAATCTCGATTTCACCGCCCAATTCCGCCGAATCCTGGTGTTCGCCTCCGTCTATGAGGGCGCCGCCGACTTCCGCGGGGTGCAGGCGACGGCCACGTTGTACCCGATCAACTCGCTGCCGATCGAAATGATCATCTCGGGTTGTATGGATAATTCGCGGGAAGTAATTCTCGCCCAAATCGAGAACGTCAACGGCGAATTGGTCGTGCACCGCGACGGCACCTTCATTCGTCCACCCGCGGGCAGGCCCGGTGGCGGCATTCGCGAGATTTCGCGAATCTATGGCTGGAACTTCAAGTTCCAGGCGTCCAGCGGCAAGGGCTGAGCGGCCTGAGCGCATATTGATCACGGTCTCGACGAGCCGGAACGGCATGGTCTCGGCGTCGGCGATGCCGCGAGTGCCTAGGTCATGGCACTCGGTCTCATGTCTTGTCGAGGGTCGCACGGGCGCGCAGCGTCGCGACAGTGGACTCCGGATCCTCGGCGTAGTAGCGGAAGGTGCGGGCCTCCACGAGCTTGCCCAATGGTCGGGCAAATGCGATCGGTTCGGTCAATTCGACGGTGACCGTCGTCTGGCTGGCCACGGCGAGGTCCGCTCCGCCGTCGCGGTCCACGGCTGCCGGTCCGCTGTCGGGATAACGGCGTTCCACGCGGGCCGAGGCTATGCGGTGGGCGGGGATGTGGATGTCGAGCAGCGCCCCGTAGCGCAGCCGCAGCGAGCCGTCAGCGCCGATGACGTGCGGGCGTACGACGCAGGATGCCTGCAAGGCAACGATGAAGAACACCCCCCAAACATCGAGGACAAGAACGATCGTGTGCACCGGGGGCCAGGGGATGAGGTACGCGAGAGCCACTGTCTCTACGACACAGACGACAAGGAAGCTGTACATAATGGCCGCCTGCCCGGAGGCGTACGGCACCGCCACGTCGTCCTTACCCACCCCATGAGGCCCGCGACGAGTGCCCCAGCGTAGAAAGCTGGTGAAGAGTTTCAACTCGTGCACGATGAGCTTGCCTACGACCATGGGAACCAGATCCGAGACAGCGGCGTCGATGACCTGGCGCCAGGTCAGGCCGCCGCGTCGCTGTCGGTGGTAGTCCAGAGCCAGTAGCGTAGCCGCGGCAATCATCACGGCGAACATCGCCAGTTCCACAGCCATGCGCGCCTGCGGTGGGATGCGGGTCCCCGTGGCCAGGCAAACCATCAGCACCAGTTCGCCGGGTATCACTGCCGCGATCGACCACCGCACAGCCCTGCGCAATGCCCGCAGCTCCGTCATCGGGTCGGTTCCTGCAGCAGTTGGATGGCGCGACGTATGGCCGCAGCCTGTGCCGGCGCGAAGTCCGCGAAGAACGCCTCTGCGAAACCACCCTCGCCTGCCGCATTCATCTGCTGCCCGCCGAGGGCTTTCATCGCCTCGCGTATTCCCTCCGGCATGCTGCTGACAATGGCACAGGCAGCGGTCTCCACCCGAGGATCGCCATCGTGTGCCCCCAGCAGCTCATCGAGCTGGGCATACACCTCGTACGACCGCGCGATGACCTCCGGATCCGCCCTCAGCGCGTGAATCATGCCGTCGAGCCAGCCCCGGCCACCGTCCGGGACGCTGGTCTCCAGCAGCGCCAATAGTTCCCGTTCCTTGACCACCATTGCAGGCTCCGGCCCGGGATGGCGGGCACAAGCACGGGACATGTCGTGAAACAGCGCAGCGAGCGCGGGAGAGACCGGCGCTTCGTCGGACAGCCTGCCGTCTGCCTCCGCCTGCCGCAGCAGTTGCGCCAAGCGGGCGCGTCGCTGTCGGATTGACTCCTCTTGGCGTGCCAGATCCGCGTCGAGCTCGCCGAGGATGTCGGCCAAGTCCTTTCCGACATCCTCTGCCAGCACGTCGCGGACCTCGTCCAGGCTCAATCCCAGCTCCGTGAGGCGGCGGATGCGGGCAAGCTCGACAGCGTCGCGCAGCGAGTACTGGCGGTAGCCGTTCGGCTGACGTGGGGGTTCGGGCAGCAGCCCGATGCGATGGTAATGCCGCACGGCGCGTGTGGTGATACCGACCGCATCGGCGAGTTCTTTGATTCGCATGGCACCAGTAAAAACGTTGTCGCAACGACAATGTCAAGCGAAGTTCTGCGGCCACCATGACACATCAGCGGGAAGCAGCTCGAGTGTGTCAGGTCGCCGACGAAGGGCGATCAGCCTGCGGTCCTCGTCGTCCAGGTAGCAGTAGCCGAACAACTCCTCGCGGCTGATATCCGGAAACTCCCGCAGACGCGCCAACTCCTCGTCCGCGAACACACTCGTCGCCACGAAACCAGACCTCCAGCACACCGACCAGCCTCATCGGCAGCCCGAACCGACAACCCAACATCACTGCTGGTCAAGCCATTGTCGTTGTTTTTCGCGCGATTACTACCGGGACCCCTTGCGGCCGAATGCAATTCACGAAAGCTGGCCGACGAGATCAGCTACGGGCGCGGATGGGCTGGAACGGGGCATCGAAGCGTCCGAATGCTCGTTCCGCACTGAGTATTCGAGTACGCTGCGGATTGAGATCACAAGGGGGGCCTATGGATAACTTTACTGTTGACGTTTCCTGCCTTGCCGGATTCAAGTTGGATCTGCAAGACCTCGAGACAAACTTCATCTCGAATACTTCGCGCTTGCTGCCGGGCGTTTCGCTGCCCGCCGGGTCGACAGGACTCGTAGCTACCCTCGCGCCAGCCTTCGAGAAGTTTCAGAGCGCGACGTCCGCCGCGCATCAAAACGATCTGACTAGTGTTGGCACTCTGGCAGCAGACCTCGATACTGCGGGAAGCAGATACCGAGCAACCGACGAGACCTACGCTGGCGCGATCGGGGCGATCACACCCGGCGACGGGGCGGCCGCCCAGCCACCGAGCGACTCTCGAGATATCAAGCGATTCAGTGGGTTACAGCTGCCCAGCCTGCCGGAGGTACAAGAGAACCAGTACACCGTGCGGCAGGTGGTCACCTCGAGCATCGACCTGATTTCGCCATACGACGAACGGTTGCACTCGACGATCGGCATCAAGCCCGCAGCGGACTATCTGACCCCGCTGCTTGCGGACTGGGAGGTATTTCAGGCTATCGGCAAGCGGATCAGCCTGCTCGGAATCAACGACTACGTCACATCGGAGAATCTCATCAGCGGCACCAGATGGTTGCAAGGTAGCTGGTCCGGGGACGCATCGCAGGCATTCGGAACAAGCGCGAATACTCTCGGGCAACGCACTGCCGGACGAAGCATCGACCTGGATGCGGTATCGAAGATCATCGAGAACGGCGGCGCCTGCCTCGAGCGTTTGGTCTATAACCAGGCGATAGGTCTCAGTGGCGGAATCCTCCAATCGATGAGCTATCTCGATTCCAGGTTCCCGCTCGGCGTGTGGGCGCAATTGATCGAAAGACCGATGCCGGAATCGAAGCGGTCGGAGATTACCTCGGCGGTCGACTTGCTGAAGAAGTCGGCAGAGTCGCGGAAAATTGCGATAACGACAATTATCGAAAGGATTTCCCGCGCGTTGGATTATTCTCCGGGGCGAACGGCGCCAGCATACAATGCGAGTGATTTCGAAATTCCCGACAAGGTCGTAGTCGACATGGGTGTTATGCGATATGGATTCGGTGATAACGTATGGTGGGAGAACAGTATTGCGTCCGCCACTGACCCGAAGACTCCGAGCGGACGGGTCTGATGGCACCGCAAATCCCGGGGATGCCAGAGCCCCCGGAGCCGGATCCGGGGCAGGGCGCGCATGGTTCGCAACCGTGGTATAGCCGCGGTGATGACATAGCATTCGCACATATAGCTCTTGCCGCAGATGCAGGCGGACTGACCCATGCCTCAGTTCATTTGCGTCACTATCTCGATAACTCCGGCACCGACCTGAAGATCGATCCGGATCAGATCATGCATGATGATCCCGGACTGAAGCGGCTGGTCGACCAAATTATGACTGTAACCCTACAGGATATCGCTGGCGATCCAGCCAGCTATAGTAAATCCGTCCCGTTCCAATTACTGCCGTGGCAAGGCTATACATTCGATAAAAATGGTCAGCCAGACTGGTACCTGGCGATAGGCTCGATTCACGTTACCACCAGCGGGATAGTCACGGTTCACCCCCAGGACGCGGCAGGTGCACAACCCCGTGTCACGGTCGATTATCAGATCCACCTATCCGACCGGTACAACTGGGACGGTTTGAAACAGACCAAAATCGCAGGAGTAAAAGTCACCGATGCACGCATGGGCGCCTTGCATACAGCTGGATTGGCACAGGAATTCAATATGCTCGGCTCATCGACAATCAAACACTATGAAGGGGTGGTGCCCACCAATGGCGCAATCGACTTGCCGAACGGGTCCGACAGTCGCGATGGCACCCGCACCGATCCTGGCCGGTAAGGAGCATGTGATGAGAGGGCGGTGGACTCTACGTGCCGTGTTGCTCGGCGTGCTTGCTGTTGTATCGCTTGCCGGGGCCGGATGTGGCAGCATGATCGATCGTGTTACGGCACCGGATGTCGAAACATCGACCAGTCCAGAACTTGTGAAAGAAGCCACCGAATTCGGTGGGTGGACGCTGCCTGCGGACGGAAAGATTCTCCTGGTCGAGAAAGAGGTTATGCGCGATAGCGAGTTCCGGCGAATCGCTGTCGAGATGTCTCCCACAGATGTCGCTTCGATGCTGGAGAAATCCGGATTCACAACCGCTCTCGATAAAGTGCGCGACCCATCCCCTCCATACATCACGACGATTGCCGGGCCTGATCTGGCGACGTCGCCGAATGTTCAAAGGGCCCAAGACACATTCTATTCGCAGGCGGAGAAGACGATTTCCCGCACTGTCGTGGTTGATGAGCGCGACGCGGAAACTCGAATAGTCCACATCGAGTTCAGCCACATCTGAAACGTCAGGAACCCACCTGCCTGGGGGCCCGCTAGCGGTGACGACATGAACCTCGATGGCCACCCGGCAGCGGGATGAATCTCAGCGGCCGAACTCACCGTCTCGGGCACCCACCACAAACGCGTCCCAGTCAGCCGGGGCAAAGACGAGAGCAGCACCGGTCGGGTTCTTCGAGTCCCGCACACCAACCATGCCCCGATCGAGGAACGCCACCTCGACGCACTCTTGGCTTCCACCACTCTTGCTGCTCTTGAACCAATCAGCCTTAGACAGATCAACGTTCACGCTGCATACTCCCTTGCTTTCCGACGCAGCAGATCCCTGCTCGCCTGCGCTTCCAACGCTACACGTTCGACTACCGTATGCTCCTCACGATAGCGACCGACAGGATCTTCCTCCTCGAAATACATTGCACCTGTATAGCTTTCTAGATAGACAACCGGAGGCTCCACCGGGATTCCGTCCTTCTCGCCGAAGTCCAAGATGATGAACGGCCCGGTCAAATCCCCCAGCGGCACGCCAGCGGAGAAGGGCAGAACCCGAACCTCGACATTCGGCCTGGTCCCCAGGTCTGCGAGGTGACGCAACTGGGTTGCCATGACCCGGCGACTGCCAACAGCACGATTCAGAACCGACTCGTCCAAGACTACGTCGACCGCTACAGGGCGCGTCTTCCTGGTGATCAGGATTTGCCGATGCATTCGCATGGCTACGCGACGCGCAATTTCATGGTCCGACTCATCTGGATGGACCGCCCGGATCAGCGTTCGTGCGTACTCGGAGGTCTGGAGCAATCCGGGGACCAACTCGACGAACGATGTCAGCCTCACCGCCGCCGACTCCAACCCCATGTACACGTCAAAACTCGCGGGGATAAGGTCGCCGTACTGATGCCACCAGCTCTTGGTATTGCCTTGCTGAGCAAGCCCTTTCAACGCTTCGACGATGGTGTCGTCGGCGTCGACGACGCGGCAGATCGCTTCGATATCGCGTAGGCGGACGCGGTCGGCGGCGCCGGTTTCCAGGCGCTGCACCGTGGTCGCGCCGCGTTCGATCAGTACGGCGACATCGACGATGGTCATGCCTGCCTGCTGGCGCAGATCTCGCAGGTGCCGCCCGAGTTGGCGGCGCGGGATGGTGGAGCCGGTATTCGACATCTGCTTCCTCCCTGAAGTGGATGCGACATCCAGGATTCGTGGATGAGGCCCGGCCGATCCGGCGGATTCGGTACTGGGTGTTCCAGACTGTTCCCGCCGGATCATTCGGTTTCCGTAGTCATTTCGGTGTGGGTGAACTGTGCTCTTGGCGGCGTCCGAGCGACACCGCCGGCGAGTTCCCCTGAATGCGTTCGGCAAGACGATGCCGGTAATTACCCCAGTTGCGGTCCGATGGATTGAGCCCCGAGTGGCCGCGATTTGATCGACGTTACCCCGACCGGCCGCCGCACCACAATTGAACACGACCGAAAGCCATGGGAATCAATGACATACAAGAGTCAGCTGGCGAAAAGGATTGGGTAGCAGGTGATCATTTCACGGCTGTAGACCGCGCAGCACGATTTCGACGCCACCGCGAAACTCGTCGTCGGCCGACATCGTGTGTGCCAGCGCGGCCGTCTGGATGAGGAAGGGATAGTCGGTCGTCGGCAGTTGCGCGATCGCGGCGGTCGCCGCACCGCTGATCGACGCGTAGTGCTCGTTTTCCAGGAAGCCGAGCAGATATGCGACGACGGTGCGTTGGGCGATCACTTGGTCCCGACCGGCGAAGCCAGCGTCGGCGAGCACTGACAGCATGGTGTTCATCCAGCGCAAGGTCGCGGGCGAGGACTTTCGGTGGCGCGGTACGAGCGGCACCACGGCCGAGTGCGCGGAAATGGCGGCCCGCATTCGATCGAGCAGGATCGTGACACGGGTCCGCCAGTCCTTGCTGGGCGGGAGCGATATATCGATGTCGGCCAGCACCAGATCGACGACAAGCAGCTCCAGCTCGTCCCTGGTCGAGACGTAGCGATACAGCGACATGGTGGCCATATGCAGCTCCTTTGCCACCGCGCGCATGGTGAGCGCAGACAGGCCGTCACGATCGATCACCGCGAGCGCGGCGGTCGCGATGGCGGTCGGCGTCAACGAGCGTGGACGAGGCACGACTTGACAGCGTACTTGGTGCGCTCATACTGATCGTAGGAGTACGCAGTACGCCTACGAGAGGAGAACCCGATGCCGCCGACCACCGTGACCACCCGAACCCTGCGTACCATCGCGGGTGCCGATGTCCAGGTCCCCGACCCGGATTGCCTGATACACCTACAATTTCGCCGCTTCGCCGGATGTCCGGTGTGCAATCTGCACCTGCGTTCCTTCGCCACCAGGCACGACGAAATCCTGGCGGCGAATATCCGTGAGGTCGTCGTGTTCCATTCCAGCGCAGCCGAATTGCGCAAATACGAAGGTAATCTCCCGTTCGATTTGATCGCCGACCCCACCCGCGCGCTTTATCGCGAATTCGGCGTGGAGTCCGCCCCGCGCGCGCTGCTCGACCCCCGCGCCTGGCCGACCATTGTTCGCGGTGTCGCCAGCGCGGTATCTGGTGTTCTGCGCAAACAGAAGCCCGCTCCCCCGGCTCGGCCGGACGGCGGCCGCCTCGGGCTACCCGGCGACTTCCTCATCGCACCGGACGGCCGGGTGCCGGCACACAAACTCGGTAGACACGCCGACGACCAATGGTCCGTCGGCGAACTGCTCGCGCTCGCATCCAGCGCAAGCCATTGAGCGTCATCGAACGTCCAAGACTCGCAAGGGCATTCACCCTCACGCTGATCGTTTCCCGCCCCCTGTTACCGGTAAAGGAGTCACAACCATGATGACCGTCGAACTATTCGTCTCCGACGACACAATGAGTACCGAACGCCGCACCGCCCTCGCCGAACGCATTTTGCGAGAGCTCACCACCGAGGACTCCGCACCCGATTCGGTGATGGACAAGGCGCGCGAACTGACCCACGTCATGGTGCGGACGCCGGATGTCTGGGTCACCGGTGGCCCGGACCGGACGGCCGCACCACGTTACGTCGTCCGGGTGATCGTGCCCGGAGCATGGAGCAACAGCAGCGAATTCGGCGCAACCGTCATTCCGGCGATCACCCGCGCGATCGCCGCCACCGAGCCCGACACCGACCGACTCACCCGGCAACCACACTGCCTGGTGCAGATCGTCGGACTGCGTGAACACGCCATCGGCACCCTCGGTCGCGCCATGACCAGCACCGACATCACCAAGCTGATGACCGAGGACTACCGGCACACCGAGCCGGAATCCGCGGCACCCGATGGCTTCGCCATCGACCCGGTATGCGGCATGACTGTCGAGCTGGCCACCGCACGATTCACCGCCAGCCACCAGGGCGCCGACTACGCATTCTGCGCCCCGGTATGCCGCAAGGTATTCATCGAAGAGCACGCGATCCCGGAATAGGCCGACCTCCCTACACCGTCATCGGGGCCACCGGGAGAATTCGCCGACATCCCCGATAGCCCGCGAACCTCCCCGCGTAGTTATGGCTCCAAATACAGGCGCTCGTTCGGCATGCGCACCAGTCGCGTGGTATCGCCCGGGATCACTGCCACTACGTCGCAGTAATGGTGTGTCAGGGCAGCAGGGACGCCGGGTCTACCGTGAATTCGAAGGGGGTCTTCACGGTGACGGTGTCTCCGGCTGCGGCGCGGTGGGTTGGTTCGTAGCTGTGCTTATCCGGGGTAGTGGATCAGCGACCTGCGGCGATGCCGCTCCGTCCCGCGTGTGAAGCGGTCCTGTATCCGGGCCAAGCCCAAATGTGTTGTTTTTTCGGCGGTTACTACCGCGACCTCCATACCCGGGAAACACCCGCATCAATCACGCCGACATGAAATCAACAGCTCAACAGCAGGATTCAGCCTGCCTGCCTAGCGTGACTCTTCTCTCGGATGCTCCTCGACCCCCGTATTCCACACGACTGCCCGTGGACCGAGGCCCCTTGGCCGGCCGTTGCGATGAGGCCTGTCCGCCTACCGGGGGTCGGCGCAGAGCTGGGAGATCAAGGCGGTGCGGACCCATGCTTCCCACATGTTCGGTGACCAGTCGCGGTCGCGGACGAAGATCAGGTAGAGCTGGGGGCTGAGCAGGCCGAACAGCAGGTCCGCCGCCATCTCGACGGAGAGGCCGGGACGGGCGTCCGGCTTACCGGCCAGGGCTTCGGCCGCTGCGTAGTGCACGGTGTAACGCGGGTCGGGGCCTTCTGGCCATTGCGCGGCGATCTCAGGGTCGGTGGCCGCGGCAGCCGCGATCAGCGGCATGATCGGGGCGACCCGGCCCAGGATCTCGCGGGTGCCGCGGACGTGCACGCGCAGTTGCCCGGCCGCGGTGGGTTCGGCGCACGCGGCGCGAAACCACTCACGGTCCATGGTGGCGACAGGCTCGGCGTCCCCGGCGATGGACGTATCGACGACGCCTTTGAACAGCGTCCGCTTGTTGCCGAAGACGAAGTAGACCGTCTGGACGGCCACGCCCGCCCGGTCTGCCACCTCCTGCAGGCTCGTCGCTCCGTAACCCTGTGTGACGAACAGCTCGCGAGCCGCCTCGACGACCTTTTCACGGGTACGGCGTGAGCGCTCGGCTCGCTTGTCCGGCCGCTTGACTCGATCCATTTTCCGAGTATATATCTAGAGTCTGTCACTAGAGTCCAACTCTAATATTGGAGGAGACGATGGACCAGCCCATCACCACCCAAAAGCCGGACCCGGAACTCACCGCAGCGCAGCGAGAACAAGAGGAGTCCGTCCACCGCGCACTGGAGGGCTACTACCACGTCGGCAAGCCGCCGTGGGATACCGGCGTGACACCGCCTGAGCTGGTAGCACTGGTTGAGGGGCACGGCGCGCTGCCGCCCGGCCGCGCCCTCGAACTCGGCTGCGGCACGGGGACCAACGCCATCTACCTCGCACGGCACGGCTGGGAGGTGGCGGCCGTCGACCTGATCGACCGCGCCGTCGACCAGGCCAGGGAGAAGGTCGAGGCAGCGGGAGCGGGAGCGGCGGTACGGCTGTTACACGGAGACGCCACCCGCCTCGACGAGTTGGACGCGCCCGGTCCCTTCGACCTGTTCTTCGATCTGAGCTGCTACTGCGGGATCCCGCTGCACCGCCGCGACGCCTACGCCGCCGGCCTCACCCACCGCGCCGCTCCCGGAGCACGGCTGCTGATGTTCGGGTACGGCCCCGAGCCGCTCGACAATCCCGTCCCCGAGGTCACCTCGTGGGCGGCGGGCGTCACAGCCGACGAACTCCGCGCCAGGTTCGCCGGCTGGGAACTACTCGACGTCACACCGGGCACCAACTCGGTGCCGACCTTCTGGTTCACGCTGCGCCGCGACGCCTAGGGGGTCGAGGAATAGAACCGCTGGATATTCAGCGCCTAACGCCGGATCGGGCGGATCTACTCCTCGGCCCCCGATCAGTACGCCGACGCCCTCGAGCACGAAGAAGTCCGGTGGCAATACATCGACCAGCGCACGCACCAGCCATTGAATCAACCATTGATGCCGGGGCTTCGGGGCGGCGTTCGCAACGAGCTGACCATTCAGCACCTCGTACCGTAATCCGTCTTCTGGCAGGTGATCGAGGTCCGCGGCTGTCCAATGGTCGGCACGTGGAATCGCCATTGCCGTCGAATCACCTCCAACTTGCCGAACGGGAGCAAATTATGTTCACCGCCGCCCGATTTCAGCTCGAGGCGAGACCGCACATTAAAACTCGCAGCCAGCACCTAACTGGATCGCCAAACCCAAGGTGCCGCACGCCCCCACCGACGCACCCACTCGCCACGACAACAGTTTTCGAGCGCAGCGAGATCGAGCACTAAAGTTCGCGGCCGGCTCGTGTCCGAGCGGCAAATACGATGCGACGAAGGAGCAAGTATTTGCCGCTCGGACACGAGCCTCAGGGGCCGCGAACACGCCGCGCCAGCGGCCAAAAACACAGCACCTAATGGGACTACCCAAACCCCGAGGTGCCGCACGTTCCGCATCGTGGATGGCGTGCGAACCTACTCAACAACCACGATGCGAATCGCCGCCTCGGCCTCCTCGGTCGCATCGGTTGGTTCGCCGGGGGCGACGAACCAGTGGGTGACCTCGCCGTCGGCCAGGTCCTCGGCGATGTCGCCGTTGGTGGGCAGCACCGAGAGGGCGCCGGCGGTGGCGGCTACGAGCAACTCCAGCAGGGCCACCGGGCCGGTGGTCGCGGTGGTGAACGTGGTCGATTCGTAGTCGACACTGTTCTCGTCGCGGACCCGCGCGGCTCGGTCGAGCGCCTCGACCTGGCTGAGCACTTCCGAAACACCATCGGTATGCAGGACGAAGGCCGGATGCTCCTCGGCGAGCGGGCGGACCCGATCCGAGTAGGAGACGGGATGAGTTGGCGCGGCGGCCAATTCGGCCTGTGTCTGTGGATCGGACGGCACCAGCCAGTGCAGCCCGGCCGAATCCACCGGATCCAGGGTGATGCCGAAAGTGGCTCCCGCGCCATCGATCTCGGCAGCGGACCGCACAAACAGACAGGCGGCGCCTGCCTTCTGCACGGCCCATGCCGCGACCACCGCGTCCATCGAGCGCGGCAGCCCCACCGCGACGATATCGCCGGGACCGGCACCGCGATCGATGAGCACTCTGGCCAGCTGCGAGGAGCGGCGATCCAGGACGTGGTAGGCGATTTCGTCGCCATCGACCAGTAGCGCGGGCGCCTCGGGATCGGCCTCGACGACCTCGGCGAGCACCTTCGCCACCGTGCGAGCACCGACCCGTCCCGCATCCGGTGTGGTGGCCGCGCCCGCGACACCCGATTCGGCGAGCAGTCGGGCGCGTTCGTCGCTGTCGAGGATGTCGATATCCCCGACGAGCCCGGTGGGATCGGCGAGCAACGCCTCGAGCACCCGAATCAGCCGCGCGGACAGGGTTTCCACCTCGTCGGCGGTGAACCGGCTGACCTGGTATTCGAGGGTGAACTCGAGGGTGGACTCGGCCAGCACCTGCAGTGTCATCGGGTAATGCGAGGCACTTTCGACACCGACGTCGACGACCGACATACCGTCGATCGAGCTCGCCGCGGCGATCGCCTCGCGGTCGATCGGGTACGACTCGAACACCACCAGTGTGTCGAACTGTGCACCGGCACCGGCCACCCGCTGAATGTCGGTGAGCCCGACATAGTGGTGATCGAGCAGGTTGGCCTGTTCGCGCTGCAACCGCTTCAGTTGGTCGTCGATGGTCGCGTGATCATCAACGCGTACCCGCACGGGCAACGTATTGATGAACAGGCCGACCATCGATTCCACGCCCGGCAACTCGGCGGGCCTGCCGGACACCGTCGCACCGAACACCACATCGTCGCGGCCGGTCAGCCTGCCGAGCAGAATGCCCCACGCCGCCTGCACCAGCGTGTTCACCGTGACGCCGAGTTCGGCGCAGTGCTTGGTGATCTGCCTGGTCCGGTCCGCGTCGATCTCGGTGACCAGCTTGCGGGTCTCGTAGGTCTCGACAGCACGCAACGGTGCGGCGAGTTCGGTCGGCTCGGTGACGCCATCGAGCGCGTCGGCCCACGATCGCAGCGACGCGGTCACATCACGCTCGGCGAGCCAGTCGAGGAAGCTCCGGTAGGAGGCCACCTGCGGCAGCGCGGCCTGATCGCCGTGCACCGCGTAGAGCACCAGCAGATCCCGCATCAGCAGCGGCATCGACCAGCCGTCGAGCAGGACATGGTGGGTGGCGATTGCCAGGTGCCAGTCCTCGGGACCGGTGCGCAGCAGGGTGTAGCGCACCAACGGCGCGACACTCATATCGAATTGGTCCGCCCGGTCCGCGACCAGCCGACGTCGCAACTCTTCGGCCCGCTCCGGCTCCGGCAGATCGGTGAGATCGACCTCGCGCCAAGGCACTTCGAGCCGATCGAGCACGACCTGCACGGGCTGGCCGTCGGAGTCGGTGGCGAAGGCGGTGCGCAGGTTGGGGTACCTGTCGATGATCGCCTGCGCGGCGGCGCGCAGCCGGTCGGCCGACACGGTTCCGCTCAGATGCACCACGGCCTGCATGGTGTAGACGTCCATGGTGGAGGTGGTCATCAGGGCGTGGAAGAGCAGACCGGATTGCAGTGGCGAGACCGGCCACACTTCCTCTAGCCCCGGGTACGCCTGCTCCCAGCGTTCGATATCGGTCTGGCCGACCCGAACCAGCGGCATATCCGACGGCGTGAGGCCACCGGCTTCCGGCCGTTGCGCGTGCTCGGCCAGCGCGGTGAGCGCGTCCGCCCAGTGCCGCGCCAGTTCCCGCACCCGTGCCGCGCTCAGCAGCCCGGCCGGGAATGCGAAGGTGGCGGCCAACTTCGGACCATCGGCAGTATCGAGGACACTCGCTTCGATGTCCACCGCCGCGCCGGCCGGTGCCGAGGCATCCCAGCCGGTGGTAATCGACAGCGGCGGCAGACCCGCGAAGTGGAAGGCGACCTGACCCAGCTCCGGCTGCCCGAGCAGCCCATGGCCGACACCGTGATCCGGTACCGCGAGCAGCTGTTCCTTGACCGCCTTGACGATGTCGCCTATCGCGGCACCGCTGGTGAACGCGTCGTCCAGATCGGCTCCGCCGAGGTCGAGGCGCACCGGATAGGAGGTGGTGAACGGACCGACGGTGCGCGAGAGTTCCGCGCCTGGCACCGCCGTGCGGCCGTCACCGTCGAGCCGGATCAGTACCGGCCCGTCGGTGCCACGCCAGCGCACCAGTGCCATCGCCAGTGCCGACAGCAGAGCATCGGACGCACCGCCGCGATACAGCTGCGGAATCGTGTAGAGCACCGAATCGGTGACCTCAGCGGGCAATTCGACCGAAACCCGCGATACCGTGGCCGCGGTGTCGATCGCCGGATCGAAACCGCGCGCGGTGAACAGCGGATCCGCAGTGCGCGAAACCTCTTGCCAGAACGGCAGTTCAGCGGCGCGAACGGTGGCCTCGTCGGCCAGGCCGTGCGCCCAGCGCCGCAGCGAGGTACCGGTCTCGGGCAATGTGACTGGCTGCCGCGCCACCAGCTGGGCCGTGGCCCGCTCCAGATCTGCGATCAGAATCCGCAGCGAAACGCCGTCGGCGGCGAAGCGATGCGCGATGACCAACAGTTCGTCGGCACGGTCCTCGGCCGTGAAGCGCAAGCGCACGAACTGCGCCATGACTCCATTGACCGGATCGAGTCGTCCAGCGGCGGCGAAGCGTTCGTTCTCGATGAATCGCGCGGGTTCGCCTCCCTCGACCTGGATTTCGCGCACGAGCCCGGCGATATCGGGCCCGCTGTCGAGTGCTTCGAACACCCAGTTCTCCTCCACCCGGCGGATCCGGGTGCGCAGGGCATCATGGCCGTCGAACAGCGCCGCAATCGCCGCGACCAGCGAATCGTGGTCGAGCGCATCCGGCAGGCGCAGTGTCGTCGACAGCGAGAACCGCCGATGGGTCGCGTGATTCAGCGCCGACGCGACGCTCGGTGGCAGCGAAATCGGGCCGACGCCGCCACCGGGTAGCTCCGGCAGTCGCGGCTCGACATCCGCCGTCAGCGTGGCGATCGAGGCGAGACCGGCGACACTGCGCTGCTCGAACACCTGACGCACGCTGAACACCACGCCCCGCGCCTTGGCGCGCGAGACCAGCTGGATCGACAGAATGCTATTGCCGCCGAGTGCGAAGAAGTCGTCGTCGGCACCGACCCGCTCGGCACCGAGCACATCGCCGAACACCGCGGCCACCTTTTGCTCGACGCCGATCGCGGGCGCACGGAAGACAGCCTGCTCGAAAGTGGGTTCTGGTAGGGCATTTCGGTCAAGCTTGCCATTGGCGTTCAACGGCAGCGCATCCAGCACAACGAACGCGCTCGGCACCATGTAGGACGGCAGTTCGGTACCGAGTGCCGATTGCAGTGCGCGCTTATCGAACTCCTCGGTCGCGGGCACGACGTAGGCGACAAGTCGATCGCCGAGGCCGGGATCGGTGTGCGCGAGCACCGCCGCCGAGGTGACGGCGGGCTGCCGCAGGATCGCGGATTCGATCTCGCCGAGCTCGATACGGAAACCACGAATCTTCACCTGGAAATCGGTACGACCCCGATACTCCAACTCACCCAAGCCATTCCACGCCACCACATCACCCGTGCGATACATCCGCACACCCGACCCGAACGGACACGCAACAAACCGATCCGCCGACAAATCCGCACGACCGAAATACCCACGCGCCAACTGCGCACCCGCAAGATACAACTCACCCGACACACCCACCGGAACCGGACGCAACCGCGAATCCAACACGTACACACGACTGTTCCACTCCGGCACACCGATCGGCACCGACACCACATCAGCGGCGGTAACACGATGACTGGTGATCGAAACCGCAGCCTCGGTCGGACCATAAAGATTGAACAACTCGACACGCGGATACGCCTCCCGCATCCGCTGAGCCACACCAGCAGGCAGTGCCTCACCAATAGCCAGCACCCGCCACAACGAATCAGGCAACCCATCGGAGAGCAACGCATCCAGCATCGACGGCACCACATGCAAAGTGGTCACCCACTCATCAGCCATCAACTCATTCAGGTAAGCCGGATCACGATGCCCCTCCGGCGCCGCGATAACAAGCCGACCACCCGACACCGCCGCCGACCAAAACTCCCACACCGACAAATCGAACGTCGCCGCGGTCTTCAACAACACCGCATCACCAGCATTGAGACCGAACTCCGCGGTCTTCCACAGCAACTGGTTGACAATCGCGCCGTGCGAGACCGCGACACCCTTCGGTTGACCAGTCGAACCCGAAGTGAAAATCACATACGCGGTATTCGCCGCGCTCAACACACCATTACGCTCACCCGCCGACACCGGCACGCTCGAACAAGCCGACAAATCCAACTCATCGATCACCACAGTGTCGAACCCCGCCGCGCTGAATCCGTCACGACCTGTGGTCAACACACACACCGGTGCCGCAGTATCGAGAATGTATTCGACACGATCGGCAGGTTGATCCGGGTCGATCGGCACATACGCCGCACCCGACTTCGCCACCGCATACATAGCGACCACAAGATCGATGGAACGCCGGATCGCCAACGCCACCCGATCCTCCGGCGCAACACCACGCTCGATCAGGAAACGCGCCAAACGATTCACCCGCGCATCAAGCTCACCATAAGTGAGCTCCACACGCTCACCGACAACCTCATCAGACAACAACGCCGCAGCCTTCGGCGCCGCCGCAACCATCGCATCAAACATCGACACCAACGTCGCCGCCGAATCAACCTCATACGCCGTGTCATTCCACGCACCGAGAATCCGGGCACTCTCCTGCGGCGCGAGCAAATCGATCTCTCCGACCGTCGCCGAATCGTCGGCGATGAACGCGTCGAGCACCCGCACGAACCGATCGACGAATCCGCGCACCGTCGACTCATCGAACAAGTCGGTGGCGTAACCGAATTCGGCGACGATCTCCGCGGGCATGCCGTCCTCGGCGTACCTATCGAAGACGGTGACATGCAGGTCGGTCTTGGCCAGCTGCGCACCGAAATCGACAGCGCTCACCGACAATCCGGGCAGCTCGAAGGTTGTCTCGGCCATGTTCTGGAACGACAGACCCATCTGGAACAGCGGATTGCGCGCCGTCGAACGCACCGGGTTGAGCACCTCGACGAGGCGCTCGAACGGCACGTCGGCATTCGCGAACGCCTGCAGATCGCGTTCGCGCACCCTGGCAAGCAGATCGGCGAAGCGGTCGTCGGGCAACACGCTGGTGCGGAACACCAGGGTGTTGACGAACATGCCGATCATGTCGTCGAGTTCACGTTCGCCACGACCCGCGATGGGCGTGCCGACGGCGATGTCATCGGTGCCCGACAACCGCGCGAGCAATACCGCCAGCGCCGCGTGCACGACCATGAACAGCGAGGCATTGTTCGCCCGGGCGATTTCTTGCAGCCGCGCATGCCGGTCGGCGGAGATCTCGAAGCGAACCGCACTGCCACGGAAGGACTGCGCGGGCGGGCGCGGCCGATCCGCAGGCAGCTCCAGCTGATCCGGCAGACCTTCCAGCGTCGACTGCCAGTAGGCGATCTGTTGCGCCGCAACGGATTCCGGATCCTCTTCGGAACCGAGGACGGCACGCTGCCACAGCGCGTAATCGGCGTACTGCACCGGCAGCGGCGCCCACTGCGGCAGGTCACCATTGGCCCTCGCCACATAGGCAACCATCAGATCGCGGGCCAGCGGCCCCATCGACGCGCCGTCCGCGGACACGTGATGCGCGACGAACGCGATCACGTGCTCCTGCGGCGCCAACCGCAGCAGCGCCACCTTCAACGGCACCTCGGTGGTGACGTCGAAGGTGGTGAGCACGAACTCGATGACCGTGCCGATCAGCTCCGATTCGGCGATATCGACAACACGCAACTGCGGCGTCACCTGCGCGGCGGGCGCGATCACCTGGTAGGGGCCGTCATCACCCTTCGGGTAGGTGGTGCGCAGCACCTCGTGGCGGGCATAGATGTCACCGATCGCCTGTTGCAACGCCTCGACATCCAGCGCACCGGACAACCGCACCGCGAACGGGACGTTGTCCACCGCGGAAGCGGTCGTATCGAACTGGTTGAGGAACCAGTACCGCTGCTGCGCGGGCGAGAGCGGAACCCGCTCCGGCCGTGCCCCGGTGACCAGCGCGGGCCGCGCCCGGCCGGTTCCGGTTTTGTGTTCGGCCCTGGCGGCCAGCGCCCGCACCGTGGATGCCTCGAACAGATCGCGCACCGCCATCCGCGTGTCCAGCGCGGCACCGAGCCGCGCGGTCACCTGGGTGGCGATCAGCGAGTTGCCGCCGAGTGCGAAGAAGTCGTCGTCCGCGCCGACTCGGTCGACACCGAGCACATCCGCGAACACACTCGCGACGATTTCCTCGATCGGTGTTGCGGGAGCACGGAATTCGCGACTGGTGAACTCCGGCGCCGGCAACGCCTTGCGGTCGAGCTTCCCGCTCGCGTTCAAGGGGAACGCGTCGATGATCACGATGGCGGCGGGCACCATGTAGGCGGGCAGTACATCGGTGATACCGGCCAACAGACCGGCCTGCTCGATGACGCGCCCTGGTTGCGGCACCGTGTATGCCACTAGCTGATCACCCAGGTCCGACTGCGCGACCAGGGCAACGGCCTGGCTGACATCGGGCTGGGCCAGCAGCGCGGTCTCGATCTCACCGAGCTCGATGCGCTGGCCGCGGAACTTCACCTGGAAGTCGGTGCGGCCGATGTACTCGAGTCGGTGGGAAACCTCGCCCGTCGAGTCGCGCCAGACGACGAGGTCACCGGTGCGGTACATCTGCGTGCCCTCAGCGAACGGGTTGGCCACGAACCGATCCGCGGTGAGGTCGGGACGGGCCACATAGCCACGCGCCAGCTGATCACCGGCGAGGTACAACTCGCCGGCGACACCCGATGGCACCGGACGCAGCCGGGAATCCAGTACGAACACCTGAACATTCCACTGCGGCAAGCCGATCGGCACGGTGCGCTCGTCCCGGCCGCTCGCGGGCCAGTAGGTCACCGAGACCGCGGCCTCGGTCGGCCCGTACAGGTTGTGCAACTCGGCATCCGATACCGCCCGCCACGCCGTCACCGTCTCCGGCGGCAGTGCCTCACCGATCACGAACACATCGCGCAGTGTCGGGCAGGAACCCGGTGTCAGCTGTGCGGCGAATACCGTCAGCATCGATGGCACGAAGTCGGTGACGGTGACCCCGTTGGCCGCGATCATCTGCGTCACATAGGCCGGGTCTCGATGGCCGTCGTGGGTGGCGACAACCAGTTTCGCGCCCGCACGCAACGGCATGAAGTAACCCCACAGCGACACATCGAACGTCGTCGCCGTCTTCTGCAAATACACATCATCGGGATCGAGCGGATACTCCGCCAGCATCCACTCGATCTGATTATTGATAGCCCCGTGCGAAACCGCGACCCCCTTGGGCCGACCGGTCGAACCGGACGTGAAGATCACATACGCCGGATTCGCCTGCGACACCGGTCGCAGCAGCTCATCGGCGGTGACCGGATGGCCGGCATACGGGTCGAGGTCGACGGTGTCGAGGATGATTACCTCGGCCATGGGCACCGGCACCTGATCCACCGTCGTCGTCAGTACGCAGGCCGGCTCGGCGGTATCGAGAATGTGCGCGATGCGCTCGGCCGGATGATCGGGATCCAGCGGCACGTAAGCGCCACCCGCGGTCACGATCGCATACATGCCGACCACCAGATCCAGCGAACGCCGCACCGCGAGACCGACCAACGATTCCGCACCGACACCCCGCGAAATCAACAGGCGCGCAAGCTTGTTCACCCGCTCATCGAACTCACGGTAGGTCAGCTCAGCACCCTCGTAGGACACCGCAACCGCATCCGGACGCGCCACGACCGCACGCCGATAGCCATCCAGCAGCAGTTCCGGCGCCAGTTCATGGGCGGTGTCGTTCCAGTCGAGGACGGTGCGTGCCCGTTCGGTGGCCGCGAGCAGTTCCAGATCGCCCACCGCGGTCTGCGGTGCGGCGACGACCTCGCCGAGCAGCCGCCCGAAACGATCCGCGAAGCCCTCGACGGTGGCGCGGTCGAAAAGATCGGTGGCATAGGTGAACACACCCTTGATGCCCGAGGGCGCGCCCGATTCGTCATAGGTGTCGGTAAGGATCACGTGCAGGTCGAACTGCGAAATCCCGCTGTCGAAGTCCACACCCGCGACCGTGAGTCCCGGCAACTCCAAGGTGGTCATCGCCAGGTTCTGGAACGACAAGCCCACCTGGAACAGCGGATGCCGCGCCGTCGAGCGTGCCGGGTTGAGCACCTCGACGAGCCGCTCGAACGGCACGTCGGCATTCGCGAACGCCTGAATATCGGTATCGCGCTGCCGTTCCAGCAACTCGGTGAACGCCACGCCGACATCGACCCGGCTGCGGAACACCAGGGTGTTGATGAACGTACCGATCAGGTCGTTGAGCGCGGCCTCGCCGCGACCCGCCATCGGGGTACCGATCGCAATGTCCTCGGTACCCGACAACCGCGAAAGCAGCACCGCGAGCGCGGTGTGCACGACCATGAACAGGGTCGCGCCCTCGGACTGGGCCACCTCGATCAAGCCGCGATGGGTATCGGCGTCTACGCCGACCACCACGGTGGCGCCCGCGAAGGTCTGCGTCGCCGGACGCGGGCGATCGGTAGGCAGATCCAGCTGTTCGGGCAGTTCGGCAAGCGCGGTCCGCCAGTAGGTCACCTGGCTCGACATCAGCGAGTCCGGGTCGTCCTCGCGGCCGAGTAGTTCGCGCTGCCAGATGCTGAAGTCGGCATACTGCACCTCGAGCGGCGACCAGTTCGGCGCCTCCCCCATCGACCGCGCGACATAGGCGGTCATGAGATCGCGCACGAGTGGCCCGACCGACGAACCGTCACCCGCGATGTGGTGAACCACCATAGCGATGACGTATTCGGTTGCCGCACCGTCGATCTCGAACAGCGCCACCCGCACCGGCACCTGCTCGGTGACGTCGAATGGCATCGAAATCAGTTCGACCACGGCAGATTCGACACGGTCGGCGGTAATGGTGTGCTCGGCAAGCGGCAGGATCGCCCGCGCGGGCGGCAGGATCACCTGAACCGCGTCACCGTCGACCGACGGGTAGACCGTGCGCAGCACCTCATGCCTGCCGACCAGATCCGCGATCGCCTGCCGCAATGCCGCGACATCCAGCTCACCGGTCAACCGCACCGCGATCGGCACGTTGTAGGCCGCCGACCCGGTATCGAAGCGGTTGAGGAACCACATCCGCTGCTGCGCGAGCGAGAGCGGAATACGTTCCGGGCGCGGCCCCGCCGTCAATGCGCGACGACCGCCGGCACCCGCCTGCTGCTCGACCCGCACCGCGAGCGCGGCGACGGTCGATGCCTCGAACAGCAACCGCACCGGCACCCTCGTGTTCAGCGCGGCGCCCAACTGCGCGGCGACCTGGGCCGCCAGCAGCGAGTTGCCGCCCCAGGCGAAGAAATCGTCATCGAGCCCGAGTCGACGGGACGCGGGCTCGGACCGCTCGTCCAGGCGTAGCACCTCGGTGAAGATATTCGCCACGATCTGCTCGATCGGCGTGGTCGGCGCGCGGAAGGCGGCAACCTCGAAGGTGGGCTCCGGCAATGCCTTTCGATCGAGCTTGCCATTGGCGTTCAGGGGAAGGGCAGCAAGCACGACGAAGGCGCTCGGCACCATATACGACGGCAGTTCCGCGCTCAGCGCGGTCTGCACCCGAGGCACATCGACATCGCCGGAGGTCGCGGGCACCACATAGGCGACAAGACGGTCACCGAGACTCGAGCCGGTCTGCGCGAGCACTGCCGCCGCGGAGATCGAATCCTGTCGCAGCAGCGCGGCCTCGATTTCACCGAGCTCGATACGGAAGCCACGGATCTTGACCTGGAAATCGGTACGGCCCCGATAATCCAATTCGCCATCGGCGTTCCACGCCACCAGGTCGCCGGTGCGATACATACGCGCACCGACCTCGAATGGATTCGCGACGAACCGATCGGCCGTCAGATCCGGGCGGCCGAAGTAGTCGCGGGCCAGCTGCACACCGGCCAGATACAGCTCACCCGACACCCCGACGGGCACCGGACGCAACCGCGAATCCAGCACGTAGACACGGCTGTTCCACTCCGGGCGGCCGATCGACACCGACACCGAATCGGCGTCGGTAACGAGGTGGTTGGTGATCGAGACCGCGGCCTCGGTCGGTCCGTACAGATTGAACAGCTCGGCGGCATTGTCACGACGGAAGCGCTGCGCGGTGGCCGCGGGCAGCGCCTCGCCGATCGCCAGGACGCGGCGCAGCGAACCGGCCAGGCGCCCACCGGATTCGGTGAGCAGTGCGTCCAGCATCGACGGAACCACATGCAGCGTGGTCACTTCCGTCGTCCGCATCAACGCGTTCAGGTACGCCGGATCGCGCTGGCCGTCGGCGACGGCGACCACCAGTCGGCCACCGCTCAGCGCCGCGGTCCAGAATTCCCAGATCGACACGTCGAAGGTCGAGACAGTCTTCAACAACACCGCGTCGTCGGCGCCGAGGCCGAATTCGGCGATCTCCCACAGCAACTGGTTCACGACCGCGCCGTGCGTGATCGCGACACCCTTCGGCTGCCCCGTCGAACCCGATGTGAAGATCACGTACGCGGTATTGGCGGCCTGAAGTGGGCGCAGCCGGTCCGCGTCGAGCACCGGTCGCGCCGAGTACGCGGTGAGGTCGAGCGCGTCGATCGCGACGATATCGGAGCTCACATGCTCGAAACCGTCGCGCTCGGTGGTCAATACGCAGATCGGAGCGGCCTTGGCCAGAATGTAACCCGTGCGTTCGGCAGGCTGCTCCGGATCGATCGGCACGTACGCCGCGCCCGCCTTCACCACCGCGTAGGTCGCTACGACCAGGTCGACGGACCGGCGAATGGCAAGCGCCACCCGATCCTCTGGTGCGACGCCCCGTTCGATCAGGTAGCGCGCCAACCGGTTCACCCGCGCGTCGAGCTGCGCGTACGTCAGCTGGTCGGGCGTATCGGTGGGGCCGTCGACGACCAGGGCCACCGCATCCGGCGTAGTCGCTACCGTCGCGTCCAGCAACGACACCAGAGTCGCGGTGGTATCGAGTTCGTGGTCGGTGTCGTTCCATTCGGTCAGGATCCGCGCGCCCTCTTCCGGCGCGAGCAAGTCGATATCGCCGACCCGGACGTCCGCGTCGGCGAGCGCGGCGTCGAGCACCTGCACGAACCGGTCCGCGAAGCCCTGCACGGTCGCCTCGTCGAACAGGTCTGTGGCATAACCGAATTCGGTGATGATCTGCGCAGGGGTGCCATCCTCCGCATAGCGGTCATACAGCGTCACGTGCAGATCGGTCTTGGCGAGCTGGGAATCGAAATTCACCGGGCTCACCGAGAGACCGGGCAGCTCGAACGCGGTCTCGGCCAGGTTCTGGAATGACAGACCCACCTGGAACAGCGGGTTGCGTGCGGTGGAGCGCACCGGGTTGAGCACCTCGACGAGCCGCTCGAACGGCACGTCGGCATTGTCGAATGCGTGCAGATCCCGTTCGCGTACCTCGGCGAGCAGATCGCTGAAGCGAGCGTCGCCCTCGACCCGGGTGCGCAACACCAGGGTGTTGACGAACATGCCGATCAGATCGTCGAGTTCACGCTCACCACGACCCGCGATCGGGGTGCCGACAGCGATGTCGTCGGTGCCCGACAATCGCGCGAGCAATACCGCCAGCGCCGCGTGCACGACCATGAACAACGAGGCATTGTTCGCCCGTGCCAGTTCGGCGAGGCGAACGTGGCGCTCCGGCGAGATTTCGAAACGAATAGCCTTGCCGTGGAAGGACTGCGCGGGCGGGCGCGGCCGATCGGCAGGCAGTTCCAGCTGGTCGGGCAGCCCGGCCAAGGCCGACTGCCAGTACGCGACCTGACGAGCGGCCGTCGATTCGGCGTCCTCCTCGGAACCGAGCACCGCGCGCTGCCACAGCGCGTAATCGGCGTACTGCACCGGCAGCGGGGTCCACTGCGGAGCCTCACCCGCGACCCGGGCGACGTAGGCGGCCATGAGGTCGCGGGCGAGCGGCCCCATCGAGGAGCCGTCCGCGGATACGTGATGCACCACGAAGGCGATCACCTGCTCGTCGTCGGCGATGCGGTAGAGCGCCACCGCCAACGGCACCTCGCTGGTGACGTCGAAAGTCGTCATGGCGAAGGCGATGACGCGGCCGATCAGCTCCGTTTCGTCGGTCTCGATCGGTTCCAGCGTCTGCCCGGTGCGCGGCACCGGCAGGATCACCTGGTGCGGCCCCTCGGGCGAACCCGGGTAGATGGTCCGCAGGATTTCGTGCCGGGCGAACACGTCGCCGATCGCCTGCTCCAATGCGTGCACATCGAGCGCGCCGGACAACCGCACCGCGAGCGGAATGTTGTCGACGGCCGAAGTGTCGGTGTCGAACTGGTTGAGGAACCAGTACCGCCGCTGGGCCGGCGAGAGCGGGACCCGCTCGGGTCGCTCGCCCGCGGTCAGTCTCGGGCGGGCCCGGCCGGAGCCCGCGATGCTCTCCACCCGTGCCGCGAGCGCGACCACCGTTGATGCCTCGAACAGATCGCGCACCGCCAGCCTGGTGTCGAGTGCGGCGCCGATCCGCGCGGTCACCTGGGTGGCGACCAGCGAGTTGCCGCCGAGTTCGAAGAAGTCGTCGTCCAGGCCGACCCGGCCGACACCGAGCACATCGGCGAAAGTTTCCGCGACGGTCTCCTCGATCGGTGTCGAGGGGGCGCGGAACGCCTTGACCTCGAAGACCGGGGCGGGCAACGCCTTACGGTCCAGCTTGCCCGAGGCATTGAGCGGGAACGCGTCGAGCACGACGAACGCGTTGGGCACCATGTAGCTGGGCAGCTCGCCGCCGACCTCGGAACGCACCTGCTCGACATCGATCGAATGATCAGCGGCGGCAATGACATACGCGGCCAGCTGCTCGCCGAGCCGGTCGTCGGAACGCACCACCACGACCGCCTGGGCGATCGATTCCACGGCGGTGAGCGCTGCCTCGATCTCGCCGAGTTCGATGCGCAGACCACGCAGCTTCACCTGGAAGTCGGTGCGGCCGAGGTATTCCAGCTCACCGCCCTCGGTCCAGGTGACGAGGTCACCGGTGCGGTACATGCGAGCGCCGCCCGCACCGAACGGGTTCGCGACGAACCGGTCGCTGGACAGATCCGCCCGCGCGACATACCCACGAGCCAGTTGCACACCCGCCAGATACAGCTCACCCGGCACGCCCACCGGAACCGGATGCAACCGCGAATCCAGCACGTACACCTGGGTGTTGAACACCGGGGCACCGATCGGCACGGACACCGTGTCGGCCTCGGTGATCTCGTGATAGGTCACGTCGACCGCGGCCTCGGTCGGGCCGTAGAGGTTGTGCAGCCGGGCGCCGGTCAGCTCCCGCATGCGCTGGGCGGTCACGGCGGGCAATGCCTCGCCGGAGGCGAAAACATTACGCAGGCTTGTGCATTCGTCGGCGACGACCCCGGAGGCGGTAGCTTGCGTGACCGCCGAGGGGCCCGCCGGCGACGCCATCAATGCGGCGACGAAGACCGACATCATCGATGGCACGAAGTGCGCGGTGGTGATGTTTTCGCGGGTGATCAGCTCGACCAGGTAGCCGGGGTCGCGGTGACCGTCCGGTTTGGCGACGACGAGCCTGGCACCGATCTGCAAGGGCCAGAAGAACTCCCACACCGACACGTCGAAGGTCGCGGGGGTCTTCTGCAACACCACATCGGTGCCGTCCAGACCGTATTCGGCCTGCATCCACACCAGCCGGTTCACGATCGCGCCGTGGCTGACCGCGACACCCTTCGGGCGGCCGGTGGAGCCGGAGGTGAAGATCACGTACGCGGTGTTCGACGACCGCAGCGGCGAGCGCCGCTCGGCGTCGGTCACCGGCGCGTCGGAGTAGGCCGACAGATCCAGGGCGTCGATCTCGATGGCAGTGGTATCGCCCGCGTCGAACGCGTCGCCGGATGTGGTGAGCACGCACACCGGTTCGGCCGTCGCCAGCACGTAACGGGTGCGGTCGGCCGGATGGTCCGGGTCCAGCGGCACATAAGCGCCACCGGCCACGGTCACCGCGTACATGCCGACGACCAGGTCCAGCGAGCGGCGCATACCGAGCGCGACCATCGCATCGGGGCCGACCCCGATGTCGATCAGGTGCCGAGCCAGGCGGTGCACCCGAGCGGCGAATTCGCGGTAAGACAGGTTCGCGTAGCGAATCGATGAGGGGTGGTGGTCGGGCGACGGGTGGGCAAGACTCGTACCCTCGAACGTCAGCGCCGTGGCTTCGGGCGAGCGCCGCGCCTGTGTTTCGAACAGCGATACCAGCGTGGCTTCGGCGTCCACCGGGTGTGCCGTGGCATTCCAGGTGGCCAGCACCCGGGTGCGTTCGTCGTCGTCGAGCAGGTCGATATCACCGAACGACACGGCCGGATCGGTGACGGTGGCGTTCAACATAAGCACCAGCCGCCGCGCGAACGAGGCGATGGTGCCCGCGTCGAACATATCGGTGGCGTAGGCGATGTCGGCGGTCATCCCGTCGGCGGCGGTACCCGAGAAGTTCAGGTGCAGATCGAACTTCGCGGTCACCACGTCCAGTGGTACCCCCGAGACCTCGAGCCCGGGCAGCTCGAAGGTGGTCTCGCCGGTGTTCTGGAACGACAGCATCACCTGGAACAGCGGATGACGTGCCTGCGAACGAGCCGGGTTGAGCAGTTCGACCAGCCGCTCGAACGGCAGATCCGCGTGCCCGAAGGCGGCGAGATCGGTTTCGCGGGTCTGGGCGAGCAATGCGGTGAACGGCTGCGCCGGATCCACCGTGCTGCGTAGCACCAGGGTGTTGACGAACATGCCGATGGCGTCGTCGAGGACGGCCTCGCCGCGACCGGCGACCACGGTACCGATGGCCACATCGTCGCTATTGGACAGGCGCGCGAGCAAGGCCGCGAAGGCCGCGTGCACCACCATGAAGAGGCTTGCGCCGTGTGCGCGGGCCAGCGCGTCGAGGGCATGCACCAGCTCGGTGTCGAGCGAGAACTCGTACACCCCACCACGATTGGTCGCGACGGCCGGACGCTTGCGATCCGAGGGCAGGTCCAGCTGATCGGGCAGCCCGGCCAGGTTGGCCGACCAGTAGGCGACCTGCTGGGCGATCAGCGAGCTCGGATCGTCCTCCGAACCGAGTGTTTCCCGTTGCCACAGTGCGTAATCGGCGTACTGGATCGGCAGCGGCGCCCAGCCGGGTGCCTCGCCGCGCGTGCGCGCCGCGTAGGCGATCATCACGTCACGGGCCAGCGGGCCGACCGACCAGCCATCGCCGGAGACGTGGTGCACCACGAAGACCAGCACATGCGTGTCCGGTTGCGAACCGTCCATCGAGCCTGCGATCCGCAACAGTGCGGCCCGCACCGGAACAGCCGTGGTGACGTCGAAACCGGTCAGCACCAGTTCGGTGATGCGGTCGTGAATCTCGGTCTCCGACACCATGATCGGGGTCAGGTGGAACAGGTCCTGCCCGGCGGGCAGGACCACCTGCACGCCCTGGCCGTCGGCGGTCTCCGGGTAGACGGTGCGCAGCACCTCGTGCCGGTCGACCACGTCGGCGACCGCCATGCGCAGCGCCTCGGCGTCGAGTGTGCCGGTCAGTCGCACGGCCATCGGAATGTTGTTGACGGCGGTCTGGTTGTCGAACCGGTTGAGGAACCACATGCGCTGCTGCGCGAGCGACAGCGGGATCTCCTGCGGGCGCGGTCCGGCCACCAGTTCGCGGCGTCGTCCGCTACCGGCCTCGGCCGACGCGCGGGCGGCCAGCGCGGCCACCGTCGGCGCCTCGAACAACTCGCGCACTGCGAGATCGGCGTCGACGGCCGCGTTGATCCGGGCGACAACTCTGGTCGCCAGCAGCGAGTTACCGCCGAGTGCGAAGAAGTCGTCATCGACGCCGATCTCCTCGATACCGAGCAGCTCGCCGAATACACCCGCGACGGCCTGCTCGACCGGGGTGCTCGGGGCGCGGAAGGCCGCCGTGCTGACGAATTCCGGTGCGGGCAGCGCCTTTCGGTCAAGTTTGCCGTTGGGGGTGAGCGGCAGCGTGTCCAGCACGACGATCGCGTCCGGAACCATGTAGGCGGTCAGGAATTCCGCGACCTCGTCGCGCAGTTCGACCGGATCGATCGCCACACCGGTATCGGGCACCGCGTAGCCGACCAGGCGATCGCCCGCGTGCTCGTCGGCGATCACCATCACCACGGCCTGCCGTACGCCCGCGCACTGCACCAACGCCGATTCGATCTCACCGAGTTCGATGCGGAAGCCGCGCAGCTGCACCTGCTGATCGCTGCGGCCGGCGTATTCGAGATTCGCGGCCTGGCCCGCACCGAACCACCGGCCGACGTCGCCGGATCGGTACATGCGAGAACCGGGTTCGCCGAACGGATTCGCCACGAAGCGAGCCGCGGCCAGGCCAGGCCTGCCGAGGTAACCGCGCGAAAGCTGCGCGCCGGTCACATAGATCTCACCCGCGACACCCACCGGTGCGGGCGCGAGGCGCGGGTCGAGCACATAGGCGCTCAATCCCGGTAGCGCCCGGCCGATCACGCTGGCCGGGTTGTCCACATCGTCGTCGCCCAGCGCCAGATACGACACGTGCACCGTGGTTTCGGTGATGCCGTACATATTCACCAGTCGCGGCGCGTCCTGCGGATGCCGCTCGTACCAGCGGCGCAGCTGACGCAGATCCAGCGCCTCGCCGCCGAAGATCACGTAGCGCAACGCGAACTCGCTCGCCTGGCCCGAACCGGCGGCCCGGTCCGCCTCGATCAGCTGATAGAACGCCGACGGAGTCTGGTTCAGCACCGTCACCTGGTCGCGAATCAGCAACTCGCGGAACAATTCCGGTGACCGCGAGGTCAGGTAATCGACGACAACGACGGTGCCGCCGGTGGCCAGCGCGCACCACAGTTCCCACACCGAGAAGTCGAAGGCGAAGGAGTGGAACAGCGTCCACACATCGGTCTCACCGAACTCGAACAGCGGTTCGGTGTTGGCGAACAGCTCCGCCGCGTTGCGGTGGGTGACACCGACGCCCTTCGGCACACCGGTGGAACCGGAGGTGTAGATGACGTAGGCGAGGTTGTCCGCGCGCAGCGGTCCGCGTCGGTCCGCATCGGTCAGCGCGTCGTCGGCGAACTCGGCGGTGTCCTCGAGCAGCACCACCGGGATATCGCCCGCAGGCACCGCGGGCACCTCGTCCGCGCTGCTCAGCACGCACACCGGCGCCGCGTCGGCGAGCATGAACTCGAGGCGCTGCACCGGATAGGTGGTGTCGATCGGAACGTAGGCCGCGCCGGTCAGCAGCACACCGTAGAGCGCGACCGGCAGGTCCTCGGTACGCGCCAGCGCGACGGCCACCAGTGATTCGGGTCCGACGCCGCGCGCGATCAGTGCCCGCGCGACGCGGTTGGCGCGACGCGACAGCTCACCGAAGGTGACGGCGGTATCGCCGAAGCGCACCGCGGCCGTGTCCGGATGCCGCCGCACCTGACGGTCGATCAGCTCGACCAACGTCACCTCGGGCACCACCGCGCCCTGGGTGTTCCATTCGCGCAGCACCAGTTCGCGTTCGCCATCGGCCAACAGGTCGATATCGCCGACCACCGCGCCGGAGTCGGCGGACACCGCGGCGAGGACACGTTGCAGCCGGTCGGCGAAATCGGCGACCGTGGCGGGCTCGAACAGGTCTGTGGCGTAACTGAATTCGGCCGACATTCCGTGCGCGAGTCCGTCTGGGCCGACGTTCTCGACGAGCGTCAGCTGCAGATCGAACTTGGCAAGCGGCACCGCGAGATCCACGCCCGACACGGTCAGCCCGGGTAGCTCGAGCGCCGCGGGCGCGGTGTTCTGGAAGGTCAGCGCGACCTGGAACAGCGGGTGTCGTGCCGGGGAACGCGCCGGATCGAGCACCTCGACCAGCCGCTCGAACGGCACGTCCGCGTGCCCGAAGGCGTCGACGTCAACGCGACGGACCGCGCGCAGCAGCTCGTCGAACGCGACGGCGGGGTCGATCTCGGTGCGCAGCACCAGGGTGTTGACGAACATGCCGATCAGGTCGTCGAGCGCACGTTCGCCACGACCCGCGATGGGCGTGCCGATCGCGATGTCCCTGGTGCCCGACAGCCGCGCGAGCAGTACCGCGAGCGCGGCGTGCACAACCATGAACAGCGTCGAATTGTGCTGCTGGGCAAGCATTCGCAGCGCGGCATGCACCTCGGGGTCGACGGTGAAGCCGACGGTGGCGCCGCGATTGGACGCGGTGGCCGGGCGCGGCCGGTCCGCGGGCAGATCCAATTGCTCGACCAGGCCGCCCAATTCGTTGCGCCAGAAGTCGATCTGCCCGGCGATCAACGATGCCGAATCGTCTTCGGTGCCGAGCACCGCGCGCTGCCAGAGCGTGTAGTCGGCGTACTGGATCTCGAGCGGCTGCCACGCGGGCTCGTCGCCGTCGACGCGCGCGCTGTAGGCGATCATCACGTCACGGGTGAGCGGTCCCATGGAGAAGCCGTCGGCGGAAATGTGGTGTACCACCAGCGCCAGCACATGCTCGGTGGGGCTGATCTCGAACAGCCTGGCCCGGAACGGCACCTCGACAGTGACATCGAAGGCGGTCAGCACCACATCCGAGAGCCGCTGCGGCAGTTCGGCTTCGGTGATGTCGATCGGCGTGAGATCAGGAATGACCCGGCCGGTGGGGACGGTCTGCTGGTAGCCGACGCCGTCGATCTCCGGGTAGTAGGTGCGCAGCGACTCGTGCCTGGCGAGCACGTCGGCCACCGCGATCTGTAGCGCCTGCCGGTCGAGCAGACCCGACAGTCGCACCGCGGCGGGAATGTTGTCGGCGGCGGCCGCGGCATTGACACCGTCCACCACATTGCCCGCGTTGAAGCGGTTGAGGAACCACATCCGCTGCTGCGCCAGCGACAGCGGCACCCGATCGGGTCGCCGCTGCGGCACCAGTGCCGCGCGTGCGCCCGCGCCCGCCCGCGATTCGGTGCGGGCCGCGAGCGCGGCCACGGTGGACGCCTCGAACAGTTCCCTGACGCCGAGGTCGGTTTCCAGCGCCGCCGCCAGCCTGGCCGCGACCTGGGTGGCCGAGAGCGAATTGCCACCGAGTGCGAAGAAGTCGTCGTCGAGGCCGACCCGCTCCACACCGAGC
Organism: Nocardia australiensis; assembly: GCF_020733705.1. GTDB lineage: Bacteria > Actinomycetota > Actinomycetes > Mycobacteriales > Mycobacteriaceae > Nocardia > Nocardia australiensis. Next base: position 647,705 of record NZ_JAJFZM010000001.1, read on the forward strand.
ACCTCGGCGAAGGTCCGCGCGACGATCTCCTCGACCGGCGTGGTCGGCGCGCGGAACACCGCGGCCTCGAACACCGGTGCGGGCAACGCCTTGCGGTCCAGCTTGCCGGAGGCATTGAGCGGGAACTCAGGCAGCACGATAACCAGCGCCGGGACCATGTAGGCGGGCAAGCGCGCGCCGAGGTCCTCACGTACCAGCTCGGTGTCGATCCGCGCATTCGGCGCGGCGACCACGTACGCGACCAACTGATCACCGGTGTGGGTATCACCACGCACCACCACGACCGATTGCGCGACCTCGTCGAGACCGGTGAGCGCGGACTCGATCTCGCCGAGTTCGATACGCAGACCACGCAGCTTGACCTGGAAGTCGGTGCGGCCAAGGTATTCCAGCTCACCGTCAGCGGTCCAGGACACCAGGTCGCCGGTGCGGTACATGCGGGCACCGGCCGCACCGAACGGGTTCGCGACGAACCGGTCAGCGGTCAGATCGGCGCGTGCGACATACCCGCGTGCCAGCTGCGTGCCCGCGAGATACAGCTCACCCGCGACACCGACCGGCGCGGGCCGCAGCCGCGAATCCAGCACGTGCACCTGGGTGTTGAATACCGGGGCACCGATCGGGACGGTGTCGGTATCGGCATCGGTCACCTCGTGGAAGGTGACGTCGACGGCGGCTTCGGTCGGGCCGTAAAGGTTGTGCAGCACCGCACCGGTCAGCTCGCGCAGACGATGCGCGGGCTTGGGCGAGAGTGCCTCACCGGAGGCGAAGACCATCCGCAGGCAGTCGCATCCCGCAGCCGCGGCGTCAGCCGCTCGCGTCTCCGCGGAGGGGCCCGTGTGCGCCGCGAGCCCACTCAGGAATACCGCGAGCATGGACGGCACGAAGTGCGTGACGGTCACCCGTTCGGTCGCGATGACCTCGGCCAGGTAGGCGGGATCGCGATGGCCGTCGGGTCGCGCGACCACGAGGCGCGCACCGATCTGCAACGGCCAGAAGAACTCCCACACCGACACGTCGAAGGTCGCCGGGGTCTTCTGCAGTACCGCGTCCGCTTCGCTGAGACTGTAGGCGGACTGCATCCACACCAGCCGGTTGACGATGGCCGCGTGCGAAACCGCGACGCCCTTCGGCCGCCCGGTCGAACCGGAGGTGAAGATCACGTACGCCGTATTACCCGGGTGCAGCGGCGCCCGCCGCTCGGCATCGGTGATCGGAGTTTCGGCGAGGCCGGACAGGTCGAGCAGGTCGATACGTACCTGCGCGGTGTCGATGTCCAGATCGCTGTCGGAGGTCAGCACACACACCGGATCGGCCGTGGCCAGGATGTATTCGGTGCGCTCGGCCGGATGGTCGGGATCGAGCGGCACGTAGACGCCACCGGCCATCGTCACCGCGTACATGCCGGCCACGAGGTCGATCGAGCGGCGCATCCCCAGTGCCACATAGGATTCCGGGCCGACGCCGCGTTCGATGAGCCAGCGCGCCAGCGGGTAGACCCGCGCGGCGAACTCGGCGTAGGTGAGACTTGTCCCCTCGAAGGTCAGCGCGGTCGCCTCCGGCGTCTTCGCCAGCTGCGTTTCGAACATCGACACCAGCGTCGCCGTGTCGTCGACCGCGTGATCGGTGGCATTCCACCCCGCGACGAGCGCACGCTCGGTGGCATCGACCAACTCGATATCGCCAACGGCCACATCGGGTTCGGTGGTGATGGCGGCGAGCACCCGTACCAACCGGTCGGCGATACGGCGCACCGTCGGCTCGTCGAACAGGTCGCGCAGGTAGCCCGCGCGGATCCGCAACCGCGAATCCAGCTGCGCGATCAGGGTCAGCGGGTAGTGAGTGGCGTCGGCGGCGTCGATATCGACAACCGCCATGCCGTCGATGTCGGCGGCCTGCGCCTGAATGCCCTCGGCGTCCACCGGATAGGACTCGAACACCACCAGCGAGTCGAACAGGCCACCGATACCGGCGGCGGACTGGATGTCGGCGAGGCCGACATAGTGGTGATCGAGCAGATCCGCCTGCTCGCCCTGGGTACGGGTCAGCAACGCGCTCGCCGACTCGGTGGCATCGAAACGCACCCGGACGGGCACGGTGTTGATGAACAGGCCGACCATTGACTCGACCCCGGACAGCTGGGCCGGGCGACCGGACACGGTGGTGCCGAACAGCACGTCCTCACGACCGGTCATGCGGCCGACCAGGATGCCCCAGGCGACCTGCAACACCGTATTCGGGGTGACGCCGAGGGATGCGGCCAGCTCGGTGAGACGCGCGGTCGCGGCCTCGTCGAGCTCGAACAGGTACTCACCCGAGAGCGCGGTGATCTCCCGGCCGGAGTCGGGACGAGCGAGCAGCGTCGGCTCGGTCACGCCGCGCAGCGAGTCCGCCCACACGGCCACCGACGCCGAATGATCCTGTTGCGCGGTCCATTCCAGGAAGTGCCGGTAGGAGCGGGCGGCGGGCAGGGCGGCGCGATCGGAATGGGTCGCGTAGAGCACAAGCAGATCGCGCATGAGGAGCGGCATGGACCAGCCGTCGAGCAGGATGTGATGGTTGGACACCACGAACAGCCAACGGTCGGCCTCGGTCCGGATCAGCGTGAACCGGATCAGCGGCGGCGCGGTGAGATCGAAGCGCCGCATCCGATCGGCGTCGATCAGGTCGGTGGCGACACCGGTTTCGCTGCGGTCGTATTCGGCCCAGCCGACCCGCGCGCTGTCGAGCACAACCTGTACCGAACTGCCGTCCGCCGCGGTGACGAAGGCGGTGCGCAGCGTCTCGTAGCGATCGATGAGAGCCTGCGCGGCCGAACGCAATCGGGCCGCGTCGACCCGGCCGGTGAGGGTGAGAACCGACTGCGCGGTGTAGACGTCGACCGAGGTGGCTGCCAAGCGCGCGTGGAACAACAGGCCGGCCTGCAACGCGGACAGCGGCCACACGTCGGCCAGCGCGGGGAAGCGCTGCTCCCAGCCCTCGATATCACGCTGAGTGGTGCGGACCAGTCCGAAATCGGATGGCGTATGACCACCGGCGGAAGCCGAATTCGCATGCTGGGCAACGGCTTCCAGCGCCGTCGTCCACAGGCCGGCGAACTCTGCGACAGCCTCGGCGTCCAGCAGTGTCGAGGGGTAGCCGATATTCGCGCTCAGCTTGTCGCCGACCACGATGGCATTGATATCCAGCGGTGCCATGGCGGGCATATCCGCGTCGTAATCGCCGCCGAGCGCACCCAGTTCCGGAGCCGGAATCCAGCCGAAACCGCGCAGCGCCTCGGGGACGTCGCCGTCGGAGACGCGACCCAGGTAGTTGAAGCTCACCTGGCCGGGCTGCGCGAGCGGCAGTTCGGACGCGGTGTCGGAATTCGCGTAGCGCAGCAGCCCGTAACCGACGCCCTTGTCCGGCACCGCGAGCAGCTGCTCCTTGACCGCCTTGATCGCCTTGCCGAGAGCGGGCCCACCAGCCAGCGCCGCGTCGATATCGATACCGGCCAGGTCCAAGCGCACCGGGAAAATCGCGGTGAACCAGCCGACCGTGCGCGACAGATCCGCGCCGGGAACCACGTCTTCTTCGCGGCCGTGGCCCTCGAGACGCAGCAGCAGCGCGTCGTCAAGACGGGCATCAGCCCGGCGCGCACGCCATTTCGCGGTCGCCAGCGCGAGCGCGGTGAGCAGGCCGTCGTTGACCCCACCGTGGAACAGGGCGGGCACTGTGGTCAACAGCGCCTTGGTGACCTCGGCGGATACCTCCACCCGCAGCTTCTCCACGACACCGGAGGTATCGACCGTCGGGTCGAGCGCACGCTCGGTGAGCAACGGATCGGCGGTCGCGACCACCGAACGCCAGTAGTCGAGTTCGGCGAGGCGGCGCGGGCTGCGCGCCTCCTCGGCCAGTGCCTGCGCCCAAGCCCGCATCGAAGTCGACGGTGCCACCAGTTCAGGTGTCTGACCGGCGGTGATCTGCCCCCAGGCCGCGACGAAATCGGGCACGAGGATGCGCCAGGACACGCCGTCGACCACGAGGTGGTGCGCGACGACGATGAGACGTCCGGCCCGCGTCGCGCTGCTCGGTTCCAGCCACACGAACCGGATCACCACGCCGGCGGCCGGATCCAGGCGATCGAGGGACGCGTCCAACGCGGTGGCGGCGATCTCGAACAGCGCGCCGTCGTCGATACTCGCGTCGAATTCGGTGCGGTCGATCAGTGCGTCGACGTCGACCGTTGCGGGAGCGGCGGTTTCGACGACCCAGTCGGATCCGGCGCGGTGCAGGCGCGAGCGCAGCATGTCGTGCCGGTCGATGACCGCACCGGCGGTGGCGGCGATGCCCGCGCGATCGATTCCGATCGGCAGTTCCAGCGCCATGGTCTGGTTGAAGCGGCCGAAGGACCCATCCCGCTCCGCCATGAATCGCACCACCGGGGTGAGCGGCAGTTCGCCGACACCGCCACCCGCGGGCTCGGCCAGCGTGCTCGCCGCCGGCGCCTCGGCGTCGGCGGTTTCGGCGACCGCGGCCAGTCCGGCCACCGTGCGCTGCTCGAAGACATTGCGCGGGGAGAAGATCACGCCGCGTGCCTTGGCCCGCGACACCAGCTGGATGGAGACGATGCTGTCGCCGCCGAGCGCGAAGAAGGAATCGTCGACACCGACACGTTCCACACCGAGCACCTCGGCGAAGACCTCGGCAATGGTGTGCTCGATCGGCGTGCGCGGCGCGCGGAAGATGACCTCGGTCGCGAATACCGGCTCCGGCAGCGCCCTGCGGTCCAACTTGCCGACCGGGGTCAGCGGCACCCGGTCGATCACCATGACCGATGACGGCACCATGTAGGCGGGCAAGCGGTCCTCGACGTGCTCGGTCAGCGTCCCAACATCGATCGACTGTCCCTGCGCGGCAACAACATACGACACCAGCGAGACCGCACCGGCGGCATTCTTGTGGCCGACGGTTACCGCGAAGTCGACGGTTTCGTGCGCGGCGAGCGCGGCGTCGATTTCACCGAGTTCGATACGGAAGCCTCGGACCTTGACCTGGAAGTCGGATCGTCCGACATATTCCACCTCGCCGGTGTGGGTCCAGCGGACCACGTCACCGGTGCGGTACATGCGCTGCCCAGCGACATACGGGTTCGCGACGAACCGGTCGGCGCTCAGCGCGGCACGAGCGTGGTAGCCACGCGCCAACTGGATGCCCGACAGATAGAGCTCACCCGCGACACCCACCGCAGCAGGCTGCAGCCTGCTGTCGAGGATCAGCGACCGCATGCCACGAATGGGTCCGCCGATGGTTACCGTCTCGCCGGCCACCAGCGCATCGCTGATGTTGGTCATGATGGTGGTCTCGGTGGGGCCGTAGCCGTTATGGAAGGCACGCACGCTGCCGTCGGCGAGCGGAATCGCCCACTTGGCCACCAGATCCGCGGGCACCGCCTCGCCACCGGCGACCAGCACCCGCAGCGAATCCAGGCCGGTCGGGTCGAAGGTGGCCAGCGCCGCCGGGGTGATGAACGCGTGCGTGACCTGTTCGGTGCGGATCAGCTGCGACAGTTCGTCACCGCCGTAGACACCGGGCGGCACCACGACAAGCGCACCGCCACGGCCGAGTGCGAGCAGCAGCTCGAGGATCGACGCGTCGAAGCTCGGCGAGGCGAAATGCAGTGCCCGCGAATCGGAATCGAGCGCGTAGCGCTGCGCCTGCTCGGCGCTGAAGTTGGCCAGGCCGGCGTGGGTCACCACGACGCCCTTGGGTACACCGGTGGAACCGGAGGTGTAGATGACGTAGGCCGGATGCTGCGGGCGCAACGGGCGAACCCGGTCGGCGTCGGTGATCGGCCCGCCGTCGAACGCGTCGAGGTCGAGTTCGTCGAGCACCAGCCAGCGCACCGCGCCGGATCGAGCCGCTTCCGATGCCCCCGCGTGGTCACGCTCCGCTACCGCCTCCGGGCCCGCCGGTCGCGACGCGGTCTCGGGCAGACCCGTGCGGACCGAGGCCACGGTCAGGCCGATCGGAGAACCGGAATCAGTGACCATGTGCGCGATGCGCTCGGCCGGATAGTTCGGGTCGACCGGAACGAACGCCGCACCGGTCTTGGACACGGCCCAGGCGGCGAAGACCGAATCCGCCGAACGCGGCACACCGACCGCGACCAAGTCCTCGGTGCCGATACCCTCGGCAATCAACAAGCGGGCCAGGCGGTTCGAGCGCTCGTCCAACTCGCCGTAGGTCAGCGTCGTGCCCTCGAACACGACCGCGGGCGCGGCGTGATCGTGCGCGGCGGCCTCGGCCAGCAGCTCGGGCAGGGTACCCGGCGATACGGCGGGAGCTCCGGTGCGTGACACCAGCTCGGCCCGCTCGGCGGCGTCGAGCACGTCGATCGCGCCTACGGTCGTCGAAGCATCGCTCGCCACCGCCTCCAGCACCCGCCGCAGGCGTGCGGCGATGGCCGACGCGGTCGATTCGTCGAACAGTTCTGTGGCGTAGGTAAGTGCCAAAGCCATGGCGCCCGAACCGGATTCGCTCTCCGAGAGAGTGAACTGCAAGTCGAAGCGGGCGATATTCTCGTCGAGGTCGAGCGCCGATACCGACAGACCCGGCAGTTCCAGGCTGGTGCGATCGAGGTTCTGGAAGGCCAGCATCACCTGGAACAGCGGGTTGCGCGCCTGCGAGCGTTCCGGTGCGAGCAGTTCCACCAGTCGCTCGAAGGGCACGTCGGCATTGCCGTAGGCGTCGAGGTCGGTGGTACGGGTGCGATCGAGCAGTTCGGCGAACGATTCGCCCGGCGTGATGACCGTGCGCAACACCAAGGTATTGACGAACATGCCGACGAGATCGTCGAGCGCCTGCTCACCACGGCCCGCGATCGGCGTGCCGATGGTGATGTCGTCGCTGCCCGACAGCCGGGCCAGCAGCACCGCGAGCGCGGAATGCATGACCATGAACAAAGACGCACCGCGGCGGCGTGCGATTTCGTCCAGTTCGCTGACGAGGTCGGCGGGCAGTTCGGTGTGCACGGTCGCGCCGCGATGGGAGGCGATCGCCGGGCGCGGCCGGTCCAACGGCAGAGTCAGCTCGTCGGGGACACCGTCGAGTGCGCGCTGCCAGTGCGCGACCTGACGGGCAAGCAGCGATTCCGCGTCGTCCTCGGTGCCGAGGACCTCACGCTGCCAGACCGCGAAGTCGGCATACTGCACCGGCAGCGGCGCCCAACCTGGCGCACTGTCCTGGGCGCGCGCGGTGTAGGCGAGCATGACGTCACGGGTCAGCGGCGCGATCGAGAATCCGTCGGCCGCGATGTGGTGCACCACGACGACGAGCACATGTTCCTCGGCGCCCGCGCGATACAGCCGGGCCCGCAGCGGAACCTCTTCGGCCACATCGAATCCGGTGCTGACGAACTCGGTCACCGCGGCAGTCAGTGCCGCCGGATCGACCGCGACCGGATGCAGGTCGAGCGCGATGTCCTCGGCCGCGTCGATGACCTGGGACGGCGCGCCGCCGTGCTCGGGGTAGCGGGTGCGCAGCGATTCGTGCCTGCGCACCACATCGGCCACGGCCAGCCCGAGCGCCTCGACATCGAGTGCACCCGACATCCGGATGGCCACCGGCAGGTTGTAGGCCGCCGAGGCGGTGTCGTACTTGTTGAGGAACCACATGCGCTGCTGTGCGAACGACAGCGGCACAAGTTCATCGGCGGAGCGTTTCCTCGCGACAAGGCGAGCGCGCGCGTCGACGCCGGTGTGCGATTCCACTCGCGCGGCGAGCGCGGCCACGCTCGACGCCTCGAACAGCGCACGCACCGGCACCGTGGTACCGAGCGCCGCACCGATTCTGGCGACCACCCTGGTCGCGATGAGCGAGTTGCCGCCGAGGTCGAAGAAGTCGTCGTCGACGCCGACCCGTTGCAGGTCGAGCACGTCGGCGAATACCGAGGCCACAGCCTCCTGCACCGGCGTCACCGGGGCACGGAATGCCTTGGCCCGCGCCGCGGGCGCGGGCAGCGCGCGACGGTCCAGCTTGCCGTTGACGGTAAGCGGAATCCATTCCAGCCGCACCAGCGCGCCGGGAACCATGTAGGACGGCAGTCGTTGCGCCGCACCGCTGCGAACCTCGTCGAGATCGGGCGTGAGGTCCGGATCGGACACCACATAGGCCACGATCCGCTGATCGCCCGGCTGATCCTCGCGCACGATCACCGCGGCCTGCGCGATACCCGGCTGTGCGAGGACGGCCGATTCGATCTCGCCGAGCTCGATCCGGAAACCGCGGACCTTCACCTGATCGTCGGCGCGACCGAGGTATTCGAGTTCGCCGAAACGGTTCCAGCGCGCGAGGTCACCGGAGCGGTAAAGGCGGGTCCCCGCCGCATCCGAGCCCGCGAGCGGGTTCGCCACGAAGCGGGTCGCCGACAGATCCGGCCGCCCGAGGTAGCCGCGCGCCAATTGTGGTCCCGCGACATACATTTCGCCCGCGACACCGACCGGCACCGGCCGCAACCGGTTGTCGAGCACATACACGCTCAGGCCCGCGATCGCCCGGCCGACAATACTGCCGGACGCGGCCGCGATCGTCGCCGCGTCGAGCGCGCGGAAGGACACGTGCACGGTGGTCTCGGTGATGCCGTACATGTTGACCAGGGTTGGGGCCGAATCACCGTGACGGGCAACCCAATCCGAAAGGCGACGCAGTTCCAGCGCCTCACCGCCGAACACCACGTAGCGCAGCGCCAGCGGCGCCGCGTCGCGCGCGGCACCCCGGTCGGCCTCGGCCAGCTGGTAGAAGGCCGACGGCGTCTGATTGAGCACCGTCACCCGCTCCACACGCAGCAGTTCCAGGAACTGTTCGGGGGAACGCGAGGTGTAGTAGTCGACCACGATCAGGGTGCCACCGAAGAGCAGCGGGCCCCACAGCTCCCACACCGAGAAGTCGAACGCGTACGAGTGGAACAACGTCCACACATCATCGGGACCGAAGCCGAAGTCCCGATCGGTATTCGCGAACAGCCGCACCACATTCCGGTGCGCGACCGCGACACCCTTCGGACGACCCGTCGACCCCGAGGTGTAGATCACATACGCGACATGATCGGGTGAGAGTGTCGAGAGCCGGTCCGCGTCGGTGATCGGCGCGTCGTCGGCGTCTTCGACGGTGCCGGTCTCCACGGCGAATCCGTCGAGCACTACCGCGGGCAGGTCGGCGGGCACCGTCACCTGCACCGTCGAATCGAGGATAACGCTGGTCGGACGCGAATCCTCCAGCACGAAAGCGATTCGCTCGGCCGGATAGGTCGGGTCGACCGGCACATAGCCCGCACCGGTCTTCACCACCGCGAGCAGCGCGACCACCAGATCCAGCGAGCGCGGCAGGACCACCGCGACCAGCGATTCCGGCCCGGCGCCATCGGCGATCAGCCTGCGCGCCAGCACATTCGCGCCACGATCCAGTTCGCTGTAGGTCAGCGACTCGACACCGAACTTGGCCGCGATCCGGTCCGGATGCGCGGCGGCGGCCTCGTCGAACAGGTCGACCAGCGTGCGGTCGGCTCCGGCGAAACGGCCGGTGGTGGTGTCGGTGCCGGAGGAAGCCCAGCGCTGCGACACGTCGAGCCGCTCGGCCTCACCGAGCAGGTCGATATCGCCGACGACAACGGCGGGCTCCTCGGCGACGCTGCGCAGGATCCGCACCAGGCGATCGGCGAACGACGTCACCGTTTCCGGATCGAAGAGCTCGGTAGCGTAGTTCCACGACAGCGCGAGCGAGCCGTCGGCGGCCGCGCCGACGGTGAGCTGCACGTCGAACTTGGCTGTGCCCGCGTCGAATTCGACGACATTGAGGTCGAGGTCGGGCAATGCGACGGTGCCGACCTCGGCGGCGGTGGCCGCCTCGAAGGTCAGCGCTACCTGGAACAGCGGGTGATGGGCCTGCGAGCGGGCCGGGCTGAGCACGTCGACGAGCCGTTCGAAGGGCACATCGGCGTGCGCGAACGCCGCGAGGTCGGTGCGGCGCACCTGCTGGAGCAGATCGGTGAACGTAGCGCTCAGGTCGATCTCGTTGCGCAGCACCAGGGTGTTGACGAACATGCCGACCAGATCGTCGAGCGCGCGTTCACCGCGACCGGCGATCGGAGTTCCGATCGCGATATCGGTGCTGTTGGATAGGCGCGCGGCCCAGGTTGCCAGCGCGGCGTGCACCACCATGAACAGCGTGACGCCATTGGCGCGCGCCACCTCGGCCAGCGCGCGATGCAGTTCGGCATCCACCGAGAAGCTGTGCAGGCCACCGGCATTGGAGGCGACCTCCGGGCGCGGGCGATCGGCGGGCAACTCGATCTGGTCGGGCAGGTCGCGCAGTTGCTCGGTCCAGTACGCGATCTGCGCTGCGGCGATCGATGCCGCGTCGTCCTCGTCGCCGAGTACCGTGCGCTGCCACAGCGCGTAGTCCGCGTACTGCACCTCGAGCGGGGTCCAGGTCGGCATTTCGCCACGGGCGCGCTCGGTGTAGGCGACCACCACGTCACGCAGCAGCGGACGTAGCGAGAAACCATCGGCACTGATGTGGTGCATGACCAGCACCAGCACATGACTGTTCGGCGCGACGGTCAGCAGATCGGCCCGGAACGCGATCTCCCGCGTCACATCGAAGTGCGCGCTCGCGAGTTCGATGATGCGCGCCGACAGCCGCGGGGTGGCCACGGTCTGGGTCGCCAGCGCGAAGCCGGTCTCCTCGACCGAGAGCACCCGCTGGAAGCCGGTGCCCTCGAGCTCGGGGTAGACGGTGCGCAGCGCCTCGTGCCTGGCGAGCACGTCACCGATCGCGGATTCCAGTGCGGCGGTATCGAGTTCGCCGGTAAGCCGTAGGGCCACCGGGATGTTGTTGACGGCGGTGCGGTTGTCGAAGCGGTTGAGGAACCACATCCGCTGCTGGGCCAGCGACAGCGGCACCAGTTCGGCGCGCGGCTGCGCGGTCAGTACCGCACGGGCGCCTCGGCCCGCCGCCGATTCCACCCGCGCGGCCAAAGCCTCGACATAGGTCGCCTCGAACAGCGCGCGCAGCGGGATCTCGGTATCGAGTGCGGTCCCGAGCCGGGCCGCCACCTGGGTGGCGACCAGCGAGTTGCCGCCGAGTTCGAAGAAGTCGTCGTCCAGGCCGACCCGCTCGACGCCGAGCACCTCGGCGAAGGTATTCGCGACGATCTCCTGCACCGGGGTGACCGGCGCGCGGAATACCTTGGCCGCGAAGGTCGGTTCGGGCAGCGCCTTGCGATCGAGCTTGCCGGATGCGTTGAGCGGGAAGGCGACGAGCGGCACGTATGCGGCGGGCACCATATAGGCGGGCAGCCGCGTGCTCAGCGCGGCCTTCACCGCGTCGACATCGATGCTGTGGCCGCTCTGCGCGATCAGGTACGCGACCAGCTGATCGCCGGTGCGCGCGTCGGCGCGCACCACGACCACCGACTGCGCCACCGAATCCAGTGTGGTGAGCGCGGATTCGATCTCGCCGAGTTCGATGCGCAGACCACGCAGCTTCACCTGGAAATCGGTGCGGCCGAGGTATTCCAGCTCGCCGTGCTCGGTCCAGGTGACGAGGTCACCGGTCCGGTACATGCGCCCGCCGGTGCCGAACGGGTCGGCGACGAATCGCTCGGTCGTCAGATCCGGGCGGCCCACGTAACCGTGCGCCAACTGCGCGCCGGCCAGATACAGCTCACCCGCCACCCCGACGGGCACCGGACGCAACCGCGAATCCAGCACGTACACCTGGGTGTTGAACACCGGCGCGCCGATCGGTACCGACACGGTATCGGCGTTGGTGACCTCATGGAAGGTGACGTCGACGGCGGCCTCGGTCGGGCCGTAGAGGTTGTGCAGGCGCGCGCCGGTCAGCTCACGCAACCGTTGCGCGGTCGGCGCCGGCAGACCCTCACCGGAGGCGAAAACATTACGCAGACTTGCGCATTCGGCCGCCGTCGGTTCCCCGACGAAGACCGCGAGCATCGACGGCACGAAGTGCACCGTCGTCACCTGCTCGTCGGCGATCAGCGCCGCGAGATACGCGGGATCCCGATGACCATCGGGCTTGGCGATCACCAGGCGCGCGCCGACCTGCAAGGGCCAGAAGAACTCCCATACCGACACGTCGAAGGTGGCGGGGGTCTTCTGCAACACCACATCGTCGGCGGCGAGGCCGTACTCGGCGTGCATCCACACCAGGCGGTTCACGATCGCGGCATGCGATATCGCGACGCCCTTGGGGCGGCCGGTAGAGCCGGAAGTGAAGATCACGTACGCGGTGTTGTCCGGGCGCAGCGGGCGATGCCGGTCGGCATCGGTGAGCGGTGCGTCGGAGAACCGTTCCAGCTCGAGCTCGTCGATGCGCACCTGACGAGCCAGCGCGACGTCGAGATCCGACTCGGCGGTCAGAATGCAGACCGGTCGCGCGGTCTCGAGGATGTGCTCGATGCGCTCGGCCGGATTGTCGGGATCCAGCGGCACGTACGCGCCACCGGCGGCATTGACCGCGTAGATGCCGACCAGCAGGTCGATCGAGCGCCGCATACCAAGGGCCACATACGATTCCGGGCCGACCCCGGACTGCACCAGCCAGCGCGCGAGCCGGTGCACCCGGGCGGCGAACTCGGCATAGGACAGACTTGTCCCCTCGAAGGTGAGGGCGTACTCGTCCGGTGTCCGCGCGACCTGCGCCTCGAACAGCGATACCAGCGTCGCGGCGGCATCACCGACCGGCGAGACCAGTGCGGCGTCGACCGCGAATTCGGTGTCGTTCCACCGCCGCAACACCCGCCTGCGCTCGGTCGCGTCCAGCAATTCGATATCCCCGACCCGGACCGTGGGCTCGGCGGCCACGCCGCGCAGCACGCGCAGGAAGCGCGCGGCGAACGCATCCGCGAACGCGGCATCGAAAAGGTCGGTGGCGAACAGCAATTCGGCGTCCATCGTGGACGTCTCGCCCGACTGCTCGCTCAGGGTGAGCTGCAGGTCGAACTTCGCGGTGGGCTGGTCGATCTCGAGTTCGGAGACCGTCAGGCCCGGCAGTTCCAGCGAGGTGCGGCCCATGTTCTGGAAGGTGAGCATCACCTGGAACAGCGGGTGGCGCGCCTGCGAGCGCGCCGGGTTGAGGACGTCGACCAGTCGCTCGAACGGCAGGTCCGCGTGCGCGAACGCCTGTAGGTCACGCTCGCGCACCTGGGCGAGCAGATCGGTGAACGAGGCGGCGGGGTCGACCTGGGCGCGCAGCACCAGCGTGTTGACGAATACGCCGACCAGATCGTCGAGCGCCTGCTCACCACGTCCGGCCACCGGTGTGCCGATAGCGATGTCATCGGACCCGCTGAGGCGGGCAAGCAGTGCCGCGAAGGCGCTGTGCACCACCATGAACAATGTGGTGCCGTGCGCCTGCGCGACCCGGGTGAGCTCGTTGACGAGTTCGCCCGGCACCCGGAACCGGTGCGTGCCGCCGTGATAAGACGCGACGGCCGGACGCGGCGTGGTCGCCAGCCGCAATTCGTCCGGCAGTCCGGCGAGCGCCTCGCGCCAGTAGTTCAGCTGCTCGGAGATCAGCGAGGTCGGATCTTCCTCGACACCGAGGGTTTCGCGCTGCCACAGCGCGTAATCGATGTACTGCACCCGCAGTGGCATCCAGCCCGGCTCGGCGCTCGAGGTACGCGCCAGATAGGCGGTCATCAGGTCGCGAACCAGCGGTCGCATCGAGAAGCCGTCGGTCGCGATGTGATGCACGACGAGCACCAGCACGTAGTGCCGATCGGACTGCTCGAAGACACGCAGCCGCGCGGGTGTCTGCGTGGTGACGTCGAATCCGGCGCTCACGAATTCATAGAGCTCGCGAGGCAATTCGGATTCGGCGACATCGACGACCTCGACCACCGGAACCGCCCGGGTGGACGGCAGCACCAGCTGATAGGCGGTGCCGTCGTGCGACGGGTAGACGGTGCGCAGCGTTTCGTGACGCGCGACCACATCAGCGATGGCACCGCGCAGCGCGTTCAGGTCCAGCAAACCACGCAGCCGGACCGCGGCGGGAATGTTGTAGGTCGCCGCGGCGGCGGTGTCGGCACCCAGATCGAACCGGTTGAGGAACCACATCCGCTGCTGCGCCAGCGACAGCGGCGGGTACTCCGGACGCGGCCGGACGCTCAGCGCCGGACGTGCCTGGCCACCGGTGTTCACCTCCATGCGCGCCGCGAGCGCGGCCACCGTCGGCGCCTCGAACAGCATCCGCACCGGGACCTGCGTCTCGAGCGCGGCGCCGAGACGCGCGACCACCTGGGTGGCGACCAGCGAGTTGCCACCGAGATCGAAGAAGTTGTCGTCGATGCCGATGCGATCGGCGCGATCGCCCGCCGCTTCGCTCGCCCCGATGCCGAGTACCTCCGCGAAAACGGCCGCGACGATCTCCTCGATCGGGGTGGACGGTGCGCGGAATTCCCTGGCCTGGAAGGCGGGTTCGGGCAGCGCGCGCCGATCCAGTTTGCCGTTCGGGCTCAGCGGCATTTCGTCGAGCACAACGAACGCGGCGGGCACCATGTACGACGGCAGCTGCGCCCCGATATGCCCCCGCAGTTCGTCCAGGTCGATCACATCGCTGCTGGCGGGCACCACATACGCGACCAGCTGGTCACCGATGTGCCCGTTCGAGCGCACCATGGCGACGGCCTGGGCCACCGAATCATGGCCCGTGAGCGCGGTTTCGATCTCGCCGAGCTCGATGCGCAGACCGCGCAGCTTCACCTGGAAGTCGGTACGGCCCAGGTACACGATCGCGCCATCGGCGGACCGGGTGACCAGGTCACCGGTGCGGTACATGCGGGCACCGCAGACGCCGAACGGGTTGGCCACGAAGCGATCCGCGGTCAGATCGGCACGGCCGAAGTAGCCGCGCGCCAGCTGTGCGCCCGCGAGATAGAGCTCACCCGCGATACCCGGCGCGACCGGGTGCAGCCGCGCATCGAGCACGTAGGCCTGCGCGTTCCACACCGGCAGCCCGATCGGCACCGCGCCGACCACGCCCGCCGCGACTGGTCCATGCGTGGCGTGCACGGTGAATTCCGTTGGCCCGTACAGGTTGTGAAGCCGCGCGTCGCTGACCCGCCGCAGTGCCGCGACCGTGTCACCGGTGAACGCCTCACCGGCCACCAGCAGCACCCGCAGCGAGGACAGCGCGCTGCCTGCGACACCGGCGGCTTCGACGCTGCCCGCGAAAACGCTGAGCATCGACGGCACGAAGGAGGTCATCGTAACCCGGTGCGCCGCAATGACATCCGCGAGATACTGCGGGTCGCGATGTCCATCCGCACCGGCCACCACGATGCGGCCGCCGGTGCTCAGCGGGCCGAACAGTTCCCACACCGACACATCGAATGTCGCGGGAGTCTTGAACAGCACCACATCATCGGCGCCGATCCCGTATTCGCCGGTGATCCAGCGGATCTGGTTCACCGCCGCCGAATGCGCTACGGCCACACCCTTCGGGCGGCCGGTCGAACCCGAGGTGAAGATCACGTAGGCCGGATGCTGCGGACGCAGCACCGTGGTGCGTTGTGCGTCGGTCACCGGCGCGTCCGAGTAACCGGACAGATCCAGCTCGTCGACAAGCAGCGTCGCGAGCGCGCCGCCGTCGAACTCGTCGCGAACAGTGGTCAGCACGCAGACCGGTGCCGCGGTGTCGAGCACATAGTTCACTCGATCGGCGGGCTGATCCAGGTCGAGCGGGACGTATCCGGCACCGGCCGCCTGCACCGCGTACGCGGCGACCACGAGGTCAACCGAACGCCGCATAGCAAGGGCGACAAGCTTTTCCGGGCCGACCCCGGCCTCGATCAGGTGCCGCGCCAACCGGTTCACCCTGGCCGCGAATTCGGCGTAGGTCAGCTGCGATCCATCGGCTGGATCCACGACCGCGACCGCGTCCGGCGTCGCCCGCGCTTGCCTGGCGAACTCGTCCACCAGCGTCGTCGGCGTACCGAGATCGCGCGCGGTCTCGTTCCAACCATGCACCGCCAGATCGGATTCCAGTTCGTCGAGCAGCGCGATATCACCGACCGGCGCGGTCGGGTCAGCGATGATGGCGGCGAGAATCCGGTCCAGGCGACGCGCGAACGCGGCGACGGTGGGTTCATCGAACAGGTCGAGCGCGTAGGAGAAATCAGCAGCCAAACCGGCCGCGGCGCCGTTCTCGTCCTGGGTCTCCTGCAAAGTCAGCTGCAGGTCGAACTTGGCGAGGCGGGCGTCGTAGTCGATGCCGTTGACCGAGAGCCCCGGCAGTTCGAGGTTGGCCTGCCTGGTGTTCTGGAAGGCAAGCATCACCTGGAACAGTGGGTGCCGCGCCTGCGAGCGCGCCGGGTTCAGGATCTCGACCAGCCGCTCGAACGGCAGATCAGCATGCGCGAAGGCACGCAGATCGGTTTCCCTGGACTGGGCGAGCAGGCTCGCGAAACTCGCCGCGCCATCGATCTCGGTGCGCAGGACGAGCGTATTGACGAACATGCCGATCAGGTCGTCCAGCGCGGCCTCACCACGACCGGCGACCGGCGTACCGACAGCGATATCGCTGGTCCCGCTCGCCCGTGACAACAACACCGCCAGCGCACTGTGCATGACCATGAACAGCGACGCATTGTGCATGCGTCCCAGCTCGATCAGCGCGCGCTGGGTTTCACCGGAAATCACGAACGCGTAGGTGCCACCACGATAGGAGGCAAGGGCCGGGCGCGGACGGTCGGCGGGCAGTACCAATTCGTCCGGCAGATCGGCGAGTTCGCGTGTCCAATAGCCGATTTGGCTCGAGATCAGCGAGCCCGGATCGTTTTCGGAACCGAGCACCTCGCGCTGCCACAGCGCGTAGTCCGCGTACTGCACCGGCAGCACCGACCATGCGGGCGCCTCCCATGAGGTGCGCGCCGCGTAGGCGACCATGACATCGCGCGCCAGCGGCCCCATCGACCAGCCGTCGGCCGAAATATGATGTACCACCATGCCGAGCACATACTCGGATTCGCTGATCTCGAACAGGCGCGCGTGCAGCGGCACCTCATCGGTCACATCGAAAGCCATCGACGCGAGATCGATCAGATGCTCGACGAGCGTCTCGTCGGTCACCCGATAGGGCGTCAGGTCCGGCACGATCTGCGCGGCGTCCAGCACCACCTGGACCGGACCGGTCCCGGTCTCCGGGAATACCGTCCGCAGCGATTCGTGCCGATCGATGACATCGATGACCGCGACCTGTAGCGCGGCCACATCGAGGTCACCCGAGAGCCGGATCGCCACCGGAATGTTGTTGACCGCCGACTCGGTGTCGAACCGGTTGAGGAACCACATCCGCTGCTGGGCGAGCGAGAGCGGCACCTCGTCGGGCCGCACCCTGGCCACCAGCGCCTTGCGAGCGCCGTCACCGGCGTGCGATTCGACGCGCGCCGCCAGTGCCGCGACAGTGGACGCCTCGAACAGCATCCGCACCGGCACCCTGGTGTCGAGCGCGATGCCGAGGCGGGAGGCCACCTGTGTGGCGATCAGCGAGTTGCCGCCGAGTTCGAAGAAGTCGTCGTCGACACCGACCCTCGCGATGCCGAGGACCTCGCCGAAGATCTGCGCGACGATCTCCTCGATCGGCGTTGTGGCGGCACGGAATTCGCGCACCTCGAACACGGGCGCGGGCAGCGCCCTACGATCCAGCTTGCCCGACGGGTTGAGCGGGAACGCCGCCAAATCCACGATCGCCGATGGCACCATGTACGCGGGCAGCGTGCGATGCAGCGCGGTGGTGATGCTGTCGGTGTCCACGGGCTCATCCCCGACGACCACGTATGCGACGAGCTGATCACCCGCCACGGTCTCCATGACCAGGACGACGGCCTGGCTGATCGTTGGATGGTCCAACAGCGCCGCCTCGATCTCACCGAGTTCGATGCGCTGGCCACGGAACTTCACCTGGAAGTCGGTGCGGCCGATGTACTCCAGGACACCGGCGGAGCCGACGGCCGGGTCCTGCGGTTCGGTCCAGCGGACCAGGTCACCGGTGCGATACAGGCGCGAGCCGGGCGCACCGAAAGGATCGGCGATGAAACGTTCCGCCGATAGATCCGCGCGGCCGTGGTAGCCGCGGGCCACCTGCGCGCCGCCGAGGTACAGCTCGCCGGGAACGCCGACCGGGACCGGATCGAGTCCCTCGTCGAGGACGTAGCTGCGCGCGTTCCACACCGGCCGGCCGATCGGCACCGACGCGGGCGCGACCTCATCGATATGCCAGGCGGTGGCGTGCACGGTGAATTCGGTCGGGCCGTAGAGGTTGTGCACCGCGGCGGTGGAGAACTGCCGGAACGCGGTCACCGTCGTCGGCGGCAGCGCCTCACCGGCGACGAGAACCGCACGCAGCGAAGCACATTCAGCCGACGAGGCGGCACCGGCGAACACCGAGAGCATCGAGGGCACGAACGAGGTCATGGTGACCCGGTGGTTGCCGATGATCTCCGAGAGGTACATCGGGTCACGGTGGCCGTCGGGCGCGGCGATCACCATGCGCGCGCCGACGGCGAGCGTGCCGAACAGCTCCCACACCGACACATCGAAGGTCACCGGGGTCTTCTGCAGGATCACATCATCGGGGCCGATGCGGTATTGCGCGGTGATCCAGGCGATCTGGTTGACCACGGCGGCATGGCTGACCGCGACGCCCTTCGGGCGGCCGGTCGAACCCGAGGTGTACAGCACGTAGGCGGTGTTCGAAGAACGCAGCGGCGCACGACGTTGCGCGTCGGTGAGCGGCGCGGCGTCGAACTCGCTCAGGTCGAGCTCGTCGAGGTAGAGCACCGGGATCTCGTCGCCCGCTCCCCCGGCGACATCGTCGGAGGTGGTGGTCAGCACGCATACCGGAGTCGAACTGGCCAGCACGTACTCGGTACGTTCGGCCGGGTGGTCCGGATCGACGGGCACATATCCGCCGCCCGCGGCCATCGTCGCGTAAATGGCGACGAGCATGTCCACCGAACGGCGAATACCGACGGCTACCAATGTTTCCGGACCGACGCCCTCGGCGATCAGCCTGCGCGCCAGGCGATTCACCCGCGCGGAGAATTCGCCGTAGGTCAGTTCGATCGGCCTGCCGAACACAGTGCCGCGATGGCCGCCGCCGAAGACGACCGCGATCTCGTCCGGATGCCTGCGAACCTGCTCGTCGAACAGCTCGAGCACGGTAGCGGCGGGCACCTCGGCGCCGGTGCGGTTCCATTCGGTGAGCACCCGGTGGCGCTCGGTGTCGTCGAGAATATCGATATCGCGCACGGCGGATTCCGGTGCGGCGACCGCGCTTTCGAGCACACGCAGGTAGCGGCGACCGAACTCGGCGACGGTCGAGGCGTCGAACAGATCGGCGGCGAAGGACACCACCGCCGACATACCGGCGGGTTCGCCGTTCGCGCCACGTTCCTCGGTAACCGTCCATTGCAGATCGAACTTGGCGATATCGACCTCGAGTTCGTCGGCGGTGACCGACAGACCCGGCAATTCCAGGGTCCCGTGCGAGAGCTCCTGGAACGACAGCATTACCTGGAACAGCGGATGACGCGCCTGCGAGCGGGTCGGGTTGAGCACCTCGACCAGGCGCTCGAAAGGCACATCGGCGTAGGCGAAAGCGGCAAGGTCGTTTTCGCGGGTGCGGGTGAGGAAATCGGTGAAGCGTTCGCTGCCCTCGACCTCCGAACGCAACACGAGCGTGTTGACGAACATGCCGATCAGATCGTCGAGAGCCTGCTCACCACGACCGGCGACGGGCGTGCCGATGGCGATATCGCTGGTACCCGACAGCCGGGCCAGCAGCACCGCGAGCGACGCGTGCAGCACCATGAACACGCTCACGCCCTGCGCGCGGGCGAGCCCGGCGAGGCGAGCATGCAGATCGGCGTCGATATCGAAGCCGATCCGCCCACCGTGGAAGCTCTGCACCGGTGGGCGCTGGCGATCGGCCGGTAGGTCGAGCTGATCGGGCAGACCGGCGAGCGTGCTGCGCCAGTACGCGATCTCGCGCGCGGCCATCGAGTCCGGATCGGCTTCCGAGCCGAGTAGTTCGCGCTGCCAGATGCTGTAATCGCGATACTGCACCGGCAGCGGCGCCCAGGCCGGAACCATATTCGCCGACCTGGCCAGATACGCGGTGGCGACATCGCGGGCCAACGGACCGAAGGAGACACCGTCGGCCGCGATGTGATGCACGACGAACGCGACCGCGTGATCGGGAGTGCCGTTGCTCGACGCACCGGTAACCCGGAACACCCGAACCCGAATCGGCAGCTCGCTCGATACGTCGAATCCGGTGGACGCGAATTCGACAAGCACACTGTGTAGTTCGGCGTCATCGATCGTCTGCACGGCGATGCCGAGATCTATGCCCTCGATCGGCAGTACCTGCTGGTAGGCGCCCGCACCGGACTCGGGGAAGATCGTGCGCAGCGATTCCTGCCTGGCCAGTACGTCGGTCAGCGCGGCCTGCAAGGCCGCGATATCGACCTGACCGCGCAGCCGAACCACGAACGGCAGGTTGTAGGTCGGTGCGAGGGGATCGAACTGGTTGATGAACCACATGCGCTGCTGTGCCAGCGACAGCGGCACCCGCTCGGGACGCGGCTGCGCCACCAGCGGCGGGCGGGATCCGTCCGTGGGAGCGGCACTTTCGGCGCGCACAGCGAGCCCGGCCACGGTCGGGGTCTCGAACAGCGCGCGCACGCCGATCTGATTGCCGAATGCCGCGCCGATGCGTGCCACCACCTGGGTAGCGACCAGCGAGTTGCCACCGAGATCGAAGAAGTTGTCGTCGATGCCGATGCGATCCTGGCTCAGCACATCGGCGAAAATGCCCGCCACGATCTGCTCGGCCTGGGTTCGCGGCGCGCGGAAACCAGTCGCTGCGGCGGTGAACACCGGCTCGGGCAATGCTTTACGGTCGAGCTTGCCGCTGGTGTTGAGCGGGAACGCCTCCAACACCATGATCGCCGCGGGCACCATGTAGCTCGGCAGCTGCTCGGCGGCGAACCTGGTCAGCTCCAACGGTTCAATCGAATTCCCCGGCGCGGCAACGACATAGGCCACCAACTGCTGGCCGGTGGCGGTGTCCATCACCAGGACGACGGCCTGGCTCACCGACGGATGCGCGAGCAGATCGGTCTCGATCTCACCGAGTTCGATGCGCTGGCCACGGAACTTCACCTGGAAGTCGGTGCGGCCGATGTATTCCAGCGTGCCCGCGGCGTTCCAGCGCACCAGGTCGCCGGTGCGGTACATGCGTTCGCCTATATCACCGAACAGGTTGGCGACGAACCGATCCGAGGTCAGGTCGGGACGACCTCGGTAGCCGCGAGCCAACTGACGTCCACCGAGGTAGAGCTCACCCGGTACCCCGATCGCGGCCGGACGCAAACGCGAATCCAGCACGTAGACTTCGACATTCCACTCCGGGATGCCGATCGGCACCGTCACGGTGTCGGCGGCGGTAGCCTCCCAGTAGGTGACCGACACCGCGGCCTCGGTCGGTCCATACAGGTTGTGCAGGCCCGCGGCCCCGGCGGTCAACGCACGGAACTGTGTCGCGGTCTCCGGCGGCAACGCCTCACCGATAACGAAAACCGCACGCAGCGAAGCACACTGGGCCGCCGTCGCGTGCGAGACGAACACTGTCAGCATGGACGGCACGAAGTCGGTGACCGTGACGCCGTGGCGGGCGATCATGTCAGCGACATACAGCGGATCCCGATGCCCGTCGGGCGAGGCGACAACCAGCTTCGCGCCGACCAGCAGCGGCAGGAAGTAGCCCCACAGCGATACGTCGAAGGTGGTCGCGGTCTTCTGCAGATAGACGTCCGCACCGGTCAGCCGATACTCGTCGAGCATCCACAACTGCTGATTGACGATCGCGCGATGGGTGACCGCGACACCCTTCGGGCGGCCGGTCGAACCCGAGGTGTAGATGACGTAGGCGGTGTTGTCCTGGCGTAGCGGCGCAAGCCGATCCGCTTCGGCGACAGGAGAATCCGAGTACGCGGATACGTCGAGGGTGTCGATCTCGACCCGGCGCACCGCATCGGGCAGGTCGAGCCGGTCATAGCTCAGGGTGAGCACGCAGACCGGGTCGGCGCTGTCCAGAATGTAGGCGGTGCGATCGGCCGGATGATCCGGATCGATCGGCACATACGCACCACCGGCCTTCAACACCGCGTGCATGCCGATGACCAGCTCCAGTGAACGCCGCATCCCCAGCGCGACAAGCGATTCCGGGCCGACGCCATCGGCGATCAGGAACCGGGCCAGCCGATTGACACGCGCGGAGAACTCGGCGTAGGTCAGGGTGGCACCCTCGAAATCGAGCGCGGTCCGCTCGGGCGTGCGTGAGATCTGCGCATCCAGCAGCGCGGCCAGCGTGGTCTCCGGCACGTCCTGCTCGGAGTCGTTCCACTCGAGTATCGTGCGCGCGCGTTCGTCCTCGGTGGTGGCCTCCAGGCTCCAGACCGTCGCGTCCGCATCTGCCGCCAGGAACCTGCCGAAGAACTCCAGGAAGCGTGAATGATGTTGCGCGGCTTCGGCTTCGCTGTACAGGTTCGGGTTGGTCTCGAAGTCGATATGCGAGCGGGTTCCGCCCACCGACTGGTAGAAATTGACACCCAGGTCTTCGATGCTGCCGGTGGAGAGCACGTTGAACGCACCGACCATCGAGCCGAGCACAACCTCGTTGTGGAAGAGCATGATGTTCACCCACGGACCGAAGAACTCCGTGGTGACCACGCCCGCGCCGGCGGAATCGCGGCGAATGTCCTCATGCCGGTAGCGCTGATGGCGCAGTGCACCGGAAACCTCCACCTGCACCGCGCGCAGCAGATCTGCGACAGTGCTGTGGTAGCCGACCCTAAGGCGCAGCGGCACGATATTCGAGGTCGCGCCACCCGAGCGACGCATGATCGCGGTGGTACGCGCGGTCACCGGCAGGCTCAGGATGACATCTTCGGTACCGGTCAGCTGTGCGAGATACGCGGCGAAGCCCGCGATCAACAGACCCGCGGGCGAGTTGTCGTGGCGCGTGACGGCGTCGGTGAGCAACGCGTCCTGCTCCGGCGACAGCGCCGCGGTCGACACCCCGTTGGCCGGAGCGGGCGGTGCCGAACGCCCCGCCAGGCTGGACCCTTCCTCGAGTCCAGCGACGCGCTGCGCCCAGTGCTCCTTATCGCCCTGGAACCGGGTGCTGTCCCGGTAGGCCATCTCGGATTCGTACAGCGTCCGCAGATCGGTGGCCTTGCTCGGCGCGAGTTCGGTTCCATTGACCGCAGCGGTGTAGTACTCGGCCGTCCTGGTCATGTAGGTCATCGCGGCGAAGCCGTCGAGCACGATGTGATGGGTACGCGCGTACCAGAACCAGCGCTGGTCCTCGATCTGCAGCACGGCGGCCCGGATCAGGCGGTCGTTGACGATGTCGAGTGGCCGGCTGTACTCGGCGCGCATCCACTGCACGGCCGCGGCCTCCGGATCGTCTGCGTCACGCAGATCGATGTAGCCCAGCGCGGCATCCTGCGACGTATCGATGGTCTGCATCGGCTCGCCGTCACGCTCGACGATCCGCAGCCAGCCCGACTCCGACTCGTTGGCCGCGTCGATGGCCGCCTGTTCCAGCGTCGCCAGATCGAGATCGCCGCGCAGGTCGACATACTGCGCGATATTGATCGGGACCTGCGGGTCTACATGCTGCGCGTACCAAATGCCCAGCTGTGCGGGCGACAGCGGAAAGTACTCCGCAGCAGTCTGCGAACTATCTTCCCGCGCGTCACCAGTTTCGCCGTTTCCGCCGAAATCCCGCCGGTCCAACCGTAACCTCGCTTCCGGAACACCACGCAAGCGCTCCCCGACGACACCGGGAAAGGACGCTCACCTATCCAAGCGTGGCGCCCGCTTCTCCGGGTTCAGTTCTCGTAATTCAATCAGGCAAAAAATGTCCATTGGACTATCTGTCGATCAGGCCGATCTTGTTACATCGGCCCGGTCATGCCTGCTACCCACCGACCGGCACTGCCGGGAACTTCGCTGCTGATCACCGAAACAATCTACCGTCGCCACCACCACCCGACCAACCAACCTCCATAGCGAGGGCGCATCGTCCCAGGCCGGGTGATCATCGCAAGTTTGCTAGATAACAGTCGCCGTTCTCACACTGCTCGCGAGGACGCCATGAGCGGGCCGATTCGGCCGCAGGATTGGAGAACCTGCCCGGTTCTCCGGATACGCTCAGGCTGTCGCGTCGAAGTGCGCGATGACCTTGGTCGGTCGTACTCGCACCACCAGTTCGCCGGGGACGCCATTGCGCTTGCCGAATTCTTCGGCGCGGTCGGCGCCCATGTAGCGGCCCGCGATCACCGTGGCAGTGTGGACGAGGTCGACAGGATCCTCGGACAGGGTGACGGTGCCCTGGATCTGGATGGAACCGTAGGGCGGCTCTTCGATGTCGACACAGAGTGCGATGCGGGGATCACGGGCGAATGCCGTTCCTTTTGCCGTGGTCTTGCCGGTATTGAACACCAACTCGCCGTCTTCGAGGATGAACCAGACCGGTGTGACGATCGGCCGACCGTCGGAGGCGACAAAGGCCAACTTGGCCGTTCGGGTGCCGTAGGAGAGGAATTCGCGCACTTCGGGATCCGACAGTGAGGCCATGGGGGTCACCTTAAGGCCACGCACAGACACCGACCGCGCACGGGCCGACCTTTCGCTAGCTACTACCCCAGCAAACAACGCCTGCTGGTGGCCATCCTCGACCTCGCCATGACCGAGCTGCACTGGCGTATCCCCGCTGCCCGCGACGAAGGCCTCGACGCGGTCGGCCAGTTGACGAATATCGTCGAAGCACTGGCCCTGTTCCATACTTACCGCACCGAACTGGCACTGCTGGGAGCCAGCGAGATGCGGGCGATCGAAGGGCCGGATCGCACCCGAATAGTTGATCTTCGCAACGACATTCAGCACATGCTCGACCGAGCCATCGCGGCGGGTATTCGGGCAGGCGAATTCAGCACGCCCTACCCTCACGAAGCCGGTCGGGCCATCGCGACCATGTGTACCGCACTGCCGCAATGGTTTCGCGCGCACGGACCGGTCTCGCGGCAGCAGCTCGCCGCCGAGTACGCGGGCTTCGCGCTCGATATCGTGCGTGGCGGCCGGGCCCACCCTTCCGCAGGGTGAGCCCGGCCGTCGGTGCGCTCATTCCCCCGGCAGCCGGGCGAGTTCGTGTCGCCACGCCACCGTCTGGTTGAGTCCCGCGCCCAGATCCGGGAGGTCGGCGAGGTCTTCCGCGCTGATCGACCGCACCGTGCCGCCCGCGCTTGCCACCGACAGCGACAGGGCAGCAATGGAATCCACCGAGATTGCCCGCAGCACCGCCTCCGGCACGCTGGTTCCCGTCGATGTGAGCCCGTGACCGCGCATGACCACCAGTGGCCGATCACCGAGCGCGGCGGCGACCTCGTCACCCAGCGCGGGCGTCGCGATCAATGCCGAGCGCGGATACACCGGGACCCCGCCGTGGGCGAGCACCGCCCCGGGAATGTCGTACGCGCCGACGATCGGCAGGAATGACAGGCCCGCCAAATCCGCGGCGACGACGTCACGCGGATGGGCGTGGACGACGCAGCGCACATCGGACCGACTGCGCAGGATCCGGGTATGCAACGGCAGTTCGAACGGCGCCGAATAGCCGTGGTCCAGTTCACCGTCCGCGCCCGAAGCGCCGGACAGGTCGACGAGCCGGATGTCCTCGGCGGTGGTGTAGGCCAGCCCGCGCTCACGCGGACCACGACAGCGGATCAGCAGTCGCGAATCATCCACTCGCATACTGATATGACCCAGAATTCCCGGCGCGAGCCCCCGCACCGCCAACACCCGGCAGCCCTGCGCGATCTCCTCGCGGCAGCGGTCGAGTTCCGCCCCGTTCACGCGGGCACCCCAGTCAGCTGTGCGCCGATCTCGGCGGCCGGTATGTCCCGTCCCACTGCTTTGCGCATGCGCACCGAGGCGCGCGGCCAGTTCACCGTGACACCGCCGGTGACAATGCCGTGCTCGTCGGACCACAGGGCGGCCATCCGGAACGGCTCCGGCTGTTCGATGATCTGCGGGTCGCGGGTGAGATCGCGCGCGCCGATGAGCTGAATCTTCCAGTCGTACTGATCGCTCCACACGTAGGCCACTGGATCGTGCGGTACCGGCTCATCCGGATGAACGATATTGTGCGCCACACACACCGCCTGCTCGATCGCGTTAGTCCAGTGTTCGATGCGCGCCGCGGTACCGGATCGCGGCTGATGCCAGCACGCCACATCACCAACCGCGTGGATGCGGTCGTGGCCGCGCACCCGGCCGAACTCGTCACATTCGAGCCCGTTGCGCACCGGCAATCCGGCGGACGCCAGCCAGCCGATATCCGGCACGGCCCCGATGCCGACCGCGACGATATCGGCGTGCACCACCGAGCCGTCCGACAGCTCGGCTCGCACCCGCTCGCCGTCGTGCTCGAGGGTCCCGACCCGCACCCCGAACCTGGTATCGACCGCATGCTCTCGGTGCAGACCGGCGAAGCGCGCGCCGAGCACCGCACCCGCCACGCGGGCCATCGGCAATTCGGCCTCGTCGACCATGGTGACCGCGATCCCGCAACCGCGTGCGAGCGAAGCCAATTCGGCGCCGATGAAGCCCGCGCCGACCACCAGGAGCTCGCGCGCCTCGGACAGACCGGCTCGCAATGCCCGGGCATCGGCCAGCGTCCGCAGCACGTGCACACCCGGGCACGACCACGGCGCGGGCCGCGCCGCGGCTCCGGTTGCGATCACAAGCTGCTCGTAGGTCCACTCGGATCCGTCGTCGAGGACGAGTGTCGAAGTGGCCGTGGATAATTCGGTAACACGCCGGCCCAGAATCAGATCGATGCCGAGCGCCGTCGCCGCCTCGTCGGTCAGCAGCGGAACTCTCGGGTCACCGTCGAGCGCGGCCTTCGACAGCGGCGGCTTGTCGTAGGGCGCTTCGGTTTCGGCCTCCACCACTCGCACCCGGCCGGTGTAGCCGCGCTCACGCAGTGCCCGTGCGGTATGCACGCCGGCGACCGAGCCTCCGACGATCACCACTCCGGCAGTCACCGCTTCGCCTCGCTACCGCTCGGCTTCGCCGTGACCGGCGGTGCTGCGTCTATGGTTCCCTCGCTACGCTCGGTCACTTATCCCCCAGGCGCAATGCCGACGCCGGACAGCTGCGCACAGCCGCCTCGACGCGGCCTCGGTCGGCCTCGTCGACCTCGGTCGCGAGCAGTACCACGATCCCCTGATCGTCGATGTCGAAGACGTCGTCCGCACCGATGACGCAGTTCGCGTAGCCCTGGCACAGCGCCAGATCGGCTCTGACAACAGCCATATCATCTCTCCTTACGAATTCCGGTCGATCGCCGCGCCGACCGTCAAGCCTTGATGCCCATCCCGCCATCGGAGTGGACGACGCGCCCGGAGATGCCCCGGGCGCGATCTGACGCAAGGAACACATAGCTCCAGGCATGGTCGTCGCCGGACAAGGCGACACCGAGCGGATTGCGGCCGGACAATTCGGTGGCCCGATCGGGACCGTCGAGCCGACGGCCGGTCAGGCCGAGCGAGCTGAGACCACGCAGATCGGTGTGCAGTGTTCCACCCGGCGCGACACCATTGACCCGAATCTCCGGAGCCAGTTCATATCCCAGAGTGGCCACCAACCCGCGCACCGCGAACTTCGACGCGACATACAGGGTGCCGCCGCGGCCCGGGTAATAGGCGGAGGTGGATTCGGTCAGCACGATATTGCCACCCGACTCGCGCAGCGCGGGGATGGCGGCCTTCACGCTGTGCAGATGCGATTTCACATTGACGGCGAACATCTCGTCGAAGGCCTCGTCGAGCAGCTCGGTGTCGATCTCGGCCAGCGGTCGATAGAAGTCGAAGATCCCGACACAGGTGACCAGCACATCCAGACCGCCGTACCGAGCGACCATCGCCTCGACCGCTCGCGAATTCGCTTGCGCCGTAGTGGCATCGCCCGCGACGACCAACACATCCGGGCAGTCTTTCGCGAGCGCCTCGCATTTGCCCTCGTCGATCTCCAGCGCACCGACGAGCGCGCCTTCGACCCGGAACGCGTCGACCACACCACGTCCGATGCCGGAGCCCGCGCCGACGACGAGGGCGCGTTTTCCGTCCAGCCAGCCGCTCATCGCTCGTCCTCCTCAGAGAACAGGGGCACGAACGGCCGGCCGACCATCGCGGAGAAGGTCGAGGCGCTCTGCCAAGTCAGCGCTTCCAATTCGAGTGGGTCGAGGGTCACCCACTGACCCGATTTCGGTGCTTCGATCAGCAGGCGGACACCATTGCGGGTGCGCACCTTACTGATGCGCACTTCGGCGAATTCATTACCGAGAGTGAGGGGTTCGCCATCTCGACCGGCCAGCAGGCCGCGCAGTTCCGCGCCGGGATCACCGGCGGGCGCGGCGTGGGCGGCCGTCACAGGAATACCGCCAGGTTCTGGGTGCGCAGCACCGATTCGTCGACGGCGATGTGGCGTCGCGCCAGCCGCCAGGTGTCGCCCTCGCGGCGCAGCAGATCGGTGCGCCCCGCCGAGATCAACGAGGGTTCGGCGACATCGCCGCGGCTGCGGAACAGCAGGACCGCGGATTCGGCGATCAGCTCCTGCTCGTTCGGCGTCGCGAAGGTCCGAATATTGGACAGATGGTGGCGAATGCGCGACGGCGGGTCCTCGGTCCAGGCGTGCTCGGTGTGGAATCGGGCGACGCGGCGGCTCAGCGAGTACTTGTCCTCGTCGAAATGCGCCATCCTCCTCGCGGTGTCGTAGCCGGCGCCGAGTGCCGTGGTGAGCTTGATCGGCATGAAGTAGTGAATGTCCTCGGCCAGCAGGTCGAGCCAGACCTCGTAGTCCTGCCGGTCCAGCAGATAGGCCTCTTCGACCAGCCAGTGGTGCGCGAGTAGGTGCCTCGGATCGTCGAAGGGCAGTGCCGCGCCGACCGATTCGGTGGTGGCAGCGGTCGCGCCTAGCGGTGACTGGCTGGAGCGGATGGGGATGTAGGTGCTCACGACAGCGCCTCCGTCACGGTCTCGCCGCAGGACGCGGCGGCCTCACCACAGGATGCGGCAGTGTCAGCCGGCAGCCCGATCGCGGTGGAAGCCACTGCGGGCGGCTCCTTTTCGAGATAGTCCGCCCACTGGGCGAGCAGCCGGCGCTGGTTGAATTCGCTGTATCCCACGCGGGACTCACCCGGTCCGGCCCATTCCTCCGGCGGCAGCGGCTCGGTCACGGCGCTGTCGTCGTGCCGAATTCCCATCCGGCTGTTGAGCAGCAGGCGGCGGGCCATGCTGCCACTCGCAGTCTTGGTCAGCGAAACCCAGTTCTCGACATCGTCCTGCTCGAACATGCCGCTGCTGCCGAAGCACATGAGATACGCCTTGTACGAGAGCTTCTTGAACTCCTCGGGCGCCTCCTTGTCGACGACGAACCAGGACAGCACCTCGGTCTCGTCGGCGCTGATCGGCTGCCATTGCCGCAGCGAGATGAAGGGCAGCACCTGCTCGGAGTCGGCAACCCGCGGCCAGTTGTGCACCAGGCTGAGGTTGGGGAAGATCGACGCCGCCGACACCATGAATCCGTCGCGGCCGATGACGTCGAGCTGTTCGTCGGACCACTGCTGCTTCATCCGCGCGATCATCTCGTCGGGGTAGCCGACATAGGCCAGCCGCTCCTCGAGCGTTCCGGAGGGGAGTTTGTAGGTGGTCCCGCCGCCCGATCCGGCCCAGTACGTGGTGCCGTCCTTGCGCTTCTCGGCCTTCGGTTCCCGGAACAGGCCGATCTCCACGACGCTCGTGTGCGTTTGCGGGGTGTGGTACATGTCACCGGCGAAGTTCTCCGCGCCGATCTTCCAGTTGGCCTTGATCCGCCACCGCTGCGGCCCGAGAACCTCCGCGCCGCTGGCACTTTGCCCGGTGTAGTAGTCCAGGTAGAACCGGAAGTCGCCGAGAAATTCGGGGAGCGATGGCGCGTCCGGGTCCAGGGAGATGAAGATCAGGCCGTTGTAGGTGTCCAGTTGCGGCGCGGGCAGCAGCTTTTGGCCACTCCGCGCGAATCCGGCCTCGCCGCCGTACGCCTCCTTGTGGAACGGCAATCCGACCAGGCGGCCGTCATTGCGGTAGGACCAGCCGTGATACGGGCATCGGAAGTGGGAGGCGTTGCCCTGTTCAGCCCGGCACACCTGCATGCCACGGTGCAGGCACATGTTGAACATGGCGTGGATTTGGCCGGACTGGTCACGGCTGACGATGAACGAGTTGTCGAGCACCCGCCGAACGACGTAGTCGCCGGGCTGTGGCACCTCGGTTTCGTGCGCGACGAAGGTCCAGGCCCGGCTGAACAGCCTTTCCTGCTCGGCGCGGAACACCTCGCCGTCGCTGTAGATGTGGGCTGGTAGCAGCCCCCGCCGGACGTTGGCGAGGACGTCTGTCGCGTCGCGCATGGAACTCCACCTCCGATTCTTTTCTGCCTTACAGAATTCAATTCTGCACCGTGGGAGGTGTGGTCGTCAATAACTCGCCGCAAATCGGGTAAATACCGCGACTGCCGGGCGTTTTACCGGACGCCTATGAAGCAGAGGATGTTTCTGCTAGAAAGAAACTATGACCATAGTGACCACGGTCTCGCTACTCCCGCACCGCTCCCCACCGCACTGGCTTACCGGCCCGGCCAACCGCCGACGAACCACGCAGGTGTCCTGGTGACTCGCCCGACGGTGGTGTGCGGCATCGCGGGCAGCCTGCGCCGCGAGTCCTGGAACCTGAAACTGTTGCGCGCCATGGCCGTTCTCGCGCCGGACACCATCGAACTGCGGATCGCCGAGAGCTTGCCGCGAGTTCCGCTGTTCAACGAGGACCTCCTCGGCCGCGAACCCGAAGGCGTGACCGCGCTGCGCGCCGAGGTCGCCGCCGCCGATGCTGTGCTGGTCGCGACCCCTGAATACAACGGCGGCACGCCGGGCGTTCTAAAGAACGCGCTGGACTGGCTCTCACTCCCCCGCGGCGCTTCGGTCCTGCACCGGAAGCCGGTCGCGCTGGTGGGTGTGACACCCGGCCGCCTGGGCACCGCGCGCAGCCAGTTCGAACTGCGGCATACCTTCATCTTCACGCAGTCGGCCGTCATCCCCGGCCCCGAAGTACTGCTGAGCAATGCCGCCGAGCGCTTCGACGCCGACGGCCGACTTATCGATCCCGTGGCCGTAGCTCTGATCTCGCGGCTGTGGGCAGAACTCCAGACCTACACCCGACTAGACCAACCCAAGGTGGTTCCCCCTTCATGACATCAACACCGGCAACCGCGATCAGCAAGACCTTCGTCAGCAGCGAGTCCCCTGGCGCGCCCAGGATGGGCGCGGGCGGGCGTCCTTGCCAAGGCATCTACTACACCCCGGCGGACTCGCGCCCGCGCGTCGCAGTGATCGCCACGCACTATCAGATCGACTTCTCCGAGCACTATCTCGCCGACTACCTGGCCGCCCGCGGAATCGGGTTCCTGGGATGGAACACTCGCTACCGCGGCTATGAATGGCAGTTCAACCTGGATCGCGCACTGGTCGATATCGGCGTCGGGATGCGCTGGCTGCGCGAACAGGCGGGGGTCGAACACATCGTCGTGCTCGGCAATTCCGGCGGCGGATCACTCATGGCCGCCTATCACGCGCAAACGGTGGAACCCTGCGTACCGCCGGCCCGCGATATGCAACCCGCTCCCGGCATCGACGACCTCATCGCAGGCGACGCGTACATTTCGCTAGCCGCGCACCTGGGCCGACCCGACGTCTTGACCGCGTGGATGGACCCGGCCGTCATCGACGAGAACGATCCGACATTGACCGACCCCGAACTCGATCTGTTCAACCCGCTACACGGCCCGCCGTTCTCAGCGGAATTCCTCGCGCGCTACCGCGCTGCCCAGGTCACGCGCAATCACCGGATCACCGTGTGGGCCCGGGCCGAACTCGATCGCATCACCGCGGCCGGCTATCACGACCGGAACTTCACGGTCCCTCGGACCTGGGCCGACCCGCGCATGGTCGATCCGGCGCTGGACCCGAGCAGCCGGACCGCCGGAATGTGCTATCGCGGAGAGGCTGCAGCGGCCAACCGCGGCGACGGCGCCCTCGCCAGCCAGACGACGCTGCGCAATTGGCTGCACATGTGGAGCCTCGAGGATTCCCCGTGCCGCGCCGAGCCGTATCTGGCGAAGATCACCGTCCCCACCCTGGTGATGAACCCCGAGGGCGACGAAGGCGTCTTCCCCAGCGACGCACAGCAGATCTTCGACGCCATCCCGAGCGCCGACAAATCGCGCGTGGACCTGCCCGGCGACCATTACTTCCGGTCGGAATCGGCGCGCGAGGCCGTCGCCGATGTCATCGCAGACTGGGTGTCGGCGCGATTCCCCGTCCAGTAGCGACACCCACGACCATAGCGAGTTCACGTTCGGGAGTCGCCGGACCAGGCCGATACCCTGTCAGGGTGAAGCTCAGGGACGACGAGGAACCGGCCAAGCCGCAATACCCGATCGAGTCCGTCGACAATGCGCTGCGAATCCTGTTACTACTGGGTGAGCAACGCAGCATCCGACTCACCGAGGTGAGCGAATACCTGTCGGTGGCGTCGTCCACCGCACACCGGTTGCTCGCCATGCTCCAATATCGCGGATTCGTGCGCCAGATCGCCGGGTCACGGGCCTACGAACCCGGCCCGGCACTGACCACCATCGCGTTCTCGATCCTGCGTCAGATCGACGTCCGGGCTCGCCTGCATCCGGTGCTCGAACGCCTGTCCGCCAGCCTGGGCGAGACCGTGCACCTCGCCCGGCTCGACGGCACCACCGTGGCTTTCGTGGATTCGGTGGAGAGCACCCGGGCCGTTCGAGTCGGCTCGCGCATGGGCAAGACCATGCCCGCACACTCCACATCGTCGGGCAAAGCCCTGTTGTCGTTGATGGACGACGAGATCTTGCGCGAGCTCTACCCCGCCCCGACGCTGCCCGCTCTTACGCCGCATTCGATCACCAAGCGCTCAACCTTGCTGAGTCAGGTGCGCGCTGTCCGCAAGAACGGCTACGCGACCAGCACCGAAGAGAGCGAGGACGGTGTGGCTTCGGTCGCGGTACCGCTCGGCGAGTACGGGGCCGCGCGTTATGCGGTCAATGTCTCCAGTCCAGTGGGCCGGATGACCGAGGAAACGCAGGCCGAGATCGCCACCGTCCTGCGGCAACTGGCGGTCGACGTCTCGGAATACTTCCTGTGACGCGGGGGTAGCGCGCCCCACTCGAGTTCGGCCCCGGGCAGCGACCCGGGAGCCGAACTCGTTTCCGGAGTCGGATCGCGTTCTCGCCCGGTGGCGCGGACATGTCGCTAGCCGAAGCGCGTCCGCAATTCCTTCTTGTCGATCTTGCCGACCGAGGTCTTCGGCAATTCGCCGACAAACCGCCAGTGGTCGGGGACAGCCCATTTCGCGACCTGGCCGTCGAGGTGAGCGCGCAGTTCCGGTACCGAAACCTCGCTGCCGTCCCGCAGCGCGACCACCGCGAGGGGACGCTCCTCCCAACGGGGGTCCGGGATTCCGATGACCGCGGCCTCCGCGACACCCGGATGATCGATCAACCGACTCTCGAGTTCGACCGAGGAGATCCACTCCCCGCCGCTCTTGATGCCATCCTTGATCCGATCGCGGACGTCCACCCACCCATGCCGATCGATCACGCCGGCGTCGCCGGTCCGAAGCCAGCCGTCGTGAAACTTCGTACCGGAGTCGTCGTCCGCCCGGAAGTATCGGCCCGCGATGGTCGGCCCGCGAAGTTCGATTTCGCCGACGGATACCCCGTCGTGAGGCAGCTCCCGCCCGGCATCGTCCATGATGCGCGCGAACACGCCGGGAACCAGGCGACCGCTCTGGGTGACGCAGTCCAGCAGCGCGTCATCGGTTCGATCCCGCGGAGGTTCGGAGAGGGTGAGCAGCGGGCTGGTTTCGGTCATCCCCCAGCCCTGAATCAGCCTGACTCCGTGCTGATCCCACAGCTTCCTCGCCAAGGCCCGCGTGAGTGTGGAGCCGCCGACAATACCCCGGCGCAAACTCGTCAGACGGACCCCGTTGGCTGCCGCGTGATCGGCGACCGACGTCCATATCGTGGGGACCGCGGCGGCAACAGTCGGCTCGAGCGTCTCGATGATCGTCGCGATATCGGGTGCGGACAGGAAACGACCGTTCATAATCAGCGTCGAGCCGGCCAGCCAGCCCGCGTGTGGCCAGCCCCAGGCATTCGCGTGGAACATCGGGACGATCGGCAACAGCGCATCGTATTCGGTGAAGCCCATCACGCTGCCGGTGCACAACATCAGCGAATGCAGATAGATCGACCGATGACTGTAGGCCACGCCCTTGGGATTTCCCGTGGTGCCCGAGGTGTAGCAGAGTATCGCGGCCGAGCGTTCCTCGACCTCGGGCCAGCTGAATTCCGCGGCGTGCGCTGCGATGAGGTCGTCGTAGTCGTGGACGGTGATCGATTCCGGGACCCGAATATCGCCGCCGCCCTTGACGATGAGGTGTTCGATCGTCGGCATTCTGCCGAGTAGCTGCTCAACTCTCGGCAGCAGATCCGCGGAGGTGATCAGCACGCGGTCCCGGGCGTGGCCGACAATGTATTCCAGCTGATCGTCGTGCAGCCGCAAATTCAGCGTGTGCAGTACCGCGCCCATCGACGGGATGGCGAAGTACGCGGCCAGGTGCTCGGTGGTGTTCCAGCACAACGTGGCGACCATATCGTCGCGGCCGATTCCCAGTGCCGCCAATGCGGCCGCGAGACTACGTACTTCGTCGGCGACATCGGCGAAGGTCCGGCGCACCACGGGAAGTCCCGCCCGGTATTCGGTTACCAGGCTGTCCGGGAACCGGGACAATCCGCTCTCGAAAATCAAGGAAATCGACAGCGGGGTGTCGAGCATTGAACTCTGCATTCGAATCTCAGTTCATTCCAGGAGGCGGTGTGGTCCCCAGAAGAGGGCCGAATTGAGTTGCCCGCGATCGAAGTACTCCTCGATCCGGTAGATCCGGCCGGCGTCGACATAGACGCGCAATATCGCCGGAATGCGGGCTGATCTTCCCTTGCGGCTCGCGGCGATTGTGTGCTGGCGCAGGAACCCATCCGCCACCACGGTTCTGCGCACATCGACATACTCGAAGCTGTCGTACTTCTGCGGCAGAGCGGCCAGGGTGGCCAGGTTCTCCGCTTTATCTTGAGACCGATCGTCCCAGTTGTGCCATACCTGGACATCGTCACGGTACAAGTCGCTCACCAGGGCCATATCCCCGCGGGCCACCGCGTCGAAGAAATGGTCGGCGAATTCGAGCATTTCACTCATCGGCCCTGCCCTGATTCGACGGGACCGGGCACACCATTGCGGTCGACCGGAAGATGAGCGACATCGTCCGGACGCAATTCGCGGGTCCAGGCCGCGAATTCCAGCAGCACGCCGTCAGGGTCGAAGAAATATATCGAGCGGACATAAGTGCTCCCGTTGTCCTCCAGCGATATGCCGCGCTCGCTGTCGTCGTGATACAGCACCGGGCCCGTCCGCACGCCTTTGGCCTCGAGCTTCGCCTTGTATTCGTCGATTTTTTCGGCCGGAACCTTGAACGAGACGTGATTCATCGAGCCGTGCGCAGTGGCGATATCGCCGCCGAGACCCGGGAGTCCCTGGGGCGAGGCGACCCCGGGACTGCGCTGCGGCGCATTGGGGAACCAGAAGAAGGCGATGAATTGGCCGCCGCCCATATCGAAGAAGAAGTGCTGCGCGCCACCGGGGATCGCGATGGTCTTGGCGAGTCGCATACCCAGAATGTTGGTATAGAAGTCGAGGGTGCGTTGCATGTCCTGACATACCAATGCCAGATGGCATACCCCACCGAGTTCGAATTCACTATTGCTCACGTGCTTCTCTCCTCGAAAGGCGGCGTCTGCGGAGCGTCTGTCGCGGGCCGGGATTCCGGTTGACACCGGCCGGTCGAGCCTGGCTCCCGCCGCTGATTCAGCCTGACCAACCAAAGTCTCCTAGACAAATCCTCTGTTGTCCAGAGACACTTTCTTCATGATGAATTTCGATATTGATCCGTTGCGCCGTCGCCCACGCGCGGTGCAACATCCGGCCGCAGGCCGGCACTGATGGCACGATGCAGCGCAGGTGAGTCCGTACTGTCCCGCACGGTCCGGATCTTCGAGGCATTCGACCCCGACGACCCAGCGCTCAGCGTCTCCGAGCTCGCACACCGCACCGGACTGCCGCTGGCCACGACCTCACGCCTGGTGTCCGAGCTCGTCGGGTACGGCTGGCTGCGCCGCGACAGCGCCCGGCAGGTCCGCATCGGCGTGCGCATCTGGGAACTTGTCTCGCGCGCCGCACCGACCCTGCCGCTGCGCGCCGCCGCACTGCCCTTCATGCAGGACCTGCACGCGGCGGTCGGTCAACATGTGCAACTGGCGGTGCGGCAAGACCACGAAGTGCTCTATATCGAACGACTTTCCGCGCCCGGCGCGGTCCGCAATCTCAGCCGGTTCGCGGGCCGCCTCCCGCTGCGCGTGTCGGCCGCGGGCCTGGCATTGCTCGCCCACGCGCCCGCCGAGATTCAGGAATCGGTGCTGACGGGCGACCTGCGTGCGGCGACCCGGTTCACGGTGGCCGAGCCGCGTGCGCTGCGGGCCCGTCTGGATGAGATACGGCGAACCGGAATCGCGTTGTGCGCAGGGCAATTAGACGAATTCACCACCTCGATCGCGGCGCCGGTACGTACCACGCGCGGAACCGTCGTGGCCGCGCTGGCCGTCATTGTGCCCAACGACCATGCCGCGCGCGGCGTAGCGCCTGCGGTACTGGCCACGGCGCTGGGCATCTCCCGTGCGCTCGGAGCGTGAATCACGTCGTCTTTGCCGGGTCGTCCTCGGACAGCTGCGCGAGTACCCGATCCGCGACCGCGAATGCGGTGTTGGCCTTGGGAATTCCCGAGTATGCGGCGGTATGCAGCAGCACCTCACCGATCTCGGCGACAGTCAGGCCATTGCGGAGCGCGGCACGTGTATGCATTGCCAGCTCGTCCTCGCAGCCGAGCGCGGTGAGCAGTGCCAGGGTGATGGCGCTGCGAGTACGGCGGTCGAGGCCGTCCCGGGTCCAGATCGCGCCCCACGCCGCAGATGTGATGTATTCCTGGAACGGCCTGGTGAATTCGGTGGTCCGGGCCAGGGCGCGGTCCACGTGTTCGTCGCCCAGGACCTCGCGCCGGACAGCCGTGCCCGGGTCGCCGCCGGCGACAGACGGGACATGTTCTGCGGCAGCAGGGTTCATGACGTTCTCCTCAAATGTTCGGTGATCAGGCGCAGGAAGGTCGCGGGCTGCTCGACCGTGCCCAGATGCGCTGCACTGTCGACGATTTCGAATCGGGCGTCGGGAATCCGCTCGGCGATGAGGCGCCCGTGCTCCGGCGGGAAGGCCGGATCTTGTGCGGTGGACAGCACCAGGGTCGGCGCGGTGATGCCGGGCAGTTCTGCGACCAGATCGAGTTCGGTGAGTGCCGCGCAAGCGCCGGCGTAGCCGTCGGCAGGAGTGTCGGCGGTGAGATCCCGCATGCGGGAGGTGATTTCCGGATGCGCTGTCCGCCAGGCGGGGGTGAACCATCGAGCGACACTGCCTTCCGCGATGGCGTGCATGCCCCCGGCGCGGGCCCGTCCGGCGCGCTCGGCCCACATCTCCGGATTGCCCGGTCGCGCGGATGTGCAGCAGAGCACCAGTCCGCGCACCCGCTCCGGACGATGCCGAGCCAGCCACATCCCGGTCATGCCACCGAGCGAGACCCCCACAATGTGCGCGGCGGAGACCGCCAGCCGATCCAACAGTGCCGCCACATCTGCACCGAGATCCGCCAGCCCGTACTCACCGGCGGGAACCGGTGAATCCCCGTGCCCCCGCGCGTCACACCGAATAACCCGAAATCCTTTGCTGGTCAACGGTTCCACATACTCGTCCCAGATCGACAAGTCGCTCCCGAGAGCATTGAGCAGCAACACCGGCACTCCGCCCGCGTCGCCCGCAACGTCGCTGTGCAGCGCCACGGACCGTTGCCGCCCGGTACCGCATGCCTGCGCCCCGATCCGGGCCTGATGTCTGACCACCGCACGGGCCACGAACAGACGGCTGCTGCCCAGATACGTCGACGGTTCGAGGAGCGCCTCGAGGCGTTCGCTGTCGAGTCGGCCATCGACCAGCGGGTGGGCGGCCAGTAGCTCGGCGAAGCGGCCCGCGCCCGAGGTGGCCCGCCGAGCGGAGTCGGTGACCGCGTCCTGGGCGGCGAGGCGGCCCACGAGCGGGGACAGTGCGATAGTGATTCGCTCGGCCATCAGCAGGCCGCCGGTGCGCGCCAGATTGCGGCGCATACTTATCGGATGAATCTCCAGGCGGGACAAGCTGATTCGAATCCAATGCACGCTCGCTCCGGTGGCGCGCAGTAGTTCGCGCAACGGCCGCCACTCGGCATGCCAGGTTCCCGCTCCCCGCTGGAGCTCGGGCATGGAGGCCGTGAGCAGCGTCGCCACCAGGCCGGGGGCCTGTGCCCCTGCCGCGACCGCCGCGACCGCCGCGATCGGATTGCGCTTGTGCGGCATGGTCGAGGAGCCGCCCGCATGGGCATCGATCTCCGAGACCTCGCCGATCTCGGTCTGGGCCAGCAGGGTGATATCGCGGCCGATCTTGCCGACCACACCGGCGAGCAGGCCCAGCGCGCCGGCGATGTCGGCGATGCGGGTGCGGTCGGTATGCCAGGGCAGATCGGGTGCCTCCAGACCCAATCGGCGAGCGTAAGCGACGACCACATCCGGGCCGGAATCTCCCAGTGCGGCAAGAGTTCCCACCGCACCACCGAGCTGCACCGCCAGGCGGGCGCGCACCGCGTCCAACCGTTCGGCGGCGGCGATGAGCGCCGCGAGCCACCCAGCGGCGGTGAGACCGAAAGTCACCGGCAGCGCCTGTTGCAGCAGACTGCGCCCGACCTGCGGGGTGCAGGCATGATCTTCGGCCAGCACGGCGACTGCCGCAGCGCAGGCCGACACGTCCGCGTCGAGCGCCCGCAGCGCGCGCTCGGCGACCAGCATGGCGGCGGTGTCCATGATGTCCTGACTGGTCGCGCCGAAGTGCACGGATCGAGCAGCCTCCGGATCGCTCACGCGGTCGGTCAGCGCCCGCACCAGCGGCGCCGCAGGGTTGCCGATTGCCGTTGCCGCACTGCCTATTTCGGCTACGGAGTAGAACTCTGCGCGGCAGGCCGCCGCGATGGCCTCGGCATGAGCCGCTGGAATCAGACCGCAATCAGCCTGCGCGAGTGCCAGACCCCCCTCGGCGTCGAGCAATGCCTGCAACCACGCGATATCGCCGGTGGCAGCCGCCACCGGGCCGGCGGCCTGGATCGGACCGAATAGGTCAGACATCGAAGAACACCGTCTCGTGGTCGCCCTGTAGCCGAATGTCGAAGGTGTAGCCGTCGGCGGAGGGCACCGCTATCAGACTGTCGCGCCGGTGTGGCAAAACGGAGTTCAGTACCGGGTCGGCCGCGTTGGCCGCCGCGAACTCCGGGAAGTAGATGCGGGTGAGCGCCCTGCGCAGTAGTCCCCGGGCGAAGACCGAAACATTGATATGCGGCGCCTGCGCATCCCCGACAAGGCCGGGAAGCACGGTGTATACGGCGAATTCGCCGGCGCTGGTGTCGCTTCGCCCGAACCCCCGCCAACCGGTCGCAGGCCCGCGCGGATCGTCGGGATGGTCGAATCGGCCGTGCCGGTCGGACTGCCAGGTCTCCACCAGTGCGTCGGTGATCGATGCTCCGGCGCCGTCGAACACCCGGCCCCGGATCCACACCGCCTCGGGCGTGCCCTCGGGCACCACGTACGCGCCGTCGGGCCAGGTCAGCCCGATGTGCAGGTAAGGGCCGATCGTTTGCGACGGAGTGGTGGGCAGCGGCGCGTCAGTCATGGTGCGGCTCCTCGAACGGGGTGGCGTCCCGGCCACGCAGCACGATGTCGAATTCGAAGGCCTGCGCCCATTCCGGGCGGGTGTGCGCCAAGCTGAACCGGGAGATCAGCCTGGTGCGCGCGGCTTCGGGAACCGAGTTGAAGATCGGGTCCTGGCCGAAGAGGGGATCGTCCGGGAAGTACATCTGGGTGACCAGGCGTTGGGTGAACGCGCGCCCGAACACCGAGAAGTGGATGTGCGCGGGACGCCATGCGTTGTCGTGGTTTCGCCAAGGGTAAGCACCCGGTTTGATAGTGGTGAACTGGTACCGGCCCTGGGCGTCGGTGAGGGTGCGGCCGGCGCCGGTGAAGTTCGGGTCCAGCGGGGAGGGCCAGCGGTCGGTCGAATGCCGGTAGCGGCCACCTGCATTCGCCTGCCAGATCTCGATCAGTGAATCCGGCAGCGGACGACCATCGGCGTCGAGCAGGCGACCGAAGACGATGATCCGCTGCCCGATCGGCTCCCCCGTGTGCTGTGCGGTGAGGTCGTTGTCAGTGGACGTGACGCGGCCCGGACCCATGAGCGGTCCGGTGATCTCGGTCATCCGCTGCGGTAGTAGCACCAGCGACTGGCTGGGATACCGCAACGCGGTGGATCGGTAATCGGGACAGCGCGGGTCCGGATGCGTATCCGGCGGGTCGGGTCGATA
The DNA here is from genome assembly GCF_020733705.1 of Nocardia australiensis. Lineage (GTDB taxonomy): Bacteria > Actinomycetota > Actinomycetes > Mycobacteriales > Mycobacteriaceae > Nocardia > Nocardia australiensis. Next base: position 688,548 of record NZ_JAJFZM010000001.1, read on the forward strand.
GCTCAGCCCCGGGCTGCCGGCTGCCGCCGCGTCACGTATGGCGTCGTTCATCGCGCCTCCCGGAAGGTGCGCAGTGCGGTGAGCTCCGCAGCGGTCGGGCGCGGGATGGCGGTCAGGTCGGCGGCAACTCGCAGCGGCCAGCCGGTCGCCTCGGTCACCTGCTCGACGGTGACGCTGTCGGTCGATGTTCGGATTTCAGCCACGGTGTCCCTCCGCGATCGATAGTCCCGCACAACAACCCATCTCGAACGCCTAACCGGGAGAGCCGGCCACTCACGCCGACGGGGCTGTGCCTTGAATCGAATCCAGATTCGCTCCTGAAAACCCGCGCCACCACGGCAGTTCCATTGAATGGAAAGAAACCGGCGATCGGCGCCGTGCCGTACACGCACAGTCATCGAGGGCGACGAAGTCCATGACACAGCACCCGACCCGGTGAGACCTCCTGACGCGCCAGCCGCCCTCGCAACACCGACACGGACCGGAACGTGGTGGGATCCTCAGCGATGATGTCGCCGCGTCGACGAGCTCAGACGACGTCGCTGAAACTTCCGAACTCGCGATTCGAGCTCGCTTTCTGTCGGAACAGTTCAGCGTGCGGCGGGTTCGCCGGTCCGCCTACCGGTGTCGTCGTGAACCGCCGAGCCGTGCCGAGTCAGCGGCAGGATCTCGAGTTGCAAATACGGGAACAGCGGCAAGTTCCACAGGATCTCGTGCAACTCGTCGGCGGAGTCGACGTCGAAGACGCTGATGTTGCTGTACTGGCCGACTATTCGCCACAGGTGGCGCCAGGTGCCTTCCTCCTGGAGCCGCTGGCTGTATGCCTTCTCGCGGGCCACGACTTTCGCGCGCAGGTCGGGATCGAGGTCGTCCGGGATACGGACGTCCATGCGGACGTGGTAGAGCGCCATGGGTTGTTCGGCTCCTATCAGCTGCGGGTGAATGCCGCGACCGCGGCGGGATCGAGGTCGACACCGAGACCGGGACCGGTGGGCAAGGCGACTCCACCGTCGCCGTAGCGCAGCGGCTCGGCGAGCAGTTCCTCAGCGAAGAGCAACGGTCCGAACAGTTCGGTACCGAAGTTGATTCCGGGCTGGCTGCAGGCGAGGTGGATCGATGCGGCGGTGCCAATCGGGCCCTCGATGGAAGTGGCGCCGTGGCAGGCCAGCCCGGCCGCGTGGGCGACGGCTACTACTTCGCGGCTGCGGGCCAGCCCACCGCATTTGGTTGTCTTGACCGCGATGACGTCGGCGGCCCGCAGCCGGGCGACGGTGAACGCGTCGTGCGGGGTGCGTACGCTCTCATCGGCCATGACCGGGATCGGGAGTGCGGCGTTCAGTTCGGCGAGCACGTCGAGTTGCTCACCGGGGGTGGGCTGTTCGATCAGCTCGATGCCGCCTGCGGCGAGCTTCGGCAGGTAGCGCAGTGCGGTCAACCGATCCCAGCGCGCATTGATGTCGACCCGAACCCCGGCGCGACCGCGTAGCGCTTCGGCGACCGCGATCACGCGGTCGGTGTCCTCGGCGGGGTCCAATGCGCCCATCTTCAGTTTGAAGCTGTGGTGCAGCTTGCGGTCCAGCTTCTCCTCGGCCTCGGCGATAACAGTCTCGACCGGGGCGGAGCCCAGCGCCCAGGTGACCTCGACGCCGTCCCGGTAGGCGCCACCGAGCAGCACATGCACAGGTACTCCGAGGGCCCGCGCCCAGGCGTCGTGCAACGCGACCTCGACACCTGCCTTGGCGAACTGCGCACCGGCGACGACGCGCTCGACCTCGAGCATGATGGCGGTGATCTCGTCGACCCGGCGGCCGAGTATCACCGGAGCGAGATAGCGCTCGATGATCGCCTGCATCGTCTCCACCGCTTCTCCACCCCACCACGGCCCGCCGGGCACCACCCCTTCGCCGTAGCCGATCGCGCCGCCCGCGGTGCGGATCTCGACCAGCAGCAGCGGCTGGGCGTCCATCGACGTGGTGGCGAACTTGTGCGGCCGGACCAGTGGGATGTCGAGGATGGTCGTGGTCAGCGAATCGACGGTGAGATCGTGCACCAGGGTGCCTTTCGGATCGGTCGGAGGGGTCGAGGCCGGGCGCCGCAGTAGCTGTTCGGTTTCTCGATGAACCAGCCGTTGGGGCCGTCGGTGGTGATCGCGAACCGTCCCCTCGGCAGTGTTGCCGGACGGTCAGGCGGCGGGGTCCAGGGCGAAGCTGTAGGACACGCGGTTCTTGCCGTCGTCACCCGGTACCGGGTCGAGGACGAGTTCCGGCTTGACGGCGGTCGCGACGTCGGTGTCCACCCACTCGCCGCCCTTGAAGTAGAGCTGGGTGGTGATCGGCAGCTTCCCCGGAGCCTGGACCATCAGGTGCAGATGCGCGGGACGCCACGGGTGACCACCATAGGATTCGATGAACGATCCGGTAGGGCCGTCGTGCGGAATCTGGTACGGCGCAGGCTGGATCGTCGTGATCTCGTAGCGGCCCTGCTCGTCGCATTCGACGGTGCCGCGCAGGTTCCACTCCGGCAGGCCGGGCGCGAACTGGGAGTAGTAGCCGTCCTCGTCGGCATGCCACAGTTCGATGGTCGCGCCGGCGAGGCCGTTGCCGGCGAGATCGGTGACCTGGCCGGAGAACACCAAGGGGGTGCACGCACGGTCCTTGTCACGCATCGGCATGGTGCACGTCGCGGGCAGTTTCGGCGAGCCGGCGACGTAGTACGGCCCCTCGATGCTGCCCTTGGTTCCAGTGAGCGAGTTGCGGCTGTAGTTGACGTCCTCTATCTCATGCTCGACGAAGACGTCCAGCCACAGCGGCCACTCTCCGTACTCGCCGACATCGATCGTCCACTGTTTGAGAACGCGGTACTCGTCATAGGTGACCTCATGCTTGTGGATGATCTCCTTGAACGCGTCCAGGACGTCCCGGTAGATCGCCGCGGCACGTTCAGGGGAAGTGTCCGCCGAGACCCGCTCGGTCTTGAACTTGCCGGTGGCGGCATTGCCGGACGCATGGGCGGTCGCGGTCTCGGTGATGGTCATGGGCTCTCCTCGTTGAGGCTCGAACACAGGTCGAGAAGTCGGCTATCGGCGTGATAGTTGCGGGCTGAGGTAACCACTGCCGGTCGTCACAGAAAGAAGCCATCGGTTACAGCTGCTGGCCAGCTTCTGCAAACGAGCGATGCTCCCGGAAACTCAGGATAAATTTGCCCGGGCCCCAGGGGAATTCGAGAAACCTTTAGGAGTTGCCGTAGCACCGACGCACCCCACCGAACCCGGCCTCCGTGCGACTACAGGAACCTTTACTCGAAGTCGCGCAACGCCGCGGTGATCGGTGGTCGCTCGGCAAGCGGCAGGACCACCTTGACCGCGGTTCCTCGTGGCTCGTTCTGAAGGTATTCAATGGCGCCACCATGGCGTTCCACAATGTGTTCGGAAATTATGAGCCCGATGCCGGAGCCGTCCTGCTTCGCCGAGAACACACCCGATGCCAGGCGATCGGAAGGCACACCGGTCATCCCTCTGCCCTGGTCGCGAATGCAGATGTACGCGTTGTCGTCGATCTGGCCCGTTTCGACGGCCAACTCCTTGATCTCCGTCGTCGGTCGAACGATCTCGTCGATGGCGTTGACGCACAGATTGATGATGACCTGGCCGATGAGGACACTCTCACCGTGTATGAAGAAGCTTCTCTCAGGTATCGCGGAGTACACCCGGACCCCTTGTTCGGCGGCGCGCAATCGCACGAAGTAGAGGCTTTCCTCCACCGTTTCGTTGAGGTCCATCAGGGCGGTTGTGCTCTCGATCCGGCGAACATAACGTTTGACGGACGTCACGATGTCCACTGCCCGGCGCAGCTGCTTGTCGACCTGGTCGATGCCGTATGCGAGGCCGCGGGCATCAACGGTCTCGGCCGACAGACGTGCCTTGAGACCGCTGAGGTAGTTGGTCGACGCGGCGAGGGGCTGACCCAGCTCGTGAGCGAGGATCATCGCCATATCGCCCATTGCGTGATAGCGACTCAGATACTGCAGGTTGGCTTCCTGGTAGGCGTGCTTGCGTTCCCATTCGACCCGATCTGTGACATCTCGGACCGTCAGGACTCGCGACTGAATCCCGTCGTGAGCGACGATCTCGAGCTCCCCGGCCAGCCAGGCCGTGGTCTCGTCATCCTTGATGACCTCCTGCTGGATACTCACCGAGCCCGACGCGTTGCCAAGGCGCTCGGTGACGTGCTCACTGGTCAGGCGGGGTTCGCAACGGCCCAGATCCTCGAGGTGGACACCAGAGAGCTCGGCGGGAGTGCGCCCGAACAACTGTGCCGCCAGCGGTGAAATGTCGTCGATGTGATTGTCGTTGTCGAGCAGCACGATCCCGGCAGCAGTGTGGGTCATGATCCGCTGCAACGACTCCGAAACCCAGGAAAGCTCCTCCTGCAGTTCGACCTCTTCGGAGATGTTGCGGAACTCGACCATCACCACAGGTCCGTCTTCGCAGCGGACCAACGTGGCGCGCGCATCCGTGAGAAAGTCCGCGCCCTCCTTGGACCGGTACTTCCACTGTTTACGGCTCGAGCCGTGGACCACCGCCGACTGCAACCACGCGACGCCGACTTCGCGGCGGTACTGAACTTCCTGTGAACTCATGTGATGCGCCTTGAGCGGCTTGAGCTCCTCCAGAGTGAAGCCGAACATCCGGCAGGCGGCGGGGTTGGCCCACAGGATGTTCTTCGAACCGGCCTCGTGAATCAGAATCCCGGTACCGGTGTTGAGGATCATTTGTTCGAAATCGCGGCGCTCGGGGAACACCAGCACCACCTCGCATCTCAGAACTGCGGCATCGACGGTTATTCATACCGGAACAAGTAAGGAATTACTTAGCCGCGACGCAGGTAATCCCGATACCACCCGTGGTGGCCGCTACTTAGTCTAGCTATCGGAATGATTCTCGAATCCGAACGGAGCAGCGATGAGCATAGAGAGCATCACCGATCGAACGGCGGCCGAACCGGCCGGGCCGGCGCGCGACGCCGCGTTCGATCATGCGCTCGACGTGCTCCGCGACCGCCGAGACGAGTTCAACGCGCAGCGGTATGTCCCCCGGGACTTCATCACACTGCTGAAGAAGGCCGGACTCTACAGGGCCTCGACGCCGTCCGCATTCGGGGGTGAGCCGCTGGCGCCGTCGGCCTTCATGGCCATGGTCGAGCGGATCTCGTCGGTCGATCCGGCCACCGGATGGGTCTCGAGCTTCGGGTCCTCACTCGTCTATTTCGCGGCGCTGCCGGTCGAAACGCAGCAGAAGATCTACTCGCAAGGCCCTGACATCGCGTACGCCGGTGGGCTGTTTCCCATGCAAGAGGCGGAGAAGGTCGCTGGAGGCTACCTCTGTAGTGGAATGTGGCAGTTCGCCAGCGGCTGCCGCGGTGCCGACATCCTCGGGATCGGCCTGGCGGGTGGCCCGGAGACAGCGGGCAAGCCTCTCACCGCACTGGTCGATCCAGCAGATGTCGAGATTGTGGACAACTGGGAAGTCGCCGGTATGAAAGCCACCGGATCTCACGCGATTCGCGCCGATCGGCTCTTCGTTCCGGAGGACATGACGTTCGTTCGCGGGGGTACTCCCCGGATCGATGAGCCGCTGACACGCTATCCGGCGCTGGCTTACGCGGCCCAGGTGCTCGCGGTGGTAACGCTGGGTGCGGCCCGGGGCGCACTGGACTACGCGCTGGAGGTCGGTTCCGCCCGCACGTCGATCACCGGTGGAGCCGCCAAGGGCAATCGGCCGACCTACAAGTCCGGGCTCGCGCAGGCGGAAGCGGAACTCCGATCTGCCCGGGCGTTCTTCTACGACTCCGCCGACGAGATCTGGGACAAAGCAGTCGACGGGCGGACCATCTCGATCGATGACCTGGCGCTGCTGCGGCTCAGCGCGACACATGCGGCGCATATCGGGCGTTCGGTTGTGTTACGCGCCTTCGACCTCGCCGGTACCGGAGCGATCTACGAGACCCACCCGCTACAGCGATACCTGCGCGACGCATTGGTTCCCGCGCAGCACGCAATGCTGCAGACCAATACCTACGAAGCAGTCGGCGCCCTGCTGTTGGGACTCGACGCGGGTATTCCGAGCTTCCCCTGATCCACATCCGCCCCGCTGACCTGTCCCAGCCCCACGTGAGGAGATCCCCATGGCCACCGAGCCGCTGCGCACCTTGTTCTGTATCGGCAACAACCAGAACTTCTTCGACCTTCCGAAAGCAGATATCGGACCGGTATGGGTCGGGATCTCGACAATGCTGTCGACTCTGAAAAATATGGACGGCGTCGACATCATCGGAACCTTCGACGACGATTCGCATATGGTCGGCCCCTCCGACAGCTGGCCGTGGACCTGCTACGTCCTTGCCGATGTCCGCGATCAGCCCACGGTGAAGGAAGCCTGCAACCTCCTGCGCACCACCATGATCGGCGAGTACGCACTGTGGAAGTACTTCAAGATCGAGGCCCGGATGGGCCGTGAACTCGTCATCCGGGACGACGTCGCGCTCTGACCAGACCACTGCGTTGACCAGACCACTGCGTTCAGCGTGGAACTCCCCGGACAAGCCGACGAGACCGAAGGAAACTCATGACCACCATCGAAAGGCCGACGCGCGCCTTTGCCGATCTCGCGGAGAAGGATCGCGTCGCGGGCCAGCTGTACACCGACCCCGAGATCTTCGCCGAGGAGATGAAGAAGATCTTCTACAAGACCTGGGTCTGGGTGGCACACGAAAGTGAGATCCCGGAGTCGGGGTCGTTCAAGACCACGCAGGTCGGTGACCAGTCGGTGATCGTCACCCGTGACCGGAAGGGCAACTTCAACACGCTGCTCAACCGCTGCCGGCATCGTGGCGCGACCGTGTGCGATCAGCGGACCGGCAAAGCGAACGGATTCACCTGCCCGTACCACAATTGGTCCTACACCCTGGATGGACGCCTGCGTGGGATCCCGTACCCCGACGGCTACGAAGGTGTGATCGACAAGAACGACTACCCGCTGCAGACTCTGCGCACCGAGAGCTTCATGGGGATGATATGGGCGACCTTCAACCAGGACGCCGAGCCGCTCGAAGACTTCCTGGGTGATGCGAAGATCTGGATCGAGCGATTCCTCAAGCAGTCCAATGGTTTTCCCACCAAGGTATTGGGCTGCCACAAGTTCCGGTTCAAGGGAAATTGGAAGATCCAGCTCGAGAACACCACCGACGGCTACCACTTCCCCATGGTGCACAAATCCTGGATGGCATCCGTGGATGCCGAAACCGCCAACATGATGTCCTTCATGGACGACCCGGCCGCAGAAACCCACGCCCTCGGCAACGGACACAGCGTGGCGATCATGGCGGCAGCACATGCGGACCTCGACATCGACGACGGCTCCGAGGAAATCCAGCCACGATTCCACCATCTGGTCGACGAACTGACCGAGGCCGGGGAGAGCCCGGAACGGATCAGGCGTTACATGCGGTCGATGCACGGGTGCGGGTTCAACCTGAACATGTTTCCCAACATCGCGATGTCGTCGTCGTTCTTCCGTGTCCTGATCCCGATCAGTGTCGATGTCACCGAGGTCTGGCATATGGCCATCGGCATGGACGGTGGACCGGAAAGCATCAATCGCGAGCGTCTTCGGATTCACGAGCACTTTCAGGGACCGTTCGGTTTCGGGAGCCCCGACGATGCCGAGGGCTGGGATCGGGTACAGATCGGCGCGGGCGGCAACCCGAACATGCCGATCCTGGTGAACCGTGGCGAGAAGCGGGAGCACACCACCGAGGAGGGCTGGCCGACTTCGCATGTCACCGACGAGACCGGGATGCGCGAGTCCTACGACATGTGGAAGAAGATGATGAGCAATGACTGAGGTCCTCGCCTTCTCCGACCCGCGAGTCCTTCGTGCGATCCAGCTCGTCTGGCACGAAGCGACGCTCCTCGACGCCAAGGACTACCGGACCTGGGAGGCGCTGTACACAGACGACGCCTACTACGTCATCCCGATCGATCCGGATACCGATGACTTCGCGTCGGCACTGAACATGGTCTACGACGATAAACGGATGCGTCACCTGCGGGTCGAGCGGATGACGCAGGGGTATGCGCCCTCGGCGGTCGCCGCGGCGCGCACGGTCCGGATCATCTCGAGATTCACCGTGGGCGAGGTCACCGATACCTCGGTGACATTGCGGTCGGCGCAGATTCTCAATGCGTTCAAACGCAACAAGTTCTCCACGATCGGCGCTGAGCTGACCCATGAGATCGCGCTGCACGAGGACGGGGATCTGATCGCGCTGAAGGTCGCGCGTCTGATCGACAGCGAGGACGCGGTGAGCGCCTCGGGCTACCTACTCTGAGGAGCGGATATCGTGACTACTACCTCGACGACTATCAACTCCGGTATCGCGTTGGTGACCGGTGCCGCCGGCGGCATGGGCAGCCATATCGCTCGGAAGCTGCACGCGGCCGGCCGAAAGGTGATACTTGCCGATATCGCCATGGACCCCGTCGAATCCCTCGCAACGGAACTCTCCCCCGACGGGACCACTGCCCGAGCCATCCGGCTCGACGTGGCGCACCGGGACGGGTTCGTCACGGCACTCGAGTCCTGTCGAGAGGACTGGGGTACACCGTCGATCCTCGTGAACAACGCCGCCGTCACCCAGGCAGCAGATCTCATGACCTTGGATGAGGCCGATTTCACGCGCGTATTGACGACGAATGTCAACAGTATCTTCTTCGGTTGCCAGGTATTCGGTGCGGCGATGGCCGATCAGGGCTATGGCCGAATCGTGAACATGGCGTCACTGGCCGGCCAGAACGGCGGGACGGCGACCGGTGGGCACTACGCCACATCGAAGGGCGCGATCCTGACCGCGACCAAGATCTTTGCCCGCGAATTGGCGCCCGCGGGCGTTACGGTCAATGCGATTGCGCCGGGCCCACACGACCTGCCGGTCGTCAAAGCCACTGTGCCACCGGACAAACTGGAAAACGTAATTGCCGGTATCCCGGTCGGGCGGCTGGGCAGTGCGTCGTTCGTCGCCGATATGGTCGCCCTGCTCACTTCCGACGACGCGTATTTCGTCACCGGCGCGTGCTGGGACGTCAATGGCGGACTCTACGTTCGCTGATCTCACGAACAGTTTGTAGCCAGGAGAATCGACATGCCCCTCATCGACGTCGTGGTCTCGAAGATCGTTCAAGAGACTGCGACAGTGAAATCGCTCTATCTGTCGATGCCTGACGGAACCTCGGTCGGGCAGTATTCTCCGGGCGCCCATATCGACGTCATCGGTCCGACCTCCCTCACCCGGCAGTACTCCTTGTTCAGCAGACCGGACGGCAGGGAGTCGTTCGCTGTCGCGATCAAACGCGAAGAGAACTCGCGTGGCGGCTCCGCCGCGCTGCACGAATTGCGGGTCGGTGACAGCCTCAAGATCAGTGCGCCTCGCAACCTGTTGCAGATAGCGCCGGAAGCGTCCCATCACATCCTCGTCGCCGCGGGGATAGGCATCACGCCGATGCTCAGTATGGCCCGGTACATGGACGTTCACGCGATCAGTTTCGAACTGCACTATTTCGCACGCACGGAACAGGACGCGGCGTTCCTTCCACTGCTCGAGGCCCGATGCTCGGACAAGCTCCGCGCGCACCTGGGGGTGCTACGTGATCAGCAGACATCGGTATTGGAGGCGGCGCTCGAGGTGGCCGCGGCAGGAACGCACGTCTACATCTGCGGTCCTGCCGGATTCATGACCAAGATGGTGACCTTCGCGGAAGGCTACATCCCCTCGGCGGCAATCCATATCGAGAACTTTCACGCGGCCGAACAGCCGGGTACCGCCTCGAACTCGGCGTTCGAGGTCGAACTCGACGGTGAGACCTACCACGTTCCCGCCGACCGGAGCATCGTCGAGGTTCTCGAGGAGAACGGATGCGATGTCGACACCTCCTGCCAGGAGGGGATCTGCGGAACGTGCATCATGCAGGTACTCGATGGCGATCCCGACCACCGTGACAATGTTCTCTCCAAAGCGGAGCGGGAGTCGGGTGAGCTCATCACCGTATGCGTCTCGCGTGCGAAGGGCAGTCGAATAGTACTGGACTACTACTGACCGTCTACCCGATTGGGGACTCAGCGACTTTCCGGGATTCCTGTTCGTAATGCCATTTCCGGAATGAAGACGACTTATATGGAATCTGTGGGTACTACCACGTCGAAGCGAAGAATGTCACGAACAAGTGTGCTGATGCTGTCGGCATCGGTCTTGCTCTTGATGCGGGCGCGGTGGACATCTACTGTCTTCACGCTCATCCCGAGCTGCCGCGCGATATTCTGACTTGGCAGACCTTCGACCACCAGGGCGAGAATTTGTCGCTCCCGTGTCGTCAACATCGCCACTTTTCCCTGAATTGATTGCTTCAGCTGAAATGCCTTGAATCGTTCTCTTGATTTTTCCACGCCGGCCTGGACCGAATCGAGAAGGCGTTGCGGGTCGTACGGCTTCTCCAGGAAATCCATGGCCCCGGCCTGGAGCGTCGACACCGACATACGAATATCGCCGTGCGCGGATACGAATATGATCGCCACGTGCGGAGCGAACTCGTTGAGCTTCTCCTGAAGGCGCGTACCACTCATATGTGGCATCCGTACATCGAGAATGATGCAGGCCGGCCGGTCACCGGCATAAGCGGACAAGAACTCGTCGGCACTGTGACAGATCTCGGGGGTGATGCCGATACTGCCGAGTAGCCAATCGACCGATTCGCAGAGTTCGGGATCATCGTCGACGACGAACACGGTCGCCCGCGGGACAGCTTCGTTGAGTAGGCCCGACATATCTCCTCGCATCTGGTAGACGTTTGCCTGCCCGGCCAGATCTAGCTGCCGTCCGGTCACCAGAACGAGATCCTAATCCCGGCCGACGGCGTCACGCTGGTCAGCGGGGTCCGCCACGTGGCGGACCGGCGCCTCCTGCCAGGACGCATCGGCGGTCCAGTAGTTCATACCGACGGCGCTGACCTTGTGCGTCCAATCCGACGTCCGGAGCAACCAGGGCTCTTCCCTGCGTACGGATTCGTCTGCCGCCTCAGGGCCATCTGCCTCGACCGTCCAGTGCACCCAGTTGACCTCTCGCCCGTACTCATCGTGAACGAACAGATCCACATGGTGCCAGCCGTAATTGAATGCATCCTCGTAGCAGGTGAGAAACATGTGGTGGTGCGATGTAGGTCGCGGCTTGATCGTCAAGGTACTCACTTCCGAACGTATGGGATCAGGCTGGCAGCGCCGGGAGCGCTCGCAGCATGGGCTCCAGTAGCGTGGCCACCTCGAATAATCGGGTCTCGTGACCAGGTAGTGCCATGAGTTGCAGCCCCAGCGGGAGCCCCGCGTTCGTCCGCGCCCCGGGAACCACCACCACCGGAGCACCCAGCAACTGCCACGGTCGACTCAGGATGGGCGATCCGGTCGCATGAAGTCCCTGCGGCGCCGCACCGAGTGCGGCGGGCCCGATGACGACGGTGTTGCCGGTGAGCATTTCCGAAAAGAGCGCACGTGAACGATCCCGCCGGATGAGCGCGGACGCGTACATCCCGGTGCCGACCGCACGACCGTCTTCGAGCAGCGCCCGCAACTGTCCGCTCAGGAGGTGTCCGCTCTGGTCGAGGACCGGACCGAGGGTTCGGGCGGCCTCATAGGCCATCACCGTGAGGTGATCGTCGGCGAGAGTCCGGATGTGATCGTCCCACTCCAGCTTCTCGGGTGTGAACCCCGCCTGCTGGAGTAGTTCGGGTAGCAGGTCGAGTAGCCGGAGCATCGCGGGCTGGATGTGGTCGAGTGTGCTGCCGTCCCACAGGAGAATGGTTTCGACGCACCCATCGGTGGATCCCACCGGCCGTTCACCGGTGAAGGCACCGTAGACGTAACGGAGGTCATCGATCGTCCGGGTCAGGATTCCCAATGTGTCGAGAGAGTCACTGAGTCCAGTGACTCCGGTGAGATCCGTCGTTCCGTGCGCGAAAACGAGCCCGGCCGCTCCACAGTATGACGCCGGGCGAGTCAGCGACCCGGCAGTCTGCGTACCGAGAGCCACCGGAATCGTTCCGGCACCGACCGCCGCGGCTGAGCCGCTCGACGAACCGCCCGGGGTGTACCCCGAGGCGTGGGGATTGTGCGTCGGGCCAGGTGAGAAGTAGCCGAACTCGGTGGTGACTGTTTTGCCCTGCACGACCGCGCCCAGGTCCCGGAACCGAGCGACGCAGGCAGCGTCGCGCATCGCCGGCCGCTCCGATGTGACCGGTGATCCGGCGCGGGTAGGCAGGCCCGCGACGTCGATGAGGTCTTTGACTCCCAGCGAGACTCCCCGTAAGGGCAGGTCCGGTGTCGCGGCGCCTCGAGCGCGGGCATCATCGAGGTAGTCCGACGACAGTTCGACCCAGGCTGCCAGATCCGGCTCTCTGCGTTCGATCTCCCCACGCACCTGCATGACGAGCGATTCCGCCGAGATGGAACCGTCGCGCACAACAGTTGTCTGGTCGCGGATGGGCTGTGTCCAGTAGGCCGAGCTCACCGATCCTCCTTACTCCAATCAACCTCATCCTGCCGGGTCACGGGTGTGCGCAACAGTAAAGATTTCCCTCGTAGCGCCGTAGGCAACGTGCGAAATATGTTCGCAGTCACATCTGACGATCTGTGACGACGCGCTTCGGCGCCGGAGGAATGGTCATGCCCACCAATACACGCAGCACGGCTCTATCACCCCCGGACGCGCCTCGCGCTCGGCGGGTCGACTTCAGCCGGGTGAGTGGACGTGCCTGGCTGGTTACCGGCTTGCTCGTCTTGTTCCAGATCGTGGCCTTCGCGGATAAGGCTGTACTCGGACTGGTCTCGGCTAAAGCCATGCCGGAACTCGGCCTCACCGCGGTCGAGTTCGGATTCATCGGCAGCTCGTTCTTCTTCCTCTACGCGATCGTTTCCATCATCGCCGGATTCCTCGCATCGAAGTACTCGGTGAAGTGGATCCTGCTCGTGATGGGTGTCGCATGGGCGGTACTGCAGTTCCCCATGCTGCTCGGCGGAGGGGCCGCGATCCTTCTCCTCACCAGAGTCGTTCTCGGCGGCGCAGAGGGACCGGCAACCGCGATGTCGCTCACTTCGGCACACACCTGGTTTCCACCGGCTCGCCGAGCTCTACCGTCCAATATCGTCGCGATGGGCTCGACGCTCGGTCCGGTGATCGCGGCGCCTGCCCTGGCCTGGGTGATTGCTGCCTGGGGCTGGCGTTGGGCGTTCGGCGTACTCGGCATCGCCGGTCTCCTGTGGGTGATCGCATGGCTGATCTCGGGCGCGGACGGCCCCTACCGGAGCAAAGGCGAAGGCGCGGCGAACCGCGAATCGGAGGAAGCGGCTTCCTCCGACGAAAGCACCGACGAGACTCAGGTCGACACGACAGCGGTTGACAGCCAGAAACCCGTGGTGATCTGGCGCGCGCTGCTGAGTCTCGCGTTTATTTCCGCCGTGATCGGAGGGGCATCGAACTTCTGGGTGCAAGGATTCCTGACCACCTGGCTTCCGCAATACCTCGGGACCGTCGTGGGTCTGTCGTTGTCCGAAGTCGGCTCGGTGACGACCGTGCCATGGGTGATCGGGGCACTTGTTCTTCTCGGTCTGGGCGCACTGGGCCATCAACTGATGAAACGTGGCCACAACGCGCACCGCGCAATAGCAGTTCCTTTCGGCTGTGCGGCAGTGGTGGCCGGACTGTGCTTCATTCTCATCCAGGCCACCTCCGGACTCGTCGCGGTGGCTCTGCTCTGCATCGCCGGAGGGTGCAGCCTCGCCTTTCCGATGACGGCGTCGGCAATCGGCTACGTCGTCGGAGCGAGGCAACGCCCGATCCTCATGGCAACCCTCGGCGGGGTCGCGTCGTTCGGCGCAGTAGTCTCTCCTATTCTCGTCGGCTGGTTGATGACCCGCGCGGGCTACATTTCGCCCCCGAAGGGCGAGAAGACCACGCCCGAGATGGCCGACAACATGGCAGCGGGTGTGCATCATGCATTCACGATCACCGGGGTCGTCCTGCTCCTCGGCGGAGCCCTGTGTATCGCGTTCCTGCGGCCGGAACGCCTGGGCAAGGTTCTCCAGCAGCGGTATGTCAAGGACCCCACGACGATCTGAGCCGAGGGAGCACCGACCGATATCAACCATGTCCGATCTTGTAGGAGACAGCACATGCCCAGCACTACGTCGGCACCGGTCGACTCTCAGGTCTTCCGCGATGTCATGGGCCACTATCCGACCGGTGTGGTGGTCGTTACCGGGCGGGACCGCGACGGCGAGATACTCGCCATGGTGGTCGGCACGTTCAACTCGGTGTCCCTCGATCCGCCCCTGGTGTCCTTCATGCCGATGAAGAGCTCTCGCACGTTCGCGAAACTGCGCGAATGTTCATCGCTGTGTATCAATGTCCTCGGCGGGGAGCAGGAAGACCTCGTCCTGACGATTGCACGGCGGTGGGAGGACAAGCTCGGCGGAATCGACTGGTACCCATCACCATCGGGCGATCCGATACTCGCCGACTCGGTTGCCTGGATCGACGCGTATGTTTCGGAAACGGTCGAAGCCGGTGACCACTGGATCGCCCTGTGCGCAGTGCGTGACATGGCGGTGGCGAATCCCGTTTCACCTCTGATCTTCTTCCAAGGGGGGTACGGGAGCTTCGTCTGCACATCGCTCATGGCGCGGATGGATCACGAGATCCTTCCCGCGATCCACGCCGCACACGCGGCGCGTGCCGAGGTCGAGAATCTGGCAAACGAACTCGGTTGTGAAGTAGCGGTATTCACCGATGTCAGCAGTGACGAGATGGCGACTGTCCTGTCCGCCGCGGCGGCTGGCGCACGCCGGGAGAGCGGGCTCGCTCGCAGAATTCCCATGGTTCCGCCCATTGGCGACACCTACGTGTTCGATCAGCCGCTCGAGACTCAGGAACGCTGGATCAACAGACTTCGGGACGCCCCCGAGGAGGTCAAAGACATCCATCGCGAGAGGCTCACGTTCGTGCGCGAGAACGGCTATCTCCTTTCTTTCCTTCCTTCAGCCGGCCGATCCGCATACGACCAGATGCGCGATGCGACAAAACGCTATGAAATCGGGCGGCTGACGCCGGCAGCGGAGCGCAGCATCCGCGAGTCGATCGGTGGATCACCGGTTGACTACAAGATCCGTGACCTCGACGACTCATCGACCTATGACGTGGGTTCGCTAGTTATCCCCATCCGTGACCGCAATGGCGCGTACTCGATGACCCTCAGATTGGCGCAGCTACCCGCCGATGCCACCGCCGCACAGATCAACGAATGGGTCCGAAGGGCACGCCTGGTTGCCGCTGTGCTCGAAAAGCGATGAGCATTGGCGTATTTCGCAACGTCGCGGTAGCGGCACCGGGTGCGCGGCGTCCTCTCACCTTGGCAACCAACTCTCAATAGGAGCAGACGTGAGCAACGAAATCGAGCTACTGGCGGCGAGGGTGCGCGCCCTCGAAGCGGAAGCCGAGATCCGTCGGCTGCAGGCGCGGTACATGTTTCTCTGCGACACCCCCTGTCCTGAATTCGGCATCGAAGACGACGAGCACAGAATCGATTCCATTCTTGCCCTCTACACCGCCGACGCGATCTGGGAAGGAGTTGGCGCATACTACGACGGGCAATTCGGGCGAGCCGAAGGACATGAGGAGATTCGGAACCACTTCCGAAACTTCTGGAACCGCAAAGAAAACAGCCCCCGTCTGGTCCTCAACGCACATTATCTGACCTCGGAACAGATCCACGTACAAGGTGACGAGGCGACCGGGCAATGGATCCACATGCAGCCGTGGCTCTTCTCCGACGGAACAGGGGTGCTTCGCTCCAGTCGATTGAACAACGCGTTTCGCCAAGTGGACGGTACGTGGCTGATCACCCGAACTCGCACTGAAAATGTGTTCATCGCCGACCTGCCATACCTCTTTGCCGACAGCTACCCCGCACAATCGGTCCTGATGGACCCGAATCCACGCTGAACCGTCACACCCGTATGTCTCCGAACTCGCCGGGGGGATTCATCTTGGCCGATCAGGACTGTGTCGCCCCGGTCAACAGCGTCTTTGGCTCGCCTGTCGGTCGCCGGCGATCTATTGGGAGACATGACCCAGGGTGAACCGCTGGGCCAGGCGGTGGCAGGCGGCGCGTAGGTCGGCTGGTTCGACGTCGGTGATGTCGGTATCGAAGGTGGCCAGGATTCCGGCGATGCCGGCCCAGGACCACGCCCCGAGAGTGAGTCGGGTGTGGTCGGGGTCGATGTACTCGATGACCGAGCCTCCGGGGGCGAAGCGGGCGACGAGGTCGGCCGGCAAGGTGAGCGTCGCTTTGCCGAGACATTGCCAGGCGCCGGGGATATCGCCGCGTTCGTGACTTGTCATCACGAAACTCGCGACGCTGTGGGCGGGTAGTTCGCGGCGGGTGAATGGGATGCCGGTTGGCGTGTGCGGATGCATCCTGTCGACCCGGTAGATCGCCCAGGCCCGGGCGGCGGGGTTGTAGGCGACGAGATACCAGCGTCCGGCCCAGAGCACGAGGTGGTGGGGCTCGACGCGGAGCGGGGGCACGAAGTCGGGGTCGCGGGGCGCTGGTCGAGTGCTGTCCGGGCGGAGCACGTCGAATCGGAGGAAGTGGCCGCGGCGGACGGCGTCGCCGACGGTGTTGAGGATGTCGGGGTTGATCGGTAGTGCGGAGAACTCCCAGTAGTTGTGGATGGTGGTGACCCGGGTGGCGTCCACCTGAGCGCGCAGTGGCGCGGGCATGACCTGAGTGAGGGTGTTGAGGGCGCGGTCGGCGGCGTCGCGGAGCCCGAGGACGGTTGTGGGTGAGGTCTGTAGGGCGAGGGAGATCGCCACGGCCTGTTCGCCGTCGAGGATCAGCGGGGGAAGGGTGTTGCCCGCTCCGAGGTGGTAGGTGGAGTCGCGGCCGCCGCTGGCGTGCACGGGGTAGCCGAGATCGCGGAGGGTGTCGATGTCGCGCCGAAGGGTGCGCAGGCTTACCCCGAGCCGGGCCGCGAGCGCGGGTCCGCTCCACCGGTTGACGGTTTGCAGCAGCGACAGCAGTTCCAGCGATCGCCCGGCCGTCCGTGCCATCCGATCACGCCTCTCGTCGATCCATCGTCTTCGCGAATGGTGCCACTCGGTGGCCGGGTTCCGGGGCAGGGTGGCGGCATGACGATTTCTTCTTCGCCGACCACGACCGGCGCCTCGCCGATGGTCTCATCCCCGGCCGCGTTGATCGGGGTGATCCTGGTCGCGTCGTTCATGGATCTACTGGACGTGACGATCGTCGCGGTCGCGGCACCGGATATCCAGTCATCCCTGGGTGCCTCTCCGGCGCAGCTGCAGTGGATGGTCGCGGCCTATGCGTTGTCGTTGGGGGCGGCGCTGATCACCGGGGGCCAGATCGGTGATCAGTACGGTCGCCGGCGCGCGTTCTTGATCGGTCTTGCCGGGTTCATCGCAGCGTCGGCGGCATGCGCGCTGGCTCCGACCGCTGGCGCGCTGATCGCGTTGCGGGTCGTGCAGGGCTTGGCCTCCGGGTTGATGGTTCCGCAGGTCTTCGGCATCATCCGGGCGTCGTTGACGCCGCGGCAGATGGGTGCCGCGCTGGGCGCCTACGGCGGGGTCCAGGGGCTGGCCTCCATTGCCGGGCCGCTGCTGGGCGGCATCCTGGTCACCGCGGACCTGTTCGACCTGGGCTGGCGCACGATTTTCTGGGTGAATGTGCCGGTCGGGTTGATCGCTCTGCTCATCGGTTGGAAGGTGCTGCGCGAGTCGCGGCGCGACGACGCGGGCCGTCTCGACCTGGTCGGCGCAGCGCTGCTGGCGGGGTCGCTGCTGCTGGTGCTGCTACCGATCGTGCAGGGCCAGTCGTGGGGGTGGCCCGGCTGGGGCTGGGCGCTGCTCACGGCCGGCGTGGCGGGGCTGGCGGTCTTCGGCGGCGTCGAGCGACGCATCGCGGCCGCCGGCGGACAGCCGATCTTCGATCCGCAGCTGCTGCGCAGCCGCGCGTTCAGCAGCGGACTGGTCGCGTCACTGGCGTTTTTCGGCGGAATCGCCTCGTTCTTCCTGCTGCTGTCGATCTACCTCCAAGACGGCACCGGCCGCACCGCTTTGGCCACCGGGTTGATCACCCTTCCTTACGCGCTCGGCTCGATGATTACCTCCGGGGTAGGGGTGAAGCTGGCCGCACGGCACGGCCGACGGCTGCTGATCACCGGCAGCTTGCTGATCGCGGCGTCCCACGCCGCGATGTGGCTGGTCGTCATCGGTCTCGACAGCCCCGCGTGGTGGCAGCTCGGCGGACCACTGCTGGTGGGCGGCCTCGGCCTCGGCTTAGCAGCGCCGCCGTTGGTCAATGTGATCTTGGCCGGGGTGCCCGCCCGGGCCGCCGGATCCGCTGGCGGAGTGCTGTCCATGACCAACCAGATCGGCGGTTCCATCAGCGTCGCGGCCCTCGGCACGCTGTTCTTCACCCACCTCACCGATGCCGCCCCAACGGGCAGCGGCTCGGCATCGGGGTTCAGTGACGCGTTCGCCGCGATCTTGCCCTGGCAGATCGGGCTGTACCTGGTGGCCGCCGCGCTGATGACACTCCTGCCGGCCACCAGCCAGTCGACCGAGCCCCACCCCGCTGAGGCCGGTGCCGCGGACGCCCAGCGGTGACAACTCCCACCATTCGGAGAAATAGGAAACCCAGTCATGAGTGACTACACCGGCTCCAGCATCGACCACCTCAACATCACCGTCACTGACCTGACCGTGTCGCGCGCCTTCTATGACGCCGTCCTCCCGATCATCGGCGTCGAGAAGCTGCTCGACTTCCCGGCCAGTGGCGACCGGCCCGCGATGGTCGGCTACGGCCGGCATCCCAAGCCGTTCTTCTGGCTCGTCGACGGCGAGATCGTCGACCCGAACCTGCACCTGGCCTTCACCGTCGACAGCCGAGAAGCCGTCGACGCCTTCTACGCCGCCGCGATCGCCGCCGGAGCCACCACTCGGGACGAACCGGCGGTGCACCCGGAGTACCACCCCGACTACTACGGGGCATTCGTCAATGATCCCGACGGGACCAACCTCGAAGCTGTCTACCACGCCCACCCGTGAACCTGCCCCACTTACCCGCGACGATGGCAGCGACCAGTGGGAAGCCACCGACGAATGAATCGTCTAGATCATGCCCTGTTCGCGGGCCCGCGCGACGGCGGAAGTTCGCGAGCGGACGCCGAGTTTGGCGTAGATGTGTACGAGGTGGGATTTGACGGTGGTTTCGCTGAGGAACAGCTCCTTGGCGATCTCACGGTTGGAGCGGCCTGCCGCGACCAGCCGCAGCACCTCGATTTCGCGTTGACTCAATGTAGTGTCGGCGCGTCTGACCCTGGTCATCAGCTTGGACGCGACCGAGGGAGACAGCACGCTCTCCCCGGCCGCTGCCGAACGAACCGCGGCGAGCAGTTCCGCCGGTGGGGTGTCCTTGAGGATGTACCCGCAGGCGCCGGCTTCGATGGCGCCGAGTATGTCGGCGTCGGTGTCGTAGTTGGTGACCACCAGGACGTTGGGCGGGTTCGGGAGCGCGCGCAGCTCGGTGGTCGCGTCGACACCCGAGTTGCCGGGGCCGAAACTCAGGTCCATGAGCACGAGGTCGACCGGGGTGGTGGCACCGAAGGACACCGCTGCTTCCGCGCTGGAAACCTCTCCTACGACAGCGATTTCGTCGCCACTCTCGAGTAGCGCGCGCAATCCGGCCCGCACGATGGCATGGTCGTCGGCCAGCAACAGCCGAATCATAAGTGCTCCGATCGATCAGCCGAATTCGGCTCAGGTGAAGTGGATTCCGGAGCCGAACCGGCAGACTGTGCCGTTGTATCCGCCGAGGATACAACGGGATTCGGCTGTTCGGAGGCGGGCCCGATAGGGAAGGAGATGGTGACCGCGGTATGGCCGGGCTCCGATTCGACCGCCATGGTGCCACCCTGCTGTTCGGTTCGGGCCCGCATCGCGGCCAATCCGAATGTTCCCGAGGGGGCGCGATCGAGCACGGCGGGATCGATCCCGATGCCGTCGTCGACCACATCCAGGAACACGTCGGTGTCGGCATAGGTGAGCGTGAGTCGCATTCGCGCGGCGCCGGCATGGCGGACGACATTCGATACCGCGCCCTGCGCGATGCGCACCAGCGCCGCCTCGACCGACATCGGGAGCCGCTCCGGGGTTCCCTCGACCAGCATCTGAGTAGTAAACCCGGGGGCTTGGGCGCGGGCGCAGATCCGTTCCAGCGCCTGGGCCAGCGACTGCCCCTCCAGTGCGGCGGGCGTCAATTCGGCTATCAGTCTTCGCGTTTCGGCGAGGTTCTCGGCGGCGGTTTCCCTGGCGAGCTGAATCCGTTGCAGCGCGGGATGGTCGGGCGCGGACTGCTCGGCGGCGTGCAGCAGTAGTTGAATACTGCTGAGACCTTGCGCGACGGTGTCGTGGATCTCCTGCGCCAGCCGCTCCCGCTCGGCGAGCTTGCCCGCTGTGCGCTCTTGATCCGCGAGAGTCGCTCTGGTGCTGAGCAATTCGTCGATCAGCCGCTGCCGGGAGGCGGACTCGCGGAACAACGCCTGATATCCGAGCCCGATACCCACAGCCACCGCTGCCCCCAGAACGGGTCCGATGACACCAGCGACTGCCCATCCGCGATGCAGTCCGAAACCCAGTACCGCCACGGTCGTCGCGGCCACCACCGCGAGCAGATTCCCGGGTGAGGGCAGCAGGTGCAGGTAGAGGAAGAACAGCCCGAAGGCGAGGTACCCGGCGTCCGGTGCGAACGCGACCAAGCCGAGCCACAGCACGGTCAGCGCGGCCAACCAGAGTCGGATACCGACCGGGCTGGAACTCAGCAGCGCCCCCGCGAAGTAGGTTGCCAGGAACACGGCTGTCAACGTGATGACGGCCGCAGGATGCGGCACACCGGGCAGCAGCGCACGCACAGCGGTCACCACTGCCAGCACCGTTACCAGGACATGCAGTCCCAACCGGAGTGTGGTGAAGACAGGGGTGAGCGGCGACGAGTGCACGGTGCCAGCTTATGTGCGGCTATCTGGTCGGCATCCATCGAAAGGTGTAAAACGCGCGCCAACCTTCGATCGGCCCCGGTTCCATCCCGTGCGCGATGGCCCGGCGGCCCGAGAACGCGATAGTGGAAGCATGTTCGTCGCACTCAGGGATCTCCGGGCCGCACGCGGCCGTTTCTTGCTCATCACGCTGGTCGTCACGCTGGTGGCCCTGCTGGTGAGCTTCCTCAGTGGCCTCACCGCCGGGCTGGCGCACCAGAACATCTCAGCTGTCGAGGCCATCTCCGCCGACGCCGTCGTCTTCGCGGATACCGGTGCCGATCCGTCCTTCGACGCCTCCGCACTGACCACACAGCAGGTCGCGGCCTGGCAATCGGCCGCGGGACCCGACGGCACCGTCGACCCGATCGGCATCAGCCACGCGGGCGCGGCGGTGGCCGGGCGCGATGATGGGCAACCCGCTCAGGTCGCACTGTTCGGCGCGGCGGGATCGGCCTTCGGCGATCGCGGCGCAACCGAACAAGGCACGGTGGTACTGAGCTCAGGTGCCGCGAAGGCGCTCGATGCGCAACCCGGCGATCGGGTCACCCTCGAGTCGGGCACCTTCACCGTGGCATCGGTCGGCGGTGACGACTGGTACAGCCATACGCCCGTGGTCTGGATGACCCCCGCCGACTGGCAGACGGTGAGCCCGCGTGGCGGTGCGGCCACCGTGCTCGCGGTGTCCGGCATACCGAATATCGACGCCGTCAACGAGATTGCGCACACCACCACGACCTCCGTCTCGGGATCGCTATCCGCGTTGGGCGCCTACGAGGCCGAAAACGGTTCCCTCACACTGATGACGGTATTGCTTTTCGCGATCTCGGCGTTGGTGATCGGCGCCTTCTTCACCGTATGGACCGTGCAGCGCGGCCCCGATATCGCCACCCTCAAGGCGCTCGGCGCGACCTCGGGTTCGCTGGTTCGCGATGCGCTGGCCCAGGCTGCGATCGTGCTCGCCGCCGGCGTCACGATCGGGCTCACAATCACCGTTATCGCGGCAACATTCATGGGCGACGCCCTACCGTTCGTGCTGAGTCTCGCGACCACACTGCTACCCGCGCTCGCCTTGATCGTGCTCGGCCTACTCGGTGCCGCGTTCGCGCTGCGCTTCCTGTTCACCACCGACCCGCTTACCGCGCTCAACGCGGCACGCTGACCCCCGGAGCCTCGAAATCATGACTACCGCACTGACAGTCAACGACGTCACCCTCACCTACCCCGATGGCGCAGGCCGCCTCACCGCACTGGACCGGGTGAACCTGCGTGTCGACGGCGGCAGCATCGCCGCCATCACCGGCCCATCCGGCTCGGGCAAATCGAGTTTGCTCGCCGTCGTCTCGACGCTGATCCGTCCCGAATCCGGCCGCGTCGAACTCGAAACCGGCGACAGCACCGTGGATCTTGCCGCGCTCAACCGCAGAGATGCCACCGCCCTGCGACGTTCGTCCATCGGCATCGTGTTCCAGCAGCCGAACCTCATCCCCGCTCTCACCGCCGCCGAACAACTGGAGGCGATGACGCACCTGGGTCAGCGCCTCTTCACCGCACCGGCGCGGCGCCGCGAAACCCGTGACAAAGCAATGGAACTCCTCGATGCCGTTGGCCTCGCCGACCACAGCGACAAGCATCCGTCCAAGCTTTCCGGCGGCCAACGTCAACGCGTGAACATCGCTCGCGCCCTGATGAACGACCCCGCCCTCCTGGTAATCGACGAACCGACCAGCGCACTGGACACCGAACGCGGGGCCGCCATCATCGACCTGATACTCACCGTGGTCCGTGACCACGGCGCCGCGACACTACTGGTCACCCACGATCGCAACCACCTGCACCAGATGGACGCCGTCTACCGAATGGTCGACGGCAACCTCACCTCCGACCAATCCGCCGACGTCACTGCCGCCTGACACACTTCGACACCACTAAGACCGCAAGCCCAGCAATGCTTTTCGCTGTTCGTGCATCCGCACGCGGATCGCATCGACAACCGCAGCCACTTCCGGTCTACGGAGTGTTTCGGTTCGGGTCACCAGCCAATAGGCGAGTCGGACGGATATTTCGTCGCCGAGCACCCGTACCAGGTCGTCATGCCTGTCTGCCATGAAGCAGGGCAGCAGGCCCAGGCCCGCCGAGGCTCGTGTCGCCTCGACGTGCACGAAAACATTGGTGGATGTGACCGATTCGCGCATGGTCGGTACGAAACTGGATGCCACGTCGAGGACGTCGACCTGGAGCATGGAATCGATGAAGTACACCAGCGAATGGCCGGCCAGGTCGTCTACGTCCGTGGGGGTTCGGTGTTCGCGTAGATAGTCCCGGGAGCCATAGAGGCCGAGGCAGTAGTCGGCGAGGCGAATTGCCGTGGCCCGGTGCACCTGCGGCTCCCCCACCACCACTTCGATATCCAGGCCGGAACGCTGCTGGGACGCGCGGCGCGTCGTCGCGACGATTTCCACGGCGATCTTCGGATGCGCCCGCCGCACCTGCGCGGCGGCGGGCGCGGCGATGTAGGCGCTGAAGCCGTCGGTGGCCGAGAGCCGGACGACCCCTTCCAGCGCTCGCGTGCCATTCGCATCCGTGGCCAGCGATTTGACGGCGGATTCCACGGTCTCGGCTGCCTCGAGCGCCTCGCGCCCGAGGTCGGTCAGTTCCCAGCCGCCGGTGACGCGCGCCAGTACGCGCCCGCCGAGCGCCTGCTCCAGCGCGGTGATTCGGCGCGAGATGGTGGTGTGGTTGATGCCGAGTTCCTCGGCGGCCGTGACGAATCGACCCGATCGGCCGACGGCGAGCAATACCAGCAGGTCGTCCGCGCTTGGGCGGCGGGATCCCGAAGGCGAGACATTCATATCTGCATTCTCGCAGATCATGCCTGCGCATCTGGTCATTGCGACCACAGACATCTGCACGAATACTCGTTTTGACCATAAATTGTGGGGACCATCACATTCATCAGCAAGAATTGGTCCCGGTCATAGAGGAGAGTGCGATGAGCGTGCGAAACACGTTGCGGCCCAAGGGAAGCGATCCCGGCGGCATACCGACGGGCCTGCGGCGGGTGGTCGCCGCGTCAATGGCGGGCACGGTCGTCGAGTGGTACGAATTCTTTCTCTACGGCACCGCCGCGACGCTGGTATTCAGCAAGGTGTTCTTCGCCAAGGGCACCAGTGATCTCGACGCCATCCTCGCCGCCTTCATCACCTACGCGGTCGGCTTCGCGGCGCGCCCGCTCGGCGGCATCGTCTTCGGGTACTTCGGCGACCGCTACGGCCGCAAGAAGCTGTTGCAGTTCAGTCTGCTGCTGGTGGGCAGTGCGACCTTCCTGATGGGCTGCCTGCCGACCTTCGGTCAGGTCGGATATCTGGCACCGGCGCTACTGGTCACGCTTCGATTCATTCAGGGTTTCGCGGTCGGCGGTGAATGGGGTGGCGCGGTTCTGCTTGTCGCCGAACACAGTCCGAGCAAAAGCCGTGGCTTCTGGGCGAGTTGGCCACAGGCGGGCGTGCCGCTGGGAAACCTGCTTGCGACGGTCGCGCTGCTCGCATTGACCTCGACGCTGTCGGATGCCGCCTTCCTCGGCTGGGGCTGGCGGGTCGCGTTCTGGCTGTCGGCCATCGTGGTGCTGATCGGCTACTACATCCGCACAAAGGTCACCGACGCTCCGATTTTCGTCGAGGCGCAGCAGCAGATGGAGCAGATCAAGGCCCATTCATTCACCGTCTTCGAGGTGCTGAAGCGTTATCCGCGTGGCGTTTTCACCGCGATGGGACTGCGGTTCGGCGAGAACATCATGTATTACCTGGTTGTCACATTCACGATCACCTATCTGAAGGTGCATGTCGGCGTGGACACCAAGGTGATTCTGTGGTGGTTGCTCGTCGCGCACGCTGTGCATTTCCTCGCCATTCCAGTGGCCGGGCAACTCAGCGACCGATTCGGCAGGCGGCCGGTCTATTTCATCGGCGCGATCACCGCGGGCACATGGGGGTTCTTCGCTTTTCCCATGATGGACAGCGGGCACAACGCGATCATTATGTCGGCGATCATTATCGGCCTGATCTTCCACGCCCTCATGTACGCCGCGCAGCCCGCGATCATGGCGGAAATGTTCCCGACCCGGATGCGGTATTCCGGTGTGTCACTGGGATATCAGGTCACCTCGATCGTGGCCGGGTCGCTCGCGCCGATCATCGCCGTGCGCCTGCTCGACAAATTCGGTTCCGCGGTGCCGATCGCGTGGTACCTGGCCGGGGCCGCCGCCGTCACCGCGGTGGCGGTGTATTTCGCCAGGGAGACCAATGGCATCGCGCTGGAGAGCATCGACCTCGCCGATGCCGAAACACTGGCCACCGCGACCGAGCCAGCGATCACCGGCACCGTAGGAGCGGAGGTCAAATGACGGATCTGACAGGACGCAAAGCCCTGGTCACCGGCGGCGCGAGCGGTATCGGCGCCGCGTGCGCCCGCGAGTTCGCCGACCGTGGGGCCGAGGTCACCGTCGCCGATATCGATGAGGCCGGGGCGAAATCGCTGGCCGACGAGCTCGACGGAAAGGCGTGGGCCGTAGATCTTCTCGACGTCGGCGCTTTGGAGCACCTGAGCCTCGATGCGGACATCCTGGTGAACAATGCCGGGGTGCAACGGATCGACCCGATCGAGGAGTTCGCACCGGAGCAGTTCCGCAAGCTCATGACCCTTATGGTCGAAGCGCCATTCCTGCTCATCCGTGCGGCGCTGCCGCACATGTACCGGCAGGGATTCGGGCGGATCATCAATATCTCCTCGGTACACGGGCTGCGCGCGTCCGAATACAAAGTCGCGTATGTGACGGCGAAGCACGGACTGGAGGGACTGTCGAAGGTGACCGCGCTCGAGGGCGGCAACCGAGGGGTGACAAGCAACTGCGTCAATCCTGGCTATGTCCGAACCCCTTTGGTGGACAAGCAGATAGCCGATCAGGCCAAGGCACACGGCATCGCCGAACAAGAGGTGCTCGAGCGGGTCCTGCTCACCGAGAGCGCCATCAAACGCCTCGTCGAGCCGCACGAGGTCGCCGGACTGGCCGGGTGGCTCGCGTCCGCGAATGCCGGAATGGTCACCGGCGCGTCCTACACCATGGATGGCGGGTGGAGCGCGCGGTGACAAGGGCGGGCCCAATCGTGCATTGGGCCTTCACTCCAAGGCGGACAACGCCATTCGGCGCAATACCGGTCGGGCCCTGATGGCCGACGCCGCACTGTGCGGGGTGGAGTTGATCAGTCCGAACGCGGCGTGCGCTTGAACGCGCGCGGCGTCTTCGGGCAGATCGGGATGCAGGCGGCGCAGCACCGCGACCCAGATCTCGACGTACTGCCGCTGTGCGCGACGCAACTCACGACGCGCGCCGACCGGAACATTGTCGAGGTCACGGTCCTGAATGCGAATGAGTTCGGGCTCGCCGAGCGCGAAGTCCAGTTGGAAGTCGACCAGCCCCGCGAGAGTTTCCATCGGCGACTCGCCGCGCGCGGCGACCGCCGTTCCGCCGGCGAGCAGCCGCTGACTGACCCCGACCAGCAGTTCGATCAGCAGCGCTTCCTTGTTCGGGAAGTGGCGGTAGACGGCCGGGCCGCTGATACCCGCGGCCGCGCCGAGGTCGTCCAGGCGCATACCGAGGAACCCACGCTCGGCGATGAGCCGGGCTCCCGCGTCCAACAGTTGCGCGCGACGCTGTGCTTTCAGCTGTTCCCTTCGTGTCGGCGCGGCGGAATCGGTGCTGGTCAAGTCCGCTCCCTTCACCCGGTCTCGACATCTTGGTTAATCAAGATTAACCTGAATTCCAGTTATCGGCTACTAACTGGATGGCAGGATGGCGTGATGACGGTTACCGAGTACGCGGTCGAAGACCGCGCGGCACACCAGGCGTTGACCGACGACCTGCGCGAGCGGCTGACAACCGCGGCGCTCGGCGGTCCGGCGAAGGCACGCGAGCGACACGTCGCCCGCGGTAAATTGCTGCCCCGGCAGCGGGTGGATCAGCTGCTCGATCCGGGCAGTCCCTTCCTGGAGCTCTCGCCGCTGGCCGCGACGGGGATGTATGGCGACGAATGTCCCGGCGCGGGTGTCATCACCGGTATCGGGCGGGTGTCGGGGCGCGAATGCGTGATCGTGGCCAATGACGCCACGGTCAAGGGCGGCACCTACTACCCCCTCACGGTGAAGAAGCATCTGCGCGCGCAGGAAGTCGCGCTGCAGAATCATCTGCCCTGCCTGTATCTGGTCGACTCCGGCGGCGCGTACCTGCCGCACCAGGATGAGGTCTTCCCGGATCGGGAGCATTTCGGGCGCATCTTCTACAACCAGGCGACCATGAGCGCCAAGGCGATTCCGCAGATCGCGGCGGTGCTCGGATCCTGCACCGCGGGCGGAGCGTATGTACCGGCGATGAGCGATGAGGCGGTGATCGTGCGCAATCAGGGCACGATCTTCCTCGGCGGCCCTCCGCTGGTGAAGGCGGCGACCGGCGAGGTCGTTACGGCAGAGGAGCTCGGCGGCGGCGAATTGCATTCGCGGACTTCGGGAGTCACCGACCATCTGGCCGAGGACGATCAGGACGCACTTCGTATCGTGCGCCGCATCGTCGGCACCTTCGGACCGCGCCCGGTCGCGCCCTGGGAGGTCAAGGCCCCGGTCGAGCCGTCGGCGCCGGAGTCCGAGCTGTATGACGTGGTGCCGGTGGATCCGCGCACTCCATATGACGTCCACGAGGTGATCGACCGGATCATCGACGGTGACCCCAACGGCGAATCCGGCTTTCACGAGTTCAAGGCCGAATACGGCAAGACGCTCGTTACCGGGTTCGCGCACATCCACGGACATCCGGTGGGCATCGTGGCCAATAATGGCGTGCTGTTCGGCGAATCCGCCATGAAGGGCGCGCATTTCATCGAACTGTGCGACAAACGCAAGATTCCGCTGCTGTTCCTACAGAACATCACCGGTTTCATGGTCGGACGCGATTACGAGGCGGGCGGTATCGCCAAGCATGGCGCCAAGATGGTTACCGCGGTGGCCTGCGCACGGGTGCCGAAGCTGACCGTGGTGATCGGCGGTTCGTATGGCGCGGGCAACTATTCGATGTGCGGGCGCGCGTATTCACCGCGGTTCCTGTGGATGTGGCCGAATGCCAGGATCTCGGTGATGGGTGGCGAGCAGGCCGCGTCGGTGCTGTCGACGGTACGCAGTGACCAGCTCGACAGCAAAGGACAGCCATGGTCGGCCGAGGACGAGGAGGCGTTCAAGGCGCCGATTCGGGATCAGTACGAGCACCAGGGCAATCCGTACTACTCGACGGCCCGACTCTGGGACGATGGCGTGATCGACCCGGCCGATACGAGAACCGTGCTCGGCCTTGCCCTTTCGGTGTGCGCACAGGCGCCACTCGAACCCGTTTCCTACGGCGTCTTCCGGATGTGAGCGCGATGCTGAACAAATCTCACCCCATCGAATTCGACACCGTGCTTGTCGCCAATCGCGGCGAGATCGCGGTGCGCGTCATTCGCACCCTGCGCGCCTTGGGTATTCGTTCGGTCGCGGTCTACAGCGACGCCGATGTCGAGGCCAGGCACGTCCGCGAGGCGGATACCGCGGTGCGGCTCGGACCGGCGCCCGCCGCGCAGAGCTACCTCGCCATCGACAAGGTGGTGGCGGCCGCGGTGCGCTCGGGTGCGCGGGCGGTGCATCCCGGATACGGATTCCTCTCGGAGAACGCCGCTTTCGCCGCCGCGCTGGCGGCGGCGGGGATCGTCTTCCTCGGCCCGCCCGCGCGGGCCATCGAGATCATGGGCGACAAGATCGCCGCCAAGAACACCGTTTCCGCCTTCGGGGTGCCGGTGGTGCCCGGCATCGCCCGACCGGGCCTCGCCGACGGTGACCTGATCGCCGCGGCCACCGATATCGGCTATCCGGTGCTGGTCAAGCCGTCGGCCGGCGGTGGCGGCAAGGGCATGCGGCTCGTCGAGGCGCCAGAACAGTTGCCGGACGCGCTCGCCAGTGCCCGCCGCGAAGCGGGCGCCGCCTTCGGCGACGACACACTGTTCCTGGAGCGATTCATCACCCGGCCCCG
Organism: Nocardia australiensis; assembly: GCF_020733705.1. Lineage (GTDB taxonomy): Bacteria > Actinomycetota > Actinomycetes > Mycobacteriales > Mycobacteriaceae > Nocardia > Nocardia australiensis. The sequence goes on from NZ_JAJFZM010000001.1 coordinate 717,857, forward strand.
ACATATCGAGGTGCAGATCCTCGCCGACCAGTTCGGCAATGTGATCCATCTGGGCGAACGCGAATGCAGCCTGCAACGGCGGCATCAGAAGGTGGTCGAGGAAGCGCCGTCACCGCTGCTGGACGTGCAGACACGGGCCCGGATCGGTGCCGCCGCCTGCAACACCGCGCGCAGCGTGAACTATGTGGGCGCGGGCACGGTCGAATTCATCGTCTCCGCCGATCGGCCCGACGAATTCTTCTTCATGGAGATGAACACCCGGCTACAGGTGGAACATCCGGTCACCGAACTGGTAACGGGCGTGGATCTGGTGGAAAGCCAGGTCCGTATCGCGGCCGGGCAGAAGCTCATGGTGGAGCAGGACGAGATTCGCCTCGTCGGGCACGCGATCGAGGCCAGGGTGTACGCCGAGGATCCCGGCCGCGGCTTCCTGCCCACCGGCGGCACCGTACTCGAGCTGGCCGAGCCCGAAGGTCGTGGTGTGCGGGTGGATTCGGGATTGCGGACCGGCACGGTGGTCGGCAGCGATTACGACCCGATGCTGTCGAAGGTCATCGCGCACGGCACCGATCGGGACGCGGTGCTCGCGAAACTCGATCGGGCACTCGCCGATACCGTACTGCTCGGCGTCACGACCAATATCGAATTCCTGCGGTTTCTGCTCGCCGATCCGGATGTGGTCGCGGGACGGCTGGATACCGGACTGCTGGATCGTCGCGTTGCCGACTTCCGGCCCGGCGCCGTCGGCGATGCCGAATTCATCGCCGCCGCCGCGTATCACTGGCTGCGGCGCTGGCCCGCCAATCCTGGCGATCCGTGGAATGTGCCGTCCGGGTGGCGGATCGGGGTGGCGGCGCCGACGTCGATCCGGCTGGCGAGCGGCGATCGCGTCGAGCACGTGTATCTGGCCGGGGCACCGGAAGCTGCCGAGGGACGGGTCGGCGAAGGCGAATCCGTCACGCTGTCAGCGGCTTTCACACCATCGACCGCTGAACCATTCGGCGCCGCGACCGCCGGAGTACTCACCCTGACGCTGGACGGTCTGCGACGCGACTACCGGGTCGCCGAGTACGAGGGCCAACTGTGGGTCGCCGGAGCCTCCGGTGTCGCGGCATTGCGTGAGTTGGCGGAGGTGCGGGTGCGCGAGGGCGGCGAGCATGTCGGCGATGCCGAAATCCGCAGCCCCATGCCGGGTTCGGTCATCGCGGTACCGGTGCGATCCGGTGCCGACGTCGCCGCGGGCGCCGCGGTGGTGGTGGTCGAGGCGATGAAGATGGAGCACTCGCTCACCGCCCCGACCACGGGAACCGTAGAAATTCTGGTCGAGCCGGGCGCCCAGGTGCGGTTGGACCAACTGCTCGCGCGGATTACCGCCGCACCTGCTCCAGCCGAGGCGGCCGCGCCCACTGACACGAATACCGCTGAACGAGAGGCGAACCCAGCATGACCGACTATCTGTCCACCGGAACACTGCCCGAGGACTACCGCGATCTCGCCCACACGGTGCGCGATTTCGCGCAGACCGTGGTGGCGCCGGTCGCCGCCGAACACGACGCGAACCACACCTTCCCGTACAAAGTGGTCGCGGGCATGGCCGAGATGGGGCTGTTCGGCCTGCCCTTCCCCGAGGAATACGGCGGCATGGGCGGCGACTACTTCGCCCTGTGCCTGGCGCTGGAGGAGCTCGGCAAGGTCGACCAGAGCGTCGCGATAACGCTGGAGGCCGGTGTCTCGCTCGGCGCGATGCCCGTCTACCGCTTCGGCAACGACGAGCAGAAGCAGCAATGGTTGCCGCAGCTGACCAGCGGACGCGCGCTGGCCGCCTTCGGCCTCACCGAACCCGGCGCGGGCAGCGACGCGGGCGGCACCCGCACCACCGCGACCCTCGACAGCGGTGAGTGGGTGATCAACGGCAGCAAGCAGTTCATCACCAACTCCGGCACCGATATCACCCGGCTGGTGACAGCGACCGCGGTGACCGGCCAGACGGGCAGCAAGAAGGAGATCTCCACCATCCTGGTGCCCACCGACACCCCCGGTTTCGTCGCCGAACCCGCCTACAACAAGGTCGGCTGGAACGCCTCGGACACCCACCCACTGAGCTTCACCGATGTCCGGGTCCCCGAGGAGAACCTGCTCGGCGAGCGCGGTCGCGGTTACGCGAACTTCCTGCGCATTCTCGACGAGGGCCGCATCGCCATCGCGGCGCTGTCGGTCGGCGCCGCACAGGGCTGCGTCGACGAGAGCGTGCGCTACGCAAAGGATCGTGAGGCCTTCGGCAGGCCGATCGGCCGCAACCAGGCCATCGCCTTCAAGATCGCCCGAATGGAGGCGCGCGCACACGCCGCCCGCACCGCCTACTACGACGCCGCCGCGCTCATGCTCGCGGGCAAGCCGTTCAAAAAGGAAGCCTCGATCGCCAAACTGGTGTCCAGCGAGGCCGCCATGGACAACGCCCGCGACGCCACCCAGATCTTCGGCGGCTACGGGTTCATGAACGAATACGCTGTCGCCAGGCACTACCGCGACAGCAAGATCCTCGAAATCGGCGAAGGTACCACGGAGGTGCAGTTGATGCTCATCGGACGGGAGCTGGGATTGTGACGGAGTCCGCAGTGAATGCCAATGGCCCGCGCCGGGTGGTGCAGCGCGGTCTGTGGTTCGAAGAACTTGATACCGGGGTGGTGTACGAGCACCGGCCCGGGCGCACCATTACCGAAGCCGACAATGTCCTGTTCACCACGATGACGATGAACACCCAGGCATTGCATTTGGATGCGGCGTTCAGCGACAGTCAGCCGCCGTTCAATCAGCGGCTGGTGAACTCGATGTTCACCTTGTCGACGCTGGTCGGGCTGTCGGTCGCGCAACTGACCCAGGGCACGCTCGTCGGCAATCTCGGCTTCTCCGACATCGCGTTCCCCAAGCCGCTGTTCCACGGCGACACGATGTACGCCGAAACCGTGGTCACCGGCAAACGCGAATCGAAGAGCCGCCCCGGCGAGGGCATCGTGACCTTCGCCCATACCGCGCGCAACCAGCATGGCGATATCGTCGCGACCGCCGTCCGCAAGAGCCTGCTCCGCAAACAACCGAGTGACGCATGAGCTGGGAAATGCACGGCCCCGCCTGGCTGTTCTGCCCCGCGGACCGGCCCGATCGCTACAAAAAGGCGGCCACGGCAGCCGATGTCGTGATTGTCGATCTCGAGGACGCGGTGGCCGCGCACGACAAGGCCGCCGCCCGCCGGGCGCTGATCGACACCCCGCTCGATCCCGAAACCACCGTGGTGCGTATCAACGCGGCCGGCACCGAGGACTATCCGCTCGACCTGGAAGCACTCGCCAAAACCGGCTATCAGCGCATCATGTTGCCCAAATGTGAATCCGCCGAACAGATTACGGCGCTACCGGACTACCAGGTGATCGCGCTGATCGAATCGCCGCTCGGCGCGCTCGCGGTGGGCCGGGCGGTGATGGCGCGCAATGCGATCGGGGTCATGTGGGGCGCGGAGGATCTGGTCGCGGGCCTGGGCGGGAAGTCCAGCAGGCACGCCGACGGCAGCTATCGTGATGTGGCACGCCATGTTCGCTCCAGCGCGCTGCTCGCGGCGAAGGCGTACGGGAAGTTCGCCCTGGACTCGGTGTGTCTGGATATTCGTGATCTCGACAGCCTGCGCGCGGAGTCGCTCGACGCCGTTGCCATCGGATTCGACGCCAAGGTGGCTATCCATCCCAGCCAGGTGCCGGTGATCCGCGAAGCGTACGCACCATCGGCGGATGAGCTGGACTGGGCGCGCCGGGTACTCGACGAGGTCGCGAAACATCGGGGTGTGTTCAGCTTCGAAGGCCGTATGGTCGACGCACCGGTGCTACGGCACGCCGAACACATTGTGCGGCGAGGTGATAGCCACCGCTGATCACGCGGGAACAAGCCAGGAGGTACTGCGGTGCGACCACAATGGGTACCAACCGAGCGGGATATCGCCGACGCCAGGGTTACCGATTTCGCCCGGTTCGCGCAAGCGCGCACCGGCGTGGCCGTACCGGACTACCACTCGCTGTGGCAATGGTCGGTGGACGACCTGCCCGCATTCTGGCAGGCGGTCTGGGACTACTTCGAACTCGGCGACACCGGCGGAGCGGTGCTGGCGAGCACCGAAATGCCTGGTGCGCAATGGTTTCCCGGTACCCGGCTGAACTATGTGGACCAGATTGTCCGGCAGTTCCGCAGGCACCGGCCCGCGATCGTGCACGTCAGCGAGGACCGCGAGCCGCGCGAAGTGTCCTGGACCGAATTGATCGACGCCACCAAGGCATTCGCGCGCACCCTGCGTTCCCTCGGCGTGCGGCCCGGCGATCGGGTGGCGGGATATCTGCCGAATATCCCCGAAACGGTGATCGCGTTTCTGGCGACGGCGAGCATCGGCGCGGTGTGGAGCGCCTGCGGGCAGGACTATTCGCCCAAGGCCGCGCGCAATCGGCTCGGCCAGTTGGAGCCGACCGTGCTCGTCACCGCCGACGGCTATCGATTCGGCGGGAAGGCGCATGACAAGCGCGCCGATATCGCGGTGCTACAGGCCGGTCTCGGCAGCCTGCGGGCCACCGTGGCCGTCTCCCAGCTCGGCCTGGTAGTTCCGGACACACTGTCCTGGAACGAGGCGACCGCCGTTGCCGAATCTGATTCGGCCGTAATCGCCACCGAGGCAGTCGATTTCGATCATCCACTCTGGATCGTGTTCTCCTCCGGTACCACCGGGTTGCCGAAGGGCATCGTGCACGGACACGGCGGCGTACTGCTCGAACATCTCAAAGCCGTTGCCCTGCAAGCCGATATCGGCCCTGAGGACACCTTCTTCTGGTACACCAGCCCAAGCTGGATGATGTGGAACTTCCAGATCGCCGGGCTACTGGTCGGAGCCACCATCGTCTGCTACGACGGCAGCCCCACCTACCCGGCGCCGGATGCACTGTGGCACCTCGCCGCCGAAACCTCCGCCACCGTGCTCGGCACCAGCCCCGGCTATGTGCTCGCCTGCATCAAGGCGGGTGGCGTCCCACGCGCAGACCATGATCTGTCCGCGCTGCGTCAGGTCGGCATCACCGGCTCCTCCCTGCCACCGGCGTCGGCGGTTTGGCTGGGCGACAATGTCGGCGAACATGTGCAGGTCGCCTCGATCAGCGGCGGCACCGATGTCGTCTCCGCGTTCATCGGCGGCGCTCGCACCGTGCCGAGCTGGCCCGGCGAGCTGTCGGCCCCCTATCTCGGGGTCGCGCTCGACGCCTTCGACACCGAGGGAAAATCGGTCCGTGACGAGGTCGGCGAGCTCGTCGTCACCAAGCCCATGCCATCGATGCCGGTTCGCTTCTGGAACGATCCCGACGGAAACCGCTACCACGACGCCTATTTCGACATGTTCCCCGGCGTGTGGCGCCACGGCGACTGGATCACCATTACCGACCGTCACAGCGTCGTGGTGCACGGCCGCTCCGATTCCACCCTCAACCGGCACGGTATCCGCATGGGCAGCGCCGACATCTACCAGGCCGTCGAGCGCCTCCCCGAAATCGCCGAGGCCCTCGTCATCGGCGCCGAACAACCCGACGGCGGCTACTGGATGCCGCTATTCGTCACGCTGGCCCCCGGCGCCGAACTCACCGACAAGCTGAAGACCCGGATCGACACCACCATCCGCACCGAGGTCTCCCCCCGCCACGTCCCCGACGAAATCCTGCTCGCCCCCGGTATCCCCCATACCCGCACCGGCAAAAAACTCGAGGTCCCGATCAAAAAGCTCCTCCAGGGTGCGGACCCCGCCCGCATCGTGGAACGCAGCGCCGTAGATAACCCCGACCTCCTGGATTGGTATGCCGCCCAGCGTGGGCCGTCGACGGGGTGAGGAGCACTCGCCCGCAGATATGTCCGCAGATGTGACGCAGGCACCCGCCGGAGCCGCCCAGCGACCGACCGAGACCGAGGGTTTGTGGCTACTATTTGTGATGTAGATGTAGCCACATTGAAGGAGCAGCCATGGACGTCGGCATCAGGGAACTGCGCAACAGTCTCAGTCGTCATCTGGCTGAGGTGCGCACCGGACACACTGTGACCATCACCGATCATGGACGACCGATAGCCCGGATAGTCCCCGTCGAGCGACTGACAAGGCTAGAGCAACTACGCGAGGAAGGGCGCGTACAACCTGCGCGCAAGAAGAAGCAGCCGGCACCCGAGCCGATCCACGGCAAGGGCATCGTCAGCGAACTCATCGACGAGCAGCGCCGGTGATCGGTTATCTGGACACGTCCGCTTTCGTCCCGCTACTGGTCAACGAACCGAGTAGCCATGCATGCCGACGGTTCTGGGATGACGCCGACGCCGTTGTATCGAGCAGACTTATGTATGTGGAGACCGCAGCCGCGCTCGCTCAGGCACACCGGATGGCACGTCTTCATGACACGGACTACGCAGCGTGCCGTCGTCTGCTGGACCAGCTATGGCCACAGATCGACATTGTCGAAGCGGACGAGGCATTGATTCTGCGCGCGGCGGAACTCACCGACGTTTTTGCGCTGCGCGGTTACGACGCGGTCCAGTGCGCCGCCGCCGAGCAACTGAATGACACCGATTCGGTAGCCGCGTCAGGCGACAAACGTCTGCTGGACGCCTGGAAGGCATTGGGGGTGGCCACCTTCAACACGAACACGCCCGAGGACATTGCCTGACATACAGCTGGCGGCTCGGCCTGCGACCTGGGCAAATAAGGGGGCGGGCTGGTCGTTACCATGTCCGCATGAGTGTCGACAATCCCCGTACGGCGCACAAGGCAGTCAGCGGCGACTCGGCACCGCGCGAGATTCGGCGTCGGCCGAAGAATCGGCGGGCCCAGATCGCTGCGGCGTCCGCGTCCGCGTTCGGCGCGCTGGGATATCACGGCGTGAGCATGGAGGACATCGCGTCTGGGCTCGGAATCAGTTCGGCGGCACTATATCGGCATTATCCCAGTAAGTACGCGCTGTTCCGGGAGGAATTGCTACGGGTGGGCGAGGCGATGACGGAGTCGGTGACGTTGCCGCCCGAGGCGGCGCACTGGCCGGCGGATCGACGACTGCGATATCTGCTCGATTCACTGGTCGGGGTGACGATCGACAATCGCGCCACCATCACGCTCGTGCGCTGGGAGGGTCGCTACCTCGAGCCGAAGGACCAGGAGATCCTCAACGAGCAGCAGTTGACCATCGTGCGCGCGCTCGGCGACCAACTCGCGCAGCTCCGCCCGGCGGTGAGCGAGAATGATGTCCGGGTGTTGCGCGCCGCCATGCTGAGCGCGGTCACCAGCATCGCCGACCATCACGCCACCCTGCCGTCCAAATCTCTTTCCCACCTGTTGAATTCGGCGTGCCTCTCGATCGCCGACGCCGACCTGCCCGCCGAGCAGCCGGTACCGGAATCAGTGGCGGGCCTGAAGATTCCGGATTCGTTCAAACACGAACTGCTGCTACACAAGGCAGTCGAGCTCTTTTACGAGCGCGGATACCCGAATGTCAGCGTCGAGGAAATCGCCACTGCCGCAGGACTTTCCGCCGCGTCAGCGGTATACCGATTCTATCGCGGAAAAAGCGATCTGCTTGCCGCGGCGTTCCGGCGGGCCGCCGATCGAGTGTCGGGCGCGATCGGACCGGCCGTCGCCGCCGCGACGGATCCGGAGCAAGCCCTCACCGCCTTGATCGACCATTATGTCGATAGCTCGTTCGCCGAACGCGCGCTGACATTCGTGTATTACACGGAGTTCCAGCATGTTCCGGCCGAGGAGCGGACGGTGCTGCGGAATATTCAGCGGCTCAGCATCGAGGAGTGGGCGCGGCTGCTGCGCGAGGTTCGCCCGGAACTCTCCCCCGCCGAGGCGCGATTCCTGATCCATGCGGCGTTCGCCCTGGTGGTCGATCTGGGCCGATCCTTCGGCACCGAGCCGATCGCCTCACCCGCACGAGTCTGCCTGCTGATGCAGTTGGTCCTATTCGGACGCCCAGCTCGGGTGTAGTCCGGGAGGATGACGCCGATCCCGGCACCCCTGCTCATGACTGCCGCCCCACCCACGGCGGCCGTCGTATAGGTGTCCCTCGCACAGGTGGCCGTATGTCCTGTAACTGCGGCAACACCTCGGTGTCCTCATCCACACTCCGCCAACTCGCAGGCTCAGACAAGCCCAGCCGTCTCGGCAGCCACGAAGTCTCATCTTCGTCATATTCCTCCGCCTCCGGGTAGGCGTCCCCATCGTCACCGTGCCAGCCCCGCCGAAGGCTGAGTCTCCCACGAATGAACTCATGCCTGCCCAGAACATAAGTCCCTTTCCACCACACCCCTATCCGGAACCCCAGCAGCGCCGTGAAGAACACCGAACTCGGCCACGAGATCCAGACGACCGACGCCGCCACCTCAAGCACCATCCTCAACCACCAACAGATATGCCGCCGCTAAATGCACCATGCACTCATCTGGCAAGTGATGACGGTGGATTCGTCGCAGCTCTTTCGCTCTGTCGGGCGTGAGTTCAAGTAGGCGAACCTGACACATATGCTCGGATAGCTTGCCATCGGCATGCACAAATACGTTGTGGTCCAAGGGATCTAGTATCAACGATTACTCCCAAAGCTCGCCGCACGGCAGCGTCGGAAGGTCCTCGGTCACGTTGTCATCGACCGTGACCACGAAATCCGATGAACTCTGGGCAAGTTCGTCGGCGACGTTCTGAGCCTGCTCGGCCGACGCCTGGTAGTCCAGCCTCAGTTCGCCGGATTCGATCCGGATGTGGCGCGGCGTGCGCATATCCACCATCCCCGTTCCGCTGTTGTCCAAATTTGCCTGGTAATGAGGGTGAATCGGTTATCGGGACCGATCCATGCCCTGACCCGTTGGTCGGTATACGTCCGGCGTATATCGGGCAATCGGCCGAGGACATAGGCTCGGTGCGTTCCGGGGCTAACACATAAAACAACCAGTTCAACCACGATGAGAGGAGACGTTCGACCCATGAGTGAAACAGCAATCAAACCCGAACAAGAGGCAAAGCCCCAGCGGCACAAGGTGACTGGCGATGTCCACCTGTTGCTTCGCCGAGGTGACGAAGTGCTGTTCGGCCAGCGCCGAAACACCGGATTCGAAGATGGCGCTTGGCACCTGCCCAGCGGCCACCTCGAAGCGGGCGAATCAGTGGTCGCCGCCCTGATCCGTGAGGCGGAGGAAGAGATCGGGGTGACGATCGCCCCAGAGGATGTCCACTTCGGACACATCATGCACAACTCATCGTCAGGCGGTCGGATGGCGTTCTTCTTCACGGTGCGCACCTGGCAGGGGGAGCCCAGCAATCGAGAGCCCGAAAAGTGCAGCACCCTGGAATGGTTCGCCGCAGACGCCCTGCCCAATCACATGATCGACTACTGCCGGGCGGCGATGCAGGACATCCGCGATGGCACCGCCTTCTCGGTGTACGGCTGGTAGTGCCACGTCGCTCCAGTCAGGCCCGGTGGTGTGCGTCAGCTACCTGGCGCTGGCGGAGCTGTGGACGGTGCCCCAGTTTCCTCTCGCAAACCACGGGGCAGAAGTCCGAGGCATCGAATGGTCGGTCGCGGCCGATGGGCCAATGACGGCGGCGGCGCTCGCATCTCTCGGAGCGCCGACCCTGTTGCTTTCCAACGATATCGGTGACGATGAGCACGGCAGATTCGTTCGTACATGGTTGGAACAGCGCCATGTCGACTGCACTTTCGCGGCGGGGCCAGAGGTAGTCACGCCGCGGATCGTCGTGGCTGCCGACTGCTATGTCACTCGCACCTGGTTCGCGTATCTACCGGGTGTGGTTGAAAGTCTTGAACGCGTGGACCTGTCTCCGCTTGCCCGTGCCTCGTTCATCTATGTGGATGGCTACCAGCTGATCGAGGCCGCATGAGGTTCCCCCCGGATGGTGGACAGTTGGTTACGCGGCGTTTGCCGCGACTGTCGTGAGGGACTGCTCGTAGCGGACGGGGCTGATGCCGCCGATCGCGGAGTGTCTGCGGGTAGTGTTGTACCAGTCGATCCAATTATCAACTGCGACAACGAGTTCGGACTTACCCGCGAAGGTACGGCGGTAATAGAATTCGTGTTTCAGTGTAGACCACAGCGATTCGGACGGGCTGTTGTCCCAACATATGCCGGTCGCGCCCATCGACCGGAGCAGACCGTGCCGGGCGCAGGCCCGCGCGGTCAGGCCCGCGGTGAACTCCCCACCGCGATCCGAATGCAGGATCGTGCCGCGTACCCGGCCGCCGCGCACGGCCACAGCCTGCTCGATCGCGGCCTCGACCACGTCCGAGCCGATGTGGTCGGTGACAGCGTGGCCGAGTACCCGGCGGGTGTGCCCGTCGCGGATGGCGCATAAATACATGTCGCCCTCACCGCAGCTCAGGTACGTGAAGTCGGTGGTCCACACGGCATCGGGGCGGCCCTGATCGAACACGCGCGACACCAGGTCCGGCGGGAACGACGCGGCCGGATCCACCACGGTGGTGCGGACTTTGAACGTGCGCGGGCTGATGCCCTCGATCCCGATCCCGGCCATGATCTTGGCAACGGTCTTGTAGTTCACCGTCTCGCCGCGCTCGCGCAGTTCGTCGGTGATCCGCGGAGACCCGTAGGTGCCGTCCGATTCGGTGTGCACGTCCAGGATCTTCACCGTCAAATCCGCGCGGCGCTGCTGAGAGGGCGTCAAAACCATTGCCGCCCTGCGCTTCACGTACTGGTAGTAGCCCGAGGCCGATACCTCCAGCAGCCGTGCCATGCGCCGCACGCCGAACCGTTGCGCCGTGGCGGTCGTGCCGGCGGTGGCGGCGATGGTGTGTGCGTCGGGGGCGGCGTACTTCACCATCAGTTCGAACCGGGCCGGTTCTTCTGCATCGCGGCAAAGTACGCCGAAGCTTTTGAGAGGAAAGCGTTGTCCTTCTCCAGCTCGCTGACTTGCCTTCGCAGCCGCAGCAATTCGGCTCGCTCCGCGGCATCCAGAGGTTTCTCGCCGTGGACCTCGGCGGCGGTGTTCCTGCGCCGCTCGTCTTTGACCCAAGTGCTCAGCATCCCGGCGTCGATAGCCAGTTCCCGAGCGACTTCGGCGATCGTGCGACCGGAATCGATCACACGATGCGCAGCCTCGACCTTGTACTCGGTCGTATACGACCGGCGCTTGCGAGGAGGCATAGGACATCCTTACCAGCAGGACCGCAATCCTGCTAAATCGGTGTCCACTACCCAGGGGGAACCTCAGCAGCCATCCGTGTCATCGAGGCCAGCGCCTTCGTCGAGGTACCGATTTTGCTCAACCTTGGTGGCTCCGACCTGTCACCTGCGATGGCAGCCATAGTCCGCCGATGCTCAAACCTCTTGATACAGACCAACGTCGATGATGAGGCCCACGCGGAAGCGCCAGCCCTCACCAGACACCTACTGGCCGAAACTGGTGCAACCTGGGTGATCGTGACTGCGGGCGCATTCGGTGCTGTTGCTGTCAGCCAATCGGAACTGATCTCTGTCCCAGCGTTTCCGGTGGCAGTTAGGCATACACACTGTGCGGGCGCGGCATTTTCCGGAGGACTGATTTACGGCCTGCGGGCCAGGTGGTCGATGAAGCGAAGTATGTTGGTCGGGTCGGCGAGTGGGGCGCTCCGGTGTGCACGACACCAAAACGCCCCACTGCCGAGCTTGGCGGAACTGACGGCGTTCATCACTGCACCACCAATTGGTGCCGCCAGCCAGGAGATGCAAGTCATGCCGTGGCCGCATTCCTCAGTGAGCTGCGAGATACCGCAGTCACGGGCGCAGTAGAACATCCGATCCACTCGTGTTGGTTCGACAGCCGCATCGGATTCGATGGGGCTGTCGACGTAACGGACTGGTCCATCGCAATATTTGCACGCCTTCGTGCGGTTGATGCTCCTGGTCGCGGAGCGCAGGGTTCGGGGCTGACAGGACACATTCCCTTTTGAGCAGGAAGCTGTTTTCCCTAGAACAGTTGCCACTCGTCCAGTCGGCCGATCATTTCCTGAAGTCGAGCGGATGTCATCCGTTTGCGGAGCGCATCGTCTGCCGATTCTTGTTGAGCACCGTACTGCCACCAGCTCTCGCCGGTCTTCCGGTCCATCACCAGGAAGCGGTCCTTCACCGCAGGGCCGCGCACCACCAGCGACACCGTGAATGGTTCGGCCACAACGGCATGCACCATGCTGTGGTGCAAGGCGTAGCTGGTGCTGATCGGTTCTTCTCTCGCCTGCAGCACTGGCAATTTCTTTGGGTCGATTCGCTCGTCCAACTCGGCGTTGCCGAACAGGTAGTGCCGATACTGGCCACGCAGAATCCTGCTGGCGTAGGACCAGCGGTGGTTGTGCGGCCGGTCGAAGTAGCCAGGCAGGAAGACGTGCAATCGGACGCGGATGCCGGGGTCGTTGTCGCTGTGCAGCACGATCTTGTCCAGGATGTCGTAATGCTCGCACATGTTGAGTAGGTCTGGCCGGTTTGGCAGATCATCCAGCCGTTCGCGCACGATCCGAGGTTCGGCGGCAAGTTCGTTCAATGCCTCACGGCAGTTGATCTCAACATCGTCGATGTCGTTCCAGTCGATCCCGCACAGGTTCTCGGCGATGCGGTCGATGTCATCCATTAGTTCTCACTCCTCGGGCTTAGCGCTGGATTTCCAGAGTCGGCAGACGGGAACGATGTCGTCGTAGGCGTCGCACGAGGCTTTGCCCATCACCAACTCTTCGGCCGGGCAACCACCCATGCAGGCGCTGGCTTTGCAGCCGCCGCAGGAGCTTTCGGCCAATGCGCTGGTGAACAGGTCGAACTCGTTGGTGCCGTGGTTGAGTTCAACTTGGCCGTCGACCATCTGAGCGAAATACAGGTCGGTGTCGAACAGATACGAGCAGACGTAGCAGCGACCATCCGGAAAAATTGAGATCCGATCCAGCGTCCGGCCGATGCACCCCTGGTAGCCCTCGGCGGCATAGCGCGTCATCTGGTCGCGCCGTGCATACGTCGGCTGGTACCACACCCGTGTTTTATGTTCGGGCGCAACCACACTGAGGCGATCGCAGAAATTCACCCACTCCGGCGGCGTCATCGCCATCTCGACATTGCCGTGTCCGGTGCCGATGGTCGAGAAGACGTGGAACTTCACCAGGCTGACGCCCAGCTGATCTGCCAGGCTCAACAGGTTCAGCACGTCATCTTCGTTGGCCTTGTTGACCGTGCAGATGATGCGCGTATCGAAGCCCCGCGCAGTCAGCTCGGCCGTGGTTTCGAGGGCAGTGTCGAAGGTGCCTTCACCTCGGATGGCATCGTGACTCTCTACGCTGCCGCCATCCAAACTGACCTGGACATAGGCGAAATCCTCGGGCTCCAACTGTTTGAATTTCTTGAGCGCCGGTTTCTGGGCGTTTGTCGTGGTGATGACGTGCTCATACCCCAGTTTCCGGCTCATCCGGATGGCGTCGCAGTAGTACGGATGCAACGTCGGCTCGCCGCCGAGGATGGTGAGTTTGCTGCCACCCAGTTTCCGCCAGGTGGTGAGGGTGTCCACGATCTTCGGCAATGGCATCTTGAGCGCCCGATCCAGCCGTTCGCCCATATAGCAGTGTTCGCAGCGCAGCTGGCAGGCTTCGGTGATGTATAGGTAGACGTTGCGGAAGCGGCCGTAGGCCACGCGGTCGATACGTTCGGGCTCGTGAACGGTTGCACCACGCGGCATTCGGGCGTGGCCGTAATCGTCGCCTCTGAGCTTTGACATGGGCAGCGGGACAGTAGTCATAACGAAGAACTCCGTGAAATAAGCAGCGGGGCAAGCAGATTTGCTGCGCCGTCGATGGTGTTGGTGGTGTCGAGCTGAGTGACGGCAATTGCAGAGTCGGTGAAGCCGGCGCAAATGCCAGCCGCCGTCTGGTGGTATCGCTGCAGCCGGGCTTTGAACAATCGTGGTGAGTCACCACGACGTGGATGGAGCAGGCCACCGCAATGTGCGCACTGCCAGGGATCCTGGTTGCTCGGCGCTGCCGGGAGGCGCGGATCGTGGATTGGGTCACGTTCGCAGCTATGGCAGACCCTGCGGGTCTTGGCCCGTTGCTTCAGCGTCTTGGCGTCGGCCACGACCTCGATAGCCTCGATGCAGCATGGTGGCTGCAACGTCCACAACGTGGTCAGTAGCTGATCCACCTGGCTGGCTGATCCAGGAAAGTTGTCGAGCAGCACGGTATGAACATCCGAATCAGCCTGCGCTGCTTCGAAATATGAACGTAGCGCCTCCACAACAGTGAACTCGTCGATCCAGCCCAGCCGTTCACTACTGGTGGCGGTGGCGGCCAGTACCTCTTTCGGAACGTGCTCGCGAAGTCGGAAGATGCGTCGGCCCGATGCCTGGCCAAGTCGCAGAGTGAGTGTGGTTTTGCCAGCGGCCGGAGGGCCAAATATCGGGACAACTAGCGAAAGTGCCACGGCTTACCCCTTTCTGTAAGGCCCGGATGTGTCCAGGTCCCAAGGGTCGGATTCCAGCGAAATTGGCACCACGACTACGGCGTATGCGGGGTATGTATGAAATGTATATGCGCGGGGACGCACCGGTGATAACGTCGTCCCACCAGGGCAAATGGGGGTAAGGACATCTCAAGACACGGTTTCGGACGGCCAACATGACGCGCGTATCCGATATGCAGCGCTACTGTGCGCGCTGCGGGAGCAGGCTCAACCGCTACAACGTCGAAACCCTATGCAGCCCTTGCGGATCAGGTGCCTCGGATGATCTCGCGCAACCACCTCTCGTGCCACCTGCCTTCTGGCAGGTCGATCAGATACGCGATGCTCTCGCTACGTGGCATATGGGCCGTGTGATCTTCGCCTATCGGATGCACCCGTACCACGGCAAACCACTGCCGCAGGAACTGGTCGGCAATTGGCTTGGTCTGACGCAAGCCCAGCTCAGCCGGATCGAAAAAGGCCAGGCTCCCGAACAACTGTCGAAGCTCATCCGCTGGGCGCGGGCCCTCGGCATCCCAGGCGACCTGTTGTGGTTCAAGTTGCCCGCTGACTCTGGCGTTACGCTCGATGACGTGAACCGCCAGGATTTCTTGCGTGCAGCTTTTGGGGTCACAGTGACAGGGGCCGCCGCGCCGCTGATTGACTTGCTGAGCACCATCCAGCCGACGCCGATTCCCTCGCATGTCGGAGCCACCGAGATCGAACAGATCCGCACCACGGCCCGTGAATTCAGCACGTGGGACCACACCTATGGTGGCGGACTGGTTCGCGAGGCTGTCGCCGCCCAGCTCCGATACGCGGTCAACCTGCTCAACGCCCATTGTTCCGAGATGCACCGTACCGACCTTCAGAGCGCCGTCGGGTTCCTCGGACACACCGCGGGCTTCATGGCGTTCGACGCCTACGCACACGCCGATGCCCGGAGCATGTTCCGCCTGGCCTGGACGTGTGCCGAAGAGGCCGGTGACTGGCACCTTCGGGGCAAGGTCCTCTCGTCGATGGCACGCCAAGCGATTTGGTGCGCCAGTCCCGACGATGGTCTCACCTACATCGAACTGGCCATGGTGAGATCGGACCGGTTGACTGCTACCGAGCGGGCCATGCTGCATTCCGCTCGGGCGCGAGCACTCGCCAAGTTGCACCGGGTAGAAGAAGCGGTGCGAGCAGTCGGCCAAGCAGATGACGAATTTGCATATGCCTCGCCAGCCGACGACCCACCGTGGATGGCCTACTACGACGCGGCCCAGCACTCCGGCGATACGGGACACGCCCTCTTCGACATCGCGCTTACTGGCCGTTTTGCCACCGAGGCCAGTAACCGTCTGAGAGCTGCCATTGAAGGCCATACTGAGGCATTCGTTCGGTCCCGCGCTATCTCAGGCATCAAACTGGCGTCGCTGACCATGGCTACTGGCGATCCGGAGGAAGCGGCGGTACTCGGCAAAGCTGCTCTGATCGACGCCGGTCACATCCGTTCCCGCCGCGCTGCTGACGACCTTCGGGAGCTGGCGCGGTTCGGAGGGGCTCATGACAAGTCAATCGAGGTCGAAGAACTTCGGACCCGCATCGGCACGATATTGGCGGCTGTATGACGGCCGAGCTGGCTGGCGACGAAACACTGTCGGTCCTGCGTGAGGCATGCTCGCACGTCGGTATTGATGCTGCGGGCGCTGAGCTGTTGCGGCTCAGCGAGAACGCTATCTACAAACTGCCTGGCAGTGTTGTGGTGCGAATCAGTCGACCAGGGCAACAGGTTGCCGCGAGGCGTGAGGTTGATGTTGCCCGCTGGTTGGAGGCGTCCGGTGTACAGGCGGTACAGGTTACGCCTGGCGTCGAACAGCCGGTTGAGGTTGATGGTCGCTCGGTGACGTTCTGGCGGGAGTTGCCTCCTCACTACAACGGCACTCCCGTCCAGGTGGCCGCCGCGCTCAGGCAGCTTCACCGCTTGGCGACGCCGACCGACGTCAATCTGGGAGAGGTCGCGCCGTTCGTCCGGCTTAATGAGCGGATCGACGCTGCCCACACCCTCACCGCTGACGATCGCCGCTGGATGTACGACCACCTGGCGGAACTACGCCAACAGTGGGATGACCTTCCAAAAGGGTTGCCCTGGTGCGTGATCCACGGGGATGCTTGGGGCGGCAACGTGGTCTCGACAAATGACGGGCGTGTACTCCTACTCGATCTGGAGCGCACCTCGATTGGGCCGCCGGAGTGGGATCTGGTGCATACAGCAATCAAGTGGTCGTCGTTCGACTGGATCAGCATGAAACAGTACGCCGAGTTCTGCGACGTATACGGGGACGACGTCACGAACTGGGCTGGATTTGCGCTGCTGCGCGACATCCGAGAGTTCAGGATGACAACGATGGCGGCACAGAGCGCAACGAGGAATCCTGGCGATCAGACACAAGCCGCTCACCGGCTGGCATGTATTCGCGGGAAGCGTGGCATGCGACCGTGGAATGGCTGGAAACCGTTGGGCTAGAGCACGTTTCCTGGATCCAGAGCGGCCGGTATGACGAGAAGGAACCCGGCAATTCGGCCCGGAATTGGACGGACGGTTGCTCATGCGGACTGGCCCTACATCTATTCCACGCTGCATCGCTTGACGGGAGGCGCGCGCTCACATCCTCGTCGGACGACGAATTGAAGCTTCTGGACTGCGCAATGTGGAGCGGTTCGAGCAGACGGCGACGGACGTGATTCTCGGCGTCTTGCCGTTCAACCGCGTCGGGGGTTCGAATATCGCGCGACGAAGGGTTCTGGCGTCCAAGGACCGATCAACTCGCGAAGCCCGCAAAACCGTCCCTGCGTGCATCGCAAAGGACGACTCAGGCGTCTTTTTTGACGTTTGCTGTGGCAGTTTTGATGCATGATTAGCGCTGCTGAACTTCGCGCACGGCTCGCCGACCTGGCTGAGCCGCAATGGGGCTGCTCACCACCGCCCGAGCCGCGGCCGTCGACATCGGCACCAAGCAGCTGCAGCGCCTGGCCGACCACGCCGTTGCGGAGATACCAAAAGTGGTCGACCCACCGACACCGGTTTGCGCCACGGCGCCAGCACTTCCGACAACCTGCCGGTCAACCCGACCGTTTCAGCGGTGCGCAATCGTCCGGACTGGGGTCATGACAGAGCTTCCGTTGCCCGGTGGGGCGGTCAACGGGCCAGTGCGTGTCGGGGACACGGTCCGGCGGCGCGGCGGCCCGCAGAGCGAGTTCGTGCGCCGTTTACTCGATCACTTCGAACGTCAGGGCTGGTCCGGTGCGCCGAGGGGGTTGGGCGTTGATGATCAAGGGCGCGATGTCCTGACGTTCGTCGATGGCTATGTGGCCTGGCGGCGGCCAAGGCCCCGGGAAGTGGACTCCGTGGACTGTGTGGCTGCCGTGGCGCGGCTGGTTCGCCAGTTTCATGATCTGACGGCGGGCACGGGTCTGACCAGCGGTCAGGAGGTTGTCTGCCATAACGACTTGGCGCCAAACAACACGGTATATCGCCGTCGAGGCAGCGGCGTGCGGCCGGTGGCGTTCATCGACTGGGATCTGGCTGCGCCGGGAGCGCGGATCGACGATGTGGCCCACGTGTGCTGGCAGTTCCTCGATCTTGGGCCGACTGTGGTTGATCCTTTCGACGCGGGGAGACGAATGCGGACAATCTGCGAGGCATACGGGTTGGCCGACCGATCAGGTCTGGTGGAGACCGTGCTGTGGTGGCAGGACCGTTGCTGGCGCGGCATCATCGCCGGCGCGGGCAAGGGGGATGTGGCGATGGTCGGCCTGCGTGATGATGGTGCTGTCCGGTCCATTCAGGAAGCTGCCGCATGGGTGGTGAAGCACCGAGACGCGTTGGAGACAGCCCTATTTGCCGAGTGATGTGCGGAACCACCTTCATCAGATGGCTGTTCACAGCCCACTCGGGTCCGACGGGATCTGGGCTGGATTTGCGCTGCTGCGCGACATCCGAGAGTTCAGGATGACAACGATGGCGGCACAGAGCGCAACGAAGAATCCTGGCGATCAGACACAAGCCGCTCACCGGCTGGCATGTATTCGTGGGAGGCGTGGCATGCGGCCGTGGAATGGCTGGAAACCGTTGGGCTAGAGCACGTTTCCTGGATCCAGAGCGGCCGGTATGGCGAGAAGGAACGCGGGATGTAAATAGTGCCATGCTCTTTTCCGGGTTCCCTGGTGGCAGGTCCCCAATACTGAGTCCACGCGGTTTTCGAGCCACGTTGTAATCGGGTCAGTCCGGTAACCGATGTCGCGATCGATGTGCCGTTCCTGCCCGCGCACCTAGAGTTCGGGTTGACCGGCCGGCACGGTCAACCAGGCAGCCGCGTGCTGGGCAGCTACCACGATGACTCGCTTTACCCGTGACCGGCGTCGGTCACCTGCGCGGGAGCAGCCTGCTCAGCACCCAGCCAGGGTGCATTCACCTGCAACTCCAAGGGCCACTTCTCCGCCATCGGCTGAAATCCCGTCTACCGCATCACTTCACCAGGCGCGGTGTCGCCGAGACCACTCGGCGACCCGTCCCCAACAACGATCCGTTGTTCAGCTTGCGTTCGTGAAGGCGGCGTTGATGACGGCCATGACGTAGGGGCGTTCGGATGCGGTGCCGGTGGGGTTGAGGGAGTAGGCCACGCGGCGTTTCAGGTCGCGGGTGGTGAAGACGCCGTTGGCCCACCCGGGCCGGGAGCCGGTTTTGCCCCACACGGTGACGCCGTTGTCGAGGGTGACCCGCATCAGGCCGCCGACGCTGAAGCAACTCGTCTTGTTGATGCAGTTCGTGTTGGTCGGCGCGCTGTCCACATCGGGCACGGTGAACACCAACTCCTGCTGAGCGGGCGGGAGGAGTCGGCCGCCGAATAGGGCGGTCATGAACAGGTCCAGATCGGCGGCGGTGGAAATGATTCCGCCCTCGGCCCATGCCCAGGGGCTCTGCTCGGTCACCTCGTCCGTATCGATGTAGACGCGAGCGTGCGGTGCGGGGACGGACATGTCCGGTGGGGAGGGAAGGCTGGTGTCGTGCAGTCCCAGCGGCTCGATGATGCGGCGGGTGAGTTCCTCGTCGAAGGTGCGGCCGGTCACCTTCTCGACCAGCAAGCCGAGAACGAAGGTGTTGACGCCGTTGTATTGCTGGACACGGCCAGGCTCTGTCGGCTGCCCCGCTCCCTGGCTCTCGACAGCTGCGAACGCATTGTGCACCACGTCCTGCGGTGACACGCCCTCGCGCCACCACCCGGGCCCGGCGGCAGGCCCGGGTATGCCGACCGGGGCCGGCAGGCCGCTGGTGTGGTCCAGCAGCTCGCGCACGGTGACGGCGCCATACGGAGCCGGGATGAGGGCGGGCAGGTGGTCCCGGACGGGCGCGTCCAGGGCGATCCGGCGTTCGGCGACAAGCTGGAGCACGACCGTGCTGGTGAAGGTCTTCGTCACGCTGCCGATACGGAAGCGAGCATCGCCGGACACCTGCCCCGCGGTTGCGGTCCACGGCACCGTCTGGCCGTCCCCTGCCACCCTTACCAGCGCGCCTGCGACAGTGCGATCGGGCAGACGCGTGAGCAGATCCCGCATCGGCGCGGGATCGAACGACGCGGCGGCAGCCACGGGTTGCCGACCCGCGTCAGGGGCGGTCACAGCGGGGAGACACGCACCCGCTGTGACCGCGGCGAGGGCAATGCCGGCCACGGCCACGCTCCGGAGGATGGAATGGCGTAGATGCATCGGACTGCTCCCAAGGGTGCTGGCCACAAAGCCAGGAAACGGTGAACCGTCGTAAACTCTGCCCGACCCGGCATCGGATGCCATCAGGGATCACCCCGAACAATCCCCTGAGATCCGCACGACCCGGACATCGGGTTTGAGCACAAGTTCACCCTCGCCCCCACACTGAAAGAAGCTCAACACTTTTCCGACAGAATCAATCTCGACACTCGACTTGCCCAGCGGAAACAGTGCGGCTGGCAGGCTTCGGTGATGTATCGGTAGACGTTGCGGAAGCGGCCGTAGGCCACATGGTCGACGTTCAGACTCGGGAACGGTTGTGTCACTTGGCATTCGGGCGTGGCTTAGTCGTCGCCTCTGAGCTTCGGCGTGGGCAACGGAACCGTAGCCGGAGCGAAGAACTCCATGAAATAAGCAGCGGGGCAAGCAGATTCGCTGACCCGTCGATGGTGTTGGTGTGGGTCCATTGGGCAGCGCACTCGGCCGGTGTGAGGTTGCTCAGGGCCGAGTGACGGTGCCGGTGGTTGTGGTCGCCTCACCATTGCACCGGCGACGCGGTTCAGACCGTGACCCATGTCTCGAGATCAATACGCAAATGGCTGGTTACGTGGCTTCCCCGCCACGCGCAGTGCCACTGCGATAGTTCGCACGTTTTCGCCGAACGTGCCTCGGCGCGGACTTACACAGCGGTGTGCGTGCCGCGCATCACCTCGGCCAGCCACTCATCGATCTGGCGCGACGGTTTGGCGGGTGCTCGGTCGAAAAGGTCACGCGTCGCACCCACTTCGGCGACATCCGCGATATACGCCGACACCGAAGGGGCCTGGCCCGCCGCCACCGCACGCTTGGCGGCAGCCAGCAGGTCCTCGGGCAGAGTCAGGGAGATTCGGCGGGTTGTCATGCCGTCTATCATCCCACTTTCGTGGACGAGCCAGAAGAAGGACGAGGGCAGCAATTTCGCCATCGCGGGACTACCGCTACCGGCCAGCGTCTTCGTCGATGAATCCACCGGGGGATCAGCTCCCGCCCGCCCAACCGATTTCGGCGGCTCGGGCACGGCGAAATCTGGGTTTCGAAGTGGCGGGCGGGGCGGGCCGGCGGCAGGGGATGTGGCCGGTCCGCCCCGCGTATTCAGTTGGATTCGGGGTGCATGGCGGCTATTAGGGAGTTGGGGCGCATGTCCAGCCAGTGGGTTTCGACGTAGTCGAGGCAGGCGGTGCGGGTGGCGGCGCCGTAGGCGATCCTCCAGCCGCCGGGGACGGTGGCGAAGATCGGCCACATGGAGTGCTCGCCCTCGTCGTTGATCAGGACGTAGAACTGGGCGTCATCATCGTCGAAGGGGTTGTTCATGGATCGACCTTCCTTGTGGGAGTCAGGGTTTCGTGGGTTACGCCCGGTTGCCGGCCAGCACGGTGGTCAGCACGTGGCCGATGCGGGCCAGGGCGGATTCGGAGGTCATACGCTGGTGCGAGGTCGAGACGGCGTGGTTGTGCACGGTGCCGTCGACGGCGTCCGACCAGCTTGCCGCGCCGGTGGCACCGGTCGCGTCGTCGAGGGTTGCGGTGAAGTAGACGAGGTCGCCCTTGTAGGGGCGGGGGCGATATCGGTTCATCAGGGCGATCGAGCGGGTGCCCGCGTCCAATACCCGGCCGAGCCGATCGGCACCGAAGGAGGCGAAGGGTTCGGGCAGTTCGGCGATACGTCGCGCGAGCTGGGCCGCATCCAGCTCGATGTCCACGTCGTCGGCTTGTTCGCCGAGCAGACCGCCGAGTAGATCCGCGACCGGGATCGTCGCCGTCTCGTCCACGATGACACCGCGCGCGCTGTCCATCATGGCCAGCAGTGCGACATGCGCACCCTCATCCTGCAATTGGATCGCGACGGCATGCGCGAGGACACCACCGAGCGACCAGCCGAGCAGATGATATGGGCCCTCCGGCTGCACCGCGCGGATTTCCCCGACGTAGCGCCTGGCCCATTCGTCGATCGAATCCGGCAGCGCGGCATCCGAACTCAGCACCGGCGATTGGAGGCCGTAGATGGCGCGTTCGGGATCGATGTGCGCGGCCAGGCCCGCGAAGGACCAGGCCACACCACCGACGGGGTGCAGGCAGAACAGCGGCTCGCGAGAACCTCCTGGGCGCAGGGGAAGCAGTACGTCGAATGCGGCGTCGGCATCGACGCGACCGCGACCGGAGCGATGCAGGTCCAGTTGGGCGAGCAGGCCACCGGGCGTGGGTGCGGCGAACAACCAGACCATGGGGATCTGTTCGGCCAGCGCGGCGCTCAGGCGAGTGGCCAGGCGGGTGGCCAGGAGTGAGTTGCCGCCCTGTTCGAAGAAGTTGTCGTCCAAGCCGATTCGCTCGATGTCGAGGCATTCGGCGAACACCCGGCAGACCTTTTCTTCCAATTCCGTTGTCGGGGCCCGGAATTCGCGCGCCCGTAGCTGTGGTCGCGGCAATGCGGCGCGGTCCACCTTGCCGTTGGCGTTCAACGGCAAGGCGTCGAGTTGGGTGAGCACCGCGGGGACCATGTAGCTGGGTAGTGCGTCGGTCAGGGCCGAACGCAGTGATCGCGGATCCAGTGGTCTGGTCGCGGCGAAGTATCCGACCAGCATGGCGTTATCGCCGGTGCCGAAGGCCACGACGACGGCGTCCGACACCGCTGGGCGCGACCGCAATGCGCGTTCGATTTCGGCGAGCTCGATACGGTAGCCGCGCACCTTGACCTGGAAGTCGCGGCGCTGCACATAATCGAGGTTGCCCTCGACACCCCAGCGCACCATGTCGCCGGTGCGATACAGGCGAGCGCCCGGCACACCGAAGGGATTGGCCACGAAGCGTTCCGCGGTCAGTTCCGGCCTGCCGTGATAGCCAACGGCCAGCTGGGCGCCGCCGAGGTAGAGCTCGCCGGTCACGCCCGCCGGGACCGGATGCATCCGGTCGTCGAGGACATAGACCTGGTTGCCGGATTCGGGGGTACCGATGGGGACCACGGCGCACTCGGTTCTGGAATCGGTGCGGAAGCGGGTAACCGATACCGTGGCCTCGGTGGGTCCGTACAGGTTGTCGATGCGGGCGCCGGTCAGCTCGCGGACGCGAGCTACGGTCGCGGTGGGCAAGGCCTCGCCGATCACCAGCAGCCTGCGCAGCGATAGCGGCAGGCTCCGCGTGCCGGACACTTCGGCGAGCATGGCGAGCAATGCGGGCACGAGCGTCACGGTGGTCACCGAGGCGCGACGGATCAGCTCCAGTGTGGCGGCCGGATCACGTTGCGCGCCTTGCGGTGCCAATACCACCCTCGCTCCGGTGCGCAGTCCCCACCAGAATTCCCACACCGAAAGGTCGAAGGCGGCCGAGGTCATCAATAGGGCCGTGTCGTCGGTGCCGAGCCGGTATTCCGACTGCATCCAGTCCAATTGGTGTGCGACGGCGACGTGCGCGACGGCGACACCCTTCGGGGTACCGGTGGATCCGGAGGTGAAAATGACGTATGCGGTATTCGATGGCGTCAGTGTCGCGCACCGCTCGGTGTCTCGGACGGGACGGGTGTCGGATTCTATTTCGACTGTCGAAATATCCAGCACCACAGGGTTTTCAGCTAAGGACTCGGGCAGCATCGGATGATCGGATGAGGTCAATACCAGCGCCGGGTCCGCTGCGGCGAGCACGCTCGCGATGCGCTCCATCGGGTGCGCCGGATCCAGCGGCACATAGGCGCCACCCGCCGTCACTACGGCATACATTGCGACGATCAGTTCGGTGCTGCGTGGAATAGCGAGGGCCACCAATGATTCCGGTCCGATACCGCGTGCGATCAAGGTGCGAGCGAGACCGTTCACCCGGGCACTGAACTGCGCGTATGTCAGGGTGGTGTCGTCGTCGACGACAGCAACCGCGTCCGGTGTCCGTGCCACCTGAGCCTCGAATCCGGAAACCAGGGTGGCCCTGGGGAATTCGAGCTCGGACCGATTCCAGGTCTCCACCATGCGGTCCCGCTCGACGGTATCGAGCAGCGCGAGATCGCCGACCGGAAGGTGCGGCGCGGCGCAGACCTCGGCCAGCAGGCGTTTCAGGCGCCCGGCGAAACCGGCGACGGTGGACTCGTCGAACAGCGCGGTGGCGTAGGTGATGGACGCTGCCATGCCCGCCGGGTCACCGTCGGTGCCGTAGCGATCGGTCACCACCAGATGCAGGTCGAATTGCGAGACCTTGTAGTCGAAATCGGCGGCGGTGGCGGCTAATCCATCCAGTTCGAAATCAGCCTCGGCCTGATTGTGAAAGGAGAAACCGACCTGGAACAGCGGGTGCCGAGCGGTCGAACGCTCCGGATTGAGCACCTCGACCAGGCGCTCGAAGGGGACGTCCGCGTGCGAGAAGGCCGCGACGTCGGTGCTGCGCACCCGGTCGAGGAACTCGGTGAAGCCGTCGGCGGCGTTTACCCGGGTTCGCAGCACCAGCGTGTTGACGAACATGCCGACCACATCGTCGAGCGCGGCCTCGCCACGGCCCGCGATGGGGGTGCCGACGGCGATATCCGCGGTACCCGACAGTCGCGCGAGCAGCACCGCGAACGCGGCGTGCAGCACCATGAACGGTGTCGCGCCCGTGGTCCGGCCCAGTTCCACGAGGCCGTTGTGCAGCCGGGCATCGATCGCGAAATCGACATGCTTGCCCTGGGTGGAGGCGATGACGGGACGCGGCCGATCGGCGGGCAGAATCAATTGTGCGGGCAGCTCGGCGAGGGTCTGCCGCCAGAATCGCAGCTGGGCGGATATCAGCGAGTCCGGATCGTCCTCGGCGCCGAGCAGATCACGTTGCCACAGACTGTAATCCGCGTATTGCACCGGCAGCGGCGTCCATGCTGGGACGCCGCCCTGTTTCCGGGCGGCATAGGCGACCATGACGTCGCGGGCCAGCGGCACCAGCGACGAACCGTCCGCGGCGATGTGATGCACCACCACCACGAGCACATGCTCGCCCGCCGCCACGGCCGCGGCATCGACCGGGACGAACAGTCGCGCCCGCACCGGCACCGCCTCGGCGACGTCGAAACCACCGCCGATGAAGTCGGTGACCGCGCCGGTCAAATCGTCGAGCGGCACCGGGATCGCGGTCAACGTCGGTATGTCCGCCCGCTCGATCGGCACCACGACCTGCACCGGACCCGAATCACGCTGCGGGTAGACGGTGCGCAGCACCTCGTGGCGTTCCACCACGTCCCCGATGGCCGCATTGAGCGCGGCGACATCCAGATCGCCGGTGAGTCGCACCGCTAGCGGGATGTTGTAGGCATCCGACTGGCGGTCGAGACGGTTGAGCAACCACATGCGTTGCTGGGCCAGCGACAGCGGGACCGGGTCCGATCCACTGCGCGGCATCAATGCCGGACGGGTACGCGCGCTGCGGTCGGTGGCATCGAGCGCGGCGGCGAGCCCGGCCACCGTCGAATGCTCGAAGACCATGCGCACGCCGACCGCCAATTCCAGCCGACTACCGAGACGCGCAGCCAATTGTGTTGCCGTCAGCGAGTTTCCGCCGATGACGAAGAAGTCGTCATCGCGGCCGACGGGCTTCGAGTCGTCGAAGCCGAACAAGCCGGCAATGGTTTCCGCGACCGCGCGCTCGGTGGCTGTTTCCGGCGCACGGAAGGTAGCGGTCCGGAATTCGGGCTCCGGCAATGCTTTTCGATCGAGCTTGCCGACAGGCGTGCGCGGCAGGTCGGTGAGGACTGTGATGGCGGCGGGCACCATATAGGTGGCCAGTGCCCGGCCCGCGAAGACAGTGAGCTCGGCGGTGTCGATGCTGTGGCCGGACGCCGCGACCACGTAGGCGACCAGCGAGACCCTTCCCGAGGCGTCGGTGTGTCCGACGGTGACCGCGAATTCGACTGTCTCGTGGGCCGATAGGACCGCATCGATCTCGCCGAGCTCGATGCGAAGGCCACGCATCTTTACCTGATGGTCGGCGCGTCCGACATGCTGAATTGCACCGGTGGCTGTCCACCGCACGAGATCTCCGGTGCGGTACAGTCGCCCGCCCGCCGGCCCGTAGGGGTCGGCGATGAATCGGTCCGCCGTCAGTCCGGGCCGCGCGTGGTATCCCCTGGCCAGGCCGGGGCCACGAAGATACAGCTCACCGATCACCCCGGCCGGGACCGGTTGCAGCCCGCTGTCGAGAACGACCGCGGACATGCCGTGGATCGTGGTGCCGATATCGAACGGATCGCCGGGACGCATCGGTGCGCTGATGGTGGCGATGACCGTGGTTTCGGTGGGGCCGTAGGTATTGAAGAAGCGGCGATCGATTCCCCAGCGCCGCACCACGTCTGGGCCGTATGCCTCGCCGCCGACGGTCAGATGCGTGAGATCCGGTAGTTGCGCCGGGTCGAGGGTTTGCAGCACCGCCGGGGTGATGAAGGCGTGGGTCACCCGCTGGTCGCGAATGAACGCGGTCAGCTCGCCACCGCCGTAGACATCGGCCGGTGCGATCACCAGCGCCGCGCCTGCGGGCACTGCGAGCAGCAGTTCCAGCATGGACGCGTCGAAACTGGGCGATGCGACATGCAGCGTCCGTGCGGCCTCGGTAATCGCGTACCGATCGCGCTGGGCCTGCGCGATGCCGGACAGACCGCGATGGGTCGCGACTACCCCCTTGGGGACACCGGTCGAACCGGAGGTGTAGATCATCCAGGCCGGGCTATCGACGTGCACCGGGCGAACCAGCTCGTCGGCGTCGATCGGCTCGGCACCGGTGTGCCACATACTCGCCGCGACGGCGGCCGAGTCGAGAACCAGCCATTGCGCGTCATCTGGCAGCTCGGACCGGACCGCGCTGGTCGTGAGCCCGATGG
This sequence comes from Nocardia australiensis, assembly GCF_020733705.1. Lineage (GTDB taxonomy): Bacteria > Actinomycetota > Actinomycetes > Mycobacteriales > Mycobacteriaceae > Nocardia > Nocardia australiensis. Next base: position 744,980 of record NZ_JAJFZM010000001.1, read on the forward strand.
TTGCCCCGGAGTCCGCAAGCATGTGCGCGATGCGCTCGGCGGGATATGCCGGGTCGACCGGTACGAAGGCCGCGCCGGTCTTGGCCACCGCCCACACCGCGAGCATGGACTCGGCCGAACGTGGGATGGCCACGGCGACAAAGTCTTCGGTGCCGACACCGCGACCGATGAGTATCCGTGCCAGGCGGGAGGAATGCTCGTCCATGGCCCGATAGGTCAGCTCGCGATCGACGGTGACTACGGCGGTGGCATCCGGATCGAATGCCACTGCCGCACCGAGCAACTCGGCGAGCGTGCGGGCGGGCACCGGACCGGCGGTCGGTAGGTCGAGGAGTGCGGCGCGTTCGGCCGGGGCCAGCAGATCGATCGTGCCGATCGGCTGTTCGGGCTGCGCGGTGAGCGCCCCGAGCACTCGACCGAATCTGCGCAGCAGTGTGTCGGCGGTGGCCGCGTCGAACAGATCCGTCGCGTAGTTGAGCTCTATCGCGAGGTGACCGTCTTCGTCGGGCGCGGAAGCGATGGTGAACTGTAGGTCGAAACGCGCTACGGGCTCGTCGAATTCGACCGGTGCCAGCTCGAGACCGGGCATTGTGAAGGCACCCGTCCCATTGTCGGCGTAGCTCAACGCGACGGTGAACAGTGGATGCCTGGACTGTGTGGGTTCGATACCGAGTTCGTCGACGACATACTCGAACGGAACAGTGGCATTGGCGAAGGCCGCCAGATCGACCGCGCGTGTCTGCTTCAGCAGGTCAGTAAAGGACCGGTCGCGTTCGGGGTGGGTGCGCAGCACGAGGGTGTTGACGAACATGCCGACCAGGTCGTCGAGCGCCGCTTCGCCGCGACCGGCTACCGGAGTGCCGATGGCGATATCGTTGGATCCTGTCAGTCGGGCCAGCAGCACCGACAGGGCGGCGTGCACCACCATGAACGGGGTCGCGTTGTGCCGCAGGGCCAGTTCACGCACCCGGGCGGCGACACCGCCGCCGATCCGGGCGGCCATATTGCCGCCGCGCTTGGAGGCGATGGCCGGTCGGGGCCGGTCGGTGGGCAGAGCGAGGTCCTCCGGTAGCCCACGCAGCGCCTCGTTCCAGTACGCGAGTTGTGGTGCGGCAACGGTATCCAGCGACGCGGTCTGCCACAGCGCGTAATCGGCGTATTGCGCGGCGAGTTCGGGCAGGGTCGGCGCGGTGTCGAGTTGCCGGGCCAGATACGCCGACAGCACATCGCGCAGTAGCGGGTTCATCGAATAGCCGTCGGCGGCAATGTGATGCAGCACCGCGACGAGCACCGCACTCGACTCGCTCTCGCGCAGCAGCACCGCGCGCAATGGCACCTCGGTGGTGACATCGAATCCGGTGCCGGTGTATTCGGCGATGCGATCGGCGACAGACCGTCCGTCCAGGTCCTCGACGGTCAACCGGACTGACGCGTCCTCGGCCGACAGGATCACCTGATGGCCCGAACCGGTCGCATCCACCGGGTAGACGGTGCGCAGAACCTCGTGCCTGGCAATGACATCCGCGAATCCGGCGGTCAGGGCGAACTCGTCGAGCGCTCCGGAAATCCGGACGGCGACGGGGATATTGTGCGCCGGAGAGTCCGGGTCGATGCGATTGAGCAACCACATGCCGCGCTGCACCGGTGCGAGCGGAATAATATCGGGACGCGGGCCCGCAATCAGCGGGACGACGTGCTCGGTCTCGTCCGCTTCGGCGACCAGTCGGGCGGCGAGGGCGCGCACGGTCGGCGCCTCGAACAGCAACCGCACCGGGATGCGATGGCCGAGGCGTTCGCCGAGCCGAGCCAGTACCCGGGTGGCCAGCAGCGAATTGCCGCCGAGATCGAAGAAGCTGTCGTCGGCGCCGACCGGTGCGGTGTCGAGCACGGCCTCGAAGGATTCCGCTACCAGGCGTTCGGCCGGGGTGACCGGGGCGCGGTATGTGGTCTGCTCGAATACCGGTTCCGGCAGGGTGTTTCGGTCCAGCTTGCCGGAGGCGTTGAGTGGGAACGCGTCCAGCACCACGATCGCCGACGGGATCATGTACGACGGCAGGGTTTCCGACGCCGCACGCAGGACTCGGTCCTCGAAATCGCCGACCGTCGTCGCGAACTCACCGGTCACGTAGCCGACGAGGTGATCGCCGGTGGCGGTGATCCGCGCGGCGGCCTGCGTGACACCGGATACCGAGGCCAGCGCGGCCTCGATTTCGCCGAGTTCGATGCGCTGGCCACGGAACTTCACCTGGAAGTCGGTGCGGCCCAGGTATACCAGCTCGGCAGTGGCGCCGCCGGTGTCCCAGCGAACGAGGTCGCCGGTGCGATACATCCGTTCGCCCGCGCTACTGAAGGGGTTGGCGACGAACCGGTCCGCGGTCAGATCGGGCCGCCCGTGGTAGCCGCGCGCGAGTTGCGCGCCCGCCAGATACAGCTCCCCCGCTACACCGGGCAGCGTCGGGCGCAACCGCGAATCCAGCACGTAGACCCGGCTGTTCCATTCCGGCCTGCCGATCGGCATGACAGCGCGATCGACCTCACCGGTGACGTCGCGGTAGGTAATACTCACCGCGGCCTCGGTGGGGCCGTACAGATTGTGCAGCCGAGCCGTACTGACCGCGCCGAACGCTCGCACGGTTTCGGCGGGCAGCGCCTCACCGATGACGAATACCGTGTGCAGGGGGGTGAGCGCGCTGGGGCGGGCCTGTCCGGCGAAAACGCTGAGCATGGACGGCACGAAGTCGGTGATGGTCACGCCGTGTCCGGCGATGACGTCGGTGAGATAGCCGGGATCGCGATGGCCGTCGGGGGTGGCGAGGACGAGCGTGGCGCCGACGCGCAGTGGCAGGAAGTAACCCCAGAGCGACACGTCGAAGGTGGTCGCTGTTTTCTGCAGGTACACGTCCGCGGCGCACAGTCGGTATTCCGACTGCATCCAGGTCATCTGGTTGACGATCGCGGCATGGGAAATGCTGACGCCCTTGGGTTTTCCGGTCGAACCCGAGGTGAAGACGACATACGCGGGATTGTCCGGATGGATCGGCGCGATCCGCTCGTCGACCGAGATCGGATAGTCCGAATAGCCGTCGAGATCGACCGCGTCGACACTGATAGCCGGGCCGGTATAACCGTAATCGGCGCGATCGTTCGCGGTGGTGAGCAGCGCGACCGGTCGCGCGGTGTCGAGTATGTGCGCGATGCGGCGCGCCGGATGATCGGGGTCGATCGGCACGTAGGCGCCGCCGGCCTTGAGTACCGCGTACATGGCGATCACCAGATCAGACGAACGCCGGATCGCCAGTGCGACAAGGACTTCCGGACCCACACCGGCGGCGATGAGATGTCTGGCAAGCCGGTTGGTTCGCCGGTCCAGTTCGCCGTAGGTCAAGGTGTTGGCGTACGTGCTCGAGTCGGAGTCATTTTCGGGCGCGAAGATCAGCGCGGGCTCGTCCGGGGTGGCCGCGGCCTGCGCCTCGAACTCGTCGAGCAGCATCTCCGAGACAAAGGCGGTGTGGGCCGAATCGTTCCATTCGGTGACAACCCGGTTCAACTCACCGGATTCGAACAGGTCGATATCGCCGAGCACCTGGTCCGGGTCGGCGGTCACGGCGGCGAGCAGCCGGGTGAAGCGGGCGGCGAGGGTCGCGACGGTGGCGTCGTCGAAAAGGTCGGTGGCATAGCTGAATCGCAGCGCATCGCCGGTGACGGTCAGCTGGAGATCGAATCGTGTTGTCTCGTAATCGAAGTCGTGTTCGGCCAACGTCACACCCGCTAATTCGACCGCGACCGGTGCGAGGTTCTGGAAGAAGAGCGCAACCTGGAACAGCGGGTGGCGGGCTTCGGATCTCGGCGGATCCAGCACTTCGACCAGGCGCTCGAAGGGCACGTCGGCGTGCGCGAACGCATCCAGATCGGCATCACGCACCCGGCTCAGCAAGGCCGCGAAGGTGTCCGAACCGGGCACTGCGGCGCGCAACACCAGGGTGTTGACGAACATGCCGACCAGATCGTCGAGCGCGGCATCGCCGCGACCCGCGATCGGCGCACCGATAGCGATATCGTCGGTGCCCGACAGCCGAGCCAGCAGCGCGGCCAATGCGGCATGCATCACCATGAATTCGGTGGCGTCGAATTGCCGTGCGATGGTGGCGATTCCGTCGCGGGTCGGGCCATCGAGGGCGACCGTGGTGCTGGCGGCGGCATGGCTGGCAACCGCTGGGCGCGGCCGATCGCCCGGCAGGTCGAGCTGTGCGGGCAAGCCGCGCAGAGTGGCTTCCCAATACCGCAGCTGCCGCGCGGCCACCGAATCCGGATGGCCCTCGGCGCCGAGAACTTCGCGCTGCCACAGCGCGTAATCGGCGTATTGGACGGGAAGTTCGGTCCAGATCGGCGCGCAACCGGCGGCACGTGCCGCGTACGCGGTGGCGATATCGCGAGCCAACGGCCCCATCGAAAAGCCGTCCGCGGCAATGTGATGCACGACAAGCGCGAGCAGGTGCTCGCTGCGCGATAGCCTGGCCAGGCCGATGCGCACCGGTACGTCGCTGGTTACGTCGAAGGGCCTGGCCACCAGTTCCAGCAGCGCGGCATTCACATTCGCCGGGTCGATGGCCACAATGGGCGGCACATGAGTGGCATCGAGGATGTGCTGGAACCCGGTGCCGCCGATGTCCGGGTAGCTGGTCCGCAAGGTTTCGTGCCTGCCGACCACATCGGCTAGCGCGGTGGCGAGCGCGCCGGCGTCGAGCGGTCCGGTCAGCCGGATAGCGACCGGGATATTGTTCACCGTCTCATCCGGATCGAAGCGGTTGAGGAACCACACGCGCTGCTGCGCGGGTGAGAGCGGAACCGATTCCGGTCGCGGCCGTGTGCTGAGCTTCGGGCGGCTGCCGATGCCTGTGAGTCGTGCCGCGCGGGCGGCCAGCCCTGCGACAGTAGGGGTTTCGAACAGCAGTCGCACCGGAATGTCGGCGTCGAGCGCCACGCCGAGCCGCGCGGTCACCTGGGTCGCGATCAGGGAATTACCGCCGAGGGCGAAGAAATCGTCGTCGGCTCCGATCCGTCCGATACCGAGCAGCTCGCCCATGATTCGCGCGATCGTGTGCTCGGTGCCGGTTTCCGGCGCGCGATAGGCGACCGTATCGAAGACCGGTGCGGGCAAGGCACCTGTGTCGAGCTTGCCGGAGGCGTTGAGCGGAAAGGCATCGAGCACGACGAACGCCACGGGCACCATGTACGCGGGCAGCGCGGCACCGATTTCGGATCGCACGCCGTCGAGGTCGATGCCGGAATCGCTGGCGATCAGGTATGCGACGAGCTGCTCGCCGAGCCGATCGTCGGTGCGCACCACGACAGCCGCCTGGTCGATGGCATTCGACGCGGTGAGCGCAGCCTCGATTTCGCCGAGTTCGATACGCAGGCCGCGCAGTTTCACCTGGAAGTCGGTGCGGCCCAGATAGTCCAGCACGCCGTATTCAAGTCCGTCACGGCGGACCGCCCGCCAGCTGACCAGGTCGCCGGTGCGGTACATCCGCGCACCGGGCGGGCCGAACGGGTCGGCCACGAAACGCTCGGCGGTCAGGTCCGGGCGTGCCACGTAGCCGAGAGCCAACTGCGCACCGGCCAGATACAGCTCGCCGGGGACCCCGGCCGGTACCGGTCGTAGACGCGCGTCGAGCACCAGCAGCCTGGTGTTGAACACCGGCCTGCCGATCGGGACGGACACGGTGTCGGCGTCGGTCACCTCGTGGTAGGTGACATCGACGGCCGCTTCGGTCGGGCCGTACAGGTTGTGCACATGGGCGCCGGTCAGTTCCCGTGCCCGTTGCGCGGTCGAGGCGGGCAGTGCCTCCCCGGAGGCGAACAGCTGCCGCAGTGTGGCGCATTCACCTGCCCGCACCGCGCTCAGGAATATCGCGAGCATCGATGGCACGAAATGCGCGACGGTAATGCGTTCCCGCGCGATCAGCCCGGCCAGGTAGCCGGGGTCGCGGTGACCGTCGGGCCTGGCGAGCACCAATCGCGCACCGATCTGCAAGGGCCAGAAGAACTCCCACACCGACACGTCGAAAGTAGCGGGTGTCTTCTGCAACACCACATCGGTGCCGGTCAGCCCGTATTCAGCCTGCATCCACACCAGTCGGTTCACGATCGCGCCATGGCTGACCGCGACTCCCTTCGGACGGCCGGTCGAGCCAGAGGTGAAGATCACGTACGCCGGGTGACCCGGCGTCGGCTCGCCGATCCGATCCGACGCGGTCAATGGGGCCGGCGCGTATCCGTTCAGATCCAGGCGGTCGATCCGAACCTGACGCACGAGAGTGGTTTCCAGGTCGCTGCCCGATGTCAGTACGCACAGCGGACGAGCGGTGCGCAGCACATAGTCGATGCGGTCGGCCGGGTGATCGGGATCCAGCGGGACGTACGCGCCACCGGCGACGGTCACCGCGTACATACCGACGACCAGGTCGATAGAACGCCGCATGCCGAGCGCGACGAAGGAATCCGGTCCGACACCGTTGGCCACCAGCCAGCGGGCCAGGCGATGCACTCGACCCGCGAACTCGCCATATGTCAGGGTCACGGAGTGACTCGATGGGGGGTGGCGGTCGGGCGACGGGTGGGCCAGCGTCACGGAGTGACTCGATGAGGGGCGGTGGTCGGGCGACGGGTGGGCCAGAGCTGTTGCCTCGAAGGTCAGCGCCACCGCGTCCGGTGTCCGCATCACCTGGTTTTCGAACAGCGAGGCCAGCGTGCCCGTCGCCGTCACCGGGTAGGCGGTGTCGTTCCACCGCTCCAGTACCAGCGTGCGCTCCGTGGCGTCGAGCAGTTCGATATCACCGATGCGGATGGTGGCGTCGGCGACGACGGTTTCGAGGATCCGCACGAATCGCGACGCGAGTGTGTCCGCGGTGGTGCGGTCGAAAAGATCTGTGGCATAACGCAGGACGGCGCGCAGCGCGGTTCCGGTGCCGGCCCGATATTCGGTGAGCTCGAGGGCGAGATCGAATTGTGCGCCTGGGTTCTCGATGGGGTAGGCCGACACCTCGAGGTCAGGTAGCCGCAGGACGGTGTCGTCACGATGCTCGAAGGTGAGCAGTGCCTGCACGATCGGTGAATGCGCCTGCGATCGAACCGGATTCAGCTCATCGACGAGTCGCTCGAACGGCAGCTCGGCATTGGCGAAGGCGCGCACATCGGTGTCGCGCACCCGGCCGAGCAGTTCGGTGAAGGGTACTGCGGCCGGCACTTCGGTGCGAAGGACCAGCGTATTGACGAACATGCCGACGAGGTCGTCGAGGGCCTGCTCGGCGCGTCCGGCGATCGGGGTGCCGATCGCGACATCGTCGGTACGGGCCAGCCTGGCCAGCAGCGTGGCGTACGCCGCGTGCACGACCATGTAGGACGAAACTCCGTGCGCACGGGCCAGTTTCGCGACGGCGTCGGTCAACTCGACCGACACCACGAACTCGACGGCGGCGCCGCGACCGGAGGCGACCGGTGGGCGGGGTCGGTCGGTGGGCAGCTCCAGCACCGGCGCGAGACCCGCGAGCTCGGTGCGCCAATGCGCGATCTGCTGCGCGAGAACCGAATCCGGGTCGTCGGCCGAGCCGAGTACCGCACGCTGCCACAGCGTGAAGTCCGCGTACTGGACCGGCAACGGCTGCCATTGCGGCGCGAGATCCGCGGCGCGGGCGGTATAGGCCACCATGAGATCGCGGGCCAGCGGTGCGGTGGAGACGCCGTCGGCGGCAATGTGATGCACCACCACCGCCAGCACATGGTCGTCGGCTTCGAGCCGGAACAGACGGGCACGCACCGGAATTCGGGTACGTAGGTCGAAGCCGGTTACGGCGATTTCGAATATCGCGCCGGGCAGATCGGCCTCGGCGGTCTCGAGCAGCGGCAGTTCCACCCCGGCGGCGTCGGCTCCGGCCAGTACGACCTGTTCGGGACCATCACCATCGGAAGGGAATACCGTGCGCAGCGATTCGTGCCGATCGATCACATCCCGCAATGCCGCCCGCAGCGCCTGCTCGTCGAGTGCGCCCCGCAATCGAATGGTCATCGGGATGTTGTAGACCGCCGAATCGGGATCGAGGCGATTGAGCAACCACATCCGGGTCTGGGCCAGTGACAATGGAATACGCGACGGCCGAGGCATCGCTACCAGCGGCGGCAGCTTCGCCCGCGGCGTCCGCGTCGCGCGGACGGCAAGCTCCGCGACGGTGGGTGCCTCGAATACCTCTCGCACGTTCAGCTCGCAGCCGAGGGCGGCATTCGCCCTGGCTACCAGCCGCATGGCCAGCAGGGAATTGCCGCCACGCGCGAAGAAGTCGTCATTGGCGCCGATCGGCACATCGGCGCCGATCAGGTCACCGATCAGGGTCGCGAGCACGGACTCGGCGCCCTCGTGTGGCGCGCGGAATTCTATTGCCGGGCCGGTGAATTCGACGGCCGGCAACGCGACACGATCGAGCTTGCCGACGGTGGTGCGCGGCATCTCGTCGAGCACCACCACATGCGCCGGAACCATGTAACCGGGCAGCTGGGCGCGCACCGAATCGAGCACCGCCTCCGGCGACAGTCCGGCTCCGGACACATAGCCGACGAGCCCCTCGGTGCCCGCGATATCGCGGGCCAAAACCACTGCGGCATTGGCGACCCCGGTCGCGGCTAGCAGGGCCGATTCGATTTCGCCGAGCTCGATGCGCTGGCCGCGCAATTTCACCTGGAAATCATTGCGGCCCAAGTAGATCAGATCACCATCGCGGTTCCAGCGCACCAGGTCGCCGGTGCGATACATCCGCGCGCCGGGGACACCGAACGGATCGGCCAGGAACCGCTCTGCGGTGAGACCGGTGCGGCCCTCGTATCCCCGCGCCAACTGCTCACCCGCCAGATAAAGCTCACCTGTCACACCGGTTGGGACCGGGCGCAGTCTGGCGTCGAGAACGTAGGCGCGGGTGTTCCAATTGGGTTGGCCGATGGCAACATCCGGACCGCGATCGGCGTCGGTGAATTCGTGGTAGATGGTCGAGATGGCTGCCTCGGTCGGCCCGTACGCATTGTGTATGGCACCGGAGACGTTGTGCACAGCTCCACCGACATGCTCCCGCAGCGCCGCCAGCAGCTCCGGCGACAGCGCTTCGCCACCGCAGTGCAGGTGACGCAATGAGTGCAGCGCGTCCGCGTGGCCCTCGGCGATCAGGGCGGCGAGCACCGATGGCACGTGCTCGGCGATCGTGATCGCGTGCGCGCGCATCAACCCGGCCAAGTAGTCGAGGTCGAGATGTCCACCGGGTCGTGGTACCACCAGCGGCGCACCGACGGCGGCGGGTAGGAAACACTCCCACACCGACACATCGAAACTCAGCGGAGCACGCTGCATGATCCGATCCGTGGCGGTGACCTCGTACCTGGATTCCAGCCAGCGCAATTGGTTCATGATGGCCCGGTGACTGGTGGTCACGCCCTTGGGGGCGCCGGTCGAACCGGAGGTGAACAGCACGTAGGCGGCATTGTCCGGCCGCAGCGGTGCACGGCGGTCGGCGCCGCGAATCGGGTCGCCGCTGTAGCTCGCGAGGTCGAGCCGATCGACCGACACCAGCCGCGCACCGTCGGGAACAGGCACCGTCGCACCGCCGACAGCGAGCACCAGTCGCGCCGAGGCCGTGTTCAGAATGTGCTCGATGCGATCGGCGGGGTAGTCCGGGTCCACCGGCAGGTACGCGCCGCCCGCCTGCACGATCGCGAACATCGCCACGATCATGTCGACCGATTTGTGCGCGGCAAGCCCGACGATCGCATCCGGGCCGACGCCTTCGGAAATGAGCCAGCGGGCAAGGCGATTGGCTCGATCGGCGAGTTCGCCGTAGCTGATTCGGGTGCCCTCGAAAATGACCGCGATATCGTCGCGACTCGCCGCGACCCGCCGGTCGAGCAGATCGCCGAGGGTTTCCCGAGGCAGCCGGTGCATGGTGGCATTGCGGTCGGCCAGCAGCTTGCCACGCTCTGCCACCGACATCAGTTCGACATCGCCGACGATCGTGCGTGGGTCGCGCACGATCGCGCGCAGGACTCGCTCGAAACCGGCGAGGAATTCGGTGACGGTGGGCTCGTCGAACAGGTCCGTCGCATAGTGCAGGTGCACGTCGATGCCGTCGGCGGCACCGTCGGCGTCGTAACGGTCGGTCAGCGTCCAATCCAAGTCCAGTTGAATGGGGCCTGGGCCCGCGTCGATCGCGGAGATGTCGAGACGATTGAGCCGGAAATCCGGTTTGGCTTGGTTCTGCAGGGTCAAAGACACCTGATACAGCGGTGCGTGTGCCTGCGAGCGCACCGGATTCAGCACCTCGACGAGCTGCTCGAACGGCACTGCTGCGTGGTCGAACGCGGCGAGATCGATGTCACGAACCCGCGCGAGCAGTTCCACGAGCGGCGCGCCGGGGTGCACCTCGGTGCGTAGCACGAGCGTATTGACGAACATGCCGACGAGATCGTCCAGCGCCTGCTCGCCGCGACCCGCGACCGGCGTGCCGATGACGATATCGGTGGTCGCGGCAAGCCGGGCGAGCAAGACCGTCAGCGCGGTGTGCAGCACTATGAAGGGTGAAACACGGTGTGCGGCAGCGATATCCTGGATTCCCCTATGCAGCGCGCGGTCCAGTTCGCCGGTTATCGCGGCGCCCCGATAGCTGGCCACGGCGGGGCGCGGACGGTCCGTGGGTAAGGTGATCACCTCGGGTGCATCCGCCAAACACCTTGTCCAGTAACGCAATTGATGAGCAAGCACCGAGGACGTGTCATCGCCGCTGCCGAGCGTGGCACGTTGCCAGATCGCGAAGTCCGCGTACTGCACCGGTAGCGCGCCCCATGCGGGCAGCAGGCCCGCACAGCGCGCCACATACGCGGCGGCCAGATCACGGGTGAGCGGGGCGACCGACCATCCGTCGGCGGCGATGTGGTGCACGACGAACACCAGGATGTGCTCATGCGCGGTGGCCGGTTCGCTCGGCGCGTTCGCCACCCGCAGCAGGCGCACGCGCAGCGGCACCTCGGCGGTGACGTCGAACGCGGTCCGAGCCATCCCTGTGACGATCCGTTCCAGGTCACCGGCACCGATGGACTCCGCGACCAGCTCGACCAGGCGGGTGCCCGCGGGCAGCACCAGCTGCGTGGCCGCACCGTCACGCTCCGGATAGAGGGTGCGCAGCGTCTCGTGACGGCCGATCACGTCGGCGATCGCGTCCTGTAGCGCGGGCACATTCAGTGCGCCGGTCAGCCGCAACGCGAACGGAATGTTGTATCCACCGCCGCGCGCGTCGAACCGATTGAGGAACCACATGCGCTGCTGCGCGATCGACAGCGGAATCACGGTACCTCGATCCTGCGGTACCAGCGGCGGCAACGGCTGCCGCCGCGGCCCCGATTCGGTAATGCGGCGGGCCAGCTCACGCACGGTCGGCGCGTCGAAGACCGCGCGCACCGCTACCTCGGCACCGGTCGCCTTGGTGAGCCTGGCCGCGAGCTGGGTCGCGATGAGCGAGTTTCCGCCGAGGGCGAAGAAGTCGTCGTCCGCGCCGACGCGTTCATACCCGAGCAGTGCGGCGAAAGTTTCCGCCACAGTGGCCTCGGTATCGCCTATGGGGGCGCGGAATTCGACCGGATCGAGGACGGGTTCGGGTAGCGCACTGCGGTCCAGTTTGCCGACCGGGGTCAGCGGCAGCTCGTCGAGCACCACGATCGCCACGGGCACCATGTGCGCGGGCAGCGTCTGCGCGGCGAATTCGGTGAGCTCCACCGGATTCGGCGCGCGTCCAGCCTTGCCGAGCACGTACGAAACCAACATCGTTGTGCCGGTGGGATGTTCGCGACCAAGGGTGGTCGCGAAGTCGACATCCGGATGCCCGGTCAGCACCGCGTCGATCTCGCCGAGTTCGATGCGGAAGCCACGGATCTTCACCTGGAAGTCCGAGCGGCCGACATAGTCGAGCGCACCGTCGTGCCAGCGCACCACATCGCCCGTGCGATACATGCGGGCTCCGGGTTCACCCCACGGGTCGGCCACGAAACGGTTCGCCGAAAGCCCGGGGCGGTTTCGATAGCCGCGCGCCAAACCGCCGCCCGCCAAATACAATTCGCCCGCGACGCCCGGCGGAACCGGGTTCAGTCGCGCATCCAACACCAGCGCCGACATGCCGTGCACCGGTGTACCGATGGTGATGGGATTACCCGCGACCAATTGCGCGTAGGTGGAGATGATCGTGGTCTCGGTGGGCCCGTAGCCGTTGAAATAACGTCGGCCCGGCTGCCATGCGGCCAGCAGTTCCGGCGTCGTCACATCGCCGCCGACCGACGCGACCAACAGCTGGCGCGCATCGGCGGGAGCCACGGTGCCGAGGACCGCCGGGGGGATGATCGTGTGCGTGACGCCCTCGGCGCGCAGCAATGCCCCGAGGGCGTCACCGCCGATAATGTCCGGCGGCACGATCACCAGGGTCGCGCCGACCGAGAAGGCACACACCCATTCGAGCACCGACGGGTCGAAGCTCGGCGAGCAGATATGCAAGAACCGGTGCTGTGCGTGCAGCCCGTACAGGCCGATCGCGTAGTCGGCGAGGCCACCGAGACCGGCGTGGGTCACTGTGACGCCCTTGGGTAGCCCCGTCGAACCGGACGTGTAGATAACGTAGGCCGGGTGCCGCATCCGCAGCGGTGTCCAACGGTCGGCATCGGTCACCGGTGCGGCGGAGGCGCTCGCGCACAGCTCATTGGTCGCGGGATCGTCGAGCACCAGCCATGTCACATCGGCGGGCAGCGCGGCGACCTGGGCGGAGCCGGTGATGCCGAGCACCGCCTCGGAGTCGGCCAGCATGTGCCGCACCCGTTGTGCGGGATAGTTGGGGTCGACCGGAACATGCGCACCCCCCGCCTTGGCCACCGCGAGGACCGCGGCGACCATCTCGTAGGAGCGTGGAAGGGCTATGGCGACAAGGCTTTCCGGTCCGACGCCGCGACCGATCAGTACCCGCGCAAGGCGCGAGGAATAATCGTCGAGCTCGCCGTAGCTGATCGAACGGCCCGCGTAACGCACCGCGACCCGTTCCCGGCCCAACCGCACACCGCGCGTGAGCAACTCCGGCAGCAGTGCGGTGGCCATGACCTCATCGCCGTGCACGTGAGTGAGCGCGGCGTATTCCGCCTCGTCCAGCAGTGGCAGATCACCGACCGGGGCATCGGGCCGGGCGACGATTTCGGTGAGCAGCCGGGTGAAGCGTTGCGCGAATACCCGCACGGTGGCCTCGTCGAACAGGTCGCGAGCAAAGCTGAACTCGGCCGATAGACCATCGGAGGATTCGCGAATGGCTAACGCCAGATCGAACTTCGCGGCATCGAACTCGACATCGACGACCTCGACTCGTAGGCCCGGGAGTTCGAATCTATTGTCGGGCAGGTCCTCCGAGGTCAATGCGACCTGGAACAGCGGGTGGCGGGCGGTGGAACGCACCGGGTTCAATAGCTCGACCAACCGCTCGAACGGCAGGTCGGCGTGTGCGAACGCCTGCAGGTCGGTGTCTCTGGTCCGGTCGAGCAAGGCGCCGAAGCTCGAGTGTCCCGGTACGTGGGATCGCAGCACCAGGGTATTGACGAACATGCCGATCACGTCGTCGAGTTCGGTATCGCCGCGACCGGCGACGGGGGTGCCGATCGCGATATCGTCGGTGCCCGACAGTCGCGCGAGCAATACCGCGAGCGCGGTCTGCACAACCATGAACATGGTGGCGTTCTGTGCGCGCGCGAGCTGCCGTAACCCTTCTCGCAGCTCGGCGTCGAGCGAAAATGCCACGCGCCCACCGGCATACGATGGTGTCGAGGGCCGGCGCCGATCGGTGGGGAGATTCAGTTCGTCGGACAGTCCCGCGAGGGTGACGCGCCAATATTCGGCCTGTGCCGTAATGAGGCTGTGCGGATCGGATTCCGAGCCGAGCAGCGCACGTTGCCACAGGGTGTAGTCCGCGTACTGCACGGGCAGCGGTGTCCAGCTCGGCGCGCGACCGGCGATACGCGCGGCGTAGGCCATCATGACGTCCTGGGTGAGCGGTCGGATCGACCAGCCGTCGGCGCTGATGTGGTGAGCAACGAAAATGAGCACGAATTCCGGAACGGGGCCGGTGATCCGGAACAGCTCGGCCCGCAGCGGGATTTCGCTGGTCACGTCGAACCCGGCCGCGACCACGTCGGTGAGGCGCGCGAGCAGCTCTCCTTCGGCTACCGGCGTCAACGTGAGGTCGGTAATCGCCTGTGTGGCAGGCATAATCAGCTGGTGGGCGATGCCATCGCGCTCCGGGTAGATCGTGCGCAACGACTCGTGCCGTTCGATCACATCGGCGAGGGCGTGGTGTAGCGCGTCGATATCGAGTTCACCGGTCAACCGGACGGCGACCGGAATATTGTGCACCGCCGAGGCGGCATCGAACCGACTGAGGAACCACATCCGCTGCTGCGCCAGCGACAAGGGAATCAGCTCGGGGCGCCGCTGGGCAACCAGCCGGCGCCGTGGTGCGGCCGTCGCGGTCATCTCGGCGACGATGGCGGCGAAACCCTCGACCGTGGACGCCTCGAACAGTGCACGAACCGGAACACGTAAACCGAGGGCGGCCCCGGTCCGCGCCGTCACCGCGGTGGCATCGAGCGAGCTGCCGCCGAGTGCGAAGAAGTCATCGTCCAAGCCGACCCGCTCGACCTCGAGCACCTCCGCGAACACCGACGCCACCAGGCGTTGGGTCGTATCGATCGGCGTACGGAACCGCTCGGCCCGCAGTTGCGGAAGCGGTAGCGCCCGGCGATCGAGCTTGCCGCTGGTGTTGAGCGGGAACTCGTCGAGCTCGACCAGCGCGGTCGGCACCATGTACCCGGGTAACCGTCGCGTCAGGCCCGCCTTCACCGCGTCCAAATCGAGTTCGCCGCCTGCCGCGCGAATCACATAGCCCGCCAGGTAGTCACCGGTTTCGGCGCTGACCAGCCGCACCACGGCCTGACTCACCTCTTCGGCGGCCAACAGCGCGGTCTCGATCTCGGCGAGCTCGATGCGCTGGCCACGGAACTTCACCTGGAAGTCGACCCGACCGAGATAGCCGAGTTCACCGTCATAGCTCCAGCGCACCAGGTCACCGGTTCGATACATTCGCCCACCGCTGCCACCGAAGGGGTTGGCGACGAAGCGATCAGCGGTGAGATCCACGCGGCCGTGATAGCCACGGGCCAGCTGGTCACCAGCCAGATACAGCTCGCCGGGCACGCCGATCGGCACCGGGTGCAGCCGCGAATCAAGGACATATACCTGGGAATTCCACTCCGGCTCACCGATCGGCACGAAGGCGGTGTCGGCGATGGTCACCTCGCGGTAGGTGATCGAAACGGCTGCCTCGGTAGGCCCGTACAGGTTGTGCAGCGCGGCGTCGCTGACCGAGTCGAAGGCGGCGATGGTCTCGGGTGCCAGCGCCTCACCGATGACGAAAACATCGCGCAACGAATCGAGTTCACCTGGCTCGGCGTGCGCGGCGAATACCGCGAGCATGGACGGTACGAAGTCGGTCAGCGTGACACCGTGGCGGGCAATGGTTTCCGCGATATAGCGCGGGTCGCGGTGCCCGTCCGGTGCGGCGAGCACCACTGCGGCCCCGGAACGAAGCGGCAGGAAATAGCCCCATAGCGATACGTCGAAGGTGGTCGCGGTCTTCTGCAGGTACACATCACCGCGGCGGGTGCGGTACTCGTCGTGCATCCAGGCCAGTTGGTTCGCGATGGCGCGATGCTCGATCGCGACGCCCTTCGGCTTGCCGGTCGACCCGGAAGTGAAGATCACGTAGGCGGGATGTTCGGGTCGAAGCGTGGCGAGGCGTTCACGGTCACCGACCCCGGCGGCCGAATATTCCGACAGATCGAGCTTGTCGAGTTGATGCAGGCGCACTGCGGCCGGGACAGTCGGCGGTAGCGCGAATCCGGTGTCGGCGGTGGTGAGGACCGTGTGCGGGCAGGCCGAATCGAGAATATGCCGGACGCGTTCGGCGGGATGGCCGGGATCGACCGGGACGTAGGCGCCGCCGGCCCGAAGCACCGCGTACATGGCGACGACAAGTTCGATCGAGCGCGGCATCGCGAGCACCACCAGGGATTCCGGGCCGACACCGGTGGCAATGAGCATCCTGGCCAGGCGGTTGGCCCGATCGGAAAGCTCGGTGTAAGTCAGCTGGAAGGTGTCGCTCGACTCGCCGGAATCGGCGACCAGCGCAATGGCATTCGGGGTGCGCCGCACCTGATTGTCGAAACCCTCGTGCAGGAAGCGGTCGGCCACCTTGTGCCCGCTGGCATTCCAGCTGGCCGTGACATAGTCGAGTTCGCCCGCGTCCAGGAGCTCGATATCGCCGACCACGGCATTCGGGGTGACGGCGATCGCGCGCAGCAACCGGAGAAACTTCACACCGAACTCGCGCACGGTGGCCGCGTCGAACAAATCGGTGGCGTAGGTGAATTCGGCGCGATAGCCGTTGTCCGCCGAGCCGCTGTCGGAAATCGTCAGCTGCAGATCGAATTTCGCGAAGCCGGGATCGAAGTCGACGAACTCGGCGTCGAGACCGGGCATACTCAGCGCGACCTGGCCCATGTTCTGCATGAACAGCGCGACCTGGAACAGCGGATGCCTGGCCTGGGAGCGAGCCGGGTTGACCACCTCGACGAGGCGTTCGAAGGGGATGTCGCTGTGCGCGAAGGCGCGCAGGTCACGGTCGCGGGCGTGCGCGAGGAGATCGGCGAAGGAGTCCGCGCCGCGTACCTCGGTGCGCAGTACCAGGGTGTTGACGAACATGCCGACCAGGTCGTCGAGCGCGCGATCGCCGCGCCCGGCGACCGGGGTGCCGATGGAAATATCCGAGGTGCCGCAGAGCCGGGCCAGCAGGGCCGCCAGGACGGCGTGCAGCACCATGAACGGCGTGGCCCTGCATTCGGCGGCAATGCGATCGATGGCGGCCCGCAATTCGGCGTCGATGGCGAAGTCGTGGGTGGCGCCGCGATAGGAGGCGGCGGCCGGGCGTGGACGATCGGCGGGCAGATCCAATTGTGCGGGCAGATCGGCGAGTTCGGCACTCCAGAAGGCGAGCTGACGACCGGCCACCGAGCCGGGATCGTCCTCCTCGCCGAGCACCCGCTGTTGCCACAGCGCGTAATCCGCGTACTGCACCGCCAGCGGCGCCCAGTCCGGGCGCTGTCCCCGGCTGCGCGCACCGTAGGCGGTGATCAAGTCACGCATCAGCGGGCCCATCGAAACGCCATCGGCGGCAATGTGATGCACGACCAGTACCAGCGTGTGATCCCGCTGCCCGCAGCGCAGCAGCCGTACCCGGACTGGAACCTCCTGCGCGACATCGAATCCCTGCCCGGCGACCGCCAGCACGGCGCCGACCAGGTCCGCCTCCGGCACATCAGCGGGCGACAGCTCCACCGTTGCGGGGATCGGATTCACCTGCTGCACCGGACCGGTCGCGATCTGCGGGTAGACGGTGCGCAGGATTGCGTGCCGCGCGACAACATCGGCCATCGCCTCCGACAGCGCCGTGATATCCAACGCGCCGCGCAGCCGCAGGGCGACCGGAATGTTGTCCACCGCAGCGGTATCGAAGACGTAGGCCGCCTCCGCGTCGGTGCCGAATCGGTTGAGGAACCACATCCGCCGCTGCGCCGGTGACAGCGGAATATGTTCCGGCCGTGGCCCGGCCACCAGCGGCGGGCGCGCAACCGGTGCCGTGGTCGCGGACAGTGCCGCAAGCGCGGCCACCGTCGGCCGGTCGAAGAAGTCACGGACATCGACGGTGATCGACAGCGCCGCCCCGACCCTGGCGATGGCCCTGGTCGCCAAGAGCGAATTGCCGCCGAGGGTAAAGAAATCATCGTCGGCGCCGACCCGGTCCAGCTCGAGCAACTCAACGAAGATCGCGGCGACGACGCGTTCGGAATCGGTCGTGGGTTCACGGTATTCGACAGCGCCGGGACCGAATACCGGCTCCGGCAGCGCGCGGCGGTCGAGTTTGCCATTGGCATTCACCGGCATATCGGCGAGCACCATGACCAGCGAGGGCACCATGTACTCCGGTAGGTGCGCTCGAGCGGATTCCAGCAGCGCACCGGAATCGACCGCCGTACCGGCGTTCGCGACCACGTAGCCGACCAGATGGTCGCCACCTGCGTGCTGACGCAACACCACCACGGCCTGCGCCACCTGCGCGTTACGCAGCAGGGCCGCTTCGACCTCGCCCAACTCGATGCGCAGCCCGCGCAGCTTCACCTGAAAGTCGGTGCGGCCCAGGTATTCCAACTCCGCCCGGCCGCCGTCGACGCCGGGCAGCCAGCGGGCCAGATCGCCGGTGCGGTACATCCGGTCGCCGGATGGCCCCTCCGGATTGGCGACGAACCGGTCGGCGGTGAGCGCGGGCCGCGCCACATAGCCACGCGCCAGCTGCACACCCGATAGATACAGTTCGCCGACCACCCCGCTCGGCACCGGCCGCAGGTTCTCGTCCAGCACAAGCAGTTCGGAATCGTCCGCGGGCGCGCCGATCGGCACGGATGCCACGTCCGCCGCGGTCACCTCATGCGAGGTGATATCGACCGCGGCCTCGGTCGGGCCGTAAGTGTTGTACAGGCAGGCGCCACTGATCTCGCGGAAGTCCGCCGCCGTCGCGGCCGGGAGTGCCTCACCGGAGGCGATCACCAGCCGCAGCGTGTCCACGGCCGCGGTGTCCGCTCGATCGATCTCGGCGACGAACACCGCGAGCATCGACGGCACGAAATGCGCGACGGTGACCCGGCTTTCGGCAATGGCGCGAATCAGGTAGGCGGGATCGCGGTGGCCCTCGGGCAACGCGATCACGAGCCGGGCGCCCACCTGTAGCGGCCAGAAGAACTCCCACACCGACACATCGAAGGTGAACGGTGTCTTCTGCAACACCACATCGTTCGCCCGCAGCCGGTGCAGGCGCTGTCTCCAGCGCAGGTTCGAGACTATCGATCGGTGCGAAACGGCGACGCCCTTGGGGCGGCCGGTCGAACCCGAGGTGAAGATGACATAGGCGGTGTTGTCGCCGAGGGGGCACGGCCAGTCGAACGATTCCGGCGCGGTGCGGTCGAACCGATCTATCCGCAGCACTGCCACATCGTCGGCCAGTCGCGGCTGGTCGCCGGTCGTGGTGAGCACCAGTACCGGCGCGGCGACCTCGAGCACGTAGGCGATGCGCTCGGCCGGATGGTCCGGATCGATCGGAAGGTAGGCACCACCGGCCTTCAGGATCGCGTACATACCGACGAGCAGTTCGACCGACCGTCGAACAGCGAGGCCGACCAGCGCATCCGGGCCCACGCCGAGACCGACCAAATGGTGGGCCAGTGCGTTGACCCGGTCATCGAATTGGCCGTAGGTCAGGCTCGTGCCCGCGAACTCCAGCGCCACCGCGTCGGGTGTGCGCCGCACCTGCGCCTCGAACTCGCTGATCAGGGTCTCGGTCGGCGCGAAATCCGTGCCGAGCACACCGGCGGCGGCCTCGAGCGCATCGTCGAGCAACTGTTCGAGGGCTTCCCCGAGCGCGCCGTCGGACGAATCCAGCAGCGCGGGCAGCTGCCCCGACACCACCACCGGCACCAGCGCGTCCGGGCCGAGCGCGCCACCCATGGCCTCGTCGAGCGCGGCGATCTCGGTGGCCAGCGTTGCGTAGGTGAGCGTGCTGTCACCGTGCCGGAGCGCGACTCGATCCGATTCCAGCTCGGCGACCGTCGCGATCAACCCAGGCAGGTCGTCGATTCCATATGCCCGGCGCAATGCCGAATGAGGCAGCGCGGCGACATTATCGCCGAATCCGCTGGATGTGACCGATTCCGCGTGCGACATCAGCTGTTTCCTTCCGAGTTGGCGACGATGGCCTGTGCTTGGGTGCGCAATGCGCGCAGGGCGGCGGCGAGACCATTGCCGCCGAGGGCGGCCAAGACACCGGGCACCAGCCCC
Organism: Nocardia australiensis; assembly: GCF_020733705.1. Taxonomy (GTDB): domain Bacteria; phylum Actinomycetota; class Actinomycetes; order Mycobacteriales; family Mycobacteriaceae; genus Nocardia; species Nocardia australiensis. The sequence continues at coordinate 765,027 of NZ_JAJFZM010000001.1, forward strand.
GCGAGTGCGACGTTCACCAGGGCGTCCGGCTGCACAGCGGCGCCCATTGCCTTGGCGGTAGTCGCGAGTTTGTCGGCGAGCTGTTCGTAGGTGACCGTCTGCCCGCCGTGTTCGAAGGCAACCGTCGCGGGCGCGAGTTCGGCGGCGGCGGCGATGAGCTTAGGTAGTTCGGCCGTCGTCGGTATGGGACGCCGTTGTTCATCAGCCGTACGGATATCGATGGCCCGAATCGCCACCGACGGTTGCGCGACGATGATCGACAGCACCCGCAGTAGTCGGTCGGCGAGCAGCCGCACGGTGCCCGCGTCGAAAACGTCTGTCGCGTAACCGAATCGCATGGCGAGCCCGGACGATTCTCCCGCCGAGCCGAACCGTTCGACGGCGGTGAGATGCAGATCGAACATTGCCTCGGCCACCTCGAGATCCAGCGCCTCGACACGCAACCCGGGCAGCTCGACGCTCCCGCCCGGCATGTTCTGGAAGGTGAACATCACCTGGAACAGCGGACTGTAGGAACCGGTCCGCGCCCGGCCGAGCGCGTCCACCACTCGCTCGAACGGCACGTCGGCATGTGACAGTGCCGCCACATCCCGATCGCGCGCCTGCCGGAGCAGATCGGCGAAACTGCCGCGCTGATCGATCTCGGTGCGCAGCACGACCGTATTGACGAACATGCCGACCAGGTCGTCGAGTTCGCGTTCACCGCGACCCGCGACCGGCGCGCCGATGGCGATATCGCCGGTGCCCGACAGCTTCGCGAGCAGTACCGCGAACGCACTGTGGATCACCGTGAACAAGGTGGTGCCGTGCTCGGCGGCGATCTTCGCCATGCGACCGGTCGTCGCGGCGTCGACAGCGAAATCGACTGCCGCTCCCAGCATTTCCCGTCGTGCTGGTCGGGGACGATCGGTGCCCAGTGTGAGCACTTCGGGCAGCCCGGCCAATTCGGTTCGCCAGTACGCGAGTTGATGTGACAGCAGACTCGCGGCATCGCGCTCGGACCCGAGCACCTCGCGCTGCCACTGGCTGTAGTCGGAATACTGGATGGCCAGCGGCGCCCAATCAGGCGCCTGACCTGCCGCGCGAACGGTATACGCGCGCACCAGGTCGCGGGTCATGGGGGCGACCGAATAGCCGTCGGCGCCGATGTGGTGCGCGACCACGACGAGAAGGTACTCGGCTGTGTCGTCCCGGCCGATCGGCAAGGTGTCGGTGTGCGCCGTCTCGAACAAGGCGATCCGCACCGGTGGCGCGATCGTGATATCGAAACCGGTAGCGACGAACTGTGCGACTCGAGCTTCGAACCCGCTGCGTGGCAGCCGAATCGGGGTCAAGTCCACGTCCACGTGGATGGCGTCCAGAACCTCCTGAACCGGGCCGTGCTCGGTGTCCGGATACCTGGTGCGCAGCGCCTCGTGTCTATCGAGCACATCACCGACGGCGGCCGTGAGTGCGGGTATATCGAGGTCACCGGTGATCCGCAAGGCAGCGGGAACGTTGTATGCCGAGGATTGCGGCGCCAATCTATTGACCACCCACATTCGCTGCTGTGCCAGCGACAGCGGTACCGGGGCGGCACCCGAACGGGGCACGAGCGCGGGTCGGGCGTCGGTGCCGTCCAGCTCGGCTAGATGTGCCGCGAGCGCCACCACCGTCGGGGCCTCGAAAACGGCGGCGACGGGGACCCGGACGCCGAGCGCGGCACCGAGTCGGGCGGCCAGCCGCGTCGCCATCAGCGAGTTGCCCCCGAGGGCGAAGAAGTGGTCGTCCAGACCCACTGTCGCGGCACCGGTCACGGCGGCGAAGGTGTCCGCGACCAGCCGTTGCAGGTCGGTGCCCGGTGCCCGGAAGGTGGCCTCGGCGAATACTGGCTCGGGCAGCGCCGCGCGGTCGAGCTTGCCATTGGCATTGAGCGGCAGCGCGGCCAGTACGACAATCGCGGCGGGCACCATATACGCGGGTAGTTCGGCCGCCACAGCCGTCCGCAGCTCACGAGCCAGACCCTCGGATTTGATCGAATCTGCTTCCGGTACAGCGACATAGGCGATGAGTCGGACACCGGCACGGTCGTCGTCGCGAGCAACCGTGACGGCCGCACGGACCTGCGGTAGTCGCCGCAGCGCGGTCTCCACCTCGCCGAGTTCGATACGGAAGCCACCGATCTTGACCTGGAAATCCGACCGTTCGAGATATTCCAGCGTGCCGTCGGGTCGCCTGCGAACGATGTCACCGGTCCGGTACATGGCCGCACCCGTCGTGAACGGATCGGCGACGAACCTGTCCGAGGTCAACGCCGGCCCACGCTGGTAACCGCGCGCCAATTGCGCACCGGCCAAATACAATTCGCCCGCCACGCCGATAGGCACCGGCCGCAGCCGGGTATCGAGGACATGCACCCGGCTGTTCCAGGCCGGGCCACCGATCGGCACCACGTGTGCCGGATCTTCGCGCACCTCGAAGGCGGTGATCGATACCGCCGCCTCGGTGGGACCGTACAGGTTGAACAGCCTGGTGCCAGCGCAGCGACGCCGGAACTCGATGGCGGTCGCGGGCGACAGGGCCTCGCCGATGGCCAGCACCCGTCGCAGCGACACCGGCAACGGCGCATCCGGCGCGACGGCGAGCAGCATATCGATCAGCGAAGGCACCGCGTGCAGCACGGTGACGTCGTGGCGTCCGATCAGCGCGACCAACCGGTCGGGGTCGCGTTCGGTGCCCGGCGCGGTCACCACCAGCCGACCGCCCGTCACCAGCGGCGACCAGAACTCCCACACCGACAGATCGAAGGTGGCCGGGGTTTTGAGCAGCACGCTGTCGCGCGCCCCGAGCGCGAAAGTGTCACGCAGCCAAGCCAATTGGTTGACGATGGCCGAGTGCGTCACGGTAACGCCCTTGGGTAGACCGGTCGAGCCAGAGGTGAAGATCACGTACGCCGGGTGAGCCGGGCGTAGCGGTCGAACCCGTTCGGTGTCGCGGATCGGTAGCGCCGAGAACTCCTCGAGCTGGAGACGGTCGATTTCCAGTGCGGCCGAGCCGGTTTCGATCCGAACGCCATCAACCGAGGTCGTCAGTACGCAGGTCGGCGCGGCTGTCGCGATGATGTGGCCGATCCGGTCGGCAGGATGATCGGGATCGATCGGCACGTACGCGCCGCCCGCGCGCACCACCGCGTACATCGCGGTGAGCAGCGCCACCGAGCGTCGCATGGCGAGCACGACGGTGGACTCCGGCCCGACCCCTTCGTCGATCAATTTGCGGGCGAGCCGATTGACCGAGGCGTCGAATTCCGAATAAGTGATCGCGGTTTCGTCGGTCGAGGTCGCGTCGATGAGCGCGACGGCGTGCGGTGTCGCCGCGACCTGCGCATCGAACAGATCCGCGAGCGTCATCGGCTCGACCGGGTGCGCGGTGCGGTTCCACTCGTCGAACAATCGGGCGTCCGGACCGAGCAGATCCAGGTCACCGACGGCGGTATTCGGCGCGGCGGCAACCGATTCCAGAACACGCAGTAGCGCCGCCGCGAACCGCTCGGCACTGCCCGTCTCGAACAGGTCGGTCGCGTAGCCCAGCGACAGCTCGATACCTTCGGGTGCGCCATCGACGCTGTAGTTGTCCACAGCGAACAGATGTAGGTCGAATTGCGCGACGTCGGTCTCTAATTCAAGCGCACGCACCTCGAGTCCCGGCAACCGCAGGCTGCCGCGCTCGTGGTTCTGGAAGGAATAGCCGACCTGGAACAGCGGATGACGGGCCGTCGACCGCCGCGGGTTCAACACCTCCACCAACCGTTCGAACGGCATGTCCGCGTGCGAGAACGCGGCGATATCCGCCGCGCGGGCCCGGCCGACCAGTGTTTCGAACGGCTCCGCGCTATCGATATGGGTGCGCAGCGCGAGAGTATTGACGAACATGCCGATGACGTCGTCGAGTTCGGCCTCGCCCCGGCCCGCGATCGGCGTACCGACCGCGATATCCGAAGTGCCGGACAATCGCGCGAGCAGTGTCGCGAAGGCGGCGTGCACCACCATGAACAGCGTTGCGCCGCTGCGCCTGCCGAGTGCGATGAGGTCGGAGTGCAGCGCCTTGTCGACCGAGACGGCGACCTTGGCGCCACGCAGGCTTTGGCGCGCCGGACGGGGGTGGTCGGTGGGCAAGTTCAGCTGGTCGGGCAGTCCGGTCAGCGTCTCGGTCCAGAAGGCGAGCTGGCGTGCCGACAGCGATGCGGGGTCGGACTCGGCGCCGAGCAGTTCGCGTTGCCACAGTGCGTAATCCGCGTATTGCACGGCGAGTGGCGACCAACCGGGTGCGGCGCCTTCGCGGCGCGCGGTGTAGGCCGTCATCAGGTCGCGCACGAATGGCGCCACCGACGATCCGTCGGCGGCAATGTGATGCAAGACCGCCGCGAGAACGAATTCGGAGTCGCCGGGGTGCGCGGAGTCGCCGCCTGGGGTGTCGCTACCGGATTCGCCGGGAACCGTCGCGCCGCCGGCATCCTGAATCACGAACAGCCGCAGCCGAATCGGCACATCGACGGTTACATCGAACGTGGTGGCGACCAGCTCCCCTATCCGCTCCGCGAGCCCAGCGGCGGATACCTGGATCGGATACAGCGACGCGACCGCCCGCGCCACCGGCATTACCAGCTGCGTGGCTTCGCCGTCGATTTCCGGGTAGCTGGTCCGCAATGACTCGTGCCTGCCGATGACATCGCCGAGCGCGGCTCGCAATGCCGCGATATCGAGGTCTCCGGTCAACCGCAGCGCCACCGGGATGTTGTAGGCGGTGGAGGTGCCCTCGAAGCGGTTGAGGAACCACATTCGCTGCTGGGCGGGCGAGAGCGGAATCCGCTCGGGGCGCGTACCTGCCACCAGCACGGGCCGCGCGCCGACGGCGTCCTGCCCCGCGATCAGGGCGGCGAGGTCGGCGACGCGAGGCGCCTCGAACAGGGCGCGCACGCCGACGGTCCGTCCGAGTGAGGTGCCGATCCGTGCGGCGGCCTTGGCAGCCAGCAGCGAGCTGCCGCCGAGTGCGAAGAAATCGTCGTCGGCGCCGACCCGGTGCGTAGTTTCCTGGCCGGAACCGGCGACGTTGTGTCCGAGCACGTCGGCGAATACCGAGGCGATGATCTCCTCGGCTATGGTCGCTGGTTTGCGGTAGGTGCTGGTCTCGAAGGCCGGTGCGGGCAGCGCGGCGCGGTCGAGCTTTCCGTTCACCGTCAATGGAATCCGATCCACCATCACGACGGCGGCGGGCACCATATGTTCCGGCAGCCTGCGCGAGAGCGCTTGGCGCAACCACGCGGTGTCCGAGCGCTCGCCACCGACGACATAGGCGACGATGCGCGCCTCGTCGACGAGGTCGGTGCGCACGATTACCGCCACCTCGCTGACGGATACCGCTGTCTCCGCGAGCACCGCCGCCTCGATTTCGCCGAGCTCGATGCGGAAGCCACGCACGTTCACCTGCTGATCGGCGCGGCCGAGGTATTCGAGTTCGCCCTCGGCACTCCAGCGGGCCAGATCGCCGGATCGGTAGGCCAGCGCGCCGTCGCCGCCATACGGGTCGGCCACGAACCGGCTCGCGGTGAGCGTGGGCCGTCCGAGGTAGCCGCGCGCCAACTGACCACCGGAAACGTAGATTTCGCCGGGTACACCCACCGGTACCGGCCGCAGGCGCGCGTCGAGCACCCGCACCGCGAGGCCCGGTATGGCACCGCCGATGACGCTCGCCGACCCGCTGCCCGCCTCGATGGCGCGGTAGGAGACGTGCACCGTGGTTTCGGTAATGCCGTACATATTCACCAGCCGCGGCAGCTGCGGGCGCCTGGCGAACCATCCGCCGAGTCGTTGCGGCTCGAGTGCCTCGCCACCGAAAATCACGTAGCGCAGTGCCAATTCACGTGGCTGCTGCTCGGCCGCATCCGCGGCGATGAGCTGGTAGAACGCCGATGGCGTCTGGTTGAGCACCGTGACCCGCTCGGCGGCGAGCAGTTCCAAGAATTGCTGCGGCGAGCGTGCGGTGAAGTAGTCGACCACCACGAGAGTGCCGCCGTAGAGCAGTGCGCCCCACAGCTCCCACACCGAGAAGTCGAATGCGTAGGAATGGAACAGTGTCCAGACATCCGAGGGACCGAATTGGAAGCGACCGTCGGTGTTGTCGAGCAGGCTCAGCACATTGCGGTGCGGGACGACGACGCCCTTCGGCTGCCCGGTGGAGCCGGAGGTGTAGATGACATAGGCGACATGCGCGGGATCGAGCGGTGCGCGTCGATCCGCGTCGGTCACCGGCGCACCGTCGAAGATGTCCAGATCGACGGCGTCGATATCGATGACCGGCCCGCCGAACCAACCGCGCGCCAAACCCGTTGCCGCACTGGTGATCGCGCACACCGGTCGGGCGTCGTCCAGCACGTATTCGATGCGGTCGGCCGGATAGTTGGGATCGATCGGCAGGTATCCGGCACCGGTTTTGACCACGGCGAGTAGACCGGCGATCAGTTCCACCGAACGCGGCAGCGCGACCGCCACCAACCTTTCCGGTCCGACCCCGGCGGCAATCAGCCTGCGCGCGAGCCGGTTGGACCACTCCTCCAACTCGCCGTAGCTCAACGACCGGTCGCCGGACCGGACCGCGACGGCCGCTGGGTCGATCGCCGCGGCACGCGTGAATCGGTCGGCAATGGTTGCGGGCGCACTGGCGATCGAGGGTGCGGTGCCGGCCCACTCATACAGTGCTCGCTGCTGTTCTTCCGCGCTGAGCAGTTGGATATCGCCGACGACCACCGTGGCGTCCGCGGCAATGGCGGCCAGCACCTGGGTGAATCGCCGAGCCAGCACCGCGATCGTATCGGCATCGAAAAGATCTGTGGCATAGCCGATCTCGATGTCCATGCCGTCCGAACGGCCGTCCGCGTCGGTCGATTCGACCACCGTGAACTGTAGGTCGAATTTGGCGACCGCCGCGTCGAACTCGACCGGCGTCACCACCAGCCCATCGGCCGCCAGCCGTGGCAGCGCGAAGTTCTGGAAGCTCAGCGCCACCTGGAACAGCGGATGACGGTTCTGTGCCCGAGTCGGCGCGAGGAGTTCCACCAGCCGCTCGAACGGGATGTCCGCGTGCGAGAGTGCCTCGATGTCCTTGGCACGCACGGTGTCGAGCACCGTCTCGAAGCGTGCTCTCGGATCGATATGGGTGCGCAACACCAGGGTGTTGACGAAGATGCCGACGAGCCGGTCCAAGGCGGCCTCACCGCGACCTGCGACCGGGGTTCCGATCGCTATGTCTTCGCCGCCCGAGAGCCGCGCCAGCAGCACCGCCAGTGCGGCGTGCACCGTCGCGAACAGCGTCGCTTCCCGCTTGCGGGCCAGCTCGCTGAGTTCGCTGTGCAGGTCGGAATCGATGCGGAAGCGGTGGGTGCCGCCGCGATAGGACGACACCGACGGGCGCGGGTGGTCGGCGGGCAGTTCGATCCGCTCCGGCAGTCCGGCGAGAGTGGCACGCCAGTATTCGAGCTGGTGGTGCGCCAACGATGCCGGATCGTCTGTGGTACCGAGGGTTTCGGCTTGCCACAGCGTGTAGTCGGCATACTGCACCGGCAGCGGCGCCCAGGTGGGAACCGCACCGGTTCGGCGCGCGGCGTAGCCGGTCATGAGGTCGTCGGCCAGCGGGCCGAGGGAGAAGCCGTCGGCCGAAATATGGTGCAGGACAAGCAGGAGCACATGCTCGGCTGACTCGTCGAGCGCGAATAGCGCCGCCCGTAGCGGAGTTTCACTGGTCAGGTCGAATGTCTCCGCCGCAAGTGCGGCGAGTCGATGAGCGAGTTCGGATCCGGCGACCCGTTGCACCGGTAGCTGCGCAACAGCCTGCGCCGCAGGCACAATCACCTGCTGCGCGCCGTCATTCCCGTCCGGATAAACCGTCCGAAGCGTCTCGTGGCGCGCCACCACATCCGCGAGGGCGGCGGCCAATGCCGAGACATCCAACTCCCCGGTCAGGCGCAATGCGACGGGGATATTGTCGACGGCGTCGCCGGGACCGTCATGCGCGCCGGCCAGGAACCGATTCAGGAACCACATGCGCTGCTGGGCGGGTGAGAGCGGAATACGTCGCGGACGTGGGCGCGCGGTCAACGCGACCCGGCGACCAGCGCCGTGCCTGGACTCGGCGGCCGCCGCGAGCGCCTGGACCGTCGACGCCTCGAACAGCAGCTTCACCGGCAGCCGCGCGTCGAAGTCGGCACCGAGCCGGGCCACCACCCGGGTGGCGTTGAGTGAATTGCCACCCAATGCGAAGAAGTCGTCATCGAGTCCGACCCGATCCACACCGAGCACCTCGGCGAAGACCCGCGCCACACTATGCTGCGCCGCCGTGGTCGGCGCGCGGAAGGCCGTGGTTTCGAATACCGGTGCGGGCAATGCCTTTCGATCCAGCTTCCCGGAGGCGTTCAGTGGGAACTCGTCGAGCACGACCGTCGCCGAGGGCACCATATAGCTGGGCAATCGCCGGCCGAGAGCGGCTTTCACCGCATCCGCCGCAACGGTCGACGCCGGTGCCGCGACGACATACGCAACCAGTTGATCGCCGCGCAGCACCACCACCGACTGCGCGACCGCATCCATGCTGTCGAGCGCGGATTCGATTTCCCCGAGCTCGATGCGCAGCCCGCGCAGCTTGACCTGGAAGTCCGTGCGGCCCAAATACTTCAGCGCGCCGTCGCCGGTCCAGGCCACCAGGTCGCCGGTCCGGTACAGCCGGGTCCCCGCCGCACCGAAGGGGTTCGCCACAAACCGATCGCTGGTCGATCCCGGGCGAGCCACATAGCCGCGGGCCAACTGGGCACCGGCCAGGTACAGCTCCCCCGGCACGCCGGGCGGCACCGGCCGCAGCCGCCCATCCAGCACATACACCTGTGTGTTGAATACCGGCGCACCGATCGGCACCGTATCGGTGTCGGCATCGACCACCGCATGGGCGGTGACATCAACGGCTGCCTCTGTCGGCCCGTACAAGTTGTGCAAATCGGCACCGGTCAGTTCACGTAGTCGCTGTGCGGGTTTGACCGGCAGTGCCTCCCCCGAGGAGAACACCAGGCGCAGCGAATCACAGTGCGCCGCAGCCTCATCGGCCACGAAAGCGACCAGCATGGACGGCACGAAGTGCGCGACGGTCACCCCCGCGTCGGCGATGAGTCGAGCGAGATAGCGCGGATCGCGGTGCCCGTCCGGCTGCGCCAGCACCAGTCGTGCACCAATCTGCAAGGGCCAGAAGAACTCCCACACCGACACATCGAAAGTCGCTGGCGTCTTCTGCAACACCACATCGGCTTCGCTCAGCCGGTGGGCATCCTGCATCCACACCAGGCGATTCACGATCGCCGCATGCGATACCGCGACTCCCTTCGGCAGTCCGGTAGAACCCGATGTGAAGATCACGTACGCGTCGTGGCCGGGCAACAGCGCACCCAGCCGGTCGGCGTCGGTCAACGGTGCGCCGGAGTAGTCGGTGGTATCGAAGAGATCGATATCCAGCACCGCCCACGCGCGCGAGCCGGTCTGTCCCAATGCCTCCGGGGACAGGTCGAGCCCATCGGACGAGCGGGTCAGCACACACACCGGCCCGGCCACGCGCAGCACGTTCGCCGTCCGCTCGACCGGATGGTCCGGATCCACCGGCACATACGCCGCACCCGCCGTGAGCACCGCGTACATGGCGACGACGAGGTCGACCGAACGCGCCATCCCCAGCGCGACGGTGCTGCCCGGCCGGACGCCGATCGAGACAAGCAGCCGGGCCAGCCGATTCACCCGCGCGGCGAATTCCGCGTACGACAACGACTCGCCCTCGAAGGACACGGCGGTAGCGTCCGGGGTGGTGCGCACCTGTACCTCGAACAACGACACCAGGGTCGCGTCGGTGTCCACCGCGTGCGCGGTCGCGTTCCAGCCGTGCAGGACCGAGGCACGCTCCGCGGCGGTCAGCAACTCGACGTCACCGACCAGCACCCACGGATCGGTAACGACCGCGTCGAGCACCCGGTGCAGCCGGGCAGCCAGCAGGCGGATGTTCGGCGCGTCGAACAGGTCGGTGGCGTATTCGAAGACCGCCGCGATTCCGACCGGCGCACCATCCGGGCCCAGCGCTTCGGTCAGCGTCAGTTGGAGGTCGAATTTCGCTGTCCGCGTGTCTATATCGATGGCGGAAACCTCGAGCCCGGCCAACTCCAACGCGGCGTGCGCGGTGTTCTGGAAGTCGAGCATCACCTGGAACAGCGGGTGCCTGGCCGCGGATCGCGGCGGGTCGAGCACCTCGACCAGCCGCTCGAACGGCACGTCGGCATGCGCGAAAGCCCGCAGGTCACCGTCGCGCACCACGGCGAGCAAATCCGCGAAGCGCAGGTCCGGGCGTACGTCGGCACGCAACACGAGGGTGTTGACGAACATGCCGACCAGCTCGTCGAGGGCCTGGTCACCGCGTCCCGCGATCGGTGTGCCGATCGCGATATCCTGCTGCCCCGCGAGTTTCGCCAGCATGGTCGCGAACGCCGCGTGCATCACCATGAACAGCGACGCATTCGATCGGTCCGCGAGCGTGCGCAGCCGCGCGTGGGTGGCGGCATCGATGGTGAACGTGTGCCGGGCACCACGGCCGGACGCGATCGCGGGGCGCGGCCGATCGGCAGGCAGGTCGAGCACATCGGGTAGCCCGGCGAGTTCGGCGGACCAGTACCGGATCTGCTCGGCCATCGGCGAACGCGGATCATCCTCGGCGCCAAGTGTTTCCCGCTGCCACAGCGTGTAGTCGGCATACTGCACCGGCAGCGGCGCCCACATCGGCGCGCGGCCCGCGCATCGGGTGGCATAGGCGGCCATGAGGTCGCGGGTGAGCGGCGCGATAGACCAGCCGTCGGCGGCGATGTGATGCATCGAGACGACGAGGACATGTTCCTCGGTACTCGTCCGCAGTAGCGACAGTCGCACGGGCGCGGCCGTGTCGAGCGCGAAAGGCATTGCCGCAATGGCACGGACCCGATCCGGCAGGCCGGTGGCGTCGATCGCCTCCGCAATCAGCGTAACGGGCACCGTGTCGAGCGGAAGCACCTGCTGGCGCGCGATGCCGTCGATGGCCGGATAGCTGGTCCGCAGTGTCTCGTGCCTGGCGAAAACATCGCCGATCGCATCGGCCAGTACGGCATGGTCGAGGACACCGCGTAGTCGGACCGCGGCGGAGAGATTGTTCGCCACCGAGTCGGCGTCGAACTGGTTGAGCAACCACATCCGCTGCTGCGCGTAGGACAGCGGCACCACCTCCGGACGAGGACCGGCGACGAGCAGAGGCCGGGCAGTGTTGCCCGGTGCCGGCAGATGTGCCGCGAAGGCGCCCACCGTGGGGTGTTCGAACAGCAGCCGCACCGGCACGTCCGTACCGGTCGCCGCCGCGACTCGCGCCGCGATCTGCGTGGCGACCAGCGAGCTTCCGCCGAGTGCGAAGAAGTCATCGTCGAGCCCGACGCGGTCGAGCCCGAGTACCTGGGCGAACGACTCGGCGACGGCGCGTTCGGCGGCGGTAGTCGGCGCACGAAATGCCTTGGCGGCCAATACCGGATCCGGCAACGCCTTGCGATCCAGCTTGCCGGAACTGGTCAGCGGCATCTCGACCAGCGCGACGTAGGCGGTCGGCACCATATAGGACGGCAGCGCGGCGCGTAGCCGCTGCTCCAGTACCGAGGTCAGTTCGGCCTCGGGGATAGTGGTGACCACATAGGCGACGAGCAGTTCGCCGGCGGCATGCGCGTATATCCGCACCGCCGCCGCCCGTACATCCGCCGCGGCGGCCAACGCCGCCTCGATCTCACCGAACTCGATGCGCTGACCGCGCAGTTTGACCTGAAAGTCGCTGCGCCCCAAATACTCGAGGTCTCCGGCACGAGTGCGCCGCACCAGATCGCCCGTCCGGTACATCCGTGCGCCGGGCGGCCCGTACGGATCGGCGATGAAACGTTCGGCACTCAGATCGGCACGGCCGTGGTAGCCGCGCGCCACCTGTACCCCCGACAGGTACAGCTCACCAACCACGGTCTCCGGCACCGGCCGCAACCGTGTGTCCAGCACCAGTGCCCGGCCGCCACGGACCGGAAGCCCGATCGGCACTACGGCACCGCTGGTCGCCTGGACCGGCGCGTGAGTGGCATGCACGGTGAATTCCGTTGGCCCATAAAGGTTGTGCAGCTCGGCCGCGCTCACGGCGGCGAACGAGGCCGCCGCCTCACCCGTCATCGCCTCACCCGCGACAAATATCGTCCGCAATGATTCGATCGCGGGCGCGGGCGCGACATCGGCGAACACCGTCAGCATCGACGGCACAAACGATGTCATGGTCACCGAATGCGCGGCGATCACCGACGCGAGGTATCCGCTGTCGCGGTGCCCATCATGCTCGGCAACAACCAACCTGGCGCCCCGGACGAGCGGCGCGAACAATTCCCACACCGAAACATCGAAGGTTGCGGGCGTTTTGAACAACACCACATCGTCGTCTCGAATGCCGTACTCGCCGACAATCCACTCGACCTGGTTGACCATCGAGTCATGCTGGACAGCCACACCTTTCGGCCGACCGGTAGATCCAGAGGTGAAGATGACATAGGCGGTGTTCCCACCCCGCAGCGGACGCGCCCGCTCCGAATCCCGCACCGGCGCGGACGAATACCTCGCGGTATCGACGGCGTCCACCGCGAACACAGGCTCGTTATCGCGAAGCCAGCGACCGGATCGGCCCGCGTGTCGCATTTCTATAGCTGGCGTCCGCGAAACATCCACCGTCGCAACAGCTTCGCTGATCCAGCCATCAGCCGACCGTGTCAAAACGCAGGCCGGGCGGGCCGAGTCCACGACATGAGCGATCCTGGCCTCCGGCTGGTCGGGATCGACCGGGACATAGGCCCCGCCCGCCGTCAGCACCGCGTAAGCGCCGATAACCAACTCCGCCGAGCGCCGCATGCCGAGGACCACCAGCGATTCAGGACCGACACCGGCACCGATCAGCAGCCGGGCAAGCCGGTTGACCTGCGCCGACAGTTCGGCATAGGTGAATACGCGATCCCCATCGACCAACGCGACAGCATTCGGTGCCCGACGCACCTGCGCTTCGAAGCCATCGAGCACAGTGGACGCGGCGGCCTCGCTCGAGGACGGCCCGCGCCCCAGTTCGATCGCCCGCCGCGCCTCGGCGGCATTCAGCAGTGGCAGATCGCCGACCGGAACATCCGCGTCGCTCGCGATCGCGCCCAGCAATCGGACCAACCACCGCGCGTAAACCGCGATCGTGGTCTCATCGAAAATGTCTGTCGCGTAAGTAAATTCCGCTTGGATCCCCGTCGGCGCCGGACCATCCCCGAGTCCGGCACCGGCGAAGCCTTCGGTAATCGTGAGCTGTAGGTCGAACTTGGTCGCTCCGGTATCCAGCGTACTGGTTGTCACCGACAATCCCGGGAGCTCGACTGAGATGTCCGCCGCATTGTCGAAAGCGAGCAGCACCTGGAACAGCGGATGACGTGCCTGCGAGCGCGGCGGATTAATGGCTTCGACGAGCTGTTCGAACGGCAGTTCCGCGTGACCGAACGCCGCCAGGTCCGCCTCGCGCACCCGCGACAACAGCGTTGAAAAGGTGGCCGTGTTGTCGACCGAGGTCCGCAGCACCAGCGTGTTCACGAACATGCCGATGAGGTCATCTAGTGCGCGATCGCCGCGACCCGCTATCGGCGTGCCGATGACGATGTCATTGCTGCCCGACACCCGCGCCAGCAGCACCGCCAGCGCGGCGTGCACCACCATGAAGTTCGAAACACCATGGGCACGAGCGAGATCGGTAATCGATTGATACAGGTCGTTCGTCAGCTCGAAGCGATGGACCGCACCGTGGCCGGACGAGACGGCTGGGCGCGGCCGGTCCGACGGCAGGTCCAGCTGATCCGGCGCGCCCATGAGCGCGCCGGTCCAGAATTCCAGCTGCCCGGTCAGCGGCTGTTCGCGCTGCCACAGGCTGTAGTCCGCGTACTGCACCGGCAGCGGCGTCCAGCCGGGCAGCTCACCCGCGCACCGCGCGTGGTAGGCCGTCATCATGTCGCGTGCCAGCACGCGCAATGAAAGTCCGTCTGCCGCAATATGATGCAGCACCAGTGCAACCGCGAAACTTTCGTCGTCCATGGCGAAAACCCGGACCCGAAGCGGAATCTCCCGTTCCAGATCGAAACCGCGAGCGGCGAACTCGAACAGTTCGGCATCGAGCGCGTCCGCGTTGATCGTTTCGATGTCACCGAAAACCTCGGCAGCCTCGAGAACGATCTGTTGTGCGGCAATACCTTCGGCCACCACGGCGCTGCCGGCCGTTACGCCGGGAAAGATTGTCCGCAGCACTTCGTGCCGGACGACAACATCACCGAGAGCCGCCCGCAACGCCGCGATATCCAATGCGCCACGCAACCTGACAACGAACGGCATGTTGTAGCCCGCGCCGGCACTGGAGAACCGGTTGAGGAACCAGATCCGCTGCTGGGCCGCAGATAGTGGAACCAGCGGCGGCCGCGGACGCGACCGCAGCACCGCGACCGCGGGCTCGCCGCCGGTTCCACCCGCCCGCTCGATCAGTTCGGCGAGCTCGGACACCGTGGTAGCGGTGAACAGCTCGCGAACCCCGAGCCGGCAGCCCAAATCGGCGCCGAGCCGTGCGGCCACCGCAGTGGCCACCAGACTGTTGCCGCCAAGTGCGAAGAAGTCGTCCCCCCGGCCGACGCGCTCGTGGCCGAGTACCTCACCGAACACCCGCGCGACCGCCGCTTCCACCGGCGTCACAGCGGCCGCGTATTCGGTGGTTGTCCGCTCAGGTGCTGGTAGTGCGGCCCGATCGAGTTTTCCGGACGCATTGACCGGCAGCGCCTCGAGCACCACGAATGCCGCGGGCACCATATACGCGGGCAGCGCCGCGATGGCGGCCGCGCGCAGGTCCCGGGCAGCGACTGTGCCCGGCTCGGATTCGACCGCGTAGGCAACCAGTTGCTCGCCGACCCCGGCGTCGTCACGTACCACCACCACCGCACGGACTACCGAATCAACGGTGCCGAGCACCGTCTCGATCTCACCGAGTTCGATACGCAGACCACGGAGTTTGACCTGAAAATCGGTGCGGCCCAGGTATTCCAGCTCACCATGTGTGCTCCAGCGCACCAGATCCCCGGTGCGATACATCCGGTCGCCCGGCGTCGAAGGCCCATCGGGGCTGCCGAAGGGGTCGGCAATGAAGCGGTCGGCGGTCAGGGCCGGCCGGGCGAAGTAACCCCGGGCGAGCTGTACCCCCGACAGATACAGCTCACCCGGTGCCCCGACCGGTACCGGCCGCAGCCGCGAATCGAGTACATAGAGCCGGGTATTGAACACCGGCGCACCGATCGGCACCGCGACGGTATCCGCATCGGTCACCTCATGGAAGGTGACGTCGACGGCCGCCTCGGTCGGTCCATACAAGTTGTGCAGCCGCGCACCGGTGAGCACACGCAATCGCTGTGCCAATGGCGCGGGCAGCGCCTCACCGGAGGCGAAAACCATCCGCAACGAGCTACGGCTCGTGAATTCCTGCTGCGCGAGAAAGGCTTCCAGCATGGACGGCACAAAATGGGCGGTGGTGACCCCGAATTCGGAGATGATCTCGCGCAGGTAGGCCGGGTCGCGATGCCCGTCCGGCTGCGCCAACAGCAGCGTCGCGCCGATCTGCAAGGGCCAGAAGAATTCCCACACCGAGACGTCGAAGGTCGCGGGCGTCTTCTGTAGCACCACATCCTCGGAGCCGAGAGAGTACACCGACTGCATCCACACCAAGCGGTTCACGATCGCCTCATGGCTGACGCTCACCCCCTTCGGCACGCCGGTCGAGCCGGAGGTGAAGATCACATAGGCCGGATGCCCCTGACGCAGCGGGGTAGTGCGTTCCCGATCCCACACCGGGCCGCCGGAAAGACCCTCGTCGAGTTGATCCATAGACAGCACCGCGACACCGGAAATATCCAGCGCGCCAGTAGGTTCGGCAGTCAGTACACAGGCTGGTCGGGCGGTGGCCAGGATGTGTGCGGTGCGGTCGGACGGATGGTCGGGATCGAGCGGAACATATGCCGCCCCCGCCGCCAGCACCGCGTATATCGCGACAACGAGCTCCGGCGAGCGCCGCAGATACAGCGCGACCGAAGACTCGGGACCGACCCCCAGACCGATCAACTGCCGGGCAAGCCGATTGCCGCGCACCGATAGTTCGCGATAGCGCAGCGTGCGGCCGGACCCGTCCGCGCAGCGCACGGCCACCGCGTCCGGTGTCCGCGCGACCTGCGCTTCGAACATCGAAACGAGCGTCTTGACCGGGGCGGAGTGTCGGCGCAGTACCGCGCCTACGTCGTAGTCGGTCGCATTCCAGATCCTGGTGCTGACCTCGAGTTCCAGCTCGGTCGCCACCTCCACCTCGGCCATGGGCCTACCGGTGGCGGTACCGAGCAGTCGCTGCAAATATTGCAGGAAGCGCGCGTGGTGGCGGGCGAGTTCGTCGGCGCCGTACAGATTCGGATTCGCCTCGAAATCCACGTGCACACTGTCGCGTTCGCCGTAATAGACGTTGAGGCTGAGATCCTCCACCGGCCCGGTCGAGAGCACATGCATGCGGGCGACGGTGTCAGCGAGGGTCAGATCGTTGCCGAACAGCATGATGTTGGCCATCGGCCCGAACAGCGCGCGCTGCGCGGGACGGCCCTCGTGCTCGCCGTCGCGCCGAATGTCCTCGTGCCGATAACGCTGATGACGCAGCGCGCCCGCGACCTCGACCCGTGTCGCCCGCAGCAGCTCACCCCAGGTCACCGCCGCCGTCACGCCCGCGCCGACCGCAAGTCGCAGCGGCACGATATTGGACAGCATGCCCGCCGAACGTCGCATCACCGCCGTCGTGCGCGCGGTCACCGGCAGGCTCAGCACGACCTCATCGCGATCGGTGAGCCGCCCGAGGTAACCGGCGAACGCCGCGAGCAGCACCACCGCGAAGGTTGAATCCTGGCTCGCGGCAAGGATATTTATCTTTTCGACCAGTTCGTCCGGCAATGCCCGGCCGACGATCAGATTGGTCGCCGCACGTGGAGCGCTGCGCCCATCGAGACTGGTCGTGCCGTCGAGCCCGGCCACCCGCTCGGCCCAGTGCGCGCGATCGGTCTCATAGCGGGAGCTATCGCGGTAGGCGAATTCACCCTCGACCAGCGCGGCCAGCCGGCCCGGCGTCGCGGCGGGGACCTCGGTGCCGAGCATCCGTGCCGTATACCGCTCGGCCACCCGATTGCTGCTGGTCAGCGCACCATACCCGTCGAAGGCAATATGGTGGGCCCGCAGATACCAGAAGTAACGCCGGTCGGCGACCCGCAACACCGCGCATTCGGCGAGTCGATCGGCGATCATGTCGATCGGCGCGCTCATATCGGCCCGCATCCACTCATGTGCGGCGGCAACCGGATTCGCGTGCTCACGCAGGTCGATCACCTTGATATCGAGCGAGAGTTCCGGGTCGACGCACTGGTGGGGCACCCCACCGGATTCGCCGAGACGCACCAGGATCGACTGGCACTCGTGAGCCGCCTCGATCGATACCTCTTGCAACACAGCGACATCCAGCTCGCCCCGCACGTCGACGTACTGCGCGATATTGATCGGCACATCGGGATCGATCAGTTGGGCATACCAGACGCCCAGCTGCGCCGGAGCGAGTGGAAACGGTACGGGAGGCGACGGCACCGCCTCGATATGGGCGGTCTCATCCGGCCGTGCACCGAACTCACCCAACTCCACACCGTGCACCAGAGCCTCCTCATATGGCGAAACAACAGCTGTTCGAACGTTTTTCGAGCACAACGAATAAGCCTCTACAGCAGAGGTTTTCGAGTGATTCGGGAAAGGCGATGCACCGAGAGCGGCAATCGCGCGATGTCCCGCAGAGTGCGTGAAATGGGTCGGCGCCCCAGTGGGGCCGCCGCCGTGGCGAACGCACATCGTCACGGTTGCGCCTAGCTTTTGATCGTTCCTCCAACTCCGCCGCCGTGATGGCGGGCGGGCTCCGCGACTATGTCAGCTGTGTCACATGGATGTCATCCACGCATTGCGAACATTAGGCCCTTCGTTAATAAAAAGGAACTTTTTCCCCAAAAAAATCTGGACGGTCGTCCAACGGCATTCACGGGGACGAAAATCGAGGACAGAGCCGTCTTCGCGACCAGGTGACGGCCGCGGATGTGAGGTACTGCACTTTCAGATATGCAGACTATGAGCCGGAACGTTGCATCCGCGTTGCATCCGTGCCCAGGCGCCGGTCGAGCACTCGAATCTTGGCCTCGATCTGCGCGTACAGTGGCGAATCCCGATCAACGGTCGACCGATAGGCCGCCCATGCCGCGGCGTCGTCACGCCCCTCGGCGGCGGCAGTCCACCGGCGCAGCACCGCGGCGTCGTTGGAACTGAGCACCGCGGTGCGCAGGCGGACACGCAACTCGTCGCGAAGGTCGACGATCCCCGGCGCGGTCGAACGCGGCAGCACGGGTCCGGCATAAACGCGTAATGCAGTATCGACATCACCGGAGTCGAGGGCGGCGCGCAAAGCATCCACATCAGTTGCGACATGAACCCGCAACCGGTAAGGGCGCGAGCCGAACACCGTCGGACCGACCACCGAACGCAGCCGCGATATCGCGGCACGGATGGTGCCGTTATCCAGATCGGTGTCATCGAGCAGGAGCGCGAGATGGTCGGCTCCGAGACCCTCCGGGTGTTCGGCGAGCAGCAGCAGGATCTCAGCATGCCGCTGCGACAATGAAACTCGTTCACCGGCCACGGTCAGCAGTGGCTGCCCCTGCCCGAGTACATCGAGACCGAGCCGGTCCGAGGCGACCGAATCGGCGTCGCGATGTCCGGGCCGATGCGAGGAACCATGCTGCCCCGCCCGCATCGCGGTCAGCAGCAGATCCATTTCCGCGGCGGTCGAGGTTGCCTTGACCAATGCCAGGATCTCCGGCTTCGCGACCCGGACCCCACCCGCGATCATCAGCACCCCGACCAACCTGCCGTCGGGATCGTGTACGGGCGCCGCGGCCCCGGTGACCTGATGCATCCGATGGAGAAAATGCTCCGGGCCGTGAATCCACACCGCCCGTCCGGTGCGAACCACCAGACCGACGGCATTGGTGCCGATGCGCCGTTCGCTCAGATCATCGCCTGGCCGCAAACCGATTTCGGCGGCCGCTTCCACCTGATCGGAGTTACCGTGCACCGAGAGCACGCGACCGAACTGATCGGCCACCACGACGATAAGGCCCGTCCGGGCCGTGTCCTGGACGAGCAGCTTGTCGATCAATGGCATCAGCGCAGCAATCGGATGTGCGTCCCGGTAGCGCTGTAGATCCGCGCCTCGCAGGCCACGCCCGTCCAGCACGTCCATCGGATCGATACCGCCACGCACACTGCGCAGCCAGGATTCGAGCACGAGGGGGCGCAGCAAACCGGCAAGCTGCGACAACTGCTCGCCGCCCGCGCCAAGGTATCCGTGTGCTTGTGCGGCATAGGCTTCGAGGGCGCCGAGTTGCGTGCCGGGTTCGACGCCGTGCCGTGGGGGCCGCCCACCTGCAAGATTGCTGACCATTTGCCTTTTCTTTCCGCCCCGAACTGTACCGGCGAGTATTCCGGGGCACGGACGGATGCTTCCCTTTGTCCGTCAGGTCACACCCGATTCAGCTCCCGAACAATTGTGACCTACCTGTCTTTCAGTTCACGCCGCAAGGAATTCGGCCGCGCGCTCGGCAATCAGGACCGTCGTCGCCTGCGGACCACGGCTCAACGCCACCGGAACAATCGACAAATCCACTACCGACAATCCGATTACGCCGTATACCGCGCACCGCTCGTCCACCACCGCGCGCTCGTCATCGGCAGTTCCCATCCGGCAGGTTCCGGACAGATGTTGCGAGGTTGCTAAATTCGCCCGCAGCCACATATTCGCGTCCGAGCCCGCGGCATCCGGTAGTGGATTGCGCACTCGGGCCGACGGTATTCGCCGCAGCAATTCGATCGCCGCGGCGGCGGCATCGGTCAACCGGATCCGATCGTGCTCAGCCGAGAGGTAGCGGTGCTCGATAAACGGTGGCGCGGCCGGATCGGTCGAGCGCAGCCGCAGCACTCCAGTGCTGTGCGGACGCATCAATGCGACACCGAGCCGGTAGTCACCCGGGGTGAACGAGACGGTATAGGGACGCAGTTCGATGTCGTCGAGAATCGACACATACTCCAGCGCAACCGCATTCGGCATGGGAATCTCCCTCCCGAGCCGATAGTCGATACCGATTTCGAGATGGTCGGTGAACCCGGCGCCGACCGGGGCGGAATGCAGCACCGGAATATCCAGTGCCCGAAGATGCCGCGCGGGGCCGATACCCGAGCGTTGTAGCAACGACGCCGACTCGATCGCGCCTGCGCACACCACGATCCGATCGGCCCATGCGGTGCCGGATTCACCGTCACGCACATAGTCCACACCGACGGCACGCGTGCCGTGGAATCTGATGCGGGTCACCCGCATTCCACCGGCCACCGTGAGATTCGGCCGGAACATCACCGGCAGCAGATAGGCCGAGCCGGTGCTGACCCGCATCCCATCCTCGATATTGCACGGCACCGGTCCGAACCCATTCGCGGGGCCGGAGCCGGGTAGCGCGTTCAGGTCGGCGATCGCGGGGATGTTCGATGCCGTGCAAGCCGCCGCGAATTCGAGGCTCAGCGGCACCGGCTCGGCAGGGCGGTGCACCGGCATCGGTCCGGTCCGGCCGTGCCCTGGACGGTCACCGAAATCTAGATCGCGCTCCAGCCGCTGATAGACGGGCAGCACGGAGTCGAACGTCCACGTAGTCGAGCGGCCCAATTCCCGGCTCCACGCCGCGAAATCCGCCGCGGTGGCGCGGACGAAATAGCTACCGTTGACCGCACCGGAGCCGCCGAGCACACTGCCCCGCACGATATTTCCATCGATTGCGTGACCCGCTTCGTCCATGGCCAGAGTGACCGGGTAGGTCCGCAGCCACGGCGCCCCGGCGTCGATGGGCATCCGGGTGGCGTCGAGCAGAGCCGAAGGCATTCGCGCGGCGGTGGCCCACACCGGGCCCGCCTCCAATAAGCACACGGTGTGGCACGGATCTTCGCTCAGCCGGGCCGCGAGGACACAGCCCGCCGTGCCACCACCGACGATCAAAGTGTCCATCTACATCAGCGGTCCGAATCAGCTCGACGGCGGCGTCGGTTTGAGCGCCTTCAGGCTGCGGGCGCGAAACGCGCCGACCCACAACCCAGTTCCGTAGGCAATATCGTCCACCCGCTTGTACGCCACATATCGGAACGGATCCAGCCCGCCCGCGTCGCGATGGGTGAACCAGTCCGCCAGGCCATCCGCGATGGCCATGGTGACCGCGATCTGCCTGATACGCCGGGACGCGAGCATGGCCAGCATGGTGACCGGCCAATAGTGCCGGCACATGGCCGAGGCCAAACGCCATATGCCGGCGAAGAATCCACGCGAAAGATAGATCGCGGCAATGCGCGTGGGGTTGTCCAATTCCGCGAACACCCGACGCAATCGGACCAACGCGGTAGCGAGGGTCAGCAACCCGCCGAATACCCCCCACTTCGACAACGTGGCGAACAACATCGCGGCGACCACGGTCCATGACGGCAGCGACAGCGGCGACACGGCGCCCGAATGCCGCTCCCCCAGCGGTGCGGCCCCGGTGCCGTAGAACAGTTTTCGGCCGAACCAGGCGCGGAAGGAGATTCGGTGATCGTGCGCCACGTGCGCGGCGGGCTCATAGCGCAGCCGCCAGCCCTCCCGCTCCAGCCGCCAGCACAGATCGACATCCTCGGCCACCTGCATGGACTCGTCGAAGCCACCCTCGGCAAGCAGCGCATGGCGGCGCACAAGCAGTGCCGCGCTGGGCACATAGGACACCAACCCACGCGACTGCACGGCCGACTCCCGCCGACCCAGATCGAGCGAGGAGCGCGTGTGTTCGTAGCGAGCCAACGCATTCGACTCGGCGTCGAGCGCGACAATCCGCGGGGCTACCAGCGCGACCTCCGGGTCGCTGAAGTGCCCGAGCATCACCTCGAGCCAGCCACTGCGCGGCACCACGTCGGAGTCGAGGAAGGCGACGAAATCGGTTGTCGCGGCCCGCAATCCGGCATTACGCGCGGCGGCGGGCCCCTGCTTGCGATCGTGGCGCAACACGGTTACCCGGCATCGGGCACCACGATTATCCGGGATTCGGACCGGCTGATCGGAGCCGTCGTCGACAACGATCACATTGTGCCCGCGCAATGCCGCGAGCAGCCGGATGAGTCCATCCACATTGTTGTGCAGTGGAACGATCACGGTCACGTCCTTCGGCGAGGGCAGCAACCGAGGACGCGGATTTCCGACACCGGAGTCGAGCAGGCGTCTGGCGACGACGGCGGACTTCGGGCCGTCGACCTCCAGGTACCCGTCGCCGATCATCTCGGCGGCCTCCGGGGCAAGTCGCAGCAACCGGGCGGGCGAACCGCCGATCAGGATGCGTCCCCCGGAGTATGCGCGTACCCGTGGATCGATCCGCACCCCGAATCCGTCGGGCAGGCGATCATGGCGCATTCCTGGCATGCTAGGCGGACTTTCGCGCATAGACATCATCCACTCGGAAAAAAGGACAGAATTCCGCGCGAATCCGCAGCCGCCGAGCCCGAAATCCCATAGCCGAACCTAACTGCCCACAAGGTGAACTCGCAGTTCCGGGGATAGGCCGAGCCGCTGAGGTGGCCGTGGGCCCAGCTTCGGCGGCCCAGCGCGCGGCTCCCGCCGCCGAGTGTTGCCGAAAGGTCGCTAGCGACCCGGTCGACAGACTCGGCAACGGGATAGCAATCATTTTCGCGACCAGCGGTAGCCATCGCCGATCGCACCGTCAGCGCATTGATGGCTACCGAACAGGCTCACGTCAGCGGGCTCTCGTCGCAGGCGCGCGAGGGACGTTGCTCCGGGGTGCCGACCGGCCGCGATACCGACAGTGTGAGCGGAACCGGCACGGACTTTCGCGAACCCGGCTTGCGCGCGGGCGTCCGCCGGGAATGGTCGACCGACGAGCGCGGAATCATCCGTCCTGCATCGGCCAACGCCGCCTCACCGTAGCCCTGCACGCATTCCGGATCAGGTCCGTCGGCGGGCAAGCCGGTGAAGAACTTCGCCGCCATGCAGCCGCCCCGACACGAGTCGTAATGGGCACAGCCCGAGCACGCGCCACCACCACTGGGCTCACGCAGCTCGGCGAAGAGCTCCGATTCCAGCCAGACATTGCCGAAACCGCCGTCCGCCACCACGTTTCCGGCCAGGAACCGATCGTGGATGGCGAACGGACAGGCGTACACGTCGCCGAGCGGATCGACCAGGCAGACCACCCGGCCCGCGCCGCACATATTCAGGCCGGGCAGCGCCGAACCGAACGCGGACAGATGGAAGAACGAGTCGCCGGTGAGCACACCGTCACCGTTGCGAACCAGCCAGTCGTAGAGCACGCGCTGCTGCTCGGGCAGTGGATGCAGCTCATCCCAGACGTCCGCACCGCGCCCCGATGGCCGCAACCTGGTCAACCGCAGTGTGGCACCGTACTTTTCGGCAATCGCCTTGAACTCGTCGAGCTGGGCGATGTTGTGACGGGTTGCCACCACCGACAGCTTCGCGTCCTCGAACCCGGCCGCGGCCAGATTCTCCAGCGCCCGAATCGCCATGTCATAGGAACCCGGGCCGCGCACCGCGTCGTTCACGGCGGCATCCGCACCGTCCAGCGAAATCTGAACGTCCACATAGTCGCTCGCGGCGAGCCGCGCCGCGACCTCGGGCGTGATGCGAACTCCGTTGGTGGAGAACTTCACTCCGACATGGTGCGCGGTCGCGTAGTCGACCAACTCCCAGAAGTCCGGCCGCACAGTGGGTTCGCCACCACCGATGTTCACATAGAACACCTGCATGCGCTCGAACTCGTCGATCAGCGCCTTGCACTGCTCGGTGCTCAGTTCGCGCGGATCACGCCTACCCGAGGAGGACAGGCAGTGCACACAGGACAGGTTGCACGCGTAGGTCAGTTCCCAGGTCAGGCAAATCGGTGCCGCCAGACCGGTTTCGAAACGGTCGATCAGGCGCACGCCGCCAGCGGACGGCGCGACCACCCCCACTTCCGGCACAGCGGCGCGCGCGACCGGCGTGGCGAGTGCGCTGCCCGCAGCGGCGGGGGCAATCATGTCCGAGTCGGCCAGCTGCGCCAACGCCTGAACATACGGTCCGGCAATATCATCCGATAAACCCGCCGCCCGCAGCGCGGTACGCGCGGATGCGTGGGCGGGCAGCGACCGCACGATATCGAGGATCTGCGGGCTTTTGAGAAACGAGAGCTTGCGCGTGCCGAAGTGGTAGAGCAGCGCACCGAACGACTCCGGCCGCAATGCCACCCGGGGATGCAACTCCCAACGCTTATCGAGATCGAGCATGGTCGCTCCGCCCGTCAGTAGACGCCGCACATGCCGTCGATGGAGACCTCTTCGATGAGGGTCTCCTCGATCAGCGGGGCTTCCTCGGTCGACCGCCCCTGGGCCGACGCGATCGGTCCGGTGCTGTCGGTGTCGGTGTGTCCGAGTGATCCGTATTCCGGCATGCCTACCTCCGAGATGACGATCGATGTACGGCCACCCGATGTAGCCGTGGCCACACAATAACGTCATCCACTGACAAAATGGAACAGAATTCGGCCAATGAATCCGGACCAGCCGGCAACGTCCCAAACAGTGGACACCCGGTCACCCCCGGCCTGGACCGCATGCCAGGTCCCCGAGCACGGCGACCACGGCCGCGACCGCGCACTCTAGACTTTCCGATAACAAGTAGCTGAACAGGACGTGACGGGCGCTGCGCGCTCGCGGTGGTAGAGGTGGCATGGGAGTCGGACGAACGCAGGCGAGCGGGGGCGGCCACACGCTGTCGGAGTCCGAAATCGTCGAGGCCGCGCTTCGAGTGGTTCGCGAGGACGGCGTGGAGAAACTGTCGATGCGGCGCCTTTCACGCGAACTCGGCGTTTCCCCCATGGCGCCGTACTACTACGTCGCCGACAAGCGGGAACTACTCGACCTCGTCGCCACCGCCGCGCTGACCGGAGTCCGCAAGCCAGCGCCCGAATCCGGGCCGTGGCAGCAGCGGCTGCGCGAGCTCATCGACCAGATCGACGAAAAGCTGCGCAAACACCCCGGCCTCGGCGATGTGCTTATCGAGCAGATGCTCGGCAAACAACTCGACCTGATCGCCGCCCTGATGGAGATCCTCGACGAAGCCGGCTTCTCCGACCGCAATGTACTCAACGCCTACGCGACCATCCACACCTACTTGTTCGGCAGGAGACGGGTGAACCCACGCGATCGGTCACCGATGTCGGAGGTCGCTCTGCCGAAGGTGGTGGCGCGTGCCACGAAATACATGCCTGACCTGCGCGGAAAGTACGCCTACGATTTCGGCGTGGAGGTTTTGATAGCCGGGCTCGAGGCCCAGCTTGTCCGGCAGCCGAGTCCCGACGTACGATGAAACTGAAACACGTTCTAGTTTTGTCGGCCACGGCCGGCAGTGCCAGGTTCGAGAGGACGAAATGACAACCGTCGAGGTTCCACACGGTTCACGTTCGGTCGTGCTGCGGATATCCGCCGTCATCACCGAGACCCCCGACACTTGTTCGCTGGTCTTCGACGTCCCCGACGAACTGGGCGAGCGTTTCAGCTACCAGCCGGGCCAGTTTCTCACCCTGCGTATTCCGAGCGACCTCACCGGTTCGGTGGCACGCTGCTATTCGCTGGCCAGCTCGCCCTACACCGACGACCGGCCGAAGGTCACCATCAAGCGCACCGTGGGCGGCTACGGGTCGAACTGGGTGTGCGACAACGTCAAAGCCGGTGACGAGCTCGAAGTGCTGCCGCCATCGGGGGTTTTCACACCAAAGGACCTCGACGAGGACCTGCTGCTGTTCGGCGCGGGCAGCGGCATCACGCCGGTGATGTCCATCCTGAAATCCGCGCTGGCTCGCGGTAGCGGCAAGATCGTATTGGTCTACGCCAACCGCGATCACGAGTCGGTGATCTTCGCGGCCGAGCTACGCGAGCTGGCCGACAAGCATCCGCAGCGGCTGACGATCATCCATTGGCTGGAGTACCTACAGGGGCTGCCGACACCGGACGCGCTGGCCACCCTGGTCGCGCCGTACGCGAGCTACGACGCCTTCATGTGCGGTCCGAAACCGTTCATGGATCGGGTGCACGACGCACTCGCCCGGCTCGACGTCCCGCGCTCGCGCACACACGCCGAGGTGTTCAATTCCCTTGCTGGGGACCCGTTTGCCGACCAGGCGCCGGTCGAGGTCAGCGATGAGGACGCCGCGAACGCCGCCACGGTCGAGGTCGAACTCGACGGCGAGGTGCACGAGCTTTCGTGGCCGCGTAAACAGACGCTGGTCGACATCATGCTGGCCAAGGGCCTCGACGTGCCTTACTCCTGCCAGGAAGGTGAGTGCGGTTCCTGCGCGTGCACGGTACTCGAGGGCAAGGTCGAGATGGCGAACTCCGAGATCCTCGACCCCGAGGACATCGAGAACGGCTACATCCTCGGCTGCCAGGCCCGCCCGGTCACCGACCACCTCAAGATCCAGTTCTGAGGCGGTCGACTACTGTGCGCGATAGTGCGCGCGCAGGGCCGGGTCCAGTCGTTCGACGGCGTAACTCAATGCGGTGCGACCCATTTCGGTCGCATGCCGGTCCAGAAAGCCGATCAGCAGCTTTTCGTCGACACGCTTTCCGACCTCGCGCAGCATCCAGCCGAGCGCCTTCTGAATGAGGTCGCGACGGTCGTCGAACAACCGCTCGCATAATTCGAAGGTCGTATCGGCCTCGCCCGCCTTGATGAACGTGAAACTCGACAACAGCGCGACTCGCCGCTCCCAGAGTGAATCGGCGGCGGCGAGTTCGAAAAGCAGATCGCGCGGCTTGTCGAGCAGCCATGGGCCGATGATGTTTTCGGCGGACACGTCGATAAGGTCCCAGTTGTTCACCCGGCCCCGGCGCACCGCCGCGAGGTAAAACCGCACCAATGCCGCGCGGGCGGTGTCATCGAAGGCCTGCGGCTTGGACACGGCAGCGAACCTGGCGTTGAGAATGATCAGCGCCGTGAGCCGCTCCTCGTGCACCGGACTGTCGAGCAGTACGTCGATATCGGTGAGTGACAGTGCCACACAGCGTTTCGCGATCGAACGAGTTGCCGGCACTCGAACGCCGATGAAGACATCACCCTCGCCGTACTCCCCGGGGCCGGTTTTGAAGAACCGCTGTAGCACGATCGCGTCGGCGGGATCGGCGACCTCCGCCAGCGCCGCGCGTACCTGCGCGACAGTCGAAAACCCTTCGGTCATCAAACCCCCTACGTCCGATCGTCGGGCACGACTCGCAGGCGATTTCCGGCCCGGTCTATGGCCATGCACCGCGAGCGGCAGCATGCCATCGATCAGCCCTGCGCGCCCAGAATTCGACCGGACTCGAAAGCTGAGGCACCGGCCGGCAGTGCGCCCGGCCTGCCGCTATTGAGCACCCGCACTTCGCCGTTGCCCGTGGTGGGCCGCCCCAGCGCCTCCATCCGCCGAATCGTCTGTGCGGCAACGGCTTGCGCGCTGTCGAACAGTCGCACGCCGTCGGGCAGCGCCGCCACGATGGCGTCGATCACCAGCGGATAGTGGGTGCAGCCGAGGACTACACCCTCGACATCGGCAGGCGACTGGGCCGCGGCCAGCTCGATGGACTCCCGTGCGGCAACCAGATCACCGGAATCGATGGCGTCAGCCAAACCGTGGCATGCGACGCCGACGACATTCGCGTCCCGACCGAAACGGGCGATCAGATCCGACTGATAGCGGCTGGCCGTGGTGGCCGCCGTCGCCCACACCGCCACCGATGAGCAGACCGCGGCAGCGGGTTTGATCGCGGGCACGGTGCCGATCACCGGAATATCGGGGCCGACCTCGGCACGCACATGCTCCAACGCGGTGACGCTCGCCGTATTGCACGGGATCACGATCACCTCCGCGCCGAGCTCGATCGAGGCGCGTGCGGTCCCGACCACCCGATCGATCGTCCACTGCTCGGGCTTGGGTCCCCACGGCGCGCCATCCGGATCGAGCTGCAGCAGCAGATCGACATCCGGTCGAAGCTTGCGCAGCCAGGCGGCCGTCGGCAGCAGCCCGAGGCCCGAATCAATGAGCGCGACGATCACTCGACCAACCTATTAGGCCGTGCCCAACAGCTCCGCCACCGGGGCACCCGCTGCGATTTTCGCGCGCACCTTCATCACCTGTGACGTCATGCCCGCACCGACCACCCCGGTGAGGTTGCCATCCTGGTGGTAGTAGGCGAGGAACTTGCGGCCGTCGTCGGAAACGATATCGACCTCGTCGGCGGCGCTCGGGGTGCCGAGGGCCTGAATCTTCACGTCGTACTGGTCACTCCAGAAGTACGGCACCCGCGCCGCGGTCGGCGGTTCGGCGCCGAGCAACGCGCATGCCAGCAGCTTCGCCTGCTCACCCGCATTGGTCCAATGCTCCACCCGCTTGTGCTGCCCGGTCGCGTGCAGCCAGGCAGCGACGTCACCGACCGCCCACACACCATCGACAGAAGTACGCCCAACCTCGTCTGCGAGCACGCCGCCTCCGGCCGCCGGATCGGCCAGTGCGATACCCGAATCGGCCAGCCATTCGGTAACCGGTCGCGAACCGACACCGATGACAACCAGATCCGCGGCCACCTCGCTGCCGTCCGAAAGCCGCGCGCCCCGTACTCGATCGGCGTCATCGGCCAGGAAGGTATCGAGCCCGGTGCCACAGCGCAGATCCACGCCCTCGGCACGATGCATCCTGGCGACAAGCTCGCCGACCTGCTCACCGAGCACCGAAGCCAGCGGCGTCGGTTGGGGTTCGATCAGCGCCACGGCCACACCGCTCGCCCGGAAGCTCGCCGCGAGTTCACAGCCGATGAACCCGGCGCCGACTACCAGAGCCGTACCGGCACTGGACAATTCGTCACGCAAAGCGGCGGCGTCGGCGAACCCGCGCAGCACGTGTACCCCCTGCAAATCCGGCAGGCCCGGCAGCCGGCGCGGCCGCAGGCCGGTCGCGATGATCAGCTGCGCGTAGTCGAGCGTGCCGCCGTCGGCCAGCGCCACCTGCCGCGCAGCGGTATCCACACCCACCGCGACAGTGTTGCGGCGCAGGTCGATTCGCTTCTCGGCGAAGAACTCCGCGGGCCGAAGCGTGGTGTCATCGGTCTCGCCGCGCACGAACTGCTTCGACAGCGGCGGCCGGTCGTAGGGCAACCGCGGCTCGTCACCGACGAGGATCACCTCCCCCTCGTATCCCGCGCGGCGCAGCTCCTCTGCGGTACGCAGACCGGCGAGTCCCGCGCCGACGATAACGATCGGCCCGGTGTGGCCGTTGGCATCCGTAACTGAAGGTGACACGCAGCTCACCCTAACTTCCGCCCGGTCGGCCACCACGGTGAGGCCCGTCACTTTCACCATCGCGGGACTGTGCGGTTGATCGGTGCCCAATCGTATCCGTATCGATATTGATCGGGCGGTCAATCAGAGTTGAATGCATAGCAGGAGAACAACTCGAATCCGCAGGAGGTACCCCATGTTCACCGGAAGTCGCACACAGGACTACCTGGCCGTCGTGCTGGGCGTCTTCGCCGCGCTGTCCCCCCTCTGGGTGGAGACGAACAACAACGGCATGTGGTCGCTGATTGTGCTCGGCGCACTCGTCGCACTCGCCGGCCTCGCACAGATCTACCGGCCCGCCATGGAAGCCACCGATTACGCCATGGGACTGTTCGGCGCTCTACTGTTCATTTCCCCTTGGGCGATGAACTACACCGCCTACCGCGGCGCATCATGGACCGCATGGGTAATCGGGATAGTGACGGTAGTGGTCGCAGTCGCGGCGCTGCCGACGGTGTCGGGGCGTCTGCACGACATGGCTCCGCACCACTGATGCCGATGCCGAAGCCCGGTCGCCGGACAGGAGCCGGGCATCGCCGCAGCGCCAAGGTGGACGGCGACGCCCGGCAACTCATCCTGGATGCGGCGGAGAAACTATTCGCGGCACAGGGATTCGACGCCACCCCAACCGCAGCCATCGCGGGCGCGGCCGGTGTGCCCAAAGGGCTCGTCTTCTACTATTTTTCGACCAAGGATTCGATCCTGTCCGCCCTGATGGCCGAGCGGGTACCCAAGCATCCGATCGCCGATATCGACACCGTGGTCGCACCCGGTGACCCCGCCGCCAGCCTGGTGAATCTCGATGCCGCGCTCAATTTGCGCGATCACCACTCCTCGGTGCTGCGCGTCATCATGTGGCGCGAGGCCGATACCCATCCCGACGTCCGGCGCCAGTTACGCAGGCTGCGTGACCAAATGCTCGATGCCACCACCCGCGTCCTGCAAGCCAGTGCCTCGGCACCAGTCCAACCCGGCACCCTGCGCGCCTGTGCCGCCGCCTGGGTGTCGGCCATGTTCGCGATCGCCAGCACCGATCGACTGCACGCACTCGACGGCGTGCCGCTACCCACCGCGAAAGAGCTATTGGAGGTAGCCCAGGTTGTTGCCGCGGGTATGACTCAGTTGGGCTGAATCCGGTGAGGCGCGCCTGACCCATCACCTCGACCGAACGTGATATTAACTCCGTTTGTGCAGATCACGAGAGTTTCTCGGAATCGCCGTCGGCCCGCTTCCCGCGGCATGCTGATGACCTGTCTACTAGTAGGCGCCCTCGCGGCAACCATGGCCGGCACGGGCACCGCGCACGCGGTGCCGATCTATCCGGTAGCCGATCCGGACCCCTTCTATGCCGCACCACCCGATATCGCCGACAGGCAACCGGGTGAGGTGCTCGACAGCCGACCGATGCCGACCCCGCTGATATTTCCGGGGACGACCGTCAGGCTCATCAAATTCCGCTCGACCAACTCGAGTGGCGGCCCCATCGCGGCGACCACCACGGTGCTGACACCGGCCAATCACGCCCCCGGCGGACCGCTGCTTTCCTATCAGCACATCATCAACGCGCTCGGCACGAAATGCGCGGTATCCCGGGCGCTCTACAGCGACGATCCGAACATCCAGGTCAGAGAAGCGGTGGTGCTCAACGGGCTGCTGGTACGGGGATGGAGCATCGCCCTGCCCGATCATCTCGGACCGACCTTCGCCTACGGCGCAGCGCGACTGGGCGGCCAGATCACCCTGGACGGCATTCGCGCGGTCCGCCAGGTCCCCGAACTCCAGGCACACGACAGCCCGATCGCGATGGCGGGCTATTCCGGGGGCGGCATGGCCACCGCGTGGGCGGCCGCGCTCGCGCCGAGGTACGCACCCGAGCTCGAAATCGTCGGTGCCGCAACGGGTGGCGTACCCATGAACATGGTGAAAATGCTGGAGGGCGTCGGCCTCGATCCGCATCCCGCATTCGGCCTGCTGATGGCGGCCGGATTAGGACTCGAACGGGAATACCCTGATCGATTCCCGATCAGCGACTACCTCAATTCGCGCGGCATGGCGATCAGGCAAACGCTGGCCAACGGCTGCACCAACGAGATACTCGCGGCCGGCGCCGGACACGGTATCCGCGATTTCGCCAGCAGTACGTCATTGATCAGCGACCAGACCGCGCGGGGCGTCGTCGAGGAGAACAGCCTCGAACTCTTCGACGGAATACCGAAAATCCCCATATTCGAATGGCATTCGCCCAGTGACCCACTCATCCCGATCGACGCCATCCGCACCACCAACAATCGATATTGCGCGGCCGGCGTCCGCCTACAGACCGAACTCACCAATTCCCCCGACCACCTCTCGGCCGCCGTCTTCAGCATCCCCTCCGTACTCGCCTGGCTCACCGCCCGCGCCCAAGGCGAACCCGCCCCGAGTAACTGTTAGTCGGCGAAGGTCAGCTCGTCTCCCGAAACGCAAGCGGCGCCGCTCCTTTCGGAGCGGCGCCGCTTGTGTTCAGTGATTGGAGAGAATCACTTGATGATCTTCGTGACGCGACCGGCGCCGACGGTGCGGCCACCCTCACGGATCGCGAAACGCAGGCCCTCGTCCATGGCGACCGGCTGGATCAGCTTGACGGACATCTCGGTGTTGTCACCGGGCATGACCATCTCGGTGCCCTCGGGGAGGGTCACAACGCCCGTCACGTCAGTCGTACGGAAGTAGAACTGCGGACGGTAGTTGTTGAAGAACGGCGTGTGCCGGCCGCCCTCGTCCTTGGACAGGATGTAGGCCTGGCCCTCGAACTCGGTGTGCGGGGTGGTGGTGCCCGGCTTCACGACGACCTGGCCACGCTCGACATCTTCACGCTTGATGCCACGAACCAGCAGACCGACGTTGTCGCCGGCCTGGCCCTGGTCGAGCAGCTTGCGGAACATCTCGATACCGGTGACGGTGGTCTTGGTGCTCTTCTCGCGGATGCCGACGATCTCGACTTCCTCGTTCACGTTGATGATGCCGCGCTCGACACGACCGGTGACGACGGTGCCACGACCGGTGATCGTGAAAACATCCTCGACCGGCATCAGGAACGGCTTCTCGGTCTCACGAACCGGGTCCGGGATCGACTCGTCGACCGCGGCCATCAGCTCCAGCACCGAGTTGACCCACTTCTCGTCACCCTCGAGCGCCTTCAGACCGGAGACCCGCACGACCGGCGCGTCCTCGTCGAACTCCTGCGAAGCCAGCAGCTCGCGGACCTCCATCTCGACGAGCTCGAGGATCTCCTCGTCGTCGACCATGTCCGACTTGTTCAGCGCGACCAGGATGTAGGGCACGCCGACCTGACGGGCGAGCAGCACGTGCTCGCGGGTCTGCGGCATCGGGCCGTCGGTGGCAGCGACCACGAGAATAGCGCCGTCCATCTGCGCCGCACCGGTGATCATGTTCTTGATGTAGTCCGCGTGGCCCGGGGCGTCGACGTGCGCGTAGTGGCGCTTCTCCGTCTGGTACTCGACGTGGGAGATGTTGATCGTGATACCACGAGCCTTCTCCTCCGGCGCCTTGTCGATCTGATCGAAGGCCGAGGCCTCGTTCAGGTCCGGGTACTTGTCAGCCAGCACCTTGGTGATCGCTGCAGTCAGCGTGGTCTTGCCGTGGTCGACGTGACCGATGGTGCCGATGTTGACGTGCGGCTTCGTCCGCTCGAACTTCGCCTTCGCCACTGTGGTGTCCTCCTGGACTTGTTGGTGCGTGCAGTTGCAGCAGTGCGGTTTTTTGGATCATCCCCGCATGCGCGAGGAATGGGGTCGTACTGACTCCCGGCTGATGGGGGCAGGCTTGCCACCGGCCCCCGATCGGAATTACTCGCCGGTCGCCTTGGCGATGATCTCCTTCGACACGTTGGCCGGAACCTCCGCGTACGAGTCGAACACCATGGAGTAGTTCGCCCGGCCCTGGGTCTTCGACCGCAGGTCACCGATGTAGCCGAACATCTCCGAGAGCGGAACCAGCGCCTTGACGACACGGGCACCACTGCGTTCCTCCATGGCCTGGATCTGGCCACGGCGGGAGTTGAGGTCGCCGATCACATCGCCCATGTACTCCTCGGGCGTGATGACCTCGACCGCCATCAGCGGCTCGAGGATCACCGGACCGGCCTTGCGGGCCGCTTCCTTCAGTGCCTGCGAGCCGGCGATCTTGAAGGCCATTTCCGACGAGTCGACGTCGTGGTATGCGCCGTCGAGCAGCGTGACCTTCAGGTTCACCAGCGGGTAGCCGGCGAGGACACCGTACTGCATGGCGTCCTGCGCGCCCGCGTCCACCGAGGGGATGTACTCGCGCGGCACACGCCCACCGGTGACCTTGTTCTCGAACTCGTAGGTCGCGCCGTCTTCGCCGATGAACGGCTCGACCGCGATGATGACCTTCGCGAACTGGCCGGAGCCACCCGTCTGCTTCTTGTGGGTGAACTCGAGCTTCTCGACCTTCTTGGTGATGGTCTCGCGGTAGGCCACCTGCGGCTTGCCGACGTTCGCCTCGACCTTGAATTCGCGCTTCATCCGGTCCACCAGGATGTCCAGGTGCAGCTCGCCCATACCGCCGATGACGGTCTGGCCGGTCTCCTGGTCCAGCTTCACGGAGAAGGTCGGGTCCTCGTCGGAGAGCTTCTGGATCGCGGTGCCCAGCTTCTCCTGGTCGGACTTGGTCTTGGGCTCGATGGAGACCTCGATGACCGGGTCCGGGAAGGTCATCGACTCGAGCACGATCTGAGCATTCGGATCGCACAGGGTGTCACCGGTGGTGGTGTCCTTGAGGCCGATCACCGCGTAGATGTGGCCCGCGGACGCCGCGGCGACCGGGTTCTCCTTGTTGGAGTGCATCTGGAAAAGCTTGCCCAGACGCTCCTTCTTGCCCTTGGTCGAGTTGATGACCTGAGCGCCGGAGTCAACCTTGCCCGAGTACACCCGGACGTAGGTCAGCTTGCCGAAGAACGGGTGCACCGCGATCTTGAACGCGAGCGCGGCGAACGGCTCGTCAGCGCTCGGCTTGCGGGTGAGTACCTCGTCCTCTTTGCCCGCGGCATGCCCTTCCACGGACTCGACGTCCAGCGGCGAGGGCAGGTAGTCCACGACGGCGTCGAGCATGGGCTGCACGCCCTTGTTCTTGAACGCCGAGCCACACAGCACCGGGTAGAGTTCGGAGGACACCGTCATCTTGCGGATGGCGCCCTTCACCTCGTCGACGGTGAGGTCCTCACCGCTGAAGAACTTGTCCAGCAGCGCCTCGTCGGATTCGGCGACGGTCTCCAACAGTTCCTGCCGGTACTGCTCGGCCTTCTCGACCATATCGGCCGGGATTTCCTGGACGTCGTACTTCTCACCGAGCTTGGTCTCGCCGGTCCAGACCTTGGCATTCATCTCGACCAGGTCGACGACACCCTCGAAGGTGTCCTCCGCGCCGATCGGCAGCTGGATGACCAACGGCCTGGCACCCAGGCGGTCCTTGATGGTCTGCACCGTGAAGTAGAAATCCGCACCGAGCTTGTCCATCTTGTTGACGAAGCAGATCCGCGGCACGTCGTACTTGTCGGCCTGCCGCCACACCTGCTCGGACTGCGGCTCGACGCCTTCCTTGCCATCGAAGACGGCAACGGCGCCGTCGAGCACGCGCAGGCTTCGCTCGACCTCGACGGTGAAGTCGACGTGGCCCGGCGTGTCGATGATGTTGATCTGGTTCTGGTTCCAGAAACACGTCACCGCCGCCGAGGTGATGGTGATGCCGCGTTCCTGCTCCTGCTCCATCCAGTCGGTGGTCGACGCGCCGTCATGCGTTTCGCCGATCTTGTAGTTCACACCGGTGTAGAAGAGGATGCGTTCAGTTGTGGTCGTCTTGCCCGCATCAATGTGGGCCATGATGCCGATGTTGCGGACCTTGTTCAGGTCGGTGAGCACGTCCTGTGCCACGGAAATCTTCCCCGCTCGTAGCTAGATGGGATTTTCGGGGACGACCCTGTGGTCGTCTCTATGTCAACGCCGGAAGCGGCGGGTAAGTGCCGCGTCCAGCTGTGCCTCCCGACCCAGAACCACGGGTCGGACAGACGTCACCAGCGGTAGTGCGCGAAGGCCCGGTTCGACTCGGCCATCTTGTGGGTGTCCTCACGGCGCTTCACCGAAGCACCGAGGCCGTTGCTGGCATCGAGGAGCTCATTGGCCAGACGCTCGACCATGGTCTTCTCGCGGCGAGCGCGGGAGTAGTTGACCAGCCAGCGCAGGGCCAGGGTGTTGGAGCGGCCGGGCCGCACCTCGACGGGCACCTGGTAGGTGGCGCCACCGACACGGCGGGGCTTCACCTCGAGGGCGGGCTTGACGTTGTCGAGCGCGCGCTTGAGAGTGACGACCGGGTCGGTGCCGGTCTTCTCGCGCGCCTGCTCCAGCGCGCCGTAGACGATGCGCTCGGCGGTGGACTTCTTGCCGTCCAGCAGGATCTTGTTGACCAGCTGAGTGACCAGCGGCGACCCGTAAACCGGGTCGTTGATCAGCGGACGCTTGGGTGCGGGGCCCTTGCGTGGCATATCAGCTCTTCTCCTTCTTGGCGCCGTAACGGCTGCGGGCCTGCTTGCGGTTCTTCACACCCTGGGTATCGAGCGAGCCACGGATGATCTTGTAGCGCACACCGGGAAGGTCCTTCACACGACCGCCACGCACAAGCACCATCGAGTGCTCCTGCAGGTTGTGGCCTTCACCCGGGATGTAGGCCGTGACCTCGACCGCGCTGGTCAGGCGAACGCGCGCGACCTTACGCAGCGCGGAGTTCGGCTTCTTCGGGGTCGTGGTGTACACACGAGTGCACACGCCACGGCGCTGTGGGCTCCCCTTGAGGGCCGCGGTCTTGGTCTTGGTGACCTTGTCGCGACGACCCTTGCGGACCAGCTGGTTGATGGTTGGCATAGACCGGCTTTCCTTAATTAGTTAACGCGGTGTCTGGAACTAAATGTCTGTTTTCAGTTGGCAGCGTTCACGGGCCCCTTCGCGGTCACGCAAGCTATCGCCTCCGGGGCCGTCGTTCACGCTGCGGTCATCGAGCTTTCACCCGCACGCCCAGCCGCGTTTCTCGCGTCCCGAGGTCGGGCGTGTCGCACGCCTAGCAGGACCGGTTTTCCGGGCACGCTTGGAAGGTCGGCCGCTTTCGCTGGCTTACAACTGCGCACGAACTTGCCCGCATGCTTCCGGGCACAGCGGTCCACGATACTCGCGGCCCCGACATGGGGTCAAAGTGGGGTGGAAGCCACCGCTGCTACCTGGCCAGATTCAGGGTCAACTCGACCAGCTTCTGCGCCCCGGCGCAGGGATCGGGATGCCCGGAACCAGGACGGTAGTTGATCCACCAGCCGACGATGCCGGTATCCGCCGCGCTGGCGGTGACACCGCAGGAGTCCGGATCATTGGGCCGTCGCGTCTGTACTGCGCGCTGGCCCTGCACGGTGACGTTTTCGGTGGTGTAGCCGAGCTTGTCGTTATTGGCCTTCTCGTTGTTCAACGAGCCGACCTCATACCAGTTCAAGGTAACCATGGCCATCCCGCCGGGCGCATCCACCACGTCCCACATGCACACCGCGCCGTTGAACGACCCCTCCACGTCGGTGGCGTTCCCGACCGCGACGCCGATCTGATCGCTCGAGACCACCTCACATTCGCGCAGCAATTTATCGAAGTTGGTGTTGATCGAGCTGCCGCTCCCCGCGGGCAGCGCCGAACCGGACACCGTCTTCCCGCAGCCCGCCGTAGCCGCGACCGCGAGCGCGGCGGCCACGGTCGCCGTGATCCGCACGACCGAACGTCGTTTCATCCTCGATCCCCTCATCGCGGGCGGCTTCACTGCAACCTCTGCACGGTCAGTTCGGCCAGTTTGCGAGTCTTGTCGCACGGATTGCCGGTCGCCCCGAAAAGACCGTAGGACATCGACCATTCGAAGAAATCGTCGTCGAGCTGCACCGCGAGATCGCACACCGAACCACTCGGATCCAGCGCCTGGAAACCCTTGCGTCCGCCGACATCGATGGTGTCCGGATTACGTCCGACACTGGACACCCACGCCTTCTCCCGATCGATCGGGCTGCCCCGGTACGAGGCGAAAGTGACACTCGGCGAGGCGAGTCCAGCCGACTGCCAGTTGCAGCCGACCGAATTCTTGTAAACCTGCGAGACCCCGTTCAGCCCGGCGATGCCACGCACCTCATCGTCGGTGACGTGACCGCACTCCCCCACGAACGGCCCGAGCGTCGCGACCTTCGGGGGCGGGCGCAGCGGAGTATCGGAGGACTCGGAGTCGCCGCTGGACCCGCAGGCCGACAACATCAAAGCCAGCGTCATACCGGTGACGATGGCCGACAGAATCCGCATGCGATGAACTCTACCGGCGTCGCCGATGGTCCACCCGGCTCCGAACCGGAGCAGCGCCGGTACGGCTACTTACAGGTTGCCCCGGGCTTCCTGTTCTCTTTCTATCGCCTGGAAGAGGGCCTTGAAGTTGCCTTTCCCGAAGCCGAGGGAGCCGTGGCGCTCGATCAGTTCGAAG
Source organism: Nocardia australiensis (assembly GCF_020733705.1). GTDB lineage: Bacteria > Actinomycetota > Actinomycetes > Mycobacteriales > Mycobacteriaceae > Nocardia > Nocardia australiensis. The sequence goes on from NZ_JAJFZM010000001.1 coordinate 803,277, forward strand.
AACACGGTGGGGCGATCGGTGATGGGTTTGCAGAAGATCTGCAGTAAGTAGCCGTCCTCGTCGCGGTCGACGAGGATGCCGCGGCGTTGCAATTGCTCGACAGGCACGCGGACGTGACCGATGCGAGCGCGCAGTTCGGGATCGGAGTAGTAGGCGTCGGGGGTTTCCAAGAATTCGACGCCCTCGCGGCGCAGAGTGTCGACACAGTCGAGGATGTCGCCGGTGGCCAGCGCGATGTGCTGGACGCCGGGACCTCGATAGAACTCGAGGTATTCGTCGATCTGTGAACGTTTCTTCCCGGCCGCGGGTTCGTTGAGCGGGAACTTCACCCGATGATTGCCATTGGCGACGACCTTGCTCATCAGCGCCGAATAGTCGGTGGCGATATCGTCGCCGACGAATTCGGCCATATTCGTGAAACCCATGACGTCGCGGTAGAACTCGACCCAGCGGTCCATCATGCCGAGTTCGACATTGCCGACGACGTGGTCGATCGCCTGGAACAGCCGGGTCGACGTGCCCGCACGCGGCTGATAGTGGGAATGGCGCACGATATAGCCGGGCAGGTAGGGCCCGTAGTACCTGGAACGATCGATCAGCGTGTGCCTGGTCTCACCGTAGGTCGCGATGGCGGCCGACCGGACGGTGCCGAATTCGTCTGTGTCGTCGTGTGGTTCGACCAGAACCGTCGCACCGTGGGTGCGCGCCCATTCGATACAACGGTCGACATCCGGCACTTCCAGTGCGATATCGACGACGCCGTCACCGTGCCGATCATGATGAGCGACCAGCGGACTGTCAGGGTCGACGGCGCCGGTTATCACGAATCGGGCCGCACCGCTGCGCAGTACATACGCCTTGTGATCGCGATTGCCGGTCTCCGGTCCGGAGTACGCCTCCAGCCGCATGCCGAAAGCGGACTCCAGGTAGTGCGCGGTCTGCGTCGCATTACCGACCACCCAGACCAGGGCATCCCACCCGGCGACCGGGAACGGATCGACGCTGTCGTCGTGCTCGACCAAGCCGACGAGCCTGCGCAGCTCGCCGTCGGTGGGTAGGGCCGTCGGCCGATGATTCGGCAGGTGCTCGATGGTCATGTTCCAAGGAAATCTCCCCCCTCGCGGTAGGCAATAGCAGTGGATTTCGGTAGACACTCTGGCGAATTCGGCTAGCTGGCCCCCTGGAATGCTGGACAATTTGAATAGCTTTGCCGAAGCAGCGCCCGAACGGAGGCCACCATGTCGCACACGCCGGCCAGACTCGACGAACTCGACCTCGCCATCCTCACCGCGATGCACGACTACCAGAAGGCGGGCATTCTCGAACTATCCCGCCGCACCAGGGTCGCGCGAGCCACCGTGCAGTCCCGGATCGGGCGGATGGAGGAATCTGGGGTCATCGCCTCCTACGACCCGCAGATCGACGTCACCGCAGCGGGTTTCGATGTACAAGCCTTCGTCACATTGGAGATCGCGCAGGGCGCGCTGGACACGGTGACCGCCGAGCTCGACGCGATTCCCGGCGTGCTGGAGGCGTACGCGACCACTGGGTCCGGTGATGTGCTGTGCCGGATCGGCGCGGATTCGCATGCCGGATTACAGGCGGTATTGCTGAGCATCGACCGGACCACCTCGGTGGTGCGGTCGCACAGTGTCATCGTGCTGTCGACGGTGATCACGCGCCGCGCGCTACCGCTGCTGCACACGCTGACGCCCACGGGTACCACCAAGGCGCCGGCCTATCGGGACCTGCGCGAACGATAGGTCAACGGCGCGTGAGCCGGGTCAGCGCACTCGGCCACAGCCGCGCCAGGTGCGGGCGGGCCTGGCGACACCGAACCGGATACGTCAGCCGAATCCAGCTGCCCCGGACACTCTCGTTCGAACCGAACCTCATCGCACGTTGCGTCCAATGCTGCCCGGCTCCGCCGCGGGTCAGCGCAGGGTAACGACGACTTTGCCGGTGGCGGTGCGGTTCTCCAGGGAGGCAACGGCCTCGGCCGCCTGCTCCAGCGGGTACAGCACCGGCTCCGGCGGCGCGATCTTGCTGGACGCGAGCAACGGCTCGACCTCGGCCCACTGCTCGGTCAGGTAACCGGGATGGGTCATGACCCACTCGCCCCAGGCCGCGCCGGTCACCTCGACGTTCTTCAGCAGCAGCCGGTTCACCTTCACCGTCGGGATCTCTCCTGCCGTGAAGCCGACAACCAGCAGTCGGCCCGCCGAGGCCAACGAGCGAATGCTGTCGGTGAATCGGTCGCCACCCACCGGGTCGAGCACGATGTCGACGCCACGGCCACCGGTCAGCTCCTTGACCGCCGCAAGCCAGCCATCGGTCAACACCACATCGGTCGCGCCGTTGGCCCGGGCCACCTCGGCCTTCTCTTCGGTACTGACCACGGCGATCACCCGGCCCGCACCGAGCGCGACGGCCATCCGCAGGGTCGAGGTGCCGATCCCGCCCGCGGCACCGTGCACCAGCACGGTCTCCCCCTCGGCCAGCCTGCCTCGATTACGCAGGCAGAAATGCACGGTCAGATCGTTGAACAGGATGCCTGCCCCGGCCTCGAGGGAAACGTTGTCCGGCAACCGGAACACCATCTGAGCGGGCGCCACCGCCACTTCCGCCATGGCATTGCCGAGCAGCGTCAGCGCGACCACCCGATCCCCCGCCTTGACATGCGCGTCCTGCGGCGCCTCCCGGACGATGCCCGCCACCTCGCCACCAACCACGAAAGGCAGCTCCGGCTTCATCTGATACAGCCCACGCGACATCAGCACATCGGGAAACGCCACCCCGGCCGCGTGCACATCGATGACCACGCCCCCTGGATAACCCGCGGGCTCCGGGATTTCAACGATCTCGACCGCTTCGGGCCCTTCCAACTTGCTGACCTGAGCTGCACGCATATGCCGACCTCTCTGTCCACTCGCCGGCGCGGTATCCGTCGACGACGTTGTGGTCCAACCTAATCGCCGCTCGGCGGGACCTGTCCAAACGGCCCCGTTTTGCTATGCTGGCCGCGACTTCAAGGTCGGGCGGGAAGGGGGATTCCTACTATGCAGGTCGATCCAGGGGCGCTGCAATCGTTCGCACAGAACCTCGGCACCGAGGCGGGCGCGGTTACGCAGCTCAATGCGGGCGAAGGCTTCGGCGTCGCGAGCAACGCGCTATCGGGCACCGAGTTCGGTGGCGCCGTCACCCAAGCCACGGACGTGGTCGATCGCTGTCTGAAGCGGATCGGTGAACGTCTCACCACGGTCGCCGAGAATATGCACAATTCGGCCAACGCTTACGAGTTGACCGAGGAAGACTTCGCGACCAAGCTCCGCACGATCGGACTGGGGGTGCCATGACCCTCACCGTTCCCGACGTCGAAAAGTGGGAGCCCGACCACCTGACCTCCGCGGGAACCCAGGCGAAGACGATCTCTGCCAACCTCGACACCGCCGTGGCAGGCGGTAGCGACAAAACCCGCGGACTGAACTGGTCCGGCACCGCAGGCAACGCGGCGAATACCAGGATGGACACCGAAAAAACGCGTGCTTCCACCGTCAGCGCGGCATTGCTCGAACTACAGACCGCGTTCACCTCCCAGGTGGAGAACCTGAAGAACGCCAAGAGCAAGGTGCTGTCCCTACGTGACCTGGCCACCAATCCCGCCAGTACAGCGGCAGGTACCGAACCCGCCCCCGGCTTCAAGGTCGAGGCCAACGGCACCGTCACCGCCGACGACAGAATCGCCAAAATCACCGCCCTGATGAATGGGCAGCAAAAGGTCGACGAATCCCTGCGCATTCAACGCGAGGCCGCGCAATGGCAGGTCGACATCACCAACGCACTCCAGCAAGCGGAAGGCGTTGCGACACAAGCACAAACGCAGGTAACCCAAGCCGTCGCCAAACTCCGAGCCGCCTACGACGGCCTCGGCGACCCGAAATCCGGCACCGCACCGGCCGCAACACCCACCACGCCGGCCAGCACCCCGGCCGCGAATTCACCGAGCTCATCGGGCGTCTCGAATTCATCGAGCAATTCAAGTCACGTGACCGGCAACCACAACAACAGCTTCTCCGGATCGTCCTCGGGGACACCGCATTCCAGTGGTTCGAGCTCGGGAGGCCCGAGCGGGCCGATGCCAACCGGCGATAAAGCGAAATGGATCCAAGAGGCGCTGAAGGTGCTGAAGGACATGGGCTACGACACCAGCGATCCGAATCTGGTGGCCGATATCTCGACGATTATCGAGAAGGAGTCCGGCGATAATCCGCACGCGTTCAACGGCTGGGACTCCAATGCCGCGGCGGGCACCCCGTCAAAAGGCTTGATGCAGACAATCGACTCGACCTTCAACGCGCATAAGGCGCCTGGGCACGACGACGTCTGGAATCCCGTGGACAATATCGTAGCGGGCGTGCGGTATGCCACCGATCGTTACGGTTCCGTTCACGATGTTCCCGGGTTGGTCGCTATGCGATCGGGCGGACCGTACCAGGGCTACTAACCTTCCGGACTGCTACGAGCGAATGTTCGCGAGGAGTGCCCGATTATCGAATCATCAACTTCATTAGCCAGGTGCGTGTATTTGGTTGATCGCGACCAGGCGCCCATCCGGGCCGATACCGTGCAGGGCGGCGACGTCGCGTTCGGTCCATGCAGGTGGTCAGGTCTGCCTGGCGCTGGATGCCGGCTGCGACGAGGGCTCATTCCGCGGGCTTTCCGAGTTTGGCGGGCAGGTCGGAGTCGGTCATGAGCCCACGATGCCTCCTCGGGTGGTATCGAGGTGGTAGAGACGGCTCGGACGCGAGGGTGTGACGTACGCCCCGTAAAGTCATCTCAGAACAAGCACCGCACGAGAACGCGGCACAACGTGCAGCGCGAGGAGCACCAGTGTCACTCGATCAGCCACTCGCCCCGCTTCCCCAGGAGGGAATGGGCTTTGCTTCTGCGTGGCCCATCCGGGCTGGCGATGTAGATCCGTATAACCGGCTGCGATTCGATGCCGTCGGCCGCTATCTGCAGGATATCGCCGGGGAGCAGCTGGAGCAGACCATCCTCAGCCGGACCGATCCCAACTGGATCGTCCGGCGCACTGTCGTCGATGTGATCCGGCCGATCCTGTGGCCCGATCGGGTGCGGCTGCTGCGGTGGTGTTCGAGCATGTCGACCAGGTGGACGAATATGCGAGTGCGGATCACCAGCGACAACGGCGGATTGATCGAGACCGAGGGTTTCTGGATCAATATCAGCGAGTCGAGCAATATGCCCGCCCGAATCAGCGACGATGGCCTGGTCTACCTCGCGCAGACCACCAACGAGCACAGATTGCGCTGGCGGCCGTATCTCACCGAGAGCACACCGGGCGAATCCGATACCGATATGCCCTTTCCGGTGCGTGCGACCGATATCGACCAGTACAACCATGTAAATAACGCCTGCTACTGGCAGGCGGTCGAGCAGTTCCTCGCCGAGTACCCCAAACTGCTCGCGGCGCCGCACCGTGCGGTGATCGAGTATGTGGCGCCGGTGCTCGCGCGTCAGCATGTGACCGTCCGCAGCCGGTATGAGCCCAGTGACCGGGCCGGGCATCCGGTGCTGCGTTTGTGGTTCGTCGTGGGCGGGACGACCACCACATTGGTCCGCATCATGCCGCTGCCAGTGTGAACAAACGCTCCACCGTCTCTCCGCGTCCGATGCCGAGCGCGGAGAGACGAGCCAGAACTAGCCTCGTGCGGCCTTGAGCAGGTCCTCGCGAGTGGTGAACTTGACCCGGGGCCGGCCCGCGCTCCTGCCCGCGGCCTTTTCGGCTTGGTCGATCGCCTTCCAACCTTCGCGGTCGACCAGATCGGACTGCCGCTCGCCGAGCAGCGCCTTCAAGGCGGCCCGATCCCCCTGTGGCGCACCGAGTTTACCCGTGGTGAAATCGGCGATCAGCTGCTCGACCGTTTCCTCGGAATCGATGCGGTTGGAGCCGATGACACCGCGCGGACCGCGCTTGATCCAGCCGCTGACATACACACCGGGGACGGGTACGCCGTCGGCGCCCAGCACCCGGCCGTGCTCATTGGGCACCACGCCGCGACGCTCGTCGAATGGCAGCTCGCCGACCGGCTCGCCGCGGTAACCAATCGACCGAAGCACCAGTGCGGCGGCCAGGCTGTCGGTGCGATCGGTCGCCCGCGCCACCAATTGGCCATTGTCGCTGACCAATTCGTTGTGCACGAATTCGACCGTCTCGACGTGATCGGTGCCGGTCAGCGCAGTCGGCGAGGCCAGGTAGCGGAACACGATCCGCTTGTTTGCCCGATCGCGGCTACCGGCGGCGTATTCCTCGGCGAGGGTGTACTTGAGCCGCAGCGACGGTTCGACATTCGGATCATCGAGCAGCGCCTGGCTGCCCGGGTCGAGCACCAGCTCGGCCTCGTCGACGACAATGTCGATGCCCTTCAGATGAGTCAGCGCCAGAAACTCCGGCGAGGTGTAAGCCGCCTGCAGCGGGCCGCGCCTGCCGAGCACGACGACCTCGCGAATATTGCTTCCGCGCAAGGCATCAAGTGCGTAGTCGGCGATATCGGTCTTGGCCAGTTCTTCCGGGTCCACGGTCAGCACCCGCGCGACATCGAGCGCGACATTGCCGTTGCCGACGATCACCGCGCGCTCGCCCGACAGGTCGAACTGCCGGTCGGCGTAATCGGGGTGGCCGTTGTACCAGGCGACGAACTCGGTCGCGGAATGGCTGCCGGACAGGTCCTCACCCGGGACACCCAGGTGACGATCGGTGGCCGCGCCGACCGCGTACACCACGGCATGGTGATACGCGAGCAGTTCGTCATGGCTGATGTGGGTACCGACCTCGACGTTGAGGTAGAACTGCAGCGTCTCGCGGCGGAACGCCGACTCGAACAGGTTCGAGACGGTCTTGGTGCCGGGGTGGTCGGGAGCCACACCCGCACGGACCAGCCCCCACGGTGTCGGTAGCCGGTCGAACATCTCGACCTGCACATCGGCACGGCGCAATAGCTCGTCGGCCGCGTAGCAGGCCGCGGGCCCGGCGCCGACGATCGCGACGCGCAGGGTGCCCAGTTCCTTCGGCGGACGCGCGGGTGTCACGATCGGATCGAAATTCGATTCGAGCGGGTGACGTTCGAAGTAGGCGGCGTTGATATCGCGATACCTGGCCAGCGACGCGGTCAGATCGTCCTCGGAGAAGATGGCCTCCACCGGGCACGCGTCGACACAGGCACCGCAGTCGATACAGGTGTCGGGGTCGATGTAGAGCATCTCGGTCGTCGCGAATTCCGGCTGATCCGGAGTGGGACGAATGCAATCGACCGGGCACTCGGAGACGCAGCTGGCGTCGTTACAACAACGCTGCGTAATTACGTAGGCCATAGTGTGCAGATCCTCGAAAATGTACGTGGGCTGTAGGCCACCCAGGGGTTGAAGGTGGGCACGGCGTGACGGCGGCGGGGTCCGCGGGGATATCCCACGAGCCACCGCATTGTGACGCCGCTTTCAGTTTGCCTCGAGTGTGGTCGAGACCTCGCGCCCGGAGGGCTTACGGTATCCCCATGGCGCGGACTTTGATCCTCATGCGGCACGGCAAGTCGGCTTATCCGGACGGTGTCGGCGACCACGAACGCCCACTCACCGCTCGCGGCCAGCGCGAGGCCGCGCTGGCCGGACAGTGGTTGCGTGCCACCCAGCCACCGATTGACGCGGTGCGGTGTTCGACCGCGACCCGGACCCGGGAAACCCTTGCAGTCGCGGGCATCGATGCTCCGGTCGTGTATGAGGCGGGGATCTACGAGGCGTCGCCGCGGACGCTGATCGAGCTGGTTCAGCTCAGCGACGACGAGGTATCGACGCTGCTGGTGATCGGGCACGCACCTGGGATGCCGTGGACGGCATGGGAGCTGGCGAGCAATCGGGAGTCGGCGCAGGTTGTCGATCTCAGCCGCAAGTTCCCCACGTCCGCGCTCGCGGTACTCGAATTCGACCGTCCGTGGCCGGAGGTGGCACCGGGCACCGGCGATCTGGTGCGGTTCCACATCCCACGCTGAGGTTCGCTCAGCGCAGCAGTTTCCCGCCGACCACTACGACGGCGCCCAGGATGACGAGCAGCACGAACGCGGCGAAACCGCCGAGCAACCACCACACGACGCCGAGCGCCAATACGAACGGCGCCACCACGATCGCGGTGATCACCGGGCTTTCCTTGACCGTGGCCCACGCCGAACGCACTCTGACCCGGTCGATGTCCTTACCTGGCATATTCCCAGGGTAGGCCGGAGTGCCGGAATTTGTCGGTACCCGGTGCCATGCTCGGCGAATGGATTGGAAAATCGAGCTGATCGCGATTCCCGTGACCGATGTCGATCGCGCCAAGGACTTCTACACCAAGATCGGTTTCAATGCCGACCACGACGCGAGTCCCACCGCCGACATCCGTTACGTGCAGCTGACACCGCCGGGTTCCGGCTGTTCTATCTGCATCGGCCGTGGCGTCACCGAGGCGGCTCCCGGCAGTGTCGAGGGCATGCAGGTGACCGTCGCAAGCGCGGAGGAGGCTTATCAGCAGCTCGTCGCGGCCGGTGTCGAGGCGACGCCGGTGAAAGACATGGGCTGGGGCCTGTTCACCTTCTTCGCCGACCCCGACGGCAATAAGTGGGCCGTTCAGGAGTTGCCGAAGCGCGACTGAACCGACCGGCTTGCGGGCCGCCCGCACACGCGGACACGTGTGGCGCTGAATAGTGCCCGCTGCACCGTCTCTTCGTTCGATGTATCGAATGTGCTGGTCGCCAGCGCGACACCGTCGGCGGACGACCCAAAATCGCATGCGATCTTCGCCCAGTCATGCTGGGATCAATCGCTATGAATGATCATCCCCTCAATGAAGCCGACTTGATGGACAGGATGGAACGGAACCTGGCGGAACATGCCTGCCACCTGCATCGGAGCATGACTGGTGCGGCCGTCACCGAGGCAGGTGACCTCCTGATCGCCGACAGCGGCCTGGACGACGACACTTTCAACATCGTTGCCGCGGCCCGCTTCACCGCCGCCACCGCCCCGGCACGTATCACCGAGACCGCTCGGACACTGGCCCGCACTGGCCGCCGTTTCTCCTGGTGGGTGGGGCCTACCTCGACACCACTGGACCTCACCGCCCGCCTGACGGCGGCCGGTCTGTCGGCGTCCGAACGCGAGACGGCCATGTGGGCCGAGCTGGACGACACCCTGCAACTGCCCGCCGTCCAAGGACTGGACATCCAGAGGGTGGCCACGCCCGAACAGCTTGCCGACTACGCCACGGTTCTCGCCGCGAACTGGGACCCGCCTGCTGACACCGTCCGCCGCTTCTTCGCCCAGGCCGCCCCGCATGCACTGGCCGCGCACTGCCCGGCCCGGTACCTGGTCGGCTACATGGAGAGCCGTCCGGTCTGTTCGGCTGAAGTGTTTCATCACGCGGGGGTCGCCGGTATCTACAACATCTCCGCCCTGGCCGCCCACCGCCGACGTGGCTACGGCGGTGCTATCACGCTCGCGGCACTCCACACGGCCCGCGACCGAGATCACCGCATCGCGGTCTTGCAGGCGTCAGCCGACGGTGAGCCCGTCTACCGCCGCCTGGGGTTCCGCTCCTGTGGCCAGTTCACCGAACACACCATCAACTCCTGAACCACCTGAACTCCACTGGCCCTCCGCCCGCCCCGGCGGGCCGGGAATAACAACCGCGCGAAGATCCCGAAAGCATGATGGTCCCGTCCGGATCGGCGAACAGCTACTCTTCCGGACGGGGTCGCGACGCATCGTGAGTACGCTTTCGCACAGAAGCATTTGCCGGATCAGACGCCGGGTACGTGCACGGAAGGAGAACTCGATATGACCGAAGCAGACTCGGCGAGCAAAGTTGTCCGCAATGGCGACAAGAACCGCTACGAGGTCTATTACGGCGGTCAACTGGCCGGTTTCAGCGAGTACGAGGAGCGCGACGACGAGACGGTGTTCATCCACACCGAGATCGACGACGCCTTCTCCGGCAAGGGCCTCGGCAGCACCCTGGCCGAGCAGGCCATCGAGGACGTGATCGCGCGAGGCCGAGTAATCCGCCCGCTGTGCCCATTCATCAAGGCATACCTCGACAAGCATCCGCAGTACGACGAGCACGTCATCGGCAAAGGCACCACCAGATGAGCGATCTCGATCCGTGTCCCGCTGAGGTGCTGTGCGAGGCCGGACCGTGCCCAGGGCCGGTGGCGGAGTTCTATCCGGCCCGCGAGGTACCGCTCGGCGGCGTGCGTGGCGTTTTCGTGGAACGTGTACTGCCGCAACGGGATCTGCCCACAGTCGGGGCTTGGTGTTTCCTGGATCATTTCGGGTCGCCGACGGTCACCGATACGGGCGCGTCGCCCAATATCGACCCGCACCCGCATATCGGATTGCAGACGGTCACCTGGCCGTTCGACGGGCATATTCGGCATCGCGATTCGGTCGGATCGGACGCTGAGATCCAGCCGGGTCAGCTGAATCTGATGACATCGGGGCGGGGTATCGCGCATTCCGAATACCAGGTCGACGGCGCGCCCGCCGGACACGGGTTGCAATTGTGGATCGCGTTGCCCGGCAACCGAGCTCGGATCGACCCGCATTTCGAGCAGCATCGCGAACTACCGGTCTATTCCGTGCCCGGAGTGCGTGCCATTGTGCTCATCGGCTCGCTGGGTGGCTCGACCTCACCCGCGATCGCCTACACGCCGATCGTCGGCGCTGACATGCGGATCGATGCGGGCACCGAGACCTCAATACCGCTCGAACCCGGCTTCGAGCACGCGGTGCTGGTGATCGAGGGCAGCGTCGAGGTGGACGGCGTCGAGGTCGAGTCGGGCCCGCTGTTGTATCTGGGCACGGGTCGCACCGAACTGCCGCTGGCCAGCGCGTCCGGCGCCCACTTCGCGCTGATCGGTGGCGAGCCGTTCGACGAGGACCTGGTGATGTGGTGGAACTTCGTCGGTCGCAGCCATGAGGAGATCGTGGCGGCCCGAAATGATTGGGAGAACCGGAATGTCGAGCGTTTCGCCGGCATCGCCGGGCACCCACCCGAACAACGCATTCCCGCGCCACCGCTGCCCGGCCTACACCTGAAACCGCGCAAGCGGCGAATCGGGCCCGCCCGGTCCTGAGCACCCCATGCCGAACCGCAGCACCAGCCTCGGCGAATGCGTTTGCCGCGGCGGACATTCGACCACGGTGTGGATCACGGCGGCCGAGTCGCCATCACCGTCAGCGTCGGACCGTATACGGTCAAAGTCGCCTGACTCGAGCCGTCGACGCGACCGGAAAGTCCCGGCGGCCTGATCGACCCAGCCCACCGCAATTGGCGCATTCGAACCGACCCCACAACGCACATCGGCCCCCGCTCCTTCACGGAGCGGGGGCCGAATGGTATTGCTACCTACCGTTTTACCGGTAGTCGCTGAAACCGTAATCGTCCAGCGGGACCGCGGCACCGGTGGTCTGGCCGAAGCTGTCCGGGCTGTAGTAGGTGTCGTCGTAGGACGGCACCGCGTACGCGGCGGCACGGGCTTCTTCGGTCGGCTGCACCTGGATATTGCGGTAGCGGTTGATGCCGGTACCGGCCGGGATCAGCTTGCCGATGATCACGTTTTCCTTGAGGCCGATGAGCTTGTCCGAGCGGCAGTTGATGGCCGCGTCGGTCAGGACTCGGGTGGTCTCCTGGAAGGACGCCGCCGACAGCCACGAATCCGTCGCGAGCGACGCCTTCGTGATACCCATCAGCACCGGGCGACCCGCCGCGGGCTCATTGCCCTCGGCGACGACGCGACGGTTGGACGCCTCGAACTCGGAACGCTCGGTGAGCGAACCGGGCAGGAACTCCGTGGCACCGGAATCGATGATCGTCACACGACGCAGCATCTGGCGCACGATCACCTCGATGTGCTTGTCGTGGATCGACACACCCTGGCTCCGGTACACCTCCTGGACCTCGTGAACCAGGTGGATCTGCACCTGACGGGGGCCCATCACGCGCAGCACCTCATGCGGATCCGCCGCGCCTTCCAGCAACTGCTGGCCGACCTCGACGTGGTCACCGTCCGAGAGCAGACGCTCGCTGCCGTCGTCGTGCTTGAACACACGCAGCCGCTGACGCTTCGAGAGCTTGTCGTAGACAACCTCATCGCCACCGTCATCCGGGATGATGGTGATCTTGTAGAAGCGATCGTCGTCTTCCATCCGCACGCGACCGGAGACCTCGGCAATTGGCGCCTTGCCCTTCGGCACACGAGCCTCGAAGAGCTCCTGCACACGGGGCAGACCGCCGGTGATGTCATCGCCCGCGACACCACCCTGGTGGAAGGTACGCATGGTCAGCTGGGTACCGGGCTCACCGATGGACTGCGCGGCCACGATGCCGACGGCCTCACCGATGTCGACCAGCTTGCCGGTCGCCATCGAGCGGCCGTAGCAGGTCGCACACACGCCGGTGCCGGTGGTGCAGGTCAGCACGGAGCGGACCTTCACCTCGGTGATACCCGCGTCGAGCAGCGCCTCAATGGCCGGATCGCCGAGATCGGCGCCCTTACCGACCACGACCTTGCCCTTGGCATCCACCGCGTCCGACGCGAGCGTGCGAGCGTACGCGGAGGTTTCCACGTGCGCGTCCCGGATCAGCGTGCCATCGACCTGCTTCTCCGCGATCGGCACCACAATGCCGCGCTCGGTGCCGCAGTCGTGCTCGCGCACGATGACGTCCTGCGAGACGTCCACCAGACGACGGGTCAGGTAACCCGAGTCGGCGGTACGAAGCGCGGTGTCGGCCAGGCCCTTACGGGCACCGTGGGTGTTGATGAAGTACTCGAGAACGGTCAGGCCCTCACGGAACGAGGACTTGATCGGCCGCGGGATGAACTCACCCTTCGGGTTCGTCACCAGGCCCTTCATACCCGCGAGGGTACGGGTCTGGGTGAAGTTACCGGTCGCGCCCGAGTCGACGATCGTGATGATCGGGTTGTCGGCCGGGTAGTGCGCACGCAGCGCCGCACCGACCTCTTCGGTCGCTTCCTGCCAGATCTTGACCAGGGCGTTGTTGCGCTCCTGGTGATCGAGCGCACCACGCTGATACTTTCTCTCGATCTGGTCCGCCATGGTCTCGTAGCGTTCCATGATCTCGGTCTTCTCCGGCGGCACGAGCACGTCGGACATCGAGACCGTCACGCCGGAACGGGTGGCCCAGTGGAAGCCCGCGTCCTTCAGCTTGTCAACGGTCTGCGCGACCACGATCATCGGGTAGCGCTCGGCCAGATCGTTGATGATCGTGGCCTGACGCTTCTTCGGCATCGGCTCGTTGATGAAGGCGTAGTCCGCCGGGAGCAGATCGTTGAAGATCACGCGACCGAGGGTGGTCTTGGCAATCCACGCGTCGCCCCGGTTCCAGCCCTCCGGGAACAGCACCGCCTCGGTCTCCTTCGGCGGACGCTGGTCGTCGAGGCGCACCTTGATCAGCGACCGCACGGTGAGCTCACCACGGTCGACGGCCATCTGTGCCTCGGCGGGCGAGGAGTACACGCCGAACTCGGCGGAATCCTTTGCGGCCGGCTTGTATTCGCCCTTCGCGCCCTCTTCGAGGCGGGTCAGGTAGAACAGGCCGGTCACCATGTCCAGACGCGGCATAGCCAGCGGACGACCCGAGGCAGGCGACAGGATGTTGTTCGAGGACAGCATCAGGATGCGGGCCTCGGCCTGCGCCTCCGCGGACAGCGGCAGGTGCACGGCCATCTGGTCACCGTCGAAGTCCGCGTTGAACGCTTCACAGACGAGCGGGTGCAGCTGGATCGCCTTACCCTCGACAAGCTGCGGCTCGAAAGCCTGGATTCCCAGACGATGCAGCGTCGGTGCCCTATTGAGCAGCACCGGGTGCTCGGCGATGACCTCTTCGAGGACATCCCACACCTGGGGACGCTGACGTTCGACCATCCGCTTGGCGGACTTGATGTTCTGCGCGTGGTTCAGGTCGACCAGACGCTTCATCACGAACGGCTTGAACAGCTCCAGCGCCATCAGCTTGGGCAGACCACACTGGTGCAGCTTCAACTGCGGGCCGACCACAATCACGGAGCGACCGGAGTAATCCACGCGCTTGCCGAGCAGGTTCTGGCGGAAACGACCCTGCTTGCCCTTGAGCAGATCGCTCAGGGACTTCAGCGGGCGATTGCCCGGTCCGGTGACCGGACGGCCGCGACGACCGTTGTCGAACAGCGCGTCCACGGACTCCTGCAGCATCCGCTTCTCATTGTTGACGATGATCTCGGGCGCGCCGAGGTCGATCAGTCGCTTGAGGCGGTTGTTGCGGTTGATGACGCGGCGGTACAGGTCGTTCAGGTCGGAGGTCGCGAAGCGGCCACCATCGAGCTGAACCATGGGACGCAGCTCCGGCGGGATCACCGGGACAGCGTCGAGCACCATGCCCATCGGCGAGTTGCCGTTGGTCTGGAAGGCCGCGACAACCTTGAGCCGCTTGAGCGCGCGCAGCTTCTTCTGGCCCTTACCGCTGCGGATGGTCTCCCGCAGGTTCTCGGCCTCGGCGTTGATGTCGAAGTTCTCCATCAGTTTCTGGATGGACTCCGCACCCATTGCACCGGTGAAGTACTCGCCGTAGCGGTCGACCAGCTCGCGGTAGAGCACCTCATCGACGATGAGCTGCTTGACCGACAGCTTGGTGAACGTGGTCCAGATCTCCTCGAGCCGGTCCAGCTCGCGCTGGGCCCGATCGCGCAGCTGACGCATCTCGCGCTCGCCGCCGTCCTTGACCTTGCGGCGGACGTCGGACTTGGCGCCCTCGGCCTCCAGCTGAGCCAGATCGGCCTCGAGCTTCTGCGCGCGCTCCTCGAGATCGGCGTCGCGCTGATCGGCGACGGTCTTCTTCTCGACCTCCATCTCGGCCTCGAGCGTGGAGAGCTCGTTGTGACGCAACTCCTCGTCGACACCGACGATGACGTAGGCGGCGAAGTAGATGATCTTTTCCAGATCCTTCGGCGCCAGATCGAGCAGGTAGCCCAGGCGCGAAGGCACGCCCTTGAAGTACCAGATGTGGGTGACCGGAGCGGCCAGCTCGATGTGGCCCATCCGCTCACGGCGCACCTTGGCGCGAGTGACCTCGACGCCACAGCGCTCACAGATGATGCCCTTGAAGCGGACGCGCTTGTACTTACCGCAGTAGCACTCCCAGTCCCGGGTGGGACCGAAGATCTTCTCGCAGAACAAGCCGTCCTTCTCCGGCTTGAGCGTGCGGTAGTTGATGGTCTCCGGCTTCTTCACCTCGCCGAAGGACCACTGGCGAATGTCTTCGGCGGTGGCAAGGCCGATCCGGAGTTCATCGAAGAAGTTGACGTCTAGCACGTAACTTCCTTTCCCCTGTTCGGGTCGAATTCGAGCAAAAGTTCACTAGTGGGTAAAACGCTGTTGGCGCGAATGCCGTTCGTGGAGAACGACATTCGCGCCGACCGCCTAGTTCGCCAAATCGTCGACGGTGGCTGCTTCGTTCCTGGACAGGTTGATGCCCAGGTTTGCCGCCGCGCGCTCCAGGTCCTCGTCGTCGCCGTCGCGCATCTCGATCGCGGCGCCGTCGGAAGACAGCACCTCGACGTTGAGGCACAGCGATTGGAGTTCCTTGAGTAGCACCTTGAACGATTCCGGGATGCCCGGCTCCGGAATGTTCTCGCCCTTGACGATCGCCTCGTAGACCTTCACGCGGCCGACCACGTCGTCGGATTTGATGGTGAGTAGTTCCTGCAGCGTGTAGGCGGCGCCGTAGGCCTGCATGGCCCAGCACTCCATTTCGCCGAAACGCTGACCACCGAACTGTGCTTTACCACCGAGCGGCTGCTGGGTGATCATCGAGTACGGGCCGGTCGAACGGGCGTGGATCTTGTCGTCGACCAGGTGGTGCAGCTTCAGGATGTACATGTAGCCGACCGCGACCGGGTACGGGAACGGTTCACCGGAACGACCGTCGAACAGCTCCGACTTGCCGTTCGCGTCGACCATGCGCTCACCATCGCGGTTGGGCAGCGTCGCGCCGAGCAGACCGGTCAACTCCTCTTCGCGGGCACCGTCGAAGACGGGGGTCGCGATGTTGGAGTCCGACGGAGCCGCCAACATCTCTTCCGGCAGCGCCTTGGCCCAATCCGGACGGTTCGCCCCGTCCGCGTCGGCCCCGACATCCCAGCCTGCTTTGCCGATCCATCCGAGGTGGGTTTCCAGGATCTGGCCGATGTTCATACGACGCGGCACACCGTGGGTGTTGAGGATGATATCGACCGGGGTGCCATCAGGCATGAACGGCATGTCCTCGGTCGCGAGGATCTTACCGATAACACCCTTGTTACCGTGACGACCCGCGAGCTTGTCACCATCCTGGATCTTACGTTTCTGCGCCACATACACGCGCACCAACTCATTCACACCAGGAGGCAACTCGTCATCGTCCTCACGGGAAAACACCCGAATACCGATAACCTTGCCCGACTCACCATGAGGCACCTTCAGCGACGTATCACGCACCTCACGCGCCTTCTCACCGAAGATCGCCCGCAGCAACCGCTCCTCCGGCGTCAACTCGGTCTCACCCTTCGGGGTGACCTTACCGACCAGGATGTCACCATCCCGCACCTCGGCACCGATCCGAATAATGCCCCGATCATCCAGATCAGCGAGGACCTCATCGGAAACATTCGGGATATCCCGCGTGATCTCCTCAGCACCGAGCTTGGTATCACGCGCATCGATCTCATGCTCCTCGATATGAATCGAGGTCAGCACATCCTCCTCCACCAGGCGCTGCGACAGAATGATCGCGTCCTCGTAGTTATGGCCCTCCCACGGCATGATCGCCACCAGCAAATTCTTGCCCAGCGCCATCTCACCGTTCTCGGTGCACGGACCATCAGCAAGCACATGCCCCTGCTCGACCCGCTGCCCCTCATCCACAATCGGACGCTGGTTAGCACAAGTGCCCTGATTCGAACGCGCGAACTTCCGCATCCGATAAGACTTACGAGTGCCGTCATCAGCCATCACAGTGATGTAATCAGCCGAAACCTCCTCGACCACACCCGACTTCTCGTTAACAACCACATCACCCGCATCCACAGCCGCGCGCAACTCCATACCGGTACCCACAATCGGGGACTCGGAACGAATCAACGGCACAGCCTGACGCTGCATATTCGCACCCATCAAGGCACGATTCGCATCATCATGCTCGAGGAACGGAATCATCGCCGTCGCCACCGACACCATCTGACGCGGCGACACATCCATATAATCGACCTGAGCGGCCGACACGAACTCGACCTCTTCACCGGCGCGGCGCACGAGGATCTTCTCCTCGAGGAAGCGCCCCTCGGCGTCGACCGGCGAGTTGGCCTGCGCACGGACGTGCCGGTCCTCCTCGTCGGCGGTCAGGTACTTGACCTCGTCGGTCACCTTGCCGTCGATCACCTTGCGGTACGGCGTCTCGATAAAGCCGAACGGATTGACCCGCGCATACACCGACAGCGAACCGATCAGGCCGATGTTCGGGCCTTCCGGGGTCTCGATCGGGCACATCCGGCCGTAGTGCGAGGAGTGGACGTCACGGACTTCCAGGCCGGCACGCTCACGCGACAGACCACCCGGGCCGAGTGCCGAAAGGCGGCGCTTATGGGTCAGCCCCGACAGCGGGTTGTTCTGGTCCATGAACTGCGAGAGCTGGGAGGTTCCGAAGAACTCCTTGATCGCCGCGACGACGGGGCGGATGTTGATCAGGGTCTGCGGCGTGATCGCCTCGACATCCTGAGTCGTCATCCGCTCACGGACCACACGCTCCATACGCGACAAACCGACCCGGATCTGATTCTGAATCAGCTCACCAACAGTGCGCAGGCGACGATTACCGAAATGGTCGATGTCATCAACCTCAACCGGAACCTCGGCACCACCAGGCGCGGTCATCGCGCGATCACCCGAGTGCAAGCGCACCAGGTACTCGATCGTGGTGACGATATCTTCCTTGGTGAGCACCGATGCGGTGATCGGCTCACCCAGGTGGATGCCCAGCTTCTTGTTGATCTTGTAGCGACCAACACGCGCCAGGTCGTAGCGCTTCTCCTTGAAGAACAGGTTCTCCAACAGGGTCTGCGCGGACTCCTTGGTCGGCGGCTCACCCGGACGCAGCTTGCGGTAGATATCCAACAACGCCTCGTCCTGACCGGCGGTGTTGTCCTTCTCCAGCGTCGACATCATGATCTCGGAGAAACCGAAACGCTCGACGATCTCCTCGTTCGTCCAGCCCAGTGCCTTCAGCAGGACTGTCACGGGCTGACGACGCTTGCGATCGATACGCACACCGACGGTGTCGCGCTTATCGATATCGAACTCCAGCCAGGCGCCGCGGCTCGGGATGACGCGCACGCTGTGCAGGTCCTTCTCCGTGCTCTTGTCGACGCTGTGGTCGAAGTAGACACCCGGCGAACGCACCAACTGCGAGACGACGACGCGCTCGGTGCCATTGATGATGAACGTGCCCTTGTCGGTCATCATCGGGAAATCACCCATGAAGACCGTCTGGCTCTTGATCTCACCGGTGTTGTTGTTGATGAACTCCGCGGTGACGAACAACGGCGCCGCGTAGGTGATGTCTTTGTCCTTGCACTCATCGATGGAGGCCTTGACCTCTTCGAAGCGCGGATCGGAGAAGGACAGGGACATCGACCCGGAGAAGTCCTCGATCGGCGAGAGCTCCTCGAGCACCTCCTCTAGTCCGCCCGTTAGCCCGCCGTCGCCGCGAGCCGCGGCCTTTTCACGCCATGAAGGCGAACCGATCAACCATGCAAATGAGTCTGTCTGTAGATCGAGAAGTCCGGGCACCTCCAAGGGTTCACGGATCTTCGCGAAAGACACCCGCAATGGGGCTCCGGGGATTCCGGCAACTGCCTTGGTCTGGGTGGAGACTGCCAAGATGCGTCCTTCCAGCACCTCACGCGCGTCGCGTGGTGGTCCGCGACCGTCGCTTGTCTGCTACGAATTCCGCTGGTTACGACCCGAACGAAACCCGAACAGGCAACAACGGAAGCAACACCGGAAGGGTGGAACTTACGTGTGCAAATCGAGGAATGGACAGGAGGCAGCCAGCGCAACGTCCAAAACTACACCACCAAAAAGGCGGGTGTCAACATGCCCACCTCAACGAGGTGTCAAAGTACCACCGGAACGGCTCTATGTACGGCGGCGCGCCGCGTCCGTGGTGGTCGGCACGCCGGGGTCCGAAACGCTGGCTGCGTCGGGAGCCACGGGGCGCTGAGAGCCACTGTGACAGCTGCCGCTGTTGTGAACAGCGTGACGGGTCAGGCGAAACTCGTCAAGTGGCAGCACCGTCGAGATCGCCTGGCGCACTGCGAGATCACCCGTTTGGCCTGGGCTTCAGTTGCGATCGACGATGTCGCTGGCCAGCCAGTGATCGTCCTTTTTCTCCATCCGCAGCACGACCGGGCCGGACGCGCTTTCCTGCGCGACGCCGTCCTTGCTCGCGCTCACCACCATGTTCACCAGCAACTCGGCCCGCTCGCTGGTGAGCAAGGTCACCCCGATCGGCTTCGCATCTACATTTGCGCTGGTCTGAGCCTGTTTGATGGCGTCGATATTGGTGTCGGCATATTTGTCGAAATCGGTGAGCATCTGCCCGGTCAGCACCTGCCGCACCGAGTCCTTGTAGCCGTCGAGCTTCGTCACGTCATAGGCGAAGACAGTGCGCAGGGCATGCTCCGCGGCGGCGCTCACTTCCTCGGTCGCCTTGGTGTTCACGAACGCCTGATTCGAATCGTCCACACCGGGCCGAAAGGCCGCGAGCACCGCGAAACCGGCGAGCAGCACCGTCGCGACGACGCAGGCGATCACCGTCCACCAGCCCCGGCCAAGCGGCCGTCGCCGCGCCGGTACAGACCGCACCGGCGACTCGGACTTGACGAGGTCTACCGTCCCGGTGCCGCCCGCAACCCGAGGGCGTCGAGCGGCGGGACGCGCCTGCGCGGGACGGCTGTTACCGGTGGGCCTGCGGTTGGGCGTGACTTGCTCGACCGCGGCGGTGGTAGGCCGCTTCGCCGATCCGGCGCCGGATACCGCGCGATCGGTGGCGGACCGATTCCTTGGAGTGACCCGGTTGACAGGTCGTTTGGATGCCATGATCGGTCCTCCTACGAGCCGGGCTTGGTGGGGGGCGCGGGTAGCGGGGCGGCAGGCGCACTCGGCGCGCCCGCAGCTTCACCCGGCTGCGATGCGTCCAGTGGCACCGGTTGACCGAGCGATTCCGCTTTCTCCGCCTTCCAGACGTCGCCGTCCTTGATCATGTCCAAGGTCCAGGACTGCCGGAAGCTGACCGGGGCGGCATTGGGCACGCTGCGGGTCACCTGCAGCACCACAAGCGCCGAAGCCCGATCCTTCTCGGAGTTCAACGACGTCAGCGAGGCACCGAGCACCTTCGACTCCAGCTTGGTCTTGGCCTCGGCGGCCGTCGTACGCAGCTGTTCCTGCCCCTTGGTCGCCTCATCCAGCAACTGGCCGCTCATCGACGACTGGATCAACTTGATGGAACCGTCCACGTCGGAAGGATTGATCGACATCAGGTTGATCGCGGCCTGACGAGCATCGGTCAGCGCGGCATCGCGCGCTTCGGTGCGCGGGCCGTCGGTGAAGTACGCGGCACGCACCCAACCGGCCCCGAACCAGGCCGCAACGGCCAGCGCGATGATCACCGCGACCGCGGCTACCGCGGTGACGGCGGCCGGAGGTCGCCGAACCATCGCATCAGCCGCCTCGCCGGCCGGTACGGAATCCGGCGACGTCGCGGTAGCCGACGAGTCGGCGGTCACGGCGTCAGCGATCGGCACCGCGGCAACGGAATCGGCGGCTGCCGCAGCGCTTGATTCCGTGGCATCGGGCGCGGCGGACTCCGGCTGTTGTTCGGAAAGATCCGGGCTCACGACTTCCACCTCGCTGACGCTCGGCTCCGTCGTGTCCCCCGGCGCTGTGCCTTGGGTTCGCTCGCTGCGCTCACTCACGACTGCACACCCTAACGTCGGTAATTATTGCGGCTGCGCCGCATCGGTCCTGGTCACCGCTTCGGTGTGACCCCCAGCAGAGTGGCCATCTGTACGGCGATCGGGTTCAGGTTCAACTTGTCCGGATCGGTCTTGGGGTTGGCGTCCCACGGCTGCACGATGCTCGGGTCGGCGAGATCGGCCCGCGCGCCACCGCGTACGGCGGTCGGATTCCCAAACGGCACGGTGCATTTCGCGTCCCGATTGAACGGGAATTCGTCACGCGTGTCATCGAAGTCCGGGTTCTCCCGCTTCATCTGCTCGAGGATCTGCTGGGTCCCCTCGTAGCCCTGGGTGCAGGCCGGCGGGTTGTTGGTTTCCAGCACCAGTCCGAAGTGGGTGGTGCCGTCGCCCGGCGCGGTAGCGGAGGCCCCGATGGACAGCTGTGGCAGCATCTGCAGCAACGGGCGCAGCGCGTAGTTCTTGGGTGAAATCGCCGTAAACAGCTGCCGCAGGTTCGCCAGGTCCTCGGTAAGCGGTGTGCCGCTCTCCTTCAGCAGGGCGTCGAGTTGCGCGCCCGCGTCCGTGCCGGTGCCGATCAGCCTGCGCAGATCCGGGTCGCTGGAGCGCAGCTGGGCGGTCAGGAGGTCGAGGCCATTGCTGAACTGGCGGATGGCACCGGACTGCTCGGCCTGTGTGCCGAGGGCGATGCGGCCATCCTGGATCAGCTGGATGGTCTGCGGCAGCGTCTCGTGGAAGGTCTCGGTGAACTTGTTCAGCGAGTCGACGAATACCCGCAGATCGTCACCCTTGCCATCGAACGCCTTACCGAGCTCGGTGATGGTGGTGTTCAGTGCCGTGAGATCGACCGAGCGGGTGAAGGTGTCCACGCTCCCGACAAGTTCCTCGACCGATACCGGTGTCGTCGCCGACGTGATCACCGAACCGTCGCGCAGATATGGGCCCTGATCGGTATCGGGTTGCAGATCGACGTACTGCTCGCCGATGGCCGAGCGGTTCGCGACGACGGCGTGCGCCGATGCCGGGATCTTCGGCGCGCTGGAATCGATGACGAGATCAAGCGCCACACCGGAATTGGTGAGTTCGAGATTGTCTACCCGTCCGACCGGGACACCGCGATAGGTGACCTCGGCGCCCTTGTAGAGGCCGCCGGTCCGGGCCGCCTGCACCTGCACGCGGTATTCGCTGAGACCGAACATGTGATCGAGGCGAATGTACTTGGCGCCGACGAACACCACGCCGACCACAGCGATCATGATGAAGGCGATCAACTGGTATCGCACCAGACGACTCATCGCGGAGCACCCCCGATGCCGAGCTGGTCGAGAATCGCCCCGAGCGGATCCGTCGGCGGCGCAACGCCGTTCGCGGGCGCGATGGCCATATTCGGCGGCAACGGCAGAATGGAGACAGTCGGCCAGCCGGGTCGCGGACCGTTACCGTTGTAGTACGGGTTCGACGGATTCACCGGCACCTCCGGACCGAGCGGCGGGATATACACCGGATCCCCCTTGCCGACACCGAGATTGCTCAACGTGACACCGATCTGCTGATCCACCGACAGCCAGGTATTCACCTGTCCGCCGAAGGTGCTCTCCAACGTCGCATCGGGGAACGGGTAGGTCGGCACCAGCGGCAACGCCGTCACCAGATCGGGTGCGGCACGGCCGAGTTCCTGCAGCGTCGGACGTAGTGCGCGCAGATCGGTGATGAGGTCGTTCTTCGAGCGATCCAGCACGTCGAAACCGGCCTGGCCGACCCGATCGAGCTGGGCGAGCAACGAAATCAGCTGGGGGCGTTGTTCGTTCAGGATCTTGATGCCCTCGGGCAGCTCGTCGAGGATCTTGGCGATCTGACCGTTCTGGGCGGCCACGCGGTTGCTCAACGTCGCGAGACCGTCGATGGCCCTAGTGATGTTGTCAACCTGGTCGTCGAGCCCGCCGATCAGCGTGTTCGCCTGTTCCAACAGCGATCGCACTCGATCCTCACGACCACCGAGCGCCCTGTTCAACTCGGTGATGATGGGTTGCAGTTGTGCGACACCACCACCGTTGAGCAGCAATGACATTGCGCCGAGCACCTGCTCGATTTCAGTGGCGTGCCGGGTATTGGCGACCGGTATCACCGAGCCGTCGGTCAGCTTGTCCGGGTCCGGTGCCGTCGGTTTGGTCAGCTCGATGAATTTCTCGCCGAGCAGATTGGTCTGCTTCACCTCGGCGTGCGCGTTGGTGGGCAGATCGACCGAGGAATTCACCACGGTCCGCACGCTCGCGGTCCACTGGTCCGCGCCGAGGACAATCTCTTCGACCCGGCCGACGGGCACACCCTCGACCTTGACCGCGGACTGCGGCACCAGATCGAGCACATCGTCGAACTGGATGTCGATATGCATCGGATGCGTGCCGACATCGGCGCCACCGGGCAGCGGAACGCTGTAGATGCCATCCGACGAGCATGAGGCGATCAGTAAGCCGACCGCGCTCAGTGACACCACAGCGACACCGCTGCGCTGAATTCTGTTGCGGATACTCACCGGCCACCTCCCTGTGACGGCGGAAGCTGGTCGGACGGCGTCCCAGGAACGGTGCCCGGCACCGGAGCGCGCTGCTCGTTGTCACCGCTGAGAATGCCGAACGGCAAGATCAGCGACGGCGTCTTCACACCCGCGGTGATCTGATCGGTGATCTCCTTGCAGTGATCGAGAAGTGGGCGCATCTGCTTGCCGAGCGCCTCGAATTTCGGATCGCCGGGCATCAGCTTGCTCAGGTCGAGCATCTTGCATACCGCTCCGAACGGGTCCTGCAGATCGGTGAAATTGGCCCGCATATCAAGCGTGCCCGACTCACCATTGTGCACATTGATCAGATTGCTCAGCGCCAGCGGCAAAACCGGCAGCGCGGCGGCCAGATCATCGCGCTTGTCGGAGAGGGTCTTGGTCAGCTGGGTCAGCGCCTGCGCGTTGTCCGCGATCAGGTCCCGGTTATCGTCGATGAACCTCGCGACATCGCCGAGGCCGACCGAGAGCAGATTCAGGGCCTCACCAAGGTTCTGGCGTTCACCGGCGAGGAATCCGGAGAGATCCGCGAGCTGGGTATTGAACTCGCGTACCTGCGCATCGTTCTGGCTCAGCATGGTCACGAAGGTCTGCAGGTTCTTGACGGTGTCGAAGATGTCTCCGCGCGCGTCCGACAGATACCGTGCCGCGTGCGAGAGCTGAGTGAGGCTGTTGGACAACGCTTCTCCGTTGCCTGCCAAATTCGCCGCCGAGGTACGCACGAGATCGTTCACCGCGCCATCGGCGTTGGCGCCGTTGGGGCCGAGCGCATTCGACAGTTCGGTGATGCTCTGGTACAGCTGATCGACCTCGACGGGAGTCATCGTGCGCTCACGCGGGATGGTCGCGGTGCGCGCCATCTTCGGCCCACCGGTGTAGACCGGCGTCAGCTGGATATAACGGTCGGAAACCACCGACGGGGTGATCTGCGCGGCCTTGGCTTCGGCGGGCACATCGTATTTGCGGTCCACACTCATGACGACCCTGACCTGATCGCCCATCGGATCGACCGAATCCACCGACCCCACCGGCACACCAAGGATGCGCACGTCCGAACCCTGATAGATACCGACGGAACGATCGAAATAGGCGGTGATCTTGGTGGTCGTCGCACGATCGAACAACCACCACAGGACACCGGCCACCGCCACCGCGACCACCGCGACCAGCGCGATGGCGATCTTGGTACCGCGCCCGGACGACCGTAGAGCGGTCAAGGGTTCTTTTCGCCAGCTTGCCGCCATGTCAGTTACCTTCCAAAGGGCCAAGCGAACGCACCGGCGGCCGATCGCCGGGGATCTCCGGCAGACCCGGCGGAATCAGGTTGACGATCACCGCATCGAACCAACGGCCGGTACCGAGCACATTGGCGTAGAGGCCGTAGAACGGGGCCGCCAGCTCCAGCGTCTTGGAAATGTTCTGCTGGTTGGAGTTGAGCAGGTCGATGGATGCCTTCAGGTTGGTCAGGGCCGGGCCGATCTGCTCCTCGTTATCGTGCACCAGCGCCGACAGCTCCGATGCGACCGTCTTGGCGCCGGCGAGCAACTGCGAGATCGCCTGCTGGCGCACATTGAGTTCGGTAAGGAGCTGACCGCCAGAGGCCAGCAGGCGCTCGAACTGGGCATTGCGATCCGCGAGAACCTGGGTGGTCTGTTTGGTCGCGGCGAACATCCGCTTCAGTTCCTCGTCGCGTTTACCGAGGGTTTCCGAGAGCCTTGCCACACCATCGATGGAATTGCGGATCTCCGGCGGTGTCGTCTCGAACGCGTCCGAGAGCACCCGCATGCTGGTGGCGAGCTGCGCGGTGTCGATCTGGTCGATGTTCTTCGCCGCGTCACTGAACGCGTCTACGACGTCGTAGGGAGACACGGTGCGCGACAACGGGATTCGCTGACTCGGATCGGCGGGCTCGGCCCCTTTCGGATCCAGCGCCAGATACTTCTGACCGAGGACGGTCTTGATCTGGATGGAGGCGGTGGTCTCGTTGCCGACCCACGCGTCCTTGGTACGGAAGTCGATGAGCACCCGGTCACCAGCCAGCCGCACGTCCGAAACCGCCCCGACCTTGACGCCCGCGATCCGGACCTCGTTCCCCTTCTTGACCCCGGCCGCTTCGGTGAACTCGGCGGTGTATTTGGTGCCCGCGCCGATAAGCGGCAGCCGGTCGAGGAAGAACGCCGACACCGTTACCAACAGCACCATCACCAGGCCGAGCACACCGAGGAACGCGGGGCTGCGCTTGCCGAGCAGGATCCGGTCGTCCATCTAGCGCCCCTTCCCACTGCAGCGTGGCGCGGCGTTGGTGTAGAGCGGCTGGTTGATCGTCGGCAATCCGGACGGCAGGTTGAGCTGCGGCGCATCCGCCGACCCCGGTCCGACGACAAGGTCGATTCCGCACAGATAGAACTGGAACCACGAGCCGTAACTGCCGGCCCTGCCGAGCTTTTCCATCTTGATCGGCAGGTTGGTCAGTGCCTGGTTCACGTCGTCCTCACGCTCGTTGAGAGTGCCGGTGAGCTGGTTGAGTCCGGCGATCGAACCTTGGAGCGAGGGGCGGGTAGGAACCAGCAGATCGGCGGTGGCCGAAGCCAGATTGCCCAGCGACGTCACCGAACGGCCGATCGTGTCGCGCTCAGCGGCCAGCCCACTGACCAGTGCTTCGGTATTGACGATCAGCTGATCGAAGTTGTCCTCGCGCTGATTGATCGTGTCGAGCACCGAGGTCAGGTTCTTCACGAGTTCACCGATCACGGCGTCCTTGTCCGCGATCTTGTTGGTCAGGCTCGCGGTGCTCGCCACCAGATCCTTGATGGTGCCCTGTTCGCCCTGGAACACCTGGATGATCTCGAAGGACAACTTGTTCACATCGTCGGCGGTGAGTGTTTGGAACAGCGGCCGGAAGCCGTTGAACAGGGTGGTCAGGTTCAATGCCGGACGGGTGTGCTCCAGTGGAATGGTCGCGCCCTTGTTGATCTTGCGGCCCTGTTCGCCCGCTCCCTGCTCGAGTGCGATGTAGCGCTGGCCGACCAAGTTGCGGTAGCGAATGGTCGCAGTGGTGGAGGCGGGCAGCCAATTACGGTCGGACAGTTCGAATTTCACCTCGGCCAATCGCTTTTCCACGATCGAGACCTTGGTGACCGTACCGACTCGGACACCGGCGATGCGCACGTCGTCGCCCACGTTGAGCGACGTGACATCGGTGAAACTGGCCTTGAACTCGGTGCCACGGCCGCTGTAGTTCGCGATGGACAGACCGAGCACGGTGGTTGCGAAAATCGTGACGAGCACGAAGATGACCAGCTTGGTCAGCGGCGATCCCACGCCACGCAGCTTCTGTTTCATCGCACGCTCACCTCGCTTCCGCGGAATGCGGGCGCCCCGATCCGGGTCACCCAGCCGGGCACCTGGTCAGGTGAAACACCGTTCGCCGCACCATAGATCGCGCCGAGGGTCTGCTGCTCTATGGGCGATCCCGCTGCGGTCGGTGTACTTCCGGCCGGGTAGACACCGAATTGTGGTGCTTCCAGCTGTCCGGTCACCTGGTCACCCGGATTACGGCTCGGCACCGCATACGATCCGTCATTGTTCGGGCCGCCGGTGTACTGCCCCGGGTCGACACCCTGCGGGTATTCCGGCACACACCACGGTCCACGGTCGTCGAGCCAGCGTGGCTCGTCCTGGTTGGGCAGGTACTTGCCGCGGGTATTGACCAGCTCGATCGTCACCCGGGAGCCGGGACGGTCGGTGCCCTTGCCGAAGAGCCTGTCGATGCGCGGCTTCATCTTCGCGAAGTTCGCCAACGCACAGGCGTAGGTCGGCGAGTAGGTCGCAAGCAGTTCCAGCGCGGGCCGGGAATCGGCGGCCAGATCAATGATGTTGTCGTGGTTAGCGATCAGGAAGTCGGCGGTGTTAGCTGCGGACGGAGTCAGCGTGGCCAGCAACGTGTCGATCTGCGAACGCTTCTGCACGATGGTCGCGTTGGTGGTGCGCAGGTTGTTCAACGCATCGACCAGCTGTGGCGCGGCATCGGAGTAGGTCGCGGCCACATCGGCGAAACTCGCCAGATCCTGTTGCAGATCCGGCATCACCACATTGACCTCGCGGAAGATAGTGTCCAGCTTGTCCAACGTCTCACCAAGTGCCAGCCCCTGCCCCGACAGCGCCTGCGACAGCGAACCGAGGGTGGCGGCGAGATCCTGCGGCGGAATCGCCTGCAACAGTGGCAGCAGATCGTCGAGCAGCTTGCTGATCTCGATCGCGTTGCCGCTGATGTCCTGGTACAGGGTCACGCCGTTGGTCAAATGGTGCGCGCTGGGTTCGTCTGGGATCACCAGATCCACATACCGCTCGCCGAACAGCGTCTTCGGCAGCAACCGCGCCGTCGCGTTCACCGGAATCTGGCTGGCCTTATCCGGTTCGAGCGCGAGCTCCAGGGTGACGGTGCCGCCCTCGGATCGAGTCGACCGGACCTCACCGACATTGACCCCACGCACTTTGACATCCGCGTCGCGGGTGAGCGCATTGCCCACGCTGTCGGTGATGAGGTCGACGTCAACGGTCTTCACGAATTGCTTGTTGTAGATCGCGATGGTGCTCCACAGAAACAGCGCGCAGATCACGAAGAAGGCAATTCCCAGAATGCGCACGCGCAGCTTCGCAGTGGAGCGCCAAGCTGTCACCGCACTCATCCGGCAACCCGCACTGTCGTCGTGGTCCCCCAGATTGCCAGGCTCAGGAAGAAGTCGAGCACATTCACGAGCACGATCGCCGCACGCACCGCCCGGCCGACCGCTACGCCGACCCCCGCGGGTCCGCCGGTGGCATGAAAGCCGTAATAGCAATGCACCATAATGATTACGAACGCGAATACCAGCACCTTGAGGAACGAATACAACACGTCCTCTGGTGGTAGGAACAAACTGAAATAGTGGTCATACGAGCCGCTGGATTGTCCGTTGAACCAAATACTGATCATTCGCGACGCCAGGAAAGTACCGAGCAAACCCACGATGTACAGCGGAATAACCGCGAGGAATCCGGCTATCACGCGCGTGGTGACCAGGAACGGCACGCCCGGCACCGCCATCACTTCTAGCGCGTCGATCTCCTCGGAAATTCTCATGGCACCGAGTTGCGCGGTGAAACCACAACCGACCGTTGCCGATAGCGCGAGCGCGGCCACCAGCGGCGCGATCTCGCGGGTATTGATATAGGCGGTGAGGAAGCCGGTCAACACCGAGCTACCGAGCGCATCGAGCGCCTTGAAGCCTTGCAGGCCGACCACGACACCGACCGAGCCGGACATGAACACGATGACGCCGATGGTGCCGCCGATAACGGCCAGCGCACCGGTCCCGAAGGTCACCTCGGCCAGCAGCCGCATGACCTCCTTGCGGTAGTGCACAGCGGTACGCGGAATCCAGGCGATGGCGCGGCTGTAGAACGACATCTGCTCGCCCGCGCGATCGATCACATTCAGTGGCATGCGGGCGATTTCACCCGCCCGGCGGGCGGACTTGGCCAGGACCGGGTTGCGATACGAAGTGGCCACCGGTCAGGCGCCCTTGGCGGGGACGACCTGGAGATACACCAGGGTGAGTACCAGGTTCACGAAGAACAACACCAGGAACGTGATCACCACGGATTGGTTCACCGCGTCACCGACTCCTTTCGGGCCCCCCTTGGGATGCAACCCTTTGTACGCGGCGATTACGCCGGCGATCAGACCGAAAACCAGCGCCTTGATCTCACCGATCCACAGGTCCGGCAGCTGCGCCAGCGCGGAGAACGAGGCCAGATAGGCGCCCGGTGTGCCGCCCTGCAACAGCACGTTGAAGAAATAGCCACCGGCGATACCGACAACCGACACCAGGCCGTTGAGCAGCAGCGCCACCAGCGTCATGCCGAGAACCCGTGGCACGACCAGCTTTTGCACCGGGTCGACACCGAGCACCTCGAGCGCGTCGATCTCCTCACGAATGGTGCGCGAACCGAGATCCGCGGCCACCGCCGACCCGGCGGCACCCGCGATGATCAGCGCGGTGACGACCGGGGCGGCCTGTTGCACGGTAGCGAGCACACTGGTTGCGCCGGTAAAGGACTCGGCACCGAGCTGCTTTATCAGCGAGCCGGTCTGAAGCGCAACAACTGCGCCGAACGGGATTGCCACCAGCGCACTGGGCAGAATCGAAACACTCGCGATGAACCACGACTGTTCGATGAACTCGCGCAACTGAAAAGGCCGTTTGAACGTCTTGCGCACAACATCTAGGAAGAGCGCAAAGATATTGCCGGCCTGGGCAAACCCCGACTCCAATGGAGTCCGCAATCGCGCCAGGTTGGAATTCACGATCGCAGATGTTACCCGCTAGTTGTGTTGTGGCGCACGGTAGTGTCGAACGACCCACCCTGGTATCCGCCCCAGTCACCATTCTGATACGCCATCACCTGCGTGTCATCGTTCTCCGCAAGTGACTCACGAATCGCCGCTTGGGCCGCGTGCGGGAGGGTGTGCAGGATCTCGCGCACCCGCGCCTTGCGGCGCTGCACTGCCTGCCGGATCGGCATGCCGGGGGTCGCCTGCATCTGCGGATAGATGCCCTCGACGGCCTCGACGCCGCCGTGATGATGGCCGGCGTCGACCATCGCCTGCTCGTGCGCCATCTGCGCTTCGTCTTTTTCCTCGCTCATGCCGATCGGCCCCAGCATGCTGCCGTGCAGGAACTGCTTCACGACCGGCTCGTCGCTGGTGAGCAGCACCTCGCGGGGACCGAACATGGTCAGGTTCCGCCTGAACAACATGCCGATGTTGTCGGGCACCGTACGGGCGAGGTTGATGTTGTGCGTGACGATGAGAATCGTCGCGTCGATCTGCGCGTTGATGTCGATCAGCAACTGGCTGATGTAGGTGGTACGAACTGGATCGAGACCGGAGTCGGGCTCGTCGACCAGGATGATCTGCGGATCGAGTACCAGTGCGCGTGCCAGCCCGGCACGCTTGCGCATACCGCCGGAGATCTCACCAGGCAGCTTGCCTTCGGCCCCGAGCAGACCGGTCAGCTCCAGCTTCTCCAGGACGATCTTCTTGACCTCCGATTCCGGCTTCTTCGTGTGCTCGCGCAGCGGGAAGGCGACGTTGTCGAAGAGGTTCATAGAGCCGAACAGCGCGCCGTCCTGGAACAGCACGCCGAATAGCTTGCGAATCTCGTACAGATCCTTGTTCGAGCAGGTGGTGATATCGACGCCGTCGATGAAGATCGATCCCCGCTCCGGACGGAGCAGACCGATGAGAGATTTCAGGAACACGGACTTACCAGTACCCGACGGGCCGAGTAGGGCACTGACCTCACCCGAGGGCAGCGTCAGGGAGACATCCTGCCAAATCCGCTGCGAGCCGAAAGACTTCGTAACACCCTCGGTCCTGACCTCGATGCCCACGCCAACCTCCACAATTCTCAGCGAGCAGCCCACCGGCGTACCACGAAATTCGGCTGTCGCGGTGTGTCGCGTCACAGTGGGTTCGGCCACTGTATCCCATGGACGAGTCGCGGCACACCCCAACCTGACTGAAGAGTAACCCCCTCCCAACGCTCCAGATAATCGCACCGCCTTCGCATGGCGTCGGACAAACCAAACGGGCGGCCCCCCACTGGGGACCGCCCGTCGGCGACTATTTCGTATTCGAGAAGTCGCGAATTACTTGACGGAGACCTTGGCGCCGGCCTCTTCCAGCTTCGCCTTGGCGGCCTCGGCCGCATCCTTGGCAACCTTCTCCAGGATCGGCTTCGGGGCACCCTCGACCAGGTCCTTGGCTTCCTTCAGGCCCAGACCCGAGACGATCTCACGGACCACCTTGATGACCTGGATCTTCTTGTCGCCCGCACCCTCGAGGATGACGTCGAACTCGTCCTGCTCTTCGGCGGCCTCAGCCGGGGCACCGGCGACACCGGCGGCGGCGACGGCGACCGGAGCAGCCGCGGTGACCTCGAACTTCTCCTCGAACTTCTTCACGAAGTCCGACAGCTCGAGCAGGGTCATGCTGCCGAAGGTCTCGAGCAGTTCGTCAACGTTGGCCATGATGTTGTTCCTTTCGGTAGTTGATGTCTCGATGGGCGAGCCGCACGCGAATCACCCGGTGTGGGTTATTCAGCGGCGGCGGTTTCGCCACCGGCTTCGGCCTGCTTCTTCTCCACGAGCGCGGCGGCCAGGCGGGCCACCTGCGATGCGGGAGCGTTGAACAGACCAGCAGCCTTCGCCAGGTTGCCCTTCATGGCGCCGGCCAGCTTGGCCAGCAACACCTCGCGGGACTCGAGATCGGCGATCTTCTCGACCTCGGTCACGGACAGCGGAGCGCCGTCCATGTACCCGCCCTTGATGATGAGGGCCTTGTTTTCCTTGGCGAAGGTCTTGAGCGCCTTCGCCGCGTCGACCGGCTCGCCCTGAATGAAGGCGATCGCGGTCGGTCCGACGAACAAGTCGTCAAGTCCTTCGACGCCCGCTTCCGCGGCCGCACGCTTGACCAGGGTGTTCTTGGCGACGGAGTACGTGGCGCCCGCGCCGAGCGCGCGACGCAGATCGGTGAGCTTGCCGACCGACAGGCCACGGTATTCCGTGACAACGGTGGCCGTCGAGCTCTTGAACTGCTCCGCGATCTCTTCGACCGCAGTGACCTTCTCGGGTTTTGCCATACTTCGCCTCCTCTCTGGGTGTCGGTTCGTTATTACGAACTACCAAGCACCAGGGGTCAGCTGAAAAAGCAAACGCCCCGAACGCAGAGCGTTCCGGGGCGCAATAGGATGATCGACCCGAGCGAACTCGGACCAATTCCCAGCCTCAGATCTCCCTGCGTGGGCCGCCGGCGGCTGCCGGACCTTCGGCCGAACCCAGGCGGGAACGGCGACCAACGGTCTTCGGTAGAACGGATTGGGTAGCGATCGAACTGGTCGATAACTGTCGTTCAGACTACCCGCAAGGCCCACCATCTGCCAAAACGACCCCTCCGAAGGGCGAATCCGCACCCATTCGGGTTGGCGCCATTCTTCGAGGCACAGCGCGAAAATCTGATCACGGCGATGAAAATCGCGGCATTGCGGGATTCTCATGCCGCGTCACTGGTGGCCGCAGGCGCGGTCGTCGTGTGCGCGCTTGTCGTCGCGATCTTGCTGCCGTGGGGCGGGCAGCAGGGCGATTCGGTGCTGCTCGGCTGGCGCAGGACCCCGCAAACCCTGGACGATCGGCCCGAATAGAGAAGCTGCGATTCATACCGGTACGGCGAGGGCCTCATTGGCAGCGGCCGTTTCAGACGCGAGCCGCGTGCCGAACCAGGCGTTCGAGCGCTTCGAGCGCGCCGGTGCGGAATTCGGCGGTGGCGACCAGCCGTCCGGTCCGACGGCGTCGCGGGCCACCGGCAGTCTGACGCAGGTCTGCGGGTCGACATCGGCGCCGACGTAGCCGAGCACGCTCGTCAGGGTCATGGCGGCCCCTTCGCCGCGACCCGGCGCCGCCACGATGAGAAAGGCCGTCGGCTTCTCGTAGAGATCGCCGGTGCCCACTGTCCAGTCCAGCAGGTTCTTGAAACTGCCCGGCAGGGTTCCCGCGTATTCGGGCGTGCACAGCAGCACGGCGTCGGCGCGCGAAAGCTGTTCGCGCAGCGCGACTACCGACGGATGGCCGGTGCCGTCGTCGTCTGGGCTGAAGGCGGGCAGGTCGATCAGGCCGTCATACCACGTGGTTTCGACGCCGCCAGGGGCGATCGCCCGCACGGTGCGCAGCGCGGCCGAATTGGTCGAAGCACTGCGCGTACTTCCCGAGATCAGCAGAACAACGGTCACACCATGGGCCAACGGCCGCTGCGGGCGTTTTAGTCCGGCACTATCGACTCCGGGAAACCGCAACGGCGGGAACGCGATTCGCGTTCCCGCCGTTGCGGTTCAACTCAGGTGCTGCTTACGCGTCCTCGTCGAGGAGGTTGCGGGTGCGGTTCGGGTCCACCGGGATGCCCGGTCCGGTGTTCGTCGAGACCGTCACCTTCTTGACGTAGCGGCCCTTGGCGGTCGACGGCTTGGCGCGCAGGATCTCATCCAGCGCGGCACCGTAGTTCTCCACCAGCTTGGCATCGTCGAAGGACGCCTTGCCGATGACGAAGTGCAGGTTGGCCTGCTTGTCGACGCGGAAGTTGATCTTGCCGCCCTTGATGTCGTTGACGGCCTTGGTCACATCGTTGGTGACCGTGCCCGTCTTCGGGTTCGGCATCAGGCCACGCGGTCCGAGGACACGCGCGATCCGGCCGACCTTGGCCATCTGGTCCGGGGTAGCGATCGCGGCGTCGAAATCGAGCCAGCCGCCCTGAATCCGCTCGATCAGATCCTCGGCGCCAACGGCGTCCGCACCGGCGGCCTCGGCCTCGGCGGCCTTCTCGCCGGCCGCGAACACGATGACGCGGGCGGTCTTGCCGGTGCCGTGCGGCAGGTTGACCGTGCCACGGACCATCTGGTCGGCCTTGCGGGGATCCACACCGAGACGAACGGCGACCTCGACGGTCGCGTCGGTCTTGGTGGAAGCGGTCTCCTTCGCCAGCCGCGCGGCGGCGAGCGGGGAGTAGAACTGATCGCGATCGACCTTCTCGGCCGCGGCGAGATACGCCTTGCTTCGTTTTGCCATGTTTCTCTGTCCTTGTTCTGAGTCAGAAGTGGTTATCGGGCCTGGCCGGCCCTCCCACTCGATCTACTGGTCAGCCCGCTTGTGATCACGGGCTTCGCTACCCTCAGCCTTCGACGGTGATACCCATCGAACGAGCCGTACCCGCGATGATCTTCGCCGCCTGATCGATGTCGGTGGCGTTGAGATCCTCGGCCTTGGTCTTGGCGATCTCCCGGACCTGGTCCATGGTGACCTTGGCGACCTTGGTCTTGTGCGGCTCGGCCGAACCCTTCTGAACACCGGCGGCCTTGAGCAGCAGCCGGGCGGCGGGCGGGGTCTTCAGCTTGAAGTCGAACGTCCGGTCCTCGTACACCGAGATCTCGACCGGAATGACGTTGCCACGCTGCGACTCGGTCGCGGCGTTGTACGCCTTGCAGAACTCCATGATGTTGACGCCGTGCTGACCGAGCGCGGGGCCCACCGGAGGGGCGGGGTTCGCCTGGCCGGCCTGGATCTGAAGCTTGATGATCCCGGCGAGCTTCTTCTTCTTGGGGGGCATCTTTCTTTCCTAGGTGTCTGTTTTCCTTGCTCTTTGCAAGATTTAAGGGGGCAGCTAGATCTTCGCGACCTGCGTGAACGCCAGCTCGACCGGGGTCTCGCGACCGAAGATCGACACAAGCACCTTGAGCTTCTGCTGCTCGGCGTTGACCTCGGAGATGCTGGCGGGCAGTGTTGCGAACGGGCCGTCCATCACGGTCACCGACTCGCCAACCTCGAAATCGACCTCGATGACCGGCTTGGCCACCACGTCCGCGGTGCCGCCCTCGCTGCTGGCGGCAGCGGCGGCAGCAGGCTTCTTCTGCTGCTCCACGGCGGGCACCAGGAACTTCACCACGTCGTCGATGGACAACGGCGAAGGCCGTGAGGTCGCGCCGACGAATCCGGTGACACCGGGGGTGTTGCGCACGGCGCCCCACGACTCGTCGTTCAGTTCCATCCGGACCAGGATGTAGCCGGGCAGCACCTTGCGGTTGACGTGCTTGCGCTGGCCGTTCTTGATCTCGGTGACCTCTTCGGTCGGCACCTCGACCTGGAAGATGTAGTCCTCCAGGTCCAAGTTCTGCACGCGGGTCTCGAGGTTGGCCTTGACCTTGTTCTCGTAGCCCGCGTAGGAGTGAATGACGTACCAGTCGCCGGGAGCGCGGCGCAGCGCCGCCCTCATCTCAGCGGCGGGATCGGCAGGCTCCGCGTCGATCGGCGCGAGCTCTGTGTCAGCGGGCTCGGATTCGTCCACAGTCTCTTCGGCGTCCACAGCATCGACCTGCGCGGGCTCCTCTACGGAGTCGGAGGTTGCCTCCACGGCGTCGTCGACCGGGAACTCGTCGGTTGTGTCGTTCTCCGGGGTGCTCACTGGGGCACTCGCTTCCTGTGTCGTCACGTACATCCTCTGCGTGCCGGGGCCGGGCGCGCGACGGAAATCGCTCCGTCCGTGTCCGCCCCGGGGATCGGCTACCGCCATCAGCGTCGTTGTGCTAGCCGAACAGCCAGTTGACACCCTTGATGAACGCCAGATCCAACCCGCTGATGAACGCGACCATAAAAATCACGAACACCAGAACAACGCTCGTATAGGTGACCATCTGTTTCCGGTTGGGCCAGATGACCTTACGCAGTTCCGCGATTACCTCGCGAAGGAACTTGATCAAGCGCTTGAACGGGTTACCCGTCTTGCGCTCGGCCCGATCGGTCTTCTTGGTTGCCTTGCGCAACGACGGCCGCTCGATCGTGGCGACCGCGCCCGAATCGGACGACGCACTGCGTGTCCGCCGAGCGGACCGCTTGCCGCTCGGCCGACTCACCGAGGCGGTGTCGTCGCCATCGTCGGCCGCATGCGCGCCGCGGCGAGTATCCCGCTCGTCGCTCATGCGTGCGCCTCGCTCACGTCGATCCTTTCGTCGCTGGCATCCAGGGCAGGGGCGACAGGACTTGAACCTGCAACCTGCGGTTTTGGAGACCGCTGCTCTGCCAATTGAGCTACGCCCCTTCGGCTGGACGATCATGGCTGTCCAGCCACTGTTCTTATTCAGTTGTGTCCTGTTGTCACACAACGCGCGCTACTCCGGCAGTTGCCGGCCCCGTGACAGTCCTTCGGAAGTCGCTTCGTCCGGACCGTCTGGAACCAGCCCTACAGAGCAGCGCGCAACGGCTGGTGACCCCAGAAACCTGAGTGTACGTTACCGGCCGCGGCATTAGCCAATCAGGGTGGACCGACGCTTATGCCAGCTGCACCGTAGCGGTTGCGCGACCGAAGATCTTCTTGCCGAGCGACCTCGCCACGATCGCGACGACAGCAGTCCGCGATTCCGGATCGACCGACTTCACTTTACCCGTGAACTCGACCTCGGCAGGCTCCTCGGTGCCCACATAGACGGGGCTGGTAAAGCGGACGTTGTACTCCTTGACGGCACCGGGATCGCCGAGCCACGACGTGACGAAACCGCCACCGAGACCCATGGTGAGCATGCCATGCGCGACCACATTGTCCAGGTCGACGAGCTTGACGACTTCGTCGCTCCAGTGGATCGGGTTGGCGTCGCCTGAGACACCGGCATAGTTCACCAGGTCACCACGGGTCACACGGACGGTGCGCGGTGGTAGCTCGTCGCCGACGGTCACCTCGTCGAAGCTGATCGCACGCCGACTCGGGACGATCTCGGCGGCCTGGGCGGTAGCCGCCGGAACGGGCGCGCCGTCGACCTTGGTACGCGGATGGTGACCGGGGGCGTCCTCATCGATGCCATGCATCAACACATTGCGGACCGCGCCCTGCAGATTGGGATCGATATCACCGCCACTGCGGCCGATCAACGTGGTGTAAGTGGTGAGCACCAGCTCGTCGTTCGCCGTCACGATGTTCTTGGTGACGATGATGTCGCCACCGAACGCCTGCCGGAACGAGTGCAGGTAGACATCGCAGACCAACTGGTCGCCGACCTTGATCGGGCGGTGGAATTCCAGGATCTGGTCGGTCTGCATGATCTGGCTCAGGTCATAGCCCGTGACAATATTTTCGAACAGCTTGCGCTGCGCCAGAATGCCGACCAGGGAGATAAAGGTCAGCGGGGCAAGCAGGCCGTCATAGCCGTACTCCTGCGCGACGTCTTCTTCCCAGTGCACCGGGTGGTAGTCCTGCACGGCGCGGGCGTATTCACGAACCTTCTCGCGGCCGACCTCGTAGTAGTCGTCGACGCGATAGTGGTGACCGACCATGGCCGCTGCGTGTGCCGCCGGATCGAGGATCTCGTCCGTTCCGACCGCTTCGTCTGTACCGGTGTTGATTGTCACGGGAGGACTGTACCTATCTGACCCCGCTGCCGGAGTCGGCGGAGCGTCCACGCCACCGCATTCGCGCCGCAAAACGCATCAGGGCCGGACATTCGTCCGGCCCTCGCAGTTGTCACGGCCCGAGTAACCGGGAGACGATCTCCCGGAGTCGATCTACGCGGCAGCAAGCACGCGTAGCGGACTAGCGGGATTCGCGGTGCGCCCGGTGCGTGCCACAGTTCGGGCAGAACTTCTTCAGTTCCAGCCGATCCGGGTCATTGCGCCGGTTCTTCTTGGTGATGTAGTTACGATGCTTGCACTGCTCGCAGGCCAAGGTGATCTTTGGCCGGACATCGGTGGACTTCGCGGCCACGACATTCCTTCTTTCGGGTCAACCAGATGGTCTGATCGGTTTTGGTAGCGATGGCCGGACTTGAACCGGCGACACAACGATTATGAGTCGTTTGCTCTACCGACTGAGCTACACCGCCACGGTCGCATTGCCTACGTGCCGCGCCCGGCCCCACAATTGTGGAAAATAGCGATGCCGAGTCGGTCACCACCGGCAATCCGGCGAGCCCCCTAACGGAATCGAACCGTTGACCTTTTCCTTACCATGGAAACGCTCTACCGACTGAGCTAAGGGGGCATGACTACTTCCGCACCGTGGTCCAGCTACTTGACTCCGGCGCGGCGAAGTCTTGAACGAGGTTACACACTCACCGGTCGCAGTTCCAAACCGGGTGGTCAGAGCGGTATTGCGGCGGCCAAACAGACAGGCCGCCGACCACGCTACCGGTAGTTGACGAACTGCAGCGCGATACCGAAGTCTTCGCCCTTCAACAGCGCGATGATCGCCTGCAGGTCATCACGCTTCTTGCTGCTCACCCGCAGCTCGTCGCCCTGGATCTGCGCTTTCACACCTTTGGGGCCTTCATCGCGGATCTTCTTGGATATCTTCTTGGCGTGCTCGGTGTCGATGCCCTGCACCAGCGTGCCGGTGATCTTGAAGGTCTTTCCGGATGCGACCGGCTCGCCCGTGTCGAACGCCTTCAGCGAGATATCGCGCCGAATCAGCTTCTCCTTGAACACCTCCAGCGCGGCCTTGACCCGCTCCTCCGCCTCGGCGGTCAGCACGATCTTTTCCTCACCGGACCATTCGATCCCCGCCCCGGTGCCACGAAAGTCGTAGCGGGTGGTCAGCTCCTTCTCCGCCTGATGCAGGGCGTTGTCGACCTCCTGCCGATCGACCTTGCTGACGACATCGAAAGACGAATCAGCCACACTGCGCTCCTGTTCTTACGGCCCGACGGGCTCACGTACACCGATGCTCCGGTCTTGATCAGTTCTACCCGGCAGGCCGACGGTAGTCGCGTCGCACGGCCGTTGGCCAGCCGGTTTGCATTCGGGGTCGGGGTTCGTTGTAAGCTGCTGTGCGCGCCGAGAAGCGCAACGGCAGATTGCCCGAGCGGCCAATGGGAGCAGACTGTAAATCTGTCGGTGAAAGCCTACGTAGGTTCGAATCCTACATCTGCCACCGAATAACCCCCGTCGATCATGATCGACGGGGGTTTCCCTTTTCCTGGATGTTCGTGGAGACGCTACGCGCCTATGAGCAGGAGCTGGCCGTGGAACACGACTGAGCGGGACCGCGCGGCGTTAAGCGATCAATAGTTGCGGTTGCCGCCTGCCATTTCCTCGAGGCGGGCGATCCGATCCGCCATCGGGGGGTGCGTGGAGAACCAGCGAGCGGCGCGTTCACCCGCCCGGAACGGGTTGGCGATCATCAGATGGGACTGCGCGGTCAGCTGTGGTTCCGGCGGCAACGGGGCGGCTTGGACACCGCGTTCCAGCTTGCGTAATGCGGACGCGAGGGCCAGCGGATCACCGGTCAGTTCGGCTCCGGATTGGTCGGCCTGATACTCACGAGAGCGGGAAACGGCCAGCTTCACCAACGTGGCGGCGATCGGGCCGAGCAGCGAAACCAGCAGCACGCCGAGGATATTGGTCCCCCCGTTGTTACGGTTGCCGCCGAACATCGACGCGAAGAACGCCAGGTTGGCCAGGCCGGAGATGACCGCGGCCATGGCGCCCGCGACCGAGGAGATCAGGATGTCGCGGTTGTAGACGTGCGAGAGCTCATGGCCGAGCACGGCACGCAATTCCCGTTCGTCGAGAATCTGCAGGATGCCGGTGGTGCAGCAGACCGCGGCGTGGCGCGGGTTGCGGCCGGTGGCGAACGCGTTGGGGGCAGTGGTCGGGCTGATGTAGAGCCGCGGCATCGGCTGGCGCGCGGCCGTCGCGAGCTCACGCACGATCCGGTACATCACGGGGGCTTCCAGCTCACTGACCGGCTGCGCGTGCATGGCCTTCAACGCGAGCTTGTCGCTGTTGAAATACGCATAAGCGTTCATGCCGACGGCGAGCAGGATCGCCAGTATGAGGATGGTGGGGCTGCGGAACATCGCACCTGCGAACACGATCAACGCCGACAGGCCGACCATGAGCCCGAACGTCTTCAACCCATTCGCATACCCATG
The DNA here is from genome assembly GCF_020733705.1 of Nocardia australiensis. Lineage (GTDB taxonomy): Bacteria > Actinomycetota > Actinomycetes > Mycobacteriales > Mycobacteriaceae > Nocardia > Nocardia australiensis. The sequence continues at coordinate 843,446 of NZ_JAJFZM010000001.1, forward strand.
CCCGTGCATACGTCTCCTCGCCCACTCCCCCGTTCTTCGAGTGCCCTACAGGAGATCAACGACGGATCCCCATGGCAAAGTTCCTGGGGAAATACGTGGCGAACTCAACCCACGCGTTCGATGGTGTAGCGGACCAGGTGCACGAGTGCCTCATTGGCGGGACCGGCGGGCAGCGCGGAAAGTTCGGCGTATGCGAGGTCCGCGTAGTCTTGCAACTTTTCCTTGGCCAGCACCATGCCGCGCGAACGGGCTAGCAGCCCGAGCGCCTCCTCGACCTCGTCGTCGCTCTCCAACGGATGGGCAAGGAGTTTCCGCAGCCGATCGCCCTCGGCGCCCTCCTCACGCAGTGCGTACAGAACCGGCAGGGTGTGCACCCCTTCGCGCAGGTCGGTGCCGGGGGTCTTACCGGATTGTTCGGCCGCCGAGGAGATGTCGATGATGTCGTCGGAGATCTGGAACGCGGTGCCGACGGCGTCACCGAGCCGGGCCAGCCGTTCGACGTGTTCGGCATCGGCGCCGGAGAAGCTGCCGCCGAAGCGCCCCGCGGCGGCGATGAGCGAGCCGGTCTTTTCCCAGACCACGCGCAGGTAATGCTCCACCGGGTCCTGGGACTCGCGGGCACCCATGGTCTCGCGCATTTGACCGGTCACCAATTCGGCGAAGGTTTCGGCGATGATCCGTACCGCGTCGGGGCCGAGCGTCGAGGTCAGTCGCGACGCGTGCGCGAAGAGGTAGTCGCCTGCGAGGATCGCGATGTTGTTGCCCCAGCGGGAGTTCACGCTCGGGGCGCCACGACGCATCGAAGCCTCGTCCATGACGTCGTCGTGGTAGAGGGTCGCCAGGTGCACCAGTTCGACCACGGTGCCCGCAGTGATCAGGGCGGGATCGGTCGGGCGTGGCCCGAGTTGCCCGGTGAGGATGGTGAACAGCGGACGGAATCGCTTGCCGCCGGCCTTGGCCAGATGTAGCGCCGCTTCCTGGAGAAAGGTCTCGCCGTCCGACAGCTCATCGATCAGGAGCTTTTCGACGTTTTCCAAGCCATTGCGAACCGTCGCCGCGAGCTCGGGACCACCGAGATCGACCCCGGCAACCACCGTGCCCTCGGCACTCATTGCTGATGTGCTCATTTCTTCTCCCAGCGATGCGTCCGACCCCACGGTAGAGAACCTAGCGTGTCCCCGCCCGATGGCCCCATGAACACCGTCACTATGCGGTCTATCAGACAATTTTGCACCGTGTTTTCAGTGGAGTGCCGCAGCGGCGGGTCGCGGGTGACCTATCCACCGTCGACATCAATAAACCTGCCCTGCAAGTATTGAGCGCATGGGTTCACCGGATGTCACACCCGTAGGCCAGGACGGGGATACACACGGCGCACTGCCCGCCCGGACCGAGGTGCTCGTCGTCGGGGCGGGGCCGGCCGGGTCAGCGGCGGCCGCATGGGCCGCGCGGGCGGGGCGTGACGTATTGCTCACCGATGCCGCGGTGTTTCCCCGGGACAAGACCTGCGGCGACGGGCTGACCCCGCGCGCGACGGCGGAACTGGAGAACCTCGGGCTCGGTGATTGGCTGCGCGCGCATACGGTCAATCACGGTCTGCGGATGACTGGTTTCGGCCGCGAGGCGCTGCTGCCGTGGCCGAGCGGCTCGTTCCCGACCTACGGAAGTGCGGTTCCCCGAACCGAACTCGATGACAAGCTGCGCGATACGGCAGGGAAGTCCGGGGCCAGGATGCTCGACGGCACCAAGGTCGTCGATGTCACACGCGAGGGCGACCGGGTCACCGGTGTGACGGTCAAGACCGCCGATGGCACCCGGTCGATCGGATGCGAAACGCTGGTTGTCGCCGACGGGGTGCGCTCGCCGATCGGCAAACTGCTCGGCCGGACCTGGCATCGGCAGTACGCCTATGGTGTCGCGGCCCGCGCGTACATCAAATCCGCGCGCAGCGACGATCAGTGGATAACCTCGCATATGGAGCTGCGCGACGCAGACAATGTGCTTGTCCCGGGCTACGGCTGGGTGTTCCCGCTCGGCAATGGCGAGGTGAATATCGGTGTCGGTTCGCTGGCCACCGAGAAGCGGCCATCGCATATCGCCTTGAAGCCGCTACTGGAGCATTACACCTCGCTGCGGCGCGAGGAGTGGCAGTTCGAGGGCTCACTGCGCGCCGTCGCGTCGGCGTTGCTGCCGATGGGTGGCGCGGTCTCGAATGTCGCCGGACGCAATTGGGTGCTGATCGGCGATGCCGCGGGCTGCGTGAACCCGCTCAACGGCGAGGGCATCGACTATGGACTGGAGGGCGGGCACCTGCTCGCGGGGCTGCTCGACGAGCCGGATCTGACCCGGGTGTGGCCGGAATTGCTGTGTGCGCGGTACGGGCGGACATTCTCGGTGGCGCGGCGCATTGCCGGGCTCGCCACCCACCCGCGGATGGTGCCGCTGGGCGGGCCGCCGGTAATGCGGTCGAAGTATCTACAGCGCACCGCGGTTCGCGTAATGGGCAATCTGGTCACCGATGAGGACGTGGATATGACGGCACGGGCTTGGCGGGCCGCGGGCCGGGCTTCCATGCGCGCCGACGAACTCGCGCCGTTCTCGTCCGCTCCTGCGCGTATTTAGCCGACCGGTGGGCGGTCGGTGGCCTGCGTCGCGGCCCGACAGTAGTGTGAAAGGTCGCCGATTGGGTGTTCCCGGGAGTTACCAATGTGCTCACGAAATCAGCGGTTGCGAAACGAGCTCCGATGAGCGGACTGCCAGCGCTCTACCTGCTGCCGCATTTGCGGCGGGCACGTGATCATGCGGATCGCAACTACGCCGAGCCATTGAATCTGGATCAATTGGCTGCTGCGGCAGGAGTTTCCAAATACCACTTCCTGCGAGCGTTTTCGGCGGTCTACGGGAAGACGCCTGCGGCATATCTGGCGGAACGGCGGATCGAGCGGGCGCAGGATCTATTGCGGGCTACCAATTTGACCGTGACCGAGGTCTGCATGATGGTCGGCTACAGCAGCCTCGGGTCGTTCAGCAGCAAGTTCCGGCAGCTGGTCGGGACGACACCGTCGGAGTATCAGGCCAAATTCGCCGACGGCGCACCCAGGATTCCCGGCTGCTATGTCTTCATGCACGGCCTTTCGGACCGTAAACCTCCTGGCCCGCAGGACTAGCGATCCCCGACACCGCAATTTCGGAGAAGCCGGGCGGGCGGGCGGGACAATAGCCTGTAGCTCATGACAAACATTTCGAATGTCTCGCTGGTCACCGTTTATGTGAACGATCAGGACGCCGCCAAGCAGTGGTACATCGACAAACTCGGATTCGTGGAGTCCAGCGACATCACCATGGGCGACAACGGGTTTCGCTGGGTCAGCGTGGTGCAGCCGGACCATCCAGAGCTCGAGGTGACGCTGATGATCCCCGGACCACCGCTGGACGACAATCTCGCCGACGCCATCAAGCGGGCGCTGGCGAACGGAACTCACGGTGCGCTCGGCCTTAAAACCGCGGACTGCCAGAAGGCATTCGAGGATTTGACCGCCAAGGGGGTCGAGTTCATTCAGCCGCCGGCCGAACGCCCGTACGGCACCGAGGCGATCATTCGCGACAATTCGGGAAACTGGCTGGTGCTGGTCGAGCCGAAGGAATTCGTGCGGCCGGAGTAGATCAGCGACCGGGGCTGATGAGTTGCGGCGGCGGCAAGTAGCCTGTGGCGGTGTCGGAAACCAGCCAGTCAGATGGGCGGCCGCCCCGCCTACGACGGGCCAGGATCAGTGTTCTCACCGTCGCGATCGCGATCAGTGTGCTCGTCGGGCTATTGGTGCTCGCCGCCTGGCGCAACGACTGTCTGATCAGCTCGGACAAGGGCGTGACGACCGCCGAGGTGCTTTCGGCCGGACGGCTGCGTTCGGCGGTCATGTTCGTCACGCCCGACGGCGAGACCCACAATCCGAAGGTCGGCGTGTTGTATCCGACAAATCTCACCGCGGGCGAGCGCATCAATGTCGAATACAACCGTGACGATCCCGACTTGGTCCGAGTAGCCGGACGCGATGCGTTCGTAGCGCTGCTGCCCGCACTCTCGGTGCTCATCGTGGTGTGGCTGCTCACGCTGCCGACGCTGTGGATTCTGCGGCGTGTCGGACGTCGGCCCCGATAGTTCGCCGGATTTTTCCGTAACCGTCACGTCTGCGTGACGACACGGCGCGCTGCGCGAGTCAGGCTGGGATGGTGCGCGTAGCCATCGTTTCGGAGTCGTTCCTGCCGAATATGAACGGCGTCGTCAATTCCGTGCTCCAGGTGCTCGACCACCTGGACCGGCACGGTCATGAGGCGCTGGTCGTCGCTCCGGATACACCGCGCGGGCAGCCCGCCGCCCCCCGCTTCTACGGCCGCTTCCCGATACATCGGGTGCCGGCGGTGATGGTGCCGAAAATCAGTTCGCTGCCGGTGGGACTGCCGCAGCCGGGCATTACCGCGGCCATCGCCGCGTTCAACGCGGATGTGGTGCATCTGGCCTCGCCGTTTCTGCTCGGCGCCGGTGGACTCGCCGCGGCGACCCGGCTGGACCTGCCGTCGGTGGCGATCTATCAGACCGATGTCGCCGGTTTCGCCAAGAGTTACGGGCTCGGGCTGGCCGGTCGCGCGGCCTGGGGCTGGACCCGGCGCATCCACGAGGGCGCGACACGAACGCTGGCGCCCTCGCGTGCGGCCGCCGAGGATCTGGCTCGGCATGGGATTGCGCGGGTGCATCGGTGGGGTCGCGGGGTCGACATCGTGCGCTTCACACCATCGGCGCGCCGCGATGAACTGCGCGAATCCTGGTTGCGCGGTAAGGACAGGCTACTGGTCGGGTTCGTCGGGCGACTGGCTCCGGAAAAGCACGTTGAGCGGCTCGCGGTGCTGGCGGCCGACCCTGATATCCAGCTGGTGATCGTGGGCGCCGGACCGGAACGCGATCGGCTCGCCCGCATGATGCCAACGGCGGTATTCACCGGGGAACTCGGCGGCGACGAATTGGCGCGGGCGTACGCGAGCCTGGATGTGATGGTCCACGCGGGCGAACACGAGACGTTCTGCCAGGGCGTACAGGAGGCGCTGGCGTGCGGGGTTCCGGTTATCGGCCCGGACGCGGGCGGACCGCGCGACCTGATCGCGCACTGCCGCGACGGATATTTATTACCCGTCGACCGATTCACCGAGCTACTACCAAGTGCCGTTGCGGCACTGCATGATCCGTCCCTGCGCACCCGATTCGCCGCGTCCGCCCGCAAGTCGGTCCTGCACCGAACCTGGCCGGCCATCTGCGCCGAGCTTATGGGCCACTACGCCGAGGTCTCCGGCATCCGGATCCGGTTGCCGTATACGGCGTGATCTATATGGCATCCCCATTCCGGTGACCGGGGTACCCGACCGGGTGGGCGAGCCTTAGGGTCGTGTGGTGGCGAAAACAGAGCAGCGGGAATCGATTCGGGCCTCGCTGGATAAGCAGCCGCGCGAGGTCGCGTCGATGTTCGATGGGGTCGCGAAGCGGTACGACATCACCAACACCGTCATTTCCGCAGGCCAGGACCGCTACTGGCGCTGGGCAGTGCGTAAGGCGGTGGCGCCTCGGCCCGGCGAGCGGGTGCTCGACCTCGCGGCCGGTACCGGAGTATCCACCCTCGACCTGGCGAAATCCGGCGCCTGGTGTTTGGCGGCCGACTTCTCCGAGGGCATGCTCGCCGCGGGAAAGTTCCGTAATGTGCCGATGGTCGCCGCCGATGCGACCGCGCTACCCTTCGCCGACGATTCGTTCGACGCGGTGACGATCTCCTACGGACTGCGCAATATCTCCGAAAGCGAACAGGCGCTGCGCGAGATGCTGCGGGTCACCAAGTCGGGTGGCCGTTTGGTGGTATGCGAATTCTCCACACCCATCATTCCGGTTTTCAGCACCGTGTACATGGAATACCTGATGAAGGCGTTGCCGAAGGTGGCCCGTGCGGTGAGCAGCAATCCCGATGCCTACGTCTACCTGGCCGAATCCATTCGAGCGTGGCCCAATCAGAAGCAGCTCGCTTTGCGGATCGCCGACGCGGGCTGGTCGTCGGTGAGGTGGCGAAATCTGACCGGCGGGATCGTCGCGCTGCACCGCGCCTACAAGCTCTGAGCGCCCCGATCTCACCGCCACGATTTCCGGGTGAGAGGCAAATTGTCACTTGGCGATAACGCTGGGTAAATGCGCCGCAACCGGCGATCGCCATGATCGAGGGCATGACAGATGCGGCGACGAGTTCGGCGGGCACCGTCGCAACGGCGTGCTCGTACTGCGGAGTGGGCTGCGGCATCACGGTGCGGACACGCGCCGACGAGACCGGTGCGCCGGTCATCGCCAAGGTCAGCGGCGACAAGCTGCACCCGACAAATGCGGGCAGGTTGTGCACCAAGGGCGCTACGCACCTGGAATTGATGCGGACACCGGGACGGATGGAGACCGCCTACCGGCGACCCGAACGTGACCGGACACCGGTTCCCGTCCCGGTCGACGACGCCGTGGGTGAGGCGGCGGCACGCCTGCGCGCCATTCTCGACGAGCACGGCCCGGACGCGATCGCACTGTATGTCTCCGGGCAGATGTCGCTCGAAGCGCAGTACCTGGCGACCAAGCTGGCCAAGGGATATCTGCGGACAACCCATATCGAGGCCAATTCACGACTGTGCATGGCCAGCGCCGGGACGGGATATAAGCAGTCGCTCGGCGCCGATGGTCCGCCCGGGTCCTATGACGATTTCGAGCACGCCGACCTGTTCTTCGTGATCGGCGCGAATATGGCCGACTGTCATCCGATTCTGTATCTGCGGATGGCCGACCGGCTCGAGACGGGCGCGAAGCTGATCGTTGTCGATCCACGACGCACCGATACCGCGGCACGGGCCGATCTGTTCCTGCAGATCGCGCCAGGAACCGATCTGGCCTTATTGAACGGGCTACTGCATCTGCTCGTCGAAAACGGTGATATCGACGCCGATTTCATTGCCGAGCACACGCAGGGCTGGGTAGGAATGCCCGAGTTCCTCGCCGACTGTCCGCCGCGAACGGTCGCCGAGCTCACCGGACTCGCCGAGAAAGATATCCGCACCGCGGCGCGCTGGATCGGCGAGGCAGGCGAATGGATGTCGCTGTGGACGATGGGGCTCAACCAGTCCACGCACGGTACCTGGAACACCAACGCGATCTGCAACCTGCACCTGGCCACGGGCGCCATCGGCCGTCCCGGGAGTGGACCGTTCTCGCTCACCGGCCAGCCGAATGCGATGGGCGGGCGCGAAATGGGCTACATGGGCCCCGGGCTACCCGGGCAGCGCAGTGTGCTCTCCCCCGCCGACCGCGCCTTCGTCGAAACCGCGTGGGGTGTCGCGCCCGGCACGCTGCGTACCGAGGCTGGGCCGGGCACCATCGAAATGTTCCGCGAGATGGCCGCGGGCAAGATCAAAGCCGCGTGGATCATCTGCACCAATCCCGTTGCCACAGTGGCCAATCGGAAGACGGTGATCGCCGGACTGGAGGCGGCCGAGTTGGTGATCGCCCAGGACACGTACACCGAGACAGCCACCAATTCCTACGCCGACCTGCTGCTGCCCGCGACCCTGTGGGCGGAAGCCGATGCGGTGATGGTGAATTCGGAACGCAATGTCACGCTGTTGCAGCGCTCGCTCGACCCGGCTGGTGAGGCCCGGCCGGACTGGCTGCTTATCGCGCAAATCGCGACCGCCATGGGTTTCGACGGATTCGAATTCGGCTCCAGCGCGGCGGTGTTCGACGAAATACGGCAATTCACCAATCCGGCAACCGGATACGACCTGCGTGGCATGAGTTATGACCGGCTGCGAGAAGGGCCGATGCAGTGGCCGTGCGCCGAGCCCGACCAGCCACGTAATCCGATCCGCTACCTGAACGACGGTGTCAGCCAGGAACTTTTCGTTGACGACGCGGGCAACCGACCCCGGCTGGCGTTCGCGACACCGAGCCGCCGCGCCGCGTTCTGGCCGCGTCCGCATATGCCTGCCGAGGAAATGCCCGACGACGACTACCCGTTCATGCTCAATACCGGTCGGCTGCAACATCAGTGGCACACCATGACCAAGACAAGCAAGATCGAGAAGCTCGCCAAACTGAATAGGCAGCCGTTCATCGAGTTGCACCCGGATGACGCGCACCGCCTCGGCATCGCGGGCGACAATCAGGTCGAGATCGCGTCGCGGCGTGGACGCGCGGTGCTGCCCGCACGGATCAGCGACCGGGTGCGGCCGGGCGATTGTTTCGCACCGTTTCACTGGAATGACGAGCAAGGCGAATATCTGACCATCAACGCGGTCACCAATGACGCCGTCGACCCCGCGTCGTTGCAGCCGGAGTTCAAAGCATGCGCGGTGTCGTTACGCCTGGTCGCGCCGATGCCGAAGCACCGAACAGCGGGTGCGCCGAAAGCGCCGGTCATGGCCGGATCCCCGGGTGCGCCAGCGATATTCGGCGCTGGGACCGCGCACCCATTGGCGGTCATGCTCGGACTCGAAAGCGGTATAGCGCCGACGCTGAGCGAGGCGGAGCGGATATATCTCGCTGGGTATCTCTCGGCGCTGCAATCGTTTCCGGTGGCGAAGCTGCCCGTGCTGCCCGAAACGGCACCGTTGACATCGAACGCCAGACTCTGGATCGATGGGCTGCTCGCGGGCTTCTATTCGCGCGCGACGGCCGCGGCAACCGCCGACGGTGCCGCTGCCGAGTCGGCGGCACCGCCCGTCACGGTGTTGTGGGCTTCCCAAACCGGAGCCGCCGAGGAATTCGCCGCGACCGCGGCGCAACGGCTCATCGACAACGGTTTCAGCGCACGGCTACTCGATATGGACTCGTGTGAACTCGACGAGTTGACCGGCGACGTCCTGGTCATCAGCAGCACCTTCGGTGACGGCGGACCACCGGACAATGGCACCGACTTCTGGCATCGGCTGACCGACAGCGCAGCGCGGCTAACGGGCCTGCGGTACGCGGTATTCGCGCTCGGCGATTCCTCTTATGACGACTTCTGCGGCCACGGCCGCAAACTGGACGCGAAGCTGACCGAACGCGGTGGCACGCGCCTGCTGCCACGCGTCGACAACGAACCCGACTACGAGGAATCCGCCACGCGCTGGCTCGACGAGGTGCTGGCTGTCCTCAGTGGCGGTTCCGACACTGCCGGTTCCGACACTGCCGGGACCGAAGCCGGCCCGGATGATTCCGTGATCCGGCCGCGCACCACAGCCGGCCCGAGTAGCAATACCACGGTCGCGATCCGCGCGGCCGCACCAGCACTTGGCCGTAACCGCCGCTCGGCACCGGCACCGTTCACCCGCAGTGCTCCGACCGCCGTCGCACTGGTGCGCAACGAGGTGCTCTCGCACACCACCGCATCGAAGGAAGTACGCCAATTCGGCTTCGACCTGCGCGGTTTGGCAGCCGCCTATGAGGTCGGCGATTCGCTAGGGGTGTGGCCGGCGAACTGCGAGTCGATGGTCGCCGAATGGCTCGATGCCACCGGGTTGGACGGACGTCGCATCATAGAGGTCGACGACCAGGAACTCCCGCTCGCCCAGGCCATGCGTACCAGGTACGACATTACGAAGGTCAGCCACGATCTGCTGAGCTTCATTGCCGAACACAATCCGAACAACCAGCTCGCAAAGCTGCTGCGCCGCGATAATCGCAACGAACTCGACAATTACCTGTGGGACCGGCAGGTGGTCGATGTGCTGCGCGACTTCCCGGTGCGCGCCGATCTGGTCGAATGGCTCGCCACCTTGAAAAAGCTACAGCCGCGCCAGTATTCGATCTCATCGAGTCCGCTGGTGAGCCCGGATGAGGTGCAGCTCACTGTCGGGGTCGTCCGTTACGGAGACCCAGCGGCCACCGGATCAGCGGCACGGCGCGGCGGGGTGTGCTCGACCTTCCTCGCCGACCGTGTCGGCGATCAGGATGCCGCGGTGCCAATCTTCCTACAGCGCGCACCGCATTTCCGGCCACCGCTCGACCCTTCCGCGTCGATGATCATGGTCGGTCCGGGTACCGGCATCGCGCCGTTCCGCGGCTTTCTGCAGGAACGCCGGGCACTTGGCTGCACCGGCCGCAACTGGCTGTTCTTCGGCGACCAGCACGCCGCCCAGAACTTCTACTATCGTGCCGAACTGGAGGACATGTTCCGCTCAGGTTTCCTTACCCGACTGGATCTCGCGTTCTCCCGCGATCAGCGCGAGCGAATCTACGTGCAGCACCGCATGATCGAGCACGGGGCCGAGCTGTGGTCCTGGCTGCGCGATGGCGGATATTTCTATGTCTGCGGTGACGCGCCCCGCATGGCGGAGGACGTCGACGAGGCGCTGCTGCGGATCGCGCGGATCCACGGCAAGCTCGACGAGGACGGCGCCTTGGCGTTCAAGAAGCAGTTGGTCGCCGAAAAACGTTACGTCCGAGACGTTTACTGAGACGGCCCGGCCGAGTGGTCGATTTCGCTTACACGGCAGACGGATTCAGCCAGACGAAATCCGGGAGCCGGTAGTACGCGTCCCTAAGAGTCGTTGGTGCCGTAGGCGCCGTGGAGTTCCCTACCGAGCCCAGGCAGGATCGCGGCCGGTGACGCGATCCAGCACCGGGGCATCGGCCGGTGCCGCGACAACCGGACCGAAGAGGCCGGGGGTGCCCTCGGTGGCGGCTTGCCGAAACGCCTCGGTCAGACCGATCACATGGACGAGCAGGGCGCGCACGGTGGACTCCCCGCACGGTGTCGCGCCGAGGAGCTGGTCCTCGGTGATAGCGCTGACGACTGTTTCGAATGCGATTACGGCGGGGGCGAAATCGAAGTTCGGAAGCATCGGGTCTCCTGGGTGACGGGAACCTCCACAGTTGAGACGATGCGACGACGCGCAACTTATCGACCCTGCCGGGAGACGGGCGAAGTGGATCACCGCGGGTTGCCGCATCGCGCACGGCGGAGCATGCTCGGGGTTGGTAATCACATGCCGGATGCGCCAGCGGAGAGGAGCGAACGAATGGCCGATCGCAGCACACCCCGCAGTACCGGTGAGGTCCCGGAAGCCGACCTCGCCGAGCAGTCCATCCCGGCCTACCCCGACGATGACACCGACGAGCAGGAACTCGCCGCCGCAGTCGACCGGGAAGCGTCGAGCGCGAACCTGGCCGATGTGGTCGAACAGTCGATTCCGGTGCCGCTCGACGACGACCGCGAGGTCGACACCGCGACGTGACCGATTACGCGCTGGGACCGAGCGTCATGGCGCTATTTTGGCGCGCACCGTGGCGTGCAATTCGCGCAGACTCGACCGCTCGGTGACCACCTCGAGCACCCGGGTGCCGTGCGCGTGCCCGGTCAACTCCTCGGCCAGCAGATCCGGATCGACCTGCCGATGCGGAATGCGGTAAGCGGCGCACAGGGCGGCCAGGTCCATGCCGTGCGGCGTGCCGAACACCCGCTCGAATACCCCGGCGTACTGCGGATCCCCCTGCTCGAGCAGCTCGAAAATACCGCCGCCGTCGTCGTTGGCGACCACGATGGTGAGGTCGGCGGGACGCGGTTCGCCACGGCCGATCAACAGGCCGGAAGCGTCGTGCAAGAAGGTGAGGTCGCCCATCAACGCGATGGTGCGTCCGTCGTGATGCAGCGCCGCGCCGACCGCTGCGGATACGGTGCCATCGATGCCGGCGACGCCGCGATTGGACAGCACCCGAACCCCGGGCCGTGGACGCGAGACGAGAGCCGCGTCGCGGACCGGATTGGACGCGCCGAGCAATAACTGATCGCCCGCGCGCAGTGCGTCCATCACGACAGCCGCGACATGCAGGCCGGTCGGCTTCGGGTGCACGGCGAGTTCCGCCCTGACCACCTCGTTGGCCAGCGCGTCGAGCTCGCGGCAGTGCTCGAGCCATTCGGCGCGCGGCGCACCGGCGGGCACCGCCCTGGTGCCGGTGCCGACGACGTTGCCGGATACGTCAGGCCAGCGCGGACCGGTGGTGAGCGCGTACACCGTCACCTCGGGATCGGCGAGCACGTTGGCGACCTGCCGATGCAGCGTCGGACGGCCGGTGATGATGGCCTGACGCGGCTTCAGCAGCGGCAATGCCAGTGGATGCAGCGAAGGGCCGTGCATGGGCGCGGTGGGTTCCGCGACGGTCGGAAGCTGCGCCAATTCCGGTCGCGGCCCGGCACCGTGCCCGGAAATGACGACGGTGTCGGGAGTCAGATCGAGGTCGAGGGGCACATCGAGCGTGGCGTACTGGGTGAGCGTCCACGCCTGGCCGCCATCGCGTCCAAGCGGCGCCGATTCGTTCGACGCGAGGTCGGGTATCAGCGGCTCTCGCAATGGAATATCGAATTGCACCGGGCCCGCATTGCCGGAGCGGGTGCCGCGCGCCGCGGCGAGCACCCGGCAGACCGCTGAGCGCCACAGGCTGTTCTGGTGCACGTAGGGCGGGCAATCGGCGGGCTCTGCTTCGTGCTCGGCGAGTCCGAGGCTGATAGTCGCGCGAACCTGACTGCCGAACAGGCCGACCTGCTCTACGGTCTGGTTGGCGCCCGAGCCGAGCATCTCGTAGGGCCGGTTGGCGCTGAGCACCACCAGCGGCAGCCGCGCGTAATTAGCCTCGAGCACAGCGGGGCCGAGATTGGCCACCGCGGTCCCCGAGGTCATCACCACGGGCACCGGCAGACCGCTGGCGGCCGCGAGCCCGATCGCGAGGAAACCCGCGGTTCGCTCGTCGATGCGCATATGCAGCCGGATCCGCCCGGCCGCGTCGGCGGCCTGCAGGGCGAAAGCCAGCGGCGCATTGCGTGAGCCGGGGCACAGGACGACCTCCCGCACACCTCCGCGCGCGAGTTCGTCGACAACGACTTGCGCCTGCGCTGTTGACGGGTTCACGACTCCAGCCTCCCAGACAGTGCACCTGCCGTCTGCGTCACCCTGCTCACATCGACGCGGGCAGCTACGGAATATGCCGCCCGCGTCCACCACCGGACGCGGGCGGCGCGGATGCGTCGCACGTCGGCCGCCTCGTCTCACCGAGACCCGGCCGTCGCGCGACGCGCAGCCGAAATCAGTTGGCGTGCCGCTGAACCAGATCTCCGAGCCGCGGCAGCGCCTCGATGACATTCTTCTTCGCCGAGGAACGCATCGAGGAGTAGACCTTGCGCAACGCCGGGCGGGTCGACGCCTCGGCACGCTGGTCGGTCACCACAAGCAAAGCCTCGGCGACCTCGTCGGACTTGGCGACGAGCAGATCGGCGAACTGGCCCGATCCGGCCGCCGTGTACTCCTGCCAGAACGGCTCGAGTTGCGCGACGAGCTTGGGCGCCAACGACTCCAGTGCGTCCGGCACGATCGACGGACTGATCTTCTTGACCGCCGCGTAGCCGCCCTTGACGGCCAGGCCAGACGCACCACCCTTGTCCGACACCTCGGCGTCCAGAACCTCCTTGGCGTCAGCCAGGAAGGCTGGGCGCTTGGTGTCGTCGAGCAGGGATTCAGACAGTGCTGCAACCACTTTCAGGTTCCTCCGGAATCAATGTCGATGAACGAGCGGTGGCAACTATACGCACCGGTGCGAGAGGTCACACGACGCTCGTCCGGTCACGGCTGCCACGGCAGCAGTTGCACCATCAATCCTTCGCAATCCGCGAGCACAATGTCCTGCTCATCGACCAATTCGGCGGTGATGAAGGTCTTACGTCCTTCGATACGGTCAACGCGGCCGCGCACGGTCAGCGGCGTCTCGAGCGGTGTGATCTGTCGGTAGTTCACGTGTAGGTACGCCGTGCGACTGATCGGCCTGCCCGCATAGTGCACGATCATGCCGAGCAGATCGTCGAACAGCAGTGGCAGCACGCCGCCGTGTGCCGCGCCGTTGCCACCGAGATGGAAGCGACGGAACTCACCGCTCATCTGAATGCCGTTGGGCCCGGCTTCGGCCACCCGCCACGGGAGCAGCAAAAGGCTGCCGCGCCCGGGCAATTCGACGGCCCGGCCCGCCGGTCCCTGCTGTTCGGGCGCGCGGTAGGGCTCGAGCAGTTCGATCAACTGCTGAGCCCGTGCGAGCGCTTCGGCATACACCTCGTCGTCGGCGTCGACGGAAACCGCGAGGTCCTGCAGGGTTCGCATCGCCGCGACGAACGGCCCGAAATTGGCACCGACCCGCGCAGGCGAGACCTTCGGAAATCCCCCGTGCTTCTCGTACCGGGCTTCATCCACCGCACTCCGGTCGATGACCGGCCTCACTCGCTCGCTCATACATGCACGGTAACGCGTAGTTTTACACCGTCAAGTCGAACGATTCCGAACCCGGAACATGGGCCGGGGCGAAGACGGGTCAGCTCCGGACAATAATCACAGACGTGACGTTCAATCCGAAGCTGTGGCGGCCCGTTCCAGGGTTCGAGAACCTGACCGACATCACCTACCACCGGCATATCGAACAGGGCACCGTGCGAGTCGCTTTCGATCGCCCGGAGGTACGCAATGCGTTCCGGCCGAATTCCGTAGACGAGCTCTACCGCGCGCTCGACCACGCCAGGATGACTTCCGACGTCGGCGCCGTGCTGCTCACCGGCAACGGACCCAGCCCGAAGGACGGCGGATGGGCCTTCTGCTCCGGCGGCGACCAGCGCATCCGTGGACGCAGCGGTTACCAGTACGCCAGCGGCGAGACCTCGGACACGGTGGACCAGGCGCGCGCCGGGCGGCTGCACATTCTCGAGGTACAGCGGCTGATCCGGTTCATGCCGAAGGTGGTCATCGCGCTGGTCAACGGCTGGGCCGCGGGCGGCGGTCACAGCCTGCACGTGGTCTGCGACCTCACCTTGGCCAGCCGCGAACACGCCATGTTCAAGCAGACCGACGCGGACGTCGGCAGCTTCGACGGCGGTTACGGCAGTGCCTACCTGGCCAAAATGGTCGGACAGAAATTCGCCAGGGAGATCTTCTTTCTCGGCCGTCCCTACACCGCCGAGGAAATGCATCAGATGGGCGCGGTGAACAAGGTCGTCGATCACGCGGAACTGGAAACCGTCGCGCTGGAATGGACCGCGGACATCAACGGCAAATCTCCACAAGCCCAGCGCATGCTGAAATACGCGTTCAACCTTGCCGACGACGGTCTGGTCGGACAACAATTGTTCGCGGGCGAGGCGACCCGAATGGCCTACATGACCGACGAGGCCATCGAGGGCCGCGACGCGTTTCTGGAAAAGCGCGAGCCGGACTGGTCCCCCTACCCCAGGTACTTCTGATGGACATTCTGAGCAGCCGAATAGTCCTGCGGCCGGCAAACCACGCCGAGACGCTCGCGTTCTATCGGGACACGCTCGAACTGGCCCCCGCGCGCGAGTACCCGGGCGGCACCGTCTTCTTCGCTGGACAGTCGCTGGTGGAGGTCGCCGCGCACGGCGGAACCGGCGATTCGACGTCCTTCTCGGGCGCGATCTGGCTCCAGGTACGCGACGTTTCGACCGCGGCGGTCGAGCTGGCGTTGAAGGGCATCCCGATCGACCGGGCACCGGCGCGCGAGCCGTGGGGACTGATCGAGATGTGGATCCACGACCCGGACGGGGTACCCATCGTGCTGGTCGAGGTGCCGCAAGACCATCCGATCCGAAGGGATTCGCGCTGGTCACCGGACTGAGCCCGGCGTAATCGGCGGCGCTTGGCCGCAGGCCCGAGTTGCCAATGCCGAGCCCGGCGAGGACGATAGCGCTCGGATGGCCGCCCGACCGCCGATGTCCGGGTATTGCCGCTATATACCCGTCCGACGAATGAATCGCAGTCACGATGCCTGGCGTACCCGAGCCCCATTTTTTCGGCGCGACCACACCTGCCGCGTTGACCCACAGCAAACCGACCCGTTCCGCGTTCGGTGGCGCGGACGTGACACGATCGCAGTCGTGAGTACCACCCTGCGGACCCTGCCGATGCCTTCCGGATCCCGGGTCGGCGACGTGCTGCCCCATTTGCGGGAAGCGTTGGAGGGCAACGGCCCCGCATGGCTGCCCATTCCGACCAGCGACCGTCGCGAAGCACAGCGCCTCAGTGACGTGCTCTCGCCGGGCGAACCGATCGAGGACGGCGTCGCACTCGTGGTGACCACCTCCGGCACCACCGGTGTGCCGAAGGGCGCGCTGCTCGGCGCGTCCGCCCTGCTGGCCAGCGGCGCCGCCACCCACGACTACCTCGGCGGTCCGGGCAGCTGGCTGCTGGCGCTGCCGACACATCACATCGCGGGCCTACAGGTGCTGCTGCGCAGTATCCAGGCGGGCACCGAACCCACCGTGCTCGACGTATCGGGCGGCTTTCTGCCCGAGGCACTGGCCGGTGCCGTATCGAGCATGCGCGGACCGCGCAGATACACCGCCCTGG
This sequence comes from Nocardia australiensis, assembly GCF_020733705.1. Classification (GTDB taxonomy): domain Bacteria; phylum Actinomycetota; class Actinomycetes; order Mycobacteriales; family Mycobacteriaceae; genus Nocardia; species Nocardia australiensis. The sequence continues at coordinate 859,877 of NZ_JAJFZM010000001.1, forward strand.
TGCCGACCCAGTTGGTCAAGGCGCTCGATGCCCCCTCGGCGGCCGCCGCGCTCGCGGAATTGGATGCGGTACTCGTCGGTGGCGCGGCGACCCCGCCGCTGCTGTACGAACGCGCGAAGGCTGCCGGTATCAACGTTGTTCGCACCTATGGGATGAGCGAAACCTGCGGTGGTTGCGTCTACGACGGAGTCCCGCTCGCAGGGACGCGGGTGCGCATCGAGGATGGTCGTGTACTGCTCGGCGGCGACATGATCGCCATGGGTTATCGCAATCAGCCCGATCATCCCGCGTTCGCCGAACCGGGCTGGTTCCGCACCGACGACGCGGGCACTTTCGAAAACGGTGTGCTGAGCATCAGTGGCCGACTCGACGAGGCGATCATGACCGGCGGGCTGCTGGTCATCCCACAGGTGGTCGAGGCCGTGCTCGGCACCCATCCCGCGATCAGTGAATGCGTGGTGCTCGGCCTGCCGGATGAGCGATTGGGCCAGCGCGTGGCGGTCGCGGTGGTACCGACCCCCGGGACCACCCCCACCCTCGAGGAACTGCGCGATCATGTCGTGCGTGAGTTGGACGCCATCGCGGCGCCGCGTGAATTGGCGTTGCTCGACGAGCTGCCGCTGATCGGACCGGGCAAACCGAACCGCGCCGAACTGCTGTCCCGCCTCTGCGCGTCTTAAGGCTGGTCCGCCTCTCCGAGTCTTAAAGCCAGACTCGAGGGCGTTTTGCGGTGGCGTTGGCGGGCGGCGGTTGGATGGTGGGTGAGTTAGCCGGTGCCCGGTGAGTTACCCATGTGCTTGCGAAATCAGTTGTTGCGTTCTTTGGGCATGGAGCATGTGAGGCACCCGCAAGTACGGGTGCCATCGTTGTGCAAGGGCTGTGCAAGAGGGGAGGTTCACAGTTTTATGCATGACTTCATTTGCACCCACTTCAGCACTCGCCGTCGAGGCAGACGAGCTGGTCAAGGTGTTCGGGGAACAGCGCGCTGTGGACGGTGTCAGCCTGGCGGTGCCGCAGGGCGCGGTGTACGGCGTGCTCGGCCCGAACGGCGCGGGCAAGACCACGACCATCAAGATGCTGGCCACCCTGCTACGCCCGGATGGCGGTAGCGCCCGCATCTTCGGACGCGACGTCGTCGCCGAACCGACGGCCGTTCGGTCGCTGGTCGGCGTCACCGGGCAGTACGCCTCGGTCGACGAGGATCTCTCCGCGACCGAGAATCTGATCGTCTTCTCCCGGCTACTGGGCCTGAGCCGGATCGACTCCCGGCGCAAGACCATCGAACTGCTCGAGGAGTTCGACCTCACCGAAGCGGCGAGCAAGCCGCTGAAGAACTTCTCCGGTGGCATGCGAAGACGCCTCGATCTAGCCGCCAGCCTGATCGCGACGCCGCCGCTACTGTTCCTCGACGAGCCGACCACCGGCCTCGATCCGCGCACCCGCGCCCAGATGTGGGAGACCATCCGGCGTCTGGTCCGCGAGGGCGCGACGGTGCTGCTCACCACGCAATACCTCGACGAGGCCGATCAGCTGGCCGACCGGATCGCCGTCATCGACCACGGCCGGGTGATCGCCGATGGCACCGCCGACGAACTCAAGGCGTCGGTCGGTGGCTCGTCACTACACCTGACCCTTGTCGATCGGGCACAGCTCGAAAAGGCCCGGCGCATCGTCAGCGACTTCCTCGGCGCCGATGCCCAGATCACCCCCGAGGCGGGGCGGCTCACCGCGCCACTCGAGGACGCGGGTATGACCGCCGATCTGCTGATTCGCCTGCGCGAGTGGGAGATCGCGATCGACGAGATCACCGTCAGCAAGCCGAGCCTCGACGAGGTCTTCCTTACCATCACCGGCCACCCGGCCGAAGACGACAACGATTCCGAACGGAGCGCGGCATGACCACCCTCACCGCACAGGACCCGGGTAAGGCCGAGGCCGCGCGCCACGCCGCCCCCTTCGCGATCCCTGAGGTCAGCAATAGAATCAGCCTCCGGCAGACCGCGGCGACCTCGCTCACCATGGCCTACCGCGGCATCCTGAAAATCAAGCACAATCCCGAGCAACTGTTCGATGTGACGATTCAGCCGATCCTGTTCACCGCGCTGTTCGCCTACATTTTCGGCGGTGCCATCGGCGGCAGCGTTTCGAACTATCTACCGACCTTGATCCCCGGCATCCTGGTGCAAACCGTGGTCCTGACTTCGGTCGTGACCGGCACCCAGTTGCGCGAGGATATGGACAAGGGCGTCTTCGACCGGTTCAAATCCCTTCCCATCGCCCGCATTTCGCCGCTGGCGGGTGCGCTGATCGCCGATATGGTCCGCTATATCCTGGCGACGACACTGACTGTCCTGGTCGGCCTTGCCATCGGATACCGCCCCCAGGGCGGCGTCGGCGGCGTCGTTGTCGCCGGTGTGGTCATCGTGATCTGCTCATTCGCGATCAGCTGGATCTGGGCGCTGGTCGGCGTAACCGGCAAGAGTGCCGCGGGCGTGCAGGGCATTTCGATGATGGTGATGTTCCCGCTGACGTTCATGTCCGGCGCATTCGCACTCACCAGCACCATGCCGGGCTGGCTGCAAGCGATCAACCACGTGAACCCCGTGTACTACATGGTGAACGTGGCCCGGGCGTTGATGAACGGCAATGCCTATGGCAGCGACCTGATCTACTCGCTGGTCGGTGCGGTCGTCGTGGTCGCGATTTTCGCTCCGCTGAGCATCAAGGCGTACATGCGCCGAGCGTGAGTCGATATGACTGCGAAGCGAATGCCGTGGTGGGTGACTACTGGTCCCCCACCACGGCTTTCGTTTGCGCGGTCCCGACCTCATACAGCAGATCGATGATTCGCTGCGCCGCGTCGATTCGCCGCATCGGTGCCACTCGGGATATCGCCTCGTCGATCGGCTCGGCTCCGAGAGCCGCGCGGTGTAAATCAAGGTGGCGCTGCCATTCCATCGAGGGATAGTCCTGTCGGGCAGCAACCTTCAAGGCAAGCGCGAGTAGCTCGAAACCGACATCCAGCCGTTTGCCGGTGGCAAGGTGATACGAACCGACCGCGAACCCGGCCGAACCGATCTGCGGCAGATCGAAGTACTGCTGAAGTCGATCTGCCGCAACCCCCGCCAATTCGTGCACGAGGCCGACCGCCGACGCCGCGTGGCCGTGCAGGACATGGGCACCCACGATCGCGCTCGCGAGAATCAAGTTGCCTGGTCCCGGTGCTAGGTTCTCTGTGGGCCAGCCGTGCAATTCGAGAGCCCGATAGTAGTACCCCATTCCGGCATCGAAATCGCCCTCGGCGAGTTCCAGTTCCGCCACCCCGGCCACAATTCCCGCCAGCCGTGGATTGCGCCGGATGGACGGGTCATCGACCGGCCAGAGACGCACCGGATCGGCATCCGGGGCCCCCACCGCGGCGTCGAGTTCCGCCCGCGCCTGCGCGAACTGCCCGGACCCGGTCAGCGAAACCACAAGGTAACCACGCATTTCCAGCATTTCCTCATGGGCACGCAATTCCGACAGCATGTCCACGGCCCGGCGGTAGTACTGCACTGCGGCGGTGTAATGCGCGGTCTGCCCGTGCAATTGGCCCAGATGCTGGCTCACCATCGAGGTGCCCCATGGGTCGCGGTTCTCCACAATCTTCAACACGCTCAGCGCATCCCGAGTGGAGCCGAACACTCGGCCGGAATTCTCGTACGCATTCATTCGCAGGAAAAGTGCCGCCGTACGGACCTCGTCCTCGGACGAACGCGTCCCTTCGGCGAACAGCCTTGCCATCGTGACACCGGATGGCTTGGCGCACAGCACCACGCCGAGGAATCGAATCCCGGCGTTGAAATCGGCACCGGTGGCGAGCAATCGGCGGGCGCGAGCTCGCACCGTCGCGATCGTGCGCGAGGCAGGGCCGAGGAACAGCCCGTGCAAGCCGATCAACAGGTGTGAAAGCATTTGCAGATCGGCAACCGTGCCACGCGCCGGTTGTCGTTCGGGCGGCAGCTCCATGACTCGGCGCGCCCAGACGACCAACTCCGGGTGCGCACCACGCATCACCCACAGCGTCGCGACCACCGGGTACACCCGGTACACGGTGCCCGCGTCCCGGCGTTCGATGCTGTAGCGCAGCACCGCAACCAGATTGTCCAGATCGGCGGCCGTCGACAGCACCGCGGGAATCTGCGCGCCGGCCTGATAACGCCGCACCGTGGTGACCGAGAAATCGCGTGCCCATCGCGTCATCCGATGCAGCACCAGCGCACCCTCATCGACTACGCCCGGAACACCAGCTACCGCTTCGGTTTTGGCGAGCGCGAGCTGTTCCTCACCGAATTCCCGGACAGTTTCCAGCATTCGGTAGCGGATTCCGATGGTGCCGTCATCCTCCTCGAGCACCGTGAGCAGCGACTGTGCGACCAACCCGTCCACGGCGGCGGCTACATCGTCGACCTCCGGTCCACCGGCAACGGTTTCCGCGGCGGTGAGGGTGAAACCCGCTGGCATCCGGCACATTCGGCGCAGGGTCACCTGCTGTGGTCCGTCGAGCAGGTTCCAGCTCCAGGCGATCACCGCGTGCAGGGTTCGGTGCCGCTCGGGTGAGGAACGGTCGCCGCTGCGCAGCAGTGCGAATCGGTCCCCGAGCCGGGATTCGATCTCTTCGACACTCATCGTGCGTACGCGTGCGGCAGCCAACTCGATGGCCAGCGGCAAACCGTCGAGGGTGCCGCAGAGTCTGGCGACGACCACTGGATCGAGCCGCACCGCCGGGCGAACCGCACGAGCCCTGGCCATGAACAGGTCGGTGGCGGGTGATCCCGCGGCGTCGATCGCCAAGGGTGACAACGGGTATACCGTCTCGGCGGTGATGGCCAGCGGCGCCCGGCTGGTGGTCAAAACGGTGAGCTGATCACAGCTGCCGACCAAATCGGCGACGACCTCGGCGACCGCGTCGATCAAATGTTCGCAGTTGTCCAGGATCAGCAGCATCGCCCGCGCCGCGAGCGCATCCTGTAGCCGTCGGCCCGCGACGACGCGCTGTCCAGGGCCTATCCGGACCGGCTCCAGGACGGTCTCGCCCAATCCGAGCGTAACGCTGATCGCGGACTCGACATCCGAACGAGCGTCAGAAGCGGCGTCGGGGCGCACCGACGCCAATTCGACCATCACCACCGGCATACCGCGCGCGACCCGAGCCCCCAACTCGTTTGCCACCCTGGTCTTCCCGGTGCCGCCGGGACCGAGCACGGTCGTCACCCGGGAGCGGTGCAGCAGTTGCTCCAGGGCGGCCAGGTCGGCGACGCGACCGAGCAGCGCATTGGGGGCCGCGCGCAATCCGATCGCCTGCGCGGCACCGGGCCTCGCATCCGAATCCACCACCCGCGCGTCTGAATTCGTCGCCGCAACGTTGACGACGCTGTCCGAGCCGGTCGCGTCGATCGGATCGCCGCGCAGAATCGCGGTATTCAATGCCACGAGTGCCGCCCCCGGATCCACCCCGAGTTCGTTCACCAGCCTTGCCCGAATGGATGCGAACACATCCAGGGCCTCGTTCGAGCGGCCCGCCGCGACAAGCAGCCGCATCAGCGTGGCATGAACGCCCTCACCCAATGGATTCGCCGCCGCGCTCCGCCGCGTGAGCGCCGCCGCGCCGTCGAGGTCACCACCGGCAACCCGGGCCGCCACTTCGATGGTCGACAACTCGGCAAGCCGCCATGCGGCGGCGGTCCCCAGTTCGTCGGCCAACTCTCCGGCAGGCAGATCCGCGCCGGGTTCGCCGCGCCACAGCGATCTGGCCCGCGCGATCATGGCCAGCGCGCCGGCGTGGTCGCCATCGGCCTGAAGTTTCCGCGCCGCGCGCACCAATTCGTCGGCCAGCGTCAGATCGACCTGATCGCCGGGCAGAATGAGCCGGTAGCCTGCGGGCCCGATCTCCAGCGCACCGTCAGGCAGCGCGGCCCGAAGCCGCGATACCTGGGTATGCAGCGCGTTCATCGGCGCGCGTGGCGGCTGCTCGCCCCATACGTCATCGATGAGCGCCTGCGCGCTGCGGCTACGGCCCGGCCGCAGGGCCAGCGCCGCGAGCAGCAGTCGTGACCTGGCACCGGGTAACGCCGCTAGCGCCCCATTACGGCGAAGTGCGACCTCACCCAGCAGGGCCACGACGACCGATTCGCCTGTGGGTGTCGTCAGGCTTGGACTATGGCCACTCGGGCCGCTGTGATCGGGAAACATGCCGTGGTCATCGTATGCGAGGGGTGTCGTACCGGTCGTCATGGTTTTTTCATCCCCGCCCCGGCCGATGGGTCGCCTACGCTGAGCGTATGGCTGAGTTCGAAGTAGTTCGGCAGGCCGTCATCGCGGCCGAGCCGTCGCGCATTCACGAGTTGATCGACGATTTCCACGAGTGGATCAAATGGTCGCCGTGGGAGGATCTCGATCCGCAGTTGCAGCGGGCCTACAAGGGGCCGCAGGCGGGCGTCGGCGCGCAATATACCTGGGACGGGAATCGCAAGGCCGGGCGCGGCAGCATGGAGATCATGTCCAGCGACGATCGCGAAATCGGCATCCGCATCGCCTTCGAGAAACCGTTCCGGGCCACCAACCAGGCCACCTTCGAGCTGAAACCGGTCGAGGCGGTCACCGGAAGGCAGCCGAGTACCGAGGTGGTGTGGCGGATGACCGGCCAGCAGCAGGGAATCATGGCGCTGTTCGGGAAGGTGATGTCGATGGACAAGTTGATCGGCAAGGACTTCGAGAAGGGACTCGGTCGGCTCAAGGCCGTCGCCGAAGCCCAGACGGCCTGATCGACGGGTGCGCATTAGGCTGCGGGAATGGCTACAGCAGCGCAATGGATCGAGGGCGCACGGCCCCGCACCCTGCCGAACGCGATCGCCCCGGTGTTCGCCGGAACCGGTGCCGCCGCGTCCATCGATGGCGCGGTGTGGTGGAAAGCCGTGCTCGCGTTGCTGGTTTCGCTGGCACTGATCGTCGGGGTGAACTACGCCAACGACTATTCCGACGGTATCCGAGGGACCGACGACGAGCGGGTGGGCCCGCTGCGGCTGGTCGGCTCGAAACTGGCGTCGGCGACGGCGGTCAAGAATGCCGCGATCATCAGCCTGGCCGTCGGCGCGGTGTTCGGCCTGGTACTCGTCGTTCTGACCGCCTGGTGGCTGATTCTGATCGGCGCGGCCTGCCTGGCCGGCGCCTGGTTCTACACCGGTGGCAGTAAGCCCTACGGCTACAACGGATTCGGTGAGATCGCGGTCTTCGTATTCTTCGGCCTGATCGGCGTGCTCGGCACCGAATTCGTGCAGGCCGAACGGATTGATTGGGCCGGGCTGGTGCTCGCCGTCGCCGTCGGCGCGTTCTCCAGCGCGGTACTGGTCGCCAATAATCTGCGTGACATCCCGACAGATACCGAATCCGGAAAGGTCACGCTCGCGGTAAAACTCGGCGATCCCCGGACCAGGACGCTGCACCTGATCATGCTGGCGATCCCATTCCTCGCCACCCTGACCCTGGTGGTGCGGACCCCATGGGCGCTGGTCGGCCTGCTCGCCGTACCGCTCGCGGTCCGCGCCAACGCCCCGGTCCGTTCCGGGAGGGGCGGCCTGGAACTGATTCCGGCCCTGCGCGATTCGGGCCTGGCCCTGCTCGTGTGGTCGGCCGTGACCGCCCTCGGGCTCGGGCTGGCCGGTTAGTCGTCGCCGTCGGGGACCAGAATGCCGAGCACCCAGTTCACCAGCCAGATAATGATGCCGCCCCAGACCGCGGCCCAGAAGCCGTCGATGCGCAGGCCGTATTCGGTGGCCTCGGAGATCTTCGCGGTGAGCCACAGCATCAGCGCGTTGATGACCAGCAGAAACAGGCCGAGCGTCACGATCACCAGCGGGAGCGACAGCAGCTTCACGATCGGCTTGACGAACGCGTTCACCAGCGTGAATACCGCCGCGAGGGCGAGCAGGGTCACGATCTTGCCGCCGGTGCCATTGTCGTCGGGACTGAAAAGATAAATCTTGTCGACCCAGGTAGCGGCCAGCCAGATGGCCACCCCGTTGATGATCAACCGAATCAGAAGCTGCATGAGGCAATGCTAAGCCCGCGCGGGCGGGCATGCGCGGGCTCGGAACGCGAATCGCCCGCTCACGCATGCCCGCTCGCTCATGCCGCACGGTCGAGCAGCGCGTGCACCCGCGGGCGTAGATCGGCGATCGAGTCCGATCCACCGAGGATGCGGGTGGTGGTCTCATTGGGGGCACGCAGGACACCGAGCAGCAGATGTCCGGACTCGATGGTCTTGTCCTTGCGCGCGAGCGCCTCCCGCAGGGCCAGTTCGACCACCTTCTTCGCGTCCTTGGTGAACGGAATGTGGCCGAAATTACCACCACCGCGGCCCCGGCCGAAGGGCCCACGCCGCTGTTCGGGCACCGCGCGCTCGAGCGCGTCCTCGCCGAAGGTAGCCTCCAAACTCCCCCGCACGGCGTCGAGATCGATGCCGATCGAGCGAAGCGCCTCCGTGTCCTCGGCTCCGAGCGGCTCGCCCCTGCCCTGCTGATCGAGCTTTTTCAACACGCCCGTATGGGTGATCCCGGCATCGGCGAGCATGGTCTTCAGCTCCGGCTCACCCTGGGAAATGATGCCGAGCAGAACGTGCTCCACCTCGATACTCGGTGAGCGCATTTCGCGGGCGTCTTCCTGGGCGATGACGATCACCGTGCGTGCTGTCCTGCTGAACCGTTCGAACATCAGCTGTTCCTGCCTCTCCGGCTGTATTTATGGTGGACCGCCTGCTTGCTGACCTCGAGCGCCTCCGCGATCGCCTGCCACGACCAGCCCTGTTCGCGAGCATTGGCCACCTGGATCGCTTCCAGACGTTCGAGCAGCCGACGCAGCGCGAGCACCGCACGCAACCCGACCCTGGGGTCGGGACTGCCGGCGGCGGCCGCCAATGTGGTTGCTTCAGTCATGCCGTCAATTTTTATTGACGACAGATCAATTGTCAATGAAAATTGACACCCAGTTATCCGGTCCAACTTCCAGTAGCCGCGAACTTCGAAAGCACGGCCTGCGCCCCGGCCAGGCTGATGTCTTGTGCCGCGACCCAGTCGTCGTTGAAATACGTTCCGGCATAACGATCCCCGCCGTCGCACAGCAGCGTCACCACGCTGCCGGTGCGTCCCGCGGCGATCATTTCGGCGATAAGAGCGAACGCGCCCCACAGGTTGGTGCCGGTGGAACCACCTACGCGGCGACCGATCACCGTGCTCGCGTGACGGGCGGCGGCGATGGATCCGGCATCGGGGACCTCGATCATGCGGTCGACGACCTGGCCGACGAACGACGGTTCGACGCGCGGCCGGCCGATGCCCTCGATCCGCGAGGGCATTCCGGTCTCATAACCCGAGTCGCCGGTCTCGTAGCCGCCGTAGAAGGCGGAATTCTCGGGGTCGACCACGGCCAGTTTCGTCGCGTGCCTGCGGTAACGGATGTAGCGGCCGATGGTGGCGCTGGTACCGCCGGTGCCCGCACCGACAACAATCCACTCCGGCACCGGGCAGGTCTCCAGAGTCATTTGCTCGAAAATGGATTCGGCGATGTTGTTATTACCGCGCCAGTCCGTGGCGCGCTCGGCATGGGTGAACTGATCCATATAGTGGCCACCGCACTCGGCCGCCAGCCGCACGGCCTCGGTGTACATATCCGGTGGCCGCTGCACGAAATGACAACTGCCGCCTTGCGCTTCGATGAGCGCGATCTTCTGCGGCGAGGTACTCGCGGGCATCACCGCGACGAAATCCAGGCCGAGCAGCTTCGCGAAATACGCCTCGCTGACCGCGGTCGACCCCGACGAGGCCTCTACCACGGTTGTGCCCTCGGCGACCCAGCCATTGCAAATCGCGTACAGGAAAAGGGATCTGGCGAGCCGATGCTTGAGACTGCCTGTGATGTGGGTCGATTCGTCCTTCAGATACAGCTGGACGTTCCACTCGGCGGGCAATGGATAGCGCAGCAGATGCGTATCCGCGCTGCGCTGGGTGTCGGCGTCGATCAATCGGACCGCGTTATCCACCCAATCGCGTGGGACGCTGCGATCGCATTGCTTCACGCCGATGGCCCCTGCTCGTCGCCGCGCAACCTGGCCCGCAACCGCGCCTTGTCCTGGCGGCGTTTCTCGTCAACGACCGCGATGTCCTGGTTGACCCGGGTGCGCAGCTTCTTGAATAGCGTCAGCGATAGTGGCATCGCCAATAGCAGCGCGAACAACGCGGCAACCACGAGCGGAATATCCACTGACACCAAACGGGCGATCGCGATGATCACCACCGTGAGGACGACAACCAACGCCAGCCTGGCGAGGCTGTACAGCGCCAGATTGCGGGCCAGCCGCCGGCCTACCCGTGCGGGTTGCTGTCCTGGTGCACCTTCCGGTGGAGTTGCGTCACTCACGTCAGCCAGCCTATGCGAAGCGGTTTTCCCGGCCCGGGCGATACCTCACGCCGCAGCGCTCGAGCGGTATCCGTTTTGTCCATTACTTACCCTTTACCAACTGTAGGTGGTTCGACTACGTAGGGGTCGCAGTGCGACGATGGCGCCACTGATGAGGGACTGTCGAGAACGGAGAGGTTTGCTATGACTGCGATCACCGTCAGCGGCCAGGACGCCCTGCTGACGCCGGGCCAAGTTGCCGCCATGTTCCACGTCGATCCGAAGACCGTTACCCGCTGGGCTCACGCCGGGCGCCTCGGCTCGCTACGCACGCCGGGCGGACACCGCAGGTTCCGTGAGTCCGAGGTGCTGCAACTACTCAGGTCGCTGACCACCGAGGCCACCGCGCACTGATTCGCAGGCCCGGCATTCGAAGGAGGCCGCGGACACCTCGTCAGAGGAATTTCGGGTCCGCGGTGTCCGAAGCCCAGGTACCCGGCTACGCTCGTTAGCAGGAGGTGAGCGACGTGACGTACCTGTTGGCACTCATCGCGGTCGTGGCTGTCGCGGTTTTGTGCTGGAAAGCGTTCGGCCCGGAAAAGTCCGCCGGACCGACCACCCCAACCACCCGTTTACCGCTGCGTCATTCATCGCAACGCAAGCCGATCAAGGGTCCCGACGACGACCCTGAATTCCTCTGGCGCCTCTCGCACCAGCATCGCGACGGCGACTCGGGTCCCACCGAGCGCTGACTACCGCTCGATGGCGTCGCCACGCGACGGCAGCCCCTCCTTGACGCGAAGACGGTTCGCGACCATCGCCAAATATTGCTGCGCCTCCAGCGACAACCCGGCGGCTGTGCGTGCCAGATTGCGCAGCCGACCGTCGTCGAGCTGCTCGATCACGCCATTGTCCGCGTCGACCACCGCAGCGGGCGGATAGGTGAAGTCATCGGCATCCACGTGTCCGTTCTCCCCTCAGATCTGGCATGCGCTGGATCGGCATGCACTGATCTGTCGACCCGCCCGCACGCGGAACGGCACGCGGCGAGCATCGTGACAAGCGCCACTTTCCCGATCGCCATGGCCGTCGGTACGCATGAACTCGCTCAGGGCTGGCCGCTGACGACCGCGGTCATCGCGTCCATGAACGACTGGCCGCCCATGGCGTAGCCGCCCGCGATCGCGCCGATCACCAGGCCGATCGGGCCTGTGATGATGCTGAAGAATCCGAGGCCGACGATGGCGCCGATCAGCCCGCCCAGTACGCCACCGGCGACGACGCCGATGACGTTCTTGTTGAGTTCCTCGATCAGGCGGGCCATAGAGCTGATCGACTGCATCTCACCGATGTCCTTGGCGGTCGGCTTCGGTGTGAGGGCGAGGGTTCGACCGTTGTCGCGGATCTCCTGTGCAACCGACAGATGACTTCCGGAGACGTCGAAGGTCAGCGGTACCTCGGCGACGACAGCACCGCTGTCGGACTTCAGCGATACCTTGGTGCCGTTATCGGTGACCTCGAATTTTCCGCCGTCGACAGCGGTGGTGAGTACTCCGGCGACGTCGGAGAGGGTGGCGCGGTAGCCGACTCCCTGGTCGACGCCGGATGTCGAAATCTCACGAGTGATCGCGATCGGCTCCGCATTCACAGTTCCCGCAGCGATTCCCGTGGCAACGACGGCTAAGAGAGTGGTGGCGGCGGCGAACGTGCCGAACTTCATTCGAGTTTCCTTCTCACAAGGCTCCGGCTCGGGCAGCCGGATGACGCACACAGCGCCACGTAGCTATTGCCCCCACCGCAATCGGTAAAGCCTCCCATCATTCATCGTTGCCCGATTGTGACCTGGAAATATGAGCGATCGGACCACTCGGCGTCGCACGGAATGCGTTGCCCCACAACGACTCGACGCGCGCGCACCACATGGTGTAAGCATGGCGTGATCTTCGAAATGCAATTTTCAACTTCGGATCTCGTTGGGCGAGTTCGAAGCGTGACAGCTCTGGAGGACGTTTCGTGTCGCGCCAACGTGTCCGTGCCGGTATCACCCTGACCGTATTCATCCTCGGCGCCGCACTGTCCGCGGCCGCCGTCGCGACGGTCGCGTTTTCCATGAGTAACGACGAGTCGGCCGCAAACGCTCCGTCGCCGGTCACCGAAAGCATCAGTGCCACAGCGACAATGACAGCACCGGAGATCCAGCCGCTACCCCAAGACGAATCGGCGATCAGCCCGGCCCCTACGTTCCCAGCGGTTCGCGGCGCCAACGAAAAGGTGGTCACCGGCCTACAGGTAGCTGTCGGCGACTGTATCGGGCTCGATCGCATCGACGACGACGCCAAAATCGAGAAAACCACCTGCGGCAGCGCGAATTCCAACTACACCGTGTCCCAAATGGCGCCCGAACCCACGCAGTGCCCGACCGATGCCGACCATTCCTACGTCGCGACATTGCACGGCACCGAAAAGGCAGCCCTCTGCCTCGACATCGACTGGGTAACCGGCGGCTGCATGCAACTCACCCCCGACAACCCGAAACGAATCGACTGCACAGCCCAAGGCACACCCGACGGCATACGAGTCGTAGAAGTTAAACAAGACACCACCAACGTCAACACCTGCTCCAAGGGTGACCGCGGAATCGTCTACCAGCAACGCCGATTCGTCGTCTGCGTGGCGCGTTTGTAGGACTGCCGCTCAGCCGGACCCAGCCGACGACGACGAAGACCCAGACGCACAGGTAGCAGCCGTTTAGTTCAGCCCGGCGGCGCTACTGCGTACCGGAGCGGAGGAAGTTCAGGGCACGAGAAGGAGTTGCCCGGCCTTGGACTGGACGATGGAGAAGTGCTTGCGGTCCAGCGTCGCCACGGCCGTGACCGGGAACCGCTCAGCGACGGCGACCACGGATGCGTCCACCGTGCCCAGCGGTAGGTCGGAGTACTTGTCGACGAGCTGGCGTATCCGTTCCAGGTCCTCGACGGTCGTATCCACGAGAGTGTACGTGCCTTCGGTCACGTCTCGCAGGAACGCCAGTTCCGCCACAGGACCGACACGGCGCTCCAGCAGAATCGCCGCTTCAGTGAGCACCGGTGCCGGCACCAGCAGCGGGCCGGGAGCGTTCATCAGCAGTTCCCGGCACGCGGCATGGTGGTTGTCTCGGGCATTGACCAGGGCGACGATAGGCCCGGTATCGACAACGATCACTCAGCCGATTCTGCCCGATCGATCTCGTTGCGAACGATGTCCTTGGCCCGCTCGCTCAGGTCCGGTTCAGCGGAGGCGATTCCTGCGCTGTGGAAGGTGCGGCGTCCGGGTGGGCGGACGAGCTGCCGAAGGAACGCGGCGGCAGCCGGAACCTGATCCTCCGGCACAGCCTCAGCCAGCCGCAACAGCTCCTCATGGGTCGCGCTCATGACCAAAGTGTACGACTGCCCGTAAACCAATGCTTTGCACAAATAGACCAAATGAAGGTTCCCTCTTATGAGGGGATCGAATCAACCATCACCGACTGGATCGGTATCCACTACTGCGTACTCGCTGCGTACCGACGATCCGAGCGACGCGAGCGAATAACCCGCCAAACACACGAATGCGCAGGTCAAGCCATTTCAGTTCAGCCCCGCGTACGAGTGCAACCCGCTGATCACGATGTTGATGATGAACAAGTTGAACAGCATCGCCACGAATCCCGCGACGTTGATCCAGGCGGCCTTGGTGTCGCGCCAGCCGGAGGTGGCGCGGGCGTGCAGGTAGGCGGCGTAGAGGACCCAGGCTATGAAGGAGCAGGTTTCCTTGGGGTCCCAGCCCCAGAAGCGGCCCCAGGCGGCTTCGGCCCAGATGGCGCCGAGGATGACGCCTGCACCGAAGAGAGGGAAACCGATGATGGTGGTTTTGTAGGCAAGGCGGTCCAGAGCGCGGGCGTCGGGCAGGCGGCGGGCGATGACGCCGAGGATGTTGTCGGACTCCTGGCCCTCGGGCTGGCGCAGGCGGTAGAGGAAAAGCAGGCTCGCGACACCGGAGACGAGGAAGACGCCGCTGCCGATGCTGACGATGGTGACGTGAATGGGCAACCAGTACGACTTCAACGCGGGCACGACAGGCGCGGCGTCGGCGTAGAGCAGGGTGCCCGCGAGGAACATCAGGATCAGGATCGGGACGAGCAAGAACACCCACATCGACCGGTAGCGCTGCTCACGCAGGAAAACAATCCCGACCAGTGCCGCGGCGGCGGTCGCCATGGTGACGAACTCGTACATGTTGCCGAGCGGAAAGCGATGAGTCGCGAAGCCGCGCAACACGATCGAGAGCACGTGCGACGCGACCCCGACAAAGAGCACCGAGTAAGCCATATTGCCCGCGCGTTCCGAAAGGGGCCGCGCCTGTGGCGTCTCGATACGACCAGGACCGGCCGCAGGCAGCGAGCCGGAACCGCCCGCGGCGACAAGCTCGCGCTCGACAACCTTCCGTGTCCGCGCCGACGCGTACTGCACCAGCAGCAGCACGAGCACGAGCGCGTACACGACGATCGCCGACTTGAAGGCGAGATCGCTGTAGTGCGCGATGTTCTCGTCGATCGGCATGGTCACTCTCCCGTGGTCTCGGAGCCGGGTTGCCCGCTGGATCGCTGATCCAGCAGGCGCGCACGCAGCTTGTCGAACTCGCCGCCCCAGCCGGCCTGATCGGTTCTGGCCAGCCCGCCCATCTCTACTACAGTGCGTCGTTTGTCAACGGTACCGGCTTCGCCCTCAGCCGGGTAGACCCGCATCCAGATCCGCCGCCGTTTCACCAGCAGCGACACCAGCAGCCCCGCCATCATGGCCAGTGCGCTCACCAGCACCCACTGTTGCGCCGGATCGTGCGACACCTGCAGGTTCACGAATTCCTGTGCACCGTCGAAGGTCACCTTGGTGCCGTTGGGCAGGGTGGTCGACTCGCCGGGGCGTAGGTTGACCCTGGCCTCCTTGGCCAGCCGGCCCTGTTTGATCTGCTCCGGGTCCAGCGAGAACAGCGATTGCGGCTTGCCGGTATCGAGGCCGGTATCGCCGCGATAGACGTCCACCGCGACGGCCGGATCATTCATCACGGGGAACGATGAGGTCAGCAGGTTGCCGTGCAGCAGCGCGGTCGGTGCGAAAAGGCCCTCGATCGCGATCTGGTTCTTGCGACGCTCCTCGTCGGTGGCGTACATGCCACCGGGCGGATCGATCCGCAAAACACCGCTGGACAGGAACGTCTGCGCGTTTTCCGGCCGCCACTGGATGGTCTCGGTCCTGGTCTGCCCGTTCGGGAAGGTGACCGTGAAGGTCGGCGCGTACCCGTGTCCCTGCAAATACAGCCTGTCACCCGCGACGCGCAGCGGATGGTTCACCTGGATGGTGCTGTTACGCCAGGTATTGCTCTGCAGATCCGCACCCGCCTGATATTCGATGTTCGAGGTGAACATCTCGGCCTGGCCATTCTGCAGATAGTCGGCCTTGAAGTCCTTGACCCGCACGCAGATCGGCGCGATGCCGGTGCCGTCGATGACATTGCCTGCCCGGAACGAGTCGAAAACCGCGGGTGAGGTCGTGCAGAAGCCTGGGCCATTATTGGCGATAACGATGACGCTGCCCTCGTAGCCGAACAGCTTGCCGACGGCGATGGCGACCAGCAGCCCGACCAGCGACAGATGGAAGACGAGGTTGCCGAGCTCGCGGGTGTACCCCTTCTCTGCGGACAGGGTGATCTCACCGTCACGCCCGCTCGGCTTGATACGGCGCTCGCTTGGATCTTCGTGGTCACGTTGGCCACCGCTTCGGGGCCTGAGACTCGCGCCGTCACGCACCTCGGTGCGCCAGCCACGCAATTGCTTACGCGCATGTGCGACCACCTCCTCGGCGCCCAGTTCGACAGTCCCCGAGTAGTGGTGCGGCAGCCGGGCGAGGTTGCGCGGCGCCCGGACCGGCGGCGTGCGCAGCGCGCGGTAGTGATCGAAGACGCGCGGCAGAATGCACCCGACCAGTGAAATGAACAGCAGTACATAGATCGCCGTGAACCAGAAGCTGCCGAACACGTCGAACAGTTCGAACCGATCCATCCATGGTCCGAGCGTCGGCCGGTCAATGATGTACTGATCGACCTTCTGCGCATTGAGGCTGCGCTGCGGCAGCAACGCGCCGGGAATCGCGGCCAGCGCGAGCAGGAACAGCAGTACCAGCGCGGTGCGCATGCTGGTCAGTCCGCGCCAGGTATTGCGCGCGAATGCCCAGATCCGGCCTAGTGGTGATTGACGCGGCGGGGTCACCGGCGCCTCATGTTTGTCGAGCACGGTCATATCGGTAGCGTCACCTCGGAAACGAACGCGTCGCGGACCCAGGCGACGAACTGGTCCCAAGCCCCCGTGACCAGCGCGATGCCGACCGCGACGAGCAGGATTCCCCCGATGATCTGAATGGTGCGGGAGTTGCGGCGCAGCCAGCCGACACCGCGCAGCGCGCTCACCGAGCCGAAGGCCAGGATCACGAAGGGCAGCCCGAGGCCGAGGCAGTAGGCGACGATGAGCGCGACGCCTCGAACGGCGGTGGTGCCGTCGGTACCCGCCGACACCGCCATCACCCCCGATAGCGTCGGACCCAGGCACGGCGTCCAGCCCAGCGCGAACACCGCGCCGAGCAGCGGAGCGCCCGCAATGCTGGTCAGCCTGCGCGGCTGCATCCGGGTATCGCGCTGCAGCGCGGGCACCAGGCCGATGAACACCAGCCCCATCAGAATCGTGACGACACCGCCGATGCGTTGCAGCAGCTCACGATTCACATTCAAGGTCTGAATCACACCGAAGACGGTGGCGGTCGCGAGCACGAAAACCACGGTGAAACCGGCGACGAACAAACCCGCCGCGCCGGCAACCCGCATCCGGCCGCGAGCCACCGGCTGTGCGGGGGCCGCCACACCACGATCCGCGACAGCAACCGAACCGGCCCGCGCCCCACGACCTTTGGCCTCGGCAGCGGTTACCGGCGGCGCCTCGGCACCGACCAATCCCGCGAGATACGACAGATAACCCGGCACCAGCGGCACCACACACGGCGAGGCGAACGACACCAGCCCTGCCAGCACACATGCGCCCAACGCCAGCAGCAGCGGTCCGGTCGCCGCCGTCTGCTGGAACGAATCGCCTACTCCGGCGAGCACACTCATGTGTGCTCCCGGCGCCCATCGTCGGTGGGCGGCGGCTCGGGAGCGGGTGCGGCACTCACCGCGGATAAATCGTCGCGCGCGATATCCCGCATCGATTCCGCGGCCGCGCTGCGCGGCACCACCGCGACACCGGCCCAGCGATCATCGACTCGCCATGTGCCACGAACGAGCCGCGCTGCCTGGCGCGGACGGCAGGCAAGTCGGCCGCGAACGCGTCGGTCGCGATTCACGACCGGCCCTCCTCGGACTGATCCGCGTCGCGCCGCACCGGTCGTTCCGATTCCGACGGCGCGTCGACCTCGGCCCAGTTGACGTCCATCATCGAAACCGCCGCGGCGCTACGTGGCACCGAGGCGACGCCGGCCCACCGGTCGTCGACGGTCCACGTGCCACGGATGAGTCGGGCGGCCTGCCTCGGGCGACAAGCGCGCGGGCTTCGGGTGCGGGTCACTGGGAATCCTCTGCGGCGATGCGGTCGACGATGGGCTGAAGATCCTCGGCCAGGAGCGACCTGAGGAAGACGGCGGCAACCCGGTGCTCGCGATCCAGGACCAGGGTCGTGGGAATCACGCTGGTCGGAAAGTTGCCACCGAGGGCGAGCAAGGTGCGCATTGACGGGTCGTAGATGGACGGGTAACCGATCTTGTTATCGGTGACGAAGTCTTGGGCCTTGTCCTGTTGCGGGTCACGGACGTTGATGCCGAGGAATGCGACGCCCTTGTCCTTCGTCGCCGCGTACGCCTTCTCGAGCGCGGGGGCTTCCGCACGGCACGGGCCGCACCACTGGCCCCACAGATTGAGCACGACGACCTTGCCCGCGAAATCGTCGACCGAGGTGGTTTTGCCAACGGTCATCAGATCCGGGCCCGACAGCTTGCCGATGGTGCCGCGCGCGCTGGGCGGGTCGTAGAAGATGTCGGTCTTGCCGCCGGGAGACACGAATTCGAACGTGCCACCGGAGGCCACCGCGTCGGTACCGGCGGAGCAGCCCACGAGCGTGGCGACGAGGCACACGCACGCGAGCAGGACCGGCGCCAGGCGCCGCAATACCGGCCGAGTCGACGCGGTGACCGGTCTCATGCGCCGTGCACCGACGGATCCGAACCGCCCGCAGGCTCGGAGTAGACGATGTCGACGAGCGTATCGCCCTGGTAGACAAGCGAAGTCAGCGATGCGAGCGAGCATTGCCGGTGGCGCGGGTCGTGCCAGAGCCGCTGTCCCTGCAAGAACCGGCGCAGCGTCCACACCGGCAGCTGATGCGACACCAGCACCGCCTCGTGCCCGGCCGCCTCGACCCGCGCCTTGTTCACGGCGGCCAACATGCGGTGTGCGATCTGCAGGTACGGCTCACCCCAGGACGGGGCGAAGGGATCACGCAGCTTCCACCAGTGCCGAGGCTTGCGCAGCGCGCCGTCACCGACCGATACCCGAAGGCCCTCGAAGGTATTGCCCGCCTCGATGAGGTTCTCGTCGGTGCGCACGATAAGCCCGTGCCGTTCGGCGATCGGCGCGGCAGTCTCCTGCGCGCGTTGCAGCGGCGAGGCGATCACTAGCGTGACGTCGTGATCCGACAGCGACCGCCCGACCGCGCCCGCCTGCGCCCGCCCGGTGACCGACAAACTGAAGCCGGGCAGCCGTCCATAGAGGATGCCCTTCGGGTTGTGCACCTCTCCGTGGCGGAGCACGTGCACGATGGTCTCGACGCCCTCGCCCTCGATGCCCGTGGCGGACGGGCCGGTCGGCTCCGTGGTGCGCGGTCGAGTGCTCATGGCGGAGGCAGCCCGCGCTGCCGGTTCGTCGCTCACGCTGGACTCGGTCGAGTGGGCGGATTCGCTCTTGGGGCGCGATTCAGCCGAGACGGCTGTGTTGGATTCAGCCGAGACGGCCGCGTCGGATTCAGCCGAGACGGCTGCGTCGGCTTGTTCGCGCTTTTTGGAATCTGGGTGGTCGGAACTCACGCGCGGGATCCTTCGGGGGTGGCGGCCGCGGCCGCGTGTGCGGCGGCGGGCAGGGCGGCGGCGATACGGTCGAACGCGTCCTCGTCGAGCGCCGCGGAGACGAACCAAGCCTCGTACGCGCTCGGCGGCGCGTACACACCACCTTCGAGAAGCGCGTGGAAGAAAGCTGGGAAACGCCAGGTCTGGCTGGCCTTGGCGGTGGCGTAGTCGGTGACCGGAGCCTCGGCGAAGAACACGCTCACCATATTGCCCGCGAACTGCACCTGATGCTCGACCCCCACGGTGGTTAGGGCTTCGGTGAACAGTCCGCCGAGCCGCTGCGCATTGCGATCGAGCGCGGCGTACACGGCGTCGTCGGCCGCACGCAGCGTTGCGAGGCCCGCGGCGACGGCGACCGGATTTCCAGACAGCGTGCCCGCCTGATAAACGGGGCCGAGCGGAGCCAGATGATTCATGATATCGGCACGGCCACCGAACGCGGCGGCGGGCAGACCACCGCTCATCACCTTGCCGAAGGTGTAGAGATCACCGGCGACCCCCTCGCGGCCGAACCATCCCGCGCGGCTGACCCGGAATCCGGTCATCACCTCGTCCATGATCAACAGCGCGCCGTGTGCGGCGGTCAGCGTGCGCAGGGCCTCGTTGAAACCGGGCAGCGGTGCGACCGCACCCATATTGCCCGCCGCGGCCTCGGTGATCACGCACGCGATCTCGCCGGGATTCGCGGCGAACGCCGCGGTGACGGCATCGATGTCGTTGTAGGGCAGCACGATGGTGTCGGCCGCCTGCGCGCCGGTGACACCGGGCGAGGTCGGCAGGCCGAGCGTCGCGATGCCGGATCCGGCATCGGCAAGCAGTGCGTCCACATGGCCGTGGTAGCAGCCGGAAAACTTGATGATCTTGGTGCGACCCGTGTAACCGCGAGCCAACCGGACCGCGCTCATAGTGGCCTCGGTGCCGGAGTTCACCAGCCGAACCCGATCCACCGGCGCAACCCGTTCGACGATCAGTTCGGCGAGTTCGATCTCGGCCTCGGTCGGCGCACCGAAGGACAGCCCAGTGGTCGCGGCCCGCTGGACCGCGTCGACCACCGCGGGATGCGCGTGCCCGAGGATCATCGGCCCCCAGGAGCAGACCAGATCCACATAGTCGTTGCCGTCGGCATCGGTGAGGGTGTAGCCGTTCGCCGAAGCGATGAATCTCGGTGTGCCGCCGACCGACATGAATGCCCGAACCGGCGAGTTGACACCGCCCGGGATTACCGAACTGGCCCGCTCGAAGAGCTGGGTGGAGATCGGCACCGATGCCCTGGTCGCGCGCGGAGAAGAACTCACGGCCTCCAGTGTCTCAGCCCGATCCCAACGAGTCGACGACAGGGTGTAGTGGAGTGACCCACGCCGCAGTGCGCCCCGGCACGTCTGCGCAACACGCCGAATCTGTTTCGCCGCATATCGGTCGCCAGCGG
This sequence comes from Nocardia australiensis, assembly GCF_020733705.1. GTDB lineage: Bacteria > Actinomycetota > Actinomycetes > Mycobacteriales > Mycobacteriaceae > Nocardia > Nocardia australiensis. Next base: position 880,901 of record NZ_JAJFZM010000001.1, read on the forward strand.
ATTGCCGCTGCGTAATCTTGGGCGGCTCGCATATCCGTTTCTCCCACCATCTACCGGTTCCGGAGGGTTCAGCATGCGGTTTGCCATCTTGAGTGCCGCGGTACTCGCCCCGCTCGCCGCCTCGACGACCCTTTTGGGCGCCGGATCCGCCTCGGCGGTTGCCCCGGTCGGGCAGACCGACCGCATCGGGGTCAGCCTTAGCCACGAGGAAACCGCGGCCATCGCCGGCGGACCACTGCCCGCATTGGTCACCATGTTCGTGCCGCCCAGCCGAATCGGCGCGGGACTAGAGAGCGGTACCGAGATTCATCGCGACGAGAACGGCGGTGTGCACGCATCACTGCGCCAGATCATGACCGAAGCCGCCACCCACCCTGATGGCTCGGTTACCGTTTTCGTAAATGTCCCTGGCACTCGCGGCGGCCGGGTGCTAGACATTTACCAGCAGTGGAATTGAATCGACGCCGGATCGGTCAGGTGTAGATGCACGGCACTGAGGCCGACATGGTGTGCAGCGTGCACGTGAACGAGTTGTAGATACCGGCGGATCCGGTCTGGGGCACGAAAACCGGTGCGGCGTGCGGGTTTTGCGCGGTATCGGTGGTCGCGGGTTCCAGCGGCAGGCTCGTCGTGGCGCCCGCGGGCGCTGCGGCCAGCCCGATCGCGGCGGCCACGGCCACCCCGGCACAGAGTTTTCCGGCAAGTGCAATCACAAACATTCCTTTGTCGACAACATCGTTGTTACAGACGAAAACTCAATGGCCGCAACAACATTCGCTACGCCAATGATGGGCCGACCTTTCGCCTCCAGCACCCGAAGGGCACGCCTTGCACGGTAGCCGAGTCGGACACGGCACGCCAGGGCGCGAACGCGTACCGCACGCGCTACACAGGGTGATTTGCAGTGTCGCTCGGTCAGTCGCGAGCCGAAGACCGCGCGGTGGCCGCGCGAATGGTCCGCGCCGCCGCGTCGATGACGATCACACCGGCCACCACGACCAGGAAAGCCGCCAGCACCAGCCACGGCGCGACGTAGCGTGTCGCGTCGAAGCCTGGCACATCCCCGGCTGCCGCGAACGATGTCGTCACCACACCGTTTCGCCAGCTCGCAACGGCCACGGCCACGCATAACGCCGCCACGACCACCTCGCCGAACACTACGAACGCACGCCTCAACAGTTCGCTCCGTTCTCGCTGTGTCGATCCTCGCTGTCTGGATCCTCGGCCCGGTCGGCTTCCTCGTCCGGCTGTTGCCCGGTCTGGTTTTGTTCGGCCTGCTTTTGTTCGGCACCGCGCCGCGCTTCCAACGCCTCGGTAAGCGCCACGCGCAGGCCACGATGATCTTTCGCCCAAGCTTGTACGAGCCCGCCGTCCGACAGGCGCAACCCGATACCGGTGCGCCGCCGCGGCACCCCGCTCAACTCACCCAGCGCCCGCGCCGACTCCCAGTCCTCGTCGTCCCAGCAATCCTCGTCCCGCTCGGGCAGCACCTCCTTGATAGAGGTCAGTGCGACGGTTTCGGTGCCATCGCGCAACGCGTCGGCGGTGAGTTCGACGCTGACATGCCGTTGCCCCGCAATCACCTGCAGCACAACGAAACCCGCGATCAACGCGGCACAGAAGATGAGAGCGAACCAGTGCACCTGACTAGCGGTCACCAATTCGATGAACAGAATGATCAAACACAATCCGGGCCCGTAGGACACCGTGCGCCACCGCGAACCCGGTTCGGCGAACAAGATGTTCGCGCCGTCCCCCACCTCGGTCACGCGAGGCTCGCTGTCGCGCCGAACATGGCGACAGGTTCCATCAAGCGGGCCAGGGTCAGCCGACGATACTCGGCAGCAACAGCACGGCCACAGTGAGCAAACCGAACAGAATCAGCAGACTCAGTACGAGCAGATCTCGCCGAATGCTTTGCGGCTGTTGAATCACCACACGCATCGATGCCTCCGTTCTCCCGGAGCCATTCGGTTAACGACCAACTACCGGTTTCCTCGTCCACTGTGACAACCCTCACGATACATGCCGGCGATTCTCAGACAAACTCCGCGCCAATGACCCCGGTCGTTCACCGACGGTTCATCTGGAAGTACGCGGTCGAGTCCGGACGGTGACTCAAGTACGTCGCGCCGGCCGCGAGCACGCCCTGCACAATCGCGGCGGCGCCCGCGACGAGCGACCCCGCTCCCGATATCGAGCCGAGCGTGAACATGGTGCCGATCGCGATCAGCACTAGCCATACCGCGACAACGGTGAGCAGCGTCCGAGCCCATAGCTTGCCGCGTACCAACTGGTGTGCGATCACCAGCCCCAACGCCGCGACCACAAGACCGAGCAGTATCGCGACCACGAACGCCAACTGCACCATCAGGTCGGCGGTGGCCATGGTGAAACCCGGGTCCTCGGCCTTGACCTGGTCGAACATCTGCTTGGCGAAATCATGCCGCTGCCCGACCGCGGCCAACATCGAGCCGCCGAGTTGCAGGACGCCGAATCCGACTACGCCCCACCACAATTGGCGCGCGGTACGAACATCCTCCGGTAGGGCGGGTTTCGGCAGAGGGCCGAACTGAGTGGGTGGATATGGGTTCGTCACGATAGCCAGTGCGCGGCCTCGGTTGCCCAGTAGGTGAGCACGAAGTCCGCGCCCGCCCGCCGGATACCCATCAGTGATTCGAGAATGGCGCCGCGACGGTCGATCCAGCCGCGCTCGGCGGCCGCTGTGATCATCGAGTACTCGCCGGAGATCTGGTATGCGGCCACCGGGACCGGCGAATGGTCGGCGACATCACGCAGGATGTCCAGGTAGGACATCGCCGGCTTCACCATCACGATGTCCGCGCCTTCGGCCAGATCGAGATCGAGTTCGCGAATGGCTTCCCGGCGGTTGGCCGGATCCTGCTGGTAGCTGCGCCGGTCACCCTCGAGCGACGAGGCGACGGCCTCGCGGAATGGGCCGTAGAACGCTGACGCGTACTTCGCCGCGTAGGCGAGGATGCCGGTATCGGTGCGCCCGACCGCGTCCAGCCCGCGCCGAATCGCGCCGACCTGACCGTCCATCATGCCGCTGGTGCCGAGCAGGTCGGCACCGGCATCGGCCTGCGCGAGGGCCATCTCCACATAGCGGTGCAGCGTGGCGTCATTGTCGACGGCGCCGTCGGCGGACAGCACGCCGCAGTGGCCGTGATCGGTGAACTCGTCCAGACAGGTGTCGGCCATGATCACCGTCGAGGAGCCCACCTCGTCGGCCAGCGCACGCAGACCACGGTTGAGAATGCCATCGGGATCGCTGGCCTTACTTCCGGTGGCGTCCTTGTCCTCTGGGCGTGGCACCCCGAAGAGCATGAGCCCGCCGACACCCGCGGTGACCGCCTCGACCGCCGACTTGCGCAGCGAATCGATCGAATGCTGCATCACCCCCGGCATCGAGCTGATTTCGCGCGGTTCTTCCAGTCCGTCGGCCACGAACATCGGCAACACCAATTGCCGTGGCCGCAGTGTGGTTTCGGCCACGAGACGACGCACCGCAGGGGTACGGCGCAACCGCCTCGGGCGGTCCATTCCGGTCATAAACCGCACGATACGCCTGCCGACCAGAGCACGTTCCGCCGCGTCGGCACGGGCAATCCGGTCGAGACAGTCACCGCACGGGGTGCGGTCCGGAATTCTCCTCGACACCGAGATACAACGCGCCGATCGTCGGTCGGCGGATATCTCGGGCGCGGTCGCGTCGCCGGCCGAGCAGTGCTGGTCGCCGGCCGCGGCGAAGACCACGCGATGGAATTCGGTATTGCGATCGACCAGCCTCGGAGCCGCCGAAGCGACTCTCGAAGTTACATCCGTCACTGCGTGCGCTGAGTCGAATCGCAGCGCGGCCGGTCCGAAACCGACTCTGGGCAAGGTCCGAATCGTTTGCCGAAAGCCATTGTGGCCAGCGGTTTCTGTCGGTACTTGGAGGTAGAATCGAAGATGTGTTCGAGGGAATCCTTGTCACGCACATCGACCTGGTTCCCAATCTCCACGGGGAGGATCTCATGCCCGCTACCGCACCGAAGTCCAGCATCATCGACCGGCCGTATGTCCCATTGCAGAAGCGTCCACTGCCCGCGGGCCGCCCGCGCAAGTGGTACGTCACTCACAATCGCAGGCTCAAGGCCATGCGACTCACCATCGCGCTACTGGACTCCGGCATCTATCTGCCGAGGCAGGCGAGCAACGAACGTATCCGGCGCACCGCGGTGCAGATCGATATCCGCCCACCTTCCGACATGACCTGCAGACTGGTACGCACCCTGATGCGCTACAGCCGCTGATTATGCGGAGCCACGAAACGCCCACAGTGTGGTGGGCGTTTCGTGGTAACTAGCGGCTGCGGCGGCTCTTCTTACGCGGCGGCGGCAGTAGCCCCTCGGCGCGCAGCCGGGCGGCGTGCTCGGCGAGCGCCTCGACGAGCGGTCCCACCTGAGCGACCTCGGGCTGCACGTCCACGCGCAGACCGAACTCGATCGCGGTCTCAGCGGTCTTCGGGCCGATGCACGCGACGATGGTGCGCGCGTGCGGCTTGCCCGCGATGCCGACCAGGTTGCGGACCGTCGAGGATGAGGTGAACAGGACCGCGTCGAAGCCGCCGGTCTTGATCATCTCGCGGGTCTCGGCGGGCGGCGGAGACGCGCGCACCGTGCGGTATGCGGTTACGTCGTCGATCTCCCAGCCACGATCCCGAAGTCCCTCGGCGAGAGTTTCGGTGGCGATGTCCGCGCGCGGCAACAGCACTCGGTTCACCGGGTCGAAAACGTCGTCATAGGGCGGGAAGTCGGCGAGCAGCCCCTCCGAGGACTGCTCACCGCTCGGCACCAACTCGGGGTTGATGCCGAACGAACGCACCTTCTCCGCGGTGGCCTCGCCGACACAAGCGATCTTCACACCGGAGAAAGCCCTGGCATCAAGACCGAATTCGGCGAACTTCTCCCACACCGCGCGAACCGCGTTGGTGGAAGTGAACACCACCCACTGGTAGCGGCCGTCGACCAACCCCTTGACCGCGCGCTCCATCTGCGCGGGACTGCGCGGCGGCTCCACCGCGATGGTCGGCACCTCCATCGGGATGGCGCCATGGGTCACCAGTCGCTCGCTCATCTCTCCGGCCTGGTCCTTGGTGCGCGGCACCAGCACGGTCCAGCCGTATAGCGCGCGCGACTCCCACCAGGACATCTTCGAGCGCTGCGCCACCACCTTGCCGATGGTCACCACCAGCGGGCCGACCAGTTCGGAGGCCGCGCTGTTCAGCGTGGCCAACGTGGCCTCGATAGTGCGCTGCTGACGGGTGGTGCCGCGTACGGTCACCGCTACCGGAGTCTGCGGCGCCATACCGTGTTCGACCAGGGCGCTGGCAGTTTCGGCAAGATGACCCGAAGTCGCGTGCAGCACCAGCGGGCCGGGGGCGGACGCGAGCGCGGCCCAATCGACCTCGCCGCGCACGTCGGCCTCAGTGTGCCCCGAGCCGAGGGCGATACCCGCGTAGCTCGGCACCGCCGAACCACCAGGCAGGCCAGGCAGCACCTCGAAGACCATGTGCGAGCGAGTAACCGCGGTGACCTCGGCGATCACGGCATCGGTGGTGAGCGGATCACCCGCGACGACCCGGACCACATCGTTTCCATTGCGGGCCTCGGCGATCAGCGTCTTGGCCACCTCGGCAGGCTCACCGAGGGCCGGACGCACGTCGACGAGCCGCTCACCATCGGCGTCGGTTTCCACCGCGGTGCCGATCAGGCCGAGCACACCCTTGTCGACATCGGGATCGGTGAATGCCAGCGTGGCGCGTCCGAGCACCTCATGCGCTCGCACTGTCAGCAGCGCCGGGTCGCCGGGACCCGACCCGACGAAAAGGATCCGACCAGGATGCTTCTTGGTAGCTCGGCTGCTCATCGGCTGTTCTCCATTGGGCTGGGATCGACAAAGTCCGTGGCGGGCGGATTCACCGCCTGTGTGGGGGAACCGGACGCATCCGGTTCGGGTGTGCCGAGCAGCTCGCGTGCACCGAGCTCCAGCAGCTCACGGGCCAACGCTCGGCCCAGTTCGGCCGCGCGCTCCGGCGCGCCGACAATCGACGCACGCAGCACATCGGAACCGTCGAGAGCCGCCGCGCATCCGCGTAGCGAGAGCTCCTCGACGATCCGGCCGTCGTCATCGATAGATTCGACCACCTCGGCGAGCGCGCCGATCGGCACCGAGCAACCGGCCTCGAGTTCGGCGAGCAACGCCCGCTCCGCGATCACGGCCGCGCGAGTGGCGGCGTCATCGAGTCCGGCCAGCATCTCGATCAAAGCAGTATCGTCGCTGCGGCATTCGACCGCGAGCGCACCCTGGGCGGGGGCGGGAAGCAATTGCACGGGCTCGAGCGCCTCGGTGACCGCGTCCAGACGTTTGATCCTCGCGAGTCCGGCTCTGGCTACGACGACCGCGTCGAGTTCGCCATCGGTGACCTTGCGCAGCCGCGTATCGAGATTGCCACGCAACGGCATGATCTCGAGACCGAGCCCGAGCGCACGCAATTGCGCGGCGCGCCGCGGCGCCGAGGTGCCGATACGCGAACCGGCGGGCAGCTCACCCAGCACGAGTCCGTCGCGCGCCACCAGGGCATCACGCGGATCCTCGCGCACCGGGATGGCGGCGATGGTGAAGCGCGGATCGGGTTCGGTCGGCAGGTCCTTGTAGGAGTGCACCGCGATATCGATGGCCCCGGCGGCCAGTTCGTCACGCAGGGCCGAGGTGAATACCCCGACACCGATCTGCTGCACCGGATCCGACGCGTTCTTGTCACCCGCGGTCTTGATGGCGACCAGCTCGGCCTCGTGCCCTGCCGCGATCAGGGCATCGCGAACGGTGCCCGACTGGGTGAGCGCCAGCAGGCTGCCTCTGGTTCCGATCCGCAAGGGTGCGGTCGCGCCCGATCGCCCCGGCGAGCGCATGCTGCCTGCGGTCACGTTGTCCTCTTCCTGCACGATTGTCATGCGGACTGTCCCCGTTCTTCGCCGAAATGGCTCGCGGTGAAGTCATCGACGAGCACAATTTCGTCATTGCCCGCGAATGGGATGGACTCGCGCCGCGCCTCCCGCGCAGTGATCTCCATCGGTGCCACAACCGCTTGCGCCGCACCGGGTTTGAGTTCGAACAATTCCCGCAGCGCTTCGGCATAACTGTCACCGCCCGGTGTCGAGGCCAACTGTTTGACCCGGACCGTCGGTGCGTGCAACAGCTTGTCGACCACGCGACGCACCGTGCGCGCCACCTCGTCACGCTCCGGGTCGGCCAGCCTCGGCAGCCGTGAATCCAGTCTCAGCAACTCCGCCTCGACCACCTCGGCCGCCCGCTGGCGCAGTGCCGCAACGGTCGGCGTCACTTCCGCCATCCGTTGAGCGGCAAGGTATTTCGCAAGTTCATCGGCGACGATCGTGCGTGCGGCCGCGGTGTCGGCGGCGGCGGCGCCTGCGGCCGGATCGCGCTGCAACGTCTCGATATCGATGACAGTGACACCGGGCAGCCCTGCGACGGCGTGCTCGACATCGCGGGGTAGTCCCAGGTCGCAGAAGACCAATGGCCGTTCGCGCGAGGAAGATTCGGTGCCGCGATCACGGTCGGACAGCGCGCGGTGGGTGTCGGCGAGGGTCACCACGGCGCCGACCGCGCCGGTACAGGTGATGACGACATCCGCCGCGACCATCGCCTCGGTCAGTCGCGACAGCTCCAGCGCATCCGCCTCGACGCCGTAGGAGCGCGCGGTCTCCGCGAGCCGCGCGGCCCGCTCGTTGGTGCGGTTGACCACAATGATGCGCCCGATGCCCGCGCGCGAAAGATGGGCTACCGCAAGACCGCCCATCGCTCCGGCACCGACAACCACCGCTGTCCGCCCGACCAGCGCCGAATCGGCCGGTGCGCCAGCCCGCAGCACCTGCTGGGCCCGATCCAGCGCGACCGAAACCACCGAGGCGCCGGCCCGATCGATACCGGTCTCCGAATGCACTCGCTTGCCGACTCGTAGCGAGTGCTGGGCCAGTTCGTGCAGAGTCCGGCCGACGGCCTGCTGCGCGTCCGCGGAGGCGTATGCGCTACGGATCTGGCTGAGTACCTGCTGCTCGCCGATCACCATCGAATCCAGGCCGCTCGCCACCGCGAACAGGTGCTCGGCGGCGGCCTCGCTGTAGCGGACGTAGGCATGCTTGGTCAGATCGGGCAGCGGCAGTCCGGAATGTTTGGTCAGCAGATCGCCGACCTCGGCGAGACCAGCGTGAAAGGCATCGACCACCGCGTAGACCTCGACGCGGTTGCAGGTGGAGACGATCATCGCCTCGGAAACATGGCTGGAGGTGAGCATTCGTTCGATCAGCTTTGGCCGGTCGGCGTCGGTTATCGCGACCTTTTCCAATACTGCGACGGGAGCGCTTCGATGCGAAATCCCGACCAGAAGAATACTCATGGTGTAACCACCGATCCCTTGCTGCTTGGCTCCGTTGCCGAATGCGAGGTTGTCGAATGCGGCGCTGCCGGGCGCTTCAACGCCGGGTGCACGCGATGGCCGATCTGGCCGGACACCGCACGCGCGACTTCGGGTAGCGGCGGTGCGTTGCGGGAAGCATCGAACGAGAGCATCTGCATTTCCACAGCCAGATCCACTCGCCGAACCTCGACGCCCTCGGGTGCGGTCAATTCACTCGGCGCGAAACTCAGAATCGACTGCAGTCCAAGCACGACCAGTTGCTCGCAGACTGCCTGCGCCGCGGCGTCGGGGACGGTGATCACCGCGATCGTCGGCTCCAGCATCGCGACCGCCTCCCCGAGGCCGGCCACATCGCGTACCACGAGCCCGGCGACCTCGAGGCCGATCACCTCGGGGTGGTGGTCGAACACGCCGACCACGGTGAATCCGCGCCGCTGGAAACCGCCGTAGCCCACCAGTGCCCGGCCCAGATTTCCGGCGCCGACCAATACCACCCGATGCCCCTGCGACAGTCCGAGCACATCCTCGATCCTGGTGCGCAGCTTGGCGACGTCATAGCCGACACCCCGAACACCGTTGGGTCCGAGGAAAGAAAGGTCCTTACGCAACTTTGCGGAATTGACACCCGCCGCGACAGCGAGTTCCTCGCTCGATACGATGAGCACACTGTCGTCGGCCAATATGGCGAGGACCCGAAGATAGCTGGCCAACCGCGCAACAGTGGCCTGCGGGATGTCCTTCTGCAGAGCCCTGCCGGAGACGCCGCTTGGCGCCTCATGCTGCTCTGTCACGTCGTCGGCTCCTCGTTCCGGCCCGTTTCATGGTCCGGCTCGTTGTTCGACCTCTGGCCCGGGACGGTCCGGTGCCATGGTTGAAGTATCGGCATGCTGGGTGTCATTACGCGGTGGATCCGCAGCCACGGCATGCGGGTCGCGTGCCACCACCGTAACTGCTTGTGAAGCCCTGCACAAAGTCGGTGAATTTGGCCTCATTTTCCGCCACGACCAGCAGCGCGGCGGAAACGGGCAGGATCAGTTATTACTCAGCGGGTCAAATCGGCCCGCAATCGGGGCTCGTCGACATCGAAATAACTGTGTTCACGACCGTCGAGCAGCACCACAGGAAGCCGGTCGCCGTACTCTGCGCGCAGGCCAGGGTCGGTCGCGGCGGCCTCGTCGACATCCAGCGTCGCGGGCTCGATCCCGAAATCGGCGCAGATTACCCGAAGTTGCGCGAGTGCCGTGGCACACATGCCGCAACCCGATCTCGTCAACAACGTCACCGAATGTGTGGGATTGGTCATGATGGATATTAAATCCCCCCGCCACGCCCGATTCGGTGCCAGCGGTACCGCCGTGACTGTCGCCGCTTCCGGATAGGGTGGTTATGGTTCGCGCGACGGGCGGAGGTACTGGTGCCGGAACAATCCAAGGCGGCAAGGGCCGGATTCATCGCGGGACGATTCGGCGAGTTTCCGGTGCGATGGAACCAGGGTCGGCTCGGCCAAGGTTTACAGGATCAACTTGCGCGCATCTCCCGCAGTCCTTTCGGGCCCAGCGAGGAAGAGCTACGGGCCAATCTCGCCGGGGAGGCCAGCGCGGATGCCGCGCTGACGTTGCACGACGCCGATCTGGCGGCCGCCGAACGCGAAATCGAACCCACTGGACCCGAGGTGCCGCGCGACCTGACCGCGGCCGCGTTCTTCGACGTCGACAACACCATGGTGCAGGGCGCATCGATCGTGCACTTCGCCCGCGGCCTGGCGGCCCGCAAATACTTCAAGACCTCCGACCTGGTCGACGTGGCCTGGAAGCAGATCAAGTTCCGGGTGACCGGCAAAGAGAACAGCACCGATATGGCCAGCGGCCGGGAGAAGGCGCTGGCATTCATCGCCGGTCGTCCGACCGCCGAACTCGCCGCGCTCGGCGAGGAAATCTACGACGAAATCATCGCCGACAAGATTTGGCCCGGCACCAGGGCGCTCGCGCAGATGCACCTTGATGCCGGACAACAGGTTTGGCTGGTCACCGCGACACCAGTCGAGCTGGCCCAGGTAATCGCCAAACGACTCGGGCTCACCGGCGCGCTCGGCACCGTGGCCGAAAGTGTGGACGGAAAGTTCACCGGAAGGCTGGTCGGCGACATCCTGCACGGTCTCGGCAAGGCGCACGCCGTGCGCACCCTCGCCATTCGGGAAGGCTTGAACCTCAAGCGATGTACCGCTTATTCCGATAGCCACAATGACGTGCCGATGCTGTCACTGGTGGGTACGGCCGTGGCCATCAACCCGGATTCGGATCTGCGTGAGGTCGCCAAGAACCGCAGCTGGGAAATCCGCGATTTCCGAACCGGCCGCAAGGCCGCCAAGATCGGCGTCCCGACCGCATTGGCACTTGGCGCGGCGGGCGGCGCCGTCGCCGCGGCCATCACCCGCCACCGCGATCACTGACCGCGATTCCGCCCCAACACACCGGAACTCCCGGTTTCAAGCGCAGCGAGACCGGGCACCAAAGTTCGCGGCACCAACAGCCAATAAACACCGCACCAAACCGGACTACCGCACTCCGGGTGCCGCACCACCCCACATACGCACCCACTCGCCACGACACCAGTTTTCGAGCGAAGCGAGACCGAGCCCCCAACCGCCAAACCACGGCACCTATCTGTGTACAGAAACAGTCGGTGCCGCACGAGCCTACTTGCGTGCCCACTGGGCGCGACAACAGCTTCCGAGCGAAGCGAGATCGAGCCCTAAAGTTCGCGGCCGGCTCACGTCCGAGGGGCAAATACGAAGCGACGAAGGAGCAAGTATTTGCCCCTCGGACGCGAGCCATAGGGGCCGCGAACACGCCGCGCCAGCGGCCAATAAACACAGCAAACCTCACTGGACTACCCAAACCCCGAGTCCCCCGCAACCCCACCCACGCGCCCCGCCACAACACAGTCTCGCAGCAAGATCCAGCCCCCTCAGCTACCGAACACAGGCACCCAACCAGCTACAGAAACAGTCGATGCCGCACCCGCCCCCATACGCACCCACTCGCCACAACCACAGGTTCCGAGCGAAGCGAGACCGAGCCCCAAAGTTCGCGGCCGGCTCACGTCCGAGGGGCAAATACGAAGCGACGAAGGAGCAAGTATTTGCCCCTCGGACGCGAGCCAAAGGGGGCCGCGAACACGCCGCACCAGCGGCCAAAAACACAGCCAAAAACTCAGCCCAAGAAGGCGTTGCGGCGTTTGGTGAGCAGTTTGTAGAGCGTCTGCTGGATGGTTTCGCGGACCTGGTCGGTGACCTCGAACATGGTCATCGGGTCATCGGCGGCCTCGGCTTCGTAACCGGTGGTCGCGATGGGGCTGCCGAACTCGATGGACCATTTCGAGGGCAGCGGTAGCACGCCGAGCGGGCCGAGGTGCGGGAACAGTGGGGTCACCGGGAAGTACGGCAGGTTCAGTAGCCGGGCCAACGGCTTGATGTCGGCGATCTTCGGGTAGATCTCCTCGGAACCGACGATCGAGCACGGAATGATCGGTACGCCGGTGCGCACCGCCGCGGCCACGAACCCACCTCGCCCGAATCGCTGCAATTTGTAGCGGTCGGTGTATTGCTTGCCGACTCCTTTGAAACCCTCGGGGAACACGCCCGTGAGCTCGCCGGTCCGCAAGAGCCGTTCGGCATCGGGCCTGCAGGCAAGGGTGTGGCCTGCCTTGCGGGCGAGGCTGCCGAGCACCGGCATCTCGAAGATCAGATCGGCGGCGAGCAGACGTAGCGCCCGCTGTTTGGGATGGTGGTCGTGGACCGCCAATTGCAGCATCAGCCCGTCCAGCGGAACCGTGCCCGCATGGTTGGCGACGATCAGCGCACCACCGACCTCAGGAATGTTCTCCATCCCGCTGACCCGCACGCGGAACCAGTGGTCCGACAGCGGGCGCAACGCGGGCAGCAGTACCGACTCGAGTAGGTGTTCGTCGAAACCGAATTCGTCGACCTGATAGTCGCCGGTGAGCCTGCGCCGCGCGAAGTCAGCCGTCTTGCCGATCTGCTTCCCGATCGCACCGCGCATCACATCCGAAAGTGACTGTGACACAGGCGGTTCGGTCGCCGGCAAGCGTTCGGTCAGCGAGGTCACCTGTCCCTGTACGGACGCACCGGCCGTCGGTTCGGGCCAGCGGCGCGTACTGGGGCGCGGCCTGGTTTCGATATTCAGATCATGAAGTTGGATGACTTTCGCAACATCATTCATAGGTGTGCTCCCGTACCGGCCCAAGCAGGCCGAGCAGTTTTTGTTCTGCGGTGTCGATCCACGCGGGATCGCAGACGGGTCGCAACGCTGCGCCCCTGATGAAGTCGTCGAACGCCTGCACCGTTGTCCAGCGCGGCACGAATCCGAGTTCCGTGCGCATGCGGGTGGTGTCCAGACCACATCCGAAATGGAAATAGTCGAGTTGTTCGCTTGTGAAAGCACGCATCACCGGTCCCATCAGCGCACGTCCCGCTGTGCGGAACGCGACGAACGGAATCGGCAGCTCGATGCGACCGGCCCGGCGCACCGCCTGCGACAGCGCCAGCGCGCCATCGCCCGCGATGTTGTAAGTACCACCCGGGGCGACCTGCGCCGCGTGCGCCAGCGCGGCGATGGAGTCTTCCTCATGCACCAACTGCATCCGCGCGTCCCGGCCGAATACGGTGGGCGCGACCGGCGAGCGCAGATATTGCATACCGCGCCCACCAAGTCGTGGACCGACAATCGGCGCGAAACGCAGAATCGCCGTCGCCATATCGGGACGTCGCCGAGCGAGCCCACGCACAAATCCTTCGATTTCGATCGCGTCGCGGGCGAATCCGCCACCCGGTGGTGTGCGCGCGCTCATTTCCTCGGTGAATTTCGCCGGATCTTTCGCACTACACCCGTACACTGCCGACGTCGAGCGCACCACCACCCGACGTACAGACGGCGATTTCTGGCATACCGCGAACAACTGCATGGCGCCGAGCACGTTGAGGTCTTTCATCACGGCCCTGCTGCCGCCGCTCGGCGGGCGAACCAGCATCGCGGCGTGCACCACGGTATCCACTCCGCTGCCGTCGATCACCTTGCGGATCAACGGATTTCGAATGTCGGCACGAATGAATTCGGCACGGCCCATGCGGCGTGACAACTCGCGGCTCGGCGTCATGGCGTCAACGGCGAGGATGCGTTCGATGCCGGGGTCCTGCGCGAGTCGAGCCACCACATTGCCGCCAAAAAATCGGCTCGCGCCGGTTACAAGCACGACCCTGGGCGTATGTACATCCCTCACGTCAGATCCCACTGCACCCCGATCCCACCTCGAGCCCCCCAATTTGTGTGCTGCGGTTCCAGGGTAACCGCTACTACCCAATTCACCAGAGTGTTAACCAGGATCTAACGGTGACTTCAAGCACCGGATACACAGGCACTTTTAAAATGGTGCGTTTCAAAAACGAATAGCCCACCACTCGATCAGTGGCGGGCTATTCGGTTAACGCGCAGTCGAGTCGCGCGCAGTGGCTTACTTGCCGAGTTTGCGCCGCTGAACGCGGGTGCGGCGAAGCAGCTTGCGGTGCTTCTTCTTCGACATGCGCTTGCGACGCTTCTTGATCACAGAACCCATAGGGTTGTTCCTCGCGTTCTCTCTACTCGGCGCGCACGTCAATCACGTACGCCGTACTCAGCGTCCGCGCCACCGACGGCCACCGGACACCACAAAACGGTGCCACCAGCAGGCGAACACGAACCGAGGGTTCATCCTACCGGGACACCTACAAGCGAACGAAACCGCCTCATCCAGCGTCGAAGTACGACGTCTCCAGGTAGTCGTGCACCGCTTTGGCATGCACCCGGAACGAACGACCGACCCGCACCGCGGGCAACTCACCCGAGTGCACGAGCCGATAGACCGTCATCTTGGACACCCGCATCAAATTCGCTACCTCGGCGACGGTGAGGAACTGGGTACCACCGCCGAGCACGGGTTGCGCTGGCGATACCGAACTATTCTGCGACCGGGGACCTGCCCGGCCGCTCGATGGTCCGGAGCCGCCTGGCGACGTCCCTGAGCTATTCACAGACATCTTGTTAGACATCATTGCACCATTGACCTCCGGCACGTCCGCGCCGCCGGCTTCCCCACCGGCGGAACAGACACGCACGTGCTCCTTGAAGCTTAGCGGGACCAGTGGGATTACTGCGACGGGTGTGAGAAATAAGGTTTGCTTGCTGGGAACCGACCGGTCACCCTGCGACACCGCTGCGTTTGGTTTGCGGCCTCCGCGGTCACACTGCGCTACCGCCTCCGGGCCCGCCGCTCGGCGCCGCTGTGTTCGATCGCGGCACTCCCGAGGCCCTCCGTGGTCACACTGCGCTACCGCCTCCGGGCCCGCCGCTCGCGCCGCTGTGTTCGATCGCGGCACTCCCGAGGCCCTCCGTGGTCACACTGCGCTACCGCCTCCGGGCCCGCCGCTCGCGCCGCCCTGTTCTGCGGACCGCTGCTTGGCCGCGTGTAGCGCCTCCATGAACGCCGAGCGGACCCCGCCGCGCTCCAGCTCGCGCAATGCCGCGGCGGTGGTTCCCGCGGGAGAAGTGACCGCGGCGCGCAGTTCTACCGCACTTTGCCCGGATTCGTCGAGCAGGGCGGCCGAGCCGATCATGGTCTGCACCACGAGCTTGTTGGCCACGTCCCGGTTCAACCCGAGTCCGACACCGGCCTCGACCATGGCCTCGACCACCAGGAAGAAGTAGGCGGGCCCGGAACCCGATACCGCGGTGACCGCGTCCATCTGGGACTCGTTGACAGTCACCACCTCGCCGACCGCGGCGAGCAGCTCACTCACCTGGGACAACTGCTCCGCACGCGCGTAGCGGCCCGGCGCGAGCACGCTCATCCCCTGTCCGACCAGCATCGGGGTATTCGGCATGACCCGCACCACCGGGAACCCCGCGGGCAGCTTCGCCTCCAGCCGCGCGGTCGGCACCCCGGCCGCCAGCGATACCAGCACCTGGTCCCGGTCACCATTGAGCTCGGCCTTGCCCAGCTCGGTCAGTACACCGTCGACGTCGCCGGGCTTGACCGCGATCACCAGCAGATCAGCGCCAACCGCCGCATCGGTCGCGGAGTCGGTCACCCGGACACCGAAACGACCGGCCAGCAACTCGGCCCGTTCCGGAAACGTCTCGACCACCACTAGGTCCTTGCTTGCCCGCCCCGATTCGAGTAACCCGGCAATCAACGCCTCCCCGATCCGGCCGCCACCGATCACCGCAATTCTCGTCATGGCGCTAAAGGCTAGCTTCCCGGCCTCTACGCGTTCTGCGCCGGTCGTGAGGTGCTGCGCGCAGGCGCTGCCCGGGTTGGAGCCTGCACAGGGCGGGCCTTGTTCAGCTCTGGGGCATGAGCGCCAGTTGGCGGCTCTGGGCTACTACGGCGCCGGTGGAATCGAGGATCAGCTGGTCCTCGTCGAACATCCGACCGCCGACCTCATGAGTGGTGGCGATGATCCGCAGCCAGCCCGGTGCGGGCCTGCGCCGCAGGTAGGTGGTCATCTGGACGGTTGGGGCCCAGCCGGCACGGCCCAGGTTGAAAGGTACCGGCGGGCTCATATCGGCCGACATCATCGCGAGGTACATCGAGACATCGGGATCCTGCTGATCGCCCGCGCGCGGGCGCATCCACAGCCGCAATCGGGGCTCGCCCTGCTCACCCGTCAGGAAGCGGGCCCACTGTCTGTCGATGTACAGCTCGGCACCCTGGCCGACATTCACGATGGCCCCCATGGCGGAGCCGTCTTCGTAGCCGATCGCGTCGGCGGGCGGCGCGGCGGGCATATCGCCGTGCTGCGCGGCGTAGATCGGGTCGGCGTCGTCGAGGTGGCCGAAGGTGAAGGCGGTCCGCACCAGATTGCGGCCCTCCTGGATCAGAGTCGCGTCCACCAGGCAGATCTGCCTGCCGACCTTGCGGATGTGCACTTCGTATTCGACTTCGCCCGGCACCGGAGCGCCGAGGAAGTCGGAACTGGCCGCGATGGGTGCCATGGCGGCCAATGCCGGATCGGAGGCGCGCAGCCAGTTGGTGGCCGCCGCGGCACTGGTCGCCACCATGGTGCCGCCGTGCACCTTGGGGCCGATCGTCCAGATCTTGTCGATGACACCCAGATAGCGTCCGGTACCGGGAGTGGTCGCGGGCAGTTCGGTCAGCGCGCAGACGCGGCTGAAGGGGGCGTCGATTGCGGTATCCCGCTCCAGATCGACGGTCAGCTCCGACATCGTCACTCCTTGTCGTCCAGGTGCCGCAGCGCGGGACCGCTCGTGTTGTACAGCGTAGAGCGACGGGGTCGGCCGATGACATTCCCCTTCGACGTGGTCGATTCCGACGAGTTCGTCACATCCGATCGGTGCGGGTCGGCGCCGCAGCGGGCATGCCGTTGAGGTGCTGCCGCGCGAAGGCGAGGGTGCGGTGCAGCATTGCCGCACGATCCTGCGCGGTGCGGGCGTTTTGGGTGTTGATCTCGGCGACCGCGTGCCCGGAGAATCCGGAGCGCACCAGCGCCGCGCAGAGCTCCACACAGGGCTGGGTGCCATCGCCGGGCACCAGATGCTCGTCGTGTGCCGCCCCACGGCCATCGGCGAGATGCAGGTGGGCAAGTCCATGCCCCATGCGCCCGGCCAACGCCAGCGGATCGGTTCCCGCCGTCGCGGTATGCGAGAGATCGAGCGTGTAGTGCCGGAATCCGATATCGGTCGGGTCGTAGGATTGACTGAACGCGGTAACGGCCAATCCCGGACCACCGCGCCGCTCCAACCGCTTGGCCGAACCCTCGCCGCGGCCGAACAGGGTGTCGGCCCGCATCGGGAACATATTCTCCACCGCGACGATCACCTGGCCGTGCTCCTCCAGCTCACCGACCTGGTTCGCGAAGCCCTCCGCGTAGCGCCGCTGCCAGCGAAACGGCGGGTGCACCACGACGGTGCTCGCCCCGAGCGCCTCGGCGGTGCGCACGCTGCGTTCGAGCTTGGCGACCGGATCCGAACCCCACACTCGCTGCGATATCAACAGGCACGGTGCGTGTACCGCGATCACCGGCATCGAGTACTTGCGCGCATAGGACTGCACGGTGGCGATGCTCTGGCTGGCGGGCTCGGCCCACACCATCAATTCGACACCGTCGTAACCGATTTCGGCAGCATAGCGGAACGCCGCCTCGGCGTTCTGTGGATAGACCGACGCCGTCGACAACCCGACCAGGATCTGTGGACGCCCCGCGTCGGCCCCGGGTTCGCCGTGCGATCCGGGCTCCGCGCCCACCGCACTTCCTACCCGGGTGTCGTCCGCCTGCCCGATGTTCCCCACAGCAGCTCCCTACTCAGTTCGTGCTGAGAAGAAAGGCTAATGGTCCCAGCGTGACGAATATGCCTACGACAACGGCAATCACGGTGCTGAGAATGTCATCGCGCCGACGCAGAATCCGCACCAGCGCGACCAGGCCGAGGATCACGATCATCGCCAAGGCCAACGCCACCCACGGGAGCATCTCCCACATTCGCTCGAAACCCTTGAACAGCAACATTCCGGCGACCGCAGCGCCCGCGCTCTGACCACCGAGGATCATCCACTGTTTGCGATTGGCATCGTCCTGCGCCTTGCGCGCGATCCGGGAGCGTCGCGACGGTGCGACCGCATCGTCGTCGTCCGAATCATAATGCGCCGCATCGTCGTCCACGTCGTCATCGAGGTCGTCGAGGTCGTCGAGGTCGTCTGCCGGCATGGACGGATAGACGTCGGTACGGCCATCCATGACATCGAGATCGGCGAGCTCGAGGTCTCGGCCCGCGCGCTTCGTATGGTCGCGATTATTGCGCCTACCCGCACGTTCCCCGTTGGCGCGCTCAGCTCGCTCGGCTCGCTCGACCCCATCTCGGAGCAGGTCACCGGCCACCGTTTGCCCGGATACCAGCTGTTGGTCCTGGCTGGCCAGCGACCACGCCGAGGTCGGAATGCCGCCGGACTCCGGTGCCGAACCATTCTGCGGGGCTGGCGATTTGCGTCTTCGCGCCGACCAGGCAGGCACGGTGTTGTCGCCCGGACCGCTCGCACCGTCGCGCCGAGACGGACTGCGCTGCGCTTGTGGTTCCGGGGCCGGTTCGGGGCTCGGGGCGAAACCATTGGCGCCATGGGTGAAGGCCGACCAGCCCCCGGTCGACAGGCCGACATCCTCGGCCTCAGCACGACGCCTGCCTACCCGGCCGCTACCGAAACCATTGTGGTCGGCCGGTTGGCCGGGGCCCGGCAGGGCGGACCCGTTCGGTTCGGCGCGACCGGCATCGGGCATCGGCGGGCGTACGGTGGTGTGCTCGTCATCGGGTTCGGTCTGTCTGCGCCTGCGACCGGTGCGCCCGGAGCCGAGCGGCGGCGCCGACGGCGAATTGCCACCCGAGTGCGGATCGCTCGTATAGGGCTCCGGCGACGCGGTGGGTGGCGACAGCTGATCGGCAGGTCCGGAATGCCGCGACGTGGGCATTTCCCGGCCGGGCATGGCCCGGTTCGCGCGCCCCGACAGTGGATCGGGCTCCGGTGCCACGTACGCCGAAAGCGGGTCGTAGCGCGCGATCGGCCCCGACATCGGCGAATAGTTCGGCAATTCCGGTGCGGGCTGCGGCGGAGTATAGGAAACCGGTTCCGGCGCAGGCGATTCGAATGCCGACGGCTGATAGGGCGCTGGTTCGTACGGCGCCGGCGTACGCGAGGACGAGCTGTTACGCGAGAACGAGCCGGAGTCGTAGGTCGGTGCCTCGTAGGACGGAGTTTCGGTCTCCGGTTCATCCGGCGCGGCATGCGCCGAATGTGATCCGCCTGCCGGAATGGCGGGCAGATCCCCGGTCAGCTCGGCAACGGAGATACCGCGACCACTGCGCCGTCGCCGACCACCGCCCCCGGGCGATGAGGAGCCCTGCTGACCATTGCGGGCCAGCAGTTCTGCGACCGATAGCTGTTTGGAGTCATCGCTCATGACGGCACCGTTTCGATTGGGCCCGATTGCGCCGGACCACTGTCGGGCGCCGGTCCGCCGGTCTCGGCAGCCGGTCCCGGTGAGCTGATTGCCTGAGGTCCGCCATTCATATCGGTATCCAGTTTGCGCAAGATGAGTCCCTCGCGCAGCGCCCACGGACAAATCTCGAGTGTATCCAGCGATAACGCCCGCATACTCGCCTCCGCGACCAATGCGCCAGCCACCAGTTGCTGTGACCGATCGGAACTTACGCCTTCCAATTCTGCACGGTCCGACGCTGTCATTCTCGAGATGAAGGCAATCAGTTGGCGCAGCCCTGAGCTGGTGAGTGTACGGCGCACCCGAAGACCCGACGACGAGGGTGCCGCCCCGGTCAACCTGGCCAGTGACCTGAAGGTCTTGGAAGTACCGACGGCGAGGTCCGGCGGGCCCCCGCCCAGCAGCTGTTTGGCGGACACCACCAACTCCGCGTCGAGCCAATCGCGCAGCACCGCGACTCGGCGTTTGCCCGGTGGGTCCTCGCGCAGCCATTCCCGGGTCAGCCGACCCGCGCCCAGCTGCAGCGATACCGCCACATCGGGCTCCTCGTCACCGCCGTTGGTCATTTCCAGCGAGCCGCCACCGATATCGAGATTGAGGATGCGGCCGGCGCTCCAGCCGTACCAGCGGCGCACCGCGAGAAAGGTGAGCCGAGCCTCGTCGACGCCGGCGAGTACCTGCAGGTCGACCCCGGTCTCGGCGCGGACCCGAGCCAGTACCTCATCGGAGTTGGTCGCGTCACGCAGCGCCGAGGTCGCGAAGGGCATCAGTTCGACGCACCGCGAGGTCTCGGCGATGCTGGCGAACTCGGCGACCGTCGCGATCAACCGTTCGGCCCCCTGGACAGTGATCCTGCCCTCATCGTCCATGTTCTCCGACAGGCGCAAGGTCGCCTTGGTCGAACTCATCGGCATCGGGTGGCCACCGCGATGGGCGTCCACGACAAGCAGGTGGACGGTATTACTTCCGACATCGAGTACCCCAAGCCGCACATGAACACGGTACTGGGTGAACCGGGGCTTTAGACCAGGCGATCGAACTGTTAGCGTCTCGAGGTGTGACGGTAGGCGCATCCGCAAGCGGCCCGACCCGGCCCCGACCAGCGGGGAAGATTGATCCGAGCCCGGAGGTCGATCTCGATTTCCCGCGAGAATGGATCGAGTTCGTCGATCCGGCAAACGACGAGCATCTAATCGTCGCGGATCTGACCTGGCTGCTGTCGAGCTGGACGTGCGTATTCGGCACCCCCGCCTGCCAGGGAATCCTCAGCGACCGCCCCGACGACGGCTGCTGCTCGCACGGTGCGTTCCTCTCCGATAAGGACGATCGCAAGCGGCTGCGGAGCGCTGTGAAAATGCTCACACCTGATGACTGGCAGCTGATGGACCACGCGCTGGACGCGAACGGCAACGTCACAAAGAAGGGTTATCTCGAGCTCGACGAGCTCGACGAGCTCGAGGACGAGCCGACGCTGCGTACCCGCAGGCACGATGGCGCATGCATCTTCCTGAACCGGCCCGGCTTCGCCGGCGGCGTCGGCTGCGCGCTGCACACCATGGCGCTGCGCCGCGGTATCGAGCCGCTGGAGGTGAAGCCGGACGTGTGCTGGCAGTTACCGATCCGTCGTACCGAGGATTGGGTGGACCGGCCCGACGGTACGCAAATCCTGCGCACCACCGTGACCGAATACGACCGGCGCGGCTGGGGCCCCGGCGGACTCGACCTGGACTGGTACTGCTCGGGCTCCCCCGACGCCCATGTCGGCGCCCGCCCGGTCTGGCAGTCCTACGGTCCCGAGCTGAAGGAGCTCCTTGGTGAACCCGCCTACGCGGAGCTGGCCCGGCATTGCAAACGGCGAGAAGGACTCGGCCTGATCGCAATTCATCCTGCGACCGTGCACGCCAACAGAATGGCGCCCGACTCACCGGTTTCCGATCGGCCGGCGTGAGGTTTGCATAGCGGGTGATTCACCTGCGGGCCATGCGAGCTTTACCGACATACGGTTTGATGTGCGTTTATGTTGAAGAAAACTGTCACTCTGACAACCATCGCGGTCGGCGCCACCCTCGCACTGAGCGGTGCCGCGCACGCCGAGCCCAATGGGGATCCGGCCAAGTACTTCGATGTCACCGCCGATTTCCTACCCGCCAATACCCCCGAGGCGATCGACGCGGCCAAGAACGGCAAGAACCTGATCATGAGCCCATACGGCATCACGCGCACCATCGCCTGCCGCGGCACCAACGCCGCGGACGTCTACGACTGCATGCAGGAAGACGACCTCGGCTGGATCACGCTGCGCAAGACCGACACCCCCGTCGGCCCCACCTGGCTCTACCTGCCCTGATTCGGATACGCAGCAGCACACCGAGGTTGTCGGGGCCTCGGTTGCCGCGCGATTCCTGTCGCGACCGATCGCGCGACAACATGAGTAACTCGCCGGGTACCCCTGAGACCGGGCGCACCGCGCTACCGTCGGTCCGCGACGGCAGCATCGGCGCACCCGCCGGTCGGGAAATTACCAGCGGAGGCGGTCAGGCCTCGAGCTTGTAGCCGAGGCCACGAACAGTTACGAGGTGTTCCGGCTTGGCCGGGTCGCCTTCGATCTTCGAGCGCAGCCGTTTGACGTGCACATCGAGAGTCTTGGTATCGCCAACGTAATCGGCGCCCCACACCCGGTCGATCAGCTGCCCACGGGTCAGCACACGACCGGAGTTGCGCAGCAGATATTCGAGCAGATCGAATTCCTTCAGCGGCAGGGTCACCTGCTTGCCGTTGACGTGCACGGTGTGCCGGTCAACGTCCATCCGAACGGGTCCCGCTTCGAGCACGCCGCTCTCGTTGGAGCCGTCGAGTTCGTCACCGGCGCCGCGGCGTAGCACGGCACGGATTCGGGCGATGAGCTCGCGCGCCGAGTACGGCTTGGTCACGTAGTCGTCGGCGCCCAGTTCCAGTCCGACCACCTTGTCGATCTCGCTGTCGCGGGCAGTCACCATGATCACCGGCACGCCGCTGCGGGTGCGCAGTTGCTTACACACGTCGGTGCCGCTCATACCGGGCAGCATGAGGTCGAGCAGCACGATGTCGGCACCGGACCGATCGAATTCGGCGAGCGCGGACGGTCCGTCACCGACTACGGTGACCTCGAAACCCTCCTTGCGCAGCAGGAACGCGAGCGGATCGGCCAGCGACTCCTCATCCTCGACGATCAGAACACTGGTCATCTACGTGCCTCCACACCATTGGGTCTGCCCGGCCCCAAGGGGCGCGGGCTGTTTTCTCTCATGCTCAGCACGACGCCGTCAACGTCTTCGTCGCTGTCGGCTTCGAGATGAGCGGGTATTCGCAGGGTGAACGTCGAACCGGTGCCCAGTTTGCTCCACAGGGTGATCTCACCGTTGTGGTTGGCGGCCACGTGCTTGACGATAGCGAGCCCGAGCCCGGTACCGCCGGTGGCGCGCGAGCGGGCCTTGTCGGATCGGAAGAATCGCTCGAAGACCCGTTCCTGGTCTTCCTTGGCGATGCCGATACCGCGATCGGTCACGGCCATGGCGACATGATCGCCACGCAGCGACCGGCTCACCGATACGTGTGAGCCCGCGAGCGAGTAGGCGATCGCGTTCTCCACCAGATTCGACAGCGCCGTCACCAGTAGGGTTTCGTCGCCTAGCACCTCGAGCCCGCTGGGCCGGTCGGTGCTGACAGTGATCCCCGCCGCCTCCGCGGCGGTGTGGGAGCGATCGACCGCCCGTGTCACCACCGTGTCGACGTCCACGACTTCGAGTTCGGGAAGTTTTTCCGCGCCCTGTAGCCGCGAGAGCGCGATCAGTTCGGTCACCATCTTGCCGAGGCGACGGGACTCGCCGAGTACGCGCTCGCCGAAGTGACGCACCGCCTCCGGGTCTTCAGCGGATTCCAATAGCGCCTCGGCCAGCAGGCTCATCGCGCCGACCGGCGTTTTGAGCTCGTGGCTGACGTTGGCGACGAAATCGCGGCGGGTGGCCTCCATCCTGGCCTGCTCGGAGTCGTCGTCGGCGAACAGCACGGTGAAGCTGGTTTCCTCATGCGACAGTTGCCTGGCGACGCCGCGCACCGCGATCCGGCTGCGGCCGGGAATAGGGTTCTTGGCCGTGAGATCGAATTCGGTGGACTCCCCGCTGGCGAGCACCTTCTTCACCGCCGCCCAGGCACGTTCGTCGAGCATCCGGTTGCGGACCAGGCCGAGTTCCTCGGCGCGCGGGTTCACCAGCACGACGTCGCGGTACTCGTCGACGACGGCGATGCCGCTCTCGGAAGCCAGCACGATCAGGTCGAGCACCTGAGACATCGTGAGGCCCGAATCGGCCTGCCTGCGCGCGGCCTGCCTGGCATTCATGAAGGGGATCAGTAGTCCACCGACGGCCAGTCCGACGACAGCCGCGAGGACTGCCAACAGTACGGCCTGCGGAACACTCACAACTGAATCGTACGGTCGCGGGCGCGCAAACCAACTCGGGGTACACGAAGTTTCGTGCAGGTCATAACCACTTCCAGCATCGTTAGCCAGGCGTTTACGCGTTGTTCGGACAGCTGGACGCGAAACATGTCACCTTCCACCGGACGGGAAACGGCGCCCCTTTGGCGTTCGAATCAGGAGGAGGCACCGTCGCACGCCGGTATCACCAGCCGGAGTTGCCCCGCACCGGGATGTTGACGAAGCTCGGACGATTCGGATCCAACTGCACGTGCTGGGGCTTCAATCCCGTGTCGAGCAGCATCGGCAGTACCGGCAGCCCCTTGGGGAAGTTGCCGGCGAACACATCGACGCGCAGGCGGTGCCCCGGTGCCAGCACCGCCTCGGTAGCCGGCAGGGCGATATCAAGGGTGGTCTCCTGGCCGGGGACGGTCGGCAGGCGCCGGTCCAGCGAGGTGTACGCGCGTGGATCGGTGTAGTCACCGTTTGCCGATCTGGTGCTGTTGGCCTCGTCGATCTCGCGCAGCGACGCCATGATCTGCCCGGAGGAGAGCACGCTCGACTGTCCGTCCGGCGCAACATCATTCACCGTCGCCACCCAGTATCCGTCGGCGGCGTCCTGAACGGTGTTGAGCCGCACCGCGATCCTGCCGGAGATGGTGGTGGTGTCGGCGACCGGGTCGCTGGTGAAGGTCAGCCCGTTCAGCTCCGCGACCCGGGAATCCGTCGCGCAACCGTCGATGATCGAGAGGGCACCCGCACTACCCTGCGCCGCGTCGTTGGAGCACAGGGTAGTCAGGCCGGGCGCGACCGTCAGCCGCGCCGAGTCCGGGCTCGCCGCCGGCAGCAGCGATCCGTCGTACGCGCTGTTGGCGGTGCCAGTGTGGTTGGCGGACAGGTACATCCGGCGATGCTCGGCGTCTTGTCCAGCCTCGGACGCATCGGGATCGGCGAACGAATCGGCGGTGATCCAACCGCCGCCCTGCTGACGCAGGGTGACCGGGCCGTAGGAATCGATGCCGTTGTCGATGCCCTTGAGCCACTTGTCGAACCAGGCACGCTGCAGCACATCCAGACGCGGCGGCAGGCCGGGCTTGCCGTATTCATTGCCGGAATTGATGTGATAGGTATCGCCCATCAGCAGTTGCTTCTGACCGGCCGGCAGCTGAATCTCGTTGTAGATCTTGGATTCCGAGTAGGTGAACAGGTCGTGCCAGCCGCCGGTGACGAAGGTCGGAACCTGAATCTTGCTCGGATCGCTCAGCCAAGCCTGACGTGGAGACGAGGTGCCGGTCAGTAGTTCCTTGGCGCGCGGGTCGAGATCCTCGACGCGGGTGGTTGTGTAGACGTTGAGCAGCACGTCCATGAACGTAAACGGATCCCGCGCGCGGTCCTGGAGCCATTTCATGTCGAAGTTCCCGTTGAATATCGACGCCAGGTCGGGGACGAGCTTGAGGCCGTTGATAGCCGAGAGCCACAGCGGGATGAAGTTGAAGCCGAAGCCGCCACCGGGCGCGAGCACGTCATTGACCAGGTCGCTGCCGGGCACCACCGGGAAGATCGCCTTCAGCGCGGGCGGCGCCATGGTGGCGGCCTGCACCTGGTTGATGCCGGAGTAGGAGAGGCCGTTCATTCCGATGCGACCGTTGGACCACGGCTGGTTCGCGGCCCAGTCGATCACCTCTACCGTGTCCTGCTGCTCGCGCTGGCGCAGCATGTCCCAGATGCCCTGGGAGAAGCCGGTGCCGCGCACGTCGACGACGACCTGGGTGTAGCCGCTTTTGATGAGCTGGCGGTCGACAGCGAAGTTGCGCAGCTCCCCGCCGCCGAATGCCTTGGTCATATCGGTGACGCCGGACAGCGGGGTACCACTCATATCGATCTGACGGAAAAAACCGATCAGCGCGTCGGAGAGTCCGGGGACTGACAACGCACTGTCGGTGATATTCGACAGCAGCTTGGTGTAGGGCGTCATGTTTACGACGGTCGGCGTCGGGGTATCGATCGGCCGGCCGGCACCGTCCGCGGGGCGATACACATTGGCCTCGAGGACGGTGCCGTCGCTCATGACGATCGGGATATCCCACTGGATGTTCACATTCGGGTACTGCTGGGGGCCGTCTTCGGCTGCGGTCCACGCGGTACCGGCGGCACCGCCGTCAGGGCCCGTCGGTGTGGGCGCGGCACTCGCGCCCGACGCCAGGAAAGGGACGATGATGATGGCGGCGACTGTCGCCACCGTGACCCGCAACGCGTGCTTCATCGAACGTGATCCACCTCTCGGACTGGTCGAACGACCGAAAGTGTACATACCGACGAGTAAGTCTTGGCTTTCGGTCACTCCGTTTCGAGCCGAATATTGATTCACATACAACCGAAGTCGCGCAATAACGCCTGTGTATCACCACCACAGCTTTGTTTGCGCGGCAGAATTGCCAATCACTAACAGGCGGATTTACCGCTACTTTCCGCCCTGCCCAGCCACCGCGGCGGCACCGGCTGCGGCAGCGTCCGGGTCCAGATATTCACGCGGGCGGACCGGGCGCAAATTCTCATCGAGTTCGTAGCGCAGCGGGATGCCGGTAGGAATGTTCAGCTCGGCAATCTCGTCATCGGAAATACGATCGAGATGCTTGACCAGAGCGCGCAACGAATTACCGTGCGCGGCAACGAGAACAGTCTTGCCCGCGACCAGTTCCCGGGAGATGGTCGACTCCCAGTACGGGACCATCCGGTTCACCACATCGAGCAGGCATTCGGTCTTCGGGACCTCGATGTCCGTGTAGCGCGGATCGCCCTCCTGGCTGTATTCGTTGGCCGGGTCGATCGGCGGTGGCGGAGTGTCGTAGCTGCGGCGCCACAGCATGAACTGCCCGTCGCCGTACTTGTCGCGAACCTGCGCCTTGTTCTTACCCTGCAGTTCGCCGTAATGACGCTCGTTGAGCCGCCAGTCCCGGACCACCGGAATCCAGTGCCGGTCGGCCGCGTCGAGCGCGATATTCGCGGTGCTGATCGCGCGGCGCAGCAGCGAGGTGTAGACGATGTCGGGCAGGATGCCGTGCTCGGCCAGCAGTTCCCCGGCGCGCTTGCCCTCGGCGATGCCCTTATCGGTCAGGTGCACATCCACCCAGCCGGTGAACAGATTCAGGGCATTCCATTCGCTCTCGCCGTGGCGCAGTAGCACGAGGGTGTAGGTCATGCTGGTCATTCTGGCATGCGCGCGAACCCGCCTCGCACCCGTTCGGCGCGCACGATCGCTCCGGCGCCGGTCACTCAGTCGGCAATGCCGGTCGACGCGTGCCCCGCCGCCAGCACACCCGCGCCAACCAGGGTGGCGCCGTTGGTGATTCGCGACGGCACCACCGTGAGCTCCCGCAGGAAACCCAATCGGGCATGCCGGGCGACCGCCGCCAGCAACGGCGCCCACAGCGGTTCACCCGACTGGGCGAAACCACCGCCGATCACCACGCGATCAATATCGAGCAGCGCCGCCGCCGAGGCGATGGCCTGCCCGAGCGCGGTCCCGGAACGATGCAGCGCGGCGACCGCGATCTCGTCACCGGCGTGCGCGGCCGCCGCCAACGCCATCCCCGTATCACCACTCCACCCCTGTTGACGCGCCCACCGCACCGATGACATGCCGCTCGCGATCGCCTCCACACAACCAACACCACCGCATTCGCACGGCACATCCCAGCCCGGCACCACGATATGGCCGATATGACCGGCATTTCCACTGCGCCCGACCAGCACCCGACCGTCGGCGATGATGCCACCACCGATCCCCGACGACACCGTCATAGCCAGCCCGTTCGCCACCCCGCGCAACGCACCGAGATGATGTTCGGCCAGCGCGAGACAGGCACCGTCCATCGCGAATCGTATTGCGGCACCGGGAAAGAGCCCTCGCACCTCGGCAACGATCGGAAAGCCGGACTTCCACTCAGGGATATTCAGCGGCCCCGTAACACCGGCCCGCACATCAATAGGTCCAGCCGACCCGATCCCCACCGCGCCAACCAAGCCACCCTCCACCACCTCGAGCAGCAACCCACGACACGCCTCCCACACGTTCTCCCGCGGCACCTCAACCCGCCGCACATCACGCACCTCCCCCGCCAACCCCACAACCCCCGCCGCAAACTTCGTCGCACCGATATCAAGCGCAACCACCGTCATGATCGTGCGACCTCCCATACCTCGCGACCCACACGAACATAATCGGCGCACCTATACGCCACGCGATATTCAGCCCCGCCATCACCGAACGAACCACCCCCGAGACAACCGCCTCTAGATCACAAAACCTAACGGGACACAGAACATTCGGTGCCGCACCACCCACTCGCCACAACACCGTTCCCGCACAAACCCACTTACGCGTCCACTCGCCACAACACCAACTTCCGAGCGAAGCGAGACCGAGCCCTAAAGTTCGCGGCTCACTCCGATGTGCGACTTGGAGGCTGCGAACCCGCCGTGCCTGCGGCCAAAACCTCAGCATCCACCAAATGCTCGAACGCCCGCAGATTCTTCAACGATTCCCCTCGTGAAACCCGCCACTTCCATTCTCTCCGAATGGATTCCGCGAACCCGAGTTCCAACAGCGTGTTGAAGTCGGCGTCGACGGCCTCGAGGATTTGCCCGAAGACGCGGTCGATTTCATCGGCGGTGACGGCGTGGGTGGCGATACGGCCGATCAGGTAAATGTCGCCGACCCGGTCGAGGGTGTAGGCCACACCGTAGAGCCTGCGGTTGCGTCGCAGCAGGAACTTGTAGACGCCTTCGAAATTTTCGTCGGGTTTGCGGCAGACGAATGATTCGATCCGTACACCGTGTTTGCCGACGGTGAGCATGACGGTCGTCTTCAGCTTGCGCTCACCGGGCAGGATGACGACGAAGACATCGTCGCTGGGGTGGGTGTGTTCGATTTCCCGGTCGCGCAGCGTCTCATCGATCAGCCGCGCGGTTGTCTCGCTACTCATCGGTGTGCTCCCGTCCGGCGCCGACACAGCGCCCGCGATCTGGCCTGGCTGCCTTCGGTGAGTACCGCGGCAGGGCGCACGTGCTCCGATAGCGTGGCGCGCCCGGTGCCGAGTTCCGAGCGCAGCTCGCGGAAATCGCTCAGCGCCGCCGAGTAGCTGTCCAGCAGCCCGTCCGCGGTGTGTTCCCAGGAGAAGTTCGCGGCATGCCCGACCGCACGGGCGCTCATCCTGCGCAGCCGTTCCGGATCGTCGAGCAGGTAGCCGAGGGCTCCCGCCCATTCCGTGGTGGCATGGCCCGGCACCAGCAGGCCGGTCTCGCCGTGGCGTACCGCGGTGCCGAGTCCGCCCACGTCGGCGGCCAGTACCGGGGTACCACTGGCTTGCGCTTCGATGGCGACGAGCCCGAACGATTCGTTATAGCTGGGTACTGCGACCAGGTCGGCGGCGCGATACACCCACACCAGCCGGTCGGGTGGCTGCGGCGGCAGGAAGGTGACGTGTTCGGCGATGCCGAGTTCGGCGGCCAGCTCGATCAGCGCGTCGGGCCGGTCCAATCCGGTACCGGACGGGCCACCGACGATCAGCACCCGCAGCTTGCGCACTGGCTGTGTACGCAGCAACTCCGCGGCGGCGCGTACCAGCACATCGGGTGCCTTCAGCGGCTGGATCCGGCCGACGAACGCGACGATCTGCTCATCGGCGGCCAGCCCCAATTCGGCTCTGGCGGTGGCTTTTTCACCGGGGCGGTAGCGGCTCAGATCGGCGCCGGGCGGCACCACGTCGACGCGGTCGGGCGCCGCGCCGTACAGATCGACCAGCTGTCGTGCTTCCTCGGCGGTGTTGGCGACCATTCGATCCGACTCGGCGATCACCTGCTTCTCGCCGATCTCTCGGGTCATGGGCTCCGGACAGTCGCCGTCGGCGAGC
The DNA here is from genome assembly GCF_020733705.1 of Nocardia australiensis. Taxonomy (GTDB): domain Bacteria; phylum Actinomycetota; class Actinomycetes; order Mycobacteriales; family Mycobacteriaceae; genus Nocardia; species Nocardia australiensis. The sequence continues at coordinate 910,825 of NZ_JAJFZM010000001.1, forward strand.
GCGGCGTTCTTCACCGCGGCCAGGGTGTGCGCGGTGTGCACCAGCGGTACCCGCCAGCGATCGCGCGCCAGCCAACCGACCTGCCCCGACAGCCAGTAGTGCGAGTGGACGAGGTCGTAGTAGCCCGGCTGATGTCTGGCTTCCTGTCGCAGCACCTCGGCGGTGAACGGGCACAGTTGACTCGGCAGGTCATACTTGTCCAGGCCCTCGAACGGACCTGCCACCACATTGCGTACCAGCACTCCGGGCGCCGCCTCTTGGACCGGCGGCACACTCGATGTGGTGGCACGGGTGAAGATCTCCACCTTGGTGCCGCGCAGGGCCAGCTGGATCGCGGTTTGCAGCACGTAGACGTTCATACCGCCCGCGTCGCCGGTGCCCGGTTGAGCAAGAGGTGAGGTGTGCACCGATAGCACGGCAATCCGATTCGGCCGTAGGTCCGGGCGTTCACTCACACCATCCATAGTGCACGCTGCGGCCACCGCATCAGACACCCCGACCGACGCAAGTGACGGCCATCACAGGGCGCTGCGCTACGCGATACTCGACCAAAGCGGCGTGACAAGCGGTTACGCGACAAGCAGGAGCATGCTGATCGCCAGCATCACCACGGCTGTGGCCCCGTGGATGCCGTAAACGGCGGGCTTGGGCCCGTTGCTGCGCAACACGATCAGCGCGTCGCCGACGGGTTCGCCGAAGTCATCTGGAGCGCGCTGCACGGCATGGCTGTCCTGTCCGACAGCGGCCGCATCCCCTGGATGGCCAGGAGGAACGGCTCAATCTCCTCGTCCCTCAGATCGCCGACACCCAGCGGGCCGACCACGTATCAAGGGGCCAATTCGAAGGCCAAGGATCTGCCTTGAGCCGCTAGAGACCGTCGATGAATTCGCTGACTTCCGCCACGAAACGGGTGCGGTCCTCGATGAACAGGCCATGTTGCGCGCCTTCCCAGAACGAGGAGCGCGCACCTGGAACGGCGTCGAGGATGTAGCGGCCGTTCTCGATCGGCACGACCGGATCGCTGGTGCCGTGCAGGACCAGCACCGGGATGTCGAGCGCCCGCAGCGTGGCGGTGTTGTCGACGGTTCGATAGAACAGCGCCTTGCGCACCCTCGGCGGCGTCGCGAGGCTCGCGCCGAACAGGCGCTGCGCGTCGACGCCGGTGTCAGGGCCGGGCCCGGTATTGGCGTTGCCGAAGGCTCCGAAAGCACGCACGGCCTGACCGGCACGTTCCTCGAAGACACCGGGAATGGCCTCCCGCATGGCCGACCCGGTCTCGGCGCCGGGCGCGCGACCGATATTGGCCATCGAACCGGAGTAGACGACACCCGCGACCGCGCCGGTGCCATATGCGGTCAGATAGTCGCTCAGCACGATGCCGCCGTAAGACCAGCCGAGCAGTACCGCACCGGACTCGACGCCCTCGCTCGTCAATACCGCCGCGATATCGGCGGCCCAGTTCTTCGGATCGTCATATCCGGTTTCCGGAGCGTCGGAGTAACCGTGCCCGCGCAGGTCGACGGCGATGACGCGGAACCTTTCGGCCAACTCGTCCGCCGCGGCGCCCCAGCACCGCAGATCGGCCGACCACCCGTGCAGCAACACCAGCGCTCGCCCGTCGGCGGGGCCGCTCACTTGATAGGCGATGTTGGTTCCGTCCACACTGACCGCATTCCGAATAGCCATGCATCGAGGCTAACGGTGCCGCTTCGGCCGCCGCGTGATCAGGGCAACAACACCGGGCGCCGGCAAACACCCTGCATTTAGGATTGGGAGCATGAGTATCCGCACCGCCGTCGTCACCGGAGCCAGTTCGGGCATCGGGGAAGCCACTGCCCGGGAGCTCGCAGCGCAGGGCTTCCACGTCTACGTCGGTGCGCGCAGGCTCGATCGCCTGAAGGCCCTCGCCGACGAAATCGGCGGTACCGCACTGGAACTCGACGTAACGTCCGAAGAATCGGTGCGGAAATTCACGAACGCTGTCGACAGTGCGCACGTGCTGGTCAACAATGCGGGCGGCGCGAAGGGGCTCGCCTCGGTCGCTGAGGCCGACCTCGATGACTGGCGTTGGATGTGGGAGACGAACGTGCTCGGCACGCTGCGCATCACCAAGGCGCTGCTGCCGAAGCTGATCGCCTCGGGTGACGGGCTCATCGTCACGATCACCTCGGTCGCGGCCTTCCATGCCTACGACAACGGCTCCGGCTACACCTCGGCGAAGCACGCGCAGGCGGTCCTACACCGCACGCTGCGCGGCGAGTTGCTCGGCCAGCCCGTCCGGCTTACCGAAATCGCCCCTGGCGCAGTCGAAACCGAGTTCTCGCTGGTCCGTTTCGACGGCGACGAAGAACGCGCCGCCAAGGTGTATGAGGGCATCGACCCACTGGTCGCACAGGACATCGCCGAGATAGTCGGCTTCGTCGCCTCGCGACCGCCGCACGTCAACCTGGATCAGATCATCGTGGCCCCACGTGACCAGGCCGCTCCCGGCCGCTTCGCGCGCCGCGGCTGAGATACCAGTGTCCCGCTGAGATACCGTGGCGGGCTGCTAGCTATTTCGGATTGGAGTTACTCGATTCATGCTCAAGGGTTTCAAAGATTTCCTCATGCGCGGGAATGTCATCGACCTCGCCGTCGCGGTGGTAATGGGCACCGCGTTCACCGCGGTGGTGACGGCGGTAACCAAGGGCATCATCAATCCCTTGCTAGCCGTCCTCGGTAAAACCAATGAGCTGGGACTCGGTATCCAATTGGTGGCCGGTAAACCCGCCACCTTCATCGCTATCGGACCGATCATCACCGCGCTGCTCGATTTCGTCATGGTCGCCGGGGTGTTGTATTTCGTGCTGATGATGCCGATGAAGACCCTCAAGAATCGTTTCGGCACCACCAAGGTGGCCGAGCCGACCCAGACCGAACTGCTCATCGAGATTCGCGACCTGCTCGCCAAACAGAATCGCGACGCCGACGAGGAAGCCGTCATGCTGGATAAGGTCGGCGCGAACCGGTAGTTACACCGCCGCGGATATCTAACGGGGCGGGCCCGGGGCGACGGGGGTCGCCGAGATGCTTGGCGCGTGCGTCTCGTCCAATGCGGACAGACCCTTCCAGGTGCTCCAGTCGATCGTCCAGTCGTAGACGTCGCCGTCGGCGGCCGACATCGGGATCGACGTGCCGGTCACCTCCACCGGATCGCCGTAGAGCGCAGTGGGGAAATATGCCTGCGCGTCACCGGGGGACAAATTGATGCAACCGTTGGTGACATTCGAGGAGCCCTGCGCCGATAGCGATTCCGGGTTCGCGTGAATGAATTCGCCGTTATTGGAAATGCGCACCGCCCAGCGTTCCCGAACGTTGGTATAGAACGGCGGGTTCGACATCATGAAGTCTTCGTACTTCTCGGTGACCACGTGTACACCGGAACGAGTCACATTACGAGGCTCGTTGCCCTCGCCGTAGCTGACCGCGAAATCGAAGACAGTCTGACCGTCGCGCACCACCTGCATCCGATGACTCGGCGCATTGGCCTGCACGATCTGACTGCGGCCGATGCGGAACTCCGACGTGAGATCGGTATATCCATAATTGCCGCCACCGAGATCGAGTCCGTAGAGCTTGGCCGAGACCTGCACATCGGTGCCGGGCACCCAATATTCCTTGGGTCGCCAGTGCAGCCGCGAGCCGCCGTTATCGTCCGGGAACCAGGCCCACGCACCTTCGGTGGGTGGGTTCGTGGTGACGGTGAGCGCCTTCTCCACCTCGGCCTTGTTCTGCACGGAAGCCTGGAACTGCAAGACGACCGGCGCGGCGATGCCGACTTCCTGATTGTCGGCGATATTGAGGGTCGCCGGAACGGTGTTCTTCGGTGCCAGGGTCCTGAAGGTGCCGTCGATGGGGACGGGCTTGCGGTCGGTGCCGATCGCGGTGCCCGACCAGGTGTAGGAGGCGTCGTAACCGAGCGGCTCGGTGATCTTGTAGCTATGCCGGTCGGGCGCGAGTTCGCCGGTGACCTGCTTGCCGTTCGCGTTCGCCAGGGTGATCTGGTCGATCATGCCGTCGGTCACGGTGACCGAGACCGGCGCGATCGGATTGACGTTCTTGGCATCGGCGGCCGGGGTCTGGGTGACCTTCGCGACCGGCCCCGAGTCCTGGGCGGACTCGCTCTTGTCGCCGCGGTCGATCGTGCATCCGGCCACCAGGGCGGCCACTGCGAGAAGCACGGCCGATACTACGGCCGCCGGTCTGCGGATGACTGGACGGTTGCTCACCGCATCGAATTTACGCGCGGAGATTCGATGAACCGGTCAGCGAAGAATGTGACGGCGATCTCCGGTCAGAGCGTGACACCCACAGTGACCGGTTCCGGTTCCAGCCGTATGCCGAACCGTTCGGCCACTCCATCGCGCACCGTCCGAGCCAGCGCAACCACGTCCGCGGCGGTAGCGCCGCCACGGTTGGTCAGCGCCAGCGTGTGTTTCGTCGACAGCCGGGCCGGGGCGGCCGGGCCGGGGAAGCCCTTGGCGAAACCGGCCCGCTCGATGAGCCAGCCGGCGGGGAATTTGACCCCATCCGGCGCCGGGTAGGCCGGAATGCTGACATCGCCCACATAGTCGGTGATCGCGGCCCGCACCTGCGCGACGCGGGCCTCGGGTACTACCGGATTGGTGAAGAACGAGCCCGCACTCCAGGTGTCGTGGTCGGCGGCATCGAGCACCATGCCCTTGCCTGACCGCAACCGCAGCACCGCGGCTCTGACCTGATCCGCGGGCCGGGACGTACCGTCGGTCGCGTCGAGCGCGCGGGCGAGTTCGCCGTAGCGAAGTGGCGCGCTCGATCCTGTTGGGTCGAGCGCGTAGTCGACGGCGAGCACCACCGCGTCATCGCGGTGCTTGAGCACGCTGGTGCGATATCCGAAACCGAGTTCGCCGGGTTCGGCCCAGCGGATCTCGCCGCTCGCCCGGTCGAGCAGCCGCACCCGGCGCAGCAGGTTCGCCACCTCCACGCCATAGGCGCCGACGTTCTGCACGGGTGTCGCGCCGGCCGACCCCGGGATTCCGGACAGGCACTCCAGACCGCCCAAACCGGCGGCGACCGTCGCGGCCACCACGAAGTCCCAGTCCGCGCCTGCCTCGGCTATCACGCCATCCGCGCCGATCTCGACGCCGCCGGTAAGCACGCGGACCACAACTCCGTCGAAGCCGTCGTCGGCGATCAGCAAATTGGAACCACCCGCTAGCAGCAATACCGGGATATCGGCGGCGTCGAGCGCGCGCACGGTCGCCACCAGCGACTCGGTGCTCGCGCATTCGGCGACCGTGGCCGGGCCGCCGACCCGCAGCGTAGTGAGGTCCGCCAATCGCACCGATTCGCGCAGCAGCGCACCGGTGTCGGTCAGCAGGTCGCGCAGCTGATCGGTCGAGACCACCCGTGAAGTTCGCACAGCCAGACGGTAGCGTGTCCGATCATGGCTACACCCCTGGCGTACACGGCCCGCTACACATTTCCGGCCGTTGCTGTGCGCGCGGCGATCGCAGACGAGCAGTATTGGAAGGACCGCATCGCCGAGGTGGGTGGACCGAACGCTCGGCTCGACCTGGTCGCTGTCAACGGTGACCAAGTCCGAGTCGAGCTGGTGCAGGCTATCGCCGCTGAGCTGCTGCCCGCCGCGATCACCGCGGTGCGCCCCGGCGACCTGATCATCCCGCGCGTCGAGAACTGGACCGGCGACTTCGCGACCTTCGAGGCCCGCGTCGAGGGGGCGCCTGCCGAGGTCCGTGGCACCATCACCCTCGCCGATGACGGTTCCGGTTCGGTCGCCACCGTCACCGGCAGCATCGAGGTGAAGATCCCGCTGTTCGGCGGCAAGATCGAAACCGCGATCGCCGAACACCTCACCAACCTGCTCGCCTCCGAGGAGGAGTTCAGCAACACCTGGCTCGGATCGCACTGACCGGGCGCCCCGGCGCGAGCGACGGCCCTGGATGCGGTACCGCCAGTGCTCGGGAGCGCCCGCGATTGGGCACCGCCCCGCCACCGGTGCGGACTGGGCTAGGTCCGGGTCTGATCGGCCACGGCCTGTGGTGGCTGCCCACATTTACCGCCGAACGATGACGCGACGATCGGTCCCGGTAACGTGATCGCCCATGGCTCGTCGACTGGACTACTCAGCCCGCTACCCGTTGCACAACACCAAAGAGCTGTATGCGGCACTGTCGAACCGCGACTATTGGGAGGCACGGGTCACGGAGATGCGGAAGTACTCCGACAACGAGGTCATCAGCCATGAGGTGAGCGACTCCGGGATCGAACTCGTGATGCATCACATTCTGCCGAGGGAGATGCTGCCGGAGATCGCGCAGGCCGTGATGCGCAAGGACATGGTGATCACCCGCAAGGAGAGCTACGGCCTGTTCAACGAGGACGAGGTCATCGGCAAATACTCGGCATCCATTCCCGCAGGCCCTGGCAGTCTCGGCGGCACCGTTCGACTGTTCCCGACCGACACCGGCGCCACCATGCGGTTCTCCTCCGAGGCGAAGGTGTTCATTCCGATGGTGGGTCCGCGACTGGAGCAGCTGATGCTGGTGAATCTGGTCGACCTGTTCCGTGCCGAAGCCGAAGAGACCGTGCGGTGGCTGGAAGAGCAAAACCCGACCCACTGAGCAAACCGGTCGGCACCATCACCCGTGGCACCACCGGCGTCAACCGGTTGCGGCGCAGCGATCGGTGGCTGATGCACGACGACCTGGTCAGTACGCGACTGCGGGCCGCCGCCGATCCACTTGTCGTCGACCTCGGCTACGGAGCGAGTCCATGGACGACGCTGGAGTTGGCGACGCGCCTGCGTACCGTCCGCCCGGATGTGCGCGTCGTCGGTCTCGAGATCGATCCACAGCGGGTGGCGCCCGGTCGCGACGGCGTGACCTTCGCCCGTGGCGGATTCGAATTGGCCGGGCTGCGACCGACTTTGGTGCGCGCGTTCAATGTGCTCCGGCAGTATCCGGAATCGGCGGTGCCCGGGGCATGGTCGACCATTCTGACCGGTATCGCACCGGGCGGGCTGCTCGTCGACGGCACCTGTGACGAGTTGGGCCGCCGCTGCGCCTGGGTACTGCTGGATCGTTCCGGCCCGCTGTCGCTCACGGTGGCGTGGGACCCGTTCACCGTCGATCGCCCCTCCGATATCGCCGAGCGACTCCCGAAGGTGTTGATACACCGCAACATTCCGGGCGAACCGATCCACACGCTGCTCACCGCCGCCGACCGGGCCTGGGCGCACGCCGCGCCGCTGGCGCCGTTCGGGCCGAGGATACGTTGGCGTGCCGCATCGGAGTCGTTGCGGCGGAACGGTTTTCCGGTGCGCCCCTACCGTCGTCGGATGCGCGATTGCGTACTTTCGGTGCCATGGTCGGCGGTGGCGCCGAACTGACCGCGCTGCCGGTGATTCACACGCCCGCCAACGCCCGGTCTATCCTCGCTGCCGCGTGCGGCGGCAAATATCCACTGGCCGAACGGATCCCCTCGATCGCACAGCGGTGGATAGCGACCGCGTCACCGACCACTTCGTCGAGCGCCGACTGCCCGATATCGGCCTCCGCCAGATCCAGCACAGTCCGAACCGGCGTCGTTACCAGGAACGAACCGGCCGATTCCACGTCAGTACCGGCCAGCCTGCGCCGCAACACCACCAACCGCGGTGTCACCGGCGGTCGTCCCGCGCCGACCGACAGGTGCAGGAACCTCGGGCCCAGCCGCCCCAGCCCGTGCAGTTCCGCCGCGCTCTGATGTGAAACCGCTACGGCGCCGTCAAACCACGCTGCCCACATGGCGTATTCGTCGAGCGGCCCCTCGACCCATTCGCCCAGCCGCAGCAGCCCGACCCCGGCTCGGGTCACCGATCCGTCCGCGAGACCGGCCCGAACCCGCACCTCACAACCGGTGCGCGTAACCTGCCCGATGGTGAAGAAACCGGCATGGCGACCGGCCAATCTTCGCAGCACACGCCATCGGTGTTCCAAAGATTCGAACGCGCGGCCCGCCGCTTCGCCAGCCATGACGACCAGGCTACGCTCGAATCTTGTGTCATATGTCACAATCGAAGCCCTCACCGCGCCCACATACCGGACACAGAAACGTCATGGAGAATCGGCGACATGAGCGTTAAGCCTCCCTCCACCAAGACGATCAGCCGACGCACCCTGGTGATCGCCCTCGTCGTGGTCGCGACCCTGCTGGTCGGGGTCGTAGTCGGCGGCGAGGCGTATGCCAGGCATACCGTTTCACGTTGCATCAGTACGCAATTCGAGAAGGACATGGGCTCGAAGATCGATGTCGGCTTCGGCTGGAAGCCGATGCTGATCACCTGGTTCGACGGCAAGATTTCCGAAGTCACCGTCGACAGCGACGACACCAAGTTCGGTCCGGCCGTCGGCATGGTGGTGCATGCCCGCTTGAATGATGTAGAGGTCAAGGACAACGGCAAGAGCGGCGGCACCATTGGCAGTTCATCGGCCGATGTCACCTGGAGCAATGACGGCATCAAGGAGACCCTCGCCGGAATGGTGACCGGCGTGAAGTCCTCGGCATCCAGCGGCATGCTGACCCTCGATGTGCTCGGCGGCCTCGCACAGTTGCAGGTGCACCCGCAGGTGACCAATGGTGTGGTGCATGTCGAGACGGCTTCGGCTCACCTGCTCGGCATCGGACTGCCGACCGATCTGGTGCAGAGCATCGTCGATGTCTTCAGCCAGAGCCTGCAGAGCTATCCGCTCGGGCTGAAGGCCACCGATATCAAGGTGACCGACAATGGCATCGAGGTGAAACTCGCGGGCGGAGGCACCGAACTCGCCGCCGCGACCGGCAGCAACTCCGACGTCATGTGCTGAGACAACCTCAGCGCGCGAAACCATCCAACACCACACGGGATTTGGACAGACCGAGGCGGGTCGCACCGGCGGCGATCAGTTCGGCCGCGGCCTGCGCGGTTCGAATGCCGCCGCTGGCCTTGACGCCGAGGCGCCCTCCGACGGTCTCGGCCATCAGCTCGACAGCATGCACGCTGGCACCGCCCGCTGGATGGAATCCGGTGGAGGTCTTCACAAAATCGGCGCCCGCCTGTTCGGCGATCCGGCAGACCTCAACGATCGCGGTGTCCGGCAGCGCCGCGGATTCGATGATCACCTTGAGCAGCGCACGATCACCCACCGACTCACGAACCGTCACGATATCGGCCAGCACCGCAGTGAATTCGCCCGCTTTGGCCGCGCCCACGTCGATGACCATGTCCACCTCGGCCGCGCCCTGGTCGACGGCAAGGCGTGCCTCGGCGCCCTTCACCAGCGAATGGTGTTTGCCCGAAGGGAATCCGGCGACCGTCGCGACCACCACCCCCGGCGCCCGCACCGGCAGCATCGACGGCGACACACAGATCGCATACACCCCGAGGTCCCGAGCCTCCGCCACCAAAGCCTCGACATCGGCGGGCGTCGCTTCGGGGGCGAGCAGGGTGTGGTCGATCATGGCGGCCACTTCGGACCGGTTCAGCGGCGCGGAATCAGCCATGGGATCAGAGTCTCGCATACCGAGGGCGAATTCCATTGCGCGCCTCCGGCACATCCCGCACACTCGATACTGCCGGTGGACTACGGGTAGCGCGGGCTGGCCCGTACCGACGGAACAGCGGGTACGGATGGCCCTACTCGCTCAGGAGGAGATAACGCCGTGCTGATCCGTCGGGAACGCGCCGACGACGCCGCTGCCATCGCGGCGGTACATCGCAGCGCGTTCGGACCGCAATACGCGAACGGCGACGCCAGCACTGTCGACCTCGAGGTCGACAACGCCGACCCGCCCGAGGTCGATCTGGTCGCTCGCCTGCGCAGTGATTCGGGCTGGATCCCGACGCTTTCACTCGTCGCCATCGAATACGACCTCGTCATCGGCCACCTGTGCCTGACCCGAGCCGGAGTAGGCCCCTTCCCGGTCCTCGCGCTCGGGCCCATCGGCGTCACCACGAATCACCAGGGCAACGGCGTCGGCTCGGCGCTCATGCACGCCGCCCTAGGCGCCGCCGACGCACTGGACGAGCCATTAGTCGGCGTACTGGGCAGCCTCGACTTCTACCCCCAATTCGGTTTCGTCCCCGCCGCCCGCCTGGGCGTAGTTCCCGACGAACCAACATGGGCCACCCATTTCCAGGTACGACCCCTTACCGCATACGAATCTCCGATAATCGGCGAATTCCATTACGCTGAACCGTTTTACAACGATCAATCGACCACAAACAACCGCACATAGCAACAAACACTCAGACATCCCCTCCACAAAGGTGGCCATGTTCACCCCCCACTGCCCACCTGGGAGTATGTAGCGATGAGTTCCGCGCTATCCGCCCTGGACGACCGCCGCTTCGTCCTCAGCCTCGGCTGCCCGGACCGACCGGGCATCATTGCCCGGATCACCTCGTTCATCGCCGAGTTCGGCGGATCGATCGTGGAGGCCGGTTACCACTCGGATGTCGACAGTGGCTGGTTTTTCACCCGCCAGGCGATCAAGTCGTCGACGGTGCCGTTCGGGTTGACGGAGCTGCGTGAGCGATTCGCCGGGGTAGCGGCCGAGCTGGGGCCGGAGACCGAGTGGCAGTTGCTGGATTCGGGGGAACGGCGCCGCGCGGTCCTGCTGGTCAGCAAGGACGGGCACTGCCTGCACGATCTGCTCGGCCGGGCCGCGAGCGGCGAGTTGCCGGCGACTATCGAGGCGGTGATCGGTAATCATCCCGATCTGGCCGGGATGACTGAGGCGCACGGCGTGAAGTTCCACTATGTGCGTTTTCCGAAGGACCCGGCTGAGCGCGGCCCGGCATTCGACGAGGTCAGGGCCCTGGTCGATGCGCATGATCCGCACGCGGTGGTCCTGGCCCGATTCATGCAGGTGCTGCCGCCGCAGCTGACCGAGCACTGGTCCGGGCGGGCGATCAATATTCACCACAGCTTCCTGCCCTCGTTCGTCGGTGCCCGCCCGTATCACCAAGCGTTCGCTCGCGGCGTCAAGCTGATCGGCGCGACCTGTCATTATGTGACCGCGGAACTGGATGCCGGTCCGATCATCGAGCAGGACGTGATCCGCATCGATCACGCCGACGAGGTGCGCGACATGGTGCGTCAGGGCCGCGATATCGAACGCGTCGTGCTGGCCCGCGGTCTGCGCTGGCATCTGGAGGGCCGCGTGGTTGTCCACGGTCGCCGCACTGTCGTCTTCAATTGACCGGTCGGCATGGAGTGCTCGGTCGGCGGGTGCACCGCTTCCAGGACGTCGGCCAGATCTTCGTTGAACCGCTCGTAGTTGGAAGCCCGCCGGCGCGGACGGCAACATTGCACGCATCGGACACCACTTTGCGTTACTGCTAGATACAGCAACCCCGATTCGCGCTGCCAGCTACTGCCGACACTGAGAATGTTCGACCGAATTCCGCTCTACCAGCGCGGACCGCGCTGAATCTCGTCCACCTTCGGGCGCACGTCGGCCAGATAGATGCCGGTCGCGATGATCGCGACGAGCGCAAGCAGGCTCGTGACTTCCAGCGACAGCAGCAGGAACAACAACGCCCCGACCAGAATCGCGATCCAGATCGGCTTGGTCAGCTTGTCCACAGCCGTGAAGGCGTCGGGACGCTGACGGATGGCGTGTATCAGCGCGAAGATCGTCGCACCGAGTGCCACCAGCCGCAGTACGAGCAAGATCATGCCGGTCAAACCGTGCGCAATATCCACCCCACCCATATTAGAAGCAATGGCCCCGCACACCAGTGGTGTGCGGGGCCAGGGGTGGTTCGATAAAGCGATTACATCTTCTTCGGAGCGGCCTTCTTGGCCGGAGCCCTGGCGGGCGCCTTCTTGGCCGGGGCCTTCCTCGCCGCGACAGGTTCGGTCTCGGTGGTCACCGTCAGCACCTCGGCGTCGACGACCGGCTCGGCCTTGGCTTCGGCTTCGGCTTCGGCTTCGGATTCGGATTCGGATTCGGCTTCGGCAGCTTCCTCGACCTTGGCCGGACGGCCGATGAGGTCGTTGACGCGGCCGAGTACATCCTCCGCACGAGTGGTCGCGTCCTTATAGATGGACTCGACGCGCTCGAGCTGGTCATCGACCAGGTGGTTGGCGCGCAGCCGCTCAACGGTCTCCTCGCCACGCACGACAAGGTCCGAGTACAGGTCGACGACCTGGTGGTAGTACTTCTCGGCGAGGATGCGCAGTTCTTCGGGGGTGAACTTCTCGCGCAGCTCGGCGAGGTCCTCCGGAAGCTCGGACGGCAGTCCGGACAGCCGCTCGCGCAGCGATTCGAACTGGGCCTGGACGTCGGCGGGCACGTTGGCGAAGCGCTCGCGTGTCTCTTCGACGCGGCCGGACACATCGGCGGTGGCGGCGCGTTCGCGCACCTGGGTGACGGCGTCGACGACGGCGGCGTAGACGGCATCACCGGCACCGACGGTGGCGAACAGTGGTTTGGTGGAGTTCTTCTCGGTCATGGTTCGTCCTCCTGGCGTGGCGGAGTTTCGGTTATCACGCTCGGAACATCGCTGTCCCATTGATCCCCCCCTGGCTCGTCCCCCCCGTTTTCCCGGCGAAACGATTCATAGATGTCCAGCAGCACTTGCTTCTGCCGTTCGGAGACCGAAGTATCGGCGAGCAGGGCATCCCGGACCGGACTGTGCGGCCGCTGCTCGAGAAAGCCGGCCCGGACGTACAACACCTCCGAGGACACCCGCAGTGCCTTGGCAATCTGCGCGAGTACTTCGGCGGATGGGTTGCGCAATCCTCGCTCGATCTGACTGAGATACGGATTGCTCACCCCCGCCAGGGTGGCGAGTTGACGCAGCGAAACCTGCGCGGCCTCCCGCTGCGCCCTGATGAAACCTCCGATGTCGTGCGCCGCGGTTACGACGCGGGCCGCTCTTTCTCCGACGCCGGCCGATTGCTCGGACGAATTGTCGGTGTACTCGGCCGAAACCTCGGACTGGTCTGCCATCACTCACCTTCTGGCGGTTGTACGGTTGAAGTCTAGGACAGGGTGCTAACTATTGCAAGCGCATTGTTAGCACCCTGTCGCAGACGTTCGGCGTGTGCTGTTTCAGCTGCCGAACATGAATTGCGAAATCGTGTAGATAACCAGTCCAGCAAGCGATCCGACGACGGTTCCATTGATTCGGATGAACTGCAGATCACGCCCGACCTGCAATTCGATCTTCTTGCTGGCTTCCTCGGCATCCCACCTGGCAACCGTATCGGTGACGAGCGTGGTGATCTCCCCGGCATAGTTCTCCACCAGATAGCGTGCGCCGCGATCGATCCAGCCGTCTACATTCGCCCGTATTTCCTCATCGTCACGCAGCCGCTCCCCCAACTGCTGGACGTTCTCGGCCACCTTCCTGCGCAGCGTGCTGCTCGGATCGTCGGCCGATTCCAGAATCAGCCGCTTGGCCGCGCGCCAGGTCGCCGCGGCCATACCGGTGATTTCCTCGCGCCCCATGACCTGCGTCTTGATCCGCTCGGCCTTCTTGATCATGGCGTCGTCATGCTGCAGATCATCGGCGAATTCCTCGAGGAAACGATTCGCCGCCAGCCGTACCTCGTGCTCGGGGTTCGAACGGACCTTCCAGGTGAACTCGACCAGTTCCCGATAGATCCGTTCCGACAGCAGCACGTTGACGAATTTCGGGGCCCACTGCGGCGCGTCACGCAGGACGATCCGGTCGATCGTTTCCTGACTGCCGAGCGCCCACTGGTGCGCCCGCTCGGCAAGCATGTCCAACAGCGCCAGCTGACGATTGTCGGCGAGCAGTTCGGCAAGCACCCGGCCGATCGGCGGCCCCCACAGCGGTTCGGCGATCCGCTTCACGATCGTGTTATCGATCACCTGCTCGACGTCTTCGTCACGCAACGCCCCGACCACGGCCCGCAGAATGGTCGAACTCTCCTGCGCCACGCGGGCGGCATGACCAGGGTCGGCCATCCATCGCCCGATCCGCCAGGAGATCTGCGCTGAGCTAACCTTGGCCGAAACCACATCGGGGGCAAGGAAATTCGAGCCGACGAAGGCGCCGAGGCTGGCCCCGAGCTGGTCCTTCTTCTTGCGGATGATCGCGGTGTGCGGGATCGGCAGGCCGAGCGGATGCCGGAAAAGCGCGGTCACCGCGAACCAGTCGGCCAGCGCACCGACCATGCCCGCCTCCGAGGCCGCGCGCACATAGCCCACCCAATCGCCGCCCGCGCCGCGTGATTCCATCCAACGGCAGTACAGGTAGATCGCGGTGGCGAAGACCAACAGCCCGGCGGCGAACGCCTTCATCCGAAACAGGTCGCGTCGCTTGCGCTCCTCGTCCACGAAGGCGGCGAAGGTATTGGGAGCCGCGGCGGGAGGCTGGCCGCGCGAGTCGAGGACCGCGATGGTGCCGGGAGCTTTCTCCATGTCCTCCATTCTGCTGTGCGTCGCGGCGGAGCCGGTTCGCCCACGCACGCCGAGGTGTGAGTCCAGCCACGCTGAGGCGGGTCATCTGTGTGGTTCCGGCCGCATCCCGGCCCAAACGCACATCTGGGCGGTTGCTGGGACATAGGCTGAGGTGTGAATGCGGTCCGGCAGGGCGCAAGATGGCCGCAACCTACGAACGAGGAGTTCACGCTGTCCACCGAAGACCTTGTCGACGTCGGTGAGCGTGCCGAGCGACCGGCGGCGGTGCGCACCGACCGGCCGGACGGGCGCAAGCGCCGGTGGCGACAGCACAAGATCGACCGGCGCGAAGAACTCGTCGACGGCACTCTCGCCGCGATCCGCAACCGCGGGGCCGGCGCGGGCATGGACGAGATCGCGACCGAGATCGGTGTCTCGAAAACCGTGCTGTACCGGTACTTCTCCGATAAGAACGACCTGGTCCACGCGACCATGCAGCGCTATATCGAGAACACGCTGATGCCACGGGTCTATGGGGCGATCAGCCTCGACGCCGACGAATACCAGCTGGTGCGCTCGGCGCTGTCGGCCTACGTCAGCACCGTCGACGAGGACCCCGAGGTCTACCGCTTCATCATGGGCAACGGTTCGGGCGACCAGTCCTCGCTCGCGGAGTTCGAGAAACTCTTCGCCGAGGTGGTTTCGGTGGTCATCACCGACCGCGCCACCGAGCACAACCTCGAAACCGAGGGCGCGCTGCTGTGGTCCTACGTTCTGGTCGGCGGGATCCAGCTGGCCACGCACTGGTGGACCACCAACAAATCCATGTCGCGTGAACAGGTGATCGACTACCTCACGATGATGACGTGGAGCGCGATCGAGGGGATGGCGCGCGCCGGTGGCTCGCGGACGATCTTCAACGAGCAGCCGCACGTGCTGCCGACGGCGACCGCAGCCGCCGGCCCCGACGCGTGACCCGCTGCCTGCGCTAGCACGTTGCAAGCGCCCCGACGCAGGTCGTCGGCCCAGCGGCCGGGCAAGTGTGACGGCCGACTCGACTTTGCCCTCGGGTTGGCTACTCTGATCCCCGAGCGGTGCGCCGGAGTGCGTTGCGACACCACCCCGTACAGCGCTCGATGATGGCCTGCGCGAGACGCTACGTGGTCACGCAAAGCTGCCGCCCGCGCGTCCGTCGCTCCAACCGCGGCACCAATGGAGGTACCTCGATGGCCAAGCAAGTGCCGACTTCTCGGCTTGCCCGTGGCACCAAGCTGGGTGCGGTCGCGGCAGGCTCGATGATCCGGACACAGCGCACGCGGCTGTCGATGCGCGGGAGGTCCGAGGCCGTGCGCGCGAAGATGGCCGAAGAGTCGATGATCCGCACCACCGAGCAGGTGGTCATGGTCCTCGGGACCATGAAGGGCATCGCCATGAAACTCGGGCAGATGATGTCGGTTCTCGATCTGGATCTGGTGCCGGAGGATCATCGCGAACGCTTCCAGAAGCGACTGGCCGTGCTGCGCAATGCCGCCCCCACAGTCTCGTTCGAGTCGATGCGGCAGGTGATCGAGGAAGACTTCGGGCAACAGTTGGAACAGGTGTTCGCGGAGTTCGAGCCGGCGCCGATCGCGGCGGCCTCCATCGGGCAGGTTTATCGCGGCAGGCTGCACGACGGTCGTCAGGTCGCGGTGAAGGTGCAGTATCCCGGTATCGAGGCGGCGGTTCGCGCGGATCTGAAGAACCTGGCCATGTTCCGGCGCGTGCTGCAGTCGGCGATGCCGTGGGTGACCCCGACCGTCCTCGACGAACTGCGCCTGAATATGGAAGGCGAGCTGGACTACCAGGCCGAGGCCAATACCCAGCTGCAGATCGCCGAACTCTACGCCGGGCACCCGTTCATCCTGGTGCCGCGCTCGATACTCGAACTGAGCACCACGCGGGTGCTGGTCACCGAGTACGTCGAAGGCCGAGGGTTCGAGGAGATCAGGCGGTTGCCGGACGCCGAGCGCAATCGGATCGGCGAGATCATTTACCGGTTCTATGTGGGTTCGCTGTTCACCTTCAACGAGTTCTGCGGCGACCCGCATCCCGGCAACGTGCTGCTCGCCACCGACGGCCGCGTCAGTTTTCTGGACTTCGGGCTGTTCAACCGGATGGATCCCGAGCATGTGCGGTTCGAAACGGTCTGTCTGCGGGCGGCGGCCGAGGATCGCGCGGAAGACCTGCGGCAGTTGATGATCGAGCACGGTGTGATCGATTCGCCCGAGGAGATCGGCGCCGAGGAATGCCTGGAGTACGTGCTCGCCGCATCGGAATGGTGTCTGGTCGACGAGGAACTCACTATCACCCCGGAATTGGCCAGCGGCGCGTTCCTACTCGCCGTGGATCCTCGCGCGAGCGAGTTCGCCGGTATGAAACAGCAGAATCTGCCGCCGGAGCATCTGTTCTCACGACGAGCCGACTTTCTCACCTTCGGTATGCTCGGGCAGCTCGAATGCACCGCGAATTGGCATCGCATTTCACGCGAATGGCTTTATGACGAACCCCCGGTCGCCGAATTGGGCCGGGCCCATCACGACTGGTTGGCGCAGCGTCCGCCCTTGACGGCGACAAAGCCGAGGGCGCGGGCCAAGCAGCCCGCGCGAGACAAGGCATGGCCCGGTCGACCACATGATCCTGGCCGCACGGCCTGACACAGCATTCATCGAGAGCAGGTAGAAATGGCAAACAAGCGAGAATTCGATCTCATCCTGTTCGGGGCGACAGGTTTCGTCGGCAAGCTCACCGCGCAGTATCTGGCGGGCGCGGCACCGGAGTCGGCGCGAATCGCGCTGGCCGGGCGTTCGCTGGACAAATTGACAATCGTGCGCACCGAATTGGGCCCGGCCGCCGCGAATTGGGAACTGGTGGTGGCCGATTCGACCGATCAGGCCGCGCTCGACGCACTGGCCGCGCGTACCACGGTCGTGGTCACCACCGTCGGGCCTTATCTGCGCTACGGCATGCCGCTGGTGGCCGCCTGCGCGAAGGCTGGCACCCATTACGCCGACCTCGCCGGTGAGCCGCTGTTCATCCGTGACGCGATAGACCGGTTTCATGACGAGGCCACGAGCACCGGCGCGAAGATCGTGAATTCCTGTGGCTACGACTCGATTCCGTCGGATCTGAGCGTGTACCAGCTCTACAAGCGCTCGGCCGCGGACAACACCGGCGAGCTGGAACAGACCACGCTGGTTGCCTGGCTCAAGGGCGGCGCGAGCGGCGGCACCATCGACTCCGGCCGGGCCATGATGGAGGCGATCGCCAAGGACTCGTCCAAAGGTGCGGTGCTGGCGCACCCGTATTCGCTGAGCCCGGACAAGTCGATGGACCCGGATGTGGGCTGGCAGTCCGATCAGGCGTTGCAGCGGGCCGGCAGTATCGACTCGAGCCTGGACGGCTGGGTGGCCACCTTCATGATGGCCGCGCACAACACCAAGATCGTGCGCCGCACCAACGGCCTGCTCGACTGGGTATACGGCAAGAACTTCCGCTACCGCGAGGTAATGAGCGCGGGCACTTCACCGGCGGCTCCGCTCATCGCGGCGGGTATAGCGGGCGGAATCGTCGCGACGCTGACCGCGGGCGCGGTGTTGTCACGGGTATCGGCCGGGCGCAGGCTGCTGGACCGGGTGCTGCCGAAGCCGGGCACCGGACCGAGCGAAAAGACCCGTGCCAGTGGATGGTTCACGATGAAGACGTTCACAAGGACCACCTCGGGCGCGAAATATGTCGCAACCTTCGCGGGCACCGGCGATCCCGGCTATCAGGCGACGGCGGTGCTGCTCGGTGAGAGCGGGTTGTGCCTGGCCTTCGACGGCGACAAGCAGCCGGAACTGGCGGGCATCCTCACTCCGGCCTCGGCAATGGGCGACGCTCTCACCGATCGGCTGCGCGCGGCAGGCATGACCATCGAGGTCGACCGAACCTGAATGATGCTGCGGCACCCCGACTCCGACCGCCACAGGATGATCCCGTGAACCTCGCCCGACTCACCATGAACGCCCCAGCACTGGCGGCGGTCTACGAGCATGCCTGGCGACCGGCCCTTTTCTATCTCGCCAGCGGCCGGACCACGGCCACCGACCGACGCGACGCGGTCACCACACTGCATCTCGACGGCGCCAAGAAGGTGCTCGATATCGCCTGCGGCCCGGGCAATTTCACCAAGTATCTGAGCAACGCACTCTCCGATGACGGCTACGCGATCGGCCTCGACTATTCCGAGCCCATGCTCGCTCGCGCCGTCGCCGACAACGCCGGTCCGCGCGTCGGCTATGTACGTGGCGACGCGCGCAAGCTGCCCTTCGCCGACGGCAGCTTCGACGCGGTCTGCTGCTTCGGCGCCCTCTACCTCATCCCCGATCCCATCGCAGCCACCCGCGAAATGATCCGCGTCCTCGCCCCGGGAGGCCGCATCGCGATCACCACCAGCCACCGCGCCGACAATGCGATCGGTCACGCCAGCCGGATCGTCGGTGGCTGGAGCGGACTGCGCGTCTTCGACAATGACATCTTCCCGAAACTGTTCGCCGAGCACGGATTGGTCGACATCGACCAGCAGGTGCATCGGTTGTTGCAGTACGTCAGCGCCGCCCGCCCGGCGTGAGCCGAGCTGCGGTATTTCGACGGCGCCACCACGAAACCCCTTGACACCGAGGCCGAATCGACGCACGGGTCGATTCGGCGCGATCCGCCGCCAGAATGGCGATCAGGAATCTGTTCCCGCTCGGTCGGGTTCATCCGGCGCCGAAGTTTTTCCGCTCGCGCGTGAACGGCCACCCAGGGCGTCAACCGGATAGGTGTCCGATCCGCGCAGGGGGGCACGTCGTCCCTTACCGACCGGTAGAGTGACGAACTGTAGGTGGTGCGGTGGGGAGTGGGCCGAACAGCAGGGGGGTAACCCAGATGGCGGTACCGGATACTGGGCAGCACATGGCAAGGCAGCTGTACGCGGCCGCCACCGGCACGGGCGATAAACAATTCGAATTGGCCGAGGACGTCGCCCAAAACCTTGCCGCCGCATGCGACAAGCTCGTCGAGGATTTGCAAAAGGCAATGGCCACCGGACATCTCGTGACCAGCGTCACCGGATTTCCGGATCTCCCTACCGGACATGACCTTACCCAAGGATTTCGCGACAAGGGCAGCCGATACCTCGACACCGTGACCGCTTTCCAGGAGACCGCACTGCTCTACAAGGCCGCGTACTTGGCCGCGGGCAAGAAGTTCGAGGATGCCGACGCCGCGAACAAGGCCGCGCTCGCGCTCATCACCCAGTATCTGGAGCCGCAGTGAGCACCTCCCGGGACACCAGAGCGGCGGCCGATGATATCCGCGCCCGCCAGCAGCTGCTCACCGGCGGCGCCGGATATGCCAGCAGCGGAACAGATCCCGCGTACGCACCAGAACCCGAGCGATTCGGCGCCTATACTCACCGGGAGCTCTGGGATCTGGTGCACGAGGCCATCGACCCCGCCGCGCTCGGGGAGGTTGCCGCCGCGTGGGAGTCGAACGCCACCGCGATCGGTACCGCATTCCAAGCCTTCTCCGACTGCGCCAACCGCGAATTCGCGCGCTGGTCCGGCCGATCCGCCGATGCCGCACTACAAGCTACGCGCGCCTTCGCCCGCGCGGGCATCGACACTTCCGACGTGTGCCGCACCGTGCAACATCTGATGGAGATGAATTGTGAGGCCGCGCAGTCGATTCGGGCCGCAATCCCGCCGCCTCAGGAGTATCACCCGATGGAGGACCCCGCCGCGGAGGCCGTACACGGCGGCGCGCGGCGGATGGCATACGAGATCACCGCGGCCGCTATCCAAGCTGACGTCCAAGACACGATGACCTACGTCTACACCCCGACAATGCCCGCATCCGGCGACCGTGTTCCCCGGTTCACTCCCCCATCGGAGGGCCCCACCGACGGCCGACCACCGGCCCGGCCCACCTCCGCCGGCGGGGGCCGCGCACGGTGAAATGGATTCTCACACCGGACGAATTCACGCATGTCTGGGAAAACGAAACGAGCCTGGACCGCCGACCCTACCCGGTCAATATGATGCCCGCGGGCACCGTGCGCACCGAAACCGAATACGCCGCACTGCGATTGCCACAGCGGTTCGCCCGCCAGGCCGACCCCGACCTGTCCGCCGCGCTCATGCTGTGCGCACGCACCGATGCGACCACCATCACGATCTCCGGTGAACGCACCGCGCACGGACGCAGCAGCAGCAGCACGCCCGACAGCGCTCGGATCCTCGCCTTCGCCGCGGTCGTGCACAATCACGCGGGCATTTTGGTGGCCGCACCAGACAAGGTGACCGTGCAGATGTGCCACGCCCGCACCGTCGGTGGGCGTCTGGTCCAGATCATCGGCCCGGCACGGGCGGGCAGGCTCAGCTCGATGCGCGAACCGCAGGACGCGGTATTGAATTCCGACCGCGCCGAGCCGTTCGTCGCCAATGGTGAACGCTCGGCCGCACGTTTGCGCCGGACGTTGCGAAAACCGGTCGACGGTCGCGGATTCATCACCGTGACCGTGGAGCCCGATCATCCGATGTCCCCGCCGACCCGGCATCGCAGTTGGCTCGATTTCACCGGCGATGGCCGCTACCTGCTCACCTCGTCCGACGATCTGGTGCTCACCCCCGTATCCGACGAGGAGTTCGCCGGCCAAATACAGCGCCTGGCCCAGATCCGCTGAGCGAACCACCGTGTGCGGCCACCCCGACCGCGCGCGTGGTAGTTGTGGTAGATGGTGAAGCACTGGTCTCTTCGACCCACCGACGCCCTGCGGGCCGACGGGCTGCGGATCGCCGATCTGGACACCTCCGGCACGCCCGGATTCGATGGCGACAAACAGAAAGGCCAGCAGTTGCTGGCCGAGCGAGCCACGGTGCTGTCGGGTCTGCAGGAGAAGCTCTTCGCCAACGGGCGAACCGGTGATTCGCGCAATGTGCTGCTCGTCCTGCAGGGGATGGACACCGCGGGCAAGGGCGGCATCGTCCGGCACGTCATCGGATCGGTGGACCCGCAGGGCGTGGATCACGCCTCGTTCGGGGTGCCGACCGAAGAGGAGCAGCAGCACCACTACCTGTGGCGTATCCGCAAGGCACTGCCGAGAGCCGGGCAAATCGGCGTGTTCGACCGCTCACATTACGAGGACGTGCTGGTGGTGCGGGTGCACAACCTGGTGCCGCCGGAGGTCTGGGAACCGCGCTACGACGAGATCAACGCCTTCGAGCGGGAATTGGTCGAGCAGGGCACCACGCTGGTCAAGGTGGCCATGTTCGTCTCGCTCGACGAACAGAAGAATCGGCTGATGGAACGCCTCGATCGCCCCGACAAGTACTGGAAGTTCAATCCGGCCGATATCGATGAGCGCGACTACTGGCCCGCCTATCAAGAGGCATACCAGGTGATGCTCGACCGCACCTCGACCGAAATCGCCCCATGGCATGTGATCCCCGCCGACCGCAAATGGTTCTCCCGCCTCTCGGTCACCGAACTGCTGATCGACGCCCTCGAAAGGCAGAAACTCGACTGGCCACCGGCCGAATTCGATATCGAGGAGCAGAAACGCCGCCTGATCGAGGCATGAGCACACGGGTCACCGCCCGAAATTTCGGAATCTCTCAGGTTCACCCAGGATGATGTGGCCGTGCCCGTCCACTCCGGGGTGAGTTCCGGATCTACCATCGTGGCGGCAGGAAACCGGCAGGCTAGCGAAAGGCGTGGTGACGCACGGTGAGCAACAAACCGGGTGGCAAGCAGAATCCGCTTGCGGCGGCGGAGCGGGCGGACCGCAACCGCAAGATCCTCATTCAGGTGGGCGTTGCTGTCGTGCTGATCGGGCTCGTCGCAGCCATCGGCATCGGTCTCGCGGTGCGGAACAACGGCAAGAACGACAGCTCCGGCAGCGCCGCCCCGGCCATTTCGAGCGCGGGCCAGAATCCCAGTGGGGTCCAGGCCGCCATTACCGATAACGGCGCGATCCGTATCGGTAAGCCCGATGCCAAGGTCACCGTCCGAGTGGTCGCCGACCTGCAGTGCCCGGCGTGCAAGGGCTTCGAAGCCGCCAACTCCCAGGTGTTGGAGGATGCGGTCGCCAACGGCAGCACCGCGGTCGAATACAACATCATCGCGTTCCTGGACCAAATGTCCACCACTCAGTACTCCTCGCGCGCGGCGAACGCGGCGTACTGCGTCGCCGAATCGGACCCATCGAAGTTCCAGGCGTGGCTGTCCGCGATGTACGCCCAGCAGCCGGCCGAAGGCGGCAACGGCGTGCCCGATGACACGCTGATCCAGATCGCGAAGGACGCGGGCTACACCGATCCTGCTGTCGCCCAGTGCATTACCGATCGCAAATACGACAAGTACGTCCAGGACAAGACCAAGGATGTGATGGGTAGCGGGATCAAGTCCACCCCATCGATCTTCGTCAACGGCAAGCAGATCGAATCCAGCCGGGAGATCTTCGCGCCGGGCGGAATCGCACCCGCGATCGCGGCCGCAGCGGGTCAGTGAAGGACGCGGTAACGGGGCGGTCGGCGTGGGTGCTACTGATCAGCGGGCTCGCCGGTTGGCTCGCCTCGGTAACGCTGACCATCGAGCGCTTCAAGCTGTTCACCGATCCCGGTTATAAGCCCTCATGCAGCATCAACCCGGTCCTGTCATGTGGGTCGGTGATGGCGACCGATCAGGCCGCGGTGTTCGGATTCCCCAACCCGATCATCGGCATTGCCGGGTTTTCGGTGGTCGTGACCCTCGGCGTCCTCTCGGTCGCCGGGGTGCGGTTCCCGCGCTGGATCTGGGGCGGGCTGTGGCTGGGCACCGTACTCGGCGTCGTCTTCATCAGCTGGCTGATCTTCCAGAGCCTGTACCGGATCAACGCGCTGTGCCCATACTGCATCGTGGTGTGGGCGATCATCACCCCGCTGCTCGCGGTGGTCACCGAGCAGCTCTGGGGCCGCTCACGGGGGCCGCTCGGGGTGCTCGCCGAATGGCGCTGGACGTTTGTGGCGCTGTGCTACGCGGTGGTGCTGCTGCTGGTGTTCCTGCGCTTCCAGGACTACTGGCTGTCGCTGCTCTGACCGGCCTCGTCTAGTTGAGGGGTCTAGTTGGGGGTCTAGTTGGGCGTTCCCAGCACAAGGACCACGGCAACGGTTCGCTCGACGCCG
The DNA here is from genome assembly GCF_020733705.1 of Nocardia australiensis. GTDB lineage: Bacteria > Actinomycetota > Actinomycetes > Mycobacteriales > Mycobacteriaceae > Nocardia > Nocardia australiensis. The sequence continues at coordinate 934,488 of NZ_JAJFZM010000001.1, forward strand.
CCCGCGCCGGTGACGCCGAGCTGAATCGTGTCGTCGGGTTTGTGCACATTGATCGCGGCGCGCAACGCCGTCGCAGTGGCGATGGCACGTCCGTCCAGTGAGGTGATCACCTCACCACCGGTGAGCCCGGCGGCATACGCGGGCATGCCGTAGAGCGCGACATCGATGCGAGCGCCGCTGGGTTTCGCATCGGAAACCAGCACACCGAGGGTCGCGGTCGGCCCGATGTGCACGGTGTCGGTTGGCGTGCCGGACCGAATCTGCGCCACCACCCGCATCGCCGTATCGATCGGCACCGCATAGCCATTGGGCTGCTGCTCGACATCCTTGGGGTGCTCGCCCGATGCCGCCGTGATGACACCGACCACGGCACCGTTGCGGTCGGCGAGCGCACCGCCGGACTGGCCCGCGCTGACCGCCGCGGCGACCTCGACCATGCCCGAGAGCGCCTTCCGGGACAGGTCGGCCGAATTGAGTGCGACGATCGTGCTGTTCAGATTGGTGATATCGCCCACTATCGCGGTCGGGTGCCCGCCGGTGCCGCCCGCGTTGCCGATCGCCAGGACCTGATCGCGCATACGTAGACCGGACGAGTTGCCGACCCGCGCGACCGGCAGACCCACCGCACCACCGAGTTCGAGCAACGCGATATCGGCCTTCGCGTCGTAGCCGAGCACCGTCGCGTTGTAAACGAATCCGTTGCCGATATCGGTGACGCTCACCGAGTCGGCACCTTTCACCACATGATGACTGGTCAGCACCTGTCCGTCCGGGGTGAGCACGATGCCGGACCCGGCGGTGCCGACCCCGAGTGGCTGACTGGTCGTGTTGATGTTCACCAGTGCCGGTTCGACAGCGCCCGCGACCGCCGCCTGATCGATCGGCGGCGCCGGTTCCAGCAGAGCGGGCGCGGTGGTTTCGACTCCGCCGTTCGGCCAGCCGGGTAGCTCACCCCGATAGCCGAGGAAGCAAGCGATCGCTAGGAATGCGGCAACAACCAGCGCGAATACTCGCCCGGCACCGGTTGGGCGGTGTGGTTCGGGCGCGCGATGCCATTCGTCATCCATCGGTCTCCCGCCTGATCTGATGAATTCCATTGTCGCGACAGTCGCGCACCCCTGGGAGATATCGGGCGAGGCGTTTGGCAAATGTTGTATGCGGCGGTAGGCATGTAAGCATGAGTATCGCTGCCGCTTACGCCATGCACGCGCCGAACGGCGCCTTCGAGAAGGTCACCATCGAGCGCCGTGCGCTCGGTCCGCGCGATGTGCTGATCGACGTCGCCTACGCCGGTATCTGCCACTCGGATATTCACACCGCACGCAACGAATGGGGTGGCGCGAAATACCCGTGCGTGCCCGGACACGAGATCGCGGGCATTGTCGCCGCAGTCGGTTCGACGGTCACCAGGCACAAGGTCGGAGACCGCGTCGGCGTCGGCTGCATGGTCGATTCGTGCGGAGTCTGCGGGCCATGTCTCGCCGATGAGGAGCAGTACTGCACCGCGGGTGCGACCATGACCTACAACACCCAGGTCGACCCGGCTATCCAGCCGGGCGGGCACACGATGGGCGGCTACTCGACCCAGGTCGTGGCGACCGAGAACTTCGTGCTGTCGATTCCCGAAGGCATCGGGCTCGACGCGGCGGCACCGCTGTTGTGCGCGGGCATCACGCTGTTCTCGCCTTTGCGGCACTGGCAGGCGGGGCCGGGTAAGCAGGTCGCGATTATCGGCATGGGCGGTCTCGGGCACATCGGGGTGAAGATCGCCGCGGCAATGGGCGCGGAGGTCACCGTATTGAGCCACTCGCTGAGCAAGCAGGACGACGGCAAGCGCTTCGGCGCCCACCACTACTACGCGACCAGCGACAAGCAGACCTTCCGCGAGCTGCGTAGCCGATTCGACCTCATCATCAACACCGTCTCGGCCGATCTGCCGATCGACGACTATCTGCGGCTGCTCGACCTCGACGGCACCCTGGTAATCCTCGGCCTTCCCGAAAACCCGTTGAGCGTCAAGCCTTTCAACCTTGTCGGGTACCGTCGCTCGCTGTCGGGTTCGACGATCGGTGGCATCGCGCAGACCCAGGAAATGTTGAACTTCTGCGCCGAACACGGCATCGACGCCGAGATCGAACTCATCTCCGCCGACGAGATCGACGGCGCCTACGACCGAGTCGTCGCCAGCGACGTCCGCTACCGGTTCGTCATCGACACGTCGACGATCTAGCCCGATACTCGGGCACAAGCCTTGGGTAGTTTTGCGAGTATGCCCGCGGATGAAGAGCCCTCGCCACCCGATCGAGCCCCGGGCGGCACGAAGACAGTCGTGACCGCCGATATGACATCGGGGCCACCGCCATGGTTGCTGCGCGCGTTCCTGCTGGCCGCGGCGACGGTGGCGGGATTGGTGTGCGGTTTCTGGGTGCTGCAGAAACTACAGGGACTGCTCACCGTGCTCTTGGTCTCACTGTTCTTGGCCTTCGCCATCGAACCCGCGGTGAATTGGCTTGCCGCCCGCGGGGTTCGGCGGGGACTGGCGACAGCGGTGGTCTTCCTGATGGTCGCGGTTGTCACCATCTCGTTTGTCTGGACGCTCGGCACACTGCTCGTCGAGCAGGTCACCACCCTGGTCAAGAATGCGCCCGACTACGCCGACCAGGGCGTCCAATGGATCAATCGCACCTTCAAAACCGATCTCTCCGGAACCGATATCGAGAAGTACGCCAACGACTGGAGTTCCACGATCGATGGCTACCTGGTCGGGTTGGCGGGTAACGCGTGGGGCATCGGCACCGCCGCGATCGGTGCGATCTTCCAGGCCCTCGGTGTGTTGCTGTTCACTTACTATTTCGCGGCTGACGGGCCGCGTTTCCGCAACGCGGTCTGCTCGCTACTGCCGCCACGGCGGCAACGCCCGGTATTGCGCGCCTGGGATATCGCCGTCGAAAAGGCCGGCGGCTACATCTATTCGCGCGGACTGCTCGCGCTGTGTTCGGCGATAGCGCACTACGTCGCGCTGCGGGTGCTTGATGTGCCGTCGGCTTTCGCGCTGGCGCTGTGGGTCGGTGTCGTCTCGCAGTTCATTCCGACGGTCGGCACCTATCTGGCCGGTGCGCTGCCGGTGCTCGTCGCGCTGGTGCACAGTCCGGCGAGCGCGCTGTGGATTCTGGGCTTCATCATCGTCTATCAGCAGTTCGAAAACTATGTCCTGCAACCGAGGATCACCGCGACCACCCTCGACATGCACCCGGCTGTCGCGTTCGGCGCGGTGATCGTCGGCGCGGCAATACTCGGCCCGACCGGTGCGCTGCTCGCGATTCCGGTCACCGCGACGGTGCAGGCATTTTCCAGCGCCTATATCCGGCGCTACGACGTCGCGACCGACGGCGACGATGACTCGAAGACACCGCCGCCGAAGAAGCACCGAAAGTGGCCACGGCAGTTGACAATTCGTCTAAGCCGAAGCGGACTGCCGCCCAGCGAGTAGGGCCGAAGATTTGCTGTGCGCACGCTGGCGGCAGTGATATCCGGGCGTCTGGTTCCGTCGAACTACTGCGCGTCGCCGAGGTGGTCTCGGGGATCGAAGGCCGAGGCGCACCCGACGCGGCCACCGGAGCTGCCGCACATAGTGACTCACAATGTGCGACAACTTGTGAGTCGTCCTGGCGGGATGTGCCGTTCACGCGAGGGCAACTCGGGAAACTATGTGCGATAGCGCGTGTGGGGTCCTGATGGGTCGGGTGCGGATGCTGCCGACGCCAGCCAGGGTGTGCGGTTGGCGGATGCGGTGCGGATCTATCTTGGGATCGGATGCGGCGCTGCGGAAACGGATGTTGTGGCACATGCTCGAGTTGTCGGGGCACACGCCGGTGCGCACCCTCGCGAAGTACGCGAGGGTCTCCCATGAAGGACTGCGGCGCTATCAGGCCGGCACTGACCCGGCCGCGCGCCGCTGACCAGGCCGAAGGGATCGAAATTCGGCGCGCGCCCACGGCTCCCTCATGATGGCCTACGGGCTGACGAGTCCTGTTCGGTAGGCGATGACGACCAGTTGCGCGCGGTCGCGGGCACCGAGTTTCACCATGGCGTGGCTGACGTGGGTGCGGGCGGTGGCTGGGCTGAGGAAGAGTTCGGCGCCGATCTCGTCGTTGCTCATGCCCTGACCCACCAGTGTCAGAACCTCACGTTCTCGATCGGTGAGAACGGCGAGCCGGTGTTCGGCGGCCTTGTTCGCTGTTTGTTGTGCGGTGAACTGGGCGATGAGGCGGCGTGTGATGCGCGGCGCGAGCAACGATTCGCCAGCGGCGACCACGCGGATACCGTGCAGGAGTTCGGCCGGGCCGGCGTCTTTGAGCAGGAATCCGCTGGCGCCGGCCTGCAATCCTTCGAAGACGTAGGCATCGGTGTCGTAGGTGGTCAGGATGAGGATGCGAACCTGTTGAAGTCCATTCGTGGTGGCGATCTGCCGGGTGGCCTGGATGCCGTCCATCTTCGGCATGCGGATGTCCATGAGTACGACATCCGGGCGCAGCGCGCGGGCTTGCTCCACGGCTTCGGCGCCGGTGGCGGCTTCCCCGACCACGGTGATGTCGTCCTCGATCTCGAGCAGAACCTGGAGGCCGGACCGCACCAGATGCTCGTCGTCGGCGACTAGAACCTTGATCGGAGCATCGCTGTTGGATGCGCTTGTCATGGTGTTCATAGGTTCGGCGTTCCGGTCGGCGCCACGGGGAGCCGAGCGATGACCGCGAAGCCGCCGTTCAGGATTGGGCCGGCGTGCAGGTCGCCGCCCAAGAGCTGACAACGCTCACGCATCCCGATGATCCCGCGGCCACGTTCGTCTGGAGCGGCGAGTCCACCGTTCGCACGGTCCCCGCCTGTGTGGTCAACTGCCCCAACGGTTTCCGGGCCTTCTCGGCGGCCGTCGTCTGTCACGCGGACTTCTACGGTGTCGGCCCCGTAAGTCAGCGCGATCGTGACCCGGGTCTGTCCGACGTGGCGGATCACATTGGTGATCGATTCCTGCAGGATTCGATACACGGCGCTGCCGACCGCACTGGGTACTTGCGGAGGTGGTGCGGTCGTCTCGAGGTCGACGTCGAGTCCGGCCTCGCGCGCTTTGGCGGTGAGTTCGTCTACTTGCCCGAGCCCGGGGTGCGGGACACGGCCGTCGTTGTCGTCGCGGAGGACTCCGAGGATGGCTCGCATCTCCTGTAGTGCCCGAGAGCTGGTCTGCTCGATCGCCTCCAGGGTTTCGCGTGCTCGTTCCGGTCGCTTGTCGAGAACATGTGCGGTGACGCCGGATTGGACATTGATGATGGCGATGGCGTGCGCGACGGTATCGTGGACTTCGCGCGCGATTCTGAGGCGTTCCTCGTCGACGCGGGCGCGGGCCTCTTCCTCACGAGTTCGTTCGGCCCGTTCGGCGCGCTCCAGCGCGTCGGCCGCGATGACCTTCCTCGAACGGACACTCTCACCGAGGGCGGCACTCATGACTGAGGTACCGATCCGGAAAAACACCCAGCCAATAGCGGCCGGTGGTTCGATGTCGGTGGCGGCGATCAGCCAGACCACAGTCAGGACGGTGATCCCCACACCTGCCACCACCAGCGAGCGACGTCCGTCACCTCGGGAAGTAAGGGTGTAGAGGGCTACGAATAGGCCCAGCCAGCCGGGTCCGTCGGGGAAATCGAGGGCATAGTAGACGGCGCTGGCGAGCGCGGTCACGGCGAACACCGCGCCGGGCCGGAGACGGCGCACGACCACGACCGCCCCGCTGGCGATCAACAGGATGTAGCCGAGGTGCCCGAGGTCGGATAGGGGGCGCAGCACCGCTTCGGGCTGCCCACTGTTGCGGACGACGGTGCCCTGGACCTGCATCACGGTGATGAAGACCGCCACCAGAACGTCCTGCGCCCAGACGGGCGGGCGGAACAACGTGACTCGATCGCGCATGTAGCGATCATAGGATTCCAGGCTCGGCGACAACTCCCATCAGCTGCGCGGCCGCCTACGTCGAGAAGCGTGGTTCCGTGCGAGCTGTCTACGTCGAATGTCGTATCCGCTGCCGCTTGCTGACGGAGGACGGCCCGAGGCTCGAGACGCGACGATCGTTTGCGTCCCATTCAACGACGGAGGCACGAGTAGGCCGGTATCCGTCGTTCGGTCGAAAGGATCCGCAATGTCTGTCCTCGACTTGTTTGCCACACCGGCGACCACGGACGTCTCCGTTGTCGCCGCTGGTTACGAACTCGGCGTCGGCCGGGCCGTGCCCACCTCAGCAGCCATGCTGGGGCTGATCAGCGTCATTGTCGGTGGGCTGGCTTTGGCCCGCTCCCGCCGCACCGGCACCGGGCGGGCCCGGATCATCGTGGCCCTGGTACTCGGGCCGATCAGCGTGATCGTCGGTGGAATACATGGAGCCAACGCCGCGGGTGGTCCCGGCACCGGCAACGGGGTTCTCGGCGCCGTCTTCGCCGTAGTGCTGGGCCTGGTCGGCACGGCCCTCGGTGGGCTGGCTTTGGCCCGCTCCCGCCGCACCGGCCATGGAGCCGGACCGGCGCCCGTATGGCGAAACTGACGTTACCGACCCCCATGCGCTGCTGGCGTGCGGAATTGTGGCAGGCCCGATCTACAAGCTCAGCGCGTCACCCGCGCGGGTAGCGGCGCAGCTTCTCGTCCGGGCCTTCGGGCCATCGCCGGTTCTCCGCACTCGAATCGCGGCGAACCCGAGCTGGTTGTAGTCCCGCCGCCGGGCTGCGATAAGCCACCGGTCCTCATCGTCGGAATGGGAGAACCGTTCCAGCTCCACCCGAGACAGCACACCGAAACGGCCGTACTCCACGTCGCCATCATCACGCACAGCCCGACATGAAACCGCCAACAGCCCAGCAGCACAGCTGATCCCAAAATCAGCAGCAGCGGCCGAGCCCAATCCAGATGTGCGGCGACACTGCCGCACCCGCCTTAGCGCCGGATTTCGGTCATCTAGCCCCAATACCGTTCAGTTAAGGGGTGCGGATGGTGGCCTTTGGGTCGTGAGTTGGTTGGGGGTGCTGGGCGTGGTGTGAGCGTTTGGCTGCCCATTTGAGGATTTTGCGTTTGACGACGCGCGGGTTGGATCGTCGTCGGCGTGCCGGGTTGATGCGTTGGAGTAGTTTGTCGATGGCGCGCTGCCGGCAGCCTTATGGTTGCGAGGGGGGAAATGTGCTGTGGGACAAGGATCTACGGGTAATCCGTAGTGCTGCGGTGAAAGATATCCGGTCCGGGTCGTGCCCGCCCTGGGTGGCTGCGTCGAGCATGAGGGTGCGGATCGCGTAGTGGCAGCACAGATGCCCCCAGATTTCCTGTTGGACCAGTTCGGGTGATTTCGAGCGCAGGACCGCGCGGGGGCCGCGCTGGTGTGTTTTCAGTTCGTCGAAGGTGTTCTCGATCTCCCATCGCTGCGCGTAGGCCAGGGCCAGATCGTGTGCGCCGGCCTGGTCGGGGTCGAGGATCGTGGAAAGGAGTCGATACTGCTCGGGGTGCTCGCGCCCGTCGTCGAGGGTGTAGTCGATGACCCGCACCATCGAGGGTGCGGTCTTTGCGCGGTTCACCCCCGAGGTGGGGACGATCCGCGCCAGCCACGACCCGTCGGGCAGGGTTTCCACGTGCTGGGGCCGGAGATTGGTTTTCACCCGCCACAGCAGGTCGGCGCCGGTGGCGGCGGCTTGTCTCCACAGCGTGAATCCGTAGAAGCCGCGATCGGCGAGCACCAGCATCCCCGGGGTGAGCCGACCGCACAGCTCGCGAGCCATCTCGGTCTCGGAAGTGGCGCACGGGCCGGTGACCGCGTCGAATACCGCGTGTGTCCCGCACTCGGCCACCGCGACCAGACGTGCTTGCGGGTACGCGGACTTCTCGCCCCGGCTCGACGCCGGGCGTCCGAAGAACTCGGCGTTGCCGGGCGTGTCCGCCAGGTCCAGGCAGGTGCCGTCGATGGCCACCAAACGGCGTCCCGCCAGCCAGGAACCGGGCGTGTCCACCCCCGCCACCGGTCGCGCGACACGGAAGAACAGATCACGCACCGGTTCGTATCCCAGACGTGAACGTGCTTGGAAGATAGCCGATTTCGACGGCGGCGACCACGACTGCGACCACCCCGACGACCACGACAGACCATCGGTCAACTGGGCGAACACATCCTCATACGAGCCTTCGGAATGCAACGCCATCCCGATCGAGAAATACGCCATCACACGAGCCGGAAGCGCACGATGCCGCTGCTGCGTACGTCCCGCCTCAGCGATCACCTCATCGACAACATCAGCCGGAAAAACCCTCGTCAACAACCCCACCGACACCAAATCCGACAGACGACGATCCGAGGCCGGCTTCACCCATCCACCACGAGGCACACCGACACAATACCGCCTGAACACTTAACTGAACGGTATTGCATCTAGCCCTCAACCCCGACACTTTGCCGTTCGAAGGCGTGAACTCGCCGGGCGGATGTGCCGGTGGGGTGGGAGGCGGTGGCCGATGCTGGGGGGATGGCGATTCTGCTGGCGCTGGTGTCGATGTGTTCGACGCTGCTCGGGGGGCTGGTGGCGGTGCGGGTCGGGGACCGCAGACATCTGGTGCTCGGGCTGGCGGCCGGGATCATGCTCGGGGTTGTTTTCTTCGATCTACTGCCGGAGGCGCTGGCGGAATCCGAACATGTGATTCTCGGCGTGCCCGACGCGCTGCTGGCCACCGTGTTCGGCTTTCTCACCATCCACGTCATCGAGCGGGCGGTGGCGATTCACACCGGCCACGAGCAGGAATTCGGTTCGCACTCACACGGTTTCCAGTCGGTGGGGGTGCTCGCCGCGGCGGGACTGATCTTCCACAGCATGCTCGACGGCCTCGGCATCGGTATCGGATTCCAAGCCGGAGCCTCCGTCGGTGTCGCGGTGGCCATCGCGGTGATCAGTCACGACTTCGCCGATGGCTTCAACACTTTCACCATTACAACGCTGTACGGCAATGCGCACAGGCGTGCCCTCATCCTGCTCGGACTCGATGCCGCCGCCCCGGTCATCGGCGCCGTTATCGGCACCCTGATCCGCGTTCCCGCCGAGACGGTCGGGCTCTACCTCGGCTACTTCGCCGGCTTCCTGCTCTACCTCGCCACGGCCGACATCCTCCCCGAGGCGCACGCCAAACACCCGTCCCGGCTGACACTCGCCTGCACACTGGTGGGGGCCACATTCATGCTCGGTGTCGCGGCACTGAGTCATTAACGCGCACAGTCACTTTCGCGACGTGGAATTGAGCCGCAGCCCAGCGGTTTCAAGAGGCCGTTGTGATTTCAGATCAGCGACTGGTGGTCCTTGTGGGAGCACCCTGGTCGCGGGATGCGAAGGTGCGGGTGTGCGACGAGCCGCTACGGGTGGGACGGCCCTGGGAGTGCCCCGCACTGTCGGCACCGCGTACGCCGCCGTTGCCGCGACCGTTCCTGTTGCGCGACTGCCCACCGGTACCGGCACCGTGCTCGGTGCGGCCACGCGACGGACCACCGGTCGCAGCGCCGAAGCTCGCACCCGAACCGTGGCCACCGCGGCTGCGCGACTGGCCACCGCCCTGTCCATCGCGACCGGCTGACCGGCCACCGGTGGCGCCCTGTCCGGCCGCATCGCCACCACGGCCATTTCGGCTGCGCGGCCGGCTATCACGATCTACCGCAGCGCCCGCACCACGACCACCGGCACCGCCCGCGCCACGGCCACCGCGCCGCGGCCCGGACGCGGCACCACCGCGTCCGTTCCGATTACGCTGCTGCCCACCGGCATTCGATGGGGCCGGGGTCAACGTCGGCGTCACCAGCGGGGCGATTTCGCCGACGAGTTCGGTCACCGCAGGCGAATCCGCGCTGACCCGCTGCGGGCTGACCTGGATGCCCGCCTTGCGCAGCAGCCCGGCGACATCCCTGCGCTGCTCCGGCAGCACGACGGTCACCACGTCACCGGCGCTGCCCGCACGCGCGGTCCGCCCGGAACGGTGCAGGTACGCCTTATGCTCAGCGGGCGGGTCGACGTGCACGACCAGCTCGACGTCATCGACGTGCACCCCCCGCGCGGCGATATCGGTCGCGACGAGGACCCGCGCCGTACCCTCGGTGAAGGCCGCCAGGTTGCGATCGCGGGCGACCTGCGACAGGTTGCCGTGCAGGTCGGTCGCGGGAATCCCCGCGGTGGTCAGCTGCTTGGCGAGCTTGCGCGCCTGATGTTTGGTGCGCATGAACAGGATTCGGCGACCGCCGCCAGAGGCGAGGGTGCGTACCAGCGCGTTCTTGGCGTCGACGCCACCGACCTCGAAGACGTGGTGGGTCATCGCGGCCACCGGCGAATTCACCTCGTCGACGGAATGCGAGGACGGGTTGCGCATGAACCGCTTGACGAGTTTGTCCACACCGTTGTCCAGGGTGGCGGAGAACAGCAGCCGCTGGCCGGTGGACTGCGTCGCGTTGAGGATCCGGGTGACCCCGGGCAGGAAGCCGAGATCGGCCATGTGATCGGCCTCGTCGAGCACGGTGATCTGCACCGCGTCCAGCGATACGACGCGCTGGCGCATGAGATCTTCCAGCCGGCCCGGGCAGGCGACGACGATATCGACACCGGCGGCCAGTGCCCGGCTCTGACGCTGCTGCGAGACCCCGCCGAAGATGGTGGTCACCTTCAAACCGCAGGCCACGGCCATGGGCTCGAGCGTCGCGGTGATCTGGGTTGCCAGTTCGCGGGTGGGCGCGAGGATCAGGCCGGCCGGGCGGCCCGGCTTACAGGTGCCACCGGCGAGCCGGTCGACCATCGGAATGGAGAAGGCGAGCGTCTTACCGCTGCCGGTTTTGCCGCGGGCAAGCACGTCGCGCCCGGCGAGGGTGTCGGGCAGCGTCGCGGCCTGGATCGGGAACGGCGCGGTGATGCCATTGGCCGTCAATACCTCGACCAGCTTGGCGCGCACGCCGAGAGCGGCGAAAGACGTGGTGGAGGCAGGGCTCGAAGAACGAGTGTTCATAAGAAGTACAGGTGCCTTTCCGGCATCGGGTGTTGTACCGCAGCGGCGCGCAGGACGGAACGTCCATACCTGCGTTCGGTGTTATGACACCCAGCTGCGGGGCCGACGCGAAAGAAGACATCCACGACGGATTGCGGACGAGCGTCCAAGATCAAAACTCGCCAACCAGTCACCCTAGCGCAGATTTCGACCGTTGCGCACCAGAGGCGTCGTAGGTCACTTTCCCGGCCGTGACGGCGGTCACTAGACCAAGAGCCACCTCCCCGATGGACGGAAAAGTGGCCCTTGGTCGTTCGGGCTACTCGCCGACGGTGGCGCGCCGACGGACGCGACGAGCGGCCGCGACCAGATTGCGCAACGACGGCTCCAACTGCCAGTAATGCCGTGTCTTCAAACCACCGTCCGGGTTCGCCCACAACCGTTCCGGAGTGACGGCTTCGGCTGCGGCGGTGAGTAATTCGTCCAGCTCATCGATGTCGGGGATACGCGCGGAACGGCTTTCGTACACACCGGGGCCCACGCCGTGGCTGAGGCCGTGGCCGGACGCGAAGTCATCCTTGAGCGCCTCGAGCACCCATTCGATGGAGCGCGTCGCGACCAGCGCGGTGACATCGGCATCCAGCTGTTCGATTGCCTGGACTACCTCGAGGCGACCGGAATAGTTGATGTGCGTGTGGATTTGAGTTTCCGGCCGCACTCCTGAGGTCGCCAGCCGGAACGCACCGACAGCCCAGCGCAGGTACTCCGCGCGACCGACCGGGCGGGGCGGCAACATTTCCCGAATGGCGGGTTCGTCGACCTGAATGATCGAAATACCCGCGCGCTCCAGATCCACCACCTCGTCGCGGATCGCGAGCGCCACCTGGTCGGCGGTTTCGTACAGCGGCTGATCCTGGCGGACGAACGAACGCGCGACCATGGTGACCGGACCGGTGACAATGCCCTTGACCGGCTTGTCGGTCAGCGACTGCGCGTAGGTGATCCAATCGACCGACATCGGCGCGGGACGTGACACATCACCGTAGATGATCGGCGGTCGGACACAACGGGATCCGTACACTTGCACCCAGCCGTAACGGGTGGTCGCGAACCCGTCGAGCAACTCGGCGAAGTGCTGGACCATGTCGTTGCGTTCATGCTCACCGTGTACGAGCACGTCGAGACCGATGTCTTCCTGTAGACGGATCGTCGCCTCGATCTCGGCCTCGATCTTCTTGCGGTACTCCTCATCGGACAGCCGGCCCTGGCCGAGGTCGTAGCGGGCTTGCCGAATCCTGGTGGTCTGCGGGAAGGAACCCAGCGTGGTCGCGGGCACCGGCGGCAGATTCAACTTGCGCTGCTGGGCTTCTCGACGCACCTCATAGGGTTCGCGCGCGCGCATATCGGGCGTGACGGCGTAAACCCGTTGCCGCACTGCGTGTTTCTGCTTGAAATGCACCTCGGTCGGGCGCTTGCGCCACTTCTCCGACGGGCCCTCGGTGAGCGCCTTGGCCAGCGAAACCACCTCGCCCACCTTCTGTTTCGCGAAGGCGAGACGGTCGGCGACATTGCCCTCGATGTCGTATTCGACGAGCACGTCGTATGGCACATGTAGCAGCGTGGTGCCGGTGGAGACGACCAGGTCGGGGCACACCTCGGCCAGCTCGTTGAGGTAGGACAGCGTCACGTAACGGTCCGCACGCCACACATTGAGGCCGCTGATCACGCCCGCGTACAGGCGCTTACGACGAATGCCTGGCACCTTCGCGAGGTCCTGCGGGCTCATCCGGAAACTGGCCAGATCCAGACCAATGGCCTCGACATGGGTGCCCGCCAGGATGGTCAGCGCCGGACCGAAGTCGCCGTACTGGCCGGTGACGAGCATGCGTGGCCGCAGCGCGGAGGTCGAAAGTCGCTGGTAGGCCGCCTCGAAAGCGGCCAGCTCGGCGGGGCTGCGATCGGAGGTAAAGCAGGGCTCGTCCAGCTGAACGCAAGTCGCGCCGCGTTTGGCGAGTATCTCGAACAGCTGCTCATACACCGGAAGCAGCTTGTCCAACAGGCTGAGGGTGTCGAACTCCGCCGCACCTGGGACATGGCCGGCCTTGGACAGCAACAGCAGCGACAGCGGGCCGAGCACCACCGGGCGCAGCTCGATATCGCGCGTCATCGCCCGATCGAACTCGTCGAGCAGCGCCTCGGGATGTAGCGAGAACTCGGTGGACTCGTCCAGTTCGGGCTGCCGGTAGTGGTAGGCGGTGCCGAAGAACCGCACCAGCTCCAGCGGTGGCAAATCCGGACGACCGCGCGCCATCAGGAAGTAGAAGTCCAGCGGGTCGAGTTCGTCCTGTAACGGCTTGAACCGCGTCGGCACCGCACCGAACAGCAACGCGTTGTCCAGCACATGGTCGTAGAAGGAGAAGGTATTGCCGGGTACCTGAGTCAGCCCGGTGGCCGCCAGCTCGTTGAACTGCCGCTCCTGGATATCGCGCCGTACCTCGAGCAACTCCTCGCGCGAAACCCCGCCGCGCCAGTAGGACTCGAGCGCCCGCTTCAGTTCCCGGTGCGGCCCAATCCTCGGGTAACCGAGGATGCTCGACCCGTAACCATCGGTGATGTTGACCATGCGCGGGATACTCCCTTTCGATCACCTGCGCGGCATCCACCGACCGATGGAAACCCCGCAACGCTGCGCTCTCGATGTGCGGCCGAGTCGCCAAAACGACCCGGTCTCTCTTGCGGCTCGAGCCGCGTTTGCCAGCAGAACCTGTACCGCCGCAGGCAACTCACACCTTGTACTGATAGAACCCCGCGCCGGTCTTCTTACCCAGCAACCCGGCCTCCACCATGCGCATCAGCAACGGCGGCGCGGAGTACAGCGGCTCCTTGAACTCTGCGTACATGGAGTCGGCGATCGACTTGACGGTGTCCAGGCCGACCAGGTCGGTAAGTGCCAGCGGCCCCATCGGGTGAGCGCAGCCGAGCACCATCGCCTTGTCGACGTCTTCCTTGGTGGCGAAGCCGGACTCGACCATGCGGATCGAGGACAGCAGGTAAGGCACCAGCAGCGCGTTCACCACGAAGCCGGAGCGGTCGGCCGAGCGCACGACCTGCTTGCCGAGGACGTCACCGGCGAAGGCTTCGGCACGCTTGGACACCGACTCACTCGTCTTGAGCGTGGTGACCAGCTCGACCAGCGGCAGCACCGGAACCGGGTTGAAGAAGTGCATGCCGACCACACGTTCGGGGTTCGCCGTGGCGACCGCGATCTTCATTATCGGAATTGAGGAGGTGTTGGAGGCGAGCACCGCGTCGGGATCGGTGACGACCTTGTCGAGCTCACTGAAGATCGAGGTCTTCACCTTCTCGTCCTCGAGCACCGCCTCGACCACCAGCTGACGGTCGGCGAAGTCGCCGAGGTCGGAGGTGAACCGCAGCCGCCAGGCGGCCTGCTCGCGCTCACGCTCGGTGATCTTGCCGCTGCTGACCCCGCGGTCGAGCGAGCGCAGGATGCGGGAGCGGCCCGCGGCGGCTAGTTCCCGGGTCTGTTCGAAGACGAGCACGTCGACATGCGCCCGGGCACACACCTCCGCGATTCCGGCACCCATCTGTCCGGCGCCGATAACACCGACGCGTTGAATCTTCTCGCTGCTCACGTCCCGCTCCTGCTGTTTGTCTGGCTGTCGGGTGGCTGTAAAGGGCTGTGGTCCAAGGTATAGGGACGCCCTCCCCGCTGAGGGCTGTTCACCGGGGAGGGCGGTACAACCCCTACTGGATCAGAACTGCCCCTCTTCGGTGGAGCCCTTCAGCGCCGCCGTCGAGGTGTTCGGGTCCACGGTGGTGGCGATCAGGTCGAAGTAGCCCGCACCGACCTCACGCTGGTGCTTGGTGGCGGTGTAGCCACGGGCCTCGGCCTCGAACTCGCGCTCTTGCAGGTCGACGTAGGCGGTCATGCCCTCGCGGGCGTAGCCGTAGGCCAGGTCGAACATGCCGTAGTTGAGCGAGTGGAAGCCGGCCAGCGTGATGAACTGGAACTTGAAGCCCATCGCGCCGAGCTCCTTCTGGAACTTCGCGATGGTCGCGTCGTCCAGGTGCGCCTTCCAGTTGAAGGACGGGGAGCAGTTGTAGGCGAGCAGCTGGTCGGGGAACTCGCCGCGCACGGCTTCGGCGAACTTCTTGGCGAGCTCGAGGTCCGGCTTGCCGGTCTCCATCCAGATCAGGTCCGCGAACGGGGCGTATGCCTTGGCGCGGGCGATGCAGGGCTCGATACCGTTCCGCACACCGAAGAAGCCTTCGGCGGTGCGGGTGCCGTCGAGGAACGGCTTGTCGCGGTCGTCCACGTCAGTGGTGATGAGGGTGGCCGCTTCGGCGTCGGTGCGGGCGATGATCACCGACGGCACGTCGGCGACGTCGGAGGCCAGACGCGCGGAGGTCAGGGTGCGGATGTGCTGCTGGGTCGGGATCAGCACCTTGCCACCGAGGTGGCCGCACTTCTTCTCCGAGGCGAGCTGGTCTTCCCAGTGCACGCCTGCGGCGCCGGCCTGGATCATGGCCTTCTGCAGCTCGTAGGCGTTCAGCGCGCCACCGAAGCCGGCTTCGGCATCGGCGACGATCGGGGCGAGCCAGTTCTTGACGGAGTCGTCACCCTCGACCTTGGCAATCTCGTCGGCACGCAGCAGCGCGTTGTTGATGCGACGCACGACGGCCGGAACCGAGTTGGCCGGGTAGAGGCTCTGGTCCGGGTAGGTGTGGCCGGAGAGGTTCGCGTCACCGGCGACCTGCCAACCGGACAGGTAGATGGCCTGGAGGCCGGCGCGCACCTGCTGCACGGCCATGTTGCCGGTGAGGGCGCCAAGGGAGTTGATGTAGTCCTCGTTGTTGACGAGATCCCAGAGGATCTCCGAGCCGCGGCGGGCGAGGGTGGCCTCTTCGACGACGCTGCCCTGGAGCTTCGACACCTGCTCCGCGGTGTAGTTACGGGTGACGCCCTTCCAGCGGGGGTTGGTGTCCCAATCCTGCTGGATTTCCGCGGCGGTCTTCGGGGTGCCGGTGGTCATCTCTGACTCCACTTCCTCGTTTGGTCGGGATATGCCCCACGGTCGATTGTGCTTCGACTGCTGGAGCGGCAATTTGCAGACTTGCTAGGTCCGTGGGGTGTACTTCAACACGATGACACACCACGAAATAGCCGTCTACCTGTTACAAGTGTGAATTCGAGCTACGTTTTGATAGGCCATTGCTAACCTTGCAAAATTTGCGAGTTAATTGCAAGCATGAAAGCTACCGGCCGGTAGCTCTGACATGGGGTTTTAGCGTAACGCTCGTACTGTTAGTGATCCGGGTGAGTACCGACTTGCCCACGACCGAACATTCCCGGATGTGAGCACCTTCACAAGATCCGGCACGCGCCTTCAATATGCGTCGCGCCACCTTCGAGTAGTGGCAGTTCGCGAGGACCATCGGGCAAACTGGGTCGCCGAATCCACCCTCGGACAAACGTCCAGCTGCTGCGACGAGCCGCGGCGGTCGAGGACGCTCCAACAACCGGACAGGAGCACCATGCGGAAACTGTGGTTCACCACGGCGGTCACCTGCGCTTGTGCCGCGAGCCTGCTCGCCATTCCCGTCGCGTCGGCGGATCCGACCGCCGACGCGGGCACCATCGAATCCGTGGCACCCCTCGCCCCGGCCGCCACCCTGCCCGGTTCGGTGAACTCCACCCGCATCCAGTACTGGACCACCACCGCGAACGACGTGCCTTCGGTCGCGAGCGCCGCGGTCTACTTCCCACCCGGCGAAGCGCCCGCGGGTGGCTGGCCGGTGATCGCCTGGGCGCACGGCACCGTCGGCCTCGGCGACGACTGCGCGTATAGCGTGGCCGGGCCCGCCGCCATCGCACGCGACTGGGCGTATCTGGGCACCTGGCTCGAACAGGGTTACGCCATCGTCGCCGCCGACTACGCCGGACTCGGGACGCCCGGCGAGCACCCTTACCTCAATGGGATGGTCGAGGCACATAACGTCGTCGACGCGGTGCGGGCCGCGACGAGGCAGTACTCGTCGCTGGCGAAGAAGTGGGCGGTCGTCGGGCAGTCACAGGGCGGCGGTGCCGCCGTCTATACCGCGCGCTACGCGACCGAATTCGGCGGTACCGAACTCGACTACCGTGGCGCGGTCGGCACTGGCGTACCCGCGTATATCGAGGACATTCTGCTGCCACTCGGCCCGCATATGCCGCCGATAAAGCTGAGCCCGCACAGCACCGCCTACCTGCTGTTCATCCTCAACGGTCTGCGCACCACCTACCCCGAGTTGAACATCGAGTCCTTCCTCACCGACTCCGGCCGCGAGTGGCTGACCAAGGCACGCGAGACCTGCCTGGAACCGCTCGGCGATGAACTCGGCGCGCAAGGTGTGGTGATCGGCGATTTGTTCACCCGGCCACTGCGGCAGATACCCGACCTGCACGGACTACTCAGCCGATACCTCGGCCTGCCCGAATCCGGTTACGACAGGCCCGTTTTCCTCGGCCAGGGCCTGCGCGACACCGATGTCGTCACCCCGGAAACACTGCGCTTCGCCGCGGTACTCTCGGCAAATCGGCAGCCGGTGACACTGCACACCTACCCCACCGATCACAGCGGAACGGTCAACGCGTCGCTGCCGGATTCGCTGCCGTTCGTGCGTGGTTTGTTCGCCTGATCGAGCACGGCGAAGCTTCAGCCTGCTGGCGGATGGGTGCGACGCCAGTGTTCGGCGATGTCGATGCGGCGGGTGATCCAGACATCCGCGTGGGACTGGAAGCGGTCGACAGCGGCGGTGCGGGCCGGGCGGCCGACGATGCGACAGTGCAGACCGACCGACAGCATTTTCGGACCTTCCCGCTTCGCCTTCGCGATAGAGCACGTCGAAGCCGTCGCGCAGATGGGCGAGTAGCCGGTCACCGCTGCTGTCCTCTCTCGATGAGGTGCCAGATCCGATCCGCCGTCATCGGCAGCCGGTCCAGTCGTTGCCCGACCGCATCCCGGATAGCGTTCGCGAGAGCGGGTGCGACCGGGTTATAGGGGGATTCGCTCATCGACTTGGCGCCGAGCGGGCCCAGATCGTCGGCGGTATCGGCGAAGTACACCTCGGTGCGCGGAATGTCGGCGAACTGCGGAATGTGGTAATGCCGCAGCGTCTGCGTGGTCACGATGCCGTTGTCGGTGCGCATGTCCTCATAGAGCGCGGTCCCGATGGCCTGCGCGGTGCCGCCCTCCACCTGGCCGCGACACTGCACTGGATTGACCACGGTGCCCGCGTCGACGGCCTGGATCGACCGCAGGATGCGAACCGAGCCGGTATCCGGGTGAATCGCGACACGGAAAGCGTGCACATTGAAGCTGACCGAGCGTGGGCTGCCGTCGTGCGCGCCGGACGCGGACAATGCGCCACCGGCCAGTAGCTGCGCGGCGTCGAGCACCCGGTCACCGCAGCGGACGCCACCGGCCTCCCATTCGCCTTCGAGGCCTGTCATTTCGCGTGCCCGGTCGAGCATCTTCGCGCGCAATGCCCGTGCGGCGGCATAGGATGCCTTGCCCGCCACCGTAATTCCGGTCGAGCCGAACGCACCGGTGTCGTGACCGATGAGATCGGTATCGGATTGCCGGATCACGATCCGGCGCACATCGGCATCGAGCGCGGTGGCGGCGAGCTGGGCATGCACGGTGGTGGTGCCGTTACCGAATTCCGCAGTGCCGACACCGATCTCGTAGCGCCCGTCGGCCAGCAGGGTCGCCGTGGCGTCTGCACGGTGCCCACGCGGCGGAATGGTGGCGATCATCGACAGCGCCATGCCCTCGCCCACCCGCCAATCAGGCCCGGGAGCGACGACATCGCCACGCCGCAAAGCCTGTTCGGCCAGATCCAGGCACTGGTCGAGGCCGTAGCTGCCGATCAGGAGGTCGCCGTCGTCGAGCCGCGCCCCGACGAACGCATCGCCTGGGACGATCACGTTGCGCCGACGGAACTCGAACGGGTCGATGCCCGAGGCCCGCGCCAGATCGTCGAGCGCCGACTCGATCCCGTAGATGACCTGCCCGAGCCCATAACCACGAAACGCTCCGGAGGGAATGTTGTTGGTGTACACCGCTTGTGCTTCGACGCGCTTGTTCGCGCACCGGTACACCTCCACCGATTCGCCGACGCCGTGGAACATCACGCCGACACTGTGATTGCCGTAGGCGCCCGCGTCGGCGAGCACCTCGACCGCGAGCGCGGTCAGGATGCCAGCGCCATCAGCGCCGGCCGTCACCGCCACCCGCATCGGATGCCTGGTGGTGGCCGCGGTGAACTCGTCGGACCTGGTGAACTCGTACTGCACCGGCCGTCCGGTCCGCAGCACCGCGAGGGCGATCAGATCCTCCGCCAGCAGCTCCTGTTTGGCTCCGAAACCGCCACCGACCCTAGTCGCGAATACCCGCACCCGCGCACGCGGCAGCTCGTAGAGGTGACATAACTCGTCGCGCACCAGGAATGGCACCTGGGTACTGCACCGGATCACCAACCTGTCGCGCTCATCCAGCCACCCGATCCCACCGTGTGTCTCCAGATGCACGTGCTGCCCGCGCGGCGAATGCCACACCCCGTGCACCACGTGCGCGGCGGCGTCCAGCCCCGCCGCCACATCACCCACCTCGCCGTGCACCTCCGCGACAAGGTTTCGCGACATATCCGCGATCCGCGCCGAAACCGGCTTCCCTTCATGCAGTTTCGGCGCATCCGGGAGCAACGATTCGGCCGGATCGAATACCGCGTCGAGCACCTCGTATTCGACTCTCAACGCCCGGCATCCCGCCCGAGCGATATCGAGAGTGTCGGCGACAACAGCCGCCACCCGCTGTCCGACGAACCGCACCGTCCGGTCCAGCACGAAGGTGTCGTCGGGGTCGTCATCCCGAAACTCATGGCGCGCAGTAGAAAACGCGACATTTGGCGCGTCCGCGTAGGTCAGCACCGCATGCACCCCGGGCAGCGCTGCGGCGGCGACGGTATCAATCGCAACGATCCGCGCGTGTGGATGCGGACTCGGCAACACCGCGAGATGCAGTGGCGAGGTAGGCGGAGCAATCGAAGGGTCGCCGCCGGGGTCCAGGTCAGCTGGGCGGACATCGAAGGTGAACGGCTCGGTGCCGGTTACCACCCGAACCCCCGCTGGCGCGCCGATACCGGCTCCGGCCTGCCCCGACGATGCCGTCGAGACGGGGCAATCGGTCTCGGCGATCGATGGGTCGGCGCGCCTTGGTGCGACCGGGTCGCTGTCCACATCGAGGTTCGAGGCCGACCCGGTCAATGCGTCGACGATGGCGCGATAGCCTGTGCAGCGGCACAGATTCCCCTTCATCAACTCGGGTATGTCGGCGGCATTCGGAGCCGTTCGGCTATTTCCGCAGCCGAGACCGGCTGCCGTGACGACCATGCCCGCCGTGCAGAAGCCACATTGAAAACCGGCGGCGTCGAGGAATTGCTGTTGCACCGGATGCGGGTCGGCGGGGGTGCCGAGGCCCGAGGCCGTAGTGACGACACGGTCGGAGGCTCGGTATGCCGGAATTATGCAGGAGTGCACGGTATTCCCGTCGAGTTGTACCGAGCAAGCGCCACAGTCACCGGCGTCGCAGCCCTTCTTCACGGCTAGGTGACCGTGCTCGCGTAACAGAGTGCGCAAACACTGACCGGGACGCGGATCGGCTTGCACTTCTTCGCCGTCTACCTCGAATTTCATTGCCATTCACCGGCTTCGACTCGCAACTCGGCCGCCACCTGCGCGGCAAGCCTGCCCGCGACGTGGCGGCGCCAGTCGGGTGCGCCGTGCGGGTCGTCGAACCACAGTGTCGGATCTATCGCATCGATCGACGCCAGTACCTCGGCGGTGCCGGGCGGCTGGGCATAGTCCAAAACGACCGGTTTGGTGGTCGCGGCACTGACGGTGAGCGCGCACCGACGATCCGGCTCGCGACGCCCCATCACCACCGCGCCGGAGCGACCGAGCGGCGCTAGTGCGATTTTGCGGAAAGCCGTGCGCGAGAGCAGGCTTCGCGCCGGGACGGTGATAGATCGAAGCACTTCACCGGTGTTCAAAGCATTGGATCCCGGGCCGAACACGAACTTCTGCAATGGAATCCGGCGTTCTGATCCGCCAGGGGTCCACACCGAGGCAACGCCGTCGAGCGCGATCAGCGAGGCGAGCACGGCTCCGGCGGGCAGCGACAGACACACGTTCCCGCCGACCGTCGCGCTCCGCCAGATCTTGTGTGAGGCGACCAAAGCCCGGCACGCCCGCGCGAACAATGCCGTACCCGGCCAGTCCGCCCGCAAAACCTCCGCCCCCAACTCCCGCCCCGGCACCGAACCAGCGAACTCCGCCAGTGTGCAGGTCGCCGCGATCTCCAAGCCGTCGCGCACTTCGGTCAGCGCGGGCCAACCGAGCGCCGTGATGTCGACCAATCGCTCCAACCGCTCCTGCGGCTCGGAAAACAAGAAGGTCCCTCCGGCGAGCACCGCGCACGAACCACCCAATACCCCCAGGTCAGCACGCTCCCGCGCCACCACAACCTCCCGGATCGTATCCAGGTCCACAACTCACCTCGCTCCACTACCTCTGCCGCCACAGTAGAAGCCAAGAGTTGCCGCAATGTTGCGCGACACCTACCCAACATTGCTCCCCCATTACCGCCCTGCCAACCCCAAAACCCGCTCGAGTCGCCCATCGCCGCAACACCACGCTCGGGCCAGTAGGGCCCCGCGGGCATGCGGACCGCGGCATGATTCGCTTCCTTATCCCCAGCCCACACATATCGACAAAGCCGGTCCGAGATTCGGCGTCCAGCGCCGTTCGGTCCACTATCCGACCATGTCGACTTCAAACCATGGTCAATCCGAATATCGACCACGAATTCCGACTTGACTGATTACAGATCTCAACTCGACCAACCCATACCCCGGCTGGCAGCCTGTGGGCTACTTACGCCACGAGATACGCACTGGCACAACAGGTCCCGACTTCAACGAACTCACTGTCGCAATGTCGCCACGCTCCGACCGGTCGACGTGTACACTCCCTTCGAATAAGAGAGGGGGAGTTTAGTGTGCTTTCATAGCCACAAGTTCCAGCACTGTCTTGGTGATGGGCAAGTGATAGTTCGAACCACGGTCATTCCGGCTGGAGCGCCACGGGGGCGGCGTGGCCAACTTCAAGGTTGACCCGGCCAGTCTTGCCGGATTCAAATTGGATCTGCAGGACCTGGGAACAAACTTTTCATCGAACGCCTCCCGTTTACTGTCCGGGGTGGCCCTTCCCGGGTGAGTTCGAAATTCCAGACAACATCGTAGTGGACTTGGGTGTTACAAAGTATGGATTCGGAAATAATGTGTGGTGAAAGGAAAGCATTGATTCAGCCACGTGACCCGCTAATTTCGATTGGTCACTCGATATTTGCATTCGGTCGCACCACAGCGATGGCCGGAAGGATCTGATGGCACCGCAAATCCCTGGCATGCCAATGCCATTGCCGCCTACAGACCCCGGGGCAGGTAAGCACAATTCGCAACCGTGGTATAGCCGTGCTGATGACATAGCATTCGCGAAAGTAGCGCTCGCTGCGGCACTGGCCGCAGATGTTAAAGGACTGACCCATGCATCAGCTCATTTGCGCCACTATCTCAGTAACACCGGTAAGGACCTCGAGCTCGATCCGGATCAGATCCAGCAAGACGATCCCAAACTGAAACAGCTCGTCGACTACATCGTCACTGGGGCCGTCCGGGTCACCGCTAGCGACACCGGCAACTATGATAAGACGATTCAGTTCCAGTTGCCCTGGAGTTGGGACCACACATTTGACAAAGATGATAAGCGGGACTGGTTCTTGGCGATAGGCTCAGTGCACGTCACCGCCTGTGGAGCAGTCACAGTTCATAAACCGGATACCGAAGGCGCACAACCACGTGTCTCCGTTTATTTTCAGTTTCACCTATTCGACCGCTACAACTGGGATGGAACGAACAAAAATGATACAAAGAAAACCGAAATTCTCGGAATCGAGGTAGGTGATGTCCAGCTAGGCGGATTACACACGGCCGGAGTGGCGAAGGAATTCAACATGATCGGTTCATCAGTAATCAAGCTCTACGAGGGGGTTGTGTCCACCAGTGGTTTTATCGACCTGCCAACCGGACCCGAAAGCCGCAAAGACACCCATACTGATCCGACCCGGTGAGGTTCCTTCGATAAGGGGTCCCCGGTGGGCACTACTTGCCCTAATGGTCTGCATCCTTGTTGCAGTGTCGCTGGTCAGTACCGGATGCGACAGCGCCATCGATCGCGCTATACCGGCACCGCAAACCGAGACCTCGACCAGTCCAGAGCTGGTAAAAGAAGCAACCGAGTTCGGTGGGTGGGTGCTCCCGGAGAACGCGAAGATTCTCCTCGTAAGGAAGGAGATCGTACGCGACACAGATTATCTAATGGCTGTGGAGATGTCTCCCGCCAACTTGGCTTGGATGCTGGAGAAGTCTGGATTCACTGCCGCTTTCATGAGGTGGTCCCCGACACCCGCCGATACGACGATCGCTGGACCCGATCTAGCATCGTCGCCGAATGTTCAGTTGGCCCAGGACGTGTTTCAATCACCTGAGGGAGTAGGGATGTTCCGCAATGTCCTTGTCGACGAACGCAATGCGGAAACTCGTATAGCCCACATCGCGTTTCGTCAGGCCTAAAGCCATATTTCCCAAAGCACTATCGATCTGGACGATCGAAGCCCGGCCAGCTGTGACGCGCGACTACCGTTGATCGAGTCGATCGTGAAGCGGGCGGACCTCACCTGATCTGAGCGAGGTACGCCGCCGAGTACACGTTTCGAGCAATGATGCTATTGGGCTTTCGCGACCAGTTGAGCCTGCGCTCGGGCCACCTGGGTCGCGACTGTCGGCTCGTCGACGGTACGGACCTCACCGTCGCGCACCACTTCGCGGCCGTTCACTATCAACGCGGACAGTGGGGGCGCGGAGCCGAGGATCAGCGCGGCTATCGGATCGTCTATTCCGGCGTGGGCGGGGGTGTCGAGTCGCCATAGCGCTAGATCGGCTAGCTTGCCGGGTTCGATCGAGCCGATCTCGGTGTCGCGGCCGAGTACGCGCGCGCCACCAATTGTGGCTAGTGCCAATGCGGTTCGCACGCTCAGCGAGCGTGGACCGCCGTTGGCCCTGGCATACAGCAGCGCGTTGCGCGGTTCCTCGATCATCGAGCTGGATTCGTTGCTGGCCGCGCCGTCCACGCCGAGCCCGACGACCGCGCCCGCGGCTACGAGGTCGGCGGTGCGGGCTATTCCGGCTCCGAGGCGGCCGTTCGAGGTCGGGCAATGCGCGATGCCGGTACCGGATTCGGCGATTGCGGCTACCGCCGCGTCGTCGAGGTGCACAGCGTGGGCAAACCAGACATCGGGGCCGATCCAGCCGAGTTGTTCCATGTATTCGGCGGGTGTGCAATCGAATTGGGCAGCGCAGAATTCTTGTTCGTCGATGGTTTCGGCGAGGTGGGTGTGCAGGCGAACACCGGATTCCCGGGCCAGTGCGGCCGATTCGCGCATCAGGTCCGCGGTCACCGAGAACGGTGAGCATGGCGCGAGGGCGATTCGCAGCATCGAGTCGAACGATGGATCGTGCCAGCGTGTGATCGCGTCCGCGCTTGCGGCAAGCACGACATCCAGCGGTTCGACCACGTCGTCGGGCGGTAGACCACCCGAACTCGCCCCCAGATCCATCGAGCCGCGACACGGATGGAATCGCAGACCCACCGTTACGGCGGCCTCGATCTCCCCCGCGAGCAGGTCACCGCCGGCGCGCGGGAAGACATAGTGATGATCGGTTGTGGTGGTGCAGCCGGTACGAGCGAGTGCCGCGAGTGCCCCGGTGGCCGCCACCCGCACCGCTTGCTCATCGATACCGGCCCAGATCGGATACAACGTGGTGAGCCATTCGAACAGCGTGTTGTCCGCCGCGAAGCCGCGCGTAATCCATTGGTAGAGATGGTGATGGGTGTTCACCAGGCCGGGCGTCAACAGGCAACCGGTGCCATCGATGCGCGCCACCGCCGACCCGAATTCGGGCGGGTCGCCCGCGCCGACCGCACCGATCCGGTTGCCGTGCACTGTCACATAGCCGCGACGGAACTCGGTGCCCGCAGCATCGACGGTCGCCACGGCACAACCGTCGATTACGAGCGTCGGCCCGGTCACGGCAGCCATGCGGGCCCCGACTCCGGTGCGTCCTCGCGCGCGACCGTCGCGTGGATCAACCCGTAGGGCCGGTCGTCGGCGTGGAACACCTCGCCGTGGTTCTCGATCCCGAATCGGCCGAGGTCGTAGTCGAAGTGGTGTTTGTTCGGGGCGGCCAGCCGGATCTCCGCGAGCACGGGATAAGCCGCCAGCGCGGCGGTCGCCATCGCGAACAGCGTCTGCTGCAATGCCTTCGAATGCAGTGTCGCGAAGGTCTCCACCAGCTCGGCCCGGACACCGGCGTACACCTCGTCCCAATCCACGCCCGTGGTCGCCGCGAAACGCCACTGCACCACGAGCGAGGTCGCCAGCATCCGGTCGAGCGTCGGCTCGAGCGTGGTGAAGTCGTCGATGAGGAAGTCGACGAATTGGGAGCCGGTCGATTTCAGGATCACCAGATCCTGTACACCACCGATCACCCAGGCCCGCTGATCGGCGCCGTTGCCCGCCACCGTCACCGCCGCCGTACGCACCTCCGGCCCCCGACGCGTCCAGGTGTGGTCGTGCTCGGCCCCGCCGACCGACACCCGTTGCCAGCCATACTCCTCGACCTCGACCCGCGCGCTGTGTACCGGCTCTGTCTCATTGACGAAATGCGCCGCCAACGCCAGCGCGTATTCCTCGATGGTCTGCACCCCGGGCTTTTTCGCGAACGCGTACGCGGTGTGCTTCTGGGTGTCGGTGGGCAGCACCTTGGTCTGGTCGCCGCCGATGTAGGCGTCGGCGAAATCGCCTCGCAGCACGGTGGAGACATTCAGGTCGCGGATCTCGTGTCGCGCGTTGTCCCGATAGATCCGCACGACCCGGTTCTCGGCCTTGCCGTATCGGTTGTCCGACAGCACGATCGGCCCGGTCAGTTCCATGAAATGGATCAGCTCCCTCGATAGGTGGAAAAGGCGAAGGGCGACAACAACAACGGGATGTGGTAATGCCGATCCTCGGTCACGATGAACGTGATGGAGATTTCGGGATAGAACGATTCGATTCGCAACCCGGCGAAATATGCCCCGGTGTCGAACACCAGCCGGTAGGTGCCCGCGACGAGCTCCGCACCGAGCGCGCCGATCCGGCCGTCGGTAGCGGTGACACCGGAATCGAGTTCTTCGGGACCGCCGCCGTGCAGCGCCACCGCGATACCCGTCGCGGGCGCGCCGCGCACCGCGTCCAGTACGTGGGTGCTCAGCGTGCTCATTGACTCGCTCCGAGTAGGCGGCGCAGTCGAATTCGGTTGATCTTCGCCAATTCCGTTCGCATGACGCACCTTTCGGTTCGTTCATCGTTGTCGAGCCGGGCATTCAACAGCGCGAGCAACTCGGCGCCGGACTTGCCGGTCGCACACACCAGGTAGATATGTCCGAACTACGCCTCGTAGGCGCGGTTCCCCGCGGCCAGCGCCACCCGTACCGCGTCCCCGGCGATGGCCACGGCGGCCTGCTCACGCGCCGAAGTCGCGGAATCCGGGCGGTCACCGATGCGCGGATGCCCGTCGAGCGCGCGATCGATCTCGTCCATGGCTAACTGTGCCAGCGCGGCGTCCGCCGTGTCGAGCACCGCGTCGATATCGGCGTATGGCCGTCGGGCTAGCACCGAGCGGGCCCATACCCGCCATGAGCAACAGGCAAGCAATGCCGCGACGGCCGCTGTTTCGGGCACCGCGTTGAATGCCGCGAGGCGAGGCCCATGCCGTCGGCTGTCATCGCGACAGCATCGAATACCGGCCGCCGACCCGCCACCGGAAAGGGATAGCCAATTTCGGCGTGTGGCGCGGAGTCATCCTTCGCATGCGCACCACTTTCCGGTAACCCACCGGCAACGATGCCGGGTTAGCGTGGACTACATGGCTGCTGTTCGGACCGATTGCGTTGGCATCGTGCTCGCCGCGGGCGCCGGAAAACGCTATGGCCGGCCCAAGGTGCTCGCCGCGGACGGCGCCTGGCTGCGCGCGGCGGTGACGGCATTGCGCGATGGTGGCTGCGACCCGATCGTCGTCGTCCTCGGGGCCACCGGACCGTCACCACAGATCGTCGACCTGCCCTCGGGCGTGCGCCACGTATGGGCGGCGGACTGGGCGACCGGGCTCGGTGCGTCATTCCGGGCCGGGCTCGGCGCGGCGATGGAAACCCCGGCCGAGTACGCGGCCATCATGCCGGTGGATACCCCCGATGTCGGAGCCGATGTCGTCGCCCGCGTCCTCGCGGCCGCCCGCACCGCGCCGAGCGGGCTAGCTCGCGCTGTGTTCCACGCCACTGCGGGCCATCCCGTTGTGCTCTCCCGCAAGCATTGGACCTCGGCGAGTGCAGAAGCCGTAGGAGATTCCGGCGCCCGCACATATTTGTTGGGTAAGAACGATATGGTGTGCGTCACGTGCGACGATTTGGCGACGGGCAACGATCGCGATTACCCGGCCTCGGCCGCACGGTGATCGGAGCTTGAAGATGCGCGACATCGTCGAAGACTTACTGCGACTGTGGCATTCCGGGCGTACCGGAGGGCTGGCCACCATTGTCCGCACCATCGGTTCCGGTTCACTGCCGGTGGGTTCGGCGATCCTGGTCGACGCCAATGGGGCGGTCTACGGATCGGTCCTCGGTGGCTCCATAGAATCCACGATTTATGACGCCGCGGTCGAGGCCGCTCGCACCGGCAGGCGCGGGCTGCACCGTTTCGGCGTGCCCATCGGGGAAGCCGGTCTGGATTCCGGCGGGATGATCGACGTGTTCATCGAACCGTTCTCGCGGCGGGATTTTCCCGAATTCCCCAGTGTCGCCGCCGAAATCGCCGCACACCGGCGAGTAACCGTCTTTACCGTGGTGTGGAATCCGGACCAGGATCTGATCGGCCAACACCTGGTAACCGATAAGCGACACGCCACCGAACTGGTCGCATTGCCCGAATCGGATCTTTTCGTCGCATCATTTCCGCCGCCACCACGACTGATCATCTTCGGCGCCAACGCCTACGCGGCGGCATTGAGCGCACAGGCAAGATTGCTCGGCTACCGCGTCACCATATGTGACTCCCGCGAAACCGCGGAAACCCCGAACGCCTTTCCCGGCGCGGAGGTGATCGTGGACTGGCCACACCGATACTTGAACGCGCTATCGGCGGCGGGCGAAATCGACAGCAGCACCGGGATTGTCGTGCTCTCGCACGATCCCAAATTCGAAATACCGCTACTTACAGTGGCATTGCGCCTGCCCGAACTCGGCTACCTCGGTGCCATCGGTTCCCGCGCCGCGCACGTCAGACGCATCGAAGACCTACAGGCCGGCGGCTTCGACGACGCGCGGCTCTCGCGCCTGCACTCACCCGCCGGGCTGGATATCGGCGCGCGGACCGCTACCGAGGTCGCGTGCTCGATCGCCGCCGAGCTGCTCGCCGTCCGATCCGGTCGGTCCGGTGGACAGCTGTCGGGCAACGAGCAGGATTCGGCGCCGTACACCACGAAAGCGACTGTGGGGCTGTAGCACTCGCGCTATTTCCGGGAGCCGATCATTGCACCGATATTGCGAATTGGCATCCCAGATTGCGCGATCGCGTGGGGTTTCGTGGTGTGGGCGCGCACTCTGCGTGCGGTCACCCCGCAGGCTCAGACCACGTCGACCCGGACTCCTGCGGCACGAATCGCGGCAACGGCGGCAGGGTCCGCGTCGGCATCGGTGACGAGCACATGAACCCGCTCGATTCCGCAGATGCGAGCCAGCGCTGTTCGCTCCAGCTTGTCCGCCGTGGCGACCACCATGACGTGCCCGGAGCGCCGCACCATCTCGGTGGTCACCCCGGCCTCATCGATATGGCGGCATTGCGCGCCTCCCTCGGCGGAGATCGCGTTCACGCCGAGAATCAGTTCGTCCAATCGCAGTTCGGACAGCGCGCGCTCGGCCAGGGGCCCGTGCAGCTCATAAGACTCGCGGCGGGCCACGCCACCGAGCACGATGGTTCGCATATGCGGCCGCAACACCATTTCACCGGCGATATTGAGCGCATTGGTGACGATCGTCAATTGATCACCACCGGCCATCGCCAGATCAGTACGCCCGGCCAATGCCCGCGCCACCTCCGTGGTGGTCGTGCCGCCGTTCATTCCGACAACAACGCTCGGATCAACAAGGGATGCGGCATGTTCCGCGATCCGCTGCTTGGCCTGGCCGCCGGTCTGCCGATACCGCGTGGGCAGGTCGTAGGCGACCGTCGTGGCCACCACCCCGCCGTGGGTCCGGGTGGCCAGCTGTTGTTCGGCGAGCGCGGTGAAATCGCGGCGCACCGTCGCGGGGGAAACCCCGAGCTGTTCAGCGGCGTCGTCCACCGAAAGCCGACCCGCCTCGGCGAGTAGTTCCAGCAGCCGGTTCCACCGCTGCGGCCGGTCCGTCGGCCCGGTCATCTCACACCTCCCCGGTCACGCGGGCAACCAGCTGTTTGTCCATGCACACGAACAATCTGACCACAGTCTCGACCTGGGCCATCGGTCGACCGAGCATCATCATTGCCCCACTGGGTCGCGCGCCGTCCGTGCCGTCGCCAATCTCCTTCATCGGCACGTCGATGCCCTTCTCGCGCAACGCAATCAGAGTTGCCGCGATGACCTGTTCGGTGACGGGTCCGCGGGGCCGCCGACTACTTCACGCTGCCCGCGGTAAGCCCAGCGACCAGCCGCTTTTCGATGAAGGCGAACAGGATGACCACCGGGATGATGCCCACCGTCGAGATGGCGAAAACGTACTGCCATGCGGTGTCGTACTGGCCGACGAACTTCGTCAACGCCACCGACAGTGGCTGATTCTGCGGGGTGGTGAGCACCACCAGGCTGGCCGCGAACTCGTTCCAGCAGGCGACCACGGTGAAAATCGTCGCGGTGACGACGCCCGGCCACACCAGCGGCAGGCTCACCCTGGTCAGAATCTGCCAGCGGTTGAGCCCGTCCAGCGCAGCGGCCTCCTCGATCTCCACCGGAATCGAGGAGAAGAAGCTGTGCAGGATCCACACCGCGAAGGACAGATTGAACGCGGCGTTGACCAGGATCATCGCCAGCCAGGTGTCGTTGATACCGAGCTCGAAGAACTCCCTGATCAGGCCGGTCACCAGCACGGTCGGCTGCAACATCTGCGTCACCAACACCAGGCCGAGGAATACCGCCTTGCCCGGAAACTGGCGTCGCGCGGTGTAATACGCGGCCGGAATGGCCACGATCAACACCAGCGTGGTGGCGCACAGCGAAATGATCACCGTACTGACCAGGTTGAACGGCAGCGGCGTCTCCGGGGTGTTCCACATCGTGGCGTAGTTGTCCGGATGCCAGGTCTCGGGCACGTAAGTCGGTGGGATGCGCAGGATTTCGGCGCGGCTCTTCAACGATCCGAGCACCATAACGATGAACGGGACCAGGAAGATCACCGCTATTACGACACCGACCGCGGTCAACTCCCACCGACGGCGGCGCTTGAATGCGACGACCCGACCCGAATCCACCGCCCCTGCTACGTCCGGAATGTCGGCTACCGACACGACCTGCGGTTCCATCTGAACATCACCTCTGGTCGGGCTGGTCATGCGTCGACCTGCTGGGTCGGGCGGATCACCTTCACGTAGATCGCGATGATCGCCATGATCAGCACAAAGTTCAGCACGCTCATCGCGGCAGCGGTATCCACCTGCTGGTTCTGCCGAATCAGCTTGAAGGTCAACGTCGTTGTGGTGTCGGCGCCGAATCCCGCGATACTGCCGGTGATCACCTGAAGGATCGGCAGCGAATTGAACGCGTTGATGATATTGATGATGGTGGCCACCGCGATCGCGGGCCGCAACTGCGGCAGGATCAGATGCCAGTAACGCTGCCACGACGTGGCGCCGTCCACCCGGCCCGCCTCCACGACCTCGGATGGAATCGATTGCAGCCCAGCCAGAATCGTGTAGGTGGTAAATGGGATGGAGACGAAGACGGCGACCACGATCGCGACGAGGAAGGCGGGTGTCGGTTGCTTGGTGAAGCCGTAGCCACGGTCGAGCAACCCGATATCGACCAGGAATCTATTGGCGATGCCGACATCCGGGTCGAGCATGTAATAGAAGATCGTCGTGGTCATCACCACCGATGCGGCCCACGGCACCAGGATCGCCATCCGGACGGCGGTACGTCCGGGGAATTGTTTATTCAGGAACTGGGCCAATCCCGCCGACAGCACCAGAGTGATGCCGACGACGGCGACCACCCAGACCACCGTGTGCGCCAGGATCGCGCCCAGTTCCTGGATATCGAACAGGGCGCGGTAGTTGTCCAGGCCGGCCGAACCCCGGTCCTGACCATAGGGGCTCAGGTCACGGGTACTCGTCCACATCATGTAGCCGACGGGGAACGCGACGATCGCCGCGATGAGAATCAGCGTCGGACCGATCCACGGCAACGCGCGTATCGTTGCCCTGGACCGAGTATTCCGTTGTCGCACAACTACTTCGCTGGCCACGTTACTTCGCGGCTTCCTGAATCTTCTGTAGTACCGCGGCCGGATCCGCGCCCTGGGCGATGGTGCCCATCTGCTGCTTGATCGCACCGACGGCGGCACCCCAGTTCGGGTTGTTGCTCGGGTAGAACTTCGCCACCGGCAGCGTTGTCACGAATGCCTTGGTGACCGGGTCGTCCGCGAGTACCGTCGCGCCGCTCTGGGTGATCGGGATGAAGCCCTCGGTCTTGACGAACTTCGAGTACTGATCGGAGGCGTAGAAGAAGTTGAGGAACTTCTGGAGCGCGGCCTGTTTCGAGCCGTCCTTCTTGAAGGCCATCAGATGATCGGCGACCCCGAGGGTAACCGGCTCACCGGACTTCGTCGGCGACGGCGCGGTGGCATATTTCAGGCTCGGGTTCTTCGACGCGATCTGCGAGACCGTCGGCGGCAACCCCTCGATCATCCCGATCTTGCCCTGGATGAACGAATTGATGACGTCCTTACGATCGGTGGCACCCGGGTTCGGCTGGGTGGAACCGGAATCCGCGATTTGGCGCATGGCCTGCACCCCCTCGAGATTTTGCGGGGTGTTGACGGTGATCTGATCGCCGTCGGACCAGTTGCCACCCGCGCCGAACGTCCAGATCGACGATTCGGCCTGGGATTCCTCACTGCCGAGGGGCAATCCGTATCCGGAGACGCCACCACCGAGCGCCTGGATCTTCGCCGCGGCATCGGTCAATTCGGTCCAGGTCTTCGGCGGCGATGCGATGCCGGCCTTGCTGAACAGTTCGGTGTTGTAGAACAGCGTGCGGGTCGAAGCGAACAGCGGCAACGCCATCTGCTCGCCGTTGAGCGTGGCATTCTTCGCGAACCCGGGCTGGACATCGGCGATGACGGACGCGGACGCGACATCCTTAGCCGGATAGAGCAATCCGTCGGCGGCGAAGCTGACGTAGGCGTCGATATTGAGCAGGTCGGGGGTGGTGTCCTGGGACTGGAGCTTGGTCTTCACCACGTCGTTGATCGAATTCCAGGACTCCAGTTGCAGATTCACCGTGATGTCGGGGTTCTGCTTGTGGAAGTCGGCGATGATGCCGTCCCAAAGCGCTTTGGTGCCATTGGCGCCATCGCTATAAACGGGCGCCAGGAAGGTGATGGTGTTCGGGCCGGAGTCGTCGGACTTGGAACCGAAACCGCAGGAGGACACCGCAAGTGCCAAACTCGTGACAATCGCGGCCCCCGCGAGCACACGGTGAAGTGGTCTTTTCACGAACAGAACCTTTCAAATTTGCTCCCCGGCGCCAGCCGAAGCGCCGATGATGGAAGTGGACCCCATCGACTGCTGACAAATCTATCCCGAACAATGATCAAATGTGACCGTTTAGCTCGTAAATTTGACATGAACGATCACCAGAGTGATCCTGTTTAATGTGCCGACCTCCGCTCACTCCACCCCCGTGACCCATCTGGCCACCGAAGTCGCCACCCAGCCCGACGACTGGGCGCGCGCCGAGACCATCGCCGCCGAACACCGCGCCATACTGCCCCAACCGGGCGAGCGTGTCGCTGTAATCGGCTGCGGCACTTCACTATTCATGTCCCGTGCCATCGCAGCGCTGCGCGAGGGGGCGGGCTATGGGCTCACCGACGCCTGGCCGGCCAGCGAAGTCCGCACCGGCCGCGACTACGACCGCTACCTCGTTATCTGCCGCTCCGGAACCACCACCGAGGTGGTCAACGCCATGCGGGAGATCCCCGCGCACATTCCGCGAACCGTCATTTGCAGTAGCCCCGGCACACCGGTGCTCGAGCTGGGCGACGCGATCCTCATCGACGAGGTGGACGAAAAGTCCGTCGTGCAGACGCGTTTCGCCACCACCACGCTGGCGATACTGCGGTGGCATCTGGGCGAAGACCTCGCACCCGCTATCGCCCAGGCGCGCGCCGTGCTCGCCGAGGATCCTGCGGTCGCACTGGCCGGAGTGCGCCGCGCCGAACAGATCAGCTTCGTCGGCATGGGCTTCGCCGCGGCCCTCGCCGAGGAGGCCGGGCTCAAACTGCGCGAGTCCTGCCAGTCCTGGACCGAGGCGTACCCGCAGACCGAATACCGCCACGGCCCCATCAGCATCTCCACCCCCGGCCGCGCAGTGTGGGCCTTCGGCCCGCTGGTCCCCCACTTCGCCGCCGACGTGGCCGTCACCGGCGCACACTTCGAACACCGCGATATCGACCCGATGGCCGACCTGGTCCGCGTCCACCAACTCTGCATACTGCGCGCCGCCGACCAGGGCCTCGATCCCGACCGCCCCCGCAACCTCAACCGCTCGGTTGTTCTCGATCAATGAACCGCGCGGCCGCATGAACCCATGCCTCACCCCGCGAACCAATGAATCCGCGCTGCTCACGACCACGAGTCGAGCGCGGCCGGTTACGCTGCCCGATGTGAGCACGGCGCGATCGGCAACCGAACGCGACCCTGCCCTGCCCGACGACTTTCCGCTGCCCAATGTGGACACGGCACGATTCCCAACCGAACGCGGCTCCAGCGTGCCCGATGACGCGCTGGTGCTCGGGATCGATGTCGGTGGTACCACGATGAAGGGCGAGATCACCGATGCCGCCGGTGTGGTGCACACGGCGGTGGTGCTCGCTACGCCCCAGGGTGAGGCGGCGTTCGACGCTATCGGCGTGTTGGGTGATCAGTTGCTCGCCGAGTTGACCGACGGGCAGCGAGACCGGGTCGCCCGTGGAGCGGTCGTGCTGCCCGGAATCGTCGACCCGGTTCGGTCAATCGCCGTCTTCAGCGGCAATGTCGGCTGGCGCGACGTGCATGTCGGCGATCGGTTCAGCACTCGTTGGGGCATGCCGGTGCTGATCGAACATGATGTCGCCGTGGCAGGTTGGGCCGAATGGCGGTTCGGCGCCGGGCGCGGTCACGACAACGTCTGCGTGGTGATACTCGGCACCGGGGTAAGCGGCACCCTGTCGGTCGGCGGCAAGCTGGTGCGTAGCACCTTCGGCCAGACCGGCGAATACGGGCACATCCCGGTCCGCCATGCCAACGGCCTGCGATGTCCGTGCGGCAATATCGGCTGCGTCGAAACCGTAGCCTCCGGCCCCGCCATCGCACGCGCCTACCGCCGCCGCACGGGATCTGAAATAGACAGCGCCGCAGATGTTTTCGCACTTATAGACATCGATTCCGACGCCAAAGCAGTGGTGGACGACGCCATCAGTGCCCTGGCCGACGGCCTGCTCGGCATCGTGCACGCCACCTGCCCCGAACTCATCGTCCTCGGCGGCGGCCTGGCCGGAGCCGGCACCGCCCTCACCGAGCCGCTCTACCGCGCCCTCGATGAACGCACCCGCCTCCTCACCCCACCCCCGGTCGTCATCGGCGAATTCGGCGCCCGAGCCGGCCTGGTCGGGGCCGCCCACCTGGCCCGCCGGGGTGGTCTCGAATGAGCACCGCCGAACTAGAAGTTCGCGGGCGGATCGTGTCGAGGTCGCACGCGATCGACGACGGGGTCGTATCGATTCGCGAAGAGCGGATCATCGCGGTGCGCCCGTTCGCACAATGGCGTGCGGCACAGCCGAATTCGAGCATTCCGGAGTTCGCCGGGACGGTGCTGCCCGGGCTTGTCGATATTCACAATCACGGCGGATTGGGATGCCGGTTCGACACGGTCGATCCCGATGAGGCTCGGGGAGCTGCCGCGTTTCATCATTCGCGAGGGTCGACCACGGTGTTGGCGAGCATCGTCACCGCCGCCGCGGCGGACATGGTCGCGCAGGCAGAGGTCTTGCGGGGGCTAGCCGAGGCGGGCGTGATCGGCGGAATCCACGCGGAGGGGCCATTTCTCGCCGCAGCGCGTTGTGGGGCACAAGATCCGCGCTACCTTCGCGATCCCGACCTCGAACTGACCGACCAACTCTTGACAGCCGCGAACGGACATCTGCGGGTGATGACGATCGCCCCCGAACGGCCGGGTTATGAACAAGTCGCACAACGTCTTTCCGACAATGACGTGGTGGTTTCACTCGGCCACAGCGATACCGACTTCACTGGGTTCCGGCACGCGTTACGACCGAATGGCGTCGGCAGCCTGGTCACCCACCTGGCAAACGGTATGCCGCCGTTGCATCATCGCGAACCGGGACCGGTGGCCGCCGGATTGGTGGCCGCCGCCGCGCAGGACGCGGTCGTCGAGTTGATCGGCGATGGGGTGCACGTCGACCCGGGCTTCGGCGCACTCGTATTCGCGACCGCACCGGGCCGGGTCGCACTGATTACCGACGCAATGCAGGCGGCCGGGATGCCCGACGGCGAATACCGGCTGGGCCCGCAAACCGTCCGGGTGACCGACGCAGTGGCCAGAGTGCCCAGCGGTTCGATTGCCGGCGGCACCGCGAGTCTGCTGCAATGCCTCACCTGGGCGGTCACCAGTTGCGCTGTCCCGCTTCGTAATGCAGTGATTTCGGCCACCTCGATTCCGGCTACTGCGGCCGGAATCGTCGATGTGGGCGATCTCGAGGCCGACCAGTTTGCCGACCTGCTGATAGTTGATGACAATCTACGGTTGCGCCGGGTGCTCAGACGTGGACAGTGGTTGACGTGATCCTCACCGTGACAATGAACCCGGCTTACGACATGACCTATCGCGTCGAGCGTTTCGACCGCGGCCAGGCCCACCGGGTTCGCTCGGTCGAGCAACGCATCGGCGGCAAGGGTATCAACGTGACCCGGGTGCTGAATCAGATCGGAAAGTACGCCCGTGCAACGGGTTTTGCCGATCATGCCTTCGCCGCCGCCGCCGAGCTGGAAATGCCGGTCGATTTCGTGCACGCCCTGCCGTGGGTCCGGCGCACGCTGGTGATCAGCGAAACCGGCGACGGCACCGCCACCGCGTTGTGGGAACCCGGTGCGCGCGTATCGAATCCGCACGCCGCAGAACAACTCGCTGTCCGGGTGTCGGGGCTACTGCCCGATATCGCCGGTCTGGTGATCTCGGGCTCCCTACCCGGAGGCATCAGTCCGAGTCTCCCCGCCGAAATCGCTCGCATCGCCGTCGCCGCGGACGTTCCCACCATTTGCGACGTGGACGGCGAGGCGCTCGAGCTCGCCGCCGAGGTTCCCGGTGTCATTCTCATGCCGAACGCCGAGGAGCTCGAGCGCCTCACCGGCCAGGTATCGAACACACCGGACGAGGTCGTGGCCGCCACCCGTCCGCTGATCGATCGCGGTCTGCGCGCCATCATCGCCACTCGTGGCACCGAGGGCATGATCGCCAGCACCGCCGATGGCAGCTGGTCGGCCAACCTCCCTGAACCATTGGCCGGAAACCCCACTGGTGCAGGCGATTCCGCTACCGCAGCGGTAATCGCCGCACTGTCGGAGACCACCGACCCGGACTGGCCCGCAATCCTCGTCGCCGCCGTAGCCACCTCCGCCGCCGCCATTGTCATACCGGTAGCAGGCGAAATCGACCGCTCCCTGCGTGATCGCCTGACCCCGACCGTGCTCATCGAGGAAATATCCGAACCCAGCACACGGGAAGCCGTATGAGCCTCATGTTCTATCCAGTTTCGGAAGGTTCCCGCTGTGACGCTTACGCCCGTCCCTGATCTGATCGCCGCCGCCCGACCCGGCGGTCTCGGCGCCTTCAATGTGATCACTCTGGAACATGCCGAAGCCATCGCCGCTGCCGCTGAGAGCATGAATCATGCTGTTGTGCTCCAGCTTTCGCAGAACACGGTGGGCTATCACGATAACCTGGCACCTATCGCACTCGCCTGCTTGCGCATCGCCGCTGATAGCAGCGCCCATATCGCGGTCCACCTCGACCACGCGACATCATTCGAACTCATCCGCGCCGCAGTCGATCTCGGCATTCGATCGGTCATGTACGACGGCTCCACCCTCGATTACGCCGCCAACATCGCCGCGACCGCCGAGGTCACCCGCTGGTGTCATGCCCGCGATGTATTCGTCGAAGCGGAACTCGGCGAGGTCGGTGGTAAAGACGGCGCCCATGCTCCCGGTGTCCGCACCGACCCCGATGAGGCGGCCGAGTTCGTGACAATAACCGGTGTCGATGCCCTGGCGGTAGCCGTCGGCTCCTCCCACGCCATGCACACCCGCACCGCCGAACTCGACAACGACCTCATCTCCCGGTTGGCCACGAAGCTCCCCGTACCGCTGGTCCTGCACGGCTCCTCCGGTGTCCCCGACGAGGGACTTCGCGCCGCCGTCCAACACGGTATGACCAAAATCAACATCGCCACCCGCCTGAACGTGTTGGCTA
Organism: Nocardia australiensis; assembly: GCF_020733705.1. GTDB lineage: Bacteria > Actinomycetota > Actinomycetes > Mycobacteriales > Mycobacteriaceae > Nocardia > Nocardia australiensis. Next base: position 972,561 of record NZ_JAJFZM010000001.1, read on the forward strand.
CCAACGCAATCCGCGCCATCCTCACCGGAGACCCCGATATCTGCGACCCCCGCGAATATCTCACCCCCGCCCGCACAGCCATTCGAACCGAGGTCGAGCGCCTTTTGCGGCTACTCGCCTACCAGCCGGCGCAACCGCCGCTCGGGTAAATCACGCCTCGCCCCGGCGTGACGCTCGCACCGTAGCGTCGAAATCCGCCGCGGCATCAGAAGTGCGGTTATCAGCGAGTTTCCGCTAGTCACATGCGGCTTCGAAGCCGCAGACATCGGGAATGGCAATATCACCAGGACCGGGAAATTATGGGCATACGACATCAGGCGCAAATGATAGGATGAATTGCCGTTAGTTTAACTAACTATTTGCTGGTCCATTTTGCGCTGTCTCACCTGATGAAGGAAGAACAACTGCATGGCTGTCACCCTGCAAACGGGAAGGCAGCACGCTGCCAAACCGGTTGAGCATCCTCGCGCTCCACGTAATTCGCTGATGCTCAGCGCCGCAGTAGCTTTCGCTGTCATCTCCATCGGCCTCTGGCTGGAATTCGTGCGGCCCAACTGGTCGATGTATTGGCACCAGGTCGATTTGCAGGTCTACATGTGGGGTGGGTCGACCGCGGCGCTACACCCGGAGTTGCTCTACGACGGTCGCGGGCCGCTTGGCCTACCCTTCCTCTATCCCGTCTTCGCCGCGTGGATCTGCGCCGAACTGTCGCGGTTTTCGATCAACCACATCGGCACCGGCATCGTAATCCTCACCCTGGCTTCACTGTTCGTGAGTGTGTGGAGCGCCGCCGTGCTTCAGCGACACCGACGCGGAATCGGCATGCTCGCGATGACAATCGCCGTCGGCGGCGCGGCGATCTGGCTAGAGCCTGTGCAGCAGACGTTCCAATTCGGCCAGCTCAGCGTGATTCTCATGGCGCTGGTGCTCGCGGACCTGGCCATCCCCAAGGACCGCCGGTATCGAGGCGTCCTCATCGGAATCGCCACCGGACTCAAGCTGACCCCGGCGGTATTCATCGTCTACCTGCTCATCACCCGCCAGTTCCGGGCCGCCGCAGTGGCCACCGGCGCCTTCGCCGCCACGGTCGCCATCGGATTCTGGTACCGCCCCGCGCAGGCGTTCCAATTCTGGACGACAACCGCGACGTCACAGAACCGAATCGGCTTCGCCTACGTCCAGAATCAATCGATCAACGGCATATTCGGCCGACTGCAATGGACGACATGGGAAGACAGCAGCGCCTGGCTCGTCTGCGCCGGCCTCCTCGGACTCGCCGGAATGGCCGCGGCACGGATCGCCTACCTGCGCGGTGACGAACTGCTCGCCGCCCTGCTCGCGGCGACCGTCATGCTCCTTGCCTCGCCGATATCCTGGACCCACTACTGGGTGTGGATCGTTCCAGCCCTGCTGTGGATAGCTCAGGCACTGCGCCACACCGCACGCGGTATCCGAATCGCCGTCCCCGCAACCATTTTCGTATTCATGTTCGCCTGGCCGATGCGGATAGATCGAATCGGGTCCTGGGACCACGACCTCCCCCCACTCCCCCAGGGCCTGATCTGGCTTGTCCCCCAAACCGCCAACCGAGAATTCCACTGGACCCTCCCCCAATTCCTACTGGGCAACTCCTACACCCTCCTGGCCACCCTCGCCCTCCTAGCCGCCATCGCCTATCTCCTCCCGCTCCGACCGAAGCAGTAAGTGGTACACCGCCGAGAGCCCCTCTCGCAGTTTGCCGCAGCCGAGAGCCGCTCTCGCAGTTTGCCGCAGCCATATGCCATTCGCGGTAGGTTGGCCGGCGGCGCTGGCGAGGGCTCGGGCGCCGCCGGTCGGCGGGCGGTGGGTCAGGGCAGTGAGCCACCGCGAGGTCGGGGGGAGGCGTGAGGGATACCCGGTGGGTGAGGTGGGCCGCTTCCAGTGCCGACGAAACAATCCTGCGCGGGGGACCTCGAGGGTTACCGTGATGGGGCTGTGAGTCGGCTGGGAACCGTGCGGCCACCGGAGCCTACAGCCCCGAAACCGGCCCGCCGCGACCACGCATCCCGGATTCCCGAAAGCCCAGCCCCGCACCACACCGGCGACGGTCCCGATGTCTCGAACGGCCCGGCCGGCCCGGCCGGCACGGCATCCACACCACAGCCTCTAACTAAACCCCTTGGCCTACAGCATTATTCGCATGTCGGGTCCTCGGCGTCGGGCCAGGCGTGCCCGGCGAGCCGGGTCTGGACGCGCGCGACATCCGTCTCCGACGGCATTTCGTTGGTGACCTTGGTGATCATGACCTGGATGTCGGTCTTGTCGGCGGGGAGGTCGCCAGCGCCTGCCAGTTCGGCGGCGATTTGGCGGACCTCGTCATCGGAGAGGCGGCGGCGCAGTAGGGCGAGCAATGGAATGTAGTCGGATTCGGGAACACCGTCCGGATATCCGGCCCGCAACCAGTCGATGATGGCACTGAGGAACGGCGGCATCGGATCGACTTCAGTCCGCGTCGGGGAGAGGAGTCGCCAACGGCCAACCGCCCGCGGCGAGATGGGAAGCGACACGAGCCACGTCGTGCTCGTTCGGCTGCTCGATCGCGACCCTGGCGATCGCCGCCTCGATATCGGCGTGACTGATCTCGGTATCGGGGTTCTGGCTCACCAGCTTCTCGGCGATCGCGACGACCTCGAAGTCGGTCAGATGCCGGTGCAGCACCGCGAATAGCGCGACGTAGTCCGAGCTCGGAATGCCCTGCGGGTATCCGGCGCGCAGCCAGCCGATGACCCGGGCGAGCACGTTCGGTCGCGGCTGCGTGGTTTTCGATCGATCGGTCACGGTGTGCCCTTCAGGACTGTCCGAAGAGGTGAATTCCGAACCTGGCGGCGATGAACGCCTTGGCGGTGTAAAGGATGCCGGTCACGATCGCGACGATAACCACCCCGAAGCACGCCAGCGCCCCTGCCATCGCGGGGTAATTACGTTGGGCGGCACGGCCATCCGTGGTGACGGTATCGGCCGCCGTCCAGAAACGCACGCCGAAAGCGAAGATGATCGGCAGGCCCGCACCCAACAGCAGACCGGCCGCGGTTACCTTCCACAGCGAGTTGAGATTCGTGATCAGAGTGTGCACGAGTGCTCCTCCTAGAGCCTGTCGAGGCTATCTGTTGAGCGAGTTGTTCCGCGTATCGTGCGTGTCGGTCGCGGCGGACCCCGCGGCCACGTCTCCGGGCGGCGACAGCCCGACGGTCCGCACACCGTCCCGTGTCTGCGAGGTGGTCGAACCCAGCACGCGGTCGTTGTTCGCCGAGCCGGGCGCGCCCACGGCATTCCTCGGTGGTCCGGCCCCATCCTGCGCAGGCGTACCCACCCCCGTCTCGCGCGCATCCCTCGTGGGTGGTGTCGTACCCGGCCATTCGTTGACGTTGCTGGTGTCCACCGGATCACGCCGTGACCGCAGATACATCACCGACGACAACACCACCAGGATCGCGAACACCACGAGCACCCCGGGCAGGCCACCGATGACGTGTGCGATCGCCCAGCACAGGGCGCCGGCCACGGCCGCCAACGGCAGCGTCAGCAGCCAGGCAACGCACATGCGGCCCATTACATTCCAGCGCACCTCCGCGCCCTTACCGAGACCGGTACCGAGAATCGAGCCGGTCGCCGTCTGCGTGGTCGACAGCGGTAGTCCGAAATGCGCGGAGGTGAGAATGATGGCGGCCGATGAGGATTCGGCGGCCAGCCCCTGGGGCGAATCGATCTCGACCAAGCCCTTGCCGAGTGTGCGAATAATCCGCCATCCGCCGAGGTAGGTGCCCGCCGCGATGGCGACGGCACAGGCCGCCATCACCCACAGCGGCATATCGTCGTTCTTGGTGAGGGTGCCGTGCGCGACCAGCGCCAAGAAGATGACGCCCATCGTTTTCTGTGCGTCATTGGTGCCGTGTGCCAGCGAGACCAGCGAGGCCGAGCCGATCTGCCCCCAGCGAAACCCGCCCTCGACCTTGTCCGGGTCCGACTTTCGGGTGATCCGGTAGACCGCCCAGGTGCCGATTGCCGAAATCAGCGCGGCCACGATCGGCGCGAGCACCGCGGGCAACACGATCTTGGTCAGCACACCGTCGGAACCCGACGCCCAGATCACGCCGCCCCAGCCGAGCGCGGCGATGGTGGCGCCGATCAGACCGCCGAACAATGCGTGCGAGGAACTCGACGGCAAGCCGAGCAGCCAGGTCAGCAGGTTCCACAGGATGCCGCCGACGAGGCCCGCGAACACGATGATCAACAGGTCTTGGCCGTGCACCGCATCGAGCTGGACGATGCCTTTGGCCACAGTGGCGGCAACGGCCACGGACAGAAACGCGCCAACAAGATTCAGCACCGCTGACAGCGCGACCGCGACCCGCGGTCTCAGCGCGCCGGTGGCAATGGAGGTCGCCATAGCGTTCGCGGTGTCGTGAAAGCCGTTGGTGAAATCAAATGCGAGTGCCGTCACGATGACGATCAAGAGAACCAATAATTCGACGGTCACCCCAATAGTGTGCGGCACCGGGGGCACGCATTTGCCAACTGGTTGTCGATTTCCAGACAACAATTCGGATGGGTTACCGTGGATCCTGCCGTCTATCCACCGTGGTATGCCCGCATCGACTCAGGGCAGCAGTGCGCGCACAGCGTCAATAGTGTCGGCGTCAGCAGGTTCCTTATCGGAACGGTAGCGCACGACGCGGGCGAAACGCAGCGCGACACCACCCGGGTAGCGGGTGCTCACTTGCACACCATCCAGCGCGATCTCTACGACGAGCTCCGGCCACAAGTACACGGCGCTCTGGTCGCGTGAGCGCTCATGGCGCGGGAATTCGGCGGTCTGCCAGTTCAATAACGCGTCGGTGAGGCCCTTGAAGGTCTTGCCGACCATGACCGGCTCGCCGGTTTCGGGATCGCGGGCGCCGAGGTGCAGGTTCGACAGGTAGCCGGTGCGGCGGCCGTATCCCCATTCGGCACCGAGCACCAATAGGTCGAGAGTGTGCGTCGGCTTGATCTTCTGCCAGGAGCGACCGCGTCGTCCAGCGGCGTAGGGCGCGGTCAGCGATTTGATCACCACACCCTCGTGTCCAGCGGCGAGCGCGCCGTCGAAGTATTCGGCGGCGGCTTCTTCGCCGGGCCGGATGAGGGCGGGAATCCTGTGTTCGGCAGCAACTTTCGTCAATGCGGTGCGGCGTTCTCGCAACGGGGCGTCGAGCAGGTCATGACCGTCCAGATGCAGGCAGTCGAAAAAGTACGGGTGCAGCATCAGCTCCCTGGTGGCGGACACCTCCGCGAAGCGGCTCATCGTCTCTTGGAACGGTCGCGGTCGCCCCGTATCGGTCAATGCCAGGGTTTCGCCGTCGAGCACCACGCTGGTGCATGGCAGGCCCGCGACCAGCTCCACCAATTCCGGCACACCGGCCGTGATGTCGCGCAGCGTCCTGGTGAACACCCACACCCGCGGCCCGTCCCGATGCACCTGGATACGGGCGCCGTCCAGCTTGTGCTCGACGCTCACCTCGCCGTCGAACTCGGCCATCGCCTCCTCCAGTGACGCGCCGGGCGAGGCGAGCATGGGCTGGATCGGGCGCCCCACCTCGAGACGGAACGCGCGTAGCGCGTCCGCTCCGCCGGTCCGGGCGGCGACCGCGGTGACGGGCAGCTGCCCGGACAGCATGTAGGCCCGACGCACCACCTCCACCGGCACATCGGCCGCCACCGCGACCGCCTCCACCACGATCGCGGTCAATGCTCCCTGTCGTAGCTCGCCGGTCAGCAGGCGGAGCAGAAAGGCCTGTTCGGCAGTGGTCGCAGCGGCCCACAGGGTCGAGAGCAGCTCTTTGCGCCGGTTTGCCGAACCGGCCCCCGAGACGGCCGCCAGCTCGGTCAGCGCATCGTCCACTGTCGAAACTTTCAGTGTTGCAACTGTATTCGGCACGTGTTCCATCGAAGACAGGGTGCGCCAGCCGGTACCTATACGCCCTTGCCGCAGCTCGCCGGAGGCCCACGCGACAACCGGCGCGAGCTCATCCGGCGCGGCGGCGGCCAGCAGCGCGGCCAGTTCGACGACCTTCGCCTTGCGGGACCGCGTCGCGCCGACCGCCGCCGAGGCGGTGACGACATCCGAGAACAACACCATCAAACGGTAACCCGAGGGTGTGACACATCACTCAGCACTGCTGCTAATCCCCCATTGGCATGGTTGCGAAATCACTCCTAAGCTGGGCGCATGGCCAAGACTTACGTCGGCGCGCGGCTTCGTCAGCTGCGAACCGAACGAGGACTGAGCCAGATCTCACTTGCCCAGAAGCTGGAGATCTCGGCGAGTTACCTCAATCAGATCGAACACGACGTGCGCCCGCTCACCGTGCCGGTATTGCTGCGGATCAGCGATGTATTCGGCGTCGACGCCACCTTCTTTTCCTCCCAAGACGACACTCGGCTCATCGCTGAGCTCCAAGAGGTCGTGCTCGACCAGGAGCTCGGCATCGAGGCCGACACCCACGAGATCGCGGACATGGTCTCCGCGCACCCGAGCATGGCGCGCGCACTGGTGAATATGCACAACCGCTACCGCAATACCTCCGCGCAGCTGGCAGCCGCGACCGAGGATCGGTTCGCCGACGGTTCCGGTAGCGCGACAATCAGCAAGCCGCACGAGGAAGTACGTGACTTCTTCTACCAGCGACAGAACTACATCCACGAATTAGACACTGCCGCAGAAGAACTCACTGCCCGTATTCGTTTCCACGGCGGCAATGTGAACAGCGAGATCGCGCGCAGGCTGCGCTCCTACGATGTACATATCGTCGAACGGATCGATCTCGGCGAAGGCGTATTGCACCGCTACGACGCCGAGACCCAACGCCTGGAAATCGCCCCGCACCTGTCGGGCGGACAGCGCACCTTCAAACTCGCCGCCGAGCTCGCCTACTTCGAATGCGGCGATCTGCTCGAAAGGCTCGTCGAAGAAGGCAATTTCACGTCCGAGGACGCACGGAAGCTCGCCATGCTCGGCCTGGCGAATTACTTCGCTGCGGCAACTGTATTGCCCTACACGCACTTTCACGAGGTCGCCGAGGATTTCCGCTACGACATCGAGCGCCTGTCCGCCTTTTTCACGCAGAGCTACGAAACCATCTGCCACCGGCTTTCGACACTCCAACGCCCCGAACTGCGCGGCGTATCGTTCTCCTTCGTCCGCGTCGATCGAGCGGGCAATATGTCGAAACGCCAGTCCGCCACCGGTTTTCACTTCTCGGCAAGCGGCGGCACCTGCCCACTGTGGAATGTCTACGAGACCTTCGCCTACCCCGGCAAGATCATGACCCAGATCGCCCAGATGCCCGACGGCCGCAAATACCTGTGGGTGGCCCGCACTGTAGAACGCCGCGCGACCCGATATGGCCAGCCCAGCAAGACATTCGCCATCGGACTCGGCTGCGAACTACGCCACGCGGGCCGCGTCGTCTACGCCGATGGCATCGACCTCAGCGAAGTAACCGCCACCCCCATCGGCGCAGGCTGCCGAGTATGCGAACGCGCCAACTGCCCCCAACGCGCCTTCCCACCCCTCGGCAAGGTCCTCGACATCAGCGAACACCGCAGCTCGGTGTCGCCGTACGTCCTCAAGTAGCGGCGTATCCGCCAACGCCCGCAGCAGGCGACCAACTTTCAGGATGAGTCTCCGTAGCGGGTGGCAATCGCGGCGGCGCGGTCGCGCAGGGAGGTGCGCAACGACTGCGGGGCCAGGGCTTCCGCGTCCGTGCTGAGCTGCCACAGCGCCCATTCGGCGTGTCGCAAATCTTGGAACGTCACCTCCAGCCGCAGCCAGCCGTCTGCGTCGGGTTCCTCTGCGCGGACGGCCACCGCGGTGCTCAGCAGGTTCTCCCGTTGCGTCGGGTTCACCCGCACCAGCACGGCGAAATGGTCGCTGGACAGAAACTGCGCGCAGCGTTCCCCCCAGACCCGGTCCAGATCGACCCGGTTTGGTCGATGTGCCGGTTCGGGGAGTTCCTCGGCTGCCAACACTCGCGACAGCCGGTAGGTGCGGTCCGCGCCCGATCTCGCGGCCAGCAAGTAGCCCCGGTCGCGTACGGTGACCAGGCCGATCGGGTCCACCGTGCGCCACTGTGGTGTCTGGCCCGTGGCCGCGTAGTGGATGCGGAGCCGGTGTCCGGTGAGCACCGCGCGCCGGACCTCGATCATTGTGGTGTCGGGCACCTCCTTTGTGACAAGCCGGCGTGAGAGCAGGTCGGTCTCCGGGTCGACGAGAAATCGCTGGGCCGCGTCGCTCGCGGTGGCCTGATGGCTTTCGGGCAGCGCGTCGACCACCTTGCGCATGGCCGAAGCGAGCGCCGAGCCGAGGCCGAATACCTGCTCGCCGCGCCCCGATCCGGCGGTAATCAAAGCAAGGGCCTCGTCGTGGTTCAGTCCGGTGAGCTCGGTCCGGAAACCGGGCAACAACGCGAAACCGCCATGCCGACCGCGTTCGGCGTAGACCGGGACACCGGCCGCGGACAGCGCCTCGATGTCGCGCAGCACGGTGCGGGTGGATACCTCCAGCTCGCGGGCGAGCGTGTCCGCAGTCAGCTGACCGCGCTGGCGCAGCAGCAGCACCAGCGAGACCAACCGGTCGGCGCGCATACGAGAAATCTATCTGAATACATGACCAAGGATGTCGTGATTTGTTGGGAGGCTCGTTGCCACGACGTCAGAGATGCGGCTACCGAGCCGATGGACGTACGTGGTCTCGATGAATCGAATGGAGCTGATGTGGCAGTGGAACGAACGGCAGTCAACCCGGTGACGTGGTCGGTGGAGATGGGATTCAATCAGGGTGAGGTCGTCTCCGGGCACACCCGGACCCTGTACTGCTCCGGGCAGACCGCGATGAGCGACGACGGCAAGCCCCAGCATGACGGTGACATGGCGGCGCAGTTGGCGCTGAGCCTCGACAACCTGGAGGGTGTGCTCGGCGCGGCCGGCATGTCCCTCTCGAACCTCGTCCGGCTCAACGTCTACACCACCGACATTGATCTACTGTTCCCGCACTACGGCGTGCTGGCGTCGCGGTTGGGTGCCGCCGGGGTGGCGCCGACCACCACGATGCTCGGGGTGACACGGCTGGCGCTCCCGGGCCAGATGGTCGAGCTCGAGGGGACCGCCGTCGCGTAATGCGACCTCGTCTCTGCTACTCGTGCAGGTTGAACCGGCACGAGTAGCAGCCGATGGGTGATTTTCGGTGCTCAGAACGGTGACAATCGGCATCTATGGCTTCGACGGCGAACCTTTCCGGCAACGACTGGTGCTCGAGCTGCTCGCCGACTGATACTCCGGCAACGACCGAGCTCGGCCATCGGAAATCAGAATGCCGCCTCGTCCATTTTCATGATGTCGGTATCGAGTGCGGCGATGACCGCCCGGACAGCAGTCAATTCCGGCAGCACATTCTTCGCGAAGAAGCTTGCGACAGCGACCTTTCCGGCATAGAAGGCCGCGTCCTTCTCGGGCGCTCCGGAAGCCGTTGCGGCGGCTGCGATCTCGGCCTGCGCCAGCAGTCGCCAGCCGATGAGCAGATCGCCGACGGCCAGTAGGAAGCGCACCGAACCGAGGCCGACCTTGTACAGCTCGGCCGGTTCTTCCTGCGCGGACATCAGATATCCGGTCAGCGACGCGGCCATCGCGCGCACGTCCGACAGCGCCGTGCGCAGCAACTCCCGCTCGACCTCGAAATGCCCGGTCTTCGCGTCGAGGAATGCGTCGATCTGCCCGGTGACGTGCCCGATTGCCACCCCCTTGTCGCGAATGATCTTACGGAAGAAGAAGTCCTGCGCCTGGACGGCAGTTGTGCCCTCGTAGAGCGAGTCGATCTTGGAGTCACGAATGTACTGCTCGATCGGATAGTCCTGCAGATACCCAGAGCCACCCAGCGTTTGCAGCGATTCCGTCAGCAGTTGGTAGGCCCGCTCGGAACCGACGCCCTTGACGATCGGCAGCAGCAAATCGTCTACCCGGTGGGCCAATTCGGCGTCTGCTCCCGAAACCAGTTGCGCCACATCAGGATTCTGATGCGCCGCTGTGTAGAGGTACACCGCGCGCAGCCCCTCGGCGTACGCCTTCTGCAATGCCAGCGAGCGCCGCACATCCGGGTGATGGGTAATGGTGACCCGTGGCGCGGCCTTGTCCGACATCCGGGTCAGGTCCGCCCCCTGGACTCGCTGCTTGGCGTAGTCCAGCACGTTCAGGTAGCCGGTGGACAGCGTGCCGGTGGACTTGATACCGACCACCATGCGCGCGTTCTCGATAACCCGGAACATCTGCGCGATCCCATTGTGCACCGCACCGACCAGCCAGCCCTTGGCCGGGATATCGGTGCCACCGAAGGTCAATTCACAGGTGGGCGAGGATTTCAGGCCCATTTTGTGCTCGACACCGGTCACGAACACGCCATTGCGGTCGCCCAGCTCGAGCGTCTCGTGATCGAAAAGGAACTTGGGCACATAGAACAGCGAAAGCCCCTTGGTGCCCGGTCCGGCGCCTTCCGGGCGGGCCAGCACGAGGTGGAAGACATTCTCGGCCGTCTCACCGACGTCACCGCCGGAGATGAACCGTTTGACGCCTTCGATATGCCAGGAGCCGTCCTCCTGCTCGATGGCCTTGGTACGGCCCGCACCCACATCGGAGCCGGCATCCGGTTCGGTCAGCACCATGGTGCCCGCCCAGCCGCGATCGTAACCTTTTGTGGCCCAGTCCTTCTGCTCATCAGTGCCGACGTTGTAGAGCACCGAGGCCAGCGCCGGGCCCATATTGAAGAAGCTGGCTGCGGGATTGGCGCAGGTAACCATTTCGTTGACCGCCCACACCACTGCGGCGGGCGCACGGGTGCCGCCCATACCCTCCGGCATACCGAGCCTGCTCCAGTCGGCCTCGCGCACCGCCGCCACGGTCCCACGCAGCGGCGCCGGTACCGAGATGGTGCAGGTGGCCGGGTCGTAGACGACCGGATCGCGGTCGGCCGCGACGAACGATTCCGCGATCGGCCCCTCGGCCAGCCGTTTCACCTCGGACAGAATCTCGCGCACAGTATCGGAGTCGAGGTCACCATAGGCGCCCGTGTCCAGGAGCTTGTCCAGCTGCAATACCTCGAACAGATTGAACTCGATATCCCGAACGTTCGCCTTGTAGTGTCCCACCGTGGTCCTCCTCGACTGTCAACTCCGCGGCCGGGTGCACCACGGGATCGGCTATCCGACGATGTACAGACCGAGCCTGCCGCACCGGATCGACGCTACGCAACCGTAGGCGGCGCAACACCGCGAGCAGTGTTCACTCAACGGTAACCACATAGGTTCACATCGCGGAAACATAGACAACGGCAGCCCCAGGGCCTACGCCCGCACGCCCGCCAGGCCCTCGATCTCACCGAACTCGCTCGCGCCGTGCGCGATTGACAATCGGCTCAGCAGTTCGGCTGGAACGGCCAGCATTCGACCGGTCGGTAGGACTTGGGCGAGGGGTCGACGCTGGTCGTCTGGGTGCCATTCGAACCGGGGTCCGGATGCCGCACGTCGTGCACAACGGCATCGACGATCACGCCGAGAATGAGCAGCAGCCCGATAATGGCGATGGCGAGAACCGTCCACGACGCGATGTTCTGCCGGCTGGACGGCGCACCGGGCATCGGCGCGACCTGTGGCTTGGGCTCCGGAGGTTGCGGCATATGTGGTTCCGGCCGCACGGCATCGAACCCGTCGGCGATGAGTTCAGCTCGGGAGGGCCCACTGGTTACGCCGAGTGCCTCGCAGGCGCCGAAGACGCGATCCGCGGTCCAACTGCGCGGTCCGGCCGAGAAGCTCTCCAGGTAGATGCGCAGTTCGGTGGCGTCGCGGGTGTTGGCGACCACGACGTCGATACCGGGACGCAGGTTGGTGCGAGCCGGCCGCACCACGGCGCCACGGAAGGGCAATAGCGCCACCGCGCCACACACATGGCCCGGATCGAGTAGACCGCGCTCCAGCCTGCTCTTGACCGCGTAGACCGCGTGTTCCAGCTGATCCACCGGGCCGACGCTACCCTCGTCATCGAAATCCACCGCCGCGTCGCTGATGGTCCACGGCCCGTCGGCAGGGACATCGAGTATCCCACTCTGACGCCGCCGGAAGCCCTTGACCTCGATGACCGTAATGCCGCGCGGTGTAATGAGCACCGCGTCGACCTGTCGAGATCCATTGTCGCTCACCGCCAGATCGACCAGTGCCAGACAGGTTGTCGGGAACAACCGCAGGCACTCGACGAACTCATGTTCCGCACCGGAAAGACTCGCTCCGGCCTCGATCTTCACCAGCATTGTGCGTTTCCCTGCCCGCCTGTTCCGGATCCAGCGCGGCCCGTCCCACCGCATAACCGCGCAGCTATTGATGATGACGCGCTATCGGTGCGAAAACCACCGGAAGCCGAGAAGGGCAGTGGGCTAGTACGCTCGGATCCCGGCGGAGAAGGAGGCGTAAGCATGGTTTCGGCGTTGCGACCACGTATTTCGCCCGGACGGTTCCGGGAGCTCGGGCCCATCAATTGGGTTGTCTGGCAAGTGCTTTCCCGCGCTGCGGGCACCGATGACGCGCACCTGTTCAGCACGCTCGGCCGCACCAGGGGCCTGTTCCGCGGCTGGCTGCACTTCTCGGGCAGGCTCATGCCGGGCGGACGGCTGCCCCGTCACGAATCGGAACTGGTGATCCTGCGCGTCGCGCACCTGCGCGACTGCGAGTACGAGATGGACCACCACATTCGCCTCGGCAAACGAGCCGGGGTCACCACCGAGATCCTCGACCGGGTCCGCAGCGGTCCGACCGCACCCGACTGGTCGGCCAAGCACCGCGCCCTGCTCACCGCCGTCGACCAACTCGTCGGGACCCGCGATATCGACGACACCGCATGGACCGCGCTCACCGCACACTACGACGAGCGCAGCCTCATCGAGATCGTCCTGCTCGCCAACCAATACGAGGGCCTGGCCTCCACCATCACCGCCCTGCGCATCCAACGCGACGGTGTCTGAGGCGCAGTCCCCCTACCACCGCGCCTAGTCGGGAACGCCCGGCGCCGGTGACCGGTTGAATAGGTCATGGAACTTTCCGCCGCAATCGATTTCGCCCGCACCACGCAGCGATCCGTCCTCACCACGATCCGCCGCAACGGCCGCCCCCAACTGTCCAATGTGCTGCACGTGATCGGCGACGACGGCGTCATCCGCATCTCCATCACCGCCGACCGCGCCAAGTACCGCAATCTGGTGCGTGACCCGTGGGCCGCCGTCCACGTCACCCGCGAAGACTTCTTCGCCTACGCCGTCCTCGAGGGCACCGTCGAGCTGACCCCCGTCGCCACCGCCCCCGACGACCCCACCGTCGAGGAACTCATCGCCTACTATCGCGCGGGCTCCGGCGAACACCCCGACTGGGACGACTACCGCAACGCCATGGTCCGAGACCGCCGCGCCCTCATCCGCCTCACTCCAACCCACGCCTACGGCATGCTCTGAACGATCGCGGCCGCTACTACCACCGACGGACGGAGCCATCAGCATACGATTGGTTCGACTGTTCCCCACGAGACCGAGGTGATTATGAGCGCGCTGCCTGCCTGGGCCGCCGACCCGGAGACATTGCTCATCACTGAGGAAGGGTATGACGCACTGCCCGTGGAGGTACAAAAGCAGATCGAGGTGCTGGACGGCCGAGTGATCTTCTGCCGCAGCGGCAGCGTCGAGCACAATATCGTCGCGCGGCGCTTGGCGAATGGTTTCGACGCCGCGCGTCCCGCCGAACCGTGCACCCAGGTCGTCACCGATTTCGAGATGCACTACCACAAGGTGCGTCCGCGAAGCCCCGGGTTCTCGTTCCGGCGACCCGACGTCGTCGTCCATCGCTGCTTCCCACGCGGACAGAAACTGACGACCGCGGACGCACTTCTGGTGGTCGAGGTCATTTCTCCCGGTTCCGAATACATCGACACGGTCGACAAGCGTGCGGAGTACGCGGGCGAGGGGATCCCGACCTACCTTGTGGTCCATCTCGATGGCGAACTCCGCGTAAAAATCGTGCAGGAATACCGGCTCGACTGGGCCAGTGGGAACTACCGCCTCGCGGAAACCCACCAGGAAGCCCTTGTCCTCAAAGACCCCTTCCCAGTCGAAATCTCCTTCGCCGACCTCGACGGCTGACAGCGACGTTCAGCTGGGCCGCAGTGACGAAGTAAGGCGGCCGACCGGCTGGATCACTCAGGCCGGAACCGGTCACCCACGCCAGACCGATAAGCGGCGGCGGTGATCAGTGGGACAGCAGATCAGTGACCGTGACGAAACGGTAACCCGCGCTGCGGAGTTCGGTGACGATGCGAGGGATAGCCGCCAGGGCGGTCGTGCCGGATTCGTGCATGACGTGCAGCAGAATGATGGAACCGGGGCGGACCTGGTAAACGGCATCGGCCACCAGCGAGTCGGTGGTGGCGTTCGCGGTCGAGTCGGGTTCCACGTCCCACATCACGGTGGTGCGGTCGTGGTCGGACAGGTACCTGGGTAGGCCGAACAGCTTCTTTCCGTAGGGCGGACGGAAGGTGATCGGGCCCTGGTAGCCGGTTTTCGCGATCTCGGCGTCGGTGCGTTCTATTTCGTCACCGATCGTGTCGGATGAAACCAAGATCATGCGGCGGTGACTGTAGGTATGGTTGCCGATCTCGTGGCCCGCCTCGGCAATCGCCCTACCCTCGACGGGGTGGGCGGCGAGATCGCGGCCGTTCAAGAAGAATGTTGCCGGAATATCCGCGTCCGCAAGCGCTTTCAGCACTTCGGGAGTTCGCCCCGTCGGCCCGTCGTCCAAGGTGAGCGCGACTACCTTATCGGCCGTCTCGACCCGATCCACCAACCGCCCGGCGACCTGGAACGACCGTGAGTTCATCAGGTAGTAACCGCCGACGGCAAGTGCGAGCACCACGACGAGCACCAGTGCCCCACTGAGCAACCATCTGCGTCGATTCATCGCGCCATCATCCGATCATCGAGAAACCACCAAGCGTCCGGCCGCCGCAGTCGACATGAAAAGCCTTGTCGCGCTGATGTTTACCGGAAAACACTGGTCAATGGTGACGCACCCGGGCTGTCGTGCGGAAAACAGTTCCGGCACTGCGCGCCCAGTCGCCGAAACGACGAAGGTGGCGGCGGATTCGCGCGAACGAACCTGCCGCCACCTTCGCGAGCGGTCGGATCAGAAGTTGATCATGTGGCCGGCCAGGCCGTGGAACGCCTCCTGCAACGCCTCGCTGAGCGTCGGGTGCGTGTGCACATTGCGGGTCAGCTCGTTGACCGTGAGGTCCCACTTCTGGGCCAACGTCAGCTCGGGGAGCAGCTCGGAGACGTCGGGGCCGATCAGGTGGCCGCCGAGCAGCTCGCCGTACTTGGCGTCGGCGATCAACTTGACGAAGCCGGTCGGGTCGCCGAGGCCGTGCGCCTTGCCGTTGGCGGTGAACGGGAAGTTGGCCACCTTCACGTCGTAGCCCTCGTCCCTGGCCTGCTGTTCGGTCAGCCCGAAGCTGGCGACCTGCGGCTGGCAGAAGGTGGCACGCGGCTGCATCCGGTAGTCCCCGAGGGTCACCGTCGGCGCACCGGCGATGGTCTCGGCGGCGACCACACCCTGTGCCTCCGCGACATGGGCGAGCTGCAGCTTCGCGGTGACGTCGCCGATGGCGTAGATGCTCGGCACGTTGGTGCGCATGTTGTCGTCGATCGCGATGGCGCCGCGGTCGGTCAACTGGACGCCGGTGTTCTCCAGACCGTAGCCCTCGACGCGGGGCGCGAAGCCGACGGCCTGTAGCACCTTGTCGACGGTGACGGTCTCGACCGAGCCGGACTTATTGTCCTTGATCGAGACGGTGACCTTGGTTCCGTTGTCATCGATGGACTGCACGGCGGCACCGGTGCTGATGGTGATGCCGAGCTTCTTATACGCCTTGGTGATTTCCTTGGAGACGTCGGCGTCCTCGTTCGGCAGGGCGCGGTCCAGGAACTCCACGATGCGCACGTCGACGCCGTAGTTCTTCAGGACGTAGCCGAACTCCATGCCGATCGCGCCCGCACCGACGATCAGGATCGAGCCGGGCAGGTCGCGGGTGAGGATCTGCTCCTCGTAGGTGACCACATTGGCGCTGAGCGCGGTGCCGGGCAGCAGCTTGGTGACGGCGCCGGTGGCGATGATCGCGTTGTCGAACGTGATCGACTCGGTTCCGCCCTTGGTCAGCTCGACCGACAGGGCGTTCGGGCCGGTGAAGGAGCCCTTACCGTCGAATTCATCGATCTTGTTCTTTTTCATCAGGAAGTGGACGCCCTTGACCCGGCCGTCCGCGACCTTGCGGCTGCGGTCGAACGCCGCGCCGAAATCGAAGTTCACCTCACCGGAGATACCGAAGGTCTTGGCCTCCTTGGTGAAGATGTGGGCCAGTTCGGCGTTGCGCAGCAGAGCCTTGGAAGGGATGCAGCCGACGTTGAGGCACACCCCGCCCCAATACTTCTGCTCGACGATCGCGGTTCGGAGGCCTAGCTGTGCCGCGCGGATGGCGGCGACGTAACCGCCTGGGCCGGCACCGAGAACGACAACGTCGTAATGGGAAGTCACGCCATCGAGCCTAACGCCGCCGCCCAGCCTTCCCCCACGGTCCCCCGCAATACCGAGCCGTAGGTCACACCGTGGGCGAGAGTTACCGAGTCAGCGGTCCGGCACCGGGGCGTCCACAACCCACCCGTCTCCGCGGAACCGCTCGCCGAACGCGAACCCGCTACCAGCGCTCTCGCTGACGATGAGGCCGCAAATCCCACGATCACCGCAGTTCACAACGGGCCTTCGACTCGCGTGATGCGTCCGTGCCGGGGAGGCGCACCTCGGCACCGAACAAAATGAACAGTCACGTCCGGTCGTTCCCATCGACGGGAAGCACTCTGTGTGAACACCGGCGGCGCCGCCCTCGTCCACTCATTTCCGATGGGCAGGTGACAGCCTGCGGACCGGGCACCACCGATCCACGCCCGCCACGAGGGCTGTGGGCAGGCAGTTAGCCGACCACCCGCGCCAAGTCGCGCCGAACCCGCTCGCCCTGGCACATCCGGCTCAATCGCGCCAGACCCGTTCGGCCGCTCGGGCGAAGTTGCCGCCGAATACCGCGGCTCGCTCGGCCGCGCTGAATCCCCGGCCCGCCAGCACCGCGTCGAGGCTGGGGACTTCGCCGAGCCCGAGTAGATCCTCGGGCGGAACCCATTGCAATGGGCCCCATTTCGTATACGCGTCGGAAAAGGCGGCCGGGTCATCGAGGAGCATGTGATTGAAGTCGGCGGCGTCGAAGGAATAGTCCGAGCCGATGCCGATATGGTCGATACCGACCAACTCGACGCCGTATTCGATGTGCGCGGCCATTGCCATCACCCGTTCGGCACGCGCACCGGGATTGTTGTGGCCGAGGAAGATTCCCACACCATTGATGCCGATCACGCCGCCGGTGGCAGCGCAAGCCAGCGCCTGTTCGTCGCTGATATTGCGTGGGTGATCCCAGAGCGCGGCGAAATTGGCGTGACTGTAGATCATCGGGACCCTGGTGTGCGCGGCCAGGTCGAGACCGGTACGGCGGGAGCAGTGCGCGCCGTCTACGAAAACGCCGATGTCGTTGAGTGCGCGGACCAGGTCACGGCCGTAGCCGGTCAGGCCGGTGTCCTCGGCGTCGAGACAGCCGCAGCCGGCCTGGTTGGCATGGTTATAGGTAGGCAGCAGTGAACGCAGACCGAGCTCGTGGAAACGTTCGACATTGTTCAGATCACCTCCCAGCGGCCCCGCGTCTTCGAGATCGAAGGCCAGCGCTATCGCGTCGTCGCCGCCGATATCGGCGAAACGCCGCACCAGACGGAATCGGCCATCCGCCAAGGCGTCCCGGCGAAACTGACGAGCCAATGCCAGCGAATCCGCGGTCGACTGCCGCGAATAGCCGATATTCACCGACAGATAAGACCCGAGCGGATATCGAGCCAACTCGGTGATATCCGCCGATGGCAACAGCGGCAGACAGCAATGCTGTTCCCACAGAAAGGGAGACACATTGAACTCCGTTCGGTCGGGCCGAAAGGCCGATACTACGGAGCCCGGGCGCCGCGGCCACCACTGCTCGGCAACAATATTGCTATGAGCGGCGTTGAACAGAACGTGACCGATCCTTACCTCTGGCTCGAAGAAGTGACAGGCGAGCGGGCCCTTGACTTCGCCCGCGCGCACAATGACCTGGTCGTGGCACGTTTCGCGTCGTCGGAGCGATTCAGCGACCTCGAACGCCGCATCCTCGACATGCTCGACACCGACACCAAGATCGCCTATCCGGGCCGGCGCGGGCCCTGGCTCTACAACTACTGGCGCGACGCCGAGCATCCGCGCGGGCTGTGGCGGCGCACCACCTTCACCGAATATGCCAAGGACGCGCCCGACTGGGACGTGCTGATCGATCTGGACGCGCTGGCCACCGCCGAGGACGAGAACTGGGTGTGGGGCGGCGCCGCGGTGTTGCGGCCGGAGCAATCACGCGCACTCATCAGCCTCTCGCGTGGCGGTGCCGACGCCAAGGTCGTGCGCGAATTCGATATCGAGAAGCGGGAATTCATCGAATCGGCGGACGGCGGTTTCTATCTGCCGGAAGCGAAGTCGGAGATCCGCTGGATCAATATCGATACGGTCTATGTCGGCACCGATTTCGGCCCCGGCGCACTGACCGACTCCGGCTACCCGCGTATCGCCAAGCGCTGGCGGCGCGGTACCGCGCTCACCGAGGCCGAGACGGTCTTCGAGGGCGAGGCAGGCGATGTCGCGGTGTCGGCGGGCTACGACCGAACACCGGGCTATGAACGGCATTTCATCGGCCGGGCCACCGACTTCTTCAACGAAGATGTGTATCTGATCGAGGCGGACGGCAGCCTGCGTTATCTCGACGTGCCCACCGATGCCAGCGAATCCTGGTACAAGGATTGGTTGCTGATCCGGCTCAAGTCGCCGTGGGAGTTGGGCGACACCACCTACCCCTCAGGTGCGTTGCTTGCCATCGACTTCGAGAAATTCCTTTCCGGCGCACGGGAATTCGAGGTGATATTCACCCCCGACGCGCACACCTCGCTGCACGGTTACGGCTGGACCGAGAACCATCTACTACTGATCACCCTCGAGGACGTCCAGACCAAGTTGTACGTGCTCACCCCGGGAGCCGACGGCTGGCGCACCGAGCCGCTGGCCGACACCCCGCCGATGGCCACCACCAGCGTGATGAACCTGGACCCGCTCGAGGGCGGTGACGAATTCATGTTGACCACAAGCGGATTCACCAATCCCGCGACGCTATTGGCCAGCGCGGTCGGTGGCCGGACCGAACAGCTCAAGCAGGAACCGGGATTCTTCGACGCCGATGGCATCGAGACCGAGCAGTTCTTCGCCGAATCCGAGGACGGAACCTCGGTGCCGTACTTCGTGATCCGCCATCGTGACCACAAGGGCGCTCCCGCTCCGACGGTGATGTCCGGCTACGGCGGCTTCGAGGTGTCGCGCACCCCCGCCTACAGTGGCGCGTCGGGCATGGGATGGCTGGAACGCGGCGGCACCTGGGTGATGACCAATATTCGCGGCGGCGGCGAGTACGGGCCCGAATGGCACACCTCCGTGCAGAAAGCCAACCGGCACAAGGCGTATGAGGACTTCGCCGCCATCGCCGAGGACCTCGTCGCGCGCGGCATCACCACCGCCGATCAACTCGGCGCGGTCGGTGGCAGCAATGGCGGCCTGCTCATGGGCGTCATGCTGACCCGGTATCCGGAACTGTTCGGCGCGATTGTCTGCCAGGTGCCGCTGCTGGATATGAAGCGCTACCACCTGCTGCTGGCCGGAGCGTCATGGATGGCCGAATACGGCGACCCGGACAAGCCGGAAGAATGGGAGTACATCAGCAAGTACTCGCCATACCAGAACGTTCGCGCCGAGCGCGACTACCCGCCGATCCTGCTGACCACCTCGACCCGCGACGATCGCGTCCATCCCGGTCACGCTCGCAAAATGGCCGCGCTGCTGGAGGAGCAGGGTCATAGGTTCTGGTATCACGAGAACATCGAGGGCGGCCATGGCGGCGCCGCCGACAATAGGCAATCGGCGTTCCAGGCGGGCCTCATCTACGAGTTCTTCACCCAGATGCTGATCGAGCGCAACACCTCCGGCTAGTCCCTATCGATCGCGCAGCCACTTCTCGATCCGATCGACGGTGCTGTGATAGCGGAGGATCCAGCCGTTGTGCCCCAACGGCTGCGGCTGGATCCAGGTCGTGAGTTCGGCCATGGGCATTTTCTCCAGCAGATGCTCGGCCGAGGAGGTGGGGGCGATGTCGTCGTCGGTCATGGTGATCGACAGCACCGGCAGTTTCAGCCGGGCGATCCGCTCCTCATAGTCGATGTCCGCACCGAACGGCACGAACCGGCCGGTGCGCGACAGTCGTGCCCAATCCGAGACCAGCACCTTCGACTGTCTGCCGAACCCGCCCACCGTGACTCGGTCACCGGGCCAGAATCCGGCGAGGTTGGCGGCCACCGAGATCGCCGCAGTGCCCATGAGCATGCCCGGACCCGAAAGTCCCCGGAAGCCACGGTAATACGGGGTTCCCGAGGCGATCAGGATGAGCCCGCCGAGCCTGCCGCGAATCCGCGAGGCATACAGCACCGCGAGCTGGCCGCCCATGCTGTGGCCGAGCAGATATGGCGTGCTTTCCGGGAAGCGGTCGCGCACCACCTGGAAGATCGCCGGGAAGTCCACAGAAACCAGCTCGTGGTAGCCATAATTGCTCGCGGAGCTCGGCCGTGGCCTGCTGTCGCCCTGGCCGCGCAGCTCACCGATCGCCACATCGAATCCGCGGGCCGCGAGTCCATCGGCGAACAGTTCGTAGTAGCCGCCGGGCACACCGAGCCCGGGCACCATCACCACGACCGGCCGGGGTGCGTCCGGGGTCACCGGATGGTTGTGCGCACCGCTGGCCGGAATCAGCCGCACCGGAACGGTACTGCCGTCAGGCATCTGGATCGGAACGGTCTCCATACTGCGAACGCTACCGGGCCAGCGCGGCCCGCGGCAGGAACAGCGAAGCCAACGCGGCGCACAACCCCAAACTACTCAGCACCGAACGGATACAGAAGCAGTCGGAGCCCCACCAGCCCCCGACGTGCCCACTCGCCACAACACCAACTTCCGAGCGAAGCGAGACCGGCCCTAAAGTTCGCAACACCAACGGCCAATAAACACCGCACCAAACCGGACTACCGCACTCCGGGTCCCACACCACCCCACATACGCACCCACTCGCCACGACACCAGTTTTCGAGCGAAGCGAGACCGAGCCCCCAACCGCCAAACCACGGCACCTATCTGTGTACAGAAACAGTCGGTGCCGCACGAGCCCACATGCGCACCCACTGGGCACGACACCAGTTTTCGAGCGAAGCGAGATCGAGCCCTAAAGTTCGCGGCCGGCTCGCGTCCGAGGGGCAAATACGATGCGACGAAGGAGCAAGTATTTGCCCCTCGGACGCGAGCCATAGGGGGCCGCGAACACGCCGCGCCAGCGGCCAATAAACACAGCAAACCTCACTGGACTACCCAAACCCCGAGTCCCCCGCAACCCCACCCACGCCCCACGCCACAACACAGTCTCGCAGCAAGATCCAGCCCCCTCAGCTACCGAACACAGGCACCCAACCGGGCACAGAAGCAGCCGGCGCCGCACCAACCCCCATACGCACCCACTCGCCACAACCACAGGTTCCGAGCGAAGCGAGACCGAGCACTAAAGTTCGCGGCCGGCTCACGTCCGAGGGGCAAATACGACGCGACGCAGGAGCAAGTATTTGCCCCTCGGACGCGAGCCAGAGGGGCCGCGAACACGCCGCACCAGCGGCCAAAAACACAGCCAAAAACTCAGGCGCCGACTGCTCCCATGATCACCCGGCTGAGCACCCGGATCACATCGTCGCGCGGCGGACGCGGGTCGGACCCGCTCCAGGAATCCACCACATAGTTCACGGCGCCGATGATCGCCAGGACGCGCATCTCGTAGTCACCTGTGGGGATTTCGCCTTGCATGGCCGCGTTCTCGGCGGCGCTCGCCAGCAGCGAGCCCCAGACCTTGCGCAACTCGAGCCGGAACTTCTCCACCTTCGGCCCCGCGCCAACCACCTCGACCAGCGCGACGCGCGCCTTTCGCGGATCGGACCCGATGGCTTCGACATACGCGCGCACGGCCGCATCGATAGTCTCGAGCGCGGACGCGTCGGAGCGTTTTTCGAGCGCGGCGGTGACCGCGTCGCGCGACTCGTTGTCGATCTGCTGATAGAGCTCGAGTAGGAGCGACTCGCGGCCGGTGAACTCCTCGTAGAACTGCCGCGAGGAGAGTCCGGCGTCCTTGCAGATAGCACCGACCGAGCTATTGGCGTAGCCGTCGCGTGTGAAGACCGTTAGGCCCGATTCCAGAAAACGCGCACGCCGCTGACGCTGCCGGTCCTCGACGGGTTGCCCGGCATACATTCGTCCCGTATTCGCATCCTGTGACATTGGGGCAGACAATACCCAAGGGCCCGATCCCCTCGTCATAGATCGGGCCCTTAGCTGAAACCTTCAGCCGAGCGAGGGTTAGCCGAAAGTTGGCGACCCTTTGCCGAATGGATAGATCGCTCGACGATTCGGTAGCAATTGCCTATCAACACATAGGTCACTGGCTGTTTGCCGAAACAGACGTTACCGAGCACGCAGCAGCAATTGAAGAGTTTTACAGGAATTTTCTAGAGTATTTACCGCCGGCCCGTCGCCACGATATCGATGCCTTCAGCTATCGCCGCGCGGTCGGCGGATCACGCCGAATGTCCGGCGTGCGAAGTTTCGGGTTCGCCGTGGCCGAGCATGAGCCGATGGCCCACGAGAACTACGCCGACGCGAGAACCAGATCGTGAATTTCGACCTCGATGGGCCGAGGTCGCGCGGCCGCTCGACTGGGTCCCGGACCCCCTCCTGTTCGCAGTCGTCCGGGTCGTTGGAATCTGAACCGACTAGCCACAAATAGATCATTTAGGTTAGCCTGCCCTTCATGACTAGCCTGGCTTCGAGCGAGGCGAGTGCGGTACCCGATGATGAACCGACCCGCTCGCCGGCAGGTCGCGACCCGAAGTCGCCACCCCGCGCCGCCCGCCGCCGCAATCGCAGGCCGATCCGGCGGGCGACGATCGTCGTCCACCGCTGGTCCGCACTGGTTCTGGGGTCGCTGCTCGTACTCCAGTGCACCTCGGGCGCGATCCTGCTCTACCACGGGGAGCTCTTCCGCATGAGCCACCGATCGTTCTATCAGCAGACCGCGAGCACGCCGGTAGTGACGACCGAACAAGCCGTCGACATCGTCCGCGCCGCGGACCCCGACTTCGATATCGGCTGGGTCGGCTCCGACGGTGGTGTCATTGCTGTCGGAGACCGCGGCTTCAGCACCGCCTACTCGGTGGACCCCGGTACCGGCCGCGTCAACGGCGAGGCCGGACTCACCGACGGCGCCCTCGGCTGGCTGGTCAACCTGCATGACTGCGCGTTGGGCTGCCCGCGCTACGTCGGCACGCTGTCCGCGCTCAATGAGCACGTGCCGGTCTTCGGTGTCACCTGGGCGCACCTGATACTCGGCACACTGGGATTGCTACTGGTACTGCTGGCCGTATCCGGCGCGGTCGTGTGGTGGCCGTCGCTGAAGCGTTGGCGCCACGGCTTTCGTGTCCGGACGAAGAAGGGCCGCTTCGCCCGCGACCGCGATCTGCACAACGTCATCGGCATCGTCTCCGTTCCTTTTCTGTTGATGTGGGGAATCACCGGCGCCGCCTTCGAATTCCCCGCAGTAGAACAGGCTTGGCTCGCCCTCACCGGCGGCAAGACCGTGACCGCGATGCCCGAGGACACCTTCACGCCGCGGTCGGCCGCGTCCCCGCGTGCACCGGTATCCATCGGTGACGCGAGTGCTATTGCGCAACAACAAGTCCAGGGTCGGCTTGCGTACCTGATGCTGCCCAGCGAGAATGCCGACTACTACCGAGCCGCGATGGCGGGCAGGTATTCGCCCCATGACAACCGCGCTTTCTACAGCGGCGATGTCTACGTTTACATCAACGCCGCCGACGGTTCCGACGTCAAAGTGGTGGACTCGAGTCATGACCGCCCGTTGGCGAACACCTTCTACGACAAAGTCTTCCAGCCCGCCCATTTCGGCTGGATGGTCAATGGCTGGTGGCGAATTCTCTGGCTGCTGCTCGGTCTGACACCATTGGCACTCGCGGTTACCGGCTTATCCACCTGGCTCACCAAGAATCGGACAAAACGAAACGCCCGCCGCGTACGCACGACATCGGCGGCCGACCCGGTCGACCGGTAGGTAGCCGCTGCTGGAGTGGCGACCTTCGGTCGAGTGGCATACGCTTCGCCGCGGAGGAAACCGCCTCATGGAGGGACAATTTGACCACTCCGAGCACGGTGACGCGTGGTGATTACGCACTGCCACAGCTGATCCACTTGATGGCCGAATACCAGAAGCTCGGCTCGCACCGCCAGAGTTTTCCGTCCGCACCCGCGAGCGATACCGTCGTACGCGGCTGCGAAATCGCCGCGGGCGGACTCGTCGCCGTCGGCGTCATCTGCGTGCTGGTCGGCGCATACCCCGGTGGGATCGCGGTCGGGCTGCTCGCCCTGATTCCGGCGGCGGTGGCGTTTTTCTGGACCCGCCGCAATCGGCGCAACCGCGCGGCCCGCCTCGATCTCTTCGAATTCGGCATGACGGTATACCGGTCTGGAGAAAAGGTTGCCGGATTCCGCTGGGACAGCGCCGAAGTGCGCCAGCAGGTGATTCCATTCCAGAACACCGTTACCACCGACTACGCCCTCGCCATGACCGGCCCCGACGGCACCCACAGCGCATTCGACAACACCCTGTTCATCGACGCGCGAGAATGGGGCAGGGCAATTCAGTCGGCGATCACCGCGACCCAGCTGTCGCGGGCGGTCACCGCCATCGATGCCGGTGAGACAGTGCGTTTCGGCGATATCGCCCTGCATCTGGACGCACTTACTTACGGCGGCAAGATATTTGCCTGGGAGCAAGTCCAATTGATCGACGCCCGTAGCGGTTTGGTCCGGATGAAGGTCGACGGCAACTGGGAATCCCTTACCCCGGTCGGCACCATCCCGAACTTCTATATCTTCAACGAACTCGCCGAGCGATTGCGAGTAGCCGCCGCCGATGAATTCACGGTCGAGCCGACGAATGTGCTGACGCCGCAACAAGAATCCGATGCGGCGAGCAGTGACGCGGCGACCGATCCACAGCGTGCCGTCACATGGCTGGAGCGGGCACGTCACACGACGACAGGCGCCTGGCAGGCATAGCGCCGCCCCAACCGAACGCCGAAGGCCGGCCCACCTGGCGGTGGACCGGCCTTCGATTCGAAACAGGTTGCCTGGTGGCAGGACTCAGAAGTCCATGCCGCCCATGCCACCGGTCGGGTCGCCGGCGGGAGCGGCGGTCTTCTCCGGCTTGTCGGCGACGACGGCCTCGGTGGTCAGGAACAGGGCCGCGATGGACGCCGCGTTCTGCAGCGCCGAGCGGGTGACCTTGACCGGGTCGGCAACGCCGGCGACCAGCAGATCCTCGTACACGCCCGAATCGGCGTTGAGGCCGTGGCCGGCCGGAAGGCTGGAGACCTTCTCGGCGACAACGCCCGGCTCGAGGCCGGCGTTGAAGGCGATCTGCTTCAGCGGAGCCGACAGCGCGACGCGCACGATGTTCGCGCCGGTCGCCTCGTCACCGGTGAGCGACAGGTCCTCCAGTGCCGGAGCCGACTGCAGCAGAGCCACGCCACCACCGGCGACAATGCCCTCTTCGACAGCGGCCTTGGCGTTGCGCACGGCATCTTCGATGCGGTGCTTGCGCTCCTTGAGCTCGACCTCGGTCGCGGCACCGGCCTTGATGACCGCAACACCGCCGGCCAGCTTGGCCAGACGCTCCTGCAGCTTCTCACGGTCGTAATCCGAGTCCGAGTTCTCGATCTCGGTGCGGATCTGCGCAACGCGGCCCTTGATGGCCTCCGCGTCGCCCGCGCCCTCGACGATGGTGGTCTCATCCTTGGTGATGACGACCTTGCGGGCCTGGCCGAGCAGCTCGATGCCCGCGGTCTCCAGCGAGAGGCCGACCTCTTCGCTGATGACCTCGCCACCGGTGAGGATGGCGATGTCGGCCAGCTGAGCCTTGCGGCGGTCACCGAAGCCGGGCGCCTTGACGGCGACGGACTTGAAGGTGCCGCGGATCTTGTTGACCACCAGGGTCGAGAGGGCTTCGCCCTCGACGTCCTCGGCGATGATCAGCAGCGGCTTGCCGGCCTGGATGACCTTCTCCAGCAGCGGAAGCAGGTCCTTGACGGTCGAGATCTTCGAGCCGACCAGCAGCAGGTAGGGATCCTCGAGGACCGCTTCCTGACGCTCCGGGTCGGTGACGAAGTAACCCGAGATGTAGCCCTTGTCGAAGCGCATACCCTCGGTGAGCTCCAGCTGGAGCCCGAAGGTGTTGCTCTCCTCGACGGTGATGACGCCTTCCTTGCCGACCTTGTCCATGGCCTCGGCGATCAGCTCACCGATGGACGAGTCGCCCGCAGAGATGCCCGCGGTAGCAGCGATCTGCTCCTTGGTGTCGATCTCCTTGGCGGTGTCGAGCAGCTTGGCGGTGACGGCCTCGACGGCCTTCTCGATGCCACGCTTCAGGCCGAGGGGGTTCGCACCGGCCGCGACGTTGCGCAGGCCCTCGCGCACCAGCGCCTGGGCGAGCACGGTGGCGGTGGTGGTGCCGTCGCCTGCGACGTCATCCGTCTTCTTGGCGACTTCCTTGACCAGCTCGGCGCCGATCTTCTCGTACGGGTCCTCCAGCTCGATCTCCTTGGCGATGGACACACCATCGTTGGTGATCGTGGGGGCGCCCCACTTCTTCTCCAGGACAACGTTGCGACCCTTCGGGCCCAGCGTCACCTTGACCGCGTCGGCGAGGGCGTTCAGACCCCGCTCGAGGCCGCGGCGAGCCTCTTCGTCGTACGCAATTGTCTTGGCCATGGCGTTGTTGAGATCCTCCATGTATATGGCTGACACACGAGACGACCGCAGGTTGGATCGCCCCATTACGCTGGCCAGGTTCGGTGCCCGCGACGGACGACCGAGGGTGTCGATGGAACCCGGTCTCACCGTCCCGACCTGGCACTCACCTATGGAGAGTGCCAATGCCCTTTTTAGCACTCGAGGATGCCGAGTGCAAGGTTCCTCGGTTACAGCCGATCATCGACACGCAGCACCAATGCCACGAAAGCATCGGTACGACGCTCCTCCGGCGTGCGCGGCTCACCGCCCTCGACCGTCACCAACTCTGCGTCGTGCAGCAACAGCTCCGCCTCCACCCGCATGACCGCCCGGATGAATGGCGGTGCCACCTCCGGGGGAAGGTCGCCATGGACGATGTACTCACCGTCCGGCCCCGACTCGGTGGACACAAACGACAGCGCGTGCATCAGGTCAGCGCGTCGTTCCCCTGCCACTAGGTCGGAATCCGCGTCATCCGCCATTGCTACAGCGTACCGGTCGGCGATCTTGACAGCCGTGCAGCGCGCCGCGCCGATAGGGCCCGCGAACGGGGGGTTCGCGAACCGATTCACGAAGGCCGCCAAATCCTTCCGAATCACACGGGCCACACCATCACGGCGAATGGGCCGATCGCCGCCGAGCACACCGATTCGACCGCGTTGGGGTGGTGGGCCGCACGGCCGGGAATAGCATGATCGAAAGTTCGATTCGACCGGCGAAGGAGAACGAACCGTGCCCGACCTGGCGTTCGATTCGCTCTATCGGCACGGGTTCGCGCGGGTAGCGGTCGCGGTCCCACGGGTCCGGGTCGCCGATCCCGCCTATAACGTCGAGGAAACGCTGCTGCTGGCGCGGCAGGCAGCGGCGGCCGGCGCAGTGCTGACGGTTTTCCCTGAGCTCGGACTGTCCAGCTACACCGCGGATGATCTCTTCCACCAGGACGCCCTGGACGATGCGGTGGACGCGGCGCTCGCGCAGCTCATCGCCGCGAGCGCGGAGATCGGCACCGTGCTGGTAGTCGGCGCGCCGGTGCGCACCCAGGGCAGGCTGTTCAACTGCGCGATCGTGGTGAACAACGGTGTGGTGCTCGGTGCCGCGCCGAAGAGCTATCTGCCCAACTATCGCGAATTCTATGAGAAGCGGCAGTTCGCGGCGGCACGGGAGAACCTCGCGGACCACATCACGATCGCCGGACAACAGGTACCCTTCGGCGCCGACCTGCTGTTCACCGCGGCCAACCTCGATGGGTTCGTCTTCCACGTGGAGATCTGTGAGGATGGCTGGGTTCCGTTGCCGCCCAGTGGATACGCCGCGCTGGCCGGGGCGACGGTGCTGGTCAACCTGTCGGCGAGCAATATCGTGATCGGCAAGGCCGACTACCGGCGCACGCTTTGCACCTCACATTCGTCACGCTATCTCGCCGCATACCTGTATTCCGCTGCGGGACACGGTGAATCGACCACCGATATGGCCTGGGACGGCCAGGCGCTGGTGTGCGAGAACGGCGATCTACTCGCCGAGGGCGCGCGCTTCGCCGATCATCCACAGTTGGTCACCGCCGATATCGACCTACAACGATTGGCGGCGGATCGGCTGCGCACCACCAGCTTCGCCGATAACGTGCACGATCATCGCGACCGACTGGTCCGGCTGCGCCGCGTCACCGTCGAACTGCCGGTACCCGCCACCACGGTAGTTCTGCAACGCGAAATATCCCGTTTCCCTTACGTTCCCGCCGATCCAGCGGCCCGCAACGAACGCTGCGCCGAGGTGCATCACATCCAGGTGGAGGGTCTGAGCACGCGACTGCGGGCAACCGGAATCGAACGTGTGGTCATCGGCGTCTCCGGCGGGCTCGACTCCACCCAGGCGCTGATCGTCGCGGCCAAGACGATGGACCGGCTCGGGCTGCCGCGAACAAATGTGCTGGCTTACACCATGCCCGGCTTCGCCACCGGCGCCAGGACCCGCACCGACGCGCACCGACTGATGCGCGCGCTCGGGGTGAGCGCACAGGAGATCGACATTCGCCCCTCGGCGACCCAGCTGCTGCGCGACCTGAATCACCCAGCCGCCGACGGTATTCCGCAATACGACGTCACCTACGAAAATGTGCAGGCAGGCGAGCGGACCTCACATCTTTTCCGGCTGGCCAACCAGCACGGCGCGCTCGTGGTCGGCACCGGTGATCTGAGCGAACTCGCTTTGGGCTGGTGCACTTTCGGCGTCGGTGACCACATGGCGCACTACAGCGTGAACGCCTCGGTGCCGAAGACGCTGATCAAGTATCTGATCGCCTGGGCGGTCGACACCGGTCAGTTCGGCGACGACGCCGGTAGCGTGCTGTCATCGATACTGCGGACCGAGATCTCGCCGGAGTTGGTGCCCGGCAACGAGTCCGACGCCACCGGCCCCGGCCAGAGTTCCGAAGCCACCGTGGGACCGTACGAGCTACAGGATCTGCACCTCTACTACCTGCTGCGCTTCGGATATCGCCCGAGCCGCATCGCCTACCTGGCCCGGCACGCCTGGTCGGATAAGACCACGGGCAGCTGG
Organism: Nocardia australiensis; assembly: GCF_020733705.1. Taxonomy (GTDB): domain Bacteria; phylum Actinomycetota; class Actinomycetes; order Mycobacteriales; family Mycobacteriaceae; genus Nocardia; species Nocardia australiensis. The sequence goes on from NZ_JAJFZM010000001.1 coordinate 1,002,362, forward strand.
CCCGGCCTGCTGCCCGAGGACCAGCGCAATGCCTACGACCTACCGGCCATCAAGCACTGGCTCGGGGTATTCCTGCGCCGCTATATCCAGAGCCAGTTCAAACGCTCGACCCTGCCCAACGCGCCCAAGGTCGGCTCCGGCGGTTCGCTGTCCCCGCGCGGCGACTGGCGAGCCCCGAGCGATGCCTCTGCCGCGGCCTGGCTCGACGAACTCGCCCGCAACGTCCCCGACACCTGAGCGGTCAGAACTACTTGGCGACGATCGAGGCAAGCAATTCGACCAGATGGGCTTCGGCGGCCGACTTGTCGACGCCGAGACCCGAAAGCAGTCCGGAGCCGTTCTCCTGTTCGAGCAGGGCAAGCAGAATGTGTTCGGTCCCGATGTAGTTGTGGCCCAACCGAAGTGCCTCGCGGAAAGTCAGTTCGAGCGCCTTCTTGGCATCCGGGCCGAACGGGATGAGAGCGGGGATCTCGCCCTCGTCCGGCGTGATCCCCGCCGCCACGGCGGCACGGATCGCTTCCGGAGTTGCCCCCTGGGCGAGGAGTTCCTTCGCGGCGAGACCATCCGGCTCCGACAGCAGTCCGAGCACCAGGTGCCCGACCCCGATCTGCGCGTTACCCGTCGTGCGCGCGGCTTCCTGTGAAGCCATGACCACCGCACGAGCTCGCGGGGTGTACTTCGCGAATCCGGCGTTGGGGTCCATTGCCGTCGCATCGCCCGGCTCACCGGGCGCCTTCGGCACGAACCGCTTCTGGGCGGCCTGTTTGGAGACGCCCATGCTGGTGCCGATATCGGTCCACGAGGCGCCGGAACGACGGGCCTGGTCAACGAAGTGGCCGATCAGATGATCGGCCACTTCCCCGAGGTGACCCGCGGCGACCACCGCGTCGGACAGTTGGTCGAGTACGTCGTCGGGCCGGGCTTTTTTGATGGCGACGATCAGATCGTCGAGGCGGTACGAAGAAGTCATACGTCAACCATAGGTTGACGATTCGCTCGCGTCAACCACAGGTTGACGCTGAATCGAACGAGCGATCTTCCGTCCGCCCGCCGACCCGAAACCTGTGTGCCACCACAGGGATTCAGGGTCGGCTTCCCTGCCCGCCGCGCACGATCTGCGGAACCGGACCGCCCGCACCCACGCCGCACGGCCGGAACCGGGGCGGAGTACGGCTAGCGGGCCTGTAGATCGTCCGGTTGACGCCTGGCACCCGGCCTGCGCAGCCGCAACCGTGCCCCGCCGCGAATCGCCGGACGGCGAATCCCGGGACGGCGGCGTTGCGCGCGACGCTGAGCACGGCGTTCAGCAGGTTTGTGTTCCCAGGTTTCGGGGCGTGCCGCGACCCAGCGCCGCGAATACCAGGCAAATGGAATGTGGCCGATATACAGCCCGACCAGCACAAGCAGCAGCACGATCGGGTAGGTGACCAATGCCGCGGCCGCCACCGCGACCAGCACAAGCAGCCCGGCCGCGGCCTGCGGAGCCACCGACACCGACTTCATGGCCAGCGTCGGAATGGTGCTCACCGCGAGCGCGGCGGCGAACAGCGTCCACAGCGCGACCGCGTAGAAACTGACCCACCAGCCATCACCGAACTGCACATACAACGCGATCGGCACCAGCCCGATGAGCGCACTGGCCGGGGCGGGCACGCCGACGAAGTACTCCCGCGACCAATCCGGGCGGGTGTCGTCGTCCATCAGCGTGTTGAACCGAGCCAGTCGTAGCACGATGCTCACCGCGTATATCAGCGCGATGATCCAGCCCACGCTATTGCTGTCCAGCAACGCGATATAGAGCACCAGCGCGGGAGCGACACCGAAAGAGATTGCGTCCGAAAGCGAATCGAGCTCCGCGCCCATTTTGGTCGTCGCGGCGAGCATTCTGGCGAGACGACCGTCGAGGGTGTCGAGCACGGCCGCCGCACCGACCATCGCGAGCGAAATGTCGAGCATGCCGTCCAGAGCGAACTTCACCGCTGACAGTCCGGCGCACAGCGCCAGGATCGTCACAATGCTCGGCAGCAGTCGGATCGTCCGGCCACGCCGCTGCGGTGGGGATACGGCGTGCTCCATCATGACTCGGCGGTCGATGAGCCCAACACCGCAAGGACGGTTTCTGCCCCGATGGTGCGTTGTCCCGGCTCGACGAGCAGTTCGGTGCCCGCCGGGAAATACGTGTCGACGCGGGAGCCGAATCGAATCAGCCCATAGGTGTCACCGATGGTCAGCACATCGCCGACCTGGGCGTCGCAGACAATGCGGCGCGCGAGCAGCCCAGCGATCTGGACGACGACCAACCGCTGCCCGTTCTGGGTTTCCAAGACCATGCTGTTGCGTTCGTTCACCGCGCTGGCCTCGGGCAGATCCGCCGAGCGGAATTTGCCCGACTGATGCGAAACGGCAAGAACGGTGCCCGATACCGGTGTGCGCTGCACATGCACGTCGAGCACCGAAAGAAAAATGCTCACCCGCGGTAGCGGCTGGTCACCGAGGCCCAATTCCGGTGGCGGGCAAGCGGTGTCGACGAGCGCGACCTCGCCGTCGGCGGGGGCGACCACGACGCCTGCCCGATTCGGCGGTACTCGCTTCGGGTGACGGAAGAAAGTCGCGCAGGCCGCTGCGGCCAGCAATCCGCTCCGGCGCACCCATTTGCGGCGACCGCCGACTACCGCGACCGCGAGCGGTGCCGCGACAAACGGCAGGCCGGCGGGGTGCAGCGGGGGGATCGCGGCCCGAACCAGGTCGACGACATGGCCGATTCCGGTGGTTTCGGGCGTGCCGGGCGGGGTGGGACGGCGTGCCACAGGCTCCTCTTTCGTGCTCGGTGCATTGGATCGCGCCTCTCAACGATAGGACCGGGCGCGAGCGATCACACCTTAGTCGAAGCAGCCGGACACCGTCCGCCCTCAGACGCGCCGGGCGGAGCGAAGGCGAGGCAACCGCTTACGCGAAGCGGACTTGCGGCACTTATCGTCAGCGACCGGCTCGGCTACCGGTGAACAGTTTCACCAGGAACAACAGAATCACCGCTCCACCGAGACAGGTGAAGAAGCTGAACCAGAGGCCGCCGCCCTTGACATCGACACCGAGTAAGTTCAGCAGGAATCCGCCCAGAAAACCACCGATGATGCCGACCACGACATTGAGAATGATGCCTTGCTGAGCATCGGTTTTCATGAACTTGCTGGCGATCCAGCCGGCAAGTCCTCCGATGATGATCCATCCGATAATCCCGAGACCGAGCATGGCGTCCCTCACATCACTAGTTGGGTGCCCGCCGGCAAACATCCGGCGCGCTAGGAGGGGTATACCCGGCCAAAGTAGGAATACGCACGCGCACACGCCGACACAGGGGCTAATATGAGGGGGCCTCATGTCTACGGAAACGTAGGTGGTGGCGATGAGGGACTCATTGAGATGCTTCGGGGTACAACCCGGCGGCGCCGCCGCAGGTACATAGGAGACGCAAAATGGCTGCTCGAATCGCCCAGACAACAGGGGCAGAGCACACGGCGATCCTCGGGCTCGGCGTTTACCGCCCGGCGCGGATCGTCACGAACGACGAAGTAGCCGGTCCGATCGACTCGAGCGACGAGTGGATCAGGACCAGGTCGGGAATAAAGACCCGGCGATTCGCCTCGGACACGGAAACGATCCAGAGCATGAGCGTCGCGGCCGCGCGGGGAGCGCTCGAATCCGCGAGGATCGCGGTCGACCAGGTCGACTGTGTCATCGTCGCCACATCGACGCACCTGTTGCTCACGCCCGCGGCCGCACCGCGCATTGCCACCGAACTGGGTATGAACGACTCGGCGGCCTTCGATATCTCCGCCGGTTGCGCGGGCTTCTGCCACGCGCTCACGGTGGCATCGGATCTGGTGCGCGCCGGAACGGCCACCCACGTGCTGGTGATCGGCGTCGAGAAACTCACTGACACCGTCAACCCGACCGACCGCTCGACCGCTTTCCTATTCGCCGACGGCGCGGGCGCCGTGGTCGTCGGACCGTCGGACGAGGTCGGTATCGGGCCGACGGTGTGGGGTTCGGACGGCACCCAGCACCACGCGATCCGGCAGGACAAGAACTGGGTCGAGTTCTTCGCCGAGATCGAGGAGAAGGGGCTCGACGCGGTCCGCCCCTACCTCGCGATGGAGGGCACCGCGGTGTTCCGTTGGGCCGCACATTCTTTGGAGAAGGTCTGCCGCGACGCCATCGACCGGGCCGGGCTGTCCATCGAAGACATGGACGCTATGATCCCGCACCAGGCCAACGGCCGGATCATCGAGGTCATGGCCCGGGTGCTGAAACTCCCGGAAAGCTGCGCGCTGGCCAACGACATCGAGGAGACCGGCAATACATCGGCCGCCTCGATTCCGCTTGCCATGGAGGCACTGCTGCGCAACGGCGAGTCGAAGCCGGGTGACACCGCGCTACTCATCGCCTTCGGCGCGGGCCTCTCCTACGCCGCGCAGGTGGTTATCCTGCCGAACTGGCAATAATCGGTTCCAGCCCCGTCAGCCCAGACCCCAGGTGGCTTTCACAGTGAAAGTCACCGTCTGGGTGCCGGGTTCGAGCGCGAAGGAATCGGCGGCAGCCTCACGCGTCGAGTTCTTCGGATTCTCGTCACGGCTGCTCGCCTCGTTGATGGTGATGACATCGGTCAGCTTCGCCCCGGCCAGCACCGCGTACTGATCGGCGCGCGATCTGGCATCGGCGAAAGCGCGGGCGCGGGCGTCGGCGAGCAGTTGGGAATCGTCTTCGAGCGCGAACCGCACGCCGCGCAGCCTGGTCTCATTGCCACCGGCTTTGACCGCGCTGTCCAGGATTGCCGATGCCTTCGACAGGTCGCGCACCACCGCATGCACGGTGTTGGTGGCCTGGTAGCCGATAATGGCGCGGCCACCGGCGTCGGACGCGTACTGCGGCTGGATGGAGATATCGGTGGTGCGCACATCCTCGCGGGTGAGTCCGGCCGCGACCATGGCATCGGTCATCGCCTTGGACTTTTCGTTGGCGCCCGATATCGCCATAGACACGTTGTCGGCGTTCACCTCCACGCCCAGATCCGCATTCAGCGTGTCCGGGGCACCACGCACCTGACCGGTGCCGACGACCGTGACCTCGCGCCCGGTCGTCGAATCCGATTTGCCACAGCCCGCGAGCAGTCCCGTTGTTCCCGCGATGGCAGCGATTGCCACGACAGCACGCATAATTCGTCGCATATCTTCTATGCGCTCGCCTCGACTGCGGTCTTGACCTTGCCGAGGGTCTCGTTCATCCCGCGCACGAGCAACTCCTCGAACAGCTGCTCGCCGCCGAGCGCGGCGTCGATGCCCTTGCGGGAGATCCAGGTGGTGCCATTGGGGACGTCACGGCGCTCGGTCAGCCGGGTACCGGTCTCAGTCGGCTCCAGGGTGTAGCTCCACACGCTACGATTCTCGTTTATGCGGAACGCGAATGCCTGGTTGGGCTCGTACCGCACGATGCGCGAGGTGGTCGGCCAGTACTTCTTGCCGTCACGGTTCACGTTGATCGTCCAGGTGCCCGCCTTCGGCGTGCCGATCGGCTGCATGCGCACGCACTGCGGGCTGAACTCGGACATTCGCTTCAGATCAGAGATCACCGCCCAAACCTGTTCCGGCGGCGCGGATATATCGATCGCGACTTCTAGGGTTTTCGGCAACACTGCCTCCGGAGAACTGTGGCGGACGGACGCATTTCGGTCCGACTAGCACGATTTGACGATGACCCCACATCCTAGTCGGCGACAGTTGGAAGACAAACGCGTCACATTTTCGTGTTTTGTTTGCCGGGCCGTGTAATAGCCGGCGCACAATGATTGATAGACGAAGCATGAGCCACAGCCAACAGCATTTCCGTCCATCGTGAGGTGATCGGCCGTGAAACTGCGCTCCCTCCTACACCGTCGGCAAGCGGATCGGCTTCCCCTTCTTCCCACCACCGAATCCCCCGATACCACCAGCGAACCCGTCGCTGGCCAATTGGCAGGCACGTATTCCCCGCGTACCGCACGTCTCGTCGCACAGGAAGAACAGCTGGAGCGCCTGCTCACGCCCAGTGAACTGGATCTGGTGCGCGAGCATCGCGTGTGAGCGGAAACAAGCACCCACGACAGATGTCGTGCCGAAGACCCATACTCTGTAGGTGACTTCCCCCGCTGCTACGAAGCCGGCAATCCTCAGCGTGGACGACGATCCAGGGGTTTCCCGGGCCGTTGTTCGCGATCTGCGCCGCCGCTATGGCGCCGACTACCGGATTCTGCGCGCGGAATCGGGCGCTGCCGCGCTCGACGCACTTCGTGAGATGAAATTGCGTGGCCAGCCGGTCGCGGTCCTGATCGCCGATTATCGGATGCCGGGTATGGACGGCGTCGAATTCCTCGAGCAGGCAATGGACCTGCACCCCTTTGCTCGCCGTGTGCTGTTGACCGCTTACGCAGATACCAATGCGGCAATAGACGCCATCAATGTGGTCGACCTGGACCACTATCTGCTCAAGCCGTGGGATCCGCCGGAGGAAAAGCTGTATCCGGTGCTCGACGGACTGCTTGATGCCTGGCGCGGCAGCGAACACCGGCCGGTGACCGAAACCAAAGTGATCGGCAACCGCTGGTCGCCGCGGTCTTCGGCAGTGCGCGAGTTCCTCGCCCGCAACCAACTGCCCTATCGCTGGTACCTCGCAGACGAGCCGGAGGGCGCACGATTGCTCGAGGCCGCGGGCGCCGATCCGGAACGCTGCCCGGTGGTGATCACCGAGGCCGGGCACACCCTGGTGCAGCCCTCGGACGGTGAGCTGGCCCAGAGCGTCGGACTCAATACCGACCCGGCGGGTGATTTCTACGACCTCATCGTCGTCGGTGGTGGTCCGGCCGGTCTCGGTGCCGCGGTTTATGGCGCGTCCGAGGGACTTCGCACGGTCCTCGTCGAGCGCACGGCGACCGGTGGTCAGGCCGGACAGAGTTCGCGCATCGAGAACTACCTCGGGTTCCCGGACGGGCTCTCCGGTGCGCAGCTGGCCGATCGGGCCCGCCGCCAGGCCGCGAAATTCGGCGCCGAGGTGATCACTACCCGCGAGGTGGTCGGCCTGGAGGTGAACGGGTCCGCGCGCACAGTGCGTTTCGCCGACGGTGGCCGGCTGTGCGCGCACACCGTGATCATCGCGACCGGTGTCGACTATCGTCGCCATCCCGCGTCCGGAATCGACGATTTCACCGGACGCGGCGTGTATTACGGCTCGGCCATGACCGAGGCATCCGAGTGCGCCGACCACGACGTCTACATTGTCGGCGGCGCCAATTCGGCGGGTCAGGCGGCGATGTTCCTGTCCAGGAATGCCCGCACCGTGCATCTGGTGGTCCGCGCGGACTCGCTGGAGAAGTCCATGTCGCACTACTTGATCCAGCAGATCGCCGCGGTACCGAATATCGTCGTGCACACCCGTACCGAGGTGGTCGCCGCCGCCGGTGACGATCATCTGCAGCAGATCGTGCTGCGTGACAACGAGACAGGTGCCGAGGAGAAGACCGAGACAGAGCGGCTGTTCCTGTTCATCGGCGCGGCACCACAGACCGACTGGCTCGACGGCGTGGTCACCAGGGATGACGGCGGTTACGTGCTGGCCGGACCCGATCTGCTGATTGACGGCGTCCGCCCGCCGGGCTGGGAATTACCGAGGCCACCACACCACTTGGAAACGAGTGTGCCCGGGGTTTTCGTCGCCGGGGACGTGCACGCCGAGTCTGCCAAACGCGTGGCCTCGGCAGTCGGTGAAGGTGCCATGGCCGTCATGCTCGTGCACCGCTATCTCGCGTAATCAGGAGGCCGGAATGACTATCGATGGCACAGCCGCCCGCAGCGGCCGGTTGGTCTGCGACCCCGCGGAACTGCGCACCCTGTTCCTCTTCGAGAAGCTCACCGACGAGCAGCTCGACTGGCTGTGCGCCGATGGCCGGGTCGAGACGATAGACCCGGGCGTCGTCTACCGCGAAGGCGATCCCGCGACCCGCTTCTACGTGCTGATGGACGGCGAAGTGGTGTTGACCAAGCTCTCCGGCGGCGTCGATATCGAGATGGCGCGCACCGATCAGAAGGGCGTATACGCCGGCGCCTGGATGGCGTATCTGGGCGATAAGGCCGAGCAGAACTACAACGGATCGATGTCGGTGACGCGCAAGTCGCGGTTCTTCGTGCTGGATGAGGCCACTTTCGCCAGGATGATGCACGAATGGTTCCCGATGGCGGTGCACCTGCTGGAGGGCGCGTTCTTCGGCACTCGCAATTCTCACGAACGCATCGCCCAGCGCCAGCGCCTGCTCGCGCTCGGCTCGCTGTCCGCGGGGCTGACCCATGAGCTGAACAATCCCGCGGCCGCGGCGGTGCGCGCCACCGCCGGTTTGCGTGAGCGGATCGCGGGCATGCGGCACAAGCTGGCGATGATGGCCGAGGGCGAATTCGACACCGAATCCCTTGTCGCGTTAGTGCGGTTGCAGGAGGAGGCGGCAGCGCAGGTCGCGAAGGCGCCGGAACTGACCCCGATGGAGGCGGCCGACCGCGAGGACCTGCTCGGGGCATGGTTGGAGGAGCATGGCATCGCGGACGCCTGGAATCTGGCGCCGAACTATGTGCAGGCCGGCTTCGATGTCGACTGGCTCGAGCGCGTAGCGGCGACCCTCGATCGGTGCCCGGATCAGGTATTCGAGGGGGCGATCCGGTGGCTGAACTACACCATCGAGACCGAACTGCTGATGAACGAGATCGCCGACTCGACCACCCGCATCTCCTCACTTGTCGGTGCCGCCAAACAGTATTCGCAGATGGACCGGGCACCATTCCAGGTGATCGACATCCACGAGCTGCTCGACAGCACCCTGGTGATGCTCAACCGTAAAATCGGCGACGGCGTGCGGGTGGTCAAGGACTACGATCGAACCCTCCCCGAGGTCCCCTGCTACGCGGCGGAATTGAATCAGGTGTGGACGAACCTGATCGACAACGCGGTCTACGCGATGAACGGCCAGGGCACCCTGACGATTCGCACCCGGCACGAAAACGATTGCGCGGTAGTCGAAATCGGTGACACCGGGCCCGGCGTTCCGGCCGATGCGCGCAGCCGCATCTTCGAACCCTTCTTCACCACCAAACCAGTCGGCGATGGCACCGGCCTCGGCCTGGACATCTCGTTCCGGATCGTGGTGAACAAACACGGCGGTGACATTCAGTTCGACTCCGAACCGGGTGACACCCGGTTCACCGTGTGGCTACCGCTGCATCGTCCCGAACAAGATCAACCCGAAAGCGCGCCCGTCGACAATCAGATCACCCCGGAACCGACCCAGGAGAGTCAACGATGACACAGGAACTGGAAGGTATCGATCCCGCCGCCACCCCCACCGGATCGGGCTGCGCGGAATGCGAAGCGGCACAGGGCTGGTGGGTGCATCTGCGCCGGTGCGCCCAATGCGGACACGTCGGCTGCTGCGACACCTCACCCGAGCAGCACGCCTCCAAACACGCCACCGACAGCGGCCACCCGTTCATCCAGAGTTTCGAACCGGGCGAGGATTGGTTCTACGACTTCCGCTCCGAAGAGATGTACAGCGGCGGACCGGATTTGGCCCCGCCGACCAGTCATCCCGCCGACCAGCCGGTACCGGGTCCACGCGGCCGCGTGCCCGCCGATTGGCAGACCCGCATCCACTGACGTTGCGCGATCGATTGGGCAACGGCAACTCGCCCATCGCACAGTGGGTCGAGCAGTGCCGGCACCGAGCAGGCGCACGATCCACGGCGGAGCCTCCCATGAAGACATACCGATCCCACCCGGTACGCTGCACCGAACGCGCCGGAGGCTCCGGCGCCTCGACCCACCAGGAAAACCACGTGATGAAGCGAACGTCCACCGTCGCCCTGGCCGTAGGGGCGGCGGCTTTGCTGCTGACAGGCTGCGGCGGGTCGGATGAATCCACCGACGCGAACGACCTACGCGAGGGCAATACCGGCGCGAGCACCAGTGCCGCGCCGACCACACCCGCGAATACGGGTGGCGGCGGCAACGGCGGTGCCGTGTCGCAAACTACCTGCGCGCAGTGGCAGGCGCTCGACAGCAACGCGCAGATGACGCTGATCAACCAGATACTCGCGGAGAATCCGGACAGCCCATTCGCGGGTAGCCCGAATGTCGCGCTCGGCACCGCGAAGCTCGTCTGCTTGGCCCCGAATAACGCCGACAAGACGGTGGTCGAAGCCGCCGGAATCACCGAACAGGTGAAGTAGCCGTCACCACGCGCGGGCAGAATGGCACGGTGGCCGAACTAGCTCTCACCGCTCGACTGAATCCCTCCGCGGCCGACGCCCGCCGCGGCGTCGTCCGGCTACATCCGGAGGCGCTGACCGCGCTCGGATTGCGCGAATGGGATGGGATCGCACTGGTCGGATCGCGACGCACGGCGGCGGTCGTCGGGGTCGCACCGGCGGCCACACCCGCCGGGGTGGCCCTGCTGGATGACGTGACGCTGTCCAATGCCGGTTTGCGCGAGGACGCGACCGTGGTGGTGGCTCCCGCGACGGTATATGGCGCCAGGCAGATTTCGGTGAGCGGCTCGGTGCACGCGACCCGAACCATTCCGGCGGCGACGCTGCGCCAGGCGCTGCTCGGCAAGGTCGTCACCGTCGGCGACGCGGTCTCGCTGCTACCGCGCGACCTTGGACCCGATATCAGTTCTTCCGCTGCCACCCAAGCACTTTCACGGACCTTCGGTATCGCGTGGACCACTGAGTTACTCACCGTGACCGCCACCGACCCGAGCCAGGGACCGGTGAGCGTGCAACCGAACACCGCCGTGGAGTGGGGCGCGGGCGTGGTGGCTGCCCGTGATGCCGCCGATCGCGCGGCGGCCGGGGCGCCGAACTCCTCGCAACCGGTGGAGGCCATGCTCGCGACGAACGGTACGACCGGCGGACGCGTCGCGGCGGCCGATACACCCGCGATCCCGGTGGAAGATCTCGCCGGGGCGCACGGGCAGGCCGCGAAGCTCACCGAATGGCTGAGCCTCGCACTCGACGAACCGGAGTTGCTGAAGACGCTGGGCGCCACACCACATCTCGGAGTGCTGATCACTGGACCCGCAGGGGTCGGCAAGGCCGCTCTCGCGCGGGCGGTGACGGCGCCGCGGCGAATGGTCGAACTGGATGGTCCGACGGTCGGCGCGGCCGAGAGCGGCGCCCGACTGCGCGAGGTCGCCACCGCGGTGGCCGAGGTGAGTTCCGGTCGGGGCGGGATCCTGCTCATCACCGACATCGACGCCCTCCTGCCCGCCCAGGCCGAACCCGTGGCCACGCTGATCCTCGATCAACTGCGGGGAGCGGTCGCCGAACCGTGCGTGGCCTTCCTCGCGACCACCGCACATCCGGCCGGTATCGATGCGCGGCTGCGCGCGCCCGATCTGTGCGACCGCGAGCTCGCACTTGCGCTGCCGACCGCGACCGTGCGCAAGGCGCTGCTGGAGCAGTTACTGCGTAAGGTGCCGACCCATGAGTTGAAGCTCGACGACATCGGTGCCAGGACACCAGGTTTCGTGGTTTCCGATCTGGCATCGCTGTGCCGGGAGGCGGCACTGCGCGCGGCATCGCGTGCCAGCAAACAACATTCGGATCCACAGCTGACGCAGGAGGATCTGCTCGGCGCATTGGAGGTGATCCGTCCGCTATCGCGTTCCGGGATGGAGGAACTCACCGTCGGTAGCCTGAGCCTCGACGATGTCGGCGATATGGTCGAGACCAAGCAGGCGCTGACCGAGACCGTGCTCTGGCCGCTGCGCCATCCGGATTCCTTTGCTCGCTTGGGCGTCGAACCGCCGCGCGGCGTGCTGCTCTACGGCCCGCCCGGTTGCGGCAAGACCTATTTGGTGCGCGCGCTGGCCGGCACCGGACAACTCAGCGTGCACGCGGTGAAGGGCGCCGAGTTGATGGACAAGTGGGTCGGCGCATCCGAGCGCGCGGTGCGCGAATTGTTCCAGCGCGCACGCGATTCCGCGCCGTCGCTGATCTTCCTCGACGAGGTGGACGCGCTGGCGCCACGACGGGGGCAGAGCACCGACTCCGGTGTCGGCGATCGGGTGGTCGCCGCGTTGCTGACCGAACTCGATGGCGTGGAACCGCTGCGCGATGTGGTGGTGCTCGGGGCGACGAACCGTCCGGAGCTGATCGATCCCGCGTTGCTGCGCCCGGGCCGACTGGAGCGGTTGGTGTTCGTGCCGCCGCCGGACGCTGATGCGCGGCTCGCGATTCTGCGCACCGCGGGCCGGTCGGTGCCGCTGGCCGACGACGTCGACCTCGCCGCGCTCGCTACCGACTTGGCGGGCTATTCGGCCGCCGACTGCGCGGCCCTGCTGCGTGAGGCCGCGCTAGCCGCGATGCGACGGGATGTGGACGTCGCCGATGTCACCGCGGCCGATGTGGCGGCGGCTCGGACGGTGGTACGGGCATCGCTCGATCCGGAGCAGGTCGAGTCGCTGCGCCGCTACGCCGACGCCCGGGGCTAGTCCGGTATTTCGACCGTCGGCACCACTGCCACCAATCTGGCGAACAGTCCGTAATCAGTGTTTTCCTGGCATTTTCACCGCATTGTCGCAGTCGGGCAATAATTCGGTTATCACCAGTTCAACCCTCGTGCGCAGGTATGTTCGCATCGTGCGAAGGATCGGCGAATCGGTCGATACAGTCACGGCCTTTCTGGGGGCCGCGGTCGCCGGCGTGGCGCTGTTCCTGCCGATCACCTTCACCTGGGCAGGCCAGGGCACCTCCTATCGCATGGCCGGCCTGACCAATAGCGAGCCACGTGGGGCCGCGATCGGCGTGATCGTCGCCGTCGCCATCGCCGTCCTGGTGACCACGTCCGCACGCCCGGTGGTGGCGTGGGGGACCGCGCTGGGCGGGGTGTGCTGCATATTCGTCAATCACATTGCCGGACGACATGTTTCTTCCCCCGACACCCTGACAACCCAGAATTATCTGGATTCGATATTCGCCGGCGTATTAATGGGCGCGCTCGGCGCCGCCGTACTGCGCAGACCTGGTCCGGCTGTCGGCTTCGCGCTCGGTGGCGTGGGCTTCTTCGTGTTCGGCGACTTCGCCGAACTGCTGGAAATCACCAATAAGAACCCGTATATGGTCCTGGAAACGCCACCATGGTGGTTTATCGCCGTCGCGGCATTGTTGCTGTTGGTCAGCACATACCGCAACCGGTCGCGACCCGAACATGCGCCGCCACCAGCTATAGCGGTTGAGCTCCCGGTAACACCGATCCTGGCGGCCATGGTGCTCGCCCTAGTCGTTCTAGCGGTCACCGAATGGCTCGCTCGCCAATATCTGAGCGCGCCCGATGTCGGTCACCCGGTCGACGTCGGACTCGCGGTGCTCGCGACGGGCCTCGCCGCCACCGCCGCGGCCATGCTGCTGCCGGGCCGTGACGGCGCGGGCGTCTATCTGGCCGTGAGTCTGGTCGCCGTCGCCGATGCCCTTGGCTACGCGCCGCGGCCCGGCTGGAGCGTGCCGGTGATACTCGTGCTGACCGCTGTCGGCATCTTCATCGGAATCCGGCTGCCCGCTATGTGGTTGGCGGTCATGTTGATCGGCGGGCTCGCGGTGTTCGCCATGTCCACCGCCACCAACGACGGCGACACGGTACGTACGATCGGTAGCGCCGCTCTGGCGCTGACGGCGGGATATTGCTGTGGTACAGCCCGCCCGCACTACCCCCCTGGCGCGGTGCTCGCGATCGCGGCCCTCTATCTGCCCTCGATCATCACCGCGATGCCGCACCGAAATGGTGGCCAGCTGCCGCACGTGGTCGCGGCCCCGAACTCGACATCCAGCCGCACGGCACTTGCGATCACGATCTTCTCGGCCCTCGGTCTGGCGGCGCTGCACATGCTCCGGCCGCGCCGCCGCCCACAGTCGAATTCCTCGACCACGGACGAAACGGTTGCGGATATATAGCCAAGCCGACGCCGACATGGTGTGCGGCGCATTCGCACAAACCGCCATAATCCCAGGCTCCGCGTAGGATTTACCCGCATCGCCACGCCTCGCCGACCTGACGGAGTGAAGTTTGCTCGTAGTCCTGCTCGCACACGCCATTGCCGCGCTCGCGGCGCCGCTGGTCGTGCGGGCACTGGGGCGCAACGGATTCTATGTTCTCGCGCTGGTCTCGCTCGGTGGCCTCGGCTGGGTTATCGCGAATTGGGGTAGTACACAACAGGTTCGGATCGAGTGGGCACCGACCATCGAGATGAATATCGACCTGCGTTTCGATTCGCTCGCCGCGATCATGTCGGCATTGATACTCGGCATCGGGGCATTGATACTCGGTTACTGCGCCCGGTATTTCGAGGACGACGAACCTCGGCTCGGCGCGTTCGCGGCCGAACTCGTCGGGTTCGCGGGAGCGATGTTCGGCCTGGTCAGCAGCGATAATATGTTGCTGCTCTACATCTTCTGGGAAACGACGACGGTGCTGTCGTTCCTGCTGGTTGGCCATAACGGCGAGCGCGCGGCCAGCCGCCGAGCCGCGATCCAGGCGCTGCTGGTCACCGGCGCGGGCGGGCTGGCGATGCTGGTCGGCATCGTGATTCTCGGACAGACCAGCGGCAGTTTCCTGCTGTCGGATCTACTCGCGCGGGGCGCTCCGGACGGCGTCGCGGTGAATGTCGCTGTGGTGCTGCTGCTTATCGGAGCGTTGAGCAAATCGGCGATCGTACCGCTGCATTTCTGGTTGCCAGGCGCGATGGCGGCGCCCACCCCGGTCAGCGCGTATCTGCATGCCGCGGCAATGGTGAAGGCGGGTGTGTACCTGGTGGCCCGGCTGGCACCGGTATTCGCGACCAACCCGCTCTGGCATCCGATCGTGCTCCCCCTCGGCGTGGTGTCGATGCTGTTGGCCGGGCTGCGGTCGCTACAGGTGACCGATCTGAAGCTGGTGCTCGCCTTCGGCACCGTGAGCCAACTCGGGTTCCTGATCGTGCTTGTCGGCCTCGGCACACCGGATGCGGCGCTGGCCGGTGCCGCGCTCATCGTCGCGCACGCCATGTTCAAGGCGTGCCTTTTCATGGTGGTCGGGGTGATCGATCACGGCGCGGGGACTCGCGACCTGCGCCGGTTGTCCGGTCTCGGTCGGCGGGCGCCGGGGCTGTGCGGCGTCGCGATTCTCGCCGCGCTGAGCATGGCCGGGATTCCACCGATGATCGGATTCGTCAGCAAGGAGAGTGCGTTCGGGGCGATCCTCGACGCCGACAACCTGACCAGGCCCGCGGGAGTAGCACTCATCGTCGGTGTGGTCCTGGGCTCGATGCTGACCGTTGGCTACAGCATTCGGTTCGTCTGGGGTGCATTCGGAGACAAGAACATCCCTGCGGTTGCCGAGTCCGGCCATTGGCATGCGCCGGGCGCGCTGTTCATCGCGGCACCCGCGGTGCTCGCGGCGAGCAGTGTCGCGGCCGGGCTCGCCGCGCCGTGGCTGGACGGATTACTCGGCCCGTATGCGAAACCGCTTCCCGGAATACCGCATTCGCAGCTGTCGCTGTGGCACGGATTCAACGGACCGCTGGCGCTGACAATGCTGGTGATCGCGGTCGGCATCACCCTGTTCCTTGCCCGCGGCCGCGTCGTCGAATCCGCGCACCCCCGACTCGGCAATGCCGACCGCGCCTACGACGCCACGCTGCGGGCGATGGACCGGGTGTCGCTGCGAATGACCGGCGCCGTGCAGCGGGGTTCACTGCCGCTGAGCCAGGCCACCATCCTGGTGACCCTGATCATCCTGCCGACGGTGTTGCTCGCGATGGGCACCCGTACCGGTGTCGCGCTGCGGCTGTGGGATTCCCCGCTACAGGCGGCCATCGGGGCGATCATGGTCACCATGGCGCTCAGCGCGACCATGATGCGTAATCGGCTCTCCAGCGTGCTGGTCGTCGGCGTCACCGGCTACGGCTGCGGCGTGATCTTCGCGCTGCACGGCGCACCGGATCTGGCATTGACCCAATTCTTGGTCGAGACATTGACACTGGTGACCTTCGTGCTGGTGCTGCGGGCCTTCCCCGCCGAAATCGAAGAAAGCCGCACCACCGCATTCAAACTGCGTCGCGCTATCCTGGCCGCCGCCGTCGGCGCCACGGTCACGGTGCTGGCGGCCTTCGCCGTCGCCGCCCGCAGCACCGAGCCGATCTGGCATCTGATCCCCGCCGCCGCGTATGAATTCGGCGGCGGCAAGAACGCGGTCAACGTGATACTCGTCGATATCCGTGCATGGGACACCCTCGGTGAAATCTCCGTACTCGTGGTGGCCGCGACCGGTGTCGCGTCGCTGGTGTTCCGCAGCCGTCGCTTCGGTAGCGCGCCGCGCGCGGTGGATTCCCCGCATTACGACCCGGAGCTGGTGACCTGGCTGCCCGCCGGACGACTCGTCGCTCGGCGAGAACGGTCGATGGTCCTGCAGATCACCACCCGACTGGTCTTCCCGACCATCATGGTGCTGTCGGTGTATTTCTTCTTCGCCGGACACAACGCGCCCGGCGGTGGGTTCGCGGGCGGGCTCACCGCCGGGCTCGCTCTGACGCTGCGATACCTCGCTGGTGGCCGCTACGAACTCGGCGAGGCACTACCGGTCGACGCGGGACACCTGCTCGGCGCAGGGCTGACCCTGGCCGCGGGAACGGCCGCGAGTTCGCTACTGCTCGGCGCACCGCCGCTGTCGTCGGCGATTCTCGAGGTCACGCTGCCGGTGCTCGGGCACATCAAGCTGGTCACGGCCACCTTCTTCGATCTCGGTGTCTACCTGATCGTGGTCGGGCTGGTACTGGATGTGCTGCGCAGCCTCGGTGCCCGACTCGACAGCGAACTCGGATCGACCACAAGCGAATCCGGTACCGCCGATGCGCCGAACGGAGGATTCCGGTGACCGCGAACCTCACGCTACTGATCGTCATCGGGATCCATGTCGCCTGCGGGGTATACCTGATCCTCGAGCGAGCCGTATCGAAGATGCTGCTCGGCATGATCCTGTTCGGAAATGCGGTTAATCTGCTGATCCTCACCGTCGGCGGACCTGCCGGCCGAGCCCCGATCCGCGACGAGACCGATCGGGTACACACCGAAACCGCCGACCCATTGGCGCAGGCGATGGTGCTCACGGCCATCGTGATCACGATGGGACTCGCGGCCTTCGTCCTCGCACTCGCCTACCGGTCCTACATCCTCACCACCACCGAAAACGTCCAGAACGACCCGGAGGACGCCGATGTCGCCGCCCGGCGCGAGGGAGAGGACCCGGAGCATTGAGTCTGTCACCGGGGCTGCTGCCCGTACTCGCGCCGCTACCGGTCCTGGTGCCGTTGCTCGGCGCCGCTGTGACACTGATCTTCGGGCGCAATCCACGGACCCAGCGCACAGTGCTGCTTGTGGTGCTCGGCAGCGTCGTGGCGATCTGCGGGCTGCTGCTGTACCTGGTCGACCGTGATGGCACCACCGCACTACAGGTCGGCGGCTGGCAGACACCGATCGGCATCACGCTGGTAGTGGATCGGCTGTCGGCGGCGATGCTGCTGGTGTCGGCGATCGTGCTGTTGTGCGTAGCGATATACGGCTCGGGCCAGAACATTCGCGACGGTGACGAACGGCAGCCGACATCGATCTACCGGCCCACGTATTTGGTACTCACCGCCGGGATTTGCGTGGCCTTCCTGGCCGGGGATCTGTTCAACCTGTTCGTCGGCTTCGAAATCCTGCTCGCCGCATCCTTTGTGCTGTTGACCGTCGGCGCGACCGCGGACCGGGTCCGCGTGGGCGTCGGCTATGTGATGGTCTCGATGGTGTCGTCACTGATCTTCCTCACCGGCATCGGCCTGGCCTACGCGGCCACCGGGACACTCAATCTCGCGCAGTTGGCGATTCGAATGAGTGAGGTGCCCAACGGGATTCGCACCGCCATCTACGCGGTGTTGCTGGTGGCGTTCGGTATCAAGGCTGCGGTGTTCCCGCTGTCGAACTGGCTGCCGGATTCCTACCCCACCGCGCCCGCGCCGGTGACCGCGGTATTCGCGGGATTGCTGACGAAGGTCGGTGTGTACGCGATTATCCGGACGCACACCCTGTTGTTCCCGGACGGCGGATTCGATTCGGTGCTGATGGTGTGTGGCCTGCTGACCATGCTGGTCGGCATTTTCGGTGCCATCGCTCAGAGCGACATTCGGCGACTGCTGTCGTTCACACTGGTCAGCCACATCGGATACATGATCTTCGGCGTCGGAATCGCCACCGAGGCCGGGTTAGCGGGGGCGGTATTCTATGTGGCCCACCACATTCTGGTGCAGACGGCGCTGTTCCTTGTGGTCGGTCTGATCGAACGGCAGGCGGGTTCGGTATCCATGCGCCGGCTCGGCGGACTGGCGGCCGCGAGCCCGCTACTGGCGGTACTGTTCCTGGTTCCGGCTTTGAATCTCGGTGGCATACCGCCCTTTTCGGGATTCATCGGCAAGGTCACCCTGTTGGAGGCGGGCGCGGCCGACGGCAGTGTGCTGGCTTGGATACTTGTCGCCGGTGCGGTGGTGACCAGCCTGCTCACGCTGTATGTCGTGGCCAGGGTGTGGAGCAAGGCATTCTGGCGTGATCGCTCCGACGCCCCCGAGGGCCACCTCACTGCCGCGAAACCGCCTACCCTGGTGGAGGATTCGACCGTCGTGCGCTACGACGAACGCGTCGACCCGGGACGGATGCCGGTGCTGATGGTCACCTCGACGGCGGCGCTGATCGCGGTCGGGCTCAGCCTGACCGTGCTCGCCGGCCCCATTCTCGACATCGCCGATCGCGCCGCCGCGGACCTGCACAATCCGGCGGTATATATCGGTGCGGTGCTGGGCAATTCGGACCCCGACCGGCCCGGGCCCGCGCGATGAGCCGGGATTCGGTCGTCCGGGTCGGTGTGCTCGGCTGGCTCGCCGCCGTTTACCTCGCCCTGTGGGGCGATCTCAGCATCGCGAATCTACTGGCCGGGCTCGCCGTCGGCGCCATGATTATGTGGTCGCTGCCACTGCCCCGGGTGCCGATCGAAGGGTGGTTGCATCCGATATCGCTGATCGAACTCATCGTGGTCAGCGTGTATTACGCGCTCGAATCCAGCCTGCAGGTGGCCTGGTTCGCGATCCGTCCCGCACCACCACCGGTGTCGGGCGTGCTGCGCGTACGGCTGGACATCAAGTCGGATCTGGTGCTCGCGTTTTGCGCGGATGTGCTGAACCTGATTCCCGGCACCATGGTGCTCGAGATCGACGCGCTACGCCGCAACGTCTACGTCCACGTCCTGGACGTGGGTAGCGAGGCGGCGGTGGACAAGTTCTACCGGACCACCCGGCGGCTGGAGCGATTGTTGATCGCATCGTTCGAGCGCCCCACCGACTGGCATCCGACCCCGCCCCCGGAGGTGAAACCATGACCGTTGTCGCCATTATCGCGGCCGTGCTGTTGGTGGCCGCGGCCGTCATCACCAGCTTTCGCATACTCGCCGGGCCCAACACCCTCGACCGGGTCGTCGGCATCGATTCACTGGTCGCCGTCGCGGCCGCCGGGCTGGCGGTCTGGGCGGCCTACAGTGACGACACCGCGCTTGTCCCCGCCATTGTGGCGTTATCCCTGGTCGGGTTTCTCGGCTCGGCCGCTGTCGCTCGTTTCCGCGTTCGGGACGACCGATGACCGGGTGGCAGTGGGTGTCGGCCGTACTGATCCTGTTCGGCTCGGTGTTGGCGCTGACGGCGTCGATCGCCATCGTCCGCTTCCCCGATACCCTGACCCGTATGCACGCCGCCACCAAGCCTCAGGTGATCGGCCTGATCCTGGTCCTCGAGGGCGCCGCCATCGAGTTACGCGGCCACCGCAATGTCTGGATGCTCATGCTGGTCGGCCTGTTCACACTGCTCACCGCGCCCGTCATCGCCCACCTCATCGGCCGCACCGCTTACCGCGAACAGCGCCATCGCGATGGACTGCTCCGAGTCAACCAACTCGGCGACGAGATCGACTGAGCGTCAGGCCACCGACGGGGCGAGCGACTCGTCCGTTTGTGCGGGCCACTTGGCAAACCACGTCGCGTGGAAGGCCGCGGCCATCGCCGCCAGCAGCGCGAGCACAACAGTGCCAGCCAGCACCGGGTACTCGGCCATCGGGACGGCGAGGTAACGGTAGGAGATCAGTAGCCCAGTGAGGATCGCGACGCCGAAGGCAACCAACCGGACGCGCACCAGCCCCCAGCCGCGCTCGGGTTCGCGCAACGCCGATTCGACGGTGAGGCAGAGCACCGCACCCGCGACCAGATCGACGCCGTAGTGATAGCCGAAGCCGAGCGTCGCGGTCAACGTGGCGAGCAGCCAGAACGCGCCGCCCCAGCGCAACCAGACCGGGGCCCGCTCGCCGGTGATGTCGCGGCGGGTATGCAGGAATACCGACAGCGCCCACGCGGTATGCATGGACGGCATGCAATTGCGCGGGGTGAAGGCATCGAACGGCAGCGGCGCCGGATTGCGGTCGATCGGAGGCAGCACACCCGGCCAGAAATTGCCGACCTGTAGGCCGTGGCCGTCCGCGCCGAACGCGAACATCGGACCGACCACCGGGAAGATCACGTAGATGACCGGCCCGAGCAGACCGAGCATCAGAAACGTCCGCACCAGATAGTGACTCGGCCACTGCCCGGTAGGAACCACCCTGCGCAACTGCCACGCCGCGACGACAATCGCCGCGACCGGCAATTCGATATAAACCCAGTGCAGCACCGCGTACACCGCCGGTCCGAGCGCGTCGACCACCCGGCCCATCACCCACGACGGGTCGCCGAGGGCATGGTCGGCGAGGATCACGTACTCGTCGAACACCATCGGACGGGTCAGCACGGTGACATTCAGCCAGACGTCACCGACCTTGGTCGCCAAGATCAGCAACGCGCCCATGGCGGCGGCGTGCAATGCGTTGCGTCGCTCGGTTCCGCTCCAGCGCAGCCAGGCGAACAGCGCGAGACCGGTCAGCACGATCACTGGACCGTTACCGAGACCGAACGGCTCCCCGGCCAGCAGCCGCACACCCGCGCACACCACATCGATGGCCACGGCCGCGCCGAGGGCAATGACGCGGTGCCGCATCGAAATACCGACCAGGGCGAGTACCAAACCCGCCCACGGCACCGACATGGATTTCGGTGTCCCGGCGTAGTCGCTCCAGAGACTCTCCAGCGGCCCCTCGAACCCCTGACCGACGGCCACGATCTGGAGGGCGATCAGCAGGATCGGCACGGCGGCGACACCGAGTGCCACCCACACCCGGGCATGCCTGACACGCATCCGCGTTGGCGCATTTCCGACGCTGGCCCCCGGGTCTTCGACAAGCACGTCGACCATAGTAAACGGGGGATGAACGCCACCCCGCTGGCCAACTGAACGTCAGTCGACCTTCGGACGGTGAAAACCTACTGGTTCAGCTCCTTGACCAGCGAGTCAACCACCGCGATCAGGTCGCCGTTGGCCGCCGCCGCGACCTTGCGCTGGCGCTGATACGACGCACCTCGCTCCGGAATCTCCGCGACAAACCCGAGCTCGTCCGCGCACCTGAGCCGCCGGGCCGTCGGCTCCAAGCGGTTGAGCAGATCGGTCAGATCATCGATGACCAACCGCTCGTCGCCCTCCGCATCCACGATGACGATGGCGTCGAGCCCGTAACGGGCTGCCCGCCATTTGTTCTCCTGCACATGCCAGGGCGGCAGGGACGGCAGCAGCTCGCCGTTCTCGACGCGTTGATCGAGATCCACGATCAGGCAGTGGATGAACGCCGCCATCGCCGCCAGCTCCGCGCGGGTCGAAATACCGTCACATATCCGCACCTCGATGGTGCCCCACCTCGGTGCGGGCCGAATGTCCCAGTGCATCCCGCCGAGCTGCTCGAATACCCCGGTCTTCATCTGGTCGTGCACGAAATGCTCGAATTGCGCCCAGTTTTCGAATTGGAACGGCAGGCCCGCTGTCGGCAACTGCTGGAACATCAACGTCCGATTGCTGGCGTATCCGGTATCCGCACCGGCCCACATCGGCGAGGACGCTGACAGCGCGAGCAGATGCGGATACGCGAGCAGCATCGAGTTCAGGATCGGAAAGACCTTGTCCCGGTGGGAAACTCCGACGTGCACGTGCACGCCCCAGATCATCATCTGGCGTCCCCACCATTGGGTCCGCTCGATCAGCTCGTCGTAATGCGGCGAGCGAGTCAACTGCTGCGCCGACCACTGCGCGAACGGATGCGTACCGGCGCAAAACAGATCAACGCCCAACGGATCGGCGGCGCGGCGAACGGCATTCATGGTGCCGCTCAGATCGTCGACCGCCTCGGCGACAGTGTTGTGCACCCCGGTAACCAATTCGACGGTATTACGCAGCAACTCCTTGGTGACCTGCGGCGTGCCGTCGTAGGCGCGCAGATCGCCGACCGAATCGAACACAGCCGCAGCCGTATTCGACAGATCACGGGTCACCTTGTCGACTAGCGCGATCTCCCATTCGACGCCGATAGTCGGCCGGGGCGAACCTTCGAAGGGAACCCGCTCGATTCCTGCCCCGGCCATATCGGCACCGTGCCTACTGGATGACGGCGCAGGCGACGCGGCCGCCCGCGTCACCGGTTGCCAGCGTGGCCTCGTCCGGCCCGGCGGCGCCGTCGGCGCGGAGGTAGCGAGTGGGGATGTTGCCGAAGTTGTCGGCCCCGGCGTGAATCATCAGCGCCTTGTCCTTGATGTCGTCGAGCGACACCGTGTCGGTGGTGGTGACCAGCTTGGCGGTGCCATCGTTGCGTACCTCGAGCGAGGTCAGGTCACCGCTGGCCGGGTGCGAGGTCGCACCGCCGACCTGTAGGTGCCCGCCGGCGGAGAGGAAATCACCCGCCGGGCCACCGGTGGGTGCGACCGAGTTGGCCTCGCACTTGCCGACCTGGTGGAAGTGCAGACCGTGGAAGCCGGGCCGCAGGCCGTGCGCCTCGACGGTGATCTGCAGGTGGCTGCCGTCCTGGACGATATTGGCGGTGCCGACGGAGGAACCCACGGGATCCTTCAGGTCAACTTTCATGCCGGAGTTGCCCTCTGGGCTGCCGTGCTCGGTGCCGGATTCGCCTGCCGGAGCGGACGTACCGGTCCACACGGGCGGCGTTGTTCCCTGGACATCGCTCGCTTGCTCACTGTTGGAACATGCGGCGAGGCCGAAGACCGCGACCGCAAGCACCGGGGTAACAATCCGCCAGGACGGGCGACGAGTTGTAGACGAGGCCATCGTGGAACTCCTTTACGAGTACCGAGTTTACGAGTAAAGCTCGGTGGACAGGTTCGTTACCGGACAAGATGATGCCACGCCCGCGATGTCGCGGGAGTGACCGGGCCGGACAGCTGCCGGCCTCAGACCTCAGTTACCCGTGACAACAACGGTCACTCCGGAACCCGAGTCACCGGCTCCGGTACTGCGCGCCACCGCGGTGGCGCCGAGTTCCTCGGCGATCTCCGTTGCCGCCTCATGCTCACCGGGCGTACTGCCATAGAACACAGTCGTTTTCGCCACATTTTCGCCAGTGAAGTTCCCGACGCCCGCGATCGTCCAGCCGCTGTCGGTGAGCTGGTTCGCGGTCCGCGACGCCAAACCGACGACGAGGCTGTTGTTCAAAACCCGAACCGGCAGGTCGTGACTCGCCGCGGCCGTGGTGGTCGTCGGCGAGGTGGTGGTTGTGGTGGACGCGGTCGTCTCCTCAGTCGTGGTCTGGACCACGGTAGAGGTCGCCGACGGCAATGCTGTCGCCGTATTGGTGTCCGACCCGCTCGCGTCCGTTGTTTCGGCGTCGGAACTCGACAACGACATCGCACCGAGACCTGCGAAGACAATCGCCAGCGCGATCAACACCATCGCCAGCGCTCGCAGCGGCGCTCCGCCGGAGGTTGGATTCGGGTAGCTCACCTGCTCGACCCTAGTCTCAATTCCGGCGATGAGCTCATACTTGGAAGCCGAGCCGCCGCGCCGCCCTGGCCTTCTGTCTACTCGCCCGCAGCCTACGCAGCCGTTTCACCAGCATCGGATCAGCGGCAAGCGCCTCCGGCCGGTCCACTACCGCGTTGAGCACCTGGTAATACCTGGTCGGCGACAGGCCGAACAGTTCGCGAATTGCCTCTTCCTTGGCTCCGGCGTACTTCCACCACTTCCGCTCGAAGTCCAGGATCTCGCGTTCACGACGGCTGAGACCGTCACCGTCACCGTCGCCGCTGTGCGCCGAGTCTCCGACCGTCGCATCTTCGCTCGCGGAAGGGCTGCCCTGGATCGCGGAAAGATTTCGTGCCGCTGCGCCGTCCATCTTGCTCCCTCGCCGAGTAATCACCAGACGAAAAATGATGCTCATACGTCGCGGAATATTCAACCACGGGCTCTTGGGATTGCTGGATGTTCGTCACGGCGTGTTCGCTACCAGTCGGCAACGCGTGTCGGCCAGTGCATCACACCCTCACGTTCCGCCGTCCGGCCCGCCCGCAATAATTGGGCTATGGCAGTCCTTCCCATCGTGATCGTCGGCGACCCCGTTCTGCACAACCCGACCGAACGGGTCACCCAGTCGCCGGCCGAGCTGGCCGAGCTGATCGCGGACATGTACGAGACGCTCGACGCGGCCAATGGCGTCGGCCTCGCCGCCAACCAGGTGGGGGTGGGGCTGCGGCTATTCGTCTACGACTGCCCCGATGTCAGCGCGGACGGCAAGGCCACCCGCCGTAAGGGCGCGGTGGTCAACCCGGTGCTGGAAACCTCCGAGATTCCCGAAGGCATGCCGGATCCCGATGACGACGAAGAGGGTTGCCTGTCGGTGCCCGGGGAGCAGTTCCCCACCGGCCGGGCCGATTGGGCGCGCGTCACCGGCACCGATGAGCAGGGCGATCCGGTCGATATCGAGGGCAAGGGCTTCTTCGCGCGCATGCTGCAGCACGAGGTGGGCCATCTCGACGGGTTCCTCTACGTCGACGTGCTGGTCGGCCGCAATGCGCGTGCGGCAAAGAAGACGATCAAACGGCAGGGCTGGGGTGTGCCCGGCCTGAGCTGGATTCCCGGCACGGTTGCCGATCCGTTCGGACATGACGACTGATACGCAGCGGCCCGACGAGTCGGCGGCCCCGCTGCCGGACATCCCCCTCGGGCACCGCGTGGTGCTGCGGTATCGGCTTCCCTCGGGTTATCCACAGCCGTTGACCGATGTGATCGGCGAGCTCGTTTCGCTGGATCCGCCGACCGTGCGATCGGCGGACGGGCAGGTCGTTTCGGTCGCCGCGGATCGGGTGGTGGCGCTGAAACCGGTGGGGGCGAGGCCGATTCGCACCAGGGAGATCCGGGCGCTGGAAACCGCCGCGGCCAATGGCTGGCCGGGAATCGAACACGAGTGGATCGACGGCTGGCTGGTGCGTGCCGGACAGGGATACACCGGACGTGCGAATTCCGCTGTGCCGCTGGGTAATTCCGAGGGACCGGCCGCGCTCGACCCGGACACGCTGCGTCGCGTCGGCGAGTGGTTCACCGCGCATGGGCTGCCGCTGCAACTGCAATTGCCCGATCGTCTCGCGCCCGCACCGCCGGGCT
The DNA here is from genome assembly GCF_020733705.1 of Nocardia australiensis. Classification (GTDB taxonomy): domain Bacteria; phylum Actinomycetota; class Actinomycetes; order Mycobacteriales; family Mycobacteriaceae; genus Nocardia; species Nocardia australiensis. Next base: position 1,028,055 of record NZ_JAJFZM010000001.1, read on the forward strand.
GGCACACCTGGAACGAGACCATCGTGCTCGGCATCGATATCGATACCTTCGTGCTCCCGCAGGGACCGTCGATGGTGCGGGTGAGTTCCGCCCCGGACGCCGCCTGGTTGGAAATGCATCGTTTTCGTGGTGAAGACCCCGCAGCGCAACAGGTTTCGGCCCCGGTGCCGGTACCGGAGGTACTGACCGCCGTACAGGATGGCGAGCTCGGGTTCGCCTCACTCGGCCTGCCGCGTCCGATCGCGATCGGACGCGGCGCGCTGACCACCGCACCCGACGGCCGTCACTGGATCGGACTCACATGCGTCGCGGTCGGCGCGCAACACCGCAGGCACGGCCTCGGTTCGCTGGTCTGCGCGGAGCTGATCCGCTGGGGCCACACCCGTGGCGCGACACACGCCTACATCCAGGTCGAAGCCGGCAATACCGCGGCCCTCGCGATGTATCGCGAGCTCGGTTTCCTCGAACATCACAGCTATCGGTACGCCGCACCGGAGGGCATTCACTGAATCGATCGTCCTGCGGTACAACGGACCCACACCCATTGCGAAGGAAGAATCTTGCGTCTCGCGACCTGGAACATCAATTCGATCCGCTCCCGTCTCGATAGGGTCGCGGAGTTCCTCGATCGCCAGGACATCGACGTCTTGGCGATGCAGGAAACCAAGTGCCGCGACGATCAATTCCCGTTCGAGCGCTTCGACGAGCTCGGCTATGAGGTCGCCCACCTCGGGGTGAACCAGTGGAACGGGGTGGCGATCGCTTCGCGCGTCGGTCTGGAGAATGTGGAGCTCGCCTTCCCCGGCCAGCCCGGTTTCGACAAGGATGCTGGCGAGTCGCTGATCAGCACGCCCGTCGTCGAATCGCGTGCGCTCGGCGCTACCTGCGGCGGTATTCGGGTCTGGAGCCTATATGTCCCCAACGGCCGCGCGCTGACCGATCCGCATTACACCTACAAGCTGGAATGGCTTGCCGCCCTGCGCGATAACGGCGCCCGCTGGCTCGCCGATGATCCCGAGGCCCAGATCGCCCTGGTCGGCGACTGGAATATCGCCCCGACCGACGATGATGTCTGGTCGGTCGAATACTTCGCCGACAAGACCCACATCTCCCAACCGGAACGCGATGCGTTCGACGCCATAGTCGGCACCGGCTACACCGACGTCATGCGCCCCTTCGCCCCCGGTCCCGGCGTCTACACCTACTGGGACTACACCCAGCTGCGCTTCCCTCGGAAGGAAGGCATGCGCATCGACTTCATCCTGGCCTCCCCCGCGCTCTCCTCCCGCGCGCAAGACGCCGTGGTCGATCGGGAGGAACGAAAAGGCAAGGGCGCCAGCGACCACGCACCGGTCATCGCCGAATTCACCGATTGACCGACAGCGCCATCGGTTCGACGCGCGCGATCGGGCGGCACGGCCGACGCGCCGACGCGTAAACGAGATCACCTTTCGGCCCTAAGACCTGCGGGAACTCGGTTACCGCGCTGATATCGTTGCTGCTCATGGGTAGCGATTCGGCCGTGTGGCCACGGCAGCGGGCACAGCATCTCGGGCCCGAACGCCGCAGACCGCAGGTGCTCGACACCGCCCTGGCAATCGCCGTCGAGAGTGGGGTCGCCGCGGTCACGATGGCCGCCGTCGCGGACCGCATGAATGTGACCCGCCCGGTGGTGTACGCCTGCTTCGGCGATCGTGTCGAGCTGATCGAGACCCTGATCCAGCGCGAGGAGAAGCATCTGATCGGCGGCCTACAGGAGGTGCTGCCGCCCCGCGACGTCGATGCGGGCGAGACGGTATTCATCGACGGCTTCCGCGCGCTACTCGAGCAAGCCGCGCGACGCCCCGACGCCTGGCGGCTGCTCTATGGCAATCCCGATCCGGCCGTCTCTGATTCGTTCGGCCGCAGCCGCAGGCTGGCCATCGAACGCTGCACCACCTTGCTGCGACCGACCCTGCGCGCATGGGGTACCGACGATGCCGAGCGGAAGCTACCCGTCCTGGTGGAGCTGTGGGTGTCCGCGGGTGAAAGCGCGGTGCGCACCCTGCTCGAAGGCGCGAACGATTGGACACCGCAGGACCTGGGCGCCTTCGTCGGCTCGGCGGTACATCGCGCCCTTCGGCACGCCTGATCGCACCGACACCGGTATGCGCGGCGGCTGGTCGGCGGAAATGCGGCCGACCTATCCGCCGGAACTGAATATGACAGGGGCCGCGCTCGGGGCGCTGGGATTTCCGATCGGCCCACCCGAACGCTGACCGAGCCGCCTGCTTCGCGATGAATTCCCGGTTCCCGAATCGTCTGCATTGATGCAGGCAGCAGCAGCTACCGGAAGGACTCTCATGCAGAAGATCGTCACGAACCTCTGGTACGACACCCAGGCCGAAGAAGCCGCCGAGTTCTACTGTTCGCTGTTCGAGGACTCGAAGGTCACCAATGTCGTGCCGTACACCGAAGCCGGGCCGCGCGAAGCCGGAACAACCATGCTCGTCGACTTCGAACTAAACGGCCAAAAATTCACCGCGATCAACGGCGGCGGCGAATACAACTACACCCACGCCATGTCGCTACTGGTCAACTGCGATAGCCAGGACGAGGTAGATCGACTGTGGTCGGCGCTGCTCGCGGACGGCGGCGAGGAGGTTCAATGTGGTTGGCTCAACGACAAATACGGCGTCCCGTGGCAAATCTGGCCCGCCGAAGCCGACCAAATCCTGACGGGCCCCGACCGCGCGGCGGTAAACCGAGCGGCCGCCGCCATGTTCGCCATGAAGAAGATCGACCTGCGAGCAATGCGCGACGCCTACGACGGCAAGTCGGCCTGACGGGTCGTTGCCCGGCCTGTCGGACACGCAGTGTCGCGAACCGGATACCCGCAGTTGGGTCGGGTTCCGCCACCGGGTGTCCGACAGGTTCATGCGCCGAGGTAGTGGCACTCGCGCGGATCGGCGGGCTTTTGGGGTGGGCGGGTATGGTCGAGCGGGAAAAAATTCATACCGCCAACGGGGGCTCGCACCAGCGGGCTGAGAGGACGGCTAGCCATTCGTGGCGTCAGGGCCGTCGACCGTATGAACCTGACCGGGTAATGCCGGCGTAGGGAGGAATTCCATGACGACGACACCTGTCGAAACCGTGACCACCGGTCCCATCGAAGGCAGCGTCAAGCACTATCACGAGGTCGATGACCTGCGCATTCCGGTGCGCCGGGTCAACCTGACCAATGGTGACCACTTCGACGTGTACGACACTTCCGGTCCGTACACCGACGACACCGCCACCATCGACCTCGAGGTCGGGCTACCGAAGCTGCGCGACGGCTGGACCAAGCCCGCGCTCGACGGTCCACCGACCCAACTCGCCTGGGCACGCCAGGGCACCATCACCCCGGAGATGCGTTTCATCGCCGCACGCGAGGGCCTCGACGCGGAACTGGTGCGCGACGAGGTAGCCGCGGGCCGCGCGGTAATACCCGCCAACCATAAGCACCCGGAGTTGGAGCCGACGATCATCGGCAAAAAGTTCCTGGTGAAGATCAACGCGAATATCGGCAATTCGGCCGTATCCTCTTCCATCGCAGAGGAAGTCGAGAAAATGGTGTGGGCAACCCGCTGGGGCGCCGACACCATCATGGATCTGTCCACCGGCAAGAATATTCACGAGACACGTGAATGGATCCTGCGCAACTCCCCCGTCCCGGTCGGAACGGTGCCCATCTACCAGGCGCTGGAGAAGGTGAACGGCGATCCGACCGCGCTCACCTGGGAGATCTACCGCGACACCGTGATCGAGCAGTGCGAGCAGGGCGTCGACTATATGACCGTGCACGCGGGCGTGCTGCTGCGGTATGTCCCGCTGACCGCCAAGCGCGTCACCGGCATCGTCTCGCGCGGTGGTTCCATCATGGCCGCGTGGTGCCTGGCCCATCACCAGGAATCGTTCCTGTACACCAACTTTGCCGAACTCTGCGAGATTCTGGCGCGCTACGACGTGACCTTCTCCCTCGGCGACGGCCTGCGGCCAGGTTCCATCGCCGACGCCAATGACGAGGCCCAGTTCGCCGAACTGCGGACCCTCGGCGAGCTGACGAAGATCGCGAAATCCCATGGCGTACAGGTGATGATCGAAGGTCCAGGCCATGTGCCTATGCACAAGATCGTGGAGAACGTGCGGCTGGAAGAGGAGTTGTGCGAGGAGGCGCCGTTCTACACCCTCGGCCCGCTGGCCACCGATATCGCGCCCGCCTACGACCACATCACCTCGGCCATCGGCGCCGCGATCATCGCCCAGGCCGGCACAGCGATGCTCTGTTATGTCACTCCTAAAGAGCATCTGGGTCTGCCCAACCGCGATGACGTCAAGGTCGGCGTGATCACCTACAAGATCGCCGCACACGCCGCCGACCTGGCCAAGGGACACCCGCACGCGCAAGACCGCGACAACGAATTGTCCAAGGCGCGTTTCGAATTCCGCTGGCACGACCAGTTCGCGTTGTCATTGGATCCCGACACGGCTCGCGAATACCACGACGAAACCCTCCCCGCCGAGCCCGCGAAGACCGCACACTTCTGCTCCATGTGCGGCCCGAAATTCTGCTCGATGCGCATCTCGGCGGATGTCCGCGAGTACGCGGCAAAGCAGGGCCTCACCGACGTGGAGGCGATCGAGGCCGGTATGGCCGAGAAGTCCGCCGAGTTCGCCGACACCGGCAATAAGGTCTACCTGCCGGTGGTTTCCTAGGCTCGATCGACCCGCCGGGCTCCGACCCGGCGGGTCACAACGGCCGGATTCACAAGGCCGAGCCTTGTCAGCGCACGGCCTGTTCGATGAGGCGGTTGGCGGCGCGGTCGGTACGGTCGATGTCGCCGGTGATCAGGCGGTCCAGGATTATGCCGCGTAGGCCGGAAATCAACAGCGTGGCAACGGCTTCCGGGTCATCGATCGATTCGATGCGACGCAGTGCGTCGGCGAGTGCGCCGACGAATGTCGCGATGGCCGCGTTCGCGTAGTCGGCATACGGGCTGTGCGGGGCGCACGCGGCGGCGACGACCTGCAACATCACGCGCACGCTTGTCGCGGCCGGGCCCGAGATGTTCGCCATGGTGAACTCGCGCAACCGCGCGCGCAGCTCGACCGCATCGGACACCCCCGCGAATAGCTCCGCGATATCCGGGCGTTGGGTACTGAGCGCCTGAACGAGCATCTCCTCTTTGGTGCCGAAGTAGTAGATCAGCATGCGGGAGCTGGTGCCGAGTTCGGCGGCCAATGGGCGCAATGACAGGTCCGCCAGTCCGTAATCGGCGATGTATCGCACGACGTTGGCCAGGAGTTCGGCGCGTTTGGCGTGGTCGAGTGGGCGAGCCATGGGTTGACTGTAGCGATCGCTACAGGTATTCATAACATCGTGACTGTAACAATCGCTTCAGAAACTCGGGACATGTCCTCGGCTCGCGACTGCGTCGTGGTCACCGCCTATGCCGCGACCACCTCGCTCGCCGATGACGCCGACGCGACCTGGACCGAGCTGTTACGGGGTCACACCGGCATCGGCGTGCTCGACGACGACTTCGTCGCCGAATACGACCTGCCGGTGCGGATCGGCGGAAAGCTGAAGACACGCCCTGGCGCGCAACTGACGCGCGTCGAACAGCGGCGACTGTCCTATGTCGAGCAGATGGCCCTGGTACTCGGACGCCGGGTCTGGAGCGATGCGGGCGAGCCCGAAGTCGATAAACAACGGCTTGCCGTCGCGATCGGCACCGGCCTCGGCGGTGGTGACGCGTTGATCAACGCGGTCGACGCGATGCGCGGCGGCGGCTACCGCAAGGTGTCGCCGATGTCGGTGCCAATGGTGATGCCCAATGGGCCCGCCGCGACCGTCGGGCTCGAAATAGGCGCGCAGGCAGGGGTTTTCGCCCCGGTATCGGCGTGCTCGTCGGGCTCAGAGGCGATTGCGCACGCCTGGCGGCTGATCACCACCGGCGAGGCCGACATGGTCGTCGCCGGTGGCGTGGAGGGCCATATCCACGAGGTGCCGATCGCGAGTTTCGCGATGATGCGCGCACTGAGCACACGTAACGACGAACCGGAACGCGCGTCGCGGCCGTTCGATCGAGATCGCGACGGCTTTGTCTTCGGCGAGGCGGGGGCACTGATGGTGCTCGAATCCGAGCGGCACGCCCGAGCCCGAGGGGCGCACATCCACGGTCGGGTGCTCGGTGCCGGAATAACCTCGGATGCCTACCACATCGTCGCGTCGGACCCGGGAGGCATCGGTGCCGCGCGCGCTATGCGCAAGGCGATAGGCACTGCCGGACTCCAGGTTTCGGACATACAGCACGTCAATGCACACGCCACTTCGACATCGATCGGCGATGCGTCGGAGGCCAATGCCATTATGGCGGTCACCCCGGACGCCTCGGTGTACGCGCCGAAGTCCGCGCTGGGCCATTCGGTCGGCGCGGTCGGCGCGCTCGAATCAATCCTTACCCTGCTGACCCTGCGCGAACAGATCGTGCCGCCCACCTTGAATCTCGACAATCAGGATCTGGCCTTCGAGCTCGATGTTGTCGCGGGTTCGCCACGCACGCAACGGATCGACTACGCGCTCAACAACTCATTCGGTTTCGGCGGGCACAACGTCGCTCTCGCCTTCGGCCGGGCCTAGCGGGGCCCACGCGGCGGCCAGGGGTAGCGTCGGAGCACGTGGCCGATGCTTTCTACCTCCCGGATCCGAGCAACCCGGACCGGTTCGTCTCAACCGAACTCACCCGTGGCCCGTGGTCGCCGGACGCACAGCATGCCGGACCGCCATCGGCATTGCTCGGGCATGTCATCGAACGGTGCGAACCACGGGAGGGCTTTCAGGTCGGCCGGGTCGCAGTGGAGATCCTCGGTCCGATACCACTGGCACCTTTGACGGTCACCGCCCAGGTCACCCGGCCGGGGCGCAGCGTGGAACTCATCGAGGCGACGCTGTCGAGCGATCATGGCCCGGTCATGAAGGCCAATGCCTGGCGACTGCGGCGGGCCGAGCCGGAACTCGAATTGCCCGCGCAGATCGTTCCGTCGGGCAACCGCCCAGGCCCCGATCAGGCGGTGCCATCGGTGTTTCCGTCCGCGCAGGCGGTCGGCTTCCACACCGGAACCGAATATCGTTTCGTCACCGGCTCATTCACCGAGCCGGGCCCGGCCGTTTGCTGGATTCGGATCAAATATCCGATCGTCGCGGGCACCACCCCGAGCCCCTTGGAGCGCGCGCTGGCCGCCGCCGACTCCGGCAATGGGGTCAGCTCGGTGCTGGACTGGTCGCGCTATCTGTTCATCAATACCGACCTCACCGTCACCCTGCACCGCCAGCCGGTGGGCGAATGGGTCTGCCTGGACGCCAACACTCACCCCCAACCACACGGCATCGGCCTCGCGGAATCCGCACTATTCGATGACAAAGGACCGCTGGGCCGCAGCACCCAAACCCTCCTGTTGGCGCCGCGCGGGCGTTAGGTTCACTTCCGTCGCCACCGCCAGGCGAATTCGCCCGCAGCGGGAAGTGGCTGAACAGTCCCGCCCCCGCGCCCCGATTCCCGGAGTGCGGGGGCGTGGTGCGTCACTCAGGCGTGTTCGTGCACTGCGCCCCAGGCCGGGAAGGGATCGGGGTAGGCGACCCATTCCGATTGCCCCGCAGCGAGTTCGGTGTCGTTGAGCAGCGCGGCGTCGAGTAGTTCGCGAACCCGGGCGCTGTCGAGTTTCACGCCGATGAAGACGATCTCTTGTCCGGCGGGCACGTCCAGCGACGACCACCACGCCGCCGGTTCGAAGACCAGGTTCGGGCCGGCTTGCGACCAGATCGCGGCCAGTCCGGGGCGGCTGGCGATCCAGCAAAAGCCCTTGCTGCGCAACAAACCTCGCATCCGCTCCAGCGCGTCGGACAATCGTGCCGGATGGAAGGGACGGTCGGCGGTGTATGTCAGGCTGCGGATGCCGTACTCCTCCGCCTCGGGAGTGTGGCCGCCCGCCAACTCCTCCTCCCAGCCCTCGGCCTCGGCGGCGACCACCGGGTTGTAGCGGCCGGTACCGAGCACCTCGCCCAGCTCGACGCGGCCCTGTTCGATGCGCAGCACGTGTGCTCGCGGATTGAGCCGTCGCACTGTGGCTTCCACCGCGCCTGCGGAGGTGTCGCTCACCAGATCGGTTTTGTTGACCAACAGCACGTCGGCGAATTCCACCTGATCCACCAGCAGATCGGCGATGGTTCGTTCGTCGCCCGCACCCGCTTGCAGATTCCGGTCGGCCAGTGCCTGCCCCCGAGCGACCTCAGTGAGGAAGGTGGACGCGTCGACTACCGTCACCATGGTGTCCAGGCGCGCGATATCGCCGAGTTTGAACCCGTCCTCGAATTCCCAGTCGAAGCTCGCCGCCACGGGCATGGGCTCGGAGATGCCGGTGGACTCGATCACCAGCTGATCGAATCTGCCCTCGCGAGCGAGGCGGCCCACCGCTTCGATCAGGTCCTCTCGCAGCGTGCAGCAGATGCAGCCATTCGTCAGCTCGACGAGCTTCTCCTCGGTGCGATCGAGATGCCCTTGGCCCGCGACAAGGGCGGCGTCGATATTGACTTCGCTCATGTCGTTGACGATGACCGCGACGCGGCGCCCCTCCCGATTGGCCAGGATGTGGTTGAGCAGCGTGGTCTTTCCGGCGCCGAGGAAGCCGGATAGCACGGTAACGGGCAGCAATTCAGCGGACGAGGAAGTAGTCACGACTAAATGATAATGGTTTTCATTTACGAGAGGGGTTCCGGGTGTGCGTCCCGACTCGGCGCGGCCGCGACGTCGTAGGGTCTGGGATGTGAAATTGCTGCCGCTACCGCCCCAGGGACAGACTCCCGTGCGGGTACTCACCATTGCCGGGACCGACTCCGGCGGCGGTGCCGGAATCCAAGCCGACTCGCGCACGATGGCACTGTGCGGAGTACACGCGTGTGTCGCGGTGGCGGCGGTGACCGTGCAGAACTCGGTGGGGGTGAGCGGCTTCCACGAGATTCCGCCGCAGATCGTCGCCGACCAGGTGCGTTCGGTGGTCGGCGATATCGGTATCGACGCCGCCAAGACCGGGATGCTGGCCTCGACCGCCATCATCGAATCCGTCGCCCGGGTCTGCCGCGAAGTGGGCATCGGACGCGACGGGACCATTCCGCTGGTCGTCGACCCGGTGGCGGCATCCATGCACGGCGATCCGCTGTTGCACGCGGAGGCATTGGACGCGGTGCGGCACACGCTCATCCCTCTTGCCACGGTAGTGACGCCGAATCTCGACGAGGTCCGGCTGATTACCGGTATCACCGTGACTGACGACGGTTCGGCGCGTCGCGCCGCCGAGGCGTTGCACGCGCTCGGCGCGCAGTGGGCGATCGTCAAGGGCGGTCACCTGCGCGCCTCGGAAGTCAGCACCGATCTGCTGTTCGACGGCGAGCGATTCCTCGAATTCACCGCGCCTCGCATCGGCACGGGCAATGACCACGGCGGCGGTGACACCCTCGCCGCCGCCATCGCGTGCGCGCTGGCCAATGGCTATTCGGTGCCGGATGCCGTCGACTTCGCGAAGGAATGGACCTACCGCTGCCTGGCCGCGTCCTACGATCTCGGCGCCGGCCACGGTCCGGTGTCGCCGCTGTGGCGGCTCACCGACCGCGACGGCTGATCAGGGCGACCCGGGATGGCGTGATCGGCAAGCCTCCGGCGAGCGTTTCTGTCGGTGGGCCGGTTCATACTGAACCTGTCGCAAAACACGGTTGGCCTCGATGCGGCGGCCCGACTCGAACAGCGTGGTTCAGGTGAATGCGGCGGCCGACCGCAGCGGCGCGCACGCGGTCGGCGGCACCGATGGTCGCCGGAAGCTATGCGGTAGAAAAGGCAAGGTGCAGTGGTAGATCCGCTTCGATGACGATGCCATTGAGGCGAGCGTTGGCCTCGACGAGCGCCGAAATGATCTCGGCCAGGTACGCGACGAACTTTTCGATCGGCATGGCATTGGCCTCGACCCGGTTCGCGCCGAGCCACCAATCGGTGGCCGAGGCGACGGCACCGAAGACCGAGTAGTTGACCAGTTCGATGCTGGCCACCTCAACCGACTTGTCGTCCACCAGTCCGGCGAACAGGTCGGCCGCCCGCTTGGCCGATTGACGAGCCGATTGCAGCGCACGCTCGGAGTCATCGGCCTGCTGGGTGAAGTGACCATGCAGCATGAAGCGGAAGACATTGGGGTGCTCGGTCACCACAAGCACATACTCGGCCGCGCCGCGGCGCACCAGTTCACGCGCCGAGTCGTGGGTGAGGTCGATGCTGGAGATGATCCGCTCCCACAGCATGTCTCGGATCCGGTCGACGATGGCGTTGTAGAGATCGGTCTTGTGCTCGAAATGCCGGTACAGCTTGGGCTTTGCCGCGCCCGCTTCCTTCGCTATATCGCCCATGCTCACTTCGGGACCGAACTTGTCGAGCGCGCGGAAGGCCGCGTCGACGAACTCGTCGCGGACCTTCCTGCGATGCTCGCGCCACCGCTCGGTGCGAGCATCGACGCGCTTGGGCGGCGCCTCGTCCATCTTCCGGCCGCGTTGCGTCACGAAAACGACCGTACCAACCACCGACTCGCCGACCGACCGGATCGCGACGCCGTTAGACCGCGGTCGCTCACCCCAACTGCTCGACCAGGAAGTCTTCCCAGGTGCGCTTGCCCGTATCGGCTCCGAGATTCAGGTTGGCGCCCGAACGGTATGCCTTGCCGATCTTGCCCGGCACCCGCAGCGAAACCAGCGGACGGCTTTTCCCGGCGGCCCGCAGATAACCGCGCAGCAGCTCCGGCATCGCGTACACGGTCGGGCCCGCGAGGTCCGCGACCAGGCCGACCGGTCCACCATCGGCCAGTTCCACCAGCCGCGCGGCCACCTCGCGCGAGTCCACCGGCTGAAACCGGACTGTCTTCGGGGCCGGGATGATCGGCATCTTCGACATCGCTCGCGCGACGGTCAAAATCAAGTCGTGGAACTGGGCGGCACGCAGAATCGTGTGCGGCACACCGGATTCGATGACGGCCCGCTCCGCGCCGATGCGCGACCTGTAGTACCCCACCGGAATCGCGTCCGCGGCGATGACCGAGATGTGCACGAAGTGCGAGGTGCCAGCGCCTGCCGCGGCTCGCACCAGGTTGCGGGTCGCGACCTCATCGCCCTTGGGGCCGCCCGCGAGATGCACGATGGTGTCGACACCGGCAACCGCCTCGGCGACCGCCTCGTCCTTCAATAGATCACCGGTCACGTATTCGATGCCGGCGACACCGTCGCGCGCGCTACGGCTGAGTATCCGAACCCGGTGGCCCGCTTCGAGCAACAATGGCGTCACGTGGCTGCCCAGCGTGCCGGTGCCGCCGGTGAGCAGGATGTTCGACATGGCCTCTCCGATCGTTGCGGCCGGGGTCGGTCCCGGCTTCGGCTTGCTGCTTATACGACGATGCGCGCGAGAAATCTGTGACGGCGGTATGAAAATTTGCCGAAATGGCAACAAATCTTGCCAATCGGGCACCCGGGTGGCCATCATCGGCAACGGTGGATGACCGCGACAACGACAGGAGCCCGACGCGATGACCGAGACCTCCGAGTCCAGCACAGCCGCACACTATTGGGAGGAGTTCTATCGAGACCGTGACCAGATCTGGACCGGTAACCCCAACCCGCTGCTGGTACGCGAGGTCGCCGGGCTGACGCCGGGTAGCGCGCTCGACCTCGGTTGCGGGGAAGGCGGGGATGCCGTTTGGCTGGCCAGGCAGGGATGGCAGGTCACCGCGGTCGATGTCTCCGCAACGGCGCTGCACCGCGCCGCAAAACATGCGCGAGAAGCTGGTGTCGGGGATCGCATTACGTGGGCGGAACACGATCTCGCACATTCCTTTCCGAGTGGATCGTTCGATCTTGTCTCGGCACAGTTCTTCCACTCCCCCGTCGAGCGGAAAGACGAGCGGATCACGGCGCTGCGCCGGGCCGCGGCGGCGGTGGGGCCCGGCGGCGTGCTGGTGATCGGGTCACACGCGGGCTGGCCGAAGTTCGCCGAACATGTCGAGCACCCGCCGACCGATGTGCACTTTCCGACCATTCCGGAGGTCATCGATGGGCTCGAACTCGCTCCAGAAGCGTGGCAGGTCGAGACGGCGGATGAAGTAGAGCGGGAAATGACCGGACCGGAGGGACAGATCGGCAGCCGAAGCGACACCGTGCTGCGGATTCGGCGCGTCCGGTAGTCGCGGCGCGGTTCCCAGGAACCTCCCAGCTGGGCCCCAGCTGCACGCCAGCGCGGTTGCCGAAGGTGGTCATCATGACCGAAACCGCGACCGCCGCGCACCGGGCGGAACCGACCGATACGGTGACCACGCCCGTCCTGGATGTCGTGATTCCCGTATTCAACGAGGAAACCGACCTCGGGATGTGCGTGCGTCGCCTGCACGAATACCTTCGTGACGGGTTTTCGTTCCCGGCGCGCATCACCATCGCCGACAATGCGAGTACCGACGACACCATGCAGGTCGCGCGGCTACTCGCCGACGAACTGGACGACGTGCGAGTAGTGCACCTGGACGCCAAGGGGCGCGGCCGGGCGTTGCGCAACGTATGGGAGAGTTCCGATGCCCAGGTCGTCGCCTATATGGACGTCGACCTGTCCACCGACCTGAATGCGCTGCTGCCGCTGGTAGCACCGTTGATCACGGGTCATTCCGATCTGGCCATCGGCACCCGATTGAGTGCGTCGTCGCGGGTGGTGCGCGGACCCAAGCGCGAGATCATCTCCCGCTGCTACAACCTGCTGCTGAAAGCCTCACTACAGGCGCATTTTTCGGATGCGCAGTGCGGATTCAAGGCAATGCGCACCGAAGTGGCGCGCCGGCTGCTTCCGCTGGTTCGCGACGGCGAGTGGTTCTTCGATACCGAACTGCTGGTGCTCGCGGAACGGACCGGACTGCGAATTCACGAAGTGCCGGTCGACTGGATCGATGATCCCGACAGTCGCGTCGACATCGTCGATACCGCGCGTAAAGACCTGCGCGGCATCGGCAGGCTCGCTGGCGCGCTGGCCACCGGCGCGCTGCCGCTGGATGAGCTACGCCAGGCGCTCGGGCGCGAGCCGCTGGTGGCCGGGGTACCGCTCGGCATGGTCGGGCAGTTGGTGCGATTCGCCATTGTCGGGGTGTTGAGCACCCTGGCCTATCTGCTGCTTTATGTTGTCCTGCAATCGTTTCTGGGCGCACAACCCGCGAACTTCTTCGCGCTGTTGATTACCGCCGTGGGTAATACGGCGGCCAATCGGGCCTTCACCTTCGGTGTGCGCGGGTCCGGCGGTGTGGTGACACACCAGTTCCAGGGCCTGGTGATCTTCGGCACCGGGCTGGCGTTGACCAGCGGATCGCTTTTCGCGCTACATCATTGGGCGCCCGGCGCGGCGGTCCACCTCGAACTGTTCGTATTGGTGCTGGCAAATCTGATCGCGACGTCGATTCGGTTCGTCGGATTGCGCTGGGTCTTCCGCAATCCCGGCAGCCGCGCCGAGGCAGGAAAGCTTCGATGACGACCACACTGACCACCGCGCCGCCGGCGACATCTGCGCAGCCACCCCGCAAACGCGAAACCCGCTGGGAATACCCCGCGTTGGCGTTGCTTTTGATCGGCACCGCTGCCGCCTACCTGTGCGATCTCAGTTCGAGCGGCTGGGCGAATTCATTCTATTCCGCTGCGGTGCAAGCGGGTTCGCAGTCGTGGAAGGCATTCTTCTTCGGCTCGTCGGACGCGGCCAATTCGATCACCGTCGACAAACCGCCCGCGTCACTGTGGCTGATGGAGCTGTCGGTACGGGCCTTCGGGCTCAACAGCTGGAGCATTCTGGTGCCCGAGGTGCTGCTCGGGGTCGCGACGGTGGCGTTGCTGTGGGCGACGGTACGCAGGCCGTTCGGCCCGGCCGCCGGGCTACTGGCCGGGCTGGCGCTGGCGGTGACTCCGGTTGCGGCGCTGATGTTCCGGTTCAACAACCCCGACGCGCTGCTGGTGTTCCTGATGGTGGCCGCCGCGTGGGCGATGACGCGGGCGGTCGAAGACGGGCGCACACGATGGTTGGTGCTCACCGGTGTACTGATCGGATTCGGGTTCCTCACAAAACAATTGCAGGTGCTACTTGTGGTGCCGCCACTGGCGCTGACCTATCTGATCGCCGGTCCGCGGCAGCTCGGCAAACGAGTGTGGCAGTTGCTGGCGGCGGGGGCAGCCATGATCGTCGGAGCGGGTTGGTGGTTGCTGATCGTGGAGCTGTGGCCCGCGTCGTCGCGGCCGTGGATCGGTGGTTCGGCGAACAACTCGATTCTGGAGTTGACCCTCGGCTATAACGGGCTCGGCCGCTTGAACGGTCATGAGCACGGCAGTGTCGGCCGCGGTGGCGAACTACCGCCGGGTGGCAGTGGGATGTGGGGCAATACCGGCATCACCCGCATGTTCGAACCCGCGCAGGGTGGGCAGATCGCCTGGCTCATCCCCGCCGCTCTGGTGGCGCTCATGGCAGGAATTTTGCTGCGCGGCAAGGCTGTTCGTACCGATCGGCAACGTGCCGCGCTGATCCTCTGGGGCGGTTGGCTGCTGGTGGCCGGGCTGGTCTTCAGTTTCATGGCGGGCATTTTCCACCAGTACTACACGGTGGTGCTCGCCCCGGCCATTGCCGCGCTGGTCGGCGCGGGTGCGGTGCTGCTTTGGCGGGAGCGGCGGCGGTTGTGGGTGCGGCTGGCGTTCGCTCTCGCGGTGGGGTTGACCACCGCGACTGCGTGGATGTTGTTGTCGCGCAGCGCGAGTTTCGTGCCGTGGCTGCGGTGGGCGGTGCTGGTTGTCGGCGTGCTCGCGACGATCACACTGGCGTTTCCCGCGCCTCGGAGGGTTTCGGCGGTCGTCGCGTTGGCCGTCGCATGCACCGGTTTGGCCGGACCGGTCGCCTACACCATCAACACGATCGCCACCGGGCACGCGGGCGCGATCCCGACCGCCGGGCCGCACACCGGCGGAATGTTGGGGCATCGGCCGCCGGGAGGCGAGGGGGCGTTCTGGATGGGCGGGCCGCCCAATAGCGCGGGTGGTATGCCGGGCGGCAGCGCGAACGGCCGAGGCGGCGAAGACGGAATGCTGGGCGGAGCGGGCAATATGCTCATGGCCCGCAACCCGAGCGACCAGGTGGTGACGCTGCTGAAAACCAACAGCGCTGACTACACCTGGGCAGCCGCCGCCGTCGGCTCCAACAGCGCCGCCGGCTTCCAACTGGCCGCCCAACTACCCGTAATGCCCGTCGGCGGTTTCAACGGCAGCGACCCATCCCCCACCCTGGACCAGTTCAAACAGTATGTGGCCCAAGGGAAAATCCACTACTTCATCGGCGGCAGCCACAGCGGACCGGGCTCCTCCAGCACCTCGACCAGCGCGCAGATAACGCAGTGGATCCAGGAAACCTTCACCGCCACCGAGGTAGACGGTGTCACGCTCTACGACCTGACCCCGAAACACTGATCCACAGTCCCGCACAGCGATTCGCCCGGCTTCCACAGCCGGGCGAATCATGCTCTCCTGGAATGTTTTACGACATCAGGTTGCTGTGCACCGCGCGCACTGCGCACAAATCCGCGTGGTTGACCGCGCACGACGGTCGGTGCCGTCGCCGACAGCGCGGCGTGGCCCGAAGGGGTGATAGGTTCGCCGACATGCCCAGCTCGGATGAGAAGACGGTCGGCTTGGTCCTGGTCACCTACCAGAGCGCTGAGGATCTACCCGGATTCCTGGAGACCCTTCCGGCGGCAGTGGAGCCGTACGCCGTTGACGTGATCGGCATCGACAACGTCTCTACCGACCGCAGCGCCGATATCGTCGAAGAATTCGGCGGCCGAGTCATCCGCAACACTCAAAATGTCGGCCTGGCCGCAGCAATCAACCAGGGCGCCGCGGCGAGCAGCGCGGAGTGGATTCTGGTCGCCAATCCCGACACCGAACTCGCACCCGGCTCAATCGCGGCGTTGATCGAGACCGCGAATGCTGATGAACGGATCGGCATGATCGGGCCACGTATCGCGCGCCTGGACGGCGAGCCGTACCCGAGTGGACGACGGTTCCCCTCGCTGGCGGTCGGCATCGCTCACGCGCTGCTGGGTGGTATCTGGCCGGGCAATCCGGCGACGCGCCGTTACTTCGGCGAGTCGGTTACCGAAATCAGCGATGTGGACTGGATTTCCGGCTGCTGCATGTTGTTTCGACGCGAGGCATTCGACGCGGTGGGCGGCTTCGACGACCGCTACTTCCTCTACTTCGAGGAAACCAAGATGGCCCTCGATATGCACCGCGGTGGGTGGCGGGTCGTACTTGACCCGAACGTGGAGATCCGCCACCGCGAGGGCGGCAGTATGCGGTCCGCGCCGTTCCGGAAAGTCCGCTCGCACCACCGCAGTGCCCTGCGGTTCTACTGCGATTACCACAAGGGATCACCGTGGATCGTGTTCGCGCCGTTGGTAGCGGCCGGACTGATCGTTCGTGGTGTGGTGGCGGTGGCACGGACCGCGCTGCTCCAGCGGCTGAAGAACCGCTAGACGAACGGCTGCTCGTCCGGGTCGCCCCTTGGTCCACGCCTCCATTTCGTCAACATCGAACTCGAACTCGACTGGTTGGTCATGCGCGTCAGCGGCCAGACGTCACACCGAACGCGGACAGCGCGGTGGCCATCTTCATCACCAGTCGGTTCGGCGTCTTCTGAACAGGCTTGAACCCGTATCGGGCATAAAAGCTGGCCGCCGCCTCGTCGATCGCGTCGACAACGATCAGACGGCCACCCGAGGTCTGGGCCGCGCCCATCATCTTCGTGACCGCGTCCACGAGCAACTGCTCGCCGAGCCCCTGGCCATGTAGGGACTGATCGAGCGCGAATTTGGCGAGCAGAAACGCCGGAACGCTACTCATCCCAGAGGAGAGCGCCTGAGACAGCCCGTCGACGTCGCGCAACACGGTGGTCGGCGCGATCGCGTAGTAGGCACGCACCGTCGGGTCGGACTCGGTCACCCACACGTAAGTGCGGCTTGTCCAGCGCTGCTCGCTCTGCAACGCCATCCCGCACAACCAACCGTTCAACTCGAGCTTTCCGCAGTCGAACGAATCGAGTTTATGGTCGACAGTGATCGCCGTCGAAATCCAGCTCACCGGCGGACGAAGACACGAGGCTTGGTCGCGGCCTCGGCCAGGGCGGGAGCCTCATCCGCCACGTCGAGCGACGACATCATCGCGTCGAACTGGGCGGCGGGCATCAGCGTGCGGCTCGACAGCGCCAGGATACGATCCGCACGATCGTGAGCGGCGGTCCGGATGAACTCGCTGAGCCGTTCGTTGACGGCATCAGCAGCCGCCTGGATCTGGATCTGGAGATCCTTGTCCAGGCGTAGTTCGACTCGCTCAGTTTTCGCTGTCATCACGTTTGCCTCGTTGCTAGGTGTGGAACCAACCCGCGCGGCGGATGTTCGTGGTCGTTGATGATGATTTCAATGTACGGTGAATGTACGGTATGCGCCACCCCGATAGATGCGGTCGCGCCGGATCATCGACCACCAGGTCGGAGTTGCCAGGTTCATCGATGCCGATCCGAACAACGTGGTAGATCATGAATCCGGCACATAGGGTCTGAGAGTCCGGCCTGCTCTGGTCGCACCGAAACAGCTCGTAGCGGATCGGCGCGAAGTAGCTCGGGGGCTTGTCGGTGACACGCTCCGGCGGGCGCGGCCGGCCGGGGAGTCCAAGATTCGCACGGCATGATTCCTGGGTGGGGAGTGCACGGATCGACAAGGGGGGTTGGGGGCAATAGCGTGCTCGAGGTGACTGTTGGGGACGATCAATTGTTAAGTGCTGTTGCGGAATTCGAGCGTTCGGTGCGCGCGCAGGAGCCGGAGGAGATGACGGAGGCACACGGTGAGCTGCGTGTGCTGATCGGTGACGCGAGTGATGCGGCGCTGAAAGAGGCGGGGCCGCGGCTGGCCGCCGTGCTCGACGATGTGCCGCTTGGTGGCAGAGCGGATATCGGGGCGATGATCGGTTACTGCGTCGAGGTCGGCGCCGACCCGGTCGTATGCGCACCAGGGGTGCTGGCGAATCTCGCGAATGCGCTGGAAAACGCTCAGGGGTTGGTCGAGCAGTGGGCCACGACCATGGACTTCGACCTGCCCGACCCCACGGACATCGACAACGAGCACGAACTACTGGAGCCGATGATCGAAGCGTTCGGGTTCGAGGCGACCCTGTCCTGGCTGACGCTGTCCTCGTGGTTGACGGCCTCGCTGTCCATGTTGCAGCGCAAGGCGGTTCGCCAGCGCCTCAGCACACCCATCCGCGAACTGCTGACGCAGCGGTATCACAGCTACGCGCAGGCCACCGATTCCGATAGCAAGGACATCGACTACGCACTGCTGGTGCTGGACGACGAGCCGCTGATCGCCCTGGATCGCGAAACCGGTACCGGCTACCAGCTGCGTATCAGCGGGATCGCCGACAACTTCCAGCTGCAAACCCTGCTCGGCGACGCACTCGTCGGTGGCGGATATCTGCGCGGCGAGGCGCCGTCGGCCGAAGCGGTCGCGGTCTCTCGCGATGCCGACGGCCGAGAATCGACCGTCTGCTCATTCCTGTTTCACGCCCCCGACGGAACCAGGATCTGGAACGAGGCCGCGCCAGCCGATATCCCGGTCATCGACGACAATCGGGTACTCGTACTCGACGAGATGCCGTATCCACATCACTTCCCGGCGCTGCGGTACTACCCGAGCATGACCGCTGAACTGGTGCTGGAGCGGACACTGAGTCCGATGGAGTGCGTTGCCTGGTTCGAGCACGTGCGGCCCGTCGGGTAGTCGGTCCGAGTCAATTGGGTGCGTTCAGAGCGGTGTGTAGGGTGGCCGACCATTGCTGAATGATCTGTTCGCGGCGGGCCGAGTCGTCGGTGAGGACGTCGGCGAGGCCGAGGCCACGGGCCAGGTCGAGGGTGGCTTGGACGAGGTGGTGGGCGACGGGGTCGGAGTCGTCCACGCCAAGGGCTTCGACGGCGCGGCGGTGGGCGGTGCGTCCGAATTTGGCTTCCAGCGGAACAATTCGTTCGCGCAGGGCAGGGTCGGCGGCGGCGTGGGTCCACACCTGAAGGGCGGCCTTGAACAGCGGAGAGGTGTAGGACTCGACGAGACCGGCGACCACCGCACGGGTGCGCCCCGCCCCTTCGGCGACGGCCGCGACCGAAAGCGCTTCGATCTTGGCCTGATCCATGCGCGTATCGAACATGTACTCGAGGGCGGCGGTGATCAGGTCTTCTCTGGTCGGGAAGTGATGTTGCGCGGCACCGCGCGAAACCCCGGCTCGTTCGGCGACAACGGCGACTGTCGCGGCCGTCCAGCCGGTGTCGGCCAAGCAGTCGATGGTTGCCTCGAGCAGCCGCTGCCGGGTGGCCCGGCTGCGGTCCTGCTTGGGTTCGTGCGGTGTCGCCATGGCCGCTATTCTGCCCAGCTCGGTGGACGGCGCTGTAGGAAGGCCGTCATGCCCTCGTGTACCTCGGGGGTGCCGAAGAAGCTCGCCGAGCGTGCGGCGAGTTCTTCGGCTGAAGCATCGAACCCGGCGAGCAGGTCGGCGTTCACCAATTTCTTGGCCTCGGCCAAACCCTGCGGCGAGCCCTTGCGCAGCTCGGCAGACAGCCGCTCGACCTCGCCGGCCGGGTCGGCGGCTGTCACTGTGACGAGGCCGATCCGCTCGGCCACCTCGGCACCGAACTTCTCGCCGGTGAGGTAGTACCGGCTCGCCGCGCGAGCACTCAGGCGCGGGAGCAGAGTAAGCGAAATCATGAACGGCGCCAACCCGATTCGCACTTCGGTTAGAGCGAAGCTGCTGGCGGGACCGGCGACCACGATGTCACAGGCGGCGACGATGCCCATCCCGCCCGCCCGCACATTGCCGTCGATCTGCGCGATCACCGGCTTCGGCGTTTCCACCAGGCGACGCAGCACCCCGATCATCACGCGGGTGCGTTCATCGGCGGCCACCGCCGGGTCGACGTTGCCGGCCTCGCTCAGATCCGCACCGGCGCAGAAGGTATTTCCAGTGTGCGCGAGCACAATCGCGCGCACGGCCGGGTCGGCTGCGGCGGCGTCCAGACCCGCGAGCAGTTCGGCCACGAGCCTGGATGACAGCGCATTGCGGTTGTGCGGCGAATCGAAGGTCAGCGTGGCCAACCCGGCACGGATCTCGTACCGTACGTACGGCGATTCGGTGCTGTCGCTCATCGAGCCTCCTGTGTTATGCGGGAGCTCCCGCACCCCGTCTGATGTCTGCTCCGCGCATTGCCAGGCGTAAACCTTTGCAGTGCAACGCATCCGATGGGGCGGCAATGGCTGCCGGCCCGACCGGATCAGTACGACTTCGGCAAGCCGAGCGAGTACTGCGCGACGAAGTTCAGGATCATTTCGCGACTGACCGGTGCGACGCGGCTGATGCGCGCGGCGGCCAGCATGGCGGCCAACCCGTATTCCTTGGTGAGACCGGCACCGCCATGGGTTTGGATGGCCTGGTCGAGTGCCTTGATACTCGCTTCTGCCGCAGCGTATTTCGCCATATTCGCGGCTTCGGCGGCACCCATTTCGTCGCCCGCGTCATACAGGTACGCGGCCTTCTGCATCATCAGCTTGGCCTGTTCCAGTTCGATCTTCACCTGGGCGAGCGGATGCGCGATGCCCTGGTGCGCGCCGATCGGGGTCTTCCAGACCGTCCGCTCCTTGGCGTATTCGACGGCACGGTCGATGGCGTAGCGGCCGATGCCGACGGCCATGGACGCGCCCATGATGCGCTCCGGGTTCAGGCCGGAGAACAGCTGCATCAGCGCGGCGTCTTCCTTGCCTACCAACGCGGTCGATGGCAGCCGCACATCATCGAGGAACAGCGTGAACTGGTGATCCGGTTCGACGATGTCCATTTCCTGGGGCGTCTTCTGGAAGCCTTCGGCATCGGTCGGCACGATGAACAGCGCCGGCTTGAGCTTGCCCGTCTTGTGGTCCTCGGTGCGGGACACGATGAGCACGGCCTCGGCCTGATCCACGCCGGAGATGAAGATCTTGCGGCCGTTGAGGATCCAGTCATCACCGTCGCGGCGGGCGGTGGTGGAGATCTGGTGCGAGTTGGAGCCGGCGTCGGGCTCGGTGATACCGAAGACCATCTTGCTGCTGCCGTCGGCGAGTTTCGGCAGCCAGTACTGCTTCTGCTCATCGGTACCGTACTTGGTGAGGATGGTGCCGCAAATGGCCGGAGAGACCACCATGAGCAGCAGCCCGGCGCCATGGGCGGAAAGCTCCTCCATCACCAGCGCAAGCTCGTACATGCCCGCGCCACCGCCGCCGTACTGCTCAGGCAGGTTCACCCCGAGGAAGCCGAGTTTGCCTGCCTCGTCCCACAATTCCGACAACGGCTCGTGCTTGCGGGCCTTCGGCAGTACGTAGTCGCGGTAGTTGTATTTCGCGGCGAGCGCGGCAACCGCCGCGCGCAGTGCCTTCTGCTCTTCGGTTTCGATGAAGCTCATCGATTCTCCTGTTCTTCGTTGTCTTCGGCCGGATCGACGACCGCGAGAACGGCGCCAACGTCGACCTGCTGGCCGACGGTGACGTTGAGGGCACTGAGGACACCCGCGGCGGGAGCGGCGATGGTGTGTTCCATCTTCATCGCCTCCAGCCATAGGATCGGCTGCCCCTGTTCGACCGTGCTGCCGACCTCGGCGCCGAGCCGAATCACGCTGCCCGGCATGGGTGCGAGCAGTGATCCGGTCGCCACCTGATCGGCCGGATCGCTGAAGCGCGGCAGCCTGCGCACGCTGACCGGTCCGAGCGGCGAATCCACGCAGACCAGATCGCCATAGCGCACGACGGCGAAATGCCTTCGCACCGCGCCACGTTCGCCGGGTACCGCGAGCACGACGTGCTCCGGCGTCGCCTCGATGAGCTCGAGACCATCGTGGCCCTCCACCGTCACACCATCGCGAGTGAACAGGTAGTCGATGTCATGCGTACCGGTGGTGCGGCTTTCGTATGATTTGCGCTGCGCCTGCGAGGGCAGATTCCGCCAACCCGCCGGGATACCACCGTCTACCCGCGCGGAACGGCGGTTGGCCGCCGCCTCCGCGAACGCGGCGGCGACGATGGACAGTTCCTCGTCGGCATCCGAAACCGACGGCGCGGCAAGAGTATCCAGGCCGTGGGTGGCGAAGAATGCCGTATCCGTATCGCCCGCCAGGAAGGCCGGGTGGCGCAGTACCCGCACCAACAGGTCGCGGTTGGTGACCAGACCGTGAATCTTGGCGCGGTGCAAAGCCGTTGCCAAGAGCCGCGCCGCCTCGGCGCGGGTGTCGCCATATGAGATGACCTTGGCGAGCATCGGGTCGTAATGCACCCCGACGATCGAGCCGTCGACGACGCCGGTGTCCAGGCGCACGCCGGGTCGGTCGAGAATATCGAATTCGGTTGTTACCGAGGGAATATCGATGCGGTGCACGGTGCCGCTCTGTGGCTGCCAGTCATGCGCCGGGTCCTCGGCGTACAGGCGGACCTCGATGGAATGCCCGCGCAGCGGCGGAACCGTAGACGGCAACCGCTCGCCCGCAGCGATGTCGAGCTGCAAGCGCACCAGATCCAGTCCGGTGGTGCATTCGGTGACCGGATGTTCCACCTGGAGACGGGTATTCATCTCCAGGAAGAAGAACTCGCCACGCTCGTCGGCCAGGAATTCGACGGTGCCCGCACCTGCGTAGCCGATGGCGCCGGTGGCCAGGCGTGCCGCCTCGAAGAGTCGCTCCCGCATGGTCGGAGCATCGGCCCCGTTGGCGAGGCCCGCGTTCTCGGACCCCTGACCTCGCAGGGCGTCGATGCGTTCGACCAGTGGTGACGGCGCTTCCTCGATCACCTTCTGGTGGCGGCGCTGAATGGAGCATTCGCGCTCGCCGACTGCCCAGATAGCGCCGTGTGTATCCGCCATGACCTGTACCTCGATGTGCCTGCCGGTCTCCAGATAGCGTTCACAGAACACGGTCGGATCACCGAACGCGGATTCGGCTTCCCTGCGCGCGGCGGCGATTTGGGGCTCCAGGTCGGCAAGTTCGCGCACCACTCGCATGCCACGGCCACCGCCGCCCGCGGACGCCTTGATGAGCACCGGCAGATGTGCCTCGGTGACCTCGGCCGGATCGAGCTCGGCCAGCACCGGGACACCGGCCGCGTCCATCATCTTCTTCGAGGCGACCTTCGAGCCCATCTGCTCGATGGCCTCGACCGGCGGACCGACCCACACCAAACCGGCACCGAGCACGGCGCGCGCGAATTCCGCGTTCTCGGAAAGGAATCCGTAACCCGGGTGGATGGCGTCGGCGCCGGTGGCGAGCGCGGCTTCGATGATCAGCTCACCGCGCAGGTAAGTTTCGGCCGGGGTATCGCCGGGCAAACGAACCGCGGCGTCGGCCTCGGCCACATGCGGTGCGGCGGCGTCCGCGTCGGAGTACACCGCGACCGTGCCGATACCCATGCGACGGCAGGTGGCGAACACCCGTCGCGCGATCTCGCCGCGGTTGGCAACCAGAACATTCGTAATCGACCCACCCGGCACCGGGCCACCGCCGCTGGTCGAATCGCTTTGCGATGCACTCATGTTCGGCCTCACATTCGGAAGACGCCGAAGCCATCGGCGCCCTTGATCGGAGCATTGTGAATGGCCGACAGGGACATTCCCAACACCGTGCGGGTATCGCGGGGGTCGATGACACCGTCGTCGTAGAGGCGTCCGGACATGAACATCGCCAGCGACTCGGCCTCGATCTGGGCCTCGATCATCGCGCGCATGCCCGCGTCGGCGTTCTCGTCGAACGGCAGACCCTTCGCCTCGGCGGCAGCCCGCCCGACAATGGAGATCACGCCCGCCAGTTGCGCCCCACCCATGACGGCGGATTTCGCACTGGGCCACGCGAACACGAAACGGGGATCGTAGGCGCGGCCGCACATACCGTAATGGCCTGCGCCGTAGGAGGATCCCATCAGCACCGAGATGTGCGGGACCGTCGAGTTGGAGACCGCGTTGATCATCATCGCGCCGTGCTTGATGATGCCGCGCTGCTCGTATTCTTTGCCCACCATGTAGCCGGTGGTGTTGTGCAGGAACAACAGTGGCGTATTCGACTTATTGGCCAGCTGGATGAACTGGGTGGCCTTCTGCGATTCCTCGGAGAACAGCACGCCGCGCGCATTGGCGAGAATGCCGACCGGATAGCCGTGCAATTGCGCCCACCCGGTCACCAGGCTGCTGCCGTAGAGCGGCTTGAACTCGTCGAAATCGGATCCGTCGACGATGCGGGCGATAACCTCGCGCGGGTCGAAGGGGATCTTCAGATCCGGCGGAACGATGCCGAGCAGATCAGCGGGGTCATATAGCGGTTCGATCACCTCGGCGCGGGGCGCGGGACCCTGCTTGCGCCAGTTGAGCCGCTTGACGATGGAGCGTCCGATACGGATCGCGTCCTGCTCATCGAGTGCGTAGTAGTCCGCGAGACCCGAGACCCGCGCGTGCATATCGGCGCCGCCGAGCGATTCGTCGTCGGACTCCTCGCCGGTGGCCATCTTCACCAGCGGCGGACCACCGAGGAACACCTTGGAGCGTTCCTTGATCATCACCACGTGATCGGACATGCCGGGGATATAGGCACCACCGGCGGTCGAATTTCCGAAGACCAGTGCGATGGTCGGGATACCCGCCGCCGACGCCTGGGTGAGGTCGCGGAACATGCGACCACCCGGAACGAACACTTCCTTCTGCGTCGGCAGATCCGCGCCACCGGACTCCACCAGCGAAATCACCGGCAGCCGGTTTTCGCGCACAATGTCGTTGATGCGCAGCGTCTTTCGTAGCGTCCACGGATTCGAAGTGCCGCCACGCACGGTCGGATCGGGCGCGAGGATCATGCATTCGACGCCCTCGACCACACCGATACCCGCGATGGTGCTCGCACCGACGTGGAAGTCGCTGCCCCAGCCCGCGAGCGCGCACAACTCGAGGAACGGCGAGTCCTCGTCGAGCAGCAACTCGATGCGTTCGCGCGCGGTGAGCTTGCCGCGCTTGCGATGGCGGGCCAGCTTCTCCGGGCCGCCACCGGCGATGGCTTTGGCGAATTCGGCCTCCACCTCGGTGAGCTTGGTCGTCATCGCCTCGGCGGCGGCCTGGTAGTCCGGCGAACCGGTGTCCAAGGTGGTGCGCAGAGTGGTCATGCCTGATACCCCAATCGCTTCGCGGCCAGGCCGGTGAGTATTTCTGTTGTGCCGCCGCCGATTCCGAGGATGCGCATATCGCGGTACTGACGCTCGATCTCGGATTCGCGCATGTAGCCGAGGCCGCCGAACAGCTGCACGGCCTGATTCGCCACCCACTCACCGGCCTCGACAGCAGTGTTCTTCGCGAAGCACACTTCGGCGATGAGATCGGTTTCGCCCGCCGCGCTGCGGCCCACGACATCGCGGGCGTAGACCCTGGCCACGTCGATGCGCCGCGCCATTTCGGTGACGGTGTTCTGCACGGCCTGCCTGCTGATCAACGGGCGGCCGAAGGTCTCGCGGTCCCGGACCCACCGCAACGTGAGGTCGAGGCAGCGCTGTGCGCTCGAATACGCCTGCACCGCGAGGCCGACGCGCTCGCTCACGAACGCGCCCGCGATCTGATAGAAGCCGCTGTTCTCCGGTCCGACCAGATTCGCCGCCGGCACTCGGACATCCACGTAGGACAGTTCGGCGGTATCGGAGGCGAGCCAACCCATCTTCTCCAGCTTGCGGCTGACGGTGAATCCCGGCGTGCCCTTCTCCACGATCAGCAGCGAAATCCCGCTCGAGCCAGGGCCGCCCGTGCGCACCGCCGTGACGACGAAATCGGCACGCACGCCGGAGGTGATGTAGGTCTTCGCGCCATTGACGATGTAGTGATCGCCATCGCGACGCGCGGCGGTGGTGAGGTGGCCGACGTCGGAGCCGCCGCCGGGTTCGGTAATGGCCAGCGAACCGATCTTCGCACCGGCCAGCGTCGGCTTGGCGAAGCGCTCGATATGGTCGGCATTGCCGGAGGCGATAATGTGCGGCACCGAGATTCCGCAGGTGAACAGCGAGGCGAACAAGCCACCGGAGGCGCCGGCCTGGTGTAGTTCCTCGCAGACGATCATCGCGTCGATGGCGTCACCGCCGCAACCGCCCGCGGCTTCCGGGTATTGGATGCCGAGCAGACCGAGCGCACCGGCCTTCTCGTGTAGTTCGCGCGGGATCTCTCCGGCGCGTTCCCACTCGTCCATATGCGGCAGGATTTCCCGCTCGGTGAAACTCCGCACGGTGTCACGCAATTCGCGACGCTCAGGCGTTTTCCATGGGCTCACCGCGACACTCACAGGCCCGTCACCTCCAGACAAAACTCCCCGGTCGCCGATGCGGTCCTATCGATCGCTCGGGACGGGCTGGTCGGGTATCGCACGCTCATGGCAACAGCTCCAATGGAATTTCGAGGTAACGCGAGCGCAGCCATTCGCCGAGCCCTTTGGCCTGTGGGTCGAAGCGGGCCTGATAGGCCACGCCCTGCCCGAGCAGACCTTCGATAATGAAGTTCACCGCACGCAGATTCGGTAGCACGTGCCGGGTGACGGTCATCGCGGCGGCCTCGGGGAGCAGCTCTCGCAGCCGCTCGACGGTCAGCGTGTGGACCAGCCAGCGCCACTGCTCGTCGGTGCGCACCCACACTCCGATATTCGCGTTACCACCCTTGTCGCCGCTGCGGGCGAGCGCGATGGCACCCAGCGGCGCACGGCGAGTTTCCGTGGCGGACAAGGGTTCCGGTAGCTCGGGCGCAGCGACGTCGGACAATTCGAGTGTGTCGGAGGCGGGGGCGATCTCGACGCGGGTGCCGCCGGGAAGCACAGCGGCGTGCGGCACCTCGTTCGCGTCGACATAGCCCGGCGTATACACGCCGTACGGAGAACCGTTGCCCGGCAAGGAGGTAAAGCTCGCGCCCGGATAACTCGCCAGTGCCAGCTCGACGGCCACACTGGAGAACGCGCGCCCGACCTTGTTCGGATCCGGGTCACGGACCACGCAGCGCAGCAGCGCGCTGGCCTGTTCCTCGGTTTCGGCGTCCGGCCGATCCAGCCGGGCCAGCGTCCACGAAAGTTCGGCCGGTCGAACAGACAGCCATGATTCCAATTGACGTTGCGCCAGTGCGGCTTTCGCCTCGATATCGAGGCCCGTCAGCACGAACTCCATCTCGTTACGGAAGCCGCCGAGGGT
Source organism: Nocardia australiensis (assembly GCF_020733705.1). Classification (GTDB taxonomy): domain Bacteria; phylum Actinomycetota; class Actinomycetes; order Mycobacteriales; family Mycobacteriaceae; genus Nocardia; species Nocardia australiensis. The sequence goes on from NZ_JAJFZM010000001.1 coordinate 1,055,454, forward strand.
ATTGAGCGACACCTTGAGTCGCGGCGGCGGCGCCTCGCCGGTGACACCGCTGATGAGCACCCGGTCGGGACCGTCCTGAGCAAGCTCGATGGTGTCGAGGCGCGTGGTGACATCCGGGCCCGCGTATCGGGCGCTCTGAATCTCGTACATCAGCTGGGCTTCGACGGTATCGACGGTGGCCGCGCCGCCGGTGCCCTCGTGTTTGGTGATGACACTGCTGCCATCCCTGCGGATTTCGGCGATCGGGAAGCCGGGACGGCCGAGATCGGGCAGCTCGGTGAAGAACGCGAAGTTGCCGCCGGTCGCCTGAGTGCCGCACTCGATAACGTGCCCCGCCACCACCGCGCCCGCCAGCTGGTCGTAATCGGTACGCCCCCAACCGAAATGGGCGGCGCCCGGGGCGAGTACCACCGACGCGTCGGTGACCCGGCCGGTGACGACGATGTCGGCGCCCGCGTTCAGGCATTCGACAATGCCCCAGCCGCCGAGGTAAGCGTTCGCGGTGAGCGGCGCCCCGAGGCCGAGCTCGCCGGCCCGCGCGAGCAGATCGTCACCCTCGACGTGCGCGATCTTGGCCGCCAGGCCGAGATCCGCGGCGACCTTGCGCAGCCGATCGGCCAGTCCAGCGGGATTGAGCCCACCCGCGTTCGCGACGATCTGCACATTGCGCTCCAGCGCGAGGCCGAGACACTCCTCGATCTGCTTGACGAACGTCTTTGCGTAGCCGAGGCTCGGGTCCTTCATCCGGTCGCGACCGAGGATCAACATTGTCAGTTCAGCGAGATAGTCGCCGGTAAGCACATCGAGCTGCCCGCCCTCGAGCATCTCACGCATCGCGCTGAGGCGATCTCCGTAGAACCCGGAACAGTTGCCGATTCGGATCACATCCGGGTCGGCGGCCAGCACACTCATCAGCCGGAAGTCCCTCCTGTGCGGCGAACCGTCCCAGCGCAGCCACATCGCCGAACCGGTGAAGTCCGCGTACCAGGCACCAGCATCACACCAGTTCCCTAAAAAAGCAAGCACGCGTGCTTGTTAATCCTCGGCATCCCCACCAGCCCCCACCCCCCGCCAAATACACTCACCCCAATGTCCACCATCCTGCTACTCGCCCTCGCCGGATTCCTCATAGGCGGCGCCTACTCCACCTGGAAAACCCTCCGCCCCCTATCAATCGCCCTAGCAGTCTGCGCAGTGCTAGCAATAGCCGGCGCCATCGCATGGATGAACTGACCCCATCCCCCAGCCAAAAGCACCTACCTGGACACAAAACAGTAGGTGCCGCCCGCACAAACCCACTTACGTGCCCACTCGCCACGACACCAGTTTTCGAGCGAAGCGAGATCGAGCCCTAAAGTTCGCGGCCGGCTCGCGTCCGAGGGGCAAATACGATGCGACGAAGGAGCAAGTATTTGCCCCTCGGACGCGAGCCAGAGGGGGCCGCGAACACGCCGCGCCAGCGGCCAAAAAAACGACAACACCGGCCCGATGAGAATCATCGGACCGGTGGTCGCACCGACTTCCGGGCAGTGGCAGTCGGTGTGAAGGGGGGCGCGCATACCTCCCGACAAGGCGCGCACCCCACACCCGAGTGGCGAGGGAGGGCTACTCGGGTAGCTAGGCGTCGCGCTGGTTCACTGCGAACAGGGCCGCACCGAACACGATCGCAACGAAAGCGGTGAAGTAGATCAGGCTGCCCCAGGGACCCCAGTGCCAGTTGCCACTGCTTTCCGAGAGGGACAGGAAGTGCGAGGCGTTCTGGAAGGGCAGGAACGGCCCGACATTGCGACCGAAGCTGCCGAAGGCGCTCAGCAGCGGCTCGACCAGCAGGGACCAGAGCACCACGATCGAGATCGCCGCGGCCGATTGCCGCACCAGTGTGCCGATGCCGATGGCGAAGGCGATGTAGAGGAAGGCGTAGATCGGGATGCCGTAGATCGCGCGCCACTGGCCGTCGAGGGCCAGATCGACGCCGGGCGCGCCGTTACCGATCAGTTTGGCCACTCCGATGGCGAGAAACGCCAGGACCATGGTGAGCACGGCACCGTAGACACCGACCAGCGCGGTCTTCGTCAACAGCACCTTGGTGCGATTGGGGACGGCCTGGAAGGTTGTGCGGATAACGCCGAACCGGTATTCGCTGGTCACCGTCAGCGTCGCCATGATGGTCAGCACCATGACGCCGAAACCGGTGATACCGGCGGTCGCGGTGCTGATATCCAGCATCGGTGTCCCCTCGGCCGGGTTATCACCGGCGGCCTTCACTACCAGCGAAAACAGCGCGGAGAGCCCGATGGCCAGCACCACTACGACCGCCGAGCACCACCAGGGCGACTTGGTCGAGGTGAGCTTGATTCGTTCTGCTGCCAGCACGCCCATCAGAGCGCACCTCCCATCGCTGTGTATGACGCGGGGGCCTGCGTGGTTACGCGAGCTACCGCTTCCGAGCCCGTCGCTCCCGCCGAATCGAAGCCTTCACCGTGGTACTGCACCGCACCACCGGTCATCCGCATGAACGCCTCCTCGAGCGAAGCCCGTTGCGGCGCAAGCTCGAACAGCGTGATGTCGTTGGCGCCGGCGAGCTTGCCGATGTCGTCACTGGTCACTCCGGCGACGACCAGCGCGGGACCGTCGGTGCCCTCGCCGTCCTCACGCACGGTCATCCCGTTGGAGGTGAGCACGCTGCGCAACTGGTCGAGTTGCGGACTGCGTACCCGGACTGAGGCTTCCGAGGCGCGCTCGATGAATTCCTTGGTGGTCGAATCGGAGATCAGCTGTCCCTTGCCGATTACGACGAGATGTTCGGCGGTTTGCGCCATCTCCGAGAGCAAATGGCTGGAGACCAGCACGGTGCGGCCCTCGGCGGCCAGCCGCTGCATGAACCGGCGGATCCACAGGATGCCTTCCGGGTCCAGGCCGTTGACCGGCTCGTCGAACAGCAGCACCTGCGGGTCGCCGAGCAGGGCACCGGCCAGGCCGAGCCGCTGCGACATGCCGAGTGAGAAGCCGCCCGCGTTTTTGCCGGCCACCTCCGACAGGCCGACCAGGCGCAGTACCTCGTCTACCCGGGACATCGCAATGTCGTTGGAGGCGGCCATCCACTGCAGGTGGGCACGCGCTGAACGATTCGGATGCACCCACTTGGCATCCAGCAGCGCGCCGACGGCGCGCAACGGATGGTCCAGCTGGTGGTATGGCTTGCCGTTGATCAGCGCGGTGCCCGCAGTGGGCTTGTCCAGCCCGAGGATCATCCGCATAGTGGTCGATTTACCGGCGCCGTTGGGTCCAAGGAAACCCGTCACCAGTCCAGGACGAACTGTGAAGGTGAGATCCTGAACCGCAGCGGTCTGCCCGTAATGCTTGGTCAGGCCCCTCAGTTCGATCATGGCACCCAGCATTCCGGAAAATCTGTCCGAGCGCGTCAACAAAAAGTGGCGAGTTCGGTCATCCTCGAGGATGACCGAACCCGGTCCTGGCATATGGGGGACAACCCTGACCGCTGTTGCCGCGGTGTCAGCGGGCTGCCCGCGTCACAGGGCCGGGGAGGAGGCTTGTGCCCAGAAGCGCTTGGGGATGCGCCCGGCCTGCCGGGCCAGATGGCCGGCGCGCACGGCGTCCGCCATCGCGGTTGCCATGAGCGCGGGGTGTTTTGCCCTGGTCACGGCGGTGGCGAGCAGGACGGCGGCGCACCCGAGTTCCATGGCGAGCGCGGCGTCGCTCGCGGTTCCGATGCCCGCGTCGAGGATGACCGGGACGCCGGCGGCGGCGGCGATCATCTCGATATTGTGCGGATTGCCGATGCCGAGTCCGGTGCCGATGGGGGCGCCTAGCGGCATGACCGCGGCGCAGCCCGCGTCCTCCAGTCGGCGGGCCAGGATCGGATCGTCGGTGGTGTAGGGCAGCACGACGAAACCCGCGTCGACCAATTGTTCCGCGGCGGTCAGCAATTCGATGGAGTCGGGCAGCAGAGTGCGTTCGTCGGCGATAACTTCGAGCTTCACCCAGTTGGTGTCGAGCGCCTCGGCGGCCAGTCGCGCGGTGAGCACCGCCTCGGCCGCGGTTCGGCAGCCCGCCGTATTCGGCAGCGGCATGATGTCCAGACGCTTCAGCAGGTCGAGCACGCCGGTGCCGCCCGCCGAATCGACGCGGCGCATGGCGACCGTGGTCAATTCGGTGCCGGAGGCGAGGAGCGCCTCCTCGAGGACCGCCAGGTTGTCGGCGCCGCCGGTGCCCATGATCAGGCGGGAACCGAACTGCCTGCCGGCGATCTCCAGTGTGTCAGCCACCCTGGACCGCCGTAAGCACCTCGATGTTCCAGCCGCGGCCAACCGGTTCGTGCCAGCGCGACTTGGGGAAGACGGCACCGTCCACCGCGAGCGCCACGCCCCGCGACGGCAGCTCGAGACGTTCGAGCAACTCACGCACCGTGAGCGATTCGGCGAACTCGTGGTCCTCGCCGTTCACGGTGACGCCGATGGGGATTGATATCGCGGTCATCGAATTCCTCCTGCGGACGATAGCGACGGCGCACTCAGCGCCGAAAAACGTTGCGGGTCGGCGACTTTCGCGTCATCGAGCACCTCACCGGCGAGCAGACTCGACACCGCGTCGACGGTGAGCGGGACCGTGAGCATGCCATTGCGGCCATGCCCGGTGGCGACCACCAACCGGTCGGTGAGCCTGCCGATCAGCGGCAGGTTATCCGGTGAGCTCGGCCGGAAACCCACGCTGGACTCGGCCAATTCGTATTCGCCGATGCCGGGCACAATGGCCTCGGCGTCCGCGATCAGGTCGCGGACCCCGGCCACGGTCACCGTGGCGTCGAATCCCGCCTCGTATTGTGTCGCGCCGACGACGATTCCGCTGGCACGCGGCACCAGATAGACCGGCCTGCCATGTACACGAGCCCGGATCACCCGATCCGGTGGTGGCGCCGCGCCCGGCCGGTGGCGAAGTCGCAGGATCTCGCCCTTGACGGGCCGGACCGGCAGCCGCGGCCAGAGCCTGGGCGAGGCGGCACCGGCGGCGAGCACGATCTGATCGTGCGGCAGCGCGTCGATGTCCTCGACCGATTCCGCGCGCAACTCCACCCCGGCCGACCCACAGGCGGTGCGCAGCGCGTCGAGCAGTCGGCGATTATCGATGGCGGGCTCGGTGGGTGCGAGCAGTCCCGCGCGGACGGTACGCGACAGCGTGGGCTCCAGCGCGCGCACGCCCGCCCGGTCCAGCACGCGCAACTCGTGGCCGTGGCCGCCGACCCAGTCGGCGACGGTGCGCAGGTCAGCGGCGTCGGCGCTGTCCAACGCGACCGTCAGCGTCTGCTCGGCGACGAATACCTCCACCCCGGTCTCGACCCGGATGCGCTCGGCGAATTCGGGCCAGCGGGCCAGCGAGGCGGCACCGAATTCGAGGACGCGTTCCTCCCCCGGCCAGCCTTCCGACAGCGGTGCGAGCATGCCACCCGCGACCCAGGACGCACCGGATCCGGCAGCCGGGTCGAAGAGTGTCACCGACCATCCGGCCACCGCGCAACGCCATGCCACGGCGAGTCCGACGGCACCGGCGCCGACGACGGCCAGAGTCCGCACCCGATCCACCTCCAGACCACCTCCATATCGCATCCCCACGGTAGCGCGGCTACGGTCGAGGGCGTGCAACCCTCCCATCCGTACCGGTCCCTGTCCCCCAGGCAGCGCCTGGCGACCGCGCGGCTATATCTCTGCACCGATGCCCGCCGGGAGAAGGGCGATCTAGCCAAGTTCGCCGAGGCGGCGCTCGCGGGCGGTGTCGACATCATTCAGCTCAGGGACAAGGGCTCACCGGGCGAAGCGAAATTCGGTCCACTCGAGGCCAAGTCAGAGCTGGGCGCGCTGGCCGAACTCAAGGCGGCCGCGCGCAGACATGGCGCCCTGCTGGCGGTGAACGATCGCGCCGATCTGGCATTGGCGGCGGGCGCGGACGTGCTGCACGTCGGCCAGGGTGACCTGCCGCCCTGGTATGCCCGCCGGATCCTCGGGCCGGACGTGGTGATCGGGCGTTCCACCCACAATCGCGCGCAGGCGGGACTTGCCGCGATCGAGGAGCACACCGACTATTTCTGCACCGGACCGGTGTGGACGACCCCGACCAAACCGGGCCGCCAGGCCGCAGGTCTCGACCTGGTGCGCTCCACCGCGGACGCGCACCCCATTCGCCCGTGGTTCGCCATCGGTGGCATCGATATCGGACGGCTACCGGAGGTGCTGGCCGCAGGCGCCAACCGCGTGGTCGTCGTGCGGGCTATCACCGAGGCACGTGATCCCGAGGCGGCGGCGCGCGAACTCAAGTCCGCGCTGCTCGAAAACTCTTGATCTGCCGCGACATCGGCCGCCGCCATCCGGTCGTCGAACGGTCAGGACAGTACCTGCACGCGGGTGAGCGCGAGGATCGGATCGGCCGCCACGGCATCCGTGGGCTCAGCGCTGTGCGAGGGCTCAACACTGTCCGAGGGCTCAGCGCTATTCGATGGCTCAGCGCTATTCGATGGCTCAGCGCCCACTACGGTCGCCTCGACCGAAACCGGATCGACGATTCGCGCGCAACCGCCCGGCCCGCCGGGTTCGGTGTGCAGCCAGACGAAACCCTCGTCGGCCAGGTCGACGGTGCGCGGCAGCGCGGCGGCTATCGCGGTGATGTCCGCGATATCGTCCAGGCACACCCGGGCGGGTGCCGCGCGCAGCGACGGCCAGGAAGCGGCGAAGCCGGGATGCAACGAGCGGGCGGCGACCTCGTCTTCCGGCACCCAGGCCAGCGCGGTGCTTTCCCGGTTTCGGCTGGTCGGCAAGGCGATGACGGCATCGGCGACCACCGTGACGTAGGTCCAGCCGCTCACCGCGGACGCGGTAACCCGCTCGCCGCGCACGGTCACATCGGCGGCCTCGATACCGGCCTCCTCCCACGCCTCGCGCACCGCCGCGTGCACCGGGGTCTCGTGGCTGTCGCGGGCGCCGCCCGGCAGCGCCCAGGTGCCGCCCTGATGGCTCCATGGCGCGCGATGCTGCAACAACACCACGGAACCACCGCCCGCGAGCGGTGCTCGAAGCAACAACCCGGCGGCCCCGAAACGACCCCAATGCCGCACGCCATCCGGGTCGCGCGACCACCCGTCACCGTCACCACGCATCTGCCAACCCATCCTCATCCAGCCGTGGTGGGGTGTTTCACACGCCACGGCTCCGGTAAGACCACAATAAACTCCAACAAGGCGCGAACACCGCGTCCCAGAGCGGGAGGTTGGACATGGCTCGCACCGAGCAGGCGGCAGCCGAGCTGCCACCGCCGGTAGCCGACGAGCCGGTGCGAAAGCATGTCGGTGTCCCTCGTACTGCGGCGATACGTGAACGGCTCGACCCAGCCAACTTGCGGTCGTTCGTGTATTCCTCGCCGGGCAGGCTCATCGGCATCGGGCTGATTCTCATCGGTCTATGTCTGGCGGCGGGTTCGGTGACCGCGGAAACCGTCAGCGATCGCCAGCATGGACTCGATGTGCTGCTGGCCGACACCGAGCCGGACGCGCAATCCGCCCAGCGCCTCTACACCTCGCTTTCGGTCGCCGACGCCGCCGCGAGCACCGCGTTCATCGCGGGCGGCCTGGAGCCGGAGGCGGTGCGTAATAGATACAGTCAGGCGCTCGGTGAGGCCGCCGCGGAACTGGTGATCCAGTCGGGCAATGCCGACCAGACAACCGATCCCGACGCCAGGCTGCGCACGGGTATCGCCACCGGGCTGCCGGTGTACGCGGGCGTCATCGAAAGCGCGCGTGCGAACAATCGCATCGGATACCCGGTCGGCGCGGCGTATTTGAGCGAAGCTTCTAACCAGATGCAGACCTCATTGCTACTGATGGCCCAGGAACTCGAGGACCACCGCTCGGGGGCGGTTGACGCGGCGCAGCGTAACCACGTCCGGCCGCCGTGGCCCGCGGTCATGGTGCTGATGCTCGCCCTGGTCGCGTTGGTGTGGATGCAGGTCGAGCTGGCCAAGCGCTGGCATCGGGTGATCAATCCGGGACTGCTACTCGCCGCGAGCGCGATGCTGGTCCTGTTGGCGTGGACGGTGATTGCCGGATCGGTATCGGCGACATCGATGATCCGGGGCCGCGATGGCGCCGCGGTGCCCGCCTCGCGATTGACCGAGAGCCGGATTCTGACCCAGCAGGCCAGGTCCGCGGAAACACTGAAGCTGGTGCGCCGCGACGCGACCGGCGACTACGACCGAACCTACGACGACAGCGTCAACCGACTCGGCGAACTGCTCGACGGCTATCCGACGCACGCACCCGCCAGCACCGATGTCGCGACTGCCCGTGCCGCACTGGATCGTTGGCGAGCGGCGCACGAACGGATGAACGACAGCCTCGCACGCGGCGATTTCATCGGCGCGGGCACGGCGGCGACCGGTCCCGGCGCGGCGGATGCCGCGGCCCAGGTCGACGCGCTCGACACCGCGCTCGGCAATGCCCTCACCGAAACTCGGGCAACGTTGCGCGGCAATATTTCTCAGGCTGCCCGCGTACTCGACTTCCTGGCTCCGGGCGCGATGGTGCTCGGCATTCTGGCCGCGGGCGCGGTCGGGATCGGAATCTGGCCTCGGCTGCTGGAGTATAGATGAAATCGACCCGCGGCATTGTCGCCGCTTCGATCATTGCGCTGGTCTTCGCCGGCGGCTGTTCGAGCCAATCCGATTCGACGGCCGCTCCCGAGACGGTGCACTACACCGAGCCACCGCTGCCCGCGAAAGTGGTTCCGGTGCTACCGGATTCGCCGATAACACCGCAGGTCGAACCGCCGTGCGGCGATCCGACGGCCAGCCTGCGGCCGACCGGAGCGGGCGGGCCGAATATCGATTCGATCCGCGCCCGTGGCAGGCTATTGGTCGGATTGGATACCGGCAGCAACCTGTTCAGCTTCCGTGATCCGATCAGCGGCACCATCGTCGGCTTCGACGCCGATATCGCCCGCGAGGTCGCGCGCGACCTACTCGGCAGCCCCGACCTGGTCGAATACCGCAGCCTCGGTTCGGCCGATCGGGAGCAGGCGCTACAGGACCACACCGTCGACCTGGTGGCCAAGACCATGACCGTCACCTGCGAACGGCGGCAGCGGGTTTCGTTCTCAACGGTGTACCTGCGGGCCAATCAGCGGGTGCTCGCGGTAAAAGATTCGGGGATCAACGGCATCGGTGATCTGGCGGGCAAGCGGGTGTGCGTCGTGCGCGGCACCACCTCGCTGGACCGAATCCGCCATGACCAGCCCGCCGCAACCATTCTCACGGTGCCGACCTGGGCCGATTGCCTGGTGGTTCTGCAACAGCGACAGGTTGACGCGGTGAGCACCGACGACGCGATCCTCGCCGGACTCGCCGAACAGGACCCCTACACCGAACTGGTCGGCGGCAGCATCAGCGTCGAGCCCTATGGCATCGGAATCTCCAAGGGCAATGACGATCTGGTGCGCTTCGTGAACGGAACACTCGACCGGATCAGGGCCGATGGAACCTGGGATCACATCTACCAGCAGTGGCTGAGCGCCCTCGGCCCCTCGCCGGGGCCGCCCGCACCGACCTATCAGGACTGACCAGCGATGACCGCGCAGCACAGCGCCGACCATGACGATTCCGCCGATTCCGCCACGGCGGACGACGATTCGGGCACGCAACCCATCCCCCCGGTGAGCCAACCGCGGCCCGCGACCGATGAAAACCTGCCCCCGGAAACCACCGCGACGGCCACGGGCACCGCGGCGGCCGAATTCACCGTCGGAACCCGACGCCCGGACGCGGCGGCAACCTCCGGTGCCACGGTGCGCACCTCGGGTCGCAGCGTGCGCACTGTCCGCTCACGACCGACGGTGCGCAAGCTCGGTGCCGGTTTGGTCCCGATCCCGACGATCGCGCCCGCCGATCCGCTGGCCGCCGTGCTCACCGATCCGGTTGTCTCCGAGGGCAGGCGGTTTTGCTGGCGCTGCGGCAACCCGGTCGGACGGGCCACCGCCGTCTATCCGGCGACGACCAGCGGTACCTGCGAAACCTGCGGTGCTCCTTATGATTTCCGTCCCTCGCTACACCCCGGTGACCTGGTGTCGAACCAGTACGAGATCCAGGGGTGTCTTGCGCACGGCGGGCTCGGTTGGATCTATCTGGCGGTCGATCGCAATGTCAGCGACCGCTGGGTGGTGCTCAAAGGACTTCTGCACACCGGTGATGCCGAAGCCCAGGCAGTGGCGGTCGCCGAACGCCAATTCCTCGCCGAGGTAGCGCATCCCAGCATCGTCAAGATCCACAACTTCGTCGAGCACACCGGTCCGGACGGGGAGCCCACCGGCTACATCGTCATGGAGTACGTCGGGGGTCGCTCGTTGCGCGACATACTCGACACCTATCCACGCCCGCAGCGCATGCCGGTGCCCGAGGCGATCGCCTACCTGCTGGAAATCCTGCCCGCGCTGGAATACCTACATTCGATCGGGTTGACCTACAACGATCTCAAGCCCGACAACATCATGGTCACCGATGACCAGGTGAAGCTGATCGACCTCGGCGCGGTCGCGACCGTCGAAGCGTACGGAAACCTGTACGGCACCAGGGGTTTCCAGGCTCCTGAGATCCCCAGGACCGGACCGACCGTGGCGTCGGATATCTACACCGTCGGGCGGACACTCGCGGTGCTGACACTGAACATGCCGATGGACCAGGGCCGTTATCTCGATGGAATCCCCGATCCCGCCCAGCATCCCGTACTCGCCAGGCACGAGTTCTTCCACCGGCTGTTGCTCTCGGCGACCGACCCCGATCCCGCGCACCGATTCCCCTCCGCTCGTGCCATGTCCGCGCAGCTGGCGGGCGTGCTGCGGGAGATTCTGGCGATGGAGACCGGCGACGAACACCCGCAGCTGTCAACGGTATTCAGTCCACAGCGCGCCAGCTTCGGCACCGAGGAACTGATCAGCCAGACCGACGCCTATGCCGACGGCATCGCTCGCAGCAATCAACTACAAGCCGCTGATGTCGCTGCGGCACTACCGGTTCCGCTCATCGACCCGACCGATCAGTCCGCGCCGCTGCTCGCCGCGGCGACGCACCCGGACCCGAAACAGGTCATCGAAGCGCTCGACGACACGCGCGAGCGCGCCGCGACCGATCCCGACAACGCGCCGCGGACACTGGATCTGGAGTTGACCCTCGCCGAGGCGCGCGCCTGCCTGGACCTGGGTGATTGGGCGGCGGTCTTGCGACTGCTCTCGCAGGTGCACGCCGATCACGACTGGCGTGTCGACTGGTTCACCGGCCAGGCCAAGCTGCTCGAGCTGGAATACGAGCAGGCATTCGCCAGTTTCGACGAGGTGCTTCGGGTGCTGCCCGGTGAGATCGCGCCGAAACTCGCGCTCGCCGCTACCGCGGAACTGATTCTGCAACAATGGGATTCCGAGGCCCCGGACCAGTGGCATGCCTACTGCGAGACCTTCTACGACACCGTATGGCGCACCGATCGAGCGGTGGTGAGCGCCGCATTCGGGTTGGCCAGGCAGCTTTCCGCGGCCGACCGGGTCACCGAGGCAGTGCGCGCCCTCGACGAGGTGCCCGCCGCCGCGCGTAATTACACAACCGCACGCATGACGGCGGTGCTACTGCTGCTCACCGCCGCACCGGTGGCCGAACTCGACGAATCGACGCTGCACATCGCCGCATCCCGCGTATCCGCGCTGCCGAGCGGGGAAAGCCGCGCCGTCCAACTGCGCGTCCTCACCCTCGGCGCCGCACTGGCCTGGCTGCAAGCGGGCAACACTCCCGAACAGCCCGACGCCAGGCTCTTTGATGCCCCCTTCACCGAACGCGACCTGCGTGACGGCACCGAATCCGGCCTACGCGCACTGGCCCGCCACGCCCCCAACCGCAAACACCGCTACGCGCTGGTCGACCTCGCAAACGCCATCCGCGCCAAGACCTGGATCTGAGCGCCGACCGGCCCGCTCGGCTGCCGCGCGCAGCTGATCGCGCTACCCATCGGCGGCAACGATCCGGTGGGCGGCGCGCGCGATCGCCAGTTCCTCATTGGTCGGCACCACCAGCACCGCGATCTCGGAACCGGGTGTCGAAATATGCCGGGCTACACGGCTTTTCGCGGTGTTGAGCGCCGGATCTACCTCGATGCCGAAGCGGGAAAGGCCGGCGAGCGCGTCGGCGCGAACCTGCGGGCTGTTCTCGCCGACACCGGCGGTGAAAGTGATCGCGTCGACGCGGTCGAGTTCGATGAGGTAGGCGCCGAGGTAGCGGCGCAGGCGGTGAATGTAGACCTCGTATGCCAGCCGCGAGGCGTCGTCGCCCGCGTCGATGAGCCGTTGCAGTTCACGGAAGTCATTGACGCCAGAAAGTCCCTTGAGGCCCGAGTGCCGGTTCAACAGCTCGTCGACCTGGTCGATGTCCAGGTGAGCCGAGCGCATCAGATGGGGCACGATGCCGGGGTCGAGGTCGCCGGGCCTGGTCCCCATCACCAGCCCCTCCAGCGGGGTCAGTCCCATGGTGGTGTCGATGGGATGCCCGCCCCTGATCGCGGAGGCCGAGGCGCCGTTACCGAGGTGGAAGACAATCTGATTCACTTCCAGCCGATCACGATCGAGCAGCCGCGCGACCGCGCCCGCGACGTATTCGTGTGAGGTCCCGTGGAAACCGTATTTCCGAATACCCTGCGCGGCAGCAACTTTCGCATCGATGGCGTAGGTTTTGGCGGCGTCGGGCAGGCCATGGAAGAAGGCGGTATCGAATACCGCGACCTGCGGTACGTCCGGCAGCAACTTGCGCGCACTCACAATGCCCGCCACATTCGCCGGATTGTGCAGTGGTGCAAGCGAAGACAGCTCGGAGATCGCAGCCAGTACGGAGTCGTCGATGAGCGTCGGCCGATAGAACACCTCGCCACCGTGCACCACCCGGTGCCCGACCGCGCGCACGCCCGCACCGGCCAAGTCCTGCCCGGTTTCGGCGAACATATCGAAGACGAGTTTCAGCCCCGTGGTGTGGTCGGCGATCGGGCCATGGTGCTCGACGGTTCGCCCCTCGGCGTGATGCTCGATTCCCGAATTCGGTTCGCCGATCCGATCGACCATCCCGGAAGCCGCGATGGCACTCGACTCCGGGTCCAGCAGTTGATATTTGATCGACGACGAGCCGGAATTGATCACCAGCACCAGATCATCGCTCTTGCCGCTCATGACACCTCCTGCCATACCGACGCATCCCATCACTGCTCCTGCGCCTGAATCGCGGTGATCGCCACCGTATTGACGATATCGGCGACCAACGCACCGCGCGAAAGATCGTTGACCGGCTTGCGCAGCCCCTGTAGTACCGGACCGACCGCGACCGCGCCCGCGCTGCGCTGCACCGCCTTGTAAGTGTTGTTGCCGGTATTGAGATCGGGGAACACGAACACCGTCGCGCGACCGGCGACCTCGGAATCGGGGAGCTTGGTGGTCGCGACGGTCGGTTCGATGGCCGCGTCGTACTGAATCGGGCCCTCCACCAACAGTTCTGGTTCGCGTTCGCGGACCAATTTGGTCGCGACGCGCACCTTGTCCACATCCGCGCCACTGCCGGACGCACCGGTCGAATACGACAGCATCGCCACCCGTGGGTCGATGCCGAAGCGAGCCGCCGTGGCCGCCGAGGAGATCGCGATATCCGACAGTTGGTCCGACGTCGGATCGGGGACGACCGCGCAGTCTCCGTAGGCGAGCACCCGGTCAGCCAGGCACATCAGGAAAACGCTGGATACCGTGGAAACTCCCGGCGTGGTCTTGATGATCTCGAACGACGGCCGGATGGTGTGCGCGGTGGTGTGCGCGGCACCCGACACCATGCCGTCGGCGATCCCCCGGTGAACCATCATGGTGCCGAAATACGAGATGTCGGTCATGGTTTCGCGGGCACGCTCGACGGTCATCCCCTTGTGCGCGCGCAGTTGCGCGTATTCCTTCGCGAAATCATCGAGATAGCCCGACGTCACCGGGTCCAGTACCTGCGCGGCGGCGAGATCGACACCGAGTTCGGCGGCGCGAGCGCGAATGGTCGTCTCGTCGCCGAGGATGATCAGATCCGCGATCTTGCGCTGCAACACCCGTCCGGCCGCCCGCAGAATGCGATCGTCGCCGCCCTCGGGCAGCACGATGCGCTTGTGGTCGGCGCGCGCCCGCTCGATGAGCTGGTATTCGAACATCTGCGGCGTGACCACCGAGCTGCGCGGAACCTCGATGCGCCGCAACAACTCCACGGCATCGACCCGCTGCTCCATCAGAGCCAGCGCGGTGTCGACTTTGCGCGGACTACCCGCCGACATGCGCCCGCGGGTGCGGTAGGCGGCACTGGCGGTGTCGTAGGTGCCGAGCGCGGTGGTGAGAATCGGCAGCTTCGGCTTCAGCCCGTGCATCAGCCTGGCCACGGCGGGATGGGGCAGCATCCCGCCATTCATGATGATGCCCGACAGCGACGGAAATCCTTCCGCCTCATGCGCATTCACCACGCTGAGCAGCACGTCCGGACGGTCGCCCGGCGCGATCACCACGACGCCGTCCACGAGCCGCTCCAGAATGTGTTCGGCCGTCATGCCACCGACCATGATCTTCAGCGCCTCGCGGTGCAGCAATTCCGGGTCGCCGCTGTACATTTCGCCGTCTATCGCGGTACACAGTTCGGCCATGGTCGGCGCCATCAGCAGCGGCACCTCCGGCAGCGTCCAGGACGGTACATCGACCACCCGCAACGCATCGCCGACCTCGCCGAGGAGGTCCGGATCGCAGCGGTTAGCGATGATCGCGACCAGTTGCGCGTGCTCGAGGGCCAGTTCGTGCGCACACAGTTGCGCGAGATGACCTACCTCTTGCGGGGTGCGGCCCGAGCCGCGCACCACCAGCAGCACGGGTGCGCCGAGGTTGACCGCGATCCTGGCGTTGAAGCGCAGCTCGCTGGGGCTGGCCACATCGGTGTAGTCGCTGCCGACCACCACGACGATGTCGCACACCTTGGCGACCTCGTGGAATCGCATGACGATCTCGCTGATCGCCGCATCGGGATCGGCATGCACCTGCTCATAGGTGACGCCGATGGCCTGCGCGTAGTCGATATCGGCGGTGCTGTGCTCGAGCAGCAGCTCCAGAATGTAATCGGGCTCGATGGTGGAGCGGGTGATCGGCCGGAACACACCGACCCGAGCGGTGGTCGCGCACAACATCTGGAGCATGCCGAGTGCCACCGTCGATTTTCCGGTGTCCCCCTCCGGAGACGCGATGTACACAGCGGATGGTGCGGAATCGGCCATGACCGAGAGCTTAGTGAACAAGCGGCAACCGTAACCGGGTAGCGAGACCGTCATCACCGGTGAAATCTCGAGAAACGCTACCGCCGGGTAGCCATCGGCTCCGAAAGCCGATCAGGGCGGCGGCGCCCGATATAGTCCCGGCATGGCTGAGCAGTTCCCGAACCGGCAATGGGGTTCACGCACCAATTCTCTGTCCCGCGCGGCGAATAAGTTCGCCGCGACCAAGCCCGGTTCATGGCTCATCCGGACGATCACTCCGCTCGATCGCGCGCTGCTCGAGCGTACCGACGCGAAATACACGGTGCTCGGCCCGATCGGCGCACCCGTCATCCTGCTGACCACCACCGGCCGCAAAAGTGGCCAGCCCCGCACCCAGCCCCTGCTGTATGTGCACGACGGCGACACCCTCTACGTGATCGGCAGCAATTTCGGCCAGGCCAGGCACCCGGCCTGGACCGCCAACCTCCTGGCGACCCCATCGGCCACCGTCGCAATCGCGGGCGAACGCATCCCGGTCCAAGCGACCCCGATCCCGGCCGCCGAGAAGGACGCCGTCTTCGCCCGTTTCGTGGAAGTCACCGGGGCCTACGACGCCTACCGCTCCCGCACCACCCGCGACCTACGCATCTTCGCGCTGACCCGCGCCTGACCCCGCCCCGTGTGCCACTGGTCGGCGTGGGTTATGAGAGGGCGCGCAGGCGGGGGGCCAGATCGCGTTGGAACAGGTCGAGGAAGCGGCGCTGGTCGTGGCCGGGGGCATGGAAGACCAGGTGGTTGAGGCCGGCGTCGAGGTAGGGCTTGATGAGGTCGACGGCGGCGTCGGGGTCGCTGGCGACGATCCAACGCTTGGCGATCTGCTCGATAGGCAGCGCGTCGGCGGCGGCTTCCATTTCGATCGGGTCGGTGATGTCGTGCTTCTGTTCCGGGGTCAGCGACAGCGGGGCCCAGAAGCGAGTGTTCTGTAGCGCCAGTTCGGGATCGGTATCGTAGGAGATCTTGATTTCGATCATCCGGTCGATGTCGGTAACGGTGCGCCCCATCTTGGCCGCCCCCTCCGCGACCGCGGGCATCAGCTTCTCGGTATAGAGCTCCATGCCCTTACCGGAGGTGCAGATGAAACCGTCACCGGCGCGACCGGCGTAGCGGGCGACAACCGGTCCACCCGCGGCGATGTACACGGGGATGCCGGCCTTGGGTACGTCGTAGATCGAGGCGCCGACGGTGCGGTAGTACTGGCCGTCGTAGTCGACGCGATCACCGGTCCACAGGGCCCGCATCAACTCGACCGCCTCGCGCAGCCTGGCGAAACGCTCCTTGAAATCCGGCCATTCACCGGTGTAGCCGGTGGCGATCTCGTTGAGCGCCTCGCCGGTGCCGACGCCGAGCATGATCCGATCCGGGTACAGACAACCCATGGTGGCGAATGCCTGCGCGATGACGGCCGGGTTGTAGCGGAAGGTGGGGGTGAGCACCGAGGTGCCGAGTTGGATGCGCTTGGTGCGCTCACCGACCGCGGCCATCCACGCCAGCGAGAACGGTGCGTGGCCGCCTTCGTGGCGCCACGGCTGGAAATGGTCACTGACCGAGGCACTGTCGAGTCCGTGTTCTTCGGCGAGTACCGCGATTTCGACCAGTTCGCGCGGCCCGAATTGTTCTGCCGACGCCTTATATCCGAGCTTGAGATCACCCATATGCGTCTCTCCTGTCGCTTCGCTCAACGGACCCGTGCGGGAGTTCCGCACACCGTCGGCCGTATGAGGATCGCGACCGCACCTTCATGCAACCGAAACGGCGGCGCGGGCGTTCCCGCGCGCACTCCTCACACGGCCTCACCTCGACCATAGTCAGCGGCCCTCGACATGAGCACATGCACACGACGATTCGCACCGGAACCGACTGCGGGGCCGCGATAGCGGACAATTGTCTGGTGACCGCCAATAACGAACCGATCCTGTCTTACCTCACCGATATGGATGGGGTCTTGGTACACGAGGATCACCTGGTCCCTGGTGCCGATAAGTTCCTGGCCGAGTTGCGCGACAACGGGACACCGTTCCTGGTGCTCACCAACAACTCCATTCGCACCCCACGCGACCTACAGGCACGCCTGCGCCACACCGGGCTCGATATTCCCGAGGAGGCGATCTGGACCTCCGCGCTGGCCACCGCGACCTTCCTCAACGACCAGCGCCCCAATGGAACCGCCTATGTGGTCGGCGAATCCGGGCTCACCACCGCATTGCACGAAATCGGTTATGTGCTGACCGACAGCGACCCCGACTACGTGGTGCTCGGCGAGACCCGCACCTACTCCTTCGAGGCGATCACGACGGCGATCCGCCTGGTGGAGCGTGGCGCACGGTTCATTGCCACCAATCCCGACGCGACCGGCCCCTCGCGCGACGGTCTGCTTCCCGCGACCGGCTCGGTGGCCGCGCTGATCACCCGCGCGACCGGCAAGGACCCGTATTACGTCGGCAAACCGAACCCGCTGATGATGCGCTCGGCGCTGCGCCGGATCGGCGCGCATTCGCAATCGACGGTCATGATCGGCGATCGGATGGACACCGATGTCATCGCCGGCCTGGAGGCGGGTATGCGAACGGTGCTGGTAACCACCGGCATATCCACCCGCGAGTCCGTCGAGCAATTCCCTTATCGGCCAACGCTTGTGGTCGATTCTGTCGCCGATCTCGTCGGCCGGACCGGCACGCCGTTCGGCTGATCGCCACGAGCTACCTCCGAGATCTCACACGCAGCGCTCGCCTATTCGGCTACGCGCGACGCGATCCGCCGACCGCACCATCACCACCGCGGCCGTAGGCCTTTCACTTGTGGCCGGTATGCGGCGGTAGCTCAGTGGCCGCGCTCGATCTTCGACAGATGCGCGATATTGGCGCGGTCATCCGGTTCGACACTCGCTACCGCACCGAACCAGGCATCCAGAATTTCGGCCAGTACCGCGCCGGAGGTCGTACGCAGGCTCAGCGCGAGAACATTCGCGTCGTTCCACTTGCGAGCACCAGCGGCCGTGGCGGCATCCCCGCACAGCGCGGCCCTGACCCCGGCGACCTTGTTCGCCGCCATCGACGCCCCGGTCCCGGTCCAGCAGCACACGATCGCCTGATCAGCCCGTCCCTCGACGACATCACGCGCCGCGGCGGCACTGGCCCACGCCCAGTCATCGCGTTCGGTATCGGACAACGCACCGTGCGCGATCGTCTCGAAACCGCGCCGACGTAACTCCTTGACCAGCTTTTTCGCCACCCCGACGCACTCATCGGCAGCCACCGAAATCCGCATACACCCAGCGTAGACACCAACAGCCGGACACCGAAGGGGTCGATGCCGACCACCCGGGCAGGCATCGAGGCGGGCCGGATCGCGACGGTGTCACGACCTCGCCCGTCGGATGGTCAGCTCAGGGCGTGATCGAGGTCGCCGAGCAGGTCTTCCACGTCTTCGAGGCCGACCGAGACGCGGACCACGCCGTCGGACAAGCCGATGGTCGCGCGGCCTTCGGGGCCCATGGCACGGTGGGTTGTCGTGGCCGGGTGAGTGATGAGGGTTTTGGCGTCACCGAGGTTGTTGGAGATGTCGATGACGCGCAACCGGTTGAGCACCTCGAAGGCACGCTTCTTGCCCTCGTCGGCGGGCGCGTTCAACTCGAAGGTGACCACGGTGCCGCCACCGCTCATCTGGTCGGTGGCCAGCGCATACTGCGGATGTGATTGCAGGAAGGGGTATTTCACCCAACTGACCGACTTGTTGCCCTCGAGGAATTCCGCGATCCGTAACGCCGCCGCGGTCGAATGCCGGACCCGAAGCGGCATGGTTTCCAATCCCTTGAGCAGCGTCCACGCATTGAACGGGCTCAGCGCGGGACCGGTATGACGCATGAGGTTTTTCACCGGGCCGTCGATATAGTCCTGCGCGCCGAGGATGGCGCCACCGAGCACCCGGCCCTGGCCGTCGATGTGCTTGGTTCCCGAATACACCACCACATCGGCGCCGAGCTCGAAACCGCGCTGTAGTAGCGGGGTGGCAAAGACGTTGTCCAGCACCACTTTCGCGCCCGCGGCGTGGGCTAGTTCGGTGACCTTACGGACATCGACCAGCGTCTGCATGGGGTTGGCGGGCGTTTCGAAGAAGACGGCCTGGGTCGGCACCGACAGCGCCTGCTCCCACTGGTCCAGATCGTCACCGTCGACGAAAACGGTTTCGATACCCCAACGCGGCAGAATCTCGTTGCACACCACGAAGCATGAGCCGAATAGGCTGCGCGCGGCCACAAGTCGGTCACCGGCGCGCAGCAGCGCACCGAGAGCGGTGAATACCGCCGCCATTCCGCTGGCGGTCGCGAAACACGCTTCGGCTCCATCCATCAGGCGCAACCGCTCCTCGAACATGGCGACCGTCGGGTTGCCGTAACGGGAGTAGACGAAATGTTCGACTTCACCGGTGAACGCGGCCTCGGCGGCCTCGGCGCTCTCGTAGACGAACCCGGAGGTCAGATACAGCGCCTCGGAGGTTTCCTCGAAACCGGAGCGCCGCACGCCACCTCGCACACCGAGGGTCGCCGGGCCGACGTCCGGGGGCAGCGGCCGGTCGAAGGCGCCGCCGGTGATCATGACTGCCGCCAGGGCAGGCCGTGCGCGCGCCAGCCGGAGCCGCCGCGGTGACCGGACTCGTCGAGTCCGCCTTCGAAGCCATCGAGCACGTTGTACGACGGCTCGATCCCGAGGCCGGTCGCGATGGTCGCGGCGTTCGCCGAACGCTGACCCGAGCGACACAGGAAGACGACCGGCGCCGCCGGTTCACGGCCGTCCAGCGCCTCGCTGAGCTGTTCGCCGAACGCGCCGTTGCGGGCGCCATTGCTGTCGACCCACTCGATCAGCAGCGTCGGCCGGTCGATCGACGTCGTGTCCGGCACACCGACGAAGCGCCACTCCGCCTCGGTCCGCACGTCGACGAGAACGGCTGCGGGGTTGTCGCGCAACAACTCCCACGCCTGCTGCGGGGTGATGTCACCGGCATAACTCATGTGGACCTCCTGTGAATCCGCTCTTGCCACACCTGGGTTTCAGTGCGCGGCCAGGTCGTCACCCGGAGCACCCCGCCGCGGAGGAGGGTTGCCGACCAGCAAGCCGGGGCTTGACGCTGGTTCTCATGACCTGGTTCTGAGATTGCCTGGGTATGGGCCAACCTGTCAAACAATGAATTCGGCTCAGTTGCAGATGAGCCACCTGTCGTCGGATCGGGTCAGACTCCAGGTCCCGGTGGCCTCGTGGCCGTCGATTTTCGTGGTCACCGTCGCCTTGGCCCGGTCCCCGTCGACCATCGGATCCTTGACTTCGGTTATCTCGATTGCCTTTCCGGTTTCCAGGTCACCCACTTGCGGTGTCAGCGACGACTTGCGCTCGTCGAATCCGACGCACGCCACACCTGGCGGCGGCGAGACATCGGTGCGGCCGCGAGCGTCGGCGTAGTTACGCACCGCTGCCGCGATCTTGTCGGCTTCTGTGACATTTTTCTCAGCCGGTGACAGCACCCCGCCGAGGATCACCGCGACGAGCACGAGTGCCGCGACCACGGCGGCCACGATGAACGGCCACGCGGAGCGGGAGTCGGTCTGGTCGACGGTGATGACTTCGTCCTCGACGCCGGGTTGCTGATCGCTCATGCCACGATGATCCCTGGTCGGCGGCATTATCCGACGCGCGCCCCCGAACTCGGCGGTACTCAGCCCCGGATCGAGGCGCAGGCCTCGCGCACCACGGTTAGCCTGGACAGCGAGGTGGGTAGGCACTGGGTAGCGGCCAGTCGCGTCGGCGCCACCGGCGCGGAGACTCCCCTCACAGCACCGATAGAATCGCGAAACTACGGCGTGACTGTCATAGCCGATCTGGATGCAGTCACAGCGGTGCGTCGAGTTAGCCTAGGCTAAGACTGACGCCATTAATTGTTCTCGACCATAAGGGTGCGCGTAAGAGATGACCGAACAGAGTGCAGCATCAACTAGCGGTGTTCGCGAGCCCTCCGTCCGCCCGCTCCGCATCGCGATCGTGGGCGCCGGACCGGCCGGTATCTACGCGGCCGACGCGTTGATGAAGTCCGATGTGGAGGTGTCGATCGACCTGTTCGAGCGCATGCCCGCCCCCTTCGGGCTCATCCGCTACGGCGTCGCACCCGACCACCCCCGCATCAAGGGCATCATCACCGCCCTGCACAAGGTCCTCGACAAGCCACAGGTCCGTCTCCTCGGCAATATCGACTACGGCACCGATATCACCCTCGATGACCTGCGCACCTTCTACGACGCCATCATCTTCTCCACCGGCGCCAACGCCGACCGCGCGCTGGATATCCCCGGTATCGGCCTCGACCGCAGCTACGGCGCCGCCGACTTCGTCTCCTGGTACGACGGACACCCCGACGTCCCCCGCACCTGGCCGCTGGAAGCCGAGAAGGTCGCCGTGCTCGGTGTCGGCAACGTCGCCCTCGACGTCGCCCGGGTCCTCGCGAAAACCGGTGACGAACTCCTCCCCACCGAAATCCCGCCGAACGTCTACAACGGCCTCAAGGCCAACAAGGCGATCGAGGTGCACGTGTTCGGACGCCGTGGCCCCGCTCAGGCGAAGTTCACGCCCCTGGAACTGCGCGAACTCGACCACTCCCCCAATATCGAAGTCATCGTCAACCCCGAGGACATCGATTACGACGAAGGCTCCGAAGCCGCGCGCAGGCATTCCAAGCAGGTCGACATGGTCGCCAACACTCTCGAACAATGGGCGATCCGCGACGCGGGCGAGCGCCCCCACAAACTGTTCCTGCACTTCTTCGAGTCCCCGGCCGAAATCCTCGGCGAAGACGGCAAGGTCATCGGCCTGCGCACCGAGCGCACCCAGCTCGACGGCACCGGGAACGTCAAGGGCACCGGTGTGTTCAAGCAGTGGGACATCCAGGCCGTCTACCGCGCGGTTGGCTACCTGTCACAGAACCTGACCAGCCTGCCCTTCGACGACCAGGCCGGCACCGTGCCCAACGAGGCCGGCAGGGTGATCGGCGACGACAACGCCGATGGCGCGGCGCGCTACCTGCCCGCCACCTACGTCACCGGTTGGATCAAACGCGGCCCCGTCGGCCTGATCGGCCACACCAAGGGCGACGCCAACGAGACCGTCGCCTGCCTGCTCGACGACAGCGTGAACTTCACCCCGGCCGAGAAGCCGGAACTGGACGCGGTGACCGAGTTCCTCGAGGGCAAGGGCATCCCATTCACCACCTGGCAGGGCTGGTACCGCCTCGATGCGCATGAGCGCGCACTCGGCGAGCCAGAAGGCCGCGAGCGCGTCAAGGTCGTCGAGCGCGAAGACATGCTGCGGGCCAGCGAGCCACACAAGGTCTGACCGCGCAAGCTATGCCCGCGCCGGGTCTGCGACAGCGGGAAATCCAACACTGAGGCATTCTGTACAAGTGTTCGATGCCCATCTCCATATCTTCGACCCGCGGTTCCCGCTGGCCGAGAACGAGGGCCACCTGCCCGACGTGTTCACCATCGCCGACTATCGAAAGCGCATGTCGCGCTTCGAGGTCGGCGGCGGTGCCGTGGTCAGCGGTTCTTTCCAGGGCACCGATCAGAGCTACCTGGCGGCCGCGCTCGCCGAACTGGGCGAGGGCTGGGTGGGGGTGACCCGTCTCGATCTCGACGCGTCCGACGACGAGATCATCGAACTGGACCGTATCGGCGTGCGGGCGCTTCGCTTCAACCTCAAGCGCGCCGCCGCCGACATCACCGATATGACCCTGCAAGCGTTGCGCGCCTACGAATTGGTCGGCTGGCATGTCGAGGTCTACATCGACGGCCAGATGCTCGCTTCGCTCCAGCCGGTCATCTCCAAGCTCCCGGCCCTGTCCATCGATCATCTCGGCATGTCCGATGAGGGCCTGCCCTACCTCCTCGACCTCGTCGACCGCGGCGCCCGGGTCAAGGCGACGGGTTTCGGCCGCGTCTCGATGAATGTCGCGACCACGTTGCGCCGCATCCACGCGGTCAACCCCGAAGCCCTCATGTTCGGCACTGATCTGCCCGGCACCCGGGCCGGGCGGATGTTCAAAGACTCCGATGTCGAGCTCATCGGCGATGTGGTGGGCACCGACATCTTCAAGGTCCTCGAAGACAACGCGCGCGCCTTCTACCGCCTGCCCGCCCGGATCCGCGAAGTCCCCGCCGACCCGAATCCGACCATGCCGCTCGCGCGCACCGAATATCCCACGGCGCCACCGAGTCACGACGCGATCCCGAAACCCGAAGCGACAGATACGATTCCGTTTCCGATCATCGAGTAGTCCGCGCTAATCGACCACGGCGTCAGCCGTATCCGCCGCTGCCATGAATCACTTTCGAGCAGCGGCTATTTGGTCATGCCCATACCGAGTTCGGGGATATGTATGCCCGATTCGAGCCACGCGGCGAAGCGGCAACAATGGTTGCCAAATATTTGCTAAAAAGTGGTGGGGAACATTCATAGGAATCTCTTGCTAGAAAAGTGGACGCTTGATATGTTGCCTGCGTCACTATCTATACACGACCGTAACCTTCCTCGCGCCTGCGTATTTCGGCGGCCGAGGGGTGTTGAACATGCTCACTAAAGGAGATTCACAATGGGTTCGTTGAGCGACCTGATCGGTGCGTTGATTCCGGCCCTCGGCTCCGCCGTCGCGGGCGATGGCTTGTGGGATGTCTTCCTCGGCTCACTCGGAAACATTGTCAAGTAAGTATTGACCAAACGGTAGTTCGATACATCAAGAAATAGGAGAAACACATGGGATCGCTCATCGACATTCTGGGCCTGGGAACCGCGAGCGCCGGTTCGATCGGTACCACCATCATCAATTCGCTGATCACCCTCAGCGGCGGCACGCCCGCACCCGGCAAATAGTCCAATCATCATTGTTGGGGGTCATCCGGGTCTGCGGATGTGCCCCCCACATTGATGTCTTGACCACTCGAGCGATTTCAGGGGACTGATCTATTGCGCGGCATTGCATACCTGATGGCAGTCGTATCGGCATCGGCCAT
This sequence comes from Nocardia australiensis, assembly GCF_020733705.1. Classification (GTDB taxonomy): domain Bacteria; phylum Actinomycetota; class Actinomycetes; order Mycobacteriales; family Mycobacteriaceae; genus Nocardia; species Nocardia australiensis. Next base: position 1,079,882 of record NZ_JAJFZM010000001.1, read on the forward strand.
GCTCTTGGCTATCGCCGCGCCGACCGCGGCCGCGTCCGAGGCGCGACTGGTGAGCGAAACCCCGGGGCCCGGCCAACTGGTCGAGATCAGCGTGTATTCCCCCGCCATGGAACGCGATATCCGGCTACAGGTGCTGCGCCCCAAGAACACCCAGGTACCCGCTCCGACGTTGTATCTACTGAATGGCGCCGGCGGTGGCGAGGACGCGGCGACCTGGTTGGCTCGCACCGACGCGGCCGAGTTCTTCGCGGACAAACAGGTCAATATCGTCATCCCGATGGAAGGCGCGTTCAGCTACTACACCGATTGGCAGCAGGTCGACGAGGGCCTGGCCGCGAAGCTGGGCAACAACGGCAAGTACATGTGGTCGACCTTCCTCACCAAAGAGCTTCCGCCGGTGATTGATTCAGCGTTCGCGACGACCGGCGTCAACGCGCTGGCGGGCATATCGATGGCGGGTACCTCCGTACTCGATCTCGCGATCGAATCGCCCGAGCTGTATCGCGGCGTCGCCGCCTACAGCGGCTGCGCGATGACGAGTGATCCCATCGGGCAAGCGTTCATCACTCTCGTCATCAGCCTCGGCAAGGGAAACGCGAAGAATATGTGGGGCCCGACCGGCGGCGACGGATGGCGTGCGCACGACCCGTACCTGAACGCCGACCGCCTGCCGAACATTCCTATGTACATATCCAGCGGCAGCGGCCTGCCCGGCAGGCACGACACGCTGGCCGATCCCACCGTGGGTGCTGACGGCCGAATGCTCGCGAACCAGGTACTTCTCGGCGGTGGCATCGAATCCGCGACGAACTACTGCACCACCAAACTCGCCGAGCGGACCCGCGAACTCGGCCGCACCGATATCACCTACAACTTCCACGCCGAGGGCACCCATTCGTGGGGCTACTGGCAGGACGACCTGCACCGTTCGTGGCCGATGCTCGCCGCGGCGATCGGCTCCTGAACCGCGTCGCGCCTCAGTCGCGACGCGCGCGCAGCGCCGCCGCCAATTCCTGAAATGACCGCACCAGCAGCTCACCGTAATGCTCAGGGTCCGGCAGCATTTCGGCGTCGGCGCTGAAGGAGATCACCAGTTCGTCACCCTGCGAGGTGATCAGGTGGCGCAGTCCGTCGCCGTCCATGATCGGCAGCACCCCGATGGCGTTGACCACCGGCGCCCCCCGGAATTCGAGCCGGTCACCGGTCGGCGGCACGTTGCTGATCGTGGTGTTGGACAGCGGCACGGTGTCGGCATCATCGAAAACCCGCTGCGCCCTGGCCCAGCCCGCCAGCCGCAATAGCCACGCGGGCGAGGTCTGCATCCGGGATTCGCGGCGGATGACCGCGCTATCGGCATAACGCCGCTTTTCCCGCTGCGCCGACAATCGGATCTCGTGCAGGCGCTCGAGCGGATCGGTGCGGTCGGTATGCAGATCCACCGACATCTGGCAGAGCTGATTCACCGAATTCCATTGCGCGATACCGCGCATCGAGATGGGGACCATGGCGGCCAGCGACGCGGACGGTGTCTCCCCCTTCTCGGCGAGGTAGGTGGCGAGCGCGCCGGATACCACGGTCAACATGAGGTCGTTGACGGTAATGCGTTCGGCTGACCCGGTTTTCGCGTCGAGGACCGACCGCATTGGAATGGTCACCAGATCGAAGGCGAGGCCGGATCCGATGCGGCGATTGAAACGGGTGGCCGGCCGGTGCGCGATCGGTTCGCGAATCTCGTCCGCCGCGACACGCGCGGCCACTGTTTTCGCGGCCGAGCGGGTGCGAACCAACCCGGCACCGAAGCGCACGCACCGGTAGGGCAGGACGCCGACGGCGCGCAGCACGGCGGCCGGGGCCGACCATTCACGGTCGTCGATCACCGGTTCGGGCAATGGAAAATCGTTGCCGCCGAATAGCTTCAACTCGAGTTCACGGGTGGCCACGCCATCGCCGACGCTGTGGTGGAACCCGAGCACGACGACCGTCACGGCGGACTTGCCCGGATAGCCGGCGACCTGGTCGAAGATGTGTATCCCCCACGGCGGTCGCGAGAGATCCATGCGGGTGGCGGCGATCTCGGCGATCCGTCGTCGGACTTCGGACCACTCGCGCAGTTGCGGCCCGCCGACCGTCACGTGATCGCGGATATCGAACTCGCGGTCGGGAACCCAGTACGGAAGGTCGATATCGCCCGGGACCCGCTCGAGCCGTCGATGAAAAAGCTTCGAGTATCCGAGACGGTCCCGCACCCACGCGTACGCTTGCTCCGAACTCGTCGGCGTCGCTTCGGCGGCGGCCGCGTCGAAAACGTAGGCGGCGACAATATTCGACGGATGCCGCTCGAACTCGTCGTAGACGAAAACGGCGTCGCGGGGCGTCAATTGTTCGGCGGTGACCCGAAGTCCGGCCGCCTCGGCGGCAGGGACCACCTTTTGACTCATACTCGTGAACTCCTGATCGGGCCGAGACCGTGGCCGCGCGAGATTCGAGACCGGCAATTCGTCCTCGGCCCGGAGTCTACAGGCCGGTTGTCGGCCATAAGGACGGCTGCGGATATCTCGCGGGCAGGCACTTTTGAACTCACCCCTCCGCTATTCGGACGGCACTTTTCGGCGGTCGCCGGAAGACGGGCATCTACGAATCAGACTCCTCCGCACCCAATTGATGTCACAGTAGTAATACTGATTGCCTATCATTCTCGGGTTCACGTCGAGATGCTTCTGTTATTCACGCCCGAAATCAGCAAACTTTGTTTGCTGAGCCCCGATGGTGAATCCGCGTCCGGGCGGCAGAACGCACTGATCGAGCACGGCCACACCGCCTGACCATCGCGACACTGCGCCACCCGGCTCACTGACCCACAGCCCACACCAACGACGGTGAGCTATGTCATCAGGAGATGATCGGGCCCGCCAGGCCAAGCTAAGCAACTGATGTTGACTAATCCAGATTTAGTCAACTAAGGTTGCTTGCATGTCCGGTGTTGAGAATTCCGTTTCCCAAGGGGAGATCGCTGATGAGCTGGCGGCCGTGGCGGCGTTGCGGCGCCTGGCCGATCAGGTAGAGGACGCGGCAGTCGAGCGGGCGATGCGGGCCGACTGGGGCTGGCCGCAAGTCGCCGAGGCGCTCGGAGTGACGCGCCAAGCGGTCCACAAGAAACATGTCAGGCGGCTCATCGCCGCCGGTGTCGAGCTGAGAAGGCGTTGATGATGACCACATTCGACAAGTACTTGGAAACGATCATCGACTCGGGCGCAACCGAAGCCCAATCGGATGGATCGGCGACGATCGAGGCACACCATTTGCTGCTGGCGATCGCGGCTGGGCGCGAAGGTGTCACCTTTGAGGCGCTGTCGTCGGTCGGGCTCGATCATCGGGCGATCCGCAACGCGCTGGACCGGGAGTTCGAGCACAGCCTGAGCGCGGTCGGAGTGTCCCTTGCCGCCTTCGACCTGCCGCGGCCGAGCAGTGCCCACAAACGTCCGACGCAACTGGGGGCATCGGCCAAGCTCGGGATCGAGCGAAGCGTCGGATCCGTTGCACGCAAAAGAGATTTGCGGCCGGCGCATCTGCTGCTCGGGGTGTTGCAGGCACAGGTCGGCACCGTCTCGCGCGCGCTCACCCAGGCCGGTATCGATCAGGCCGACCTGAAGGCGCGCCTACAGCAGGCCCTCGCCGACCAGGCCGAGTAACGAACTTCCGCGGCTGCGGCCGTTTTCCGATCAAGGAGCGATGATGACGAGCGGGCAAGTGGTGCTCGATGTCGACGGGTTGCGCATGCGTTACGGCACGACCGACGTCCTGCATGATGTGACATTTCAGGTGGGCCATGGCGAGGTGCTAGCCCTGCTCGGACCGAACGGGGCAGGCAAAACCACCACGATCGAAATTCTGGAAGGTTTCCGGTTGCGGTCGGGCGGGCGGGTCGATGTGCTCGGCACCGATCCCGCGCACGGCGACGAGCGATGGCGGGCGCGGGTCGGGGTGGTTCTGCAGTCCTGGCGAGACCACGGCAAGTGGCGGGTGCGTGAACTACTCGCGCATCTGGGTTCCCACTACCGCAGTTACTCCACGGCGCTGATCGAACGGCCCTGGGACGCGGACGAACTCATCGCGGCGGTCGGTCTGACCGAGCAGGCGGACAAGAAGATCAGGATGCTGTCGGGTGGGCAGCGGCGCAGATTGGATGTTGCCGTCGGAATCGTGGGTCGGCCGGAACTGGTGTTCATGGATGAGCCGACAGCAGGTTTGGATCCGGTGGCACGGCGTGAGTTTCATGAACTCCTGCACGGCCTCACGGTGGAGGGCCGAACCACGATCCTGCTCACCACCCATAATCTGGACGAGGCCGAAAAACTCGCCGACCGCATCATGATCCTGCACGGTGGGCGGATCGTCGCGGACGGCACCGCAGCCGAACTCGCGCAGCGGATAGTCGGCCAGGACCAGGTGAGCTGGACTCGCGACGGACAGCGGTTCACGCAGTCGACTACCGAATCCACCAAGTTCGTCTTCGAATTGTTCACACAGCACGGCGAATCGATCGCCGATCTCGATGTCAGCCGGGCCTCGTTGGAGGACACCTACCTGTCCCTGGTGGGGCAGGCGGAATCCGATCGGCATTCGACAACGAAAGAATGGGACGAGGTGGCTCGATGAATCCGACCACGACGGCGTGGCAGGCAGGCTGGTCCCGCGGTCTGATCGAGCTGCGGCAATCGTTCACCAACGCCGGAGATCTGTTCAACCACTGCTTCTGGCCCGTGTTGATGTTGATCACCACGTTTTTCCTGCGCGACGTGTCCTTCAGGCAGACCGGATTTTCCCTCGGCACCCTCGTGCTGCCGAGCATCCTGGGCATGAACGCCTCGATGGCGATGGTCACCATGAGCCAATTGCTCACCGCCGACCGTGAAGACGGCGCTCTGTTGCGGGCGAAGGCGACACCGAACGGCATGCGCAGCTACCTAGTCGGCAAGATCATCTCCGTGTCCGGTGGCTTGATCGCCGACCTCGCCATCTTCCTGATTCCCGGCATGTTCATCATTTCCGGCCTTTCGGTCGGCGGCCTCGGGTCATGGCTGACCCTGATCTGGGTGCTGGCACTGGGTTTGGCGGCGACCCTGCCGATCGGCGCGGTGCTCGGATCGCTGTTCACCAGCGCTCGCAGCCAGGGATTGCTCACCTTGCCGATACTGGGCGTCATCGCAATCTCCGGGGTCTTCTACCCGATCACGGCGATGCCGCACTGGGTGCAATGGATCGCCCAGGTGTTCCCGATCTACTGGCTCGGCCTCGGCACACGGTCGGCACTGCTGCCGCACAGCGCAGTGAGCATCGAGATCGGTGACTCATGGCGGCACCTGGAAACCGTCGGGGTGCTGGGTGTTTGGGCCATCGCCGGCTTGCTCCTCACCCCGGTCGTGCTACAGCGGATGGCCCGCCGGGAGGCGGGGTCGAGCGTGGCCCAGCGTCGCGAGAAAGCCTTGCAACGGGTCCGATAGTGGTCGTTGTAACGCGCGCATCGCGGCAATATAGTGCGTTCGAGGGACTGAGCCGGATGCACTCTCAGATAGCTGATCAGCAGGAGACAGCCGGATGTGATCCACATCCCGTGAGCACGAAGACGAGTCCGAGCGCCGACAGCATCGCGCCGACCGATCTGGTGTACAACGAACCTCCCTGACCTCGATGAATATCTACCCACGAGAAATACCGCACAGCCGGTACAGGATGGGCGCGCCGGGCGGCAGCCCCAGGAATTCGGGGCGAGGTGGACATATCACCCGTGGGTACCCTGGACGTCACCGACGGAGCCCGGCATCGGGGGTCTGCCGTCAAACTCTGCGGTGCCCAGTCATTTTCGTCAGATCGGAGTACCCCCATGCGACTAGTGGGCCCACTCGCCCTCGCCGCCGCCGTGACACTCACCGCCGTCGCGTACGCCAACGCCGCCGGACCGGATACCACCACCGCCGCACCGGCGCCGACCGTCACCGTCGCACCGCCCACCACCACCGACGCGCCGCCGACCACCACGGTGGCGCCGCCGACCACGACCAGCACGCCACCCATGACGACCATCGAGCCTCCGACCACCACCTCACCGTTCCCGACCACGACGACCACCACGCCGCCCCCACCGCCACGCGTCGGCTTCTACTGCGGCAACGGATTTCGCGGATACGAGGTGCACGCGGACTTCATCCCGTGCGATACGGCCCGCCAGGTGACCGACGCCTACGGCGGCGAATACCCGCGCTGGGGCTCCGGCGTCGTGATCACCGTCTCGGCGGCCGGGGCGAGCTGGGATTGCAGGCAGCAGTTCGACCACTCCGAGACCTACCAGGAGTGCGTGAACAGCGAGCACCCGTCCCAGCGCGCGCTGCTGTACTCAGATTTCGGATTCGCCGGAGTGGGGACGGGTTCGTCGGGCCGATAACGACCACTGCCGCATTTCGGCACAGCGCGCCGCATTCACTGTCAGCCTCCGCTCAGTCCCCATTCATCGAGGCCGGTGTAGACGCGGGCAACTCGGAGCCCTGATGCGTCGAAGCATTCGGCCTCTCCGGTATGGATCGCGATCAGCGAATCCGGGCCTCGCCACCAGGTATCGGCCAGGCTGCGAATCTCGGTCACAGGTTCGAAGGTGCTCAACGGCAGCTCGTCGATCGCATCACCGCGAATCGTGCTGATCTGCGTAGCCCAGCGGGACGCATGGTGAGCCAACGCAACCGATTCGATCCATCCTTCGATGCTCGCGTGCAGGGGCACCCACCGATCGCCATCGATGCCGAACTCTCCTGCGGGACCGATCATGAACGCATAAGCCATCGACACTCGCTGCGCCCCTGCCTCGAACCACCCAATCCGCTCGGGCTCCCCGGTCGACAACTCGGCACGCAGCATCTTGGGCCCGCCCTCGTACTCCGGAGACGGCGGCAGAATCAAGCCACCCCATCGCCGCTGAAACTCGACGACACGGTCGACTTGCGTTGCCGGAATGCCGATTTCGAGCCAAGGGCCGATATGCTCCTGCAACTGAGGGCATTCGACGCGAATACATTGGGTCGAAATGAACCACTCGGCCCGGCGCGTGAGCCGCTCGGACGAATCGACAATCGGCTGCAGCGACCCGCCACGCATCCACATCCCCGGCCGCAGCCGAGCATTGTGATCGAGCAGGTCGAACACGTCGCCGCAATCCGCTGACCCCTTCACCGCCGGATCCATCCTGGACCGATCCGAACCATAGACAGGCCGTTCAGCGTTCCCCTCCACCATGCCCCTACTTCACCACAGCGCCGCTGCGGTCATGCAACGCACCGCGAAGCGCTCGAGCGATCTCCGCTGCAACTCCGGCCGCTCGCGTGGACTGCGTGGAGGAGAGCGATCAAATATCAATAGCGGGTACTGTCGTCTGGTGTTAGGGTCGTGCGTCTGAGTTCGACGTGGTGCGAGAGATTGGGAGGTGAGTTGATGATCGCGGTGAAGACCGCTGCCCTGGGCAGCGCCCGGACCATCCTCACGTCCCGGGCTCCGGTCTGACTGATTCCTATCGCCGATAGCGGCGCGAGCCGTGTCGGCTCGTAGCCGCGGTGGATTCGGTGTTCGAGCCGGGGCCCCTTTTCCAAGGGTCTCACTATGTATTCATCTTCTCCGTCCTCATTCGATTTGTCCGCGCTCGGTTGGGACGACTCGTTCGCAGCGATGTTCGTAGCGCATGCGGCCGACGGTCTGGTCCCGGCACGCGTCGTGCGGGTCGACCGCGGCCGCTGTGACACGTTGACCGCGTCAGGTCCCGTCCGCGCGGCCAGCGCGGCCGTGGCCTCCCTCGACCCCGCCCATACTGTGTGCACAGGCGACTGGGCAGCGCTGCGCCGACAACCGGAGCCGGAACTGGTGGCGCTGCTGCCACGACGCAGCGCGATCACCAGGGCCTCCTCGGATCGAACCTCCCACCAGCAGGTCTTGGCGGCGAACGTCGACACCGTCGCCATCGCTGTCTCGCTCACAGCACCGCTGAACGCGGGCCGGGTAGAGCGGCTACTGGCGCTGGCCTGGGACAGCGGTGCGAGGCCGGTCGTCGTACTCACCAAAGCCGACGTCACCGCAGATCTCGATGCAGCCTCGGCCGCTCTCACCTCGCTGGCACCCGGCGTGGACATCGTCACCACCAGCGCCATGACAGGTACGGGTCTAGACCTTCTGTCGGAGGTGGTGACCGGGACCACGGTCCTGCTCGGCCCGTCGGGTGCGGGAAAGTCCACCCTTGCCAACGCCCTGCTCGGTCGAGAGCATATGGATACCAACGAAGTTCGGGCCGGTGACGGCAAGGGCCGGCACACCACCGTGCACCGCGAGTTGCTGCCGCTACCCGGCGGCGGGGTACTCATCGACACTCCGGGCTTGCGAGGTATCGGCTTGCACGATGCCGCGGACGGGGTCGAGCGGGTCTTCGCCGAGATCGAGGCCTACGCCCGCGACTGCGCCTTCGGTGATTGTGAACATCGCAGTGAACCAGGCTGCGCGGTACAGGAAGCCGTGGTCGCCGGCATGTTGGATATGAGCAGGCTCGACCGGTACCGCAAGCTGTTGCGCGAAAGCGAGCGGGCAGCGGCCCGGGGAAACGCCCGGGATTCGGCCAAACGCAGCAAAACCAAGAAGGCGATCACGCGGGATCTGCGCGCGACCTACCGATTCCGAGATCGCCAGCACTAGCGCCGATCGTGGCACCACGCATCCGGGGGCCTCCCTGCTGCGCCCATCTGCCTGCGGCAGGCACTCCAGCCCGCAGACCCGCGGACGTCCTCCCCGTTCAACTCACCATCACAAATGGAGAAAACTGTTTTGAGCACTCACACCAACTGGATCACCTGCGCCGAGACCGCCGGCGACATCCCCGCGATCCGCAAGATCAACCTCGGCGCGTTCGACACGGCCGAGGAGGCCGACCTCGTCGACGCTCTGCGCGCCGATCCGGCGTGGATAGACAGCTTGTCCATCCTCAGCGCAGAACCCAACGGCAAGCCCGTCGGATACGCATTGCTGACTCGCTGTCACGTCGACGACACCCCGGCGCTATGCCTGGGGCCGTGCGCGGTGCTGCCCGAATACCAGAGGACCGGGGCCGGCTCCGCTGCCATCCGAGCCGCTCTCGAAGCCGCTGAACAGGCGGGCGAGCACTTCGTGATCGTTCTCGGACATCCGACCTACTACCCGAGGTTCGGGTTCACCCGCGCGTCGGAGTACGGCATCCGGATCAGTATCGATGTCCCCGATGAGGCATTGATGGCACTGAGCCTCGATTCCGAACAGCTGCCCAGCGGCACCGTCCGCTACGCAGCGCCCTTCGGCATCTAACCGAGCCGAAACACTCCGCTCCGCCTTATCTCGTCGTCCTGGGCTGGCTGCATGCATACGGGCAGCCAGCCCAGGACGCGCCGATATCCCTGCCGCCGAAGGATCCCGCATGACACAACCCCTCTCCAACCCCGTCACCGACGCCTTCTTCGCCCTGCACCACAACCTGCCCCGGCAAGGTCCCGGATCCGACGAGACCACCCGCCACCTGCTCCGTCTGGCCGGGCGCGGCCGGTCCCGCCCGGGGGTGCTCGACGTGGGTTGCGGGCCAGGGCGGGCCGCGCTGCTACTCGCCGCCGAAGCCGATGCGCACGTCGTTGCCGTGGACCTGCATCAACCGTTCCTCGACGAGCTCGCAGACACCGCAGCACAGCAGGACCTGAGCGAACGAATCTCGACGGTCAACTGCTCGATGGATCAGCTCCCGTTCCCCGACCACAGTTTCGAGATGATCTGGGCCGAGGGCTCGGTCTACAACATCGGTTTCGACACCGCCCTGCAGGCATGGCGTCGACTGCTGACCCCTGACGGTGTTCTGGTCGTCACCGAGATCGAGTGGTCCACCGGCACTCCAGCACCACCTACACGAGCCTTCTGGGCCAACTCCTACCCGCTGCGAACCACCGAGGAGAACACGGCCGCAGCACGGTCCGCCGGGTATCGGGTGAGCGCCCATTATTCGTTGCCCGAAAGCGACTGGTGGGACGAGTACTACACACCGCTGAGCGAACGTCTCGATGCCGCCGACCCGACCCGACCGGGCATGGCCGAGGCCATCTCCGCTCAGCGGGAAGAGATCACGTTGCGCCGCGAACACGGAGGTGACTACCGATACGCCGGCTACGTCCTGCACCCGGCCCATCCCGCCAACGCCACCCGAACCTACTGAGGGAAACCGCCAGGGTCCCGGAGTTTTTCCGGGACCCTCTTCATGTTTCGACCCACGAACTGTGTTCGGAAATCGACCGTCTTCCGAACGCCGATCCCGCCCCCTACGCCGAATGCGTTTCCTCAGGACCCAACGTTCGGAAACCCGTTCGTTTTTCGGTACCCTCCAACCCGGTTGTCGAACACGTTTACAGAACACTCGGAGGTCCTGAGATGGCGCTCGTCGGACTCGTGCGGGTCAGCACGAGTAAACAGGAGACCCAGCGACAGCACGACGACCTCGACCTGATCTGCGTACGGGTGTTCGATGAGAAGATCAGCGGCACACTCAAGGTCGCCGACCGGCCGGGCCTCCAAGCCGCCCTGGACTACATGCGCCCCGGCGACATGCTCACCGTCCAGGAAGCCGACCGCCTCGGCCGCAACCTCCTCGAAGGCCTGATCGTGCTCAACGACCTGTTCCAGCAAGGCGTCGCGGTCAAGATCCTGCACGGCATCGCCGCCGGCGAGCACACCGAGCGCAGCCTGATCCTGGACCTCGCCCTCGCACTGGCCGAAGACCGCCGCCGCGACATCGTCTGCAAAACCCGCGACGGCCTGGAGGCCGCCGGCCGCCGCGGACGCAAAGGCGGCCGACCGCGAGTAGTCGACGACGACAAACGCCGCGCCATCCTCGCCCGGCATGCCGAAGGCCAGTCCCTGCGTGAGATCTCCCGCGGTGTCGGCGTCAGCCTCGCCGTCGTGCACGGCGAAGTAAAGGCCGTCCAACAGGGCTCGGCGGAAGCCTCATAGCCGAGCGCCCCCTACGCGAGCTACGCCGGCCCGTCAGCTCACCAGATCGAAAGGGATCGCGAACTCGAAGTCCCGGTACTGGCTGTTCGGGACGAGTCGCTTACCCCCGTGAACCTTCCGCAGAAACTCTCCGACCGTTGCAGCGTCGTCCGCCGGGAGCCCGGCCTCACAACATGCGGTCTCGAACGCCTGCGGCGTGACCCGACCGGAAGCCCACCGCGCCGGCTCGTTCATCATGCTGGCCTTGATCTTGGCCTCCTCGTTCCACTTCATCGCCCCGCCGGACAGCTTGGCGTTGCGAGCCAGGAACTCGGCGATCTTCGCGATATCCGCGGGAAGCTCAGGACTGTTCATTCCCAGAGTCTCGCAGCCGAGGTCGCAGCACGTAACGACATCGAACCTGCTACTGACACCCCGTGTCGCCCGCTACTGACACAACTGTCGTATCCGCAGGTCAGGACACTGACATTCTCATGTCGTCTCTCACGCTGCTGGACGCGATACACGAATACGAGCAAGCAATGACCGATGAGGGCTTCCGCATGGTGCGGCTATCGGCGGCGAATGGGACACGGACACTCGGAGCCGACCCACTGCCTATCTGACCCATCGTTGCGTGGCCCGTGCGTGGTGCCACCGTAGCCAATTACGGTGGCACACACGCACATCGGCATTCGCCGCAGTGCCGGACGCACTGTCGGGCAACCGATCAGCTGTGACCGCCAGGGGCTAGCCCGTCAGTCCCCGGCGCACCGAACCCCGTACTCCGACAACGTCATCCGCTACCTCGCGCGCCGCTTCCGCCGCTCCAACTCGCCGATCGCCCCCACGCCGACGACGGTGACCACCAGCGGGCAGAGCCACAGCAGCATCCCGGCGGAGTCATCGAGAACCAACCCCCACATCCCACGGCCCCATCCGAAGATTGTGGCGACGAGGGGGATGGCTCCGAGTGTGATGCCCACGAATCCGATGACGGACTGCCAGGTGTCGATGGTTTTGGTTGCCACGGTGAACCTCCCGATTTCAATGCGATCGACTTGCCAAAAGTGTAGCAGTGCGATCGCATTGCTAAACTGACGCCATGCCCCGTCTGGTAGACCACCACGAGCGCAAGTCGGCGCTGGCGCATGCTGTCTGGACACTGGTCGCGCGCAATGGCCTCGAAGCCGTGTCGCTGCGCTCGGTCGCGGCCGAAGCCGGGGTGTCAATGGGGCGCGTGCAGTACTACTTCGCCACCAAGGACGAACTGCTCCTACACAGCCTCGAGTACGCACACCGCCAGATGGAGGCCCGCATCTCCGCTCGGCTGGCCGAAGCCGGGGGCGACGAGCGCGAGGTGCTCGTCACTGTCCTCGATGAGCTACTCGGCGAACACCCCGAGGCCAGAGACGCGATTCGCGTGCACGCCTTCTTCGCCGCCAGGGCGGCGGACAGCGAACGCATGGCGGCTGTGCTGACCGATGGCGACGACGAAATCCTCGCCCTCGCCATCCGGGTAGTCGCTCAGGCCAAAGCCGCAGGCCGCGTGGCCCCCGATGTCGATCCCGACCGGGACGGCTACGCCCTCTGGACCCTGGCCCGCGGCCTGGGCAACGACGTCGCCCTCTACGGCACCCCGATCGACAAAGCCCGCCAAACCCTCACTCACTGCGTTAACCGCGTCGCCCCGGCCGCATAGCCGTTTGATGATCGAGACTGTCTCGCCGGATTCCGTTCAGTTGGTCCCCAACCCCTTGTCGCTGGTCGCTTCGATGAGGTGACTGGCGGCGGATCGTCAGTTGAGGTGGGCGCCGCATTCCCACGTAAATCCGGGTCCCTCGCAAAACCGGGGAGGGTTGCTCCTCGGATTCGGGCTGGAACCGGGGTTGCGTGCCGTGGCGTGTGTGGAGCGGCCCACCGCGAGCGGGCGCACAGTCATGCGTGCGCTTGCCGCCGGGTTGACCCGCCGGTACCGTCGTTTCAGCTGAATAGGGGGCGGGGGATCCGGTCCGGCCCTGATGACGACCGGAAGGATCACATGACCCGCAAAGAGAACGCACTGGTCGGCGCGGTATTCGCGGTTGGTGCCGCTGTCCTGCTGTCCGGGTGTGGGTCATCGACCGATGGAAACGCAAAGCCCGCAACCGATTCGACCAGCACCGAGCCATCGATGGCAGCGGACGTGCCCAGAAGTTACAACCCGTGTACAGACATTCCGCAGAGCGTGCTGGACTCAGAGAAACTGCACGGCCAGCGAATTGTCCATAACGATGCGAGCGGTGGGGTCATGTGGCGGGGTTGTGGCTACGTGCGATCGGATGGCTATGGAGTGAGCATCAGCACCACCAACCTGACTGTCGACCTCACCCGCAGTCGCAACTTCCCCGAGGCCACCGAGTTCACCATCAACGGCAGGCACGCGATATCAACCCGCCAGTTCGACAGCCCTTACATCAAGGAAGCATGCACTGTGAACGTGGACATGAAGGGCGGCAGCCTCGACATAAACCTGAACAATCCACCGTCGAACCGAGACACCGGCAGCACCGACTCATGTGTGCTCGCACGGGGATTGGCGGAGAAGATTGTGCCGAGCCTCCCCGCCGCTTCTTGATCACTGATTCCTGGGAGGGACCGACATGGCAGACGACGACAAAACCCCACCGAGCCCGTTATCGAACTTGATCACCGACGCCCGCGAGGGCAGGCTGACAGTGCGGATGGATCTTGAGAAGTTCGTCTACGTCGACCGCGACTGCCAGTACTTCAAGGAACAGATCCGGCAGATCCAAACCCAAATGACCGATATCTCGAGGACGGAGACGTGGGGTCTCGGTGAGAGCTACCCCCAGCAAGGGGATCGAGACCTGATCTCCGCCAAGACGATGGTCCAGCGCTGGCGAGAAAAATCCCGAGGCTCGGAAAACGGCGTCTACGAAGTGATGGAGTCGCACTACAAAATCATCGAAGACTTCCAATCCCTGTTCCGCACCGTCCGCGAACGCATCACCAGTGTGGACGCCGAGCAAGCGGCGAAATACCAAGACCTGGAAGCGAATCTGCCCAAACAGGCACCCGCCAACCCCAAGATCTTCTCCTGGCCAGGACTCTAGGTTTACGGGTCACACTCGGCACAAGCACACATCGACTCCACGCCTGTCCGAAACCAGAAGCTCTGCGCGAGCAAGGATTTGGCCTAAGGGGCTGAAATAGACAGCCCCATCAAGACATTGGGCTCGTCAAGATGGGGCCGCGATGGTGCTCGATATTGCGCCAGGCTCAGGCGCGGCGGTCGAACTCTCCGTCAACGACGCCTGCGGTGAAGGCATCCCACTCACCGGGCGTGAAGACCAACGCCGGGCCGGTCACGTTCTTGCTATCGCGTATTCCGACCATCCCGTAGTCGAGGAAGGCGACCTCGACGCATTCCCCACCCTGTTGGCTGTGGCTACTCTTGAACCACTCGGCGTTCGAGATGCTCACCGAGGTAACTCCTTCGCAATCTTGGACAGGTAAGCGCGGGTCTTGGCTGCGCTCAACGTGGACCGTTCTATGTCGGCCCAGGATTGACGATACCGTGCCACTTGCTCAGGCTTCTGGAGGTACAGATTGCCGCTACCTGCGCCGGTTTCGACGTACGCAACCGGAGGTTCCGGATCGAGGTCCGGTGTCCCAGCGAATTCGAGGATGATGAAGGAGCCGACCTCGGTACCGCGGTAGATGCCGACATCGAAAGGCACGAGCCGGATACTGACATTGGACATCGTTGAGACTTCAGCGATCTGGCGAAGCTGACCAGCAGCGAGTTGAGAGTCACCAAGCGGCCGGCGAATCACGCTCTCGTCGAGTACCACATCCAACTTCGGCTTGGATTCGGTCAGCACAGCTTGTCGCCGCATCCTGACCTGGACATGACGCTCAACTTCCTCGGGTGTCAGGTCGGGGCTGGTGCGAAGCAGAGCGCGGGCGTAATCCTCGGTTTGCAGAAGACCGGGGATGCGGGCGCTCTGGTACATCGTGAGAGCGGTCGCGATTTCTTCGAGGGTGATGTAGACGTCCAACTTGTCGGCCGACACGACATCGTCGAAGTCGTACCACCACCCTCGCGCTGATTCAGCTTCTGCAGCAAGGGATTTCAGGTCCTTCCTGGTGCCGGATGTGGCGTTGTAGATGTCGCAGAGTTTGTCGATGTAGATCGGCTTCAGCTTGCAGGGATGCCCCTTGAGCATTTTCGTCACTGTGGTGTGGTGCAGGTTGACCTGTTCAGCCACATCCTTGATATAGAGCCCCGACTCTCGATGCAGCTTCGACAGGATCCGCGCCACCTGACGACGCGGGACAGACGGTGCGCTCGGCTGTGCGGGCATGAATGGTCTCCTCGTTCGACTGGGCAAACACCGATTGCAGCCTAGCGCACTCGTTTTTCCGAAGCGCGGAATTTCTGCTTAGAGATTGCGAATTCGCCTTCGTAGGTGTGAGCTGGAACATGTGTCCGGAGGTTGGCTATCAGATTCCCTAAGTCACGCGGCAATGCTCCGGACGCCCCACAATCCAGCACACCGACCAGGTTCCGGGGGAACCATGACACCTACGCAAACCATCGAGTCTCGGCACCCGACCGCTGCGAGCGACAAGCCGAAAGCCATTGGGTTCGTGCGCAATGACGTATCCGGGTCGGCGGCCCTACGCCATGCCACCGAGGTTCAGCGGCACGCTCACCTGCTCGGCTATCAGTATGTGTACACGATCCGGCCGCCGGTCGATGTCGACGATCCGGTCGCGTATGCGCTCGCGCTAGCGTCCGGCCTCGGCGTCCAAGTGATCGTCGTCTTCGCCCTCGAGCATGTGGACTGCCGGCCCGCGTTGATCTGTGACGAGGGGTTCGATCTGGAAACCGTTTGCCCACAAGGTACTTGGGCGCGCTCGGCTCAGTGCGTGCCGGGCGTCGGGATGGGGGCCGCGTGATGAACGACGGTGCTCTGCTGATTCCGCCGAACATCTGCGGCTTCGCCGAGGTCGAAGTGGCGCACACGCAGATGCGGCAACACCGTGCGTGCCGGATCGAGCGGTGCGTGTGGAAGCGCGCCGCGTACTACACGCTCATACGGCACGGCCGGATCACACCACCGACGTTGAGCCCGCGCGAACGCGCCCACCGGCGCGGTATCGAGTTCCCGACGGACACCGCCACCCCCTATCCGGCCGAAGGCATGCCCGAGCTCCGGATGTTCCAGCATGTACTCGACGGGCTCGCACAGCTGGCGCTACCGGCCTACCCGGGCAACGGACGCGGGCGGTGAAACCACCATGAGCGCATGGCAAGTGGTGCACGGCATCCTCGCGGCTGTCGGCGGTGGCGCGTTCGCGATGGTCGGGGTGGCGTGCGTGTGGCCGATCAACCAGCCGCGCCGCGACCGGCCCATCGGGCCTCGCTGCCGATTACGCCCGGTCGAATGGCCGAAGGCGTGGACGTGCGGCCCACCCGATCGGCCGTTCACCCTCGCCGACGCCCACGTGGCGATGCAACTGCATCGCGAGCACGACTGCGCGCGCAAGCACGCCGCGTTCGAAGCGCTGGTCGCGGCCGGACGCATCCACCCCGATTCGACACGACGCCATCGCCTCTGGGGCAAACCCTGGTGAATCACCACGACAACCACATTCTCACCACCATCGATCGGATTTGATAAATGCCCGAATGGACCTGGGAGCCAGACGATTTCGCCGCACTGTGGCTCAGCCCGACGAATGACCGCATCCCCCATCCCCTCCGCTTCACCAGCCGCTTCGCCTACCGCGACGACTTCGACGCCCACCCGGCCACCATGCGCGAGCGCTACTCCCGCGCCGAACTCGACAAGATCCAACTCGCCCTACACACCTTGACCACCTCGACGATGCGCATCGAAATCTTCGGCGGCACAACCCGATACGAGAACGCCGAGGGCGACGCCCGCGTCTACCGCATCGTCGGCGCACGCACCGACCGGCACGCGATGTCGCTGGACCAAACCACCTACGGCTACGCCAACGGCCCCATCCGCTGCCGCCTCTTCCCCACCGACCACCTGCCCGCGCGACTCGTCAGCTGCCTTCCGCCCTGTCGCCCCGGCACCCATCCACTGGCCACCGCCCGTGCCGACGAACCCAACAGCGCCGAACGCCACCGACGCCTCCTGCATCGCCCCGCCGACGGCGGCGGCTCCGCCGTGCTCTACACCGGCCCCGCCAACAGAGTCGACGAACCCCGCACCACCGTCCAATGGCACGACATCACCGGCGACGGCCGCTACACCGAACTCCACGGCCACACCGTCCACCCCACCACCCCGACCGACCTCGCCGCCCACTTCGCCACCTGGATCGACCGCGCCACCCGAAACCTATTCGAAGCCGAATAGATTTGCCGGTCGTCTCGGGGGTCGAGGAGCAAAAGCGTCGAATCCGGCGGTAGCACGAATCAACCTGGGCGTTTGGGTGGATTTTCGAAGTGAACCCTTGGAACCCCAGCAGCAGGGGCGGGAACTTACCGGTCGAACGTACTCGATCGTACCCAGATAGGCATGGCGCTCCGGCTACCGTAGGGAGACAACCGCTTTCGAGGAGATACCAAATGACCATGGGGGGCACACCACCGCGTCGGCGTTCGGCTGCAGGACGCGGACGCTCTCTTCGTCCACCCGCGCCATCACCACCCGCACGAGCGTTTCGAGTCGGGCGGGCATTACGCCGTGTGGCCGGATGGTCTGGCTGGACGCAACTAACGGCGCTGGCAACAACAATCGCCGCGGTCGGCGCGTTGTGGTTCACCAACCAGTCACTGCACGCCACAGACAACCAGTACGCCTTGTCTCAGCAAGTAGCGGTCACCGACCGTTTCCAGAAAGCAGTAGAACAGCTCGCGGATGACGACAAGCCTGATGTGCGACTAGCAGGTATTTACCTGCTAGAACGGCTCGCGAAAGACTCGCCGCAGGACCAGGAAACGATCTTCGCGGTGCTTTCCGCGTTCCTACGCATCCACACGAAAGCATCGGCATGCGAGAGCCAGAACCCTATCCCCGTTGATGTACAAGCTGTACTGACCGTGGCCGGACGGCGCAATGTAAACCAAGAGCGCGACGGAACCGACAGCAGCCTCGACTTTCGACAAACGTGTTTGGCGAGAGCGGACCTCACCCACGCGGACCTCACCTGGGCGGACCTCACCGGCGCGGACCTCACCGGCGCGAACCTCAACAGCGCGCACCTCAACAGCGCGCACCTCACCGGCGCGCACCTCACCGGCGCGCACCTCAACGGCGCGAACCTCAACAGCGCGAACCTCTTCGGCGCGGACCTACTCGGCGCGAGACTCTTCGGCGCGGACCTACTCGGCGCGAGACTCTTCGGCGCGGACCTCACCATCGCGGACCTCACCCGCGCGAACCTCAACAGCGCGAACCTCAACGGCGCGAACCTCAACGGCGCGAACCTCACCGGCGCGCACCTCACCGGCGCGCACCTCACCGGCGCGCACCTCAACGGCGCGCACCTCACCCGCGCGGACCTCACCCGCGCGGACCTCACCCGCGCGAACCTCACCGATGCGGACCTCACCGGCGCGAACCTCAAAGACATCTACTACGACAGCGATACGCGCTGGCCAGTTGCATTCACCCCACCACCAAGTCGCACCGAGCGGTAGCCCCTGGGGTAGCGATCGCTGTTGTCGGCTTGGACCACTACTCCGGGAGTCGGCGACGATCCGGCTCTGACACTCCCCACGCGGCTAGTCATCAACTCAGACACAGCAAGCTCACCCACGCCGCCGAGACCGGCGCGTCCACGCCGATGCTGATGGCGCTGTCCGGGCACTCCTCGGTGCGTAGCCTCGCGAAATACACCAGGGTGTCGGCCGAGGCGCTGGGGCGGTGGCAGGCCGAGACCGACCCGGCCTCCAAGCGTCGGCGATAGCTCGGCCTGTTCGGGTCTTACACTGACCGCATGGTGAACACGGCCCGACCGACGCGGCGGCGTGTGTTGGACTGCTACTGGGGGATCTGCCTGGTCGGGATAGTCGCGGTGATTTCCTACTTCGCGGTGGCGAAAAACGGATTGTCGGCACTGACGGTGGTGTTTCCGTGCTGTGTGGTGGTCGTGGGGGTGCTGACGTTTCCGCTGTTCCTATTGGAGTCGGACCGTGAGGCCCGTCGCCATATCGGCCTGGTCGGGATAGTCACTGTGGTTTCCTGCTTCGCGTTGGCGAACAACGATTCGGCGGCACTGACGGCGGTGTTTCCGTGCTGTGTGGTAGTCATGCTGACGTTTCCGTGGCTGTCTCGATTGGAGCCGGACCGTCAGGCCCGTCGCCATATTCTGTGGATCACTGCGGGGTTGTTGATCTCGGGCACAATGTGGTTCGGGGCGTGGTGGGGGCTGGGGATCTTCGCTGTACCTGCGTTTACCGCAGTACTATTCGGCTACGCCTTCGCGGCGAGGGCTGCGGTTTTGCAGGCCAGTCGCCCGTTCGACTTTGGTGACGAAGTGGGGAACGGTGACGAAGATCCGGGCCCCGGAATCCCGAAGCTGTCAGGAAGTGCGAAGTAGCCCAGGGGAATCCTGAAATTTCGGCATCCTGAATCGATCCTCTTTAGAACAGCTCGCGGATGACGATAAGCCTGATGTGCGACTAGCTGTTGCGGGGCAGGAGGTTGTTGACGGATCGGCCGCAACCAGAGGCAAGGCGCGGGTCGTACAGCGAACGGGTGATCGCATCTGCTCGAGGCAGACGAATCCTGGAGGTGCTACCGGCACCGCCCTCGACGCCGATGCGTCGGCGGATTTGGATCTGAATATCCAGAACAGCTAGAGTCTGCACATGGGCAGGCCACGGACGTTCGACGAGATCGCGGTGCTCGATGCCGCGGCTGCCGAGTTCCGGGTACACGGGTTTGCCGACACCTCGACCGAGCAGCTTTGTGGGGCAGCCGGCGTCCGGCGCAGTAGCCTCTACAACGCCTTCATCTCCAAGGACGAGCTGTTCGTGCGCGCCTTGGAGCACTACATCGACACGATCCGCGAGCGGCAGACCGCCCTCCTCGCCGATGACGGGCTCCGCGGCGCAGACCGGCTGCGGGCGCTGGTCGACCTCATCATCGCCGAGGAGCAGACGGCTGCCTGCCAGGGTCACGCCGCCGGCTGCATGGTGGTGCAGAGCTTCATGAATCCCGACCTACGCGAGCGGGATGAGCGCATCGCCCGCATTCTCGCTCGTGACCTGCGCGAGCGGAGTTCGCTTCTGGATGGGGCCATCCGTGCTGGTCAGGTCGACGGAAGCATTCCTGAGGACGTCGATCCGGATGACGGCGCGCTGCTGGTCAGCACCGTCATCTCCGGGATCCGGGTTACCGCACAGGCCGGCGTTGATGCCGAGACCCTTCGGCGGATCGCACTTGCCGGACTCCACGCCCTCTTGGGCTAGACCGCCACCCCGCCTCTCATGTCCGAAGGCTTTCTTACGCCCACGTTTTGGATTCTCAATCACAGAAAGCATTCGATATGACCACGCAAACAAGGCACACTCCTACAAGGGCAATCCCCTTAGCCGTCTACATCCTCGCTGCAGGCATCTTCGCGATGGTGACCAGCGAGTTCGCCGTCGCCGGACTCATGCCACAGCTCGCCGAGGGCCTGGGCACGGGAATCGAGCAGATCGGCTACCTTGTCACGATCTTCGCCGTCGCGATGACGGTCGGCGGGCCGCCCTTGACAATGTTGCTGTTGCGGTTCCCGCCGAAGAACGCGCTGTTGACGATCATCGCCGTCTTCCTCGTCGGCAACGTCATCGCGGCACTGGCGACGTCATACGCGGTCATGGTGGTCGCACGGATCATCAGTGGCGTCGCCTCGCAGGCGTTCTTCGGCATTGCGGTGTCACTGTCCGCACGACTGGTGGACGAACGGATGCGCGGCCGAGCGAACGGTGTCGCGATGAACGGCCTGATGCTCGGCACCCTGCTCGGACTGCCACTAGCGACGTTCGTCGGCGGACAACTGGGCTGGCAGGCTGCCTTTTGGACCATCTCACTGCTCACCGTGATCGCCGCGATCCTCACCCTCGCGTTCGTCCAGAACCCCGCCGACGACACTCCTGAAGAAGCGCCACGGTCGATGCGAGATGAGCTCACGGTCCTGCGAAGGCCGCAGCTCCAGCTGGCACTCATCTCCAGCACACTGATCATCGGGGCGACGTTCTCCATGTTCAGCTTCTTCACACCGATCTTCACCGAGATCGCAGGTTTTCCGGAGAGCCTGGTTCCGCTGCTCCTGCTCGCCTACGGCGCCGCGACCCTGGTCGGCAACATGGTCGTCGCCCGTCTGGCCGATCGGCACACCATCTCGACCCTGCTGGCCGGCACCGGCCTCAACGTCATCTTCCTGGCCGGACTCGGACTCTTCACCGATGTCCCGCCGCTAGCGCTGGTGTTCATGCTCGGCATCGGCCTGGTCGGCGTGACGATGAACCCCGCAATGGCCGTTCGGGTGCAGCGAGCCGGCAGCACCACACCTCTGGTCAACACGATCCACGCATCGTTCATCACCTTCGGCGTCATCCTTGGTTCCGCGATCGGATCGGCCCTGATCCCGGCCTACGGGCTCCGTGCCCCCATCGCCCTGGGCATCACCCTCGCCGTCCTTGCACTCCTGGCGATCCTGCCCGCCTTCACGACCGCGTACCTGCGCAGCGGACACCGCGAGCAAGTCCACGCCAGGGACGGCGAGGTGGTCGAGGCGCGATGACCCACGGGGGTGATGAATTGGCCGGACGCGGCTGACGATCTCGGCGACGAAAGGCATGAGTTGCACTGGAAGACGCGTCCACTGGTAGACAGGGCGGCGGGGCAATCGTTCATCTGGATCGACGACGAGATCGGCGAGTACGACCGGGAGTGGGTATCAGCCCATCACGACGGGCAGGCACTACTGCACCGCATCGACTCGCGTGTGGGCCTCACTCCCAACGACCTCATCGCCATCACCACCTGGCTGACTTGAAACCTCACGGACTACGGCTGGAGTACTAGCGGCGCCGTGACCGGTCTCATAACACGCGTTATTGTCATACTGTCAATACCTCGTCCGGGGCGCCCGGGGAGGCCGCGCCGCTCGACGGCGCACTGGATCAACGACGAACCGAGGTAGGGCGTGAGCACACCATCCACCGCCACCAGGCAGGGCCCGCTCGCGGGCGTCAAGGTCATCGAGCTGGCCGGTATCGGGCCGGGGCCGCATGCGGCGCTGCTGCTGGCCGATCTCGGCGCCGATGTGGTCCGGGTGCAGCGGCACAATCAGCTGCCCGGATTCATGGAGCGGCCGCAGTGGCGTGGGCGCACCATTGTCGAGGCGAATTTGAAGGACCCGGCCGATATCGAGAAGGTGCTCGGGCTGGTCGAGAAGGCTGATGTGCTGCTCGAGGGTTTCCGTCCCGGCGTCACCGAACGAATGGGCCTCGGACCGGATACGGCGCTGGAGCGCAACCCGCGACTGATCTACGGGCGGATGACCGGCTGGGGTCAGCACGGCCCGCTGGCCGACCGCGCGGGCCACGACATCAACTACATCTCGCTGACCGGTGTGCTCAATGCGATCGGCCGCAAGGGTGAGCGCCCGGTGCCACCGCTGAACATGGTCGGCGACTTCGGTGGCGGCTCGATGTTCCTGGTGTTCGGGATTCTGGCCGCTATCGTCGAGCGGCAGAACTCGGGCAAGGGCCAGGTCATCGACGCGGCGATGGTCGATGGGGCACTTGCCCTTTCGCACATGATCTGGGGCATGCGCGGCGTCGGCGGCTGGTCGGACGAGCGCGGCACCAACCTGCTCGATACCGGTATGGCGTTCTACGACACCTACGAGACCTCCGACGGCAAATACATGGCGGTCGGCGCGATCGAGCCGCAGTTCTACGCCGAACTGTTGCGGGGCCTCGACATCGACCCCGAAGGGCTGCCGAAGCAGCTCGACCCGAACGGTCAGGATCAGCTGAAGAAGCTGTTCACCGAGAAGTTCAAGACCAAGACCCGCGACGAATGGGCCGCCATCTTCGACGGCACCGATGCCTGCACCACCCCGGTCCTCACCTTCGCCGAGGCCGAACAGAACCCGCACATCGTCGCGCGCACCGGTCTGATCGAGATCGACGGCATCGTCCAGCACGCCCCGGCCCCGCGCTTCTCCCGCACCCCACCCAGCACCCCCACCCCGCCACCCACGGAAGCGACCCCCTTCGAATCCGTGTGGGCCGACTGAGTTTTCGATATCCGATCCGAACGGCACGCCAGGCAACCACATGTCGCCGAGCGTGCCGTTCGGTTTTACCCGGTATTGGTTCAGGGCTGGCACCAGCGGCCGACACCCCGCTACGCGACATTCCGGCTTGTGCCGGCCCGGCTTCTACCGGCGTTAGTTCAGGAGCGGGCGCCAGCAATCCGCGCCCCGCTATGCGATGTTCCGGCCTCGGCGACCGCGCGGGTGACCAGCTTGGCGATGCGGGCGACCAGGGTGCGGGGACGGCGCGGCATCAGGTGCGCGGCAGCAAAATTGGCGCGTCCGGGGACGACATAGCCCCTATCGCGTTCCACTGCGTGCAGCGCGGTGCGGACGACTTCCGCTGCGCTGCCGAACTTTCCGGTGACGGCGGCATCGCGAGTGCCGACGACATCGAAGAACGCGGTCTCGGTCGCGCCGGGGCAGACGGCGAGGACATTGATGCCGCGACCACGGTATTCACTCCACAGCGCCAGGCTGAAATTCAGCACGAACGCCTTACCGGCCGCGTAGGTCGCGAAGTACGGCGACGGTTGGAAGGACGCGGTAGACCCGACATTGATCACCTCGCCACCGCCGCGCGCCAGCATTCCGGGAATGAGCAGGTGCGTAAGCCCCGCCAGCGCGACGACATTGACCATGAGCTGGTCGTGATCCACTCCGGCCGGGATGTCCTCGAAGCGGCCCGCGCTCCCGAACCCCGCGTTATTGATCAGGAGATCAACGGAAAGCCCACGGGCAGTGAGTTGTTCGACAACGCGTGCGGCTGCATCGGCCTCGGTGAGGTCCTGGCCGATGACCTCGACGCGGATGCCGTGACGAGCACGAAGTTCGGTGGCGATGGACTCCATTCGGGCTACCGAACGGGCAACCAGCACGAGGTTGTCACCGCGAGCGGCCAAGGTGACGGCGAACTCGGCACCGATGCCGGAGGAAGCGCCGGTGATCAGGGCCGTCTTGCCAGTGCGGGTCATGTCCGACTCCTTCAATAGATTGCAACATTAGAGTAGCCATAACCTGATTATCTGCAACATCAGTGTCGCCGTTGATCTCAGAACAGCACCTTACCTGTATGATTTCCAGGTAATCCCAGCGACAAGGGGCCGCCCATGCCATCACCATCCGCGCGACCGCTGCGCGCCGACGCCGAGCGCACCGTCCGCGCGATCCTCGAGGCGGCAGAGCGCCTATTGAGCGAAAACCCCAGCGCCACACTGGAACAGATCGCCGAGGCGGCCGGAGTCGCGCGCACCACCGTGCATCGGCGCTTCGCCAGCCGCGAGGATCTGGTGCGCACCATGGCAATCGCCGCGTGGCGGCACATCGACACGGCGGTCGACGCCGCCCGACCGCAGACCGCACCGCCACTGGTCGCGCTACACCAGGCCACCGCCAATGTCATCGAAATCAAGTACGGCGCTTCATACGCGCTCGATCGAGTTGGCGAAGACGACCCGGAAGTCGCCGAGATCATGGCAGCGGTGTACGCGAAATGCGATGTGGTTTTCGCCCGTGCCCAAGCCGACGGGGTTATCGGAACCGATACCGATCCGGTCTGGGCACGCCGGGTCTACCTGGCCCTGATCTCCGAAACCGTGCACGGCAACACCGATTTGGACGGCACCACCGACCCGGACACCCTCGCCGGCCGCCTCATCGACACCCTCCTGCGCGGAATCGGGCAACGGCAATAGGCACGGCCGGCTGATGGATCGGCTGAATGTGCTGCGCGCACGAGCGAAAAAGCTGGCTACACCTCGGAATTCGACGCTCGAGTGAGGAACATGTGCACGCCGGAATCGTTTGTACGCGCGCCGTCAGTAGCAGGTGAGGGGTTGTAGCGGGCCGGTGGCGCTCGGGGTCAGCGCCTGGTAGGCGGCGGCGATCGATTTCACGGCGATACGCAGTTCCGGTTCCGGGTGGGTGAAGGGCAGGCGAAGGAAACGTTCGAACGCGCCCTGCACGCCGAATCTTGGTCCGGCGGCCAGTAATACGCCGTGGTTGGGGGCGGTAGCCGCGAGTGCGGTGGAGACCGGGGCGGGAAGCTGAGCCCACACGGACATGCCACCGGCATTGGTGGCGACGCCCCAGTCCGGCAGTTCTTCGGCGAGCGCCGATAACAGGGCGGCGCGCTGCGAGAGCAATTGGCCGCGACGGCGGGCGAGGATGACATCGGCCTGTTCGAGCAGGTAGGTGGTGGCCAGCTGGTCCATGACCGGGGTGCCGAGGTCGACCGTGGAACGGATGCCGAGCAGTTTGGTGATCAGCGTCTGGTTGGTGCGAATCCAGCCGACACGCAGGCCGCCCCAGAAGGACTTCGAGGCGGAGCCGATGGTGACGATCTCGGCGCCCTTGGCGAAGGCGGCGACCGGCGGAGGCTGGGTGGCGTCGGTCAGGTGCAGGTCCATCATCGACTCGTCGATCACCACGGTCATCCTGGTGTCGCGGGCGATGGCGGCCAGTTCGGCGCGTCCGTCCGCATCGAGCAGCAGCCCGGTCGGGTTGTTGAAATCGGGCACCAGGTAGGCCAGCGTGGCCGCGGTTTGCCTTGCGGCACTGCGGATTCCGTCGAGATCCCAGCTCGATTCCGGCGACTCCGGGCGCAGCGGAACCGGTACCGGGCGGGCACCGACGTCGCGAATGGCCTCGATGGCATTCGGATAGGTGGGATGGTCGATCAGTACCCGCGCCGCCGGCGCGGTGAGCACGTTGAGCAGCAGCCGTAAACCGTGTTGGGCGCCGAGGGTGATCAGAATCTGGTCCGGTCCGGTGGGCAGGCCGCGCTCGGTGTAGCGGCGCGCGACCGCCTCGCGCAGCGCGAGCACGCCGACCGGATCCATACCATGAGTCCGCAGATACGGCGGAAGTCCTTGCAGTGCAACCGAATACGCATCATGCATCTCCGGCGGCGCGGCCATCGCGGCATAGGTCATATCGATGGTCGGCAGTTCGGGCGCCGACATCATCGCGAGAATGCTCCTGGCCGGCTTGGTGCCGTCGTGCGGCACCGCGGGCGGTAGCGCCACCGTACTGCGCGAGCCCTGGCGGCTGATCAGGTAGCCGTGCTCGCGCAGCAGCGCGTAGGTGGAGGTGATGGTGGTGCGGCTGACGCCGATGGTGGTCGCGAGATCGCGTTCACTCGGCAGCGCGACCCCGAGCGGCGCCCGGCCGTCGTGGATGAGCAACCGGATTCCCTCCGCGAGGGCCAGATACGCCGGGCGGGCTGATCGACGCGGCTCACCGTCCCCGTTTTCGTCGATCCTGCGCCATTGGCCCAGGTCCCTGGCCAAGCTGGCGGCACCGATCACTCTAGTCGACATGAAGTCCAGTATTAGCCAAGTGGATATTTCTAGCAAGGCCAGTTGCGCGCACCCTCACCACTATGACCGCATTGGTGACACTCCTCGTTATCGCACTCGCTAGCTACCTCATGCACTATTTCGGGCCGAAGCGGTCCGAAAGAACCTTCGCCCCGCACCGGTTCCGCCCCTCGGGATCATTGACCGACCGGTCGCCGACTTACTACGACGAACAGCGGCGATACTCGGATCTGGCCGCTATCTACGGACGCGATTATCTCCCCGATCCCGATTTCGCCGGCCCCGGTGCACCCCGGCGCGCGGCGACCAGCTCACCGGGGAATCGAGTTCCGGAAGCCAAGACAGTCCAGTTACGGAAGACTGGCCTCATTGGTGCGAACGTGTCGGTCGCCGGGGGCACACTGGCGGTATGAATGAATCGGCTCGCGCCACCACCGGGGCGGCGCTGTTCGAGACCGCGATCGGCACCTGCGCAATCGCCTGGGTCGAGGACGCCGTCATCCGGTTCCAGCTACCGGAGGCCGACGAGTCGGCGACCCGCGCCCGAATCACCCACCGCCACAACGGCATTCCCGACAGCGCGCCGATTCCGGAGCTGACGCCGAGTGGCCCGGTCACCGAAGCGATCGCCCGCATTCGCGCCCATCTCGCGGGCGAGCTCGACGATCTGCGCTGGATCCCATTGGAGACCAGCACAATTCCCGATTTCCACCGCGCCGTCTACGAGGTGACCAGGGCCATCGACCCCGGGCACACCCTGACCTACGGCCAGGTGGCCGACCGCGTCAACGCGCCGGGTGCGGCCCAGGCCGTCGGACAGGCCCTCGGCCGTAACCCGATTCCACTGATCATCCCCTGCCACCGCGTCTTGGCCGCCGACAACGCGCTCACCGGCTTCTCCGCCCCGGGCGGCGTCTTCACCAAGCAGCAGTTGCTGGAGATCGAACGCACCCCGGGATTCGGCGAACCGACACTGTTTTGACCTCGTCCCCGGCCACCGATGAATTCTCCGCACCGGTCCCGTCTCTACCCATGATCAACAAGCACCACTACCAGGAGAAGAGACCATGGAGACTGTCACCTCTGCCGACGGCACCGTAATCGCATTCGATCGACTGGTGGGCGGCGACGCGGGCACCGTGATCCTGATCGGAGGCGCGTTCGGCTTCCGTAAGTTCTCCAAGATGGTCGAGCTCGCCGAGACCCTCGCCGACAAGTACGGGCTCACCGTTATCAACTATGACCGCCGCGGTCGCGGTGACAGCACGGATACGCCGGGCGTCTACAACGCCGACAACGAGATCGACGACATTGCCGCACTGATCCAGGCCGCGGGTGGCTCGGCGGCCCTGTTCGGCTGGTCCTCGGGGGCGGCGCTGGCGCTGCGCGCGGGCGAATCCGGGCGGGTCAGCGGCATCACCCGTATCGTCGCGTTCGAGCCGCCGTTCATCGTCGATCACGAAGGCCATGTCCCGCCCGCGGATTTGCATATCCGCCTGCACGAACTGGTCGCCGCCGACCGCCGCGCCGAGACCGCGCGGTTCTACATGACCAAGGCCATCGGGATACCAGCCTTCTTCGTGTCGATCATGCGGTTCACACCGTTCTGGAAGGACACGCTGGCCAACGCCAATTCGACACCGCACGACTGGGCGGTCATGGCGGAATTCATGCGCGGCGAAGCCATTCGCGCGCAGGACTGGTCGAATATCGACGTCCCGGTCCTGGTGATCTCCGGCGCGAAGAGCGGAGCGCTACTTCGTAAGGGCGCCAACGCAATCGCCACCGTTATCCCCCATGCCGAGCATCGCGAACTCGCCAAGCTCAGCCACAACCCCAACGTCGCGATTCTCGCACCGGCCGCGGGCGAATTCCTCACCCGCAGCCGCACCACCGCTTGATGGTCGGCAATCGGATGCGGTGCGGCGATAATCGCGGCTCACCGCGCCGACGACTCGCCTCGCATCAGCGCGCCGAGGGTCTCGCGATCGGTGACATCCATTTTGATGCAGGCGCGATAGAGATGGCCTTCGACCGTGCGGACCGAGACGGTGAGCCGATCGGCGATCTGACGGTTCGACAGCCCGGCCGCGACAAGATTCGCGATTTCGCGTTCGCGCACGGTCAGTGGCAGCGACTGCGCGGCCTGGCGTAACGCGGGCGTGCTCGCGCCACCGCAGGCGGCGGCGAGGCGGTTCGCGGCCGCGGCCGATTCGCGCAGGCGGCGGCGATCGCCCGCGCGCTCATGCGCGGATGCGGCCTGCGCGGCGGCATCGGCGGCCGAGAGCAACGCGCCGATCTGCTCGAATTCGGCGGCGGCCGCGTCGAGTCCCGGTCCGTCATGGGCGGCGAGAGCAACCGCGTGCCGCGCCTGGACCTGCACCAGATGTCCATCGATCTTGGCCGCGATATCGGCGAGCCGGCCGGCGGCCGAATGCCCGCCGAAACGGGCGGCGGTGTGCAGCGCCATCGCCTCGATCGCGTGCTGGTTCGAGCGGGCGGCGGCATCGGCGGCGCCCATCGCCAACCGGATGGCCGGGGTAACAGTGCCTTCGGCCGCCGCGACGCCTGCCTTGGCGATTTCCAGTTGCGGGTCGTACACCGCACTGTGCCTGCCGCCCCTCGCGGTGGCCTCCGCAATGGACTCGGCGGCCTCGGCGGAACGGCCGAGCGCCGAATATGCCTCCGCCAGACGGATTCTCGCCGGAATCATCCAGGCCGCCGCGCCCTCGGTGGCCAGCGCGGCCAGCGCCTGTTCGAGATGCTCGATCCCGTCCGGGAATCGGCCCTCGGCCACATCGACGGTGCCCTGCAAAATCTTCGACATACCCCACGCCAGATACTGGCCGGGCGCGGAATAGCCGAAATAGGCTGCCGCGCAACGCCGGGCGGCGGCCAGATCCCCGGTGAGGGTGAGCGCGAGCACCTCGGCGTGCGTCGACATGAATCGGTTGAGCCCGTCGATATGGGATTCCACCTGATGTCCGCGCGCGGCGTATTGCCGTGCCGCCGCACCCTTGCCCATCAGCGCCAACGCGAGCCCGCCACCGAAGGACGCCCACCACACCGCCCAAGCCGGTGAATCCTCGGCGGACATCACCGCCTCGGCGTCGGTGAACGCGTCGTCGATCCGGTTCTCGTTGACCGCGCACGCGGAGGCCAGCCCGGCGATGGTCGCCACGATCTTCGGATGCCGCACCCGCGCCCGGATCAGCGCCAGCACCTCGTCGGCGCGATCAGCATCCCCCATGGCCCACAACAGATTCGATACCCGGGTGCTACCCCAGCGGGCCAGCTGCACCTCGTTCAGCTGGTCGGGGTCGAAGCTGGCGAGGGTGCGTTCGGCCTCGATGCGGTGGCCCTGCCACAGCAGCGCCCGTGCGAGCAGATCCGCGGCCTCGACACCGCCCTGACGTTCCACCGCCGCCCTGGCGAACCGCTCACCCAATGGCAGGTTCGCCAACCCGATAGCGTCCGCGGCGGCGGCCTCGAACAGCTCGAGATCAGCGGATTTGTCGCTGTCCAAAGCCAATTCGGCCAATCGGATCCGATCGGCCGCGGAATTGATCGGCCGCTCCTTGAGCGAGGAGAACAGCCGTCCACGAAGTCGACGTGCCGAGGCGATGCCGAGCCTGCGCCGGATCACCTCACCGAACAGTGGATGGTTGTAGCGCACGGTCAATTGCTGAGAATTCTCGACAACCCTGATGACGCCACGGTTTTCGGCCGCCTCCACCGCCTCGTCACCGGCCAGCTCGGCCAACACATCCAGGCCGATCGGCTCGCAGAAGGTGAGCAGTTCCAACACCCGCAGCACCGGCTCGGGCAGTTGTTCGACCCGATCCTCCAGTAGCGCGGCCAATTCCGAGGTGACCGCGGCGCGACCGCGAAGCTGCCAGACGCCGTTCACCTGGCGCAGCGTGCCCGCCTCCAGCGCACCCTCCACCAAATGCCGCAGGAACAGGGCATTTCCGGCGGAGGACTCCCACATGAGATTGGCGGTGAATCCCTCCAGCTGGCCGCCGAGCATCGACTCGACCAAATCGACGCTTTGTTGCTGGGTAAAGGGATTCAGGTCGACCCGCAGTAGATGGCCGTCCTTCCACAGCGAGGTGACCGCGTCGGGCACCTGTACCCTGCTGCGGACGGTCGCCACTATGGTCGCGGCTTTGTCGATGGCCAGTTGCAGCAGCAACGTTGCCGACAGCTGGTCGAGCAGGTGCGCGTCATCGACGCCGATGATGGTGTGCCCGTCCGCGAGCAGCGCCTCACGCGCCGCGGACATGAACGTCACCGGATCATGGGCGGTATACACCCCGACCATGTGCGCGAATACGCCGAGCGGAATGGTGCGGGCCGATTCGGTACCCGCCACCCACCTGATATTCCCGCCGACGGCAGCTGTCGCCTGCCTCGCCAGCGTTGTCTTGCCAACTCCGGCGTCACCGGTGAGCACCGTCCCGACATATTCAGTGCCGTTGAGCGCTGCGCGAATCGCCTCGAACTCGGTCTCGCGCTCGATCATCGGCCAGTTCCGAGCCATGCGCCAACTGTAGTTCTTCACCGATCATGATCGAAAGATGAACAATGAACGGCATTAGCGGTTCAGCCGGTTCTCAACCCAACACATCGTGGCGGACGATGGTTTGGTCGCGGCCGGGACCGACGCCGATGCAGGAGATCCTGGCACCGGAGAGTTCTTCCAGCCGCAGTACGTAGGCCTGCGCGTTCGCGGGCAGTTCCTCGAAGGTGCGGGCGTGCGAGATGTCTTCCCACCAGCCCGGCATTTCTTCGAAAATCGGCTTGGCATGGTGGAATTCGGTCTGGGTGGTCGGCATCTGATCGACCCGCTCGCCGTCGATTTCATAGGCCACGCAGATCGGCACGCGGTCCAGGCCCGACAGCACGTCGAGCTTGGTGAGGAAGTAGTCGGTGACGCCGTTGACGCGGGTCGCGTAACGGGAAATCACCGCGTCGAACCAGCCGCAACGCCGGGCCCGGCCGGTGGTCACACCGACCTCGCCGCCCTGCTTGGCCAGGAACTCGCCGTGCTCGTCGAACAGCTCGGTCGGGAACGGACCCGACCCGACGCGGGTGGTGTAGCACTTGAGGATGCCGAGCACCGTGTCGATCTTGTTCGGCCCGACGCCCGCTCCGACGGCCGCGCCACCCGAGGTCGGGTTGGACGAGGTGACGAACGGGTAGGTGCCGTGGTCGACATCGAGCAGGGTGCCCTGCGAGCCTTCCAACAACACGATCTCACCGCGTTCGAGGGCCAGGTTCAGTTGCAGCCGAGTGTCGGCGATGCGGTGTTTGAAGGTCTCCGCCTGCGCCAGTATCTCGTCCACCACTTGCTGTGGCTCGAGTGCACGACGATTGTAGATTTTCACAAGGACCTGGTTTTTGAACTCCAGGGCCGCCTCGACCTTCTGGGTGAGGATCTTCTCGTCGAGCACGTCGGCGACGCGGACACCGACGCGGGCCACCTTGTCCTGGTAGCACGGGCCGATGCCACGACCGGTGGTGCCGATCTTCCTATTGCCGAGGAAGCGTTCGGTGACCTTATCGATCGCCACGTGATACGGCATGATCAGATGGGCGTCGGCCGAGATCAGCAGGCCCGAGGTATCGACACCGCGCTCTTCCAATCCGGCCAGTTCCTCCAGCAGCACACCGGGATCGACCACCACACCGTTGCCGATGACGTTGGTCACCCTGGGGGTGAGGATGCCCGATGGGATCAGGTGCAGCGCGAACCGGTCACCGTTGGGGAGCACCACGGTATGACCGGCGTTATTGCCGCCCTGGTACCGAACTACCCATTGCAACCTGCCACCGAGCAGATCGGTTGCTTTGCCCTTACCCTCGTCGCCCCATTGGGCGCCGATCAGGACGATTGCCGGCATTGTCGTGTCTCCTACGGTTCGACGTGCAACACCCAGGGGGATGGCAGCCGGCGAAGCCGGCGGGGCGGGTAAACACCAGTGTTGCAGCTACCTGCCGTATTGAGGCGGTGGCCGGAAGCACAGTCTAGTGGACGCGTCCACGGCGGCATCGATCCGGATCAAGCCGTAGGCTTGGCAACCGCGTGACCGGAACCGTGCGCGGCTATGGTGACCTACGAACGGACCAGCAGAGGGTTCGCGCAACCGTCCGCGTCAGCCGGACCGAGGAAGGTGTACGGCAGTTTGAGTACCCATGTTCTTCGATGCGGCGGCACACCCGTACCCATTGCCCTCGCGTCGTTGCCGAACTCGCCGACAAGCGCCATTCCGGACACCGATCAGATCGATGAACTGCTTCCGGTGCTCGCCGCCGACAGCCTGCCCCGGTTGATCGTGCTCGGCGAGGACGCCGGCCTCGCGGCGGTACTCACCCACCTGATGCGCACCGAACGACTGCATGTGGAGATCGGCTACGTGCCGACCGAAAAGACCTACGGCTCCCGCGCCTACCAGACCGGTACCGGCAATGCGGCGGCCAAACGGGCGCTGGAGGGCCGTGCCACCGAGACGCCGCTGATTCGCGACGACACCGGCACCGTACTGGTCGGGCACGCGGTGATCACCGGCCCGGGCGGGGACAAGCTCGAGGGTGAGGCGTATGTCGATGACACCATGCTGTTCACCGGCAGGGTCACCGAGATGCGCATCTCGCCCACCGCGGCCATGCCAGGCGTACGCGCCACCGTGCAAAAAGGCATGCGCAAGCGGCGCTGGCTCGAGGGCCGTGCGGCGCAACTCGGCACACCAGGCGCGGTGGTGACGCGTGACGGTGTCGCGAGCGATCGGGTGGTACCGCGTTCGACGTTCTACCGGCATCACGAACCCTGGTTCCTGGTCCTATGAGCGTGCAGTTCCCCCAGAATCGGCGCTCGGGCCGCGGGGCTGTCCGGCCGAGCCCGGTGTTTCTGCTCGTCATCGCCATCACCGCGGTCGGCGGGGTGCTGGCCTGGAATGCCGATCTCAATTCGACCCTGGCCAAGGTCGGCGTTTTCGTGCTCGTGGTGTTCGGCTGGATCATCACGCTGTGCCTGCACGAGTTCGCGCATGCCTTCACCGCGTGGCGGGCCGGTGACCGCGAGGTCGAACTGCGCGGCTATCTCACGTTGAATCCGCTGAAATACAGCCACCCGCTGCTGTCGATCGTGTTGCCGATGGTGTTCATCGCGCTCGGCGGCATCGGCCTGCCCGGTGGCGCGGTCTACGTGCATACCCATAGCGTCAGCGCGCGCATGCAGCGCGTCATCAGTGGCGCCGGGCCCGCGGTAAACGCGCTCTGCGCGGTGATATTGCTGATGATCGTGCGGTTCCTCGGCAGCGCGCAGGCGCATCCGGCGTTCTGGTTCGGCTTGAGTTTCCTTGCGTTCCTACAGGTTACGGCAGCGTTGTTGAATATTCTGCCGATCCCGGGACTGGATGGTTATGGAATTGTCGAGCCGTCGCTGAGTTATCAGACTCGGCGCGCGCTCGATCAGTTCAAGCCGTTCGGCATGTTGATCCTGTTCGCGCTGCTGTTCACACCGAGCATCAACAGCGTGTTCTTCGACGCGGTGTACTCGCTATACGAGCTGTCGGGCGTACCGTCCGATTGGTCGCGATTCGGCAGTTATCTGACCCGTTTCTGGATCTGATCCGCCCGCATCATTCCCACCATTGGTCAGCCACGGTTGCACTGATCCAACACGATGTCGATGATTGCCGATGCCCCCAAAACCGGGGTATGAAACATGGTTGATTAACTAATCGAGTTTCCATAGGCTCTTCGAATCACAGCACCCAAACACGCAACGTTGCCGCACAAAAGACCAGGTGCGCAACGCATTTCAGACTGAGGCGACCCGCGCCCAGCCATCAGTCCACCTCAGCACCAACGAGGACCAGCCTCCTCTCGCACACGGCCGAAGGCATCAATGAGCAACCCACATTCACCATCGACACTGTCGGTCGTAATCCCCGTTTTGAACGAGGCCACCGCGATCGTGCCGTGCCTGGAACGCCTGGTCGATCAGGACGCCATCGACGAAATAATTGTCGTCGACAATGGGAGCACGGACGGCACCGAAGCAGTGGTGCGGGAATACGCGCAAAGTCATCCGAAGATCGAACTCATCCACGAACCGCAACGCGGTCTCATTCCAGCGCGCAATACCGGAATAGATAAGGCACGCGGCGATTTCATCGCCCGGATCGATGCGGACACTCAGGTCGAATCCTATTGGGGCGCAGCGATTCGCGACCATATGATCGCCAATCCCGACACCGCCGCGACAACCGGCATATTCACCTACCATGATTCGCCGGTCAGCTTCTTCCTGGAGTTCGGCGTCTGGCTGATGTGCCGACTCGGCAAGCGCGGCGGACGGGTCGGCAATATCCATGGCGCGAATATGGCGGTACGCCGCACGGCGTGGGACAGCGTCAAGGACGCCACCACCGATCGGGCAGATCTGCACGAGGATCTCGACCTGGCGATCTGCCTGGCCGAGAACCGACTGCCCATGCAACAGTTGATCGATCAGCGGGTCCGCATCTCCGCCCGCCGTCGGCGCAGCAATCCGCGCGCCTTCTGGCATTACCAGCTCTGCGGCCTGCGGACCATCGCCCATCGCGGTTATCCGGTCCGGCGCGAACATCGGGTGGTTGTCAGCGCCGCCTGGATCGGCCACACCGTCCAATGGCCGATCTATCGGGTGTGGGATTTCGATCGCAGGCGGTTCACCTTGCGCGGCAGTCCGGCGCGTCTTTCACCGGTGGGCGGCGACTGATCGCGAACATGGTGGTCGCCCGGCCTCCGCGCGACCGGGCGACCCTTCGCGCGCTGAACGGTGCCACGCCCATCGTGCGAAGTGTTGGACCGCGACACCCCTCGTACCGCGGTCACTGCCCAAAGCTATGGCCAGGGTGAGCGCGGGACACGAGTAGCGCACTACGCGAATATCATCATTCGCACAATCGCTGCGCCACAGCCACACTCGCAGATCATTGGAGTGTCCGAAATCCGCTGAGTAGCGGGCCGATCCGCGGTGAACTACGCCTCATTCTTCTTCGGGTTTCACATGCGGGCGCGCAACAGTCGGCGGCAGCAGTGCCATGGCCGAGATGCGTCGCATGCCGCACACCTGCATCAGGTCCACCACCATCGAGCGGACCTGCGCGAATACCACATGGGCCGAAAGCCCCGCGCCATCAACGAGTTCCGGCCGCGTATTCTTGGCGACCGACCGCAACACCCGGGCCGCCTCCGCCTGGTCGGGTTGCTCCCCCGGGTCGGCGAGCATCATCCGGCGCACCACATCGACTGCCTTCGCGAGTTGCTCGACCACATCAATCAACCTGGGGTCGAGGATCTCGTCGTCCTGCACCAGGGTGAGCGAACGGCGAAACAGCACACGGGTATTGCGGACGGCGTTGTCGAGCGGGTCGGCGGTGGCGCGAATCCGTTCGAGGCGGTCGCGGGAATTCCAGTACAGCGGGGAGATTCGGCTGATCTCCCTACCGCCCTCCAGTGTCGAACGCAGTTGATCGATCTGTGGTTGCGTCGCGCGGGCGGCGGCGAGGGCAGTGCGAATCTTGTCGGAGTTCTGTTCGATCAGACCGTCCGCGCAGTCATTGAGTGATTTACCCATCACCTCGAGGACTCCCGCGGCCTGTTCACGCGCACGACGCACCGGATGCAATGGGATCGCGGCCACCACGACCACGCCGACCAAACCGCCGATCAGCGCGTCGATCATGCGAGAGAAGCCACCGCCCGCCGACGGTGGCATGAGCGTGGCGACAAGCACCGACGAGCTGGCGGCCTGCATGGAGATGATCGAGCCGCCGTCGAGGAATACGGCGCCCGCCATGGCGACCGCCACCACCAGGGCGATCTGCCAGACGCCGGTACCCGCGTGGGTGATGAACAGGTCACCGATACCGATGCCGACCGCGACACCGACCACCAACTCCACCGACCGGCGCAGCCGGGCGCCGAAAGAGATGCCGATCGACACCACCGCGGCGGTGGGCGCGAAGAACGGCTGCGGGTGACCGACGACGTGGTGGGCGAAGAACCAGGCCAGCGCCGCGCCGACCGCGCACTGGATGATCGGCAGCGCGGACCGGCGCAACCGCGCCCACGAGGTGCGCAGCCGGTCCATGCTGCTCGCCCGGGCGACGTCGACCCGTGCGTTCAGATCAAGCCCACCCGTCACCAGCTACTACCCCGCCTATTACCCCACGCGGAATCGCTACGTGATACTCCGAACACTCTGGCTCAGTCGAGACCGAGTTCGGTAGCGGCGCGCGGATCGCAGTCTTCGAGCAGGTCCAGGCAGCGGGCATACTCCTCGGTTTCGCCGATCGCCCTGGCGGCCTTGGCGAGCGCGCCGACGCAACGCAGGAAACCCTGATTGGGCTCATGGCTCCACGGCACCGGACCGAAGCCCTTCCAACCATTGCGGCGCAATAGATCCAGGCCACGGTGGTATCCGGTGCGAGCGAAGGCGTACGCGGCGATGGTGTCGTGATTCACAGTCCCCTCCGCACCATCACTATCGCCCCGAGCCAGCGACGCCTCCGCGAGGTAGGCCCAGGCGATCGAGGCCGCCGGATGGGCGGCCACGACCTGTACGGGGTCGGCCTTGTCGAGCAGAGCCTCCTCCGCATCGGAGTTTTCTGGCAGCAATACCGGTTGCGGTCCGAGCAGGTCACCGAACGAGGTCATGACGTTCATTGTGCACCGCGGCCATCCACACGGCGACACGGGAATCACCACCGGCGCCACGAGCGCGCCCACAGCATTCGCCACGGCGTCGGTGCGCCCGGCGCGAGCTGATGAACGGGCTCGTTGCGGCCGCGCCCATTAGGCTGACCGTCTAGTTCAACTGTTCCGCCTGACCGAAGGGTATTAGGTGTCCGACCCAAACGACGAGAAGAACCCGGCGCGCGAGCGCGCCACCGCCGACACGGCGGCCGCACCCGTGGAACGGACACCTGCGGCGAACGAGAGTGCGCGGACCGACGCCGCGCCCACCGAACCCATGCCCGCCTCGCCCGCCGATAAGCGGTCGGCCCCGAACAAAAAGACCCCTGCCGAAAAGGCGCCCACCGGTGCCGAAACGCGCACGTCGCCCGGCAAGCCCGCTGACACCCCGGAAACGACGCCGATCAAAGCCGGCGATATCGCAGACCGCGCCGCCTCCACCGGATCGGCCGGGGCACCCGCCGCGAAACCCGCGCCGATCGAGTCCGGCACGTCAAACGGCCAGGCCGCTCCCGGTTCGGGCGATCCCGCTGAATCCGGCGCAAACCCGCGGCAGGGCTCCGAAGAGCAATCGGCGCGCGAGGGCGGAACCCCTTCCGCCGGTACGGTTTCCGGCAAAGTCGCGGAATCCGACGCCCAGACCGCCGTCATACGACGCGACAATCCGGCAGATCGAACCGCGCCGAGTTCCACCGCCGCCTCCGGTAGCGCGGCAACCGCCGCGTCGAATCGAGACGCCGCGCCGAACAAGTCGGCCACCTCCGGCGCAGCCGCCGATGCTGACACCGCGAAACCCACGCCGGACACCCCCGCGCAGGCGGACAAGAACGCCGAAGCCAACGCGAAGCCAACGCCACCGAAGGTGGACAAACCGAACAAGGCCGGATCCGCAACCGAGCCGGTCTCGAAGCCGACCACCGAACCCGCCACCAAGGATCCGCAAGCCAAGGATCAATCCGGAACCGCGGCCGCCGACACGAAGACCGGTGCGGATTCGACCGCCGAGCCCACACCCGCCCCGTCGCAAGCCACCGACAAATCGCCGGCCGCCGACGCGAAGACGGTCGCGATGGGCACCGTGCCCGCCGTGGCGAAGGCACCCGAGGCGACGACAGCGAACCCGAAGAAGGCCGACGCGGATTCGACCACCGAGTCACCGCAACCCCCGAACGAATCCGACACCAGCACAGGTTCGCCCGGCGACACCGCACCCGAGACAACACCGGACGCCGAATCCGACATCGCGAACGCCGACGCGAAGACCGTCGCGATGCGCGCGGTGCCCGCCACCCCGAAGAAACCCGGGGCCGGGACGGACGAACCGAGCAAGTCGGGACCGGCAGGCGAGACGTCACCGAACCCGAACGAGCAGAACGCCGCCGCCGACGCGGAAACCGTGGCGATGCGGGTGGTTGACAACCCCGACGACGCCAAGACCACCGTGCTGCCGATCCAGAAACCGGCAGATCAGACGGGAGCGAAATCGCGTCCGGCACCGCTCTCCCGGCCGCCGAGCACACCGCGACCCGCGCCCGGTCCGAAACAGACTGCGCCGCGGGGCCCTTCGGGCCCGCAGCAGAACGCCCCCGGCGCACCGGTTGGGCCGCCCCAGCCGTCGCAGCCGCCCGCCAAACCGCGACAGGTCACCCCGGCGCCGTCACCGGCGGATATGCAGGCGACGCGGTCATTGACGGGCCAACCCGCGCCCCCACGGCCGCAGCAGCCGTACCAGATCGCGCAGCCGCAGCGCATCGCGCCGCCCGCGCAGACCCCGCCGACGCAGCGGCCCGCCGAGGCCACGGGACCCGGCCGCTCACGGCGCTGGCTGGCCGCGGTACTCGCCGCCGCGGTTGTCGTGGTCATCGCCCTCGTCACGTTGGCGGTTGTGCTGCTGAGCAGTTCCGGCGACGACACTCCGGAGGCACAGGTTCGTTCCGCCATCACCGACTACACCCGGGCTTTGAAGACCGGTGATCTGAACGCGCTACGCAACGCCACCTGCGGCCCGCTGCACGACTTCTATCGGGATGTCCCGGCCGACCAGTTCGCGAGCGTCCACCAATTGTCGGTGGAGCACAAGAACATCCCGGTGGTGGACAGTGTCGACACGGTCCAGATCACCGACACGACCGCCATCGCGCAGGCCTCCATTTATACCGACGCCGACCCCGGGAAGCGCACGGCACGGACCTTCGATTTGTCGAGCGCCGACGGCGGCTGGAAGGTATGTGATCCGTCCGCTACTCACCCGTAGCCAACCCATTCGAATGGGTCACGAACGTCACACATGTATGGTCCGGTGTCCGATTCGGCGGTAGCATTTTCTGGATCATGGGCACGGAACAGACAATCGCGCAGCCGGAATCGGATGCTGTGGTACAGACAGCAACCCCGGTGGGACGACGGTTCCGGATGCTCGACCACTACGACGTCGGCCGCGAGAAAGTCCGCGAGTTCGCGCGCGCGGTGCAGAACCAGCACGGGGCACACCAGTTCGAACCCGATGCGCGCCAACTCGGCTACGAGGGCATCATCGCGCCGCCGACATTCTCGTCGGTCATCGGTGTCACCGCGACCCGGGCACTGCTGGATTCGGTGCTCACCGACTACGACCTGTCCCAGATTTTGCAGACCGATCAAATCTTCGAGATCGGCCGCCCCATCCTCGCCGGTGATCAGCTGACCACCGAGGTGGTTATCGAATCGATCCGGCAGTTCGGCGACAACGATTTCATCCTGGTCAAATTCACCATGATCGACCAGCACGGCGAGGTCGTGCAGACCGGGTCGACGACGATCGTGGCTCGCCGCGGCGCCGAGGTCGACGTGAATATCGCCGACGCGGTGGAAAAAATCATGATGCAGCCGCAGCCGCCCGCCGATGTGGTGGTCAACACCAGCGCGCTCGTCCCCGTCGATGCCGAGGGCACCGACCCCGGTGAAGTGCCACAGCCGAGCGCGCTGGTGCACAGCCTCCCCGGCTTCGATCGACTATCGGTCGGCGATCGGCTGCCCGCCGGTAGCGCGGAGGTGACGCGCGGCGATCTGGCCAACTATGCGGGCGTTTCGGGCGACCCCAATCCGATTCACTTCAGTGATCAGGCCGCGACCATGGCCGGGCTGCCCACCGTGGTGGCGCACGGAATGTTGACCATGGGCCTGGCCTCGGGCTATCTCACCTCATGGGTCGGCGATCCGACCGCGATCGAGAAGTTCAGCGTCCGGTTCTCCGGGTTCGTTCCGGTGGCGCCCGATGCGCCGAGCACGATCGAATTCACCGGCAAGATCAAGTCGCTCGACCCACGGCGACGTACCGCGACGGTGATGATGACGGGCACTTCACAGGGCCGCAAACTCTTCGGCCGGGCCATCGCCGAGATTCGATTCACCTAGTTCTCGATCACTCCAGCCTCACGTGCGTCAGGTAGACGTTGTAGTCACTCCACGTCGAGACATTCAAGTATAGGTCCGAACCAGAGGACCACGGGTGTATGAATCCCCCGTACAGCTCCGGATAGTCGAGCACCGTCACGGTAGAACTACTTTCCGACCACACGCCCTGCGGTGTGTCCGATTCGCGGACGACGATTGCCCCCTTCGCGGTGTCCAGATAGCTCATCTGCCAGACATTGCGGGCGGCGTCGAAGCGCACCGATAGCTCACCGGCGGGCGCGTCGACAATCGGTGTGGCGGAACTGGATCCACCGACCGGTGTCCAGTTCCCTTCGCGCCAATACTGATACGCGGTGGTGTTGAGAATTTGATCCTTCGGCACCCTGGCGAGGCCGACGGCGCCGAGGCGGGTATTGGGCGTGCCGAACATGTACACGTACTCGCCGTGCGGAACCATCGCGGCCACTTGGAAATTCGCCAGGCCGAAGATGTTGTCCCAGCGGGCGTAGGGGTCTTTGGTCCAGGTCTGGCCGTGGTCGTCGGAGTAGGCGATGCCGCCGTAGTTGGTGTAGAAGGTCCCCGGAATGCTGTTCCAGGTGCGAATTGCCATGTAGCTCAGGTATTGCCGTTCCCCGATCGCGAATCCGGAGGTCGGAATCGTGGTCACCTCGATGTTGTCGAGCTTGCGGCTCGACAACAGTTCCGCCGCGTGACAACGGTCATCGGTCACCATCCGGTCGATGGTCATGCCGTCGGAGAGCTCCCGATCGGTACTGAAGGCAAGTACGTTGCTGCGCCAATCGCCGCCCATACCGCCGGGCGGGTGGAAGCCGCGTCCGACGGTGTCACCGAACACGGTCGCGATCTCCCCCGGCGCGCTTTCCCACATGATGCCGAGATCGGTCCCGTCGACCTGCCACCGCTTATCGGTGCGGTTGATCGAATTCGCGCCGGTCTCCTTGGCCACCTCACGTACCTCGCCGATCTGCGGCGCGGGTCGTGCAGCCGATTGCGCGGCCACCTCGGTAGGCGGCTCGACCGGCTCCGGCGGCGGCGCGAGCTGCCCCGGATCCGGGCCGGGGCCGGGAAGCCCGAAGTAGAAAGGCTTGGGGTTCAACAGGATTTCGGGAATCCCGAGCTGACTGGCGAGGCTCGGTGGCGGCACCGGTCCGTCGGTGAGATCCGGGCACGGATTGGTACACGGATTCGGCGGCAACTCCATCGCGGTACGGGTCGGCGCGGGCTCGGGTGGCCGCGGCGGCAAAACGGTGACCACCGGGTACGGAATAGGCACGTCCATGGTCTTCGGCACCAGCGGTTCGTGCGTCGCCGGCGGATCACTCACGCAGGGCCCGGCGCCGGGCGCCACCGCCACACCGCCGGATCCGCTCGTCTCGGGCGTCGCGCCCGCGGGCCGCGCGCCGCAAACCATCGCCGCGGCACCGAATCCGACAACACCGAGCACGATCGTCAACCGCATGGCCATCCGAAATCCCCTCGATATCCCAGGTACCCGCACCAGCGAACGACCCTACCGCCTACAGCCTGCGAAATTTCCGATTCGCCGGGGTCGAAACGCCCTGGCCCGGACCACCGGTGTCGGCGCACGATAGAAGCGTGAACATTTCAGTGATCCACCGCCACGGGCTCGCGGCGCTGAGCGCCGCCTGTCTCATGGCGGGCGCAATGG
Source organism: Nocardia australiensis (assembly GCF_020733705.1). Taxonomy (GTDB): domain Bacteria; phylum Actinomycetota; class Actinomycetes; order Mycobacteriales; family Mycobacteriaceae; genus Nocardia; species Nocardia australiensis. Next base: position 1,122,362 of record NZ_JAJFZM010000001.1, read on the forward strand.
CGTCGGCGCCGACCGCCAGTGCCGATTCCCCCTCGGCAACCCGCTCCGGTCCGGACGATTCGCTCCCGATACCGAGCTACCGTCCGGGCCCCAAGGGCGATAACGTGCCACCCCCGGAGACAACCGAACAGGAACCGGCCTACTACACCAACTGCGACCAGGTGCGCGCCGAGGGCAAGCTGCCGCTGTACCTAGGCCAACCCGGCTACGCGCCCTACCTCGACCCAGACGGCGACGGGGTCGCCTGCGACTACTGAAGCGCCTGGAAGCTCAGCACGGTTACGCCGATCCGGATGACATCACCGTCGGCGAGCAGCGCACCGCTCTCGATCGGCTCCTCGTTGACGTAGACCCCGTTGGCCGAATGCAGGTCCTTGATGAGCAGACCGGCCCGGCTCGGCATGATGTGCGAGTGGTAGCGACTGGCCTTGGGATCGTCGAGGACGAGGTCGTTATCGGTCATTCGGCCGATACGCAGACCACCCTGGCCGATAACCAGCACTCGGCCGTCCGACATCCGCAGCTGTCCGGAACGCACCGCACGCGGCATCTCGGTGACAGTTTCGGTCATCGACGCCGCCAACCGCTCGCTGCGCTTGAATTCGACGGTGTTCAACGGTTCCTGGCGCAACACCCGCTGCTCGAGCTCGACGAGCGGCGGACTCGGATCGATGCCGAGTTCATCGGCGAGCACCGTGCGCACCCGCCGACAGGCGTCGAGCGCGTCCGCCTGCCGGCCCGACAAATACAGCGCGGTGATCAACTGCGCCCACAGCGGCTCCCGCAGCGGATGCTCATTGGTGATGGAGACCAGCTCGCCGATCACCGACGACGCTCGCCCGCAAGCGATTTCGGCGTCGATGCGGGCCGATGCGGCCAGCAGCCGTTCCTCGTCCATCGCGGTGGCGAAACCGTCGGCGAACTGCAATCCGGCCAGATCGGCCAGTGCGCGACCGCTCCACTCGCGCAACGCGTTTCCGAACAACTGCGACGCGCCAGCATGATCGCCGACCTCGGCGCAACGCACCCCCGCCGCGCGGGCCGCCTCGAACCGTCCGAGATCGCAAGCGTCGTCGGCGATTTCGAGCCGATAGCCCGACGATTCGGTGCGCAGCACAGTCGCCGGATCCACACCCGAATTACGCAGTGCCTTACGGATATTCGAGACGAATACCTGGAGGCTCGCGGCGTAGGAATCAGGTGGATCCTCGTTCCACACCATGTCGCCCAGCGCGGCCGATGCCACCGCGCGTCGCCGATTCACCGCCAACGCGGCAAGTAGGGCCCGCGGCTTGGGCCCGCCGACCGCCACCGGCTCACCGCCGACGAGCAGCTGGACAGGCCCCAGCACGCGCACATCAAGACTCATGAGCTCGAGCTCCCCCGAGGGGTTGAAAGGGTCAGACGCTGATCGACCGTCCCGCGGACCTCAGATCATTGCACGCCTCAACGACACGCGCCGCCATGGCCGACTCGGCCTTCTTCAGGTAGCTGCGCGGGTCGTAGACCTTCTTGTTGCCGACCTCGCCGTCGATCTTCAGCACGCCGTCGTAGTTACCGAACATGTGACCGGCGACCGGGCGGGTGAAGGCGTACTGGGTGTCGGTGTCGACGTTCATCTTGACCACGCCGAACCGCAGCGAGTCATCGATCTCCGACTTCAGCGAGCCCGATCCGCCGTGGAAGACGAAATCGAACGGCTGCGCGTCGGCGGCAAGGCCGAGCTTGGCGGCGGCGACCCGCTGCCCCTCGGCCAGCACGTCCGGCCGCAGCACCACGTTGCCGGGCTTGTAGACGCCGTGCACATTGCCGAAGGTGGCGGCGAGCAGGTACTTGCCGTTCTCACCGGCGCCGAGCGCGTCGATGGTCTTACGGAAGTCCTCGGTCGAGGTGTAGAGCTTGTCGTTGATCTCGGCCTCGACGCCATCTTCTTCGCCGCCGACAACGCCGATCTCCACCTCGAGGATGATGTTCGCCGCATTGGTCGCCTTCAGCAGCTCCTTGGCGATCTCGAGGTTCTCATTGATCGGTATGGCCGAACCGTCCCACATGTGTGACTGGAACAGCGGAGCGCGCCCCGCGTTCACCCGCTCCTGAGAAATGGCGATCAGCGGGCGCACGAAGGTGTCCAGCTTGTCCTTGGGGCAGTGGTCGGTGTGCAGCGCGATCGTCACGTCGTAGCGCGCGGCGACCACATGCGCGAACTCGGCCAGCGCGACCGCGCCGACGACCATGTCCTTGACACCCTGACCGGAGCCGAATTCCGCACCGCCGGTGGAGAACTGGATGATGCCGTCGCTGCCGGCGTCGGCGAAACCCTTGATGGCCGCGTTGACTGTCTCCGAGGATGTGCAGTTGATGGCCGGGAAGGCGAACGAGTTCGCTTTGGCCCGACCGAGCATCTCGGCGTAGACCTCCGGAGTCGCGATGGGCACTGTGAGGACCTCCGTGTTGTGCGGCAAAAGACAATCCTGTCAGGCCTCAGCGTAGGCCAGCGCCCTTTCGTCACGTTCATGGGCAACACAATCGCGGTAGGAGTTGGTTCCCGCCCCAAGACAACTATTAGCGAATCGTGCGAGGCCACAGGGGCCGCATGCCCTCCGGGGCGGCGATCGGGGCAGATTCGTCACAGCTTTCTCAGCTGAACCCGGTACTGTAGGCCGCGTAATTGCGCTGGCAGCTCCCGACGCGGTGACCAGAAACCCTCGACTCGACAAGTAGTGGGCCAGCCATACCCCCTGACAGGAGGCCGCGTGATTCTGCTCGCAGCGACAGAATCGGTAAGCAACGTTGCGCTGACCCAGCTGATGGATCCGATGTACCTGCTCACCGACACGTGGCTGAAGAACGCGGTGCTTCCAGCAATCCTGGTCATCGTCTTCATCGAGACCGGGCTGCTGTTCCCGATCCTGCCGGGTGATTCCCTGTTGTTCACCGGCGGTCTGCTGTCGGCCGGTGACAATGCGCCCGTCTCGATCTGGGTGCTGTTGCCCGCCGTGATGATCACGGCCTTCGCGGGAGATCAATGCGCGTATTGGATCGGCCGGGCGATCGGGCCCGCGCTGTTCCACAAGGAAGACACCCGCTTCTTCAAGAAGCATTACGTCACCGAGACACACGCGTTCTTCGAGAAACACGGGCCGAAGACCATCATCCTGGCCCGTTTCGTGCCGATCGTGCGCACATTCATGCCGGTGCTCGCGGGCGTGTCCAAGATGGACTACCGCAAGTTCGTCATTTTCGACATCGTCGGCGCGATCCTGTGGGGCGGCGGCATCACGGTCCTCGGCTACTTCCTCGGCGGAGTGGAATTCATCAAGAACCACGTCGAGGCGATCTTCCTGCTGATCGTCTTCGTGTCGATCCTGCCCGGCATCGTGACCGTGGCGAAGCGGCTGCTCAACCGTGGCTCCAGCGCGCAGGCCGCGCCGGAGACCGAGCTGGCCGCCTCAGCGAACGAGCCGACCCACTGAGCCAGTGTCCGTAGCGCCGTTTCACCTAGCAGTGGGCAATTTCGATCCACTGACCTCCGCGGGCCCAGCGCTCGTCTGGACGGTGGTGCTCGTCTTCGTCCTCATCGAATGCGCCCTGATCATCGGGCTGTTCCTGCCCGGCGACTCCATGCTGATCACCGCGGGCATCATGATGGCCGGGCATGCCTCCGGCGAGGCCCAGGTGTGGGCGCTGTCGGTGGGCACCATGATCGCCGCCGTCGCCGGTAATCAGGTGGGTTACGTCATCGGTCACCGCACTGGCCACCATTTAGTGGCCAGGAAGAATGGCCGCTACATCAATACCCGCAACCTGCAACGGGTTACCGAGCTGTTGCAGAAACACGGGTTCGTCGCGGTACTCATCGCCCGCTGGATTCCGTGGGTGCGCACCCTGTGCCCGATGGTCGCGGGCGCGGCCAAGATGGATCACCGCAAGTACACGTTGGCCAGCACGATCGGCGCGATTATCTGGGCGCCGGTACTGCTGCTGATCGGCTACTACGCGGGCAGCTTCCTGGATCGGGTGCCGTGGCTGATGCCCATGGTGGTCGGCACGCTGGTGGTCGGGCTGATCATCGGCACCGGGCTCGGGATCCGGCACTACCGGCAGGAGATGCGCAAGCCCGCCGAGGATTTCGATCTCGAGATCGCGCCGGCCGGCGCGCTCGAACCCGAGTGCTGATCGGCTCCAAGTGCTGATCGGCACAGCCCGGCGGAATCCGTAGCCAGCGCCGGGCCCCGTCAGAACCCGGCGGCCGCGACCTGGTAGGCGGCCTCCATCAGCATCCAGCCCGACAACTGCACCGACATATCGCGCTCAGGCACCCGTGACGAGGTCACTGAACCACCGGCCGTGAACTGCCCGGCACCCGAACGGCCGCCGGGCAGCTGGGCCGGGGAACTCCAGTCATGGCCGAACAGTGGCTCGCCCTCGACCTCGAGTCGATTCGACCAGGCGGCGGTGGCGGAGGCCTGGACGAGCCCCGCCGCCAAACGCCGATCCGCCACCTGCGCTCGATCCTCGCCCGGCAGCATGACCGCGACGACCGCGAGATATCGGGCCAGGATCCCATTGAACAGGCCACCGTCACCTCCGCCGCCGCCGTTGATCACGCCATGGGTGCTCAAGTGCTCCTGCACCGCTTCGAGCAACCGGTGCACGCGCTCGAAATGCCTGGCCTCGCCGGTGTGCACGGCGAGTTCCGCCTCTAGACCGAGCACAACGCCCTGGCAGTAGCTGAACACCGGGCGCTCGATCTCCCCGGACGGCAGGTGGATGCCGTCGAGGATCAGCCCGGTCTCCGTATCGCGTAGCGTCTCGTCGAGCCAGTCGGCCATCTCCTGAGCACGTGCGTGCCGTCCGAGCCGAGCCAACGCGATCGCGGCCGGACCGTTGGCGGGCGCGTTGAAATAGTCCGAGCCCTTACGCCACGGAATCGCGCCGCCGTGATCGGGATCCCGCGCCTCGTAGAGTTCCTTCTCCAACGCGACGAGTCCACCGCCCGCCGCCACACTCTGGGTTCGCTCCGCTCGTTCCAAAGCTATGGCGAGCCAAGCCATGTCGTCGTAGTAGTTGTTGGTCCAGCCGGTGATATTGCGAATGCGATGCGTGCGCGTTAGGACGCCGATTCGCTTGCGGCGCACCGGACTCGGCGCGCGGTTCGCGACGTCGATCGCGCAATCGATCAGATGCGCCTGCCACCAGTAATGCCAGGAAACGAACAGTCGCTCGCGCCTGGTGGCGGGCCAGCCGACCACACCCAATTCCGTTCCGGGACAAGCCCACAACGCCCGCAGGTGGCGGGAGACGATCGCGGATTCCGCCATGTCCGCTCGCTCCGACCATAGATCGGGGGTCGCAGTGGCGTCCTGCCCTGTGCCCGGGCTCCGCGAGGTCATAGGTCAATGGTGCCAGTTCGATCCCGAATCGCGCGCCCGAATTGTTACCAGGCCGTGGTCAAATCGGCATGTTGGCCGATCCACGCGTGCATGGCGATGCCAGCGGCCACGCCCGCGTTGATGCTGCGGGTCGAGCCGAACTGGGCAATCGAGACCGTCATCGCCGCCGCGTCCTTCGCGTGTTCGGTGACACCAGGTCCCTCCTGCCCGAAAAGCAGCAGGCAGTGGCGTGGCAGCACTGCGGTTTCCAGTGGCACCGAACCAGGTGTGTTGTCCACCGCGACCACGGTGAGGCCGGCCCCTGCGGCGAAAGCAAGCAACTCGGCGATATCGGTGTGATGTTCGATGTGCTGGTAGCGATCGGTAACCATGGCGCCGCGCCGATTCCACCTGCGCCTGCCGACAATGTGCACGGCCGCGGCGGCGAAGGCGTTCGCGGTGCGCACCACGGTGCCGATATTCGCGTCGTGCCCGAAGTTCTCGATGGCGACGTGGAAGGGATGCCTGCGCCGATCGATGTCGGCGATGATGGCCTCACGCGTCCAATAGCGATAGGCGTCGACCACATTGCGCCGGTCGCCGCCCGCGAGCAATTCCGGGTCCAGGCGCGGATCCGCCGGGGGCGGTTCGCCGTGTTCCTGTACCCACGGACCGACACCGTGCGGATGCTCGCCCCACTCGGTGGGACCGGGGAGAGCCGTCTCCGGGGTGTCATTCACCCGGACAATGCTAATTCCGGCCCTCAACGCGTCCCCGCCGAGGCGGGGACGTCGCGGTGTCAGTAGGTGGAGGAGGAAGAACCGGCGACGACACCGATGACGATGGCCGCGACGAAGACCACGATGCCGATGATGATCAGCACCGAGGAGATGATTCCGCAGACATAGCCGATCATCACGTTGCTGCGCCCGCCGATGGTGCCATTGGAGGCGTCGATCTCGTTGAGCGCCTTCCTACCCATCACCCACGCGAAAGGCCCGAGAATCTGGCAGAACACCAGGCCGAGGATGCCCAGGATAAGGATTGTGGTGGCCTGCGAATGGTCCTGCGGCGGACCGTAACCATAGGGTGAATAGCCGTATTGCGGCGGCGGAGGCGGGTAGCTCATGCGCAGGATGGTAGTTGGTGTAGCTAGCTACACCAGGTATTCGCCGGATAGCTCCATCGAATCCGACCACAACCGGAGACAAATATGGAGTTCATGACCGACACACACGCCGATCCGACCAGCGTGCTCGACGCACCGGCCGGGCCGCCCGGCCGATCCGCCCAGCGGGTACTGCGCGCGGTGCTACGGGCACCGGTCCAGGCCCGTACCTGGAAGGAATTGGCCTACGTATTCACGGTTTTCGCGCTCGGTTGCGTCGCGATCACCTATCTGTTCGCCGGTTTCCTCGTCGGGCTGTATGCCACGTTCGTCATCATCGGGCCGTGGGTGCTCGCGCTGGTGATCGTGGGTGGCAGGACCTGGGGCCGGATCTATCGCACACTGTGCCGAAATCTGCTCGGTACCATGGTGGTCGCGCCGCCACGGTTCGCGCCGAAACCGGGGCTGATCGGATTTCTGAAAAGCGCCTTCACCGATCGGGCCGGTTGGCGGGCGATCGCGTTCCTCATCGCACAGGCCGTACTGGGTATGGTGGTCGGCTATTTCGTGCTTATCGCAATCGTGATCGTGGTATTCACGGCGATCTCGCCGATTCCGTGGGTGCTGTTGCATCCGACGAATACCGACGACAACGGCGTCGAACACCATTCACTCGCCCAGTTCGGATCGATCTATATCGACTCCTGGCCAAGGGTGCTGCTCATGTCGGCGGTCGGCATCATCAGCTGCTTCGCCCTGCCGTGGCTGCTGCGCGGCATCTGCCTGCCGCACCGGGCACTGACGGTGGCATTGCTGTCGGCGACGGCGCGCGATACCCAACTGACCGAACTAAAGGCCAGCAGAAAGGCCGCGGTCGAGAATGCCGCGGACACGTTGCGCCGCGTCGAACGCGACCTGCACGACGGCACCCAAGCCCGCTTGGTCACCATCGCTATGGCGTTGGGCCGCGCCGAGGACCGGCTGGCGATCGACGGTGACGCAAGCGATCTGATCGCCGACGCACACGCCAGTTCCAAGGAAGCGCTCACCGAATTGCGTGAACTCGTGCGCGGAATCCATCCGCCCGCACTGGAACTCGGCGTTGGGCCAGCCCTGGAAACCCTGGCGGCGCGCTGCGCGGTTCCGGTAGAGCTGCGGGTGCTGCTGCCGCAGCGACCACACCCGGCGATCGAAGCGATCGCCTACTTCTCCGTCGCGGAGCTGCTCACCAATGTGGTCAAACACGCTCACGCGGAACGTATCTGGATATCGGTCGCGCCGACCGATATCAACACCATCGCGGTCACCGTGCGCGACAACGGAATCGGCGGTGTCTTACCACCCAACGAGGGGGCAACCGTCGCCGGAAGCGGGCTTTCGGGTCTTGCGGCGCGAGCCCGTGCCGTCGACGGCACCCTGACCGTGCAGAGCCCGACAGGCGGACCCACCGTGGTGACCATCCTGCTACCGAAGGCCGGGCCCCAATGAGCACACCCGCGACACCACCGCCCCCGACCACGCCGCTGCGCATTGTGATCGCCGAAGACAGCGCGATCCTGCGCGACGGCCTGGCCGGTCTGCTCACCGAGCGCGGCCATGAGGTGGTGGCCATGGTCGGCGACGCGAGCACGCTGAGCGACGTGGTCGGCGCCCATAACCCGGATGTCGCCGTGGTCGACGTGCGCATGCCACCATCCTTCACCGACGAGGGTCTGCTCGCCGCGATCGAGCTGCGCAGGAAATACCCGATGACCGGCGTGCTCGTGTTCTCCCAGTGGATCGAGACCCGCTATGCCACCGAACTCCTCGCCGGTGGCGCGAGCGGCGTCGGCTACCTGCTCAAGGATCGGGTAGCCGATGTCCGCGACTTCATCGATGCCTTGAATCGGGTGGCCACCGGCGGTACCGCCCTCGACCCGGAGGTTGTGAGTCAATTGATGGGTGCCGCGCGCCAACAAGATTCACTGGCCCGGCTCACCCCGCGCGAACGCGCGGTCCTCGAATTGATGGCGCAAGGGCTGACCAATAACTCGATAGCCACGACATTGACGGTTACCGAACGCGCCGTGGAAAAACACATCGGCAATATCTTCGCGAAACTCGATCTACCACCGTCGGATACGCACCATCGCAGGGTGCTCGCGGTGCTGCGTTTGAAGGGCTGAACCGCCATTGGCCCGGCCGCCCCCGTAACGACGCGGCACACAATGCTGACCTATCTGGGCTGCCGGGACAGCGTGCACGCTTCAGCGATCGTTGCGGTGTCCCAGTAGAACGGGTGGATCTCGGCGATTCGCGATGAGCGGGTTCGTGCGAGGCGCGGCCGAACTATCCTGGGAAGAGCAGGACAGTCTGGGTGGAGGCTGATATGGATCATGTGCGCGTGCTCCGCACGATACTCGGCGTGACCGCCGGGTATGTGGTCTTGCTCGGGCTGTGGCTCGGCTGGTTGCTACCGCACACGCCGCCGGGGACCGAGCCCTATCAGATCATCGCGCTCGTCGGACTGTTCGGATCGTGTGTCGGGCTCGGGATGTTGCTGGCCGTGCGGCCGAACCGGGCGGATCGGCGACTGTGGCGCCAGGGCCTGGAGGGTTGGGCGACCATCGAGGGCACCCACCCGCTCGAGCACACCGATCATCACACCGAGCTCACCGCATTGGATCTGGAGCTCACCGTGCCAGGCTCCGAAAGCTACCGGGGCACTATCGTTTTCGATGTAACCCCGGCCGACAAGCCACTGCTGGAGGTCGGCGAAACCATCTCGATCCGGGTGGATCCACACAATCGCGATCGCATCATCGTGGTGCTGTGACGATCACCGTCGCGTTCGATGGGGCCACACCTGCAGCAGTGGGCCTATCTCACTCGCAGGCGATCCCGTCATTGTCACGATCGAGGTGCGCCGCATAACCAGGCTCGCCCCGGTGCAGCGGAGCCTGACCGGCGTTACGGACCGCGTCACAGTTCTTGTAGTACACCCCGGGGTTCGGAGCCGGACTCGCCGGAACCGACGGAACCGGATTCGCCGGAACCGACGGAACCGGTTCCGACGGAACCGACGGTGCCGGAGCCGGAGCGGGCTGCGCCGGAGCCGGACACAGCTGCGCGGATCCGGAGTTGCACAGCAGATCGTTCAGTGGGTCCGCGCCGGCGAGCGGCGAGCCGAGTACCAATGTGGCAGCGGCGATCAGGCAGGCCGAACCGGCACCGAGTGTGCGCCGACGATTCAGCAGGAAGGTCTTCACGGTGGTTATCCCAGGGTTCATGGCATGGGGACGAGACTTCCATGCGCGCAACGAGTTCGAACACGCCAGGGACCATGTGAACCCTGACGAACGGCTACTCCCCCGACTGAGTCGTCGCAAGCGACACGCTAACAGGTCGAGCAGCGCAATCACGGCAAATTAGAGGAAAACAATCCTGCAAATATTTCGAGGCGATACAACAGTTCGACCCCGACAGACGCTTTCCTGCCGGCGCAGCCCGAGCAGAGGTGTCATCCCGCCTATCCGACGGCGTTGGGGAAGTTCAATCCGACGTACCGACAGGCACTTTCGCGTGTGCTCGTGGGTCGGCGAGCAAGAACTGGGCGGCGGCGTAGGTGGCCAGGATGACCCCCTCACTGACGCGACGAGACCGTTCCCCGTGCGCAAAAAGCCTGCGCAGCACGATCAGCCCATCGGAGATGGTGAACAGCAGCGCGCCCACGCCGAGCCTGCTACGCGGATCGTGATCGGGAATATTCACCCCCGCAATGTTTTTCGAGTCCGGCGCGAGGCCGGGATCGGACGCGAGTACCGCCGCGGTGCCGAGTGTCGCGCCGTAGGCGGTCAACGGCGCGGCGATATTCGGGGCTTTCGCCCGCATTAGCGCACCCGCACCGAGCCACGCGACCAACCGCGGCACTGCGATCGCGGCATGCGGACGCCCACCGCGCCGCCACCACAGCGCCGAATACCCGGTCTGCATCACCGCGAACGACGACGCGCCCGCAATCAGCCGACGATCGTCGTCCGGGGCGATCAAAAGAACGTCGCCGACCGTCGCGGCGCCGAGCGAACCGAGCAGCACGGTCCGATCGACTGGATCAATTGCCGCGCCCTCGACCACCACATCCGCCGCGAGCAATGGCATCATCAGTGGTTTGGCGACCCGCTGTAACCGCTCGCGGCCGGTGACCGCGCCGAATACCGTGACGGCCGCCGCTGCGAGAAACCCGGCTCGAAACGGCCGCGAAGGCGACACCATCAGAAGCTCGGCTCGTCGGGGGCGGGCGGCAGCGTGACCACCTGACCCGCGTAGCTCAGGCCCGCGCCGAAACCGAGCAGCAACGCCGTCTGGCCGCCCTTGGCTTTGCCGGTCACCAGCATCTCTTCCATGGCGAGCGGAATCGAAGCGGCGGAGGTGTTTCCGGTGTTCTCTATGTCGTTGGCCACCGGAATGTCGTCGGCCAGGCCGAGATTCTTCTTCATCAGGTCATTGATGCGGGCGTTGGCCTGATGCGGGATGAAGACCTCGATGTCCTCCTTGCACACCCCCGACACCTCCAGCGCGGTGGACAGTGCGCGCGGCAAAGTGACTGCGGCCCAACGGAATACCCGGGGCCCCTCCATCCGCAGCGACATCCTTCCGATCGGCTCGACGGCCGGGTCGGTACCCTGCATCGTCTGCGCCTTCTGCATGTATTCGAGAAAGTCGACGTCCTGCTCGATCGCGGACGCGTTCTTACCGTCGCTACCCCACACCGTCGGGGAAATACCGTTGTCCGCGCTCGGCCCAACCACCACCGCGCCCGCACCGTCACCGAAGATCATCGCGGTGCCGCGATCGGTCGGATCGAGGCCGACGGTCATCGTCTCGGCGCCGATCAGCAGCACATACTCGCTGGAGCCCGCCCGGATCAGGTCGGCGGCGACGCCGAGGCCGTAGCCGAAACCACCACAGCCCGACGTCAGATCGAACGCGGCGATCCCGTTCATTCCCAGGTCGTGGGCGACCTTGGGGGCGCCGTGCGGGGTCAGCGTCAGCCAGCTCGAGGTGGCCAGGATCAGTGTGCCGATCTTGGAACGGTCGATGCCGCTGTTGACGATCGCGCGTTCACCTGCGGCCGCAGCGATCGACTGCAGCGTCTCGTCGCCACTGATCCAACGGCGATTGCGGACACCGGTGCGCTCAAAGATCCACTCGGGGGTGGAGTCGAGAACCTCGCACACCTCTTCATTGCTGACCAGACGTTGGGGACGGTAAGCACCGATCCCGAGCATCGCGACGTTCTCACGACTCTTGTTGACTGCAATGCTCACCACAGGTAACTCACACGACCCTTCACTGTCTCCGACCGCCGCGCTGCGCTTGGCGCTTGCGTTCCCTATCGGGTCGCGCCGTCACCTCGTTTCGGTCGCCGACAGCTCCCATTACTGAAGTCCGGCCCCGACCCGGGCCCGCAAACGCAGCTTAACCGAGCACCGGCTCTATCAAGCCGAGTACCGGCTCTATCAAGCCCAGCACCAGCTCCACCAAGCCCGGCACCGGCTCCGCTAACCCAGCGCCAGTTCCGTCACGACCGGGCAGCGGCAGCTCAGCGCTGGCGTGCTCAACTCAGCTTCAGGTCCTTCAGGCCGAGGATCGACCGGTATTCCAGGCCCTCGGCCGCGATGATTTGGTCGGCTCCGGTCTCGCGGTCGACAACCGTGGCGACCCCGACCACGGTGGCACCGGCATCGCGCAACGCGCGCACGGCGGTGAGCGGTGAATTGCCGGTGGTGGTGGTGTCCTCGACCACGAGCACCCGCTTGCCGACGATATCCGGGCCCTCGATCTGGCGCTGCATACCGTGTGTCTTGGCCGCCTTGCGCACCACGAACGCGTCGATCGGGCGTCCGGGCGCGTGCATCACCGCGAGCGCGACCGGGTCGGCGCCCATAGTCAGCCCGCCGACGGAGTCGAAGTCCCAGTCCGCCACCAGTTCTCGCAGCAGTGTGCCGATCAGCGGCCCGGCGCTGTGGTGCAGGGTTGCGCGGCGTAGGTCGACGTAGTAGTCGGCCTCCTTGCCCGAGGACAACGTCACCTTGCCGTGCACCACCGCGAGCTCACGCACCAGCGTGGCCAGCTCGTCTCGGTCGGCAGTCACCTGGTCGATCATGTCTATGTCCTTCCGCGTGCGTTGAACAGGCCGCGATTGACTCGGGCCGCCAGGGTTCGCGGGATCATCCCGGCGACGGTGGTAAGCACTTTGTACTGCATACCGGGCACGCTGAGCACCCGGTTCTTCTCCAGATCACGCAGCGAACCGGCGACAACCTGTTCCACGCTCAGCCACAACGGTTTCGGTAGCGACGACATCTCGATACCGGCTCGCTCATGGAATTCGGTACGGACGAACCCGGGGCACAAAGCCTGGACCCGGACTCCGGTTCCGGCCAGTCCACCCGCCAAACCCTCGGAGAAGGATACGACGTACGCCTTGGACGCCGAATACGTCGAGCCGCGTCCGGGGATAAGGCCGGCGACGCTGGCTACATTGACGATCGAGCCTTTGGCCGCCGCGATCATCGCGGGCAGCGCCGCCCTGCTCAGCTGAAGCACCGAGGTGACATTGACATCCAGTTGCGCCTGCAGCTGCTCGGGCTCCAGCGTCCAGAACTCGCCGGAATGCGCGAATCCCGCGTTGTTTACCAGGAATTCGACGCCGGCGGCGGCCCGCACGGCAACACGGTCACGATCCGCGGTGTTCGCTAGATCGGCGACGAGCACCTCCGAGCGGGTGGCGTATTTCCGGTCGAGTTCGGCGGCGAGTTCGTTGAGGAGTTCGCTGTTCCTGGCCACCAGCACCAGGTCGTAGCCCAGTGACGCGAGTCGCAGCGCGTAGCCGCGCCCGATGCCGGAGGTCGGCCCGGTGACCAAGGCGAACGGACGGCTGGCGCCGGGCAGGCGCGCGGGAACATAGCTGTCGGTCATGTCCGCGCAATCCAGTTCGTCGCCTCGGCCCGACCGGCGCAGCCGGTCACTGCGGCACGGGTCCCTGGTATGGACGGAATCCCGGATGGAATGGACCACCGGGCGGCTCCGGGGTGTCATCGATCGGTGGCCAGTCGTCGTCGACCTCGGCGACGCCCCGCGGGGGCTGGTCGCGACGATCCGGCTTCGGCAGGTCGCCGTCGACGTCATCGCCGGACTCGCGCCACCCGGCCTCATCGTCGGACTCGCGCCGCTCGGCCTCATCGTCGGACTCGCGCCGCTCGTCGTCGGCCCTGCGCTGTTCCACCCGCGGACGGGTACGGGAATCGGGCACTACCGCGAGAGAGGGACGGCGCGGCGTTTCCTGTGCGATCGACGCCAGTGCGGCGGGCTTGTCGAGTTCCTCGTCGTATTCGGACGCGTCATAGGCCGAATCCTCGAAATCCGGCCCGTCGTAATCATCGGCGGTCTTCGGGGTGCTCGGCGTCTGCGGCCGGGACGCACCGATCGGGGCGTCGGACTCGTCATGCCGGTCATACTCGTCCGAATCGCCGCGCCGCGTACGCGCGCGTGGATGCGGGCGACCGGGATCGTGGTCACCACCATCGCCACCGAAGACGTCGCTGACCGGGGGCAGCACATGCAACAACCCCGACAGCCGCAGCACCGCGTCGATAGCGGTTTCCCAATCACGCGCGACCGTACCGACATTCAGCATGCCGAGCGTCCAGTTGCCCTCACTCCACAGCATCTGCACCGAATCGGACAGCGTCTCGATGAAGGCGACCATGCGCTGATCGACCGCATGCCTCGCGATCTCCGGATTGGTCGCGAAAACCACCCGATCGCCGATGGCGCCGAGCAACTCCAGATCGGCGTCCTTCGGCGGTGACGCGGTCTTCAGGCGCATATCGACATCGATGTCCGAGCCGATCTGCCTGCGCACCGCAACCAGCGTCGCCGCGTCTTCCAGGTCGAAGAGCACGAACTTCTCGCCCTTGCGAATGCCGGACACCACATCGACCGCGGAGAGGTAGCCGAGCTTGGCCAACGCACCCCGGCGCCAGGTCGACGCGAGTGCCGGTTCCACCGACACATACGTATATCCCTGGGCTTTCGCCCAGACCTGGCGCGCATGACCGGTCCGCTGTCGCTGAACCCGGTCGAAATAGAGCAGCACTATCGCACCAACCAGCGCGATCGCCGCCAACCCGAACCACATTGCCGTCATCGCCGTCTACCCTAACCAGCCGACGGATCGATTGCCCGTCACTGCCCACCCAGGAAGGTTCGGGTCGTTCATCTCGGCCCTCCCGGCAGCGATGTGCTGATAATGATCCTGGCCTGAATCGACCCGTCCGCGGCCTTGTCACCTTGGATGACAATCATGTCACCGACCGGCAGATCGGTGGCCTTCGCCGCCGACAACGAGATGACCTGGGTCTGGGCATCGGTGTGCACGGTGACCGCCGAACCCGACAGCGAATCGACGGTGAGCGTGCCGCCGTTGTTGGCGCTGATGGTGCCCATGGTCGCGCCGAGGCCGTCGATATCGCCGAGCCCGGGCAGGCTCGGAATCGTCGCGGTGGACTGGCCGGATTTCGGCGTCCCGGTCTCGCGGGCCGCGGGCGGCAACGTCACCGTGGCGGAGCTCGCCGCACTCGTCGACGACGAATCCTTACTACCGAGCAGCAGTCCCGCGACCACACCGGCGACCGCGATCAACGCGACGACACCGATCACGAGCGCCACCCACAAGCCAGTATTGCGTTTCGGCGGTGGGTATTGATCGACCGGCCCCGGCGGTCCGGGCGGGACACCGCCGCCGCCGGTGCCCGCGGGCATGGTCGTGTCAGCCCACTGCTCGCCGTAGGTGCTTTCGTAGCCGCCCCACTGGTTGTCGTACGGCGGTAATTCACGGGTGGCGTTCACCGGGGGCGGCGGCCACGGCTCCATCTGCTCGGTCGACGGATAGGCGGGCGCCGGTTCGTAGGTGTAGGTCTCGGTGGGGTCCGCGGGCTGATCGAATCCGGACTTTCCCGGCGTACCCAGATGCTCGGTCGGGGCATCCTCCGGCCGCCGCGCCCACGGATCGTTCGGATTCGTCATGGCCTCCAGGGTAGGTTGTCACACCTCGCGCGTCACCGACCGACGAGCAGGCTTTCGCCATTGGGCGTCACAGTGACCGTGACCGTGTCGCCGTCGAGGATCTCGCCCGCGAGCAGTTCCTTGGCGAGGGTATCGCCGATGGCCTGCTGGATCAGCCTGCGCAACGGCCGTGCGCCGTAGATCGGGTCGTAGCCGCGCACGGCCAGCCAGAACCGTGCCGAATCGCTGACGTCGAGCTTCAGCCGACGCTGCGAGAGCCGCTTCTGTAGCTGGTCGAGCTGGATATCGACGATCGATTCCAACTGCTCCTCATCGAGCGAATGGAACATGACCACGTCATCGAGCCGGTTGAGGAATTCCGGCTTGAAGGCCGCGCGCACGGCTTCCATCACGAACTCCCGATCGCCGCCCGCACCGAGGTTCGAGGTGAGGATCAGGATGGTGTTGCGGAAGTCGACCGTGCGCCCCTGACCGTCGGTCAGCCGTCCCTCGTCGAGCACGGCGAGCAGGATGTCGAATACATCCGGGTGCGCCTTCTCGATCTCGTCGAACAGCACGACCGTATAGGGCCGCCGCCGCACCGCCTCCGTGAGCTGACCGCCCTGGTCGTAACCGACGTATCCGGGCGGGGCACCGACGAGCCTGGCCACCGCATGCTTCTCGCTGTACTCGCTCATATCAATGCGGACCATGGCGCGCTCGTCGTCGAACAGGAAGTCCGCCAACGCTTTTGCCAGCTCGGTCTTACCGACACCGGTCGGGCCGACGAACAGGAACGAGCCGGTCGGGCGGTTCGGGTCGGCGACCCCCGCGCGCGCCCGGCGCACCGCGTCCGACACCGCCTGCACCGCCTCGGGCTGCCCGACGACGCGCTTGCCGAGCTCGTCCTCCATGCGCAGCAGTTTCTGAGTTTCGCCCTCCATCAGCCTGCCGACCGGGATCCCGGTCCACGCGCCGACGACCTCGGCGATATCGTCGGGTCCGACCTCCTCCTTGAGCATGACCTCGCCGTCACTCGCCACAGCGGAAGACTTTTCGGCCTCGGCGAGTTGCTTCTCCAGCGCCGGGATCTTGCCGTAGCGCAGCTCCGCGGCCTTGCCGAGATCACCGTCGCGCTCCGCGCGCTCGGACTCGCCGCGCAGTGCCTCCAGCTCCTCCTTGTAGACCCGGACCTGGTCGATGGCGCTCTTCTCGTTCTGCCAGCGGGTCATCAGCTGGTTGAGCTTCTCGCGATCATCGGCGAGTTCTTGGCGCAGCTTGTCCAGCCGCGCCTTCGACGCGTCGTCGGTCTCCTTGCTCAGCGCGACTTCCTCGATCTCGAGCCGTCGCACCGCGCGCTCCACCTCGTCGATTTCGACAGGGCGCGAGTCGATTTCCATGCGCAGCCGCGAGGCCGACTCGTCGACCAGGTCGATCGCCTTGTCCGGCAGGAACCGAGAGGTGATGTAGCGGTCGCTGAGGGTGGCGGCGGCGACCAGCGCGGAATCGGTGATCCGCACGCCGTGGTGCACCTCGTAGCGCTCCTTGATACCGCGCAGGATGCCGATGGTGTCCTCCACCGAGGGCTCGCCGACCAGCACCTGCTGGAAACGGCGTTCGAGTGCGGCGTCCTTCTCGATGAACTTGCGGTACTCATCCAGCGTGGTGGCGCCGACCAGCCGCAGCTCACCGCGAGCGAGCATCGGCTTGATCATGTTGCCCGCGTCCATGGCGGATTCGCCGGTCGCCCCGGCGCCGACAATGGTGTGCAACTCATCGATGAACGTAATGATCTGTCCCGCACTATTTTTGATGTCCTCGAGCACGGCCTTGAGCCGCTCCTCGAATTCACCGCGATACTTCGCGCCCGCGACCATCGCGCCGAGGTCCAGTGAGACAACGGACTTGCCGCGCAACGACTCCGGCACGTCACCGGCCACGATGCGCTGGGCGAGGCCCTCGACGATAGCGGTCTTGCCGACGCCGGGTTCGCCGATGAGCACCGGATTGTTCTTGGTGCGGCGGCTCAATACCTGGACGACACGGCGGATTTCGGTGTCTCGACCGATCACCGGGTCGAGCTTGCCCGAGCGGGCCGCGTCGGTGAGGTCGGTGGAGTACTTCTCCAGCGCCTGGTAGCTGCCCTCGGGGTCGGGGCTGGTGACCCGGGCGCTGCCGCGAACGGTGGTGAATGCCTCACGCAGCGCGTCGGCGGTGGCGCCGTATTTGACCAGCAGCATCGTCACGTCCGAGTCGCCGCCGGCCAAGCCGACCAGCACATGCTCGGTGGAGACGTATTCGTCGCCGAGCTCGGTGGCCAGATGCTGCGCAGCGGTGATCGCGGCCAGCGCCTCACGGCCGAGCTGCGGGGTGGTGGTCGCGCCGGTCGCCTGTGGCAGCCGGTCGACGATGTCCTGACTTTCACGACGAACTGTCGCTGGATCGACACCGACGGCCTTCAGCAGCGGTGCGGCGATGCCGTCGGTTTGATCCAGTAACGCCACCAGCAAGTGTGCCGGACGAATCTCCGGATTGCCCGCGGCCGACGCGGCCTGGAGGGCGGCGGTCAGGGCCGCCTGAGTCTTGGTGGTGGGATTGAACGAGTCCACGAGTCACCTTCCTAGTAGTCGATTCCGCGGCGCCCGAGTTCGCCTGATCGCGCGTGTGCCGCACGGCTCGGTACCGCTTCAAACCGTCCAACGCGGGGGAAGTTGAGTCTGTTCCGCTCAAGTTTGAAATTTTTGATTACCTCGACAAACGCTACGCCGTGACATCGTCGAATGCGATGAATCACGACGTCAGTGGTGTATGGATACCTACGACGGCCGTTGCCGTTTCGATGCTTCAGCCTCCAGAGCCGCCAGCCCGAATCAAGGAGCGAATGATGCGCGCGATCGTGGTACGGAATTTCGGAGCAGCACCCGAGTTGGCCGATATGCCGGTGCCCGAACCCGGCCCAGGTGCGGTGCGCGTACAACTAGAGGCAGCCGGTGTCAACCCGTTCGACCAGCGCATGGCCACCGGATTCCTGGATGGCAAACTGCCCCACGACTTTCCGATGATCCTCGGGGTCGACGGCGCGGGTGTCGTGTCCTCGATCGGCCCCGGCGTGAGCCGGTTCGCCGTCGGCGACCGCGTGGTCGGCACGTTCCTGACCCCACCCGTCGGCCACGGCAGTTTCGCCGACTACTCGGTGGCGCCGGAGGACGGCACCCTCGTTCACATCCCGGACGGCGTTCCAGCGGGCGCCGCCGCGGCGCTGCCGACCGCCGGACTCACCGCGCAGGACCTGGTCGACGCCAGCGAAATCGCGCCGGACCAAACGGTTCTGGTGATCGGTGCGACCGGAGGCGTCGGGTCCTTCCTGGTGCAACTGGCGAATACCGCAGGCGCGCAGGTCATCGCCACCGCGCGCGGCGATGCCGCCGATCAGATGACCCGGCTCGGTGCGGCCACGACGGTGGACTACACCGACGGCACGGTCATCGAGCAGGTCGCAGCCGCTTATCCGAACGGCATCGACGTCCTGTTCGACCTGGTCAGCCCGCCCGAACAGCTGGCGGCGGCGACCACGCTCGTACGCAAAGGCGGCACCGTCTACTCCACCATCTCGGCCGCCGACGAAGCCGCTTTACGCGAGCGCGGCATCAACGGCGGAAATTTCGAATCCACCGGCGGCGCACCGGAATTGACTCGCCTACTGCGACGCGTCGCCGCAGGCGACATCGTGGTCCCGATCGACGCGACCGTCCCGCTCGCCGAGGCCGCCACTGTCGTCGGCGCGTCGGGCGCGCGCGGCAAGACCGTACTTACCATCTGAGCGCCGATGAGCACCGTCGAATTCGGCCTGTTCCTCATCCCCGAGGCCGACAACTATCAGCAGCTCGCCGAGGTGACCGCCTACGCGGAAAGCGCCGGGCTCGATCTGATCGGCATCCAGGACCATCCCTACCAGCGAAGATTCTTCGACACCTGGACACTGATCACCAGTCTCGCCGTGCGAACCTCGCGGTTGAGGTTCTTCCCCGATGTCGCGAACCTGCCACTGCGCAATCCGGCCGTGCTCGCGAAATCTGTTGCTTCCCTTGACATCATCACCGATGGACGAATCCACCTCGGACTCGGCGCCGGAGCGTTCTGGGACGCGATAGCGGCATTGGGCGGACCGCACCTGAGCAAGGGCGAATCGGTTCGGGCGTTGAGCGAGGCCATCACCGTGATCCGGGCCATGTGGAGCGACGAGCGCTCGGTCCGAGTGCCCGGCACCTACCACTGGTTGGCCGGTGCCAATCCCGGTCCGACACCGCGCCACGACCCCGGTATCTGGCTCGGTGCGATGGGTCCGCGCATGCAGGTGCTTACCGGCCGACTCGCCGACGGCTGGTTGACCTCGGCGGCCTGGGCACCGCCGGAGTTCCTGACCGAGGCGGGCAAGCGCATCGATGGCGCCGCCGTGGCGGCGGGCCGTGACCCAGCCATGGTGCGCCGGATCTACAACGTCTCCGGCACCATCACCGACAACGGCGTCGACCACGGCTTCCTGGAGGGCCCGCCGCAGCGCTGGATCGATGACCTCGGCGCACTACACCGTGACCAACGCATCGACGCGTTCGTCTTCTGGCCGACCGAGGGCGATCCGGTCGAGCAAATCCACCGATACGCCGAGGTGGTGGCCCCCGCGGTCCGCGCCGAAGTCACCCGCTGAACGCCTGCGACAACCCTTGCGACAGGCCCACCGCGCCTGATGTTTGCCCACCGATTACCGTTGGCGCGGGTCGTGATGACCCATACCCACACGACCATGCGATTTTCGGGGATACTTGGCTGGCGGAGGACCGCCGGTTACGGATATGTCCCCGGGCAGAA
Organism: Nocardia australiensis; assembly: GCF_020733705.1. GTDB lineage: Bacteria > Actinomycetota > Actinomycetes > Mycobacteriales > Mycobacteriaceae > Nocardia > Nocardia australiensis. Next base: position 1,142,756 of record NZ_JAJFZM010000001.1, read on the forward strand.
ATTCAGAGGGAAAGGAAGCTCCACGTCGTGGATGCGCGTTCGGCTGCGCTGGTCCGCGCCAACTTTCGTTCGGTGCTCGAATCGCCGGGCGGAGCCGAGCGGTTGATCAGTGCGTTTTACGGTCACCTGTTCGCCGAGAACCCTCGGTTACGTGAACTGTTCCCGCCTGCGATGCAGATGCAGGCCAAGCGGATGGTTACGGCGATCCAATACATGCTCGACCACCTGGAGGACTGGGAGCGGGCGCAGAAATTTCTCGAGCAGCTCGCCCGCGACCATCGGAAGTTCGGCGTACTGCCGAGCCACTATGACGCCGCCGGCCGTGCCCTGCTCGCCGCCTGCCGCTCCTACCACGGTCCGAACTGGAATCGGTCCCTGGACGAGGGCTGGCGCGACATCACCATCCTGATCTCCGCGTCCATGGCCATCGGCGCCAACTCCGATAAGTCGCCGCCGTCCTGGGAGGCGACCGTCGTCGGTCACCGCCGCGTGCTGGAGGATCTGGCGATCGTGCGGCTGCAGTCCGAAGAACCGGTCCCGTACCAGGCCGGGCAGTATGTGCCGATCGTGATCCCGCAGCGCCCGAAGCTGTGGCGCTATCTCTCGCCCGCGATTCCGGCGAATCCGTACGGCGAGGTCGAATTCCACGTCCGCAAGATTCGCGGCGGCTGGGTGAGTCCGGCGATCGTCAACGAAACCAAGGTCGGCGACAAATGGATGATCGCCAGTCCGCTCGGCGGCCTCCACATCGACCGCGATACCGATCGCGACGTGCTGCTGATCGGCGCGGGCACCGGCATCGCCCCGCTGCGGGCACAACTCATCGAAATGGGCCGGCGCGGTATCAACCCTCGCGTGCATTTCTTCATCGGCGGGCGCTATCCGTGCGACCTCTACGACGTGGAGAACATGTGGCAGCTCTCGCAGAGCAATCCGTGGCTGACCATCGTGCCGGTGTGTGAGCAGAAGACCAACCCGTGGTGGTATCCGCATCCGCCCGCCGACGCGCCCTACGGCATGCACCGGACGCTGATCGGAAACCTCGGTGCGGTGGTCGCCAGCTTCGGCGCCTGGGCGGACCGGCAGATTCAGGTCGCTGGGTCGGCGCGCATGATCGCCGACACCCGTCGCGCGCTGATCGCGGTCGGCACCCCCGAGTGGAACATCAGTTCGGATCCCGTGTGAAAGAGGAGGCCCCGTTGGGGACTAACGGCGCTGGGCCGCAAGCACATACGCCCGAATGGACTTCGACGGTCGTCGGCCACCACCGGTTGCGCCACGACCTCGCGGTGATCCGGCTGATCGGCGAGTTCGTCCCGTTCACCGCGGGCCAGTCGGTCGAGGTGCGGGTACCGCAGCAGCCGGGGGTGCGACGCAGACTCTCGCCCGCCCTGCCGCCCTCGCTGGACGGCAAGCTGGAATTCCATGTACGAACCATCCCGGGCGGCTGGCTCAGCGGGTCCATCGTCACCGATACCGCGCCGGGCGACGAATGGCACATCGCCGCGCCGCAGGGCGCGTTCGCGGTCGATCCCGACGGCGCGGAGGTGGTGATGATCGCGGGCGGCACCGGCCTGGCTCCGATGCGCGCGCAGATCCTCGACCTCGCCCGCCACGAGAACCCGCCGCCCACTTACCTTTTCATCGGCGGGCCATTCCCACGCGACCTGTACGCCGCCGACATGCTCCGGCTACTGACCGACGAATTACCCTGGCTCACCGTCATACCCGTGGTGGAAAGCCTCGACGACCCCCGACGGATCGACGAATGGTACGAACAGTCCCGCGTTGACATCGGATTCCCGGTCGACGACATGCTCCAGGGCACGCTCGCGGACGTGATCGGCTCGCACGGGGCTTTCGACAATCATCAGGTTCTCGTCTGCGGCTCCCCCGCCATGACCAGGGTGACCGTTGACCGTCTCCGCGAAACCGGAACCCCTGCCGAGCGAATCCAATTCGAGGGGATCTGAGCCCCCGGCGCGGCGCAATTTCGGAAATCCTGCCGCCGCAACGACTTCGGGCCTCGGCCCGGTTCATTTCGAACCGAGCCGAGGCCCGATGGTCGTCAACGGCGTATCAGCGCCGATTACGTGGCTGCCACACCACCAATGCGGTGCTGCGTTGCGGCGGTGACAGATCAGGACGGTAGCCCGCGTGCAACCGATCCACCTCGGCCGACAATTCGGCGACGCGTTCCTGCAATGCCGCGACATGGTTGGTTAGTTCGATAATGCGTTTGATGCCGGCCAGATTGACGCCCTCGTCCTGGGACAGCCGCTGCACCTCGCGCAGCAGCTCGACGTCCCTGGCCGAGTAACGCCGACCGCCACCCGAAGTCCGTTGTGGCGTAACCAGTCCCAAACGGTCATACGTGCGCAGTGTCTGCGCGTGCATGCCCGCGAGCTGAGCCGCCACCGAGATCATGAAGACCTGCGCCTCGGTGCGGCCCGTGTTGCTGGGTCCACCGGCCGCATTCTTCGGATCACCGGACATTACGCACCTGCCCATCCTGCACGTGGATCGAACCCGCTGGCTTTCTCCGCCTCCGCATAGCGCCGCAGCGCCTCGGCGGCATTGTCATCCAGCTTCTGTGGCACGGCGACCTTGACGGTGACCAGCAGATCACCGGCACCACCCGCGGCGCCACGCTTCGGCACGCCGCGACCACGCACCCGCAGTATGCGCCCGTCCGCGGTGCCCGGCGGCACCTTGACGCCGACGCGCCCTTCCAGAGTGGGCACCGAAACCGTTGTGCCCAACACCAATTCACTGTAACTGACCGGCAGGGCCAGGGTCAGGTCGTTGCCGTTTCGGCCGAAGACCTTGTCCTGGTTGACGTGCACGACGACAAAAAGGTCACCCGAGGGTGCGCCCCGAAGTCCCGCCTCGCCCTGACCGGCCAGCCGAATCTTCTGCCCGTCGGTGACGCCAGGGGGAATCCGCACCGTGATAGTGCGGGTCCGGTTCTGGACGCCATTGCCGTGGCAATCGACGCACGGGTCGTCGATGATCGAGCCGGTGCCCCGGCACTCATCGCACGGCTCGCTGAACCCGAACGCACCCTGGTTGCGGCTGATGACGCCGTTGCCATTGCAGACCGGGCACACTCGGGGACTCGTCCCGGGCTTGGCACCGCTGCCGTGACACGTCGTGCACGGTGACGGACTGGTCATCCGCAGCGGAACAGTGACACCCTGCGCGGCCTCGCGGAACCCGAGAGTCGTCTCGGTCTCCACATCCGCGCCGCGCCGAGGTCGGCTGGCCGACCTGGTCGTGCCACCCCGGTTGAACAGCCCACCCAGCAGGTCGCCGAGACCACCGTCGTTGGCATTCGCCTGACCGAAGATGTCGCCGATATTGAAATCCTGCGAGAAGCCGCCGCCCGCACCGGGATTGAACCCGCCGCGGCCGTACCCACCACCGCCGCCACCGACACCGCCGCCGGCGAACAGTTTGCGGGTCTCGTCGTACTCCTTGCGCTTAGCCGGATCCGACAGCACGGCATGCGCCTCGCTGACGGTCTTGAACCGCTCCTCGGCCTTGGTGTCGCCGGGGTTGGCGTCCGGATGCAAGTCACGAGCCAGCTTGCGGTACGCCTTCTTGATTTCGTCCTGTGAGGCGCTGGAGGAAACGCCCAGCTCCTTGTAGAAGTCCTTTTCGATCCACTCCCGTTGACTCACCGGGCATCTCCTCCTTCCATGCTGTATTCGCGACATCCCAGGGACCGTGGGTGGTCACGCTGCGCTCGCGCCGGGCTTCTATTGATTTGTTGTGCCGGCATCGGAACCAGCATTCGAGGCATCATCGGCCGACAGGTCGGACACTCCATCGGTTACCCCGACCATCGCGTGCCGAAGCACCCGATCGCCGAATCGATAGCCCTTGCGCATGACAACACCGATCACCGGATCGTGCCCGGAGCCCTCGTGCTGCACGGCCTCGTGCAGGGTCGGGTCGAAAGGCTCACCCTCCGAACCGAATTCCTCCAGACCCTGTTTGTTCAGCGCGTCGGTCAGCTTGTCGGCGACCGACTTGAGCGGCCCGGTATCGAGGTCACCGTGCGCCTTGGCGCGATCGAGATCGTCGAGTACACCGAGCAATTCGGTGACAACGGTGGCCTTCGCGGTGTCGATGGTGGCCTTGCGGTCACGCTCGACACGACGCCGGTAGTTGGCGTACTCCGCGGTCAGCCGCTGCAGGTCCGCGGTGCGCTCGGCCAGCTCATTGCTGATCGAATCGGCCAGTACCTCGGCACCGCCCGCCGCACCGTTGCCCGCTTCCGCGCCGGACCCGGCGTCGGCGCTTTCGGCCGCCGCCGCGTCCCTGATCTCACCCGTCTCCGGGTCGACCTTGCGGTTGTCGACAAAGGTGACCGGCTCTTTTTCGGAGCTGCTCGGAGCCCCCGAATCGCCGCGTGTCACTTCTTCTCCGTGTCGACAGGCTCGTCCACAACCTCCGCGTCGACGACCTGGTCGTCGTCGGCGGTGGCACCGGCGTCTCCGTTGCCCGAGGCCGCGGACTCGGCCGCCGACGCCTCATAGATGGCCTGGCCCAGCGCCTGCGACTCGGTCGCCAGCTTCTCGACCGCGGCCTTCACGACGGCGATGTCGGTGCCCTTCAGCGCCTCGTTCGCTTCGGCGATGGCCGCCTCGACCTTGGTCTTGGTCTCCGCGGGGACCTTGTCCTCGTTGTCCTTGATGAACTTCTCGGTCTGGTGCACCAGCGACTCGGCCTGGTTGCGGGTTTCGGCCTCTTCGCGGCGGGCCTTGTCCTCGGACGCGTGCTGCTCGGCGTCCTTGACCATGCGGTCGATCTCTTCCTTGGACAGACCGGAGCCGTCCTGGATCTTGATCGTGTTCTCCTTGCCGGTGCCCTTGTCCTTCGCGGTCACGTGCACGATGCCGTTGGCGTCGATGTCGAAGGTGACCTCGATCTGCGGCACGCCACGCGGGGCGGGCGGGATGCCCGTCAGCTCGAAGGAACCGAGCAGCTTGTTGTGCGAGGCGATCTCGCGCTCACCCTGGAACACCTGGATCTGCACCGACGGCTGGTTGTCATCGGCCGTGGTGAAGGTCTCCGAACGCTTGGTCGGGATGGTGGTGTTGCGCTCGATGAGCTTGGTCATCACGCCACCCTTGGTCTCGATACCCAGCGACAGCGGGGTCACATCGAGCAGCAGGACGTCCTTGACCTCACCCTTGAGCACACCGGCCTGCAGGGCGGCGCCGACGGCGACGACCTCATCCGGGTTCACACCCTTGTTGGGCTCCTGGCCACCGGTCAGTTCCTTGACCAGCTCGGTGACGGCAGGCATACGGGTGGAACCACCGACGAGCACGACGTGGTCGATGTCCTTGACCGAGATGCCCGCGTCCTTGATCACGGACTGGAACGGCGCACGGGTGCGGTCGAGCAGGTCCGAAGTGATCTTCTGGAACTCGGCGCGGGTCAGCTGCTCGTCGAGGAACAGCGGGTTCTTGTCCGCGTCGACGGTGATGTAGGGCAGGTTGATCGAGGTGCTCTGCGAGGAGCTCAGCTCGATCTTGGCCTTCTCAGCGGCCTCGCGCAGACGCTGCATGGCCATCTTGTCCTTGGTCAGGTCGATGCCCGCACTGGCCTTGAACTTGTCGACCAGCCAGGAGACGACGCGCTCGTCCCAGTCGTCGCCACCGAGGTGATTGTCACCGGAGGTCGCGCGGACCTCGACGACGCCCTCACCGATTTCCAGCAGCGAGACGTCGAAGGTGCCGCCACCGAGGTCGAAGACCAGGATGGTCTGTTCCTTGTCGCCCTTGTCCAGTCCGTACGCGAGCGCGGCGGCGGTGGGCTCGTTGACGATGCGCAGTACGTTCAGGCCCGCGATCTGACCGGCCTCTTTGGTGGCCTGGCGCTGCGAGTCCTCGAAGTAGGCGGGCACGGTGATCACCGCGTCGGTGATCTCCTCGCCCAGGTATGCCTCGGCGTCGCGCTTCAGCTTCATCAGCACGCGCGCGCTGATCTCCTGCGCGGTGTACTGCTTGGCGTCGATGTCGACGCTCCAGTCGGTGCCGATGTGGCGCTTGACCGAGCGGATGGTGCGGTCGACGTTCGTAACCGCCTGGTTCTTGGCCGGCTGACCGACCAGTACCTCGCCGTTTTTCGCGAACGCGACGACCGAAGGGGTGGTGCGCGATCCTTCCGAGTTGGCGACGACGACCGGCTCTCCGCCTTCGAGAACGGCGACGACCGAGTTCGTGGTCCCGAGGTCGATTCCGACCGCACGAGCCATGGTTTTCCTCCTAGTTGACGTAACAAACTGTGTTGGTGCTGGGCGAACGATCGCCCTGCGGCCGGGTTTCTCAGTGACACTTCCCTGGGACACTTCCCTGGGATCCGCCGGTGCCGCGAGACCTCGCCTCAGCACCTCACTGAGCACGATCCCAGCAACGCTGAGCGTGGTCCGCTCAATCTTGCACCCGACTACCTCCGGGAGTCAACTCAAACTTGAGTTGGATGCACTCAACATTGCGTAGGCCACAACCGGCGACCCGCGCGATCTATTCCCGATCCGGATTCACGGTCAGCCGTCTGCCATTCGTGCCAGCTCAGAACTCACCGGCGCGGATTGCGCGCGTCGGCACACCCGGGGTGAACACCGCCCACGGTCCCCAGTTGCCCGAGGTAGCACCCGGATTATGCGGCCACCAATCCACCGCACCTCGAGGCAGATTCACGGCCTGGCGACAGTCAACGGGATAGACCAGGATGCACACCCGGACGTAGACCGTCGTCGGCGACCGTCCGTCGCAGAAATTCGGCGACTTCAGCGGCTTGACCCGCGCGGCAGTCAGCCCAGGTGTTGGTCTCGGTCGCGTTGGCGGTCGAACCAGGCAGGGGTGGCGAGATCGGTGGTGGGGTGGACGAGGGCGGTTTTGCCGTCTTCGAGGTAGAAGGGCTGATTTTCGAGGCGGGCACGGAAGGCGTGCCAGATGCGGCAGGCCGGTCCCGGGATCATGAAGTCGTCGAGGGTGTCGACTCGGACCCATTGGTAGCGATCGATGTCGGTTGGCGGCAGTTCGATGGTGCTCTCGTCGCCGAGCGCGCCGCAGTCGAAGACATAATGGGTTTCGTCGCCGGTGCCCGCGGCGCTCGCCCAATCGTGGACCAGCAGCCGCTGCGGCGGACGGTCCAGACCGAGTTGCTCGCGAATCCGACGACGGCAGGCGGCGGTGGGCGATTCACCCGGATCGGCATAACCGCCCGGGATAGCCCATTCACCTCGATAGATCGTGTGTACGAGCAGCACCTCTTCGTCGCGCACGAACAACGCGCCCACGATCAGCCTCGCCCGGACGAAAGGAACCTCGGCACCGTTCGTCATACCTCACGACCTCCGCTCGCCGGGCCAGGAAATGCGGCGCATCCGGCCGAGCGCTACCCACAGCCGGAGCGGTGTCCATGCGACATCGAGCCGCCGCACGACCACTCCACCTTTACACCGACCCCACCCCGCCGTACAGCGAATCCTCTCCCCACCAGGTCAGCGCCCGCTGGGCCGAGCCCGGTTCAGACGTCTGTGGGGTGGGCGAGGACCTCATCGGCGACGTGTTCGTCGAGGGCGACTCGGACGAGGGCAGCTGCCAAGGTCGCGGTCTGGTCGTCGGGGGCAAGCGCAGCGAGAAGCTCGGGGTCGGGCGGGAGATTTATCCGCTCGGCACCGCGTCGAGCGCGTTCATCGAAATGGGGGCGGACCCAGGTCCAGACGTCTTGGATCTCGCGCAGGAAGATATCGCTACCGGTAGGTCCGATGCCCTGGAATTGTTGTAGCAGCCGCGCGGCGTGTTTCACGTCGTGGACGGATTCCTCGGCGAGCTTACGCAGGTCACCGCCATATTCGTCGAGGACGCGGCAGGCGTTGGCACCGAGCCGGGTTGCCGCGCTCTCGTCGTAGCGCTTGTAGTGGGCGCGGTCGAGCACGTCGACGAGTTCCTGCCAGTCGGCATCGGCGACGCGGCGCGGGGTGCGGTAGCCGGTGTCGATCAGTGCCCTGGTGGCGGCCACCGCGATGCGCGCGGTGATCCGGGTACTCAGTAACTCAGCCATCATGAGCAGCTGAAACAGCGGTGCGGGTCGATCAGCCAGCTTGATACCGGCCTCCGCGGCGTAGCCGGTACCCGCCCGGTCCAGCAATGCATTGACAACATCCTGTTGGCTCATTGCACACTCCCTGATCGGATATCTATCGCGTACCCGCAAAAGCGCGATCGACACCCGGGGGCGGATACCCGACGGTCACTAAAGATCCAGAGCCGGTCGACCGCTAGGACCCGTTGACAATCCTTGCTCGCGACCGCGCGTGCCGACGGAACTGTCGAGGCCGGAACCGCAGGTATTCGAGACATCCAGCGACGGCCAGGTATTCGCGGTCGAATCGATGGCCGAGGAGGCCACACCGGAGACCCGATCCCACGCCGCCGCCGAGGCTCGCCGCACCATGCGCGCCCGCATCAACCGAACCACCCACTCCCGCAGCCGATTCCACCCCGGGAATACACAGGCTCGCCGACCCCTGTGGACAACCTCCCAAGACCCGCAGCAGTACCAACCCCCGTCCCCAAACCTCACGTCACTGTTGATAGCGCCACCAAGCCCCGTGCCCAACTCATCCACAGCTCCTCACAGCCCTGTGGAAAGACCACTCCCCAATTCGGCACCGCCCCGAGCGCACCACCCGAGCCCTTGTGGACAAACTCGAATCCAGCCCACTGCCCACCGGCGCGCCACCACCGACACCACCGGTCAGCCCCCGTTTCCACACCCGTACCGAGACCCGCGACCGCCTGCGTACCAGCGCCGACAGCGCCATCAACACCTGTCCCCAACTGCGCCCCGCATCCACAACACCGTTAAGACCGGTAGACAAACCCGCACCAGCCACACCCGTCGACGCGCCAGTACCTACCCGTGTCGCGGCGGCGAGTGCGCCGTCCAGGCCGGTCGTGATGGTTCCGAGTTGTGCACCGGCGTCAACAACGCCCTGTAGACCTGTGGATAAGCTCGCGTCGCGGTCTGTGAGGGTTCGCGCGCCTGCGCCGATGGCCGCCCGCGAACCGGGTGGCCACGATCGATGACAACTGAGAGCCGCCGGTGACCAAGGCCGATTCGGCGACCATCGGGGCGACGGCTGCGATGTCCTCGGGTGTCACCGCCGACAAACCCGCCGCGGCCAATGCCTGTCCCGGGTTGGCGCAGTGCGCGACCGCCGCCTCATGGTGACGCAGCAGGTTGAGAATGAATTCCAGAATCGCATTGGGTGTCATCGAAATTTCCCCGTACCTTCCCCCGAATCGGTAACGGCGCCCGGCCAGCAACCGACAAAACTGACGATCGGTAATACCCACAACGCGTACCGGACCATCGAGCTTTCTCGAACGGGGTTTCTCCAATGACAGAGCGTCGGATGCTCGGCATCACGGTCGGAGCGTTGAATTCGGTCGCCGTGGCGACCATGGGGGACCCCGGTGACAGCGATGGCGGCTCCGCCACGGGCACGGTGGCCCGAACCCACCCGACCATCCTGCGCCTGACCACGGACGCCGCCCCCACCCGCGCCGAATCCACCGGCCGGCATTCCAGCGATGTCATCCTGGAGAGCTTCCTCGCGAGAGTCGGCGACCCGGTCGACATCCCACCATTGCGTAATACCGACGTGGCCGATGACGAATTCGATCTACTGACCATTCGCTACATCCCGGCTAACACGCTACGTGGAAAAGAATTCGATCCGTTCGATCCGGTGATCGAACGTGAATTGTCACAATTGCGTGATCGCCGCAGAAATGTGAAAGAGAATCTGTCCATAAATACCGCGACCGTGGTCCCGGTGCGCGTAGATCCCGCCGCTCAGCACGCCGACAACATCCGCCTGGTCCGCGACGAACTCGCGGACCTCTTACGCGGACCACTGCTGGGCTCCGCGACGACCGCGCCCGGCCTACCGAGCGACACCTCGAGCAACACCGGCGACACTGTCGGTGGCGTGGTCGGCACCGTGCTGCGGCTGCCCGGTCAGATCGTCGGAGGCGCCGGTGGCTGATATCGCGTTCGATACCCTGCCGTGCGCGCGAGAGATCTTCCGGGAACTGGATTCCGCCGACCAGCGACGGGCCGTCTATCTCATTCGAGGCCGCTCCGGAACCGGTAAGTCCACGCTGCTCTCGACGCTGCGAGCCCGGCTGCGAACCGCCGGAATTCCCCTGTCGGGCGATCCGACACCCAATGACCGGACCGGAGCCGTTCCCGCGCACTCCGGCAATGGATCTCACCCGTCATCGGTCGAACCGGCGATGATTATCGACGATGCCCACAGCCTGAGCGAATCTGATCTCGAAAGCCTGTGCACCAGTATCGAATCCGGTGATCGCACGGTCATCATCGCAACCCGGCCCCGTCCGCATGATCCGAGCCTGCGCCTCCTGACCGATACGGTGGCGCGCCACGGCCGAGTTGTCGACCTACGCCCCCTCGGCGTCACCGAAATCGCCCCGTTCGCCCGTGAACTCGGCATGGCGGTGCCACGTCCGGTGGCCAAGCACATCCACACGCAGACCGCCGGCATCCGTGGTGGCGTGGTCGCCGCACTCGCGGCCGCGTTCTCGGCCCGTCTGAACGCCGGTATCGACGCGGTTGACGATGCCGTGGCGAGTTGGGCACGCACCATGCTCGAGCGTCTCGAACCAGATCTGCTTGCGACCATGGTCGTTGCCGCGACCGGCGCGGGACTGGACGCGGGCGAACTCGCCGAGATACTCGATGTCGACGCGAAAACGGCCCAGGATCTCATCGACCAAGCCAGGGCAGGCGCGCTGGTGACCGATGCCGACCTGCTGCTGGCCCCGGCAGTCGGGCCGTTGCGCACCCTGCTCGGCGAGCGCCGGTTCGTCGCGGTGCAACTCGGGCTGCTCACGGCGCGGCTGGAGACGGGCCTCCTGCGCGAGCATACCGCGCTGATGCTCGCCGAGTCCGGTGTGCGAGACGCCAGGTTGGCCGAATTCCTTTGTGCCGCAGCGATAAAAGCGGGCGACGAGGCCGCCCGCTATTACGCTGCGGCCGCCGCAAGCGGCGCCGACCCCGACGTTATCGCCGTCCGCTGGGCCGAAGCGGCAGGCCGGATCGGTGACGGCGAGACGGCCATGCGGCTGGCCGAGCCCGTGCTGGCCCGATCAGGCGCGAATGGTCCGGAACTCGCTGCCGCAGTGCGAATCTGCGCGGCGGTACTGACCCGCCGTGGCCTGACCAGTCGCGCGGCTGCGCTCTACACCTGGCTCGGATCGCCTCGCGTGGGCGCGGATTGGGCCATCGGCGCCACCGTGCTGTATCTCGCGGGCGACCTGGCCGCCGCGACGGACATGTCCCGATCGGCGACGCGATGGCCACCAACCGAGACCAACGCGCCTGCCCGGCTGATCGCGACCGCGCTCGCGCAAACCATCAATGGATACGAAACCGATTCCACCGCAGCGGTATCCGTGCTCATCCAAGCTGCACAGACCGATTCCGGCGTGGACCGGTTCCTGCCGTGCACCGCCGCGTCGATCGCGACCCTGCTGTGCCTGAGTACCGGCGTGCCGCGACGCGCCGGTGAGGCGCTGGGCCGCGGCACCGGCAGCGGGCTGTGTTGCCAACAACTCCAGGTGCTCGCGGCCTTGACGGCGATGCTCGGCGGCGACGAGGCGACCGCATCGACCACAATTGCCGCGCTGCAACCGAATTCGCTCGACATCCGCGACCGGCTGCTCGTGCACAGTGTCGCGGTCGGCCTCGCCAGACGCGGCGGCGATCATGCCGCGCTCACCCACGCCTGGCAGGCCGCCTACCCGCTGTTCGACGATGTCGACGCCGATCTCCTCACAGTGCTGCCGATCGGCGAGCTGTGGCTGGCCGGCATCCGGCTGCACGACGAACGCCGCATAGCACCACTGGTGGACGCGACGCGCGCACTGTTGAAAAGACTGGATCACCCGCCAACCTGGGCCAACGCCTTCGATTGGTACGGCGTGCAGGCCGCCATCGCACACGAACGCCCCGATGAGCTGCTACCCCACGCCCGCAGGCTCGAGGCGGCGGCCGAGGCCGGCGACCGGCAGGCCACCGTGCTGGCCGACGCGGGACGCACCTGGGTGCTGGTGCTGCGTGGGCGGGTCGAGGTCGCGCAGGTGCAGGCGGCCGTTGCCGGACTCGGGGAGATCGGCCTGACCTGGGATGCCGCCCGGCTCGCCGGCGAGGCGGCACTCGCCGTCGCCGATTCGGCGACCGCGACGACGTTGTTGCGCCTGGCCCGCGCGGTCCGCAGTGACGCGCGCCCGCAGCAGCCCTCGATCCGACCGCCGGCGCCCGTCGTGGCATCGAACGGCCGAGGGACGCAAGCACACGATCAGGCAACCGGAACCGCGGCGGTCCTCAGCGAAAGGGAGCGCGAGGTCGCCGAACTGATGCTGCTAGGTTTGACCTACCGGGAGATCGGCGCGCGGCTGTTTATCTCCGCGAAGACCGTAGAACACCATGTCGCCCGCATCCGGCGCCGGATCGGTGCCAGTTCGCGTTCGGAGTTATTGTCGATGCTGCGCGCCATGGGACACGGCTCGCTGCTGGTGTGACCGATGGCGTGCACGATCGAAGCGAGGTATTGAGGATGGCCACAGGCGTGGGCCTGCGCATCGCCGAGAACGAGAGCACCGCGGCGATCGTGACCGACGCCGGTGAACCTCAGTTCATCGTCCGAGAATCAATCCTGCACATGTCCGACGACGGCGATACCGTCCTCGGCGGTCCCGCACCCGAGGACCACTCACATTCCATCACCGGCTACGTATCCCGTGTCGGCGACCCGGCGGGCATCACCGTCGATGACGGCGAGGCGTACCGCGCCGAGGACCTGGTCGCGACCGCGCTGTTCTGCCTGATCAATCTAGCCGCCGAGCACCTCAGCGGACCGGCCGAGTTCTACGCCACCCATCCCGCCGACTGGCCCGCCGAACATGTGCAGACACTGCGCGAGGCGCTGGACTACCTGGGGCTGCGCGCAGTGGTACTGGTTGACGAGGGCGACCTCCCCGGCAGCGATGTCGACGATCCTGAGACGGCCTTCGCCTACGACCCCGAGACGGCCTTCGCCTATGACGCCGCGCGTGCCGCGCTGGCCGCGGTGCTGTCAACCCCCGCCGGAGCCACACCGCCGGATCCGGGCAACGCCGAGAACTCGATGGTGGTCACGGACGTGATGCCGGCGGTGTCCGCGCTCGAATCCCAACAGCCGCAGGCATATTCGGCGGCGATCCCGATCGGCGCCGCCATCGTCGAGCAACCACCGACCGAGGCCGTCGCGGCGGGGGCGCCCGAACCGGCCGCCGAAGCCACCGAGCAGCGACGCCGTGCCACACCGCTGCTCATCGCGGCGGCGGCCCTGATCGGATTGATACTCGGCGGCTTCGGCGTGTCCATGCTGTTGCGTGACGACACCACCACCCCGGTGCCGCCACCGCGCGACGCCAAGTCCGACCAGGTCACGGTGAGCCCGACCGCGCCTGCCCCGCCGGTGGATTTCCCGACGATCCCGCTGACCACGCCCGCGCCGACCATCGAGCCGGAAACAACAACCGTCGAGCCGGAAACAACGACGCCCGCGCCGACGACAACGACGCCCGAAACCACAACCGCCGCTGAGCCGCCGACGATCACCCCGAGCACAACCACGACGCGGCCGACTCTCACCAATCCGTTCCGTTACAACCCACCCACGCCGTGGCGGCCGGCGTCTTAGATCCACCGACTCCCAGATTCGGTAACCACCAACTCGGGTTTGTGCCTTAAAGTGATGCGCTGATGCGTCTCGGCGAAATTTTGCCTGCGGACGGTAGTTGTTGGACGAGGACTGTGCGCCAACGGAATCATGCTGTGGCCCACGGATGTAACTGGCACACGGGTGCCGACGAAGGGACTTCATGCGCAAGTTGGTGGCGCGTCGCGCCGCGGTCAGGGCAGCCAGGATCGGATGTGCCGCGACCGTTTTTCTCGCCCCCTTGCTCGCCACCACCCCCGCATCGGCGGACCCGGCGACACCTTCGCAGCTGACCGCCGAGAACCTGCCCGCCGAACTCGCGCAGGCGATTTCGCGCGACCTGAAGATGACGCCCGCCGAATACCTCGAGCGTTCGGCGCTCGCCCAGCAGCTGAGCACCTACGCCAACGACTTCCGTTCCGAGCGTCCGGACGCCTTCGCCGGCGCCTGGATCGGCACCGACGGGCGCCCGGTCGTCGCGGTCACCTCGCTCGACGCCGCGCGGATCGCCTCCGGCGACGGCTATCAGACCCGGTTGGCCCCGGTCTCCGCGGATAATCTGGAAAACTCGCTGATGCAGCTGAACCAGTGGATCACCACGCTGCCGCGTGAGCTGTCCAATGCGATCAACTCGGTCGCGATCGACGTCCTCAACAGTCAGCTGGTCCTGAGTGTCGCGAACACCCCGGCGGGCCATGTCCTGAACCTGCCGACCCTGATCGCCAATATCAAGGTCATCCTGTTGCCGGGCAGCGGCGGGCCGGTCGAGCGGCGCCCGATGGCGGGTGACACCTACATCAGCGCCCCCGGCTCGTTGCGCGACGCCGCGCTCAAGAGCGTCGATGTCTGCTCGTTCGGCTTCAATAGCGTGGACGCCTCGGGCAACGCGCTCAACATCAGCGCCGGTCACTGCGATCCGAACCTCGGCACCACCGATCAGCAGGCCGGGGTGTACCTGCCCGATGTGAAGGACATTCCGAACAGTCCCGAGGTCGGCAGCTTCGTGCGCGCGCAACTGGGTGGCCAGAACGCGCTGGACTACTCGGTGATCAAGCTGAATGATCGCGCGGTGTCGGCTGGTATGGATCAACCGTCGGTGCGCGGCTCCAACGGCACCACGCTCACCATCACCGGTACCGCTGAGCCGGTAACCGGAGCCCCGGTCTGCAAATCGGGCCAGTCCTCCACCTTCACTTGCGGGTTCGTCGTCGCCGACCGGGTCGAGACGCAGCTCTACACCGCGGCCGGGGAGAGCAAGACCGTGCGCGGCTTCGCCAGCTCCGCCTGCACGCTCGGCGGCGACAGTGGCGGCGCCATCGTCACCGGCACGCTCGCGCTCGGCATCACCAGCGGTTCCAATGCCGCCGACGCACCGAATTGCAATGAGGCCAATATGGCGCTCGCACAGTACGGCGGCACCGCGACGCTCGGCATTCCGATCCGCGCGATCCTCGCCGACATCGACGCCTCCTCGGGCGGCGGGCTCGGCAGCGGTGTTGCCTTGCGGACCAAGCAGAACACCGGATAACGAGGCCGCACCTGAGGTCATGTCCGGTAGGTCGGAATCGGCGGATCCGCTCTCGGCGGATAAGTAGGCATACCGGCCCGGACCCCATATAGTCTGGGCATGCTCCTGCCACGTATAGGTCAATTCCGATCAGCCACGCGACAGAATCGGGTCCGAAAAACAGCGATCGCCGCCTCGGCGGCGATTCTGATGTTCGGACCGACAGCGGCAGTAGCGACGGCACAGCCGGATCCCAACGCCGGAATACCCGCCGAATTGGCAGCGGCCGTGGCACGCGATCTCAAGATTTCGCCGGAGGAGTACCTGCACCGCGCCGACCTGGCCCAGCAGGCCGCGGCGTTCGCCACCACCGCACAGCGCCAGTACCCCCAGGTTTTCGGTGGTTCGTGGCTCGATGACGCGGGCCGCGCGGTCGTCGCGCTTGCCCAGGGGCCCGGCGCTGACGAGGCACGCAAGGCCGCGGAGTCCGCCGGGTTCGAAGTACGTGACGTCGCCAAGAGCGAGGCCGCGCTGCGTGGTGAGAAGAGCGCGTTCGAACGGTGGCTCGAGTCGCAGCCCGCGGCCGTGTCCGGGCTGGTCCGCGGTGCCGTGATCGACACCGTCAACAACAGCGTCGCGGTGCGCGTCGACCAGGCGGGCCTGTCGTTGCCCAGCTTCATCGACCCCGCGCGGATCATCGTGATGGCGCCGCCGGTGGCAAGTGAGCCCGCGAACCTCCCGAAGGCCGATCCGATCGCCGGCGAACTCGGGCGCGGATCGCTTTCGGCGGGCGACGGGTTCGCGGCCGTCGCCGGCGACACTTCGCTGCGTTGCTCGCTCGGCTTCAACGGCACCGACCGCAATGGCAGCACCGTAAATATCACTGCGGGCCACTGCAACCCGGATCTGCCGTCGGCGGGCAGCAACAACGCGGCGGGCGTATACGAGCTGCAGGGCAGCGATCACCTCGGCGCCCAGCTCGGCACCTTCCAGAAGTCGGTGCTCGGCGCGCAGGACTACTCGATCGTGCGGATCAACGACCAGGCCAAGGAGCGCTTCGAGAACAACGGCGTGCGTGTGCCCGGCCGGGCACCGATCCTCGTCGACGGTGTGGCGACCCCGGTGGTCGGCGCCCCGGTCTGCAAGTCCGGTTCGCGTACCGGCTTCAGCTGCGGCATCGTCAATGCCGTCGATCAGAGCGTGCAGGTCGGCGATCGTGAACTCACCCAAAGCTTCTCCGCCAACATCTGCGCACTGCCCGGCGACAGCGGCGGCCCGATCGTGACCGGCCGGATGGCACTCGGCATCTCCAGCGCCTCCTCGGTCGCCGACTTCCCGATCTGCGAGATCCCCAACCTGATCGGCGCGCTCACCGGCAATGTGCCGCAGCTGTTCGCCCAGCCGGTCAGCGTGGTGCTCTCCGATAACCCAGGGCTGCGGATCCGCACCAACTGATCCCACGAAACGCGATAAAGGCCGGCAGCGTGCGCGCTGTCGGCCTTTTTGCTGTCAATACGCTGTCGGATACCCCGCTCGCCGCGCATTCCCTGTCGGTCCGGACCGGGTTGCGGCATTCTGGAATACATGTGTTTGGTGTTGATCGGCTGGCGGGCGCATCCGGAGTACAGACTGATCGTCGCGGCCAACCGGGACGAGTTCTACACCCGGCCGACCGAATCCATGCGGTGGTGGCCCGAGGTACCGGGTCTGCTCGCCGGGCGCGATCTCGGCGCCATCGGTAAACCCGAGGGCGATCCGCCCGGTACCTGGCTCGGCCAGCGGCGAGAAGCACCGGGCCGCAACCGTTTCGCCGCCGTCACCAATGTGCGCAACCCGAACGATGAACGCGCGCAGGCTCGTTCGCGCGGTGCGCTGCTGATGGATTATCTGACCGGCGGCGCGGACCAGCACTCCGGGGGCGAATTCCCCGGCCCCGAAAAGTACCTCTTCGACGTCGCTGCGGCACCGGACGACTACAACGGGTACAACCTACTGGTTTCGGACCTCGAATCGCTGTGGTGGCATTCCAACCGCAGCGCGACACCACCCCGGGAGCTGACACCCGGATTCCACGGCCTGTCCAACGGCAGCTTCGTCACCTCGGCCGCGCCTGGGCGTGACGCGGCTTTGGATGCGCCGCAACGCATCTGGCCGAAAGTCAACGACGGCGTACGCGGGCTGCGCGCGGTCGTGCAATCCGATCCCGGCGCCGTTGACCGCTACTTCGAGCTACTGGCCGATCGCGTCGAGGCGCCGGATGATCAATTACCGCACACCGGAGTTCCGCTACCGATGGAGCGTGCGGTTTCGGCCAGGTTCGTCGCGCACGCGCTGCACGGCACCCGCGCGAGCACGGTGCTGCTCGTGCGTGAGGACGGATCGTTCGAGATGGCCGAGCGGTCCTTCGGTCCGTCCGGACACCCCGATGACGCGGTCGCCTTCAGCGGCAAGCTCGAGTTGCCCGGCTGAATGCCGCCGAAAACCGAACCGGCCCGCTCTCACCAGGAGAACGGGCCGATCAGACGTATTTCGGACTACTTCGGAGCGTCTGCCGGCTTCGGCTTGTCGGCCCACTGGCTGGTGCCTTCCGGAGCCTGCATCACATTGATGAGCTCGATGCCCGCGGCGGCCAGCGTCGGGCCACCGACGGCGATGGTGCCGAGGATGCCGCCGACGCCCGCACCGGTCACCAGACCCGGCAGGCAGCCCAAGGGCAGGGTCGCGACGCAGCCGATGACCGCGCCGAGCGCGGTGCCGACGAAGCCGCCGATGGCGGTGCCGATGCCGAACTTGCTGGCGAAGTCGTTCTGCGCGCGCTGGTTCTCGACCGCCGAGGCGATCGGCTTGGCCGAGACGGCCGGCTTGATCGCGAGCGGCTGCGAGATCGAGAAGTTCGCAGGCTTCTCCGGGGTGATCTCGAGGACAGTGTTGTCCTTCTTCAGCTCCGGCTTGACCGGGATGTCGGTGCCCTCGATGTTGTACTCGAGCGGCATCGAGATGACCGTCGCGCCCTTGTCGTCCTTGATGTCGACCAGGGTGGTTTTCGGGTCTTCGGGGGTGGCCCCCTCCTCCTCGGTCAGCGAGAAGGTTCCACCTTTGAGGGAAGCGACAACGACCTTGTCTACCAGCTTGACGGAATAGCTGAGAGGCTGAGGTGCCGCAGGTGCAGGCTCAGCATGTGCGGTGCCGAGGCCAATAGTCATCGCGCCGATGACCATTGCCGAAGCCGCAGTAGTTCTGCGGAGGTTCATTCAGTTTCCAATCCATCATGAGGGTGTCGCATGCGTGCCGTAGTCCCTCACGCGAGATATCACTCGATTCGGCGCGATCACCACCGAATCCTCCCCGAGCGGTGTGGAGAAGGGCACAGCAAACAGAACGTAGTGAGCGTAATCGAACGAAGATCAAGAAGCGAGACGCATTGCCAATGTTGGGAACTAACCCTGCCCTTATCCCCGATACCGGACAAGTCGGCGTTTACGGTGGATATCGACGGAAATCAGGCAATACACGCTAAACATTGTGTGACATTCATCACGGATGAATCCTCGGTCAAGCCCCAGCAAGAAGGGGCAATGCCCAGCTACAGACCGTACGGTAGATAATGATTGTTACTGGCAAGTAACTTACCGGCAGTTAGTATACGAGCCAACCAGGGTGGCACCGCCGCCCGCACAGTGTTGCCTCGAAAGAAAGGTCGCGACATGAATGCCCTGACAGTGACGCTGGGCACGATTGGGGCGACGCTCAGCCTTTTGTGTTGGGCGTCGTTCATCGGCGGCGCATGGAATATCGGCCGCGCCGTGACGATCGGCCAGTCCGCGCCGGACCGCTGGCGCCCGTTCTTCCCGCGCTTCAAGCAGATGGTCATCGAATTCCTCGCCCACACTCGAATGGCGAAATTCCGCACCGTCGGCTGGGCGCACTGGCTGGTCATGATCGGCTTCATGGGCGGCGCGATGCTCTGGTTCGAAGCCTACGGCCAGACCTTCAACCCTGAGTTCCACTGGCCGATCATCGGCGCCTGGCCGATCTACCACCTTTGGGACGAGATCCTCGGTATCGGCACCGTGCTCGGTATCGGGACGCTGATCCTCATCCGTCAGCTGAACCATCCGCGCATTCCCGAGCGGCTGTCGCGGTTCGGCGGCTCGAAGTTCGGCCCCGCGTACATCATCGAGGCGATCGTGTTGATCGAGGGCCTCGGCATGATTTTCGTGAAGGCCGGCAAGATCGCCGCCTACGGCCACTCCGATCCGTGGACCGACTTTTTCACCATGCAGGTCGCCAAGCTTCTGCCGGCCAACACGACCATGGTCGCGATCTTCGCCTTCATCAAGCTGATGTCCGGCATGGCCTTCCTCTACCTGGTCGGTCGCAACATCACCTGGGGCGTCGCGTGGCACCGGTTCTCGGCGTTCCCGAACATCTACTTCAAACGTGAGGCCGATGGCGGCGTCGCACTGGGTGCCGCGAAGCCGATGATGTCGAAGGGGCAGCCCATCGATATGGAGACCGCCGACCCGGACAACGACACCTTCGGTGCGGGCCGGATCGAGGACTTCTCCTGGAAGGGCTGGCTGGACTTCACCACCTGCACCGAGTGCGGCCGCTGCCAGTCGCAGTGCCCGGCCTGGAACACCGGTAAGCCCCTGTCCCCCAAGCTGTTGATCATGTCGCTGCGTGACCACGGCTACGCGAAGGCGCCGTACCTGCTGGCGGGTGGCCGCAAGGATATGGGCGGCGACGAGGTCGGCCTCGTCGATGCCGACGGCAAGCCGAACGAGACCGCGCTGGCGAAGATCGCGGATGCGGCGAAGACCGAGGCCGAACGTCCGCTGGTCGGCGATGTCGAGGTCAACGGCATCATCGACCCCGAGGTGCTGTGGAGCTGCACCACCTGTGGCGCGTGCGTCGAGCAGTGCCCGGTGGATATCGAGCACGTCGACCACATCATCGATATGCGCCGCTACCAGGTGCTGATCGAATCGGAGTTCCCCTCCGAGCTGGCCGGGTTGTTCAAGAATCTGGAGAACAAGGGCAATCCGTGGGGCCAGAACTCCAAGGACCGGCTCAACTGGATCAATGAAATGGACTTCGATATCCCGGTATTCGGGCGCGAAGCCGACAGCTTCGACGGGTACGAGTACCTGTTCTGGGTGGGCTGCGCGGGCGCGTACGAGGACCGCGCCAAGAAGACCACCAAGGCCGTCGCCGAGCTGCTCGCGACCGCCGACGTGAAGTTCATGGTGCTCGGCGCCGAGGAAACCTGCACCGGCGACTCGGCTCGCCGCGCGGGCAACGAGTTCCTCTTCCAGCAGCTCGCCGCGCAGAACATCGAAATGCTGAATTCGGTGTTCGAGGGCGTGGAGCAGGCCAAGAAGAAGATCGTCGTCACCTGCGCGCACTGCTTCAACGCTCTGAACAATGAGTACCCGCAGGTCGGTGGCAACTACGAGGTCGTGCACCACACGCAGCTGCTCAATCGCCTGGTGCGGCAGAAGAAGCTGATCCCGGTCGCCTCGGTGTCGCAGAACATCACCTACCACGACCCCTGCTACCTGGGCCGCCACAACAAGATCTACGACGCGCCGCGTGAGCTGATGGCGGCATCGGGGTCCAACCTCGTCGAAATGCCACGCCACGGTGAACGATCCATGTGCTGTGGTGCGGGTGGCGCGCGTATGTGGATGGAGGAGCAGCTCGGCAAGCGCATCAATATCGACCGTGTCGACGAAGCGCTGTCGACCTCGCCCGCGAAGATCGCGACCGGCTGCCCGTTCTGCCGCGTCATGCTCACCGACGGTGTGACCGCCCGTCAGGAAAAGGGTGAGGGCGAAGGGGTCGAGGTCGTCGACGTCGCGCAGCTCATGCTCGACGCCATCGACCGGGTCGACGCCGCGAAGCTGACCGAGAACCTCACCGTGGTGCAGGAGCCGAAAGCCCTTGTGGTCGAGGAGGTTCCGGAGGCCGAGCCGGCGCCGGTCAC
Organism: Nocardia australiensis; assembly: GCF_020733705.1. Lineage (GTDB taxonomy): Bacteria > Actinomycetota > Actinomycetes > Mycobacteriales > Mycobacteriaceae > Nocardia > Nocardia australiensis. The sequence continues at coordinate 1,164,071 of NZ_JAJFZM010000001.1, forward strand.
CGAAGCGCCCGCACCGGCCAAGGCCGCGCCTTCGGGTGGCGGCTTGGCTATGAAGGGTCCGGCGAAGGCACCGGGCGGCCTCGGCATGAAGGGCGCGGCCAAAGCACCCGGCGGTGGTCTGTCGATGAAGGGCGCCGCAAAAGCACCCGGCGCCAAGGCCGAACCGGCTCCCGCCACCGAGGTCACACCCACTGCCGAAGCCGCACCCGCGGCGCCGGTCAAGGGGTTCGCCATGAAGGGCGGCGGCAAGGCCCCCGGCCTAGCCATGAAGGGCGCCGCCAAGGCGCCTGGCGCGAAGGCGGCGCCCGCCGAGGCCACCCCGGCCCCGGAAACGACTGCGGCCGAACCGGTTACGTCCGCTACCGAGGCCAAGCCGTCCGTCCCGGCCAAGGGCCTGGCCATGAAGTCCGGCCTCAAACGCCCCGGCCCGAAGGCCCCCGGCACCGCAGCGCCCGCCGAGTCTGCCGCGGCACCGAAAACGGCCGCCGCCGAACCGGTTTCGGCTCCCACCGAGGCCAAGCCTTCGGTCCCCGCCAAAGGCCTCGCCATGAAGTCCGGCCTCAAACGCCCCGGCCCCAAGGCCCCCGGCTCAGCCGCACCGGCCGAGGCCGCCCTCGAGGTACCCGCGGAGCCGACTCCGGAACCTGCTCTACCGGCGGTCGACTCAGCAGGCCCAGCCACCGAGTCGACCGGCAACGGCACTCCGGAGGTAGCCGCGCCGACCGCCAAGCCCGGCGGACTCGGCTTCAAATCCGGCGCGAAGGCCCCCGGCCGCAAGAACTGACCGGAACAACTGAACCAACAACCTCGACCCGGGTCCGCTTCGGACCCGGGTCGAGCTGTATTTGCTTGGTCGCGACATCGCGCACCGCACCTGGCGAGGACCTCGATCCGCCGACTCGACGATCAGCAGTCCTCGGCGAACGCCTTGATGTAGCCGACGGACTGGTAGGCATAGTCGTAGGCCCAACGGGCAACAGACAGACGAGGCCTCGGGTCGAGCATGACAAGCTCACCGCCCCAGCACTTTCCGAGAATGTAGCGAGCCCGGGAGATGTGCGGCGTGAAGGTTATGACGATGACTCGGCGCCAGCCGTTGGCCGCCGCTAGTTGCGCGAGCCGGCGGCCCTCGCCGCGGGTAGTGCGCGGGGACGGGTCGAAGCAGATGACCTCGAAGCTGTAGCCGCCGTGGCAGATTCGGTTCAGCAGGGGGCTGGTTTCGTAGGGGTTCGAGAAGAGTACGCGCGGGGCATAGCCTTCGTGGGCCAAGCGCAGGGCCAGTTGTTCGCGGCCATCGTGGGCGCCGCCGAGGACGAGGACGGCGTCGGCCTTCGCGGGGCGATCGACTTGGGGGCGAATGTAGACCGGCCAGAGTGCCGCTATGAAGACGACGACGGCGACAGCGAGGCCGAGTAGCACCCGAGTCCAGCGGTGGCGGCGCACACCGTCGATGGTAGCCGGGCGTCACGACAAGAAGTTCGCAGGTCAAAGGGGGTTCGGATGATTCATGTCGTCACATGTACATCTGCTGTTGCCACGACCCTTGCCTTGGTGACGTGGCGTGGCCATTGGCGGGGCCTATCAATCGACTATGCGATGCACAGTCTTCGGAACCGGGTACCTCGGGGCCACGCACGCAGCGTGTATGGCCGAACTCGGGCACGACGTAATCGGAGTGGACCTCGACCCGGGCAAGGTCGCGAAGCTGTCCGATGGGGTCGTGCCGTTCTATGAGCCTGGTCTGGAGGAGGTGCTGCGTCGGAACCTGGACGCGGGCCGTTTGCGATTCACCACCTCTTACCAGGAGGCGGTCGCGCACGCGGACGCGCATTTCCTCGGAGTCGGTACCCCGCAGAAGAAAGGGGAATACGCCGCGGACCTGAAATATGTTCACGCCGTGGTGGATACGCTGGCGCCGATGCTGCAGCGACCTTCGGTGATCATCGGCAAATCGACGGTTCCGGTGGGGACCGCGTCCGCGCTCGGCGCGCGTGCCCGCGCGCTGACTCGCACCGACGTCGAAGTCGCCTGGAACCCGGAGTTCCTGCGCGAGGGCTTCGCGGTGCGGGACACGCTGCGCCCGGATCGATTGGTACTCGGCGTCGACAACGCGCGCGACGCCGCGACCTGGGTCGAAGAGTTGGTGCGTGAGATCTACGCGGACCTGATCGCGGCCGAGGTCCCCTTCCTGCTGACCGACCTCGCCACTGCCGAACTGGTGAAGGCCTCGGCGAATGCCTTTCTGGCGACCAAGATTTCGTTCATCAATGCGGTCTCGGAGGTTTGCGAGGCGACCGGCGCGGACGTGACGATGCTCGCCGACGCGCTCGGCTACGACGCCCGCATCGGCCGTCGATTCCTCAATGCCGGACTGGGTTTCGGCGGCGGCTGCCTACCCAAGGACATCCGCGCGTTCATGGCCCGTGCCGGCGAACTCGGCGCCAACCATGCGGTGGCGTTTCTACGCGAGGTCGACAACATCAATATGCGCCGCCGCACCAAGATGGTTGATATGGCGGCGCGGGCCTGTGGCGGCTCACTGCTCGGCGCGAATGTTGCGGTGCTCGGCGCGGCGTTCAAACCGGAATCCGACGACGTCCGCGACTCTCCCGCGCTGAATGTCGCCGGGATGATTCAGTTGCACGGGGCGGTCGTGACCGTGTACGACCCCAAGGCACTGGAGAATTCGCGTCGAGTCTTCCCCACGCTGAACTACGCGACCTCGGTGACGGAGGCGTGCGAACGCGCCGACGTGGTGCTGGTGCTGACCGAATGGGACGAGTTCATCGCGTTGCATCCCCACGACCTCGATCCGATGGTCCGGACTCGCTCGATCATCGACGGCCGGAACTGTCTCGATCGTGCCACCTGGACCGATGCCGGATGGGTGTACGCCGGACTCGGCACGCCGTAGAGTTGGCGGACGACGCGAGCGACGGGCTCGGAGGAGGCAGCCCGCGCAACCACAAAGCCCCGTAGTTCCGTAATCGGGCACAGTTCCGTATCCGGACACAGTGGCGGGGGCGACTGCCTGACGACCAGTCCTGCCTCAGGAAGGGTCAGCGGTCGGCGGTAGGGTCCCCTGTGCGGGTCACCCAACCGGCGAGCGACGCAGGGGCTCGCATGTGGTGAAGTGTGAAACGAGATGGGCAGCTGATGAGTTCGGTTCTGGGAGTTTCGGTGGGGGCCGGTGCCGTCCGTATGGCGCGACCACACGCGGGACATGCCCACGACCAGATCGCGCCGCATTCCTTCGATTTCCAGTCCATTCCGGTGGGCGAGCAGCCGGTGGAAGAACTCGTCGCCGAGGCCATCGGTGTGACGCTGGAAGCCACGCCCGGCATCGAGGCCACCGCGATCGCCTATCGCACCGAGCAGCAGGCCAAAGCGATACGGGCCGCCATGGCACGCCAGCAGATCACCAATTACGAACTGGTACCCGAACTCGCCGCAGCGCTCGAATTCGCTCAGTACACCGGGGATATTCGCGGGATCTCCTCGCTGGTGGTCTACGACCTGGGTAGCTCGGGACTGTCGGTAAGCGTCGTCGACACCCAGACCCGCGAGATCCGCATCAGCGAGCGCACCAGCGATATCAGCGGCGACTACCTCGACTCGCTGATCCGGGAACAGCAGATCGCGTCGGGACGCATCGCGCATCCCGCGGACCCGACCGGGCTCGCAGAATTGGACTCGCACTGTCGTGAGGCCAAAGAGCAGCTGTCCGCAAATACCGCGGTCGCCCTGCCGAGCGAGCAGGGACTGGTGCTGTTAGCGCAGGAGAACTTCGAGGCATTGATCATGCTGGCGGTCGAATCGTCGGCGCGAATGACCCGCGATGTGATCGTGCGCTCGGACCGACCCGTGCATGGCGTGCTGTTGATCGGCGGGTGCGCGCGAATCCCGTTGATCGCCAAGGTGCTCGAGCGGTGGATGGGTGTGCCGGTCGTCGTGCCCGAGACCCCGGAAACGGTGATCGCTCGAGGTGCGGCACTGCTCGCGCGCCCCGTCCAGACGGTCCAGCAGGTGGCCGCCCCGATCTCGCCGCACGATTACGCCGATCTATCACCCGCGTGGCTGTCCGCCCCGCCCAAACGCCGCCGCAGCCGACGCGAGATCAACGCCGCCGTGCTGACCGTGAGCGCGTTGGCCGCGGTGGCCGCCATCGGCCTCGGACTCGGCTACGGCCCCCAGGTGCTCGAGCGCGATTCCCAGAGCAGCGATCGTCCCACCTCGAGCACACCGACCAGCGTCCCGAGCTCCACCGCCCTCGACCCGCAGATCACCGTCGCCCCCGCCACCACCGAGACCTCCCCGGAGGAGTCGGTCGCCGCGCCGCCACCGCGCTGGCAGCAGAGCAGCACATCGGCGGCTCCGACTCCGGGCCCCAATACGATTGTCGTTCCTGGGCTTCCGCCCATCGTGGTGCCGACGATCCCGCCCAACGTCTTCCCGTTTCCGCCGCCGCGCTGAGCATCGCCCCGCGACTCAGACCTTCGAGTGTCGTGCGCGCCGCGCGGGTGCGACCGATACCTGTTTCCCACCGAACGGACGCGCGAGCATGACCGCGATGGCGGTCGTCAGCGGCACCGAAAGCGCCAGTGCGATACCGCCGACAGCCGAACGCGCGATCTCGATCGCCACCGCGTCACCGGTCAGCACATCACTGATCGAGCGCCCCGCGACGCTGAACAACAGCAGTAGCGGCAGCGCACCACCGGCGTAGGCGAGCACAAGCGTGTAGACGGTACTGGCGATATGGTCGCGTCCGACGCGCATCGCGGCGGCGAAAATCTCACGGCGCGAGGCGGATTTGTCGAGAGCGGCCAGCTCGAACGCGGCCGAAGCCTGCGTGATAGTGACATCGTTGAGCACACCGAGCGAACCGATGATGAAGCCCGCCAACAACAGTCCGGTAATGCTGACATGCTCGATGTAGGTGGCGACGTTGGTGTTCTGTTCCTCCGACAATCCGGTCAGGTGCGTCATCTCGATCGCCACCCAGGACAGTAAGGCCGCGAACACCATCGAGGTCAGCGTGCCGAGCAGCGCCGAGCTGGTACGCAGATTCACCCCGTGCGCGAGATACAGCACGGCATAAAGAATCAGCGCACCCGAAACCAGCGCAACGGGAATCGCGGGCTTGCCGTCCAACAGCGCGGGCAGCAGGAACATCACCAGCACGGCGAAGGCGAAGACGAGACCGAGCAGTGCTCGCAGCCCACGCCAGCGCGCCACCACGACGATCACGACGACGAACACCACCACGATCAGGGTGAGCGGCAACCCGCGCGAGTAGTCCTCGAACGAATAGATCGTGGTGCCGTTCGGGTCGGTCTGGCGGACCAGCCGGATGTGGTCACCGGCATGCAGATCGGGTTGTCCTGGGCCGGGCGCGATTTCGAGCAACGTCTTATTGCCCTTATTGGGCCCGGAGTCCAGCGTGATCAGGCTGCGCTGGCATATGTAGGCGTTATTGCGCGGCGCCTCCGGCTGGTCGCTGAAGACCTTGCCGATGGACGGACTGCCGCACGGCCCAACGTCCTGCATGACGACCATGCCCGCCTCGGTCTGCACCGCGCCGCCACCCGCGTTCTGCATGGGCAGCGGAATATCGACGTGCTGACTGCTCGGCCACAGCACGATCGCGGCGATCACCACGAGGACGCCGATGGCGCTGAGTAAGCCGACCACGACGCGTGCGGCATTGGCGCCGATCGCGATGGGCTCGGAATGGTCGTGATGGTGGTGATGGTCGCTCACCGGGCGAGCTTAAAGGATTTGATTTTCAATACGGTGCCCCGGACCCGGATAGCGGCGGGGCTGTTGTTCGAAGAGTCTCGGGAGGGGGCGGCGGAGAGCAGGGGGATGTCTCCGCCGCCCGCAGGTTGGCGCCTAGGGGGGTAGGCGGCCGAACCCGAGGTCGGGTTTGTCCAGGGGGGGTAGACAACCCGACCGGGCGCTCGAAAGCGCCAAGAGCCACTGTACACAAAATGCCCCGTTTTGCGCTACCAAGTCTTAAAAATTCGCCCATAGCCCTACAGTGAGTCTGTTTTTAGCCCCGAAGCGGGGCGACCCTTTTGCCTCAGGGACGCTACGGCCTTTTTTACGGGCCCCGACGTGCGGCTACTGACGATAGCTCGACAAGAAGTTGCCGAAGCGTTCGATGGCCACCGCGAGATCCCTCGCCCAAGGCAGCGTGACGATCCGCAGATGATCATGATCGGGCCAGTTGAAGCCGGTCCCCTGCACCATCAAGATCTTCTCCTGCAGCAGCAGATCGAGGATCAGTTTCGAATCATCATGGATGTCATACACATTCGGGTCCAGCCGCGGGAAGGCATACAGCGCACCCTTCGGCTTCACACACGAGACACCGGGGATGATGTTCAGCCGTTCCCACGCGACGTCGCGCTGCTCGAGCAACCGCCCACCGGGCAGGATCAAATCCTCGATGCTCTGGTGGCCGCCCAGCGCCACCTGAATCGCGTGCTGCGCGGGCACATTCGGACAAAGGCGGGTCGAGGCGAGCAGATCGATACCCTCGAGGAATCCGGCGGCGTGGTCCTTCGGCCCGGTAATCGCCAGCCAGCCGGAGCGGTAACCGGCCACCCGGTATGCCTTCGACAATCCGTTGAACGTCAGGCACAACAGGTCGGGCGCCAGCGTGGCCAGCGAGATGTGCTTGGCGTCGTCGTAGAGGATCTTGTCGTAGATCTCGTCGGCGAGCAGCAGCAGCCGATGTTTGCGCGCCAGGTCGACCAGCTGTTGCAGGACCTCGGCCGAGTACACCGCACCGGTCGGGTTGTTCGGGTTGATCACCAGCAACGCCTTGGTCTTATCGGTGATCTTCGACTCGAGGTCCGCGATATCGGGCTGCCAGCCGTTGGTCTCGTCACACAGGTAATGCACCGGGGTACCGCCGGCCAGGCTGGTCATCGCGGTCCACAGCGGATAGTCCGGCGCCGGGATCAGCACCTCGTCGCCGTTGTCGAGCAGTGCCTGCATGGTGATGGTGATCAGCTCGGAAACGCCGTTACCCAGATAGATATCGTCGACGTCGAGCTCGGGGAAGCCTGGCACCAGTTCGTAGCGGGTCACGATGGCCCGGCGCGCGGACAGGATGCCCTTGGATTCCGAATACCCCTGGGCGTAGGGCAGCGCGGCGATGATGTCGCGCATGATCACATCGGGAGCCTCGAAACCGAACGGGGCCGGGTTGCCGATATTGAGCTTGAGGATGCGGTGCCCCTCGGACTCCAGCCGTGCCGCGTGCGCGTGAACCGGTCCACGGATCTCGTAGAGGACGTCCTGTAGCTTCGTCGACTGCTCCAGGACACGCGGCGGGTGATGCGGTAGATGGCTCGGGCTCACCCGTCCCATGGTGCCATCCGGCCGCAAGCACTTAATTCGAAGTGTCCACGTCAGCCCGGCGAACCGCCCGGCGCGATCCCCTTGGCGGCGGTGAGGCCGCAGAATTCCTCAATCTGTTCGTCCAGGTATCGAGCCGCTACCGCGTCGCGGAACTCCGGGCCCGCGATGCGCCTGCGCACTCCGGTGAGGCGTTCCTCCAGTTGGGCGATGCGCTTGTCCTCGGCGAGGGCGAGTACCGGATGCAGCGCCTCGGCCGCACCTTCGAGGCTGCCGTTGATCAGGTGTGCGGCGGCGTTATCCACCCGGGCCAGCGATTCGGCGCCGTAGGAGCGCTGCTCGGACGGACCGTTCGAATACAGCTCGATCGTGCGCTGGGTGGCGGCCAGCGCTGGAGCGGCCTGACCGAGGTGAATATAGGTGGCGCCCGAGTAGTAGCTGGCCTTGGCATCGTTGAACCCGAAGACCCCACCGACCTGGTCATGCAGGCTGTCGGTCGCGAGGTTCTGGCGCGCGACGTCCGCGGACCGGATGCAGCGTTCGGTCTCGTCGGCAGTGCCGAGCGAGGACCAGATCCTGGCCTCGATATTGAGCAGCCGCACCTTTGCCGTGGCCGAGTCCGCGAATTCCTGACCACTCTGTGCGAGCAGCACCGCGCGGCGCGGCCGATCGGACCAGTATTCGATGAGCGCGTGCATGCCGCGAGTCCAGGCTCGCAACCCGTTGTGCCCGCACAGCTCGGCGTAAGCCCATGCGGCCCTTGCCTGTTCGCCCGCCGCGTCGAGATAACCGAGGTCGGTGCTGGCATTGGCGAGCAATCCCGACAAACTGCCCGCCAGCAGATACAGGTGGCTGGTGTCGACAGGACGTTGATGCCCCTCGAGAAGCCGGTAGACCCGCCTGCGCACCCGCAACATCTCCACCATCATCGGTGCCGGCGGGATGTGCACATAGTCATTCGCGATCCGCGTGACGTCGGCGTCGAGCTGGTCCAAGGTGGTCACACCCACATTGGTGCTCTCGGCGTTTCCGGCGTGCTCGCTGGCCTCATGGGCAGCCGCCATGATCAGATCCCTCTCCGAAATCTCCGCTAACGCATCACCTCTCACAGCACCGGCGTCTATGAGAGCCAACAGATCCGCGTCGCTCGAATAATTGGTGCGCGCCGCGCCGCCGGCACACGTATCGAATCCGGGGACGCCACGCTGACCGACGGTCGTTTCGCCGACCACCGCCTGATCGATCAGCGCCGCAAACCGTGCCCGCACAACATCATCGGACCTGGCGAGGGACGTATCGAGTGCGGCTTGATTGAACGGGCGTGGATGAACTCCGGCGCCGCCGGCCTCCCACTTCGACACCAGGCGCTCGTGCACGCCCAAATGTGCCGCAAACTCCCGAATACTCATCCGCTTGGCATCACGAAGGGCCCGGGCCTCCCTACCTGACCATTGCCGGACCACACTGTCACCTCTTCGCACGAAATTCTTCTCCAGAGTACGAGTGGTCTATGACGGAGGCCACTGGTGAGAAAGATCCGCTATCGGATGCCGCGCGGGCCGATCACCGAACCGGCCGCGCACCGCGAGTCGTTCGACGTCCCACCCGCCGCGATATGCCCGCACCTCGAAGTGCTTGCAGGAAATGCATTTCCGTATCGAACTCGCGTCATTCGGCATGGCCACCGCTGACCGGATCCGGCAAGGGCAGCGCAAGGGCAGCAGAAGGCGGGCGCGGGGGCAATACCGGATCTGCGCACGTCGGGGGACCCTAGAAGCGAGGAGGTAAGGAGTTGGCCGTGAATGTGGACAATCTCAGCAGCGTCGGTGAATGGGTCGACTTCTACCGACGTGAATTCGGGCTACCGGTCACCGAGCGGGGCGGATTCGTCATGCTACCGATCACCAACCGGGTATGTGTGGTGCACCTGCCGACCGCCCGAGCCGAAAAGGTCAGGGCGACGCTGAAACAGCACGGAACCCGAGGCCCCATGCTCGCCAGGCAGATTCGCTGGAGCTTCCTCGCCGAGCCGGACAGTCGGCCAGGCACCCAGGTATTGGAGGTGCTCAACCGCCTCGATATCGGGATTCCCGGCATCGGCAGTGCCGTGATGTTGCCGACCGGGCTCGACCGCTGGACCCGGGAAGGGTGCTTCTGGGTCGAACCGCCGAGCCGCGCCGACACGCTCCCACGGCTTTCAGACGTGATCACCATGGCATTGGCGGTTGGAGCCAGCCGCTAGTGTTTGTGGCCGCTGGCGCGGCGTGTTCGCGCTGTGTTTTTGGCCGCTGGCGCGGCGTGTTCGCGGCCCCTAAGGCTCACGTCCGAGGGACAAATACTTGCTCCTTCGTCGCATCGTATTTGCCCCTCGGACGCGAGCCGGCCGCGAACTCTAGTGCTCGATCTCGCTTCGCTCGGAACCTGTTGTCGCGCCTAGTGGGTGCGCATGTGGGCTCGTGCGGCACCGACCGATTCTGCACACAGATAGGTGCCGTGGTTTAGCAGCCGAGAGACTCGATCTCGCTACGCTCGAAAACTGGTGTGGCGCCAAGCGAGCACGCAAGTGGGCTCGTACGGCACCGACCGTTTCTGTACACAGATAGGTGCCGTGCTTTGGCAGCCGAGAGACTCGATCTCGCTACGCTCGAAAACTGTTGTCGTGGCGGGTGGGCACGTAAGGGGGACGTGCTACATCCTGGGGTTGGCGATCCTATTGGGTCGGCAAGGGGAAATTCAGGTAGGACTTCGACGGTGTGGGGCCGCGCTGACCCTGATATTTCGAGCCTGTCGCGGCGCTGCCGTACGGGTGCTCGGCCGGACTGGTCAGTCGCAGCAGGCACAGCTGACCGATCTTCATCCCCGGCCACAGGGTGATGGGCAGGTTCGCCACATTCGACAGTTCGAGCGTGATGTGGCCGCTGAATCCGGGGTCGATGAAACCGGCGGTCGAGTGGGTCAAAAGGCCAAGCCTGCCCAGGCTCGATTTGCCTTCCAGCCGGCCGGCCAGATCGTTGGGCAGTGTGCACACCTCCAGCGTGGAGCCGAGCACGAACTCGCCGGGATGCAGCACGAATGGCTCACCCGCGGTCGGCTCGACCAGACTGGTCAGCTCGTCTTGACGGCGCGCGGGGTCGATGTGGGTGTACCTGGAATTGTCGAACACCCGGAACAGCCCATCGAGGCGCACGTCGATACTCGACGGCTGAATCAGGTCTTCCAGAAGTGGCTCGACGCCCAGACGCCCAGCGGCGATCTCCGCACGGATGTCACGATCGGAAAGCAGCACGCCGACGAGAGTAGCGCCTGTTCGACGCGGCTCATCAGCCGCACAGTGACAAACCGAAGCCGGTACTCTCTCAGCCGTTCGCCGCGCCGCCGCATCCGACTGCCCTCGGTTCGTCGAGACCGGTCTCGACGAACTCCGGCGACACCGTCATGATCGACGTCGGTCACAGCATGTTCTACGTACCAATGCGCAGCACCAATTTTCCTGTTGCGCAGCCAGATTCGATACGGCGGTGCGCCTCGGTCGCCGACCATGCGGACATGGAACGTGAGTAGCGTCCGGCAGCTCCTCGATGGAGGCTATTCGTGCTCACCGACCCCGCCTGAACTACCTTGCGGTCGCGCCGAGATCCACCTGGCGGCGAGCATTCGAAACCGCCGTGACAACGCAGGTGCCCAGTCGGCCGGACCGGTCGTAGAGTGTGGCCGTGCCCACGGCGATGCCGTCGGAGGCGACCTGGTCCTGGGCCTGCAGGCCGAGCTCCGGACCTTCCGGTAGGCGCGACAGAGTCAACGTCATGTCGGTGTTGATATAGCCGACGCCTTCGGTTCCCCAGTGGCAAACCATATTGGTGGAGTCACCGAACACTGCGGCCCGCTGGAACGGGGAGATCGGCTCCCCCTCCACCAGCGGTATCAGGTTCTGCCAGAGGACCTTTCGTCCCGCATTCTGCGCAGCGGCGAAGTCATCGGTCCACGCCGACTCACCGGATTTGAGCAATGGTGGCTCGCCATCCGGCGCCGCGAACCGCTGGCTCGGCGTGGGCAACCGCGGTTGCGGCCGCCAAAGCTCACCCGGCGGTTCCTGGCCGACAGCCAGAAAGACCACCGAGGCGCGCGCCCGCATCTCGCCGCGCTGAATGATCCAGGCATCGGCGACGCTGACTCGGTTGCCTTCTCGGATAACGGCGCTCTCGAGCGAAATCGGCTCGTTGAGTACGGGCTTGAACAGATCGACAGTCAGTCGCGCTGGAATGAAACCCGTTCCAGGACAGTGGGTTTCCAGCTTCCGCGCCAGCAAGGCGCAGACTGCGGGCCCGTTGACCTGCGCCGAGGACCACTGACTTATCCCGTACCCCTGTGCCACGTAGCGACCTTCGCGCATCGTGAAGAACGCGACCATCGAGACCAGCTCCCTTCCACGCTCAGAACCGAGTCCGATTAGAACACGTTTCAGGTGACACCATCACCGTCATTCACCGATGAGAAAGTCCCGCGCGGCGTCGAGGATCCGCTCCGAGAGATCGTCATTGGCGAGATCGTCGTCGGCGCTGGCCCTGGCGAGCATCAGCGCACCCGCCATTACCGACAGCTCGATGAGCACCGCACGTTCCTCGTCCGCGGGGCGCTCACCGAATTCGGCCAGCTTACCGATCATGTTGCGAATCCCGTCGGCGTACGCCGCCCGTAGCGGGCTGCCGGACTCGGTGCGCGCTACATCACCGGCCGTCGCGGCGATGCCGCAGCCGCGCCCGGCCGTGTCGCGATGCTTGACCGAGAGGTACCGCTCGATGAATGCGCGCCGCGCCGCCGGCCCATCCGGACTGCCCGCGCGGATCTCTTCCATTTCGCGGATCTTCTCGGCGTATGCGGCCGTACATGCCTGCGTGACCAGGTCCTCCTTGGATCGGAAGTGTCGATAGAAACCGCCGTGGGTCAGCCCGACGGCGGCCATCAGTTCCGGCACGGTCATCGCCCCAGCCCCGCGTTCGCGCACCTGCGCCGCCGCCGCTTCGAGGACTTGCTCGCGGTGCGCCTGCGCCTGCGCTCGGGATGCTCGCGGCATGCGACCCCCTTCCGTCGAACCATGCACGCCTCATGGCGCGCGATTAATAGTGACAGTCTTGCGCATCTTCTTAGATGATGATCATAATCTAAAAAGTCGGCGGGCGGCAGCGCCCGATCCATCCGACGCGAGAAGGGACAGACATGACCAGAATCGAGGGCGCGGTCGCGCTCGTGACCGGCGGCCAGCGCGGGCTCGGACACGCATTCGTCGAAGAATTGCTGAGGCGTGGCGCGACCAAGGTCTACGCGACCGCGCGTCAGCCGAAATCCAGCGCGGACCCCCGCGTCGAACCACTCGCATTGGACGTCACCGACCCCGACTCCGTCACCACCGTCGCGACCCAGGCCGAGGACGTCGATATCGTCGTCAACAACGCGGGCGTGCTCCTCCCGGCACCGCTACTCACAGCCGAAATGACCGACGTTGTAGCCACTTTCGAAACGAACGTCTTCGGCTCGCTGCGCGTCGCCCAGGCATTCGCGCCGATCCTGGCGGCCAACGGTGGCGGCGCTCTCATCGACATCCATTCGGTGCTGTCGTGGAGCGCGGGCGCGGCGGCCTACGGTGCGTCCAAGGCCGCGTTCTGGTCGCTTACCAACTCACTGCGGCTCGAACTCTCCGCACAGCACACCCAGGTGGTGGGTGTGCATCTCGGATTCGCCGACACCGACATGGTCAAGCGGCTCGCCGTCGACAAGATCGACCCGAGCCAGGTCGCCACGGCCGTCTTCGACGGCGTAGAGGCAGGCGAGCACGAAGTCCTTGTCGACGAGGTCACCAGGCAGCTGAAAGCGGCGCTGTCGGGGCCCGTCGAGGATCTCGCACTGCCCATCGCCCGCTGAACTCATCTCACTTCAGGAGGAACCACCATGCCACTGTGGCACATCTACCATCCCGCAAACACGTACTCCGACAAGGACAAACAGGATTTCGCACAGGACATCACCGACCTGTACACCAAGTTCGGCCTCCCAGAGTTCTATGTCGTAGTCCTGTTCAAGGAGATCGAGGAATCCTCGTACTTCGTCGGCGGAAAACCGGCGAACGACACCGTGCGAATCGTCGTCGAACACCTCGCCCGCCACCTCGACGACCCGGACCTACGCAAACGCTCGACCGAAAAACTCAACTCGATCATGGCCCCCTACACCGGAGACCGTGGACTGCACTGGGAATTCCACACCTATGAGTCCCCACGCGACCTATGGATGATCGCCGGACTGTTCCCACCCGGCCCCGGCACCGAAGCCGAACAAGCCTGGGTCCGCGAGAACAAGCCGGTCCCGTACTGATTCGATAGACAGTTGTCGGTGTTCGAAGTCATTTTCAGTAGTGCTCGAAGTCCTGTTCAGCTGGCGTTTTCCTGAGTTCCGCGCGGAGTCGGTGTTCGGCCGTCGAGTGACGGTTCAGGTGTGCCCGTGACAGATTCGGGCGTGCAGGATTTCGTCGGTACGTGATCACCGACGAGCAGCTGGAGAGTTAGTTGGTCTTCAGCCCGTCGAGGATCCGCTGGACTTGAGCTCGGGCGATGGCGTCGAGTTGGTCCGGGGTCACCTGGGGTTCGCCGAGTTGGCGCATGATCGGGATGCTCACCCGCACCGAGGCATTGCTGTCCTGTACGGCCACGAGGTAGGTCATTGCGCCGTAGTACTCCGCGTCGGTGACCCAGCTCGCCCAGTAGCCCTGCGTGCCGATACCGGTGACGTCTCCAGAGTCACGGCCCGGTTTGCCGGTGGCGGTGTCGGCGGGCTTCCACTCGTCGTAGGCCGGATCGGCTCCGGCCGCGGTGAACTCGACGTCGACGTCGATCGCCACCTGGTAGTAGTGGGTGTTATTGCTCGACAGGCTCTTATAGGTGAACTGGCAGGTCAGTTCGCCGGCGCCGCGAGTGCTCGGCGGGTACTCCGCGTGGAAGGGCGCTTTGTCCGGCGTGGACGACCACTGGTGCAGCGGTGTGGGGTCTACGAGATCACACGCGTTGGTGATGCCGCTCATCGAATAGATGCCCGGTGCCGGTTCCAGGAGCGCGCTCGTGGTGGACGCCGTCGTGGCGGAAGTGACCGGGGCGGTCGTCGAGGCCGGTATCGCGGCGGGCTCGCCGTCGCCGCTGTCGCCACCGGCGACAAAACCGATCGCCACACCGATGAGCAATACCACCACCAGCACGAGACCGCCGGCGACGATCAGACCGGTCTTGCTGTCACCGGTCGGCGGACCCGGTCGCCGCACACCGGAATCAGCGCTGCCGGGTATCCCCAGACCGTATTGCGAATCGGTCATCCCCCGTTGTCCCTTCGATCCACCACGACTGCGTGTCGGCCGTCGCGCCGAACCCGATCGTATTAGAGCCCACGCGAAAGGTGGCCGCTAGTTCTGGCGTAGACGGTCCAGCGTCATGCGCACCTGGGCCCTGGCGACGGTATCGAGGTCGTTCCGGCTGACTGCGGGACTCTCCTGTTCCCGGGTGAGATTGATCCGTACTCGCACCATCATGTTGCTGTCCTGCACCTCCATGTCGTAGGTCATTTCGGCAACGAGGTCACCGTAGGTTTCGGAGAACCAGCAGCCCCGGGTCCCGATGTCGGTGACCAGCCCCATTTCGATATCGCCGGAGGTGCGCATGGTGCAGAAGTGGCTGGGCGCCGACTCGTCGACCGGTGAATTCGGCCGCGACGAGCCGCCGCATTCAGACCATCGTCATATCAATCAGCCGTTTATATGTATTTCACACTATGACCGGCAGATTTTATCGTCAGATGTATGACCACCGCTTCCGATGTCGTCATTTGTTCGCCTCTCCGCACCCCGGTGGGGCGGATGGCCGGCGCGCTCGCCGGCCTGTCGGTCACCGACCTCGCCGCGGGTTTACTCAGGGAACTCATCGACCGGACCGGACTTTCCGGCGACGACATCGACGACGTGATCCTCGGACAGGGCTACGCCAACGGTGAGTCCCCGGCCATCGGCCGGATAGCCGCGCTGGACGCCGGTCTCGGCGTCAGCGTGCCGGGAATGCAGGTGGACCGGCGGTGCGGCTCGGGCCTGCAGGCTCTGCTGAACGCCGCGTCCGCGGTGGCCACCGGCGGCGCCGACCTCGTGGTCGCGGGCGGCGCGGAGTCGATGTCCACTGTCGAGCACTACGCGCTCGGGTTGCGCACAGGCATCCGTCAGGGTGGCGTGGAACTCCAGGATCGCCTCGACCGCGCACGGGCCACCGCCGGCGGATCATCGCACGTCATCGCCGGCGGCATGATCGAGACCGCCGAGAACCTGCGGGCCCGGTACAGCATCACCCGTAATGCGCAAGACCGCCTGGCGGCGCAGTCGCATCGACGGGCGATCGCCGCCCAACAAAGCGGTCGGTTCGACGACGAACTGGTCCCGGTCACGGTCCCCGGTAGGCGCGGAAAGCCGGACACGGTCGTGGACCGTGACGAACACCCGCGCGCGGATGCCGATCTCGAGAAGCTCACCGCACTCCGCCCGGTCCGCGGCCGCATCGATCCAAATTCGACGGTGACTGCCGGCAACTCCTCCGGGCAGAACGACGGTGCGGCCATGTGCGTCGTCACCACGATGCGGCAGGCCGAGCGTCGCGGGTTGACGCCGATGCTGGCGCTGCGGTCGTGGGCGGTCACCGCGTGCGAGCCGGAGACGATGGGAATCGGTCCGGTCACGGCCACCGCCGCGGCCCTCGGCCGGGCGAGCCTCACCCTCGACGACATCGACTTGATCGAGCTGAACGAGGCCTTCGCCGCGCAGGTCCTCGCGGTGCTCGCGGAGTGGGGGATCGATGCCGCCGATGAACGACTGAACCCCAACGGTTCCGGCATCTCACTCGGCCACCCGGTCGGCGCGACCGGCGCGCGGATCCTCGTGACGGCCGCCCATGAGGCGCGGCGCCGGGACGCGCGTCATGTGCTCGAAACCATGTGTATCGGTGGCGGACAAGGTCTCGCCGCGGTGTTCGAGGTGATCCGATGAGCGCCATCGAGGTACACGCGCAGGTGTCCGGCCGACCCGACGGTCCCACCGTGCTGCTGTCGAACTCGCTCGGATCGGACCATCGCATGTGGGACGCCCAGCTGGCCGACCTCGAGGCACGCTTCCGGGTGATCTGCTATGACACCAGGGGACACGGCGATTCGCCCATCCCATCGGGCCCCTGCTCGATCGACGATCTGGCCGACGACGTAATCGCCCTGCTCGACCGCCTGGACGTCACCTCATGTCATTTCGTCGGTCTGTCACTCGGCGGAATGACGGTGATGCGGATCGCGTCTCGTAATCCGGAGCGCGTCCAGCGGATGGCGGTGCTCTGCACCGGTGTTCAGCTGCCGCCGCGCTCGGGCTGGACCGATCGGGCGGCACTGGTCCGCAGCAGCGGGGCGGCCGCGGTGGCGGCGACCGTGGTCGGCCGGTGGTTCACCCCTGAGTACCTCGACACCCACCCGGATCGCCGGGCGTATTACGAGAAGATGGTGGCCGCCACGTCCGCCGAAGGCTATGCCGCCTGCTGCGAGGCGATCGCCGACCTCGACCTGCGACACGATCTCCCGTCGATCCAGGCGCCGACCCTGGCGATCGCTGGTGCCGACGACATCGCGACGCCCCCAGCGAAGCTGGAGGAGATCGTCGCCGGAGTGCCCGACGCGCGACTACTCGTCGTACCGAACTCCGCGCACCTGGCCAACGCCCAGCAGCCGCAGACCATCACCCCCGCGCTCATCGCCCATCTGGAGGCATCATGACCATCGACAAGCGGGCCGCGACACCGGAAATCGCGGTCGCCGGCATCGGTGACGGCGCGAGTATCGCCGTCGGCGGCTTCGGCCTCGCCGGCATCCCCTGGTTCCTCATCGACGCCCTGCTCGAACAAGGCGCCGGCGATCTGACCATCGTGTCGAACAACTGCGGCGTGGACGGCGCCGGGCTCGGCCGACTGCTCGAGGCCGGCCGGATCTCGACGGTGGTCGCGTCGTATATCGGCGAGAACAAGGAGTTCGGTCGCCAGTTCCTCGCTGGTGAGTTGACCGTCGAGCTCACTCCGCAAGGAACACTCGCCGAACGGCTTCGGGCCGGGGGCAGCGGGATCGGCGCCTTCTACACCCCGACCGGTGTCGGCACCGTCGTCGCTGACGGTGGCCTGACGTGGCGGTATCACCCCGACGGGTCGGTGGCCCTGGAGTCGCCACCGAAGGAGGTGCGCCGCTTCGGCGACAAAGAGATGGTGCTCGAGGAAGCCATCGTCACCGACTTCGCCCTCGTCCGCGCCGCGGTCGCCGACACCGCGGGCAACTGCCGGTTTCATGCGGCCGCGCGTAATTTCAACCCACCGGCGGCGATGTCGGGCCGGGTCACGATCGTGGAGGCCGAACGGGTCGTCGACGCGGGTGAACTCAGGCCCGACGACATCCACCTCTCCGGCATCTTCGTCCAGCACGTCGTGGAGCTGACCCCTGATCAGGCTGCCCACAAGGAGATCGAGAAACGCACCGTGCGCCACCGCGATCCGCAACCGGCCATCACTAACTAGGAGGATCCGATGAGTTGGACCCGCGACCAGATGGCCGCCCGGGCGGCGGCCGAGCTGACCGATGGCGATTACGTGAACCTCGGCATCGGCCTGCCCACATTGATCCCGAACCACCTGCCCCCCGGCTCCGGAGTGACCCTGCACGCGGAGAACGGCATCCTCGGTGTCGGCCCCTTTCCCTACGATGACGAGGTCGACCCGGACCTGATCAACGCGGGCAAGCAAACCGTCTCGGTGCTGCCCGGTGCGTCGTTCTTCGACTCGGCGACCAGCTTCGCGATGATCCGGGGCGGCCATGTCGACGTCGCGGTTCTGGGCGGCATGCAGGTCGGCGCCAACGGCGACCTCGCGAACTGGATGGTGCCCGGCGCGATGGTCAAAGGAATCGGCGGCGCCATGGATCTGGTCAATGGTACCGAGAAGGTCATCGTGCTCATGGAACACGTGAGCAAGAGCGGCGCGCCCAAACTGGTGGACACTTGTTCCCTGCCACTGACCGGACGAGGAGTGGTCGACCTCGTGATCACCGACCTCGGTGTCTTCGACGTCACCGGTCACGGGTTCGAGGTCATTGAACTCGCGCCGCACGTCGACATCGGCGACGTCGAGGCGAGAACAGCCGCACCGGTCACCGTCTCCTCGCACGTCGGTTAGCTCGGCGCCTGCGTCGGGGTGCTGTCGTAGCGCCCGCAAAGGTTCTCGATGGTCTGGATCAACCGCCGGCAATCGGGCGGGGTGCCCTGGTGGCACGACAAGGATCAGCAATTATAGTGCAACGAACACATATGGGCGCGATTGAGATGCTGCTAGTTTAGATCAATGGAGCTGCGCCACCTCCGGTACTTCCGCGCGGTCGCGGAGGAACTGCACTTCGGCCGCGCGGCCGAGCGTCTGCACATTGCCCAGCCGCCGTTATCGCAGCAGATCCGACAGCTGGAGGACGAGTTGGGCGTCCGCCTGCTCAACCGCTCGACACGACGGGTCGAACTCACCCCCGCCGGCATCGACTACCTCCAGCGCACCATCGCCATCCTCGACGCCGTGGATGCCGCAGGCCGGCACGCCCAACAGATCGCCGAGGGACGACGTGGCCAACTGACCATCGGCTGCGTCGGATCGGCGACGTACTCCCTATTACCGCGCCTGGTGCGTGCGCTGCGAGAACAGCTGCCCGGGGTCGATGTCGGTGTGCGCGGTGAGATGTCGGCGCCGGCGCAACTCACCGCCCTGCGTGTCGGCGAGATCGACCTCGCACTGCTGCGGCCTCCGGTGGAGGCCGCCGACGTGGAATTCGAGACCATCAGAAGCGACCGACTGATGATCGCGCTCCCTGACGGACACCCACTCAGCTCCTCGGAAACCGTCGATGTCGACGAGCTACGCGACGCCGACTTCATCACGCACGTCGGCCACGGCCGATCGGTGATGAACGGCGTCCTCGTCTCCCTATGTACCGCAGCCGGTTTCGTCCCGCGCATCCGCCACGAGGTCGAGGAGACCTCCACCCTCGTAACCCTCGTCGCCGCCGGCCTCGGCGTCGCGATCGTCCCGGAACCCACATCGGCGCTGGGCGTCGCCGGCGTCACCTACCGACCGCTGGACGCCGAACCCGCCGAGATCGATCTGCTTGCCGCCCGACTGCGAGACAGACACTCACCGATCACGACACAGGCACTCGACGTGTTGCGGCAGATATGACTCGTGCCGAGATCCCCAACCCCCGCTTTCCATCTCGGTGAACTGGGCGGCGCCGAGCGCTCCGGCGAGGATCGGCCGTGACTCCGCGGCTTGACCCTGACACTGTGACAAGGGCTTGTGTGGTCGACGAAGGAGGTGGTTGTCGTGAACACAACCAACCACGGCGAGCCGGATGCTCGCCTTGTCGACGCTCTTGCCGGGGCTGATTCGTCGATTCGACTGCGGGCGGCGCTCTCGGCCGGCACGCTTGGCGATCCTCGTCTCTCGGAGATCCTCGTCGCCCGGTGCGCTGTCGAACCGGACTTCTTCGTCCGGGACATGTTGACCTGGGCGTTGTGCCGGTTGCCGGCCGAGATCACGGTACCGAGGCTGCTCGCGGAGCTCGGGTCCGACACGACGCAGGCGCGTAGTCAGGCGCTGCACACCCTGTCCAAGATCGGCGACCGGAGTGCCTGGCCTGCGGTGTCGACACTGCTGCACGACGAACACGATGACATCGCGCTCAGCGCGTGGCGGGCCGCCGCGGTGCTCGTTCCGCCTGGCGAGGAGGGTGAGCTCGCCGCCGATATGGTGACCGCGCTCGGACGGGGTGACCACCATGTGCAGCTCAGCCTGAGCCGGGCATTGGCGGCACTCGGGCCGGCCGCCGCACCGGTTCTGGATGCCGCCATGGCGAGTTCCGATCCACGCGTTCGCGCTCATGCGGAGGCCACTGACAGGCTCCGTCGTGACCCCGACAGCGGGTTCACCCTCTCGTTCGAGATGGCCAAGCGCGTCGCTGTGACCGGTCTGGACGCATAGCAGGAAGGCGATGGGATGTTGATCGGTGAGGTTTCGCGGCGTTCGGGCGTCAGCACACGCATGTTGCGCCACTACGACGCGCTGGGGCTGGTGAAACCGACGGTCCGCACATCCAGCGGCTACCGTGAATACTCCGCCGACGACATCCGTCGCCTCTTCCAGGTCGAGTGCCTCAGGACCCTGGGGCTGTCGCTGCACGAAGCCAAGCGGGCGCTGGACGAGCCCGACTTCGCGCCGGCCGAATTGGTGGGAAAGCTCATCCGGCATACGCGAGCGCGGATCGCCGCCGAGGAAGAACTGCTCAGGAAGCTCGAGCGCGTCGAAGCGGCCGCGCCGGCGCAGTGGGGGGACGTCATGGGCATCGTCACACTGTTGCGCGCTCTCGAATCGGAGTCCGGAGCCCGCCGTCAACAAGCGGTGCTGGCACAGAACGAGGGCGCCGCGCTGCCCGTTGAAGCACTGGTCGAGGCAGCGCTATCGGAGGACGACCCGAATGTCGCCGGAGCGCTGCGGTGGTCGTTGGCGAAGGTAGCCGGCACGGGGTTGACGGATCTGGCCGTCGGCCTGGATTCGGCGGTGGTCGAGGTCCGGCGCCGTGCGACCGTCGCGATAGCGGCAGTGCCCGCCGCGGCAGCGACAGTGCTACTGAGGAGGGCTCTCAACGACCGCGACGTGACAGTGCGAGACCGTGCCGCCCTGGCTCTCGGCTCCCGGCGGGTCACCGAGGCGAAGCCCGCCCTTCTCGAGATGGTGGTCCAAGGGCGGTCCGATGTCGAGGCCGCCGAGGTGTTGGGATTATTGGCGGAGGCCGCGGTCGCGGCCGACGACATCGTCCGGGTCATGCGGGACACGCTCGAAACCACGGTCGACACCCCGACGCGTTCGCGGATCACGCAGGCGCTCGCCGAGATTCCGGGCGGTGCGGCACGCAAAGCCCTCGCCGCGCTGGCCGACGACGGCGACCGGACGATCGCCGCAACCGCGTCTGCGATCCTGCGCACTCGAGACCAGGGTTCCGGCACCGCCGACCGTCGCGTCATCCACCCCTGAGGCCACCGGCGCCAACACGAACTCCGCGTGGACCGGGCAAACTCACCGATATCCTGCGCACCAACACCATCCGAACGACTCTGAGTGTCAAACGAACTCGACGGTTATCGGACGTCGACCGCGGGACCAAAGCCAGCGGATAAGTCCGGCTGACGAACGGCGCGCACCAGGCCTAGCGCAATGTTTCAGGCGAGGAGACCAGATTTCTGAACAACGGCCGAGTTGCATATTGGGATCCGGCCACTGCGCCACGGTGCCAGCGCCGCCGACAAGCCTTTCACCAGCCCGACCTTCTCAGCGGTGCGGACCAACACAAAAGTCCCGGCCTGCGCCACCAGACCCGAACCTTCCCCGTCCACGGTCAGCCGCGGATACCACGTAGAATCCTTCACCAGAAAGGTGCGTCTCGACCTCGATCATTCAACCTTCAGCAAGCTGAATTATCACAGGTCAAGGCACGTTCCCCTATCTCAGAGCAGCCATCAACCCAACCGGCATGAATGCCCGAGGCTGGGGCGGATTCGCGCCTTCGTGGATCTGTCGGCCCGGTGGGTGGCGGCCGTCCGTGTCTTCAACCAACCGTTACGTGAGGCGCCCGTTTCCTCGGAGGGCTTTATCGCGCCCGAACGGTCAGCGTGTCAGTTCTGTTTCCCACTCGGCAAACCGCTGCCGCATTGCTGTCACGTCTGCCACGGCAACTTCGTAGGGTGTGAGGTCGCGATCCGGTATCCGGCGGAGATAGGACAGTGATTCGGCGAACATGGTTCGGTCGAAGCCGGGATTGTGTTCGGTGGCAATCGTGAGCAGTTTCTCGCGGGTGTAGTGCCCGCTGACCAGGATCGCGTCGACGTCCAGGTAGTCCCGGGGTGCCCAGCGGTTGAACAGCGCGTCCATTTTGCCGGCTACCGCATCGTCGGGGTGCAGTACTGGACCTACCTCCAGGAGAATGGGCGACCGGGATCGCCAGAACACGCCGAGGTCGACCTTGGCGGCGTGCCCGTCCAGGTAGGTGACCGTCATCTGTACCAGGTCGGGAGTCCGGCGCACCACATCGACGGCCATGCCGTTCTGTTCGAATGCGGCGATGACGTCGTCGGCCACCTCATCGGGCGTTCGCGTCGGTCGGAGAACAGATCGACATCTTCGGAGGGACGTGAGCCCATTCCGTGCAGTGCCACGGCGTGGCCGCCACCGAGCACGAATCCGCGGTTGCCCACGGTGCGTAGTGCAATACGTGCGAGTTCATGTTGGCGGGGATCCATCAGGAGGCGGCCCGCAGCTGCGGAAACTTGTTCTCCCACAGTGCCCGGACCGGACGTGCGGGTCGCATCTGCGACCAGATGGCGCTCAGAAGCCGGCCGCTGACCAGTTCACGCAGATGCCGCCTGGTCCCCTCTTCGAGGACGATTTTGTAGGCCGCGGTCTGGTCGTAGTCGTCGCTCAGGTCGAACTCGGTGCGGCCACTCCATGCCAGCTCGACCGGCAGGTGGAGCGTTCCGTGCTCGGGCCCGTGCAGTTCCGTCAGCGAGTCGACGACTTCGTAGGGTGTGACCTCTGCGAAGCTGAACGGTGTCTCGGTGTGGTCGGACATGCTCACAGTGTGCCGCATGCGTCGTGGCCAGGTAAATCAACCGGGCCGCGCTGCTGCTGTCCGGCGCGGTTGCATGCCGGTTTCCTCGGCGTGAGATGTGCTGGGAGCAACACCGTTTGTGGCAACCGGAATTACCGGAAGAACCGTCGGTCCCGGGACGACACCGCCCTCACACGTGGTCGACCAAACCTTTGGCACCCTCGGACATGGCGCAGTGCACGCAGCAGAAGAATCGACCATCCGCCTCCACACCATGGCCGATGATCTTGCAGTCGCAGTGCACGCAGATAGGTGCCATGCGGTGGATCGCACATTCGAAGCAGTCGAAGACATGCCGCATTCCCTGAGCCTCGACGACGATCGGCATAGCGTAATCGTTACCGCAAACCTCACATGCGTTCATGCAACCGTAGGCTACTCGGCGGAACCGGCACCATGCAGCTACTTTCGAGTTATGTGCGCATGACCGGGCCGACATTCGCGCTGGAGGTCATCGCCCCGAGTTCGGCACCGATGTCCGGGCCGTCGACACCCAGCCGCAGTGCCCGCACATTCGATACGACCCGGTTGACGAATTCGTGGTAGATCGGGGCCTCCACATAGATGCGCTCGATGCTGATCGATGGATTCGCAGTCCACGGCCGATGGCCGAATACGCCGTCGCCGCCTGCCTTGACTCGATCCGTCGCGGGCAGTCCCGGCGGCCGTCGGCAACGCTTCAGCAGCAACCGAATCGTCGTCTACATTTGGCCGCCGAAACCTCTGCCAACGACATTAGGGGCGCGCCCGCAGTGAACAGCCTGGCTAGCGTGTCGGGCGACCCCATCCACAACATAGGAGTTACACGATGAGCCGTGCCGCACTGAATGTCATTGTCGCCGCATCGATTGCGCTGACAGTAGGCGCGGGGGTGGCGAATGCGGCGCCCAGCGGAATTCCGTTGGAGCCCGCGCCGAGTAATCAGGTGGCGCCCGTCGGCGCGCAGGGTGATTCCATCGGCGTATCGCCCGGATCGAGCAGCGCCGCAGAGTTGGCCTGCCTGGTGCAGTCGATCTCCGCCGGCGCCAGGTACTGCATGAGCTGATATCGCGACGCCACTGCGGTCCAGGTGGCCGGACCCGAAGGTTCTCAGCCGCTGCAACCATGGGTGACTGTGTCGACGATGACTATCGCACCGGCGACGCCGTGAAATCCACAGCGTCGCCGCCGTTTCGGACCGGAAGAATCCTGGCATGGCATTGGAAATGGCGGCGGATCACATCCGCATAGCGAGAATCCAGCTCGACCGGCCGGGCGGCCGACCCGTGCCGGTGAGTGGTCCTCAGCGTGAAGCCTCCGTCACCGAAGAGATCGAGCACCAGCCCACACCTGCCACTCCCCGGTCGCTCGGTAACGGATCGCCGTGGGTGCACGATTGGTCGGTTATGTTTGATGCGGAGTTTCTCTTCTTCAGTCAGACATCCGACCGATAACCCCCGTTCGGGGAAATTCATTCGTCGCATACGTCTTTCGGCCACAGATACGGAGATATGAATAGTGGGAATGCTGCGGAGCGTTATTGGTACGGCGGTACTGGTTGCGAGTGCCGCGTCGATGATCGCGGTCGCGACTGGTTCGGCGTCGGCAGAGCCGCGGGACTGCGCGCTGGATCGATCGATGAGCGGCGCGGCGGCGCACTGCGGTGGCGATGGCACCTACATTCTGGAAGTCGATTGCTTCGGTGTGAATCTGGCCGGCGGGCCGGTGTTCGGGCCCTACTTCAAGTCGGTCACGGGATACGCAGACTCCCCTAACCATCCGTCGAGGGACTGCATGATGCCCACCACACTGGGCCAGATCGGAATAGCGACCGACGCGCGGATTACCTCGAACCCAACCCGCCCAGGTCTGCCGTCGAATGCGTACGAGTACGACCCGGGTCGGTAGGCGCCGAGCAACCCGACCCCGTTCCACGGCCATCGACTGTCCGGTCCATGAGTCGTTGCAGTTGCGGCGGTGGCCACCGCGCTCGCATCCGGATACCGTAATCCACTTGATACGCAACACATTCCGGCATGCGGCCCGACAGTACTGGGATGCAATGGGCAAAGACCTGCGGCCGGTCCACACCGCACCAACCGAGGCCGCCGCCAAGGAACGATAGCCTGCACTGCAGTGTCTACTACGGCAATTCGACGGGTGACAAATTTCCCATGAACACCGCCACGATGAGGGTGCGGGCCGATGTCATGGACGGTTCCGCCGCGCGAACGTACGACCATTGCAAACGCACCACCGCCGACCTCGCCGACAGCGGATCGGAGGTTACGTCCGGGGAGTTCACCGGAATCGGTACCCAGGGCTACTGGCAGTTCGAGGCCGACAACTTCGGTGGCATCGTGGACGCCGGATACGGGATGTGCGTATGGGACGGTGGTGTCGCGGTGCGGGTGGAGATCAACCTCTCCCGCGAGAAGGATTCCCCTACGGTGGGTCGCGACGAACTCGATTCGGTCGCCAGGTCCCAGGCCGGCAAGGTGCTGGGCGGACTGCGACAGAACTAGAAACCAGCCTGGTGAAGACGGTTCTGATGACTACTCGGCCAACGGCACAGTAGGATCGGCGCGGCATGGAAGGTCGGCGGGGAGCACGTCGAGGAATCGAAGGGCCGCGAGAGATGACAGACCCTCGACACGGACCCGACCAGCCGATCACGGGCGATGCCGATCCCACTGCGCGGCAACCACATTTCCCGAAAGGCGGCGAGACACCCCGACACCGGGTACGACCGGCCTGGTCAGGGATACCCGCCGCCGCCACCGAAGTTCATGTCCTCACCAACCGGTCACGGTAAGCCGGGCCTGATCGCCGCCGGTGTCGTAGGGCTGGTGGTAGTGCTGGCCGCGGGTGTGGTGATCGGTGTAATCATTGCCGGTGGCGGCAGTGAACGTCGGCCCGCCGCTGTCGCGGCGTCCTCCAGCGCCCCGGCGAGGCCATCCACTCTGGCCACGACTACTCCACTCCAAGAAGCGGCGCCGGGATTGTATTCGATGAACGGGATCGCCAATGCGTGCGACCTGGTCGATCCCACTCCGTTGCACAGGTGGTCCTCCACACCGGATCAAGCGCCTTACCATCACGAAACTCCGCCGAGTAATCACGACCCCGGCAGTCTGTCTTGCCAATTCAGCTACAAGAGCCAGTCAGGTGACGGCGTCCACTGGAATCAAGCGGCTATCGACCTTCGCGTCGAGTTCACGGCCGCCGGAGCCGCACCTGCCTATGACGAGTGGAAGCAAGAGGACACCACCGGGCCTGGAGCGAATTCCGGCGAGGTCGCCGGAATCGGCTCCCGGGGTTACTGGCACACCGCGACGTCGGACTCCAGCAATAGCACCGGGCTGGACTACGTCGTGGGCGTGGAGGACGACAATGTCTGGCTGCGAGTACGAATCCCCATCCTGCGCCAGCACGGCGAGCCCCCGCTAAACCCGGACGAGCTCCGAGTGATCGCCGGAAACCAAGCCAGGCAGGCCCTGGACGGACTGAGGCGGAAGTAACCAGCCCGCATGCCGCCGTTGCGGTGAACCCGCCGCGATGTGGCCACTCATTTTGAGACCCTACAACGGCGCTTACCAGCCGGTCTCAGACCGCCGCGAACTCTCCGTCGCGGACACCTGCGACAAACGCAACCCACTCGGCGGCCGTGTAAGTGAGCGCGGTGCCGTCGACGGCACGCACAGTCACTTCGCCAGAACCATCGCAAGTGATGATCGGCAGGTCACGCCACGCGTCCGGCTCCACCCCGTTTGCCGCTCGAAGGAATGCGTTCCAGTCCTCGGCCAAAACCGCAATCGTGGGCTGCGCTGCGGGATCGTTCGCCGGATCGCGGAGGTACTTGCTGTCACGGATGAGCACCGATCGCTCGCCGAAGGCGACCTGGACACACTGGCCACCGTTCGTTCCGCTATAGCTCGAGGTCCGCCACACCAGGCGGTCCTGGGAAGTCATTCATACTCCTACGCTCGCTCGAGGCGATCCACGCGCCCACGGATTACCTGGGCGGACTCCTCAACCGGCAAAGCCAGAGATTGGAGTCGATCTGCAATCATTTTATACATCGAGACTTGGTCCTGATCCTGATTGAGTGACCGCCGAGAGGCCACCGGCATATGACGCTGCGTACCTGCACACCGAGACCATCGGCATGGTGATCGATCGCCTCGCAGAGTTCTCGATCGACGCCCGCGCTGCCACCGAACCGAATACTCCTGCGCTGCAACGTCGCTCCCGCCACCATCGTCTCACCGAAATCGCTCTCGCCTACAGCGACCTCTGCTTCGAGATCGCGGCCGGAACCCGCCGACTGCCCGACTTCTTATTCCCCGCAGGCGGATTCAGCACGCGCGCATCCGACGCGGCCGGTTCGTAGACTGCCGCGCATGGGACAACAATGGCAGCCACTCGGGCCAACAACCGCATATCTCCGGGCCGTCTATGTTCTGGGGGTCGGCGGAGTCCTAATCGGGTTGTGGGCGCCAATGTTCGGGGCTGGAGAAGCAAAGGGGGTCTCGATGGTGGATCTCCAAGCAGACGGTGCTTGGGCCCTCATCGTGGGTGCGGTGCTGCTTGGGCTGGTCGCAATCGCCCCGATACCGCGCCAGTACCTGCCCATCGTCCTACCCTGCGTGGTGGGCCTGGCATTTGCCGAAACAATCGGCGCCGCAGCGATTGTCGCGTGCGGTCGGATGGTGATCGAGGACTTCGACTACGTCAGGTACATGCGCAAGGAGCATGGGGCACGGGTGGTCGAATTCCGTGCGGGTTTCATCTTCCTCGTCTTCGGTCTCGCAGCCATACTGACCGCAGCCTCGAGCTGGCTGATTCGGGAACTGATCGACCGATCACGTCCCGACCAGTGATAACGCCGTCGCTGATGACATCGCCGCACGATCGACCAGCTTCGTCGGCAGATTCGACACCGCACCGTTGCTCGCGATCTGCGGAATCGTTGTCGTCATCGACGGATTCGTCCTGTGATGGACTTCAGACCTCGATACTCGCGCCCACTCGGGATCGACGGGCCGCATGACCATCGGCTGATACCCTCGCACAACGAGCACATGACTGGGGTGAGGCAACCATGGTTGACGTCGACTACGGCCAGGCTGAGATAACGGCTTTCAATGCCGCTGCGGGTGCCGGGGTTATCCAATTCGATCCAGCAGCTGTCGCCGAGGCTGTAGCGCTGTACGACCGGATGTGATTGTCCCGATCGCGCTGCCGATACCCGGTGCGATCGATCCTGCGACCGTGCAGCAGACCACGAACACGCAACAGAGGGCCGGAGAAGCTCAAAGCCGCGTCAGCCAACGTGATTACGAACTAAATGATCTCGGTTTCGGGACCGCCCCTGATTTCGTGAGCATGATCGAGCACTTCGAGGGCATGACGCATGAAGCCATGTATCAGGCCGTCCACGGGCCAGGCGGGATGGACGCGGCAGGCCTGCGGACGCTGCAGCGGACGTGGTTCGCCAACTACTCCGACCTGGTGAACCTGTCCACGTTCAACCTGATGGGCATGAACCGGATTTTCGGCAACGGACTGTGGCAGGGTGTCAGCGGTGACGCGGCGCAGGCCGCGGCGCAGCGGTTCTCTCAGGCGGCCAATCAGATCGGGCGGGTCTTCGATTCGGTCGCCACCCGTTTGGATTCCCTCGCATGGTCGGCCGAGACCGTCCGTGCCGCGGTCCAGCCCCCGTCGACGTCGGTGGCGGCGCCGGACCCCAACAACCCCGCCGAGTCGATCCTGCCGGGCCTGATCAACCCCGAGTACGACGAACAGACCCGCACCGCTCAGGAACAGGCACGCCAAGCGGCTATCCGCGCGCTCAACAGCGTCTACACCCCGAACTTCCCGCCGTCCGGGACCGGGGTGCCCGCATATACGACCGTCCCGCAGATCGGCGGCACAGACAGCCCGAATACCGGCGCGGGCGGCAACACCGGGGCCAACGGACCAGGCAACGGGAATCCCCCGGATGACAGCACTGCGACCCAAAATCCCACCGGGTCGGGTACGGGGCCGGGTAGGGAATCGGACTCGTCAACCAACCCCGCTGGCCTAGGACTGCCCGAAGGCTTGCTCCCGGACATGAGCAACGCAGCCACAACCCCGGCCAACACCACACCCGCAGGAGTGAACCCGAACGCGCCCACCGCAACCGGGAGCCCCGGACCGAGTCCGAACAGCACGAGTCCCGGCGGGCCCGGCGGCTCGAGTTCCCAGCCCGGCGGGCCCGGTTCTACTCAGCCCGACACTCCGGGCACAAGCCCGGTTGGCGCCGGCGCCGCGAGCACCGGTGCACGTGGCGGAACCGGCACGACCGCAGGTCGGATGGGTCCGATGGCACCGGGAGCCGGAGCCCGCAAGAAGGACGACGACGAAGCCGAGCATTTCGCTCCCGACTATCTGCGGCGCGTGCATTCCGAGTGGACCGAAGGCATCGCGAGCCCGGACGGCGCGATCGGTGCTGACTCAGCGCCTGAATACGGTGCCGGTTTCCACAGTGAGGACATGAGCCTCGACTACACGGCCCCGCGCCCCACACCAGCTTCGAGCATGGATTCCGCGCCACCTGATCCGCCCGCACCCGTGGAATCGGCACCCACACCGCCGGTCACGTTCACCGGGGTCGGCCCTATGGACCCCACCCCTGAACCACCCGCACGGTAGACCCGGCACCCACGCCACCGTCTATCTGAGCTGGATCGATGTTCGCGACGACCACCCAGCCGCGGGTCGATATCTGGTCGATGTCAACGACAAACGACACCACCATGACCCCAGCCTCCGCCGACACCATCGCCGACGAACTGCACCGCAGGGCCGAACTCGACCACCTGTGAGTCACGAGATCGGTCGAATGACGAAGCGTTCCATCATCACTCGTCCGGAAGAGCGACAGCGTCCGCTGTGCCGCGTGCGATGAACCGACGCCGCCGATCGGCCTGTATTCAGCCCAAGACGCCCTTGCCATGTCAACGGCAGCCGAATAATCCGGGATCTGGCGCGAATTTGATGATGTGGTTGGCCGGGTTAGTCAGTCGCTCAGCAGGATTCGCTTCCGGAGAAGGTCTGGGTTCGCGCGCCCGAACATCTGGCGTTTGATCATCTTGATGCGGTTGACGTGCCCTTCGACCGGTCCGCTGCTCAGGGCAGTGACAGCTTGGTCAGCTTCGCCAGCAGCCCGCCCTCACCGGTCAGCTGCAATCCCTCCGCCCGCGCCTGAGCGACCAGAGCCCTCAGTGGGTGTAGGACAGTATGCTCATCATGCCTGCTTCGGCGTGGTAGGCGTTGTGGCAGTGGATCATCCATTGGCCGGGGTTGGTGGTGTCGAAGTCGGCTTCGATGGTTTGCATGGAGGCCACGGTGGCGGTGTCTTTGCGGGGTCCGGTTCCGGTTGGGGTGGTGAGTTGAACGGTGTGGCCGTGTAGGTGCATGGGGTGGAACATCATCGTCTGGTTGACGAATCTGAGCCGAACTCGTTGTCCGGCAGTGATATCCAGTGGGGTTCGCTGGTCGTAGACGCGGCCGTTGATGGTCCAGATGTATTTGTTCGAGTCCGCGCCCAGCGTGAGGTCGAGGGGCTTGTCGGGCTTGCGTTGTGGCAGTCGCACGGCGTCGGTGGCGGTGAGTTTGTCCACGGTCAGCGGTGGTGCCGCGAGTTCGGTGGGGCGCACGTCTGCCGGTGGTGGGTTTCCGCCGCCGGTGCGGATGAGCGTGAACCCTTGTCCTGTTTTGCCTTCGGCGACTGCGACGAGAGGGAAGACGCCGTCTGCGAGTTCGATGATCGCGTCGTAGCGTTCGCCCATCCCGATAAGCACGCAACTGGTTGTGACGGGTTGGACGGGGTAGCCGTCGGTGTGGGTGATGCGCAGTTGGTGGCCGCCGAGGGCGACGCGGAAGGCGGTGTCGGCGGCGGCGTTGATGATGCGCAGCCGCATTCGCTGGCCGGGTTTGCTGGACAAGGTGCTCGGGTCGGTGCCGATGCGTCCGTTGATCAGGTAGTACGGGTAGTCCTTGACGTCTCCGGTGTCGGCGCCGAGCCGGGTGTTCGGGTTGGTCGGCATCGACATGCCGCCCATGTTCATTCCGCTCATCCCGCCCATGTTCATTCCCGACATGCCGTTGGCTTGCAGGTGCCGCAACTGTTTGTCGGGGTCGCGGCCGTTGACCCCGTCGAGCCAGTCGTCGAGGACGATGACAGCTTCGGTGTCGTAATCGGCGCCGTCGGCGGGGTCTTCGACGATCAGAGGCGCGTACAGTCCGCGGTCGAGTTGGGTGCCCACGTGCGGGTGGAACCAGTAGGTGCCGGGGTCGGGCACGGTGAATTCGTAGCGGAATGCGGTGGCGGGGTTGATATGGGGTTGGGTGATCTCGGGTGTGCCGTCCATGTCGTTGCGCAGCGCGATGCCGTGCCAATGTATGGACGTGGGGGCGGGCAGCGCGTTGGTGATCTCGGCGCGCAGAACATCGCCGCGTGTCAGCCGGACCTGCTGTCCGGGCAGGCATCCGCCGTAGGTCCAGGTCTGCACCTGGACGCCGCCGAGATCGATGGTGGTGGGTTCCGCGCGCAACGTGACGTCCCGAATGTTCGCGGTGGCTGCGCGCCGCTGGTTCTCGGCCGCACGGACGGCATCGGAATCGGGCAGGACGAGATCACGTGAACTCGGCGCGCGGTTCGAACAGGCGGCCAGCGCGGCTGCTGCGGCGGTACTGGCGCTGAGTGCGAGGAAGCCGCGCCGGGGCATCGGCGCGTTGGAAGGAAACTGCTTGGGCGACATGGGTTCTCCCTGAATGGTGAGCTGTCGATGATGCGGATGGGCGAATGCCGCGTCTGGTCCCCGATGGGCCGCGACGCAGCAGACCTGTCAGATACGCAGAATCGACGGCTGCGACAGGGACGGCACTGTCCACGGCGGTGATCGTTCCCGCCGTCGACGCCGTGGTCAGGGGTCGAGACCAGGCGTGCCGGGGAGGCCGGCGCCCAGCCAGCTCAGCAGTACCAGGCCGATGACCAGTGTGGTTGCCGACAGCACGAACACGCACGGATGAGTGGTCACGTGATCGCGGTAGTGGTCGCCGTTGGTCGGGACGCCGGGGCCATCGTGGTCGGTGGGCATCACCATCACCTCCTCGACCACCAGCGCCCACTCCCCAACCCCATAGGGGTATGTCCATGCTGCCAGGGTAGCCGCGGACAGTTGCCCATCGGCAGATCGGATGGCCCTGCACGGAGGGGTCTTTCGGACCTGTGATGGGGACTCGATGGCCCTGGTGACAGGGGTGTGATCGGTCGATCGTTGGGGCAGGTTCGGGCTGGTCGGCCCACACAGTTGCACCCAGGTGGCGCCGTGCCAGATCGGTGGTCTCACCGACGAGTGAACTGGATTCGGCGCCGGAAATGGGATACCTGCGGATCGCTGCGATCACGTCACTGGGGACGTTGGAGCCCGAGTCCAGGTCGTCGGACTCTGCCGGTGTCGCTGGTTGCCGCAGGATCATCGGTATCGACACAGGGCTGCCGCGCTGGACACCCCGATTCGAGGAGTTGAATGTGATGGACATGAGCACGTCGCTGATGCAGGTGATGCACACGATCATGATGTGGCTGCACCAACAGGGAATCTGCCCGCCGATGATGATGCCGATGTGATCGGCGCCGAATCCGCTCGAGACCGGCGGACTCGGGCGCGATGATCGGTAAGGAAGCAAATCGGATGGATCAGCAGATCGGACGCAGCACCGCTGTCCTGGATGTCAGTGGGGTGCAGTGGGCCAGTGAGCAGAACGTTGTCACCGCGGTGCTCGGGCGTCGGTCCGGGGTGCTGGCGGTCGAGGTCAACCCGGTCGCGCAGACCGCGACCGTCGCCTACGACCCGCACCGCACGTCGGTGGCCGAGCTGGCCGGTTGGGTCCGCGACTGCGGCTTTCACTGCGGGGGCCAGTCGGTCCCGGCCCACGTCTGCGATGCCATGATCGAACCCGCCCACAACGGGCACGCCGGTCGCGCGGCGACCACGATCGCGCCTGCGCGCCGCATCGAGGCCGAACCGCCGCCGACACCTGCGCAGGCGATGGGTCATGGTGGGCGCGAGGGCGTGTCGATGGCGGCGATGGTCGCGGATATGCGTAACAGATTCCTTGTGGCGCTGCTGTTTTCGATCCCGATCATGTTGTGGTCGCCGATGGGATCGCAGATGTTCGGCCGTGATCTGCCGGTGCCGTTCGGGTTGCGCCAGGATGTGTTCGCGCTGCTGCTGAGTTTGCCGGTGATCTTCTACTCCTCCCGCATCTTCTTCGACGGCGCCGTCCGCGCGTTGCGGGCACGCACGCTGGACATGATGGTGCTGGTCGCTGTCGCGATCGGTGCCGGCTGGGGTTACTCGCTGGTGATCACCCTCGCTGGCGGCGGGGACGTGTTTTATGAGGCCGCGACGGTTTTGGCGTCGTTTGTGCTGCTGGGGCATTGGTTCGAGATGCGCGCCCGTGGCGGCGCCAACGACGCGATTCGCACGCTGCTCGATCTGGCACCGCCGAAAGCCGTGGTGCTGTGTGATGGCGTGGAGGTGGAGATCCCCACCGCGCAGGTGGCGGTCGGGGATCTGCTGCTGGTGCGGCCCGGCGCCAAGATCGCCGTCGACGGTCTCGTCGAAGACGGTGACAGTGAGGTCGACGAGTCGATGGTGACCGGGGAAAGTCTGCCGGTGCACAAGGCCGCGGGTTCGCAGGTGATCGGTGCGACCATCAACGTCAATGGCACGTTACGGGTGCGTGCGACCAGGGTCGGTGCCGATACCGCGCTCGCGCAGATCGTGAAACTCGTTCAGCAGGCCCAGAATTCGAAGGCTCCGGGGCAGAAGCTGGCCGATCGGGCGGCGTTCTGGCTGGTGTTCGTCGCGCTCATCGGCGGCGGGTTGACATTGGCGGCGTGGCTGCTGTTCTCGGATCGTGCGTCTAGTGCGGCGATCCTGTTCGCCATCACCGTCGTCGTGGTCACCTGCCCGGACGCGTTGGGTTTGGCGACACCGACCGCGATCATGGTCGGTACCGGGCTGGGCGCGAAACGCGGCGTGCTGTTCAAGAACGCCATGGCTTTGGAGACCTCGGCGCGGATCCAGGTCGTGGTGATGGACAAGACCGGCACCCTCACCAAGGGTGAACCCGAAGTCACCGACATCGTCACCGCTGACGGTCTCGACCAAGCCGAGGTGCTGCGACTGGTCGCCGCAGTGGAACGAGAATCCGAACACCCCCTCGCGGCGGCGATCGTGGCCCGCGCCGAATCCGTCGGTGTCGACGGTATACGGGCCGAAGGGTTCGACAGCGTTCCCGGGCATGGTGCGATCGCGACCGTGGCCGGGCACACGGTGGTTGTCGGGAACCGGCGATTGTTCGACCGTGAGGGGATTGCGGTGGGAGCTTTGACCGTCGAGCGTGACCGGCTGGCGGGCACCGGGCACACCGCCGTCCTGGCAGCGATCGACGGCAAGGTGGCGGCGTTGATCGCGATCGCCGACGCGCCACGGGAGTCCTCCGCGGCGGCGGTGCGTGAGTTGCATGATCTCGAAGTCGAGGTGGTCATGCTGACCGGCGACAATCAGGCCACCGCCGAACGTATCGCGGGCACGCTCGGCATCGACACCGTCATCGCCGAAGTGCTACCCGGTGACAAGTCCGCGAAAATCGCTGCGCTGCAACAGGATGGTCGCAAGATCGCGATGGTCGGTGACGGTGTCAACGACGCCCCCGCGCTGGCGCAGGCCGACCTCGGCATCGCGATCGGCGCGGGCACCGATGTGGCGATCGAAACCGCCGACGTGGTGCTCATGCGGTCGGACCCTCTCGACGTGCCGACCGCGCTGCGGATCGGGCGTGCCACGCTGCGCAAGATGCACCAAAACCTTTGGTGGGCCGTCGGTTACAACACTATTGCCCTGCCGATCGCGGCCGGGGTGTTCGCGCCCGCATTCGGTCTGACCTTGCGCCCTGAGATCGCCGCGCTATCGATGTCGGGATCGAGCCTGATCGTCGCGGTGAACGCGCTGTCACTGAAGGGGCTGCGGTTGCAGGCGCAGGCTGCGAATATCTGAGGCGCCGTGGCGGACGTACCAACCCTGGGCTTGTTCGGGCTTTGTCTGTGCTCATGCGGCCCGCCTGCGAGGGCCGGAGCCCATCGCGCGGCCACGGCGCGGTGCCTGGGACAGGTGCGGCACGAATACCGGTGTCCGCGCAGCACATTCGGTCCACTCGTCGCCGAAGCCAGCCGCGACCTCGCGCTCCTCGTTGCGGGCCAGTCGTGTGTAGACCCAGACCAGGATGGGGAACATGATCAGCGCCGGGATGGTCGGCCACTGCAACAGGAACCCGATCATCACCAACAGGAACCCGTCGTACGCGCCTTGGGGTTCAGGGCACAGGCGCATCCCACAGCGGGAACCAGCGATCGAGTTCCGGTTCGATCGGCAGTTCACCCGACAGCGCTGCGCGGGCCTGTAGTTCAAGGGTACTGTCGCGGCTGTGCGCACCGGTGGGGGCGAACGGGTAGATGGTGCCGCGTTTGAACAGGTAGACCAGCCCGAGCCGGTGCGCTGACGCACCGTCGTCAGAGGTGAATCCGATGACGGTGCACAGCAGGCTCGGGCCGAAACCGGTATCGGCCAGTGTGGCGTTGACGGCGTGCAGCGAAGTCAACAGCGCGGCGAGGTCGGTGACCTGCTGTCGGCAGGTTATCCAGGTGAATCCGAAACCGTCGCCGGTCACCGCCACGGCGAGAGTCGGTTCCAGGTGCAGCAATTCGAGGATCTCGTCTTCGGATTGTCGAGCGCCCGCCCCTTCGGCCTGCTTGAAGCACACAGCTCCGGCCCCGCTGGGTGTGACATCGAGTGCGGCCTGCAAGGTGTAGGCGGCCGGCGCAATGGCGAACAGCACATCGAGGTTCGGTTGCACCGGTGTGGTGCGGCCGAAGAGTGCGTCGAGGAATCCCATTGCCGCTCAGGCTTCCCGGCCGAGTTCGGTGGCAATCCTGGCGAGTTGGTCCAGGCGCTGCTCCAGGCTGGGATGTGTCGACAGCAGCGTGGACAGGCTCGTGTCGGCCCCAAGCGCCGGAGCGAAGAAAAACGCGTTGAACGCCTGGTCGGCACGCAGATCACGACTGGGGATCCGGGCGATGTCGCCGCTGATCTTCGTCAAGGCCGACGCCAGCGACGAGGGACGACCGGTCAGGATGGCACCGGCACGGTCGGCGGCCAATTCCCGATATCTCGACAACGCCCGGATGAGCAGGAAGCTGATCGCGTACACCGCCGCCGACACCGCCATCACCGCCAGGACGAGCAGGAACAGGCTGTCGCCGCGCCGATCCCGGCTGCCGCCGAACATACTGGAGTACAGCGTGAAACGGGCGACGAGTCCGGCGACCACACCCAGGAACGAGGCGGTGGTCATCACGACCACGTCTCGGTGTGCCACATGGGAAAGTTCGTGCGCCAGTACGCCATCCAATTCTTCGCCATTTAGCCGCTGTAGCAGTCCGGTGGTCACGCACAGCACCGCGCGGCGGGAGCTGCGACCGGCGGCGAAGGCATTCGGCATGTCAGTGTCCGCGATCGCCACGCGCGGTGGTGGCATGTTCGCGGTCGCGCACAGCCGGTCGATGATGCCGTGCAACTGTGGCGCCTCCTGCGGGGTAACGATGCGTGCGCGCATGGCGTACAAGGCGATTCGGTCGGAGAACCAGAACTGCGCCCACACGAGCGCGCCCACGATGAACACGATCACAACCACCGATTTGATGAGCACGACCAAGGCGGCGATGAACGCGACATACACCAGCCCCAGCAGGAACATCGTCAGCGTCATGCGGGCGGCGAGCTGGCGGTCCGGACGGAATCGGGTTTGCACAGCCTATCCCGGAATCAGGCCGTCGTCGGCCAGCATCGCCCGAACCTCGGTCAATGCTGTTCCGGCCGAAGGCAATACCAGATCGGAAACGACGAGCGTGTCCTCGGGAACAACGGTGCCGCGCTGGCACACGGTGTCGCGCAACCGATGCAGGATTTCGGCGAAACCGGCGGTGTCGTCGGCATCGGCCGCCTTCAGCAGCAAGTCGTCGAGTGTGTTGAGTTCGGCGATATCGGCGTCGGTCACCGAGTACTGCCCCTCGCCGAGAATCCGGATGATCATGACCCCGGCCTTCCTTGTGCCTCGATGGCCGGGGTGACCCGGCTTTTCAGCTGGGCGAGTTCGGTATCCACGCTGCTGCCCGCGCCGACGTCCAGGGCCGCCTGGATATCATCGTGACCTCCGGTGGACACCGTCGCGTCGTCGAGGGCACCGCTGGCGATGAGTTCGTCGAGCGCCTGGGCGCGCGAGGTCATCTGGGCCGTCTTGTCTTCCGCGCGCTGGATCGCCAAACCGACATCGCCCATCTCCTCGGAGATTCCGGTGACCGCCTCACCGATCTTGCTCTGCGCTTCGGCAGCGGTGTAGGTAGCCTTGATCGTCTCCTTGCGGGTGCGGAAAGCCTCGACCTTCGCCTGCAGGCGCTGCGACGCTGTTGTCAATTTCGCTTCCTGCGCGGCGAGTTCGTCGTGCTGCGGTCGCAGTTGCTCGAGCTGGGCCTGCACCGCCGCGCGGCGAGTCAGCGCCTCACGGGCCAGGTCGTCTCGGCTTTGGCCGACGGCCTGCGCTGCCTGGCTCTGTAGCCGATCGGCCGACTGCTGCAACTGATTCTCCTGCAGTTCGATCCGTTTGCGGCTGGTGGCGACGTCAGCCAGACCGCGCCGCACCTGGGCAAGCATTTCGAGCTGACGCTGATACGAATAATCCAGCACTTCCCGGGGATCCTCGCCGCGATCGAGCAGCTTGTTCGCCTTGACCCGGAACAGCAGGGCCAGACGTTTGGCGATACTCACGATGGTTCACTCCCTCCTACGGTTGGTGTCGATGCCTTCACCGTCGTCCACATGGATCGGGCGCGATAGGGCCCTATGTGCCCGATGTCGGGGCACTCGGTCAATTGCGACCCGATCCCGGCGCACACCGTCGGCCCACGTGCGTTCGACAGGGCCGAAAGACTGAACTCTCGCCGCCACGTCCGGGGGCTTCGGACCCCGCCGACTCGTCCGTCGCCAGCGCCGTGGCGGGCAGCCGATCGTGTGGTCGGGGAAGTTCGCGGCGGCACTGCCGGCGCCGGCCTGGTTTTCTACCGCATTCCCGTATGCGTTGTAGTTCAACGAGTTACGTCAAGCGTTGGTTACCGCCGTAACCGCGTGCGCACTGCTTGCACCGGTGAGTCGAAGTAGTGCTGAGGACGGCCGCAGTCGAGAAGCGGCCGACCCTGGTGGAACCTAGTACTCCAGGAGTAGAAGACCTGGTCTTCGCGTCCCGCGCGAAGACGATCCGCCACCCCAACAACGTCCACTCCTCGATCACCGACGCCCGCACCCGCGTGGGCCTGGTCGATCTCCCAATGAACCCCCACACCTACCGCAAGACCGTCGGCACCAAGATCGGCCAGAAAGACCCCGAGAAGGCAGCCTCGCAACTCGGGCACTCAACCAGCGAGGTCACTAAGCGGTTCTACATCCAACCCCGCCCACGACGCCGTCGATACTCGCGACTTCTTGGACGACTTCGCGGTCCCTGATTGAAAGTAAGGAGTAAATGAGGACCAGGCCCGTTCAGGGCCTGGTACCAGGGCCAACGCACTGAGACTTGCGCCGCATAGCGCCCGGTCTGGTAGGCTCGCGATCGCGCTCACGCGTAGGCCGATGTAGTTCAATGGTAGAACTTCTGCTTCCCAAGCAGACAGCGCGGGTTCGATTCCCGTCATCGGCTCCACGAAAGCCATTGCCTACCAGCAGCTTTCAGCAGGCGACCCTAGCCCAGAAGTCCGTGTGGCCAACACTATGGCCATCGGTTTCCATCAAACCCTCACTTCGGACACACCCTGTAGCCATTTGCCGCGTGCTAGCTATTACCTGCGCGAACCCCACCCATGTGCCACGATCGAGGGATGCGGCCGCTCTACACCGTAGACGGGCGCGTCGTCCCACCCGGCGTACTC
This sequence comes from Nocardia australiensis, assembly GCF_020733705.1. Classification (GTDB taxonomy): domain Bacteria; phylum Actinomycetota; class Actinomycetes; order Mycobacteriales; family Mycobacteriaceae; genus Nocardia; species Nocardia australiensis. The sequence continues at coordinate 1,203,306 of NZ_JAJFZM010000001.1, forward strand.
GTGCAGACCGCGCACGGCTGGGTTGAGCCCGCGCCCACACGCTGCCCCAACGGCCACGTCTTCCGTCCAGGACACGTGACTGTCGGGTGGGTGCCCTGCATGACCGACACCCGATCAGGGCACCGCACGCACCAATGCGACGACTGCCTAGGCGTGGTGTACATGCCACCCCTCGACGATCAGTGCGTGTGTAACACCTGACCGAGGTCGCATAGTCATGGCTCCCCCGGTCGAGCCTGGGGTACGGTCGGGTCGTGACTCGTACCCAGTGGACGATTCACGGCGAACATGTCGTGGACGAGAATCGACACATCAAGCTCTCGACCGTCGATGTCGAACTGCCCGACGGGGTGAAGTTCACCCAATACATAGCCCGGATGCCGTGCTGCGCAATGACATTGGTACTCAACGACCACCGTGAAGCACTGCTGATGTACCGACACCGGTTCATCATCGACAAGTGGGTGTGGGAGCTGCCAGGCGGATACGTCGATCACTCCGAGGATATCGCCGAGGCGGCAGCCCGCGAAGTCGAAGAGGAAACCGGTTGGCGCCCACGGTCTATGGAACATTTGGTCACATACCAGCCAGCGATCGGCACCCTGGACCAGCCGCAGGCAATCTACCTGGCCCGCGGCGCTGACCTCACCGACACGACCCCGGACATAAACGAGGCCGAGAACATTCAATGGGTCCCGCTGAATCAGGCGGTGGCGATGATCGATCGCAGTGAAATCGTTGGCGCAGCAACGGTGATTGGCCTGTATCGGGCGCTCAGTCTGCCCGCTTAGTCACCGTAAGCACGCGCCTGCGGAACTCATGTACGTCGCTCAGGTCGTCGTACGGTGTCAGTCGGTGTCGGATCGCCCGCAGGTAGGAGAAACTGCGCCGCGACTCCAAACCACTGGCAAGGTCGAGTGCTTCGAGGCCAACCCCTCACCGCCTCCCGAAGATCCTCATCAGCTCGAGACGACGCCAGCAGGCACAGGTTGAAGGTGGGTTGGCCTGCGGCGGGCAGATCATCGAGACCGGCACTGAACGCTACCGCCTGATCCGCACCGTGCAAGTCGCCGGGCACACCATACCGGCGAAGGACACCACGAAGCAGCCGACGCCCAAACCGTCCAAACCCCAGCCCTGACCACCTGCCACTATCCCCGGGTGACGTCGATATTCGTCTGGACTTACCTGCTCACACCATGATTCGGGGTCATCCGGATGTCCCAGGACAGCAGCATCCGAATCAGTGATGCCACCGACCAGGATGCCCGCATCTGCCTGGACCGCTTCGCCGGACGCGCCTACGCCGCGCAATCCCTGCGCGCCGACCTCTACCGCTTCACAGTCGTCATACTCACCAACACCACCGAAATCGAATGACGCAGGACGACAACGATAACCACTGCGCAGATCGGCCATGCGAGCGAATTAGCGAGCGATCCAACCCGACGCGGCGCGGGTCGTACCAGCGGCGCGTCGCGCCATGCCAGTCACACCACCCAACCGACTTCCCGCGCGAAGGCCGCGCCTGGGCTGCCTTCGCGCACCTGATATCTCGTGGATGGATCAGGTTCAGTGGCGATAGCCCACCTTCACTGGCAACGGACAGCATCGATGCGGCCACACCAACGTCGATCATCTGGCTTTGGTCGCCGATCGACACCACCCGTCCGCGAATTTCGACACCACCCGACTCGGCAGCGGGGCATTACGGCGGGTCCTTCTTGGTCCGGATGCAGGGATTGGCGTTTCTCATCCCGCCGCCGAAAGACCCGCCCCTCAGCTCACACCCCGCCCGATGTCACCAACCTCATGCCCCACAACAACTAGTGTCCTGGTCCTGAAGTTTTCGCCATAATTCTCTATAGTGTTGTGGGTGGTGGGTTCTGGGTGTGTCGGTGAGTTCGTTCTCGATGACGGTGAGCGGGATCAGTTGGTGGCGTGGTCGTTGGGTTCGTCGCGGTTGGCGGTGCGGGCCAGGATCGTGCTCGCCTGCGCCGAGCCTGGGGTGGTTTACGCGCGGTTGGCGGCTGATCTCGGTGTGTCGGCGATGACGGTTATCAAGTGGCGCAAGCGATTTGCTGTATCACGGCTGGACGGGTTGCGTGACGGTGAGCGTGGAGGGCGGCCGAAGACCGCCCTGGTGTTGTCCGATGCCGAGCGTGAGCAGTTGACGCGTTGGTCGCGTCGCGCGAAGACCTCGCAGGTGTTGGCGTTGCGGTGCCGGATCGTACTCGCCTGCGCGCAGGGTGCGTCGAACAAACAGGTCGCTGCCGATCTGCGGGTGACCGAGTCCACGGTGGCCCGCTGGCGGGCGAGGTTCGTCGAGCAGCGTTTGGGAGGGCTGGTCGACGAGCCGCGTCCCGGACGGCCTCCCTCGATCCTGCTCGACCAGGTCGAAGACGTGGTGATCGCGACGCTGGAGCAGACGCCACCGAACGCGACGCACTGGTCACGGACCTCGATGGCCGAACGAACAGGGTTGTCGCGCACGACGATCGGACGTATCTGGGGAAAGTTCGAGCTCAAACCCCATCTGGTCGACGGGTTCAAACTGTCTACCGACCCGCGATTCGTGGACAAGGTCGTCGACGTCGTCGGTCTCTATCACAACCCACCGGAGAAGGCCGTGGTGCTGTGTGTCGACGAGAAATCCGGGATGCAGGCCCTGGACAGGTCCCAACCGGTACTGCCGATGATGCCCGGCATGCCCGAACGACGCACCCACGACTACGCCCGCCACGGTGTCAGCGACCTGTTCGCGGCATTCGACATCGCCGACGGCACGGTGATCTCGAAAATCTACCCGCAGCACCGCGCCGTCGAGTTCAAGGAATTCCTGATCGCGATCGACAAGACAGTGCCCGCCGAACTGGACGTGCATCTGGTGTGTGACAACCTCGCCACCCACAAGACCCCGGCCATCACAGCATGGCTGGACAAACACCCCCGTTTCCACATGCACTTCACCCCGACCGGCTCCTCATGGCTCAACCAGGTCGAACGCTGGTTCGGATTCCTCACCGACCAACTCCTACGCCGTGGCGTCCACAAAAGCGTTGCCGCACTGGAGAAAGACGTCCGCGACTGGATCACCAACTGGAACCAGAACCCGAAACCATTCACCTGGCGCAAGACCGCCGACGAAATCCTCGACTCCCTCACCAAATATATGGCGAAAATTTCAGGACCAGGACACTAGCACCGGGGAGTGAGTCGCAATCGGCCGCTGGGGTGATGTGGGTTGCCGTGCTTCGCGGTGACTATCTAGGTATGCATCTGCGTCGCAACATATTCTGTGTGCTGTCGGCGGCCGTGATGGTCGCACTGTCAGCTTGTGCCTCGTCGGCCGATCCGGTGCCGACGTTGGACTGGCAACCCTGTCGTGAGAATGCCGAATTCGATTGCGCGACAATCGCTGTACCGGTCGACTGGGCGCGGCCGCGGGGGGCGACGATCGATGTCGCGGTGGTGCGGGAACAAGCCGGTGATGTCGAACGCAAGGTGGGGACGCTGGTTTCGCTGCCGGGTGGGCCGGGATCGTCCGGGGTCGATGAGATTCTGCGGGGTGGGAAGTTCTCGCCGCAGCTGCGGGAGCGGTTCGATATCGTCAGCATCGACCCGCGTGGCGTGCAGCGTAGCCACCCGGTTCGCTGCGATAGCGGGCTGGTCGCGAGCCAGCCGAATATGGTACCGGACGCCGGTGGGCGGATCGAGGAAGTGCGTTCCTACGCAAGGGATCTCGCGGATAGCTGCCGAACCTACACCGGGCCGTTGATCGATCATCTCGACGCGGCGAGTGTGGCGCGGGACGTCGATGCGCTGCGCGCGGCGCTGGGCGAGGACCAGCTCACGCTCTACAGCCGGTCCTATGGCACCATGCCCGCCCAGGCCTATGCGGAGCTGTTTCCGAAGCGGTTGCGTGCCTCGCTGATGGACAGCGTCGACGATCACAGCCTGGATGGACGCGAGTTCCTTGCCTCCGAGGCACGCGCGGGTCAGGACACCTTCGACGAATTCGCCGCCTGGTGCGCGCGGGAGGAGCAATGCGTTTTGCACGGCGCCGACGTGCATCAGATCTACGGCGAGTTGTTCGCGAAGGCCGGACGCGACGAACTGCTGTTCGCGGACAAGCCACTTGGCTCGCTCGAATTGAGTCAGAAGGTCACCCAACGACTCTATGCGCCCGAATGGTCGCGGCTCGCAACGGATTTGAAGACGCTGATCGATCAACCGGCGAGCAGCCCCGTGCCGCCGACCCTGGCCCAGCGCTCCGGCGAGCCGACGCCGATGCCGCAGCTAGCGATGTGTTCGGACTGGCGATTCGATATCGAGGATCAGCAGGACTGGCTGCGACTCTGGCACGAACAGAACACCAATGCACCCACCTTGCGCGCCCATTTCGCTTGGGGTGCGGGCACTCTCTGCTCGGGCTGGCCGATCGCACCGCAAAACCCCCAGCACCACCCCGACATCCGCGATGGCGCACCGATTCTGGTCATGAACTCCCTGCACGACCCGGCGACACCGCACGAGTGGGCAACCCAGGTCGTCGCCGATACGCCCCGTGCCGCCCTGTTGACCTACGCGGGCTGGGGTCACGGGGTCTACAACCGCACCCGCTGCACCACCACCGCCGCTGACGAGTACTTCATCACTCTCACCCTCCCGGCCGAATCCAGCTGCGCACCCAGCTGACCAACCGGTAGCTCGCCGACATCCCGGAGTGCTGTGGCGAGCGCCGCGAACGTGGAAACGGTGCGCTCGTACCGACCCCGCGAATCTGTCAGTGCCCGACGTTAGAGTCACCTCGTGGCTGGTTCGCGGTACTCGTTTACGGCGCGGATGTGGGAGCACACCGGGCAGGGCTCGTGGCATTTCGTGGACCTGCCCGAGGGGATCGCCGATGAGATCGAGGAGATGTATAGGCATCGGGCCGGTGGGTTCGGGGCGGTGAGGGTGGAGGTGACCATTGGCGGGAGCCGCTGGTCGACCTCGCTGTTCCCCGATAAGTCCCGGTCCACCTATGTGCTTCCTGTCAAGAAGCCTGTGCGGATGGCCGAGGATCTCATTGCCGGGTCATCGGCGCGGATCGAGCTGGTTGTGATCGCGCGATGACCTCATGTCTCAGTTCGGCGTGAAGCAGTCGCTCACAACCTTGGAGGTGGCCTGGCGGGCCTTGTCCGCGTCTTCCTTGCTCATACCGAAGGACTCCGGATCGGCGGCCTTGGCGTCGTATTCGCCGCCGATCATGGTTCGCAGGCCGTCTTGCGAGATGCCCTGGTCCACATAGATTTTCGCCGCGCAGTCCGCGAACTTCTGATCCTGCAGGCCCTTGTCCTGCAGCGACTTCGACAGCGCCGCGGGTGTCACCGGCGCTGCCTCCTTGTCGCTACCGCATGCCGTGAGTACCGGCAGTGCGACGAGTGCTGTGGCAATCAGGATTATCCGCACCTGACTCCTCTTTTCGGTTCGATCGTGAGAGATATCGGCCGCCGCGCAGGCGCCGCAACGATAATGCCCCACCGCGGTAAGTCATGGCCGACCGAGTCGAATCCCGGTCCGGCGCAACAGGTCGCAAATCCATGGCCGCGCGCAACCCGGTGACGAGTCGTTCGAGCTCATCGGCGGCCATTTCGTCGACCCGTTCGGCCAGCCGGCCAGGATAGATGCGTCCGATATAGCCCGCCCGGACCCAGCCGTGCCGGTGCACGGTCACCGCGAGAATGTCCCGTGGTCCTCGTCTAGCATCTCGGCTGCGACGAGCCACTGCCGCGACGACTCATCGACCGATCTCGGCGATCCAGGGCCACCGACGGCCGCGGTGCGATCGCGAACTGATGGCTGGTGACTGCTGTTATTGTGATCGCATTCGGCCGAGCGCGAGAAGCGGGGATCCCCGGGATGACGACGCTGAACCACTACCGGACCGGCACCGGCGAACCGTTGGTGTTGGTGCACGGAATCGGCAGCCGGTGGCAGGTGTGGGAGCCAATCATCGACACCCTCGCCGAATCCTTCGACGTCATCGCGGTCGACCTGCCCGGGTTCGGCGACTCCACCGCCATCGCGCACACCACCGTCGACACGATCACCGACGCGCTGGCCGACTTCCTCGCCACCGCCGGTATCGAGCGACCACACCTGGCCGGTAATTCGATGGGCGGGCTCATCAGCCTGAATCTGGGCGCACGTGGACTCGCCCGATCGGTGACCGCATACTCCCCGATCGGATTCTGGGACACCCCCGGCCGCATCTGGTGCCAGCAGTCGCTCGGCAAGTCGAGGGCGCTGGCCGCCAGGATCCGGCCCGCGTTGCCTGCGATCTTCGGCACCGCCGCCGGCCGAACCACCTTCCTCGGCCTAGTTTTCGGCAAGCCGTGGTCGGTCTCCACGCAGATCGCCCTCGACACGGTAGGCGGCGCGGTCGACGCAGCGGGCTTCGATGACGCGCTCGCCTCGTTCGCCGAGGCCGAACTACACGAAATCGGTAGTCTCGCAGACGTGCCCGTCACCATCGCTTGGGGCAACCGCGATGTTCTGCTGACCTACGCGACCCAGAGTCGCCGCGCCCGCGCCGTGCTGCCGAATGCCGCGCACGTAACCCTGCGCGGCAGCGGCCACACGCCGTTCTACGACGACCCCACCGGCTGCGCGAAAGCCCTCCGGGACACCATCGCTCGCTGCCCGCAGTAGTGGCACGCTGAACTTTCGACTACCCCGGCGGCGGTTGCGTAAGAGTTCCGGGGTCCTGGCTTCCGAGCAGAATCGCGACCGCATTTCGCCAACGGTGCCGCAGAATTCGATTGCGGTCGATATCGCCGGTCAGCAATGCGCGCATGGCCATACCGGTCATGATTTCGATGGTGAATTCGGTGATCGTCGGAATGCGTGGGTCGTCGGGGAATTCCTGACGGAAGATATCGCGAATGCTGTTGTGCATCAGGTCGAACAGTCGATGCTCCAGCGGCAGGAATGCGGCGAGCAATTCCGGATCGGTGCGTGCCCCCACCCACATTTCCAGTGCGGCAAGGAAAGTGGGGCCGCTGAGCATCCGCATGGTGAGTTCCACCGCCGTCTCCAGCCGATCGGAACCGAGCTCAATCGCCTCGAATTCCCTTGTCAGCTGGCCGAATCGCTGGTTTGCGACGTGCTCGACGGCGCCGGCGAGCAGATCGGCCTTGGTCGGAAAGTGGTGCTGCAGTGTGCCGCGCGGGACGGCGGCTCGTCTCTGCACCTCCAGGGTGGTGGTGCCCGCGTAGCCGACCTCGATGAGGCTCTCGACCACCGCGTCCAGAAGTCGCGTTCGCATACGCGAGCGGCGCTGCGCCTGCGTCTCCCGGACGCGCTCGGTCATGACCTCAGCGCCCCTGCCACTGCGGTTCACGCTTCTGCGCGAAGGCCAGCGCCCCCTCGGCGGCATCTTTGGACAACAGTGCGGGCAGGGCGATTTCGCCCTGCTTGGCGAAGGACTCGGCGACCGTCCACTCGGGCGACTCATCGATGATCCGCTTGCTGGCCGCTACCGACAGTGGTGCGGCCGCAACGATTTCGGCGGCCAAATGCAGGGCACCCTCCAGCGCGGCGCCGGGTTCGGTGACGCGATTGACCAGGCCGAGCTGGTAGAGCCGTTCGGCGTCGATGCGCCCGCCGGTCAGCGCGAGTTCCGCCGCGATCGGCCGAGGCAGCCGCTGCGACAGCCGCAGCACACCACCGCCCGCGGCGACCAGTCCGCGCCGCACCTCGGGAATGCCGAACTGTGCGTCGCTCGCGGCGACGATCAGGTCGCCCGACAGCGCCAGCTCGAAACCACCGGCGAGCGCGAAACCCTCGACCGCCGAAATCATCGGCTTCAGCGGCGGTTTCGCGGCGATGCCGAGCGGCCCACGGCGCTGGGTCATCGGCATCTCACCCTTCGAGGCCGCGACGAGATCCATTCCGGCGCTGAAGGTTCCGCCCGCGCCGGTGAGCACGAGCACGCGCGCCGAGTCGTCGGCCTCGAACTCGTCGACGGCGGCCTCGATCGCCTGCGCGGTGGCCAGATTGATGGCATTGCGGGCCTCGGGGCGGTTGACGGTCAGCACGGTGACGGCGTCGCGCTGTTCGATCAGTACCAGGTCGGTCATCGGACGGTCCTCTCGGTGAGCAGGGTGAGTTGGTTGGCGGCAGTGATATCGACACCCGCGCCGAGCGGGTCACCATCGGTGAACACCGCGATGGTTTCGGCATCCGACGCACGCAACAGTATCCGCGCGCCAGCCGGGTTGAGCGCACTGACGATCACGGCGACCGGGAAGCAGGAGTACAGGTCGACGTGCGCGACGTCGTCGATGCCGATGCCGATGCCGATGCCCACGGCCGATAGCGCGGCCGCACCGGCTGCGGCGATGGCGGGCGAGGCGCCATCCCGCTGGCAGCATATGGTCCTCCGCTCGGCACATCCGGAGTTACCGTCAGCATTGACGGTAAGGCGCACAACGGCATCTGGACGCGAACTGACTCACGGATAAGATTTGATAATGGGCAGTGATATCGCGCTGCGACTCGACGGCAACCGCGCCTACGTCACGTTGGACCGGCCGGACAAGCACAACGGCCTGACCATCGACATGTTGCGCGGACTGATCGATACCGCGCACACCATCGCCGACCGCGAGGACATCCGCGCGGTCATCCTGTCCGGCAACGGCCCCAGCTTCAGCAGCGGGCTCGACATCGGCAAGACGACCGGCGACCCGCTGGCCATCGTGCGCAGCTTCTTCCCACTGCCCTGGCGCGGCACCAATACCTTCCAGGAAGCGTGCTGGGCCTGGCAGCGGTTGCGTGTGCCGGTGATCGCGGCGGTGCACGGCCGCTGCTACGGCGGCGGCCTGCAGATCGCGCTGGCCGCCGACTTCCGATTCGCGACACCCGACGCGGAATTCTCGGTGATGGAGGCCAAACACGGCCTGGTCCCGGACATGACCGGCGCCGCGACCCTCTCGCGCCTGATCGGCATCGACAAGGCTCTGCTGCTGACCATGACCGCCGACACCGTGGACGCGCCCTACGCCGAACGGATCGGCCTGGTCACCGAGGTGACCGCGGACCCGGTCGCGGCGGCGGAAAGGCTCGCCGATCGCATCGCGACCCGGTCGCCGCACGCCGTCGCCGGCGCCAAACGCCTCTTCGACCGCTCCTGGCAGGCCGGCGCGCGACGAACTTTCGCGATCGAGCGGGCGACGCAACTGCCGTTAATTCTGCGGCTGGCCGCCACGCGGGGCAAAAAGTCGGCGACGTAACATCCGACTTTCGAAGACCTGTGGTGCATGCCACCACCATTTCCCCGGATTCACTGTTAACATTTCCCACGATTTGCCAGCCAGTCGAAATATGGCACGAAACACACAAAAGGCATGTGTGTATCGGTCTATTTCGGCGAGAAACGGGAGGGCTCCAGACTTTGAACAAGACCGCATCGATCCTGCTGTCCACGCTGGCGGGAGCATCGGCCTTGCTCCTGGTGGCGACTACCCCCGCCTCGGCGAACCCAAACACCATCAACCCGATTCCGGTTCTCAACGGCACCAACGGGTTGCCCAACCTGGTCGGGCGCAGCCGAGCGGTATTCCAGGTCACCGGCATGGCCAGTCCGAACAACACCCAGGCATACAACATGCTCGGCACCGATCTCGGCATTATGTGGGACAACGGCAACGGCGAAATGCTGACGGCCTTCGGTGACACCGCGGGCCTCGGGCTTCCGAACCTGCTCGCAGGCAGCATGTGGGCATGGCGCAGCAATGTCCTGGTGCGTAGCCACACACAGGACCCGGCCAGCGGTATCTACTTCGACAGCGTTGTGCGCGACGTATTCGGCCAGGCCCGCGACCTGATTCCGAGCCCGAAAATCCCGTTCATCGAAATCAGCCGCATTCCGACCGCCGGTATCGCGGTCAACGGTGTTCAGTACATGAGCCTGATGTCGGTGAAGAGCTGGGACGACGCCGGTCAGTGGACCACCAACTTCTCCGGCATCGCCGCCTCGGGCGATAACGGCGAGACCTGGGCCGAGCTGCCATCGACCCGGCGCCCGAACGAGGGCGGCAACGCCAACTTCCAGATGAACTCCTACCTGAAGGACGGCGGATACCTCTACGTGTACGGCACTCCGTCGGGGCGCAATCACTCCGCCTACGTCTCCCGCGTACCCGAGGGCGATGTCGCCAACCTGGACGAGTACGAGTACTGGGACGGCGGCCGATGGCGCAAGAACGACGTCAACGCGGCCGCGCCGATCATGTTCGGCGTCGGTGAAATGTCGGTGATGTACAACTCCTACCTCGGGCAGTTCATCTCACTGACCACCGATCCGTTCGATTCGGTCGTCATGCGGCGTGCGCCCTCGCCGGCAGGCCCGTGGAGCGATCCCGAAGTTTTGATCGATACGCGCGAATTGCCCAGCGCGTACGCACCGTCGATCTTCCCGTACCAGACCGGCCGCGACCTGTACTTCCTCACGACTGTGCACTCCCAGTACAACGTCATCTTGATGCGCTCCACGCTGTAATCGGGGCATCGCGGTAGTTCCGCTTCGATTCGACGAGCCGGGATCCTGTGCTGGATCCCGGCTCTCGTCGTTCCGAGCACGGACGGCTTGACCTCAACAACACTTCATGTATGAGTCTTGCCTCATCAACCGTTCGACCTGGGAGGAAAACGTGGCTACCTCCGCCGCCGCATCCAGCAATATCAATGAATCAGCCGACGCCAGTGGACAATTGCGCGACTGGCTGCGCGCGAACGCGCGTCCGGTGACCGAAACCGATGCCGACTTCGCCGGACCGGATCTCACACCACTGACCGACCGGCTCGGCGTCGCGAAGATCGTCGGATTCGGCGAGTCGACCCGGTTCTCCCGGCAGGCCTTCGGGCTTCGTCAGCGCGCCTTCCGCGCACTTGTCGAACAGCACGGCTTCCGTGCGCTGGCGATTCAGGACAGCGCGCGTTCTGGTGAACGCTGGGACGACTACGTGCGTACCGGCGCAGGCGACCCCGAAACAGTGCTCGCCGACGCGTGGCGGCCGTGGCGATCAGCAGAGACGGTCGCCGTGCTGGAGTGGATCAGGGCGTTCAATCAGGCACACCCCGGCGATGAGGTCCGCGTCTTCGGCGTGCGGCCGCCACACGCGGAACCCGCCGACTACGACGCGGTGTCCGACTATGTGCGGCACGCGGCGCCGCAGTTGCTCGCCGCTCTCGAATCGCACTACGCCCCGATCCGCACCGCCCATCGGATCGACGAACACGTGCAGCGCCACCAGGGTATTCACCCCGGCCGCCGGTTCGTCGAGCACGCCGAGGACGCGGTCGCACTGCTCGAGGGAGTACCCGAATCCACCGCACGCACTACCGCGCTCACCCACGCCCGATCGATCCTCGCCTTCCATCGCGACAGCGTCGCCGGCCAGGGCAGCTTCGCCCGCGACGAACGCACCGCCGCCGACCGGATCATCAAATGGCATCGCGACACCGGCGCCAAGATCGCCTACTGGGACGGCATCGCGCACACCGCCGGGCTCGCCCTCGGCGTGGGCGGATCGAACGCGGGCGCGTTCCGGGGCCCGGGCAGCTACCTGCGTGCCCTGTTCGGCGATGACTACGTGTCGGTCGCGATCGGATTCCATCACGGCGATCTCGGCATGGCCATTGCCCCCGATCCGGCACCCGGCCTGATCGACGCGACGCTCGGCACCGTGGATCTGCCCGCGTTCTATGTGGACCTGCACGTCGACGGCCCGGATTCCGTGGACGACTGGCGGCGCGGTGCCGCCGAGGCCCGCACGATCAGCGGAATCTACGACCCGTCGAAGGACGCGGACGCGAAGATCGCCGTCACCTCGTTACTCGACGCATTCGATGTCCTCGTTCATATACGGGAAACGACACCGCTGCACTGGCTGCCGGAATTCGCCGCGCGGCAGTGACGTCCAGGTACAGACGAGCACCCCTATCGCAGCCGCGAACACCTTGGCGATGCCGGCACCGACGCCACACGCGCTTGCGATCGGTGAACTCCAGGGGGCGTGCCTACCTGACCCGACGACAGCCTCGGCCGTGCGGAACCGGCCATAGGCGGCGCGGGTGAGCGGCACAGGCCAATAGACTCGCGGTATGGAGGCGGCCGACTGGGACGCGCGGTATGCGCAGGGTGAATTGGTCTGGGGCGCACCGCCGAATAGCACGGTGGTGGAGCACGTTTACGGGCTGGAGCGGCGCATACCGCTGCGGCCCGATACCCCGGACAGCGCCGCGCCCGGCCTACCGCGCGCGCTCGACCTCGCCTGCGGCGAAGGACGCAACACATTATGGTTGGCGACCCACGGCTGGCAGGTGCACGCGGTCGACTATTCACAGGTCGGTATCGACAAGGGCCGTACGGTCGCGACCCGGCTGTCGCGGTCGGTGCGCGGCCGCATCGCCTGGCAGTGCGCCGATGTCACCGACCTCGACGCCGCCGACATCACCGGCCCATACGAACTCGTCCTCATGGTTTTCCTGCACCTGCCCGCCGACCAGCGCCGGATCCTGGTGCGTCGCACGGCCGACCTGCTTGCCCCCGACGGCACGCTGCTGATCCTCGGCCACGACGTCATCAATCGCACCGACGGTTACGGCGGGCCGCAGGACCCCGAAGTCCTCTTCACTCCCGATGACATCGTCGCCGATCTCGCCCCGGTTTCCGACCGCATCCGGGTCCACATCGCCGAACGCGTGCTGCGCCCCACCGAAAGCCGCGACGCCATCGACGCACTTGTGGTCGCGACCAGACCGGCCCCGGTCATGCCGAGAGCAGAACTCGAACCACCCGGCTGAGCCGCGCTCACCGGGGCAGATCGGCCCATCGGCGCAGCCACGGCGTCACGGCATCGGCGATTTCAGTGAACCCGCTGCGGAACGAATGCGGCTGCCCCGCAATCACTTCCAGCTGCGCCACGTCTGCGGCGGCCGGAATACCGAACGGATCTCTCGCCCCATTGATCACCAGCACCTCGATACCGCCGGTCGAGCGCAACTCATCGACTCTGGTCTTCTCGGGTTTGCCCGGTGGATGCAGCGGAAACGACAGCGCGACCACCCCACTCGCCGCCGCGACACGCGCGGTGCGGCACGCCACCCGCGCGCCATTGCTGCGCCCACCCTGGATCATGGGGACCTTTCGGACTCGCGCCCGCAGGTCCGCGACGATCTCGAGCCACGCCGCGTCCTGTTTCACGGCCGATCCCGGCGCGCGGCGACCGGCAACCCGGTACGGCTGCACTACCCGCGCGACGGCACCACCGAGTTCCAGTGCGCAATCCCGTACTGTCAGAAGGTCTTTCGCATCCACACCGCCGCCGGAGCCGTGCGTGAGCAGCAACAGGAAGGCGGGCTCAGGTGGTTTGTCGAACTCGATCTCGGCGGGTCCGGCGCTCGTCTCGATTCGCACAACTCAACGGTAGCGCTCCCGCAACCCGAAACACCGCTTGCGACGCGACGGGCGAGCGTCATCGACTCGACCGGGCACCCCCATCTCCCGCGCGCAAGCGTTCACCCCGACGGTCCCGGTGTTTTTCGCGTCACATTGCCCCTCGAGCCTTTGCCGACCCCTTACCGGCCGGTAATATGGCATATAAGTTACCCGTGAGTAGTATGCGGAAAACCCGATCGGCTACCCAGTGGCGACTACGGGCGGGAACGGCAAGCGACCGACCGCACCAACTCAACGGAGAGTGAGTAACAGACATGGGCCACTACAAGAGCAACGTCCGCGACCTGGAGTTCAACCTCTTCGAGGTGCTCGAACTCGGTTCACTGCTGGACGGCGACGCGTACGGCGATCTCGACACCGAGACCGTCAAAGAGATGCTCAACGAGGTGCGGCGCCTGGCCGAGGGGCCGCTGGCCGACTCCTTCGTCGACGGTGACCGCAATCCGCCGACCTTCGACCCCGAGACCCACACGGTCACCCTGCCCGAATCGTTCAAGAAGTCCTACCGCGCGCTCGAAGACGCCGGTTGGGCGAAGGTCGGCGTCCGCGAAGAGCTTGGTGGTCTGGCCGCGCCGAGCTCGGTCACCTGGGCGCTCTGCGAAATGATCCTCGGCGCCAACCCGCCCGCACAGATGTACGCCGCCGGCGCGGGCTTCGCGCAGGTCTTCTACAACAACGGCACCGATGAGCAGAAGCAGTGGGCCGCGAAGATCGCCGACCGCAACTGGGGCGCCACTATGGTGCTGACCGAGCCGGATGCCGGATCCGACGTCGGCGCCGGTCGCACCAAGGCGATCAAGCAGGAAGACGGCTCCTGGCACATCGAGGGTGTCAAGCGCTTCATCACCTCGGGTGACTCCGACGACCTGTTCGAAAACATCATGCACCTGGTGCTGGCCCGCCCCGAGGGCGCAGGCCCCGGCACCAAGGGGCTGTCGCTGTTCTACGTACCGAAGTGGCACTTCGACTTCGAGACCGAGACCCTGGGCGACCGCAACGGTGCCTTCGTCACCAATGTCGAGCACAAGATGGGCATCAAGGTTTCGGCCACCTGTGAGGTCACCTTCGGCGGCCACGGCGTGCCCGCCAAGGGCTGGCTGGTCGGCGAGGTGCACAACGGCATCGCGCAGATGTTCGACGTCATCGAGAACGCTCGAATGATGGTCGGCACCAAGGCCATCGCGACCCTGTCGACCGGTTACCTCAACGCGCTCGACTACGCCAAGCAGCGTGTCCAGGGTGCCGACCTGACCCAGATGGCCGACAAGGCCGCCCCCCGCGTCACCATCACCCACCACCCGGACGTGCGTCGTTCGCTGATCTTGCAGAAGGCGTATGCCGAGGGTCTGCGCGCGATCTACCTCTACACCGCCGCGCACCAGGACGAGGATGTCGCGCAGCTGGTTTCGGGTGCCGATAAGGACCTCGCCTTCCGCGTCAACGATCTGCTGCTGCCGATCGTCAAGGGCGTCGGCTCCGAGCGGGCCTACCAGTACCTGACCGAATCGCTACAGACCTTCGGCGGCTCGGGCTTCCTGCAGGACTACCCGATCGAGCAGTACATTCGCGACTCCAAGATCGACTCGCTCTACGAGGGCACCACCGCCATCCAGGCGCAGGACTTCTTCTTCCGCAAGATCGCCCGTGATCGCGGCGTCGCGCTGGCCCACGTGGCCGGTCAGGTGCAGAAGTTCATCGCCTCGGAGGCGGGCAACGGCCGACTCAAGGCCGAGCGCAAGCTGCTGGCCACCGCGCTGGAAGACATGCAGGCCATGGCCGCCTCCCTGACCGGGCACCTGATGGGCGCCCAGCAGGCCCCGCAGGAGCTCTACAAGGTCGGTCTCGGCTCGGTGCGTTTCCTGCTCTCGGTCGGTGACCTGCTCATCGGCTGGCAGCTGCTGCGGCAGGCCGAGATCGCGATCAAGGCCCTCGATGGCGGCGTGACCGGTGCCGACGAGGCGTTCTACACCGGCAAGGTCGGCGTCGCCCAGTTCTTCGCTCGTAACGTCCTGCCGGAGCTGACCGCGACTCGCGCGGTCCTCGCGAACCTGGACAACGACATCATGGAGCTCGACGAAGCCGCGTTCTAGGACGTGACGGCGGTAAACCATCGGATATGACGAGAGCGGCCCGGAGATATTCCGGGCCGCTCTCGTCACATCCGTAGCTCCACATCACCTGCCGCCGGACGAGATGAAACTCTCACTCGCACTTGACGATCGGGACCGGGTCGTACTTCACGGTCCTGGTGTGTCGGGAAACCTCGCGGCCGGTCTTGCGATCGGTGATGACGCGGGTGTCCGACGAGGTGAAGCCGGGGGCGCCCTCGGCGGCGATGCAATCCTTGCCCTTGGGGAGTTCGACCGTATTCGGCTCGGTCGGCTTGGTGCGTTCACCGGTAACGGATTCGACGTTCACGGTCTTGGTGCCCCATAGCCGGACGGTGATCTCCGAATCCGTTGCGGCGGTTTCGATGTAAATGCCGGTCGGGGTGTTGTTGCGGAAGCTCAGGTCGATGGCGCCGTCGAAGACCGTGGCCTCACGGGCCTCGGGATAGCGCGAGATGTAGTAGCTGTGCTCGGTGTGCCCGCCGTCTTCGAGACCGGCGAAGTAGGCGGCGTTGTAGAGCGTAGTGGCGAATTGGCTGATGCCGCCACCGACTGCGGTGCTGGGACGGCCGTGGTCGATGATGCCCGATTCGACGTAACCCTCGGCTGTGCCGCGCGGGCCGGTGAAGTCGTTGAGCGAGAACGTATCTCCCGGCTTGATGACCGCGCCGTTCACCTTCCTCGCGACGACGCGGATGTTCACACCGGACGGACCACTGAAGCCATTGGTGCTGAACTGGCCCATCACCTCGGTGACGCCGAGTCCTTGGGCGGCCTCGGTGGTGAGTTTGGGCTCGACCGGGTCGTAGATGGCCTGAGCTGTCCGTTGCTGTGGTGCCACAATCAGATTCGGCAATTGCTCGAGCGTCTTGCCCCAGTTGATCTTGTCGCCGACGATCGCGGGGACCACCTTCGGCGTGCTGCCGACAAGATCGAATGTCGCGTCCTTCGGTTCCACCTCGGAGGTGGCCAGCTGTGGGCCGAGCAATCCAGTCGCGGCCTCCTGGTTGAAGGTCGCCGCGAGCCCGCCCTTGCCATCCGGTGTGAAGGAAAGGATGCTCGCGATCTGATCCGGCTGCAAGGTCGCGTCAACGCCCTTGCCCGCGAACACGATCGGCGCGCGCACCGCGGGTTCGGCGATATCACGCAACGCCTGATCGACCGCTTCCGGCCGCACGGTCATCGGCGCGGCCGTCTCGGGAAGATCGACCGGAGCGCCGAGCGCCCAGTTGTCGATCAGCGCGCTACGGGCGGCCGGGCCGTCGAGCACCCGCCCAAGCACCGGCGGCACCGCGACCGGCTCGACGCCCTGGAAGCTGACAGTGCCCTCGACCGTCGGCCGGTCATGTGTGCGCAGCGCGGTGAGCTGGCGATCCAGCGCCGCATCGTCCACCGCGGTGGCCACCGGCACGACATGGGTGGTGAACAGCGAGGTAAGCCTGGTGAAGGGATTGAGCGGCTGGGAACCGACACGCGTCCAGGTAGTGTCCCAATCCACCTCCAGCCCAGCGGCATCGGGGATCAGCGTTGTCTGCATGTCGCCGATCCGCACTGGTAGTTCCTGCCCCGAGCGCGGGCCGAGCACCGCGCGCAGCCTGGCGTCCGCCGTCGAGGTATCGAGACCGCCGATGTCGACGCCCGCGACCTCGACTCCGCGCGGCACCTCTCCCGAAGACAGCAGCAGGTCGGCGACGTAAAACAGTCCAGCCGTGGCGACTACGGCACCGAGCCCGATACCGATTCGTTTGGCGAGGACCGGCTTGCGTGTCACGGGATTCGGTGGCTGCGCGTTGCCCGGACGCTGCGACCGTCGATCGGTCGCGGCCGTTGCGTCGCCGGGCCGCTCGAGCGGGCGGGGGCGGGCGGTCGCCCGCAATGGCTGGGTGAGTGCGGTGGCGTTGTCCGCGCCGGTGTCATCCGGCGTGGCTGCGGCGCCCCGTGGTGGTGCGGGGGTGTTCGGCTCCGGGGAGCGCGCCGCGTCGAGGAACTGCCGCAGTCCGCCTTCGCCGCCCTGACGGTGGCCGCGGCCACCACGGCCGGTGTTCGATTCGCGAGTCACGAACCGTCCTCCCCGCTTGGTAGAAATGGGACACGCACCGTGCGGGTCGCCGCCAACGATAACGGTCCGTACCGGCGGCGGCCGTAGTACGAGAGATGCCACACACCGCACGCAAGGACCGGCAAACCATACAAGGGCTCCGCGTAGTTGCCGGGTCGGGGGTCTGGCAACTACACGGAGCCGATTGGACTATCGGTCTCACGCGCCACGCGTTACACATGCACGGTAACGAGGGTTTTCCACGCCCGGCGCGAGACGATCCGACCGGCGCGGGACAATCGACGCGACTCTCGCCCCAAGGGCTCGAACACACGAGGGAGATGGATGGGTATGCAGCTGGGAATGATCGGACTCGGCCGGATGGGCGCCAATATCGTGCGCCGCATCGTGAAGGACGGGCACACAGCAGTCGGTTACGAGCGTAAACCCAAGCACATCGGCGAACTGACCGCCGAGCTGGGCAGCGACAAGTTCCAGGGCTCGACCGACCTGAAAGACTTCGTCAGCAAGCTGGCAGCGCCGCGCGTGGTGTGGGTGATGATTCCCGCTGGCGCCACCGGCGCGGTCATCGACCAGGTTGCCGAGGTGCTCGAGCCCGGTGACATCATCATCGACGGCGGCAACAGCCGCTACCACGAAGACATCAAGCGTGCCGAGCAGCTGCTGCCCAAGGGCATCCACTACCTCGATATCGGCACCTCCGGCGGCGTCTTCGGCCTCACCCGCGGCTACTGCCTGATGATCGGCGGCGAGACCGAACAGGTGAAGTACCTCGACCCGCTGCTGAAGTCCATCGCGCCCGGTGTGGCCGCCGCCGAACGGACACCTGGACGCACCGGAGAGCCGTCCACCTCGGAGCAGGGCTACCTGCACTGCGGTCCCGCGGGCGCGGGCCATTTCGTGAAGATGGTGCACAACGGCATCGAGTACGGCGCCATGCAGGCCTACGCCGAGGGACTGAACATCCTGCACAAGGCGAATATCGGAGCCGAGCACGACGCCAAGTTCTCCGCCGAGGAGACCCCGCTCGAGCACCCCGAGTACTACCAGTACGAGATCAACGTGCCCGAGGTGACCGAGGTGTGGCGCCGCGGCTCGGTGGTCGCGTCGTGGTTGCTCGACCTGACCGCGGGTGCCCTCTACGCCGATCCGACGCTGGAATCCTTCGGCGGCCGGGTCTCGGATTCCGGTGAGGGTCGCTGGACCATCGACGCCGCGATCGACACCGGGGTCCCCGTCCCGGTGCTTTCGGCCGCGTTGTTCGCGCGATTCTCCTCGCGCGGCGAATCGCTGTACGCCGACAAGATGCTCTCGGCCATGCGCAAGGCATTCGGTGGACACAACGAGCTGCCGTCCAAGTAGCAGGCGGACCGACGCGCGGGCTCGGCGATCCAGTCGATCGCCGAGCCCGCGCTGTCCTCGGCTCTACCGCCTTTGGAAACCGATCCGTCGGCGTATCCGGCGACCGTCGGGTCAGAGTTCGCCGTCGGCCGAGCGGTCGTCATCGATCTTCTTATCGGACTTGCCCGATGAGTCGAACACAATGCCGAACGCGACCCCGATCCCCATCCCCATCGCTATCCCCACAGCGAGGTTGTCGAACACCGCGAGCCCGAATACCACCCCGATTGACAGCCCCATGCACAGCCCGAGTGCCACCCCATTACCCGCCTTCTTGCCTCCGAGACGCTTGTTCTCACCGTTGGTACCCATGTCCGAATTATCCCCGAATATAAAAGGTGACATCCGGCCGCGCGATACGACCGGATGCCACCTTCGTCATGATTCGCGGCGAGCGGGAAATTCAGCGCTCCAGGATTGCGACGACGCCCTGGCCACCTGCGGCGCAGATGGAGATCAGGGCGCGGCCGGATCCCTTTTCCGCCAGCATCTTCGCGGTCGAGGCGACGATACGGCCGCCGGTCGCGGCGAACGGATGGCCTGCCGCCAGCGAGGAGCCGTTGACATTGAGCTTGCTGCGGTCGATCGAGCCGAGCGCGCCTTCGAGGCCGAGGCGCTCCTTGCAGTACGCGTCGGACTCCCACGCCTGTAGGGTCGCGAGCACCACGGAGGCGAACGCCTCGTGGATCTCGTAATAGTCGAAGTCCTGCAGCGTCAGGCCGTTGCGGGCAAGCATGCGCGGCACCGCGTAGGTGGGCGCCATCAGCAGGCCGTCGGGGCCATGGATGTAGTCGACCGCGGCGACCTCGCTGTCCACGAAGTGCGCCAGCACCGGCAGGTTGCGTTCGGCAGCCCATTCGTCGCTCGACAGCAACACTGCGGAAGCGCCGTCGGTCAGCGGGGTGGAGTTGCCGGCGGTCATGGTGGCCTCGCCCGCCTTCACTCCGAAGACCGGCTTCAGGGTGGCCAGCTTCTCGACGGTGGAGCCGGGACGCAGGTTGTCATCGCGGGTCAGGCCGAGGAACGGGGTGATCAGGTCGTCGAAGAAACCGCGGTCATAGGCGGCGGCCATATTCTTGTGTGACAGGTAGGCCAGCTCGTCCTGAGCTTCGCGAGCGATGCCGAATTCCTTGGCGGTGATCGCGGCATGCTCACCCATGGACAGGCCGGTGCGCGGTTCGGCATTGCGCGGGATCTCGATGCCGAGCATGCCCGGACGCAGCTGGCCGACCAGCTTCAGGCGGTCCTTGTTGGTCTTGGCGCGATTGGCCTGGAGCATCCACTCGCGCATGCCCTCGCTCACGCCGATCGGCGCGTCCGAAGTGGTGTCGGTGCCGCCGCCGATACCGGCGTCGAAGCGGCCTGCCGCGATGGCGTCACCGATATAGGCGATCGCCTGCAGGCCGGTGCCACAGGCGAGCTGCAGGTCGTGGGCCGGGGTGTAGGGGCTGAGCTTGCTGCCGAGCACGCTTTCGCGGATCATGCCGTGCTCGCCGACGCGCTTGAGCACCGCGCCACCGGCGACCATGCCGAGCCGCTCGCCCCGCAGGCCGAATCGGCTGACGAGACCATCCAACGCGGCGGTGAACATGTCCTGGTTGGAGGCGTGCGCGTAGGCCTTGTCGGAGCGGGCGAAGGGAATCCGGTTGCCGCCCACGATCGCAACCGGGCGCAGGGCCTTCTCAGCCGTGGTCTGCGCCGAACGGGCTTTGGTTGTCACTCGAGTCTCCAGGTCTCGTCGGGGTGTCCGGCGCCCCGTCAGCCATGCGGAGGTCTCCGCATGGATCGGCGCCCCGTCGTGTTGGTTTACATTAAACTTACTCTGGAGTAAGTTTAATGTCGACACCGTACCCGTGGATGTGCGGAAATTCGCCTCGGGACGTGCAGCGAACGAGCAAGCCGATCGGCCCCCTCACCGGTGGAGCCGAGTACCCATACGAGACACAGAAAAGGGAGAAACAGTGGCAGCCAGCAAGAGCAAGGGTGCTCCCAATCTCTACGGATCGTTTGTACACTCCGCTCCCGGCCAGTTCCTGGCGAGCAAGCTCGGCCTGCCACAGCCGCAGAACCTGCGCCGCTACGTCAGCGGTGAGCCGCCACTGCCTGGCCCGGTACTACTCGGCGGCAAGGGGCGGGTCGCCGAGCCGGTGCGAAACCTGTTGTCCGACTACACCTTCGCCGATGCGCCTAACCAGGGCACGAAATTCGGCGCGCTGGTTTTCGACGCGACCGGCATCGGTTCGGTCGAGGAGCTTTCGCAGCTGTTCGAGTTCTTCCAGCCGGCCATGCGCAGTATCGCCGCGTCCGGGCGCGTCGTGGTGATCGGCACGACGCCCGATCTCACCGCGAGCGTGGACGAGCAGATCGCCCAGCGCGCACTCGAGGGCTTCACCCGTAGCGTCGGCAAGGAACTGCGGCGCGGCGCCACCGCGCAACTGGTGTACCTCTCGCCGGAGGCGTCCGCATCGGCGTCCGGCCTGGAATCCACCCTGCGCTTCCTGCTCTCGGCCAAGTCCGCGTTCGTCGACGGTCAGGTCATCCGGGTCGGTAAGGCCGACGCCGTCGCCCCCACCAGCTGGGACAAGCCCCTCGAAGGCAAGACCGCCGTGGTCACCGGCGCCGCGCGCGGCATCGGCGCCACCATCGCCGAGGTGTTCGCTCGCGACGGCGCCACCGTGATCGTCGCGGATATCCCGGCCGCGGGTGACGCGCTGTCGGCTACCGCCAACAAGGTCGGCGCCACCGCCCTCGCACTCGATGTGACCGCGCCCGACGCCGCGGAGAAGCTGGCCACATTCGCGACCGAGCGCTTCGGCGGCATCGACATCATCGTGCATAACGCGGGCATCACCCGCGACAAGCTGCTCGCCAATATGGACGAGGGCCGCTGGAACTCGGTCATCAACGTGAATCTTGCTGCGCCGCACCGCATTACCGAGGGGCTCGTCGCGCGCGGCGCACTGAAGGAAGGCGGGCGGGTGATCGACGTGTCCTCCATCGCGGGCATCGCGGGCAACCGTGGCCAGACCAACTACGGCGCTTCCAAGGCCGGTGTCATCGGCATGGTCAATGCTGAGGCGCCGAAGCTGGCCGAGAAGGGCATCACCATCAATGCCGTCGCGCCCGGATTCATCGAGACCGCGATGACCGCGTCCATCCCGCTCGCCACCCGCGAAGCGGGCCGCCTGATGAGCTCACTGTTGCAGGGCGGCCAGACCGTCGATGTGGCCGAGACCATCGCCTACTTCGCCAGCCCCGCGTCGAATGCGGTGAGCGGCAACATTGTTCGAGTCTGCGGGCAGAGCCTGATAGGAGCATGATGTCGCAAACGATCACGCTCACCGAACCACCGAAGAACAGCAAACTGTTCGTCAAGGCCGCGCTCGGAGCGGTTCCGGTGCCACTGGTCTCGGCACGCAAGTCCACCCTGCCCGACCGGGTGGTGCGACTCGACGGCCTCCGGGTCGATCCGGACCAGCTGGCCGCGTACTGCCGGGCGACCGGACTGCGGTTCGGTGACGCGCTGCCATTGACCTACCCGTTCATCCTCAGCTTCCCGCTGGCCATGCAGCTGGTGGTGGCGCGCGACTTCCCATTCGTCGCCGTGGGTGCGGTGCACGCGCAGAACCTGATCGAGCGCACCCGCGATATCTCGGTCGGCGAGCCACTGGATTTCCAGACCCATATCGAGAACCTGCGCGAGCATCCGAAGGGTCTGCTCGTGGACGCGGTCACCGAGGTGAGCGTCGGCCGGGAACTGGTGTGGCGACAGGTCACCACCTTCCTGCACCAGCAGCGCACCTCGCTGTCGGGCGGCCCGAAGCCGGAGCCGAAGCCGGACGAGGTTCCGCCGCCACCGCTGCGCACCCTGCGGGTGAATCAGAAGACGATCACCCGGTACGCGGCAGCCTCCGGTGATCACAACCCGATCCACACCTCTACCCTGGGCGCCAAGGCATTCGGCTTCCCGAAGGCGATCGCACACGGCATGTGGTCGGCGGCGAATATCCTCGGCAATATCGAAGGTCGGATCCCCGAAAAGACCGCCTACGCGGTGAAGTTCGGCAAGCCGATTCTGCTGCCTTCCACGGTGAACGTGTACGCCGATCAGGTCGACAGCGGCTGGGATCTGGCGCTGCTCAACCCGAAGAAGGGCTACCCGCACCTCACCGCAACGCTGCGCTGAGGTGGCACGCGCTGCCTGAGTCCGGAGCCGCACCTCGAATTGGGGTGCGGCTCCGGCCTTTCCGGGTTCGAACGCATACCGATCCGTAGTGGCAGGCCATACCGAATTCACGAAGAGCCGATAGTTCCACGCGCATGGCACTACCCGACGTATCGGAGTCGAATTGGCGAGCTATCAACAGTCGCTACCTCAGTCGCAGCACAGATCCCCGCCGCAATCACAGCAATCACAGCAATTGCAGAAATCGACTCGCTTGCGCCACGCCTCTTTTCGTTTGCCGCTGCACGGCCTGCGGTGGTCGGCGCAGCAGGCGTAACCAGTGGGATACTGGCCGAGCAGCAATCCAATACCCTCCAGCAGGCTCGGTTTGCGCTCCGGTGGCCGACCGTAGGGCGGATAGGGATTCTGACCGGGGTACTGCGGGTAATGACTACTGCTGCCACATCGAATCGCACCACCCGCATGTCCCACTCTGCGCACGAGCCCCGCCAACGGGTCGAGCAGCATCCAGCGCACGGTCGGAACCTGGTCGAGCCGAATATCGGCAATAGCTTCGTTCAGCTCCGAATTATATTGGCGCAGTAGATCATAGGAATCCGCAATGGAGGTCTCGGTAGCGGCGAGCGGATTGAACCGATCGTGTGCGAGATCGTCGTCGAGGTCTTCGACGGCATCGAAGAGATGCGCGATTCTGCCGAAATTGCGACCCGCCACGCGCAACGGCTCGGCATTCTCGGGCCGCTGCGCCAGCACCGCGGTGTGCGCGAAGAATTCCGCCGCGCAGAGCTGAGCGGGTTCGGTCAGATCGTCGAGAGATACTGCGCCAGTGACGCTTTCGGCTGCCCGTTCGGGCTGTCCGGCGCGAGCTTCCACAGTGGCCTGCGAATCTATAGCGGCGACAAGTGGTTCCACATCGAACCCGATCAACTCCGCCTGCGCTCGCGCCCGATCCGCCCACCGGCTCGACACCTTCGCCATCGGCGCCCTGGTCAACACCGACCCATCACCGTCATCGATATGGTCGCGAATCTTCGCCGACCCCAACAATAGTGACGCTGTGGAAGCCAGTTGCACACCCGGCGAATCCGCCCCTACCACCGAGGCGCGACGCATACCGCGCAACGCACACGGCCCGGCCGTCGACCGCTGCTTCGAACCACCCAGCTGCGCCTCGGTCAGCATGCTCAACACGATCGCGTCGGTATTGGTCGCGGCCCGCGCCAGCTGACCGTGCCCATCGCGCAGACCCACACACAGCCCGCACATGTGCGCCTGCCACTCGGCCGGGTCTATCCCATGCTTCTCGGCGCTGTGCGAACACGGTCGCAGCATCCCGAACAATTTCGCCCCCCTCATGATCAACAGACTCGGCTCACCATTTCACTACGGTTGCCGCCCCCGCGCTACTCGGCCTTCTTACGCCCCGCCAGACCGCGCCAGGCCAGATCGTCGAGCAGGTCGACGGCCTCGGCCACATCAATGCGGCCGGTGGCGACCCGGTCGGCGATCGCCTCACCGGCACCGATAACGGCCGCGGCGACCACATCGAAATTGGTGCCGGGTTCCGCGTGCTTGGCGCTGGACTCGAGGAGTTTGGCGGTCAATTCGATGACACGTTCGCGGGCATTCTCGATTTCCGATGCGAAAGCTTGCTGGCCGATCGCCTGCCGATAGAGCACCTGCCAGGAGTTCCTATTGCTGTCGACGAACCCGAGAAATCCCTCTAGCGCGGTGCGGACCTGCTCGTGCGGGGAGAGTTGCGGATTGCCCGCAGGGGCCACCGATTCAATGAAACGCAGCCCTTCGCGCTGAATGCACGCGCGGAACAATTCGTCCTTGGAGCCGTAGTAGAGGTACAGCATCGGCTTCGATATTTTCGCCTCGGCAGCGATCGCGTCCATCGACGTATCGTGGAAACCCTTGCGCGAGAACACCTCGACCGCGGCATCGAGCATCTGTTGCTCACGGACCGCCCGAGGGAGCCGCTTCGTTCCGCCCGCCATCCACTCTCCTACCACATGTGAAATACCTATATTACTCCAAGGTAAGTTCCGTGGGTTGGATTTGCTCACCACCTCGCCCGAGATCGCGGTGATGAGTGGTCACAACGCGAGCGATCGACCGCCCCGGAGTCGGTCGGTCCGGGCGATCATGCCGGAATCCGCACGCGCCGTCACCTGACCCCGTATACCGCCCGCCTCGGCCACGGTCTCCGCATCCGACGGCGGTCGGTGCCAGGCCGGCTCCGCGCGGAGCCGGCACCGAAGAAATCGACCAGCCGCGCCGGTGCTGATGCCGCGATCAGCTACCTGCGGTCGCGCACGGGAGGGTGCTCGCCTGCGCCACAACTCGGGTCAGCAGGTCAACGCGCCCTTATAGCGACCGACACGCAGCACCGACGCGTCGACCCGGTCGGCGGGCAGCCGTCCGCTCGATACCGCCTGCTCGAGGCGATCGAGCACCTGGGGTACCGCGTCGGTGGTTATCCACAGCGCGTTGTCGGCGCCCGCGACCAGCGCGGCCTCGACCGCCTCCTCAATGCTCATCCGACTGGTAATGGCGGCCATACCACTGAGATCGTCAGTGAAGATGACGCCATCGAAGGGAGCCGCGCCGTATCCGGTGCCGTCGCGCAACAGCGACATAGCCTCCGGGCTGATGCTCGCGGGGACGCCAGGGGTGGTCAGTCCGGGCACGTCGAGATGGCCGACCATGACCGCGGAACCGGAGTTGATCAGGTTACGGAACGGGACCAGGTCGACGGTCTGCAACTGGTCGAGCGGCGGGGTATGCACCTCGCCGGTGTGCGAATCACCGGATCCGGAACCGTGACCCGGAAAATGCTTCATCACGGTGCCGAGACCGACCTCGTGCATGGCGCGAATGTAGGTATCGGCGTAGGCGGTCACCACGGCAGGATCATCGGAGAAGGATCGGTCACCGATGACGGAATCATCGGGCTGGCTGCTGACATCCACGTCCGGGGCGAAGTCGACCGTCACGCCCAGATCCTTCAACGCCTTACCCCTGATCAGCGTGGCGTCATGGAATTGCTCGGCAGTCATGGACTGCGCGGTCGCCCGCGCCGACGGCGCGGCACCGATGAGATCCTTGACCCGCGAGACCCGGCCGCCCTCCTCGTCGATGGTCACCATCAGCGGCACCTTGGCCGCGGCCTTGGGCTGACTGATCTGACCGCTGCCGAGCAGGCCGGGCTCGGTCCACCCGCCGATGAAGATGCCGCCCACCTGCTCGGTGCGCACCACGTTCTCGGCGTCCGCGGCACCGGTGACCCCGACGGTCAGCAGTTGCGCCAGCCTTTCCCGTGGCGTGAATTGCGCGAGATATGTTGCGTCGCAATTCGGTTCGGCCGACGAGGTAGCCGGCATCGAGGAGCCCGATTCGGGCGAACCGCCGGTCGGCTGGGCCGAGGAGGCAGCAGAGGTAGTGGCAGAGGTGGTGGTGTCGCCGCTGGAGCATGCGGTCGCGACAGCGGCGATGGCAGCGAGCAGAACGAGAGGCGTCTTTCGCATAAGTTCCCACGGTAATCCCCATCCGGCGCAATGGCACGTCTGGGTACGAGCGAAGGGGTCCAGCCGCGCCGCGCCGCGCGGCGACAGCTACGTCTCGGCGTGTCGGAGGTAACCTGGATCCGTAGCGTTGTGACTTCGACAAGGAGATCACCGTGCCCTGCGATCTGATGCTCATTGCGTATGACGGGTCGGAAAACGCCAAGCGGGCTATCGAATACGCCGGACGGTTCCTCGCCGCGAACCGGGCCATCGTGCTTACCGCCTGGGAACCGATGGTGCGCCAAGCCGCCCGCATATCCGGCCTATCGGGGGTGATGCAGCCGGAGTGGGTGTCCGACGAGGAAATCGAAGACGTCGCCTACGTCGACGCGCGCACTGTCAATACCGAAGGTGTCCGGCTAGCCAAGATCGCCGGTCTGAATGCCGAGGCACGCACCGCGGAATGCACCACGACGATATGGAACGCCATCGTCGAATGCGCCGACAATCTCGACGTCGACATCATCGTCGCGGGCACCCGCGGCGCCACCGGCGTGCGCGCCCTGCTGCACAGCAGTGTCGCTGATGCCGTCCTCAAGCACTGCCACCGACCGGTTCTCATGGTCCCGCCCGGCAAAGAACCCGGCGTTTGATAACAGCTGTGTTTTTGGCCGCTGGTGCGGCGTGTTCGCGGCCCCTTTGGCTCGCGTCCGAGGGACAAATACTTGCTCCTGCGTCGCTTCGTATTTGCCCCTCGGACGCGAGCCGGCCGCGAACTCTAGTGCTCGATCTCGCTTCGCTCGAAATCTGTGGTCGTGGCGAGTGGGCGCGCAGGTGGGGACACGGCACCTCAGGGTTTGACGACCCAGTCCAGCGCAGCGTCTATTGGCCACCCACCGCGAACGTTAGAGGCTCGATCTCGCTTCGCTGAAAACTGTGGTCGTGGCGAGTCGGCGCGCAGGTGGGGACACGTCACCTCAGGGTTTGACGACCCAGTCCAGCGCAGCGTCTATTGGCCACCCACCGCGAACGTTAGAGGCTCGATCTCGCTTCGCTGAAAACTGTGGTCGTGGCGAGTCGGCACGTAGGTGGGGACACGTCACCCCGGGGTTTGACGACCCAGTCCAGCGCAGCGTCTATTGGCCACCCACCGCGAACGTTAGAGGCTCGATCTCGCTTCGCTGAAAACTGTGGTCGTGGCGAGTGGGCACGTAGGTGGGGACACGGCACCCCGGGGTTTGGCGACCCAGTCCAGCGCAGCGTCTTTTGGCCGCTCACCGCGAACGTTAGGGGCTCGGTCTCGCTTCGCTCTGGGACTGGTGTCGTGGCGAGTGGGGACGTAGGTGGGTTGGTACGGGACCGGGGGGTGTGGTGAGTGGGCGCGTTCGGGGGGGACGTGCGGCAGCTCGGGGTTTGGCGATCCCGTTAGGGTCGAGGGATTATGAACGGTTTTCTGCTCGCCGCACCCGGTGGTGTCGTGCGTGCGTCCGGTATCCGGACCGCGTTCGACGAGCCGGCGCGCGCTGTGGCGGCCTTGCAGGCCGGGACCGCGGAGTTGATCGTCGGCGCCCTGCCGTTCGATCCGCGCGGGCCCGCCGCACTGAGCGCACCCGAGCGAGCAGCGCGGCTCGCGGGGCCGTGGCGACCGGCCGCGCTGCCCGAGCTGCCCCGGGTTTCGGTGGTCACCGAGGTACCGAGCCCCGCGGAACATGTGGCGCGGGTGACCAAACTTATCGAGCAATTGCAGGATGCCTCGCAACCGTTACGCAAGGTGGTCGCCGCGCGATCGGTGCTGGCCGAGGCGGAAAGCGTGCTCGATCCCGAGCTCGTCGCCGGGCATCTGCTGACCAGGCATCCGACCGCGAAGGTGTTCGCCGTCGACCTGACCGCGGCCGGGCGGCCCGGCGCGACGCTGGTCGGCGCGACACCGGAGGTGCTGGTCGCACGCCACGGTGACACCGTCACACTGCGTCCGCTCGCGGGCACCCTGCCCCGACTCACAGATCCGGACGCCGATGCGGCACAGGCCCGAGAACTGTTGTCCAGCACCAAGAATCGCGACGAACACGCGTTCGTAATCGATTGGATCCGGGAAATTCTCACCCCTGTGTGCGCGGAACTGGACATCCCGGACGGACCCGAACTGATCAGCACCCACGAGGTCTGGCATCTCGCGACACCGATCACCGGACGATTGCGCGATCCCGCGACGACCGCACTCGACCTGGCACTACTGCTGCACCCGACCCCCGCGGTGTGTGGAACACCGACCGGGGCCGCACTCGAAACCATCAGCCACCTGGAAGAGGACCGTGGTTTCTACGGTGGCGCGGTGGGCTGGTGCGATGGGAGCGGAGACGGCGAATGGGTCGTCGCGATCCGCTGTGCCGAACTCGGCGCGGACGGCCGGTCGGTGCACGCGTTCGCCGGCGGCGGCATCGTCGCCGCGTCGGACCCGGGCGCCGAACTCGACGAAACCACCGCCAAGCTGCGCACCCTGCTCGGCAGCCTGCGATGTGCGGGCTATTGATCGCATCGCTCGCCGGGCGCTGCGCACGTGAAGCGCGACGTTACTGCTAGGTTGACCCAGAATGTGCCTGCATCGACGTATTGGAGTAACGCGATGAAGTTTGCTGTCCCTGGTGTTGCGAGTGGTGTCGCCGGCGCGGTGCTGGGCGCGATCGCGGTGCTGATCATCACGGTGGCGGTGCAGCAGAACTCGCGCCCGGATATCGAACGCGGCGGAGATTCCGACTCCTCGCTGCTCAATAACGTTGAGTACGGCAGTCGCTGATCCGCTGACCTCCGCTTCACCCGCCGACTCGCTCGGTTCTGCCGGCGCGGCCTCGGGTCAGCACAACACGCTGAGTACCGCCCCGCTCGGCAAACGGTGGTTCGCCGGGACCGTTGTCGCGGCGTTCCTGCTGACCTTCCTGCAGGCGCCCGGCAACACGGTCGCCGACACCAAATACGACCTGGCGCAGAATCCGCTCGGTTTCCTCGAACGCGCCGCGCACCTGTGGAGCAGCCAGGCCCCGATGGGCCAGGTACAGAACCAGGCATACGGCTACTTCTTCCCGCACGGCGCGTTCTTCTCCGCTGGGCATCTGCTCGGCCTGCCCGCCTGGGCGACGCAGCGAATCTGGTGGGCGCTGCTGCTGCTCGCCGGGTTCTGGGGCATCATTCGGCTCTGCGAAATCATCGGCATCGGCAGCCGTGGATCGCGCATTATCGCGGCAGTCGCCTTCGCGCTGGCGCCACGCGTACTGACCACGCTCGGCTCGATTTCCTCGGAGACGCTGCCGATGATGCTCGCGCCATGGGTCCTGATCGCGCCCGCCGCACTCGGCACCGCGTATCGGCGCGGCAAACGCGGGGGCGCGGCCGCACCCGCCGGGAGTGCGCTCGCGCTGGCGCTGATGGGGTCGGTGAACGCGGTGGCGACCGTGGCCGCGTTCCTGCCCGCGCTGATCTGGTGGGCGGCCTATCGTCCGAACCTCGCGTGGTGGCGGTTCACGAGGGCGTGGATTCCGCTGCTCGTGCTCGCCACGTTCTGGTGGGCGGTGCCGCTGCTGTTACTCGGCAAGGTGAGCCCACCATTCCTCGACTACATCGAGTCCTCGGGGGTCACCACACAGTGGGCGTCGCTGGGTGAGGTACTGCGCGGCACCGACAGTTGGACGCCATTCGTGTCGCCGGAACGCATCGCGGGCGCGGTGCTTGTCACCCAGCCCGCTGCCGTGCTCGCCACCGGCCTGCTCGCCGCGGCCGGAATGGCGGGGCTGGCCATGCGATCCATGCCGTATCGGGGACGGCTCGCGCTGATCCTCATCATCGGGCTGGTCGGCATCTGCGCCGGATACGCGGGCGAATTGGGTGGACCGTTCGCGGAATCGGTGCGCACGTTCCTGGATTCCGGCGGGGCGCCGCTACGCAATGTGCACAAACTGGAACCGCTGATCCGCCTCCCGCTCGTGCTCGGTCTCGCGCATCTACTCAGCCGAGTGCCATTGCCCGCGTCGGTCGCGATGCCGGTGTGGCGCAGCGCATTCGCGCATCCCGAACGTGACAGGTCGGTCGCGCTCACCGCGTTGGTCCTCACCGCACTGATGTTGTCGACCTCGCTGGCATGGACCGGGAAACTGGCACCGCGCGGCGCCTACGACGAGGTGCCCGCGTATTGGCAGCAGACCGCGGATTGGCTGGCGCACAACGCCTCCGACACGCGCGCGCTCGTCGTGCCCGGCGCGCCGTTCGGTAGCCAGGTGTGGGGACTCACCCGAGACGAACCAATGCAGGCGCTGGCGAGCACACCGTGGGCGGTGCGCGATGCGGTGCCGTTGAATCCACCCGGCACTATCCGCGCCATGGATTCGGTGCAGCGGCTGATCACCGACGGCAGGC
Source organism: Nocardia australiensis (assembly GCF_020733705.1). Taxonomy (GTDB): domain Bacteria; phylum Actinomycetota; class Actinomycetes; order Mycobacteriales; family Mycobacteriaceae; genus Nocardia; species Nocardia australiensis. Next base: position 1,234,486 of record NZ_JAJFZM010000001.1, read on the forward strand.
CGTCGACGGGCCTGGCCGCGACATTGCTCGGTCAGGGCATCGGAATCCTGGTGTTGCGCAACGATCTCGACCCGGAAACCTCGCGCTCGACTCGGCCCATGCTGGCACACCAGGCCCTGGACGGGTCACCGGGACTGTCCAAGGTGGCCGAATTCGGTAACCGCATCGGGACCAACCCGATGGCCGATGGCCTGGTCGCCGACGGCGATCTGCGGCCCGCGTATCCGGCGGTCGAGATCTATCGGGTGCGGGTGCCATCGCCCGGTACCCCGGCCGAGGTGCGCGCCGGCCCCGGCGCGCCGGGCTCCTTCCCCGGCGCATACACCGTCTCGTCGGCCACAACACCGATGGTTCAGGGCGGACCCGAGGTGCTGGAGCGGCTGCACCGGGATGCCGGAAACACTTATGCGCCAACAATTCTCGCAAGCGACGCCGCCCAGGCCGGGTTGCCGATCGGACCGCTGACGGTGACCGACACGCCGATGGCGAGAGAGGCCGACTTCGGCCGGGTCGACAATCACAATTCGGCGCTACTCGCTCCGGACGACGCCCGCCGCACCCACAACCTGGTGCCCGATTATCCGGTACCTGGCGCGCAATTAGTACGCGGCGAATGGTCCGGCGCAACCATCACCGCATCGAGTTCGGCCGCCGACGCCACCCAGTTGGGCGGGTCCGCACCGGGCAGTTCGACCGCCGCCGTCGTCGACAACGATCCATCCACGGCGTGGATCAGTAATGGCGCCGAACACGCACTCGGCCAATGGCTTCGGCTCGACCTCGACCATCCGATCAGCTCGGGACTACTTCGCCTGTCCACCAGCGCCGCCGCCATCGGCGACCCGGTGAAATGGGTGGAGGTGCAGACCGCAAACGGTAGCGTCTCCGCACGTATTCCCGAACCAGGTGCGCCGGTATCGATTTCGCTGCCAGCCGGTAAAACCGACTGGCTTTCGGTAACCGCGATCCGCACCGAAGACGGCACGCGCGGTGGCCAATTCGGCATCGGTGAACTGAGCCTGGACGATTACACCGTTCGCAATGCGCCGGTGCGGGTGGATATCCGCCATCGCACCGTACTGCCGCCCACTCCGCCGGGCGCGCAGGTTCGCGCGTGGGATCTCGGGCAGGAATTCCCCGGGCGCAGCGCGTGTTTCGATGCGCCCGACCGGGTGCGATGCAGCAAGGGACTGGCCTTGGCGCCGGAGGAACCGGGGGTATTCGAACGCACGCTCTCGGCGCCCGAACCGGTCACCATCACGCCCCAGCTGACCGTCCGCACCCGGCAGGGTCCGGCACTGGAGGCACTGATCACCGACCACACCCGGCCGGTCGCGCGAGCCAAATCCGATGTCGGCGATTTGCGCGGTTCCGCATTCGCGGCGACCGACGGCGATCCGCGAACCAGTTGGACCGCGCCGGAGGAGTCGGTGCGCAATCCGGCCGGCGGCAAGCCGACGTTGACCCTCGAACTGCCCGAGGCAACGCTGGTGACCGGGCTGGAGATCACCCCGTCGCTCGGTGGACTGCCCGCAGCGCCCACCGCAGTCGCGGTGAATATGGGAAACGGGCCGCAGGTGCGCGAAATCGAGCAGCGTGAACCGGGAACCCCCGCCCGAATCTCGTTGCACCCCACCGTGACCGACCGCATCGAACTGAGCCTGCAATCCTGGAAGCCGGTGTTCGATCGCACCGCCCTCGGCTTCGCCGTCACCCAACCGCCCGGCCTCGCCGAGATCTCGGTCCTCGGCCCGGACTACCCGGCGCCCGCCGGACCCGACCGGCTGATCACCGTTCCCTGTTCGGACGGACCGACCATTGCGCTCGGCGGACGATTTGTCCACACCACCATCACCGCAACTGCGGACGAACTGCGCTCCGGCGCACCGATTCCCGCCCGGGTGTGCACAGATCCCGAAGCATCCCAGTCGGATTCGCAGCCTCCCTCAGATTCGCAGCCTCCCTCGGGTTCGCAGCCCCCCTCAGGTTCTCGATCCCCCGACGAACTCGCGATTCCACAGGGTCGCGTCGACGTCACGGTCGCCCCCACCGACCTGTTCTTCGTCGACCGCCTACGCCTGGACCGCACCGCGACACCTCACGACGAACCGCAAGACCCGAACAGTCCCGGGCCCATCGATAGTCCACAGGCACAACAGGATTCACCCCTCGGTCCTCGGTTGCTGGTACTGCCACTGAGCAATAACATCGGCTGGCAGGCTCATACGGCTGACGGTCAGGCATTGAAACCCGTTGTCGTGGACGGCTGGCAACAGGGCTGGTTACTTCCGCCCGGTGCGACCGACCCCGTCACCATCGGGTTCCCCGCTGACCGCTGGTACCGCCTCGGGATCTTCGGCGGTCTGCTACTACTGCTCCCCCTCGCCCTACTCGCCATACCTCGTCGAATCCGCCGAACCTCGAAACCCAAAAGGCCGAAGCGGCCTTCCGAGACGACTGCGGCGGGTGACACCGTCGCCGGCGATCCCGCACCAGCACCGGCCACCTGGGGCACACGCCTAATCGGCGCACTCGGGCTCACCATCGCCGCCACCCTGATCGCGGGTCCTATCGGCACCGCACTAACCGTCGCAACACTCGCCGCAACTCGATTCTCCGGCCATGTCACATCGAAAACCCTTGCCGCAGTAGCGGGTCTCGGCACCGCCGCCTCGGCTGCCGCACTTTCCACCGGGCCATGGCGTGCTTCGGGCGGGTATATGGGTGGGTCATTATGGGTACAAGTTCCCGCGCTTATTGCTGTGATCGCCGTTGGGGTCGCTGCGCTTGCGTCGGCGCGCAAGGGGTAGCTGTGGGTAGTGCGAGGGTGCTGGAGGATGTGCGGCCGGGGTTCGGGTAGTCCATGTTTTTGGCTGCTGGCGGGCGTGTTCGTGGGCACTATGGTTGCGGGCTCTAGTGGTTGATCTCGTTCGGAATCTGGTGTGGCGAGTGGGTGCGTAGGTGGGGTCGTTCGGGACTCGGGGTTTGGGAAGTCCAGTGAGGTTTGCTGTGTTTTTGGCCGCTGGCGCGGCGTGTTCGCGGCCCCCTTTGGCTCGCGTCCGAGGGGCAAATACTTGCTCCTTCGTCGCATCGTATTTGCCCCTCGGACGCGAGCCGGCCGCGAACTTTAGTGCTCGATCTCGCTTCGCTCGAAAACTGTTGTCGTGGCGAGTGGGTGCGCAAGTGGGCTCGTGCGGGACCGACTGTTTCTGTACACAGATAGGTCTCGTGCGTTGGCAGTCGTGGGGCCCGGTGTCGCTGCGCTCGAAACTGGGGACCGGCTAGTGGGCACTTACGAGGGGTGATGCGGTATTGGGGGGTTGACGGCCAGTTCGGATTGGCGATTTGGTGGTGGACGCGGGCTTTGGGATGGTGGCCTGCTTCGATGCTTTCGCATGGTCGCGACGAAGGAGATGCGGCACGCGGTTCGCGGTGTCAACTCGCTTTCGCGGCAGCGGCTTTCGCGCGGTCGCGGTCGCGGGCGAAGCGGCGGGCCGGTTCTTCGACCAGTGCATAACTGGCGGCGGCGATGGGTAGGGTGAGGGCGATCGTGAGGATGAGTACGTAACCGAAATTGCCGTTGAACGGCAGGATTCCGAAGACCGGGAACACGACCGACAACAGCACGAGATGCCACAGGAAGATCCCGTAGGACCAGCGCCCGATGGTCGCGGCGACCCGGGATTCCAGCCAGCGATGCGGCCGGGTATTCGCCGCGCGAAATACCAGCGGCGCCAGCAGGGCGAAACCGATAATCGCCCCGAGTCCCATTTTCGCGGCGTATTGCCAAGGTTCGGCCCTGGCCAGCCCGGCAGGACCACCGAGATCGGTCGCGGAAAACAGTAGGGCGAGAAGCGCGATGGCCCACATCACCGGCTGATTGGCCGCGACCCGCCGCCATGCCGATAGCGAATTCGCATTCTCGACCAGCTCGGCCAGCAGCATGCCGACCGCGAACCACGGCAAATACCCTGGCAGCCAATTATCCGAATGAATGGCATCGGGCGTGGGCACCGGAAGGAAATTCCAGCCCAGGCTCACCACCGCCAGCCCGAGGATCGCCGGTACCCGCCAACGCGCCGCACCACCACGCAACCGCACCAGCGCGAATGCCAGCAGCGGCAGCACGAGATAGAAAGCGACTTCGACCGACAGACTCCACATTTGTGTGAGTCCGTCGGTCAGCGTGAGCGGCACGAACACTTGCAGCAAACCCAGATTCGACACCCACACCCGCAACCCAGCGGTACCCGCCGCGCTCGGCAACAGCACCAGCACCACGCACACCACTACCCAATAAGCTGGCAGAATGCGCGCCGCGCGATGGCGCAGATAGTGACCGACCGACGGCGCGGTACCGAGTCCACGCGCTGCGGTGGCGTGCGGTCGCCACAGTAGAAAGCCCGACAGCGCGAAGAAAACCGCGACCGCCATATCGAATCGTCCCCAGATCCGGCCGAGCACCGGCATCCCCGCCGCTCCGGTCTGGAAAGCGACGTGGGTAATAACGACTCCGAGCGCCGCCATTCCGCGCATGCCTTCCAGCGCGGGCACGAATGCCCGCCGCGACGCGGTCACCGAGTCGGCGATCGGCACGGGCCCGGTGGCGGTCATCGAACTCCAGTCTGCCGTGGTGCGTTGCCGAGGTAAGACCCGGCATTTCACACTTCGCGCTGAACTCGGGCGTTTTCCGGGTCGAATCCGGCCTCGCCACCGCATGCTACGACATCGGACTGTTAGTGTCGGGGCTCACGAGTGCCGTGGGGCGCCCGCAGCACTCGCTCGGAACGACCGCTGTTCTACAACGAGGAGAGTTTGCATGGCACTGAGTGCCGGAACCAGAAGGACGGTGGCCTGCCTGCTGGTGGGTCTCGGCGCGCTCCTGATTGTCGCCGCGGTGATGATCCCGACGTACACCGTCAGCAAACTGGCGAAGACTCCTCTCGATCTCGAGATCACCACCGTCGCGAGCAACGATCGTGGCTCCGAGAGCCTCGTACTCGACTCGAAGTCGCTCACCACGCCGGAGGGGTCGGCCAAGGTGGACACGGGCGTCAACCTGATCTCGCAGCGCTACCTCACGGTCGAAGATCCCTCCGATGCAAGCGAAATGACCATTCAGGCCGGTCAGACGTTGCGTCGGGTAGACAAGCAGGGTGACACCGGCCTGCTCACCGCGACCGTCGACCGGGTCACCATCGACCGCGTGAACGGTATGCCGGTCGACACGGATCCCAACGGCTCCATCGCGGTCACTGTCGACAAGAACGGCGACAGCATTGCCGACCCGGTCCAGCACACAGGCCTCCAGTACCGGTTCCCGATCGGCACTGAGCAGAAGACCTACCCGTACTTCGATATCAACGCGCGCAACACCTTCGACATCAACTACGTCGAAGAGACCGAGATCAACAACATGAAGGTCTACCACTTCCAGCAGAACATCCCGATGACGAACATGTGGGATGTAGTGCAGGCGCCGACGAACAAGATCACGCTGCCCGCCGCGAAGTGGGGCGTCGACGGTGGTGACGAGCCCGTCACCATGACCCGCTGGTACACCAACACCCGCGATGTGTGGGTCGAGCCGCAGACCGGCACGATCATCAAGGGCGGCGAGCAGATTCACCTGTACTACGCGCGCAGCGGCGACAAGCCGGAGGTCACCGCGCTGAAGTCGAACCTCATCTTCGACGAGCCCACCATCGAGTCGCAGATTTCCGTGGCCAAGGAGAACATCGACAAGCTGTCGCTCTACGGCCGCGTCCTGCCGATCGTCTTCGGGGTCCTCGGCGCGATCGCACTGATCGCCGGCCTGGTCCTCGGTATTCGTGGGGGTTCGCGCCCCGCACCCGCCACCCGCGGCGGCACTCCGGCCCAGCCTGACAGCGGGTCGGCAGCGAACCACGACGTCGACGACGCACCCACCGAGCAGATCAATATCAATAAACGCCCCTGACAGCGAAAATCGCTGACAGCGAGCATCTTACGAACTCGGCTCCCCGGCCATCCGCCGGGGAGCCGAGTTCGTTTCGCGAGTGGGTCAGGGCAGTGGCGAACCCAATGGGTAGGCGACCGGATGACGGGGTTCATACAGCAGCATGGTCGCGGCACCGGGAATCAACATATCGATGCAGCGCCCGAAGCTTCGCTGCGCGATCTCGCCCGCGAATTGCGCACCGCGCTCGGATAATTCGGCGATCGTGCGCTCCAGGTTGTCGCACATCAACGAAATCTCGTGGCGTGGTGGACCATCCGCCGGATGCACCCCGAGCTCACTCGGCCCGGTTCCGAAAATGAGCCAGCCGTCGTCGGCGTCCACATTCGGCCAGCACAGCACGTCGCGGAAGAAGGCGCGCGTGGCGTCCGGATCCTCCGCATAGACCAAGGTGTGCACCGCGGTGATCATGTGCGTGATGGTAGCCACCTCGTCGGCGATCGGTGATCGGATCGGAACTGTCGCCGGGTCAGCTCGGCGAGCGCTGTGGTTGATCGCGCCGGTTTTGCTCAGCGGTGCGCAGGACAACGGCGGCGACCGACAGGGTGGTCGCGGCGGCAACCACTACCGCGATGGTGATCAGGGCCGGCACTGTACGGGCCGAGGTGAGCATGACGGTTACCTCGATCGCCAGACCCAGCCAGGTGGTCGCGGCGGGTGCGGTGCGGTCGACCGCGATGGCCGAAAGCAGGGCGCCCTGCAACACCGCGAGGATGGCGCCCTGTAGCGCGAAAACCCACAGCAATCCTTGGATCGGCGCATAGTCCCTGCCGACGAATAACGGGGCGAGCGGTGCCGCGATCGCCGCGCCGATCACCGCGACGACACCGATTCCCGAGAGCACCGCGAGCGCGTCGCGAATGGCGCGCGCGGAGTGCGACGGCTGCGCCATCCGCGGATACAGCACCACCCCGACCGCCTGTGGCAGCCAGAATGCGATTTTCGCGGCAATGGCACCGAGGGCGTATCGACTCGCATCCTCGGTGTCCAGCACGATTCTGGCGACGATCAGGTCCGCCGAGGACAGTGCCATCAATGCCGCCTGAACCTGCGCGGCCCGCAATACCGGCAACACGCCGACGGCATTCGAGCGGACGGACAGCGCGGCGCAGTGGCGCAGGCCGGAGCCTGCCGACCTCGGTGACCACCCCGACAGCCTGGTAGCTGAACGCGAGCGGCGGCCCGACAACCAACGGGAACTCGTTTGCGATGGGTGAACGGGCGGGCCGGAGCTGTCGAAAGCGCGCATCCCGGCAACGCACCGCGCGAAAATCGCGGCCACCGCAATCCCGATCGCCGCTGCCCACAGTGCCGCCGCCGCGCCACCACCCATGGCGAGCACGGCGAGCGCGGGCGCGACGCGCGCTACCCCGGCCACGCCGAGAACAATCGCCAATGCCCGAAACCGTTTGCCGCCCTGGAGAATTCCCTGCTCACCCGAGAGCACGACCAGCGCGGGCGCTGCCCCGAGCGCGGCCGCGCATGCCGCCACCCCGACGTCGAGCACGACCGTCACCAACGGCACCAGCACCGCGGCGACAACCGCGACAATCACCGCGCACCGCCACTGCAACCCACGCAGCGCCGCAACACTCGCACCCCGCACCAGTTCCCTGGCCACCACGTTCTGCAACGCCAACGCGGGCACCGCACACAACAACTGCACCGCGAGCAGACTCGCGAACTCACTGAACCCAGCAACCCCCAGCCAGCGCCCCGCCAGCATCTGCAACAGATACCCCGCCACATTGGCGGTCATCGCCCCCACCGTCACCAACGTCAGATCCGCCACAACGGGAACGCGACCGACATCAGGCACGACGCAATAATCCCACCTCACCACCCACACCCCATGCCCACCCCGGACCCACGTCGCACAACACGCCACCGCTCGCATGGCATCGCAGCGAATCACGTCTTACCGCATCGCACAGCACGGCGTCAGCGACGGCACAGCGACGGCACGGCGACGACGACGGCACGGCCTCGGTGGCGTCGTCGGTGACGGCACGGCACGGCGCGGCGTCGGTGACGGCGACGGTTGGCGGTGACGGCATCGGTGCGACGACGACGGCGACGGTGCGACGACGGCGACGGCGACGGCATCGGCGGCGACGACGACGGTGGCAGCATCGGTGCGACCGCGGTGACGGTGACGGCCGGCGATGGGCGGCGGCGAAGATACGGCGGCATGGGGCGAATTCGCGGTCGGAACGTAGGGTCGTCAGACGTGGGTGATGGTAGGCAGGCTCGGCGCGACCGGTGGGTGCGGTTTGTCCCGGTCGGCTACAGCGCGCTGTTGGCGCTGGTCATTACCGGACCGCTGCTCGGTTCGGGGTATCTGCTGCTGCGCGATGCGGTGAGCACGCCTCGTTCCTATCTCACCGACGCCGCGCTCGGTCTCGGTGACGCCGCGCCGCGTGCGGTGCCGCAGGACGCTCTGCTCGCGGTGTTGTCACCGATCGTCGACGGCGGACTGATCGTCAAGGCGATTGTGCTGCTGGCGTTGTGGGCGGCCGGATATGGCGCGGCCGTGCTGGTGCGCGAATTGCTCGGTGTCTCGCTCGGGCCGCAGTTGGTAGCCGCCACCGTTGCGGTGTGGAACCCGTATGTGGCCGAGCGCCTATTGCAGGGTCATTGGAGCCTACTGGCCGGATACGCCGCACTGCCCTGGATCGCGCTGGCCGCCTATCGAATTCGCGTCGGATCCGACACCCGACGCCGCACCGATCCGGCCTCGGAACCCTCGGATAGCCCCGCACATCCAGGGAATGCCGCTCATCGCGACGATCATCCCGAATTCCACCGCGCGAATCGGCGGACCCCGCGACTCGCTACGACGGGTGCCTGGGCCGCGTTGGCCGGATGCTTCGCCGCGGCGGGATTGACACCGACCGGCGCGCTCCTGGCTGGATGCACCGCCGTGGTGCTCGTTGGCCGCCGAAATATCCTCCCAGCACTGATCCTGCTGCTCGCCGCATCCGCACCCTGGTTGACCGCGACCGCGCTCTCCGGCGCGGGCTCCGAGCCCTCCGACCCAGTCGGTATCACCGCCTTCGCCGCGCGGGCCGAACCCGGCCTCGGCACCCTCGGTAGCCTGGCCGGACTCGGTGGAATCTGGAATTCCGACGCTGTCCCCGACTCCCGGACCACCTCGCTAGCCTTCGTCGCAACCATCCTGCTGCTAGCGCTCGTCGCGACGGGTATCCGCGCGGTCGCCTGCACCCGATCCGACCATGCCGGCGCCGCGACCAGCACGAACACGACGCAGGCTCGCACAGTGAATCCCTTCGGCACCCTGCACCCACCCAGCATGGTGAACCACCCCGGCACCGTGAATCAACATTGCGCGGAGCATCACCCCGGCGCCACGTACCAACCCGACACAGCGCACCAACCTGACACGACAGCCCAACCTCGCGCAGCACACCAACCCAGCGCCACACACGAACCCGACACGACAGCCCAACCTCGCGCGGTGCGTCAGCACACTGCCGTGGCCGAGGGGGGCGAACAGATCGGCATCGCGGTTCGGCGCAGGTTGCTGATGTTGGCCGCCGTTGCCATCATTCTTCCCGCGCTCGGCGCGACCGGCTCGGGCATGGCGGTCATGGAATGGCTCGTCACGCGCGTGCCGGGAGCGGGGCTGCTGCGTGACACTCAGAAGTATGTCGCGTTGGCGATGCCCGCGTACGCGTTGTGTGTCGCGGCCGGATGCCGCGCCGTCGCTTCGTGGCTCGCGACCTCCACCGTCTCGAATTCCCCGCGTAACCAGCGGCGCACCGACTCGCGCACCCCTCTGATGTCGCTGACCGCAACGGTATTCATCGCACTGTTGACCTTGCCGCTATTCGATCTGGCCTGGGGCGTCGGCGGTGCGCTGCGCCCGGTGCATTATCCGATCGGGTGGCAACAGGTCGCGGAGAAGATCGACGGACCGGGTGATGTGGCCGTACTTCCCGGCGGCATGTTCCGCAAATTCCCCTATAGCGGCCACGCCCCGGTACTCGACCCCGCACCGCGAATGCTGCCCAACGACGTCCTGCAAACCGGCGAGCTTCCGGTCCGCGGACGTACCGTCGCCGGCGAAGGCACACGCGCGCGAGACGTGGAAAGCCTACTGCTACAAGGCGGTTCGGCCCAGGAACTGGCCGACCTCGGCGTCGGATGGGTACTGACCGAACGCACCACCCCCGGCCCACTCGGCGAGTCGAAAACCACACTCGCCCAATTGATTCCGATCTACATCGACACGGACCTAGCCCTGTACCGAGTCCCGGGCACCGTCAACCATCACAACGATTCCCCCGCCACGCACCGCCGAATCTCCAACGCCGCCCACTTGATATGGGCGGCCCTACTAATCAGCGCTCCCCTACTGGCCCCCGCCAACCAACGCACACTTAAAACCGCCGAGCGCTCGACCAGCGGTACATCAGCGTGAGGACTATTCGCATTTCGCCGCGGCCATGTAACACTCCTCGACCGGTCCACTTGGTAGTTGATATGTGGTGGTAGGGCGGGGTTGGGGGAACGGGGGGATGAGGCCGGAGGTGTGGCGGCCGGCGGCGGCGGCGGCCAGGACAGCGTGGACACCGTTTCCTGTTTGTTCCCACGAGAATTCGCTGGCGCGGGCGCGGGCTTTTTCGCCCATGACGGTCCGGGTCTCGTGGTCGTCGAGTAGGTCACCGACGGAGTCCGATAGTTGCGCGATGTCATCGACGATGATGCCGGTGACGCCGTCGACTATGGAATCGGTGAGCCCTCGTGAGCTGCGGTAGCCGATGGTCGGGACGCCGTGTTGTGCGGCCTCGATCACCGCGAGCCCCCACCCTTCCTTACGAGATGGCAGGACATGCACCCAGGCGGCGGCGAGCAGTTCGTGCTTGCGGCGTTCGTCGACGTGGCCGTGAAAGGTGACGGCGTCGGCGATGTCGAGGTCGTGCGCGCCTGCCTTCAGGTTGTCGGCCCACCAGCCGTCGCCGATGACATCGAGGTGCAGACCGGGGATACGTGGACGCAATCGCGCGACCGCCGCGAGCGCGTCTTCGATCTGCTTGTGCGGCACCAGCCGGGAGAGCACCACGATGCGCGGGTTCGCCGTGCGTGTCGCGGCGGCGCCGGTCGGCGCGCCCTCGGGGATGGGTTCGGCGCCATTGCGGACAACCGCGATTCGCGACCGGTCGACACCGAGGGTGGCGAGTTCCTCGGCCGAGGGCAGCGAGACGGTCAGGTACTGGTTGCGGCGGTGCGCGCGCGGCGAGAGTCGCGATTCGATCCACCAGCCGACGCGGCCGACGAGGCGACCGGCGACCGGCCACTGTTCGCGGTGTCCGTGATGTACGAGCACGACCGAAGGCGCGGCGGCCGCGACGGCCGCGAAGAACGGAATGCCGTTCTGTGTATCGATCACCGCGTCGGGTCGCACACCACGCAGTGGCCCGATGCCGAGTCTGCCGAGCGCGATCGCGGCCAAAGCCCGCGGATACACCGAATAGCGTCCACCGACCCGGCTGATATCGATACCGTCGACGCGCTCCCGCTTCGACGATCCCGGGTAGCGGGCGGTCCGCAGCGTCACCTTGATCCCGCGTGCGGCCAGTTGTGTGCCGACCTGCTCCAGATACCGTTCACTGCCGCCACCCTGCGGGTGCCCGGTGTCACGCCAGCACAGCATGAGGACTTCGCGCACGGTGAAGCTTCTCTCGGTCGGCAGATCCAATTAGGGATGTCGGATATTCGTCCAACACACTAATAGGCGCGGCGGCCCGCGGCCCGCGCCGGGCCGATCGCGCCACGGCCGGCCCAGTTTCTCGCCACCGGCAGCCCGGGGCTGCGAATGGCCACGGCACTTGTGCGAGACTCTGCGCCGTGCTTAGAGCTGAAACTACGCCAAGCCGGACAGTGGGCGCACGCAATCGCGGACGATCTCGGTTCGCGCGGCGGGCGAACCTGCGGCGGTCGATGCGTTTGCTCAGCAGCTTTCGGTTCGAGCAGTCCGATCCGGCGCTGTTCTATGGCGGTCTGGCCGCCGACAGCGCGGCAATGATCAGTGACTTCTACGCCGACATCACCGGCCAGGGGCTCGAAAACGCGACGATTCTCGATGTCGGCGGCGGTCCGGGATATTTCGCCGATGAGTTCGCCGGCACCGGCGCGCGCTATATCCCAGTGGAGCCGGACCCGTCGGAGATGCACGCCGCCGGATTATCGGTGCCAGGTGCCGTGCGCGGGTCGGGGATGGCGCTGCCGTTCCGGGACAACGCGGTTGATATTTGCTTCTCCTCGAATGTGGCCGAGCACGTACCGCACCCGTGGGTAATGGCCGATGAGATGGTGCGGGTGACGCGGCCTGGTGGATTGATCGTGTTGTCGTACACGGTGTGGCTCGGACCGTTCGGCGGCCACGAGACCGGGCCATGGCACTACGCGGGTGGGGAGTACGCCGCGCGCAGATATCGGCATAAGCATGGTCGCGAGCCGAAGAACCGGTTCGGCGAGTCGATGTTCGCGGTTACCGCGTCGGATGGGTTGCGGTGGGCGGCAACCACTCCCGCACAAATTCACACCGTCTTTCCGAGGTATCACCCACGCTGGGCGTGGTGGCTGGTCCGTATTCCGATGGTGCGCGAGCTTCTGGTCAGCAACCTGGTGGTGGTGGCCACCAAGACTGGGTAGAACTACCTCTGCAGCCAGCCCCTGCGCCAACCGCGCGTCCCGCACGCGGCCTCTGCCCATGGCGATTCCCGAATCGCGAGACCGACGGTTTCCAGCGTGGTCAGCGCGAGTAGATCAGCGAGCACCCCTACGGCCGCGACCGCCTCCGCGGCCTGTATAGCGGCGGTGGCTTGCTCGATTGTCAGGGTCCTGCCCGGTAAGAAGGAGACGACCCATCCGCCCGTACCCACGCACTTTGCTTGATGCTCGGTCTGATCGCTGGTCATCAACGACCGGCCGATCACTTGCACCGCCATGACTCTGACTCCCCAACTGCGGTATCGGTTCAGGTATCGAGCGAGCTGATCAGTAGATACAGCATCCTCTTTGCAACAACAGAACGCAATAGTGCGTTCTCCGAAAAGCGAACCGACAGGTTGGAATTCGACCTGTTCAGAGCTACGTCCGAGCAAAAAACTGGAACAGGTTACAGACAAGCGGGCGGGGAAACTGTAACGTGTTCTCATGCACTACGACAGCTTGTTCATCGGCGGCCGTTGGACCGCGCCAGCCAGCACCGAGCGCCTCCAGGTCATCTCGCCTGCCACGGTCGAGACGGTGGGCAGCGTCCCGGTGGTCGTCCGCGACGACGTCGACGCCGCGGTTGCCGCCGCCCGCCGTGCCTTCGATTCCGGGCCGTGGCCATCCACCCCACCGCAGGAGCGCGCCGAGGTCCTCAGCCGCGCCGCACGCCTGATCGAGGAACGCTCGGCCGACCTGCTGGCGACGCTCACCGCGGAAATGGGCGCGCCGGCGATGATCGCCATGACGCTCAACCAGATCCCCGCCGTCGCCGCCCTCGACGCCTACGCCGAACTGGCAAAATCCTTCCCCTGGAACGAAACTCGCACCGGCATCTTCGGCACCTCGCGTGTCTCGCGCGAGCCGCGCGGCGTAGTCGCGGCCGTAACCGCATGGAACGTCCCGCTTTTCCTCGCCGCCAACAAGCTCGCACCCGCACTGCTGGCCGGCTGCACGATCGTACTCAAGCCGGCCCCGCTGACCCCGTTGACCGCCAACAAGATTGCCGACATCTTCACCGAGGCCGGGCTGCCAGAGGGCGTGCTCTCGGTTCTGCCCGCCGACGCCGAGGCCGCCGAATACCTGGTTTCACACCCGGATGTCGACAAGGTCACCTTCACCGGCAGCACTGCGGTCGGCCGCAAGATCGGCGCCATCGCGACCGGCCAGCTCAAGAGCGTTTCGCTCGAGCTCGGCGGCAAGTCCGCGGCAATTCTCCTGCCGGACATGGACATCGCCGCGAACATCCCCGTCCTCGCCTTCTCCGGCCTGATGAACAGCGGACAGGCCTGCGCCGCCCAGACCCGAATCCTCGCGCCGCGCAGCCGCTACGACGAAATCCTCGACGCGCTGGTCGAACAGGTGCGCACCATGAAAGTCGGCGACCCGAACGACCCGACAGTGACACTGGGGCCGCTCATTTCCGAACGCCAGCGCGATCGTGTCGAGGGCTATATCGCCAAGGGCAAGCAGGAGGGCGCGCGGCTGGTGCTCGGCGGCGGGCGGCCCGCCGATCTGGACCGTGGCTGGTTCGTCGAGCCGACGATCTTCGCCGACGTCGACAATTCCTGGACCATCGCTCAGGAAGAAATCTTCGGCCCGGTGCTGTCGGTGATCCCCTACGACACCGAGGATGAGGCCGTAGCCATCGCCAACGATTCGGTCTACGGCCTGGCCGGATCTGTCTGGACCACCGATATCGAGCACGGCGCCGAAATCGCCGCGCGGGTTCGCACCGGCACCTATGCGATCAACTGGTACGCGTTCGACCCCACCTCGCCCTTCGGCGGATACAAGAACTCGGGCCTGGGGCGGGAGAACGGCCCCGAGGGACTTGACGCGTTCTGCGAGCAGAAGTCCCTGCTCATGCCGCTCGGTTGGACGGGATAGTCACTCTTCCGGCATAACTACCCGCAGCACGGGCTGGCAATCATGTCCGGGCGGCGCGTCGACGATGTCGACGCGCCAGCCCGGCGGTAGCGCCGCCTGTAGTCGGCCCGCGACCCGCCACAGCGGCGTGCTCGACAATGCCAAATCGATTCCGGCAATACTGGACACCTGCCCACCGGTCTCCACATCGGTCATGTGCCAACCGCCTCTCGCGCTTCGATCTCATCGCCTACCACGGTTTTTTCGCGGAGTGACGAGTCGATAGGGAAGTAGTTCAGTCGATCAGGTTGCAAACAAACTGGACAGCCATGAAAGGAGAATAGGAAAAGCATAAGGGACCGCGATTGCCTCAGCGGCCGAAGACACACTTCCGTTCGATAGCGCACCCACTAACGTCGCAGCGACCTGCGATACCCCGCGGGCGTGGCGCCCGTCACAGCGCGCAAATGCACCCGCAGCGCCGTCACGCTGCCGAATCCGGCCTGCGCCGCAACAACCTCCACGGGCAATTCGGTGGTTTCAAGCAGTTCGCGCGCTCGCGCGGTGCGCTGCGCCTCCAGCCAGCGCCGCGGCGTGGTGCCGACCTCGGTCTTGAATCGGCGAATCAAGGTGCGCTCGCTCATCAACGCGTGCGTCGCCAACGCCGAAACATCCGGCACGACCGCAGGATTCGCGGCGGCCCAGGACATGGTCGCGGCCAGGCCGCCGTCGAAACTGGACCGGCCCATTGTCTCCGGGATGTATTGAGCCTGTCCACCCTCCCGGTGCGGCGGTATCACATTCCAGCGCGCCAACTCCGCCGCCGCTGCCGCACCCAGTTCGCGGCGCACGATATGCACACACAGATCCAAGCTGGCCGACAACCCGGCGGAGGTCAGCACATCCCCGTCGTCGATGTACAACGCGGCGGGGTCCAGCCGCACCGCGGGAAACAGCTCGGCGAATTCATCGCAGTAAGCCCAGTGTGTCGTGGCCGGTCGCCCGTCCAGGAGCCCGGCCCATGCCAGCACGAATGCGCCGACACACACGCTGACCATGGTCGCGCCGCGGGCCGCCGCCGCTCGTAGCGCATCAAGCGCGGGCTCAGGCGGCGGTAGCGTCGGCAATCCGATGCCCGGCACCACCACGATGTCGGCGGTTTCCAGCGCGTCGAGCCCGTGTTCGATGTGCAGGTCGAATCCATTCGGTGTCCAGACCGGGCCCGGCCGCACCGTACACGTCCGCAGCTCGAATCCGACCGACGTGCCGAACTTTCCCGGGCCGTGCCGGAACGCCTGCACGATGCAGCCGAGATCATAGGTCATAACCCCCTCGAGCGCCAATGCGACAACCTTCCGCACCGCTCCATTTTGGCACAAATCCGAGCACTACTGGCATTCCCGCCACTAGTCGGATCGTCAGTGGCGCGATTGACTTGACCTCAGCGCACAGCTCGACCACAAAGGAGCCAACATGGCTGTACCGACCGACATCGATTGGGATTGGGCGAGACGAACCGGTGGCGTGTTGTCGGACGGGCAACGCCGGGCGCTCGGCCTGGAACTCGCCCGCACCATCCCGAAATTCGGTGGCGCACAAATCAAACGGGCACTCGGCCGCCGGGGTATCGGACGCCTGGAATTCGCGGGCCTGCGGCTACCCGATTCGAAACTCGCTCGCGCCGCGGAAAACGAAGCGCGCGAATGCCTTTCGACCGCCATCCTCGGTCACTCCTACCGCAGCTACTTCTTCGGCCGGGTCCTCGCCGATATCGACGGCGTCCGCTACGACGACGAGCTGGTCTACGTCTCATGCCTGCTGCACGACCTGCACCTCGAACATCCCACTCCGGGACGATGTTTCGCGGTGGTCGGTGGCGAACACGCCGCCGAATTCGCGGCTCGCGAAGGCGCCGACCCCGACCGCGCCGCCGCGATCGGCGCGGCCATTGCCGCACACATAACCCCCGGCGTCGCCAATGACCTGGGTGACCCGGGCGGCTTCGTCTCCGCCGGCGCCTCCGTGGACGTAATCGGCGCCCGCTTCGGCGAACTCGACCGCGCGTGGGTCGCGGAGCTACTGGAGCGTCACCCACGCGAGGACTGCAAAAAGCACCTGATCGCCGCCTTCACCGCGGAAGGAAAAGCCGTCCCGACGGGCCGGACCAAACTGCTCAACGACCGGGGCTTCCTACAGCTCGTCCGCATCGCTCCATTCTCCGAATAGCCACCGCGGACGCGGCGCCGCACCCGAAAGATTATGGGGGGCGGCTGAGCACAGGTTTCGAGCGAAGCGAGATCGAGCCCGAAAGTTCGCGGCCGGCCCGCGTCCGAGTGGACACGAGCCGGCCGCGAACACGCGTCGCCGGACTAGCTCAGCTCAAGCGCTCCTTCAGCGCCTCGAACTGATCGCGGACGCCGGAAGGCAGCTTGTCGCCGATGAACTCGAACCATTCCTCGATCAGCGGGATCTCCTTGCGCCACTCGTCGGGGTCGACATGCAGCGCCTCGTCGACATCGGCGGGCTCGACATCCAGACCCTCGAGGTCGATTTGCGCGGCGGTCGGCACATTGCCGATCGCGGTGGGCTCGGCGGCGGCGCTGCCATCGATGCGGCCGACGATCCACTCCAGTACGCGGGAGTTCTCACCGAATCCGGGCCACAGGAAGCGACCGTCGTCCCCGCGCCGGAACCAGTTGACGTAGAAGATCTTCGGCAGCTGGTTCGCGTCGGCGTTCTTGCCGACATTGATCCAGTGGTTGAGGTAGTCACCGACGTGGTAGCCCATGAACGGCAGCATCGCCATCGGGTCGCGGCGCACGGTGCCGACCTTGCCCTCGGCGGCCGCGGTCTGCTCGGAGGACAGGGTAGCGCCCATGAAAACGCCGTGCTGCCAGTCGAAGGACTCGGTCACCAGCGGGACCGTGGTCTTGCGGCGGCCACCGAACAGGATCGCCGAGATCGGCACGCCCTGCGGGTCGTCCCATTCGGGAGCCAGGATCGGGCACTGCGACATCGGCGTGCAGTAACGCGAGTTCGGGTGCGCGGCAAGCGTTTCGGTCTCCCGGAGGGTCCAGTCGTTGCCCTTCCAGTCGATCAGGTGATCGGGCTCGCCCTCCAGCCCCTCCCACCACACGTCGTTATCGTCAGTGAGCGCGACATTGGTGTAGACGGTGTTGCCCGCGTCCATGGTGGCCATGGCGTTGGGGTTGGAGCTGTGGTTGGTGCCGGGCGCGACACCGAAGAACCCGAACTCCGGGTTCACCGCGTACAAGCGGCCGTCCTTGCCGAAACGCATCCAGGCGATGTCATCGCCGAGGGTCTCGGCGCGCCAGCCGGGAACCGTCGGCTGGATCATCGCGAGATTGGTCTTACCGCAGGCGCTCGGGAAGGCCGCGGCGATGTAGTACGCCTTGTTCTCGGGGGAGATCAGCTTCAGGATGAGCATGTGCTCGGCCAGCCAGCCCTCGTCGTGGGCCATGGCCGATGCGATCCGCAGCGAGTAGCACTTCTTGCCGAGCAGTGCGTTGCCGCCGTAACCGGAGCCGTAGCTCCAGATCTCACGGTCCTCGGGGAAGTGGGTGATGTATTTGGTGTCGTTGCACGGCCACGGCACATCGGCCTGGCCCTCGGCCAGCGGCGCACCCACCGAGTGCAGCGCCTTCACGAACGGCTTGTCGGTGCCGAGCTTCTCCAGCGCGGCGGCGCCCATCCGGGTCATCACACGCATCGAAACGACCACGTATTCGGAGTCGGTGATCTCCACACCGAGCTTGGGGTCCTCGGCGCCGAGCGGACCCATGCAGAACGGCACCACAAACATGGTGCGGCCCTTCATCGAGCCGCGGTACAGCTCGGTCATGGTGGCGCGCATCTCGGCGGGGTCGACCCAGTTGTTGGTCGGGCCCGCGTCGGCCTCGGTCTTCGAACAGATGTAGGTGCGGGACTCGACCCGGGCGACATCGGAGGGGTCTGATAGTGCCAGGAAGGAATTCGGCCGCTTCTTCTCGTCGAGCCGCTTGAACGTGCCCGCCTCGACCAACTGGTTGGTCAGCCGGTCCCATTCGTCATCGGAACCGTCCGCCCACACCACACGCTCCGGCTGAGTGAGTTCCGCGACTTCCTGTACCCAGGCGAGTAGTTCGCTGTGCTCGGTCGGCGTCTTGCCGTCGGATCCACGAAGACCAGGAATGGTCGCTGAGGTCATGAAAACTCTCCTGAGATGGGCGGCTCCACGATGCTTCGCCGCCTGGCCGATAGGCCCATGACCAGCGCGAACACACCGAGCGCCACCGTTGGCGGGAAGGCACCCGCTACGACCGGCCGAAAGCGCGCCATGGATGGACGGCGTACAAGGACGAAGCGGACGCCCAGGTTCCTGATTAGAGGTTAACGCGATGTGACGACCGGTACGGAATCGGGTTCCCAATCAAGTACCCAACGGCTAACTATTTAACAGACGAGATTCGCCGATCGATGATCTTGATGTCACGTTCACAGGCGGCGAGCTGCCCGGGTTGTTCAGCGGCGCTACGGCGCAACCGGGCCTCCAATTCGGCCACCCGACGGTCGGTTTCGACCATGCGCGCGGTGCTCGCGCGCACCACCTGATCGGCCAGCGCGGTCTCCGCTTCCACCAGCGCGGTGGCCACCCGCTGCTCTAGCTGGGCTTTTACATTCACCACCACATCGGCGACCCACTGCCGGACGTGCGCGCGGTCGGCCATCTGACCACGCGTGCGCACCACCCACGCCGCCGCACCGATCCCGAGCAACAGCGTCACCGGCACGCTGGCGACGTCGAGCGCGGGCACCAGCGCGAGCGGCGAAACCACCAAACGGCCCAGTCCGACACCGGCCGAGGCCCCCAGCGCGATCATGAGGTGATCTTCGACACCCCGATGCCGTGGATCGGGATCCTCACCGACTCGGGGGGCGGGATCGCGTCGGGGCGGCGGCATGCCCCGATCACTGTTCGCCGCGCTGATCCGCGCCGCGAGATCGGCGAGTCGACGTTCGATCTGCGCGTCGATGACACCGGTCAACTCGGTTACCGCCTGCTGCAACCGTTCCGGATAGTCACCGAGTTGGGCTGGACGCGACCGATCCAGCTCGCCCCGAGCGGCGGTGTGCAGCGCGCGTACCTGTGCCCCCACATCGGTCATCAGGTCGACCCTGGCCAGGTGTAGTTGACCGCGCAGTGTCGACAGTGCGGTTGCTCGGCCGCCGTCACGGCCGGCGAGCAGCGTGGTCCGCTCCTCGCGCGCCCGGGCGAGTTCGGAGCCCGAACGCAGGCCGGCCACCTGATCCACCACCCGCTGACGTGTTTCGGCCAGTACCCGCGCGGTGACGGCGGCCAGACGCCCGTCGCCGGAGGTTTCGGCACCCGCGGTCGCCGCGGCCAGTTCGGCGTGCAGCGCACCCAGTCCCGAGCGATCCAGCAGGCTGGCGTCGCCACCCGCGCGTGCCGCCACCGCCAGTCGTGCCGACACCGGCACGATGTCCAGATCGGTCACGCCCTGCGCGGCGAGCAATTCGTGATCGTGCTCGCGCACCGAGCGCCAGTCCTGGTAGGCGTGAATCCCGTTCATGGCGAGCAAGATTCGAGTGCCGTCGGCACGCAGCCGCCGCACCAGCCGCAGCGTGTCGGAGCCGAGCGAGCTGCCCGCGTCGAGCAGGATCAGCGCGACCGCGGCGGGCTCGGCCCCCGACGACGACGTGGTCTCCACGGCCGCACTGGCATCCGCCATCGGATCGGATAGGTCGACGCGCGGTTCGAATCGCGCGAGTTCCGTACGCAATAGTGTCGTATTGGCGTCATCGGGTCCGATCAACCTCACCCCCGAAGCGGTCGAGGTACCGCCCCCCATCACCGCCCGCAACAGCGCCATCCCCTGCGGATTCCACCGCGCCACCACCGCCTCCACATCGGGCGTCAACGGCGCTACCGCTCCCGAATCCGACTGGGGCACAACCGAACCCACACCGCGCGGCCCAGCGCCAGCACCCGAGGTTGCCGAATCCTCGTTACCCACCGCAACACTCGCGCCCGTCGAGACCGAACTCGCACGAGGCTGCCTGGCTCCCCCGTCAGCCATAGCCGAATCCTCGCCGGGCACATCCGCGCTCACACTGCCCGACGCACTCGGCATCGACTGCTGTGCCGAACCCTCACTCGGCGGCGCTGTCTTCGCGGCAGACGGAACCGAAACCTGGCCGAGTGGCGCCGAATTCAGGCTCGGTGTGGTCGGATTCGAGGCAGGCGGCGTGGGTGTCACCCTCGGTTGATCAGAGTCCGGCACTGCTCATTCGCTCCCACTGCCGGATGTAGCCGTTGTGTACGCGCAGGGCCGCGCGGCGGGCAGCAGGTGGCATGTCGCTGGAGACAACCGCGCGCCAGCGGGCGGCGCGAGCCAAGGCGTCGTCGGCGTCGGCCGGTGCGGGGGCCGGGTATCCGGCGGCCAGGTGCGCGACCTCGGGGCAGGCGAGGCCGGCGCGCAGGCCCATCCACCGGGCATCGTCACCGAACAGATAATCCTCGAGGACATTGCGGGCATTGCCGCCGTCGCCGGGCAGTGCGCGCGCGGCCAAACGGTCGAGTTCGTCGAGCAACTCACCGCCGCGCAACGACGAGACCTGCTCGTAGCGGCGGTGCAACAACCCGTGCAGCGCGTCGATACCGCTGGCCGCGTGCAAGATTTGCAGCAGCGCGTGCGGAAGCAGTTCGGGATCGTGGCGCAGCGCGACGAGCGCCGAGGTCACCCCGTAGAGATCCCAGCGATGCAGCAATTGCTCGCGTTCGGTGACATCCGGCCCGGCCGACGGCGAGATGAACAACTCCGGTGAGAGCGTGAGCGCGGGATCCGCGGTGGCCGCCAGCCTGCGCAACGTCGCCATATCGGCATCGGTTATCGCACCCGCCCTGGTGCGTACCGCCAGCGACGCGACCACCGGCAGCGTGAGAATGCCCAGTTCCGCACGGTATTGCTCGGCCGCGATCACCGCATCGGCCCAACGCGATCCGATCGCGTCGGCCTTGTTCAACACCACCACGGTCCGCTCCGACGGCAATGTGGCGAGTATCCGCCGATCAGCGGGGAGCAGCGCACCCGATAGGACATAGACGACGATGTCCGCGTCGAGCACCGGATCGGCCACGTCCGGCTCGTCCACCGGCGCGGTCTCTACCGCCGACATGAGCGCCAGCGCGTGCAGGACGGTGCTGCGGCCCGCGTGCGCACGACCTGTCACCTGAATACGCGGCGGCCTGCGCCACTGTGCCGCGACGGCGCCGACCTGGCTCGCGACCCGCGGATCATCTCCGCCACCGGAACGCAGCACGGTGATCAGGTGGTCGAGTTGGTCAAGTTCCCGCGCGGGCGCCGTGCCCGCACGAGAGGTGGTCCCGCCCGGTCCGATTGTGGGTCCGCCTGATTCGGTGGCTGTCGACATGGCTGCACACCCCCTTTACGGTGCGCAATTCTGTCAGATGCCGGGCCGGAAGGCGGCGGTGACCGCTCAGCTGCCGCTGAAGAACTTGTTCGCGGTGCGCACCGCCCAGTTCGGTGCGTATTTCGCGGCGGTCGCCAGCGCCTTTGCCTGCGCCCCGATTTCGTAATGCACCTTCGGCAGCCAGCCACGCTTGCGGGTGGCGTTCCAGATTCCGGTCGCGACATCCTCGGCGGTGAGCCGCACCCCGAGCGATTTCGTCGATGCCGTCTCGACACCGTCCACCATCGCGGTCGCGACGAACAACGGCCACACCGCGATCACCCTGATGTCGTAGCGCTCCCATTCGAGATCCAATGCCTCGGTGAGCCCCTTGACCGCTGATTTGGTCGCACCATAGGTGGCGAGTTCGGGTTGGCCGTAGATCGCGGACGCCGAGCACAGATTCACCACCTGGGCACCCGGGGTGTCGCGCAGAAAGGCGAAGGCCGCATGGGTTCCGTAGATGACCCCACCGAGGTTGACGTCGACGAGCGCCTGATGCGTGGCGGGCTCGATCGACTCGAACGGGCCGGCGCGCAGGATGCCCGCGTTGTTGATCAGGATGTCCAGTCGGCCGGTATCGGCATGGAACTCCGCGAGCCGCTCGGCCCATTGCGTGGCGTTGGTCACATCGAGCAGACCGGTGCGGACACTGCCGCCCGCGCCGGTGATATCCGCGGCGAGCCTGGTCAGGCCGATTTCGTCGATGTCGTAGGCGCCAACGTGATATCCGTTCGCAGCGAACAACAGGGCGCTGGCCCGGCCGATACCGGCTGCCGCTCCGCTGATGAACACTGCCGGACCGTTCATGGGGGCAGTCTAGTGGCTGGGCGCGGCACGGCCGCACGGTCGATTTCGGCCCGCTCCACTTTGTCTGGCAATAGGTTTCAGCATGCCTATCGCGATACCTCGCCAGGTGCACAGCAACCACACAGCGACGTCCGCGATACCCGGGACGCGGTCGGCCACGAGCCATCCGACCCGACTCGGACGGTATCGGCGAGACGCCGCCCGCCACCGCTGGGATCGAGCCGGCCGCCGCGCCGCCTGACCCCAGCCCTGGCCCGCGCCCGAATCCCCCGCGTACGCGGGGTATGACGCCGATGGAAGACCTACCACGCAGTCGATTGCCGCGCTGATCCTCCAATGCTGGACAATGGACGCCGTGAACGACGTCGCGAACCACACTTCCGAGCCAGTTCCGGAACCGCCGTCCACACCATCGGAGCCGGTTGGGGACGAACGCCGCCGAGGCTCTGGCTCCCGCCTTTACCCGCGTGTCACGAGCTTCCGCTCGCGGCGCGGCGCACTGACCGCGACCCAGCAGCAATCGTGGCAACGCACCTGGCCGCGCATCGGTCGCGACGTCGCCGACGAACCACTGAACGCCACCGCGTGGTTCGGCCGCGAGGCACCTCTCGTCATCGAAATCGGGTGCGGCACAGGCACCGCCACCGCCGCCATGGCGCAGGCCGAACCACACCTGAACCTGATCGGCATCGAGGTATACAAGCCCGGCCTCGCCCAATTGGTGCATCGCGTCGAGCGGGAAAATATCGAAAACATCCGGCTACTGCGCGGCGACGCCGTCGATGTGCTGGAAAACATGATTGCCGAACAATCGCTGACCGGCGTCCGGGTCTTCTTCCCCGACCCGTGGCCCAAGGCAAGGCATCACAAGCGCCGGCTGTTGCAGCCGGCCACCCTCACCCTCATCGCCAGCCGCCTCCGCCCCGGCGGCGTGTTGCACGTCGCCACCGATCATGCCGACTACGCTGAGCACATCGCCGCCGTCGGCGCGGCAGAACCCCAGCTCATCGGCCTGAACGAGACGACAGGCGGAGTGAGCGCGGACCATCGGGAAACCGCGCCGATCGGCTTCGAACGACCCATCACCAAATTTGAAAGCAAGGCGCATCGCGCTGGCAGCGCGATCACCGAGTTCATATGGGGGAAGATCGAATAATGAGCCTCAGTGCGATGACCCCCGAGGTCGGAGATGTTGCCAGGGAGGTGCCCGGTACCGCGCCAGAGGTCCTCGGAAGCGCCACACCGAATGTGCGTCGGGTCCTGTTGGTGTGGGACGCCCCGAATCTGGATATGGGTCTCGGCGCGATCCTCGGTGGGCGGCCGACCGCCGCCTATCGTCCCAGGTTCGACGCGCTCGGCCGCTGGCTACTCGCACGGACCGCCGAACTGTCGGTCGGCTCCGCCTATCGGGTGGAACCCGAAGCCACCGTCTTCACCAATATCGCCAACGGCACCGCCGACGTGGTGCGCCCGTGGGTCGAGGCGCTGCGCAATGTCGGCTTCGCCGTATTCGCGAAACCCAAAATCGACGAGGACTCCGATGTCGACGCGGACATGCTCGCGCACATCGAATTACGCAGCCGCAGCGCCGGGCTGGCGGGAATCATGGTCGCATCCGCCGACGGCCAGGCATTCCGCGAGCCACTCGAAGAACTCGCCGCCCACGGAATCCCTGTTCAGGTGCTCGGCTTCCGCGAGCACGCGAGTTGGGCCGTAACTTCCGATAGTCTCGAGTTCATCGACCTCGAGGACATCCCTGGCGTGTTCCGTGAACCACTGCCCAGGGTCAGCCTCGACTCGCTGCCCGACGAGGGTGCCTGGCTGCAGCCATTCCGGCCGCTGTCGGCACTGCTCACCTCTCGCCCCTCGCAAGGAGTCGCTTAGTGTTCACACGCTGGGGCGAGCTGGCCTATCGGTTCCGCTTTGCCGTTATCGGCATGGTTGTGGCCGCGCTCTTGGCTTTGGGCGGATACGGCCTCGGCCTGGAAGGCCATCTCAGCTCCAGCGGGTGGGATGACCCCACGTCGGAATCGGCGGAGGCCGCGCGGTTGTCCGATCAGTCGTTCGGTCGTGATCACACGAGTGACGTGATCGTCCTCTATACCGCGCCCGACGGCACAACGATCGACGATCCCGCCTTCAAGCAGAAGATCGTCGACAGTCTCAACAGCTTGCCGCGCGAGCACCCTGACGAGATCACGAAGGTCAACGGGGCCTACTGGCAGACCGAGACCGGACCGGCGTCGCCGTCGACCTTCGGCTCGCAGGACAAAAAGCACACTTTCGCCTCGCTCGCGATCGTCGGTGACAACGACACCGATATGGTCCGCAACTTCCGGAAAGTGAAGGACACCTTCGACATTCCGGGCATCGACGTGCAGGTCGCCGGCCTGCAACCGGTGGCGGGCACCCTCAACGACACGATCGCCAGCGACACGAAGCGGATGGAGATACTCGCCATCCCCGCTGTCGCGGTGCTGCTGTTCTTCATCTTCGGTGGTGTCGTTGCCGCCGCGCTGCCGCTGATCGTCGGTGGTCTCACGGTAATCGGCGCCAACGGCATCGTCATGTTCATCACAAAGTTCACCGAGGTGAACTCGTTCGTATCCAGCGTCGTTTCCATGATCGGTCTCGGTCTGGCGATCGACTACGGACTGTTCATCGTCAGCCGATTCCGTGAGGAACTCGCCGAGGGCTACGACGTCCCGTCCGCAGTGCGGCGCTCGGTCATGACCGCGGGCCGCACCGTCGTGTTCTCCGCGACCATGATCATCGCCAGCCTCGGCGGCATGCTGCTGTTCCCGCAGGGCTTCCTCAAATCGATCGCCTACGGTTGCATCGCGACCGTCGCGCTGGCGGCACTGACCACCATCACCATCCTGCCCGCGATGCTCGGCATTCTCGGCAAGCGCGTGGACATGCTCGGGCTCAAGTGGTTCCGCAAAACCAAGACCGCCGAGGAAATCGAGAACGGCTTCTGGGGCAAGTCAACCCGGTGGGTGATGCGACATCCGCTCAAGATCGCCATCCCGATCTGCGTCGGCTTGTTGTTGCTGATCATCCCGGTCAAGAACCTCGCGTTCGGCGGCATCAACGAGCGATATTTGCCGCCGGACAATTCGACTCGGCTTGCCCAGGCCAAGTTCGACTCGATTTTCCCGCTCCGCAAATCCGATCCGATCCAGCTGGTCTTCGTCTCCGACGACAGCAACGCGGTCGGCAAGGTGTGGAAGGAAGCCGACCAGGCGCCCGGTCTCGCGGGCAAATTCGAAGTGCCGACCAAATCGAACACGAATCCGAACGTCTACCGCACCCCCGCGACGCTCGTGGACTCCGACAACGCCGATCCGACGATCGAATACCTGCGTTCCATCGAATTGCCCGACAACGTCGAGATGTACGTCGGCGGGCAGCCGACGATCCAGAAGGACAGCATCGACGCGCTGCTCGACCGAATGCCGGCGATGATCGCGCTGGTCTTGTTCGTGACCACGCTGCTGATGTTCCTCACCTTCGGCTCGCTGGTGCTGCCGATCAAGGCCGCGTTGATGAGCGCGCTCGGACTGGGTGCCACGCTCGGCATTTTGACGTGGATCTTCGTCGACGGGCACGGCGCCGGCCTACTGAATTTCACGCCGCAGCCGATCATGTCGCCGGTACTGGTGCTGATCATCGCGGTTATCTACGGTCTGTCGACCGACTATGAGGTATTCCTGTTATCACGCATGGTCGAAGCGCGCTCGCAGGGGGCCTCGACCACCGAAGCGGTACGCATCGGTACCGCGCAGACCGGCCGTATCATCACCGCGGCCGCGCTGATCCTGCTCGTCGTCACGGGTGCTTTCGCGTTCTCGGACCTGGTGATGATGCAGTACCTCGCCTACGGCATGATCGCCGCGCTGTTCATCGATGCCACGATTCTGCGCATGCTTTTGGTGCCGGCGACCATGAAGTTGCTCGGCGACGACTGCTGGTGGGCGCCGGCCTGGATGAAAAAGATCCAGGAGAAGGTCGGCCTCGGCGAGCCCACCCTGGACGACGAGCGCCCGGGCGGCGGCGATCTCGTCGACCTGGTCAAGACCACCCCGATCACCGACCCGGTCACCGTGCAGATGCCCGCGCTGGCCGAGGGCTCCAAGGTGCCGAAGTCGCCACGCCGCCCGCGCACGGTGGCCGAGATCGAGGCCGAGGCGCCGACACAGCGCATCGACGCCGTCGCGCCCGCCCCGCGGCGCACCGCACCGACTGCGCCGGATCCGACGCGGCCACGGGCGAACCCCGCACCGCACGAACCCGCTCGAACACAGGCCACGCCGCCTACCACAACCGAATCGGGTGAGTCGAGTACCTCCCACCCGACTCCGGCGCCCCGCCCGCACGACCCGACCCGACCGCGCGCCGCATCCGCCGAGCCGAACGCACCGTCGCTCGACCTACCCCAGCAGGGCACACCGTCGGTGGATCTTCCCGGACTTGGTGCGCTGTCTTCGGACCTCCCGCAGTCGGGTACGTCGCCGAACCAGAGTCCGTCGACGCAGCCCCTGGCCGACTCGAACACGCCGCGCCCGGTGCCGTCGGTGCAGGTACCGAACCCGCCTATCCGCCCGCGCTCGCTGGCGAGCACCCCGGAATCCGCACCGGCGACCGAGCCACCTGCCGACCACGCCGCCAATGGGAACCAGCCCGCTGCCCCCGAAGAACCCGACAACGGCCCGCCGACCACTCGTAGCACCATCGAAAGCTGGATGGCCGAACTGCGTTCTTCGCGCCGGGAAACCGTCAAGCCGGACGAGGGCCGCCACCACGGGGGCGATGGCCGCACTGTCAGCGTCAACGAACTGCTGCGCAGGCGCGAGCAGGAATAACCGTCGCGGGTTACGGATCGGATCGCCAGTAGGCCCGGTCATTTGGTGGTCGCGATCGCAGCTCGGGCTCGTCGGGCCCGCACGCCGGGCAGCACGTTACTTCCCGGACGCCGAGCCGCGACTGCGGCTGTTCAGCGCGGTGCGGTGCGGGGTGAATCATGGTTGGTAGCACCGGCTTCGGCGAAGACGCGGGCGTAGCGGGTGCCTGCCAGCAGGAGCAGGACGCCGACGACCAGGAATGCGGCGACGCGGAGCAGGCCGTCGAGGGTGGCTAGGTCGAAGAGGAAGAGTTTTACGAGGGCGGCGGCGGTCAGTAGGAGACCGGAGCCGAGCGCGAGTTTCGATATCGAGGCGGATCGGGCCAGGTTGCGCAGGCCGAACAGCAGTGCGGCGGTGGCCGCTGCCATCCATAGAATGGTGGCGACGCTGTGCCCGATGATGAAACCGTCGGGCAGCCGGGTGGCGACGCCGAGCGACACGGTTGCGGCCGTCAGTGCGTATAGGCCGACGACACCGGCGATGATCCATAGCAGCGACTGCGTTGTTTCACTACCGGTGGTGCCGGGAAGCCTGCGGACGCACCACACACCTACCGCGATCACCGTCAACATGAGGACTGCGGCCAGCGCCGTCGAGATCCCCAGCGTCTGCTCCGCAAGGTGTTGCGTGGCAAGCATTTCCGGATTCGCGGAATCGAATAGAACCAGGGTGCCCAGCGCCGCGAAAACTGTTGCGATACCGGCAGCGATCGGCAGGCGATGCTGGCCGGCGACACCGAGGAAGCCCACCGACACCAGCAGTAGCGCGATCGGCAGGGTCTGCGTTTCGGTCACCCCGACGCACGCTTCCAGCAGCGCGAACGAACCGGACGCGGCGGCAACGATGCCGACGTGGCCTGGAATCCTCACCAGCTCACCGAGTTTCGGCGCGGCGGACAGGGCTGCAACGGTCAACATCACGGCCGCGAACAGGCCCGCGATGATCGCGGCGATGTGCTCGGTGAAGAGAATCGGCACGACAAGCATCGGCGCCGCAGCCAGTCCGAGGGTCAGTGCGGCCATGACATCCCCGTAGCGTCGACGCACCACGAGCAGGCAGCCGACGAGTCCGATCACCGCGATGGCGATTGCGGCCGTGAATAGCCAGAACACCCGGTCCCGTGCGGGAGTATCGAAGGTGGCCAACGCAATCGCCAACACGGTTGCGAGCACGGCGGGCAGCGTCCGCACCACATGAAGCACCGGCCAGTCGCGCACCAATTGCACCGGCACACAGGCCAATTGCAGCACGATCAGGAACGCGAGCAGCACCAACTCCGTCGTCACCACCGGCGACAACACCGCGGCCCCCACCACGACCAACACCGCGAAGGGCTGCGACTGCCACCGCATTGCCAATGTCACGCCGCCCGCCGTCACCGCGAGCGCCACGGCAAGCCCGAGTGCCGGAGATAACCACTCGTAAATCGCCGTCACCGCAACGACATCCAAATAGGCACCAGCGATCCCGGTGGCCGCCAAACTGATTCCACCGACGCGCCCACCGGCCCGCCCGAACACGCGCACCCCAGCCCCGACCAGAGCCACCGAGAACACTACCCCGGCAACAACTCTCGGTACCGGCCCGAAGAACCCGGCCTGCGCCGCGAGCACCAGCAACATCACGACACCGATCAGCGTCACCCCGACACCGGCCGCCGCCAGCAGCCGGCTGATCATCCCATCCTGCTGCCACCACGGTGTACGCGGCGATACGGGTCCCCGCCGCACCGGCGGCCCCGGCGGCCGTGCCCCCGACTCAACCGGCGGCCACGTCGAGCCGACCGGCGGACGCACGCCCAACCCCGCCTGCGGCCACGTCCCCTGCACAACCGGCGCGCGCGACTCCCCCGATGCCGGAACCCCCGGCGCACCAGGCCAATCCGCAATAACCTGCGTCCGCAACAACTCCAGATCTTGCCCCAGCACCCCCAGCTGCGAGCCGAGCGTCGCGAACTCCTCCGACAACCGTCCGATCAGCGCCGGATCGATAGATCTAGTCATACCCCCATGCTGGGCTCCCCGCCGTGCCGGACCATGAGTAGAAACACCCGCTACTCACCCGATAACTACCCGACATCACCCGCCGGCAACACTCGCCACGTTTCGCCGAAGCGAACCAGCACATCCGATGTTGGTGCGTCAGCGGCCCATGAGCCGACGCCATTGCGACATCAGGGGGTGCTTGGCGGTGATAGAACCGAAACGGATGCGGCCGTGCACGACCACGTGCAGCGGGCCGGGCCGCGGCCCGGTACGCACCTTGTTGTTGACGCTGGAACCGACGAGATCGACGGCGTTGAGGTCGACGGTGGCTTCGGATGGAACGATCAGCGTCAACGAACTGAAGTAATCGTCGAGATGCAGTGCCACCACCTGGGTAGTCATGATCGCCTCGGTGAAATCGAGCGTGATGCCCGAGAGCCAATTGTTCAGGTGCAGCGTCGGCGCCACCTGCCATGGGCCACGACGGTTGACGTTGGACATGCGGCTGCGGATCAGGTTGCTCGGTGTTGCGGCCGATCCCACAGCGGCCACTGGCCGCTGCTTAACGAAGGATGGCGCGGCGTTCACGAATGTCGAGGACGGCGCGGCCGGCCGGCCGACAAGCCGGACACCGGGCAGGTCGATCAGTACCGAGTTGAGTTCACCGCGCGTCTTGGCGGCCAGCGCCGTGTCCATTCGCTCGGTGAACTCGCCGAGGGAAAGCATGCCGAGCCCCACGGCCCGCTGCAGCAGTTGACCGACATGTTCGCGTTCGGCGTCGGAGACGCGCAGTTCCCGGTCACCGACGACGTGACCGGAGCCGGCGCCATCAGATACCGATTCGGGTCCGCCCATGGTTTCGAGATTACCGACCCCCGGCCAAGGGCACATCAGGGCAATCCCGGATTTCGGGCGCAACCATGTCGATCGTAAGTCGGATTCTCGACCGCATGACGCGACGGCGATGTCTCCTTCCGCGTGCCGGTCGCGTTATTCGAGTCCCTGCTCGATCGCATAGCGGGTGAGCTCCACCCGATTCGCCAGCTGTAGCTTGCGCAATGTCGCCTGCACATGGTTCTCCACGGTCCGGTGACTGAGTCCGAGCCGGGCGGCGATCTGTTTGGCGGATAGCCCCTTCGCCACCATCCGCAGCACCTCGGTTTCCCGGTCGGTCAGTGCTGGGCGGTGCGGTTCGTCCGGTTCGGTGGGCGCGGTCGCCATACGCCGGTATTCGCCGAGGACCAGCCCGGCCAGCCCGGGGGTGAAGACCGGCTGCCCGGCGGCGGTCGCGCGGACCGCCTCGATCAGTTCGACCACCGACGCGCTCTTCACCAGATAGCCGCAAGCGCCCGCCTTGATCGCGTCGAGCACATCGTCGCGTTCGGCCGAGGCCGACAGCACAAGCACTCGGCTGTGTGGCGACACTCGCAATACCTCGGCGGTGGCCTGCACCCCGTTCCCATCGGGCAGCTGCATATCCATCAGCACGACGGCGGGCCGCACCGCCGCCGCCCGGCGGGTCGCCGATCCGACCCCGTCGGCGGTGGCGACCACCTGGAACCCGGTCTCGGTGAGATCCCGTGACACTCCGTCCCGCCACATCGGATGGTCGTCAACCACCATCACCGAAATCCCCTCGGTCGCATCAGTATCGGTCACCGCGCCTCCTGTGTGTAGCGGGCGCCAGCGGTTGCGTCGTCGCCGGTCATGACCGGGGCACCCGGAATTCCCATTCGGTCCCGAAGCCGACGCCACCGTCGGCTTCGGTGAGTAGATCCGCGCCGCCACCGAGTGCGGCGATCCGGCCGACGATCGAGCGCGACACCCCCATGCGTCCCTCCGCCTCCGCCTCGGCCAGCCGCCCTGCCGGTATACCGACGCCGTCATCGCGCACGCTGATGATCAACTCGTCACCCGTATCTTCCAGCAGCACATAGGCTTTGGCGCCCGCACCGGCATGCAGCGCGACATTGGACAACGCTGTCGACACCGCCGCCGCGATCTCCTGCGCGGCCCACCGCCCGACCGGCACCGACTGGCCTGGCGTTGAAACGAAAACCTTCGGCGTCGCCTGCACCGTCAGCAGTGGGCGCAGATCGATATCCACACCACCGGTATCCTCGCGCACCCCCTGTTCGGACAGCAATACCCGAAGCGCCACTTCCTGTTCCCCGGCGCGGCGCGCCAATTCCTCGGTGGGGCCTCCGATTTCGCTACCCCGTCGCTTTATGTAGCTCAACACCTGCAGTACACCGTCGTGCACCTCACGTGAAAGCCGTTCTCGCTCTTGCGTCGCCGCGGTCAGTCGCACCGCGCGTTCGAGCTGCCCCTGGGCGCGCCGGGCGGTGTTCGCGGCCAGTCCGAGCGCCAAGCCGATCGAAACCAGTACCGGCATGGTGGCATCCGCCCACACGTCCTGACCCCACTGTTGGCGAACCGTCACGATCACCGCGGCGATCAACAGCCCGGAGGCTACACCGGCGATCGGCCCGCGCAGGATAGCGGCCGAAATCACCGCGTTGGCGGCCCACAGCGTGGTCGGCAGCGTCTGATGTCCGTGGTACCAGTCATAATCGGCGACCAGCCGCGTCGAGGCGATCAGCGCGATAACCACCACCTGATCGCCTACGACCACCCATGTCCGCAGTCGTGCCACATCGGGAAAATGCCACGCCGACAACATCAGCGCCGACGCCCCCGACCAAACGGCCATCAGCGCGATCAGCACCCAGCTCAACCGCTGATTCTGGTAATAGGACACCGAGGCGATCTGCTGTCCCACCGCATAGAACAGGGTGACCAACCGAAACGCCTGCGCCGCCCGCCACAGCGGTGCGGTCGCCGCGTCGGCCGAACTCAGCTCAGCCGCTGGGTGCCGTGTCATCGGAATCGTCCCGCTGATCCTGGCGCGTATCGGTTTTCGCCTGATCGATAGCCTGTGCCAGCGTCGCGGCCACATCGAACCGGCTCGGATCCGGGTTTTCGTCGGGCTCCGCCGAGAACCGTCTACCCGGCTCGACGGCCTGTAACTCTTCGAGCATTTCATCCGGACTCTCGGCGAGCAGGGATCGGATCGCGGTGTTCATCACCGCGACGAACGGTACCGCCAGCAGACCGCCCGCGATGCCGCCGACCACGAGCCCCGCGGTAATGGCCAGCACGACCGCGAGCGGATGGATGCTTACCGCGCGGCCGAGCAGCAACGGCTGCAGCACGTGACTCTCCAGCTGCATCACCGCGATGATGATGCCGAGCACGATCAGCGCGGTCACCAGGCCCTTGGTGACCATCGCGATGAAAACGGCGACGGTCCCCGCGAGGAAAGCACCGATGATCGGAATGAACGCGCTGATGAATACCAGTGAGGCCAGCGGCAGTGCCAGCGGCACACCGAGAATCGCCAATCCCGCACCGATGCCGATGGCATCCACCGCCGCGACGGCCACCGTCGCACGCACGAATCCGACCAGCGTCCCGAACCCGAGCTGCCCGGCCGTACGCACCTTCTCGCGATGCGGCGTCGGCACGACCCGGGTGACGAACTCCCAGATCTGATCGCCGCCGTAGAGGAAGAAGATGAGAATGAACAGCGTCAGGAAGGTGCCGGTGAGTATGTGCCCGATCACCGTCGCGGTGGTCAGCGCGCCACTGGTGAGGCTGTCTTGATTGGACCGGATCGCCTTGACAATGGTGTCGCCGGCATTGCGGATCTGGTCATCGCTCATGTGCGCGGGGCCATTGATGAGCCAGTCCTGAATCTGATGGATACTGTGGGTGATCTCGTCGGACAGCTGCGGCACACCATCGACGAACTGCTCGACGACAAACGTCATGATGCCCGCGACCAAACCGAGCGAGCCCGCGAGCGCGACGAAGACCCCCACCGCTCGCGGCACGCCGAGCCGTTGCATCCAATCCACCAGCGGTGTCAGTAATCCAGCCGCAAGCAGGGCGATGGCGATCGGTATCACCACGGTCGCGAGCTTCTGCACAATCACGGCCAACGCGATCACGACCGCCAAAATGACCAACAGCCGCCACGACCACTCCGCGGTCATCCGAACGAGTGGGTGCACGGCGTCCGCGGCGGAGCGGGAAGCGTTATCCTTCCGCGGAGAACTTACCTTCGGGTCGGTCACCTTCGTGAGCCTAACGGGCGCGGCGGGAGTTGGAAGGTGCGGCGGCCGTCTCATACCGACCGCGCCCCGAACATGAGCACATGATCGAAACGCTAGATTGGTGATCGTGTCAGCGCCCTTGGAAGCGGTCAAACAGACCATGCGAACGCGCTGGCCGCTGTACCTGACATCGATGCTGCTGGCCAATGCCTTCGGCGCGGTTCTGGTGTGGGCGTTCATTCAATATGGACTTCCGGTGCCGGAGGGAGGATCGGTCGGTGCCAGGCGCGCCGGCCTACTGATCCCCGGCCTGGTCTTCGTGACCGGCGGGTTGCTCAGCCTTGCCGCCTCGGCTCTGATGCTGCGCCCGGTGATGCGGTGGCAGGTGCGTGGCGGACCGCCGAGCCGCCAAGAACAGATGGCCGCGCTGCATGCCCCATTGCGGCAGGCAATAGTGCATTTGGCGTTATGGCTGGTCGGCGGCGTTGTGCTGGCCGCAACGATCA
Organism: Nocardia australiensis; assembly: GCF_020733705.1. Lineage (GTDB taxonomy): Bacteria > Actinomycetota > Actinomycetes > Mycobacteriales > Mycobacteriaceae > Nocardia > Nocardia australiensis. The sequence continues at coordinate 1,268,905 of NZ_JAJFZM010000001.1, forward strand.
TTGTCGACGCGCCCGAGCTAGCGGGCGCGGTCATCGTTACCGAATGTATGGCCGCGACGATCGTATTCGGCTTCACCTACATGCTCGGCGAACGGATTCTGCGTCCAGTGGCCGCCCAAGCGCTCACCGAGGGCACCTTCGATCACACCCTGACCCCGGGCGTCGGCACCAGAATGGGCATGACCTGGGGCATGGGCACCTTCGCGCCCACCATCGCCATCGTGCTGCTGTGCGTCACCCAGATCTCCTCAGACGTGAAATTCTCCGCGCAGTCGCTGGCCATTTCGATCCTGCTGCTGTGTGGCGTGGTGATCATGCAGGCACTCGCGCTGTCGATGCTGACGGGCTCGAGCATCTCCGATCCGGTGCGCCAGCTCAGCCAGGCCATCGACCGGGTGCAGGAAGGTGCCCGCGACGTGCAGGTCGACGTGTTCGACGGCAGCGAAATCGGGCTGCTCCAGGTCGGCTTCAACCGCATGATGGAAGAGGCGGCCAAGCGCCGCCAGCTACAGGAATTGTTCGGTCAGCATGTGGGCGAAGAGGTCGCGCAGCGGGCGCTGGACTACGGCACCGAACTCGGTGGCGAAACCCGGTTCGTCGCGGTGCTGTTCGTCGATATGGTCGGTTCCACCGCGACCGCGGCCGAGCGACCGCCGACCGAGGTGGTCAGGCTGCTCAACGAGTTCTTCCGGATCGTCGTCGACGTCATCGACCGCCATCACGGCTTCGTAAACAAGTTCGTCGGCGATGCGGCGCTGGCCATCTTCGGCGCCCCGCTCGATCGGCCCGATGCTCCGACCGCCGCACTGGCCGCGGGCCGCGAGCTGCGGGAAGCCCTGCGGGAGGTTCCCGAACTCGATATCGGCATCGGCGTATCGGCGGGCCTCGCCGTCGCCGGAAATATCGGTGCCGCAAATCGATTTGAATACACGGTCATCGGGGACCCGGTCAATGAGGCGTCCCGGCTGACCGAACTGGCCAAAGATCAACCAGGGCGGGTCCTTGCCTCCAGCAGCGCGCTGTATTTCGCCGACGAGAGTGAGCAAGACCTTTGGGAAACCGGCGACGAAGTGCAGTTGCGCGGTCGGCGCAGAAAAACATTATTGGCCTGGCCATCAGACGGCGCGGGCCCGCACGTCGATGCAGACAGCGAAACAGCCGATTCGTTAGGGTGACCTCGTGACGGCCAACGGTGAACCAGCGGGCGAGCCAGCGCCGAAGCAGTCCGTACATAAGCCACAGCGCACCAGATTCTGGTGGGTCAAATGGGTTCTCGGCGCCGCTTTGCTGGCTTTGCTGATCGGCGAAGGTTTTTACCTGTGGCCACGGCTGCACGAATCCTGGCGCAATCTCACCGAAATTCACTGGGGTTGGGTCGCGGCCTGTATTTGGATGCAGGCACTGTCGATGAGCGGATTCGCAAGGCTGCAAAAGCAGTTACTTCATGCCGGTGGTGTCGAGGTCAGTCAGCGTAAATCGGTTGCGGTTGTCTACGGCGCGACCGCGATGTCGGTGTCTTTGCCCGCGGGACAAGTATTTTCCACTACCTTCACCTATCGGCAAACCCGCCGCTGGGGGGCGAATCCGATCGTCGCGTCTTGGCAGCTGGTGATCTCCGGTGTCGTGGCCACGGCCGGACTGGCGTTGCTCGGTGTCGGCGGCGCACTGCTGGTCGGCAATCGGATCGGGCCCTTCAAGCTGATTCTCTCGCTTGTCGGGGTGGTCGCGCTGGTGTGGGCGGGCAACTACGTGTCCAACAATCCCGGTGCGATCGAAGCGGTGCTGCGCCGGGTGCTCGCGCTGATCAACCGGCTGCGCAAACGCCCCGAAGACCTTGGCATGAACAAGGTCGCCGATGTGCTGAGCCAGCTGGAGTCCGTCGATCTCGGCAAGCGCGACGGCGCCATGGTCACCGGATGGGCGCTGGTGCACCGGTTCGCCGACGTGGCCTGTCTCGGCGCGGCCTGCTACGCGGTCGGCGGCGATCCGAAGCTGGCCGGTCTGCTCATCGCCTTCACCGCGGGCAAGGCCGTCGGTTCCATACCGTTCGCCCCCGGCGGGATCGTCTATGTCGACGCGACGCTCATCTATGGCCTCACCGCGGGCGCGGGCCTGCCCGCCGCGCAGGCGGTCGCCGCCGCGTTCGTATACCGGCTGGTGAGCTTCATTCTGGTGGCGGTCATCGGCTGGATCGTCTTCGCGTTCGTATTCCGGACCCCGCAGGACGACGACGCGGAATACGAGAAGGAATTCGAGCAGCGCCGGACCCTGTAGCGGCTGTCGGCGATGGCACGGTGAACACACCGATTACGCTGGCGAGAGTGAAGAAATTGGCGCCGTTGGTGGTCGACGCACTGCTGGTGATCCTGTTTTGTGCCATAGGCAGGCGCAGCCACGACGAGGCAGTACTGACCGGCCTGTTGAAGACGTTGTGGCCCTTCGCGGTCGGTCTGGTGATCGGGTGGGTGCTGGCTGTGGTGATCGCCGACCGGCTGCGCGGCGAACAGGACGGGTTCGATGGGACCGCCGTGTGGCCGACGGGAGTTGTGGTCTGGCTCGCCACCCTGGTCGGCGGCATGCTGTTGCGAGTGATCAGCGGTCAGGGCACGGCGTTCAGTTTCTTTCTGGTGGCTGCCACAGTGCTCGCGGTGTTCCTGCTTGGCTGGCGGGCAGCGCTCAGAGCGTTGCGCTAGCCGAAGAACCTCACGCCTCGGGTGTGGCGAGGGCTTGCAGCATCCTGGCCGCCATCCGCGCGGTCGCGTCGCCGCTGTCGACGTCATTGATGTGGATCGCGAAGGCGAGATCACCCATATTCGCGATCAGCCACCCGTCGGCTCCCGCTGTCGCGGTGAATCCGGTGACGTCGCGGTAGCCGCGCACGCTGGCGAATTCCGGTCGGCCCGCGCCGTCGCGCAGCAGGCCGCGCAGCCGATCGGTCATCTCCCGGGTCAGCTGGGGCAACTGCGCGTCCGTAGTGCTCGGACGCGCGACCTCGATCATCGGCGGTGGTACCGCGCCGCGCGTAATGGCCGCCGCGGCGATCGCCATGCCGAACGGGCTGGCCAGTACAGCATCGTTGCCGCCACCCTGGCGCACCTGCTCGGCGCTGCGGCCCGCGATCGCCAACCGCCCGGTCACCTCGTCGAGCCCAGGCACCTTGAAATCGACTCCGACGCCGAGGGTCGCGGCGGCGTCGGCCGCGTCCTGCACCGAAACATCCTGTGGCGCCTTGCCCTTCGCGACCGCGGCAATGGTGCGGAAAAGTTCGATATTCCCGCCAACCGGATACAGTCCCGTGAACGCGACGGAACCGTGCTCACTGGCCTGACTGTTCTGCGCCGCCGCAACCACCGCACCGGTGGACGGTTGAATCACCACAATGGATGCCTGGGTGGCCGCGCTGACCACCGCGTCCTCGGCCGCACGCTGTAGCCGCTGGTCGATCGTCCCGGCGATATCGGGCCCTGGGGGACCCTGCTGTCCCGCGATCTGGCTGACGAACCGCCCATCGGGCTCGAAAATCTGCACACCCCAGCCGGAATGCTCGTCCTGGCTGTCCTCCTGCACCTTGCGCAGCGCGTCCAGCAGGGGCGACCACACCCGGCGATCGGCGGCGATAAGGCGCGGCTGCTTCTCCATCACAACACCCTGGATGCGGGCCATATCCGGTTCCAGGATCTCGAAATCGGGGTCGCGCAGGTTCACCGCGACGATCGGCTTCCCCTCCGAGGTGGACAACTGCTGCATCAGCGCCGGTCCGGTGATCAGCGGCGCGACCGGCTCGATGGCCTTGGCGAGCGCATCGGAGGCGGCGACCGGGTCGGACATCTTGGCGGGGTCGAGCTTGATCACGTTGATCGTCTGCTCGGTCATCAGCGGTTGGCCGGCAATATCGTTGACGCGCGGCGCGGGCGTTGCCGTGGTACGCACCAGGCGCACAGTCCGGTTGTGCTCCAGCTGCGGCATGACAATGGCGGGGTCCCAGGAAATCCGCCAGCCGATGGCCAACTTCCGAATATTGCCCTGGAGACTGTACTTCCAGTTCCGGTCGCCGCCGAAGTTCCAGGCGACATCCAGGCTGAAGATGCCGGATTCGGCGTCGAGGCCGATGAATTGGGTCTTCTCGTAGTCGACCTTGCCCGGCGCGAGCCCGGCAAACATTTGCTTCAGCGTTGCCGAGGCCGCAGTGGGGTACGACGTCAGCTGTGATGCCGCCAAATAGTCCTGGTCGTCGAGCAACTCGGTGAAGCGCTCGACTACACCCTCGGCCTCACTGCCGCGCTGGTGGGATACGCACGATCCCATCGCGATAGCCAGCGCCGCCACCGCCGCGAGTGCGATTGCGCTGCGGACGCGAAAGCGGCGGGATCCCCACACATCCATGTCGCCCACTCTTCACTCTTGTCACTCCAGTAACAAGACCACCGTACCTGAATGTACTTACCCGCAACGCCCCCGTGACCGAGGACGATACCCACGCTCAGCATCTCAATTGTGCCCGAAACCTCGCATCCTGGGGGTCAATCAAGAACGCTGCGCAGTCACAAGGCGGCAACGGCCGCCGCTACCGTACCGGCCGGAACGGGAAGTTGGGCGATAACGGCCAACTTCGGCGTTTCGGAGCCAGACAAGCCTATCGACCAGCAGATCGGTCTCGCACAGGTACCCGGACAACCCGGCATGAACCCGTTCGCGCAGAGCGGAACCGTAGCAGCCTATTGCGACGTAATCTTGTAATCATAGCAATCAGCGCGGCACAGTAAGTAGGTGATTCCCAATGAGGCATGAACATCGGGGACGCGGTTTCGGACGACCGGGCGGCTGGCAGCAGGCCGATTTACCTGATCCCGCGGATGTCCCCGACTGGTTCGCCGGACGGTTGCCAAGCGACTGGTTCACCGGCGCTCCCGTGATCGAAATCGATCGGGACGAGATTGTGGTTATCGGCGAACTACCGATCCCGCAACCGGAAAAGTCGGCCGGATCCGAGGACGAGGCCGGCGCGCAGGCCCCCGCCGAGATCCCGAACGCGACGAAGGAGGGAGCGGTCGCCCGATTTCGCGAATCGACCCGCCCCGCTCGTATGCAGATCGCGGGCGAGGCGCAGCGGCGCTATGGGCGCAATGTCGCCTGGGGCGTATCGGTGGATGGTCAGCGCGTCATGTTCACCCATCTAGCGGTTCCCGTGATGACGCGACTGCGGCAGCCCGAACGCAAGGTACTCGACACGCTTGTCGACTCCGGCGTGGCTCGCTCACGCGCCGACGCACTGGCGTGGACGGTGAAACTCGCGGGCAAGCACGCGGAATCGTGGTTGGAAGAACTGCGTACCGCGATGCGCAAGGTAGACGACTTGCGTTCGGAAGGACCTAACGGCCTCTGATGGCTTCGGGCTAAGGTTGCCCACATGTCGACACCCGGTCCGATCCTGGTTCTCAACGGCCCGAACTTGAACATGCTCGGCATCCGTCAGCCCGAGATCTACGGATCGGCGACGCTCGACGACGTCGTCGAGCTGTGTAGGCAGACCGCCGCCCGGCACGGCCGCGAGATCGTCGCTTTCCAGTCGAATTCCGAGGGGACGCTGATCGATCGGATCCACCGGGCGCGCGGCGTCGAATCGGGCATTGTCATCAATCCCGGTGGACTCACCCACACCTCGGTGGCGCTGCGGGACGCGCTGGTAATTCCCGAGGTTCCGATTGTGGAGGTGCACATGAGCAATGTGCACGCCCGCGAGGAGTTCCGGCACCACTCCTACATCTCGCCGATCGCTACCGCGGTCGTCGCCGGCATGGGCGTCTACGGCTACGGCGCCGCCATCGAATTCCTTATCCACGGCTGATACTCGGGTCGGCCGAATACTCCACAGGTGCCCGCACCGGGTGCGGACACCTGTGGATCAAACGAGACGGAACACGGGGAAGCCGGGGGCGATCGCGGCGAGCTCGTCGTCGGTGGCGTCCTTGGTGACGCCTTCGAAGAACTTGCCGACCTCCCAGCCCCAACGCCGCAGGTAGAGACGCAGCAGCGGAACCTTGTCCGCGTCGGCGACCTCGGCGACGGTGAACTTCTCGACCCTGCGCCCCAGCCGCAACTCCCCCGTACCCGCCACGCGCAGGTTGCGCACCCATTGGGTGTGCCCGCGCGGAGCGACCAGATAGCGCGAACCATCCACATCCGTCAACAGGTTGACAATCGTGGTCCGCCATTCGCCGCTCTTACGACCTCGAACCGCGAGCAGCCGCGCCCCCATCACGCTGATCCCGAGCCGCGGCAGCGAGTTGAAGACCTTATTCATGATCGAACCCAGGCCGGTCGGACGGATGTAGCGAGTGCTGGCGTTCATGATGACTCCCATTTGTGAGCAGTGCTCTCTGTTGAGAACAAGTGTCACACCGTCCCGCCGACAAGTCAAGAGCAGTGCTCTCTAAATCCTCGATCGGTCCGGCATATCGGCCCACCGCCCGCCGTAACCCCTGACCAGCCTCGGTATTCTGACCGCTCACCAGAATTCGAGGAGCGGCATTGTTCACGGTCAACGAGTACTTTGACGGCAACGTCACCTCGATTGCGGCATGACCGCGCTGCGTTCGATACTGCTGTTCGCGCTCGCCGCGGTCGCCGAAATCGGCGGTGCGTGGCTGGTCTGGCAGGGTGTTCGCGAACATCGCGGGTGGGTGTGGATCGGCGCGGGCGTGATCGCGCTCGGGTTCTATGGGTTCGTGGCCACGCTGCAACCCGACGCCGACTTCGGTCGCATACTGGCCGCCTATGGCGGTGTCTTCGTCGCGGGCTCACTGGCCTGGGGCATGGTCCTCGACGGCTACCGACCGGACCGGTGGGACATCACGGGCGCATCGATCTGCCTACTCGGGGTCGCCGTCATCATGTACGCGCCGCGCATGAGCTGAATCGGCTGCGCGACGTGCGAGGATGCTGAGAGATTGTGCGGCATCGCAACATGCCCGATCGTCGATCGCGTTGGTGACACGAAAACGAACCGCACGCCCGCCTCGACATACGGCTGAATCCGACGAACTGATCGAAAGGACCCAAACTCTTGAAGCTTGGTATTTTCGCCGCCGGCATCACACTCGCCGCAGCCGCCATCTCCGTCGTCCCCGCCGTCGCCTCCGCCGATGCCCCGGAATTCCCCCGCAACGGCATCATCCCGCCGGGCACCTACCAGGTCAGCCGGAGCCCATCGAACATCGTCGGCTCCCCCATCGAGAACTGCGACCTGCAAGTTTTCGTCGACGGCAACACGGTGGTACTGGTCTGCGGTCAATCCAGCCGCACCGGTCGGCAGGCTCCGGTCGGCCCGGACGAGACCTATATCGCCTTCGACGGCCTCCCCATCGGCATCGACCTGCGCGACATCGACCCCCGCCAGGGCCTGTGGACCGGAACAGCCAACATCACCGGCACCTCCATCATCGCCCCATATCCACTGGCCGGCGTCTCCCTGATTCGCCGCTGAACCCGAGACACCGCCTGGCACGGCCGGTTCGAGCGGGTGCCGGTCAGACATGGACCCAGTTCGAATGGCTGAGCATAAGGGGCGCAATCACTGAGCCGGTTCCGGCGGAGCCTCGCCCGCCCCGAGCAGGGTTTTGAGGTTCGAGGTGTGCACTATCAGAGGATCGGATATCTGGTTTCGACTACTCCGTTCCCGCGACTCGGTTTGTGCGCCGAATCAGCTTGACCAACAGCTGAATTGGGCTCACACCGCCGTACCCGCCACGACATTCCGCGCGGATACGGCGGCGTTGGCCACGGTCAGGATTTTTCGCCGCGAATGATTTCGCGGGTGGATACCACCCTGCCTGCCTGCTCACTGGCGGCAATGGCCTTGCGCCAGAATGCTTGTGCGGTATGCGAGATCGTCGCGTCGACGCCGACCTCCTCGCTGGCGTCGATGACGTGCTGCACGCCGGCGTCCATCATGATCAAGCTGGCCAGGTCGAGCCAGGCCTTCTTTTTGGCGGCGGTGGACTCGGCCATGAAGTACGGGAACGCCGCGTTGGAGCGCACCGCGAATGGGATGAATCGGTCGATATCGTGGCCGGAGCGTTCGATGACGGCGATCGCCTGTTCGAAACCGATCAGCCAGGGATGCATGATGGTCAGCAGTGCCTGGTAGTAGATCTGGGCCAGACCGTCATCCGCGCCGAGGTACTCCTGGGGGCTCAGCGGACGCAGGAGTTCGGCATGCGCGTCGAAGACCTCGCGCGGGCCGCTGTAGAAGATGTAGGACGCGGGGTGGACGAGATTGTCGCCCGCCGACATGACGCCGCCCGAAATAAATTGCGCGCCATGCGAACGCACCCACCCAGCACCCACGCGAGTCTTCTCGGGCGAATCCGATGAGAGGTTGGCGATCACCTTGCCCGTCAGGTGATCGGCGGCCTGACCGAGCACGTCGTACATAGCGGCGTAGTGGGTGAGGCTGAGTACTGTCACCTCATTGGCGTCCAGCGCGGCAGCGACGGTTTCGGCGCGCTTGGCGCCGAGCTCGACCATGGCGTCGATCTTGGCGGTGCTGCGATTCCACACGGTCACCTCGAAGCCCGCCGCGAGGAAGGCCCGCACCATCGCCTGCCCCATCGGCCCCAGACCGATCACGGAAACGGAACGGGTGGTGTGCTGCTCGGACATTATGTGCCCCTTCGAATCTCGACTGAATGCTGGTCGGCGCCGGGTTCCATGGTCGTTGCCGCAGGTAATCTCGGGAAGACCGAACGTTCGGGTGGGGCTGCTTACCTCGAGGTTCGAAATAACGTCAGAAGGAGTGCGGCGGACATGAGTAGTGACATAGATCACGAGGTATGCGGAATGTCCCTCGCGATCGATGTGGTCGGCGGCAAGTGGAGACTGCACCTGATGTGGGTCCTGGGTGACGGGCCGAAGCGTTTCGGTGAGATACGTCGCCTACTGGAGGGCGTCAGCGAGAAGGTGCTCGCGGAGAACCTCCGTCACCTCGAGGCCGGCGGTGTGGTCGTGCGCGAGGTCTTCGCCGAAGTTCCGCCACGCGTCGAATACTCGCTGACCGCGTTGGGCGAAGACCTCAATGTCGCCCTGCGCCCATTGGAACTCTGGGGCGACAGGCACCGCGACCAACTCCACGAGAACCTTTGCGCCTCCGCGAGCTGACAGTCGGCCAGTTTCACACGGATGGCGATCGGTGTTCGCCCGCGCCGACAGTCGCACCGCATCGTCAGTGCAGGACCGTCGCGACCTGGGCGCCGATGCGCTCCAGCAGGTTGGCGGCATCGGCTATCGAGCGGTCCGGGTCGGGTTGCAGGGCGGTCAGGGAGTAGCAGGCGGTGAAGCCCGCTGCGCGGATGTCGGCTGGGGTGAGCGTTGTGCGGCCCACGACAGCGATCGTCGGGACGCCCGCCTCGCGTGCGGCCTCGCAGACGCCGATCGGGGCCTTGCCGTGCAGGCTTTGGGAGTCCAGCGAGCCTTCGCCGGTGACCACCAGGGACACACCATCGAGCAGGGCGGGGAAGTCGAGCAGAGCGAGCACCTCTTCGATGCCGCTGCGCACGTGCGCGCCGAGGACCGCGAGTGCCCCGAAGCCGGTTCCGCCCGCGGCGCCGGCACCCGCCCGATCCGCGAACTCCGGACCAACGATCCGCGCCCAATTCGCCAGTGCCGCTTCCAGAATCGGCAGATCGCCAGGATGAGCACCCTTCTGCGGCGCGTACACGGCGACCGCGCCCACCGGGCCGAGCAGCGGATTGTCGACATCGCAGGCCAGCGTGAACTCGGCGGTCGCGATACCTGGATGCAGGCCGGCCCGCTCGAATGTCCTCGCATGTGCCAAAGCTCCACCACCAGTGGATATTTCGCGGCCATCCTGGTCGAGAATGCGGGCGCCGAGGGCACGTAACATGCCGGCGCCGCCATCCGTGGACGCGCTACCACCGAGACCGAGGACGATATTCGTAGCGCCACGATCGAGGGCGTGCGCAATAACGACACCGAGCCCCTCGGTGCTTGCGCCAAGCGGATTCGGCACCGCGCCAGGCAGTTTCACGAATCCGACCACAGCGGCCAGCTCGATCACCGCGGTTTTCGCGCGCACCGCATAGGCGGCCGACACCGGTTGCCCGGTAGGACCGGGAGCGATCACCTCCACACGCTCCCACCCGGCGGCGAGGAACGCATCGACGGTGCCGTCTCCACCGTCGGCGACCGGCACCCGCCTGATATCGGCCTCCGGCACTATCCGCGCGATGCCGACAGCCAACGCCGCCGCCACCTGGGGCGCGCTCAGCGATCCTTTGAACTTGTCCGGAGCAAGCAACACCTTGGGCACGGACGTCATCCCCACATTGTCGGGGGTCGTCACGTCAGCCGCATATCCACCGGTCGCCTTCGCCGACCGGTGCATGAGGGCGGGCAGCAGCGCCACCGCTGGCGCACTTCATGTAGTCCGGAAGCAGTGCTACTCGAAGTGCGCAGCCGGTGTTGGCCGCACGGCGACACCGTCATCGGGTGCGGTATCCGCAGCAGGTCACCTGGCGGGTAGCGGGGCCTGTTCGGCTTCGCTGATTGTTACCTGGCCGGTGCTCAGGTAATTCATCACCGCATCGTCGAGTGCGGTATTGCCGCGACCGAAGGTGCCGTGGTCGCCGCCTTCTACCGTGATCAGGGAACCGCCGAGGGCGTGCGCCATCGCGGGGCCGCCCTCGTACTTGGTCAGCGCGTCGTGGCGGCTCTGCAACAGCAGCGGCGGTGTGGACAGATCGCCTCCGGTGATCGGTACCGGCTTGACCACCGGACGCCATGCGCCACAGGTCATTCCGGAGCGGACCAGATCAGCGCGCGCATCCAAGGCATTGCCACCGGAGGCGATGGTGCTCACCGCGGCGCCGAGCATTTCGGGCCTGCCGACAACCGCGTTCTCGTTGCAGGTGATGGCGGCGAAGACGAACTGTCCGGTCGGGTCGGTGCTGGTAGCACCCTCGATGGCGTGCAGGCGCTGCACATTCGCCGGATCGGCGTTCGCCTCGGCCATCGCCTTCGCGAAGACCGGCCAGTAGGTCCGGGTGTAAGTGGCCACCGCGGTCGCGCCAACCAGCGGAACCTGCGCGGACGCGCCACCGGAAATCAAGGTGCGCAATAGGTTCTGTACCTTGCCGGTCTGCTCTACGCCGCCGTTGAAACCGTCTCGGGCGATCTCGGCGAGCGGGTCGGGCAGGGGGCCTGGCAGGTCGGAGAAGCTCGCGGGCGGCGGAGTGAGGTTGGCGTACCAGCCACCGCCCTGAGCGGCGACCAGCCGTGCCCAGTTCTGGTAGACCTGCAAGGCAGTATCCCCGAGCCGGTATTCGCTGCTGTGTTCGGCGATCCACGCGAACAGGTCGTCGAGTCGCTGCTTGCCCGCGACCTGCTGCTGGGCGAATTCCTCGGTCCACACCCAATCCGGGTTGACGTTGGAGTCAAGCACCATGCGATCAACCCGGGTGGGGAACAGCGACGCGTACACCGCGCCGAGGTATGTGCCGTAGGAGGTGCCGAGGTAGCCGATGCGGTCGACACCGAGCGCTTCGCGCACCGCGTCCAGGTCGCGGGCCGTGGTCTCGGTGGTGATGGTGTCGAGGTAGCCGGGTTGGGCTGTGTCGCATGCCTTTTTGATGTCGCCGCGACTGCCACTGCCGAGCGAAACCTGCTCGCTGTCAGACGAATTCGGGTCCGCACCACAGGTCAGTGGTGTCGCCCACCGCAAACCGCGCGGCTGCACCCCGATCCGGTCGTAGTTGGCGTCGAGTTCGGCTGGCAGCGTGCCGATCCGGCTGGCCCAATAGTCCAATGTGTCCGCCCCGGGCCCGCCCGGATTGGCGAAGATGACGCCGCGGCGATCGCCGGTCGCGGCGATCCGGCTGACGGTCAGGTCGATGCGCGGGCCGTCGGGATCGGCGTAGTTCATCGGCACCGAGACCACCGCGCACCGCACTGCGCGATCGGCCGTGACCGAACCCTGTGGGCAGGCGCCGAAACTCGCGATGGGCTCGGCGTCCGCGAGACCAGTCGCGATCGATCCACTCAGCAGGCTCGCCGCGGCCAGGGCGGCCGCGATCCGCGAAATGCGCAGTGTCCTCATCATTGTTCGTACCTCCGCCGGTCGCGGGTGCTGTCGAAGCGGACGGCGCGACCAAGAGCATTCTGTTCGGCCGGGCAGGGCTAGACAAGTCGAGTGGGCGATTTCGCCGAGTTTGTGTCGCGGTGCATAAGGAAACCCGCGCGCCAGAGTAACGTCGAACCATGTCGACTGAGGTCCGCAAGAACACGACACTGGAACGTTTCGAGATCTACGTCGACGGCGCGATCGCTGGCTACGCCGAATGTCAGGACACCGCGACCGAGCGCGCCTTCGTGCACACCGAGATCTATCCGCGCCACAAGGGCCAGGGGTACGGCCGGGTGCTGCTCGAGTCGGCGCTCAACAGCACCCGCACCGAAGGCTTCGGGGTTCTTCCGATGTGCCCGATGGTGCGTCATTTCATCGAAACCCGGACCGAATACATCGCGATGGTGCCACAGTGGGCGCGCGAACGGCTCGGGCTACCTCAGTAGCAGCGCGGCAGTCGAATCAGTACGCGGCGACGGCGCCGTCGAGGGCTCGCTGCAGATCTGTACGGACGATCCGGGCGATTTCGGCAGGGCGGTTCGGCAGATCGGTGATCGGCGTGCCGAGGTAGAAGCTGGCTCCTATGGCCTCCTGCTTGGTCACCGGGATCGCCGAATCGGGGCGCGGGCCATAGCTCAGGCCCATGCTGACAAGTGCGGGCACGACACCCAGCTTCATGGCCCGGGAGGCGATATGCCCGATCCCGCTGCCGACGGCCTGCACCTGGGTCTGGTCGACGTCGTTGCAGGTGCCCTCGGGGAAGACCGCGATGCAGTCGCCATCGGCCATTCGTTCGGCGCAAATTTCCATCATGCGCTGAGCGGCCGCGTTCACCGCGCGCAAGCCGTGATCACGGCCGCGGAATACCGGAACCCCACCCATCATATCGACCTTGCGGCGCTGCACGGGATCGATGAACAGCTCGTCCTTCGCCAACACCCGCACCCGGCCGATCACCCGGCGTAGCCCGCTGCGCCAGGCCGCCGCGGAGACGGTGTAGGGATCGGATTCGGAAAGATGGTTGATCGAGATAAGCATCGGTCTGCCCTGGGCGATCAGCTGGTGTAATTGCTCGCGCGCCCCGTCGGCATAGCCGATCCGTGGATGGTATCGACGCCCGAGTATCGCGTAGGCAGCCCATGCTTTGAGCCGGTTCTGGCGGTGATCGCGGTAGAAATCGTAGACTGCGTCCGCGTTGTCGAGAAGAACCTCGGGCCGTTCCATGTGCCAACTCTAACCGGCGTGTCCGCGACCTCCGTGGCTTGCGTCGGCAGCCGCGTATCCGAATCCGTCGCCCTCTTGGCCGACGAACGGCCCGCGCCAGTGCGATGATGTCGGGGTGGCACGTGCAGATGACCCGGATGAGCGGCAGACTCGCGGCGGGCACAGCGACCGGCGGCGGCGCGATTCCCGGCACGGCGAGCAGGCGGTGCGCGCGGGCACCCTGCTGGTGTCCTCGACCGAGCTCGTCGAACCTACCTTCCGGCGCACCGTCGTCTACATCATCGAACACAACGAGGCGGGTAGTCTGGGTGTAGTGCTCAACCGTCCGAGCGATACCTCGGTGCACGATGTGCTGCCCAAATGGACCGAAGCCGCCGCGGCGCCACGCACCCTGTTCATCGGCGGCCCGGTCAAACGGGACGCCGCATTGTGTCTGGGCACACTGCGCGTCGGTGCCTCGATCGACGGAGTATCGGGCCTGCGTCGCATCGACGGCCGGGTGGTGCTTGTCGATCTCGACGCCGAACCGGACAAGGTCGGCCCGCTGATCGAGGGCATCCGGATTTTCGCGGGCTACGCTGGCTGGACCTTCGGCCAACTGGAGGGTGAGCTACAGAACGAGGACTGGATCGTGCTGTCGGCATTGCCGTCGGATCCGATCAGCAGCGGGCGCCCCGATCTGTGGGCGCATGTGCTGCGCCGTCAGCCATTGCCGCTGTCGCTGCTGGCCACACACCCGATTGAACTAGAACGCAACTGACAACGTGGTTCGGCATGAAGGAGTAAAGACCTACATGCGACGAAAAAGTTGAGTCGGCGGGTACATGGGTAACCCGCCGGGCCCGCCTGGCGAACACGCCCAGGACGAATTGTTGCGCGCGCTCTACGAGGAACACGCGCCGGCACTGTGGCGCTACACGCTCGGCTTCGTTCACGATCCCGGCCGAGCTGAGGACATTGTGCAGGAGACGTTGTTGCGGGCGTGGCAGCGCCCGAACGTGCTCGATCAGTCGACGATGTCGGCGCGAGCGTGGTTGTTCACGGTGGCCAGGCATCTGGCCGTGGACGAGCACCGCAGCGCGCGCAGCAGGCGCGAGTTCGGCACCGACAACCCCCCGGAGCAAGCCATCCCGGATCAGGCCGACCGGACGCTGGACGGTTGGCTGGTGGCGGACGCGTTGAGCAAGCTCAGCAGCGATCATCGGGAGGTGATCGTGCGCGCCTACTACCGAGGACTTTCTACGCACCAGATCGCCACGGACCTCGACGTTCCGGCGGGAACGGTGAAATCCCGTATGCACTACGGTATGCGGGCCCTACGGCTGGCACTACAGGAGATGGGGGTGACGAGCCAATGACGGATGTTGACGACGACTACGCCACCTGGGACGCCCCTTACGTGCTCGGCTCCCTGACCCGTACCGAGCGGCGGGAGTATGAGGATCATTTGGCCGGATGCCCGGCGTGCCAGGCGGCGGTGGCCGATCTCACCGGGTTGCCCGGCCTGCTCGGCCTGGTCGACACCGACGCGGCACTGACGATGATCACCGTGCCGGAAAGCCCGGTGACACAAGCGCATCCGCCGCTACCCGAACTGCTGCCCCAGCTCGCGGATACCGCGCGACGTCAGCGCACGCGGAGCCGGTGGGTGTCGGTCGGCGCCGCGGTGGCCGCGGCCGCCGCGGCGGTGGCGATCGCGATTCCGGTCATCGGTTCGATGCACACCTCGACTGAAACGACCACCTCGGCGGAGGTTTTCGCCGAACGCACGATGCAACCGTTGGAGCCGACTCCGGTCACGGCGGACGTGAAGCTCATTCGGGCCGATGACCGTACCCGCGTCGTGATGACGTGCAGTTACGGACCGACCAAACAGGCATACACCTGGACCTACCAACTGGTCGTCCAGCGCACCGACGGCCAGCAGGCCCTGCTTGGTCAGTGGCCCGCCGGACCCGGCACCGAGTTGACCATCGATCGGACGGTCGACGCGGCACCCGATCAGATCCACAGTGTCGAAATCCGTTCCGTAACAACGGGTAAGACGATCCTCGTCGGCACGATCTGAGCACGAGACGATCCCCCGGCCGGGGCGGCGGGGGATCGTTCATCGACGGGAACTCAGCGCGTTTGCTTGCGGAAGATCGACGTCGACCAGAAATATCCGACCGCAGCGAGCCCGACACACCAGGCGATGGAAATGATGCCGTTGTTGCCGATTTCGGTGCCCATGAGCAATCCGCGAATGGTCTCGGTCAGCGGCGTGAACGGCTGATACTCGGCGAACTGCCGCAGCCCGACCGGCATGGTGTCGGTGCCGACCAGTCCGCTGCCGAGGAACGGCAGCATGATCAGCGGGAACGGCATATTGCTCGCGCTCTCGGGATTCGGTGCGATCAAACCCATGCCGACCGCGAGCCAGGTGAGCGCGAAGACCAGCATGGCCAGCAGCCCGAACGCCGCGACCCACTCGACGATATTCGCCGAGGGCCGGAACCCGATGAGCAGTGCGACAACGACCATCGCGGCGATGCCGAGCATGGCCTGGATCAGCGCGCCGACCACATGACCTGTCAGCATCGACGATTGCGAAATCGCCATGGTGCGAAAGCGATTGACGATGCCCTTGGTGGTGTCGGTCGCGATGGACACCGCCACCGAGGCCGTAATATACGCCGGGATCATCAGCAACATGCCTGGCGTCAGATAGTCGATATAGTTGCCGCCCGACGACTTCTCCAGTGCGCCACCGAATACGAAGTTGAAGGTCAGCAGCAGCACAATCGGCATGAGGACGACACCGAAGGTCATGCTCGGGTATCGCTTGGCGTGCAACAGGTTACGTCGCAGCATTGTCGCCGAGTCGGCCATTGCGTAGGTCATCGTCGTCATCGTGCGACCGCCTTTTCCATGGTGGACGCTCCGGTGAGGGTGAGGAATACGTCGTCGAGGGTGGGGGTGTGCACCGAGAGCCCGGAGACCTCGATCTGTTCGTAATCGAGCCGGTCCAGCACCGCGCGCAGCGACGTGACGCCGCCGTCACTGGGAACCGCGAGGGTGAATTCCGCCTCGCCCGCATCGTCTACCGTCCGCGCGTCGAGACCATCCAGCGCCGTCGAGGCGGCATCACGGCCGCGCCGGTCGGCGAACTGCAGCCGGATGTGCCCGCCGGGCACGCGTCGCTTCAGCTCGCCGGCGGTGCCTTCGGCCACGATGCGGCCGTGGTCGAGCACTGCGATCCGGTCGGCCAGCTGATCGGCTTCCTCCAGGTACTGCGTGGTGAGGAATACGGTCACGTTGTAGTCCTCGACCAACCCGCGAATGATGTCCCAGATGGCCCGCCTGCTGCGCGGGTCGAGGCCGGTGGTCGGTTCGTCGAGGAAGATGATGCGCGGATCGCCGACCAGCGTCATCGCAAGGTCGAGGCGGCGGACCATACCGCCGGAGTAGGTGGACGCGGTTTTGTCGGCCGCGTCGACCAGGTCGAAGCGCTCCAGCAGGTCCGCGGCGAGGCGCTTGCTGTCGCGGCGCGGCAGATGGTGCAGATCGCCCATCAGGATCAGGTTCTCCCGGCCGGTCAGCAGGTCGTCGACGGCGGAGAACTGTCCGGTGACCCCGATGGCGCCGCGTACCGCGTCGGGATGGGTCGCCGGACTGTGCCCGTCGACCAGGATCTCGCCACCATCGGGGTGCATGAGCGTGGTGAGGATCTGCACCGTGGTGGTCTTGCCCGCCCCGTTGGGGCCGAGCATCGAATACACCGTGCCCTCGGAGACCGAAATGTCGATGCCGTCGAGCACCACTTGGTCTCCGAACGATTTACGGAGGCCCGTTGCCGAAATGGCCGGCCCGCGCTGACCGTTGTCCATCGATTTGCCTTTCATTAGATAGTGCGAATGAATGCATGAGTTACCCGCACCGCCACCGAGGTCGGTGCGGCGAGTTCTATTGAGCGAGTTACATTCGGTTGCCCGGGAGCGAGATTCGACTAGATGTCGAGCTCCTCCACCGGCGGGCGGTCCGCGATCTGAGCCACCCGGTCATAGAGCTTGTCCGGAATCTTCCCCTTCAGTTCGCCGAGCGAATCGACCACTTCATAGATGAAGTCGCCCCAGTCCTGATCACCGACGCCGAGCATGCGCCGCCAGTTCGTCAGATCCTTGAGCCAGTTGGAGTTGGACTGCGGGTATTCGTCCCAGTTCGAGTACTGGGCGTGCATAACGAACTTGCCTTTGCGGCTGCGATACACCTGAACATGCTCGAAGCGTTCATCGTTCATATCCCGAATCTCGCCGAGCAGGGCGCCGGAGAAACGGACCTGACGCACGCCGTTGTGGCCGACCCGAAGCACCACCTCGTCGTAGCCTTCCAGCCTGCCCTCCTCCAGTTCGATGAACCGCCGCAGCGCGGTAGTCACCGCCCCCGACAGATTGCCGCCGACTAGTTCCTGCGCGCGCTGGAACAGCGCCATGTCGTCGTCGGCAACGTAGATCGTCTTGTTGGGCATGATTCGACTATACGTAGATGTATACGTACACGCAAGACCTGGGCTCGAGAACCAGCATTGAACCGCTCGGCGGCCCGGCCCGTAGTTCACGGAGTACGCGATGCGCGACCGCTCGGGTGGCCGCACGCGGCCGGCCGCAGGGAGAAGGAGTGCCGATGCCGAACAGGGTGGCGGATTATCTGGTACGAGCGGTTTCGACGCAGGGTGTTCGACACATCTTCGGCGTAGACGGCGCGAACATCGAGGACCTCTACGACGCCATCTTCGACGCGCGGGTCGACATCACCGGCGTCGTCGCCAAGCACGAATTCTCCGCGGCCACCATGGCTGACGGATACGCCCGTTCCACCAGCGGGCTCGGTGTCGTATGCGCCACCTCGGGGGGCGGGACCATGAATCTCGTTGCCGGACTGGCCGAATCATTCGCATCGCGAGTTCCGGTGCTAGCCCTGATCGGGCAGCCGCCGACCGTGCTCGAGGGCCGCGGCGCCTTCCAGGACACCAGCGGCCAGCCGGGCACCATCGACGCGGTCGCGCTGCTGAGCCAGATCAGTCGCTACTGCGCGCGCGTCGAGTCCGGCGCCGAACTGCCCGATCAGCTGGTCAGGGCCGTCGCCGCCGCGCGCGGCGGCGGCCCGGCGGTGCTGCTGTTGCCCAAGGATGTGCAACAGTCCGAACTGACGGAGGTCGCGCCGCCGCGCTGGAGGCCCGCCGTCCACCGCGATGACGAGAGCGCGCTCGCGGCGGTCCGCGGCGCGCTGCGCACGGCGCGGCGTACCGGCAAGATCGTGATCCTCGCCGGTGATCAGGTAGCCCGCGACAATGCGCGCGGCGAATTATCTTGGCTGGCAACTACATTGGATGCACTCGTCGGCGTCGCACCAGACGCGAAGGACGTCTACGACAATGCCGACGCCGGGTTCTGCGGGGTCGCGGGGACCATGGGACATCAGGAACTCGGCGAGGCCATTCGTTCGGCGGCACTGTGCCTGATCGTCGGCACCCCGATGCCGATCACCGCACGAACCGGACTGGAGGAATTGCTGGGCAACCGCGTCGTCGCGAGTATCGGGGCCACCGCGCCCCATGTGTCCGCGATCCACGCCACCAGCACGAATCTGGCGTTGACGCTGTCCGAGCTTGCGGACGTATTCGCCGGTGCCGCACCGTCATCGTCTCGGGAGTCGCCCGCCTCGAATCCGCTGACACCGCTGGAGGTTCCGGAATCGGCAGGCCCCGGCCTGCGCTACCGGGAACTGGTCGAGGCAATCGGCGCGGCACTACCCGAAGGCACCGATGTCTTCGCTGACGCGGGCAATACCGGTGCCGCGGTGGTGCACCATCTGCGCGTGCCCAGCGGTGGCCGGTTCGTCGCCGCACTCGGCATGGGCGGCATGGGTTATGCGTTCGGTGCGGGTATCGGGTCGGCCTTCGCCCGCCACCGCGGACCCACCGGGTCGCGCCACACCGTGGTCATCGCGGGAGACGGCGCGTTCTTCATGCACGGCATGGAATTACACACCGCCATCGAGCACGAACTGCCGATCACGTTCATCGTCCTCAACAACAACGCGCACGCCATGTGCCTCACCCGCGAGCAGCTCTACTACCGAGATCGCCACAGCTTCAACAGGTTTCGACCCGCACATCTCGGTGCTGGTATCGACGCCATGTTCCCGGACCTGCCCACTCACTCGGTGCGTTCGCGGCACGAGCTCACCGCCGCGCTGGGTACGTGCCTCGAATCCAAAGGCCCGTCATTCATTTCGATCGATTGCGACCCCGACGAAGTTCCACCCTTCATACCGTTCTTGTCGACGTTGGAAGCCTCCAGGAGAACACCATGACCACCACCAGCCCCCTGCCCGCACTCAGCGATATACCGGCGGACGTCGTCCCCGCCGTGCTGCGAATCGAGAACTCCGACAAGGACGCCACCATGCCGGTCATCATGGATATGTTGCGGTCGGTGTACCCGCACGATCAGATCTTCGGTGAATACTGTCCGGTTCAGGCGTATATCGCCGCTCCACCGCAGCAGGTGTTCGAATACCTGGCCGACACTAGGTCACTGGAGGAATGGACCTACAGCCTGCGGGGTTTCACCGAAACCGAGGAACCCGGCCTATGGCTGGCCTATGACCGGCTCGGCTACGCCACCAAGATCTTCACTCGCACGGTGGCACACCGCGAGGGCATGACCGTCGACTATCACTGTGCCTGGGATCAGGCACAACACCTGTGGATGATCTACCTACTCCGGGTTGTCGATGCGCAGCAGGTGTTCAATAAGCCGGGTTCGGTAGTGCTGTGGGTCAACTGCAAACACCCTTTCTACGACGAGAATCCCTATCCCGAGACCACCCCCGCGAAACGGCCGGTGTGGGTGGGCGACTTCTGGGAGATGTTCTCCGCCGGACATCAATTGGAAATGGACAACCTCAAGGCGATCTGCGAATACCGCGCGGCACATGGTCTGCCGATCAAACCCGACTGGATGAAGTGAGGCACCGGCTATGGAACCCGATTTCTCTGGACTACCGACCGTCAGCCTGATCGACATTGCGAGTTATCTGCCCGGTGATCCGGTCGGCACCGAATATTTCACGCCATACAGCCGTTCGGATCGGATGGCGAAGAACGTCATGTTCCGCTCGCCGAGAGCCCGCCATCATGTGGGCCGCGACGAAACAGCGGTCGATATGGTCGAACGCGCCGTCGCCCCATTGATCGAACGCCGTGGCGCGCAATTACTTTCGAATATCGATGTACTGATCACCCACACCCAGCTACCGGACAACCCGGTGCTCGGATCAGGTCCGGAGGTCGCGCGCAGACTCGGTATGCGGCCCGGTTTCGTCTACGACGTACACAACGGCGGCTGCGCGGCTTTCATCCACATGATGTCGATGGCGCGAATGATCCTGCAAACTACTGACGCTCGCACCGCTCTTATCGCCGCGACGCAGAACACCGCCGGGCCGGTGTTCACCCAGTCCGATATCCGCGAGCTCGCGCAGGCACCGGTGCCCGGCGACGGTTGCGGTGTCGGGCTGCTGGTTAAGGACGACACCGCACCGATTCTCGATATCGAATGCCGGACCTATCCGGAATTCGCCGGTGACATGTCGTTTTCCACCAATGGTGATCGCAAATATTGGGAGCCTGGCGAAGGACAGGGCTGTGTGAGCTTCACCGAATCGAAGATCACCAAGGTGTTCGCCCGCGGCAACCGGCTCGTACCCGAGGTCGCGCTGGCGGTATGCGACCGGATCGGCGTGCGGGGTCGCGATATCGACACCTTCGTGACCAATCAGCCGAACCGGCTGTTCCTGCGCAACTGGCACGACGCGCTCGAACTGCCCGCGCAGCGCCATCCGGACACCTTCGATCAGTGCGGAAACCTTTTTGCCGCAGGCATTCCCGTCACTCTGGATGTGGAGAACCGGGCGGGCAGACTGCGTAACGGATCGGTGGTGCTGATGTCGGCGTTCGCGCACGCCGGTGATTTCGCGGGGGCGGCGGCAGTGCGCTGGGGCGCGGCGGTATGAGCATCCGGCTGACCGCTGAGACTCGGCGCTCGCGTCGGTACCGAACCGAACGGGTGCCTACCCGTTTCGATCTGAGCCTGAGCGAGAATCCGTTCCCGCCACTGCCTTCGGTATTGCTCGCGGTGAATACTGTACTGACGCACGCGAATCGGTATCCAGAGTTCCTGCCGCACCGCTTGCCGAAGCTGATCGCCGACCATATCGGCGCGCATTCGGATCAGGTGGTCGTCGGTTCCGGCGCGACCGGGGTGGCCATGCAGATCATTCAGGCCTTGACCAGGTGCGGCGATGAAATCGTCTACAGCACACCGACATTCGACGGCTATCCGATCATGGCGGAGATGGCCGGACTCGATGCCGCACCGGTGCCGCTGGACGCGGGCGGCAACCAGGATTTGCCAGGCATGGCACGGGCGATCAATAGGCGGACGGGGTTGGTGGTGGTCTGCCGTCCACACAATCCGACCGGCACCCTGCTCCCGATCGGCGCGTTGAAGGGATTCCTGCGCACGGTCCCGCGCCGAGTGCCGGTCATTCTCGACGAGGCATACGCCGAGTTCCTCAGCGGTGACGAGCGGATAGACACCCGCGCACTACTGCGGCGTCATCCGAATCTGCTTGTGCTGCGCACCTTTTCCAAAGCGTATGGGCTCGCCGGACTGCGCGTCGGCTATGTGTTCGGCAGCCGCGAGCTGATCGGCCGGGTGCACCGTCTACAGCTGCCGTTCGGGATGAGTTCGGCGGCGGTGGCCGCGGTAGCGGCGTCGTACGCGGCCGAACCCGAACTCAGCGCCCGCATCCTGCGCATCACCACCGAGCGGGAAATGCTACGCACCGCGCTGTGCCGCCGAGGTATCGCGGTACCGCACAGCCATGCCAACTTCCTCTATCTGCCGGGGCCGGGTATCGCGACGGCGCTACGCCGTGCTGGTATCGCCGCCAAGGCATACCCCGACGGCAGCGCCCGCATTGCGGTCGGTGACCCCGACGCCGGACTCGCCGTACTGGCGGCAGCGACAAGCATGCGGTAGAACCGACCGGGCCGGCATGAGCGCAAGCTCAGTTGGCGGGCGCGCAGGCGTCGCGCAGCGAGCAGGCCCCGCATGAGGACCCACAGCCGCCGACGGGCTCGGCGGGTACCAGCCCGGCCACGGCGCGTTCACCGAGGTTCGCACCGGCACCGAGGGTGAACAGGGCGATAAGTGCCGCGACCACCGCGACGACGAGGGCGACAATACCGCCCGACGCGAGGGCGATCAGACCGCTGGCGAAAAGCAGCGCACCGGCGGCCACCGAGGTGGGGGCGGCGACGCGGTTGGCGATGCGGAAGGTTTCGTCACTGTGCAGGGCGGCTTCGGTATGCACACCGACGAAGCGGTTGCGCGGCAGCCTGCCGGTCAGTCCCAGCACGCCAGTCGCGACGGCCACCATGGCCAGCACGAACAGGACTAGAGCGACAACGAACACCACAGCAGATTAACTCACCACCGCGAAACCACTACCGGCCACTCCCCGGCGATCGGCTGACGCACCGTAGGACGAACGCGCGAATCGGTGGCCGCGCCGGTGTGCACCCGGCCCGATTTTCGGTCCTCCGACCCGGACGTTCTACCCTGATAGACAGAGTTATGACCCGGGGATCGGCAAAACAAGAAGGCAGGACGATGCAGGACACTCGTGCGACCGACAGCGATGTACCCGAGCATCGGTACGACGCTGAGCTTGCCGGCCGCATCGAGCGCCGGTGGCAGCGGAACTGGGATGAGCGCGGAACCTTCCACGCACCGAACCCGGTAGGCCCGCTCGCGGGTGAAACACCGGCGGACAAGCTGTTCGTCCAGGACATGTTCCCCTACCCCTCGGGCGCGGGCCTGCACGTCGGGCATCCGCTCGGCTACATCGCCACCGACGTCTTCGCGCGCTACCACCGGATGCGCGGACGCAACGTTCTGCACGCGCTCGGCTATGACGCGTTCGGCCTGCCCGCCGAGCAGTACGCGGTGCAGACCGGCGCGCATCCACGGGTGACGACCGAATCGAATATCACCACCATGCAGCGGCAGCTGGACCGGCTCGGGCTCGGCCACGACCGGCGGCGCAGCTTCGCGACCACGGATCCGGAGTACTACCGCTGGACGCAGTGGATCTTCCTGCGCATCTACAACGCCTGGTACGACCAGGAAATGGATCGGGCGCGGCCGATCGCCGAGTTGGCTGCCCAATTCGCCGACGGCGCCCGCCCGGTGCCGGACGGACGCGAGTGGTCCGCGTGCAGCGATGCCGAGCGCGCCGCGCTGCTGGACTCCTATCGCCTTGTGTATCAGACCGATTCGGTGGTCAACTGGTGCCCCGGCCTCGGCACGGTGCTGTCCAACGAGGAGGTCACCGCCGAGGGCCGCAGCGAACGCGGCAACTTCCCGGTGTTCCGTAAGCGGCTGTGGCAGTGGATGATGCGCATCACCGCGTACTCCGACCGGCTGGTCGACGATCTGGACCGGCTGGATTGGCCGGACAACGTCAAGGCCATGCAGCGCAACTGGATCGGCCGATCGCGTGGCGCGCAGGTGAAGTTCGATGCCTCGGGACATCAGATCGAGGTGTTCACCACCCGGCCCGACACCCTGTTCGGCGCGACGTATGTCGTGCTGGCACCCGAGCACGAGCTGGTCGACAAGCTGACCGCCGCTGCCTGGCCGGTCGACACCGATCCGCGCTGGACCAACGACAATGCCGCCACGCCCGCGGATGCCGTTGCGGCGTACCGCAAGTCGATCGCGGCGAAATCGGATCTGGAGCGCCAGGAGAACAAGGAGAAGACCGGCGTCTTCCTCGGCGTCCACGCGACCAACCCGGCCAGCGGTGCGCCGGTGCCGGTATTCATAGCCGACTATGTGCTCAGCGGCTACGGCACCGGCGCGATCATGGCGGTGCCCGGCCACGACCACCGCGACTGGGATTTCGCGACCGCGCTCGGCCTGCCCATCGTCGAGGTCATCGCAGGCGGCGACGTCACCTCCGCCGCGCACGCGGGCGAGGGTGTACTGGTGAATTCCGATTACCTCGACGGTCTGTCCGTCGAGGATGCCAAGGCCACCATCATCGCGAGGCTGGAGACCGACGGCCACGGCAAGGGCACCATCCAATACAAGCTGCGCGACTGGCTGTTCGCCCGTCAGCGGTACTGGGGCGAGCCCTTCCCGATCGTCTACGACGAGGACGGCGCACCACACGCACTGCCGGATTCCATGCTGCCCGTGCGACTTCCCGAACTCGACGACTTCGCGCCGGTCACCTTCGATCCCGACGACGCGAACTCCGAGCCGTCCCCGCCGCTGGCCAAGGCCACCGACTGGGTCAATGTCGAACTGGACCTCGGTGACGGCCCGAAGCGCTACCGGCGCGACACCAACGTGATGCCCAACTGGGCGGGCAGTTCCTGGTACCAGCTGCGCTACGCCGACCCGACCAACTCGGAGTCGTTCTGCGCCAAGGAGAACGAGCAGTATTGGCTCGGCCCGCGCACCGGCGAGCACGGCCCGGACGATCCCGGCGGCGTCGACCTGTACGTCGGCGGCGTCGAGCACGCGGTGCTGCATCTGCTGTACGCGCGATTCTGGCAGAAGGTGCTGTTCGACCTGGGCGACGTCACCGGATTCGAGCCCTACCGCAGGCTTTTCAACCAGGGCTACATCCAGGACCACGCCTACACCGACGCGCGCGGCGCCTACGTGCCCGCGGCCGAGGTCGTCGAGCGCGACGGGCATTTCTTCTGGACCGACGCGACCGGCACCGAGGCCGAGGTTTTCCAGGAGTACGGCAAGATCGGTAAGTCGTTGAAGAACGCCATCTCTCCCGATGAGATGTGCGATCTGTACGGCGCCGACACCTTCCGCTTCTATGAGATGTCGATGGGTCCGCTGGACACCTCGCGCCCGTGGGCGACCAAGGACGTTGTCGGCGCGCACCGATTCCTGCAACGGGTATGGCGACTGGTGGTGAACGAGGAGACCGGCGCAACCCGGGTCACCGCCGCCGATCCCGCTGATGCCACGCTTCGCCTGCTGCACAAGACGATTGCCGGGGTGGACGAGGATCTGGCCGCGTTGCGCGACAACACGGCGGGCGCCAAGCTCATCGAGTTGACCAACCACCTCACCAAGGCATACCCGGACGGCGCGCCGCGCTCGGTGGTCGAACCGGTGGTGCTGATGCTGGCACCGCTGGCACCGCATATCGCCGAGGAACTCTGGGAACGCCTCGGCCACAACCACTCCCTGGCACACGGCCCGTTCCCGGCGGCGGATCCCGCACTGCTCGTCGACGAGTCGGTCGAGTACCCGATTCAAGTGAACGGCAAGGTGCGCAGCCGAATTCAGGTGCCCGCCGATGCCGACAAGGCGACCATCGAGTCGGCCACGCTGGCCGACGAGAAGATCGTGGCGCTGCTGGGCGGCGAGGCGCCGCGCAAGCTGATCGTGGTGCCGGGGCGGCTGGTCAATATCGTCGTCTGAGGCGACGACCGGCATCGCGCTCCGGCCACACCGGTCAGCGGTGCGGCCGGAGCACGATCTCGGTCGGGTGTCCGTCGCGGGGTGTCTCGACGGCGTTGCGGATCGCGATGGCGACCGTTTCGGCGGTGAGGAATTCCGCCGGGTTGTACTCGCGGCCCTCGTTGGCGATGAGTGCGCGCTGCATATCGGTGTCGATGCGGCCGGGATGGATCGAGGTCACTCGCAGCGCGGGTTCCTCGAGGCGCAAGGCATCACCGAACGCGCGCAGCCCGAACTTACTCGCGGCATACGACGCCCAGCCCGCGTTGGCGCGCAGTCCGGCGCCCGAATTGATCAGCACCACATGACCGTTGGCGGCACGCAGCGCCGGAAGCAGCAGCCTGGTCAGCTCGGCCACCGCAATAAGATTGGCCTCCAAGGTATTTCGCCACTGCTGCACAGACGATTCGGCAATGGTGTCCAGATCAGCGACGCCGGCGTTGTGCACCAACACATCCAACCGCTCGATCGGCGAAACCGCTTCGGCCAGAGCCGAATAGTCCGTCAGCTCGACGGGCCAGGCCACAGCGCCGGGAAGTTCGCTCAGAACCTCGCGCAATGAATCGGCCGAGCGTGCGCCGAGCAACAGTTCGTGCGTCGGTGCGAGTTCGCGGGCGACGGCGGCGCCGAGTCCGCGGCTGGCGCCGGTGATCAGCGCGGTCGGCTTCGGAGTGCTGGTCACGGCTGGGCTCATGGCACCCACCGTAATAGTTGGCCGGCTGGTCACACGCGGCTGGATACGGCCACGCTGTGCGGGCACATCGGCGAATGACATCGCAGAATAGAGGGATGGCACACCCGGGTTTCACCCCAACACAGCTCGCGGCCCGCGCCGCCTACCTGCTGCGGGGCAACGATCTGGGCACCATGACCAGCGCCGCCCCCCGGCTGTATCCGCACATGTGGAGCTGGGATGCCGCGTTCGTCGCGGTCGGCCTCGCACCATTGAGTGTCGAACGCGCGGTCATCGAATTGGACACACTGCTGTCCGCGCAGTGGAAGAACGGCATGATCCCGCACATCGTCTTCGCCAATGGTGTGGACGGCTATTTCCCCGGGCCCGCGTGGTGGGAGTGCCGGAAACTGGCCGTCAACGCACCCGACGGCCCAGACACCTCCGGGATTACCCAACCACCGGTGCATGCCATCGCGGTGCAGCGCATCCTCGACCATTCCCGCCGCCACGGCCGCGGCACCCGCGCGGTGGCGGAGGAATTCCTCAACCGCCGCTGGCCGGATCTGGTGCGCTGGCATCGGTGGCTCGCGCACGCCCGTGACCCCAAGGAAAGCGGCCGGATCACGTTGTATCACGGCTGGGAATCCGGCATGGATAACTCACCGCGCTGGGACCGGGCCTATGAGAACGTCGTTCCCGGCGTGCTGCCCTCCTATCGCCGCGAGGATGTGCTGGTGGTTTCGGATCCGTCACAGCGGCCATCGGATCGCGAATACGACCGCTATCTATGGCTGGTCGAGCAGATGCGCCGCGCGGGCTATGACGACTATCTGCTCGCCTCGACCATGAGTTTCGCGGTGGAGGACGTATTCGTCACCGCGATCTTCTCGCTGGCCTGCGACGTGCTGGCGAATATCGGCGAGGAGTACAAGCAACCGCACGCCGATGTTCGCGACCTGCGCGGCTGGGCGGACCGGTTTCGCGCGGGCGTGATCGAGACCTCCGATGCGCGCACGGGCGTGGCGAGGGATTTCGACCTGCGGCTGCAGCGGTCGATCGGCACCGAAACGCTGTCGATGTTCGCTCCGCTACTGTGCGGCGGCCTCCCCCGCGATACCGAACGTAGCCTGCTGCGCATGTTCGAAGGCCCACGCTTCTGCGGCCACCCCGACCTGCGCTACGCCCTACCGCCCTCGACATCACCGGTCTCCAAGGACTTCCGCCCCCGCGAATACTGGCGCGGCCCGGTCTGGCCGGTAATGACCTGGCTGTTCTCCTGGGCTTTCGCTCGCCGGGGCTGGGCCGAACGCGCGTACATGCTGCGCGCCGAGGGCCTACGCCAAGCCAGCGACGGCAGTTTCGCCGAATACTACGAACCCTTCACCGGCGAACCCCTCGGCAGCATGCAGCAGTCCTGGACCGCGGCCTCAGTCCTCGACTGGCTCGGCTGAATCCGGCCCGCCATACCCCTCGAACAGCCGCGCGACACCCGCTCGATGGACGGTCGACACAACCATTGGTGAATATTGCGCAAATGCCCCAATTGCAACACTGGTCACAGTCAATGCGAATGGCTATCGTCGAACAGCATGGATAGCACTCGTTGGAGATCGACCAGCATCATTGCGTTGTCTGTGATCACTCTGGGCGGCATCCTTACCGCAACCCTGCCAGGCAGCGCCGTCGCCGGACCGAGCGGGCCAGATGTTTCATCCTGGCAGCACGTCGACGGCAGATTTATCGACTGGTTCGCGGTGCGTCGCGCGGGGCACGAATTCGCGATGCTCAAGGCGACCGAGGGACTGAATTACCTCAACCCGTTCTTTGTGCAGGACAGCGTGCTGATGCGCACGGCCGGTGTCGCGCGCGGGACCTACCACTACGCGCGGCCGAATCTACCGCCCGAGCCGCAGGCCGCGATGTACGCGGCGGTGGTGCTCGGTCAGAACGGACCGCTCGATCTGCCGCCGGTGCTCGACATGGAAAACGCGGGCGGCCTGGATCCGGCTGGACTGATCGACTGGACCCACCGCTATCTGACTACGGTCCAGGCCCTGACCGGCCGGGTCCCGATCATCTACACCTATCCGAACTTCTGGAAAACAGCCATGGCCGATTCCAACCAGTTCACCCGCTATCCGCTCTGGATCGCGGACTATCGCGGCAACGATCAGCCCGAGGTACCCGGCGGCTGGCCGAACTGGACGTTCTGGCAGACCACCGACCGCGGCAGCGTGCCAGGCATCGGCGGCGGCACGGACTTGAACGTATACAGCGGCGCCCAAGGCGATTTCGCGCGGTACGCGAACAACGGTGGCCTGATGGGCAGCAGCTGACATCGACGCGGAAACGACGAAACCGCTACTCCCTGCAGGTTCGAGTAGCGGTTTCGCCGTTCACCTGACGGGTGGGCGCTAGGTGCCGATACGCCCGCCACCCTTCTTCCACACCGAAACCACGGCAGGTCTCGGCAGACTATCGCCACCATCGGGCCAATGCGAGGCGGGCTTCTCGGCGGTGGCGTCATCGCGCTCGCCCGGATGCTGGACGCAGACGGTGACCCGCTGCTCGGAGATGATCGGACCGCAGGTCTCGCCGCCGAAGGGAACCGTAAGGAACTGTTTGGTCTCACCGCGATTCGGTCCGTCGAGCACCACCGAGAACAGGCCGTCATTGGAGTCGGCCGCACGCGAGGAGTCGGTGGAGATCCAGAGGTTGCCGTACCCGTCGAAGGCGAGGTTGTCCGGGGCGGCGATCGGGCTGACCTTGGTTTTGTCGAATCCCGCGAAGTAGGTGTCGGCGGTCTTCGGATCACCACACAGCATCAGCACATTCCAGGTGAACTTGACACCTGCGTGCTCGTCGTCGATTTCGAGCACCTGCCCGAACTTATTGATATTGCGCGGATTCGCCTCGTCGACGCCGGGCTTGCCTGCCTTGCCACGCTGCTCGTTGTAGGTCAGCGCGACATACACCTTGCCGGATTTCGGGCTGGCCTCGAAATCCTCCGGACGGTCCATCTTGGTCGCGCCGACCTTGTCGGCCGCGAGCCTGGTGAACACCGCGACCTCTTCCGCGGTGAAGCCGTCCACCCGCGAGGTGGCCTTGCCGTCTTCGGCGGTGACCAGCAGCGGAATCCACTGCCCGGTCCCGGTGAAGCCCTGGTCGGAGGGCACCGCACCGGTACCGTCGATCTTGTCCGGGTGGTCGCCGGTGAATTTGGCGACATACAGCGTGCCGGCGTCCAGGATGGTCAGGTTGTGACGCATGCTGGCCTGGCCGGTGCCCGACTGAATTTTGCGCGAGGACACGAATTTGTACATGTAATCGAAGCGCTCGTCGTCACCCATGTAGGCGACTACAGTGCCGTCCGCGGCCACATGGATGGTCGCGGCCTCATGCTTGAACCGGCCGAGCGCGGTGTGCTTGATCGGCGGGGCGGACGCGTCCCACGGATCGACCTCGACAACCCAGCCGAACCGGTTGGCCTCGTTGGGTTCCTTCTCCAGATCGAAGCGGGGCTCGTACAGTTCCCACTTGCGCTCCGACGCGCCGGTCGGGAATCCGTAGCGCTGAAGCCTGCCTTTGGCCGACTCGTCGACCTTGTCCGCGTTGGCGAAGTACTGGTTGATGTTCTCCTCACCGGAAAGCACAGTGCCCCAGGGTGTCACGCCGCCGGAGCAGTTGTTCAGGGTGCCGAGCACCTTGGTGCCGGTGGGGTCGGCGTTGGTCTTCAGCAGGGCACTGCCCGCGGCCGGACCGGTGACGAGGAATTCGGTGGTGCCCGTGATCCGGCGATTGTACTTGCCGAATTCCGTTGTCAGCTTGCCCGTTCCGGATTCACCCTGCACCTGCACCACTGAAAGGCCATGTGCGGCAATGGCAGTCTGGTAATGCTCCAGTGACGGGTTTTCCTTGTTGTAGCCCTTGAACATCTGCGGCTCGGTGGTGTACTCGTGATTCACCACCAGCAGATAGCTGTTCGCCTGGCCTTCGATGGGCAGCAGTGCCGCGAAATCATTGTTGAAGCCGAACTGCACCGCCTGCGAAGCCGCCGACTGCTTGTCCGGATCGAAACTCGGCGCGTCCGCGAAAAGCGGGTCACCCCAGCGGATTACGATGGCGGTCTCGTAGCCCTCCGGGACGACCAGCGCGTCATCGGAATTCGGTGCGACGGGTGTGAAGTTGGTGCCGACCGGCACGCCGTCGACCAGCGAGCCACCGGCCTGTTCGCCGGTGGAGTCGGTACCGCAGGACGCGAGCACGCCTGCGGCGCCGATCGCGACAACGACACCGGCGCTGCCCTTCAACATGCCGCGTCGCGACAACGCCGCACGCACGATGTCGCCGAAGTATTCATTCCGCGAGGTGTTGGGCACCTCGTGGAAGCAGGCATTACCGCACTTGTACTGGCAGGTGATGGCCGAGCGTTTCGGCTGACCGTCCCGCTTGACGAACAGGGGCAGGGGCACGTTCACAATGTCTCCTGAGTTGTACCGACGCCGCACGGTAAACGCCACAGGCAATCCGCAGACAACTCCCAGATGAACGCACGGCCAATTAGCTTGTTCTTTATCCTCGGGTTACTCGTTCGGGCCTGGCCAGGGCGTGGCCAGCGGGTAGTCGGTTGGGTCGTTTGACGGTTTTGCCGACGTCGTAGCGGGTGGCGCGGTGGCGGTTGCGTTGTCCGGATGGCCTGCCGGGGCCCGGTCGGGAGGGTTTCGGCGCTCTGGCCGGACAGGCCAGTGCCGGGCGGAGGTTCCGAAACCACCGCCGCACGCGCGCCGGAGTCAATTGTGCAGGGGCTGCGGGCTTTTCCCAAGAGTGGCGCAGATCGGCGGTGAGAGGACGAGCGAGTCGCAACTGGGTGTGCGCGGTGATGAGCAGCCAGGTCCAGCGGTCGGCGGCTTCGGGCTCCCGCAGCCTGGGTCGGGTCCAGCTCAAAGTCTGCTTGAACAGCCGGAAGGTGTGTTCCAGGTCGAAGCGCCGTAAGAACGCCTGCCAGGCCCGATCGACATCAGTGCCGGCGGCGCCGGTTTTCGAGGACCACAGCCAGACCGGTGGCGCGTCACGGTCTCGGGACAGGTGGGCGACCTCGAGGCGGATCAGGGTGCCCTCGATGACCGGGAGTGCGCCGTCGTGGCCGAGCCAGGCGCTGCGATGAGTCAACCTGGGGTGGACCCGATCCCATGCCTGGGTGAGGGCCTTGCCGTAGTTGCTGGTCGCGGTGATCGTGGTGACCGCGGGCTCCGGCCAGGACCCAGGGTCGGTGAACCGGAACTGCGGCCCGTGTTTGGGTGGGCGCCCGTTGGTGCCGGGTGCCCGGACTGGTTTGGGTAGCTGCATCACCCGGTCCGAGCGCAGCCGCCCGACCAGCTCGACCGGCAGATCGGCCAGCACCCATCCCAGCCGGCACACGTCGTAGCCGGCGTCGGCCACGATCAGGATGTCGGGGTCACCGTCGCGCCACTGGCCCGCAGCGATCAGCCGCTGCACCACCTGCCGCAGTTGGGCGGCGGTGACCGCGGTCGCGTCGTCTTCGGGACCGAGGCGCACCGCGTCCAGGATCTGCGTCCAGGATGAAGCGCCGGGTTCGAGGACCGCGACGAACGAGTACGGCCAGCCCGGGATGAACTGCGATGCCGATTTCGCTCGTCCGTAGACGTGGCAGAACAGCCGATCCGGCGAACACGCCGCATCCGAACGCAGCCACGCCGACACATCCACCGCCAACACCAGGCGACCCTCCGGAAACCTGGGTAACTTGGTGCGGGACAACAGATTCCGCAATCGATCAACATCGATACGACCGGCATTCAAGCCGTCGTAGAGCGCCCCGTGCCCGCGGCGATGCTCGGGCGTCAATGTCAACTCCGGAATCGACCGCACCGCCCCCTGCGCACATAGCATCGCGTCGGTGAGCTCGAACAACTCATCGCCGCGCACGGTCAGACACGCGTAGAACTCGCCGCGCATACGTGACAGTTCCGCGAACGCTTCCCCCGCCTCACCAGCGACCGGCAGACTCATCCCCACGGCCTTCGTTCTGATTCACGTGATTCCTTGGTCGGAGCACATGATCAGGCGAAGGCCGCCCGCTTGTCCCGGGAATCATCAAGCAAGCCAAACAGTCTGGTCCACGAGGATAAAGAACAAGATTAGAGCGTGTCTCCTGATTGCCAAGGCGCTCGAGCCAGGCGCACACGGCCGATAGAAGCACGCCGGCTCGGTAGGTGCGGGCTCATGCTCAACCCGTATCTGCGTACCGGGTCGAGCCCGAATCGCTACCCCATTTCCTCGAGCGTCTTGCCCTGGGTCTCCGGAACGAACCGGAGCACGAACAATATCGACAGGCCCGCGAAGATCGCGTAGATCACGTAGGCGCCGGACAGGTTCCAGTCCGACAGCGAGGGAAAGGTCGCGGTGACGACCCAGTTGGCGATCCATAGCACGGAGGCGGCCAAGCCGAGAGCGGCCGCACGAATCCTGTTCGGGAACATCTCCCCGAGCATCACCCACACCACCACACCCCAGGACAGGCCGAAGAACAGCACGAACGAATGCGCCGAGATCAGCGCGACCATGCCCTGAGCGTGCGGGAGCGACGCGGTGGCGCCGGACCCGGTTTTTGCGGAGAACGCCCAGGCATCCAGCGCCAGCGAAACGGTCATGCCGATTGAGCCGATAAGCGCCAACGGTTTTCGGCCGATCCGGTCCACCAGTGCCATGGCGATGACCGTGCCGATGATGTTGATGATCGAGGTGGTGAACGAAAACAGGAACGAGCTCGACGGGTCGATGCCCACCGACTGCCACAGCGTGGCCGAATAGTAGAACGCCACATTGATGCCGACCAGCTGCTGGAAGACAGCAAGCCCGATGCCGATCCACACCACGGGCAGGAATCCGAATCGACCACCGAGCAGGTCTTTGAAGGTGGACTTGTGTTCGCTGCGCATCGCCTGGTGGATTTCGGCGACTCGCGCGTCCAGATCGATATTCTCGCCTTCCACGTCGGCGAGCACTTTCTTCGCCTCGGCGGTGCGGTCCACCGAAATCAGGTAGCGCGGTGACTCGGGAATCGTGAACGAAACCAGCCCGTATAGCAGAGCTGGCACCGCCATCACACCCAGCATCCATTGCCAGGCCTCCAGTCCGGCGATAGTGCCGCGCTGCTCGCCGCCGGCGATCTGCAGAATCGCATAGTTGACCAGCTGCGAGAGTGCGATACCGAAAATGATCGCCGCCTGCTGGAACGAACCGAGCCGTCCGCGATATGCCGGCGGCGCTACCTCGGCGATGTAGGCGGGTCCGATCACCGACGCCATTCCGATCCCGATGCCGCCGATAATTCGCCACATCGCCAGATCCCACAGCGTGAAGGGCAATGCCGACCCGAATGCGCTCACCAGGAACAGCCCCGCCGCGATCCGCATGACGTGAATTCGCCCGATGCGGTCCGCCAGTCGGCCCGCCGTGGCCGCGCCGATCGCCGACCCGATCAGCGCGACGGCGACCACCTGAGCCAAGGCACCCGACCCGATGCTGTATCGGTCACGGATGGCCGCGACCGCGCCGTTGATAACCGCGCTGTCGTAACCGAACAGAAAGCCGCCCATGGCGGCGGCCGCGGTAATGAAGATGACGCGCCTGATCTGATCGGACGCCTGCCTTGTTTGCAGTCCGGTCGTGCTCACCGACGGGCTCCCGTCTCGCGTGCTCGATTCCGGTCGACCTCCACAAGGTGCTGGACGCCGTCATGCCAGGTAAGCCTGGACCACGGTGCGGCCTGCTGATCGACGATCTGGCCGGCATCGACGCGAAGCATCGGGAAATCCGGCACGTCGAGGGCCGCAGGATCGATACCGCTGTGCGTGACCGACACATCGCCCCCGGAACTCGCCGAGTCCTGCATGGTTTTGGTTGCTGAGTTCACTAAGGCCCTCCACGGCTCTTGTCGGTGATCGGACAGCACTTTCGTCCTTCCATCAGCCGCCGCTCTCGGGCCGAGTCGAGAAGGATGCGGCAGCCTCCCGACACAACTGGTATGACCGGTCATGCCGGAAAGTATGACTATGTCGAAACTCGACCGTCAAGGGTTTCGGATGACCAATTCGAAACTGGTCAAACCGGTGTGACCGGTATACGATCCGGTCCTTGAACCAGCCAGCTCGCTGCTCGCAGTGATCTGCATGAGTGCATTTCAGGAGGGATATTCGATGCTCGCGGCTCGATGGCATCGTCGCGCTGACGTCCGACTCGAAGAAGTCCAGCCGCGCCCACGGCGCGACGACGAGCTCTTGGTCAAGGTCCACTGGTGCGGCATTTGCGGAACCGATTTGGAAGAGTTCCGCGATGGACCACTCATCATTCCGGTGGACGATCCGCACCCCCTCAGTGGGCGCACGGCGCCGCTGACCCTGGGGCATGAGGTCGTCGGCGAAGTCGTCGAAGCCGCACGCGACGGCAGCGGGCCACCAGTCGGCACGATGGTGGTACCCGATGTGGTGAACGGCTGCGGCACCTGCTGGTGGTGTCTGCGGCACGAGGACGGCCTGTGCCCGAACCTGTCTGTTCTCGGGCAACAGGACGACGGTGGTCTGGCCGAGTTCATGGTCGCGCGGGCCCGGACCTGCGTTCCCCTTCCGCCCGGTCTGAGCGCCGATGACGCCGTTCTGGCCGAGCCGGCCGCAGTGGCGGTCCGTGCGGTTCGCAAGGCCCCCGATCCGATCGGTTCGACCGCGGTCGTCATCGGCGGCGGCACTATCGGCCAGTTGACCGCTCAGGCGGCGCTGGCTCTGGGCGCTGCGAACTGCTGGATCGTGGACCCGGGCCGGTTCCGCCGAGCCTTCGCCCAAAGCCATTCGGCCGTGCGAGCGCTGGCGCCCGAGGAGCTGGACATGCTGATCGAGGACCTCGACGATCCCGGCGTCGACGTCATTTATGAATGCAGCGGGGCGCCCGGGCAGATCGAGCGATCCCTCGCCCTGGTTCGACCAGGAGGCACCGTCGTGGCCGTCGGTCTCGGCGCGCAGCCCCAGCCGCTTGCGCTCTCCCCGGTGGTGTTGGGCGAACGCCGACTGATCGGGTCCGCGGCTCACCTGTGGGATGTGGACGTCGCCCAAGCGGTGCGAATGCTCGCCGACGGCCGACTCCAGGCAAAAGAACTGATCACGCACCGCGTTCCACTGCCGGAGTTGGTGACAGTCGCGCTGCCTCTGCTCGCCGCGCCGGACGCGGAGGTCCTGAAGGTCGCGGTGGACTGCCGATGAGCACCGGAGACTCCGATCAGCAACACCACGACGCGCTCGATCTGCCGAGGCATACTGTCCTGCTCACTGGTGGCCTAGGCGGCCTGGGGCCGGCCATCGTCCGCCGCCTGGCAGAACATGGCGCGACCGTCGGGGTAGTAGACACCGCCGAGGACGGCGCCAAGATCCCCTCGCATCCCCGTGTCCGCTACCACCGCTGCGATGTCACCGATCCGGTCGCCGTCCGCGAAATGGTCACCCAGTCCGAGGAATGGCTGGGAGGTCGGCCGACGATCGTGTGCTGCCACGCAGGAGTGGTCGGCGACGCCTACCCCGTCCAGGAATTTCCCTTGGACGCCTTCCGCCGGATCCAAGATGTGAACACCACAGGCAGCTTCCTGGTCGCCCGCGCCGCGGCCGCACTGTGGCGAGAACACCACGAGCCCGGGCATCTGATCTTCACCACGAGTTGGGTCTCCGACGTGCCCTGGCCGGGCATCGCCCCCTACAGCGCCTCCAAAGCCGCCATCAAATCCCTGATGCGCAGCTTCGCCCGAGAGCTGGCGCCGTACGGGATCCGCAGCAACGCGCTCTCGCCGGGCATCGTGGCCGTCGGCATGGCCAAACACCAGTGGGACACCGACCCGGACTACCGCGCTCGGGCCGAACGTGCCGTCCCACTGGGATCACTGCAGACCGCGGAGTCGGTTGCCGACGCCTTCCTGTTTCTATGCTCGGACCTCGCCTCGTATATGACAGGTTCCACACTCCTGGTCGACGGCGGCGCAAGCCTCTATCCGCTCGACTGAAGCCAGCCCGGCAGCACTGAGCACCGCATCGGCGCGGCTCTCCCAGGGTGGGCGCGGTTGGACGGTATTCGATCCGGCCGTCGCCACGACAGTGTGATCGGGGCTGCAACCATCGGCTGCCCTCTTGAATGGCGGTAGTGCAGATCACCACGGAGAGCGATCGAAGCATTTGACGGTCGGGTTTCGAGGCTGCCATACTTACTGGTATGACCGGTCATGCCAGTTATGGTGATCCAGCAACCCCGCCGTCCGGCGCAGATCTCGCGACGATGCTCGAGGAGCGCCTCGTGGCGGGAGAGTGGCCGCCTGGGTCGCGAATGCCATCGGAGCGGGTGCTGGCCCAGCAGTACACGGTGAGCCGTCCGGTGATCCGGGAGGCGCTGCGGTCTCTACAGGAGCGCGGCTTGATCAGTGTGGCTGCGGGTCGCGGGAGTTTCGTCCGCCAGATACGGCCAACCAGCGACGGCGGAGATCCGCTACTACTGGTACGTCGTGGTGAGGTCACCGCGCGGCATCTAGTCGTCGCACGCGCGATGCTCGAGGGGCAAGCGGCGGCACTCGCCGCGGAGCATAGGTCCGAAGACGATCTGGCGGATATGCGCCGCATCCTCGACGCGCTGGACCATCAGAGCGCGCTGTCGGCCCGCGCGGATCTGGATGTGGCGTTCCACGAGGCGATCG
Source organism: Nocardia australiensis (assembly GCF_020733705.1). Classification (GTDB taxonomy): domain Bacteria; phylum Actinomycetota; class Actinomycetes; order Mycobacteriales; family Mycobacteriaceae; genus Nocardia; species Nocardia australiensis. Next base: position 1,306,293 of record NZ_JAJFZM010000001.1, read on the forward strand.
CCATCGCCTCGCGGAACCCGGTCATTCAGATCATGTTCGGCTCGATCCGACCGCTGACCCACGGAGTCATGTTGCGTAGCCTCACCGACCGCGCGGTTACCGGGGCGGCACTGCCATTGCACAACGTGATCCTCGAAGCGATCGCGAGCAAGAACCCCGATGCCGCGCGGGTGGCGATGACCGAGCACATCGAAGCCGCCCAGCACTTCTACGGTACCGACCTCGACGTCGCCTTGTCCGATGTACTCAACCGCCGCGCGGCGGGAGCACCCAACATCGCCGCACTGCTCAACGATGTCAGCCGGTCGATCGCGGATCTGCCCACCGACGTCCAAGCCGACGGCCCACCACCCGAATCCAACTGAGCGGACCGGGCACATCTGACCTGGCGGGAATTGTCATTGGGGCGTGGTCGACACAGTCGCGATCCCCCTTTGATCCATGTTCGTTCGCGCACGCACCGCCGGTGCGCGAGGGCGGGACTCACGCGCTCCCCACGTATACGAAAGGCATGTGATTCAGAGTGCATATTGTCGCATTGGAGACGCTGCGGCCCCGATTCCAGAACAACCTGTGCGTCCTCGTCCTGCACACCGACGAGGGCCTAGTCGGGCTCGGCGATACGTTTCTGCAGTCAGCCGCGGTCGAGGCGTACCTGCATTCCCACGTCGCCCCACTGCTACTCGGCCTCGACGAGCCGACACCGGAAGCGGTGTCACTCCTGCTCACCCCGTATGTCGGTTTCCAGGGCGGCGGAGTCGAGATGCGCGCCAACGGCGCGGTGGACATCGCACTCTGGGACCTGCTGGGCAGGCAAAGTGGACAGACTGTGGCGCGCCTGCTCGGCGGTCCGGTCCGCGACACAATCGGCGTCTACAACACTTGCGCCGGCCCAGGCTACATCCAGGACACTTCGCGGCAGTCCTCGTCCAACTGGGGGCACAGCCAAGGCGAGTACGAAGACTTGGACGCGTTTCTTACCAAACCCGCCAGATTGGCCAAGGAGCTCTACGCCGAGGGCCTGCGCGGGATGAAGGTCTGGCCTTTCGACCGCGCCGCCGAGAAGTCCGGGGGCAACCGGATCACATCGGCGGACCTGGATGCGGCGATGACCGTGATCCGGGAGATCCGCGACGCGGTCGGCATGGACATGGACCTCATGGTGGAGTTGCACGGACAGTGGTCGCGCCGCGCCGCCGTCGACATCTGCCGGGCATTGGAGCCCTACCAGCCATTCTGGGTGGAGGACCCCATCCGCCCCGACGCCGTCGACGCCCTCGGCGCGCTGGCCAACGAAGTCGGCGTGCCGATCGCGACCGGCGAGACCGCACTCGGACGCCGCGGCTTCCTGCCGCTGCTCGAGCAGGGCCGCATCGCCTACGCCACCGTCGATGTCCAGTGGACCGGTGGCCTAACCGAAGCACGGAAAGTCGCCAACCTCGCCGATGCGTTCTCGATACCGGTCGCCCCACACGACTGCACCGGCCCGATCACCCTGGCCGCCTGCTTCCACCTGACCATGACGCAGCCCAACGCCCTGATCCAGGAAACCGTACGAGCCTTCCTGCGCACCTGGTACCCGCGCGTGGTCACCGGCTTGCCCGAGATCCACAACGGAGTTGCGGCCCTCTCACCCGAGCCTGGTCTGGGGTTGCAGATCACAGCCGGCCTGAGAGAAGACCCGGACACAGTTCGTCGGGTCACCAGCATCGAAACGTCATGACCGAGACGACCTGGCGAGCAAAGGACCACCGATGAACCTTGTCCGATTCCTCGACGACGACGGCAGAGCGAAACTGGGCGTGCTCGACCCGGCCGGTATCCATCCGCTACCGCTGCCTGACATGGCGACCCTGCTGCGACACAGTGCGGCCGAGATCAGGGAACTCACCGAGCAGGCGATCGAGACCGGCGCCATCCGGTCACTCGCTCGAACACCGCTGCTGGCACCGATCGACGGGCTTACCGAGGTCTGGGGCGCCGGTGTCACCTATCTGTTGTCCCGATCCGCCAGAATGGAGGAGTCGCGGCACGATTTGGTGTATCAGGACGTCTACGACGCGCAACGACCGGAACTGTTCTTCAAGTCCGCCGCCTGGCGGGTGCGCACCGATGGTGAGCAGGCTGGGATCCGCCCCGACTGCCCTGACAGCGTTCCAGAGCCGGAGCTGTGCCTGGTCCTCAACCGGCACGCCGAGATTATCGGAGCGCTGGTCGGCAACGACGTCACCGCCCGCGGAATCGAGGCCGAAAACCCCATCTACCTGCCGCAGGCCAAGCTTTATGCCGGTAGTTGCGCGCTCTCGGCGCGGATCGTCCCGTGGTGGTCGATCACCGCCCCGGAAGATCTCGGCATCAAGATGACGATCCAGCGTGGTCAGGAAACAGCATTCAGCGGCGAGACCCGGACCTCGTCGATGAAACGCGGTTACGCCGAACTGATCGAATGGCTGTTCCAAGCCAACGAGTTCCCCGATGGCGTCGTGCTGTCCACCGGGACCGGCATCGTCCCCCCACTGGGCGAGGGTCTGCACGACGGCGACGTAGTCACTGTGTGCATCGACCAGGTCGGCGTTCTAACAAACACAATTGCGCAGATCCAGCGCACGGAAGGAGCCCTCGCGCGATGACTGTCATCAGCCTGAACCCGACGGATGCAAGCGTGAACGGCTCCGTCGAGGACACCACACCAGAGCAGTTACACACCATTTTGACCGCCGCGGCGGCAGCAGCACCCGCGGTCGCCTCAACATCAGCAGCAACGCGCGCGGACTGGATGCGAGCGGTCGCCAATGCGCTCGACGAGCGCGCCGACGAACTGGTGGCCTTGGCCGACCGGGAGACCGCCCTGGGATTCCCGCGGCTGACCGGCGAGCTGGCCCGCGCAACCGGTCAACTACGGCTGCTGGCATCCCACGCCGAGACCGGCCAACCCTTCGACCCGACGATTGACACCGCCGACCCGGCATGGACTCCCACACCACGTCCGGATCTGCGTTCGATTCGTGTCGGTATCGGCCCGGTCCTGGTGTTCGCCGCCAGCAACTTCCCCTTCGCTTTCAGCGTCGCTGGTGGCGACACCGCCAGCGCGTGGGCTGCCGGTTGCCCGGTAATCGTCAAAGCCCACCCCGGACATCCGCTGCTGTCGGCCGCGGTCGCCGACACCATCACGGCTACCCTTGCCGAAAATGGAGCACCTGCAGGGATATTCGCACTCATCCACGGGTACAGCACCGGCACGGCGGCCCTTGCCGCCCCTGAGATCGCCGCGGCAGCTTTCACCGGATCCACGGTCGGTGGCCGCGCCCTGCACGACATCGCGGCCGCCCGCGAGAACCCGATCCCATTCTTCGGGGAACTGGGCGGCATCAACACAGTCGTCGTCACCGGGCGCGCGAACTCGGAGCGCCCCGAGGAGATCGCCGCGGGACTGAGCCAGTCCTTCCTGCTCGGCGCCGGCCAGTTCTGCACAAAGCCCGGACTGGTCCTGCTACCGGCCGACAGCGATGTACCGGCCCGCCTCGCGACACTGATCGCCGACCTCCCCGCGCCGGTGATGCTCGGCATCGACCTGCGCGACCAGTACCGGGGACGGCTCCGAGACTTCCTCGCGCACAAACCCGTGCAACAAGTGGCGGCCGGGCTGGAGCCGACAGATCAGACCGGAGCCCACGAACGGATCACCGTCGCGCAGACCACGACTGACGCCCTGCTGGCCGACGTCGAGGGGCTCACCGAGGAGCATTTCGGACCCACCACCCTGCTGGTCACCTACGACTCGCCCGAAGAACTGTGGCAGGCGGTCACAGTGTTGCCCGGTTCGCTGACTGCCGGCGTGCAGCGGGCGGCCGGTGAGGATGTCACCGATCTGGTCGCGGCGCTGGCCAGGCGAGCCGGGCGGGTGTTGGTCGACGACTGGCCGACCGGGGTTGCGGTCAGTTGGGCGCAGTTCCACGGCGGGCCGTATCCGGCCACCACCGATCCCCGACACACCGCCGTCGGCACCGCAGCGATCGACCGCTTCCTGCGCACAGTCGCCTACCAACACGTCCCCGAAGACGCACTGCCCCCGTGGCTGCACGACAGCAACCCCGATCGAATCCTCCGGCGCATCAACGGAACCCTCACCACAGAGCCGGTAAAGCAGTGAACCGATGAAGACCTCGACAGCCCAACAGTTCACCGGTGTTGTGACCCATCACGGTGAAGGGCCGGTGTGGCTGAACGGCCAGGGCCTCGTCGTGCTCGACATGCTCGCTGGCGACATCGTCCTGCTCGACGGAGCCGGCAAGGTCTCTCGGCGGGTCAACGTCGGACCGGTGGTCGCCGCCCTGCGCCCGCGACGTGGCGGCGGTTTCGTTGCCGGGATCGAACGTGGCTTTGCCCTGCTCGACAACCACTGGACGGTTACCGACACCATCGAATGCTGGACCGATCCCTCCATCCGCATGAACGATGGAACCTGCGATCCGGATGGCCGGTTCTGGTGCGGGTCCATGTCCTACGACTTGGCCCCGGGCGCCGGTGCGCTGTGGCAGCTACACCCCGACGGCGCCACCACCATAGCCGCGTCCGGCGTCGGCTGCTCGAATGGTCTGGCATGGACTCAGACCGGCACTCACGCCTATTACGTCGACAGCCTTACCAGCCGGATCGACATGATCACTCTGGGGTCCGACGGGAACATCCTGAGCAGGACGCCCTTCCTGGACACCGCCGATCTGGGTTTCCCCGACGGCCTCGCCGTCGATCGGGCCGACGGCGTCTGGCTCGCTCTCTTCGATGCGGGCCGCCTGGTCCACGCCGACCGTCATGGCCGCCTCGACGCCGAAATCACCATTCCAGCAAGACAAGTCACCGCCTGCACTTTCGGTGGCCCCCGATTCGACCAGCTCTACATCACCACATCCCGATATCAGCTCACCGAGCCGGAACAAGGGGCCGGAGCCGTGTACATCGCCGAGCCGCCGATCGGCGGATTCAGACCGTTCGCATTCCGCAGCTGAATATCGGGGTCACCGGGCCGGTGGTGCCCGGCCTCGATCAGGTTGCCGATCACGGTGCGCAGCTGCTGTTGGGCGGTGATCGTGGCGGCGTCGTCACCGGGTGCCAGCCGCACCGCATCCAAAGGTGCGGTCCAGAAACTGCGGCCGGTCTCCAGGGCACAGACCGCAGCCAACTGGTGATGTCCACCGCCGGCACCAATCTGCCGGGGCGAGCCGTACGGAAGGCGAGGGCGCGGACAGCCGACAACGCGAATATTGCTCTCGTTCAGTGAATCGAACGAGAGCAACATTCGTTTTGCGGGGCTAGGCATTGACTGGCAGGGCGATGACGACCTCCTGCTCATTTTCGGGCAGATAGTGGACCCGCAGTATCCGACCGACCTGCACGTTGGCTATCGCGGCCGGGGGCAGGAACTTTTCGGCGCGGGTACTGAATGTTGTCCCGTTGGGGCGGGTTACCGCGAGACCGAGTTCGATCTTCGTGTGGCCGTCGCGAATTTCACCCGGCACCGAGAGCGATTGCACCACAGCCTGAGTCGCGATTCCACGGGCGGCGATGTCGAGCTTTCCTCTGGTGGTGAAGCCTTTTCGAATCATGGACTCGTTCATGGCTCGTTGAGCGGCGGCAGGGTCGCCGGAACGATCGACCTCGACCTTGTCGGTTCGATCAGGCAGATAGCGCACGGGAAGCACGACACCTGGCTGCAGTAGCGCGAGTTCGGTGAGCGGGACGATCATCTTCGCGGCGGAATCGAAGATCTTGCCGTCCATGCCTTCGACACTGAATTCGATGCGCACCTGCGGCTGATCGTTGACCGTCAGCCCGGTCTGACGGAACGACTTGATGGTGCCGATACCGATGCGGCCATTGCGGAAGGCCGAGCTATTGGCGCCGTTGAAGGCCTGCATGATGCCGTCGCCGCTGAAGGCGAAAACGATGGGGACCACGGTGAGTGCGATGATCGGCAGCGCCATCTGCGGGCCGACCCAGGCGAGAACACCGTCGTCGAAGGGGCCGGACGGGGTATAGGTGAGGCCGTGCCAGAGGTAGTAACCGACCGACAGGACTCCGAATGCGGCGGCAAGCCACCGGGCGATGGACTTCATGATGTTCCTCGAGGTTCGAAAGAGGCTGGTGGACAGATAGATCCGCGCACGCCCCGATCGAGGGATTTCAGGGCGTGCTCGAGCGTGAGCGGATCAGTGGGATACGGATCGGGCTCAGCCGCCGACGACGGTCGAGCAGGTGAAGGTGATGTCGAACTTCGCGGTGGTAGGGCCCGCCATCGGGTTGGACATATCGCCGCTGACCCCCTCACCGGTGACCTTGTAGGTGTTGCCGTCTTTCACGACCTTGGCCGAACCGCCGGGCATGCCGTTGCCGAAGCCGATCGCGTAGGGCAGACCGTTGGAACCACCCTTGCTGCCCGCGACCGCCACCGCGTCGACGGTGTCGGTGCCGGAGATGGCAGCGCTGACGCTGAGGGTGCCGTAGGTCGCGTTGTTCGTGTCACTGAGTGCGAGCGCCAACTGGCCGCCCTGCTTGGCGCAGGTGGTTTCGAACTTTCCATCGAGCGCCTTGCCGTCGACCGAGGCCGTGGACGCGCCACCCGAGGCCGGGACCGACGGTGCCGCCGAGGAGCCCGCGGCAGTCGAGGTGGCCGAGGACGCGGCCGACGAGCCGCTCGAATCATCGCTGCAGCCCGTGACGAACAGGGCGAGCGCAGCGGCGGAGACGGTGAGAGCGGCGGCGTAGACGCGGACCGGCTTGGTGTTCATGGTTGGTTCCTTTGCTTCGTTCGGCCCCGGTGTGGAGCCGATACGAGAAAGGTAGGAACCGATCGCGCCCTACCGATCCCAGGTTTCCCGGGGTCTCGAACGGGCAAAACTCCGCTAGCCTGGTCGAATGCGACGACCGCGCGCCCTGGTGCTCGACGAAGTCTGGCGCGGGCTCGACGGCGTCGAACCGCTGAGCGGACCGCAGGGCGGACCACTTCGGCGGACGGTGAAGCTCATCCTGGACCCGCTGGTGATCCGCCCGGTGCAGCACCCGCAGTGCGCCGGCCCCATCGTGACGCCGGACGGGGCGAGGCTGCTCGCCACCCGCGTACACGCCGCCACCGATGTGCTTCGCGCGACGGCCGCATGGTTCACCCTGCTCAAACAGGTACGCCGGACATTGCGAATCACCGAGGGCAACCCGCAGGATCTCTACTTCCAGCGCTGTTACGAGCTGGCGACCACGATGGGCATGCCGGACCCCGCACAGGGTCGAGCGACCGCCGAGGCCACCCTGCGCGACGTGCACGAATTCGCGGCCGGGCGCACCACAACGGCATTGAAGGAGTACATCACCGAGGGTTCGCAGATTCGGGAGTTGGTTGGACTGATCGATGTCGCATGGCGACGCAGGCCAGCGGGTGCGACCACCGCCGACCACCGCGCGCAGTTCACCGCGCTGCTGGACGCATGTGCGGCCGCCCGTCTCGGTCAGCACCGCGATCGAGACGACAATGGGCAAGCGGGTTTCGATCGACTGGTCAAGACCAACGCCGGAACCCACAGCGGTATCGAACTCTGGCACCAGGATTGCGTGCCATCGGCCCACCAACTCGGCCTCACCGTCCGGCCGGCACCGCAACCGCCCGCGCTGGGCACATCCGCGTCGACATCAACCCTCGGCCTCCCCTTCGACCGGACCATCTACGAACGCGTTTTCACAGCCCTACAGGCATCAAGCGACCGCGCCGAACTACCCCCCATCCCGGACCTCGTCACCATCGAGATTGCCCGAAGCTGTTCTCCCTGGGCACTTTTGGACGAATCCCTACGCGTCGCAGCCGCAGCCGGCACGGAACTCGCCCTTGGCCTTTCCCCAATCGGCGACCCAGCGCAACGGACTGATTTCAACCAGCCGACCCAGGCGACGCAACCGGATGACCGCGCGCGGCCGAACCACTCCGCACAGCCGGACCATAGTTCGCAGCCGGATCATTCGGCACGGCCCGATAGCGAAACGCAGCCCCACAGCCCCGCACAACCTGTCGTCGCCGACGTGGCCGACGGGCGGCCGCGCGACAATCAGTCGCCCGCGCAAACTGCGGCGCATCGCGTTATCAATGGGCGTTGGCAGCGTGAGGCGTATGTTTTACAGGCGCGGCGACTGGTGGTGAGCGCCGCTGGCGCGGGTTCGCGGGCCGGGCCGTTGGCCGATATCGCGGCCGAACTTCGCACACCGTGGCGTCCGTATCTGCGGCGGCTCTGGGTGCGGCTGCATGGTCGCGATGTGCGGGAGACCGCAGTGTATGACCCGAATGAACTGTGGGACCTTCTCGATGGCGTGGCCAGGTCGGTCATGCTCGATCACCGAATGCGGGTCAAACAGGCACTCAGCCTGAGTTCCCGTGCGCCCGAAGCGGACTCGACCGAATCGAGGGCGAGCTGATGACCGATACGGTGACCATCAGAGCGGCGGGGGACGGGATCTGGGTCATTGCCCCCGAGGGCGCGCCGACTGTATTGGACGGCGCCGCGGGTATCGATGTCACGGTGCTCGAGGTGCACGGCGGCCACCTGTCATGGAGTGTGCTCGCCGCAGAGCCGATTCCGGCGGCGGTCATCGATGACCTCGATGCCGCGCAGGAGTGGATTTGGGCTATCTACGGCGAGCCGGTCGCGCTCGCCATCGCCGACTTCGGTAGTGCCGCAATCGCACTCACGGCGGATCCGAAGCTACCGCAGCTCGCCGCGGACGTGTGGCGGCTGGGATTCGCGCAGTGGGCGGCCCGGTGGTGGCCCGCGTCGAGCATAGACGCGATCGCGACGCTCGACGAGCACCTACTCGCCGAGGAGATCGTCACGCTGACCGAGGCATGCGAGCTGCTCGTGGACGACGACGGGCTCGTTACATCCGAGGAAGCTACCGCCGCCGAGTTACCTGCTCGCGCTGAGGATTACGCTCTCGCGGCAGGTCCCGGAGCAAACGCGACGCAGGGTGCGCTGGTCCTGGGACAGGGCACCTGCGGATGGGATTGGCGCGGGTGTCCGCCGGGGCTCATCGATGCTTCCGAGCGTGCCGTGTCGTGGGAATTGGTTCGCGAATCCGGCGCCACAACCATTCGGGTGCATGTCGTTGCCGCACCGCAATTGGGTGCCGACGTGCCGCCGCACCTGCGACCGTTGGCGTTGATCAGCACTCCGGCGGGGGTCGTGACCGCCGAGCTGAATCTCGAAGGCGATACCTGGCAGGCAAGCGCGCACTGCACCGCCGAAGCGGTTCTCGCAGTTGACATCCACGTCCCCGGTATCGGTGCGCGGGCAGCTACCGGCCTCGGCGGTGCGGGCATCCAACAAGGAAGCATCGGTGCGTTGAGGGCTGACGACATCGGCGGGGCGAACATCCGCCAACGAATCCGTGAGCTTGCCGCCGCGCGCCTGGCGAACGCGACAAGCACACTCAGCGTTGCCTTCGAAGCCCCGCTGCTATCCGAAATCGTTGCAGCGGCGAATGATTCGGACTTCTGACATGCATCCCGACGACGGTAGCAAGCTACTCGCGGAAGGCGCTGCGGCATACGGTCGCGGTGATGTCGCCGAGGCGTTGCGTCAGTTCGAGGACATCGCGCGCACGTCGACCGGCGGACTGCGGGTGAGTGCATTGATCAACGCGGCCAGCATGTGCGACGAACTCGGCGACCACACCGGCGCGATCACCCGGTTCCGCGAGGGCCTGGCCGAAATGCCGCAGGACGCCATCGAGAAGCGGCCCGCGGCACTGATCAATCTCTCCCAGGCGCTTCAGCATGTCGGCGATCTCGACGGAGCACAGGCGGCGCTCGAGCAGGCGCACACCATCCTCACCAGCAACGACGACCAGACCATGACGCGGGTGGCCTGCCTGCTTTCATTGACAGCCGTCGCCTTCCACCGCCAGCAATGGGCATACGCGATCGAGATCGCGACCGAATCATTGGATGCGGCAATGCGTTTCGCTCCGCATCTGGCGGGTCACCCGCTCTCGACACTGTCCGGCATCCACTTCGAAACCGGCCGCCGCGAGCTGGGGCTCGACTTCGCCGGGCAGGCGCTGGCGGCGTTCGAGGCGGCGGGTGATACCAATGCCGTCGCGGAGACCGAACAGAACCTCGCCGTCATGTACGTCAGGGCCGACCGATTGGACGAAGCGGAGGAACTACTGCGGTCCTCCCAGGAGTACTTCGAGCGGTCCGGACTGGGCTATCGGGCCGGGGTCGGCCTCGAGACCATGGGATTCCTGGCCGAGGGCCGCGACGACGACGCTCGGGCCGATGAGCTCTACGGCCGCGCCCTGGCCGATTTCCGTGCCTCCGGCGCGGTACTCGACGCCGCCGACGTGCAGGTTCGCCTCGCTTCTGTGGCCTATTCGACCGGACGCTTCGACGAGGGCGAGGACCTACTCGCCGCCGCATTCAATACCTACGCCGAGCGCGGTCTCGGATTACACTGCGCCCAAATAGATTTCTGGCACGCCGCACTGTACGAGTCAGTCATCGAGGCCACGCCGCAGCCGGATCCTGAATTGCTCTCCTGCGCAGTCGATCTCGCTGTCGCCTCCGCACTCGCCATCGACGCCGTCCGCCACACCCTCCCCAACGGCAACCAACGCGAGCAATGGAACCGCCAGATCGCCGACCCCGCGATGCGATTGGCCTTTCGCTTCGCCTACCTCTCCGGCGACGGCCGACTCATCGACGATCTCATCGAAACCCAATGCGCAGGTACCACATTGAATATCGATAGATCCGAATCCCAACCACCCACCCGGCTCCCCCTCGACCTACTGCCGGCCCCCGAAGATCCGCCCACCGTCACCAACTCGGACGCCGCATCCGCTCCCCGCACAGCCCAGCCTCCCGGCAACCCGCCCGATCACGGGCCGGTACTGCACCTCGGTGCCGCGTTGGCCAGTGTCGCGGCGAGTGCCGGTCTGCCGGTTGCGCCCCCGCCGCGTATCGCTGTCGCGCCCGATGGACATATCGCGCTGGCGGGGTATATCGCCGCTGCCGAACAGCGTTACGGGCGTCCCGTTCGCGACAGTCGGGTGTTGCGAGCATGAGGAGTGAGGTGTGCGCCGAACGGTTCCGAGCACGTAGACATCGTGAGTTCCCCTGGTGTCATATGCGTTTCGGCGGGCACCCGGCGCATGTTGGGCGCTCGATATGAGTACGGAGCAGCAGCCGACCGTTGTGGTTCGGATGGCGGATGCGGGTGATCTGTATATGTCCTGGCGGTGGGAGGCGGATACCTATCCGCCGGGTGCGAGCATGCTGCCGGTGGCCGATATCGACGACGCGCTACGGCAATTGGCCGACGCGCTGCCGAATCTTGCCGAGCCCGGCGGGCTCGGACGCGCGCTGACCACCGGCGCGTTCGCGTCCTACGAGTCCGAATATTCAGTGGCACAGAGACTTTCGCAAGCGCTGCTGCCTTATGGCCTCGCCGCCCAACTGTACGACCTGCATGTGCGCGGCATTCGCCCCCACATCCGGCTGCAACCGTCGCCTCGGGTCGCGCAGGTCCCATGGGAGATCATTGCTCCGGATCCCGCGCTGCGTCTCATCGATATCGCCGATGTCAGCCTGCTCGCCCCGGCGAGCATTGCGCAGAGTCCGGGTCGAATAGCACAGCGCTGGAACGATATTCGAAATCTGCCGGTGGTTGCGGTGCTGGACCCGCGCATCCCCGGCTACCGCGCGGATTCCACGCTGGGCTCGGTGCTCGGTCGCATGGATGCCGACACCCCGCTTTCCCGGCGCATCGCCGAGTACCAGGCGCAAGACCGCCTGCTGCCCACCGTCGAAGATCCGACCGACGCTTTTCGGCGCACCGACGTAGACCGCGCTTGGCTGGGAAAAGTCCTGCGCGACGGTGCTAGTCGCTTGATCTACGTCGGCCATGTGACCGCGGCAGCACCCGAATCCGGCCAAAGCGAGAACGCCGAGCTGCATCTGGCCTGTACGGCCGACACAGTCGGCTTCGCCACCTCCACTCGTGCCCATCGCCCACTGTCAGCCAAAGACCTCCTGCTCGGCACCTACACTCTGACACCCGAACCGGAAGGCGGACAACAGCTCTGGCCAATGCCGAGCCGAGTCGCGCTGATCGCCTGCGAAAGCGGCGGCGACATGCGCTTCAGCGAGGCCCTCGGCCTGGTCGCCGCCATGATCAGTGGCGGCGCCGAACTGGTCACCGCCAGTCGATGGGCGCTGCCTACCGATCTCGCCTTCCAGAAGTTGGCCGACGCCGTCGACGCCCACCCCCTCCAAGACGCTATCTGCGCAATCGACGCCGCGCACGAACAGCCGGACCCGGTGAAAGCCCTCGCCGACTGGCAACGAGCCCGCCTCACCGCCTGGCGCCGCGACCGAACAATCGAACATTCCCCCATCCTCTGGGCCGCCTTCGCCACGGTCCGCACCTAGACCGAGACCGGCCGAACGGGAGCGATGTCCATGATCGGCGCCGGTGTCGGAAACTGTTCGGCGGAACATGCGTTAAATACGGTGCGCAAGAAGGTGTTCCATGATCAAACGGGTAAGCGCCTCCGGCGCCTGTTCCGGGATCCAGTGCGAAATGTCCTCGAGCATTTCGAACCGATATGGCCCGGTGACGTGCTGCTCGGTGCCCAGCGCCGCCGTGGAGCCGACCGTGCTGTCCTCGGTGCTCCACACATAAAGCGTCGGCACCGACACCGGACCGGTGGGCTCCGCCAAATGCATTGCGCGGTACCAATTCAGGGCGGCGGTCAGCGCTTCGGGCTGGGTCAATCGGTGGATGTAGTCTTCGACACGCTCCTCGGGGACCTTCCATTCGAAGATCTGACGCAAGGCTGCCGCATCGTTGGCGAGCAGAACGCGCTCGGCCACTCGGGGCCGCCGTAGCGTTGCGAAATATGCCGAGCGTTGCGCCTGGTCCTCGTCCTCGGTCAACGCCCGCAGGAAGGCCGCCGGGTGCGGTAGCGAAACCGCTGTCCAGGTGCGAATCCGTTCCGGCATACTCGCCGCCGCCGCCCACCCGACGTAGGCGCCCCAGTCGTGACCGACCAGATCGAATCGCTCCCAACCCAATTCGTCGGCAATGGCCGCGACATCGCCCACCAACTCCTCGACCCGATAGTCGGCGACATTCCCCGGCCGCACCCCCGACGAATAACCACGCTGATCAGGTGCGACAACATGACATCCACCATTACCGAGCGCACCGAGCTGAAACTCCCACTCGATCGCCGCCTCCGGAAACCCATGCAAGAGCATCACTTCACGCCCCCCGCCCTCCCCACAGGACAACGCGTCGAACGTACCCACCCCGGTAGGAATCTCGATTACCTCGATCACCCGCCGACTCTAAACGCCCCCCACATCCCCGCCGCCGAGTGGTACATGGCTGCGGCGAATGCCGACCAGCCCTCTCCATGATGTGCCACTCGGCGGCTGGATTACAGCACCTGGGAGAGGAAGCGCTGTAGACGTGGGGTCTGGGGGGAGTCGAACAAGGACTCCGGCGTACCGGTCTCCACCACCTGACCCGCGTCCATGAAGACGACGCTGTCGGAAACGCTGCGAGCGAATCCCATTTCGTGGGTCACCACGATCATCGACATACCACCAGAGGCCAGGTCGGACATCACCGCGAGGATGCCCTTCACCAGTTCCGGGTCCAGCGCGGAGGTGGCCTCGTCGAAGAACATGATCTCCGGTTTCATGGCCAGCGCGCGGGCGATCGCGACCCGCTGCTGCTGCCCGCCGGACAGGTTCGCCGGCCGTGAATCGGCCTTTTCGGCTAGGCCGACGACCTCGAGCTGTTCGATAGCCAGCGCCCGCGCCCGCTCCTTGGACAGCCCACGCAGCTTGCGCGGCCCCAGCGCCACATTATCGGCGACCGTCTTGTGCGGAAACAGATTGAAGTGCTGGAACACCATGCCGATGCGCTGACGCAGCCGGTCGGGGTCTTCGGTGAGCACCGATGCCCCATCGAGCAGCACGTCGCCCTGGTCCGGCTCGCGCAGCCGGTTCAGTACCCGCAGCAGTGTCGACTTGCCCGAACCCGACGGTCCGATGACGGTGGTAGTTCTTCCCGCGTCGACGTGAATGTCAATACCGCGAAGCACATGGTTGCTGCCGAGCCTCAGGTGTAGGCCGGTACCGGTGAGGGAAGCACTCATGCCTCCACCTCGCTGGCGCTCGGTTCCGGCCTGACCGCTCCTAGCGCTGTGTTCTCGATTCGCTCGCTGCGCTCGCTCATGTGACCTACCCACGCCCTTCCGTGATCGTGGCGGCCTCGATCTCGTCGATGGGTTGATCGGGCCGGCCGGTACGCATGCGACGGTCGATGTAATTCACCAGGTGGGTGAGCGGAATGGTCAGCAGCAGGTAGACCAGTCCCGCCGCGACCAGCGGGGAGAGGTTTCCGGTCTGCGCGTTCAGGTCTCGGCCGACCGCGAACAGCTCACGCTGGGTGGCAAGCAGGCCGAGGAAGTAGATCAGTGAGGAATCCTTGATCAACGCGATGAACTGGTTCATCAGCGCGGGCAGCACCCGCCGCACGCCCTGGGGGATGACCACAAGCACCATCGATTGCCGATAACCGAACCCGATGGCGCGCGCCGCCTCCAGTTGGCCCGGCTCGACCGACTGGATACCGGAGCGAAAAATCTCACCGATATAGGCCGAGGCCAGCAATGCCAATGCGATGGCACCGAGCCAGTACGGATTGTTCCCGGTGATATCGCCGACCACCGGGCCGATGCCGAGCCCGATGATCAGGATGATCACCACGGCGGGCAGGCCACGGAAAATATCGGTGTAAACCCGTGCCGGCCAACGTAACCAGCGCGTCCTGGAGATTCCGGCGACCGCGAGGAGCATCCCGAGAACCGTGCCCAGCACACCCGAAACCAGCGCCAGGATAATGGTATTCGGCAGACCGGTCTTGAACAGATCAGGAAAGGCTTTACGGTACAGCGACCAGTCGAAAAACGTGTCCTTCAACTGCTGCACAGTGGATTTCGGGGCGTTCTGCGCATGATCGGCGGGCTGCTTCTCGGCAGCGATGGCTGCGAAGTCCGGAAGTTGCGGTACCGGTGCGGCTTTCGAGCCCGGTTTCCATCCCGGTGGCAACTGCCTCGGCACCCAATCGGTGTAGAGCCGCGCGTAAGTACCGTCCGCGATCACCGCGTCGAGACCGCTGTTGAGCGCGTCGATCAGCGGCTGGTTTTCCTTGGCGACCGCGTAGCCGACGAAGTTGTCCAGGCTGAAGGTGTTCTGAATGATCGAGGTCGCGTCACCCGGCTTCACCAGCCCCTCGGCCTGCGCCGATGGCGCTACCCACGCGTCGACCTGACCGGACTTCAGATTCGCGTACGCGGTGGCGTAGTCAGGAAACTTCACCGGGTCCAGGTGCAGCTGGTTGACCACGTAATCGTCCTGCACGGTGCCCTGGACGACGGCGATCCTGGTGCCCGCCCCAAGGTCCGAGAAGCCTTTGATGGCACTACCATTCGAGACGACCAGCGAGAAATAGCCGAAGTCGTAACCGTTGGTGAACCCGACGCGTTCGCGCCGCTGCGCGGTGGTGGTGATATTCGACGAGCCGACATCGAAACGCCCACCGGAGACCTGAGAGAGCAGCGGCGCGAACTCGGTGCCCGAAAACTCCACTTGCAGACCGAGTTTCGCGCCGATAGCGCGCAACAGCTCGTTGTCCATGCCGGTGAAGGCGCCGGTCGAGTTCAGGCAGATGCTCGGCGGCGCGTCCGAGAGCGTACCGACGCTGAGCTTGCCGGGCGTAATGAGCCGCAGCTTGCTGGTGTCGATCGACTCCAGCGGCGCGGTGGTCGGTGTGGTGTATCGATCCGCACCCGCTGTCGCCGCCGAGGCCAGGTTCGTCGGCGCCGCCGACGCGGCACTCACCCCCGGCGGGGAGCATTGATCACTGGAGGAAGAATCGTCGCCGGAACCGCATGCCGTCGCCGCGAGGCCGACTGCAAGCAGCATCACGGCGGTTAACGCACGAAACCGCACAGCGGGCAGACCAGCCATGGTCGACAACCATAGACCGGAACCACCGCAAATTTGCAGTTACACCGCGGCCGATCCGACACGGACGGCGACGGCGTGGTCCGGCTACGGCAGTGCGGAAGCCCGACCCGCGACGCCGTATCCGCCTACGGCGATGCGGGATCGAGCCTCCACATTGTCGGGGCCAACAGCGGCGGATCGGGTCCATACTCGGGCCGCCCCGGGTTTAGATCATCGTGATTCGAACCCCGTATCGACGGACCGCTCCCACCCGGCAATCCCGCTCAGGCGAGCCCGCCGACCGGCTCCGGGTTGATCTCGTCACGCCAGTTGATCGCCCGCCGCACCTCGCCGAGGTCATAGTCCGGGCCGCCGATACCGACGGTGAACAACGTGACACCCGCCTCGTGCAGCGCGACTGCCTGCTCGGCACCCGGCCACTGCACCGAGCGCTCGATGTGCTCCTCGTCAGTGCCGACCGTCGCGCAATGCTGCGCGAGCACCCTGTTCTTGTGTGCCAGCACGTCGAGATCGGCGAAGGTGTGCCAGATATCGGCGTACTGGGCGACCAGAGGCAACGTCTTCTTCTCACCGCCGCCGCCGATGAGGATCGGGATATCGCGGGTCGGCTGCGGATTCAGCTTCTTCAGGCGCGCGTCGATGCGGGCCAGATGCCTCTTGAGAAGGTCCAATCGCGTTCCCGCACTACCGAATTCGTAGCCGTACTCGTCATAGTCACGCTGAAACCAGCCCGCACCGATCCCCAGGATCAACCGTCCATCACTGATGTGGTCGACGGTGCGCGCCATATCGGCGAGCAGGTCCGGATTGCGGTAGCCGCCACCGGTGACCAGCGCGCCGAGTTCCACGCGCTCGGTCTGCTCGGCGACCGCACCCAGCATCGTCCAGCATTCGAAGTGCGCGCCGTTCGGATCACCCGTCAATGGGAAGAAGTGATCCCAGTTGAAAACGATGTCGACACCCGCGTCCTCGGCCCGTAAAACGGCATCGCGGATAAGTCCGTAATTCGGTGCGTGCTGCGGCTGTAGCTGAACTCCGATACGAACCGGTCGGGTCATTCCATGCTCCTCGTCGCTGGTATCTGACCCCCCGACCGAGGCTACCGGCGATACCGGAATTTTGTTGACTGTCAGCCGTGGCGGATATCGCGGGGGCTGGCACCGAACCGCTGACGCACAGCTGTACTGAAAGCACTCACCGAACCGAAACCAAGCCGCAACGCAATCTCGGTGATACTCCAACCGCTATACGCGGGACTACGTAACCGCGCATATGCCACCTGTAACCGTTCTTCCTTGATCAACCGGCTCGGCGTGGTCCCCGTACTCCGAAGCGCAAGCTGAACCTGCCGCAAAGACCAACCCGAAGCATGCGCGACCACAGCCCCACTGAGATCTGGATCCTCGACATGAGCACGCACATAGCGCCGCACAGCCGCTTCGACATCAGCGAGATGACCAGACTCTGTCGGCAGATCACCAACCACATGCATACACAACAGTTCAACCAGCCGATCAGAAACAACATCGAACTGGTGCGTCGAGAGATTCCCACCCTCAGCGAAAAGCCCGGCCGCCAGATCAACAGCCACCCGCCCCAGCCCAGCACTCAAATCCATCGGCCAACCCGGCCGCCCGGCACGATCGAGCCGATGATCCACCTCACGCCGCGGAATAGTCATGAACAATCCGACGGTGCCGTCGGCGACCGCGAAGGCGGATGGCTGATCGAGGGTCACCAGACATCCGACGCCCGGTAGCAGGACCGCGTGCTGATCACGCTGCCAGAGGGCCATATGTCCGGAGACAGGTAACAACAATCGATAGTCGTCGTCGGAATCGCCGCGCACCTGTCCGGGCGTGCGGTAGTAGGTCACTGCCTCGGAATGCCATCTGACGATCTGATAGTTGCTCGTGCGTCGTACCGTGGTGCGCCCATAGAAGTCGGCGGGACGCGCAAAAGCGTAGCCCAACTGGCGTTGGTAGGAGTTGATCAGCTCTGACCAGTAGTCCGCGCGTTCGCGCGGCGCGACCTCACGTGTCGTGGCCGACTCGGCGATGACGGTATTGTCCTTCACCCGCATCACATCCCCTGCTTCCCTACGATCACGTCCGAGCCCACCGAGCCACCGAATCGCGCGGATAGGCGCTGGACAGGAACCGAGCATATCGGTAAGCGAGTGAAAGTTTGCGCGTGTCCACAACTTTGCTACGCGTACCGACAACCAGGGTGCGCGCACGACTCTTACGGTGATTGATGCATACCGCGGGACCAAGTGGACTACGACACCCAATCCCACAGTCAGTCCGACCGCGGCTGACATCGACCGCCATGAGGGACGGCCGATCCAAGCCCTGGTGCCGAATCCAGGCCGTGTCAATGTTAGCGAGAACAAAATGGCGGCACATAACAGTGAGGTCGTTAACACGCGACCGATGGGTGCATCGGTGACCATTTCCGACCTGCCTATCCGGAAGCGGTTGCACAACCAGAAGCCTTATACCGCACCGCAATTGACCGCGCCGGTGCGATTGAACGTAAACGAGAGCCCCTTTCCGCCATCACAGAAACTCATAGACGATATTTCCAGTTCCGTGCGATCCGCACTTGATTCACTACACCGCTATCCGGACCGAGAAGCATTTGCCCTACGCTCCGAACTCGCCCACTATGTAACCGCCCAGTCAGGCGTGGATGTCGGACTCGAGAATATATTGGCAGCCAATGGTTCACTCGAGAGCTTGCAGCAAATCATGCAGGTCTTCGGTGGCCCCGACCGCAGTGCACTGAGCTTCGCACCGAGTTATGCGATGTACAAGATCATCGCAACGACCGCGGAGACCGAATGGCTGGACGGCGGTCGCCGCACGGATCTGACGTTGGATATCGATCATGCGGTCGCGGTGATCAGCGCGGTCCGCCCCGACATCATTTTCCTGACGAACCCGCACAACCCATCTGGTCAGACTCTCGCCACTGCCGACCTCGAGCGAATACTGGAAGCCGCGCCGGCCGTCGTCGTGGTGGATGAGGCCTACAGCGAGTTTTCGTTGTCCCCCAGCGCAATAAACTTGATCGACCGGTTCCCGGCAAAACTGATTATCACCAGGACGATGAGTAAGGCATTGGCCTTCGCTGGTGGACGGCTCGGCTACGTGGTCGCCGCGCCGGCCGTAATCGCGGCCATGAGATTGGTTCGGTTGCCCTATCACCTCTCGACGGTGACCCAGGCCGCGGCGCTGGCCGCGCTACGTCACGCCGACGACACCCTGTCACAGGTCTCCGAGCTGATCCGGGAGCGAACGCGAGTCGCAGTGATCCTGCGCGACATGGGATTCGAGGTCATCGATAGTGATGCGAACTTCTTTCTGTTCGGCCGGTTCGCCGACACCGCACGCTCCTGGCAGCACTACCTCGACCACGGTGTCCTCATCCGTGATCTGGGCATACCTCATTACCTTCGCGTGACCGTCGGCCAGGTCGCGGAGAACAACAGATTTCTGGAAGTCAGCGAGAAACTATCCGCGCTGGCAACAGGTGGAACAGACCGCGGATGCTTTCATGACCGAACTCGAGCATCCAGCGTGCCGATCGCGCACACCCAGTAGACTCCCGGATTCCACCCTCTACTCGGATCGTCCGGCACGTTCCTGCCGGTGAAGGGAGAATCGCCGTGGCTACGGTGACTTTCGATAGCGCTACCAGGCTCTACCCCGGTAGCACCACACCCGCTGTCGACCAGCTCGATCTGGAGATCGCCGATGGTGAATTCCTTGTTCTGGTCGGCCCGTCCGGCTGCGGGAAGTCGACCTCGCTGCGCATGCTCGCTGGGCTCGAAGAGGTCAATGGCGGTCGAATCCTGATCGGCGCCAACGACGTTACGCACGCGGAGCCCAAGGAACGCGATATCGCGATGGTGTTCCAGAACTACGCTTTGTACCCGCATATGACCGTCGCCGAGAATATGGGCTTCGCGCTCAAACTCGCCAAGGTCGCCAAGGCGGAGAAGGAAAAGCGGGTGCTGGAGGCGGCGAAGCTGCTCGACCTGGAGCCCTACTTGGACCGCAAGCCGAAGGCGCTGTCGGGCGGTCAACGCCAGCGCGTCGCCATGGGCCGCGCCATCGTCCGCCAGCCGCAGGTGTTCCTCATGGACGAGCCGCTGTCGAACCTGGACGCCAAACTGCGCGTGCAGACCCGCACCCAGATCGCCCAGTTGCAACGCCGGCTCGGCACCACCACGGTGTATGTCACCCACGACCAGGTCGAGGCCATGACCATGGGCGACCGCGTCGCGGTACTGAAAGATGGTCTGCTGCAACAATGCGCGACACCGCGCGACCTCTACCGCGACCCGGCGAACGTATTCGTAGCCGGCTTCATGGGCTCCCCCGCCATGAACCTGTTCACCCTGCCCGTAGCCGACGGCGCGGTATCGCTCAACGGCCACCCGCTGCCGGTGCCACGCTCGGTCGCCGGCGCGGCCGAAGGTTCCGTCGTTGTCGGCATCCGCCCCGAACACTTCGAACTCGGCGGCGACGGCGCGGGCATCGAACTGGAGGTCGACGTCGTCGAGGAACTCGGCTCCGACGCCTATATCTACGGCCGCGCCGCAGACAAAGGCGCCGAAACCATTGTCGCGCGCGCAGATTGGCGCAACCCACCGGCCAAGGGCGACCGAGTCCAACTGTCCACCGCCGCCGAAAGCACCTACTTCTTCTCCGTCGAAGACGGCCGCCGCCTGAACTGAGCACACAAGCCCCGCCTTCGAATCATCAACGAGGGCGGGGCTTTTGGCTGTGCGGGCCAGGGTCGGTCGAGCACGCCGCTCACAAACACCGGCGGTGAAAGCGGTCCACCCACCCGGGTTGAAAACCAAGGCAGGACCGGTGGGATTCTTGGAGTCACGAACGCCGACCAGGCCATAGGAATCGCGCAATTCTGTTACGAGGCGGCGTTGCCATGCCCGACTGATGATGCCGTGGGTCAGCCGTCGGGTGGTGCGCGGTCTGGCCATGATCTGCGCGGCGAGGTCCAAGGCTCGCGGCATCAAGTCGGGCTAGGCAATGTGAATACGTTCTATTCCATTGCACGGCAACAGCTTGCAACCCGAACTATTCGATGCCGGAGCATTTCGCCAATGACACGTCCACCACCACCTATCGCAAGCAATCGATATGAGTCACGACGCAGCCAAATGTATGTATTCTGTTCTGCCCGTTACGTAACCGAAACCAGCCTTCAACGCACGGTCAGTGGGACTATCCGGTCGCACCTCGGATGAAGTGGCGACGCTTGGGCGGCGGTTTGGTGTTAACGAGCATGAGGTCGCCGCCGTAGTGGGCCAGGACCCGGCGATCCATCACCGCACGCCAGAGCGGAGGCACTACGGCAAGGATGATCATGCTGGCGTAGCCGAGTGGAAGCTGCGGCGCCTGCTCCAAGCTGCGCAAAGTCTGGTAGCGGCGGCCCGGATTCGCGTGGTGGTCGCTGTGACGTTGCAGATGGAACAGGAACACGTTCGTGACCAGGCGGTCGCTGTTCCAGCTGTCGCGCGGTGCGCATCGTACGTAAAGGCCGTTGGCACGCCGCGGACGAAGCAGCCCATAATGCTCGACGTAGTTCACCGTCTCCAGCAACCCCACGCCGATCAGCGCTTGCAGCGCCAGGAACGGGATCACGAGGGGGCCGAAGATCAGGATCATCGTGCCGAACAACGCGATGCTCATCGACCAGGCTTGTAACAGATGGTTGTCCCGACTGAACCAACGTTTCCCTCTGCGGGACAGGCGTTCGCGCTCCAAAGCGAGTGCCGAGGAGAGGCCGCCGAGTATGCTGCGCGGCAGGAACTCCCACAGTGATTCGCCGAATCGTGCGCTGGCGGGGTCCTCGGGCGTCGCGACGCGCACATGATGGCCGCGGTTGTGCTCGACGAAAAAGTGCCCATACCCGGACTGCGCCAGTGCGATCTTCGCCAGCCAACGCTCCAGGTGCTCGGCTCGATGGCCGAGTTCGTGGGCGGCGTTGATCCCGATGCCCGACACAACCCCAAGCGTCACGGCAAGGCCCAGCTTATCGACCAAGCTCAGTTCAGTTCTGGACCACAGGTAGCCCGCGATAAGCAAACCAATGAATTGCATCGGCAGGAAAAGGTAGGTGCACCACCGGTAGTAGCGGTCATTGGACAACGCTTCATAATCCGCGTCACGCGGGTTGCTCCCGTCATCTCCCACCGCCCAATCCAACAGCGGGATCGCCACGAACACGATGATCGGACCGATCCACCAAAACACCTCCAGTCCAGTATGAACCACTAATTGAGAGGGAAGTAGCGCGCAAGCTGGTGCGATCAACCCCAGCACCCAGAGGTAACGTTTGGGGTCGCGAGCTTGCGAATGTTCGAAGATCGCCATAGACGTCTCGCTATCCAGAAGAAAAACACCGGATTGAGAGTGTGGCCGCGGTATTCGGTTTCGCTTGTCCGATAGCTATTCAGCGTAGCGGTTTTTCCGACACAAGCCAGCGAACCGTCAAAACCACTGCCTGACCGGAAGAGTGCCCGCTGCTGTCCTAGTCGGCGTTTTGGAATAACGGGCCGCACCGAGAAAGAACCCGACGCCGTCTATCCGACTGGATAGACGGCATCAGAATTAGCTATGCGTCCACGACTAAGGCAGCATGGCGCAGTTGGTCGGAGCGGGCTGGTCTGCGAGCCGATCGGTCATCCATGCCTGCGAGGCTGCCAATGACGGAAAAAATGCCAGGTCGTGGGTGCCCACAACTCCGGCGATGGTGGGAATCTCCGCATTCGCCTCCAGCTGAACCGGCACGCCGCTACCGCACCAACCGGCGGCCATATCGCGGATGGGCGGAAATGGCGCTCCCTCATCGTTCCTGGCCGAGGAGATGAGTACCGGCACCGCCGGGGTGCCGGCGCCGACACGCTGTTCGTCGAATGCTTGTTTCAAAACCGGGTTCTGACTGATCACGGTGGTGAGAGGTTGTCCGCTGGTGGTCAATTGGGATGTTTGCCGCTGTTGGTTGGACACTGAGACCGCAATGGCGCATTTGCCTAGGCCGTCGTTCAGGAGCGCCTTGCCTGCGTCGTTGAGTTCAGCGTCGAGCACCGGGCGGGTGTCGGGATAGTCGGCGGCAATACCGTTGAGAATGAAGGCGACGGCCGGTCCGATGCTGGCTTGGCCGTCGTTGTACCCGATGAAGTACTCGGGGTCCACCACGGGCCCGCCGATGTAGGCGCCGCGAACGTTCAGATCGGGGGCGTAGCTCGGTTGCAGTTCAGCCGCTCCGGCCGAGGCCATGCCCCCCTGGGAGTACCCGTAGAGCATGACCGGCGACCCGGAGCCGAGGCCGGTACCTGGCAACTGTAGCGCGGCACGGGCGGAGTCCAATACCGCGTAGGCCTGTGCTTTGCGGTTGAGGTAGTCGTGAACTTCGGGCGTGCCCAGGCCGTGATAATCGGTCACAACTACCGCCATACCGCGCGACAGCAGCGAATAGAGCGCCATCACGTCGTATTCGGCTATTACGTCGAGCGGAGGCTGGTATTGGACCGGCTGCGGTAGCAGCTTCGAGGGCGCGCACTGGTCACCTTGCCCCTGCGTGCCGACCCCGTACGCGACCAGCGGACGTTCGCCCGGGCCAGTCCACGGCAAGGTCGGCTGCAGATACGTCCCCACCACCGCGGTCGGTGCGCCGTGCGTATCACTGCTCAGGTACATCATCCGCGTCGACATCGCCGGGACGATGCCGGGCTGGCCGGGGCCTGACAGCACCAGCCCCGACGGTTCGGCGCGCATGACCATACCCGGCGCTCCCTGCGGTAGCGGCGCCGGAGGCATGTAGAAATCATCGGCGGCGGCCTCCACGGGTGGTTGTGCCGATGCGTGTGGCGCGGATATCGCTCCGCCTCCGACTAGAATGAAAGATCCCGTCAAGATTGCGGCCAAACTGCGTATCCGGCTCCTCACGAATTCGATCCTTCCTGCGATTTGGGGATGCCTATGGATCAACAATCGGATGCTGACAGTACTGCTAACGGGTATCGGTTATCGGCGAATCGAGATGATAATCGGCGTGTCTATGAAACTGGGCTGTAAATCGCGACCACTTCGTTAGCTGAACAAGATTCGAGGAGGTCGCCGGGAGCGCGCTTGGCGCCCGCGTACTGGGCAGGCGGTGCCGAGAACCCGCGAGTGAATGCCGCCCTTCGCGCTGTGCTCGAATGGCAAGCCGCTCAGCCAGATTTTGCGGCTTTCGAGGATCGCAGTGTCGGCACGTATTCCGGATTGAGCCGGATGCCGAGCTCTTCCAGTACGACCTCAGTTCCCGCATCGCTGGTCACGCGGACCCGCACCGGTGATCCGGCCGCCTCATCGACCAGCAGCAGCGGCGCGGGCCCCGTTTGCAGGTAGGCGTCACCCCACTGCATGAGGCTGCCGTCCGTAGGGTGGCGATGGTGACCACCGCCGACAGCGACGCCATCACCGAGACCATCGTCTACGCCATACCGATGCGAACCCGCTTTCGTGGCATCACGGTGCGCGAGGGGATGCTGTTGCGTGGGCCGCTCGGGTGGGGTGAGTTCTGTCCGTTCCCCGAGTACGACGATCGGGAGGCGGCGGGATGGCTGGCGACCGCGATCGAACAGGTGAGCTCTGGGTGGCCGGAGCCGGTGCGCCACCGGATTCCGATCAATTGCACGGTGCCCGCCGTCGATCCGGCGCGCGCGCACCGGATCGTCGCGGCGTCCGGCTGCCGCACGGCGAAGGTCAAGGTCGCCGACCACCCCGATTCGCTGCCCGAGGACCTGGCCCGCGTTGCGGCGGTGCGGGACGCGCTCGGCCCCGACGGGGCCGTTCGCATCGACGCCAACGCCGTCTGGGATGTGCCGACCGCGATCGCCCACATCAATCAGATCGACAGCGCGGCAGGCGGTTTGCAGTACGTCGAGCAACCGTGTCGCACCATCGAGGAACTCGCCGAGGTCCGCCGCGCGGTCGAGGTTCGCATTGCCGCCGACGAGTCCATTCGGCGCGCCGAGGACCCGCTGCGAGTCGCGGTCGCCGGTGCCGCCGATATCGCGGTGCTCAAATGCACTCCGCTGGGCGGTGTTCGGCGCGCACTGCGGGTCGCCGAACAGGCCGGGTTGCCGAATGTGGTGTCCTCCGCATTGGAGACCAGCGTCGGCTTGGCGGCCCAGCTCGCGCTGGCGGGCGCCCTGCCGGAACTCGAATTCGCCTGCGGGCTCGGCACCATCTCGCTGTTCGAAGGTGACGTCGTCACCGAATCCCTTCGCCCCGTCGACGGCTACCTCCCGGTACCTCGCACTCCGCCCAATCCGGACCTCGCACTACTAGAGCGATACCGGCAAAGCGACACCGACCGGGTGCGGTGGTGGCAACAGCGTTTCGACCGAGTGCGCAAGTTGGCCGACTCCCCGAGCATGCTCTGACAAGCGATTTTCGCGGCCCAGCCGCGCAATCCACGGGCACGCGATGGCGGCGTCGAGCAGGGCACGCGCCTGTCGGTGGGGCGGGCGGGCTGATATCGCGGTCGGTGAGCGCCTTGCCGCAGCCTCGGTTGCCGGACGAACACGCTCGCCGACGCGATTATCAGCCCAACCGCACTCCGCAACCGGCCATCGTTGTCCGCAATAGCAGCGCCGCTTCCGGGCCGATCACGCCGTCGACCAGTTCGACATAGCGCAGGCAGAATTCCGGCCCGTGTGGCGCGACCGATTCCGGGTCCGATTCCAGATGATGGGTAAGTTCGTGCAGCACAACGAGTTCGCGTAACGCCCACGCGGACCCACCGGTGTGCAGCGGTACCGCGAGGACCGCGTCAGCGGCCTCGTAGTGTGCCGCACTCGCCCCGGCCCGAGAGCGGACACGCACCGGCGCTAACGCTCGATCCCATTGTTCGCGAACCCAATTGAGCCCGAGCACCTTCTCGGCATAGGTCTGCACCGAGCCGACCGAGGCGAAGCGGCGCTCGATCGGGAGGGTGAGGTGCGAACCGTAGAGTTCCACCGTACGGTTGCCGTGCTCGTCGGCCCGGTCGAATACGCCGCGCACCAGCTGTTCGGCGTCATAGACCTTGGCGCGCTGCGTGTCTCGCGGACTCACGACACGCCGTCCCCGCCCGTCAATTGCCCGCGCGCGGCGCCGAGTTCCGGCGAGGTACCCAGCCTGGCGGCCCGCCCAGCCCGGTCACCCGCCCGCCGCGCCGCCGCCGAATGCCCGGCCGATGCCTGCGGGCCGCGCCAGGTTCCGCGCGCCTCGGAGGTCTTCGAGTAGAAATCGGTGAGTTCTATTTCCTTGTCGCGCAGCGCAAGCCCGGTGCCCGCGGCCGCGGATTCGGGAACCACCTCGGCCTCGACCTCCGCTTTCACCTCGGCCAGCCTGCGTCCGATGCGGGCCGCGAAGGCCATCTGAAAATTCAGCCGTGCCGTCACCGGGGCGACCGCCGCCTGCACCCGACGCTGTACCTGCCTGCCCCACCGTTTCTCGGTGACCACCTTCGCCACCGTAGCCGAGCGATACTGCCCGGATTTGATGTACTGATCCGAGGCACGCACCATCTGCACGAGCAGGCTGCTGTACAACGCCTCACACGTATCGATATCGGAATCGAAACCGTAGGCGTAGACCTGAGTGGAGGTTCGCGCAACATCGCAGCGCACATCATTCGCCGCCGCGATCGCGACGAACAATTGCACGTAGGTGCGCAATCCCTTCTTGCCCGGCGCGCCGATCGGAATCATCCGCTGCACCGGCGCCGGCCTGCGTTCACGCCCGGCGACGTGCGCACGAGCAACCGTCAGGTCGATGGATGATCGAGTCGCCAACCGCTGAGCCGCGGCGAGGAACGCCTCGGCCTCGTGCTCGTTATCGGTGGATTCGGCCTGGCGCAGTAGCCCGCCGATCCGCGTCAGCATCCGGTCGGGAACCGCATTCGGCGAAGTCATCCCCGTCAGCCTAGCGATCGGATTACCGGCACAATCAGGCGTCGCTCGTGAACACCATGTATCTTGCGTTGTGCATTAGTTTTGGTGTGCTGCTGCTCACGTCTCGACCATGGAGTGTCCGCAATGGCTTTGAAAAAGGTGTCGTCCCGACGTTCGTCGCTCATGCCGCGAGCGGCGTTGGCCGCCGCTTCGGTGGCGCTGCTGACGGCAACATTCACTGCCTCGTGCTCGAGCGACAGCGGTGGCAGTCCGACCTCCCAGAACCTCAGCGGTCGTGGCCCGATCACCTATGTCGAGGGCAAAGACACCACCGAGACCGGCGCGGTCAAGCAGCTGATCGAACGCTGGAACGCCTCGCACCCCGACGAGCAAGTGACATTCAAGGAGCAGTCGAACGACGCCTCCCAGCAGTACGACGACCTGGTCGAGCACATGCGCTCCAAGCAGTCGGACTACGACGTGTTCGCTATGGACGTGCCATGGACCGCCGAGTTCGCCGCCAAGGGCTGGATCCAGCCGCTCAAGGACAACTTCTCCATCGACACCTCGACCCTGCTCTCGCCGCCGGTAGCCAGCGCCACCTACAACAACGTGCTCTACGCCGCGCCCCGCAACACCAACGGCGGTTTGCTGTTCTACCGCAAGGACCTGGTGCCCAACGCGCCGAAGACCTGGACCGAGATGCTCGCCCAGTGCGCGACCGCCAAGCAGAACAACATCGGCTGCTACGCGGGTCAGCTCGCGCCCTACGAGGGTCTGACGGTGAACACCGCCGAGGTGATCAACGCCTTCGGCGGCACCTTCGTCGGCGCCGACGGCAAAACCCCGACGGTCAACAGCCCACAGTCCCGCGCCGGGCTCGAGCAGCTGGTGAGCGCCTACAAGAACGGCGATATCCCCAAGGAAGCGATCACCTTCAAGGAACCCGAGAGCGGCGCCGCCTTCACCCAGGGCAAGCTGATGTTCCTGCGCGGCTGGCCCTCGACCTATGGTGACGCCGGCTCCGAAGCTTCCGTGGTGAAGGACAAATTCGCGGTCGCGCCACTGCCCGGCGAGAACGGTGTCGGCGCCTCGACGCTCGGCGGCTACAACGCGGCAATTAGCGCGTTCTCCAAGAACAAGGCCACCTCGCTCGACTTCCTGCGCTTCCTGATCAGCGAAGATGCTCAGCACATCGTCGCCGCAGGCGCGCTGCCGTCGGTGCGCGCGTCGATGTATGACGACCCGGCGCTCATCGCGAAGATGCCGTACCTGCCCGCACTCAAGGATTCGATCTCCAGCGCGGTGCCCCGCCCGGTGACCCCGTTCTACCCGGCGGTGTCGAAGGCCATCCAGGACAACGCTTATGCTGCGTTGAACGGAAACAAGTCCGTCGACGACGCGATCACCGGTATGCAAAAGGGCATCGAGACGGCCGGATCGTAGCTCTGGTTGCAGCGGACCCGACGAGCCCGTAGGAGAGAGAAACGGTGTCGGATCCTTCGGGAACGGCCACACTCGTGTCGAACGATGGCGATCAGGCGGAGCAATCCGCCACGCCGAACAAGCACGGCTTTGGTTCGACGGTGGCAAGGGAAATACGACGTTCCGGTAGGGCATGGCTTTTCGTCACGCCGGTACTGATCACCCTGGCGGTGATCATCGGCTATCCGGTATTCCGCGCAGTCTGGATGTCATTTCAGAAGGACTCCGGGCTCGATCCGGCGACCGGAATGTTCGTGGAGGGCGGCAGTGCGGGCATCTCCAACTACACGCACTGGCTGGCGCAACAATGCCAGATGCCAACCGGCGAGATGGTTTCCTGCCCGACTGGCAACCTCGGTTCACAATTCTGGCTCGCGATCGGTGTCACGCTGTTCCTCACCGTTGTCACGGTGACCCTCGAGGTCACCTTCGGCCTCGGCATGGCGATGGTGATGGGCAAGACGTTCCGTGGCCGGGCCCTGCTACGTGCCGCGGTGCTGATTCCGTGGGCGATTCCGACCGCCGTGACCGCGCGGCTGTGGGAGTTCATGTTCCAGTACGACGGGGTGGTCAACCGGGTGCTCGGCACGGGCATTCTGTGGACCTCCGACGAGTGGCCCGCGCGATTCGCGGTGATCGCCGCCGACGTATGGAAGACCACGCCGTTCATGGCGTTGCTGCTGCTGGCCGGACTACAGGTGATCCCATCGGATGTGTACGAGGCCGCGCGGGTCGACGGCGCGTCGGCGTGGCAGCGATTCACCAACATCACACTGCCGCTGCTGAAGCCGGCACTGCTGGTCGCGGTGCTGTTCCGCACCATGGACGCGTTGCGCATGTACGACCTGCCCGCGATCATGACCAACAACAATCCGGCGACCCGCACCATCTCGATTCTGGTGGTCGACCAGGTTCGCCAGGGCCCCAATAGCGCCGCCGCGCTGTCGACGATCACCTTCCTGTTGATCTTCGCGGTCGCGTTCCTGTTGGTAAAGGTCTTGGGCGCCAACGCGGTCCGGACCCAGGAACAGCAGCGGGAGGCGCACTGATGGCGACCGTGACTACCGAAAAGTCTGCCGCGCAAAACATTCCGTGGACAAAACGACTCGGCTCGGTCCGGCTCTACCTCGGTGCGTTCATCGTGCTGGTGTGGGGGTTGGCCCCGTTCTATTGGATGGCGGTCACCGCGTTCCGCGACGCGGACTACACCTTCGACAACACCCCGTGGCCGACGCACGTCACGCTGGAGAACTTCCGCAACGCCTTCGACACCAGCCGCGGCAACGACTTCGGTAAGGCGCTGATCAACAGTGTCATCATCGGCACGGCCACCACTGTGGTCGCACTCGTGGTCGGCGTGCTCGCCGCCTACGCGCTGGCCCGACTCACCTTCAAGGGCAAGTACCTGGTGTCGGGGCTGATACTGAGCGCATCGATGTTCCCGGTGGTCGTGCTGGTCACGCCGCTGTTCCAGCTGTTCACCAATCTCGGCTGGATCGGCCAATACCAGGCGATGATCATCCCGAACATTTCGTTCGTGCTGCCGATGACCGTCTATATCCTCGCCTCGTTCTTCGCCGAACTGCCATGGGAGCTCGAGGAGGCCGCGCGCATCGACGGCGCGACCAAGCTGCAGGCGTTCCGGCTGGTAATGCTGCCGCTGGCCGCGCCAGCGGTATTCACCACCGCCATTCTCGCGTTCATCGCCGCGGTCAACGAATACCTATTGGCGCGTTTGCTTTCCAGCGGCAAGACCGAACCGGTGACCGTCGCGATCGCGCGCTTCTCCGGCAACAATCCGCTAGTGCAGCCATACGCCGCCATTATGGCCGCGGGCACGATAGTGACCATTCCGCTGGTGATCATGGTGCTGCTGTTCCAGCGCCGCATCATCTCCGGTCTTACGGCGGGCGGCGTCAAGAGCTGAACCCGGCCGAGAGCTCCCCGCACGACGGTTTTCCGCCTTAACCCGGTGATACGAACGCGGGCCGATTCGACGCGTTAGAGTCGAGTTCGTCGAAAGACCCGGTTTCCGATCGTTGGCAATGCAGGTGAGTTTGACCGACGCTCCGGGAGGAGATGATCGTGAGCTCGTTCGGCAGGTGGCGAAAACGCGGTGGCCCTCGGCGCGATAGGCAGCGCAAAGCCTCCGCCCCCTATGCCTCTGTCGCCGGATGGAACGAGCGGGTAACCACCTCGGCGAGCAAGCGCACCACCCGGTTCACGAATTCGCGCCGCGCCGCGCGAGTGTTGCGGGCCAAGAACCGCGCAGCGCAGGTAGCCGACCCCAACGCTCGGCCGCGACGCAGTCGCGGCCAGCGATTCCGTCGCCTGGTGCTCGCGCTGTTCATCATCTTCGTCGTGGTGCCCTCGGTGTTGTTCGTCCTCGCCTACTGGAGTGCCGAGATTCCCGATCCGGACTCGATGCAGACCAATCAGATCGCCACCATCCTCGCCTCGGATGGCACCACCGTTGTCGCCAAGGTCATTCCGCCCGAGGGCAATCGGATTCCGGTACCCCTCAGTGACGTGCCGCAGCAGGTACGCAACGCGGTTCTCTCGGCCGAAGATCGCAATTTCTACACCAACCCCGGCTACTCGACCAGCGGTTTCCTACGAGCGGCCCGCGACAACCTGCTCGGGCGCGACGACGCGGGTGGCGGTTCCACCATCACCCAGCAGTACGTGAAAAACGCGTTCCTCGGCTCCGAGCGCACCCCGACCAGGAAAATGCGCGAGCTGGTTATCGCCGCGAAGATGGCACGGCAGTGGAGTAAGGACGACATTCTCGCCGCCTACCTGAACACCATTTACTACGGCCGGGGCACCTACGGCATCGAGGCGGCCGCGAAGGCGTATTTCGACAAGCCGGTGCCGAGCCTGAGCCTGGCCGAGGGCGCGGTACTCGCCGCGGTGGTCCGCAGCCCGTCGATCCTGGCCCCGGAAACCCACCTCACCGAGCTGAAGGATCGTTGGAAGTACGTGCTCAACGGCATGGTCGAGATGGGGGTGCTGGCGCCGGGCGATCGCGACGCGACGGCCTTTCCTTCGATCATCCCGCTCACCGCGCTGCCCGACGAAAACGTCGCCCGCGGCCCCGAGGGGCTGATCCGGGCACAGGTGGTTCGGGAACTGCGCGATTCCGGGATCAGTGAACAGGAACTCAATAGCGGCGCGCTACAGATCACCAGCACCATCGACGCGCGTGCCCAGCAGTCCGCCGTCAGCGCGGTCCACGACCGGCTCGATCCGCAGCCGCCGCAGCTGCGCAGCGCGGTGGTCTCGATCGACCCGCGTTCCGGTGCGGTGCGCGCCTACTACGGCGGCAACGACGGCCTCGGTTTCGACTTCGCGCAGGCGCCGTTGCAGACCGGGTCGGCGTTCAAGGTCTTCGCGGTGATCGCCGCACTGCAGCAGAACATTCCGCTCTCGCGCACGTTCGACAGTTCCCCGGTGGTCGATCGCGGAACCACCATTACCAATGTCGACGGTGAGTCGTGCGGCAACTGCAGCATCGCCGAGGCACTGAAGCGCTCACTCAACACCAGCTTCTACCGGCTGACGACCTCGATGTTCGATGGTCCGCAGGCGATCGCCGACGCGGCCCATCAGGCCGGCATCCCGGAGCACATCCCCGGCGTCGCGGGCATCACCCTCACCGAGGACGGCGCACCGCCGTACAACGGAATCGTGTTGGGGCAATATCAGGTTCGGCCCATCGATATGGCGTCGGCCTACGCGACGATCGCCAATTCCGGCGTCTATCACCAGCCGTATTTCGTGCAGCGAGTGGTGACCGGCGACGGGCGGGTGCTGCTGGATCGCGGCGCGCCCGAGGAGCGGGTCGGCAAACAGCTGCCGCCGGGGCAGCATCGTATCCCCGCCGCGATCGCCGACAAGACCACCCAGGCGATGACGCCCATCGCCGGGTACTCCAACGGCCACAACCTGTCCGAGGGCCGCCCGTCGGCCGCCAAGACCGGCACCACCCAACTCGGCGAAACGCAGCAGAACAAGGATGCCTGGACGATCGGCTTCACCCCGTCGCTGTCGACCGCGGTATGGATCGGCACCGAACAGCCGCAGCCGATCCATACCGCGCGCGGCGGCGACATCTACGGTTCGGGGCTGCCCGCCGATATCTGGAAGCAGACGATGGACGGCGCGCTGGAGGGGTCGCCGGTCGAACAGTTCGCCGGGACGCCGACGGCACCCGAGGTCGGCAAACCCTCCGGTGGGCCCTACGACATCCTGAACCCGCCGAAGAGCCCGCCACCGCCACAAGCACCGGTCATCGTGATCCCGCCTGCGCCCGCCACAACTGCTCCGGCTCCGGCTCCGGCTCCACCGCCCGCTCCGCCCGCGCCCGAGCCACCGGCACCACCAGCACCACCGCCGCCGCCGACTCAGATCGAGATATTTCCCGGATTGAGCATCCCGGTGCCCGGATAGAGGCAGATGTGCGACCACTACCACCCAAGGAACCGATGACATGGCAGCATCGTTTCTACACAGAGAGCCAAAAGCGAGGGTGGCAACACCGGCCGCGAGATCAATGCGGAAGGATAAGTGCTCGAACAACGACGACGCGGCAAGAGCGACAGGCCGGTGGACATCAGCCTGCCAGGCCACGCCTACGCCCGGGAGCGCCGCGAATTGAAGACAAACTAAGACATAGGGGCTACGCCGGTGGATTTCAATGTCGTTGACCGTCCCGAGACGCTGGTGGCGGGAACAGTACTTCGCAGCCCAGCGCTCGCGGTCGAAGGACCGCGCCGCACCAGGGTCGAAGAAGCGTGGAAGCGCAATCTGGCTCGCTCGCTGCCCGGGCCGCCGACGACCGCGTATGTCGACCACGCACCCGAAATCAACTCTTATCTCACCCATATCGTCGGCTACCGCTGCCGCGCCCTCGCCGACCTGCTGCCGGGTGATGTGCTGGCGCGGGTGCCCGCGGGCCGGTTCGCCCGTTTCACCGCGAGCGGCGACAACCTCGGTGACACCATCGTCAGCATTTGGCGCGCCGTGTGGGACGCGGAGGCCGCCGGACGATTCGTGCGCGCCTACACGGGGGATTCGGAGCACTATCCGGACGCGCGCACCGTCGAAGTCTTCGTGGCACTGGCAACCGATCAGGTCGACGAGTAGGAACAGGCTGTGGACTTCGAGATAGTCACATTGGACGAGAGCCTCGTCGCCGGGCTAACCGTGCCGCTAGTCGGGCGCGAGGTGGCCGCACGCGACCTGGACCTGGTGAATTTCACCTGGGACCGCTACCTCGCGCGGGAGAAGTCGGCGCCGCGTGTCGCCGCGTACATCGGCCAGAACGATCACGCCGTCGCGGTGCTCGGCTACGAGGTCGGCTCGATGGACGACATGGACGCGGGCGACGTGGTGACCCGCGTCCCGAACGGTCGCTACGCGAAATTCGTTGTCTCCGATAAGCCCTACGATCTGCTGCGCACCGCATGGGCCCAGGTCCGCAAGGCCGAGAGCGCGGGCACCATCACTCGCTCCCACACAGCCGAAATCGAGCGCTACACCGGCCCGACCTCCGTCGAGGTCTACGTCTCGCTGGACTGACCCCGACGGACCTCCGATTCCGCTAACTGTCAAGCGGCGGAGCGTTCCGTCGGTGTGGCGGCGAATTGTCCGAAGGCCCTGGTAGATCGAAGGTTTGGCGGGTTTGCGGGCAGTGGCAAGAGCTGGCCGAGCATCTTGTTGGACTTCGGTTAGCATGCATCCATGTCATTGGATCCGACTGCTGGTTCTCCGGCACAGCGATTGACCGAGCTGGCTCGCAGCGCGGCGGAGCTGCTCCGAGTGAACGGGCTCGCCTGGGGGCCGGCGGTGGCCACCGGCACTCAACTCACCTTCGGTGGCGCGCTCGCCAGGACAGCAGAGGTCCCAGGGGATGCGTACATCGTCGAGGATGTGTTCTCGTGGTGCTCGGGGCGCGGGTCGGTGCTGCCGAACGCGTTCGCCCCTGGTGCTGAGGAGGCTCACGTCGATTATCTTGCGCGGCTCGAGATCACCGACGCCCACTTACTCGATCAGTTCGGCACCGGCTGGGAACAGGTGCTCGACCTGAACACCGAGATCAACTCGATCCCGTTCGAGACGTGGTTTTCCCGTGCCGCGATGCTCATACCGGTGGATACCGAGCAACGCAATCACGCCTGGGCGGCCGTACGCGACCATACACAGCAGCAGGGGCGGTATCGGCAATGGCGAGACACCATCGAACTGGCCACCCTCTATTTCCAGACCTGCCTGAGCTCCCCTGACCAGGGTCGCCCCGCGGACCCGCACGCATTTGCGGCAGCCCAAACGATCGGTCGAGACGCCATGGCGGTCATCGCCCTCGGTGAACGCGCCCCCGACGCCACGCTCACCGCGCACCTGGACCGGCTGATCGCGCCGTGGCACGCGCTGGCCGGATCGGAGGACGACCGGATCGCCTACGCCGCAGCCGCCCGACAGTCCGGCGCCATCGCCAGCGATCTACCGGCACCTGACTCCTACGACCCCGAACTCGACGACTACGACCTCAGTCTGGAAGACGCTGTCATCGATGACTGATTACCGATAGACCCGTCCGATTTCGCTGAAGAGTCAAGCCGCAGCGGGTTCGGGCGGCTGAGCGAGGGGTCGGCCGAATGCTTTGAGCGGGTCGTAGGACTGGCCGGCTCGCAGGCAGTGGTAGAGCTGGGAGCGTCGCAGCCCTTCGTCGGACACACGCACATATCTGGCGAGGCTGCGCACCGATGTGTGCCCTGACAGCTTCATCAACACCTCCTCGGCGCGCGCCGAGGATTCATACAGCAGATGCCACAACACACGACACAGTTTCGCAGCAAGATCGAGCCCTCGCAGCTAACCAAAGCACAGGCACCCAACTGAGCACAGAATTAGCCGGTGCCGCACGAGCCCCCCCATACGCACCCACTCGCCACGACAACAGCTTCCGAGCGAAGCGAGATCGAGCACTAAAGTTCGCGGCCGGCTCGCGTCCGAGGGGCAAATGCGACTTTTGCGACGAAGTCGCGAGCATTTGCCCCTCGGACGCGAGCCATAGGGGCCGCGAACACGCCGCGCCAGCGGCCAAAAATCAAGCCCTGCGAGGCCACCGCACCACCAACCAACTACTCCCCCCCGATAATGAACGCCTCCAACTGATTACGAGCAACATCATCCGCCAGCTGCTTAGGCGGCGACTTCATCAGGTAGGCCGAAGCCGGAAGCACCGGTCCACCGACGCCACGATCGAGGGCGATCTTGGCCGCGCGCACGGCGTCGATGATGATGCCCGCGGAGTTGGGCGAGTCCCACACCTCGAGCTTGTATTCCAGGTTCAGCGGCACATCACCGAAGGCGCGGCCTTCGAGCCGGACGTAGGCCCATTTGCGGTCGTCGAGCCAGCCGACGTGATCGGACGGGCCGATGTGCACGTCGCCCGCGCCGAGTTCCTTCTTCAGGTTGCTGGTGACGGCCTGAGTCTTGGAGATCTTCTTCGACTCGAGGCGCTCGCGCTCCAGCATGTTCTTGAAGTCCATATTGCCGCCGACATTCAGCTGCATGGTGCGGTCGAGCTGCACGCCGCGGTCCTCGAACAGCTTCGCCATCACACGGTGGGTGATGGTCGCGCCGACCTGACTCTTGATGTCGTCGCCGACGATCGGGACGCCGGCTTCGGTGAACTTGGCGGCCCATTCCGGGTCGGAGGCGATGAACACCGGCAGCGCGTTGACGAACGCGACGCCCGCGTCGATGGCGCACTGGGCGTAGAACTTGTCGGCCTGCTCGGAGCCAACCGGCAGGTAGGACACCAGGACGTCGACCTTGTTGTCCTTCAGCGCCTTGACCACGTCGACCGGCTCGGCCTCGGACAGTTCGATGGTCTCGGCGTAGTACTTGCCGATGCCGTCGAGAGTCGGACCGCGCTGCACGACAACATCGCTCGGCGGTACGTCGGAGATCTTGATGGTGTTGTTCTCGCTGGCGAAGATCGCCTCGGACAGATCGAAGCCGACCTTCTTCGCGTCGACGTCGAACGCGGCGACGAATTTGACATCGCGGACGTGGTACTTGCCGAATCGGACGTGCATGAGGCCGGGCACGGTCGCGGATTCGTCGGCGTCCTTGTAGTACTGCACGCCCTGGACCAAGGAAGAAGCGCAGTTGCCCACGCCCACGATGGCCACGCGAACTGTGTCAGCCTGGTTCGTTTCAGTCATGGCCGATGTTTCCCTCTTTCTGTGGTGCCGCATTCGTCGATTGCTCCGCGGCAATCAATTCGTTGAGCCAGCGCACTTCGCGCTCGCTTGATTCCAGACCGAGTTGGTGCAGCTGCCGGGTGTAGCGATCCAGCGACCCGCTGGCCTTCTTGATCGCCTCCCGTAGTCCCTCTCGGCGCTCCTCGACTTGCCTGCGCCTGCCTTCCAGAATCCGCATCCGCGCTTCCGCGGGGGTGCGGCTGAAAAATGCCAGGTGGACGCCAAAGCCGTCATCGGTGTAGTTCTGCGGTCCGGTGTCGGCGAGGAGTTCGGTGAACCGCTCCCGCCCTTCCGGTGTCAGTTGGTAGACCCGCCGCGCGCGGCGCATTGTGACGCCCGCGGCGTTTTCCTCCGCGATCAACCCGTCGGTCTGCATTCGGCGCAGCGTCGGGTAGAGCGACCCGTAGGAGAAGGCCCGAAACGGCCCGAGCAAACCCGTCAGCCGTTTGCGTAGCTCGTACCCGTGCATGGGCGATTCCAGGAGCAGCCCGAGGATTGCCAATTCGAGCATCGGGCTTCACCTCCTGACATGTTTTACAGACCTAACCGCTGGATGCGACTTCTCACTATATCGGAGCGATATAACCATAGACAGACTACCGCGATAGACACAGCATTTGCGCAGGTGCGAGAGTTTCAGCTAGGCACAGAGACCCGCAAGGGTTCCCCGGTGGAGGTCGTGACGAGGATTCCTGAGGCGCCCGCTTGGTTTTTGGTAGAAATTTCGACGGTCGGGCCCGCGTCGGCGGCGGAGTCGGATTCGAACTCGATTTCGACCAGGCTTATCGCACCGTCGGATACCTTCGTCGACTGCGGCGCACCGGCCAGCAACCCGGCGAGCGCGGGGAGATTCAAGGCGGTGAGATCGAAGGAACGCACTGTCTGTTCCCGCCCCGTGCTGATGGTCGGATCGTCGAAATCTCCGTCGTAGTGATAGCGGGCGGTCGCGGTCGGGTCGCCCGTCACCGCACGAGAGAACGTCACAGAATCGGGATACAGGGTGACCGCATCGACCGTGGTATCGCCGAATTGGGCACGATATTCGGCGATGAAGTACGCCATACCCGCGCCGGTGGTGAGCACCGGGACGTTTTCGGAAGATTTGGCGTGGCCCGACGATGCCTTCGAGGCCGACGGCGCCGCGGCATTCGTGATTCCCCGGGTTATCCCGCCGACCGCGGCCCCGGTCACCGCCGCCGCGACAACGACAGCCAACGGCGCCAGCCAGCGTCGCGGTTGACGACGATCGACACGCACTACGGGGGCATCCACCAGATCGTCCGGAATCTGTAGATCACCGAAGACCGCGTCCAGCTCGCCGAAGGTCTTGGCGCGCATAGCCGCCGCGGTTCGGGAGGCGTGTTCGTCACCGGTGAGCTGACCATCCGCCAGCGCCGCGTCGAGTAGTCCGCAAACATCCGCACGGTCGGTGTCGCGGGCTCGTATTCCGCTGTAGCGGGTTGCTGCCATTGCTCGGTTACCCTTCGAACGGCCAGGCATGCAGTACCTCGCCCGACGGTGTCAGCATTACGTGGCCCCCCTCGTTGAACTTGTTGCTCGCGAAAATCTCGACGAACCAGTCGTTCCTGGCAACGCCGTAATGGCTGTATGTGCCGGTATCGTCCACCTCGAGGCGCATATGCGTGACCGCCCCATCCGGTACTCGAAGTAGCGCGACCGCACCGGCCCGCGCGTCGGAAATGGCGGCGATATTCAGGGTGGCCAGATCGACGACGGGTCGATCGGCCCGGCGGGTGGTAATCGTGCCGCGCTGTTTGAATCCACCTCGATACTCGTAGTCGACCTGGCGATTCGGCTGGCCGGGCACCATTCGGGTGATGTTGGCGTCCTCATCGAAAATCGTCAGCTCGTCGGCTTGCAGATCGCCGAACTTCTCTTGGTAGCGCTGTAGGAACAGCGTAAGTCCGTCGCGGGTAAGCAGATTCGGTGTCGCCACGACCACCGGTCGCACGGGCTCGAGGTCGGGCACCGGCGGTGCGACCGGCGCGGGCGCGGCGGCCGGCGTTGGCGGCGGTTCGGGCTGCGTGGTTCGGCTGGTCGCGCCGAACGCGATAACAGCAGCGCACGCCGCGGCGGCGGCAACGCCGATCCGAAACCAACGATGGCGATTCGAGTGCGGCGGTTGCGGCAGGGACGACGCATCCGGCGGCCGCTGCAGATCATCGACCAACTCGGCCAGCTCACCAAGCGTCTTGGCTTCCGCGGCGAGTTCGGTGAGGGCCTGGTGTTCGTCTTCGGTCAGTTGGCCGTCACGACGGGCGATATCCAGCAGCACGATCGTTGTGACCCGATCGCGCTCACGCGCCCGAGTGTGATGGGAGTAACCATCGGCAGTCTTGGCGCGGCGCAATGGGTTACGCGGCGGCGCAGGCGGCGCTGGCACCAAATCGCGTACCGCCGTTGGCACTTGCAGATCGCCGACAACGCGCTCCAGCTCGCCGAGGGTCTTCGCCGCTGTGGCCTGCGCCGTTCTATCGTGATACTCGTCCGCGCCGAGTTGTCCCTCGGCATAGGCGGCATCCAGCACGCTGCAGGTATTAGCGCGGTCGAGGTCACGCGCACGCGTGCGCCCTGATGCTGCTGTGGACACCCGCCGAATAATAGCCTCCGAGGCCGACGTCGCTGTTCAGCCAGTGTTACCAGCCGGTCAATCCGTCCCGGCCCGGCGCGGCGCATTTGCATCACCGCTACTCTGGTTCTCGTGCGAATTCAGCGGCAAGTGGTCGACTATGCGCTACGGCGCCGGTCGCTGCTGGCTGACGTCTATGCGGGCCGTGTCGATGTCGCCGAGGTATGTGATGCCAACCCCTACCTACTGCGCGCGGCGAAGTTCCACGGTCGGGGGAGCGAGGTCACATGCCCTATCTGCCGG
The DNA here is from genome assembly GCF_020733705.1 of Nocardia australiensis. GTDB lineage: Bacteria > Actinomycetota > Actinomycetes > Mycobacteriales > Mycobacteriaceae > Nocardia > Nocardia australiensis. Next base: position 1,345,991 of record NZ_JAJFZM010000001.1, read on the forward strand.
AAAGAACAGCTCACGCTCGTATCCTGGGTCTACGGCGACGGCCTTGGACAGATGGCTGGTTCGGCTCGCACACCGGAGGAATTGATACGCCTCGCCGAGACTCGGGAGGAGTTCTCGGTTCATGTCGTCGAGGTATGCCGCAGCTGCAGCTGGAATCATCTGGTGCAGTCGTATGTGCTCGGAACCGCTCCGGCGCCCCCGCGCCGTCGCACAGGTTCCCGAGCCAACCGACGTACCGCAGCCGAATAATAATCCTGGTCATCCGCCCGTCGGGTGACATGCGGTGCCCGCGCGGGTCCGCCGCGGTGCATACGACCGCACCGAGCCACGCAGACCATTACGAGTTATGGAGATCTTGTCAGTGAATTCGCCCTACGAGACTTCCCCCTACGGCGACGAACCGCACGGCGGCCGCACTCAGCGCAGTTCACAACCTCCGTATCCGAATCAACGTCCGTCCGGTCCCCCGCCCGGACCCCGGCCCGGCCCGCCGCAGGGCGGACCGCGACCGCAGCCGCAGGGTGGACCGCGTGCCGGTGACCCGCGTGGCCCGCAGCCGCCGCGTCGTCCCGGACCACCCCAGCAGCGACCGCCGCAGGGCCGTCCCCAGCCCGGTGGCGCACCCAATCCCGTCCAGCCGACCCAGCGCATCCGGCGCGAAGGCGAAGCCGATAGACGACCCGGCTCGCTGACCGAGGCGGTCGCCGAACGCAACCGTCGATCATCGGCGACCGGTTCGCGCCCCGTGACCGGTCCCCGTCCGGCCACCGATCGGTCCCGTCAGGGCGCGGGCACCACCGGTGAGCGCCGGGCGACGCGATCCGCGGGCGGACCGCCGAGCGGTCCGCCACCGCGCCGCGGTGGTGGCAGTGGTGGTGGAGACGGCGGGTCCGATGGCCCTGGCAAGCGGCCGGGCGCGAAGAAGAAGTCGCCGTGGCGGATCGTGCGCCGGACCATCTATGTCCTGCTGGCACTGGCCATCGTGGTGCCGAGTGCGGTCTTCCTGGTGGCCTACTCGACCGTCTCGGTGCCGAAGCCGGGCGATCTGGAGACCAAACAGGTCGCGACGATCTACGCCGCCGACGGCACCTCGGTGCTCACCAAGGTCGTGCCGCCCGAAGGCAACCGCACCGACGTGACCATCGATCAAATTCCGCCGCATGTGCGCAACGCGGTGATCGCGGCGGAGGACCGGGATTTCTACACCAACCCCGGCTTCTCTATCTCGGGTTTCGCGCGTGCCGCGAGGGACAACGTCCTCGGTAAGGAAAGCGCGGGCGGTGGCTCCACGATCACCCAGCAGTATGTGAAAAACGCGCTGGTCGGTGACGAACACTCACTCACGCGCAAGATGCACGAGTTGGTCATCTCGGCGAAGATGGCGCGGCAGTGGAGCAAGGATGAGATCCTCGCCGCCTACCTGAACACCATCTACTTCGGCCGTGGCGCCTACGGCATCGACGCCGCCGCGAAGGCGTATTTCGGTAAGCCGGTGCAGGAACTGACGATCGCTGAGGGCGCGGTGCTGGCCGCGACGATCCAGCAGCCCTCGGGCCTCGATCCGGAAAAGAACCCGAACGGCGCGAAGACCCGCTGGAGTTATGTGCTCGACGGCATGGTCGCCGGTGGCAATCTGAAACCGGAAGAACGCCAGAGCCAGCAGTTCCCGCAGGTGGTTCCGGTAGCGTCGACCAACGACAAGAGCCTCGACACCGGCCCGGAGGGCTTGATCAAGAATCAGGTACTCGAGGAGATGGCGGCCGCCGGCATCAGCGAGCAACAGTTGAACACCGCCGGACTGCAGATCACCACAACCATCGACCCGCAGGCGCAGCAGGCAGCCGTCGAGGCCGCCAACAAGACGATGGACGGTGAGCCCGACCAACTGCGCACCTCGGTGGTCTCGGTGGATCCACGCAGCGGCGCGGTCCGGGCCTACTTCGGCGGTAACGACGGGCAGGGCTACGACTTCGCGAATGCCGGTCTGCAGCCGGGTTCGTCGTTCAAGGTGTTCGGTCTCGCAGAGAATCTCGAGCTCGGCATCCCGCTGTCGCAGATGTATGACAGCTCGCCGATCACCGTCAACGGCATCAAGATCACCAACGTCGAGGGCGAGTCCTGCGGCACGTGCACCATCGCCGAGGCACTGAAGCGGTCACTGAACACCAGCTTCTACCGCATGCAGATGGATATGCAGAACGGACCGCAGAAGATCGCCGACATGGCGCACAAGCTCGGCATCCCGGAGGAAATTCCAGGTGTCGGTAAGTCGCTGACAGAACCGGACGGCTCCGGTCCGAACAACGGCATCGTGCTCGGCCAGTACCAGGCCAGGGCGCTCGATATGGCCTCGGCCTACGCGACGCTCGCGGCGTCGGGTATGTATCACGCACCCCACTTCGTGGAGAAGGTCGTGACCGCGGACGGTCAGGTGCTGCTCGACCGCGGCCAGGTGGCCGGCGAGCGGCGTGTCTCGGAGGCGGTCGCCGACAACGCGACCGCGGCGATGAAGCCGATCGCGGCCTGGTCGCGCAACCACAACCTGGCCGGTGGCCGTGAGTCGGCGGCCAAGACCGGTACTGCCCAGCTCGGCGACACCGGCGAGAACAAGGACGCCTGGATGGTCGGCTACACCCCGTCGCTCTCGACCGCGGTGTGGGTCGGCTCCATCGACAACTCGCCGCTGCGGAACTACAGCGGCGGCATGATCTACGGCTCCGGTCTGCCATCTGATATCTGGAAGGCCACCATGGACGGTGCCCTGCAGGGCACCACCAACGAGACCTTCCCGAAACCGGCCCCGATCAAGGGGCAGGCGGGTGTGCCGGAGTGGAGTGCGCCCTACACCGCACCCTCGACCAGCGAGTCGCCACTGCTGCCGCCGGTGCAGGTGGTGCCGAGCCAAGTGGAGATCCTGCCCGGTATCACGATCCCGGTGCCCGGGATCCAGCCGCAGCCACAGCAGCAGCGACAGCAGCAGCAACAACAACAACAACCGGAGTCGGGCGCGGGGCCGCTGCCAGGGCAGCCGATGGCGACCGAGGGTTCCTCGCCCTCTGCCACCGGATCGCCGCGCGCCAATGGCGGAAACTCGACTGACCAAGGTGAGGGAGCGAACGGAGCCCAGCCCACACGCTCCCGGTAACGTCACTATTCGTGACCGATCAGCAACTGGTGGACGAGGCGACGATTGGGAATGCGCCGCAGTCCGGCGGGGGGCAGGCCGGTGGGACCAACTACACCGCCCCTGCCCCGCTCGCACCGGATCTGCGATCGGCCGACGGCCGGGACAAGCCCAGCCGCAATGATTCTCTGACCGCACAGCTGTGCACCACGATCGGTGGACCGGTCGGTGATCACGCGCTGATCGGCCGGGTGCGGTTCTGGACGCCGATGCGGGTGCTACTCGCCATCGCGCTGGTATTCCTCGCCCTCGGCTGGACCAGCAAGGCACCGTGCATCCAGCAGACCACCGCGGCCGACGGCTCACTCACCCTGGACTGGAACAACGGCCGCCAATACGTGGCGATGTGCTACTCGGACACCGTGCCGCTGTACGGCGCCGAGCGATTGAACGAGGGCGCGTTCCCCTATAAGAAGTCGTGGACAGAACAGTCACCCGATGGCAAGGGCACCGAGACCAGGTACATGGAGTATCCGGTGCTTTCGGGCCTGTACCAGTACGTCTCGATGGAGATCGCGAAAACCTGGGACACCTTGCCGCTGCCGGGCGCGCTTCAGGTGGTGATCTACTTCAATGTCATCGCCGTGGGTTTGGCGATGGCGTGGCTGATCACGGTGTGGGCGTCGGCGAAACTGGCCGGGCGCCGGATCTGGGATGCGGCGATCATCGCGTGTTCCCCGCTGGTGATCGTGCACGCTTTCACCAATTTCGATGCGCTGGCAACGGCTTTCGCGGCCACCGGCCTGCTCGCGTGGGCCCGCAGGCGACCGATGCTCGCCGGGGTACTGCTGGGTCTCGGCGGTGCCGCGAAGCTGTATCCATTGTTGCTGCTCGGACCGATTGTGGTGCTGTGCCTGCGCACCGACCCGATGCACCGGGTCCTGAGCGCGCACATCAGCGTCCAAGCCCGCGAGATCAATAGCTGGCCGAAACTGCGCACCTGGGTACGCGAACGCCTGGGGTTGCTCGAGGCACGCCCGCTCGGGGCCGCCGCCGTCGCGGTCGCCGCGGCGCTGGGTACCTGGCTGGCGGTGAACCTGCCGATCGCACTGCTGTACCCGAGCGGCTGGCGAGAGTTCTTCCGGCTCAACACCGCCCGGCATGCCGACCCGGATTCGATCTACAACGTGATCACCTCGTTCACCGGCTGGCCCGGCTTCGACGGCGATATCGACCACACCCAGCAGCCGACCATCCTCAACCTGGTATCGCTGCTCGTGTTCGTCGGCGCGTGCTTGCTGATCGGCTACATCGCGCTCACCGCTCCACGCCGCCCCCGGCTCGCCCAGCTGTGCTTCCTCGTTGTCGCGGCGTTCCTGCTGACGAACAAGGTGTGGAGCCCGCAGTATTCGCTGTGGCTGGTTCCGCTCGCCGCGCTGGCGCTGCCGCACCGGCGAATCCTCTTGGCCTGGATGACGATCGACGCGCTGGTCTGGGTGCCGCGAATGTTCTACTATCTCGGCCTCGACAACAAGGGCCTGCCCGAACAGTGGTTCACCGGAACGGTCATCCTGCGCGATCTCGCCGTGATCGCGCTGTGCGCCTTGATCGTTCGCCAGATCTACCGGCCCGAGGAAGACCTGGTACGCCGCGACTTCGTCGATGACCCGGTCGGCGGCATCGTCGATCGAGCACCCGACCCGCTGCTGGCCTGGCTGCCCGAACTGCTGCGGCCACGGGTTGCGCTGGCCCGCAACTGAACCGGATCAGTGGTTGGTACGCAGGTATCGTGCCTGCCGCTGCGGTTCCTGCGGTAGCAGATCAAGATCCAGCTGCCACGGGCTGCCGGTCCACGGATCGAACAGCGGGGTGCTCTCAATAGTCGGCAGGTGCCTGCAGGATTGCGACAGTGTCGCAACCGCCGGGTCGGTGGAATCGGATTCGTCGGTGCCGACGATCATGGTGGACAGCCCGATCAGGTCGCCACGGATCATCAGTGATCCGATCCGGGCCGCGTCGGCTGCCTGATATCCATGCGGAAAGTCCGCGGCGAGTAGTACGCGATGCTCGGCCGGTGGCGTGAAAACTCCACTGTTGTAGGCCATCTCGGCCAGTTCGGCGGCATCGACCAGGGCTTGCAGACGTGCCGAAATATCGGAGTGATCGGTGATCGGCGGACCGTTGAGCACCGGGGCCAGCGGGTCGACGAGTCCGCGGAAGGCTCCGGTCAGGTCGATCATATCGACGAGCACCCGCCGATCGGGGTCGGCCGCGAGTAGCCGGGCGAGCAGCGCACCGACGACAGGTGCTGCCGCACTGGAGGATTCGGTGTCGATCCACAGCGGTCGATGCAGTGGTATCGGCACGCAGTAGGGCACCCGCAGCTCGCCGCGCTCGGCAGCGTACAGCTCACCCAGCCGAATGCCATCGCTCGGTATCGGCGGCCCGTCCCATGCCGGTGAGTCCCAGGATGCCAACGACGGCGGCAGCAGCCGATCCGCCTCGGCGAGTTCACTGATCAGCTGCCCGCTGTCACGCCGATGGCTTTCCTCGGCGGTGACGATGAGCTCGTCGCTGCGGCGTTGCGCGGCCTGACGCGCCGCGTCGGCGTCCGGGGTGTTCCGGGTGGCGGGATCCGATACCGCCGTGGACAATTCGTTGTCCAGCCGCTGCGCGGCGTAGTCACGGGCCGAGATGAGCGCGGCGGCGGAGCGTGCGGCGTCCTCGAAGATCATCCACAACCGGTTGAGCCCGTGTGCGACCTCGAGTGGTTGCGGATCGGCGGCGTCGGCGGGCCGACCGGTCGTGAGACCTTGGCCGCTGGAATGCCCTGGCGCGCTGTAGGTTCCAGCGCTATAGCCACCGCCCGGTGCGACACCCGCTGCCGAACCGGCGTTATCCGGCGCCTCGTCGACCTCGACGCCGTGCGCGTTCAACAGCACCGTGAGTCCGCCCGCGTATCCCTGGCCGACCGCACGCAGCTTCCACCCGGCGCCGCGTCGATACACCTCCATACAGATCAGCGCGGTTTCCCCGGCAGCGGGGGTGATCGCGAATTCTGCTGTGGCCACGTCTTTTTCGAATAGGCTCGCACTCACCGCGCCGAGACCGCCCGACTGGGCGAGCACAGTCGGATCCACGCTGACGACCAGTAGCACCGCATTCGCGTCGGCTCGCACGTCGGCGAGACGCACGGTCACTCCGTCCTGAGCCAGCGTCACCCCCGGCGCGACGGGCTGGTTGTAGAACACGAAGTCCTCGGCGCCGGAAGCCCGCAGGTTCGCCGCCACCACCAGCGCCGAAACATCGAGGGCTGCACCAGCTTTCGCGATGAACCGCACTACATCGCCGGTCAGCGGGATATTCTGACCGGCCTTCAGTTGAATCACGTTGTCTACCCGCTGTCCCCGCCCGATCGCTTACTTGGCCCCGAGGAACCGGCCGAGCTGCGGAACCGCCTCACCGGGATGTTTGGCTTGGAAGCCCTCGCCGAGCGCCTCCATCTTCCAGTCGCTGCCGACGCGGTAGACCATCGCCATCGCCATCGCGGTGAACCGCATGCCGCCGGCCATGGTGTACCTGGCCAGCTCCGCGCTATTGGTGCCGTCGACCAGGCGGCAGAACGCATTCTGAATCTGCTCGAAGGTATGGCCCTTGTAGGAGGTCACCATGAACAGCAGGCTGGTGACGTGCGCCGGAATCCGGGTCAGATCGACCAGGATCACCTCGTCATCGCCTTCGCCCTCGCCGGTGAGGTTGTCGCCCTGATGCCGGATCGAGCCATCTTTCGAGGTCAGCTGCCCGTAATACGCGACATCGACAATGTTCATCTCGGCGAACATCGCGACCGACGCGTCGAGGTCGACATCGACGGTCCGGTTACCGAACATGCCACGGCTTCGCACTGGGTCCCACCCGAGGCCCATCTTGACGAAGGTCAGTGCGGCCCCACCTTCCTTGCGCAGCGTGACCCGTTGCCCCTTTTGCAGGCTGACCGGGCGATCCTTGCTCAGGCTGATCTCGGCGGGCGCCTGCTGCGGCGCGGCCTGCTGGGTGGGCGGCGGATATCCCTGCCCAACCGCGGGCGGCGGCGGATAGCCGGCGGCAGGCGGCGGATAGCCGGGTCCCGGCGGCGGCGGGTAGCCCGATCCCGGCGGCGCGGCCTGCGGAGCCTGCTGGGTCGGGTAGGCGGGCGTGGTCGGCGGCGGGTAGTTCGGCGGCTGAGCCGGGTAGGCGGGCGGCTGTGGTGCCGCGGCGGTGCCAGTGGCGGGCGCCTCGTCGACGGTCACGCCGTGATCGGTCACCAATGCCTCGAATCCGCCCGCGTACCCCTGCCCGACCGCGCGCACCTTCCATGCGCCCTGTCTCCGGTACAGCTCCAGCGCGATCACGATCGACTCGCTCTGCAAACCATCGATCTGGTACTCGTACAACCGATTACCGGCCGAATCCGACACGATCGCGGTTGGCGCGGGAAACCGGCCGAAGCTGCTGTTCGCATCGTCGAGGGTGATCACCGCGCGGATCTGCTCGATATCGGCGGGCACCCCGTTCAGCGAAACCGCCAGCGACGCGGGCTGCCCGGGCAATAGGTTCACTCCGGGGCCACTCGGCTGGTTGAAGAAGACGAAATCCGCGTCGGAGCGAACCTTGCCCCGCTCGGTGACCAGCAACGCGGACAGATCCGCTGGTGCTGTGAGCTGGATGGAGATCACCACATCGTTGGTGGCCAGTGGGCCATTCTGGCCCTTGGCGAGTGTTGCGGACAAGGTCGACCCTTCGCTTGTCGGTGCGTACGGTTGCCACTCTACGAGAAACGCACCGGCCTGTGCCCGCAGGCGCCTCGGCAGGCGCGAGCACATCGGTTAAGGTGACCGCACGCAGGTGGAATGTGGCAACCAAACCCATGTTCCCGATCCCGACGGCAGGCAAACCCTCATATGGCGCAACTGTTCGAGCACTCGAAAAAGGTGATCGAAGCCCACCTGGTCGGCACGAGTATTCGGGCGATTTCCGGGTCGATGATCGCCTACGAAGGAAATGTGCAGTTCAAAACGGCCGGATTCGGCGGTGGTGACGGTGTGCTCGCCGGGCTCAAGCGCCGTGCCACCGGCGAGAAACTGTCGCTGATGGAATGCAATGGGCACGGCCGCGTCTTCTTCGCGGTCAACGGCCAGCACGTCACGGTTGTCGATCTCGCCGACGAAACGCTGCAGGTCGAATCGCAACAACTGCTTGCCTTCGCCGGAAATCTGCGCACCGACGTGCGTTTCGCGGGAGTCGGGAGCGGTGCTGCCACCGGCGCCGGACTTTTCACCACCACCGTCACCGGTCAAGGTCAGGTCGCGCTGCTGTCGGCGGGCGGGCCACTGATTCATCTCGAAGTGTCGCCGCAGTATCCGCTGGTCGTCGATCCGGATGCTTTCGTCGCCGCGCACGGCAATATCAATCATTCGTTCGTCACCGATGTTTCGTGGCGCAGCTTCGTCGGACAGGACGCGGGCGAGGCGTTTTCGCTGCGGTGGGATGGCCAGGGCGTCGTATTGATCCAGCCGGCCGAACGGTAAGGGGCGGGAGTTGTTCGAAAAGGTCAACGACAAGGTCGTGAAGGTCGATGTCGGCGGGTCGGGCGGCGTGGTGGCGCGAAACGGCGCGATGCTGTTCTATACCGGCGATGTTTCGTTTGCGCCGCACCAGATTCCGGGCGGTCAGGGCATGGGTGGCGGCGGTGGGTTGATGCGAATGGCCGGCCGCGTGATGGCCGATGAGCATGAGCGAACCATGCTGGCGCAGGGCACCGGGGAGGTGCATTACGGATTCGCCGGACTGGAAGTGCATGTGGTCCAGATGCAGCCCGGGGCGACATTGCGGGTGGAAGGATCTCGGCTGCTGGCCAATACCGCCGGATTGCAGAGTTCGGTTGTGTCCGTGATGAGTTCGGGTGGCGGCAGCAGCGGCGGCCTGATGGGTGCGCTGCGCGGTGCCGCGTCCGGCGCGCTGACCGGGCAGGGCTTGTTCACCACACAGTTGTCGGGCCATGGTGCGGCGGTCTTGCTCGGGCACGGCGGATTTCTGGAACTTCAAGTGGGCGGACCGAATCCGATCGTGGTCGATCCGCAGGCGTTCGTCGCCGCGTACGGAAATGTGCAAACCGAGCTGAAGACGGCGGTCAGCTGGCGCGACGCGGTGGGCCGCGGTTCCGGCGAAGCCATGCAATTGCAGTGCACCGGACAGGGTGTCGTGTACGCGCAAGCATCCGAGGAGAAGTTGTAGTCGATGACCGATATCCTCAATCCCGCGAAACTCGGTGATAGCGACAATATTCCGGGCAATAGCTACGCGTACTGCATCGACCTGAACAAGCCATGGTTCATGCGTAAGGGGGCGATGATCGCCTATTACGGCGATATGCGCTTCCAGATGCTGACCCATGGCCTGCAGGGCGGGCTACTGCACATGGTGTCGCAACAGTTTTCGGCGCCGCTTTTCACCAGCGACTATGTGGTCGCCGAGGGGAGCGGAAAGCTGATCATCGGCGACCGCGGTTACGACATCAATTCCTACGACCTCGAAGACAACGGCAACCTCACCATCCGCGCCGCGAACCTGCTCGCGTTCGAACCGGGCCTGTCGTTGAACCAGTCCATCGTCCCCGGGTTTCTGACCCTCATTGGCACCGGCAAGTTCCTCGCCTCCTCCAACGGCCCGGTGATCTTCGCCGAACCACCACTGCGCGTAGACCCGGAATCCCTTGTCGGCTGGGCGGATTGCCCAGCCCCGAGTCATCACTATGACCAGCGCTGGGTCACCGATTTCCTCTCGGCGGGCGCCGCTCGATTCGGCGTGAACTCCGGCGAGGAACGTCAGTTCGATTTCACCGGCGCCGGAACGGTTTTGATCCAATCCAGCGAAAAGCTGCTCAGCGATTCCGCGCTCGTGCGCACCATCGAGGGCCAACTACAAAGCGGCATGACCGTCGGCGGTCTGCAACGCCTACATGGCGTCATCGCCCAGCAATTGAGCAGTCAGCAACACGGCTGATCACGGAATTCCCGGCACATTTCGACGCGCGAGGCTGCTTCCCGCAATTTGCCGCCGCCGGTGATCGTCGCGGATATGGAAGTGCCGGTGGGGAGCGGTCATTTGGCCCGTCCGGCCGGCCAACGCGCGGAGCCCAGTTCGCGGGAGATGGTGCGGGCAGTGGTCCGGACGGCCTCAACGGTCGCGTCATCGGCGGGCCAGTCGGGAGTGGGGATGACGACGCCTACCGCGCCGACGGCGTCGCCGGAACGGTCGAAAATCGCTCCGGCTACGCAAGATTCGCCGAGCACCGCCTCGTCGCATTCGTAGGCGAGACCTGATGCGGCCACCGTGCGCAGGTGTTCGCGGAAGCCTTCGGGCGAGGTGATTGTTTCGCCTGTCATGCTGCGCAGCGGGTTGTCGTAGTCGACAGGGGGCAGGAAAGCCAGCACTGCTTTGCCTAAAGCACTTGCATGGGAAGGAATTTCGATTCCCACCTCGGGCATTTGACGGCTGCCGTCCGGGCGAGGCTCGTGGTGGATGATGACCACGTCATCACCGAAGAGCACCCCGACCCGCACGGCGAGCCCGGTGGTTCTGGCTAGTTCGTGCGACCAAGTCAGGGCCCTCGCGCGCAGGTCGAGCGTGTCGAGATAGACGTTGCCAAGGCGCAATACGGCCGGACCGAGCTGATAGCGCCCGCCGCCGTGTTCCTGGACGACGACACCATGGGCAGCCAGCGTGCGGACGATGCCATGCACCGTTGTCGCCGCGAGCCCGAGTTCCGCCGCGAGTTCGGACAGGGTCATTCGGCGCGCGCCCTGCAGCGCGAACAGTATGCGAACGGCTCGGTCGACCGACTGGATCACGCGACTTCCTCCATCAGATCTCCCACCAACTCTTGTGACCTACGCAACATCCACGTACTCTACGAACATCATTCGACATTGTCGAATCTCGTTCGAAACAATCTCGGGAGTCCCCCATGGATGGACTGCGTACGCCGCAGAAACTCGCGGCGGAAGTGCTCGGCACGGCGTTCCTCGTCTTCATCGGCGTCGGATCAGTGCCCGCCACGCACATGGTGAACGGTGACGCACCCTTCACCATGGCCGACCTCGGCGTGATCTCGCTGGCATTCGGCACGGTGGTGCTGGCCACCATGTACGCCTTCGGGCACGTCTCGGGAAACCACATCAATCCGGCCGTAACCCTGTCGCTCGCGATCACCGGCCAGTTCCCGTGGCGACAGGTCCCCGCATACCTCGCCGCCCAGGTCACGGGTGGGATACTCGGCGCGTTCGCCATCATCGGCGTGCTCGGCGACCGCGCCAGCGAGGTCGGTCTCGGCGTTGCCGCGTACAGCGCGGACGTCGGCGCGGGCCAAGCGTTCATCGCCGAGTTCATCGGCACCTTCATTCTGGTACTGACTGTGCTGCTGGTGGTGCACCGGGCCGCGGCGCCTGGCTTCGCGGGCGTCGCCATCGGGCTCGTGGTTTTCGCGGTGATCATCCCGGTCGCCCCGGCCACCGGCGCGTCCATCAACCCCGCGCGCACGCTCGGTCCGATGCTGGTGCAGCAGGTGTGGGGCGCGGAGGTGGCCTGGAGTCAAGCCCCGGTCTATCTCGCCGCCGAGTTGCTCGCCGGCGTCGCCGCCGCATTCACATCTCATGCCCTGACCCGCACCAAGAACCCGGCTCGCACAAATCACGACGCGCTCGAAACCGCCGCATAACAGGAGAACTGATGAAGAAACTGATCAACGATCCGGCCGATGTCGTCGGTGATGCGCTGTCGGGTATGGCCGTGGCGCACCCCGAACTTCGCGTCGACATCGAGAACAAGACAGTGTTTCGTGCGGGCGGGCCGATCCCGGGCAAAGTAGCGCTGCTCTCGGGCGGCGGCTCCGGGCACGAACCGCTGCACGGTGGTTTCGTCGGCACGGGCATGCTCGACGCCGCATGCGCCGGGGAGGTGTTCACCTCGCCGGTCCCCGACCAGATACTCGCCGCCACCGGCGCCGTCGACTCCGGCGCGGGGGTGCTGCATATCGTCAAGAACTACACCGGCGACATCATGAACTTCGAGATGGCCGCCGAGCTCGCCGCCGCGGAATCCGGGGTCGAGGTGACCGCGGTCGTGGTGAATGACGATGTGGCCGTTCAGGACAGCCTCTACACGGCGGGACGGCGGGGCGTCGGCGCGACCGTGGTGTTGGAGAAGATCGCGGGTGCCGCCGCCGAAGCAGGCCGCGCGCTGGCCGAGGTCGCCGAGGTCGCGCGCACCGTGAACGCCAACTCACGCAGCATGGGGATGGCGCTGAGCTCCTGTACCGTGCCCACCGCGGGCAAGCCGACATTCGAACTCGGGGAGACCGAAATGGAGATCGGGGTCGGCATCCACGGCGAACCCGGACGCCATAGCGTCCCGCTGGCCCCCGCGCGCGAGGTCGCCGCGATGCTGGTCGAACCCATCCTCGCCGATCTGCCGTTCATCAAGGGCGACAACGTGATCTGTTTCGTCAACGGCATGGGTGGCACGCCGCTGCTCGAGCTGTATCTCATGTACAACGAGGTGGCCCGCATCCTCGCCGGTCATGGCATCGGGATCGCCCGCTCACTGGTCGGCCCGTACATCACTTCGCTGGAGATGGCCGGGTGTTCGGTGACATTGACCAAGCTCGACGACGACCTTCTGAATCTGTGGGATGCGCCGGTGCGCACGCCCGCACTGCGCTGGGGAGTGTGACGATGATCGATCCGATCCAATGGGTGCGTTGCTTCGCCGAGCTGATCGACGAGCACACCGATGAACTCACCGAACTCGACGCGGCCATCGGCGATGCCGACCACGGCAGCAATATGCGGCGCGGCACCGCCGCGGTCGTCGACGCACTCGCCGAATCCGCACCGCCGACACCGGCAGCGGCGCTGAAACAGGTTGGTATGACGCTGATTCGGACGATCGGCGGTGCGAGCGGACCGCTCTACGGCACGTTCTTCCTGCGCTGTGCCGCCGCGGCGGGCGATTCCGACTTCGACGCGGCCAACTTCGCGAAGGCATTTCGGGCCGGACTGGACGGGATCGTCACGCGCGGTAAGGCGGAATCCGGTGACAAGACGATGTTCGACGCATTGGCGCCCGCCGCCGACGCGCTCGACCAGCGCCTTGCCGATGGGGATTCACTCGCCGACGCGCTCGATGCCGCTGTCGTCGCGGCCGAGGCGGGCCGTGACGCGACGATCCCGATGCTCGCACGCAAGGGCCGCGCCTCCTACCTGGGCGAACGTAGTGTCGGACATCAGGATCCCGGTGCGACCAGTGCGACGCTGCTGGTGCTCGCCGCGCGACAGGCCATCGGATGATCGGCATCGTCGCGGTCTCACACAGTCATGCTCTCGCAACGGCGGCTGTCGCATTGGCCACCGAAATGCTGCATAACCAGCCGGTTCGTATCGAGGTAGCGGCGGGGCTCGATACGGAGACGCTCGGCACCGACGCCGTCGCGGTCGCGGATGCCATCTCGGCCGCCGACTCCGGTGACGGCGCGCTGGTATTGATGGACCTCGGCAGCGCCGTGCTATCGGCCGAACTCGCGGTGGATCTACTGGATTCGCCACATGAGGTCCGGCTGTGTGCGGCACCGTTCGTGGAGGGCCTGATCGCCGCCGCCGTCTCGGCCGCAGGCGGAGCCGACCTGGAGGAGGCGGCGAGTGAGGCCGAAAATGCGCTGGCCGGCAAGCACACTCACCTCGGCGTCCCGACCGCGACACCACCGGACGCCTCCGCCGCCCAGGTACCGAACCCATTGAATCCCGAGACCGAATCGGCAGGACGCGACGTCGGGCCGACTGCCACCGGCACCTTTATCGTCACGAATGATCATGGACTGCACGCCCGTCCGGCGACCCGCCTCGTCGCCGAGGTCCGCGACCTCCCCGCGACCGTCCGCCTCAGCAACCTCACCACCGGCGTCGGTCCCGCGTCCGGACGAAGCCTGAGCCGTATCGCCGCGCTCGGCGCACTGTCAGGACATGAAATCGAGGTGGCGGCAACGGGTTCGGGTGCGGCCGAAGCCGTTGATCGCGTACTCGCCCTCGCCGCGCATCGGTTCGGGGAGTCACCCACTACAGCGACGGAAATTCCTCCATCCCCCGGCCGGGGTACAGGCGCAAACCGCATCACGGCGGCGAACGAAGGCTCCGGCTCCAACATCGGAGCCGCCGACGACAGCATCCGGCTCACGCTCAGTGCCGACGCCGACGACGCTCGTCTCACACCTGCCGATCGACAAGCAGGCCCGAACCACATCTCAACCGGCCCGGGCTCTCCGATCGAACCCACCGACGCCGGCCACCTGTTCACCGCCGTCAGCGACAGCGCTCGGCCCACACCCAGCGGCGAAGATGTCGGCGCGGATACCTCGTCGGTCAGGTCGAGCGCAGGACCGCTCGGCGCGTCAGCGGGCATTGGCATCGGCCCGGTCTGGCGGCTCGGGCATGCCGAGTTCGTTGTTCCCGAAACTGCCACTGGCCCAACGGCACTCGAGCGGCACCTACTGGATCTCGCGATTGCGGCAGTGCGAGCCGATATCGAGCGCACCCGCGCCGACGCCGGGCCGGAAGCCGATATCTTCGAGGCTCATCTGTTTCTGCTCGATGACGACGAACTGATCGAAGCGGTCCAGGCGGGCATCGACACCGGTCTTACCGCCGCATCCGCGTGGGATCGCGTACTGGAATCCGCTGCCGCACAACTGGATCGACTCACCGATGACTATCAGCGAGCCCGCGCCGCCGATCTGCGCGCGGTGCGCGACCAGGTACTCGGCGCGCTACTCGGCGAGTCCACCGAGATAATCAGCCGCGCGGGCATTCTCGTCGCCGCCGATCTGACCCCCGCGCAGGCGGCCGGGCTCGATCGAGACGTCGTCACGGGAATCGTACTGGCCCAGGGCAGTCCGACATCGCACAGCGCCATCCTTGCCCGCTCGCGCGGTATCCCGACCGTGGTCGGAGCGGGCGTGCCGGTGTTGGCCATACCGGAGGGCACCCTGGTCGTATTGGACGGTGCCGAAGGCAGACTCGTGATCGCCCCAGACGCGGCTGTGCTCGCCGAATTCACCGGACTGGCGACCTGGCAACGCGAACAACGCCGAACCGCCGAAGCCGAGGCCGGCAAACCGGCGATCACCCGCGACGGCACCGTCATTCATGTCGCGGCCAATATCGGTGCCGAACTGGACGCAGCCGAATCCGTCCGCAACGGTGCCGACCTGGCCGGGCTGGTACGCACCGAGTTCCTGTTCCTCGGCCGCGACCACGCGCCCTCCATCGATGAGCAGGAGCAGGCGTATCGAGCGGTTGCCGAAGCATTCGGCGGGCGGCGGATTGTGCTGCGCACCCTCGATGTCGGTGGCGACAAACCACTTCCATATATCGATCAACCGACCGAAGCCAACCCGTTCCTCGGCGTCCGCGGCATCCGATTGGCGCTGGCTCGCCCCGGACTGCTGCGGGACCAACTGACCGCCATCGGCCGAGTCGCCGCCGACCATCCGGTGAGCGTGATGTTCCCCATGGTCACCCAGCTGGAAGAACTACTCGCGGCCCGCCGCATACTCGACGAGGTGCTGCCCGCCGGTGTCACCCCCGACGTGGGCATCATGGTGGAAGTGCCTGCGGCAGCGGCGAAAACAGCGATATTCGCCGAGCACGTGGACTTCTTCAGCATCGGAACCAACGACCTGACCCAGTACACGCTGGCCGCCGAACGCGGCAACGACGCCCTCAGCACACTCGCCGACCCCCTCGACCCCGGCGTGCTCCGCCTGATCGCCATGGTGTGCGAGGCCGCCGGAACGGCCCGAGTAGCGGTGTGCGGTGAAGCCGCCGCAGACCCGATCGCCGCCGCACTACTACTGGGGCTGGGCGTCCACGAACTCAGCGTGGCACCCCCCGCCATCCCGCTGATCAAAGCCGCCATCCGAACCCTGGACCTCACCGAATGCCGTACGGCGGCAACGCGAGCCCTGCACAGTGCCTCCGCCACCGCCGTACGCGCGATCCTCGCCTGAAGCAAGACGCATTCTCCGGGCCTATCGGTCACCGCTCCGCAGCCGGTGTCGTCGCGCAAATCGCCGGAGACCGACCGACTGCCGTCACACATCCTGCGGTGGCGCCGCCTTGATGAACCAGTTGATGATTTCCTCTCCGGCCAGAATGCCCGAGGCGCGGGTGATGGTGAGGTTGGGGTGGGTGAAGTTCAGTTGTTCGAGTTCGCCGTGGCGCGGGCGAATAGCGCAGTCGGCGGTGCGCAGCATCTCGGCGTCAAGTGCGCCGTCGCCCGCGGCGAGGGTCATCGAGTCATGGGACAGCTCACCGTTTTCCCACAGGCGGCGGCGAACCTCCTGAACGGCACGGCTTTTGCAGACGGCCACCGGCATGGTGTAGATCTTGCGGCCCTGCCTGGAGGCGGACCACCCGCGCGGGCGACACCACTCACCCCATTCCGAGAGGAAACCTTCGGGAACCTCCTTCGGCCGCACGACCAGATAGTTGAAGAGATGGTCCGCGACACGGAATTTGGTGACCCAGGATTCGGCGATGCGGGAGCGCAGTTCCGCGTTGACCTCCGATAGGGTCGCGCCACCCGCCCGGACCTGGGCATCGATGTCGATACGCCAGCGCATATCCGGGACGCCGTCGACCAGGATATTGCCGCCATTGCTGGTGATCGCGTAACGCCATGGTGCGCCGGGAAGTTGGATGCGCTCGAACTGTTTGATGGTGCGAGTCGTGGTCGGGATGACCGCGGCCGGTTCGGTCAGTGTCTGCATGCGTAGGGCGGCGGCGGTCGTCATGAACGACAGCGGCGCGCCCTCGAGGTGTTCCACACAGACTGTCGGCACGTCTCGGGGAGCGCTGAATGCGTTGCGCGAGTAGATCATCGTTCGGTCGAGATCGGTGGCTACGAGCGTCTGTCTTCGTTGATCTTTCACTGCTGCTGCACGTCCTTGATCAATCCCATACACGAGTAGGCGAGGTCGGGCACGACCTCAACCGGAACATTGCGGGCCGCGGCGAGCATCCGAATGTGGGCATGCTCGGGTGCGTCCGCTTCACGAATCAGCACCCGCCACGGCACCCGGCGCAATAGCACCCGAGTCGTCTCGCCGACACCAGGTTTGACGAAGTTCGCACTCGCTATTCCATAGCTGATGCGGACCTTTTCGACCGATGCCCACCCGGCCCAGGTCGGCGTGCGATCGCCGTCGATAACGGCGGCGAGTTCGGCGGGCACTCGGTCACCGATCGTCGGAAAAGCGTCGCTCACGGCGTCGAGGAGGCGGCCGGACACATCGTCACCCGCGAGCTCCCGGTAGTACTTCGCGCCATGGAAATCATCCGGGCCGATCAGGTCGTCGTTCAATACGGTGCGTGAAATAAGGCCGGACACCGTCGAATTCAGACACGCCGACGCGATGAGGAAGTCGTCGCGAGTGCCATATGTGCGCGCGCAATGCCCAGGATCGGCGAGCACGGCGAGTTCGCCGTTGAATCGGGCACCACCGGCGGCGTGGTAGGCATCCAGCGCTTCGGCGAGTTCGCGGGTAATCGCCCCCTTGCCCGTCCAACCATCGACGAATACCACCGACGCTGGATCATGGTGCTGGGCAAGGTAATCCAACGCCGTTGCGTCGATGCCGCGATCACGCACGATGGAGACCGCGTAATGCGGCACGTCGAGACTCGGCAGATCCGCGGCGCGCCCCGACCGCAGCCAACGCCGCATCAGGATTCCGATCGGCGTGCCCGCACGCGCGAGCGAGACCAGCACGATGTCGTTGCCACGTTCGGCGACAACGAGTTCCGATACCGTCGCGACGGCGAGCGCGAGGCGGCCGGCACTATCGGCGAGCACATCATCGAACAACGACCGGTAGGCCGAATCCGGTTGATACTCGATCGGCAGCGACTCCGCGTAATGTGCCGCCCCGGCCTGAATTCGCCGCTCGCGTTCCGCGATGTCGGCCTCCAGGTCGATATCGGAGAGATCCTTCAGCAGCCAGGAAACCTCCTCGGCCGCATACGATCCGAACTCAGGACCATGCAGCGGCCAGGGCAGCTCCGGTGCCGCCACCGATTGCGTTCCAACGGCCACCGTCTTCGACTCACGACCGGGTTTCGTTTCCGCACGCTGACCGGATTCGACGCGGTCGGCGCGCAGCAGACGCGGATCAGCACCCGGCACAACAGCGACCATCACATCGGCACCGGACGCGGTCAATACGTCGACCAGCCCACCATCCGCGACGAGCGCCGTCGTGTCCGCGGGCGAATCGATAACGACAAGCAGGACCGGATCATCTTCGAAGGGATCCTCCGGTAGTGCCGCGACGTCGTTGCCGATACCACTGAATCGATCGGGCGACGGCAGCGCACGCGCACCGGAAAACTCCTCGGCCCAGTGCGCGTTATACAGGTAGCGCGGCTGCTGCTGACCGACTTCCGGTGCGAGAAAACGGAATCCACGACGCAGCGGATACCCGGGATGATCCAGCACATAGGCCGGTGAGCGGGTGGTGGTTTGATAACGCGTCGGAATGCCTGAATCGGCGAGTGCCGCCGCCATCCGCAATGGCAGATACATCAGCTCCTCGTGCGCGAGCACGATAACGGGCCGACCGGGGAAGTCTGTGCGCAGCCACGACCGCACCGACTCGGTCGCCGCGGTGACGGCGGTATCGAATGCCGCGGTATCCGAGCGCAGGGTCCCGTGACGTCCGCCCTCCGGCACCGAAGCGGGCCAAGGTAATTCGACGCGAGTACACGAACCCGGTCGTGCGGCGATCGGATTGAGTGCTGGTTCGGGCAGCTCGGCGACCGCGTCCACCAGACCGGCAGGCAGCTCGGTCCGGCCCGAGGCCAGGCACACGGTGTCGATGCTCGCCCCGATCTGCCCTGCCGCCGCGGCGAAGGCGACGCGATCGGCATCGGAGCGCATATCCACCAGGGATGCCAGCACGTAGTGGGGTCGCGGCGCGAACGCGTGCAACGCACGGATGGCATCCAATGCCGTCGCGCCGGTGGATATTTCATCGTCGACCAGGACCAGTGGCAGCTCGTTGGCGAAAATCTCGGCGGGCATGGGTTGCAGCTGGTGCGAGGTGGCGTGCGAATGGCCCTCCTCGAATCCGGTGAGCGTCCGCGCCCGCGCGACGGCTCGGCGGGTCGAATGCAGATAGCAGCCCGCATCGATTCGCGCCGCGACACAATGGCCGAGTCCCGTCGCGGTTTCAGCGAATCCGAGTACCACCGCGTCCCGCTCGCCGAGCACCCCGCGCACCAGGTCACCGAGCCGGTTGCCGCCATCGAGCACAACCCGGGGGTCGGTCGGCACATGTTTGCCGAGCACCGTGGAGACCAACAGGTGCGCGCGGCGCGGATTGCGCCGCAGCCCCGGCTGAATCAGCGATGCGATCGTCAGTTCGGCGGGCAGCGCACTGGTCGGCGCGCCGGAATCATCCGAGCCGTGGGCGGCACCATGAAACAGCTCTAATCCGAGAGTTCTTGTTGCCCAAGGGATCACACTGTCGGACTGTTCGGTCAACGCATCGCTCATGTTCGCGTGCCGTCGATACCATCGCGCCGATACCCGATTCGCTCGCTCACATCATCACCAAAGCGCTCAGCAGATCCACGAATGACACACCCTTTTTGGCCACACCGAACACCCGTGCCCGCAGCAGCGTCTGCCGCGCCCAACTGCGGTGCGGCCGCATCTCGTTCATCTTGTTGCGATATTCCGACGCCGCCACGCCACCCACATCGACCTGCAGGATATTCAGTGCGTCCGAATACTCCTCGTGCGTCACCACCGAAAGTGCGTGCACCACAGCAACATGCGAAGGATGGATCACCGTTTTGCCCTGAATGCCATTGGCCCGGTCCAGCGTGATCTCCCGCAGCAAACCGTCCAGATCCCGGCTCACCAAATACTGCCGGAACGGCACCGCGTCGGATTCGGCGAACGGCGCGGTGCGCAGCAACGGCCGGAACATTCGCTCGTGGTCGGCGAAGTACTCCCACACCGGCCCGGTGATCACGAAGCCCGTACCGTCCGCGCGCCCTAGGTAATTCACGATGTCGGCAATTACGTCCGCGACCACCCGAACGTCATAGATCGTCAAATCACGGTCGCGCCGGATACCGAAGGTCGAGCACATATCGGTCGCGCCGACCCGCACCGCGAGCACCCGCTCCCGATGCTCGGCAAGTAGCGCCGCCATCTGCGTCAGCTCGTGGTCGCGGGTCTGCCGATGCACCAGCGCCGCCGATTCCAGCACCGGCATCCCGTATATCGGGCGGTCCAGCCGCTCGGCGGCCCGCTCAAGCGCATCCAGATATTTCGGCCCGGTCAGGCTGTCGAATTTCGGGAGGACGAATCCGGTCAGCACCGCGGTCCCGGAGCCGAGCTGTTCGACGATCTCGCCGATCGCGTCCGCATCACGTACCCGGACAAACAGCAGTGGGTTCGGATCCTGGCTCGCGGCAAGCAGATCCAGCGTCGCCACCGCCTGCTGTTTGGCGAATTCCAGCTCGTGATCGGCGACGGCGTCCTCGAGATCGATCACCATCGAACACACCCCGCGCTCAGCGCGTTTGGCGATTGTCATGGCGAGATCGGGCCGGGTCGCGGGCGCGTACAGGGTGGCGCCGAGCGCGACCGCCAGCAATTCACGATCGGCGTGCTCACCGAACGGTTCCGGTTGCCGATGAAACAACCGTCGCGCCTCCGGTCCGTACAGCTGCCGGAAGTGACACAGCGGCAAGCGCTTCCGCAAGGACACCGGCTGCGGGACGGCGATGCATGCGGTCACCGTTGCCCCCTCCTCATGCTCATCGTTGTCCTACCTGTTTTCTCATTCGATCCACTACCCCCGCGATGAATTCCGCGACGGAATCCAATTCGGTCACATACGCCCAGTAGTCGGGGTGGCGCCCCGACAGGGATTCAGCGATTCGGTCGATCCGATCCACCTGTGCGTCGAGCACAGACCCCCATTCGGCGACGAGCCCCCGGCTCACCGCGAGCATTTGTGCGTCTCGCAATCGAAATCGTACGACCTTGGCCTTGTCTTGCGGATTGTCGCGAACCTCACGCAACATCGTCAGCCGTTTCGCGACAGCGTCGACCTGCGCCTCGGCCGCTGTCAAAAACCCACGCGCGGAAGTAGTCAGATCAAGTGCGGACTCCGGATGGTTCTGGGCCAATGCCACTCGCGCCCGCACCAGGGCAGCGTCCGCGGCATCCATGGCCTGTCGGCTTTCTCGCTCATTGTTAGCCAAATCCGCGGAACTCGCGGCATTGAACTCACGCAGCAGTGCCGAGAAGGCCGGCGCCACCCCTTCCGAACGGGTGCGCACTGCCGCCAGCCTGGTGCTCGCGGACCCGATCGCGGTGGTAGCGGTCTGCTGTCGTGAAGGGGCCTGCGCCAACACTTCCGCCAGTTCCTTGGTCACCGCGTCCAGGCGGTTGGCGGCATCACGCACGGCCGCCGCCGACCCGCCGGAACTCGCGGCCTCCAATGTGATAATGGCCTCATCCACCGCGGCGCTGGCCGCACGTACCGAGGGGTACTCGGAGTACTCGGATTCGGCCGCCTGCCCGCGCACGCCCGCCGCCGTGACCCGCACCTGCCGCGCCAGCTGCGGCACCGTATCGAACACCGCGACGGCGTGCTCGAGCTGCGCCTGATTGCCTCGATAGAACTCGTCGACGGCGCGGGCCGCATCGCTGAGCTGCCGGACCAGCGCATCAACGCGGGGCTGCCCCTGCGCGATCGCGGTGCCGTCGCGCTCGGCGGTGTCCAGCTCGTCATTCAAGGTCAGATAGGCCCCGGCCGCGTCATAGCACCGACTGCGAACCGGCTCCCAGCGCGCGGCCATCCGCCGGTCCGGGAATACCTGATCGGAAGCGGCCACGGCCGCCTCGGCCGCGCTCTGGCGCCGATCCATATCGAGGAACGCGGAGGTCAGCGTCGGTCGGGCCTGCGCAACCCATTCATTGTTCCGGGATGAGCGGAACCATCCACGCCTACGGCCAGCCACGTCCCGATGGTAAGCGGTGGACTCTCTCGCACTCGTCCAAGCGCGGGCTGACTCCGTCCGGCCGCGCCCCATCGGGGGATCTTCCTGTTCGCCGGGGCTGACAGCGGTTCCTACGCAAGATCGCCGAAACCTACTACTGTCGTAAGTCGTACCCGGCGATTCGGACATGCTGGGAACCTCATACGTCTATTGAAAGGGTATTCCGCATGGGTGTCAGTTTGTCCAAGGGCGGCAACGTCTCGCTGACCAAGGCGGCGCCGAACCTGACCGCTGTCGCGGTCGGCCTGGGGTGGGATATTCGTACCACCACCGGTACCGACTTCGACCTGGACGCGAGCGCCATTGCGACGGGGGCGGACAAGAAGGTGCTGTCCGACCAGCACTTCGTGTTCTTCAACAACCTCAAGTCGCCCGAAGGTGCGATCGAGCACACCGGTGACAACACCACCGGTGAAGGCGAGGGCGACGACGAGGTCATCAACGTGGACCTGGCCGCGACGCCGCCGACCATCGAGAGCATCTTCTTCCCGGTCTCGATCTACGACGGGGAGGGTCGCCAGCAGTCCTTCGGTCAGGTTCGCAACGCCTACATTCGCGTCGTCGACCGCGCCAACGGCACCGAACTCGCCCGCTACGACCTCTCCGAGGACGCCTCGACCGAGACCGCTATGGTCTTCGGCGAGCTGTACCGCAATGGGGCCGAGTGGAAGTTCCGCGCCATCGGCCAGGGCTACGCCTCCGGCCTGTCCGGTATCGCCCGCGATTACGGCGTCAACGTCTGAGATGACTTACTGATCAGGGGGCTCGGCGACGGGCCCCCTGATCGTGCGGTATCTCTGCGGCCGCGCGTGATCAGCGTGCGCGCCACCATTGAACAACCAGCGGTTCAGCGTCCACGCTGAAACATAGCTTCACGACCCACATGTGCTCGGACAGACGTCCGGGGCGCCGAATAGGAAGGTCCCCGCGTGATCCTGCGCATTTACGGCATGTCCTTCGTCGTCACAGTGATCGCACTCATCGTGGCGTTCCTGTACGGCGGACCGACCGCGCTCGCGCTCGCGGCGATCC
Organism: Nocardia australiensis; assembly: GCF_020733705.1. Lineage (GTDB taxonomy): Bacteria > Actinomycetota > Actinomycetes > Mycobacteriales > Mycobacteriaceae > Nocardia > Nocardia australiensis. Next base: position 1,369,319 of record NZ_JAJFZM010000001.1, read on the forward strand.
TCGGTGTACTCGAGGTGTCGCTGTCATTCGACAACGCGGTCATCAACGCGACCGTGCTGGAACGAATGAACGAGTTCTGGCAGAAGATCTTCCTCACCGTCGGTGTGCTGATCGCCGTTTTCGGTATGCGGCTGATCTTCCCGCTGGCGATCGTGTGGGTCACCGCGGGCCTGAGTCCGGCCAAGGCCTTAGATCTGGCGCTCAACCCGCCCGCGGACGGCGCGGCCACCTTCCCGGATGGCAGCAAGAGTTACGAGACGCTGCTCACCGACGCGCACCCGCAGATCGCGGCGTTCGGTGGCATGTTCCTGCTGATGCTGTTCCTGAACTTCATCTTCGAAGAGCGCGAAATCACCTGGCTGTCCTGGCTGGAACGGCCGCTGGCCCGGCTCGGCAAGCTCGACATGCTCTCGGTGGTCACCGCGGGCATCGCGCTGATACTGACCGCGGAATTCATCGCGAGCGATGACCAACGTGCCACTGTCCTGGTCGCGGGCCTGCTCGGCATGATCACCTACATCGCGGTCGATGGACTCGGCTCGATGTTCCACACCGAGGGACACGAAGAGAACTCTGGCGGCCCATCGGAATTGGCCAAGGCCGCGGGCAAGGCCGGCTTCTTCCTGTTCCTGTACCTCGAGGTGCTCGACGCGTCGTTCTCCTTCGACGGTGTCATCAGTGCCTTCGCCATCACCTCCGATCCGATCATCATCGCGCTCGGCCTCGGCCTGATCGGTGCCATGTTCGTCCGCTCGATCACGGTGTACCTGGTGCGCAAGGGCACGCTGTCGGAGTACGTGTACCTGGAGCATGGCGCGCACTGGGCGATCGGCGCGCTGGCGATCATCCTGTTCATTTCGATCGGCGTGCATATCAACGAAGTCGTCACCGGCCTCATCGGTGTCGCGTTCATCGGTGCGGCGTTCATTACCAGCATCATTCGCAATCGGCGTACCGATGCCGACGAAGTCGAGAGCGAACGCGAGCCGACCCCGGTAGGCTGATTTCGGCATACAGCCGAAGACCAGAGCGGCAACGGCGGTGCCCCATTGCGGGGCCCGGCCGTTGCCGCTTTCTTTACGAGGGGGATATAGCGCCGATGGCGAACGACAACACTCCCGGCGTCAACCTGTCCAAGGTGACCCTGTCGAAGGCGACACCAACCATCACCCTCACCAAACCCGGTGACCAGCAAGGGGTTATGCGGGTGAACCTGAATTGGTCGTCGGGGCCGAAAGGGTTCTTCCGCAGGTCCAAGGCCGTCGACCTGGATCTGGGCTGCCTGTATGAGCTGTCCAATGGCGCCAAGGGCGTGGTACAGGCGGTCGGCGATAATTTCGGCAAATTGAATTCCGAGCCGTATATCCAACTCGACAGTGACGACCGCAGCGGCGCCGCGGCGGGCGGCGAGAACATGCACATCAATCTCGCTCGCCCCGAACTGTTCCGGCGCATCCTGATCTTCGCCTTCATCTACGAGGGCGTGCCGAACTGGGCCGCGGCCGATGGCGTAGTCACCCTGTTCCCGACCTCCGGCCCGCAGATCGAGGTCCGACTCGACTCGCCGGTGAGTGGCGCCCGCTCGTGCGCCATCGCTCTGTTGCAAAACCAAGGCACCGGTATCACCGTGCAACGAGAAGTGAATTACATCAACGGTTCTCAGCGTGCCATCGATGAGGCCTACCGGTGGGGCATGGAATGGCACTCCGCGTGTAAGTAGTTCACCGCACCGCTATCGCTTCGACCGACGGCGCGAGGGGCGGTGCGCCCGCGGGATGCGACTCCGCGCGTTGGTCTAGGCCACCGGCACCAGGTCGTCGGAATCGAACCGCCGAATCGGTGGCGGTGCGGGCGCTAATCCGCGTGGAACCGCACGGACGAAAACGAAGAAGAACGCCACCAGCAGCGCCGCCCTGCCCCAGACCCCGAACTCGACCACGCGCTCGATCACATCCACCGAGGCGCCCGAACCGAGCGAATAGAAGTAGCGGAACACCCCGATACCGATGGCGGCATCGGCAAGCAGATATCCGCCGATCAGCGTCCATGGCACCTCGAGCAACACCAGGAACGGCACCAGCCACAGCGTGTATTGCGGCGAATGCACCTTGTGGAACAACAGGAACCCGCACAGCATCGCACCGCTGACACCCACCCACGGGAAGGTGCCGGTCGCGCGAAATCGCCTCCAGCCCAACCAGATTGCGAGCGCGAACGCCACCAGTACAAGCGTCGGCGAAGCCACGGTGACCGCGTTCTGAAATGACAACTCGTCGTCGGCATTCGGACCGAATATCGGCCGAAGTCCCCAGTACCAAATGGAATTCGTGGTGATATCGGCCTGACGCAACTGCTGGAAAGTGATCGATGCCCGCCAGCCCTCATATCCGGTCAGCGCGAAAGGCAGGTTCACCGCCACCACCGTGCCGATCGCCGAAGCACCGGTCAGCAGCGCGCCGCGCACATCGAAGCCCGGTTCGTCGCGCCGGTCGGAGCCACGCCCGGTGCCACCAGTGAGCACATAAGCCATCAGCGGCAACACGAAAATCCCCGGATACAGCTTGAGGCAGAACCCAAGCCCGAGCAGCACTGCGGCCAGAATTCCCCTGGTACGCAACGAATATCGACTCAGCGCGGTGACCACATACACGGCCGCGACCGCCATGCACACCACCGGCAGTTCCCAATTGTGGAACCCATACAGCACCAGCGGCGGCCCCGCTGCCCACAGCAGCGCCGCGCGTCCCGCCAGCCGTGCCAGCAGCCACGCGGTCAGCAGTGCGAACGGCGCGAGCAAGATCGCGGAATGCAACAGGAATTCGGCGTCGTTATCGGCACCGAGCGCGCCTGCCCACATCAAGGCGCCGCTGAGCACCGGATATTCGACCGCGCCACCCACCAGCGCCCCGTCTGCGGTGATCCCGCCCGAAATGTAAGGAAATACGTGTTCGTTGATATCGCGACCCAGCCACAGGAATTGAATGTCGGAGTAACAGACATCCGAATCCTTGATCACATCGAACGCCGCGCTACGACCGTCCTCGTCGAACGGCGCGCCCGCGCAACGGGCCTTGTTCAGATACGCCAGCGCCAGGGTGAGCCCGCACAGCAACACCACCACCGCGCCAAGCGCTGCGGTACGCGTCACGCGGCCGGCGATCCTTTCGCTGGCCGCCGGTCCGGTCGGCATGAGAACCACCCTATGTGGCCGGGCCCGAGCACGCCTCCGTTCCCCCGCCAACGGGGGAGTTTCAGTGCTGACCGGGGGCTCATGTAGCCTTGTCGGGTTGCTGACGCGACGACCCTCCTGCCACGGAAAGTCCGTGGCCGTTTCCTAGTCCACAGGAGGTGATTGGTCCGTGCGTCATTACGAAGTGATGGTTATCCTCGATCCAAGCCTGGACGAGCGCACCGTTGGTCCGTCTCTGGAGAACATGCTCAGCGTTGTTCGTACCGAGGGCGGCAAGGTCGACAAGGTCGACATCTGGGGCCGCCGCCGGCTCGCCTACGAGATCGCCAAGCAGGCTGAAGGCATCTACGCGGTGGTCGATCTGACCGCCGAGCCCGCCACCGTGAGCGAACTCGACCGCCAGCTGGGCCTCAACGAATCGGTGCTGCGCACCAAGGTTCTGCGCCACGGCAAGTGACCCTCGATCGCGTCGGTGCCTGTCTCTAGGCTCTAGCGCGATAGCGAGTGCACTGCGGACTGCATACCGAGCAGGAGGAACCACATGGCAGGCGACACGGTCATCACCGTCATCGGAAACTTGACGGCCGACCCCGAGCTTCGATTCACGCCCGCGGGCGCAGCGGTGGCGAACTTCACCGTCGCTTCGACTCCCCGCGTGTTCGACCGTAATTCGAATGAATGGAAAGACGGCGAAGCGCTTTTCTTGCGCTGCAATATCTGGCGCGAAGCTGCGGAAAATGTCGCCGAAAGCCTGACCCGGGGTTCACGTGTCATCGTGAGCGGACGGCTCAAGCAGCGCTCCTACGAAACCCGCGAGGGCGAGAAGCGCACAGTTGTGGAACTCGAGGTCGACGAAGTCGGTCCCTCGCTCCGCTACGCAACCGCGAAGGTCGCCAAGGCCAGTCGCGGCGGCGGCGGAGGCGGCGGATTCGGGTCCGGCGGCAGCGGTGGTGGCGGTGGCAACTTCGCCTCCTCTTCTGGCGGTAGTGGTGGTGGACGTTCCGGCGGGGCCGGAGACGATCCTTGGGGCAGCGCGCCTGCGGCGGGTTCCTTCGGGGGCAACAGCCGCGTAGACGACGAACCGCCGTTCTGACCAACGGCATTAATCGGCCCATTTCCACTTGGGCCATCAATGATTACGGAGTAAGAGACCATGCCTAAAGCGCCAGCGCGCGAAAAGGTGCTGAAGAAGAAGGCTTGCACCTTCTGCAAGGAAGCCAAGACCGGCACCGTCAACATCGATTACAAGGACACCGCACTGCTGCGGAAGTACGTCAGTGATCGCGGCAAGATCCGCGCTCGCCGGGTCACCGGTAACTGCGTGCAGCATCAGCGCGACGTCGCCGTTGCCGTGAAGAACTCGCGTGAGGTTGCGCTGCTGCCTTACGTGTCCACGGCTCGCTGAGAACGGGAGGCACGCAATGAAGTTGATTCTGACAGCTGATGTGGACAACCTCGGTGCTCCCGGCGACACCGTGGAGGTCAAGGACGGCTACGGCCGGAACTACCTGCTGCCGCGCGGCCTGGCGATCGTTGCCAGTCGTGGTGCCGAGAAGCAGGTCGCGGGTATCCGCCGGGCGCAGGACGCCCGCAAGGTTCGCGACCTCGACCACGCCAACGAACTGAAGCAGGCCATCGAGGGCCTGGAGTCGGTGTCGCTTTCGGTGAAGACCGCGGGCACCGGCAAACTGTTCGGCTCGGTGACCCAGACCGACGTTGCCGCGGCCATCAAGTCAGCAGGCGGTCCGGTGGTCGACAAGCGCAGCATCGAGCTGCCGAAGTCGCACATCAAGTCGATCGGTAAGCACGACGTCGTGGTGCACCTGCACCCCGACGTGGTCGCCAAGTTCGACCTCGAGGTCGCCGCGAACTGAGTTCGCCCCGAAGGCCACTCTCGTGTTCGGCACGAGGGTGGCCTTCTTCGGGTAGGTAGACGGCTTGCGCACCGGCCAGATCGGCTTGTGATCGTTCGGCCGTTGCTGCGGCCGGGCGTGTCCCGGATCCCCGTACACCCCGCACCCCACTGGGCTACGAAACCGACTGACCCGAATCAAGCTAGAGCATGGCTCGCGACTTGAGCCGCCCGGACAGAAGGTGTGCGTGTTCGAGGAGTAGCGTGCCCAACTCGGCATGTCGCGCGACCCGGAAACGGGTCTCGACACCAGTCAGACTCAGCGCCCACGCTGGGCGTCCGCCGCGATCGAAGACGGCGGCTCCGATGCCCCAACTTCCCTCGACAACAAGTGCCGGGTTGACCGCGTATCCGGTGATGCGGGTCGAATCGATACGTTCACGGATGGATGCCTCGCGGTGCGCGTCGCCCCATGCCGGCCTGAGATCGGTGCGGGCGAAATAGTCGTCGACTTCGCGGGCTGGCAGATGGCTCAATATGGCTAATCCTGCCGATGCGACACCCAGCGGGAAGCGTTTGCCTTCATGAAGGACGTGTGACCGTAGCGGAAAGCTGCCCTCCTGGCTCAGGATGCAGACCGTTTCGTCGCCCCGACGTGCCGAGAGGAACGCGCTTTCGCCGGTTGTGCGGGAGAGTTGGTCGAGAACGTCGCGAGCCTGGTCGGTGACATCGTAACGGTTCCCTGCTGCTGCGCCGAGTAGATACAGCTCGGGTCCGAGCGACCAACGTCCGGTCCGCGTGTCCCGATCGATCAGCCCTTCCGCGGCCAATGAGGTGAGCAGTCTGTGAACAGTGGGGCGCGCGAGGCCCGACCGCTTTCCCAGTTCCGTCGTGGATGCGCCGGTGGGCTCGAACGCGCTGACGGCACGCAGCAGGCTTGCCGCTCGCTCGACTACATGGGAACCCTGCTGCATTCGTTCAGCCACGTCACCAGCATAAGCGTTCATTAAATGGACACATTCTCGAAGTCTGATCGAGCGTCGAGCATTCTCTGACCAACTGGGCACGAAGCCTTTCGGCGGGGGGCCTGTGCGTTGTTCACTGGCAAGCAGATCAATCAACGTTCGATCAGTGAACGAAAGAGCAGGGAGGTTCGGTGACAACAAAGGTGTACAGATCCGCGGCGGAGGCGGTCGCCGACATTGTCGACGGGTCGTCGCTCGCGGTCGGTGGGTTCGGTCTGTGCGGCATCCCGACCGAGCTGATCGGTGGTATCGCCGAGAGCGGTGTGTCGAGTCTCGACGTGTTCTCCAACAACTGCGGCGTGGACGACTATGGTCTGGGAATTCTGTTGTCGGCCGGTCAGATTCGTCGGGTGACGGCGTCGTATGTCGGTGAGAACAAGGAGTTCGCGCGGCAGTACCTCTCGGGTGAGCTGGAGGTGGAGCTGACGCCGCAGGGCACGCTGGCCGAACGGTTGCGGGCCGGTGGCGCCGGTATCCCCGCGTTCTACACTCCGGCCGGAGTCGGCACCCCAGTGTCCGAGGGCGGGCTGCCGTGGCGCTATAACGCCGACGGCTCCGTCGCGATCGCATCGCCGCCCAAAGAGACGCGGACCTTCGGTGGCAAGACCTTCGTGCTCGAGGAGTCGATCGTCGCCGACTACGCGCTCGTCCACGCCGAGATCGGTGACACCGAGGGCAACTTGGTGTTCAACAAGACCGCGATGAATTTCAACCCGCTGGCCGCGATGGCCGGCCGGGTCACCATCGCGCAGGTCGAGAAGCTGGTCGAGCCGGGCGAACTCGATCCCGCGCAGGTCCACCTGCCGGGCGTGTTCGTGCAGCGGGTGGTGCATACGGGTGCGGTGGACAAGCGAATCGAGAAGCGGACGGTGTCGGCATGAGCTGGTCACGTGAGCAGATGGCCGCGCGCGCCGCGGCCGAGATGATCGACGGCGAGTACGTCAACCTGGGGATCGGCCTACCGACCTTGATCCCCAACTACCTTCCCGACGGGGTGAAGGTGGTTCTCCACTCGGAGAACGGCATCCTCGGCACCGGTCCCTACCCGACGGAGAACAAGGTTGATCCCGACCTGATCAACGCGGGCAAAGAGACCGTGACGGTGAACCCGGGTGCCGCGTTCTTCGATTCGGCGTTGTCGTTCGGCATGATTCGCGGTGGACACATCGACACCGCGGTGCTCGGTGGCATGCAGGTCTCCCGCAACGGGGACCTCGCCAACTGGATGGTTCCGGGCAAAATGGTCAAGGGCATGGGCGGCGCCATGGATCTGGTGCACGGTGCCCGGCGCGTCATCGTGGTCATGGAGCACACCGACCGAGACGGTGGCGCGAAGATCGTGGACGAGTGCACATTGCCGTTGACCGGCAGGGGTGTAGTGCGGCGCATCATCACCAACCTCGCGGTCATCGATGTCGAGGACGGCACGCTGATGCTGCGTGAAATCGCGCCCGACGTCACCGTGGAGCAAGTGCGGGAATCGACTGGCGCAGAACTGGTCATCGATCTGGAGGAGCGGTAAATGTCGAGTGCCCGGATATCTGTCATCGTGGCCGGGGCCCGGACCCCCGTCGGACGGCTGCTCGGATCCTTGAAGGATCTTTCGGGATCCGACCTCGGCGGTGTAGCGATCAAGGGCGCGTTGGAGAAGGCCGGTGTGGCGCCCGAGCAGGTCGAGTACGTGATCATGGGTCAGGTCCTCACCGCCGGCGCGGGCCAGATGCCGGCACGCCAGGCAGCCGTGGCCGCAGGCATCCCGATGAGTGTTCCCGCTCTGACCGTCAACAAGGTGTGCCTATCGGGCGTCGACGCGATCGCGCTGGCCGACCAGTTGATCCGAGCCGGCGAGTTCGACGTCGTCGTGGCCGGTGGCCAGGAGTCGATGTCCCGCGCGCCCCACATGCTCGAGAAGAGCCGTGCGGGCTTCAAGTATGGCGATGTCACGTTGCGCGACCACATGGCCTACGACGGCCTGCACGACATCTTCACCGATCAGCCGATGGGTTACCTCACCGAGCGGCGCAACCAGGACGACGACCAGCGCATCACCCGTGAGGAGCAGGACGCATTCGCGGCCGCCTCGCACCAAAATGCCGCCCGCGCATGGAAGGACGGGCTGTTCGCCGACGAGGTCGTGCCGGTGACCATCCCGCAGCGTCGTGGTGAGCCGATCGTCGTGACCGAGGACGAGGGCGTCCGCGCCGACACCACCGTCGACTCGCTGGGCAAGCTGCGTCCGGCCTTCGTCAAGGACGGCTCGATTACCGCTGGCACCGCGTCGCAGATCTCCGACGGTGCCGCCGCAGTGGTCGTGATGAGTAAGACCAAGGCCGAGGAGCTCGGACTCGAGTGGATCGCGGAGATCGGCGCGCACGGCGTCGTCGCGGGTCCCGATTCGACCCTGCAGTCCCAGCCGGCCCGAGCGATCGCCCGCGCCTGCGAGCGTGAGGGCATCGTGCCGAAGGACCTCGACGTCGTCGAGATCAATGAGGCGTTCGCCGCCGTGGGCATCGCGTCCACCCGTGAGCTGGGTATCGACGCCGCGAAGGTGAATGTCAACGGTGGCGCGATCGCGATCGGCCACCCGCTCGGCATGTCCGGCGCCCGCATCGCGCTGCACCTCGTCCTCGAGCTCCAGCGTCGGGGTGGCGGCATCGGAGCCGCCGCGCTGTGCGGTGGCGGCGGACAGGGCGACGCCCTGATTGTCCGGGTGCCGAAGAAATAGCTGCGTACCCCTCGGCGGCACCCCGCGGTCGACCCCTTCCACGACGGATCGTTCCAGACCATCGAGGACGTCACCATGGAATGCAGTCGGCTGGTCATCACCAGCCGACTGCACAGCCGACTCGGGTACGTCACCCCCGACGAGTACGAGGCCGATCACTACTCTCTGCATGGCCTCGTAACTCGCCGAAGCCACACTGAACACTGCATCAAGCCCGGTCCGGTCCGAGGCTCGAGTCGTGCACCCTCGCGCTGCACGCATTCCCACGGTGTGGATCGGGCAGAACCACCATTACCGAACGACAAATAGGACGGACCTCTGGCAACCAGTCGACCGATTGCCCTGGAAAACGTCATCTAAATCCGGAACCCGCACTTCGCATGTGCCGAGTCGATCGGCGGACCAACTGTCGCGAATAGCCGATTATTTGCCATCGCTACTGTGACGTGATTCGGGTCATTCTTGGCTTTGCATGCTATCGGCTCCACCTTCGGTTATATCACTGGCGAATCGCCAAGAAACCAACCGGACGAAATGTGACGCGTGCCATATCTAGGACCGCACTGTTTACCCAACACTCCCGACTGTTCAACTGAGCCGACACGCCGGAATCTAATTGATCCACACGTACACAGATTCGGAAATCTATGTCTATCTGCGCATCTGAACGCAGCGACCAGGGTTTTCCCCAAGTAGTACACAGGGGGTGCACACGGTTAGGTAAACAGTCCCCAGGTTATCCACAGATGTGTGCACAGCGCGGTTTGGCGAGGGCCTATCCGGTCGCCTAGGTTCATCGCAAAGTCATACTCGGACCGCCAAGTACGGCATGATGCGGCACCCGCCACAGCGGTTGCTGGAACCCGCAGGTAGCGCCCTCGAACGGTGTCGGCCGCACCCTAGGGCCGCCGCGAACGTGTCGGTACCCCGGCGTACAACGAGTCATCGATAGTGTGAATCCCGGTCGTGGGGGAAAGGACGGTCGAGTCGGTGGCAGTCGTCGACGACCGCGGACATGCGGAGTATTCCGAACCACCCGGTGAAGACTTCGGCAGGCAGCCTCCGCACGACATGGCGGCCGAGCAGTCGGTGCTCGGTGGCATGCTGCTCAGCAAGGACGCCATCGCCGACGTCATCGAAGCGCTGCGCCCCGGCGATTTCTACCGTCCCGCCCATCAGGCCATTTTCGACACGATCCTCGACCTCTACGGTCGCGGCGAGCCCGCCGACCCTGTAACCGTCGCCGCCGGCCTCGACCGCCGCGGCGAGCTCAAGCGCATCGGCGGCGCCCCATACATCGTCACCCTGACCCAGACCGTCCCCACCGCCGCCAACGCCGGCTACTACGCCGAGATCGTCGCCGAGAAGGCCATCCTGCGCCGCCTCGTCGAGGCAGGCACCCGCATCGTCCAGTACGGCTACGCGGGCGCCGACGGCCAAGACATCGCCGAGGTCGTCGACCGCGCCCAAGCTGAGGTCTACGAGGTCACCGAACGCCGCACCACCGAAGACTTCCTCCCCCTCGAGGAACTCCTCCAGCCCACGATGGACGAAATCGACTCCATTGCCAGCCGCGGCGGCATCTCCCTCGGCGTCCCCACCGGCTTCACCGAACTCGACGAAGTGACCAACGGCCTGCACCCGGGCCAGATGATCATCGTCGCGGCTCGTCCTGGTGTCGGTAAATCGACTCTGGGAATGGATTTCATGCGCAGCTGCTCCATCAAGCATGGGCTGCCGAGTGTGATCTTCTCCTTGGAGATGAGCCGCACCGAGATCGTAATGCGCCTGCTATCTGCCGAGGCGAAAATCAAACTGGGTGACATGCGTTCCGGTCGGATGAGCGATGACGACTGGACGAAATTGGCACGGCGTATGAGTGAGATCAGCGAGGCGCCATTGTTCGTGGACGATTCGCCGAACTTGACCATGATGGAGATCCGAGCGAAGGCGCGACGGCTGAAGCAACGCCACGACCTGAAACTCGTAGTGGTCGACTACCTACAGCTGATGACCTCCGGCAAGAAAGTCGAATCCCGCCAGCAGGAAGTCTCGGATTTCTCGCGAAATCTGAAGCTACTCGCCAAGGAACTCGAAGTTCCGGTAGTCGCAATCAGTCAGCTGAACCGTGGTCCCGAACAACGAACCGACAAGCGCCCCATGGTGTCTGACCTGCGCGAATCCGGCTCGCTCGAACAAGATGCCGATATGGTCATCCTGCTGCATCGTCCCGACGCGATCGAGCGAGACGACCCACGCGGCGGCGAAGCCGACCTGATTCTCGGCAAGCATCGAAATGGCCCCACCGCCACCATCACTGTCGCGCACCAACTGCATCTCAGCCGGTTCGTGGACATGGCCCGGGGTTGAGCGAGGTTCTGGATTCTCACTTCGAGCTTCATAATCTCAGAGCTGACTTCGCGTCAACCTCACATATGAAGCCCAAGTGAGACAAGCTGTTTGAAACGGCTACACCATCTTCTCTTGGGTGGCACGCCGTCCTGAGCGAACCGCGTAGGAATCGGTGGCGAATGAGCGCGAGATCGAATTTTGAGACGGCCGTCGTCGCCGTGCGCCACGCACGCAACAACGTTGAAGAGATCCCAGGTCGCCGACCGGAGCCGGGACCAATCGGTGCCGCATTCTTCGCAGCGGAGTGCTGTTGCATTCGGACCGAGCGGTTCGGCTCGCTTGCGTTCTGCAATGATCACGGATGACTAGTGACCGTCCCGCTGGGATAGGCGGCGACCTCAACGATCAGGGTTTCGATGATGAGAAGAAGCTTCGCCGCTGGTTGCCTGGTGGCGAGTGCGACGACGCTGGTCGCCTGTGCCGGTAATTCCACCGATCAGGGTGCTAACACGGTGGTTTCGGCGACGGCCTCGCCCGCGACGTCTGCCGAGGCGACCGCCTCCGTGCAGGTGAGCGTCCCACCGGCGCCGGTGCAGACCGGCGCCGAACAGGTTCGGTTCGATCCATGTGTGGATGTGGGCGACGACCTGGTGACCCGGGCCGGATTCGACCCGGCGACTCGCGAAAGAGCCACAGCCGAAGGCGTTTCCACGCTTTTCACGACAATCGGCTGCCAATTCTGGCGTGAGACACTCGTTGATGGCGAGAAGTACCCCACTGGCGCGGTGTCGGTGACGTCGAGCGACTTGACCCTTGATGATTTCCGGAAGAACCCGGGCCACAGCATATTCAACTCTGACCCGATCGGCGGGCGCGAGGCCGTGCTGTACCGGACTCCACAGCTGGACGGCGCTTGCACGGCGTCGATCAAATCATCCGACGGGACTTTCACGGTTGGCCTGATTGTGCCCCCCGGTCCAGTTGCCGTGCCACCGCCATGTGACCAGATCCGTCAGATCGCCGAAACCTTCAGCGAATCACTCGGCACCGACTAGTGCCTCCATTTGACGGACCATGCCCGCACACATAATGTCGCGAGGCACGAGTCTGGCGGTGGGGCAACGATGTTCGGCTCCACTTCGGGGAAAGTACAGAGTTAGGGCATTAACGGATGGCCGAGACATTCGCGGCGAATCCCAGCGAAATTGCTGGTCTGAGTAATCTTGTCGCCTCGATAGCTGGTGATGCCCTGCTGGCGTCCAACTTCGTGGCGAAGGAGGGGAAGGCGGCGGATTGGCTCCACGGGCCGATCATCGACACGCTGGTGGCCCCGATAAATGATGCGGCCGACTGGATGTCCAAGCGCCACGCGGTGCTCGCGAATACCACCCTGGGCACTGGTACCGAGCTCAATAAGGCCGCCTGGATGTATCACAGCCAGGATCAGAAATCCTACGCCGCGTTGAACGCACATACCGAATCGAATCTCCCGGTGAATGACAGCGCCGAGGAGACCGGCGTGACCGCGCAATACGAAGGTGCCGCGACTTACCCGAAGCCGGAGTCTTTCAAACTCGAAGCGCCGGCGGCGAACAAAGAGGAGCTCGCAGGCCTCATCGCCGAAGTTTTCCCGGTGCTCGGCAGTGTGAACGAGTCCATCAAGAGCATCACTCGCGCGGCGGGAACCGAATATGATCCGCTGGTAACATGTTTGGAGCCGATTCCGGGAAACTGGTCCGAAATTCGCAGGCTCGGTGAGGTTTACAAGGCAGCCGGCAACGGGCTCGAGGCATGCGGTAAGAATCTCGAATCCGGAGTGAAGCGGATCGACGGTAGCACGGACGGCAAACCCAATTGGGACGGTAAAGCCTCCGTAGCCTTCAGCGACTGGGCGACCAAGCAGGTCGCGGCAATGAAATGGGAAGGCCCGGTCGGCCGGATCGTCAGTGATTGTGCGGGCAAGGTCTCCGACGAGATCAGGAACGGCATCAAATTCATCCTCGAAAAGCTGTGGGGGATGCTCAACAAGTATGTCGATTTCGACGACATCAAGGGCGCGCTCAAGTCGGTCGCCAATATCTTGTCCGCGGCAGTCCCGGGTCTCGGAGCTGCCCGCATCGCCAAGCTGGTCGTTGACATCGGTTTCCTCATCAAGGCCGCCATCGATGTGGTCGACAAGATCAAAGAGCTTGCCGATGCCTTCAACAAGCTCCTCGACATCATCAAGGATCCGGCAGGCCAGTTGAAGGAGAACGCGAAACAGAAGCTGGACGAGGCCATCGCGCCGGTAACCAAGAAAATTGACGACGCGACCCGTAAGGCGGCCCTCGCCAAGGATATCGAACAAATTTCCCATTACGGCGACACCGTGAACCGCCCCACACAGTCGTATGACGCCGGGTCCGGCACCGCACCGTGGGAGAGCGCGGTATGACGAGACCACAATGGGGCAGCATGCGGGAGCCCGACCTCGACCCTGAGGTGGAGGCCATCGCCCGGAAGGTCATGGACGCGGTAGACAATCTACGCACCGCCACGATCCGACTGTCCAACATAGACATTGACGAACTCTTCGACGGTCCCACCGAGGTGACCGAGGAATTCATCTCGATGGTCGCCGGTATGGACACCGCGTCCCCGGCACTAGCGGCATACGCCGAACGAGTCAGTAACGGTGAATGCCGTTGGTGCGACATCGAAACCCTCGCCCACCCGGTACCACCGGAAGTCGCCGAGATGAAGAGCTCGCCGCTGTTCATCTGGAAGTGGACCCCGGAACCCCCGCAAGCGCCCACACTGCCTCCGGCCCCCACCGAACCTCCCATCCGTCGTCCGCGACCAGGCGAAACCGTGGTCGGCCCCAGCGACTGGCCGGATGACTTCGAGGATCACCCCGATGACCGGCGCTGGCGCTGAGACGCATTGTGCGGTGATTTCGCGTTTCGCGGTGCCGTTACAGTCGGTGGACTACTGCCGGTTTTCTCGAGGAGTTGGATATGGGGCGGTCCGGGAAAATGATCGGCCCGATGTCGCTGGTGTGGACGCTGGGTGTCCCGGTAGCGGCGGTGGCCTTCATGGCGGGCGCGCTGAACCTGGGTGCCGCGATAGTCCGTTCGACCGGTTCGCAAGTCGCCATGGCGCTGGTTCTTCCGGTGAGCGCATTGCTGGGCATGGGTGCGTGGATGCTCGTGCTAGCCGCCGCATGGCGGCTGCGCCGAAATTACCTGCGGCGGGCCGGGATCGCGATGTCTGCGGTGGTGGTCGAGTCGGATCTGCGATACAAGTACCGTTCGGGCACGCTCAACTTTGATTTGTGGCGGGTGCAGGTCGAGGCCCAGTTCCCGCACCCGGACTCGGGTGCGGATGCCCACGTGCAGAAGCAGTACCTCTACCCTCAATTCCGCGAGGTCAAAGCGCGAGCACTGGCCGAGCGACTGAGCGTCGGCTCCGCGGTTCCCGTTGTGGTCGGCAAGAATTCCGCATTGTTCGACATTCCCAAACGGCCCGTATGGGCCGATATCTGGTGACCGTCGCCGACTTCGGTTGTTGCCCTGTCATTTTCGGTTGTGGTCACTGTGTGGTCGTAGACCGACGCGATCAGGAGGCGAGTATTCATCGTGCTCAGGGATTTTCCTACGACACACCACGGCCCTACGCATACCTGCGGCGGTGCGGGATGGATCATGAGAAATGACGCGCGTCGGGCCGGTTGAATCGGACCGACGCGCGTTACTGCATCCTTACCGGGCAGAGCCGGTGGACAACGCCTCGGCGAGTGCGATCCACAGCTGCATTACGGGGCTGCAGGGCAGTTGCGGCGGCGCGCACCCGATGCCCGCAGACCCGCTGGATCCGCCCGACCCGCTCGAAGCCACCCCGCCCATAGTCGGCGCGGGTGCGGCGGACGCCGACGTCGCGCTGACGAGCTGACCGGGAATGAGAAATGCGCAGGCAAAGGCAACGCCGGCAATCGAACGCCTCATAGGACCTTCTTTCATGACCCAGGAGGCGAGGGCCTCCTCTGGTTCCGAACGCTATCGGTCGAGAGATTTGCTTCGTAGACCCGAATTCCGGGGGACGAGCGGGTCTGGGCATCTTGTCGGACAAGCACCACTTTTAAGCCTGGGCTGTTTATTGGACCCGTCGCGTGCGGTATCGGCCTGATCCGTCCGTCAGAACTCCGGCCCGCTCCCACACTCCGCCGGCACCGGCTGCCCGGGATCCAGCGCGTTCAGGATCATCGAGTCCACGCTCGGGTCGTAGGCCAGGCCGCTGTGCCCGACCAGGTCGTCCCGGCACTGGTCCTGGACGACGATGTCGGTGACGCCACGCTCGTCTATGGCCGCGGCGGAGGGCGGGGACACCGTTGAGTCATGCACCGACACGATGGTGGTGTAGCGAATGCCGGGCCGGGCGATCGGGCCGTCGTGCAGCCGGGCCAGCGCGGCCGAGCCGGGGGAGACGTCCTCACAGATCCCGCATATGCCCGCGACTACCCCGCGTAGCCCGAGCCGTGTCGCGCTGCCGACCAGTCCGCCGGTGACTCCGTGTGTGGGTGGCGCCAAGGCGACGACCGTACCGATCCGGTCAGCCGCTGCGGGGTCGGACTTCGCGAGGTAAAGCGAAACGAACGCGCCACCGGAATGCCCGACGAGGTCGACCTCGGCGGCGCCGGTCTCGGCACGCACCCTGTCGATGAAGGTGGATACCTGCGGCACGGACACGGACACCCCGGCGATGCCGCCGTCGAAGGCGTTGGTCCCGCCATAATTCAGGGAGTACACGCAGTACCCGGCATTCGCCAGTTTCGGCCCGATATGCGCGAACGCGTTGTACTGATTGGCGGGCAAGCCGTGCACGAGCACCACCGGCCGCGGATGGGCCGCCGACGGTGTGCACGGCACGTTCACGCCAGGCGGCGATTGCGCGGGGTCCTGCCCGGACGTCACGAACCAAACTTCGCGGGCGATCATCTCCTCGAAAGTCGCCTCCGGTTGCGGACCGGCGGCTGCGGCAGTGCCGGGCGCGACCGCGTTCGGTCCCAAGGCAATCAAGATGGCGGCGAGGATGGGGCCAACGTATCCGTGTGTTCCCATATCGAACTCCCAGGAACGAACGAACTTTTCTCTAAGTTTAGTCATATAAAATCCTCCGAGCTGGGGGGTGCTCGTTCGAGGAGCCCGCTACCGCCAGTCGGCGGTCGGCCTGAACATGATCATGATCGCGCTCATCCATTTCGTGATCAACGAGCAGGCCCCGGAGCCTCCACGTAACGCTCAGCTATCCAACCGCGACGTCCTTGGTGACATATGGCCCGTCGGGGGGCTTGTCCGTCCACTTATCGGTTATTGGAATGGGATCAGGACATGGCTCTTCGCGAGTTTTTTGCGCGGCATCGTATTGCCTCGACCGTCGCCGCGCCAGCGGTATTGGGAGTAGCGGCCGTCGTTGCCGCTTCCTTTGCACTGACATCGACGCCGCAATCAGTGGACACACGGCTCAAGTCGTCGGTCACCGAATGCCACGACATGGTGTCGATTTCGGTAGCCGGCCGCAATGATTCGCCGAATGCGGAGACCACGAAAATGCTGGTCGGACCCAATGGTGAGGAATTGCCTGCCGCGCTATCGGACGATTATCACAGCACCTGGGTCGATCCGGTCGTCAACGCACCGGCCGATGACGTCGATCCAGGTTCCTATGCGGCCGTCTACATTGCTTATCCGGCCGATATGGCCACCTACGAGGACGCCGTCAACACCGGTGTCGCCAATACCGAACAGGTGATGCGGGAGATCACACAAGCCTGCCCCGACACCAAGTTCTCGATCGTCGGTTACAGCGAGGGCGCCGACGTCGTCCGCCGCGTCGCGATGACAATCGGTAATCAGGACGCCGACAAGGACGGCGGATACGGGATCGTCGATCCGGCCGATATCGTCGGTGTCGTCATCCTCGCCGACGCGGGTCGCTCGACGGGTGAGGGGCCCTTCCCTGGCGCGAAGGACCCGAATCATCCCGACGGATTCGACCAGCAATATCAGAACGGCGGGAAACCGGCTCCCGGCCAGGGTGCGCTGCCCGGAACCAGCGGTGACTTCGGTGCGCTGAACGGCAAGATCGCGTCGTTCTGCTCCGACGGTGATCTCACTTGCGCCGCACCGCAGAACATTTCGCTGCTCCAGTTGGCGGTGAATGTGGGCAGGCAGGTGAATATCGACGCGCTCCAACGAGACGGGCTCACGCCCGCGACCGGGCAGGATGTCGCGGTTGCCCTCAGCCGTATCGCGTTTGCGGCGTTCACCGATGTTCAGTCGCAGCCGAATTGGATGCAGAGCGACGAGACTTTTCTCCAGGTGCTGCTGAGGGTGTCGGATCCGGCATACAAGCCTGGTGAGGCGCCGAAGACACCAGTGCAGGCGGATTCGATCTCGACCAACGATATGTCGCCGCTGGCTTATCTGCCGCAGAAGGTGCTCAACGAGTTCATCGGTCTCATTGTGACCAACCAGAATACGATTCCGGTGATCATGAGCGACCCGTATCAGCTCACGCTCGGACCGAATGGCACCGGACATCATTTCGACTACTGGCGTGACTCCGACTCCGCCAACGGTAAGCCACTGACCTCCGCCGAATACGCGGCCGCCTGGCTCACGCATTTGGCGAAGCAGGCGCAGGCAGGGCAGCCGGTCGACACGACGTCCAAGCCGGAGGCCGCGGACCTCGCCGCCGCGTACGAGGCGGCCACCACCTCAGCGACGCCGACGGGCACACCATCGAAGACCGCGTCACCGACAACCACAAGTGCTGCCCCGACCAAAACCGCTGAACCGACGACCACGCCGCCGTCGACTTCAGTGACGCCGTCGACTTCAGTGACGCCATCCGAAACACCCAGCGCGACAGTCACTCCGGAGGTGACAACCCCACCGGCCCGCTCTTCGGTCGCAGCACCAGTCGAGACCACGAAGCCGACCACAACCACCGAATCGACCACCACGACAACACAATCCGCAGCGCCGACCACCACCGATGCGAAATGAGTTAGGTGCTGGGTTGTTTGGCAGCGCCTGCGGCGCCGCGTGTTCGCGGCCCCCTATGGCTCGCGTCCGAGGGACAAATACTTGCTCCTGCGTCGCATCGTATTTGCCCCTCGGACGCGAGCCGGCCGCGAACTCTAGTGCTCGATCTCGCTACGCTCGAAAACTGGTGTCGCGCCCAGTGGGTGCGCAAGTGGGCTCGTGCGGCACCGACCGATTCTGTACACAGTTGGGCACCTGTGCTCGGTAGCCGCGAGGACTGGATCTTGCTGCGAGACTGTGTCGTGGCGGGGCGCGTGGGCCTGGTCGCGGGGGGACCCGGGGTTTGGGTAGTCCAGTGAGGTTTGCTGTGTTTATTGGCCGCTGGCGCGGCGTGTTCGCGGCCCCTAAGGCTCACGTCCGAGGGACAAATACTTGCTCCTGCGTCGCATCGTATTTGCCCCTCGGACGCGAGCCGGCCGCGAACTCTAGTGCTCGATCTCGCTTCGCTCGAAAACTGGTGTCGTGGCGAGTGGGTGCGCAAGTGGGCTCGTGCGGCACCGACCGATTCTGTACACAGATAGGTGCCTGTGTTTTGGTAGCTGAGGGGGCTCGATCTTGCTGCGAAACTGTGTCGTGGCGAGTGGGTGCGTATGGGTGGGCTCGTGCGGCACCGACTGTTTCTGTACACAGTTAGGTCGGGTTCGCTGCTTGGGCGTCTGGGGGCATGTCTCGCAACGCTGTCAGCGGCGACAGGGAGTCGGCACGAGCCGGTCCAGCTGTGGTTGCTCGGGCTGAGTTCGGGAACCCTCGCATTGACCGGCGCTGCGACCTTCGATTTCGGTTGGGCCGCAAGAACATGCGCCCGTTGAGATGATCGGGTGCCCGGTCGTTGTTGTTATCCGCACAGGGCTCCCGATCGAGCGAAAAGTGAGCGATGTCGTGCCTGTTGGAAGAGTGGCAACTCGGTGACCAGGCGTGGGTGGACGCTGTTTCTTGCGATGGGTGTCATCTGGGGTGTGCCGTACGCGATGATTCACGTCGCGGTGCGAGATTTCGATCCGATGGTGGTGGCATTCGGGCGGACGTTCATCGGCGCGCTGATCCTGTTGCCGATCGCGGTGTACAGCAAAACGCTCGCCCCGGTCTTTCGGCGGTGGCGTCCGCTGCTGCTGTACACGCTGGTCGAGATCACCGGGCCGTGGTTTCTGATCGGGTATGCGGAGACCACGTTGAACAGTTCTACGGTCGGGCTGTTGATCGCGGCGGTGCCGTTGATCGCGGTGGTCATCGTCACCAAGCTCGGCCACGACCGCTTCGACCGACGCCGGACCGGCGGGCTGATCATCGGGTTCGCGGGGGTGGCGGCGCTGGTTGGACTCGATGTCGATCTGGCGCATCCGGCGGCGATCGGCGCGATCGCATTGACCACGATCGGCTACGCGGTCGGCCCGATCGTGGTCAACCGCGCGCTGGCCGGTCTACCGCCGCTCGGCGTGGTCACCGCGTCGCTGCTGCTCGCGACCGCGATCTACGCACCGTTCGCGGGACTGCTCTGGCCCGCGCGGATCACCGCCGACGCTGCCTGGTCGGTGCTTGGTCTGGCCGTAATCTGCACGGCGGCGGCGTTCTTGGTGTTCTTCGCGCTGATCGGCGAGGTCGGTCCGGCCCGGGCGACGGTGGTCACCTACATCAATCCGGCCGTCGCAATCCTGCTCGGGGTCACGGCTCTCGACGAACCGTTGACCATCGGTATGGCGATCGGATTCCCGCTGGTCATCCTCGGTTCAGTGCTCGGCACCGCACGTACTCGCGATGCCGATGCGAAGCTCGCCGATCCCCCTGAGCCGATCGGATGTGGATGATGGTCGGATGGACACCATCATTCCCGCCGATGTCGATCAGACCCGTAGCGCCTATGACGACGTTGCTGTCGTCTACACCGAACTCTTCAAGGACATTCTCGCGACGATGCCGTTCGATCGGGCAATGCTCGCCGCGTTCGCGGATTTGGTGCGGGCGAATGGTGGCGGTCCGGTGGCCGATATCGGTTGTGGGCCGGGGCGGATTACCGCGCATCTGGCGAAGCTCGAGCTCGATCCGTTCGGGATCGATCTATCCCTGCGGATGATCGAGTTGGCGCGCCAGGCGTACCCGCAGCTGCGGTTCGACACGGGGTCTATGGAGAGTCTCGCGATCGACGATGCCAAGCTCGCGGGGATCGTGGCCTGGTATTCGCTCATTCATTTGCCTCCCGAGCGCGTGCCCGGGGTGTTGACCGAGTTCTATCGGGTACTCGAACCGGGAGGGTACGCGCTGCTGGGCTTTTTTGCCGCGGACGCTTCGGATGCGGTGGAAGCGTTCGACCACAAGGTGACTCGCGCCTACCGATGGTCGCCGCAACGGCTGTCCGGACTGCTGGATGCGGCCGGATTCGCGACAGTGGCGCAGCTGGTTCGTCGCCCGGAGGACGGAGAGCGATTCCTACAGGGCTCCCTGCTGGTAGTAAAGGACCGGTGATTCGGCGAACTCGGGCCAACCGGCCCGGGTAAGTTGAGCAGATCGCGTCGGATTCCGCACTGATCGACGGCGTCCCGCATTCCGCCGAGCCCCGGACTTCGTGGAATCCGCCCCGGTCCGGCCGCGCGCGCGAGGAGCTCGCCGCAGTCGGATTACGACGATCAGGATGTCAACGGCAACAGGGTGGGCGCGATCCTGTGCAACCTGGCCACCGACGTGGCCGACCCGACCGAACGGCTGCGTGTGGTCAGCGAATCGATGCGGCGTAGACGGCCGTCTACAACTCACTGTCGGGCGCCGCGCTATATAAAACGAGGGCTATCCCAGCAAAACTAGAACGTGTTACTGTCTGAATATGGTGCACTCACCTGTCAATGAGGCCGCTGCCGCGCACTGGCGATACTCGCGGTATGCGGCCCATTCGGCCGGTTCAGGCAGCTGCGCGCCGCGCCGGATTCGAACACGGTGGGGCAACTTTGCAACCCGTTCTATCGCCCCGTAGGGAGACAAGCAGGCCATGCGTACCGAAATCTGCGACCGGCTGGGGATCGAGTTCCCCATCTTCGCGTTCACCCATTGCCGCGACGTGGCGGCCGCGGTCAGCAATGCCGGCGGAATCGGCGTACTCGGTGCGGTCGGCTTCACCCCTGAGCAGCTAGAGGTCGAACTGGCGTGGCTCGACGAGCACGTGCACGGCGTCTACGGCGTCGACCTTGTCATCCCCTCCCAGTACGAGGGCAAGGGCATCGACGGCCTCAGCCCTGAGGAGCTGGAAGCCAAACTGGCGGAAATGGTTCCGCAGGGCCACCGTGATTTCGCGGAGCGGATTCTCACCGATCACCATGTTCCGGAACTGCCCGACAGTGAGCACCACAATCAGTTGCTCGGCTGGACCGCGACCACGGTCGCGCCCCAGATCGAGGTGATCCTGCGCCACCCCAAGGCCAAGCTGGTGGCCAATGCGCTCGGCACGCCGCCGCCGGATGTGATCGAGCAGATCCAGAGTTCCGGCAGGCTCATCGGCGCGCTGTGCGGCTCGGTGAAACACGCGCTCAATCACAAGCGTGCGGGCCTGGATTTCGTTGTCTGCCAGGGCACCGAGGGCGGCGGCCACTGCGGCGAAATCTCCTCGATGGTGCTGTGGCCACAGGTGGTCGACGCGATCGGCGATATGCCGATGCTGGCCGCGGGCGGTATCGGCAACGGCCGTCAGGTCGCCGCGGCGATGGCCATGGGCGCGGCAGGCGCGTGGACCGGCTCGCTGTGGCTGACCGTCGAGGAAGCGAATGTGCCACCCGCGCAGATGCAGACCTACATCGATGCCTCCAGCCACGACACCGTGCGCTCCAGGTCGTGGACCGGCAAGCCGTGCCGAATGCTGAAGAACGACTGGACCGAAGCGTGGGAATCGGCCGAGACTCCCGACCCGCTGCCCATGCCACTTCAGATGATGGTGGCACTCGACGGCGTCAAGCGCGGCCATCGCTACCCCGAGGCCGCCAAGGACGTGAACTTCAATCCGGTCGGCCAGGTGGTCGGCATGATGAACAAGGTGGAACGCTCCGCCGACGTGGTCGCGCGACTTATTGAGGAGTACGTGGAGTCCTGCGACCGCCTCAACAAGCTCAATAGCTGAGGTAGGCCCAGTTCGGTCCCGAACTCTCCTGCACCGGATCGGTGATGCCGCCCCAGCAGGCCAGCTGGGCGGGATCCCATCCGGCCAGTTCGGATCCATTCTCGTAGACGGACTGGAGGAATTCGAGGGCGGCACCGAGCGGGTCCGGGGCCGAGCGGGCCTGGTCGTAGGGGTAGTACGCGGCGTGGCCCGACCCGGACGTGACCCAGTGTGCGCCCAGCGGAAGCGGCCGATCGGCCATTCCGTCCGGCTCGGGCGCGATGTAGGAGTAGAACGTCGGCTCGGGCACCTTGTCGTCACCGAACCAGAAACCCGCGCTGATGACCTCCCGCGAGTACGCCTCGCGGGTCACCGAGTCTACCGTCGCGGGTAGGGCGATCTTCCGCTCGGAGAAACGTTGCACCGCGAGATCGAAAGTGTGCCAGAACAATTGCACCGGGCTGATCTTGCCGGAATAGGTGGCGCTGAACTCCTCCAGCACCCGCCCGACCTGGCTCAGCACGCGAAATGCCCGCTGCGCGTTGGCGGGGTCGTAGTCGGCATGCTCGGTGTCGTCGGCGAACCGGCGTCCCGCGTCCGGCAGATCGAATGGATGTGGGTGCGGCAGTACAACTTCGATGCCGAGCTCACCCAGCCCCGCCATGACGTCGCGGTAGAACGTCGCGACGGACTGCTCCCGCAGCTCGATCGTGACTTCGGTGCCATGATCGGTCGCGATTCGCAGCACATGATCGAAGAAATCGAACGCGCAACTGAATACCGGTCCGTTGCGGGCAGTGCCGAGGGGCACCGTGGTCCAGCCGCGCGGGGTGAGCCGATAGGTCATATGCCACCAGTGGTTGCGGCGAATGCCCTTGGCGAGGGCGACCTTGCCGACAACCTGGGCGAACCGGTGCAGCGTCTCCTTGGTGGGCCGCCAGCATTCCAGCGGCAGAGCGGGAAATGGTTCGACAGCGTCCATACCGAAACGGTACGAGCTTGCGGCACAGTTTGGCTACGAATGAGCAATTCCGGCCCAGACAGCGGGGATCGGACTGGTGGAGACAGCGCGGCGGATCGTCAGGCGGTCGCCGAGTGCCCCTCTTCCGCCGCACCGGCGACGTCGAGCAACTCCGTGAACCGATTGATCACCTTCTCGTGATACATCCCGAAAAGATCCTCGAACAGCGCCAGCTGCGCATCCGACGGTCCAGACCCCGAGTCCCACACCGCCACCAGCGCCCGCCAGATCAGCACATGCAGATCCGCGGCACCCGCGAAGTACGCCTCGATCGCTTCGGGCACCTCGAGCACCATCTCGCCGATGGAGTTCAGGATCGCCCGTTGCATGCTAAACCCGAGCGAGGTCAGCAACTTGCGCACCAGCGCGACCTCGATGGCCAGAATCTGACGAAATTCCGGAACCTCCAGCCGGGCAAGCGATTCCAGCTCGTCTATGGTGGCCTTCAACTCGGCCGGATCGATGTCGCGCCCGCTGCCGGTGTAGGCAAGCAGCGCCTCCATTACGATCCCGCGTTCGACCTCGACGATGTCGCGGAACATGTCGATCGCGATATCGGGCATCGCGGCGGAAAACCGGAACAGGTGGCGGTATACATCGATGCCGCCCGCCTCGCGGACATCACGGATCGTGAACCCCTTGCCGCGCCGCGCCTCGACAAAGCCGTAGGACTCCAGCCGGCCGAGGGTCAACTGGGCAGTCGCGCGATTCATCTCGAATTCGTCGGCGACCTGCCGGACCGACGGCATCAGCTCCCCCGGCTGGTATTCCCCTGCGGCAACCCTGCGCGCCAGCTCGTCGGCAACGTCGGCGACTACCGTTTGGGATCCCATCGATGCCACCCATTCAACTCGATATCCAACACGTCCCAGACAGTCTAGGCGCTGCTGTGTCAGACTGCACGGTGTAAGACCGATCGACGCCGAGGCACTATCGGCCATCGCGACACCATGCATCGAACCGTTCTGGCACGAGAACTATCCGATCTCCACACCGTGGTTACGCAAACAGGTTCTGCGCGTGCGGAATCCGCGACTGTCGAACATGCTGCGGCAGATGACGATGCCCGATCGTCGCACGCCGTTCGCGCGGTCGATGCTCACCTCGAGCGTGGCGCTCGGCCAGCTCGAAACCGAAGGGCCGATTCGCTATGAGGTCGGCCGCGGGCAATCGGTGCCGCACGAACAGGTCCGGCCGAACGATGACGACGGCGCGCATCCAGTCGACCCGACCGCCGTGCGGAGGGAACGAGAGCCGCGCGGGCGCGACAGATCTCCGTCGGCTGACCCGGCCGCCGCCGGAATCGACGACACCGCAGGGTCGACGCCCGACACACGCGTGTCCCAGACGCGCGTGTAGCGGTCGGCGATGGACCTCATGTCGGCAACTCCGACGTCTCCGCAGAGCCACGCGCAACGGATTATCGAGGCGGTGGCATCGGCCTGGGCTTTCCGCCGGTATACCTGGAAGCGTTCACGCCGAAACAACAGCATCGTTCTCGCGACGGGTCTCCCGGCAAGTGACCGCAGCTCGTAGCGTCGGGCCGACCACCGCGCGAGCGCGCGGGGTGACGCAATAGGATCTCGGGTGGTTCATCCGGGAGGGATTGATGTTGACAGGGGAATCGGTACGCGACGCGGCCCCGCAGTGGTTCGTCGAATTGTTCGCCCACCGACGCTGGATCCGTCGCACGGATCCGTTTCCGCACGTGTACGCCAGGGACGTGTTCGTGCCCGAGTTCTATCGGCGGCTCGCCGAGGAGTTCGGACGGGTACGCACGCAGCGGCCGGAGGCGTTCACGCCCGTCTCCGAGAAGTACAGCGCGACCGGGGTGCGGTTGAGCGCACTGCGGGATGGTCCGCTGGCATTGTTCCTGTCCAGGGAGTGGCACGACCTGATCGCGGGGGTCGCCGGAGTTACCGCGACCGGAGACGTGGAGGGGTCACTGCACCACCATGCCGCGGACAGTCCACAGGGCTGGCCGCACAACGATCTGGCCCCGGCCTGGTTCGGCGGAACCACCCCTGGTCCCGCCGAGGTTCGTACGGCCGATCCCGCGGTAGACCTGAAGACCGGCACGCGGGCTGGTTCGGTTACCGCAAGGGAGACCGTGCGCGCGGTAGCGGTGCTGTTCTATCTCGGCAATCCCGACTGGAAGCCGGGCGACGGCGGCGAGACCGCGCTATATGAAAACACCGCGGGCAATAATCCGGCGCCGTCGCTGACCATTCCGCCGCTGGACAATTCGATGGTGCTCTTCGAATGCACGCCGAGGTCGTGGCATACCTACGTCGGCAACAACGCCGCCGCGCGCAATTGCGTGGTGATGTGGCTGCACCGTCCGAAAGACGAAGTGGTGCAACGCTGGGGAGGAGACAAAATTGAGCAGTGGTGAAAGCTCACGGCGGGTCTGCCTGCTCACCGGCGCGGGCGGCAGGCTGGGCGACGCCTTCTGCCGCGGTGCGTACACCGACTACGACATTGTCGCGGTGTGCCGCAATCGCGTTCCGGCCGCACCGTCGCAGCACGAATGGTTCGTCGATCCGTTCGAACCGGAAAAGCCAGTGCCGGAAAATGATTCGAGAATCTTCATGATCCGCGCCGACCTCAGCGAGAAGGGGGAGATAGAGCGGGTCGTCGACCTCGCGCTCGCCCGGTTCGGCCGGGTGGACCTGCTGGTCAACAATGCGGCGAGCATGAGCCTACATCCGCGCGGTATTGTCGACGGCGACGCCGCGCTCGATGAGTTCGACGCACTGTTCTCGGTCAATGTCGGTGTGCCACTGCGCTTATCGACTCGTCTGGCCCAACGGGCCTGGGTACACGCCGGGGACGAGAATCGCGCACATAACCGGAATATCGTGAACGTCTCGAGCCTTTCCGGTTCGGAGGTGTACCCCGGCGGGCAGGCCCTCTACGCGGCATCCAAGGCCGCGCTCAATCACCTGACCCGCCATCTCGCCACTGAATTCGCCGAGTTCGGTGTCCGCGCGAATGCCATTGCTCCCGATGCCTTTCCCGCGTCCGTCGCCACCGAGCAGGTGGTGCGCTCGATCGTCGAACTCGACATCGGTACGGTGACCGGCGGGGTGTTCAGCGTCGGCGCACAACCCCCGAACTCGGCCGGAGGCAGACATACCCAACGACCCAGCTGAATTCGAGCGAGCTATTCGGTCGAAGCCGTTGCGGTACCGGTGATTTCCTCCGACATCTTCCACAGCCGCCGCGCCAGCTCCGGGTCCGATGCCAGTTTGTTGCGCAGCGCTTCCAGCTTGAAACGATGGAAGTACATGCCGTTGATCGAGGACGCGTCCGGCGTTGTCGCCAAGCGCGCCAACGGATCCGCACCCTGTTCGGGCCGGATGAAGAACGGACGCGACAGTGGGGAACGGATCAACCGGCCGAGACCGAGCGGGGCATTGTCGTAGACGTGGGTGGCTACCGCGCCGGGATGGAACGCACCGGTGACCAGGCCGGTGTCCTCGGTGCGGCGGGCGAGCTCACGAGTGAACAGAATGTTCGCGAGCTTCGAGGCGGCGTAGGCGCCCATCTGGGTATACGAACCGGTCGAGGCGTTCACGGTATCGAGGTTCAACCGTGCCATCCGGTAGGTCATACTCGAAGTGTTGATCACCCGCGCCTTCGATTGCACCAGCCGATCCAGCAGCAGCGAGGTGAGCAGGAATCCGGACAGGTGATTGACCTGGAAGGTGAGCTCATTGCCATCGTCGGTGACGATGCGCTTGGCCCAAGCGCCGCCCGCGTTATTGGCCAGCACGTCGATGCGCGGGTAACGATCGAGTAGTTGGCCGGCGAGCTTGCGCACCTCCTCGAAGCTCGCGAAGTCCGCGATGAACGGCTCCGCGCCGATCTTCGAGGCCACTTCTGCCGTTCGCTGTGGCGAGCGGCCGACGACCGCGACTGTGGCGCCGCGCGCCGCGAGCTTCGCCGCCGCCTCCGCGCCGAGACCGGAACTCGCCCCGGTCACGACGATGGTCTTACCCGCTAGATCATTGTCTTGCACTGCCATAACAACCTTCCGAGCGTCGGGGACGACGCTCGGGCGGGGCCGCCCGGCCGTCGCCTAGTCGCCATGATGGTGATCGGATCGCGCGCTTTCGGCAAGCCCCGAAGTGTGCGAGTCCCATTCTCGAACCATCACATAGATGTGAGGGTCAAGCGCAGGTGCATGAGATCGAGCACACCGCGACGAAGGGAGCCTATGCGAACCCGCGGGCTGCTGGAATCCAGGCTGCCCACACAACCGCGACGCCATCGCCGAATACCTCGAGGCGGTGCGGGAGTACTCCGCGCACTGACCCGCGCCGGATCGGCCGCAGCGGCAACGGGCTGCCGGTGTGTATCGTCCCCGCAGACGCAAACACTGACCTTGTACCAGCACTCAGCCCTGCCATGAACCACCGGCCCGCAACGGTACGTTATCCACACCCGACGACCGGCAAAGACGCGGAAAGGCGGAAGAACTCTCACATGCGAGTTGACAGGCGGGAAATCCCGGTAACGGGCAGCCTGCTGCAACCGCTCATCCGGCGGACAAGTGACATCATCCGTGTCGTCCTCGCGGCGCTGTGGGTCAGCATTGTCGTCGCGGCCTCGGTCATCACCCGGCCGGAGTGGTTGCAGCTGGAACGTTCGGTGTCCAACATCGTCGGGTTCCTCAATCCGGACCAGTCGAATCTGGTGTACCTGATCTACGGCATGGCCATTCTGGCGTTGCCGTTCGCGATCCTCATCGAGTTGATCATCGGCAGGCAATGGAAGCTGCTGGCCGGGTACGCGGCGGCGGGGCTGGTCGCCGGACTGCTGTTATCGATCACCGGGACCGGGCTGTCCGCGCCGAAATGGCATCTGCAGGTGCCCGACCGGCTCGACACTTTCCTGTCCCAGTTCCTCGACGATCCGCGCTGGATCGCCATGCTGGCCGCGGTGCTGACGGTGTCGAGCCCATGGCTGCCGACCCGGCCGCGACGCTGGCTGTGGTTGCTGCTGCTGGCGTTCGCGCCGATTCATCTGGTGGTCAGCGCGGTGGTGCCTGCCAGGGCGATGTTCGGGCTCGCGGTCGGATGGCTGGTCGGCGCGGTAATCGTGCTGGTAGTCGGCACCCCGGCGCTGGAGGTGCCGCTCGATGCCGCGGTTCGGGTGCTGGCCAGGCGCGGGTACACGGTTACCGCGTTCACCGTGATGCATCCGGCCGGGCGCGGTCCACTGATCCTCGCCGCCGCCGTCGGGGGGCCCGAACGCGAACTGATCGTCGAGATGTACGGCAAGAACCAGCGCAGCTTCGGCGCACTGCGCCAACTGTGGCGGTGGATCACCTTCCGCGCCAGTGAAACCGCGGCCATGCACGGATCCATGCATCGCGCCGTCGAGCACCGGGCGCTGATGTCGCTGGCCGCGGGGGATCTGGGATTGTCGGCCGTCACCCCGCTCGCGGTCACCGCATTGGATCGCGGCTGGATGCTGTACACGCACACGGTCGCGCGTGGCACACCGATCGCAGCACTGTCCGGCGACGTCCTCACGGGCGTCTGGACCTCTCTGGAAACCCTGCATCGCGGCCAGATCTCGCATGGCGACCTACAGCCGGGCGAAATCCGCATCGACAACGGCGACACCCTGTTCAGCGGATTCGCGAGTGCCGAATACGGCGCTTCCGAGGCGCAGCGGCAATCCGATGTCGCACAGCTGCTGGTATCGACCACGAGCGTGTTCGGCAAGGAAGCGGCCGTGCGGGCCGGCATCGAAGCCCTTGGCGAACAAGGGATTTTGACTGCGGCCAGCCGACTGACCAAGTCCGCCATGCCATCCGGAATCAAGAAGTGGATCCCGGATTGGAAAGGCGTGCTTTCGGCAACGCGCGACGAAGTACGCAAGCAGACCGGGCACGACAAAATCCAGTCCGAACAGATCACCCGGTTCAGCCGCAACCAGATCATCCAGCTCGTATTGCTGATCGGGCTGGTGTACGTCGCCTACCCGTTCATCAGCGCGGTGCCAACGTTCTTCACACAGCTGACGACGGCCAATTGGTGGTGGGCGCTGCTCGGTCTGCTCGCCTCGACCCTGACGTATGTCGGTGCGGCAGCCGCACTGTGGGCGTGTGCGTCCGGATTGGTCAGCTTCCGCAATCTGGTAATCATGCAGTTGGCCAACACCTTTGCCGCGACGACCACCCCGGCCGGGGTCGGAGGTTTGGCCCTGAGTGTGCGATTCCTACAGCAGGGCGGGCTGGGCGCCGTCCGCGCCACCGCCGCCGTGGCGTTGCAGCAGACGGTCCAGGTGATCACCCACGTCGGCCTGTTGATCCTTTTCAGTATCGTGGCGGGCACCTCGGCGGACCTGTCGCATTTCGTACCTGATGCGACGGTGTTGTATCTGCTGGCCGGTGTCGGCGTCGGCATTATCGGCGCGTTCATGTTCGTGCCGAAACTGCGGCACTGGCTCAATAATTCGATCCGGCCACAATTGCAGGAGGTACTCGGCGAGCTCGCCGATCTGGCCCGCGATCCGAAGCGTTTCTCGATCATCGTCCTCGGCTGCGCGGCGCTCACGCTGGGCATGGCGCTGGCACTGTGGGCCAGCGTGGAGGCATTCGGCGGCGGCACCACCTTCGTCACCGTCACCATCGTGACGATGATCGGCGGCACCCTCGCGGCGGCGGCGCCGACTCCCGGTGGCGTCGGCGCCGTCGAGGCCGCATTGATCGGTGGACTCGCGGCCTTCGGGCTGCCCGCGAACATCGCCGTGCCATCGGTGCTGCTCTACCGCGTGCTCACCTGCTGGCTGCCGGTGTTCTGCGGGTGGCCGACAATGCGCTGGCTCGCCGCGAAAGATATGATCTGACAGCTCTATTCGGGTTTGATCGCGAGCAACGCGCCGGTCACCGGTTTGGCGGTGTGGAACTCCGTTGTCCGGAAACCGGTGTCGTACAAGGTTTCTCGATAGCGGCGGATATCAACGGCTGCCATCGGATCGGCAGGATGCCCGGTCGCGGCGTCATCATGGCGGTGCCGCGCCATGTAGCGAGCCATTGCCTTGACGACCGAAGGCGCCAACCGGCCGGTCAGGTAGGTGTCGGCAAGCAGCAGGCGACCGCCGGGACGCAATACGCGAAACATCTGGCCGATGGCCGTGTCACGCTGCGCCTCTGGAATGTGATGCATGACGAACGTGCAGGTCACGATATCGATCGAGGCGTCGGGCAGGCGCAGTGACTGAGCGGGACCGAGCTCGAACCGGCAGTTCGGCAAGGCGCTGGAGTGCGCGGTCGCGTAGTCGATCATCGGTGGCGATGGGTCCACACCGGTCACCGCGCCGCTCGGGCCGACCCGCCTGGCCAGCGCTCGGACGAGGTCACCGGGCCCGCTGCCGATGTCGAGCACGCGATCACCGGACCCCGCTCCGCTCAGCGCGACCAGCCTCGCATTCAGTGCCCTGTCCCGGCCGAGTATGAGAGCGGACTTCAAGGCGCGGTACTGGCGCGGCTGGGTCAGCACGATGCCGATGTCGGTGTCGCCATGATCGGCGGTGGTGGCAGACTGATGTTCATTTCGGGTCATATGTTCATGATCTGAACGAACAGCCTGATCGACCAGAACCAAAGTGGCGCAATTTGTTCCGTTCGGGACGAATCGCCGAATTCTGTTCGGGAAGACCATGCGTCAAGGAGACCCTCATGTACGGAACGAAGCTATGAGCGAGACCGCGGATCGTCGCGTACGGCGGACCACGAGCCTGCTGCACCGCGCACTGATCGAGCTGATGCTCGAACAGCGCTATGACCGGATCACCGTGCGTGACATCCTGCAGCGGGCCGATGTCGGCCGCTCCACGTTCTACGCGCACTTCCGCGATAAAGACGATCTACTGCTGGTCAGCAGCACCGAATACCTGCGTGAAGCGGTCGGCGCGTGCCGCACCGGGCCCGATTCCGCACCACTGGCGCCGGTATTCACGCTGCTGCGCCTGGCCGCGGAGAATCCCGAAGTGTATCGGGCCCTGCTCGGCCGTAAGAGCAGTGCGGTGCTGCTGCACGCGACCAGGAGCATGGTCGCGGGGATTCTCACCGAACAATTGCGGGCTCGACTCGATATGGCCGAAAGCGAATTCGCCGACACCGTGACCTTCCTGTCCTGGGGCGTCGTCGGTTTACTCGGCGCGATCGCCGACGCCGACCCGCCCTTGACCGCCGAGGACACCTACCAGCGCCTGGAACGGCTGATCGGCCCCGGCCTGGCGCTGCGAATCAACGAATAACAACCGCTGAAGGTCGTCGTTTGTCAGTTCGCGCGCAGGCCGATGACCAGGCCGTCCTTCGAGCAGATCGATGGCGTCGTCGCATCCGGTTGCGCGTTGCATTGCCAACCGTCGACGGTCATCACATCCGAATCGCTGATCGTGGTCGCATATGTGGTCGCCACATTGATTGCCTCGGTACAGCCGACCCGGCCCGCCGTGGTGCCGACGGCGATAACCGTGCGGGTGCCACCGCCCGCATCGGTGACCGGTCCGCAATTCACGTCTTCAACGGTGTCACCGGGATTCGGCGCGGGTGGCTCGTCGTTGTGGACCGGAGCGGGGGTCTGGCTCGGGTCGACGGTGCGAACGGGTGTGGGCGCGGGCGGTGGCGGGGTGGCCGGGCCCGCATTGCCGCGAAGGCCGATCGTCAAGCCCTGGTTGAGGCAAATGTGCGGTACACCGGTATCGGGTTGCGGCTCACAAGTCCAGCCGTCGACGGTGGTCGCGTCGGCGGCCCGCGGAATACTCACATAGTCGGATGCGACGGTGATCGCCTCGGTGCAGCCGGCCCGGCCCGCGGCGGAGGCAAAGGCGATGACGTGCGCGGTAGCGCCGTTGGAACCATTGATGGTGCCGCAATCGACATCGGCCAGCGGGGTGGGCGCTGGGGCCGGGGGCTGAGTCGGGCTCGGCGGTGGCAGCGGGGCGGCGCTCGGCCCGACCAGGTTGGGCGCCTTGGTTATCGCGGCCGCGGATGTGGCCGAATGGGCCGTGGAGCCTGCCGACGCCGAGTCCGTCTTCCCGTCCTTACCGCATCCGGCCATCATCGCGACGACCGTGAGAGATGTTGCTGCGAGGACCGCGAGATGAGTGGATTTCACCGAAGTTTCTCCTGATCTCGAACCGAACCAGCGGAATCGGACCGGGCCCACCAATATTCGAGCGGTAGCTGACCCATTGCCAGTGTCATTCAATCACAATGGCGATCACAGGTTCGGTTTTCGAGTCGAGTCGCGTCCGGCCCGCAACCATCTCAGGACGAATAATCCTTGCGCAGTTGCAATTTCACCACCTTGCCGCTGGCATTGCGCGGCAACTCGGCCACCAACACCAGATCCTTGGGATGCTTGTAGCGCGCCAGATTCTCGGTGAGGATAGGTTCCAGCTCCGCCAGTGTGAGCTCCGCATCCGGATCCAACAGCGCGACAATGGCTACCGGGATCTCGCCCCACTTCTCGTGCGCGCGACCGACCACCGCGGCCTCGCGAATCTTCGGGTGCGCGAACAGTACGTTCTCCACCTCGGCGCAGTAGATGTTCTCGCCGCCGGAAATGATCATGTCCTTCTTGCGGTCCACGACATAGAGGAAACCCTCGTCGTCGGCGCGGACCAGGTCGCCGGAGCGGAACCAGCCGCCCGTGAACGCGGCGGCCGTCGCCTCGGGCCGGTTCCAGTAGCCCTGCATGAGAGTCGGTCCACGGTAGACGATTTCGCCGATCTCACCCCGCGCCACATCGTTCATTTCATCGTCGACGACGCGGGCCTGGATGGTCGCGATGGGCTTGCCGACCGAGCCGAGCTTGCGGATCGCGTCTTTGCCCTCCAGCACGCAGGTGATCGGTGACATCTCGGTCTGCCCGAACACCGCGACATTGGTGGCGTCGGGGAAGCACTCGGCCATCGCCTTCAGCACCGTGTCCGACGCGGGCGCGGCGCCCCAGCTGAGCATCCGCAATGCCAGTTTGCGGTCCTTGACCGTCGGCTCCTCGCAGATCATCTGCCATTGCGCGGGGACGCAGAACGCGGTGGTGGCCTGCTCCCGCTCGACCGCGTCGAGAAAATCGGTCGGGTCGAACGCGCCGAGCGGATGCAGCACAATCTTGCCGCCGAGCATGAAATATGGTGCCAGGCTGCCGATTCCGGCGATGTGGAACAGCGGCGTGGTACAGAACCCGATGGATTCCGGGCCGATATCCATGGCCCGGATACAGGTCAAGGACTGGCTGTTCATATTCGCGTGCGAGAGCACCGCTCCCTTCGGGCTGCCGGTGGTGCCCGAGGTGTACATGATCAGCGACGCGGTGTCCTCGGGGATATCCAGCGGGGTGTGCGGCGTGCCGCCCTCGGCGAGCACATCGTCGTAGCCGAGCACGCCGTCGGCGGTCTCGCCGCCGATCACGATGCAGGTCTCCAGCGTGGGCGCCTGCCGACGGACCGCGACGGCCAGCGGTTGCAACAGCGCATCGGTGACGATCGCCTTCGCACCACTGTCGCCGACGATGAAGGCGACCTCGGGCGGGGTGAGCCGGAAGTTCACCGGCACCGCGATGGCGCCGAGCGCAGTTATGCCGAAGACAGCCTCGAGATATTCGGGGTCGTTGAGCGCGAGGATGAGCACTCGGTCACCGAAACCGACGCCGCGGCGGGCGAGCGCGTCGGCGAATTTCAGCGAACGCTCGTTGAGCTGGTGCCAGGTGGTGTCCACGCCACGGAATCGGATCGCGACCGCGTCCGGTCGCATCTGCGCGTGCGAGGCGATCTGATTGTTCCAGTGGTTACGCCGCGACCTGATCGGCTCGTCGAGCGCCTGTGCACCGGTGGTCATGCCACGAACTCCTCCCGGACCGTCAGGTGTCCGCCGGGATGTCCGACAGCGATGACGGGCTGAACCGAGCTCAGAATAACAACTAACTTCTTAGTCTGACAAGAAATCCAGATGATGAACCGTCGTTAATCGACCTGAACTGACGCTGAACGCGCGAAAAGGCATACCAACTGGGCATACACCGACTCTCACTGCCACTTCGGCACGACTCAATCGAGGAAATCTGAACTCAATCATGCGAATCGTGACTCACTTATGAGTTGAAGGCAAGACGATTCTCATGTCACCACCTTGCTGATGGCCGACCGCCCCAGCAGCGGTGACGGCGTGACTACCTTGCGGCCAGCGCCGCGACGGCCGCGTGGTCGTGTGCCGCGATGATGTCGATGCCGGTCGGGAGGGCGTGCAGGCGGTGGATCGTCGCGAAGGTGGCGTCGCGGTCCTCGTCGAACAGTTCGCCGGGCAGCGGCGCCTTTTCCCTGATCAACTCGACCTGCAATTTGTTCCACACCGCGTCACCTGCAAGCAGTACCCGGGTGCCGTCGTTCACCGCGAGCAGCACCCCGATGCTGCCCGGCGTATGGCCGGCCAGATCGACCAGCAGCACCGAGCCGTCGTCGAACAGGTCAAGGCTGCGCGGGAAGGTCAGTACCGGCGGGCCATCGAGTTCGAACGTATCGAAGGTCCGGCCACGCAGCGGGCCGCGCGCCACCCCGATCGGCGCGTGGTCACCGCCGAGTGCCCAGTCGTGTTCGATCGCGGGAACCCGGATGGCCACGGAATCGGGCAGTTCCAACAGCCCGGCCACATGGTCCCAGTGCAGGTGGGTAGGCATGACGAAGTCGATCGAGGAACCGTCGATATCCCGGGCGGCCAGCGCATCGGATAGGCCGAGGACCGGTCTATCCGGGGCGACCAGCAGCGGGATCGGGAAGGGTAGCTCGGGCATCACCCGCTCGTGCACGCCGGAGCACAGCGCCGGGTCCACCAGAAACCGGGCCTTCGGGTGCTCGATCAGGTAAGCCGCCATGGTCATCGGCAGTTCGCGCAGGCTTCGCACGCCTTCGACGACGATCGTCGTCGGCGCCGACAGCGTCGCCTGCATAAGCACGGTGACGCCGACCGTCGCCCTGGCCTGTGGAAGCGGGGCCGCCTC
Organism: Nocardia australiensis; assembly: GCF_020733705.1. GTDB lineage: Bacteria > Actinomycetota > Actinomycetes > Mycobacteriales > Mycobacteriaceae > Nocardia > Nocardia australiensis. The sequence continues at coordinate 1,404,661 of NZ_JAJFZM010000001.1, forward strand.
CAGGCTCGCCAGCAACCGGGCGTCGGGGCGACGTGGCCGCAGCAGCCGACCTGGTGTCGCCGCCAATGCGGCGGTGCTGCGCAACACGGCCGATAGGGTTGGCGTCCGGTCGCTGGCTGGAGGCATTGTCCCACCGTAAGTGATCGAGCGGGTCGGTGAAACCCATGGGGTGTCAGCGCAATAGCTCGTGGATATCTGTCCTTGCCTCGCTCGATTTCTACGGCATAATTTCTGGGGTACAGGCTGTGGTGGGCTGCGGCCTCGGACGAGGGGGAGGGGAGGTCGGATGGCGCTGGATCGACGAACCGCACTCACCACGGCGGCCGTGACCGCGGTCGCTGGGTTACTCGGCATCGAGGCCGCCACCGTCCGCACCGACACGCCATTCAGCGATCTCGGCCTCAGCTCCATTCAGCTGGCCCGGCTCACGGCGCATCTGGAAGATGCTATGGGAGTGGAGGTTTCACTCACCGCCCTCTTTGACCACCCGGATATCGAACAACTGGTCGAGCACCTCGCGATGCGATGACTACTACCCACACCCCACCCGTATCCATCGTCGGTATCGGCTGCCGAGTACCGGGGGCCTCCGGCGTGACCGAGTTCTGGCGCATGCTCCTGAACGGCAATGACGCCACCGCGCCGCCACCGCCCGGACGGCTCGGTACGCGGCGCGGCGGATACCTCGACGACGTCGAATCGTTCGACAACGACTGGTTCGCCATCTCTCGCCGTGAGGCCGCGCTGATGGATCCCCAGCAACGCCTCGCACTCGAAGTCGCCATCGAAGCTCTTGATGACGCTGGAATCGGCTATCGCACAAAAGGTTCCGATACGGCGGTTATCGTCGGCGCCTGTACCTACGAACACGGCATCAGCGTGCTCGGCCGTGGCGGGCACGACGCACCCTATGCGGTGACCGGCTCCGCGCTGAGCATTATCGCCAACCGGCTGTCCTACGTTCTAGACCTGCGCGGACCGAGCCTGGTGGTGGACAGCGCCTGCTCCTCATCCCTGGTGGCCGTCGATACGGCGATGCGGCTGCTCCGCGACGATACGGTGCCATTCGCCATCGTTGGCGGGGTCAACCTCAGCCTGCTGCCCCATACCTCCGACTACTTGGCGCAGGGAGGATTCCTCGCACCCGACGGACGATGCAAACCATTCGACGCCGCCGCTGACGGCTACACCCGCGGTGACGGCTGCTCGGTAGTGATATTGCAGCGCACCGCGGACGCGCAGCGTGAAGGCAACCGGATCTATGCGGAAATCGTCGGCTCGGCGGTCGGCTCGGACGGGCGCTCAAATGGACTGTACGCACCGAACGGCCGCGCCCAGCAGCACACACTGCGGACCGCGTGGGCCCGATCCGGCCTCGAGCCGCACACCAGTGGTTATATCGAATGTCACGGTACCGGAACACCTTTGGGTGACGCCGTTGAAGTCGGCGCACTCGCCGCCGTGCTGGCGGGCGGCGATCCGACCTGGATCGGCTCGATCAAATCCAATATCGGTCACCTCGAAGCGGCGGCGGGTGTCACCGGCCTCATCAAGACGGCGCTATCCATCCAGCGCGGCGTAATCGTCCCAACCATCAACTCGCACACCGAGAACCCTCTATTGAAGCTCGCCGATCACGGCCTGCGCGTCCCAACCGTACCGATTGATTGGACCGCGACCCCGATTACGCGGCGCCGAGCCGGCGTGAGCTCCTTCGGCTTCGGTGGTACCAACGCCCACGTCGTCCTACGCGGCGTCACGCCGATCCCCACCACCCGAGGTGAGGAACCACCCGTCCTCATCCCCATCACCGGCCGCGACATCGCCGAATTACGTTCGCGCGCAAAACAATGGGCGGCCCTACTCGACCCTGCCGTCGAACCAACAACCCCCACCAACCACACCTCAGAACCCCAGCCAACGCAACCTCCCGGGCCACCCCGAACCGACGTCCTTCCTCGGTATACCAACGCGACACAAACATCCGAACCGGGCAATCTCACCGAACCTATTTCGGACATGAACACCGCATTCAACGCGGCAGCACAATCCCAACCCAACGATGGGATCGGAGTAGCGGGCGAGACGGATGACAGTTTTGCCGAGTACCCCGGACCGGACCCGTTCGTCGGCGACGTGCGGGGTGCTCACGCGGCCGGCGAAGGCGAACCATCATTGCGCCAATTCGGCATTGCCGCATCACGTTTGATGCCTGAACGTATACGGGCAGCTGTTATCGCGCGCGATAAAGAGGAGGCCGCGCAGCGGCTGCGGGGGCTCGCGCGCGGGGAAACGGGTGCGCGGGTGATCGCGGCTGGTTCGGTGCGGCGGCGGGGTAGTGTGCTGTTTCTGTTCTCCGGGCAGGGGGGCCAGCATTCAAGGATGGGCCGAGCGTTAGCGGCGCGGTATCCAGTGTTCGCGCGGGCGGTTACCGATGCGGCGGATGCCATTGTTGCGGCGGGTGGTCCGCGAGTATGGACTCCCCGCAATGGGTTTGCGCTCTCGGCGAGCGCCGCCGTAACCCATAGGGAAGCTACCGAATTCGTGCAGCCGGCGATATTCGCCTTCCAGATGGCGATGACCGAGCTGTTGTCCTCGTGGGGCGTGACGCCCGACGCGGTCGTCGGCCACAGCCTGGGTGAGGTGGCCGCGGCGGCGGTGGGTGGCGCGCTATCGCTGTCGGACGCGGCGCGAGTTATTGTGGCGCGCAGCCGAATTCTGGCCGATCTGGATGGGCGCGGCGCGATGGCGGCGCTGGAAGCGACCCAGGAAGAAGCCGCGAGCCTGGTGAATCCAGTGCGTGCCATGGTTGGCATCGCGGCCGTCAACGGACCACGTTCTGTCGTGATCTCCGGCGAGCCCCGTTACGTCGATGCCGTGGTGCGTCGTGCGAAGCGCCGCGATCTCTTCGCGCAACGGATCGCCGTCGATTTCGCCGCGCACAGCCCGCAGGTTGTTCCGCTCGTGCCCGAGTTCCTCGAAACGCTCAGCGATCTCGCGCCGCAGGCCCCACACTGCCCCATCTATTCCACCGCACACTCCGCCCGCACCATCACCACACCCACGATGGACGCGCGATACTGGGCCGATAATGCTTCGGGCACAGTCGAACTCGACGCCGCACTTCGTCGGGCGGCTACCGATGGCCTGTCCACCATCGTGGAGATAGCACCGCATCCGATCCTCGTGCCCGCCGTTCGCGAATATCCGGCTTTCCGCGACGCCACCCACGCAGCGACCACCCGCGACGACGAGGCCACCGCCTTCCTCGCCTGCCTGGCCAACCTCCACACCCACGGCTACTCCATAACCTGGTCCGCCAACGGCCCCTTCACCACCGCACCTCCAACCCGCCAATGGACCAAACACCACTTCCCACTGATCACCCCCACACACCCCTCCCCACCCCCTGCCACGCCTGCCAGGCACCCGAACAACCACGCAGCCAGCAACCACCCGGATGCCCCCACGCCGCCCGACACCGAACTCGCCACCCGGACCGAACTGAATGCCGGATCCCATCCAGGAACCGGACCCGGCGTAGATGCCGGACACGAACTCACCACCCGAACCGACGTCGATACAAGTTCCGAACCGGCTAACCGAATCGGTCGCGATGCCGGGGCCGGACGGGCCGACACCGGGGCGGGGGCGCGGGGCGCCAGTAGTGGCTGGGTCGCCGGGGGCGGCACATCGGACGGCAGTGGGGTATCCGGGCGGGACCATACGGCACCCTGGTCGGAGGGTGACGGCGGGTCGATTGTTGGCGAATCCGCTTTTGTCAGTGATGATCTCGCCGATCACGTGGTGCAAGGGATGCCGACCGTACCCGCGGTGTTCTGGTTGCTCGGATTGTCGCGGTTGGCGAATACGTCGAGCGCGGCATCTGTGGTTACCGATTTCAATGTGCATATACGGAGCGATCCGGCAGTGCTGCCGACCGTCACCTATCGGCGCGATGCCATGGGAAGTGGTGTGCTGGCGGAATCCGGGAATGCCGTGGTGCTGGCCTCGGCTCGGGTCGCAGGTAACCCGACACCCGCGGACATTGTCGCGTGGATGCGGACAGTCGACACGAATCGGGCTGCGCGACACCAGATGCGAGTGCTGGAGGCCGACGCGTTCTATGACGATCTGCGTGCGGGAGGTCTCGAATACGGACCCGGTTTCCGCACCGTTCGCGGCATCCAGGTCGGAAGTGACTGCGCGGTCGGCACTTTCGACTTCGCGCCGCTGTCGCGAGCTGCGACGCTCGATGGTGGTCTGCATCTACTCGCCGCGGCCCGCTACGACGACCTGCCACCCGATTCGGTGCCACTGCCGATCGGCATCGAAACGGCGTGGTTGTCGACCGAACCGCACCGTGTGGTGCTCGAGGTGCATGCCTTCGTACGGCGGCGTACCCGCACCGGTTTGACCGGCGATGTCATCGGCACCGATCAGCACGGCGCACCGGTGTTTGCCCTCGCGGGTGTCGAGGTCAGGTTCGTCGCCTCCGCCCAGCAATCCGATCTCGAATCAGACTCTCCGATAACGGCTTTTCGGCACGAGATTTGGCAACCGATCGCGGTGGCTCCGACCGGTACTTCGAACATCGGGCCTTCCAGCGCACCGGTGAACCACCCAGTTCGCGTCACGGATTCACCCGTGTCCGGCACCACCGATCACTATGCCGACACCCAATCGGCAACAACGGCGCCCGGGTCGGTCCAGGCAAAACGAGCCCTCGTGATCGGGGAGTCACCGCTTGCGATCCGCCTGACCAGGGAGCTCGACCGCACCTTGCCAACCGAGCGGGTCGCTCGCGAGCCCGATCTCGCGGGCCCGATCGTCTCGGCCGTACTCGCGGGACGAACGTCGGCATCTCGCACGGCGGTCGTGCTGGTGTGGCCGCACGACGCCGCCACCTCGAATACCACCCCCGAACCGGACGACGTCCTCGCAACCACCGCGCGGGTACTCGACCTGATCCAGCGCATCCAATCAGCCGATGCCACCGCATCTTTGACGGTCCTTCTCCCCGATCATTGTCTGCCCACACCGGCACCCCCCGGAGGCCAACGGTCAGATACGCGAGCGATGGCGGCAATCGACCACTCGATGCCGATGGCTCTCGCAGGATTGATCCGCTGCCTACAGCTCGAATCGGGTCGTGCAATCCGACTGGTGTGGACCGACGCGACCAGCGACAGCACCCGGGCACTACGCGAAATAATCATCGAGGCCCCGCTCGACCCGTCCCCAAGAGCATGCGCAGTCCCCGGCGAACTACGAATCTCACTGGGCGCACAGATGATTCGCAGATTTACGACCGCGCATCCGAAATTGTCTGTTGCCCAGCCTATCGACGCGTGTGGCACGTACGTAGTCACCGGCGGGCTCGGCGCACTCGGCGCGGTAGCGGTGCGATGGCTACTCGATGCGGGCGCCCGGGATGTCGTGGTGCTGACCCGGTCACCCCGGCCGATTCCCGCGCTGCTCGATGGCCTGGAGGACCGTATCGTCGTGGTTCGCTGCGACGCCGCCGACCGCGATGACCTCGCCAACGCGCTCAACGACATTCGCGAATGCGGCTCCACCATTCGCGGAATCGTGCATGCCGCGGGCACCTTGGAGGACGCCGCATTCGAGGCCGTAACCGGTCGACAGCTGATCCGGATGTTCGCACCGAAATACCTCGCCGCCCGCAACCTGATCGAACTCACCGCTGCGGACCCGACCGGTTTCGTGGTGCTGTTCTCCTCCGCCACCGGCGCGCTCGGCGCCCCCGGCCAAGCCGCCTACGCCAGCGCCAATACCGCGATGGACGCCCTCGCCCTGACATACCCCGACCGGCACATAACAAGCGTCGGCTGGGGCGTGTGGGCCTCGGGCCTCGCCGAAACCGCCGGTGGCGCGGCACATATGCGACGTGCGGGGGTCTCGGCATTCTCCGTCGCTCGCGGCGCGGAGCTGCTTACGCAGGCCCTGCGATATGACGACCCGTATCTGCTCGCACTCGATTACACCCCAACCGCGGATTCCTCGCCGATCGGCGCACGACTGCGCGATCTACTCGCGCACACCATATTCCCGTCCAACGGCCGAGGAATTCCGTCGATCGACCTCGATCGCTCCGACGCACCGACCTCAACTCGAACCGTGCCGGACCAAGACGGCCGGCCCGAACAGCTCGCCGACACAATTCGCACAGTACTTGCCGCGACGCTCGATTCGGCCTCCGAATATATCGACCCTACAGCTGATTTCAATGATCTCGGCCTCAGCTCCCTGCTCGGTATAGAGATGCGCCGCAACCTGGAAACCCGACTCGGTATCCGAATCTCCACCGCCGAGCTCTTCCGGCATCCCACTGTCGATGCCCTCACCGAAGCGCTCGCCGATCGGGTCGCGGCTACGAAATCCGGAGAAGTGCGATGACTTACCGAACGGACTGTCGTCATCGAAGCCCGCATGACCGCACTCCGCGAAACCCCGATGAGGTCCCGTGACGCCAACCGAGCCCACACCGTCGCATAACCTACTTGCCGCTCGGGTCACCGAGTGGGCGCGCATCAAGCCCGACGCCGCCGCCTACACCGAATTGCGTTATCGCGGAGCCGAATGCAATCCACGCACCCTGACGTACAGCGAATTACACAGTGCCACAGACATATTGGCACTACGGATTGCCGCGTTATCCGATCCTGGCGATCGGGTGGCGATTCTATGCGCGCATGGCTTGGACTACGTCGTGGCCTTCTTGGCATGTCTTGCCAGCGATCGCATTGCCGTCCCGCTCCATCCCGCAGCGGGTGCCCGCAATAGCGCCCGACTGGAGACCGCAATTGCGAACGCGCGCCCCGCTATCGGGCTGATATCCGCGTCCGATCGAACGACGGCCGACCTGTTCGGCCCGGCACTCGGTCGCGTACTCACACTTCCGCCCGATCCCTGCACCGTCGAAATTTCGAACCGCACCATGGACCCCCCGTTCCATCCGCCATCCACCTCCGGCACGAATCTCGCCTACCTGCAATACACTTCCGGATCGACCAGGGTGCCCGCCGGAGTGCAAGTCACTCACGCGAATCTCACTGCGGCACTCGATCAATTGTGGTCAGCCATTCCGTCTTCACGTTCGAAACCGATTGTGACTTGGCTGCCGTTCTTCCACGATATGGGCCTCGTGTTCGCCCTCGCCCTGCCGCTCTACGCGGGTGTACACGGGATCACGCTGGCGCCCGCAGAATTCGTCAAGCGGCCGATCCGCTGGCTGCGCGCGTGCAGCGACTATCGCGCCGGATCCACCGGCGGCCCGAATTTCGGTCTGGCCCTGACAGTCTCGGCAACAACACCCGAGGAACGCGCCGGACTCGACCTCACGAACCTCGAAGTACTACTGAACGGCGCCGAACCCATCCGTGAACAGACGCTCACCGATTTCACCGAAGCCTTCGCTGTCCACGGCTTCCGGCACCATGCTCACCTGCCCGGCTATGGCCTCGCCGAAGCCACTCTCCCGGTGACGATCGCCGCGCCGGCCGAAGATCCCGTCACGGAGCGATTCGATCGCAACGCCCTGGCACATGGTCGCGCGGTCGCAACACCCGAGGGCGTCGCTCTCATCGGCTGCGGCGCGCCCGTTGACCAGCGGGTCGCCGTCGTCGATCCGGCCGAGGGCCTCGAGGTCGGTGCGGCCGATGTCGGAGAAATCTGGGTCGCCGGGCCCAATGTCTGCGCGGGCTACTTCGACAACCCCACCGCCACCACCGCGCGTTTCGGCGCCACCGTCCCCGGCAGGCCCGAATCCTGGTTGCGCACCGGCGATCTCGGTTTCTGGCACAATGGGCAGCTCTTCGTCGCGGGCCGACTCGATGACCTCATCGTCATCGACGGCCGCAACCACTATCCGGCCGATATCGAAACGACCGTCGCCGCCTGCGCGCCCGAGGTACGCACCGGTCGTGTCGCCGCATTCGGCCACGACGACGGTCTTCGCCAGGAGTTGGTGGTTGTTGCCGAACTGGTGACCACCGATACCAACGACGAACTGGCCACGCTCACGCGTCGGATTCGCACCGCCATCGCCGGCACGCACGACATCGCGCCGGGCGCCGTCGTCCTGGTCGAAGCGGGTGCCATCCCCAAAACCTCCAGCGGAAAACTGCGCCGCCGCGAATGCCGCACCAGATACGCCGCCGGTGAGCTGACCGTTACCGCCGCCGATTTTCGGCAGTCACGCCCCTAATTGTCGAATCCCATCCGTCCGGTGCACATCCCGGTTCCGCACTGTGGAGTAGGAGTCCGAAACACCCCGCGAATGCCGCTGATCAGGTGCTCGGGCGGCGATGATGGGCGCCATGACGACCGAAACGATAACCGTGACCTGGAAACATCAACCCGACGAGCACGACTACCCCGCCGCGGCGGATTACCTCGAACTACTGGCCGAATCGGCGATTGTCGACGCGGTGGTGGCGGGCCTGCGCACGGCCCCGATCGTGTACAAGAAGGCCAAGGACATTCTGCGCGCCGCCCAGTTGGAATTGCTCAGCGCGGAGGATCCGCATGTTCGTCGCGATTTGATCAAGATCAATAGCGGCACCGCGCTCTCACCGATCCTGCTGGTGCGCGGCGACTTCCGCACCAGCGTCCCGATGGTGATCGCCGACGGCTACCACCGAGTGTGTGCCATCAACTATGCCGATGCGAACATTGCGATCCCGGCGAAAATCGCCGCCCTCCCGTGACCTTCTCGACCCTTGCTCTGATCGTCGTGCTCGGGCTGTGCGGCCCGCTGCTCGCGCTGCGGATGTCCTGGCATGTACCGGTCATACTCGGCGAATTGATCGCTGGAATTGGCTTCGGCGCAACCGGTTTCGGCGTGCTGGACGCCTCGGACCCGCTGTTCGTCTTTCTGGCGGATATGGGATTCGCGGTGGTGATGTTCGTTGCGGGCACCCATGTCCCGGTGCGTGATCCGGCCGTCTGCTCCGCGCTCGGGGTCGGCGCCGTGCGGGCTGTGATTGTCGGCCTGCTCGCGACGGTAGCGGGATTCGGTGCCGCCCATTGGTTCAGCACCACCCATGGCGCGATCTATGCGGTGCTGATGGCGTCCTCGTCCGCGGCGCTGGTGCTACCGATCATCGATTCGCTCGGGTTATCCGGCCAGCCGGTGCTCGCCCTGACAGCTCAGGTCGCCATCGCGGATACCGCGTGTGTCATCGCATTGCCTTTGGTCATCGACCCGGGCAACGCAGGCCGCACCGCGCTCGGTGCGGTCGCTGTCGCGGCGGCCGCGGGCGCGCTGTTCCTGATCCTGCGTCAGCTGGAGCGGTCGGGACGACGGCGGCGGGTGCATCGGCTCTCGGAGGACCGCGCGTTCGCGCTGGAACTTCGCGTGAGTCTCGCGGCGCTTTTCGCGCTGTGCGCGGTGGCCACCCAGACGCATGTATCGATTATGTTGGCGGGCTTCGCCGCCGGGCTCGCCGTCGCCGGTGTAGGTGAGCCGCGCCGAGTTGCCCGCCAGCTCTTCGCGATCAACGACGGCTTTCTCGGTCCGCTGTTTTTCGTCTGGCTCGGAGCTCGGCTCAACCTGCGTGAATTCGGCGAGCGCCCTGAACTCATCGGATTGGGGCTATTGCTCGGTGCGGGCGCGATTCTGGTGCATCTCGCGATCAAGGCCATCGGCCAGCCGATGGCCTTCGGCGCACTCGCGGCCGCGCAGATCGGAGTGCCGGTCGCGGCCGTCACGGTCGGCACCCAACTGCACGTGCTGGTCCCGGGTGAATCGTCGGCCCTGATGTTGGGCGCGTTGTCCACGATCGCCGTAGCCGCGTTCGCCGCCAGTCGAACGGCGGCCCGAAAATCCAAGACCGCCGAGCGATAGACGAGTAATTCTCAGCCCTCGTCGCGGCCGAGCAGGCGATCGGTCTCGCGGCGCTCACGTTTCGTCGGTCGACCGGCGCCACGGTCGCGACGTGGCATGGTCGCGAGAATCTCGCGCGGCGGTGGGGGTGGGCTGCGGTCGATCAAGCATTGGGCCGCGACCGGGGGACCGACCCGTTTGGTGATGATCCGCTCCACGATCACGATCCGCTCGACACCACCGGTACGGATTCGAATTTCGTCACCGGGATGTACGGGATGCGCGGGTTTAGCCGCAGCACCATTTACGCGGACGTGCCCGCCACGGCAAGCGGCCGCAGCCGCCGTTCGTGTCTTGAACAAGCGCACAGCCCACGTCCATGAATCGACGCGGGCTTGTGTCGCGGTATTCCGAGTGCCGGATTGGGCGGGTGCCACGCGTTAGACGATACGACGGATCAGGCGATCCGGCGTGCCGTCACAATCATGTCCGGGTTCAGCGAGGTGTAGCTCACCGGATCGCCCGACTGGACGGCGTTGAGCAGCTTGCCGTCGCCCGCATACATTCCGACGTGGCCGCCGCCGTTCGTCACGACGATGTCACCCGGCTGCAGGTTCTCGAAGGCCACCGGAGCGCCGACATGCGACTGCTCGAAGCTGGTACGCGGCAGATCGATTCCTGCCTGACGGTAGGCCCACTGGACCAGACCCGAGCAGTCGAAAGTGGACGGACCGGCAGCACCCCAGGAGTACATAGCGCCGACCTTGGTTTTGGCCGCGTCCAACGCGATGTTGGCCGGGCCGGCCGGGGCGGCGAACATGCCTTGGAAGTTCGGCATGCCGGCCTGCGGAGCAGCCATCGGGGCCTGCGGCGCTGCGGGGGCGGCGAGGGCTTGCTGGATCTGCTGGTTCAGCTGCTGAACGGGCTGCTCGTACTCTTGCGGAACCGGTACGTCGAAGTCGCCGAGACCGGGAATGTTGATGGTGGCGGCCATGGCCGGAATCGCGGGCATCGCACCTGTTGTTGCGGCCACAGCGCCCATGACGATGGCACCCTTGACGGAATTCGGTAGCCGGGAATCCCGTTGCAAACTATGTTTACCCACCGAGCTGAGTCTCCGATCTTCCTTGCTCTCCCGCCGACCGGATCAGCTCATGGGTTCGGACCGAAATCAGCCCTACTTCCCAGACAAACCTTGGGTCCCCGGCACGGCAGCCGAGAACGATTGGCCCCGACAGCCGATTAGGCGGTGACTTCCTGGCGCCGTTTCTCTTACGAAGCGACAGACTCCATGAAGTCACGAAGAGATTACGATGCGGGCGCGGCGTTGTCCAGCCCACAGCCCAGCGCGTTCTCGCCTACCGCCAAATTCCCTGCACGAACGGCCGAAATAGCGACACGCCCGACTGATCACGACACGATATCGAGGGACTTCGAGCGCGTTACCGAAACGAGAGTCCGGCACGGAATCTACAGCGCTCTATCAGGATTCGGACAAATCGCGCGTGCCGTGGTCGGCACGACCGGCCAGTGCCCGCTCGAGCTCATCAATGCGGCGCAGTGCGGCCGACAACCCGACCTCTAGCTGCCCAAGCGCCATCACCAGCGGCCCGACCGCGAGGTCCGCGACGAGCTGCGGATCGTCGAAGCCCCCCTCGACCGCAATCACGATGTTCGAACGAATACGTTCGGCCACCGTCGCCCCGTCCGGAACGTTCCAGGATTCGACCACCTCGACGGTGGTGCTGGGAGTGGGTTCCTCGGCCATGCCGATAACCCTATCTAGGACACACCATAGATATGGGCAGAATCGCATGACATAACGCGCTACGGTGTCTGGGCATGGACCCCGTGCGGAATCCGTATGCTCCCGGAGCCGGACAGCGCCCACCCGAATTGGCCGGGCGCGACAAGCAACTCACGGCCTTCGATGTGGTGCTGGAACGAATCGCGCGCGGCAGGCCGGAGCGCAGCGTGATGCTCACTGGGCTGCGGGGCGTCGGAAAGACGGTGCTGCTCAACCAACTTCGCTCCGCCGCGGTCTCGCGTGGTTGGGGCACCGGCAAAATCGAGGCGCGCCCGGATCAGGAGTTGCGCCGTCCGCTGTCCTCCGCGCTGCATATGTCGGTCCGAGCGATCGCGATGGCGCACCGCAACCCCGAGTGCGTCGACGACTTCCTCGGCATCCTCAAGGCTTTCGCGCTACGTTCCACCGCCGACAAGGGCATGCGGGAACGCTGGCAGCCAGGCATAGACGTACCCGCGGTGACCGGTCGCGCCGATTCCGGCGATATCGAAATCGACCTGATCGAGTTGCTCAAGGAGGCAGCCGGGCTGGCAAGCGATATCGGGGTCGGTATCGCGATTTTCATCGACGAGATGCAAGATCTCGGTCCCGCCGATATCTCGGCGATCTGCGGCGCCTGTCACGAGTTGAGCCAGGACGCGGCGCCGCTCATCGTGGTCGGCGCCGGTCTGCCGCATCTGCCTGCGGTGTTGTCCGCGTCCAAGAGCTATTCCGAGCGGCTGTTCAGCTATCACCGCATTGATCGGCTCGACCGGGAATCCGCTGATCAGGCACTCATCGCGCCCGCCGAACGCGAGGAGGTGAAGTTCACCGACGAAGCCCTGGACGCCTTGTACCAGAGGGCGGATGGCTATCCGTACTTCGTGCAGGCATACGGCAAGGCGGCCTGGGACCAGGCCCCTGAGAGCCCGATCGGTGTCGAGGACGTCGAGGTGGCCTCGCCGACCGCGGAAGAGGAACTGGCTGTCGGCTTCTTCGGCTCCCGATATGAGCGCGCCACCCCGGCCGAGCGCGAATACATGCGGGCCATGGCGGATTTGGCGGGCGACGACGGTCCCGTCGCTACGTCGGCGGTCGCCACGGAGCTGGGTCGCAAGCCCGCGTCACTGTCCCCGGCCCGCGACGGACTCATCAAGAAGGGCCTGATTTATTCGGCAGAACGCGGCACCATCGGGTTCACCGTGCCACATTTCGGCCGCTATTTGCGAAGCGTCTGATTGCTGCATATTCGCACGTCTATCAAGATCATTAGATATCAATAGAAATATCTCCACCAATAGACCTACCGGTGGGTAACAAAAGTTCCTACACTCGAATGTGATCGCGATCACGTCCGAGGAGGACATCATGGCGACTACCGCGAAAGTCGACGCCACCGAAGAACAAGCCCGCGCCCTGGTCGAGGAATCCCGCGAAACCAGTTGGGCCAAACCATCATTCGCCAAGGAGATGTTTCTCGGGCGGTTCCGGCTCGATTTGATCCACCCCTACCCGCAGCCCGGACCGGAGGATGCCGCGCGCACCGAGGCATACCTCAACCGCATCCGGCCGTTCTGTGAATCGATCGATGGGAGCGTCATCGAGGCGAATGCGCGAATCCCGGACGAGTGCGTCCAGGGCCTCGCAGAGCTCGGTTGCTTCGGTCTCAAGATTCCGGAACCCTATGGTGGACAAGGCCTTTCCCAATCCGGTTACAACCGGGCACTGATGCTGGTCGGCTCGGCACACCCCAGCCTGGGCGTGCTGCTCTCGGCGCATCAGTCCATCGGCGTGCCCGAACCGCTGAAGCTCGCGGGCACCGCCGAGCAGAAGGCCGAGTTCCTGCCCCGCTGCGCCGCTGGCGCGGTCAGCGCGTTCCTACTCACCGAGCCCGACGTCGGCTCCGACCCCGCCAGGATGGCCAGTTCCGCCACCCCGACCGAGGACGGCGAGGCCTACGAACTCAATGGCGTCAAGCTATGGACGACCAACGGTGTTGTCGCCGAATTGCTGGTGGTGATGGCGCGGGTGCCCAAGAGCGAGGGCCATCGCGGCGGTATTTCGGCGTTCGTCGTCGAGGCCGATTCGCCGGGTATCACCGTAGAGCGACGAAATTCGTTCATGGGCCTGCGCGGTATCGAGAACGGCGTGACCCGGATGCACAACGTCCGCGTTCCCAAGCGCAATCTCATCGGCCGCGAGGGTGACGGCCTGAAGATCGCGCTCACCACGCTGAACGCAGGCCGCCTCGCCATACCGGCGCTGTGTACGGCGACGGCGAAGTGGTCATTGAAGATCGTCAGGGAGTGGAGCACGCAGCGGGTGCAGTGGGGCAGGCCGGTCGGCGAGCACGCCGCTGTCGCATCGAAAATCTCCTTCATCGCCGCCACCACCTTCGCACTGGAGGCGGCCCTTGATCTGTCGGCGACGATGTGCGACGAGGATCGTAATGACATCCGCATCGAAGCGGCGCTGACAAAACTCTGGGCCAGCGAGATGAGCTGCCAGATCGCCGACGAGCTGGTGCAGATCCGCGGCGGTCGCGGCTACGAGACGGCGGCCTCGCTGCAAGCGCGTGGCGAACGCGCGGTCGGCGCCGAGCAAGTGCTGCGTGATTTGCGGATCAACCGCATTTTCGAAGGTTCAAGCGAAATCATGCGACTGCTGATCGCCAGGGAGATGGCCGACGCACATATGTCCGCCGCGGGCGCGCTGGTCGATCGCAATGCCGAATTCAAGGCCAAGGCCAAGGCCGCCGTCGGTGCGGCCGGGTTCTACGCCAAATGGTTCCCGCAGCTCGCGGTCGGCGCGGGCACGACCCCGGCGACCTACGCCGAATTCGGTCCGCTGGCAAGGCATCTGCGGTTCATCGAGCGCAGTTCACGCAAGCAGGCCAGGTCGTTGATGTATGCGATGGGTCGCTGGCAGGCGGGCCTGGAGTACCGGCAGAGCTTCCTCGGACGGGTCGTCGATATCGGCGCCGAGCTGTTCGCAATGTCGGCGGCCTGTGTGCGGGCCCAGGCCGCACGCGTCGCGGACGCGCCGGAGGCCGAGGCGGCCGAGGAACTTGCCGACACCTTCTGCAGGCAATCACGTATCCGGGTGCGCAGGCTGTTCGACGCGCTGTGGGACAACACCGACGACGACGATCGCGCCCTGGCACGCGGCGTCCTCGACAGCCGCTACGCCTGGCTGGAGGGCGGCGTGCTGGATCCGAGCGAAGGCACCGGTCCGTGGATCGCGGAATGGCAGATTGGGCCATCGACCGAGGCGAACCTACTGCGACCGTTCCTCCCTTCGACGCGCACGCAAGTCGGGAGTGAAATCTAGGAGACTCTAGTAAATTCGATCGATCGGCAGATACTTGGCAACCAAGGCTGCCGATCATCGCTATCTATGGATGTCTAGCGTCTGGGCTAGGGATCCATAGATTCACCTGGCAAGACGGCAGGAGCGACGACAAGGACGCTGCACGGCATCAGTTGGACAACTTGTACATAACGGCAGGTATAGCCGGTTAACGTCCCGGAAACTACTACCGACAACCGGGCAAGAACGCTCCGCCCACGGGTGACCAGATGACCCAAGGAGGACTTCATGTCGACGACTATCGCTTGCTTCGCCGCCGATAATGACGGTCACCGTGTCACCGTGTCGGCCGACGACGGCATCCCGATCTCGGTCCGCACCTTCGGGGCCGATAACGCGCCGGTGACCGTCGTGTTCGTGCACGGGCACTGCCTACGCACCGAATCGTGGACGTTCCTGCGCGACCAGCTGTTACGTCAGTGGGGATCCGAAACCCGGATGGTCTTCTACGACCACCGCGGCCACGGCGAATCGGGGCTGGCCGATCCGTCCAGCTACACCATCGACCAACTCGGCCACGACCTCGACGCGGTGCTGCGCGCGGTGGTCCCGACCGGGCCGATCATCCTGGTCGGACATTCGATGGGCGCCATGGTCACCCTCGCCTACGCCCGGTTGTTCCCCAACGCGGTCGGCACCCGCATCGCGGGAGTCGGCCTGATCGCGGGCGCGGCCAATGGGATCACCGAGGTGGGACTCGGCCGATTCCTGCACCGGCGGGCCGTGAGCTCGCTACAGATCGCGGTGACGCGAGCGCCGCGGGTCATGCGGGTGTCCAAGCGACTGTCGCGCCGGATATGTGAGCCGATCATTCGGGAGGCGAATTTCGGTACCCGGAAGGTCAATCCGCGGATGGTCGCAGTAGCCACCGCGATGCTCAACGACACGCCGTTGCTCACCATGTCGAGCTTCCTCACCTCACTGGTCGCGTTCGACGAGACCGCGACGCTGCGTCGACTCGGCACAATTCCCGCACTCGTGCTCGCCGGGTCCGCCGACATCGTGGTTCCGTTCGCACACTCGGTGGTACTCGCGTCGCAGTTGGCGGGGTCGGAGTTGGTTCGCGTCGAGGGCGCGGGGCACAGCGTGATTCTGGAGCGCGCAGAGGAGGTGGCGATGTCCATCGTCGGGCTGGTCGACCGAGTCGCCGCGTCTACCCAAGACCAAGGACCGACGTACGCCGCTGTCAGCTGAGCCTCTCAGGCAACCCATTTAGGCAACATTCAAGCAAACCGCGCAAATCGACTTACACGAGCCAAAACGCAATTCCTCACGTAATGTGTTAGAGATCACGTTGTGTGGTGAGTCACACAGCTTGGTGCAGCACATTCCGAGGCAGACCCTGGATAACCGCTGTCCACCGAGTTCGTTTGTCCGCCAAGGAACCCAGGAGGTAACGATGACACGCAGCGATATTGCGGAACTCCGCTACGCCGTCGCCCAGCTCCGGCAATCCATCGGCGCACTGCGCTCTCACTACGGCGACGCAAACACCGTGCGACGGCTGGAGAACGACCTCGAGCGGCTCGCCATCGATGCCGACGAACTCGAGCAGTCACCGCCGCCGGAACTCACCCGCCGCCCCGAGGACACCATCTATGTCCCCGACAGCAAGTCCGATGAGGCCGCCTGGATGGGCGCGCAGGACGAAGGTCTCGGCTTCCACTCCCGGCCCCGCACGAAGTAGCGCTCGAGCGCGGTGCCGCCCCGGGCGACGGCTCGGACCGACACCGTCGAAGCGCGCGCGAAGGTGCCGTTGGCGCGAGCACGTTCGTGCAGCTTCGTGGTCATGATCCGCAGACCGGAGCCGCACCGAGAGTCGCTGTTCCGCAATCACATCTGGCGAGGCCCAGACCACCAGATATGCCATGGGCGCCGGGCCGAGCCCTTCGGGCCGATCCTCGGCGACGACCAAGCACACCGCGCCGTTACGGTGCGCTCATATGCCGGTCGCGACGACGCCACACCTCCCGTCACTACCCATTTCGGCCGCACCGTTCGCGGCATCATCGCCGCGGTGATCACCGCCTGGAGCCCTGCCGCAGCGGCGGTCGGCCAGAGCGCCGGGAACCGCGTTCCGTTCGAGTCGAGTTCGATCGGTAGCGGTCTGTTCACTGCCCGCGCAGAATTCGCCGGCTCGCCGATCAATGTGGCGTAAATCACTGACATTACGGCGGGTCGGGATCGCCGGGACCGCGCTCACCAGGTAGCCGCCGTGTCGTATGGTGCTCAGCATCACATTCGATTGCGGAGGTAATGATGACCACCCGCACAGCAGATCAGCGAGGCATCCACCTGTGAGTGCCGCACCGACCGCCACCCCGGAAACGGAAACGGGCGTCTTCAGCAAGACCAGGGCTCGAATCTCGCAGCGCACGCTACGCACCGATCGATGGTGGGTGCCACCACTCACCACAGCGCTCGGCCTGGCCGCGTTCGTTATCTACGCGACCACCAGATCGTATGTGCGAACGGCATATTGGGTTCCGGACTACCACTACCTGACGCCGTTCTATTCGCCGTGCCTGAGCACCTCGTGCGTTGAGGGTTCGAGCCATTTCGGTACGCCGTTCGGCGATCTACCCGTGATTTTGCCGCTTGGTTTCGTGGTGCTGCCGTTCCTGCTCGGCTTCCGCTTGACCTGCTATTACTACCGCAAGGCGTATTACCGCGCGGTGTGGTTCTCGCCGCCTGCCTGTGCCGTCGCCGAGCCGCACGCCAAGTACACCGGTGAGACCCGGTTGCCACTGATCATCCAGAACGTGCACCGCTACTTCTTCTATGTGGCCATTGTCGTTTCGCTGATCAATACCTATGACGCGGTGATTGCCTTCCATGGCAAGACCGGCGGTTTCGGATTCGGCCTCGGCAATATCGTGTTGCTGATCAACGTCATCCTGCTCTGGGCATACACAGTGTCGTGCCATTCCTGCAGGCATATCGCGGGCGGACGGCTGAAGCATTTCTCCGCGCATCCGGTGCGTTACTGGTTCTGGACCCAGGTCTCCAAGCTGAACACCCGCCATATGGCGCTGGCCTGGACAACTCTCGGCACCCTGGTGTTGACCGACTTCTATGTGATGTTGGTTGCCAGCGAGACGATTTCGGACCTGCGGTTCATCAACTGAAGGAGTATTCGCGGCCATGCCAGAAGTGGAACGGCACAACTACGACGTCGTCGTTATCGGTGCCGGCGGCGCCGGACTGCGCGCGGTAATCGAAGCGCGAGAACACGGCCTATCCGTCGCGGTGGTGTGCAAGTCATTGTTCGGCAAGGCGCACACCGTGATGGCCGAAGGCGGTTGCGCGGCCTCGATGGGCAATGCCAACGAAAAGGACAACTGGCAAACCCATTTCAAGGACACCATGCGCGGTGGCAAGTTCCTCAACAACTGGCGCATGGCCGAACTACACGCCCAGGAGGCACCCGACCGGGTGTGGGAACTGGAAACCTACGGAGCGCTGTTCGATCGGACTCCCGATGGCCGAATCAGCCAGCGCAACTTCGGTGGTCACACCTACCCACGGTTGGCGCATGTCGGTGACCGCACCGGATTGGAACTCATTCGAACCATGCAGCAGAAGATCGTGTCGCTGCAGCAGGAGGATTTCGCGGAGTCGGGCGATTACGAGGCCCGCATCAAGGTCTTCCACGAATGCACCATCACGGAGTTACTCAAGGATGGCGACCGGATCGCCGGAGCCTTCGGATACTGGCGTGAATCCGGGCGGTTCGTGCTGTTCGAGGCGCCCGCAGTGGTGCTCGCGACCGGCGGAATCGGCAAGTCCTACAAGGTGACGTCGAATTCCTGGGAGTACACCGGCGACGGACACGCGCTGGCGCTGCGGGCGGGCGCGACGCTGATCAATATGGAGTTCCTGCAGTTCCACCCGACCGGCATGGTCTGGCCGCCGAGCGTGAAGGGCATCCTGGTCACCGAGGGCGTGCGCGGCGACGGTGGGGTGCTGAAGAACTCCGAGGGCGACCGTTTCATGTTCGATTACATCCCCCCGGTCTTCAAAGGGCAGTATGCCGAAACCGAGGAAGAAGCCGATCAGTGGTTGCGCGACAACGATTCCGCGCGGCGCACGCCCGATCTGCTACCCCGCGACGAGGTAGCCCGCGCGATCAACTCGGAGGTGAAGGCCGGCCGCGGCACCGAGCACGGCGGCGTATTCCTCGATATCGCCTCGCGGCTGCCCGCCGAGGAAATCCGGCGGCGACTGCCATCTATGCACCATCAGTTCAAAGAGCTCGCAGACGTGGATATTACGAAGGAACCGATGGAGGTCGGACCGACGTGCCACTACGTGATGGGCGGGATCGAGGTCGACCCGGATACCGGCGCCGCGACGGTGCCGGGCCTGTTCGCGGCGGGCGAGTGTTCGGGTGGCATGCACGGCTCGAACCGGCTCGGTGGTAACTCGCTGTCGGACCTGCTCGTATTCGGTCGCCGCGCCGGACTTGGCGCGGCGACCTATGTCGAGCAACTGAGCGGGCGGCCGGTGGTGGCCGACGCGGATCTCACAGCGGCATCGAAAGCCGCTGTGGCACCGTTCGACCCGCCCACCGAGGGCGCGGGGGAGAACCCCTACACCTTGCATACCGATCTCCAGCAGGCGATGAACGATCTGGTCGGGATCATCCGCAGGGAACACGAACTCCAGCAGGCCATCGAGCGACTCGGCGAGCTACGTACCCGCTTCGCCGGGGTATTGGTGGAGGGACACCGGCAGTTCAATCCCGGCTGGCATCTCGCGCTCGATCTGCGAAACATGTTGCTGGTCAGCGAATGTGTCGCTCAGGCGGCGCTATTGCGCACCGAGAGCCGGGGCGGGCATACCCGCGAAGACCATCCGACCATGGACGCGGACTGGCGGAACAAGCTGCTGGTTTGTTCGATCGACCCCGCCGACGCGAGCGAGGCCGTCCCGGCAGTGGTCGTCATGCCTGAGGACCAGGTCCCGATGCGCGATGACCTGCTCGCGCTTTTCGATCTGGCCGAGCTCGAAAAGTATTACAACTCAGCCGATATCGCCGACCATCCGAGCGGTTCGGCTTCGGCTACGAAAGACGGGGCGTAGCAATGGATTACGACGCCAAATTCCGTGTCTGGCGCGGCGACAACGACGGTGGCGAGCTACAGGACTTCACCGTGACGGTGCACGAGGGCGAGGTGGTGCTCGACATCATCCACCGGCTACAGGCCACCCAGGCGCCCGATCTCGCGGTGCGATGGAATTGCAAGGCGGGCAAGTGCGGTTCCTGCTCGGCCGAGGTCAATGGGCGACCACGACTGTTGTGCATGACCCGGATGTCGACATTCCAGCCCGAAGAACTGATCACCGTCACGCCGATGCGGGCCTTCCCGGTGATCAGGGATCTGGTGACCGACGTGTCCTTCAACTACCAGAAGGCCAGGGAAATACCGTCTTTCACGCCTCCGGCGGATCTGAAGCCCGGTGACTACCGGATGAAGCAGGTCGATGTGGAGCGCTCGCAGGAGTTCCGCAAGTGCATCGAATGCTTCCTCTGTCAGGACACCTGTCACGTCGTCCGCGACCACGAGGAGAACAAGTCGTCCTTCGCGGGCCCACGCTTCCTGATGCGAATCGCCGAGCTGGAAATGCATCCGCTCGATGTGGCCGATCGGCGCGATCTCGCTCAGGACGAGCAGGGCCTCGGGCTGTGCAACATCACCAAATGCTGCACCGAGGTGTGCCCGGAACACATCAAGATCACCGACAATGCCCTGATTCCGATGAAGGAACGAGTGGCAGATAAGAAGTACGACCCGCTGGTGTGGTTGGGCAACAAGCTCTTCCGACGCTGAGCTGTTCGCACACGCAGTCCTTGCCGTGACCGCCGGCCGGGGTCACACCGGCCGGTCGGCACCCCTACAACATGGCAACTACCCCGATAGCGACAACCCACACCAGCACACCGACAAAAAGTGCCGACAGCAACGATCCGGTGAGGACGAAAACTCCTACCGCTGACACTACGAAAAGCAGCGCAACGATCAGCCATTCCACCCAATCCCCCGGCTGCAACCTCTTGTACCGGGGGTGGGTATTTTTGATCCCACGGTCCACAAGTTGTTATCTACCCGGTATTTGGTCGAGGCAAACACAGTTCGTTGCCGAAACTCTGCCATTTCGTGACCAACTAGGTTCGACGCGGCCCGGCGAAGAACCCGTACGCCGGGCCCGCCTGGCTACTCCGGGCGATCGAACTCGCCGTCATGCACGCCCGCGGTGAAGGCGGCCCATTCACCGGGGGTGAAGATCAATACATCGCCGTCAGGGTTCTTGCCGTCGCGTAGGCCGACATGCCCATCCGCCAGCAGCGCTACCTCCACGCTGTCCTTGCCGGGGCCCTCGCCGGCCTTGCGCCAGACCGCCCCGGTCAGATCGACGTTCGCGCCGCTATTGATGCTCACGATTCGGACTCCTTCAGAACTCGCCACTGGTCACGCTTGCGGTGAAGCTGTCATTCTCCGGTGTCGAACACCAGGGCACCACCACCGGGGTTCTTGCTGCCTCGAACGCCGACCTGGCCGCTGCCGAGGAATGCGACTTCTACGCAGTCCTTACCGGCACCGCCGCGCGTGTCCTTGAACCATTGCGCGCCAACCAGATCCGTACTCATGCCACATACTCCTTCGCTACCTGTCGCAACAGGTCTCTACTGGATTGAATTTCCAGCGCGCTGCGCTGGAGGCACTCGTAGGCCCGATCGTACCGCCGCACATCAGCATGTCGCTCGAGGTAGAGATCCCCGGTGAAACCCTCCGCGTACACCACCGGCGGTTCGATCGGCTGGCCCTTGCCATCGGTTCCGAACTCCAGAACCGTGAACGGTCCGGTGGAAACTCCGAGCGGGACACCGGCCGCGAACGGCAGGATACGCAGCGAAACATTGTTACAGGTACTCAAATCGGCAAGATGACGTAGCTGCGTCGCCATTACTTTGGCGCCACCGACCACCCGGCGCAGGACCGATTCGTGCAGCACCACATCGACCGTGGCCGGCGCGACCCTTCGGGTGATCAATGCCTGTCGTTGCAGCCGCAGTTGCACGCGCCGCTGTAGTTCCGCGTCGGAATCGGCCGGGTAGCCCAGCCGATTGAGTGCCGAGGCGTACTCGGCGGTCTGTAAAAGCCCGAGCACCAGCTCGGACTGGTAGGAGGTGAGTTGTTTGGCCGATGCCTCCAAACCGACGTACACGTCGAAGTTTTCGGGTATGAGATCGCCGTAGGCATGCCACCAACTTTTGACCGCCGCCTGCTGAGCCAGGCCCTTGAGACCGTCGGCGAGCCCATCAGGAATGCCGTAGATGCGGCACAGCTCTTGAATGTCGATGGTGCGAATGCGATCGGCCTGGCCTTTCTCCAAGCGCTGCAACGTACTCGCGCCCCACTCCATGAGCTTGGATGCCTCGGCTATGGTGAGGCCCGCCTGGGTGCGCCAATCACGTAGGTATCTGCCCAGCTGCCGTCTGGGCAGGGTGGATGAAGCACTATCGGTTGACGCTCCTGCCGAACTCGATGACACAGCACGCTCCGTTCCGCGTTTGATCGCTCGGATGCTCCGCAAAGACGGTCCAGGGCAATCCCACAAGCTCGTTTCCCCGTGACTTTGCTTGGGCAGAGGGATCTTTCGTCCACTATGGACAATCCTGCCCTCCCTGCTGGATGTCGTGCTGGGAATTCGCCCGAAATTTTTAGATATCCACCAAGGACGTCGCTGGGCGCTTGCCCAAGTGGTGTGCTGGAAGTGTGCCTGGAGCCGAGCGGACCCCCTTTTCCCTCCTTCTGCGAAACCTTCGGGCGCGCAAACTGAATCGCACGTAGGAACGAGGAGTCATGGCTGTACACGTCATAGCGTCGTCCTTGATGACCAGCGATTTGACCCCGCATCGAGCGCGCAGCGTCGGTGCGCGGGGATGGGTGGTGTCCTATCTGCCCGGACGCACCCTTACCTGCGCGCAAGCCGTTGCCGCACTGCGGGTAGCTGAAGTTGTGCCAACGCTTCTCGACGCCGTCGGCGAACTAGCCGACGAGGTCGGTCTCACCGCACTCGAAGCAGTCGGCATGGCCGTTCGGCAATCGCCGTGGAACGAGCGCCCGGCCACTACTCGAGCTTCGCGCCGGCCCCGCGCCGACCGACGCCGGGTTGGGGTCGCGTGATGCAACTGCCCAATCTGAATATGCATGCCGCCGGACTGCTGGTCTGTGGCCGCGATCCGGGCATCATGACAACCGAACAGGCCCACGCCGCAATGCAATTGCACATTGAGTGCACGGTTGATCACTGCCGGGTCCGCCGCCGGGCCAGGACCACGCTGGTGGAAGAGGGCAAGTGCGTGCTGGACGATCGCGCGCTGCCATGTTGAGCCGGCCCTGAATCCGCGTGGCGTCCGATTGGCATCGTCGCTCATAGGCGCAACCGGTAGCCGCAGCTCAATGCCAGGTGTGGTCGGTGAGTGGTGTGCGCGGGCCGAACTTCGGCTTGCGCGCCTGGCCGCTGATCTCCAACAGCCGAATGGCTCGGTAGCGGTGCGGGCGCAGAGGTTCCAGGTATTCGACCATGGCGTCGTCATCGATCGAGTGACCGAGCAGGGTCCAGCCGACGATCGCGGCGAGATGGAAGTCTCCTACCGATAGTGCGTCCGCGTCACCGAAGGCCCGTTGCGCGATCTCGGCGACGGTCCAGATACCGATGCCGGGAACCGTTCGCAGTCGACAGGCCGCCTCGGCGGGGTTGTGCGCGCTCGCCCGCTCCAGCGCATCCGCCAACCGGGCGGCACGAACGATGGTTTGGGAACGTTGCGGGCCGACGTTCGCGCGGTGGAAGGCCCACGACGGAATGCGACGCCAGGTGTCCGCGTCGGGCGGCAGCATCATGCCATCCGGCGCAGGACCGGGCGCGGGGGTTCCGTACTGGCACACCAGCTTTCGCCACGAGGCGAAGGCGGAAGCGGTGTGCACCTTCTGTTCCAGCACCGCCGGCACCAGGGCTTCGAACACCAGGCCGGTGCATAGCATTCGGAGTCCGGGGAAGCGGCGATGCGCCTCGGCGATCTTGGGGTGTTCAGGTACGAAATCGGACATATCCTCGTCCAGACACAGCATGTGGTGCAGTCCATCGAGGAACTCGTCCGCACCTTGCCCCCATGCTCGACCCTGTACCGAGCGGTCGCCCGACTGGACGAGCCGGTAGGTGACCGGGCCGGTCGGCATGCGCGAGGCGTGCCATTGCGCGCCGTCGGCTGTCACGTGATGGCACGGGTCCCCGCGCCCGCGCGACAGTGGCGCGACGGTGTGCGCGAGATCGATCGGGTGATCCGACCTCACCGTCCGGGTCAGCCCGGTCGGGCTCACTCCCGATTCGGCCATCTGTCTGCGCACCGGTTCATTGTGCGCGTCGCGAAATTCCGGCGGTCGGGTGGAGCCTTGACTTGTATTGCCGACCCGCCCGCTGGACGCAGGTCTGCTGCGGTACACAACGCACGTTCTGGTCAGCGCCCTTCCAGTTCAGCGCACCTGGTGGGCATGTGCTCATGACCCGACCGGCGCGGGCACGCCGCGCGCGTTTTCGTAGTGGTGACCGAGCCCTGCCTTGATTGTGACAAGTGCCGGAAATGTCCCGCGATAATACGTGGAATGTCACATTCTGGCGGTGTTTGGTAACGCGGCGATTGAGGAGGACGATATCTATGCCGATCAGCAAATGGTCAGCAGATGCCACGATGGAGGATTTCGAATGATCACCGATGTGCTCAACTGGTTGCTCAATGCCTGGGGTGGCGTTTCCGCGGGTAGCTCGGGCTACCAGATTCCGCCCGGCACGCTGCCTTTCGGCAGCTGACGCGCGTTGCGCGCTCGCCGCCACTGCCGCGGCGAGTGCGCGAAAGCCTCACTCGCCCATGAGGAATTGGGCCATGTGCACGCTTTTCCAGTCGGCGAGTTGTGCAGCCTGGGTGCGACACGAGAAGCCGTCGGCGATCAAGATCGAATCGTCGGCCGCGTCTCGCAATGCGGGCAAAAGGCCATTCTCGGCGACCGCGACCGAAATGTCGTAATGGCCGGATTGCATTCCGAAATTTCCGGCCAGACCGCAACAGCCGGCAACCTCTGTCACGTCTATTCCCATACGGGCAAATATCTGGCGATCCGCATCGAATCCGAGAATCGCATGCTGATGACAATGCGGTTGCACCACAACCGACCGGCCCACTCGTCGCGGCGGAGTCCACTGCGGATGCTCGGCGAGAAACTCGGCCAAGGTGCGGATCGCGGCGGCCGTCGGTGCCGAACGGGGATCGTCGGGTAGCAGTTCAGGCAGGTCCGAGCGCAGCACGGCAGTGCACGACGGTTCGAGACCGACAACCACGCCCCCGCCGCGCACATGCTCATCCAGCTCGGTCAATGCCGCACGCAAGCGCGCTCGGGCGCCGTCGAGCTGACCGGTGCTGATCCAGCTCAGCCCGCAGCACACTCGCCGCGCCGGTATTCGAACTCGATAGCCGAGCGATTCCACGAGTCGCACTGCGGCAAGCGCGATCTCGGGCGCGAACGCGTCGGTGAACGTATCGATCCACAGCATCACTTCCGGCGCGGCGGCACCGCTGCGGGGCTCGACACTCGGCACAGCGTCGGCCGGCAGTGATTCGTTGCCCGACACCCGCGACGGGATTTCGACCCGCCGTGCTTCGATTTGCGCGTCGCGCCAGCTGCGGCGGAAGCTGCGGTCGGCGAGTCGGGGCAGGTCGCGGCGGGGGTCGATGCCTGCGGCGCGCAGGCTGGTTCGGCGAAGCCATCGAATGTCGGCGAGTGCGTTGATGATTCGTGGTATTCGAGTGGCGGGTGATAGCCAGCGTGGTAACCAGCCGAGTACGTAGTGGTCGATTGGGCGGACACGATGGCGATAGCGCTGGTAGAGGGCTTCGGATTTGTAGGTCGCCATATCGACCCCGGCCGGGCAGTCGGAGCGGCACGCCTTGCAGGACAGGCACAGGTCCAGCGATTCGGCGACAGCGGGGCTCGACCAGGGCAGCGCGCCACGCACCACCTCCTGCAGCACTCGAGCACGGCCGCGGGTGCTGTCTTTTTCCTCGGCGGTCGCCAGAAAAGACGGGCACATAAATCCGCCGGTGGCGCGAGTATCCGCGCGACACTTGCCGATTCCAACGCAACGGTGCACGGCGGTGCCGATTTCGCCGCTGTCGTCGGGGTAGGCGAAACCCGTCGCATCGCCGATCGTGGGGAGTTCGGCCAAACGCAGGTCGGTGTCGACGGGGCGTGGCGCTACGAGAACACCCGGGTTCAACACGTTGCCGGGATCGAAAAGCGCCTTGTAGCCGGTGAATACGTCGAGCACGGCCGGCGAGTACATGATCGAGAGCAGTTCCGAGCGAGCCCGGCCGTCACCGTGTTCACCCGACAGTGAGCCGCCGTAGCGAACCACGAGTTCGGCCGCCTCGAATAGGAACGCTCGAAAGCGTTGCGGCGCATCGGCAATCGGCAGGTCGAGACGGACGTGGATACAGCCGTCGCCGATATGGCCGTAGAGCAGGCCCTGGACATGATGGTCGCGAGTCAGATCGGTGAAGTCGCGCAGGTACGCGCCGAGATGCCGCGGCGGTACAGCGGCGTCTTCCCAACCGGGCCAAGCGGGGTGCCCATCGGGGGTGCGCCCCGCCAGACCTGCGCCGTCGGCGCGTATTCGCCAAAGTGCCGCTGCCGCACTCGAATCGGTGACAATCCGCGAGTCGAGCGCACCGGCCGATCGGCACAGCATTTCGGCGGCAGCATACGCCTCATCCGTGGTTTCGCCCGCGGTTTCCACGAAAAGCCATCCGCCGCCGCGCGGTAAGTCGGGCACAGCGCCGCGGTGGGTGCGAACGATGTCGACGAGCTGTGCGTCGATGCCTTCCACCGCGATCGGACTACCCGCCATTACGGCAGCGACATCGTCCGCGGCGGTTGCGATATCGGGATACCCCAACACAGTCAGCACCGTTGCCTGCGGCAATGTGACCAGCTCTACCGTCGCCTCCAGCAGCACACCGCAGGTCCCCTCGGTACCGACGAAGGCCTTCGCTATCGACGAACCATGCTCGGGCAGTAGATGTTCGAGCCCATACCCGGAGGCTTGCCGATCGAAGCGGCCCAGATCGGTGCGAAACACCGCGAGATTCGTCCTGGTGAACTCGGCGAGCCCGGGCACTACGGACGGATCGTTGGCGAGCAGCCGCTCGGCACCCGCGCCGTCGAGTATTCGCAGTTCGCGCACATTATCCGAGGTGCGGCCCCATGCGACGGCATGCGGTCCGCACGCATTGTTGCCGATCATCCCACCGAGCGTGCACCGATTCTGTGTCGAGGGATCGGGCCCGAATCGCAATCGGTGTGGACGCGCCAACGTTTGCAGCTCCGATAGCACGACACCGGGCTGCACCCGCGCTGATCGCTGCTGCGGATCAAGGTCCAGCACGGCGTTCATGTGTCTGCTGAAATCCAACACAATGCCGGGACCGATCGCATTGCCCGCCACCGACGTTCCGCCACCTCGGGCGGTCACCGAAAGTCCATTGTCCCTGGCGAATCCGAGGGTCGCGGCCACGTCCTCTTCGACGCGGGGAAACACGACCACGGCTGGTCGCACACGATAGTTCGACGCATCCGAGGAATACTCGGCACGAGCGCGCTCGGACGCGTCCACCTCACCCGCGATCCTGCCGCGCAGCGCCTTCGCGATCCGGTCGTCGGTCACACCGCCAGCCTAGGTCCACCAATCTTCGCCAGTGCGCCGACCTCGCTGAATACCACGATTACCTGTGGTTACGCAGTTGATGCCGCATCGCTCGGGGTTTGCAGGGTCGCGAGTCCCATACGTGAGCCGTTGTGCCACTCGAGCTCGATGTGAACATCCTCGAATCCGAAGGGTGTGCGTCGAGGTTTGTCGGCGGTGTCCGACATAGCGACGACGCTAGTGGGATCGGAGGGCAGACGAGGAGTTGGCGCGAACCCAGCCCGCTCGCGTGCTGATCGAGGAGTTGATTTCGCTGGGCGCGGAATCCGGTGGTGGGGATGAAATCGACTTGCTCTCAACCATTGTTGAGGTCTTAGTGTCGGTGGCCTGGAGTTGGATGGGCGGGGAGCGAGAGGGAGTGTGTACGTGAGCATCGAATCGGTGGCTTACAGCCAGATGTACCGGCGGGCGAACGCGCCGGAGGAGCAGCGGCCGTTCCGGCTGGCGACAGCCAAGCGGATCCTGCGGTTCGCCGGGCCGCATCGGCGCCGGATCGGCGCGTTCCTGCTGTTCAGCGTGATGTCGGCGCTGCTGGCGGTGGCGACGCCGGTGCTGGCCGGGCGGGTGGTCAATGACATCGTCGGCGGTTCGGCACCACGTACCGTTGTCATCCTCGCGCTCATTATCGGCGGTCTCGCGATCGCGGACGCGGCGCTAGGGGTGGTGGTGCGATGGCTGTCGTCGCGGATCGGTGAGGGGCTGATCCTGGATCTGCGCACAGCCGTGTTCGACCATGTGCAGAAGATGCCGGTGGCGTTCTTCACACGAACCAGGACCGGCGCGCTGGTCAGCCGACTGAACAGCGATGTGATCGGCGCACAACGCGCATTCAGCGACACCCTGTCGGGAGTGGTGACCAACCTGGTGACCCTCGTGCTGACACTCGCGGTAATGGTGCGTATCTCCTGGCAGATCACGCTGCTCGCGCTGGTACTGCTGCCGGTGTTCGTTTTTCCCGCGCGGCGTATGGGCAATCGGCTCGCGGCTCTGCAACGCGAAGCCGCCGGACTCAATGCGGCCATGAGCACCCAGATGACGGAGCGATTCTCCGCGCCGGGTGCGACGTTGGTGAAACTGTTCGGCCGTCCGCGACAGGAGTCCGACGAGTTCGAGCTGCGGGCACGGCGGGTGCGTGACATCGGGGTGCGCACTGCGATGCTCCAAACCGTCTTCGTCACCTCGCTCACCCTGGTTTCGGCGCTGGCGCTCGCGCTGGTCTACGGGCTCGGCGGCTGGTATGCGCTGCGCGGGCAACTGGACGCGGGCTCGGTCGTATCGCTTTCACTGCTGCTGACCAGGCTCTACACACCGCTGACCGCGCTGGCCAGCGCCCGGATGGAGATCATGTCGGCGCTGGTGAGCTTCGAGCGGGTGTTCGAGGTGCTCGACCTGAAACCGCTGATCGAGGACGCGCCCGACGCGGTCGCTGTGCCCGCGGGGCCGGTCGCGGTCGAACTGGACGATGTCACCTTCGGCTACCCTTCGGCCGACAAGGTGTCGCTGGCCTCCCTGGAGGCTGTCGCGACGCTGGATACTCGCGGTGGCGTCGAGGTGCTGCACAATGTGTCGCTGCGGGCCGAGCCCGGTCAACTCGTCGCGCTGGTCGGTTCGTCGGGTGCCGGCAAATCGACAATCGCACAGCTGGTTTCCCGCCTCTATGACGTGGATGGTGGCGCGGTACGCCTCAACGGGACCGATGTGCGCGACCTGACCACCACCTCGATCCGCGACACCGTCGGCCTGGTCACCCAGGACGGACACCTCTTCCACGACACGATTCGCGCGAATCTGCTGCTGGCCAGGCCCGAAGCCACGCAGGACGAGCTGTGGGACGCGTTGGAGCGGGCGCGGTTGGGCAACCTGGTGACGTCGCTGCAAGACGGTCTCGACACCGTGGTCGGCGAACGCGGCTACCGCCTCTCCGGCGGCGAGCGCCAACGGCTCACCATCGCGCGCCTACTGCTGAAGCAACCGAGGGTGGTGATCCTGGACGAGGCGACCGCATCGCTCGACTCGACCTCGGAAGCCGCTGTCCAGGAGGCACTTTCCGAGGCGCTGGACGGTCGTACCGCCCTGGTGATCGCCCACCGCCTGTCCACGGTTCGCGCCGCCGACCAGATCTTGGTGTTGGAGGACGGCCGAATTGTGGAGCGCGGCACCCATACTGAGCTACTCGATGCCGATGGGCGCTACGCGGAGCTGTATCGCACGCAGTTCGCGGACGAGCCCGTCACCACTGCCGCATGATCATCCAGCCGCCACGAGCGTCAGAAGAAGTAGGCGGACCCCGACGAACTCCCGGTCCCGTACCCCAGGCTCACGAGCCAATTCCGGAAGGCGATCAATGCTCCGCCAACCGGCCCCGGATCGGAGCACGAACCGCCGACCGAAGAGAACGTGCAACCGTCATTCGCGACCGGTGACGCGATGTCCGCACCGGTGACGACCTGACCATTGTCGGCCGAAGCCGTGGCTACCGGCCCGGACAGCACACCCGCGACTACCGCACCGGCCAACACCAGGCCACTGATCCCACGTTTCCACCGCACACTGCCGTTCGAAGTCCGCATGTGTGCGAACGTACCGCACCCAAGGTCAAGGATCCCGACGCGCTCGAAGACACGGCGGCGCTGCCGTGCCTTCGAGTCGGTCGCACCCAGATTCACCAACGTCATCTCTCGGCGTCAGCGGGTAGATCGGCCATATTCAATAGCGCTGCCCAGTATTCCTCGCGGACCGCGTTCCACAGGGTTTCGTGTTTGGGGAACCACTCGCGGACCTGGGCCAGGTCCGGGAGGCGCTCGTCGTCGAAGAACACCGAGCCCGGTTGGGCGGTCGGGAGCGGCCTTCCCGGGTATTGGTAGGCCTGAGACGAGTCGGTCGCTATTCGCAGCCGCACCACCCGGACGTTACGGTCGACCAAGCGCCACTGGGCCAGCTTCCCGTCTCGGGTTTCAGTGGTGCGCAACGTATATCGGCTCATTGTGATCCCTGTCGGTGGAACTTCCCGGTGCCGGAGGGCTGGACACCCCGGCACCCGGAAGATCGTTCGGCTTCGCTCAGCGCCCACGCGCGCAACCCGGCCGTGACCGCGCACACGACATCGACTTGCAGCGGCGGGAAGGGCCCCGGGACACCGAGCCCGTCCGGTATTCGTTGCGGCAGTTCTGGACTCGACATGGGTCCTCCCCGTTTCTCTAGCGTTCGAAGTTGAGTGCGCGACACCCGGTACTTGCGGCCCACCGCTGGTGGGTTTGCTCCCTGCCGCACCGCAATGCCGCGCGCCAATAACGACACCACCGGCCCTGACCAGGCACAACGATGACGCGGAATCCCGTGTGAGATCTTCTATTTCGCCAGACAACGTTCCGCGAACCGTGTAAAACTGGTTTCGCTCCCTGCCGTCGCTATGTTCCGTCTACGAAGGAAACGAGATGGCTGACGAAGACAGCACACTGCCCCGACGACAGTTGGGGCGGCAGTTACGGCAGTACCGAGATGAAATGGGCCTGACACTGGCCAAAGCGGCGCGGCTGGTCGAAGTGGGCACGACTACGTTGCATCGGCTCGAAAAGGGCCAGGCCGCAAAGGTACGGGTTCGCATTATTGCGCACTTGTGTGAGATTTACGAACGGTCCGCTGAGGAGACCGAGGCGGTTCGGCTCCTTGCCGCGCAGGCTGCGGTCAAGAGCTGGCACGCTGAGTACAACGATCTGCTACCCGACAACTTCGACAACTATGTCGGCCTCGAAGCAGCTGCCCAGCAACTTTTTTCGTATCAAGAGCTGGTGCCTGGGTTGCTCCAGACCGAGGACTATGCCCGAACCATGATCGGCATGTACTTCACGGAGGAGACGGATCGAGAGATAGACCGCCGAGTCAAACTTCGAATGAAGCGGCAATCCATCATCAAACGGAAGACCGAGCCGGTCACACTCAACGTGGTTCTGCACGAATCCGCTCTACATCGCGCAGTGGGTAGCCCCCGGATCATGGCCATCCAATTGCGTCATCTGGCCGATGCCAGCACGTGGCCGAATGTCTCCGTGCGGCTGTTGCCGTTCTCAGCGGGCATGCCGATGGGGCTGTTGCCAGGGCCCTTCGTGATCCTGAATTTCGGAATCGACGGCAAAGGGCGACCAGTGGAACCAACCGTGGTCTACGTCGAGAGTGTGGTCACCGCAAACATCTACCTCGAGAAGCACGGAGACGTCGCCCGCTATCGTGCGGTATCGGCGGCTTTACACGATGCCGCGCTGGGCGATGCAGAGAGCAGAGCGCTGCTGAGGAAGATAGCGAAGGAGTATCAATTGTGAACGTGAACCTTGCTGACGCTGAGTGGTTCAAGAGCAGCCGAAGCCAGGGCGGCTCGGAGTGCGTAGAGGTGGCCTTCCTCAACGGCGGACACGTCGGCGTCCGCGACTCCAAAAACCCCACCAGCCCGGCTCTAGTCTTCACCCCAGGAGAGTGGTCCGCCTTCGTAACCCACACCCGTGCAGGAGAATTCGGACACCAGTAGAGACGAGAGCCGATCGCCGGTCGTGTCGCATTAGACCGGCAACCATCAAGTAGCCAGCTTGATACATCTATGCCCCTCGGAGGCAATCCCGATCGGCGTGAGCGAAGTGGTGGCTCATTCCTAACTACAAAGCCACCATTTCACTCGCACCGACATCCAGACCACATCCGCAGCCTGTCCACCCTCCCGACTTGCCTGAGTCAACCGTGCATGACCGCCCGTATCCGGCCTGGCCCGGTGGCCGGAATGGCGCTAGCATTGACAGCATTGAATGCATCGGCTGATGGATGGGGGCATGGGGCATGGCTATGGAGGTTCTTGCGGTGGCGACACTGACGGTGCGCGGATTAGATGACGACCTACACGCCCGGCTACGGGTACGAGCGGCACATAACGGCAGGTCGATGGAGGCCGAGGTACGGGAGATCCTGCGGGAACAGCTCACCAATCCGGTCGAGCCAGGCGGGCTCGGTAGCCGTATCCATGCGCGAGCCGCCGCGGTCGGCGGTTTCGAACTCGAACTACCCCCGCGCAACGAGTACGCCCGTCCGGTGGAGTTCGGCGGGTGATCATCCTCGACACGAACGTGTTATCGGAACTGCTTCGGCCGCAACCGAATCCGAACGTCACCGCGTGGGTCGATTCGTTGCCCACCGACGAACTCGCGACGACGGCGGTGTGCGCTGCGGAACTCTGGTACGGCGCCGCACGCCTTCGCGACGGGCGGCAAAAGTCCGACCTCGCGTATGTCATCGACGGCATGATCAATAAGGACCTACGTGGCCGTATCGAGGTTTTCGATGTTCATGCGGCGGCACAGTATGCGCTGATCATGGCGGACCGCGAGCAAATCGGGCGGCCGATCAGCATCTTCGACGGGCAGATAGCGGCGATCTGCCACACCCGCAACGCCGTACTGGCCACCCGAAATACGAAGGACTTCGAGAAGACCGGAATTGACCTCGTCAATCCATGGCAGCCGACATGAAGGCGTCGACGTGACAGTCCACTTCACTCGCGCCGACGTCCCCGCACCCAAGCCACATCCACGGCCGGTACGCCTTCCCGGGTTGCCTGAGTCGACCCTGGCAGCCAGCGGAAGGTGATCGCAGATGCGGGCTGATACGGACGGGCACAGCCGGACGCATAGGGCCAGCCGGGGTTGCCGCTGTGTCGTCACAGGCTGTCTTGCCCGAGATCAGAATTCACCCGCGACACCGAAAACTGTGCGACCAGAGTGGGTTCCGTGTTGGATGGCGTGCAGGACCTTACCGGCGTCGGTGATGGGGGAGAAGTGTTCGATTGTCGAAAGATGTTGGGGGCGTAGTTCTTTGCCGAGCTTCGCCCAGAAGTCGCGGCGCTTTTCGATTGCGATACTGACGGAGTCGATGCCGAGTAGGGCCACGCCGCGCAGGATGAACGGCAAGACGGTGGCAGGCAGGGCAGTGCCGCCGGTCAGGCCGCTGACGGCGACCGCGCCGCCGTAGCCGATGGAGCTGAGGATGTAGGCGAGGGATTCGCCACCAACACTGTCGACGGCGGCGGCCCACTGAGCCTTGGACAGCGGTCGGACCTTGGCGTCACCGGGTAGCCGGCCGATCACCTCGTTCGCGCCGAGTTCGGCGAGTAGATCGCCCGCGTCGGTTTTTCCGGTCGAGGCGATCACCTCGAACCCGAGCCCGGAGAGGATGTCGATGCTGACGCTGCCAACCCCGCCGGTCGCGCCGGTGACCAGCACGGGGCCGTCATCGGGGGTGAGGCCACGGTCGAGCAACGACTGCACGCTCAGCGCGGCAGTGAAACCGGCCGTACCGAGGGCGGCGGCGTCGCCAGGGCTCAGCCCATCGAGCTTGACCACCCATTCGGCGGGGACTCTGGCGTATTCGGCGAAACCGCCGTTATGTGAGACGCCGATGTCATAGCCGTGCGCGACCACCAGATCGCCGGGGACGAAGTCTTCGTCCTCCGACGCGACGACCTCACCGGTGAGGTCGATACCCGGCACAATCGGGTACTTGCGGACCACACCCGCGCCCGGGGTGATGGCCAACGCGTCCTTATAGTTCGCGCTCGAGTAGTGCACCTTGATCGTCACGGTGCCCGGCCCGAGGAACTCCTCGCTGATCTGCTGCCGCGCCAAGACGATCCCACTGTCCGATTCGCTTGCGACCATCGCCCAGAACTCCATGTGGAAAGCTTACGAGGGTCGGTGCGCGCCGGGCCAGAAGCCGTGGCGAGCTACCGACCGATTCGCGAAACTGCGGATGACAGCCCTTGCCGATGACAGCGCAATGCGCTGATGCGGCCGGCACGGGTAGTCGAAAGACGGCTCACTCCGGGACCAATTCGAGGCGGACTCCCAGTAGGCGCACCGGGCGCTCGAGGTCGAAACGGTCGATGATCCGCAGGGCCGTTTCCACGATCGGGACGATGTCGGTGGCTGGTTCGGGGAGTTTTTCCTGCTTGCTTCGAGTGTAGAAGGTGTTGGTGCGGACGGTGACCGAGACGCGGACGCTGATGCGGCCCGCGGCGGCCATTTCCTCGGCGACCTCGGTGGCCAGCCGCGCGACCTGGGTGCGGATCTCCCCGGGATCGGTGAGATCACGCGGAAACGTCTCGGATTTGCTGCGGCCCACCGGAATTCGCGGCTCGGTCGTGACATCGGTATCGCCTTTGCCGTGGCCGAGGACCCACAGATAGGGGCCGGTGTTCGGGCCGAATTCGGCGGCGAGGCGCTGGCGATCGGCGGCCATCAGGTCGGCGACCGTCTCGATCCCCAGCTCGGCCAGGCGTGCGGCGATCCGGCTTCCGATGCCCCACAGCGCATTCGTCGGCCGATGCGCCATCACCTCGGTCCAGTTCTCGGCCGTGAGCCGGAAGACGCCTTCAGCCGCACCCGCGCCCACATCCGGTGCCGCTGACGACTTGCCGGTTGATTTGGCGAATCCGGTGGCGAGTTTGGCGGTGAGCTTGTTGTCGCCGATCCCAACCGAGCAGCCGAGATCCAATTCGGCGATAGCACTGCGTATCTCGCGAGCAAGAGCGGCGGGATCGTCGGTGTCGGCAGCGAGGAATGCCTCATCCCAACCCCAAACCTCGACGCGGCCGGGGAAGGTCCGCAATAGCGACATGACCTCGTCCGATGCCTCCTCATAGGTGGCCATATCCAGCGGCAGGAACACCCCTTCGGGGCATTTGCGCTGCGCGCTGCGCAACGCCATGCCCGCACGCACCCCGAACGCGCGGGCCGGATAGGACGCACACGTCACCACCTTGCGCGGCTCGGTCGGGTCACCATTGCCGCCGACGATGACCGGCAGCCCACGCAACTCGGGATGGCGACGGAACTCGACCGCCGCCTGGAACTGGTCGAGATCGACATGCAACAGCCACCTGGCCATCCGCGCCACCCGCCTCTCCGCGTCTCCAGTCTGCCAGCGCTACCTGCGGCGGCCGACGCTCCGAAGTGTCGTACGTGCGATATCAGCTCATGGTTGGTGAGTTCGGACGGTACTCCAGCGCGGGTCCGTCGTAGGATCGCTGGCACACGAGCAAGGGAAACAATCCGATGACCGACGCACAGGAGAACCTGCCCGCGCTGCCCGAGGTTCGGATCGGCGACACGGACCGGGAGATCGCGGCGCGCCAGCTGCGGATCGCCATGGACGAGGGCCAGCTCGACCTGATGGAGCTGGACAAACGACTCGCCTCGGTCTACGCCGCGCAGACCTCGACCGAGTTAGTGGCCGTAACAGCCGACCTGCCGGTGGCCGCCGCGGCGCGCGAGCCGATCGAACTCCGCACCGGCAGCGGGTCACGGGATAAGAGTGGTCATTGGATCGTCCCGCCCGAACTCACGGCCGAATGTAGTTCCGGCACAATCACCATCGACTTCACTCAGGCGCTGTGCACGCATCGCGAGGTGGTGGTGCACGCGGCGGTGCGGTCGGGCGCCATCCGGTTGCTCGTGCCGCACGGCTGGCGGGTCGATCTCGATCGAGTGCGCACCGGCAGTGGCGCCGTGCAGAACAAGGTGACCGAACCGCCGTTACCAGGCTCGACACTGATCCGAGTCGACGGGGAGATCGGTTCCGGCGTGATCGTGGCCGGATATCCACGCCCGCCAAGGCGATCGTTCTTGGCGTGGATACTTCGCCGCCCGCGCCCGGCGGCCTAGGACACTACGGCTTGGACAACGCTACGAATCACGAACCACGGAGGAGCCCTATGACCACCGAGACATTCGCCCTCGATCTCGGACTCGCTGAACAGGTACTCGCCGCCAGCCATTCGCCCAACTCGTCGGCACCGAAATCACCGCGTTCGGCGACGGGGCGGCGACACTGGTAGTCCCCATTCGCCCGGAACTCAGGCAGCAGTTCGGATTCGTGCACGGCGGCGTACTGTCCTACCTCGCCGACAACGCGTTGACCTTCGCCGCCGGAACCTCGCTCGGCGCGAACGTCCTCACCGGCGGTTTCACCATCACCTATCTGCGCCCGGCCGACGGCGCCCGATTGCGCGCCGAGGCGGCCGTCACCGGCGCGACGCGACGCCAGGCCGTCGTCAGCTGCTCGATCTACGCCGAGAGCGACGACACCGAACCAGTGCTGTGCGCGATCGCCCAGGGCACGGCCAGGACCGTCGAACGCGATCGCATCGAAAGGGACTGACCACTAGCGATGAGTCGCGCGGGTACCGCGACTCATCGCACTCGAACCCTAATACTGCGGTGCCCCAGCCGAATTAGTCACGCGTGTTGAGTTTCATCGCTTGTCCGCGCGGGATCGACCGGCCTATGCAGAGATTTTGGTGCCGAATTGTAAACGGGCCGTGCATGTTTCCATGCACGGCCCGTGCACCGGGTCAGGCGCTAGCCGCGAAAACCCTGCTGTCGGCTGCCGGTTCGGCGACCGGCTCGATGGCGTAGGCCAGGATGTCGGCCACATCGGCGACGGGGCGAACATTCAAGGCGGCCAGCACTTCTGCCGGGACGTCGTCCAGGTCCGGCTCGTTGCGGGCCGGAATGAACACCGTCTTCAGGCCGGCGCGCTGGGCGGCGAGCAGCTTCTGCTTGACGCCACCGATCGGCAGTACCCTGCCGTTCAGCGTGACCTCACCGGTCATGCCGACGTCCGCGCGGACCTGCCGGCCCAACGCCAGCGACACCAGCGCGGTGACCATGGTGACACCCGCCGAAGGACCGTCCTTGGGCACCGCGCCCGCCGGGAAGTGCACGTGGATATTGCGATCCAGCACCGACGGTTCGATGCCGATCTCCTCCAGGTGCGATCGCACGTAGGTCAACGCGATCTGCGCCGACTCCTTCATGACGTCACCCAGTTGGCCGGTCAGCGTCAGCGAACGCTCACCATCGGCGGCATTGGCCTCGATGTAGAGCACATCGCCACCGAGTCCGGTGACCGCGAGTCCGGTCGCCACACCCGCGACCGCGGTGCGTTCCACCGAGTCGGGGGTGAAGCGGGGACGGCCCAGGTATTCCTTCAGATCCCCCAGGTCGATCGTCAGCGACTCCTTGGCCACTGTGACCACGGCGGTTCCGTCCGGCACCAGTGCGTCGTAACCTAGTTCGGTTCCGTAGCCGAAATCGGTCACTACCGCATCGGATTCGGCAGCGGCCGAACCGATTACATTTTCCGACAGTCGAGTCGCCGCCTTACGCAACGCCTTTGCGATCAGGCGCTCCAGCTGCCGCACTCCGGCTTCTCGGGTGTAGTTCGCGGCGATCTCACGCAGTGCCGCGTCGGTGATGGTCACCTCGTCGGTGGTCAGCGCGTTGCGTTCCAGCTGGCGCGGCACCAGGAAGTCGCGGGCGATATCGACCTTGTCATCCTCGGTGTAGC
The DNA here is from genome assembly GCF_020733705.1 of Nocardia australiensis. Classification (GTDB taxonomy): domain Bacteria; phylum Actinomycetota; class Actinomycetes; order Mycobacteriales; family Mycobacteriaceae; genus Nocardia; species Nocardia australiensis. The sequence continues at coordinate 1,442,868 of NZ_JAJFZM010000001.1, forward strand.
CGTCGACGGTGATCAGTTCCATCCGGTCCAGCAGCGGGCCGGGGATGGTCTCCATGACATTGGCCGTCGCTATGAACAGCACGTCGGACAGGTCCAGATCCAGATCCAGGTAGTGATCGCGGAACGTGTGGTTCTGCGCCGGATCCAGCACCTCGAGCAGCGCCGCGGCCGGGTCGCCACGGAAGTCCGAACCGACCTTATCGATCTCGTCAAGCAGGACAACGGGATTCATAGATCCCGCCTCCTTGATCGCACGGACGATCCGGCCGGGCAGCGCGCCCACGTAAGTGCGCCGGTGACCACGGATCTCGGCCTCGTCGCGCACGCCGCCAAGGGCGACACGAACGAACTCGCGGCCCATGGCCCGTGCCACGGATTCGCCCAACGAGGTCTTGCCGACACCGGGCGGTCCGACCAGCGCCAACACCGCGCCGGAGCCACGTCCGCCGACAACGTCGAGACCACGCGAGGCGCGGCGCGAACGCACGGCCAGGTACTCGACCATGCGGTCTTTCACCTCGTCGAGACCGTGGTGATCGGCGTCCAACACCGCGCGTGCGGCCGAAACATCCGTTCTATCAGTGGTTTTCACCGTCCATGGCAGCTCGAGGACGGTGTCGAGCCAGGTCCGGATCCAGCCGGATTCCGGGCTCTGGTCACTGGCCCGCTCCAGCCTGCCGACCTCGCGCAATGCCTCCGCGCGCACCTCGTCGGGCAGGTCCGCCAGCTCGACGCGACTGCGGTAGTCATCGGCGCCATCGGGCTCGTCCTCGCCGAGTTCCTTGCGGATCGCGTTGAGCTGCTGGCGCAGCAGGAACTCGCGCTGACTCTTCTCCAGGCCCTCGCGCACGTCATCACTGATCTTCTCGGTGACCTCGGCCTCGGCGATATGCACCTTGGTCCATTCGATCAACGTGGTCAATCGCTGTGTGGCATCGGGAGTTTCGAGCAGTTCACGCTTCTGGTCGTTGGTCAGGTATGGCGCGTAGCCCGCGGTGTCGGCGATCGCCGACGGATCGGCCAGCTGATTGACCGCGTCGATGATCTGCCATGCCTCACGGCGCTGTAGCACCGAGACGGCCAGCTTCTTGTATTCGGCGGCAAGCTCTTTGGTGCGCCCATCGGCTGCGGGCGCGTCGACCGGCTCGGCCTCGACCCATAGCGCCGCGCCGGGTCCGGTCACCCCGTGTCCGATCTTCGCGCGCCGTTCGGCCTTCAATACCGCCGCGGGCGCGCCGCCGCGCATCCGTCCGACCTGTTCGATGGTGGCGACCACGCCGAAGGACGCGTAGCCCTCGGTCAGTCGCGGTGCCAGCAACACGGCCTCGGTTTTCGCCGCACGCGCGGCGTCGATGGCGGCCTGCGCCGATTCGTCCAGTTCGATGGGCACGACCATGCCCGGCAGCACGATCGGATCGGTCAGGAACAGCACCGGCAGGTTCTGTGGTGTAGTCACGTGTTCGACCCTTTCAAAGTTGAGCGATGCCCAGTCAACCCCGAGTGCCATGGGTTTGTTCCACTCCGCATCCGGAGTTCGCTGAGGGCGAATTGTAGGTTCCGGCGTGTCGTGTCAGTTTCCGGAACTTATGTCAGCGGGATGTCAATTTTCCGGAGTGATCCACCGAGAGAACATGTTCCAGATCCGTTATGCGGACCGATCATGGCGAGGACAGCTGAATGCCCGGTAATGCCGATTTCCGAGCATCCTCGCCGCGCCCGATCTGCCATGAACCTAGGCTCCCGTCTGGCTGTGCCGACCCTATCCGCACGGCTCGGCGAGACTCGGAGACCCAATCGGGCGGCATGGTTGTTACGCGATCCGCGGGGCTGGGTACGGCCCGCTCTTGGCGCCGGTCGACCGGGTACTTCTCATGCCACCTTGATGACAACCTTGCCCGAAGTGTGACCGTTCTCGACGGTAGCGAGGGCGGCCGGGGCGTCGGAGAGCGGATGGACCGCGGTGATCACGGGTGCGAGGAACCCGTTGAGGGCCAGCCGGGCGGACCGCCGCAGGTTCTCGCGGTCGAGGCGACGCTCGATGAAACGCCCACCGAGATCGGGCACAGACGAATCACCCACGGCGATGACGTTGCGGGCATCGCGGGCCAGTGCAGCGACCGTCCGCAGCGAGGTGCCTCCGACCAGGTCGACGATCCCGTCGAAGCCGTCCGGAACCAGCTCGCGTGCCGCGGCGAGGACGTCCGCGGCGGCGTAGTCGATGAACCGCACCCCGATGGCCTCGGCGTGCTCGCGCTTGGTGGTGCTCCCGGTGCCGATCACACGCAGCTCGCGCCCGACGGCCAGCCGGGCGACGGCGAGGCCGACCCCGCCCCCGACCCCGTTGACCAGGACCGTGGCACCGGCCGGGAGGCCGAGCTGGTCGAGCGCATCCACCGCGGTCGTCCCGGCCACTGGCAGCGTTGCCGCCACGGTCGCGGACAGACCCGCCGGGATGCGCGCGGTGTTCGGTGCGGACAGTACCGTCGTCTCGGCGTAGGTGCCGCCGCCGGTGAGTGCGAAGCCGAAGACCGCGTCACCCACCTCGAGCCCGTCGACGCCCTCACCCAGGGCGAGAACGGTTCCCGCTGCCTCCATGCCCAGTACGCGGGGAAACCGACGCCCGCCGTCGAGCCCGGGGACCAGACCCGAGCGCAGCAGATGGTCGAGGGGATTCACCCCGGCGACCTCGACCCGGATCAGTACCTCGCCGCGACCGGGGGCGGGATCAGGACGATCGAAGAGCTCCTGTACCTCGGGCCCGCCATACTTCCCGAAACCCCACGCCTGCCCCATCTTTGCCGCCTCCTGTGTGACCGACCCGGATGGTTCCGGGCTCTGTGGCCATCCTCATCCCTGACACTGATGTAAGGGGCAACTGACTGAGGTACAGGTCACAGCATCAGGCCGGCCTTGCCACCGGTTCCGGAGCTGTGGACAGCTCCGCCTGGTGCTGGCTGTTGGCCCTGATCAGCACGTCGAGCGCGTCTCGGGTCTCGATCAGGTGCGCGATGTCGGCGTCGATCCGGTCGCGCTCGCGCGTCATCATCGCGAACGCCAGCTCGACGACGCCCGAGTCACCAGGGGTCTCCACGCACGGCAGCACAGTCGCGATCACCCGGCTCGACATACCCGCGTCGAACAGCTGCCGGATAAGCGACACGCGCTGGACCTCGGCATCGGAATAGTGACGCTGCCCCGCGTCGGAGCGTGAGCTGCTCAGCAGACCCTGCGCTTCGTAGTACCGCAGTGAGCGCGGACTCACGCCCGTGCGCTTGGACAGCTCACCGATCCGCATCCCTGAGAGCCTACGCCCGCGTGCCCCAGGTTCAGCCCGCCGGCGATGGTGGCGACTCCGGCGCGGATTGTGTTGTGGCGGGCAGAGATCCGGCAGAAACAGGAAGTCGCGGCAGGTGGCAAGCGACACGACACTGAGGAATCCCACAGCGGAAAACAGCTGACCAAACCCACCCCCGCGCCGACGCCGACAGCCGGAACTTACAGCGAATTGCAGGTTCTCATCGAACTTGTCCTGCGGTGAGCGCGCCACCCTGGTGGTCATCGAGGGCCAAAGGCACCGACCAGCAGGACACCCACACGCCTCTGAAGCCGACGTCGACGAGGACAGCGAAGAGTCCGGCGAGGACAGCGATCGCTCCTCGGACAGCGACTGGGAGGCATAGACGAAATCGGGTTGGTGCGGCGGCATTCTGACGCCCCACCAAGTCCGCGCTGCTCGTGCTGAGGATTCCGACAAGATGGCGAGAATCCAGCTCGGACAACTGCATGAGAGACCGCAGGTCGGCTCAGCTCAGAACCGATAGGTTCAGCGAGTACCTACTCTAATTGTTCGCTGGCCCCGCGTTGACACTCCGAAGGAGCCAATGAGAATGTTGTGGCGTCCATAACACCCGGTCGGCGTGAGGGGGACCTGCGATGACAACACTCACCTCGGGCGTTTTCATCGACTGGGAGAATCTGACCGGGCAATCTAAGTTCGCCGTCGAGCTGATTTCGTTTCCAATCTTCAGCGCATTGGCAGGATGGCTCACCAACTGGACCGGCGTCCTGATGTTGTTCTGGCCGGCCATCTTTCGCGGAGTCCGTGTTCCGGGTCTACAGGTGCTGTATCCGTACTTTCCGCGCCGGGTTCAGGTGCTGCCGACCTTTTCCGGCGACGGACGCCGTTTCGGATTCCAGGGATTCATTCCGGCGCGCGCGGAGAAAATGGCCAGTATCTGCGTCGACAAGTCGCTCATGCGGATCGGCAGCCCGCGCGACTTCATCAAAGAATTGGATCTGGACGGCATCGCCGATTACATCGCCATGCTCGCGAGTAAACAGGTGAAGTCGATGGTCGACGAGGTGATGTACCGGGAGAACCCTGACCTATGGGGCGGCCTGCCGAAGACCATGAGGCAAATGGTCTACCAGCGGGTGGACCGGGAATTGCCCGCGATGTGCAGGCGCGCTTTCGCATCACTCGGTGACAATGTGGACCAGTTGATCGACGTCAAGAGATTCGTCATTCGCTATCTCCACGAAAACCCGTACATCCTGAAGGACCTGACCACCACTATCGCCGCTCCGGAATTGAAATTCATGGTCCGGATCGGACTGCTCGGAGCGCCGTTCGGACTGCTGCTCGCGCTATATCTGCATGTGCACCAGTCCATTCCGGTGCTCGGCTGGGTGCCGCCGTGGGTGATCGTGCTGCTGGCGTCGGCGGTGATCGGCGTGAGCGTGAACGTCATCGCGGTCAAGATGGTGTTCGAGCCGGGCGATCCACAGCCGCGCTACAAATACCTATGGCGACAGGCGTTGCTGGCCAAACGGCAGCCGCAGGCCGCGGTCGACCTCGCGCACATCCTGGCCTATCAGGTACTGACGCTGCCGAACCTGTCGAAGGAGCTGTTGGAGGGAACCAACGGCGACAAGACCAGGCAGTTGCTGGAGCGGTTGATCGCCGAGGAGATCCACCGCCAACTCGGCCTCACGACATCCCTGGTGCGCGCGGCGTTCGGACGCCGCCAATTCGACAACCTCAAGGTCGGCGCGGCAGGCGCGGTGGTCGGACTGGCTCCGACCATGGTCGAGGACGAGGAGTTCACCCTCGAGCAGGCCAAACAGATCGATGAATTCGCGGCGCGCAAGCTGCAACGGCTGACACCGGGGGAGTTCATGGAGATGTTCTACGCGTCGGTCGAACAGGACGCCTGGCTGTTGTATCTGCATGGCGCGCTGCTCGGGCTGGCCGTCGGCGCGGTTCACCTGACGATTTTCGGCTGGTAGTCGGCACTTTCCGGAGACCAAGGGCGCGCAGGCGTAAATACAAGCACGCGTGCTTGTATCTTTCTCGACCTGCTGCGATACTGAGACGCAACAGCGCACGCAGCGGTGTGCCCGCGACCGGCAAGGAAACAGATGGCTGACCTCGACGCGCTACTCGGCGACTTCGCTGCGGAATGCGCGGATCTGGAACAGATGGTCGCACCATTGGCGCCGCGGGACTGGGCAACTCCCACGCCGGCACCCGGCTGGAGTATCGCCCATCAGATCGCCCATCTCGCCTGGACCGACGAGGTGGCGGTGCTGGCGGTCACCGATGCGGACGGATTCGCGAAGCTACTGGTCGAGGCCGCACCGAAGGCGTTGACGTTCGTGGACGAAGGCGCGGAAGAACTCGCCGTCACACCCCCGCCGGAATTGCTCGCCCGCTGGCGTAAGGGCCGCGCCGCCCTCGCCGCCGCCCTCGCCACCGTGCCCACCGGTACCAAATTGGCGTGGTTCGGGCCGCCCATGAGCACGGCGTCGATGGTCAGCGCCCGGATCATGGAGTCCTGGGCACACGGACAGGACGTGGCCGACGCTCTCGGTGTCACCCGGACGCCTACCGACCGGCTGCGCACCGTGGCCCACCTGGGGGTACGCACCAGAAACTTCGCCTATTCGGTGCGCGGCAGGACGCCACCGGAAGCGGAATTCCGGGTGGAGCTCACCGGCCCCGACGGCGCGATCTGGTCCTGGGGGCCCGAGGACGCCGAACAGCGCGTGAGCGGACCCGCCCTGGACTTCTGCCTGCTCGTTACCCAACGTCGTCATCGCGACGACCTGGCGCTGCGCAGCACCGGCGCGGATGCCGCGGACTGGTTGACGATCGCGCAGGCGTTCGCGGGCAGCACCGGAGACGGCCGAACAGCGGGCCAGTTCACCTGACCCGCTGCCGTGGCAGGCGATCGCCAAACTTGGGTACGCCGTTAGTTTCGACGGTCGGACGCCGTTGGCCGGGTGTCTCATGGTGGCAGTCGAGAATGACGCTCGCCAGCTTTCTAGGTCTACCCAGCCGTTAGCAGGCGGAAACATGGACGACCCCCGGAATCCACCTGAGCGAGCGAGTTGTGCTGACAACACCTTTCCTACCGCATTGTGATGCTGCTCTCACCGATGCGGCGGCCCCACGCGTAACACCGTAACCTGGACAAGCGTACGGCTTTCAACGATGCGGGCCGCGCCGTTATAGGGGATATGACGGAGGAAGGAACAGCATCGTGACAGCACATAAGCCTGCCCAGGTTCTTCGACATGCCGCGATCGTGCTCGCAGGCACAGCCAGTCTCAGTCTCACCGTTGCCGCGGGCGCCTACATCGTGAACCAGATGGCAGATACCCACCAGCCGGGCACCACACTCTCGACGCCGCCAACCGCGGCCGCCAAGGAGATGGGCACCCACACCGTGCCGACGCTATCGGAGGCGCTGCGGTCCGGCGGAAACCGTGATCTCCCAGCCGCATTCATCCGCACCCACGCCGAAACCAGGATCGCCACGAACAGCGTGGTTCCGAATGCGGCAGCGCCGCAATCTGATTCGAGCACCGGCACACCATCCGCACTCTGCGGCAAGCTGCGGCTGGGCACCACGTATGTCGGCGCGCGGGTCGCTCCGGTCCGATCCGATACCGTCGCGTTCACCGTCGACACCAACGCGCTGAGCGCGCTGACGGATTTCCTGCCGTCCGAACCGCTCGCGCAGCGGCTCGACGTCGATTCCGATCCAGCGGCTTCCACCCAGGTCCGCGCCGAACTCGATACCCACGGCGAGGTCACGATGACCTTCTCCGATCCGGCCCTCGGTGAACACGCGATGCGGGTGAACCGCTACACCGCGCCCGCCCCGAATACCCCGAGCCCGGCGCAGGACGCGACCACACTTACCGATGCGGCGACCGTTTCACCCGAAAATGCTGCGACGCCGCAAGATTCGACAACCCATCCCGGCCTGACCACCGCGCCTGCCATCGTCGACGTCTAACCCCCCTCGGCGCGCCCTGGTGGCGTCACCGCCCGCCACCTGCTTTCGTGTGGTCATGGGCAATTCGACCGACTTCTGCGTGATCGGTGGCGGGATCGTCGGGGTGGCCACCGCGCACCGCATCCTGCGGCGCCATCCAGGGGCGAGCCTCGTGCTCGTCGAGAAGGCCGCAGCACTGGCCACCCATCAGACCGGACACAACAGTGGTGTCATCCATTCCGGAATCTACTATCCCCCAGATAGTTTGAAAGCCCTGCTGTGCAGGCAGGGCGCGCAGTGGACAAAGGATTTCGCTGCGGCGCACGATATTCCGTTCGAGGTATGCGGAAAACTATTGGTGGCCACCGACTCCCGCGAATACGAGCGAATGCTCGCGCTACATGAGCGGTCGGTGACCAACGGGGTGGATGTCGAACTGCTCGACGCCGCCGAACTCGTCCGGCGCGAACCTCGGGTTACCGGGGTCGGCGCGCTGTTCGTGCCGAGCACCGGCATCGTCGACTACACCCGCGTCACCACCGCGCTGGCCGCCGAAATCGCGGCCGAGGGCGGACAGATCGTGCTCGGCGCCGAGATCGATTCGATCAGCGAGACCCGCGAGACGGCGACCGTATCGGGCCCGTCGGGGTCGTGGACCGCACGCACCCTGGTCGTATGCGCGGGACTTCAGGCCGATCGAATGGCCCGGATGGCAGGCCTGCGCACCGACTTTCGCATTGTGCCCTTCCGTGGTGAGTACTACCAGTTACCGCCGGAACGGGCCGGATTGGTTCACACACTGATCTATCCGATCCCCAACCCCAATCTGCCGTTCCTCGGCGTGCACCTGAGCCCGACCATCGACGGCGAACTCACCGTAGGCCCCAACGCGGTGCTCGGACTGTCCAGGGAGGGCTATCGCAAAGGCAGCTTCGACATCCGTGACGCCCGCGACGTGCTCGGCTTCGCGGGCACGGCGAGGGTGGCCCGCGCGCATCTGCGCACCGGCGCACGGGAACTGCGCAATTCGCTGTTCAAGCACGGTTATCTGGCCGAATGCCAACGGTACTGCCCTGAACTGACGGTCGCGGACCTGCGACCACGCGAAGCCGGAATCAGGGCACAGGCGGTGTTGCGCGACGGCACGCTGGTGCACGACTTCCTGATCGAGCGGACACCCCGGTCGATTCATGTACTGAACGCGCCCTCTCCGGCGGCGACCTCGGCCATGCCGATCGCGGAGTATCTGGTCGACCAGCTCTGAGCGCGATCCGACAGCAAACCGCGCAACACGCGTCTACCCGATCAGCTGAATACCAGACAACCCCTGAAATAAAGAGGAGATCTGTAGTACTTTTAGCGGCAGCCGTGGAACCCAACGCGAACGCCGCTAGTCAGGCAGGGAGGGCCGATGGGCCACATCAAATACGCGAGCGATGTCGGCGCGCCGGTCGAGGTTGCCTTCACCTATACCGACAATCACCTGTTCGTGCCGGACTGGATGTTCGGAGTCGCGGGCTTCGAACCGGCAGGCGAGGTCGACCACGGCATCGGCGCGACGTATATGACCACGGCACGGTTCGCACTCTGGCACCCCACGGCAACCTGCGAGATCACCGAGTACCGGCGCAATGTGGTGATCGGGTACACGCTGCGCGGGCGGCTTTCGGGAACCCTGACGCTGCGGTTCGACCCGCTCGGCTACGGACGATCGGTGCTGACCTCCGAAGCGGAGTACGCTCCACCGAGCGGCTTCGCGGGCCGCCTGTGTATCGGCCTGGTGGACTCTGCCGTGAAATCGGCGCTGCGCCGCACCGAGGCGCAGTTACGAAGGGAGATAGAGGAATTCCACGGTACCGATCTTGTCGGTCGGATTGCGTAGGGTGCCAGCCATGATCATCGTGAGCACCGACGGATCCTGCCTCCGCAACCCCGGCGGCGCCATCGGCTGGGCTTGGGTCAATCATCAGGGCTCGGCCCGCAACGGGGGAGCCGCATCCGGAACCAACCAGATCGCGGAGCTACGCGCGGTGCTCGAGGCGATCGTCGCGCACCCGGGCGAGGAACCCCTCTTCATCGAAAGCGATTCGCTATACGCGATCAAATGCGCGTCGGAATGGATCTCGGGCTGGCGTCTCAACGGCTGGCGCACCGCCAGCGGCGGCGCGGTGAAGAACGTGGAACTCATCAAACAGATCGACCGCGCCATCGCCACCCGGCCGGGCCCGGTCCGATTCCGTTGGGTACGTGGACATATCGGCAACTACTACAACGAAAAGGCCGACAAACTCGCGGGCGAGGCGGCCAGGCAGGCCGCGGTATCGGCTGCGGGCAGTGAGGTGCCCACCGCGGAATTGCCTGTCGTACCGGAACTTCCGGCGGCTACCGACGAATTAGAAAAGACTCCCGGACCGCGGGCCGCGGGGAAGCCGGTCGCATCGACGGCGCCTCAGACAATGACTTTGTTCTGAGTCCGTCGGCGCGAACGGAGCGCAGGCCCGCCCGAAAAAACCTCCGGCGGTGGAGGCATCAGCCCCACCGCCGGAGTTGCTTGGCGAGGATCGGTCAGTTATTGCCCATCTGCTTCAGGATCGGCAGATCGAACTTATTGACCAGCCACTTGTCGCCATCCTTCTCCAGGCCGGCAACCACGACGAGTTCGACGTGGCTCGGCGGCTTGTTGGCGGCAGCGGTGTTGACGTTGCTGGTGGTCTGGCCGATCACCACGAGCACGGTGGCGTGCTCGGCGTCACCGGACTGGAAACCGCACTGCATGTCGTAGGTGGACGACGTGGCCTTCGCGTCCACGACCACGCCCTTGAGGTCCTGGCCGAGCTTGCTGAAGGTGTCCTTCCACTCGCCGGTCGAGGCACCGTCCACCTTCGTCAGGTAGTCGTCGATGGTCTCCGGGCTGTATGTGGAGATCAGCCGGCCGTACTCACACGCGGCCTTGCTGGCGTCGGCCTGCGCGTCCAACTTGTCGCCGCGATCCTGCGCCCGCAGGTAGAACACAACGACGGCGGTCACCGCCGCCACCAGCAGGATGCCCGCGACGAAGGCGGCGAGCACCGTGACCGGCCCGAAGCTGCGCTTTGCGGAGTCAGCCTTGGCAGCAGCCGCGTCAGGAGCGTTGTCCGCGGCCGGAGCGGTCACCTTCGCGGTGACCTCCGTATCGGCCGCCGGATCCGTTTCGGCCCACGACTTTCCGAGATCGATCGTCTTATCGTCGGCCGCCTGGTCCTGCGCCGCCTTGTCGTCGGTCGCGGCGGTGGCGTCGGCGGCAGTGGTGGTGGTGTCCTCGGCCCCCGTTTCCTTATTCAGTTCGGGGTTCTCGGTTCCGTCGTCCTTGGAACCGGCGGCATCATTGGACATCGATACAAACCTGCACTTTCCCGGCACGCTCATCGCGCACCGATATTGCCTTGTCAGCCAGCGAAACTACCACCGGACCAGGGTTTACTCACCGTACCGGCGGAAGCGTGATGTCATTCGGGTCCGCACCCGGCGGCATCTGCGCACCGTTGTCCGGAACGTTCGGCCGCGGCGCATTGGCCGAACCGCGAACTTGCAGCCCGGGCGGCGGGTTCTCGCAGTAATTCCACTTGGGCAGTGAGCCGTCCTGGATGACCTCGTTGCGCACCGGCGTGTGACTGTACTGACAGACCGGGCGCATCCAGATATCCACAATGGTGAAGAACTCGTTGTCATGCGCGGGCACGCCCGCGGCGGACAGGCCGAGCTGCAAGGACGGGAACAGTGCCCGCAGCGCCGGGATGCGCAACTGCGCGGCCTTGGTTATCGCCGAGAAGTTGGCGGCCAGACTTGTGATCGGATCGGCGGTCTTGTCCAGCACGGCGCCCAGGCTCGTCAACTGCCCCGGTGCCTGCTCCAGGATCGTCTGCAGCTCGGCGTTCGCATTATTGAACTGGTCGAACAATACGCCGGAGTTATGGGTCAGCGTAGCCAGATCGGGCTGGGCATTCGAGGTGGTGTCCGCGATGGTGCTCAGATTGTGGATTAGATTCGTGGTCTGTGGCAGCAGCGAATCGAGACCCGCCATCGCCAGGCTGATGCCGTTCACCATGCCGCGCAACTGATCCGGGCCGCCGCTGAGCGCGGTGTCGAGTTCGGAGAGGATGATGCCGAACTTGTCCGGGTCGATCTGCGCGATGAGCGCGCTCGAGTTGTCTAGCACCGACCACACCGGGGTCGGCGTCTTGATGGTCTTCGGATCGAACTCGATGACCGAGCCGTCACGCAGGTACGGACCCTGCTCGCTGCCCGGCCGGAAGTCGATGTACTGCTCACCGGCGCCGGACAACGCCTGCACCGCGATCGCCGTATCGACCGGAATGTGGTAATTCGAGTCGATCTGCGCCTTGGCCACGATGGACTGGCCGCGATCGGTGAGCTCGATCGAGGTCACCTTGCCGATCCGATACCCGCGCAACGTCACGTCATTGCCCGGCTGTAGCCCACCCGAACGGTCCAGGCTCACCGTGACCGTGTAGTTGGACTTCAGCGGATTCACCCGCATGACGCTCACCAGCAGATACGAGGCGCCAACGATGAACACGAGCACCAGTCCCAGGCTCGACAGCACTAGCTTGCGCCCGAATACCTTCTTCTGCCAGGTCACTTGTAGGCCCCTGTCACTCGCGCTTGGATCAACTGAAGGACGGTGATCAGGCTGCCCACGGTGTCCTGCACATCGCGCAGATCCTGGAGCTTGCCGTGCGCCGGATCCGAGAGCACGCTGAGGTCGAGATTGGTTAAGGTTGCGTAGACGGCGAGGCTGTTGCCCGCGAGCGTCGCGTCCAATCCGGGCTTCACCTCATGCAACGCGTCCAGCGCCGGGCCGAGCGTCTGATCGGTGCGTGAGAGCGCGTCCATCAGTTGTTGCACGTTGCCGAGCAAGCTACCCAGCTGATCGCCGGAGCTGTTGGCGTAGTCGCCGAGTGCCGCACTCGTCACCGAAATCTTGGACAGCAGATCGCCGATGGCCCGATTGTTCTCCGCGACCGCGCCGATCATCTGCGGCAGCGTGTCGGCCACCTGACCGAGTTCGGCACGCTTGGACTCGATTGTGGTTGCCAGTGTGCTGAATTGGGCCAGCACGCTGTCGACCCGCGCGGAGTTGTCGTTCAAACTGCCGATGACACCGGTCATTTCGGTGATCAAGTGCGCCACTTGATCACCGCGACCGCCGACGATGGAGTCCATCTCGGAGGTCAGCTTGCTCAGCGCGGCGATACCGCCGCCATTGAACAACATGGAGACAGAGATCAGCAGTTCCTCGACCGTGGCACCCGCGGAGGTCTTGTCCAGACCGAGGGTGTCACCGTCGTGCAACGGCTGTGCGCCGGATTCGGCTTTTGGCTTGGACACCGCGATGAATACGTCCCCCAGTGGGGTGGCCTGTCGCAGCTCGGCCGTCGTACCGACCGGCAACTCGATGTCCTTGCTGATGGCCATGTCGACGATGGCCTGGAAATTCTTGGTCCTGATGTTGGAGACCACGCCGACATCGGAGCCGCCGATCTTCACCTTCGCCTGATCGGGCAGGTTGAGCGCGTTCTCGAAAACCGCGTGCAGAGTGTAGGTTTCGCCACTGGCACCGGGTTTGGGCAGCGGCAACTTCTCCACCGTGAAACCGCACCCGGAGGTCACTGCCACGCCGGTCGCGGCGGCCACCGCGATCAGTGTGCGGCGCACCTTCCTCGTCAGCCGGTTGGTCATTTCGTCATCCCCAGCAGTGCTGCCGTAACACCGAGGTCGGGTCCGAGATCTTCTAGTTTTCCGGTCCGGCACCCGTCCGACTTCATCTGAATCCGTTCACAGAACACGCTCAACAGCTCGCCGTTGAGGAAGGTCTGAATCGCGCCGTGCAGCCGGAGATAACCCTGCTCACGGTTCATCGACCGATCGAGGTTCTGCATCAGCAATGGTGCGACGTCGGCAATCTCGGTGACGCCACGCGCATTGGCACGCAGCTGATCGGTCACGGTGGTCAGACCGGTAAGCGAGCTCGACAACTGATCCTGGTACTGCGCGAACGCCGAACTGGTGTTGTTCAGGAAGTCGTTGAGCTGTTGCACGGTCGCCTCGAGGCCGGGCGCCTGATCGGCGAGCAATCCCGACATCTGCGTCATCTTGTTGCTGAAATCGCGGACCGACTGGTCATTGTCGGACAGCATTGTGGTCAGGTCATTGAGTTTGACGATGATATTGGAGACCGCGTCCTTGTTGTCGACGCCGACCTTCAACGCACCCGACAGCGCGTTGAGGGTGTCGCGCATCTTCTCGCCCTGGCCGTTGAGCATTGGATAGAGCACCTGGCCCGACAGCGGACCGAGACCCTCCTGACCCGGTTCCGGCTTCAACGCGGCGGCGAACTGGTCAATGGTCTTGATCATGGTGTCCAGCTCGACGGGCGTCCTGGTGCGTCCCTTGGGCAGGTGCGTACCGTCGGCCATGATCTCCCCCTGGGTGTAGACCGGGGTGAGTTCGATGTGCCGGTCGGTCACGATCGAAGGCGAAATGATCGCCGCTATCGCATCTTTCGGAATCCGCACATCGGAGTTGATCGTCATGTGCACCTCGACGAGGGTGCCCTTCGGGATGATCTTGTCGACCTTGCCGACCTCCAGCCCGAGCACGGTGATCGGGTTGCCCTCGTACATGCCGGCGATGTTCTCGAAGTCCGCGGTGATGTGCATGCCATTGCCGAGCGCGTTGTCCACCGAACTCGGCAGAATCGAGCAGCTGCCGACGGCCAGCGCGGCGGCGCTGATCATCAACGTCTTTGCGACGTTACGGAATTTCATCCCTGGCACCCCTCGATCATGTGCGCGAAGCACAACCAGTTGTCCGGGAAGACCCACGGCGCGCCGACGTCACCGTAGGGGCCGTTGCCGAACACATTGTTGAGCTGGCGCACCGTCACCGGCATGATCTGCAGCATCCGGTCGAGGTTGTCCTTGTTCTTCTGCAGCCCCTCGGCCATGGTGTTGAGCTGCTCGATGGTGGGGCCGAGTTGGTTGTTGTTCTCGGCGCCGATCTGCTGTAGCTGCTTGCTCAACGTCGCCACATTGTCGAGCAGCTGTCGCAGCAGGCCCTGACGCTCCATGACCCGGTTCGCGATGGCCTCGCCCTGGGTGATCACCAGCAGCACGCTGTTGCGGTTGTCGCCCAGAATCTGGGTGACCCGGTCGAGATCCTGGAGCAGTCCGTCGACCTCGGTCTTGCGCGAGTCCATCACCTTGGCCAGCGCGCCGATACTGTCGAGCGCCTGCACCGTCAGCTGCGGCGTCCCGTCCATCTGCTGGTTGATCATGTCCAGCGAGGTGGCCAGTTGCTTGGTGTCGAGCGCCTCGAACTTCGGGGTACCGACCTCGACCACGTCGGTCAGGTTGTACGGAACCGCGGTGTTGGACAACGGAATCCGATCGCCCGTCAGGCCCGAACCGTCGCCGGGCTCGACATCGACGTACCTGGCGCCGAGCAATGTCGCCATCTTGATCGACGCGTGCGCGTCCGGACCGAACTTGACGCTGTCGTTCACGCTGAGGGTCAGCAACACATGCCCACCCTCGAGCTTCGCACTCTTGACTTGACCACTCGGCACACCGGCCACATTGACCTTGTCACCGACCTTGATGCCGGCTGTCTGGGCGAACTCGGCCTTGATGGTGTTCTCACCGACGCCGATCATCTTGAAAACACTCGAGCCGACCAGCAGGCCGATGACGAGCACGGCGCCGAGCACACCGAGCCAGAAGTTGCGGTTACTCGCGAACCTTGACCTGAGTTCCGTCATCATGGGCGGCACACCGCCGACTGTCCGTTGCCGCCGATCTGTGGGAGCAGACCGCGGGGGAGCAGGATCCCGTACAGGGATACATCGAGGCGGCACAGGTAGGCGTTCGCGTAGGCGCCGTCCTGGGTGAACTTGCCGAGATCCGCCAGGGCCCCAGGCAGGTCGATCGCCGCCTGGTCGAGCTCGGCGCCGTTGGCGAGCAGCAGCGCTAGCGCGCTACTGGTGGAGTCCTGCGCATCCTTCAACTTCGGTTGCACCTTGTCCATCATGTCGACCAGGGACGTGGTCGCTGCAGCGATCTGCACGGTCGACTGTTGCAACGACTGGCCCTGGTCGTACAGACCGCCGATCAGTGACCGGGTCTGGGTCACCAAGGTCTCCAATTCATCACCTCGCTTGGCCAACCCCGCCATCACGCCGCTGAGGTTGGTGATCACATCACTGAGAATCGCGTCTCGACGCTGGAAATCCGTGGCCAGGGTGGCGGCCTGGGTGATGAATGAGCTCAACGAAACACCATCACCCTGCAATGCCTGGATGAATGTCTCCGAGAGCCGGTTCACCTGCTCGGGCTGCAACACCTGGAACAGCGGCTGGAATCCGTTGAGCAGCGCCGACACGTCGAAGGACGGTTCGGTGCGCTCGAGCGGGATGCTGGCGTTGTTCTGCAACGGCGCCGGGCTGGTCGCCTTGCCCGGCGCCAGCGCGACATAACGCTGACCGATCAGGTTCTGGTACCGCACCAAGGCTTTGGTGTCGTCGTACACCGTCTGATTACGCTGCACGATGAACGTCACCTTGGCGTCGTTCTTGCCGTCGAGCTCGATCTTCTCGACCTTGCCGACTCGCACGCCCGCCATGCGGACGTCATCGCCCGCACGCAGTCCGAGCACATCGCTGAATGTGGCCGAGTAAGTGTTGGTATCACCGGCGACCACGCGGGCGAGGGTATTCCAGACGACGACGGTCACCAGGACCGCGACCACCGCGAATACACCGAACCCGATCAATGGTTTGCGAATGCTCATTTGCCCTCACCGCTTTCGGTGACCTGCAGGGTGCCCCCACGCAGCGCCGAACTCAGCAACAGGTATTCGGCGGTCGTCGGGCGACGGCCGAGCAGCGCGATGATCGCGGCATCTCCTTCGTACGCAATGGGACCGGCCGACGGAACGCTCGCCGGGGCGGCGGGCGTGGCTGGCGAATCGGGCGCGGCGGCCGGCGCCGGGGCGGCGGCCGGTGCGTTACCCGGGGCGGGCGGGAACAGCTGGGGGAAAAGCCCCTGCAACGGTGTGCCTGCGAACGGGCTGGTCGGCAACGGCGCGTTCCCGGCGGCATCGGCAGCGCCGCCCGGCGAGTTCGCGCCCAGAATGTCCGGCAGACCCGCGGGCAACGGCAGCTGCGGCAGCCCCGCGGCCGAATCGAGGCCATGCCGCATGGACTCCGGCAGGTAGCCCGGATCCGAGACCGCCGGTGCGGTGGCGCAGCTCGGACCGGCCATGCTGCCGTAACGCGGGCAGTCCCCCTGGTCGTAGGGCCGGTACGGGGTGAGCGTGATACCCGCGTTCCACACCATCTGCCGCTGTGGACCCCAATGGAAGGTCGTATTCAGTTTGCGCAGTGAGTTGTTCAGGTTCGCGACCGTCGCCGTGATCGCCGCTGGATCCGAGACGAGCGCGCCGAACATATCGTTGGCGCCCGCCGTCACCGTCTTGCCCACATCACCGTTGCGGGCGAACAGACCGTTCACGGTGTCCACCGTGCCCGCGGTTCCGGCGATCAGCGCGATCATCGCCTGCCTGCGGTCGGCGATGGTCTGCGCGGTCTTCACCGAGCTTCCCAGCACGTCGACCAGCTCCGGCGCCGACTGGTTGAGCGCCTGGAAGGAGTTGGAGAAATCATTCAGCAGCACACCGAGATTCGGGATCGCGTCGTCGACGGACTGGATCCAATGATCGGTCCGTTCGACAGTGGAGCCGGGCACCCGGCCGCTGCCGTCGAGTGCCTGCGATAGCGTGCCGAGCACGCGACCGAACTGCATCGGGTCGATCTTGTCGAGGATGGTGCGCACGGTGGTGAGCGTGTCCTGCAGCGCGATGGTGCCCTGGCTGCGGTCCTCTCCGATCTGCGAACCTTCGTGCAGGTACTGGTCGGCGGGTCCATTGAAGACAAGTTCGACCGAGGTAACGGCGAACAGGTTGCTCGGCACGACGCGGGCAGTCACATTGGACGGAATATCGGTCGCGAACTCGGGTTCGAGTTCGATATTGACCTTCTGCTCTTCGCCCTTGGCCGCGACGCTGACGTCCTGGACCGCTCCGACCAGCACGCCGCGGAACTTCACGTCGGCCTGGCTCGGTAGTCCGTCACCGGTGGTGGTCAGATTCGCGACCACATTCACCTTCGGTACGAAATAGCCGCGGTATCGGGCCATCAGGAAGCCCAGTACCAGCGCGAACACAACCAGCCCACAGACGCCCGCGATGAGCAGCTGCCGCATGGTGGGTCCGCGCCCGCTCGGATCGATGATCATCTCGCCCTACCCCGAGATCCGGATGCCGGGGTTGACGCCCCAGATCGCCAATGTCATGAACAGGTCAGCGAATACGACCACGATGATGCACATCTTGATCGCCCGCCCGGCCGCCACGCCGACGCCCTCCGGGCCGCCCGAGGCGAAGAACCCGTAGTAGCACTGGATGAACGTGGTGATCGCGACGAAAAGAAGTGCTTTTGCCAGCGAATAGAGCACGTCTGTCGGGATAAGGAATTGATAGAAGTAGTGCGAGTAGGTGCCGCTCGAGGTACCGCCCAGTAGCTGCACCGTTATCGAGCATGAGATGTAGGCCATCGCGAGGCCGAGGCAGTAGAGCGGGACGATGGCGATCATCGCCGCGAACATTCGCGTACTCACCAGGTAGGGCAGCGGCCGGATGGCGATGGAGTCCAGCGCGTCGATCTCCTCGGAGATGCGCATTGCGCCCAACTGCGCGGTGAATCGACAGCCGGCCTGTGCGGCAAAGGCCAACGCCGCCAACAGTGGTCCCAGCTCTCGAGTGGTGGCAAAGGCCGAGATCGCACCCGTGAGCGGGCTGAGGCCGAGCAGATCGAGGGAGGTATAGCCCTGGATGCCGACGGTCATACCGCCGAACGCACTCAGGATCACGACGACACCGATGGTGCCACCGCCGACGACCAGACTGCCGTTACCCCAGGTGACGTCCGAGAGCAGCCGCCAGACTTCCTTCGGATACTGCTTGAGCGCCAACGGAATCGAACCGATCGAGCGCAGGAAGAAGAACACCTGGTGGCCGAGACGCGCGATCAAATCGACCGGCGCCTGCGCGGTCTTCTTTATTTGGCGAAGCGGCCGCAGCAGCGGCGGCACATAAGTTGATGACACCGGCTCAGACCACCTGTGGGGGGAGGATGACGTTATAGATCTGCGTGATGATCAGGTTCACCCCGAACAACATGATTACCGAGCTGACCACCGCAGAATTCACCGAGTTCGCGACGCCACCGGGGCCGCCGCGAGTATTGAGTCCGGTATCGCAGGCGATGATGGCCGCAAGCAACCCGAAGATCACCGATTTCACCAGTGCCACAAGAAGATCGACGGTAACCGCAAACGAGGAAAAGGTGCCGATATAGGAGCCCGGCGTGCCGCCCTGGGCGAAGATATTGAATATGTAGCCGGTCAAGAATCCGACAAAAACGACGAAACCGCAGAGCAGCACACTGACCAGCATCGCCGCGCCGAGGCGGGGCGCGACCAGGCGGCGCATGGGATCTACGCCCATCACCTTCATTGCGTCGATCTCTTCACGGATGGTGCGCGAGCCGAGGTCGGCGCAGATGGCCGATCCGACTGCGCCCGCGATCATCAGCGAGGTGACCAGCGGCGCACCTTGCTGAATGATGCCGAGGCCGTTGGCCGCACCGATGAACGAGGTAGCGCCGACCTGGCCCGCGACCGCGCCGACCTGGATGGAAACGATCACACCGATCGGGATGGCGACCAGCAATGTCGGCGCGGCGGCAACGCTGGACATGAACGCGCACTGCCGGACGAACTCGTTGAAGGGAAAGCGGCGGCGGAATATCGCGATGAACAGCTCGGCGACGGCGGCGATTCCCATGGTGATCTGCCTGCCGAAGGTCTCCAGCGACCGCTTCGGGTGATCCTCCCAGTAACCCTTTGCCCAATCGACCGCGTTGCTCATCCGCGATTCCGAGGGTGGACTCTTGGTCGACTGCACTGGCTAACCCCTCTCGACGCCGGTAACCAACCCCCGACGACTGGTTTGCTTGA
Source organism: Nocardia australiensis (assembly GCF_020733705.1). GTDB lineage: Bacteria > Actinomycetota > Actinomycetes > Mycobacteriales > Mycobacteriaceae > Nocardia > Nocardia australiensis. Next base: position 1,462,288 of record NZ_JAJFZM010000001.1, read on the forward strand.
CGCACCTTACTACGGAGTAGTGCAGAACACACCATCATCATGTGATTGCAGTCATAGACCATCATCACCGTGAAGAAAGCTATGGAACTGGGTCCGAAAGTTGGTGTGACACCAAGAGTTAACGGTCGAAATTCTAGAACAAGTTACAGTCTTCATACGCCGATCAGAGGCACATTTCGTGGTATATCAACACCATTAGCCAGGATAATTCTCATTTAAAAGCGCATTCGTTTCAGAGTGCCGATGAGGTCGCGCGAAGTCGCGTTCGCGACACAAAAAAACTCGACGCGGGATACACTTCCTATAGAGAATTGCTATTGAGCGTAGACGGATACTTTCTACCCGAAATGTCGAAAAGTAAGGTATACGAGGCGTTACCCACATCCGGGCAGTACAGGGCGCGCCCGAAGCCGGATACTGACACGATGGGTGCGACAGATTGATATTGTGCTGGCTTCCGACGTCTGGAGGGACATGTTCAGCAAACTCGCCAAGGTGGCAAACGCCGCCTTCGCCGTAGCCCTGGGTGCGGCGATGCTCGCGACGGGCGCAGGTGCCGCCGAGGCAGCCGGTCCACCGGTCGTGGGTGGTGGTTCCGGGATCGTCATCGACAACCAATTCGAATGCACCGTAACGACTGTCGGCTACGACGGCGCCGGCCGGCTGGTCGGCCTGACGGCCGGGCACTGCGGCGATGCCGGGGCACAGGTGTTCTCCGAGGCCGACCGTGGCGCAGGCCAGATCGGCCGGTTCGTCTACTCCAATCACGACCTGGATTACGCCGTGATCCAGTTCGACGCGGACAAGATCGTTCCGGTCAACCGAATCGGCAACGTGACCATCACCGGAATCGGCGGTCCCGCCCAGTTCCCGTCGATTGTCTGCAAGGAAGGCCGCACCACCGGCAACACCTGCGGCCTCGCGTGGGGAGACGTCTTCGGGACGAATATGGAGACCTGGTCGCAGATGTGCGTGGTCGAGGGCGATTCCGGCGCGCCGGTCGTCATCGGGACGACGCTGGTCGGCATGGTGAACGCCTATCTCGCCGTCGCCTGCTTCGGTCCCGAGGTCGGCACCAATATGAGTTCGATCGTGGGCGACATCAACGCGCGCGGCGGCATAGGAGCAGGCTACCGCCCGGTCTGATCCGACCGCCAGGAATCAATGAGCGGGCCTTCGGGCCCGCTCATTTTTCGTTGTGGGCCGGTGCCAACGCCGGGGCGGCGAGTGCGCATTGCGGCATGCAGTCGACATTGTCGAGTGTCGGGGCGCGGCGCGCGGGTCGCAACAGCAGCGCGGCCAGCAGCGCGCCCGCCACCAGCAGCCCGACGCAGATCCATATCGCGACACCGAACCCGCGGTCGAATTCGACCGGATCGCTGAGCGATCCGGATATACCGGCCAGCCCGGGCAGCGCCGCGACAGCCAGCAACTGAGCCGTTCTGGCGACGGCATTGTTGACGCCCGAGGCGATACCGGCCTCGCTGGCGGGCACCGCGCCGAGCACCGCCCCGGTGAGTGGGGCGACCAGAACCGACAATCCCAGACCGAACACCAGCACGCCGGGCAGCACATCGGTCAGGTAGGTGGTGTTCGCTCCGATGCGCAGCAGGAGAACCAGACCACCGGCGGCGAGTAACGGGCCTACCGTCATCGGAATGCGCGGGCCGTGTACCTGCGCCCAGCGACCCGCAGGTGCCGAGAGCACCAGCATGATCAGCGTGATCGGAACCGTCGCGACCCCCGACATCAGTGGCGAGTACCCGGCGACCAGCTGCAATTGCATGACGAGCAGGAAGAACACCCCACCGAGCGCGGCGTAGACCACGAGCGTCACCAGGTTCGCCGCGGTGAAGACACGCGACGTGAACAGCGAGGGCGGGACCAGCGGGTGATCGCTGCGCATCTCGATGACCACGAAGACAGCGAGCAGCACCACACCGGCGAGCATGAGTAGTGGCGTCGAATCGATCAAACCGAAGGTCAGCGCGCCGAGCCCGAGCGCGACCACCACGGCGCCCGGAATATCCAGGTGCGCGGTGGCATTCGGGTCGTGACTCTCCGGCACGCGGCGCAGCGTGACCAGCACGACGACCAACGCGAGCGGCACATTGATGAAGAAGATCGATTGCCAGCCCGCTACATCGATGAGCCAGCCGCCTAGGAACGGCCCGAGCGCGCCCGCGACACCACCGAACCCAGACCACAGGCCGATGGCCGCACCCTGATCGCGTCGGTCGATGGACGAGGAGATCAGCGCAAGACTGCCCGGCGTGAGCATGGCACCCGCCACGCCCTGCAGGATGCGAGCCAGGACCAGCATCTCGATATTCACCGCGGCACCGCACAGGATCGAAGCGAGCGCGAAACCGATGGCGCCCCAGACAAAGATCTTACGTCGGCCGAAGTGGTCACCGAGCGACCCGCCGAGCAGGATGAACGACGCGAGCGTCAGCGTGTAGCCGTTCAGCGTCCATTGCAGTCCGGCGACATCGGTGTCGAGCGACTCACCGATGCGCGGCAACGCGATATTGACGACGGTGGCGTCCAGCGACGCCACCGACGACCCCAGGATGGTGGCCAGCAGGATCCAGCGCCCTCCGGCCGAACGCAAGCGGGGCGGCTGCGAGGTACTCACCGAACCAACTTATGCGCGCAGCCACACATGCCGGTCCGGTTACATCAGAGTTCTTTGACGCAGACCACGAAATGCCGCTCCGGATAGGTGAAGCCGGTGCCACTGTCGCAGGCGTCCGCGTCGTCGGCGTTCTGCGCGATATCGGTGACCTTGATGGCCTGGGTACCGTGCTCGGTGCAGTCGATGCGCTTGGGATCTTCCCCACCGACATCCATGCAGCCACCGACAATCCAGTCGATGTCGAGGCACAGGGCGCCCTGCTCGATGCCGTTGAGAGTTTCCGCGTAGTAGTTGTCGCGGTCGCTGACACACTGGGTGTTGACCGGTGCCTTGCCGATCACCTTGTAGTTCGAGGATCGGCTGCCACAGGACGCCTTCGCGATGGTCGCGTCGGAGATGGTGCCACCCAATGTCACACAGTCACCGATATTGGCATCGAAGTCGACGCTGCCGCCTCGATCGGCGGAGGTGGGCGTCGACTTGCCCGTGGTCGGCCTCGACCCCGAAGAAGGCTTGGCCCCAGAGGTTTTCGGTGACCCGGTGGTAGAAATCGCATCAACGGTTCCGCCGTCCATCGCGGGCTGCGCGGAGCCGCTGATGGTGGAGCCGCAACCGGCCACCGCGACCAGCGCTACCGCGGCCACCGCGGCGAATGCGGCGAGCACGAGGTGACCCGAAGGTAGTTGACCAGACACGTACAGTCCTCCCGAGCTGAACGCTCCGAACTCACACCCCCGTCAGAATCCGAAGTTAGACATATTCAGAGCTTGAAATACCACGCCATGCATACACCATCGGCGCGGCAAACGTCGACTCGGCGACCCACCGACGCGGTCGACCCATCGGTTTAACCACGATCCCAGCAACCCGTCTGGGTATGGTTGAGGAGTCCGATGTGAAAGGAGTTGTCCGTGAAGCTGATCAGCGCAATCGTCTGCACGACCGCCGCGATGGGCACCTCCCTGTTACTGCCGACAGTGGCCTCAGCAACCGATGTGCATTGCACCTCGGAGCGGGGGTCGGACATCACGGTTATCGATGGGCGTACCGGATGCCGGGCAGCCAGCGACACCCACGGCCGGGCAAGCTCCGCGGGCTATGACGGAATCGGTTACGCGAACGCCACTGCCGGCGCGGACGCCTACGGTATCGGCGCCGCGGGCGGTATCGGCGCCAGTGAAGGCATGGGCGGGATACCCATCGCGATCGGCATCGGCGCCGACGCACTCGCCCTTACTTCGATAGCCGATACGCGTCAGGGTGACAACGGCAGTCGGCTGGTCGCCGTATCGATCGCCTTCGATGGATCCCGGGCAGGCGTCGAGACCACCAACAGTGCGGTGGTATGCCTCGGCACGGCGGCATTCGCATGGAACTCGGCGACCGGAGCCACCTGCCTGGCTACGCCGTTCGGTCGCTGGCAAACCCCCACTAGCGATTAGTCTGAAAGACCGGCCGCTGAGTTCGTGTCCGCATCGGCCGACCCTGCGGTCAGGAGGTGCGACCCGTGGTTTCAGCATTCCCACCACCTAGCAGGCAGCTGGCTGCGCCGAAGGAAATGCTCGTCGACCCTCGGTTCCTCCGGCTCGCCGACCATTTCTTCAGCATGTTCACCCAGCCCAGCCGCGGCGGGGGTGCACTCGCGATCTATCTGGACGGCAAACCGGTGCTCGACATCTGGGCCGGATGGGCCGCCAAGGACCGGCGGTGGAACGGCAGGAATGTCGCGCTCACTTTCTCCACCGGCAAGGGCGTGGCCGCCACGGTGTTGCACCGTCTCGCCGAACGCGGACTGATCGACTATGACGCGCCGGTTGCCCAGTACTGGCCCGAGTTCGCCGCGCACGGCAAGCAGGACATCACGGTGCGCGATGTGCTCTCCCATCGCGCCGGGCTACACCGAGTGCGCGGATTGGTGCCCGGCCGCGAGGGCATCCTCGACTACGACGCGGTGGTGCGAGCATTGGCCGACAGCCCGGCCGACCCGCGACGCATCCGCAGCTCCGGCTATCACGCGATCACCTTCGGATGGCTGGTCGCCGAGATCGTGCAGCGGGCGACCGGCGAGAAGTTCACCGACGTGGTGCGGCACGAAATCGCCGTACCGCTCGACTGCGACGAATTCTGGTTCCAGGTACCGGAATCCGAGCGGTATCGGATCGCCAAGATCTTCCCGCACCTGAGCCCACCCGGAATCCGCTGGAACACCGCGTCATCGGTGCTGTCCTGGGTGCGGCCGATCCGCGGACTCGCCGAGGCCGGTATGCCGGAAAGCTTCGACGAACTGGTCCGCGACCCACGGGTACACGACGCGGTGATGCCCGGCTGGAACGGTGTGTTCTCGGCGCGGGCGCTGGCCAGGATGTATGGCGCACTGGCGAACGCGGGACGGGTGGAGATCGGTCCGGAGCCGACCGACGTGCAGGGGCACACGGCCGGCCGACAGGAACGTGGTGACCAGGGAGTCCGGACTGTGCAGTTCCTGAAACCGGAGACCATCGAAACCATCAATCAGGAACAACCGGCCGAGCATCGCGACTATGTGCTCGGGTTGCCATTGCGTTTCACGCTCGGATACCACCGTCCGGTGCTGATGTCCAAGCAGCAGCCGCGAAAAGCGTTCGGGCACTATGGTGTCGGCGGATCCGGCGCGTATGCCGATCCGTTGCTCGGCATGTCGATCGCGTTCGTCACCAACCGGCTCGGCAATGCCGTCACCGCGCTGGGCGATGCGCGGCTGGCTCGACTGGCCGCCATAGCGAGCGGCATCGTGCGCAAACACCGATCGGACGCGGCCGCGCCGACGGACCATCCGTAGGCCGCCGGTTCCGAACCGGCGGACCGGCAAGTTCGTAGCAGTAGGTATGGACGTGGCTACACCTCCGCTCGGCGGGGACCGAGCAGCGCCGGGCGCACGCTCCGTGCACCCAGGCTGGTTGTGGGTCACCGAGCCGTTCACGTTGTGCGGAGTCGAGCTCGCGCCGGGCGACACGATTGGTCTCGCGGTACCGCTGCTGCACACCGCGCCACAGGTGTGGCCGGATGCGGCGCGGTTCCGACCGGAACGGTTCCTCGAGCGCCGCTATGGCCCGTTCGAGTTCGCGCCCTTCGGCGGCGGGCATCGGCGCCGTGTCGGGGCATCGCTCGCCGACGAATTGCGGATCGTACTGGCGACGAGCCTCGGGCGCGTACGGCTGCGACCGGCACCGCGGTGCGCGCGAGATCGGGCGCCGCTGTCGCCTGCCGCACAACATCGCGACCGGTCCGCGCCGCTCGATCTCCTTCGACGTCGTGGCGTGATTATGCGTGATTTACATCACGAAGGCGTTTGGTGTTACCTACAACCGTCCACGTGGTCTGTCGCGAGCTCGCAACGAGACTCGCCGGTCCGACCGGGATCTTTCACGAAAGTCGGTGATCACCAACGGCATATGTGGCGCTCGACACACTACATGGTCGGCTCGAATGAATTTGAAACACGGTTGGCTTCGAACCGCGCGCAACGGTAGGAAGGGACGTCGGGGTGTATCACCGGGGCCGCTACGTGGGCTCCGCAAACAGTATCCGTGGGGTGCTCAATAGCTCCGCGCCTATGAAAGATCTCGATCGCCACGCGCGCACGAGAAATGGAATGGACGAGAACCTATGTACGTCGCTTTGCCCGCCAGATCGTTGCCGACTCGCCCACAGGGATCGCGGCTAGCCCGGCGGATCCGCCAGGGCGTGCTGTTGTCCGCAGCGCTCGCGACGGCAGGTGCCGCGCTCGTCGCGCCCGCCCAGGCCGAACCCCTGCTGCCCGGCACCGGCTCCTCTTCGGCCGCCGCCACCGACCCGGCGCCGAAGGCGAACTTCGCACCGCCGTCGATCAATATCAACGACGGCGACACCGTGGGTGTCGCGCAGCCGATCATCATCAACTTCAAGGAACCGGTCACCGATCACGCGACCGCCGAGAAGGCCATCGCGGTGACCTCCTCGAATCCCGCACCAGGACACTTCTACTGGTTCAACGACAAGCAGGTGCGCTGGCGGCCGAACGAGTTCTGGCCCGCCAACACCGATGTCACCGTCGCGGCTGGTGAAACCCACAGCGCCTTCCACATCGGCGACGCGCTGGTGAGTACCGCCGATGACGCCACGCACACCATCACGATCACCCGCAACGGCGAGGTGGTGAAGACCATGCCGACCTCGATGGGCAAGACCGACCACGAGACCCCGAACGGCACGTACTTCGTCGGCGAGCAGCTGCGCAAGATGACGATGGATTCGTCCACCTACGGTGTGCCGACCACCGACCCGGAGGGCTACAAGCTCGAGGTCGAATACGCGACGCGCATCTCCAACAGTGGCATCTTCGTGCACGCGGCCCCGTGGTCGGTTGGGCAGCAGGGTGTTTCGAACTCCAGCCATGGCTGCTTGAACGTGAGCACCGAGGACGCCCAGTGGTTCTTCGAGAACGCCAAGAGGGGCGACCCGGTTGTCGTCGAGAACACCGACGGCGGGACGCTGAACTCGCGTGACGGCTACGGCGACTGGAACGAATAAGGACGGTGCTGGTGCGGGCTGACCCGCCTCCATCATCAAAACGCGAGCCGAACACTACGATCGAATTCGGGCAAAAGCCCAATCGTGGTGTTCGGCTTTTGCTTCACTTGCCCGATGCGCGCAATGTTCAACGGTTTGGCGCGGAGCGTTAACCGACCGTTTGCTGCGTTCCGTAATGTCTCCGCTGTGCGAACCAGGCCGGAGCGAGTATTGCCGCAACCCCGTGGCCGCGGCCTCCGTAGCCGCCCATGGCAGGACTACGCGCTGTTCCTGGTGCTGATCGTTCCGAACCTCGCGCTGCTGACATTGTTCGTCTACCGACCGTTGCTGGACAACATTCGGCTGTCGTTCACCGACTGGAACATTTCCGATCAGTTCGTCACCTACATCGGGTTCGACAACTACCGCGAGTGGTGGGGACGATCAGATTCTTGGCAGATCGTCACCAACACAGTGGTTTTCACGCTGGCCGCAGTCGTCGGCAGTATGATGCTCGGGCTGGCGCTCGCCCTGTTGCTCGACCGTAAGTTGTTCGGGCGCAATGTGGTCCGCTCGGCGATCTTCGCGCCATTCGTCATTTCCGGCGCCGCCATCGGCGTGGCGTTCCAGTTCATCTTCGATCCCAGTTTCGGCCTGATCCAGGACCTGTTGCACCGCATCGGAGTCGATAAGGCACCGGACTTCTATCAGGACCCGCACTGGGCGCTGTTCATGGTGACGGTCACCTACATTTGGAAGAACCTCGGCTACACCTTCGTCATCTATCTGGCCGCTTTGCAGGGCACACGGGCCGATCTGATGGAAGCCGCCGAAATGGACGGCGCGAGCCGGTGGACAACCTTCACCAAAGTGCTACTGCCACAACTGCGCCCGACGACGTTCTTCCTCTCCATCACGGTGTTGCTGAATTCGTTGCAGGTCTTCGACATCATCAATGTGATGACCCGTGGCGGGCCGCTCGGCACCGGCACCACCACGATGGTCTACCAGGTCTACCAAGAGTCCTTCCGGAACTTCCGCGCCGGCTACGGCGCCACAGTGGCCACCATCATGTTCCTGGTGCTGCTGGCCATCACGCTGATCCAGGTTCGGATCATGGATCGAGGCGAGCGATGAAAACCGTTGGGCCAACCACGGCTTCGTACCGGACCCGCCAATCGGCGGTGCAGCTGCTGGGCTACGGCGCCATGCTGTGCGTGCTGGTCATCGTCGGCGTTCCGCTGTTCTGGATCATCATCACCTCGTTCAAGGCGCGCCCGGATATCTACACCCAACCGGCGGTGTACTGGCCGCACAGCTGGCATCCGGAGAACTATGCCGACGCCACCACCACACTGCCGTTCTGGACGTTTTTGCGTAACTCGCTGATCGTCACCGGAATCGTTTCCGCGGTGAAGTTCGTACTCGGCGTGTTCAGCGCCTACGGCCTGGTGTTCCTGCGATTTCCCGGCAAGAACCTGGTGTTCCTCGTCATTATCGCCGCGCTCATGGTGCCCAACCAGATCACCGTGATCTCCAACTACGCGCTGATCGCGCAGCTCGGCTGGCGAAACACCTTCCAGGGCATCATTGTTCCGCTCTGCGGCGTCGCCTTCGGCACCTTCCTGATGCGCAACCATTTTCTGTCGCTGCCTGTCGAAGTGATCGAGGCGGCCCGGATGGACGGCGCCAACTGGTGGCGGCTGCTCACCAGGGTGGTGCTGCCGATGTCCGGGCCGACGATGGTCGCGTTCGCCGTCGTCACGCTGGTCAACGAATGGAACGAATACCTCTGGCCGTTCCTGATGGCCGATGACACCGCCGTCGCCACATTGCCGGTCGGACTCACCCTGCTGCAGAACACCGAGAACCCGAGCGTGACGAATTGGGGGCCGGTGATGGCGGGGACGCTACTGACGATGCTGCCAATTCTGTTGGTGTTCCTGCTGTTACAGCGCCACATGATCAAGGGCCTCACCTCGGGTGCGGTCAAGGGTTAACCGATACAGGAGAAAGCAGTGTCCACTTCACAATTCCCCGCACTGTCGCGGCGCGGATTCATCGGGTTGGCCGGCGCGATCGCCGCGGGCGCGGCACTGACCGCGTGCGCGGGCGGCGGTAGCGGTACGCAGTCCGGCGACGCCAACACCATCACCTTCTGGTCGAATCACCCTGGCACCTCGAAGGAAGTCGAGGCAGAACTGATCAACCGGTTCCAGGCCAAGTGCCCCGACCTGAAGGTGAACCTGGTCGACGCGGGCAAGAACTACGAGGAGGTGTCGCAGAAGTTCAACGCGGCGCTCTCGGGTGGCGACCTGCCGGATGTCGTTGTGCTGTCGGATGTCTGGTGGTTCAACTACGCACTCAACGGCACCATCGAGGCGCTCGACGGGCACTTCGGCGACGCCGGGGTACAACTGGACGACTATGTCGACTCACTCGCCGCCGACTACCTTTTCAACGGCAAGCACTACGCGCTGCCCTATGCCCGCTCGACACCGCTGTTCTACTACAACAAGGACGTGTGGGCGAAGGCCGGTCTGCCGGATCGGGGCCCGCAGAGCTGGCCCGAATTCGACGAGTGGGGCCCGAAACTGCAAGAGGCCGTAGGTGACGGCAAGCTCGCGCACGGCTGGGGCGACGCCAAGAACTACCTCGCCTGGACCTTCCAGGGGCCGAACTGGACCTTCGGTGGCGCCTACTCCGATCAGTGGACGCTCCAGTTCACCGACCCGAAAACCGTTGCGGCGGGCCAGTTCCTGCGCGACATGATCCACACCAAGAAGTACGCGGGCATCAAACCGCAGATCGCCGTCGACTTCGGCACCGGAGTCATCGCCTCCACCATCGCCTCCACCGGCGATCTGAAGAGCATCCAGAACAGTGCGAAGGGCAAGTTCGAGTTCGGCACCGCCTTTCTGCCACACCCGAACGGTCCTGGTGTCACCACCGGTGGTGCTGGCCTTGCCATTCCGGCCCGCATCTCCGATCAGCGAAAGGTGCACGCGCTGAAGTTCATCGAGTTCATCACCAACTCCGCAAACACCGCGTACTTCTCGCAGGGCACCGGTTATATGCCGGTGCGCAAGTCCGCCGTGACCGATCCGAGCGAGGTGGACTTCCTGGCGAAGAACCCGAACGCCAAGGTCGCGATCGAGCAATTGTCGGTGACAAAATCACAGGACTACGCCCGGGTCTTCGTACCGGGCGGCGACCAGATCATCGGCACCGGACTGGAACAGGTCGGTCTCCAGAATGCCGACCCAGCAATGGCTTTCGCTAATGTCGCAAGTCAGCTGCAAGCCATCATCGACAGGCAGATCACCCCGAAACTGCCGAAGTAGTTTCAGGCGACATCGCGCCGCAATCAGATACGGAGATCGACAGCATGGCAACAGTGCACTTCGACGGGGTGACGCATCTGTATCCCGGTGCGCCGACGCCTGCTGTCGATAACCTGGACATCGATATCGCCGACGGGGAATTCATCGTCCTCGTCGGCCCCTCGGGCTGCGGCAAGTCCACCAGCCTGCGAATGCTCGCCGGACTGGAATCGGTCGAGTCCGGGCGAATCGTCATCGGCGGCAGGGACGTAACCGGCCTGCCGCCACGCGCCCGCGATGTGGCGATGGTGTTCCAGAGCTATGCCCTCTACCCGAATATGACCGTCGCCCAGAATATGGGTTTCGCGCTGCGCAATGCCGGAATGAACAAGGCCGACACGGAAATTCGGGTTCGAGAAGCCGCGAAAATGCTGGAGCTCGAGCAATTGCTCGATCGCAAACCGGCCAAGCTCTCCGGCGGCCAGCGACAGCGAGTCGCCATGGGCCGCGCCATTGTTCGCCGCCCGCAGGTGTTCTGCATGGACGAGCCGCTGTCCAATCTCGACGCGAAATTGCGGGTGAGCACCCGATCCCAGATCGCGACTCTGCAGAAGCGTCTCGGCACCACCACCGTCTACGTCACCCATGACCAGGTCGAAGCCATGACCATGGGCGATCGGGTGGCGGTGCTGCGCGATGGGAAGCTCCAGCAGATCGCCGCTCCGCGCGAGCTCTACGACAATCCGGTCAATACCTTCGTCGCGGGCTTCATCGGTTCCCCCGGTATGAACCTGCTCGACGCACCGGTCCGCGACGGCGTCGCCGTACTCGGAGATCTGCGAATTCGCTTGCCGCACAGCGTGCAGACCGATCGCGTGGTCGTCGGCGTCCGGCCCGAATCATGGGAGATCACCACCGAGACCGACGGCCTCGCCGTCGCCGCCGAACTGCTCGAGGAGCTCGGCGCCGAATCATTCGTCTACAGCCACGCCAGTAGCGACGAATGGAACAGCCGCTCCGGCAAGGTAGTCGCCCGCGTCGACCGGCGTTTCCGGGTCACCCTCGGCGACCGCCTCCGGTTGCGCCCGAAGCTCGACGAAATCTTCTTCTTCGACGGCGCAACCGAACAGCGTCTGCGCTGAGGTGGTTCGCGGCTGCTACCAGATCCGCACGCGTTCGGCTGGGTCGAGATAGAGCTTGTCGCCGGGCTCGACACCGAAGGCTTCGTGGAAGCTGTCGATATTGCGAACCACCGCGTTGCAACGGAATTCGGGCGGCGAGTGTGGATCGACGGCGAGGCGGCGAATGGCCTCCTCGGTACGCGCCTTCGTGCGCCACACCTGGGCCCAGCCGAGGAAAACGCGCTGTAGGCCGGTACGTCCGTCGATAACCGGCGCCGGTGCGCCGTCGAGCGAAATCTTGTATGCGGCAATGGCAATCGAGAGCCCGCCGAGATCGCCGATATTCTCGCCGATAGTGAATTCACCATTCACCGTGTGCTCGGTACCGAGTTCCTTGGGCGAGAGTACGTTGTACTGGTCGATCAATGCCTTTGTCCGCTTACCGAATTCGGCGCGGTCATCGTCGGTCCACCAGTCGATCATGTTACCGTCGCCGTCGTACTTGGCGCCCTGGTCGTCGAATCCGTGCCCGATTTCGTGACCGATCACCGCACCGATGCCACCATAGTTGGCGGCGTCGTCGGCATTCATATCGAAGAACGGCGGCTGCAGAATCGCCGCAGGGAAGACGATTTCATTCATGCCCGGGTTGTAATAGGCGTTCACCGTCTGCGGGGTCATGAACCATTCGTCGCGGTCGACCGGACCGCCGAGCTTGTTCAGGTCGCGGTCGTGTTCGGCCGCGTAACCGCGGCGATAGTTGCCTACCAGGTCTTCCGGGTCGATGACGATGGCAGAGTAATCCCGCCAGGTATCCGGATAGCCGATCTTCGGGGTGAACTTCTCCAACTTGGTCAGCGCGGCGGCCCTGGTGTCAGGGCCCATCCACTCCAGATCGGCGATGTTACGGCGGTATGCCTCCCGAAGATTGGCGACCAGATCCACCATCCGCGCCTTGGCTTCCGGCGGAAAGTGCTCGGCCACATACAATTTGCCGACCGCCTCACCGAGCAGGTCCTGCACCAACGACACACCGCGCTTCCAGCGTTCCCGGTTCTCCTTGGCTCCGGTGAGGGTACGGCCGTAGAAGTCGAAGCTCTCCTCCACCAGTGGGTCGGTGAGATACGCGGCGCGCGAGCGGATTACCCGCCATGCCGCCCACGCCTGCCAGTCCGCCAGCGACTCACCCGCCCAGGTCTGGGCGAAGGTGCGCACATAGTCCGGCTGGCGCACCACCACTTCCGCGAACAGCTCGTGGCCTGGTGCGGACGTACCGTCGGCGAGCGCGGAAGTCCACGCGGTCCAATCGAATTCGGGATTCTCTGCTGCCAGCGCGTCGAAGGTGGTCAGGTTGTAGCTCAGTTCGGCATCCCGGCGACGCACCACGTCCCAGTGACCCGCCGCGAGCTTGCACTCCAGCTCGAACACCCGCTGACCGACGGTATCCAGATCGGCCGGAAGCAGGCCCGCGACCTGCTGGTCGGCGGCGGCCAAGACGAACATGCGGCCGATATGCTCGATGTAGCTGGTGCGGATTTCGGCGAATTCGTCCTGCCGGTAGTAGGACTCGTCGGGCAGGCCGATGCCGGACTGGGCGGCGTGCACCAGATACCGGTTGGAATTCTTGTCGTCGGTGTCGACATAGACGCCGATCGCGCCGCCGACGCCGGTGCGCTGTAACCGGCCGAGCAATGCGGCGAAGGCGCTGCGATCGGCGACCTCCTTGATAGCCGCGAGTTCGATCACCAGCGGCGCCAGACCGACGGCCGCGACGGCGTCGATGTCCATGAAGCTGGAGTACAGATCGCCGATCTTGCGGGCGTCGGTGCCCGGCTCGGGCGCCGCGGCGGCCGCATTCTGAATGATCGTCTGCACGTCCAATTCCGCCTGGTCGTAGAGCGTCCGGAAGGCACCGTCCACCGCTCGATCGGCGGGTATCTCATAGGTGTCGAGCCAGACGCCATTGACGTGCGCGAACAGGTCATCCTGTACCCGCACGGCCTCGTCGAGGTAGGTCAGATCAATACCGGAAGGACTTGTCAGCTCGGAGGTCACGATCTCCAGTATGCCGATCCTGGCGAGCGGTCGCCGAGAGGTCGCCGACGGCGCTGTCGGGTCTCAAAATTCGTGGCATCCATCACCTGGCCAAACTGGTCTTTTCTGATTTGTCTCACGCGGTGGCCAGCGGTGTTGTCTCAGTTCGATGGCATTTCTTCACTCCGGTGAGCGTCAGTTGTTTGCATCGGCGCTCAGTCTTGTGATGGTCCCACCGCCTCCGCCAAGGATCCGTTTCCCGAGGATGTCACGGGCGCGGTCGGCGAAGGGGTGGCTGGGTCAAGACTCAGGCCACAGTCCACGGGTGCCCGCGTCGAGCTCGCTCGCCATGCTGGGCAGCGCGACATTGACGATTGTGAGGTCGCGGTTGATGGCGAGCGCCGCGACATCAACCGATATAAGGATTCCCGCCTTGCGACTCATCCGGGTTCTCTCATCCGCCAGTCGCGGATCGCGGCCGCGAACCGGTCGGGTGCGTCGGATTGCACGAAGTGGCCGCCGCCTTCGATGATCACGGTGTGATGGTCGGGGAACAGCTGCTCCCACCGCCGACGCTCCTTGTCCCCGAACACGACGTCGGCATTACCCCAGATGATGAGCGTCGGGAGCGACGCGAGGTTGGGGAGGTTGGCTTCGACCTCAGCGAGAAGTGCGCGGCTGGCGGTAATGCGCCGGGGCAGGACGGCGGTCGCTTCGCGCCGATCCGGCGTGGCGAGAGCCTTCCGGTAGTGGTCCATCTCCTCGGCGGTCGGCTTCCGCAACCGGTGCCCGATGGGGATCGTCGCATTGACGAACAGGTTGAGCTGCCTGATCAGCAGACGCCCCACCGGGCCGCCCATCATATGAGCGGCGATGTGCGCCTTCGGATCACCATTCGGCCAGCCCCACGTGTTGGTCAGCACCAGACGCTCGAAGACGGCGGGCCGCTGCCCGACGGTGGCGAGGCCGATGGGGCCGCCCCAGTCGTGGGCCACGAGAGTGACCTTGCTCAAGGTCAGGGCATCGACGAAGGAGGTGACGACCTTGATGTGTTCCTCGGGCAGATGCCGATAGTCCGGTCGGGCCGAGGACAGGCCGAAGCCGGGGTAGTCGAGTGCGATGCACCGGAACTGGTCTCGCAGGGCACCGATCACGTCGCGATACACAAACGACCAGGTCGGGTTGCCGTGCAGGAACAGCAGTGTGGGCCCCGAACCTTCGTCTACGTAGTGGATTGTGTGCCCGTCGATAGCGACGAACCTGCTCTGGAACGGGAACAGTTCATCGTCGACCCATTCCGGTCTTTCCGTCTTGGTCATGACTTCACCCCAATTCGCGACTTCACTTGATATAGTCACGCTAACTTTAGAATGTCAAGTAGGTGAAGATGAGTCGAAGTTACGGCCAGTACTGCGGTCTTGCGCGGGCGCTCGATGTCGTGGGCGACCGGTGGAATCTGCTCATCGTCCGCCAGCTCCTGGTGGCCCCCGCCCGCTACCGCGAGTTGCTCGATGGGCTCCCTGGCGTGGCCACCAATCTGCTCTCCGACCGGCTGCGCGATCTCGAGGCCGCCGGTGTCGTCGAGCGACGGCTGGCCGAAGAAGGCAATGCCGTGACCTACGCACTCACCACGTGGGGTGCCCAGTTGCGGGAGCCGATCGACGGGCTCATCCGGTGGTCGACACCGCTCATGGTGCGTGGCCCCGCCGGTGACCGTTTCCGCCCCGAATGGCTTGCCGTGGCTCTGCCTGCTCTGTTAGGCAGCAGGGTGAAGGTAGATCGTTCATCGACGGTCGGGGTTGCAATCGACGGACAGCTGTTTCAGGTGCGGGCGACCCGTTCGGGCCTGGATGTCAGTCCGCACGATGGTCGAGCGCTCGATGCCGTCATGCGCGCGGAGGCCGCGATCGTTCTCGGCCTGGCGGCAGGCATGCTGGGCCTCGACGAAATCCGTGCGCTCGTCGACATCGAAGGCGATGAAACCGCCTTGCGAGCCATCTTCAATGCGTGACAAGCCCCAACGATGCGGCTCCGCACTGATGACGACCCCAGCAACGTGCCCGGTTGTCGTACCGGCGGGCGGCGACCCTGTTCGAGGAACACACCGAGCGGATGAAGCGAGGCCCGTTCACGCTGCATCAACTACGGCACAGCAAACTGGCCCACGCCGCGGAGGCCGGTGCCTCTATCCCGATGCTGATGGCGTTGTCCGGGCATACGTCGGTGCGCAGCCTGGCCAAGTACACCAGGGTCTCGGCCGAGGCACTAGGACGATGGCAGGCATCGACGGACCCCGCATCGCGGCATCGAGACCGGTGAAGGGGGGCCGCTGTCGGAGCGGCCCCGGGCTAGCGAGACGGTGCGGCCGGGTCGGGCAGGCCGGCGAAGAGCTCGGTGAGTATCGCGTTGTCTTCGTCGCTGCGGGTCACGTGGCGACGGTTTGGGAATTACGCTTGCTGATACTCCTTTCGAATTGCACGTTCAGGGTTCGAGGTGGCGCGGTGTGCGCGCAGGCCGCCGATCAGGCACAGCGCCGCCCCGAGCGTGGCCCAGACGACCAGGACGGTGACGGCGAGGGGAGCGCCGCGACCGTCGAAGAAGGCGGTCGACCGCAGTAGCCGACCACCCGCCCCGGGCGGCAGCAGCTGCCCGAGTGTGCCGGACCAGCCGGGCAGCATTTCGGGGGCGGTGGCCGTCCCCGAGAGCGGGTTGCCGATGAGCATCATGATCACGGCGCCGATCCCGATTCCGGCGTATCCGAACAACGATTCGAGCCCGAGAACGGTCAGGGAGACCGCCGCGATGCTCAATGCGACGGCACCGGCATTGGCCGGGTAGGAGCCGCTGAGCGAGCCGAACCAGAACTGCAGGATCCCCGCCACGGCTAGGCCGCCGGTGACCGCGAAGGCCAGTGTTCCGGCGACGCGGCGACCGGTGCCGCGCACGAGCCTGGTCAGCAGCACCGCGGCAAGCAGGCCACCCATGACCAGCGGCAGGGCACCGGCGGACAGGCCGGCGCCGCGCGGGTCGTCGGTGGGCAGGGCGGCGAGGTCGCGGACCGCGACCGGCGTACCGGCATTACCGTCCTGTCCGAGTCCGGTCGCCATGGTCTGCAGGGTTTGGGCGACCGCGGTGCTGGCGGCGGAGGCGACGATGACCTGCGGGGTGCCGGAGCTGAGATCTATCGCTCCGTACACCTGCCGGTCGCGGATGAGTTGTTCCGCGCCCACCGTGTCGGCGACTTCGGTGATATCGAAGCCGCCCGACGCACGCTGCTCGAGCGCGGTCCGGACCTGGGCGACCGCGGTGGTCGGCCCGGCGACGGCGATCGGCACATCGTGCACCGCACCGACGGCCAGGCGAAGGCGATGAGCAATACGCTGGTGATCGTCGTGAGCACGACGACGGCTGTGGCCACGGTCGGCCATCGTGACGGAAGCGTGTCGGTGGCGAGGGGCGCCCGTGTGGTCATGTCTACTCCCTTGAACGGTCAGGTCGTGGCCGGTGTCAGCGCAGGGTGAGTGGGGTTTCGGCGTCGATGTGGGTCAGCTTGTGCGGGTTACGTACGAAGTAGAGACCGGTGATGCGGGTGTCCTCGACCCGCACCGCGATTACACCGTCGAGTTCCCCATCGACGTGCAGCGTCAATGCGGGGCTGCCGTTGATCGCGGTCGGTTCGACAGTGAGCGCGACGTCGTGCTTGGTGAGGCCCCCAACCATGAACCGCGCCACCTTGTCCGCACCGATGACGGGCCGTGGGGTGGCCTGCTTGATGCCGCCGCCGTCGCTGATCGCCACCACCTCGGGGGCGAGTACGTCGAGCAGGCCCTGCAGGTCCCGGGTCTCGAGCGCGCGCCGGAACGCTTCGACAGCCGCTTGCGCCTCGCGCGCGGTGACCGCGCGGCGCGGTCGGCGGGCTTCGACGTGGCGGCGGGCGCGGTGGGCGATCTGGTGCACGGCGGTGGGGGATTTCTCCACCGCGGCCGCGATCTCGTCATAGCCCAACCCGAACGCTTCGCGTAGCACGAATACCGCTCGTTCGGTCGGGGTCAAGGTCTCGAGCACGACCATCAGCCCCATCGACACGCTTTCGGCGAGTTCCACTTCGGCGGCCACATCCGGAGTAGTGAGCAACGGCTCCGGCAGCCAGGAGCCCACGTACGCCTCCCGGCGGCGCTTCACCGAACGCAGCCGGTTGAGCGCCTGCCGCGTGGTGATCCGAACCAGGTAGGCGCGCGAATTGTCGACGTGCGCCGCGTTGACACCGACCCAGCGCAACCAGGTTTCCTGCAGGACGTCGTCGGCGTCTACCGCGGATCCGAGCATCTCGTAGGCCACGGTGAACAGCAGATTGCGGTGCGCGACAAACGTTTCCGTCGCCGCGAGGGTGGCATGGTCACCGTCGCCGAGGCTCGCGGTCTCGCCCTCGGCCCGCCGTCGCCCGCCGGATTCACCTGTCGTGTGCATGAATTCCTCTCCTGGAGGTGGTCGTGGGGCCGGTACGGGCGCACGATGCGCGGCGTTGTCGATTCGAACGCTGCCGCACACCGTGCCACTGGTGATAACGGCGAAACCGGCGTCTACGCGCTCGGTGTCGTCACGTTCTCATTCCGGGCTCTTAGCAGGGCGGGCCGGTGTTCACCATCCTTCGGCCAGTGGTGCGAGCCGGGCTTGTGCGCCTCGGTCACCAGGTGCTTGATGCTGGCGGTGCAGGAGAACTCCTTGAGCTTGCGGCCCATGAACCCGGTGAAGTACAACCGCTTTGCCGTGTCGTCCTTATGAAGGAGTTGGAAGATCCCGACACCGCGGCCGAAACTGAAGCACATGGCCTGGAATGCCAGGTCGATCGGCGCCGGCCGCTGATCCGCGATCCGGGCCAGCACTGTGTCGGCGGCGTGAGCGCCCAGGCATCCAGCGATGTAGGCACTCATCCGGAACGGCAGGTCCGACGGTGCCGACGCGTCGCCCGCCGCGATGATGCGATCGCTGTCGATGCTGGTCAGTGTCTCGTCGGTGAGCAGCCGCCCGGCGGCGTCGGTACACAACCCGCTGCGGTCGGCCAGATCGGGCACACCGAAACCGGCAGTCCAAATGGTGACCTGACTTGCCAGGGTGCGGCCGTCACCGAGTTCCACGGTTCCCGACCTCACCGCGGTGGCCGACGTATCCGGGCCTTCGATCACCTCGACGCCTAGTTTGGTGAGGTATTTGCGGGCTGTGCGCCGAGCGCTGGAGTGCAGGTACGGGCCGACGACACCGCCGCAGACCAGCCTGACACTGCGCCCCTGTTCCGCGAGTTCCGCAGCGGTCTCGATACCAACCGGACCGCCCCCGACGACCGTCGCCGTGGTCGTCATAGGCGTGTCGAAGAGCACCGACCGCAGCCGCTGCGCGGCCTCCAAAGTCGCGACTGGATAAGCGAATTCGGCCGCGCCTGGCACCTGCGGTCCGCCGCCGAGGCTGCCTACCGCGTAGATCAGATAGTCGTAGCCGATGCTGCCCCCCTCGGCGAGGGTCACGGTGCGCCCGGTCGCGTCGATGTGCGTCGCATTGTCGACCACCAGCTCGACGCCCTCGGCGAGTACCTCCTGGTAGTCGACGACCGCATCGTGGGTCCCTCCCACCAGCTGGTGCAGCCGCAGCCGTGGTACAAAGACCTGCCGCGGATTGATCACGGTCACCGTCACGTCGTCGCGCTGCCTCACACGATTGGCCGCCATCACTCCTGCGTATCCGCCGCCGACCACGACTACCTCGATGCTCTTGCCCATCGTGTCTCCTTCGATCCGGGTGGGTCGAGAACAAGACACCGCATCGAGGAAAATCCTGACATCTTGTGACGTAGATCACAGTATCGTTCGGTCTGCGGGCTCGGCGTTCGACCGACGCACCACATGGAGATCGTCAGCCGGATGAGGCTCCGGAATGTGATACGCATCACTCGTCAAGGCTGTCAGAAAATCGCGACTGGGGGTGTCTTGTTCAGCAAGCACGCGAACCAGACAGGAGTCTCAACCATGAAGCACCGCATCGTCGTTCTCGGGGCCGGATACGCCGGAGCCTTCTCCGCCACATTCCTGGCACGCCAGCTCCACTCCGACGACTTCGAGATCACCGTCGTCAACGCCGAACCCGATTTCGTCGAGCGGCTGCGCCTGCATCAGCTCGCAGCCGGGCAGGAGCTGCGCCACCGGCCGCTGGCGAAGGTATTCACGGGCACCGACATCCGGCTACGACTGGCACGCGTCACCAGCGTCGACGCCGAGCATCGGACCGTCGCCGTCGCCGTCGCCGTCGCCGACGGCGACGGCGACGGCGACGGTATCGACCGGCTCGAATACGACACCCTCCTCTACGCGCTCGGCAGCACCACCGCAGACCACGGCGTTCCCGGCGTCGACGAGCACGCCTACCATGTGGCAGCGCGGCCGGCCGCGCTGCGCCTGCGCGCACGCCTGGACGAGCTGGACGAGGGCCGGCACGTACTGGTGGTCGGCGGCAACCTGACCGCGATCGAAGCCGCCACCGAGTTCGCCGAATCCCGTCCAGGGCTTCGGGTCAGCCTCGCCACCAGCGGCGAACTGGGCGGCTGGCTGGGCCCCAAGGCCCGCCGTCACATGCTGCGCGCCTTCGACCGATTCGGTATCACGGTCCACGAGCACACCGCGATCGAGCGCGTCGAGGAGGCTGTGGCGATCGCCGCCGACGGCACCGCGTTCACCGCCGACGCGACCGTGTGGGCCGCAGGCTTCGCCGTTCACCCGATCGCTGCGGCCAGCGGCCTGCAGGTGGAACCCAACGGACAGATCACGGTCGACCGTCAGATGCGGTCGGTCTCACACCCGAACGTCTACGCCGCCGGTGACAGCGTCTTCGTCATCGGCGACAATGGCCTGCCGTACCCGATGTCGTGTGCTTCGGCGGGACCCACCAGCAAGGCGGCGACGGCTGCGATCATCGGGGACCTGACCGGCCGCAAAGTCGCGCCGACCACCTTCTCCTATATCGGCAACCACATCAGCCTCGGCCGCAACGATGGGCTCTTCCAGCTGGTCGACGGTGACGCGCGAGCGAAGCCGGGAGCCCTACGCGGCCGGACGGCCGCACGCGTCAAGTCGGCGATCATCAATACCGCCGCCTGGGCTGTGAGCCACCCGACCTTCGGAAAGCCGAATCATAAGTACCGCTTGGCCGCCACTCGGAAGCACTCACCCAGCCGGGCCGCCGCATAGGGGAGTGCCCATGGACACTGCCACCGTGGTGGTGGGGTCAGCTTCAGGATTCCGGGGCCAATCACCTGCCGCAGCGACATCGGCAAGTGCTCGGCGTAACGGTCGAGAACGGCTTCGACCGCATCAGCACCCGGAGGGGTCTCGGGCCGGGGCCGCCAACCAGGCTGCGGTCCAGGGGGCGCTTGCTCGGCATGGGCGCACCTCCCACCATCCAGAGTGCGCCAAGGCGTCCTTCCACCTCAACGAGCTGGATGAAATCGGCGGAGGCGACCGCTGCCTTGAACGCTCGCGAAGTCGATCAGATGGAAACTCGAGCCGCCGAGCACCGCGGTGGCGGCAAATGGGATCACTCGGACCTCGATGCTGTCGAGTTCGTCGATCAATTCGGCTAGATGGTCGAGCTGGCCGCGCAGCACCTGCGGGCCTCCGGTCTGCTGTAGCAGGGTGCCTTCGCCGATCACCGCGATCAGCTCGATCCGGTTGCGGCCACGCAGTCGCTCTTGCCTCCGCATCCGAATAGCAACCAACTGTTCGACCTGGACCGGCCGGATCATCACATCCGCACTGATGAGCGCGCGGGCGTAATCCTCGGTCTGCAGCAGCCCGGGGACAACGAGGCTGTCATAACTGCGAATGCTCTGCGCGCCCGACTCCATCCCGTAGAGCCGCTGTAGTTCCGGGCCGATCAGCGCCGACGACTTCGCCCACCAGCCGCGCTGTTTGCTGGCCTCGAGCAGCGTGAGCAGCTGGTCTTGCTCCTCGGTGTCCAGCTCGAGCAGTGCGAGCACGGGGGCGATACTATTGGTCGTCAGCACCTGCCTGCCCTTTTCCACGTGCGACCAATTGGCCGGAGTGAAGTCGGCGCGTTTGGCGAACGTGGCCGAATCGAAGCCCCGCTGTTCGCGTAGTTCCCGCAGGCGCAGCACCAATTCCCAGCGGGCAACGGTAGGCGAGACGGGTGCCATGTCCGGACACAGTACCCGAGCAACTTTCCAGCGTTTGACTGTTGTCAAGGCAGTTGTGTCGGTCTAGGGTCGATTTCAGCGTTGTTTTTCCGCATGGCCGATCCACCATTCACGCCGATCCACTCAGCATCGAGGCGAGGTTCGTCATGAGCGCGTCAGGGAGCTATCGGGTGTTCGGGCGGGCGGATGTACAGCCGTTGACGGCCGCACAGGATTTCACGGCAATTCAAGACGCCATCGCCCGCTGTCGGCACTATCGCAAAGACCACGGACTCTACGGTGTCGTCGATCCCACGCTCGGTCGGATCATGTTGGAAATCGGGGCGGTCGGCGCGGTGGTGATGCCGGCGGTACTCGGCGAGCAGGTACGCGAATCGTTGAACGGTGGGCAGAAGCGCGGCGGGCCAGGATATGACACGCGCGGCGACCGGGGTGGTCCGATCATCGCGCACCCCCGCTCGGGCCGTTGGACCTTCCTGACCGGTCCCACCGACGACTCGTATCTCGATGATGCCCTGTTCTCCGACCTGTTCCGGGTTTGCGCATCGCTCGCGCTACCGGGCAGTCGCATCGTGCTGCCCTCACCCACCGACGAACACAGCCGATACCGCACCTGGATCGCACCGCCCGAGCGCGACTTTCGCCCCGAGCTCGCCGAGGTGGTCGCCGCGACCCGAGCCTGCGCGGTGCACTAGCCGATCAGCGGCCGGAAGTCGGCGCCGGAGTGGGGGTGACGCTGTAGCGGTTCTCCAGCGTGTTGCTCCACTCCCGGCTGCACTGGTCGATCTTGGCCTGATCACTGCCTGCATTGTTAATGCAGTCCACGTAGTCCTTACCGCCCGAGTTGACGAAGAAGCTCCAGCCGACCACCGTGAGCAGGATCGATGCCACCAGCGCGAGCACACCGAGGATAAGGCCCGCGACCGCCATTCCGGTGCCGCCCGCGTTCCCCGATCGGGTTTTCACGAAAGCGATGAGACCGAAAATTATGGCGAGGACGCCGAAGAGGTAGCCGCCGACCAGGGTCAGGATGGCGGGTATGGCAGTGATGCCGAGCACCAGTGCGGTGATTGCCAGACCCTTGCGCTTGGGCGACTCCTGCCAGTAGCCAGGTTGGCCCTCGTACGGACCGGGCGGCGGATACGGACCGGGTGGCGGATACTGACCCGGCGGGTACTGCGACATGGATTTCCTCTCGGTCCGGCGGATGTCCTCGAACGCTACTGAGAACCCAGGCGCGCGTGCATTTCCCACACCATGATCTCCGAGGGCCTGCGCGCGATGACACGTTGGCCGCCGGACCTGGTGAGACGCACGGCATCGCCCTCGTAGAGGACGCCGACGCCTTCCATCTCCACCTCACCGCGTGCGACGAAGAAGTGCAGGTACGGAGCTTCTGGGAGCTTGATCAACCGCTCGGCATCGGGTTCGGTACCCGTCATCCTGGCCACATGCAGCGCGGCGTGGCTGCTCGCGATCGCGATGGCGGTGCGGTCGCGATAGCGCGGCAGACCCGAGGCCACCGTGACAAGGCCGCCGCCGACGAGTTCGTCATCGATCTCGAGCTGCTGGTAGCCCGGGTCTGATCCCGGCTCGTCGGGCACCACCCACATCTGGACGAAGTGCACGGGCTCGTCGTGTTCGGCGCTCGTATTGTCCAGCCGCCAGGAATCGTTCTTTTCCGAATGCAGGATCCCGGTGCCCGCGCTCATCCGCTGTGCGAGCCCCGGATAGATGACACCGCTGTGGCCGAGCGAGTCCTGGTGCACCAGGCTGCCATCGAGCACCCACGTTACGATTTCCATATCGCGATGGGGATGGGTATCGAAGCCCTGACCTGGGGAAACGATGTCCTCATTATTGACGAGCAACAGGCCGTGGTGGGTGTTTTCGGGATCGTAGTGCTCCCCGAAGGAGAAAGAATGCTTCGAATCCAGCCAGGACACTCGCGTTTTCATGCGGTCGCCGCCGCGATGTATATCGATGTGGGGTGTCGTGAGTGTGGACATTATGGTCCTCCTCTCGCCGACCGTGCACCGATCGCCTTTCAGGGTAGGAGTACTTCCGACGCGGTACTCCGAATTCTTAGTAAATTATCCTGCACTCGGCATTTTACGCGAGAGACCAGTGGGTGAACGGTAGGCAAGGGAGAACCAACCGGTAGGTCGTATCGACCTACAGTCGGGCTGGATACCGCGGCCGACGACCGGCCCACCCGCAGACCGTTCCCTAACATGATGTGCCGCAACGAAACCGGAGGTGACGATCGTATGCGACCCGAGGCGCTCGCACGCATCGAGCGGCAACTCCGCGCCGAAGCGCGACACGACGACATCACCGATTTCGTTGTCGGTGTCGCCGTGTATCGCGACCACAAACTTCTCGTGGTGCGGCGAGTTCCGGACGACTATCACGGCGGAATGTACGAACTACCGGGTGGGGGAGTGGAATCAGGGGAAACGTTCGCCGAATGTGTGGTGCGGGAACTATTCGAGGAAACCGGTTTGCGAGTGCGGCGCATTACCGACTTCCTCGGCGGATTCGACTACGCCACCAGGAGCAAAGCGAGAGTGCGCAAGTACGGCTTTGTCGCAGAGGCGGAACCTGGCGAGGTGGCGTTGGCGCCGGGTGAGCACGACGCGTTCGCCTGGATCAGCGCCGACGGACTCGACGAACTACCCATGGCGCCCGATATGCGCGAAGCGGTCCGTGACTGGGCATCCACCCGGCAGCCGGACGCGCGGTAGCCTCACGGCGTGTCTACTGGTCGCCCCGAAAGCTGTGTGCCCGCGGACAAGCGGCCTATATCGCTGCGGATCGCCCTGGCTCAGAGCCCCGGCGTGCTGCGTTTGGCGCTGGTGCGCTTCACCGGTCAGTTCGGCGACGGCATGTTTCAGGCGGCGCTGTCGGGGGCCATTCTGTTCAATCCGGAACGGGAGACCGATCCGCTCGCCATCGCGGCCGCGTTCGCGGTGCTGCTACTGCCGTACTCGTTGATCGGTCCGTACGCCGGTGCATTACTGGACCGCTGGGATCGACGAGCGGTGCTGCTGGTCGCAAACATGCTGCGTGCGGTGTTGATTGCCGCGGTTGGTGTCGGACTGCTCGCCGGTGCGGGCGAGACCCCGCTGCTACTGCTCGCTCTTGCTGTGGTCGGTGTCAGCAGATTCGTGCTGGCGGGTGTATCCGCCGCGCTCCCACGGGTGCTCGACCAGCACTGGCTGGTGCCCGCGAATTCGGTACTCGCGACGGTGGCGTCGGCCTGCGCGGGCGTCGGCGCCGCGGCGGCGGTGTCGATCATCGGCCTGATCGGGACCGGTGATTTCGCCTCAGCGATCGCGGTGGGTGTCAGCGGTATCTGGTCGGTGATCGGCGCGGTCCTCGCGACCGGGTTCGGAGCCCAGGTACTCGGCCCGGAGGCGAGAACCTCGGCCAGGGACAGCGTCGTGCGGGCCATCGCCACCGGCCTGCACACCGGTGCGAAAGCGGTGTGGGGATCGATTCAGGTCACCACGGCGATGCTCGGCATCGGCGCGCACCGGATCGTGTTCGGCTGCAATACGCTGATCATGGTGCTGGTCCTACGGCAGGCACCGACCGACAGCAGTGGCATGAACAACGGCCTGACCCGGTTCGGGGTCGCCATCGGCGCCACCGCGGCAGGCATGTTGGTGGCCGCACTCGTCGCACCACTGCTGATCTCTCGGCTCGGGCGGCCACGGACCGTCATCGTCGGCCTGCTCACCGCGATGGTCGTGCAGTTGGCGCTGGTCACGCCGACCGCGCTCGCCGAGGCCGGCCCCGCCGCGCATCGGGCGCATCAATTGCTGCTCGCCGGTGCCTTCCTCTTCGGATTAGCGGGCCAGACGATCAAACTGACCGGCGACGCGACCATGCAGATCAATGTGGACGACACCCGGCGCGGTCAGGTATTCGCGCTACAGGACACGGTCTTCAATATCGCGTTCGTATTGGCGATCGCCATCACCGCGCTGGTCATCCCGGCGGACGGGCGCTCGCTTGCGGTCGTATTGACGGGCGCCGGGATCTACTGCGCCGGAATCGTCGCCATCGCCCTGAATTCGCGCCGCGCGAGGGTCGCCGGGTCCACCTAGTCGTCATCGGCACCGACGGGATGTGGGGTCACGCTTCGGCAATAGGCCCGAGCGCAGGTCATCGGGTTACGGTCAGGTCATCGGCCACGCTCAGGTAATCGGCTTGCGTCGGCGGAGTCGACTCGGCGGGACCCGCCTCGAGAGCGGAGGCGGAGCGGAGGTCGTGGAGGGCGCCGACCTGATCTAGTGACGCACTCTGATCGGACCACGGCAGTGCGCCGGTGTAGCCGGGTGCACTGATCTTCTGCGCTACAACATGTTCCGGCGCGAGGCCCACGGTCGGTTCGGGCTCGCTGCGCACAATCCAGTCCAATTGCTCACTGCCCGCGTCGGATTCGGTACCGGTTATCAGGTGGTCCCAGGTGCCGAGGCCGAAGGGATCGGTATAGAAGTGATCGAGGACGCCGTCGTCATCCAGATCCAGGGCAGCCACGTCGGCGATGCCGGTGCCGTGCGAATCCCACATCACGTCATCGGCCAGGCCATCGCCATCGAAGTCCAGCTGTATCGCGTCGGTCGTGCCCGGACCGGCCAACTCCACGTTCGCCTGCGATGACCAGACGTGGACCGCACCGTCACCCGTCCCGAACACGTACTCGATCTCGTTCATACCCGTTTGGACGCAACGACAGCGGCGCCGGTTCCCGCTAAAGAAAATCAATTCCATCCGCCCGCCGTCCCGCATTACCTCGTGATGGTCCGGTACGTTGATTATTCGCCGCCCGAATCGACATGGAGGCAACAGCAGATGGCATGCCAGCCGAGCGGGTCGGGCACATCTACCCTCCGTCCCGCGAAGTGACGACAGAACCGCCACCGACGTGACATCCCGAACCGGACTCAAATCCCCCTGCGCCCCAGCGTTGTTCGGCGTGCTCCTTACCGGGCTGCTGACCATGCCGACACCGGTCGCCACCGCGGCGCCATTTCCGTGGGCCCCGCCGCCGGTCAACAGCTGCGGCGAAACCGGCTTCGACCCCTTGAACCGCGAGCCCGATCCGGCGACTCCGCCCGCGCCGCCGCTGCCCCCAATGCCGCCACAGATCGACATTCCGGTGCCGATTCCGGAGATCACGCCGGTACCGGTACCCGATCCGCCGCAGGACAACACCCGGATCGATCCGGAACCGCTGCCAGCGGACCCCTGCCACAACCCATGCCCGGATATTCGCGACACACCGAAACCCGACGAGCCGTCGACCGAACCCGATCCGGCACCCGCACCCGCGCCTGCGCCCGGTTCTGGTTCAGCGAGCGGCTCCGGCTCGGGGTCCGGTAACGGATCGAGCTCCAGCTCGGGTTCAGGTTCGGGTTCGGGCGGACCTATCATGTTGCCGCGCATCCAGATCCGCCCGGAAATCGAACCAATTCCGATCCCGGTACCAGGAGGCGAAGGCGATCCGCCGCAGGCCGCCCCGCCGCAGGTGGTCCATCCGGCCGAACCCGGCCCACTATCCGGCGCCGTGGCCGCACCGCGCGTGGAGTCGGTGGACCTGGTCGGCCAAATGACCGGGCACGGCTCGGAGAATCGCACCGACATGCGCTGGCAGGTCGACGGCACCGATCTCGGCCTCATGTGGGAGACCGAGCCCGGCCAGGTCGCCGTCGTATTCGGCGACACCTTCGGCGCCGGCTGGGGCGGTAGCGGCGCCGGAGGCGCTGGTGCCGACCAGGATTGGCGCAGCAATGTGCTCGCCTACAGCACCGACCGCGACCTGTCCGACGGACTGCGCATCGATACGATGGTGCAGGACAGCCGCTGCCACGCCGCCGAACTACTCGGCAGCCGCAAGATCAAGAACTGGGAGACGACCACCATCCCGACCTCCGGGTTCGCCATCGGCGATCGCCAGTACCTCAGCTACATGTCGGTGAATCGGTGGAGCCGGATACCAGGCATGTGGTGGACCAACTTCGGTGGTCTCGCCTACTCCGACGATGACGGCCGCACCTGGGTCAAAGACCAGCATGCCAAGTGGGACAACTTCTTCGGTGTCGGCCGATTCCAGGTCGCGGCGATGGTGCCCCAGGGGGACTATGTCTACATGTTCGGCACTCCCAACGGCCGCGTCGGCGTGATCGGGCTGGCCAGGGTACCGAAGGCCGAGGTGCTCAATAAGTCAGCCTATCAGTATTGGGTCGACGGCACGTGGGCGCCTGCCGCCGAAAACCGAGCCACCCCATTGGTTCTCGGGATGGCCAGCGAGTTGTCCGTGCGCTTCGATGAGCATTCGGGGCAATGGCAGATGGTCTATCTGGATTCGGCGCGCGGCGCGATCGTGATGCGCACATCGGCGACACCCCAGGGCACCTGGACCGATGGCGTGCCGCTGGTGTCGACCAACGACTATCCGAAGGCATACGGCGGCTTCATCCACCCGTGGTCGACCGATAAGGACCTGTATTTCGCCATGTCGGCGTGGGACAGCTACAACGTGTATCTCATGCACGCCCAACTGGATCCGCCACGCTGAGGCTCGCACCGGTGCACCCGACCTCGGCCGTATCGCCGAGATAGGCCGTGCCACCGGCCGATTCAATGAGCGCGACGAAACCGCAGGCCCTGCCCCGGCCGGGCCTGCGCCACCGCATCGACGTCGGCATCGAGTACCACCGCGATCACCGGGTAGCCCCCGGTGATCGGATGGTCGGCCAGAAAGACCACCGGCTGTCCGCTCGGCGGGACCTGAATCGAGCCGAGCGCCATGCCCTCGGTGGGCAATTCGCGCGATATCGCGCGTTCGAGAGGCGGCCCGGTTCGACGATCGAGCCGCGCGCCGACCCGATCGGTGGCGCTGGACACCGCCCACTCACCCTCGAAGAGCACGTCGGCGTCGGCGAACCAGTCATGCCGTGGCCCGAGCACCGCCCGGATCGTGCGCGTCGTCACGGGCAGAGCGGTAACCGGCGCGAACTCGACATTCGGAAGCCGTTGTGGCACCGAACCGATCGGGAGACGATCGCCGGGCCGCAATAGCTCCGGTCCGATCCCGGACAGGGTGTCATGGCTGCGCGAACCGAGCACCGGAAGCACGTCGATGCCGCCGCGGACCGCTACATAGCTACGCAAGCCCGCCGGTGCCATGCCAAGCCGCAATCGCTGTCCCGCAGCTAGTTCCAGCACGCTGGCATGGCCGACCGGTATGCCGTCGACGGTGGCGGGCGCGGGCGCACCGGTCACCGCGACGGTGACATGCTGGTCCGCCCGCAATACCAATCCGCCGAGCAGGACCTCGATTCCCGCATACTCCTCCGGATTCGCGACCAGTCGATTGGCCAACCGGAACGACGCGCGGTCGGCGGCACCGGCCGGGCCGACACCGAAATCGAACCAGCCCGGCCTGCCCAGGTCCTGGATGGTGGCCAATGGACCGACCCGCTCGATCACGATCACGATCACCGGATACTCACCCTCGCCGACCCGCTTCGATGAATCGCACCGCGGCACCGGCGCGGATCATGGCAGGCGGATCACGGTCGACATCCCACATCCGCAGATCGGTGGTGCCAATAAGCTGCCAGCCGCCGGGCGTACTGCTCGGGTAGACGGCGGTGTACCCACCGGCGAGGGCGACCGCACCTGCGGGTATGGAGGTACGCGCCGCACTGCGGCGGGGGACCGAAAGGCGACTGTCCAGCGATTTGAGGTAGCCGAAGCCGGGAGCGAATCCCATGAAGGCGCAATGCCATACCGTTTCGGTGTGCGCGGCGACCACTTCCGGGACGCTCAATTGCAGCAGGCGGCACACGTCATCGAGATCGGCACCGTTATATCTGACCGGAATCAGCACCACATCGTCATCGTCCGAGATTGTTCCACGTAAAACAATATACGAATCCTGTTGCTGCCCTTGTCGATAGATTGCCGACAGCAGCTTCGCCATCGCCGTGCGTACGGGTTCGACATCCCTGACCGAAAGTAGCGTCACCAATACGGTTTCCGCTGCGGGCAATATATCCTGCACTCCGGGAACCCGGCTGGAACGCAGCGCCGCAACAACTTCCGCGACACTGTGATGCCCGGCCGGAGTAATCAGCAGTGCCCGATCTCCAGCGGCACGAATGAGTTGCGCCGGTTCGAGATCCGTCGTGACGAGACGTGCGCGCTCGGAGGAATCCATGCGACACCGACCTCAGCCGAACGACTCCAACGAGACCCCGACATCGTCGAGGGCCGCCCGGATGAGCCGTGCCATCTCCACCGCGGCAGGCGAATCGCCGTGCACGCAGATACTCGCCGCACTCACCGCCACCTGATCGGAGCCGTCGACGGTGCGCGTGGTTCCCGACATGGCTATCGAGACCGCCTGGACCACCGCCTCGTCGGGCCGCAACACCGAGCCGACGACACCCCTGGGTGCGAGCAATCCCGACGGTGTGTAGGCGCGATCCGCGAAACCTTCGCCGACAAAACGTATCTTGGCGTCGTCCGCCGCACGTTCGAGCTGGGTGCCTGCGGGGCCGAGCAGTGCTAGGTCCAGATCGTATTCGGCCATCGCGGCCAGCACCGCGTCGGCGACAATGCGATCCTTCGAGGCCGAATGATACAGCGCACCATGCGGTTTGACGTAACGTACGCGATCGCCCTCCGCTCGCGCGAACGCGTCCAGGCTGCCGATCTGATAAAGCACCTCGTCACGCAGTTGCGCCGGCTCCACCGAAATCTCGCGGCGCCCGAATCCGGCTAGATCGCGGTACCCGATGTGCGCGCCGATCCTGACCTGTTTTGCCACCGCGAGCGCGCAGGTGCGGCGCATGACCGACGGGTCACCCGCGTGGAAGCCACAGGCGATGTTCGCGCTGGTGACGATTTCGAGCATCGCCGCGTCGTCACCCAAGCCTTCGCCCAGATCACTGTTCAGATCCAGCGACATGTGCCTCCTTCCGGTGCCGCCCGACCTCACAGGGATACACCCTGCTTACACTCCAGCGTGTCACGTTCCGGCGGCAAAGTCCCATTTGCTCGACCGAAAACCGAGAATTATTCCTCGACCGGCCTCAGCACGGATAAACCTGCACCTCCACGGCCTTGACCGCGAGATGAACCCACATACCCGGACTCAGATCCAACTCCGCGACCGCGGCCGGGGTGATGTCGGCGACCAGGCCGGCACTGCCGTCGGAACTATCCGCCGCCTGCACTCGAACCATGCCACCACGGTCGGTGAGCTCGGCGATCCGGACCGCGAAGGTGTTGCGAGGGCTGCCCTCCGGCGGCTGCCGGTGTACAGAAACCGCGGTAGGGGAGAAGACCGCGGCTGCGGGTTTGCCCGGCTGCCAGCTGCGGTCGGCGCGGCCGTGCACCGCCACGTCACCGGCGTGTACCACGCCCTCGACCCAATCGGTGTCCGGACCGCCCGCCGCCGCACCGGCCTGCCCGACGATCAGATTGACACCGGCGATCCGCGCCGCGAAAGCGCTGCGCGGTCGCGCGAGCACCGCCGCGACCGGTCCGGACTCGACGACCCGTCCCGACTCGACCACCACCAGCCGATCGGCCAAGGTCAGCGCGTCGATAATGTCGTGGGTAACCAAAACGGCACAGCGTCCACCGCGTCGATCCTCGGCACCGGCGATCGGCTCGCGCAACACCCGGCGCAGTAGCGCGCGCATTGCCGGGGCCACGGCGACATCGAGCGCGGCCATCGGCTCATCGAGTAGCAGCAGCCGAGGATCGACCGCGAGTGCCCGCGCCAGCGCCACCCGCTGCGCCTGCCCGCCCGACAGTTCCGCCGGTTTGCGCGACGACAGCTCCACCGCGTCGACAGCGGCTAGCCAATCCTCGGCGACCTCGCGCGCACCGCGCACCGGCAGCCCGGAACTGCGCGGCCCGAACGCGACATTCTGCGCCACGGTCAAATGCGGAAAAAGCAGCGCATCCTGCGCGAGCAATGACACGCCGCGCCGATGTGGCGGCACGGCAATGCCTTTCACCGTATCCGTCACCAGGTGCCCGCCCACCCAGACTTGCCCCGAATCCGGCCGCAACAGTCCGGCGACGATCTCGAGCATCGTCGACTTACCGGCACCATTGGGTCCGAGCACCGCGAGCACTTCACCGGCGGCCACCTCGATCCGCACATCGAGGTCCCGATCGGCGAGACGGACGTCCATCGCCAGCCCGTCGTCACCGGTCAGGGGCTCGCGCTGTTGGGTGCCGGTTGTGGGTGGCCACGGTAGATATCGTCGCAAAACATGCCGCGGAAACGTCATCGAGCGCTCCCGAGGTCGCGGTCCGCGTCGGTGCGACCGCGCGACGGATTCGGGCCCGGCCGACGGCCACTGCGCAATGTCGTTCCCGGCCCGGCAATCCGGCCGGGGCGACGGTAGGCGACCAGCACAATCAGCACGGCCACCACAACCAGCAGCAACGAGAGTGCCACGGCCGCATCGGGATCCGCCTCGCGCTCCAAATAGATTTCCAGTGGCAGCGTGCGGGTGCGGCCCTGCAGGCTGCCCGCGAAAGTCAGTGTCGCACCGAATTCGCCGAGCGCACGGGCGAAAGACAGCACCGCCCCGGAGATCAACGCGGGCCGCAGCAGCGGCAGTGAGACTCGTCGCCACACCGTTGTCGGACGGGCGCCGAGGGTGGCAGCGATGTCCTCGTATCGACTGCCCGCCGTGCGCATCGCGGCCTCGAGGGTGAGTACCAGGAATGGAAGCGCGACGAAGGTTTGCGCCAGCACAACCGCCGTGGTGCTGAAGGCGATATGGATACCGGCCACCTCGAGGTGCTTGCCGATCAACCCCTGCCTGCCGAAAGTGTAGAGCAGCGCGATACCGCCGACGACCGGTGGTAATACCAAGGGCAACAACACCATTGCCCGCAGCAGCGGCAGTCCGCGCCAGTGAGTCCGCGCCAGCACGGCGGCCATGGGCACGCCGAGCAGTACGCACAATAGCGTGCTCGCGGTGGCCGTGCGCAGGCTCAACCACAGCGCATCCTGCGACGCGGCAGTGCTCACCGACGTAAGAAACTTCGACCAGTCGACGCTATAGGCCAACGCCAGCAATGGAACCACGACCAGCGCGAACCCGGCCACCGCGGGCAGCAGCAGCCAGCGCGGCAGTCCGGTATTCACCAGCGCTCACCGCTCACGGCGCGCCGAATCCCGCCCCCGCCAGCGCTTCCCGTCCTTTCGGCCCGGTCACCAGGCTCTCGAACTCGTGCGCCGACTTCTCGTTCTTCGAATCCGCCAGCACCGCAATCGGATACGTATTCACTGCGGCGCTCGCTTCCGGAATCGGTACCGCCGCAACCTTTGCGGCCGCAGTGGTCGCGTCGGTTACGTACACCACCCCGGCATCGGCCTGGCCGGAGGTGACCTTCGTCAGCACGTCGGTCACTGACGCTTCCTCGCTCACCGGCGTCAGCGAAACCACGGCCGCATCGGTGATCTTCTTGGTTGCCCGCCCGCACGGCACCTGCGGTGCGCACACCACCGACTGAACTCCGGACTTCGACAAATCACTCAGTCCGGCAATATGTTTCGGATTCCCTGGTGCCGTCACGATGGTGAGCACGTTGGTCGCGAAGTTTTCCGTCGGCTCGGTGATACGGCCCGAATCCACCGCCGTCGCCATCGTCACCGGATCCGCGGCGGCAAAGACATCGGCCGGGGCGCCCTGACTGATCTGGGCGGCGAGATCCGACGAACCACCGAAGGAGAACTCCACTTTCGAACCAGGATTCGCGGCCTCGAAATCCTTGCCCAGCTGGGTGAATACCTGTTTCAGCGAGGCCGCGGCGAATACCGTGACGGTCCCGGAGTCGGCTGTGGAGCCGTCATTCCCGTCCGAGCCACAGCCGACGACAGAAAGCAGAACCGATCCCGAGACCACCCCCGCCAGCAGCGCGCGGTTCATTCGGTAGCGGTCTCGACGACCACGGTCGTCGCCTTCACGCTTGCCATTGCCACACTGCCCGGCTCCAGCCCGAGCTCGCGTACCGCTTCGCT
Organism: Nocardia australiensis; assembly: GCF_020733705.1. Taxonomy (GTDB): domain Bacteria; phylum Actinomycetota; class Actinomycetes; order Mycobacteriales; family Mycobacteriaceae; genus Nocardia; species Nocardia australiensis. The sequence goes on from NZ_JAJFZM010000001.1 coordinate 1,496,201, forward strand.
GCTCATCAACGACACCACTGTGAACGGTCCGCATTGCATCTCCACCTGTGCCATCACCGTGTCGGTCACCACGCGGGTGACCAATCCGGGAAATCGGTTTCGTGCCGAACTGGCACTGCCGAGCCGAGTCTGTGGTGGCCGCGCCTGCTCGACAGCGAGCACCGCCAGCTCCTTGCCGTCGATCACCAGTCGGCCGGAGGAATCCTTGGTCGCGGCGAGTGTGCCGGAATCGATCCAACGCCGCACCGTGTCATCACTGACGCCGAGCAGCTCGGCGGCATCCCGTATCCGCAGAGTAGCCACGCCGTCAGCATAGTTCCGCAAACTCGGACAAACAAAGCGAATGCATCCGTATATACGGACAGAAACCCGACTGTTCAGGGCCTGTCGATCCATAGTCGCCCGCCAGGTCCGCCGCACAGCGTGGGCTTGTTCGCCGGTGCCAAGTACGCTCGTATCAATCATGGCCACGTATTTCGATCCGACGTCATGGTCACCGTTGCGAGCCATCGACCTCGGCAAGCGCTTGTTCGACCGGTCCCTGCTCGACCAATGGGTTTCCTTCACCACGACCTGGGTGGATCCGGTGGCTGACCTGGGCTCGGGCGCTGTCACGGCATTGCTGCCCGACGTCCTGATGACAGTACTCAGCGAGGGAATTCTCAGCCGCTTCGATAGCCGGAAGGTCATCGCGACCCTGCTCGGTCACAAACTGCACGCCACCCTGGATGTGCTCGAGGTCCGCCGCCGTGGCGCCCACTTCCAGACCAAAACCGTCCTGTCCGGAATGTGCTGGGACGACCATCCGATCGAGTCGGTGTCGGTGATCGCGCACGGTGTCCGGCTGATCCCCGGCGTGCCGACGAAATTGCGGACCCAACAGCTCGACCTCGACGGCACCGTCACCACCGAAGCGCTGGTCGGATGGCTCAACACCCAACCGCTGGACTGGACATTGCAGATCGACGGAAGTGGCCTGATCAAGGCCAAGCACCGACGCAGGCTGATCAGCGCGCTGGTGGACGCTCGAGTTCGCGACAACCGGCTCACCGTCGACATCCGTCGCGCGAACTGGCTCGGCATCCGAGTACCACGCAGCATGCTGCCCACCCCCGCGGCCGAGTTCAACGACCTGCCCAATCAGGCACGCATCGTGGACGCGACCCGCGAGGGCGAACTCGTCCGATTCCGGGTCGAACTTCCGGAGATCACTGGGTCGTTCGATCTGGCACAGATTCGATCGGCGATCGTGGCCGGTACCACGCTGATCGTCTGCTGACCCGCGTGGGCACCGAAACCGCTTTCAGCTCTGCGATTTCCACCATGCCAGCAATGCGGCCTCGGCCTCGTCTCTGCTGAGCGGTCCGCGATCCAGGCGCAATTCCTTCAGGAAGCGCCACGCCCTGCCGACATCCGGGCCGGCCCGCAGGCCGAGCAATTCCATGATGGCGTTGCCATCCAGATCCGGGCGGACCCGGTCCAGATCCTCCTGCTCCTGGAGCGTCGCGATGCGCGACTCCAGCTCGTCGTAGGTCGCGCGCAATGCGGCCGCCCGGCGCTTATTGCGGGTAGTGCAGTCGGCGCGGACCAGCTTGTGCAGCCGAGGCAGCAAATCGCCCGCGTCCGTGACATATCGACGCACCGCCGAATCCGTCCACTGGCCCTTGCCGTAACCGTGAAACCGCAAGTGCAGGAACACGAGCCGGGCCACATCCTCGGTGAACTGCTTGGGGTACTTCAGTGCCCGCATCCGCCTACGCACCATCTTCGCGCCAACCACCTCATGGTGGTGGAAGCTGACGCCGCCGCCGGGCTCATTGCGCTTGGTATCCGGCTTGCCGATGTCGTGCAGTAGCGCCGCCCAGCGCAGCACCAAATCGGGATCGCCCGCCTCCTGATCGATGGCCTGCTCGAGCACGGTCAGCGAATGCCAGTACACGTCCTTGTGCTGGTGATGCTCGTCGATCTCCAGCTTCATCTCCGGGACCTCCGGCAACACGCGTTGGGCCAGACCGGTCTCGCACATGATGTTGATGCCGTCGATGGGATGGGCGGACGCTACCAGTTTGTCCAATTCGGTCCGAACCCTCTCGGCGGTGATCCGATCGATCTCCGGAGCCATCGCGGTAATCGCCGCCCGCACCCTCGGATGCAGATCGAAGCCTAGTTGCGCGACGAAACGAGCCGCCCGCAGCATGCGCAGCGGGTCGTCGTGGAACGAATCCTCCGGCGCCGCAGGGGTATCCAGCATCCCCTCGAGCAGCGCGTCCATTCCGCCGAGCGGGTCGACGAACTCCATCGCCCCGTCCGCGCCGATCCGCACCGCCATCGCGTTCACCGTGAAATCCCGGCGCACCAGATCACCCTGAAGCGTGTCGCCGAAGGTCACCTCCGGATTGCGCGACACGCGGTCGTAAGCGTCACTGCGAAAGGTGGTGATCTCCAACTGCTGGTCGGCCTTGGACGCGCTGACCGTTCCGAACGCCAGCCCACCGGTATCCCACAGATGATCGGCCCACCCACGCAGCATCTCCTGCACCTGCTCCGGCCGCGCATCGGTGGTGAAATCCAGATCGGTCCCCAACCTGCCGATCACCGCATCCCGCACACTGCCCCCCACCAGGTACAGCTCGTGCCCGCCTGCCGCGAACAGCTCACCCAGCGGCGTCAGTACATCAGACAACCTCCCAAGTGTGACCGCGGCCGCGGCCAGCAATCGGGTACGTCGATCCTGCACAGCATCCTCAGACTGGGGCGAAACCACGAATGAGCAGCTTACCGAGCCCCCACAACCCCCATCCCAGCGCAACCCACCCCACCCACCAACGCACGGCCGTGGGATACGGAAACCGTCAGGTGCCGCACAAACCCACTTACGTGCCCACTCGCCACGACAACAGGTTTCGAGCGAAGCGAGATCGAGCCCTAAAGTTCGCGGCCGGCTCGCGTCCGAGGGGCAAATACGACGCGACGCAGGAGCAAGTATTTGCCCCTCGGACGTGAGCCATAGGGGCCGCGAACACGCCGCGCCAGCGGCCAAAAGCACAGCACCAACCACTAACGTTCGCAGCCCACACCGCGAACACGCGACGCCGCAGGCGTCGCAATTCAAACACAGTACGATTGCGGGGTGTCTCCGGCCGATCGCGCGAACAGTCGACGCCGCCAGCCTCGGCGCCGCGGTTCGGCCGCCAACGCGGCGAAACCGCGCATGCGTACAGTGCGGGAGACCTCGGCAGGTGGGTTGGTGGTCGACGGGCTCGATGGGCCGCGGGAAAAACGTACTGCCGCGCTGATCGGGCGTACCGACCGTCGCGGGCGGTTGCTGTGGTCGCTGCCGAAGGGACATATCGAGGAAGGTGAGACCTCCGAGCAAACCGCGATCCGTGAGGTTGCCGAGGAGACCGGGATCAACGGTGTCGTTGTCGCCGAATTGGGCAGCATCGATTATTGGTTCGTTACCGAGGGTCGCCGGGTACACAAGACCGTGCATCATTTTCTATTGCGTTCGATCGGTGGTGAACTGTCCGACGCGGACGTCGAAGTCACCCAGGTTGCGTGGGTTCCGTTGAGCGAGCTGGATTCTCGGCTCGCGTACGCCGACGAACGCCGTTTGGCCGAGGTGGCGAATCGAATGATCGACCGGATGGAGACCGGCAAGCGATGACGCGTGGACTGTTCCGGATCATCGTGGCGGTCCTGACCATTCTCGGCTCGGTGACGGTGGCTCCGATGTTGTTCGCCGAGCAGGCGGGCGCACAGCCGACCGGTTCGAGTGGTTCCACGACGCCCAAGTTTCTTAAGCTGTCGCTCGATTCGGTGACTCCGACGACGGTGACGACGATCGGCGATGCGGTGCTTACGGTGTCGGGGACGGTCACCAATATCGGTGACCGCGTCGTCGACGATGTGAGTGTGCGTATGCAGCGCGCTGATCCGGTGTCGTCGCCGAGTGTGCTGCGTTCGACGTTGCGTCTCGATCAGGCCAGCTACGACGTGAGTGGTCCGTTCGAGGATGTTGTGGACCGGTTGACTCCGGGACAGCGCAAGCAGTTCACATTGACGATCCCGCTGCGCCCAGATGGTAGTGAGTCGGCCACGTCGTTGGATATCACCGCACCGGGTGTCTATCCGTTGTTGCTGAATGTGAACGGTGAGCCTGCGTACGGCAGTCAGGCTCGGCTCGATGATGCCCGATTCCTGCTTCCGGTCCTCGGTGTGCCGCCCGCGCCGAGCGGCGACGCGGACAGCGGTCCGGCGCCCGCCGCGACGGACGCTCCGGTTGCGACGACGCTGGTGTGGCCGTTGGCGGATCGACCTCGGCTGGTCGCGGGTAATCCCGGATCGGTGAATGGGAAGGTCGAACTCACCGACGACGAGTTGGCGGCCTCGCTCGGCAAGGGCGGGCGCCTCGATCAGTTACTCGGGGCACTGGAAGCTGCAGTCGGCACCACCGTCAGCCATGATCGGGACCTGGCGACGGCCGTCTGTATTGCGGTCGATCCGGACCTGTTGATCACGGCGCAGGCGATGACAAAGGGTTATCGCGTGCTGGCCAGCCCGTCGGACCCCGACGGTGCGACCAGAGCGGGCACCGGTAACGATCAGGCACAGGCCTGGCTGGATCGGTTGCGCGCTCTCGCCAGTTCGATGTGCACAGTGGCGTTGCCCTTCGCGCAGGTGGACATAACGGCGTTGGCCGCGGTGAACGATCCGGAGCTGTCGGCGCGCGCATTGGACGCGCCTGCCGACATCGTCGATTCCATCCTGTCCACCAGGTCGGTGCGCGGGGTCAGTCTGCCCGATTCCGGCAGCATCGACGCGGGCGCGGGAATGCTGTTGCGTAACCACGGTTTCGGAACCGCCGTTGTCGCCGATACCGGCGCTGTCCCGGTCGGTACCGCTGGGCAGGGTGATCCCGCGTCCGCGACGGGCAGCACCGACCAAATGAGCCCCGACAGCGAGACCTCGCTGAACAAAACCACGTCCCTTCCGGTGATTCCCGAGCCCGCGACACCTGACGTGGTCCGGCTGCCCGAGATCAGCGTCACGCAGGCACCCACTGCCAACGCCACCACATCGACTGATACCGCTGCCCCCACCACGTCGGCAGACCCGACGAGCCAGGCTCCCAGTGGCACCTCAACGCCTACCAGCGCAACCCCGCCCGCGAGCCCGCCCACCGATCCGGCCTTGCACGCCGCGACCTTCGATATCTGGTCAGCGACCGCACTGGCGGCGGTCGGCTCGAATCCGCCGACGCCGACGTTCACGCCGGCGCAAGTGCGCTACGACGTCACCCATGACTCACGGATGGCCCGGCTGCAGGACGCGCTCGGCGCTATCTCGTGGACCGCCCTGAACCCGCAGCCGGATCGGCCGCGCTCGACGCTGCTGGTGCCACCACAGCAGTGGGGAGCCAATCGGGACGAGGCGACCGCGCTACTGCGCCAGGTAGATCTGCTGATCCACAACAATCTCGCGACACCGCGCGCACTGCACGAACTACTGGCCGAACCGCCGGACGGGCAACCGTACGAACTGGACTATTTGCCGCAAGCCTCGCAGGACGCGGTTCCTGGCCGTTTCGTACTGCCCACGCACGATCAGGGACACCGAATCACCGAACTGATGCGCGCGATGGTCGAGGTGCCCGAATCCGAGCCGACGCCACGGCAGTATCTGACCCCGTTGCGCGATGACCTGCTGCGCGTAATGACCCTGTCCGATCGCCGCAGCGGCGATGCCGCCCAACCTGATACCGCGGCACAGCGGCGGCTCGACCAGACCACACAGACACTGGACAACCTGCATCACTCGGTCACGGTGCTACCGCCGGGCGGGGTGTACACGCTCGCCTCCGAGCAGAGCCCGTTGCTGCTTGTCGCTCGTAACGAGTTGCCGGTCGCGATCCGGGTGCGATTCCGCATAGAAGCACCCGTCGAGACGAAGATCACCGATATCGGCGAACAGACGCTGCCACCCACCGGAACTCGTTCCTTCCAGATTCCGACCGAGGTGAGCGATAGCCGTAACCTGGTCATTCCCATCTCCCTTACCACGTCCGACGGAATCCCGCTCGGCAATCCCACATCGGTTTCGGTTCGTTCGAACGCTTACGGTCAGGCCCTGGCAATAATTACCGCGAGTGCCGGAGTATTGCTGTTCCTGTTGGTCGGGCGCCGGTTGTGGCGTCGGTTCCGCGAACAGCCGGATCCGGCCGACGAGGGTTTCGAGCCGGAAACCCAGCGCCGGATCAACAGGTTCCGGCGTGCGCGGAAACAGGTACTACAGCAGCGGGAGCAGCAGGAGGCGCGATGAGCGCCCGCGAGACGCAGGAGGCACGGTGAGGGTCACGCGCGACACGCGCTCGCAGCAGGCTCGCAAAATCCTCTCACCTGCATCGATTGGATGTCTCGCGGTAGGAGATGGCACAGTGGGGGACAATTGCACCGCGCTCTCATCGGTGCCGATCGGTGGGGGGCGACTGGGAGATCCGAGGAGTCATGGTGAGCGCAGTCCGCGAAATGTCACTCACCGCACCTCCGGGATACAGCTGTTCGCGCGGGTACAGGAGGCATGATGAGCGACGATGACTCACTCGCTCATCGGCATCCCAGCGATCGGCGCGACGGACCACCGGTCCGTCGCGCTCCGATGGCCCCGTGGGAAAGACAGCGGTCGGCGCAGGACCCGGAGATGAGTCCCGACGACCCCTACGGCGCCCCCGGCAGGCCCGCGCCCAGGATCAGTCATCCAGCCGCGCCGCCGCAGCCAGGTCAGCGGATGCCGCCGCCTTCCGGACCGATTCCGCGTCAGCAGGTTCCACCGCAGCGCCAGGCGCCGCGGCCGCACCCGGGTCAGCGTCAGTATCCGGCGCCGCCGCCGCAGGGTTCCGGGCAACCCCGGCCGCTCCCGCCGAACCAGACGCGTCCAGGTCCAGCACAACCCAGTCGCATGCCACCGGAGCGTTTCGCCGCGCCGCCACAGGCGCGGCCACAGCATTACCCGCCACCGCAGCGGCAGCAGCAACCGCCCGCCCAGCGTGTTGAATCGGCCAACCGCCCGACGACTCGGGAGATGGCGGCCCAATCGGCGACGGCTACCGAGGAACCGAAGCAGAGCGCGAACGCGAGGCTGCTCAAGGACTCCGGGTCGATCGCGTTCGCCACGCTGGTCAGTCGCATCACCGGATTCGGCAAGCAACTTCTTCTGCTCACGGTGCTCGGCCCCGCCATTGCCAGTTCGTTCACCTCCGCCAGCCTGATCCCGAACATGATCACCGAGTTGGTGCTCGGCGCGGTGCTCACCGCGATGGTGGTGCCGACGCTGGTCCGCGCCGAACAGGAGGATGCCGATGGCGGCACCGCCTTTGTCCGGCGCCTGGTGACGGCCGCGTTCTCGGTACTCGCCGCGGCGGCACTGTTGGCGACCGCCGCGGCGCCGATCCTGGCGACCCATGTGTTCGTGTCGTCTGACGGCAAGGTCAATACCGAGCTGACCACCGCGTTGACCTTCCTACTGCTACCCGCCATCCTCTTCTACGGCATGTCGGCGCTGTTCACCGCGATTCTGAATACACGCCAAGTGTTCAAGCCCGGCGCCTGGGCGCCGGTACTGAACAACCTTGTCGTGCTTGTCGCGCTCGGCCTCTACGCACTTACACCGGGTGAAATCACCCTGAACCCGGTGCGGATGAGCGACCCGAAGTTGCTCGTGCTCGGCTGTGGCGTCACCCTCGGCGTGATCACCCAGGCGGTGAGTCTGCTGCCCGCTATCCGCAGGGCGGGCATCGATCTGCGCCCACTGTGGGGCGTCGATGCGCGGCTCAAGCAATTCGGCACCATGGGCGGCGCCATAATTCTTTACGTGCTGATCAGCCAGGTCGGCCTCATTTTCGCCAACAACATTTCCTCGCATGCCGACGAAGCCGGGCCGGCGATCTACTCACAGGCATGGCTGCTGCTCCAGTTGCCCTACGGCATCCTCGGCGTCACCCTGTTGACCGCGATCATGCCCCGCCTGAGCCGCAACGCCGCCGCCAACGACACACCTGCGGTGGTCGACGACCTCTCCGTAGCGACCCGGTTGACGATGATCGCGTTGATCCCGGTCGTCACCTTCCTCACCCTCGCCGGACCGCAGGTCGGTGAGGGCCTGTTCGGCTACGCGCGCTTCGCCGACGATGCCGCACGCCTCGGCCACGCGGTCAGCTGGTCGGCGTTCGCCCTGATCCCGTATTCGCTGGTGCTGATCCACCTGCGGGTGTTCTACGCCCGAGAGCAGGCCTGGACACCCACCTGGATCATCCTCGGGATCACCGGCGTCAAGATACTGTTTTCCGCGCTGGCGCCAGTCGTCGCGAGTACCAGCGAGCAGGTTGTGATCGTGCTCGGCGTCGCCACCGGCCTCGGCTTCACCGCGGGCGCGGTCATCGGCGGCTACCTGCTGCACCGCAGTCTCGGCGATCTGCGCATGGCCAACGTCAGTCGCACGGTAACCCGAGTGGTGCTGGCCTCGATCGCCGGTGGCGCGGTCATGCTGATCGTGAACAAAGTACTTGGGCTGGACCGGCTCTCGGGCGGGATCAGTTCGCTCGTCGGCGTCGCGGTCTCGGCGATCGTGATGTTCGCCGTCGCGTTCGGGCTCATGCGGCTGGCTGGTATCCCGGAAATCGTCGGGATCACCGTCGCGATTTCGCGCCGCCTCGGCCTCACGCCGCCCGCACCGGATCTCGACCTCGAGGGCCCGGTCGAGGATGATTACGCAACGCAAGTCTTCCGTAGGCCGGACCCCTACGCATACCCTCAGTTCGACCCGTACATGGATGCCCAGACCATGGTGCTCCCCGTGATCAGAGCCGATGCCGTTGACCTCACCGGCATGGGTGAGTTCCCGTACCCTGTTCGGCAGAGAAGCACAAGTGGCGAATTCGCCGGAACCTCGACACATCAGGGCGAAGGAGGACCGAGGGTGAGCGACGACGCGGCGGTGGGCGGCGGCGCCCCAGCCGCCGATTCTTCTGCGGCCACGGCGGGCGGGCTCTCTACCGACTCCCCGCTCGCGGCCTCGGATGCGTCGGATCCTGCGTACACGAATCAGGGGGCCGATACCGGCCCACCGGATCGGGACGCGGGTCCGGGAGCCGGCGAGGGGCAGCCCCATGTGCCCGAGCGTGATCCGATGTACGACACCGGAATGATTCCGATTCCGCCACAGCTACCGCCTGCTGAGCGTGACGCGGGCGGTCGACGAACTCCGCGCGGCCCCAAGCTGATTCCCGGCGCCTCGGTGGCGGGCGGACGTTACCGGCTGCTTGCCGGTCACGGCGGCGCCCGCGGCCTCGAGTTCTGGCAGGCCCTCGATATCAAGCTCGACCGTGAGGTCGCGCTGACCTTCGTCGACGCCGATCAGAAGTCCAGTGAGAACTCCGGCCATGATGGCCCGCAGGCGATCCTGTCGCGCACGCTGCGCCTCGGCCGAATCAACTCACCGGGTCTGGCACGCGTGCTCGACGTGGTTCGCGGCAGCTCCGGCGGCATCGTCGTCGCCGAGTGGACCCCGGGCCGATCACTGCGTGAAATGGCCGAGACGGTGCCCTCACCGATCGGTGCGGCCCGCGCGGTCCGTGCCCTCGCCTCGGCCGCCGAACTGGCCCACCGTGGCGGCGGATCGCTCTCGATCGATCACCCGGACCGGATTCGGATCAGCGCGTCCGGCGACGCGGTCCTCGCCTTCCCGGGCACCCTCGCCGATTCCGACGCGCAATCGGATGTCCGTGGTCTCGGTGCGATGCTGTACGCGCTGATCACCGCGCGCTGGCCGATCCGCACCGGCGGGGTCACCGGCACCGAGACGATAGGCGGACTCCGGCTGGCTGATTTCGGCCCGGACGGTACGCCGGTCGAGCCGCGGCAGATTCGCCCGGAGGTACCGTTCGAAATCTCCGCCGTCGCGGTGCGATCGCTGGAATCGAACAAGGGCGTCCGCACGGCCGCGACCGTTCAGCACGTGCTCGAACAGGCGTCGGTGGTTGATCAGAAGACCGATTTCATTCCCGTGTTGCGCCTCGGTCAGCGCCAGTCGGCACACGTCGACGAGTCGCTGGCAGATCCGGAGTTGCTTGCGGCGGAACGAGAACGCTCGCAGCGGATGATGTGGATCATGGTCGGGCTAGGCATTCTGGCCGCCCTTGTGGTCGGCATCGTGATCTGGTGGATGGTCAGCGTCTTCGCGCCGGGCGCGTCCGACGCGCCACTCAATGAGCAACGCAATATCGGCCTTACTACCAATAGCGCGCCCCCAGCGGCATCCGGTCCAGCGGCAACCCCCAACACGCCCGCGGGCGGCGTACCGCTCACGGTCGCCCAGGTGTCGGTGTTCTCGCCGGAGGGCACGCCCGACGGCGTCGGCAAGGTCGGGGCGGTGCTCGACCACGATCCGGGCACCCGGTGGCACACCGACCAGTACTTCCAGCAGTTCCCGGCCCTCAAGAAGGGGGTCGGGCTGCTGGCGACACTACCGAGCCCGGCGAAGTTGACGAACGTATCGATCAACTCGCCGAGCGCGGGTACCACGGTGGAAATCCGGACCTCACCGACCGCATCGCCGACGCTCGACCAGACCCAGCTGATCGGTTCCGCGCGACTAAGTGACGGGGTCACCGACATTCCGGTTCGCACCGATCAGTCCGCTCGCTATGTGCTCGTCTGGATCACCGGATTGGGGAATTCCGGCGGTCAGTTCCAAACGGCAATCGCCGATCTTCAACTCGACGCCGCGCCTTAACCAACGCGTCCGCCGCCGCACGTGGTCGCACCGTGCCGCCGCAGGAAACGCCGCCCGGCTCAGTTAGCCATGTGTTCGCGAAATCAGCTGCCGCGTAATCACAATTCGGTGTGAGCACACTGTTGTTGCTGCCGAATCGTTACTGGCGATATGATCTAATCCGCGCTCTCAGCAGGGGAGCTTCCCGGGTTCTGGTGTTTCGATCCTGGATGCTGCGAAATCTTCGGTGACGGTCAGTCATGCCCGTTCGCCGCCGTGTGCGCTGTCCAAGGGGTTGGCTTTTGTCCGAACTGAACGAGGATTCCCGTGGAGGGACATCGCGGCCGTTGCGCGATCGCTCGTTCATGCCCGACGAGCTGACCGACACCGAGCTACTCCGGGCTCATGTGGCCGGCCAGCGGCACGCTTTCGGCGAATTGTTGCGCAGGCATAACGATCATCTCTGGCAAACCGCCCTTCGAACGTCCTACACCCGCGAGGATGCGGCGGATTCGCTACAGGACGCGCTGCTGTCCGCACACCGTACAGCTGCCTCGTTCCGTGCCGAGGCCGAGGTGCGCAGTTGGTTGCACGCGATCGTGGTGAACGCCTGCCTGGACCGGATCCGGCGCAACAAGACCCGACGCGCGATCTCGCTGTCGCCCGAAACGATGCCCGAACCACGCGACGAGCGGGACGCGATGGCGGAACTGGAGATGTCGCTTGTCATCGACCGCGCCCTTTTCTCGCTACCGCCGGACCAGCGGACGGCACTGGTCGCGGTAGATCTGGAGGGGTATAGCGTGGCGGAAGCGTCCGCGATGCTCGGCGTTCCGGCGGGCACGATCAAGAGCCGATGTGCACGCGCCCGGCAGCGTCTACAAGAACGTTTGGAATTTCTGCGCGATCCGGGGAACCGGAAGTAGACGAGGTGCGTCATTAATAGTGACGAACCACTAGAAGATCTACCGGTATCCCTCCGCTCGGCGGCGGGACTCACGACAAATGGTTTACAAGAATGTTCCGTATGACGTCCACATGACGTCGGACACGATGAACCGGAGGTGCGATGGCGACCCGATCCGTTCCGCAGCCTCCGTTCTCACCCGAACTGCTCGCCGACCTGCATGCCGACAACATCGCACCCGACCTCGGCGCACAGCTGTGGCCCGAGGTTCAGCGCGACGCCGACGCATTGCGGTTTCTGCACTCCCTCGACGAGGTCAGCGCACGACTGCGCACCTTGGGCCGCGAGGACCACATCATTCACTCGATGCCCGGCGAGGTTTCCGCCCGGCTCGAGCAATTCGTCGACGGACTCGACGCGGCCGAGGAGCCCACTGAACAGGTCGCCACCGTCCATCATCTGCCGTTCACCACAGCGGCGCCCGAAACTTCCGTCACCCCAACGGTTTCGACACTCGAACAGCCCGCGATCGAACGCGAAGAACCACCTCTTGCCGTGCCGATCGAGCTCGCGGACCGGCGCCAACGCAGGCTCTTGCGCTGGCTCGCAGCAGCAGCGGCGGCGGTCGCGGTCATCGCCTGTGCCGCGGTCGCGGTGGAATCCCTGCGCGACCGTCAGGTCGCCCCCACCGCCCAGCCGACGCACGGCAACGTCGAGCTCGGTGACAACCTCAATGCCACCGCGGCCCTCACCGCCCTCGGCCGCAACGACGTCACCGGCTCGCTGGGCAGCCCGACCTCGCTGAACCGATGCGTACACGCCAATGGTCTCGACCGCACAGTTCTCGGCTCGACCAACACCTCCTTCAAGGGCACCGAAGCGGTCCTGATCCTGCTCACCGGCCCCCGACCACACAAGATCACCGCCCTGGTCGTCGGAATCGGTTGCACCACCGACGATCCGCAGCAGCTGGCCATGACCGACATCGGCTGACCGTCGGGGAGGTGGCCGAGACCTCCCCCCGGGAACAACAACGTTTAGGCTGTTGTTGACCGACACGTCCAGATTTCTCCGCTCTGAAGGGCCCAAATGAGCACGCCAGTTCGCGACTTGATCATCGTCGGCTCCGGCCCCGCCGGCTACACCGCCGCCGTCTACGCGGCCCGCGCCGAGCTCCAGCCACTACTGTTCGAGGGCACCCAATTCGGTGGCGCGTTGATGACGACCACCGAGGTGGAGAACTTCCCCGGCTTCCGCGACGGCATCATGGGCCCAGACCTCATGGAGGAAATGCGCGAACAGGCCAAGCGGTTCGGTGCCGATATCCGCACCGAGGACGTCGACGCGATCGATCTGAATGGCCCGGTCAAGACCGTCACGGTCGGTGGCGAGACCTACCAGGCGTACGCGGTGATTCTCGCCATGGGCTCGGCGGCACGCTATCTCAACGTTCCCGGTGAGCAGCAGCTGCTCGGGCGCGGCGTCAGCGCCTGCGCGACCTGCGATGGCTTCTTCTTCAAGGGCCAGGACATCGTCGTGGTCGGCGGCGGCGACTCCGCGATGGAGGAGGCCACCTTCCTGACCAAGTTCGCCGCCAGCGTGACCATCGTGCACCGCCGTGAGGAGTTCCGTGCCTCGCGCATCATGCTCGAGCGTGCGAAGGCGAACGAGAAGATCAAGTTCGCGCTCAACGCGGAAATCGCCGCCGTCAACGGCGAAACCAGTGTGACGAGCCTGACACTGCGCGACACTCGCACCGGCGAAACCTCGGAGCTCGCCGCGACCGGCCTGTTCGTCGCGATCGGCCACGACCCCCGCAGCGAACTCGTGCGCGGCCAGGTGAATCTCGATGACGAGGGCTACGTGCAGGTCCTGCACCCCTCGACCGCCACCGAGGTCGCCGGAGTTTTCGCCGCGGGCGATCTCGTCGACCACACCTACCGGCAGGCGATCACCGCCGCGGGCACCGGCTGCCGCGCGGCCATCGACGCCGAGCGCTGGCTGTCCGAGCAGGGCGATATCGCCGCCAACACGCTGGACCACGCCAGCAACCCGGTTGCCGTGCCCGCCAACTGATTTCGTCGGTTATACCGCGGCGTGCAGCGTCACGCCCGGAGGCGGAAGCTCGCGCGACCACGAAGGGCCCGCGAACCCCGCCGATCAAAACTAGGAGAGAACCATGTCCAAGAGTGCTAACACTGTCACCGTTACCGACGCGTCCTTCGCCGATGACGTGCTGCTCAGCGAAAAGCCCGTGCTCGTGGACTTCTGGGCCGACTGGTGCGGTCCGTGCAAAATGGTCGCCCCAGTGCTCGAAGAGATCGCCGGCACCCATGCGGACAAACTGACCGTCGCTAAGCTGGACGTGGACGCCAACCCGAGCACAGCACGCGATTATCAGGTCCTCTCGCTGCCGACTATGATGCTGTTTTCGGGCGGCAAGCCGGTTAAGCAGATCGTCGGCGCAAAGGGCAAGGCCGCCCTCCTGCGTGAACTCGACGGCGTCATCTGACCGCACCGGCCCGAACGGGCCAAAGGACGCCGCGTTCCAACGACGCGCCGTAGGATGCCTGGCGCCGGGAATTGCTGAATTCCCGTCCGGGTCTGAGACAATCGACCGATCTCCGGTCGTGCGAGGGTGTTTCCGTCGCATGAGTTGGTACCCGGGTTGACGGAAGGGAAGGGCTCTCACGCATGCACCGACTTCGTCACGGCGATGCCGGTCCAGCCGTCGCCGAGGTTCGGAGCACCCTGGCAAGTCTTGGGTTTCTGCACGCTCACGCTGTCGGCACCGATCACGCCGATGCACGCGAGTATTGGAAAGACACCGCGGCCGCCTTCGATCATCAGCTCGATTCGGCAGTGCGCGCATTCCAGCAGCACCGCGGGCTGTTGGTCGACGGGGTCGTCGGCCCGGCCACCTATCGAGCGCTGAAGGAAGCATCCTATCGGCTCGGTGCCCGCACGCTGATCTATCAGCTGTCCGCGCCGCTCTATGGCGACGATGTCGCGACTCTGCAGCGCAGGCTGCAGGACCTCGGTTTCTATGTACATCGTGTCGACGGATACTTCGGTCCGCACACCCATGAGGGCCTGACGGGGTTCCAGCGGGAAATCGGGCTGTCAGCCGACGGCATCTGCGGCCCCGACACGCTGCGATCGCTCGAACTGCTCGGCGCGCGCGTCACCGGCGGCAATCCGCACCGCATCGCCGAGGAGGAAGTGGTGCACCGGGCAGGCCCACAACTCACCGGCAAGCGGATCGTCATCGATCCTGGCCTCGGCGGACCGGATAAAGGATATGCAGTCCCCACCGAATACGGCGACGTCTACGAATCGGAGATCCTCTGGGATCTGGCGAGTCGGCTGGAGGGCCGAATGGCCGCCACCGGTATGGAGACCTTCCTTTCGCGACCGTGGGGGGCCAACCCGAGCGACGCCGAACGGGCCGAAACCTCCAATGCGTTCGACGCCGATCTGATGATCTCGCTGCGCTGCGCGACCAACCCGAGCCCTTCGGCGAACGGCGTCGCCGGCTTCCACTTCGGTAACTCACACGGCTCGGTATCGATGATCGGCCAGGTGCTGGCCGGGTTCATCCAGCGCGAGGTCGTCGCGCGAACATCGTTGCAGGACTGCCGGACTCACTCCCGAACGTGGGATCTGCTGCGGCTGACCAAAATGCCGACCGTGCAGGTCGACATCGGTTATCTCACCAACGAATACGACGCCACGGTGCTCACCAATCCGAGAATGCGTGACGTGATCGCCGAAGCCATCCTTATTTCGGTGAAACGGCTGTACCTGCTGGGCCAGGACGACCAGCCCACTGGCACATACACTTTCGCGGAACTGCTCGCCGAGGAACTGGCTGCGGCCGACCGGCTGTAAACCGAAGCCCGAACATCCTCGGGCTCAATCAAATACGGCGACCACTGCCAAAAGATATCTGAGTGTGCCCCTGCCGACTTCGGTCAGCAGGGGCACCTTTGCGTCCATCACAGATCAGGGGGCTCCGACCCGGAAGGGGACGGTCAGCGACGCTGCCGCCAGCAACTGATCGAGGGCGTGCTCCACATCTTCCTTCCAGCCGTGATCGGAGTTCAACTCCAGCCGTAGTCGCGGGAATCGGTGATGCGGCGCAACCACCTCGAAGCCGACATCCTCCAAGAAATCCGCGTCGATCATGCAGGTTTCCGGCGAGCACTTGGTGGCGGACGAAGCCGATGCGGTGTCCCGAACGGGCGAACCGATGCGCTCCATCAGGGTCATCGATCCCAGTGCTCGATCGGACAATGCTTTCGTTGGTGGATCGGTACGAATACCGAAGGCTTCCAGCGCACGCACACCACGACGCACCAGATCGGCCACGACAGCTGATATAAGCCGGTGGGCAACATCCGCGTCCCGATAGGGAAATTCGGCGCTCAGCGTGGTCAGCAGGACCGCATCCGAGCTTACCGGCGAGGTAGGGAAGAGGGCAGCGCGTGGAACCTCGCTGGGTGGCGAGTAGAGCGCGCATCCCGCCACATTCCCATTGACGTTCGCGACCTGCCCACACGAACCCCACTCGAGCATGACCGTCGAGAGCCATGCCTCCTTCTCGAAGACCGGATCGCTGAATTCCCGGGTGTTCTCGGCCACGGCCGGGTCGATCTCCCAGAACACACAGCGCCGTGCGTGCGTGGGGAGTTTGTCGAGCCCACCGAGGGTGAGCGCCGTGACGCTGGTCGACACCGCTCTACTCAGCCTCCAGCTATCCGATTCATCCACGCTCACGCCGCGTCCATACTTGCTCGCCAGCAAGAATAAGCGTTCAACGAGATCCTGCCTCATTCCACGTCGCTGTGCTGTTGGTCAAGCGCCTTACGCCGGTTCGCCGAAGGCTCTTTTCTGGTCGCCGTCACTGTGACGTTTCGGCGCCAGGCCCGTACCTATCGAAAATACGGACCCATTTTCGCCACATTTGTCACTTGCCGAGCTGCTGTTGCTCCATCATGCCGACAATGCGCTCGAGATCTTCGACCGAGCCGAACTCGACAACGATCTTGCCTTTGCGCTTGCCGAGACTCACGGTGACCCGAGTATCGAAAGATTCCGACAGCCGCTCGGCGACATCGTGTAGACCCGGCATATGAATCGGCTTGCGCCGAGGTGTCGGGGGAGTGGCCTCGTCCGGATTCCGGTTGGCGAGGGTGACGGCTTCCTCAGTCGCACGGACCGACAGCCCCTCAGCGACAATGCGCGCGGCGAGTACCTCCTGCGCATCCGCACCGGCCTCCAGTCCGAGCAACGCGCGAGCATGGCCCGCCGACAGGACACTGGCTGCTACCCGCCGCTGCACCGGAATCGGCAGCTTCAGCAGGCGGATCATATTCGTCACCACCGGCCGTGACCGTCCGATCCGCGAAGCGAGTTCCTCGTGGGTGACATCGAATTCCTCGAGCAGCTGCTGATACGCTGCCGCCTCTTCGAGCGGATTCAGCTGCACCCGATGGATATTCTCCAGCAGGGCGTCGCGCAACATCGTCTCGTCCGCGGTCTCACGGACGATCGCCGGAATGGTCGCCAGGCCGGCCTCCTGACACGCCCGCCAGCGCCGCTCACCCATGACGATCTGATACCGGTCGACGCCGGGCTCGACCCGGCGCACCACGATCGGTTGCATCAGCCCGAATTCACGAATGGAGTGGACCAGTTCGGCCAGCGCCTCTTCCTCGAATACCTGACGCGGCTGCTTCGGGTTCGGCTCAATCTGATCCGGTGAGATTTCGCGATAGACCGCGCCGCCCGTCGAGGTGAGTTCCTCGTCCTCTTCGGTAGCCGAACTTGGATCAGGGACGCGATGCAGGAACGCCGAGGCCGGCTGTGGGCCGATCGGATCGAGACCGATCACCACATTCGCCGCAGCACTGCCGAGACCCGGTGCGGCCTCCGGCCCCGTCGGGATCAACGCGGCAAGTCCGCGTCCCAGCCCACCTTTCTTAGCCTGAGTCATCGGTCTACCGATCCCTTCCTTGTTCGCCACCACACCAAAGTCCATACACACCGAGCCGAGCTCATTACGAGCGTTCCGCAGCACCACTCCGCAGTACCGAACGTGCCGCCATCTCACGACCCGCATCGAGATAACTCATCGCACCCCGGGAGCCTGGATCATAATCGAGCACCGTCATTCCGTAGCCCGGAGCTTCGGAGACCTTCACACTTCGGGGGATTACCGAACGCAGCACCACATCACCGAAGTGCCCACGAACCTCCTCGGCAACCTGGTCGGCCAGCTTGGTCCGGCCGTCATACATCGTTAGCACGACGGTCGAAACATGCAATTCGGGATTCAGGTGGGACTGCACGAGTCCGATATTGCGGAGCAACTGCCCCACGCCCTCCAGCGCGTAGTACTCACACTGGATCGGAATCAGCACCTCCTTGGCTGCGACAAGCGCATTGACGGTCAGCAGCCCCAGCGACGGCGGGCAGTCGATCATCACGTAGTCGATGTCATACCCGGCGATGTTGGCCTCCTGAATGGCAGTCTTGAGCCGGCCTTCCCTCGCCACCATCGACACCAATTCGATCTCCGCACCCGCCAGATCGATCGTCGCCGGAATGCACAACAGGCGCTCATTGTGCGGGCTCCGCTGAATCGCATCCTTGACCGAGATCTCGCCGATGAGCAGTTCGTAGCTCGACGGGATACCGGAGTGATGCTCCACGCCGAGTGCAGTACTCGCGTTGCCCTGCGGGTCCAGATCAATCACGAGAACCGTCATCCCCTGATGCGCCAGGGCGGCCGCGAGGTTGACCGTCGTCGTCGTCTTACCGACGCCACCCTTCTGATTGGCGATGGTGATGATGCGTTGCTCGTGCGGTTTCGGCACTGTCACCTTTCCTGGATGCAATATTTGGCTGGCGCGTTGGGCTTCGGCCGCGATCGGGGTCTCACTGGCGGAGATGTGCCCGAACGGTGTGCTTCCGAATGCCTCCGCGTCGAGGCTGCTGGAGTCCAGCATCCCCGGCACACGCGACGTCGTTTCCCGTGAAACATTCGCCGGACCGCTCGACATAGACAGCTCCTAACCCGAGAACTTCAGATCACGTGCCACCGACGAACGTCGGCGCCGTGTCATCAACAGCTGTGTCGGATCGAACATGATGCTCAATCGGGGCCGTGGCGCCCGATCGACCGAGCGGAGCTCCCGCCGCTGTGACAACCACATCCATCCGTGGCACCAACGCTCACGCCCGACGGTGACTAGCTTGCCAGCACTCAGCGGGATAAGAAAGCTGAATCGCGACGACGCGCACAGGACACGCGAATCTGCGGCGATTCTCGCTGTCGCGCGCGAAGTTTCGGGCACCCGACGCGATGTTTCACATGAAACGTGACCCCCAACCTCACCCAGAAGCGAGACACTCGATCGACCACGCGGTTCAGCGGTTCAGCGGTTCAGCGGTTCAGCGGTTCAGCGGTTCAGCGGTTCAGCGGTACAGCGGTACAGCGGTACAGCGGTACAGCGGTACAGCGGTACAGCGGTACAGCGGTACAGCGGTACAGCGGTACAGCGGTACAGCGGTACAGCGGTACAGCGGTACAGCGGTACAGCGGGGGAGGCCTACGGCCACTCGCTCGCCTATCTATCAATATGTGTGGCTGGTTCGACCCGTCGCGACTAACACGCGATCCGTTCCGATACGTCGAACCGCTCACGATGATCGAGGATGCGATGAACCGGATCTACGTGGCAAGTAGACGCCCGGCGTGAGCGCTGCACCGTCCTGCGCTCCTGGCGCGTACTCGTCGCATCAATTGATTGTTTCCCGCGGACAGCGCCGGACGCCAAGCGTCCCGCGGCAGCGATCACAGCACAGCGGGGGATCCAGAGATCCGCCGAATCCGGTTGGGGCATCGCCGGCGCAGCAACACAACTGTCGAGGGTGGGACCGCCGTGTCCGTCAGCCTGTCGGCCATCACATTCCCGGCTTGTCACATTCTCGGCTTGTCGCGGTCTCGGCTTGTCGCGGTCTCGGCTCGTCGTAGTCTCGGCTCGTCGTAGTCTCGGCTCATCGCGCTTTGCGGTTCCCGAGTATCTGCCACCGGGACCGCGAAATGATCACGGCATAACTGTGACGATTCCCGCCCCTGGGCCCGACAAAACCTGCCGAGGTTTCATGTGAAACATCGGCCGAGAGTTCGATACCGCTACTTCGCCTTACGGGCCTGCTTGGCCGCGCGTCTCGGTGAACGTTCGGAACGCGGCAGACGCTCGGCGCTGATCACGAGGGTGGGTGGTGAGACAATCCCCGCTCCGCATTCGAGCACAGCTGCCTTGCCCGCTCCAGCGCGAGCCAAGGCTTCGCCGTCACGCTCGAGCTCCTCGGCCGCACTGATTCCCTTGAGGGCGAGCATCCGACCGTGATCGCGCAGGAGGGGAAGCGACCACTGCGCCAGCTTCGCCAGCGGAGCTACCGCACGAGAGGTCACCACATCGGCGCCGCCCGCTTCCTTCAATACGCCCGACTGCTCGGCTCGGCCACGCACAACCGTCACGTCCAGTCCGGCCGACTCGATGAACTCGCTCAGGAAAATGGTCCGACGCAGTAGTGGTTCGACCAAGGTGATCCGAAGATCGGGACGCGCGATGGCCAACGGGATCCCGGGGAGCCCGGCACCGCTGCCGACGTCTACCACCGAGGAACCCTCGGCAATTAATTCACCGAGCACAGCACAATTGAGAATGTGCCGGTCCCACAGCCGAGGCACCTCCCGAGGTCCGATCAGACCTCGTTCAACCCCCGCAGTCGCGAGCGCGGCGCAATAGCGGCGCGCAAGATCGAGACGGTCGCCGAACACCACGGCGGCGGACGCGGGCGGCTCCGGCTCAGCCGGCAGCGCGGTGGTTCCACCAAGATCTCGTTCCACGTGAAACATCCTTCCGAGCTCGACTCGATCACTAGCGGGGGATCAGTCGGGCGGCTCGTGGGTCACCGGACACAAATAAGGCCCCCGGTCCGAAGACCAGAGGCCCTATCCAACCACTGTTCATCCGGTCGCCAATCATGGCGTCCCGGACGGTCGTTCACGAAGGCACTACGACCACATGCCGGTTCGGCTCCACGCCTTCGCTCTCGCTGCTCACTCCATCGACGGCGGCAACCGCGTCGTGCACGATCTTCCGCTCGAACGGCGTCATCGACGCAAGCGGCTCCGGCGCGCCCGACTCGAGCACCCGCTGCGCCGCGGCGGTACCCAGCTCGCTCAACTCCGCACGACGCTTGGCCCGCCAGCCCGCGACATCGAGCATCAGTCGGCTGCGCACACCTGTGGTCTGCTGCACGGCCAGCCGCGTCAACTCCTGCAACGCGTCGAGCACCTCGCCGCCACGACCGACCAACTTCGATAGATCCCGACCGCCGTCGATACTCACGATGGCGCGATCGCCCTCCACATCGAGGTCGATGTCGCCATCGAAGTCGAGCACATCGAGCAATTGCTCCAAGTAGTCGCCCGCGATCTCCCCCTCTTCGATGAGAGCTTCCTCGGCATCGCTTACAGCATCGCCGGTCTCCGGTTCGGCAACCGTCGCATCCACCATCGTCGTCGCCACTGTGGCGTCCCCTCCGTCGGTCTCAACAGTCATTTGATTTTCCTTCATCTGCTTATCGCGCGGGCCCGGCGTAGGCCGCCGAGCAGGGTTCGCGATCGGGGTTGCTCAATGCCGTCAGCGGCGTCGCGGTCAGCGGCGTCGCTTCTGATTCGCTCGACCTCGATTGCCCGGTCGCTTCTGACCGCCCGAACGGCGCTGACCCGATGTCTTGCCCGCAGACTTCGCGGTGCCGTTCACCGACGGCGCGGCGCCTGTCGACCCGCTATCGCTCGCGTCGGCGTCGACCGCCTCGGCATCAACAGGTCCGGCATCGACCGGCGGCTGTTTCTTCTTCGTATTCACCGGCTTGGCGCCTGGCTTCGGCGCGTTCTGCGCGCGCTGCTCCAGCTTCGCCTGCTTCTTCTCTTCTTCTTCCTTGGCCATCCGGCCGAAGACAAGATGCTGCTGCCCGTAGGTCCAGATGTTGTTGGACACCCAGTAGAGCAAGATGGCGATCGGGAGGAAGGGACCACCAACCAGCACGCCGAGTGGGAAGACCCACAGCGCAAGCTTGTTCATCATCGCGGCCTGCGGGTTGGCAGCCGCCTCGGGAGTCTGGCGAGCCACGGAAGCGCGAGCGTTGAAGTGCGTTGCCAGGCCGGCGATGACCATCAGCGGAATCGACACGAGAGCGATACTCAGCTTGGAAGGAATCCCGCCGTAGTCCGCGAATGCCTCCAGCTGACTGGGCGGGCTCGTGATGTAGGCCGAAATGGGGGCACCGAAGATTCGGGCACTCAGGAATGACTGAACGTCGACGGCGCTGAAGACGTAGTTCGCAGTGTGCGCGTTGTCGTAGGTCGACATACCCAGCTGACCGATGCCAGTACCGGTCCGGTTGAACGAGCGCAGCACATGGAACAAACCAAGAAACACCGGCACCTGGGCAAGGACCGGCAGGCAGCCCATCACCGGATTGAAGCCGTGGTCCTTTTGCAGCTTCTGCATCTCGGTCGCCATCTTCTGGCGATCGTTCTTGTACTTCTTTTGCAGTTCCTTGATCTGCGGCTGCAGTTCCTGCATTTGCCGAGTCGTGCGAACTTGCTTCACGAATGGCTTGTAGAGCACCAGGCGCAACGTGAACACCAGGAACACCACAGCTAGTGCCCAGGTGAGTCCGTTGTCCGCGCCGAATGCGAACCCGAAGACTCGATGCCAGAACCATAGGATCCAGGACACCGGGTAATAAATGAAGTCGAGCACGGCTCTATGCACTCCCGTCGTTCGTGTCGCCGATCACCGCGCGCGGTGATCCTTTACAAGCGTCTGACGCCGGCGTCTCAGTGGCGACGGCTGCCTCGTTCCGACGGCGCTGGGCGCGCTCGGGAACGGGGTCCCACCCACCAGGGTGCCAGGGCGCACATTTGGCCAATCGCACGACCGTCAATACGAGGCCGACGAACAGTCCACGAGTGCGAAGCGCGGTGACGGCGTACTCACTACAGGTCGGGGTGAAACGGCACACCGGCATGCGAGTGGGGGAGACGTAGGTCCGATACAGCTCGATCACGAAGATCAGCGTGTTGGATGGCAGTCGAGTAACCGTCGCGGCGAAACTCACGACGAGCCACCCGATTTCGCGCCATGCGCGACGACCGGTACACCAGCGCTGCCGAGCTTGCGCAGTGCACCGCGCAACTGGC
Source organism: Nocardia australiensis (assembly GCF_020733705.1). Lineage (GTDB taxonomy): Bacteria > Actinomycetota > Actinomycetes > Mycobacteriales > Mycobacteriaceae > Nocardia > Nocardia australiensis. The sequence continues at coordinate 1,519,165 of NZ_JAJFZM010000001.1, forward strand.
GAAGCAGTTCCTCCGAGTCGGCGTCCGCGGCACCGGGCAGTGCCCGGATCACGATGTCGGTTTCTGCGGGGAGGTCTTGGGTCACCCGGGCACACATATGACGCAGGCGGCGGGCCACGCGGTGTCGAACCACCGCGGAACCCACCGCCTTGCTGACAATCAATCCAAAGCGCGGTCCGCCAACGCGAACCATCGATCCGGCTGTTGCCGGATCGATGAGTTGTCCACTCGCGCCCACTACTCCGTCATACCCGCGCACGAGCGCGTGTACGACCAGATCTCGCCTCCCGATTCGCTGGCCGCGGCGCACCGTCCGGGAGAAGTCGGCACGATGATGCAACCGATACGGCTCAGGCAGCACCCGAGCGTCCGAGAGTGAGGATCAAGCGGTGAGGGTTTTGCGACCCTTGCCGCGACGCGCGGACACGATGGCGCGACCGGCGCGGGTCCGCATCCGGAGACGGAAGCCGTGGACACGCGCCCGACGACGGTTGTTCGGCTGGAACGTCCGCTTGCCCTTGGCCACGGTCAACACTCCTCGAGTAGGTGGGCGTCAGTCGACACCCGAAGCTTGGGTAATTCGTATTGCGATGAATCGCAGTCTGGTCATCATCGGCGCGCGTCGGTCCTGGCGCACAGGTCTGGCTCGACCGAACACGGTCAGCACAGGACCGCCACCGCACCAAGGGGTGACTGTACGAGGGTACTGATCGGCCAGGAGTGGGTCAAACTCGGCCCACCCGCACCGGACCAGAGCCCACGTCGGGCACCCTGTGCACTACCGCGTCACGCAAACATGCGAGATGGTGAATTCGTCCACAACCCAGCCGCGGACCGCCACCGCACCTAGTCGGTGTAGCCGGAAGATTGCCATATAACTGCAGGTCCCGCCCTTGCCGCGGACGTATGCGGGCACGTTTCACATTTCCCCAGAGTTCTCCACATCTGTGGATAATTGTGTGGAAAGACTCTTGGAGTGGCATATTCGTAGGGCCGACGGTGCCACGATGCCGCTCGGGATGGGGATCCGGGCAGCGTCCGACCGGTAACGGTTGTACGCAGGACTATCGAAATCTACCTTGCCGGTAGCCGCCCGCGTACCCGGCCGTCTGCTCCTATCGCCTACTCCCGGGGAGGAAACTGCATGGACGACGAGCAGAACGTGTTGGCCACGGTGTGGCCCGAGGTGGTCGCCGAGCTCACCACCGGCTCGCCCGATGGTGCTATCCCGCCGGTCACAAGGGCGCAGCAGGCCTGGCTGAAACTGGTCAAGCCGCTGACCGTGGCCCAGGGATTCGCCCTGCTCTCGGTGCCCTCGTCGCTGGCCCAGGAAGCCATCGAACGCGATCTACGCGAGCCCATCCTGCGCTCGTTGGCACGCCGCCTCGGCCCCCAGGTCGAGGGACTCGGCGTTCGAATCGCCGCACCGACCAACCAGCCGACCGAACGCCCGGGAAACTCGGCACGGCACGCGAGGATGACAAGCAGGCCGGAACGCAGCCGGGATAACGGACGCGGACCGGCCGGGTATCAGTCGTCGGACTACCCGGGCCGCGCCGATTACCAGGCTCCCCGCTACGGGCAACAGAACGACTATCAGACCGGGCCCAGCGACTACACCCCCGCCAACGACTACGGGTCCACAAATGACTACGGGTCAGGAAGCAACGAGTACGCCCCGGCGCAAAACGAGTACGCCCCCGCCGCGAATTACCCCGCCACCGGCGACTACGAACCCGAATACGTGCCGACGCAGGAGTACGTACCCACGTCCGAATACGCGCCGACAGGCGACTTCCCGACCATCGACTACCCGGCCCGTGGCGACTATCCGCGCCAAGGGATCCGTCCCGAAGCGCCCGTTACCCCGGCGTCCGACGTGGCCGCGCCGGTCCGGCGCGAATCCGGTATGCCGCCGCGCCGTGATTCCGTGCCGCCCGGGCAGGAATCGTTGTTCACCCCCGAACCGGGCCCCGCGCCCATGCGTGCCCCATCGCGCGCACCGATTCGCGAGCCCGGCCCGAGCGAGGACGACGGGATGGCCGCTACACACGAGTCGGGCCGCGAGCCCATGCCACGTCAACAGATGCCACGCGAGCAAATGCCCGACAACTCGCGACCCGAACGCGGCGACGACGAGCCCGTCGTCAATGCTCGCAACTCCTGGCCTACCTATTTCACCAAGTCCCAGGAGACCCCGCCACCGTCCAATGGTTCGGCGAGCCTCAACGCGAAGTACACCTTCGAGACGTTCGTGATCGGCGCGTCCAATCGGTTCGCACACGCCGCGGCCGTCGCGATCGCGGAGGCGCCTGCGCGCGCGTATAACCCGCTATTCGTCTGGGGCGCTTCGGGTTTGGGCAAAACGCATCTTCTGCACGCGGCCGGCCATTACGCCCAGCGGCTGTTCCCCGGTATGCGGGTGAAGTACGTCTCCACCGAAGAGTTCACCAATGACTTCATCAACAGCCTGCGTGACGACCGGAAGGTGGCCTTCAAGCGCCGCTACCGTGAGACCGACATCCTGCTGGTCGACGACATCCAGTTCATCGAGGGCAAGGAAGGCATCCAGGAGGAGTTCTTCCACACCTTCAATACCCTGCACAACGCCAACAAGCAGATCGTCGTCTCCTCCGACCGCCCACCCAAACAGCTGGCCACGCTGGAGGAACGCCTGCGGACCAGGTTCGAATGGGGCCTGATCACCGATGTGCAGCCCCCCGAGCTGGAGACACGCATCGCGATCCTGCGCAAGAAGGCACGGATGGATCGCCTCGACGTGCCGCACGACGTGCTGGAGTTGATCGCGGGCCGGGTCGAGCGCAATATCCGCGAGCTCGAAGGCGCGCTGATCCGGGTGACCGCGTTCGCCTCGCTGAACGGTCAACCACTGAACCTGCCATTGGCAGAGGTAGTGCTGCGCGATCTGATGCCCGACACCGCAACCCTCGAGATCAACGCGGCGACGATCATGGCCGTTACCGCCGAGTACTTCAACACCACGCTCGAGGAGCTGACCGGGCCGGGCAAGGCGCGACCGCTTGCCCAGGCCAGGCAGATCGCGATGTACCTATGCCGCGAACTCACCGACCTGTCGCTCCCGAAGATCGGGCAGGCGTTCGGGCGCGACCACACAACGGTCATGTACGCGGACAAAAAGGTGCGCAAGGAGATGACCGAGCGGCGCCGGGTCTACGACCAGGTGCAAGAACTAACAGCCCGGATTAAACAGCGCTCGCGCTGACATTCACTAACAACCCTGCACCACCCCTGAACTGGGGTGGTGCATTTTTGTGGGTTGTGGATTCCTCGAGGAATCCCTGTGGAGTCCTCGAGGAAACTCCCAGTTATGCACCGGTTAGTGCACAGGCTCGAGGACCGGGCCCGACGCCGCGACTAACAGGTGCGGAATCAACAGTCTCCACAACCGATTCCGTACACACGCGCTGACCAGCACGAGGCTCGGTCGAGAGGGTGTTGACTACTCGAGGATTCCTTGTTGAGTCCTCGAGGATTCCTCGAGTAGTCCACGGATTCGTGCACACGTGTGAACAACTGGGTGAATCTGGTGGAACAACTCGAGGAGCACTCGAGGATGGATCGTGAACAACTTCGGAACTTCCACAGCCGCCTCCCGTTCATCCTCGAGTCACCCCACAGTCATCCCCATGGCACCACGCCCTCCAACCTGCGGATTTCGCCTGATTCCACAGATTCCACAGCGCCTACTACTACTTCAGTTCTTCTTCTTAGAGATCTCTCTTTGAAAACAGGTGTGTGGAAAGTCGATCGGTGAGCGCCACCGCCGAACACGCTTCGTCCACACCCGCAAGGAGAACGTCGGGTCGATCCGATCCGCACCCCCGGCGCGGGCTCGGTGATCCGGCACTCGAACTCCCGGCGACAGGCGGTCAGGTGCGTAGCCGAGCACCGGCAGGCGAATCTCGCGCCACTTACCGGTATGGCCTGAATACGCGCAGCGACCTGATGAGCTACGGTTTGATGTCGGTCGTCTGTGCCACACTTCGAGGACGGCTGGTTCAGCACCCCTTTCGAGGACTGACAAGCCGAGATAGATCACGAAACCGGGAGAGGACAGATCGGGCGATGGAGCTTGCAGGCATGAAGTTTCGGGTCGCTCGAGAAGACTTTGCCGAATCCGTTGCGTGGGTGGCTCGTAGCCTCCCGTCCCGGCCTCCCGTCCCGGTGCTCGGCGGTGTGCTGCTGGTCGCCGACGAGGGCGGCCTCACGGTCTCCGGCTTCGACTACGAGGTGTCTGCGCAGATGCGGGTCGCCGCAGAGGTCGCCGGTCCTGGCCAGGTGCTCGTCTCCGGCCGACTGCTCGCGGATATCACCAAGGCGCTGTCCAACAAGCCGGTCGATGTCTCTGTCGATGGCACGCGTGTGCTGATCGCGTGCGGGAGTGCGAAGTTCTCCCTGCCGACTATGCCGGTCGAGGACTATCCCCAGCTTCCCGAGGTGCCGCAGCAGACCGGGGAGCTGAGTGTGGATGTTTTCGCGGGCGCGGTCGGCCAGGTCGCCGTCGCAGCGGGCCGTGACGACACGCTCCCCATGCTCACCGGTATCCGAGTCGAGATCGAGGGCTCCAAGGTCGTACTCGCCGCCACCGACCGGTTCCGGCTCGCCGTCCGGCATATCGAATGGCAGCCCGCTCGACCCGATATCGAGACTGCGGTGCTCATCCCGGCCCGGACGCTGTCAGAGGCCGCCAAGACGCTCGGTGCCTCGGACGCACCGGTTCAGCTGTCGCTCGGTAGCGGTTCGGGCTCCGATGGTCTGCTCGGCATCGTGAATGCCGGTCGGCGGACAACTACCAGGCTGCTGGACGCCGAATTCCCCAAGTTCCGTCAGCTGCTTCCGAAAGAACACACATCGATCGCCACGTTGCAGGTGGCCACGCTCACCGAGGCCATCAAACGTGTCGCACTCGTCGCCGAGCGCGGTGCCCAGGTGCGGCTGGAGTTCTCCAACGAGGGCCTGCTGCTATCGGCGGGTGGTGACGATGCCGGACGCGCGGAGGAATGGCTGGAATCCGACTTCCGTGGTGAATCCCTCACCATCGCTTTCAATCCTGGCTATCTCATCGACGGGCTGTCCGCACTGCACGCCGAGCGGGTTACCTTCGGCTTCACCACACCGAGTCGTCCCGCCGTGCTGCTGCCTGCCGGTGACGAGGAGCCCGAGGTGCTCGATTCGGGCGCGTTCGCCGCATTGGCCAGCGAGTACACCTATCTGTTGATGCCGGTCCGGCTTCCGGGCTGAGCGTCTGTGCATGATCGGGTGCCGACCGTGCTGGGTGGTTCGAACCACATAGGGGCACAGTGCTATTCGATGCCGCGGAATACCACTATCGCGCGTTCTATCCACAGTTCATCCACAGCATGTGATTGGGCACCAAGGTTTTTGGCGCTTCCGCCGTCTCGGTCGGTCTCGACGTTCCTACCAGCGACAATGAAGACCGAGGTGGGGTAAACGGATGTTTATCCGGGCACTGTCGTTGCGCGATTTCCGTTCCTGGGAGCATGCGGAAGTCGAATTATCCCCAGGCCGAACGGTTTTTTTGGGATCGAATGGCAATGGCAAGACGAATCTATTGGAGGCGATCGGGTATCTGGCCACCCTCGGTTCGCATCGGGTCGCCACTGACGCACCGCTGATCCGGCTCGGCACCGAGCGGGCCAGAATCGGTGCGACCGTGGTGAACGCGGGCCGGGAGCTACGGATCGACCTGGAATTGCACCAGGGCGCGGCGAATCGGGCGCAGATCAACCGCTCTCCGGTGCGCAGGCCACGGGAAATCCTGGGCATTCTGCAGACGGTTTTGTTCGCGCCGGAAGATCTCGCACTCGTGCGTGGTGATCCCGGTGAACGGCGTCGGTTCATGGATGAACTGTGCACAGCTCGGCTGCCGCGCCTGGCCGCCGTTCGCGCCGACTACGACCGGACCCTCCGGCAACGGTCGGCGTTGCTGAAAACTGCCGGGCGGCAAGGACGGTCGCGCGGCGGCCGGTCCGGCGGCGAACTCAGCACGCTCGATGTCTGGGACGGGCATCTGGCAACCCACGCGGCGGTGCTGCTTGCCGCGCGTTTGCGGCTGGTACACGAGCTGCACCCCCATCTTGCCCAGTCATATGCCTCGATCGCTCCCGAATCACGCCCGGCCGCGATCGGTTACCGCAGTGCCAGCCTCCCGCCCGAACTACTGGACCCCGCGCGGGAGCCGCTGCCCGAGGATGTCGAGGCATTGGAGGCGATCATGCTTCGGGAATTGGCGGCCGCGCGTCCGAAGGAATTGGAGCGAGGGGTGTGCTTGGTCGGGCCGCATCGCGACGAACTGGAGCTGATGCTCGGTGACGCGCCGGCCAAGGGATTCGCCAGTCACGGTGAATCATGGTCGTACGCACTGGCTTTGCGCCTGGCCGCGTTCGAGCTGCTGCGTGCCACCGGAGCCGAGCCGGTGCTGATGCTCGACGATGTTTTCGCCGAATTGGACCGTCGCAGGCGTGCGGCACTCGCCGAGGTCGCGGCAGGGGCGGAGCAGGTATTGATCACAGCCGCGGTCCCCGAGGATGTGCCCGCCGAACTGGCTGCGGTGCCGCTGCGAGTGGAGACAACCGGCGGTAAGGATGGGCGGACGTCTCGGCTGGTTGATCTCGCGGGACCGACACGTGAGTCGGAATCGCCGATCGCGGCCGCCACCGATACCACTGGTGTTGTGAACAACTCCAGTAATGGGCCCGCATCGGGCTGATTACTGGCGCGACGTCTGGGCGCCAGGATCGAGGCTCGACGACGTCCTCGGAATACGCGACGCCCGGAGAGTACCGAGGGGACAGCAATTCAGGCAGGCAGCGGCGTGCTGCCGCGGTGGCGGATACATACGCTCGCGGTAGTGCGTATGACCGGCTGATGTGCGCGATAACTGTCGGTGGGCTCCCGTACAGTGACGGTGCGTCGAGTGGTTGATAACGCGCTTCGCGTCCGGAGTTCCCACACCTGTGGATAATTCGGGGCGGTCTCCGGATTCGCGGATCGGAGTGACCGGTACTCAGCGACACACACGGAAGGCCCGGAACAGCGAAAATGCCTGAACTGGGCGTGGAATGTAGGGACCGGGTCCCTCGCTAGGGTCGTCCGGTCACGAGTTAGGTGCCGCGCGGGACCCGATCGGGCAGCTGGGGAAAGACTGAACAAAGCTGGGGACAAAGTAAGTGCATGCGAACGGAGCGGATCGATGAGCGATCAGCCGCAACAGCCTGGCGCTTCCGCGTCGCAGCCCGGTCCGGAAGCGGAGCTGCGTGGCATTGATTTGGCGCGGCGAGCCCTCGAGGAGGCCCGCGCGGCCGCGAAGGCGAGCGGTAAATCGGTGGGGCAGGGCCGCGCCTCGCCGCGTCGTAGCCTGCGTGCGGGTACCAGGCGGCGTACCGGCTGGTCGGGTGCGCGCCCGGACGACCGCGATCCGCAGCTGCTGTCGCGGCTCACCGGGTCGATTGCGAAGAATCGTGGCTGGTCGACCAAGGTCGCCGAGGGAATGGTCTTCGGTCGGTGGTCCGGTGTCGTCGGCGAGGACATCGCGTCACATGCCACCCCGATGACCTTGAAAGACGGCGTCCTCAGTATTGCTGCCGAATCGACCGCCTGGGCCACCCAGCTACGCATGTTGCAGGGGCAGATCCTGGCGAAGATCAATGCCGCCGTCGGTCAGGGCGTGGTCACCTCGTTGCGGATCGCGGGTCCGGCGGCACCGAGCTGGCGCAAGGGCGAACGTCATATCAAAGGTCGCGGACCTCGGGACACCTACGGATAGCGAGGACCGTTCCCGAGCGCGGCGTGAGAACGTGAGTGCCGAAGGTGTGTCGGGACGCGGTTGGTTATGAAGGACCGGGAACTGGGGCGGGTGACCTGGCTGTGGGCGGCTTGGCGGCGGCGATACCCTGCCGTTCCACGTGAAACCACGACTCCGCAAACAGTCACCGATACCGCCGACGCGCCAATGGATTTCGCCAGAGACAGCTATTCCTATGGCGCGACCGACGCTCTGTCGCCGACCGTGGCGCGAGGCACGTGCCAGCGCTGGGAAGCGGCGGAATGCGAGGCAGGATATATGAGCCGCAACACCGCCGGAGGAGCCTCCGTGATGGATCGAAACCCGCGGAAGGCGGAACGGACCCGTCGCTATTCGATTTCTCGCATCCACGGAGCCGTCAGGGGTGTCGTAGGTGCACTGTGGCTTGGGCCTACCAGTAGGATGGTGACGTAACTAGCGGCGATACCTTCGGCGCGTTCGGCACAGCCAGCGCGTGGACCCGTAATTCTCGAGATCAAGACCCGGGCTCCACGTGTGCTATCCGACCGCTGTGCCGGGGATCAGCAAGTAAGGAGAGCTACCGACCAGTGGCTGCCATGGACTCCAACACAGACGGCTCGAACAAGCCCAAGTCAAGCAATTACGGCGCCAGCTCCATCACCGTCCTCGAGGGACTCGAAGCCGTCCGCAAACGGCCCGGCATGTACATCGGCTCCACCGGTGAGCGCGGCTTGCACCACCTCATCTGGGAGGTCGTCGACAACTCGGTCGACGAGGCGATGGCCGGTTACGCCACGCGGGTCGATGTGACCCTGCTGGCCGACGGCGGTATCGAAGTGATCGACGACGGCCGCGGTATCCCGGTAGCCATGCACGCGCAGGGTGTGCCCACCATTGAGGTGGTCATGACCCAGTTGCACGCGGGTGGCAAGTTCGACTCCGACTCGTACGCGGTGTCCGGTGGTCTGCACGGCGTCGGCATCTCGGTGGTGAACGCGTTGTCCACACGCCTGCAGGCGGATGTGGATGTCGACGGTTACCACTGGACGCAGGAGTACAAAGACTCCAAGCCCGGCAAGCTGGTACAGGGTGATCCGACCAAGCACACCGGTACCACCATCCGCTTCTGGGCCGATCCGAACATCTTCGAGACCACCACCTACAACTTCGAGACGGTGGCTCGCCGCCTGCAGGAGATGGCGTTCCTGAACAAGGGACTCACCATCACTCTCACCGACGAGCGGGTGGCCGAGAACGATGTGATCGACGAGGTGGTGAGCGATACCGCCGAGGCGCCCAAGCATGTGGACGAGGCCGCGCCGGCCGCCGCGCCGAAGGTGAAGACCCGCACGTACCACTACCCGGGTGGGCTCGAGGATTACGTCAAGCACATCAACCGCACCAAGACGTCGATCCACAATTCGATCGTGTCGTTCAGCGGTAAGGGCGCCGGGCACGAGCTCGAGGTCGCGATGCAGTGGAACTCGGGTTACTCCGAGTCCGTACACACCTTCGCCAACACCATCAACACGCACGAGGGCGGCACCCACGAGGAGGGCTTCCGCGCCGCGCTCACCACGGTGGTGAACAAGTACGCGAAGGACAAGAAGCTCCTCAAGGAGAAGGACGGCAACCTCACCGGTGACGACATCCGTGAGGGCCTGGCCGCCATCGTCAGCGTGAAGGTCTCCGAGCCGCAGTTCGAGGGCCAGACCAAGACCAAGCTCGGCAATACCGATGTGAAGGGTTTCGTGCAGCGCGCCTGCAACGAGCACCTGACGCACTGGTTCGAGGCCAATCCGGCCGATGCGAAGACCATCATGCAGAAGGCGGTGTCGTCGGCGCAGGCCCGGATGGCCGCCCGTAAGGCGCGAGAACTGGTGCGCCGCAAGTCCGCCACTGATCTGGGTGGCCTGCCGGGCAAGCTGGCCGACTGCCGGTCCAAGGATCCGAGCAAGTCCGAGATCTACATCGTGGAGGGCGACTCCGCCGGTGGTTCGGCCAAGTCCGGCCGCGACTCGATGTACCAGGCGATCCTGCCGCTGCGCGGCAAGATCATCAATGTCGAGAAGGCGCGCATCGACCGCGTGCTGAAGAACAATGAAGTCCAGTCGATCATCACGGCCTTCGGCACCGGTATCCACGACGAGTTCGATATCGCCAAGCTCCGCTATCACAAGATCGTGCTGATGGCCGACGCTGACGTGGACGGCCAGCACATCTCGACGCTGCTGCTTACGCTGCTGTTCCGTTTCATGCGCCCACTGGTCGAGCACGGTCACGTGTTTCTCGCGCAGCCACCGTTGTACAAGCTGAAGTGGCAGCGGTCGGATCCGGAGTTCGCATACTCCGACAAGGAGCGCGACGGTTTGCTAGAGGCGGGGCTCGCGGCCGGCAAGAAGATCAACAAGGAAGACGGCGTCCAGCGCTACAAGGGTCTCGGCGAAATGAATGCCAAGGAGCTGTGGGAGACCACCATGGATCCGAGCGTGCGCGTGCTGAAGCTGGTGACGTTGGACGATGCGGCGGCGGCTGATGAATTGTTCAGCGTGCTGATGGGCGAAGACGTGGAAGCCCGGCGCAGTTTCATCACCCGCAACGCCAAAGACGTTCGCTTCCTTGACGTTTAAGCAGACGTTCAAGCAGACGTTCAAGCGACCGTTCGAGCCTGACGCAGCGACCTCGGGCTCGGCCTGCTTCGATGGCGATTGCCTCGTCGGCCGAGCCGCGAACTCCATAAGGAGCCATCATGACTGACACCACATTGCCGCCGGTGGGCGGGGCAGGCGACCGGATCGATCCGGTCGACATCCAGCAGGAGATGCAAAACAGCTACATCGATTACGCGATGAGCGTGATCGTCGGCCGCGCGCTGCCGGAGGTGCGCGACGGTCTCAAGCCGGTGCACCGGCGCGTGCTGTATGCGATGTACGACAACGGGTATCGGCCCGACCGCGGCTATGTGAAGTCCGCGCGCCCGGTCGCCGAGACCATGGGTAACTACCACCCGCACGGTGACGCCTCGATCTACGACACTCTCGTCCGGATGGCGCAGCCGTGGTCGCTGCGTTACCCGCTGGTCGACGGCCAGGGCAACTTCGGTTCGCGCGGCAACGACGGCGCGGCCGCTATGCGATACACCGAATGCCGCCTGACGCCGCTGGCGATGGAGCTGCTGCGTGAAATCGACCACGAGACGGTCGATTTCACGCCGAACTATGACGGTCGCTCGCAGGAACCGACGGTGCTGCCGAGCCGGGTGCCGAACCTGCTGATGAACGGCAGCAACGGCATCGCGGTCGGTATGGCGACCAACATTCCGCCACACAATCTCAACGAGCTCGCCGAGGCGATCTACTGGGCGCTGGACAACTTCGACGCCGACGAGGAGGCCACCCTCGCCGCCTGTATGGAACGGGTGAAGGGCCCGGATTTCCCGACCTACGGGCTCATCGTCGGTGGTCAGGGTATTCACGATGCCTACACCACCGGACGCGGCTCCATCCGGATGCGCGGTGTGGTCGAGATCGAGGAAGACAACCGTGGCCGTACCACGATTGTCATCACCGAGCTGCCCTACCAGGTCAACACCGACAACTTCATCAATGCGATCGCGGAGCAGGTGAAGGACGGCAAGATCGCCGGCATCTCCGATATCCACGACGAGTCGTCCGACCGTGCCGGGATGCGGATCGTCGTCACGATCAAGCGTGACGCTGTGGCCAAGGTCGTGCTGAACAACCTCTACAAGCACACCCAGCTGCAAACCAGTTTCGGCGCGAACATGCTGTCCATTGTCGACGGCGTGCCGCGCACACTCCGCCTGGACCAGATGATCCGGCTCTACGTCAATCACCAGTTGGACGTCATCGTCCGGCGCACCCGCTACCTGCTGCGCAAGGCCGAGGAACGCGCCCACATCCTGCGCGGTCTGGTCAAGGCGCTCGACGCGCTCGACGAGGTCATCGCGTTGATCCGGCGTTCGGCCAATACCGACACCGCGCGCACCGGCCTGATGCAGTTGCTCGACATCGACGAAATCCAGGCCACCGCCATCCTCGACATGCAGCTGCGCAGGCTGTCTGCCCTGGAACGGCAGAAGATCGTTGACGAGTTGGCCAAAATCGAGGCCGAGATCGCCGACCTCAAGGACATTCTCGAAAAGCCGGAGCGCCAGCGCGCCATCGTGCGTGCCGAGCTGGCCGAGATCGTCGACAAGTACGGCGACGAGCGGCGCACCAAGATCGTCGCCAACGACGGGGACATGGCCGATGAGGATCTCATCGCCCGCGAGGACGTGGTTGTCACCGTCACCGAGACCGGTTATGCCAAGCGCACCAAGACCGATCTGTATCGCAGCCAGAAGCGCGGCGGCAAGGGCGTGCAGGGCGCGGGGCTCAAGCAGGACGACATCGTCAAGCACTTCTTCGTCAGCTCGACACACGATTGGCTGCTGTTCTTCACAAATAAGGGCCGGGTCTACCGGGCAAAGGCGTACGAATTGCCGGAGGCGAGCCGGACCGCGCGCGGTCAGCACGTGGCGAACCTGCTCGCGTTCCAGCCGGACGAGAAGATCGCCCAGATCATTCAGATCAAGGGCTACGAGGACGCCCCCTACCTGGTGCTTGCCACCAGGAACGGCCTTGTGAAAAAGTCCCGACTGTCCGACTTCGACTCCAATCGCAGTGGCGGCATCGTCGCGGTGAACCTGCGTGACTCCGACGAGTTGGTCGGCGCGGTACTGTGCTCGGCCGACGACGATCTGCTGCTGGTATCGGCGCAGGGCCAATCGATTCGGTTCTCGGCCACCGACGAGGCGTTGCGTCCGATGGGCCGCGCCACCTCAGGTGTACAGGGCATGCGGTTCAACGCGGAAGATGAACTGTTGTCGCTCAATGTGGTTCGCGAAGGCACCTATCTGCTGGTTGCCACGTCCGGCGGTTACGCCAAGCGCACCGCGATCGAGGAGTACACCGCGCAGGGACGCGGCGGTAAAGGTGTGCTGACTATCCAGTACGACATCAAGCGTGGCACCCTGGTCGGTGCACTCATCGTCGATGACGAGGATGAGTTGTATGCGATCACGTCCGGGGGTGGCGTCATCCGGACGGCGGCCAAGCAGGTTCGTAAGGCTGGACGACAGACCAAGGGCGTGCGATTGATGAACCTCGGCGATGGGGATACCTTGCTTGCTATCGCGCGCAATGCCGACGAGCCCGAATTGGTCGACGGCGACGACACCACCAGTTCTCCTGAGCAGTAATCCATAGCGGCGGCAACGAACGGATCTAAGGATTCCCATTGACCACTCCGAATCAGCCGAATGACGAGCGGCACCAGACGAACGGCGTGACTGAGCGGATCGCACCGTCACCGATTCCGCCGCGGCCGATCCCACGAGCGGCGGCCGCTTCGGCCGAGGACGGGCCGCAGGGTGGCCCGTCCGGTGGTGCTCAGCCGCACGAAAACTCCGGCCAGCAAGGAGATTTCGCACCGAAGCAGGCGCCCGAAAAGGGCTCCGAGCGGCCCGCTGCGTTTGATCAGAAGACGGCGCGGGCAACTAACGCCGAGTCGAAAACGTCCGGCGACCAAGGCAACGGCAACGGCCAATCGCAGTATCAGGACGGGTGGGCGCAGCTTCCGCAGCGGGAGCCTCAGTCCAACCTGCACCGTCCGGGGCAGTCGCCGGTGACCGGTCGCCCGACCGCCGGCACGGGCGGGCTCGGCGGCGGGGCGACCAATGCCCGTACCACCGCCGACCTTGCGGCCAAAGCGGCTCGCAAGGAAGCTGCGATGGTGAAGTCGGTCGGCATCGACGGTCCGACGCGCAGCATCGCGCGGCCGGAACTGATCAAGGACATGCCGGATCTCTCCGAGATTCGGCACCCGCTGCCGCAGACGGAGGCCACCGGCGCGCAATCGCACATTTCGCCGACGGTTCCGGTTGCGGTGGCCGCGGCGGTCACCACTGGTGAACCGCTGCGGGCGACCGTGCAGATTCGCCGCATCGATCCGTGGTCCACTCTGAAGATCTCGCTGGTGATCAGCGTGGCGATGTTCTTCGTGTGGATGCTCGCGGTCGGTCTGCTCTACATCGTGCTCGAGGGCATGGGCGTGTGGGAGCGACTGAACAACACCTTCACCGACATGGTGTCCCAGGACAGCGGATCGGTGGGGCTGATCGACGTCGGCACGGTCTTCGGCTACGCGGGCGTCATCGGCCTGATCAACGTGGTGCTGTTCACCGCGCTCGGCACCGTGGCAACCTTCATCTACAACCAGTGCTGCGACCTCGTCGGCGGCATCCAGGTGACGCTGGCAGACCCCGACTAGAGACCAGGTTTCCACGCGGCCGGTACCGCCCCTCGTAGGGTCGGTACCGGCCGTTTTGGTCATCAGCGCGACCGTAGGGTAATCTCGTGCCTCGGTTCGGTTAACAGCTTCGGCAGGGATCCGGACACGAATTAAGGGCCTATAGCTCAGGCGGTTAGAGCGCTTCGCTGATAACGAAGAGGTCGGAGGTTCAAGTCCTCCTAGGCCCACTCCCTTTATACCAACCAGGCACTATTTCGCGTGCCGCCCGTTAGCGGGTGCCTGGGGCCAATGGCGGTTATCTTTATTCATTGAGTAGCCGCCATGTGGTGAGTGCGAGTCCGGCCCGTAGCAGCCCGGTGGGCTCGGTGAGTTCGATGCCGAGCGATTCGGTTACGACGCCGATCACGAGGTGCTGCGCGGGATCGAACTGGTGCTCGAGCCGGGGACGGTCACCGCGATCGTCGGGACGTCGGGAAGCGGAAAGTCCACGCTGGTTCAGCTGTTGCCGCGGTTCTTCGACCCGACCCACGGTTCGGTCGCCCTGGGCGGTGTCGATCTGCGCGAGCTCGGCAACCGGGAGCTATACCGGATGGTCTCCTTCGTCTTCCAGGATGCGCGCGTCGGTCGCGGACAATATCGCGCTGGCGGTACCGCATGCCGACCTCGACGACGTGATTCGCGCTGCCCTGCAGGCGAATATTCATGATCGAATTCTCGAACTGCCGCGCGGGTACGAAACGGTGATCAATGAAGAGGCCGGACTCTCGGGTGGCGAGGCACAGCGGATCGCGATCGCACGCGCACTGCTCGCCGATACGCCCGTTCTGGTGCTCGACGAGGCGACCGCCTTCGCCGACCCGCAGACCGAACAGGCTGTGCGACAGTCCCTTTCGATGCTGGCAAGCGAACGAACGATTCTGGTCATCGCCCACCGACTGGAGACGATCGCCGACGCCGACATCGTCGCGGTACTCGAGAACGGATCGATCGTCGAGCGCGGCAGGCCCGCTGATCGCGTTCGGGGCAACGGTCGCGGCCTACGCGGTGTTGCGCTACCGCAGCGACCCGTCCGGCTTCCGCGTCGGCACCACGCTGCTACAGGGCATGTATCACCGGCTCGGCGATCATCTGGCCCGGCTGCCCCTCGGCTGGTACAGCGCCGGTCGCATCGGCGAGGTGTCGGTCCTGGCCAGTCGCGGTGTCCTGCAAGCGATGAGCGCGATCGCGCACCTGTTGTCGCCATACATTTCGGCCTGCGTGACTCCGCTGACAATCGTGGCCGTGATGCTCGCCTTCAACTGGCAGCTGGGAGTGGCCGCGCTGGCCGCCGTACCGATCGTGGCCGCGGTCCAGATCCAGGCGGGACGTTCGACGGCCGTCGCCGACGAGGAACGCCACGACCGCGAACACGAGGCGGCTGCCCGAGTCATCGAATATCTCCAGGCCCAACCGGTGCTGCGGGCCGGCGGCCGGACCGTCGAACGCTTCCGGTTGCTCGACGACTCGCTGCGGGACCTCCAGCGCACATCCCACCGCTCCACACTGCGGGCGTTCCCCACCGCGTTGGGCCTGACGCTCACGGTGCAGACGGTGTTCACCGCACTGCTGGCCCTGGGTGCCTACCTTGCGCTAGACGGAAATATCGGCGCGGCAGAGGTTTTGGCTATCCTGGTGCTCGCCGCCCGCTGTGCCGATCCTTTGCTGTCGCTGTCCGATCTCGGCGGCAAACTGCGCGCCACCAGGTCCGTGCTGGCGCGACTCGACGGGCAGCCGTCCACGGCCAGCGTCGAGCGCCTCATGGCAGGCCGCACCGTGGTGATGGTGGCGCATCGGCTGCGCACCGTCCAACGTGCCGACCGAATCGTCTTCCTGGACGGCGGCCGGATCGTGGAACAAGGAACCCACGACCAGTTGATGCTCCACGGAGGTCGCTACGCCGCCTTCTGGGATATTTCCATGACACCGCAGTCGTCAGAACGGGAAGACCCCACTACCGCAAGAGGATTCGACTTCATACCTTGACGCCGATCCACCGAGCAGACGCATCGAGGCTGCTCACCCGGCGGCGCATGGTGGCTTGCCACATCGCTGCCGCAGCAGCAACGCATCGACCTGCCCGGCTGAACACGATCTGCCACTACTCGCCGACGGTATCGAGGTCCACCTCGGGTCCGTCCCTGTTCATCAACTGTGACGGCGGTTGCTCACGAATCTTGACGGGCGCGTTGCGGAGCCACGGATTTTAGGCAGCACCTGCGGTTATAGTGTAATTATTGGTTGCGGCGCGAGGGGTGCCGATGTCTGAAATGTCGAAAGTCGAGCTGTACGCGGCTATCCGCCAGGATCTTCGTGCCGGCCTGTCCATGCGTGCGATCGAGCGCAAGCACAGGGTCGGGTGGCGTACGGTGGCCAGCGCGACGGAGTCGGTGTGGCCCGAGCCGCGTAAGGAGTATCCGCCGCGACCACAGAAGCTGGATCCCTACAAGCCGTTCATCGACGATGTTCTGCGCGCCGATCTGGATGTGCCTCGTAGACAACGTCACACGGCGACCCGGATCTATCACCGTTTGCTCGAGGAGCACGGTATGAGGAACGTGTCATATCAGCGCGTCAGTGCCTATGTCCGCGAACGCAAACCACAGCTACAGGCGCAGCAGCTGACAGCCCGTCGCCGCTCCGAACGGCTCATCGAGGCCGCCGGGTTCCCTCGCTCTAAAACGTTGCGTGACTTCGATTTCGGTGCCAACCCCAGTGTCGACCCTGCCATGATCCGCACTCTCGCTGAATCCGACTGGGTCAAGGAAGGGCTGCCGTTGTGCTTGATCGGTGACTCCGGCACCGGGAAATCCCATCTGCTCATCGCTTTGGGCACCGAGGCAGCGAAAGCCGGATACCGCGTCAGATACACCCTGGCTGCCAGGCTGGTCAACAGACTGATCGAAGCTGTCGATGGCAAACGGCTCACCAAGACCATCGCCCACTACAGCGGCGTCGACCTGCTCTGCATCGACGAACTCGGCTACACAGAACTGGACAGACGCGGCGCCGAATTGCTGTTCCAGGTATTAACCGAACGCGAGGAGAGGACGTCGGTCGCGATCGTCTCCAACCGTAGCTTCGCCGGCTGGTCCAAAATCTTCACCGACGCTGCGCTCTGCGCCGCCATCATCGACCGACTTACCTTCGGCGGCAACATCATCGAGACCGGCACCCAAAGCTATCGCTGGGCCCATGCCAAGGCAACCGAACCCACCGACAAAACCCGCTGACCGGTCCGAGCCCTGATGCGTCTGCTCAACAACGACTCGTCGGCATCCCCGCTTCGGATCCATCGGATGGCTCGGACCCTATGTGAGAAACATGCGTTCCAAATTTATGAACGGTACGCGTCGCCGACGCCTTCGGAACTCGTTGATAACTCGACCTGAAACGCTGTCGAAGTTCATGGTAAAACGCCGTCGAAATTCGCGATAAAACGCCGTCCGCATTCATGGTAAAACGCCGTCGGGATTCGCGATAATTCCACGGAAACTGCCGCTGACCGGCCAGGTCTCGCAGCTTGCTTCCTGGATAAACTATTGCGCTCCGATTTCTGTAGACGTATGTTTGTGGGTGGGTTTATGTCCAGTTGAAGTTCTGTGAGAAATATATGTAGGCAATTCTAAATTATGAAGGAAGGGGCAGCGCGAACCTGGCGATGCCTCCTGCTCGAAATGCAATTCCGTCACCGGCAACAGCGCGCCGCATTACTGACCGCGGGCAACGTCATCGGCGATACCGCTTCGGCAGCTGTCAGGCTCTCGTGCCCTGCCCCGTAGGCCGACTCTCACCATCACCACAACCTGCACCGGCCCACTGCCCCCAGGGCGGACCAGGGCTCTGATCGACTCACGAAGGAAGATACTCATGCCGACCATCACCTCCCTCTCTCCGACCTCGGGACCCGCCTCGGGGAATACCAGTGTCACGATTACCGGCACCGGGTTCGTCCCTATCGTCCTCGACGTGACGTTCGGCGGGGTGGCGACCACTTTCACGGTGGACTCCTCCACACAGATCACGGCCATCGCGCCTCCCGGGTCGGGCACGGTACAGGTCACCGTCAGCACATCCTCGGGTGGTCCCAGTAACGGCGTTCCCTACACTTATCTCCCGGTTCCTTCCCTGACCAGCGTGAGTCCCACGCAGGGGCCTTTCGCCGGCGGGAACACGGTCACCCTCACCGGCACCAATCTGACAGGTGTCACCGCGGTCCGCTTCGGTGGTACGGCGGCAACCTCCTTCGTAGTCGTCTCGGACACGCAGATCACGGCTGTCGCTCCTGCCGGATCCGGCATTGTCCAGATCACTGTCACCGCCCCGGGCGGAACCAGCAACGGGGAGACTTACATCTATGGCTGACCAGGCGTCCGGGCGCTGACGCCCGCGCACTGGATGACGCCGAACCGTGCTCTGGGCTGGCTACGCGTTCCGGCCCGGGGTGCTGGTTCGGAAGTGCTCACTACCAGGTCGAGGAGGCGAGGCAGTGAAACTGGTGGACTTCTCTGCTGATCTGATCGACCCGCAAGCCATCAAGGATGCGGGATACGTCGGCGTCATCGGCTACTTCTCGGACTCCCGGCCCGGCGCGAACTTCGGTGCGAAGCCGTTGCGGCGCGATTACTGCGATCGCCTGCGCGCGTTGGGGTTGGAGATCGTCTCGAACTACCAGTACGGCAAGGGCGCTACTTCGGATTGGCGCGGCGGATTCGATGGCGGAGTCCGGCACGCCGAGATCGCCTTGAAATACCACACCGAGGCGGGCGGGCATGGCAACCGGCCGATCTACGCGCCCGTTGACTCGAACCCTTCCCTCGAAGAGTGGAATTCGCGGATCGCACCGTTCCTGCGTGGCTGGGCGTCGGTGGTCGGCCGGGAGTGGACCGGTATGTACGGCAACGCGCGCTGCATCGACTGGGCGCTCGAGGACGGCGTCGCCACCTGGTTCTGGCAGCACAACTGGTCCGGCGATCCATCGATTAACGGCGACCATCCCGCCGCTCACATTCACCAGGTCGAAATCGACAAACGTACGGTCGGCGGTGTCGGGGTGGACGTGAACATCACCCTCGAAGACGACTACGGGCAGTGGTCCGCGGTGGCGACAGGTGGAGGTAGCGCCGCGGGGCATCCGCTCGGGGTCGATCTCGTTCCATATCGCGAGCAAATGAATGGGCTGTGGAACGACGCCGACAACACCAAACAGTTGATCGTTGAGCACACCACCGAGAGCGAGAGCGGGAACACCGCGGTCATCGGCTACCTGGAGCGAACCGGCAACGGCTCCTACCAGACGATGATCGACTTCGACGGCGAAGAAGTGCGGATGGTGCCCGACAACAAGCAGGCGTGGGCAGCGATGATGCAAGGCAACCGCCGCGGCCTGCATGTATGCGCGATGGGCCGAGCCGAGTGGGCGCGTGACCGGTGGCAGCAAGAGGGAAAGCTGCTCGAGCGCACCGCGATGCGGTACGCGGAATGGAGTCGCCGATACGGCATCCCACTCGTGAAGATCAGCGCCGCTGATGCGGCCAACGGAGTGCGGGGAATCGTCGGCCACATCGATATCACCGCTGCGTTCCACGAGTCCGACCACGGGGACCCCGGCCGCAACTTCCCCTACGACATCGTGATCGCGCGGGCATTCGAGATCAACAACGGCACAACGATATCGGAGGAGTTCATGTCCCTGGCAGATGACGAACTCGGCAAGCGGTTTGGATCGCGGTCGAAATACCGTGCTGACGATGACCTGGTCGATACGCTCGCCGGATTTGTTCTCAACATCGACGCTCGAATCCACGAGGAGCACGTCGAACGCGAAGCCCTGAAAGGTGTCGGTTGGGCCGTCGACCTCGTGAAGCGAGAAGCCGCACGGGGTGATGCGGGCGCGCAGGCGGTACTGGCGGAGATCGAAGGTTCCGAATGAAACGCATACCTGAACCAGCACTCATCCGGTCGATCTTGGTTGCCATCACTGGCGTCATCGCGTTGCTCGGCGGCAAGCATATCGATACGAGTTGGATCGAGACCGCGGTGACCGTCTATGCCGCGATCAGCCCGATCATCGCGGGCGTGTTGATCCGACAAGCGGTCACACCTGCTCGGGCGGGAACGCCCGAACCCGACGAGACGAAGTAGCGGCTCCTTTCGAATTTGTGCCCGGCCGCAACCGCTCCCGGGTGGCTGGCGTGAATATAGGCTGGGCGATCGACATTTCGCCGCGCCCGCGGTGCCACATACAGACCGGCAGCCGGCGTATGTGCTGATTGTCGTTGCTGCGCTGAGTCAGGCGAGCACCGTGTACGCCGCCGCAATTCGGCGATTTAATAGTGTGTCGTCGCTGATATCGATCGCGTTGCCGTAGATTTGAAAGCGTGAATTTCTCGGATATTTGTCTAAAACACTATCCAGAGTTCCTTATTCGGATGGCGTGTGCCGCTGCCGTGTTATTGCCTGGCCCTTGCTGATAGCGGCTGAGCGGGTCCGCGAGTGCGACGAAGCCGCCGAAGCGGTCGGCGGCGGCGACCTTTGGGCTGCGCCCGATCTGCCGTCGGTTCCGACCCCGAGCCGGGGGATGCCCCTGCGCGTCAGCGCTGTGTTCGATTCACGTAGTGTGTGCCGATTCGCTTCGACAGCAGGTGATTTTGCGGACGTGATCTGCGTCGATGTGACAGTATCGAGCGCGCTCGTCGCGACTGCTTCCCTCGGGCCGAGATCGAAAGATAACTGATCGTCCTGCATCCGGGCGTTCAGTTGCATGTTCAAAAGCGCTGCATTTCAGATCTTGACATGTTGAGAAACATCGGCCAATCGGAGATTGGTAGTCGCCGTAGGGGCCGGTCAGCGCACGGTTTGGATTCCGGGCGCGGACAGAGCGAGCCACAGCTGCACATGATCGGTGCGTTCGAGAGCAGGGGTACGCGCCGCTTCGACCTAGATGAAGTGCAAATAACGGCAAATGCCGGACACGGGCAGAGCGGCGTAGTTCTGCACTGTTTCAGTACCTCCGAGTTGAGTGAGGGGTCAAGGATGAATCTCGAGTCAGCAGGAACTGCCGATGGCGATCTGGGTCTGATTCCGCTCTCCAGGGCGCAGTACGGTATGTGGTTCGCGGACAGCATGCCCGGCGGCCCGCCTGTCAACATCGCGCAGTACGTCGAGATCGAAGGCCCGATAGACGCGGATGTGTTCGCTCAGGCGGTGAACAGCGCCGCGCTGGACACCGAGTCTCTGGTGGTACGGGTGATCGAGTCCGACGGTCGCCCATATCAATTCGTCGACCGCAGCATCATCTACGACGAGCCCGTGCTGGATGTCAGTGATGAGGATGATCCGTTCGCCGCGGCGATGGAATGGATGCGCCGCGACTACAACATCAAGGCTGTCGACATGAGCCGTGACCGGCTCACCGCGACGCGGCTCATCCGACTCGGCGAAGACCGGTATCTCTGGTACGGGCGCGCTCATCATCTCGTGATCGACGGTTACGGCGCGTTCAACGTCATCACCCGAATCGCCGAGCACTACAACGCCATCCTCGAAAACCGGCCGCCCGCACGGTTGGTGGCGGCCAAGTTGCACGACATCGTCGAGGCGGAGCGCGCTTATCGCGCCAGCTCGCGGTTCGAGACCGACAAGGCGTACTGGCTCGACAAGGTTGCCGATCTTCCGGCGCCGTCGAGTCTGTCCGGTCGCACCGCGCGGTGGAGCGAAAACGACCGCGTAGCCGGCCGGCAGCTTCCGTCGCGGTTGTCCGACATGCTCGATCGCTTCGCCGACAACCTGGGAGCCTCGCCCGCGCAGGTGGTGATCGCCGCATTCGCCGCGTTCCTCGCCCGGATGACACGCACCGACAGTGTGGTGTTGTCGATGCCGGTCAGCGGGCGAGTGACAGTGCGGCTGCGCAATGCCGCCGCGATGTTGGCGAACATGGTGCCGATTCGATTCGCCGTCGACGCGACGACCACCGTGGAAGAGTTGGTCGGCGCGTCGGTGTCCGAACTCGTCTCGGCGATGCGGCACCAGCTCTACAGATTCGAGGATCTGCGCCGCGACTCGAACGCGCTGGACGCGGCCGCGAACTCGTTCGGCCCGATCGTCAACATCCTGTTTTTCGACTCCGAGATTCGCCTCGGGTCAGCCGTTGGCCGATACCGCGCGCTGACCTCGGGAGTGCTCGACGACCTGCAGCTCAACTTGTACCGTTCCGGGACCAATGCGCCGCTGCTCATCGAACTGCACGGCAACGCGAACCTGTATGACCAGGATGAAGTCGAATCGCACACCCACCGGTTCGTCGAGTTCCTGCATCGGCTGATTGATTCGCCTCCCGGCACCCCTGTTGTCGACATCCCGCTCGTCGACCCCGCCGAGGAGCTGCGAATCGTCGGGGAACTCGCGGGCCGCGACGGCGAATCGCCCTGCGCGACACTGGTGGATCTGCTGGCGCGACAGGCTGCTGCGACGCCGTCCGCGGTGGCCGTCACGTCGGGCGAGACCACCCTCACGTACCGCGAGCTCGACGAGCTGTCCAACTGGTTCGCGCGCAGGCTTATCGCCCTCGGTGCGGGGCCGGAATCACTGGTGGCCATCGCGATGCCACGGGATGCCGATCTGATCGTCGTTCTGCTGGCCGTGCTGAAGTCGGGCGCCGGGTATCTGCCGTTGGACGTAGCCCACCCGACCGAGCGGCTCGAATACGTACTGCGCGATGCCGATCCGATCGTTGTCGTGACGAACCGGAGCATGCGCGAGCAGGTGCCGGGCGATCCCGGCCGTGTCGTGCTGTTCGACGACGTTCCCCGTGCTGCCCGCGATGATGCCTCGGATCCGATCACCGATGCCGATCGGAGGGGCCCACTGTGCTCCGACCACGTCGCCTATGTCATCTACACGTCCGGATCGACCGGCAGACCGAAGGGCGTGTCGATAAGCCATCGCGCCGTCGCCACCTACTTGGTGAACGCGTGTGCCGAGATCGGAGTCCGTTCCGAGGACGTATGGACGTTCTTCCACTCGATCGCGTTCGACTACTCGGTGTGGGAAATATTCGGCGCACTGGTTACCGGTGGCCGTGTCGTCGTCGTGGACAGCCTCACCACGCGTTCGCCAGACGAAGTCGTGCGACTGGCCGCACGTGAGAAGGTGACCGTCTTCAACCAGACGCCGTCGGCGTTCTTCCAGTTCGCGGCCGAGCAACAGCGGTACGCGACCACAACTTCGCCGCACAGCGAGCTTTCCCTTCGACTGGTCATTCTCTCGGGCGAGGCTCTCCACCCGGCGGCGCTGGCGGACTGGTATGAACACAACCCGAACCTGCCCGTGCTGGTCAACAGCTACGGGATCACCGAAACCACGGTCTTCGTCACCTACCTCGGCCTGACACCGAGCATCGCGGTGCCGGGTGCGCCGAGCACGATCGGCCCGGCGTTGCCGGGTTTGCGGACGTATGTCCTCGACGAGCGGTTGCGTCCGGTTCCGCTGGGAGCGTGGGGCGAGCTCTACGTCTCCGGAGCCCAACTCGCCCGCGGCTATCTCAACCGACCTGCGTTGACCGCGGGCCGCTTCGTCGCCGATCCGTTCGGGAAGTCGGGCGAGCGCCTGTATCGCAGCGGCGACGTCGCACGATGGAATCACAAGGGCGAGTTGGAATACCGCGGCCGAGCCGACCAACAGGTGCAGTTGCGCGGGTTCCGGATCGAGCTGGACGAGATCCGCAACGCGCTGTTGACCCATAGCGCTGTCTCGGCGGCGGTCGTCGTCGTGCATCTGCCCGACACGGAAGCGGCTCGGCTCGTCGGCTACGTCGTGCTCGCCAGCGACGCCATCTGCGAGGCCGACGCCCTTCGTACACACGTCGGTGCGCTCCTGCCGGAATACATGGTCCCGGCGGGCATAGTCGTGTTGGCGGCGTTGCCGTTGACAGTCAACGGCAAAGTGGACCTCCGGGCGTTGCCAGAGCCGGTATTCGATTCGGCCGCGGCCTACGTTGCGCCCCGCACGGTTGTCGAGGAGTCGATCGCAGACGTCTTCGCCGAGGTGCTCGGCACTGAGCGGGTAGGCGTGTTGGACAGCTTCTTCGAACTCGGTGGCAATTCGCTCACCGCGACCAGCGCCGCCGTGCGCGTCGCCGAGGTGACCCGATGCGACGTGTCGGTGCGCGATCTGTTCGGTAAACCGACCGTCGCCGAACTCGCCGCGCATATCGAAGACGGGCACCGCCCCCGCCGACCGGTGCCGCGCGCGGTGCGTCGGACCGAGCCCATCCCGTTGTCGCCGGCGCAGACCAGGATGTGGCTGGTCAATCAGGCCGACCCGACGTCCGCGGCATACAACATTCCGCTGGTGGTGCGGATGACCGGACGTCTCGACGCCGTGGCACTGCGTGCGTCGCTGACCGACGTGATCGAGCGGCACGAGTCGCTGCGCACCTTCTATCCATCCGTGGATGGTGAAGGGACGCAGGTCATTCTGTCGGCAGAGCAGGTTGTTGCCGATCTCGATCTGACCCCGAGGCCAACCGAACCCAGCGACATAGTGAACCGGATTCGCGAGCTGGCGTCGATCGGGACCGACGTGCGCGAATGTCCGCCGATCCGGATCGCGCTGCTTGCGACCGCCGACCGCCGATGCCATGTACTGGTCCTTGTCCTGCACCACATCTGCTGTGACGGTTCGTCGCTTCGGCCACTCGCGGCCGATGTGGCAGACGCCTACGGGGCGAGGTCGGAAGGAAAGATTCCGGACTGGCAACCATTGACGGTGCAGTACGCCGACTACAGCATCTGGCACCGCGGGCTGCTCGGCGACGAGAATGATCCGAACTCGCTGGCCGCGCGCCAGTTGAGTTACTGGGCAGAGCAATTGGCGGGGATGGCGCCGGTGTTGGAGCTTCCCGCCGACCGTCCCCGTCCTGCCCGCCAGTCCATGCGCGGCGACGTTGTCGACACGGTGATCCCGGCTGAGAACTTTGCCAGGATCGAGCGGTTGGCTCGCGCGTCGAACGTCACGACATTCATGGTCGTCCATGCCGCGCTGGCCGTGCTGCTCGCCCGGCTGTCGGGCTCCTCGGACATCACCATCGGCACGCCGGTCGCGGGTCGGGGCGAGCGCGCGCTCGAGCCGCTCATCGGCATGTTCGTCAACACTGTGCCGCTGCGCACCGAGGTGCGTTACGACGAATCGTTCACCGCATTCCTCGGCCGAGTCAAAGACATCGATGTCGATGCCTTCGACCACAGCGACCTGCCGTACGAACGCGTCGTCGAGGAACTCGATCCGGCACGGTCGATGGCGTACGCACCGCTGTGCCAGGTCTATCTCGCCTTCGAGAACATGGACCGTGCGAGTTTGGAACTGCCCGACCTCACCGTCGAGATCCTGGATTCGGGGCCGGAACCGGCAAAGGTGGACATCATCGTCACCGTCGCCGAAAGCTCGGCCGCGGGCGGCGATGTCGCATTGCGGATCAATTACGCGACCGACCTGTTCGACCGGGGGACGATCGAGGAGCTTGCCGCGCGATTGAATCGGATCCTCGATGCGTTCGTGTCGGACCCACAGGTGCGCGTGGGTGGTGTGGAGTTGTTGTCGAAGGTCGAGCAGGTGGAGTTGGTGCCGGCCTCGGGTGGTAGTGCCGAGGTGCCGCGGGTGCTGGCGGAGTTGTTGTCTGCCGGCGTGATGGAGGATCCGGCTGCGGTGGCGGTGGTGTCGGGTGAGCGGGTGGTGTCCTACGCGCAGCTGGATGAGTGGTCGAATCGTGTTGCGCGTGAGTTGATCGGTTGGGGTGTGGGTCCGGGGGAGCAGGTCGCGTTGGTGATGGCGCGGTCGGTGGAGTTCGTGGTGGGGGTGTGGGCGGTGGCGAAGGCGGGCGCCGCGTTTGTGCCGGTCGATCCGCGGAATCCGGTCGAGCGGGTCGCGCATATGGTCGCGGATTCCGCTGTGCGGGTCGCGATTACGGTCGAGGCGTCGCGGGGCTTGCTTCCTGTTGAGGTGTGTTTGTTGGTTCTCGATGATCCGGACACCGAGATGTCGGTTATGTCGCGATCGGCTGCGGTTGTGACGGATGCGGATCGGGTGCGTACTTGTCGTGTCGCCGATACGGCGTATGTGATCTACACCTCGGGGTCGACGGGGACGCCGAAGGGTGTGGCGGTCACGCATCAAGGGTTGGCGAATTTCGCGGCCGAGCAGCGTGAACGTTACCGGGCCGATTCGCGGTCACGGGTGTTGCAGGTAGCCGCACCGGGTTTCGACGCGGTGGCGCTGGAGCTGTTGCTCGCACATGCCAATGGTGCGGTACTGGTGGTCTCGCCACCAGAGGTGTTCGCCGGCGTGGAGTTGGCGAAACTGATTCGGACACATGAGGTGTCGCACGCGTTCGTGACGCCCAGCGTGTTGGCGACGATGTCGCCTGCCGGATTGGATTCGTTGCGGGTGTTGATAGCCGGTGGCGAAGCGGTGTTACCGGAAACCGTGGCGGTGTGGGCGCCGGGCCGAGAGTTGTTCAATGGATACGGACCGACCGAGACCACGATCATGGTCGCGATCAGCGACCCGCTGCATACCGGTGATCCGGTCACAATCGGTGGCCCGATCCGTGGCGTCGAGGCCCTCGTGCTGGATGCCTGGCTGCGCCCGCTGCCGTTCGGAGTGACGGGAGAGTTGTACGTTTCGGGCGTGCAACTGGCCCGCGGATATCTCAACCGGCCTGTCGTCACCGCCGCCACATTCGTGGCCAATCCGTACGGTCCCCCGGGTACCCGCATGTACCGCACCGGTGATCTGGCGCGGTGGACGCCCGAGGCAAACCTCGAATACCTCGGACGCACCGACTTCCAAGTCAAAATCCGCGGTCAACGCATCGAACTCGGCGAAATCGAAGCCGTCCTCGCCGGACACCCCGATGTGGCGGCAGCGGTGACAGTGGGCGTAGCGATGGACGGCGGATCGAGACTGGCCGCCTACGTGACGCCGGCGAACGGCGCCATCGACAATGCGGAGCTGTTGGAATACGCCGCTCAGCGCCTGCCGTCGCACATGGTTCCGGACACGGTGATGGTGCTCGACACGCTGCCGCTGTCGTCGGTGGGCAAGGTCGATCGTGCGGCGTTGCCGAAACCGGTGTTTGCTATCACCACCACCGAGTTCGTCGCGCCGCGCGACGTGGCCGAGCAGGTTGTCGCAGAGGTCTACGCGGGTGTTCTGGGAATCGAGAGAGTCGGCGTCCTCGACAGCTTCTTCGATCTCGGCGGCAACTCGCTGTCGGCTACCCGGGTGGCAGCGCGACTGAGCGGCGCATTCGGCGTCGATGTTCCGCTGCGTGCGATATTCGAGGCGCCGACCACCGCGGCGTTGGCGAAGAGTCTTCGGACCGCCGACGCGGTAGAACGAGAACCGCTTGTGCCGCAAGAGCGCCCGGACCGGATCCCGCTGTCGCCCGCACAAGCCCGGATGTGGTTCCTCAATCAATTCGACACAAGCTCGCCGCTGTACAACGTTCCGCTGATCGTACGTATGTCCGGAAATCTCGACGTGGTCACCATGCACGCGGCGATCGCGGATGTGCTCGACCGACATGAATCACTCCGGACCGTATACCCGGACAGCGACAGCGGACCGCACCAAATGATCGTCTCGGTGGAAGCGGCCTTGCCCAGGCTGGCCCCGGTCGCCGTCGCGGACAGCGACGTCGAGGCCCGCATCGCCGCCGAAGTGGCAGTCGGATTCGACGTCACATCCGAGGTTCCGTTCCGGATCACATTACTGCGCAGCGCACCCGACGACCACACGCTGGTTCTCGTCGTCCATCACATCAGCATCGACGGGTCGTCGCTCGCACCGCTCGCCGCAGACCTGATGACCGCCTACCAGGCCAGCGCTCGGCAGCAGCCGCCGCAATGGGCGCCGTTGCCGGTGCAATACGCGGATTACGCATTGTGGCAACGAAAGTTGCTCGGCACCGAGAACGACCCGCACAGCCCGACTGTCGCTCAGACCGGGTATTGGCTGGCGGCTCTCGCCGACCTGCCCGAGGTGCTCGACTTGCCCACCGACCGTCCGCGGCCGGTGAAGCAGTCTTTCCGCGGCGCGACAGTGTCGGCGACACTGCCTGCCGATATCCATCGTGACGTGGCCGCGCTGGCCCGTCGTCACGATGCGACGGTCTTCATGGTGATGCACGCGGCATTCGTGGTGCTGCTCGCGCGGCTGTCGGGAACCGGTGACATCGCGGTCGGCACGCCGATCGCCGGTCGCGGCGAACCCGGGCTCGACGGCCTGATCGGAATGTTCGTCAACACGCTGGTCCTGAGGTCGCAGATCGAGCCCGACGCCTCCTTCATCCGCGTTCTGGACCAAGTCCGGGCCACCGATCTGGCAGCGTTCGAGAACGCCGACATTCCATTCGAGCGCCTCGTCGAGGTGCTGAATCCGCCGCGTACTACCGCACACGCACCGTTGACGCAGGTGGGATTCTCCTTCCAGAACATCGAGATTCCCACGGTGACGTTCGAGGGCCTGACGGTGTCGGCCCACCTGGCCGACCCGAGCGTGGCCAAATACGACCTGCATCTGAATCTCGTCGACGCGCTGGATACGGGCGGCGAACCGGGCGACATGGCAGTCGAATTCGGTTACGCCACAGATCTGTTCGACGAGGTGACGATCACCTCGATGTTCGACCGTTACCTGCTGCTGCTGCGCGCGGCCGTTGCCGATCCCACCCGCGCCGTCGGTGACATCGAGCTGCTGACCGCACCCGAGGCACACGAGCTGACCGTGCATTCGACGGGGCCGTCGGCGCAGGCATCGAGCTCGACGATCGCGGACTTGTTCGCAGCGCAGGCAGCGGCGACGCCCGAGCACACAGCGGTGCTCGACGCCCAGAACGGCGGTCGGCTCACTTACCGCGAGTTCGCGGCGCGGGTGAATTCGCTGGCCCGAGTGCTGATCGGGCGTGGGGTCGGCCCGGAAAGCATTGTGGCGGTAGCGATGCGGCGCTCCGTCGATCTGGTGACCACGCTGTACGCGATCCATGCGGCGGGCGCGGCCTACCTGCCCCTGGATCCGGATCATCCGGTCGACCGCGTGCGCGCCGTCCTCGATGCCGCGCAGCCGAGTGCGGTCCTCACTCGTCCGGTCGACAAGGCGAGTTTGCCCGACGGCGTGCCGGTGTGGTTGCTCGAGGAGCTCGACGCCGAGCACCCAGATCCGTCGACGGTGACGGACGCCGATCGGAGCCGGCCGCTGCATCCGGACGATCTGGCGTATGTCATCTATACCTCCGGCTCGACGGGTGTGCCGAAGGGCGTGGCGATTCCGCACGCCGCGGTGGTGAATCAACTCCGGTGGATGCGGGATCACTATCGGCTCGGCGGCGACGATGTCATGCTGCTGCGGACGCCGGTCACATTCGACCTGTCGGTCTGGGAGCTGTTCTCCGCGTTGATCTGTGGCGCATCATTGGTTGTCGCGGGTCCCGACGCACACAGTGACCCCGAGGCCGTGGTCCGGCTGATGGCAGAGCATCGGGTGACCACCGTGGATTTCGTACCGTCCTTGCTCTCGGCATTCGTCGAGGTGGCCGCCACTCGCGAACTCCTGGACCTCCGTCGTGTGCTGTGCATCGGCGAGGCGCTCCCGGCTGAAACTGTCCGCAGGTTCCGAGATCTCAGTGATGCGCGCATCGACAACCTGTACGGGCCGACCGAGGCAGCGGTCAGCGTGACCGCCCACCGGATCGACGCGGTCGACGGCGTCGCGGTGCCGATCGGTGTCCCCGAGGCGAATGTGGTTGTCCACGTGTTGGATTCGCGGCTGCACCCTGTTCCCGTCGGGGTGACGGGTGAGCTGTATCTGGGCGGTGTCCAGCTGGCCCGGGGGTACCACGAATGTCCCGGTCCGACGGCGGCGACGTTCATCGCCGACCCCTTCGGCGGTGCGGACGGTTCTCGCCTGTATCGCACCGGCGACCTGGTGCGCTGGGATAGGGACGGAGGCATCCGATATGTCGGCCGCGCCGACTCGCAGGTGAAGGTTCGCGGCCTGCGTATCGAACTCGGCGACATCGAAGCCGCGTTGCTCGCCAACGAGCAGGTGAGCGCGGCCGTCGCGCAGGTCCGCACCGACCGCGGTGAGCAGCGCTTGATCGCCTATGTGGTGGCCGGAGAAGCGCTCGATGCCAAGGAGATTCGGGGCTTTCTGCTGCAACGACTGCCCGCCTACATGGTGCCGTCACCGGTGGTCCGGATCGACTCGATCCCGCTCACTGCGAACGGCAAGGTCGACTACAGAGCGTTGCCTGTGCCGGATCCGAGCGCCTACGAGTCCGAGTACCGGGCGCCGCAGGGGCTCGTCGAGCAGACCATCGCCGGGGTTTTCGGCGAACTTTTCGGCCTGCCCGAGATCGGCGCGGACGACAACTTCTTCGACCTGGGCGGAAACTCGCTTACCGCGACTCGCGCGCTGAGCCGTATCGGCGACGTCGTCGATGTGTCCATACCGGTACGAGTGATCTTCGAGGCGCCCACTGTCGCCGACCTGGCCGAGCGCATCTCGCAGTTGCGTGCGGTGCCGAATCTTCCCGTGCCGACTCGGAAACCGCGGCCGGATCGCCTTCCGCTCTCGCAGGCACAGGCCCGGATGTGGTTCCTCAACCAGTTCGATACCGATTCGGCCGGATACGTTGTGCCGCTTGCGATTCGGCTCGAAGGTGCCCTCGATGTCGATGCGCTGGCAGCGGCAGTCGGTGATGTCTTCGAGCGGCACGAGAGCTTGCGCACCGTGTATCCGGCAGTCGACGGTACGCCCACTCAGGTCGTGCTGGACGCGGCCGATGTCGTCGCGAGGTACGATCTCACGCCGCAGCCGATCGGTGTGCGCGAGCTGTCACGCCGGTTGGCCGAATTCTCGAGCATCGGATTCGATGTGTCGAAGGGTGTGCCGCTGCGCATCGCGCTGTACCAGCAATCGGACACGATCTGGACGGTGGCGTTGGCCGTGCACCACATCAGTTGCGACGGTTATTCGGTGGCGCCGCTGGCCACCGATATCGTCACGGCCTATCAAGCGCGGTCCAGCGGGAACCCGCCGGACTGGGCGCCGCTGACAGTGCAGTTCGCCGACTACGCCATTTGGCAGCGCGAGGTCCTCGGCTCGACGGACGACCCGGACTCGTCGGTGAGCCGCGACATCGGTTACTGGCGAACCCAACTCGCGGGCATGCCCGACCTGATCGAGCTGCCGACCGATCGGCCGCGGCCACTGGTGCAGACACAACGCGGCGCGGTCATCCACGTGACGATCCCGGGTGAGCTGCAGGGCCGCGTCGAGGCGCTGGCGCGGCAAGCCGGGGCGACGACGTTCATGGTTGTGCACACGGCCCTGGCGGTATTGCTGTCGAGATTGTCCGGCAGCGACGACATCACCATCGGCGTGCCACACGCCGGCCGCGGCCACCGATCACTCGACAACCTCGTCGGGATGTTCGTCAACACCTTGGTGATGCGCACCCGGGTCACACCCGATCAGACATTCTTCAGCCTGCTGAATCAGGTGCGGCGCACCGACCTCGAGGCATTCGACCACAGCACCGTCCCGTTCGAGCAGCTGGTGGAGACACTCAATCCCGCGCGGTCCACAGCGCACACACCGCTGTTCCAGGTCATGCTCGCCTTTCAGAACATGATGCAAGCACGCGTCGAACTTCCAGGTCTCGCCGTCGAGAACGTTGACCCGGGCGACAGTGCCGCGATCTACGACCTGCTGCTCATGATGACCGAGGAACACGGCAAGCACAACGAGCCGACCGGCATGACGCTGCGCCTGACGTATGCCACGGACCTGTTCGACGAGGACTCCGTACGGCGTTTCGTCGAACAATTCACGCGCGTCCTCGACGCCGCCACGTCCGACGCCGGCTCGACCATTGACAGGATCGAGCTGCTCGACGCCACAGAGCGGCACCGGCTGCTGGAGCAATGGAACGACACCGGCGGCGCCCTCGCGACGGGCCGGACCCTTGTCGATGCCTTCGACGAACAGGTCGCACGCACCCCGGACGCTCTGGCGATCCGCCTTCCAGCGGGGAACGGTTGGACCTACCGGGATTTCGACGCCCGCGTCAACCGCCTGGCCCGATGGCTCATCGCTCGCGGTGCGGGGCCGGAAACCGTTGTGGCGGTGGCTATCCGACGGTCAGCTGAGCTCGTTACAGCGCTGTACGCGGTGGCCAAGTCGGGCGCCGCGTTCCTTCCGATCGATCCGGATCATCCGGGCGCGCGGATCGCCAGCGTGCTGAATGCGGCGCAGCCGCTGGTGGTGCTCACGACATCCGCGGACGGCGACCAACTGCCGGATGGATTCGAATCCGCGCGCGTCGATCGCGTGGATCTGGCCGGTGTGCCCGATGCCCCGATCACCGACACCGAGCGGCGCGCACCGCTGCGGCCGGACAACGTGGCCTACATCCTGTTCACCTCCGGCTCCACCGGCATGCCCAAGGGGGTGGCCCTGACCCATGCCGCGACCGTGAGCCAGTTGGCGTGGGCACAGCAGCAGTGGCCACACGACGCGTCCGACACGGTGCTGTACAAGACACCGATCACCTTCGACATCGCGGTGTGGGAGTTGTTCTGGCCGCTACAGACCGGTGCGAACATCGTCGTCGCTGAACCCGATGGGCACCGCGACACGGTGTACATGGCAGGCGCCATCGCACGTCATCAGGTCACCACGGTCCACTGCGTCCCGTCGATGCTCGATGTTCTCCTCGAATCCACGGGCGCCGCACAGCTGCCGTCGATCCGGCGGGTATTTGTCGCGGGTGAGGCGCTGGCGCAGGGCACTGTCGACGCTGCGGCGCGCGTGTTCGTGAATGCGGATCTGGTGAACTGGTACGGACCGGCGGAGGCCGAGGTCGTCACGGCTGCGCGGTGCCTGCCAGGCGTGACAACCCATGCGACGGTCCCGATCGGTACGCCGGCCTCTGGCATGGAGGTCTACGTGCTGGACTCGCGGTTGCGACCGGTGCCGATCGGTGTCGTCGGCGAACTGTACGTATCGGGCGTCCAGCTGGCGCGCGGATATCACGCGCGCGCCGACCTCACGTGCGGCCGTTTCGTCGCGCACCCTTTCGGTGCGGCGGGTCAGCGACTGTATCGCACCGGCGACCTGGTTCGATGGACGAATACCGGGGAGCTGGAGTTCTTGGGCCGCAGTGACTTCCAGGTGAAGGTGCGCGGTCAGCGGGTGGAACTGGGGGACATCCGAGCGGCGCTGCTTGCGCTTGCGCAAGTCGCGCGGGCTGTGGCCGTCGTGACGGCGGGACGAGTCGTCGGATACGTGACGCTTGTGCCGGGTGCGGTGACCGACGGCCGTGCGATTCGCGATCAGCTCACTCGCTCGCTGCCGTCGTACCTGGTTCCGGCCGGTGTCCAGGTGCTCGATTCGATGCCGCTCACCGCGAACGGCAAGCTCGACCGAGCCGCGTTGCCGCAGCCGGTGTTCGACGACGGCGAGGAATTTATCTCGCCTCGAACCGATCGC
Source organism: Nocardia australiensis (assembly GCF_020733705.1). Lineage (GTDB taxonomy): Bacteria > Actinomycetota > Actinomycetes > Mycobacteriales > Mycobacteriaceae > Nocardia > Nocardia australiensis. The sequence goes on from NZ_JAJFZM010000001.1 coordinate 1,552,895, forward strand.
GAGGCGGCGCTTGCGAGAATTGTCGCCGACCTCACGAGCGCCGACCAGGTGAGCGTGATGGCGAACGTGTTCGAGATCGGTGTCAACTCGCTCTCGGCTGCGCAGATCGCGGCGCGGGCCGAGGCAGCCTTCGGTGTCGAGGTCGGCATCCGTGACATTTTCGACGAACCGACGATTGCCGGATTGGCCGAACGGATCGCGACGCGTACCCGTTCTACGGTGATTCCGCTCGTGCCGCGACCACGCCCCGCAGCCGTCCCGTTGGCGGCGGCTCAACGACGCATATGGTTTCTCAACCAGTTCGACACGGCCTCGGCGGCATACAACATCTGTTTCGCGGCCCGGTTGACCGGCCCATTGGATGTCGACGCGTTGCGAGCGGCGTTCCTCGACGTGTTGACCCGGCATGAGCCGTTGCGGACGGTGTATCCCGCGCTCGACGGTGAACCGTGTCAGGTCGTGCAGGATGTCGCGTCGATAGCCGCGGAGATGGTGTTGGATCCGGAGCCGGTCGTCGACGAGACAGAGCTGGCCGACCGGATCCAGCGGGCCGTCGGGACGGGTTTCGATATCGCGGAATCGGCGCCCGTCCGGGCATTGCTGGCAAATATCGGCACCGACGATCATGTGATGGTGCTCGTGTTCCATCACATTGCGGCCGACGGCTCGTCGATGGCGCCGCTCGCCCGCGATGTGTTCGCTGCCTACCGAGCGCGGGTGGATGGTCGAGCGCCGCAGTGGGAACCGCTGGAAGTCCAGTATGCCGACTACGCGATATGGCAGCAGGAGATGCTCGGCTCCGAGGACGATCCGGCGTCGGTGATCGCGCGGCAGATCGCGTACTGGAGCGAGGTCCTCGGCGATGCCCCGGAACTGCTCGACCTGCCAACTGATCGGTCTCGGCCCGCCACGATGTCGATGAACGGTGGCAACGTTCGCTTCGGCATGTCGACGCGGCTGCACGACGACATCGTGCGGCTGGCACACCGTGAGGGCGTCACCGTGTTCGTCGTGCTGCACGCGGCGTTGGCGATCCTGCTGGCTCGCACCGCGCACAGCGAGGACATCTCGATCGGAACCCCAGTCGCCGGTCGCGGCAGGCGGGCCCTGGACGATCTGGTCGGCATGTTCGTCAACACCGTGGTGTTGCGCACCCGGGTTCGCGACGACCGGTCGTTCCGGGACCTGTTGGAGGAGGTACGCGGCGTCGACCTGGAGGCGCTCGCACACGCGGATCTGCCCTATGAACGGCTGGTCGATGTCCTCGCTCGTCCTCGCTCGACGGCGTATACGCCGCTGTACCAGGTGATGTTCGGGTTGCAGAACACGCGCGCGGCGCGATTCGAGCTGCCCGGTATCGGTGTCGAACTCCTCGACCCCGGCATCGCGCAGGCCCAGACCGACCTCACAGTGCTGCTGACCGAACGCCTCGATGGCGATCGGCCTGCCGGTATCGACGGCGAGATCATCTACGCCACAGACCTGTTCGTCGAATCGACCGCCGAAGCGCTCGCCGAGAGGTTTATTCAGGTCCTCGAAGCAGTCACCTCCGATCCGACCCGGCCGGTAGGCGACATCGGGCTGCTGAGCGCTGAGGAGACAGAACACCTGCTCCCGGCACGGGGCGGCGACACCACACCCCCGTGCCTGCTGCCCGTTCTGCTGGCGTCGGCCGTGGCAGCAGACCCATCTGCGATTGCCCTGATCGGTGACAGCGAGTCCCTCACCTACGGGGAGCTCGACCGTCGGTCCAACCAGCTCGCCGGTCACCTGCTCGTCCAGGGTGTCGGACCGGGAGTGTTCATCGCTCTCGCCGTGCCACGGTCGGTCGACTATCACATCGCGATGTGGGCGATAGCGAAGACCGGCGCCACATTCGTCCCGGTGGATTTGCGGTATCCCATGGAGCGGATCGCGCACATGGTGAATGATTCCGGTGTCGAAGTCGGGATCACGCTCACGGCCGCTCGCACGTCGTTGCCGGGCGGTGTCCGATGGCTGGTGCTCGACGATCCGCGTTCGGCCGCCGAAATCGCCTCGCACCCCGGCCACGCGATCACGGACGCGGATCGCCCACGCGCCTTGCAGATTCAGGATGCGGCGTATGTGGTCTATACGTCCGGGTCGACGGGAACGCCGAAGGGGGTTGCCGTCACGCATGAGGGGTTGGCGGGCTTCGCGGCCGAGCAGCGTGATCGTTATCGGGTGGATAGCACGTCGCGGGTGCTGCAAGTGGCGGCGCCCGCCTTCGATGCGGTCCTGCTCGAGGCATTGATGGCGCACGCGGCTTGCGCGTCGTTGGTCGTGTCGCCACCGGAGGTGTTCGGCGGCCCGGATCTGGCCGCGTTGATCAGGGCGCATCAGGTGTCCCACGCGTTCCTGACACCGAGTGTGTTGGCGACGATGTCGCCTGCCGGTCTCGATTCGGTGCGGATGCTGGCGGTCGGCGGTGAGATGGTGGCTACGGATGTGGTTGCTGCCTGGGCGCCGGGCCGGCGGTTGCACAACATCTACGGTCCGACAGAGACGACGATCGTGGTCACGATAAGTGACCCGGTGCAGCCCACCGACGTGATCACGATCGGCGGTCCGATCCGTGGTGCGCAGGCCGTGGTCCTGGACGCGCGGTTGCGGCCGGTGCCGGCCGGAGTAGCGGGAGAGCTGTACCTTTCGGGTGCTCAGCTGGCACGCGGGTACCTGAATCGACCTGCGGCGACGGCGGGCGCGTTCGTGGCGAATCCATACGGTGAACCGGGTTCGCGGATGTATCGCACCGGCGATATCGTCCGCTGGACCGCGCAGGGCGCACTGGAATACATCGGCCGCATCGATTTCCAGGTCAAGATTCGTGGCCAGCGCATCGAACTCGGCGAGATCGACGCCGCGCTGCTCGCGCATCCCAGGGTGGCCTCCGCTGTGACCGTGAGTCGTAGCAGACCCGGCGGGCAACCTACGCTCGCCGCGTACATCGTGCCGGAGCTCGGAACGGTCGTCGAACCGAGCACCGTGCTCGATCATGTCGCTGCCGTATTGCCCGCGCACATGATGCCGTCGACGCTGACGGTGCTCGATCACATGCCGCTCGCCTCGACCGGCAAGGTGGATCGGAAAGCGCTGCCGGAGCCCGTCTTCGAAACCGTCGGAGATGATGCCGTCGCGGCATCGACCGACCTGGAACGCACCATCGCCGCGGTCTTCGCGGACGTACTCGGGATAACGTCGGTCGGCGCGACAACCTCGTTCTTCGCGCTCGGCGGTGATTCCATCATGTCGATCCAGTTGGCATCCCGACTGAAATCCGCGGGTGTCGTCGTGACAGCTCGGGATATTTTCGAGCGCAGGACCGTTCGCGGGTTGGCACTGGTGGCCGCGGCTTCCGAACGGGTGTCGCTCGAGGAGCTGCCCGGGGGCGGTGTGGGCGAAATCCCGTTGACGCCGATTGTGTCCTGGTTCGCCGACCGAATCGGGGTCGCTGATCGATTCGCCCAGTCGATGCTGGTGCGGTTGCCGCGTGACGCGCGAGTCGACGACGTGACCTCGACTGTGCGGGCGGTGCTCGACCGGCACGACATGTTGCGCTCGAGGCTGCGCGAACGACGGCTGGAGGTGCTGCCCGAAAGCGCGGCCGATGCCGCGGGTTCGGTGCTGACCCGCACATTCCGTGCGGACGAGGCTCCGGGCAGCGACGGTTTCACCGCCGTGGTGGAAGCGGCATTGGCCGAGGCATCCGACGGTCTGGATCCGGCCGAGGGCCGGATGCTGCAAGTCGTGTGCCTGCTTCCCGAACCGGGCGTCGATGCCGATGCCCGTGCCCTCATCGTGATCCATCACCTGGCTGTCGACGGGGTGTCGTGGCGGATCCTGGTTCCCGATTTCGTGGCTGCCTGGCAGCAGATCACGCAGGGGCAACTGGTGGAGTTGCCCGCACAGGGCACGTCCATGCGTCGGTGGGCGCACGCGTTGGCCGCCGCTGCCACGGATCGCGCTGGTGAGTTCGAGCTGTGGCATCGGATGAGTGCGGCTGCCGATCCGCTGCTCGGCCGTGCGGCATTGGATCCCGCCCTCGACATCCAGTCGACTGTGCGGCAGCTGGCGGTGTCCATCCCGGCGGAGGTCACCTCGGTGTTACTCGACGCGGTGCCCGAAGCCGTTCGCGGCGGTGTCGACGATGCGTTGCTGGCCGGTCTGGCCGTGGCGGTGGCACGCTGGCGCAGGCGGCGCGGCCTCGCTCACGAGGGCATGAAAGTCCTGCTGGAGGGCCATGGGCGTGAGGAGCAGATTGCCGCGGGAGCAGACGTCTCACGCACCGTGGGTTGGTTCACCAACGCGTATCCGGTTGCGCTCGACCTGAGCGGGATCGAGGACGCGGACCCGCGCGCGGTGGTGAAGTCTGTGAAAGACCAGCTGCGCGACATCCCGGACAAGGGAATCGGTTACGGCCTGCTGCGCTATCTGAACACCGACACGGCCGAGCGGCTCGCAGCGTCGCCGCCGCCGCAGATCAGTTTCAATAATCTCGGCCGCGTCGGCGTCGATCTCACGACATTGTCGGACGTCGCGTGGATTCCGACCGACGAGGAGTTCGATAGACGGGCCGCATTCGATCCGGACATGCCTGCGGCAGCGGCTATCACGATCGATGTGAATATCGTGGACGCCGAGGCCGGACCTCAGCTGTCGGCGCACGTCGGCTACGCCTCGCGCTTGCTCGACCACGATGACGTGGCCGAACTCGTCGACGAATGGATCGACGCCGTGACCGGGATCGCGATGGCGGCCCGCGCGAACAATGACTGGGGACTGTCCCGAGCAGACGTTCCGCTCGTCGACCTCACGCAGCCCGACCTGGACGCGTTCGCCGACCGGTACGGACCGCTGACCGACGTATGGTCGCTGGCGCCGCTCCAGGAGGGGCTGCTGTTCCACGCCGAACTCGCCGCGGGCGAACTCGACGTCTACACAGCGCAATCGGTAGTCGCCCTTGCCGGCGTTGTCGACGAGAACCGGCTCGAGCGTTCCGCGAACGCCTTGCTCGAGCGGTATCCCAACCTGCGGGCCGCATTCACCCGAACGACCGACGGCGTTCCCGCGCAGGTTGTTCCCGCCGACACCGCCGTGTACTGGCGCAGAATCGATCTGACCGACAGCACAATGGAACTGGATGAGCTGATCGCAGCCGAGCGGGCTGTCACCTTCGATCCCGCGGATCCGCCGCTGCTGCGGTTCCTGATCGTTGCCGTAGCGCCGCAAGACTTCCGGCTGGTGCTGACGGCGCACCACCTCCTGCTGGACGGCTGGTCGTTGCCGCTGCTGTGGCGTGAGCTGATCGGCTTGTACGCGGTGGGCGCACAGCCGGTCCTGTTGCCCCCCGTGGCCTTGTACCGCGACTATCTGGAATGGCTGGACCGGCGCGACCGCTCTACCAGCGTCGAGGTGTGGCGGGACGTGCTGCGGAATATTTCCGAGCCCACGCTGGTCGCCGATCCCCACGCGGCGGCGACGACGGATATCCCGGTCGATCTGCCGATCGTTCTCGATCGCGCCACGACGGCCAGGTTGGTGGAATTTGCCCGGGAACGAGGGGTGACGATGGCGACGATCATGCAGTTCGCCTGGGCGTTGGTACTGGGGAACCTGCTCGGCGTCGAACGTGTGGCCTTCGGTAGCACCGTCTCCGGCCGCCCTGCCGAACTGGCGGGCGTCGAGTCGATGATCGGCCTGTTCATCAACACGATTCCGGTCGCCGTCGATGTCCGCCGGGACCTGACCATCGAGGACGCGCTGAATCGACTGCAGGCGGACAATACTCGTCTGCTCGACCATCATTACGTCGAACTGTCGCAGATCATGTCGGCCGCTGGCGCTGCCCAGTTGTTCGATACGTTGGTCGTCTTCGAGTCGTATCCGGTCGACAGCAGCGGCCTGGGTGATGCCGACATCGACGGTATGCGGGTGGTCTCGGCAGAAGGCCGTGACGCCGCGCACTACCCGATCACCGTTCAGGCACACCACACCGACAAGTTGCACGTCAGAATCCGCTACCAGCGGGCCCGTATCGACGACGAGACGGCGGCGGGTCTCGCCGCCCGCCTCGAAACTGTGCTGTGCGCGGTCATGACCGATCCGCACGCGCGGCTCGGCGCGGTTGAGCTGTTGTCCGCGCACGAGCGGTGCGAGTTGGTGCCTGCTTCGGGTGGCAGCGCCGAGGCGCCGCGCCTGCTGTCGCAGTTGCTGTCCGCAGGCGTGGTCGTGAATCCTGATGCGGCGGCGTTGGTTTCTGGTGAGCGCACGGTGTCCTACGCCGAGTTGGATGCCTGGTCGAATCAGGTGGCGCGTGAGTTGATCGGTTGGGGTGTAAGCCCGGGTGATCAGGTCGCGTTGGCAATGGCGCGGTCGGTGGAGTTCGTGGTCGGCCTGTGGGCGGTGACCAAGGTGGGCGCGGCGTTCGTGCCGCTCGATACTCGGAATCCGGCCGAACGCGTCGCGCACATGGTGGCTGAATCCGATGTACAGGTCGCGGTCACCGTCACGGCATCGCGGGATCTGCTTCCCGACATGATGCGACTGCTGGTCCTCGATGAACCGGATACCGCGGAGTCGATCGCATCACGATCGTCGGCCGCCGTGGCCGACGCGGATCGCGCGCGCACGCCGCATATCCGTGACACGGCGTACGTGCTCTACACCTCCGGCTCGACCGGGGCACCGAAGGGTGTCGAGGTCACCCACGAGGGGATGGCGAATTTCGCGGCGGTGCAACGTATCCATTTCGGCGTGGACAGCGGGTCGCGAGTGCTGCACGCTGCCGCTCCGGGTTTCGATGTGATGGTGCTCGAGGTGCTGCTTGCTCACACGAACGGCGCCGCGCTGATAGTGTCGCCGCCGACCGTGTTCGCCGGTGAAGAGTTGGCGGAATTTATTGGGGCACAGTGTATCTCGCACGCGTTCATCACGCCGAGCGTGCTCGCCACGATGTCGCCGGTCGGCTTGGACTCGCTGCGCGTGCTGATGGCCGGTGGGGAGACGGTGACGCCCGAAACGGTCGCGACGTGGGCGCCGGGCCGGACCCTGCTGAATGGGTACGGTCCAACGGAATCCACGATCTTGGCCGGAATCAGCGATCCGCTGTATCTCGGTGGTGCGGTGACGATCGGCGGTCCGATCCGTGGTGTCGAGGCTGTCGTCTTGGATGCGTGGATGCGGCCCGTGCCGGTCGGAGTGGTGGGGGAGTTGTACCTCGCAGGCGTGCAACTGGCGCGAGGATATGTGAACCGGGCGGCGGCCACAGCGGGCGCGTTCGTGGCGAGTCCGTTCGGTAGGGCGGGTTCGCGCATGTACCGCACCGGCGACCTGGCCCGCTGGACACCCGAGCACTCCCTGGAATACATCGGACGCCGCGATTTCCAGGTCAAGATCCGAGGACAACGTATCGAACTCGGTGAGATCGAAACCGTCCTTGCCGGGCATCCCGGGATTGAACACGCGGTTGTCGTGCTGCGAAAGGACGAGCGTGACATCGACAGGTTGGTCGGCTACCTCGTTACCAACGAGGAGGTGGATCCGAACGATGTCCGGGCCGGAGCCCGGTTGCAACTGCCCGCGCACATGGTGCCCGATGCGATTACGATGCTCTCCGAACTGCCGCTCACCACGACCGGCAAGCTCGATCGCCGGGCGCTGCCGACGCCAGAATTCGGCAGTGGCCGGGAATGGGTCGCTCCAAGCACCGACGCCGAGCGGTGTATCGCGGAAGTGTTCGGCAACGTCTTGGGCGTCGACAGGGTAGGGGCCGCGGGTAGCTTCTTCGACCTCGGCGGCGATTCGCTGTCGGCGACACGGGTCACTGCGCAACTGAGTTCGGCACTCGGAGTTCGCATCGGCGTTCGAGACCTGTTCGAGGCACCCATGGTCGCCGAACTTGCCGCCCGCCTGGCTACTTTCGACCGGAATTCCCGGATACCGTTGACACCGCAGTCCCGGCTCGGGCTCGTACCGCTGTCACCGGCGCAGCAGCGGATGTGGTTCCTCAATCAGTTCGACACCACGATCGGTGCTTACAACATCCCGCTGGTGATCCGGCTGCGGGGAGAACTCGACATCGATGCGCTGCGGCACGCGTGTGAACTGGTCATCGACCGGCACGAGTCGCTGCGGACCAAGTTCCCGATGGCCAACCAACAGCCGTATCAGGTTGCGGTCGCTGTCGACGAGGTCGCACCCGCACTGACTCCGGTCAGGGTCGACGAAAAGCATTTGCTGCAACGAGCGATCGCCGTAGTCTCGACAGGTTTCGATGTGAGACAGGCACCCCCGGTGCGTATCGAATTGTTCGCTGTCGATGACCGGGACCACGTCCTGGTCGTCTGCGTGCACCACATCTGCGCCGACGGCCAGTCGATGATGCCGCTCGCGCGGGATGTGGCACTGGCGTACGAGGCGAGTAGGCAAGGGACAGAACCGATGTGGCCGGTCTTACCGGTCCAGTACGCGGACTACGCGCTGTGGCAACGGGAGGTGCTCGGCTCGGCGGACGACCCGGACTCGGTCGTATCCCGGCAGTTGCGATTCTGGAAAGACACCCTCAACGGGCTGCCTGAGCTGCTCGAGTTGCCGACCGACCTGCCCCGGCCACTGGTAGCGTCCATGCGCGGCCGCGCCGTCGATTTCGAGCTTCCCGCGCAACTGCACGCCCGGATTGTTGCCGTCGCGCGCGCCGCGAACGCGACAGTCTTCATGGTCCTGCACGCCGCGTTGACCGTCCTGCTGTCCAAGTTGGCCGGCGTCGACGACATCGCGGTCGGCACCCCAGTGGCCGGCCGCGGCGAACGTGAGCTCGATGATCTGATCGGCATGTTCGTCAATACGCTCGTGTTGCGGTCACGGGTGCGGACCCGACAGCCATTCGCCGAATTGCTCGCCGCGACTCGTGACGCGGACCTGGCGGCGTTCGCGCATGCGGATGTTCCCTTCGAGCAAGTCGTGGAAGCGATGAATCCGCCCCGGTCGACCGCGCATCTTCCGCTGTACCAGGTGACGCTCGACGTCCAGAACCTGAGCAAGGCCGCGTTGGAGCTGCCGGGGCTGCGCATCGAGCCGATGGAGAACGGCTTCGAGCAGGCGCAGGCGGACTTGAGCATGAAGCTGGTCGAGCAGTTCGGTGATCGAGGCCGTCCGGATGGCATGGCGGGGCGGCTCACCTTCGCCAGCGACATCTTCGTCGAAGAGACGATGGGTCGGTTCGCGCATGCGTACGTGCGGATTCTGGAGGAGGTGACCGCGAATCCGGGAACCGTTGTCGGCGATATCGACATTCTGGATCCTGTGCAGCGGCGCGCGTTGCTGGACGCGGCCGGGGACGACGGCGTCACGGTCGCGGATGTGACGCTCGCGGAGCTGTTCGCCGCCAGGGCGCTCGCACAGCCGGATGCGGTCGCGGTGACCGATGGTGCCTCGCAGCTGACCTACGCGGAGCTGGATCGGCGCTCCGCCCTGGTGGCCGCTCGGCTGACCGAGCACAGTGTGGGGCCGGAATCGCTGGTGGCAGTGGCGTTGTCACGGTCGATCGAACTGATTGTCGGCCTGCTCGGAGTGATCCGAGCGGGCGCGGGGTATCTGCCGCTGGATGTGGCGTATCCGCCGCAGCGATTGCGGTTCATGCTCGACGACGCAGCTCCGGCAGCCGTGTTGACGTCGGCCGACCTGGTGTCGGCGGTACCGGAGTACGCGGCGCCGGTGGTGCTCGTCGAGGATTGTGTGGACGCCGGCGCGGGCAGTTCCGGTCCGGTGGTGTCGGGCGTGCGGCCGGACAACGTCGCCTACGTGATCTATACCTCGGGCTCGACGGGACGCCCCAAGGGGGTGACCGTCAGCCATCGGGAAGTGGTCACACTGTTCACCAACGCGGCCGAACGATTCGACGTCGGTCCCGACGACGTGTGGACGATGTTCCATTCGTACGCCTTCGATTTCACGGTGTGGGAGATCTGGGGCGCATTGCTGTCCGGTGGCAGGCTGGTCGTTGTCGACTACGACACCTCGAGGTCGCCGGAGGCGTTCGTGGACATCGTGGCGCGGGAGAGCGTGACGGTGTTGAGCCAGACCCCGTCGGCGTTCTACGGGTTCGCCGATGCGGAGCGCGCGTACCGGGAATCCGGTTGTTGCGCAGGTGATCTCGCTTTGCGATATGTCGTTTTCGGCGGCGAGGCATTGGACGCGTCGCGGTTGACCGGCTGGTTTGACGCGCACCGGCCGGGATCGCCGCGATTGGTCAACATGTACGGGATCACCGAGACGACTGTGCATGTGACGTTCTCCGAGATCGATCAGGCGGGCGTGACCCAGATCGGATCGCCGCTACCGGGGTTGCGGGTGTATGTGCTCGACGACCGGCTGCACCCGGTGCCGATCGGCGTCGCCGGGGAGATCTATGTGGCCGGTGGGCAACTCGCGCGTGGCTACCTGGGAGCTCCGGCGTTGACGGCGGGCCGATTCGTGGCGAACCCGTTCGATCCGGATGGCGCCCGGTTGTATCGGTCAGGAGATGTTGGCCGGTGGCGGAAATCCGCGAGCGGGCTGGAGTTGGTGTACGTCGGCCGTGCCGACGCGCAGGTGCAGTTGCGCGGTTTCCGGATCGAGATGGGTGAGGTCGAGTCGGCGCTGCTGCGGCATCCGTGCGTGATAAGGGCCGCCGCGGCGGTGCACCGCCACGAGCGGGGCGTCGATCAGTTGATCGGTTACGTCGTGGGTATCGATGGGCAGCAGATCGATCCGGATGAGGTGCGAGAGGCCGCTGCTCAGGTGCTGACGAGCTACATGGTGCCCTCGGCGGTGATGGTATTGCCCGAACTGCCGTTGACGGTCACCGGCAAGCTCGATCGAAAGGCACTGCCTGCTCCCGATTTCGACGTATCAGCACATGAGTTCGTCGCGCCGCGGACCCATACGGAGAAGCTGATCAGCGACGTTTACGCGCAGGTCCTGGGAGTCCAGCGGGTCGGGGTGTCGGATGGGTTCTTCGATCTGGGCGGCAATTCGCTGCTGGCCACAATGGTGGTGACCGAACTGCGTGCCCGCGGTGTGACGATCGCATTGCCATGGATGTTCGACGATGCGACACCGAAGGCGCTGGCGCGCAGGGCAGATGAGGCCGAGGGCGTCTCCGGGCTGCAAGTGTTGCTTCCGTTGCGTGCGAACGGAACGAAGCCTGCGGTATTCGGTGTGCACCCCGCAGGCGGGTTGGCGTGGTTCTACGGCGGCGTGGCCGAACATCTGCACACGGATCGGCCGATCTATGGCTTGCAGGATCCTCACGTTGTGGCGGGCGAACTTCGTGCGGAATCCGTGGACGAACTGGCCGAACGCTATGTGGCCGAGATTCGCCGAGTACAGCCGGCCGGACCGTATCACCTGCTCGGATGGTCGTTGGGCGGTGCAATCGCGCATGCCATGGCGATACTGCTCCAGCGCGATGGTGAGCAGGTCGGCATGCTGGCCATGATGGACAGCGCTGCTGGCTCATCGGAGTTGCGGGTCGCCTCGACGATCACCACTGCGGACGAGGCCGCGCCGGGACAACTGATGGCAGACCTGCTCGGCGGCTGGCGGGAGCTGTTCGACCTCGGCGACGAGGTGGAAGTGGACACCCACGAGCAAGCGTGGGCCGTCATCCGTGACCAGCTGACCGGAACCGGAATGTTCACCGCCGAACAGACCGATCGGATGATGGAGAGCTTCGAGACCGCGAGCGGCATCGCCGACGCTTACCGGCCGGGAGTTTTCGACGGAGACCTGGTCTTCTTCACCGCAGGAAAAGACCGCGTCGACCACGACGCTGTCGCACAGACGTGGCAACCCCACATCACAGGCGACATTCACAATACGGTCATCGACGCACGTCACCTCGAGTTGACCCACCCGTACGCACTGGCCATGATCGGCCCGATTCTCGAAAGGTTCATGAACGAATGCTGATGACGCGGCCGGGCGGCCGAAGAATGCGCCCGGCCGCTGTCGGTGCACTGAACTGGGTTCGACCGACCGCACCGTTGTTCGGACGCTCGCACGCGAGCCGACGAACAGCGGTGCGTAGTGCCTCCTCTGCCGGTACCCATGCGGGTGCGATCACGCAGGGCCCGCACCTACGTTGTGCGGCAACATTGACACGACGGTCCTGGAGTTCGGTTCTTGTGGTGCCACCATCGCCAGTAGTGGACTGGCGGATGCCGTTGACCTGCGATGTTGACGGCGTCGCCAGCAAACCGCTACTTTGTGTCGTGAAATGACACGAGATGTCGTGAAGCGGCGATCGACCAGCAAAACGAGGTCGCTGACCAGCGGTTTCGAGTGACGTGGGTATGGGGTTCAAGTCCTCCTAGGCCCACTCCAGAGCTATCCCGAGCATCACAGTAGGGTGGGAACCATGAAGATTCTTCTCACGGTCGGTGTCGTGGTCGCGGTTCTCATCGGAGTTACCAAGCTGCGCAAGCGCGACGACGCGGACGTGTGGCACGCGGTAACTAACCGATGAGTCTGCGGTAGCCAAATCACCAGGGGCCTTAGCTCAATTGGCAGAGCACTGCCTTTGCAAGGCAGGGGTTAGGGGTTCGATTCCCCTAGGCTCCACTCGAAAAATGCCCTCTGAACTGCGGAAACGTGGTTTCGGAGGGTATTTTTTTGTACCCGTTGATGGGCGCATCCGCGCCCATTCGGCGTGCGGGTCCCTAGGTCTTCCAGGGGTTTGCGTGCTGGCGCTCTCCTGGGGATCTCCGACTCCTGGACGGACGGCCTACCGGTAGCCGGTGAGGCCGTCCGCCAGCTCCTCTTCGTCACCGTCACGCTGGGCGTAGCGGGCCTGCTGGAGGGCGAAGGTGCCGCGGATCGCTGCGATCCGCTCGGTTACTCCGTTGTCGGACCAGCCGCCCAGCGTGAGCACCCGTCCCAGCAGCTCCTCGCCGTAGCTCGCTCCGATGGCAGCCAGGTCCTCCGCTGGGTCGCCGACGGTGACCTCATCCCAGTCGACGACACCGCTGAGGCGCGGCACACCGCCCTCCCACAGGACGTTCTCACCGCCCAGGTCGCCGTGGACCACGGCGGAAGTGAGGTGCGGGAGGGCGTCGAGTGCGGCGAGTTCGCGCTCGGCGCGCTCCCGCCCGCTGTCGGACATCAACGGGAACAGCTCGGCGCGCACCCCCGCCGCGAACTCCTGCCACTCGCCTTCCGGCGCCAGCGGCAGCGCGGCGCGCACCTTCTCGTCGCTGCCCGCGGCGGCGAGCCGGGAAAGGAGGGCGGCGTACTGCGTCGCCACTGCCTCGGCCACCTCGGGGCTGATAAGCGCGTCGTTGTCCAGCGGCGCTCCGGGGATGCGGCTCAGCACCAAGTACGGCGGTTCGTCCGTACTCTGGGCAGCACTCTTGGCGAGCGGCCGCGGCGTGCCGAAGCCGAGGTCGAGTCCGGCGAGGGTGCGCAGCACGGCCGCTCGCTCGGGCAGCCGCGCCGCGGCTGCCTCGGTGCGGGCGAAGCACACCACCCAATCCGAGCCGATCACCACATGGTGGAACTGCCCTTGGTGGACGGTCAGTTCATCCGCCTTGTCATCGGGCAGCAGTCGGCTCAGCAGATCGCGGTGCGTCTCAATAATTCCCATGGTGGGTGAACTCTCCACTTCTCGAGATTTCGCAAGCTCTCAACTGATCTGCACTGACGTGCTGAATCATCTGAAGCAGGGTATGACAATGGATCCGGTTGAATACGAGATGCTGCGGCACATGTGGTTCCAGGTTGTCCGAGTCGCCGACATCGAGAACGGCGTCGCGAGCGGCAGCATTCTCGGCGAGGAACTCGTGGTGTCCGGAGACGAGCGCTCCGTCACGGTCGTGGAAGGCTTTTGCCCGGCGCCGGAGCGTTGTGCTGACCGTATCGATGCAACCGCTATCCGACTCGATTGCGGTTGATCTGCGGGTAGCGTGCAGACGTGGATTCACTGTTCGACTACCTGGTGACCGAAGCGATCGATACCCAGCCCATCGGCTCCGTCGCCGAGGCATGGGCCCGGCATCGGGTGGCGGCAGCGCGATTCGCTACGTCGGTCGACCGCGCGATCGCGGGCGGATTCGGTGCGGACCGAATGGGTTTCGCGTTTCTGTCCGGATATCAGGAGGCGGTGCGAAGCTTGCTGCCCGAGGTGCCGGACGGAGATCTGGTCGCAGTGTCGGCGACTGAGGCCGGTGGGGCACATCCCTCGGCGATCCGGACCACACTGGTCGAATCCGACGGCCGCGCAACGGTGCACGGCACGAAGACCTTCACCACTCTGGGGACGGCGGCGCAGCGGCTGCTTGTTTTCGCAGGCACGGGCAAGGCCGCCGACGGCCGTAACCGATTGCGTGCGGTGCTCGTCGATACCGAGCAGCCCGGAGTGCGCCGGACGGATCTGCCGACGGTTGCCTTCGCTCCCGAGATTCCGCACGCCACAGTGGTATTCGAGGAGGCCGTCGCACGGGTGCTGCCCGGTGACGGATACGCGGACTATCTCAAACCCTTCCGTACGGTCGAAGACGCGCATGTGCTCGCGGCGACGCTCGGCTGGCTGGTGCGGGTGGGGCGCGAATCCGATTGGCCGCGACCGGTGCTACAGCGCCTGCTGGCGGCGGTGGCTACGGTGCGGGGACTCGAGGTCGTTCGGCCGAGTTCGCCGGGCGTTCATATCGCGCTGAGCGGAGCGTTCGAACTGCTCGAACAGGTGCTGGTGGAACTGGATCCGCTGTGGGAGTGCGCGGACCCGGTCATTCGAGAACGGTGGGAGCGCGACCGTCCGTTGCTTGCTGTCGCGGGGCGGGTGCGTGCGATGCGTTTGACCGCGGCCTGGAACTCGCTGGCAAATACCGAGCGTTGGTCCGGTTCGACCTGGTCCAGAAATGGGGAGCGGGCCTCGGCGAAGGGGGGGAGTTAGCCGAGGCCCGCGTAGGGTCGGCCCGGGGGGGAGGGGCCGACGTGATTGATCCTACGCGATGATCCGTGATTCCGGGTGCGTGGGGATCGCCACTTTCCAAGATTTTTGGGGTCGGCTGACATACCTGCGGAGTGTTGGTCGTCGAGCGGGGTTTATGGAACGGTCGAGTACTCGCGACGAGATGGCTTGTTGTTAGCCAAAGTCTTTGCCGTACAGCCGGTTACGTAAGATTTAGCCGCTTCGACCTGGTCGGTGTTACGGGTGTGGAAAACATGCCGACCGGTCGCCGTGTAGTGGGGATCGCGCCTGGGTTCGCGTGCCGTCACGTCACTGCGCCGCGTGTCGCGGGATAGCCCGATTGCGTCATCGGGGTGGTCGGAGAGCCGAATGTGTCAGACCCCGATGCGAGCATGTGCGCGTGGACATCGGAGCCTGTGGGGAGCGTGGGAACCCACCCCGAGGAGACCGGAACGTGGCCGTTTTGTTTCGCGCGGCCGTTCCTCGGCGCGCACGGGCGGAAGCAAATCAGATGAAGTTGACGCCGCGCCCGGTAGTACTGAATTGGGTGTCGGTCAGTTATCGGGTCCAGCGAAACCGATCCGGTGCCGAACACCGTCGTCACCACATATTCGGCATAGAGAATTCACAAACGTCAGGAGAATTATGCTCGACGCAATAGTCGCCGAGGGTCTCGTCAAGCGGTACGGCAATCTGATCGCACTGGATGGACTCGACCTTTCCGTACCCGAGGGCACCGTCACCGCGCTGCTCGGTCCCAACGGCGCCGGTAAGACCACGACGGTCCGGGTGCTGACGACATTGCTGATTCCGGATTCCGGCCGGGCGACCGTGGCCGGAATAGATGTTCTCCGCAACCCGCAGGCGCTGCGCTCGCGCATCGGCACGTCGGGTCAATATGCCGCTGTCGATGAATATCTCACCGGTTTCGAAAACCTGGAGATGGTGGGACGGCTGTATCACATGGGCGTGCAGCGCAGTAAGGAACGCGCGCGGGAGCTGCTGGATCGATTCCGGCTCACCGATGCCGCCGATCGGCCGGTCAAGGGTTATTCCGGCGGCATGCGCCGCAGGCTCGACCTGGCCGGTGCGCTGGTCGCCAATCCGCCGGTGCTGTTCCTCGACGAACCGACCACCGGCCTCGATCCGCGGGCGCGCCTGGACCTCTGGGATGTCATCGAGGAGCTGGTCGCGGGTGGAACCACGCTGCTGCTCACCACCCAGTACATGGAGGAGGCCGACCGGCTGGCCGATGCCATCGCGGTGATCGATCACGGTAGGGTCATCGCCCGCGGCACAGCGGACGAACTCAAGACCCTGGTCGGCGGCGATCGTATCGAACTCACCGTCGACCACTCCGACAAGCTGGTAATCGCGCAGCAGGCGCTGCAGGGGCTGGCCGACGGGGAAATTCATCTGGAACCGGGGCTGCGGCGGATTACCGTCCCGGTCAGCAATGGCTCGCAGGCGTTGGTCGATGCGATCGGTCAACTGGCGAACAACAACGTGCAGATCCACGATGTCGGCCTGCGTCGCCCGTCGCTCGACGACGTCTTCCTCTCCCTGACCGGCCATGAAGCCGAAGAGCTCACCAACGGTAGCGGCCCGGCCGGTCCCGAAACCAGCAGCGACCGCTTCGAAGCGACCGAAGGACAGATCCGATGACCAGGGCGACGGCCGCGATCGGCAGACGCACGATGCCCCCGCTGGGTGAACGGTTGTCGATGGTTTTCAGCGACAGCGTGACCATCGCCAAACGCAACGTCATCAAGATCAAACGTGTACCCGATGTGCTGATCTTCTCGACGCTCTCGCCGATCATGTTCGTGCTGCTGTTCGCTTACATCTTCGGATCGGCGATCGCAGTACCCGGCATGTCCGGCGGGTATCGCGAGTTCTTGATCGCGGGCATCTTCGCGCAGAGCGTGGTATTCGGCGCGACCTTCACTGGCCTCGGCCTAGCCGAGGATATGCAGAAGGGCATCATCGACCGGTTCCGCTCGCTGCCGATGGCGCCGTCAGCCGTGCTGGTCGGTCGCACGCTCAGTGATGTGGTGATCAACGTGGTCAGCCTGATCGTGATGTCGCTGACCGGGTTGCTCGTCGGATGGCGGATTCGCGGATCGTTCCTCGACGCCGTACTGGCCTACATACTGCTGCTGCTGTTCGCATACGCGGTGTCGTGGATCATGGCGGTCGTCGGCCTGCTGGTGCGTGCGCCCGAGGTATTCAACAACGCCAGCTTCATGGTGATCTTCCCGCTGACATTCCTCGCCAATACCTTTGTGCCGTTGGAGAACCTGCCGACGGTGCTGCGGGTATTCGCCGAATGGAACCCGGTCTCCGCAGTGACTCAGGCGACCCGCGAACTATTCGGAAACACCAGCCCGATGGCACCGCAATCGGATGCCTGGTCGATGCGGCATCCGGAGGTGACGACGCTGGGCTGGGTGGTGATCATCCTGCTCGTGTTCATTCCGCTCGCGCTGCGTCAGTACAAGCGAACCGTCAGTCGCTGAGTCGGGTCGGGCAACGGGTCAGTGACCATTTTCGACAGCGGCGCCCGCCAATGGTGTCGGCGCCGAACCATTACGGGAATACCCGATGCGGGGCGGGGCAGGCGCCGGTTGCGGCGGCTGCGGACGTTTGCTGCGCACCAGCCATGCCACGCCGCCCGCCACCACGATGGTGGCTGCCGCAATGAGCCGGTTACGAGTACGTGTGGATACGTGAAGGCGCCCCGAGGTCATTCGACCACTCTGACACATAGACGCGCCCCGCGCAGTAGCTCATTTTGTGATGAAACCGACCCGCCCATCGGGTTCCCCCACCCGGTGCGGTGGTGGGTGGCCCCTCGGTCGATAGCATGGGCGCGTGACCTCACCGAATCAGACCGCCGTGGCGACGCTGCACACCAACCACGGTGACATCAGGATCTCGCTCTTCGGTAACCACGCCCCGAAGACGGTGCGGAACTTCGTCGGCCTCGCTGATGGCACGGCCGAGTACACCGCTGCGAACGCGAGCGGCGGTAACTCCGGACCGTTCTACGACGGCGCGACCTTCCATCGAGTGATGGACGGGTTCATGATCCAGGGCGGCGATCCGACCGGCACCGGACGCGGCGGGCCCGGCTACGAATTCGGCGACGAGTTCCACCCGGAACTGCGCTTCGACCGGGGCTACCTGTTGGCGATGGCTAACGCGGGCCCGGGCACCAACGGCTCGCAGTTCTTCATCACTGTCGGCCCGCAGCCGCATCTGAACCGCAAGCACACGATTTTCGGTGAGGTCGTCGACCCGGATTCCCGCAAGGTCGTCGATGCGATCGCGATTACACCGACCGATCGCAACGACCGCCCTAAGGAATCGGTCGTCATCTCGCAGATCACCATCGAGTAGCGCCGTGAACCCTCAGCCGCCCGCACCAGCGTGCGTTCGCCACCCCGATCGCCCGACGGGCCTGGCCTGCACCCGTTGCGGGCGGCCTGCGTGTCCCGAGTGCCTGCGCCCAGCCGCGGTTGGCCAGCATTGCGTCGACTGTTTGCGTCAGGAGCAGCGCGAGGCCCGTCCGGTGCGCACCGTCGCGGGTGCGCCGTCGGCCAAGACATCGACGCCGTATGTCACCTACGCGCTGATCGCGATCAACGTGCTCGTCTTCGCGATCACCGCGGCGCAGTCGCGCAGCCTCGTCGATAACTACAGTGGATCCTCGCTGTTTCAGCGCTGGGTGCTGGTTCCGAGGCTCGTTGCTGACGGCGACTGGGTGCGCGTGCTCGGGGCCGGGTTCCTGCACTACGGCCCAATTCATTTGCTGCTCAATATGTTCGCGCTGTACGTGGTCGGCCGCGACGCCGAGCTCGTTCTCGGCAGACTGCGCTATCTCGGGGTATATCTGGTCTCGCTGCTCGGTGGCTGCGCCGCCGTCATGGTCTTCGCGCAGCACAGTGCCACCGCAGGCGCGTCGGGCGCGGTCTATGGCCTGTTCGGTGCGATCACGGTGATCCTGATCCGGTTGCGACAGAACCCCAATCAGATGTTGATCCTGATCGGAATCAATATCTTCATCAGCTTGTCGTTGCCGGGTATCTCATTGTGGGGGCATCTCGGTGG
Organism: Nocardia australiensis; assembly: GCF_020733705.1. Lineage (GTDB taxonomy): Bacteria > Actinomycetota > Actinomycetes > Mycobacteriales > Mycobacteriaceae > Nocardia > Nocardia australiensis. Next base: position 1,571,973 of record NZ_JAJFZM010000001.1, read on the forward strand.
CCTGACCGCGGGCACGCTGGCCACCCTTGGCGTGCTGTTCCTACCAGCCTGGTTGCGCGTGAAAACCAAGGAGAGTGCGGGCGTTGTCGGCTGGGTAGCCATCACTGTGCTCGCTGTCGTGGCGGTATCGGTGACCGGTGTCGCGGCAGCATCGCTGGTCGCGTGAGCGTGGTACGGCGCCGGCTGGGCTCACGATGTCCTTGCTTCACGTGAAACGTAGCGATGATCGGAGTGTTGCCTCAGTCGGCGGGTAGCTGTGCCAGCCCGTGGGTCAGCAGTGCCTCGAACACATCGTCGGGGCGGGTGCCGAGGTCCCAACGGCTGAAGATCAGTAGCCGCTCGTCACCGTCGTGCCGGACATCGATTTCCAGCATCGGCATCTTGCGCCCGAGCCTGCGGTAGTACACCACGCGGGCCCGCAGGATTTGGTCGCGGCTGTATGTCGCCGGGCCGGTCAGATTACGAACCACCAGTCGCGACTCGGGGCCGGGGATGATCGATAGGCGTGGTCGCTGCCGGAAGCCGAGCACCGCGAGGAACAGTAGACCGAGCGCCGCCAGCCCGACGAGCAGTCGACTCGGCCCGTCGTTGGACAGGATTGCGGCACACGCCAGGACCATGCCGCCGCCGGTCACCGCGAGCAGCGCGGAAATGGGCGTTGCCCAGGCGGTACGGGGTTCGGGGGGCTGGAACTGAGGATTCTCTGGGTTCACGTGTCGGTCTCCCCAATCGTTCCTCGAGTTGTCCACAGAGTTATCCACAGGTGTGAATGAATGACACGTCTGTAATCCGTGGATGCTCCGCGTTTGCGTGTTCGCTACCTCAGCGCCACCGCATCGTCATGATCAGACCGACGACCATCAGGCCGAAGCCGATCAGGAAGTTCCATGCGCCGAGGTCGGCCATCCAGCTGATCTTGTCGTTGGCCAGATAGTAGACGAGCAGCCACACCAGCCCGGCGAGCATGAAACCGAGCATGATGGTGACGTACCAGACCGGAGACGGCCCTGCCTTCACCTTCACCGGAGTCCGGCTGGCGGGATTGATCGTATAGTCGGTCTTCTTACGGACCTTCGACTTGGGCATGACGTCCTCGTGTTCGGCGTGCAGGTCGGTACCGGCAAGATAGCGGCAGTTGAGTTGTACCGAGCACTACTCAACCTGTCCGATCCGGGTGAACCGGGACCGGTCCGGGCGAGGCTCGGGTCCCCTCCGGTGTGGTTCTAGGCTATCTCAACTGGTAACGGATGCGGCAGCGGTGGGCAGCAGCTCTGGGACCTGGGAATAGGCACGGTGCCACGAGGCCACGTAATCTCATGTTCATGCGTGTACTCGTCGTCGACAATTACGACAGCTTCGTGTTCAACCTGGTGCAGTATCTCGGCCAGCTTGGCGTCGACGCCGTGGTCTGGCGCAATGACGATCCGCAACTGGTCGACCTGGATGGCGTGGCAGCCGAATTCGACGGCATCCTGATCAGTCCAGGCCCGGGCACTCCGGACCGCGCGGGCGTCAGTATCGAACTGGTGCACGCGTGTGCCCGCCAGCGCACCCCGTTGCTCGGCGTTTGCCTCGGGCACCAAGCGATCGGTGCGGCGTTCGGCGCCACCGTCACCCGGGCGCCGGAGCTGTTGCACGGCAAAACCAGCTCGGTATTTCACGTTGGTGCGGGCGTTTTGAGTGGGCTGCCCGACCCTTTCACCGCGACGCGGTACCACTCGCTCACCGTCGTAGCGGACACCCTGCCCGATTACATCGAGGTGCTCGGCCATACCGACAGCGGCATCGTAATGGCGATGCGGCATCGCACACTGCCGATCCACGGCGTCCAGTTCCATCCCGAATCGGTGCTGACCCAGGGTGGGCATCGGATGCTGGCGAACTGGCTCGAGGTTTGCGGCGAGCGTCCGGCTGAGGGCCTGGTGGAGTTGTTGGAGGCGGAGGTCGCGGCACTGGTGACTCAGTGACGCGTCCATATGTCCTGTTATCAGTAGCGGTCAGTGTCGACGGTTATATCGACGATGCGAGCCCTGACCGGCTGCGGCTGTCGGGTGCGGCCGACTTCGATCGGGTGGATCAGGTCCGCGCCGAGTCCGACGCGATTCTGATCGGTGCCGAGACCCTGCGCAGAGACAACCCTCGGCTGCTGGTCAACAGTGCGGACCGGCGGGCGGCTCGAGTGGCCGCGGGTAAGGCGGAGTATCCGCTGAAGATCACGGTGTCGGCCACCGGCGACCTGGACCCCGATCTGAAATTCTGGCACTACGGCGGCGACAAACTGGTCTATACGACCTCGGCCGGTGCGGCGGCGGTCGGTGACCGATTGGCTGGTGTGGCCGAGGTGGTCGATCTCGGTGACGGGATCGATCTTGGTGTGTTGCTCGATGACCTCGGCCGCCGCGGTATCGGACGACTCATGGTCGAGGGCGGTACTCGCATCCACACCGAATTCCTATCCGCCGACCTCGCCGACGAACTCCACCTGGCGCTAGCGCCGATACTTGTCGGTGACCCGGACGCGCCGCGGTTCCTGAATCCCGCCATCTTCCCTGGAAGTCCTAGTCGCAGAATGTATTTGGCCGAGGTCTCCAAGATCGGCGATATTGCGCTGCTGCGCTACCTTCCGAAGATGACCCACGAGGAAGATCACCGGTGGATGGCACGGGCGATCGAGCTGGCGAGATTGTGCCCACCGAGCGATACCGCGTTCTCGGTCGGCGCGGTGGTGGTGGCAGACGGTGTGGAGATCTCGACCGGGTTCTCCCGTGAGACCGATGCGAAGGTCCATGCCGAGGAGTCCGCGCTGAACAAACTTGCCGAGACCGATCCTCGGCTGTCGCGGGCAACAATCTACAGCACCCTCGAACCCTGTTCTCAGCGCGGAACTCCGACGCGGCTGCCGTGCACCAACCGGATTCTGGCGGCCGGTATCGCGCGGGTCGTCATCGCATGGCGCGAACCGGCGACCTTCGTGGCCAACTGTGCCGGTGTGGAGACGCTACGGCAGCACGGTGTCGAGGTGGTCGAACTGGCGGAGTTGGCCGAGGCCGCGATGTCGATGAATCGGCATCTGAACCTGTCCTAGAGGCGCCCGGATAACACCGACCGGTCTACGTTCGGCGTTATCCGGACCCTTCCCGTATCAGGGTGGTCCGAGCGCGCCAACCGTGATCGAGATGGTGCCGGTCTTGGCCAGCGATGACCCCGCCGCGGGCTGCTGACCGAGGATTCGGCCGACGCTGCCCGTATCGAAGGTGCCCTGATTGTTCTGACTGATCTGGCTCGCGCCGCCGGTCCAGCCGCTCTGCCGCAACCGGTCCAGTGCTTGCGTCGGGGTCAGTCCGATGAGGCTCGGCATGCCGATCTGGTCACCCGTGGAGACCTGCACGGTCACAGTGGAACCCTTGTCCGCGGTGGTGCCGCCGGACGGGCTGGTAGCGATCACCTCGCCCTTCGGCTTCGAGGACGGCGTGTCCTGGACGACGATCTTGAACCCGGACGAGTCGACGAGATTCGGCTGCGCGACGCTGATGTCCTGGCCGATAACGTTCGGCACCCGGATCTGCTCGGGGCCCGAGCCTACGGTGACGACAATGGCCCGGTCCACGTCGACGCGCGATCCCGCCGATGGATCGGTGGCGGTCACCTTGTCGGCCTCCTGGGCGCTGGAGGGCTTGCGCACGACGGCCGGATCCATCCGCAGACCCTCGGCATTGAGCTTCTGCTCGGCCTGCTGCTGGGTCAGCCCGTCCAGTCGCGGCACCTGTACCTGGGTCGGGCCGCTGGAAACTTGGACGGTGATGGTGCTGCCCTTGTCTATCCGCGAACCGCCGAGGGGTTGGGTGGAAATAACCATTCCGGTGGCGACCTTGCCATCGGCCTTATCGTGGATGGCCACCGTGAAGCCGAGCCGCTGCAGCGTGTCCTGCGCCTGTTGCGAGGACTTGTTCGAAAGATCTGGCACCGCAACCTGATCCGGTTTGCTCCCCGGACCGAGCAACACCCAGAACAGCGCGAACGCCACCGCGACCACAGCAGCGGCACCGAGCGCGATGTAGGTGTTGCGTCGTGGATTCGTCGGCTCGGCGGGCTCTTGTTCAGCGGTGTCGTCATTGCGTTCGACAGTGCGGTAGGTACGCGGCGCGGGGTCGTTAGCGCCGAGGATGGTGGTGCGATCCTCGTCGGTCATCACCATCGGCGCACTCGGCCGCTGGCCGCCGAGCACCCGGATGAGGTCGCCGCGCATCTCGGCGGCGGTCTGGTATCTGTTGGCCGGGTTCTTGCTCATGGCCTTGAGCACCACGGAGTCGAGTTCGCGCGGCACGCCCGAGTGCACGTGCGAGGGCAGCCTCGGGTCCTCCCGCACATGCTGGTAGGCCACCGCGACCGGTGAATCACCGGTGAAAGGCGGTTCGCCGGTGAGGATTTCGAATAGCACACAGCCGACCGAGTACACGTCGGAGCGGGCGTCGACGCTTTCACCACGGGCCTGTTCGGGCGAAAGATACTGCGCGGTACCGATTACGGCCGCGGTCTGGGTCATCGGATTGGCGGCGTCGGCGATCGCGCGAGCGATGCCGAAGTCCATCACCTTCACCGCGCCTGCCCGGTTGATCATGATGTTGGCCGGCTTCATGTCTCGGTGCACGATCCCGGCCTTGTGACTGAAATCCAATGCGGCACAGACATCGGCGACGACCTCCATCGCCCGGCGCGGCGGCATCGGCCCCTTGCCGCGCACAATATCGCGCAGCGTGTCACCGTCGACGTACTCCATGACGATGTAGGGCAGCGGACCGCCGTCTATCTCTGCCTCACCGGTGTCGTAGACCGCCACGATCGCCGGATGATTCAGCGCGGCCGCATTCTGCGCCTCTCGCTTGAAACGCAGATAGAACGTGGGGTCCCTTGCCAGGTCCGCCCGCAGCACCTTGATCGCCACATCACGGCTCAGCCGCAGGTCGCGGGCCTTGTGGACCTCGGACATTCCGCCGAACCCGATAATCTCGCCCAGCTCGTAGCGAGAGGAGAGATTCTTCGGGGTCGTCATGGCTGTCCTTGCGGAAGAGGGGCTGAGCCGGGGGCGGCCGAGGGGCCTCGGCCACCGGGACTATCCGGAAATGGCGGGTCGAACGTCGGAATTTGGACGCGAGCGGTTGTGGTCGGCGCCATCGTTCTCGTCGGCTTGGTCGTGCTCGGCGCCGTGGTGCTCGGCGGTGCCGTGGTGCTGGGCGGTGCCGTGGTGCTGGGTGCCTCAGAGGTAGTCGTCGGTGCTTCGGTGGTCGTAGGTGGTGCTTCAGTGGTCGTCAGCGGTGGCGGCGCCGGTCGCTGGGTGGTTGTCGTGGTTGGCGCCGGTGGTGGTGGCAGTGGTTGGGGCGATGGCGCCACCGTCGATGTCGGTGTCGGTGGTTTGACGGTGTCCGGGTTGGTGTCACCGCCGAATAGCAGCCACAGGGTGAGGCCACCGAGCAGCAGCGCACCGACGCCTAGACCGGCGAGCCACTTCTGCGTGCTGGTGAACCCTTTACCGTTGCCGGCGGGTGGGTTGGCGCCGGTATTGCCGGGACCAACCGTCGTGGGCGCGGCGACGGTTGCGCCGCCGCGCGTCCCAGCGGCACTGGAGTACCTGACCGTTGGACCATCGTCATAGCTGTGCTGACCGGGCAACATGACCGTCGGGCCGGGCGGTAGCACCTGGGTTGCGCCAGTGGGTAGCGGTCCGGCACCCGAGGCCATGCCACTCGGCGGCGGCGGCCTGCGTCCGGCGCGTACCGCCGCGACGGCGTCGGCGAACTCACCACCGCGCGCGTAGCGCAACTCCGGCTCCTTGGCCATCGTGATCTCGATGACCTCACGAACATTGCCGGGCAGATCCGACGGCATCGGCGGCGGCGTATCCCGGACATGTTTCATAGCGACGGTGATCGCGCCGTCGCCGGTGAAGGGCCGCTGACCGGCGAGTACCTCATAGCCGACCACGCCGAGCGAGTACACATCGCTTGCCGCCGTGGCATCCTCGCCGACGGCCTGCTCCGGCGCGATGTACTGCGCGGTGCCCATCACCATGCCGGTCTTGGTCACCGGGGACGCGTCGACGGCCTTGGCGATGCCGAAGTCGGTGATCTTCACCTGTCCGGTCGGCGTTACCAGGATGTTGCCCGGCTTCACGTCGCGGTGCACCACACCGGCCTGGTGAGCCACCTCGAGCGCGCGACCTGTCTGTTCGAGCAGGTCGAGACCCTGGACCACCGAGAGCCGGCCGAGCCGGTTCAGCACGGTATTGAGCGGCTCGCCCTGGACCAGCTCCATCACCAAATACGCGGTCTCACCGCCGCTGGGATCGAGGGTCTCGCCGTAGTCGTAGATTCCGGCGATACCAGGGTGGTTCAGCTGCGCGGTCGTCTTGGCCTCGGTACGGAACCGATGACGGAAGGTCGGGTCCGCGGAGAACTCCGACTTCAGCACCTTGACCGCGACCCGGCGGTCGAGCCGGGTGTCGAGCGCTTCCCAGACCTGCCCCATTCCGCCGGTGGCGATCAGCCTCTGTAAGCGGTATCGGTCGGCGATCATCGCGCCGTTGTTCAGCATCGGGGCCCCCGTACATTCACTCGCACGTCCATATCGTTCAGCCGCCTCGTAGCCCGGCGTCCAGTACTGCACGGGCCACCGGCGCGGCCACCGAACCGCCGGTAGCCGCCAACGCTCGGTCGCCGCCATTTTCCACGATCACCGCGATGGCGATCTTCGGATTCTGCGCGGGAGCGAACGCGGTATACCAGGCATGCGGCGGGGTATTGCGCGGGTCGCTGCCGTGCTCGGCCGTGCCGGTCTTGGATGCGATCTGGAACCGCGACTGCCCACCTCCGGCGGTGTTGTTCTCCGAGGCCACCATGAGGTTGGTCAACGATGACGCTACCTGGGCGCTGACAGCCTGACCCACTGAGACAGGCTTGGTCTTGGACAGTTCGCTCAGGTCCGGGCCCTGCCGCTGATCGACCAGGTACGGCTCCATGCGTACCCCACCGTTGGCGATGGTCGCCGCGACGACCGCGTTGTCCAGTGGCGTGAGCGCCACGTCGCGCTGGCCGATGCTGCTCTGGCCGAGCGCCGCGTTGTCCGGGATCGGCCCGACCGTGCTCTCGGCCACGGGGATCGGCGTGCTGCGATGCGAGCCGATGCCGAACGCCGCCGCCTCGTCCTTGAGATTGGCGGCGCCGACCTTGAGACCGAGGTCGACGAACGCGGTGTTGCATGACAACCGGAACGCGTCGTACAGCGATGCGGTCGCGCCGCCACCGCATGACGAGCCGTTGTAGTTCTCCAGCGTGGTGGAGGTGCCGGGCAGCGTGATGTTGGGCGCCGCGGTGAACTGGTCTTCCGGGGTAGCGGTTCCGTTCGCGAGTGCGGCGGCGGTGACCACGACCTTGAAGGTGGATCCTGGCGGATAAGTTTGCGAGACAGCACGATTGAGCATCGGCTGACGTGGGTCGGTGCTCAGCATCTCCCATTCCTTGGTGCCGCTCGCACCGTCGTGCCCGGACAACAGATTGGGATCGTAGCTGGGCGTGGACACCATCGTGAGGATCTTGCCGGTGCTCGGTTCGATTGCCACCACGGAGCCGGTGTACCCCTTACTGGTCAACTGCTCATAGGCGACCTGTTGCATGGTGGGATTGAGCGTGGTCAGCACATTGCCGCCGCGCGGGTCGCGACCGGAGATCATGTCGATCAGGCGGCGTCCGAACAGTTGGCTGTCGGATCCGTTCAACACGGGGTCCTCGGCGCGTTCCAGGCCGCTGCTGCCGTACTGCATCGAGTAGTAGCCGGTGGCAGGTGCGAACGCCTCCGGATCGGTCGGGTAGGTGCGCAAGTACTTGTAACGGTCGTCAGTGGCCACCGAACTGGCGAGCACGGTGCCGCCTGCGGAGATCTGGCCGCGCTGACGCGCGTACTCGTCGAGCAGCACCCGCGAGTTACGTGGATCGTTGCGATAGTCATCGGCCTTGATTACCTGCACGTAAGTGGCGTTGACCAGCAGCGCGACGATCATCAACATCACCGCCACCGCGACCCGCCGTAGGGGTGTGTTCATTCCTGCGGCCTCGCTTCCGATCGGCTCGCTTCCGATTTCCGCAGCAGTTCGGTCTGCGCGTCCGCAATCGGGGCAGGCTCCTTCTTCCGGATCGGGGCCGGCGCGCGCGCGGCGTCGGACACCTTGATCAGCAGCGCGAGCAGCGCGTAGTTGGCCAGCAGGGAGGAACCGCCGTAGGACATGAACGGGGTCGTCAGCCCGGTCAGCGGAATGAGTTTCGTGACACCGCCGACGACGACGAACAACTGGATCGCGATGGTGAACGACAGTCCGGCCGCGAGCAGTTTGCCGAAGCTGTCGCGCACGGCGAGGGCGGTACGCAGGCCGCGCACCACGAAGACGAGGAATAGCAGCAGCACCGCGGCCAGCCCGATCAGGCCGAGTTCCTCGCCGATCGTGGTGATGATGAAGTCGGTTTTGGCGAAGGGCACCTGTGAGGGGCGTCCGCTGCCGAGCCCGGTTCCGGCGAGTCCGCCGGTCGCGAGCCCGAACAGCGACTGCGAGATCTGGTAGCCGGTATTGCTGTAATCGGCGAAGGGATCCAGCCAGGTCTGCGTGCGCACCCGAACATGGCTGAAGTACTGGTAGGCGAAGAAGAACCCGACAGTGAGCAGACCGCCGCCGATGACGAGCCAACCAACCCGTTCAGTGGCGATATAGAGCATCACCAGGACCGTGCTGAAGATCAACAGCGAAGTGCCGAGGTCTTTTTCGAAGACCAGCACGCCGATGCAGACGATCCAGACCACCAGGATCGGGCCGAGATCGCGGGCCCGAGGGAACTCCATGCCGAGAAAATGCCGACCGGCCGCGGTGAACAGATCACGCTTGGCAACCAGTACCGAGGCGAAAAAGATGATGAGCAGGATCTTTGCGAACTCGCCCGGCTGCACGCTGAAGCCGGGCAACCTGATCCAAATCTTGGAGCCGTTGGTTTCGGAATAAGCGCTGGGCAATACTGCCGGAATCGCCAGTGCGACAAGGCCGATGAGCCCTAAGGTATAGCTATAGCGCGACAGGGTGCGGTAATCGCGCAGGACGATCAGGATCGCGATGAACACGACCATCCCCAGCGCTGTCCACATGATCTGTTGATTCGCGTCGGGGGAGGGGATGGCCTCGGAGTTGTACTCGGCGGTCTGCGCGTCGGCGAGGTCGAGCCGATGGATCAACACCAAACCGAGGCCGTTGAGTAGGGCGGCAATCGGTAGTAGTAGCGGGTCGGCGAATGGCGCGAAACGACGAACCACGAGATGGGCGAGCGCGAATAGAGCGAAGAAGGCAACGCCGTACTTGGCGATATCCCACGTGACCGACTGCTCCTGACTGGCTTCCACCAGAAACAGGGACGCGGTCGTAATCACCACGGCGAAGGCGAGTAGCAGCAGTTCCGCGTTACGTCGCGTCGATGGTGGCGGCGCGGGAGCGAATCCGCCCGGAGGACTCGGAAAGGCCCCGGCGGACGGCGGTGCCGGTGCAGACATCAGTCCGTCACCCGGCAGGTCTCCCCCGCGATCTGGGGATTCGGCGTCGGCTCCGACTTGGCCGGTGGCTTGACGTCGGTACCCCTGGTTTCACCCGGATTCGGTTCTCCCGGCGGCGGCGGGTTCTCGATGGGGGTCGGTGCGGGGGCACCGGTCGGCGTCGGCACGGCGGGGGGGACGACACCGGGCTGCGGTACCTGCGTGCGGGTCACGCAGGGCGGCAACAGCTCATCCTGCGCGAGGACCTTCATCTGGTCCTTGGCTTTGTCCAGCGAGGTCGGCGGGAGCCCTTTGTCGACCTGAGTGCGCCCGGTGGGCTTCAGATCGGTCGCCTTCAGCTCGCGACATCCGGCGGGCAGATCTCCGCCGGGCTGCTCCAGCGTCAGCTCGCCCGACGGCTCGACGCAGCCGACGAGGTCGACCTCATGGATCGAATACCCCAGCACCGAGCCGGGCAGTCCACGCAGAATCACCACCCGACCATTATCCGCGGCGACGTAGTAGTTGCTGCGAATCATCTTGTAGCCGACCAGCAGTCCGACGCAGACCGCGACCACCAGCGCGACCGCGAGCAGGATCCAGCGCAACCGGTGCGACTTGCCCTTGCCGGGTGGCTCCGGAGCGGGAGCGGCGCGCCGTGGTGCCGCGCGGGGTGGACGCATAGCCGCCGCGCGGCCTGCCGCCGTGTTCGGTGGTGGAGTGTCCTCGTCCTGACCGGAGGCCGCGCCCGCCACGATCGGATGGCTTTGCCCGTAGTCGAGATCGATGACATCGGCGACGACGACCGTCACGTTGTCCGGTCCGCCACTGCGCAGCGCGAGTTCGATGAGCCGGTCGGCGCATTCGTCTTGGCTGCCCTCGAGCATGGTGTTGGCGATCGTCTCATCGCTGACCACGTCGGACAGACCGTCCGAACAGAGTAGATAGCGGTCCCCAGCGCGAGCTTCGCGCATGATCAGCGTCGGCTCGATCTCGTTGCCGGTGAGGGCACGCATGATCAGTGAACGCTGCGGATGCGTATGCGCCTGCTCCGGGGTGATCCTGCCCTCGTCGACCAGCGACTGGACGAACGTGTCATCCCGGGTAATCTGGGCCAGCTCGCCACCGCGCAGCAGATAGGCGCGGGAGTCGCCGATATGGACCAGGCCGAGCTTCTTGCCCGCGAACAGGATCGCGGTGAGCGTGGTGCCCATGCCGTCGAGTTCCGGTTCTTCCTCGACATGATCGGCGATCGCGGCGTTGCCCTCATGGGTCGCCGCTTCCAGCTTGCCGAGTAGGTCGTCACCTGGCTCGTCGTCGTCTAGATGCGCCAGCGCGGCGATCATCAACTGGGACGCGACTTCACCGGCGGCGTGGCCGCCCATGCCGTCGGCCAGAGCGAGCAGACGTGCGCCCGCGTAGACGGAATCTTCGTTGTTGCCTCGAACAAGACCGCGGTCGCTGCGCGCCGCATAGCGGAGAACAAGTGTCACGATCGCAGCTCGATCACTGTTTTGCCGACACGGACGGGGGTGCCGAGTGGAACTCGGACTGCGGTAGTAACTTTCGCGCGGTCGAGATAAGTGCCGTTGGTCGAGCCGAGATCCTCGACGTACCAGTCGTCACCGCGCGGGGACAGCCGTGCGTGCCTGGTCGAGGCGTAATCATCGGTGAGTACCAGCGTCGAATCATCCGCACGCCCGATCAGCACCGGCTGGGTGCTGAGCGAGATGCGGGTGCCGGCGAGTGAACCGTGAGTCACCACAAGATATTTGGCGCCCTTCTGGCCTCGGCTGAAGGAAGGCAGCACCGCGGAACCGCGGGCGGCCCTGGGCTGGATTCGTATGCCGGATGCCGCGTAGATGTCGCTGCGCAAGGTCCGCAGTACCGAACCCCGCACGGGTTAATTGCAGGATCAATCCCTGCACGGCGTTCCACCTCCTGTTCGACCGTGTACGTGTTCGACCGTGTACGTCGGCGCGGTAGGTGCTGGTTCGCCCCCACCGGCTTGCTTGTCTTGCCGGCCCCGGGTTTGGTGCCGCGCGTGTGTTGGCAGCATCATAGGGCCGTCAGCCGATTTCGATCACGATACGACCACAGAATCCCTGATGGCCATGACGCGACCTGCATCGCGAGCTTACGGGATCAGACGATACGGATCAGGATCTCCGAATGCCCGGCGCGGATCACATCGCCGTCGGCGAGCTGCCAGTCCTGCACGGGAGAACCGTTGACGAGCGTGCCATTCGTGGATCCGAGATCCGACAGCATCGCGGTCTGACCATCCCAGCGGACCTCGATGTGTCTGCGCGAGACACCGGTATCCGGCAGCCGGAAATGCGCGTCCTGGCCGCGGCCGATGATGTTGCTGCCTTCCCGCAGCTGGTAAGTCCGTCCGCTGCCGTCATCGAGCTGCAGGGTTGCGGAGTAGCCGGAACCGGCCTGTGCGCCACCGCCGTAAGCGGGCGCCGCGTAGCCGGGCTGCGCGTTGTAGCCAGGCTGTTGCGAGTAGGCCTGGCCGTAGCCGCCCTGTTCATCGGGTGCGCCGTAACCCGGCTCGCTGTAACCGGGTTCCTGGTAGCCCGGCTCGCCGTACGCGGGCTGGGCGTAACTCTGCTGGCCATAGCCCTGCTGCTGGCCGTAGCCCTGGTCGGCTTGGCCGTAGCCCTGATCGGCATAGCCCTGCTGGCCGTAGTCCGATTCCTGATAGCCCGCCGGGCCCTGTCCGTAGCCCTGCTCGCCGTAGCTTTGCTGGCCGTGGCCTGGCTCCTGGTAGCCGGGCCGGCCGTAGTCCTGTTCGGCGTAGCCGCCCGGCTGGCCGTAGCCGCCGCGATCGCCGTACCCGGGCTGGCCCTGCTGGCCGTAACCGGGTTCCTGATAGCCCTGCTGGCCATACCCGGCCTGACCGCCCTGCTGGTAGTCATAACCGCTTTGGTAATCGCCGTAACCCTGCTGCGAGTCCGGCGCCTGGTAGTCGGAACCACCGGAGTACGGCGCGCCACCACGCCCGTAGTCCTCGCGATACGCACCGTTTTGCGGACCGCCCCGCCCAGCGGGCGGTGGTGCGTACCCGCGGTTGCGTGGATCGGACTCCGCGGGCTCACGGCTTGGGTCGTAGCCTGAGTTCTGCGTCATGGGGCCAGCTCCTGGTTGCGGGTTTGCAGGTCGTTGTGGCGGGGGCTCGGGGCTGTGAGCCGGTGTGGCTCGTCGACCGACGTCGGGATCAACCCGGCCGCTGGCCCTGAACTGTCCGGTGTGCAGCGTAGGGGATGCCTCGAATGCCACGTGTACATCACCGTAGGTCTGCCAGCCTTGCTCGTGGATGTAATCCTGTAGATGCTTGGCGAACGCGCGGGCGGTGAGCTCATGATCGGCGACGAGATGCTCGTGATCGGACGAGTTGACGGTAATCACAAAATTGTTGGGCGCCAGCTGGTGGCCGCTACCCAGATCCTGGATGTGATCGGCGGCTTCGCGTTGCAGCGCCGCCTCTACCTCCTGGGGGACTACGCCACCTCCGAAGGCCCTGGCGAACACGTCATCGACGACGGCATGGAGGCGACGCTCGAACCGTGAAACGATGCCCATCTCGGCCTCCTTCGGTGAGCGTCTCTCTCCTGGCTTCATAACAACGGCATGCGTAATTGGCGTGTCGCTTATCGACCACGTTCATTGCATGATATCCACGATCGTCCGCCCCGGTAACTTCTGTCGATCCCGGCGGGTTCCCATGGTTGTCCAGCATGCGTACTCTGCCCACCGAACATTCGATTTCGTGTCCCGTGTGGCTGCGTGATACTGTCTCACAGTCGCTCGGGCGAGTGGCGGAATGGCAGACGCGCTGGCTTCAGGTGCCAGTGTCCTTCGGGACGTGGGGGTTCAAGTCCCCCTTCGCCCACACACGTTGTAGCTGGTCAGAGGCAAGATCGAATCGGATCTCTGACCGGCTGTCAACATTCCGGTCAACATCACGCATCCCATGGGATGTCGGCACAGTCACCATCATCATGGAGGACTTTGTGCCCACTCCACGTTCGCGCACCAACAGTGACGGCTCTGTCACCTGGAAAGTGCCCTTCCGGCTGCCGAATCCTGGCGGCACCCCAAGCACATCGCCGAATACGAAACGTCCCCGCTCTACAGTGACGACGAGCGCGCTGCGATCAGCTACGCCGATGCGATGACCGCCACCCCGCCCACCGTCACCGACGAACAGGTCACCGACCTGAAGAAGTGTTTCGGCTCGCAATGGCTGGTCGAACTGACCTACCAAGTCGCCTGGAGAATTCCCGCGCCCGCATGTATTCAGCCCTCGGCATCACCGCCCAGGGTTTCAGCACCGATTCCTGCCGGGTGCCCTGGGCGCAGGACTGAGATCGGCAGATCCAGCTGAGCGGACGGCGCTCCTCCTGCCGACCCTGACGAACCGCTGGCTGACAGTCCGAGCCCGGCGCACGCCTGGAACGTTGCTGTTGCGTCAGCGAACGGCCATGTGCGCCAACCCGTCTGGTCCTGGCAGGATGCCGATCCTGGCAGGCGTCTGCGCTGTAGAAGACGGCTGCGAACAGGAAGAACACTGTGGTGAGGCTTTGCCGCGCGATCCCGACGGGCGCTGTCAGGTCACACCGAGGTTGGTTGGTCGGGATGCGGTTGGGTGGGTGGGATTGCCGCGCCTAGCTGCTCGAGGAATCGCCCAGCGGCGATGCTGCCGCTTTCGAACAATAGGTTCTGGGTTTGCAGTGTGATGTCGAAGTCGAGAGCGGCCGTCATGGAGGTATCGATGTAGACGGTGCGCCGGTTGACGCCTTCAGTGTCGAGTTGGTAGCGGTTGGCGTCGCTGTTGGTGGCGGTTTGCAGGCAGGCAAGTGCGAGGCCGGCGGGAGTGTGCTGGGGGTGGTCGGGGGCATCACTCGCGGGTTGCGCGGAGAGTTTGATGCCCCAGGTGGGCCAGCGTTCGGGTCGGTCGTCGGTACGGTCGAACACGGTGATCGGGAAGTTCGACAGCAGACCGCCATCGACCCAGGTGACCTGCCCGTGTGGGGTGTCGACGGTGACCGGTCGGAAGTAGAACGGCACCGACATCGACGCCCGGACGGCATCGACCACGAGCTGGGTGTCGGCGGGTTTGCCGTACTCGGCGTAGTCCCACGGCAGCCGGACCAGTACTTGCCGGGATAGGTCGCTGGCGTGCACAACGAGCCTGTAGCGCTGATAGTCGGCCAGACTGCTGCCGGGGTCGTCGGGCAGACGCAGATCGGCGAATGTCCGCACGCCGACATCGGCCAGCAGCGGGGTCAGCCATTCGGTCAAATAGTTGCCAGTGTGTGCGCCGTTGTGCAACAGCACCTCGGCGCCGTCGCCGACGCGCCCCAGGGTGCGTTGCAGGATCGAGCCGTCGTCGAACCGCTTGTAGTCCAGGCGGTGCATAACATCTACCAGGTCGTGCAGGTCGCGGCCGTCCTTCTGGTAGGCGGCCACCAGCGCGGCGACGATGGCACCAGCGCTGGTGCCGGCAATCCGCGGGAAGCGGTAGCCGGCCTCTGACAGCACCAGCACCGCGCCGAGTAGCGCGATCCCCTTCACTCCGCCGCCTTCGAGCACAAGGTCGACATTCTTGGTCTGCGATTTCACGCGATCCCCTTCGATTTCAGGTGCCGGTTTGCCGAACTGTCTGAACTTTGCGGTACGAGGTTTCGGCTTCGCCGACCTCGCCGCCCTGCCCTGCGCCCTGCGCCCAGCGCGAGAGTTCCGTACGCCGGCGCAGTCCGCGGACTCGAACCAGCGGAGGTTCCGGTAATCGCTGCAGCGACCTGTGGAATGGTTCCGAGTTAGGGGGCCGCGGTGATGATCAGCGGTACCTGGTTCTCGGGGAGCAGTGATCGATCGGTGAAGTACATGTTCTCGCCTCCGAAGCTCTCGGTCGCGCTATGTCACATTCACAGGTGATAATCGCTGTACTGCCAAGTCCCATCCTATGGTCCGGCCTCACGCATGCGGCTCGATTCGTGAGGCTTCCGGTTCAGTTCATCGGCGAGGATCGCGGCACCGATGGCATGGAACCGACCGTTTTCGGGGTGACATATCGAGCGTGATCCCCCGGCGGGGGATGTTGACCGGGTCAACACGATCGCGTTACGGTAGCGATCGTCAGCGTGCCGAAATCACTTGGAACGCAGGATATTGCACCTAAATGCACGTGCAAGCACGGGGAACCGGAAGTTCAAGTCCCCCTTCGCCCACAATATTCGCAGCAGGGCACAATCCACGGATTCATCAATCTGAGAACCGTTGACTGACAACAGATCCTGTATGTGTTCGAGTACTGCAAACGTACGCTCGTCGGCCATACAACCGCCCAGCTGCGAGTGTCGTCGGTGAGCGATGAATCCGGGACGCGACTCATGATGTGACGATGAAGATGCCGCCTACCCGGCAGCGCGCCATTCCGCTGGAAAGTGCGAGCCACCGTCACGGAAGATGGTGCCTTCCGGGTCGGATTTCACTACGTCAACTCAGACGCGGATGTCGTCCGCGTCATCGAAACGGCCGGGTCAGCAATCGTCGCGTGATCGAATCGCCCTCATGCCGGGCAGTTGTTTCCGATGACCTTGGCAGGGGCTGATGCTTCACCAGCGGCCTCCGTGCTGCTGGTTCGGCACATGACGTTCAGCGCGCCCTGCCGGGTATAGAGCGCGAATTCCTTGTCGATTTTCCCGGTTTTTGGTGCGCCGCCGACCGCGACGCAATTGCCTGCGGCCTCGAACCTGTTGCCCGAATGAGTGCCGGTGTCACAGGTGTACCCCCATTGGGCCGCGTAGGCGGTAGGTGCGAGCGCGGTGAGGCAGGCAGTCGCGGTGACTGAAGCAGCCGCGAGGGCAGCGGCTCGGGCAGGACTGATACGCATGACATTCCCCATTCTGTGAAACGGTTCCTGCCCGTCGGCCGTATTGCGCGACGGGTGCCGTGGTGTGTCCAGGGCAGCAGGGTCACGGTGGAGCTAGGCACGGTAGCCCACCCACCGTACTGGCGACGCTCGTCGACCCGCCCGATTCTATTTCGCGTGTCGGAGCGGAAAGTTCGGGGAAACAATCGCCGATGGCGCGGTTAGTTCAGGGGGTAGATGCGAATGGGGGAGGTGGTGGCGGAACCGTCGGGGGTGCGGGAGGTGGCGCCGCCTTACGGCTCCCTGACGACTACTGGAGCGCTATTAACGGGATCGACCGAAGTGCTGAGTGGTCACCCGATTGTCGGCCTCGCGAAAGCTATTGACCCGCACCGGTTTCCCGGTGGCCTTTGTCGGCGGGCAACAGCAGTAGATTCAGTAGCCCGGCCGCTACGGCCATGAGCAGCGCACCGTCGAGGTAGTGGCAGGCCATCGCACCGAGATAGGTCGGGCCGCCCCAGGCGTTGACGGTGAAATTCGGGTCGAGGCCGCCGAGTATCTGCATTCCGGACCGGTATGGGCCGTAAACCAGCATCGCCATGGGCAGGATGCCGATCAGCAGGCGCGCCACGGCGCTCGGATGGCGGCAGGCCGAACGCAGGGTGTGCGCGAGCCGTCGCGCGGCGGTGGTGCCGAGTGGGGCGAGAAGCAGGGAACCCGGGTGGATGCCGCGCCGACGCAGCACGACTATGGCTGCCACGGTCAGCGCGAACAGCACGACGTGTGGCCACCATGCGGCCGTGCCCTCGTAGTGCGGCTCGTGGTGCGGGGACCGATTGAGGTACCTGACGCCTCCGGATACGACTCCGGCCGTGAGGGAGGTGGTCGCGATGATGACCAGCGAGCGCGACAGTTTACGGCGGACGCCATCGTGACGGCCGCGGCGCGAGTCGTATCGGATGTGCTCGATGTCGTGTGGGTTCATGCCATCACTGTCGCCTCCCGGACCGAGCGTTGTCGTCAATCTCGAGCCGGGAACTCGCCGCCCACGCTGGGCGGATGTCATCGGTGCCGTCCGCCTCGCGGATGACTCGCAACCTCGACCCGGGACCGATGCGCCCGCGCCGCGAGCCGGTTAACGTCGGCGCTATGGCGATCACATCCTTTGCGGAGCAGACGGTGCCGCCGACGCCCCCACCGTGGCATCAGCGGCTTGTTACGGTCCGGCGCCGGTCCGACACCGATCGGCCGGACGGGATCGACATCGGGATCGCAGTCGGCTGTTTCCTGATGTGCACCCTGCCGATATTGGTTGGCCTGATCAGCGGAATCGGGGCGACGCCGGTTATCGCGATACTCGGTGTCGCCGTGGTGGCACCGCTGATCGTCCGGCGATGGTGGCCGGTCGCCGCGCTCGTCGGGGTGTCGGTTGTGCTATGTCTTTCCTCTTTGGCGGGGGTTCGCTTCACGCCATGGGTGAGCAATGCCGGTCCGGCTATCGCGGTTGCGGTATTCACGCTCGCCTACCGGAGACCGCGTCGCGAGTCGTTGTTCGTGACCGGAGTGGCCGTCGTAGCCACCGGGATTGCCGCGCTGGTCGGCTTCCATCAATATCCCGGTCAGGACCAGAACCTTGTACAACTGCTGCTCGCCGCGCCCGCATGGTTGGTCGGTGACACGATGCGGACCCGACGCGAATACCGGCACAGTCTTGCTGTGCAGCAACGCGATCGCGCCGAGGAACAGGAGCGCCGCATCCGGGCCGAGGAACGGTTGCGAATATCGCGCGACGTCCACGACCTGATCTCGCACACCTTGAGCATGGTCGCCGTCCGCTCCGGAGTGGCTCGGCTAGTGCTCGACGAGCAGCCGGGCGAGGCGCGGCGGGCATTGAGCGCGATCGAGACGGCCAGTCGGTCGGCGCTGGACGAACTGCGCCGCGTGCTGGCACAGATTCGCGAACCTGGGCAGCGGTACGAACCGGGGGAACCCGGTCTCGCCGAGGTCGCCGACCTCGTCGACGGGCTGCGTCATGACGGTCTGGTCGTCGAGTATCGCGTCATCGGTGCGCCCGCGACCTATCCGTCGCTGTTGCAGACCACGGTCTACCGGATCGTGCAGGAGGCACTCACCAATGTCGTCAAACACGCCAACACCGCTCATGCGCGGGTCGAGATTCGGCACACGGTAAGCGAATTGAGCGTGTCCGTCGTGGATGACGGGCCGGCCTCCCGCGACGGCCGACCGACCGCAGTCGCTGGCGGCGGCTCGGGTCTGGGGCTGATCGGGATGCGCGAACGGGTGTCGCTGTTCGGTGGCCGTCTCGAGGCACAGCCACGTCCAGAGGGTGGCTTCGCAGTTATCGCGAACTTCCCGATCGATGAGACCGACCGTGCCTGCTGATCTCCCTCATCGGTCCGTCGGCGTCCCGATCCGGGTGCTGATCGCCGACGACGAGGCCCTCGTCCGGGCCGGGCTCCGGGTTCTCGTCGATTCAGCACCGGATCTCACTGTCCTAGGTGAGGCGGGAAACGGCGGTGAAGCGGTTCGACTCACCCGCCAACTGCGACCGGATGTCGTCCTGATGGATATTCGAATGCCGCTCATGGACGGCCTCGAGGCCATGCGCCACATCGCGGCCGGCGGCGTCGTTGGTCCACATGTGTTGATAGTGACCACCTTCGACCAGGATGAACACGTCTTCGAAGCGCTGCGCAGTGGTGCGAGCGGGTTCATCCTCAAAGACTCCCCGCCCGAACAACTGCTGCACGCCATCAGAGTGGTTGCCAATGGTGACGCCTTGCTGACGCCCAGCATCACCCGGCGGATGATCAGCGCGTTCGCCCGCCAACCATCGGCGCCGTCTTCACCACCTGCCGCTTTAGCGGCGCTCACCGACCGCGAACGCGAAGTCCTCGAACACGTCGCGGCGGGGCGTTCCAATGCCGAAATTGCCGACGCGCTCTACGTCAGCGTCGCCACCGTCAAAACCCATGTCGGACGATTGCTCACCAAGCTGACCGCTCGCGATCGCGCGCAACTTGTCGTTCTCGCCTACGAAACCGGCATCGCGGTGCCGGGCAGCAGTTGAGCAACGGTGCGCGGTTCGATTGATGGCCAAGGCTTTTCGGCTCGACTGGGCACGATGACCGGGCCACTGAGGACGATGCCGCGTTGTCGGCTGGGCGTTCGGCGCTAGAGCAGCTCGGCGTACATCGCGCCGTCGAGGATGCCGAATTCGATCTGTCCGGGGAAGATCGGTGGCCAGCCTTCGGCACGATGGGTGTGGGTGGTCGCAATTACCGTGGTCGCCCAATCGTGCAATGGGTCGGGCAGCCGCAAGACCGTGTGGTTGGTGCAGCGAATGTAGGGCTGGGTGGATTCACCGGGGAGTGCGAGCGGGTTGCCTAAGCCGATGGTGGCAACGTCGAGGACGAGTCCTGTGTGTTTGGGGGAGGCTACTTTCGGTGGTTCCAACTCGATAGCGTCCATGCCCCACGACGGTAGCCGGGGGTGAACTGGTGTGGGGCTCGGATCGGCAAAATGGCGTCGGGCGGTGGGTCTGCCGGGGAAACTGCGTGACCTGGCGGTCATCCTCGCGCCGATCGCCGCCGCCGACCCGCGTATACCGCTTGGATTCCACCGATCGCGGCGCAGGCACGTCTCGCGCAAGACCGGTTCGATCGGCTAGCTCCTATCATAATTTCATGACAGATCGTAATGAAAATGGCGACGGAGGTGAACCCGCGCGGCCACGGGGGCGGGGGCGGCCTCGCAGCGAGGCAACCGACGCGGCGGTGGTGGCGGCGACGATCGCATTACTGCGTGAGTCGGGGTATGGCTCATTGAGCATCGACGCGGTGGCGGTGCGGGCGGGGACGACGCGGCCGACGCTGTACCGGCGCTGGCGCGACAAGGCGCATCTTGTGACCGACGTACTGTCGAAAACCATTGAGCCACTGTTGGATCCGGATACCGGCGATGCGCGCCGCGATCTGCTCGATATCGCGCACCAGCTGCGCGCCGCACTCGCCGCACCCGAGTTCGGGCTGGTCCTGCTCGGTGTTTATGCCGACAGCGCGGCTCGTCCGGAGCTGGCCACGGCCTTGCGTGAGCTGTATCTTCCCCGCCGAGCGGGGGTGTGGGATTCGGTATTGCGCCGTGGGGTCCAACGGCAGCAACTGCGCGCCGAAATCGACCCGGAGGACGCGCGGGACCTGCTCATCGGACCGCTGCTGTATCACTGGATCACCCGCGGCGCGCTGGCCGAGCGCGATGTGGACCGTCTCGTCGACGCGGTCTGGCCCGCGCTGGCACGACCGGTCTGAGCCGCCACCTCGGGTGGCGGCGGACCGTTCGTTTCGCAATGAAACCCGAGGGTTGTCGAGGGCCGCGTTGGCTGTTAATTTAATTACATACTGTAATGTAAACGAAGGTTGGATATGAATAAGAAGCTGGGCATCGGGCTATTCGCAGCCTGGGCCATCCATGACATCGAGGAGTGGCTGGCGATCGGATCGTGGGGGCAGGGCCACGGGGGCGATAAGAATTCGCGCGGTGGCCTCCGGCTTCCAGCACCATCCACCGAACAGGAACGCACCGCGATCGCATTGATGGCGGTGATCTTTGCCGCCGCCGCCGCGAACGGGGTGCGAACCGGAGGCAGGTCTCGGTGGTTTCAGGCCACGTTGGCCGGGTTCGGCCTGCATGGGTTCGGGCATATTGCGTTGAGTGTCGCCGCGCGCGGTTATACGCCGGGGGTGATCACGACACCTCTCGTGGTGTTCCCGTTCGCTGGATGGGCGTGGAAACAGCTGGGCAAGCGGGGGATTCGGCACTCGACGGGGCAGACGGTGCGCGATGCTGTGCCCTTGATGATCGGTGCGCTCGCAGTGGCGCACACCGGGGCGGCGTTGCTACGTCGCGCCGCCTCGGGTCGGCGGCGGCCGTCCGCGAAATTGGATGATCGCCGCTGTCGATCCCATGACAGTCAGTGGCCGTGTGTTGGCGTAAACGCGTGGCGACCCGAATAGCATTTGTGCCGAACGGTTTACGTGACGGCGGCAGGCTCGATCAATACGCAGCGGGTGCCCTGATAGATCGTCGGCATACAGCGATTGCAATGCGTGCACGGCGATACCGCTACCTCATCCGCCCCCATCTTGTTGATCAGCTGCGGGTCGTAGAGCAGTGCACGAGCCATTGCCACGAATTCGAAACCGTTCGACATGGCGGTGTCGATCGCCGCGCGTGAGGCAATACCACCGAGCAGGATGAGCGGGAGATCGAGTTCGGCGCGGAATGCCATGGCATCGTCGAGCAAGTATGCGTCGTGGTAGGGGTAGCTGCGCAGGAAATGTCGGCCGGCGAGTCGGATCCCCAGGCGCTGTGGCTGCGGGAACTGTGCGGCGAACTCCCGCAGCGGCACGTCGCCGCGAAACAGGTACATGGGATTGCGCAATGAGCTGCCGACGGTGAGTTCCAGCGCGTCGAGGTTTCCGTCCTCGGCCAACCATTGTGCGACAGCGAGGCTTTCGGCGCCGCCGAAACCACCTCGCACACCATCGTCCATATTGAACTTCGCGATAACGGCGATCTCGTCGCCGACTTCGTCGCGTACCGCGTCTGCGGTCTGCCTGGCCAGGCGGGCGCGATTGGCCAGGGTGCCGCCGTACTCGTCGGAGCGCTTGTTCAGTTTCGGGCTGAGGAAGGCGCTGATCAAGTAGTTGTGGCCGAAATGCAGTTCGACCGCGTCGAATCCGGCGCTGACGGCCAACCGGGCGGCGCGGGCGTGCGCGTCGATGATGCGCTTGATGTCGGCGGTGGCCGCGGCCTGGGTGACCCGCATGCTGATGGGGCTGAGTTGCCGGCTCGGTGCGAGTGCTGGTGCGCGGTTGGAGGCCGAGTTGGCAACCGGCCCTGCGTGTCCCAGCTGCGCCGATACCGCCGCGCCCTCGGCGTGCACCGCGTCGGTGAGTCGCGCCAGGCCGGGTACAGCATCCTCGCGCATCCAGATCTGATGTCGATCGGTGCGACCCTCCGGTGCCACGGCGCAGTAGGCCACGGTGGTCAGCGCCGCACCGCCCCGGGCGACCCGGCGGTGGAAGTCGATGAGCTCGTCGGTGACGAGTGCGTCCGGGGTGCGTCCCTCGAACGTAGCGGCCTTGAGGATGCGATTGCGCAGCTGGACCGGACCGAGGGTGGCGGGCCGGAACGCGTCGCGGGGCTCCGATGACATGGCGTAAGACTAGAACGGGTTTCAGTTATATGTAACGGAAATGCTCAGCGCGGGTGTATTGACTCCTAAAGAGAACCTGTTCTAATTTTTGGCATGCGTAGATACGAAGGCCGTCGAGTATTCGTCACTGGAGCTGGATCGGGTATCGGTCAGGGCATCGCCCTGCGGCTACTCGATGAAGGCGCGCAGCTGGTCGCTGCCGATATCGACCAGCCCGGCCTGGAGATCACCGCGGCGAAGGCCGGCGATGCCGCCGACCGGCTGCGGACGGTCCAGGTGAACATCGCCGATCCCGACTCCGTGCGCACGGCGACGTCCGAGGCCCTCGAATTCCTCGGTGGCCTCGATGTTCTGGTGAACGCGGCGGGCATCCTGCGCCCCGGGCGTACCCACGAGATGCCGCTGGAGATCTGGAATCAGACGATTACGGTCAACCTCACCGGGACCTTCCTGATGACGCAGAGCGCACTGCCCGCGCTGCTGGAGTCCGGGCATGGGGTGGTCGTCAACCTGTCGTCGACCGCGGCCTACCAGGCCGCCCCGTACCTGGCGGCATACGCCGCGTCGAAAGGTGGCGTTGCCGCGTTCACGCACTCGATCGCGCTGGAGTACGCCAAGCAGGGACTGCGCGCGGTCAACATCGTGCCGGCAGGCATCACCAGCGGCATTACCACGAAATCCATCCTCGACCAGCCCGAGGGCTTCGACCCGAGCCTGTTCGCCAGGTTGACGGGCTGGCTCAACGGCGGCGCCCTGGGAACTCCGGACGATATCGCTGGTGTGGTCGCCATGGTCGCCTCCGACGACGGCCGCTACATGACCGGGACGGAAATCCGGATCGACGGCGGCGCGCTGATGTAGCCGAATGGCTACGCGGGCCGGGCGACGAGCAGGTGATGCGGGATCGGCGGATTGGGCAGCTGTTCGTGGTCCACAGCGCACCCGGTGCGTTCGAGTGCGGCGATGACCTCGGCGACAGGCCACAGTGTGAATCCACATCGGCACCGGGCTCGAGCGCCGCGGCATCGATCGCGCCGAGTATGGCGCGCCGGTTGCCGCGATTGAGTACAACCGCGAAACCCTTGCCGAGCACACCATGTGGATTGCCGAGCTGACCGGCGATAGTGGACAGCAGACGGGCCCGGACACCATTCATGGCGCCATGCTAGGCCGGGGTTCGGTCCGTGCCCGCGTGTCCTTCGCCGGATCTCGCGCAGTTGTGCACAGTTTGGAGTCGGCGGTTTGCGGCGGGTCCGGACCACCGGTCCGTAGAACCGATGTCGGTCGTCCGCGCTGTGATGGCTGCTGACGCGATGCGATCAAGGCCGGGGCGCGCGATCGCCGCGAAGAGGGTTCCAATACTGTCCCGTCGGGTTCGACCGGATGCCAAATCTGCGACTCGAAAGATGATTGCGATGCGTTTACCACTGGTTCTTCTCGCCGCCTGCGCGATGGTGTTCGCGCAGGCGGGGACCTCGGACGCGGCGGGGCAGTGGGGTCCGCTCGCGTCGCCGAATCCGTATCTGGGACCGCTCGGCACCGCGACCATGCATGGTGACGCGGGCTCATCGGATGCGACACCGCTGGCCGGTCCGGGGACCGGCGATGTTTCGGTCGCCGGATACCCGCTGGCGGCGGCGTGCCCGACGTTGCTGCAGGGTTCGGACAACCTTGTAGTCGCATTGTGCACGGCGATCGTGGGTCAGGCGCCGGTCGTGCACCTGCTCGATCCCGGGGCAGGTGGGCTTGTCGGCACCTCACTCGCCTCGCTGCGGTTGGCGAAGGGCAGCGTGCTGGGTGGGGTCTACGCGTACCTGGACAATGCCGATCGGCTGGTGGTCGTGGACGGCAGTCGAATGTTGCTCCGGATCGGGCATACGCGCGACGCGGCGGGGAAATGGCAGTTGGCGGTCGAGTCGTCGACCGACCTTTCCTCGGCAATTCCGGTCGGCGACAACGTGACCGGGCTGGTGCCGGACTACTCGGGCAATGTCTGGTTCGCGACCGGTAAGGGGCTGGTCGGGTTGGTCACACCGTCGGGGGTTACGACGACTGTCGCGCTGCCCGCCGGTGAGCAGGTGGCGAATAGTATTTCGGCAGCGCCCGATGGCCGGATCGCGGTGGCGACAACGCACGCGCTCTACGAATTGCGCCCCGCTGCCGGAGGTCCCGAGGTGGCGTGGCGCGGCGCCTACGATCGCGGCCGAGCACGCAAGCCAGGGCAACTCAGCTGGGGAACCGGCTCCACTCCCACTTATTTCGGCCCGAATACCGGCGCCGAATACCTGACCATCGTCGACAACGCCGATGATCAGGTGCATGCGCTGGTATTCCGTTCCGGCAGTGGCGAATTGGTGTGCTCGCAGCCGGTGCTCACCAAGGGTGGTGCGGGCAGCGAGAATTCACCGATCGGCATCGGCCGATCGATATTCGTGGCGAGCACCTACGGCTATCCGTATCCGGGGGTTCCGGAGGACGCGGGAACCGCGGTGCCTGCCAGCGCACCATTCACTGGTGGCATGACCAGGGTCGATGTCGACGACACGGGCTGCCATACCGTCTGGGAGAACACCGTTCGCAGCTCGGCGGTTCCACATTTGTCCACAGCCGACGGAGTGATCTACACCGTTGCGCGCAAAGGGCTGGACGTCACTACGCCGCTGGACGGGTATAGCTTCACCGTGATCGACCCGAATATCGGTGCGGTTACCGCCAGCAGGCTGCTGCCCGGCACTATCGTCGACGATCCGCTGCAGACTTCTCCGCTGGTCACCCAGGGGCGCCAGATCCTGCAGGGCACGGTCACCGGTGTTTTGCGTATCGGCTGAGATGGTTCGGTCGCAGCAAATCCGGCTCGCGGATCGGTTCGGCGCGTGCGGAGTGCCGCGTCGTAGGCACCGGCGCTCTCGGCCATCGCAGCCGGAAATCTCGGGAGTGTGTGCCTGTGAATAGGTTTCGTGCCCTCAGCGCCTATGGCTATCCACAGGGCTGTGCATGTTCGTGCAACCAGTTCTGGTGATGGCAGGTCCTTGGGGATGACACGGTGCAATGCCTGTGGATAGCGCGGCTCACACTGTGAGTGCGCGACACCGATGTTCGGCCGGTGAGGGTGCACCGGGATTTATACACCCTGTGCAGTACGCGATTTCGACGCTTGGGATTGTTGAGCGCTACGCCATCTGATCGCCGGATACGTCGCCCGCCTGTGGGGCCGTGTGCGCAAGCTACTCGATGCCGGGCGCCCGCCCGCCGCGGTGTGCTCCTGGGCGTCCGGTGATCCGCGCCCTGACCCGCACACTGATCCGGCAGCTGGCCGGTGCCGGTGTTCTCGGCCTCGCCGTCGAGGAACAGCACGGTGGGATCGGTGCCGATCCGATCGATCGTGGCGAAGCTGCGGCGGAGCGCGGCGGGCTGGTGCCGGTTGCGATGCGACTGCTCGGCCGGCCGCCTGGTTCGCGCCGTAACCGCTGCGACTGGTGCACGTGCGGCTCGGTCTCATCGATGCCTGATCGACAGCGAGAATCGGTTCCGCGCAACGGGGCGGGGCCGATTATCGCGTTCGGAATTCGGCACTCCGACTCCTTGCCGGCACGCCGATTCGAGCGGGTTCGCGGGCGCTGGAGCAGCGAGTGAGGCGAAGGTCACATGGGCCTCCTTGGTTGCGGCCATGGTGCTGACCAAGGCGCCGTCGATAGCCGATGGACATGCCTTTTGCAACTGGTTAATCATGATCTTGACCGGGGATGAGTACATCAACAAGCGTTGCCACATGGCATGAGTCATGTTTATTACGGCGCAAACAAACCTAGAGTCTCTTTCTGTTAACGCCGCCCAGCTAACTCAATTACGGAGCAATAAACATGCAGGTGGGTACGGGTGTGGCGTGACCATATGGTGATCTACGGACGGGGGACAGCAAACCCATCGAAGAATATTCGATTTGTCCCGAAAGGTCCCGAGGGGGTCGATTTCTATCGCATCTCGAGGGGGTATCGGCCGCCGAGAATCCGCATTTCGAGAGCCAGCCACGAGTTAGCTGCGGGTCTGAGAAACCGTGCGTTCACATGGGTTTGCTGGCGGGCTGCTTTATACGCTCGACCTCGGCGAGGAGGGTTGCGCGGGGATAACGATTGTGTAGAGTTGACGGTAACGCTGGCCGCAGCTGAGCTGGACTCGCTGCGGCCAGCGGAACTCAAATGGGGGAGTTCAAAACCTGTTCGTGACGCGGTGTTGCTGCTGATTGCCCGGACCCACTTCACTCACCGTGTGCTCGGCGTTGTCTGCCAACGATCCGCGGGCGCGATTGCCGCAGCGGTCACGGAGTCGTTCAGCTCGGGCACGGCGTCGTTGTTGTCGAGCGGCCCGCCCTCGCGCTCCAGCACCGCACTTCGACCGGCGACGAAAACATAAGTGAGGAACAGAACTTCGGCCGCCAGCCCGATCGCGATGCGCGCTGAGGACGGCAGTGAACTCGGCGTCACAAAGCCCTCCAGGAAGCCGGACACCAGCAGCACCGCGACCAGGCCGAGCGCGATCGTGGCCGTGGTCCGGCCCTGCCGCGCCACTGCCTCCAGGCGACTGGACCGCCCCGGATCGATAAGCGTCCAGCCCAACTTCAAACCGGCGCCACCCGCGACGAAGACCGCGGTGAGCTCGAGCATGCCGTGCGGCAGGATGAAACCGAAGAACGAATCCAGCCGGCCCGCCTCGGCCATCAGCCCGGCGCTCACCCCGACGTTCAGCGCGTTCATGAAAAGCAGGTAGACCGCGGGCAGGATCAGCACGCCGGTGAACAGCGCCATCGCCGACACCCACGCGTTGTTGGTCCATACCTGGGCCGCGAACGCGCCCTGGGGATGTTCGGAGTAGTAGGTCTCGAAATCGCCGCCCGGTTTGGTGAGCGAGTCGGTGTTGTCCGGAATGCCGAGGACCTCGTGTGCCGTACCGGATCCCTGTAGCCAGATAGCCAGCCCGGTGGATACCACGACGAACACCGCCGCGACGCCCACCCACCAGGGCCACGCCCGGTATACCGCCGCGGGGAAGCGATGGGTGAAGAACCGGCCTACCTCCCGCCAGGCATCAACCCTGGTGCCCATTACCCGGCCGCGTGCGCGCGTCAGCACCGCGCTGAGTCCGGCAATGAGTTCCGGATCGGGGCTGTGGGATTGCAGCCGTGCCAACTGCTGTGAGGTTCGCCGGTACAGTGCAACCAGCTCATCGGCCTCGGCGCCGCTGAGCCTGCCCTGTCGGGCCAGCGAATCCAGTCGCTCCCACGAACGCCGGTGCGCGTAGCTGTACGCGTCTACATCCATCGGTTGCCTCCCATCCCGCCGATGGGAAGAATGCTATGCGACATGGCTGAATTCACGACCGGCGAAGCGGTCGCCCTCGAGCTGCCGATCGCGCGGATCCCCACCCGGGCCACTGCGTTCCTCATCGACCTGGTCGTTCAGGTCGTGCTCGGCATCATGCTCTTGTTCGCCATCGCCGCCGTGCTGCTGCCCTCGGGAGCCGATTCCGCCTGGATGGATGTGGCGTTGCTGGCGACGGTCGTCGGGGTACTTGTCGGCTATCCGGTCGTCAGCGAAACCATGCTGCGTGGCCGTACCCTCGGCAAGATGGCGCTCGGTCTGCGTGTCGTGCGCGCCGATGGAGGACCGACCGATTTCCGGCATGCGCTGACCCGCGGTCTGGCCGGTGCCATCGTCGATTTCTGGATGCTCGGCGGATTCGGCGCCATCGCGGTACTCACCTCGATGTGCTCGCCGAACGCTCGCCGGGTCGGCGACGTGCTGGCCGGGACGGTTGTTGTGCACGTCAAAGCGGTACTGCCGAGGCCGCTGTTGGCCGTCGCGCCGCCGTGGCTCGCGGGATGGGCCGGGCAATTGGAACTGTCCGGAATACCGGAGGATCTCGCGCTCGCGGTGCGGCAATACCTGACGCGTGTCCGGACACTCACTCCTGCGGTACAGGCGAATCTCGGCCAGGCGCTGGTGGTCGCGGTCTGCGCTCGATTGCAGGTGCCGCCGCCCGCGCCGTACCCGCCGGTGCAGATTCTCGGCGCCATCATCGCCGAACGGCAACGCCGCACGCTGGTTTCGGGCGCCGCGTTGATTGCCCCGCTCGCGCCCGCTCCTGTCTGGTAGCCGCGTCGTAGGCGTTTGCGTCATATGGCGTGGTGCCCCCGACGCTTACATCGTGCCGGACCGCTTGAGCTCGAGATATTCATCGGCCAGCGCGTCCGCGAGACGGTCCGGTGCCGCCACGACAACGGCGATTCCCCTGCGGCGCAATGATTCCTGTACTAGTGCCCGCTCGGCGATGATGGTTTCGGCGGTGGCGGCGGAGTAGAGGTCGGCGAGAGTTTCGCGTCGCGTCGCTGACGCGGCGACCTCGGGATCGGTCACCGAGACGATCAATACTCGGTGACGTTGGGCCAGTACCGGCAGCACCGGCAGCAGGTTCTCCTGCACCGCGGCGCCGTCGAGCGTGGTGAACCAGACCACCAGGCTGCGGCGACGGGTGCGCTGAATGACGGCACGAACCAGTCCCGCGCTATCGGTATCGACCAGGGCGGGGGTGATGGCGGCCATCGCGTGCATCAGCTTCAGCTGCAAGCCTTTTCCGCCGACGCCGCGTACCTCGGCGCGTACCTCCCTGTCGAAGGCGAGCAGGTCCACCGAATCGCCCGCGGCGGCGGCAAGGCCGCCGAGCAGCAAGGCCGCGTCGATGCTGACGTCCAGGCGTGTCCCGTCATCGATCTCACCCGGGCTGCCGACTCGGCCTGCGCTGATGCGGCCGGTGTCGAGCACCATCGTCATGTGTCTGTTGCGTTCGGGTCGCCAGGTGCGCACCAGCACATCGGTGGCGCGGGCGGTCGCGCGCCAGTCGATCGCCCGCACGTCATCGCCCGCGACGTACTCGCGGAACGAATCGAACTCGGTGCCCTGGCCACGCAGATTCGCGACACTGCGGCCCTCGATATGTTGCAGCCGTTTCACTTTCGACTGCAGTAGACGTTCGCTGCCGAACGCGGGCAGCGCCCGCACCCGGGCAGGCACGAGGTGACGGGTCTGCCTGCCCGCGAACCCGAGCGGGCCGATCAGACGCACCGTGACCGGGCCCGGCACGCGATCACCTCGATAGGTCGGTGTCAACGTGGTCTGGAAACGGGTCCGGGTGTTGGGAGCGAGATCCAGCCGGTGCGTGCGGGTTCCAGCGCGGGCACTATCGGGCCAGTCGTCCCACAAGGTGCCGCGCGCGTTGCGGGTTCCGGTGTTGAGCACGGTGAGCTCTACCGCTGTGCTGCGGCCGAGTCGAACGATGGTCAGCGGTTGCCGCGACAGTGTCAGGTCCCTCGCGTGCGATACCGCGCCCATATCGATCAGGACGCCTACGGCCAGCACGCCCGTCACGAGCAGTACGCCGAGCCACGAGGGCAGCACGAATACGACCAACAGTGCGAGCGCCGCCGCCGCGGCGGCCAGCCGACCGGTGACGACCACGAGTTACACCGGAACCGGGACCGAAACCAGCAGCGACGACAAGACGCCCTCGGTCGTTACCCCGTCCAGCTCGGCCTCTGGCCGCAGGTGCAGGCGGTGCCGCAGTACCGCCACCGCAACGGCTTTCACATCGTCCGGAGTGACGAACCCGCGTCCGTTGAGCCAGGCGAACGCGCGTGCGGCCGCCATCAGCGCGGTCGCGCCACGCGTGGACGCGCCGTGCTGCACGGCGGGCGAGGTGCGGGTGGCGCGGCAGATATCCACCGTGTAGGCGAGGACCTCGGGGCTGATGGTGACGTGCGCGATCGCGGCCCTCGCGGCCGCGATATGCGCGGGCCCAGCGACCGGGCGCAGACCTGCCGCCGCCAGATCGCGCGGATCGAAACCACTGGCGTGGCGCTGCAGTATACGGAATTCGTCATCGCGGCCGGGCAATCGAATATCGACCTTGAACAGGAACCTGTCGAGCTGTGCCTCCGGCAGCGGATAGGTGCCCTCCTGTTCGATCGGGTTCTGCGTGGCGACCACGACGAACGGATCGGGCAGCGGCCGGGGTTTGCCGTCGACGGATACCTGCCGTTCTTCCATCGACTCCAGCAGTGCCGATTGGGTTTTCGGCGGCGTGCGGTTGATCTCGTCGGCCAACATCAGGTTGGTGAACACCGGGCCGTGCCGGAAGGTGAACTCCGCAGAGTGCGGGTCATAGATCTGCGAGCCGGTGACGTCCCCGGGCATCAGGTCCGGGGTGAACTGGACGCGGGTGTGGTCCAGTTCGAGTGCCGTCGCCAGCGCCCGAACCAGCAGTGTCTTCGCTACGCCTGGAACACCCTCCAACAGAACATGGCCGCGGCACAGCAGCGCGAGCACCAGATACATGATCGCGGTGTCGTTGCCCACCACCGCTTTGCCGATTTCGGCTCGCAGCGCGGCGAACGCCGCGGCCGCCTGCTCGGCGGTGGGGGTGTGGTTGGTGTCCGTGCTGGTCATCCGACCTCCTGTGTCGTGCGGTGATATCCGCACCCCGTCGTTCGAATGAGTGCCGTGCCAATGTGTTTCGCGCCAATGTGTTTCGCGCCTTGGTTTCTCATCCGACCTGTGCCTCGATCCATTCCAGTTGCGCCGCGACAATCCGCAGTGTGTCCGCGTCGTCGACCGGTCCGAACAGTGCGGCGCCGACGATGGCCGGGTCGCCGCCGATACGCGCGGTGACCGCCGTGATCAGCCGGTCCGGCGGGGTATCGGCGGTCAACCCGAGCAGGGGGCGAATCCGGCGCAGTGTCGCCGCTCGCAGCTTCCCCGCGACGTAGTCGTGGTCCTTCGAGCGCCGATACAGCGCCGCCTGACCGTCGAGCAGCTCGTTCGCGGCGACCTCGACCGGTCGCGGCTCGCTGACCAACGCACCGCGCCGACGTGCCCGCCACCACACCAATAGGGCTGCGGCGATGAGGAATTGAAGCCCGCCGAAGGCCACTGGCCCGGGCAGCCTGTCGAAGATGGAGTCCTGGCCTGTTCCGACATCCGGGCGCGGAATGTCGCTGGGATCGGGGGGCGGTGGTGGCTGCATCGGTGGTGCCGGCTTCGGTGCGGTCGGGGCGCCACACGAGTTGAGCACCGCGTACAGCAATAGTGCGATCGCGATAGCGGTCGCGAGCGTGGCCCAGAACTTGGGGTTGCGCAACAGTTCCGGCAGCGCGGGCCGTCGCCCGCGGGTGCGTGGCTGCTTCTCGGTGACGGCCGTTTCGGCCGGTTCCGGCGCCGGAGCGGGCGCGGCCTCGGAAAACCGGTCGGCGTATTCGAGCCTGCGGTATTCGTCCTCGGTCGCGTGCCTGCCGCCGTAGACGACCTCGTCGAAACTGTATGCGGCAGGGTGGAGTTCGGTCGCGGATTCCAGTGGTAGCGCGGTCGTGGCGTCGTCGGCGGTTTCGCGAGCGGTGCGCGAGCGGCGCACCTCGAGTAGTCCACGCTGTTCGAGTCCGCGTAGTACCGCGCGGAAGCGTTCCCGCAGTGCGGCATCGAAATCACGATGTAGCGCGGCATATTCGGCGGCGGCGCGATGGTCGGCCGCGGGACCGAGCGTGGGCGTCGGCGGAGCGGTCGGCTCTGGCACGTTCTTGTCGAGGTTCATCGCCCCTCCGGGCCTTTACGGGATACCCGTACCCGGTCGGGGGCGATGAGCGCTACGCGAGGGTGTCTCATCGCCCCGCCGAGCTGGGAAGTCGGATGTCGAGACCCTCACGGCGGCAACGGCGGTCGGTGTAGGACACCACTCGGGTAGCCGCCTCCATGACCTCCCCGAAGCTGGCGATCAGCAGCACCGCGGCCGTGAGCAGCACGATGACCGGCCAACGGTGGGTACCGGAGAAATCCGAGAGATACCACGGGATCCCGAGTAGCGGAACGGCCAGCAGCACCATCAGACCGCGCTGGCACAGCCACAGTCCGGCGGTCGGCCATTCCGCACCGCCGACAAGGAGTTTCGAACGCGCCATGGCGGTGGCATGCGAGGCGCCCTCGCCGAACATCACCGGCACCGCGACGAACCGCTGGGCACGCAGGTAGCCGAGCCAGATCAGCGCGAACGGGAAGGTGACGATCAATAGGCTGCCGAGCGCGAGCACGCTCACCCCGATCAGTGTGAACATCACATGGAACACCAGTAGCGCAACGCCCGCGGCCCGCATCCTGGTCAGTGCCGTTCGCCAGCCGATCAGTTCACCCGAGGCACTCGCGAGCCCGAAAGCGACGGTCATGCCGCGCAGCGCGAACCGCAGCAGCCAGGCGCAGACCGCCGTCGACAGCACCGCGGCCCAGGCGGTGCCCTGATCGGAGCCGCGCGTGAGGTGTGAGACGCCCGCGGTGACCGCGACGACGACGAGCTCGGCGATCGCCAGCCCGGCCGCTATCGAGACGGCCAGGACCACGATGTTCGCCTGGATCAGCGCGAACGGCTCGTCGAGCAGTTCGCGGAAACTCAATGGACGGATCGGCACCGTCGTTCCAGGGGACCCTGGTCGTGAATGATCTCCCGCCCCGACGGCACCGGCCGACTCGGCGGCTGGTAGCACGGGCCGAGTCTAACGCTCGGTGCGCGCCGCCGACGGGGAGCGACCTCGATCAGCGTTTCAGCAGGCGGTCGACGACATCGCGGTAGCGATCGGGATCGATAGGTGGCAGCCCGAGCAGGGCGCGCAGGTAGACACCGTCGCCGACGAGTCGAATGATGTCGGCGTCGACGGGGTCGTCGACCTCGGTATCCAGTCCGTCCGACCACGAGTTCAGCATCTCGGCCAGGGCCCGCTGCACCTCGTCGATCTCCGGCCCGGAGTTGGCGTCGACGGTGCGCATGGTCGCGAGCATGGATCGGTAGAGCGCAAGTTCCAGCGCGTCGGCGGCGTTGTCGGTGTTGGGGGTCTGTAGATACCACTCGGAGACCGAGGTGCCCTTCGCGACCGCGTCGCTGAGCTGTTGTTCGGCGCGCTCGGTCAGGCGGCGTACCAGGCCCGCGAGCAGGGCGTCCTTGCTCTTGAAGTGGTAGAGCAAGCCGCCCTTGGATACGCCGGCCGCCGCGGCGACACTCTCCAATGTCACCTGGGACATGCCTTTTTCCAGCAGCAGGGTTTCGAGCGCGTCCAGGATTCGGTCGCGAGTGGTTGCCGTCACCAGCTGAACTATACCGGCTGGACGGTAATGTGAGGTACTGTACCGTCTGGACGGTAAGAAACTGACGACGGAAGTCGAGAAGGACCATGACGACACACTCGGGGACCACACGGACCATGTCCGGCACCCGAACCGATACCACGATTCCCGCTCCGCCACGTGCCCGCGCGCGCGACTGGGCGGGGCTGGCCGTGCTCGCGCTGGCCCTACTGCTGCTCGCTGTCGATGCCACTGTGCTCGACCTGGCCGTGCCCGCGATCAGCGCCGACCTCGCGCCGACGACACCACAACTGCTGTGGATCATCGACGTGTATTCGTTCGTGCTCGCGGGACTGCTCATCGTCATGGGCAACCTCGGTGACCGGATCGGCCGACGCAGGCTGCTGCTGATCGGCGCCGTCGGATTCGGTATCGCGTCGGTCATCGCGGCTTGGTCCTTCTCGCCGGAAATGCTCATCGCGGCCCGGGTGCTACAGGGCGTCGCCGGTGCGACGCTGATGCCCGCGACGCTGGGGTTGATCCGCTCGATGTTCCTCGATCCGCGCCAGCGCACCGTGGCCATCGCGGTCTGGAGTGCGATGGCGGGCGGTGGCGCGGCGGCCGGACCGCTGCTGGGCGGCTGGCTGCTCGAGCACTACTGGTGGGGCTCGGTGTTCCTGGTGAACCTGCCGGTCATGCTGGCGCTGGTTGCCTTGGGTCCGTTCCTGATTCCGGAATCGCGCGACCCGAACCCGGGCCGTTTCGACCTGCCGAGCGCCGCGTTGTCGATGCTGGCGCTGGTGCCTGTGGTGTACGCGGTGAAGGAATTCGCGGCCCATGGTTTCGGTACCGTGCCCGCGATCGTCGGTGTCGTCGGTGTGGTCGCGGGTGTGTTGTTCGTCCGTAGGCAGCGCGGCCTCGCGCATCCGATGATCGACCTGAATTTGTTCGGGCTGCCCAGGTTCCGCACTGCGGTCCTGACTAGCCTGCTATCGGTGTTCGCGCTGGCAGGCGTGCTGTTCTTCGGTTCACAGTACTTGCAGTTGGTGCTCGGCCATTCACCATTGCAGGCCGGGTTGCTGCTACTGCCCGGCCTCGCCGCGAGCATGGTCGGCTCGCTCGCCGCGGCCTGGCTGGTGCGCTACCTGCGTCCGACCATCGTGCTCGGTGCCGCGTTGACGGTTGCCGCACTTGGTTCGGCCGTGTTCCTCTGGTTGACCGGGGACGCCGCGACCAGCACCACGCCGTTCATCCTCGGCTTCCTGTTGACGGGTGCCGGTGTCGGTGTGGCACTGACCATTTCATCGGACCTGGTGGTCAGCTCCGCGCCGGTGGAGCGGTCGGGCGCGGCCGCCGCAGTGTCGGAAACGGCGTACGAGGCCGGTATCGCACTGGGTGTCGCGGTCCTCGGCAGTGCCGTTATGGCGGTATTCCGCAATGGGCTCGACCTGTCCCAGGTCCCGGCCGATCAGAAAGCCGTCGCGTCCGAATCCCTCGGTGGCGCCACGGAGTTCGCGCGCCGGCTTCCAGAGGCGGCCGGTAACGACTTCCTGATGTCGGTCCACGAGGCATTCGTGAACGGCGTACACCTTGCCGCCATCGGCACCGCGGCGGTGCTCCTCATCGCGGCCGTGGTCGCCTTCCGGCAACGCGGGGCCTGAGGAATCGTGCTTCGGGGTTGATCGGGTTCAGCGGCCCTGCGGACACTCTCAGCGCCCGGGCGGGAGTTCGCGGCGGGAGTTACCGGGTAGTTCGGGGTTGCGGCGCGCGGGCAATTCGCCGTTGTGCCGCGCGGGCAGGCTATACCCGGAGCGGGCGGATGGCAGTGCGGAGTAGCGCGGGACGTGCGGGGCGGAATAGTCGGCGTCGACGACACCGGCGGCGATATGCTGCGCCTGCCACTGGGGCACACCGGGCGGCAGCTGGTGTTCGCCGGGCACCGCGCCCATCGCGGGTGCGTGCGAGTCCTGCGAGTCGACGGTGACTTTCCGGGTGCGTCGCAGGGTGAAGGTGATCTCCTCGACCTCTTCGAATGCCTGCCGCGCCGTGCGCAGCGGATGTGTCGCCGTGTCGATCGCGTTGGCGACGAACGACGGCACCAACGGCAGGATGAAGCGGGCCGCAGTATCGCTGAACGGCACGGTGCCGATCAACGGAAGTTCGAGGCCGCCCTTCGCGGTATCGGCGGCCGGAGTCAACTGGCCGGTGCTGCTCGCGGGTGCGAGCGCACCGGCGTTCACGCCCGTGGGCAGATTCGGTGTCACGTTCGGCTCCTTGGACACGGAGCTGTACCGGCGGTCACCAGCTGACGCGGCTGGTAGTTCGCGGCGCGGCGGCTCGGTGATACCGAGTTCCAGCCCGCCGACGGCGGCAATGATGCGGGTGCGCTGGCGTTCTCGATCAACGGCGGTATCCGCCTCGATGGCCAGCCGGGCGACGGTGAGTTGCTGCTCGGCGCGCAGGGTTTCCGCCTCGGCACGCACCTCGGCGCGCTTGGCGGCGATGGCGGCGTCGGCGCTACGTTCGGCGTGATCCGCGACCATGTCGGCGGCAATCCGACGGTCGAGGAAGGTCTCACCACGCCACCACCGCAGGATCAATGGCAGCAGCGCCAGGAAGATCATCGCCACGATCGTCAGCACGCGCAGTGCTAGCGCGCCCGCATTGTGGCTGGTGTAGTCGTTCATGGCCTGCCAGCGCGCGCCGAGACCACGATCGGCATCGGTGAAGGCGGTGGATTCGGCTGCGCGGACCGCCTTTTGGTCGTCGGTGATGCGCTGGTCGAGTGCGGACGCCCGTTCCTGCGCCGCGGCCAGTTGGTTACGCGCGTCTTCGAGCATCTCGTTCGCGGTCTGTGATTCCGGTCCGCGGCCGGGCACCCCGGTGATTCTGGTCTGCGGACATCCCGGCGTCGGGTTGAATTCGCATCGGGCGGTAACCAAGGACTGGTCGATGTCGTTGCGCGCCTTCGTGATCGACTGATCCAGCGCGGCCCGGTTCGCCCGGTCGGCGTCGAGTACGCCATTGGCGGCCACCACCGCGGGGGCCGAGGCGACCGAGCGCTGGGCACTTTCGTCCACGAGCCGGTCGACGGTACCGCCGAACAACACCACCGCCGCCAACTCGGCGATCAACCCGCCGGCCAGCACCGCCACCGCGAACCGCGCGAGCATCCCGACCCGGTCGGAGCCGACGGCGGTGCGCCGGGTCGCCAGGGCGCGAGCGATCGCCCCTGCCACCAGCGCGACGATCAACGTCGCGGCGATGACAGCGAGCAATGACCAGGTACCGGCCGAGGCGAGGGCGGTGATCGCACCGGACACCACCGCGAACGACAGCACGACGGCGCCGGTGAGGGCATAGCTTGTGCGTTCGTGGCTCGCGCGTTCGTGCCCGGGAGCTGTCTCATGGGGTTCGCGTTCGAGACCGCCGCCGAGCCGGGCGAATACGCCGGTGACTGTCATCGGATCTCACATCCTCTACGTCCCGGTCAATGTGGCGAGCTTGGCGGAAACTGTCACAGATTCGTTGTCACAGAGTGACAGGCGCAGTCCCAACACACCGAGCACGCCCGCGGGGTTGTGGGCAAGCTCACAGATACTCGCAGATCGAACGCCCGCTGGTACGTGGAAGTCCCTGTTTGGCGGGCGTAGATGTGGTTGCCGCCTAATCTGGCGCGGTGACTCGTTCGGCGAACATGGAGGCATGGAAATGCGGGGACTCGTCGGTGTCATCTTGTCGGTGCTGTTGGTGCTGGCACCTGCCAATGCGCACGCGGAGCCGGGCGAGCAGGACCCCGCAACGGTGAGCGTGGAGCCGATGAACGCGGAGCAGGTCGACGCGGAGTTGTTGAATCGGTTGGTCGAGTTGGTGGCCGATCGGCTCGATACCGCGGATGCCGTCGCCGCCGCGAAGTGGGCGACCGCCGTACGCGATGGCACCGAGCTCACCGTCGACGATCCGGCCCGCGAGGCCGAGGTCTATGACGGCATGGCTCGCCTCGGCGCGCGTCGTGATCTGCCCGAGAACTGGGTCAGGCAGGTGTTTTTCGGCCAGATCGAGGCCAACAAGATGGTGCAGCGCGGCCTGCTGACGCGTTGGCGTTTCGACCCGGCCGCGGCGCCGTCGACCCTGCCGGACCTGTCCGCGGTCCGGCCTCGGATCGATCGACTAAATGCGGACATCGTCGATCAGTTGGCCGCCCGGCACGACGAACTCGCCGCGCCGGACTGTGTGGAACGACTCGCGCACAGCGTCTTCCGCACCCTTACATCGGGCGGCGCCGATCCGTTGCATCAGGCGGCGCTTGTCCGCGCGGCGGCCGGTTTGTGTAAGCCATAGGCGCGCAACGGTATCCAGTGTGGCGAATAGCACTCCAAGACTGTTGCTGAAAGTGTGCTGAAAACCATAATTGCAAAAAGAGTCCGGACGGTCGGATCCGGTTTGCTGCTCGTCACGCCCCTGTCGGAAATGTCTCATCAGGCCCGTTGACGAGTTAGCCGCAGTACGGGTGGTTTGCCTGCCCCGGACCGGGGGAAATCATCTTCGATGCAGGTGAGCGCCGGTTCCGGAATTCGGTCGGCGCACCGGATCGGGCTCGGTACGCTCGTTGTCGCTGGTTAGCGCGGCGAGTCGGGGGATCGCTCCTGCCGGATTCACTGCTTTACACTGGACAACGCGCACACGTGGAGGATCGAATGAAGAAGCCCAGCTAGACCTGGTTATTAGTGCAACCTAAGTTGGTTGGGCCCCGGACCTGAATTATCGTTTGCTCTTACGCCGAACGCAGAATGTTCGGCGCTATGCCCCGCTCTGGCAGCCGAAGCAGGTGCCCAGCGTAGCGGGCTAGCATTCGCACGGAGGTAGGGAACACGTAAGTATCCCGTTACCATCGAGCACCCACTACGTGGTACCCGCGGGTGGACAACTGGAGACGTGACTGCACGCCGAAGACCATCAGCGCGGCTGGATTCGGACCGTACGGGCGCAGTCTTGACGGAGGCATTCGACGAAAGGCCCTTTTCTTCGAAGGCCGACTTTCCTGAAGGCAGAGGCATGACGCAACTTCCTGGCCACAGGTCCCCTGGACCTATCGGGCTCTATGACCCGGCGAACGAACACGACGCCTGCGGTGTCGCGTTCGTCGTCGACATGTACGGCCGCCGCAGCCGCGACATCGTCGACAAGGCTATTACTGCTCTGTTGAACCTGGAGCACCGCGGTGCCGCAGGTGCCGAACCCAACAGCGGTGACGGCGCCGGCATCCTGATCCAGATTCCGGACCGGTTCTTCCGGGCCGTGGTCGACTTCGAGTTGCCGCCCGAGGGCTCCTACGCCACCGGTATCGCCTTCCTGCCGCAGGCCCGGCGCGAGGCGACGAAGGCCGCCTACGGCCTGGAGCGCATCGTCGAATCCGAGGGCCTCGCCGTGCTCGGCTGGCGTGAGGTCCCCACCGACGAATCCACGCTCGGTGCGCTCGCGCGCGATGCCATGCCGACCTTCCGGCAGATCTTCATCGGATCTCCGAGAGGCGCGGCCGAACAACTGTCGGGCATGGATCTGGAGCGTCGTGCCTATGTCGTGCGCAAGCGCGTCGAGCACGAGCTCGGCAAGGCGGGCGCCGGTGAGGGTGCGGTTGGCAAGGAGTCGGTGTACTTCCCGAGCCTGTCCGGTCAGACCTTCGTCTACAAGGGCATGTTCACCACGCCGCAGCTGCGCGCGTTCTACCTGGACCTGCAGGACGAGCGGGTGGAATCCGCCCTCGGCATCGTGCACTCCCGGTTCTCCACCAACACCTTCCCCTCGTGGCCGCTCGCACACCCGTTCCGCCGGGTGGCGCACAACGGTGAGATCAACACCGTCACCGGCAACGAGAACTGGATGCGGGCCCGCGAAGCGCTGCTGCGCTCGGACGTATTCGGGATCAACGAGGCAGGCAACAACCGGCTCGAGAAGATCTTCCCCGTTTGCACGCCCGGGGCGAGCGATACGGCCCGCTTCGACGAGGTCCTGGAACTGCTGCACCTCGGCGGCCGCAGCCTGCCCCACGCGGTCTTGATGATGATTCCCGAGGCGTGGGAACGCACCGAGACAATGGACGCGCAGCGACGCGCCTTCTACGAGTACCACTCGATGCTGATGGAGCCGTGGGACGGCCCGGCATCGGTGTGCTTCTCCGACGGCACCGTCGTCGGCGCGGTGCTCGACCGCAACGGCCTGCGCCCCAGCCGTATCTGGGTGACCGATGACGGCCTGGTCGTGATGGCCTCCGAGGTCGGTGTCCTCGACATCGATCCGTCCAAGGTGGTCAAGAAGATCCGGCTGCAGCCCGGCCGCATGTTCCTCGTCGACACCTCGCAGGGCCGCATCGTCGGTGACGACGAGCTCAAGACCCAGCTCGCCGCCGAGCAGCCATATCAGGAATGGCTCGACGCCGGCGTGACCAAGCTGGCCGACCTGCCTGATCGCCCGCACGTGCACATGTCGCACGATCGCGTGCTGATCCGTCAGCAGATCTTCGGATACACCACCGAGGAGCTGAACCTGCTGATCTCGCCGATGGCGAAGACCGGTGGTGAGGCGCTCGGTTCGATGGGCACCGACACCCCGATCGCGGTGCTTTCGTCGCGACCGCGACTGCTGTTCGACTACTTTTCGCAGCTGTTCGCGCAGGTCACGAACCCGCCGTTGGACGCGATCCGGGAAGAGGTCGTCACCAGCCTGCGCCGGGCCATCGGCCCCGAGGCGGACCTGCTGCACCCCGGCCCTGAGTCTTGCACGCAGATCGCCATCGAGCAGCCCATCCTGGACAACGACGAGCTGGCCAAGCTCATGCATATCAACGACGACGGTTCGCAGCCCGAGCTGCGTTCGGTGGTCGTGCGCGGTCTCTACGCCGTCAAGAAGGGCGGCAAAGGCCTGCGCAAGGCGCTCGAGGCGATCAACACCCAAGTGTCGGCCGCCATCGACGGTGGCGCGCGGATAATCGTGCTGTCCGATCGCGAATCCAACGAGAGGCTGGCGCCGATCCCGTCGCTGCTGCTGACCTCGTCGGTGCACCACCACCTGGTCAGGGAACGCACCCGCACCATGGTCGGCCTGGTTGTGGAGGCCGGTGACGCCCGCGAGGTGCACCACATGGCCATGCTGGTCGGTTTCGGCGCGGGCGCGATCAACCCGTACATGGCTTTCGAGACCATCGAGGACATGATCGACCGCGGTGCGCTGGTGGTGCCGGGCAGCACCGGCGACACGTCCGCCGACTATCGCAAGGCGGTCGCGAACTACAACAAGGCCGCGAGCAAGGGTGTGCTCAAGGTGATGTCCAAGATGGGCATCTCCACGCTGGCCTCCTACACCGGCGCACAGTTGTTCCAGGTGATCGGCCTTTCGCAGGAACTGGCCGACGAGTACTTCACCGGGCTGCGCTCGCACCTCGATGGCATCGGGCTCGACGAGGTCGCCGCCGACGTGGCGGCGCGGCACAACATCGCATTCCTGGAGAACCGCAACGAGCGCGCGCACCGCGAGCTCGAGGTCGGCGGTGACTACCAGTGGCGGCGCGAGGGTGAATACCACCTGTTCAACCCGGATACCGTGTTCAAGCTGCAGCACGCGACCCGCACCGGTCAGTACTCGATCTTCAAGGAGTACACCAAGCTGGTCGACGACCAGTCCGAGCAGCTGGCCTCGCTGCGTGGCCTGTTCAAGTTCAACACCAAGAGCCGCGCCTCGATCTCGATCGATGAGGTCGAGCCCGCCAGTGAGATCGTCAAGCGGTTCTCGACCGGTGCGATGAGCTACGGGTCCATCTCCTCGGAGGCTCACGAGACCCTCGCGGTCGCGATGAACCGTCTCGGCGGTCGCTCGAACTCGGGTGAGGGCGGCGAGAGCCCGGCTCGCTTCGAGCCGGAGGAGAACGGCGACTGGCGGCGCAGCGCGATCAAGCAGGTCGCCTCCGGCCGCTTCGGCGTGACCGCGCACTACCTGACCAACTGCACCGATATCCAGATCAAGATGGCCCAGGGCGCCAAGCCGGGTGAGGGCGGCCAGCTTCCGGCGCACAAGGTGTACCCGTGGGTCGCCGAGGTGCGGCACTCGACACCAGGTGTCGGCCTGATCTCGCCGCCGCCGCACCACGACATCTACTCGATCGAGGATCTCGCGCAGCTGATCCACGACCTGAAGAACGCGAACCCGCAGGCTCGGATTCACGTGAAACTTGTCGCGGAGCCGGGTGTCGGCACCGTCGCGGCCGGTGTGTCGAAGGCACACGCGGACGTGGTGCTCATCTCGGGTCACGATGGCGGCACCGGTGCCTCGCCGCTGACCTCGCTCAAGCATGCGGGTGGACCGTGGGAGCTCGGCCTCGCCGAGACCCAGCAGACGTTGCTGCTCAACGGACTTCGTGACCGGATCGTTGTGCAGGTCGACGGCCAGATGAAGACCGGCCGCGACGTGATGATCGCCGCGCTGCTCGGAGCCGAGGAATTCGGTTTCGCCACCGCGCCTTTGGTGGTGTCGGGTTGCATCATGATGCGCGTCTGCCACCTCGATACCTGCCCGGTCGGTGTCGCGACGCAGAACCCGGTGTTGCGGGAACGTTTCAACGGCAAGCCGGAGTTCGTCGAGAACTTCATGCTGTACATCGCCGAAGAGGTCCGGGAACTGCTGGCGGAGTTGGGCTTCCGCACGTTGAACGAGGCGATCGGCCGGGTCGACATGCTCGACACCACCAAAGCCAAGCAGCATTTCAGGGCCAGCAAGCTGGATCTCTCGCCGATTCTCGACGATGTCGAGACCGCGTTCATGCGTCAGGATCGTCGCTGCACCAAGACCCAGGACCACGGTCTGGACCGAGCGCTGGATCAGCAGCTGATCACACAGAGCCGCGATGCGCTCGAGCGTGGCCAGGCGGTGAAGTTCGAAACCAAGATCACGAACGTGAACCGTACCGTGGGCACCATGCTTGGTCACGAAGTGACCAAGCTCTACGGTGGCGCGGGCCTGCCCGACGACACCATCGACATCACCTTCACCGGGTCCGCGGGCAACAGCTTCGGCGCCTTCGTGCCCGCTGGCATCACGCTGCGGGTGCAGGGCGACGCGAACGACTATGTGGGCAAGGGACTTTCCGGCGGCCACATAGTCGTCCGCCCGTCGCTGAACGCGCCGGCCGAGTTCGTTGCGGAGCAGAACATCATCGCGGGCAACGTGATTCTGTTCGGCGCCACCAGCGGCAGGGCGTTCATCCGCGGTGTCGTCGGCGAGCGGTTCGCCGTGCGCAACTCGGGCGCCCTCGCGGTGGTGGAGGGTGTCGGTGACCACGGCTGTGAGTACATGACCGGTGGCCGGGTCGTCATCCTCGGTGAGACCGGGCGCAATTTCGGCGCCGGCATGTCCGGCGGTGTCGCGTTCGTCTACGACCCGAACGGCGGCTTCCGAGCGAAGCTCAACCCGGAGCAGACCGACGCCGTCGAGACGCTGTCCGGTGACGACTTCACCTGGCTGCGCGACATCATCACCGAGCACCGTGAGCAGACGGGTTCGGCTGTCGCCGAACACATTCTGACCGACTGGTCGCAGCAGGTGAACCACTTCGTGAAGGTTATGCCACGCGAATACAAGAAGGTACTGCTCGCTATCTCCGAGGCTGAGAAGAGCGGCAAGGACGTGGACGAGGCGATTATGGAGGCCGCTCGTGGCTGACTTGACCCGCGACCAAGAGATGATCACCTCCTCGAGGGGCGAGAAGACGGAGGCGGCTCGTGGCTGACCCGCAGGGATTTCTGAAGAGCACCTCTCGGGAGCTGCCGACGCGTCGTCCGGTCCCGCTGCGCCTGATGGACTGGAAAGAGGTCTACGAGGAGGGTTTCGCGCACGAAACCCTGCAGCGTCAGGCCAGCCGGTGCATGGACTGCGGTATTCCGTTCTGTCACAACGGCTGTCCGCTGGGCAATCTCATTCCCGAGTGGAACGACCTGGTCTACAAGGGCCAGTGGCGTGAGGGCATCGACCGGCTGCACGCGACCAACAACTTCCCGGAATTCACCGGGCGGCTGTGCCCCGCGCCGTGCGAGGCGTCCTGCGTGCTCGGCATCAACCAGGACCCGGTGACGATCAAGCAGGTCGAGGTTGAGCTCATCGAGAACGCCTTCGACGAGGGTTGGGTGACGCCGGTTTATCCGACCCGCCTGACCGGTAGGAAGGTCGCGGTCGTCGGATCCGGCCCGGCCGGCCTGGCGGCCGCGCAGCAGCTGACCCGGGCCGGTCACACGGTCACTGTATTCGAGCGGTCCGACCGCATCGGCGGCCTGCTGCGCTACGGCATCCCGGAATTCAAGATGGAGAAGCGCTTCATCGATCGCCGCGTCGCGCAGATGGAGGCCGAGGGCACCATCTTCAAGACCAGCGTGAACGTCGGTATCGACATCACCGCCGACCAACTGCGTGAGCGGTTCGACGCGGTGGTGCTCTCCGGTGGCGCGACCCTCGCGCGTGACCTGCCGATCCCGGGCCGTGATCTGGACGGCATCCACCAGGCGATGGAATTCCTGCCGTGGGCCAACCGAGTGCAGCTCGGCGACGACGTCACCGACGCCGACGGCCTGCCTCCGATCCACGCCAAGGACAAGAAGGTCGTCATCATCGGTGGCGGCGACACCGGCGCGGACTGCCTTGGCACCTCGCACCGTCAGGGTGCGGCGAGCGTGCACCAGTTCGAGATCATGCCGCGCCCGCCCGAGGAGCGTGCCGTCTCTACTCCGTGGCCGACCTACCCGCTCATGTACCGGGTGTCCTCGGCGCACGAGGAGGGCGGCGAGCGGGTGTTCTCGGTGAACACCGAGCGTTTCGTCGGCGCCGACGGCAAGGTCACCGGGCTGGACGCGCATGAGGTCAAGATGGTCAACGGCCGCTTCGAGAAGGTCGAAGGCACCGACTTCACCCTCGAAGCCGACCTGGTCCTGCTGGCCATGGGCTTCACCGGTCCCGAGAAGCGGGGCCTGCTCGAGGGTCTCGGTGTCGGCTACGACCAGCGCGGCAACGTCCAGCGCGACAAGAACTGGTCGACCAACGTCCCCGGCGTCTTCGTCGCCGGCGATATGGGACGTGGCCAGTCGCTGATCGTCTGGGCTATCGCCGAAGGC
Organism: Nocardia australiensis; assembly: GCF_020733705.1. Classification (GTDB taxonomy): domain Bacteria; phylum Actinomycetota; class Actinomycetes; order Mycobacteriales; family Mycobacteriaceae; genus Nocardia; species Nocardia australiensis. Next base: position 1,616,943 of record NZ_JAJFZM010000001.1, read on the forward strand.
CGTGCCGCGGCGTCCGCGGTCGACAAGTTCTTGGAAGGGGAGACCGCGCTGCCCGCGCCGATCACCCCGACCATGGTCGCCCAGCGCTGAGGAAGAACCCGCCTCTTACCGGAGCGGAAAAGGCGCCTGTGGACAGTTTGTCCACAGGCGCCTTTGTCGTTCGCGCTCGAAGTTTGCCGGTACCCCAGTAGCGGTCGTCGAATCGCAACGGCGGCATAGTCATCGAGGCGGAAATCGGACATGGATCGGGGTTCGAATGGCGTCTGCGCAGTTGTGGCCTTATTGTGATCCCCGGTGTGTTTCGATTGTCGGGATGTCGGTCCGTGTAGCGCACGTGATACCGGAGGGGACCCGCGTTGACACGGTGTGTACCAGAACGACATCCTTCGAGGTCAGCATGGCTAGCGACAACTTGTCAGGAACGCCCCTCGAGAGGCAAATATGAACTGGAGCAGTATGCAGTTGAAGAAGGTTGCGGCGGCTGTCGGCGCGTGCGCGGCTGTTGCGTCTGGATTGGTTTTCGGTAGCGGTTCCGTAACGGCGGATCCGGGATGCCCGAACCTCTACGTCGTGGCGATTCCGGGTACCTGGGAAACCGGTCACGACAAGGAGTCGCAGCCCGGCATGTTGTCCGGTGTCACCAATGGGCTGCCGCGCGGGACAGACGTCGACTACGTGACCTATGCCGCGACCGCGTTCCCGTGGGAAGGCGACGTCTACGGCGCTTCCAAGAAGGAAGCGACCGATAAGGCGCGCGGGCTGGTCGGTGCGATGGGCGCACGCTGCGGCGGCACCAAGATCGCGCTGCTCGGCTACAGCCAGGGCGCCGACGCGGCCGGTGATCTCGCGGCCGAGATCGGCACCGGGCTCGGTGTCGTTCCGGCGGACCGGATCGTCGGTGTCGGCCTGATCTCCGATCCGCGCCGTTCACCCACCGACGTGCAGGTCGGCCCGCTCGCCGCGGGCGCCGGTGCGGGTGGCCCGCGAGTCGGCGGATTCGGCTGGCTCAGTGACCGCACCAAGACCATCTGCGCCGTCGACGACCTCTACTGCGCTACCGCCTCGGACGACTTCGTAACCCGGTTCGCGGGCTTCCTGGCGCAGACCTCGGAAGCGAACCCGGCCAATATCTGGCGTTATCAGCTCGAGGCGGGTGCCATCATGAACGACCTGATGGCACGCGGCGGCGTCCCGATCCTGCAGTCGCAGCTCACCGATGGGGCGAACCAGCAGCGGGCCAAGGATCTCGAGGACTTCTACAAGTCGCAGGCGCATGAGCGCTACGGCAGCTATGGGGTCGGCGGTGGTCAGACCGCTATCTCCTGGATGCACAACTGGTTCTCGGGTATGGCCTGATCGGCGCCCGAAACGCGTACTGAACAACTTGAAGGCCACCTCTCTGTACGGGAGAGGTGGCCTTCACCATTTGTCGGGTTCCTAGCCACTTCCGGTCGGCGGGAGCAGCCGATAGAAGTCCGGGCCATCCTGATGATCGCCCCGATCGTGGCGATGGTGGCGATGGTGGTGCGGCCCGTTCCGATCGGGCCCATCGTGCCGGTGCCCGTCGATATTGGTGCCTTGCGGCATGGAATCGTCCGAAACCGCCTGCACCGCAGTGGTGTCGGATGCCGCAGGGGTCTCGGCGGACGCGGTGACGGCCAGGGTGGCGAGCGGAACGGTGACCAGCGCGCCCGCCACCGCCACCCGGGCCAGGCGCCGCCGCAACGAGGTCGATGTCTTGGAGAGCAAAACGAATCCTTTCTCTCGGACTGTGCGCCGCGGGCAGCGGCTCACAAGTCCCATAGAAGGCGCCGACGCTGGGACTGTGGTGCGATCGGCCTGGCAATCGACTGTGAGTGCGTGCGCGAACGCCGACGAAATCTCAAGCTCGAGCAGTGATGTTGCGCGGTAACAGATCCCACACATGCCCGTTCTCGTTGACAGTCGCCGCAGTGCGACGGCCGGTGCGGGAGTACAGGATTCGGGTGATCGAGCAGTAGTCGATCGGGAACGTCAGCGGGCGCGCCAAGCCGAGCACGTCCTGCAGGATCACATTGATCACGCCGCCGTGCGCGAAGACCGCCACCGTCTCGGACGGGTCGGTGGCGGCCGCGATCCGCAGTACGGTGTCACGAACGCGAGTCACGAAGGCGTCGGCGTCGATCTGCTCGGGCAGATGCCCCGCCTTGATCCGCTCGTAGGTTGCCCGCAACTCGACCTTGGCGTCCTCGATCGGAATGTATGCGGGCAGGTCACGATCGTATTCGGCAAGGTCATCCATGATCTCGACCGCGAGCCCCAGCTCGGCCGCGGTCGGTGCGGCTGTTGCCCGCGCCCGCAGCTGCGGGCTGCTCACCACCCGGCTGATCCGATGATGTCTCAATGCCGCGGGCACCCGTTCGGCCTGCTCGACCCCCACCGCGGCCAATTCGGGATCGGCGGGACCATCCGCGTTCAGAAGACGAAGCGGCTGGGCGTGACGGACCAGAATCAACTGCATCCCGCCCACTCTGCCGTACGGGCACGCGCGGAATTACATGGCGTCGGTCGTGTATCGAGCTAGTCCTTGTTGCGGTTGGCCAGCTTGTAGATACCGAAGATGATCGCCGCCACCACGAGTAGGCAGCAAATGCCCCCAATGATGAAGACGAACAAGCCGCCTCCGCCGCGCCGCTTGCGCCGCGCCTGGATCTCCAATGCCGAGGTCCATACATCCGGGCTCGCCCATGTGTGCGCGTCGAGGAGGTTAGTGTTGGTCAGCATTTCAAGGTACATATCGGTCGCCATTTCATTTTCGGTCCTCCACCGAATGATCAAGGGTAGCTGTCTGATTCGTCCGATGTCACCGTGAGGAAGGCCGAGCGCTACCCATCAGCGCGGTTTCACCAATGGGAACGGCAGCGTCTCGCGAATGCTGCGACCGGTGATCAGCATGACGATGCGGTCCACGCCCATTCCGAGTCCGCCGGTCGGCGGCATCGCATGCTCCAAAGCCTGTAGGAAGTCCTCGTCGAGCTCCATGGCCTCCGGATCGCCGTTGGCCGCCAGCATCGATTGCGCGGTGAGCCGGCGCCGCTGTTCGACCGGATCGGTGAGTTCGCTGTATGCCGTGCCGAGTTCGACGCCCCAGGCCACCAGATCCCAGCGCTCGGCGACGCCGGGAATGCTGCGGTGCGCCCGGGTCAGCGGGGACACCGAGGTGGGGAAGTTGATGTAGAACGTCGGTTCCTGTGTCTGGGGCTCCACCAGATGCTCGTACATCTCCAGCACGACTTGCCCTGCGTCCCAACCATGTTGGTAGGGCACATGCGCCCTGTCGCACAATGCGCGCAGCTCGTCCACCTCCGTGCGCGGCGTAATCTCGGTGCCGAGCGCCTCGGATATCGCACCGTGCACGGTCTTTACCGGCCAGTCGCCGGAGATGTCGACCTGATCGAACGAACCATCGGGCTTGGGTCGCAACGCGACCATCGCACCGTTGGCCGCCAGCGCGGCATTCTGGATGAGCTGGCGGCTCGCATGCATCATGCGCTCGTAATCACTGTGCGCCTCATAGGCTTCAAGAATCGTGAACTCGGGGTTATGGCTGAAGTCCACGCCCTCGTTGCGGAAGGTGCGACCGATCTCGAATACCTTCTCCATGCCACCGACACATAGTCGCTTGAGATATAGCTCCGGCGCGATGCGCAGGTATAGGTCGAGGTCGTAGGCATTGATATGGGTGATGAACGGAGTCGCGTTGGCGCCGCCGTGTACCTGCTGCAGGATCGGGGTCTCCACCTCCAGATACCCCCAGCCGTCCAACGAGTCGCGCAGCGAACGCACCACCGCGCTGCGTTTGGCAAGCACCTCGCGGGCCTCGGGGTTGATCGCCATATCGACATAGCGCTGGCGCACCTTGGCCTCGGGATCCGACAGCCCTTTCCACTTGTCCGGCAATGGATGCAGGCACTTGCCGATCATCCGCCAGTCCGCGGCCAGCAACGAGAGCTCGCCGCGGCGACTGTGCCCGATCTGGCCACTGACCTCGATCAGGTCGCCGAGGTCGAAGAATTCGGTGAATTCGGCGCTGCGTCCGGCGCCGACCCGGTCGCGGTCGATCACCAGCTGGATATCGTCGGTCCAGTCGCGGACCAGCGCGAAGATCACCCCGCCGTAGTCACGGATGCGAAGCAGCCGCCCACACACCCGGACGGTGGTGCCACGCGGCGAGCGACGCGCGTCGGCGACCGTATGGGTCGGCGGGTAGGCCACCGGATATGCCTCGACCTGGGCGTTGGTGAGCCGGTCCAGTTTGTCCATCCGAACCCGCACCTGCTCGGGGCGGCGATGCTGCAATTCGGCGATCACGTTGTCGGATAGGTCCGGCGGGCTGCCGTCGGCATGCAATCCGGTCAGTGTCGCGGGCACCGCACTGTAGGCGCCGGTATGGGTCGCGGTGTCGGGCTCCTTGCCGAATCGAGGCAGGAATCCCTCGGCCAGTCCGCTGGCCACCGCGACCCGCGGTAGGTGCCTGCGGTCTTCGAACAGGAAGAACCGTGGCACCCAGTGCGGCCCGTATTTGACGTTCGACCGGTACAGCGCCTCTAACTGCCACCATCGCGAAAAGAACAGCAGCACACCGCGCCACAGCCGCAGCACCGGCCCGGCCCCGATGCGTCCGCCCTCCTCGAAGACCGAACGGAACACCGCGAAGTTCAGCGAAACCTTGGTGATGCCGTGTCGCTCGGAGGCCAGGGCCAGCTGGGAGATCATCAGCTCCATGACGCCGTTGGGGCCGTGCGGATCGCGGCGCATCAATTCCAGCGATACGCCCGTGCGGCCCCACGGCACCAGCGACAGTATGCCGAGCACGCGATCTTGGCCGTCGACGGCTTCCACCAGGAGGCAATCACCGTCCAGCGGATCACCGAGACGGCCGAGCGCCATGGAGAAACCGCGTTCGGTCTCGGTATCACGCCAGGCGTCCGTGCGGGCGATGACCTGCGCCATTTCCTCCGGCGAGATCTCGCGCTGCCTTCGAATACGCACCGTGACGCCATGCTTGCGTAACCGGTTCGCGGCCTGGCGCACCTGTTTCATCTCGGGCCCGGCCAGCGAAAACGTCCGGGTGTCGAGGATGGCCTCATCGCCGAGGCGCAGCGCCGACAGCCCGGCCCGCCGATACGCACCAGCGCCGATTTCGCCAGCGCCCATCACCGCGGGCGCCCAACCGAATTTGTCGGCCAGCCGCAGCCACGCATCGATCGCCTGCGGCCACGCCTCGCGGACACCGACTGGGTCCCCACTGGCCAGACAGACGCCGAGTTCCACCCGATAGGTGACCGCAGCCTTCCCGCTCGGCGCGAACACCACCGCCTTGTCGCGCCGGGTGGCGAAGTAGCCGAGTGAATCCTCGATGTCGGAGCGCTCGAGCAGGCCGCGGATCGCGGATTCGTCGGTGCCGGTCATCGCGTTCGCGGCCCGCTGCGAACGCAGCAGAATGATCACCGCCGCCAGCAGTGCGATCGCGCCGAACAGACCGAGTAGGAAATTGACGAACGCACGCGGATGGCCGTCGAAGTGTTCGTTGTCGACCAGCACCGCCGCGGTGACCCGATAGACCGCCCATGCTGGCCGCTGGGCGCCTTCCGGCAGCGAACCGGGGAACAGTTCCACCAGAGCCCAGCCGAGCAGGCTGCCGACCACCAGGCCGCCGATCAGCACACCGAGCGCCTTCAGGCCCGCGCCCCTGCGCACCCTGGTGTAGAACTCGCGCCACGCCGCGATCAGCACCCCGATCGTGATCAGATGCACCACCAGCGCGATCACGGCGTCGGATCCGCCGTAGTTGACGAAATCGGCCACATTCGACAACGCGTACAAGGCGAGGTAGCCGACCAGCAACCACCACGCGATGCGCTTTCGGCTGGCCAGCGCACCCGCGAGCAGGCCGACCAGCAGCGCCCACATCAGGTTGGTGTCCGGCGCATCGAAGTAGTACGCGTCGATGTAGCGGCGCGGTACGTGCGTCAAAAAGCGCAACGCGGGCGAGAGGCTCCACAGGAAACACAGCACGGCGAACACACCGAGGACCATCCCGGCGATATGCGGGACCTCCCTGAGCCGTCCATGTCCGCGATGCGGGATGGGCGGGGTCGATCTATTCGCGGATGGTGCGGTATCCGTGTGGTGAGCGGCGTGCGTGGGGGTCACTAAACCAGTGTGTACGGTGCTGCCGCCTCGTTGCTCCAAGACCGCCCGGGCATGTCGGTTATCGACGGCTACCAACGTGGGTGTCGGTCGTCACCGTGCCAGATTTGCGGCGCGTCGGGCCGTCGCTCACGCCGAGGGAGGGGGCTGGCGTTTCCCGATTCGCCGTCGCAGGTAAGGATGTACCTATGTCCGATCCAGTCGAAGTGCCGATCGATGACGACGCCATTCGGCTCGGCCAATTCCTGAAGCTGGCCAACCTGATCGAATCCGGTTCCGAGGCGAAGACCGTCATCGCCTCCGGGTTGGTCCGGGTGAACGACGAGGTGGAACTGCGTCGTGGCCGACAATTACACCCCGGCGACGTCGTTGCCATCGCCGGTCACAAGGCGCGCGTCGCGGCAGCGTGACCTGGGCCTGATCGAGCAGCCAGCCCGAATTAGGACTCGGTGCGGACCACGACACCGTCGTGGTCGCTGTAGAGCATGTCGCCGGGTATGAAGGTGACGCCGCCGAATTCGACGGGGACATCGCGTTCACCCGAACCGGTCTGGGTGCTTTTGCGCGGGTTGGTGCCCAACGCCTTGACGCCGATCTTCAGCGTGCGCAGAATCGCCGAATCGCGTATCGCGCCATTGACAATGACACCCGCCCAGCCATTGGTTACACCGCGACCGGCGATGATGTCGCCGACCAGCGCGGTATGCACGCTCGCGCCGCCATCGACAACAAGCACACCGCCATTGCCCGGTTCGCCCAGCGTTTGCTTCACCAGCAGGTTGTCCTGGAAGCAGCGGATCGTGGTGATTCGGCCCGAGAAACTCTGATGGCCGCCGAACTGAACGAACTGCGTATCGCAGCTACGAATCTCGGGGCCGATCTCGTCGGCAAGATCAGCAGTGGCGACAATATTCTGCGATTCGGTCACGGAGTCTATTTTGCCCCTTGCCAGCGAGTTACGACGCTTGCTCGACCCGTCAACGGTGGCCGTGGCGGAGTTCGTAGAGGTCGCGGTCGTGTTCTGAGATCTTGGTGTGATCGACCAGGTCGGGGTCCAAGCCGTGCTGGACCAGCCGGAAGCGGCGCCATACGTAGCTCAGGGCCACGGTGAAAATGACCATTGGCACGATCATCATCACGATGAGGCCGATCTTGAGCGGCATCGGTCCGGGAAAAAGCAGCACCAAGGCGAAGAACGGAATGACGGGTCCGAGGAACCGGACGAGATAGCGCTCCATGGCCCCGTGGCCGACGAGGTCGTGGATAACCCACTCGTGCAGCTCCACGGGGAGCTCGCGGCCCAGATCATAGGCTATCCGCTGCCTTATTCTGGGGCTTTTCATATCTTCAGGCTATGCCCGTGATGCGAGTCACCGCCAGGTCTGAAGGGAATCCAGCGAACTTTAGGCGCGGCCGTAGCGGCGTTCGTAGGACAACCGTTCGTGCGCCTCGCGTCGCTGCACCTCCGCGTCGGCGAGCGCCGGATCGAGCCCGTGTTTGATCAGGCGGCTGCGCCGGTACACGTACATCAGGGCCACCGTGAAGTAGATCAGCGGCAGATACAGCAGCGCCATCATCGCCAGGCCCATCCATGCCGGACCCGGTACCAGCAGGAACAGCATCAGCACCGGAATCACCGGGATCAGGAACCGCATCAGAAAGCGTCGCGCCGCACCGGGGCCGGTCAGGTCGTCGAGAACCCAATCCGACATCGACTCCGGCAGCGTTCGCCCGCAGATGTAGCCGATCCGTTGTCCAATAGTCGGTGTAGTGCGTTCAGCCATGATTCCAGCTTCCTTGGTGGTGGCAGTTCGGGTAAATCGTACATTCGGCCGGGGGAGCCGAGCGCGTGATTTGTGTCGCTTCAGGTGCTTCTACTCGCGTGGAATTCGGCGATCTGGTTGGTCAGGTTGTGTGTCGAGTGCTTGACGGCAATCTTCACGAACGGCTCGATGGTCTTACCGAGGACGCGTCCGGCCAGACCGCCGGGGACGCGATAGTCGACGATCGCGTCGACCGTGGACAGGTTCGCGTCCTTCGGCTTGAACAGAAAGGTGGATTCGACCTCGAACCCCTTGATCGACTTCACCGCGATCGCGGCGCCCTCTTCCCAGCGCACGACGCGAATTGTGGAATGCAGTGTCGCGGGGCCGAGTTTGATGGTGGCGTCGAATGTCGCGCCGATACCCTCGATCTGGTCGCTGACCGGGGTGAAGTCATTGACCTCGGAGATGAATCGCGGCAGGTTCCGGTAATCGTTGACGTAGGCGAATGCGGTTTTGGCCGACGCCGCGCAGTCTTCGACGATTTTCACTTCGGTCATGATCCCACCGTATCGGTGCTCCCGGCCTGGTCACGCTGTGACAGCGAGCGTGGCGGCCAGCCCGAAGGCCAGTGCCATCACCGATACCTCGACCACCGCCCGACGCAGCGATGCCTCAGCGTTCACGCGATGTTCGGCGGCCTGCGACACCCACGTGCGCCGCCACCACCAGCCCAGCGCCAGCAGTCCGAGCAGCACCAGGGTCTTCACCAGCAGGATGCGTCCGTATCCAGTTGTCACCAACGGCGTCACCCCGCCGAGGCGAACCAAACCGTTGACGAGCCCGGTGCAGGCGACCGCCGCGACCAGCGGGCCTGCCAGTTTCGAATATCTCGGCAGCGTCACCGCCCATTCGCCGCGGGTGCGTACGACCAGCGCGAGCGCGATCAGCAGTCCGAACCAGGCCGCCGCCGCCAGCGCGTGCACCGCGCCGAGAACTGAACCGAACGGCTGTTGCGACATATGTCCGGTGATGGGCCGCAGCGCCAACGAGACCGCGGTGAAAACCAGCACCAGATCGGTCGACGCGGTATCGGGCCGCCGGAAGGCAAGCGCCGAATAACAGGTGACCGCACCGGCGCCGACCAGAATGGCGATGCCGACCTGGCCGCCGCTGACATCGACAAGGAAAGTACCGAAGTCGGCGCCATCGAGGCGTTCGATCGGCACACCGGCGACCGCGGCACCCTCGAAGGCCAGCACGGCGAACTCGGCGAGGCACCAGATCGCGGCGAGTACGGCGAGCAGCCGCCATGGCGGTCGCAGCCGTGCGTGTACCCGCGGCAGCGCGGCCAGTCCGAGCACGGTGGCGCCGGTGCCGTCCGCGATCACCCGGACACTGCCCTCCGTTGGCATCGGTGCCGGAATGTTCAGTGCCCAGGCGAGTGCCACCCCGAGCAGGCCGACCAGGACAACCAGCAGCAGGGCCCGCGCGTCCCGGCCGCCGGTTATCGAACCTTTCACGGTTGTTTCCGGCTCCTGCCGCCGAACAGGGCGAACGCGAGGCCGCCGCCGAAAAGCACCACTGCGCCAACGATGAACACCCACAACGGAATTCCATTCGAGCCGCCGTCGTCGGTGGCGCCGTTGTTCGCGGTCGGCTTGGGGCCGGGGGTGCCGGTGCCCGCTTTGCTGAGGGTGAAGTGCCGCTTCCCGCTGACGGGATGCCCGTCGGCCGAGGTCACCCGATAGGCAATGGTGTATTCGCCGACAGGGCCGAGTTCACCCACCTCGACGCTGACCGTCTTACCCTCGACCATCGGCGCGCCCTTGGACCACAGATGGTCATCCGGACCGACGACCGTCAGCGCCGGAAAGCTGGTCTGCAGTTCCTCGTTGAAGGTGATGCTGACCCTGGCCGGGCCGGCGTCAATGGTCGACCCGTCCTCGGGTGTGCTGCCGACCGCCTCCGAATGCGCGGCGGCGGTGCCCGCGGCGGCCAGGCCGACCCCGATCAGCAGCAGCCCGGCTACGAGCGCGGTGAGCACGCGCCGTGTCATGAGCGCCGTGCCCGAATGACGTTGCCGAGGCTGAGCGCAACGGCGAAAAGACCGAGCGCGAGCCCGATACCGCCGAGCCAGCGGGCGGTGTCGTCGGTATCGGCCGACTCGTGGTCGGCTGCCTCGGAGTCGGTGCCGCCGTGGTGGTCACCCGACTTCGGGGCCGCGAGTGTCACGGTCGGAGCGGGGTACTCGGGCTCGGACCCGTCACTGCCCATCGGCTGATCCCAACTGACGATCTTGCCGTCGCTATAGGTCTGCCTGGCCGGGAAGCTGACCTCTCCCTCGGTCGGCAGTGGGCCGATCGAGAGGGCGAAACGCTGGAACTGACCGGGTGCGACTCCGGGTGCGCCTGGCTCAGCGGTCCAGGTAACCGCGGTGATCTCGGATTTGTCATTGCGCTCGATCTTGGAGCTCCAGCCTGGAATGGGCTCCGTGCGAGCGCTTTTCGGGGCGGGCAGCGTCACGGTGAGCGCGGTGGTGTTCGCGGTGTCGGATTCTGTCGGGACCTTGAAGGTGACTACCGAATATCCGCCCTGGGTGGCGCCGGGGGCATCGGCGCTGACGTGCGCGGCGGCGGTACCGGCGGTCAGTAGGACAAGGCCGGTGGCGGTGACGACCGTGCAGGAGGCACGGAAAATAGTACTACGCATTGTGAAAGGCTTTCTCTACGAGCGGAATTGGTGCGAGCCGGTCAGGCAGGCACCGGTGGCGCGCGCGGACCGATCGCGCCGCTCGGATGAAAGCGATAGTGTCGCGCGGCGTTATCCGGCCAGCGCGACGGGCCTGCGATCTTTTGTCGGGCCGGTGGGGTGAGTGCCGCCCGGATCGCGCCGGAGGCCACCACATAGAGCCGTTCGGCCAGCAGGATCAGCGTGGCGCAGGCGAGTGTCGCGACAAGGTGCGCGGCCAGCATCCCATCGGTGGGCACGGCCGCGGCCAGCCCGGATCCATGATCGTGGCCGAGTAAACCGGACAGCACACAGTGCCCGGTGAGCTGGCCGAGCGCGAGCACTCCGGTCACTCCGGCCCGCCCGCGCCCGATCGGCAACCCACCCGCGGCGAATCCCGCCACCGTGGCGACAAGCAGGACCATCGCCGCCTCGGCCGAACTCGGATAACCGCCGCCCGCCGCCCCATGCGCGGCAATGACGAGTGCGCCGACCATGACACCGGCCAGGCAACCGCGCGGGCTGCCTGTGTTCGGTCTGTGGCGCATGTCGGAACCGAGGTCAGTTCACGCCGAGGCGCGCGAGGACATCCGCCTCGATCCCGGACAGCTCGTTCGAGATCGACGCGTGCACGGCACGACGACGGGTCGCGGGCATCTGCTCCGCGGTGCGCACCGCGGTGGTCAGGTTGTCGAGCCGATCCTGGGTGGCGGCGACGAATGCCTTGCCATCACCATTGCTGTCGCCGATCTTGCCAAGGGCCCCTTCGGTATTGGCGATACGAGCCTGTAGCCGGGCGCCATGCCCGCTGAAATCGCCGAGCTGCTCGATACCGATACCGAGCTGATGGGCCCGCCGGTTATCGATCTGGCCGCGCATGAAGGTGGCGCCCCGATACGCGAGCGGAGCGAGCACCGGAATGAGTACGCGGGCAACCCCGAGGTACTTGCGAACCTGGCCGGCGCTGAACGGATCACGCTCGGCCTTGGCCGCCACCTTCAACGCGGCCTTCTCCTCCGCATGCAGTGTCGAGATCTGCGCCTTTGCCACCCTGCGCTGGGTACGAGCCTCCGCTCGGTGCGCCTTGCGATCGTTCTTGGCGCCGAGTTTGGCCTCGATACCGGCTTTGTGTTTGAGAGCTTTGGCCTCGGCCCGACGGCTCGGCCGTCGCTTGCGCTTGGTGAACAACCCCATCGAAGGCCCTCCGTCATGCTGGTTTGCCATGGCAGAACGACGTCGGGGAACGCCCGTCCGCCCATGTCACACGTTTGTCGACACCTTATATGGTGAAGTTTTGCCGCGCCGGTGGCGCCGCGTGTTCGCAGGCATGAGGCATAACGCATCGCGACCATATTGCTTGTGATGAGCGTTGTATCAGGCGATTCGCGGAGTTGTCGGGGGTAGGGACCATACTGCTTACGTGTATTCGGGCATCGGCGACCGTGACGGCCGCAATAACGGAGGCGGCGATCGTGACGGCGCGGCCGACGATCGGCCGGTCGGCGTGCGCGATGCCGCAGCAGCGGGCACGCCCCGCGCATTCGTCGATGCCAGGGCGCTGATCGGGTGCCGTCATCGACTCCACCTCAACGCGGCACATCCGGACGTGCTCACCGGGATGGCCGAGGACGCCGGGGTCCGGCAGCGCCGTGACGCCGCCTCCGCGCATCGGGCCGCGGTGCGTGATGCGCTGATCGCGGCGGATCCCGATGGATGGGTGGTGATCGACCCCGGGCTGCGCGCGGGAGAGCGCGCCGAGGCGACGATGCGCGCGTGTGCGGCTGGTACCCACCATATTTGGGGTGGACTGCTGCCACAGGAGCCCGATACCGGTAGGCGCGGTGGTTCGGAAGTTCTGCTGCGCGACCTCGATCGCGGCGGCTACATTCCGGTGATCGTGGTCAATCACAAGGTGACCGACCCCAGGCAGCCGGAACCGGCCGATTTCCATCCGACCACTTCGGATCTGTATCACTGGGATCCACAACCGGATCCGCATCGCAAACTGCGTCAGCAACCGCGTGACCAGCAGCGCCTCGCCCATCTGTATCGGATGCTGCAGCGCCACGGCCTGGCGAGTCCGGCCCTGGTCGGCGGCGTGATCGGCTATCACTTCGACCGCATTCTTGTCCACGATCTCGCGACCGTGCTCGCCGATTACGACCTGCGCTACGCCGACCGGATCGCCGTGGTGCGCGGCGAATTGCCGACGGTGCCATCGAAGGTGCCCGAGTGCAGGCAGTGCCCGTGGTGGTCGCGCGGCGCCGAGGACGAAGATGGCCGGACGACCGCGAGCTGTGCGGACTGGTTGGCGCAACACCGTGATGTGAGCCTGGTGGCGCCCGGTTCGCGCGCCGAGGTGCTGCGCGGACACGGCGTGCTGACCATCGACGATCTCGCGGCGTGGGTGGGTGAGGATCCCGAGGACTGGCAGCACGGCCCATTCGACGAGGCGGTGGTGACGGCGCGCGCGTGGCTCGCGGGCGCGCCATTGGTCCGCCGGGTCGACAAGGTGTGGGTGCGCCGCGCTGACGTCGAGGTGGACGTCGACCTGGAGAGTTTCCAGGAGTACGGGGCCTACCTGTGGGGGACGCTGCTCGATGGGCAGTACCGGCCGTTCGTCACCTGGGATCCGCTGCCCACCGATGACGAGTCCCGCTCGTTCGGCGAGTTCTGGACCTGGCTGATGACAGTGCGTGCCGAGGCCGTCGCCGCCGGGAAAACCTTTGCCGCCTACTGTTATTCACGCACCGCTGAGGACAAATGGCTCTACGAGTCGGCGCGCAGGTTCGCGGGCCGCCCCGGCGTGCCGACGGTCGAACAGGTGCGTGCGTTCGTTGACGGGCCGCAGTGGGTGGACATGTTCCAGGCGGTGTCGGACCAGTTTATCTGCCCGAATGGCAAGGGGCTCAAGAAGATCGCGCCGGTGGCTGGTTTCGCGTGGCGCGATGCCGAGGCCGGTGGCGAGGCGTCGATGGGCTGGTATCGCAGGGCCGTCGGCTACGACGATGAGCCGGACCTCGGCCAGCGCACGCGATTGCTGGAATACAACGAGGACGATGTGCGCGCCACCATGGTGTTGCGCGAGTGGATGCACCCGCGCGAGCCCACGCGGCATTGCGCGGACGTGGAGGTCCCCGCACTGGCAGATTTCGGAGCTCGCGTCTGACCTGCGGTCTAGTTGTACCCGGTCACGACGTTGGTCGCATCGCAGTGATAGGACCGGATTTACGGATTCGGCTTGACCCTCACGTTGCGTGAGGCCGGAGGATCGGGTCCATGAGTGACTACTACAACGCTTTTGAGATGAGCCCGGTGCCGAATGCCGGCCCGGATGCGGTGGCGCCGGAGCCGTTCCGGGGCATTTATGCAATGCCCACGTTCGTGAAGATCCCGACGAGCGATATGGCGGCGTCGGTGGACTTCTGGGTTCGTGGGTTGGGGTTTATCGAGCTGTTCAGCGTCCCCGACGGGGTTGTGCATCTGCGTCGGTGGGCGTTCCAGGACGTGCTGCTGGTCCCGGCGGGGAGTATTCCGGAGCAGGCACCAGAAATGAGCGTCAGTTTCTCGTGTGTGCTTGACCAGCTCGATTCCGTTGTCGAGGCCTGTCGTGCGTTGCGCCCGAACTCGGTCGACGGTCCACGAGATACTCCGTGGAACACCCGCGATGTCGAGGTGATCACCCCCGAGAACGCACGGATCGTTTTCACTGCGGCGAAGCCCTTTGATCCGGCCGGCCAGGAGGCGCGGAACTTTGAAGCCATGGGGATCACCGCACCGCTTGATGCCTTGGGGATCACCCCATCGGACGCCGGTCGCGGCGACAATGGGGAGCATGCTTGATGCCACTGACACCGATGGCCTGACCGTCGGTCATGTCTCGACCCATCTGGGTGTGACAGTCCGCGCGCTGCACCACTGGGATGACATCGGTTTGGCGCGACCGTCGCTGCGTACGACTGCCGGATACCGGCTTTACACCGCTGGTGATCTGGAACTCCTACAACGCATCGTCGTCTACCGGGAGGTCGGCCTCGGCCTGGACGGGATTCGGGCCGTACTGGACGGCTCAGGCACCGACGTGGCCGCCGCACTTCGCGGGCAGCGCACCCAGGTTGCCGAACGGATCGATCGCCTCCAGGAGCTCAGCGTCGGTCTGGATCGGATGATCGACGCGCACGAGCGCGGCCTGCTGCTGACCGTCGAGCAGCAGGTCGCGATCTTCGGCCCCCAATGGGACCCGGACTGGCCTGCCCAAGCCCGTCAGCGCTACGGAGACACGGAGCAATGGCAGCAGTTCGCCGAACGCTCAGCCTCTCGCAGTCCGGAGCAATGGCAGGCCATCGCCGACACCCTTGCTGACTTCGATCGTGCCCTCGGGGACGCGATGGACTCTGGTGTCACACCTGGCAGCCCAGAAGCGAGTCAACTCGTCGAGCGGCACCGCGAAGTGTTCACTTCTTCGTATTTTCCCCTCACCAGGCAGATGCAGGTCTGTCTCGGCCGCATGTTTGAGGCCGATCCGGAATTTGCTGCCCACTACGACGGCATCCGCGCCGGCCTTGCCACGTGGTTCCGGCAAAGCATCGACGCCAGCGCACGCGCCCACAGCATCGACCCCGACACCGCCACCTGGCAGTAGAGCGAGGGTCCGGAAACCCGCACTCGTGGAGGCGTTTGACGCCCCGCAGCCATCAAGCCCCACTGGCCACCGCCGCGCTCAAACCCCGGGCTAGAGCACTACAACAACGAACGACACCACGCAGCCCTCGGAGGCCGGCCGCCAGTCAGCCGACTGCGACCAACCTCATGACCGGGTACAGCTAGGGGCTGCCCGCGTGATTTCGCCGCGCTGCCTGCTACGGCGCCGGGCCGCGGCGGTACCATCGCGACGTGACTCAGCACGTCGAACAACTCGAGTTCCAGGCAGAAACCCATCAGCTGCTCGAGCTGATGATCCATTCGGTCTACTCCAACAAGGACACCTTCTTGCGGGAGCTGATCTCGAACGCTTCCGACGCGCTGGACAAGCTGCGCCTAGATTCCTATAAGGACAAGGATCTGCATGTCGACACCTCTGACCTGCACATCGAGCTGGAGGTCGACGCCGACAACAGGGTCCTCACTGTCCGGGACAATGGCATCGGCATGTCCCGCGCCGAGGTTGTCGATCTGATCGGCAC
Organism: Nocardia australiensis; assembly: GCF_020733705.1. Lineage (GTDB taxonomy): Bacteria > Actinomycetota > Actinomycetes > Mycobacteriales > Mycobacteriaceae > Nocardia > Nocardia australiensis. The sequence continues at coordinate 1,632,811 of NZ_JAJFZM010000001.1, forward strand.
GCTCGCCAAATCGGGCACCGCGGAACTGCGTAAGAAGCTGAACGAGGCCAAGAGCGCCGCCGGGGATCCGGCGGAGCTGATCGGCCAGTTCGGTATCGGCTTCTACTCGACCTTCATGGTCGCCGACAAGGTCACCCTGACCACCCGTAGGGCGGGGGAGACCGAGGGCACCCGCTGGGAGTCCACCGGCGAGTCGACTTACACCATCGAAACCCTTGATGAGGCACCGCAGGGCACCACGGTGTCGTTGCATCTCAAGCCCGCCGACGAGGACGATCACCTCTTCGATTACACCCAGGAGTGGAAGCTCCGCGAGATCGTCAAGAAGTACTCCGACTTCATCGCCTGGCCGGTCCGGATGCAGGTGGAGCGAACCGTCACCGAGGGGGAGGGCGAAGACAAGACCGAGAAGACGGTCATCGAGGATCAGACCCTCAACTCCATGAAGGCGCTGTGGACCCGTCCGAAGAGCGAGGTCAGCGACGAGGAGTACAAGGAGTTCTACAAGCACGTCAGCCACGGCTGGGACGATCCGTTGGAGATCATCCCGCTGAAGGCCGAGGGCACCTTCGAATACCAAGCGCTGTTGTTTATTCCGTCGCACGCGCCGTTCGACCTGTTCACCCGCGAACACAAGCGCGGAGTCCAGCTCTACGTCAAGCGGGTGTTCATCATGGACAACTGCGAAGAGCTGATGCCGGAATACCTGCGCTTCGTCAAGGGTGTGGTGGACGCACAGGACCTGTCGCTCAACGTTTCCCGGGAAATCTTGCAGCAGGATCGGCAGATCCAGATGATCCGCAAGCGCCTGGTGCGCAAGGTGCTGTCCACGGTCAAGGACCTGCAAGGGGCCACGCTCGAGGAAAAGCCGGATCAGCAAAAGTACCAGACGTTCTGGAAGGAGTTCGGCCGCGTCCTCAAGGAGGGCCTGCTCTCGGATGTCGACAATCGCGAAACCATCCTGCAGGTTTCGTCTTTCGCGTCCACGAACTCCGACGAAGAACTGACGACGCTGGCCGAGTACGCCGAGCGGATGAACGACGGCCAGGACGCCATCTACTACATGACCGGCGAGTCCCGCCAGCAGGTTGAAAGTTCCCCGCACATGGAGGCTTTCAAGGCCAAGGGCCTCGAGGTACTGATCCTCACCGACCCGGTCGACGAGATGTGGGTCGGTTCGGTGCCGGAGTTCGACGGCAAACCGTTCCAGTCCGTCGCCAAGGGCGAGGTCGATCTGGAATCCGAGGACGAGAAGAAGGCTTCCGAGGCGCTGCGCGAACAGCAGGACAAGGACTTCGCCGAGGTGCTGACCTGGCTCGGCAAGACCCTCGACGAGAGCGTCAAGGAGGTGCGCCTGACCAACCGGCTGACCACCTCCCCGGCGTGCCTTGTCGGTGACGTCTTCGATTTCACTCCGATGCTGGAGCGCATGTATCGCGCGTCGGGTCAACTGGTTCCGGAGACCAAGCGGATTCTCGAGCTCAACCCGACCCACCCGCTGGTCACCGGCCTGCGCGAGGCTTATGACACGCGCAAGGACGACGCCGACGAAGGCAAGGTTCCCGAGCTCACCGAGACGGCCGAATTGCTGTACGGCACAGCGGTGCTGGCCGAGGGTGGCGAGCTGAAGGATCCGGCGCGGTTCGCGCACATCCTCACCGATCGGCTCACCCGCACGCTGTGATGTCCGTGGGGCCACCGCCATTGGCGCGGCGGGTGGCCCCAAGGACGGGGGAGCGGATCAGCCTCGGAGAGTCGAAAGGACCGTTCGAATATGTCGGGTGACCCGCTCGCCTCGGCCGAACCGTGGGATCTCGTCGCCGACGGATACGCCGAATTCGCGCCCGCCATCCTGGCGCCTTTCTCCGCTCGCGCGCTCGAACTCGCCGGACTGTCGCCCGATTCGCAGGTGATCGATGTCGCGGCGGGGAGCGGGATGCTCAGTCTGCTCGCCGCCGAATGCGTTGCGCGAGTTCAGGCTATCGATTTCTCCGGCCTGATGATCGAGCGGCTCACCCATGCCGCGAGGGCCGCCGGTCACGACAATGTCGAGGCACAGATCGGCGACGGTCAGGCGCTGCCGTTCGATGACGATTGTTTCGATGCGGGTTTCTCGATGTTCGGCCTGATGTTCTTTCCGGAGCGCCGACGTGGATTCGCGGAGCTGTTGCGGGTACTGCGCCCCGGTGCCACCGCTATCGTGTCGAGTTGGGCGCCGATGGCGGAATCGCCGCTGACGCGAATGCTGTTCGGCGCCTTGGCCGCCGCCGATCCGAGCATTCAGGAGCCGCAGCCCAATTTCCTGAGCCTGGAGAACCCGGAGGTCTTCGCGACCGAGATGGCGCAGGCCGGGTTCGCCGGTGTCTCGATCCAGCGTCACACCACCTCGGTCACCTTCGACAGCGCCGCGCAGATGTGGGAAACCATGGTCCGCAGCAGCGCACCGCTCACGCTGATGCGACGCACGGTCGGCGAGCAGGCGTGGAACGAACGCGCCGCGCTGATGCGGACCTACCTCGACCGGAACTATCGCCCCAACCGCCCGCTGTCCACGACCGCCTTCCTCGGCATCGGCCACAAACCGCAGGCATAAAAACACCGCGCCCCGTCATCATGATGAGGCGCGGTGCGAATGCAATTTTTTACCGCGGCGCCATGCGCAGGGCGCCGTCCATGCGGATGGTTTCGCCATTGAGGTAGTCGTGCTCGATGATGTACTGCGAGAGCTGCGCGTACTCGTCCGGGCGGCCGAGGCGCGACGGGAACGGGACACCGGCCTCGAGGCCCTTGCGGTACTCCTCGGTGACGCCGGCCAGCATCGGGGTGTCGATGATGCCGGGGGCGATGGTGTTTACGCGGATGCCGAACTGGGCCAAGTCACGTGCGGCGGGGACGGTCATGCCGTGCACGCCACCCTTGGAGGCCGAGTAGGCGATCTGGCCGATCTGGCCTTCGAACGCGGCGACCGAGGCGGTGTTGATGATGACGCCGCGCTGGCCGTACTCGTCGACGGTGTCGGTTTTGGCGATCGCGTCCGCCGCCAGGCGCATGACGTTGAAGGTACCGAGCAGGTTCACCATGATGACGGTGCGGAAAAGTTCCAGGTCGTGCGGGCCGTTCTTGGACAGGATGCGGCCTGCCCAGCCGACACCGGCGCAGTTGACCGCGATGCGCAGCGGGACGCCCGATTCGACGACCTTGGCGACCGCGGCGGAAACCTCGTCATTGCTGGTGACGTCGGCCGGAATGAGGGTGACACCGGCTGGCACGTTGTCGCCCGCGCGCTCGATCGACTGTGGCACGTCGAAGCCGAACACGGTGGCGCCCAGATCGGCGAAACGCTTGGCGGTGGCGGCCCCCAGACCGGAAGCACCTCCGGTGACAATGGCGGCGGAACCCGAAATCTCCACGATGGTCCTCTCGTTCGTGACAGCCAGTTGGCCCTTCGTCAATTGCACCCTAGCTAATGCTCGGCGAGAGCCCGATCACGGCACCCACTCCTATCGGAGTCGCTCGCAAACTATTTGCGAACAGGTATGTTCATCGGTGGTACCGTCGCGAGTATGAGTGTGTTCTCCGCCACCCCTGTGGCCGGTCGGCGCGTCCTGATCACCGGGGCGGCGCGGGGTATCGGGGCGGCGCTGGCACGCCAACTCCACGCGGGTGGGGCCAAGGTGGCGCTGCTCGGACTGGAGGCGGACCTGCTCGCCGAGGTCGCGCACGAATGTGGTGACGCGCCATGGCGTTACTGCGATGTCGCGGACTCGGCGCAGGCAGAACGGGTGGTGAACACGCTGGTCAGCGAGCTTGGCGGGCTGGATGCTGTGGTGGCCAACGCCGGCGTGGCCCGGCAACTCGCACTGCTCGGCGGTGATCCGGCGGTAATGGAAGAGACCCTCGCGGTGAATGTGCTCGGCGTTTACTACACGCTGCGCGCCGCCGGGCCGCACATCTGTCATCCGACCGGCTACGCGCTGATCGTCTCCTCACTCGCGGCCGCGGTGAATCTGCCGCTGGCCGGCGCCTATAGCGCGTCCAAGGCCGGTGCCGAGGCGCTTGGCAATACCCTGCGCAACGAGATCAGGCATACCGGCGCAAAGGTTGGCATCGCCTATTTCGCCGAGCTCGACACAGATATGACTACGCGCGGATTCGGCACCGCCGCCGCGCGCGCGATCCTCGGCCGTTCGACCGTTTCCGGAGTCGCTCCGCTCGGTCCCGCGATCGATGCCCTCGAGCGGGCCATTCGCCGCCGCAGGCGCCAGGTCGTTTCGCCGTGGTGGGTGGCGGTGGCACTGCCGTTTCGGCCGATCGCCCAGTGCATCATCGATATCGCGTTGCGGCGTGGCGTCGCGCACGCACTCGACATCGCCCGCACCGAAGACGCACCCTTCACCACCGAGCAGCCGGCCCGGCCCCGCAGAATGGAGCGGCCCAACTAGCGCGACCGTGCGCACGAGCAACCAGCCCCATATCGAACACCGGAGCCCGCGAATGACCGAACCGGCCAGCACCGTACGCCAACTGCCTCGGGGCCGTCACGGCCTGCCGAGGGAGCAGGTGATCGCGTCACAGCGGGAGCGGATCCTGCACGCACTGGCCGATGCGATGGCCGAAAGTGGTTATGTCGGAACGTCGGTCGCGTCTATCCTCAAACGAGCCGGGGTTTCGCGAGAGACGTTCTACGAGCAATTCCGTTCCAAGGAGGACTGTTTCGAGGCGGCCTATGAGCGGGCGGTCGAGCTTTCGCTGGCCGGCATAGCGGATGCCGCCGCGTCGCAATCCGATTCGGAGTCACCCGACCGTTCGAGCGCCGATCCGCAACGGATGAGTCGCATCCTCGGCGCCTACCTCGACGGCCTCGCCGACGAGCCCGCCTACGCCAGGTTGTTTCTCGTCGAGGTCTACGCGGCCGGCGCCAAGGCTTTGAGCCGCCGTGCGCTGCTACAGGAATCGTTCGTGTCGTTGATCGCCGATGTTCTTGGCGCCGAGACCGAACAACAGCGTTTCGCCTGTCAGACCCTGGCCGCCGCGGTCAGCGCGATGGTCACGGCTCGAGTCGCGGCCGATGATCCGGACGGACTTCGTGCGCTGCGGGAACCACTGCTGGATCTGGTTCGCCGTAGTGGCGATCTATATGGGACAGCGATGGTTCGCCACGACGGCGGGCGCGCCTGACCAGCAGCACCGCGCCGACCAGGGCGGGTGCGAGCATCGCGAGAACACTGCCCGCGAGCATGCCGAGCCCGGGTGCGGCCACCGCGATGAACGTCGCGGTGCCGAAATAGAGGAACAGCAGCCCGGAACAGATGCCGATCACTCGTTCCGGCAGATGCTTGCCGACGAGGATGCCGACCCCGATGGCGAGCGCGTCCGCGGCGACCATGCCGATGGTCGAGCCGATCCACACACCGAACCAGCTGTTTTCGGTGGCCAGCGCGGCGGTTGCGAACATTGTCCGGTCACCGAGTTCGGCGAGCAGGAATGCCGAGAGGACGACGAAGTACGGCGCGGTGGTCGAGCGTGGCGGTTTTGTTTCCTCGTCGTCGGGATCGGCGCCGAGATGTTCGCGGAGAGTCCATAGCCCGACCGCCAGGAAGGTGATCGCGGCGATCAGTGAGATGGCTCGGGTCGGCAGCGCGGCCCCGAGGTAGAAACCGACGCCCACCGAGATCAGGTGCACCGCCGCGGTGGCGCTGGCGATCGCGCCCAGCACGACCCACCAGCGATAGCGCAGCGCGAACGTCAGCGCCATCAGCTGGGATTTGTCGCCGAGTTCGGCGAGGAAAACGATACCGACGCTCAGCAATATCGTGGCGATCATGTGTGTGCTCCCGGGTCTCCGGCCTGTCGGCTGGGAGATCTGGGGTACGTCTCCGGCCGACAACGAAACAGTTGTCAAGGCCGAAGGTCTCGCCCACCGGTATCTACCGGTTCATGCAGCCGGACCCGCGTTCTCATGGAACCGCGGATCAGTATGTCGACTGCATGATTGGGGGCTACTCCCCTTCGCTGCTGTCGACCATACCCCGGTTGCCGCCTATGCGCCAAGTCGGTGTTATCGAAATCGTAATGCGCACAATAAGTTTGGCGATCCGCGCCGAGGGTTTCGGGCACCCTTACGCGGCCAGCAGCATGGCCAGAACCGCAGTATCGGGATCACTGATCGGATCCAGTCCCACCCGGCTGATCAGCGAGGTGATGGTGCCGTCGGATTCGGCCTCGACCCATGCGGCGCGATGCTCCAGCCCGAGATGCGGGACGCCCGGCAGCAGCACGCAGCCGGAGGCGGCACCAGAGCACTCCGGTAGCGAAGGACGGGTTTCCGAGGGCGGATGCAACATGAGCAGAGCCGCGGGCACATGCTCGGCAAACCTGCCGGGGGTCAGCGCCTCCATACCGAGCACCGGCCCCTCGGCCAGCACCAAACCCACCGTGCCCGGTTCCGGGTCGTCGGGCAGCTCCTCGCGCACTCCGAACACGGTCGAGGTGGTGAGCAGTCCGGGCAGGGTGGCCACCCGGACCGCGAGCACCAGCACCTGGGCCCATTCCTTGGTGGTATCCGGCCAGCGGCCGGAGATGACGAAACCGCGCAGCGATCCGCGGGCTTGGAACGGCGTGATGCCGATCGGTCCATTTGTGTGCATGGTGCCTCCCGTCATGAACCCGGGGGCGGCTTGCCCGTCCTCGTACCTGTGGATTCCGAGAATGACCCAAGACTCACCTGGCACACAAGTACCAAAGAGTGCCAACCGGACAAAAGGAAAAGCCCGTGGGCGTAAAACTGCCCACGGGCCGGTCGAAGCCGCGATCAACGCCTAGTCGAACAACTCACCCGAAGATGAGGCCCTTGGCCTGGCCGACGGCGCGAGCGAAGCGCTCCTGCACGTCTTCCCAGTTGACGACGTTCCAGAACGCGGTGACATAGTCCGCCTTGACGTTCTTGTACTGCAGGTAGAAGGCGTGCTCCCACATGTCGACCTGCAGCAGCGGGATGATGCCCAGCGGAACGTTGGCCTGCTGGTCGTAGAGCTGGAAGGTCAGCAGCTTCTGGCCAAGGGTGTCGTAGCCGAGCACGGCCCAGCCGGAGCCCTGCAGGCCGTTGGCCGCAGCGGTGAACTGGGCGCGGAACTTGTCGAACGAACCGAACTGGTCGTCGATGGCCGCGGCCAGCTCGCCGACCGGCTTGTCGCCACCGTTGGGGGAGAGGTTCTTCCACCAGATGGAGTGGTTGACGTGCCCACCCAGGTGGAAGGCCAGGTTCTTCTCGTTCAGGAAAATCGCGCTGTGGTCGCCGGCCTCGCGAGCGGCTTCCAGCTTCTCGGACGCCGCGTTGACACCGGCGACATAGGCGGCATGGTGCTTCGAATGGTGGATCTCGTTGATCTGCCCGGAGATGTGGGGCTCCAGGGCGCTGTAGTCGTAATCCAGATCTGGCAACGTGTAGTCAGCCACGATGTCCCTTCCTATATGTCGGGCTGTGTGCGCGTCGTCTTCGAGCACACCCAACCATCATTCGTACACCCGCTCCGTTGCAACCGGGCCCTGTGCCCCCGCATTCCGTGGGGTCGGTATTTACTGTGCGGCAAGTGAAGCTGATGGGATCGTCACACACCGCACGCGTAGCATCGAACCATGTCGTGGTACGACGAACTAGTCGGGCGCGTTCGGTTTCCCGAACCGTCGATGGTTTCACCGGAGCAGGCGCTGCCGGGGCGGGATGAGGCGCTGGTCGTACCAGCTACGCACTATGTCAACGGGCATTCGATCCTCCCGCCGTTCCCGGAGAATATGCAGGTCGCTGTGGTGGCGATGGGCTGTTTCTGGGGTGCGGAGCAGGAATTCTGGCAGCTCGACGGTGTCTACACGACCGCTGTCGGGTATGTCGGCGGCTATACGCCGAATCCGACCTACGAGGAAGTGTGTAGCGGACGGACCGGGCATGCCGAAGCTGTGCTGGTCGCCTTCGATCCCGAGGTCATCGACTACCCTGGCGTGCTTCGGCAGTTCTGGGAGAACCATGATCCGACGCAGGGCATGCGTCAGGGCAACGATCGCGGAACCGCGTATCGCTCGGCCATTTTGACGTTGAGTCCGGAGCAGACCGAGGTTGCGCAGGCGACCGCCAAAGCTTATGGACAGCGGTTGGCGGCGGTCGGCTATGGGCGGATCACCACGGAGATCGTCGAGTTGGCGGATCTGTCTGGCTTCTATTACGCCGAGGGCTACCACCAGCAGTATCTGGCCAAGAATCCCGGCGGCTACTGCCCGGTGCATGCCACCGGCGTGAGCTGCCCGGTCGGCCTGGGTGCCTGAGTGAGCTCGGGTACCTGAGTGGGAGAGCGCGCTGTAGCAGCGAAATACCGCACATTCGCTGAGCGGATGTGCGGTTCCCGGCGTTCGGTCGGAGATAGCGGACTTACAGCTGCGGCACGATGCCGGGACGGATGGTCTGCGGGTCGCCCGCGTCGTGGGCCTTCCACCAGCGCACACCGCCCGCGATGAACTCGCGCAGCGGGATCTCGTTGCCGCTGGAGTCGTGAATGATCATGTTGTCGAACCACACCCGCACATCGAGTTCGCGCGGATCGATGCCCTCCTCCTGGGAGAACTCCAGTACGTGCGCGGAGATGTGGTCGTCGATCTTGGTGTCGAAGCTGAGGAATTCGCCCCACAGTGCCCAGCCGCTGTCGTCTACGTCGATGAACTCCCAGCCGTGCAGGCGCCCGCCGCCGAAGCTGCGGATTCCCTCGTCGAGGCCATCCAGTCGCAGCGGCAGCACGGTGGCGACCACGTCGTCCCAGCGTTGGACGCGCATGGAGGCGGCGACCCGGCTGACACCGGTGAAGGTTAGTCGGACCCGATGGTCCTCGATCGCGGTTCCGTCCGGTGGAAGCGTCAGCACTTCCAGTTCCAGGTTCAGCCGACCCTCCGTTTGGTCGACTTCCAGCCCGAGGCAGGTCGCCTCGGAGAGCGCGGTGTTGAGTCCGGTGGTGTCCATTCCGTCGAGTAGCCCCCTGCTCACGTTCATAGGCCAAGGCTACCGACAGCACCTGCTCGAACCCGGTATTTCATTTTTTCGCTAGTGTTGTCGTTTTTATGGAACCGAATCGACTCGGGCGCCGTCCAAGTAGTTGTCGGGACCTGCTCAGCCTTCAGTCCCGAAGCCGCGGCGAATGACCGCTCCGGGATGGCAAGGAGGGGAGTCCCGGATCGGTCGTTCGCAACGCTCTAGTTCGCTATCAGGCTGCTGGAACGCCCACTGGAAACCTGTCCCCATGCGGCAGTGTTCGTATATGCGACCCACCAGCGGATTGCCTGATAGGCGGGGGCTGTTGGTGGTGTGCTGCTCAATAGCCAAGGGCTGTGGATCAAGTTGTGGATTATGTGGATAACTCTGATGAAGGTATGCACATACCGCCCCGGAGCGGGGCATCCGACAGGACCCGGAAGGACAGAACATACCCGAGCTACTGGTCTGCTGTCGAGGCGGCTATCGGGCCTGGGGATTCCGGGGCGGGACCAGAACTCCGCGACTGTGTCGTACCCATGGCAGGATCGAAGAGTGACGAGCTCCGAAGTCGCGTCGGTGCCGGTGGAAGCCGTGCCCGGCGAATTCGACAACACCGAACGTGCCGCCTCGGATGCGCGGTCGGCGATACTGCTCGACGTGCGCGAGGTTGACGAATGGCAGCTCGGCCATGCGCCGGGAGCGATTCACATCCCGATGGTCGACGTGCCCGCTCGGGTGGACGAGCTGGAATACGACGTGGACCTCTATGTCATCTGCAGACAGGGTGGTCGATCTATCGAGGTGGTCAAGTACCTCACGCATGTCGGATTCGACGCCATCCAGGTCAACGGTGGCATGGTGGCATGGCAGAAGTCGGGTCGTCCGCTGGTCGCCGAGGGCGATCACCAGGCGAAGATCTATTGACGAACGTAAAAGGAGCGCCCGTGAGTACGGTGGTGCAACCTTGTGCGCGGTGCGGGGCGCGCTGGGCCGTACAGGCGACGCCGATGCTCTGGTGCCCGCGCTGCCGCGGCGTATTGCTGTCTCCGGCGCCCATCGATGCTCCTGCGAAGCAGCGCAACTATCGGTGGGTGGCGCGACGGCCCGACCAGCGATATCGCCGGTCGGCGCCATCCGAGCGGAACGGACCGCCGGTCGAGACGCCCCGCTACACCGAGATCCCGCGTTGGGGACTGTTGGATCCGCCCGCCGCGCCTGCCGCCGCCGCACCACGTCCGCTGGCCGCGTTCACCGACCGGGTCGGGGTATTGCTGCTTGCCACCGCCATCGCGTTCGCGGTGGCCTGCCTCGCCGAACTCGGTCGTTACGGGATATTGCTGCGCAACCGCACCCGGCTGATCGATCCACTGCTGCTGACGGTTTCGGACTACCTGTTGTATCTGTCCGCCCTGCTCGGACTCGGGCTCGGGCTGGCCTCCGCCGTGGCGATGCTCGGCTGGCTGATCGATGCTCGGCGCGACGCCTATGCCCGGTCCGGTCGAGCCGACGCGAGGTCGGTTCGCTCGCTTGCTCTCGGCTGCTTGGTTCCGGTCGTCAACCTGGTGTGGCCGGGAACCTATCTCACCGAGCTGGTTTCGGCGCCGGATCGGCCGGCCGATCCTCGGGTGCTGCGGGCGATCCGAATCTGGTGGGCCGCCTGGGTGTTCGGCGGGATCGTCGCGGTGGCGGCGCTGCTGTGGCGGTTCCCGGATTCCCTGCAGGCTAAGGCGGACGGGGTACTGTTCACCGCGTTCACCGACGTTGTCGCGGTCGCTGTCACCGTGCTGACGTTGTGGTTGCTCCGGATGATCGAGGGCCGCGATCTGTTCGGCCATGCCAGGACTGCCCATCGCTGGGTGATCGCGGTAGATCCGCATGCGCCGATTATCGAGCCGGTGCATCCGGGTGGCTCGGCGTCGAGTGAAGTCCGGCCCGATTCCGTGAATTCAACGGGGCGTGACGTAGCGGTTGCCGGCATCGCCGAGGATCAACCGGTCGGCGAAGACGCTTCCGATCGTGAGCACGAGGAGGTTATGGCCAAGTGAACCAGGGCAGTCGCGCGCCGTTCGTCGTCGCGCACCGAGGGGCATCGGCGGCACGCCCCGAGCACACACTCGCCGCCTATGAGCTTGCGCTGCAGGAGGGCGCCGATGGGGTGGAGTGTGATGTCCGGTTGACCCGGGACGGGCACCTGGTCTGCCTGCACGACCGGACCGTCGATCGGACCTCGTCGGGCACTGGGCTGGTGAGCGAGATGACCCTGGATGAACTGAGGAAATTCGATTTCGGCGCCGACGGCGAACCGTCGTCCGTGCTGACTCTCAGTGAGCTGATCGAGCTGGTGCTCGACTGGCGCAGCAGGCCGACCAAGCTGTTCATCGAAACCAAGCATCCGGTGCGCTACGGAGCGTTGGTGGAGAACAAACTACTCGCCGAACTACAGCGCTTCGGGATCGCTACGCCCGCATCCGCCGACCATTCGCGCGCGGTGGTGATGTCGTTCGCGGCTACCGCGGTGTGGCGCATCCGGCGTTCCGCGCCGTTGCTGCCGACGGTGCTGCTCGGCGAATCCTCACGCTACCTGGGGGGCGGCGCCGCGACAACGGTCGGCGCCACGGCGGTCGGTCCGTCGGTGAAAACGCTGCGTGAGCACCCTGATCTCGTCGATAAGGCTGCCGCGGCCGGTCGCGCTACCTACTGCTGGACGGTGGACGAGCCCGGCGATGTGCGGCTGTGCGCCGATCTCGGCGTCAGCTGGCTGGCCACCAACCATCCCGGCCGCACCAAGGCGTTGCTGGCCGCCGCCTGATTTCGCGGCCACACGCCGCCGCAGGCGCTGCGTTGACCCGCACCGCACCCTGTAGGTTGTGCTCCCGTGGGTAAGAGCAAGCGCAATAGTCCGAAGCCCGGCGGGAACCGGGCGCAGCGTCTCGCCGAGCGGCGAGCGGCGCTGCAGCAGTCGGCACAGGGCGTCGCGCGCCCGTTCGAGGGTCTGGCCGCGGAATGCGATCTCGTCGCGTTACGCGAGTTCGTGCCGTCGGCGACCGCGACGCTGAAGCTGTCGTCCGATATAGCGGCACAACGATCGGTGGTGCTGGCCACGGTGCTGCCCGGCGCGGTCGCGGCGCTGGTGCGCGCGGGCGAGGATCCGACCGGTTATGTCGGAGCACAGGTCCAGTTCCAGGGTGTGGACCCGGGCGCCGATCTCGCGGCGGCCATTCTGTGGACGCAGTCCGCGCAACCGGGTGAATCTCTGTCAGCGGCCGACAGTATGGAGGGCGGTCCGCGTCTGGCCGACGTGATCGACCCCGGTGCCGACCTCGAGCTCACCGTGCATCAGGACTTCGACTGGTGGGTGCCCGAGGGCGTCGAGCCGGATCCGCAGGTCGCCGCGACGATCGAGCAGGCGAAGGAGGCGATCATGCCGTCGGCCCGCCTGGAACTCAGCGAGGATTCGATCGGCGCGGCCTGGTGGGTCGACGCGGGCGAAAAGGCGCATGTGCGCTGGGTTCGCCCGGAGAACGAGGATGACCTCATGCTGGCACTGGCCCGGCTGCATGCCGCGGGTGGACTGCACTTCGGCGAGGGGTCGCGATTCGCGGGATCGTTCCGTACCCATGGCCTGCTGGTGCCGGTGTTCGATCTCGATCCGGAATTGCATGCCAGCGAGTGGAATACGCCCGCCATCGAGTTCGGAGCCCGGTTGGGTGAGGCGCTGGCGACGGACGCACCGCTGTCGGCCGACGAGCGTCGTTCCCGGGACGGTTTGCGGTCGCGTCAGGTCACCTTGCGATGAGTCAAAAAATGTTGCGCTGAATTTTGTGAAACACGCTCATTTCTATTCATCCTCGATTATGTTCTGAACATCACCGATAGATGGTGGTGGTGAGGACACTCTCACCGATTCAGATGAGGAAGTAGGAACACGCCATGGAAGCGATTCTCGGTTTGATCGTGACGCTGCTCAGCTCGCTGAGCGCTTCGTAGACAGCCCGCGCAACAATAAGATGGCGGCGGTAAGACGCCGCCCTCGATATACCAGCGACAGGCCCAGTTCGTCGCGACGAGCTGGGCCTGGTCTGCAACAGTTTTCGACTTGATCAGACGGTGCCGCCCGCGGTGGACGGAGCGCCGGAAGTATCGCTGACACCGCTCATTTCGCGGGCGATGAAATCTTCCAGATCGAAGAGATTGGAACCGGCACGATCGGTAATGGTCAGCAACGTCGTCATATTGGCGACCTCCTCGACCTGTTCCTTGAGGAACCACTGCATGAATTGTTCGCCCAGGTAATCGCCCTCTTCGCGCGCCGTGCTCGCCAGTTGGACGATCTGGTCGGTAACGGCCTTCTCCTGTGCGAGTGCCAATGCGATCGGTTCGCGGGCATTCTCGAAACGAGATTTCGCGCCATCGATTCCGGCGAGTTCGACGCTGATATCCCGATCGAGGAAATACTGCACGATCATCATCGCGTGATTGCGCTCTTCGACGGCCTGGGCGTAGAAGCGCTTGGCCAGCTGCGGCAGATCCGCATTGTCGAACCACACCGCGATCGCGATGTATTGATGTTCGGCATTGAATTCATGCCGGATCTGGTCATGAAGCAGACTGTGGAATTTGCTGCGCGGGGACTCCGGATGGCTGGACATGCAAGCGACAATATCGCTGGTCAGACCGCGTGTCATCCAAGTACAGCCTTATTGAGGCTAGTGTTGCCTAATTAGTTCCCGGCCGATTCGGGCTCAGTTTCGCGCTGCGCCCGCCATTTTCGGCGCGGTCAGGTCGGCACGTGGTGTCGTACGCAGTTCTCGTGAGATGAAATCCTCCACGTCGAACAGATCGCCTGCCGCGCGGTCGATCACGGTAAGCAGTGTTGTCATCCCGGCGACCTCCTCGACCTGCTCCTCGAGGAACCACTGGATGAATCGTTCGCCGAGATAGTCGCCCGACGAGCGCGCCGCACCGGCCAGCGCGGTGATCTGGGTGCTGCGGGTTCGTTCCGCCTCCAGCAGGAAAGCGATCGTCTCGCGAGGGGACTCGAAACTGGACTTGACCTCGTCCAGTCCGCCGACCTGGACCTCGAGGTCGCGATCGAGTAGATACTGCACCATTCGCAGGGCGTGTCCGCGATGCTCGCCGGACTTGCCGTAGCAGTATTCGGCCAACCGAGGCAGCCGATTCGAATCGAGGTACACCGCCGCGGAAAGGTACTGCTGGGCTGCGGTGAAGCCGCGCCGGATCTGAGCGCGCAGCAGCAGGTTGAACGGCTGGACCTCGTCGTTGTCGGGCATAGTCTCGACGCTACCTCGTCAGAAGGTCGTCCGGGATGGGTTGGTCCTTGGACAGCGCATCGAAGAACGCACTGGCCCGTTCCTTGTCCCACAGCAGCACATTTCCACTGTCGGTATCGCTGAACCCGCCGACCGGAACGGTGGTCGCGACGGTGTCGCCGCGCAGCGCCCAGCCGAGTTGACCAAGGTCCCAGATGTGATCGCCATTATCGACCTTCAGCGTCTTTGCGGTGTCGCGGGCAAGTGGCCACAGCTTCAGCGGGTTCGCCAGGGTGGAGGTGCTTGTCGCCTTTTTCAGCAGCGCGGCCATGAACAGGCGCTGATTGTTCATGCGGTCGAGGTCGGCGAGGGCGGTGGCGCGGCTGCGAACGAAGCCGAGTGCCTCGGGGCCGTTCAGTTTCTGGCAACCTGCGGGCAGGTTGATGCCGGCCAGGGGATCGTCGATGGCCTGGGGCACGCAGACATCGATGCCGCCGAGCGTGTCGACCAGACTCGCGAAGCCGCCGAATCCGATCTGCGCGTAATGGTCGATCCGCACATCGGTCGCCGTCTCGACCGTCTGGACCAGCAACTGCGGGCCGCCGATCGCGAAGGCGGCATTGAGTTTGTCCTTGCCGTGGCCGGGGATGCCGACATAGGAATCGCGCGGCAGGCTGACCAGCGTTGTCGGCCCGGACTTCGGGACATGTACCAGCATGATGGTGTCGGTGCGTTCCGGTCCGACCTCACCGCCGGTGGCCAGTTGTTGTTCCTGATCGGCCGTGAGTCCGGCCCTGCCATCCGAACCGACGAGCAACCAGTTGGTGCCCGGCGTGTCACCCACTCGATCGGCATAACTGGTGAGCGCGTCGATACGGGTCAGCGAGCGGTCCAACTGGACGATCGCACCGACAATGGCCAGCACGAGTACCAGCAGCAACACCAGAAACCACCGGAACAAGTGCCGTTTGCGGCGGCGGCGTGGCGGCGGCTCGGGCTCTCGATCGCGACGTCGCGGCGGCGCGGCGGGCGGTACCGGTGGCGGCGCCGCACGGTATGGCATCGGCCGCTGTGTCTGCGCGTGGGTTCGTTGCGCGGGTTCGTGATAGGGCACCGGTTGCTGGGTGGGCTGATGCGTCGGTCCTGGCTTGCGTGGTGGTGGCGTGCGCGTCGCGGCCGGATCCGGCGGGACCTGCGAGTACGCCAGCGGCGGCGCGTAGTTCGGCGGTCCGTCCCGATGCAGCTTCCTGGTGGGTCCGTTGGGGGATTCCGGTCCGAAGCGCGGGGGGTGCTGTGGCCGCGCAGGCGGATACGGTGCCTGGCCCGACGGTGGCGGGACCCGGCGCGTCCGTGCGTTGTGCTGGGGGTCGTCGCCATTCATCATGTGGACTCTACTGAACGGGGCTGCGCGGGCTCGGCTCGCCGCGGCCGGATCTCGGTGGGTCGGGGTCGGCGGATGCTGCTGTTCGCGGTCGATCCGGGCCGCCGTCCCAGCGCCGATCGCGAGCGCCCGCGATCGGGCGCTCCTATTGATTTCGCGTATCGACAGCACTTGGTTACGGCAGCCAGGAAACGTGGCCGTGCAGCACGGTGTAGCCGATGTAGGCGACCGTGTCGATGGTCGCGTGCGCCAATATGAGTGGCCACGGGCGGTTGGTGCGCTGCCAGAATCGGCCGAAGATCAGGCCCATGACCAGATTGCCGATGCCACCGCCCAGGCCCTGATAGAGGTGGTAGCTGCCGCGAAGTACCGCGGAGGCCAGCAGCGCCGAGTTTTCCGTCCAGCCGAGCTTGCGCAGCCGGGTGATCAGGTAGGCGACCACGAGGATCTCTTCGGCGAAGGCGTTCGCGCACGCGGACAGGATCAGCACGGTCAGTCGCCACCAATAGTCACCGAGCGAACTCGGCACGATCGTCACGCTGAAACCCATGGCGTGCGCGGTGAGGTACAGGCCGAGACCGGGAAGTCCGATGATGGCCGCGAGCGCGAGTCCCGGCAGCATGTCGGATCGGAAGCGGATGCGTGCCAGGCCGATCAGGCGCGGCCCGATTCCACTGCGCCACAACAGGTATAAGCCGAGAGCCGCCCATCCTGCCAGCCGCAGCACGCTGAGCAGCTGGAACAACAGGTCGATGGTCGACTGGGTGGCCCGCGAAGGGTTCAGCGCGACCGTCTTGCTACCGACACCACCGGGCGATAACGCGCTCTCGATCAGCGACAGCGCCGCGCTGAGCCCGCTCAGCCCGAAGGTGACAACCAGAACCACCACGATCTCGAGCCGGATCGCGAACCGTTCCCGATCCGGCGACTCGGGCTCGTCCCAGGTGGGAGCCGACTCAGCACTCATGCGGTCGAATCTATTGCCAGCGCGACCCCGTGTGCCCTCGCACTGTCGATTGGGTGAATTGCCGAGGCGCTCGGGTAGCCACGCGAGAGGTGGTGCACTGAAGGGAATTCGCCCGATTATCCGATCGCTCGTGCGGATCTGAGCACGCTGCGATCGTCAACTAGTCGCCCGTTGCCGAACGGGTTATCGGATGACGCACGACGAAGTGCGGCTCGTTATGACGTAGCGCGGTGCTGTCCAGGCATGTCGCGCGCGAGTGTGATTGCGGGACAGCGTGGGTCGGGGCACAGGACGATCAGATGCGGCGCAGGCCGTTGCGGAAGGGGCAGCCCGCGAGGGTTCGGACGGCGCGGCTGAGGGACTCGATGTCCTCGACGGGGGCGCTGAAGGGCAGCCGGAAATCGTGGTCGCCGTCGAGTCCCTCGATGCGTAGCGTCAGGCCGAAGCGATCGATCGCGAGCGGATGTACCGAACCGCGTCGCAGGCTGGGCGGCAGATGCCTGGCGAGCTGACTCACGACGTCCGCGTGATCGGCGTCCATGTGCAGCAGCCAGGCGGATTCGAGGGCGCAGAACGGGTCGGGTTCGGCGAGGCGCAGGTCGTCGACGCACACGGATTCGGCGCCGACGGTATCGGCGACCACGGCGGAATTGATGACCACCCGCAGCAGGGTCGCGGTGTGGCCGACGTCGAGCAGCGCGGGGTGCGGATTGTCCTTGGCGACCTCGCTCGCCAGCGCACGCTGTGCCTGGGCGGGCACCGATCGCACCCAACCGCGCAACCAGACCAACGCGCGCACCGGTTCTCGCAAGGTCAGCGGCGAGTGGTCGGTGAGTTCCAGCACCGCGGGTGCGCCACCGTCGCCCGAGTTTCCGGTGAGCACCGCGGCCATCGACTTGGTGGGCACCGCGATCACCGCGTCGCCGCATTGCCGCAGGTGGTGCACCGAGACCGTGGTCGGATCAATACCGGGCATCGCGAGTACCGACTGCTCGGCATGGGCACACGCACTACGTATCCGCTCGGCAGTGGACGGTGCGACGGTCGTGTTCGGCATGCGGACCTCCAGTGCTCGACGCGTTCGGCATTAGTTTAGGTAAACCTAAGCTAAGTGGCGAGCCGATAATCCGCAACCGTTCACACCACCCGGATGCTGAGAGCTGCCGTCGAATACCGCCCGAACGTCATCGCTACGGTGAGCGGATGGCGGATGGATCGCATGAACCGGTGTTGGTCTCCTTGATGGCACCCGCGCGTCGCAACCTGGTGGATGGCCTGGTCCGCGGTACGAAGCCGGGCAACCGGGACCCGGCATCAGCCGAAGACACTGTGACACAGCAGAATTCAGGGGCGCGCAGCGTCGATGCGGATTTGCCGGATGTGGAGATCGCCGACTTTCTCGCGGAGATCGCGCACTCGGATGCCGGGTTCGTTGCTCGAACCTCGCGCGGTGAGCGTGCTCTGGCAATTGTTGCCGCAACGGCTGCCGCGCTCTGTGGCGAGGACATTCGTGCGGCACTCGGAACTCCCGACATCGCCTTTCTGACATCGCTGAAACCACCGGCGATCGAGGCCGTCCGGACCGTCTTGCTCGCAATCGAAACCGACAGTCCCGGTGAGGTTGGGGATTCGCTCGCAGTTCTGATCGTCGCAGATTCGCCCCGATAAGAGCTGTTTGGTGCTGGGGCGCGCAGTTAACGACTAGTTGTCTCCCAATCCGCGTCGTCAGTGGGTGATCACCGCCATGAGCCGATCGAATCGCGGCGCGGCGTGGGTCGTGCGGACGAGACTCGGTGTCCGCCCATGCGGAGGGCGGCATCGGCACCGTCAAGTGACCGGTCTCACCTGCAGTGCCGCATCAAGCAACGTTCGCCCCGCCGGGTGGTCTGAGACGATGGGCTACATGGACGAGGAAGTCATTCCCATTCTTCGCGTCGAGGACGCTGCAGCGGCGGTCGCGTGGTACGAGCGACTGGGCTTCGCCAAGCAGTCGGAACACCGCTTCGAACCGGGGCTTCCCGCGTTCGTCGAGGTCGCCCGGGGCGGGGTGCGGTTGTTCTTGTCGGAGCACAAGGGCGACGCCCGCCCCGACACGTTGGTCTACCTCCGCATTCGTGATGTCGAGGCCATCGGTTCCGAGTTCGGTGTGCAGGCGGAGGACGCTCCGTGGGCGCGTGAGATCGAGCTGCGTGACCCTGACGGCAACCGGCTGCGGATCGGCACGCCGACGGAATGACACGCGTCGGCAGCGCGCGGCAGGGAAGCTGTGCTGGTGGCTGAGCGAGTACGCGTCCGCGAGATCGATGACGACGAGGGGAAGCGCCTGCTGCGAGAACCGGACGAGGTTCCTGGAGTTCTGCCGTTACCTGCGCAGCCTCTACCCGCCGAAGATCCGTATCGGGATCGTGCTGGACAACTTCTCCCCACACCTGACTACGAAGAAGGACACTCGAGTCGGCGACTGGGCTGCGGCCAACAACGTCGAGTTCGCCTACACGCCGACCAACAGCTTCTGGCTGAACCGCATCGAAGCCCAGTTCACCGCCCTGCGCTACTTCGCACTCGACGGGACGGACCACGCCAGCCACACAGAACAGGGCAGCATGATCCGCCGCTACATCATCTGGCGGAACAAGCATGCCGCCGACGAACGCCTACGCCAGGTGGTCGACAGGGCGAACGTTGCCTGATGCGGCACTAGGTCTGAGCGTGGCTTACCGGTCCTGGCAAATTTTTCCAGCGCGCGAGCAACCGCAAAGTACTGTCGTAACCGTGCCGCGTATTGCGTATTTTGGGCCGTCGGGAACCTTCACCGAGATGGCCCTTGCTGAGCTCGAAACCTCGGAGGTCTTCGATGGACCTGTCGAGCGGATCGCCGCGCCCAGCCAAGGGGCCGCGTTGGAGCTGATTCGCTCCGGCGACGTCGAGGGTGCGGTCGTGCCGATCGAGAGCTCGGTGGAAGGGTCGATCTCGGCGACACTCGATTCGCTGGCAATCGGTCCTCGGCTACAGATAGTTGCCGAGACCGAGTTGGAGGTAACCTTCACGATTCTCGCCCGGCCCGGCACGACGCTGGCCGACGTCCGGACGCTGGCCTCCTATCCGGTGGCCGCCGCGCAGGTGCGGCTGTGGGTGTCACGCAATCTGCCCGGCGCGCAGACATATACGTCCGCGTCGAACGCCGCGGCCGCCGAGGATGTCGCGGCAGGCCACGCCGATGCCGCGGTCTCCACGGCACTGGCCGGTGAGCGCCTGGGCCTGACGGCTTTGGCTACCGGCGTGGCCGACCATGATCAGGCGATCACGCGTTTTGTTCTGGTCACCCGGCCGCGGATCGCACCGCCCGCGACCGGTGCGGACCGCACCTCGATCGTGCTGGAACTGACGAACGAGCCGGGATCGTTGATGCGGGCCTTCGCCGAATTCGCCACTCGCGGTATCGATCTGACCAGGATCGAATCCCGCCCGACCCGAACGGGTTTGGGTACCTACCGCTTCTATCTCGACTGCGTCGGCCACATAGGCGATACGGCCGTCGCCGAGACACTGAAGGCGCTGCACCGCACGGCGCGGATCCGATTCCTCGGTTCCTGGCCCGCGACCTCGGCGACCGGAACGCCGCCACCGTCGGACGAGGCGGCAGCGGAATGGCTGACCCAGCTACGGAAGGGGGTGGCGGACCTGTGAAGCTGATTCTGGTCCGGCACGGCGAGACCGAGGGCAATGTCGCCAAGATTCTCGACACCAGACTGCCGGGGCTACCGTTAACCGAACGTGGTGCGGCGCAGGCGAAGACGTTCGGGTCGAGTCTGTCGACACCGCCGCGGGCGCTGTTCTGCTCGCAGGCGCTGCGCGCCAGACAGACGGCCGGCTACATCGAGGCGGCGACCGGGGTGCGCGCCGAGGTGCTCAACGGCGTGCACGAGGTACAGGTCGGTGAGCTGGAGGGGCTGGGCACCGAGGAAGCGCACGAGACCTTTCAGCGGATCTACCGTGCCTGGCACGAAGGCGATCTATCGCAACGGGTGCCCGGCGGCGAATCCGGGTACGACGTGCTCGCCCGCTTCCTGCCGGTGATCGAGACTCTGCGGACCACGTATTTCGATGGCACCGATGGTGATGTGCTGCTGGTCGATCACGGCGCGGCAATGCGGTTGCTCGGGCGCACCCTCGCCGGGGTCGAGCCGCCGTTCACGACAAACAATCACCTGGACAATACGGAAACCATCGAACTGGTGCCCCGCGCCGTCGGAGGCTGGAAATGTGTCCGCTGGGGACGCTTCACACCCCCATTCAGCCACCGGGTGCCGGCGACCTCGGACGACCCGATGGGCTGAGTTGCCCTGTGCGGCGGGGTTCTTCGGTCTCGTGACGCTGTGTATTTCGTCAGGACAACGCGGGATTGCGGGGGAACTCTTCGCGTTCGGGGAGTGAATTGATCAAGTCCTGCAATGCCGTTCGCAGGCGGGCGGGGGTACCGCTGCTCAGCGACGTCCATTTGGTGCCGTCGTCGGCAACACTCGCGGTGGCGATGAAACGTCCTGAGCGGGTGTTGAATACGGCGATGTGGTTGTCGGCGGTTTCTCTGGTGCCGTCGCCGTACACGATGCCGACGATCTCGGTGTGCGAATGGAACTCCACCATGGCCGAGGCCAGGACCTGCGCGTCTCGGGTGGGTTGGCCGACCTTCGCCAATCGGCTTGCGGTTGAGGCCGTGTTGCCGGTGTCGCTGAAGATCGGCACGAGATGTTCGGTCTGGGCGCGCATGCCGGTCAATTCGAGCGGCTCGGCGGGACCGAGCGCCGTGATCACCGCACCGGGAAGGTCTTCGTCCGCTTCGTCGATGACGTACGACTGCGGCCCACGAAGCGCGACAGTGACAAAGTCGTCACCCTTCGCGAGGCACATGCGACTGACTTGACCATCGACGACCAGGCGTACCGCGATCACCCAGTGCGGGCGGTACAGCGTCCGCAGCCGGTCTTCGAGGTCGTTGTGGACCACATCATCGATCAGGAGTTCCCGATCGATGAGGGACTGGGCGGCCACGGCCATCGCGGCATCGTGGTCGGTCACGTTGTCGTAGGTTCCCATCGCTTGCAGCACGATAGGAACCTCGTCGATCTCCAGTTTCTCCAGGAGGAACTGCATTTCGTCGAGCGACAGCACGACCGACTCGAGCATCGATGGGCCGCGGCCCGCACCGAGCACCGTCACTTAGCCGTCCCGGGGGCGCCGCCGATGACTCCATCGGCGGTGTACCGGCCATCGGTGAAGTTGTCGTCGGACCGCAGGTAGTCGGCGGTCTTGTGGTCGGACTCGTCGTCCTCGGAGTTGCGCGCCTGGTTACCCATCAGTGGGCTGCTCGACGACGCCGGGCGTGCCGGTGTCGACGTCTGCGGGGTGATGTTGACCGCCTCAGCGACCGGGGCGGCGGCGGGCGTACCGAGCGAGCCGCCCGCGCCCCAACCCTCGGGCAGCTTGAACGAGTTATTGCCGAGACCGACCGGGGCCGACGCCGCGGATCGGGTGCCGGCGGCGGCCACGGCGCTCGCCGCACCACCGATACCAATCATGGACATGGGAGCGGCGGCGCCCATACTCGGTGCTGTGCTCGTCACGGCGGAGATCGCGCTCGCGCCGATGTTTCCGGCCGCGCTCACGCCCGTGCTGGCCACGGTGCCCGCGGCATTGGCTACCTGCGTCGCGGCACTGATTACGGCAGGGTTATTAATGAACGCCCCGGCCGCGGAGATCGCGCCGTCTATCGGGCCGCCCTGGAATGCTGTCTGCGCCGATTCGGGTGTCGGTGTCGCTGTGCCCGCGCCATTGGCGATCGGCGGCGGGTTAATGAACTCGCCTGGCGTAACCACGGTTGCCGAAGTTGCGGCCTCATAGGTTTCCATCACCAGGGCGGCGCGAATGTCCATGGCGTGCTTGGCACCCTCGGCCACCTCCAGAGCGCCCGAAAGCGCACCGGGCGGGTTGGCCGACGCGACCACGGCACCGTTGGTCGCAATGATTTCGGGCAGCATCGGCATGGCCAGCGAAGCGACGGTGTAGGCGGTGGCATTGGCCGCGGCCTTCGTCCCCAGGGTGGCGGCCATGACGCTCTGCTGCTCGGCCCACCCGGTGAAGCCGCCGAGGCGCGCCAGCGCCGCGATGCCGTTGACACCCTGCATGCCGACGCCCAATTCCGCCATTACCCGCACAACTGTCGTGGTGGCGTCGACCCACGCGGCGGTGAGTCCACCCCATGCGGTAGCTGCGGCGGAGATCGGAATGGCGTGCGCGCCCGCATTGAGCGCGACGGAGTTGAATTCGGCCATACGGGGCAGCCAGAACACCCCGGTGATTCCTGCGGTCATGCTTTTTTCTCCCCTGGATTAGTTATCGGTGCGATGGCCGCGTGCTCAGATGTTGAGATTTCCGGCGACAACGTTCATGACGCTCGACTTGAGGAGGTCTTCGCCCACGTGTGTTGCGAGCTGCATGCGCAACGTCGCGGCGGCGTGGTGCAACTCCAGGATGCCCTGGGCAACCGCCTGATCGTGGGTTATCGCCGCCTTGTTGAAGTGCTGCGCGGCCATCAGCGACACCTCATCGGCTCCGGACGGCAGCACGTGGGTCGCGGGCGCGGTCAGCGCGGCGGCTCCCGCGAGTCGTTCGGCGAGCAGATCCAACTCGGCAGCGGCAGCGAGAACGACTTCGGGTGTGATGTTTACCAGGCCAACCATGACTCGACTCCTTCTAGTGGCGGCTACTGGGCGGAACCACGAGAATTCCCCCTACGAGTGATAGGACGCGACAGTTACGCGATCGGTTCCATCGAATCCCCAAATTTCTTTCCGGTCTTACCGTGCTGCGCTACAACCCCGCACAGCTCGTAATCTACACAGCTCGGTAAGAGACTAGCCCCATCCCAGCTGATGAAGACGGTCTTCGTCAATCCCGAAATAGTGTGCAATCTCATGGATCACGGTGATCGCCACCTCTTCGACGACTTCGCCCTCGTCACTACAGATTTCGAGGATCGAGTCACGGTAGATCGTCACGGTATCCGGCAGCGCGCCACCGTACTGGCTGTCGCGTTCGGTGAGCGCGATCCCGTGGTAGAGCCCGAGCAGCCGAGGGTCTTGCGGATTGCGAGGCTCGATCAGGACGACGACGTTATCGATGGCTCTGGCCAGCTCCACCGGAATGAGATCGAGGGCATCGCCGACGAGCTCTTCGAAGCGATCGGCGGACATGGTGACCGGCATGCGGTTCGGCCTAACGCGGCTGCGGCAGTGGCGCCGCGCCGGGCAGCGGTGTCGGCGTCGAGCGCCCGGAGTTCGGCGGTGGCACCGGCGCCTGGCCGTTGATCAGGATGTCGCCCTTGGCCGTTCCGGTGATGGGCGCGAAGCCCTCGCGGTCGGTGCCCTTGCCGATCATGCAGTCCAGCTTGCGACTACCCGCCAGCCAACTCCGCGCGTCGAGGTAGTCGAAGAACAGCGTCAGTGTCTTGTTGGGCACCGCTTCGGCCGAGCCCAGATAGTCGGCGGCGGACTTGGCGCATTCGTCCTCGACGAATTTGTCCTGCTCCGCTTTCGCGGGCGGCCCGCTGGAGAAGCGGGCGCCGAGGTCGACAGTGGACACGATCTCGACGGCGTGCGGCTGTGAGCAGTCCACCGGATCGGTGGGCAGGTTCTGATTGATGCCAAGACAGGTGCCCGCTTCGAACACCCTCGACTGGTCGTGTTCGACGGCGCTGCCGGTGGACGGCAGCGGCGTGCCGGTGCTGCCGGAGAACTGGAGGCCGCAGCGCAGTGTGCGGTCACCGTGATTCCACCCGTCAGGGCTCGGGTACATCAGGCCGACGACGTAGCGTCCGCGCGGATCGAAGCTTCCGCCCATGTACTTCTCCACCGCGGGCACGCAATGCTCTTCCTTGAGTTCGGTCAGCCGCAGCGAGTCGGGGAACCGGGAGCCGACGCCGAACTCCTTGCCGGGGTACCTGGTCATATCGATATCGGCCGCGACCTCGAATAGGTGCTTGTTCGAGCAGGCCACCTTCACCAGATCGGCGCGGTCCGGCTTGGTCCAGCTGAGACAGTCGCCCGAGGACGCGGTGCCGAACTCCTTGTCGAGCACGGTGCCGCCGGGCGAGGCGGGACTGTGCGCCTCCAGCCCGGTCTCATTGTCGAAACCGGTCACGAAGAGGGTGACCAGGGCCGCGATAACGGCGCCCGCCGCGACCGCGAGCAGCCCCCAGCGCAGCGTCGGGGCTGACAGGTGCAGGTCGGCGCCCGGCAACGACTTACCGAGCGTCGCCTTGCGGGCGGAACCGAATGACCGGGACAACGAGCCGGCGCGTGATGATTCGCCGTCCGAGTCAGGCTCGGGGGCCTGGTGCTGGGGCATATCTTCGGAGGACATCGCGATCCATCATGGCAGCGTCCGATCTTCGGTGCCACGACCTGGTCTCCTCGACCACCGAACGCGTCCGCATCGCGCGACCATTAGGCTGACTTCCCATGATCGACCTCCGATTCCTGCGGGAGAATCCAGACGTGGTCCGTGCCTCTCAGCGCGCCCGCGGCGAAGACCCCGCCCTCGTCGACGCGCTGCTCGAGGCGGATGCGGCGCGCCGGTCCGCGGTAGCTACCGCGGACAACCTGCGCGCCGAGCACAAGGTGATGGGCAAACAGGTCGGGAAGGCGAGTCCCGAGGAGCGTCCCGCGCTGCTCGCGCGCGCGCAGGAAATGTCGGTGAAGGTCAAAGAGGCCGAGGTGGCGCAGCACGCCGCCGACGACGACCTGGACACCGCGCAGCGCGCCATCTCGAATGTCGTACAGGAGGGCGCGCCCGCGGGTGGTGAGGACGATTACATCGTTCTGGAAACCATCGGCACCCCAAGGGAATTCGACTTCGAGCCGAAGGATCATCTCGAGCTGGGTGAGGCGCTCGGCGTGATCGACATGGAGCGTGGTGCGAAGGTCTCCGGCGCTCGCTTCTACTTCCTGACCGGGTACGGCGCACTGCTACAGCTCGGGCTGCTGCAATTGGCGGCGCAGCGCGCGGTGGCCAATGGCTTCACCATGATGATTCCGCCGGTACTGGTACGCCCGGAGATCATGGCGGGCACCGGTTTCCTCGGCCAGCATTCGGCCGAGGTCTATCACCTCGCCGACGACGATCTCTACCTGGTCGGCACCTCGGAGGTGCCGCTGGCGGGCTACCACTCGGGAGAAATCCTCGATCTCGGTGCCGGACCGAAGCGCTACGCGGGTTGGTCGTCGTGCTTCCGTCGCGAGGCGGGCAGCTACGGCAAGGACACCCGCGGCATCATCCGGGTGCACCAGTTCGACAAGATCGAGATGTTCGTCTACACCACGCCGGATCAGGCCGACGCCGAGCACCGGCGGCTGCTTGCGTGGGAGCAGGAGATGCTCACCGCGATCGAGGTGCCCTACCGGATCATCGATGTCGCGGCGGGCGATCTGGGCAGTTCGGCGGCGCGCAAGTTCGACTGTGAGGCTTGGGTTCCCACGCAGCAGACCTACCGTGAGCTCACCTCTACCTCGAACTGCACCACCTTCCAGGCGCGCAGGTTATCGGTGCGATACCGCGACGAAAGCGGAAAGCCGCAGATCGCAGCGACTTTGAACGGCACGCTGGCCACGACCCGCTGGATCGTGGCGTTATTGGAGAATCACCAGCAGGCCGATGGATCGGTGCGCGTGCCCGCCGCACTGGTTCCGTTCGTCGGCACCGATGTGCTGCGGCCGCAGCGGTAAACATTGGGTTATGGCGGCTGGCTTGCCATGTCGGATTCACGGGATGTGGCAACCACTGTGAATCCTTACCTCTAGGCTGTTGCCGTGCGAGGAATCGGGGCGCGCGGCGATACCCGAACCCGGGTTCGGGCGGCATCGGCGCTGGCGACAGCTATGGTCATGGCCCGCACCACCGGGGCGTTCTACGTCATGGGTGGTGTGCTTGGCATGCTTATCACTGCCATCGCACCGGGAGACGAGGGTAATCGACTGCTGGTGGGCGCGGCGGCGGCGATCGCCCTGATTCTCGGTCTGACGCTGCTCGCCTGGGGACCGCGCCTGCCGCATTCCATCCACCACGGATACGTCGCGATCGCGACCGTGCTGGTGACCATCGCGGTGCATTCGTTCCCGAACACCGTCGGCGCGGTCAGCCTGGCCGCGTTCTATGTGTTCGTGGCGTGTGACGCGGCACTGTTCTTCGCGTGGTCGGAGGCGCTCGCGCACATCGCGTTCGCGATGGTGCTGTGTTTATGGGTGCTGCCCACCCGGCCCGTGGCTCCGTCGCTGCCGTGGTGGTCGGGATTGATTCCGGCCGGTGTCACCTTCGGTGTCGGTGTCGTCGTCGGCATCCTCACGCGGATGGCGTCGGAAGCCGATATCGACGTGCTGACCGGCTTGCTCAACCGGCGCGGCTTCGACCGGGCGCTGAACGCCGCTATCGAACACGCCACCCGCAGCGAACAGGGACTGGCGCTGGTGCTGGTCGACCTCGACCGCTTCCGGAAGATCAATGACCACCTCGGCCAGCGCGCCGGAGACGCGGTATTGCAGCGAGT
The DNA here is from genome assembly GCF_020733705.1 of Nocardia australiensis. GTDB lineage: Bacteria > Actinomycetota > Actinomycetes > Mycobacteriales > Mycobacteriaceae > Nocardia > Nocardia australiensis. The sequence goes on from NZ_JAJFZM010000001.1 coordinate 1,660,039, forward strand.
CGCGGACACCTGGTCGAAGCTGCTCGCGCCGGATCAACGGCTGGCCCGTTACGGCGGTGACGCTTTCGCGCTGTTGATGCCGAATACCACTGAGCAGGCGGCGATTCTGCTCACCGAGCAATTACGGGCCGCGGTTACCACCGGCTGTTCGGCCGGTGTCACCTCATGGCAGCAGGGGGAATCGGGTTCGCTGCTTGTCAGTCGTGCCGACGTGGGTCTCTATCGGGCCAAGCAGGCCGGGCGGAACCGGACAGTGCTCGAGTCCTCGCGGCAGCTGCCGCTGGCCGTCGAATTGCGTGAGGCGATCGACAGCGGCGCCCTGGACGTGCACTACCAGCCGATCGTCAGCTTGAGCGAAGGCGGCGGCAGGGCGGTTGGTGTGGAGGCACTGCTGCGCTGGTCGTCGAGCGCGCAGCCGGACGTAACCACCGAGGGGCTAATCCGGGTTGCCGAGGAATACGATCTCATCTCCGATCTGGACGAGCTGGTCTTGCGGCGGGCCTGCGCGGACGCGGCCCGGCTGCAGGAGACCTTCGCCCAGCTCGACCTGACACTGAACGTCAATGTGAGCGGTCTGGAGTTGGCCGAGTCGGGATACGCGGACCGGGTCGCGAATATCCTGGCCGGCACCGGCTGGCCCGCCGATCAACTGGTGCTCGAGGTGACCGAGAGCGAACTGGCCGCCGAATCCCAAACGGCCATCGCGAATTTGCACACGCTGCGGGAGCGGGGCGTGCGTATCGCCATTGACGACTTCGGAACCGGGTACTCCTCGTTGAGCAGGCTGGCTACGCTGCCGAGCGACATCCTCAAGGTGGATCAGTCCTTCGTTGCCGCGATTCGTTCGGACTCGCCCGCGCCACCGCTGCTCGGCGTGATCGCCGCGCTGAGCAAGTCGCTGGACCTGCAGGTTATCGCCGAGGGTGTGGAGACCGAATATCAAGCGGCGGTTCTCACCGAGCTCGGTTTCGCACTCGCGCAGGGCTACCACTACAGCGATTCGCATCCGGTCGCGGATCTGATCAGCGACCTCAATAAGGGAAACGGCCGGGTCGGCCCTGGGCTTACCGATCGCGGACTCGGTGGCGGCGATATGCATGCGGCGAACGGCTGGGTTCCGCTCGGATAATCCGGCTTGGCCGCCGCCGCCTCAACCCCCAATGGCTACCCCCCTAAACCCGAACTAGCTCGGTGAATGGCACCAGCGGGGGTGCTTCTCGGGCGATGTCGCAGCCATGTGCCACGCACCGCTCTGCCGTGAGGAGGATCTGGCATGTGGTCTTGCCAGAATGGGGGAGTTGTGAGACGTTTTGTCTGGAGGTGCTTGGTGGTTGGCCCGGGTGCTGAACTTCGATTTGATGGGTGAAGTGCAAATGACGCATGACAACCAGCTGTTGCCGACTCCGGCGCTGTTCACGGAGTTTCCGTTTCGACAGGCCGTTGCGGTGCTCGCGCCCGGCGATCTGCGCTGCACCGCGGCGCAGCGTGATTCGTTCCGGCGGTTCGCACAGGTCGGCGACCCGCTGGCGGACGATGTCGTAGCGATGATTCAGCGGTTGCCCATCGGTGCGGGTCGCGGGATGTTCGAGATGGCTGTCGAAGGCGGTATCGATTCGGTGCCGGACGCGCCGAAGGAGCTGCGGGCGTTCTTCGAACAGGTCGAGGCAGACCCGTACTGGCTCGATCGCGACAAGATCGACCGCGGCGCGCGCGTGGTCGGTCGCACCAGTGTCTGGGGTGGTATCGCCATGGGCATGTTCGCCCTGATGGGCGGTTACCTCGCATCGCGCGCGGACAAAACGCTCGTCGGCACCGGCGACCTGGACGCGATGGCGCCGCGCAGGTTGGCCGAAACCACCCAGTGGTGGCTGGATGTCACGACTATCGGTGGGCTGCGGCGTAATCAGGTTGGTTACCAGAGCGTGCTGCGAGTGCGACTGATGCACGCGCTGGTGCGGGCGGGAATGAATCGCCGCCCCGATTGGGATTACGAGGCATGGGATCACCCGGTGAACCAGGTGCTCACCGTCGGCACCCTCGGCCTGTTCTCGATGGCGAATCTGGTTGGCGCACAGGCACTCGGCCTGCGATTCTCCGCCGAGGAGAAGGACGCGGTCTTCCACCTGTGGCGTTATGTGGGCTTCCTGCTCGGCATCGACGCGGAAATCCTGCCGACCAATGAGACCGATACCTGGCGTGCGTTCTGGATACTGGCCGACACCGAGTTCATTCCCGATGACGATTCCCGCCGCTTGGCCCAGGCGCTCATCCCGGCGGCAGGCGGCCTGTTCATCGGCAACGACACTGCCGCGCAGCGCGTGATCCGCGGGGCGATCACCAGCTACATGGTCGCCTACAGCCGAATCATCCTCGGCCCCACCAACGCGGACTTCCTCGGCCTGCCCAACAGCAAACTTTCCCAGTCCGCCGTCATGGCCACCGCCGTCGTCAACGGCGCCCTCGAGATTTCCCGCCAACTACTCCCCGGCGCAACCCGATTCCACGAAAACCTCGGCGCCCGCATCCGCGCTCGCCTGGTCCGAGGCTCCATCGCCCGCAATGGGGGCGACCGAACGTACGCCCGTCACGACACCTTCGCCGCGAGCCGGAGACACGCGGGGTAGTTTCCGATGGGTCTCCGGCAATGGGGTGATTGTGGAGATCGGTGGCGACCGCGCGCATGTTCGTGACGACAGCTTCGGCCACGGGGCGCATGGCGTCGGCGTGGGTAGTTGGGACGGGCTCTCGGTTGATCGTGGGGATCAGCGGTGACCGCGGGTAGGTCAATTGCGGCAGCGCGCACTACGAGTCGTATCGCGTGACGGGCGGAGGGGCTTCGACGCATCATCCACGGGCAGCGGCAACGCAGCGATCGCGCGGTACGGTGCGGGAATGACCGGACGGGTGCGGATTGGGCTGGTCTTCGGGTTTTGTATCGGGGCCGGGGTGGCGGGGCAGGGGCGGATCAACGGTGCGCTGGGGGCGCGGTTGCATGATGGGATCGCCGCTGCCTGTATCAGTTTCGGCCTCGGGTTGATGGTGTTGGTGATCGCGTTCGCGCTCAGCCGTCGGTTGCGTGCTGGGCTGGTGCGGGTCCGCGCGGCCGTCAGATCGGGTGAGCTGCGAGCCTGGCAGCTGCTCGGCGGACTGTGCGGCGCGTTCTTCGTTGCCTGTCAGGGGCTTACGGTGGCCGCCATCGGCATCACCGCGTTCACCGTGGCGGTAGTCGCGGGGCAGCTGCTGAGCAGTCTGGTCGTCGACCGGCTCGGATTGGCTCCGAATGGACGTACACCGGTCACCCCGCTTCGCCTTGGTGGCGCCGCGCTGGCGCTGGTTGCGGTCGTTTTGGCCGCGACAGGTCGTTCCGGTACACCGGCCGGTGCTGCCGCTGTGCCCGAGTGGCTGCGCGACGGTCCGGCCGCGCTACTGGTCATATTGCCCGCGCTGGCTGGTATCGGCCTGGCTTGGCAGCAGGCGGTCAACGGTCGGGTGGGGACCGTCGGTGGCCCATTCGCCGCCACCCTGGTGAACTTCGGCATCGGCACCATCGCACTACTCGCGCTCGAATCGCTCGTCCTCGCCCGCGCGGGGTGGCCAAATGAATTCCCCAGTGAACCATGGCTTTACGTCGGCGGCCTCATCGGCGTCGCATTCATCGTCCTGGCCGCGCTGGCGGTGCAATGGATCGGCGTGCTACTACTCGGCCTGACATCGGTAGCCGGCCAACTGCTCGCCTCGATCCTGCTCGACCTCGTAATCCCAACGGGCGCAGGACTATCCGTTACCGCGGTAATCGGTTGCGCGCTCACCTTCGTAGCGGTCGTCGTCGCGGCCCGCTCGCGAACCTAACGGGTGCGATAGTCCACCGCCGAGCCGATCGCCGCCTGACCCCTGGGGGGAGTCCGTGCTAGAGCGTTCAGCTCAATTTGCTCGAGCGCAGTTCGTGGCCCTTGGAGGTTTTGCAGCGGCCGGATTCGAGGTCCCATTGCCAGCCGTGCAAGTTGCAGGTGAGGGTATTGCCTTCCACCACACCGAATTTCGATAGGTCGGCCTTCAGGTGGGGGCAGCGACGCTGGATTTCCCAGCCGGCGAGTTCGGTCGACGCGGAATCGTCGTGCGCCTCGGCGAACCAGCCGTCCGCGTAGGCGATGCGCTCATCGGTGAGGCATTTGAAGAAGGTGTAGAGGAACTCGTTGTAGCCGCCGATGCGCCACGCCTGGAAGCGAGTGGACAGGAAGATGGTGTTTACCCAGTCCGGCTCGTTGTCGCGCAGCACGGTGCGCACCAGTTCCGGTGCGATGCGGAAACCGTAGCGGTACTTGCCTTCTCCCTCGATCGGGCTGCGAACCACGCGCTTGGGGAAGTCGAGCACTACGGTCTCGTCGCCGAGCACCAGGCCGACGGGATAGCCGATGCCGTCGCAGATGAGATCGCTTTGGGCCATGATCGGCTCGAACAGCGCCTGCAACGGCTCGAGTAGCGGGTCTCCGACAGCGGGTGCCCACGAAGCCTTTTCGGCCTCGAGCACCGGTGCGAGACGCTGTGCCATCCGCTCGATGTAGTCGGCCTTGTTGTCGTAGATCAGTCCCGGCTCGAACGGGTGGGTCAACGACAGTTCGGCGCCACGCACGTCGGCGACGGAACCGGGGATCATCAGAATCCCGCCCTCGTTGCCGTGGATGCGCATCTGGTCCAGGAACACCATCTGGTCCGGGAAGATGTTGCCCTCGTCGCCGCGATCGTCATTGAGGTAGCGCAGTTCGTCGTCGAGGAACACCGGGGGACCCGCCGACGGCACCACCCAGGTGGCGCCTACCTGCTCGATATAGCTGCGGCAACGATCCATACCGCGCTGGCGCTTCTGCTTGCCGAAGTTCGACTTGGTGCGGTTGGGGATGTCGTAGACCATCGGGTACCAGATGGCGCCCGAGTACTGCAGCAGGTGAATGTCGATGTGGCCGAAGGAATCGTGCAATACATCCATGTCGACGGGGCGGGCGTCGTTCATGTTGAAACAGGTGGTCGTGCCGTCGGAGACGACCAGCCCGGAGTCGCCGATGGGACCGTCGGCGGGCGCGCGCAGCGCGATGATCATGACGTCGATATCGCCGCCGGGACCGCTGACAGTGTGCTTGACCGAATCCTCGGTCTCGAAGAATTTGGTGAAGCCGAGGTGCTCGAGCTCCCGCTTCAGATCCGGGACGGGAAAGTCCGGCAGCAGTACCGTCGCGTCCTTGTTGACATGCTTCGCCAGGTTTTCGGCGTCGAAGTGATCGCGGTGCAGGTGCGAGACGTACAGGAAGTCGCAATCGCCCAGCTCGTCCCAATCCAGTTGGGTGTTGTCGGGGAACGGGAACCACGAACCGAGGTAAGCGGGGTTGACCCAGGGATCGCAAAGAATCGACCCGGCCACGGTGCGGATATGGAATCCGGCGTGTCCGACGCTGGTGATCTGCACGAGCTGCTCCTCCTAGCCGTTACCAGCCACCCAGGGTAACGGCTGTTTCCGATTGCGGTGTTCACGGTGCCCCCGTGCGGCGACGCACGCCGCCGACTCCGGGCCTGTCGACCACGCCTTCGTACCCGATCGCGATGTTCAACGGTGTCTGAGTGGTCCGTCGCTCCGCCGCAACGAATGACGCGTGCCGCTACGGCGAAACATCGCCGATGCAGTAGCCCTCGGTGCCTTCGGTCAGGGTGAAGGTGCGGGTCTGGGTGCCGCCCGAGGAGCTGGTCACAGGGACCTGGACGGTGATATAGCCGGTGCGCAGCTGCTCGGAGTGGATTTCCTGGTTGTCGAACTTGGTGACGCCGGTCAGCTTGCCGGGGTTGCTCGCCAACGGCGCCGCGCCGGGTGTGCCGCTGTCGGCGGGGTCCCAGGTCGACGCCGAGCAGACCAGGGGATAGGTGTCTTCCTTGTCGGAGGGGTCGAGCGGGCTGCCTGTCGAGCGGGCCAGGTATCGGCGCACGGTGTGACGGGCGTCGGCGTCATCGGGGCCGGGTTCGGTGCCCGCACGGGCCACCCACGGGCAGACGACGTGCGCCGAGTTCTCGATACCGGATTCGACCCAGGTCCTATCGAAGGTGACCGTGGTGTTCGCGCTCTTCCAGGTGACAGCGTTCGGGGTGAGGGTCCCCGGCTGTGCGAGGGCGTCGAGCACCTCGTGGCTGTTGGTGTCGATGTCGATGATGTTGGCCGGAGCCATCATCCAGCACGTGGCCTGCAATGCCGTGGGCGTCGCGGTTACTAGGTCGGCACCGAAGCGGGCCGCGACCTTGTCGGCACCGGGCAGGCCGGGAACGCTGCCGACGGGCGGCGTCGACGCGCTGATCGAGTGCGTTGCGGAGGTCGACGCTGTGCTGTTGGCAGTGCTCGGCGACGCACTAGTGGATTCGGTCGCTCGGTTCGGCTCGTCACCGGGGATTCCGGACACGGAATCGCAACCGGTGAGCAGGATGGCCCCGGTCAGTGCCAGGCTGCCGATTAATGCCAGACGGTGGTCCTTCCGGTCGCGTCGACGCGTTGTCGGTCGGGGGCGTTCCACTTCGACAGTCCTCTTTCGTAGGCGTTCGGTCGGGCTACCACTCACGGTCCCCGTCCGGTTCGACGCTCACGAGTAGGAGCGAGTGGCGGCGGCTATGCCGGAATGGGACAGTCAGCGACTACGCTAGCGGACTTGTGGAACCCGTCTACCGGACGATCATCGGCCTGGCCCGTACCGTCTTCTTCCTCGAAGGTCTCAAGTTCACCGTCAAAGGCGCGCAGCACATCCCTGCGCGGGGTGGTGCCGTGATCGCGGTCAACCACACCGGGTACATGGACTTCACCTATGCGGGGCTGCCGGCGCGCACGCCCAAGCGCTACATCCGCTTCATGGCGAAAAAGGAAGTGTTCGACAACAAAATTTCCGGCCCGATCATGCGGGCGCTCAAGCATATCCCGGTAGACCGCGGCGCCGGCGCCGACTCGTACCAGGCCGCGGTGGACTATCTCCGCAAGGGCGAACTGGTCGGCGTGTATCCCGAGGCGACCATTAGTCGCAGCTTCGAGATCAAGGACTTCAAGTCCGGCGCCGCGCGCATGGCGATCGAGTCCGGGGTGCCGATCATTCCCATCGTCATTTGGGGCGCGCAGCGGGTGTGGACGAAGGGCTTCCCCAAGCGTCTGGGTCGCACCAACACTCCGATCTACATCGCCGTCGGCGAGCCCATCGCGCCCTACGAACCCGCCGCGGATCTCACCGCCCAGCTCCGCTCGACCATGCGGGAGCTGTTGGCGGACCTGCAGCGCGACTATCCCCATGAGCCGGGCGCCTACTGGGTGCCCGCCCGTCTCGGTGGCGGCGCGCCCACCCTGGAACAAGCCGATGCCATGGACGCCGCCGAAGCCGAGGAGAAGGCCGCGCGCCGGGCGTCGAAGGATTCTCGATAGGGGAGTGATGGCGCGCGAACCGGACGGCGCGGCATCCAGGAATGCCGTGCCGTCCGGATTCCTGTGTCAGTGGCCGATTACCGCGCCGTCGATCGGAACCGGCGCAACCGCAGGCTGTTACTCACCACGAACACCGAGGAGAACGCCATCGCCCCACCCGCGAGCATCGGGTTCAGCAGGCCCGCCATGGCCAGTGGGATGGCGGCGACGTTGTAGGCGAAGGCCCAGAACAGGTTCCCTTTGATGGTGCCCAAAGTCTTGCGGGACAGGCGGATCGCGTCGGCGGCGGCGCGTAGATCGCCGCGCACCAGGGTCAGGTCGCTGGCCTCGATGGCGACATCGGTGCCGGTGCCCATGGCCAGACCGAGATCGGCCTGGGCAAGCGCGGCAGCATCATTGACGCCGTCACCGACCATGGCGACGACCTTGCCCTCGGCCTGTAGGCGCTTGACGGTGGCCACCTTGTCCTGCGGCAGCACCTCGGCGATCACCTCGTCGATGCCGACCTGATCGCCGATGGTGCGGGCTGCGGCGGCATTGTCGCCGGTCAGCATGATGGGAGTGAGCCCGAGCGCACGCAGCTGCGAAATCGCCTCGGCGGAGGTCGCTTTCACCGCATCGGCGACCACGAGCACGCCGCGTGCCCGACCGTCCCAGCCCACCGCCACTGCCGTCGCGCCCTGTGCTTCGGCGGCGCGCATGGCCTGCGTCAGATCGGTATCCAGATGTTGGGACCAATCGGCGAGCAGGCGGGCGCGTCCGACGATCACCGCATGGCCATCGACCACACCCTGGACACCGAGACCCTCGAGATTCGCGAAACCATCGACCGGCCGCAGCTCGCCGAGCTTGTCGCGAGCGCCCTTCGCGATCGCCTGCGCGATCGGGTGCTCAGATGAATGCTCAAGTGCACCAGCAAGTTTCAGGATCTCCTCGGCGTCCTCGCCCGCGGCCGCAATGACATCGAGCAGCGTCATCTTGCCGGTGGTGACGGTGCCGGTCTTGTCCAGCACGACGGTGTCCACGCGCCGGGTCGATTCCAGCACCTCGGGGCCCTTGATCAGGATGCCGAGCTGCGCGCCGCGACCCGTGCCGACCATCAGCGCGGTCGGCGTGGCCAACCCCAAAGCGCAGGGGCAGGCGATGATCAGCACCGCGACCGCGGCGGTGAAGGCCGCCGCGATGGAACCGCCGGTGCCGAGCCAGAATCCGAGCGTCGCGACCGACAGCGCGATCACGATGGGCACGAAGATCCCGGAGATCCGGTCCGCCAACCGCTGTGCCTGCGCCTTGCCGGACTGCGCGTCCTCGACCAGCTGAGCCATCTGCGCCAGCTGGGTATCGGAGCCGATCCGGCTGGCGCGCACCACGAGTCGCCCGCCGACATTGACCGTCGCGCCGACCACCGCATCGTCGGGGCCGACCTCGACCGGGACCGACTCACCGGTCAGCATCGAGGCGTCCACCGCTGAGGAACCCTCGATCACCACGCCGTCGGTGGCGATCTTCTCGCCCGGCCGCACCACGAACTCATCGCCAACGGTCAACTGCTCGACCGGGATTCGCTGTTCGGTGCCGTCGCGCAAAACCGAAACCTCTTTGGCGCCGAGCTCGAGCAGGGCCCGCAGTGCCGCACCGGCGCGGCGCTTGGAACGTGCCTCGAAGAAGCGTCCGGCAAGGATGAAGGTGGTGACACCGGCCGCGGCCTCCAGGTAGATGCTGCCGGTGCCGTCCATTCGGGAGATAGTGAACTCGAACGGGTGCTTCATTCCGGCGGTTCCGGCGGTGCCCCAGAACAGTGCGTACAGCGACCAGCCCAGCGCCGCGAGGGTTCCCATCGACACCAGCGTGTCCATGGTGGCGGTGCCGTGCCGGAGGTTGGTCCACGCCGCCTTGTGGAAGGGCAGCGCCCCCCACACCACCACCGGAGCCGCGAGTGTCAGTGACAGCCACTGCCAGTTGGTGAACTGCAATGCCGGAATCATCGCCATCGCGATCACCGGCACCGTCAGCACCAGCGAAATCAGCAGCCGGTTCCGCAGCGAAGCGGTCGGATCATCTTCGCCGGCAACGGCTTCCGTCGACTGCTCGACCTTCGGTGCCGGCAGTGCGGCGGAGTAGCCCGCCTGCTCGACCGTGGCGATCAGCTCGTCGGGGGAGACATCACCGGTGACATCGACGCGCGCCTTCTCGGTCGCGTAGTTGACCGTCGCGGTGACACCATCGAGCTTGTTCAGCTTCTTCTCGATGCGATTGGCGCACGACGCGCAGGTCATCCCGCCGATCACCAATTCGACCTGCCCGGTGACCGAGGGGTGCGTCGTGGTGGTCATCGTGGCTCCGTTCTGTAGTGGTGGGCGGTCAGTGGCCGTGGCCGCTGTGCGCGGGTTCCGGTGTCGTCGCGCCGTGGCCTTCAGGCACTGGTGCGACGCTCAGCGTGAACTCGGCCGTGCGCACGACTCCGTCGTGCTGGAAGTCCAGGAACAGCCGGTAGTCGCCCGCGCTCGGTGCGGTGACGTAGAAGGTGATGCCGGGACCGGACGGGGTCACCCCGTCGCCGGGGTGGCCGTCCGGATGGACGTGCAGGTAGCCCAGGTCGTCGGCACGAAGGGCGACGAGATGACCGTACGCGGCGAGGTAGGGCTGTAGGTCGGTGACCGGCTTGCCGTCGCGGCTGACCGAAAGGACCACCTTCGACGCCTGCCCCGGCGTGACCTTGCCATCCAGGGTAACGGTGTAGCCGCCGACCGTGCTGGTGCCGGCCGCGGCGGGCAGCGGCTGCGGATCGTAATTCCCCGCGACCCGCAGGTCCGCGCCGAGGATCAGGTTATCGCCGCCTTCGGGAGTGAAGTCGGCGAAGACGCGATAGTCACCGGCGCGGCTGAGGTCGAGCGGGACGCTCCAGGTTCCGGCTGGATCGAGCGAGGGGTGCACGTGCTGGAATGCGGCCATATCGCGGCGGACGACGATGAGGTGTAGGTCCTTGTCGTGGGTGTTGACGTAGCGGGTGACCGGGGTGCCTGCCTGGTCGAGGATGCGCAATCGCAACGGTGCGTTCGCCGCCGCGGTTGTCTGGGTGGTGTCCAGGCGCAGTGTGTATCCACTTTCGGTGGTCATCATTCCTCCGGGTACTTGCTCAGGACGCGGTGCGCCGTCGGCGGGCCCGTCCTCATGTGACATCGAATCGTGTGTGGTGGGCTTCGGCCCGAGTGCGGCACCGGTGGCCAGCGCGATCCCGAAGACCGCCGCGAGGCCCAGGGCGAATCCGGCGAACTTGCTGGATGTGTTCATCGGGATGCTCCGTCCTTGTCGCTGGGATCAGTCGGCGATCCGGTAGCCCGCATTGTCGACGGCCGCGGCGATCGCATCGCGCTCGATCGGGGTCGCGCTGTCGACGCTGACCGTGCCGCTGTCGAGGTCAACGGCCACGGCGGTGACGCCCGGAATGCGGCCGACCTCCTCGCGGACCGAGTTGACGCAGCATCCGCAGGTCATTCCGGTGACGGTGACAGTGGCGGTAGCGGCAGCGCTCATTGGGTCTCTCCTTCTCGCGGCGACAGCCCGTGCTGTCGAATTGAGAATTACCATACCCCCCTAGGGTACATTGTCAACCCGTTCGTCGATCGACACTGAACCCGGGCCGGCGAGATTGCCGCCCTATGCCGATGCTGGCCCGGGTGCCGCATGTCGCACTGCTGAAGTCTGCCGAGAATCCACTGGTCAACTCCGGAAAGTGGCCGACGATCAGCAGCGCGCGCAATCACGTCCCAGATGCGGCAAGGCCGCTGGCCGAATAGACCTGGTGCGGAGATCGGCTATCCAAGGGAGTCGTGGTCGGCTATCCCTAGCGTGCCACGCCGATAGCCGTACCCAGTGAGGGTATAAACCGTTGCCATCGTTTGCGCCGTCCTGGTTCTGAAAAGCCTGCGGCTGCAACGTGCGCTCGTCTCGCTCGAGATTTGTCTCAAGCAAGACCGAATCCTGGATCTATACCCGCCAGGTCAGCACTCGCAGTCCACGCGCGGGCGGCGAAGTGTGGTGTCGGCCAGTTGGCCGTGAACTGATTCGAGCCTGGGCTTACCGCGCATTCCGAGCACTCGGGGACCCCACATTTGGCCTCCGCGAACGGACGGGTCGAGGACTGCCGGGCGGCGGGCCACGCACCGGCTTGCTTGCCCTGCAGGAGAAGACCGGCAGGCAGGCCCCGCAGTCGCTGACCGGTGGTCCGGACGTGCACCGGCGGGCGGGAGGGGGTGAGGGAGTCGAGCGCGCCGCCGGGGTGGTTCACCACGCTCATCGTCGTGCTTTCGGCGGCACGTAGGCGACGGTCCAACTCGAAACCGAACAGCATCTGCGCCAGCTTCGACCGTTCATACGTGCGCTTGGGGTGATAGTCCCGAGTGTTCTGCAGATCGGTGAGGTCCAGCCCGAACACCAGCATCGGCCCGCGGGGCTGTTCGCCGGCGTGGATGTCGAGGAGGTTGTCGGCCATTATCGCGTCGCGGGTGCCGAGCATGGCCGCGACCCAGCTCGGTGTCGTGTCGGCCATCGCCGCGTGGTATCGCAGCAACCCAGCCGCGGTACGGGCATACAGCAGCGTCCGCTCGTACTCGCCGGTTCCCGTCGCCGCGGCCAGGGCCGGTGCCTGACGGCGCAGACTGGCGACGAAATCGTCTGCGACTGTGCGCAGTTCGCGGGCCGCCGCCGTGTCGCCGATCGATTGGTTGCCGTCTGTCAGGGCCGCGGGGGCGGTCCAGTTGGAGTCCGCGCCGATCAGATCGAGCAACCTGTCGGTGTGGTGGTGCCCGCCGTGTGCGGACAGGTAGTCCGCGACCGCGACCAGCAGCGCACGGGGGCTGGGGGCACCGGCCATTTCCAGAGGTGCGTCGAACCCGTAGAGGCGGACTTGCCGGCGGCCGGGCACAGAGTCGTTGTGTTCACGCAGCCACGACACCAGCTCGCGGTTGGTCTGCCACGCGCCGAACCCATGGCTGAACCCGGTGGCCATCACCTCGTCGAGATCGTCACTGCCACCCAGTACGTAATCCCCCAGACGCAGAGCGGCAATTCGATCGGTTTCCAGCACCACCGCGCGATAGCCCTGTTGCAACACCAGGGTGCGCACGATCTGATTGCGCAGCTGCGCGAAATGTTCACAGCTGTGGGTCGGCTCGCCGAGCCCCAGCATCGTCGGCCGGGCCGGCAGCACGGCGAGGAATGCGGCGAGGCTGTCCTGCAGGGGCATGGCCGGCCAACGACATCGCCACGTCGGTCCGGTCGAACAAAGTACTCATCACGGTCCCTTCTCACGTCACACCATCAACCCAATCGACACTATCGTTGAAGAATCTGTTGAAAGTTATTCGCAGAGATACTGGGATAGCCGACCCAAACCCTCAAACCGAGGTGCCGACAACGCAGTGCTTGGACGACTTCGGGCTGCTCCGGAGACGAGTCCGGGTCTGCCCTACGAAGACGATGCGGCAGCGTGCATTCTCGACCAGGGCACGCCCCATCCCGTATCCCTGCGCCTGTCCCAGGGCATTCCATTACGCGACCATCAAACGGTGCTGTGAGATTCGGTGAGAAGAGACCCGATCACTCGCTCCGGGCAGTCTCCTGAGCGAAACGAGCCTGCAATCGGGCGACGAAGTCGACGAGATGCGGCCGATCGTCATCCACGCGGATGGCGGCGAACCAAGATCGGTGATCACCGCGCCGGCCAACTCGGACGGTGGCGACTTCGCCACGTTTTACATACGGCGCGACCACCCAGGAGGGCAGGACTCCCACCCCCTCGCCGCCGGCGACCAGCTCGACGACCAGCTCGGTGAGCGTCGGGACGATCGACACGCTGGCCGGGCGGGCACCGGGCGGGATCGGTAGTGGAAGCGGGTCGCGCCGGGTCTGGTCGTAATGGTCGTAGAGGATCAGATTTTCGGGGGTGAAATCCGAGGCGGTGACATATGTGCGCGCTGCCCAGGGATGGGTGGGAGCCACGACAGCACGCATTTCGTCATCCATGAGATGGGTGAGTCGAGCGTGTTCGGCCAGCGGGGTCAGTTTGGTGATGACCGCCACGTCGAGCTCGTGGGTGAGCAGCGCTTCGAGCGGATCCTCCGAGCCCAGGTCGCGCAGACCGACCACGACATCGGGATCAGCTTTTCGCATATCGCGCATGACCGCGGCAAGCCACCACACATTCGTTGCGCATTGGGCGGCCAGACGCAGATGACGGTCGCCGAATCGGGCAATATCACGGACTTCGCGTTCCGCGGCCGCCAGATCGGCCAGGATCCGCGATGCCCTGCTCAGCAACTGTGTTCCCGCTTGGTTCGGGACCAGACGACGACCGATGCGGTCGAATACCGCAGTACCCAGTCGCTCTTCCATCCGTAACAGTCGCTGACTCAAGGCGGGCTGACTTACGAACAACCGATCAGCGGCCTGCTGCAATGTGCCGCCGGCGGCCAACGCGTCGAGCAGCTCCAGGTCGCGGACGTCCAAAATCATAATCTGAGCTTATCTATAACAGAGAAATTGTGTCGTGGACGTTTGTAACACGGTCGTCGAACCTGGACAGGTGCCGGTCCAGCCCCGACCGCGCCACCACGACGAGAGGAAACAAATGACGTTCCAGTTGCGAACTGCGGTAGTAACCGGCGGATCGAGCGGTATCGGCTTCGCGACAGCACAAGCGCTGGTCGCCCGCGGAGACAAAGTGGTGATCGGCGGGCGGGATGGCGACAAACTGGCGCAGGCGGCACGCACCCTCGGTAGCGCGGAGCAAGTCCGCTTCGTCGCGGGCGACAGCGCCGACCCAGCCACCGCGACAGCGCTGGTGTCAGCCGCAGTGGAGGCATTCGGATCGATCGATATTCTGGTCAACAATGCCGGCACGTTCGGCATGACGCCGATCACCGATGTCGAGCCGGCCGAACTCGACCAACTCCTGAACGGGAATCTACGCGGCACCTACCTCGTGACCCAGGCGGTCGCCCGACAGCTGATCGCCCAGAACACCGGGGGCGCCATCGTCAACATCACCACCGCGCTGCTCTCACACGCCTTGGGCAGCCTGCCCGCCAGTGCCACACTGATCTCCAAGGGGGGCGTGCGCGCCCTCACCATCGCGCTGGCCGCCGAACTCGCCCCCTACCGGATCCGAGTGAACGAGGTCGCACCCGGCATTGTGCGCACTCCGCTACACGCTGGCGGTGATGTCGATGCCCTCAGCGGTCTCGCAGCACTCAACCGCGTTGCCGAACCCCACGAAATCGCCTCCGCGGTGATACATCTCGCAGATGCCGACTTCACCACCGGCGCCATCCTGACTGTCGACGGCGGCTTCGCAACAACCCGCGCCTGACGCGCGATCCATGGAACCGATACCGGGAGGTGAGTGCTCAACTGCGCCATTTCAACACCGGTAACGAGGGTCATCGCCCCTGCCGCTACCGAGCAGCTCGATACCTCGATCGGAGCCTTGGGACATCGCCAGGGATCGAGCGCGGAACACCTCCACATAATCTCTTAGCTTGTTCTTTATCCTCGTGGACCAGACTGTTTGGCTTGCTTGATGATTCCCGGGACAAGCGGGCGGCCTTCGCCTGATCATGTGCTCCGACCAAGGAATCACGTGAATCAGAACGAAGGCCGTGGGGATGAGTCTGCCGGTCGCCGGTGAGGCGGGGGAAGCGTTCGCGGAACTGTCACGTATGCGCGGCGAGTTCTACGCGTGTCTGACCGTGCGCGGCGATGAGTTGTTCGAGCTCACCGACGCGATGCTATGTGCGCAGGGGGCGGTGCGGTCGATTCCGGAGTTGACATTGACGCCCGAGCATCGCCGCGGGCACGGGGCGCTCTACGACGGCTTGAATGCCGGTCGTATCGATGTTGATCGATTGCGGAATCTGTTGTCCCGCACCAAGTTACCCAGGTTTCCGGAGGGTCGCCTGGTGTTGGCGGTGGATGTGTCGGCGTGGCTGCGTTCGGATGCGGCGTGTTCGCCGGATCGGCTGTTCTGCCACGTCTACGGACGAGCGAAATCGGCATCGCAGTTCATCCCGGGCTGGCCGTACTCGTTCGTCGCGGTCCTCGAACCCGGCGCTTCATCCTGGACGCAGATCCTGGACGCGGTGCGCCTCGGTCCCGAAGACGACGCGACCGTGGTCACCGCCGCCCAACTGCGGCAGGTGGTGCAGCGGCTGATCGCTGCGGGCCAGTGGCGCGACGGTGACCCCGACATCCTGATCGTGGCCGACGCCGGCTACGACGTGTGCCGGCTGGGATGGGTGCTGGCCGATCTGCCGGTCGAACTGGTCGGGCGGCTGCGCTCGGACCGGGTGATGCAGCTACCCAAACCAGTCCGGGCACCCGGCACCAACGAGCGCCCACCCAAACACGGGCCGCAGTTCCGGTTCACCGACCCTGGGTCCTGGCCGGAGCCCGCGGTCACCACGATCACCGCGACCAGCAACTACGGCAAGGCCCTCACCCAGGCATGGGATCGGGTCCACCCCAGGTTGACTCATCGCAGCGCCTGGCTCGGCCACGACGGCGCACTCCCGGTCATCGAGGGCACCCTGATCCGCCTCGAGGTCGCCCACCTGTCCCGAGACCGTGACGCGCCACCGGTCTGGCTGTGGTCCTCGAAAACCGGCGCCGCCGGCACTGATGTCGATCGGGCCTGGCAGGCGTTCTTACGGCGCTTCGACCTGGAACACACCTTCCGGCTGTTCAAGCAGACTTTGGGCTGGACCCGACCCAGGCTGCGGGAGCCCGAAGCCGCCGACCGCTGGACCTGGCTGCTCATCACCGCGCACACCCAGTTGCGACTCGCTCGTCCTCTCACCGCCGATCTGCGCCACTCTTGGGAAAAGCCCGCAGCCCCTGCACAATTGACTCCGGCGCGCGTGCGGCGGTGGTTTCGGAACCTCCGCCCGGCACTGGCCTGTCCGGCCAGAGCGCCGAAACCCTCCCGACCGGGCCCCGGCAGGCCATCCGGACAGCGCAACCGCCACCGCGCCACCCGCTACGACGTCGGCAAAACCGTCAAACGACCCAACCGACTACCCGCTGGCCACGCCCTGGCCAGGCCCGAACGAGTAACCCGAGGATAAAGAACAAGCTTAGACGCCCTCCGCCATGCCTGCACATCACCGGGACTTCGGACTTACTCGTCTAGTGGGACTTTGTTAGGTTTGTCACGAAGGGGCGTGCCGTCTCGAGATTCGGCGTGATTCTCGAGACGATGCCGGGGTGGATGCTGCAGCGCTGGTCGAGGTTGATGCTCGGCTCGATTCCTTTGTGAGCGAGGTGTTCTCGTCGTTGGCGCGTAGGGACCGGGTCGCGACGGCGGGGGTGTATGCGCGTGGGTTGCTGCTCAACGGTGAGCGCAAGTCGATGCAGCCGATGGCCGATCGGCTAGGGGTGGATCATCAGCGGTTGCAGCAGTTCGTGACTTCCTCACCGTGGAAGGTCGAGCCGGTGCGAATGGTGTTGTCGCGCAAGGCGTGTGAGCTGATCGTCCCGGACGCGTGGGTGGTCGACGACACCGGGTTCGCCAAGGACGGTGACGCGTCGGCGTGTGTGGCCCGGCAATACTCGGGCACCCTCGGTAAGGTCGGCAACTGCCAGATCGCGGTCAGTGTGCACGCCGCTACCGACGCCGCGTCGTGCCCGTTGAACTGGCGGTTGTTCATGCCCGAGCGCTGGGACGACGCGTGCGCCGACGATCTGGATGCCGCGGCCGTGATTGCGGCACGGCGGGCGAAATCTGCGATCCCCGACGATGAGCGGCACCAGCCGAAATGGGAACAGGCGCTGGGGATGATCGATCAGCTCCTGGACTGGGGCCGGCCCCGCCCACCGGTGGTGGCCGCCGACGCCGGCTACGGCGAGAACGCGCAGTTCCGCGCCGGGCTGACAGAACGAGACCTGCCCTACATCGTCGCAGTCAGGGCCGCCACCAGCCTCTATCCCGCCGCCGCCCGACCCGAGCCCGCCGAATACAGCGGGTTCGGCCGCCCGCCGACCCGGCCCCGCTACCGCATCCCGAAATCCAGCTGCAAGGCCCTGGCCACCGCCGCCGACCCGCACGCCTGGTGCGAGGTGACCTGGCGGCAAGGAACCAAGACCACACCCAACAACCCCGACGCCGCCATGACCTCCCGCTTCGCCGCCCTGCGCGTGCGCCCGGCCGGACACCGGGTGCCCCGCGCCACCGACGGCACCATCGCCGAGGTCTGGCTTCTGGCCGAATGGCCCACCGACACAACAGAACCCACCGACTACTGGCTATCCACCCTGCCCGCCGACACCCCCATCGCCGAGCTCGTACGCCTGGCCAAACTACGGTGGCGCATCGAACACGACTACCGCGAACTCAAAGTCGCACTCGGCCTGGACCACTTCGAGGGCCGCTCCTGGCTCGGCTGGCACCACCACGCCACCCTCGCCACCGCCGCCCACCTGTTCCTCACCACCCTCCGGCTCACCGACCCAAAAGCCGCTGGGCAGGACTGACCCTCTACAGCATCGTCCGCGAAATCCAACGCGCACTGGCCATTTGGATCGGCACCTGCCCACTATGCCACCACACCTTCCCAACCTAACAAAGTCCTACTAGGTGGTTGGTGGCGAACGTCAGCTCGTGGCCGTCTGGCGTCTCACGCCGTTGCGGCTGGTCGAGCAGCACACCAGCGTTGCACACGACCGCGTCGAGGCTGTCGAACTCCAGTGCGTCCACCGAGGATTCAGCGACGAGAGGTCTGCGAGATCCAATCGGAGGTGGCGTACACGCGCATAGGGGACGTGGGAGCGGATCGAGGTCATCGCGGCGTCGGCTTTGGTGGTGTCACGGCTGCCGAGGCGTAAGAAGGCCGCCACCCGCCAAGCCCTGGCCAACGCGGCACGGCGGCTGTTCCTGGAAGGAGGCTTCGACAAGGTCACCGTCGCCGAGATCGCCGACGCCGCAGACACGGCGGTATCGACGCTATTCGTGCACTTCCCTGGTGGGAAGGAGGCGCTACTCCTCGGCGACGGAGACGAACGTGAACGGGCTCTGACCGCTGCGGTGCGGCAACGCCGGAAGGACGTCGCAATCCTGCAAGCCCTGCGAGACTTCCTCGCCACGCGAGGCCCCTTCGATCCTGAACCCGATCCGGAATCGCGGCGCATCGCCGAACTCGTGATCTCCACTCCGGCCCTGCGGGCTTACGCCAGGACACTGTGGACCGGCTGCGAAGCCGCGCTCACCCGAGTCCTCGCCGAGCAGACCGGCCGCGATGCAGGTGACCTTTCCCTCCGGCTGCTGGCTCGCTATGTCCTGGAGATCCCTGATCTCGCCGGCACCCGGCCGGACCCGCTCGCCGCCCTGGACGCCGCTTTCACCCACCTCCGACGCGGCTGGCCCGACGTTTGACCACAACTCCGCCACCCCGCAACAGCTGAACCGCACGGCAACCCGACCGCTCATCGACATGAGCATGGTGAAGCGGCGCGTAACCCAGATGTCCTGTTATACAACCGATCTGTGGCACTACCGTAAGTCCGGTGGTCTGTCTCCGGCTGGGACATTCAGGTGATGCTGAGGGTTCGGTCAGGTCGAGTGGAGGTGGCGGGCGGTGGGGGAGGCGGTGACGGCTGCCGGGTCCGGGTGGGTGCCGAAGAGGCGGTCGGCGGTGCCGGAGGTGGTTACGGTGAACCAGTAGTGCTCGTTCTTGTAGTGATGGTGGCGGTGGTTGCGCCAAACTGCCCGGTATAACGAGCCTTTCGGCTTGTAGTCGGTGTGTATCAGGTAGTGGGTCCACTCGTAGCCGAGGCCGAGGACGGTGATCATCAGTAGGCAGGTCAGGCCGAGTCCGAGGCGTGGGAAGGCAAGAGCCGCAAGGGCTATCAGCACGATGACGAGTACCGCCAGCGTCTTCGTCGGGATGAAGATCAGCGGAATGTTGCGTGGATCCACATGGTGCTCACGGTGTTTGCGTGCCAACTCGCTATCGATCGGAATCGGACCGATCTTGCGTGGCCGCCAATGCAGGACGGTGACGTGCACGATCCATTCGAAGGCCGGGAAGAACGCGAGCATAACGGCGGGAACCAGCGCGTCGGTCCATTGCCAGTCGCCGACCAGAATTCGGCCGATGATGGCCGCGAGCAGGGTGGTGCCGATGAGCCAAGGCGAGGGATGTCGGACGAATTCGCGAAAGGCATCGCCGAGCGAGAGGCCGCGTCGCAGCGCCCGCTCGTCGCGACGCACGCGTTCGCGTGCTGAATCCTGTTCGGACGATTGGGGTTTCGTCATGACATTTCCTCTGTTGATGCGCGATCAGTGCCCGCCGAGGGCGTCGATCAAAGTGGTGGTCGCCGGCGCGAGCAGCGTCCGAGCGATATCGGCGGCCTCATTCGGCCGGCCCGCGACAATGGCGGCGGCCAGTTCGCGATACGCCTCGACATTGCCCACCTCGGCGGACATGATCGGGGCCAGCGCGACGAGCGCGGGTTCGTAGGCCGCGCGCAGCATGTTGAACATCAGCCGGAACACGATCGAGTCGGCCGCGTCGACGACGTGGTCCCAGAAATCCAGTGCATGCCGCTGCTGCGTTACCGGATCCGCTTCGGCGGCAAGCGCTGTCACGCTGCGCTCCAGCGCCGTGCCGACTTCGGAGTGGGTCGCGGCGAGTCGAGTCGCCGCGAGTTCGGCCACCTTCGGCCCGTTGTGCAGCCGAGCCTCCAGAATGCTGCGCGCTACACCGGGATCCAGCTCACCGGCCCGAACCAGCAAGCGCGGCAACACTTCCAGTCCTGCCCCGCGCCGATAGTCGAGCACCGTCGTCGCATCCCCTTGACGAACCGCCACCAGCCCCGCCGCCGCCAACCGCTGCAACGCCTCCCGCACCGCAGGCCGGGAAACCCCGAGCGCCTCGGCCAACTGCCGCTCGCTGGGCAACGTCGCCCCCGGCGCCAACTCCCCACTCAGCACATCCGCCGCGATCTGCTCGAACACATCGCCGGACACCGACCGCTTGACAACGGGTTGCAACGCCATATCCTCACTGTCCCCGCAATAGGCCAGGTGGTCAAGTGGTAAGACCAATTCGGTCGCGGTCGTGTCGCGGGCGACGTATTGCCCGGAAGGTCATCGGTCAGTTGTTCGGGCGTCATGGCGGTTGGCATGACGGCGGTGGTGCTATGCCGGGCAACTGTGCGGCGACGTAATTTCCGCGCGTGCCGGTCGTCGGTGGCAGGGTGTTCGGTGTGGGTGACTATTTCGAACGGATCGTCGATCTCGAAGTGACTGCGGCGGACGCGGATGCGCTGGCGGCACGCATCGTGGACTGGATGGTGTCGCGGCGCTGGCTGCTGCGGGAGATGTCCGGGGAGGTGATGTACAGCCTCCAGGTGGACGAAGGCTATGTGCCGGGACCGGATTGGGCACAGATCACCCAGGAATGGGGCGAGGACTGGATCCCCGGTCCAGTCGCCGTCATCATCGGCCGCCACGACCATTACGCCGGGCAGGGTGGGATCGAACCCGCTTCAGCGCAGTGCCCGCACTGTTCGGCCACCACTGTGATCATCGACTACCCGCTGCAATGGGAAGCCGACCCTGCGGTGTGGCAGCCGTTCTCGGACGCCATCGACGCATGGAAACAGACCGGCCTCGGCACCGCGACCTGCCGCACCTGTCGCGCGCCGAGCACGATCACCGACTGGCAATGGGCAGACGGCTTCGCCCTCGGCGCCCTCGCCTTCGACTTCTGGGGTTGGCCACCACTCACCGATGACTTCATCACCGAGCTCGGTGCGCAATTGGGTCACCGCACCGAACACCACACGGGCAAGTTCTAAAACGTCGAGAACCTCGCTGCCGCAAGAGGATAAACACGCCCCGGAACATGGCCGCATGCCCGGAACAGGCAAGCTCAGCTTGGGTCGGAGCCTCGGATGGCGGATAGCCAGATGGTGGTGGCGGCGGCAACGCAGGTGGCGGCGAGGAAGGCCGGGAAGCCGTCGTTTGCGATGTAGATCCACAGCAACGCGATGAAGGGGGCCGCCACGGCGGATTGGGCGTCGAGCAGGAGGCGGCGGGACGGTCGGGTCGATCTGGTTGCCTGGGCCGGGGCGTCGGGGTCCGGGCGTGACGGGTTGTCGATGAGGCGGCCCGCAGGTTCGGTATCGCGGATGCGCCCGGAGGGATATAGGCGCAGGCCGCCGGCGCGCGCGGCCCGAGCGGTCATCTCGCCGTCGGCGGCCGTCATGGTGAGCAGGGCCGGATCGAAATAGACAGGCAGCCAACGGGGTCGGCCGGTTCCGCTGATTTCCAACCAGGTTCGGCTGAGCAGCCGATGTTCTTGCCGGACGCGTTTGATGACGATAGTGCGTGCGGCACCGGTCAATCCGTTCGACACCTTGCCCAGCGCCATGCTCAGCCGATAGGTCGTGTAGCCGATGATCCCCAAGGCCACCGTTGCCAGCGCGGCGATTTGGTCGAGGTCGGCGAACGGCGCCCACGCGACACATATCGCGAGGGCGCCGATCGTCACGCTGACCGGGTACACCAATGGGTTGCCCCGACCCGGTCCGGAATTCACTTCAGGAAGCCGACTTTGGTGTAGTCGCGCGAGGCGAGTCCGAAGGCGCCGTAGTTGGCGAGATTGTCGCGCACCGCATATGTTCCCGCCGCCTGATACAGCGGAAGCGAATAGCCTTCGGCCCAGATCATTTGATCGCACTGGTTGGCGAGCGCGATCGCCTTCTCCGGGTCGAGTTCCGAGATCGTCTGATCGATCAACGCGTTCAGCTCGGGCGAGCCGATCCTGGCCTTGTTGCCCTGCAGGTTATTCGGGTCGTAGGCATAGATCTGCGGGAGCGCGCCGAGCGGGAGAACACTGCCACCCCAAGAGAACTGGGCGATATCGAAGTTGCCCGGATCGACGACATCCTTGAAAAGCCCACTGCCCGGCACGGTCTGAATGTTCAGCTTCACGCCGACAGCGGCCAGGTTCTGCTGCACAATCTGTGCGGTCTGCACCCACTGGTCCTGCTGATACATCACATCGCGGATTTCGAGCTTGCGCCCGTCCTTTTCGCGAACATCGCCGTTGAGCTTCCAGCCCAGGTCATCCAGCATTTTCGCGGCGGCGGCGGGGTCGTAGGCGACTGGGGCCGAATTGTCCTGGTAGCCCTTCTGACCCGCCACGAAGACGTGATTGTTCAGCGGCTTCGGGTCGTCGACAATGCCGTTCTGGCCGGCGGTCGTGATGCCCTGCCGGTCGATCGCCTTCGAAATAGCAATCCGCAGTTGCGGATCCGCGAGCAGCGCACCGGGCGCACCATTGAAGGTCAGGTGCGACCAGGTCGGCATCGGCGTGCGCCGGATGACCACATTCTTCGCGTTGCGCGCACCGGTCACATTCTCGATGCCGGACATGTAGGCGATGTCGAGTTCGTTGTTCTGGATGGCGGGCAGCAGCGCCGAATTGTCCAGGACGCTGAAGGTGACGGTGTCGATTTTCGGGGTGTCACCCCACCATTTCGGGTTGCGGCCCAGCGTGATCCGGTTCTGGGCGCGATCGATATTCGTCACCTCGAACGGGCCCGAACTGATCGCGAGACTGTCGCGGTCCACGCTGTCGAAGGCCTGCGGGTTCTCGGTGACCGCCTTCGGATACAGCGGGCTGAATTGTCCCTTCCATTCGGCATAGGGCTGATTGAAGGTGACGATCGCCTGCCGATCGTCCACACCGCGTTCCACCTTCTCGACCCGCTCGAAACCACTGGTCGACGACACGAGGAAGGCACTGTCCCGGCCGCTGAGCGCATTCGCCTCGGAACGCAGATCCTCCCAGGTAATGGGCGTGCCGTCCGACCACACGGCCTTCGGGTTGATCGTGTAGGTGACCTGCTGCGGCGCGGTGCCGGTCAGCTGAATATCGGTGAAGTAGTTATGGTCGATCGTGAGCTGTCCCGCGGCATCGCTGAGGAATGCCTGCGGCATTGTCGGCTCTACCACGGCGAAACCGTCCTCGGTACCGCCATCGATATGCAGATAGTTGAAGCTCGACGGGAACGCGCTCAGGTCCAGACGCAGATTCCCGCCCTCGCGCAGCTCACTCGGATCCCTCGGATTGATGTCATTGGTGCTGCCGACGGTGCTCGTGCCCCCGGACCCGCCACTGTTATCGGAACACCCGGTCACGATCAATCCGATGGCGACGACCGCAACGGCGATCCGGGTGCCTGGGACGCGGATCCTCATAGGTGGTCCTTCCTGGTCAAGGCGTCGGTCTCGGTCATTTCACGAAACCGACCTTGGTGTAGTCGATCGAAGAAAGCCCCGTCGCACCAAAGTTGGCGAGGTCCGCCCGCTCGGCCACGGTGCCCGCCGACTGCACGATCGGCAGGGAATAGCCCTCCTCGAAGATCATTCGATCGGCCTTGTTCGCCATCTCGATGGCCTTCTCCGGGTCGAGTTCGGAGATGATGTCGTCGATGAGGGCGTTGAGTTCCGGCGATCCGATCCTGGCCTTGTTGCTTTGCGGGTTGTTCGGGTCGTAGGCGTAGATCTGTGGGAGCGCGCCGAGCGGGAAGATGCTCTTGGCCCAGACGAATTGGGCGATATCGAAGTTGCCCGGATCGATCACATCGGTGAAAAGCCCATTGCCCGGGTAGGTCTGGATGATCAGCTTGACGCCGATCTGCGCCAGATTCTGCTGTGCGATCTGCGCCATCTGTGTCCAGGTATCGGCCTGGTACATCACATCGCGGATTTCCAGTTTGCGGCCATCCTTCTCGCGGACGTCACCGTTGAGCTTCCAGCCGAGGTCGTCGAGCATCTTCGCGGCCTCCTCGGGGTTGTAGGCCACCGATTGCGCGTTGTCCTGGTAGCCCTGCTGGCCGTCCAGATAGATGTGATTGTTGAGCGGCTTCGGATCGGTGACGATACCGTTCTGGGTCGCGGTCGCGATGGCCTGACGATCGATACCCTTCGAAATCGCCATCCGCAGTTTCGGATCCGCGAGGATCGAGCCCGGTGCGCCATTGAAGGTGAAGTGCGAGAAGCGCAGCGCGGGCGCGCGGCGCACCTTGATGCCGGGGGCATTCGCGACGGTCTTCACCTCGTCGATGCCGGAGACGCCAGTGGAATCGAGTTCATTGTTCTGTAGGGCGTTCAGCCGCGCGGAGCTGTCGAGCACGCTGTAGGTGACTGTCTCCAGCTTCGGTGCGTCGCCCCACCATTTCGGGTTGCGGCCGAGCACAATTCGCTGCTGCGGACGGTCGATCGAGGTGATGACGAACGGGCCCGATGACAGCGGCAGCGAATCGCGATTCACGTCATTGAACGCCTGCGGCGTAGCGGTCGTGGATTTGGGATACAGCGGATTGAACAGACCCTTCCATTCGGCGTAGTGCTGGCCGAGGGTGACGATCGCCTGCCGATCGTCCACACCGCGTTCGACCCGATCCACCCGGCTGTAGCCCTGGGTCGCGGACACCTGGAATTCTGGGTTGCGTCCACTGAGCGCGCTGGCCTGCGAACTCAGATCCTCCCAGGTGATCGGGCTGCCGTCCGACCAGACCGCCTTGGGATTGATCGTGTAGGTAATCTGCTGCGGACTCGTGTTCGTGAGCTGTATATCGGTGAAGTAGTTGGGATCGATGGTGAGCTCACCCGCCGCATTGGAGTTGACGGTGCCCGGCATTGCCCAGGAGATCAGATCCGCCGCCTCGCCGTCGGCGTCGACATGCAGAGCATTGAAGCTGGCGGGAAAGTTGGTGAGCGCAAGCCGCAGGTTTCCCCCGTCGCGCAGGGCATCGCGATCGTGTGGATTGGTATCACTGGCGGCGCTGATCGAACTCGATCCGGACTCCACCGCGGTGTCCGAGCCGCATCCGCCCAGTATCAGCGCGAACGCGACAGCGGGCGCCGCGACCTGAACGCCTATCCGGCGCCCCCGGCGGCGAGTCATAGGTGCAGAAGTCATTTCACGAATCCGATCTTGGTGTAGTCATAGGACGCGAGCCCAGGGGACCCGATATTCGCCAGCGCGGCCCGGGCGCCGTAGCTGCCGTCGGATTGGGTGATCGGCAGGGAGTGCCCCTCCTCGAACACTTTTCGATCTACTTCGTTGGCGAGTTCGATCGCCTTGGCCGGATCCAGTTCCGCGAGGGTGCGGTCGATGAGGTCGTTGAGTTCCGGTGAGCCGATACGGCCGTAATTGCCCTGCAGGTCGGTCGGGTCGTAGCGGTAGATCTGGCGAATGCTGCGGAGCGGGAACGAATCCCCCTGGAAGATGAACTGGGCGGCGTCGAAGTCGCCCGGCTGAATGACATCGGTGAAGTACCCGATGCCGGGCTTGGTGTCGATGGTCAGTTTGACGCCGATCCCGGCGAGATTCTGCTGGATGATCTGGGCGATCTGTATCCAGAGCGGGTCGTTGTACATGACATCGCGAATGACCAGCTGGCGGCCGTCCTTCTCCCGCACATCGCCATTCAATTTCCAGCCGAGCGCATCGAGTTCGCGCGCCGCGGCATCCGGGTCGTAGCCGAGGCTGTTGTCCCGGTATCCCTCCTGGCCTTGCAGGAAGATGTGATTGTTCAATGGCTTCGGATGCTCGACCAAACCGTTCTGGGTCGCGGTGGCGATACCCTGCCGGTCGATGGCCTTCGTAATCGCGACCCGCACTTGCGGATCGGCGAGGATCGATCCGGGTGCGCCGTTGAAAGTGATGTGCCGCCAACGGTTGCCGGGTGCCCGACGTAAGACCAGGTCCTGGGTGTTGCGCACCGTTTTGACCTCGTCGACTGACCCGAGCATGACGAGGTCGACTTCATTGTTCTGTAGGGCACCCACCCAGGCCGCGTGGTCGAGCACGCTGTAGGTGATGGTGTCGAGTTTCGGGGTCGCGCCCCACCATTTCGGATTGCGGCCCAGCACGATTCGGCCCTGCGCGCGATCGGTTGATTGGATCTGGAACGGACCCGCGGTCGGCCCCATGGCGTCGGCCAGGCTTTTGTTGAACGAATCCGGATCGGCGGTAACGGATTTCGGAAACAGCGACGAATTGCCCGAGAACTGCCCACGCCATTCCGCGTACGGCTGTTTGAACGTGAGGACGGCCTGGCGGTCGTCGACGCCGCGTTCCACCCGGTCCACGAACTCGAAGCCATTGGTGATCGCGATCAGGAAGCGTTTGTCGGCCCCGCTGAGAGCAGCCGCCTGCGAACGGATGTCCTCCCAGGTGATGGGGCTGCCGTCGGACCAGACTGCCTTCGGGTTGATTGTGTAGGTGACCTGCTGCGGTTCGGTATCGGTCAGCGCGACATCGGTGAAATAGTCGGTATTGAGCGAAAGCTTGCCCGCCGCGTCGACATTGAACGAGCGCGGCATCATCGGCCGTTCGATATCGGCGATCTCGCCATCGTTGCCGTCATTGGACAGGGTGTTCCAGTTTGCCGGGTAGCTGGTGGTCGCCAGGCGCAGGTTGCCGCCGTCGCGCACCTCGTCGGCGTTCTTCGGATTGATATCGCTGGTGGTGCCGATGGCATCCGATAGTCCCGTCGCCGAGTCCGTGTCGTTCGCCCCACACCCGGTAGCGATCAGTCCGACCACGACCACCGGCACCGCACAGCGCACGGCGAACATTCGGGATGAGCCCGTCCAGGCTCGGCTCGATCGGACCCGCATAGCGCTCTCCTTGCTTCCTGGCCGCTACCGGCTGACGACCGGCACCGGAACCGCGTCGATCAGCTCCCTGGTGTATTCATTGCGCGGATCGGCGAATATTTGTTCGGCGGGGCCGGATTCGACGATCTTGCCGCGACGCATCACCGCGATGTCGTGAGCGAGATTTCGCACCACCGACAGATCGTGGGAGACGAACAGATAGGACAGACCACGTTCTACCTGTAGGTCGCGCAGCAGATTCAGCACACCCGCCTGGATCGATACATCCAGTGAGGAAACCGGCTCGTCGAGGACGAGCAGTTCCGGATCGAGGGCAAGCGCGCGGGCGATGCTGATGCGCTGCTTCTGCCCGCCGGAGAAATCGCCGGGGTAGCGATCGGAGTGTTCGGGCCGCAGGCCGACCTGTTCGAGCAATTCCGGAACCCGGCGGGTGATTTCAGCGCGTGCGCGACCATCGATGCGTAGCGGTTCGGCCAGCGCGTCGAAGATCGGCAGGCGCGGATCCAGCGAGGCGGTGGGGTCCTGGAAGACGATCTGCATCTTCCGGCGAATCTCTCGCTTGCGTGCCTTGGTCAGAGTGGCGACGTCGCTGCCGAGGATTTCGATGCTGCCGGATTCGGGCGTGACCAGGTCGAGTATCTGGGTGAGTGTGGTTGATTTCCCGGATCCGGACTCGCCGACCAGTGCCAGTGTGCGGCCCGCCCTGACCTCGAAACTGATGCCGTCGACCGCGCGGACCTCCCCCTTGCGGCGGCGCAACACGACACCCGAGGTAATCGGGAAGGTCTTCACCAGATCCGAAACCTTCAGCACCACACGGTCATCGCTGCCCGCCTCGGTCGCCGGCTCGGAGATCTCCTGGCGGTAGGCCGCGAACAGGTCGGCGGGACCGACCTCAGCGGTTCGAATACAGGCGGCGCGGTGGCCCGGATTGGTTTTCTCCAACGGCGGCTCGGCGGCCCGGCAATTCTCGACCGCGATCGGGCATCGCGGCGCGAACGAACAGCCTGGCGGCAGCGCGTGCATGGCGGGTGGCGCACCGACAATGGGAATGAGCGGGGTGCGGGCGGGGCCGTCGATACGCGGAATGGAACCGAGCAACCCCACCGTGTACGGCATCCTCGGTGTATTGAAAAGCTCTGTGGTGTTGGCAGTTTCGACAATCTTTCCGGCATACATCACCGCGACCCGATCGGCGAGCGTGGCGGCGATACCCATGTCGTGGGTGATCATGATGACACCGGCGCCGGTGATATCGCGGGCCTTGCGCAATAGGCCGAGAATCTGTTTCTGCACCGTCACATCGAGTGCGGTGGTCGGTTCGTCGCAGATGATCAGTGCCGGATCGTTGGCAATGGCCATCGCGATGACCACGCGCTGGCGCATACCGCCGGAGAATTCGTGCGGAAACATTTTGGCGCGCACTTCCGGCTCGCTGATGCCGACCAGCCCGAGCAGGTCAACCGCCTTGGCTGCGGCTTCCTTCTTGCTCGTGGATCCGTGCGCGAGCAGTGCCTCCGCGATCTGATCGCCGACCCGGTACACCGGTGTCAACGCCGAGAGCGGGTCCTGGAACACCATGCTGATGGAACTGCCACGCAGCTTGGACAATTGGCGGTCCCCGAGCCCGAGTAGCTCGCGTCCGCGCAACCGGATGGAACCGTTCACGCGGGCCTGTTCGGGCAGTAGCCCGATCACCGCGAGCGAGGACACCGATTTACCCGAACCGGATTCGCCGACAATGGCGAGCACCTCGCCGTCGGACACGGTGTAGTTCACCCCGCGCACCGCGTCGATGCGGCCCTCCTCGCTGGGGAAGGAGACCCGCAGGTCGGTGACCTCCAATAGCGGTGCGGTCGAACTCTTTTCGGGGGTGCTCGCGCCTGTCATGCCTGACCCTTCTTCCGCGAGTCCTTCTTGCGCGAGTCCTTCTTGCGTGACCGCGCCCGCTTGGCACCCGGATCGAACGCGTCGCGCAGGCCGTCACCGATCAGGTTCGCGCTGAGCACCGTGATGATCAGCAGGCCACCGGCGAACAGGAACAACCACGGATAGGTGAGCGCCGACTTGGTGCCCGCCGCGATCAGTGAGCCGAGCGACACATCCGGCGGCTGCACGCCGAAACCGAGGAAGCTCAAACCGGTTTCGGCCATGATCGCCGCGCCGACGCTCAATGTGGTGTCGATGATCAGGATCGACGCGATATTGGGAATGATGTGGCTGACGATCACCGTCCGCGTCGGCGCGCCCATATATCTTGCGGCCTTGACGAATTCGCGATCACGCAGGCTCAGCGTCAGCCCGCGCACGATGCGCGCGCTGATCATCCAGCCGAACACGGCGAGCAGCACGATGAGCAACGCGATCGATCCGCTGCCCTTCGTGCGCGGCGCGAACAGCGCGATGATGATGAAGCTCGGCACCACGAGCAGCAGATCGACCACCCACATGATGGCCCGATCGGTCCAGCCACCCAGTAGCCCCGCCATCGATCCCGCCGTCGCGGCGATGGCGGTGGAGAACAGCGCGACGCATAAGCCGATGACCAATGACTTCTGTAGACCGCGCAGGGTCTGCGCGAGGACATCCTGGCCGATCTGCGTGGTGCCGAAGGGATGTTCGGGACTCGGAGGCTTCAGCAGCGCGGTGTAATCCAGCTGTTGATAGTCATAGGCCAGAAACGGTGGCAGCGCGAAACTACCGATGAACAACACGATCAGCACCACCGCGCCCGCGATGGCGGGCTTATTGCGCAGGAAGCGTCGCCAGACGAGTCTGCGTCGTCCCGAGGCCGAGACCTCCGGCGCACCCTGAACGATGATCTCGGCTTCTGTCATCCCACACGCACCCTGGGGTCGAGAATCGCGTAAACAATGTCCGACAGCAGGCCCGACACCAGCACCACGAGCCCGGCGAAGGCTGTCACCGTCACCACCACGTAGAGATCCTGGGCGTTGATGGAATCGACCAGCCACTCACCGACGCCGTGCCAGCCGAAGATCTTCTCGGTGAACGTCGCACCCGTGATGAGCCCGCCGAGACTGTAGGCGAACAGCGTTGCCATCGGGATCAGCGCGGTACGTAGGCCGTGCTTGTATAGCGCCCTGTTGCGGGTGAGGCCCTTGGCGCGGGCGGTGCGGATGAAGTCGCTCTGCAACACATCGAGCATCGCGTTGCGCTGGTAGCGGCTGTAGCCGGCCATAGCGCCGAGCGCCAGGCCGGCAGTCGGCAGTACCAAATGCTGGACACGGTCCAGCAACTGCGGCCAGAAGCCCTCGACCGCATTGGCCGAAGTCTCTCCGGTGTAGAGGAATATTTGCGAGCCGGTCAGCGAATTAATCTCCAGCGCACCATATTTCAGCAACGTGGCGAGTAAGAACACCGGCGTGCTCAGGATCAGCAGCGAGATGACCGTGGTGAAGTAATCGCTGAATTTGTACTGTCTGATCGCCCCGGCCGCGCCGATCAACACGCCGAGTACCGTGCCCACCAGTGAACCAACGATCAACAGTCGCAAACTCACCGCGACCCGACGTGGCAACTCCTCGCTGACCGGCTGCCCGGAGAGCGTGGTGCCGAAATCGCCGTGCGGGATACCTTTCAGCCAGGTCACATAGCGCTGCGGGATCGGATCGTTGAGATGCAGTTGCTCGGCCTTGGCGTCGATCACGGCCTGCGGTGGTCGTGGATTGCGCTGTTCGAGACTGTCCAACGGCCGGAACGTCAGCGACGCCAGGCTGAACGTCAAGAACGAGGCCAGCAGCAACAGCACGACATAATTCAGCGCGCGTCGTAGCAAAAAGCCGGTCATCAGTCCTCTGGTCTTACGGCTGGACAGGGCCAGCGTCGGTTCTTAGCCCCCGATCATAAGGACGTCAGTGCTTGCGTGCGTGCCACGCGGGGGCTGCGGCATGTCCTCTATTCTGTCGGTATCGGTGCGACAGGACTTTGCCGACGCGGAGGGGGCGACATGAACTACCCGCAGTATCCAGGTGGCTACGACCCATATCTCACAACGGCGCCGCCGAGTGGGGTGACCGCCATCATTGCCGGTGTGCTCGCGGCAATCGGCAGTGTCGGGCAGCTCTTCGGCGGTGGCAGCAGCATCTTCGTCGCTACCGCAATGGGTCCTGACCTGATCGGATCCGATTCGACCGGGCTGTTCGGGTACGGCTGGTATCCGTCCTACGCCGTGGCGAACGGCGTATTCGCGATTATTGCGGCGATCCTGCTCGGGGCGGGCGCGGTCACGTTGTTCGGCAAGAAGCCCCTTGGTCGCATCCTCATCGCCGCCGGCTGCGCGATTGTGGTCCTGGCGGGGCTCGCGGGGTTTGTGATCACGCTGAGTCTCGGCGCGTTCAGCGGTGCCGGGCTGATCGGCAGTGGCATCGGCGGCGTGATCGGCTTGCTCTTCCCGATAGCGACCGTGGTCCTCGCGCTTGTGCCCGCGACGGCCAAGTGGCTCGCCTACCACCAGACTGCCGGTTATCCGCAGGGCGGGCAGGCGGGGTACCCGCCACCGCCTCCGGTACCGGGTGGGTATCCGCAGGTAGGGCCGCCCGGTTACCCATCGCAGGGTCCGTCGGGGTATCCGCAGCCGGGTCAGCAGGCGTATCCATCGGCGGCGCCATCCGGCTACCCGCAGGCGGCGCCGTCGCCATATCCGTCCCAGCCGTCGGCATATCCCGCCCAGCCGTCGGCGTATCCGAAATCCGATCCGCAGGTGTCGCCCGACGATGCCACGTGGCGTCGACCATCCTCCTAGCAGCGCATCGCGATCGTCTCGAGACCGTTTTCGGGCAGGATGAGTGGGTGACTCGCCTGCACTTGCCTAAACCGAAGATGGTCGCCACTGATGTGGACGGCACCCTCATCGATCACGAAGAGCGGGTCACCGCGCGGACCAAGGCCGCGGTCGACGCCCTGATTGCCGATGGGGTGCCCTTCGTCCTGGCGACCGGACGGCCGCCGCGCTGGATCGATCCACTGATCGATGGGCTCGGTTACGCGCCGCTGTGTGTCTGCGGCAATGGCGCGGTGCTCTACGACAGCGCGGCCGACCGAGTACTCGCCAGCCAGACATTGGACGTGGACACCCTGAGCTGGATCGCCGAACTGGCCGAACGCGCGCTACCCGGTTGCGGCCTCGCCGCGGAGCGGGTCGGCGCCCGCGCACACGACGCCGCGACGCCGCAATTCGTCAGCTCTCCCGAATACGAGCACGCCTGGCTGAATCCGGACGATACGGCGGTCTCGCGCAGCGAGGTGATCGATGCGCCCGCGATCAAGATGCTGGTCCGATTACGCGGCACCCCGAGCGCGGAAATGCGTGCGGTGCTCGCACCGCTGATCGGAGACCGCGCCGACATCACATATTCGACCGACCACGGCCTCATCGAGTTATCCGCGCCCGGCGTAACCAAGGCCTCCGGCCTGGCCACGGTGGCGCAGCGGCTCGGCGTGGAACGCTCGACCATCATCGCGTTCGGTGATATGCCCAATGATGTCCCCATGCTGAGCATGGTCGGACACGGCGTCGCCATGGCGAACGCCCACGCGGACGCGATCGCCGCCGCCGACGAGGTAACCACGGCGAACTCCGAGGACGGCGTGGCGCGGGTGCTCGAACGCTGGTGGATTTGAGCTTGGTGCCGAGTCCACCCCGCACAGATCCAATACCTCGAAAAGCATTGAGCCACCTCGAGTAGCAGGGCAATGGTCGCCGTGGGGACATACTGTTCGAATGTCTGGAACGAAGTGCTCGAACTGTCTCGAGGTGGTGGCTTCTAAAGGGAGTCAGCAGCCGTGCGGTTCGAACGAATCGGAACCGAGAACGCCCCTGTCGACGTCGAGTCGACAGGGGCGCAAAGGTTTATACCGCGGGTGATTCAGGCGGCTGGTTCGTCGGCCGGTACCGGTTCCGGAACGGCTTCGGGAGCTACAGCTTCGGGCACCAACGCAGCGTCCGGTGCGGGAGCGGCATCGGGCCCGGGAGCAGCCTCGGGGGCGGGAGCAGCCTCAGGGGCGGGAGCGCCGCCGTCACCGGGCACCGTTCCCGGGCCGGGGACAAGTGCTTCGGGTGCGGGCACCGGGGCTGGGCCCACTCCGGGCGCCTGTACCCCGGGTGCGGGAGCCGGTGCCGGACCCGGTGCGGCGACCTGACCCTTCGGGCTGCGTCGCATCTCCTGCTGGTAGGTGTCGTTGTAGGTCTTCCATACGGTGGTGACGATGCCGGTCACCTGGTTGAGAATCAGTGAGCCGTACTGGAAATCCGAACGCAGGCCGTCGGGCACCAGGTAGGAATTGCTCAGCGGCAGCCCGAGAACACCCGCGTCCGCGCCGAGTTGCAGGAATCGGTCGAGGATCGCGCCGATCACTTCGTGCGCCTGGCCGTCCGGCCCGGAATACACATACCCATTGGTGAATTTGGCGTACTGCTGGCCCTGGGCGGCGGGCAGTAGATCCGACTGAGCGGTGCCGAGCGGCCCACTCGGGCCACCGCTCTCCGACCAGTGCTTGGCGACAATGCTTCGGTCCACCATGTCGAGCAGTTTGGTTGTCAGCGCGGCCAGTGCGGCGAGGTCGGACTGGCCGCGCCCGGACTGCTGCTGCTGATCATTCGGCTGCGTTCCGGTTTGCGCGGTGCCGGAATGTCCAGCCGTGTTCGCTGCGATATCGCGAATTCGATCCATCAATTCGTAGGCGGCGTCGCCGGGGCAGCTGGTGCTTCCGACATCGCGGTGGGCGAATACCACCGGCAGCCGGACACTTTCGCCCTCGGCGTACGGGGTGAACTCGGTGCCCTCGGAGAACATCGTGGTGTACCCCTTGGGATCGAGGCCCGCGACCTTGGACCGCCAGCCAACGAACTTGCCGACCGCGTTGATTGCCTCTTCGGTCGGTGCCTCGGACTCGTGGTCGCCCATCAGCGCGACGCCGGAGGTGTTCTCGTTGAACCCACCCGCGTGCGCACCCTGCACCGGACGATCCAGTCCGCCGAAGCGGCCCTCGAAGATCTGCCCGTACTTGTCGACCAGTGCGTTGTAGCCGATGTCGCACCAGCCCAAGGTCTTTGCGTGATAGGTGTAGATCGCGCGGACGATGCCCGCCGACTCGGACTTGCTGTAGTCGTTGCGTCCCGCCGTGTGGTGCACCGTGACGCCCCCGACGCCGTCGTCGTAGGTGGGTTCCTCGCAGCGGATCGACTCGTCGGCGCCCCATTGGGCGCGGGTGATCACGTTCGGGCCGCCGCCGGGCAGTGCCGCTGCGACATCGGAGAGTGCGTCATCGATGGCGCCGCGGCCCGGATCGATGAGCACGGCGGTCAATGGAGAAGCCTCCGACTGGGCCGGATCATCGGTATGCGCGGCGGCGGGGATGGGCTTTATGGGCGAGGCGGCGGGATCCGGGATCGTGGGCCCCGCCGGCTTGCGAGTTACCAGGATCTGCACCGATTTCGTATTGCCGACGTAGATCGGTTCGGTGCCGGTGGTGCGCGGGGTCGCGGGTCGATCGTCGCGGCGGGTGTCGACGGCTTCGGTGTTGTACCAGGTTCCCCAGCTGCCATCGGGCTGCTGGGCTCGGATCATCGCATTGGTGTTCGCCAGATCGTTGGCGGTGAGCGCGACGACGCTGAACGGTGTGTCGCGGCTGAGTTCCTTGACCTCGGCGCCTACCTGGTTGACCAGGTCGGTCGGCAACGCGCCGGGGGAGAGCGCGGGGGTATCCGGAGTGGTTCCCGGTTCGAGTCGGCTCGGATCGGCGATGAAGCTCACGCTCGGCGCCCGACCAGGAATGGACTGCGTCGGTGCGGATTGGCTGGGTGTGGATTGGCTGGGTGTAGTTGGGCTCAACGTGGTTTGACCGGGTGTGTTCCGGCTCGATCCATTGAGGTTGGGAAGCGGAATTTCCTTGGGTAATTGCACACCGGGCGGCACCGGCAGGCCATCGGGAATAGGCAGCGATGATGGCAGCGGCAGCATTCGCAAATCGGAAAGATGCAGATCGGGCAGGTCGAGTCCGGTGAGTTCTTTGAGCGGGAGCGTGATGTCGGGAGCGCTGGCGAGCGCCATTTCGGCGAGCTGTGCGGGCACCGCGGCGAGCCCACTGTCGTTGGCGGAGCGATAGTCGGTCGAATCGCTCAGCGTGAATGTGGCGAGCGGAGCCGCTACCGCGAGCGTTGTGACAACCGGGAGTACGTAGGAACGTTTCGGTTTGCGGTACGGCACGAGCATCTCCAATCAGGTCGAACTGGCGATCATGTGCGGAAAGTCAGGGTTGCTTCCTGATGCATCAACGATCACACTAGTTCACAACTGTCACATATCTAAACCTCTTGTTGAGGATTATGTAATTGCTCGAATGTAGCTCTCGGATTGCGACCGGACGCAACGACATGCCGACGGGTATCGAACCGATCCGGTCCCGGAAAACCATGGGAGTGAACGGATGCGACGAAACCAGTACCGGAATAAACGAGCTGGGCAAATACCGCGCCTGCGCGGCAGGCACCGTGGTCCGATAGCGCGGTCCGCGCCTGCGGTGCTGGTCACCGGGGGGACCGTCCTACTGGCTGGCACGGTCATCGCATGCTGGAGTTGGTCGGGGCACCCGCAGTATCGGTCGACCGCGGGGCCGGGGCACGGGCGCGGCATGAGTCAGGTCGGCGCGTTCGACAGCGCGCAGGACGGCTGGACCGCAGAGCGAATTCTCGACCACTACTACCCTGGCGCGACACTGGGGCAGATCCTGCCGACCACGGTCGCGGTGCGCCTCACTCAGCAGGACGACTCGACCCTCGACACCTTCGCCGATGCGGGCGGGTGGGTCGCGGGCCGGGCGCTCGCCGCGGGACAAGCCGCCCATCTCACCGCGCTGCCAGACGGTCGCGCGAATGTGGTGGTCACGATCGGCTGTGATGGCGAGGTGGTGTGGCAGTCCTCGACCGACGATCCGTGGGTGTATCCCGTCGACCCCGGATCGAATAGGCCCGCCGCCGAACACCTGCGCCTATGCGGCGGCTCGGCCTATCGCGGCGCGCTCGGTGTCGCGACCGAGGACGGCGCGGCGCGCACGGTCAACCGGGTCGAAGTCGAGGATTATCTGCTGGGTGTCGTCCCGGCCGAGGTGCAGGCCAACTGGGCGGACAAGGGTGCGGCGGAAGCTCTTCGCGCACAGGCGATCGCGGCGAGGTCCTATGCGCTCGCCGAGCAGCGCTACCCGTACGCGGATACCTGTGACACCACCGACTGTCAGGTCTATCCCGGTACAGACAAGGAAGATCCGCGCGCCGCCGCCGCTGTCGCGAATACCGCGGGCACCGTGCTGCTGCGCGACGGGCGAATTCTGCGTTCGGAGTACTCGTCGGCACCCGACGGCGGCCAGCCCGCCGACATCACCACCTTCGATGTCGGTCCCGCGCCGGATGAGCTGGAACCGGCGCTTGGCGAATCGGATTCGGTCCCAAGTCGATCCGGTACGGGCGAACAGTCGGGCGCGGGTGTGCCCACGGACCCACGCACCCGGACCTCCGTGGGTGAATCGCCGATCGATGTCGAGTATCGGCGGCTCGGTGGCGTGAACAGTTCGGTTGGGCAACCGATAGGACCGGAGATGGAATTGCCGGAACACGCAGGTATCTACCGACTGTTCAGCAATGGCGTCATCGTCGCGACGCCCACGCTCGGCGCGCAGGTCGTCGACTTCACCCGATTGATGGAGCTGGTACCGGAGGGGGCCGACGCATCAACGTCGGGCAGCACCGGTCCGTCGACGGGCCCATCGACCGGGCAAGTCCCGAGCGTCGTGGCCCCAGGCGCCGTCACGCCGAATACCGCGTCGACTCCGGTGCCACGGCCGACGCCGGGACCGATCATCACCTCCGGTGCGGGAAACGAACAGCAGCCTTGATCGGTGTGCGGGCATTGCCCGTGAATTGCCTGAGCGGCGTCGGTTTCTTAGAAATCGGCGCCGTTCTGGTGTGTCGGGTCGGATCGTGCGGCCGCGCGGGCGCTCGCTAGATATCCCCGAGAAACGCCTTGACCTTGACATGCCTTGACCTTGACCTAGCGTCAACTTGCAGACTGGATTCACCGACGAGAAAGAAGGGAGAACAGGTCATCCTGCTACTGCGAGAACTCGGCCTCGGCCTCGCCGTCATCGCCGAAGTTCTTGCTGGAGAACAGGATTCGGCCACCGCACTGCACACCCACCTGGAACTGCTCCGGCAGCAACAGGATCGGCTCCAGCGCCAAATCGAATCGGTGACCATCACGTTGCAGAAGACCGAAAGAGGTGAACAACTCATGGCTGCGGAAGTTTTCGACGGATTCGACCACACTCGGTACAAGGATGAGGTGATCGAACGCTGGGGTAAGGACGCCTACGAGAGCGGCGACCGCTGGTGGCGTTCGATGAGCGACGCCGACAAGAAGGCGCATTTCCAGACCCACCTCGACATCGCCGCCGACTACGGGCGGGCGCGCGCTGCCGGACTTGCGCCCAACAATGACGAGGTCCAGGCCGTTGTCGAGCGCCACTATGCGTACATCGGCGTGGGCTGGCAGGGCCGCCCAGTGGTGGCGGAGGCGTTTATCGGCCTCGGCGAGATGTATGTCGCCGATCCGCGCTTCGCCGCCAACTATGACGTACATGGCGAGGGGACAACCGAATTCGTGCGCGACGCGATGAAGGTCTACGCCGAAGCCCGGCTCCGGTAGCCGGGTTCTGCGCGGTCGGCATCTCAGCGGGCCGGTGCGGCGGCTACGGTCGAACATTGTGGACGTCAACGTGAATTCGGGAGCCCCGTCGACGGAACCGGACGGGCTGATGGCGACGACGGCGGGAGTTCTCGGTCTGATCCTCGGTGCGGGAAATCTGATCGGCGCGGGCGTGCTCTTGAACGCGTTTCGTCAAGACTCGAGTCGATACGACAAGTCGCTGACCATCTTCGCGACGCTGGGTGCGCTACTGCTGGCATTCGCGTTGAGCTACGGCGCCATCCTGCTGCTACGCCGCGACGAAACCGGCCGCTACCTGGTGATCGTCGCTTCCGGTTCGATGCTCGTCATCGGTGTTCTCGGCCTTATCGGTTCGCTGACCGGCTACGACTCCGGTTACGGCATCCACTGGTTCACCGAGGCGACAACCAAGACCGACGCGGGCAAATCGCCCCTCGGCCTGGTCGGCATCCTCACCGCCTTGATCCACCACAGCTGGATCGCCGGCCTCATCGCCCTAGTAGCCCCCCTCCTCACCTTCATCACCACCGCATCCCGCCCAACCCGAATCTGGACAACCACCCAGCCCCGCTCCCGCCTCACCTACTGAGCGCCGCGTGGTACATGGCTGCGGCAATCGTGGACAGACGCATGGGCAGCCGGGGTATGGCTATATATCGGTGTCCTGATCGGCTACAGCGAGGCCGAGCGCGTGATCGACGCACACCCCGAGTGCGTCCCCGACGGCCTCGAAATCGCCCGAATGGCCAATGACGAACTGGACGAACACTATTGGCGCATGCACACCGAGCGCGACGCGGGCGAGGTAGAGATCGGCTTCCCGGACTGACGCGGTCTACACCGCGCACATCGACTGCATGGCTCCCTTCCGGATCGGCGCGCCATAGGTCGTCGGAGCAGGCCGGTGACGTCGAGGCTCAGGGTGGCGAGGTCGAGGGCGTTTTCGACGAGGACCTCCGACAGCGGAACCGTGTGGTCCAGCGCCGGACCAACTGCTGCGATGAACTGGACGAATGATCAGTTCGGATGTGTAATAAAATTTGATCGCGCCCACATGACCGCCGTGGGTGCCTTTCGGGAAACCCACGGCGAAATCCCGATGGCTCAGATGCGAAATTGCCAGCTCGCAATGGCCTGCCGTGCGGAGGTCGTGACTCCGCCAAGACATCACGGAGACTTCCGATACGCTGGGCTCCCGTGACCGCCGCATCGTCCTCGGGTAACTCTGTCAACTCCGCCGCACAGTTCGATCTGATCATCGTCGGCTCCGGATTCTTCGGGCTGACCATTGCCGAACGCGCCGCCAATCTGCTTGGCAAAAAGGTGCTGGTGATCGATCGTCGCTACCACCTCGGTGGCAACGCCTATTCGGAGCCGGAGCCCGAAACCGGTATCGAAGTGCATAAATACGGGGCACACCTGTTCCATACTTCGAACAAGCGGGTATGGGATTACGTCACTCAGTTCACCGAGTTCACCGGCTATCAGCATCGAGTCTTCGCGAAGCACAATGGACAGGCCTACCAGTTCCCGATGGGCCTCGGCCTGATCTCCCAGTTCTTCGGCCGCTACTTCACCCCCGACGAGGCACGCGCGCTGATCGCCGAGCAGGCCGCCGAGTTCGAGACCAAGGACGCGCAGAACCTCGAGGAGAAGGCGATCTCGCTGATCGGCCGTCCGCTCTACGAGGCATTCTTCCGCGCCTACACCGCCAAGCAGTGGCAGACCGACCCGAAGGAACTGCCCGCGGGCAACATCACTCGGCTGCCGGTGCGCTACACCTTCGATAACCGCTACTTCAACGACACTTTCGAGGGCCTGCCCGCGCAGGGATACACGAAGTGGCTGGAAAACATGGCCGCCTCCGAGTTGATCGAGGTCCGGCTGAACTCCGACTGGTTCGACGTCCGTGAGCAGATCCGCGCGGAAAACCCGGACGCGCCGGTCGTCTACACCGGGCCGGTGGATCGCTACTTCGACTACAGCGAGGGCGAACTCGGCTGGCGCACCATCGATTTCGAGACCGAAGTGCTGCCGACCGGCGACTATCAGGGCACCTCGGTGATGAACTACAACGATGCTGACGTGCCCTACACCCGCATCATCGAGCCGCGCCACTTCCACCCGGAGCGCGACAGCTACCCGAAAGACAAAACCGTCATCATGCGCGAGTACTCCCGTTTCGCGCAGACCGGTGACGAGCCGTACTACCCGATCAACACCCCGGAGGATCGCGCCAAGCTCACCGCCTACCGCGAGCTCGCCAAGAAAGAAACGGTGGCGGAGAAGGTGCTCTTCGGCGGTCGCCTCGGCACCTACCAGTACCTTGACATGCACATGGCCATCGGCAGCGCACTCAGCATGTTCGACAATGTGCTGCGACCGCACCTGGAGTCGGGCGCGCCGCTGGCGGAAAGTGCGGAAAGCAACGAATGACTTCTCAATCGATTCTGGAAGAGATGACCACCGAGACCCGCGCGAAATCACTGCTACAGCGCGTCATCCTGCCTCGGCCGGGTGAACCGCTCGACGTGCGCACCCTCTACGTCGAGGAATCACCGACCAACGCTCGGCGCGCACACGCGACCACCCGCACCTCGCTGTCGGTGGGCGCGGAGTCCGAGGTGTCGTTCTGCACCTACTTCAACGCGCTGCCCGCGAGTTACTGGCGCCGTTGGAGCATCCTCGGATCGGTGGTGCTGCGGCTGGAACTGGCCGGGCACGGTCGCGTCGATGTGTACCGCTCGAAGGCGGACGGTTCCCGAATCCATGTGCAGGGCAAGGAATTCGCCGTCGCTATGGCACAAGCAACCGGCCCGGAGTCGGTAGCGGAGCGTGGCCACGCCGGGCCCCGAAAGCGCCGCACATCCAATACCGGCGCTGAATCGGTGTCGGTCGAGTTCGAGACCGATCTCGGCCCGTTCGAGGACGGCGGCTGGATCTGGTTCGACATCACCACCGATACCGAGGTCACGCTGCTGGCGGGCGGTTGGTACGCCCCGATCGAGGCACCCGGCGACGGCAGCCTCGCAATCGGCATGCCCACCTTCAACCGGCCCACCGACGCGGTGAAAACCCTTGGCGCCCTCGGCTCCGACCCGCTGGTGTTGGAGCAGATCGCGGCCGTCATCATCCCGGATCAGGGCAACCGCAAGGTGGTCGACGAGCCGGGCTTCGCCGAGGCCGCCGCGGTGCTGGGCGATCGGCTGGCCATTCACAACCAGCCCAATCTGGGCGGTTCCGGCGGCTATAGCCGGGTGATGTACGAGGCACTGAAAACCACTGCCGCCCAATACATCGTCTACATGGACGACGACATCGAAATCGAGCCCGACTCAATCCTGCGCGCGCTGGCCTTCGCCCGTTTCGCCAAATCTCCGATGCTGGTCGGCGGCCAGATGCTGAACCTGCAGGAACGCTCGCACCTGCACAGCATGGGTGAGGTCGTCGACCGTGGCATCTTCATGTGGACCTCCGCGCCGAATGTCGAGTACGACCACGACTTCTCGAAGTACTCGCTCTCCGACCGCGACAACTCCAAGCTGCTGCACCGGCGCATCGACGTCGATTTCAACGGCTGGTGGACCTGTGTGATCCCGCGCCAGGTCGCCGAGGAGATCGGCCAGCCGCTGCCGCTGTTCCTGAAGTGGGACGACGTCGAATACGGCCTTCGCGCCCGCACCCACGGGTACCCGACGGTCACCCTGCCGGGTGCGGCCGTCTGGCATATGGCGTGGAGCGATAAGGACGACGCCATCGACTGGCAGGCGTACTTCCACCTGCGCAATCGGTTGGTGATCGCCTCGCTGCACATGCCGGGCGACGGTCGCGGCATGATCGTCAACACCGTGAAGGCGACGCTGAAACACCTGCTGTGCCTGGAGTATTCGACGGTCGCCATCCAGAACGAGGCGATCCGCGACTTCCTGGCCGGGCCGCAACAGCTATTCGACCTGCTGCCGAGCGCGCTGGGGAAGGTGCACGGCATGCGCAAGGATTACCCGGACGCCGTCGTCGTGGCATCCTCCACCGAACTGCCGCTGGCCAGCCGCCATGGTGTTGGCGCGGTCGGTGAACCGGCCAACCCGATCGCCAAGGTAGCCAGGCTCGCCAAGGGCGTGGTGCGCAACTTCCGCAAGGCCGACACCACCCATCACGACACCCCGCAGCTGAACGTGCCGACGCTGGACGCGCGCTGGTTCCTGCTCTCGCAGGTCGACGGTGTCACCGTCACCACCGCCGACGGCCGCGGCGTCGTCTACCGCAAGCGTGACCCGCGCAAAGCGGCCGAGTTGTTCAAGGAGGCGCTGCGGCTGCGCAAGGAGTTGGCCGCCCGCTTCCCCGAGATGCAGGAGCGCTACCGTGCCGCGCATGCGGAGCTGACCAGCACCGCGGCCTGGGAGAAAGCCTTCGGTATCAGCGAAACGAAAGGCGAGCGGCAGTGAGCCTCGAGGCAAACGCGACCGACCATGCGGTGCTGAACGCGGCGGCGCGGAATACGAACGGATCGTCGGCCCACAGCGCGCCCGATGCCGGTACCTCCGCCCCGCCCGAGGTCGCCATCCTCAACGCCGTGCAGTCGAGGATCGGCAAGAATCCGTCGGTCATCACGGCCGCGCGCGGCATGTCGCATTTCGGCGAGCACGCGCTCGGCTGGGTCGGTATCGCCGCCGTGGGCTGGGTCGCCGACAAGCCCCGGCGCCGTCAGTGGGCCGGGGTCGCCGTCGGTGCCGTCGGTGCGCACGCCGCCTCGATCGTGATCAAGCGAATCGTCCGGCGCCCCCGCCCGAACGATCCTTCGGTGCAGGTCAATGTGTCGACGCCGAGCAAATTGAGTTTCCCGTCCTCACACGCCACCTCCACCACGGCGGCGGCGGTGTTGCTCGGGAAACTGACCGGGCTGCCCTTGCCCGCGGTGCTCGTTCCACCGATGTTGCTGTCCCGAGTTGTGCTCGGGGTGCACTATCCCTCCGACGTGCTCGCCGGATCCGCGCTCGGCGCCGCGTCCGCCGCGGCCCTGCTTGCCGCCGAAAAGAGAATCGGCAGCCGGTGCGAGCGACGGGCCGGGAGGCGGTAGCTTGCGTAACCACGTAGGGCACCGGGTGCATCGTAAATCGGATACCGCGGTGCGAGCGACGGGCCGGGAGGCGGTAGCTTGCGTAACCACGTAGGGCACCGGGAGCATCGTAAATCGGATACCGCGGTGCGAGCGACGGGCCGGGAGGCGGTAGCTTGCGTAACCACGTAGGGCACCGGGAGCATCGCAAATC
The DNA here is from genome assembly GCF_020733705.1 of Nocardia australiensis. Lineage (GTDB taxonomy): Bacteria > Actinomycetota > Actinomycetes > Mycobacteriales > Mycobacteriaceae > Nocardia > Nocardia australiensis. The sequence goes on from NZ_JAJFZM010000001.1 coordinate 1,703,176, forward strand.
GGATACCGCGGTGCGAGCGACGGGCCGGGAGGCGGTAGCTTGCGTAACCACGTAGGGCACCGGGAGCATCGCAAATCGGATACTGTGACCGCACAAGAAAGAGCCTTGGTTGACATGAGTGAAGAGCCGACCGGCGCCGACCTGGACGAGGCCGTCGTCAAGGGCCCGCCAAAGACGTTGGCCGGGGGGCTCGTCAAGGCTGTCCGACCGCGTCAGTGGGTCAAGAATGTCCTGGTGCTGGCGGCCCCGCTGGCGGCGGGCACGGTCAACCATTGGGACGTGCTGTGGCATGTCGGGATCGCGTTCGTCGTGTTCTGCCTGGCCGCATCCGGCATCTACCTGGTCAACGACGCACTCGACGTCGAGGCCGACCGGGCGCATCCGACCAAGCGGTTCCGGCCGATCGCCGCGGGCGTGGTGCCGGTCAATATGGCCTACCTGCTTTCGGCTGTGCTGCTGCTGGCCTCGTTGCTCGGATCGTTCCTCGCGGCATGGCAGTTGGCCGTTGTGATGGCCGTGTACATCGGCATCCAGCTCGCCTACTGCTTCGGACTCAAGCACCAGGCCGTGTTGGACATCTGCATCGTGTCATCGGGCTTCCTGCTGCGTGCGGTCGCCGGTGGCGCTGCGGCGAATATTGATCCGTCGCAATGGTTCCTGCTGATTATGGCGTTCGGTTCGCTGTTCATGGCCGCGGGCAAGCGTTACGCGGAATTGCAGATCGCGCTCGGCACCGGCGCCAAGATCCGCAAATCGCTCGAGTACTACACCCCGACCTACCTGCGCTTCATCTGGACGCTGGCGGCGACGGCGGTCGTGGTGTTCTACGGACTGTGGGCCTTCCAGCAAGACAGCCTGAAACACACGAACTGGTACGCGATCTCCATGATCCCGTTTACCATCGCAATCCTGCGTTACGCGGTCGACGTCGATGGTGGCCAGGCCGGTGAACCCGAAGAGATCGCGCTGGGGGACCGCATCCTCCAGTTCCTCGCAATCGCCTGGATCGGAGCGGTAGGTGTCGCTGTCTATCTCACCTGACGAGATACTGGTAGAGGAAGTGGAGCGAACAGAATACGCAGAGCGGGAGCTGGCCGAGGGCCCGGCTCGCTCGGCGTTGCGGTACGCGAAACTATCCCGAGCCATCTTCGTTGGTGGGATAGCGCTCACCATTGTTCTCTTCGCCACCGGCGCCTGGAATCGGCGCTGGATCGCCGACGATGGCCTGATCGTGTTGCGCACGGTGCGAAACCTGTTGGCAGGCAACGGGCCGGTCTTCAACGAGGGCGAGCGCGTCGAAACCAATACCAGCACCGCCTGGACCTACCTGGTCTGGTTCTTCAGCTGGCTTACCCAAGCCCGGCTCGAGTACGTGGTGCTCGGTGTCGCACTGACCGCGTCGATGGCCGCGGTGGTGTTCGCCATGCTCGGTTCGGCCCGGCTGTGGGGTGGCGCCAAATCGGTGCTGCTGCTGCCCGCCGGTGTGCTCGTCTACATCGCGACTCCGCCGGCCCGCGACTACGCCTCCTCTGGGCTGGAGAGCGGTCTGGTCATCTGCTGGCTCGGCCTGGTGTGGTGGCTGATGATGCGGTGGAGCCAGGCCGAGCGGGTGCGCCTGCCGGGCCTGTTCGGTTTGGTGTTCCTCGCCGGACTCGCTCCACTGATCCGTCCCGAGATGGCCCTGGTCGGCGCGCTGGCGTTGGCGATGATTTTCTGCGCGCCGATGCCTCGGACCCGACTGCGCCCGATTGCGTTGCGCGCGTTGATCGTTGCGGCCGCCGGGCTGGTGCCGCTCGGGTATCAGATCTGGCGGATGGGTTACTACGGCCTGCCCTACCCGAATACCGCCGTCGCCAAGGACGCGGGCGGCGCCAAGTGGGGACAGGGCTTCAAGTACCTGTGGGACCTGGTCGGTCCGTACTACCTGTGGGTGCCGCTGCTGGTGCTGTTGGCCGCAGGTGTTGTCGCGGCCCGTGCCGCGACACCAGCCCGGCCGGCTCCATCCGATGACGAGGCCGAGGCGCGCGGTTGGTCGGTGCGCCGGGTGCGCGAGTGGTTGCGTTCACCGAGCGCGGTCGTCGCGCTCATGGTGGGCAGCGGGCTCATCCTCACTGTGTACGCACTGCGCGTCGGCGGCGACTTCATGCACGGCCGTATGCTGCTGCCGCAGCTGTTCAGCCTGCTGTTGCCGGTCGCGGTCGTGCCGATCCGGCTGCCTGCCGGTGGGTTCAGGTCGATGTCGGTGGGGGACTGGTCCTTCGCGGTGATTGTGCTGGCGTTGCTCGGCACCGTGGTCTGGGCATTGTTCGCAGCCAACACCACCGCCATCAAGACCGGCACCAAGATCAGCGCGTCGGGCATCGTCGACGAGCGTGTCTACTACGTGCTCAACACCGGTCACGACCATCCCATCCTGGCCGAGGACTACCTGGACTACGCGCGTATCCGTCCCATGGTCAACAACATCGCCGAAACCCCCGACGGCGGCTTGCTGATGAACTCGCCGTCGTTCATGTTCTGGTACATCGCCCCGCCGCCGCAGCCGATCCCAGCGGGCGGTGCCGGCCACACGGTCTACTTCCTGAACCTCGGCATGACGAGCATGAACGTCCCGTTGAACGTGCGCGTCATCGACCAGATGGGCCTGGCCTATCCGCTGGCCGCGCACACCGAGCGCCTCACCGACGGACGCATCGGCCACGACAAGAACCTGTATCCGGACTGGGTGGTTGTCGATACCGGCATGGTCGATCAGAAGCCGTGGCTGCCCTGGTATATGGACGAGAAGTGGGTCACCCAGGCCCGCACCGCGATGTCCTGCCCGCAGACCGAGGCGCTGATGATCTCCTACCGGGATCCGCTCACCTGGGACCGCTTCAAACACAACCTGCTGCATGCGTTGACGTTCTCCGAGTACCGCATCGACCGGGTGCCGAAGTACGAAATCGAGCGCTGCAACCTGGTCGATCCCTTCCCGCAGCCGCCGCGCTGACATAGATCAAGCGAAGTCGACAAAGTGGCGTGCGCCGCTTTTGTATCTTTTTGGTAACGCTATCGCATCGGTGGCGCGATAAGGTGCGTGAGTATGCCCGTTGGTGGTGTCCGCTCGATGTGGGCGCCACCGGCGGTCACCGTTCGATATGGCCGAAACTCGGCCTGATGAGGGAAGGGCCGAACAGATGCGAAGCGTGATCCGACGAAAGGCAGACGGCCGACGACTGAGAATCCGGGGATCCGGTTCGTGGTTCAAGCGGTCGGTGCTGATGTCGTTGGCTATTTTGCTACCGCTCGGGGCGTCGGTGGCAGGACCTGCCGCCACGGCGTCGGCCGCGTTCAACCCGGACGGATTCGATTTCTGGGTCGACTCATCGATGGGGCCGATCAAGTCGCGGATCTTCCGCGCGGCGGACGGCAACACCGGACGCGTGGTGTACGCGCTCGACGGTATGCGGGCCCGCAGTGATATCAGCGGCTGGGAGGCGGAGACCGAGGTCGCCCGCGAGCTCACCAAGTGGAACATCAATGTCGTTATGCCGGTGGGTGGCCCGTCCAGCTTCTACGCCGACTGGAACGCGCCCGGTAACTTCCTCGGGCTGAGCACCGGCTCGGCAGGCGCGGCCAACGGTTCTTCCTCCGGCTCCGCGATGACCGGCTCCTCGGGCTGGTCGGAAACGCTCGGCAAGAACAACACCTACAAGTGGGAAACCTTCCTCACCGACAATTTGCGCTCGGCGCTGCATGAACGGCTCGGCTTCAACCCGAACCGCAACGGCGTGTTCGGCCTGTCCATGGGCGGTAGCGCGGCACTCACCCTGGCCGCCTATCATCCGGACCAGTTCTCCTATGCCGGTTCCTATTCCGGCTATCTGAATATCTCCGCGCCCGGTATGCGTGAGGCACTGCGCGTCGCCATGATCAGCGCGGGCGGTTACAACATCGATGCGATGGCACCGCCGTGGGGCCCGCAGTGGCTGCGCATGGACCCGTTCGTCTTCGCGCCGCGACTGATCTCCAACAACACCAAGCTGTGGATCGCCGCCGGTAGCGCCCTGCCAGGGCCGGCCGACGCGACATCGCCGCTCGACGTCGTCCAGGGCGTGCCGCTCGAGGCGCTGGCGCTCATCAACACCAGGGCCTTCCAGGTCCGCATGATGTCGCTCGGCGCGGACAACGCGACCTACAGCTTCCCGTCCGTCGGCATCCACAACTGGCGCAACTGGGAATCCGAGGTCTACCGAATGATCCCGGACCTGTCCGCCAACATCGGTTAGTCACGTCCACGGCGAAAGTCGGGCAACTTCGGACCGTCCAGCGCAGCGCGCGCTGGGCGGTTCTTTTTGTTTCCCGTCCGTCGTGGTCGTCGGCAACGAATGTGATGCGACGAGGCTTCATATCTTGTGGTGCGGATCACTTTCCAGCAACATGGAGGCATTCGTTGGTGATTGATACGCGAATAACATGCACACAGGTGGAAACGTCCGATTCCGATGGAGGTCCTGCCGGGGTGCCCGATGAGGGGTCAGTGGCGATTGCTTAATATTTGCTGACTGGCTGTCCGAACGAAAGGTCGAGTCGAATGCGAAGTTCGCGCTGGAAGCGTAGGCCCGGTAGCTCTGCAACGTCCGGATTCTGGGTGCACAAGTGGGCATTGGGGGCCGCGCTGTCGCTGCTGTTACCTCTTGGCGTCTCGGTCGCGGGCAGTGCCGCGACCGCATCCGCAGCGTTCAACCCGGCTGCGTTCGACTTCTGGGTCGACTCCGGTATGGGGCCGATCAAGACACGAGTCCTGCGTGCGGCGGACGGCAACACCAATCGCGTGGTCTATGCCCTCGACGGTATGCGGGCGCCGGAGAACCTGAACGGCTGGGAGATCGAAACCAACGTCGCCGAAACACTGGCGAGCCGGAACATCAACGTGGTCATGCCCGTTGGTGGCATGTCGAGCTTCTACGCCGACTGGAACGCCCCGAGTGAGTTCGCCGGGATTCCCGCCGGAACGGGCTCGAGCTCCGGGTCGGGCGCGCTCAATGCGCTGACCGGCGGTCCCGGCAAGAGCTACCGGTACCAGTGGGAGACGTTTCTGACCAACGACCTGCGCGGGGCCCTGCGCGACCGATTGGGTTTCAACCCGAACCGCAACGGTGTGTTCGGCCTGTCCATGGGCGGCAGCGCGGCACTCACCCTGGCCGCCTACCACCCTGACCAGTTCAGCTTCGCCGGCGCGTACTCCGGTTACCTGAACATCTCCGCGCCCGGCATGCGTGAGGCGATTCGAGTAGCCATGATGGACGCGGGCGGCTACAACGTGGATTCGATGGCACCGCCGTGGGGCCCGCAGTGGCTGCGGATGGACCCGTTCGTCTTCGCGCCCAATCTGGTCAACAACGGCACCCGGCTGTGGATCGCCGCAGGCAGCGGACGGCCGAACGCCAGCGACGCCCCTACATTCAACACACTCAACGGCATGAGTCTCGAGGCGCTTGCATTAGCGAACACCCGTGCCTTCCAGGTTCGGATGGCCACGCTCGGCGGCGGCAACGCGGTCTACGACTTCCCCGAGTTCGGTATCCACGCTTGGAACACCTGGACCGACGAGGCGAACCGGATGATTCCGGATTTGTCCGCCAATATCGGCTAGAACAGTAGAAACAAACCGCCCGGTGCCATTGTGGTATCGGGCGGTTTGTGTGTGTTCGCCCGGTTTGCTGCCTATGTCCATATCGTTTGCTGGCTGCTGTCTGGCGGAAGAATTTCGCTATGAGTGGTGTGATATCGCCACCGGCGGCTCGCTATTTCGGCGAATCTCCGATTTCGTCACGATCCGATCTCGCGGTGCGTTTCCGGAGGGTCTGTTTCGAGCTTTTACCGATAGAAGTGCAGCCTCGTCCAGGCTTTCCGGGGATGTGGCGTCGGCGGTGCCGATTGTCGATCGTCATGCAGCGCGTTTGCGGTCAACAGTGATCGCATGGGCGAAAGGTCGAGTCGATGCGGTCAGGCTGGGTATGCGAGACAGTTGCCGAACAACGCTCCGGAAAGCATCGCGACCGCGAGAACACGCAGCGGTCACGTGATCGCGTTCGGTGGCCGCGGCGTTCGGTGGCCGGTATCGCGGTTGCGTTGGTGGTGCCGGTACGGGGTCGCGGGGACCGATCACGGTGCGCCCGCCTCGGCGGTCTACGACCCGGCCGGATTCGACTTCTGGGTCGATTCCGGGATGGGCCGATCAAGACTCGCATCTTCGGTGCCGCCGATGGCAACACCAGACGCGTCGTATATGCCCTCGATGGCTTGCGTGCCCGCAATGATCTCAGCGGCTGGGAAATCGACACCGATATCTCCCGCGTGCTGCCGCAGTGGAACATCAATGTGGCGATGCCGGTCGGCGGACAGTCGAGTTTCTATTCGGACTGGAACGCCCCGAGTAATACCAACGGCCAGCAGAGCCCTTACCCGTGGGAGATCTTCCTCACTGACAACCTGCCCTGGGCGATGCGTGACGGGCTCGGTTTCAATCCGAACGGCAACGGTGTGTTCGGTTGTCCATGGGTAGCAGCGCCGCGCTCGCGTTGGCTGCCTACCGACCGGACCAATTCCGGTATGCCGGTTCGTATTCGGGCTACCTGAACATATCGGGCGCCCGGCATGAAGGAGGTGTTGCGGCCGGCGCTGCTCGACGCGGGTGGATTCAACATCGATGCGAGGTGGGGACCGCCCTGGGATCCGCGCTGGTTGCGCAACGATCCATTCGTGTTCGCACCACTGTTGCGCGAGAACGGAACGCGGATGTGGATCGCCGTCGGCAATGGTCGCAACGGTCCACGCGACGCGATCAACAACCCGATCGACGCCTTTTGCCTGGGTAATGCGATGGCCTTAGAGACGATTGCGCTGGCCAATACCCGGGCCTTCCAGCTCAGGCTGGATTCACCCGGTCCGAGCAATGTGGTGTTCGACTACCCACCGGTCGGCGTGCGCAACTAGCCGTACTGGCAAGATCAGGTTTTCAACATGCTCCCGATCTCAGCGCCGATTTGGGCTGAAAATCAGGCTCCGGGACGACATTTCCGAACGAACGCGATAGGGTCACCGAACGATCACAGGTTGTGTACGGGCGGATTTCGGTCACTCGGTTGCCTCGGCCTTGCTTAGGCTTCGGGCGTCGAATATCGTCCAGCGAGCGCAAGTGTGACCACATCGTTGTAGCGCCGTCTTTTGGGCCGGAATTTCGGGGTTCGGTTCAAATGTGACGCGCGTCTCGTCCGCAGCACGGGTGCTGCCCGGCCCCCTGGGTCACGGGCGGCACCACAACAGCAGAAAGAGAGCAGGATTCATGCGTTTCGGCAGGGCGGCCGGCCCGAAGAGAAGCACGGGACGGCGAGTCACCCCTCGCGGTTGGCGTAATCGAATTCTGGCTGTCGGTGCCGCTGTTCTAGCGCTACCGATCGCCGCCGGGGTGGTTGCCCCGTCCGTCGCCATGGCGACGCCAGCGCACAGCCCCGTCTTGCGCACGCCCGCGGGCGGCACCGAGGACCTGATGGTTCCCTCCGCGATGGGCCCGATCAAGGTCCAGGTGCAGTGGGCGGCCCGCGGCGGTGACGCGGCGCTGTACCTGCTCGACGGCCTGCGGGCTCGTGACGACCGCAATGCGTGGTCGTTCGAGACCAACGCCCTGCAGCAGTTCGGCAACGACAACATCACCCTGGTGATGCCGGTCGGCGGCCAGTCGAGCTTTTACGCCGACTGGTACGCGCCGAGCAACACCAACGGTCAGAAGACCACCTACAAGTGGGAAACCTTCCTCACCAAGGAACTTCCGGACTTCCTCGCCAACTACGGCGTCTCCCGTACCAACAACGCGATCGCCGGCCTCTCGATGGGCGGCAGCGCCGCGCTGGCGCTGGCCGCCTACCACCGCGACCAGTTCAAGTACGCCGCGTCCTACTCCGGCTACCTGAACATCTCCGCGCCGGGCATGCGCGAGGCGATCCGCGTCGCGATGCTGGACGCCGGTCGCTTCAATGTCGACTCGATGGCGGCGCCGTGGAGCCCGCAGTGGCTGCGCATGGACCCGTTCGTCTTCGCGCCGCAGCTCAAGGGCCTGCCGATGTACATCTCGGCCGCCAGCGGTCTGCCGGGGCAGTTCGACCGGCCGAACTCGGCGGTCGGCGTATTCAACACCGGTAACGCCATGGCGCTCGAGGCGCTGTCGCTGGTGAACACCCGCGCGTTCCAGGCTCGCCTCAGCACGCTGAAGATCCCGGCCCAGTTCGACTTCCCCGCCACGGGCACCCACTCGTGGAAGTACTGGGAGGGCGAGCTGTTCAAGTCCCGCAACGGGATCCTGGACGCCACCGGCGGCTGGTGAATTAACCGCTAGATCTACGGCGACGCCGTCTGCTTCCGAATCGGAAACAGACGGCGTCGTTTGTTTTGGATGAGCGCTACCCGCGCGTCCTCCACGAAACACCGCCTGAACGGGGGTAGAAAGCTCTTGTGGCAGGGATTTCGCGGGGCGGAGGGGTAACAGGCCGGCGGCAACGTGCCCGCCGGGCTCGCTGGCGTTCGACGCTGCTCGCCACCGCTATGGTGCTGCCGCTGGCATCCGGTCTGACCACCGTCGCTCCGCCCGCCACCGCGCAGCCGCCCGCCGACCAGGCCGCCGCCGCACCGGCTGATGTGACGGTGCAGAAGGTGGTGTGGTTCAGTGACCGCCGGGTCGCCCTGTGGGTCAACTCGCCGTCGATGGGTGCGCCGATACAGGTGCAGCTACTGCTGGCCAGGGATTGGAATATCCGCCCGGACGCCAAGTTCCCGCTGCTGTTCATGCTCGACGGCCTGCGTGCCACCGATGACGAGAGCGGCTGGACCAAGGACGCGGGCGCGGCAGACTTCTACGCCGACAAAAACGTGACCGTAGTGCTGCCGATCGGCGGACAGTCCAGCTTCTACTCCGACTGGGTGGAGCCGAACAACGGCCACAACTACAAATGGGAAACCTTCCTGACCAAGGAACTTCCGCCGCTGCTCGAGAGTCAATGGCGAGGCGCGGATATCCGTGGCATGGAAGGACTTTCGATGGGCGGCACCGCCGCCATGTTCCTGGCCGCGCGGAATCCGAGCTTCCTGAAGTACGCCGCGTCGTATTCGGGCTTCCTCACAACAACCACACTCGGTATGCCGCAGGCGATCCAGTTCGCCATGCGCGATGCGGGCGGGTTCGATTCGGCCGCGATGTGGGGGCCGCCGACGAGTCCGGAATGGGAGAATCACGACCCCTATGTGCTGGCTGACAAGCTGAAGGGCATCAGCCTCTACATTTCCAGCGGCAGCGGCTCGACCGGTCCATTCGATCAGGCCGCCGCCGGCATTCCCGGGGTGAGCACCAACCTGGCGGGCATGGGTCTGGAGATCCTGTCCCGTTTGACCTCACAGAACTTCGTCACCAAGCTCGGCGAGCTGACCATTCCGGCGCAGGTGAATTACCGCGCCTCCGGCACCCATTCGTGGCCGTACTGGGATTTCGAGATGCGGCAGTCCTGGCCGCAGGCCGCCGCCGCACTCGGAGTGGACCCGGGCAACGCGCCCTGCCAGGCGGGTGGCGCGATCGCGGCAGTGGCCGCCGCCAACGGCTGGCTCGGCGAATGCGTCACCGCCGAATACCCGGTGCACGGCGGTATCGCCCAGGACTTCCGTTCCGGCCGGGTGTTCTACTCGCAGGCGACTGGCGCGCACCCGTTGGGCGGCGTGATCGCCGGTGGCTACCAGGCCGCGCTCGGCTCGCTCGGCCTGCCGACCGGTGATGAGCGCGTCCTGCCCGACGGGCGCGGCCGATTCCAGGCATTCCAGAACGGCTCGCTCTACTGGACCCCGCAAACCGGCGCCCAGGTGGTGCGTGGCGCGATCCTCGACGAATGGGGCAAGCAGGGCTTCGAGGGCGGCCTAGCGGGCTATCCGGTCGCACCCGAGGTCAAGACACCGAACCGGGACGGCGCGGTGCAGGCGTTCGAGAACGGCCCGTTCTACTACAGCCACAAGACCGGCGTGCACCGCGTGCAGGGTCTGATCCTGGGCAAGTACGCGCAGATGGGCTATGAGAACAGCGCGCTCAGCTTCCCGACCGCCGAGGAAGTGCCGCTCAAAGACCTGGGCCGGGTCAGCGCATTCGAAGGCGGCAACATCTACTGGAGCCCACTATCGGGCGCGTGGGCCGTCCGCACCGGCCCGATCATGGACGCCTGGAAAGACGCAGGCTACGAAAACGGCAAACTCGGCTACCCCATCAGCGACGAGTTCCCGGTCCCCGGCGGCACCCAGCAAAACTTCCAAACCGGATTCATCGTCATCCGAGACGGCAAACCCGAAATTCACGGCCTCTGACCAGTGCTAGGTCAGTGAACCCGAACAGCACAGCGAGCACCCATCACCGCCAACCACAGCCCCCAACTAGGTACAGAATCGGCCAGTGCCGCACGAGCCCACCCACGCGCCTATTCGCCATGACACCAGTTTTCGAGCGCGGCGAGATCGAGCCCCTCAACTGCTAAAGCGCGGCACCTATCTGTGTTCAGTAGCAGTCGGTGCCGCGCGAGCCTACCTACGCGTCCATTCGTCATGACACCAGTTTTCGAGCGCGGCGAGATCGAGCCCCTCAACTGCCAAACCACGGCACCTATCTGTGTACAGAAACGGTCGGTGCCGCACGAGCCCACTTACGCACCCACTCGCCACGACAACAGTTTTCGAGCGCAGCGAGATCGAGCACTAAAGTTCGCGGCCGGCTCGCGTCCGAGGGGCAAATACGACGCGACGAAGGAGCAAGTATTTGCCCCTCGGACGCGAGCCAAAGGGGCCGCGAACACGCCGCGCCAGCGGCCAAAAACCCAGCACGCCCCAACCCCGGCTCTCATGCGTCCCCCTGCCGTGCCTTTGCCGTACCTATGGGTCGTGTGTGCCCCCCTTGACCCCCGTGAACACAGAGCGCCGCAAGCGCCGCCAAACCAACACAGCTAGCCTGGATGCGACCCGACCCCTTCTGTGACAGATCGAGGACACGAATTCATGCATCGGACCCGTGGCAAGGTACTCGGCGTGGCTGTGGCGATCGCCGCCACCGGATTGCTTGCTGCCTGTGGTGGCAATGATTCGACAGCATCGAGCACGCCGACGTTGAGCCACACCACGACGGCAACGCAGGCGCCCGCCGCGTCGAGTAGCGCTAATGAGACCGGCGGGCAGGCTCCTGCTCCCGAGTCGACCCAGCAGACTTCGCCGGAAGCGGAGCCCGAGCGTCCGCAGCCGGTGCCGACCGATGCCGGGCCGCCCGCGGATGAATCCAACCTCACCGATAAGGACAAAAAGTTCCTCGACGCGCTGAAGACGCAGGGCATCAGTACATCCAGCCCGGATATCGCGCTGAGCATCGGTAGTTATGTTTGCCAGGGTGTGGCGGCTGGTGCTTCCGAGCAGGATCTGACGACCTTTGTCAATGCGATGGCCGGTTCTGATCCGTCCTTCGATCCGGCCAAGATGCCGGTCGAGAAGGCCGGGAAGATCTACTTGGATACGGCTAAGCAGACGTACTGCCAGTGAGCGCGCGTCGAGGCTCGTCATCTCGCCGGTTGCGACCGGCGGGATGTTTGATGTTCCTCGCGGTTGTCGCGTTGATCGTCGTTGTCGTGGTGTTGTTGTGGTACTTGCTCGCGGGTCGGGTGCGTCCACCCGGGGTGCCACCGAAGCCGCCGGAGCGGCCGACCTCGCAGCCGGCCGAGTGCCCGGATGTGCAGATGATCTCGGTGCCCGGTACGTGGGAGTCCAGCAGTAATGATGATCCGCACAATCCGGCGGCCAATCCGATCTCGTTGATGCTCAATATCTCTCGACCGGTGGCCGAGCAGTTCTCGCCGGACCGGCTCGATGTGTATACCGTCCCGTACGTCGCGCAGTTCTCCAATCCGATCGCGATTCCGCCGGATGGGCAGGAGTCGTACAACAACAGCCGTTCCGAGGGCACGCAGCGGATGGTCGACGCGATGGTGAATCGGTATCGCGAATGTCCGCTGACCACCTATGTGATTGCGGGCTTTTCGCAGGGCGCGGTGATCGCGGGCGATATCGCCGCGCAGATCGCGGCGGGCAAGGGCCCGGTGCCCGCTGATCAGGTGCTCGGCGTGATGTTGATCGCTGATGGCAGGCGTACCGGTGACACCGGCCCTGGGCAGGCCATTCAGATCGGGAATCCGCCGCCACCGGGTGTTGGTGCGGAGGTCGCGTTGCAGGGGGTGAACGTGCCGGGTATTTCGATGACCGGAGCGCGACCGGGTGGTTTCGGCTCGCTGGCCGACCGGACTTACACCATTTGCGCGCCGGGCGATCTGATCTGCGATTCGCCACGTCAGGCGTTGAATCCACTGAACATCGTGGGTAGCGCGTTGACACTGGTTCGTGCGGCGGGCAACCCGGTGCACAGCCTGTACAACGGCTTTGTGGTGGATGGTGACGCAACCACTGCGACCCAGTGGACCGTCAACTGGGCGAACGGCCTGATCGATGGCGCACCGCACCCGGCCCATTCCTGAGCATCGGGCCAGGTGAGCGGCTATGTCATGTCAGGTCACAAGGCAGCTGTGCATGTCTGCACGGCGAAGGCTCGCCAATCGGACTGGAGCACGCTGTAAAGTGCGCTGATGATCGCGCGACGTCGGCTCGTGCCGCAGCACTGTGGGCGGGTCGCGCGGGAGGCAAATTCCTTACAGCCAGGAGCATGAATTCATGACAGAAGCCGCCGCACCGGCTGGTGAATTGACCGCGCTGGGTACGCCGCTGCGTAGCTTTCGCTTCGCGGCGGCGGGCGAGGGAAACAAGCAGGAGGGCGGTGCCCGTAAGTTCATCCAGACGGCGCAGACCGCCGAGGAGTACGGCTTCGACACATTTGTCGTGCCGGACCATCTCGGTGATCAGATCGGTCCGATCGCCGCGCTGGGTGCGCTGACACAGGCCACCGAGAAGATCCGCCTGGGAACATCCGTGCTGGCCAACGGTTTCCGGCACCCGGTGGTGCTGGCCAAGGACCTCGCCACCATCGACGTGCTGTCGAAGGGGCGTCTCGAGGTCGGGCTCGGCGCGGGCTGGAAGCAAGACGAATTCGCCGCTGCCGGCCTGCCCTACGAGACACCGGGCGTGCGGCTGGAGAAGCTGGACGAGGCGTTGACCATCCTGGACGTGCTGTTGCGCGGACAGGAGTGCACCTTCGCTGGCAAGCATTATCAGGTCAACGGCATCAAGGGCACTCCACGTCCTCGGCAGGGTCCGCGTCCGCCGATCTGCACCGGCGGCGGTGGTCCGAAGATGCTGCGTCTGGCGGCCAAGCACGCCGACATCATCTCGATCGTTCCGGTCACCACCAAGAACGGCAAGGGTCTGCTTTCGGGTATCACCATGGCGAAGACCATCGAGAAGGTGAACCTGATTCGTGAGGCGGCCGGTGACCGGTTCGCCGATATCGAGCTGAACTGGGCCATCACCGCGATCGTCGTCACCGATGACCGGGAGAAGACGGCGGAAATGGCCCTTTCGGCGATCGACCGCGGGCTGCATCCCGACCTCGAGGTCGATGTGAAGCTCACCGTCGAGGAGATCCTCGAATCGCCGTACGTGGCCATCGGCACGTTCGAAGAGATCGCTGAGCAGATTCGCCGGGTGCGCCAGCTCACATCGATGTCCTATGTCGGCGTGTTCCCAACCCAGATGGACGCTTTCGCGCCCGTTATTCCGCTGCTGAGGGATGTGTGAGCCCGGCTTCTCTGTAACATGACTCTGGTTTGAGAACATCTAGCCGATAGCGGTCACCGCGCAGACCGCAAACGAAATCTGCAGGCTGGCTCTGGTATATGGAGCACCCGCGGGCGATAGCGAGTCGGGGCCTCACAGGTAACAGCGGCGTAGTCGCCGTCTTGCTGCGTGTGCCTCGGAGGAGAAGAAGGAATGGACGAGACTTTCGACGACTACCTGGATGAAACCGGGAACATCCGTATTCCCGAGGATCACACCCTGGTCGATCACGTCGAGAAGCACACCAGGAACGACGCGAACACCCTTGCCTACCGCTACATCGATTACTCGCGTGAGCGCGATGGTGAGGCGCAGGAGCTGACCTGGCGTGAGTTCGGTATTCGGCTGCGCGCGGTGGCCGCTCGACTGCAGCAGGTGACGAATCCGGGCGACCGGGTCGCGATCCTGGCGCCACAGGGCTTGGACTATGTGATTTCCTTCTTCGCCGCGATCTACGCGGGCACCATTTCGGTGCCGCTGTTCGACCCCGACGAGCCCGGCCACACCGATCGGCTGCACGCAGTGCTCGGTGACTGCGAGCCATCGGCCATCCTCACCGCCAGCTCCTCAGCGGCGGGGGTGCGGCAGTTCTTCCGCGCGCTGCCCGCCGCGCAGCGTCCGCGCATCATCGCGGTGGACGCGATCCCCGATAGTGTCGGCGAGTCCTGGGTGCGCCCGGATATCGCCATCGACGACATCGCCTACCTGCAGTACACCTCGGGTTCCACTCGCGTCCCGGCCGGTGTGGAGATCACCCACCGGGCGGTCGGCACCAATCTGCTGCAGATGGTCGATGCGATCAACCTGGACTGGAATTCGCGCGGCGTCACCTGGCTGCCGCTGTTCCACGACATGGGTCTGCTGACGGTGATCCTGCCCGCGGTCGGCGGCAAGTTCATCACCATCATGTCGCCGAGTGCGTTCGTGCGGCGCCCATACCGGTGGATCAAGGAACTGGCCGCGCAGTCCGACGGTGCTGGAACTTTCGCCGCCGCACCGAACTTCGCGTTCGAGCACGCCGCGGCACGTGGCCTGCCGAAGAACGGCGAGTCGCTGGATCTGTCGAACGTCATCGGCCTGATCAACGGCAGTGAGCCGGTCACCACCTCGTCGATGAAGAAGTTCAACGAGGCGTTCGCGCCCTATGGCCTGCCGAAGACGGCGATCAAGCCCTGCTACGGCATGGCCGAGGCGACACTGTTCGTGTCCGCGACCAAGGCCGAGGATGAGGCCAAGGTCGTCTATGTCGATCGGGTCGAGCTCAACGCGGGACGCATGGTCAAGGTCGAGCAGGGTTCCGAGAACGCTATCGCACAGGTCTCCTGCGGCTTCGTTGCGCTGTCGCAGTGGTCGACCATTGTCGACCCGGAGTCCATCGACTCCGACGGCGGTGGGCACGAACTGGCCGACGGCCAGGTCGGCGAGATCTGGTTGCACGGCAACAATATGGGCATCGGCTATTGGGGTCGTCCGGACGAGACGGCCGCGACCTTCCAGAACAAGGTCGCCCATCGTCTCGCCGAGGGCAGTCACGCCGAGGGCACCGCCCCGGATTCGAACTGGATGCGTACCGGCGACTATGGCGTCTACTTCGAAGGCGAGCTGTACATCACGGGGCGCGTGAAGGACCTCGTGATCGTCGACGGGCGCAACCACTACCCGCAGGATCTCGAGTTCTCCGCGCAGGAGGCGTCCAAGGCGCTGCGGCCCGGGTTCGTCGCCGCCTTCTCGGTGCCCGCGAACCAGCTGCCTGCGGAGGTCTTCGAACAGGGCAGCCACTCGGGCCTGAGTTTCGATGCCGATGACGCCTCTGAGCAGCTGGTGATCGTGGGCGAACGCGGTCCAGGCGCGGGTAAGGCCGATTCGCTGCCGATCGCCGACGCGGTCCGTGCGGCCGTTTCGCAGCGGCACGGCGTGACCGTGCGTGACGTGCTGCTGGTGCCCGCCGGTTCCATCCCACGCACCTCCAGCGGCAAGATCGCGCGCCGCGCCTGCAGGACTGCTTATTTGGAGGGAACGCTCAGGGGCGGTTACACCCAGCAGGCTTTCCCCGATGCACCGGAAGAGGAATAGCTCCAAGGGGTGATTCGGCGGGCCGACCATCGACGCTCGGGACGCCGACCCATCCCATGCATCCGTTAGAGACTGCTTGCAGGTCGCTCGACATAGCACCGCGTCAATTCGCGGCACTCCCGGTACGCAGACAGGTAGCTTGAGGAATTGATGGCTGACAACGAGGGCACGCCCACCCAGATGACCGAAACCGTGCTAGCCGAGGCGTCGGAGACTCAGCCGGACGCGGCGAACTCCACGCCCGCGACGACTGACATGTCGGTCGCGGAGCTGCGGGAGTGGCTGCGGCGCTGGGTCTCCGACGCGACCGGTCAACCGGTGGAGAACATCACGGTGGACCGGCCGATGGAGGAGTTCGGGCTGGCCTCGCGCGACGCTATCGCGCTCGGCGGCGATATCGAGGAACTCACCGGCGTGAGCTTGAACGCGACGGTGGTGTATCAGCATCCGACCATTGCGTCGCTGGCCGACGTCGTCATCAATGGCGAGCCGGAGTTGCCGCCCGAATCCGCGGACGACTCGTTCTATACGGCCGGGTTCACGCCGGGCGAGGCGCACGATATCGCGATCGTCGGTCTGTCTACCCGGTTGCCGGGTGCGGGCGATACCCCGGAGTCGACCTGGGAGTTCCTGATCAATCGTGGTGACGCGATTCGGGAGCTGCCGGACGGGCGCTGGGAAGAGTTCACCGCGGACCCGGCGGTGGCCGCGAAGGTCGCCGAGGGCAATACGCTTGGCGGCTACCTCGACCAGGACGTCCTCAAGGGCTTCGACGCGGAGTTCTTCGCGATGTCGCCGATCGAGGTCGAACGGGTCGATCCGCAGCAGCGGCTCATGATGGAGCTGACCTGGGAAGCGTTGGAGCACGCCCGGATTCCCGCGAGTGAGCTCAAGGGCGAGTCGGTCGGGGTCTTTGTCGGCACCTCAACGAATGACTTCCAACTGCTGGCGGCCCTCGGACTCGGCGAGTCCGATCCGACAGCTCCTGCTTCGGCCGCCGCGTACGGGCTGACCGGTGGTTCCTCCGGCATCATCGCAAACCGGATCTCGTACTTCTACGACTTCCGGGGTCCGTCCGTCGCCGTCGACACCGCATGTTCCTCCACGTTGGTCGCCGTGCACCAGGCGGTGCGCGCGCTGCGCGACGGTGACGCCGATCTGGCTCTCGCCGGTGGCGTCAACATGTTGCTCGCACCCGCGATCACCCTCGGCTTCGACTCGATCGGTGCGGTCGCGAAGAACGGTCACATTAAGGCGTTCTCGTCCGATGCCGATGGCATGGTCCGCTCCGAGGGCGCTGGTTTGGTGGTGCTCAAGCGTCTTGCCGACGCCGAGCGCGACGGCGACAAAATCTACGCGGTGGTCAAGGGTTCCGCGGTTAATAATGACGGCCGCTCCAATGGCCTGCTGGCGCCGAATCCGGACGCGCAGGCCGACGTATTGCGCCGCGCCTACCGTGATGCGGGCATCCCTCCGTCGAGCGTCGACTACATCGAGGCGCACGGCACCGGCACCCCGATCGGTGACCCGATCGAGGCCGACGCGCTCGGCCGGGTGGTCGGCCGTGGCCGGGACGCGGACAAGCCCGCGTTGCTCGGATCGGCCAAGACCAACTTCGGTCACCTCGAGTCCGGCGCCGGTGCGGCCAGCCTGGCCAAGGTGATCATGGCGTTCCAGCACAATGTGCTGCCGCCGACCATCAACTACGTGGGACCCAGCCCGTATATCCCGTTCGATCAGGCGCACCTGAAGGTCGTCGACGAGCCGACCGAATTCCCGCGCTACAGCGGCACCGCGACCGTCGGTATCTCCGGATTCGGTTTCGGCGGCACCAATGCGCACATCGTGGTGCAGGAGTATGTGCCTGCCTCGGCTGCTGTCGGCGAAACCCCGGTCCTCGCCACCATGCCGGAGTCCGCCACCGAGCCGGAGTCCGCTGCCGAGCAGGAGTTCGGCACCGACGCGGCGGTTGCCGAGCCTGCCGTGGTCGCCGACAGTGCGTCCGGTCTGTTCGCGGCCGAGATCGCCGAGGCTACCGCGGTCCTCGCGGATCTCGAGTCCCTCGAGGTCGCCGAAGCCGTGGAAGTCGCTGCGCCCGTTGCCGAATGGTCGGACCGGGACGAGCCGCTGCCGGTGATTCTGGCCGTGTCCGCCTATCTGCCGTCACGTCGTCGTCGCGCCGCCGCGGACCTGGCCGACTGGCTGGAATCCGATGCCGGTCGTGAGGTTCCGCTGGAGAATGTCGCTCGGTCGCTGGCCAAGCGCAGCCATCAGCGTTCGCGTGGCGTCGTTTTGGCGAAAACCCATGAGGAAGCGGTCGCCGGTCTGCGCGCCATCGCGGCGGGCAAACCGGGCGCGGGTGTGTTCACCGCCGATGCCCCGGCCGCCAATGGCCCGGTCTGGGTGCTCGCCGGTTTCGGCGCCCAGCATCGCAAGATGGGTAAGCAGCTCTATCTGGAGAATTCGATCTTCCGCAAGGCCGTCGACGAGGTCGACGAGCTGGTGCAGGACGAGGCGGGCTATTCGATAACCGAGATGATCCTCGACGATGCCCAGGACTACGACGTCGGGACCTCCCAGGTCGGCATCTTCACCATCCAGATCGGTTTGGCCGCGCTCTTGCGCGCGCACGGCGCCGAACCCGCCGCGCTGGTGGGTCATTCGATGGGCGAGGTCGCCGGGGCTTATTTCGCCGGTGGTCTGGCGCTCGAGGATGCGGTGCGCGTGATCTGTGCCCGCTCGCGTCTGATGGGTGAGGGCGAGGCGATGATCACCGACGCCGACGTCCGCAATATGGCGTTGGTCGAGCTCAGCGCCGAAGATGTCCAGGCGATGCTGGTCGACTACCCGGACGTGGAATGCGCCGTGTACGCGGCGCCGACCAATACGGTGATCGGTGGCCCCCAGGACCAGGTCGCGGCGATCGTTGCGAAGGTCGAGGAAGCGGGCAAGTTCGCACGCGTGTTGCAGACCCGTGGCGCGGGACATACCTCGCAGATGGATCCGCTGCTCGGCGAGCTGGCCGCGGAACTCGCGGGCATCGAGCCGACAAAGCTGAAGGTCGGCCTGTATTCGACGGTTGACAAGGAAGAGTTCTACCGCGCGGGCCACGACCCGGTGCACAACGAGGACTACTGGGTGAAGAACATGCGCCACAGCGTGTACTTCACCAACGCGGTGCGCCTCGCGGTGGAGACCGGGCACACCACCTTCCTGGAGTTGGCGCCGAATTCCGTTGCGCTGATGCAGGTTCTGGGCACTACCTTCGCGGCCGGCGTGCACGACGCGCAGTTGATTCCGACGCTCAAGCGTAAGGAAGACGAGTCGGCCGGCGTGGTGTCCGCGCTGGCTCAGCTGTACGTGCACGGGCATCGCGTCGACCTGCCGTCGCTGCTGCCGACAGGCGAGTATGCCGACATTCCGCGTACCGCGTTCGTGCGCAAGCAGCATTGGCCCAATGCCAGGATGGCCTCCGGTAGCGGCAATGCCCGGGTCCCCGGCGCGCATGTCGCATTGCCCGACGGCAGGCATGTCTGGGAGGTGCAGGCCACGGCGGTCACCGATCTGGCCGCGCTGGTGAATTCCGCTGCGGCGCAGGTGCTCAGCGACGTGTCGCTCGGTGCGTCCATTCCGCACGCCGAGTTGCCGGCAACCGGAACGCTCACCACCACGCTGACCCCGCACCTCGGCGGCGCCTCGGTGCAGGTGCACGCACGTGCCGGTAGCGCTTTCCAACTGCTGTTCGAAGCTGTTGTCGCTTCGGGCGCGCCGCTTCCGGAAGCTGTTATCGCGCAGAGTGTTCCGACCACCGCAGTGCCCGCCACCGGCGACGCCGATATCGAGATCGTCGAAACCTTCGGGGACCGTTGGGATCCCGAGGGTACGCAGACCCTCGAACAGCGGCTGGCTTTGATCGTCGCGGAGTCGATGGGTTACGCGGTCGAGGATCTGCCTATGGAGATCCCGCTGATGGAGCTCGGTCTCGACTCGCTGATGGCCATGCGTATCAAGAACCGGGTCGAGTTCGAATTCGATATCCCGCCATTGCAGATTCAGGCGGTGCGCGACGCCACGCTGCACGAAGTGGCCAAGGTGCTGCGCTACGCCATCGAGCACCGCGAAGAGGTGCAAGAGATGGCCGATAAGCAGGCGGCCGGCGAAGAAGGGGCGATCGACAGCGGCTTCGCGGCGGCCGCTCGCGCGGCGCTGGAGTCCGGTGCGGATCCGGTCGACGCGGTCGCGAAAGCCGCTGGCGTCGACGGAGTTTCGAAGTCCGCGCTGGATGGTGAGAACACGTCGGTCGAGGCGGACGCCGAGGCCATCGTCGCGGCAGCCGAGGCCGCTGAGGGGATCACCGGCACAGCTGCGGTTACCGCGCCGGTCACCCCCGGGCAGACCGCCGCAGTCGCCGCGAAAGATGCGGCGACTGATCGCGCGCTGGACAAAGAGGACGGTGCGGCCGAAGCCGTCGCCGCGGCGGCTCCGGCCGCGCTGTTGGGTGCCGCGCCCTCGGCCGATGAGGACGATGTGCCCCCGCGTGACGCCGCCGAGCGCTTGACCTACGCCACCTGGGCGGTCATCACCGGTAAATCGGCGGGCGGCATTTTCAATACGCTGCCGATTCTGGAGGAAGAGGTCGCCGAGAAGTTGGCGGCGCGACTCACGGAGCGGGTCAAGGCCGAGGTCACCGTTGATGATGTGCTCGATTGCGAGACCATTGAGCAGCTGTCCGATATCGTGCGTGAGCTCCAGGATAGCGGTGCGGACGTCGACGGTTTCGTGCGTCCGCTGCGGCCACGCGTCAAGGGCTCGAATGCCGTGCCGGTCTTCGTTTTCCATCCGTCGGGTGGCAACACGCTCGTCTACGAGCCGCTGTTGAAGCGGCTGCCGAGCGATACCCCGATGTTCGGTTTCGAACGGGTCGAGGGCGACATCGAGGAGCGCGCTCGCCAGTACGTGCCGGAGCTGCGCAAGATCCAGGGTGACGGGCCGTTCGTGCTGTACGGCTGGTCGCTCGGCGCGGTATTCGCGTTGCAGGTCGCACAGCTTCTGCGGGCCGAGGGCGCCGACGTTCGCATCGTCGGGCTTATCGATCTGGCCATCCCGACCGAGGGTGAGGACAACAGTCCCGAAGAGCGGCTGCGACGCATCGAGCGCTACCAGGTGTTCGCGAAGAAGACCTACGGCGTCGAGGGGGAGCTCGATCGTGAGCAGCTCGAAACGCTGGCGGCGGCTTCGGATGAAGAGCAGTTCAAGATGATCAGCGATCTCATCAAGATCAGCGGCACCAAGATTCCCGGCGGTGTGCTCGAGCATCAGCGCACCTCATGGGTCGAGAGCCGTCACCTTGCCAAGACTCAGCTGTCGCACTACGACGGTGATGTCGTGCTCTACCTCGCCGATCGCTATCACGACGGCATGATCGAGCTCGAGCCTCGATTCGCCGAACGGCAGCCCAACGGTGGCTGGGACGACTACCTGCCGAACCTGGAGGTCATCCACATCCCGGGTGACCATCTGCAAATCGTTGACGAGCCGCGGATCGGCAAGATCGGAGCCGACCTCACCGCGAAACTCGCCACGATCGCGGAAACGAAAGGCGCCAAGTGAGCACCACGGCCGAGAAGCTAGCCGACCTGCGTAAAAGACTCGAATTAGCGCAGGAACCGGCGGGTGCGGCGGGGGTGGCCAAGCGGGCGAAGAAGGGAATCCCCAGCGCCCGCGATCGAATTAATATGCTGGTCGATCCGGGTACATTCGTGGAACTCGGTGCGCTGGTTCGTAAGCCAGGTGATCCTGAGGCGCTCTACGGCGACGGCGTGGTCACCGGGCACGGCCTGGTCGAGGGGCGGCCGGTCGCGGTGTTCTCACATGATCAGACCGTGTACGGCGGGTCGGTCGGTGAAATGTTCGGCCGCAAGGTCGCCTACATCATGGAATACGCGGCGAAGGTCGGGTGCCCGGTTGTCGGCATCAACGATTCCGGCGGCGCGCGCGTGCAGGAGGCCGTGACGTCGCTGGCCTGGTACGCCGAGCTCGGTCGCCGCCAGGAACCGCTGTCGGGCATGGTGCCGCAGGTTTCGATGATTCTCGGCAAGTGCGCGGGTGGCGCGGTTTACGCCCCGATCAATACCGATGTGGTGGTGGCGACCGAAGAGGCGTACATGTTCGTCACCGGCCCCGGCGTGATCCGGGAGGTCACCGGCGAGGATGTCAGCCTCGAGGAACTCGGTGGCGCGAATAGCCAAGCGCAGTACGGCAATATCCATCATGTCGCCAAAGATGAGGGTGCCGCGTTCGAATGGGTGCGCGCGTATCTGAGCTTCCTGCCGACGAGCTGCCAGGAGTTGGCGCCGGTGGTGAATCCGGGTATGGAGCCCGAAATCACCGACACCGACCTGGAATTGAATTCGATTGTCCCGGACTCGGACAATGCGGGTTACGACATGCACGACATTCTGTTGCGCATTTTCGACGACGGTGACTTCCATGAGGTCGGTGCGACCGCGGGACGCAATGTCATCACCGGCTTCGCCAGGGTGGACGGCCGCAGCGTCGGAGTGCTGGCCAACCAGCCGATGGTGTACGCGGGCGCGTTGGACGCGCGGGCATCGGATAAGGCCGCGCATTTCGTGCGCCTCTGCGACGCATTCGAAATTCCGCTGGTATTTGTCGTGGATACCCCTGGTTTCCTGCCGGGTGTGGAGCAGGAAAAGATCGGCGTCATCAAGCGCGGTGGCCGCTTCCTGTTCTCCTATGTCGAGGCCACTGTGCCGAAGGTGACCGTGGTGATCCGCAAATCCTACGGCGGCGGATACGCGGTGATGGGTTCGAAACAGCTTGGCGCGGACGTGAATTTGGCGTGGCCGACCGCGCGCATCGCGGTGATGGGCGCGGAGAGTGCGGTCAGCCTGATCGGGCGCAAGCAAATCGCGGCGGCCCCGGAGGATCAGCGCGCGGCGGTCCGTCGGCAGATGATCGATTTCTATAACGCGACGATGGCGACGCCGTGGGTGGCCGCCGAGCGCGGCTATATCGATGCGGTCATCGAGCCGTCGGCCACCCGGCTGGAGCTTCGCCGGGCGCTACAGCTATTGCGCGACAAGAAGCTTTCGCGCAATCCGCGCAAGCATCATCTGCTTCCGCTCTGAGCGCTCGCACGCGATCGGGCCGCACCCCAGCCGGGTGCGGCCCGATTCGCGTTGTGTGACAACAGGTCAGGCGATGGCCGCGGACTCGATGATCACATCGTCGCGCGGCACATCCTGGTGCCCGCTCTTCGAACCGGTCGAGACGGCGGCGATCTTGTCGACCACGTCGGTGCCATCGACAACCTTGCCGAACACCGTGTAGCCCCAGCCCTGCGCGGTCTTCGCGGAGTGGTTGAGGAAGTCGTTGTCCGACACGTTCACGAAGAACTGCGCGGTGGCGGAGTGCGGGTCGTTGGTGCGTGCCATCGCCACGGTGTACTTGTCATTCTTCAGGCCGTTATCGGCCTCGTTCTGGATCGGACGCTGTGTGGGCTTCTGCTGCATGCCCGGGGCGAAGCCACCGCCCTGGACCATGAAGCCCGGGATGACGCGGTGGAAGATGGTGCCGCTGTAGTGGCCGGAATTCACGTAGTCCACGAAGTTCGCGACCGTGCCCGGCGCCTTCTGCTCATCCAGCTCCAGCACGATCTGCCCGTAATTCGTCTCGAGATTCACCTTGGTCATACCCCTACCTTTCCATTGCCCCCACCACCCCCCAGCAGTTCGGGTCGATTTCCGCAAGAACTGCCCAGCTCACAGCCTCGCCCCCCGCCGAAACACCCCAGATCATCCGCCCAGCCCCCCAGACGTGCCCCCTCGCCACGCCCACAAATCCCGCGCGAACCAACGTCGAACCCTGAACTCCACACCTTCGAGCCCAGCGAACACGCCGCGCCGCAGGCGTCGCAAATTGAACACCGCTAGCATTGCCAACCGTGCCCGACGCCGCTACTGCTGTCTTGACTAAACCGCCTGCTGTGCCGGCGGCCGCGCGGAATGACTTCCGCACCGCGCGAATGATCGCGCTGTTCGCAGGGGTACTCGGGGCGCTATTCGCGCTGGCGAGTCCGTTCCTGCCCGTCACGCAGACCACCGCCGTGTTGAACTGGCCGCAGGACGGGCAGCTCGGCAGTGTGCAGGCGGCGCTGGTATCGCAGGTGCCGATCGAGCTGAACGCGACGATTCCGTGCTCGGCGGTCGCGCGGCTGCCCGAACAGGGCGGCATGCTGCTCGCGACCGCGCCGTCGCAGGGCGATCGGGCGGCGCTTGAGGCTTTGTTCGTCCGGGTGTCGGACACCACGGTGGATGTGATCGACCGTAATGCGGTGGTCGCGTCGGCCCCACGCTCGCAGCTGGGTGATTGTTCATCGATCACGATCAGCTCCGATATCGACCGGACCACGGCCGCGTTCACCGGTCTCACCACGACCGTAGAGAAGCCCGCCGAGGGTGGTGGCGCAGCCGCGCAGCCGGTATCCGTGCCGGTGCAGGGGCAGTTGGGCGGCGATCTGCGGCCGCAGGTTGTCGGAGTCTTCTCCGATCTGGAGGGCGCCGTACCGGATGGACTGTCGTTCGAGATGACAGTCGACACCCGGTTCTCGTCGACCCCGACCGCGATCAAGCTGATCGCGATGATCGCCGCGGTGTTGTGCACGCTGATCGCGCTCGGTGCGCTGGCTCGGCTCGACGGTAGCGATGGGCGCGGGCACCGCCGGTTCCTGCCCGCCAACTGGCTGAAGCCGACCTGGACGGACGGCGCGGTCATCGGCACCCTGCTGGTGTGGCATTTCGTTGGCGCCAACACCTCCGATGACGGCTACATCCTGAGCATGGTCCGGGTCGCGCCGCATGCCGGCTATATGGCCAACTACTTCCGCTGGTACGGGGTCCCCGAGGCGCCGTTCGGCTGGTACTACTACGTGATCCAGGTGTTCTCGGAGATTTCCACTGCCAGCGCGTGGGTCCGCCTGCCCGCCTTGGCCTGCGCCATTCTCTGCTGGATGGTCATCAGCCGCGAGGTTGTGCCACGCCTGGGACGCGGGGTGCGCAATAGCAAGGTGGCGCTGTGGACCGGTGGCCTGGTCTTCCTGGCGTTCTGGATGCCGTTCGACAACGGTCTGCGATCGGAGCCGATCGTCGCGCTGGGTGCGCTGCTGACCTGGGTGTCGATCGAGCGTGCGATTGCGACGGGTCGACTGCTGCCCGCCGCCACCGCGGTCTTGGTCGCCGCGTTCACTTTGGCGGCGGCGCCGACCGGATTGATGTGTATCGCGGCATTGCTGGCCGGTATCCGGCCACTGGTCCGGATCGTGGTGCGACGGCACCGTGAGTTCACCGCGCGTGGCGTCGGGCGGTGGGGTTCGGCGCTTCCACTGCTCGCCCCCATCGCGGCGGCGGGCCTGCTGGTGTTGATCGTGGTCTACAGCGACCAGACCTTCGCCGGTATTCAGGAAGCCAACCGGGTGCGTCAGGCGACCGGCCCGAACCTCGCATGGTACGAGGACTATCTGCGCTACTACTACCTATTCGTCGAGACTGTGGACGGCTCGCTCCCGCGCCGGTTCGCGTTCCTCATCATGCTGCTGTGCTTGTTCACCACCATGCTGGTGTTGTTGCGGCGCAGGCGGGTTCCCGGCATTGCCAGCGGCCCGACCTGGCGGCTGATGGGTGTGGTCTTCGGAACCATCTTCTTCATGATGTTCAACCCGACCAAGTGGACCCACCACTTCGGCGCGTATGCGAGTATCGCTGGTTCATTGGCCGCGGTCACCGCGGTTGCGGTCTCGGCGAGCGCGTTGCGGGCGCGGAAGAATAGGGCGATCTTCCTGGCCGGGTTGTTGTTCGTGCTGGCGATCGCGTTCTCCGGCATCAATGGCTACTGGTACGTGTCGAGCTTCGGTGTGCCGTGGTTCGACAAGCGGATCTCGCTGCACGGCTACCAGTCCAACACCCTGATGCTCGTGCTCTTCGGTCTGGCGCTCGCGCTGGTCGGCTGGTACGCGCTGCGTGAGGACTACACCAAGCCGCAGCCGTCGGCGAAGACCGCGCGCGGCAAGCGGATTCGCAAGTTCGCCGCGATTCCGTTGACCGTTGTCGCCGCGTTGATGGTGGCCATCGAGGTGCTCTCGCTGGTGAAGGGCGCTTACACCCAGTACCCGGCCTACTCGCTGGCGAGGTCGAATTTCGACGCGGTCGGCGGCAATACCTGCGGGCTCGCCAATGACATTCTGGTGGAACCGAATCCGAACGGCGGCGCATTGCAGCCGATCATCGACCCGGCCAACCCGCCGAAGGACCCCAACGATCCGCTGGCGGGCGCCGACCAGGTCGGCTTCGACCCGAACGGGGTGCCCAAGGACCTCTCGGCCGACAGCGTCGAGGTGAAGCCGGGTACCGGCAATACCTCCACCCAGTCGGTCGGTGCGGCGTTCGAGAAGGGCCAGAGCGCGGGTACCGGCGGCGGTGAGGGTGCGCGTGGCGTCAACGGCAGTACGGTGGCGTTGCCGTTCGGGCTGGACCCGGCGACGACGCCGATTCTCGGTAGCTACCAGGAGGGCGTGCAGCAGCCCGCGCATGTGACCTCGAGTTGGTACCAGTTGCCCGCTCGCTCGGACGACACTCCGCTCGTGGTGATCTCCGCGGCCGGGCGCATTCTGTCGGTCGACGACACCGGTTCGGTCAAGTACGGCCAGTCGTTGACGGTCGACTACGGCAAGCATCTGCCCGACGGCAGCGTCCAGCCGCTCGGCACCTACCTGCCGCGCGATATCGGCCCGTTCCCGTCCTGGCGGAATCTGCGCGTCCCGCTCGACCAGATCTCGCCGGAGGCGGACGCGGTGCGGATCGTCGCCAATGACCCGATCCTGATCGGTGACCAGTGGCTGGCCTTCACGCCGCCGCGGATGCCGAAGTTGCAGTCGCTCAACACCTTTATCGGTTCCGATCAGCCGGTGCTGCTGGACTGGGCGGTGGGGCTGCAATTCCCGTGCCAGCGTCCGTTCGATCACAAGAACGGTGTCGCGGAGGTGCCCGGCTACCGCATCCTGCCGGATCGTCCGCTGGCGGTCAGTTCCACCAATACTTGGCAGGCCGAGGAGTTCGGTGGCCCGCTCGGCTTCACCCAGATGCTGGCGAAGTCGGTCACCGTCCCGACCTATATGAAGAACGATTGGGCGCGCGACTGGGGCTCGCTGGAGCGCTACGACCAGTACGACCCGAAGGCGAAGCCCGCGCATCTGGAGACGGGCACGACCGATCGCTGGGGCCTCTGGTCGCCGGGACAGCTCCGGGTGTTCTGACCCCACACATAACGAAAGGCCGTCGCACCGGTGTTCAACCGGTGCGACGGCCTTTCTGCTCTCAATGCTTCGCCGGGGGTCTCAGACCTTTGTTCCTCAGACCTTTGTCATCCGTAGGCCGAGTTCGCGGCGGAGCAGCTCTTGGGAGGGGTGGCGGGCGAGCACACGTAGCACCGCCGGGCGTATTTCCCGTTGCTCGTCGGCGGTGAGGAGTCCGACGAGGTCGCGTAGATCCATGTCATCGAAGGCCGAGGTCATGAATGACAGATTACGGTTCAACCGCCCGTTCGGCAGGGTTTCGTGTAACCATGCGTGGGGGTTGTCCGCAGATGTCCGCTGCCGTAATTGCGCCGATTCACCGTCGTATGTGCACGCGCCGCCCCTCTCGTCTATCCGCGTTCTCGGATCGGGTCGGATTTGGCTCGGCCGCTCCGGGATTCGACGGTGACGCCGATGGTGGCCGGGGTCGCGGTGGGGTCGTGGGGGGTGAATCTTTCCAGGGAGCCCCAATCTCGGGTCCAGTCGCGGTCGAGGTAGGTGGGGATGGTTTCGGATTCGAGCAGTAGGCCGGTCCAGCCGAGGGGGCCGCCGCCGATGTCGTCCTGCCAGGCGTTGGAGGCGTCGGAGCCGACGCGGTCGGGCAGGATGCGCCAGTCGGGGACCTCGGCGACCCCGTCGTGATGGTCGAAGGGGCGCTGGCAGGGGAAGGAGAGGCCGACGTGCCAGTCGAGCAGGACCGGATCATTGGATCCGACAACGGAATTCAATGTTGTCAGCCTGGGCAGGCGTGGCGGGGTGACGGCCAGCCATTGCTTCTGGGTGATGTCGTTGTCCGCGGCGACCAGACGCACCGCGTTGACCCCGGGTGGCAGCTGGTCCAGCGGGACACGCAGATTGCGCCATGACGGCGCCGGGCCGATGTCGAGCGGGTTCACCGAACCGATGCCGGTGACCGCGCCGTCCGGGCCGCGAGTGCCGTATTCCAGGCGAAGTTCCTGGCCGTAGGTGAGGACGCCGTCGTGATCGATCGAGCGGATTCGGCCCGCGGCGGTGATCGCGAGGACCCGGTATGCGGGGTCGTTGCGCATGCTGTCGGTGAGGTCGAGGTGATACCACTGCGAGGTGAGCTGCGCCTGCTGCTGATCGGTGTCCTGATAGCTACCCATGACCGGCGTCCGTCCCGAGTCCAGTCCGAACGGCAATGCCACTGTGCTGCCGTTGATTCCGGGTTCCTGGCTGGTGCCACCACCGGTGCCGGCGCCGGTGGTCTTGGTGGTCTTGTTCTTCGATTCGGTGTTGACCGAGTTCGCGCCGCCGGTCACGGTTTCCTCGGCATCGGCGGTGAGATCGCTCGCGACACCATTGGGCGTGAATCCCTTTGATTCCGCGGACAATCCGTCGGCGGGCGAGCCCGTGAACGGCTGTAGCAGTGAGTCGGCGGTGTTCGTCTCCACCAGCACCTCGTTCGCCAGCGCGCACGTATTGCCCGACAGCGATTGCAGATTCGATTTGGCGATCGAGTATGCCGGGTACTGGGTGACGGCCGCCTTCGCCAGCGAGGCGACCTCGAACAGCACCAGGATCGCCGCCGCGATGGTCAGCGGTGCCGAGGCGAAACGATCGAAACGCGTTGGGCCGCCGTCGCGGGGACGGCGATACGGCTCGCGATAATGCAGCCATACCGCGACAACCAGCGCCACACCCGCGAGCCCGAGGAACAGAGTCGAGATACCCTTGCCCGCCACCAGTGGTGCCTTGTCCCACCACGGCACGCCGTAGCTCGAGACGTACCACCAGCCATTGGAGCCGGTGAACGTGATCGCGAGCAGGAACAATATCGCCGACGCGAACAATGCCCGGTTGCGCGGCACGCGAATTCCCTCGCTGCCCACCGCGACCGCGGCGAGCGCGGCCAGCGAACCGGCCAGTCCGGCGTACACGCCGAAGTGGTGGGTCCACTTCGTCGGTGTGAACATCATCAGCAGCAGCGATGCGAACACAATGCCGAGAATGCGCACCGACGGCCCGCGTGAAGTCCCCGGAATCCGTCCCTTGCGCAGCACCTGCAGCACGCAGACCAGCAGGCACAGCAGCATCACCAGGACGCCGAAACGGCGGGCGAGCGACCCGTCGGGCGACAGCGCCAGCAGCGAATCCCAGCGGGTGCGCTCATCGAACCAGGCCACATTCGGTCCGACGACGGTGCGGACCCGGGTGGCTTCCATGACCGTTGCGAGTGTCTGATCGGCGAAAACCACTATCAGCACCAAGGCGCCGGCGGCCAGCCCGGGCGCGATGAGCGCGGCGTAGCGGAAGAATGCGCCGAGGCGCGAGGCGCTTCGCGCCCCGCCGAGCGTGCCCGCCGCGTCTCGTGCCCGTCGAATGATGATCTGTAGTACCGGCCGTGAACCGGCGATCAACGCGGCGATGCAGATGAGCCCGGTCGGCCCCGCGGCCAGCGAGAACGCCGCGATCAGCACCGCGACGGCGGCGGGGAGCAGCCGGCCCGTCGCAATGGCGCGTTCGATCGAGCACCAGGTCAGCAGCGCGCCCGCGGCGATCAGCGGCTCGGGGCGCAGGCCATTGTCGTAGGGCAGCCAGAAGGCGAGGAAGACCAGCCCGGCCGTCCACAGCGCCACCCTGTTGCGCCGGACACGAGCGCCCAAGCGGGGCAGCACTTCTCGGCTGATCACCAGCCAGCACACGATGCCCGACAGCAGCGCGGGCAGCCGCATCCATGGGCTCGCGTCCGAGATCCGGGTCATCCAGGCGAGTACCTCATATGACCAGCCGAACGGCGCCTCGGGTACGCCGAACCATCGGTAGTAGTTGGCCATGTACCCAGCGTGTTCGGAAGCCCGCGCCATATTGAGGATGTAGCCGTCATCGGAGGTATTGGCGCCGATGAAATGCCAGATCGCGAGGACACCGAGCACAACGCCGTCGGCCATGGTGAAGCGCCACCAGTGTGCGGGCAAGAAGCGGCGGGGACGCCTGCCGTCGGCGTTGTCCAGCAGGTGCAGCGCGATCAACGCGACGATCGTGAGTACGGCCGCGGCGATCATCGCGCCCAGCTTCAGTGCCGAAGGGGTGGAGGAGAAGCGCGAGTCGATATCGGCGTGCAGCCGGGCACCGTCCACTTGTGCGGCATCGAGATCGGTGAACACCCCGACCACCTGCGGCCGGATATCCCGGCCGACGGTATTGCGAAACGGTGTGCCGTCCTTGCGTTCGGCCCCGGTGAATTCGGCCGTCGTGGCGGACGCGGTCGAGGTGACCGTGATCGTGTCGCACCCGGCGATCTCCTCGACCGGCGCCGAGAGCAGCGGAACGTCGTGCAGGATGAGCGAGAGCACGCCGTCGTTCACCGAGACGACCAGCCCCTTGGCCGTCGCCTGGCCGGAAGCCTTCGGCACGGTCGAGAGCAGCGTGCCCGGCGCGCCGTCGCGCACGACCGCACACGGCAGCGTCGCGCTGAGCCGCTGCGGCACATAGGACACCAGCGGAGCCTCGACGCTGCTGGCCCCGGCCTGGGGCCAGTCCAGCGTCGCCTGCTCCTGGTGCACCGGCAAAAGCGGTGTGAGCAGCGCCAGCACGAATCCGAGAAGCCCGGAGACGAGGGCGATCAAGCGGTTACGGGTGAACGCTGCAGAAGATCGGTCCGGTCGCACGGGGGTGATGCTATCTACCGTTGCCCGCGATCCCCGCTACCGCAGCGCCCGAACGTCCCAGAGCCACACATCGTCGACCGGTTTCGGCTCGGTACCGAGCAGTTGCGTCACGGTCGAGCGCAATACGGCGGAGTTGCGCGAAGGCGGCAGGACCAGCACGTCTGCCTGCCAGAATTCGAGGTCTTCGCGGGCTTGGGCGCGGGTGGTGTCGTCGATCGCGGGCACGACGCCGGTGTCCTGCGCCCTGACGAGTAGACCGGCGGTCGGCCGGATCTCCGGCCCATAGATGCCCTTCTTCGTCGCGACGATCGGGCCGACGAAGTAGCCCCCGGCGAGCGGGAAACCGAAGTTCGCGTCGGCCTGCCAGCGCAGCGCTCGCGCGTCGGGCGGCCACGGCGGCGGAACCATCACCACCGAGCCGTCGTCGACGAAATTCCGCACCGTCGCGTCGGCGAAGAATTCGGGTGTCGGCGGACGTTCGACGACCGGCAGAATGGTCGGCACCAGCGGCAGCAGCGCCATCGTGAGGGCCGCGAACCAGGCCAGCGGCGTCGGGTCGCTTGCCGAGCGCTTCCACGCCGCGAGCGCGCGATCGGTGGCCAGTGCGAGCACCACCGCGATGGCCGGGACGGCGGCCATGGTGAGCCGGGTTTCCAGCACCGAATTGAGCAGCGGAATCTTCTCGGCCCAGCGCCATGGCAGTTCGATCCCGGTGGGTTGCTTGCCGAACGTGGCGACCGCGCCGAGCGAGAGCACCCCGAACACCGCCATCACCGCGACGGCCGCGCGAACCACCCGCTGCCGCCACAGCCACACCACGGTCACGGCCAGCAACAGCAGCAGCGGCCAGCCAAAGTAGGCGTTCTGCTCGGTATCGTTGATCGCGACGTACTGTCCCGGCGCGAATATGCCGCCGAGAGATTCCGACGGGAACTGCACGATCGCCTTCAGGTCATTGCCCACCGGTCCGTGATCGATGGAGCGGTAACTCTGCGGCCCGAAAAACTGCCACCACAGCGGTATTTCGGTGAGCATCAGGGTGATCACCGCGGCCAGTGCGACTGTCGGAAGCAGCGTGCGCAGTGCGCGCAAACCGGTGCGCGGTGTGTGCAGGTAATACACAACGGCGAACAGTCCGAACGCGAGCGCGAAGATCAGCAGCGGTTCTTCACCGAGCGCGATCTGTGTCGCGACAAGCAGGCCGAGCGCTACCGCATCGCGAATACGCCTGCGCGGCTTCCCTTTTTCTGTCTCGCCGCGTCGTGCCAACCGGATGAGCAGGCCCGCGATAATCGGAAGCAGCGTCAGCGCGACAAAATTTGGATGCGCATTGGCATGCGAAATCATCGCGGGGGCGAATCCACAGAACAGTCCACCGATGGCGGCGGCGAACCGGGAGTCGACGAGCTCGCGGGAAATCAGCCAGTACCAGGCCAGCGCCGTCGTGCTCAGCCCGAGCGTGAGTACCAGCACGAAGGTGACCGTCGGCCCGAACAGCAGGGTGACCGGCGTGAGCGGCACTCCGACCCCGAACATGGCCGTGTTGGCCATCATGTTCACCCCGGCCGGGAAGTTTTGCAGATTCGTGCCCAGCGGGTTCTGCAAATGTGCCACCGAATGCGCGGTGACCGCGAAGAACCATTCCCACATGGTCTGGTCCTGACCGCTTTTGATCAGGTACCCGCTCTGTGTATTGCGCCACTGCCCGGACAAAACCGTGACGGCCAGCGCGAGATATCCGACCGAAACGATCAGATCGCTGCGATCGACCCGAATCCGCGGCAGTCTGCGTTTCTCGACCAGCGTCCGCTGGTCCGGTAGAGACACGTCCGGTGTCGTTTCTCCTGATTCGACGCCAGAAGCAGCACGTGTATCAACCCGCAAAACGAACTTCTCCTCCAAAAGGCTTGAACCAGCTGCCCAAAGCACCCAACCACTCTATGAACACCCTGACAAGTGGTAGCGCGAGGAGATCTTTACCGGTTGACGGTGATGAGGGTGAACGGTCCGATGTCGGTGCTGGTGAAGGCCGGGTCGGTAAAGAGTTTCTTGGGGAAGCTCACGGTGTACCGCTTGACGTTGGGGTCGTTGGGGTAAACGTCCTTGGCCAGGCGCAGGGTGTAGTCGTCGCCGCTGCGGCGGAACAGGAAGGCGTCGGGGGCGCGCCAGGGGCTCGCGGCGAGCGCGTCGAGCATGGCGTGCGAGGAGTCCAGCTTGCTCCATGCCTCGATGGTCGCGGCGCGACCGGCGAAGTCCGCCAACGGGTTCGCGTAGTGCGAGGTGAGGCCCTGGAAGCCGTAGTAAGGGTAGAACGAAAGGAAGCTGGTGTCGGCGGTGAGGACCACCGTGTCCGAGCGTGGTCGTCCGGTCTGCGCGAGCAGCGCGGCATCCACCTCGCGATAATTGGACACCGCTGATGGGC
The DNA here is from genome assembly GCF_020733705.1 of Nocardia australiensis. GTDB lineage: Bacteria > Actinomycetota > Actinomycetes > Mycobacteriales > Mycobacteriaceae > Nocardia > Nocardia australiensis. Next base: position 1,736,498 of record NZ_JAJFZM010000001.1, read on the forward strand.
TGCGCTTATCGGCGCGCTCACCGTTGCCGTCGGTATCGGTGTAAGCGGTGGTGATTTCCGATGCGAGCACATGCGGAATGTTCTGGGTGAACGCGAGCGCGCCGACAGTGGCGACGACGATCACCGCGAGCCGGAACCGACCCGGCTCATTGAATGCCTGATACACCGCCCGCGCGCCCTCTACGAATCCGAACGCGCCCGCGGCGGCGAGCAGCACCAGTAGCACCGGCTCCAAACGGAAGGAAAGCAATGTGGTGCCCGCGGCGGTCGCGGCCATGGACAACAGCGACCACAGATAGATCGCCACCACGCCGATACCGAGTGACTGGGCCCGTCGAGACGACCCGGCCCGGACCACCAGCCATACGATGCCGATCAGGCACAGCGCGCCGCGCAGCGAGAATTCCGCCATCGGCAGCGGTAATTCGGAGCCCGCTTCGGGGAGATAGTGGAATGCCGTCCCGGAACTGGGGATGCTGCCACTGAGCATCTTCAGCAGGAATGGCAGATAGACCGTCAACGCGACGACTCCGGCGATCGCCGCGATCACGACCAGCCGGACCAGCAGGGCGAGCGCGGCGCGCCACACGGGAGCATCGCCGACCGCTTCGGCCGTCGTGGTGCCACGCGAACCGGTGGCAGCGCGCCGCTCGCGCACGGCGAGCCAGGCGGCGAGCAGCCCCATCAGCCCGACGGTGAACGCCGCGAATCCGAAATACAGCGTGTAAAACGTGGCGGACAGGCCGAGGAACAGGCCGACGCCGATCACCGCGCCCCACCCGTCTGCCGTCGCACGCTGGATGCTGTGCTTACGTGGCCGGTAGAGCGCACCCCACGCGAGCACGAAGGCGGGCGGTACCAGCACGATGATCACCGCGCTATATGCCTCCGGCGAGGCGTATGCCACGGTCATAGCGGTGACCGCGGCGGTTACGCCGATCGCCCAGTCCGCGCGAATCAGCTTCGACCACAGCACAAGTGAGATGACCGACGCCACCGCGAGAGATCCGATCGCGTAGGGCTTGAACGCCTCCCAGCCGTCCATCCCGAGCACGTTCGCTACGCGCCCACCGATCCAGAACCATCCGGCCGGGTAGAACGGCGGCAGATCGGCGTAGGTCATATCGTGCAGTGCCGGGCTGTCGGTGAGCCTTGTCAAGTACTCGGTACGGAACTCCTGATCCACCGAGACACCGAACAGATACAACTTGGTAGCGGCCAGCGGCAGGCCGAGGGTGACGGTGACGAATGTCGAAATCCCTGCCCACGACAGCAGTTTCGCCGCCCACGGCCAGCGCCGAGTACGGATGAGTCCGATCGCCACCGCCACCATGACCGCGGCGGCGACCTGCCCGACCGTGGTCAGCGCGCGTGTCACATTCGACGAGTTGAACGCGGGCCACTGCACCATCGAGAACGCCACCAGCCCAACGGCCGCCACGATTGCGGCAACCACGGCGGCGAGCACCGCCTCGCCGATGCCCGAGCCGATATGCCGGGCTGTCGACGACCGCCGCCCTGGCGCTGGTGTCGGTAGCGCGTCGCGCTCTAGGGTTTCGGTGCTCAACGGCTTACTCCGTACTCGCTGCGGTCGGACCGGGTCGAGTCGTGGCGCGTCCGGTTGCGACGGGTCAGGTCTGGTCCGACTACTCGCATCGCGCCTCCGGATTCACTGGGTCGGCTGTTGATGGCGTGCGGCCCGATGGTCGCGCCGAGCACATCTTCCACGGCGTCGGTGGTGACGGCGTGGCACCGCGATGATGGTATCGACCGAGTACCGTGCCGCATCCCGCGCAGGTCCCGGACACGCGTCGCCGGGATACAACGAGCCGCACCCGGGGCGTCCAGCGGCGGACGCGCGGACAGTTCGGGTGCGGCTCGGCGAAATCAGATGGGCAGCTTGCGGAAGATCGGGCGCGGGATGTGGCGCAGGACCATCATCACGAAGCGGAAGGGGCCGGGCGCCCAGACGAGCTCCTTACCCTTCTGCGAGGCCGAAACCGCGAGCGTCGCGATATCTTCCTTATCGATGGTGAGTGGCGCTTCCTTGACGTGCGCCGAAAACCTGGTCCGCACCATGCCGGGCCGGATCACCAGCACGCGCGGGCCGTACTGGCGCAGCGCCTCGCCGAGACCGAGGTAGAAACCGTCCAGGCCGGCCTTGGTCGACCCGTAGACGAAGTTCGAGCGACGAACCCGCTCACCGGCGACCGACGACATGGCGATGATGCGCCCGAATCCCTGCGCCTTCATCTTCTCGCCGAGCAGTACGCCGACGGAAACTGCTGCGGTGTAATTGATTTCGGCGACCCGCACGGCCTTGCGCTGGTTTTGCCACAGTTCTTCGGGATCGCCGTCCAGTGCGAACGCGACGATCGCGACATCCACGTCGCCGCCATCCCAGGCCGCGTCGATGACCTTCGGATGGCTCTCGGTGTCGAGCGCGTCGAAGTCGATGACATCGACCTGGCTCGCCCCCGCCGCCTTCGCCTGCGTGACCGCGGCCTCACGCAGCGGGTCACCCGGCAGGGCCGCCAGGATGATTCGCGCGGGCCCCTTCTTCAGGTACTCGGCGCAAATCGCCAAGCCAATTTCCGAGGTACCGCCCAACAGCAGGATGGTCTGTGGGTTGCCTACGGCATTAATCACTGGAGCTCCAGCCTTCTCGCCATATCGGACATGAAAACGCCTGTGGGATCGACACTTCGGCGAACCTTGATCCACTCGTCGATCCGCGGGTACATCTGATGGAAAGCCGCCGCGGTGGTACGCGAGTCCTTCGCGGTATACAGCCGCCCGCCGAACTCCATGACACGGCGGTCCAGCTCGCTCACCAAGTCGTTCAGACCCGGCTTGATCGGGAAGTCGACACAGATGTTCCAGCCCGGCATCGGGAAGCTCAGCGGGGCCGGATTACCTGGTCCGAACAGCTTGAAAACGTTCAGCGCCGAGTAGTGCCCCGAGGCCTGGATATCGATGATGATCCGCTTGAACTCCTCGACCGCCTCGGTCGGCACCACGAACTGGTACTGGAGGAAGCCATTGGAGCCGTAGCCGCGGTTCCACTCCGCGATCATGTCGAGCGGGTGGTAGAACTGCGTCAGATTCTGCACCTTGCCGGTGTAGTTGCCGCCCATGGCGTAGTACGCCTCGCCGATGGCCTGGAGCGTGAACTTGTTCATGGTCCAGTTCGGGAAGATATCGGGCACCGTCATCAGTTGCGGCGCATCGAATTTCAGCGGCTTATTGCGCAGACGCTTGGGTAGTTCGTCGACCTTGGCGAGGCGGCCGCGGGTGATGGTTGCCCGGCCGAGCTTCGGCAGCGGACTGATCACGTCGAACCACGCGCTCGAGTAGGTGTAGTTCGCCTCGCTGCCGTCGCTGTGCGCGGCGATGGTCTCGTCCAGCGTCGTGGTCTTGACGCCATCATTGAGGAAGTACGCGGTCTCGGTGACCACCATCTCGATGGTCGCGCGCAGGATGATGCCGGTGAGGCCGTTGCCGCCGACGGTCGCCCAGAACAGCTTGGCGTTGCGCTTAGGGGTCAGGTGCTGCACCTGACCGTCGGCGGTGAGCAACTCGATCGAGCGCACGTGGTTGCCGAAGCTGCCCTCGCTGTGATGGTTCTTGCCGTGGATATCGGAGGCGATGGCGCCGCCGATGGTCACCTGACGGGTGCCGGGCAGCACCGGGACCCACAGCCCGAACGGCAGCGCGGCCTTCATCAGCTGATCCAGGCTCACGCCGCCGTCCACATCGACGATGTGGGTGTCGGCGTCGATGCGGTGGATGTGGTGCAGCGCCGTCATGTCGACGACGAGGCCGCCGGCATTCTGGGCGTGATCGCCATAGGAGCGGCCGAGCCCGCGTGCGATCACGCCGCGGCGCAGATGAGCCGGCTTGCTGTCGTTGTCCTCGGCGACCATGGCGACTGCCTTGGCGATCAGTTCGGGATCGCTCGTCGAGAGGACTTCGGAAGAGGTTGGTGCGGTGCGACCCCACCCGGTCAGCGCGCGAGTCCGCGTCGGCAAAGCGAACGCGTGATCGGCGGTGGGGCCGGGGTTGATACCGGTAGCGGTGGCGGTCGGAGCTTTCGTGGACATCGGGATAGAGGCTACATGCATAGCCGGACCTACGGTTGGCGTCGCTACCCGCGACGGTGGGGATCGGGGCCTGTCGTCGGCGGCGAGGCTACGCTCGTCGCGTGCATGCCGAACCCCACCTTCCGCTCCCGGCCGAGCTGCCGCTGGTCGACGAGCCAGGCGGTACCGATGTCGACTTGAAGACCCAGATCATTCGCTTCGCGCTCACTGGCGGTTTGTCGGCGATTGTCGACTATGGGATTTACAGCCTGCTGCTGAATCTGATCGGACTGCCGGTCAGCGTCGCGAAATCGATCAGCTTCATCGCGGGGACCACCACCGCCTACTTGATCAATCGCCGCTGGACTTTCCAGGCCCCGCCGAGCCGCGCGCGTTTCATCGCCGTCGTCGGGCTCTACGCGATCACCTTCGCGGTCCAGGTTGGTATCAACGCTGTGCTCTATCACACGCTGTCGGACGAATGGTGGCGTCAGCCGCTGGCTTTCGTCATCGCCCAGGGCACCGCCACCGTCATCAACTTCATCGTCCAGCGCGTGGTCATTTTCAAGATTCGCTGACATCGACACCCGTTGCGGCGGGCGGTGGATCGATGGCCGGGGCTCGCGCCACCAGCTGCCGCGCGCACGTGGGGACGGTTACCGGAACGCCAAATGACCGATACCCGCGGATAGCGGGTATCGGTCGTTGTCGGCCGGGTAGTGCGGGCCCAGCCCTACCTCCGGAGGTTCCTCAGCAGGCGATACTGGTGAGCTGTTCGCGCTTGCGGGAGCTCGCCGACCGGACGGCCGCGCTGATCGTGACGACCGGCGGGATCCAGCGGGCTTCGTTCGGCGCGACACCCCAGCACGCCGAGCCGGCCATCAGCTGAGTGGGCGGCAGCGGGATGCCCGCGCCGTCGGTGTGGACGGTGGCGCCGGCCTCGCGCAGCGCTTCCAGCGCCATCGCGGCCTTGCGAAGTCCGGTGACTAGGTGGATCTCTCGACGCTCGGCGCCGGGGATCTCGATCACCGGACCGGTCAGGTTGTTCGCCCGAAGGAAGCGCCGGACCTCGACGGCGAGTTCGCCGCTGACCTCGATGCCCGACAGATCGGCATCCGTGATCAAGCAGATTCCGTTCGTCGTTTCAGCGATCGTCCACCCGCGCTGGATGTAGTCCTGCGCAGCGGCAGTCATAGCTGCCGCCGAGACGGAAGTCGGAAACGTGGTGCGCACTGTCTTTCTCCATTCCCCGATAGATCTGGGTCCTGCATACATGGGTCGTATCGGCGTCGGCCGGTACGAGCGTTACGGGTTGTCCGAAAATTCTTCTGGGCTGTCGGCTGGATCTCATTTCCGGCCGATCTGCTATGGCGGATTCGGTCGGAGGATCGCGACATGCCCGATGAGTCCAACTGGGTTCCCGCGCCGGATTCGGATGAGTTCGATTCCGAATCGCGCTGGATCGCATGGAAGGGGCGATTCGCCCGCGCTCCCATCGTCGAGGAGGAGCCAGCCGAGCCCTTCGGGAGCCCGCGAGCGTTCGGGAAGTGGAGTGCCGCAACGAATGCTTCGCGGCTGGTCACCAGGGTGGAGCACATCAGTGACCTCGCAGACGATCTGTTCCAGGAGTTGTCGGACGTCGCGGAGCCGGTCAACCAGCTCACCGAAGACGTTCGTGCGGTGCAGTTCTGGCGCTTCCGCAGGGGCGGGTCGCGCAAGTAGCAACCATACTGGATTGCCGCAAATGCTTCGGCTGGAACATATTCGGCGTAACTCCGTCGTCGGCGTCTCTGCGACATGCGTGCTATCCGTCGCGAGATTTACTGTGAAACAATGCCGTTCAAGTGTCGGATATCAAGGTTGGATGTCCGGTAGGGAAGCGTCGATTTCGCGCGTACGGGAGGTCCGCGACCCATAACGACGCACGGCACCAGGGGGAAACATGCCTTCAGCACACGCCACCACCGGTTCGACCATGCCCCGCAGGCAGCTCGGCCGCCACCTTCGCGATCTACGCAATCGCGCCAGGATGACCACCAGAACCGCTGCCGCGCAGCTGGAATGGTCCGAGGCCAAGATCTGGCGGATAGAGACGGGACAAACCTCGCTGCGCAGCCTCGATGTCGAGGCGATGTGCAAGATCTACGGCGCGCCGGGCGATCTCGTCGGACCGCTGACCGCGCTGGCCAGGCAGACCAAGGCCAGGGGCTGGTGGACTGCCTACAGTGATGTGGTCGCCGAGGGTTTCGAGGTGTACCTCGGGCTGGAGGAGTCCGCGCGCGGGCTGTCGACCTACGAGAACGAACTCGTCCCCGGACTGTTGCAGACCGAGGCGTATGCCCGCGCGCTGCTGACCGCGGCGCGCCCGGAGGCATCGGCCGCCGAGATCGATCGGCGGGTGCGGCTGCGGATGGCCAGGCAGGCGTTGATCACCCGTGCCGAATCACCGCTGCAATTGGACGTCGTCATCGGCGAGAGTCTGCTGTGGCGGCGTCTCGGCGGGACCGAGGTGACCGCGGATCAACTCGACCATCTGCGCCGCGTGTGCGATCTGCCGAATGTGCGAATCAAGGTGGTGCCCGCCGATTCCGGCTACCACGACGGCATGGACTCGGGCCGGTTCGTCCTGCTCGATTTCGCGGAAGCGGGCGTGAACGGGATCAACGAGCCGTCGGTCGTCTACGTCGAGGCGTTCACCGGGCCGGTATACCTGGAAAAAGAGCATGAAATCGACAGGTACCGAGGGGCTTTCGCCAATATCAAGGCGACTGCGGTGGATGCGCGCGCGGGGATCGAGGAGGCGCGTAACGCGCTCTAGGCGCAGGTGATGGAGGTGTTCCAGGTGTTCGCGAGTACCGAACGGTGGGTCGGTCGCGCCTGCTGGTAAACCTCACGACCCTTGTCGGTGAGGCAGACGAAGATCGCGCGCCGGTCGTCGGAGCACATGGTGCGTGAAACCAGCCCGTCGCGTTCCAGGCGTGCCACCGCGCGCGAGAGTGCGCTCTGGCTGAGGTAGATATCGCTGGCGAGATCGCTCATCCGATAGTTGCCGCAATCGGCGTCGATCAGCCGGTCCAGGGTCTCGAACTCGCTCAGGCCTATCTCATGCTTGCCCTGTAGCGCTTTTTCGAGTGCGCAACACACCGCCGCGTGCCGGTCGAGCAGCTCGCGCCACTGGCCAACAAGTCCGGTCGGCGCGACGGTGCGCCGGGCTGCGTCTGGAGTCGATACCTTCGACATGGGCCCATCCTAGTGGTCGAGACATTTTGATGCAACCGCATTAGTTGCTTAAGCATTTAATGCCTTCGCATATATTTCGGCCGCTGACGGCCCGGTCATATGGCTTCGGTCCGATATGCCGCCCGCTAGGAAAATGCCGGGGCCGCGGTGTCCTTGGCTGAGCGTACGAAGCGCAGCGGACTGCCGTCGCGACCGGCGGTCGGCCACTCGATCCCCAGTCGCGCATCGAAAGCGTCGATGTCCCTGTCGAATTCGGGGGTGTACTCGAGCGAGCAGAGGTAGGTGACCGTCGAGCGGTCTTCCAGAGAGAGGATCGCGTGGCCGAGCCCCTCGGCGAGAAAAACCGCGCGGCGGTTCACATCGTCGAGCACCACGCTGTCCCAGCGGCCATAGGTGGGGGAGCCGGGGCGCAGATCGACAACCACGTCGAAGAATGCGCCGCGCACGCAGGATACGTATTTCGCCTGGCCGGGTGGGTCTTCGGTGTAATGAATACCGCGCAGCACGCCCGCGGCCGAGACCGAGCAATTGACCTGACGCAGATCGAACCGACGACCGGTCGCCTTCTCGAATTCGGACGCCTTGAATGATTCGAGGAACAAACCGCGCGCGTCGCCGACCTGGCGTGGAGTGATCACCCAGGCGCCGGGCACGGCGAGCTCACGGAACTCCATGGTCACTGGCCCCAGCCCCGTGCGAGCAGGTCGAGCAGGTAGTTTCCATAACCGGAGCGGACCAGCGGTTCGGCCAGTGCGCACAGTTGCTCGTCATCGATGAAGCCCATGCGCCACGCGACCTCTTCCGGCACACCGATTTTCAGGCCCTGCCGTTGCTCGATGGTGCGCACATAATTGGCCGCGTCCAGCAGCGAATCGAAGGTGCCGGTGTCCAACCACGCCGTGCCGCGCGCCAATACGTCGACCCGCAGCCGGTCCTGTTCCAGGTACGCCAGATTGATGTCGGTGATCTCGTATTCGCCACGCGCGGAAGGTCGTAGCGTGCTCGCGATGTCGACTACGTCGTTGTCATAGAAATACAACCCGGGGATCGCGTAATTGGAGCGTGGCGATTTCGGCTTCTCCTCGATGGATACCGCACGCCCGTCGGTGAATTCGACGACTCCGTAGGCGGTGGGGTCCGACACCCAGTACGCGAAGACCGCGCCGCCGTCGATCCCGGAAAATCGGTTCAGGCTGGTGCCGAGGCTCGGCCCGTGGAAGATGTTGTCGCCGAGCACCAATGCCACACTCTCGGTGCCGATATGGTCGGCGCCGAGCACGAACGCCTTGGCCAGCCCGTCGGGCTCCGGCTGCACGACATAGCTGATCGACAGGCCGAACCGGCTGCCATCGCCGAGTAACCGGGTGAATGCTTCGGCGTCCTCCGGAGTGGTGATCACCAGGATGTCCCTGATGCCCGCGAGCATAAGTGTGGACAGTGGGTAGTAGACCATCGGCTTGTCGTAGACCGGGACCAGCTGCTTGCTAACCCCGCGCGTGATCGGGTGCAGCCGCGAACCGGTGCCGCCCGCCAAAATGATTCCGCGCATGCCGAGGAGTCTGCCAGTGCGGCCGGTCTCGGAGTCGGGGAGGTTCCGACTCGCCCACAAATTGATTACAAACGTTTGGTGACCGGGCGTGGTGGACGATTGTTGTGTGAGATGTCAGCGTCGACAACTTGCCGATGGAACCTCCGGCTTGGGGCGGCGCGCCAGTTGTGAGGTAGGTACGCGATGGTTGCGATCGAAGTCGGCGATTCCGGTGTGGTGATGAACCCGGACAGGCCGAGTGGAGCCTCGCGGATCTTGCTGGCGACCTGCCTCGGCGTGGTGCGGCCTGCGTTGCGCGTCGCGCCGATCACCAGGGCCACCATTCCCATCGGCGCTGTCGCCATCGACACCCTGGCCAGGCTGCGGCCGCTGCCGCGCGGTATCGATCGTGAACAGGTCGCACTGAATGGATTCGGCCTGGAGATCCTCCGGCCTGCGGGCGGTTCCCGGGCGCTGCGGCACGGTGCAGTGCTGTACATGCACGGCGGCGGCTTCGCCATCTGTGGGCTGCGCACCCACCGGCCGATCGCGGCCAGCCTGGCCAGGCGAACCGGGTTGCCGGTGGTGAATGTGGACTACCGGCAGTTACCCGCGCAGAGCATTACGCAATCGGTCGAGGATTGCCTGGCCGCCTACCGCTGGCTGCTTCGGCACGGAGCCGATCCGGCGCGCATCGTGTTCGCGGGCGACTCGGCGGGTGGCTACCTGAGCTTCGCGACCGCTTTGCGGGCGATCGAACTCGGGCTGCCCAGCCCGGCGGGGCTGATCGGATTGAGCCCACTGCTCGACCTGGACTATCGCGCCAAGCAGGACTACGTCAATGCGGCGCGTGATCCTTATATACCGATATCCGCGCTGCGTTCGCTGGTGCGGATCGGCACGGAGGCCGATCACAGACTCGATCCGATGCTGTCACCGGTCAATGGGGCGCTCGCGAGTCTGCCGCCGGTGCTGCTGATCGCCGCCGAGGACGAGGTGCTGCGCTACGACTGCGAATTGATGGCGCGACGGCTCACCGCGGCGGGCGTACCGAACGCGCTGGAGCTGTGGCGCGGCCAAGTACACGCGTTCATGAGCATCTTCCCCAACCTCCCCGAGGGCAGAGCGGCGCTGGCGCGGGTCTCCCGTTTCGTCCGCGCCCGCCTCGAGCAACAGGAGCAGGCTCGGACGGCTTGACCAGGATCGGCCGGACGAGTCGAACCTCCCGGATCTCCGGCGTGGGGTTCGGTGCTTGCGGGGCTTTTCGGTGTTGCGTTGACGTCGGCGAGAACATTTAGCGTCGGGTATTTGGTGCACGTCGCGTGCGGACCGGTCTGCGATGAGTTTTGCGCCGGTAGGCGCGGATTCGAGGAATGCTCATGAGATTCGCGATCAGTTACCGCACACCGTTCAACGGCACCGATCCAGACCGGCTCGCGGAATTCGCCGCGCATTTCGAGCGCTGTGGTTTCGAGGGTTTGTACGTGCGGGACCACATCGCGTTGTATCCCGTGCGAGTTACGGCGCCGGTGAATTGCCGCCGACGTATTTCGACCCGATCGACTGCGCTGGTCTCGTCGCCGCGTGCACGCGGCGGATTCTGCTCGGTACGGGGTACTGCCTGGATTTGATCGAGGCGCTGTCTGCCGCGCTTACGAACCGCAACGAACCCCGCCCCGGCTGCGCGGGGCGGGGTTCGTGCTTACCGGATTTACTTGGCCGGAGCGGGAGCGGGAGCGGGAGCGACGAACGGCTGGTTGATGGTGGCGAAGTACTGGATCGCCGCGCCGATCGCGACCGGGGCGGTGACCAACAGCTGGCCCGCGATGGTACCGAGGGCACCGATCGCGACAATGCCGCCGAGGCAGCCGATGGCTGCGGCGGGGATGAACGGGCCGAACATGCCGATAATGGTGGCCGCCGCGACGGTCGCGCCGGCGATGCCGCCGAGGACGCAGCCGACGGCGCCGCCGGCGATGCCGCCGACCAGGGTGCCGATGGTGGCGCCCGCGCTGATCGTGCTGGTCAGCCGGCTCCAGGCCGCCTGCTCACGGTCGTATTCGGTCTTCCAGGGTGCCTTGTCCTCGTAGGGGAGGGCGACCGGCTTGTAGACCGCCTTCGCCGGGTCGAGTTGCGGGGTCAGGGTGGCGGTGCGGTCCGCGATATCCGCGGCGATCGGGAATTCGAATTCGTCCACGCGGAACGACAGCGGAGTGCCCGCCAGCACGGCGCCATTGGCGGCCTTGATCTTGAAAACGCCGTCCTCGACGACCATCGAGCCGGCGTCGGTCTTGACGACCGTCGATGCGTCGGTGGATTCGGCGGTGAAGTTGACCGGTGCCTCATCGGCGGCGGGAGCGGCGTTGACGGTGCCTGCGGCGATACCCATCGAGGCAATCAACATGGCTGATGTGGCGGCAAATCTCTTGAAACGCATAGCTTTCTTGTTCCCTCATCAGGTGTGGACTATATATTATCGATTGGAACCATAGCTCGCAAACCTTCAGTGATCTAGCCCTTGAAACAAAACCCTGCCCGGTCGGCAGCCGGGCAGGGTTCCGGGCTCACAATTCAGTTATGCGAGTTCAGTTGTGTGCGAAGCGTTTTCGTCCTACTTGGCAGGAGCAGGGGCGGGGGCGACGAACGGCTGGTTGATGGTGGTGAAGTACTGGATCGCCGCGCCGATCGCGACCGGGGCGGTGACCAGCAGTTGGCCCGCGATGGTGCCGAGGGCACCGATCGCGATGATGCCGCCGACGCAGCCGATGGCTGCGGCGGGGATGAACGGGCCGAACAGGCCGATAATGGTGGCCGAGGCGACCGTCGCGCCCGCGATGCCGCCGAGGACGCAGCCGACGGCGCCGCCGCCGATGCCGCCGACCAGGGTGCCGATGGTGGCGCCCATGGCGATGGTGTCCTTCATGCGGTTGAAGGCGGCCTGCTCACGGTCGTATTCGGTCTTCCAGGGTGCCTTGTCCTCGTAGGGGAGGGCGACCGGCTTGTAGACCGCCTTCGCCGGGTCGAGTTGCGGGGTCAGGGTGGCGGTGCGGTCCGCGATATCCGCGGCGATCGGGAATTCGAATTCATCCACGCGGAACGACAGCGGGGTACCCGCGATTACATTGCCGTTGGCGGCCTTGATCTTCAGAGCGTTATCCTCGACAACCAGCGAACCGGAGTCGATATTGATGATCGAATGAGTGTCTGTGGAGTTCGCGGTGAAGTTGACCGGCGCGTCGTCGACCGCGGGTGCGGCATTGGCGGTTCCGGCGGTGACACCGATCGCGGCGATCAGCAGCGCCGACGTGGCGGCGAATTTCCTCATCAGCATTTTGTTTGAACCTCGATGTGAAGCGTTCGGAGGGGACTAGACGATCGAAATCTAGAGCAGCTAACGAGCGGTGAACCCCTTGTGACCGTTTATTCAAATTTTGTTCACCATCGCGACTTACGGCGCGGTTGGGTCACGGAAATGAAGGTGCCGACGAGGGTTTTTGCCGGAAAACCGAACCGGTCGCCTTTGAATGAATTCAAAATTTGAGACGAATATCACAGAGTAAGACTCTGGAACCCGTTTACCGACCCGCGGGGAGGCTCGGCCATCGGGAGAGCCTTCGATGGACGTACTGTCGTGGGGTGCGATTGCTCGTAACCGGCGGTGCCGGATTCATCGGTGCGAACTTTGTCCAGCAGACCGTGCTCGAGCACCCCGACGTCACGGTAACGGTCCTGGACGCGCTTACCTATGCCGGCAATCGGGCCTCGCTCGATCCGGTGGCCGGTCGGGTCAACTTCGTGCATGGAGACATCGCCGATCTCGATTTGGTCGACGAGCTCGTCAGCGGTGTCGACGCCGTCGTCCATTTCGCCGCTGAATCGCATAACGACAACTCTCTGGCCGACCCGTGGCCGTTCGTGCAGACCAATATTGTCGGGACCTTCTCGTTGTTGCAAGCGGTGCGCCGCCACGAGGTGCGCTTTCACCATGTCTCCACCGACGAGGTGTACGGAGATCTGGAACCCGACGACGCCGCGTTCGACGAGACCACCGCGTACAACCCGTCGAGCCCCTACTCCGCGACCAAGGCTTCCAGCGATCTGTTGGTGCGGGCCTGGACCCGTTCGTTCGGCGTCCGCGCGACAATCTCCAACTGCAGCAACAACTATGGGCCATACCAGCATGTGGAGAAGTTCATTCCGCGCCAGATCACCAACCTGATCGGCGGAGTGCGACCGCGACTGTACGGCGCTGGACATCAGGTGCGGGACTGGATCCACGTCGACGACCACAACCGGGCGGTGTGGGCCATCCTCGAGCGCGGCCGGATCGGCCAGACCTATCTGATCGGCGCCGACGGGGAACTCGACAACAAGTCGGTGGTGCGGATGATCCTCGAGGCATTCGACCTCGACCCGGACGGATTCGATCACGTCACCGATCGGGCCGGTCACGACCAGCGCTACGCGATCGACGCGACCCTGCTGCGCACCGAACTCGGCTGGACTCCGCGCTACCGCGACTTCCGTACCGGACTGGCAGCGACCATCCAGTGGTACCGCGACAACGAACCATGGTGGCGCCCGTACAAGGCGTCGGCCGAGCGCGCCTATGCCGCCGCGGGCGAAACCGAGATCAACCCCGTGCTCTGATCGAAACCCGAACCCGCCCAGCGTGATTGCCGGGCGGTTCGGGGTTATTCGGTTTTCGAATGGCCCTCGGTTACTTTGGCGGACGCTTCGAGCGGCTGGTTGATGGTGGCGAAGTGCTGGATCGCCGCGCTCGATGCACTTCGTTCGGAGTGGACTCCGTAATGGAAATCGAGGTCAGCTAATTTGCGGTGAATCACGTATCGTTGTTATCGATTTTGCGTTCACCTGGCGGACCGGATGATCTGTTAATCGGTTGGAAACTATTGCCCGCCAGTGATTTTCATGCTCGATATCAATTAGGTGAGCATTCGGCAAACCATCGATTGTTGTCGTCAGCCCCAAACGATGGAGTAGTACTTCCACAGCGCGGCGATGAGCGCGATCGCAGCGGCCGCGATGACCGTAATCGCCGGGCCCCGCGTCGGGATGACACCATCGGAGTTGGTGAGCCGCAATGGCATCCAGCGCAACAGCACCGCCACCGCGACGATCGCCAGCGGCACGAAATAACGGCCCTGCACGCCATCGATGATGTAGTAGCCGACCGGCGTGAACGACATGTACAGCGTCACGTAGATCATTGCGACACTGGCTAATACGGTGAGCGCGACGATCACGGTGCGCCACGTTGTCGCGGTGTTCTTGTTCATCCGATCCGCGATCCCGGTGCTCACCGCGAAGGCGAGGAGGCAGGCCAGCATGGAAAACGCGGGAACATCGACATAGCTGAAGCCGAGCTCGCCGAAGAACTGGCTGAACCACCGCTCGTCGCGCAGCGCGATGCTCTCGCCGAAGACATTCACGAAATGCAGGGGGTCGGTGATGATTCCGTGCAGCTGATCGCTGGGCCGCACCGAATTCCACTGCGCGGGCGGGCGCATCAGGCCCATGCCGTCGCCGGTCGGTGCCGCGACCTTCATCCAGGCCGCGAAGGACGCCAAACCGGCGGCCGCGAATCCCCACGGGATCCAGCGCCGCCAGCCGACCGATCCGCCGTTCGCCGCGGCACCGGTGAACCCGAGCCGATGTGCGGGGACCACCACGACAAGCATCGCAAGCAGCACGTAGGTCGGCTTGCTGATCGGTAACAGGATGGTCGACGCCAGCAGCGCGGCCGTTTCCAGCCGCCCCAGCCCTTCGCCGAGGAACAACGCCTTGACCAGCAGCGCGGACACCAGTATCGCGAGCGCGTTGGTCATGGTGTCGGCGGTGACAGTGCCGGCCTGGAACACCGCGATAGGCAGCACCGCAACCGTGAACGCCAGCCACTGCACCCGATGCGCGCGCAGCGCGTACAAGCCGAAGCCGACGACGAGTAGATAGCCGGCCAGCCCGGCCAGCCGGGTCAGTGTGATCGTGCCCACGACATCAAGGCCGAGCAGGTCGGCCGCCCGAATGCCGATGGCGGCGGGGACATACGGCACCGGCGAGTACGCGGCGGTATTGGTGAACCAGACCGGTTCGGTGGCCGCGGAAACCTCGGCGCTGCCCAGCCGGTCGTAACCAGCGGGATCGTCGACCATGGCGCCCGGCTCTTCCGGGTTGGTGGTGTAGTCGTGCAGGGCGTAGCCCATCATCGCGGTGATGCTGACGGGTACGTCACCGCCGTAGGAGATCCCCCGATCGTCGGCGATCCGTTCGGGCAGGAACCCGCCGTGGGCGACCTGATAGGCACGGCCGAACTGGGTGATTTCGTCATGGCCCCAGAATGGTGGCGTGACGACGGCGAACAGCGCCCCGAAGAGGGTCGCGATAATGGTGAACGCCACCGTCGCGGCGCCGAAGCGGGTCACGATGCGTTGGGTCAGGCGTCGGACCCAGCCTGCTCTAGTTGTCGAATCGGAGTCGGAGTCGGTCGAGCCGTGCGAATTCGCCCGTGCGGCAGCGTTGCCGGAATCGGCGGTCGTGCCCGCAGTGGGATCCGGCGCGTCGGTGGCGGTCCGGTCGGCGGAAGTGGTCACCGCTCGGCACCGTCGGCGCGCTCGTCAGCGCCACGGCGACCGCGGGCGATCGCAGGCGAATCGTCGGCGCCGACGGCCGAGTAGCGCAGGTAGACCAGGCGGGATGCCTCATGCCTCGACCGGCGGATACCGTCCAGGATCAGGCCCGCGGTCCACGCGAGGCTGCCGAGCAGCAGCAGGGTGAAGGCGAGGAACAGAGTGGGGAAGCGTGGCACCTCGCCGGTTTTATAGAACTCGACGATTATCGGTATCGTCAGCACGATCGAGATCAACCAGCTCAGCGTGCCGAACACGCCGTAGAAGGCGACCGGCCGCTCATGTCTGGCCAGGCCGATGATCAGTGCCAGGATCTTGAATCCGTCGTGATAGGTGCGCAGCTTGCTTTCGCTGCCCGTCGGACGATCACGGAAACCGACCGGAACCGCGGTCCGAGGTACCCGCAGATGCAGCGAATGCACCGTCAGCTCGGTCTCGATCTCGAACTCCCGTGATACCGCGGGGAAGCTCTTCACGAACCGGCGCGAGAACACTCGGAAGCCGCTGAGCATATCTTCGACGTTCTCACCGAACACCTTGCCGACAACGCCGTTGAGCACCCGGTTACCGGTTTCGTGGCCGGCGCGATAGGCCGAGGCGCCATCGGATTCCTGCCTGCGGACGCCGAGCACATGGTCGTAGGGGCCCTCCAGCAGCGTCTTGATCATCAGCGGCGCTGCCGACGCCTCGTAGGTGTCGTCGCCATCGATCATCAAATAGACATCGGCCTCGATGTCGGCGAAGGCCCGGCGCACCACGTTGCCCTTGCCCTTGGTGTGTTCGTGGCGCACGATCGCACCGGCGGCGCGGGCGCATTCGGCCGTCTTATCGGTGCTCAGGTTGTCGTAGACATAGACGACAATTCCCGGCACGGCAGCCTGCAGGTCGGCGACGACCTTGGCCACCGAGGCCTCTTCGTTGTGGCAAGGCACCACGGCGGCAATTCGAAGCTCGGCGGAGTCCACCCGGGTCAATCCTCGATGTCGGCGGTGTGAATGGGAACACCGGGAGGGTACAGGGCTGTGAGCCGCCGCGCGTAGTCGGCAAGGATCCGTGTGCCGACCTTCTGAGGTAGGTTCGCTCCGTGTCCTACCCCGAGCAGCCGGTGTCATTGCCCGAGCGGACCGGCTCTGCGCAGTCCCCGCCGACCGGCGAGCGGCCTGCCGCGAAACTGATTGCCGCGCTGCGGCGCGGTGGGGCGTTTCTGGTTGTCGGCGCGATCGGCTTCCTCGTCGACGCGGGCACTTACAACCTGCTGGTGTTCTGGGGTGGCGAGGGTGTGCTCTACCACTCCCCGCTGATCGCCAAGATCATCGCGATTGCCGTCGCCACGGTGGTGACCTACTTCGGCAACAAGTGGTGGACCTTCGCGCACAAGAAGACCGATAACCCGGGACGCGAATATCTGCTCTATGCCGTCTTCAATGTGGTCGCGATCGGCCTGCAACTGGGTTGCCTCGGGTTCTCCCGGTATGTGCTCGACCTGTCTACCCCGCTGTCGGACAATATCTCCGGCACTCTGATCGGGCAGATCGTCGCGGTGGTCTTCCGATATTGGGCCTATGACAAATTCGTCTTCGTGGGTGGTGACGCGGCGAAAGACCACAGTTCGGCGAACGACGAGCAACAAAAACGATAGCGGCACCCGCTTGCTGAAAAGGCATGCGCCGAGGCCGGTTGATATCCTCGGGCCGCCGCGTACGGCTTCCAGGGGTGTGTCTGCCCCGTCGGCATATGGCGGCGCGAGCGACGCGACCGGAGGCGGTAGCTTGCGTGACCACGGAGGTCGCCGGGAGCGCCGCCAATCGATACTGAGGATTTCGAGGATTTCATGGATCAGTCGGCTATCCAAGCCGTTACCGAAACGAACGACAGCTCCTCGGCCGGTGCGGCGCCCGCTTCGCTGCGCGCCGACCATCGCGCGCCGGACCGGTTGCTGCTGCAGCGCGGCATCTTTACCGGGCCGTCGGCGAAGGTGAGTGACGAGCTGTATGCCGTCGTCAAGGGCCGGGCGCATAGGGAGCGACTGGAACTGCGACTCGATAAGGGTGCGACAGCGCACACCAACACCTACTTCGGTCGGTTCGCCGCCAGCTACTGGCAGCGCTGGACCACCGTCACCGAGGTGCGGGCGACGATGGTGCTCGACGTGACCAAATCCGCGTGTGTGCGGGTGGTCGCCTCCGATATCGCCGGACACCGCAGGATCATCCAGACCGCCGAGATCACCACGAGCGGTCCGCTGACCCTCTCCGCGCCGCTGGATCAGTACGTCGACGGCGGCGCGCTGTGGCTGGAATTCGACGCCGTCGGTGGTGAGCTCTCCATCACCGAACTCACCTGGACCTCGGTGGCACCCGATCACGTACGCCCGGTCGCGATCGCGATCTGCACCTTCAATCGGGCCGAGGACTGTGCCAATACGGTCGCCGCCCTGGCCTCCGACGAGACGGTGCTCGCCGCCATCGACGCGGTGTATGTGGTGGATCAGGGCACCGATCTGGTGGAGAACCGCCCGGTATATCAGGACACGTTGCCGACCTTCGGTGACAAGTTGCGCTACATACGGCAGCCGAACCTCGGTGGCGCGGGCGGTTTCACCCGCGGACTGTACGAGGTGTCCGCGGTCAACGAGCATGCCGACGTCATCCTGATGGACGACGACATCCTGTGCGAGCCGGAAACGGTATTACGGCTCAATGCCTTCGCCAATATGACGGTGGAACCGACACTTGTCGGCGCGCAGATGCTGTTCCTGCTCAACCCCGACTACCTGAATGTCGGCGCCGAAGAGGTGCGTCTGCATGAGCTCAAGCATGGCCAGAAAGTGCCGAAGGCGCTGCGCAACACCAGCATGCTCAAGAAGAATCAGGAGCGTCGTGTCGACGCGGGCTACAACGCCTGGTGGACCTGCCTGATCCCGGCCGAGGTGGTCGCGAAGATCGGTTTGCCGGTGCCGATCTTCTTCCAGTGGGACGACGTCGAATACGGCGTTCGCGCGCGCGAGAACGGATTCGTCACGGTCACGCTGCCGAATGCCGCGGTGTGGCACGCCGATTTCTATTGGAAGGATTACGACGACTGGGCGCGCTACTTCAGCACGCGCAATTCGCTGATCGTTGGTTCGATGCACGCCGATCTGGACGGCAAGGCGATCACCCGTCAGCTGTTCCGCAGTATCGCCGAACATCTGGTCGCGATGCAGTACGGCCTGGTGCACACCACGTTGCAGGGTATCGAGGACTTCCTGGAAGGCCCGAAGGTGTTGCGCGACGGCGGTATCGACGCATTGGCCGCCGCCCGCACCAGTCGCGGTGACTACACGGAGACGCTCAAGCATCCGGCCGCGACTCCGCCGGTGCACGGCGCCGATATCCAATTGCGCCGTGCGGGCGGCGAACCGAGCCGGGTGACCCTGGTGCTGGTCAAGCGCGCCATCAACCAGTGGTTCGGTCGCACCCAGCACGGCCTCGTCGGTGTCACCCGTGAAGACGCGCACTGGTGGCATGTCGCGCTATTCGATCATGTCGTGGTGACCGATGCCTCGCAGTCCGGTGTCCGGGTCCGGCAGCGCGACAAGGCAAGGGCGCGGGCACTGCTGCTGCGCACGTTCCGGGTGCTGCGCCGCGTGCGCCGCGAACTGCCCGCCCTGCAGGAGCAATACCGCGCCGCGGTGCCGGAGCTGACCAGCCGCGCCAACTGGGAACGGCTCTACGGCATCAAGCCGAATTAGCCTGCCGCCCAACGACTGACGAGCCGCACCCGCAAATCGTGTGTGTGCGGCTCGTCGCGTGTTACAGCTCGGCGGCGAAGGCCGCGTACGCCCGTTCGTCGAAGAGCACGAATCGAGCCTCCGCGACCGCGGTCTTCGCGTTGCGTACGGTTTCGATCGCGATCCGGGCGCCATCGTCGATCGGCCACCGGTAGACGCCGGTCGAAGTGGCGGGAAAGGCGACGGTGCGCGCACCCAATTCGTCTGCCACCCGGAGGGATTCGCGGTAGCAGGAGACGAGTAGGTCGGAGCGGTCCTCGGTCGGGGACCACACCGGCCCGACCGTGTGGATTACCCAGTCGGCCGTCAGCCTGCCCGCGGTGGTCGCGACGGCCGCGCCGGTCGGCAGTCCACGGCCATAGTGGCCGGCCCGCAAGACGCGGCAGGCGTCGAGGATCGCGGGGCCGCCCGCACGATGTATGGCGCCGTCGACGCCGCCGCCGCCGAGCAGCGATGAATTGGCCGCGTTGACGATGACATCGACCGCCTGTCGGGTGATGTCGCCGCGGACCAGGGTAATGGCGACAGGGTCAACCTGCATACCGGAAGGCTACCTTCGGCCCCGATGCGATGCGGGAGCCTTCCGGTCTTCGGCGGAAACCGTCAGAGGAACAGGTCGATGGTCAGCGGGCCGTCGCCGGGAACCACTCGGTACTTGTCCAGGTCGGTGATGCCGTGGGCGGCCAGTACTTCGTCATCCAGGAAGAAGTTGCCGGTGGTCTGTTTCGCGGGGGAGGTGAGGACCAGGTAGGCGGCGTCGGCGTAGATGTCGGGGGTGCGCGAGGTGGCGACCATTTCCTCGCCGCCGAGCAGGTTCTTCACCGCGGCGGTGGCGATGGTGGTGCGCGGCCACAGTGAGTTGACGCCGATGCCATCGCCTTTGAGTTCTTCCGCCAAACCCAGTGTGGTCAGCGACATTCCGTACTTGGCGATGGTGTAGCCCAGCGAGGCGCCCGCCCATTTCGGATCCAGGTTCAGTGGCGGGGACAGGGTCAGGATGTGCGGATTGCGCCCGGCCGCGGCGGATTCTCGCAGCGCCGGAATGCTCAGTTTCGCGAGCAGGAAACTGCCGCGGCAGTTGATGTCCTGCATGAGGTCGTATTTCTTCATCGAGATGGCGTCGGTGGGGGAAAGGTCGATTGCCGAGGCATTGTTGACCACGATGTCGATGCCGCCGAACCGCTCCACCGTCTGGCGAACGGCCTCGGCAACCGACTCATCGATGCGCACGTCGCCGACGAAGGGCAATACCTGACCGCCTGCGGCCTCGAGCTCCGCCGCCGCGGTGTGGATGGTACCGGGCAGCTTGGGATGTGGCTGATCAGTCTTGGCGATCAGGGTGATGTTCGCGCCGTCGGCCGCGGCGCGCTTGGCGATCTCCAGCCCGATTCCCCGGCTGCCGCCCGACATGATCATCGTTGTGCCCGCGAGCGGCTTCGATCCCGTTTCCGTCATGCCCTGCTCCTGTCGTATGTGCCGCGGGTGGCGTCCCTCGGCATTCCGCACCTCGACACTAAGGTTAGACCACCCTATGCAATCAGTTGCATAGGGTGGTCTAAAGGGCGAGTGGTCCGAGTGCCTCGGATCGCCGGTCAGACCGAACTGGCGGCGATAATGCTCACGAACGACAACAGTACGATCAGTGCGACGAATGCCCAGCTGACGTAGATGAATGCGATGCCGGGCGTCTTCTGCGGAACCATGCCGATGGCTCCATTGAGGAAGAACACCGCTGGCGTGCGGTAGTAGACCTTGGTGCCGGGACCGTCGTTGACCTGAACCGGCATCTGATTCGAGCCCATGTCGAACAGCCACGGTGTGGCCACCCACACCTGGTAGGTGCCCGGCCCGACCGGGATATGGGTCGGACCCCACCTGGTTGCGGGGACCTGCTGACCGTTGATCTTGATCTTGGGTTTGGTCAGCAGCCCGAGTAGGAATGCCATCGGTGTATATGACGAGTCGACGGTGATCCCCGGCGGAACGGGCGCCCCGGGTCGGCCACCGTAGGGTGTCTGCGGCGCGAATTGCGGTGCGGGCCCGCCGAATTGCTGCGGCTGACCGTAGGGCGGAGCCGGTTGCCCATACGGCGGCTGCCCGGTCGGGGGTTGGCCGTACGGCGGTTGCCCGTAGGGAGCCTGTCCGGCCGGCGGTTGCGCCAGATGAGGTTGACTCACCGGCGGTCCCGGAGCGTATTGCGGTGGCGCACCATAGGGTGGCGCACAATAGGGTGGCGCGCCGGGCCCGGCCTGCGATGCGGGCTGACCATATGCCGGTGGCTGTCCAGGCCATTGCCCGGACTGCTGGCCCTGAGGCGGATATCCGCCGGGGTAACTCATCCAACCCTCCAATCAGCGATTAAATGCGTGCCGACCCTACCGTGATTCGGCCGAATCAGCGTCGCGAGCGTCGTTCCTGGTAGAGCTGCCGTTATGGGACGGGAGTTTCGACCGGCGTGCCCCGCCAGGCCGGCCGGCGCCCGATGGTGATCCAGCGCAACACCCACTCGGCAGGCCCATATCGATACCGGCGCAACCAGATTGCGCTCACTACGAGTTGCGCCACGAAAACCGCGAGCGCAAGCAGCATCGTCTCCAGGGGCGATAGGCTCCCCGCCGCGCCGAGTCCGATACCGGTGAAGATCAGCAGCCCGATCGCGGATTGTCCGAGATAGTTGGTGAGTGCGATCCGCCCCGCGGGCGCGAGCGCCGAACGGATCCATGCTGTGCGCGGACTGTGCATCATGCGCAGCAGCGTCGCTATGTAGGCGGCCGCGAGGAACGGAGCGGTCGCGACACTCGCGGCGACGGCGAGCGCATGGCCGGTACCCCCACCGATCGTGAACACCGCGCTGCCCGTCAAACCCACCGGGTAGCCGATCCATTGGATACGCCGCAGGATCGGTTCGTCGCCGCGCACTCGCGCCAGCAGTTGGCCCCGACCCGCGACCAATCCGAGTAGGAACATCGCGAGCGCGGTCGGGCCCTGCAATGTCACTGCCTGCATGACGAGCAGCGGCAGTCCGCTCAGGTTTTCTCCGATGACATCGCCCCAGCCGCCGAGCATCGCCGCGGTCGCCTGCTCGGCATTCGCCCGCGCCACATCGGTCGCGGGCAGTATCGCCGAGGTGTCGAGGAATATCCCGCTCAGCACCAGGCTTGCCAGCACCAGGCCGTATAACGCGGCGGCCACTCGCAACGCCGTGCGGTTGGTAACCGCGCGCATCCAAAACAGCACCAAACATGCCAGTGCGTAGGTCGTCAGCACGTCGCCCGCGTAGAGGAACACAATGTGCAGCACTCCGAGGGTGAACAGTCCGGCGATCCGGCGCAGCATGCGTGGTTCGAAGGCGGCGCCCGCCGCGGCCGCCGACTTCATCTGCAAGGTGAAGCTGTAGCCGAAGAGGAAGGAGAACAGCAGGTAGAACTTCATATCGACGAACAGCAGCGACAGGTCGTGAACGGCATGGTCGAGGGGTGCGGAGTAGGCGGGGTCAGTGACCAGGTTGCCCGGATATCCCGAGGCCATGAAGGTGATGTTGACGACGAAGATCCCCAGCAGCGCGAAGCCGCGCAGGGCATCGACGTCGTGCACCCGAGATCTGGGTGCGACCGGTCGATCGGTCATGAAGGTTGCCATTCTCTGTAGTAGTTAACTATCCAAGAGATACTATCTCAGGGAAACTATATATGCCGATAGTATTCGGCAACACGCTCACGAACCCGAGGAGGTAGGTGCCGCGATGGCGGACGAGGCGGTGCCCGCCGACCTGGGCAGGCTGTGGCGAATCCAGGATCGGGCGCGGTTGGGACGACCGGCGGAACTCGATGTCGAACGGGTCGTGCGCACAGCGGTCGAACTGGCCGACCGAGACGGCCTCGGCGCGGTGACCCTACTCAAAGTCGCGTCGGCACTCGGCTTTACGAAGATGGCGCTGTATCGCCATGTCGGTTCGAAGGACGAACTGTTCGAGCTGATGAACGATCTCGCCCTCGGTCCGGCTCCCGACCTGAGCACCGAGTGGCGCACCGGGCTTCGGCAGTGGGCCCATGCCATGCGGGCGAGCTACCTCGAGCATCCGTGGATACCGCAACTGCCCATCACCGGGCCGCCGCGTGGCCCCAATGGGATCGGCTGGATGGACGCCGCCCTGCGCACCCTCGCGGCGACCGGTCTGGATTGGGCGACGAAGGTCGGCGTTCTGATGCTGCTGAGCGCGCATGTGCGCCAATCGTGTCTTATCACCCAGCAGTTGACCGACGCCAGGCGCGGCACCGGCCTGGACGAGGCGCAGTCCAACCAGATCTACGGCCGGGCATTGGCCGGACTGGTCGATCCGGAGCGCTACCCGGAGGCCGCTAAGCTTTTCGCCGCGCCGCTGTTCCAGTCGGCGACGGACGAACCGGCCGATAGCGATTTCGTCTTCGGCCTGGAGCTGATCCTCAAGGGTGTTGCCGCGGAACTCTAGTCGGGCTTGCCGAATTGTTCGTTACGGCCGAGGCTGCGCAGATGGAACCATTCGCGCAGGCCGGCGGGGTCACGACGGGTGACAAGGAAGAACCAGGAGAAGCGAATCCATTCCTGAGGCAGCAGTTTCCGCATGCCGGGCTGGGCCATCAGATAGCCGCGGTTGCGGTAGGTGAAGTAACGCTTCACCGGATCGTCGGGGTACTGGGTATGCATGCGCCCGCCGAGAATCGGTTTGAATTCCTCGGCACCATTCGGGTGCAGGTAGGCCGTTCGCAGACAGGTGCCGAAAGGCAGCCCGGAGCGGACCAACCGGCGATGCACCTCGACCTCGTCGCCGCGAACGAAAAGACGCAGATCGGGGACGCCGATCACGTCGACCGCCCGTGCGGAGATCAGGGCGCCGTTGAACAGTGAGGCGATACCGGGCAGGAAGTCGTCCTCGCCCGCGGTTTCCGGTGAACTCAGCTCGGAGCGCAGCCGCCGCCACACCAATCCGCGGCGCAGCGGGAACGCGAGTCGGTCGGGTTCATTGATATCGCAGACCACCGGCGAGACCTCGGAAAGTCCGTGCCGGTCCGCGCAATCCACCAGGATAGACAGCACCTCGGGGCCTTCGGGCCTACCGTCATCATCGGCCAGCCAAACCCAATCCGCGCCGAGCGTCAGCGCGTGCAACATACCGAGCGCGAAACCGCCCGCGCCACCGAGATTGTGCGCCGAACCAAGATAGGTCGATTCGATCGGCTGTTCCCGGACCAAATCGGCGACCTCGGCCTCGTTGCCGTTATCGATGACGATCAGATGATCAACCGGCCGTGACTGCGAGGTAACGACTTTCAGCGATTCCGCCAGCAGCTCGCGCCGTTTGTGCGTCACGACAACGGCCACGATGCGGGCGTCGGGACCGGTATTGACGGGCGGGAAATCCGCCGCCGCGTCGGCAGCGGGCGCAGCCGCGTCATCGACCGGGGACGGATCCCCTTCGACGATCGGGGATTGCTGCCCGGTCGGCTCGATCATGCCTCGTTCCGCTCCAATTCTCGTTCGGTGCCAATTGTCCGCTCGGCTTCCATTTCGCGCAGCACGGTGGCGACGTGATTTCCCGCGTCCGGTCCTTCGTAGGCGCGCACCACTTCTTCGATGCTGCCCTGCGAACGGATTTGCCCGTGATCGATCCACATGGCCGTATCGCAGAGTTGTGCGAGGAATTCATTGGAATGGCTGGCGAAAACCAGGATGCCGGATCTGGCCACCAGTGATTGCAATCGGATCCTGGCCTTCTTCATGAATTCGGCGTCGACCGCGCCGATCCCCTCGTCCAGCAGCAGGATCTCCGGGTCGATCGAGGTGACAACACCCATCGCCAGCCGCACCCGCATACCGGTCGAATAGGTGCGCAGCGGCATCGACAGATACTCACCGAGTTCGGTGAAATCGGCGATCTCATCGATCTTCGACAACATCTGTTTGCGGGTCTGCCCGAGGAACAGGCCACGGATGATGATGTTCTCGTAGCCGGAAATTTCCGGGTCCATGCCGACACCGAGATCGAACACCGGTGCCACGCGGCCACGGATCCGCGCGCTGCCGCGCGAGGGCTCGTAGATTCCCGAAAGCAGCCGCAGCAGCGTCGACTTGCCCGCGCCGTTGTGCCCAACGAGGCCGACCTTGTCGCCCTCTTTCAGCGAAAGGGTGATATCGCGCAGCGCCTCGACCACCACCACATCGGACTGATTACGCCCGATCGCGCCACCGGCCTTACCGAGGAATGCCTTCTTCAGCGATCGTGATTTGGCGTCGAAAATTGGGAACTCGACCCACGCCTGGCGGGTCTCGATACTCACATGATCGGTCATCGACCCCGTCTCCTATACCCAGTACGGCACGCGCGAACGGTACTGCTTCATGGCGAAGATTGCCACGATCCAGCCGACCACGGTGATCGCGCCGACGATCACCCAGTGATACAGATGCTGATCGTCGCCGAGTAATGGCGCCCGGATGATCTCCAGGTAGTGGAATGTCGGGACGATTTCGGCCAGTTTCGCTCGCTCGCTCACCTGACCGCCCTGTGCCTCCAGGCTTTTCGTATTCCACATAACCGGCGTCAGCACGAACAGCATCAGTGTGAGGCTGCTGAGGATCGGCGCGATATCGCGGTAGCGGGTGCTGAAGATGCCGAAAACGATCGACACCCACATCGCGTTGAGGAACAGCATGCCGAGCGCGGGGATCGCGAAAATCGCGGTCCAATGTAGTTTCTCCCACACCCCGAAGGCGACGAGCACCACCAGATAAATCAGCAAGTTGTGCGCGAAAAACAGCAACTGTCGCCAGACCAGGCGATAGACGTGCACGCTCAATGCCGAGGGCAGCTGTTTGATCAGCCCCTCGTTGGCGATGAACACCTCGGAGCCCTCGAGAATGCTGGCATTGATGACATTCCACACGATGATGCCGACGGCCACATACGGCAGATAGTCCTTGATCGGCTGACCGAGCAGCGCCGCGTACAACAGGCCGATCGCGCTGGCCTGTACACCGGTCGCGATGGTGATCCAGAACGGTCCGAGTACCGATCGCCGGTAGCGCTGTTTGATGTCCTGCCAGCCGAGCGAGAGCCAGAGCTCGCGCTGCGCGAAGCCGCCGCGGAAGTCCTGGAAGGCCCGCTGGAAGGTTTGCGAATCCGACACGATCGGTGTCTCGACCACGACGGAGGCATCGTCGTCGACCACCGGCCGGTCGTCGGTGGTCGCCGGATTCTCTGACGTCTTGTCCGCTTCGGCGGTCTTTTCTTCAGGACGCACGGAGGTCTCTTGGGAACTCTCGTCGGAATATGCGGGGCTGGTATTCGAACGCACTGGGCTCTCTTCAGGACGCGCGGTACTCACATTGGAAACCGAGTCGGGGCGAGCGGCAGCGGCAGGCACGGTGCACGACACTACCCCTGCAAATCCCGACGGGCCCGCGTGGTGCATGCGGGCCGAGGCTCAGAGATATTGCCCCGTCCCGCCAATGGTCTGGCCGGGCTGACCGGTACGGGGGTCGACGGCGTGGATGCCGGACGGCAGCGCGCCCTGACGCATCTGCTCCAACTGCGCCCGCGCCGCCATCTGCTGGGCGAACAAAGCGGTCTGGATGCCGTGGAACAGTCCCTCGAGCCAGCCGACCAGCTGAGCCTGAGCGATGCGCAGCTCCGCGTCGGTGGGGACGGCGTCGTCGGTGAACGGCAGAGTGAGCCGCTCGAGCTCTTCCCGCAATTCGGGCGCGAGGCCCTGCTCGAGCTCGCGGACCGAGGATTTGTGGATCTCGCGCAGGCGGGTGCGGCTGGCGTCGTCGAGCGGAGCCGCGCGCACCTCTTCGAGCAGCTGCTTGATCATGGTGCCGATGCGCATGACCTTCGCGGGCTGCTCAACCATGTCGGCGAGCGATTCGCCGGAGTCGTCCTTATCTTCCGAATCGTCGGATTTCTTATCGTCGTCGGACATCACCTGCGCGGTGAAGGGCGTGTTCGCCCCCGCGTGCGCTGGGATCTCCAGTGGCCGGCCGTCGGGTCCGATCACGACGATGGATTCCGGTGGCTCATCCGAATGCGTCATGAATCCCATCATGTCGCGTTGCGAGTAAACGCGCTAAGGCGGCTGCCTCGCCTCCGCTCCGCCCGGCGCTGCTTGCGGCTGCGTCGCCTCCGCTCGGTGTGGGCGTGGGGAGGATGGTGCGCGCATGCTCTGGCGTCGTGGTGGCGTTCTATCCTGTTCTGGTCGTGTGGTTCGGATTTGTTGAAAGTCGGTTGCCATGCAGAGTCCCAGGTCGCTGTGCTCGCGCTCGTCGGTGTCCAGCTCTCGGAGACCGAACGCGGTTACACAGGCTCGGCCGATGCCCTTAGAGTGGCCAGCATGACTTACGACGTCGCGAGGGTTCGGGGCCTGATTCCGTCCCTGGGCGACGGCTGGATCCATCTCGCCCCGCAAGCGGGCATGCTGGTGCCGGATTCGGTATCTCGCGCCGTATCAACAGGTTTCCGCACGTCGTCGTTTTCCCACATCGGACGCAATGGTGCTGCCATGCGCAGCGCCGAAATCCTGCACGCCGCGCGCGAGGCCGTCGCGGATCTGGTCGGCGGTGATCCGGCGGGCGTGGTGCTCGGCCCGGATCGTGCGGTCTTACTTGCCTGGTTGGCGGAGTCGCTGAGTTCGCGGCTCGGTCTCGGCACCGGGATCGTGTTGTCGCGGCTGGACGACGAAGCCAATGTTGCGCCGTGGTTGCGGATCGCGAATCGCTATGGCGCGCACGTGCGCTGGGCCGAGGTCGAGATCGAGACCTGCGAGATGCCGTCGTGGCAATTCGAGGAATTGATCGGCCCCACCGCGCGACTGGTCGCGCTGACCGCCGCGTCTCCTATCGTGGGGTCGGCTCCCGCGGTTCGCGTGGCCGCGGACCGGGTGCATGAGGTAGGCGGTCTGCTGGTGGCCGACGCGTTCGGTGCGTCGCCCTACGCGCTGATCGATATCGACGAACTCAACGCCGACGTCGTCGCGCTCAGCGCGCCCGCATGGGGTGGCCCGCAAATCGGCGCCCTGATTTTCCGCGATCCCGCCTTCCTGGACCGCATTCCGTCGATGTCGTTGAACCCGTACGCGAAAGGCGCCGAGCGACTAGAGGTGGGTGGCCACCAGTACGCACTGCTCGCGGGCCTCACCACCTCCATCGACTTCATGGCCGGTCTCGATGAGCGCGCCACCGGCACTCGGCGCGAGCGTCTGGAGATGTCGATCACCTCGCTGCAGGACTATCACGATCAGCTCTTCGAGCATCTGATGGACGTGCTCGACAAGATCCCCAACCTGACTGTCATCGGCCGCGCCTCCACTCGTATCCCGACCGTCAGCTTCACCCTCGGCGGCATGCAGGCCGAGAAGGTCGCCGCCAAACTGGCCGACAGCCGCATCGGCACCGTCAGCGGCGTCCACGGTGGTAGCCGACTGCTCGATGCCCTCGGCGTCAACGACGAGGGCGGCGCGGTAACCGTCGGGCTCGCGCCCTACACCACCAAGTTCGAGATCGACCAACTCGGCCGCGCATTGACCGCGCTGGAGTGAACACCGCCTGCTCGGGCTCACAGGTCGCGCACGCGCAGGATCACCTTGCCGAAGGTGTCCGACGAGTCGAGTAGCCGATGGGCTTCGGGGGCGTCGGTGATCGGGAGTTCCGCGTGGATGACCGGAAAGATGGTGCCGTCGCCGATCAACGGCCAGAGGTGACGGTTCAGCTCGGCGACGATGCCTGCTTTGCTGTGGTTTCCGGTGGCGGGTCTCTTACGCAGGTTGTTGGCGTGGATGGTCCCCCACTTGCCGAGCAGCGTGGCCAGATTCAGTTCGCCATTGACGCCACCCTGCATACCGATGACGATAAGATGGCCGTGTGGTGCCAGCGCGTCCACATTGCGCGGCAGGTACGCGGCGCCCATATTGTCGAGAATGATGTCCGCGCCGGGACCGCCCGCGCCTGATCCCTCGGCGCGGATTCTTTCGACGAAATCTTCCTCGCGGTAGTTGATCAGCACACTGGCGCCGAGATCCTTACACAAATCCAGCTTGCGCTGCGATCCGGCGGTCACCGCGACGCGCGCACCGCGGTTCACCGCCAATTGGATTGCATGCGTGCCGATTCCGCTGCCGCCGCCATGCACGAGCACCAGCTGACCGGCATGCAATCCGGCCGTGGTCACAAGGTTCGACCACACCGTGGCGGCCACCTCCGGCAGCCCGGCCGCCGCGGCGAGGTCCAATTCCGCGGGCACCGGCAGTACCTGGGTCGCGGGCACAACGACCCGTTCGGCGTATCCGCCGCCCGACAGCAGCGCGCACACCCGATCGCCAGCCTGCCAGTCCCGCACCCCGTCGCCGACCTCGGCGATCACGCCCGAGACCTCCAGGCCGAGGATGTCGCCCGCACCGGGCGGTGGTGGATAGAAACCCTGGCGTTGCAGGAGATCCGCTCGATTGACACCGGCCGCGGCGACCTCGATCAGCACCTCGCCGTGCCCGGGCGCCGGATCGGGCGCCTCGCTCCACTCCATTACCTCGGGACCGCCGAAACCGTTCAGGTTGATAGCTCGCACCCGATCCATACTGCCGGGTGCTGGGGCGGACCGCTGACCGGTCCGGACGGTTCATCGCGGATCGCCGGCCTCGCGCCCGCCACGCTGGTGAAACGCGTACGGATTTGCCCAGTTCGGCCGCGCCTACAATGGTGAGGGTGCATCGCGAACCGAGCCGTCGCACGTCTGCGGCCGAGCTGAATTGGCTCACCCCCGCACAGCAGCGCGCATGGCGGGCTTATATGGACGGCCATCTACGCCTGATGACGGTGCTGAATCGTCAACTCCAACGCGATAACGACCTCAGCGTCGCCGAATACCGCATCCTGGTACTGCTCTCCGAGGCACCTGAGCGGTCGCTGCGGATGAGTGAACTCGCCGACGGGGTGCTGTCGTCCCGAAGCAGGCTGACCCATCAGATCCGTCGCATGGAAGCGCAGCAACTCGTGCGCCGCAATACCTGCCCTGACGACGGCCGTGGCGTGATCGCCGAACTCACCGACGAGGGCGTGCGCCGCTTGGAAGCCGCCGCACCCGGCCACGTCGATACCGTCCGCCGCAATTTCATCAATCAGGTCAGCTCGGCCCAGCTCGAGGTCATCGGCGAGGTCTTCGCTCGCGTCGACCAAGCAATCGGCGAGCGTGCCGATTAACCCGTCCGCTACCATCGTCACACTGGAGACGTGGCAGAGCGGCCGAATGCACTCGCCTTGAAAGCGAGCGTCGCGAGAGCGACCGGGGGTTCAAATCCCTCCGTCTCCGCTTTTCGTTCGGTTATTCGTCGCACGCCTGGATCGAGGTCTGGCCGATGAT
This sequence comes from Nocardia australiensis, assembly GCF_020733705.1. Classification (GTDB taxonomy): domain Bacteria; phylum Actinomycetota; class Actinomycetes; order Mycobacteriales; family Mycobacteriaceae; genus Nocardia; species Nocardia australiensis. The sequence goes on from NZ_JAJFZM010000001.1 coordinate 1,767,150, forward strand.
TCGGCCGTCGCGCAGGTCCGCTACCGAACTGACGAGGACGCGAACTCCGTCCGGGTACTGACAGGACTCCATGATGGCCACGTGGTCGCCGTCGAGCACCACGCTTTCCAGCTTGTGGGTCGTCTCCCGCGATACGGTGGATCGGTTCGGCTCGTCCAGCAGTAGGGGTTTGACACGTGCGCAGTGTCGTGGGAATGGCCGTCGCCGTCATCGCACTCCATGTCCTCGGGTGGGGGACATTGTTGGTATTCGTGGTGCCGGGGCATCACATCGTGCAGGGGGCCGTGTTCGGGGTGGGGCTCGGTGTCACCGCGTACACGCTCGGCATGCGCCACGCCTTCGATGCCGACCATATTGCCGCGATCGACAACACGACGCGAAAGTTGGTGGCGGACAACGGTGGTAAGAAGGTCCAAACGGTCGGCTTCTGGTTTGCGCTCGGCCATTCGAGCGTGGTGTTCGTGCTCGTCGCGCTGCTGACATTCGGGGTGCGGGCGCTCGCGGCGAACCTGACGAATGAGGATTCGACGTTGCAGCGGTGGACCGGGCTGTGGGGAACCAGCATCTCGGGCACCTTCCTGATCGTGATCGGCTTGTTGAATCTCGCGTCGCTGCTTGGGATTTGGCGGGTCTTCCGGCGACTGCGCGACGGCGAGTTCGACGAGGCGCGACTCGAGCGTGAGCTGGACAACCGGGGCCTGCTCAATCGGGTGCTCGCACCGGTCGTGCGATTGGTGGGCAAACCGTGGCAGATGTATCCGGTTGGGGTGTTGTTCGGGCTCGGTTTCGACACCGTCACCGAGGTCGGCCTACTGGTGATCGCGGGCGGTGCCGCCGCGACCGGGCTGCCGTGGTACTCGATTCTTGTACTGCCCGTGTTGTTTTCGGCGGGCATGGCCTTGTTCGACTCGCTGGACGGTTCGTTCATGAGCTACGCCTACGACTGGGCATTCGCGAAACCGATCCGAAAGGTCTACTACAACCTGGTGATTACCGGCTTGTCGGTGATGGTCGCCCTGCTGATCGGCGGGCAGGAGATCATCTCGATCTTCGCCGACAAACTCGAGGTCGAATCGGGCGTCGTCGCGTGGATCGGGAACCTCGATCTGGGTGACCTCGGTTACATCGTCGTCGGGCTGTTCGTGGCCACCTGGGCGATCGCGGTGGCCATATGGCGCTTCGCCGGAGTGGAACGCCGCTGGCAGGACCGACTTCTCGCCGACTGAACCGCCGGTGGAGCCGATCATGCAGTTCAGTGCTGGGAATGGCAGCATGTCGAGGCCGTCTTCTCTGGCAGGATGGTGGCCATGCTGTCTCGACGCGGGGCGCGGCGTTGGTTCTCCAGCGTCATGGTGAGTGTCGCACTGCTATCCGGTGCGGCGGCGGTTGGTGCTCCAACGGGATGGGCGGCACCGGGTGCCGCACCACCGGCCGACACCGGATCATCGGCAGGTCCCGACCCGGCCGCGCCGAGCACGCCATTCGCCGCACACCCCACCGTGGATCGCATCGAACCGATCAACGACCGCTGGCTGCGGGTGTACGTGAACTCACCGGCCATGCAACGCTCCGTCGAGGTGCAGGTACTGCTGCCGCGCGACCGAAGCCACCCCCGCCCAACGGTGTACATGCTCGATGGCCGCAGCGCTGAACCCGACCGCAACAACTGGACCGAACAGGCGCACGCGGAGGAGTTCTTCGAGGACAAAGACGTCAACGTGGTACTCACCGTCGGCGGCCCGGCCAGCTTCTACACCGACTGGCAGCAGCCGGATCCGGTGCTCGGCGTCAATATGTGGGAGACGTTCCTGGCCCACGAACTGCCGCCGCTGATCGACGCGACGTTCGACGGCAACGGGCGCAACGCGGTGGTTGGTGTCTCCATGGGCGCCGAGGCCGCCATGATGCTCGCCTTCAGGCAGCCGAAGCTCTATTCGGCGATCGCGGCGCACAGCGGATGTTTCTCGGTGGGAACCGATCTCGGACAGGTTCAGGCTCGCGCCGTGGTGTCCACCTACCGCGGTAAGCCTGACAACATGTTCGGTCAGCAGCACGACTCCGACTGGCTCGACCATGACGTGCTGCTACACGCGGAAGGCTTGCGCGGCAAAGCGATCTACCTATCGGTAGGCAGCGGCCTGCCCGGCCAGTACGACACCCTCGGCAGCCCCGATATCGCCACCACTGTCGGATTCGGCGGACCACTCGAAGCCGCCACCAATGCCTGCACCCATCGCCTGGCCGACCGCCTCGCCACCCTCGGCATCCCGGTAACGGCACACTTCCGCCCAACCGGCACCCACTCATGGCCCTACTGGCGTGACGAACTCGCCCGCTCCTGGCCCACCATCTCCCGCCCACTCGGCGTCGCCTGATCCGAGCCGGCGAACAGCGCCCCTACGTTAGCGCCCGACCAAACCACAGCACTTATCTGTGTACAGAAACAGTCGGTCCCGCACCAGCTCCCCACGTGCCCACTGGGCACGACACCAGTTTCGAGCGTAGCGAGATCGAGTACTAGAGTTCGCGAGCCTTCAGGGCCGCGAACCCGCCGCGCCAGCGGCCAAAAAACCCAGTGCGAAGCGCAGGAACTGATCGTTCTCATGGGGATCCCCAATGCTCACCCGCACCCCGTCGGTGCCGAAGGGCCGCACCAGGACTCCGGCCTCCGCGCTGGCCTCACCGAACTCGGCGCTGCGTGCGCCCAGCGGCAGCCAGACAAAGTTGGACTCTGTCGGCGGTACCCGATAACCCGCCGCAAGCAGTGCGTCGCGGACCCGGTCGCGTTCGACGATGACGTTGTCGGTTCGATCGAGCAGTTCGTGCCGTGCCTCCAATGAGGCGATCGCGGCGGCCTGTACGACACGGTTCACGCTGAACGGAATGTGCACCTTCATCAGGGCGGTGATCACGGCCGGGTCGCCGACCGCGTATCCGGCGCGCAGGCCCGCCAAGCCATACGCCTTGGAAAAGGTGCGCAGCACAACGACATTGGAGCGCGTCCGGCCGAGTTCGACACCGTCCGGGTGCTGCTGCGGAGACAGCCGCAGGTATTCGTAGTACGCCTCGTCGAGCACGATCAGCACCCGCTCGGGGACCGCGTCCAGGAAGCGCTCCAACTCGGCCTTGGCGACGGCAGTGCCGGTCGGATTGTTTGGGTTGCAGACGAAGATCAGCTTGGTGTGCTCGGTGACCGCTGCCGCCATCGCATCCAGATCGTGCACCAGTTCGGCGGTGAGCGGGACTCGCACGGCGGTCGCATTGCCGACCTGGGCGATGATCGGATACGCCTCGAACGAGCGCCAGGCGAATACCACCTCGTCGGCCGGTGAACTACAGGTGATCTGCACCAGCTCTTGGCACAGCGCGACGCTGCCGCAACCGACGGCGACGTTCGCCGGGGCGACGCCGAGAAAGTCCGCGAGTGCCGCGCGTAGTTCCGTAGCCTGATTGTCCGGATACCGGTTGGCCAGTTCGGCGGCCTCGGCGATGGCCTTGGCAGCGGCCGGGAGCGGACCGAACGTGGTTTCGTTACTGGCCAGCTTGACCGCGCCGGGATGGTTGCGCCCGGGGACATAGGCCGGGATCGAATCGAGGTCGGGCCTAATCTTCGCACTCACAGTCCTACCCTAGCCGCGCATCGATCGGCGCCGGATCAGGGCCGCTCACGGTATTTTCTCGCCAAGGTCAGGAACTGGCAATACGCTGGTTTCATGTCGGGCACCTATGACGATATTGCCCCGCTACGCGGTCGCGACGAAAAGATTTCCGAGCAAAACGCGAAATCAGCGGTCGAAGATCGGCGGCAGGCCGAAAGTAAACATGTGCCTATCACGGTGGTCGAGCCGGAGGGCAACTCCCGTGGCGGGATCGTGGTGCTGCACGAATCCCGGGAATTCACCGGCGCATTGTTAGGGCTTATGCGCGCGCTGGCGTCCGAGGGCTGGACGGTGGTCGCGCCCAACCTGTTCCATCGAGGCGCCAGGGACTTAGCGGCCGAGGTGTTCGGCGACAAACTCTTCGAGGATTTCGACGCCTGCTTCGACTGGCTGACCCGTCGTGGCGTATTCCCTGACTGCATCGGTGTGCTCGGCTTCGACCACGCGGGCACCGCCGCCTTCCTGGTCGCCACCAACCGCCCGATCGGCGCGGCGGTGAGTGTGGCCGCGCCCGGCATCGTCGAACCGCTCACCGCGGAGGCGGACGCTCTGGTGCGGGCGGCGCCGAACCTGCAGGCGCCGTGGCTCGGTCTCTATGGCGCCGACGACCCGACCACCCCGCCCACGCAGGTCGACCAGCTCCGGGACGCCACCGCGCGCGCCTCGGTGGCGAGCCTGGTCGTGAGCTACCCCGGCCTGCGCCATCGGGCCGACACCCTGGGCGCCGACGACGACTACGGTTTTATCGATTCACAAATCAGGATCTTCGACTGGTTCGACAGCAATCTACGCTGACGACCAGGCGTTTTGCGATCTGGTCAGAGGCTACTGTAACCTTCCTAACCGGCGGTTCGAAAGGACCGGTGCCCTCGAAGAGAAGGCTCCAGGAGGCGTGCCAGAGCGGCCGAATGGGACTCACTGCTAATGAGTTGTCCCTTCACGGGGACCGGAGGTTCAAATCCTCTCGCCTCCGCCACACCCGGGTAAAACCGGGCAACAACTGAATTACCATGCGCCCGTAGCTCAACGGATAGAGCATCTGACTACGGATCAGAAGGTTAGGGGTTCGAATCCCTTCGGGCGCACACAGATAGAAGGCCCCTCCCGGGAAATCGGGAGGGGCCTTCTCGCTTGTTCGAATGGGCTGTCCACCTGTCACCGCGGTATTGCCGAGCTGGGCCGGTCGGACTCAGGGGACTATTTCCAGTTGGGGAGGGTCGGCTGGTCGCCGGTGAGGTCGGCGCCATTGGAACGGCCGAGTAGCCAGGCCAGCAGAGAGTTCGCTGGGCCGGTGATGACGGAGGTGGGGGAGTCGGTGCCGATGACGGCGGTGATGGCGCTGTCGGTGGCTCGGATCTCGAATGTTGGAGTCGCGGGCGCGGCTTTGGTCAGGTCGGCGGCGGCTCGGGGGAGTAGGCGGGTGACGAAATCGGCTGGCCAGTCTGCGGGTTGGTAGGCGGCGGCGAGGTCGGCGTGGTGGATCTCCACCTCTTGCAGCCGCATCCAGATGACCTCTGTCGCCGCGATGGAGTTGCCCTGCCTGGTGCGTACGGTTGCCGACCAGGCGTCGGCGGGGAGGGACCGGGCGAGGTCGAGCCAGCGGTTCGCGGCGGTTGTGTTGTCGGCGAGCTGCTCGGGCAGCGGGCGTGGCGCGCCGGCTTCGATATCGGCGTCGCGGCCGGAAATGCTTGCGTATTGTGGCGTTTCGATGCCGGTGCGCGCCCAGTTCAACAGGTTGACCAGACTGTCGGCGTTGCGCGCCAGATGCGCGAGGACGTGGCCACGCGACCAGCCGGGTAGCAGCGAGGGGACGGTCAGGTCGGCGTCGAGCCCGCGGACGGTTTCGAGCAGACGGGTCGTCGCCTCGGCGACGGTGTCGAGCGGGACGGTGGTCTCGGGAGCATCACTGGTCACGAGACCGACCCTAGCGATGCCGGCACGGGAGTAGCCGACGACATTTTCGAACTCGGAGGCCGACGAGATATTCACACGATCACCCACGACGACAGCATGGCATGGACCGTGTTCGACACCATCTGATCACTCGGACGTTCAGTGCACGTCGGTCGAACAGAGTAAGCAGACACGGTGAACGCTCCCTCTCGTCCTCGAATTACCGCGCTCGCCGTCTTGTGCGTCGGTGTATTGGCCGCAGCCTGTTCGTCTTCGGACACGAAGGCGGATTTCACGGTGGCCAAGGACCAGCCGCTGGTGATTTCCCTGGATGACCTGATCGCCGCGACCGGCGGTAGTGCCGCGGTCGCGGTCGCCGATCCCGAACACGGTTCGCTGACCCGCCGTCTCGATGGCGCGCTGGTCTATCAGCCGGAGGCCGGTTATACGGGCACCGATGAATTCGAGGTCACCACCACAGACGCGGTCCGGCTCTACACCACCGACATTCCGCCGCTCGGTGATTTCGGCGCAACCACTGTGCAGGGCAGCGGTTTCGGCTCGGCGTGGACCCCGGTGCCCGGCAGCTCGGACGAGTTCTACGGCCTCACCGATCGTGGCCCGAACGTCGACGGCCCCGGCAAGAACGAGAAGCTCGCGCCGACACCGAATTTCGTCCCCAAGATCGGCCGTTTCAGGTTGGCCGGAAATCGCGCGACGCTGCAGTCCTCGATCGATCTGCACACCGCGAACGGCACTCCGTTCAATGGTCAGGTCGATATCGCCGCGAGCACCGGCGAAACCATTCGCGATCTGGCGGGAAATGTCTTGCCGCCCACCGATCACGGCCTCGATCCGGAGGGGCTGGTCGCATTGCCCGACGGGACGTTCTGGGTGTCCGACGAATACGGTCCGTTCCTGGTGCATTTCGACGCCAAGGGCGTCGAAATCGAACGGTTCGGCCCAGGTTCCGGCCTGCCGAAGGAACTTTCGCTGCGCACCCCCAATCAGGGTATGGAGGGTCTGACCGTCACTCCGGACGGCGGCACGCTGGTCGGGTTGGTGCAGAGCGGCCTGAAGACCCCCGGCCTGGACGGCTCGGCCAAGGATGTGCCGATGACCCGCATCGTCACATTCGACCTGAAGACCAAGGCTGTCAAGGAATTCCTGCTGCCGCTACAGGATCCGAAGAACACCAAGGTCGCCGACTCCGAGATCACCGCGTTGAGCGCGACCACCTTCCTCGTCGACGAACGCGACGGCAATCTCGCCCCCAAGGCTGACAAGAAGCTGTGGACGGTGGACATCGCGGGCGCCACCGATGTCGGGCCGGAGTCGAAGGTCGCTGGCGCGCAATACGATCCGGAACGCGGCGGGCTGCTGGTCGAAGGCAAGCCGCTGGAGACCCTGGTCGGCACCGTCGCGACCGCCGATGGCGTCGCCGCGCTGACCAAGGCGGGCATCACTCCGGTGGCCAAGATTACGAACCTGGATCTGGCCGCCCTACTGAACGGTCTCGACGCCGACGGCAACTTCTACGGCCACGACAAGATCGAGGGCTTGGCGACCCTGGACGGCGGTAAGACCCTCTATATCGCCAACGACAGCGATTTCGGCCTCGCCGCGAGTACCGGTGACCAACCGCCGTTCGGGCTGAAGCCCAAGACGCTGCCCAACGGGGTACAGGGCACCGGTGAGATCCTCTTCGTCGACACCACAAAGCTGCCCGCGAGGCTCGACACCCACACAGTCGCGCTGAAGATCGGCTAAATATTCGGATCGATCCATTCGCGGCCCTCCAGCACCACCGCCGCCGCGAGGGTGATCAACCACAGCGACATCGATCCGACCTGGATTCGTTGTGCGACACCGAGCGCGTAATGGCCTGGCAGGTTGTCGGCGACCAGCATCCACACCGTCGCCGCCGAACCGAGCACCAGCACCACGAGCCCGGCCTCCCGCAGGATTCGCCAGTGGTGGTACCGGAATGCGGCCACGCTGAACGCGAACGTCGCCACGGCGATCGCGGTCACCGCGATGGTGCTGGTCAGCGCGTGCGGCTGATGCAGTTGCGGGAACAGTCCGCTGCCGCCACCGCCGCACGCGCTGTTATCGGCCGGAGTGCAGTCGCGCAGCGGGAGCATCACATCGCCGATGGTCGCACTGGCGAAACAGAACAGCGCGACCCAGCCGACGGTGGTGAATCTGCGGCGAGGAAACAGCAGCAGCCCGGCAATCGACGCCGGGATCAGCAGCACGCCCACGATCTTGTCCGCCGTCGAGAACACCACGCGATAGGGCTTGCCCTCGGCGTCGAGTTCGCTGAGAAACGTATTGACCGCGTCAATGTGGATGGGCAGGACGAACTCGAGCAGCCAGGAGGAGTAACAGAGTCCGGCGATGGCGATGGCCGCCGCAATGAACCAGGAGACCACGCGTACGCGCCGTTCGGCGATCTGCTCGCTACCGGTCACGGGACCCATTCTCCTGCTTTCCACTGGTCCGGTGCTCAACGGTAGGTCGGTGTGTCCTATTCCTAGTCGGCGCACAGGGTCCTGTCAGGTCGATAGGACATGCTGGGATCGACGAAGGAGGAATATCCATGGTTGCTTTCGTAACGGCGGTGGCCGGTGTCGCGGTGGTGGCCGCGATGGCGGTGTCGGGCTATATGGCCGCGCACGCGCCACGCAGGCTGGTTCGAGTGCGTAGCCGCTAGCCGGCATCGAGGCTGGCCTGGACCCGGTCCGCGGCGGCGACAGCGTCCTCGTGCTCCCAGACCCGGACCACCACCCATCCCGCGTCGGCCAACGCCGCGTCGGTCGCGCGGTCCCTGGCCACATTGCCCTGTAGTTTGTCCGCCCACCACCGCGCGTTGTTCTTCGGATCGGTCGCGTGCTGTGGGCACCGATGCCAGAAACATCCGTCGACATAGACCGCGACCCGCCGCCGGGGAAACACCAGATCGGCGCGGCGACGCTGGCCGGGTAGTGGTGCCCGATCGACGAAATACCGCAGGCCCCGCCGGTGCAGTTCCCGGCGCAGCGCAAGTTCGGGTTCGGTGCCGCTGCGTCGTTGCTTCGCCATTCGCGCACTCGTCGCCGCGTCCGTCGTGGGCCGGTGCGACCGCTGGCTCATGCCGCCCAGCCGCCCATGCGATCGAGATGACTTTCCATATCGGCGAGGAATCCGGGCGGAAACCGGAGGCTGCCCATGCCGGTGCGGCGCAGGAATCCGGCGGTCGCGCGAGCTGATAGCAAACGGGAATCGGTGAGGAAGTTGTGTAGGTCCTCGTAGGGTTCGTGGACCGGCCACGTCGATACCGGCACCCGGTGGGCAACCCCGTGCCCGCCCCACGCGGCACTTGGCCACGGCGTGCCCGGTTCGAGCGGCTCGTCATCGGGAATCGAGTCCAGTGGTGCGGCCAGCCGGGCGCCGACCCACTCGGCCATCCGCACATTCACCGCGTTGCCGACCAGCTTCCACCGATGCCCGTCGCGCACGCTCGGCGCGTCGGTCGCGGGCGCGGTCCAGCCGGAATCGAAGCCCTGCAACCGTTCTCCGTCGATGATGCCCGGCGTGACCACCTCTCCCGACGGCAATCGCACCGCGGGTGGGCTGGCGATGCCGAGCGCCGAACCGCCCTTGATGGTCGGTATCGCGTTCACCGCCCAGCCGAGGCCGCGCACGCCCTCGGTCCAATAGAAGCCGCAGGGATCGCGTTCGGGATCGCCGAGAATGCGTGGGCCCGCGTCGTCACCGAACAGCACCGGCCGCGGATCCTCGGTGCGGGAGGCGAGCATCAGTACCCGCTGCCTGCGCTGCGGCAGCCCGAACGCGCGTGCGTCGACAACCCGGTAAGCCCAGGTGTAGCCGAGTTCCTCCAGTGCCGCGGTGATATGCCGCATGGCGGCGCCACGCCCGAGTTGCAGCATGAACGGGACGTTCTCGATCAGCAGCCAGCGTGGCCCACGCCGCCTGCGCACCAGCCGGAACACCTCGTCGACCAGGCCGGAGCGTTTGCCGGTAATGCCCGCGGTGCGCCCGGCTTGTGACAAGTCCTGGCACGGGAAGCCGGCCGCGACCAGTTCGGTCCCGGCTGGAATGGCGCGCAGCCTGGTGATATCGCCGTGCAGCGGCACCTCAGGGAAGCGCGCGGCGAGCACCGCCTTGGCGCCGGGTTCGATTTCGCAGAGCAACTCGGTGTCCCAGCCGTGCGCGCCGAGTCCGAGCTCCAGCCCGCCGATTCCGGCGAACAGCCCGACCATCCGCCCGCCCGCCACAGTCATCCCTTTCCGCGATTCCACGACGGGGCGGCGGCAGATCGCTCGAGTTGCTTGCAGATCGCTCGAGACCGCGCGCTCCGTGCTCGTAGGAGCAGGTTACTCGAGTCGTGGTCGTCGCGATGGCGACGGCCGGGTGTCTTGCCGTGGGTCCTGGCGGCTACCGCTGATCTCAAGCGGCATAATGCCTGCAGGCCGAGTCACGTCATGGCCCGCTCAAAGGCCAGGAGGCGTATCTGCTCCTGACCACTGCTGATCTCCCGCCGCTCCAGCTCTACCGCTCGAGTATCGACGCGCAGTCCCCGGTTCTTCCAAGTGATGCCAGGAAAGTGAGCGAGATGCAGATTCCGTCCACCAAGAACGGGAACTATCCCAACGTTGTCGTGACCAGCCTCGCCGCGACCACATCGATTGCGGGCGATGTCGATTCGACCTGGAAGGGTCTGCTCAACGGCGAGAGCGGCATCGACCTCCTCGAAGACACTTTCCTCGACGACTTCGGCCTGCCGGTGCGTATCGGCGGCCATCTGAAGGTCGCGCCGAGCGCGGCGCTGTCGCGCAGCGAGACCAGGTACCTGTCGTATGTGGAGCAGATGGCGATCTGCCTCGCTCGCGAGGTGTGGCGCAACGCGGGCAGCCCGCAGGTCGACCCCGAGCGGCTCGGGGTTGCGATCGGCACCGGACTCGGTGGTGCCGAGGCGATCATCGATGCCCGCGACAAGCTGGAAAACGGTGGCTACCGCAAGGTTTCGCCACTGACCGTGCAGGCGATCATGCCCAACGGTGCCGCCGCGTGTGTCGGATTGGAGCTCGGTGCGCGTGCTGGAGTCGTTACCCCGGTTTCGGCCTGCTCGTCGGGTTCGGAGGCGGTGGCCAACGCGTGGCGGATGATCGTCATGGGCGATGCCGATATGGTCGTCACCGGTGGTGTCGAGGGTTCCATCCAGGCGCTGCCGATCGCGGCGTTCACCATGATGCGCGCGATGAGCACACGCAACGACAACCCGAAAAGCGCCTCGCGGCCCTTCGATTCCGACCGCGACGGATTCGTGTTCGGTGAGGCCGGGGCGATGATGATCATTGAGACCGAGGAGCACGCCAAAGCGCGTGGCGCGACAATTCACGCGCGGCTGATGGGGGCGGGTATCACCTCTGACGGATTCCATCTGGTCGCCCCTGATCCCGATGGCACCGGCGCCGCGCGTGCGATGACGCGTGCGCTACAGACCGCGGGATTGTACAAAAGCGATGTGAACCACATCAACGCGCACGCGACCGCGACCCCGATCGGCGACACCGCCGAGGCACGCGCGATCAGCAAGGCTGTCGGTAGTCATGCGTCGGTGTACGCGCCGAAATCCGCGCTCGGTCATTCGATCGGCGCGGTCGGCGCACTGGAGTCGGTGATCACGGTGCTGAGTGTTCGCGACAGCATCGTCCCGCCGACCCTCAACCTGGAAAACCAGGATCCTGAGATCGATCTGGACATCGTCAAGGGGCAATCGCGCCCCGGTCGGATCGACTACGCGGTGAACAATTCCTTCGGCTTCGGCGGGCACAACGTCGCGCTCGCTTTCGGCCGGTACTGAGTGCCCCGGGGCCGGGAAACCTGCTAGCCTTCCCGGCGCTTCCGGTGTCGATCTGTGTTCGGTGTCACTGCACGTTTTCGTGCGGGCGTTGGAAAAGGATGGGGCGATGATCGGCGAGACCTTTGACGATTATTTGGACGAACAGGGCAATATCAAGATCCTGGGCGACAAAACCTTGATCGATTTCGTCGATAAGCACAGCGCGGAGAACGGGGACGGGCTCGCGTACCGCTACATCGACTATTCGCGTGAGCGCGATGGCGATTATCAGGACCTGACCTGGCGCGAGTTCGGGGTTCGACTGCGCGCGGTCGCGGCCAGGCTGCAGCAGGTGTCACAGCCGGGGGACCGGGTCGCGATCCTGGCCCCGCAGGGACTCGACTATGTCATCTCCATTTTCGCCGCCGTATACGCGGGCAATATCGCGGTTCCGCTGTTCGATCCCGAGGAACAGGGGCACACCGATCGCCTGCACGCGGTGCTCGGCGATTGCGCGCCCGCGGTCATCCTGACCGTCGGCTCCGCCGCGTCGGGGGTGCGAAATCTCTTCCGGCACCTGTCCGCGGCGCAGCGACCGCGCATGATCGCCGTCGACGCGATCCCCGACAGTGTCGGCGCCACCTGGGTGCGGCCGGAGATCAATATCGACAGCGTCGCGTATCTGCAATACACCTCGGGGTCCACCAGAACCCCCGCGGGCGTGGAGATCACCCATCGGGCGGTTGGCACGAATCTGCTGCAGATGATCGACGCGATCGGCGTCACCGAGAACTCGCGTGGCGTCACGTGGCTGCCGCTGTTCCACGACATGGGCCTGCTGTGCGTGATCCTGCCGACGATCGGCGGTGGATTCATCACGATCATGTCGCCGAGCGCCTTCGTGCGTCGCCCGTATCGCTGGATCAAGGAATTGGCCGCCGCCTCCGACGGTGCCGGAACCTTTGCCGCCGCACCGAACTTCGCGTTCGAACATGCAGCCGCCCGCGGCAAGCCGAAGGCAGGTGAGTCGCTCGATCTGTCGAATGTGATCGGGCTGATCAATGGCAGCGAGCCGGTTTCAGTGTCATCGATGACGAAGTTCAATGACGCGTTCGCACCCTATGGCCTGCCCAAGACGGCGATCAAGCCGTGCTACGGGATGGCCGAGGCGACATTGTTCGTTTCGGCGACCAAGGCCGAGGACGACGCGAGGGTCGTCTACGTCGATCGGCACGAATTGAATGCCGGACGTATGGTCCAGGTCGATTCGGGCACCGATAACGCCATCGCCCAGGTGTCGTGTGGTTATGTCGCGTTGTCGCAGTGGGCGGTGATCGTCGATCCCGAGACCGGCACCGAGCGGGCCGACGGCCGGGTCGGCGAGATCTGGTTACACGGCGAGAACATGGGCATCGGATATTGGGGACGCCCGGAGGAAACCGTGCAGACTTTCCACAACACGCTTGCCACCCGGCTGCCCGAAGGCAGTCATGCCGAGGGGACCGGCGCGGGCGCGCAGTGGATGCGGACCGGCGACTTCGGCGTCTATCTCGACGGCGAGCTGTATATCACCGGGCGGGTGAAGGATCTGGTGATCGTCGACGGTCGCAATCACTACCCGCAGGACCTGGAGTTCTCCGCCCAGGAGGCCAGCACCGCGCTACGTCCCGGCTTTGTCGCCGCGTTCTCGGTGCCAGCGAACCAGTTGCCCGCGTTGGTATTCGAGCACGGAAGCAATTCCGGCCTTGCCTTCGGCCCCGACGACACCTCCGAGCAACTCGTGGTCGTCGCCGAGCGCGGTACCGGGGCGGCTAAGGCAGATCCGCGGCCGATCGCCGATACCGTCCGGGCGGCGATCGCGCAGCGCCACGGCGTAACCGTGCGCGACCTGCTGCTGGTTCCCGCGGGTTCGATTCCGCGGACCTCCAGCGGCAAGATCGCCAGGCGCGCGTGCCGGGCGGCCTATGTCGAGGGCACGCTGCGCGGCGGATATCAGCAGCAGGACTTCCCGGACGCGTCGGCCGAGCCGTAGACACGACGCACAAGTGTGTAGTTGACCCTTGACCTCGAGATTGCTCGAGGTTGTTGGCTGTGGGGATGAGTGTGGTGCGACGGTATCGGCCAACCGAAAAAATCGGTTGGCCGATCCGGGTGTCGATGCGACGCTGGAATGTCGGACCCCGGTGCGAACATCACCGCGTGGACCGTTCGCGACACCGCCAATCCACGGACCACGAGGGGGAGCATTGTCAGTCGCACTCGATAGGCCATCGGTCGAATCGGAGGCCGATAGACCGGAGCGGCCCGCCGCCGCGCCGCCAGGTCGCCTGCATTCGCTACGCCGCCTGCTGCCCTACCTGCGACCGCATCGCGTGCCGCTGCTCGGGGCAACCGCGCTCGCCGCGGTCGCATCGTTGACCGCGATCGTGATTCCGTTGATCGTCGCGCGAATCATCGACGGACCGATCGCGCAGCGCAATGTCGCGGGCGTGGTGTTGCCGGTGCTCGCGGTACTGGCTCTCGGGTTATTGGAGGCGCTGGGCGTGTGGGGGCGGCGGTGGCTGGTCTCCAAGCCGGCGGCGCAGTTCGAAATCAACATGCGCGCCAAGATCTTTCGCAAGTTGCAGGCGCTTGCCATCGGACGCCACGATGCCTGGGAATCGGGTCAGCTGCTTTCGCGTGCGATCGACGACATGGCCACGTTGCGCCGGTTCGTCGCTTTCGCCGGGCCGTTCCTGATCATCCACTCCATCATCATTCCGGTCGGCCTGGTCGCGCTGTGCGTGCTGAACTGGCGGATCGGCCTGATCTTCGGGATCATCGCGATTCCACTGATCTACATCTGCGCCCGCTTCGAGCGGCGCTATTCGGTGGCGTCGCGGCGCTCGCAGGATCAGACCGGCGATCTGGCCACAACCGCCGAGGAATCGGCGCAGGGTGTCAGGGTTTTGAAGGCGTTCGGTCGCGGCGCTTTCTTCGGTGCCCGCTTTACCGCGCAGTCACGCGAACTGCGGCAGACCGAACTGCTGAAGGTGCGGTTGGACGCGACGCTGTGGTCGGCAATGGTGTGCTTGCCGCAGTTGGCCATTGCCTTCGCGCTCGGTTACGGGAGCTACGCCGTCGCGCACGCCACGATGTCGCTCGGCACTCTGGTCGCGGCGATCACGCTGGCGACCTTCCTGCAGTGGCCGATCATCTGGACCGGTTTCCTGCTCACCGAGCTCAATGACGCGCGCACCGCCGCGGACCGGTACTGGGAGATCATCGACACCCCCATCGACATCACCGACCCAGCGCATCCGGTGGAATTGCCAACCCGGATCGCGGGCAAATTGGCGTTGGACGGCGTGCGATTCGCCTTCCCTGATGCGAAAGGTGAAGTACTGCACGATGTTTCGCTCGAAATCCGGCCGGGTGAGACGGTGGCGCTCGTCGGTGCTACCGGCAGCGGAAAGACCGCGCTGCTCAACCTGATTCCCCGGCTCTACGACGCCACCGGCGGCGTGATCACCATCGACGGCATCGATATCGCCTCGATGCGGGTGGACGATCTACGCTCACTGGTTTCGGTCGCGTTCGAGGAACCGGTGCTGTTCTCGGCGAGTGTGCGGGAAAACGTCGCGCTCGGCGAACCGGAGGCCACCGATGCCGATGTGCGGCGCGCACTCGATGTCGCCCAGGCCGCCGATTTCGTCGCCGAGCTGCCGTGGGGACTCGACACCAGAATCGGTGAGCAGGGACTCAGCCTGTCCGGTGGCCAGCGCCAGCGGCTTGCACTGGCCCGTGCGGTGCTGGCCGAACGCGGCCTCGGCGATCGGACTCGCATCATGGTGCTCGACGACCCACTGTCCGCGCTGGACGTGGAAACCGAAGAGCGCGTGCAGGAACGGCTGCGGACGGTGCTGGCCGGCGCGACCACACTGCTGGTCGCGCACCGTCCCTCGACGGCGGCGCTGGCGGACCGGGTCGCGGTGCTGGACGACGGGCGGATCGTCGCCGAAGGCACCCACGACCACCTACTTCGGACAAGTACTCGCTACCGCGAGCTGATGGGAGGTGAATCATGACCGCAGAAGCCGAAACCGATCAGCGTCTGTCATCGGAAGGCGCGGCGAGACAAGGAGATGCACCGGCCGAAGCGTCGAAGAGTGTGGCCGGTCAGGATTCGGCCGCCGATTGGCGCGGTATCGCCAACGAGGACAAAGAGGTCACCCAGACCGGAAATCTGGTGCTGGCCGATCGATCCCGGCGACTGCTGCTCGAACTGGTGCGGCCCCACCGCAGGCTCGCGATACTCGCCCTGGTCCTGATCGTGATCGACAATGCCGCGACCGTCTCGGCCCCGCTGTTCATCGCGTACGGACTCGACACCGGCATCGCGGAGGGCGCCCACGGTAACTGGATGCCTTTGACGCTCACCGTCGCCGGATACCTGGTCTCGGTCGCGGTCGGTGTGGCCACCACCTTCTTCTTTCTGCACGTATCCGGAAAGCTCAGCCAGAGCGTGCTGTTCGACCTGCGGGTGCGTTCGTTCACGCATATCCAGCGACTCAGCGTCTCCTTTCACGAGAAGTACACCTCGGGCAAGGTCGTCGCACGGCTGACCGGCGATATCGAGACCCTGCAGGAACTGCTCGAGGGGGCGCTCAATCAGGCACTGAGCGCGGTTCTTTCGGTGCTGACCATCGCGATGCTGCTGATCTACCTCGATCAGATGCTCGCCGCGATCGTGCTGGCCGGATTCATCCCGCTGGTGCTGGTCACCCGCTGGGCGCAGCGCAGGCAGCGTGCGGGCTACCGGCGTACCCGTGGCGCCATCGCGAAAGTCGTTGTGCAGTTCGTGGAGTCGATGGGCGGCATTCGCGCGGTGCAGACCTTCCGTCGTGAGCAGCGTAACGAATCAGTGCTGGCGCAGGAAGATTCGGAGTACCGGCAGGCGACCACGGCCGCATTGCGAGGTATGGGCGATTACGTCGGGCTCACCCGGTTACTCGGCAACCTGACCACCGTCATCATCATCGTGGTCGGCGCGTGGCGAGTGATCGAGGGCGACCTTGCGGTCGGTGTGCTCGCGGCATACCTGTTGTACCTCAACGAGTTCTATGGTCCTCTCGACGAACTCGCCCAGGTCTTCAACTCCTACCAGTCGGCCGCGGCGGCACTGGAGAAGATCTCCGGCGTACTCGAGGAACAGCCGACGGTCGCGGAGCCGACCGATCCGGTACCGCTGGACAAGGCGAGCGGCGCGGTGCGCATGGACCACGTCTGGTTCAGCTACGACAGCCAGTCGAAGCCGGTGCTGCCAGAGTTCTCGCTGGAGATTCCGGCGGGTCAGGTGATCGCGCTCGTCGGCGCGACCGGCGCGGGCAAGTCGACGCTGGTCAAGCTGCTGACCCGCTTTTACGATCCCTCCGGCGGTACGGTCACCCTCGACGGCATCGACCTGCGCAGCCTCGGTGACGCCGACCTGCGCCGCAACGTCGTGATGGTCACCCAAGAGTCGTACCTTTTCTCCGGTTCGGTGGCCGACAACATCCGGCTCGGCAGGCCCGAGGCCACCGATGAGCAGGTGTACGCGGCCGCCCGCGCGATCGGCCTCTACGACCTCGTGATGGCGCTGCCCGACGGTTTCGACACCGATGTCCGCAAACGCGGCGGCAGACTGTCGGCAGGCCAACGGCAGCTGGTGGCCTTCGCTCGGGTATTCCTGGCGGATCCGGCGGTGATCGTCTTGGACGAGGCGACCTCGAGCCTGGACATTCCGAGTGAGCGACTGGTTCAGCGGGCACTGGAAACAGTTTTGCGCGAGCGCACCGCGGTGATCATCGCGCACCGGCTCTCCACGGTCGCGATCGCGGACCGGGTGCTGGTCATGGAGTCCGGGCGGATTGTCGAGGACGGCACCCCGGCCGCGCTGATCGGGGGCTCCGGACGCTTCGCCGACCTGCACGCCGCATGGCGTGAGTCGTTGGTGTGATGCGGATGCGGGCCGTCCCTTACGGTAGATATGTGACGAACCCAGCCTCTGGCCCCGACAGCCAACCGGCGGCATCGCGGTGGCCGGCGATTCTCACGTGGCGCGCACACGACGCGGTGCGGATGGAGTCGGTGCGCGTGACGCTCAATGGCAACCGCATCCGCGCCGCGGGCCGGATGGTCGGCACAGATTGCGCGGACCATCCGGCGTTCAGTGCGTCCTACGATCTCGTCACCGATGAGAACGGCGCCACCAAGCGGCTGTCGCTGCGTACCACCACCGCGGCGGCGGGGGAGCGGCACGCGTCTATCGCAAGGGACGAGGAGAACTACTGGCTGGTCGACGCGGGCGGCAACCACATGCGCTCCACCTTCGCCGGCGCCCTCGACGTCGATGTGGTGTTGAGCCCGTTCTTCAACACGCTGCCCATCCGCCGCTTCGGTCTCCAACACGCGGTCGGCGATGTGCAGGTGCCGGTCGTCTACGTCCGGCTCCCGGACCTGCTCGTCCAGGA
The DNA here is from genome assembly GCF_020733705.1 of Nocardia australiensis. GTDB lineage: Bacteria > Actinomycetota > Actinomycetes > Mycobacteriales > Mycobacteriaceae > Nocardia > Nocardia australiensis. Next base: position 1,785,041 of record NZ_JAJFZM010000001.1, read on the forward strand.
AGCCAGCCTCACCTACAGCGGCGGCGCCGATGGCATCAGCGTCCTATCGCCGGTTTCCAGTGCCACCGTTACCGTCGACGCCGACGGCTTCCTGCTGGACTACCCCGGACTCGCCGAACGCGTCTGAGGCGGCAGCTCAATTCAGTTCGGTGAGCACACCGCCGCCGCGACCCGCCGTGCGTAACCGCTCGAGCCAATCGTGGTCCCCTGGACGGATATCGGTGATTTCCCAGCGCTGTGCCGTTTCGTAGTTCTGCCGCGCATCGTGACCCGCTTCCACCAGATCGGCGAGCGAACCGTCGATGCGCAGGCTGTCGCGTGCGACGCTCAGCACGGTAAGAGTTTCCTCGAGAACACCGAGCAGCGCCGCCGCGTTCGGCTCGCAGATCGCGCGCACCAGGTTCGGTGCTGTCGCGGCGACCCGGGTGCCGTCACGAAACGATCCGGCCGCCAAACCCAGCGCGAGTTCGCCGCCGGTCGTCCCGGCCAGCGCCAGCGCCTCGGCCAGCACGTGCGGCAGATGCGAAATGCGGGCAACGGCGTGATCGTGTTCTTCCGCGGCAACCGGTACCACCACCGCGCCACAATCCAATGCCAATCGCACCACGCGCCGCCACGGCTGCGGATGTGTGCCGTCGTCCACGCTCACCGCCCATGCCGCGCCGCGGAAAAGGTCTGGATCGGTAGCGGCCCAACCGGATTCGGAGGTGCCCGCCATCGGGTGCCCGCCGACATAGCGCGCAGCCAGCCCGCGTTGGCGCACCGCCGCGGCGACCGGTGCCTTCACACTCACCACATCGGTCAGCGTGCAGCGCGGCGCGAAGGTGGAAACGTCGGCGAGCAGGTGGTCGACCGCGGGCATCGGCACCGCGATCACGATCAGCGCGTCAGTGTCGGCGGCGCGGGTCAACACACCGAGCAGGTCACTCCGCACGTCGTAGCCGTCGGCGCGTGCCGCCTGCGCGCCCGCCTCCGAACGGTTGTAACCCCAGGCGTCATAGCCCGCGCCAATGGCGGCACGCAGCAGGGAACCGCCGATCAGGCCCGTCCCGAGGACACACACGGGCGCTTTCTGGTCACGAGTCATCCGAACAGATTCGCACACGACTTCAACATTTCGGCTCGAGCCGACTACCGTTGCGGCATGGCAGCACAGCGCTCGGGCACGAACAGGGCGACGTCGGATGATTACGACGACGTGGAAGGATTCGCAGTGGCCGTTGTCCGCGAAGAAGGACAATGGCGCTGTAGTCCGTTGAGTTCGGCCGCGCTCACCGATTTGTCCGCAGCTGAAACCGAGCTCAAGGCATTACGCAGTTCCGGCGCGGTATTCGGATTGCTCGATATCGACGACGAGTTCTTTATCGTGCTGCGGCCCGCCCCGAGCGGAACCAGGATGCTGGTTTCGGACGCGACCGCCGCGATCGACTACGACATCGCCGCCGACGTGCTCGAGGCATTGAATGTCGAGATCCCAGATATCGACCCCGACGAACTCGACGATGTGGAGCCGTGGGAGGAGGGCGACCTCGGCGTGCTCGCCGATCTGGGCCTGCCCGAGCCGGTGCTCAGCGTTATCCTCGCCGAGACCGACCTCTATCCGGATGAGCAACTCGGCATGATCGCCCAGCGACTCGGCTTCGCCAACGAACTATCCGGCGTCCTGGACAAGCTACCGCGCTGAGGCGGAATTGCCGGCTCACGTGACCCCCACAATGTCCGACGCCGATATGGTGCGCGCCGCCATCGCGGCGGCGGGTGCAGCGGACCCGCGCGATGTGCCGGTCGGCGCGGTCGTATTCGATTCGGCCGGACGGGAACTCGCCCGCGCCGCCAATGCCCGCGAGGCCCTGGGGGACCCAACCGCGCACGCCGAAATCCTCGCGCTGCGCCGCGCCGCGGAAGTTCACGGCGACGGCTGGCGCCTCGAGGACGCCACCCTCGCCGTAACCCTCGAACCATGCACCATGTGCGCGGGCGCGCTCGTGCTCGCCCGCGTCGGCCGCCTCGTCTTCGGTGCCTGGGAGCCGAAAACCGGCGCCGTCGGCTCCCTATGGGACGTAGTCCGCGACCGCCGCCTCAACCACCGCCCTGATGTCCGCGGCGGCATCCTCGAACAAGAATGCGCCACCCTCCTGGACAACTTCTTCCACACCCAACGCTGACCACATCCCCCGCCTCTACAGGCGATTTATCGATCCGCCACCCGGTCCGGTATGGTTGTCGGCGGTGGCGTGTCCGAGCGGCCTAAGGAGCACGCCTCGAAAGCGTGTGAGGGGTAACCCCCCTCCGAGGGTTCAAATCCCTCCGCCACCGCCAAAGGCCCTTCACCTGTTTGCGCAGGTGGGGGGCTTTTTCTATGCCGTAGCTCGCTCCGTTTTCGGCGCTGTGGGCACATCTTGGGCACACTCGCCCGGCGCGTAGGGCCGCATCCATCGCGTTCGCGAGCTTGTCGAGGTCGTCATCGAATAAGTCCGCGTAGGTGTTCAGCGTCTCCTTGGTGTCCTTGTGCTCGAGTAACCGAGCGAGCGCCAGCACGTTCGCACCCGCCGAGATGGTGAGCGATGCGCACGTGTGCCGAAGATCGTGCGGCGTGATCGGCTGGACCTTGGATCGCTTCACCGCACCGGTGACGATGCTTGCAGGTGCAAGCATCCCGTACGTCTCGACCGACTGCCACCCTTCGACCGAGTTGATGACCACGGCAAAAGTAGGTGTCCTAAGTAACGGGTAGAAGACCGATTGGTTTCTTGAATCCGGTCACGGCATCGCTGGATGTCTGGCAGGGTGTGTTCCCCGGCGCACACCGCATGGATAACCGCCAGCGCCATCGGGTACCCGGGGTAGTACGCGAGTGCAGAAAGAGGCGATGACTATGCGCGAGCGAACGATCAATGGAAGACCAGTACGCGGCGAGAGACCAGCACACGAAATGAGGTCGCGGTTTCTGAGTCTGCTGCTCCTAGCCTGGTTGGCCACCGGCCTGATTGCCGCCGGTCAACGCCACTATTTCGAGAGCGGACCACTCAACTGCGCCGGCTGGGAAACCATTGCCGTCACCGCGGTAGCCGGTCCGCTCAACTACATGGGGCTCAAACCCAAGGTCTCTGAATGCCAGTTGCCGGAACCCAGTCAGTGACCGTAGGCGTCGGTGCCGATACCTGAGCCGTGATGGCACCGACATAATTGCGCCCCACCCGAACGAATTCGGGTGGGGCGCGGGAGTCCTCGCGTTCCGGCTCAGCCGGGTGCGGCCGGCTGCCGCACCGCTTCCGGTTGTGCCTGCTCGCGCAGGGCATGCAGCTTCGCGCCCTCCACGTCGATGTCCGGCACGATCTTGTCCAGCCATTTCGGCATCCACCATGCCCATTTACCCATCAGGACCAGCAGCGATGGGATCAGCAGCATGCGAACCAGGAATGCGTCGAAGAGCACGCCTGCGGCCAATGCGAAACCCATCGACTTCGCGGTGGCGTCGGATTCCAGCAGGAACGAGCCGAACACCGAGATCATGATGATCGCGGCGGAGGTGACTACGCGGGCGCCGTGGTGGTAGCCGCCGACCATCGCTTCGGTCGGCGATTTGCCGTGCACGTATTCCTCGCGCATACGGGTCACCAGGAATACCTGATAGTCCATGGCCAGGCCGAAGACCAGTCCGATCATCATGATCGGCAGGAAGCTCACGATCGGATGTGGATCGGCGATGAGCCCGAACTTGCCCTCCTGGAAGATCAGCACCGTGGCACCGAAAGTAGCCGCCATCGAGAGCAGGAAGCCGAGTGCCGCGGTCAGCGGGACGAGTACCGAGCGGAATACCGAGATCAGCAGCAGGAACGCGGCACCGGCGACGATCGCGAGGTAGGGCACGATCTTGCTGAGCAATACATGGTCGACATCCGCGTAAATGGCCGTAGTTCCCGTGATGCCGTACTCCATGCCGTACTCGGATTTCAGCTGTGTTTCGGCGTCGCGGGCATCGTTGACCAGGTCTTTTGTGTCCTGGTTGTTCGGGCCAGATTTCGGCACACCGTCCAGCAGTGCGCCCGCTTTGTCGGGTCCGCTCCACTGCGGCTCGGTCACATAGTCCATGCCGGAATAGGACGAAAGCCGGTCCCGCAGGGCCGTGACCGCGGCTTCCCGGCGATCCTGCGGCACGTTCCCGAGGTCTGCCACGACCTTCAGCACGCCATTGCTGCCCTCGCCGAAGCCCTCGGTCCGCAACTCGTATGCCTTCCGGATCGTCGTGTCCTTCGGCATGCTGTCGTCACTGGGCAATCCGAGGCTCAAACCGGTCGCGGGCGCGGCGAGCAGGCCGAGCACGATGATGGCGAGGAGCAACGTCAGGGCCGGCGCCTTGGCGATCAGCCTGCCCATGCGCATGCCATTGGTGATCGAGTTGTCGTCCTCGGGGTCGTGCTCGGCGATGAGTGGCAGCTTCGGTTTGAACAGGAATCGCCCGAATGCGCCGAGTATTGCGGGCATCAGCGTGATCGCGGTGAGCACCGCGAACGCCGCCGCGATCGCACCGCCGAGCCCCATGAACGTGAGGAATCGGACCCCGACGATAGCCAAGCCGATTAGCGCGATAATGACCGTCAAACCAGCGAAGACCACCGCGGACCCAGCGGTGCCGAGTGCGGTGCCGGCCGCTTCTTCCGGTGAATCCTGTACTGCCAGTTCGTGTTTGTAGCGGGAGACGACGAACAGCGCGTAGTCGATCGATAGCGCGATGCCGATCATCGAGGCGAGGAAGGTTGTGAAGCTGGGGATCGACAGGAACGAGGTGCTGAGGAAGATCAGCGAGGTGGCCGCGCTCAGGCCGACGATCGCGGTGATGATCGGCACGAACGCCGCGACGATCGCTCCGAACGCGATGATCATCACGATCAGTGCCACCGCCATGCCGATCATTTCTGATTTCCCGCTCGGCGCCTGTTGTTGCATCGCGATGGAACCGCTCATTTCGACCGTCAGCCCGGCATTGCGGGCGGCATCCGCCACGTTGTAGGCGGCCGCGCGGTCGTCGGCGGTGACGTCGCTGAATTCCTTGATGGTGAACGGCACGCTCATGAAGGCGACCGAATCGGGGTCGGTCTTACTCAGCACGTTCAACGGTGCGCCACTGCATTTGGAGAGGTCGGGCCGGCCGTTGAGACAGCCCAACTGTTCGGCGGCGACAACCGGATCGGTGATCGGCTTGCTGTGATCGACGATATCGAGTTGGTTGAGGTTCGCGATCAGCGTCTCGACCGCCTGATGGTTGGCCGGGTCGGTGAGCTTCTGCCCCTGCGCCGCACCGATCACGTAGGTGCCGGTTACCGCGTCGAAATTGAACGCCTGGGACATGCCGGGGAAATGCTTGTCGAGGATTTCCGTGGCCCGCTCCGAAGGCAGGTTCGGCATGCTGAAGTCGTCGCTCATCGGCTCCTTAAGCTGCGCGCCGAGGCCGCCGAGGATCAGGAACAGGACGAGCCAGACGGGTAGGACGATCCACTTGTGGCGGAAGGCGAACTTCCCCCACCGGTATAGCAGTACGGACACTGAGGTCTCCTCGCGGTGATCGGGTTGTGCTGGTTCATTCACGAACTTCCAACCGACCGCCTGCGCCGGTGGACTACCGAGCTGAAGAGTCGAACAACCTCAGAGTCTGCTGCCGAGCGCACCCAAGATCAAGAACCGGGGCAAAAGCACTCGGCCCCGCACCATGAAAAGGTGCGGGGCCGAGTGCCTATTTGCTACGTGTCGATCAGCCGACGGTGACCGGCTCCTTGTCGAGATCGACAGCCTTCTGCTGCAACGCACGCAGCTTGGTGCCCTCGATATCGATATCCGGCAGGATCCGGTCCAGCCACTCCGGCATCCACCAGGACCACTTGCCCATCAGGACCAGCAGCGACGGAATCAGGATCATCCGGACGATGAACGCGTCAAGCAGCACACCCACTGCCAGTGCGAAGCCGAACGATTTCGCGGTGGGGTCGGATTCGAGCAGGAACGAACCGAATACCGAGATCATGATGATCGCCGCGGCGGTCACCACGCGGGCACCGTGGTGATAGCCGCTTACCATCGCTTCGGTCGCCGATTTGCCGTGCACGAACTCCTCGCGCATGCGCGTCACCAGGAATACCTGGTAGTCCATGGCCAGACCGAAGACCAGTCCGATCAGCATGATCGGCAGGAAGCTGATGATCGGGTGCGGATCGTCGATCAGCCCGAACTTGCCCTCCTGGAAGATCAGTACCGTGGCACCGAAGGTGGCCGCCATGGAAAGCAGGAATCCGACGGCCGCGGTCAGCGGCACCAGGATCGAGCGGAACACCAGGATCAGCAGCAGGAATGCGGCGCCGGCGACGATCGCGAGGTAGGGCACGATCTTGCCGAGCAACACATGGTCGACATCCGCGTAAATGGCCGTGGTGCCAGTGATGCCGTATTCGATGCCGAATTCGGACTTCAGCTGCGCTTCGGCGTCGCGGGCGTCGATGACCAGGTCTTTTGTGTCCTGGTTGTTCGGGCCTGATTTCGGTACACCATCCAGCAGCGCGCCCGCCTTGTCGTCGCCGCTCCACTTCGGTGTCGTGACGTAATCCATGCCCGAATACGACTCGAGCTTGCTACGCAACGCCGCGACCGCGGGCTCGCGCTGATCGGCGGGCACATTGGTGAGATCCGCGGCGATGTTCAGCACGCCATTGCTGCCCTCGCCGAAGCCATCGGTCCGCAACTCGTACGCCTTGCGGATGGTGGAGGTCTTCGGCTGGCTGTCGTCACCGGGCAGGCCGAGGTTCAGGCCCGCGGCGGGCGCGGCGAGCGCACCGAGCACAACCACGCTGAGCAGTAGCGCCACCGCGGGTGCCTTGCCGATCAGCCGGCCGACACGCATGCCGACCGTGATCGAGTTGTCGTCCTCGGGGTCGTGCTTGGCGATGAGTGGCAGCTTCGGTTTGAACAGGAATCGCCCGAATGCGCCGAGTATTGCGGGCATCAGCGTGATCGCGGTGAGTACCGCGAATGCCGCCGCGATCGCGCCACCCAGACCCATGAAGGTCAGGAACTCGACACCGACGATGCTCAGTCCGGCCAGCGCGATGATCACGGTGAGACCCGCGAAGACCACCGCGGAGCCGGCGGTGCCGGTTGCGGTGCCGGCCGCTTCTTCCGGTGAATCCTGTACTGCCAGTTCGTGTTTGTAGCGGGAGACGATGAACAGCGCGTAGTCGATCGATAGCGCGATGCCGATCATCGAGGCGAGGAAGGTTGTGAAGCTGGGCACCTCGATCACCGAGGTGCCGAGGAAAATCAGCGAGGTGGCCGCACCGAGGCCGACGATCGCGGTGATGATCGGCACAAACGCGGCGACGATCGCACCGAACGCGACGATCATGACGACCAGTGCCACCGCCATGCCGATCATTTCTGATTTCCCGCTCGGGACCGCGCTCGTCATCGCGATCGAGCCGCTCATCTCGACGTCGAGCCCCGCATTGCGCGCGTCGCTGGCCACGTCATAGGCCGCTTTGCGCTGCTCATCGGTGACGTCGGTGAACTTCTTGATGGTGAACGGCACGCTCATGAAGGCGACCGAATCGGGGTCGGTCTTCCCGAGTACGTTGAGCGGGGCGCCGCTGCACTGCGAGGGGTCGGGATTGGTCAGGCAGCCCATTTTGTCGGCGGCTTCGACCGGGTTCATGACCGGCTTGCTGTGGTCGACGATGTCGAGCTGGCCGAGTTTGGCAATGAACGCGTCCAGAGCGGCACGGTTCGCCGGGTCGGTCAGCTTCTGCCCGTCGGGGGCCGCGATGACATAGGTTCCGGTCACGGCGTCGAACTTGAAGGCGTCCGACGCGCCGGGGAAGTGTTTGTCGAGGATGTCGTTGGCGCGGGCCGACGGCAGCGCCGGCATGCTGAAGTCGTTGCTCATCGGCTCCTTGAGCTGCGCGCCGAGGCCGCCGAGGAGCAGGAAGAGGATGAGCCAGACCGGAAGCACTATCCATTTCCGGCGGAAAGCGAACTTTCCCCATCTATATAGATAAACGGACACGAGAGATTCTCCTAGCGATGACTGGGGGGACGTGCTGGTTCGCGGCCCGTAGACAGCACTCGCGGGGGTGCGCTGTGCCCCGCTTCCATTGACTCACTCTGCCTACCGTGCGGTAGGTAGACTACCGAGAGTCTAAGCGGAGGTCCAACCTCAATTTGGATGGCAAAGTTAGCTGAGCGCAGCAGTGATGAGAGGATCATCCCATGCATGTCCGTGACACACCTGGCACCGTCGTCGCAGGTGGGGGCACTAAGATCGCGATTCGAGATGCCGCGCTGAAGCTGTTCGCAGCCAAAGGATTCGAGCAAACGAGCCTGCGCGAGGTCGCAGATGCGGTAGGGATCACAAAGGCGTCGCTCTACTATCACTACGCCTCGAAGCTCGATCTGCTTGTCGCGATCATTGATCCGATCGTCGATCACATGCGTGCGGTGGTCGAGGACATCGTTGCGGTTCCGCATGATGCCGATGGCGTCCGCGCGGTGCTGCGCGATTATCTGCACGGCATGATCCGCCACCGCAGCGCCGGTGCTCTGTTGGTGCGCGACAGCGTGGCGATCATCAATGCGATGGCCGACAGATACCCCGATCTGATGGATTCGAACGACCGCTTGCGCAGTTGGCTGGCCGGCCCTGACCCGACCGACGAGAAGAGGCTGCGTGCGAGTGCGGCGCTGGAAGTGCTCGGGGTGGCGCTGCTTTCCCAAGAGTTCGTGCCAGGGGCCACCGACGCCGTTGTTGAAACGACCCTGCTCGACGCGGCGACATGTGTACTGACGGCCTGCGGAACCGCGTAGGTTCGAACTGGTCATCCGATAGCTCAGGGGGTCGCTGCTGTGCATATCACCGCGAGGGTCGATTACGCGGTGCGGACCCTGCTCGAGATCGCCCGTGCGCCGCGGGTGGGTCAGGCGGGGGTCACCGGCGTGCCGGTGATCACGGCCGCGGCCGTGGTGAAAGCGGATGCGATCGCCTCCGCCCAGGCCATCCCGCCCAAGGTGCTGGAAACCGTGCTCGCCGAGCTGCGCCGCGCCGATCTGGTCACCAGCAGGCGCGGGCCCGACGGCGGCTACTGGCTGGCCCGCCCGGCGGCCGAGATCTCCGTCGCTGATGTCATCAGGGCAATCGAGGGCCCGCTGGCTTCCGTACGTGGACAGCGGCCCGAGGACGTGAAGTATCCGGGTGCGGCGCAACCGCTACAGCGGGTGTGGATCGCGCTGCGCGTGAATATCCGCGCGGTGCTGGAGAATGTATCCATCGAGGACGTCGCCCAGGATCGGCTTCCCGGTTTCGTCGAGGCGCTCACCGAGGATCCCGGTGCATGGACCCGCAGAAACCCGCAGATCGGAGGCATCCGTGCCGGTCAATAATCCGCACGACGGTTGTCACCGCTTGCCGGTAGCCTGCGGATCACCATGCTGATCAGACTGTTACGGACCTATCTGTACCCCTACCGGGCGCAACTGGCGGGGGTCGTTGTCTTGCAGCTGATTTCGGTCATCGCGATGTTGTACCTGCCGAGCTTGAACGCCGATCTGATCGACGGCGGCGTCACCAAGGGCGATATCGGCTATATCTGGAGCACGGGTCTGCGGATGTTGGCGGTGACGGGTGTGCAGATCGTCGCGTCCGCGTCATCGGTCTACCTGGCCGCCCAGGCCGCCATGGGGGCCGGGCGTGATCTGCGCGGCGCGGTGCTGCACCGGGTGGGCACCTTCTCCGCACGCGAGGTCGGCACGTTCGGCGCGCCGTCGCTGATCACCAGGAATACCAACGATGTTCAGCAGGTTCAGCTGCTCATCGTGATGTCGGCGACCATCCTGGTGATGGCGCCGATCATGTGTGTCGGTGGCATCTTCATGGCGCTGCGCGAAGACCTCGGTCTGTCGTGGCTATTGCTGATCGCGGTGCCCGCGCTGGCCATCTCGATGGGCTTCATCGTCGTCAAGATGGTGCCGGGTTTCCGCGCCATGCAGGCCAAGATCGACGCGGTCAACCGGGTGCTGCGCGAGCAGATCACCGGCATCAGGGTGGTGCGCGCATTCGTGCGGGAACGGCAGGAAACGTGGCGTTTCGGTGTCGCGAACACCGAACTCACCGACACCGCGCTGCGCGTGGGCAGGCTGGCGGCACTGATGTTCCCGCTGGTCATGCTGATCAGCAATGTCACCGCCGTAGCGGTGATCTGGTTCGGCGGGCACGCGATCGACCAGGGCAGCATGCAGATCGGTTCGCTCACCGCGATGCTGTCCTACATCATGCAGATTCTGATGGCTGTGATGATGGCATCGTTCCTGGCCATGATGGCGCCGCGCGCGGCGGTCTCCGCCGACCGGATCGGCGAGGTGCTCGAAACCGAGACATCGGTGGTCGCACCGAAGCTGCCGCAGTCGTTCAAGGGTGATCCGGGAACGGTCGACATCGCCTTCGCCGAATTCGCGTTCCCCGGCGCGGAGAAACCCGTGTTGCGCGCCATCCGATTCCAAGTAGAACCGGGTACGACCACGGCGATCGTCGGATCCACCGGTGCCGGTAAGACCACGCTGCTGAATCTGATTCCCCGGCTCATCGATGTCACCGACGGCGCGGTTTACATCGGCGGAACCGATGTCCGCCACATCGACCTCGAACTGCTACGGGCGCAGATCGGTCTGATACCGCAGAAGGCGTACCTGTTCTCCGGGACGATCGCGAGCAATCTGCGCTACGGCAACCCCGATGCCACCGACGAGGATATTTGGCGTGCCCTGGAAATCGCGCAGGCCGCGGACTTCGTGCGGGATATGCCAAAGGAACTCGATGCCCCGGTCGCCCAGGGCGGGACGACTGTGTCGGGTGGACAGCGTCAGCGCCTCGCCATCGCAAGGGCGCTGGTGAAACGCCCGCGCATCTACCTGTTCGACGATTCGTTCTCCGCCCTTGACGTCGCCACCGATGCCAGACTGCGCGCCGCGCTCCGGCCGGAAACCAGGGAATCGTCGGTAATCATTGTGGCACAACGGATTTCCACCATCCGTGACGCGGATCAGATCGTAGTGCTCGAGGACGGCGCGATGGCCGGAGTCGGCACCCATGAACAGTTGATGCGTGACTGTCCCGAGTACCAGGAAATCGTCGCGTCGCAGCTCAGTGCGGAGGAGGTGCGATGAGACATGATCGCGTAGCGCTCATCGTGGCCGACCGGGTGCGGGTGTCCCGCAAGGACGCTGGAGGTGCGATGAGACATGATCGCGTAGCGCTCATCGTGGCCGACCGGGTGCGGGTGTCCCGCAGAACGCAGGAGGTGCGATGAGACCCGGAGCAGCTACTCCTGGTGCGCCGGATGCGAAGGCGAAGTCGTTCGCGCCGTCGTTGAAGCGACTGTTGCGCAGGCTCGCGCCGGAGCGGGTGTCGGTCGTACTGATCCTCGTGCTGGTGATAACGGCCGTGGTGTTGAACACCCTTGGGCCCTACATCCTCGGCAAGGCGACCAATCTCGTTTTCGATGGCGTTGTCGGCAAACAACTGCCCGCGGAGTTCAGCAAGGATCAGGCGATCGAGGCGCTGCGGGCCGAGGGCGACAACACCTTGGCCGAGATGCTCGGTGCCATGGATGTCACACCGGGCGCCGGGGTCGATTTCGATGCCGTCGGCCGGGTGCTGATGCTGGTGCTGGTGCTGTATATAGGTGCGGCGGTGTTCGGCTGGTTACAGGGCATCCTGCTCAACCTCGTCATCAACCGCACGGTCAAGCGCCTGCGCAGCGATGTCGAGGACAAACTGCATCGGCTGCCGTTGAGCTACTTCGACGCCGCGCCGCGCGGTGATGTCCTCAGCCGGGTCACCAACGACGTCGACAATGTCTCCCAAAGCCTGCAGCAGACCATGAGCCAGCTGCTGACCTCGGTTTTCTCGGTGCTCGGCATCCTGATCATGATGTTCTGGATCTCGCCGTTGCTCGCGGTGATCGCGCTGCTCACCGTCCCGGCCGCGGTCGTGGTCACCGCGCAGATCGCCAAACGCTCCAAGCCGCACTTCGTGAACCAGTGGAAATACACGGGCCTGGTGAACGCCCAGGTCGAGGAGGCGTTCACCGGCCACGAGATCGTCACCGCGTTCGGCCGCAATCGCGAGGTCGGCAAGGAATTCGACAAGCGGAACAACGAGCTCTATGAGGCCAGCTTCAAGGCGCAGTTCATCTCCGGCCTGATCATGCCCGCCATCATGTTCCTGGGGAACGTGAACTTCGTGCTTGTCGCTTTGGTCGGTGGGCTGCGGGTCGCGACGGGGCATATCTCCCTCGGTGAGGTGCAGGCATTCATCCAGTACTCCCGGCAGTTCAGCCAGCCGTTGACCCAGATCGGCGCGATGGCCAACCTGCTGCAATCCGGTGTGGCTTCGGCCGAACGGATCTTCGAGATCCTCGATGCCGAGGAGCAGTCGCCGGATCCGGTCATGGAGAACGTGCGTCCGGTCGACCGTGGCCGAGTCGAATTCGAGGCGGTCTCGTTCCGCTATGAGCCCGAGACCCCGATCATCGAGCGGTTGTCGCTGATAGCCGAGCCGGGGCACGTGGTGGCAATCGTCGGCCCGACCGGCGCGGGCAAGACCACGCTGGTGAACCTGCTAATGCGGTTCTACGAGCTGGACGCGGGCACTATCACCATCGACGATGTCGACATCACCGAGATCACCCGCGATCATCTTCGCTCGCGGATCGGCATGGTCCTACAGGACACCTGGCTGTTCAAGGGCACCATCCGGGAGAACATCGCCTACGGGAATCCGAACGCGAGCGAACAGGACATCATCGCCGCCGCCCGAGCCGCCTACGTGGACCGCTTCGTGCACGCGCTACCCGCAGGTTACGACACCATCATCGATGACGAGGGTTCCGGAGTGAGCGCGGGGGAGAAGCAGCTCATCACCATTGCCCGCGCGTTTCTGGCGAAGCCGTCGATCCTGGTGCTCGACGAGGCGACCAGTTCGGTCGACACCCGCACCGAGCTGCTGGTTCAACACGCGACGGCCGCGTTGCGCCGCGATCGCACCAGCTTCGTCATCGCGCATCGCTTGTCCACCATTCGCGACGCCGATCTGATTGTCGTCATGGAGGCGGGCCGGATCGTCGAACACGGCACCCATGAACGACTACTGCAGGAGCGCGGCGACTACTACCGCTTGTACAACGCGCAGTTCGCCGCAGCGGCCGCTGACGCTTAGGACCCGGCCTCTCCGCGCCTCGATGCCGGACTCGGGTATCGCGGACAGAGGTGTCGGGCCCGGTGCCGTGTCGGTGGTTGGGAGAGGTGTCGCACTGCCCGGATCACGGGTGCGATGGGATCAGCGCGAGCAGGATGGACGCGCAGGTCGGGCTGGGTGGTGGGCGGCGTCGATCACCCACGCTCGCCTGAGAGGATGGCAGCGTGTCCATACCCGAGTCCTTCTCTTTCACCGTCAACAGCCGCCTCGATAATGAGCGGCACGGTCGGTCGGGTGTGATCAGCACACCACATGGCGCGATCGCGACGCCCGCGTTCATCCCGGTCGGCACCAAGGCGACCGTGAAGGCGGTGCTACCGGAGACGATGAAAGAGATCGGCGCGCAGGCATTGCTGGCCAACGCCTATCACCTCTACCTGCAGCCCGGTTCGGACATCGTGGACGAGGCGGGCGGACTCGGTAGGTTCATGAACTGGGACGGCCCGACCTTCACCGACAGCGGTGGATTCCAGGTGATGTCGCTCGGCGTTGGGTTCAAGAAGGTGCTGGCGATGGAAGCGGTCGAGGTCCGCAGCGACGATGTGATCGCCAAGGGCAAGGAGCGCTTGGCGACCGTCGACGATGACGGCGTAACTTTCCGTTCGCACCTCGACGGATCGAAGCACCGGTTCACCCCGGAGGTGTCGATGGGCATCCAGCACCAACTCGGCGCGGACATCATGTTCGCCTTCGACGAGCTGACCACCCTGCTCAATACCCGTGGCTACCAAGAGAAGTCGCTACAGCGCACCCACGAATGGGCACAGCGCTGTATCGATGAACACGAGCGGCTGACCACGGCGCGTACCCACCGCCCGTACCAGGCGCTGTTCGCCGTGATCCAGGGCGCGCAATACGAGGACCTGCGCCGCAAGGCATGTCGCGAACTAGAATCGATACGTGGCAGTGCCGGAACGGGTTTCGACGGCTACGGCATCGGTGGTGCGCTGGAGAAACAGAACCTCGGCGCGATTGTCGGCTGGTGCTGTGACGAGCTGCCCGAAGACAAGCCGCGGCACATGCTCGGCATCAGCGAGCCGGAAGACATCTTCACCGCCGTGGAGAACGGCGCGGATACCTTCGACTGCGTGAATCCGTCGCGGGTGGCGCGCAATGCCGCGATCTATGTCGCGGAGGGCCGATTCAATATCAACACTGCCCGTTTCCGTCGCGACTTCACGCCCATCGACGACACTTGCGACTGCTACACCTGCGCGCACTACACCCGGGCCTACATCCATCACCTGTTCAAGGCCAAGGAGATGCTCGCCGCGACACTGTGCACAATCCACAACGAGCGCTACACGATTCGGCTCGTCGATCGCATCCGCGAGAGTATCGAGGGCGGCTACTTCGACGAGTACAAGAGCGAAACGCTGGGCCGCTGGCAGGGGCGGATCAGCACCCCGTCCTAGGCTCGCAGGGCCGGGACTTCGCGCGGTTCGTAGCTCGGCTCGTGCTTCTTCAAGAAGGCGATCACCCGGTAGGTGATGGGTAGCACGATGATCTCGGCCAACGTCTTCCAAATGAAGCCGACGATTACGTAATTCACGAATTGTTCCCAGCTGTCGATGCCGATGGCGGTGGCGGCGATCGAGCAGAAGATCAGGGTGTCACCGAATTCGCCGATCACTGTGGAACCGATCAGCCGGGCCCACAGATGCTTCTCCTTGGTCCGTTCCTTGATCAGCACCAGCGTCGCCGAATTCAGCATCTCGCCAACGAAGTAGCCGATCAGTCCGGCGGCGACCAATTGCGGGGTGGTGCCGATGACGGTTCGGAACGCGTCCTGGTTTTCGTAGAAGCTCGCGGCGGGCAGTCCGATGGCGATGGTGAAACACAGCACAGTCACCAGCAGGATGGCGAACCCGTAGTAGATGGCCCGGCGGGCGGCGCGGAAGCCGTATACCTCGCTGAGCACGTCGCCGATGATGTAGGCGAGGGGGAAGAGGAACCAAGCGCCGTCGGTGGTGATCGGCAGGATCTCCAACGGCCCAAGCCGCACCGAATGGTCGGCGAAGTATTGAACGCCCTTGGTAGCGCAGATGTTCGAGATGATCAGCGTTGCGGTGAACAACGCCACGACCGGTGTGTAGTACCCCCGCGCGACCTGGGCGAATGCCGCATGGTCCGACGCGGGGCGCCCAGACTTTTCGTGTTCTTCGGTTTTATACGACTCACTCACGCGCTTCATCCAACCAGGTTGCCGTGGGCTCGGCTGCCTCGCTTTCGCGCGGGCCATGCTTCGGGCGGACCGTCTCCGGCGGCACCCATTAGGCTGTAGCAATGACGAATCCCGGCGATTCCGACGAGTGGTGGAAGCAGTACGGCGGCGAAGGTGTGTCGGCGGAATCTGGCACGCCCAGTTCGGTGCCGCAATACCCGACCGCCCAACCGTCCGGATATCCGTCGGCTCCGCAGTACCCACAGCAGCCTGTCCCACAGCAGCCTGTCCCGCAGCAGGCTGTCCCGCAGATGACGCCGCCGCAGTATCCGAACTACCAGCCGCAGCAGCCAGCGCAGCCGCAGCCATATCCGCAGCCGCCGAATCCCGCCTACCCCAATGCGGGCTACCCCAACCCGGCCTACCCGAACGCCTACCAGCCCTACGGATATCCTCAGCCGCAGGGCACCAGCGGTATGGCCATCGGCGCGCTGGTTTCGTCGCTGGCCGGATTTGTTACCTGCGGTGTCGGGGCGATCGTCGGGATCATCCTTGGGGTCGTCGCGCTGAATCAGATCAAGCAGTCCGGTCAGGACGGCCGGGGTATGGCGTTGGCGGGCATCTGGATCGGCGTCGGCCTCGTCGTGCTTTCGGTGCTCTGGCTCATCCTCGTGATCGCCAGCAGCGCGTAGCTTCGTAGGTCGAAAACAACAGGGGCGCACCCGATTCGGGTGCGCCCCTGTTGTGTGGTGATCAGGTGCCGGAATATCAGCTCTTCACGACCGCGGTGCCGCCGGCGAACTTATCGTGCCAGCCCTGCTTGTTCGGGTCCTGCGAGGTCGTAACGATGATGTAGATGGCCAGACCGAGCGCGACCAGCGGTCCGACGCACGGGATGATCATCGCCAAGATGTAGATGTTGCGCTTGAGTGAGGCCTCTGGCTGCAGCTTCGGCGCACCACCAGGCGCGAGCACCTTGAGCCCGACCAGCTTCTTGCCGAGGGTCGTGCCCTGGCTGGTCTCCATGGCCACGAAGTAGCCGATCAGCGCGAGAGCGGCCACGATGCCGTTGACGGCCGAACCCGCGAAGCTGTTGAGGCCGAAGAAGAGCGTAATGACAATGTAGACCGGGATGCCGACGATCAGGTGATCGATGACACGGGCACCGATGCGGGTCCCCACATCGCCGGGTTGTCCGCCATAGCCGGGCTGCCCGCCGCCGTAACCGGGCTGCCCGCCGTAGGGCTGATGGGGGTGTTGCTGGCCGTAGGGGTCCTGCGGCTGTCCGTACTGCGGCGGCTGCCCGTACTGCGGCGGCTGCTGGGCGTAGGGGTCCTGCGGCTGCCCGTATTGCGGCTGTTGTCCGTATTGGGGCGGCTGCTGCTGCTGGCCATATTGATCCTGCGGCGGCTGGCCCTGGGGATACTGCTGGCCGCCTTGCGGATACTGCTGTCCGCCCTGCGGGAACTGTTGTCCGCCCTGGGGATACTGGTTGGGGTCGTACCCACCGCTTGTCATATTGAGTCCTAGTCAGTGATCTGAAGATCGGTCGAGTCCGTACGTTACGGACAACGGGTGCGTTGCAACAACCCATTCCGGTCGAGGACCCATGGTTCTCGGGGCAGACCGGTTGGCGCGAAAACGTCGAGAAGCTCGGTTGGCGACACCGGCGGATAGCCGAGGGAGCAGGCCAGTGCGGCGGCGACTCGCTCGGGAGAGTTGCCGAGGACGGCCTGGTCAGCGAGGGTCACGGCACCATCGCGTTTGGCCAACCGCTTGCCTTCTACGTTCAATACCAGTGGTACATGGGCATATTGCGGAACCGGCAGCTCGAGCAGCGACGCGAGGTATGCCTGCCGGGGCGTGGAGGGCAGCAGGTCATCGCCACGCACCACCTGCTCGATGCCTTGGGCGGCATCGTCCACCACGACAGCCAGGTTGTAGGCGGGAATGCCGTCGCCACGGCGTAGCACGACGTCGTCTACCTGGCCCCGGAACCGTCCGTGCAGCTCATCGACGATCTCGAAGTCTGTTTCCGTCGCGCGCAGGCGCAGCGCGGCGGGCCGGCCGTTGGCTCGGTGTTCGGCGCGCGCGGCCTCGGACAGGGTGCGGCAGGTACCGGGGTAGGCGCCCATCGGTCCATGCGGCGCGGTGGCGGACTGCTGTATTTCTCTTCTGGTGCAATAACACTCATAGGTGCGCCCGGCAGTGGTCAATCGATCGATCGCTGCTCGGTAGAGCGCGAGCCGCTCGGATTGCCGCACTACCGGGCCATCCCAGTCCAGTCCGATGGCGGCCAGATCCGCCAGCTGTCGCGGCTCGGCGCCGGGACGCACCCGATCCAGGTCGTCGATCCGCATCAGGAAGCGCCGCCCCGTCGAGCGGGCGAACAGCCAGGCCAGCAGGGCGGTGCGGAGATTGCCCAGGTGGAGGTCACCCGATGGGCTCGGCGCGTATCTGCCCGCGCCTACCGCATCGGACCCGATCCGCGCGTCGATCATGGCTGGGCCCGCAGATACGGCCGGAGTCGTTGTGCGGAGATCGCTGTTGCTGAATCGAGCTCCGCGAGCAGTGACTTCGCGTGGGCGATCAAGCCGGGGCCGTCGATTTCGTAGGGGAATGCGATATCCGTTTCGCGGCTATCGTCCGATTGGTAGTCGGTCAGCCGGGTGATCGCTCGAGTGAGCAGCGTGCGCGCACCCTTGGGGTTGCCGCGTTGGATGTGCGTCAGAGCGACCGCATATTGCGCGAGACCTTGCCACAGCATCCGCTCGGCGAACGGCCCGTTCTTCCATGCGGCCTCCAATACCTCGTGTGCGTTGAACGCCAAGCCTTCATCCAGCAGTTGCTGGGCGTAGGAAAGAGTTTGCTGGGGCGGCAGATTCAGGTCATCGGGAATACGCGGTACGCCGGGGCTACCGACCGGTAGTGGGCGTCCGAATCTATCGCGTGGGCGGGGATTGCGGGCGCGACCTGCCTCGTCGCGTGGGCGTTCGACCATGGCCCCATGATCCACGGGGTGGCGCGAGCCTGTCGAGGCGAGGGGTTTCGGAGGCGATTAAGTGACGGATCACGGAGTTATCACATCGACACGAAAGTTAACCTGGCACGCGTTGTCCGAAAGAAAATCAATGACTGGCAATGTCTCCGCAACATTTCATCTTCGCAAGATTGGCAAATGCGATGGTCGCGTGAGCAAGAGATCGGCAAATGGTCGATGAACCTGCTAGTCTTTAGCCAGCGGGGGCAACCCCGTGGGTGTATTCCACCTCGCAGCGCAGTGTGATCACAAGCTATGTGAAAGTGGCGCGTTACCACTGGGCGCACCACGGGATTCGGCGTTACCGCCGAGTGCCGGTGCTAGTTAGAACGATGTCAGAAGAATTCTCGTTCTCGACGCAGCAAAGGAGCTAGTGCCGTGGAGGTTGATTTCACGGACGCTGTGTGGCGTAAGAGCACACACAGTGGTCCCGACGGGAACTGCGTGGAAGTCGCATTTCTTGTCGACGGCAAAGTGGCGGTTCGCGATACCAAGAATAACGGATATGGTCCGGTGCTGGCCTTCGCGCCGGGTCGGTGGGATGAATTCCTAAGAAGAGTTGCGGCGGGGGAGTTCTGACGCGACTGAACCACAGTTGCGTGTAAGCCGGCCAGCATGGGCCCCGGGTCGAAAAGGACTTGGGGCCTTCGCGCTGTTCAGAGCACAATTCGTGCCCACCGCCTTTCGCGGGCGATTAGTGGTCGCGTGATCCGTCGCCGCTGTGCGCGATGGTCTGTTCCTGGTCTTGAACCTGGCGCAGCACCGCGAGTTGTTTGTGCTCTTCGTCGTGCTCGGTTGCCAGATTGCGTTCGGACTCCTGCCGGGGATCGGCGCGGAAAAAGCTGCCCGTGCCGGGTTTTCCTGCGGCACCTAGCTTGCTCATCTTCCGTGGAACCGGTGCCCCCTGATATTCCAGTGGAATCGGATGCCCGTGCTCGTCGACCGGGCCGAGCGGCTGGTGGATTTCGATGTATTCGCCATGCGGCAATTGCCTGATCACACCGGTTTCCACGCCGTGTTCCAACACCGCACGATCGCTGCGCTGCAGGCCGAGGCACATCCGATAGGCGATGAAGTAGGCCAGCGGGGGCAAGGTCAGAATTCCGATCCGCCCGGCCCATGTTGTCGCATTCAGTGAGATGTTGAACTTCAGCGCCAGGATGTCATTGACGCACGACAGCGTCAGCACCACGTAAAAGGCGATCACCATGGCGCCGATCGCGGTGCGCACCGGCACGTCGCGCGGCCGTTGCAGCAGGTTATGGCCGACGTAGTCCTTGGTCAGGCGTCGTTCGATCCAGGGGTAGCTGATAAGCAGCGAGAACACCAGTCCCATGATCAGCGCACCCCACACCGGCGCGGGCACCGTATAGCGTCCGAGATACAGCTCCCACGGAGGTATCAGGCGCATCATCCCGTCGGTCCACATCATGTAGAAGTCCGGTTGCGAGCCCGCCGACACCTGAGACGGGTTGTATGGCCCCATGTTCCATATCGGGTTGATCTGCAACAGACCGCCCAGGACCGCGACGATGCCGAGGGTGAATGCGAAAAACGCGCCCTGGTCAGCGGCGAACACCGGCACGATTCGGGCGCCGACCACATTCTTTTCGCTGCGGCCGGGACCGGGGAATTGTGTGTGCTTCTGGTACCAAACCAACGCGATATGGGCGGCGATCAGCGCCAGCATGATGCCGGGGAACAGCAGCACATGCGCGATGAACAGCCGCGGGATAATGATCGTGCCCGGATAGTCGCCGCCGTAGACCAGCCAGTGCATCCAGGTGCCGATGACCGGGAGCCCGAGCATGATCGAGGAGAACGCGGCACGCAGGCCGGTGCCCGACAGTAGGTCATCGGGCAGGGAGTAGCCGAAATACCCCTCGAACATCGCCAGGATCAGCAGCAGCGTTCCGATCACCCAGTTCGCCTCGCGCGGCTTGCGGAACGCGCCGGTGAAGAAGACGCGGAACAGGTGCACGATGATCGAAGCGGCGAAGAGCAGTGCGGCCCAATGGTGCACCTGACGGACGAACAGACCGCCGCGCACCTCGAAGGAGATGTTCAGCGCGGTCTCGTAGGCACGTGACATGGTGACGCCGCGTAATGGCTGGTAGGAGCCGTTGTAGACGACCTCGGCCATCGACGGGTCGAAAAATAGGGTGAGGTACACGCCCGACAGCACCAGGATGATGAAGCTGTAGAGCGCGATCTCGCCGAGCAGGAACGACCAGTGCGTCGGGAAGACTTTGTTGATCGAACGTTTGACGAAGGCCGCCGCCCGGTATCGCTCATCCGCGGAATCGGCCTGTGCGCTGAGCTTGCGACCAACCTGACCAGCCATAATTAACACCCCGCACCCTTTGGGTGAGCGATACTTTCCCCTACTACAGAAGGTAGCAGAGGATCTGGGCGGAATCGATAGGTTCGTCGAGCACCGTTGCCGAACAAGATCATTCGCTGGATCGGGGCGTCGCGATCACGGGTTCGGAAGGCGGCCGATATTGTCGAGCGGGTGAGCTCGTTGGCCGCATCGGACGCGATGATGTACTGGCTGTCCAGGCGCACCCACAACGATCTGTTCCTGCTGTATTGCTTTGCCGATTCCGCCAGCCCGACCGCGGAACTGCGCGCACTTGTCGAGCGGCGTAGCGCGCGGATCAGTGAACTTCGGGTTCGGCTGCGTGCGGTGCCCGGCGATCTGGATTATCCATCCTGGGTGCCCTGCGAATTCGTCGCCGAGCAATTCCTGGAACACGCTTTGTCGGAGGCGAATTGGCCGGGCGTGTTGGATGGTCTCGGCAAACTCCTCGGTACGGGAGTGGACGCGACTGTGCGGCCGTGGCGAGTGCATATTTTTCGCGGAGTACGCGGCGTACCGGGGCAATTGCCCGACGCGGCGCCGGCGCTGGTGGTGGTGCTCCAGATGTCGCATGCCCTGGCTGACGGGCGGGGTGCCGCTCGGATTGCTCGAACGTTGTTCGCGGAGTCCGATATGACCCGTCCGCCTGATAATGGCTCGGCGCTGCGGCCGAGTGCGGCTACCTCGCTCTCGGCAATCACGGATTCGGTATCCGGTCTGCTGCGGACGCCGATACAGGTGGTGCGGACGGTCGTGCGCGGCTACGGTGCCTACCGGGCGCAACAGCAACTTGCCGAATTGACCTCGACCGGTCGACTGCCCGCACCCGGACCCGGCTGTATGCCGAGCGCAGTGAACCGGCCGCTACTCGCGGGACGGGCGGACCATGCGGCCCGCATGATCGTGTGCGATGCCCGACAGCTGCGCGGTACCGGCCGGACGGTGACAGTTGTTGTGCTGACGGCGATTTCGCAGGCACTGGCACGTTATCTGGAGTCGCGCGGCGAACCCGTGGACCGCCTCGCTGCCCAGGTGCCGATGGCGATAACCGGTACGTCGTCCGGGGTTCGCAATAACTACCGCAACCTCGGCGTCGACCTATTCATCGACGAACCGGATCTGACCGTGCGCGCGGACAAGATCGCGGCGGCGCTCGCCGCTGGCCGAGTCCGCGCCGAGCATCCGCTGCTGGCGGCGCGGGACCTGGTGACAGCCGTCATTGCGGCCCCATTACTGCGCCGTGACGTGGACCGCTACCCGATCGACACCGTCCCCGACTCGATTGCGGGACACACGGTGGTCTCCAGCGTGGACCGTGGCCCGGCCGACCTGACCTTCGGCGGTGGCCGAGTCCTGTTCACCGCGGGGTTCCCGGCCATCGGCGCGGTAATGAACCTGACCCATGGGGTGCACGGCCTCGGCGACACCGTCACGATCTCGGTGCACGCCGACCGCGCGGCCGTGCCCGACCCCGACGCCTATGTCGAGTTGGTTCGTGAGGCGTTGCGCGCGGTTACCGCCGTGCCTCGAGGCGACGCGAGCGTGCGTGATCGACAGTCCCGATGACGCTGCGGATAAATGGGTGTCAGCCGCGCCGTGGCTGACCCGTCGCTGCTGCGACACCTGGGCCGAGCGTGGCGCCCTCGAAGAATTCGGTTTCGCTGACCCCGAGCCGTGAGGTGACCAGGTCGAGCGCCTGCCGCACCACGGCCGATTCGTCGACCGCGACAACCTGGGATTGCTCGAGCCGGGAGGTGCCGCGTTCGATCCGGACCTGGCAGCGCCACGCGCGCCCAGTCGCATACCGTTCCGGTCGCCCGATCATCACCCGGACCGCAGTGCCGTTGGCGGTGAATTCCTTGGTCGCCAGCAGATCGCCCGCGAGCGTATCTCCAACGATCATCCCGCGTGCGGTGCCGCGGCGTACGACGTGGTGGCTATCGGTCATCATGCCCATCGGATTCTCCCGGTCTTCCACGACGGCCTGGGAAGTCCACCGCCTCCCATTGCGCATGAGCGTATCCCCACCCGCAGCTATTCAGCAACATTTCAGCTAATGGCCGATCGTGGCCGATGTACCGACGTACATAACCGCTATGTCCGTGCTCGGGCATACGAGCAACGCCGTGGCGGCTACGGTGACCTGATTCGCCGTCTGACCACAACATTTACGGCCGACGACATTGTGGCAACCGTCTTCCGATGAGTTCCGGACGCGGCTGCCGTCTATATCGCTGTGGGCGCCTCGCGCCTGGAGAGTGTGGACCCTGAGGAGGGAACGTCATGATCGATCTGAAACCGGCCTGTCACACGATGATCGAGTTGCTGATAGGTACTTCCGAGGACGGGCTGGCGGACCCGACCCCGTGTGCCGAGTACAACGTTGCGGGCCTTATCGACCACATCAGTGAGGTGGCGCGCGGGTTCGCGGCGATCGCGGGCGGGGAGACCGGCGAGCCACAGGTGGCCGGCGCCGAGTCCGTCGCTGTGAGTTTCGGCGACGAACTGGCCACGGCTGCCGAGCGGGTGCGGACGCTCGGGCAGGTGTGGGACGACGCGGCAGCTTGGCAGGGGAGCGCGGAGTTCGCGAGTCTGGAGTTGCCGAATGAAGTGTGGGGGAATATCGCGCTCACCGAAATGGTGGTGCACGGCTGGGATCTCGCCGTTGCCACCGCCCGGCCCGTCGTCACGCCCGACCCGACGCTGCTGGCCTGCCTCGAGCATGTCGCCTGGTTTGTCCCGAACGCTCCACTTCCGGAATTGTGGGGTACCGCGTACGACGTTGCCGCGGACGCCGAACTCATCGACCGGATCGTGGCTATCACCGGGCGCGATCCGCGCTGGAATGCGGCTGTGGCGCGTTGATGGCCGGCTATTTCCAGTCCGGCACCTCGGCGAGGAGTTGTTCGGGGGCGGATAGGCGCCACGCCTCGAAGACCAATTCGGATAGCTCGTCGATCTCGACGCCCGCCAGGTAGACGACCACCCAGCCGAATCCGCCCGCGGTGAATTGTTCCTCGAAGACCTTCGGGCGTTCGGCCACCAGCGCCTGCTGTTCGGACAAAGTCTGCTTCAAGCCGACAGTTTGTGTTCGCGGCCAGTAGTAACCGAACCGCTTGCCGCGCACGCTGAACGTCGTGAATTTTTCGCCCTTCGCGCGTTCCACGTCGACGAGCGAGTCCACGATCCGGAAGAACTCGTCATCATGCACAGCCACTACAGACTCCCACTCGACAGAGCCCGAAGTATATGTCCGGCAGCTATCGGTCAGTCGGCCGGTACGACGCTGTCCAGGAAGGCTTCGACAGTGTCGACCACACTCTCTAACCGTGGTGAGCGGAACAGGTCGAAAGAATGCTGCGTGCCCGGGAGTTCGGCGTAGACGACACCGTTACGTGACTGTGCGCGAGGCTTTTTCGAGGTCATCGACCTGCGCCGCAAGATCCGGCACACCCCCGAACAGAACAGTCCCCGGTAGTCTCCATCGAATCCATGAGCCTCAGTCGTCGCTGACTGCTCCGGTTTCGATTGGCTTGCCGGGGGCCTGGCCAGATCCTGAAAAAGCGTCTCCGTAGCCGCCGAACGTCTCCGCTGACCACGCGACTCTCTCCGGTATTCCGGTGTAATAACTAGTCTCCTCTAGTTCTGCCTCCAGTCAATACTTCGCTGCTCGGAATATGTATTAATTTTCTGGGCGATCGGCCGAACCAGAAGCCGGACCGTGCTGTCCATCGTCGTGCCGGGGTTTGGGGGTAGGAGACCGGCTCGAGCGCGAGGCCGATGGCGCTATCTCGAAATGGCCGGATCGGTTCGGTCAGCTACTGCCGAACATGCCATTGGGAAACATGTTGTTCCAACCGTAGTTCCAGTCATTGCCCTGGTCACGGTCGCATCGATGATCATCGCGGTCGCGCTGATCGTTGTTGCCGTAGCGCCAGTTGTCGTCGCGGTCGCACCGCTGGTTGTCGCGGTCTTGGGGGTAATCCGTCCGCACGACACCGGGGGTAGACGGCGCCGCCATTGCGGGAACCGCCACCGCCGTCGTTGGGACTGTCATCGCCGCTGCGACGAGTGCGACCTTCACGAGCAGCCGGCCGCCGCCGGTGCTGTGGGTCCGTTTGGTCATGATCACTACCTTCTTCCAGCGAGTTTCGTCGTGTGGACGTACCCCGCCGAGTTGTC
Source organism: Nocardia australiensis (assembly GCF_020733705.1). Lineage (GTDB taxonomy): Bacteria > Actinomycetota > Actinomycetes > Mycobacteriales > Mycobacteriaceae > Nocardia > Nocardia australiensis. The sequence goes on from NZ_JAJFZM010000001.1 coordinate 1,810,077, forward strand.
GAGTTTATTGACATTTCCCCGACTCACTGATCGTAGGACCGCACCATCGGTCGCCGCCAGCACCGGAGCCGACCCAATTTGCTCCGATCCCGGTGGCCGGGATCGATAATGGTGATGTGGCGACGGTGCTACTGGGTGGCGATGTCATGCTTGGCCGCGGCGTGGACCAGATCCTGCCGCAACCCGGCGATCCGATGCTGCGCGAACAGTATGTGCACGATGCGCGGACGTATGTGGAGTTGGCCGAACTCGCGCACGGCCCGATTGCCCGTCCCGTGGATTTCCGCAGGCCATGGGGTGATGTTCTGCCGATCCTCGCGCAATTCGCCCCGCAGGTGCGTTTGATCAACCTGGAGACCTCGATCACCGCCGACGGCTGGTTCGCGCCCGCCAAGGGCATCCACTACCGGATGAACCCGGACAACCTCCCGGTCTTGACCGCCATCGCGCCCGTCGTCTGCGCACTTGCCAATAATCACGTCCTCGATTTCGGTACCGACGGGTTGTCCGACACCCTCGACGCGCTCGATATCGCGGGCATCCAGCGGGCCGGAGCAGGTGAGGATCTCGATAATGCCTGCGCCCCAGCACTATTCGAACTCGATGACCGACGCCGGGTGGTGATCGTCTCGATCGCCGTGGGATCGAGCGGGGTCCCGGCGGGCTGGGCGGCGCGCCGCGGTCGGCCGGGGCTGTGGCGGATCGGCGATGCACCGAGCCTTCGCGCTGCTGACGGTGTGGCGTCAGAAGTGTTGGCGCACAAGCGTGATCGCGATACCGCCATTGTCTCGATACATTGGGGACCCAACTGGGGTTATGGGGTGGCGCTGAGCGAAATTCAGTTCGCACACCGGTTGATCGATGCCGGAGTGGATCTGGTGCACGGACATTCCGCACATCATCCGCGGCCGATCGAGATCTACCGGGGTAAACCGATTCTGTACGGATGCGGCGACGTCATCGACGACTACGAAGGCATCGGCGGGCATGCGCGGTACCGCCCCGACCTTCGTCTGTTGTATCTCATATCCATCGAACCCGATGCAATGCAGGTGCGATTGATTCCGCTGCGAATTCGACGCATGCGCCTCGAATCGGCCGCGCACAGTGAATGCCAATGGCTGTGCCAAACAATCGAGCACATAAGCCACGCGTTCGGCACCCGCGTCGCGCCGCGGCCCGACGGCTTGCCGGTGGTATTCGAGGCTGTACAGCGCTGAGGTGGCGGGGCACGGCAGCTCCCGAACTTCATCTTCAGATGGATCGTCGGAATCATGGGGACTGGACTCGTGCCGATGTTCCTTCTGTTCCCGCAGGATGGGACCGTCGACACGCCTGCCGCGGCGACCGATCGGCACGGTGTCCGCGTTATGCTTTCCGATCGTTAGCTATTTGGGATCTGATTCTGCGATATCGAGCCAATGCACATCTGCTTCGAGTGGAGGCCCCGGGTATGCGACGTCCGTTCATTATGGCTGTGGCGGCTACTGCCGCGGTCGGTTCAGCCGCCGCTGGTTTATGGATCGGTAACGCGGAACCCAGCCATGCCCAGCCGCCCGGTACGGATGTATCCGGCTCTGGAGTTCATCTGATGGCGTCGGTCGACTCTATTGAGGTGAACCCGCCTGGTGACCGGACTCCGAACTACCTCATGACCTTCTCGCATGCGACGCAGGTGTCCGGGAATTACTCGGTCACCGTGGAGGAGGGCTCGATCGTATCGGGTCAGGCCGTCGCCGGGTTCCTGCTCGGCTGCGGGATCAGTGTGGCCGGCGGCGTCGGCGTCGGAGTTTCGCCCCAGCAGGGGCTCGATTACAGCATCTCCCCGTCATTCAGCCCCCCGTCATTCAGCCCTCCGAGCGCCGCCGTGCCCAGTGCGACAAGTGCTCCCAGCATCAGTCCGCCGAGCGTCACTCCCCCCAGTTTCAGCCTCGGGCCCAGCGTCGGTGGTTCGCTCGGCCTAACGGAAAACCTGGGGGTGACCTTGGCGCCCGGCGAGGTCACTACCGCGACCACGGCGACGGTCAACCTGGACAGCGCGACGGTTTTCCCGTTCCACATCGCGTTCAACAACACAGCGCTGAACGTCTCCCAATGCGCCTCCCCGGTGGCGGCGGTTCCCTTCGTCACCGCCTCGGTCTCCACCACGGAGGGGTTGGTGCAGACAACCGCATACGGCGACCAATTCACCTTCTGACCGCAACGACTCCACCAGCGAAAAAATCGGCGTGAAGGGCGGAGATCCCCGACTCGTGCCCCGCAGGCCCATCATGACGCGAATTCGATTGCTCGATCAGGTCCTCGTGTCTGTTTAGCATGGACGTGGCCGAGACTTGGTTGGGGAGCGGGACTTGGTTGGGTAGCGGGATGGGAAGAGGCGCCGATCGACCGGGCCTACGGCGCACTCGCGATCCGGCGGGGACCATCGCGGGAGCTCGGTTCGAGCAAATGTGTGGCATCGCACGTAGGGCTTGACTGCCTCGCATATTGATTCGCGGCACCACATCTACCGTCGGTAGCCAAATCCTAGCTATTGCTGAAGTTTCGCAGCAACAAAACCCCAATGCGCGACAACAAATTCCGCACGCTAACGTTCTGATCCTGTCCCCTTGTCATGGGGGCAAACAAAGTGGAGGGAATTCAAGAAATATGAAGTTCGGAAAGATCACTGCTGCCGTTTTCATGGCCGTCACCGCGGTGGGGATTACCGCGGCCACCGCCAATGGACAGCCCGTCGTGGCGAGCGACCAGCCGGCGGCAGTGACCCCGGGGGACGCGACTTCTGGTGTTGCGCACGGAATCAATTACCACACAACGGTTTCCCCAACTGACAAGGTCATCACCTGGGCGGTCGACAGCGGCCGGTTCGAGCTCGCCTCGGACGGTGCCGCAGTGCTGCTGAAATCCGACGACGGCGCGACGGTGGACCAGGTGCCGCTGCGTTCCGAGGTCGCGGGGCTCCCCATCGCGGTGAGCCAGCAGATCAGCGCGGACCGTCGCACTGTTGCGCTGACCCCGACTATGACCCCGCAGGACACCGCCAAACTGCAGGACATCGCGGGGCTGAAGGACATCAGCTCGTACGACCGGCTCATGGAGCAGGTCAACAAGAACCTGCCGGGCATCATCATCGGTGGTGTCATCGGCGCGTTCGTCCCCTTCCTGTGGCTCATCAGCATCCCGGCCGGCGCACTGATCGGCGGATACGTCATGGGTGGCCAGGAGTTCATGGACGCCGTGATCGCGTTCGCCACCGGTCAGCCCTGATCTGACCGAGCGATCCCACGTGGGTGCGCGGGCGATTCCCGGCCGCGCACCCACGTGGCCGTAAGGGGTAGTTATGAGTCGGCCTTGACGCAATCGGACTGAACCCCGCCGCAGTTTCGTCTGGCAGTGCGCGGCGTCGCGACCAGGGCGTACCCATTGGCGGAGGATGGGGGATTTGAACCCACCCAATAATCAGCGCCGAAACAGACTGCAATGCAGTGGATTTGACCGAAGTATCTGTTGCCCTGGGGTTTTGGGCCCCATAGAACGCGATGTGGACTATTCGAGTTTCCGAATCGTGTTTGTCGACAAGGACATTGCGAATATCCCCACTCCAGTAGGTGATTGAAACACGTCCTGGGCCGATTGAACATTCGGCGAGGTTGCCGGATCGGGCCCGGCGATCGCCGTATCAGCAATTGGCGGATACCGCTTCCGGAAAGCGGAACTTCGAACTCACCCGTGTTGTATGCCGGCCGGAATATTCGCGCCGCGGCTGGGCCAGCGCAATCTCCAGTGGGTGTGGGCGGTAGGTGCTGCTGGGTGCACCAGTGAATACGGCTCCGAAAATCAATGAAACGGACTTTGAAACTGACAACAACGGTACAAACCCCGGCAACTGCTACCCAATTCGAGTGGGGCTGAGGTTTCCTGCCTTCTTGGAGGGCTTCGAGCATGGTCCGATAGGACCAAGGAGGAGTCATTCGTGGCAGCACCGAAGAAGTACCCCGACGAGTTGAAGGCGCGGGTGGTCTGGTTGCATCGGTAGCCCGATCCCAAGCCGACGGTTCGGAAGCTGGCTCAGCAGCTCGGGGGGCAATCGCGGACCTGGCGCTGAGGGGTCGCAACTACCAGCGCCCTATAGGGGATGTGATCCCCTATCCCGAGGCTTGTTGACGCGGTCAGCACGCCCTCCACCTGCGGAAACGGCTGTGATCGGCTCTGAAACCGCCCTAATAAGCCCTTATGGGCAACAAGACTGAGCGTTTGCCGGCAGCGATAGCGCAATTAAGAAAAACGCCCCTGACCAGCCATTAAGGCTGGATCAGGGGCGTTTGCCCTGGCGGAGGATAGGGGATTTGAACCCCTGAGGGCGTTAACCCAACCCGCGTTCCAGGCGAGCGCCATAGGCCACTAGGCGAATCCTCCGTGCAGCAGCATACCGGTTGCACCCCGTCAGTCGCCAAATTGGGCAGGTCGGAGGCTATTTACGCAGGCCGGCCAAGACCTTTCTGGCCTGTGCCTCACCGGCGGCGGCGACCGCGGACTTATCGATCGAGGTTTTGGAGTAGATGTTTATCTGGATCTGGACGGAGAGGTTGCTGTCCAGGACGCCGACGGTGTAGTCCAGCGTGTTGAAGGAGCTGGACGCGTCCTCCTTCGAGGAGAAATACGCCTCTTCACCGAGGTTGCTGATCGCCCCGGAGGCACGGCCGGTGCCCGAGGTGCCGGTGTCGTATTCCTTCCAGGACTTGTAGGACGGTGAGCCGTATTTGCTGGCGAAGTCCGCGTCCATGGTGAGGGTGGCGTCATTGATGCCGGTGCCCTCGTTGCGGGCCCGGCAGTTCAGCGAGCCGCCGCCCCAACGCGAATCGGGTTGGTTCTCGGTGTGGGTGACTTCCTTCTGGCTCGGCGCCCACTGTCCGAGGATGGTCACGTCGACGAGGTTGCACGAATTGGTGACCTTGTCCATGGCGTAGTTGCCCTGCCAGGACTTGTCGTCGTCACCGCTGACGCTCCGCGCGGCCACGACCAGACCACCGACCAGGGCCACGACAAGGACGAACGCGGCGATCCCGCCGACGATCCACGGAGTCTTGCTGCGTTGGCGGCGCGGCTGATTCGGGTACTGGCCGCCGTAGGGCGACGCCGGGTAACCGGGCGGGCCCACGGGTGGCTGTCCGTACGCCGGCTGCTGCGCGTAGGGAGACTGCTGCGCGTAGGGGGACTGCTGCGCGTAGGGCTGGGGTTGTTGCGCGTACGGCTGGGATTGCTGCGCGTACGGCTGGGATTGCTGCGCGTAGGGCTGCGGTTGCGGGGTGTAGGAGGGCTGTGCGTACGGCCCGGACGTGCCCGCCGCGTACGGCGCTGGCGGCGGGGGCGCGAACTGATCGGCGTCGCCACGCAGGATCGTCGGGTCGGCGCCGCTATCGCCGGCGCTCGGCGCTTCCCACCACTGCTTGGTTTCCTCCGCGGAGCTTTCACCGGGCTTGCCGAGGGGTACCTCGTTGCCGCCGTGTGCGTTGTTGTCTGCCACCTGTTCATCCCCTCGGGTATCGGGAGAGCCCCTCCGATGTTGCACAGATCGTAGCCAGTGATCGCCGACGTGTGTGGGCCCCGGATGGGTGAGTGGGATCGATGCCGCTACACTGGCCATCGGATCCCGCGCGGCGCGCATCCTGTGAACTCCCCCAGGGCCGGAAGGCAGCAAGGGTCAACGGGCTCTGCCGGGTGCGCGGGGTCCCCTATATCTACTGCTCGGGCGACGAATTTCCATCCGCCCGCTTGGAGCGTCGCGAGGGCGAAGGCCCGGCCCTATATTCCCTCCCAATTCCGAGCAACAGCCGGGTAACGTGAACTACGGTCCGCCGACGGTCAGATGGACATCGGCCGGACATCAACCCCTAGCCCCTTTGTTGCTTCGAAAGGCTGCCCAGGATGCCCCGGCAAACGCAGATCGGTTTGATGAGCCACGCGGAGCTCGTGTCCGAACACGAGACCCAGACCTCGAATTACGCGACGCTCCGGACCGAGAAGCTCACGCTGGATCTGACCAGGGGCAAACCCTCGCCGGAACAACTCGACCTCTCCGCGGACCTGCTCTCGCTGCCCGGCTCGGGCGACTTCCGTGACGGCACCGGCACCGACTGCCGCAATTACGGTGGCCTGCAAGGGCTTCCGGAGCTGCGCGCGATCTTCGGTGAGCTGCTCGGAATTCCAGTGGACAACCTGCTCGCGGGCAACAACGCCAGCCTCGAGCTGATGCACGACGTCATCGTCTACGCGACGCTGCACGGCACCCCGGATTCCCCGCGCCGCTGGGCCGCCGAGCCCACCGTGAAGTTCTTGTGCCCCAGCCCCGGCTACGACCGGCACTTCGCCATTACCGAGGCGCTCGGCTTCGAGATGATCCCGGTTTCGATGAACCACAATGGCCCGGATGTCCACGCGATCGCCGAGCTACTGGCGGCCGACCCGCAGATCAAGGGTCTGTGGGCCGTACCGAGCTACTCCAATCCGACCGGCGTGGTCTTCTCCGAAGAGGTTGTCCGGGAACTGGTTTCGATGCCGGCGGCGGCACCGGACTTCCGGTTGTTCTGGGACAACGCCTATGCGGTGCATCCGCTGACCGATACTGCCGCGCCGGTGATCGACGTGCTCGGGCTGGCCGCCGCGGCCGGTAACCCCAACCGCCCCATCGTCTTCGCGTCCACCTCGAAGATCACGCTGGCTGGTGCCGGTGTCAGTTTCATCGGCGGCTCGACCGCGAACCTGGACTGGTATCTCGGGCACGCGTCGAAGAAGAGCATCGGGCCGGACAAGATCAATCAGCTGCGTCATCTGCGCTTCTTCAAGGATGCCGATGGTGTGCGCGCGCATATGCAGAAGCATCGGGCTCTGCTGGAGCCGAAGTTCGCACTGGTACTGAAGATCCTCGAGGATCGACTGGGCGCCTCGAAGGTGGCGTCCTGGACCGAGCCGAAGGGCGGTTACTTCATCAGCCTCGACGTGCTGGAGGGCACCGCCGCCAGGGTGGTCGCATTGGCCAAGGAGGCCGGAATCGTGCTCACCGCGGCGGGGGCCCCGTTCCCATTGCGGAATGATCCGGAGGACAAGAACATTCGCCTCGCACCCAGCTTCCCGCAGCTGCCGGAACTGGAGAAAGCGATGGACGGTCTGGCTACCTGCGTGTTGCTCGCCGCCACCGAAAAACTGCTCGGGAAGTAGCCGAGCGGTCTCGATACGCACTGCGGGCGCAATACCGATTCGGTATTGCGCCCGCAGTGTTCTGGTTCGCCGTGTTGTCGCGGTCAGCCTGGCTTATGGGCCAAAACCGCGAACATCGTCACCGATAGGTGGATGTCGCCGTTGTCCGCGCCCGCCTGTAGGTCGGCGATCAGCTGTTCGCGTTGGGTCTCGGTGATAACGCCGCGTGCGACCGCCATCGCCGAGATGCGGGTGACCAGTGATCCGGCGCCGACGCTGCGGTCTTGGACCAGCGCGTGCGAGCCGATCTCGTCGATCACCAGACCTGCCTTGGTCAGTAGCCCGGGCAGCCTGCGTCCCGACAGCGGGTTGGTGGTCGCGGAGGCGAGGGTGTCCACGACATCGCGGACGACCCGCCGGTCACCGGGGTGCACGATCGCGGTTCCCCAGTCGCTGTCCATCACCACGACGCGACCGCCGGGTCGCAGTACGCGCGCGATCTCGTTCGCGGCACGCAGCGGCGCGGTGAGGTGCTGGAATACGCGCTCGCAGAGCACGGCGTCGAAACTGTCGGCGCCGAAGGGCAGGCCGTAGGCGTCGCCGGTATGGAATTTGGCTGACGAACCGAGGTCGGTGGCGCGGCGTTCGGCTGCGGCGAGCAGGTTCGGGTCGGGTTCGACGCCGAGCGCGGTGCCGGTCGGCCCGACCGCGTCCGCGAAGGTCAGTACCTCGGAGCCGGTGCCGGAGCCGATATCGACGGCGTCTTCACCGGGCTGTAGCGCGAGTGCGTCATGGGCCCAATTGCGTAGTCGCCGAATGCCCGGCAGTGCTGCCTGTAGGTCGCGCACATCGACAAGTTGATCGTGGCCCGCGCTGTCGAAGCGGTCCGGGCGCAACCCGCGCATATCCATGGGCTCGATTCCGTCCTTCGGGATGGCCGTCGTCTGAGGCATGGGCGCGAGCCTACGCGGGCCCTCATTGCGCTGCTCGGCGGGGATGTGAGCTGAATCACGATCTTGCTGACATCCCCGCCCGGGCCGCCGAAATCCCGATCGCTGCGGCGGAATCTGTACAGCCGCAGCGCAGCGTTACGGTCGCCGGATCACCACGGCATTCCGTCGCAACCGGCGAAGTCGGCGGAAAAGGGGCATATCGACATGTTCGGCAGCAGGGCATTGGCCGATCCGGTTGACGCGCCGGCGGCGGGTGCGGCCACCTGCGCGCTGTTCGCCGGGGCCGGCTCGAGCGGAAGACCCGGAGCCGCCGCCGCCGTACCCATCGCCATACCGCCGCCGAGGGCGAAAGCCAACACCGTCGCACATCCCATGACTGCACGTTTCACAAGTTTGTCCTTCCATTGAATCCTCTTGCTGCGCAGAACGCTAACGTGGCTCGATGTCGGTGGGTAGCCGAATATTTCGGGGCACTATCGCTGGGGGGTGCTCGCCTGAGTCATCGCATTTCGGGGTAGCCAACCCGTACCCGTGCCGAAGTGCGATGATCGGGTGATGGTGAGCCACCAGCTGTGCCTCGCGCAGGAACCCGAGGCGGACAAGTTGCTATCGCAGGACGACTTCGCCCTGCTGACAGGAATGTTGCTCGATCAGCAGTTCCCGCTCGAGCATGCCTTTCGGGGGCCGAAGAAGATCGCCGACCGGATGGGTGGGCTCGATATCCGCCGGATCGCCGAGGCTGATACCGAAGCGTTCGAACAGTTGTGCGCGACACCGCCCGCGATTCACCGCTATGGCAGATCGATGGCGCGCCGGACCCAGGAGCTCGCCAGGTATGTGCTCGAACACTACGACGGCGACGTCGCCGTGATATGGACCGCCGGTGATCCCGACGGCAAAGAAGTGTTGAAGCGTCTGAAGGCGCTCCCGGGGTACGGCGATCAGAAGGCGAGGATCTTCCTCGCGTTGCTCGGTAAACAGCTCGGGGTTCAGCCGAAGGGCTGGGAAAAAGCGGCCGGTGCTTATTCGGAGCGAGGGTCGCGTCGTTCTGCCGCCGACATTGTCGACGCTGAGTCGTTGCTGGAAGTCCGCGCGTTCAAGAAACAGCTGAAGGCCGCCGCGAAACAGGCGGCAAAATAGGCACCTACCGAATACGACCGCGAGCAGGCGGCCTGGAGCAGGCTGACCAGCATTAGCGCGGGCGCCACTCTCGGCGCTTTACTCGGCGGCATCACCGGCTGTGTCCTCGGCGGTATCGCCGGTGCGACCGTCGCGTCCGCGACCATCATCGGTCTGTTCGGTCCATTCATTCCTGCCGCGGCGGTCGGTTGCGTCGGCGGCATTGCTGCCATCGATGCGCTGGGTACGCTGCTCGGTCAGATTTCCGCACCACTCCGGTGGCCGTCGGTGCAGCTATTCAGTACTTCAACACGATCAACCAGCCCTTCGGCGTGCCTGCTCCGGCTCCGGGCGAATAGGACCCGTGGTGTCCGGGATCGGGGCATAAGCTGCTCGACCTGGAGGTTCATGCGGCTGCATTACATGTGTTGACAACTAATGCGCGTGCATTTAAATTAGCCGACGTGACTCTGACGGCTTCCGCACCAGAAACTCTGACTACCTCACCTACCGCACACACCCCCGATCGTTGGGGGCCCATGCTGTGGGCCGTGTTGTTCGTCGCCGGTCTGGCGATGTTTCTCGACGCCCTCGATGTTTCGATGGTCGGCGTCGCGCTGCCGTCCATCGGTTCGGAGCTCGGTCTGAACACCGAGAGCCTGCAGTGGATCGTCAACGGCTACATCCTCGGCTACGGCGGCCTGCTGCTACTCGGCGGACGAGCCGCCGACCTACTCGGCAGGCGCCAGGTCTTCCTGACCGCGCTGGTCGTCTTCGGCCTCGCCTCGCTAGCGGGCGGCCTGGTCGATGACGGTGCCCTGCTCATCGCGAGCCGAATCATCAAGGGTGTGGCCGCCGCGTTCACCGCGCCCGCGGCGCTTTCGATCATCACCACGACCTTCAAGGAAGGTCACGATCGCAACCGCGCGCTGTCGATCTTTACGGTCTTCGGCGCCACCGGATATGCCTCCGGCCTGATCGTTTCGGGTCTGCTCACCGGTATCGACTGGCGGCTGACCTTCTACGTCCCGGTCGTGGTCGTCGCGGCCGTCGTGGTCACGGCCTACTTCGTGGTGCCACGCAATATCGAAAAGGAGCCGGGCCGTATCGATTTCGCCGGTGCCGCGCTGCTGACCGGCGGTATGCTCGCCGCGGTCTACACAATCGTCACCGCGCCCGAGTCGGGTCTCACCGTTGGCGTGATCATCACCGGCGTGCTGGCCGTTGTCCTGCTCGGCGGCTTCTTCGCGGTGGAGAAGAGGGTTGCCCATCCGCTGGTGCGGCTGAGCATCTTCAAGGTCAAGTCGATCGTGCGGGCCAATCTGGCCGCGCTGGCAATCTTCGGTTCCTACATCAGCTTCCAGACGATCGTGTCGTTGTACCTGCAGAACACACTCGGCTGGGAACCGCTGAAGATGGCTCTCGCGCTGGCGCCGACCGGTGTCCTCGTGGCAATCGTTTCGCCGGTCGCCGGAAAGCTCATCGACCGCTATGGCACCACCCCGATGATCATCGCCTCGATGGCCTCGTTCGTGCTCGGCTACATCTGGTTCCTGGCTCTCGGCGGTAGTGCCGATCCGAACTACGTGGTGGATTACTTGCCCGCGTTCCTGTTGCTCGGTCTCGGCTTCGCGCTCGGCTTCTCCTCGGTCATGGTGCAGGCCACCGAGGGCATCGCCGATCACGAGCAGGGCCTGGCTTCGGGGCTGGTGCAGACCTCGGGTCAGATCGGTGGGGCGGTCGTCCTGGCCATTGTCACCGGCCTGATCAGCGGTGGCGCGGCCACCGGCATTGCCCAGTACCGGCCCGGCCTGTACCTGGTCGCGGCGGTCGCCGCCGTCGGTCTGGCGGCCTCGGCTACCGCACTGCTGACCCGGCGCGAAGCGGTCGCCGAAGCCGCGTAAGGGGAAGAAAGTCACCCGATGGGGTCGCCGTGATCGGCGGCCCCATTCGGCATTTCGGGATAGAACGTGCCGTGGGCCACAGTAGAATCGGAACATGATGTGGGGCAAAGATTTCGGCGAGACGTGTATAGCCGGGTCGCTCCGGGGGCATCGAGAGGGGTTGGTGAGCTCCGGTTTCGGTGTTAGCTTTGATCCCATGTCTGCCAGCCGCCCCACCGCCCCGCAGGTCACTTTCGTGACCGCCGCGCTGGGTCTGCGGCTCCCGTTGACGCGGGAACTGTGTTGTCGCCACTGCCGCAGCTGAGCCTTTCTTCCGGCTCGCGCGCTGCCTAGTCGTCACACGTGTAGGCATGTCCCGTCGAAACGGGACTGGAGCAAGGAATTTTCCATATGTCCCTCACCCTCGAGCGACCCCTGTCCAGGGTCGCGAACGGTCGTGTTCGTGTACAGCGCCCGGTGGTCGCCCCGGAACTGCGCATCGCTGACAACCCGGCGGCCGCAGTGCTGCGGGCCGCGATCGGTGGGCCGGTTTCCCGTGACAATGCCGCGCGCACAACAGGTTTGAGCATTGCGACGGTCAACCGTCAGGTATCCGCGCTGCTGGCCGTCGGTCTGCTGCGCGAGCGGCAGGACCTGACCGCCTCGGGTGCGGTGGGGCGTCCGCGAGTGCCGTTCGAGATTGATCACGAGGCGTATCTGACCCTCGGCATCTACGTCGGCGCGGCGGCAACCAGAATCGTCGCCGCCGACCTGCGCGGCCGGATCCTCGGTGGTCTGGCCATCGCCACCCCGCAGACCGGGGAAGCCTTCGCTACTACGACCATCGCACGCAGCGCCAGAGCATTCCTGCAGCGCTGGCATCGGCGCAAGCCACTGTGGGCTGGTGTCGCGATCGGTGGCCGTGTCGATCCTTTGACCGGCGTGGTCGATCACCCGAAGCTGGATTGGCAGGGCTCGCCGGTCGGTTCGGTCCTCGGCGACGTGCTCGAGTTGCCCGTTTCGGTGGCACCGCACGTGGAGGCCATGGCCGCCGCTGAGCTTTTGCTCCCGACTCCGGAACTGCGGGACGCGGCGGCACAGGGCCGCGCCACGGGACTGGAACGCGGTAGCGGTCTATACTTCTATGTCCGTGAAACCGCCGGTGTGGCAGTCACATTGGACGGTCGAGTGCATACGCCGAGCAATGGGCCCGGCTCTATCGCACATCTTCCCACCGGCTCCGATGTGGTGTGCCCCTGCGGCAGGCGCGGCTGCCTCGAGGTGACGGTCGGTGACCGGTCGCTGCACGCGCGGGCCGTCGGGCGCGGGATCATCCCGGCCTACAACGGCACCGCGGGCTCGACCATCGCCGATCTGTACCGAGCTGCCGAGGCGGGCTCGGAGCCCGCACGGGAACTGCTTGCGGAACGGGCGACAATTCTCGGTCAGACCGTCGCGCTGGTTCGGGACATGCTGAACCCGGACCGGGTGATCCTCGGTGGCCAAGCATTCACCGGATACCGTCCTGCGGTCGCCTATATGGCGCGCGCGTTCCAACAGTCCTCCAGCCTGCCGCCCACCGACATCCGGATCAGCGGATTCGGCGGCAAGGTCCAGGAATTCGCCGCCGTGGTGACCTCGCTGAGCGCGCTGTACGCGGACCCGCTGTCGGCCATGCGCCGCGCGGCGGCCGTCGACTGATCATCGCAAGATCGACGCCGGACTATCGGCCCGGCCGTCGGTTCGCGTGCGGTGGAACAGACTGCGGAGTAATGGGATTCGCCAGTCTTCTCGGCACCGAATCGGGCTTCATCGGATCGGCGGTATTTGTGCCCGAGGACGCGGGCAGTATCGAATGGCAGCCGAATCTGTTTGGCTTCCACCAGATTTCGAGCTATCGGCTGCCGCTGGAGTTGCCGAACAAACCCTCGATCGCGGTGATGAAGTAGGGGAAGTGGGCGGCGAAGCGTTGCAGGTCACGGTCGCGGTCGAAGCCGCCGAACCAGTAGATGCCCGGTTGGGAATCGGCGGCCGGATTCAGGTCGCGGAAGGCGCGAATCCAGTTGTCGGCTCGGCCGCTGATGATGGTGAACGGAAGCGCCCTGGAGAACACCAATTCCTGGTCGGCGGGTGGAATCCGGTCGCGCATAGTCGTATCCAGCCCGCGTTGCAGTGCGCGAATCTGTCCGGCGAGCTCCCGGCCGTGTGCGGTGCGGGCCGGCAGATAGCGCGGCAGCAGCAGCGTCGCGATACCCGCGAGCAGGATCGCGACGCCGACCAGGGCGTGCCCGGAGCTGACGGCGAGTGCGATGGTTACCGCGATGCCCGCGAGGATCAAACCAGCGCCGATCCAAACCGGAAGCCCGAGACGCGACCGTTCGGTGAAAGCGCCACGCGCCACCACGTCCGCGAGCATGGCCTTGCGCACCGGCTCGGCCGGCACGCGGCCGGGGGCGCGCAAGTCGGCCACCGTAACCGAATCGGTGCCCTCGGGCAGCAGCGTCTGGTAGACCGTTCGCTCGTAGTCGCGCAGTTGATCGTCGGCCGCGTTGACCCGGTCGATGCGCCAGTCGGTGTCGCTGATCGGCGTGATCCACAAGTAGCGGCGCACCGCGAGATCCACCACGGTCGCGGCGATGTCGGCGGGGTCCGCGTGCTCGTCGAGTACCACTCCGGCCTCGCCGGGCAGGATGCCTTCCGGCGAGGTGAACTGGACCCGATCGCCTTCGCGCAACAGCGGATCGATTGTTTCCGAACCCGTTGCGGCCGAGGCATTTTCGCGCCGAGCTCGCAACACGAACGCGGCCAGTCCGGCCAGCGCGAGCAAGAGCACTCCGAACGCGACGAGGACCGGTGCGGTTACCGCGAATGGTCCCGGTCCATCGTCACCACGAACATCGGCATTGGCCGGGACGGTCCCGGGTGGTATTTGCAGAGTGAGGTCGATGGAGTCGCCCTTGTGCAGGTCGGACTCCTCGAGGAACAACTCACCGCCGACCTCGATCTGCACGTTATTGCATTTGCGCAGGTTCGCAGGCGGGCCGAGTTTGCAGTCGACAATGCCCATTTCGTAACTCGGACTGACCAGCGACGCATCGATCGACGCGACATCGGCGTTGATCACCCCGAGCCAATGGAACAGCTGGCTGCCCGGCGCATCGCTCACGGTGTTGTGGATGGCGTATTTGAAGGTGGATTCGCCGGGCTTCGCATCGATCGTGAACTGATCGCCCGCGGTCGCGGTGGTGCCGGCGCCCTGGGTGTCGACATCGGTGACCCGAAAGACGCGCTCGACGTCCTTATCTACCTGAAGACGCAGCGGCAGCGACATTTTGAACTCGCGGCCCGGTGGCACGGTCACCTTCTCAGTGACCTCGAGAACGCCCTGCCTGCTGAGCGTCAGCTCGGCGCTGATGGTCACACCCTCGGGCGCGGGCTCCGTGTGGGCGACCGGCGCGGCCGCCAACAATCCCGCAGCGGCGAGAAATAGCGCGCCAGCGGCGCCCCCCCGAAAAGTCAGCATGGCTGCTTACTCTAGACAAGTTGCTATTCTGCGTCAGCCGGGCGGCGCGGCCCGGAAGCGGTAGCGAACCGGTACTCCAAAAGGCCGTGAGCGCTGCACAGGCAATAGAGCTGGCGATCATGAGACGAGGGGGGTACGGGGGCGTGACACAACCACCGTACGGCTATGGACCGGTCCCGTCTGGTGGGCGGCAGGTTCCGCCGCCCGGTTACGGCACGCCCTATGGTCAGCCGGGCTACGGTCCGCGGCCGGGGTACGGTCCGCCACCCGGATATCGACAGCAGCCGGGATATGGGCAGCAGCCCGGATACGCTCCATCGCCGGGTTATTCGCCGCCCGGATATCGGCAGCCCATGGCGCCGCCGATCCCTTACCGACCGCCCGGTCCGCCGCCCGGCCCGCCACGTAAGCGCGGTGGTGGTGCGGTCGCGTTGTTGCTGGTCGTGGTGTTCCTCATTGCCGGTGGTCTGGTGCGATACGCGGTGGCGACCGGCAAGGTCGGGACCGGTTCCTCCGGATCGTCGCCGAGCTTCACCTATACCCCGGATCCCAGTGGCGCATCGGGCCGCGCCGACACCGGAACCAACCCGCTGCTGACCGATGTCAACGCGACTCTGCTTCCAGCGCAATGCGATTACGCGCCATGGGGAACCCAGGTGGATACCGCGCGCAAGTTCTTCGAGACGGCCGCGAGCTGCCTGCATTCGGCCTGGAAGCCGGTGCTGGAGAAGGCGAATCTGCCGTTCCAGGCGCCGCTGCTCAACGTCACCGCGACCACCGCGGGTATTACCACCCCATGCACCGGCACCACCAGCAACTTCGCGGCCTTCTACTGTGGGGCTGACAAGACCATCTACTTGCCGATCAGCCAGTTGCAGACGGACCTGTTCAAGGACAACTGGGTGGTCTACCTGTCGGTGTTCGCGCATGAATACGGCCACCATGTTCAAGCAATGTCGGGAATTCTGCGCAAGGCGAACAGCGAGCGGGTCGACGTGGGCGCGCGCAGCGACAGGGGTTTGGAGCTTTCGCGCCGAGTCGAGTTGCAGGCCAACTGCTTCGACGGCATGTACATGGCCTCGTCGTCCGGTGGCGGGTCGCTGACTTCCGCGCAGATCGGACTCGCCAAACGCGACGCGGGCAATCGCGGTGATCAGCGCGGGGATATGCGTGATCACGGGACTTCCGAGCACGGCGGCGACTGGTTCGAGACGGGCGTCGACAAAAACCGTGCGGCACAGTGCAATACCTTCACCGCGCCGGCGAGTTCGGTGAGCTGACCCGATGACACAGCCGCCGCCCGGTTACGGCCCGCCGCACCGTACGGTCCACCGGCGGCATATGGTCCGCCCGGTTACTACGGACACCCGCCACGGCAGAAATCCGGCCTGCTCGGCGGAAGGCGGCGAATAGCCCGGAATGCGCACATCGCGCCCGGCCACCACCACATGTATCAGCGCCGGGACTTGCGGGTCAGCACCCGCAGACCGCGCCGTCCGGGAACCGGGAGGTCATCGCGGACCGCGATCCATTCGGCCGTGGTCAACCACTGTTGTTGGATGCGGGCGTCGGCGGCGTCGTAGAAGATCCGGCGGCCGTGGTCGTCGCGCAGATCATGTGCCAGCGCCGACCAGCCGGACGGGCGGTTGTACTCGGTCAGATGTGTGTCGAGATAGGCGGCGACCAGGGTGCCGATGGTGTTCACCGGCCGCAGCGAGACGTGCCTGCCGTATTTGGCCGAATGGAAACGCCTTGCGGCACATAGTGATCCAGGTTCAGCATTGGAGGCGATCCAACCGGCGCGCTGGGCTCGCTCGATTAGCCACAGGTGTTTCACAGCGGTGGGCGCGATGTCGCCGATTCGTTCCCGGATGAGGCTCATCACCGGCTCGGACCGCAGTATGTCTCGGCGGATGGGGCCGGTGCCGTGTTCGATCCAATGACTGTGGGCGAGCTGGGCCAAGACGCTGCCGAAGTCGTCGATGCTGCGCTGGGCGCGGCGGCCGAGCCGCTCGATGCGCGCGGCCTCGCGGCGCATCTCGTTCTGGGCGGTGATGGTGCGGATCGCGGCCATGGTCGGCACCTGACCTCGCTCGAGTAGCTCGAGGATCGCGGCAGCCGTCGCCGGATCGGCCGCTGCGGCCACCGGCAGCGAGTCGCGTTTGATCGCGAAATCCTGCGGGCTGATCGCCCGGCCGAGTAGGTCGACGGCGGCATGGTCGTCGGCGAAATCGGTGCTCGAAAGCCAGGCAGCGGCAATATCGTCACGAGACGGCACGGTGCTAGAGCCCTCCGTCGGAACGTGGATGTTTGTTGTGCCCCGGTCGGGATGAGGGACCGGCCGGGGCCACCAACCTGATGAAGGTTTGGCTACCGAAGTTGCCGATGACCACGGTAGCCAGCCAATAGCGTCGATGTCACTTCCGTACACAAATTCGTTATGTACGCAAACTGGGGCCGAATCAGGGTGAAGGTTCAACCAACCCACGCCAAGGAGGGTGGCCAAATGGCAAGTTGGTTGGTTCGTCTTCTCATCGACAGGAGATTGCTGGTCCGTAGCATGTTCGTCGCTGATCCGTGGGGGTAAATAGGGTTAAGGAATTTTCTGGCTACGCCGCCCCATGGTCGGTAGATGGGCTGGTAGCGCGCCTTCTCGGGTTTCGGGGCGGCGGGGGAATGTTCTTTGTCGGTGCTCGCCGGTAGCCTCTGGCCGTGGCTCTGTACCGGAAATACCGACCGGCAACGTTCGCTGAGGTGGTGGGCCAAGAGCACGTCACCGACCCGTTGAGTATCGCGCTCGACACCGGGCGAATCAGTCATGCCTACCTATTCTCCGGTCCGCGCGGTTGCGGCAAGACCTCCTCGGCGCGCATCCTCGCGCGCTCACTGAACTGTGTGCAGGGCCCGACATCGAGACCGTGTGGCGTCTGCCCCTCCTGTGTGGCGCTCGGACCAGGTGGCCCGGGAAACCTCGATGTGATCGAACTCGACGCCGCGAGTCACGGCGGGGTCGACGACACCCGTGAACTGCGCGACAGGGCCTTCTACGCGCCCGCGGAGTCGCGGTATCGGGTGTTCATCGTCGATGAGGCGCACATGGTCACCACAGCGGGCTTCAACGCGCTGTTGAAGATTGTGGAGGAGCCACCCGCGCACCTCATCTTCATCTTCGCCACCACCGAGCCGGACAAGGTGTTGCCGACCATCCGCTCCCGTACCCACCACTATCCGTTCCGGCTGCTGCCGCCCGCGACCATGCGCGGACTGCTCGGGAAGATCTGCGAGCAAGAACAGGTCCCTGTCGAAGAAGCGGTGTACCCGTTGGTGATTCGCGCGGGTGGCGGATCTCCTCGCGACAGTCTGAGCGTGCTCGACCAACTCTTGGCCGGGGCGGGCGCCGAGGGCGTCACCTATCCGAGGGCGGTCTCGCTGCTCGGCGTGACCGATGTCGCGCTGATCGATGACGCGATCGACGCGCTCGCGGCAGGCGACGGCGCGGCGCTGTTCGGCACCATCGATCAGGTCATGGAGGCGGGACACGATCCGCGCCGCTTCGCCGTCGACCTACTGGAGCGGCTACGTGACCTGATTTTGTTGCGTGCTGTCCCCGACGCCGCCGATCGTGGCCTGGTTTCCGGTCCGGGCGATGTCCTCGAGCGCATGCGCGACCAGGCGCAACGGGTCGGTCCGGCCACGCTGGCCAGGCACGCCGAGTTGCTGCACGAGGGCCTCGGCGAAATGCGCGGCGCCACCGCGCCCCGATTGCTATTGGAAATCGTGTGCGCCCGCATGCTGTTGCCCTCGGTCTCAGAGGCCGAATCGGCCACTTTGCAGCGCATCGAACAGCTCGAGCGCGGCATCGCGAGCGGTGCGGCGCCGGCGTCGCGGCCCGCTGCGGCGCCCACCTCGACCGCGCCCGCCCAGGATGCGCCATCCGGTGCACCTCGCCGCAGGGGTGCTGAGTTGCTCGCCGCCGCGCGCCGCGAGACTCGGGCAGCCAGTGAGGGAGGCGCTCAGTCGAATGCGGCCCCGGACCGGAATTCGGATTCCGGATCGGGAGCCGCGCCGACATCGTCCGCCGAGCCTGCGCCGGTCCGTGTGCGAGCCGCTGGTGCCGACTCGGCTGCGGTATCCGAGCGAGGAACGGGTACTGAGCCGACCGCTGCGGTAGATCCGTCGGCGGTTGTCGAGCCCGTGGCGGGTGCTGGGTCGCCTCCGGTTACCGAGCGTGAAGGTGAGTCGTCTCCGATTGGCGAGCGCGCGACGCAGTCTTCCCCGGTTATTGCTCACCCGGTGGGTGCCGAGCCGGTGGGTGCGGTAGATCCGTCGGCGGTTGCTGAGCGTAGGGCCGGTGCTGGGGCGTCGGCGTTCGCTGAGCTCGGGGCGGTGGCTGATGCCTCCCCGGTTGTCGAGCGTGGGGCCGGTAGCGAGTCGTCGCCGGTTGCCGAGCGTCGAGTTGGTGGCGGGGTGTCGCCGGTTGCCGAGAGTGCTGCGGCTGCGGAGTCGTTCCCGGTCGCCGAGCGCGGAGCCGGTGCGGGGTCGTCGGGGCCTGCTGGCGGGCGTGCGGATGATGCCGGGGCCGTGGGTGCTGTCGAACCGCCGTTGGATGCTGATCGCGCGGAGGGTGCCGGCCCGGCCCGGAGTACTCGGTCCGGTGCCACCGTCGGTGCCGACAGCGCCGGCAATCCGGATGTCGGTGCGCTGGATGTAGCCGGTGCGGCTACGGAATCCGAAGCGGCACAGTCGGGTTCGGCGTCGTCAAGCGGTGAGGTGGCCGCGGAAGCGGGCCCGGCCGCGTCGGACGCGGATCTATTGCGGGCGGTCGAGGCGGCGTGGGGGGATATCAGGTCGAAGGTGCGGGAGTTCGGACCGACCGTGCAGGCGTTGCTATCGGGGGCGTCGGTATCGCGGATCGATGGTGACGTGATCGTGTTCGCTCATCAGCACGCGCCGCTGGCCAAGCGGCTGTCGGACCCGCGAAATCTGGAGGCGGTGCGGGCGGCCGTGCGCGCGGTACTCGGCCGCGATCACGAGGTGCGATGGGAGGCCGGTGCGTCCGCGCCACGGCCTGCCGCCGCTACCACGGCCAAAACCCGGAGTGCGGCCGGTCGCGAACCCGCGAAAGCGCCGTCACGTGAACCCGGACCCGCGGCCGGGCGCAGCACGGATGCCGCCGCGCCACCGAAATATTCGCGGCCGAGTCAGGCGCGTGGTGCCGCGGTCGACACGGCGGGCAGCGCTCAGCGGCCGAACCGGGCTCCCGATACCCGCCCGCGCGGTGGCGACGATGACATTCCGCCGCCCGACTTCCCCGATCTGCCCGACGACCCCGGCCCGACGGACTATGCGCCGGTCGACGGCGTGCCGCCACCGACGACTCCGGAAGAGGAACAGGAGATGCTGCGCCAGTCGGCGGAGCCGGTGGCGCCGGGGGAGCGGCGTGACCCCGACGAGATCGCTCTCGAGTTGCTCGTAAGTGAGCTCGGTGCCATACGGCTGGACGGTTGACAACCGCCGCCTCGACGACGTTAAGTTAACCGGAGTTCGCACACGCGGTAGTATGAGCGGGTGGCCGTGAACTCCGGCATGGCGAGGTTCTATGGTATGCCCAAGCATCTGGGTGCCCAGAACGTGCGTCCGCTGCTGCTTGTCGAGTTTTGTACAGCGTTATGTGGTGCGGGCGATGGGCCTGGAGGAGGGAGTTCATGCGACCACGAAGGGTCCTGGGAACGCCGCCAATTTAATACAGACAGTCGGTCGGAAGATCGGTCGGCGAGGTTACCCGCGGTATCGCCGTAGACGCGGTGGCGCCGCAGAGAGCGCTTGGACGGACGGAAGTTCGGACTACGCACCCCAAGGAAGGAAACACTCCGATATGACCACAGAGGCCTACATCTACGAGGCCATCCGCACTCCACGTGGCCGCGGCAAGAAGAACGGTTCGCTGCACTCGGTGAAGCCGATCGACCTGACTGTTGGTCTGATCCAGGAGCTGCGGGGCCGTTTCCCGAACCTCGACGAGGACCGGATCTCCGACCTCATCCTCGGCGTTGTCACCCCCGTCGGTGACCAGGGCATGGACATCGCCCGTACCGCAGTGATGGTGGCCGGCCTGCCCGACACCGTCGGTGGCTTCCAGCTCAACCGTTTCTGCGCGTCGGGCCTCGAGGCCGTGAACCTGGCGGCCCAGAAGGTCCGCTCGGGCTTCGACGACCTGGTTCTCGCCGGCGGCGTCGAGTCCATGTCGCGCGTCGCGATGGGCTCCGACGGTGGCGCGTGGGCGCTGGACCCGGCCACCAACTACGACACCTACTTTGTGCCACAGGGGGTTTCGGCCGACCTCATCGCCACGATCGAGGGCTTCAGCCGCGATGACGTCGATGCCTACGCGGTGCGTTCGCAGGAGCTGGCCGCCGCGGCCACCACCGGTGGTTACTTCGCCAAGTCGGTCGTTCCGGTCAAGGATCAGAACGGCATCGTCGTGCTGGACAAGGACGAGCACATGCGTCCGGGCACCACTTCCGAGGACCTGGCCAAGCTGAACCCGTCCTTCGCGGTGATCGGTGAAATGGGTGGCTTCGACGCGGTCGCGCTGCAGAAGTACCACTTCGTCGAGAAAATCAACCACGTCCACCATGGCGGCAACAGCTCGGGCATCGTCGATGGCGCCGCGCTTGTCCTGGTCGGCTCCGAAGACGCGGGCAAGGCTTCCGGACTGACCCCGCGTGCGCGCATCGTCGCCACCGCTACCAGCGGCGCCGACTCCACCATCATGCTGACCGGCCCCACCCCCGCCGCGCACAAAGCGCTGGCCAAGGCGGGCCTGTCCATCGAGGACATCGACCTGTTCGAGATCAACGAGGCGTTCGCCTCCGTGGTGCTGAAGTTCCAGAAGGACCTGAACATCCCGGACGAGAAGCTGAACGTGAACGGCGGCGCCATCGCGATGGGCCACCCGCTTGGCGCCACCGGCGCGATGATCACCGGCACCATGGTCGACGAGCTGGAGCGCCGCAACGGCCGCTACGCGCTGGTCACCCTGTGCATCGGTGGCGGCATAGGCGTTGCCACCATCATCGAGCGCGTCTAAACCCCAACCGAGACTTTTCCCAAGGAGACACAGAGCTGTGAGCGAGACCAACATGATCGGTTGGGAGCAGGATTCGGACGGCATCGTCGTTTTGACGATGGACGACCCGAACCAGGGCGCCAACACGATGAATTCGCTGTACAAGAAGTCGATGGCCGCGACGGTCGAGCGGCTCGAGGCCGAGAAGGACAACATCACCGGCGTGGTGCTGACCTCCGCGAAGAAGACCTTCTTCGCCGGCGGTGACCTGAAGAACATGATGAAAGTCGGCCCGCAAGACGGCGCCGCCCTCCTCGAAGAGCTGACCACCATCAAGGGCGCGCTGCGTCGCCTGGAGACCCTCGGCAAGCCGGTCGTCGCCGCAATCAACGGCGCCGCGCTCGGTGGTGGCCTCGAGATCACCCTCGCTACCCACTACCGCATCGCCGCGGACGTGCCCGGTGTGCAGCTCGGTCTCCCCGAGGTCAGCCTCGGCCTGCTGCCTGCCGGTGGCGGTGTCACCCGCACCGTGCGCATGTTCGGCCTGCAGGGCGCGTTGATGCAGTTCCTGCTGCAGGGCAACAAGTACCGCCCGGGCAAGGCCAAGGAGCTCGGCCTGGTCAACGAGGTCGTCGGCTCGATCGAGGAACTGGTCCCCGCCGCCAAGGCATGGATCAAGGCCAACCCCGAGGGCGGCGTGCAGCCCTGGGACAAGAAGGGCTTCAAGATCCCCGGCGGTACCCCCTCCACCCCGGCCTTCGCGGCGAACCTGCCCGCGTTCCCGGCCAACCTGCGCAAGCAGCTCAAGGGCACCAACATGCCGGCGCCGCGCGCCATCATGTCGGCGGCGGTCGAAGGCTCGCAGGTCGATATCGATAACGCGTCGCTGATCGAGTCTCGCTACTTCGTCTCGCTGCTGACCGGCCCGGTCGCCAAGAACATGATCCAGGCGTTCTTCTTCGACCTGCAGTCGATCAACAACGGTGGTTCGCGGCCCAAGGATGTCCCGAAGAAGGAGATCCGCAAGGTCGGCGTGCTCGGTGCGGGCATGATGGGCGCCGGCATCGCCTACGTTTCCGCCAAGGCGGGCTACGAGGTCGTGCTGAAGGACGTCACCATCGAGGCGGCCGAGCGCGGCAAGAACTACTCCGAGAAGATCGAGGCCAAGGCTCTCTCACGTGGCAAGACCACCGAGGAGAAGTCGAAGGCGCTGCTGGCGCGGATCAAGCCGTCCGCGGATGTGGCCGACTTCGCCGGTGTCGACTTCGTCGTCGAGGCCGTCTTCGAGAACACTGAGCTCAAGCACAAGGTGTTCCAGGAGATCGAGGACATCGTCACCCCGGATGCCCTGCTCGGCTCCAATACCTCCACCCTGCCGATCACCGGTCTGGCGGCCGGTGTGAAGCGCGAGGAAGACTTCATCGGCATCCACTTCTTCTCACCGGTCGACAAGATGCCGCTGGTGGAGATCATCAAGGGTGAGAAGACCTCCGACGAGGCGCTGGCCCGGGTGTTCGACTACACCCTCGCGATCAAGAAGACCCCGATTGTCGTCAACGACAGCCGTGGCTTCTTCACCTCGCGCGTGATCGGCACCTTCGTCAACGAGGCGATCGGCATGCTGACCGAGGGCATCGAGCCGGCCACCATCGAGCAGGCCGGACTACAGGCGGGCTACCCGGCCGCGCCGCTGCAGCTGTCGGACGAGCTGAACCTGAAGCTCATGCAGAAGATCGCCAAGGAGACCCTGGAGGCTGCCAAGCACGGTGACGCCGCCCTGGGCAAAAAGCGGCACCCGGCGCAGGACGTCATCGACTACCTGGTTGCCGAGGGTCGTCCGGGTCGCCTGGAGAAGGCCGGCTTCTACGATTACGACGAAGACGGCAAGCGTATCGGTATCTTCCAGGGCCTGCGTGAGCACTTCAAGACCACCGCCGGTTTCGGTGTGCCGCTGCAGGATCTGATCGACCGCATGCTGTTCATCGAGGCGATCGAGACCCAGAAGTGCTTCGACGAGGGCGTGCTCATCACCACCGCCGACGCCAACATCGGCTCGATCTTCGGCATCGGGTTCCCGGCCTGGACCGGTGGCGTGCACCAGTTCATCGTCGGTTACCCGGGTGGCCAGGCGGCCTTCGTGGAGCGTGCCGACTACCTCGCCAAGACCTACGGCGAGCGTTTCGAGGTTCCCGCCTCGCTGCGCAAGTAAGTCTGGCTATGGCCCGAAGCCCGTCACCGCGAATCGTGGTGGCGGGCTTTCGCCGTTCCTGGAGCCTGTGGAAAGTCAAGGGGGCGGGGATTCGTGGCGGCGGATTTCGGAGGCCGTTTACCTCTCGGTCCGATTCCGGCGTTAGCGTGGCACGTTGGCCGCCGATCCGCTCGACCCCACGAAATTCCTTGTCCTGGAACGCTCTTTTGTGGTCGGCGTCGGCACCAAGATCCGGATCTACGAGAGTGACACCAGCGACGCCACCAACATCCTTGACGCCCCACTCGGCAGTGCCCGCCCGGTCACCAAGCGCTTGCTGGTCGACCTCGCGGATCTCGGTCTCGACCCGATCGACAATATCGAGGGTATGACCTGGGGCCCGCCACTGCCGACAGGTGAGCGAACCTTGGTGCTCGTCAGCGACGATAACTTCGCCGACCAGCAAATCACCCAGGTGGTCGCGCTGGCGGTCCGGTAGCGATGCCGCGCCGTCCGAATGGCGTGGCCTCGGCAGTGTCTCCGAAGCCAACCCAACGCACCGAGCTGTGGAGCGAATCTCGTTCCGATGCGGGCCAGGACACCGTCGTCGAGGCCCGGTCCCACACGGAACCAACGCTGATTCGAAAGATCCCCACTGGGTCGGATACCGCGCTACGTTGGAGTAAGCGCAGACATATCGGAAACTGCGGGGGGCGGCTCGCGATGCCCGGGGTGGATGCGTTGTTTGATCGCTGGTGACGCCGAATCGCTATGAGTTCGAGGTGGTCACATGAATCCACAGACGCGTTCGGGCAAGGTTGGCCCCGAATCGGCTCCGGCCGAATCGGAAACGCAGCGAATCGCGTCCATCGCAATCGCCGACGAACTGGAGGCGATGGGGCTGTCGGGTGCGGTCGAGGTCGGTCGCGGCGGCTTCGGGGTGGTCTACCGCTGCATCCAGCAGACGCTGGATCGAGTTGTCGCGGTGAAGGTGCTTTCCTCGGAAATCGATGTGGAGAGCCGCGAGCGATTCCTGCGGGAGGAACAGGCTATGGGCCGGTTGTCCGGCCATCCGAATATCGTCGACATTCTGCAGGTCGACGTGACGTCGAGCGGTCTGCCGTTCATCGTGATGCCGTACTGCACACGCGGTTCACTCGAGCGGGTCATCTGCGATCGAGGCCCGCTCACCTGGGCTGATTCGCTGCGCGCCGGGGTGAAACTGGCGGGCGCGATCGAAAGCGCGCATCGTGCGCTGATTCTGCACCGCGATGTGAAGCCGGCGAACGTGCTGCTCAGTGGCTACGGCGAGCCGCAGCTCACCGATTTCGGTATCGCGAGGATTCCCGGCGGATTCCAGACCTCGAGCAGCTTGATCACCGGCTCGCCGGCGTTCACCGCGCCGGAGGTACTCAAGGGCCAGGATCCGACCATCCGATCGGATGTGTACGGACTCGGTGCGACGTTGTTCGCACTGCTCACTGGGCACGCCGCCTATGAGAGGCAGGCGGGGGAGCGGGTTGTCGCGCAATTCCTGCGGATTACTACGCAGCCGGTGCCCGACCTGCGCGAGCGGGACATCCCGGCCGACGTGGCGGCCTCGATCGAGCAGGCCATGTCCACAGATCCGGATGAGCGCCCGACCTCGGCCTACGAGTTCGGCGAACAGTTGCGGGTGGCGCAGCGTGACCACGATCAGGTGCCCGACGAGATGGCGCTGCTGGCCACCGGCGAGGAACCCGACGCTATCGATGACGGCTCATCGGATATAACGGTGGTCCGGCCCGCGGTGACCGCACGTCGCAGTTGGCCGCTGACGTTGCGCCCCGCGGTTTCCCAACATCCCGGTGTGAACGAACCGACCGCGACCACGCTGCCGCCGACCACCCCGCCGCCGACCGCGGCGACGAAGTTCCGCCCGCCGACCCCGGCCCGCGAACCCCTTGCGCGCCCCCGGCTCCTGGATACGCTGCGGGCGGGTGGTCGCCGCAGGCTCGCGGTGATCCATGCTCCGGCCGGATTCGGTAAGAGTACGGTGGCCGCGCAGTGGCGATCCGAGCTGACCGAGGCTGGCGTCGCGGTTGCCTGGATCGGCATCGATCGCGGCGACGACAACGAGGTCTGGTTCCTCGCCCACCTCATCGAGGCCATTCGCCGGGTGCGCCCCGATATCGGCGCGGGACTCGACCAGGTGCTCGAGGAAGGTCCGGCGGACGCGGTCGCGTTCGTCATCTCGACGCTGATCGATGAGATCCACGCGGCGGGTTCCACCATGGTGGTGGTAGTCGACGACTGGCATCGAATCACCGACGCGGGTGCGCACCGAGCGATGGAAGCTTTGCTGGACAACGGATGTCACCACTTACGCTTCGTGGTGACCAGCCGCGAACAGTTCGGGTTGCCGACCAGCAGGTTGCGGGTGCATGACGAGTTGATCGAGATCGGGTCTTCCGCACTTCGGCTGACGGCCGCAGAGACCCGTCAGATTCTCTTGGAGCGCAACGGCTTTGCGCTGACCGACGAACAGGTGGAGCAGATTTACACGGTCACCGACGGGTGGCCCGCCGCAATCCAGTTGGTGAGTCTCTCCTTGCGCGGCCACTCCGATCCGGACCGATTGATCGCCAACCTGTCGGAGGGGGATCACGGCATTCGGGAGTATCTCGCGGAAAATGTGCTCGATACGCTCGAGCCGAGGATGCTCGAATTCCTGATGTCGATTTCGGTGACCGAACGGGTGTGCGGTTCGCTGGCGGCGGCGCTGTCGGAGGACCCCGATAGCGAGTATCTGCTCGAGCAGGCCGAACAGCGCGAGCTGTTCCTGCGGCGCATAGCTCACGATCCCGAGTGGTTCCGGATGCAGCCGCTGTTCGCCGAGCATCTGCGGGCCAGGCTGGAGCGGGCCGATCCCGGCCGGCTCGAGGCGCTGCACCGCAGGGCATCTCGCTGGTACGCCGAGCATCAGTTGTTGCGGAAGTCGGTCGATCACGCGCTGGCGGCGACGGATCTGAAGATGGCGCTGGACCTCTTGGAGAGCGGCGGCATGGACCTGATCGATAAGTCCCAGCTGACCACGCTGCTCGGCACCGTATCGAAACTACCTGTGCAGCAGGTTTCTTCGCGTTCGAAGCTGTTGATGGCGGTTGCCCGCGCGAACGTCAACCTGCAGCAGACCGGTGCGGCCAAGGCCGCGCTCGGCCGCCTGTCGAATGCGCTGGCCCGTGGATCGGCTACCGATGCCGATGTGATCAAGCAGCGCTGCCAAGCCGCGGTCCTCGCCGCATCGGATGCCATTGCCCAAGATCGCACCGAGGGTGTGCTCGACCAGGTTGCCGACTGTCTGGAGCGGCCCGATGAATTGCCCGCTTGGACGGTATCGACGGCGGCCAATCTGACCTCGTTCGTTCGCCTGTGCGACTTCGATTTCGACGGTGTGCGCGAGATCCAGGAATGGGCCGCGGAGTATCACGCGCGCTCGAAGGACCCACTCGGTGCGGTATTCGGGCTGTGCGGGCGGGGTGCGGCGGCCTATGAGCAGCTCGATATCGCCACTGCGGCTGTGTGTTTCCAGCAGGCGTACGAAACCGCGGGTACCCGATCCGGCCCACGCTCGCACGCGGTGCGGGTGGCCGCCGCGCTGATCGGTGAATTGAACTATCGCCGTGGCGATCTGGATTCCGCCGATCGGCTCCTCGACGAAAGTCACCAGTTGGTCGCCAGGGTCGGTCCGGTCGACTTCCTGATCTCGACCTTCGTCATCGGAGCCAGGGTAAAGGCTGCGCTGGGGGATCTATACACCGCTACCGCCAGGCTCGATGAAGGCGACCGAATTGCCGCTGACGGCAAGCTGATCCGGCTCGCCGCACACATTCGCGCCGAGCGATTGCGGCTCGGTCTGCCGACGGATGCGACCGCACGGCCGGCCGCCGAGACCATCCATCACGCCCATCGGATGACGGGTGCGAAGGCGCTGGCCGCCGAGGCCGAAGAGATAGCCGCGATCGGTGAACTGCTCGCCGAACGTCAGCTGCGCTCCGAACGTCAGCTGCGCTCCGATGACCGCGCGGTCCGCCGGGCCCGCGCGTTGCACGGCCGCATGCGCGAACAAGGCCGTCCCCGTGCCGAATTGGACGCCGCGCTGCTGCTCGCCGAATGCCTGGCCGCTTCCGGTTGGGTCGGCGAGGCCACTGGGCTGCTGCTCCCCGTCGCGGCTACCTGCGCCGAACTCGGCTGGACCCGGCCGCTGCTCGACGCGGGCCCCGGTGTGCTCGCCATTCTTCGGGTACTGCGCACCGAAATGCGTTCGTCCCCGGAACAACTCGCGGATACGACACTGCCCGCCCTGTTCCTGGATGAACTCCTGGACTAGAGCTCCCCTGATACGACTGTCGTGCTAGGCCGGATAGCAGTGGATCTCGGTGGCCTTCAATGCTCAGTACGACTAATGTCGTGTAGCGCGGCGGACCCGGCAGGTGACGCTGCCGAGCTTGCAGCGGGATCGTTGCAAGCCAATGGGGTGCACCGGGAGGTGCAAGCCGGAACAGACATGATGTTCTTGGCAGGGATGATGCTGGATCTTCGATAATCGGTATCGGCGGACGCGGAGACCTGGACGGGAACATATCGCCCGCATGGCGATCTTTTCCGACATCATCGCGAGGCGACAGCGGCTAGCACGACAAGTCGTATTTCGTTGTGTAGGTAAACCACCACCCGCGACGGCAACGTCCGGACCGTGGCCTGCACCGTCCGGGTCGCAGGCAGCGGAACTCCAGCTTGAAGGGTTGTCTTGGTCGACGAACCTTCGCTACTGGAGTTCCGCTGTTTCCATCTCCCGACACACCAAACGCCGCAACCAGATTCGCATCACAAACCCACCACCACACAACTTGACCGCCAGCTCACCGCGCAAACTGAGCGGCCTCGGCTCTAGGGCGGACAGGGCTCTGTCGTCTTACGCGGTCCACCAGGGCCGCAGCGGCAGCCCGGACTCACCGTTCGGGCCGAGCTTCACCCCGAGCGCCTGGTGCAACTGAACCACGTTGCGCTGGAAGCCGAGCCGACAGCCCGCCATGTACAAGCCCCATACCTTCGCGGTGCCCTCGCCGACCTCTTCGACGCACGCGTCCCAGTTCGCGACCAGGTTCTTGCACCATTCGTGCAGGGTCAGCGCGTAATGCTCGCGAATGTTCTCCTCGTGCATCACCTCGAGCCCGACGTTCTGGATCTCGGCGATGATGCGGCCGGAACCGATCAGCTCGCCGTCCGGGAACACGTAGCGGTCGATGAAATCGCCGGCCTTGGTGCTACGCAGGTTGTCCGGGCGGGTGATGCAGTGATTGAGAAAAAGGCCGCCGTCACGCAGCTTGCCCTTGATGAATTCGAAGTAGTGCGGGTAGTTGTGGACGCCGATGTGTTCGGTCAGCCCGATCGAGGACACCGCGTCGAAACTGGACTCCGGGATGTCGCGGTAGTCGGAGTACCTGACCTCCGCCAGTTCTGAAAGTCCTTCCTCGGCGATCTTCTTCTGCGCCCATTCGGCCTGCTCGGCCGAGAGGGTCGCGCCGATCACCTTGACGCCGCGCTTGGCCGCGTAACGCACCATGCCGCCCCAGCCGCAGCCGATGTCGAGTAGTCGGTCGCCCTCCTTCAGGCGCAGCTTGTCGAACACCAGGCGGTACTTGTTCTCCTGCGCCTGCTCGAGCGTCCACTTCTCGTCCTCGTAGACCGCGCAGGTGTAGGTCATGGAGGGGCCGAGGACGTATTCGTAGAACGTATTCGAAACGTCGTAGTGGTGGTGGATGGCCTCGGCGTCACGAGTCTTGGAGTGCCGTAGCCCTTCCAGCGCGATGCGACGCCAACGCGGCAGGGTCTCCTGCGGCGGCGGCGCGATCGGCTTGAGTCGCTCCCAGCCCAATGACCTGGCTATCGTCACCAGCGCCAGCGCCGAGGGGCGATGGAACTTCAGCCCGTCCATCGCTTTCAGGATTTCGTACGGGTCACCGGGATGCACACCGGTCGCCGTCATATCGCCGGAAATGTAGGCGCGGGCCATACCGAGATCGCCGGGGGCGCTCGCGAGGTAGTTGATGCCGCGCGGCGTCTTCACATCAAGAGTGAATCGCGAGTCCTCGGGACCGGTCGCGCTGCCGTCGTAAGCGGTTAATCGGATCGGGACTCGGCCGTCGACCAGCGTCTCGAAGATCTCGGCAATGCTGAGCTTGGTTCCGAGATCGGCGAAGACATCGGAACGGTCTTTGAATGTGGTCACTTGCGTTGCACCGCCTTCGAATACAAGTCCAGCAGTCGCTGGTCCGGGTCGTAGCGCTTCTTCAATTCGGTGTAGGTCTCGCCGCCGTAGAGAGCGGCGAATTCATCCTTGCCGTAGTACGAATCCGAGTACAGGGACTTATGTCCGTCGAATTCGGTGACGGTCTGCTCGATGGCACGGTTCGCGGCGCCCTCGGGCTGCCCGGCAGTGGTCGGCACCGCGGACCAGAATCCGACGTTCACATAGGTTCGTTTCGGCTCGAGCGGATACAGCGGCCAGGCGCGCCCATCCGCGCCCGCCTCCGCTCCGGTATCGCGCAGCCGCAGCGGGCACAGCCACAGCGGCTCGATCGGGATCTCACGCAGGAACCATTCGACGAAATCGGCGGTCCGCTCGATCGGTACCTCGATGTCCTGGACCACGCGTTCACGCGGGAGGTTGCCCTGGCGCGCCTCGAGCCGGTCGCCGATGTGATAGCGGTGGTCGAGAGCGATGAGCTTCCAGTAGAAGCTGCTGCGACGGTAGCGCTTCGGCCAGAACCGGCGGATCTTCGGGTTCTGCGCGCCGAAGGCACGTGAGCACCAGAACCAGTCGGTGTCCCAGCGCCACAGGTAGTCGTGGATGGTCAACCGGTCGCGTTTCGGGGCGGGAGCGGAGCCTGCGGAGTGACCAGAAGAAACGGCGGGACCAGAAGGCACGGCGGAATCGTGTTGGATCGACCGGTAGAAGATGTCCATATCGGTGTAGTCGCTGACCGGGCCGGGCTCGTCGGTCTGGCGGCCGAGCGTCAGGTAGCTCTCGTCCGCGGTGAACACGACGCCGTCGAGATAGTCGACCCGCTCGCCGTCATAGGTCCGCTCGGTGACGATCCTGGCGAGCGTGGCCTCCAACTCGCGCAGATCGTGGAAGCGGACGTGCCGCAGCGCCACATACGGCTGCACGGTCTCGAGTTCGATCTTCAGCCGGACGGTGTAGCCGAGTGTGCCGTAGGAGTTCGGGAAGCCGCGGAACAGGTCGGCGTGCTCGCCATCCGGTGTCGCGGTGACGATCTCGCCCGCGCCGGTCAGCACGTCCATCTCCAGGACCGATTCGTGCGGCAGGCCATTGCGGAACGACGTCGATTCGATTCCCAGGCCGGTCACGGCGCCACCGAGGGTGATGGTTTTGAGCTGCGGAACCACCAGCGGGGCCAGCCCATAGGGCAGCGTGGCGGCAACCAGTTCCTCGTAGGTGGTCATTCCGGCGACGTCGGCGGTCTTGGCGACCGGATCCACCGAGATCACCTTGGCCAGCCCGGACACGTCGAGTCCGGGCGCGGGATTCTTGGCTCTGGCCCGGAACAGGTTGGAGGTCTTCTTCGCCAAGCGCACGTTGGCGTCGGTGGGTATCGCTCGATAGCTCGCCAACAGTCGATCTACGCCAGCCCGATGCGCGGCGAACCCCGACTCGCGCGCGGTCGATCCCTGTCCGGTCTTACCCAACAGACTCACTGCCACTCCTCGACGCTAGTACTCACGGCTGCGGTCAGCCACCGTGAGGTCACCGACGAGGGAGAAATGTCACGCACATGTTGCAACGGGAATAGTAGGCGCGGATCCACGGTGGGCGGGTAATGGCCACCAGCGTGGCGCGCGGTGATGCGGTGTCTGGTTGTCGGGCGAATCGGGTGGCAAGGCAGGATGTGAGGTGGTCGAGATACCGCATCCGGACAAGGAGCTCATTGTGGGACAGGTCAACGCCAGCAGTTCGATCACCGTCTCGGCGGATCCACAGCGCACACTCGAGGCCATCGCGGATTACGAGGCGGTTCGCCCTCGCATCCTCTCTTCGCACTACCACGACTACAAGGTCGTCGAGGGCGGCCATGGCGCGGGCACGGTCGCCGAGTGGACGCTACAAGCCACCGAGAAGCGCACCCGCAACGTACATGCCGTGGTCTCGGTCTCGGATTCGATCGTGACCGAACGGGATTCGAACTCGACAATGGTCAATACCTGGACGGTGACGCCCGCCGGTTCCGGTGCGCAGGTCACGTTGGCCACCACCTGGAAGGGCGCGGGCGGCGTGGCGGGCATTTTCGAGGGGATCTTCGCGCCGTTGGGGCTGAAGAAGATTCAGGCCGAGGTGCTCGGCAACCTGCAACGCGAACTGGCCTGATACCTGCCCGCACCCCGATGCGCGATCGGGGTGCGGGTGCCGCCGGTGTGGGTTAGTCGGCGCCGATATCGAAGAGGTTGCCCTCGGGGTCGGCAAGTGTCGCCCACCGCATGCCGTACTCGTCGAAATCGCCGATGCGCTTGGCGCCGAGGCTGACCGCGTGATCGATCTGCGTGGGCAAGTCCTCGGTGTGCAGGTCGAGATGGATGACGTTCTTGCCGGGGTTCTTGTCCGACACCTGGATGAACATCAGTGTCGGCGATGCGTCGCAGCCGCGGCCGACAGTCGCGAAGTACGCGTTCGCGTCGGGATCGACGGGCTTGTCCAGTAGTTCGGACCAGAATCCGGCGAGTGCCGCGGCGTCGTTGCAGTCGAACGTGACGTGTGCGATTGAAAGCGTCATCGGGTTTCTCCTGATTTCCTATGGCCGGCCGATGGGCCAGCAGACTTCGGTTCGGTATTCGGCGGGGTCGTCGATATCGCCGGGGCCGAGCAGATACCGCTCACGCACGGGTTCGGCCAGCGCCGTGGCGTTTTCGGCGACGTGGCTGCCCAGTGCGCCGTAGGTACGGTCGAAATCGTCGAAGGCGCCGAGGTTTGATCTCAGGCAGCGGCATATCCAATTCCCGCAGCCTGCGGATCATATGGGCCTGCGCTACCTGAGCTGTCGAGTACCGCCGATATCCGGACCCGGGTCCACCGCGACGGGCTCGAGCAGCTCTATGTCGTGGTAGTACCGGAGGGTCTTGACGCTGAAATAGGTCAGCCTGGCGACTCCCCGATGGTGACGGTCGCTGTCATGACTTCAGCGAACACCCTCCAGTGTTGGGAGAGTCAACTTCACGCAATTCACTACGGCGTGGCCAGGGCGAAGGTCAGCAGGAGGGTGGTCTGGGATATACCGCGCCACCATGAATAGCCGAACCAGACGCCCGGTGTGACCTCCCGGATCTCGTCGTACACCGGCGGGGTCGGGGAGGGGGCGTAGTTCAATGCCCAGGTCGGTAGGCCATCGGTGATCGCGGGGGCGCGGTAGACATCGGCACGCCATGCCTCGATTCCGGCGCCGGTGACCCTGTTCATCAGGTAGCCGCCGTCCGGTCCGGTATAAAAGTTCTTTCCGATCCAGAACGCGGGGGCCAACGGTTGGCCCCAGCTCGGCCGGGTCACCCAGCCATCCTTCACGCCCGTCGGGACCTCGCCGAGCGGCGCGTCTCGGAACAGGGTGTCCTGCTGTTGCGGTGAACAGCGAAACCGCAGCGAATCGATGGTCGCGGCGCGATCGTCCGGGTACAGGACGCAGCCGCCGCCATAGTCGGTGGCCTGCGCGATAGCGGAATCGGCGCGGGCCATCGGGGTACCCACGCCTGGGACAAGACCGGAAAAGCCTAGCGAGATTGTGAGGATACTCAGCATCAGTACTCGGTTGGTGCTCATCGCTGTCTCCAGAATTCTGCACACCGGGCCCACCCCTCGCAGCTGATGGTATGCGCGATCGCGCCGCAGGATCCGGCGAATAGCAGAACCGGATCATACGGTTGCGGTTTATTCGCTGAGGCTGGTGCATGCGCCCGGCGGACCTCCTACGGCCGTGCCGGTTAGGCTGGACAGCGATACTTTCCGCAGAGAGGACAAGCCGTGCAGCCCGGTGGTCAGTTCGACATGCAGCAGTTACTCGCCCAGGCGCAGCAGATGCAGCAGGCGGTAATGGAGGCCCAAGCCGAGATCGCGGCGAGTGAGGTCGAAGGTCAGGCCGGTGGCGGGCTGGTCACGGTCACGATCAAGGCGACCGGCGAGATCGTTTCACTGACCATTGACCCGAAGATCGTCGACCCCGACGATGTCGAGGGGTTGCAGGATCTCGTGATCGGCGCGGTCAACGACGCCATGGCCAACGCGCAGCAGCTGGCCTCGGATCGGCTCGGGCCGCTGGCAGGTGGCGCGTCGCTGCCCGGTCTGCCTGGCCTCTGAGCACAGGACATAGCCGTTGTACGAGGGGCCGGTTCAGGATCTGATCGATGAGCTGGGCAAACTGCCCGGCATCGGTCCGAAGAGCGCGCAGCGCATCGCCTTTCATTTTCTGCAGGTGGAGCCGCCGGAGATAGATCGGTTGCAGGCCGCGCTGCAGAAGGTGCGTGACGGTGTGCAGTTCTGCGTGGTCTGCGGCACCGTCGCCGATAATGAACTGTGCCGCATCTGTGCCGATCCGCGCCGCGACCGCACCATGATCTGTGTGGTCGAGGAACCCAAGGACGTGCAGGCCATCGAGCGCACCCGCGAGTTCCGTGGCCGCTATCACGTGCTCGGCGGCGCCCTCGACCCACTCAGCGGCATCGGCCCGGATCAATTGCGGATTCGGGAACTGCTGGCGCGCATCGGAAATCAGGAAGACGGTATCGATGTCACCGAGGTGATCATCGCGACCGATCCGAATACCGAAGGCGAGGCAACCGCCACTTACCTGGTCCGAATGCTGCGTGACTTCCCCGGATTGAGCGTCACCAGACTGGCTTCCGGCCTGCCAATGGGTGGCGATCTCGAGTTCGCGGACGAATTGACCCTCGGCCGCGCGCTATCGGGACGTCGCGCGTTGTAGAAATCCGGTTGTGTTCGGCCCGATCCGGATCAATTGTGCGGGGATGAGCATCTTCGATGCGCCGTTCATTGCGCTCTCGGGGCTCCTGTGGTGCGAAACCAGTGGGCACCCTCAGAGTTCTACCCGGGTCCAGGGGAGTGTTTGCAGCTGCGTGCGGTTGTCGGTGGCCCACTCCCAAACCAGGTCGGCGACGGCGGTCGGGCCGGTGATCGTGGTGCCGAAGTGTTTGTCGGGGGCGCCGTCTCGATATTCGACGATGTAGTTGCCGGATTCGTCGTGGTAGGTCTGGATGTAGACCTGGTCGGTACGCTCGACGATCAAGTACGGGTTCGGCGGTGCGAGTTCGGAAACCCATTGAATGGCAAGGGGTTTCGTCAGATAGGGGAACTCGCCCAGGCCGCCGTGGGTGACGGTGGCATCGACCCGTTCGGCCGGGTCGATCAGCAGGGCGAGCTGAGGATCGTAGACGGCGTAGTGCAGCGGTGTCGCGATCTCGAACAGCAGATTGCGGAGGTATCCGATCGCGTCGTACGGGCATGGCACATGCAGCACCGCGCCGGTTGCCGCGCCGCCAACCGCCTCGACACTCAGGAAGTGGTCGTCCTCGGGTAGCTGTGCATTGCGTTTGTTCAGTTCCGCGGCCATTGCCGCCACCACGTCGGTTTCGGTCAGACCCTGCTGTGTGGACAGGTAGGCGTCCGCTTCGGCGAGCGTCGAGGCGGCACCGGATGGCAACAGGAGGTGGTCGTAGGTCACCGGGCCAGCGTAGGGCCAGCGGATGCGGGCCGGACGTCGACGGTTCAGTTCACGCCGTCCGGGGACATCGCGGCGGTGTCGCGCAGTCATCGAGAAGCCTGCGTCGAGAGCGCGCGGCCGGAGAAACACCGGGTTCGTTGGTCGCCATGCGCGGCCGGTGCGGTGTGGTGAACTTGCAGTATGGGCATCAAGGTGTCACTCGAACACCGGACCACCTACACCTTCGACCGGCAGGTCGAGGTTCATCCGCACGTGGTGCGGCTGCGCCCAGCACCACACTCGCGGACGAGGATCGATGCCTACTCGATGCGGGTGACACCTGTCGATCACTTCTGCAACTGGCAGCAGGACGCGTTCGGGAATTTCCTTGCCCGGCTGGTATTTCCGCAGCCGGCCAGGGAGCTTTCCATCACGGTCGGGTTGATCGCGGACCTCGAGGTGGTCAACCCGTTCGACTTCTTCATCGAGGACTGTGCGGAGCACTTCCCATTCGCCTACAGCGGTGAATTGGTGGCCGATCTCGAG
The DNA here is from genome assembly GCF_020733705.1 of Nocardia australiensis. GTDB lineage: Bacteria > Actinomycetota > Actinomycetes > Mycobacteriales > Mycobacteriaceae > Nocardia > Nocardia australiensis. Next base: position 1,846,311 of record NZ_JAJFZM010000001.1, read on the forward strand.
CCGTACCTGCGACCGGTGGACGAAGTGGGGCCCGGATCGGGCCCCGGCGAGTTGGTCCGCGACTGGGTGCGCGCGCATACGCCAGGTGACCGGCCGCGCACCATCGATTTCCTGGTCGCGATCAATCAGGCGTTGCGCCACGATGTCGGCTATCTGATCCGGATGGAACCGGGCGTGCAGTCACCCGGCCACACCTTGCGCAGCCGGCTCGGTTCCTGTCGCGATTCGGCCTGGTTACTGGTGTCGATACTGCGAGAATTCGGGGTAGCGGCCCGGTTCGTTTCGGGTTATCTGGTGCAGTTGGCGCAGGATGTCGCGGCTTTGGACGGTCCATCTGGGCCGGACGCCGATTTCACCGATCTGCACGCCTGGACCGAGGCGTATATTCCCGGCGCGGGCTGGGTCGGTCTCGACCCGACCTCGGGGCTGTTCGCGGGCGAAGGGCATATTCCGCTGGCGGCGACACCGCATCCGACCTCGTCGGCGCCGATTACCGGCGCGACCGGAACCACCGGCGCCACCATGGATTTCGCCAATATCGTGCGCCGAGTGCACGAGGATCCACGAGTCACCCTGCCCTACACCGATTCTCAGTGGGACCGGATCACCACGGCCGGTGCCGTCGTCGATAGCCGGATGTCGGCCTCGGGGGTAGGGCTGACCGTCGGCGGCGAACCGACGTTCGTTTCGATCGATGACCAGACCAGCCCCGAATGGACCACCGCCGCCGACGGCGAGCACAAGCGGGAACGCGCTCTGGACCTGGCGGAACGCATGCGAGGGATCTATGCCGCGAACGGCCTGGTGCAACACCGGCAGGGCAAGTGGTATCCCGGAGAAGCATTGCCGCGCTGGGAAATCGCGATCGCCTGGCGTGCGGATGGTGTGCCGCTGTGGACGAGGCCGGATCTCCTTATCGATCCGTGGACACCACCGGCGGACGGCGACGCCGGTAACGCGACCTCGGACTCGGCGCGTGAAATTGTCGCGCACATTGCCGCGGGACTCGGTCTGCCCGAGACACAGGTTCGGCCGGTATTCGAGGACCCGCTGGCCCGCCTGGCGGCGAAAGTGCGTGCTCCCGAGGGTGTTCCGGTCGACCCGGACGACGATCTCGGACCGGAACTGGATTCGGTGCGGGCGCGCGAGAAACTGCTGAACCGACTCGATTCGGCGGTCGCCGAACCCGCCGCGCATGTGTTGTCGCTGTATCGCAGGGAGGACGGTTCCGGCTGGGCGAGCGCGGACTGGCGGCTGCGGCGCGGTATGTCCGTGGACAACCCCGCCGGACGAATCGTGTTGACCGAGGGCGATTCTCCAGCCGGCCTGCGCCTGCCGCTCGAGGCCATCTACTGGTATCCGCCGCGTCCACGCCCGGAACGTGACCCGATGGCCGACGCTCCGGACGCAGCGCGGGGCGGTGAGTCGCCTGCGGTAGTCGAACCGTCGGATCGGGAGCCACCTACCGCCCTGGTCTGCGAGGTCCGTAATGGCAGGGTGCATGTCTTCTTGCCGCCGCTGGACGAGTTCGACGACTTTCTCGATCTGATCCAGCGCGTCGAGGCGGCCGTGGCGGCGACGAACCGGCCGGTGGTGCTCGAGGGATACGGTCCGCCGGGGGATCCTCGGTCGCGCACCTTGTCGGTGACACCCGATCCGGGGGTGATCGAGGTGAATGTGCAGCCGACGGCCTCCTTCGGCGAGCAGGCCGAACTGCTATCGACCCTGTACGAACAGGCGCGTCAGGCCAGGCTGAGTACCGAATCGTTCGATGTCGACGGCACCCACGGCGGGACCGGCGGCGGCAACCACATCACCCTCGGCGGGGTGACCCCCGCGCGCTCGCCGCTGCTGCGCCGTCCGGATCTGCTGGTATCCATGCTCACCTACTGGCAGCGGCACCCGGCCTTGTCGTATTTGTTCGCGGGCCGATTCGTCGGGCCGACCTCGCAGGCGCCACGGGTCGATGAAAGTCGTGCGGACGGGCTATACGAAATGGAGATCGCTTTCGCCGAGATCGCCCGATTGAGCCACGAGCCCGACGCGGGCCAGGTTGCGCCAGGCGAATCATTGAGAGCTGAATCATTAAGGCGCACAGTGGCTGTCGAATTGACAGCCGAGGCGGTCGCGGACGATAACCGCGCCGGAGAAGCCCGGCCCTGGTATGTCGACCGCGCACTACGGCACCTGCTCACCGATCTCACCGGCAACACCCACCGCGCCGAATTCTGCATAGACAAGCTCTACAGTCCCGAAACCGCCAGGGGCAGGCTGGGATTGGTTGAGCTGCGCGGCTTTGAAATGCCCCCACACTTCCAAATGGCCATGGTGCAATCGCTGCTGGTGCGCGGTCTGGTTTCCTGGTTCTGGTCACAACCGTTGCGGGCCAAGATGATTCGGCACGGTGCGAACCTGCACGGTCGGTATCTGCTGCCGCATTTCCTGATGACCGATATCGCCGAGGTCGCGGCGGACCTGCGTGCGCAGGGTACCGATTTCGACACCGCCTGGCTGGACCCGTTCACCGAATTCCGTTTCCCGCGCATCGGCACGGTCGTGCTCGGCGGTATCGAAATCGAATTGCGCGGCGCCATCGAACCATGGCGCACGCTCGGCGAGCAGACCGCGGAGACCGGAACCACCCGCTACGTCGACTCGTCGGTGGAACGCCTGCAGGTGCGTGTCGTCGGCGCCGACCGGGACCGCAATGTGGTGACCTGCAATGGCATCCCGGTACCGCTGCTGGCCACCGACAAGGCTGACGTTCAGGTCGCCGGGGTGCGATATCGGGCCTGGCGGCCGCCCACCTCGATGCACCCCTCGATCACCGTCGACGCCCCGCTGGTGTTCGACCTGTTCGACGCCGAGACCGGCCTGTCCCGCGGCGGCTGTACCTATCACGTCGCGCATCCAGGCGGCATGGCCTACGACGACCCGCCGGTGAACGCGGTTGCCGCGCAATCGCGCCGAAACCGGCGATTCGAAGCGGCCGGGCACACTACAGCTCGTGTCGATCCGGGCGAGTTACGTGCGAAGATGGCCGCACAGTCCACCGACATCGGTGCGCCCGGCATCCTCGATCTGCGCCGGGCCCGGACGGTGTGGGGACTCGGCAGCGACCGGTAGGGCTCAGGCTTGCGGGCAACCTCGGCAGGGGAAGTGAGGTCGGCACGGTGACAACGCACGACATGCTGCGGGACAACAGTCAGCTCGACGTGCGCGAGCAGATCGCCGAACAGTTCGCGAGATACCGTGCCGACGGTGCGCGGGCCGCGGCCTACGACGAATGTGGTCGTCCCGTTGACGGTTACTACGACGAACTGGTCGACTCCGAGGGGCAGGTCCGGCGTATGTGGTCGGAGCTCTCGGCCGACTTCGTCGAGGTCGGCGTCACCGGCCTGGGCACGCTGGACAGTCGCGTACGCAGATTGATCGATGACGACGGCATTACCTACACCGAGGTGATCAGCCCGGGGGAGACGGCGCCGCCGACCCCGTGGCGCCTCGACCCCATTCCATTGCTGATCTCCGCGGACGACTGGACCCGGCTGGAGGCCGGGCTGGTGCAGCGGTCGCGGGTGCTCGACGAGGTGCTCACCGATATCTACGGACCGCGCCGCATCATTACCTCGGGCCTGCTGCCGCCGGAATTGGTGTTCGGCAATAGCGGGTACGTGCGGGCGGCGCACGGCATCACGGTTCCCGGGCGGCATCAGCTGTTCCTGCACGCCTGCGACATCAGCCGGTGGAGCGACGGCCAGTTCCGCGCTATCGCCGACTGGGCGCAGGCACCCTCCGGCGCGGGGTACGCGCTGGCGGATCGCCGGGCGATGTCGACGGCGATCCCGGAAGCGTTCGAGCATTCGAATCCGCGTCCGCTCACCCCGTTCGCCAGGGCGATGCGCCTGATGCTGATGGAATCGGCGCCGATGGCCGAGGACGATCCGGTGGTGGTGGTGCTCAGCCCGGGTGTGCACTCCGAAACCGCTTTCGACCAGGCGTATCTCGCTTCGATACTCGGCTTTCCCCTGGTCGAGAGCGCGGATCTGGTGGTACGTGACGGCGCGCTGTGGATGCGTTCGCTCGGCACCCTGAAACGCGTCGACGTGGTGCTACGCCGGGTGGATGCCGAGTTCTCCGATCCGCTTGATCTGCGGCCGGATTCGCGGCTGGGTGTGGTCGGTTTGGTCGAAGTCCTGCGCCGGGGTGCGGTGACCGTGGTGAACACGCTCGGCAGCGGGCTGTTGGAGTGTCCGGCGCTTGCCGGGTTCCTGCCGAAAATTTCGCGTGCCCTGCTCGGCGAGGAATTGGTGCTCGACAGCGCGCCGTCGTATTGGGGCGGCGAGGACGCCGAGCGGTCTCATCTGATCGCGAATCTGGATCGCCTCATCATCCGCTCCGCCGTCGACGGGACCACGCTGTTCGGGCCGGCGCTCGCCGCCGCCGAACGCCGCGAACTCGCGGCCCGAATCGAGACCAACGGCTGGCAGTGGGTTGGCCAGGACCCGGCGCAATTCTCGGTAGCGCCCGCGGTTGCGGGTTTCGGCGGACTCGCCTCCGCACCGGTTGGCATGCGGTTGTTCTCCATGGCCCGTCGCGGCGGCTACACGGCGATGACGGGCGGACTCGGACAGCTGCGCCATCGGCTGGAACCGGAACGGGTGGTGATCAAGGTTGCCGCCAAGGATATTTGGGTGCGCGCGGCACCCACCGCCGTTACCGCCGTCGGCACCGAACCGGCACCCGAGGAACGCGTTCGCCGTGCTCCCGCGCTGGAATCGCTCAGTTCCCCGCGCGCGCTCAAGGACCTCTTCTGGATGGGTCGTTACAGCGAACGCGCCGAATCCGTTGTGCGCCTGTTGATTGCTACACATGATCGCTATCGGGACTATCGCTACCAGCCGTGGCTGGAAGGTGCGGAGGCGGTGCCGGCGCTGATGGCCGCGCTGGCGCGAACCACCGGAACCATAGCGCCTGCCGACGTGTTGAGCGGCGGCGGTGCGCGGGGCGAGGTTGTGCTGGCGAGTGCTGGTGGCGGGTTGTCGGGCGACGCCGATGTGAATTCCACCGGCGCTGATGTGAATCCGACTGATTCCGGTGTACATCCGAATCCTTCAGCGGCAGAGCAGAATAGCTCGACCGACGCGCAACCGCGGGAGCCCGATGGAGCGGTCGGCGAGCAATCGCCGGTGGCCGGTGCGTCGCGGGCGGGGCGCGACTATCTGGTGGCATTGACCGTCGATCGTGCCCGGCCGGGTTCGCTGGCCTACGCGATCGACAGGTACGGGTCGGCTGCCCGTGCGGTGCGCGATCAGCTCTCGGCCGACACCTGGATGATCCTCGGCGCGGTCGATCGGGCGCTGGTCGAATATCGCGGCAGCGGTGGTGATCAGGAGACCGCGCTCTCGGCAGTGCATTCGTCGTCGCTGGCCGGATTGCTCTCACTATCGGGCATCGTCGCCGAATCGCTGGTCCGCGACACCGGTTGGTACGTCATGGATATCGGCAAACGTATCGAGCGCGGACTGGCGATTACCGCGCTGCTCGCGACCACGCTGACCGATACTTATCCGGGCGAGGCCGAGCGGGTGGTGATCGAGGCGGTGTTGCGTGCCACCGAGTCGTCGGTGAGTTACCGCCGCCGCCACCTCGATTCGGTATGGGTATCCGCGGTCGCCGGACTGCTGTTGTTCGACGAGTCCAACCCGCGCTCGCTCGCCTATCAATTGGACCGGCTCGACACCGATTTCCAAGCCATGCCCGGCGCGTCCGGAACGTCTCGGCCGCAACGACTGCTGGCGGACGCGCGAAGAATGCTGCGCCGAGTCGGCCCGGACGACCTGGATGTCGTCGACGCCGATGGCAAGCGGACCGAACTGGCGGAACTTCTGGAGGGCGTGAACTTGCGGCTGCGTAAGCTGTCGGAATCGTTCGAGACCACGAAATTGGCGCTGCCGGTTAGCATTCAGCCGCTGTGGGGCAGCGCGCAGGTGGTCGGGTGATCGGCCGCGATGGTTCGGCTCGCCGCTACCGCGTGGCGCATTCCACGACGTACTCCTACTCCGACCAGGTCACCAGCTCGTATGGGCGGGCCTATCTGACGCCGCGGGAATTCCCCGGGCAGCGTGTGCTTTCGCACGAGATCGTCATCGATCCGGTGCCGTCGGACCGTTCGATCGGTACCGACGTCTACGGCAACACCACCTCGTATTTCCATGTCACGGAGGAACATCGGGCATTGGTGGTCACCGGCGAATCGACGGTGGAGGTGGACGGAGCCGATTACGCCGCGTCCGGTCCGGCCGTCCAACCCTGGGAGAACGCGCGTCCCACGGCCGCGACCGGACCGCTCGCGGTGGAGTTCACGCTGGATCTGCGCCCGCCCGAGATCACGCCCGAGGTCACCGCCTACGCGGCCGAATCGTTGACGGCCGGTCGGCCGCTGCTGGAAGCGTTGCGGGAGTTGAACACTCGCATACATGCCGACTTCACCTACAAGTCGGGGTCTACCACGGTATCGACGAAGGTGTCCGATGTGTTCGCCGCGCGAGCGGGAGTCTGTCAGGATTTCGCGCGCATCGGCGCGGCCTGTCTGCGCTCGCACGGGCTCAGCGCTCGTTATGTATCCGGTTATCTCGCAACGGATCCGCCGCCGGGCAAAGAACGCATGGTTGGCGCCGACGCCACGCACGCCTGGGCGGCGGTATGGGTTCCCGGCGATACCGCGAACGACAGGACCGGCAGCTGGATCGCCTTCGACCCCACCAATGACCAACTGGTGGACGAGCGATACGTCACCGTGGCCTGGGGCCGCGACTACGCGGACGTGCCCCCGTTGCGCGGCATCATCTACACCGACGCCAGAGAAAGCTCCATTTCCGTCTCGGTCGATGTCGCGCCGATCGAGGTGTAGCGGACGCGCGGTTTCGCCTGTGTCCACGGGCGAAACACCTGGTCGTCCGCTTCTACTGTCCGTTCCGCGGACGGTGGACTAATCTCTTAGCTAAGGAGGCCCCATGTCTGGCAATGCAGCGGAGCAGTTCAATATCCACGAAGCCAAGACCAACCTGTCGCGAATTATCGACCGAGTCGAACACGGCGAAGAGATCGTCATCTCCCGAGCGGGTCATCCCGTCGCCAAGGTCGTGCCGCTGGTTCGCCGGGTCGACCGCACTGCCGGTGGATCGCTGCGTGGCCGATTGGTGCTGACCCCGGATTGGGACTCCGAACAGACCAATGCCGCGATCGCCGACGACTTCGGAATGACGCGGTGAGCTTACTGCTGGACACCCATGTGTTCGACCGCATGCTGTGTGGCACAGGCTCAGTGTGAAGGTCTCACGTTGGTCACGAGAGATCCGTACTGTCGGAAATATGATGTCGCCATTTTGGCGATCTAGGAGTTGGTTCGTTCGGAAACCTGGTGCCCGCGCTGCTCATGCGCGCAAGCGTTCCCGTCGAAGCTGCTCGACCTCGGGTAGTTCCAGCGGGGCCAGTTCGGAGACGCCGAGGGCGCGGGAAAGTAGCAGGTCGGCCAGTTCGGGATTGCGGGCAAGTACTGGGCCGTGCATGTAGGTGCCGAGGGCGGCGCCGTGGACGACGCCTTCCATGCCGTCGCCGACGCCATTGCCGACACCTCGGGTTACGCGAGCGAGGCCGGTGGCATCACTGCCGAGTGTTGTTCCGCCACGATGGTTTTCGAATCCGGTCAGCGGTGCGGTGAGGCCGGGAAGCAATGGGGTGGTGGTCACCTCGCCGATAGCGCGCAGCTTTTGCGGTGTGGTGGTGACGTCGATGAGGCCGACGCCGTCGACTCGCTCGCCCGAGGAGGTTTCATACCAGTGACCGAGCACCTGGATGGCGGCACAAATCGCAAGCACGGGTGCGCCTTTCGCGGCCGCCTGTTGCAGGCCGGGGTAGCGCTGTAGATGGCGGGTGGCCAGCCGTTGCGCCGAATCCTCCGCGCCGCCGAGAGTGTAGATGTCGAGTGAGTCGGGAACCGCGTCCGACAGCGTGATTTCGACGATCTCGGCATCATGGCCGCGCATCCGCAGCCGCTGCCGCAGCACCAGCGCGTTACCGCCATCGCCGTAAGTGCCCATGACATCGGGCAATACGAGTCCGATGCGTACCGTCGATTCGCTCATGATCGTGCTCCGGTCGATTCTGTCGTGCCCGCGATCGGCTCGTTCATGCCATCCGCCCCCTCGAGATCGCGATTGAGATCACGGAAGGCCGTGTAGTTCGCCAGTACCTCTACCTGACCTGCGGGGCAGGAAGCTATGGCGCGCAAGGGATCCGGCACCAGCGTGTGTTCGACTCCGGCGTAGGTCAGCCGCACCGCGAGGTCGGTGGCGCGTTCACCGGCGGCCACCACCTGGACGCCTTCGAAATGCTCGAAGCGCACGTCCCACAGCCAGGACAGGTCCTCGCCGTCGGGTACCTGGCCATTGACCGCGATCACCAGCCCGGCGGCCGTCGGTTCGATCATCGACAGTGCTTCTTGCCAGCCCGCCGGGTTTTTCGCCAGCAGCAGCCGGGCGGTGTGGTCGCCGACCTGGACAGTGCGGTAGCGGCCCGCGATCTCGCGCACGGTCCCGGTAGCCGTCGCAGCGGTCGCTGGTTCGGCACCGAGCGCGACTGCGGCCGCCACCGCCTGTGCGGCGTTGCCTCGATTGGCGCGACCGGGCAGGGCTATTTGCAGCGGAAGCCGCAATCCGTCCGGGCCGCAAAGCTTTTCGCCGTCGAGCCACCAATCTGGTTCCGGGCGTTGGAAATCTGTGCCGGTGCTGCGCCAGTGCGCGCCCTCCCACAGGATGGGTTCGCCGCTGCGCGGACAGCTGGTCGCATCCATCGCCCATCCGCTGCCTGCGGCCACCCACACCACATTCGGATGGTCGTAGGCGATGGAGGTCACCAGCACGTCGTCACAGTTGGCGATCACCACGGTATCGGGGTGCTGTGCGAGCCCGGCCCGTAGCTTGCGCTCGATCATGTTGATCTCGCCGACCCGATCCAACTGATCGCGGCTGAGGTTCAACAACACCACCGCCGCCGGTTGCAGCGCATCGTGGACGTGCGGCAGATGCAGTTCGTCCACCTCGATCGCGGCCAGCGGCGCGTCCAGATGGGTGCTCAACGCGGCAACGATGCCCGCGTCCATATTGGCGCCGTCGGCCTGGGTCGCTACCTCGCCGAGGCTGCCGAGCGCGGCTGTCGTCATCCTGGTGGTCGTCGACTTACCGTTGGTGCCGGTCACCAGCACTGTGCGCTTACCGCGTCCGAGCTGGTCCATAACAGACGGATCGATCTTCAGCGCGATCAATCCGCCGATCATCGACCCCTTGCCACGACCGGCCTTCTGCGAAGCCCACGACGCCGCGGCCGCCGCTCGCAGCGCGAGCCGCCCACGCACCGAAATATCTGCCACGCGCCGAGTCTATGTGGTGCGGTCCGACGGCTCGCGCCGTGCGCCGTGCCGGTCCGGACCGGCACCCTTCACGCGCGGTAGAGCTTCGCGTTGTAATTCTCCGAGTAATAGCGCTCGAGTTCCTCGACGGACTCGGCGATATCGGTCTGCACCTCCTTGACCAGGCAGGCATGGCTGGGCAGATCGTCGACCGGCCACTGGTCGGGCTCCCACAGGTGGCTGCGCATGAAGGCTTTGGCGCAGTGCAGGAAGATCTGCTCGATATCGATCTCTATGGCCAGGATCGGGCGATGGCCGCGCACCAGCATGTCGTCGAAGTAAGGAGCGTCACGCACGAGGCGGGCACGGCCGTTGACACGCAACGTCTCGCGTCGGCCGGGGATCAGGAAGATCACGCCGACATGCGGGTTGGCCAGGATATTGAGGTAGCCGTCGGCGCGGCGGTTGCCTGGGCGTTCGGGAACGGCGATCGTGCGATCGTCGAGCACCTTCACGAAACCCGCAGGATCGCCCTTGGGGGAGGCATCGCAGTTGCCATCGGCATCGCTGGTGGCGATGACAATGAACGGCGAAGTGGCGATCCATTCGCGGTCTCGCGGGTGCAGCGCGATCCGTTCCTTGTTCGCGGCACGCGGCATCACCTCACCGAGTAGCTGCCTGAGTTCGATCGGGCTGGTGATCTCGTCCGTGCCGGTGATTTCGCGCATAACTCGATTGAAACATCGCCCCCCGCCACCGGCGATCGAATTAGGTTTCGACGGCGGGAGATCGATCACACCCGGCGGCTCAGATCGCGACGTCGAAAAGATTCGGCTGACCCGCCGCGTAACGATCCGCGTCGATTTTGCGCAGCGGTTCCAATTCCGCAGCGCGATACAGCGAGAACATCCGGCACGGTTCGGCATTCGACCCGGATACCTCGAGCAGCGCGTTCACCGCCGTGCGGGCGGACTCGTTGGCGCCCTCCATGGTGGCGAGGTCGACATTGGTGCGCACGTAATCGCCTGCCAGGAACAGATTTTCGAGTGCGCCATGCGCCTGTGGCCGATACTGCCACGATCCGGCGGTATTGATGAGCAACGGATCGGCATTGGCATTGCGGCCGTGGTCGGCTTGCCAGCTGATACTTGGATCGAGGAACCAGGAATGCAGATCGTCCGCGCGCAGCACCGTGCCCCTGTCATCGAGGTGCGCGATGATCTGCGCCCAGACCTCGCGTGCGATCTCCTCGTGCGTGCATTCCTTGGCGGGCTTGCCGTAGAGCATGCCGGGGGTATTCCAGTCGGAGATGTCGACCGAAAGGCAGTCGCGCACGTCGCCGTCGCCGAATTCCGTGAGTTTCCTTGTCCACAGCTGATTCTGGGTGATCGAGGTGAGCGACCACGGTGCGTCGATATAGGCGGTGTGGCCACGCGAAATATCCGCGGGTGTGCGCAGATAGAACTGGATGCCATTCATCCAGTCGACGTAGAGTTGGTCCATCGCGGCCAGTTCGGGCCGCACCGCAAGCACATCGGGCGACCACAGCTTGCGTGCCTGTTCGGCGGACAACGCCACCACGAAGTAGTCGGCGTCGACGGTGCGCGCGACACCCGACTCGTCGACCACCCTGGCCGCGGCGATCCGCTTGTCGCGCACGTCGAGCCCGCCGACCTCCGACCCGAGGGCGAACCGCACCCCGAGATCCCGCAGCCGCTGTACCCACGGTTTGATCCACACCGCATTGGTCGGACCGTTCAGCACCCGGTCCAGCGCACCGTCATTGCCGATCTCGAACGGATTGCCGAGGAACTGCTCGCCCATCGTGCCGATGGTGCGGACGCTGGCGATCTCCTCCTTGGCGGCGACCATGATGCTGGTCAGGGTGCGCGAGAGCAACGCGCGGAATTCGTGTGACCGCGCGTGCCCGCCGACATAGTCGCGCCACGACATATTTTCCCACTGCCCCAACCGCCGGGCGTCGCAGCTGGAATTGAAAACCAGCAGCCGATCGGCGAAATACAGCCCTTCATTCGCGGGCATTTTCAGCGTTGTGCTGATGACCGCGCCCACGGTCTCCCGGAACATCTCCGGCGTGAACGACGTGGCTGCCTTCGGTCCGAGCGGAAGCCGAAAATCATCGCCGCCGAGCCGGGCGAACCTGGTCTCGGGCACCCCGATCAGATTGTTCCAGACGCCATTGGGATTGCCGCTGAACGGGATTCGCCGCATCGTGTCCGGAATATGTTGGTAGAAGCCGGGAAAGAAGCGAAACCCGTGCTCACCAGGTAGCTCCGGCCGTCCCCCGGTCCCGCTGCCCGGCACCGGGATGCTGCGCGCCTTCCCACCGAGCGCGCGCCGCTCATAAACGGTGACCTGGAAACCGCGCTCAGCCAGCTCGTGCGCCGCCGTCAATCCCGCGACACCACCACCGAGCACCGCGACCCGCCTACCGTCCGGTCCCGCCGTGGCACGCGCCGGTAGCAGCGCACTCGCCGATAGCGCCCCCGCCGTCGCCACTCCCGCCGCGACCGTTCCTCGAAGCAATGTTCTCCGTGACACAGTCGATCGCTGTTCTGCCATGCGCAACTCTGCTGCCTAGCCTTTTCCGGACCTGTTAACACGCACACTGTAAAGCGGCCACTCCAAGGCCGTCATGCCACACCCCACCACCGCGCCGTGCCCCATTACGTGCTCACTCGCCATGACCCATTTTCGAGTGCGGCGAGACCGAGCCCCTAAGCCGCTAAAGCGCGGCATCCAACTGTGTACAGAAATAGTCGGTGCCGCACGAGCCCACTTACGTGCTCGCTTGGCGCGGCAACAGTTTTCGAGCGTAGCGAGATCGAGCACTAGAGTTCGCGGCCGGCTCGCGTCCGAGGGGCAAATACGATGCGACGAAGGAGCAAGTATTTGCCCCTCGGACGCGAGCCATAGGGGGCCGCGAACACGCAGCGCCGCAGGTGCTGCCAAACAACACAGCTCAGGCGTGTGGGGGTTCTCCGGTGACGATGTGGTCGGCGTGGTTCATGCCTTCTCGGACCAGTCGGGTCAGGTGCCCGTCGTGGATGCGGTAGACGATGCGGCGGCCTTCGCGGCGGGTGTCGACGAGCCCGGTGAAGCGCAGTTTGGCCAGGTGTTGGCTGACTGCCGTGCGGGAGGCGCCGCAGGCTTCGGTCAAAGCGGTGACATCGGCTTCACCGTCGGCGAGGACCAGCAGGATATGCAGGCGGGTGGCGTCGGACAACATCCGAAAGGTGGCGGACGCGGCGTCGAGGCGTGCCTTGTCGGGCGTGACGGGGTGGACGAGGCTGGGAGCTGCTTGCGCGGCGGCCGAGACATGCTTGGCCGTCATCGTTCACCGCCTTCCTGCTAGCACCTCTTCCACCGTGGATGAGGTATCCACCGGCCATACGCGGGCGGCCGTTGTTGCGGCAAGTGTAGCGACGGCGGCCAGGGTGATCGCGGCGGCGAACTGGCCGACGCCCGCGCCGACCCATCCGGCGATGGGGTAGGTGAGGAGGAAGCAGGCGTGCGATAGGGAGAACTGGGCGGTGAATACCGCTGTTCGGTTGTCGGGTGTGGTCTGGGAGCGCAGCAGCCGGGCGGCGGGGGTGTTGATCATCGAGGTGCCCGCACCGAGCACCACCCATGCGACCGTAAGCATCACCCACCCTGGACCGGGGGTCGGCGACAGGGTCGCGATCGCGGCGGCTGCCAGCAATCCCACCGGCAGCACGGCGGCTCCGGCAAGCATCAGGGTGCGGTCGGTGATGGTGGTGAGCAGTCGTGGCACTGACAGTGCGACGATCATCGATCCGCTGCCGTAGCAGCCCAGTGCGAGCGCCACCCCGGTGGCGGAGCCGTCGAGTAGATCTCGCACGTAGACGACGGTATTCACCACGACCAGTGCGGTCGCCGCGCCGACTGCGAGGTTCATTGCCAGCAGTCCGCGCAGTACCGGGCGTTCGGTCATGAACTGGGCGCCTCGGGTGATCCGCTCCAACAGTGGCACCGAGCGGTCCGTCGGCACCGGCCGGGGCAGCGTCGTGGTCACCACCGCAACAGCGGAGGCGATGAATCCGGCGGCGGTTCCGACGAACAGCAGGTTGTAGCTGATCACGGTCAGCAGCGCGGCGGCCAGGACCGGGCTCAGCAGGGATTCCAGGTCGTAGGCCAACCGCGACAGCGACAGCCCGCGGGTGTAGTCGTCTTCGTTCTCCAGGATCGAGGGGATCACCGCTTGAAAGGCCGGGGTGAACGTCGCCGACGCCGCCTGCAGCACGAAGATCAGCACATAGATCTGCCAGACATGGGTGACGAACGGCAGCGTCAGGGCGATCGCCGCGCGGATCGCGTCCGCCGACACCAGCAGCACCCGGCGTGGCACCCGGTCCGTGATCGCCGAAATCACCGGTGCCACAAAAACATACGCGACCATCTTGATCGCCAGCGCGGTGCCGAGCACCGCGCCGGCGTTACTGCCCGCTAGGTCGTAGGCCAGCAGACCCAACGCCACCGTCAACAGGCCGGTGCCGACCAGCGCCACCACCTGCGCGGTGAACAACCGCCGGAATCGGCGATTCCGCAGTACCTCGATCACACTCCATCTTCCAGACTCGCGAACCGCTCCGACAAGGGTTACCTTACGCCATTATGTGCGCAGTTGCGAACGTAATGGCATAGGGTGGAGCTGAACAGAACGTGAGGCTGACGGTGGTTACGTCGGCCGGTTGCTCAGCTTCGGTCTGCGGGCAGGGTGAGGGTGAAGACAGCGCCGCGGTCGGGGTGGTTGGTTGCGGTGATGGTGCCGTTGTTGCGGTGGGCGAGTGTGGTGACGATGGCCAGGCCGAGCCCGCTGCCGCCGGTGGTGCGTGCGGTATCGGCGCGGGTGAAGCGGTCGAATATGTGCGGTAAGAACCGGGGCTCTATCCCTGGGCCGTGGTCGCGGACCTCGACGACGAGCGAGTCGGCGTCGCAGCGGACGTGGATGGTGACCGGCGGTGCGCCGTGCTGGGTGGCGTTGTCGAGCAAGTTTGTGATCATCCGGTCCAGGTCGTCGGGATCGGCGCGGGTTCGAAGGGCGGCAGGGCAATCGAGTGTCACCGCGGTTTCGTCCATGGTGGCGTGGTAGCGGGTGATCACGGATTCGAGTGCCGGTCGCAGCTCGACGACTGCGACCGGTGTATTGGGGTCGCGGGGTTCGTCCGCGGTGGCGGCGAGCATGGCGCGGGACAGTCGGGACAGTCGTTCGACCTCATCGAGTGCGGAGCGTAGCGAGGTGGTGAGTTCGGCGTTGCTGCGCGGGCGACGAAGGGCGAGTTCGAGTTCGGTGGTGAGCAGGCTCAGTGGGGTGCGTAGTTCGTGGCCGGCGTCGGCGACGAATTGTCGTTCCCGATCGAGGGCTTCGTGCAGGCGCACCAACAGGTCATTGAATGTGGTTCCCAGGCGCGAGATTTCATCGTGTGCGGGCGGTATCGGCAGGCGCGCTTCGGGATCGGTGTGGGTGATGCCCGCTGTGCGGGCACGCATGCGTTCGACGGGGCGTAGCGCAGCCATGGCCAGCAGGTAGGCGCCGAGGGCTGCGGCGAGCAGGACCAGTGGGAATCCGACGGCGAGTTCATGGGTGAGATCGGCGACGGCGGCGTCGCGGTCGCCGAGGCTGACCGCGGCAACGACGATCCGGTTGCCGGGTGCGCTGGTGGCGGCGAGACGCACCGGTCCGGTCAGCTGTCCCGCGGCGGCGTGGTCGACAACAAGGGTTGCGTGTCTTGCGCTGTTGAGTTCGGCAGGTGAAAGTGCCGACGCCCCAGAGAGTTCCGGGGTGGTAGCGACGACCTGCCCGCTGTCGGTGAGGATTTGCACGGCGGTGTCTTGGCTGGGACCGGGCAATATCGGTTCGACGGCGGCCGCCAGAGGGCGTAACTCGGTGAGCTGGTAGGTGAGTGATTCAGTGACGGAGTTGTCGAGGAACGAGCGCATGTGGGAGACGGTCACGGCCCCGACTCCGGCGAGCACAAGCGCCATCATGATGGTGAAAGCGACGGTTAGCCGGATACGGATAGGCCAGGCGCGGATCATGGTGTGTGGCTTTCGATTCGGCCGCCATCGGGGCGGAGGCGGTATCCGCTGCCGCGCACGGTTTCGACCGAGGTGACCCCGAAGGGTCGGTCGATCTTGTCGCGCAGGGCGCGAATGTGGACGTCAACGACATTGGAGTGGGATTCGTAGGCGAAGTCCCAGCAGTGCTCCATCAGCACCTCCCGCGACAGGACGATGCCGGGTTGACGGGCGAACATCTCCAGCAGCGCGAATTCCTTGCCGGTCAGCACGATTTCGGTGTCGCCGCGCCAGCAGCGCCGTGCGGTGGCGTCGATGCGCAGGTTGCCGACCGTCGAGACAGTGGGGCGCGGGGTGGGTCCCCGCCGGATCAACGCACGCAGGCGGGCGAACAGTTCGTCGAGGTGGAACGGTTTGGTGAGGTAGTCATCGGCGCCGCCGTCGAGGCCATGGACCCGGTCGACGACGGCGGCGCGGGCGGTGAGCATCAATACCGGCACCCAGATCCCGTCATGGCGCAACCGCCGACAGATTTCGAATCCGGAGAGGCCGGGCAGCATGACGTCCAGCACGATCGCGTCGTAGACGCGCCCGGCGGCGGCGTCGTATCCGGCGGCGCCGTCGGCGGTGACGTCGACGGCATAGCCTTCTTCGACAAGGCCGCGACCCAGCAGTTCGGCCATTTTCGGTTCGTCCTCGACGACGAGTATTCGCACGGCATCATCACCGTCTTTCGTCTTCATCCGGGCTTCATGAACACCCACTACACCTGAGCACGGGACTACAGCAGCATCTGCGACTACACGTACTCCACGATGACAGGAAGTGCGACATGATTTGCTCGAAAGCCCACTTCGCCGCATTGATCAGGTGGCCGCGCGGTAGCCGTCTGGCGGCCGCGGTGTTGCTCGCCGCGGCAGTATCGGCGTGCGGCAGCAGCACCAGCCCGGGTGACACAAGCACACAGACCACGGCCCCGGTCCGGCCGGTGACCACTACCGACGCGGACTGGAAACCGGTCACCGACGGACTGGGCCGGACCGGGAAGTTCGGTGACAGCAACACCGTGTACCGGATCCCACTGGTGCGCAGCGACTTACAGGTGGTCACCGGCGGTGTCCCGATCAAGCCAGGGCTGTCGCTGGGTGGCTATACAGCGTTCGCGAAATACGCCGACACGACGATGGTGATGGGCGATCTGATCGTCACCGAGGCTGAACTGCCCAAGGTCACCGACGCGTTGCAGGCCCACGGCATCGCTCAGACCGCACTGCACAAGCATCTGCTCGAGCAGACACCGCAGGTCTGGTGGACTCACATCCACGCCATGGGCGATCCCGCTCAACTCGCCGCGGGGATCAAGGCAGCCCTCGACGCCACGTCCATCCCACCGGCTGCCGTCCCGCCGGCGCAGCAGCCGGCCGTTGATCTCGACACGGCGGGGATCGATGCGGCGTTGGGCCGCAAGGGAACCCCGGATAACGGCCTCTACAAGTTCAACCTCGCCCGCGGCGAAACGATCGTCGATGAGGGGCATGTCGTGCCGCCGACGTTCGGTGTCACCACGACGGTCAACTTCCAGCCGCTCGGGCAGGGCAAGGCCGCGATCAACGGTGACGTCGCGATGACCGAACCCGAGGTGCAGCAGGTCATCCAGGCTCTGCGCGCGGGCAACATCGCGCTGGTAACCCTGCACAACCATTCGCTCACCGACGACCCTCGCCTGTTCTACCTGCACTACTGGGCCGTCGACGATGCGGTCGCTCTCGCCAAAGCGATGCGCACCGTCGTGGACGCGACGAACCTGGCCAAGTGAGCAGGCCGGTCACGTCCACCATCGCACGCCGGGTTGTCGTGGCACTGATACGTCTCCCGCCGCTGTTTTCGTTGTCGGTTGCGGCAGCGGCCGGACGAACCCGCCCCAGCCCGGCGCGCAGACACAGAACGCTCAGGCGCCGAGCACGCTCACGTGGTGGGCTCGAACTCCCACAGCACCGGTCCACCACCGGAACCTTTGGGGATCGGGAAGTAACTGTGGTGGGTGGCGGGATCCAGCGCCAGTGTGTGCGCACCGTCGGCCAGATGCTCGGCCCCGACCGCGGTAGTGCGCCCATCGCGCTGGTCGAAGACGCTGACCCAACTGCTTTCGGCTGCGACGTACAGTCGGTGCGCGTCGGAGTCGTAGACCAGGACATCCGGTGTCTCACCGACGGTGTTGTGATCGGTCACCGTGCGCCGGTTCAGATCTACGGTGACCAGGGTGGCGTTGGCTTCGCATCCCACGAACATCACCTGGTTCGCCGTGTCGAGGGCCTGGCCGTGCGGGCTGTCGCATCCCGGTGTCGGGATCCGATCGGTCACCGCGAGCGTGGCCGGATCGATGACGGCCAGATCACCGCGTCCCTGCACCGCCACCACCATCCGGTCGATGGCCGGATCGTAGACGACGTTGCCGACCTCGCCACCCAACGAGACTGTGCCACGGACGTTTCCGGTGTCGGCGTCGATGACGGTCTCGGTGCCCGCGCGTTCGTTGGTCGTCCACACCGCACCCCGCACCGGGTCATAGGCCAACCCATCCGGGTAGGCGTCGGTCGGCGAGCTCCACAGGGCCGCACCGGTGTCCTCGTCGAGGGCGACCAACTGATTGCGTCCGGTCGCCGTGGCATACACACGGTGCCGGTCCGGCACGACCAGCACCCCATGGACATCGGGCAGGTTACCGATCGTGCGCACCACCGTGTGGGACCGGATGTCGACCTCGACGACCTCACCGGCTCCCATATGCGCGATGAACAGCAACCCGGCTCCGCCATCGAGGCTGGTGTAGTCGAACCGCACCGAACCGCCCGTCAATGCAATCTCACCGACCTGCCGCAACGGCAGCTCAGCCGTCCCCGCCGGGGGCGTCGTCGGCGAGGAGCAAGCGGCGACCACCGTCACGATGCCGACCAGCATCGGCAGTACGCGTTTCGGCTGCACCCAGTCCATCCTCCTCTTCCGCCGAGCGAATTCTGGAGATCCGTGACCGCCGTCAGTACGGCGCGTCGGGACTTTTTGTCCAGCGTGAATGCCTGGACGGGACCACGCCGTGAACTCCGGTCTCGCAACGGTGGGTACGTGCTTTCGGCACGAGGGCTGGACGGATCACAGCGAGGGCACTCGAATCAGAGATTTGCCTGGTCACGGCTTATACGAAATGCCATTCCACGGAGATCAGGCCTGCGTCCAAGGACCCAAGGCGTTCGAAGGCCGCTGGCGACAGATCGATGTCGTTGGCGGCGCAGGCGGGGCAGACGCCGGCCACCACGACGTCAGTGTGGCCCTTGCCGGACGTTACTTTGATGTGTCTGCCGCAGTTAGCGGCTACGAAAATAGATGAGCTCAATGCGACCACCAGGTCACTGTCTGTGTACGACTTTCCGCATTCCTCGTCACCGACGTTGTAGTAGGTAGCGTTGCCGGTCACGGCGTTGGCGGGACCGGCGGCAGCCAGAACTATTGCGGTCGCCAGCGATGTCACAGCCACGGTCCATTTCATCGAAAGCTCCTTCATCCCAACAGTCAGGTCGATGGATGGGCAACACGACGACCTCGGCCGCACTTGCCCGCACAACCCGACCCGGCCACGCGGGCTCGGGCCGCCGCGATCGGGCGACCGTCAAAACGCGCTGTTCAGCGGACAGTTTATGAGCGCCACGCTCCTCGAGTTCCGCGCCACGCCGAACACCACCTGCGGCGCGGGCACTGGGTTTCGGCAGTAACGGCATTGCCGGCCGGGGCCACGGATCGGCGAGAGACTACCGAGTCACAACCACCCCCGCCCGAGCTTCCGCGGTACCCACCCCCGCCGAACCCTGACTCGAATCCAATTCCGCGACGCCACTTTCCACCACCTCCCGCCGACCCCCGGTAGTCGCGATGAACGCCCCCCCGATGACGACAACGCCCCCGATCAGCGAGGCGACCGTCGGCGTTTCCCCGAATGCCACCCATGCGGCGGCGATGCCGATCACCGGCACCAGCAGCGATAGCGGAGCCACAGTCCCCGCGGGATAGCGGCCCATCAGGTACGTCCACACCCCCGACCCCACAGCGGTGCCGAGTATGACGATGTAGGCGAGCCCGATGAGCGCGGGTGTGAAGGTGGGGGCGGCGATGTCGGTCAGCGTGTGCAGGCCGGTCGTCGGCCCCTCGGTGAATGCGGATACCGCGAACATCGGGATCGGCGGCACCACGGTCATCCACAGCGTGAGGTGCAGCGGGTTGACCTCACCACCCGCTGCCGCCAATCGGGAGCCGATATTTCCGAAGGCCCAGCCGAGTCCGGCGGCCAGGGTGAGCAGCATGGGCAGCAGTGCGGCGGACTGCATCCGCTCTACCCCGATCACGCTGATGCCGGTCACCGCGACGGCCAATCCGAACAACTGCAATGGCCGCAGCCGTTCCCGCAGTAGCAGCGCGCCGAGCGCCACCGTGAATGGCGCCGCGGACTGCAGCACGAGTGAGGAAAGTCCGGTCGGCATGCCCGCCCGCATCGCGGTGAACAGGAAAGCGAACTGCAGGATGCCGAATCCGGTGCCATAGAGCAGCAGCCAGCGCAGCGGCACCGATGGCCGGGGCACGAACAGCACGACCGGGACCGCGAGTATCGCGAATCGTAGTGCGGCGAAGAAGAACGGCGGGAAGTGATCGAGGCCCACGCGGATGGCGATGAAGTTGAGTCCCCAGAGCAGGACGACGGTGAGGCCGAGCAGGCGATCGCGGTTGGTCACGCCTCTCATCGTCGGGGCTTAAAAGCATGAGAACAATCGAATTAATGTGGACTATCTGTGTAGGTTTGCTACATAGTTGGCGCGGTGAGCGCTTCGCCGGTGCTGGTGTCGGTGGCGCAAGCGTGGCGGGTGCCGGACGGGAGATATATGTCGGTCGTGTCCAGCGGTTCGACGATTTCGGTGGAACGTCTGCGCGTGCTAGCGAACTCGCCGATCGCGGCACGATCGGCGCGGTGGCCGCGGCGCTATCGATGACACCGTCGGCCGTATCGCAGCAGCTCAAGGTGCTGGCCAGGGAGACCGGCGTCGCACTGCTCGAACCCGATGGCCGCCGAGTGCGGCTCACCGACGCGGGCCAGGCGCTGGTGGTGCGCGCCGACGAGGTGCTCGCCGCGATGGACCGCGCCGCCGCGGAAATGGCGCACTATCGAGGTTCGCCGCGCGGACGCGTGCGGGTCGCGCTGTTCCCCTCCGGTGCCGCGCTACTGCTGCCTCATGTGCTGCTCGCCATGGCCGACAGCGGTGTCGAGGTGATCGCCAGCGGCGAGGACCTGCCGCCTGCGCAAGTGCCGCGCCTGCTCGCCGATTACGACATCGTGCTCACCCACCGTGACGAGCGCGCCGCCTCGATCGCCGGACCACGGGTCAGCATAAGGGTTCTCATGCGTGAACCGACCGATGTCGTTGTCGCACCGACACATCCGCTGGCCGACCGCACCGAGGTCGCGCCCGCCGAATTGGCCGACGAAACCTGGTTGAGCGTCCGCGGCGGCTTCCCTGTCGATGACGTACTCCGATCAATCGCCACTCTGACCGGCGTTCAACCTCGTATTGCTCAGCGCCTCAACGATTTCCGAGCAATCGAAAACCTCGTCGCCGCCGGCTACGCCGTCGCCCTCATGCCCCGCTTCGCCGTCGCTCACCCCCAGCTGGTCGTGCTGCGTCTCTCGGGAGTCCGCGCCGCGCGCCTCTACGAACTCGCTTTCCGCCCCGGTGCCGAGAATCGCCCGGCCGTCGCCGCAGTCCTCGCTGCCTTCGAGACCGCAGCAGCCCAAATTGCCGCCGAGTGGTCCGCACCCACCCACCCGCGCCGCTGACTCGAGCGCTGCCGACAACACCGAAATCCATTCCGATCTGCTCCCCGCTGACCATCGCTTTACTCCTGTCCGATTCGTTCGAGAATTCGTTGGAGCTCTCGCGTTTCGGAGGCCGAGATCAGTGGCGCATCTCAGGGTTCGAGATATAGCCTTTCGCATGGTAGGCGCGGGTAGCGGCTGGTGTCGCCTAGATCGACCGTTACGGCATCGGCGTAGTGCTGCGCCTGGTGCTCGTGCATGAAGATCAGCGCGGCGGTGAGGCAGGCGGCGAAGTCGAACCGCGCACCGTGTAGGAACACGCTCAGGTGTACGTCTAGCTCTTGTGGGCGCGGAGATATGTTCTTGCTCATGGGTTCTCGCGATCTACGACGCGCCGCACATCGACACCGCGATCTGGCCGACACTCGCGCTCAGCCATGAGTGACCCTCCGCCGCACCGACCGATACGGTGCTGAGCAAGCACGGATCGCGTCGACCACCACAAGACCGGACGGCCGGAACGTGCAGCGGGGCGGTTCGATCCAACGCCGGAACTGCGCGCCCTGGTCACCCGGCGACGGTAGCGCGACGGTGCCACCGGTTCGAACTACCGACACGTTCAGGCGGAACATCTCGGCGAACAGACGCACATCATCGGGGATGTCCGGCCGCACGAGCAGCGTCCAGCGATTCGAGCGCGGATGCGACAGAATCGGGCCGATATTCGAACCATGTTGTTGCATATGGATTTTAACGGCTTGGCCGAGATGCGCGGGCATGATCAGCGCCCAAACATGATCAGCCTTCATGATGATGCGACCGAGGTGCGGCGGGTCGACGGTCGCCGGCAGATCACACACCCGCCTGTAGAAGTGGCAGCGCGATACCAGGGTATCGCCAAAAGATTTGTGGTCCATCGGTTTTAGGCCTCATGATCGGGTTGGTCAGTGCAGGTTCGCTCGGGTTTCCACTCGCGTAGGGCGTCTAGATACCGTTCGACAACATCGACAGGGACATCAACCGCGAGCGCGGCGGGCGGGCCAACAAGCGGAATCCGGTGCGGTAGTGCTGGGTTCAACATCGTGACCCCTCAATACGGTGGGCTATGGTGCGCGCCCGACCCCTGAGAAAACCGTCCTCGATCAGGGAAGTGGGAGAGGCGTTCTCTTCGGGCGCACCTAAAGCACACCATCCTGAACGCGACTCTGGAAGAATCCAGTACACGTTTTCGCTCACGAATTTGCCAGAATCCTAGACGAAGCAAGGCGGAATCCAGTGGCGAAGCGGAACCCCATCCAGTATGAGCACCGGTCGAATGGAGTGGACACGATGTCTTCTGAGGCTGAGTCGGATTCGACGATCCCGCGCCGCTTGCTGGCGCGGCAACTTCGACGGCTACGAGATGATGCGCGGATAACGTCCGACCTCGCCCGCAAGGAGATCGGCGTCTCGCAACAGACGTTCTGGCGCATGGAGACCGGGCAGCCAACCCGGATCAATCGCCTGTTTATCGAGGCGCTGTGCAAGCTGTATGACGCCGACGAGAAGACGACGAAAGCTCTACTTGCTCTGAGAGACGAAGCGCAGAACAGGAGTTGGTGGCACGCCTACTCTGACGCCATCCCCAAGGAATTCGATCTGTTCGTCGGACTCGAGCAAGCTGCCAACAGCCTTGTTGGATATCATCCGACCTTACTCCCTGGTCTGCTGCAAACCAGGGAGTACAGACAGGCGCTGATCTGGGTGGAACGCCCGAGTATTAGTTCGGAAGAAGTCAACCGTCGTCTCGAGCTGTCCGCACGACGGCAGGCGCGGCTAACCGCGGAGCGGGAGCCCGCCCGCCTCGATGTGATCATTAACGAAGCCGTCGCACGACATGCCGTGGGCGGCGTGGCTGTGATGGCGGCACAGCTAATTCACTTGGTGGAGAGCGGCAAACGGCCTAACGTCTCGATACGTGTAGTCCCGATCGACGCACGAGCCCATCATGGTTTGTTCGTTGGAACGTTCACAATCCTCGGCTTCCCTCCGCATCGGACCACCCACTTGACCGAACCACCTGTGGTGTACGTTGAGGGCTATACAGGTGACCTCTACCTGGAGAAAGAGGAAGAAGTCACTCAGTATCGCAAGGCATTCGCTGACATTGAGCGTTCAGCCCTGAACGAGGAGCAGAGTCGGGATTTGTTCCTCAGGATCGCAGAGGAGTATGGCACGTGAGCGTAAACCTTTCCGGCGCAAAGTGGTTCAAGAGCCGCCGCAGCGGTCCGAGCAAGGATTGCGTGGAGGTCGCGTTTCTCGACGGCGGACATGTCGGTGTTCGTGACTCCAAGAACCCGACCGGTCCAGCGCTCGTATTCACCCCTGGCGAGTGGGCAGCTTTCACTGCTGGCGTCCACGATGGCGAGTTCAACCGCCCCTGAAGCCACAAAGCCCGGCACGACACGAAAGCCCGTCGTCCGGGCTTCTTGCTGCTCTGGCCTGCGCATTTGGAGATCCCTAGACCGTGTTCTCCCCGGATGCGGTCAGGGGAGCAGCAGGCCCCAGTACAGTGCCCAGAGCACGAATCCCGTTCCGCCGCAGACCAGGATCACCCACCGCGTCCGCGCGCCAGTGGTCGCTCCGGCCAGCGTGTGACGGCCCCGCGCGAGGACCAAGCCCAGCGCGATCACCGCACACACCGCAACCAACTGCAAGGCCAGCCATGGCAGGGTGCGCCCGAACAGCAAGGGGCCGAATGAGGTTGCCCGGGTCGAGAGGATGTAGCCGAGCTGGACGACAGCACCGGCGATGCCGAACATGGCCGTGAACACCAGCGTTCGCGCGGGCCAGCGGTCCGGCAACCGCCATGCCTGCACTATGCCGGTGAGCGCATAACCGCTGAGCGCGAGGATGACCCCGACCAGCAGCGCAATGTTCGCCCCGGCCGACTCCCACCAGGACACCGGATCGAGGTCCCGCACCGGATGTCTCTGCGCCGCAGGCTGATCCACCGACGGCGCGGCAGCCGTGCCGGGCAGCCCGTTCACCCACTCGCCCATGAGCTCGCCGTATCCGGGCGCCAGCCCGGGCAGCTTGTCGAAGCCGTCGGTGGTCGGCTGCCCGCCGTGCTGGGCGTTGGGTAGGGTCACCAGCGTGTAGTTCGACTTCCCGGCGCGGGCGAACGCGGCCTGGAATCCGCGCAGGCTATCACCCGGCGGGGTGAGCCGATCCTGATCACCCCAGATCGCGAGCACCGGCTGCCCGATCCGTGCCAACACCGGAATCGGGTCGTAGTCGGCCTGTGCGAATTGTCCGGCCCCGGCGAGCTGTCGAATCCCGTTGCGCGCCAGCACATCAACCATCGACCCGCGCACTCCCGCCGCACCGAACCTGGTCTCGTTGGCCCACGTCTGTTGGGTAGCGGGCGAGACCGAGTTCGCGCCGATCGTGATCAGGAAGGCCACGTCGGTGGACCGCGAAGCAGCCAGTGGCGCAACCCATCCACCCTCGGACAGGCCCCACAGACCGACCCGATCCGGATCGACTTCCGGCCGATTCCGCAGTGCGGCAAGGCCCGCCAGAGCGTCGTCGGCCAGCAGCGAATAGTCGCGGTGCGACGGCGTGTATCCCTCGGTGCGCTTGTCGTAGCGCAGCGCGACGATGCCTGCGCGGGCGAACGCGTCGGCGACCTGGCTGTAGTGATCACCGCGGCCGTCACCCGACCCGTGGACGAGCACGACACCGGGCCGTCCGGTGGCACCGATCGGGGAGTGCACGGTGCCGGTCGTCTCGGTGCCGTCACCACGGGTGAACGTGATGTCGGTGGTGGTGTAGTCCTGTGCGTGCGCCAGCGGCATCCCGGTTACGGCGGCGGCAAACATGATGGCGAACAGGGCGATACTTCTAGCGATCGAAAGCATTCATCGTCCTACTCAGCCGAGGTGGTGCCGGGTGCCGGGAAGGCGAGGAAGCGTGTCAGCACGCGGCGGGCGCCGGGCCTGTCCTGTTGATGCGTCGCCTGGAAACTCTTGAGCAGCGTTAGGTAGTCCTCGAAGAACTCCTCGAGTTCCGCGGGCGTCGCATAGATCGCGCCACGCGAGAAAGGCATGATGTCCGCCCACTCACCCAGTTCGGCGCGTTGAGCCTCGAACCGCTGGAACATCTCGATGTCCTCGGCGATGTGCTGCGCGACCAGCCCTTCCATCAGCTCGCGCAACTCCGGCGACTGTTCACGATCCATCCGGTACCGCAGATCCTTCGGCGGCGAACGCCACCACCGCTCCTTCCCCTTCGCCAACTCGGGCGCCTCCTCGATGAATCCGTGTTCGGCCAGCTGTCGTAGGTGGTAGCTGGTCGCACCGGTGTTCTCTCCCAGCGCAGCGGCCAGTGCGGTGGAGGTCGCCGGTCCGTTCTCCGCGAGCGCGCGCAAGATGCGTTGGCGCAGAGGATGTGCCAGCGCGCGTAAGGCGGCGGGATCAGTGATCTCCCTGGGCGGTATCTCATCAGGCATAGTTACACATTATTCTTTGCATGCAGGTCTATGCAAAGAATATTTTGCAACTATGGACCGGGCGGGTAGGCAATGTGCTTCAAAAATCGAGGGCATGACCGATCTCGCGCTGACGCCCGGACGTCGAACCGAACTGGCCGCGTGGCCCGGCATATGGCCGGTGTCAGTACGCGAGATTCCGCGCGGTGTTCTACAACGGCGAAACGCGAGGACCCCCAGCCATGGGCTAGGGGTCCTCGCGTCGAAATCGGTTGTGCCGCTTGGGTAGCGAATCAGTGCCTGGTCGGGCCCGGTCGGTGCTGCTGGTTGCCGA
Organism: Nocardia australiensis; assembly: GCF_020733705.1. GTDB lineage: Bacteria > Actinomycetota > Actinomycetes > Mycobacteriales > Mycobacteriaceae > Nocardia > Nocardia australiensis. The sequence continues at coordinate 1,872,436 of NZ_JAJFZM010000001.1, forward strand.
TGTAGCCGAAGTCGTCGGCGACCATGGCGGCCAACTCCAACAGGGCGCGGCGGGTCGGCTTGCTCACCAGTTCCAGGTCGATCTCGGCACCCTCGGCGAGGTGGTCGTCGAAGGGCACTACCTGGACGGCGCGGGTGCGATCGAGGAACAGCTTGCGCAGCTGGTCCAGATCGACCGTCGAGGCACCACGGCGTGACGCGTTGACAACCACCACCGTGCGTTCGACGAGCTTGCCGTAGCCGTGATGGTCGAGCCAGTCCAGCGTTGCCGACGCGCTGCGCGCACCGTCGATAGCCGGTGAGGTGACCAGCACCAGCGAACTGGCCATATCCAGCACGCCCGCCATGGCCGAGTGCATCAGGCCGGTACCGCAGTCGGTGAGGATGATGTTGTAGAACGACTGCAGGATGCCGATGGCCTGGCGGTAGTCGGCCTCGCTGAAGGCTTCCGAGACCGCCGGATCCTGTTCGCTCGCAAGCACTTCCAGTCGGCTCGGTGCCTGCGAGGTGTGTGCGCGGACATCAGAGTACCTGGTGATTTGCTGGTCTTCGAGCAGGTTGCGCACGGTGGATCGGGTCTGGCGCGGGATCCGGTGCCCGAGCGTGCCGAGGTCGGGATTGGCGTCGATCGCGATAACCCGGTCGCCGCGCAGTGTCGAGAATGTCGACCCGAGTCCGACGGTGGTCGTCGTCTTGCCGACACCGCCCTTGAGCGAGAGGATCGCGATCCGATAGTCGCCACGCACCGGCTGATTCACTCGCTCGACGAGATCGCGGTGCACGACGTCCGCCGCCGACTGACCGGGATTGATCATTCCGCCGGATGCCTTGTGCACGGCGCGCCGCCAGCCGCTGCGCGGTGCCTTGCGTGCGCGCTTGAGCAGGTTCAGGTCGTTGACCGAATGTCCGGGTTGTCCCGGCTGCGGCATGTGCTGCGGCTGGAAAGGCTGTTGCTGCTGATGGGTATTGGGTTCGCCCTGCCAGCCGGGTGGCGGCACCTGGCCCATGGATCCGGTCTGGCCGACGGGCGGCTGAGCGATCGGTGGCTGACCCATCGGCGGCTGGCCGATCGGACCCGGCTGCTGATACATCTGCTGTTGCGGCGGCGCTGGCTGCTGCATCGGCGGGGGCGGCGGTGCCCAGCTGTAGATGGCGCCGCTGGGCTGATCGGGCTGCTGTCCGTCCGGCGAGACTTGCGGCCCCTGGCTGATTTCCGGCCGGTACTCGCCGTAGGGCGCGTTGGGCTGTTCGGGCGTCGGCTGCACCGGGTGGTTACCGCTCTCGGTCGCAGCGGCCGGCGCACCGGGCTGGTTGGGTGCGGCTCGGTACGGCGTCGATTGATCTTGGTACGGCGCCGACTGATAAGGATCGGGCTGATACTGCTCCGTCGGGTATGGAGCAGGCTGCGCGAACTGACCGGCGTTGTATGGCGCGTATTGATCCGGCGCGCCGGGGGGCGCGAACCCTTCAGCCGGAGCCATACCTTGTGGTGGCGCAAAGCCTTCCGGCGGCGCGAATCCCGGCGTCGGCGCAAACCCGTCGGCCGGCGCGAATCCGGGAGGGGGCGCGAATCCTTCCTGCGGGGCGAATCCGGTGGGCCCCGAGCCGTCCGGCGCGAACCCCCCGGTCGGTGCGAAACCTTCAGGCGCAGTGAACCCCTCGGGCGGCGCCGAACCGTCGGGCTGGCCGTACGGCGGCGCCACGTTCGTCTGGTAGACAGTCGTCTGATCCAGCGGCCCCGCGCCCGCTGGTACGCCAGCGAACTCCTCCGGAGCCGACTGCGTGGCTACCTCCGGCTGGTCCGGCTCGGACCGGTTCGTGGATTCCTGAACGTCGAAATCGCCGACAGCGTCGGAAGAGACGTCGGCGGAAGACGATTCGCCCGCCTCATCCGGTGCCCCCTGGCCGGTGGCCTCGGCCGTGTCCACCGAATGACTCAGCAGCCAGGGCGGAGAGGTCGGGTTGTGGTCGTTAGTGGTCACAGTTCCCCCATCTGCTCGGAAATTCGAGCAGAGAGCTCGGCGCTTGAGTGCGAATCAACGCTAGCACGGGATTCGCTGACTCGTCCCGCGGTGTGGATGGGCGAATGTGCCTGGCAGGACGCACCGCCGAAGGTGGTCCGAGTGCTGGTCCGCGCCAACAAGATCGGGCCGGACGCCCAGGTAGGCGACTCGCGCGCGCCTATCACAGGCATCCGGCCCCGATCGAAGGATTCGGATCGGCGGAACGTGGGATCAGTTGGCCCGGTTCACCGCGGACACCACCGCGCGCAGCGACGCGGTGGTGATCGAGGTGGCGATACCGACGCCCCAAACCACCTTGTCGCCGATCGCGCATTCCACATAGGCGGCGGCCTGCGCGTCGTCACCCGCGGACATCGCGTGTTCCGAGTAGTCCAGCACGCGCGCGTCGTAGCCGACGGTGGCGATCGCGTCGACAAACGATGCGAGCGGCCCGTTGCCCGTGCCGGTGATCTCCTGCTCGACACCGTCGACCTTGACCACCGCGGCGATGGAGTCGACGCCTCCGTCGGTCTCCGACGCGGTCACCTTCTGGCGCATCCGCTCCAGCGGCCGGATCGGGCTCAGATACTCTTCGGCGAAGACGTCCCACATTTCCTTCGGCGAGACCTCGCCGCCTTCGCCGTCAGTGATCTTCTGGATCGCCTGGGAGAACTCGATCTGCAGCCGACGCGGCAGCACCAGGCCGTGGTCGGTCTTCATGATGTAGGCGACGCCGCCCTTACCGGACTGCGAATTGACCCGGATGACCGCCTCGTAGGTCCGGCCCACATCCTTCGGGTCGATCGGCAGGTAGGGCACCGCCCAGATGATGTCGTCGACATCGGCGTCCGCCGCGTCGGCGGCAACCTTCATGGCGTCCAGGCCCTTGTTGATCGCGTCCTGGTGGCTACCGGAGAACGCGGTGTAGACCAGGTCGCCGCCGTAGGGGTGGCGCTCGGGAACCGACAGCTGGTTGCAGTATTCGACCGTGCGGCGGATCTCGTCGATATCGGAGAAGTTGATCTGTGGGTCGATGCCGCGGGAGAACATGTTCATCCCCAGCGTGACCAGACAGACGTTGCCGGTCCGCTCGCCATTGCCGAACAGGCAGCCCTCGATGCGGTCCGCGCCGGCCTGATAGCCCAGTTCGGCGGCGGCGACTGCGGTGCCGCGGTCGTTGTGCGGGTGCAGCGACAGCACGATCGAATCGCGGCGGGCCAGGTTGCGGCTCATCCACTCGATCGAATCGGCGTAGACGTTCGGGGTCGCCATCTCGACGGTCGCGGGCAGGTTGATGATCAACGGCTTCTCAGGGGTCGGCGCGATGATCTCGGAGACCGCGTCGCAGACCTCCTTGGCGTAGGACAGCTCGGTACCGGTGTAGGACTCCGGGCTGTACTCGTAGCGCCAATCGGTGTCCGGGTAGTTCTTCTCGATCTCCAGGCACAGCGTCGCGGCATCGGTGGCGATCTTCCGCACCGCGGCCTGGTCCGCGCGAAACACCACCTGCCGTTGCAGCACCGAGGTCGAGTTGTAGAAGTGGACGATTACGTTGGCCGCGCCCGCGCACGACTCGAAGGTGCGCTCGATCAGCTCGGCACGGCACTGGGTCAGCACCTGGATGGTGACGTCGGCGGGGATCGCGCCGTCCTCGATGATCTCGCGAACGAAATCGAAATCGGTCTGGCTGGCCGACGGGAAGCCGACCTCGATCTCCTTGTAGCCCATTCGCACCAACAGGTCGAACATGCGGCGCTTGCGGGCGGGGCTCATCGGGTCGATCAGCGCCTGGTTGCCATCGCGCAGGTCGACCGCACACCAGCCGGGGGCGCGATCGATGATCTTGTCCGGCCAGGTGCGGTCGGGCAGTGTGATCGGCTCGACTTCCTCGGCATAGGGCCGGTACCGGAAGGCCGGCATCGAGGAGTTCTTCTGGGTGTTCCAGCCGGGCTGGTCGGTGGGGGCAGGCTTCGACGGCGGGGTAATGGTGCGAGAGCCGGATACGAAGGCGTCAGCGGGTGACATGGCGTTTCTCCGTGGGGGGTGTGGTGGATCCCTGTATGGGGGACGACCGGCGCGGCAGAACCCCGCGACGGGAGGCCGGTCCGATCAGACCCCGTCGCGGCGGCCGAGAAGAAGTGCCCGCTGCATAATTCCCGGAAGTTTACAGTGTCGCGTCGCGTCTTCGGAAGGCAGTCCTGTCGTCCGGTCATCCGACGTCTCCGATAGCGTTCGGGGCCGCATACAACGCTTGTACGGACTCGGTCCGACGGGACGTCGAAGGAACTTCATATGACTTGGCTGGAACAACTGGCCGTCCTCGCCGCGGGTATCGCCGCGGGTGGCATCAACACCGTCGTGGGATCGGGGACACTGATCACTTTTCCGTTGCTGCTGGCGTTCGGGCTGCCGCCGGTGACTGCGAACGTGTCGAACACGATCGGCCTTGTGCCGGGCGGCATCAGCGGGGTAGTCGGGTATCGGCGCGAACTCGAGGGGCAGCGGACCAGGTTGCTGCGGCTGGGCACGGCATCGCTGCTCGGCGGTATCACCGGCGCGGTACTACTGCTGACGCTGCCGGCCCAGGCGTTCAAGGCGATCGTGCCGGTGCTGATCATCGCGGCGCTGATTCTCGTCGTGGTCCAGCCGAGGCTGGCGCGCTGGGTGAAACGGCGTCGTGAGCAGGACACCGGCCCCGAGCCACAACACGGTGGTCTGATTCTGTTCGTCGCGGTGTACGCGTGCGGCATATACGGCGGGTATTTCGGTGCGGCCCAGGGCGTGCTGTTGATCGGGTTGCTCGGGGTTTTCGTGCACGAGGACATCCAGCGCCTCAACGGTGTCAAGAATGTGCTCGGGCTGCTGGTGAACGCGGTGTCGGCGGTGATCTTCACGATCATCGCCGACGTCGACTGGACCGTGGTCGCGCTCATTGCCGTCGGATCGATCATCGGCGGACAATTGGGGGCGAAGGTCGGCCGGAAGCTGCCGCCCAATGTGTTGCGCGGGGTCATCGTCGTGGTCGGCACCATCGCGGTGGTCCGATTGCTGACGACGTAGGTGAGTTCGACCGCCGGGCCGGGTTTGGGCATGTGCCGCGCCACAGTCGATCTCGTCACAAAGGAGGACGACGCGTAGGGGGGTGTGAGCACAGGATGAGCACTGTGGATAGGTGGAAGATCGCCGTGTTCGGTGTGCTCGTCGTGTCGGTGCCCGCGCTGGCCGGATGCGATGCGTCGCCGTCGGGGCAGGCGTACCAGCAGCCCTCAGCGTCGGCCGAACTCGTCGCACAGGCCGACGCCGCGCCGACACCACGGCTCGAGTGGGGCCCGTGCGACGGGCCCGGGCTGGCCGGATACCAATGCGCGGTCGCGAATGTGCCGCTCGACTATGCCCAGCCGAATGGGCCGACCCTCCCGCTCGCGGTGCTGCGTCAAGCCGCGACCGATCCAGCCCGTCGTGTCGGTACCCTGTTCACCGCGGTCGGCGGGCCCGGCGGATCGGCGTTCGATTCGGCACGCGATGGCGAGCTGGTTCCCGGCGAACTGAGTCGCCGATTCGATGTGGTGACCTTCGATCAACGCGGGATCGGCCGCAGTTCGCAGGTGCGCTGTTTCGCGAATACCGATGAGCAGCAACGGTTCTGGTTGAATTCTTGGCAACCTCCCGCGAATGCCGAACAGGAACGTGCCGCCGAACGCGGCAGTCGCGAGTTGGCGGCGGGCTGCGCTGCCAACGACGGTGCGCTGATCGCGCATCTCACCACCGTCGACGCCGCCCGCGATCTGGACCTGCTGCGCCGCGCGGTCGGTGAGCCGAAACTGACCTACCGGGGCGGCTCGTACGCCAGCTACCTCGGCGAGGTCTACGGCGCGCTGTTCGGTGCGCGCGTCCGTGCGCTGCAGTTGGGCGCGATGATCGATCCGGAGGCATATACCAACGATTCGAGCACCGACATCGCCAATACAGCTGTCGGCACCGAGCAGGTCCTCGACGAGTTCTTCCGGTTGTGCACGCAGGCGGGCCAGCCGAGGTGCGCCTTTGCGGGCGAGGATGTTCGAGCGCGCGACCGTGCCCTGCTGGATCGGCTACGCCAGGGCGCGATCGTGGTCGGGCAGGGGGAACGCGCGGTATCGGTGAGCTACGGAGAGGTCGTCCAGGCGCACGCGATAATGCTGTACGACGCGCAGCACGGCTGGCCCGCGCTGGCCGGCCTGCTCGCGGAATTGGAGCGCGGCGCCGACGGCAACGCCGACACCGTGCGGGAAGTGCTTGCCGCAGCACCATTTTCGTTCGACTTCCTCGATTCATTCACCGCAATCACCTGCGCGGACGGCACTTTCGGTCGAAATCCGGAACAGTGGCCGGTAACTGGGCGTGAATTCGCCGGTACCGCACCGACTTACGCCGAGTTCTGGTTGTACCTGCGGCAACCATGTGCGGTATGGCCGACTCCGGAGCAGGGCTATCCGCAGCGATACACCGGCCCATGGACGCTGCGCTCGGATGTTCCGGCCCTCTTGCTGAACAACCGATTCGATCCGGTGACCCCGCTGACGTCCGCTAAACGCGCACAACAGGAAATGGGCAACGCGCGGCTCGTCGTCATCGACGACGGCTACGGTCACGACCCGAGCGGTGACTGCGCGCGGCGGCTGGTGGAGCACTATCTGATCGATCTGCGACTCCCAGACGCGGGCACCTCATGTAGGGCGGACCGCGCTCCGTTTACCGAATAGCCGCGCCTGCCGCCCACATCGCCTAATGGTCATCTGTTCAGCGGACCGGAATCCCGGTATTCTGCGCTCGGCCATGCGTGATGAGGAGGTGGCCTGGTGCATAGACGTGCCTTCTTCAAAGCGGCGGGTTCGGCAGTATTGCTCGGTGCCGGGGGCACGGCACTGCACACCGGGTCCGCGGCCGCGGACCCCATCTGGGGATCCCTCTTCCGCGACTGGGTACCGGAAATCTTTGCGCCACTTCCCGATCCGCCCGACCATTCGCCCGCGATCGTGATCGGCTCCGGTTTCGGGGCGGCGGTCACCGCGCTGCGTCTCGCGGAGGCGGGTGTCGCCAACACGGTGCTGGAGCGCGGCTCGCGCTGGCCCAACGATCCATGGCGCGAGATCTTCACCGGTGACGATCTTCCCGACGGCCGCGGCTTCTGGCACCGCACCAGCTTCACCGGCGTTACCAGGGTGCCGATGCAGTTCTCGAGTTTCGGCGGGGTGCTGGACTGCACCGAGTATCCGGGTATCGACGTCTGGCGGGCCGCGGCAGTCGGCGGCGGCTCGGTGGTGTTCACCGGCGCGATGGTCGCACCGGAGCGCCGCTTCTTCGACCACGTCTTCGGGGGCGTCCTCGACTACGGCGAATTCGATCGGGTCTACTACCCGCGGGTGCGAGAGATGTTGCGGCTGAACCCGATTCCCGCAGACCTGTATGCCTCGCCGCCGTTCGCGCACTCCCGCGCCTGGGATGATCAGGTGCGCAGGGCCGGTTATCGGACTCAGGCCAACGACTCGATTTTCAACTGGGACATCCTGCGCGGCGAACTCGCCGGCACCACCCGCCCGTCGGCGACAGTTGCCCGCAGTAACCTCGGCAACTCCAACGGCGCGAAATTCGACCTCAACCAGAACTACCTGAAATACGCGCAGGACACCGGGAAGTCGGCGATCTTCGCCGGGCATCGGGTCGATGCCATCGCCCAAGAGCCCGGCGGGCGCTATTCGGTCACCGTCACCAAGCTCGCGCCGACCGGGGAGGTCCTCGGTACCCGCACCCTGACCTGTGACCGGCTGTTTCTCGGCGCGGGCTCGATCGGCACCTCGGAGCTGCTGGTTCGCGCGCAGGCTACCGGCGCGCTGCGCAACCTCAACGAACATATCGGCGACGGCTGGGGCACCAATGGTGACGTGGTGCTCGCTCGTGGTGCGAGTCAATTGGCCGGTCACGGTCAGGCCGCGCCGAGCGTCAGCCGGATTTTCGACGAGTCGGCCATGCCGCTCACCCTCGAAAGCTGGTACATCCCAGGCATTCCCTTCGAGACCGGTGCGCTCGCCTCCTTCGCCATGGTGCTCGATCCGGCCCGCGCGCGCTTCGGCTACGACCCGGGCAGCAACCGGGTCGGATTGGCCTGGTCGGCCCAGAATCGGGACGACAGTGTTGCCGCCGCCCGCGCCATCGACCACCGCATCGCCGAGCGCTCCGACGCGCTCGTCGAATACGGCGCACTCGGTTACGACGCGAATGCCCTGTTCACGGCGCACCCGCTGGGCGGTGCGGTGCTCGGCAAGGCCACCGATGGCAACGGTCGCGTGCAGGGCCATCCCGGCCTCTATGTGATGGATGGCGCGGCGATCCCCGGCAGCACCGGCACGGTCAATCCGTCGCTCACCATCGCCGCGCTCGCCGAGCGCAATATCGAGGCGATCATCCGAGCCGGGCGGTAACCCGCCGAATTACCAGCCGGTTTCTCGGTGAGAAGGACGATGTATAGGGGCAGGCCGATACGCTCGGCGAGTCGTTCGGCGTCGAAGGGATCTTGACCGTGGCAGCTCCGACCATCCCGTCGGGTACCGGCGAAGCATCGAAATCTCAGGATTTTCCGAATAAGCCGCCCGCGCTGTGGACCGACTTCGTGATGCTGGCGCTGGCCATCGTCTCGGTGGTGCTCGTCGCGTGGGTCACCTTCTTCCCGGTGCCCTCGCACACCTACCAGGTGATCGTGATCATCGATTACTCGGTGTGCGCGGTATTCGCCGCGGAATTCCTGTGGCGCTGGCACCGCGCGGGCTGGCCGTGGACGTTCCCGTTCATCTACTGGTACGAAGTGCTCGGCATGATCCCGGTGACCAGCCCGTTCTTCCGCGGCTTCCGACTGCTGCGGATCGTGGTGATCGTGGTCCGATTGGGCCGGGTCGCCGATCGTGCCCTCGGTGACAGGGTGACCGCGGCCGTGGTCACCCGCTCGGTGAAAACCATCGTCGACATCATCAAGCGTCCGATGACGATCGCGGTGCTCGACGAGGTGGGGCATGTGCTGCGTTCGGGCCACTACACCCGCAATATCGCCGCCGCGCTGCAAGAGAATCGCGTCGAGATGGACGACATGATTCTCGAACTGATCAAGAAAGATCCGCAGGCTGGTCGGGTGCGCTACATCCCGTTCCACGACGAGATCATCCGGCTCATCGCCGACACCACATTCCGCATCGTGTTCCAGGTGTTGGAGGATCCGCGCACCGATGAGCTCGTCTCGGACATGTTGCGCGAGAACATCGATCAGATCAGGGAGGCGGTCCACAACGGAACGCGTGTGGAACCGTCGGCCTATGGCCCCACCGCGCCCGAGTTATCGGTGCGTCATCAGCCCAGGTCGTGACTCGCGTGCCTGAGCTCGTCGCGCGGCTGGGCGTATTTGGCTGTCTCGATCAGAATCATCAAGACCAGCACCGCGCACAGTATGGATAGCGAGGCCAATGCGGGCAGCGCGGCGGCGAGTGGGATGAGCGCCAGTAGCACGACGGCCGCGACCACCCGGACCATCGAGTACTGCCGGGTCGCGTAGTACTTGAACCCGACCAGCGCGACCACATACAACACGACGCCGCCGTACAGCGTGTAAAGCGGAATCCCGTACAGCGCGTCGGTCAGTGTGTGGTGCGATTCGTCGCCGACGTAGTACAGGACCTTCTTCAACCCGAGCGAGAGCCCGATGATCCCGACGATCATCGGGAAATGCCAGTAAGTGTAGGAGGCTCGCGCGATCTTGATCTGGCGCTGGCCGGTGGCATGCGCGAGTTCGCGCTCCACCGATAGCGCGGCGACATCGAAATACGCCCACCACAGCAGTCCCGAGACCGCGAGCCCGAGCAGCGCGCCGACCGTGATCGGCCACGAGATCGGCAACCCGGCCACGCCGATGCCGATCGACACGATCGACTCACCAAGCGCCACGATAATGATCAGCCCGTAGCGCTCGGAGAAATGGCTGGCCGAATTCACCCGCCAGTCCTCACCCGCCAGCGCCGTCCACAGCATGTCGCCGGCGACTGCGGCAATCCACAGTGTGGTCTGCACCAGTCCGGTAGTCATCGCGGCGATCACCAGCAGGGTGGTGCCGATGGTGATCGAGCCGACCGACCACCGCGCCACCTGCCCACGCAATTGCGAATCCTCGGTGCTGGCCAGCCAGAACACTCCGAGATGCACCAACCGCACCAGCAGATACGCGATGGCGAAAACCAGCGGCCCGAACCAGCCGCCCGGCAGGTCGTGGAATGCCTCGGGAATGGTGAGCGCCGCGAGGAATACTCCGCCCATCGCGGCGAACATGGCCACTCGCATGATGCCCTCGTCGGCGCGCACCACATTGCTCAGCCATGAGTAGGCGATCCAGATCCACCACATCACCGCGAGCACCAGGGTGGCGCGCAGCAGGTTCTTCGCGGTTGTTTCCTCCGCCGCCAGGTCGGTGACCATGGTGAACGCGAAAACCAGGACGAGGTCGAAAAACAGTTCGAGCTGAGTTACCGACCCGCCCTCGGATACATGTTGGAGTCGAACCCGCCTGGAACCGATCATGACGCATATCGTCGCACCTCACCGTGACCAGGGTGCGCTGTACTCGCTGCGCGTCGGCCGATTTCGCCGACGGCGTCAACGGCCGCTCAGAAGCTGTCGTTATACGGACTCATAGGATTCGGTCTCCGGAAATCGCTCGGCGAATTCGATGAAGTTCGCCACCACCTCTTCGTTCGAACGGCGCAGCGTCCGGCGGACCAGCAGGCCGGGCAGCGGGATCGGCAGATACAGCTCCACGTGGTACCAGACGTGCGTGCCGTCCTCGCCGTCGGCAATCTCGAACCAGCCGCCGCCCTTGACACCGCGAGTGCTGTCGGTGACCTCCCACTCGGATCGGCTGTGGGTCCAGTCGTATTCCAGGACCTGTAGATCCGATCCGCCCATCAGATCGGCCTTCACGAAAACCCGCTGAGGTCGGCCCTCGTCATCCCGCGTCGCGACCCGTGCGTCGCGGTAGGACGTCGACCATTCGGGGAGTGATTCGACTGCCGCCAGCGCGTCCATCACCTGATCGGGGTCGGCGTCGACAACGAAACGGATATCGGTCTTCGTACGCATTCATACCTCCGTCCCCGCCCAACAACATCGGCCGATTGTGCCCAGCGCACATCCGATCGTCAACTGGACGGGACGTGGGTCGCAGCTGGTCCGCGCCGGGCATATTCGCCGCAACGATCGATCCTGAAATGGGTGAAGGAGTTTCGAACGCGAACGACCAAATCGCCGGTTATGCCGCCTTAGGATCGAATGGGCGGCGTGTGGCCGCCCGCCGACGAAGGAGGGTGCGCCGTGCAGTACGCAGAACTTTTGGGACGCGCATACGACGCGATCAGCGTGCGACGAGTGTTCGGCGAACCACACGAATCCGGCGGCATCACAGTGATTCCCGCGGCCTCCGTCGGTGGTGGAGGCGGCGGAGGTGGTGGGGGTGCCGAAGGCGAGGGCAGCGGTGAGGGTGCCGGTTTCGGCATCGGGGCTTCGCCGGTCGGCGCGTTCGTGTTGCAGGACGGCAAGCTCGCTTGGCATCCCGCCGTCGACGTCAACCGAGTTGTCGCGACGGTCGGCCGGGTGCTGATTACCGCGATTATTGCCTGGGCCCTGACTCGGCGCCGCAAGTAGTGGGGATAGTCGCCCCGAGCCCTGCGCAATCCGTTGGTTATTAACGCGACGCGCCGGTCAGTCGTTCGACCGCGATCGCGATCAGTTCCTGGCTCTGCTCCTCGCTGAAGACCTCGGGCAGGGTGAGCCGGTCCACGATCAGCCAGTTCAGCGTGAGGTAGAGCAGCAGTACCGACTGCTCGTCTCCCGGCAGGCCGGCATTCAGGTGGTTGCGCACATTGAGATCGATATCGGCGCGTACCCGTTCGGTCAGCACGGCCCGTAGCTCCGTCCGCCGCGTCGCCTCCAGCCGCAGCTCGAGCAGTGCGAGGTAACCGGTGCGGAACGACTCGACGCGCGCCACCGTCTCCTTCATCAGCTCGATGATGTTCGCGCGTGTCTTGGGTCCCTCGGCGAGCTGGGTCATGGTCGCCTCGCTCGGCTGTAGCCGCTCGTAGAACCGGGCGCCCGACTGCGTCAGCAGCCCCTCCCGATTGGCGAAGTAGTTCGACGTCGTGCCTGCGGGGACGGCAGCCTCCTTGTCGACCGCGCGGAAGGTCAGCCCACGCGCGCCCTCCTTGGCCAGTACCTCGAGCGCCGCGTCGAGCAACGCCTGCCGCCGTTCCGGGTTAGTCCGCACTTGACACCACTCCATCCGTAGTACTACCTTCAAATCACTACAGACAGAGTACAACGGATCGGGCGGTATTGAAATGCGAAAGCTTGTCTACTACGTGGCCGTTTCCCTCGACGGCTACATCGCCGGCCCGGCGGGCGAGTTCGACTTCTACCCGTTGGACTCCGCGATGGGGGAGTGGCTCAACGGGAAGTATCCGGAGTTCGTCCCCGTCCATGTGCGGCCACTGATCGGCATGCCGCTGGAGGAACCCAATAAGCGCTTCGACACCGTGCTGATGGGCCGGGGCAGCTACGAACCCGGCGTGTCCGCTGGCGTGACCAGCCCGTACGCGCACATGAAGCAATATGTCGTGTCGAGCACCCTCGGCCGGATCGACGATCCGCAGGTGGAACTGGTCGAGTCCGATCCCCTCGGCCTGGTGCGGCGGCTGAAAGCCGAAGCGGGCGGCGATATTTGGCTCTGCGGCGGCGGGATCGTCGCCGGGCAACTGCTCGGCGAGATCGATGAGCTGATCATCAAGAGCTACCCGGTCGTCGCCGGTTGCGGCATTCCGGCCTTTGCGGGCGAATTCCGCCCGACGCTGTTCACTCCGACGCAACGCAAGGAATTCGGCAACGGTGCGCAGGTCAGCTGGTTCACCAGGTCCTGACGACGCGTTCACGACACTCGAAAGTGGGACTAACATGCGAAAACTCGTCTACTTCGTCGGCATGTCGCTCGACGGCTACATCGCGGGCCCCGGCGGCGAGATCGACCACTATCCACTGCCGGAACACATGCTGGACTGGATTCGGACCGAGTATCCGGAGACCCTGCCCACCCATGCGCGCCCGCATCTCGGGTTGGCGGCCGATGAACCGAATCGGAAGTTCGACACGCTGGTGATGGGTCGCGGCACCTATGACCCGGCCCTCGCCATCGGCACCACCAGCCCTTATGCCCACATGAGGCAGTACGTGGTGTCCAGCACGCTCGGCCGCATCGACGATCCGTCCGTCGAGTTGATCGAGCGCGATCCGATCGGCCTGGTGCGCGCATTGAAGCAGGAAGACGGCTTGGATATCTGGCTGGCGGGCGGCGGAAAGTTCGCCGCAGCCGTGCTCGACGAGATCGACGAGCTCGTCATCAAGAGTTACCCGGTTGTCTCCGGTGCCGGCATCCCCGCCTTCGCGGGCGAGTTTCGTCCGACGCTGTTCACGCCGACGCGGCGCGCTCAGGTCAGCGCGAACGGTACACAGGTCAGCTGGTTCGCCCGTGCGTGAGTGGATGCTCGGGTGGGTGCGTCGACTCTCAGGCGGATTCGCCTTCGCGTAGCTGCGTGTGACCCGCACCGATGTCTCCGGCCCCATCAGGGCAGGCGAACTGAGCGCTCCACTTGCCTTCGCTGAGCGCGGCGTGGCCTGCGAAGGGACGACTTCCGGCCGTGCCCGCCAGGAGGTGGGGGCAAATCCGCTGGACGCGGGTCGGTACCCTTGGTGGCTGTCAGCAGCTGATTGTCGATCTTGGAGGACCCTGCCGTGGCTCTCGTTGTTCAGAAGTACGGAGGATCCTCGGTGGCTACCGCCGAGCGCATCCGGCGCGTCGCTGAACGGATCGTGGAGACGAAGAAGCAGGGCCACGACGTGGTGGTCGTCTGCTCGGCAATGGGCGACACCACCGACGAACTATTGGAACTGGCCCAGCAGGTGTCGCCCGCGCCGCCCGCACGCGAAATGGACATGCTCCTCACCTCAGGTGAGCGCATCTCCAACGCGCTGGTCGCCATGGCCATTCATTCACTCGGTGCCGAGGCCCGCTCGTTCACCGGTTCCCAGGCCGGCGTGATCACCACCGGTGCGCATGGCAACGCGAAAATCATCGACGTCACCCCGAGTCGACTACGCAGTGCGCTCGATGAGGGACTCGTCGTGCTGGTCGCCGGATTCCAGGGCGTCAGCCAGGACAGTAAGGACGTCACCACGCTCGGCCGTGGCGGCTCCGACACCACGGCGGTCGCATTGGCCGCGGCGCTGGAGGCCGACGTCTGCGAGATCTATACCGACGTCGACGGCGTGTTCACCGCCGACCCGCGGATCGTGCCGGACGCGCAACAGCTCGAGCAGGTCTCCTATGAGGAGATGCTGGAGCTCGCGGCCTGCGGCGCGAAAGTACTCATGCTGCGCTGCGTGGAATACGCGCGTCGCTACAACGTGCCCGTGCATGTGCGCTCGTCCTACACCGACAGGCACGGCACCTACGTTTACGGATCGATGGAGGACATCCCCTTGGAGAAAGCAATCCTCACGGGCGTCGCGCACGACCGCAGCGAGGCCAAGGTGACCGTGGTCGGACTACCGGACGAACCCGGCTACGCCGCGAAGGTGTTCCGCGCCATCGCCGATGCCGAGATCAACATCGACATGGTGCTGCAGAACATCTCCAAAATCGAAACCGGCAAGACCGACATCACCTTCACACTGCCCAAGACCGACGGTGCGCGCGCGGTGGAGATGCTGACCAAGCGTCAGCGCGAAATCGGTTTCGCCCAGGTCCTTTACGACGACCACATCGGCAAGGTTTCGTTGGTGGGCGCGGGCATGAAGAGTCATCCCGGCGTCACCGCCACCTTCTGTGAAGCGCTCGCGGACGCGGGTGTGAACATCGACCTGATCTCCACTTCCGAGATCCGGATTTCGGTGCTGGTCCGGGATTCCGAACTGGACGAGGCCGTGCAGGTGCTGCACCGGGCCTTCGATCTGGGTGGCGACGAGGTCGCCGTGGTCCACGCGGGAACGGGGCGCTGACATGATCAGGTCAAGCGTGGAGGCGGTAGCGCAGCGTGACCATGTAGCGCTCCTGATCATGTCGGAAGGGTACTGACGTGGGTGTACGAGTAGGCGTTGTCGGCGCGACCGGTCAGGTCGGAACCGTCATGCGAAAACTGCTGGAGGAGCGCGACTTTCCGGCCGAGGAGATCCGGTTCTTCGCCTCGTCGCGTTCGGCGGGCAAGACGCTGCCATGGCGTGGCCGCGAGATCGTGGTCGAGGACACCGAGACCGCCGATCCGTCCGGGCTGGATATCGCCTTGTTCTCCGCGGGGGCGACCATGTCGCGTGTGCAGGCGCCGCGCTTCGCGGCGGCGGGTGTCACGGTGATCGATAATTCGTCGGCTTGGCGCAAGGATCCCGAGGTTCCGCTGGTCGTCAGCGAGGTGAATCCTGAGCAGACCCGCAACCTGGTCAAGGGCATCATCGCCAATCCGAACTGCACGACCATGGCGGCCATGCCGGTGCTCAAGGCGCTGCATGATGTCGCCGGTCTGCAACGGCTGATCGTCTCCAGCTACCAAGCGGTGTCCGGCAGTGGGCTCGCCGGTGTCGAGGAACTCGCCTCACAGGTACGAGCCGTGGTCGACGACGCCGAAAAGCTGGTGCACGACGGCAGTTCGGTGGAATTTCCCGCGCCGAACAAGTACGTCGCGCCGATCGCTTTCGACGTGATCCCGCTGGCCGGTGGGCTGGTCGACGACGGTTCCGGTGAGACCGACGAGGATCAGAAGCTGCGCAACGAGAGCCGCAAGATTCTCGGTCTGCCTGATCTGCTCGTCAGCGGCACCTGCGTGCGAGTCCCGGTCTTCACCGGCCACTCGCTGTCGATCAATGCCGAATTCGCCGAACCGATTTCGGTTGAACGCGCACAGGAAATCCTCGCCAAAGCACCCGGCGTGCAACTCACCGACGTTCCTACGCCCCTCGCGGCCGCAGGCAAGGACGACTCGCTCGTCGGCCGCATCCGCCAGGACCCGGGCGTCCCCGATGGCCGCGGCCTTGCCCTGTTCATCTCCGGTGACAACCTCCGAAAAGGTGCCGCCCTCAACACCATCCAAATCGCGGAAGTCCTCTTGGCTCAGCGCTGACACCAGCCGAACGGGCCGTTCTGGATCGTCAGATTCGAACGGCCCGTTCGCCATTCAACCCGCTGTTCGCGCCTCGGGATGTTCCTGTGTGCGTAGCAGTCCGAAAAACTCCTCGCCCCGCCCGGATTCCGGCTGCTAGCCTGCGCCGATGGCGAATCCTTATCCACAGGTGTACTTCGGGGACCGGATCGTTGACGCGGGGGAGGCGTCGGTCGGTGTCGGATCGTCGGCGGTGCTGTACGGCCTCAGCGTGTACACGGTGTTCCCGGTGCATGTGGATGGTTCGGCGCGCACCGCATTTCGACTGGACGATCACTTCCGTCGACTCGAGGAATCCTGCAAGATCATCGGCATCGACCGGTTCGCCGCCGAATGGGACTTCGCCAGATTCCGACCGGCGGTCATCGACCTGATCGCGGCCAATGCGCCGACCGAGGATGTATTCGTCCGGGCGACGGTTCATGTCGTCGAATCGATCCCGGGCACCCGAGTTCGGGGGTGCGCGATCAAGGTCAGCATCTTCGTCTATGACGCGATGCCGATCGTGCCGCAGGACGGTATGCGACTGAAATCCAGTCCCTGGCGGCGCATTCCGGATAACGCGATTCCATCCCGCGCGAAAGTAAATGGCGCATACGTCAATTCGGTGCTCGCCAAGCAGGATGCCATCGACAGCGGCTACGACGACTGCGTCTTCCTCGACGGCAACGGCCACGTCTGCGAACTCAGCGCCGCCAACATCTTTCTCGTGCGCAACGGCACCCTGATCACCCCGGATGTGTCTTGCGACATCCTCGACGGCATCAACCGCCGCACCATCCTCACCCTCGCGGCGGAAGACGGCATTCCGGTCGTCGAGCGCACCATCGACCTTACCGAGCTCTATATCGCCGACGAGGTCTTCGTCACCGGCACCTCATCCGGAACGTCTCCGGTCACCGAGGTCGACGGCCGCCTGATCGCCGACGGCCGCCCCGGCCCGATCTCCCAAACTCTGCGCAAACGCCACACCGCCGCCCTCCGCACCGACATCCACCACGGCTGGGTCACCCGCCTGTTTTGACCAGGCATTCCGGGCAGGATTCAGTGAATTCCCGGGGTTCGCGGGTCGGGGCCGAGGCAGGCCAGGATGACGCAACCCGGTGCGGTGTCCGCGAACGGCGGTGCCAATGGGTAATTCAGGCAGGAGAAGACATTGCATCCTGGATAGGCGGCAGGGCCGATTCCGAAAACCGCGAGCAGGATGTTGGTGTCCACGAATCGGCTCGGATCAAGCGTCAGCGGCGGCTCGATATAGGGTCCGGGGTCGGGAACCGGGGTGTCGTCGAATGCCGCGAACAGTCTGCGGAAGAATTCGTGCGGCAATTCCGAGGTGTTCTGCACAACTCCGGAAGGGCCGTGGCTGCTGACGTTTCCGAACGCGCCGGTCCAGACCACCGTCAAATCCAGGCTGGGGATGACGAAGACGTTCTGTAGACCCATCCCGGACATCGAATAAACATCTGGCGGCAGGAACGCGGCGGTCTCCGCACATCCGGGTCCGAGCCAGAAGAGGTACCCGTAGCATTTATTCGCGGGTGACGGCTGACGTGCCTTCTGTAAGTAGGCCGACGATACGATTTGCTGTTTGTTCCAATGTCCTTCATTGCTCACCAGCAGGCCGAGCTTCGCGAAATCATTGGGCGGAATCATTAGATGCGCGTAGCCGTAGGTGTGTCCGGCGCGGTCACGCGCCCAGTAATAGTCACCGCGGTCGATGCCGAGCGGAGCGAACAACTCGCGCTGCGCGAAATCCTGCAGCGGTTCACCGATCGCGAGTTCGATGACGTAGGACAGCAGGTCGACATTGCGCTGGCTGTAGCTGAATACCGTGCCAGGCGGGTTGTCCAGCGGCACCCCGAGCGCCTGTACCGCGCTGTTCGGATCGATCGGGATCACCCCGGTGACACCCTCGGTGAGCACCCCGACCTTCATGCCCGAGGTCTCCGTGAGCAGATCCCCGACCGTGATCGACCGATGGGCCTCGTCGCCGAGTCCCGGTGGCAGGTACCGATCGATCGGCGCATCGATATCCAGTTGACCTCGGTCCCAGGCCATTCCGGCCAGAATGGAGACCACGCTCTTGGTCGCGCTCCAGATATTCCACGCGACATTCCCGGTTTGATCATTCGTCGGGCCCTCGCCGATCAGGCAATTGTGCCGGAAAACTTGCACATTGCGCCGATTGCGTCCGGAAGCGAACTCCAATGCGTCCGCGAGGTGCTGCGAATCCAGTCCCACCTGCTCGGGTGTCGCCCGCTGCGGCTCGCGTCCGGAGGACACCTCGCATTCGACCTGTCCGGGTTCGGTCGCCTGCGCACTCCCGGCGAACACGCTCCCTGCCACCAGCGATACCGCCGCGATTCCGGCCAGGAATCCACAGAAACGCCCCATGCGGCAAAGGCTATCGCGCTGACCCCCGCCAGATCGGCCAACAGGCCCGGGACGCGCGGCCCAAAATGAGAAAACCCGATATCACCGGACAAATCGTGCGCGGACCGCGTACCAGCCCGCGCCGAGAGCCAGCACTCCGATTCCGGTGAATACCGCCGAAATCGGCAGTGCGAAAGCGACGATCACGCATCCGGCCGCGCCCGCGATCGCCACCGCGCGGGCCGGGCGATCCTGTGTCGCGGTCAGTGTCGCCGCCGAGACATTGGCGATGAGGTAGTAGACCAGCACCGTGAACGACGAAAACCCGATGGCCGCACGCAGATCAAAGCAAGCCGCAACCACCGCGATAACGATCCCGACTGCCAGCTCCGCTCGATGCGGAACCCCGAACCGTGGGTGGACTGCCGTCAGCGCATGCGGTAGGTACCGGTCGCGTGCCATGGCGAACACGGTGCGGGAGACGCCGAGAATCAATGCGAGCAATGATCCGGCGGCGGCAAGCGTGGCCCCGATTCGGACGATCGGCGCCAATCCCGGTGCTCCCGCGGCGGATACGACCCGAGCCAGCGGGTCCGTCACGGTTGCCAGTCCGTCGGCACCGAGAACCCGCAGCCCGGTGATCGCCACCAGCGCGTAGATCAGCAGGGCCAACCCGAGTGCGACCATGATGGCCCGGGGAATCGTGCGTCGCGGATCGCGCACCTCCTCACCGAGCGTGGCGACGCGGGCGTAACCGGCGAAAGCGAAGAACAGCAGCCCCGCCGCTTGGAGTACACCGTGCACGCCGATGTGCTGCGAAAGAACCGTTGCCGCCGAATGTGATCCGAACAGCCCGACGACGACAACCATCGTCAGCACGGCGAGCACCGCCGCCACGATGACGCGCGACGCCAGCGCCGATTTCTGAACCCCCGCATAGTTGATCGCGGTAATGGCGACGACAACGCCGACCGCGACAGCACGCGATTGTTCCGGCCACGCATAGTCGCCGACCGTCAACGCCATCGCCGCGCAGGACGCGGTCTTTCCGGCAACGAATCCCCACCCGGCGAGATATCCCCAGAATGCTCCGAGCCGTTCGCGTCCATAGACATACGTGCCACCCGAAACCGGGTAGATCGCCGCCAGCCGGGCCGAGGATGTCGCATTGCAGTACGCGAGCACGGCCGCTATCACCAAGGCGAGCGGCAGCAGGCCTCCGGCTGCCGCGGCGGCGGGTGTCAGCGCGGCGAAGATGCCGGCACCGACCATCGACCCGAGGCCGATGACTACCGAATCCATCAGCCCGAGACGTCGGCGCAGTGCGTCGTCGTGTCCGGTCACCCCCCGCATCCTGGGGCATACCGGTCGCCGCCGTGCATCGGCCCCGCCGTCTCCGGGACCGAAGCGACAAAACGCCGCCAGATTGGGGGAACCTGGCGGCGCTGAGTCGCCGGACGCCATGCCGGCGTCACGACTCGGTGCCGACGTCCCACAAGCGCCTCTCGGCGGGTGGTCGCTCGCAGCGACAAATGGGGTGAGGCCCGGGGCTGTCCGGACGCCGACAGCGGGATCCAACGAGTATCCAC
Source organism: Nocardia australiensis (assembly GCF_020733705.1). Lineage (GTDB taxonomy): Bacteria > Actinomycetota > Actinomycetes > Mycobacteriales > Mycobacteriaceae > Nocardia > Nocardia australiensis. The sequence continues at coordinate 1,892,661 of NZ_JAJFZM010000001.1, forward strand.
CCGGAACTATTCCGTGGCGCAGATGTGACGCGGACTACCCGGACGCGCATCTCGATCTACGGGCGCGAGAACGTGGGATCCCGAACCGAGCGCACGCGGAGGACTTAGAATCGGCGGCTGGATAGTGAAGGGGGAGCGGCATGACCGACGATCCGGTATTGATCGAGATGCTCGCGGCACTCGACCGCAGCCCGGAGGTGCTGGCACTGCGGGTGCGGGTGATCGAATTGCTCGCCGACCGCGGCCGCTACGCGGAGGCGCTGGCACAGTGCGCGACGGCGCTGGCGCAGGATCCGCGACACAGCGCGGCGATCGAACTGTTGCAGCGATGTACGGCCGCGCTGGCCGCCGGTGGCGCAGTCGGCACCGATCTCGAGGCGGTTGCGCAAGTGTCGGGGAAGGCGCCCATCGAGGAGCAGCCGCAATCGCCGTCGGAGCGACCTGCCTCGACCTATGACTGGTCGGCTGCCGAAGATCAGGTCGCCGACATCATCGCCCCCGCGTTCGTCGATGCGGGCCCTGCGGAATTCGTGGTCGAGGGTGATACGGGTCTGTTCGAGAAGCCGAAGGTGTCCCTCGCCGACGTCGGCGGCATGGAGGATGTCAAGCGCCAGCTCGACCTGACGCTGCTCGGCCCGATGCGTAATCCCGCACTGGCCAAGACGTTCGGTACTTCCGCTCGGGGCGGGCTGCTGCTCTACGGCCCACCCGGCTGCGGCAAGACATTCATCGCGGCGGCGGTCGCCGGGGAACTGGGCGCGAACTTCTATCCGATCGAGATCGCCGACATCTTGGATATCTACACCGGAGCCAGCGAGCGCAACCTGCACGGGATATTCGAGCTCGCCCGTCGCAACGCGCCCTGCGTGCTGTTCCTCGACGAGGTCGACGCGCTTGGCCACAAGCGCAGCCAGATGTCGGGTTCGGCCACCATGCGCACGGTGGTGAATCAACTACTCACCGAAATGGATTCGGCCACCAGTAGCAACGAGGACGTCTTCATCCTCGGTGCGACAAACCATCCGTGGGATATCGACGTCGCGCTGCGCCGCCCCGGTCGATTCGATCGAATGATCCTGGTGACGCTCCCGGATTCGGTGGCCCGCAAGGCGATTCTGCATCACCATCTGCGTGACCGTCCGGTGGCGGGCATCGATCTCGGCGCGATCGTCAAACGCACCGATGGTTTCTCGGGCGCCGACCTGGCGCATATCTGCACATCGGCCACCCAGTTGGCGATGGCGGAATCGATTCGGACCGGTCAGGTGCGCCCGGTCACAATGAAGGATCTGGAAGTCGCGCTCGCCCAGGTCAAGCCGAGCGCGGGCGCATGGTTCGAATCCGCCCGCAACGTAGTCGAATTCGCCAACAACGATGGCACCTATGACGACCTGGCCAAGTACATGCGGCACAAGAAGTTCAAGTAGGAGCCGGACTTCTCTTCTTGACTAATTCCAGAAAACCGGCAAACTGGGACTCGTGCATACCAACGTCATCGATCCGCGAGAGCAGTTGCGTGCGGTCGGCCTGCGGGTGACAGCCCCGCGGGTCGCGGTGCTGAACGCGGTTGCGGCCATGCCACATTCGGATGCCGATCGGCTGGCCGCCACCGTGCGCGAAGCGCTGGGTTCGGTGTCCACGCAGGCGGTCTACGACGTGCTTCGGGCCTGCGTGAACGCCGGAATCCTGCGCCGCATCGAACCTGCCGGTTCGGCCGCGCTGTATGAAACCCGCATCGGTGACAACCATCACCATCTGGTGTGCAGAAACTGCGACACGGTTGTGGACGTGGACTGTGTCGTGGGTGGCGCCCCCTGCCTGGAACCCAGGAACGACCACGGTTTCGCTGTCGATGAGGCGGAGGTCGTCTTCTGGGGTCTATGCCCGACGTGTCGTTTGGAAGGACGGCGCCCACTCTGACAACCCGGGTCGGTCCAGCACCGGGACGTTGTTCATCAGCCGAGGAGGCTTCGATATGACCAAGCCGACAACCACCAATACCGGTATCCCCGTGGGTAGCGACAACGAGTCGCTCACCGCCGGTACCCAGGGCCCGATCCTGCTCCACGATCACTACCTCATCGAGAAGCTCGCCCAGTTCAACCGCGAGCGGGTCCCGGAGCGGATCGTGCACGCCAAGGGTGCGGGCGCCTACGGTGAGCTGGTTGTCACCAACGACGTGAGTCGCTACACCAAGGCGAAGTTGTTCCAGCCGGGCGTACGGACTGAGTCGCTGGTGCGTTTCTCGACGGTGGCCGGTGAGCAGGGCAGCCCCGATACCTGGCGTGACCCAAGGGGTTTCGCCGTGAAGTTCTACACCGAGGACGGCAACTACGATCTCGTCGGCAATAACACGCCGATCTTCTTCATCAAGGATCCGATCAAGTTCCCCGATTTCATTCGCTCGCAGAAGCGCCTGCCCGGTAGCGGCCTTCGCGACAACAACATGCAGTGGGATTTCTGGACCCTGCGCCCGGAGACCGCGCATCAGGTGACCTGGCTGATGGGTGACCGAGGCATCCCGAAGTCCTATCGCCACATGAACGGCTACGGCTCACACACCTACCAGTGGATCAACGCCGAGGGTGAGCGCTTCTGGGTGAAATACCACTTCAAGACCGACCAGGGTAACGAATACCTGACCCAGGCCGAGGCGGATCGGCTGGCGGGCGCCGACGGCGATTACCACCGCCGTGACCTGTACGAAGCGATCGAGCGCGGTGAATTCCCGAGCTGGACGCTGCATGTGCAGGTCATGCCGGTGGCCGAGGCCGAAGGCTACCGTTTCAACCCCTTCGACCTGACCAAGGTGTGGTCCCACCAGGATTACCCGCTGATCGAGGTCGGCAAGTGGACTCTCAACCGCAACCCCGGCAACTACTTCGTCGATATCGAGCAGGCCGCCTTCGAGCCATCGAATGTCGTTCCCGGCATTGGTTTCTCGCCGGACAAGATGCTGCTGGGCCGGGTGTTCGCCTACGCGGACGCGCACCGCTACCGGATCGGCACCAACTATGCGCAGCTGCCGCCGAACCGGGCCAGGGCCGCGGAGGTGAACTCCTACTCCAAGGAGGGCGCGATGCGCTACGACTACAACCTGGCGGATGTTCCGGTATACGCACCGAATTCGTTCGGCGGACCGCATGCGGATCCTTCGCGAGCCGGTGACGACGGTATCTGGGAATTCGATCCGACCGTTGTGCGGGCGGGTTACATCGAACATGCCGAGGACGGTGACTTCACTCAGCCGGGCACCCTGGTGCGCGAGGTGTTCAACGATGAACAGCGGGCGCGCTTGGCCGACAACATCATCGGTCATGTGCTCGGTGGAGTGCGGGAGCCCGTGCTCAGCCGGGTCTTCGAGTACTGGAGCAATGTCGATCCCGATCTCGGCAAACGAGTCGAGGAAGGCGTGCGCGCCGGTCTCAACGGCAACGGCTGAGTATCGTGGCCCGGTCACGGGCCGGTGAGAGGTAGTCCGACATCTGCGCAGGCGCACACCCGGGGAGTGCGCCTGCGTAAGTGTGTCTCGCGCAGGGCATCTCCGATCACCGCCCCGGTTGGCCGACGGCCGGAATGCCTGACACAGTGAGGGTATGTTCCGGCTGACACGTAACTATCGGGTAGCGCTGACCGCCGCGCTGGCACTCCCACTGCTCGCCGCCTGCGGCACCGATTCGAAAGCGGCGCAGGATCTTCCGAACGCGACAGCGCAAGCTCCGGTGCGAACGGCGGCCAGGATCTCCGATCTGGAAATGCGATACGAGGCCCAGATCGGCGTGTTCGCGGTCGATACCGGTACCGGTAAGACCGTGTCGAACAGCAGCAATCAACGCTTCCCGCTGCTGTCCACCTTTAAAACGCTTGCGGCCGCGGCATTGTTGAAGGCGCACCCGCTCGATACCGGATACTTCGACCGGGTCATCCAATTCGCCGACGCCGACCTGGTGGCCAACTCGCCGGTGACCAGCACCAAGGTGGCCTCCGGGATGTCGGTAGCCGAGCTGGCCGAGGCGGCGATTACCCGCAGCGATAACACCGCGGGCAATCTGCTGCTGCGCGAACTCGGCGGTCCCGCCGCGCTGACGGAGTTTCTGCGCACCCTGGGCGATCAGGTAAGCCAGCTCGATCGCTGGGAACCCGAGCTCAATACCGCTGTCCCCGGCGACCCGCAGGACACCACCACTCCTGCCGCGCTTGCCACCGACTACCGCGCGCTCGTCCTCGGCGACGCGCTCGGCGCGCCGGAGCGTGATCGTTTGATCACCTGGCTGAAGGCGAATACCACCGGCGCCAAGCGCATTCGCGCCGGCATCCCCGCGGGCTGGGGCGTCGGCGACAAGACCGGTACCGGTGATTATGGCTGTGCGAACGACGTGGCCGTCATCTGGCCCGACGGCGGCGGTGCCCCTATCGTCGTCGCGGTACTCACCCGTAAAGGCACCCAGGACGCGACCGCCGATGATGGCGTTTTCGCCGATACCGCAAAGCTCGTCACCGAGGCGCTGCGCTGATTCGCGCGCTCAATCACGTTCGCGCAGTGTGGGATCGAGCCCATTGAGGATCAAATTCAGTTGCCGAACCGGTCGGCGGCGATCGCGGCCACTGATCCACCACTATCGGACGAAACCCCGCTCCGCCCCTGGCCATTTCGGTCAGGCGTGGAGTGGGGTTCGGTATTTTTACCGGCTGCGCCGGGGCCGCATCAGAGCAGGCCCCACCAATACAGCAGGCAAGCCAGCACCCAGACCACTACGGTGTCCATTTGCTGCTCCAATCTCCTTGGCGCCCTTGACGACCATCATCCCGCCAATCGCGGCAGTGCGGTGGCAACTCGACTCGTTCCGGCTGCTCACATAGCCTCTACCTGCACCTTTAACCCTACAAGATCTTCTTAAGGGCGTGGCAAGACCCCGGCCGCATTGTTTGTATCAACACCGGATCACACCGGAAACAAACTTCCCGGACTTGATGAGGACGCACTGACGATGATCGGCAAACTGACCACCGCCCTCGCACTGACCACCACCACCGCCGCCGTCATGTTCGGGGCGGGCGCCGCCGCGGCGGAGGCCACCGGTACCCCCGGCACCGCGCTCACCGGCCAGGCCACCTGCACCCATAAGAACGACCGGATCGAAATCGAGATCGCCGCTCCCGTCGTCTACGCGCAGGCCGGCTACCAGCCCGGCGAACACCAGTTGGTTCGCTACCGCACCGTTATCTACGATGCCGCGCAGGGCACGCTGGCGGGTGCGGGCGAGTGGGAAAAGGGCAAGGCCACCGACACTCAGCCCGCCGAGATGGACAGCACCGACATGAAGGTGCTGCGCAACGACCCGAACCGCTACCGGGTGGTTCAGCAGGTCGAGTGGCTGGCGCCGGATGGGGAGAACGCGGTCGCCAGGACCGACCTCTCCCCGTCGGGATATCTGATCAAGGACGGCCGCACCGTCCTGGGCACCTTCGAGTACTGCCAGTAGGCGGCGACGGGGGAGTAGGCCACCACCGGGGGTGGGAACCGGGCGCGACCTGTCTTCGAGGGGTTGGCAGGTCGTGTCCGGGGGTTGAAAGGCCGGCCGGGCCGGTCCACGAGGGGGACAGGTCCGGCCGGCTTTCGTTTTTTGGGGGCAGGCACTTCGGATGGCTCTTCCGGAAGCTGACCGGCGGACGAGGCATGCGCCGGTGCCGAAGGTAACCAATCGGTGCACGCCGACAAATCCCCGTCCCAGGTGTGGGCCGGGCCGGTGTACGACGTTGGCCGGCCCGGCCCTTTCATTGTCCGGCAGCGGTATCGATCACCGTGCGTTTGCGGAACCGATTGCCCGAGTGGCGGTTCCGTCGTCATGATCTCGAATCCGTTGTAAGCCGAATACCTTGGCTAACCGCTGCGGCTGGCGCACACTCGTAGTAGCAGTGTTCGCGGTGAGAGCGGGGGCCGATGAGAATCCAGCCACGGCAACAGCTTTTGGATGTCTGGCGCGCGGTATTGGCCGCCTGCTACCACGACGGGACCTGGTCCTGGGGTGGACGCGACGGGTCGAACTCGATCAGCGATACCGAGCAGATGCTGTGCCTGCTGTATCCGGCCACCGAGATCGAGGCGTTCGCCCTCGACAGCCCGGACGATATGGCTGAGGACATCAAGGCCGCGCTGGCGCCGCTGGGTGAGGAGACGCGGATCGGCGGGGTTATCGTCGGCGTGCTCGAGGATTACATAGCCCGCTACACCGGGGCCGACGGCGAGCCGACTTTCGCCGCGGGCGGCTATCTGCGCTCCGTCGATGATCGCGCATTGACACAGCGGCAGCTCGAACTCGAGGTTGTCGATTCGTACTCGATGTCGCTCACCCTGTGCATCGCGGCGCTGCGGTTTCTACGTTTGTTCCAGCGCTTCGTCGACGGGCAGGTCCGCAGGGAGGCCAAGCAGCTCTCCGAGCGTATCGACATCCTGCGCCCGCAGATCAGCAACCGGCTGACCGGCGCGATGACCGGTCTGGTCCGTAGCTTCGTTGTTCACACGCCGGAGCCGAAATCCGATGCGGGGCAGGCCATCCTCCGAATGGTCAACCAAACGGGCGCGCCCGACGATCAGGTGATCGCCGGGCTGGCCCGTCCGCTCGAACCGGTCCGAGTGGAGCTGGCCAATGATGTGAAGCTGGGCCAGACCACTGACATCGACCTCGCCGATGACCTGCTGCTTTTCGAATGTGGTTGGAGTTGGGGCGTCGACGCGAAGGCGTCGAAGATCGACTTCATCCAAACCAAGGCGAGTAGCCAGCCCGGATACGCCGCCTCGCGACCCGATTTGTATTTCACCATCGTCGCCCTCGACGGCATCAACGATCTGATTTCGCAACGTGCCCGCGAGCTGGAGTTGCTGACCAAAGAGCAGCAGCAACTGGCCGACGCGCTTCGGCTGCGCTGGAATCTGACCCAGCGCTACTGGTCGATCGTGGCCAGATACGGCACCGGCCGGTGGCCGTTGGAGGACATACCGTGGCGAACATCCGATGGTGAGGAATCCGACTACTACAGCCTCGCGGTGTCGGCAATGCTGCTCCAGGACCTGGTAACTCGGCAATCTACCGACGAATTGATCAGAGCGGTCGCGGTTTTCGACCAGTTGGGCAGGCGCGGGCGAATCATCAGCCGGGTCACCAGCGAGGATCCCGCAGGCACACTGCATTTTCCCGGTATTCGAATACCGCTGCCCGGCAGCGAGACCGTCGATGACGGACCGCCGCTGGTGTGGATCGTCCCGGACTTCGCGACGATGTTGTTCAAGCGCGCGCTGCAAGCGGCTCGCCTGTCCACCGATGTCGCTACTCGCGACCGGCTGATCGCGCTCGCGGAATCCGCGATGGACCATCTGGATGGGCGAACGCTGCACGGCGGTCATGCGGCCGGTCTGTGGGACGACGCGGCGCGGGTGTTCGGCGCCTCGATCCCCGGCGCCGCGCAGGCGAGTCGATCTGTGCCGCTGCAGGTCGAACCGTCCTGGTATCTCACCGAGCGGGTCGTGGAGTGCCTTGTCGCCGCGGACCGAACCTTCCGTGAACAGCCGCTGTCGCCGCCGTCGATGATCAGTCGTGCGGTGGAGTTGCTCAATGAGGCCGAGCATCTGCTCAACCAGGAGAAGCTGGAGGTCAGCGACGAGGACGTGTCGCCGAAACTGTCCGCGCTCAACCGCATCGAGCAGCGCCTGGATCGGGCGCGGCGAATGCTGAATGTCCGGCCCGGCACCGCGTTCAGCCTGGCCACCGATGCGCTGCGGGATCTCGACGAGCTGGCCTACGCCCGCCAGGACGCGACGAGGATTTACTGAGCATGATCGTGTTCTCGACCTCGGACAAAGGCGGCACCGGTAGGTCGGTGACCAGCTGCAACCTCGCCTATCGACTATGCCTGACCGGCAAGAACGTCGCGTATGTCGACTTCGATTTCGGCTCGCCGACCGCGGGTGCGCTATTCGAGATCAGCGCGGTAGAGCGCGGCGTGCCCTACGGAGGTATGCACTCCTACCTGCTCGGCCAGATCGGCAGTGCGACACGGTTTGACGTGCGTTCGGTGACCGATCGAATCGCGTTGCGCACCTTCGCCTCTCGATCCGGGAAGTTGGTGCTGTTCCCCGGTGACGAGGGCGGCGCCGAATTCCTCACTGTCGATGACGATGTGGTGCGGCGCTGCGCGGAACTGTTGCTGGCTCTGGAACAGGAATTCCGGGTCGTGATCGTCGACCTCAGCGCGGGACGCTCCGGTGCGCTGGATATCGCGTTGCGGGCGACCGCGAAGGAGCAGTTGCAGCGTCGAACGGTGCGCTGGCTCATCTTTCATCGATGGACGCGTCAGCATATTCTCGCGGCGAGCGGCCTGGTGCACGGACCGCACGGGTTGCTGCACACCGGCAAGGAATGCGGCCACGACGAGGCGGCTCTGCTCGAATCGATCCGCTATGTGCGCACCGCGGTGCCCGCGCCGGGGGAACAGGGGATTGCCGAACGTCCCGCGCAGGCGACCTGGTTGCTGGAACAGGACACCGCGCTCAAACGCCTCGCGTCGGCGAACCAACTCGGTGCGAGCACCGTGCTCGGCAAGACGCCGATCGAGCCGGTGCTGCAATGGCGCGAACAGGTAATCCTGGATTCGGATGTCAACGCTCATATCGCCAACGAGGCCACCGCCACCGCATATGTGGAACTGGCCCGCAGGCTAGTGGATGCCGCGACGTGGGAAAGGTTCTGATCTGTGCAGAACGCGATGGGTTACAGCGAGCAGACCGAGCACTCGCAGATCGCGAACGTTCCCTTATCGCACTTGTCGATCGAGGTCGGCCACTTCTATCTCAACGACATCATCAATGAGGCCGACCAGGTCAAGGCGGAGTTTCGCCGGATGGTTCCGTTGGTCGCGGCCTTCATCGAATCCGCGCGGGTCGAGTTCGGTCCCGAGGCCAGGGTCAGTACCTGCTATCTGGTCGATGATTATTTCCAGCCCGACACCGATCCGTCCGAAGTGCTCGGCAACCTGCTCGACGCCGCGGCGGATTCCGGGCTGATCATCGACTATTTGGCCCGGGAATCGGGGTGTTGGGAGACACCGAGTTTCGCCGACGGGGTGCCGCTTGGCGAACCGATTCGGCTGGCCGAGATGGTCGCTGCCAGGATTGTCGCGGAACCGACCCCGCCTTCCAACGGCCGTCGCCCGCCCACCGCCGAATCCGGCTGGCTGTGCAATGGCAGGCGTTCCTCGGATGACGAACCGGCACAGGCCATGCGGGTGCAGCCGTATCAGCCGCCCGAGGAATTCGGCCGCCGCGAACATTCGATCTTTCTCGACGTGCAGTTGTGGAGTCGGCGCACCGAAACGGTGAACGGGCGTCCCGAGACCCGCACCAGATGGTCGTGCCCGTTCCTCGCCTCGGTGTGGCAGTTGTTGCGGCTGGGGATGCTTCGTTACGAAGGGGCCGCGGTGGTGGCGCCGTATCAGTGGCACTCGGGCATGCGGTGGCCGAGACGGTGGCCGGAAGTACCTGCGGTGGTCCAGCTCAATCCGGATGCCGCACCGTTCGCGGCGTACAAGACACTATCGATGTTGCCGAAACGCTATCTGGGCATTGAACATTCGGTACGGCTGATTCTCGATCACATCGATCTCGATGACGATGTGGTCACCCAGATCATCGAATGCGGTGCGACCGACAGTGTGCCGGTGACAGTGCCGCGCAAGGTCACCGAGCGACTCGGCCACCTACTCTTCGACGGGTCATGAGATGGCGACACCGCTGGTCGCCCTTGGCGAGGTCCGCACCTGTCTTGTCCCTGCCTCCGCGGCCTTGAACCGCGCGGAGGTGGACAAGCTCCTGGCCCTGGTACCGGGTAGGCGAGTGCTGTGGCGGGCGCGCCCGGTCACGCTGGCGGCCTCGCCGACCACGGCAATCGGCGTCGACTGCGATCTATTGCTCGACGCCAGCGGCGAGCGCACCCAGCAGATCGTCGGCACCGTGGCCTCGCGTGCCGTGGTGTTCGGTGGTCGGGTACTGCAAAGTTCGGTGCACACCAGCGTTTTCCGGGCGAGCGAGCGCAGGCGGCAGACCTGGTCACACTATCTGAGCCGGGTCGGGGTGACCGAACTGATCGGCACCATCGGCGATCGGGGGCGCGTCTGCGAGGAGTTGACCGAGGGCTATCTGGCCGGCCCGGCGACCGCCGACACTCTTGATCTCGGTTCGATCAGCGATCGACTGCTCGCGAGGATTCGCGCGGACGAGCAGTTGGATCAGGATGCGCCGATCCAGGCGCGCACCACCCGGTTGCGCTGGACTGCGCAGATCGGTGGCACCGCAGGGCCCGCGCTGGCAATGCGGCTGGAGGACGAGACCGTCCGTTCGGTCCGCATGATCGTCCGAAGCGTCGACGATCTGCCTGCGGCACAGCGCTTCTGCGAGGACCTCGCGGCTCACGATTGGCTGCTGACCAGTACCGACGACGCGATCGATGAGGCCGATCGGTACCCGTCGGCCAGCCAGGACCAGATGGATATTCTCGCTCCGGTGCTCGCGCATCTCGCGCATCTGTGGATGCCGGGAGCACACACTCCGGCGTCGGTGCGCTCCCTGTGGAAGGAGTTGCAGAACGATCCGGGTTTCACCAGGCAGTGGACTTCGAAAGTTGGGCAGTTGCGAGACCGGATCAACGTGGCGACGCTGGATACCTTGCGCCACGCCAAGATAACCACCACCGATTGGTGAGCCGACTAGATCCGGAACCACCGGCGCACCAGCAGTGCGAAGAACACCGACAGCGACACGGTGCCGGCCCAGGGCTCGATGGCGAACAACACTTGACCGGCACTGTTCAGGTCGGCGATATCGCTCGCGCCGAGCGGGTTCAGATAGCTGGTCACGGTCATGTAGGTGATATCGGCCGCCGGGACGCCGGTCACCAGCACGATCGCCGTAGTGAACAGCACCAGTTGCGCGGCGATCCAGGCGAATAATCGGAATGGCCGATATCCGTAGCCGCACAATAGGTTCGAGATTGCCCGGCCGATCCGTCGGCGGCCGAGCGGCAATGCCATGCTTCGTGCCCGGGCTAGGGCGAGCCCGCATCGATCCTCGGCCTGGTCGTCCTCGTTCTGCCGGTGCAAGCGCATGGCCCGCCGATACGCCAGTGCCGCGTGTTCGGGCAGACCCGACCCGATCAGATCGCCGCCGAGCTTCTCATAGGTGTCGGCCAGCAACGTGCTCTGCGTGCTGCTGAGCCGGAGCGGGCCGCGCTGCTCGATCTCGGCGGCGAGCAGCGCGGTGAGCATCCGCGTCCGTAATCCGCCGTCCTCGTCATCGGGCGAATCCGGATCGGCGGTGTAGAGCCTGCGGAACACTAGGCTGTCGCCACGTCGTCGAAGCCCGGGTGGGTTGTATTCGACGAGCACCGTTTCGACATGGAGATTGAAGGAGTCGAGCATGACCTGCTCGGTGGGCCTGGTCCCGATGCGCTGTCGCGCCGGTTGGAAGTAGTGGTCGACTTCCTTGGCGTACACGCCCGCGTGCCGCTCGATCCGATTGATCATCGAATCCACGAATGGTGAATGCTCCGGTGGATCGAGCTCGAGCATGCGGTGTCCCCCGTGGATCGTGCGCGGCGCGTGAAAGTGCGCCGATCACAACGATACCGGTGTCAGCGGGTGAGGTCGCAGACCAGCAGATTGCGTGGTTCGTTCTCGCCGTAATAGTCGTCGTAGTGGCCGGCCAATACGAAACCGGCGTCCTCGTACAACCTGTTGGCGGTGTCGTTGGTCGGACGGACGGTGATGAAAACGCGGCGCGCGGATCCGTCCCGGCATCGGTCGAGCGCCATGCCCAGCAGCACGCGACCATAGCCACGGCCGCGACTGCCTGCCGTCAGCGCGAAGCCGACCAGCCAGGCGCGTTGCCCCAGTGTGACGGCTACCTGGACGTACCCCACCACATCGCCATCCTCCTCGACGACCAGCCAGTCCATGCCGTGTAAATCGAACAGCGTGCGTAGCACGTGATAGGGGTAGGCGTGTTCGCCGAATGCCTCGATCTCGATCGCCGCGATACCGACGAGGTCGGCCAGGGTCGCCGTGCGGAACTCGGCATTCGTCATCCGTGGTTGTGGCGTGCTCCCTGGCGCTGTGGCTTGGGTCATAAACGTCAGCCTATTCTGCCGTCGGACGGCCGCTGCTCAATACCTCGCCGATGGTTTCAAGTCTAAATCTCGGACCCGGATTTCGCCGCCTAGCTGCGACGTTCGGATCGAACATAGACACAATTGCAATTCTGTCTTATCGTCAGAACATGTTGCCCCAAGAGTCTCGTAACGCGCCATTTTTCGAACTTCGATCGGGCGCGACGTGGAAGTCGCCATGGGGGATGTATGCCGCACTGCGAGAACAAGATCCGGTGCATCACGTGGTGCCCGAATCGCGTCCGGAGCACGACTACTGGGTGCTGACCCGACACGAAGATGTGTACGCGGCGGTACGGGACACCGAGACGTTCTCCTCGAGCGACGGACTCACGGTGGAATACGGCGAGCTGGAACAGATCGGCCTCACCGACAATCCGCCGATGGTCATGCAGGACCCGCCGGTGCACACCGAGTTCCGCAGGCTGGTAGCGGCCGGGTTCACGCCACGGCAGGTCATCGAGGTCGAGCCGGTAGTGCGCCGGTTCGTTCGCGAACGGTTGGATCAGTTGGCCGAGCAAGGCGGCGGCGATATCGTCAAGCAGCTGTTCAAGCCGCTGCCGAGCATGGTCGTCGCGCACTACCTCGGGGTGCCCGAGCGCGATCGCGGGCGTTTCGACGGATGGACCGACGCGGTCGTCGCGGGCAGTATCGATGCGAGTAACACCCAGGCGCAGCAGGCTTCGTTCGAAATGCTGGGCTATTTCGGCGAACTCATCAAACGCCGCCGCGCCGACCCGGGCGATGACACGGTGTCACTGCTGGTGCAGTCGGGTATGGCGGCCGACGACACGGATGTGCGCGGCCTCGTGCAGATCCTCGCCTACACCTGGACGATGGTCGCCGGCGGAAACGATACGACCACCGGATTACTGGGTGGCGCAGTGCAATTGCTACAACAGCAACCCGATCAGCGGGCCGCGCTGGTCGCGTTCAAAGACCGGATCGGTGTCGCGGTCGAGGAACTCGCCCGGCTGACCTCGCCGGTCCAGGGTTTGGCGAGGACCACGACACGGGATGTGAAAATCGGCGACACCACCGTGCCCGCCGGGCGCAAGGTGCTGCTTGTCTACGGTTCGGCCAATCGCGATGATCGGGCTTACGGCCCCGACGCCGAGGTGCTCGACATCGATCGGAATCCGCAGCGGATAATGACTTTCGGCAACGGACCGCACCACTGCCTCGGCGCGGCCGCGGCCCGGATGCAGGCTCGAGTCGCACTGGAGGAGCTGTTGGATCGCTTTCCCACCTACCAAGTGGATATCGACGCCGTCGAGTACGCGTCAGGTCCGTACGTGCGCAGGCCGACGATGGTGCCGTTCCGGTGCGCGGCATGAACGGTGACTGGCTGGCCGAAGGCCGCGCGGAGCTGGCGGCCGAGCGCATCCTCGACGCGGTGCGCATGCTGTTTGTGGAGAAGGGCGCCAGCGCGGTCGGAATGGCGGAAGTGGCGGAGACCGCAGGTTGTTCCAGGGCGACGCTGTACCGCTACTTCGACAATCGACAGGCGCTGTATGTAGCGTTCGCAGGTCGCGAGGCGCGGCAATTGATCGAGCGGGTCTGGCTGAACCGATCGATCAATAGCGAGGCAGGCCGTGCCGACCAACTACTCGACGCGATAGCGTCGGTACTGGCGGAGGTGCGCAAGACGCCACATTTGGCGGTCTGGTTCGAGCCTGCCAACTCCGGAATCGTTGCCCAACTGTCGAATTCGTCGGATGTGATTGACGCGATCGGTGCGGGTTTCGTGGCCGGCTACCGTCCCGCCTTGACCGATTCCGCGGCACGGCTGCTGGGGCAGTGGATGATTCGGGTCGTGGTGTCGTTGCTTACGCTCCCCGGTGGTGGTGAGGACGAGGAACGCGCGATGCTGCGCAACTTCGTGATGCCGTTCCTGCTCGACGACACGACGACCATCGAGTGATCCGGCCATGAAAGTGCCTGGCGCAGTTCGAATGGTGGCTAGTTCTGTTGTCCGAGATAGGCTTTCCAGCCGCCGCATGTTCGGCTGATAACCGAACGACCATCGGACAATTCGATACTCGCCAATGCCATCAGTGCGGGCAGCGCCGTGCGGAAACGGCCGAGGCCGGCCGCCGAAGCTCACCGACGATGGGCGCACCGAGGCCGTCGCCGTGGCGAACCAGTCCGGGTTTCGGTGGCGCCGTGTCCAGGGCGGCGAGCCGGTAGGCGTCGGTGGTGCGGATTTCACCGGCGAACCTGGCTCCGAACTTCTCGAGCTGCCAATACAGCGGCTGGCCACGCAGGTGCACGCCGAAACGGCCACCTCGGTGCCCCCGTCCACCAGCGTCGGCGTGTCGACACCTGACAATGCGGGCGGCATCGATATTGGATACCAAAATGGCCTCCGGCCTGATTTCTCAGACCGAAGGCCATTTCGTTCGTCTCAACCAACGAGTCGGGGTGACAGGATTTGAACCTGCGACCTCTTCGTCCCGAACGAAGCGCGCTACCAAGCTGCGCCACACCCCGTTGCCGAGCCTGAGATAGCTTACAACAGCGCGAGTCCAGACGTTAAACCGGCAGGTCAATCAGCCTTGGTAGGGGCGGACGCTGGTGAAGATTCGCTGGGCGGTCGCCACGTCGACGGCATTGGGCACGCCAGTGTCGGCGGCGATGACCATGACAAGGCTGCCGTCCTCGGCCGGGGTCGCGTAGGTGTAGATCGAGTACTCCGTCGCGCACCCCGGTACGGCTGCGGCGATGGTTCCCCTGGTCTCGGCGAAGATGCCGCGCTGGGTGCCGTCGAGCGAGTTCAGCGGTTGCGCGGCGCCCGGCGTCGCTGTGGTGCTGTGGTAGGCGAGTATTGCTGTACGGGTGCCGATTTCGGTTGCGGCGGTTGCTGAATCGGTTGTTTTGGAGCCGGTGAGGAAGGACATGGTGCGCGTCGAGCCGGGGCAGTAGGATTTGCCTTCGCGCGCGACGCCCTTGCCGGTGATGGTGTCGGGTGGTGAACCGAAACTGTCGACGGAATCCTTGGGTGCCACGATCCAGTCGGCGGGCACGTCGTAAGCGGCGCCGCTGCCAGGGGCGACGACCACCTGATAACCGGCCACATGCGGGGTCTGCGCGGCGGTCGGCTCCGCGCCGCTGTTCGATAGCGCATGTGCGTTCGCTGAGGGGGTAAGCGCACTCACCAGATACGGCGAGGAATCCTGCGCGTGATTGTCATCGGAGCTGCCATTGGCGGCGATGACCGCCACTATGGCGCCGCCCGCGACGACCACCGCCGCCATTGCGGCGCCCAGCCGTGTTTTACCCCGGCCGCCACTCGGATTTCTGTGCACACTGGACAGGAATTGGTCGATTGATGGCGCCGTGATGTACTGACCGGAAGCCTGCTGCGAACCAAGGGTGGGTTGGGTGGGGGCGGCAACCCGCCCTTGGTGCTGCGCAACGGGATTCGGCTGCCATGGCAATGCCGCGCCGGGGTGTACGCGGTCGGTCGATTCGGTAGGCGGCCGCTGGTCCGGTGGTACTGGATGGCCGGTGCCCGATGACGCCTGCGTGCGGAAAGCTGGTTGCCACTGCGAGCTCGGGCCGGATGCTCCCGGCTGGATCGGTACGTTCGGCTGATCCAGCGCTGCGGGCCCCTCCAACACCTTCGGATCGTTGCGCCGGTCGTCGAATCCACTCACAGTTGTTCCCCTGCCTGACATTTCAGTCTCGGCAAGCGACCCTAGCGCGCAATTGCCTCCGAGGTCGAAACACCCTTCCCCGCATCGGCAATCGGCCGTTTCGGTGGGGCCGCGACCAGCGTCACCAGGGTTGCCTCCGGGCGGCAGCAGAAGCGGTACGGTGCCCACGGCGAGGTGCCGAGGCCAGCGGAGACATGAAGCTGGGTATGCGCACCCCACTTCGACGAACCCTTCACCCGCGCGCGGTCGATACCGCAGTTGGTCACCAGCGCGCCGTACCCGGGCAGGCACAGTTGGCCGCCATGGGTATGCCCGGCCATAACCAGGTCGTAGCCGTCCTCGGCGAACCGATCCAGCACCCGCGGCTCCGGTGAATGCGTGAGGCCGATGCTCAGGTCGGCCAGGGGGTTGGGCGAGCCCGCTACCGTGTCGTAGCGGTCGCGCTGCAGGTGCGGATCGTCGACGCCCGCGCTCGCGATTCGAATGCCGGCCACTTCGACGTCACGACGGATATGGGTCAGATCCAGCCAGCCGCGTTCGGTGAACGCCGCACGCAGGTCCTTCCAAGGCAGCGGCGCGCCGTACACCCGCCGATGGTCGGACTTGAAGTACTTCATCGGGTTCTTCGCCACCGGCGCGAAGTAGTCGTTGCTGCCGAAAACGAAAAGGCCCGGACGGGAAAGCAACCCACCCAGGGCCTGCACCACCGCAGGTACCGACTTCTGGTGCGACAGATTGTCTCCGGTATTGATCACCAGGTCCGGCTCCAGCCGGTCCAGCTCGCGCAGCCACTGCTGCTTGAGCTTCTGACCAGGCATCATGTGCAGATCGCTGATGTGTAGCACCCGCAGGGACGCCGAACCCGGCTGCAGAACCGGCATCGTCGCCTCACGCAAGACGAAGGCATTTCGTTCGATCAGCGAGGCGTAGCCGATTCCGGCGACCGCGGCCCCGGCGGCTCCCAACGCGGTTCGTCGGATGGCGGAGGTCGAGATTACGGGCATTTGCCCAGCATAGGTGACCCCGCTCAGGAACGCCGAGTGTGTTTACGCACAAGCGTCCGGATGTCCCGCCCGAAACCGGACCGCGCGGCAAATGTAGTGGGCCGAACCAGTGGAAGCGGCTACCGTGTGGCACATGTCGGAACTCAAATCGCAGCTGCGCGCGGATATGACCGCCGCGATGAAAGCTAAGGACAAGCTGCGCCTGGCCACCCTGCGGATGCTGCTGGCCGCCATCCAGAACGCGGAGGTCGCCGGCGCGCAGGCGCGTGAACTGTCCGACGCCGAGGTCATCGTCGTGCTGCAAAAAGAGGCGAAGAAGCGCAGCGAATCGGCCGAGGTCTACACCCAGGCCGGTCGCGGTGAATTGGCCGCGAACGAGCATGCTGAGGCACGGATCATCGACGAATACCTGCCGACCCAACTGTCGGACGCGGAGGTCGCCGATGTCGCCGACACAGCGATCGCGCGGGTCGCGGAGGAACTCGGGGAGCGGCCAGGCATGCGTCAGATGGGGCAGGTCATGAAGGTCGCGACCGGGATCGCCAAAGGCAAGGCCGACGGTTCGCGACTGTCCGCCGCCGTGAAAGCCCGCCTCTGACCCCCATCCTGTGGAAACACCGCCGCCCCGGACACACTGTGTCCGGGGCGGCGGTGTTTTTGGCTATCGACCGGGTATCGGGATCGGTATAGGAATCGGAGGCAGCCGCGGCGGCGGCGGTAGACCGGGGAATCCGGGCGGCGGCGGGGCGGGTGCCGGGCCCGGCGGTGGTGCGGCCCGTTCCGTTCCGTCGCTGATATAGATCGTGATCACCGAGCCCGGAATTGCTGATCCATTCGGCGCGGTCCCCATCACGGTGCCTTTGGCTTGCGAACCGACCCCGGTCACCGGCGAGACCTGGAAGCCCGCGGCCACCAGCTTGGAGGTCGCCTCACCCTGCGTCATGCCCGCTACGTCAGGAACTTGCGCGCCGTCCGAGCCGCGGACATATTTGTCGTCCAGTGGTGGCAGCCCCGGTGGCGGGAATTCGGACATTACCGGTTTGATCGCATTGAAGAACGTGCGCGCGGGTTCATTACCGCCGAACAAGTTTCCGTCGCCACAGGGACGCAGCGGGAACGAGCAGATCTCGCCGGGAGTCGGGCTATCACCGTAGACATAGGCGGCGGCGGCCAGCGCGTTGGTGAACCCGAGGAAGGCCGAGGACCTGTGGCTTTCAGTGGTACCCGTCTTCGCCGACATCGGGAAGTTCCAGCCGGCCGCCTGCGCCGCGCCCGCGGCGGTGCCGCTCACGTCGTCCTTGCTCATCGCGTTGGCGAGGGTGTTGGCCAGACCGGGATCGATGACCTGTTCACAAGCCTGCTGCGTCAGCGGCACCGTTTTGCCGGAGCGGTCGACGACTTCCTTGATCGGCGACGGCGGGCACCAGCGGCCACCGGAGCCGAGCGTGGCGGCGACATTCGACAGTTCCAGCGGGTTGATCGCGACCGGACCGAGGGTGAACGAACCCAAGTTCTGTTCCTTGATCATGTCCGCGAGGTTCTGGTTGCCGTGCCCGGAGCTGCCTGGCTCGGTGTAAGAGCGCATGCCGAGCCGGATTGCCATATCGACGGTCGGAGTGACGCCGACGGCCTGGATGAGCTTGACGAACGCGGTATTCGGCGAGGTGGCCAGCGCCTCGGTGACCGACATCGGCGACTTGTATTTGCCCGCGTTCTCCACGCAGTAGGTGGCGGCCGGGCAGCCGCGGGCGCCACCGTTACCCATGCCCCTCGCCTCGAACCGGCCGGGTACATCGAGTTGGGCGTCGATGCCCAAGCCCTTTTCCATGGCAGCGGCGGTGGTGAAGATCTTGAAAATAGAGCCCGCGCCGTCACCGACCATCGAATACGGCTGCGGTTGTACTGTCTCGTTCGCATCCCGGTTGAGGCCGTAGGTTCGACTGCTCGCCATCGCGAGCAGTGGATGCGAATCCTGTCCGGGGGCGACCACCGACATGACCTGCGCGACGTCCTCGAGGTTCGGGTTGGCCGCCTCCGATACCGACCGCTTCACCGAATCCTGTACGGCGGGGTCGAGGGTGGTCTTGATCAGGTAGCCGCCCTTGTCGATCTGCTCGCGGCTGATGCCCGCGTTGGCCAGATACTGCAGCGCGTAGTCGCAGAAGAAGCCGCGGTCGTTGGCCGCGATGCAGCCGCGCGGCAGGCCCTTGGGCTCCGGCAGCACACCGAGCGGTTCGGTCTTGGCCTTGCGAAATTCTTCGGCGCGGCTGGGGATGTTCTGGATCATCGTGTCGAGCACGGTGTTGCGCCGAGTCGTCACGCCTTCGGTGTTGGTATAGGGGTTCAGCTTGGAGCTGGACTGCACCATGCCGGCCAGCATCGCCGCCTGGGGCACGTTCAGGTCGGCAGCGTCGATACCGAAGTATGTCTGCGCCGCGTCCTGGATGCCGTAGGAGGAGTTGCCGAACGGGACGAGGTTGAGATACCTGGTGAGGACCTCGTCCTTGGTTAATTCCCGGTCCAGGGTGAGGGCCATCCGGATCTCGCGGATCTTGCGCGCCGGCGATGTCTCGATGGCGGCGCGGCGTTCGGCGTCGGTCTTGGCCACGACGAGCAGCTGGAAGTTCTTTACATACTGTTGGTCGAGCGTGGACGCGCCCTGCTGGACCTCACCGCTGCTCGTGTTGGTCAGGAACGCGCGCATCGTGCCCTGCCAGTCGACGCCCGCGTGCTCGGCGAAGCGCCTGTCCTCGATGGAGACGATCGCCAACTTCATATTGTTGGAGATCTTGTCGCTGGGGACCTCGAAGCGGCGCTGGTCGTAGAGCCAGGCAATCGGCGATCCGTTCGCGTCGACCATGGTCGAGACGGCGGGGGCGGTGCCCTCTACTAGTTCCGAGGACACGTTGTCGACGGCGTCGGCGGCACGGTTGGACACGAACCCGAAACCGCCTGCGAGCGGGAACAGCAGCCCCGCGATGAGCACTGCGGCCAGCGCGCAGCTGCCGGCCAGCCGCGCGAGCGTTTGTGTGATCGGCACGATGCCACCCTACGGGGTGTGCGTGCGGCGCTCGCCGTGGTGTTTGTCAGTCCGTCAGAAGTGACGATTCCAGAGCCTGAATGGGCGTGTCGTCGGACCGGTTCTGGCGTGTCGCCGAAAGGGCGACCTGCGTGTCGAGTCGACCGCCCGGTTCTCTATCACGGTTCGAGGGACGGTCGTACCAAAAAGTCTCGAGACGGTCTTGCGCTCGGGGTATACCTTTACCTAGATTGAGAGCTCAGTGTGATAGAGCTAACACTCAAAGTGGAATGTGGTGCGGTTCGCAGCGGGGTTTGGGTTTGCTGCGACGCTGACACGCGATTCTGGAGCGCCGTGACCGGTGTTCGGACTGCAAAGGGGCACACCAAATGCATATGACAACCCCCATCGCTCGATTGGACGTAGAGCAGGCCGAAGCAAGGATCGCCTGGGTTGCCCAGGCGCGATGCAAGGAAGTGGATCCAGATCAGCTGTTCGTTCGCGGCGCTGCCCAGCGCAAAGCGGCGACGATTTGCAGGCACTGCCCGGTGTTGATGCAGTGCGGAGCCGATGCGCTCGACAATCGGGTCGAGTTCGGTGTGTGGGGTGGGATGACCGAGCGGCAGCGGCGTGCACTGTTGAAGCAGCACCCCGAGGTGACGTCTTGGTCGGACTTCTTCCAAGCTCAGCGCCAGCATCAGGTGGCGATCTAGTCCCGTCGAATCCGAACCGAGCCCGTGGCAGCGGGCTCGGTTCGGCGTTTTACGGGCATATCAATCGGATATAACGACCGGCGCGGGCGTCGGGGTGCCGGTGAGTTGATCACCGACCACCTGTAGCGCCTCGAGGTCGGAGACTTCGAACGGCAGCGCGGTCACCGAGACGATCGGGACTCGCGGGTGCGCGCCGGTAAATCGGTGCAGCAGATGCTGTTCTCGCTTTGCGGTAGCGACGCGCTGAGCGTGGATCCGCAATACCGACGAGGTGATCGGGTCGGTCTCGGCCAACTGATCGGCGGCTGTCAGTGCGTGGTCGGCAGGCAACGAGCTCAGCGCCGGATGGGTTCGGTTCAATACCAATCCGGCCAGTGGCATGCTCTCGGTCGAGAGCCGGTCGACGAAGAACGACGCCTCTCGTAGTGCGTCCGGTTCGGCGGACGCGACCACGAGGAAATGCGTGCCCGGCCTGGACAACATCGCGTAGGTCCGGTCGGCGCGGTCCTGGAAGCCGCCGAACAGCGACTCCAGCGACTGCAGGAAATTCGACGCGTCCTTGAGCATCTGACCGCCGACGATGGTGGAAACTCCACGAACCGCCAGGCTCATCGCGCCGGTCACCAAGCGTGTGACGCCCCGGCCGGGGGCCATGATCACCCGGATCATCCTGCCGTTGAGGAAATTCCCCAGCCGCCTCGGCGCGTCGAGGAAGTCCAGCGCATTTCGCGACGGGGGAGTGTCGACCACGATCAGGTCCCACTCTTTGCGCGCGGCGAGCTGGCCGAGCTTTTCCATCGCCATGTACTCCTGCGTTCCGCCGAAGGAGGACGCGACGGTCTGATAGAAGGGGTTGGCGAAAATCTGCTCGGCCTTGTCCGGGCTGGTGTGCTCGAGCACCATGTCGTCGAAGGTGCGGCGCATATTGAGCATCATCGCGTGCAGTTCGCCGGTGACCTCGGGTCTGAGGGGGACCCGCTGTGGGGCGTTGTCCAACTCGGCGACGCCAAGTGACTGGGCCAGGCGGCGAGCCGGGTCTATGGTCAACACCACTACTTTGCGGCCTTGCTCGGCCGCGCGCAGCGCGATCGCCGCGGCGGTGGTCGTCTTACCGACGCCGCCGGAGCCGCAGCAGACAACGATGCGGGCGGTGCGATCCGCTATGATCTTCGAAATATCTAGTAGCGCAGCGACATTCGTGCTCGGCGTACTCATCGGACTCCCTGCGCGCTCAGCTGTTCGGCCAATTCGTAGAGACCACCGAGGTCCATCCCGTCGGTGAGGGCAGGCAGGTACATCCGGGACACATCCACCTTGGCGAGTTCACCCGCGCTGTCGTCCTGCGCTCGCAGGGTGGCCGAATGTTCGACGGTTTCGGTGATCAGACCCTGGAAGTCCTGGTCGGACAGCGAGATTCCGGCCTCGGCGAGCCCGGCGCGGATGGCGTCGGTGTCGATATCGCCCTCTGCGGCGCGATTGCGCACCTCGGCGGGCAGCAGCCCTTTGCTCGCCCGATTCACGATGACCGTGCCGATCCGCAGGTCGGCGGCCTCTAATTCGGCGATCGCGTCGGCGGTTTCCTGCACCGGCAGCGCCTCCAGCAGCGTGACCAGGTGAATCAGCGTCAGATCGGAATGCAGGAGTTTCGAGACGCCCTCGGCTTGCGAGGCGACCGGCCCGCCCTTGGCTACCTCCGCCATGGCCTTGGTGACATCGAGGAAGCTGGTAATTCGGCCGGTTGGCGGCGCGTCGACGACGATCTCGTCGTAGGCGAGCTTGCCGGACTTATCCGTGCGGACCGCGCATT
This sequence comes from Nocardia australiensis, assembly GCF_020733705.1. Lineage (GTDB taxonomy): Bacteria > Actinomycetota > Actinomycetes > Mycobacteriales > Mycobacteriaceae > Nocardia > Nocardia australiensis. The sequence goes on from NZ_JAJFZM010000001.1 coordinate 1,915,075, forward strand.
CCTTGATCTTGCCGGTCAGTATCACGTCGCGCAGGCCGGGGGCGATGGTGGTGACGAACTCGATGGCGCCCATCCGGCGCATTGCCCGCCCGGCGAAGCCCAGGTTGTAGAACATATCCAGATATTCGAGAAAAGCGTGCTCGATATCGAGTGCGAGCGCGACCACCTCGCCGCCACCGTCCGCGGTGGCGATACGGGTTTCGGTGGGCGGCAGCGGCGGCAGATCGAACAGCTGCGCAATGGACTGCCTGCTCTCCACCTCGACCAGGAGTACTCGCCTGCCACCGGCGGCAAGCGCAAGCGCCAATGCCGCGGCCACCGTGGATTTCCCAGTCCCCCCTTTTCCGGAAACGTAGTGTAAGCGGGCCTTTTCCGCACGTGCCGGCCAACCCGTTTCTGGCCCCGGCTCCGCCGAAATGGGCACTGCTGTTGGTACTCCCACGATCGCGAGCCTATAACCCGGTCCGAGGTCGCGCCCGAGGGATAGGGTTACTGGTCTGTTTTTGAGCCCATCTGTGCCAGACAGTGAGATCCCGTGGTCGTCGAGCCGCAAGCGCGGTAGCTCGGACACCGCTATACGCTCACCGTTATGAGTGATGTGACCGTGTGGGAGTACGCAACCGTTCCGCTTTTGACGCACGCGACCAAGCAGATCCTCGATCAGTGGGGTTCCGACGGTTGGGAGCTGGTGACCGTGCTTCCAGGCCCGACCGGCGAACAGCATGTCGCCTACCTCAAGCGACCCAAGTAGAGAAGGGATATCAGCAGTGACTCAGTGGGAGAAGAATCTCGCCCAGCTCGGATTGACCCTGCCTCCGGTCGTGGCACCGGTCGCCGCGTATATCCCGGCGGTCCGTACCGGTTCGCTCGTCTACACCTCCGGTCAGCTGCCGTTCGTGGACGGTCAGCTGTCGGCGGTCGGCAAGGTCGGCGCGGAGGTGACCGTCGCGGCGGCCAAGGAAGCCGCGCAGCTGTGCGCGCTCAACGCCCTGGCCGCGGTGCATGACCTGGTCGGGCTCGACGCGGTGGTGCGGATCGTGAAGGTGGTCGGATTCGTCGCCTCCGCACCGGGTTTCGGTGACCAGCCGGTCGTGATCAACGGCGCCTCCGAGTTCCTCGGTACGGTATTCGGTGACGCGGGCGTGCACGCGCGTTCGGCCGTAGGCGTGTCCGAACTGCCCCGGAACACCCCGGTCGAGGTCGAACTCATCGCCGAGGTGCGCTAAACAGGTTCTCGGACACCGACTTCGATCGACTGGGGTAATCCGATGACGCTGACTCATCCCGCGTACGGGCAGCTGCGGCAGGTGACGCCGACCGCGTCCGTCCTGCTCGCCGACAATCCGGGGCAGATGACCCTGGATGGCACCAACACCTGGATTCTGCGCGCGCGGGGTGGGTCGGACTGTGTGGTTATCGATCCGGGCCCGAAGGACAAGACACACAGCGAGGCGATAGCCAGGGCCACCGAGGGCAATATCGCCCTTACGCTGGTCACCCATCGCCACCACGATCACACCGGTGGCGTCGACCACCTGGTCAAGCTCACCGGCACCCCCGTGCGGGCGGGGACACCGGAATTCCTGCGTGGTTCGGACGCGCCGCTGATCGATGGCGAGGTGATCGAAACTGCCGGATTGCGCATTACCGTCCTGGACACCCCCGGGCACACCAAGGACTCGGTGAGCTTCGTCCTCGATGACGCGGTACTGACCGGTGACACGATCCTCGGCAGCGGAACGACCGTACTGGATTCCAGCGACGGCGCGCTGGCGGACTACCTCGCCTCGTTGGACCGGCTGGTCGAGGCGGGTTCCGGGCGCGCACTACTACCCGCGCACGGACCGGACCATCCCGATCTCGAGCCGGTGGCCCGCTACTACATCGCACACCGTAAACAGCGTCTCGACCAGGTTCGCGAGGCACTGCGGGAGCTCGGACCCGATGCGGGCGCGATGGCGGTGGTGCGGAAGGTCTACGCCGACGTCGACAAGCGACTGTGGCTCGCAGCCCGCAGTTCGGTGCAGGCGCAGTTGGAATACCTGCGCGCCGAACAGGACCGATAGTCGCGCACAAACGCCCGCCCGGCGAACGCCGGGATCCAGTCGGAACGAATGCAGTCGTTACGACTCGATCCCGAGTTCCGCCAGGACAGGCGAAAGTCGTCCCGAACGATGGGGTCGGCTCAGCGCGCGCGCCGGGCCAGTCGCTCGGAATCGGAGATCAGCACGCTCTTGCCCTCCAGCCGCAGCCAGCCACGATGCGCGAAGTCAGCGAGTGCCTTGTTCACGGTCTCGCGGGAGGCGCCGACCAGCTGGGCGATCTCCTCCTGGGTGAGGTCGTGGGTGACCCGCAACGCGCCCGCCTCCTGGGTGCCGAACCGCTGTGCGAGCTGCAGCAGCGCCTTGGCGACCCGGCCTGGGACATCGGTGAAGATGAGATCGGCCAGGTTGTTGTTGGTACGACGCAGGCGACGTGCGAGAACGCGCAGCAGCTGCTCGGCGATCTCGGGACGCTGGTCGATCCAGGACTTGAGTGCTTCGCGGTCCATGGTGACGGCGCGAACCTCGGTCACGGTTGTGGCGGTCGACGTACGGGGGCCGGGGTCGAAGATCGACAATTCGCCGAACATATCCGACGGCCCCATGATGGTCAGCAGGTTCTCTCTGCCATCCGGGGAACGTCGGCCGATCTTCACCTTGCCCGACGTGATGATGTACAGCCTGTCGCCGGGTTCGCCCTCATTGAAGATGACATGGCCGCGTGGAAAGTCCACGGGCTGCAGTTGTTTGGCGAGAGCCGCGACCGCGGTGGGCTCTACGCCTTGGAAGATGCCTGCTCTGGCGAGGGCCTCGTCCACGAATGTGCTCCTTTGGGAAATGGCTCTGTCCTGGACCGAGCGAATCGGCCAACAGCGCATTCTACGCGGCATTGTGGCAGCGCAGTGACCGACACCACGTTACGAGTGGTTTGCCGGGCGTGCTGAAGCGGGGTGCGCCCGCGGGCTCAGCTGGCCCGGGCGACGTCCAGTTCTTCGGTACGTGACCGGCGCTTGCGCATCCTGGCCACGGCGGCGGGGAGACCGAGCTTCGTCAGCTCTTTCACTTCGGCGTTGCTTGCGTTGTCCAGGTACTGCTGAACCTCTTCGTCGGGTTCGAGAAGTTTGCGGAGCCGATTCTCGACCCTCTCCATGACCAGTGCGAATAGCATCAGCACCACTGGGAAGAGCACCACAGCGAGTCCTTGCATACCGAGGAGTAAACACGGTCTAGGTCTCAGATGGAACACGGCAGTTCATCTGAACGGGCACCGTTGCTCGGTGGTTCCGTATGGTGGACGAGTGCGTGTCTCTCCCTCTACAGCCGCCGTCGATGGCTCTTCGCCCGCCGCTGCGGCCACCGACGCGCAACCCCCCACAGTCGCCGCTCCCAAGCGCAAATCCCGAGCGCGACAAGCGGAAACCCAGCTAGGCCTGACCCGAAGGGCCCGCCGGATGAACCGCATGCTCGCGGTGGCGTTCCCGGATGCGCACTGCGAACTCGACTTCACGACATCGCTCGAATTAGCGGTCGCCACAATACTTTCCGCACAGTGCACCGACGAGCGGGTGAATCTCACCACGCCCGCGCTGTTCGCCAAGTACCCGGATGCCCGTGCTTATGCTGCGGCCAACCGCGCCGAGCTGGAGGAATACATTCGGCCGACGGGGTTCTTCCGCAACAAGACGAGCTCGTTGATCGGGCTCGGGCAGGCCCTTGTCGAACGGTACGACGGTGAATTGCCTCACACTCTGGACGAATTGGTGAAATTGCCGGGCATCGGCCGTAAGACCGCCAACGTGATTCTCGGCAATGCCTTCGATGTGCCGGGTATCACGGTCGACACCCACTTCGGTCGCCTGGTGCGCCGCTGGGGCTGGACCACCGAGGAAGATCCGGTGAAGGTCGAGCACATCGTTGGCAATCTCATCGAACGCAAAGACTGGACGATGCTGTCGCATCGGGTGATCTTTCACGGACGCCGGGTCTGCCATGCCCGTAAGCCGGCTTGCGGCGTCTGTGTACTGGCCAAGGACTGCCCCTCATTCGGGATCGGGCCCACCGATCCGGACACCGCCGCGAAGCTGGTGAAGGGTCCGGAGGCGGAGCATCTGCTCGAGCTGGTGGGCCGGTGACGCAGGTCCCTGTCGCTGTGCGCTGGGCGCTGGCGGGGTTGATCATCGTGATGGCGTCGGCGGTTGCGCTGTGGCCGCGCGGCGGTGACGATTCCACCGCCGGTGGCGGACAGCGGCAGTCGCGGCCGAGTGCGCTGGTGACCGATCAGTTGCGCGCCGAAGCTGGACTGTCCGCGTGTCCGCAACCCGCGGCGAACGCGGTCGGGAACGGGCCGCTGGCCGGGATCAGCCTCAGCTGCCTGGCCGACGGTAAGCCCGTCGACCTGGCCGCGGCCCTCGCCGGCAAACCCGCGTTGCTGAATCTGTGGGCGTATTGGTGCAGGCCGTGTGCCAACGAGTTGCCGTATCTGCAGGAGTACACGCAACGAGCGGGCAACGCGATTACGGTGCTGACCGTGCATAGCGATCCGGAGGAGGCGAAGGCGCTCGCGCTGCTCGCCGATCTGAAGGTGACGCTGCCCGGCGTGCTCGACGGCGCGACCACCGTGCGAAACGCGGTCGGCGCGCCCGCCGTGTTGCCGGTATCGGTGCTGCTGCGCGCGGATGGATCCGTGGCCGAGGTGGTCGTGCGCGCTTTCAACGGAGTCGAGGACATCGCCGACACCGTCGCGGCGGAATTGGGAGTAGCGGCATGACAACGGCCGTACCGGAGAACATCCCGCAGTGGCTGCGCCGCGCAAGCGAATCGGGTACCGATACCACCGACACACTGACGCTGGCGCGAGCACTGCGCCGGGCGATGACGATCAAAGGCACGCCACGACAGGCGGCGGTGCTTGTGCTGTTCAGCGGCTCGCCGCAGTCGGATCCGAACTCGCCAGGTGGATTGCCCGTCGATGCGGACGTATTGCTCACCCAGCGGTCTTCCACCATGCGTCAGCATCGAGGTCAGGTCGCCTTCCCCGGCGGCGAGGTCGAATCCAGTGATACCGGACCCATCGATACCGCTCTGCGGGAAGCCTGCGAGGAGACCGGTGTGGCGCGCGAGGGCGTGGAACCGTTCGCGGTGCTGCCGAAATTATTCGTTCCGCCATCGCGATTCGATGTGACCCCGGTCGTTGCCTACTGGCGGACCCCGAGGCAGGTCGGAGTCGTGAATCACGGCGAGACCGAAAGAGTCGTGCGGGTGCCGCTGGCCGAGCTACTCGATCCTGCCAATCGCTTTATGGTGCGTGGCAGCGTCGGTTATATGAGCCCCGCCTTCCAGGTGGACGGCATGCTGGTCTGGGGACTGACTGGCGGCATTCTCGCTGGATTGTTCAAAGCCGCTGGCTGGGAACGGGATTGGGATCACGGTGACATTCGTGATCTGGAGACGTCGCTTGCCGCAGTAGGGATGACTTTATGAGCTCATCGGCCTGGCTCGATATCGCGGTCGTGCTCCTGGCTTTGCTGGCCGCCTCATCGGGTTGGCGGTCGGGCGCGGTCGCGTCCGCACTGGCCTTCCTCGGTGTGGTGCTCGGCGCGGTCGCGGGGATTCTGATCGCACCGCACATTCTGATCCATGTCGACGAGGGCCGTGGCCGGGTGCTCACCGGAGTGCTGCTGATCGTGGTGCTGGTAATTGTCGGTGAGGTCGCGGGAATGGTGCTCGGCCGGGCCGCCCGCAGTGGCATGCGGCATTCGCTCACCCGCAGCGTCGACAGTGTGGTCGGTGCGTTGTTGCAGGCGGTCGCGGTGCTGGTCACCGCGTGGCTGCTCGCGTTGCCGCTGGCCTCGACGTCCCAACCGGCCATCGCAACCGCGATCAATGGATCTCGGGTACTCGCCGACGTCAACAACATCGCGCCGAACTGGCTGCGCCGGGTTCCGAACGAATTCTCCAAGCTGCTCAATACCTCAGGGCTGCCGGATGTCATCGGACCGTTCGGCCGCGCGCCGATCGCGGCCGTCGAACCTCCGGACGCCAGCGTGCTCACCAGTCCGGTCGCGGCCGCATTGCAACAGAGCGTGCTGCGAATCCGCGGTGTGGCGCCGAGTTGCCAGCGGGCGCTGGAGGGTTCGGGCTTCGTGATTGCACCCGAGCGAGTGATGACCAACGCGCACGTGGTCGCGGGCACTACCAGCGTCAAGGTCGACACGGCTCGTGGCCCGTTGGACGCGACCGTGGTGTTGTTCGATCCGTCCACGGACGTCGCGGTGCTCGCGGTGCCCGATCTCACCGCTCCGGTGGTGCCGCAGGCTCCCTCGCCCGCGCGTTCAGGTGACAGCGCCATCGTCCTCGGCTACCCGGGCGGTGGACCATACACGGCCAGCGCGGCCCGGGTACGCGAGACGCTGGACTTGACCGGGCCGACGATCTACCGCAACGGCACCGTGGAACGTGAGGTGTACACCGTGCGCGGCCAGGTTCGGGCAGGCAATTCCGGTGGGCCGCTGGTGGATACCGAGGGTGAAGTGCTCGGCGTCGTATTCGGTGCCGCCGTTACCGACGACGACACCGGCTACGTCCTCACCCTCGGCGAGGTCCGCGCCCAACTCGACAGCGCGTCCGCCGAGAACGCACCGGTCGACACCGGGGCCTGCGTACTGAACTGATGTCGGCCCTGGTTAGGCGAGGAGTTTGGCCAGCTCGGTGGTGACGGCCGTTGGGTTTTCCTGGTGGGCAAAGTGCCCGGCATCGGGAATCGTGGCAAGGCGCCGCCGTGGTGACCACTCCTGACCGCGGTGGAAGGTGCGGCGCAGCAGGTAGTTGTCGAGCTCGCCGCGCAACGCGAGCACCGGGATATCGATCGGGTCGCGCATGGTGGCCATGAAACGCCTGCCGTCCGGTCTCCATTGGCTGCGGAAGGCCCAACGCTGGTACTCCAGCGCGCAGTGCGCCGTCCCCGGTATCTGGATGGCCGAGCGCATGTTCCGGGCGGTGTCGACGAATTCGGCAGTGCCCGACCATGATCTGCTCACCCGCTGGCGCAGCAGCCGCTCGACCTCGAAGCCGTCGTGCGCGGTAAGTAGGCTCTCGGGGTAGCGCGGCAGCTGGTAGCGCAGGAAGTTGGGCAGCCAGGTGCGACGCTGGGGGCCGTCGCGCAATACCGCGCTCTTGAGTGCGGCCGGATGCGGTGAACTCACCAGCGCGATCGAACGCACGAGTCGCGGATGCAGTACCGCGGTCGTCCAGCAGACCAGTCCGCCCTCGGCGTGTCCGACCAGGCTGGCCTCGGTGTAGCCGAGGGCACGGATGAGTCCGGCGGCGTCACCCGCCAGCGTCCAGCCGTCATAGCCGCGCGGTGGCTTGTCGCTGTCGCCATAGCCGCGCAGGTCAACCGCCACCGCGCGGTAACCCAGTTCGGCCAGGCCGGTCAGCTGGTGTCGCCACGACCACCAGAAGTCGGCGAAACCGTGCAACAGCACCACCAACGGAGCATCCGTGCGGTCGGGGGTGGCCTCGACGACATGAAATCTAATGCCGTTGGCATGAACGTCCCGATGCGTCCATGGTCCGTCAAAACGGACGCTGGACGGATCCGGAAACAGGTTCGACGACACGCCGACCGAGCCTAGCGGTCGGCGCGCTCAACTGCCCATTCGCCTGGCTGACGTTATTTGCTCGGCTTGTCGAGCGCGAGGGGTTCCTCATGCGAGGCGCCGAACCCGCTCGGGAGCACGGTGCGAGCCTGCTTGAGCGAATCGATCGTCTTCTCGGGTGCGCGCAGCTTCCGCACCCGCAGATAGCCGAGCCCGGCCAGCGCCACCGTCGCGACGATCATCAGCGCGAACACGATCAGGAACGCCGCCCAGCGAGCCAGCCAGATATCCAGCAGTTCACCGAGGAAGAAGAAAAAGAAAAAGGTGCTGAACAGCAGAACGGTCAGCGCAAGGATGAAGTAGACGCTGCCCTGCAGCCCCTTCTTGATCTCGCCGGTCACCTCGGCCTTGGCCAGTTCCACCTCGGCGCGCACCAGCATCGACATCTGTTCGGTCGCGTCGCGGACCAGGCTGCCGAAGCTGGCCGACCCGGCGGGGTTGGCGTCGGTGAGCGGAATCGAGGTGACTGTCCGGCCGGGATCGTGCGATGCGGATCGGTCGCGCCGTCCGTCGTTTCCGTTACCGGCGTCTGTGAAACTCACTTGGTCGACCCTTCTCCCTGTCCCGGCACTGCCTCGGCTCCGTTCAATACGCGGCGCTCTCGGTGCCCTTCGTGGTCACGCAGGCTACCGCCTCCGGGCACGTCGCTCACGCCGCTCCGTTCTGTCGTTGTAACGCACCTGCATCGTGACGCGCCTGATGGACACGCCCACGCCGCAACAGTAGCGCCGAACCGGCCAGCGACGCCGTCATTGATGTCACCAACACCGCGGCCTTCGCCAATTCGACGGTGGTGTCGTCGCCGACACCCGCCAATGCGAGTTCTGCCACGAGAAGGCTAACCGTGAAGCCGATCGCGCCGAGCACCGACAGGGCGAACATGTCACGGTAGCCGAGATTCGCCGGGCGCTTGGCGATGCCGAACCTGATTGCCACCCAGCTGATCCCGAAGATTCCGATAGTTTTACCGAGTAGCAGCCCGAGAATGATGGCCAGCGAAAGCCTATCGGTGAACAATTGCCCGAAGACCTTGCCGTCCAACGGAACTCCGGATGCGAACAATGCGAAAAGCGGCACGCACAGTCCCGCCGAGATCGGCTGGATAAGATGCTCGAGCCGGGTGGCGGGCGCCTCGTCCTCGCCGGGATCGGTTTTCACTCGGGTCAGCAGACCGAGCCCGACACCGGCCAGGGTCGGATGGATACCCGCCTCGTGCAGGGCATACCAGGCAATCAGCGCCAATGGCATATAGACGAACGGCGAACTGATCCGCCGGTGCTGCGCCAGCGCCCATCCGGCGAAACATCCCACCGCGGCAAGCAGCCACAGCACCGAAAGGGTTGTGGTGAACAGCACGGCGATGAGGATGATCGCGAGCAGGTCGTCGACCACCGCGAGGCTCAATAGGAACACCCGCGCGCTAGCCGGAATCCGGGACCCGGTCATGGCGAGCACCGCTAGCGCGAAAGCGATATCGGTAGCCACCGGAATGGCCCAGCCGCGATCCATCCCCTCGACACCGAATCCGACGGCCAGTGCGATCAACGCCGGGGTGACGACGCCGCCGACAGCGGCGATGATCGGGAGCGCGGCCCGTCTGGGGTCAGCGAGTTCGCCGACGACGAGTTCACGTTTGAGTTCGAGTCCGGCGACGAAGAAGAAGATGGCCAGCAGTCCATCCTTGGTCCAGTCGGCCAGCGTCAGGTCAAGGTGCAGCGGTGCGATTGGCAGTACCGTCTCGGTCATCGTGACGTAGCTCGCGCCCCACGGCGAATTCACCCACAGCAACGCCGTGGCTGCCGCTATGAGAAGCATTGCGCCGCCGACTGTTTCGGTGCGCAAATAGCGTGTCAATTCCGAGTGCATTCGGGTGATCACGGGAAACCTTCCGGCGGGTTGGTCAAGGCCGCGGACGCGTAATCCCGCCGATTCGGCTATCGAGTACACGACCGCATGCCGACCAGGCTTCCCGGCACACCTTGCGCAATTCTAACGGGTACGGCCGGCGACGAATGAGGGCACCGGCCGTACGCCGCTGTGCCCAGGGCCGTGGATCAGGCCCGGCTGGCCCGAATCGCCTCGAAGACATTCGGGTCGACCAAGGTCGAGGTATCGCCCAGTTCCCGGCCCTCCGCGACGTCGCGCAGCAGTCGGCGCATGATCTTGCCGCTGCGGGTCTTGGGCAGCTCGGGCACCACATGGATTTCGCGTGGCCGGGCGATCGGGCTGATCTCGCGCGACACCTCCGCCTTCAACGCGTCGACCAGCGGTGCGCCGGAGTCGGTGGCCTCGGCGGTGAGGATGACGAACGCGACAATGCCCTGACCGGTGGTGTCGTCGCTGGCGCCGACCACTGCCGCTTCGGCGACATCGGAGTGCCCGACCAGCGCCGACTCGACCTCGGCGGTCGAGATCCGGTGCCCGGAGACGTTCATGACATCGTCGACCCGGCCGAGCACCCACAGGTCGCCATCGGCGTCGAGCTTCGCGCCGTCGCCGGCGAAATACCAGCCCTGATCGGCGTAACGCTCCCAATAGGTGGCCCGGTAGCGCTCCATATCTCCCCAGATGCCGCGCAACATCGCCGGCCACGGCTTGTCCAGGACCAGATATCCGACGGCCGCGGTATCGGCCACCTCGACCGGCTTGCCCTCCTCGTCGACGACCTTCGCCGAGATGCCGGGCAGCGCGGCCATGGCGGCGCCCGGCTTGGCGGCGGTAACGCCGGGCAGGGGCGAGATCATGATGGCGCCGGTCTCGGTCTGCCACCAGGTATCCACGATCGGTGCGCTGCCCGCGCCGATTACCTCACGGAACCAGCGCCAGGCTTCCGGGTTGATAGGCTCACCCACCGATCCGAGCAGTCGGATGCTTGACAGATCGTGCGCCCCGGGGATCTCCCGGCCCCATTTCATGAACGTCCGCACCAGGGTGGGAGCGGTGTAGTAGATGGTGACACCGTATTTTTCGACGATCTGCCAGTGCCGGTGCTCATCGGGGAAGTTCGGGGTGCCCTCGTAGACGACCTGGGTGGCGCGGTTGGCCAGTGGCCCGTAGACGATGTAGCTGTGCCCGGTTACCCAGCCGATATCCGCGGTGCACCAGTAGACGTCGTCGCCTGCCTTGTGGTCGAACACATTGTGATGGGTATAGGCGGCTTGGGTCAGGTAGCCGCCCGAGGTGTGCAGGATGCCCTTGGGCTTTCCGGTGGTGCCGGAGGTGTAAAGGATGAACAGCGGATGTTCGGCATCGAAGGGCTGCGGCTGATGTTCGGCAGCCGCGTTCGCGACCGTTTCGTGCCACCACACGTCGCGGCCCTCGGTCCAGGGCACCTCTACGTTGGTGCGCCGCACGACCAGCACATGCTCGACGCTGTGCGGCACATCGCCTTTGGCGTAGAGCGCCTCGTCCACGGCCTCCTTGAGCGGCGCGGATTTACCGCGTCGCCACTGTCCGTCGGTGGTGATGATCAGGCGCGCGGAGGCGTCGTCGACGCGTTGGCGCAGTGCGGTGGGGGAGAACCCCGCGAAGACCACCGAGTGGGTAAGGCCGAGGCGCGCGCAGGCCAGCATCGATACGATCGCCTCGGGCACCATCGGCATATAGATGGCGACCCGATCACCGGCCTCGAGGCCGAGTTCGGTGAGATAGTTCGCTGCCCTGGATACTTCGGCGAGTAGGTCGTTGTAGGTGATGTCGCGGGAGTCGCCCGGTTCGCCTTCCCAGTGGATGGCTATCTGATCGCCGTGGCCGTCGAGCACGTGCCGGTCGACGCAGTTGTAGGCGACGTTGAGTTTGCCGTCGGCGAACCACTTGGCGACCGGCGCGTCGCTCCAATCGAGGACCTGCGTCCATGGCTGATCCCAATGCAGCCGCCCGGCCTGTTCGGCCCAGAAACCGTCGCGATCCGACTCCGCCCGCTGATACAGCGAGGCGTCCGCGTTGGCCGCGGCCGCGAACGCGGGCAACGGCGGATACGAGTCCCGGTGGTCGGCGGTGGTATCGGTCATCTCGCCTCTTCTTTCACGTGAGCTGCGGCGCTCGATTCGACGCGCCCGGGGGCCACTTCGACTGTAATCATCTGTGACCGACGCCCCGCCGGGGCCCGTCGGGTGTATCCGTGAGGTTTCGATCCCGTCACCGGTGTGGGTTACCGGTCGGATCGACTGACAAACCGGCCCAGCGCTGGTTATGGTCTTCTTCAACCTCTTCAAGTCCGGTACGACCCGCACGGCGGCATTGTTCCGGCGAATAAGCGTTTTCGGCACCAACTTTCGGGTGTTTCGGCAATGTTGCCGGATTGGTAACAAGTGGACCGAACCTCATTCAATCCGGTGACAACGCGCGTCCAAATGGCTACTGTCCCAGGCATTCCAAGGGGATCTAATCGAGGTTCGCGGGGAAGTGATCTCCTGCGTACCGCACAGATCCTCTTTGCCTGTCTCGAAATCGGGAGAACGCGTTGAGATTCAACAGAGCTACAGCGTTGACTGCGGCAGTCCTGCTGGCCACAAGCCTTGGACTGTCCGCTTGTTCGTCGAGCGATAGCGCCGACGCCGACATCGTCACGACCAATGGCGGTGAGCCGCAGAACCCGTTGGTACCGACCAATACCAACGAGAACATGGGTGGCCGGGTTTTGGACCGGATGTTCGCCGGTCTGAAGTATTACGACGGCAAAGGCGTCGCTCACGACGAGATGGCCGAGTCGATCAAGACGACCGACCGTAAAAACTACACGATTACGATCAAGCCCGGCTGGAAGTTCACCGACGGCACCACCGTAATGGCCAAGTCCTTCGTCGATGCCTGGAACTACGGCGCCCTCGCCACCAATGCGCAGCTGCAGAGCTACGTGTTCACCCCGATCGTCGGCTTCAAGGAAGTCTCGGCGGAAAACCCGACGGCACAGACGATGTCAGGCCTGAAGGTGGTCGACGACCGGACCTTCACCGTCGAGCTCGAGCAACCGTCCATCGACTTCGAGACCGAACTCGGTTATACGCCTTTCTATCCGCTGCCTGATGCGGCGTTCAAGGACATGAAGGCATTCGGGGAGAACCCGATCGGCAACGGCCCCTACAAGTTCGACAAGTGGGAGCACAACGTCAAGATCGACCTGCTGCCCAACCCGGATTACCAGGGCGGACGCCCGGCCAAGAACAAGGGCCTGCGGTTCGTGATGTACCAGTCGTTCGATACCGCCTACTCGGATCTGCAGGCGGGCAATCTCGACGCTCTCGACACCATTCCCGACAGCGCGCTGAGTTCCTACGAGAACGACCTCGGTGATCGCGCGATCCTCGCGCCGACCGCGCAGAACCAGCACATCGGCGTACAGACCAATGTGCCGCACTTCGCGGGCGAGGAGGGATTGCTGCGACGCCGGGCGATCTCGATGGCGATCAACCGAGAGCAGATCTGCGAGACCATCTTCAACGGCACCAAGACTCCCGCGCGCGACTTCACCGCGAGCACCCTGCCCGGTTTCAATGGAAACCTCCCGGGCGCCGAGGTTCTGAAGTACAACCCGGAGGAGGCCAAGAAGCTGTGGGCACAGGCCGATGCCATGTCGCCGTGGTCGGGCCGCTACGAGATCGCCTACAACTCCGACGGCGGCCACCAGGCATGGATCGAGGCCGTGGCCAACAGTGTGAAGAACACCCTCGGTATCGACGCGGTAGGAACGCCGTACCCGACCTTCAAGAACATCCGAGACCTGGTGAACGCCAAGTCCATCGGCAAGGCGTTCCGGTATGGCTGGCAGGGCGACTACCCGACCATGCTGCAGTTCCTGACCTCGCAGTACTACAGCTACTCCGACACCAATAACGTCAACTACAACAACCCCGAGTTCGACCACCTGCTCGACGCCGCCCTGGCCGCGCCGACCCTCGACGAGTCCTACAAGATCGTCGCGCAGGCGCAGGCTCTGCTGATCAAGGACATGGCCGACATCCCGGTCCTCGACTATCTGGCCGCCGCGGGTCGCTCGGACAAGGTGCGCAAGGCCGATCTCGCGTGGAACGGTCTGTTCGACTTCGAGAACATCGAGAAGTAGCCGCTTCGGCGGGCCGCGGGCGTCATGAGTTGACGACCGCGGCCCGCCGCTCACCCAGGAGACGAAATGGCCTGGTATATCTTGCGGCGCCTGCTCCAAATGATTCCCGTCTTTCTCGGGGCGACGTTGCTCATCTATGCGCTGGTGTTCCTAGTTCCCGGCGACCCGATCCAAGCACTGGCCGGTGATAAGCCGATGACGCCCGCGGTTGAGGCGCAATTGCGTGCGCGATACCACCTCGACCGCCCGTTCTTCATGCAATACCTGCTGTATCTGAAGGGCATCTTCACGCTCGATTTCGGCACGGCGTTCTCGGGGCGGCCGGTGCGCGACGAACTCGCGAGAGCGTTCCCGATCACGATCAAGCTCGCGTTCATGGCTGTGCTGATCGAAGGTGTCTTCGGGATTGTGTTCGGCCTGATCGCGGGCCTGCGCAAGGGGAAACTGTTCGACTCGACGCTGCTGGTGCTCAGCCTGATCATCATCGCCGTCCCGATCTTCGTGATCGGTTTCCTCGCCCAATTCGTGCTGGGCGTGAAATGGGGAATCGCGCCCGTGACCGTCACCGGGAAGGCGAGTTTCACCGAATTGCTCGTTCCGGCGTTCGTGCTCGGTGCGCTGTCGTTCGCCTATGTACTGCGGCTGACTCGAAATTCGGTGGCGGAGAACATGTCCGCCGACTATGTGCGGACCGCGACCGCGAAGGGGCTGGGCAGGCCACGAGTGGTCACGGTGCATATTCTGCGCAACTCGATGATCCCGGTGATCACGTTCCTCGGTGCGGACCTCGGTGCGCTGATCGGTGGTGCCGTCGTCACCGAGGGCATTTTCAATATTCCAGGTGTAGGCGGAACGATGTATCAGGCGATCACCCGTGGTGAACCGCCGACGGTGGTCTCCTTCGTGACGGTGCTCATCGTGATCTTCCTGATCTCGAACCTGATCGTCGACCTGCTCTACGCCGCACTCGATCCGAGGATTCGATATGCCTGACCTCGATAAAGTGACCCTGGACCGGCAGCCGCACTTCGTCGCGCCACCAGATGAGGTGGAGGTCCTCGCGACCGACCAGGTCGACGAATCCGGTTCGCCGACCAGCATCTGGCAGGATGCGTGGCGGCAGTTGCGCCGCAACCCGATATTCATCGTCGCCGCGCTGCTGATCGTGTTCGTCGTCATTGTGGTGGTGTTCCCTGGCCTGTTCACCGATCAGGATCCGCGTTATTGCAACGGCGATTTCAGCATGGATCCGCGCGGTTCGGGGCACCCGTTCGGTTTCGACAAGCAGGGTTGTGACGTCTATACCCGGACCGTGTACGGCGCGCGTGCCTCGGTCATGGCCGGGTTGGGCGCGACAACACTGTTCCTGCTGGTCGGCGGCACCCTCGGCGCGCTCGCCGGCTTCTATGGCGGGCCACTGGATTCGGTGGTGTCGCGGGTCGCGGAGATCTTCTACGCGATTCCACTGATGCTGGCGGCGATCGTGATCATGCAGTTGCTGGATTCGCGAACCATTTGGACCGTCATCCTGATACTGGCGGCGTTTACCTGGCCACAGGCCGCGCGCATTGCGCGAAGCGCGGTGATCGAGGCGAAGAACAGCGAGTATGTCACGGCCGCAAAGGCTTTGGGTGTGTCACGAATACGGACGCTGCTGCGCCATGTGCTGCCGAACTCGGCCGGACCGCTGATCGTTGTCACCACTATTTGGCTCGGCGCCTTTATTGTCACCGAGGCGACGCTGTCGTATCTCGGTGTCGGACTGCCGCGCACAGTGGTGTCCTGGGGCTCCGATATCAACACCAATCAGCATGAGCTACGTGGTGGGTCGCCGATTTTGTTCTATCCCGCAACGGCTTTGGCGCTCACCGTGCTGAGCTTCATCCTGTTGGGCGACGCGGTGCGGGACGCGCTCGATCCAAAAGCCAGGAAGAGGTGACCGCGGCGATGTCGGATCAGCCACTGCTCGAGATCGAGGATCTCAATGTCTCTTTCAGTTCCGAGGGCAAGAAGGTTGCCGCCGTCCGCGATGTCAGCCTGTCGGTGTATCCCGGCCAGACGGTCGCGATCGTCGGGGAATCGGGATCCGGGAAAACCACGACCGCTCACAGCATTATCGATCTGCTACCCGGTACCGGGAAGGTGACCTCCGGCTCGATCCTGTTCGACGGAAAAGATCTCGCGGCGGCGTCGAAAAAAGACATCGTCGCGGTCCGGGGCAGTGGGATCGGTCTGGTTCCGCAGGACCCGATGTCGAACCTGAATCCGGTATGGAAGATCGGATTCCAGATTCGGGAAACCCTGGAGGCCAACGGAATAGCGAAGGGCAATGACGCCAGGAAACGGGCCGTGGAACTGCTGGAGGAGGCGGGGATGTCCGACGCGCAGCGCCGCGTCAACCAGTATCCGCACGAATTCTCCGGTGGTATGCGCCAACGCGCGCTCATCGCGATCGGGCTGGCCTGCCGTCCCAAGCTATTGATCGCCGACGAACCGACCTCGGCACTCGACGTCACCGTGCAGCGGCAGATCCTGGACCATCTCGACGATCTCACCGACGAGCTCGGAACCGCGGTGCTGCTGATTACGCACGATCTCGGTCTCGCGGCCGAGCGTGCGGAGCATCTGGTGGTGATGTATCGCGGCCGGGTTGTGGAATCCGGTCCCGCCCTGCGGATTCTGCGCGAACCGCAACACCTTTACACCAAGCGGTTGGTGAACTCGGCGCCCTCGCTCGCCTCGCAGCGATTGTCGTCGGTCCGCGAACGCGTCGAGATCCGCAAACAGGCCGTGCAGGTCGCCGGGGATGCGGCGGCCGCGGCCGCAGATTCCGCGACCGTCCCCGACGACGTGGTCGTCGCGCAGAACCTGACCAAGGCGTTCAAGATTCGCGGCAGTACACCATGGAAGTCCACAGACTTCATAGCCGTCGACGATGTGTCGTTCCGCCTTGCGCGCGGCACGACGACTGCGATTGTCGGCGAATCCGGATCGGGCAAATCCACTGTCGCGCAGATGGTTCTCGGCCTGCTCGAACCGACAGCGGGATCGGTCACCTTCGACGGCAAGGAGGTAGCGAAGCTGGATCGTAAGGGCGCCTTCGCCTTCCGTCGCCGAGTGCAGCCGATCTTCCAGGATCCCTACGGATCACTGGATCCGATGTATTCGATCTATCGAACCATCGAGGAGCCGCTGCGGACGCACAGGATCGGCAGTGCCAAGGAACGCGAAGCTACGGTTCGTGAACTGCTGGACAAGGTTTCACTGCCCGCGACCGTCATGCGCCGCTATCCCAACGAACTGTCGGGCGGGCAACGCCAGCGCGTCGCCGTGGCACGCGCGCTCGCGTTGTCGCCGGAGGTCGTGGTCTGCGATGAGGCCGTCTCTGCGCTCGATGTCCTGGTACAGGCGCAAATCCTCAAGCTGCTCAACGACTTACAGGCCGAGCTCGGGCTGTCCTACCTGTTCATCACTCACGACCTGGCAGTGGTCCGTCAGATCGCGGACAACGTCCTGGTGATGCAGAGCGGGCAGGTAGTCGAGGCCGCCACCACCAACGAGGTCTTCGACAACCCACGAGAGGAGTACACGCGCAAGCTGCTCGACGCAATCCCCGGCCGTGATCTCCTCACCGCCTGAGGCTCTGATCTCCCCGCAGCCCGAGGACGATGCTCGCAACTCCTGGCTGCGGGGGACGAAAGCGGCTCGCCACGGTGCAAAGTAGCCTCGTATACCGTGACCGATCCGCTACAACCACTGGTCGATCTGCCCGGAGTGCGCGATGCCGCCGACCGGGCCCGCGACGCGCTCGCCGACGTGCACAGGCACAAGGCGAACCGGCGCGGATGGCCGACCACCGCCGCCGAGGCAGCCGTGCGCGCTGCCCGGTCCTCCGCGGCGATCGACGGGGGCACCACCGATCTACCCGCCGTCGACGGTCGGGTGGACGACCCGATTCTGGCCGGCTCGTTGCGGGTCGGGCAGGCCCTTGACGGCGACGCACTGCGGAATCTGGTCGGCACCTGGCAACGAGCACCGTTGCAGGCACTGGCTCGACTGCATCTATTGGCCGCGGCCGACCTGGTCGCCGACGAGTCGTCGCTCGGCCGCCCACGCGGCGAGGCGGGTGTCGCCGAACGGCTCGACATGCTGGTGCAGACCGTGCTCGGATCCACCGCGCCCGCGCCGGTCATCGCGGCGGTGGTGCACGGCGAGCTGTTGACATTGCGGCCATTCGGGACGGCCGACGGCGTAGTGGCACGGGCGGCATCCAGATTGGTCGCGGCCTCCAGTGGTCTCGACCCGCATAGCCTCGGCGTGCCGGAGGTGTTCTGGCTGCGCCGCCGCCAGGCCTACCTCGATGCGGCGGCCGGGTTCGGTGCGGGGGATCCCGACGCGGTCGGTGGCTGGGTACTGCTGTGCTGCGGGGCATTCGAGGACGGAGCTCGGGAGGCCACGTCTATCGCGGACTCAGCATCGGGTTAGCGGATTGACACACTAAAGCGGGCGGCGTGTCGTCTGAACGACCTCACCGCCCGCGAGCACGGATCACCGGGTTACCAAGCGTGCTAGGTGGGTTGTGTTCTGCGGCCTCGGCGACAATCCGGACTCCGGCGGTTCATCCCCGCAACCTGTGCGAGGCGCTCGCCGTCGACAATCCGCATTTCGCAGGCCCACAACGCTTTTGCCCTTACGCGGCGCGCTCCGCGTGGGTGCCTGGTGACCGTGCTGGGAAGGGTAGGTCGGGAGACTGAACCTTCTCTTCTGGCTCCGCCTTGGCCTTCCGGCCTTCCGTAATTACCTTTCTACACTGTGACTGCCCTCACATCAAGGGCCGGAAAAGCCCTCGATACACGGCGTGTCGGTCGGCGTTTCATGGTTCAATTCCTGGCCGCTACACCCTCCGTTTGCCGCCGGCGATGCTCCCGCGCGCATCCCTACGGCGCGCGTCAATGAGTCGGGATTCAGCGCTTGCGGCGCAGCAATCGATAGCTCAGCGCACCGGCCACGATCGCGCTCAAGGCGACGGCGGCGGTCGCGGCCACGGTGGTCGATGACGGAGCCTGGAAGCGTGCCCACAGCGATACCGGATTGGAGAACGTCAAAATCGGCCAGCCGCGTGCGGTCGCTTCTTTGCGGAGATTGCGATCGGGGTTCACCGCTGTTGGATGGCCCACCGCGCCGAGCATCGGCAGATCGGTCACCGAATCGGAGTACGCGTAACACCTCGGTAGGTCGTAACCCTCAGTGGCGGCGAGCTTTTCGATGGCGGTCACCTTGCTCTTGCCATAGCAGTAGAACTCGACCTCGCCGGTGTAGTGACCATTCTCGACGACCACCCTGGTCGCCGCCGTATGCGAGGCGCCGAGCGCCTCGGCGATCGGGCCGACGATTTCCTCACCCGACGCCGACACGATCACCACATCGTGGCCGCGGATCTTGTGGTCAGCGATAAGGTCGGCCGCCTCGGCGTAGATCAGTGGGTCGACCAGTTCGTGCAGTGTCTCCGCCACAATGGATTTCACCTGCTCCACGTCCCAGCCCGCACACATCGCGGTCAAGTGGGCGCGCATCCGTTCCATCTGATCATGGTCGGCGCCCGACAGCAGAAACAGGAAGTGGGCGTAACTGCTCTCCAGCACGGCGCGGCGGTTCAGCAAGCCCTGCGCGTAGAACGGCTTGCTGAATACGTACGTGCTGGACTTCGCGATCACCGTTTTGTCGAGATCGAAGAAGGCGGCGACACGTCCGCCCCTAGCAGTCGGTTGGCCAGGAAGCCCGGTTCGGTCGCTCTCGGCGGTCACCTGTTCAGAATAGGCGGTGGCCTCGCCTTCGCTCGGGCCAAGCGCGGGTCTGTTGGCGGTCTGTCGTCCGGCTGTGTCTGATTGTGCGGTGGCCTCGCCTTCGCTCGGGCCAAGCGCGGGTCTGTTGGCGGTCTGTCGTCCGGCTGTGTCTGATTGTGCGGTGGCCTCGCCTTCGCTCGGGCCAAGCGCGGGTCTGTTGGCGGTCTGTCGTCCGGCTGTGTCTGATTGTGCGGTGGCCTCGCCTTCGCTTGGGTCGAGCGCGGGTCTTTTGGCGGTTCTAGGCTCGAATGGCAGGCGTCAGTGACGGTGGTGGGCGAGACTCGCGGCGAACCTATGCGGCGAGTTTGCCCCGCAGACGCCGGGCCGGTGACGGCCACAAAGTTCTCCGGCGGCAGACTTGCGTTGTCGCCGGGGCTTGGGTGTAGTATTGCTGACACCTGGACTTGTTCCAGGCGCGTTCAGCCCGACCCCCCGGGGCTGAACCCGACGGCCCCAGCCTCCTCCCCCCCCGGCTGGGGCCGTCCTCTATTCAGGGACGGTTCGATCTTCCACCCGGGTTTATCCACAGGCGCGAAGTTATCCACATTCCGCACATTGCCTCTGTTGCCCAGCTTTCATGTGGACCACGCTGACCTGCATGGATATCGAAGCTGCGCTGTCGATTACGACGCCACCGGCACTTGTCCTCATCCGGGACGCCGGCCTGCGTGACGAAGTTCGTCGCGTCGCGGCCGCCGCTGAGCGCGGTCTCGACGAACGCGAATTACCCGTCGGCAGGCACGCCTGGACCGGTGCGCCGATGGTGATTCTCGACACCGCGGCGGCGTGGCAGTGCACAGAGACCGGTTATCTACGGCGTGTTGGGGTCGTTCTCGTGACCGACGGCGAACCCGGATTGTCCGATTGGCAGGCGGCGGCATCGGTCGGAGCGGAACGGCTGGTGGCCCTGCCGGGTGCCGCTGTCGGGCTTATCGAGAAGTTTGCTGAGTACGGCGAAAGCCACGTCGGCGATGGTGCGGTCGTCGCGTTCGCGGGCGCGGGCGGTGGTGCGGGCGCCTCGACACTTGCCGCGGCAACCGCGCTGCGATCGGCCTCGGAACGGTTCCGGCGCGACACCGTCCTTGTCGATGGCGCACCACTCGGCGGCGGCCTCGACCTGCTGCTAGGTATCGAGACCTCGGCCGGACCGCGCTGGCCGGATCTCGTGATCGAGGACGGCCGGGTGTCGGCGGCAGCGCTGCACAGCGCACTGCCCGCAGCGGCGGCCGGGCTGTCGGTGCTGTCCTGCGGGCGGGGCGGTGCCGGGCGCTTGCCGAGCATGATCGGCGCCGCCGCGATGCATGCTGTTGTCGAAGCAGGCCGCGCCGCAGGCGATTTGGTGGTGTGCGATGTCTCAGGCGAACGCGGCCCGCACGCCGACCGAATGCTCGACGCGGCCGACCTGGTGGTGCTCGTCGTGCCCGCTCGGCTGCGGGCGGTGGCTGCGGCCGAATCCGTCGCGGCGTATATCCGGCAGCGAAACCCCAACCAGGGCTTGGTAGTACGTGGCCCGGCTCCCGGCGGCCTACGTGGCACCGAGGTCGCCGAAGTCCTCGATCTTCCGCTCCTAGCCTCCGTTCGAGCCCAAGCTGGTCTTGCCGCCCGCCTCGAGCGTGGTGGCCTCACCAACTGCCATCGTGGGCCTCTCCGTGATGCGGCGGATGCTGTGCTCGCGGTGCTGACCGCACCGATGGGGCAGGGGCCGCAATGACCGCCGAGGTGAATTCCGAACTGGTGCAGCATTTTCTGGGTCGACCCGCTGCGGTGCGTCATGGGGAGAGCAGGGCGGTGGGGCGGCGTGTGGTCGGCGAACACGTCTATGTCGTAGATCACCGTCATCGGGCCGCAGGCGGGCAGGTTCCATGCCGAGGCGCCGCGACGCGCCCTGGCCTCGGTCGGCTCCCACTTCGAGGCGCTGAGCGGAACCATCGGAACCACGATTGTGCGTCGGCCGGTAGGGCTGCCGCGAGATTGTCGACCTCGGCCGCGCCTGCCGCTTCGTCGGGCGGCGACGAAGGCTGTCATGAACTCCGAACCTGCCGATCGGGCCGCCGTCACTCTGCTGGATCGAAGTATCGGCGTGGTCGAGTGGTGGCGGATCTATCGGTGATACCCGAACTGCCGCAACAGGTTCGGTACCCGGTGGATACGCCGGTATCCCGCCACACAGACAGGACGGTGGCAGTCGCGGGCCGATCGGAAACGCTCGGGCGGATGGACCGGGATCGAGGCGACGCTCGGATCGAAATCGCCATCTCGGCCGTGCCCCTGAAAGGACGCAGGCGATGAGTGCGTTGGTGACGTCGGAATTGTTGGATCGAGTACGGGAGCGGCTGGCCGGCGGGCTCGGGGATCCGGACCCCGCGCAGGTGGCCGCCGCTATTCGTGCCGAGGCCGGCGGCGTCCTCGGTGACACCGATCTGCTGCGGACGCTGCGGCTGCTGCAGACCGAGATGACCGGCGCGGGTGTGCTTGAACCGCTCTTACAGGATCCACGCGTCGCCGATGTATTGGTGACGGGGCCGGACGCGGTGTGGATCGATCGCGGTGAAGGGCTGCTCAAGACCTCGGTCACCTTTCCCGATGACGCAGCGGTACGCAGGTTGGCGCAGCGGCTGGCGCTCTCCGCGGGCCGACGGCTCGATGACGCGCAGCCCTGGGTCGATGGACGGCTCTCAGGCAGAGAGGCGGCGCTGGGGGATGCCTTCGGGGTGCGGCTGCACGCGGTGCTGGCCCCGGTGGCGCACGGCGGTACCTGTGTGTCACTGCGTGTGCTGCGACCGGCCACCCAGGGGTTGGACGCGCTTGCCGCTGCCGGGGCGGTGCCCGCAGACGCGAAACTGCTGCTGGAACGCATTATTCAGGCCAGACTGGCCTTCCTGGTGGTCGGCGGAACCGGTGCGGGCAAGACGACACTGCTGTCTGGATTGCTCGCCAAGGTCGGTCCCGCCGAACGCATCATCTGCGTCGAGGATGCGGCCGAACTCGCGCCGCCACATCCGCACGTCGTGCGGTTGGTGGCACGCACCGCGAACGTCGAGGGCGTTGGCGCGGTGACCGTGCGCGACCTGGTACGTCAGGCACTGCGAATGCGCCCGGATCGAATAGTGGTCGGCGAGGTGCGCGGCGCGGAGGTCGTCGACCTGCTCACCGCGCTGAACACCGGGCACGATGGGGGAGCGGGGACGGTGCACGCGAACTCACCGCAGGAGGTTCCTGCGCGACTGGAAGCGCTCGCGGCCCTCGGCGGCATGGACCGGGCCGCACTGCACAGTCAGCTCGCCGCCGCAGTGCAGGTTGTGCTGCATGTGCATCGCCGCGCGGATGGTTCGCGCGGACTGCGCGAAATCGGGTTGGTGCAACGCGGCGAGAGCGCGCGCGTGCGCATCGTCGCGGCCTGGCGGGCCGACGACGGACCGGCGGCCGCCGCCGCTGATCTCGCGCACTTGCTGACCGAACGGCTCGGCCGATGATCGCCACAATGATCTGCCTCGCATGCGCGCTGCTGATCGCCCCGGCTTCGAGATCGCGACGCCGCTTCGTCCAGTTGTTCGGCGCGGTGCGAGACGTGCGGAAGCCGCAGCGAGACACCATAATTCGCGGATCCAGTGGGGTTGGTGTAGCGCTGCTGGCAGTGCTCGGCGTCGGCCCGCTGGTTGCGGGGGTATTGGTGGCGGCGACTGTCGGCATTCGGGTTCGCCGAGCTCGCCGTGACCGGCGCCATGGCAGTGAGTGCGCGAACCTGCTCGACGCGGTCGAGGCGGTCATCGGCGAACTGCGGGTAGGCGCGCACCCGAGTGCCGCGGCCGCGGTTGCGGCCCGCGAGTCGCGAGGTGAAGCCGCCCAGGCATTCGCCGTATGCGCGGCCCGAAGCAGGCTGGGCGGTTCTGGCGCCGACGGTCTGCAAAACCCCGACGCGGTCGTCGCCGCAGAACTGAACGGACTCGCCGATGCCTGGCGAGTTGCCGATTATCACGGGCTCGCCCTCGCCGAACTCCTGTCGGCTTCTCGTGCGGATCTATTGGGCCGCATCCGTTTTCGTGGTCGAACCGCTGCCGCGCTGGCCGGTGCTCGCGCCACTGCCACCGTGTTGGCGGCCCTACCGCTGCTCGGTATTGCCCTCGGTCAACTTATGGGTGCCGCGCCGCTGGCCGTGCTGTTCACCTCATCCGCAGGCACCGTGCTGCTCCCGCTGGGCGCCGGCCTGGGCTGCGTGGGCTTGCTCTGGACCGACGCGATCACACGAAAGGTCGTCATATGAATCGCTTCAGCACCTGCCGACCTCTCGGGCACCTCCCACAAGGTGTTCAGGCGAATCCGCATCGCATGTGCGTACCGCCCGGCCACCGAGGCACACCTCCGAGGGCTACGGATAGATGTGTGCTGGTGGGGGACCGTTGGCTGTGGACGCAGACGGCTGCGTCGAAGGCGCTCTCATGATTGGGCTCAGTGCGCGGAGTTGCTTCGAGTCCCGATGCGACCGCATCGGGACACGCTCGCGTGACAAAGCCCGGTATGTGCGACACGAATGTTCTTGGCGGGCAAGACGCTGTCGCGGTTGTCGCGGGTCAGGTGGGTGCGGGAGCGGCATCGCTCGAGGACGGAGGGGTTCATGAAGGGGGCCGGGCTTGTTGGGGATCATGGGTTGGCCGGTGTTGTTGTTGGCGGGTGCGCTCGTCGTGCTGCCCGGCCGAGTGGCGGTGAGTCGACGGTTGCGCACATTTCGCAAGGGCGGACCGGCGCCGGTGCGAGGCGACAGCCGGTGCGCGAGTGGCGACCCGTTGGCAGTCGCGTCGGTGTTCGATCTACTCGCTGCCTGCCTGCGGGCGGGTCTGCCGATGGCGGGCGCGGCACGGGCAGTGGCGCCCGGAGCACCCAGGGGGCTCGGCGATTCCTTACGCCACGCCGCCGATCTGCTGGCATTGGGAGCCGATGCGACAACCGCGTGGGAGCGGGCAGCGCACGACGCCGTGGGCAAACCGGGTGCGGAGGAGGTCGAGTCACTGGCGCGGATGGCGCGGCGCTCGGCGCGTTCGGGGGCATCGCTGGCAGTGGCGGTCGGCGAGTTGGCCGAACAGCATCGCGGGGCAGTAGAGGATGTGGCCGCCGCACGCGCCGAGCGGGCTGGAGTCCTGATCAGCGGTCCGCTCGGCCTGTGCTTCCTGCCGGCCTTCATCTGTCTCGGCATTGTGCCGGTTGTGATCGGCCTGGCGGGCCGGGTGCTCGGTGGCGGGCTCCTGTGATCGCCCGCGCCGCCCCGCCGGGACAAGACCGTCCGCGCGGATCGTCCACGCGGGCCGAAGAGAGAGGGGAAACCGGTGCGAATCGACACGATGACAGATCGGGTGCTGCATCGAGTAGACACCGTAGTCATGGAGCTGCGGTCGCGGCTATGGCGTGCGGTAGTCGCGGAGGAGGGGATGAGCACGGCGGAGTACGCGATCGGGACGATCGCCGCTGCGGCGTTCGGCGCCGTTCTATATGGCGTGGTGACCGGCGACAGCATCGTGAATGCCTTGACGAAGATCATCGATCGGGCGCTCAACACCACGGTGTAGCAGTCCCAGTTGGGGCGGTAAAAGGCCGGAGTGCAAAGGATCTCGATGGTGAGCGGGGTTCGGTAACAGTCGAAGCGGCGATCGCGTTCGCGGCGATCGCCGTTGTGGTCGTGCTGTGTATCGGTGCGTTGCTCGCGGCGTCGACGCAGGTGCGCTGCGTCGACGCCGCTCGCGAGGCAGCCCGACTCGCCGCACGCGGTGACCAGTCGAACGCGGTGGCGGCGGCCCAACGGGTTGCTCCGCCCGCCGCCGACATCACAGTACGCAGCGAGGGGAGTCAGGTGGTGGCCGTCGTGTCCGCCGGCGTACCGCTACTGCCGCTGCTGGTTCTGCGTGCCGACGTCGTCGCCATTCGTGAGCCCGGAGTCGCGCAGTGAGGATGCGGAACACCCAAACGCCAGACGTTCGTGGATGGCGACGGGAAGAAGGAGCGGCGACGGTCCTGGCGTGCCTGGCGTTGGTGGGGTTGATCGGAGTGACATTGCTGCTCGGTCAGGTTGGGCTGGTGGTTGTGACTCGGCATCGAGTACAGGCCGTAGCCGACCTGGGGGCGTTGGCCGCGGCCGGTTCACTCGAGCAGGGCCCGGAGGCCGGGTGCGCGCGCGCCGATGAGGTCGCGCGTCGTATGCGCGTGCGGATTCGGGAGTGCGAAGTCGCGCAGTGGGATGTAACTGTCACAGCGGAAGGAAATGTACCAATAGGTCTGTTCAGTAACCGAGTCGTTCAAGCTGTTGCTCGTGCGGGTCCTGTCGAAGAACGGGGTGCGTGACCCATGCGTACACACACTGACTAGTGATAGTCCGAGTCGGGGTAATTCATTATTCCCGCACTCTCATAATTACAGTCGTATATCAATTCTCGCGGGTTGCTGGGAAAGTAAATGAATAAATGCGCATGTCGGCAGCTGAGTGCTGTGGCAATAACCCAGTTAACGTGAATTTATTCCTCTTTATTAGAGTGGTGACACTCCGCAGTATCCAATACGGTCCGGTCGGTATTCCCTGCTGACCGGTCGTAAAAATGGACAATCGGTCACGCTTGGAGAACAGCGCCGTCACAGGTCGGCTCAGCCCTTCACCTGGAGATATGCGTCGGGCTGTGCGTTCAGCTCGGCGAGAACGGCCGTGAGTAGCCGCTGTGCACCCTCCTTGTCCAAAGGGTGATTGCCGTTACCGCACTTCGGCGATTGAACGCAGGACGGGCACCCTGCCGAGCACGCGCAGGATTCGATGACCGCGAGAGTCGCCGACAACCAGCGCCGAAGCTGCGCGAAACCGCGTTCGGCGAAGCCAGCTCCGCCGGGTTGGCCGTCGTAGACGAAGACCGTCGGTAGTCCGGTGTCCGGATGCTCTGCTGTGGAGACGCCGCCGATATCCCAGCGGTCACAGCTCGCTACCAGCGGTAGTAGGCCGATTGCCGCATGCTCGGCGGCATGTAGCGCGCCCGGCGCGCGTTGTGGATCGACGCCCGCCGAGGACAGCAGTTCGGGTGTCACGGTGTACAGCACCGCGCGGGTCGGCAAGGTCTGCGCGGGGAGGTCGAGCTCGATCAGATCCAGGACTTCGCCGGTCAGCAGGGTGCGCAAAT
This sequence comes from Nocardia australiensis, assembly GCF_020733705.1. Classification (GTDB taxonomy): domain Bacteria; phylum Actinomycetota; class Actinomycetes; order Mycobacteriales; family Mycobacteriaceae; genus Nocardia; species Nocardia australiensis. The sequence goes on from NZ_JAJFZM010000001.1 coordinate 1,941,823, forward strand.
AGCCGATGACCTGGCCGGTCACCCGAACCTGGGCCAACGCGGTGGTTACCCGGCCGTGCCGGCATTCCTCGGTCACCGCGTCGATCTCGATCGAGGTGACCTGCCTGGCGCTGGTGGTCCAGCCAGGCTCGGCACCGTGGACGAAGGCGACGCCCTCGTCGAGATCCAGTTCGTCCACGACGTAGCTATCGCCTTGATGCAGGTGAACCGCACCTTGGTGCAGTGTCGCGGGGGCACGCCCGGCATCGGCCGTGCCGAGCAGTCTGCCGGTCTCGCTGTCGACGATTGCAACTGGCGTGCCGATTCCGCCGCGCACGTCTACGGCGTCGTGCGGCTGCGTCTCCGCGGTCACATACCAGCGGGCACCACCTTTCGCACCGGCGATGGCCCGGCGGCGAATCAGCCCCTGACCTGCGAGATCGGTAAGCATCTCGCGGGCGTCGAAGGCATCGACCTCGGCGTCTGTGAGCGGCAGTTCCAGTGCCGCGCACAGCAGCTGAGGGCCGAGCACATACGGATTGTGTGGGTCGGTGATAGTCGCCTCGACCGGCTTGTCCAGCAGTGCCTCGGGGTGATGGACGAGGAAGGTGTCCAGCGGATCGTCCCTGGCCACCAGCAGTACCAGCGATCCCTGCGTGCGTCGTCCCGCTCGTCCTGCCTGCTGCCAAAATGAGGCGACGGTCCCGGGGAATCCGGAGATCACGACCGCGTCGAGGCCGGCGATATCGACCCCGAGTTCTAATGCATTGGTCGTCGCGGCGCCGAGTAGCGCACCGCTGGCGAGTGCGGCCTCGAGGTCGCGCCGGTCCTCTGCCAGATAGCCTGCCCGATACGCTGCGACCCGCTCGCCGAGCCTCGGATCGACCTCGGTCAGCAGCCTGCTGGTCTCCAAGGCGGTCAGCTCGGCAGCGCGGCGAGATCGGACGAAGGTCAGCGTCCGCGCACCCTCGACCACCAGATCGGCCATGATCCTGGCCGCCTCCGAGGTGGCCGAGCGCCGCACCGGCGCCCCATTTTCCCCCGTCACAGCGGTGAGTAGCGGGGGCTCCCACAGTGCGACAGTGCGCGGCCCCTGCGGCGACCCGTCCTCAGTGACCGCGATGCACGGGGCACCGATCAATCGGGACGCGGCGGCTGCCGGCTCGGCGGTAGTGGCCGAGCACAGCACGAATGTCGGATCGGCGCCGTAGTGCGCGGCGATCCGCCGCAGCCTGCGCAATACCAAGGCGACATGCGAGCCGAAGACGCCGCGATAGGCGTGGCATTCGTCCACCACCACGTAACGCAGCCTGCGCAGCATCCTGGCCCAACGCTGGTGGGAGCGCAAAATGCCGACGTGCAGCATGTCGGGGTTGGTGAAGATCCAGCGGCTGTTGGCCCGCACCCATTGCCGGATCTCGGCGGGAGTGTCGCCGTCATATGTGGCCGGATGAATATCGCGGAGCGCGCCCTCATGTGTCAGGTCGCTTACCGCGCGCAGTTGATCGGCGCCCAAGGCTTTGGTCGGCGCGAGATAAAGGGCGGTGGCTCGTGGATCCGAATTCAGCGCGGTCAGTCCCGCTAGCTGGTATCCCAGCGACTTGCCGGATGCTGTGCCGGTGCTGACGACGACATGCCTGCCGCTGGCCGCGAGTTCGGCGGTCCTGGTCTGGTGGGTCCACGGGGCGTGGATGCCGGTAGCGCGCAATGCCTCGACAACCTCAGGTGCTACCCAATCAGGCCAGGTAGTGGTGGCTGCCGCACGAGCGGGAAGCTCGACTACATGGGTAAGTCGAGGGTCGTCATCGAGAACTCCGGTTAGGACACGATTAAGCAACGATCCCCCGTAACTCGGGAGGTTGCTGACGCGAGGTTCGGCGGTCGGCTCCGTTGGATTCATGACTTCGGCACCGCGACACGCGCGGAAAGTGTGAAACGTCTTCGCTCGAGAAGGCTCACCTGCCATTTCGATACCAAATAGCGACCTGGGTCACAGGCGGTTTGCCAGATGCTCACTCGGTTATCAAGAGGCAAACGAACCGCAAGTCTGGATTTCGGCAATGTGTCCCTCACCTGCGCATTCGCAAGATCAACTTTTTTGCAAATTGTCGGTAACTCGACTGTTGAATTGCTCGAAGACATGGTTCACTGGTTCCTGGTCGCAAGCTTCTGTGTTCGAGGGACGGATCCAAAGTCCCAACCGTCAGCAGGATCGATGTTGCGAACGGTGTACTTGGTGCTTTCCTGCAGGGGGAACCAACAGTACAACGGTCGGAACGGACCCGGTGGGCGAACCTACTTGTCCGCCGTTCCGGTAAGAAAAGAGAAGGAACAGAATGGCACAGGGAACTGTGAAGTGGTTCAACGCGGAGAAGGGGTTCGGCTTCATCGCGCCCGAGGACGGCTCCGCTGACGTCTTCGTCCACTACTCCGAGATCCAGGGGTCCGGCTTCCGTACCCTCGAAGAGAACCAGAAGGTCGAGTTCGAGGTCGGTCAGGGTACTAAGGGCCCACAGGCCACCGGAGTTCGCGCGCTCAGCTGAGCACGCCGACGATCTACCCGCTTGTCCCTCACCCCCGTTCACGGAGGTGAGGGACAAGCTATATCTGGGGTAGGGCAGCGGGCGCGCACAACCCGTTGCACGCCAACGTCATTCAGTCTGTCGACGCGATTCACGCTCGTCGGTCCGCATTCGTGACCAGCGAGGAGCGAGGCCGCGAACACGCCGTCGCGCAGGGTGCGTCGATTGAACAGGGCATACTGATCGGCAATGACGCGCGTACGCTCTGTGGTTCGGGTCGCAAGCACTCGACCACACACAGCGTCAAGGTATAAACGTGTCTGGTGGCGTTAGAAAGCTGTCGCCGCCGCTTGCCTCAGCCGCGCAGTGTCGCAACAGCGTCGCGCGGGTCGACAGGAAAGGTGTATTCGCCGGTGGCAACACGAGACCGCGGTGCAGCCGACCAGGGCCGTCCCCTGCGTCGTCTCGTGATCGTCGAGTCCCCGACCAAGGCCCGCAAGATCGCGCCCTATCTGGGCCGCAATTACACGGTCGAGGCGTCGGTCGGTCATATCCGGGATCTGCCGCGCGGTGCGGCGGACGTACCCGCCAAATACAAGGGGCAGTCCTGGGCGCGCCTCGGCGTCGACGTCGACCACGACTTCGAGCCGATCTATGTGGTGAGCCCCGATAAGAAGGCCAAGGTATCCGAGCTCAAGAGTCTGCTGCAGGACGCCGACGAGCTCTACCTCGCCACCGACCCCGACCGTGAGGGCGAGGCCATCGCCTGGCACCTGCTCGAGACTTTGAAGCCGAAGGTCCCGGTGCGGCGGATGGTGTTCCATGAGATCACCGAGCCGGCGATTCTCGCGGCCGCCGCGGACACCCGCGATCTGGACAACGATCTGGTCGACGCGCAGGAAACCCGGCGCATCCTGGACCGGTTGTACGGCTACGAGGTCAGCCCGGTGCTGTGGAAGAAGGTCATGCCGCGACTGTCGGCGGGCCGGGTGCAGTCGGTCGCCACCCGGGTGATCGTGCAGCGTGAGCGGGAGCGGATGGCATTCCGCTCCGCCGAGTATTGGGATATCGCCGCGAAGCTGGACGCGGGCGGGGAGAACAGTGACGCCACCAACCCCCGGACCTTCGGCGCGCGACTGGTCACTGTCGCGGGCGCCAGGGTGGCCACCGGTCGGGATTTCGGTTCCGATGGGCAGCTGAAGGGCACCGAGGTCGTCGTGCTGGACGAGGCGTACGCGCGCCGACTCGCTGCCGCGCTCGAGGGGGCGGACCTGATGGTTTCCTCCGCGGAGGCCAAGCCGTACAGCCGCAAGCCGTATCCGCCGTTCATGACCTCGACGTTGCAGCAGGAGGCGGGCCGCAAGCTTCGGTTCACCTCCGAGCGGACGATGCGGGTGGCGCAACGGCTATACGAAAACGGTTACATCACGTACATGCGTACCGACTCGACTACGTTGTCGGAGTCGGCGATCGCCGCGGCGCGCTCGCAGGCGACTCAGCTGTATGGCGCCGAGTACGTTCATCCCACGCCGCGTCAGTACACGCGCAAGGTGAAGAACGCGCAGGAGGCGCATGAGGCGATCCGCCCGTCCGGCGATACCTTCTCGACTCCGGGGCAGTTGCATGCGCGACTGGACAACGACGAGTTCCGGCTCTACGAGCTGATCTGGCAGCGTACTGTCGCCTCGCAGATGGCCGATGCCAGGGGCACCACGCTCACGCTGCGGATCACCGGCGTCGCGACCACCGGCGAGGAGTGTGTGTTCTCGGCCTCGGGTCGCACCATTACCTTCCCCGGGTTCCTGAAGGCATATGTCGAGAGTGTGGACGAGGAGGCGGGCGGTCAATCCGATGACGCCGAATCCCGGCTGCCCGCGCTCGACGAGGGCCAGGCTGTCACCGCCGCGGAGTTGAATCCCGATGGGCACAGCACCAATCCGCCCGCGCGATACACCGAGGCGTCGTTGATCAAGACGCTCGAAGAGCTCGGCATCGGGCGCCCGTCGACCTATTCGTCGATCATCAAGACGATTCTGGATCGCGGCTATGTCTACAAGCGCGGTAGTGCGCTGGTGCCGTCGTGGGTGGCGTTCGCCGTGGTCGGTCTGTTGGAGGCGTATTTCGGCAGGCTGGTGGACTTCGACTTCACCGCGGCGATGGAAGACGACCTCGACGCGATTGCCGGAGGACGTGAGCAGCGCGGAAACTGGTTGTCCAGCTTCTATTTCGGTGGCGATCACGGTGCCGACGGGTCGGTCGCGCGATCGGGTGGGCTGAAGAGAATGGTCGGCGATCGACTCGATGACATCGACGCTCGCGAGGTCAACTCGATCAAGCTTTTCGCCGACGAGGACGACCGTGATGTTGTGGTCCGGGTCGGCCGTTTCGGGCCGTACCTGGAGCGGATGGTCACCAATCCCGATGACCCCGAAGGCAATTCGATTTCACAGCGGGCCAATCTGCCCGACGATCTGCCGCCGGATGAGCTGACTCCAGAGGTCGCCGAGAAGCTGTTCTCGACTCCGCAGGAGGGGCGTTCGCTGGGCACCGATCCGGTCACCGGGCACGAAGTCGTCGCCAAGGAAGGACGTTTCGGCCCGTACGTCACCGAGGTCCTGCCGGAGTCGCCCGCCGAGGAGACTCCCGCGCCTGCCAAGAAGACTGCGAAGAAGGCCGCAACGCCGAAGCCGCGGACCGGATCATTGTTCAAGTCAATGGATTTGGCGACCATCACGCTCGACGATGCGCTCAAGCTGTTGTCGCTGCCGCGACTTGTCGGTATGGATCCCGCCAGCAACGAGGAAATCACCGCGCAGAACGGGCGTTACGGCCCATATCTGAAGAAGGGAACGGACTCTCGTTCGCTGACCGACGAGGATCAGCTCTTCACGGTGACTCTCGACGAGGCATTGAAGATCTACGCCGAGCCCAAGCGGCGCGGTAGGCAAGCCGCCAGTGCGGCGCCGTTGCGCGAGCTCGGAAAAGATTCGGCCACGGACAAGCCGATGGTGATCAAGGATGGGCGGTTCGGCCCGTACGTCACCGACGGTGAGACCAACGCCAGCCTGCGCAAGGGCGACGAGGTCGAGTCGATCACCGACGAACGGGCTTCGGAGCTGCTCGCCGATCGACGAGCACGTGGACCGGTGAAGAAGAAGGCCGCGGCGAAGAAAGCGCCGGCCAAGAAGACCGCGGCAAAGAAGGCCACGGCGGCGAAGAAGGCCACGGCGACCAAGACTGCGGCGAAGAAAACGGCCGCTAAAAAGTCTGCCGCCAAGAAGTCCTGAGCGTGCCCGCGGCGCCCGATCGCTCGGCGCCGCAGCCTCGCGACGGTGCCGTAGCCTCGGTCCGAATTGTTTATTGACCGTGAAAGGGGCTGTCATGGCGACCGAGCAGGAACGTGAAGATCTCATTGCCGTACTTGATCAACAGCGTGAGCTTTTCCTGATCGCGGTGCGAGGCATCAACGATGAGCAGGCGCGGCAACGCACCACGGTGAGTGAGCTGACACTCGGTGGATTGCTGCATCACCTGGTCAGTTGCGAACGGCACTGGGTCAGTGTGATCAAGGAGCGCGACGAGACCGCCGAGCAGGATATATCGGCATTCGAAGGCGAATACACCATGGGACCCGACGAAACGGTGGCCGGTCTGCTCGCGGCGTGGGAGGAGACGGCTGCGGACACCGCGAACCTCATACGCACTGAAGAGAGCCTCGATACCTCCATCCCCACCCCGACCACTCCATGGACTCCGGAGCGAGTGTGGTGGTCGGTGCGTTTCACCCTGCTGCACATTCTGCGCGAGATCTCCCACCACAGTGGCCACGCCGACATCCTGCGTGAGGCGCTCGATGGTGCGAACACCACATATCAGCGTGCGTGATTCGACCGGGCGGACATACTGGCGTCCCCGAGGATCTGTATCCGTCGCTGTCATGGCGACCGACGCCGTGCTCCGCGGAACTCGCTGTCGATCGTAATCGCCGCTGTGCGTTTGCGGATGTCGGTCAAGACGCTTCGCTTTCGCATTTTGACTCGGCACTGATGGGTTGCGGCGTGTTGCTTTCGGCGGTACCTACCGACATCGCGGCGCGAATAGACCGTGAGCGGGGGACGTCCGTCGCGACGGTTCCGGGTCGCCGAATCCGCACCGAGCCGCCCGGGCGATCGTGTCGGTGAGGGTGGCTAAGGTGTACGGCGTGGTGGGTGTCTTCGATCGGCTGGTCGGCCAGGACGTGGTCGAGTCCGAGTTGACGGCTGCCGCGATCGCGGCGCGTGGGGGCGGTGTTTCCGGCGCCATGACGCATTCGTGGTTGTTTACCGGGCCGCCGGGTTCTGGGAGATCTGTTGCGGCGCTGTGCTTTGCGGCGGCGTTGCAGTGCACCGACGAGGGGACTCCCGGGTGTGGGCGTTGCCATGCGTGCACGACGACGATGGCGGGAACACACGGTGACGTGCGCCGGGTGATTCCGGAGGGGTTGAGCATCAGCACCAAGGAAATGCGCGAGATTGTGCAGATCGCCTCGCGGCGACCGAGCACCGGTCGTTGGCAGGTGGTGCTGATCGAGGATGCGGACCGATTGACCGAGGCGGCGGGCAATGTGTTGCTGAAGGTGGTCGAGGAGCCGCCGGATCGCACGGTCTTTCTGCTTTGCGCGCCATCGGTGGACCCCGAAGACATCTCGGTGACGCTGCGGTCGCGGTGTCGTCATGTGCATTTGGTGACGCCGTCGGTGCCCGCCATCGCACAGGTGTTGCGCGACCGCGACCAACTCGACGAAAAGACGGCCATCTGGGCGGCTTCGATCAGCGGCGGGCACATCGGCCGGGCACGGCGTCTGGCCACCGATGCGGAGGCGCGAGCGCGCCGCCAGCGGGCCTTGGCATTGGTGTCGGCCGTCGCGCGCCCTGGTGCCGCGTACGCGGCCGCCGACGAACTGGTCAAGTCCGCGGATGACGAGGCCAAACAGATGAGCGCGGCCCGCGACGAACGCGAACGCGACGAATTGGCGACCGCGCTCGGCGCCGGCGGCACCGGCAAGGGCGCCGCGGGCGCGACCCGAGGCTCGGCCGGAGTATTGAAAGACCTGGAGCGCAGGCAGAAGTCTCGTGCCACCCGAACCGGCCGCGACGCCCTCGACCGTTCACTCATCGACGTCGCGGGCGTCTATCGCGATGCCCTCGCGGTCCGCTTCGGTGCGGCCCGTCGAGACTCAGGAGTCGCACTCACCCACCCCGACATGTCCGAACAGATTCACGACCTGGCCGATCGAGTCCGCCCCGACGGCCTGCTCCGCTCGATCGAAGCCGTCCTGGCCTGCCGCGAAGCCCTCGACCTCAACGTCAAGCCCCGCTTCGCCCTCGCCGCAATGATCGCCACCCTCATGACCGCACAGTCCGTGTGACCACCGGTTTTCGCAATCCGCCCCGAAGGCGATAGACTCGCGACGCCGAAAGGCACGCCGCCTTAGCTCAGTCGGTAGAGCGCTTCACTCGTAATGAAAAGGTCGCGAGTTCGATTCTCGCAGGCGGCTCCATGCACCTAATCGAGGCCGGTTTCTCGTCTGCTTGCAGATGCTTGATCCGGCCGACTGCGCCAAGGTCGCAACTAATTCTGTCCAGGTGAGTTCCGCTCAGCCACGGATGCTGACCGCCTTGTCTAGCGCGTCACCGGCAGTGGTGTGCACTCGCCCATGAGCCAGGTAGCGTCGCTGGATCGACATGGCCGGAGGACATCTGCCGTTATCCGAGCAGACTGCTCAGCGTCATTCAGGATCGGTGCCGCGGCACCCCGGAAGCTGTGAGCTGTCACGTCATCGGGGATACCAGCGCATCACGAACCTGCGGCCACTCATGGCCGATGTTCTGTGGATCGCGCAACATCCACACGGTCAAGGGGACACCAGATCAAGCACATCGGTGCCTGTCGGAGGCGCCGATGGTTTTCGCGCAGCCAGTCTGCCGCCGACGCTGCAACATCTCGACCGCGAGCTCCGGTAGGGCAATGGCGCCCTGCCGGAGCATTCGCCGAAAACCGGGCGGGTATGGCGTAGTCGCTGGAGGGCGGGGAGTTCGTTGTTGTTTCAGCGCAACAGGTTCGAGGTGATCCGCGACAATCGGTCGGCTGCTTCGAGGTCGAACGGCTCACCGTCAACCTCGACGGTGTTGTCCTGCATGAACGCGGCAAGCGGTGTGGACGGTGGGTGGTCGAGGTGGCGCAGGATTCGGACGAGAGCGACCGCGACCGGCTGTCCCCGCTCGCGCATGCCTGCGACCACTTCGGCGCTGGCGGCGTCGTATTCGCCGGTGAAACCGGTCGCTGTCAATCCGGGGTGCAGCAGAACGTAGCGAATCCGACTGTGGGGGTAGCGGCGGGTGAAGGCCACACCGAGTAGATCGCTGAGTTTCCCGCACTGTCGCATGACCGCGTCGGGGCTGTAGCCGCGCTCGAATTGGAGATCGTCCCAGCGGATGAGCGACAGGCTGCCTCCCGGGCCGGCCAAGTCGAGGATCACCGGTGCGTCGGCTTGATCCAGAAGTGGCGCGAGGCCGTGCCCGAGTAGATATCGACTCAGATAGAACAGCGCGAAGTTGGCCTCGAAGCCTTCGCTCGTAACGGACCGGGTCGCTCGGAAGTATCGGGCGCCCAGTACGAGAGCATCCACGACTTGGTAGGTCGCCGTGATCCGGTCTATCACTCTGTGGTTCTCGACAACCAGGCTCAGATCTGCCTGGATGAACTCGATGCGCTGGTCGGCGTCGAGTTCGGCGGCGGCATCCAGGACTGCCCGCCCCTTCCGCGCGCTCGTTCCGATGACGATAACCCGATCGCCGCGACGCAAGTATGTCAGCGCGAGCGCCCTTCCCATGCCATCGGTTCCACCGGTGATAACCACAGTCTTCACGGGACCTCCACTCAAGTATTCGGACTCGTAAGTACATAAAACTAGACTTGTGAGTCTATATATACCGATGAGCCCAGGCAAATAGCCTTCCCAGTGCAAACTGGCCAGGCTTACTACTACGATGAACTGATGAATGTCGCGGCTATATCGTCTCGACCGCGATCGGCCGCATCTCGTGGACGCATCGACAAACAGCAAGCTGTCCTGGCGGCGGCGTTTACCGTGTTCGCTCGTAGCGGGTACGCACAGGCCAGAGTCGATGAGATCGCTGCCGAGGCGAAAGTTGCCAAGGCCACCGTCTACAACCACTTCGGCGACAAGCAGACCCTGTTTCGTCAAGCTGTGCAGGAACTTTCGGATCTCGCGCTCGCCGCCAATCTGGCCGCGGTCGAGGAGTTGGCGGCCCCAGGCGACGACGTGGTAGCCACCCTGAAGGGAGCCGGATTACGGCTGGCCACGTGCTACTGCTCCGAACAATCCCGAGCTCTGCGGCGGCTGCTCAGCGCGGAAGCCACACAGTTTCCCGATCTGCTCGACATCGTCGACGAGGTCTCGAATCGGGTCATTCGGGCGCTCGCGGACCGGCTCGCCCGTCTCTCGCTGGCCGGGACCCTCCGCATCGACGATCCGGACATGGCGGCCACCCAATTAGCCGTGCTGCTGACCGGACCGGTGGATATGCGGTCTCGTTTCAACACCTGCGCGGTTCCTGAACCCGAACTGATCACAATCACCGACGCGGCAGTCACTACATTCCTCGCGGCATTCGGTGGATGCACCGAGCCGCCCGTTTTCCGCCACACTGCCGCGCCGCGTGCGACTTAACAGCGATAAGTGGCAGTGTTTTCGCGCTGTCGACCCAAATGCGTTCGCGGTGAACGCTGTACTTCTAGCTGATGATTCCGGCAAGCGGGGTCCCGACGGCTTTACTGTGCTTCAGCACCCCAGGCCCACAGTGCTTCGAGTACCGGGATCAGCGCTCGGCCGCGGCCGGTGAAACCGTATTGCACACGCGGCGGCCATCCGGCCGTGCGATCACGGTGCAGCACACCGGCTTTGGTGAGGTGTCCCAAGCGGTCGGAGAGCACCTTGTCCGACAGTGCGGGTAAGGCCGTCGACAGCTCGCTGTAGGTCAGGTCGGCGTGCAGGAATTGGGCGAGAATGAGAGCGGTCCAGCGGCCACGAAGAACGTCCAGGGTGGTGTCGACCGGGCAGTCGGGCTTGTGCTGCTGGACGGGGCTCGGACAGCCGTGCGCCAGGATCGAGTCGCCGTATCCAACTGTTTGGTAAGCCACGAGTCGGCCTCCTACCGTCATCCGCTACAGGTAACGAGCGGAGTAGAACATGCGAGTTCATCATCTCAATTGCGGGTCGATGCGGGAGATCGAGGGTCCGGTCGGCGAGAGGTCGGCGGCGGTGTGCCATTGCCTGCTCGTCGAGACCGAGCAGGGATTGGTACTGGTGGATACCGGCATCGGACTACATGACATCGCCGACCCACCGCGCACACTGGGCAGCGACTTCGTGTCCTGGGCGCGCCCTGTACTCGACCCCGCGGAGACCGCGATACGGCAGGTCGAGGCGCTGGGCTACGACGTCGGCGACGTGCGGGACATCGTTATGACGCACCTGCATCTCGATCATGCGGGTGCCCTCGCGGACTTCCCGGAGGCGACGGTGCACGTCAGTGCCACCGAGCTGAAGACAGCGACTACTGCCGATCGATATCCGCATCAGCAGTGGGCGCACGGACCACGTTGGGCCGCATACGATTTCGACGAAGGCGACATCTGGAACGGTTTCGAAAACGTCCGCCCGGCCGAGGGCCTGCCATCGGAGATCCTGCTCGTCCCCCTGCCCGGCCATACCGACGGGCACCTGGGCGTCGCGGTGGCCTGCGAGTCGGGCTGGCTGCTGCACGCCGGCGACTCGTACTACTACCACGGCGAACTCGCCTCGGCACCGGCACCGGCACCCGACATGCTCGAAGCGCTGCAGTCGTCCACCGAGACCGATCGTGAGCTACGGCTGGCCAATGTGCGGCAGCTCAGTTCCTTAGCGGCATCAGGTGTCCGGGTGTTCTGCGCACACGACCCGTGGGAATTCCGCGACGCGCTGCGCGGATGACTACGTAGCGGCACGGCACCCTGACCTGGACTGGCCGTTGGAAGCGTTACTTTGAGGAGGCCGGTGAATGGACCGGGGATAGGTCCGATGTTGTAGTCCGGGGCCTACGGACGGTGACGGCAAGCACAGCGCGGGATACGTAATGGTTGCGCCTACGGCCATTGGGGTTGCTCCTGGACCGGGCATCGTCGGCGGGTCCAGGAGAACGATTTTCCGGTCAGCCCGCGACGGCGGTTCGACCATCCGCGCGTTGGGCGACCAGCTCGAGTTCGGCGTTGAAGCGTTCGCCGGCTTCGATATTGCCGAGGTGGCCGGTCGGCCAGATGTGATAGTTGGCGAGATAGCCGGTGCGCGTGAGGGTTTCGACGATTGGGTGGGACATGCGTTCGGGGAGTAGCCGGTCGTGGCTGCCCGCGATCACGGTGGTGGGGACGGTGAGATGCGCTGCGGCGTCGCCGAGTTCGAGATCGGCCAGTACCGCGGCATGGCGGCCGCGGGTCAGCGGGCGGCATGAGCGCACGATGCCGAGGGCGAAATCGACCTCGTCGGCGGTGGCGTTCTTGGTCATCACGCGGTCCTTGAACACTGTGCTCACCGGCCAGCCGCCGGGTAGCGGAATCGGTGTGGCCAGGACACTTTCGGCGACAAGGGCGGGCATGCGGATGGGTGAACCGAAGAGGGTGACCGGCTGGTTCGAGACGGTTAGTGGCTTGTTGAGCAGCGGGAGCAGGTCGGTGTCGTACCTGACGTTGCCCGAGGCGGTGTTCACCAGCATGACAGCGCTCGCGCGGCGGCGGACCTGCTCGGGGTAGCGAGCTGCCCACGCCTGCAACGTCATTCCGCCCATGCTGTGCCCGGCGAGCACGGCGCGTTCGCCGGGGCTGAGGGCGGCGTCCAGGACCGCGGACAGATCGTCGGCGAGCGATTCCACGCTGGGGCCGACGGTGCCGAGTTGGCTTTCGCCGTGGCCGCGCTGGTCATAGCAAACCACGCGATACCGGTCGGCGAAGGCGTTGATCTGGGGGTTCCAGTACTCGATGCTGCAACTCCAGCCGTGGATCAGCACGATTGGCTGTCCATCGGCGGGGCCATAGGCGTGCACGCGCAAGCTGGCGCCGTCGACGGTGGTGACGGGGATGACCTCGTGGGGGACGGTGGGTGTGTTCAACGTTGCGGTCCGGTAGGTCCGCGATCGCAGTCCGGCACGGTAGGCGGCGGTGAGGGCGCCATTGCGCACCTCCGCCAGCGTCTTCATCGACTTCACCAGCATTACGGCACTCCTTTGTGTCTGGCGCCACGCTACCGCGCAAGCAGAGTGCTTGCTAGTGCAAGCGCTTGTTGCCCGAAAATCTGGCTCAATCACCTGGATATCCGATATTCGGACGGTCGAACTGTCCTAATCAAGGAAAACATTGAGCACTCTACGTTTCTTCCGCCGTCCCAGTGGGCATATCGCCGGTGCCGCGCGCGCCGTTATCCCAGGACATCAGGGCCTCTGACCTGGGGTCGAACTCAGAACCGGTCGGGCACCGACCAACGGTCGTCCGGCGTGCTCGTTTGGGCATCGCGATGGACGATGCGACTGGGTGCCGACGGGGTGTGAGCACCCGTGGGCACCGCGCAATCGTCGCCCGCTACTCGAGGCGCCGGCGTGAGGTCGAAGTCGCCGACTCACCCGATGGAGAACAGGGCCGCGATATCCTCGGGCATTACCAGGCAGACCTGATCGTCTGGGTGAAAGTCGTCGGGAGCGTCGCGCCGGTTCGGCGCCTGTACGAAGACGACCAGGGAGGAACCATCTCCCGGATCGATTTCTACCGCGACATGACCGGAGAAATCGTTGTCCGGAGGTATATGCCAGTGGCTCACGTGCCCGAATTCGAGCTTACGAGCCGCACTGACCCCGAATCCGTCGAGCCGGGTATCGCCAGCGGCATCCACCCGCGAAATTCTACTCTAGCTGCGGAAACGCCGGGATTTTTCGATCATTTCAGGCCGCGAAGGACTGCCGATACGCTAACTCGGGCGGTCCGAGGGAACGGGCCTCGAGTCGGTGGCCCCGTCGCGCAATATCTTGCGGGTTCGCATAACTGGCCGACGATCGGCGATGCCCGCGCGGTCGATGTCCGCGGGTGGCGGCGGTGGGCGCGGCGCGGCTACCGTGGATGCTTGTGGATACCTCGCACGCGGCAACCGATTCGGCTGTGCACCCGGCGCCGGATCGCGAGAATCGCCCGGGGTGGCGTGCGGTCGGAGTGCCGCTGATGGTCGCGGGTACGGGTGTCGCGGCCGCGTTGCTGCTGCATTTCCGGGATCCGCACGTCGAGGGCTCATACGGGATCTGCCCGGTGTACGGACTGACCGGGTTCTACTGTCCGGGCTGCGGTGGGATGCGCGCGATCCACAATCTCACCGATGGACAGGTCGTGGATTCACTGCACAGCAATGTGCTCGCGGTGCCGCTGGTCCTCGGCTTCGTGCTGTTGGTGACCGATTGGACGGTGCGGGCCTGGCGCGGGCAGCGGATGCGTCTGCCCAGTATCAGCCGCACCACCATGTGGACGCTGCTCGCACTGTTCGCGGTGTATTCCGTGGTGCGCAATACGCCGTGGGGCACCTGGCTGACTCCGGTCTAGCCGCGGTCCGCGTGGTCGGCGTGATTCTCGTGGGCGCGACCAGGCAAGCTTCGAGTATGAGCAACTCACTGAAGGAACGCGTCCGCGCGAAGCTGCTGCGCCAGCTCGGCGAGGACGGACCACTGGATTCCGAGCAGGATGACCCGCGACAGATTTCGGTTGAGTCCGATCTGGACGCGCTCGACAGCGTCGCCGACGACGATCCGCTTGTCGAAGAACTGGCGGCGCGCTATCTCGTGTTCTAGCCCGGCCCGCTAGCCGGCCGACGTGCCGCCATAGGGCGGTAGCTGGGGCAGCGGCTCGTTGTTCAGCCACTGGTCCCACAGCGGGCGCAACGGAACGAGGCTGTAATGCTCTGCCAGGTCGGTGAATTCCTCGGTGCTGACCGAGGCGTGCCGGTGGCGAATGGTCCACTCCCGCAGCAGATCGAAGAACGTCAGGTCGCCGAGTTCCAGGCGCAGGGCGTGTAGCGTGAGCGCGCCGCGCTTGTAGACCCGGTCGTCGAACATGCGCTGCGGGCGGGGATCGCCGACGCAGATGTCCTGAGGTTCCCGCGCCAGGTTGTGGCGGGCGGCGCGGGCCATTTGGTCAGCGCTGGGGCCGCCCGATGCCTCCGACCAGATCCACTCGGCGTAACAGGCGAAGCCCTCGTGCAACCAGATATCGCGCCACTGCCGGATGGTGAGGCTATTGCCGAACCACTGGTGCGCCAGTTCGTGTGCGACGAGGCGTTCGGCACCGCGGCGGCCGTCGCAGTGATTGGCACCGAAGATCGAGATGCCTTGGGCTTCAGTGGGAATTTCCAGGTCGTCATCGGTGATGACGACCGTGTAATTCTCGAAGGGATACGGGCCGAACCGTTCGGCGAAGACGTCCATCATCATCGGCTGCCGAGCGAAGTCGTGTTCGAAGTTGGCGCGCAACCGGGCAGGCACAACCGCCTGCATCGGCACCGGCCCGTGTGGGGGACCGATCCGGTACTTCTGGTAGTGGCCGATCTGGACGGTGGCCAGGTAGCTGGACATCGGCTCGGACTGTTCGTACACCCAGGTGGTCTGGCTGGCCTTGGTCTGCTTGCGCACCAGAGCGCCGTTGGCGAGCGCGTAGTACGGCGTGTCGGTGGTAATCGAAATCCGGTAGCTCGCTTTGGAACTCGGGTGATCGTCGCACGGGAACCAGGAGGCCGCGCCGTTGGGCTGACTCGCCACCAGCGCGCCTTCGGTCAATTCTTCCCAGCCCACTTCGCCCCACGGCCCGCGCACCGGTTTCGGCACGCCGACGTACTGGATCACCAGTGCGAGCACGCCACCCGCGGGGATCGCGTGTTGCGGTGTGATGACCAGCTTTCCGTGCTGGTGGGTGTATTTCGCGGGCTTGGCACCATTGACCGTTACCTTGGACACGCCGAGCGATTGGGCCATATCGAGCGCGAACCGAGGCCTGACGGCCGTGGTGACCGCGGTGATTTCGGCGCGCGCCGCCAGCCGGTTACTGGCGACCTTGTAGACGATGTCGAGTTCGTACCTGGATACCCGGTAGCCGCGGTTTCCGTTCTGCGGCAGGTACTCATCGATGGGTTCGTCGTAGAACTTACCTGGCATCAGCGGGCCGCTCCGGCCTCGCTCGGCGTCGATTCGGGCCCGTCGGGTGTGGGGGCGGGACTTGACCATGGTGCGATTGGATTGCCCCACCAACGCGTGGACGGCGGGACCGTGTCACCACGCATGACCAGCGAGGCCGGGCCAATTGTCGCGCCGTCGCCGATCCCGGCTGCGGGAAGCGCGACACAGTGTGGTCCGAGGGTGGCCCCCGCGCCGAGAGTGACGGTGTCCATAGCCATGATCCGATCGTGGAAGAGATGGGTCTGCACCACGCAGCCACGTTCCACGGTCGCGCCGTCACCGAGAGTCACCAGGTCCGCCTCCGGTAGCCAGTAGGACTCGCACCATACCCCGCGACCGATTCGCGCACCGAGACCACGAAGCCAGAGGTTCAATACCGGAGTACCCGTTGCGGCACGTGCGAACCATGGCGCGGCAACGGTCTCGACGAAGGTGTCGGATACTTCGTTGCGCCACACGAACGGACTCCACAGCGGATGCTCCTCGGCGCGGATTCGACCGACCAGCAACCATTTCGCGGTGACCGCGCTCACGCCCGCGCTCGCGCCCGCGGCCATCAGCACCAAGCCACTCAGCAGCGCGGCGGCCAGGTAGCCGATCGATTGCGCGGTCCATGCCAGGGTGAACAGCACACCGAGACCGATGGCAAAACTCACCAGTACTGGGATGAGCCTGCAGGTTTCGACGATCCCGCGAGCCACCTTCAGCCGCGGTGGCGGATCGAAGGTGCGCGCGGTATCACCGGCCTCGGAGGCGCGGCGCAGGCGCACCGGCGGGCTGCCCAGCCAGGAGGATCCGGCTTTCGCCTTCGACGGAGCGGCCGAAAGCACGGCGACCAGACCGTTTTTCGGCACACGTCGACCCGGCGCCGTCATTCCGGAGTTTCCGAGGAACGCGCGCTTGCCGACCTTCGCGTCACCGATATGCAGCCAGCCGCCACCGAGTTCGTAACTGGCGATCATGGTGTCGTCGGCGAGAAACGCGCCATCGGCGACGGTGGTGAACTTCGGTAGCAACAGCACCGTGGACGCCTCGACGCTCTTGCCGATCTTCGCGCCGAGCAGGCGCAGCCATACCGGCGTGAGCAAGCTGGCGTAGAGCGGGAACAGGAAGGTGCGGGCCGAGTCCAGCAGCCGCTCGGTGGCCCAGGCTTGCCAGCCGACCCGGCTGCGCACCGGGTGGTGGCCCTCGGTCAGCCCGATGCTGAGCAGCCGAACCGCGATCAGGGTTGCCACCGCGTAGATGGTGAGGCTGAGCAGCGTGGCGACGGGCAGGATGGCGAAGCCGCGGCCGAGCGCGCCCGGAAGCGTGCTGGCGTCACGGATGAACCAGGCGATGAACGCGCCGCCCGCGGCAAGTCCGAGGATGGGCATGGACGCCAGCGCCATCGAGGTCACGCCGAAGATCGCGACCCAGTGCGGTGCCCTCGCGGGGGTGCTATCGGGCCAGCGGTGGTGGGCCTTACCGACTTTCGTCGCGGGTGAACCCGCCCATTCCTGCTCGGCCTTCACCTTGCCCGATACCGCCGAACCCGCCACGATCTCGGCGTTCTTGCCGATTCTGCTGCCGGGTAACAGGATCGACCGCGCACCGATCACAGCGCCGGGCCCGATGACGATCGGGCCGATATGCACGACATCGCCGTCGATCCAATAGCCGGACAGGTCGACCTCGGGTTCCACGCTGCAGCCGTCGCCGAGTTCGAGCATCCCGGTCACCGGTGGCAAGGTATGCAGGTCGACACCGTTGCCGATCTTCGCGCCGAGCGCCCGCGCGAACGGCACCATCCATGGTGCGCCGGAAAGGCTTTCGGCGCCGCTGGCTTCCGACAGTCGGACCGCCGCCCAAAGTCGCAGGTGTACCGATCCGCCACGCGGATAGTTGCCGGGGGTCACCCCGCGCAGCAGAATTCGAGCGCCGGTCGCGCAGATCACCATGCGGCCGGGGGGCGAGATGAACAGCAGGAACGCGGCAAGCGTCCACCACCAGGACAAATGTGGCAGCCACGGTAGCGAGCCGGACCACCCGGCGATATTCCCGACGATCGCCAGCCAGGTGAGCCACTGCAATCCGGTGAGTGTGGACAACGGAACGGTCGCCAGTACCTGGATGATTTGGGCACGGCGCGGGGTGGGACGCACGGCGCGGGTCTCGACGGCCGCGCTCGGCGCCGTTTCGTCGAGCAGTTCGGCCAGCGCGCCGAGGCGAGGGTGGTCGTAGAGGTCGGCGACGGCGATGCGAGGGTAGCGTTCGCGCAGTGCGGTGACCAGTTGTGCGGCCGCGAGCGAGCCGCCGCCGATGTCGAAGAAGTCGGTGTCGGGGCCGGTGACTTCGGCGCCGAGGATGGCGTCCCACAATCCGGCGACCCACTGTTCGGTCTCGGTGAGGTTGTGGGCGGGGGCTTCGGTGTCGTTCGGTAGCGGCCAGGGCAGCGCATCCCGGTCCACCTTGCCCGAAGTGCGGGTGGGCAGTTCGGGGACGATGGCAAGTCGTGGGACCAGCGGGGCTGGAAGTTGTTCGGCGAGTATGGCTCTGGCGGCCGGTATATCGAAGTCGGGGCTCGTTCCGGTCAGATAGCCGATCAGAATCTTGTTATCGGCCTTGGTAGTTCGTATCGCTACGGCGGCTCCGGTGACACCGGGCAGATGTTGTAGCGCGTTGTCGATCTCGCCGAGCTCGATGCGGCGTCCGCCGAGCTTGATCTGGTCGTCGGCACGGCCTAGGAAGACCAATCCGGCACGATCGTTGCGGACCAGATCACCGCTGCGATATGCACGTTCCCATCCCAATGACGGTAGGGGAGCGTATTTTTCGGCGTCCTTCGCCGGGGCGAGATAGCGAGCCAGGCCGACGCCGCCGATCACGAGTTCGCCGGATTCGCCTTCGCCAACCGGGTTTCCGGCCGGATCGACGACCGCGAGATCCCAGCCGTCCAGCGGTAGTCCGATCCGAACCGGAAAACCGCCGTCGAGCAGTGCCGCGCAGGCGACCACCGTGGCCTCGGTGGGGCCGTAGGTATTCCAGACCTCACGTTCGTCGGTGCCCGCCAAGCGTTCGGCGAGTTCGGGCGGTACCGCCTCGCCGCCGAAGATCAGCAGACGGACCGGGTCCAGCGCGTCGGCGGGCCAGGTCGCGGCCAGTGTCGGCACCGTGGAGACGATGCTGATTTCCCGGCGGACGAGCCAGGGCCCGAGGTCGGCGCCGGTGCGAACGAGGGCGCGGGGCGCGGGCACGAGGCAGGCGCCGTGGCGCCAGGCCAGCCACATTTCCTCGCAGGACGCGTCGAAGGCGACCGACAGTCCGGCCAGCACCCGGTCGCTGGGACCGATCGGTGCGTCCTGGAGGAACAGCCGAGCCTCGGCGTCGACGAATGCGGCGGCGTTACGATGAGTGACCGCAACACCTTTCGGTATTCCGGTGGAACCGGAGGTGAAGATGATCCAAGCGTCGTCGGCGGGGGTGGGACGCGTGGACGAGTCGTCGGCCTGTTCGAGCTCGGCCGCGCTACGGTCGGCGCCGACCGCGGTGGTTTCGACACCGGTTGCCGTCACGATCGCGGTGACGCGTGCCTCGCCGAAGACCAGCCGGGCGCGCTCCTGCGGATCGTCGGCGTCGACGGGAACATAGGCCGCACCGGCAGAAAGGATCGCGAGAATTGTGACGTAGAGCGCACGGTTCCCCGACGGCATCCGGATACCGACCCGGTCGCCCGGGCGAACCCCCGCAGCGGTCAATCGAGCTACTTCGGACTCGACCTCGGCGAGCAGTTCGGTGTAGCTGAGTACAACCTGCCCGTCGTCGATCGCGGCAGCCTCGGGGTGGGTGTGCGCGGTGTCGGCCAGAATGTCGACAAGGGTCCTGGCCTGCGGTGCGAGTGTGCCTCCGAGCAGTGGGTCGGGTGCCGGTTGGCCAGGGATCGGGCCCTCGCCCGCCGCGGCGTCGACCTGCGGCTGCAGCATCACGTCCTACCCGCCTCTCATAGACCTGCCTAGCGCTTCATGAGTGTTGTTTCACAAGAGGGTTACCAATGGGCGAACTCCACGGTGACCAAGTGTCCACGGTACCTGCGGTACTGGGCTTTTTGCCGCGCGCCGAACCGAGTGGTCGGTCGGCTCGGGCCTGCTATTTCGCCGCCGAGTACCTACAGCCCGAGCGGGTGCGGGTCGGCTTTCCTTCGTCGTCGAGCCGGTGCGGGCCGGTGTCGGTGGCCGTTCGATATGTGCGTCGGTACGGCGGCGCTCGGTCCGTCCGATCTGGGTGATCGACAGTGACCGCCAGTCGGCGGGCTCACGAATTTTGGCCTCGCGAAACCGTGTTCTACCTGCGTAAACGGTACAGCTGGAGTACGGTGGGCGCGACGGTGTTCTGCGAATTTTGTTTGACAGCGGCCAGTCGGGTCTGTCAATCTCGCATCAGGTCATGAGTACCAGCGAGAAGCCCTGGCTAGCTGGTCGGCAACCCTCCTCCGCGGTGGGGTGCTCCAGGTGACGACCCGGCCGCCGCCTAACCGGGCGCGGCAAGCGCGGACTCGAACATCCACTGGTGACGAGTCCCATAGTCGACGGGATTTCGTAATGACTGCTGTTGTGGACCAAGCCTGTGTCGCCCTCGCTCGGGTATCCGGCGACGATCTGCGGGTGCCACTCGTCCAGGGCGGGACGACCACCTACGCGAACTTCGATTACGCCGCGAGCGCTCCGGCATTAGCGCAGGCCACCGACCGTGTGCAGCAGTTGCTGCCGTTCTACGCCAGCGTCCATCGCGGTGCGGGTTACGCCTCACGGATCTCCACCGAGTGCTACGAGGCGGCCCGCGGCACGCTGACACGATTCCTCGATGCCGCCGACGATCAGGTGGTGGTCTTCACCCGCAACACCACCGATTCGCTGAATCTGCTCGCGGGGTGCGTGCCGGGCGACACCGTGGTGCTTGATATCGAGCACCACGCGAATTTCCTGCCGTGGAACCGGCACGGTCGGCGCGTCGTACCGGCCGCTGACACGGTGGAGGAGACTATCCGGCGGCTCATCGCCGGACTGTGCACCAAACCTGTGGCGCTGTTGGCGGTCACGGGCGCATCGAATGTGACCGGCGAGGTGCTTCCGCT
Organism: Nocardia australiensis; assembly: GCF_020733705.1. Classification (GTDB taxonomy): domain Bacteria; phylum Actinomycetota; class Actinomycetes; order Mycobacteriales; family Mycobacteriaceae; genus Nocardia; species Nocardia australiensis. Next base: position 1,962,723 of record NZ_JAJFZM010000001.1, read on the forward strand.
CGAGCGGCTGGCCACCATCGCCCATCAATGCGGCGCCAGGATCCTGGTCGATGCCGCGCAACTTGCACCGCATCGGCGAATCAGCTTGCGCGACACCGGTATCGACTATCTGGCCTGCTCCGGTCATAAGTTGTACGCACCATTCGGTGCGGGAGTACTGGTCGGCAGGCGCGATTGGCTCGATGCCGCCGAGCCGTATCTGGCCGGCGGCGGCGCGGTTCGTCAGGTCAGCGCCACGCATACCGATTGGGCGCCCGCTCCGCAGCGTCACGAGGCCGGTTCCCCGAACGTGCTCGGTGCCGCCGCGCTGGCCGCCGCGTGTGACGCACTCAGTGCGATCGATTCCGAATCCCTTGCCTCCCATGAGCGTTTGCTCGCCGAGCGCCTTCGTGCCGGGCTGTCGGCCATCCCCGGTGTCGACCTCCTGCGGATTTGGTCCGACAGCCCCGACACCGTCGGCATCGTTGCCTTCTCCGTCGACGGTTTCGCCCCCGGTGAGGTTGCCGCATACCTCTCCGCCGAACACGGCATCGGTGTTCGCGACGGCCGCTTCTGCGCGCATCCGCTGCTCGCCCGCCTCGGCCTGGACGGTGCCCTGCGCGCCAGCATCGGCCTCGGCACCTGTTCGGCCGACGTCGACCGCCTCGTCGGCGCCATCGTGACCCTCGTCGAATCCGGTCCCGCCTGGAATTATGCGAGCACCGACGGACTGTGGAACCCGACACCGGAAACTCGCCCCTTCAGCACGACAGACTCCGGTGCCGGTGGAGCACCCTGCGTGATCTGACGGCCGGACCGAGGGTGTGTGCCGAGGTTTTCATCCTGATGGAACCGATCGCCGCTTACCGGCGTCTATAAACGGTGATGGCACTCGTCCGGTCGGGGCGGGAGATCGGGAAGGCGGCTGAATGAGTTCGGCAGAGTTGAACGCGCTCCAGTCCTGGACGGACACTATGAGCGGCCAAGTCCAGCACATGACAGAGGTTTACGAGCGGCAGTTACAGCAGTTCGGGGAGACCAAGACGGAGCTGGCGAAACTCACCGTGCAGGGGTGGTCGCAGGATCAGCTGGTCCGGGTCACCGCGAATTCGGCGGGAGTTCCGCTGGAGGTGTGGGTGGCGCCCGAGGCGTTCAAGCGATCGAACCCGGAACGGCTCGGCGCGGCGATGACCGAGGCGGCACAGGCCGCGGCGCGGGCGGCCAAGGAGCAGCTCGACACCAGGTTGGCGCCGGTGCTTTCGGAGCTGGCCGAGATCGGTCTGCCCGAGGATCCGTTCGGTGCGTTGCCCTCCATAGCCCGGCCCGATGGCGATCTGCTGCCGCCACCGCCACAACCCGCGCCGCAACCGGAGGTCGCCGCGGTGCCGCGCAGGCTCGACGACGATCCGGACGATGAAGGCCCGCACTGGAAGGGCTGGTAACCGTCATGGCTGGTAACGACAACTTCCGGCTCGATCCGGATCAGTTTCGTTCGATCGCAACCGAATTGAGTGCTTTCAGCCAGGAGTTCGCCGCCGATGTCGCGGAGTTCACCAGCGGGTTCAGTGCCGACGAAGACGGAATCGGCGACGACGAGTTCGCCCAGGCGTTCATGCAGAACTTCACCGACCCATCCGGTGACGCGATGCAGATGCTGCAGGGAGTGGCCGGTCTGATCGAGTCGATCGGGCAGCGGTTCACCACGGTGGCGGACGCGGTGAATCTGACCGACACGAACTTCAAGGAAGCCATCGACAAGGTCACGAACGAGGTCGATCCGAAAGAGCAGGGGTAGGGGACATGGGTTTGCAGATTCCACCGGCGTTGCGGCCGGTGGCGGCAGTTGTCGTCTATCGCTGGCCGAAGGCGGACGAGACCAAGCTATTTCGGCTGGGCAACCTGTTCGAGAAGAAAGCTGTCAAGGTCGACCGGTACCGCGACAAGGTCGACGCCAAGGTCGAGGAGGCACTCGGCCATATCGAGGGCAAGACCCATGACGCGATCGAGGAATACCGCAAGAAGGTCAATGATGCGCTCGACACCCTGGTCGAGTTGCTGCACGGCCTCGCGCTGGCGCTGAAAATCTATGCGGCCCTTGTGCTCGCGATCAAGCTCTACATCATCGCGATGCTGATTTACACCGCTGCTCAGCTCGCCATCGCCGCCGCGGCCGCAGCGCCGACACTCGGTGCGAGCGCGGCCGAAGCGGCGGCGATGCAGGCCGCGGTCAAGGCGGCAGTTACCGCCGCGTTGCGCAAGCTGATCACGCAGATCTTGACGCAAACGGTGGTCAGAGCAGCTATCGGCGCCGGACGCAGCGCATCACTGGAATTCATCCGGCAGACCGTAAAGATCGAATTCGGCCGCCAGAATGGTTATGACACAAGCCGTCTCGCTTATGCGGCCGAACGTGGCGGGTTGACCGGCGGCGTTCAGGGTGCACTGAACAAACTGGGTTTCGATCCCGTAGAAGCGAAGAAACTCGGCACCCAGCTATCCCAAGCGGTCCTCGGTACGATGCCGAAGCTCTCGGAGGAGAACAAACCCGATCATTCCGACGACAGCGCCGAGGTGCCCCCGACGCCGAATGCGCCCAGCGTGGAGCCGACCAGTCCGCAGCACGCACCGTATGTTGACCCATCGCAACAGCCTTCCGGCGAGGCGGGCAGCGAGAGTGCCGGTGGTCAGGGAACGGAGCCGTCGTCGGTGCCTGCGATGGGCACCTCGACTCCCGTCGAGCTCGAGCAGAGTTCGATACCCGACGTCGGCCCGGTGCCGACCCAGCCCTCATCGCTGGACTTGGGGCAGGGCGACACCTTCAATATCGAGGTGCGCGTGGGGTCTTCACTGGATCTGTAGGCGCCGGATTCGCCTGCCGGGCAGTTGTATTCGGTGAAAACGTCCGGCCGAGCTCACTCGTTGAGTGAAGTCGGGCGGTGGTAGTGGCCCTTGTAATAGAGCAAGGGTGCGGCGATCGGGGTTTCGTCGGTGTTGTCATGGACTCGGGTGACCAAGCCGACGGTGAGCGTGTGATCCCCGATGGGAATGAGCTGTTGGAGGGTGGCGCGCACCCAGATAGGCGTGCCGTGCAGGACCGGCTCGTCGGTATCCAGAGTCGTCCAGAGCGAACGGTCGACGAAGCGTTCCTCGGCCGTGCGCGCGAAGCGCTGCGCCAAATGCTGCTGGTGCTCGCCGAGGAAGTGGATGACCACCGAATCGGCGTCGAGCAGGGCCGTGATGCTCGATGAGGTGTGTGCGATGTTGAACGAGACCAGCGGCGGTTCCAACGACAGCGATGCGAAGGAGGTCGCGGTGAAACCGACGGGACCATTGGGGGAGGAGAGCGTAATGATGGTGACGCCCGCTGGATAGTGGCGCATAGCTGCGCGGTACTGCTCGGCGGCGATGCCGCTCAGGTCATCGGGGATCTGCAGGTTCGTGGCTGGCCGTGGTGCTTCGGTCACATGACGAAACTACGCCCATTAACGCGGTGCCGTGGGTGGGTGGCCATAGTTCGACATCGGCCTGGGCGCACTCGAGGTTCAATCCACGTCGATCGGAAGCCCCGCAGTAATGCGCACCAGCTCGCGAAAAGAGGTGCGGAACACGGTGTTCGGATGTCCACCCGCGGCCCACAGCTCGCGATGGCCCGCCAGTGCGGTGTCGACCCAGGTCGGCAGGTTGGTGGGATGCCCGACCGGGGCGACGCCACCGATCGGCTGACCGGTGACCTCCTGGACCATATCGGCGGGCGCCTGGGTGAGCTTGCCCTCCAACCGCTCGCCCGTGAGCCGCAGATCGACCTCGTGCGCGCCGGAGACCAACAGCAACACCGGATCATCGTCCAGCAGGAACACCAGTGATTTGGTGATGGCGCCCACATCGACGCCGAGCGCCCGCGCGGCATCGACTGCGGTGGGGGTCGGTGCGGGCTGGGTAACGATGACACCGTGATGGCCGCGCGCGATCAATGTGTCCGCGACTCGGCATGCGACTGGTGGTAGGGACCTGCGCATATGACCAGGGTAGAGCGACTGCGGGCGGTGCGCCGGGCGAGAAGGTCGGTCAGTATTCGGGGTAGCCCTCGGCGGGGCCGAGCATCGTATCGATCCGCGCGCGGACTATTCGAGCAAGTTCGGTCACGCATCGCTGCGAAACCTGTTCGTGCACAATCGCATCGAACGCACGATTCAGATCGGACCGTGACAGAGCGAGCAGTTCGATATCCGCCTGTGCCAGCAGTGCGTCTCGATTGGGGAACGGTCGGGCATCGGCGATCTTGGCGGCCCAGGTGACATTGCAGCAGCACTCGAACAGCGCGTGAACAGCGTGGCTGTGACCAATGATGTTGAAGCGGTCCAACCCGATTCCTTGATGCATCAACATAACGGCCTCCGTGCCCGATAACGCAGATTGCCCAGGGGACCAATCATGAGCCTGCGGCAAAGTGCCAGACCAGCGCTGTACGTCATTTTTGCACAGCGTTAACACTGGGATCCGGAATTGCGGTCCCCACGTGCCTGGATACGCTGGGCGGATGACTGATTGGCAGGCTTTCGCCGTTGAAACCAAGGACCATGTCGCACAGGTCACCCTGATCGGTCCAGGTAAGGGCAATGCGATGGGGCCGGATTTCTGGCGCGAGTTGCCGGAAATCTTCGGTGGGCTCGACGCCGACCCCGAGGTGCGGGCGATCGTGCTCACCGGTTCGGGAAAACATTTCTCCTACGGACTCGATCTGCCCGCGATGGCGGGGATGTTCGGAGCGCTGTTGGCGGATAAGGCGTTTGCCGCGCCGCGCACCGATTTCCTTACCGAGGTGCGCCGGATGCAGGCCGCGGTGACCGCTGTGGCGGATTGCCGCAAGCCGGTCATCGCCGCGGTGTCGGGCTGGTGCATCGGTGGCGGGCTGGACCTGATTGCAGCCGCCGATATTCGCTACGCGAGTGCGGAGGCGAAGTTCAGTCTGCGCGAGGCGAAGGTGGCGATCGTCGCTGATATCGGGTCGCTGCACCGGCTGCCCGGCATCATCGGCGAGGGACAATTGCGTGAGCTCGCCTTCACAGGCAAGGACATCGATGCGGCGCGGGCGGAGAGGATCGGTCTGGTCAACGAGGTATTCGCCGATCAGGACGCGGTGGTCGACGCGGCGCACGCGACGGCGCGCGAGATCGCCGCGAACCCGCCGCTAGTGGTGCAGGGTGTCAAGGACGTGCTCGAGCAACGGACGAAGAACGAGGTGGCCGCCGGGCTGCGGTATGTGTCCGCGTGGAACGCCGCCTTCCTGCCGTCAGAGGATCTGACCGAGGCCATTGCGGCGGTGTTCGAGAAGCGGGCACCAGAGTTCAAGGGCCGGTGAAGGCAGGTCTGCGTCGTGCAATCAGCAACTGATGAACGGGCGATCGACACGATCGCGGTTCAGCTCACCGCGCTCCAGCGGATTCGCAACAGCGCTCTCGGGGCCCGAACCGATGACGGTCTCGACCCTGCGGCGTTCGCGGCACTGTTCCGGCTGCTCACCGACGGGCCGATGCGCTCGGGCGCGCTCGCGGAGCTGCTGCGTTCGGATGCCTCGACGATCAGCCGCCAGGTCGCCCAGCTTGTCGAGCGGGATCTGGTGCAAAGACAGGCCGATCCGGCCGATGGCCGCGCCACCGTGCTGGTGGTGACCGACTGCGGCCGTCGTCTGGCCGAGCGGATTCACGAACACAGGCGCGAGAACCTCACTCAGGTAATGGCGGAGTGGACCGCGCCGGACCGGACCGTCTTTGCCGAGTTGCTGCGGAAGTTCGTCGAGGACTTCGAACGTGCCGGACCACACATGGTCGCGGCGATGCGCCGGTTGAACCTTGACAGGACGGAGAACGAGTCGTGACAGCGCCGGCGGTTGCTCGCGCTCATCCGGTGCTGTCTCGAAGGGAAGCGCCCGCCGTGCAGGTCGGCGGATTCGAGGCTGTCCCGAGCGCGAGGCGCCATTCGCGCAGGATGCCGGGTCGTGGTTTGAGGTGGGTCCGGAGGACAGTTTGCCGACTGGTGAATCCAGTTGCGCAGTCGGTTGATATGGCGGGCAGACGTGAAGTCGCCGGTAAACGGTGCGGGTGGACTACGGTTTTTCCGTGACGATGTCGTGGGTGCGCTGACGATGCGCCAGTTCCGGGAGCGGGTGCGGCGGCTGCCGTCGGCGATCGGCTATCTGGGTGTCGGGGGTGTCACGTCGGTGTTGTCCCTATTCGCGCTGATCGGTCTGTTGATCGTGGCCGCACTGAGTTTGATCGGGGTGGGGATTGCGGCGATACCCGAGGCGATTCGGGTCATCCGGCCCCTTATCGGAGCTGAACGGCGCCGTGCCGGTCGGCGACTCGGTGTGCCGATCGAGGCGGCCTATCAGCCGATGGTTGGTGATCTGCGGCATCAACTCGGGACGGTTTTCACCGATCCGGCCAACCGGGGCGATATCGGGTGGCTGGTACTGCACGCGGTCACCGGAATCTATGTCGCGGTGCTGGCGGTCGCGTTGCCGCTGAGCGCACTGAATCAGCTGGCGATTCCGGTGTATTGGCGGTTGGTTCCCGAGGGCTCGATCACCAGCTTCGGTTTTGTCGTCGATTCGTGGTCGAAAGCGCTGTTGAGCCTGCTGATCGCGGTGCCGGTCGGCGTTTTCGCGCTGCAACTTCCTACTATCGCGGGCTGGCAGGCCGCTGCGGCCCGAATACTTCTCTCGCCCCCTGAGGGCGTCGTGCTCGCGGACCGGGTAGTCGCCCTCACCGCGACCAGGGCGGCCGCGCTGGACGCGCACGGCGCGGAACTGCGCCGGATCGAACGCGATCTGCATGACGGCGCGCAGGCCCGGATCGCAGCGGTGATCATGCAACTCGGCCTGGCTGACCAACTGCGTGAACAGGACCCGGAGGCGGCGCGAAACCTGGTACGCAAGGCGCAGGACACGGCGACCGCCGCGCTGGCGGAGCTGCGCGATGTGGTGCGCAGTGTGTATCCGCCGGTGTTATCGGATCGCGGTCTGGCGAGCGCGATTTCGGCCCTGGCCGCCCGCGGCCCAATCCCGGTCGTGCTCGACCTCGACCACGTGGGTAGGCGTCCGGCGGCGGTCGAGGCGGCAGCCTATTTCGTTATTACCGAGGCGCTGACGAACGCAACCAAACACTCTGGTGCAGCGGCTATTTCGATAGTGCTCGGCGGTGCGCCGGAGCTGCTGCGGATCGAAATCTCCGACGACGGCGGCGGCGGCGCTCACGAGTCATACGGCGGCGGCCTCGCCGGCATCCGCCGACGTGCCGAAGCGCTCGACGGACGCATGGAACTGACCAGCCCGGAGGGTGGCCCTACTGTGTTGCGGGTGGAGTTGCCGTGCGGGTCATGATTGCCGAGGACGATGCCCTGTTGCGTGAGGGGCTGGTGCTACTGCTGAATACGGCGGGCATCGAAGTGGTCGCCGCGGCCGATAATGCGGATGACTTCCTTGCTGCGGTGTCCGCGGATCGCCCGGACGCGATCGTCGTCGATGTTCGGCTGCCACCGACGTTCACCGATGACGGGCTGCGCGCTGCGGTGCGGGCGCGTGAACTGCATCCCGGGCTGCCGGTGCTGGTGCTGTCGTCCTACGTCGAGGATAGTTATGCCGCCGAATTGCTCGGTGATGGCGCCGGAGGGGTCGGTTATCTACTCAAGGAGCGGGTCGGGAAGGTGGATCGCTTCCTCGACTCGTTGCGCCGGGTCGCCGATGGCGGTACCGCGATGGATCCCGAGGTGATCTCGCAACTGCTGGTGCGGCGCAAGGCGGACGATCCACTCGCGCGCCTGACCGTGCGGGAGCGTGAGGTGCTCGCACTGATGGCGGAGGGGCACGACAACTCGACCATCGCCGAGCGCATAGTCGTCAGCGAGGGCGCAGTGCAAAAACACATCAGGAGTATTTTCGCGAAGCTCGGGTTGTCAGCCGACGATGTCGGTCATCGACGGGTGCTTGCGGTACTCGCCTATCTGAACGCGTGATCCCGCCTGGGCGCGTCGCGAATACGTAACTCGCTGGGTCCGGTCATGGCGGGGCCCAGCGAGTTATCGTGCTCGAAATCAATTGTCACCGAGGGAAAATACGGTTTCAGTCCGCGTGGCAGGTGATGTCTTCGGCGGGCAGGGTGCCGTCGCGGAGGTAGGTGTTCACCGCGTCGTAGGTGCAGTGGTTCTCGAAGCGCCCGAATATCCAGTGAATCGGCACATCCTGCAATGTCACCATGCGTGACGCACTCAACGCGTTGTGCATTGCGACCGCGCCCGGATAGGACGTGCGAGTGTCGCCGGTGGACTGGACGATCAACGTTGGCACCGAATTGTGCACCACCGTAGGTGATTCGACGGGTGGCGCCCAGAACGCGCACGGTGTGATGTTATTGACGAAACTGCCGAATACCGGCTGCGTGGCACGGGTGGCCTCGATATTGCGCAGATACCAGGCCGGGTCGCGTGGTGCGGCGACATCACCGCACATGACGGCCATCTGAGCCGAATTATCGCGTGGTTGCGCGTCCAGCATGAAGACGAGGTCTGTGTGCAGGTCCGGCGAGATGTCGACAGGCTTGCCCTCGGCGGCATCCGCGATCTGTCGCAGCTGCTCGGCGACATGCTCGTACTGACGTGGGTCGTCCAATCCGGTGAACAGGACCAGCGGCAGGATGTGGTCGTCGATCATGAAGCCGCCGAGCCGAATCGGGTCCGCGGCCGAGCGTCGGATCAGATCCGCCACCGTGGTGCGAACCGCGTCGCGGGTGGTACCGAAGTGGTATGTGTCGTCGCGGGACGCGGTCCAATCCGCCCAGAGGTCGAGGGCGTTCTCATTGGCGGTGCCCATGTCCTGGATCATGCCGACCGGGCCGTAGCGGGCCGGGTCAACACTGCTGTCCAATACGATTCGGTCTGCGCGTTCAGGGAACATCTGAGTGAAAACCGATCCGAGGTAGGTCCCGTACGACGTGCCGAAGTAGCTGACCCTGTCCACACCGAGGGCGCCGCGAATCACATCCATATCCCGTGCGGTATTGCGGGTGGTGAAGTACTGTAATCGCGCACCCTCGGCAGCCGTGCAGCGTGCCGCGAGGTCACCCTGTGACGCAACGGATTCCGCGAAGCTCGCAGCATCGATACCGGCCGATTGCAATCCGAATCCGTGCGGCCAGTGGCAGTCGACCGGGGAGGAACGTCCGACCCCGCGCGGGTCCATACCGATCAGGTCGTAGCCGGCTCGCACGTCGGGCGTCATCGCCGCGCCGACGTCAACCATGAAGTCCAAGCCCGCGCCGCCCGGCCCGCCCGGGTTGGACAGCATTACCCCGCGCCGATCAGTATCGGCCGCGGCTATCCGGGATATTGCGACAGTGATCGTATTACTCTGTGGCGCAGCATAATTCAGCGGAACGGTAACGTCGGCGCACTGCGCGCCCGCCGGGTCCAGTCTTGGGTCCTCGCACGACTTCCAGTCGAGCGTTTGGTGATAGAAGCGGTCGAGGGCCGGGGTATTCGGGTCGGCCGGGCTGTGTGCGTCGGCAGGGGCCGTGCAGGCCACCATCGCTCCGACAATCAGGGCGGCGATTGTGGCCTGTACGGTCACCATCGCCTTCTTGCGATTCACGGGAGATCCTCCGATTGTCGTTCGCCTATGCGGCTTTCGGTGTATTCCGGTCGGCTCTGTTTGTGGCCGATAGTGTTGTGCTGCCGCTTTTTTCATTCACCGCAGATGGCGATGCCGAACGCTTTCTCTGTCGCGTCGAATGCCTCTTGGTCGGTGGGTAATTGGTTGACACTCACCGTCACCGCGGTTCCGTCGGCAGCGACGCCGGTGCGAACCTCGAAGCCAGGGATGCTGCCGCCGTGGCCCCAGACTTCTTTGCCGCACGGCATCGTGCGATGAATCAGGCCGAGGCCGTAACCCGCCCCCGGCTCCCGATCGAATGGCATGGTTTGCCGCATCTGCGTCAATTGCGCTGCCGGGACCAGCTTTCCGGCCAGAAGTGCGGTGAAGAACCGATTGATGTCTGTTCCGGTAGAGATCATGGCGCCCGCCGCGCCACCCCAAGAAGGGTCCGCGTTTGTGAAATCGACACGCTTGCCATCAATTTCGTGATATCCGGCCGGATGCGGTTCGCGAATGGTCGTCTCGCCAGGTCCGGGAAAATACGTCTCGTGCAACCCGAGCGGCTCGATGATTCTGCTGGTGATCTCCGCGGCGAACGGACGGCCGGTCACCTGTTCGATCAGCATGCCGAGCAGGATGTAATTGGTGTTCGTGTAGACCGCTTTGGTGCCCGGTTCGAAGCTTGGAGGCATCCTCATCGCCCGGTGGACCAGGTCGGCGGGTGTGAACGACCGCCAGCGCATTGCGTCGTCGAGCGGGTCGAGCTGCGCGCCGTCGCGATTTTCCATACCGCCGCCGGGGACGCCGTGGCCGACATAATCGGGTAGACCGCTGCTGTGCTGCAATAGATTTCGCACCGTCACCCGGTTCCCGTCGTTGCCGTTGCCCTGCGCGACGCCGGGGAGATACCGCTCGATCGGTGCGTCCAGCTCCACCTTTCCTTCGGCTACCAGCTGCATGACCACCGTCGAGACGAATGTCTTGGTATTGCTGCCGATTCGCACATGCGCGTCCGGGTCGAACGGTGCGCCGGTGCTCAGATCGCCGGCGCCCGAGGTAACTGTCCGATGCCCGCCAGGGCCGTCGATGACAACCTGGACACCAGGAAGACCGCTCTGGACGATGTCATCCATCGCCTTGGTCAGTGTGGGTGACGGCGCGGAGTCGGTCGGCGTCGGTGTGGTGGGATCGCCACTGCACGCCGTCGCGGTCAGGATCGCGGCCGTCATGATTCCCGCTAGCGCGGCGCGGCGTCGTAATACCTTCATCAGCAGGGGTTTCCTCCTCGTGAAGCCGGGATTCCAACGTGCTGCCCCGACGCAAACGAGCCTAGGAATCCGGGCCCCCGCTGCCGATCTCCCGCGCACCCGAATTCCAGATGGTGCCCGCAGGTGCCCGGCGGTAGTGCCAGCACTACCGCCGCAGAATTCTCCGGTGCGAAAACAAGAAGCGCGGGAAGCCCGAGATGTGGACTTCCCGCTCTAATGTGTTGCGCCGGAGACTAATGAACCGCCAAACCCTGGGCTGCCGCACGTCCCCCCACACGCGCCCACTCGCCACGACAACAGTTTCCGAGTCAAGCAAGACCGACTGGATCGCCAAACCCTGGGGGGCCGCACCAGCGCACCCACGTGCCCACTAGGCACAACAACAGTTTTCGAGCGAAGCGAGATCGAGCACTAAAGTTCGCGGCCGGCTCGCGTCCGAGGGGCAAATGCGATCCTGCGACGAAGTCGCGAGCATTTGCCCCTCGGACGCGAGCCATAGGGGCCGCGAACACGCCGCGCCAGCGGCCAAAAACTCAGTGCCCGTTGTCCTTCAGCCGCTTGATCGACGCTTCGACCTCGGCTTCGGCTTCGGCGCGCCCGACCCATTCCGAGCCTTTGACGAACTTGCCCGGCTCGAGATCCTTGTAGCGCTCGAAGAAGTGCTTGATCGCGGCCAGTTCGAACTCCGGCACATCGGCGAGATCCTGGATATGATCCCAGCGCGGATCGCCCGCGGGCACGCACAGCACCTTGTCGTCGCCGCCCGCCTCATCGGTCATCTTGTACATCGCGACCGGGCGTACCGCGATGAGCACACCGGGGAAGACGGAATCGGGGAGCAGGACCAGCGCGTCCAGCGGATCGCCGTCCTCACCGAGCGTGTTCTCGATGTAGCCGTAGTCGGCCGGGTAGACCATCGACGTGTACAGGAACCGGTCGAGCCGGACCCGGCCGGTCTCGTGATCGACCTCGTACTTGTTACGAGACCCCTTGGGGATCTCGATGGTGACGTCGAACTCCACGCCATCTCCTTCTTCCAGTGGATATAAGAGTCGGCCGGGCATGAGCTGCCAGCGACTGCTCGCGGGTCGCTCGAAACACACTGCCGACTCGTCAGGTTGTTCTGGGGAACGGTTGCGCAACGAGGATAGTGTGGGCGTCGAGCACATGGGTGCGGCAGGCGGCCGCGTTGAGGAGAGACGGCGGGACGTGGTTGGTCGGAGCAATAAAAACATGGGTGGTCTGGCTGCCAAGCGGCGCCGCAGGATGTGGATCTGGTTCTCGGTCACACTGGTCGTGCTACTGGTGGCCGGGGGCGGGGTGCTGTTTGCCCTCAAGCCGTGGACGCCGGAATTCCGGCACGGTGGGCTGACGATAGCGCAGCCGCCCGCATCGGCCCACCCGTTCCCGCAGGTCGCGCCCGCGCCGTCGAACGCGCCCGCGCCGAGCACTTCGGGTATCGCCGCCGCGCTCGGGTCCGTTGTCGGAAATCCCGATCTCGGCGCGTTCGCCGGTGAGGTCACCGATGCGGACGGTTCGAGCGTGCTGTGGAGCGGCGAAGCGGACAAGCCGATGATCCCGTCCTCGACCGCCAAAATCCTGACCACGGCCACGGCGCTGCTGGAGATGCCACCGGACCACCGGGTGACCACCCGCGTGGTGGCCGGCGCGACACCGAACGAATTGGTGCTTGTCGGTAGTGGCGACCCAACGCTGACCGCGCAGCCCGATGGCAACGGCTACTACACGAACCCAGGGCGCCTGCAGGATCTTGTGACACAGATCCGGTCCGCGGGTGCCGCGGCAGACACCATCGTGGTCGATACCTCCGCCTATTCCGGCCCGACGATGGCACCCGGATGGGACCCGATCGACATCGGCGACGGTTCTATCGCCCCGATCGAACCGGTGATGATCGATGGCGGGCGGCTCGATCCGCTCGTCGAGTACTCGCCGCGCACCGCGACCCCCGCACTCGACACCGGACGCCGCCTGGCCACCGAACTCGGCCTCGACCCGGCTCGAGTGCGCATCGGTGCGGCCGCGCCGGGTGCACGCGAGATTGCCGCCGTGCATTCCGCGCCGCTGCGTGACCGTCTCCACGACATGATGGTCCACTCCGACAACATCCTCGCCGAGACGATCGGCCGCGAGATCGCGGTCATGACCGGATTCGACCAGTCCTTCACCGGCGCGGTCGCGGCCGTGACCGCCGGACTGACCAAGGCTGGATTCGATCTCACCGGCATGTCGATGCACGACAACAGCGGGCTATCGACGGAGGATCGGGTGCCACCACGGCTACTGAACAAGGTCCTCTCGACGGCCGCGAAGCCGAGCGGTTCCGGCGTCGTACAACCGACCGGCACCATGGCTCAACCCGAAACCGACCAGCTCGCGGTCACTTTGGCGCCGCTGCTGGACGACCTGCCGGTCGCGGGTTCCACCGGCTCGTTGATCAGCCGCTACGTCGACCGGAATCGGGAGGGCGCGGGTTGGGTGCGGGCCAAGACCGGAACTCTCTCGGTGGCCAGTGCGTTGGTCGGTTATGTGCTCGACCGCGATGGGCGCGTGCTCACGTTCGCGCTGATGTCGAATGATCGGCCACCGGAGGTCAGCAGGCCCGCACTGGATGCCATCGCGGGCACGCTGCGCAATTGTGGATGTACATGACAGGTGGATGACCATGTTCGAAGGCGCTGACAAATCAGGCGATGCCAATAACGGTGTCGCCGCACCGGACAGCGCTACCGAGCGTCGTTCCGGACTGTCCGGTGCGGTCGATTGGCGGCTGGCCGCGCGTACCGGTGCCGCGTTGGTGCCCTCGGGGCCCCGCACATCGCGGTATTCGGCCGAACAGGTCGTCGCCGAGTTGGCAGAGGCATCGGTGCGGGCCGAACGGCCGGTCCGCGAGGTGAGCGGATTGCTCGACGATCAGCCGGTGCCCTCGGCCCGGATCGTCGACCGGCGCGGTTGGATAGGTGCCGCCGCCGACTCCATGGCCCAGCTGACCGGCACCGGACTGGATACGAACGGGCGCGGCAAGCTCACGCTCGTCGGAAAACCGGCGGGTGTGCAGGCCGGCGCGATGCTGGCTTTTCTGTCTACCGCGATCCTCGGCCAGTACGACCCGTTCACCGGTCCTGACGGGACACTGCTGCTGGTGGCACCCAACATCATGTCGGTGGAACGCGCGCTCGGCGTCTCGCCCACCGACTTCCGTCTCTGGGTCTGCCTGCATGAGGTGACCCACCGTGTGCAGTTCTCCTCCGCCCCCTGGCTCGCCGATTACATGCGCACCAATGTCGATGTGCTAGGTGCGGCAGGCGATGAGCCGCTCACGGATATGATGTCGCGGCTCGTCGACGAGGTGCGCGATCGCCGCCGTGGTACCAATGCCGACGATCCGAGCGCACGCGGCATTGTCGGCCTGCTGCGTGCGAGCCAGGCGCCCCCACAGCGGGAGGCGCTCGACCGACTGTTGATGCTCGGCACACTGCTCGAAGGTCACGCCGATCATGTGATGGACGCGGTCGGACCGGTCGTGGTGCCATCGGTCGAGCAGATCCGGGCCGCCTTCGACAAGCGCCGCACGCGTCCGACCAATCCGCTCCAGCGGCTACTGCGCGCCCTGCTCGGGGTGGACGCCAAGGTCGCGCAATACGTGCGTGGCAAGGTATTCGTGGATCATGTGGTCGATCGGGTTGGCATGACGCAGTTCAACACCGTATGGACGGATGCCGAGACCCTGCCGCGTCCGGACGAAATCGACGATCCGCAGCGGTGGATCACGCGAGTGCTCGATTAGTCACCCATGTCGGGGCCGGCCGGAGCCTCGCCGCGTTGCGGGTGCGCTGACCGCTCGGTTTCCATGATGGTGTCCGCAGCACTTCTCGTGCGATGGCCGAGCCGGTCCTATCGATGCTATTGGTCGGCGCCGATGGGCGCGGCTCTCGTCGGTAGTCTCCGGGTATGAGCGGAGCGGCAGGGGCGACGCCACGGAATACGCATCCGAGGACCGAACACGGCGGCGAGCCGGTTCGACGGCTGCCCGAAACCGAGGCTGTGCTGAAGGTTCGGCACGCTGTCCGGGGTTGGCTGGCCGAGTATGCCCCGCAGGAACGGTCGGTCGCGGTGGCGCTGTCCGGTGGCGCGGATTCGCTGGCGCTGATGGCAGCCGCGGTGGTGGAGGCGGACCAGGTCGATGCTTTGGTCGTCGATCATCGACTCCAGACCGGATCGGATGCGGTCGCCGCCGCCGCGGCGTCCGCTGCGTTGAAACTCGGTTGCCGGTCGGCGCGTGTGCTCACGGTCGATGTCGGCAGCGACGGGGGGCCGGAGGCGGCGGCACGGCAGGCGCGATATGGGGCACTGGACGCGGCGCGCGACGGACTACCCGTATTGCTCGGTCACACCCTCGATGACCAGGCCGAAACCGTGCTGCTCGGTCTCGCACGCGGGTCGGGCGGACGCTCGATCCAGGGTATGGCGGCGTTCACCGCCCCGTGGGGCAGGCCGCTACTGGGCGTGCGGCGCGCGACCACCAGACAGTTATGCGCCGACCTGGGACTGACGCCACACGAGGATCCGCACAATTCCGCTCCGGAGTTCACCAGGGTCCGTTTGCGCACTGAGGTGCTGCCGCTGCTCGAAGAGGTACTCGGTGGCGGTGTCGCGCCCGCCCTCGCCCGCACCGCCGAGCAACTCCGCGACGATGGCGTGGTGCTCGACACGCTCGCGGCCGAACTGTTGCGCACGGCTGGTGCGGATTCGGGCACTGCCGACGCGATCGGTCCGGTCGCCGATGGGGCGACTCTGTCGATCGAGACACTCGCCACTGCCCCCGCGGCGCTGCGCAGGCGGGCGATGCGGGCGTGGCTGCTGGCAGGTGGAGCGAAAGCGCTGACCGACAGGCATTTACGCGCAGTCGACGAACTGGTGACCAGCTGGCGTGGACAAGGCGGCGTCGCCGTCGGCGGCGGGGTGCCGGGCCACAGGTTGGTCGTGGCGCGTGAACATGGCAGGCTGACTCTGCGTCTGCGTTGATCACACCCAACCAACGCGGCCGATGACGCACAATGAAACAGCAGTCGGGATCGACACCACGGAAGGACACCTCTGACGTGTACGGGGATGACATCGCGTCGGTGCTGATCACCGAGGAACAAATCGCGGCCAAGACCCATGAGCTGGCCGATTTGATCGCCAAGCGCTACCCGGCCGACGCCCCCGAGGGCGACCTGTTGCTGGTCGGTGTGCTCAAGGGCGCGATCTTCTTCATGACCGACCTGGCCAAGGCGCTGCCGATTCCCACCCAGCTGGAATTCATGGCCGTCTCCTCATACGGTTCGTCCACCTCGTCCTCGGGCGTTGTGCGCATCATGAAGGACCTGGACAAGGACATCGCGGGCCGCAACGTACTGATCGTCGAGGACATCATCGACTCGGGCCTCACCCTGTCCTGGCTCGAGCGCAACCTCTCCACCCGCAACCCGGCCTCCCTGGAGGTAGTCACCCTCCTACGTAAGCCGGACGCACTACGCACCCCCGTCGACGTAGCCCACGTAGGCTTCGACATCCCCAACGAATTCGTCGTCGGCTACGGCCTCGACTACGCCGAGCGCTACCGCGACCTCCCTTACATCGGCACCCTCGACCCAAAGGTCTACGGCGGCCCCGCCTGACCACGCGGCGTTGCCCCGCCCCAACAATTCGCTCTCGAGTGCGTCCCAACAATTCGAGTCACACCGAATTCCGTCGTGCGATCTGCTTCGGTCAAGACCACAATGCCGCGACACGATTTCGGTGCCATCGGGCTTGGTGCCCGAGACACCTACGGCACGATCCCGAAAACCGTTGCGGGCGAGCCCGAACCGCCCCGATATATCGCCCCACCCACGAGGATCCAGGCCCCGGTCACCGGCAGTTCGGCAAGGTTTGCGAGGCATTCCAGGCTGATCCGATGTTCCCGATACAGCAATTTCGATACCGCGTAACTGTCATCACTGCCGAGATCCGGTCCGAAAGTGTCGATGCCGAGCGCGCCGCGCCGACCGAGTCGTCCGGTTCGCAACAGCCACCGCATTGTCTCGACCGCGAATCCCGGCTGCTGGTCTCTGATGAATGCTGGTGTGCCCCATTTCCCATCCCATCCGGTCCAGGCGACTACCGCGGACTCATCGGGTATGCGGCCGTGTTCGCTTTCCCATTCGGTTAGATCGGCGACGGTGATCGCGTAGCCGCTGTTGCGTTCGCACCGCTGCCGGACATCGACTTTCACGACGGGCAGCAGTAGATCGTCGAGATCGAGTTGGTCGGCGGCCAGTCCGTCGGCATGAAAGTGGATCGGTGCGCCCCAATGGGTTCCGGTGTGCTCGCCCTGGTGAATATGGCGCAGGTAGTAGCCGTCATCGGCGATCGTGGCCACGAGATCGGTGCGGAATTCCGGGTCCCCGGGAAACAGAGCTATGGTCGCCGGATCGTGCACATGCGACAGGTTTATCAACCGCCCGAACGGCGCTGTCATTAATTCTCCTCAGGCGGACGCGCCCAGTTCTCGCTCCATCGGTTCATCCGGCGCGACAACCCGTTCCAGGGCGCGCAGATCGGCCTCCAATGCCCGGAATAGTAGGTACGCGCCGATGAACGCGACGATACCGCCCGCGCACAGCACGCGAACCGCGACAATCACGGACGGAATGTCGCCGGGCGGTAGGAACGTCACGCCCGCGACCGCGAGCAGCGGCACCGATGCGGCGATGGCCAGATATCGATTGCAGCGACGATCCAGCCCGCGCAGCCTCGCGGCGTCGTCGGGACTGATTTCGCCGCGCCGCAAGAACACTGGATAAATGCAGCGAACCATGTAGAACGTCACCAAAAAGAACGGATATGCCACTGCGATCGCGCCGCACACGATCTGTGATGTCAGGAAATGGACAACCGTGCTGGCTGTGATGTTGTCGCCGGTTGCCAATTTCAATGCGACCGGGAAGATAATCCCGGCGATCACCCACAACGAGAACGCGATGACCACCGCACGGTCGCCGAGTAGGAGCGCGTCGGCTCTGGCGCGGCGCAGTGTGCCCGCGTCGTATCGCCGTCCGCGCCGCAGCCCATGCGGTACCGATAGGACGTATCGGGACGTGTACACCAGCAGCGCCGCGCCGAGCGGGAAAAACACTGAATTCACTACACCGGTGATGACGAGAAATGTGTGTTGGGCGTCCGCGTCCATTCTGTTGATGATCAGATGCTTGTTGTGCTGGATGTTGTAGATCGCCGCGAGCACATTCGGCACTCCGACGGCCAGCGCGACGATCAGGAATCGCCATGGCCGTAGCCGTAGCCGCCAACTGTTCCGCGGCGGATCGACCAGGTCCCGTGCCCGCGAATCCATGCACACGTCCAATTGCTTGGCCAGCGTCGCACCGCTCGACCAGCGCCGGGAGCGGTCGGGTTCCAGGCAGGTCAGCAGCACCCGGCGCAGCGCGGCGGGGCAGTTGGGCGGCACCCGGTCCAGTGCGGCCGCCTCCACACCTGTGCTGCGTTGCTCCAGCATTGCCTCGAGCGTGGTGTCGTCGCCCTGCCCATCTGCGTCGGCGGTAGAGTCATCGAAAGGTTTTGCGCCGGTGAGTAATTCCCACAGCACCACACCGAGTGCATAGATGTCGGCGCGGGTGTCGAGGTCCGCGGCGCTGCGGTCGCGACCTGGGTGGCACGCCTCCAACTGCTCCGGCGACATGTAGGCAAGGGAGCCGCCGAAGTAGGCGACCGGACTACTGTCTTTCGCATTGCGGCTGTAGCTGATGTTGAAATCGGCCAGTTTCGGCACCGCCTCGGCGGTGAGTAGCACATTGGCGGGTTTCACATCGCGATGCAGTACACCATTCCCAGACGCGTATTCGAGGGCGTCGGCAAGTCTGCGGCCCAGCCACGCCACGGTTTCCGGCCAGTTGAGTGCGGCAATTTCGGTGCGCACGCTGGAATCGGTCGGCCGGATTTCGCCTTTTTCCTCCATGGCCGCGTCGACGGCGTCGAGAAGCAATTGCCCGTTGCGTTCGGCGGGGGGCGTGGCACGGACCCAGCGCAATACGCCAAGCAGCGTGCCGCCCGGCAGGAACTGCATGTAGAGCAGCCGCAGGCGAAGCATTTCGCCGTCGGCTTGCTGCTCGGCGCCGAGGACCCGTTGATCGAAGACGCGCACGATGTAGTCATGGTCGAGCTGGGCCAGCGTCTGCGGTTCGGTGCCGCGATCAGCGGAAATCTTCACCGCGACCAGCCGCTGCATGGAGCGCTGCCTGGCCAGGAAGACCCGGGCGAACGAGCCGGTGCCCAGGCCGGTCAGCAGGTCGAAATCATCGATTTGCTGCCCGATTTCGATCTTGTCGAGGGCGTCGTATTGCCCGGGACCGCTCCCGGCACTCGGGATCGCGGTTGCCGTTCGGGTGAGATCGGCGGTGTAGCGGGTCACTTCTGTATTACGAAGAGGCCCCGTCGTTTGGTTCAGTTGAGTACCGGCGGGTAGGCGGTCGGCGGATTCCCTCGAGGAATTCCGCCACACCCGACGCCATCGTTCCCGAGCGGTCATCCGAAATGATAACTTGCGCCTCAATAGCGGATCACCCGATTTCGACAACGATGCGACGGGGGAGAACCAGCACATGCGCAATAAGGCCACCGCGGTTGCGGACGAAACGACCAGTACGGATGCGACTCCCGAGGCAGTGACTGATCGAGCACCGGCGGCCGCCGAGGAAATCCCCGACTCGATTGATTCAGCCGCGCCACGCGGCCCCGCCGCGACGATGGCGGCTGCCGTACGGGACGGTTCGATGATTCCGACCGAAATTCTCGATACCACCCTGGAACAGATCACTGCGGACAGTCGGAAACTGAACGCGTTCACCGTGGTTCGCTCCGCGAAGGCGAAGGCCGAGGCGCTGGCATTGGAGCAACGCGCTGATCTGGATGCGCTGCCACTGGCGGGTGTGCCGCTCGCGGTCAAAAACAATATTCCGGTCGAAGGCGAGACGAACCTAGCTGGTTCGGCCGCCACCGACACCGGCCCCGCGACCGCCGATCACCCGGTGGTGCGTAGGTTGCGCGCTGCGGGTGCGGTGATTGTCGGGTTGACCGCCGTTCCCGAGTTGGGCTTGTGGCCGATGACGGATGGTGCGGGGCGCACGACCCGCAATCCGTGGAATACCGCCCGCAGCGCGGGCGGCTCGTCCGGCGGTTCGGCGGCGGCGGTAGCGGCTGGGCTGGTTACGGTGGCGCATGGCAGCGACGGGCTCGGTTCGGTGCGTATCCCCGCGGCGTGCTGTGGGGTGTTCGGAATCAAGCCGGGCCGTCATACGATTCCCTCCGAGGTCGGTCGCGACTCATGGGCGGGCATGGTCGAAAACGGTGTTCTCGCCACGACCGTAGGTGACGCGGCGCTGACGCTATCGGTGATGGCGGCGCGACCTGATCTTGCCGACCTGGATCCACCGGGCCGACTATGTATCGCGCTGGTGGTGGCGCCGCCCTCCCGATGCTTCCGCGTCGACCGTAATTGGACCGAAGCGGCACGCACCGCAGCCGCCGTCGCCGAGGCGGCCGGGCATCTCGTGGAGCCGGCAATGCTGCCCTACGGTGAGTCGATCATTCCGGTATTTCTGCGCTGGCTCGTTGCCGGTCTGCGTGATGCCGCGGCGCTCGCCCATCCGGAACGGCTGCAGAAGCGCACCCGCCGTCACCTTGTGCTGGGCAGGTTGGTGCAGCGACTCGGCCTGGTCCGCCAGGGGCAGGCCGATCGGGTGGAGGCGCGACTGCTGGAATTCTTCGAGCGCTACGACGTGGTGATCACCCCGGCACTGGCCGCGCCGCCACCGAGGGCCAGGGCATGGCACACCCGTGGCTGGCTTGCCAATGTTATCGCCGGTTCCCGGTTTTCGCCGTTCACCCCGTTGTGGAACTTGGTCGGCTGGCCCGCGGCCTCGGTGCCGATGGGTATGCATCCGCGATCGGGTACGCCGGTGGCCGCGCAGCTCGCGGGACCGCCCGGCAGCGAATCGATCCTATTGCGCCTGTCCGCGCAACTGGAAGGGCTTCACCCGTGGGAGCGCACCGCGCCGCGCCCGTAGCGAAACCTCAGGCGTTGACTGTGGAGGTCTGCGATGAAAAACCACCGTCGGCGGCTCGTCCGGCGAATTCGAGAATGGTCGGGCGATTGTCGTCGGCGCGCCACGCGACGGCCAACTCGCACGGTGCGATACCGGTGACCGGTCGCGCGGTCAGGCCCGGCCAGCGATACATCGGGACGTTGTTCTCGGCGAGCAGGCAGATGCCAAGGCCAAGGCTCACGGCCTCGAGGCGGTCTTCCGGAGTGGCTGCCTCGGCGCCGATCTTCGGCTGACGTCCGTTGCGGGCGTCGTTGCCGAGCCAAAAGTCGCGTACCGCACCGGCTTCGGTGGGCAGCGCGATAAACGACTCGTCCAGCAGATCGGTGAACTCGATGCTTTCCTGGCCGGCCAACGGGTGGTTTTCCGGTAATAGCGCCCAGCGCGGCTCGGTGCGCAATACCTGCCAGCGGTAGCGGTTCGGATCGGGTAGCGGGAGCCAGACCAATGCCAGGTCGGCTTGGCGGCCCGAGAGCCCACTGGACGGATCGGTCCACGATGCCGAGTGCAGCGCAAGTCGGTGGCCACTGGCGCTTTCCAGGTCGTTGAGTAGACCGCGGCCGAGCGTGGACTGGATGCCTACGCGCAGCACCTCGCCCGCCTCCTGCAGCGAGACGTTGGTGACCTCCCACAGCTCCAGGATCTTGCGGGCACCTTCGAGCAGTTCCTTGCCCGCGACGGTCAGCGCGACGCTGCGCTGGTTGCGGTCGAACAGGACCACGTCGAGCTGACGTTCCAGCTGACGAATCTGACGCGACAGGGTGGGTTGAGCGATATGCAGCCGATGCGCGGCGTTGGTGAAATGCAGCTCCTCAGCGACAGCGACGAAATACCGAAGGTCGCGCAAATGCGGGTCCATAGCCCCTTGCTATCAGAATCGGTCCTGAATTTCTAGCCTAATCAGGCCGGAAAGTTCGGATAGTGGCATCAAAACAGTCGATGGGTTTGTTAGGGACAGCATATTGCCTGCCATGGTCATTCGCACTATCGAGTCCGCGAACATCCCGGGCTTACCTGGTGTATTGGTCTTGCGCGAGCTTGTTGGGCGGGTGACCAGCGGCGATGTAACGATTCCCGCTGCGGTCGCGGTTGTCGTCGCGTATTCGAGAGTGGTCGGTCATCGTCTAGAAATCGACGTCGGGGCCAGGAGGCTCCCTTGCGAGGCTTGTGGTGATATATGTCACAGATCAGTTTGCAATTGGGTTACGACGATCGAAAAAGGCGCTGTGGCCGTGGAATACACGACCACAACGCCTCGCGTCGAGACCGCCGAGCGTCAGAGCCCGCGAGCCCGGTCCTCGTAGGCCTTTCGCTTCTCCGCATCCACATCGCCGAGGAACGCGTCACCGGAACCGAGCGCCCTGGCGAGCCCATCGGCGACGGATTCCGGCAGCAGATTCACCAGCTGCGCGAGGAACCCGGCCATTGCGGTCACCCTGACCTTCGACTTCGGGGCCGAGATCAGGCCGACGACGGCACTAGCGATTTCCTCCGGCTCTGCCGGCCGTAGCAGCTTCGGGGCGCTCACTCCGGACCCCAACTCGGTGTTGGTCAGCGTCGGCAGCACCGAAGAGAATGCGACGCCTGAACCCCGATACTCCGCACGCAGTGTGTCGGTGAACCCGAGCACCGCATGCTTGCTCGCGTTATATGTGGCCAGGCCCGGGATATGGGTCTCGCCCGCCAATGACGCGATATTGATGATGTGGCCGCTCTTGCGCGGCAGCATTCGCGCCAAACCGAGCTTGGAACCGAGAATTACGCCGTAAACATTGATGTCGAGGATCCGGCGGGTGATCTGATCCGGCTCGTCCACAACCCTGCCGGTCGGCATGATGCCCGCATTATTGATAAGGACGTCGATCCGGCCGACGGTGCGCTCCACCTCGTCGAGGAAACTCTCGAACGAAGCGGGATCGGTGACATCGAGCTTGGCGGACAGCTCGAAATCGTGGGTGGCGCCCGACTCCTTCAGCGTCGTCTCGTCGATATCGCCGATCGCGATCTTGGCGCCGAGTGCTCGCAACGCGGTCGCGGTGGCCAGTCCGATGCCGCGCGCGCCACCGGTGATGACGACAACCTTGCCGCGAATGTTTGCCGTGTTGCTCACCGGTCGTCTCTCTTGAGCTTCAGCAGTGCCGGAATATCGATTCGGCGCAGGCCGCGCGCACCAGCGGCTCGCATTGCGCCGATCGCGACGAGCAGCTTCGGCATCTGGTACGGGAACCAGATCAGCTCCTTCTGCTGGGTCGGCAGGATCGGCTTGGTGATCGCCTTCTGACGGCAGTACTTCCGGACGCCGTTCGCACCGCCCCAGCGAGCGCCGACGCCGGACTGTCCCCAGCCGCCCATCGGCAACGCGAAGTTGAAGAGGTTGGCGAAGACATCGTTGATATTGACCGCGCCCGCGTTCAACTGCCGCGCAACGCGTTCGCCGCGATCCTTGTCTCCGGTCCACACGGAGGCGGACAGGCCGTAGGTCGAATCGTTGGCCAGGCGCACCGCTTCGGCCTCGTCGGCGACCTTCACCACCGGCAGGGTCGGGCCGAAGGTTTCCTCGTTGATGCACGACATGGTGTGATCAACATCGACGAGCACGGTCGGCTCGAAGAAGGTGCCGACACCGGTTCGTTTGCCGCCGGTCAACACCTTCGCGCCGGCCGCGACGGCCTCCTCGACGTGCCGTTGCACGATCGCCACCTGGTTCTCGTTGGCCAACGCGCCGACATCGTGCTTGGATTCGCGGCCGTCGATGCCCAGGCGCAATTCCTTGACCGCGGCGGTCAGCTTCGCCACGAACGTGTCGTAGACCGGCGCTTCGACGTACACCCGCTCCACGGAAATACATACCTGGCCTGCGTTGAACATGCCGCCGAACGCGATGCCGTGCGCGGCGCGGTCCAGGTCGGCATCGGCCAGCACGATGGCCGGATCCTTGCCGCCCAGCTCCAGGCTGGAGGGAATCATCCGCTCGGCGCAGGCAGCGGCGATCCTGCGGCCGGTGGCGGTCGATCCGGTGAACTGGATGTAGTCGGCGTTCTCCACTACCGCGGCGCCGGTCGCCCCGGCGCCGGTGACCACGGCGAAGACCGGCGGCGCACCGATTTCGGCCCAGCCCCTTGCCAATTCGAGTGCTGAGAGTGGAGTCACCTCGGACGGCTTGAGAATGACCGCGGCGCCGGCGGCGAGCGCGGGAATCACGTCGATGATCGGCATGGCCAGCGGGAAGTTCCACGGCGTGATGATGCCGACGACCGGGTGCGGCTGGTAGATGGTCGTGAGCTTCTTGACCCGAGCCAGCGGGCTGTGCGGTGACGGGTGCTCGTCGGCGAGGAACTTCGCGGCGCGACGGGCGTAGTAGCCGGTCAGGTCCACCGAGAATGCGGGGTCGATGAGAGCGTCGACGCGTGGCTTGCTCGTTTCCGATTGCAGGACATCGGCGAGGTGTTCGGTGTTGTCGACCAACCAGTCCTGCAGCTTCAGCAGCCATTCCTTGCGGCCGTCGGGACCGATGGCCTCCCACTCCGGTTGGTAGAGGCGAAGCTCGCGCACCTTGGCCGCGACCGCCTCGGGGGCCTCGTCGGGTACGGTGCCGACGAGCTCCCCGGTACCGGGATTTCGTACCTCGATGATCGCGGGGGCCGCGCTCTCGGGAGCGGCCTTGCGTGTCGACGCCTTCTTCGCCGCGCCAGGCGCGGATTCGGTATTGGTCACTGCTGTTCTCCCACTGATGTTGTGCTGTGAACCGCTGGTGCCTGACGACTGAGAATCAGTTCACTGACCTATGATCGTGGCACAAGTGCATGGGACTTTCTTGGACCGATTTGTCAAGGTGGCCGGTCATTTTTGTATCAAGAGAACAAATCGGAGGCACGATGACTCAACTGTCGCGTTCCGGGACGGATACTGTCGGGCCCAATAGCGAAGTGGTTCGAGACTGGCTGGCCGAATACGTGTACGAAACGACGCGCATAGGAGCCATCGAACAGGTCGTCGACCGGCTCGATGGCGCGATCATCGCGCGGGTACCGGAGCTGGCCGATCGCGATATGCGTCGCGATCTCGCCGCGAGTACCAGGGCCCATGCCAGGGTGATGCTGAGCGGACTCGCCAGTGACACATTCGAATTCGTATTGCCGTCGGAGGCGCATGCCTTCGCGCGGACACTCGCCCGGCGCGGCTACGACCTGCGGGTACTGCTGCGGACCTACCACGTCGGCCAGGAAGCGGTGCTCGAATACATGACCGAAGCCGTCGACGAGCGACGCCCGCCCGCCGATATCGAACGCGCCGTGATGCTGCGGCTGTTCGAGCGGTCGACCAGATGGGTCAGCACCTCGGTCGAGGAGCTCACCGATACCTACATGGAGGAGCGCGAACGGGTGCTGCGCGCGGCCCTCAACCGGCGCACGGAAACCGTGCGCGCGCTGTTGGCGGGCGATGAACTCGATATCGAACAGGCCTCGGTCCGCCTCGGCTACCGGCTCGCCCAACAACACTTGGCCTTCGTGATGTGGACCGACGAACCCGCGGGCGGCGACGGTGAGATGAGCGGAATGCTGGAACGGGTCGCAGGCAGGCTGGCCTCGGCTCTCGGCAGTGGTCGGATGCTCACCATGCCATCCGGAGCGAGCGGTATGTGGGCGTGGCTCGGACTCGACGATGAACAACGCGCCACCGAATTGGCTGTGTCCGGACAGTTGGAGCGCATTACCTCGGAGCTGGTCGCACCTCCGGTGTGGGTGGCGTTCGGGGTTCCAGCCCCGCAGGTCGCGGGGTTCCGGCGCAGTCATCATGAGGCCGTCGCGGCCAGGCAGGTCACCGAGCGTGGGCCGGTATCCGGGGAGAAGTCCGATCGTGTCACCGGGTATCGAGGCGTGGAAATCGCGTATCTGATCGGGAGCGACGATGTCGCTATGCGCGGCCTGATCGACCGGGAGTTGCGTGCGCTGGCCGGCCGGGACGCCAATGCCGGACGGTTACGCGACACGCTGCACGCCTACTTGAAAAGTCGTCGCAGCCCAGAGGCCGCGGCGAAACTGCTCGGAGTGCATAAGAACACGATTCGCTATCGGATCCAGCGAATCGAAGAGCTGCTCGGACATCCGATCGAAGAGCGCGGTCTGCCCCTGGAGCTCGCACTGACCTGCGTCGCTACCTATGGCACCGACATATTGCCATGAGCCATGACGCTTGCGGCGAACCCTATTCCGCCGCTTCGCGAGCCGCGATCCGGCGTAGTGGTGGCTCGGTGCTCGGCGCGACCCGTCGATCCGGTAGCTCCGCGAGTAGTTGTGTGGTCGCCGACGCGATGGCCGCGACGGCCTTGTCTACCGCTGGTTTCGTCGTGGAGCTCAGGCCGGACACGCCACCGACCTTGCGCACGTACTGCACTGCGGCAGCATAGATTTCCTGCTCGGTGGCCGCAGGTTCCAGGCCACGCAGGACGGTGATGTTTCTACACATGGGTGCACACTAGTCCTCCGCTTGCCCATGCGGCAGGGCAAGAACGACACCGGCGAATTCCGTTGCCGAATACACGAGCCCTCCGCGGAATGATGGGGAACAATCGGGGTCATGTCTGCCCGCGGTGTACCCACCATGACTACCTTCCCCTACGAAGAGCTGGACAAGCGGGAGGAAGACCATTGGTCCGGCTCCGCGGTCACCGACAACGAACTGAGGTCTTTGGCGCTGGGCGCGTTCTATTCGGCCCGCTGGGACGCCTTCCATGACGCGCTGTTGCTCGGCCCCGAACGCGAGCACCCGCTCGGTGACCGCCGCGAACTCGCCATCGATACTCTGACCGGCGCCTGGGGCATCACCGACGGCACCGAGGCGCGAGCGTCGATGGAGCAGCTGCTCGAAGGAATGCACGCGCCGCTGTACGCGATGGTTCATCCGCTCGTGATGGCCTCGGTCAACGCCAGCGAGCGAGACCGCTTCGGGGAACGGGCCGATCGGCACCGCGCCTTCCTACGCCAGGTCGGTTCGTTTCGCGGCATGGACAATCCAGAGTCGCTGGTTCGCGATTACGACATCTGGTCTCAGGCCATCAAGATCGGTTTCACCGACCACCTGGCCCGCCCGCTGCCGAGCGATATTCACGCTTGGGACCTCGCCAGAGTGGTCGCGGTGGCCCGAATGGCTTTCACCGCAGGCTATCTGGACGCCGACATCGCCTGGAGCTACCTCGCCCGTGCCCTGCCGCTCGCACAGCGCAAATACCGCAACTGGCGCCAATTCGGCGACGCCTACCTGGCCGGCTGGACCTATTGGCAAGCGTGCGAGGACCTCGCCGAACTCAAAAACGGCGGCGTCGACCGTCGCATGGAACTACTGCGCCTGTGGATGCGCCCGACCAGCCCATGGCGCCGTATCACCTTGTCGGAAAATAACCTCGAGGAGTAACCGGCACGCGTCCGAGTGGCCGAGACTTACGCTCGCGGGCGCAAGTCTCGGCCACTAGGACGCCGGCCGCAGCGTGTCCGGCACATGCAGTGCGAAGCTAACTCGGCAGTGAGCGCAGGATCCCGCGACCGTAACGCTGGAACTGGGTGTCGTCGACCATGCCGAGGGAGTGCCGCTCGACGAGCAGTTCCCATTCGGAGTACAGCTGGGCGACGCCCGGGTCGGCCGGGCCGGCCACACCATCCGCGGAATCGAGCCGAACGGCGAAGTTCACCGCGCAGGTGACGCGTTCGATGTCGGCCCGGTCGGTTCCGGTGAAATGCAGCGTCACATTGCCATCGTGCACGTCGATACCGGATTCGCCGCGAATCGCGCCGATCTCACCCGGTGCCGTCGTGGCGCCCTCGGTGGTACGGGCCCACAGGACGGCAGGCATGGGTAGTTCGTGCGCGTAGCGTGAGCCGGTGCCGATCGAGATGAACAGCAGCCTGCCCGTCGTCGCGGCAAGTAGGCCCGGTCCACCGTCCGTGGGTGGGTGGGCGGCGGCGATCGCGGTCTCGAGCACATATTCATCGGCGGTGACGTAGCGGTTCAGTGCGGTGATCGCCGACTTCGCCTCACGCTTGGGGGCCATGCGACGCACAGCCCGCTCCACGTCCGCCCTGGTCGGTCCGCTCTTGCCCCAGGTCGGGGTGGGCGGGGCCAGATCGGGAGCGGCGACGTCGATGCGCTGCGAGTCCAAGATCTGGCCGTTGATCCGGTCCACGATCTCGTTGGCGGCGGGCACATCATGTTCGGCTATGAGTACCGGAAGTGGAGTCCGGTCGGCGGGCACGCCCGTGAGTACCGGTGTCGGATAACGCAGGTAGATCTCGATTACGACCGCGTCATCGGCGCGCCGGTTCAGCCGGACCTTCAATAGGTCTGTGACCGGCACATCGAGCACGCGCTCGCCGTCGGTTCCCGGCCGTAGGACGACCAATCGTCCGCCCCCGTGCCGCAATATCGCTGTGGGTGTCCGTAGCTCGACTATGTCCATACCCCCTGCGCTCTGTTTGGTTATGCGGCGCTCCCGGGGTCTCCAGGGCTACGCAAGTTACCGCCTCCGTGCCTGTCGCTCGCGCCGCGATGTCTGTGTCGTCGCTCACGATAGGCCGAACATGCCATGATTGTGACCACTTGGAGCAACCCGACCTGAGACCTCGGGAACCACCGTCGTTCCCCGGGCGTTTACTTGTCGAACCGCACCAACTGCCGAACTGCGCGATGTATCGAGTAGACCGTACGCGGTAACGTGGCATGTCCGCATCCGAACCCACCGGAACCGGACGCGTCGCTAGGCATGCACCGGAGACACACCGGAAAGGACTGGCCGCCCGGCCTACGCTCTATGAACCGCAAGACAGTGTTTCGCACCCTGGCAATAGTCTCGGGCATTCTGCTCGTGATCTATGCGTTCAGCTATTTCGGCAATGACACGCGCGGCTGGAAGAGCGTCGACACATCGGTGGCGTTGACTCAGCTGAACGACAAGAGCAACGTCAAGACCGTTCAGATCGATGATCGCGAGCAGCAGCTTCGTATCGAGCTGAACAACGGCAACGATGCGACCAGTGGCTCGACGAAGATCATCGCCAAGTATCCGGGCGGTGGTGAGGCGTCCGCGCAGGTTTTCGACGCTCTGCAAAAGTCCGGTGCGCCCTTCAACACCGTGGTCAAACAGGAGAGCTGGTTCACCCAGATCTTGCTGTTCGTGCTACCGATGGTGATTCTGCTCGGCCTGTTCATCTTCGTGATGTCGCGTATGCAGGGCGGTAGTCGTGGCGGCATGATGGGCTTCGGTAAATCGAAGGCCAAACAGCTGTCGAAGGATATGCCCAAGACCACGTTCGCGGACGTGGCGGGTGCCGATGAGGCTGTCGAAGAGCTGTACGAAATCAAGGACTTCCTGCAGAACCCGGTCCGCTACCAAGCGCTCGGGGCGAAGATCCCGAAGGGTGTGCTGCTCTACGGCCCGCCCGGCACGGGTAAGACGCTGCTGGCTCGCGCCGTCGCGGGCGAAGCCGGCGTGCCGTTCTTCACGATCTCCGGTTCGGACTTCGTCGAGATGTTCGTCGGTGTCGGTGCTTCCCGAGTGCGTGACCTGTTCGAGCAGGCCAAGCAGAACAGCCCCTGCATTATTTTCGTCGACGAGATCGACGCGGTTGGCCGCCAGCGCGGCGCCGGCCTCGGTGGCGGTCACGATGAACGTGAACAGACCCTCAACCAGCTGCTGGTCGAGATGGACGGTTTCGGCGACCGTACCGGCGTGATCCTGATCGCCGCGACCAACCGGCCGGACATCCTCGACCCCGCGCTGCTGCGTCCGGGCCGGTTCGATCGCCAGATTCCGGTCAGCAATCCCGATCTCGCCGGTCGTCGTTCGATTTTGCGGGTGCACTCGCAGGGCAAGCCGATCTCACCTGACGCGGACCTGGATGGTCTGGCCAAGCGCACCGTCGGTATGTCGGGCGCGGACCTGGCGAACGTGATCAACGAGGCCGCCCTGCTCACCGCGCGCGAGAACGGCGCGGTGATCAGCGGCGAGCAACTCGAGGAGTCGGTGGACCGCGTGGTCGGTGGACCGCGTCGCAAGAGCCGCATCATCAGTGAGCACGAGAAGAAGATCACTGCCTATCACGAGGGTGGGCACACGCTTGCCGCGTGGGCGATGCCGGATATCGAGCCGGTCTACAAGGTCACCATCCTGGCGCGTGGTCGCACCGGTGGGCACGCCATGACGGTGCCCGAGGACGATAAGGGCTTGATGACCCGCTCGGAAATGATTGCCAGGCTGGTCATGGCGATGGGTGGTCGTGCGGCCGAGGAACTGGTGTTCCACGAGCCGACCACGGGCGCGTCCTCCGATATCGATCAGGCCACCAAGATCGCTCGCGCGATGGTGACCGAATACGGCATGAGTGCGCGCCTCGGCGCGGTGCGCTATGGCCAAGAGCAGGGTGACCCGTTCCTCGGCCGTTCGATGGGCATGAGTTCGGATTACTCACACGAGGTCGCGGGTGCCATCGACGAGGAGGTACGTAACCTGATCGAGGCCGCGCACACCGAGGCGTGGGCGATCCTGAATGAGTACCGTGACGTGCTGGATGTGCTGGCCACCGCGCTGCTGGAGCGGGAAACGCTGCATCGCAAGGACCTCGAAGTGATTCTCGATGCGGTTGACAAGCGTCCGCGGATCACCGCGTTCAACGACTTCGGTGAGCGGTTGCCCTCGGACAAGCCGCCGGTGAAGACGCCGGGTGAGCTGGCCGCCGAGCGCGGCGAGCCGTGGCCGCCGGAAGATGCGGTCGTGCCGCCGTTGCCCGCGGCCGCAACGGCCAACGGCTACCCCGATCCCGGCTTCCAGAACCCGCCGCAATACGGCGGCTATCCAACGCAGCCCGCGAATGGTTACCCACTGCCGCAGCAGCCCCCAACCGCCGCCTACCCGCGGCAGGGTGGTGGGACGCACGGCTCACGACCGGACTACGGTGCTCCGGCCGGTTGGTCGGCGCCGGGCTGGCCGCCGCGCGACGAAAACCAGCAGCCCTCAGGGCAGCCGGGTTACGGCGGCAGGCCGCAGGATGGACCGCCGCAGCGGCAGGGGTACCAGCAGCCGTGGAACCAGCCGCCGGGTGGACAACCCGGCGCGGACCGTGGCGGTTACGGCGAACCGGGCCGGGACGATCCCAACATCGAGGGCGAGAATTCCGACTGGGATGGGCCGAACGGCCGCCGCTGAACAATGGCGACGTTCGCAGTCCTGGGCGGCTGTGCGCGTGACCCGTCGTTCGTACGGCAGACCAGTGACGATTAGGCTCGACCATCGGGGTGCCGATTGATTGCCGGCACCCGAGATTTTGGAGGTGTCCTCGATTGTCGGCCAAGAATCACGTCGGCGGCCACACACTTGCCGGGTTGGACAATGGCCAGGCGGACAAAGGACGGTCGGATATTGCGCGCGAACCGGAACTGATCGCGCTCGAAACGGGTAGCACATTCGACCAACCACGGGCCGAAGCCGCGATCCGGGAATTGCTGATCGCGGTCGGGGAGAATCCCGACCGCCCCGGTCTGCTCGACACGCCGGCCCGCGTGGCCCGCGCCTATCGAGAGATGTTCGCCGGCCTGTACGTCGAGCCGGACTCGGTACTGAATACGACGTTCGACGAGGGGCATCAGGAGCTCGTGCTGGTTCGTGACATCCCGTTGTACTCCACCTGTGAGCACCACCTGGTGTCGTTCCACGGTGTCGCGCATGTCGGGTATATCCCGGGCACGCACGGCCGGGTGACCGGACTGTCCAAACTGGCCAGGCTGGTCGACCTCTACGCCAAGCGCCCGCAGGTGCAGGAGCGGCTGACCAGCCAGATCGCCGACGCCATTATGCGCAAGCTGGACCCGCGCGGCGCGATCGTCGTCGTCGAGGCCGAACATCTGTGCATGGCGATGCGCGGTATCCGCAAGCCCGGCGCCAGCACAACCACATCCGCCGTACGCGGACTGCTGCAATCCAATGCCGCCTCGCGTGCCGAGGCCCTCGATCTCATTCTGCGGAAGTGAACGAGGTCGCGGTGCCCGGTCTCGGGGGCGTCAGTCCGCGCGGCGGTCGTTCCTGCGTCGTGATGGGCGTCGTGAATGTCACCAGTGATTCGTTCTCCGACGGTGGCCGTTATCTGGATCCCGGTCTGGCGGTCGCACACGGTATCGAGATGTTCGAGTCCGGCGCCGACATCATCGATATCGGCGGTGAATCGACCAGGCCCGGCGCGATTCGGATCGATCCGGAATCCGAGGCGGCTCGAGTGGTTCCGGTCATCCGCGGCCTGGTCGCCGCGGGCGTGCCGACCAGTGTCGACACCATGCGCGCGGGCGTGGCCGAGGCGGCGCTGGCGGCGGGGGTATCGGTGGTGAACGATGTCTCCGGCGGTCGCGCCGATCCCGATATGGTGAAAGTCGTTGCGGCGGCTGATGCTCCGTGGATCCTCATGCACTGGCGGGCTGGCGCCGACTATCGGCACACCGGCCCGGCTGACCATTACGACGACGTGGTCGCTGAGGTGCTCGCCGAACTCTCCGCACAGGTGGAACTGGCTGTCGCCGCAGGCGTCGATCCGGGTCGCCTGATCCTGGATCCGGGCCTCGGCTTCGCCAAGACCGCCGAACACAATTGGGAGTTGCTCGCCGCACTGCCCGAATTGGTGGCCAACGGCCTGCCGATTCTGATCGGCGCGTCCCGAAAACGCTTCCTTGGCGCGCTGCTCGCCGACGCCGCGGGCCCACGCCCGCCCGGCGGTCGCGAAACCGCGACCGCGACGATCTCCGCATTGGCGGCCGAGCACGGCGCCTGGGGGGTGCGGGTGCACGATGTCCGCGCCTCACTGGATGCCATCGCCGTCACCGACGCCTGGCAACGCGCTGCTCGGCAGCTCTCCGGAGGAGACGACCGATGAGTGACCGAATCGAGCTGCGGGGCTTGCGCGCCTTCGGCTATCACGGAGTCTTCGAACACGAACGCCGTGATGGTCAGGAGTTCGTCATCGATCTCACGGTGTCCGCCGATTTCGCCGCGGCCGCGGCGTCCGACGATCTCGCGGCCACCATCGACTACGGACAGCTCGCCGAGCGCGCCGTAAGGATCATCGAGGGCCCACCGCGCAATCTCATCGAGACGGTGGTGTCGGAGATCGCCGATGACGTCATGTCCGATCCGCGCGTACGGTCGGTCGAGGTGGTGGTGCACAAACCGTCCGCACCCATCCCACACACCTTCGCGGATGTTCGCGTCGTCACCTCGCGGGACCGGGAGAACGTGGCGTGAGCGAGCGCAACAGCGGGGGGCGGTCTTGAGCCGGGCCGTGCTGTCGATCGGCTCGAATATGGGGGATCGGCTCGCCCATCTGCGCAGCGTGGTGGATGGCTTCGGATCGCGGGTTGTCGCGGTGTCGCCGGTATATTCGACCGCGCCGTGGGGTGGTGTCGAGCAGGACGATTATCTCAATGCCGTTGTGGTGGTGGACAACCCGCAATACGGTTGTCGCGAATGGCTGCGGCGCGGTCAGCAGTTGGAGCAGGCCGCTGACCGCGTGCGTGAGGTGCGATGGGGGGCAAGGACTCTCGACGTCGATGTGATCACGTGTGTCGAATCGGTGGGCGGTTCCCCGTGCCACAGCGCGGATCCGACCCTGACGCTGCCGCATCCGCAAGCGCACAATCGGGCCTTCGTCTTGATTCCGTGGCTCGATGTCGAGCCGGATGCGGTGTTGGAGGTCGACGGCCGTCCGCGGCCGACGCGTGAGCTGCTCGACGGTCTGGCTGCCGGGGAACGCGCGGGTGTGCACCCGACCGAGTTCTCGCTGTCGAGACCGGGGCCGCAGAGGGAGGTGTAGTGCAGCTGAAGCCGACTCGGATTCTGGACCTGGTGGCGAATGTTGTTGTCGCCGCGGTCATTGCGTGGATCGCGACCCGGATGGCCTACAGCAATTTTCCGCCGATTTCGGTATATGCCGGTGCCTCGCTCTATCCGGTCGCCGCGATCGAGGTGGCGCTGGCGTTCATCATCCGGTCGCGCATCAATGAACATCAGATCGGCACCGGCACGCACCAACTGCATCCGATTACCGCCGCTCGCGCAGTCGCATTGGCAAAAGCGTCGGTGCAGGTGGGTTCGCTGGCAGCGGGTGTCTGGCTGGGCTTTCTCTGCTGGGTTTTTCCGCAGCGCGGAGAACTGCGCGCTGCCGCCGCCGACAGCCCCAGCGCGGTGGTCGGACTGCTGGCGGGGGTGGCATTGGTTGCTGCGGCCCTGTGGCTCGAGTATTGCTGTCGTGCCCCCGACGACCCATCGGACGATCCAGCTACCACGTAGCAAATATTGTTGATCGAATCACGACATCGGATTCTGGGCGCGGCTCGTCATGCAAGCTACCCTGGCGTCCATGGTTTCACCCTCCCGTAGCAGCACTTCCCGTCGTTCACGGGTCGATGCGGGAAAAATATTCGTTGGTGTCTTGATTCTGACCGGTCTGGTTGCCAGTTTTTTCCTGGTATTCAGCGACAGTCTGCAATTTGTTCGTATCGGTCTGGTGGCGGCGCTCTGGGCTGCCGTCATCGGCGCGTTGGCCGCGACCCGGTATCGCAAAGAGGCCACTATCGACAAGGCTAAGGTGCGCGACCTGCAGACGGTGTACGAGCTCCAATTGGAGCGCGAGATCACCGCGCGGCGCGAATACGAGCTAGGTGTCGAAGCGCGGGTGCGTTCCGAAGTCGGCGCGGACGCGTCCGAACTCGCCGCGTTACGTGCCGAACTCACCGTGCTACGCCAGAGCCTGCAGCGTCTGTTCGACGGCGATCTGCCGATGGACCGTCCCGCGCTGCACGCCGATGCCACCCGAATCCAAGAACTGCCGAGCGCGGTGGCCGATCCCGCGAACGATAGCTCGGCGAATGCCGGCACCGCATCCGCTGCGGCCGCGCAGCAATCGTGCAGCAACGTCACTCCGGTCTTCTACGAAGATCATCCGGAGCCCCCCATGTTCGCCAGCCCCTTCGACGAACCCGTTACCGCCGAAACCTCGGTCGTGACGAGCGATCGCGAAGAGGATCAGACCACCACCGATCCCACCGATGTCGAACGCGACGACAATGGCGAAGTAGCCCCGCCGTGGTCCCCCCGTGGCTGGGCAGATGCCTTCACCGAAACGTCCCTCGACTCCGATGAGGAACCCGCCCTCCTCGAAGCATCGACCCCGGCGCAAGCTGCCACCCCCGCCGGGCCGAAACCGGCCCCGCAGCCCACCTCCTCACCCCGCCCAACCGCATCCCCACGCCCGACCTCATCAACCCCAACCATCGGCACCTCCAGTTCGCGCCGTCGACGCCGAGTGGATGCCGACGCCGACTCCAGCACCCCCTCCCGCCGCCTCTCGGTGGCCGAGATCGTGGCAAACCTCCAGTCAGAACAAAACGGCCGAAACTAGTACCCGCGAACCCGAACCGGACACACAACAGTCGGGTGCCGGATCAACACTGCGTCCAACCTCACCCTCACACCCCATGGCACCGGCAAACTCCCGGCCGATATCCTCGACACGTAACGTCCGGTACCCACGCAACGGGACTGGAACGGATTAAGCGTTTGGCTGGACATATCCGCCCATCGCACTTCGAGAGGACAGTGTTGACCTCGAATCCTGGCAACGGGCCGGTGGGGCAGGGCCCGGCCGGCTTCGATCCCGCGCCCGCACGCCTGACGGTGGGAGTCGTTTCGGCGGGTCGCGTCGGTTCGGCGTTGGGTGCCGCGCTCGAGCGCGCCGGTCATGTGGTGTTCGGTGTCGTCGCGATTTCCGATGCTTCGGTGCAGCGCGCCCGTACTCGGTTGCCCGATTCCGAGATTCTGCCGGTCGAAGCGGTGGCGGCGCGTAGCGAGTTGTTGCTGCTGGCGGTGCCGGATGCGGAATTGGCCGGGTTGGTGCGTGGTTTGGCGTCGGCCGGTGTGGTTCGCCCCGGCACGATCGTCGCGCATACCTCAGGCGCCAATGGTGTCGGTGTGCTTGCTCCATTGGCCGAGCGCGGTGCGCTGCCGTTGGCTATTCATCCCGCGATGACCTTCACAGGGCACGATGAGGACGTGGCCCGGCTCGGTAACGCGTGTTTCGGGATCACCGCCGCTGATGAGGTCGGTTTTGCGATCGCGCAGTCGTTGGTCATCGAAATGGGTGGTGAGCCGGTCCGGGTGCAGGAGGAGAACCGGCTGCTCTACCACGCCGCGCTGGCGCATGGCAGCAATCATCTCGTCACGGTGATCGTGGATGCGCTCGACGCGCTGCGTACGGCGCTATCGGGGCCCGGCCTGCTCGGGCAGCAAATCGTCGACGATCAGCCCAACGGGTTGGCCGAGCGCCTGCTTGCCCCGTTGGCCTCGGCCGCGCTCGATAATGCGCTGCGGCGCGGCCAGTCCGCGCTGACCGGTCCGGTTGCGCGTGGTGACGCTGATGCCGTCGCCGCTCATCTTGCCGCGCTCGCCGCCGTCGACACCCGGTTGGCGGCGGGCTATCGCGCGATGTCGTTGCGCACCGCCGAGCGCGCAAAATCCGATCCCGCTCTGATCGAACTGTTGGAAGGACGCCATTGATGGATCCGAAATTGCGCGGCACTTTCCGGCCGGGCGAAATTACCGTGCATCACGATCCCGAGGTGCTGCAGGCCGTATCGAAGGCACTGCGCGGGGTCGGGCGCACCGTCGGTTTGGTGCCGACTATGGGCGCGCTACACGAAGGGCATTTGGAGATCGTGCGCCGCGCCAAGCGGACCAACCAGGTGGTGATCGTCTCGATCTTCGTGAACCCCTTGCAGTTCGGGGCGGGCGAGGATCTCGACAAGTATCCACGCACGCTGGACGCCGACGTCGAATTGCTCCGCAATGAGGGCGTGGAGTTGGTGTTCGCGCCGAGCGCGTCCGATATGTATCCCGACGGGATGCGAACCACGGTGCATCCGGGGCCGGTCGGGGCCGAGTTGGAGGGGGCGAGCCGCCCGACGCATTTCGCGGGTGTGTTGACGGTGGTGGCCAAGCTGTTGCAGATCGCGCATCCGACCGAGGCGTTCTTCGGCGAGAAGGACTATCAGCAGCTCACCTTGATCCGTCAGCTGGTACGCGACCTGAACCTCGATGTGAAGATTGTCGCGCTGCCGACTGTTCGCGAGCCCGATGGGCTCGCACTGTCCTCGCGCAACCGGTATCTGGATTCGCCGCAACGTGAATTGGCGCTGGCCTTGTCGGCGGCGCTTGCCGCGGGCAGGCATGCGGGCGGACTCGGCGCGGACGCGGTGCTCGCTGCCGCGCGCGGCGTCCTCGACGCGGCCCCCGGTGTCGAGGTCGACTACCTCGAGCTGCGCTCCTCGACCCTCGGTCCCGCGCCGGTGAACGGTAATGCCCGGTTGCTCATCGCGGCCAAGGTCGGCGTCACCCGCCTGATCGACAACACGGCCGTCGCACTCGGCGCGCCGGTGGACGGCGGCCATCCCACTCTGCCCGATTCGCGTGTAGTCGCGGACGACCCCCAGCCTGCCCGGGCCGACATTTAGGAAAGGCGGCGACGATGTTGCGCACCATGATGAAGTCGAAGATCCACCGTGCCAAGGTGACCCACGCGGACCTGCACTATGTGGGTTCGGTCACCGTCGACCAGGACCTGCTCGACGCCGCCGACCTGCTCGAGGGCGAACAGGTCTGCATTGTCGACATCGATAACGGCGCCCGTCTCGAGACGTACGTGATCGCGGGTGAGCGTGGTTCTGGTGTGATCGGAATCAACGGTGCCGCAGCCCATTTGGTCCATCCGGGTGATCTGGTCATTTTGATCGCATACGGAATGATGGACGAGCGTGAGGTCCGCGAGTACGCGCCGAAGGTGGTATTCGTCGACGACCGCAATCGTCCGACCGATCTCGGCTCCGATCCCGCGCACGCGCCGGAGGGCTCCGGTTTGGTCACACCGCGCTCGCTGACCGTCGTCTGACGGCCATGCTGCTGGCCATCGACGTCCGCAATACCGGTATCGAGCTCGGGCTTTTCTCGGGTAGTGGAACGCATGCGAAGTTGGTGCGGCACTGGCGGATGCACACGAATCCGCTGCTGACCGCCGACGAGTTCGCCATGCATGTGCGCGGCCTGCTCGGCGCGCAGGTGACCGAAATCGTCGGGGTTTCGGCGCTGTCCACGGTGCCGCCGGTGCTGCGCGAAATTCGCACTATGCTCGCCCGCTATTGGGAAAATGTGACGCATGTCGTAGTGGAACCCGGTGTCCGCACGGGGATTCCGTTGCTTGTCGATAATCCCAAGGAGATCG
Organism: Nocardia australiensis; assembly: GCF_020733705.1. Taxonomy (GTDB): domain Bacteria; phylum Actinomycetota; class Actinomycetes; order Mycobacteriales; family Mycobacteriaceae; genus Nocardia; species Nocardia australiensis. The sequence continues at coordinate 2,001,073 of NZ_JAJFZM010000001.1, forward strand.
GTGCGGACCGCATCGTGAACACTCTTGCCGCGCATCATCTCTACGGCACCGCCGCGATCGTGGTGGATTTCGGCACCGCGACCACTGTGGACCTGGTTTCGGCCAAGGGGGAATTCCTCGGTGGCGTACTCGCGCCAGGTGTGGAGATTTCCAGCGAGGCCCTGATCGAGCGTGCCGCATTGCGCCGGGTCGAGTTGGCGCGGCCGCGGTCGGTGATCGGGAAGAACACCGTGGAAGCCATTCAATCCGGCGCGGTATTCGGTTTCGCCGGCTTGGTGGACGGCCTGATCGATCGGATCCGCGACGAATTCGACGCCTTCGCGGGTGACAACGTCGCGATCGTCGCGACCGGCGCGAGCGCGCCGCTGATCGTTCCGGAGTCGGAAACGATCGACCACCACCAGCCGTATCTGACGCTGACCGGCCTGCGTTTGGTCTATGAACGCAACAATCAGCGTCGTAAAGGAACTGCGTAGCGTGGCCGTACATTTTGACCCGGGTTTGCGCACTGCTACACTCGCGGACGTGTATTTCCGCGTGACCACCCAGGAGTGTTGTCGAGGCTGATCCAGCCTCGACCGTTCGAGGCTGACCAAGTCCCTCGACCGTTGACACATCTCCTGGAGATTCGCTCATGCGTTCTTCCGCGCCTTCCCTTTCTTCCGACCGGGACGCCTTTTCGGCTGACCCGCCATTGAATCGCGCCATCGCTTCCGCACTTCCAACTCGGTTGCGTCCGGCCGATCTGCTGCGATTGACCGACGAGGGCGCCGAGGATGTGCTCAGCGGCCGTTATGACCATTTGCTGCCTGTCGGCGGGGTATGGCCATCCGACGAACGTTGGGCGGCTCGACTACTGACCGATGACGAGGTCGATGTCTGGCTGATCAGCTGGACTCCGGGAAAATCCACCGAATTGCACGATCACGCTGGATCCCTCGGCGCACTGACCGTGCTCAGTGGCGCCCTCTCTGAATATCGCTGGAACGGAACGGAATTGCGGCGGCGCACGCTCACCGCAGGTGATCAAGCCTCGTTCCCGATCGGTTGGGTGCACGACGTGATGCGTGTCCCTGCCGGTCCCCAGCCTGTCGACGAATCCAACGCCGCATCTGTCGGTCCCCTCGATCCGACGCTCAGCGTGCACGCATATTCACCGCCGCTGACTGCCATGTCTTATTACGAGGTCACCGGCCATGGCAACTTGCGGCGCACCCGAACCATCCTCACCGATCAGCCCGAAGGTGATATGTAATGACCCGCTTGACCATCGCCCAGATGCTCGACAACGCACGGTCCCAGCTGAACCGGATGTATGCCTTCGAATTGCCGAAGGCGCTCGATAGGGGTGCGATTCTGGTGGACATCCGGCCGCAGGCGCAGCGCGGGCGCGAAGGTTCGTTGCCGGGCGCATTGGTGATCGAGCGGAATGTGCTGGAATGGCGTTTGGATCCCTCCAGTTCCGCCCGCTTATCGCTGGCTACCGATCACGATGTGGAATGGATCGTCGTCTGCTCGGAGGGCTATACCTCCAGCCTGGCCGCCGCCGCACTGCAACAACTCGGTCTGCATCGCGCGACCGATGTGATCGGCGGTTACCAGGCGATGAAGGCGGCGAGTCTGCTTACCATAGGAACTCGGTCTCCGCACTTCGCCCGTGAGATCGCCTCGCTCGCCTCGCTGTAATTTCCGGCCGGTTAGTTCTTCTTCGAAATAGGCGGCGACGCAGCGGGTTTCGCCTATCTTCGGCGATAGCGCGCGGCTGATGCCCAAGCAAAATCGGGCATCGGACGGTGCCGGAATCGATACCGAAGTGTTGTCTCATCGCGCAGCCTGGGCGGCGCGTAAAACGATTTCCGGTGCCCGCTAGTGTTGTTGGCTGTGAGCACCCCGAACACCCCCTCGTCCGGTCGCTCTGCGGGCTCGGTTCCTGCGGAGCAATCCAGCCGTCCTGCGCCGGAAGTCGATGACGTCCCGGAACAGATCCGCATTCGACGAGACAAGCGCGAGCGGCTGCTCGCCGAGGGCGGTGAGGCGTATCCGGTGGTGGTGCCGCGTACGCATACCCTCGCCGAAATTCGGACCGCCTATCCGGACTTGGAGCCCGACAGTCAGACCGGTATGCAGGCCGGTGTCGCCGGCCGCGTCATTTTCATGCGCAATACCGGAAAGCTGTGTTTCGCGACCCTGCAGGAGGGCGACGGCACCAAACTGCAGGCGATGATCAGTCTGGGCGGTGTCGGCGCCGACGCGCTCGCGGCCTGGAAGGCCGATGTCGACCTCGGCGACTTCGTATTCGTGCACGGTGAGGTCATCTCGTCACGGACCGGAGAATTGAGCGTGATGGCCGATTCCTGGTTCATGTCGGCCAAGTCGCTGCGCCCGCTGCCGGTTGCGCACAAGGAGATGAACGAGGAGTCCAGGGTCCGGCAGCGTTATGTGGATCTGATCGTGCGTCCCGAAGCCAGGGAAATGGCGCGGACGAGGGTCGCGGTGGTGCGCGCGATGCGCGATGCGCTGGAACGCCGCGGTTTCCTCGAGGTCGAGACGCCGATGCTGCAGACGCTGCATGGCGGTGCTGCGGCCCGGCCATTCGTCACGCATTCAAATACGCTCGATATAGACCTCTACCTGCGAATTGCGCCGGAACTGTTCTTGAAGCGTTGCGTGGTCGGTGGCCTCGAGCAGGTCTTCGAGATCAACAGGAACTTCCGTAACGAAGGGTCCGACTCCACGCATTCTCCGGAGTTCGCGATGCTGGAAACGTACCAGGCCTACGGTACTTACGATGACTCCGCGCGTATGACTCGAGAATTAGTGCAGGAAGTTGCGCAGGAGGTCTTCGGAACGCAGGTGGTGACCCTCGCGGACGGTACCGAATACGATCTGCGCGGCGAGTGGGCGACGGTCGAGATGTACCCTTCGCTGTCGGATGCGCTCGGTGTCCCCGTCACTCCGGAAACTACGGTCGCAGAATTGCGTGCACTAGCCGATCGGGTCGGTCTGGAAATTCCCGAGGATAAGGGCTATGGCCACGGCAAACTTGTCGAGGAACTCTGGGAACATCAGTATGGCGACAAGTTGTACGCACCAACATTCGTGCGTGACTTCCCGGTGGAGACGTCACCACTGACGCGGCAGCATCGGAGCAAGCCGGGAGTTACCGAGAAGTGGGACCTCTATGTCCGTGGCTTCGAGTTGGCAACGGGCTATTCGGAGTTGGTGGATCCGGTGATCCAGCGCGAGCGGTTCGTCGATCAGGCTCGACTGGCCGCACAGGGCGATGATGAGGCGATGAAGTTAGACGAGGACTTCCTCGCCGCGATGGAGCACGGCATGCCGCCAACAACGGGAACTGGTATGGGAATCGATCGGTTGTTGATGGCACTGACGGGATTGGGAATCCGGGAAACGATACTGTTCCCAATTGTGCGTCCAGTCACCCGCTGACCATCGGATTCCATAGCAGTAGTCCCCGTGTTGGAATTTTCGGAATTCGGGGTATTCTTGCCTCGGGTAATCGGCCTAGTATGCGGGTCGCACGATTTCGAGAGGACGTTCATCTCATGGCAAAGAAGGTCACCGTTAGCCTGATCGACGATGTCGACGGTGAGTCCATCGCGGACGAGACCATTGAGTTTGCGATCGACGGTGTGTCGTACGAGATCGACCTGTCGTCGGCAAATGCGTCAAAGCTGCGCGACGGGCTGGAAGAGTGGGTTTCGAGTGCACGGCGTGTGAGTGGTCGGCGCCGGGTCAAGGCTGCCGCAGCTGCGCCGGGAAGCCCCAAGAGCCGGGTATCGATCGATCGCGAACAAAGTGCTGCAATTCGCGAGTGGGCGCGGCGTAATGGCCACAAGGTGTCCGCGCGGGGGCGTATCTCCGCCGACATTACCGACGCGTACAACAAGGCTGCGAAGGCCTAAGAAGGCCTAATTTTCTCTTTTAGGGCTGCCGCCCCGGGCAAATCGTGCGACGCCTGGGCGGCAGACTTGTTTGTGTATGTCGTTGTATAGGGACGGTTCGATCTTGCTCGGCTTACCCGAAGGCGGCACGATGGAACCGTGCAGACGATGTCGCTGACGGTATGGCATGGCGAGGTATCGGCGCAGTGACCGGATTTGTCGGATCGTTGTTGCGGTTTACCGATGATTCGGGCCGCCAGCAGGAGTTCATGCTCAGCCCGGACCAGCAGCGCGTCACCATCGGCCGGTCCTCGCAGGCCGATCTGGCGCTGCGCTGGGACGCCGAGGTTTCCAGGCTGCACGCGGCCATCGAGTATCTCGGGACGCAGTGGACCATCGTCGATGACGGTCTGTCGCGCAATGGCACGTTCGTCAACGGCGAGCGGCTCGTCGGCAGGCGCAGGCTGATGGCGGGGGATCGAATCCGCGTCGGCACCTCGCTGGTGTCCTTTCATGATTTCGGCAGAGTCGTCGACGACGCCACCCGCACTTCGGCCGCAGCGATTCCAACATTGCGCTCGCTTACCGAGACTCAGCGCGCGGTGTTGATCGCGCTGTGCCGTCCGTATAAAAACGGGGCCGGGTTTGCGACGCCCGCCTCCAATCAGCAGATCGCCGACGAACTGTTTCTGAGCGTCGATGCGATCAAGACTCATCTGCGTGCGCTATTCGCCAAGTTCGGTGTGGAAAGCCTGCCACAGAACCGGAAAAGAGTCAGACTGGCCGGTTTAGCCATGCAGAGTGGACTCATATCCGATCGGGATCTTTGAACCGTATTCACCGCGGCCTCGTCGCGCCGTGATGACCGTAGACGATCGCTTAGCCGGGTGAGTGTCTGGACCATGGTTGGTCGCGGCCGTCGGCGGTTGACTGAGAGTCGTAAAACGGAGCGGTTCGGGCTCCGGCACGATCCTCGGTAGGAGAAACCATGACCGCCTTTCGAATCGCCGCACTGGTAGCGGCGACGCTGGCAACCGGCCTGATCGCCGGTGTCTTCTACGCGTACGCGAATTCGGTGATGCCCGCGCTGAACCGGACCGATGACCGCGCCATGGTCGATGTGATGCAGAAGATCAACGTGGTGATCATCAACCCTTGGTTCATGATCGGGTTCCTCGGCACCGTCGGGTTCACCGCGCTCGCCGCGGCGCTGCACCTCGGCAAGGACCATCGCACCGTCCTGATCTGGGTCGCGGTTGCCTTGGCGCTCAACGTGATCGCCTTCGCGGTCACCTCCGGACTGAATGTTCCGCTGAACGACCAGCTCGCCGCGGCGGGGGATCCGGCCTCGATCGGCGATCTGGCGAAGATCCGTGCCGACTTCGAATCCGCTTGGGTCCGTTGGAATATCGTCCGGGCCGTGCTGCACACCGTGGCGTTCCTGGTGCTGTGCGGTGCGTTGTTCGTCGCCGGGATGCGGCACGGGCGCGTGGCAGCGGACGCGGAGGTCAACAGTCCGTCTTTCGCTCGACATGGCGCCGCCGCGGTGACTGCGGGCGGCGGCCCGGCTGTCGCGGGGCAGCCGCAGCGCCACTACCTAACCCACTATCAAACGCGGCATGCGCCACGGGGCGGGCAGTTCCCCGGCCAGTTCGGCGGCCCCGGATACCGCCGCGCTTGACCCCTACCGGTTGTCTCCGTCGTCCGCCCCATGTGACCGGTTCCGGCCCCTCCCAGCCATGGGAGGGGCCGCTTACTCTGGATTCCGAGGGCGAGAACACCATCGTTCCGATTGCCCTCGTTCGGCCCGGGTGTGCGACTCATTCAGGTTTGTCTCCGGGGCCGCCGGGTAGCCCAGGTTGGCCAGATATGACGGGTTGAGCCTGGTCGGTGTTCGCTGAGGGCAAAACCTCGGCGGAAACGAATCCCGCGATGCCCGCGTTATGAGTGAATGACCGTGCTGTCGCTGGTCCGCAATAGGGTGGACTGGAGGCGGCGTGAACCCCTGCCAACTAGAGTGGATGGCGGGGGCCGCAACCCCCGGGCTTCATGGCAGGCTGACGCCCAACCGTTTGTTACACAGCACACTGCGGCGTCTGTTGCCAGAATGTCGGAGCAGGAGAGTGAGGGAGCGATGTTCGAGAGGTTCACCGACCGCGCGAGGCGTGTCGTTGTCCTGGCCCAAGAAGAGGCCCGGATGCTCAACCACAACTACATCGGCACCGAGCACATCCTGCTTGGGTTGATCCACGAGGGCGAGGGCGTCGCGGCGAAGTCGCTGGAGTCGCTTGGTATTTCGTTGGAGGGTGTGCGCAGCCAGGTGGAGGAGATCATCGGTCAGGGCCAGCAGGCTCCGTCCGGTCACATCCCGTTCACCCCGCGTGCCAAGAAGGTGCTGGAGCTGAGTCTGCGCGAGGCGCTGCAACTCGGCCATAACTACATCGGCACCGAGCACATTCTGCTCGGGCTCATCCGCGAGGGTGAGGGTGTGGCGGCCCAGGTGCTGGTCAAGCTGGGCGCGGACCTCAACCGCGTGCGCCAGCAGGTCATCCAGCTGCTGTCCGGATACCAGGGCAAGGAGCCGGTCGAATCCGGTTCCCGTGGTGAGGCGGGTACTCCGTCCACCTCGCTGGTGCTCGACCAGTTCGGCCGCAACCTGACCCAGGCAGCGCTCGAGGGCAAGCTCGACCCCGTCATCGGCCGCTCGAAGGAAATCGAGCGCGTGATGCAGGTGCTGAGCCGCCGCACCAAGAACAACCCGGTACTGATCGGTGAGCCAGGTGTCGGTAAGACCGCCGTGGTCGAGGGCCTGGCCCAGGCCATCGTCAACGGCGAGGTGCCCGAGACCCTCAAGGACAAGCAGCTCTACACCCTCGACCTGGGTTCCCTGGTGGCGGGCAGCCGCTACCGTGGTGACTTCGAAGAGCGCCTGAAGAAGGTGCTCAAGGAGATCAATACCCGCGGCGACATCATCCTGTTCATCGACGAGCTGCACACGCTCGTCGGTGCGGGTGCCGCCGAAGGCGCCATCGACGCTGCCTCGATCCTGAAGCCGAAGCTGGCCCGCGGTGAGCTGCAAACCATCGGTGCGACCACCCTCGACGAGTACCGCAAGTACATCGAGAAGGACGCCGCCCTGGAGCGCCGGTTCCAGCCGGTCCAGGTGGGCGAGCCGACCGTCGAGCACACCATCAACATCCTCAAGGGTCTGCGCGACCGTTACGAGGCGCATCACCGGGTGTCCATTACCGACGGTGCGCTGGTGGCCGCGGCGACGCTGGCCGACCGCTACATCAACGACCGGTTCCTGCCGGACAAGGCGATCGACCTGATCGACGAGGCGGGTGCGCGCATGCGTATCCGTCGCATGACCGCGCCGCCGGACCTGCGCGAATTCGACGACAAGATCGCCGATGCGCGCCGGGAGAAGGAAAGCGCTATCGACGCGCAGGACTTCGAGAAGGCGGCGCGGCTGCGCGATAAGGAAAAGCAGCTGGTCGCCAAGCGCGCCGAGCGCGAAAAGCAGTGGCGCTCGGGTGATCTCGACGTGGTTGCCGAGGTCGACGATGAGCAGATCGCGGAGGTGCTGGCCAATTGGACCGGTATCCCGGTCTTCAAGCTCACCGAGGAGGAGACCACCCGTCTGCTCCGCATGGAGGACGAGCTGCACAAGCGGATCATCGGCCAAGAGGATGCCGTCAAGGCCGTCTCCAAGGCGATCCGCCGCACTCGCGCCGGTCTGAAGGATCCGAAGCGCCCCTCGGGCTCGTTCATCTTCGCCGGTCCGTCCGGTGTTGGTAAGACCGAGCTGTCCAAGGCGCTGGCGAACTTCCTGTTCGGCGATGACGACGCGCTCATCCAGATCGACATGGGCGAGTTCCACGACCGCTTCACCGCGTCGCGGCTGTTCGGTGCCCCTCCCGGGTACGTCGGCTACGAAGAGGGCGGTCAGCTCACCGAGAAGGTGCGCCGCAAGCCGTTCTCCGTGGTTCTGTTCGACGAGATCGAAAAGGCCCACCAGGAGATCTACAACACCCTGTTGCAGGTCCTGGAGGACGGTCGTCTCACCGATGGCCAGGGTCGGACCGTGGACTTCAAGAACACGGTGCTGATCTTCACCTCGAACCTCGGTACCGCGGACATCTCCAAGGCCGTTGGTCTGGGCTTCTCCCAGAGCAACGCCGAGGGCTCGAACTACGAGCGGATGAAGCTCAAGGTCAACGACGAGCTGAAGAAGCATTTCCGCCCCGAGTTCCTCAACCGCATCGACGACGTGATCGTCTTCCATCAGCTCACCACGGAGCAGATCGTGGAGATGGTGGATCTGATGATCGCTCGCGTGGCCAAGCAGCTGAAGAACAAGGACATGGAGATCGAGCTGGCTCCGCAGGGCAAGGCGCTGCTCGCCAAGCGTGGCTTCGACCCCGTGCTCGGTGCCCGGCCGCTGCGTCGCACCATTCAGCGCGAGATCGAGGATCAGCTGTCGGAGAAGATCCTCTTCGGCGAGATCGGCCCCGGCCAGACCATCGTGGTCGATGTCGAGGGCTGGGACGGCGAAGGCTCGGGCGAGGATGCCAAGTTCACCTTCACCAGTAAGACGAAGCTGACCAAGGAACCCGCGACCGAGGAGAAGCCGGAAGTCGTGCTTACCGGCGCGGGCGAAGGCACCACTGAGACAGCGGCTTCGGGCGAGTAGGCCGAATCGCATCGAAAAGGCCCTCCTCCACTGGATTTCAGTGGAGGAGGGCCTTTCGCTATCGCCGTGCGCGCCGATCGGACTCACGGAGCACGGCCAGCCGGCTGCGGTACTGATCCTCGGTGGTTTCACCGCGTGCGAAGCGATACGCAATGCGCCGATTCCGCTCTGGTGCCGGAAGAACTGCCGCCAGCCTGACGCCGGGCACCCCGCACCCGACATCGGTCCTGCGGCGCTGGTCGCAGTACGCCTGCACGCGTACGGCGTAATAACGCGCGGGCGGCGGTTGCCCGGTCCGCGTACGGTGGATGACGTTCGCGAAATCGAATCAACGGGGGTGTTCATGACAAATCAAGACCTGACACTGATCGCCGTGCTGCTCGACCGCTCCGGATCGATGCAGTCGATCAAATCGGATACCGAGGGCGGGCTCGCCGCCTATTTCGAGCAGCAGCGCGCTGTGCCGAAAACCATTCAGGTGACGCTGGCACAGTTCGACACCGAATACGAATGCCTGTACGCGAACCGTCCGCTCGCCGAGGTGCCGCCGCTCGAGCTGCGGCCACGCGGAATGACCGCGCTGTATGACGCCGTTGGCAGGCTGATCACCGATGTGGGTGCGGAACTCGCGACGCGGCCCGAGCATGAGCGGCCTGGCACGGTTATTGTCGTCGTTCTTACCGACGGACATGAGAACTCCAGCAAGGAGTGGACACACGCCTCGGTGAAATCGCTGATTACCCAGCAGCAGGATGTGTACAACTGGAACTTCCTGTTCCTCGGCGCGAATATGGACGCGGTGGCGATCGGCACCGAAATGGGTTTCGACCCGAAGCAATCGATCACCTACGCGGCGGCACCGGCCGGTGTCCGTGGCGTATTCGGTGCCGCGGCCGCGTATTCCGCACGTGCCCAGGCCGCCGCGCCCGGCGCCCCTCGTCAGGCGTTCACCGATGCCGAGCGCGAGCAGGCGAACCCAGGCAGCTGATCGTCATTTTGCGGGGGTTCCCGCACCCCGTCGGCTCGATGAGTGCTGCGCGATTGTGTCTCACCGCGCCTCCTGTGTGGTCGAGTCACTCGGTTTCGGACCGAGCATCCGCGAGGGCAGGCGTGCCGCGACCCGGAACCCGCCGCTGGGGCGTGGGCCCGCGGTAAGCGCGCCGCCGAGTGCGTGGGCCCGTTCGCGCATGCCGATGATGCCATTACCGCTGGTCGATCCGGACCTCGTCGCAGTGTTGGTGGGGCGCGTGTTGTCGACGGTGATATCAACCGACTCCGCGGTGTAGCGCACGGTCACCATGGCCGCCGCGCCCAGCGCATGGCGCGCCACGTTGGTTAGCGATTCCTGGATGATCCGCACCGCGGCTACATCGATCACGGTCGGCAAATGGTGTGCCTCGCCGATGACGCGTGTCTGTACCGTCAGCCCGGCCGCGCGGGCGCGTTGCAGGAGAACATCGAGGTCCGCGATGCTCGGTGCGGGTGCACGAGGTGCGTGGCGCGGTGTCACGATATCGGAATTGCGTTCGGTATGAACGGAATTGCGTGCAGCCCGCTTCGGACCACGCTGAGCCTTGCTCGAACTCGACGCCTCCCCGGAAACCGGCGCCTCCCGATTCGAATCACCCGACGCGTGCTTGTTATCGTCTCGCAGGTTGTCGATCTCCCTGATGGGAGCGCTTTCCGTCGACTCGGGATCGGTGCTCGCGGCTCCGCTGCGGATCGAATGCAATAGCGTGTGCACCTCGGCGAGCGCGTCCCTACTCGCGGTCTTGATCGCCGCGAGTGCGGATGCTGCCTGCTCCGGCTGCTTGTCGAACAGCTCTAATGCCACCGATGATTGCACGTTGATCAGCGAAAGGCTGTGTGCCAGTACGTCGTGCAGCTCGCGCGCGATGGCCAGCCGCTCCTCGGTCGCCCGCCGCTGACGCTGCGTCTGCTCGTCACGTCGCGCGGCCTCGGCGCGCTGTCTGCGCACCGACAGCATCGCGTGGCGCTGCCGGATCCCTTCGACCACCGCAATGAGCACACCGAGCCAGGCGATCATTCCGAAGGCCAGCCACGAATTGGCGGGGTATCCGATCAGTGCCGGTACCGGCCATACCAGTACGAGATAGCCGATCGGAACGAGAGGGTAAGTCCACCAACGTGATCCGATCACCGCCGCGGAGATGAACGCGATCACCAGCGAGACAAAGATCGGACCGTAACCGTAGCCGCGCAGAAGATAGGTCACGCAGGCCGCGATCGTCACAAACAGCACCGCGAGCGGCTGGTGACGCCGGAAGATCAGCGCAATGGGGCCGACCAGCAACAGCGCGTAGCCGAGCAGGTCCAATGCGTGCGCTTCGGGCTGATTCAGGTTGGCGCCTCGGCCCCCTGCCACCTGGATCACCCCGACCACAAGCACAATGCCGAGGTCCAAGCCGACCGAGCCACGTTTCCATTCCCCTGGCGCTGTCACCCTTGCAGCCTATTAGCAGCTACGTCGCCTGGCGTCCGCCGCGCTATGTATTCAAGGGATATGACTGCAAGGGATACGACTGCAAGGGATACGACGCGGGTAGGCCCAGGCGCGTATCCCGAACACCGCCGCGCGACGGATGTGTCGAACCTGGTCGGCGGCGGATTCTCGAAGCATGACAGATTCCATTGTGGTCACTGTGGGGTTGACCTATGCCACACAGCGGTCGACGGCGTGAGCATGAGCGTCACCTCCGGTGAGGTCTACGGATTTCTCGCCGCGTAGGTTCGAGATGAACCTTGATTCGCACCTCGAGTGAAAGGACCGTGATGCCCACACGTACCGCGCGCACCGCTTGGACCGGCACCCTGCAGGAGGGTTCGGGACAGGTCGAGCTGGCCAGCTCCGGAGTCGGCAAGTATGACGTGTCGTTCCCCAAGCGTGCCGCCGAGGATGCCGACGGCACGACCAGTCCGGAGGAACTGATCGCGGCGGCGCATTCCGCGTGCTTCGCGATGGCGCTTTCGGCGCAGGTCACCAACTCGGGTGGTACGCCGGAGAGTCTGGATGTTTCGGCCGATGTGACTCTGGGCCCCGACCGGGACGGCGGGTTCCGCATCAGCGCCATCAAGCTGACCGTGCGCGGCCGGGTCACCGGACTGGACGACAACGGGTTCGCCGCGGCCGCCGCGGCGGCCAAGGCGGGCTGCCCGGTCAGCAAGGCTCTGGCGGGCGTCGACAACATCACCCTCGACGCGGCCCTCGTCTAGATCGGCTTCGCGACGATCCCCGCACACCATTCAGGGCGCTGCCCGGTGTCATTCAGGCGCTGCCCGGTGTGCGGGGATCGTCGCGCGAAAGTAGCGGCGTGCGGACGGCGCGTACATCGCGGGGATGGCGACGAGGACCGCGATAACATGCCCGGTTCGGAAGGTTCCGGTGAGCGCGGCGGTGACCGTCAGATTCTCGAAGAGGTCACCGATTGCCTTGGCGGACAACGTCGCTGCCAGCGGTTCGATGATCAATGAGGCCAGCCCGACCACCCCGATGCCGAAGGTGAGAATGATGCGGGCCCAGCGCGCGCCGCGCAACATTCGGCAGGCGACGGCGAGAACGACCAGGTAGATAGTGCCCCGGATGGCAAGGCCGGTCGCGAGGGAGCCCACTGCGGCATTCGGTTCGTCGAGTCGCACGGTGACATAGGTGAGCGCCTCGCCGGCACCGCACAGCAGCGCGACGACGAGTGCGGTGAATGCCACCGATACCGAGCGGGGTTGCTGTCGAGGATGTTCGGTGCGCAGCTGTGCTGGCCACACGGAAAAGGCAGTGCCGGTCATGGAACCGACACTGCCCTGGGGTTTCCGAACGCCGAATCAGTCCGAGGTAGCGACCCGCCCTCGTACCGGAGTGCTAGTCCGCGTTGCGAATTCGGTCAGCGCCGCGAATCCGAGGCCGAGGCAGACCCACAGCGTGGTCGATTCGGCCAGCGATGCTGCCCGGAACTGCCACAGCAGGGTTGCCGGGAAGTCCGCGCTCACCTCGTTCACGCCGGGCAGCAGGATGTAGCCGAACCCCGCGACCAGCACGAAAGCCGCCACGCCCGCGATCAGCCGGACAGTATCGAGCTGTGCGGCAAGCCTTTTGTAGACAAAAACACCGATGGCCACGGCCGCGAGGCCGAGCAGTACCGAGGCCAACCACAACAGGGTGCGCTGATTGATCGTGTCCGGATCGCCGACCGCGGGTGGATTCGCCGGGTACTTGAAGAACGGCACCGCGACTAGGGCCGCCCAGCCGCCGATCGCCAGTCCGATCGCGAATTTCGGCCCGGCCAGCATGGTGTACCGACGGGTGAAATGCGCGACCGACGCGAAGATCGCGCCGAACGCCAAACCGGCGAGGCCGAGCGCGAGGAATTGCCCCGCCCTCTGACCGTTCCGGCTGACCAGCGGTTCTTTTGCGTCACCGTGCGAATGCCCGGATCCCGCTTCGGCACCGTGCTCGGTGTGTTCGGATGCGGAATGCGCTTCTTCGATGGCAATTGCGGCGTCCACCTTGGGCTCGCCGACGAAATAGCCCACCGTAGCGGCCAGCAGACCGGCGATGAGGCCGGCCAGCAGGCCGCGTAACAGTAGGATCTTCAGCGTTCCGATCAGTGGCACGGGACACTCAGCAGGTGGCGTCCGTCGTGCATCAGCTCATGCAGGTACATCCCGCTACGCGAGATAACGCCCTGGTCGAAGCCGACCAGGTACAGCGTGAGCAATGCGAGAAGAACGACACCGACTGCGATGAGCACGGTTGCCAATGAGTCGGTTGCCCGGCTCGGTGAATGCGCGATGGCCATTGGAATCCTCCTAGGGATGCGCGTCCCGTCGAGTGGTCGATGCGACGGTGCCGGTGTCTGGCTTTCCGGCACCAGGACTCGAATCGAACCCTTCTGGGTAGGGAACTCATCCTGATGCTCGGAATACAGTGGCGCGACCGCTCCGGATTCACACCGGAATTACCGCGTCACCATCGCGTTTTGTCATTCGAACTGTGACATCCGTATGCGCTTGCCGTCAATAGCTCAAATCTTTACCCAGTCGCGCCGCGCGCTCGGGTCGATGCACGGCGGATCTGCCGGGCGATCAGGAACAAGTGGGACCGTCACGCGCGACGGCCATCTTGTTCCACCAGGTGAGCACGGGCGCGACCACCGCGCCCGCGCCGTATGCCGCGCAGAGCAGGCGATCGGCGCGGGTCAGCGAATGCGGTGCCGAATCGTCAGGAGGCGGACTTCGCGGCGACGTCGAGGACGACCTCGAACTCGAGCAGCGAAGCCCCGGTCGCGACCGGCTTGGCCCGTTCGCCCGAATGCGCTTCGCGCGCGGGCCCGTCCCGCCACTGCGCGAAGGACTCTTCCGAATCCCATTGGGTGACAACGAAATACCGGTTGTCACCGGCCACCGGGCGGAGCAACTGGAAGCCGAGGAACCCCGGCGAGCCCTCGACCGCGTGCGCACGGTGGGCGAACCGCTTCTCCAGTTCGGGCCCCGCGCCCTCGGGAACCTCGATCGCATTGATCTTCACAACAGCCATGGGACCGACAATACGTCTGTCGATAGCAAACGCCTACGGCGAGCGGCGGGGGGCCGCGAACACCCGGCGGTGTCGGCGCTGCAAAATCGACAGGGTGTTACACGACGAGGGTGGGGCAGGGGTGCCGATCCTGCTGCTACATGGATTGATGGGGAGCGCGCGCACCTGGGGTGATCAGGTGGCGTGGCTGCGCGGGTATGGGCACGTGTACACCTTCGATGCGGCCGGGCACGGCCGTGCGGCGCCCGCGGAGTTGACCACCGAGGCATTCGTCGCGGACCTGGCCGCCGCGACAGCGCCGATCACCGAGCCCATGGTGGTGATCGGACATTCCATGGGCGGGCTGCACGGCTGGGTCTTCGCCGCGCAGTACCCGCGGCGAGTGCGGGCGCTGGTCGTGGAGGACATCGCTCCAGATTTCACCGGACGTACCGCGCAGCACTGGGCGGCCATGATCGACGCCTGGCCGCAGCCATTTCCGGATGAACGCGCGGTGCTCGACTTCTTCGGCCCGGTGGCCGGACGGTATTTCCTGAATTCGTTCGAGCATGGGCCCGACGGCTACCGGCTGCACGGATCGGTCGCCACCTTCCGCGATATCTCCGAGGAGTGGGGCACCCGCGATTTCTGGGCCCAATGGCGCGCGGTGCGGGCGCCGGTGCTGCTGATCGAGGGCGAATTCACGATTACTCCGGAGGGGCAGATGCGGCAGATGGCAGCCGAGCACGCCGACGCCGACTACGTGCGCATACCCGATTCCGGTCATCTCGTGCACGATGACCAGCCTGCGCGTTATCGCGCCGAGGTCGAGCGATTTCTGCGCCGGGTGCTCGGACGGTAGCGGCTACCCCTCGGGTTGGCCACCCTCGCCTGCCAGCGCGAACAGACCGTCCGCAGTCTGCTCGATCAGCCCGTCGATCAGCAGTGAATCCAGGGCGCGATCGCGCTGTCCCGGGTCGCGAGTCCAGGCGATATCCAGCCGGATCCGTTCGACCGGTCCACTGGCGTCGCGCAGTACGTCCAGTAGCCTGCCGCGGGCTTGGCGGTCAGTGCCTTCGTATTTCTGCGTGCGCTTGACTACCTCGGATACCGGCCTGCCCGCCGCGACCCACGCACATTTCGGCAGTGGGCAGCGCGCGCAGTCGGGCGTGCGTGCGGTGCACACCGTTGCGCCGAGTTCCATCAGCGCCGCGGAAAACATCGCGGCCCGGTCGATCTGCCGTGGCAGCAGCGCCTCGGTCTCCGGTAGATCGCGCGATGACGGATTCCCCGCCTCGGCGCGTCCATGCACCGCGCGAGCTACCACCCGGCGAACGTTGGTGTCCACCACCGGAACTCGTTGACCGTAGGCGAAGCAGGCGACCGCACGCGCTGTGTACGCGCCGACGCCGGGCAGTCCGAGCAGCACCTCGACATCGGCGGGGACCTCGTCGTCGTGCTGTTCGGCGAGCACTCTGGCGCATTCGTGCAGCCGCAGCGCCCGGCGCGGATAACCGAGTTTGCCCCACGCGCGCAGTACCTCGGCCTGCGAGGAGGTCGCCATGGCAGACGGCACCGGCCACCGGGCGACCCATTCCCGCCAGATCGGTTCGACCCGCACCACCGGTGTCTGCTGCAGCATGATCTCGCTCATCAGGATCTGCCAGGCAGACACTTCAGCGCGGCGCCAGGGCAGATCACGCGCGGTCTCCTGGTACCACCGCAGCAATGCCTCAGCATCCACGCGGTTTACTGCCACTCCGTCCGTTCGCACCTGGCCCGCACCCTCGTGCGCTGCGCTTGGCTTCGGCACCGCCTCACCGTTCCTCGTGTATTTCGGCCCGTCAATATTTGCCGACTCGTAACGAGCCGGACTCGCTGGTAGCCATTGGTGCATGCACAATGGACGGTATGCCTGATTCCAACCCGGTCAGTGCTTGGAAATCCCTTCGCGAGGGAAACGAGCGCTTTGTCAATGGCAACCTGCTGCATCCTAGCCAAGGGGCTATCGACCGGGCCAAACTCGTCAGCGGCCAGCAACCCTCGGCGATCCTGTTCGGTTGCGGTGACTCGCGCGTCGCCGCCGAACTCATCTTCGATCAGGGTCTCGGCGATATGTTTGTGGTGCGCACCGCCGGTCACGTAGTGGACAGCTCGGTGCTCGGCTCGATCGAATACGGCGTGCAGGTGCTGGACGTGCCGCTGATCGTGGTGCTCGGACATGACAGCTGCGGTGCGGTCGGTGCGACGATCGCCGCGCTCGATGGAGGCGAGGTGCCAGGTGGGTTCATTCGCAGCGTCGTCGAGCGGGTCACGCCGTCGATCTTGATCGGCCGCCGGGAGGGGTTGTCGACGATCGACGAGCTCGAGGCGAGGCACGTGGTGGAAACGAGCAAGCTGCTGATGCAGCGGTCCATGATCATCTCCCAGCGCGTCGCGACGGGAGGGTGCGCGATCGCTTGTGTCACATACAAACTCGCCGACGGCAAGGTCAAATTGCAGCGGGTCGTCGGCAATATCGGGGAGCTCGCCTGACTCGGAAGAGGAACTGTTTTCCCAGCGTGCGGGCCGAAATTTGGTTGCCACGATCGCGTTTTCCAGCCCGACACGCCGGGGTCCTGAGTCGCTGCGCTCGATCGTGCGCTTACCGTTGAGGCGTGCTGGAACCGAATGGACCGCTGCCTCCGGAGATCTATTGGCGTCGACGCGTTCTCGCCATCGGAATCCTGGTGGTGGCGCTCGCGCTGGCGATCTGGTTGGTAGTTATGTTCGCGCGCGGTGGTAAGTCCCCCGCGGACACGTCGGCGGCGACTTCGACGTCGGCGCCGACGGCAGCCGGCACGTCCTCGGTTAAGCCGTCGACCAGTGCGGAATCGAGCGCGCCGAAGCCCTCCGACGGTGCCGACGTGAGTGGTGCTCCGGTCGCGCAGGAGCAGTGTCCGGATCAGTCGCTCGCCGTGCGGGTCACCGTCGAACAGCCCACCTATAAAACCGGCGAGCAGCCGGTCTTCGGCATTGTGATCACGAATATCTCCTCGGCGGCGTGCTCGCGCGATGTGGGTTCCGGCCTTCAGCAGGTTTCCGTGCTCACCCTCGACGGTCAGCGCAGGCTGTGGTCGAGCACCGATTGCTACCCGGACGGCCAGCCCGATGTGCGCACTCTCAACCGCGGTGAGCAGGCGGCGTTTACCGTCACCTGGTCGGGTTCGACCTCGCAGCCCAACTGTGCGGGTGATCGTGTTCCGGTGCCGCCGGGCGCGTACGCCGTTGTCGCGCAGCTCGGTTCGGTACGCAGCTCGAGCGAACCGTTCAATATCGCGTAGTCGTGGTGGTCAGAAGGTAGGGGCCAGTTCCGCCGCGGGTTCGTTGCGTGCCTTACGTAACTTGGCCAGTCGAATAGCCGACTTCACGTCGGTCACCTCGTGAATCTTCATACCGCTGCGCGCCCGTTCGGTTCCCGGTGGCACCAGGGCGGTCGTGAAACCGAGCCGCTCGGCCTCGGCCAGCCTGCGCGCGAGTCCGGTCACCTTGCGTACCTCACCCGCCAATCCGACCTCACCGAGGATCACCCAGCCCGGCGGAATCGCGATATCGGATTCGGCGCTCGCGATGGCGAGGGTAATCGCCAGATCGGCCGCGGGTTCCAGCAGCCGCATGCCACCCACCGTAGCGGCGTACACGTCGTGCTTGCCGACGAAGATCCGGCCGCGACTCTGTAGCACGGCCAGGACCATGGCGACACGGTTGTAGTCGAGCCCACTGACCGCTCGGCGCGGCGACGGATTGTCCGTTTTCACGGTGAGGCCCTGGACCTCGGCTACCAGCGGTCGTTTGCCGTCCATCGCGACGGTGACCGCGGTGCCGGGCACCGAATCGGTGCGGTGGTGCAGGAACAGTCCCGATGGATCGGTGACGCAGGCGATGCCGTCGTCGTGCAGTTCGAAGCAACCCACCTCGTCGGCGCCGCCGAAGCGGTTCTTGATCCCGCGCACCATGCGCAGCGTCGAATTCTTGTCGCCCTCGAATTGCAGTACGACGTCGACCAGGTGCTCCAGTGTGCGCGGGCCGGCGATATTGCCGTCCTTGGTGACATGTCCCACCAGCAGAACCGCGATCCCGCTCGCCTTCGCCAGTGATGTCAGCGCGGCGGCCACCGCCCGCACCTGGGTGACGCCGCCGATGGTGCCGTCCACATCGGGCGCGAGCATCGTTTGCACCGAGTCGACCACCAGCAACGACGGCCGCACCTGTTCGACGTGTCCGAGTACCACTGAAAGATCGGATTCCGCTGCGAGATACACCCGTTCGTGCACCGCACCGGTTCGATCGGCGCGCAGCCGAACCTGTCCCGCCGACTCCTCCGCGGTGACATACAACGACTTCTCATCGCGCTGATTCGCCCAGCGGTGCGCGACCTCGAGCAGCAGTGTCGACTTGCCTACTCCCGGCTCGCCGGAGAGCAGCACGACCGACCCCGGCACGATGCCGCCACCGAGCACCCGATCGAGTTCCTCGACCCCGGTCGGCCTGGCGCGAGTCACCTGAGAATCGATCTGGGAGATCGGCGCCGCGGCCGTGCTCGGCAGCATAGCCCGCCGTCCGGCCGGTGTGCCCGGACCGCCCGCCGACCCGGCTACCTCGTCGACAGTGCCCCACGCGCCGCAGTCGGGGCACTTACCCACCCACTTGGCGACCTCATGCTTGCAGGCCGAGCATCGGAAGATCGACTTGGTCTTTGCCACAGGCGCACCTTACGTACCGCATCCGACAACCTGCCGTGCCCAAAAGAACACGGCTGCCGCGCCGATGCGCGGCAGCCGTGTCGACCCCGCGCTGCGGCGGAGCGGCAAGCGATCAGTGCCCGCCCTTGGCGGGCTCGGCGGGGCCGGACAGGTCCGACTCGTGCCGCTCGGTCGATCCGGCATCGACCGGAACATGGACCTGCACGGTGCCGTTCTGCTTGAAATTGAACGAAACGGTATAGGTGAGGCCGGGGGTGATGTCCTCGGTCAGGCCGGTGATCTCGATGGTCGCCGCCTTTGCCGCCGGATCGGTGGCCGGCTTGTCAGTGGGCTGCTGGGCGTGCGCCCCGGACGTCGGCGTGGCCGAGGTCGTCTCGGCCGCGCGCTCGGTCGAGCTGGCCACGACGGTCTGCTGTGGCCTCAGGATGAACGCCGAGTCACCCGGCGGCGGGGTGATTTTCACGGTGCCGAGATCGGTGGTGACGCTGGTGAGTTCGTCCTGGACCGACTCGCTGTTGTTGATGATCGACAACGCTATGAGCGCACTGCCGCCCTTGGTGTTGGTGTAGCCCTCGCCGGGGAAGACGATGTGCAGGTTGCGCAGCGAGATCGTGTTGACGTCCGCGTGGTTGCCGTTCACCGCGGCAACCTGGTCCGCGGTCTGCGAGACCTGGCCCGCGCTACAGCCGGACAGTACGAGCGCCGCGCCTGCTGCGAGCGCGGCAACCGTCACCATGCGACGTCGCGGCCCCTTCGAGGCGGTCACAGCTTTCAGGGCAGTCACGGGTTGTCCCTCCATGTCGACCGGGCACACTCCGCTAGGGAGAGTAGTAACTAGGCAGCGTAGTAGTTGTCTCCACGCAGCGGACGCCGGGGCTCGCGACTCGCTGGTGATTGGTAACAGTTCGGTCGACTGTGTGGCGGGGCGGAGTTGCTGCCAATCGGGCCGAAGGGGTGATGTGGCAATCGCACCGGTCGATAACTCGTTCTGGCACAACGTAATGCACACCAGGTGTGTTCTGTCAACCCCCGTGGTTGGCTCGTTGTGGCCCTGACCTGCACAGTTGATCGCGCCGTTATCGAGTCGCATGTTAAACTGTGAACATCGAAAGGGGCACGGGACACATGATTTTTAAGGTCGGAGACACCGTCGTTTACCCCCACCATGGAGCGGCGCTGATCGAAGCTATCGAGACTCGCACTATCAAGGGTGTGCAGAAAGAGTATCTGGTCCTAAAGGTCGCTCAGGGTGACTTGACTGTTCGCGTTCCCGCGGAGAACGCCGAATATGTCGGCGTTCGTGACGTCGTCGGCCAGGAGGGTCTCGACCGAGTCTTCCAGGTGCTACGGGCGCCGCATACTGAGGAGCCGACGAACTGGTCTCGCCGATACAAGGCCAACCTGGAGAAGCTCGCCTCCGGCGATGTGAACAAGGTCGCCGAGGTCGTCCGCGATCTGTGGCGTCGTGAGCAGGATCGTGGCCTGTCCGCGGGCGAGAAGCGCATGCTCGCCAAGGCCCGCCAAATCCTGGTCGGTGAACTCGCGCTTGCCGAGGGTACCGATGACGGCAAGGCCGAGACACTTCTCGATGAGGTTCTCGCAGCGGCCTCCTGAGGCATGAATGTTGTGAGCAACGACGGTTCTGTCGTTGCATTGGTACCTGCCGCCGGTCGTGGCGTCCGTCTTGGTGAGTCGACACCGAAGGCGTTCGTCGCGGTCGGCGGTACACCTATGGTCCGGCTTGCCGTCGACGGTCTGATCGCCTCCGGGGCGGTCGACCGGGTCATCGTGATGGTTCCCGCCGAATTCGTGGACAGCGCCGTTGCCCTGCTGCCGCCCTCGGATTCGGTTCGGGTGGTGGTCGGCGGCGCCGAGCGCGTCGATTCGGTGCGCGTCGGCATCGCGGCCGCTCCCGACGCTGGTTATTTCCTCGTACACGACGCCGCCCGCGCGTTGACGCCGCCCGCGCTGATCGCCCGGGTCGCTGCCGAACTGAGGGCCGGGAAGCCCGCAGTCGTACCCGCCCTGCCGGTTGTCGACACCATCAAGTCGGTCGACGCGCTCGGCGGCGTGACCGGTACCCCGGACCGCGCGGGACTGCGGGCCATTCAGACACCGCAGGGTTTCGCGGCCGGGCTGCTTCGCGACGCGTACGTGGCCGAGGGCGTCGCGGCCACCGACGACGCGGGGCTCGTCGAATTGCTCGGCACCCGGGTGCACACCATCCCCGGAGATCCATTGGCTTTCAAAATCACCACGCCACTCGATCTGCTGCTCGCGCACGCGGTACTCGACGGCGCGGACATTCGACGGGCGGTTGGCAGGACATGACCATGCGCGTGGGGATCGGCAGCGACGTGCATCCGATCGAACCCGGCCGCCCGTGCTGGATGGCAGGGCTGCTCTTCGACGGCGCCGACGGCTGCGCCGGACACTCCGACGGCGATGTCGCGGCACACGCGCTATGTGACGCATTGCTCTCGGCGGCTGGCCTCGGCGATGTCGGCGCGGTATTCGGTACCGGCAGACCGGAATGGGAAGGCGTATCCGGCGCCGCCATGCTCAAAGAGGTGCGCAGGCTGCTCGACGCGGCGGGCTTCGATGTGGTGAATGCGGCAGTGCAGGTCATCGGCAACAAACCGAAGATCGGACCACGCCGAACAGAGGCGCAGGAGGTGCTCGGCGAGCTGCTCGGGGCCCCGATTTCGGTGTCAGGAACCACCACCGACGGACTCGGACTCACCGGTCGCGGTGAGGGGGTCGCGGCGGTGGCTACCGCGTTACTGACGGCTCGGGTATAGCATCCGGCCCGCCGGACCCGAGCCGGGCCATGAACCAGCAGGTCGACCCGCTAGTATCGACGGTCGTGACTCTGCGCCTTTTCGACACCGAGACGCGGACCATGCGGGAATTCACCCCGCTGGTCCCCGGCCATGCCTCGGTGTACCTCTGTGGCGCAACGGTTCAGGGGGAGCCGCACATCGGCCATGTGCGCAGTGGCGTCGCCTTCGACGTGCTGCGGCGTTGGCTGAGCGCCAACGGCTATGACGTGGCCTTCATTCGGAATGTCACCGATATCGACGACAAAATCCTGAACAAGGCCGCCGCCGCGGACCGGCCCTGGTGGGAATGGGCCACGACGCACGAGCGCGCGTTCGACCGGGCCTATTGCGAGCTCGGCGTGCTGCCGCCATCGGTGGAGCCGCGGGCAACCGGCCACATCACGCAGATGGTCGAGCTTATGCGGCGGTTGATCGATCGTGGGCACGCGTACGCGTCCGAAGGCAATGTCTACTTCGACGTGGTCAGCTACCCGGATTACGGCAGCCTGTCCGGACACAAACTTGATGACGTGCACCAGGGCGAAAGCCTCGGCCTCGGTAAACGCGATCCACGCGACTTCACGATGTGGAAGGCGGCCAAACCGGGCGAGCCGTCGTGGCCGTCGCCTTGGGGACCCGGACGGCCCGGCTGGCATCTGGAGTGCTCGGCAATGGCCGAGTACTACCTCGGCGCGCAGTTCGACATCCATTGCGGTGGTATGGATCTGATCTTCCCGCACCACGAGAACGAGATCGCCCAGTCCAAGGCCGCCGGTGACGGTTTCGCTCGCTACTGGCTGCACAACGGCTGGGTGACCATGGGCGGCGAGAAGATGTCCAAGTCGCTGGGCAATGTGCTGTCGGTGCCCAATGTGCTCAAACAGGTTCGGGCCGTGGAACTCCGGTTCTACCTGGGTAGTGCGCACTACCGTTCGATGCTGGAGTACTCGGACAAGGCGCTGCACGACGCCGCGCAGTCCTATCAGCGCATCGAGGCATTCATCCACCGGGTCGCCGAGCGGGTGAGCGGGATCCCCGTCGGCAAGTGGACCGATGGGTTCGCCGCCGCCATCGAGGACGACCTCGCGGTGCCGAAGGCGCTGGCCGAGATTCACCATGTGGTGCACGAAGGCAATAAGGCGCTGGAGGCGGGTGCGGTGGACGCCGCGCAGGAGCTGGCCGGTCAGGTGCGCGCCATGCTCTCCATCCTCGGAGTCGATCCGCTCGATCCGCACTGGTACACCGCGCAGGACAATTCGGCCGCACTCGACGCGTTGGACGTGCTGGTGCGTGCGGAACTCGAACGCCGCCAGCAGGCGCGCGCGCAGAAGGATTGGGCGAACGCCGACGCGGCGCGAGACCGGTTGCAGGCTGCCGGCATCGAAGTAACAGATACAGCTAACGGTCCGGAATGGTCGCTGGCCGCTACGGCATCATCGCCCCGCGCGGTGCAGAGTGGAAAGGCGAACTGATGGCGGGTAACTCGCAACGACGCGGCGCGATTCGTAAGGGCGGCACCAAGAAGGGCGCCGTCGTCGGCTCCGGCGGCAAGCGCCGTCGCGGCCTCGAGGGACGTGGCGCGACTCCGCCCGCCGAGGCCCGTACCAAGCATCCTGCGGCCAAACGTGCCGCCGCCAAGGCGAAGGCCGAGGCGAAGGGACGTCCCGGCCCTCGCGGCAGTGCCGGTCGTCCAGCGGGTCGCAAGAACGATGACGCACCGGAGATGGTGCTCGGTCGCAACCCGGTGGTCGAATGCCTCCGGGCCGGTGTGCCCGCGACCGCGCTGTATGTCGCGGTCGGCACCGAGAACGACGACCGGCTCTCCGAGAGCGTGCAGATGGCCGCCGACGCGGGCATCGCCATTCTGGAGGTGCCGCGCACCGACCTGGATCGGTTGAGCGCCAACGGTTTACATCAGGGCGTCGGGCTACAGGTGCCGCCCTACCGATACGCGCATCCGGACGACTTGCTCGCCGAGGTCCGTGGTTCCGCCGAACCGGCCCTGCTGGTGGCGCTGGATAATATTTCCGACCCGCGCAACCTCGGCGCCGTCATTCGCTCGGTGTCGGCCTTCGGCGGTCAGGGCGTGCTGATTCCACAGCGGCGCAGTGCGAGCGTTACCGCGGTCGCCTGGCGGACCAGTGCGGGCGCCGCGGCCAGGCTGCCTGTCGCGCGGGCCACCAATTTGACTCGCACGCTGAAGGATTGGGCTGCCAAGGGCATTCAGGTCGTCGGCCTCGACGCGGGTGGCGACACCACCCTCGACGATTTCGACGGCACCGAACCAACCGTGATCGTGGTCGGTTCGGAGGGCAAAGGACTGTCGCGACTGGTCCGCGAGACCTGCGACTCGATTCTCGGGATCCCGATGGCGGGCCCGGTGGAATCGCTGAACGCCTCCGTCGCGGCAGGCGTCGTGCTCTCGGAGATCGCCCGACAGCGCCGCGCCTGAGACGAATCACGCGCAAAGGCGGACCAGCCCAGTAGAATTCGGCTTGTGGTGATACCCAACCAGCCCATCGGTCAGCCGATCGAACACCCGAATGCGACGGCGGTGCTGTGGCTGGGCGCGGCGAGCATGTTCTGCTGCGGCCTACTGGGGCCGGTAGCGTGGGCGCTCGGCAAGCGCGCCCTCGACCAGATCGAAGAATCCGGTGGCGCCTACGGTGGCCGGGCTCAGGTGCTCGTCGGATATATCCTCGGGGTCATCGGCACGATCTGCATGGTCATCTTCGCCGGGATCTTCCTGCTCATGCTGATCGGCGGACGCGCCTGAGCGCGCGGCCGAACATCGATCAATCCAGGCCCGGTTGCTCCGACGCATCGTTGCGGTCCCAGGCCGGCCATTCCTCGGTGACGCTGCCGGACCAGTTGGGCTGCCTGCGGTCACGAAACGCCGCCATGGCTTCGCCGCCGTCGATGCTCTTGCCGACACGCTCGTTCAGGTCCGTTTCCAGCCTGCCGACCATTGCCGGAGTCATGCCGATGCCCTCCCATAGCAGCCGCTTGGATAGTGCCACCGGCAGCGGCGCCGACCCGTTCGCGATGTCGTGCGCGATCGCCAGCGCCGTCGGCAGTACCTCGCCTGCCGAAAGTGCGCCGTTGGCCAAACCCATCGCCTTCGCCTCGTCGCCGTCGAAGGTACGACCGGTCAACATGATGTCCGCCGCATTGGCCATTCCCGCCAGCCGCGGCAACGTCCAATGCACGTAGCCGTCGGCGAGCACCCCGCGCCGCACCTGATTGAGCCCGTACACCGCATCCTGTGCCATGTAGCGCAGATCGCACTGCAGAGCCAGCGCCAGACCGATGCCGACCGCGTGGCCGTTCACCGCAGCGATCACCGGTTTGCGCACCCGCCACGGCGGTGGGTCGATGGTGGCGCTCACATCGCCTACACGACTGGACAGATCCGCTCCCGCACAGAACGCAGGTGGCGTACCGGTGATCACGACGACACGAATCGAATCCTCGACGTCACACCGCTGTAGCGCCGAACTCAACTCGGTAGCCATCGCCGGAGTGAAAGCGTTCTGCTGGGCGGGTCGATTCAAGGTAAGCACGGCGATGCCCGCAGAGACATCAACGAGCAGTTCCGAACTCATGCCACAGGATGGTAGCTGTGTTTGTTTGGCAGCGCCTGCGGCGCTGCGTGTTCGCGGCCCCTTTGGCTCGCGTCCGAGGGGCAAATACTTGCTCCTGCGTCGCTTCGTATTTGCCCCTCGGACGTGAGCCGGCCGCGAACTCTAGTGCTCGGTCTCGCTTCGCTCGAAAACTGTTGTCGTGGCGAGTGGGTGCGTATGTGGGGTGGTGCGGGACCCGGAGTGCGGTAGGAGGCGTTGCGTACCTGGGTGCGCCAGGACGCGCGGGCGGCCGGGATGCCGGGGCTCCGAAATTGGCAGATATGGTGGGGTTGGCACTACCGCCATGGCCGGGTCGAGCCTGAGAATATGGAAGGCGTGAAACGAGGAGTTCTCGCCTGTGCCGGTGCCGTGCTCGCCGGTGTTATCGGTGTCACGACGCCCGCCCACGCGACCGCCCCGCCGCCCCCACGACTGCAGGAGGCGCTGGACCGAGCGGTGGCCGAGGGGTATCCGGGCGTCATCGCCTACGCGAGAAATGGGAGCGAGGTGTGGCGCCTGAGCGCAGGAACGGCCGACCGCGCGAGCCAAGCTCCGGCCGAGACCACCGACAGGTTCAGGATCGCCAGCAATACCAAGGCGTTTGTTGCCACGGTCGTGCTGCAACTTGCCGCCGAGGGCCGCCTGGGGCTCGACGATCCGATCGAACGCATCCTGCCGGGCGTCGTGCGCGGCAACGGTAACGACGGTCGCTCGATCACGGTCCGGGAACTACTGAACAACACCTCCGGCATCTACGACCCCACCACCGACCCCGCCTTCTTCGATCCGTATCTGAGTGACCACGATTGGGGATTCGTGTATCGCCCGCACGACGTGGTGGCCGCGGCGATGACCCATCCGCCGCTCGCCGCCCCGGGTACTACCTGGTCCTATTCGAATACCAACTATCTGCTCGCGGGCATGGTCGTCGAGGCCGTGACCGGGCACCCGGTGCAGGACGAGCTGCGCGACCGCCTGCTCATCCCACTCGGCCTCACTCACACCACATTTCCGCTCACGGATCCGCAGATCCACGGACCGCATCTGCACGGTTACGACCTGTCCGGCAACGACATGACCACCTTCAGCCCGTCCTACGACTGGACCGCCGGCGCACTGATTTCCACCCTCGACGACCTTGCACAGTTCCATCGTGCACTGTTCGGCGGGCACCTTCTGCCTCCCGATCAGCAACGTGCGCTGGAGACCCCGGTCACGCTGCCCGGAGCCCCCGGATATGGCCTGGGAGTGCAGAAGTCGACGGTATCCTGCGGAACCAGCGAGGTCGCGGTCTGGGAAACCGACGGCGGCGGACCGGGCTTCACCAGCATCGCCCTGACGAGCGCGGACGGATCGCGTCAGCTGATTCTGGTCGGCACCGTGTTCGATCTGGCCGCTGACCTGCGACACGAGATTCCGGTCCCACGCACCGACGCACTGGCGGCGGCACAAGATGCCGTTTTCTGCCCATGAGACCGGTGGGTGCGTGGCACCGACGGTCGCACGTGTTGTCTGCCCGGGCGTGCGTGAGACAGCCGGCGCGTGGGTAGGTCGGCGGCGGCTGTCGATACTGTCACGCAATATGCAGGACCGCGTCGGCGCCGTCGAGTGTCGCTCGGTCGAGGGGAAAGTAGCCCTGGGCAGGTTGGTATCGGTTCGGATGCGAGCGGGTCCGAGTGTGACGGGTGTTGTCAGGCCCAGGTGCTGATGCGACTGCTCAGGTAACCCTGCCTCGGCGCGGCGGATGGCGAGCAGGTTCTGGGCCATTAAGCCGTCAGCTCGTGCAACGCCTTGGCCGCCGAACTTTCCGGTTCGGCCGTATAGATCACGATCCGTTGGTCCGTACCGGGCACCGACAGGGTCTGCGCGTCGAGTTCGATCATACCCACGTCCGGATGGACGAATCGTTTCCAGATCGTGGCCGTGGGAGCCACTTCGCGTGCGGCCCAATCGTTCTGGAAGTTGATATCGCGCGTGGACAGCCACGCGATCAACTCCGGGATCCGCGGATCGTTCGGATACCGGACCGCCGCGCCCCGAAGCTCGGCAACCGCCTGCCGGACGAATTGCGCCTCACCGTCCGGGCCACCACACGACACCTGCGCCGTTCGGGAACCGAATGCCGGTCGCAGCAGGTTGCGTTCGCTGCCGAGATCGCCGATCAGTTTGGCGGCCAGCGTATTCCGCGCAAGTACGTCGTACCGGACGTTCTGGACGTACGCGGGTACCTCGGTGAGCCGCTCCAGCATCCGCAGTACTCCCGGCGATACCTCGCGGTCTGACGGCAAACGAAGCGCGTCGACGGCTACCTGGCGCGAGCGGCTCGGCGACGTCGTGGACCGGCGACCCGGCAAATCAGATAGATGAGGAACGAGATGGTGGTGACGAATGTCGACACCGGTACACCGGGTGCCAGCGACAATAGGATGCCGCCCACTGCGGCGATTTCGGCGAACACGACCGCGAGCACGGTGGCGCGCACCGGATTCGCGGTGAGCTGCGCCGCGGCGGCGGCCGGGGTGATGAGCAGTGCGAGCACGAGTAACGCGCCGACGATCTGTACGCCGAACGCCGCGGTAATGCCGAGCATGACCGCGAAGACCACCGACAGCGTGCGCACCGGCACGCCGCGGGCCGATGCCACCTCCGGATCGGAGCTGGCGAACAGCAGCGGCCGATAGACAACAGCGAGTACCGCGAGCACCAGCACGGTGCAGGTCATCAGCAGCGCGAGCCCGCTGTAGCCGACGCTGACCACCTGGCCGGTCAGCAGCGAGAACTTCGATCCGGCGCGATCTGGACCGAGCCAGAGAAACAGCACCGAGAGCCCGAGACCGAAAGAAAGCACCACCGCGATCACCGAATCGCGTTCCCTGGCTTTGGTTCCCAGCACACCGAACAACACCGCCGCGATCACCGAGCCCACAATGGCACCGAGGCCGACACCGACGCCCGCCAGCAGCGCGGCCGCGGCACCGGTCAGCGAGAGCTCGCTGGTGCCGTGCACCGCGAACGACATCTGCCTGCTGATGATCAATGGTCCGATCGCGCCGGCCAGCAGTCCGAGCATGGCGGCGGCGAGTACGGCCTGCTGGACGAAGGGGTAGGAGAGCAGGCTCGCGGTGGTGGAGAAGTCGAACATCTTCGACAGCACGTCCGAGAGTTTGTCGATCACGAGCGAACCCCACTCGACTGCGGCTCGGCAACCGAAAGCGGTGCGTCCGACAGCCCGATCTCGGAAACGGTTGCGCCGTGGCAATGTTGGGCCCCGGCGGTGCCGAGCACGTCCATGGTGTCGCCGGTGCCGACGACGACCAGCCTGCCGCGCACCCGTAGCACATCGACCTCGGTCTGATACAGCTGCGAGAGCACCGCCGAGGTCATGACCTCGTCCGGAGTACCGATGCGGAACTTTCCGTCGACCAGATACAGCACCCGATCCACCAGCGGCAGAATCGGATTGATCTCGTGGGTCACGAAAAGCACGGCGGTGTCGTGGGTGCGCCTGCGCCGGTCGATCAGCTCCGACACCAGCCGCTGATTGGCCAGGTCGAGGCTGAGTAACGGTTCGTCGCACAGCAGCACCTTGGGATCGCCGACAAGTGCCTGCGCGACCCGCAACCGCTGCTGTTCACCACCGGACATGGATTCCAGTGGCGCATATGCGAATTTCTCCGCACCCACATCGGCGATGGCCGCGGCGACCTTGCGCTTGCGTGCCGCGCGGCCGCGTAATCCGAGGCCCCAGCGGTGTCCGTCGACACCGAGCCCGACGAGGTCGACCCCGCGCAATTGGACCCCGGCATCGATCGTCTTCTGTTGCGGCACATAGCCGATATCGGGGTTGCCCGCCCGCGCGGGCGAGCCCGCGATGCTCGCGGTGCCCGAGCCGAGCCCGAGCTGTCCGAGCAGCACCTTCAGTAGTGAGGTCTTGCCCGAGCCGTTCGGCCCGAGGACGGCGACGAATTCGCCCGGTGCTACCTCGAGATCCAGATCCTGCCAAAGGGTGCGGTCACCGAAGGACAGTCTGGCGGCGTCCAGGCGGACCGCGGGCGTGGCGGTGTCGGTGGTCGAAGGCTGTTCGGCCAGCTCTGTCTCAGCTGTCATCAGCTCAGCGCCGCGGCGAGAGCTTGGGCGTTGTTCGTCTGCCACTGAACGTAATTCACTCCGTTGGGCAGGGTTTCGGTCACCTCGACAACGGATGTCCCGCTCGACTGCGCGATCCCGCGCAAGTCCTTGGTGATCTTGTCCTGGGTTTGCACGTTGTAGATCAGCGCGCGCACCTTCTTGCCGGTCAATAGATCCTGGGTGGCGGCGACGGCGGCGGGCGCGGGATCGGTCTCCTGCTCGATAGCCTCTTGGAACTCGTGCGGGGTCAGGTCGTCGGTTCCGGCGGCGGCGAGCAGATAGTGCGCGAGCGGTTCGGTCTGCAGCACAGGCGTTTTCGGGTGCTCGGCGGCGAGCTTGCTCGCGATCGCGGTTACGTCGGCCAGCTGGCTTTTGAAGATATTGGCGCGTTCGGTGAAGGCGTTGGCGGCGTCGGGGGCGATCTCGCCGAGCGCGGCGGCGATGCGGTCGGCGACCGTGGTGACGGTGCTCATGTCGTAGAAGACGTGCTCGTTCTCGTCGCTCTTGTCGGTGCGGGAATCGAAGGCGTCGACGGTGCGCTTGTGCTGGCCCGATATGGCCTTTTCGATGAATTCGTCGTAGCCGCCACCGTTGTAGACGACGAGATCCGCACCGCTGATCTCGGCGGATTCGACGGCCGAGGTCTCGTGTGAGTGGGGGTCGGCGGCCGGGTCGCTGATGATCGCGGTCACGGTGGCGTCGGGCCCCGCGATCGTGGTGGCGATGTCTCCCCAGACATTGGTGGAGGCGACGACCTTCGGTTTGCCGGAATCGTTCGAGGTATTGCCGCAGGCGGTGAGGGCCATTGCGGTGGCCACCCCCACGGCGATGCCGGTGAATTTCATGGCAATTCGTGTTCTCACGCGGGGGTGCTCCTGGCGGTGCTCTAGATCATAATGGAAATCGTTACCGTTTTACTTTAGCAAGGTCGTCCCCTGTGCACGAACCGATACGGGATGCCGACGAGTCGGGCCCGCGAACGGATTCGTTCACGGGCCCGACTGCGTTCGAGTGCGTCAGACGAGCGCTTCGACCGGCTTGCCCAACAGCTGGGCGCAGCGCAGCAGGCCGAGATGGCTGTATGCCTGTGGGTGGTTGCCGAGCGACCGCTCGGCAACCGGGTCGTACTCCTCACTGAGCAGTCCGGTCGGTCCCGCGACATCTACGAGCTGGGCGAACAGTGCCTCGGCATCCGAACGCTTGCCGATAAGCAGGTACGCCTCGACCAGCCAGGCCGCGCAGAGATGGAATCCGCCCTCGCCGCCGGGCAGGCCGTCGTCGTGATGGTAGCGATACACGGTGGAACCGCTGCGCAACTCCGCTTCGGTGGCCACAACCGTCGCCGCGAAGCGCGGATCCGACGGATCGACCAACCCGCTGAGCCCGATATGCAGGGTGGCAGCATCGAGGTCGCTGCCGTCGTAGGCGGCAGTGAAGGATTGGACCTCTTCGTTCCAGCCCTTGGTCGTCACCTCATCGGCAATGGTGTCGCGCAACGTCATCCAGGCCGGGTCGACCGGACGATCGAATTTCTGCGCCAGGGTGAGCGCCCGATCGATCGTCAGCCAGCCCATCACCTTCGAATACACGTGGTGGCGCGGGTTGCCGCGGATCTCCCAGATGCCGTGGTCGGGCTCCTGCCAGCGCCGCTGCACCGCGGAAACCATTGCGTGCACCAACTCCCAGTCGGCGTTCGGCAGCGCCTCGGCCGGATCGGTGATCCCCTTGTGCTGGCGGCCGTGCGCCAGCGAGGCGATGAGATCGACGATCGGTCCGAACACGTCCAACTGCACCTGCATATTCGCGGCGTTGCCGACGCGAACCGGACGCGAACCCGCGTAACCCGGCAGCTGGTCGATCACGGCCTCGGGCGGCAGCGTCTCGCCGTAGAGGGTGTACAGCGGATGCAGTCGTTCCGGACCCGGCAGCGTTTCGAGGACCCTGTGTACCCAGTCGAGGAACTTCTCCGCTTCGTGCAGCGAGCCGAGCGAAACGAGGGCCTGCGCGGTCAGCGAGGCATCGCGCAACCAGCAGTAGCGGTAGTCCCAATTGCGTACGCCACCAATATCTTCCGGCAACGATGTGGTGGCCGCCGCCAGGATCGAACCGGACGGAGCATGTACCAGACCACGCAATGTGAGGGCTGAGCGCTTCATCAGATCGGGTTTCAATGCTGGCAATTCGAGCCCGGCCGCCCACTGCGACCAGTAGCTTTCCGCGTCGCGCCGGCGATCCGGCTCACTGACTGCGGCGGGTGCGAGATGATTTGTGCCACAGCGCAGTTCGAGCACGATCGGGCCGTGTGACGGAGCGATGACGGCCCGCGCGGAACTGTGTGTGCCGTCGGTGAGAATTTCCCATTCGACGCCGGGGGAGCGCAACACCATCGGGTCGTTGGTGCCGAGCACCCGCAGTCCATCGGGGTGAGCTTCGATCGTCACCGGCACCTGGCCGAATTCGGGTCGTGGCGCGAATGTCACCACGGCCTTCGCCTCACCGGTGATCACCCGAGTCAGGTCGGTGCGGTTGGGTGCCACGTCGTGCGGCAGATAGTCCACCACCTGCAAACTGGCCCAACGGGTTTCGACGGTCATGGTGCCATCGACATAACGCTGTGAGAGGGGCAGTGCCGCGCGCTCCGGCGCGATCGTGAAATGCCCTGCCTGTGGGCCGCCGAGCAGATGCGCGAACACGGCCGCCGAATCCGGCTCCGGGTGACACAGCCAGGTCACGGTCGCATCGGGAGTCAGTAGCGCAACCGAACGTGGGCTGGCGAGCATGCTCAATCGTTCGATACGCGGCGCGCTCGCACCCGCCAGCCAGGTGCGGCGCTCCTCGAGCAGAAACGCGAGTGCGCGCGCCACCTCCTCGGTGCTGTCGACCCGGTACTTGGCCAGGCTCTCGCCCTCGCCGACCTTGATTCCGATGTCGGGACCCGACAGCACCCGAAACGCCTTCTCGTCGGTGACGTCGTCACCGAAGAACACCGCGGCCGCGGCGCTCTCCTGGTGCCGAATCGTCTCGAGGGCGGTGCCCTTATCGGTTGGGATGACCGCGAGTTCGATGACCGATTTACCCTCGGTCACCTGTACGCCGACCCAGCACGCCGGGCCCTGGCGGACGTTCTGCATCGCACGCAACCCGATTTCGGGGGTCGCGTTGCGAACATGCAGGGCGACGCTGGCCGGTTTCGTCTCGACCGTGACACCGGGATTGTCCGCGGCAACCCGGGACAGCGCGGCCTGTACTTCGGTCAGCAGTTGTTTGGCGTCGTTATCGATGGCGTGCACGAAACCGACATCGAATTCCGAACCATGACTACCGATCAACTGCACCTCGACCGGAAGCCGCGACAGTGCCGCGAGATCCCGCAGCGCGCGACCGGAAATTACGGCGGCGGTAGTCCCGGTGAGACCGGCCAGCGCCCGCAGTGCGCTCACCGATTCCCGATGGGGAAACGCCTTCGTGGGGTCGGAGACGATGGGCGCGATCGTCCCGTCGTAATCCGATGCGATCAAAAGCCGTGGCACGCGTGCAACCCTCGACAAGGCACGGCGAAGTTCCAGTGGCAGATCCTGTGCGCTCACGCATCCAACCTAGTGATCGGAGGAGTATTTTCATGGGCGCGCTGAACAATACTGGGTTTCATTTGCAAGGATGTTTCGGCGCTGCCTGGGCCGAGCGCGGACTATTGTGCTCGATCCGACACCGAGTTCGCCCGACGTTCGCTGGTTACGGTCGGTCGCTTTCGCCGAGTAGCAGGTCGACGGTCAGTTCCAGGCGTTCGGTGACATCGGTCGCCGATGCGCGACGGGTCAGCCAGGCCACCAGGTTCGACAGCCACACATCGCTTATTACCCGCGCGATCGCCAGCTGGTGTTCGGTGGGTTCACCGTCGTTCATGGCGCGGGCGAATACCCGATCCATGACCTTGCCGACCCGGTCGACCTCGGCGGCAGCGGAGGCATCGGCGAACATGAACGCCCTGGTCATGGCCTCGGTGAGCAGTGGGTCGCGCTGCATCATCCGCGTGATCTGGGTGAGCAGCAGGTGCATGCGCTCACGCGGCGACTGTCCGGCGAGGGGCCTGCGTTTGCCCTCGATCTGCTCGAACTCGCGCGAGAGCGCCGATACCAGCAGGTGGACCTTGGACGGGAAGTATCGGTAGAGCGTCCCGACCGCGACATCGGCGCGTTCGGCCACCGCACGCATTTGGACCGCGTCGTAGCCGCCCTTCGAGGCCAGTGCCAGAGTCGCGTCCAGAATTCGCTTCCGGCGTTCCCGCTGCGCGGCCGAGCTCAACTCATCTTCGCTGAGCGTGGCGACCGTTGCGGTAGGCGGCACCGCGCTCGAGTTGGCTGGCTGCGAACGGGAGGGGCTGGCCATTGCTGAGCGTCCTTTCCGGAAACGTCGTGCGCATTCGATCACCGTGACGGGGTCGTCTCTTGACTTCCGCCCGGCTAGGATATTAGAACATGTTCTAGGTGTGGGAGTCACGCCGGAGAGGCGGTAACGAGTGTGACCATTGCCACCACTGACGAGCATAAAGCCGTTCAGGAGTCGATGCGTGGATGGGCCGGATCGGTCCGTCCAATTGCAACAATGCGCGACGATGCCACCAACTTCTGGCGCGCTTACTGGCCCGCGCTGGCGGACCTCGGAGTCTTCCGGGTAGCTGTCGCGGAGGACGCGGGCGGTGCGGGCGGATCCGTCGCCGACCTGGCCGTTCTGGTCGAGCAAGCCGCCCACGACCTGGTGGGCGGGCCGGTGCTGGCGACAGCATTGGCGAATCTGGTCACCGCGGGCGCCATCGCGGAGGAACTACCGTGCGGTGTCGCGCTCGACCTCGTCGTCGAATCTGCGGTCAGTGTACCGTCCGCATCCGGTGAGCTATCGCTGACCGGTGTCTGGGATTCGGTTGTCGGCGCCGCGTCGGGCACCGCGGTGCTACTGCCCGTGCGGACCCCGAATGGGCGGCGCTGGTGCCTGATCGAGCCGGACACGGCAGGTTTGCGGGTGGAACCGCTTTCGCCGCTGGATCCGGGCACCCCGCTGGCCAAGGTGGGCTGCACTGCGGTGCGGGTCCCGGCCGAGCGGGTATTCGAGTCGCCGCACGCGGTCGAGGATCTCGTTGTCGTGCTGGTCGCGGCCGAACTCGCCGGGCTGGCCGGCTGGTGTCTGGAGACCGCGGTCGAATACGCCAAGGTGCGTGAGCAATTCGGGCGCCGGATCGGGTCTTTCCAAGCGGTCAAACACATTTGCGCGTGGATGCTGTGCCGGACCGAGCTGATTCGTGCCGTCGCCGCTGATGCCGCGGCCGCGGTGGACGAGGGTGGCGCGGAGTTGCCGATCGCGGCCGCGATCGCCGCCGCCATTTCGCTGGACGCGGCGGTCGAGACCGCGAAGGACTGCATTCAGGTCCTCGGCGGCATCGGATTCACCTGGGAGCACGACGCGCATTTCTATCTGCGTCGGGCGACCGCCCTGCGTCAGTTGCTCGGCGGTTCCGCGCGCTGGCGCGCGAGGGTGACCGAGTTGACCCGGGCCGGAACGCGCCGAACCACCGGAGCCGACCGGGTTTTCGCCGCGGCGCGCGCGACGGATTCGGAGGCGGCGGCGGAGCCTGACCGCCGTACTCCCGACCGCAGCCAATCGAACACGTCCGACGGTGTCGCCACCGTTGACAGCAGCGCGAACGAACTGGCCGCCGAGGTGGCAACGATCGCCGCGCTGCCCGTCGAGCAGCGCGCCAATGCGCTGGTCGAGGCCGGTCTGGTGATGCCGCACTGGCCCGCGCCATACGGTCGCGGCGCGGATCCGATGACCGGCTTGGTGATTTCGGAAGAACTGCGCCGCGCCGGGCTGGAAGCACCCGATCTCGCGATCGGTGGCTGGGCGGTGCCGACCCTGCTGCAGCACGGCACCCAGGAGCAGATCGACCGATTCGCCTGGCCAACCCTGCGTGGCGAGGTCGTGTGGTGTCAGCTGTTCAGCGAGCCGGAGGCGGGGTCAGATCTGGCCGCACTGCGCACTACCGCCAAAAAGGTGGACGGCGGCTGGGTGCTGCGCGGCCAGAAGGTATGGACATCGCTGGGCGATAAGGCGAACTGGGCGATCTGCCTGGCTCGCACCGATGCCGACGCGCCGAAACACCGTGGCATCAGCTACTTCCTGGTGGATATGCGCAGCACCGGGTTGGAGGTACGTCCGCTGGTGCAGATCACCGGTGAGGCGCGCTTCAGCGAGGTATTCCTCGACGATGTCTTCGTCCCCGACGACTGTGTGGTCGGCGCGCTGAACAATGGCTGGAAGATCGCCCGCTCGACCCTGTCGACCGAACGGGTCGCCATGGGCGGCAACGGCATCGGGCCGGTGCTCGAGGAGCTCATCGCCGAGCTGCCAGCGGCCGGGCCGGGCGCCGAGCTACTGAACGACCGTCTCGGCGGCTTCGTCGCCGACGCGATCGCCGGTCTATTGCTGGAACAACGTGCCGCGGTACGCATGCTGGCGGGCGGCGATCCAGGAGCACAGAGCAGTGTGCGCAAACTCGTGGGTGTCCGGCATCGCCAGGCAGTCGCGGAATTCGCCGTGGAGACGGCAGGTCCAATCGGTGCGCAGGACTCGGAAGTAGTCAAAGAGTTCCTGCTCACACGATGTTTGTCGATCGCGGGTGGTACCGAGCAAATTCTGCTGACCGTGGCCGGTGAGCGAATCCTCGGACTGCCCCGCGACGCGGACAGTTAGTCGTCGAGTCAGCTGGGAGAACAAGTGGACTTCACCAGAGACGAGGGCCAGGATGCCGTGGCCGAGGTCGTCGTCAGTTTGCTGGAACATGAGCCGGCACGTGATATCGAGCTGTGGCCGAAGCTCGTCGACAGCGGGTTGCTGTCGGTCGCGTTGCCGGAACGCTTCGGCGGTGATGGCATGGGCGTGCCGGAAGTGTCGGTGCTGCTGACCGAGCTGGCCACCGACGCGGTGGCCGTGCCCGCCGTGACCACGCTCGGCTTCGGGCTGTTGCCGCTGCTTGCGGCATTGCCCGACAGCATCGCCGAACAGGTATACCCCGAGATCGCCAAGGGAGCCGTGCTCACAGCGGCGCTGAGCGAGCCCGCCAACCCGTTCGTCGTCAGGCCGGCGACGATCGCGGTGTCGGATGGGGATTCGGTCCGCATCACCGGCCACAAGGTCGCGGTGCCGTATGCCGAGCAGGCCCGCTGGCTGCTGATTCCGACCAATTCCGGTATCGCCCTTGTCGATTCGGCGGCCGAGGGGCTGACCATCACGCCGTCACCGGTATCCGGTGGGATCCCCGAGGCCACGGTTCGACTCGAGCAGGTCAGGATTCCGGCCGACCAGTTGCTGACCGGTGGGGTTGCCGATCTGCACCGGTTCGCGGTCGCCTCGATCGGTGCCGTCGCGGACGGACTGCTAAAGGGCGCACTCGTGCTGACCTCCGAGCATCTGCGCACTCGCAGGCAATTCGGCAGGCCGCTCGCCGAATTCCAGGCGGTGGCACAGCAGATCGCCGACGTCTACGTCGTTTCGCGCACCCTGCACGCGGCGGCGGTCTCGGCGAACTGGGCATTGGCGCAGGACGACACGAGTTCTGAGCACCAGGACCGGATCGATGACGATCTCGACGTGCTCGCCTACACCATCGCGTCGCAGCTGCCCGCTGCCATGCAGAAATGCCATCATCTGCACGGTGGCCTCGGCGTAGACATCACCCATCCGATGCACCGCTACTACTCGCAGGCCAAGGACATTGCCCGCTGGCTGGGCGGCGAATCATTCCGACTCGATCGATTGGGGACCAGATGTTCATCGATCTAACCGCGGAGCAGCGCAAGCTGCGCGATGAATTGCGTTCGTACTTCGCTGATCTCGTAACTCCCGAGGAGGAGGCCGAGATGGCGATCAACCGGCACGGCGACGCCTACCGCGCGGTGGTGCGCCGGATGGGCGCGGACGGCTGGCTCGGTGTCGGCTGGCCGAAGGAATACGGCGGCCAGGGTTTCGGGCCGATGGAACAGCAGATCTTCTTCAATGAGGCGGTGCGCGCCGATGTGCCGTTGCCGCTGGTGACCCTGTTGACCGTCGGGCCGACGCTGCAGCAGTTCGGCACCGACGAGCAAAAGGCGAGGTTCCTGCCCGGAATCCTTTCCGGCGATGTCCATTTCGCGATCGGGTATTCCGAGCCCGAGGCGGGCACCGACCTGGCGTCGCTGCGCACGAGTGCCGTTCGTGACGACGCCGGGGACTGGATCATCAACGGGCAGAAGATCTTCACCACCGGCGCCCACGAGGCCGACTATGTCTGGCTGGCCTGCCGCACCGGATCGGTCGAGTCGCGCCATCGCGGCATCACGATCCTGATCGTGGACACGAAGGATCCGGGCTATTCCTGGACCCCGATCATCACCTGCGACGGCGCGCACCACACCAACGCGACCTACTTCGACAATGTCCACGCACCGGCGAACATGCTGGTAGGTGAGGAAAATCGGGGCTGGAAGCTGATCACGACGCAGCTCAATCACGAGCGGGTGAGCCTCGGCCCGTCCGGCAAGATCGAGCAGCTCTACGACCGGATACACGACTGGGCGCAGCCACGCGGTGTGCTGGCCGAGGTCGACGTCCGCCGTTCACTCGGCCGCATCCACGCCATGGTCCGGCTCAATGAATTGCTGAACTGGCAGGTCGCAGCGACTGTCGGCGGCGATCAGGCGACGGTGATCGCCGATGCCTCGGCGACCAAGGTCTTCTCCACCGAATCGCTGCAAGAGGCGGGCAGACTCGCCGAGGAAGTTATCGGCCGCTACGGCGATCCCGCCGATCCGTCCACCGCCGAGCTGCTGACCTGGCTGGACCGCAGGACCAAACAGAACCTGGTGGTGACCTTCGGCGGCGGTGTCAACGAGGTGATGCGCGAACTGGTCGCCGCATTCGGGCTGCAGTTGCCGCGAGTACCGCGATAGTGAACAACCAAAGGAGCCGCGCATGCCGGAAACCATGACTCCGGAAGCGATTACCGCTGCCGCGAACCGCATTATGGCGGCGGGCGATTGCGCGCCCCGCCGCGGGCGTGATTCGGTGAACCAGCCGATGATCAATAACTGGGTCGAGGCGCTGGGCGATACCAATCCCGTCTACGTCGACACCGACGCCGCCGTGGCCGCCGGATTCCCCGGCGCCGTCGCGCCACCGGCCATGGCCCAGGTGTGGACCATGTTCGGGCTCAACGGTTCTCGCCCCGACGATGATCCGATGGCACAGGTGACCGAGCTGCTCGACGCCGCGGGCTATACCTCGGTGGTCGCTACCGACTGTCAGCAGACCTATCACCGATATGTGACCGTTGGGGAAGAGATTTCGGTGACCAGCAGGTTGGCCGAGATCCGTGGTCCGAAGCGGACCGCGCTGGGTGAGGGCTGGTTCGTCACTTTCCAGACCAGCTGGCAGGTGGGTGACGAGGTCGTCGCCGAAATGTTGTTCCGGCTGTTGAAGTTTGCGCCGGGCACCGGGACGGCACCGAAGCAGCCGACCGGCGACCGCGTCAAACCGCTGGTCTCCTGGGATACCGAATTCTTTTGGGCAGGAACCAAAGCCGGGGAGTTGCGGATCCAGCGGCTGCCCGATGGCACACTGCGACATCCGCCGATCCCGGCGATCTGGAAGGACAAGTCCGAGCAGACCGATTATGTGGTCGCCTCGGGGCGCGGCGAAGTATTCAGCTACGTCGTGCATCACGCGCCGAAAGTGCCAGGGCGGCAATTGCCGTTCGTTGTCGCGCTTGTCGAATTGGAGGAAGGCGTGCGAATGCTCGGTGAACTGCGCGGCATCGACCCCGCCGAGGTGAAGGTCGGGCTGCCGGTCGAGGTGGAGTTCGACAAACTCGACGACGAGGCCGTGCTGCCGGTATGGCGGGTGCGGGCATGAGTGAGCGAACATTGGGCACAGCCGAGCTTCGAATAGGCACAGCCGAAAAGGCAACCGATACGACCGTGCGGGTCGGCACCATACTGCCCGAACTGGTCATCGCAGTTGACCCGACCTTCGTGATCAGTACTGCCCTGGCCACCAGGGATTTTCAGGATGTCCACCACGATAGGGACAAGGCAATCGCACGCGGTTCCAAGGACATTTTCGTCAATATCCTCACCGATACCGGGCTTGTGCAGCGCTTTGTCACCGACTGGGCCGGACCGTGCGCCGTTGTGAAATCGATCGCGCTGCGGCTGGGGGTTCCGCTGTATTCCGGTGACACCCTGACCCTTTCGGGCACCGTGAGTGAGATCGTCGGCGAGGACATTCACATCGATGTCGTCGGTCGCGACAGCCTCGGTGACCACATCACGGCGAAAGCTGTTATCTCCATGCGGTTTCTGAATGAGCGGGCTTCGAATGACTGAACAGGGTATCTCGGGCCGCGCGGCCATTGCTGGTATCGGCGCCACCGATTTTTCCAAGGACTCCGGCCGTAGCGAATTGCGGTTGGCCGCCGAGGCGGTCACCGCTGCCCTCGCCGACGCGGGGCTCACACCCGCCGATGTCGACGGGCTGACAACGTTCACCATGGATACCAATACCCAAGCGGCGGTCGCCCGCGCGGTGGGCATTCCGCAGCTGAAATTCTTCAGCCACATCGGTTATGGCGGTGGTGCCGCGTGCGCCACCGTCCAGCAGGCCGCGATGGCGGTCGCTACCGGCGTCGCGGATGTGGTGGTCGCCTATCGCGCGTTCAACGAGCGTTCGGTATCGCGTTTCGGCCAATTCTCCACGGCCTTGGCCACCGCGCCGACCTCATCGGGCATCGATGCCGGTTGGTCGTATCCGCAGGGACTGGGCACGCCCGCGGCCCAAGTGGCCATGGTCGCCCGCCGCTACATGCACGTATACGGGGCGACGAGTGAGGATTTCGGTCGGGTCGCCGTCGCCGATCGCAAGCATGCCGCGGTGAATCCGAATGCCTTCTTTTACGGCAAGCCGATATCGCTGGAGGATCACCAGAATTCGCGCTGGATCGCCGAACCGCTACATCTGCTCGACTGCTGCCAGGAGTCCGATGGTGGTGTCGCGATCGTGGTCACCAGCGTCGAACGCGCCCGTGACCTGCCGCAGCGTCCGGCTGTAATCGCCGCTGCCGCACAGGGTTCCGGTGCCGATCAATACGTAATGACCAGCTATTACCGCGACGCTCTCACCGGACTTCCGGAGATGGGTCTGGTCGGCGAACAACTCTGGGCTCAGAGCGGTCTGCGACCCGAGGATATGCAGGCCGCGATTCTTTACGACCACTTCACCCCGTTCGTTCTCATGCAATTGGAGGAACTCGGCTTCTGTGGTCGCGGCGAAGCCCGGGATTTCATAGCCGACGGCGCGATAGAACTCGGTGGCAGACTGCCGCTGAACACGCACGGTGGCCAACTGGGGGAGGCGTATATCCACGGCATGAACGGCATCGCCGAGGCCGTCCGCCAAATCCGTGGCACCTCGGTAAACACCGTCGAGAATGTGCGGAATATCCTGGTTACCGCGGGCACCGGCGTCCCGACCTCTGGGCTGGTCCTCAGCGCCAACTGAGCCGCGCCGGAGGAGGAGCTACATGGTCGCGCGGCACCTCGTCGACGTGCACGTTCTGCTGATACGCGACGGCGGGCTCCTGCTCAGCCGCCGTCGCGGTGACGACGAGTTCGACGGCCTGTGGCACCTGCCCGCCGGCAAGCTCGAAGCGGGGGAGCCCGCCGCCGCCGGGGCGGTGCGGGAGGCGCGCGAGGAGGTCGGTGTCGTCATCGACCCAGCGGACCTGCGCCTGATCCACACCGCCCACGTGGTCGGCTCGGGCCACGAACCCCGGCTCGGCCTATTTTTCGAGGCGCCGCGCTGGACCGGTGAGCCGACCAACCGAGAGCCGGACAAATGCTATGAACTCCAATGGTTTCCGCTCGACGCATTGCCGTACGACTCGCTCATCCGCTATCCCGCGGCCGGCATCCGCGCGTATTTCAGCGGTATCGCCTACAGCGAGTTCGGCTGGGCGAGCGGCGGCCGTCAGTAGCAGCCGCGCACGCCGGACACCGACCAGACCTCGGTGGTCACACCGTTTTTCGGCCGAAGGATATCGGTTCCGCTGACGGCGATGGTCGCACTGTCGGGACCGGTGAACTTCGCGCCGTACGGCCGTGCCACGAATTCGGTTCGGCTGTCATCCATTTCGATGACCGGTTCGCCCTCCGGTGTGAAGACCAGCCCGGAATTGAAGGCCAGGTCAGCTGCCCGCGTGGGCGGCCTCGAGATAGATCGACAGCACGGCTGCGAGTTGGTTGATGCTCTCCGGCGTGTCGGTTGGAAAGTCGGCGCGGGCGCCGGCGAAGCGATCGAATACCGCGCCCTCGATGACGGCGATGAAATCGGCCGCGGCTACCGCTGGGTCGGCGGCGCCGATGGCTTGGAAAAGAGTTCGGGCACGTTCGGTCGAGAACAGGCTGTTGGCCAGCTGGGCGTGCAGATCGGTGTCGGCGAGGCGGTCGATGATGAGTGCGTGCCGGACAATCAGGTGATGGCGGCGTTCGGTCAGGAGCCGGTCGAGCCACGCGGCGATGTCATGTGCGGTGTTATCGAGGTCGATGGGGCCGGTTGCCGGAAACTGGGCGGCGACGAAATCCTCGCGGGAGCGGGTGGTGATCCGCGCGGCGATGGCTGTGATCAACGCGGGTTTGGTGCGGAAGTAGTACGAGGTAGATCCGGCAGGCAGGTCGAGCTCGGTGTCGAGAGCGCGATGGGTGAGCGCGCGGATGCCGTGGGTGGCGATCAGGTCGATGGCGGCGTCGACGATCAGCGTGCGTCGGTCTGTTGTGGACATCGTCACCTCTCCTGGCGGCCTTAACCTCTTTCCTCTACAACTGTAGAGGAAAGGGAGGTTGTGGTGAATATCGGTGCGATCGAATTGGATGCCGACCAGGCGCGAGCGGCAGCCCGGCTCGATGAACTCCTCGACCGCCACGGTCGGCCGGTCAAACGTCACCGTGGCATCTATCTGCACGGTCGACCCGGCCGCGGCAAGACCATGGTCATGAACCAATTCTTCGGCAGCGTCACCTCGAACCGCAAGCACCGATTCCACTTCCACGCCTTCTTCGCTCGATTGACCGCCCTGCGAGCCGAATCCGGAGCCATCGACCGCGCTATCGATACCCTGCTCGGTGACGCCCGGTTGGTGTGCTTCGACGAATTCCACGTGCACGACATCGGCGACGCCATGCTGATCACCCGCGTGCTCGACGCGCTGTTCGCCCGCGGCATCGTGCTGGTGGTGACCTCCAACTATCCGCCGGAAAAACTGCTACCCAACCCGCTGTTCCACGACAGGTTCTTACCGACAATTGCCCGCATCGTCGCCAATCTGGAAGTGGTCTCCGTGGACGGTCCGCTCGACTACCGCACCCGAGTTCCGCGCGACCCAGCGGCCACCGGCTTTCGGGCCGGACGGTACCTGGTCGGCGCCGAATCGGCCCTCTGGCGCCACGCTGTCATTGCCGCCGACGGTGAATCGGACCGCCGCGGTGGTGCCGTCGTGGCCCCGGCGCCGGGCCGGGCGGGGATGAACGTCGCGAGCACGCGTGTCGGCGAGCCTCACCCCGATGGCGGCCCTGAGGTAGTGGTCGGCGCACGTCGCGTTCACGCTCGCTCCGTCGAAGGTGCCGCGATCGTATTCGATTTCGCGAAGCTGTGTGGCACGCCGACCTCGTCGGCGGACTATGTCGAACTCGCCCAACGGTTTTCGACCTGGACCCTGTGTGATGTACCCGCCCTCCGTGCGGTGGCTGTTGATTGGGTCATGCGACTGGTGAACCTCATCGATGTGCTCTACGACGCGGATCTTTCGCTCACCGTCTCGGCCCGTGTGCCATTGGCCGATCTGGTGGCGGATATCGCCCTCCCCGATATCTCGCGCACAGCCAGCCGGTTGAGCGAGCTCGACCAGTTGGGCGACCCTCTCGGTCGCGGCGCGTAGCGATCCGGCTAAACCTGGTCGCACAGCAAATATCGGCTGTTTTGAAACGTCGCGCGGTTGAGCGAGCCGGGCAATAAGACGCCGGATCAGACCGGCCGCCAGCAGTCGGGCCCGGGCGGTCGTGCCACGGACGAAGTCCGGGCGAGGCTACGTCGATGCAGTCGCGTGCGGTAGCCGGATAGGTGCTGTCACAAGTTTTGGGCGCGGGGTTTGTGAGGCCGCCCGAACTGCTGTAATGCGTTCGCGCCGGGCCGGTCGAAGGCATGGTAGTACGGGATAGACAAGACGTATTCCTAAGTATTCGATTCGCTCTCGAGCAGACCGTTCGGCGTGTAACGATGTGGCTGTTTTGTGCAGTACTCAGATGTGGCGGTAACGGAGTGGCAGGGTCGCGAGCGCCGATATTGCGCATGATCGTGCTGATTACGCTGCTTGCGATTGCGGCGATGTCGTTGCGCGGGCACATTCCGGGGGCGACCCAGACTTCAGACCATCAGTCGACGCCTTCCGCGCTGGCAGTGGCCTTGATGCCGGTGTTGCTGACGGTGTCGGTGGTCATCCTGCTGGCCGGTGTGATTGCCAGCCAGCATCGGCTACCGCTGGCGATGCCCGAACCCGAACG
Organism: Nocardia australiensis; assembly: GCF_020733705.1. Taxonomy (GTDB): domain Bacteria; phylum Actinomycetota; class Actinomycetes; order Mycobacteriales; family Mycobacteriaceae; genus Nocardia; species Nocardia australiensis. The sequence goes on from NZ_JAJFZM010000001.1 coordinate 2,045,152, forward strand.
TGGCAGTGCGGAGCAACGATGGCGCCTCGGCAAATTCGGCCTGCTGATACTGGCCGTGCTTGCTGGTTTCTCGCTGCTGATCGCGGCGGCCACGGCGCTGATTTTCGTCGGCCGTGGCCGGGAGACCACGACCGCCACGACCGCGCCGCCGTCCGGCTCGCCCCGGCCTACCGGCGAAATCGTCACCACCGCGCCGGCACCGAATCCGGCCGGCGAGCCCGCGCAGCTGACCGGGATAGCGCTATGGCTGGCCGTGGTCGCGGCCGGGGTGCTGGTAGCGGTTGCTCTGGTCGGACTGGTCGTGGTCGCCATGACAGCGCGCGGCAAGCCAGCGACGGTGCCCGCGCCGCCCCCGCCCGCCGCACCGACGACGGGTTCGCTGGCCAGGGCGGCCGAAATGGGCCTGGCCGCCATGAATGTGCCGGGCCAGGATCCGCGAACCGCGATCATCGCCTGTTACGTCGCCATGGAGAACGGCCTGTCCTTCGACCGCTCGGCCGCCCCACTGGCCTCGGACACCCCGATGGAGGTGCTGGCACGCGCCTTCGAACGGGGTGCCCTGCACGACGCGTCGGCCAGGGAACTGGTCGCATTGTTCGAGGAGGCCAGGTTCAGCCCGCACTCGATGCTGGAGTGGCAGCGGATGCGTGCCGAACAACTTCTGCGCATCGTGTTGGCCGATCTGCAGGGAGAAATGGTATGAGCCGCATGGGAATTGTGGTCGTCGCGGTGTTACTCATCGGGTTGATCGAGCTCGCCGCGGTCCGCGAGGCACGCGGCACGATGCTGATAACCTGCGGAATCCCAGTGGCACTGGCCTTTATCGCGCTGGTCTGGTCATTGCGGGAACACTCAGTGCAGCCCGATACCGACCCAGGCGATATCGAGAACGGTCCGGCCGAGATGCTGCACCACTGGCACGCCAGGGCGGAGATGCTGGCCGATCGCGCCGATGGCACCCGTGCTGACTGGGATCGTCACCTTCGTCCGTTGCTGGCCAAGGAATTCGAGTTGTCCACAGGCATGCGGGTCGCGAAGAACCGCAAAGCGACCGAGGCCGCGGGGGTATTGCAGTTCGGCCCGGAGCTGTGGCTCTGGGTGGATCCGGCGAACTCGGCACTGCGTGATCAGACGACTCGGGCACCGGGGCGGGCGGCACTGGATGAAATCCTGCGACGCCTTCAGAGAATGTGAAATGGGTTGAGACAAGTGCGAGTAGACAAATGACGATGCCGATGGACGCGACCGTCCAGCGCAGCGACGCGGTGCTCCGGGAACTGTCCCGGGTCATCGTCGGCAAGCGCGACGAGTTGCAGCTGATCATGATCGCCGTACTATCCGGCGGTCACGTTCTGATCGAGGACCTACCCGGCCTCGGTAAAACACTTATCGCCAGATCCTTCGCGGCCGCGCTCGGCCTGGAATTCACGCGCGTGCAGTTCACACCGGATCTGCTACCCGCCGACCTCCTCGGCTCCACCATCTACGACATGTCCACGGGCCGGTTCACCTTCCGGCGCGGGCCGGTGTTCACCAATGTGCTGCTCGCCGACGAAATCAACCGGACCCCACCGAAAACGCAGGCCGCGCTGCTGGAGGCGATGGCCGAGGGGCAGGTCAGCATGGATGGTGAAACCTTCATGCTGCCACAGCCTTTCATCGTGCTGGCCACCGACAATCCGATCGAATATGAGGGCACCTATCCGTTACCGGAGGCGCAGCTCGACCGCTTCGCGATCCAGTTGCGCCTTGGCTATCTGTCCGAGCACGACGAAACACAAATGATCCGCCGCCGCTTGGAGCGCGGCGCGATACCGCCGACGGTGGGGCAGGTCGTGGACGCGAACGGGTTGCTGGAGATGCGGCAATCGGTCGAGTTCGTCACCGTGCATCCCGATGTGGTCAGTTATGTGGTCGCGCTGGCCGCCGCGACGCGCGGGCATCCACAGGTGGAGGTCGGTGCCAGTCCGCGCGCCGAACTGGATCTGGTGCAGATGGCGCGGGCGCGGGCGCTGTTGCTCGGGCGCGATTACGTGATCCCGGAGGACGTCAAGGCGCTCGCCGTTGCGGCGATGGCGCACCGGATCACGCTGCGACCGGAGATGTGGGTGCGCCGGATTCGCGGCGAGGATATCGTCACGGAGCTATTACGTCGCCTTCCGGTTCCGCGCGCGTCGGTGAGGTGAGTCCTCGACCATGACCCATCGCGATGGGAGCACCACGGTAGACGCCGAATTGCGGTGGCGGCCCGCGCCATTGGTTTACATGCTCGCCGGGTGTGCGGCGGCGGCGTTGGTGCTGGCCGTGGTCTTCGGCAAATGGCAGCTGGTGGTCTTCGCCGCGCCGCTGCTCGGTGTGCTCGCGACCGCACCATGGCAGCAGTCCTCGACCAAGATCCAGGTCAACGACGGCGGAACGCTGCGCTGCTTCGAGTCGGAGGAGGTCGTGCTGACCGTGGCGGCCTCCGTCGAGGCCGGGCACGCGCTGCTGCGCATGAAACCGGACAAGGTTGCCGGACTCGGGATCGAGATCGAAGAGGCGAACGATTCCGCAGCGGCGCCCGCCGGGCTGCGGCTGGGGTTGACGGCGCAGCGCTGGGGGCGCTATCCGCTGTCGGTGCGAGTTTCCGCGCTCAGCCCGGCGGGGCTGTCGCTGGCGACCGTCGCGCTGCCCGCAGGCCAGCTGTTCGTGTACCCGATCACCGATCCACAGCGAATGCGCTTGCCGCGCACCGAACTTCCCGAGCGTCTCGGCACCCACCTCACCCGCAAACACGGGCCGGGCGTCGAATACGCCGACATCCGCGCCTACGCACCCGGTGATCAACTGCGCACCGTGAACTGGCCGGTGAGCGCGCGCCGCGGCAGGTTGTATGTCACCGAACGGCTGACCAACCGTTCCGCGGATGTGGTTGTCCTGGTGGACACCTCACAGCAGGCGCCGGGGCCCGCCACCGCATCGCTCGAGCTGTTGGTGCGTGGTGCCGCGCAGGTGGTGCAGTCGACGCTGCAGGCGGGAGACCGTACCGCCGTGGTCTGTCTCGGCCAGCAGCCGCGCTGGCTGCGGCCGGATATCGGGCGACGGCAGTTCTATCGAATCGTCGACACCGTGCTCGATGTCGGCGAGGAACACATCACGACCACCGGCACGCTCGCACCGCATCGCGCGGTGCCGCTCGGCGCGATCATTGTCGCCTTCTCCACCCTGCTCGATACCCAGTTCGCGCTGGCGCTGATCGACCTGCGCAAACGCGGACATGTGGTGGTGGTTGTGGATGTATTGCGCGGCACGCCTTTTCATGAAAATCTCGACACGACGCTGGCCAAAATGTGGCAGCTGGAGCGGGCTTCGATGTACCGGGATATGGCGACGGTGGGTGTGAATATCGTGGCCTGGACCGAAAATGCGCGCCTCGATGAGGTAATGCGCCTGATTCCCGAGCATCGCCGGACCGTGCGGGTGCGGCGATGACTCGTTTCTTGGCTGTGCTGTCGGGTGTGCTGCTGGTCGGGGCGGTGACCCTGATGACGCCGTTGGCCGGTATCCCCGCATTGATCCTGGTCGCCGTCGGCTGGTGGGTGCGGCTGTCGGCCGCCGCGGCGGTGTTGCTCGCGATCGGTGTGCTCGCCTTTGCCGACACTGGTGTGCTCGCCGCCACCGCGGCGGGATTGGTGGCCACCACCTACTTGTTGAACGCGGCGACCGTTACGGCGCCCGCCGGGGTGGTACCCACGACAATTCCCTCTGTCCTCGGCGCGGTCGGCTTCGCCGCGGCTGCCGTCGGTGCGGCGCTGTTGCCATGGCGTCTCGCGTGGGCGCCGGTGGCAGCGCCGGTGCTCGTGATTGTGCTGTTCGCCTTGGTGATTCAGGGCCTCGGTGTTCGGCGTAGCCGGGTGGATACGGGGGAGTCTTCGCCGGGGTAGTCGCGACCGGCTCGCTGCCGCACGGTTGAGACAGCGGGCCGGATCGACCCGAAAACTACCGGAAGCGCAGTGTGACGTCGCTGAGCACCGGAGCGTCATCGCGTTCGACGACCGTCGCGGCGATCGTCAATTCGCCGTCCGCCCGCCAGATTCGGGTGCGAATCGTTTCGCCGGGGTACAGCACCCCTGCGAAACGCGCGCGGAATCCGGTGACCCGGCTCGCGTCCGAACCGAGTGCGATATCGGTCGCGGTCTTGCAGACGATGCCGTAGGAGCACAGGCCGTGCAGGATCGGGTCGGGGAAGCCTGCGGCGCGGGCGAATTCGGGATCGGAATGCAGCGGATTGCGGTCTCCGCACATGCGATACAGCAGCGCCTGCTGGGGCAGCGTCGGTGTCCGTGTATCGAAATCCGGTGCGCGATCGGGCAATACGGACTTGGTGCTCGGGCCGCGTTCGCCACCGAAACCGCCCTCGCCCTTGGCGAAGATGGATGAGCGCGCGGTCCACAACGGGTCACCGTCCGAACCGGTGACCGTGTGCTCCTGCACGACTACCGCCGCGGCACCCTTGTCCCAGATCTCGCTGATTCGGCCGGTGCTCGTCGCCTTACCGCCGGCGGGAATCGGCCGGTGCACCTCGATCTCCTGGTGTCCGTGCACGACTTTCGCCAGATCGATGTCGATGCCGGGGAACACGACCTTCGGTGGTTCGGTGTCGTGAAACGTGGCCGCGACGGTCGCGAACGTCGGCAACACCTGTGGGGTGCGATCGTCGAGGTAGCGCAGTTCGGCCGGATCGGTCCAGCGTGCGCCGCCGCCGAGTCCCAGGTGATAGAGCTGCACGTCGGATGGCGACCACGCGAACTCCCGGCTCGGAAGCGTCGCTCCGAGCGCAATATTCGGGTCGATGGGCATCGAGTTCTCCTTCTGAATGCTGGTGGACTGATCGTCGTGCTCAGGTGCCCGATGGGCAAGGGGGTGACCGCTGCGTGAGATCGACGCCCCTGAATCGCCTAAGCCTCGGCGGCGGCCTTCGCTGCCAGCCGTTTCTTGCGCTCGGCGATATCCAGCACGGCCAGGTAACCGAAGGTGATCGCGGGGCCGATGGTGGCGCCGGGGCCCGCGTAGGTGTGGCCCATCACCGGGGCGCTGGAGTTGCCGGAGGCGTAGAGGCCATCGATAACACTCTCGTCTTCGCGCAATACGCGACCAGCGGTATCGGTGACCAGCCCACCCTTGGTGCCGAGGTCGCCAGGCACGATCTTGGCGGCGTAGAACGGACCCTGCACCAGCGCGGCCAGGCACGGATTGGGCTTGACGGTCGGATCGCCGTAGTACCGGTCGTAGTGGCTGTCGCCGCGGCCGTAGTCCTCGTCCTTGCCGAGCTCGGCGAAGGTGTTGAACCGGGCGACGGTCGCGGCGAGGGTGTCGGCGGGTACGCCGATCCTGTCCGCCAATTCCTGGAGGGTGTCGGCCTTGACGATGTTGTCGTTTTCCATCCAGCGGGAAGGAAAGCGCAAACCGGGCTGCAATCCGGCGAAGATATAGCGGTTGCGGTAGCGCTGGTCGAACACCAGCCACGAGGGGATGTTTTCGCCCGGCCCCGCACCCTGTCCGTATTCGCCACCGTACATGGTATGCACGGCCTCGACGTAAGGAGCGGACTCATTACCGAATCGCTCACCGGTGGCGTTGACCATGATGGTGCCGGGCAGGTTGCGCTCGGCCAGGGCGAACCACGGCTTGCCGCCCTTGAAGACGGTCGGTCCCCACCAGGCATCCTCCATGAAGCCGACGGCGCCACCCGCCTCCATACCCGCGACGATGCCGTCGCCGGTATTGGCCGCCGCGCCGGTGGTCCACTCGGTGGTGATGGGCTGACGCTGGTATTTGGCGCGCATCTCGGCGTTGCGCTCGAACCCGCCGCTACCGAGCACCACGCCATAGCGTGCGGTGAAGGTGACGGATTTGCCGTCACGCAGCGCCTCGACGCCGGTGACCACGCCGTCGGTCACGACGAGCTTGGTCAGCGGAGTGTTCAGCAGCAGCGGGACATTCGCGTCCATGAGGCCCTTGCGCATCCCGGCGATAATGGCCTGACCCATGACCATCAGGTGCTTGCGGGTAAACTTGGCCCAGTAGGTGCGCGCGCCGACGCGCATCGCCCGCATGATGCCCTTCGGGTGGCGGCGGATCAGGTTGAGCCGGACGAAATCGGCCTGCGTGATCGCGACATTCAACGGGGCCTTCGCGTATGGCGGCTCCAGGTTGAATCGCTCCTCGCCGAGGGACATGGCGTCGAACGGCTTGGGCTCGCACGAGCGGCCCTCGCCCTTGCCGCCCGGTGCTTCCGGGTAATAGTCGGAGTAGCCGGGCACCCAGTTCATCTGCAGCGGGGAGTGATCGAGCACGAAGTCGAAGGCTTCCGCACCACGGTCGATGTAGGTATCGATCCGCTCTTTCGGGACCACGTCGCCGATGATGCTGTGCAGGTAGGTGCGTGCGACCTCGCGGTCGTCGGGTCGCCCGGACGCCTGCAGCGCCTTGTTGCCGGGAATCCACACCCCACCACCCGAGCGCGCGGTGGACCCGCCGTAGTGCGCGGCCTTCTCAATGATCACCACGCTCAGCCCATGGTGTGCGGCGGCGAGGGCTGCGGTCATGCCTGCGGCGCCGCTGCCGACCACCACCACGTCGTAGCTGTGTGGATCATTAACCGGATCATTCATGTAGAACACGTTATAGAATGATGCCGCCATTGGTCTATGTTGTGTGGCAGAAGACTTGCTTGGCATTTCATGCGCTGAGAAACTCGTTACAGTTTCGGACCGGAGTGAAGTTTATGGGGCTCGAGTGGGACCTGGCCGCTGACGTGGTCGTTGTCGGATATGGCGCCGCGGGCGCGGCGGCCGCGCTGGAGGCGACGGCCGAAGGCGCGCAGGTGCTGGTGCTCGATCGGTATGCGGGCGGCGGCGCGTCGGCGCTCTCGGGCGGCGTCATCTACGCGGGTGGCGGTACCTCCGTGCAGCAAGCGGCCGGTGTGACCGATACTCCGGAACAAATGCTCGCCTATCTCGAGCGCGAGGTCGGTACCGCGATCACCCCGCAGACGTTGCGGCGATTCGTGGACGAAAGCCCGGCCATGATCGAGTGGTTGCGGGGTCACGGTGTCCCATTCGAGGCGTCACTGTGTCCATACAAGACCTCCTATCCGAATGACAGCTACTACCTTTACTACTCGGGCAGCGAGGTCTCCGGCTATGGTCGTGATGTCGCGACACCCGCGCAGCGCGGACACCGGGTCAAAGGCAAGGGCACCTCGGGCAAACAGCTGTTCGCGCCGCTGGCCGCTTCGGCATCGAGGCGCGGGGTGCGCGTGGAAACCCTCACGCGGGCAACCACATTGATCCTCGACGACAACGGCACCGTGATCGGCGTCGAATGTCGCACCCTGCGCGACGCGCCGGGCCGGATCCGGGACCGCTATACCCGGATGGCGAAAATCGCGGCCAAGCCAGGAATCTACTATCCGCCGCTGCGTAAGGCGCTGGATCGGCGGTTGGCCGAGCTGGATCGCCGCTACAGCACCACGATTCGAATCCAAGCGCGTCGCGGTGTGGTGCTCAGCGCAGGCGGATTCATCGCCAATCGCACGATGTTGCGGCAGTTCGGACCGCAGTATCGCGGCGGGCTTCCACTCGGCACCACCGGGGATGACGGCAGCGGCATTCTGATGGCGCAGCAGGCCGGCGCGGCAACCGACCGGATGGGCAATGTCTCGGCGTGGCGATTCATACTGCCGCCCAGTGCTTTTACCGGTGCGGTGCTGGTCGACGCGGACGGCCGTCGGGTCATCGATGAGACCCGTTACGGCGCTGCGGTCGGCCACGCGCTGATCAACGAACACGCGGGCAAGGGCTGGCTGCTCGCCGACGACACCTTGATGCGCACCGCGATCGCGCAGATCCCGAAGCAGTCGGCCTGGTTCCAGCGCGGGCAATTCGAGGCGATGCGGCGCACCGCGGTCCGCGGCCAAACCCTGGACGCGGTCGCCGCGAAGGCTGGGATCGACGCGGCGGGCCTCCGTGCCACCGTGGCCGCCCACAATGCCGCCATCGAGAACGGCACGCCCGACCCGGTGGGTAAACCGGCCGACTTCACCAAAACCGTTGGCGCCGGACCTTTCTGGCTGTTGGACGTCAGCATCAAACCCAGCGTCATCAACCCGTGCCCGATGCTCACCCTCGGCGGTGTCGTCGTCGACGAGACCAGCGGCGCCGTGCGGACTACCGCGGGAACCGATATTCCCGGCCTCTACGCGGCGGGCCGGACAGCGGTCGGAATTTGCTCGGATTCCTATGTCAGCGGGCTGTCGCTGGCGGACTGCATCTTCTCCGGCCGGCGCGCGGGACGGGCCGCGGCGGGCGCGCAATCTCAGCACTTGGCGCTGAATCCGACAACTGTGGAAGGAAACTAGCGTGCTGACCGACGCGGTACGAACCAAACTGGCCGATGAGCTCGACGTCGCCGAACGCGACCGGGTGGCCATCGACCCGCTGGTCGCCCGGTATCCCGATATCGATGTAGTCGACGCCTACGAAATCCAGCTGATCAATATCCGGCGCAAGCTGGCTGGTGGTGCCCGCGTGGTCGGGCACAAGGTCGGGCTGTCCTCGCTGGCCATGCAGCAGATGATGGGCGTCGACGAGCCCGATTACGGCCACCTGCTCGCGGATATGGAGGTCTACCAGGACATTCCGGTGCCCGCGTCGCGTTATCTTTTCCCTCGGGTCGAGGTCGAGGTCGGCTTCGTGCTCGGCGCGGACCTGCCGGGGGCGGACTGCACCGAGGTCGACGTGCTCGCCGCCACCGTCGCCTACGCGCCCTCCATCGAGCTGATCGACTCGCGCATCAAGGACTGGAAGATCGGGCTGACCGACACCATTTCCGACAACGCGTCCTCGGCCGGGTTTGTGCTCGGCAGCGAGCGGGTGGCACCGAAAGACCTGGATATCAAGGCCATCGACGCCGTGCTGACCCGCAACGACGAGGTGGTCGCCGAGGGCCGCAGTGACGCGGTACTCGGTGATCCGGTGATCGCGGTGGCCTGGCTGGCCCGCAAGGTCGCCAGTTTCGGGGTGCGGTTGAAGGCAGGCGACATCGTGCTACCCGGCTCGTGCACGCGCGCCATCGACGCCCATCCGGGTGATTGTTTCCACGCCGAGTTCGCTGGACTCGGTTCCGTTCGTTTGCAATTCACGTAGGAGGCTTGCCGTGTCCGAAACGGGGACCGTCACCGCCGCGATCGTCGGATCCGGCAATATCAGTACCGATCTGCTCTACAAGCTGCTGCGCTCCACCACGGTGCAGCCGAAGTGGATGATCGGAATCGACCCGGAGAGTGAGGGTTTGAAGCGGGCCCGCGGGCTCGGGCTGGAGACCTCACACGAGGGTGTGGACTGGCTGCTCGCACAATCGGAACTGCCGGACCTAGTCTTCGAGGCGACCTCGGCGTACGTGCATCGTGCTGCCGCGCCCAAGTATGCCGCGGCCGGCATCCGCGCCGTCGACCTCACGCCCGCTGCTGTCGGTCCCGCTGTGGTGCCGCCGGTGAACCTGTCCGGCGCGAATCTCGATGCGCCCAACGTCAATATGATCACCTGCGGTGGCCAGGCCACCATCCCGATCGTCGCGGCCGTGTCGAGGGTGGTGCCGGTGGTCTACGCCGAGATCGTCGCCTCGGTGTCGTCGGTCTCCGCCGGACCGGGCACCCGCGCCAATATCGACGAGTTCACCAAGACCACCTCGCGTGGTGTGGAGACCATCGGCGGCGCGCAGCGCGGCAAGGCGATCATCGTCCTCAATCCGGCCGAGCCGCCGATGATCATGCGCGACACCATCTTCTGCGCGATCCCCGAGGACGCGGACACCGATGCGATCGCGGACTCCATCCATCGGATGGTCGCGGATATCCAGAAGTACGTGCCCGGCTACCGGCTGCTGAACGAGCCGCAGTTCGATCCGCCGTCGGTGGTTTCCGGTGGTATGGCAAAGGTTTCGGTGTTCGTAGAGGTAGAGGGCGCGGGCGACTTCCTGCCGCCTTACGCGGGCAACCTCGACATCATGACCGCCGCCGCCACCCAGGTCGGCGAGGTCATGGCCAAGCAAATTCTTTCCGCCCGGGTCTGAGAAGGGATCGGACAATGACTTACTCAGCAGAACTCGACATCCGAGTCACCGACTCGTCGCTGCGCGACGGTTCGCATCACAAGCGTCACCAGTTCACCGCCGACGATGTGCGCGATATCGTCACGGCTTTGGACGGTGCCGGTGTGCCGGTCATCGAGGTGACCCACGGTGACGGCCTCGGCGGCTCGTCGTTCAACTACGGCTTCTCGAAAACCCCTGAACAGGAACTGGTCAAGATCGCGGCCGAAACGGCGAAGCAGGCCAAGATCGCGGTACTCATGCTGCCTGGCGTCGGTGTCAAGGAAGACATCAAGGTCTCCCAGGACAACGGCGCGTCGATCTGCCGCATCGCAACGCACTGCACCGAAGCGGATGTCTCCATCCAGCACTTCGGCCTGGCGCGCGAACTAGGCCTGGAAACCGTTGGCTTCCTGATGATGTCGCACACCCAGCCGCCGGAGGCGCTGGCCAAGCAGGCCCGCATCATGGCCGACGCGGGCTGCCAGTGCGTGTACGTGGTTGATTCGGCCGGAGCGCTTGTCCTGGAACAGGTTTCCGATCGCGTCGCCGCTCTGGTCGCCGAACTCGGCAACGATGCCCAGGTCGGTTTCCACGGTCATGAGAACCTGGACCTCGCGGTCGCCAACTCGGTGTACGCGGTCCGCGCGGGTGCTGAGCAAATCGACGGCAGCACCCGACGTTTCGGCGCGGGCGCGGGCAACACCCCCGTTGAGGCTTTCGTCGGCGTCTGCGACAAACTCGGCGTCAAGACCGGCATCAACTTCTTCGCGATCGCTGACGCCGCCGAAGACGTCGTCCGCCCCGTCATGCCCCAGGAATGCCTCCTGGACCGCCAGTCCCTCATGATGGGCTACGCGGGCGTCTACTCCAGCTTCCTCAAGCACGCCGAACGCCAAGCCGAACGCTACGGCGTCTCCGCCGCCGAAATGCTCGTCCGCGCAGGCAAGCGCAAGCTCGTCGGCGGCCAGGAAGACCAGCTCATCGATATCGCCCTGGAACTTCAGCGCGAGGCCACGACCGTCTAAGCCTGGCCCTGGGCCTCAGGTGCCACGTCGGGATCGCGATCGGTATGTGCAACCAGCCGGTCGCGACCCATTTCCACAACTGAACAACCCGCGAATAGCTGAACGATCTCCTGTAGATGTGCCGCAATAAGCGTCAATAGCGCGGAGTTCGTGATGTTTCCGGTAGCAACGATCAGCAGAGACTGCGGGCACCCGTCGAGAACATGACTGATCCAGAAGTCGCGGTCTTTAGAGACGACCGTGCGGCCGTCGCGGTCGGCGAGAGTCGCGATCGTGCGGTCCGGGGTGCGGTTTCCATGCATGAGGTTGGATGTGTGCACGGCATCGTGCCCTGCGGTCGTCAGGAAGGTTGCCAGCTGTCGAGGCAACTGCGCGTCGACGAGGAACCTCACGCAGCATCGAACGGGATCGTGGTCCTTTGCGCAGTCACCACGGCAGCGTACTCGAGGGTCGCCAGGATGTCCTCGTGTTCGAGGTCTGGATAGTCACTGAGGATCTCGTCAGAGTTCATGCCTGCCGCAAGTAGTTCCAGCAGCATCTCGACGGGATACCGCAAACCCCGCACCACAGGCTTGCCGTGGCAGATTTCAGGGTCGGAGGTGATGCGTCCGAGAAGAGACATGGTTCTACTGTATCTAGTGAATCGAGCGGTCGTGAGCCTCTCGGCGAGCTCCTGTACTGGAGTAGCAAGTCTGGGTGGGTGCCGGAGACGGTTTCGGCGGTCGGTGTTCGGTCCCAACCGGACGTGACCCGCTCTGTTAGTTAATCGACCCCGGTGGTGAAATCCACTGTGTCGGTTGGCTGGTCGCGTTGGCGACCGTCTCGAAATCGCGGTCGTAGTGCAGGATCGTGAGGTCATTGGCTTCCGCGGTCGCCGCGATTACCAAGTCTGCGACGCCGGCGCTGCGATGGTGGCCTTGCTCGGTCAGGAGTTGCTGCACCTGATGCGCTCGACTCCACGCATTGTCCGGGGTGACCGTCCAGCCGATCGAGCCGACGTGTATGCCCCCGCCGAACTAGGCGGGTCGGCGGTCACGAGCCTCTCGGCGGCGCTGGTGAGCTCCTATACTGGCAGGGCAAGTCCGGTCGGGTGTCGGAGATGAATTTCGGCGGTCGGCGTTCGATGGATATGTAGTCGAGGGTCGCTTGCGGGTCGGGTCGAGCGGCCGACGCCTCTCGCGAGGAGGGCGCTATGCCTGATCCGACTCATACCAAAGTCTGTCTGAACTGCCGGGAGTATCACGAGCCCGCGTTGGCGGTATTTCTTGTTCCGCAACCGCTGGTTCGGGGCGGGTGCATTCTGCATCTGCTGGAGCAAGCGCCGATCACCATGCCCGCGAATGTGCTCCAGCTCGACCCGGAGTTGATGGACTTGATACAGACTCAGGTCGAGCCGAACAGTTCGGTGCGCGCGCGGTTCCAGGATTTCTCCGCACGGCTGCCCGACTATGCGGGGACCAAGGCCATCCTGCACGATCACTTCATTGCCGATCCCGCGCCGATCGGCCTCGATACAACGGATGCCGCCGATATGACCCGCCTGGAATTGCTGCCCGAGCGGCCGGTCGGCCTCCGGCGCGTTGATGACTTCCAGGACTACGCCGTGCGCCGAGCGATGCTGGCCATCTATCGCCACTTCGAAATAGATCAGCGGATACCACTGCTCTATCACGGCTACGCCGACCCGGCCAACGGCTGGTTCGCGCTACGCGCGGCCTCGGCCTGACCGCGAAATCGAAGCATTGTCATCGCCGAACTCGTTGCGGCTGTACCCGCTGTTGCGGGTGTACAACGGCAGCCCGCGTGATGATGCGATCGCCGCCCTGGCGGCCCGCGTGGCGGCAGTCAGAGCCAGGTGTCAAGTGTCGTGGTTGTGAGGAAGTGGTCGAGGTCGTGGCGCCAGGGGGCGGGAGTGGTTTTCTCCGGCTCGATTGCGGTGTACTGGCCGCGGTAGAACAACAGCGGCCTGCCGGAGATGGTCGACTCCGACAGGGCCAGCACTCGGCCGATCACGATGTAGTGGTCGCCGCCGTCTACGACGCTGTCCACCTTGCACTGGATGGTGGCCAGCGCGTCGTCCAGCAGCGGAAGCTCCAGGTCTGAAGTGTGCCAAGGGGTTTCGGCGAACTTATCGGGTTCGCGGGAGCCGAACCTGGCGCACAGTTGCTGTTGTTCTTCGGCGAGAACGTTAACGCAGAACTGGCCGGACTGTTCGATGGTTGCCCAGGACCGGGAGGCCTTGGTGGGGCAGAACAGCACCAGGGGCGGTTCGAGGGACAGGGCGGCGAACGACTGGCAGGCGAACCCTATCGGGCCGCCATCGGCATCGAAGGTGGTGATCACTGTGATGCCGGTGCAGAACTGCCCGAGCACATTCCGGAACTGCCGTCCGTCGATCGCGGGATACTCGTCGGTTGTCATCTCGCTCGCCCTGTTCGTCATTACTGTTGCATTCCGACCGTGAAGTCGTGACCCCACAGACTCACCGCGGTGGATTCGCGGGCTATCCATGAATGATCGTCGACTTCGAGCCCCTCGCAGCCGAATTCGACATCGAATCCACCTGGTGTCTTCATGTAGAACGACAGCATCTTGTCGTTGACATGCCTGCCGATCGTCGCCGACATCTTCACCTTCTTGCGCAACGCGCGATCCAGGCACAGGCCGACATCGTCGGAGCCCTCCACCTCGAGCATCAGGTGCACGATGCCGCTTGATGTCGGCATGGGCAGGAAGGCCAGTGAGTGATGGCGCGGGTTGCAGCCGAAGAACCGCAGCCAAGCCGGTTCACCATCGGCCGGACGGCCGACCATCTGCGGTGGCAGCCGCATCGAGTCGCGCAGCCGGTAGCCGAGCACGTCCCGGTAAAAGGTGAGCGATGCCTTGTCGTCCTTGGTGCTGAGCACCACATGACCGAGGCCCTGTTCGCCGGTGACGAACTTGTGTCCGTACGGGCTGACCACGCGCCGATGTTCCAGCGCCGCACCGTGGAATGCCTCGAGTACGTTGCCCGAGGGATCCTCGAAACGGATCAGCTCGTCGACCCTGCGGTCGGCCCGCTCCGCCGCCGTGCCTTCTTTGTACGGCACTGCGGCCGTGTCCAGTCGGTCGCGAATGTCCTGTAGCTCAGCGGCATTCGCGGTCTCCCAGCCGGAGATCTGCAGCTGATCCTTGTCGCCGGGGACAATGACAAGCCGGGCCGGGAAATCGTCCATCCGCAGGTACAGCGCGTCGGGATCGGTGCCCTTGCCCTCGACCATCCCGAGCACCTTGAGCCCGTACTCACGCCAGGCCGCCATATCGGTGGCCTCGATGCGCAGATACGCCAGTGATCGAATGCCCATCACTTCTCCTGTTTCGAAGCGGAGACGTCGGCGAGGAAATCGGTTGCGAGCCGGTTGAATTCGTCGAACTTCTCCAATTGCGCCCAGTGCCCGCAACCACCGAACACGTGCAGCTGAGCGCGCGGTATGGATTTCAATGCGACCAGCGCGCCGTCGAGCGGGTTGACGCGATCCTCCCGCCCCCAGATCAGCAGCACCGGCTGGCGCAGCTTGTAGGAGTCACGCCAGAGCATGCCCTTCTCGAAGTCGGCCCCGGCGAAGGACTTACCCATCGCTCGGGTCGCCGCGAGCGATTCGGGCTGACTCGCCGAGGCGAGCCGCTCGTCGATCAGTTCCTCGGTGATCAGCGACTGGTCGAAGACCATGATCCGCAGGAACGCTTCGAGATTGGCCCTGGTCGGTTCGTAATTGAACTTCCCGAGCAGCTTCACGCCCTCGGTTGGATCGGGTGCGAACAGATTGGTGCTCAATCCGCCCGGTCCCATCAGGATCAGCTTGCCCGCGCGATCGGGGTTGTCCAGCGCGAACCGCACGGCCGCGCCGCCGCCGAGCGAGTTGCCGAGCAGGTGCACCCGGCCGGTGATCTTCAGGTGGTCGAGCAGCTCGCGCAACGCCGTCGAGCTGTGCACGAAGTACTGCGGGTGATCGACCGGCTTATCCGACCAGCCGAACCCGGGCTGATCCACCGCGAGCACATGAAAATCCTTGGCCAGCACGGGGATATTGCGGGCGAAGTTCGACCACGAGGACGCACCGGGACCGCCACCGTGCAGCAGCACGATCGTCGGTCCGTTGCCGACACCGGCCTCGTGGTAGTGCAGCCGCAGGTCCGGCCGCACCTGCGCGTACCGCGAGGTGGATTCGAAGGTCAGTTCTACAGTCGCGGTCAACGGATCCTCCGTGTCTCGCGGGGGCTCCCGCACCCCGTCGGTGTCTCGAACGCTTCGTGATCGTGTCGCACGCCGCCTCCTAGACCATGCCGTCGGTAACGGGCAGCCCGAACTCGTGGGTGCCGTACATGACGTAGGCGCGCTCGGGATCGTTGGCCGCGTGCACCCGGCCGGCGTGCGCGTCACGCCAGAAGCGTTGCAGCGGAGTGCCGTTCGCGAGTGCGGTGGCGCCGGAGCTCTCGAAGAGTTTGTCGATCGACGCGATCGCCCGGCCGGTGGCGCGAACCTGATCGCGCCGAGCCCGCACGCGCAGGTCGAACGGAATTTCCTTGCCCGCGAGCAGCAGTGCGTACTCGTCGGCGACGTTGCCCGACAACTGCCGCCAGGCGGCGTCGATATCGCTGGACGCCTCGGCGATGCGCACCTTGGCGAACGGATCGTCCTTCGCCTTCTCGCCCGCGTAGGCGGCGCGCAGGCGCTTGCCCTGGTGTTCGACGTGCGCATCGTAGGCGCCGTAGGCCATGCCGACGATCGGCGTCGCGATGGTCGTGGGATGGATTGTGCCCCACGGCATCTTGTAGACGGGATCAGTGTTCTGTTCCAGGCCTGGCGACTTCAGCTCACCCATCGCGCGGAAGCTGAGGAATCGGTGCGACGGCACGAAAACCTCATCAACCACAACGGTATTCGAGCCGGTGCCGCGCAGGCCGACCACGTTCCAGACGTCGTCGACGCGGTAATCAGGACGCGGAATGAGGAAGCTGCCGAAGTCGACCGGCTTGCCATCCTTGATCACCGGGCCGCCGACCACCGCCCAGGTGGCGTGGTCGGAGCCCGAGGACCATGCCCACGCGCCCTTGACGATGTAGCCACCCTCGACCACCGTGCCCGCGCCCATCGGGGCGTAGGACGAGGAGATGCGAACGTCGGTGTCCTCGCCCCACACGTCTTCCTGGGCCTGCTGCGAATACAGCGCGAGATGCCAGTTGTGCACGCCGACAATGCCTGCCACCCATCCGGTGGACCCGCACGCGCTCGCGATCTTGCGGACGGTGTCGTAGAAGACCACCGGGTCGGCCGCGTGACCGCCCCACTGTTTGGGTTGCAGCAGCCGGAAGAAGCCGGTCTCCTGTAGCGCCTTGATCGATTCGTCGGGGATACGCCGCAGGTCCTCGGCTTCCTGCGCGCGCTCGCGCAGCGCCGGCAACAGCGCTTCAACCCGTTCGGTCACTTCTTGCGTCATCTCGGGACCCGCTCCTGCCTGGTCGGATTGATAACCGGTACTCATTTGCCTCTGAGACTAGAACAGGTTCTTATTTATGTCGAGAACGGGTGTGCATTGCAGGTCACAGATGAACATGTGCAGGAAGTGGGCTGAATCGCTGGCATGGAACGCGACATTTTTGTAACGTGTTCTAGTACAGAAGGAGGAATCGCAATGGCAGTTACCCCACCGCCGCCGAGCGACGCGCCCGGAGGCGGCAGCGCGCGTAACCATGGAGGGACCCGGGAGGTGGCAAAACCAGCACCGCTAGCCGGTGCGAAGGTTCGAGAGCTCGATGTGGGCTCCGCGCCGACCCGCTTTGCGCGGGGATGGCATTGCCTCGGCCTGGCGAAGTCGTTCCGTGACGGGAAGCCGCATGCCGTCGAGATATTCGGCACCAAGCTCGTCGTTTGGGCCGACAGCAATGACGAACTGCGGGTGCTCGACGCGTACTGTCGGCATATGGGCGGCGACCTGACCATGGGCGAGGTCAAGGGCGACGACATCGCCTGCCCGTTCCATGACTGGCGCTGGGGCGCCAACGGCAAATGCACCGCGATTCCTTACGCGCGGCGTGTACCCCCGTTGGCGCGCACCAGGAAATGGACGACGCTCGAGCGCAACGGTCAGCTGTTCGTCTGGCACGACCACGAAGGTAGCCAGCCGCCGCCGGAAGTCACCATCCCGCACATCGAGGGGCCCTACACCGACGCCGAGGGCAACCCGACCGAACAGCTCGACAGCGGCTGGACCGAGTGGACCTGGAACTCTCTGCTGATCGAGGGTGCGAACTGTCGAGAGATCATCGACAACGTGGTCGACATGGCGCACTTCTTCTACATCCACTACGCGTTCCCGACCTACTTCAAGAACGTTTTCGAGGGGCACATCGCCACTCAGTTCCTGGAGACCAAGGGGCGTCCGGATATCGGCATGGCCTCCAAATACGGCGGCGATACGCTGCTGAAATCGGAGGCGTCGTACTTCGGGCCGTCCTACATGATCAATCCGCTGATCAATATCTACAGCGGATACGAGGTCAAGAGCGTCCTGATCAACTGCCATTACCCGGTGTCGCAGGATGCTTTCGTCCTGCAATGGGGCATCACGCTGGAGAAGCCGCAGGGCGTCGAGGGCGAGATGGCCGACAAGCTGGCCAAGAAGATGGCCGAGGGTATCAGTCTCGGGTTCTTACAGGATGTGGAGATCTGGAAGCATAAGTCCAAGGTCGACAACCCGCTGCTGTGTGAGGAAGACGGCCCCGTCTACCAGCTGCGCCGCTGGTACGACCAGTTCTATGTGGACCTGGCCGACGTGACGGACAAGATGACGCAGCGCTTCGAGTTCGAGGTCGACACCACCAAGGCCAACGAGGCGTGGGAGGCCGAGGTCGCGGAAAACCTGCGCCGCAAGGCGGAATCTGATGCGGCCGAGGCCGCCGAGGCGGAGGCCAGCGTCTGATGACCACATGGGCGAAAGCACCCGACTTCGCCGACCAGCCGGCTCGACGAGCCGCGGTGCAGGCCCAGACCGTGGTCGACAAGCAACGCTATCTGGAAGAGGGCCTGACCCCGTTGCGGTGTCAGGCCTGCCAGAGCGAGGTGCTGGTGCGTAAGAGCAGTTCGCATCAGACCTCGGTGCAGTGGACCGAAAGCCCGGCCACGCACTGTCCTGTTTTCGCCAAACTGAGCGAGCAGGGCAGTGCGCCCGGGCGCCCGGATTCCTGCCCGGATCTGGAGAAGACCATCAAATGGGCGGTCGACGAGGGCGTACTCGAGGTTGTCGAGTAGCCCGGGATTGTCAAGATGTGCGAGCGCCGGGCTTCGCCGGTCCCAGCCATTGGTGCGGTTGACCGGTGACCGCCGCTATGCGGTCGAAGTCATGATCACGGTGCGGCAAGGTCAAACCGCGTAACTCCGCCGTGGCGGCGAGGACGAGGTCCACCGGCCCCGCGCTGCGATGCTCACCACGTTTTGTCAACTCTGCCTGGACTTCCCAGGCTCGAACGTAGGCCCGGTCATCCACCGGTTCCCAGCCGAAAAGCGTTCGCATGTCTTCGATATTCCGGTCCCTGTCGGACGCGGAGCGTGCACTGTAAAAGAACTCGAGTTCGACGATCGGGCACACCGCGATCAGCCCGGCCGCCGCGGCGCGTTGCCAGGCAAAACAATCGGGGTCGGGAGCACTCGATGACAGTGATGTGTACACATCGATGTGTACGCTCGAGGTATGTCCGAGATCAGTACTCGCGAACTACGCGCCAATATCGCCCAGTACATCGACGCTGCTCAATCCGGCGAAGAAGTGATCATCCTGCGTGATGGTGTGCCCGCTGCCGCGCTGGTGCCGCTGTCGGTGGTCGAAGCCGTCGACGCCGCCGAAGACGAATTGCTCGCACGCGAAGCCACCGCTCGTCTGGCCGCCGACGAACGCGTGTACAGCATGGCCGAGGTGCTGGCCGATATTTTCGAAGGGCGGAAGTGAAGTACACATTCGCGTTCCTCGAGTCGGCACGCCGGGAACTGCGCGACCTGTCGCAGCGAGACGCCATGCGGATCCTGACGGCGCTCACCATTCTCGGTGAGGATCCGTACGCGCAAGGCCCTGACGTGCGCAAGCTGAGCAATTTCGACGGCTATCGCCTGCGGGTCGGCAGGTTTCGCATCGTGTACCGCGTCGAAGACGATGTACTGGTGATCCTGGTCGTCAAGGTGGGATGGCGTAAAGATGTCTATCGGGGGTTGTGAGCGCGGCCGGGAAACCCAACTGCCACTTGATTGATCCGCACCTCCGTAAGCTACCGGCGCGAGGTGGATGGCTGTCGCGGCGAAGCCTTCCGATCAGGCGAAGGGCGACTTCGGACGTTCCTGGAGTTCGCCATCGAGATAGATATCGACCTTTTCGTTGTAGAAACAGGCGAGGCCGGCGACTTTCTGACTCTCCGGCAGCGGTGTGCGATAGCCCCACACGACATCCGGGTATTCCTTGTCGCCGATGCGGACAGTCCAGTAGGCGGCGGTGCCCTTGTATGGGCAGCTGGTGTGGGTATCCGACGGCTCGAGCAGGTCCATGCGGACATCCGGTAGCGGCAGGTAATACCTTGCGGGAAGACCGGTTTCGAACAGGATGCGCGGTGCATGCGAGTCGGCGACGGTGACGCCGTCGATTTCCACGCGCACGTGGCGGGAACTGGTCAGAATATCGACGCGCGAATACGGGTTGCGCGGATGCACGTAAACCGGTTCGTCCTCCTCGAACCATTCGCCCATCGAATTCCAGTCCAGCCGGACCAGATCATTGAGCTCGGTCAGCGGCGAATCGAGATACCGCAGCGCGGCGCCCGCGGCCGTAACGCCATCCACCACCACGTCGTACTCGGTCGCCTCACCCCGGCTGGGGGAGTGCTTCGAATTGCCGTTCGGTTCGAGCTTCGCCCGCAAATCCGCGGCGGGCAGATAGTAGGTCGGGTAGTGCGGGCTCTCCCACACCAATACCGGTCGCAGCGAATCGGCAACCAGCTGGCCGCCGAGATAGACCCGAACCCGCTTCTGACTGGCCTCGACCTTCACGCGCCCGCGATTGTCATCACCCATACCACTCGACGGTACTCCCGCCGCGAATCCCGCAGTCACAGGAGATCGGTGACGTCACGTTCCGAGCCTTGCCCGTCAGACACCGAAGGGTGTGCGGTCTATTTGGATGCGGTCAGTTTTATGCGATCCGGGTCGATGGGTACGCCACGGGAACGTAGGCGGTCCGCAGTTTCCCTCGTGGAAGGCCGAGGTGGTGCGGGCCACGCTGCCGCTCAGATGATCCAACAGACTTTTTGTCTTGTGTGCCACGCGGGCCAGCGGGTTACCGCCGAATTTGTCCACCATAGGTTGTCGAGATTGGTTGTCGAGCCACCTGCATGCCGGTCTGGATTGAAAGTGGCGGTTCGTGCAACTTCGAATACTGAGGGAGGAGCCAGTCTGGCAGGCACCTCAGCCTTTCTCATTGCTGGGAACAAAATGTCAGCGCTCCGCATGCGGCACGGCGCGTGGCGAGACCCCGATCCGCGGGGATCGGGGTCTCGATCTATGTCGCGGGTGAACGGATCTCGAGGGCGCTCACTCGTCGCCGATGGTGATGGCCTCCGCCTCTTGGACACTGTGCGGGGCCGGGTTGTGGTCGTCGATGTGGGCCAGGGCCGATCGGCCGATGACCAGGACAAGTACGCCGGCCGCGGTGCAGACGGCTCCTACCCAGAACGGGAGGCCGGTGCTGTGCTCGCCGAGTTTGCCCGCCAGGTAGGGGGCCACCGCGCCGCCGGCGAAGCGGACGAAGCTGTAGGCGGCCGAGGCGGTGGCGCGCTCCACGGGGGCGGAGATCATGACGGCCTCGGTGATGAGGGTGTTGTTCACACCGAGGAACAGTCCCGCGACGACGGTGCCGACGATCAACACGGTCTTGTTGTCGGAGAACATGCCCATGACCGCCAGGTCAGCGGCGAACAGTGCCAGTGCCGCACCCATCATCGGCAGCGTGCCGAACCGGCGTTGCAGGCGCGGTGCGAGGAAGACCGACGAGAGGGCAAGCAGGATGCCCCAGCCGCAGAAGATGAATCCAATGGCATAGGTGCCCATATCCAGCGGGAACGGAGTGTAGGCGAGCAGGGTGAAGAAGCCAAAGTTGTAGAGCAATGCGGTGATGCTGACCGTCAGCAGTCCGCGGTGACGCAATGCCTTGAAGGGGGCGGCCAGTGAGGTGTGCTTGGCCGGCTTCGGGCTCTCGGGCAAGAGGGTGACAATGGCGATGAATGCGATGGCCATCAGGACCGAAACACCGAAGAACGGTCCGCGCCAGCTGATTCCGCCGAGCACGCCGCCGACCAGCGGGCCGGTCGCGATGCCGATGCCGAGTGCGGCCTCGTAGAGGATGATGGCGCGGGCGACGCCGCCGGTAGCAGCGCCGACGATGGTGGCGAGGGCGGTCGCGATGAACAGCGCGTTGCCGAGACCCCAACCGGCACGGAACCCGACGATCTGGCCGACGGTGCCGGACATGCCTGCCAGCGCCGCGAAGACGATGATGATCGAAAGACCGGCCAGCAGTGTCTTTTTCGCGCCGAAGCGGCTGGAAACCACGCCGGTGATGAGCATGGCCACGCCCGTCACCAGCATGTAGCTGGTGAACAGCAACGACACCTGCGACGGCGAGGCATGCAACTGCTCACCGATCGGCTTGAGAATTGGGTCTACCAGGCCGATCCCCATGAACGCGATAACGCTCGCGAAGGCAACGGCCCATACGGCTTTGGGTTGACCGGTCTTCTCCGGCGCGCTCACTCCACTGTCGGAGCGAGATGGGGCCATGCTCATAGTAATGTCACCTCGATGTCGGATAGTGCTGTGGCGCAGTACTTTTCAGTGCGTCCAGCAGTTCGTTCAGATCTGTTTCCATTCGGGCGAGTCGGTCGGCGTCGAACTTGGACAGTCGAGTCGCGAGAGCGGTACCGAAGGCGCGGCGCGCGCGGTGCAGTCGGTCACGTCCGGCCGGGGTGAGTTCGACGACGACGGCCCGGGAATCTTCCGGGTCCTTGCGTCGGGACGCGTATCCGTCCGCGACGACTCTGCCGATCAGCGCCGTTGCCGCCGGTTGAGAGCATCGATCGATTCGGGCGAATTCGCTGACCCGTACCGCGCCGTGTTCTTCGAGCACCGCGAGTGCCCGCATGACGGCACGTGGTAAGTCATCGCTGCTGATCACCCTGGCCAGCCGGGTCAGCCGACCGGCGGTGACGAGTAGATTGACGACGCTGTCCTCTGCTGATGCCACCTGAGCCTGCTGCACCCGACTATTATTACATAGCCTAACTATGTATTGTATTTGAAATGTGTCACGAGGCTTCTACCTGCGGTGATGGGATGTCGGCGGGGCGTCGCCCGGTTCGACATCGACCACAATCTCCATCGCAAACCCGCTATCACCCAATGGTGCACGAGACGGTTCGAGTACTGGCGTGGCGGGAGGCGCGGAGCACGGAAACGTTGTGAGGGTTTCGCCGCATGGTGCGGGAGTGACGCGATCGGCGCACTGCGTCAATGGTCTTCCACTGCAAGAGATATCACTGCGCCGAAAGGACGACAAAGCAGTGTTTCGAACTGGACTGAGGTCGGGCTGGTGCCCGCCTCAGTCGTCTCGGAGCCATTGGTTGCGGGTAGGGCTGGTGCATATTCGGGCGCGGTGAGTTCAGGGCACTGCCACTGGTGGCGTTGGGGCAGGATGGGCACCGTGAATCTGGACCTGGACATCCTGATGTTTCTCGTCGGGCATCGAACAGCGGTGTTGACCACGTTGGCGCGGTCGGCGATGGATATCGGGACCGGCGATCTAGGGATAGCGCTCGCGGGACTGATGTTCGTGGGAGTGGTGGTCGCCGGGCGGTGGTGGCGGGAGGGGATCACGATCGGCGTCTCGGTGTTGGTAGCGCAGGCGTCGGCCAGGGTGTTGAAGCAGATCATCGCGCGGCCGCGGCCTCCCGAGGAGTTCGCGGTGGTCCAGGTCGGGGCCTTCTCGATGCCGTCGACCGTCGCCGCGATGACCGCGGCGCTCGCGGTGGCCGTGTACTCGGTCGTGCCGTGGCGAGCGGGGCGCCGGCGGTACGCCGGAGGACTGCTCGCGACAGGTGTCGTGGTGATCGGCTGCGCGATGGTCTATCTCGGGGCGCATTGGCCGACGGACGTGCTGGCCGGGTGGGGTGTGGGAGTGGTCGTCGGCGTGATCCTGGTTCGGTTGTCGCGGACCGTGAGCCGGCGGTACCCCATACTGGCGCCGACCACTGTCGAAGGTCCGGCAGAGGACCGGTAGTGGGTCTCATTGCGAGCGGCTTCACCACGCGGCGCTGCACTCCCGGCCGTCGAGTGGAATGGTCCGCAGCCGCTTCCGGCCGCGAGCTTACGGCGAACGGCTGCCGATAGCATCAGGAATCCGCACTGCCGAACAACGCACATTCGAACCAATCCATAACCAGCGCGGCCTCTGTGCGTCCGGCGGGATGTCGGTATCGAGCGTGGCGTGTAGGCACCTGCGCGGCGACAGGCGCGGAAATGAACGGTCGCGGACGCTGGAAGCACGGCATAAAGCCCGTTGTCGGGTCGGGCCTGACGCCTATCGGCATGAACATGGCAACACCTGAATTGGGTCAGGTGTTGCCATGTTCGTTTCGCTACGCCGAGTGTGGCGCTGTGGTTGAGGTCGGTCGAAGGGCTAGGCGGACTGTGCGAGTGGTCGGTGGGGGGTGCCGAATAGTTGGGTGTCGCCGTGGGCGCGTTTGAAGAACAGGTGAGCGTCGTGTTCCCAGGTGATCGCGATGCCGCCGTGTAGTTGCACGGTTTCGGCGACGATGGCGGTGAGTGCTTCCGAGCAGTGGATACGTGCGGCCCATACGTCTTCGGCGGCCGATGGGCTGGCCGAGGCGATGGCGGCGGTGGCTGCGTAGGAGGCGGATTTGGCGGATTCCAGTAGCACGTACATGTCGGCCATGCGGTGTTTGAGTGCTTGGAAGCTGCCGATCGGGCGGCCGAACTGTACTCGGGACTTGGTGTATTCGACTGTCATGTCCAGGCACTGTTGTGCGGCGCCGACTTGTTCGGCAGCCAGTGCGGCCCAGGCGATTTCGTGCAGTCGTGTGGTGACGGCCGCTGGATCGGCGGTGCCGAGTGCGCGCGCCGGGACCGCCGCGAAGGTGATCTCGGCGAGTTTTCGGGTCGGGTCCATGGTCGGGACGGTGCGGCGGGTGACGCCTGCCGCGGCGGCCTCGACCTCGAACAGCCCGGACGTCGTCAGCACGACGAGTGTATCGGCGCTCGCGCCATTGAGCACGTAATGGGCTGTGCCGGTGAGTGTTCCGTTCTCGGCATATACACCGGGTTCGTCCCAGCCGCGCGCGTCCGCCCAGCACACGGCAATGGTTCTGGTGCCCTCGGCGACCTCGGGCAGTAATCGGGCGCACGCGTCGGCGTCGCCCGACAGCAGTACTGCCTGTGCGCCGAGTACGGCCGAACCGATCATCGGGACATCGGCGAGGGTGCGCCCCAATTCGCCTACTACCAACAGTGATTCGGCGAGGGATGCACCGATGCCGCCGTACTCCTCGGGAATCGCCAGTGCCGCGACGCCGATCTGCTCACACAGCAGTCGCCACAGTGCCTCGTCGTAGCCGAGTTCGGTGGCCATGCCCGCGCGCACCGCGTCACGCCCGGCGTGCTTGGTGAGCAGTGCCCGCACGGAGGTGGTGAATTCCTGATGTTCGGGGCTGGTCATGCGATACCTCGCGAGGCTCGGTCGGCCGCCGCGCGCAGGGCGTGCGCGATCCGCGAGCGGTGCAGATCGGCGGTTCCCCATGCCGAGCGGAGTGCGGTGACTTTGGTCAGCCACAGCGACAGGTCATATTCGGCGGTGTAGCCGATGGCGCCGTGCACCTGGAGGGCGGCACGTGCGGCCTGGTACGCGGCGTCACCGCAGGCGATGACGGCCGCCGATACATCGCGGCTGCGGGTGGAATCGGCCATGGTGAGCGCGGCCCGATACAGCAGTGGCTCGGCCAGGTCGAGGCCGATGAGCACATCGGCCAGCTGCTGTTTGACGGCCTGGAATTCACCGATCGGCTTACCGAACTGCTTGCGCTGCTTGGCATATTCGGTGGCCGCGTCCAGCAGGGCGCGACCCGCGCCGAGCAATTGCGCGGCGGCGGCGAGCGCGCCGGTGTCGAAGGCCGCCGCAACGGCCTCAGATACCTGCGGACCTTCGGCGACGGTGTCGTCGGGTTGGACGCTGAACAGGCGGCGGGCCGGATCGACCGACCGCACCAGACCGGTACGGTGCGCGGTGCACAGTTTGTCCCCGTCGGCGATCAATACGACCTCGGCGGTGTCGGCGTCCAAGGCGACGGTGCGCTGATCCGGCGCGGCGAATGCCAGGGTGCCGAGTGCCTTCCCATCCGCGAAGCCGGGCAGCCATCGTCCGGCGGGCCCCGCGTCCGGAAGTCCCTGCAACAGTGCGGGAATCGCGGCGGCGGTCTCGACCAGTGGGCCGGGCGCGGCGGCGCGGCCGACCTCGACGAAGGCGACGACCAGATCGATCGGATCGGCCCCGATCCCACCGTGCTGTTCCTCGACGGCGAGGCCGAGCACACCGGCACCGGCCAGCTGCCGGATCAGTGTGCGGCCGGGGCGCGGATCACCGGACGCCCAGGAGCGCACCGCGGCGGGCGTGCGCCCGGCATCGAGCAGCTTGCGCACACTGGTGCCGAAGTCGACTTGTTCCGGGCTGAGCGCGAATCTCATCGAGCCCTCCTTTGCATACGCGACTCCCGCGTCGCGGAAGCGGACCGATCGATGACTCGAGACGGGACGTTGGACAGGTATCGCGCTCTCATCGGCTGCTCCCTCTCGGCAATCCGAGCAGCCGCTCGGCGATGATATTGCGCTGAATCTCGTTGGTACCGGCATAGATCGGCCCGGACAGCGAGAACAGGTAGCCGTCGGTCCACGGTCCGGAGTGTTCGGCGGCGGCGCCGAGCACCTCCAGCGCGGTCTCGTGCATGGCGATATCGAGCTCGGACCAGAACACCTTGGTGATCGACGATTCGGCGCCGAGCTTGCCGCCCTCGTTCAGCCGAGTAACCGTGCCGAAGGTGTGCAACCGGTAGGCCTCACTGCCGATCCACGCGTCCACCACCGCATCTCGCTGGCTGGTGTTGGCAGCGTCACCGGTCTCGAGCCACAGGTCGGTCAGCCGCTGTGCGGTGGCGGTGAACCGGCCGGGGCTGCGCAGTGACAGGCCGCGCTCGTTGCTGGAGGTGCTCATGGCAACGCGCCAGCCGTCGTTCGGTTCGCCGATCACATCGCGATCGGGTACGAAGACGTCATCGAGGAAGATCTCGGCGAAGCCGGGTTCGCCGTCGAGCTGGGGGATCGGACGCACCGACACGCCGTCGGCCGACAGCGGGAACATCACATAGGTGAGTCCGCGATGCCGCCCCCGGCGGCTGCGGTCAGGCCCGGAGGCGGCAGCGCCCGTAACCACGGCGGGCCCCGCATCCGCCGCATCGGACACAGCCTCCGGATCGCTGCGGAACAGCCCGAAAGCCCAGTCCGCGAACGATGCTCGCGAACTCCAGGTCTTCTGGCCGCTGAGCAGCCAGCCGCCCTGGGTGCGGCGTGCGGTGGAGCGGATTCCGGCAAGATCGCTGCCCGCCTCGGGTTCCGACCAGGCCTGTGCCCAGATATCGTCGCCGCGCGCCATCCTGGGCATGATGCGCTCGAGCTGCTCGGGCGTGCCGTGCTCGAAAAGTGTTGGCGCCAGTAGGAATATACCGTTCTGGCTGACGCGTCCCGGTGCACCTGCCGCGTAGTACTCCTGCTCGAAAAGCACCCATTCCAGCAGTGAGGCGTCGCGGCCGCCGTACTCCGGCTGCCAGGAGACCACCGAGAGGCGGGCATCGGCGAGGGTACGTTCCCATTGACGGTGCGCCTCGAAACCGGACTTGGTATCCATCGAGGGCAGCGGTGTGGTGGGCTTATTGGCGGCCAGGAATTCGCGGACCTCCCGCTGGAATTCCTGGGTCGCCTGGTCGAGATCCAGATCCACTACGTTGTCCCGTTCTGCTCGGCTGGGGCGGTACTCGCCGTGGCCTTCATCGTTTTGGCATTCATGCCGCCGAGCGAGTCGGCGCCGACTTCGGCATTGTGGGCGTGCGCGAAGTGATGCAGGCCGAAAACCGAGTCCATGCCCGTGCGCATGCCCATCTGATCCTCGGCCTGGTTCACGGCCTTCTTGGTCAGCGCCAGCCCGAATTGCGGCATGGTCGCGATCTTTTCGGCCAGTGCGAGGGTTTCGTCTTCGAGCTCGGCGCGCGGCACCACTCGGTTGACCATGCCCCATTCCTTGGCCTGTGCCGCACCGAAGCGGTCGCCGGTGAACAGGAACTCCTTGGCCGCGCGCGGACCCATCACCCACGGGTGCGCGAAGTACTCGACACCCGGAATACCCATGCGAACAACAGGATCGGAGAAGAACGCGTCGTCGGAGGCGACGATCAGATCGCATACCCAGGCGAGCATGAGCCCGCCCGCGATGCACGCGCCCTGCACCATCGCGATGGTCGGCTTGGGAATTTCGCGCCAGCGACGGCACATGCCGAGGTAGACCTCGAGCTCACGCGCGAAACGCTGATCGCCACCCACCTTGTCGACGTGGTCCCACCACAGCGTCGCCTTGTTCGGGTAGCGCACATGGTGATCCCGGCCCGGGGTGCCGATATCGTGACCGGCGCTGAAGTGTTTTCCGTTGCCCGCCAACACGATCACGCCGACCTCGGGGTCCTCGACGGCACGCTCGAACGCGGCATCGAGGGCGTAGGTCATCACCGAGTTCTGTGCGTTGCGGTAGTCGGGCCGATTCAGCGTGACAATCGCGACCCGGCCCCGCCGCTCATAGGTGACGACATCACCCTCGTCAGGAACACCCGCTTCGTCCGACATTACGACTTCTCCTCACGTAGTTGACGTTTCAGCACTTTCCCGGCGGCGCTGTAAGGCAGCTGGTCGCGGAATTCGATGAACCGCGGCACCTTGAAGTTCGCGAGCACGGTGGTGGCATGGGCACGCACTTGCTCATCGGTCAGCTCGGCACCGGGCTTGCGCACGACGTATGCCTTGCCTACTTCGCCCATCCTGGTATCCGGAACGCCGATGACAGCGGATTCGGCCACGCCGTCCAGTCGCGCGATGGCCTGCTCTATTTCGGCCGGATACACGTTGAAACCGCCGGAGATGTACATGTCCTTGAGCCGGTCGGTGATCCGCAGGTAGCCGCGCTCGTCGAGGGTGCCGATATCACCGGTGTGTAGCCAGCCGTCGGCATCGATGGTTTCGGCGGTGCTTTCGGGATCGTCGAGGTAGCCGCGCATGACATTCGGTCCGCGCAGCAGCACCTCGCCGTCCGGGCCGATCCGCAGTTCGAAGTCGGCGATGGGACGGCCGCAGGTGCCCGCGATGGTCGCGGCGTCGTCGTCGGCGCGGCACATGGTGCCGAACCCGGATGCCTCGGACAGGCCGTAAGCGGTGATGACGACATCGAAGTCGAGCTCCGAGCGCATCCGCTCCACCAACACCACCGGCACCGTCGCCGCGCCCGTCACCGCGACCCGCAGGGTACTCAGGTCGAAGCTGTCGCGATCGGGGAAGTCCACGATGCTCTGATAGATGGTCGGCGGCCCGGGCAGCACCGTAATCTGCTCCTGGCTCACCAGCCGCATAGTGGCCGGTACGTCGAACACAGCCTGCGGAATGATCGTCGCGCCGGTGACCAGGCAGGCCAGGATGCCCGCCTTGTAGCCGAAGTTGTGGAAGAACGGTGTGACTACCAGATAGCGGTCGGAGCCGGTGAGAGTGCTGCATTCGGCCCAGGCGCGAACCACCGACAGCGCCTGCCGGTGCGCGACGAGGGTGCCCTTGCTGCGTCCGGTGGTGCCGGAGGTGAACAGAATGTCGGAGATGTCCTCCGGGCTGACCGATTCCGCGCGCTCGCCGGCTTCTTCGACCGTGACGGATTCGGCGATTCCGGCCAGCCGAGACCAGTCGAGCGCGTCGGCGTCGTTGGTTGTGGTGCCCGCCTCGACCGGGATGACGACCACGGTGTCGATCTTCAGTTCCGGTGCGGCGGCACGTAGTTCGGCGAGGCGGTCGCGGCCGAGGAAGGTGCCCGCGATGAACAGCGCCTTCGCCTCGACCCTGGCCAGCACGTCGGCGGCCTCGTCCGCGACATAGCGGGTATTGAGCGGCACCAGCGCCGCGCCGGTGTAGTGCGCGGCCAGCGCGGCGATGACCCAGTGGTGGGTGTTGGGCGCCCACATGGCGACCCGGTCGCCCCGCTGCACGCCGCGGGCGATCAGCGCCCGCGCCACCTCCTGAACCGCTGCCAGCAGCTGCGACCAGTCGAGCCGGACCGCGCCGTCGCCGAGGGCGGGCGCGGCGCCGAAGGTGCGCGCGGCGTGGTGCAGTGCCATGGGGGTTGTTTGTGCGGGGGGTGTCACGGTTGTCCTCACCGTCGGCGGGGTCTTTTTGCGCTGTCTGCTCGATCAAAGTTGCCAGGCTCTAACAAAGCAAGTGCTTGGTAGGTTATCCTACCGGCGTGGTTGCGATCCAGACCTCAGATTCCGACACTGCCGCATCGGACGCGCGGTTTTCCGCAGAAGTGCGCGAGTGGTTGGAAGAGAATCTCAACGGAGAATTCCGCGAACTGCGCGGACTAGGCGGTCCGGGCCGGGAACACGAGGCGTTCGACGAACGCCTCGCCTGGGACCGGCACCTCGCCGCGTCCGGCTGGACCTGCCTCGGCTGGCCCAAGGAATACGGCGGACGCGAGGCGACGGTGCGCCAGCAGGTGATCTTCCACGAGGAGTACGCCAAGGCCAATGCGCCCGCCCGGGTCTCGCATGTCGGCGAGGAACTACTCGGGCCGACGATCCTCGCTTTCGGCACCGAAGAGCAGAAGGCGAGATTCCTGCCCGGCGTCCGGAATGTGACCGAACTGTGGTGCCAGGGCTACTCGGAACCAGGCGCGGGCTCGGACCTGGCGGCCATCACCACCAGCGCCCACCTCGACGGCGACGAATGGTCGATCAACGGCCAGAAGATCTGGACCTCACTGGCTCACGTCGCCGACTGGTGTTTCGTGATCGCCCGCACCGAGCGCGGCTCGACCCGCCACAAGGGGCTGTCCTACCTGCTGGTTCCCATGAACCAGCCGGGTATCGAGGTCCGCCCGATCATCCAGCTGACCGGAACCTCGGAGTTCAACGAGGTCTTCTTCGACAACGCTCGCACCGATGCCGACCTGGTAGTCGGCGCACCGGGCGACGGCTGGCGCATCGCCATGGGCACCTTGACCTTCGAACGTGGCATCTCCACCCTCGGCCAGCAGATCAGATTCGCTCGCGAACTGGCCGACGTCGAAGCCCTCGCCCGCCGTACCGGTGCCGCCGACGATCCGCTGATCGCCGACCGGATCGACCGTGCCTGGGTGGGGCTGCGGGTGTTGCGTGCGCACGCCCTGCGGACCATGGAGGGCACCGGCGCCGATGATGGGGGACAGGCATCGGTCTCCAAGCTGCTGTGGGCCAATTGGCATCGCGGCCTCGGCGAACTCGCCATGGCAGTGCTCGGCCCGGCCGGTCTGGTCGCCGACGAAGACGATCTCAACGAATGGCAGCGGCTATATCTGTTCACCCGCGCCGACACCATCTATGGAGGATCGAACGAAGTGCAGCGCAACATCATCTCCGAGCGTGTGCTCGGCCTGCCACGGGAGGCACGTCCATGAGTGCGACATCGCAGAGTGATTCAGTGGCGGATAGTGGTCAGGCGACGGGCGGGCATGGTCCATTATCCGCCGCGCCCCAGCCCGTTTCCGGTCACGGTCTGCTGACCGGCCGCACCGCGGTGATCACCGCGGCCGCGGGCACCGGCATCGGCTCGGCCACCGCGCGCAGGCTGTTGTCGGAGGGCGCCGATATCGTCGTATCCGATTGGCACGAGCGACGTCTCGGTGAAACCGAGGTCGAGCTGAAGGCCGAATTCCCGGATCGCCGGGTGGCCTCGATTGTCTGTGATGTGCAGAGCACCGAGCAGGTGAACGAGCTGATCCGCGGCGCCGCAACGGCTTTGGGTCGCATCGACATCATGGTCAACAATGCCGGGCTCGGCGGCGAGACCCCGGTTGTCGATATGACCGACGAGCAGTGGGATCGCGTCCTGGACATCACGCTCAACGGCACCTTCCGCTGCACCCGCGCCGCGCTCGGCTATTTCCGCGAGGCGGGGCACGGCGGCGTGATCGTGAACAACGCCAGTGTTCTGGGCTGGCGCGCGCAATACGGCCAAGCTCACTACGCCGCGGCCAAGGCCGGTGTGATGGCGTTAACTCGTTGCAGTGCAATCGAAGCCGCCGAACTCGGCGTGCGTATCAATGCCGTCGCGCCGAGCATTGCCAGACACGCCTTCCTGGACAAGGTCAGCTCGACCGAACTGCTCGACCGGCTGTCGGAAGGTGAGGCATTCGGGCGGGCGGCGGAGCCGTGGGAGGTCGCGGCGACGATTGCGATGCTGGCGAGCGATTACACGACGTACTTGACCGGCGAAGTGGTTTCGATCAGCAGCCAGCGCGCCTGAACACTCCCCGCTGACCAGCCGAAAAACGGTGGCCCGTTGCGCGGCCGGGTGTGCCATGCTTGGAGAGGTCGTATCCCGCACTCTCCAAAAGGGGCGATGGCTATGGGGCTCGATCGCCCACAGGCCCGCGAACAACTGGAACTCGAATTGGTGCGCGAAGTGGTGCTGGCCAGGCGCCGTCTGGACAGCTTGGTATTCGCGGCGCTGACGCTCGGCGCCGAGCTGACGCAACTACCCGAGCGGGCGACCGCGACCAGGGCCGCGCAAATCCTGGACCGATACGCCGTCGACGAGAATGAGATCGCACGCGATCCACGTGCCGCGTTGCGCGCGGATATAGCCCGCGATAACGAGCGAGCCTGCCGGATCGGCCTGCGCGGGCAACCTCGTGCGGTGTCGTCCGAGCAGGACCGGCACCGAGCGCGGCAGGCGGCTCTGTTGAGTGAGGTGCGCGCCGATCTACTCGAGGTCGTACGCAAATGCCGGAAGTTCCGGTTCGATCGAGTCGCGTTCGCCGACGAGATCGCGCAGGGGCTGTGCGCGGCCACCGACAAGCTGGTGGTCGGTGCGGATACGGACACCTATGCGGCATGGCAGCGCGGCATGGTGCTCGCGCTGAAGGAAGAACCGGTCGAGTTCGGGCCGCCACGAGTAATGGCGACGGTGGATGCCGGGCCGGGCCGTGGCCACGTCACCGTCGAATGGGATAGCTGCGAGCGGCGATTGGCACTGGTCGCGAGGATGGCGCGTGCGGGGATTTCGCCGGTTCTCATCTGTGATCGGCTGATTGCGGACCTGTCCACCGCGTCTCCGCTGAGATATGTACTGCGGGGTGTCTGATTTGGTGTGCTTATCTGCCGCTGACGCGAGTTGGGCGCGGACCTTTGTGCTGGTCTCGCTGCGCTCGAGTTGCGGTAGTGGAGTAAGACGGTTCAGATGGGCATAGACCAAGCAAATGCTTGGTTGTATTATGGCTGATGTGACCGCACCAGACGTCTCGAAATCAGCACGGCGCAATGAACTGCTCGCGCTGGCGGCCGAACTGTTCGCCGAGCGGGGATTGCGCGCGACGACTGTGCGCGATATTGCCGATGCGGCCGGGATCCTATCCGGGAGTCTCTATCATCACTTCGATTCCAAGGAGTCGATGGTCGACGAGATCCTGCGCGGGTTCCTCGACGATCTGTTCGGGCGCTATCGAGAGATCGTCGCCTCGGGACTGAGTTCGCGAGATACCTTGGAAGCCTTGGTGATTGCCTCCTATGGGTCCTTCGACCGCTCGCATGCGGCGGTGGCGATCTATCAGGCCGAGGCCAAGCGGCTGCGCTCGTCGGAGCGGTTCACCTATATCGCCGACTACAACCGTGAGTTCCGCGAGCTCTGGCATCAGGTGCTGACCAACGGTGTGCGCGAGGGCAGCTTCCGTGCGGAACTCGACGTCGAGCTGGCGTATCGCTTTCTACGCGACACCGTTTGGGTCGCGGTGCGCTGGTACCAGCCCGGTGGCCACATCACTGTCGACACTCTTGCCAAGCAATACCTGACCATCGTGCTGGACGGGCTCACCGTGCCTGAGCACACCGCCGCGCTTGCGCAAACCAAGTAGGAGTTCCCAGATGTCAGCACCTTCCCGCCGTCCTTACACCCCGTTGCGCGATGCCTATGTGATCGACGCGGTGCGTACCCCGGTCGGCAAGCGCAATGGCGCACTGGCCGCGGTGCACCCCGCTGATCTCGGCGCGGCCGCGATGCGCGGTCTGCTGGACCGCACCACCATCGACCCGGCGGTAGTCGATGACGTGATCGTCGGCTGTGTCGACAACGTCGGCCCGCAGGCGGGCAATATCGGCCGCACGGCATGGCTCACCGCCGGTTATCCGGAGGAAGTTCCAGGCGTGACGGTCGACCGTCAATGCGGGTCGAGCCAGCAGGCCATCAATTTCGGCGCGCAGGCCATTATGAGCGGCACTGCCGAGGTGATCGTCGCGGGCGGTATCCAGAACATGAGCGCCATCCCGATTTCCGCGGCCATGCTCGCGGGCAAGGCGTACGGATTCGACTCGCCGTTCGTCGGTGCGATCGGTTGGGATCACCGCTACGGCACCGGCGAGGTTACGCAGTTCAACGCCGCGCAAATGATCGCCGATAAGTGGAACATCAGCCGAGAAGAGATGGAGCGCTGGGCATTGCGCAGCCACGAGCGGGCGCGCGATGCCATCAAGAACGGCCGTTTCGATCGTGAGATCGTGCCGGTCGATGACTTCTGGATCGACCAGTGCCCGCGCGAAACCACCCTCGAGAAGATGGCGTCGCTGCCGGTGCTCGCCGAGGGCGGCACGCTCACCGCGGCGGTCGCCAGTCAGATCTCCGACGGTGCCAGCGCTACGCTGCTTGCCTCCGAATGGGCCGTCGAGGAATACCGATTGCGCCCGCGCGCCCGCATCCATCACGTGAGTGCCCGCGCCGCCGATCCGATCATGATGCTGACCGGCCCCATCCCGGTGACCAAGTGGGCGCTGGAGAAGTCCGGGCTGACCATTGACGATATGGATGTCGTGGAAATCAACGAGGCATTCGCCTCGGTGGTACTCGCCTGGCTGAAGGAGACTGGCGCAGACCCGGAGAAGGTCAACGTCAACGGTGGCGCGATCGCCCTCGGCCACCCGCTCGGTGCCACCGGCGCAAAGCTTTTCGCGACTCTGCTCAACGAACTCGAGCGCGTCAACGGCCGCTACGGACTGCTCGTCATCTGCGAGGGCGGCGGCACGGCCAACGCCACCATCATCGAACGGCTCTGATCCGCCTCTTTCGAATAATCGGGCCGGCCGCGGGGGCGATGTGGTGGTGGGTGCGCCGAATCGTACCCGTTATCGATGTGCTCCTGTGATCAGTCGTCGACGAGAACCCGATGCTGCCCGGAAGCGATTCCAGGGGAGGCATTTTGGTTCCGTCGGCGGCTGGTCATGAGTGGCTCACCCGTCGAGGATGTGCGGCATACCGGCGCGATATCGGTCCGCGTCGAGTCGTTTGGCCGGCTCGAAGACCGGCAGGCTGACCAAGGGAAATACCTCGGCGCGGGCAGCGGGATCGTCTGCGGTGGTCGTCAGGTCGATATTGCTGCGCACGTGGTCGCCGCCGAAGAAGAGGTTGGGGATCGCGCACCTGGCATCGGGCTGATGATCATAGGAACCGACCGTGTTGACCAATAGTTGTGTCTCATTGCGGATTTCGCCGCCGGACCAGGTGATTCCGGGATCGATATGCCAGGAGTGGATGTCCTCGTCGCGCAACCACCCTGGGTGGATTGGGTGAGGAAGAACTGGATGCCGGTCATCCAGTCGGTGACCAGTTCGCCCATGCCAGTCAAATGTGGGTCGGCGTCGATGATTTCGTCGCTCAGCAACGGGACGGTCTTGTCGACCGGCATCGCGCAGATGTACCTGTCCGCAGTGACGGTGGTGGCCGAGCCGCTCTCGATGGTCGAACGTGCCATCACCGTCACGTTCGCCACCGATTCCGGAGCCCCCGACGACGCCATGGCCGACGCGCTCGGCCGCGCGATCTGGCTGGTGGTGTACGGCGCCGCGCCGCGCGGTTGACTCGCGGCGTACTAGGACTGTGCCGCAGGCGCTTTCGAATCTCCGCGCAGTGTGGCGATCGTATCGATCCGCGCGATCGCATCGGCGATGATGCGGTCGATCAGCTCTTGACAGGTCGGCAGATCCTCGATGATGCCGGTGACCTGTCCCGCGGCAAGCACGCCCGCGTGGGTATTGCCCTCGACGAGCCCCGCGCGCAACAGCATCGGGGTATTGGCGGCCATCACAACCTGAGACCAGCTGAGGTCCTTGGCCTTTCGCATGGCGAGCCCATCGCGGACCATGGTCGACCACTTCATGCCGGTCATGCCCTTGAACTTCGCCGCATTCGACACTGCTGCGGCCAGACCGCGCCAGCTGCCCGAATGTTCCAGGCGTGCAACCAGTTCGGTATTGAGCACGCGATGTGGCATGCCGTCGACCTTGAGGGAGACCACGGTGTCCTGCAACTGCCTGGCCAGGTACTCCTGTTTGACCGCATCCGGCACTGTGCTCTCCTGCGTCAGCAGGAAGCGGGTGCCCATCGCGATGCCCGCCGCACCGTAGGCCAGTGCGGCGGCCAGGCCGCGACCATCGAAGAAGCCACCTGCCGCGACGACGGGGATGTCGACCGCGTCCAGCACCGAGGGCAGCAATAGCGTGGTCGCCACCGGGCCGGTGTGACCACCGCCCTCGCCGCCCTGCACGATCACCGCGTCCGCGCCCCATTTGGCGACCTTCACGGCGTGCTTCGCCGCGCCGATCGACGGAATCACCACGACCCCGGCATCTTTCAGCTTGGCGATGAGGTCCGGTTTGGGAGCGAGCGCGAACGACGCGACGGCGACCTTCTCGCGGATCAGCAGGTCGATGCGTTCACCGGCGTCGGAGGCGTCCGCGCGAATATTCACGCCGAACGGCTTGCTGGTCTGTGCCTTGGTCTTCGCGACGGCTGCCTCCAGCTCCGCGAAGGTCATGGTGGCCGAGGCGAGAATGCCGAGGCCGCCCGCCTCCGCGGTGGCCGAGACCAGGCTCGGACCGGCCACCCAACCCATACCGGTCTGTACGATCGGATGCTCGATGCCGACCAGTTCGGTCAGCGGCGTCCGCAGCGAACTCATGACGGTACCTCGGACTCGCGAACCTTCTTGGGATCAAGCACTTCCCGAATGAGTCGCAGCTGCTCGGCGGTGGGCAACGCGGTCTCGTCCACCGCGCCGAGGTCGGCGATCTCGAAGGAGGTGTTCTCGGCGACCTCGGCGGCGGAGACCCCCGGGTGCAGGCTGCGGGCCCGCATCGTGTGGCCGGGGCCCTCGAAATCGAAGACGCCGAGGTTGGTGACCACCCGGTGCAGGTGGTGGAAGCGGAAGGCCGGGTTGGCGGGATCGACCTTGTCGTAGCCGACACCGGAGACGATGTCGACATTGTCGACGAAGACCCGCTTCGTATGCCGCGAAACCCAGTAGCTGGTCGCATGATTGATCGTATTGCCCGGTGCGCCGCGCACCCCGAACATCTGCCTGGTCGGCTGTCGCAGCGCGCCGAATGCCGACAGGTTCTGATTGCCGAATCGGTCGATCTGATTGGCGCCCATCACCACATGGCGGCGGCCCGAGGCCACCACATCGAATACCCGGCGGAACGGAATCCAGCCCTCGGTCGGCGCCTTGCCGCCGAGCCGGGGGGTTTCGGCGAACAAAAGCGCCTCACCGTCGGAGAGCAACAGGTCCGGCTCGGTGGTGAGCTTGGCCAGGCGCGCCCCGATGATCGACATCGGCGACATCGGGCTGGCCATGATTTCGCCTGCGCCGCTGAAGATTTCGGCGCACGCGGCGGCACAGATCTCGGCGCGGGTAATGGTCTCGGTGCTGGTCACTTCGACACCTCCTTGGTGAACCTCTGCACGGCGGCCTGGTACTCGTCCTCGGAAACGGCCAGATATGTGTCGACGAACTGTTGCCAAGACTCTGGCGTCTTCGCCGATTCCACATAATGGCGCTGGAACTTCTCGTCACGGCCGTAGCTGTCACCGGCGAGGGTGAAGTGCGCGCCGCCCGGCGCCTCGACTACGCCGTCGACCATCATGCGGTTGAGCAGCAGTGATTGCAGTGGAACGGTTTTCACCAGCTCCTCGGTATCGACAACCCGCTCCACCGAGAGGTAACGGCGCTCCGCGGCCAAGCAGTAGAGGTCATCGAAATACGGGTCGACGCCGGTGTAGGCCGCGTTGCCGTGCTTGTCGCCGAGGTTCAAGTGCACGAGCGCCGCATCGAGTTTCAGCGCGGGCATCGCGACCAGTGTCTCGGTCCTACCGTCGGCATCCGCGTATGGCGAGGCGACGGTAAGCAATTCGCCGTCCCAGAAGTTGACGACATCGGAGCCGAGCCCAGCGCGAATCGGCAGGAACGGTAGCCGCGCCGCCGCCGCCTCGAGGCCGCATTTGAGCATGCCCTCGTCCATTTCCCTGGCCGCCAGCGCACCCGAGGTGCGCGCCTTGGAGAACCACGGATCATAGAACGGCGGCGAATCCAGCGATACGAAGCCGTAATACGCCTTGCGGACCTTGCCCGCCGAGCAGAGCAGCCCGAGATCGGGTCCGCCGTAGCTCACCACGGTCAGGTCAGTGATGTCCGAGCGCAGGATGGCTCGTACCAATGCCATCGGCTTGCGCCGTGAACCCCAGCCGCCGATGCCGATTGTCATTCCGCTGCGCAGTTCGCCGACGACCTCGTCGAGCGACATTCGCTTGTCTCGCATGGCTTTCTGTCCTCCTACTCGCCGGCCTTGCGGGCCGCGAGGTCGTCGTCGAACCTGGCCCTGATCTCGTCCGCGACACCGGCGAGGTTCAGCTCGAACGTGAAGCCCTGCTCGTAGCGGTAGCTGCGGTGCACGTCCTGCACATCGATGCCGTTGAGTGCTCGCTTCGCGGCGCGGATCACCCGACCGTCCTTGGTCGCGATGTTCTTCGCGACTTCCATTGCGGCGGCGTCGAGTTCGGCGCGCGGTACCACCTGGTATACCGAGCCGAAGTGCTGCAACTGCTGCGCGGTAATGGTGCTCGCGGTGTAGAACAGCGCGCGCATGAGATGTTGGGGCACCAGTCGCGACAGGTGGGTGGCGGCGCCGAGCGCGCCACGGTCGACTTCGGGCAGGCCGAAGGTGGCGTCGTCGGAGGCGATCACCACATCCGCATTGCCGACCAGGCCGATTCCGCCGCCGAGGCAGAAACCCTGCACCGCCGCGATCACCGGCACGGGGCAGTCGTAGACCGCCGCGAACGCGTCGAAGCAGCCGTGATTCGCGTCGATCAATGCCTGATGTCCCGGCGTCCGCTGCATCTCCTTGATGTCGACGCCCGCATTGAATCCGCGGTTCTCCGCGCGCAGGACCACTACCTTGGTCTCCGGGTCGCGCCCGGCCGCGCGGAGTTCGTCCGCGATGGTGAACCACCCGTCGGACGGTATGGCGTTGACCGGCGGGTAGTCGACCGTGACCACGGCGATCCCGGTTGATTCGGAGTGACGGTTGATCCCCATCGCATGTCCCATCGTGAGTGCTTATTGACCTGGGCGCATTGGCAAAGCAAGCAGTTGCTTGGTAGGTTAGCACGGTGGCACTCGAAATCGATCTCGCCGGCAGCGTTGTCCTGGTCACCGGAGGCGTGCGCGGAGTGGGCGCCGGGGTGAGCAAGGCGTTCCTCGAGGCGGGAGCGACCGTGCTGGCCTGCGCGCGACGACCGGCTGACGACCTGGTGCGCGGCGACGGGCGGGAAATCGAATACCTGGCCTGCGACGTGCGCGATCCCGCGGCGGTGCGGGGGATGGTCGAATCCATCATCGAGCGGCACGGTCGCCTCGATCACCTGATCAACAATGCTGGGGGCGCGCCGTTCGCCCTGGCCGCCGACGCGAGCCGCAATTTCCACACGAAGATCGTA
This sequence comes from Nocardia australiensis, assembly GCF_020733705.1. Lineage (GTDB taxonomy): Bacteria > Actinomycetota > Actinomycetes > Mycobacteriales > Mycobacteriaceae > Nocardia > Nocardia australiensis. The sequence continues at coordinate 2,084,539 of NZ_JAJFZM010000001.1, forward strand.
GAGTTGAATCTCCTTGCACCGCTGCTGGTTTCGCAGGCCGCGAATGCGGTGATGCAACAGCAGTCCGGCGGTGGTTCGATTGTGATGGTCTCCAGCGTCAGCGGTCACCGACCCTCGCCGGGCACCGCCGCCTACGGTGCCGCGAAGGCGGGCGTCGATAGTCTCACCGCCAGCCTCGCGGTCGAATGGGCGCCAAGGGTTCGGATCAACTCGCTCGTTGTCGGACCCGTCGAGACCGAACAGAGCCAACTGCACTACGGGGATCAAGACGGCGTCGACGCGGTGGGGGAGACGATTCCACTCGGGCGGATGGCCCGGCCCGAGGACATCGGCCGCTGCGCTGTCTTCCTCGCCTCACCGCTTGCCTCCTACGTCAGCGGCGCGACGCTGCTCGTCCATGGCGGCGGGGAGCGACCCGCGTTCCTCGCCGCATCTAACGCAGCCGCATCCAACGTGGCGGCGTCCAGCACGAATACCGGCGCCTGAATACCGATATCCAGCCACCCGAGAACGAAGAGGACAACAGGTATGGACACCGAGCAGATCTGCGCCGGGCGCACCGTCATCGTCACCGGCGCGGGCCGTGGCATCGGCCGTGCGCACGCGCTTGCCTTCGCCGCAGCGGGCGCCCGTGTAGTGGTCAACGATCTCGGTTCGGCGCTCGACGGCGCGGAAACCATTGAGACGCCCGCTCAGCAGGTGGTCGCGGAGATCACCGCGCTCGGTGGTGAGGCCGTGGCCAACGGTGACGACATCGCCGACTGGGAAGGTGCGCGCAGCCTGATCCAGCAGGCCGTCGATACCTTCGGCCGTCTCGACGTACTCGTCAACAACGCGGGCTTCGTGCGCGACCGGATGTTGGTCAATCTCGGTGAGGACGAATGGGACGCGGTGATCCGCGTGCACCTCAAGGGCCACTTCGCGACCATGCGGCACGCGGCCGAATATTGGCGCGGCGAGTCCAAGGCCGGTCGCACCGTGGATGCCCGCATCATCAACACCAGCTCCGGCGCGGGCCTGCAGGGCAGCGTCGGCCAGGGCAACTATGGCGCGGCCAAAGCGGGTATCGCGGGTCTCACACTGACCGCATCCGCCGAGTTCGCCCGTTACGGCATCACCGTCAACGCCATTGCCCCCGCCGCCCGCACCCGGATGACCGAAACCGTCTTCGCCGACACCATGGCCGCACCGCAGGACGGCTTCGACGCGATGGCGCCGGAAAACGTCTCCCCACTGGTCGTGTGGCTCGGCAGCGCGCAGTCGGCCGGAGTCACCGGCCGGATGTTCGAGGTCGAGGGCGGCAAGGTCGCCCTCGCCGAAGGCTGGCGACACGGCACCGCCGTCGACCGCGGCGCCCGCTGGAACCCAGCCGAACTAGGCCCCGTAGTAGCCGACCTGATCGCCAAAGCAACACCACCAGAGCCCGTATACGGCGCCTGATCGAATCGCCACCCTCCGGGTGCCGCGCGCCCAATACCGCCGCCCCCACTCGCCACGACACCAGCGCCAATCTGTGTGCAGATGTGGGCGGTGCCGCATGAGTCCGCTTGCGTGCTTACGCGGTGCGACAACAGTTTTCGAGCGTAGCGAGTGCGGGCCCTCGGCTGCCGAAGCGCAGCGTCTATCTGTGTGCAGAAGTGGGCGGTGCCGCCCGGGCCCACATGCGCACCCACTAGGCGCGACACCAGTTTTCGAGCGTAGCGAGATCGAGCACTAGAGTTCGCGGCCGGCTCGCGTCCGAGGGGCAAATACGATGCGACGAAGGAGCAAGTATTTGCCCCTCGGACGTGAGCCAAAGGGGGCCGCGAACACGCCGCGCCAGCGGCCAATAAACACAGCAAACCTCACTGGACTACCCAAACCCCAAGTCCCGCACGCCCCCCACCCACTCACCACAACACCAGATTCCGAACGAGATCAACCACTAGAGCTCGCAGCCATAGTGCCCACGGACACGCCCCGTCAGCAGCCAAAACCCAAAACCCAGAACCCAATGCCGTTGTAGACCTGACTCCCTACCCCTACCGTCCACGCCGACACTGGCATCAAACCAAACATATGGCCCGCCATCGCTGACATGATCGCCGAGGTGTTGTCGCCGAATCCAGTGTGAACCAGTCGGTTCGGCGCCAGTCGCGCCGACGGGTTTGCGGACTTGTCGCACGAGGTTAGCTGCGGCGTGCGGGTCGACCTCTATGCGGAGTTTGGCTGGGGTTTACTATGGGCAATCGTTATCAAAGTCCCCGGCCTGTGTTAACGCCGGGCAAGAGTTCTGCGCTGTATCGGATGAGGGGATGGCTGGCGCATGGCCGTTGGTCGCACGACACGTGCAGTCGCAGTTGCTGTGGCTGTTGCCGGCTTTGCGCTGTTCGGGGGCGTCGCAGCCCAGGCTCAGCCCGATTCGCCGGGCTCATCCGGCGGGTCCGGCCGCGACGACGGCTCCGGGAACTCGCCGTGGCAGCCGCTGAATATTCCCGGCCAGCAGGTTCCTGTCGACTTGCCGATTGAACCGTCCGACGCCGCGTCCGATGTCGCGCTGGTGCCTGGTTCCGCCGCGGCTGGCTCGGCTGGGGCTGGCTCGGCGGCGGCTGGCTCGGCTGGGGCTGGCTCGGCGGCGGCTGGCTCGGCTGGGGCTGGCTCGGCGGCGGCTGGCTCGGCAGCCACCACGGGAATTCTCGGCGCGCTGCTCGGATCGGGTTCGGCCGGACTCGGTGGCGTACTCGGTACCGGCTCGGCGGCTGTCGGTTCGGCTGCGGCCGGTACCGGTTCGGCGGCGCTCGGCACCGGTTCCGCTGCTGTTGAAACCGGTTCCGCCGCAGTCGGTTCCGCTGCAGTCGGTACGGGCTCGGCGCTGGCGGGTACGGGTTCCGCAGTCGGCACGACCGGTTCGGCCGCCGTCGGAACCGGTTCTGCCGCAGTGGGTTCGGCGGGTGTCGGTTCGGCCGGTGTCGGTTCGGCCGCGACCGGTTCTGCCGCAGTCGGTTCCGCCGCAGTGGGTTCGGCGGCCGTTGGTTCGGCGAGCCCGTTGCTACTGCTGTTGATTCCGCTTCCCACTCCACCCGCCCCGGCCGTGCCGCCCGTCCCGATGGTGATTCCGTCCGCACCGGAGGCGCCGCAGATTGCCCCGATTCCGGTGCTCGCGCCGCCCGCACCCGGAGCGGTTCCGGCCGACGCGCCGACTCCGCCGCCGCCTGCGTCGGCCGCGCCGGCCGCTCCGACCGCTGCCAAGCCGAACCCGGACATCCGGCCGACGAGCGCGAACGACGGACTGCCCGAACCGAAATTGTTGTCGGTAGTCGGTGGCCTCGTCGCTATGGCACTGCTCGGAACCGGTTCTGGCGCAGTAAGTTTCCAGAGTGCGTCGGCCGCGCAGGCTCGCGTCGACGCGGCACGCGCCCAGTTTTTCGGACCGCGGGCATAGGGGACAGAAATGAGTGAGAGCAGGACGCAGAGTAGTTCCCGGTCCTACCGCCGGGTGGCCGCAGCGGTCGATGCCGTATGCGCGGTCGCCGCGGATTCCGACGCGACCACCCTTGACGAGGTCGTCGCATCGATCGCCTCCGAACGCGACCGGCAGATCGAGATCGCCAGCGCCGATTTGGGGCCTGGCGTTTGTGGGCAGCGCAGGTTCTATCCCGATCGCGACGTGATCGTGCTGGCCAACGCACTGCCCAGCCGCGATCACACACTCGCCCATGAGCTGGGTCATATCGTGTTCGATCACGAAGGTGCGCCCGCGCCTGAGGTGACGCTGGAGGCCAGCGACGATTTGATCGCCTACATGCTCAGCCAGCGGGCACATCAGCAGATCATGGATGACGGCGCGGATGAACTCGCCGAATGGGAGGCGGAGACCTTCGCCGCCATGCTGATGACCCGGCTGCGCGTATTCAACAGCCGGGGCGCAGGCGTCTCGGTCCTTCGATTCGATGAGGCTCTCGGATGACCCTGTGGTTGACGGCCATACTGGTCTGGATGGCTGCTGGTGGGCGAGTCGGCCGCGTGCTTGTGAAGCCCGCGACGACCGCCCGAGTGGCCATCGTTGTCGCGGTGGCAGCCGTCGCACTTGGCGCGACTGTCGCCGTTCCCGAGATCGCATTGGCGATCGACAACTTACTTCCGCGCGGGCTGCACAACGCCCTGCTGTCGCAGGGCGTACTGGTGTCGGCCTGGATCCTTTTCGTGACGGCCACCTCCGTGGTCGCCTCCGCCGCCTGGCCGGTGGTGTCGCGCCAGAACCTGCGCCAGGTCGCGATGGTTATCTACACCATCGGATTGGTGGCGATCGCGATCAACCTCGCCTGGTCGACCACCTTCGGCTGGCTGATCGTCACGCTCGGCAGCGTCTTCATTGTCATTACCGGGCTGCGCAATCTTGACTGGACGACCCTGGGTCGCGGCATCGCGATCTACACCGCGGGTACGGCTTTTGTTGCGGTGCTTGCGATTCTGGAGATCCGCCGGGCATTCATCGACGCGCCGCGCACGGCGGCGGGTCAACCGGCGTGGGCGTGGCCGGCGTGGGAGATCGCCAGCCTGCTGATCGCGTTCGGCGCGGTGTGGATCGTGGTCGAGCTTTGGGTGAAGGCGCATCTGCTGCTGCGCCAGATCCGGCCGCTGCACCGCACCATGATCGGCCGCTTCCCCGAGGTGGTCGCACACGAGCAGACCAGTTCCTCCACGCAGCTCAAGGCATCCGATCAGGTCGCGCAGATCATGGACGCGCTGTATCTGCAGTCCGGCGGTGGCGTCGAATTGATTGCCGCCGGAGCACCCCCGGCGTCCCCGTTCGAACGTGCCGATCGAGTCGCGGAGTGGGCACGTAACCCTTTGGGCGACATAGTGATCGATGCGCGGTGGATCGCTCCACCGGCGGGAATCAGCCCGCGCGGGTGGGTTCAGACCATCGCCCGCGCCTTCGATGCGACTACTGCAGTGCCCGTACGTAATTGAGCGGGTGTACCCGCTCAGTGTCCGTTCGACTGTTAAGCGAAGACCCGCAACGCAATACGGTGCGGCCCGAGGGCCGCACCGTATTGCGTTGCAGGAGAACCTATTCGGTGCCGTCCGGAGGAACTTCAGGTAAGCCTTCGCTTGCCCGCAATTTCTCCGCCATGGACGTGAGGAGGTTCTGGGATTCTTCGGACAGATCGAAAGCCCTACTCGACAGCCGCCTGAGTCCATAGCCCTGAAGCTGGGCGAGTAACTCGAGATCGTGATCGATCTTTGCGGCGTAGATGTCGTTGAAGAAGTAGTCCGGCTTGACCTTGAAGAACTTGGCCAGTGCAGCCACCGTTTCGTCCGACGGATTGGTCCGCTGCCCCGACCGCAACTGGGAGAGGTACGGTTTGGAGATCGGATGCCCGGAGGCCGTCAGCGCCGCCGCAACCTCCGCGTTGGTGTGCGGCTTGCGCCCCGGGGGATGCACGGTTTCGAACAGCTTGTTCAGCCGCGCCGCGAAATCAGCCATTGTGAGCCGCCCAATTCCCTTCGCTGTACTAACAGTCGTTATCTCGGATACGTATCATTGATATTAGCGGCTCAGTAACTGAAAACCTACGCCTGATTCAGGATTTCCTTGAAGCTTCTAGGTGCCGCTCCGGGGAAGTGACTGCGACCGTTGCGTTTGCGGGTCACCCCAACGCCTCTTGCGAAGGGGGGCTGTAACCCGGTTCTGGCCCGTCGCAGCGATCTTCCTCGACTTCTCCATGGTAGCCGAAAGATAGCTGACGTCTCATCTAGTTGCCCGTGCAGATCTTCATGTGGTGTACGACACGTTTTCCCAGTCCTGAGATGAATGTTCAACCAACCATGGGGAATTGGTCGACGCTGCTAGAGGCGTTCAATGATAGTTCCTGTCGCGAGTGCGCCACCGGCACACATGAGCACCATTGCGGTGCTTCCGTCAGTTCGCTCGAGTTCATGCAAAGCCGTTGTGATGAGCCGAGATCCAGTGGAACCCACCGGGTGTCCGAGTGCGATCGCACCGCCATTGACATTTACCCGGTCTACGTCTGGATTGTGTACAGAAGCCCATGAGAGTGCGACGGATGCGAAAGCCTCATTGATCTCGAATAGATCGATGTCGCCGATATTCATACCCGAGCGTTCCAGTAGGCGGCTGCATGCCTGCACGGGTCCGTCGAGATGGAACTCGGGCTCGGCGCCGACAAGTGCCTGCGTGACAATTCGGGCGCGCGGGCGCAATCCCGCTCGCTGCGCGGCCTTTTCGTCCATCAGTAGCACCGCGGCCGCGCCGTCGGAAATCTGCGACGAGGTTCCCGCGGTGTGGATCCCGCCCTCCAGTACCGGCTTCAGCTTGGCGAGGCTATCCAGGTTGGTCTCTCGCAGGCCCTGATCCTTGGTGACCTCGAGCTTCTCGCCGGTGAGGTTGCCCTCCTTGTCCACGGCGGGTGCGGTCACCGAAAGCACTTCGCGATCGAAACGTCCCTCGGCCCACGCCTGCGCGGCCCGCTGCTGTGAGCGCACGCCGAATGCGTCCACGTCGGCACGAGTAATGCCGCGCCGCTTGGCAATTCGCTCGGCCGCCTCGAACTGATTGGGTAGATCGATGCTCCAGGAGGCGGGCCTGCGCGGCCCGGCATTCGTTCCGACGTTGGCACCCAACGGAACTCGGCTCATGGCCTCCACGCCGCAGGCCATGCCGATATCGATGGCGTCGGTCGCGATGAGCCCGGCGATCAGATGATTGGCCTGCTGGGCGGAGCCGCATTGGGCGTCGATGGTGGTCGCGCCGGACTGCCACGGCAGCCCGGCATGCAGCCACGCGACGCGGGTGATGTTGTTGGACTGCTCGCCGGCCTGGGTGACGCAGCCGCCGATGACCTGCTCAACGAGGGCGGGGTCCAGGTGTGCCTTTTCGAGCAGGCCGCGCTGGGTAAGGCCGAGTAGCTCTGCGGCATGCAGGCCCGATAGCCAGCCCCCGCGCTTGCCGATCGGGGTGCGAGCGGCCTCTACGATGACGGGTGTGCCCATGTCCAACCTTTCGTTAGGGGACAGAAAACTGCAACGTGTATCCACGATAGGCACAGGGGGATCTGTCCTGGTTCTTTCCTCATTATCCCGCCTGTGCTTCAATGATTGTAGAACGTGTTGCAGTTTATCGAAGGAGGCATTTGGTGGTAGCCCCTCGGAATGCCCAGCCACTAGCGACTGCTCGCAGGTCGCTCGAAACGACACCGAATCTGCCGGAAGGGTTCGATGTCACGGACCCGGACGTCTACGCAGAGCGGATTCCCGTCGAGGAGTACGCCGAACTTCGACACAGCGCGCCGATTTGGTGGAATCCACAGCCAACAGAGGTCGGTGGTTTTCACGACGATGGCTTCTGGGTCATCAGCAAGCACGCGGATGTCAAGGAGATCTCCCGGCGTAGCGATGTGTTCTCGACCTTCGAGAACACCGCGATCCCGCGCTTCAATGACGACATCCAGCGTGAGCAGATCGAATTGCAGCGGCTGGTGCTACTGAACATGGACGCACCTGAGCACACCAAGCTGCGCAAGATCATTTCCCGTGGCTTCACTCCGCGCGCCATCAACGGCTTGCGGGCCGAATTGTCCAATCGCGCCCGCGAGATCGTGGAAGCCGCCGCCGAGTCCGGGTCGGGCGACTTCGTCACCCAGGTCGCATGCGAACTGCCGCTGCAGGCGATCGCCGAGCTGATCGGCGTTCCCCAGGAGGACCGGATGAAGGTCTTCGCCTGGTCCAACGAGATGACCGGATACGACGATCCGGATATCGACGTCGACCCGGTGGCTTCCTCAGCCGAGATCCTCGGGTACGCCTACCAGATGGCCGCGGCGCGCAAGGAATGCCCGGCCGACGACATCGTCACCACTCTGGTCGAGGCGGATGTCGACGGCGATCAGCTGACACCTGAAGAGTTCGGCTTCTTCGTGATCCTGCTCGCCGTCGCGGGCAACGAAACCACTCGCAACGCGATTACCCACGGCATGATGGCCTTCCTGGACCACCCCGATCAATGGGAGCTGTTCAAGAAGGAGCGCCCGGCCACCGCGGTCGACGAGATCATCCGCTGGGCCACCCCGGTCACCTCCTTCCAGCGCACCGCGCTGGAGGACACCGAACTGGGCGGCGTGCAGATCAAGAAGGGGCAGCGGCTGGTGATGCTGTACCGGTCGGCGAACTTCGATGAGGACGTCTTCGAGGACCCGGAGAAGTTCGACATCATGCGCGCCGATAACCAGCATTTGTCATTCGGCGGCACCGGTGCGCACTTCTGTGTCGGCGCGAATCTGGCGCGGCTGGAGGTCGAACTGATCTTCAATGCGATCGCCGATCATCTGCCCGATATCACCAAGATCGGCGTTCCGAAGCGGCTGCGTTCCGGTTGGCTCAACGGCATCAAGGAATTCCCGGTCGACTACAAGACCTCGGGTTGCCCGGTGGCGCACTGAGTCACCTGAAGACCGATACGCGAAAAATGGCCCTCGATCCGGTAGTCCACAACCGGTTCGAGGGCCATTTTCGCGTACCGAGGGATGATACGCGAGCTGATGGTCAGTCGCTGCGTTTGGCGGTGGCCATAGCGCGGTCGACCTCCCAAAATGCGCGTAGGGCAGCGATTTTCCCCGAATCGTCGACCCTGTAGGTGAATACGCCGTCAGCGTCGATCTGGTGGCCGCCCAGCTTACTGCGGATGGTCCCGGTAAAGGCAACCTCGTTGCCGCAGGCGAACGAGTCGTTGAACAGGAACTCGATCGAATCGGTCTGCGCGATCGCCTTGTCCCAGAATGCGGCAATGGCGTCGCCGCCGCGATGTCCCTTGCCCTCGGGGTCGAAACCCGAGGGGCCGATGGGATCTTCGACAATGCCGTCTGCCGCGAACAATGCTACCCAGGCTTGTTTGTCCCTGGCGCGTACGGCGGCCTGGGACGCGAGTCCGGCTGTCCTGGCTGGATGTTCGCCTGTGCTCATCGGTGCTCCCGTGCGACGATCGGCTGCTCGATATAGGCCGCGGCGAAGCGGCGTAGCGATTCCTGTTTGGCGGCGAGGTCGCCGTCGAAGCCGATGCCGTCGGCCAGGAATGGGACGACGATGGTGTCGGTGACCCCGGCGTCGGCCAGATCCTGGTATCCGGAGCGACCGAACCGGTCGACGCACACCGCCTGGATCTCGAATGGGTCTGTCGCACGGCCGAATTCGGCACGCAACGCATCCAGCTTGCCGATGGTGCGGCACAGTTCTTCGTAGGTCATCATGGCCGAAGTCCAGCCGTCGCCGACCCGCGCCGCGCGCCGCAGCGCGGGCTCGGTGTGCCCACCGATGTAGAACGGCACCGGTCGGCTGGGGGCGGGGCTGACCTGTAGCGGGTCGAAATCGAAGAATTCGCCATGGAATTCGACCATTCCGCCACTGAGGACCAGTTTGATGACCTCGATCATCTCGTCGACGCGGGCGCCCCGTCGCGCGTAGGGCACCCCGCACCACTCGAATTCCTCTGGTGCCCAACCGATTCCGACCCCGAAACCGAACCGGTTGCCGGACAGGTTGGCGACTGAGCCGACCTGCCTGGCCAGCAGCAGTGGATTGCGCGAACCCAGCTTCAGCACGTTGGTGTAGAAGTGGATCCGGCTGGTCACCGCCGCCATCGCGGTCGCGCCGATGAGTGGATCGACCCAGGGGGTTTCCGGCCCCCAGAAACGGCTGCCATCGGCGGTGTAAGGGTATTTCGCCGCCGCTGATTTCATGTAGAACAGTGAGTCGGGCAATGCGATCGAGGTGAACCCGCATTCCTCCGCGGTCTTGGCCAACTCGGGCAGCTGCTCGAGCGGGCTCAGCGCAACCCCGAGGGTGAACTTCATCGGCTTCGTATTCATCGACGCTCCGACCCGACCACCCACATCGAGAAGTACTGTGACCCACCGCCATACGCGTGACCGAGCGCCTTCTTGGCATTCTCGACCTGATAGGCGCCCGCCCGGCCCATGACCTGCTTGGCCGCTTCGGCGAACCGAATGAGCCCGGAGGCGCCGATCGGATTCGAGGAGAGCACGCCGCCGGATGGGTTGATCGGGAGGGCGCCGCCGATCTCCGTTTCGCCCTTGTCGGTGAGCTTCCAGCCGTCACCCGGCGCGACGAAACCGAGGTTCTCCAGCCACATCGGCTCGAACCAGGAGAATGGCACATAGATTTCGGCGACATCGATCTCGGCGAGCGGGTCGGTGATACCCGCGGCCTTCCACAATGCGGCGGCCGCGTCCTGGCCGGCCTGGGGGTTGACCTGGTCGCGCCCGGCGAAGGTGGTGGGCTCGGTACGCATCGCGGTGCCGTGCACCCAGGCGACCTTCTTACCCGCTGCCTCGGCCGCCGTGGCCGTTTCTTCGTCGCCGATCACAACCGCGCACGCGCCATCCGAGGAAGGGCATGTTTCGTCGAATCGAATGGGATCCCAAAGCATTTGGGATCCGAGCACCTTCTCCAGTGTGATGTCGGGTTGGTGCAGGTGTGCGAGCGGATTCTTGGCGCCGTTGCGGCGGTCCTTCACCGCGACCATCGCGCCGATATGACTCGGCGCGTTGGATCGGCGGATGTAGGAACGGACATGCGGTGCGAAATAGCCGCCCGCACCCGCGCCGACCGGCATGGTGAACGGCACCGGAATCGACAACGCCCACATGGCGTTCGATTCCGACTGCTTCTCCCACGCGATCGCCAGCACCCGCTTGTGCACACCCGCCTGCACCAGATTGGTTGCGACGATGCCGGTCGAGCCGCCGACCGATCCGGCGGTATGGACCCGCAGCAGCGGTTTTCCGGTGGCGCCCAACGCATCCGCGAGATACAGCTCGGGCATCATGACGCCCTCGAACAGGTCTGGTGCCTTGCCGACGACGACGGCGTCGATATCGGCGATGGTGAGACCCGAATCCTCGAGCGCGCGATCGATTGCCTCACGGCACATGCCCGCCATGGACACGTCGGTCCGTTTCGTCACGTGATGGGTTTGTCCGGTGCCGAGCACCGCGGCAGGAAAACTCACGACTGTGCCTCCAAAACGGTCACAAGGTTCTGCTGCAGCACGGGGCCGCTGGTGGCATGGGCGAGTGCTCTATTGGCAGTGCCCGCCATGATGGCCTCGGCCGCGAAGCCGATTCGTTCCAGGCCGGCGGCGAACATCGGGTTGGCCGCCAACGCGCCGCCCGATTGGTTCACCAAAGTGGCGGACTTCAGCCCGATCGCCTCGGCGAGGATGAGCTGTTGATGGCTGAACGGGGCGTGCAATTCGGCAATATCGATGCCGCTGGTGTCGCCGCCGGTAACCGCCTGCGCCGCCGCCGAAGTCGACGGTGAGACGGTGAGATCGCGGGCACCCAGCTGGGGAGTGTCCACGCGATGGGCCATGCCCGTGATCCACGCGGGACGCTCGCAGAGTTCGCGAGCACGGTCGCCGACCGCGAGCACGATGGCCGCCGCCCCGTCGGTGATCGGAGCGCAGTCGTGCGCGCGCAACGGATCGGCGACATACGGTGTGCCGAGCAGGCTTTCGATGTCGCCATCCTCACCCGCGGCCACCGCCGCCATATCGCGTTCGGTCCAGCGTCCCGCATCGAGCCCGGCCCGCGCCTGCAGGCCGGCGATCGAGAGCGAGTCCGGCCACAGCGGAGCGACCAAATAGGGGTCGAGCTGCATAGTGAGGATCTGACGCAGCGTGCCGGCCGAGGACTTGCCGAAGCCGTACACCAGTGCGGTCGTCGCCTGACCCGAACGTAGCTTCACGAATGCCTCGTAAAGCGCCCACGCGGCGTCCATCTCCACATGGGATTCATTGATCGGCGGTACCGCGCCGATGGCATCGATGGCGGAGATGAATGAAAAGGCCCGGCCGGCAAGGTAATCCGAGGATCCGGAGCACCAGAAGTCGATATCGGACTTGGTGATGCCGAGCTGGGCGTAGAGCCGCTGGAAAATTGGCACCAGCATCTCGACACCATTGGTAGTGCCGAAGGTTTCCGGCACATGCGGTGCGTGGGCGAAACCCACGACCGCGATATCGGTGGAATTGTCGGTCACGTGGGCCTCTCTAGAGGTGATGCTTGTAGGTGTCGTACTCGGCGTCCGGTTCGCCGGAGGGACGGAAGTGGTCCACGTTCTCCAGCCCGTAGCCCCACTCCTCGCGCGGTTTCCACACCGCCTCCACCCGCATGCCCATCCGCACTTCACTTGCGTCGCAACCGAGGACGAGGTGCAGCACCGGAATATCGGCACCGTCCAGCAGGACGTAGGCCGCGACATACGGCGGCTTGATGCGCTGCCCGAGGTAGGGCACGTTGACGATGCAGTACGTGGTGACGGTGCCACGGTCGGGCAGTTCGACGACCTCGTCGGTCGGCCTGCCGTCGGTCGGGTTGGCGCCACGCGGGGGGAAGTACACCTTGCCCGCGGCGTCGGTGCGCCCGCCGAGCAGTTTGCCCTCGGCGAGTCCACGCAGATAGACGCTCTCCTGCGGGGAAGCGGTGTGCTTGTAGCTTAGGTCGACCGGGGTGGTGATCACCGTGACAGGATCGGCGGCAGCATCGAATTGTGGTGTCGCGGTGGAGCTTTCGCCCGGCTCGAAGCAGGCGATGTCCTTGATGCTGCCTTCGGTCGCGGCGCCCCAGCGCACGGCCACTCGCATGCCGGTCCGAATCTTCTCAGGCGAGGCGACATCGACTGCGTGCAGCAGCGTGGTATCGGCGCCGTCGAGCCGGATCAGCGCCCAGGCGAAGGGGCGGTCGAACGGCTGGCCGGGCAGTGGATCATGGACCCAGGTCCACGATTCGACGGTGCCGGTGTCGGCGACATCGACGAAATCGGTCAGCGGTGCGGAGGTGATCGGATCGAATTCCGGCGGCGGCACCAGCACCCGCCCGTCCGAGCCGCGCACACCGACGACTTTGCGGCCGCGTAGGGCGGTCAGGAAGGTTCCGATCGTCGGTCCGACGGATCGGGTGTAGTCGAATCGCACCCGAAGGGGCGCGCTGAGTACATCGGGCACGGTGTGGCTACCCGTCGCCGGGTCACCGTCGGTCATCGAGTCGCTATGCGACGTTGTGTTCAATTCCGACCCTCTCTAATCCGCGATTGTGCCGGATGCAGTATTCCCACCCGCCGCCCGACCGCCACTCCCCATGGAGTCGCTCAGCGGCGCAGTATTTTCATCAGCGACAATATCGAGTAGAACAGGTTCTTATTCTGCTGGCAAGCAGTTGCCGGGAAGGGGTCGATCATGAAGTTCGGTTTGCAACTCGGGTACTGGGGCGCGGCGCCGCCGGAAAATGCGGGCGAGTTGGTTCTCGCCGCCGAAGAGGCCGGTTTCGACGCGGTGTTCGCGGCCGAATCCTGGGGTTCGGATGCCTTCGGCCCACTGGCCTGGTGGGGTTCGCGGACCGAACGCGTCCGGCTGGGGACCTCGGTGGTGCAGTTGTCGGCGCGCACGCCGTCGGCGACCGCGATGCACGCGCTGACGCTGGACCATCTCAGCGGTGGCCGGATGATTCTCGGGCTAGGTGTGTCCGGGCCGCAGGTGGTGGAGGGCTGGTACGGGCAGCCGTTCGCCAAGCCGTTGCAGCGCACCAGGGAGTACGTCGGCATCATTCGCCGAGTGCTCGAGCGGCAAGGGCCCGTTACCAGCGAGGGGCCGCACTATCGGCTGCCCTACGACGGGCCGGGGTCGACCGGACTCGGCAAGCCGCTCAAGCCGATCGTGCATCCACTACGTGCGGATTTGCCGATCTGGCTGGGCGCGGAAGGGCCGAAGAATGTCGCGCTGACCGCCGAGATCGCCGACGGCTGGCTCGCGATCTACTACGCGCCACGGCTGGCGAACATGTACAACGACTGGCTCGACGAGGGCTTCGCCAGGGCCGGTGCGCGGCGCTCGCGCGAGGATTTCGAGATTGCCGCGAGCTGTCAGGTGGTGCTCACCGACGATCCCGCGAGCGAGATCGAGCGGATGCGCTGGATCACGTCGCTCTACATCGGCGGCATGGGTGCGCCGGAATTGAATTTTCACGCGCAGGTGTACCGGCGGATGGGTTACCAGCGCGAGGTCGACGAGATCGGCAGGCTGTTCATGGCGGGTAAGAAGGCCGAGGCCGCCGCTGTGGTGCCGGACGAGATGATTTTGGATACCGCCATCATTGGTAATGAGGAGCATGTTCGCAAGCAATTGCGGGTGTGGGACGCGGCCGGGGTGACCATGATGTTGGTGTCGGTGCGCGATCCCGAGCAACTGCATCGGCTCGCACCCCTTGTCGATATGTAGAACACGTTCTAGATTCAAAGACGTGACGACGCAGGAGTCAGTAGAAATTCTCGGTCTGTGGAACATCGCGAACGCCGAACCCGATCGGATCGCTCTTGTCGACCCATCGGGCCGGGAGGTGACCTATCGCGAATTGGCCACGCTATCCAATCGATACGGCACCGGGCTGCGAGCGCTGGGCCTACAGCCCGGCGACGTGCTGGTCAGCATGGTGCATAACTGCGTCGAGGCGGTCGCCGCGTACTTCGCTGCCTACCAGGCCGGTCTGTACATCGTCGCGGTGAACTGGCACCTGACCGGCCCCGAAGTCGCCTACATCCTGACCGACAGTGAAGCGAAGGCGTTCATCGCAAGTGATCGCTTCGCAGCCGCCGCGACCATCGCCGCGGACGAGGCCGAACTGCCTGCCGTGGCACGTTTCTCGGTGGGCGAGATCGAGGGCTTCAAATCGGTGGCCTGGCTCAGCGCCGCCGACACCGGAAGGCCCGATAACCGCACCACCGGTGCGCCGATGCTCTACACCTCCGGAACCACCGGGCGCCCCAAGGGGGTTCGCCGCCCGCTCACCGGCGCCGATCCGGATGTCGTTCCGCCGCACTCGACCGCCTTCTTCGGATTGTTCGAGCTGGCGCCCTATGACAACCATGTGCACATCTGCGGCTCGCCGCTGTATCACACGGCGGTGCTGAACTGGGCGACCATCTCGATTCAGTTGGGGCACAAGGCTGTTCTGATGGATCGCTGGGACGCCGAAGACATGCTGCGGCTCATCGAAAAGCATCGGGTGACCCAAAGTCATATGGTGCCGACCCAATTCCATCGGCTGCTCGCCCTGCCCGAGCAGGTGCGCGCCAAATACGACGTGTCCTCGCTGCGCAGCATGGTGCACGGCGCCGCGCCGTGTCCGCAGGAGACCAAACGGCAGATGCTGGAGTGGTGGGGCCCGACGGTCACCGAGTACTACGCGGCTACCGAGGGCGGCGGCACCGTGATCAATGGAACCGACTGGCTGCGCAAGCCAGGCTCGGTCGGTAAGGCATGGCCGTGGTCGGTGATCAAAGTGCTCAGCGAGGAGGACGGCAGCGAGCTGCCCGCCGGTGAGCCCGGGCTGGTCTATATGCGAATGGGCGCTTCGAGTTTCGAGTACCACCACGACAAGGAGAAGACCGAAGACGCCAGGGTCGGTGACCTGTTCACGGTCGGTGATATCGGGCACCTCGATGAGGACGGGTACCTCTATCTGCACGACCGCCGCTCGGACCTGATTCTGTCCGGTGGCGTGAACATCTACCCGGCCGAAATCGAGAGCGTGCTGATTACCCATCCGAAGGTCGCCGACGTGGCGGTATTCGGTCTGCCGCACGCGGATTGGGGACAGGAGGTGAAGGCGGTCGTGCAGCCCGCGGACGGGTTCGAAGGCAGCGAGGAACTCACCGCCGAGCTACTCGCCTTCGCCGCAACACAATTGGCGAAATACAAGATGCCGCGGTCGGTCGACTACCTCGACGAGCTGCCACGCGACCCGAACGGGAAGCTCTACAAGCGCAAGCTCAAAGACAGCTATTTGGCTACGTCCTGACAGTGTCGGCGGATCAGCGCCGTCGTCCCGGAATTCCCGCCGACGACGGCGCTGGTTTGTATCGGTAGGTGTTGTTCGGTGCCGACTAGACGGGTTCACGCAGTTCGGTGGGCAGTCCGAACAGCGGGAAAAGCTTGTTGGTATCGAGGAAGAAGTTGAGTCCGGAGATGGCCTCGTTCGCCAACTCCAGCACCGTGATCGACCATGGCACCCACACGCCCGGCACATCGCTTGGCTTGTAGTGGCCGAACGCGGGCAGGCCGTTGGCGCCCGCCAAGGGGACCAGGCGGGAATCGCGACAGGTACTGCCGGTACCGAGCATGAACGAGGTGACGTTCTCCGGGCCGGAAATCCACAGTTCGAGTGGCGGCATGGACAGTGCCACATCCGCTTTCAGCAGGGTGGTCAAGGTATCCATGTCGTATGCCTCGAACGCCTTGACGAAATCGTCGACCAGCTTGCGCTGGTTCTCGTCGGTCTCGTCGTAGCGGTCGGTGACCGTGGGCTGGACTTTCGACATGGTGGACCTGGCCCGCTGCAATGCGCTGTTCACCGAGGCGGGGGACATGGTGAGCGCTTCAGCGGTCTCGCTCGCCGAGAAACGCAGCACCTCACGCATGATCAGGATGGCGCGCTGGGTGGCGGGCAGATGTTGGCAGGCGGCCACGAATGCCAGGCGTAGCGTGTCCTTGGTGCTGGCGTGTTCGGCCGGATCCGCCCCGAACGCAAGGGCATTGGGGATCGGCTCGATCCAGACATAGTCGGGCTGCGGCATCGGCAGCGGTGAATCCGGGCGCGAAGGTCCGGCCAGATCCATCGGCCGGGCGCGGCGTTGCGGGCCGTCGATCATGTCCAGGCAGACATTGGTCGTGATCCGGTATAGCCACGACCGTAGGCTGGCCCGCCCTTCGAACGAGTCGTAGGCCTTCCAGGCGCGGGTGAAGGTCTCCTGCACCGCGTCTTCGGCCTCGAAGGAAGATCCGAGCATTCGGTAGGCGTAAGCGCACAGCTCCCGCCGGTGCCCCTCGAAGGAGGAGAGCACATCAGGGGAGAGACCGGCGGTTTTGCCGGACGAGTCGGTCATGAAAAATCACACTGCCACAGCCCACTGACACATCACAGCCCCATAAGTCTTCGACCTGCGACATCAAGATCATCGCCGGGGTGGCGATGAGTTATGCGACGACGGTTCGTCTCTATCTGTGAACTGACAAACCGGACCACGCACTTGGCCGAGCAAAGGACGCCGAACATGAGCAACAAGATGATCTTCATCAACCTCCCCGTCGCCGATCTGGACCGGTCGAAGAACTTCTACGAGACGCTCGGCTGGAAGGTGAATCAGGACTTCACCGATGGCAACGCGGCCTGCATCGTGGTCGACGACAACATTTGCCTGATGCTGCTGACCAGGGATTTCTTCCCGACCTTCAGCCGCCGCCCAGTCGCGGACACGGTCTCGGCGATCGGCGCCGCCTACGGGCTTTCGCTGTCGAGCGCCGAGGGGGTCGACACCCTCACCGCCGCGGCGTTGTCGGCGGGCGCCACCGAGGAGGTCAACGAGGACAAGCGTGCGCAGGAGGCACTGGTCGGCATGCACGGCCGCACCTTCATCGACCCTGACGGCCACCAGTGGGAGCCGTTCTGGATGGACTACCCGAGCGGCAACTGAGCGCGACCGGATCGGCATACCATCCGATCCGGGCTGGCGTTGGCGCCTGGAAACTTTGCGATCTCATCACGCTTTAGCGGTTCGGTGCGTTGTCCCGAATGCCCGGGTTGACGCTTTTTGCATCCGAATCTAGGAGCGAGTGATGATGAAAATCGGTGCTGGAGTACGGCGAGGCGGCCTGCGTCGGATGGCCGCGGTGGTCATGGCCGCGAGCGCCGTCGCCATGTTCTCCGGTTGTGGGCTGGGTGGAAACGACGCGGCCGCGGTTACCTACGAGGATGCCAAGAAGTCCGGCAAGATCAAGGTCGGTTTCGCCAATGAGGCGCCGTGGGCGTTCCTGGATGAGAAGGGCGAACTCGCGGGTTACGCGCCGACCGTCGCGCGTGCGGTGCTGAAGAACCTCGGCATCAACGAGGTCGAGGGCGTGGTCACCGATTTCGATGGATTGATCGATGGTGTGCGCGCGCAGAACTACGCGTTCGTCGCGGCGGGCATGTCCATAAATCCGAAGCGCTGCCAGAGCTCGGCGTTCGCGACGCCCGACTTCAAGGTGGGGACCTCGTTCCTGGTGCCGAAGGGCAATCCGCGCCACATCACCCAGTTCGCCGACATCACTCGCGAGAACGTGCGCATCGCGACACTGGGTGGCGCGACCGAGAACGGCTACGCCCAGGCCGCGGGCGTTCCGTCGAACCTCATCGAGCCGATGGCCAAACAGGACGACATCCTGCGTGCCGTGCGCAATAACGACGTGTACGGCGGCGCGATGCTCGACGTCACAGCGTCCTGGCTGGTGAAGAACAACGCCGATGCGGGCCTCGAGGTCACCCCGTCCATCCAGGGCGGTGCCAAGCCCGAGGTCGGCACCTTCAACTTCCGGATCGGTGATGACGCTTTCCTCGCCGATTTCAACCGTGAGCTGCGCAAACTGCACGACAGCGGTGAATGGCTGCAGCTGGTCGAGCCGTTCGGCCTGACTGCGGCCAACGAGCCGCCGCCATCGCTGACTACCGAACAAGCCTGCACGGCCTGAGCCCTTGTCCGGCAATCTTCATATCTACATCGAACGGATTTACGAGGGTCTTCCGTTCACGCTGTGGGCTGTGGTCGGCGGCATCGCACTCACCGTAGTGCTGTCCTTCATCGCCGGCCTGGCGATGCTGTCGCCACATCGGTCGGTGCGATTCATCTCCAGGGTGTACGTCGAAGGGTTCCGTGGCAGTTCGGAGGTCGTGCAGCTGTTCTTCTTCGCGGTCGCCGTTCCGATCTTCTTCGGGGTCACTCTCGGTGCGACGGCGCGGGGGCTGCTGCTCATCGGTGTGATCGTGCTCGGTCTCAATCACGGCGCGTACGGTGCCGAAATTGTCCGTGGCGCAATCGGATCCGTGCCGCAGGCGCAAGTCGACGGTGCAGTAGCACTGAATCTCAGTCCGCTGCAACGTATGTGGCGGGTCATACTGCCGCAGGCGGTGGTGGAGATGCTGCCCTCATTCAACAATCTGTTCATCCAATTGCTGAAGGGCACCGCGTTGCTGAGCTTCATCGCGGTGCCGGAGATCTTCAAGAAGGCCGATGAATTGCGGGCGGTTCCGGCTTTCTCTCGGGAGCTCGGCGTGATCTACGTCCTCGAGCTGGTGTGTTATCTGGTCATCGCGGTGATCATCACCCTGATCATGCGGGTGCTCGAGCGGTTGGCGGCGCGACGAGTCGGCCGGACGCCGCCGAGGCGCCGACGGTCGCTGGCGATGGGGGTGAGTACCTGATGGAGAAGTGGCGTTGGGACCGATTCTTCGATGCCTTCCCGTATATCTGGGATGGGCTGCGGGTGACGATCGAGTTCACCGTGCTCGGCTCGCTGGTCGCTTACCTGCTCGGGCTGATCTTCGCCGTGCTGCGGCAGTTGCGGATTCCGGTATTCGATCAGCTGCTGTGGATGTTCATCGAATTCATCCGCAGCACACCGCTATTGGTGCAGATCTTTGTCCTGTACTGGTTGGTGCGCCCAGCGTTGCTCGGTGCGCTGCCCATCGAACAGCAGCGCCTGATCGTCGGGGTGACCGCGCTCGGTGTGCATTACGCCTGCTACACCTCGGAGGTCTTCCGGGCGGGTATTGATGCCGTCCCGAAGGCGCAATGGGAGGCGGCCACCGCGCTGAGTCTGCCCCGCGCGAGAACGTGGACCGATGTGATCCTGCCGCAAGCGGTGCCGCGCGTGCTGCCCGCGCTGGGCAATTACACCATCGCCATGTTCAAAGAGGTACCGCTGCTGTCGTCGATCGTCATTCTCGACATGGTCTACCAGGTGAAGACCGTGTACGCCGCCGACACCGGCGGTGCGGGGCCGGAAGCGTGGTTCGCCGCCGGTCTGACCTTCCTGGCCCTGAGCTATCCGTGCTCGATTTTGATTCGAAAGTTGGAGCGTCGTGTCGGAACATTCTGAATCGCCCGCGGCGATGATCCGGTTCACCGATGTGGAAAAACGGTTCGACAATGTGGAGTGTCTGAGCGCCCTGAATTTCGTTGTGGCACCGGGGGAGTTCGTGACTCTGATCGGCCCGTCGGGTTCCGGGAAGACGACGATCCTGCGCCTGGTGATGACTCTGGAGCGAGTCTCCGGCGGCACCATCGAGGTGGACGGTGAGCCGCTCAGTCATATGCGCAAGGGAGATCGGCTGGTGCCCGCCGATGAGGCGCACTTCCGTCAGGCTCGCAAGAAGATCGGCATGGTGTTCCAGCAGTTCAACCTCTTCCCGAATATGAATGTGCTGCGCAATGTCACCGAGGGGCCGGTCCGCGGCCTCGGTAAGTCCAAGCAGCAGGCCGAGGCGCGGGCGCGGGAATTGCTGGAGTTGGTCGGGTTGTCGGACAAGGTCGACGCCCGTCCGGCGCAGTTGTCCGGCGGGCAGCAACAGCGGGTGGCCATCGCGCGTGCGTTGGCAATGGAACCCGAGGTGCTGCTGCTCGACGAGGTGACCTCGGCGCTCGATCCTGAATTGGTGGCCGGTGTGCTCCGGCTGCTCGGTGACATCGCCGCGACCACCGACATCACGTTTCTGTGTGTCACCCACGAAATGCAGTTCGCGCGAAGCGTTTCCGATCGAGTGATGATGTTCGACGGCGGCCGGGTGATCGAGGACGGTGATCCGGAGAAGATATTCACCGACCCCGATCATGAACGGACGCGGGAGTTCCTGCGCGCGGTGCTCGACCGCGAATGAACCTCAGCTGCCGGTGAAGGTCGGCTTGCGCTTCTGCGCGAACGCCTTCGGGCCCTCCTTGGCGTCGGCCGATTTGAAGACCGCGGTGCCGAGTTCGGCATCGATCTTGAATGCCTCTTCCTCGTGCATGCCCTCGGTCTCGCGGATGGTGCGCAGGATGGCCTGCACCGCGAGCGGTCCGTTGGCGGCGATCTGGGCGGCCAATTCGAGCGCTTTGTCCAGTGCCGTGCCGTCGGGCACCACATGCCCGATCAGGCCGATGTCCTTGGCTTCGGCGGCGGTGACGTGCCTGCCGGTGAGCAGGATGTCCGCGGCCACGGTGTAGGGAATCTGGCGGACCAGCCGCACCGCCGAGCCGCCCAGCGGGAACAGGCCCCAGCGTGCCTCGGACACACCGAATTTCGCGCTCTCGCCCGCCACCCGGATATCGGTGCCCTGCAGGATCTCGGTGCCGCCCGCGATCGCCGGACCCTCCACAGCCGCGATGAGCGGCTTGGTGAGCCTGCGTCCCTTGAGTAGTGCCTCGATCTTGGACATATCCCAGCCGCCGCCCTTGAACGAGTCGCCGGGGTGCTGGGTGGTCATCGCCTTCAGGTCCGCGCCCGCGCAGAACGCGCCGCCCGCACCGGTCAGAATCGCGACGCGGATGTCGGGATCGCTATCCACCTGGTCCCAGGCGTCACGCATGATCGCCATCATCTCGCCCGACAGCGCGTTGCGGGCCTCCGGGCGGTTCATGGTGACGATGAGAACGTGATCGCGTTTCTCGACGAGGCAATCTGGCATTACTCAATCTCCTGACTCTCAAGCCTTGTCAGAAACAGTAACACGTTCTATTTTTAGCTCTGTGAGCTACAACATAGCGGACTTAGTCGAACACGCCATCGATCTGATGCCCGACCGCGTAGCGCTGGCCGACGACAGTCGCGAGGTGACTTACGCACAGCTGGAGGAGCGGGCCAATAAACTGGCCCACTACCTGCTGGAACAGGGTGTCCAACCGGGCGACAAGGTAGGTATCTACTCGCGCAACACCATCGAGGCCGTCGAGGCCATGGTCGCGGTGTTCAAGGCGCGCGCCGTGATGATCAACGTGAACTTCCGGTACGTCGAGAACGAGTTACAGCACATCTTCAGTAATTCGGACATGGTCGCGTTGATTCATGAGCGCCGATACAGTGATCGGGTCGCCAGCGTGCGCCCGAAAACGGCGTTGCTGAAGACGGTCATCGTCGTCGACGACGATACGACCGGCGCCATCCCCACCGCAGCGGATTCGGTGGAATACGAGACCGTGCTCGCGCAGTCCTCGGCCGAGCGCGACTTCGGCGATCGATCCCCCGATGACGTCTACATGCTCTACACCGGCGGCACTACCGGACTGCCGAAGGGAGTGATGTGGCGGCAGGAGGATGTGTGGCGGGTGCTCGGTGCCGGCATCAACTTCGTCACCGGCGAATACGTCGATGACGAATGGGAACTGGCCAAGGTCGGCGCGGCCAACCCGCCGATGGTGCGCTTCCCGATTCCGCCGATGATTCATGGCGGTTCACAGTGGGCCACCTTTCACAGTCTGTTCGGCGGCGGCAAGGCCGTGATGATCCCGGAGTTCAGCGGGCACGGGGTGTGGCAGCACATCGACCGCCACGGGATCAACCTCATCTTCATCACCGGCGACGCGATGGCCCGGCCGATGATCGACGCGTTGATCGAGGGCAATCCGGAAACCGGTGAGCCCTATGATCTTTCGACCCTGTACGTGATCGCCAGCAGTGCGGCGCTGTTCTCGCCGACGCTCAAGGATCAGTTCCTCGAGCTGTTGCCCAACCGTCTGATTTCGGACTCCATCGGCTCATCGGAGACGGGCTTCGGCGGGTTGTCCGTTGTCGCCAAGGGAGCTACCCACACCGGTGGGCCTCGGGTAAAGATCGACGCGGCCACCGAGGTGCTCGACGAGGACGGCAATCCGGTGGTGCCCGGCTCCGGAGTGGTGGGCATTCTCGCCCGCAGTGGTCATATCCCGCTCGGCTACTACAACGACGAGGCCAAGACCGCGGCAACGTTCAAGGAGATCAACGGCGTTCGCTACTCGATCCCCGGCGATTTCGCCCGCGTCGAGGAGGACGGCACCGTGACGATGCTCGGGCGTGGTTCGGTGAGCATCAACAGCGGCGGCGAGAAGATCTACCCCGAGGAGGTCGAGGGCGCGCTCAAATCGCACCCGGAGATCTTCGACGCGCTGGTGGTCGGTGTGGAGGACGCGCGATGGGGCCAGCGGGTCGTTGCCGTCGTCCAGTGCCGCGGCGGCGACCGGCCCTCCCTGGAGGAATTGCGTCCGCTGCTGACCAACGAGATCGCGCCCTACAAGCAGCCGCGCAGCCTGTGGTTCGTCGACGAGATCAAACGCTCACCCGCAGGTAAACCGGATTACCGTTGGGCCAAGGAACAGACCGAGGCCCGCCCGGCCGACGAACACGCCGAGGCGAGCGGCAAGTAAGCGGGAAGTTCGGGTCACAACGGTCGGGACCGCCACGAAACCGTGGCGGTCCCGACCGTTTGGCGGGAATGAGCTGGGATCGAGGTAGGTCGGCTATCCGCGCCGGATTGAGGCGAGCCGAAATCGTCGGGCTGGTCCGCGGTTGGCGAGTTCGGAGAGTTGGTAGGCCAGTTCGCGCGCCACAACCAGCGGGCCCGTGTTCAGGGCATGGGTGCGATCAGCTTTACGGTCGGAAAATAGCCGCGATACCGGACGGCGTCACATGTCAGCAGTTGGTATCCGGCGACTGCGGCATGGGCGCCGATGTAGAAGTCGGGCATCGGGGAGCGCTTCTCGCCGCTGTCGCGGCGATAGCGCTGAAACGCCTTGCCCGCCAGGAAGCCGGCCCGGAATGGTAGGGCCTCACGCTCGAACTCGTCGGCGGGCAGCAAATCGTCCAGATCTTCGACGGTGTCGTACCCGACGGAGACCTCGGCGTAGATGATCGGGTTGATGACAGCGCGAACGGGCTGATCAGCGCTGTTGCGTCGGTCCAGAAATCGGCCCGCCGATGCGTTACCGGCGGGCCGATTTCGATGCGGATTTCCTAGGTCAGGCAGGAGTCTCCGCCAGCAGCGAGCCGATGGCGCGCAGGTGATCGGTCGCCGTGCCGAGTGCGAATTCATTGTGCTTGGCGGCAGTGAAGTAGTTGTGCACGATGTGGTCGCGGTCGATGCCTACCCCGCCGTGCACGTGAACAACGGTGTGGGCGACGCGGTGGCCGGCGTCGGCGGCCCAGAATTTCGCGGTATGCACCGCTTCGGCGCTGGGCAGGTTCTCCGACAGCTGCCAGGCGGCCTGGGTGACGGCAAGGCGTAGGCCTTGCACGTCGATGTAGCTGTCGGCCAGGCGTTGCGCCACGGCCTGGAAACTGCCGACAGCTTTACCGAATTGTTCACGCTCGCGGGCGTATTCGGCGACGAGCTCCAGCGCGCGTTCGAGTGTGCCGAGTTGCTGGGCGCTCAGGCCGAGCCAGGCTCTGGTCAGCAACCAGTCCAAGATCTCGGCCCCCGCTGCCACGGTTCCCACCAATTCGGCTGGGGTGTCGGTGAATTCGAGCGAGTACTCGGCGCTTAGGTCGGTCACCTGCTGGGCCGTGAGCTGAATCGAGGCATCGGACGGATCGACCAGGAATACCGCAGAACGTCCGGAAACCGTTGCCGGGACCAGGATTCGGGTGGCCTGCGCGGCGAAGGGCACTGCGAGCTTGGCGCCGGTGATCCGCCAGCCGCTGTCGACCTCGGCGGCGGTGGTGGTCGGTTCGGTCGGGTCCCAGTTCTGCTCCTCGGCCAATGCGACAGTGAGAATCGCGCTGCCGGAACCGGCCCGGGTCGCCCAATCGCGTTGTGCCTCAGTGCCGAACGTGGCCAGTGCGCCCGCGCCGAGCACAACCGACCACAGGTACGGCACCGCGGCGACATATTTCCCGAGCTCACGCAGGACGGCGCTCTGTTCGAGTGGGCCGAAGTCGTTGCCGCCCACGGTCTCCGGCAAGGCTGCGGCGAGCACTCCGGTCTCGGCGAGTGACGCCCACAGCTGCTCGTCGAAACGCACGGCAGTCTTGTCCAGTTCGCGCAATCGGTCGGCGGTGACGAGCTTGCCGCACACCTCGCCGGTCAGCCGGGCGAGATCGAGCTGGGCCTCGGTCTGGGTGAAATCCATGGCGATCTACCTACTTTCGGGTGGCTCTTTATCGCGCCGAGGCCGGCTGCTTCAGGGCGGTCATGGCGATGATGTCGCGCTGGACCTCGTTGGTGCCGCCACCGAAGGTGAGGATCAGTGCGGCGCGGTGCATCCGCTCCAACCGGCCGCGCAGCTGCGAGCCGGGGGAGTCCTGGCGCAGGTATGCCTGCGGGCCGAGGATTTCCATCAGCAGCCGGTATGCCTCGGTGGCCAGCTCGGTGCCATACACCTTGCAGGTCGAGGCATCCCACGGCCGTGGCGCGGCATCGCCGCCCGCGTCGGCTCGGCTGGCGATCTCCCAGTTCAGCAGCTTCAGGTACTCGACTTTGGCGTGCACCCTGGCGAGATTGAGCCGCACCCATTCCTTGTCGATCACGCGCTGGCCGTCGGCGGTTTTGGTGTTGCGCGCCCACTCCACGGTCTGGCGCACGGCCAAGCCGAGTGGTCCGGCCGAGGTGAGCGCGACCCGCTCGTGGTTGAGCTGATTGGTGATCAGCGCCCAGCCGCCGTTCTCCTGACCGACCAGCGAACTGACCGGCACCCGGACGTCCTGGTAGTAGGTGGCGCTGGTGTCCGGCCCGGCCATGGTGTGTACCGGAGTCCACGAGAAACCCTCGGCCGTTGCCGGCACGATGAGCATGCTGATGCCCTTGTGCTTTTTGGCGGTCGGGTCCGTGCGCACCGCGAGCCAGATGTAGTCGGCATAGGCGATCAGGCTGGTCCACATCTTCTGGCCGTTGATCACGTAGTCGTCGCCGTCGCGCACCGCGGAGGTGCGCAGGCTGGCGAGGTCGGTGCCCGCGCTCGGCTCGGAGTAGCCGATGGAGAAATGCAGTTCACCGGCCGCGATCTTGGGCAGGAAGAATTTCTTCTGCTCCTCGCTGCCGTAGTGCATGATCGTCGGCGCCACCGAGTTGATGGTCAGGAACGGCACCGGCGCGCCCGCGATGGCCGCTTCGTCGGTGAAGATCAGCTGGTCCATGGTTGGGCGATCCTGGCCGCCGAACTCCTTGGGCCAGGCTAGGGTGAGCCAGCCGTCGTGGCCCATTTCCTGGACGACCTCGCGGTACACGTTGCCCTGCCCGTACTCACCGGTCTGCGAGCTCAGCGCGGCTCGGCGCTCCGGGGTAATCAGCCGGGCGAAGTACTCGCGCAGTTCCGCACGGAGCTCTTCCTGCTGCGGCGTGTACGCAATGCGCATGGCAATACCTCATGCCTTCGTTCGATTGGGTTCGAACCGATCATTGCATATCAACTGAAACATGTTCCAGTATTGGGAGCGAATCCGCTCGATGGCGACGCGTGCGACGGCATCGGCTTGTTAGGCTTCGATCAGTGGCGCAGTAAAGGAGTCCTCATGAAGGTCAGTGTCGATTTGGACCAGTGCGAAGCGAACGGAATCTGTGTCGGAATCGCCCCCGACGTGTTCGAACTCGATGACGAGGACGTGCTGCACATCGTGGAGGCCGAGGTACCGGCGGATCGGCTCGCCGATGTGGAGGACGCGGTGGCGCAGTGCCCGAAGGCGGCTTTGCGTTTGCGGTGACCCGGCTTCTTGCTCTATATAAGAACACGTTCTAGAGTCGCTGCCGTGAGCGATTCAGAAGTGACGGGCAACACAGACCTCGCGGGCCGGGTGGCGATCGTGACCGGATCCGGCGCGGGGCTCGGTCGAGCCGAGGCGCTGGCGCTGGCTGCGGCGGGTGCCTCGGTGGTAGTCAACGACCTGTCCGAATCAGACGCGGTAGCCGACACTCTCGCCGAGATCAGGGCACTTGGCGCGAAGGCGGAATTCGTCGCGGGCAGTATCGCCGAACGATCCACCGCCGACACGCTCATCCGTACCGCGGACGAGGCATTCGGCGGCGTCGACATCGTCGTGAACAACGCGGGCATCACGCGTGACCGCATGCTGTTCAACATGTCCGATGAGGACTTCGACGCCGTGATCGCGGTGCATCTGCGTGGTCATTTCCTGTTGTCGCGCAACGCGGGATCCTATTGGCGCGCCAAGTCGAAGGCGGCGGGCGCGCCGATCTACGGCAGGCTCGTCAACACCTCATCGGAGGCGGGCCTGCTCGGGCCGGAGGGGCAGGCCAACTATGGCGCCGCGAAGGCGGGTATTACCGCGTTGACGCTGTCCGCGGCGCGTGGCCTGTCCCGTTTCGGGGTGACGGCCAACGCTATCGCGCCTCGTGCGCGCACCGCTATGACCGAGGCTGTATTCAGCGCGGCCCCTGAGGGGGGCGTCGATCCGCTTTCACCGGATCACGTGGCCCGATTGGTCGCGTTCCTCGCCTCGCCCGCGGCCGCCGCGGTCAGCGGTCAGGTGTTCGTGGTCTATGGACCGATGGTGGCGCTGATGGCGGCACCGGTGGTGGAACAGCGCTTTGACGCGGCCTCGGATCAGTGGTCCGCGAGCGATCTCGCCGCCACGCTCGGCGGGTACTTCGCCGATCGCCCCTCCGGGCGTACGTTCTCTGCATCGTCGTTGATTGATCTTGGCTGATCGCTCACTGATGGCAGGTGCCATCGTTCAGCTGTTGATCGCATGACCAACTGTTGATCACCGATGCGGCACTTGGTAGACATGGGAGTCAAGGTGTGTGACGCCTCACAAGGGTTGGCCCATCCTGAACTGACACATGTTGCAAATTCGTCGGCCGAATTCAAGAAAACGAGCACTTCAAAAGTGTCAAAAAGCTTCCAACAACAAAGTGAACATGTTCTAATCGTTGCGGCGATGCGGCCGCGAGCGCGTCGTGCGGTGAGCTGTAAAAGCACGTTTAGCAAGGAGGATCGCGCATGAACGAGGTCCTTACCGTGCCATTGCGGGCCGTCGGCGGGTTCTTCGAACTCGTTGCCGACGTCGCGCGGGCAAGTATTAAGAGGCCCTTCCAGGGGCGTGAATTCATTGATCAGGCGTGGTTTATCGCTCGCGTATCGATTGTCCCCACCCTGCTGGTCGCAATTCCATTCACCGTGCTGGTGAGCTTCACGCTGAACATCCTGCTGCACGAGATCGGCGCTGCCGACCTCAGCGGTTCGGGTGCGGCATTCGCCGCGGTCACACAGGTCGGGCCGATCGTCACCGTGCTCATTGTCGCGGGCGCGGGTGCCACCGCGATCTGCGCCGACCTCGGCGCCCGAACCATTCGCGAAGAGATCGACGCGATGCGCGTACTCGGCATTGATCCGGTCCAGCGTCTGGTGGTGCCACGGGTGCTGGCGTCGACTTTTGTCGCGTTGTTGCTCAACGGCCTGGTGTGCACCATCGGCATCGTCGGTGGTTTCTTTTTCTCGGTACTTCTGCAGGGCGTGAACCCGGGCGCGTTCGTCAACGGCATCACTCTGCTGACCCAACTGCCCGAGCTGGTCATTTCCGAGGTGAAAGCCGGCTTGTTCGGGCTGATCGCCGGACTTGTCGCCTGCTATCTGGGCCTGAATGTCAAAGGCGGACCCAAAAGTGTCGGTGATGCGGTGAATCAGACCGTAGTCTTCGCCTTTATGGCGCTGTTCGTGGTGAACGTGGTGGTTACGGCCGTCGGCATCAAGTTCTCGGCGCGGTGACCCGATGGCCTTTGTGATCCAATCGCGGTTCCCCCGCACTGTGCGGCGAGTACGTCGAGTTTCGGACTCACTCGATTCGGCGGGTAAGCAAGCTGTGTTCTATGCGCAGACGGTCGCGTCCATCCCGCGCGCGCTGACGCACTATCGGACCGAGACAATCAGGTTGATCGCCGAGATCAGCATGGGCTCAGGTGCGTTGGCGGTTATCGGTGGCACCGTTGTCATTGTCGGATTCCTGACATTGTTCACCGGCGGCACCATTGCGGTGCAGGGTTACAGCTCGCTCGGCGATATCGGTGTCGAGGCATTAACCGGCTTCTTCGCGGCCTTTATCAATGTGCGCATCGCGGCGCCCGTGATTTCCGGTATCGGGCTGGCCGCCACCATCGGAGCGGGTTCCACCGCGCAACTCGGCGCCATGCGAGTCGCCGAGGAGATCGACGCACTGGAATCGATGGCGATCCGGCCGGTGCCGTATCTGGTCGGCACCCGAGTGCTGGCGGGCATGATCGCGATCGTGCCGCTCTACGCGCTCGCGGTCATTTGTTCGTTCATAGCCAGTCGTTTTGCCACCGTGGTTATCTACGGTCAGTCCGCGGGCGTGTACGACCACTACTTCTCCACGTTCTTGATCCCCAGCGATATTCTCTGGTCGTTCGCGCAGGCGATTGTCATGGCGCTGGCCGTCATGATGATTCACACCTACTACGGCTACAACGCCGCGGGCGGGCCGGTCGGTGTGGGGATCGCGGTCGGCAACGCGGTGCGGTCCTCGTTGGTCGCGGTGGTCATGGTGACGCTGCTGATCTCGCTGGCCATCTACGGCACCTCCGGCAACTTTCATCTCTCGGGGTAGAGCGGGTATGGCGCAAACGAAGCAAGCAAAAGGCAGCCTGTCGGCAGCGCTGCATGGTGGGATCGGCCTGAAACTGGCCGGTCTGGCGATGGTGCTCGTGCTGGTCGCGATCGTGGCTGTTTCGCTGGTCATGTTCGCCGGTGGGTTCACCCGAACCTCCACAGTGACTATCGAATCCCCGCGCAGCGGACTGGTGCTCGACCCGGACGCGAAGGTGAAGATCCGCGGGGTCGAGATCGGCCGGGTCGCGGAGATCGACCAGATCGGCGATGTCGCACGGCTGCGGCTGGCGCTGGATCCGGAGCAGATGAAGCTGGTGCCCGCCAACGCGACGGTGGACATCAGGTCGACCACCGTGTTCGGCGCGAAGTATGTGAACTTCATTGTGCCGCAACAGCCGTCGTCGGATTCATTGCGAGCGGGCGCGACGCTGACCGCGCAGGCGGTGACGGTCGAGTTCAATACGCTGTTCCAGCGACTGACCGACGTGCTCGCCAAGATCGAGCCCGAGAAGCTCAACGCCACACTGCAGGCGCTCGGGTCCGCGCTCGACGGACGTGGCGACAAGCTCGGCGATCTACTCGCCCGTAGCGACGCCTACCTACGTGACATAAATCCGAGTCTGCCCGCGCTGCAACGGGATTTGGCCTCAACCGCCGGAGTCACCAACCTCTACGCCGATACCGTCCCGGATTTGTTGCGCACCACCGACAACCTGACCGTGACCGGCAAGACGATCGTCGACAAGCAAAAGCAGATCGATGCGTTGCTCGCTGACGTCATCGGGCTTTCCGACACCACCGGCTCGGTACTGCGGGAAAACGAGGACCAATTGGGGTCCGCGCTCGAACTGCTGCGCCCGACCGCGGAGTTGCTCAACGAGTACAAGCCCGCGCTGCACTGCCTGGTTGTCGGCCTCGCCGATGTGCTCCCGATCGGTGAGGACATCTTCGGTGGCCGATTCCCCGCAGTGCCGTTGAACGCGGGCTTCATGCCCGGCGCCGACCCGTACCAGTACCCGAACGATCTGCCCAAGGTCAACGCCACCGGCGGACCACACTGCGATGGAATCGAGAACCGGGTGCCAGACAGCCACGCCAACTACGTGGTCACCGACACCTCCGAAGGTCATGTGTGGACGCCGTCCACGACGACACATCCCAATGGCCCCAAGGTGTTCCAGCTATTGTTCGCCGGGCTGCCCGGGGTGGAGGTGCCATGAGTTTCAAACCCCGCGCAACCACCGTCAAGCTGACGATCTTCATGGTGGTCATGGCACTCGTGCTCGCCGGGCTGGTCGTCGTGTTCAGCCAAATGCGCTTCGCCCGCGAGAGCGGGTACCACGCGATCTTCACCAGTTCGTCCGGAATTCTGCCCGGAATGAAGGTCCGGATCGCGGGCGTCCCGGTCGGGTCCGTGACCGACGTGCAGGTGGGTAAGGATCATCTCGCGCACCTCGACTTCGACGTCGACAGCAAGCACCGGCTCTACACCAGCACGACGGCGACCATCCGCTACGAAAACCTAGTCGGGGACCGCTATCTCGAGCTTCTGGACGGTCCCGGTGTGGCGAAGCCGATGTCGAAGGGCGCCACCATCGACAAGGATCGGACCTCGCCCGCGCTGGATCTGGACATGCTGCTCGGTGGCTTCAAACCGCTACTGCGCGGCCTTGATCCGGCCCAGGTGAACGATCTGACCAATGCGCTGCTGCAGGTTTTCCAAGGCCAAGGCGGCACGCTGGTCGCGCTGCTCAACAGTTCCGGGTCGTTCAGCAAAACACTCGCCGACCGGGACGCGCTCATCGGCAGCGTGATCGAGAACCTGAAGACCGTGCTCGCCACCATCGACGACCGTAACGAGCAGTTCGGCACCACGCTCGACGAATTGCAGCGACTGGTAAGCGGTTTGGCCGCGGACAAGGATCCGATCGGTGCCGCGCTGCCTCGGATCGCGGGTGCGACAGGCGATTTGACCAACTTGCTCGCGCAGGCCAGGCCGGATCTCAAGGCGACTATCGAGGAAACAGGCCGTCTCGCAGCCAATCTCGATGACGGCTCCGACACCGTCCAATGGGTGTTGGACAATCTGCCCGAGGCTTACAAGAAGCTGGTCCGTATCGGTTCCTACGGATCGTTCCTGAACATGTACATCTGCGGGACGAACATCCTCTTCGACGGTCCGAATGGTCAGCCGATGGTTGTCAATTTGCCCGGTGGGCAGGGGACCGGAAGGTGTGCGAAGAACTGATGAGCGAAATTCGATCACGCGCAGTCCCCATCGGTATCGTCGGCATCGTTGTCGCGGTGACGGTCGCGCTGTCCGCGCTGCAGGTCGACCGGCTTCCGTTCATTCGGTCCGGTGCGGAATACTCCGCCTTCTTCGCCGATGCGGGCGGGCTGGTGCCCGGCGACGACGTCCAGGTCGCCGGCGTGCGCTCCGGACGGGTGGAGGATGTGAAGCTCGACGGTGGGAAGGTCTACGTCCGGTTCACGCTGGATGAATCGATCGTGCTCGGCAACAAGACGGCCGCGGCGATCAAGACGAACACGGTACTCGGCCGCAAGTCGCTCGAGGTGACCCCCGCGGGCGCTGGCTCGACCCGGCGCGATAACACGATTCCCTTGGAGCGCACCACCTCTCCCTATTCGCTCACCGATGCGCTCGGCGATCTGTCGAACACCGTCAGGGACCTGGATATGGACCAGGTCAACGAGACGCTCGACGCGCTGTCGACAACATTTGCCGACACACCGGCACCGTTGCGGTCGGCATTGGACGGTGTCACCCAGCTCTCGCGGAGCCTGAACAAGCGCGATCAGGCACTGACCGATTTGCTCGGACATGCGCAAAGCGTCACGAAGGTGCTCGCCGACCGCAGTAATCAGATCAATTCGTTGCTGGTCGACGGCAACAGTCTGCTCGGCGAACTCAACAACCGGCGCGCCGCGCTGAGCCAGTTGGTCGTCTACGTCAACGGGCTCGCCAAGCAGCTCAGCGGATTCGTCAATGACAACGAAGCGCAGCTGAAACCCACGCTGGACAGACTGAATTCGGTACTGGACCTGTTGGAGCGTAACCAGAAGAACCTCGCCGACGCCCTCGATGGGCTCGGGCCCTTCGAAGCCGCACTCGGCGAGCAGGTCGGTAGCGGCCCGTACTTCCAGGCATACGTATCCAACGCGACCAGCCCCGGTTTGCAAACCTTGGTCGACTCCCTGGTCTGGCCTCAGCACGTACCCGATGACCTGCGCCACTACTTCACCGAGCCGTCGCCGCCGTCGATCGGACCCGCGATTCAGGAGCCGCCGCGATGAACGCACTTCGTAACGTTCGACGCACTCCGCGCTGGGTTCGCCTGGTCGCCGGGGTGGTCGTGGTCGGCCTGGTGGTGGCTCTGGGGTGGTCGGTACTGTCGCGGATCGGAAAGACCGGGATCACCGCGTATTTCCCGTCGACCAACGGACTGTATGCCGGTGACGAGGTGCGGGTACTCGGCGTCAAGGTGGGCCGGATCGACTCCATTGAGCCGGGCAAGGACCAGGTAAAGGTCAACCTCACCCTGGACCGTGGCATCGACATCCCCGGCGACGCGAAAGCGGTGATCATCTCGCCGTCGCTGGTATCGGCCCGATTTATTCAGCTGGCACCCGCCTACACCGGTGGGCCGAAGATGCGCGATGGCAGCTCGATTCCGATCGAGCGCACTGCCGTCCCGGTCGAATGGGACGACATCAAGACCGAATTATCCAAACTGGCAACAACTCTCGGCCCGGTCGGCGACGACAAGCAGGGCTCGTTCGGGCGGTTCGTCGACACCGCCGCCGACAATCTCGCCGATGGCAATGGTCAGGCCCTGCGTGACACGTTGCGGGAGCTGTCGAGCACCTTGAATACGTTGTCCGACGGGCGTACCGACCTGTTCGGCACCATTCGCAACCTGCAACAGTTCGTCGACGTGCTCTCCAAGAGCAACGACCAGATTGTGCAGTTCGGCGGTCGGCTGGCCTCGGTATCGTCGGTGCTGGCAAGCGTTTCCGACGACCTCGGTGCCGGGTTGGACAATCTGGATATCGCGGTGGGCGATGTGAAGCGTTTCCTGGACGAGCGCGGCGGAGCGTTGACCGAGAGTGTTGAGCGGCTCGGTGCGGCCACCCAGGTACTGGTCGACAAGCGACCGCAGCTCGAGCAGGTACTGCACTCCGCACCAACGGCGTTGGTGAACTTCTACCAGATCTATGACCCCGCGCAGGGCAGTCTCACCGGTGCGGTCGTCGCACCCAACTTCGCGAATCCGGTCGCTTTCCTGTGTGGTGCGGTTCGCGCCATGCAGACCAACGAATCCGATCGCAGCGCCGATCTGTGCGCGCAGTTCGTCGCGCCCGCGATTCAGTCGCTGATGATGAATTACCCACCGCTGTTGGCCAACCCGGTCTCCAATCAAACCGCGTTCCCCGAGCAGCTTGTCTACAGTCCGCCGAGCCTCGCCCCCGACGGGCCGCCCGCCGCGGCGTCGGAAACGGCTCCGGTGACCGTACCGAGCGGAATTGCCGGACTGGCTATTCCGGGACTGACCATTCCGGGAGGAGGACGATGATGCAACGTCGACGGATCCGGATCGCCGGTGCCGCGATCGGCCTTGCCACGGTGCTCGGCGTCAGCGGATGTCAGTGGGACGGCCTCAACTCGCTGCCGATGCCGAGTGCGGCGGGCAGCGACCCGAATGCCTACGAAGTAAAGATCCAAATGCCCAATGTCACCACTCTGACCCGGAATTCACCGGTTCGCGTCGATGACGTGGCGGTGGGCACGGTATCCAATATCGAGGTGCAGGACTGGCACGCACTGGTCACCGTCAACCTCATCCACGATGTGAAACTGCCTGCCAACGCGGTCGCCAAGATCGGGCAGACCAGTCTACTCGGCAGCAACCATATCGAGCTGGCCGCGCCGAAAGATGTTCCGGCAGAGGGCGAATTGAAGAACGGCGATCTGATCCCGCTGGATCGGGCCGGCGCGTATCCGACGACCGAGCAGACACTTTCGTCATTGTCGGTGGTGCTCAACGGCGGTGGTATCAGCCAACTCGAAACCATCACCCGTGAGCTGAATGCCACGTTCAACGGTCGTGAGGATGCGATCAGGGATCTACTGCCGCAGCTGGCCGAGCTGACCGCGACCCTGGATACCCAGACCAACGACATCATCAACGCCATGGATGGTCTCGATAGATTCGGCGGACAGCTCGCACAACAGAAGGATCGGGTTGCCGCGGCCATCGAGCAGATCCATCCGGCACTGACCGTGCTCGCCGATCGGCGCGAAAACATCACCAACACATTGGTCGCGGTAGGTGATCTCAGCGATGTGGTGCAGCGGATCATCGCGCGCAGCGGCGACGACCTGAAGGCCGACCTGGCGAATCTGGCACCGGTAGTGCGGACGCTCGCGGACACGGGCGACAAACTCGTCGAGTCGCTGAAGGTGCTGCTGACCTTCCCATTCCCGATGAAGAACCTCGGCAACGCGATCCAAGGCGACTACATGAACTTGATCATGACCGTGGACTTGACGGGTAAGCGACTGGACTCGAACTTCCTGACCGGCACTCCGCTCGGTGGCCGCTTCGGTGGCGTCGAGGGTGCGCTCGGCGGCCTCGCCGGATCGGCGGAAGGCAACAGCGACCCGGCAACCGCGCCATTGCAGCCGCCGCCCGCCACGCCGTCGCCGTCGCCGTCCCCGAGTATCCCTGGGCTGCCGCCGATTCCGGGTCTGCCCGCGATTCCGGGGCTTACCGTTCCGCCTGCGGGGCAGGAAGGTGCGGGTCGATGAAACTCACTAGGTTCGTCCGGGTCCAATTGGGGATCTTCGCGGTACTGACCGTCATCGGACTGGCGGTCATGGCCAGCACCTATGTGCAATTACCCGCGATGTTCGGCATCGGCCGCTACGAGGTGACCGTGCGACTGGCCGCTACCGGCGGCCTGTACCCGACGGCCAATGTCGCCTATCGCGGTACGAATGTCGGCAAGGTAGAGGAAGTTCGGCTCACACCGGAAGGGGTCGATGCGAAGCTGTCCATCGACAGCGACTACAAGATCCCCTCCGATGTCGACGCCTGGGTGAAGAGCGTATCCGCGATCGGCGAACAGTATGTCGACCTGATACCGGTCTCGAATCCGAAGGGGGGCAACCTTTCCGACGGATCAGTGGTCGAGCAGGACCGCACCAGGCTGCCGGAGGACATCGGCTCGGTACTCGACCAGTCCGAGCGGTTGCTCGCCAGCGTGGCCGACACCAAGCTCAGGGAGGTGATCGATGACGCGTTCAAGGCGTTCAACGGGGCCGGCCCCGACCTGCAGAAGTTCATCGATTCCGCTGCTCTGCTGGTGCAGGAGGCGCAGGACAGCGCCGAACCGACCAAGGATCTGCTGGAAAAGATCGGTCCACTGCTGGACACCCAGAATCAGTCCGACGCCGCCATTCGCGAGTGGACAGCCGACCTGGCCACGGTGACCGATCAACTGCGCGCGCACGATCCGGCGCTGCGCAACGTTATCGACAAGACCCCGGCCACCGCGCAAACGGTCAGCTCACTGTTCCAAGATCTGAAACCGACACTGCCGCTGTTGCTTTCGAACTTGGTGAGTGTCGCTCAGGTCGGTGCTACCTACCACGCCGGGTTGGAACAGGTCCTGGTGGTTTTCCCTCCGCTGGTCGCGGCCTTCATGACCGTCGTTCGTGGGCCGGCGGAATACGGCGCCATGGTCGACTTCCACCTCGAGCTCAACGATCCGCCGGGCTGCACCACCGGCTTCCTCCCGCCGGACCAGCGCCGGGCCCCGTCCGAACTCGACAGTCCCGACAGCCCGCCCGGCATGTACTGCAAGGTGCCGCAGAATGCTCAGGAAGCGGTGCGTGGCATCCGCAACACGCCGTGTGTAGAAGTGCCGGGCAAGCGGGCGCCGACTCCGGAATTGTGCCGCGACCCCAATGGCTATGTGCCGGAAGGTAACAACCCGCCCTTCGGTGCGCCGCAGGCGGTCACGCCGTCGAGTGCGCCCGCCGGTGACCAGGGGTCGACCCACCCGGCCGCGCTCGGCAGGTCCTACGATCCCGGCACGGGAACGTTCGTCGGACCGGATGGGCGTACGTACCGTCAGGGGGACATCGGGAAGGATGGATCCGGAACGATACCGTCCAGCTGGCAGGCGATGTTCGAGGAGCAGCAATGAGTGAACCAAGCACAGGGAGCAGCCGATCTCGGCGACGCGCGGTCCGCTCGGCGGGGCCGCCCCCGGATGAGCTGGGCAACAACCAGCCGGTATTGAGCGATGCGATCACCAGCGACGAGGCCCTCACGGACTCCCTCGTGGAACCGGAAGCGGCCCTCACGGACTCCCTCATGGAACCGTCCGAGGCCCAGACCGTGACCGCCGCAGTGGTGGCGTTGACAAAGCCCGAACCACATATCGCCGACGCGCCCGCGGATTCCGAACCGCCGCAACACACCCCGAAGCGTGGCCCCCGACGGTGGCTACGGGTCACCGGGGCGGCAGTCGCCGCACTTGTCGTCATCGCACTCGTGGCGAGCAGTGGCTTCTTCATGTACGGCCTGCATTCTGCCGATACTCGTGACGCGCGTCGCGCGGACTACATCCAAACCGCCAAGCAGGCCATCCTCAACCTCACGACCATCAAGGACGACACCGCCAAGGCGGACATCGACCGCGTTCTCTCGGTGGCCTCCGGTGAGCTCAAGGCCGAATACTCCGAACGCAAGGACGCATACGCGAGCGTGGTGGAGCAGGCCAAGGTGAAGGCAACCGGCGAGATCATCGAATCGGCCATCGAGAACGAAGATACGAGCTCGGCACGCGTGCTGATCGCCGCCAAGCAGACCCTGACCAACGCGGGCATGGCGGACCCGCAGACGCGGTTCTACCGGTTCCGGGTCACCCTCACCGACGGTGACAATGGGGTCACCGCCTCACAGGTGGAGTTCGTGGCATGAGTAAACGCCGATTGATCGTGTGGACATCCGCTGTCGGACTCGTGGTCGTGGCGCTGGCCGCCGTCTGCGCAGTGACCGGATACCGGTACTGGGACGATCGCCAGAGCGAACAGGCCCGCACCCAGGTCGTCCCCGCCGCCCGGCACACGGTCGAGGCGATGTTCACCTACAACTTCAACACCGTGGACTCCGAATTGCCCAAGGCCGCCGACAGCCTCGCCGGCGGCTTCCGGGACGACTACCTGAAGCTGATCAAAGAGGGGATCGCACCAGCCGCGAAGGAAAAGCAGCTCACCGTCCAGGCCACCACCCAGGCCGGCGGTGTCGTTTCGGCCGAGCCCGAGCACGCGGTTGTGCTGCTCTACCTGAATCAGGTGAGTACGGGCAAGGATTCGCCGCAGGCCAGCATCAGCACCAGTCGCGTGCGTGTCAGTCTCGACAAGGCCGACAGCCGCTGGCTCGTTGCCGCGGTCACACCCGTTTAGGCTGTTCCAGCTCTGAAGAAGCTGCGGATCATGGCATTTCGCGGGGCAGACGGACCGTGAAAGTGGCGCCCTCACCCGGCGCGCTCGCCACCTCGACAGTGCCGTTGTGCGCGGCGACCAGCGCCTGCACGATCGAAAGACCGAGGCCGGTGCCGCCGCTGGCACGGGTGCGTGAGGTGTCGGTGCGGTAGAACCGCTCGAATACCCGATCCGCCTCGTCCGCGGGCAGGCCAGGGCCGGTGTCGGCGACTTCCAGCCGGACTTCGTCGGAGGCC
Source organism: Nocardia australiensis (assembly GCF_020733705.1). GTDB lineage: Bacteria > Actinomycetota > Actinomycetes > Mycobacteriales > Mycobacteriaceae > Nocardia > Nocardia australiensis. Next base: position 2,122,717 of record NZ_JAJFZM010000001.1, read on the forward strand.
GGAGTCAGGCCGACCGTCACCGCGGCGCTCGGCGGGGTGTGTGTCAGTGCGTTGTTCAGCAGGTTGGCCAATACCTGGCGCAGCCGCTGTTCATCGCCGAGTATCTCCAATGTGCCTTCGCCGGAATGGATTTCCAGTTCCACCGAACGCCGCAGTCCATCCGGGTCCGCGGCGGCGGCCATGGCGCGCGCATTGTGCACCGCATCGCTCGCGACCGCGAGCAGATCGACCGGACCCTGTTCCAGCGGGCGCTGCGCGTCCAGGCGGGCCAGCATCAGCAGGTCCTCCACCAGCAGACCCATCCGTTGCGCCTCGCGTTCGATGCGATCCATGAACATGCCCGGATTGTCGATCGCACCCTGACGATATAGCTCGGCGAAGCCGCGGATCGTGGTGAGTGGTGTGCGCAGTTCATGACTCGCATCGGCGACGAAGCGTCGCATCTTCGCCTCGGAGCGCCGTGCCGCCGATTCCGACGCTTCGGTCGCCGCGAAAGCACTCTGGATTTGGGCGAGCATGCCATTGAGCGATTGAGACAGTCGATCGACCTCGGTGTTGGTGCCGCGCACCGGAACTCGGCGATAGAGATCGCCCGCGGCGATCGCCGCAGCCGTCTTCTCCACCGCGCGCAGCGGCCGCAAACTACGCCGGATCACGAAATACGCCGCCACCGCGAGCGCCGCGAGCACGGCCAAGCCGACCACCAGCTGTAGTCCGACGAGTCGACGTACGGTCTCGATGTTCTGAGTGAGTGGCAGCGCGACCGTTGTCGTCGCCTCCGGCGTTTGCACCGTAATCATCCGCCACTGCACCGAGGAGCCATTCCTGGAACCGACCGTCGCCGGTTTGGTGATGCCGATAACCCCGGGCGGCGGGTCGCGATCGGCACGCCATGGACCCGGCGGATTCGGTAGCTCGGGCTCGGCATCGACATTGAAGGGCCGAGTATCGACATACACACCATCGCCGCCCGACGGTTGGGAGTGAATATAGAAGGCGCTGGGCAGATGTGGTGGCTGATTCGGTGACGGCTGCCGTGGCGGACGCATCCACGCCGCGGTGGCGTCGTGCAACTGCTGATCGGTGCGGCGCAATAACGAACTCTCCAACACCGACGTGACAACCGTCCCGGAGATCAACAGCCCCAGCCCCGACAGGATGACAAGCGCGAGCACCAGCGTCACCCGCAAAGGAATTGCCGACCAGGTACCCGAAATCCTGCGCCGGAGTCGCCGCAGCCTCGGCGGCGTCACTTCTCGCTCTGTCGCGTGCGACTCGGCGCGCGCATCACATAGCCGACCCCACGCAGCGTGTGGATGAGCCGCTGATCCCCGGTGTCGACCTTCTTACGCAGATACGACACATAGGTCTCGACCACACCGACCTCACCACCGAAGTCGTAGCGCCACACGTGATCCAGAATGCGCGGCTTACTCAACACCGTGCCCGCGTTCACCATGAAATAGCGCAACAGCGTGAATTCGGTGCGGGACAACGCAACCGGCTCACCCGCCTTCCACACCTCATGGGTATCGTCGTCGAGTTCGATGTCCTCGAAGCGGATTCGTGAACTCTCCCGCACCGGAGTGTGCTGACCGGACCTGCGCAGAATCACCCGCAACCGCGCCACCACCTCCTCCAGGCTGAACGGTTTGGTGACGTAGTCATCGGCGCCCAGCGTGAGACCGGCAACCTTATCCTGCACCTCATCGCGGGCGGTGAGAAACAACACCGGCGCGTCGATACCGTCGGCCCGCAGCCTGCGCAACAGGCCGAAGCCATCCATCCCCGGCATCATCACATCGACGATCATCGCCTGCGGCCGGAAACTACGGGCCTTGTCCAGCGCTTGCGCGCCATCGGCGGCCGAATCGACCTCGAAACCCTGGTAGCGCAGGCTGACCGAAAGGAGCTCCACAATCATCGGCTCGTCGTCCACAACTAGGACCCGGGCCTCAGGCGTGTTCTCCGCGGGCGCGCTCATAGCTTCATGGTCCGGCAGTGGGCTGGGAACATGCTGGAGGTTTCCTGGGCGAATGCTGTGTTGTTTGGCAGCGCCTGCGGCGCTGCGTGTTCGCGGCCCCCTCTGGCTCGCGTCCGAGGGGCAAATACTTGCTCCTGCGTCGCATCATATTTGCCCCTCGGACGCGAGCCGGCCGCGAACTCTAGTGCTCGATCTCGCTTCGCTCGGAAGCTGTTGTTGTGGCGAGTGGGTGCGTAGGTGGGGTGGTGCGGCACCCGGAGTGCGGTAGTCCAGTTTGGTGCGGTGTTTATTGGCCGCTGGCGCGGCGTGTTCGTGAGCTGGCCGCGAACTTTAGGGTCGATCTCGCTGCGTTCGGAAACTGGTGTGGTGGCTGGTGGGCACGTCAGTTGGGGTGGTGCGGGACGCGGGGGTTGGTTGCCAGTTAGGGGGTGGTGCGGGTTGTACTCGGGTCGGTCGTGGACTGCGGGGGCTTGCTTCGCCGGGGGCTGGTGTTGGGGTGTGCGGGGAGGCGGTACCTGGAGGGTGGCTGTCCAGGTAGGTGGTGTGGTTTGTGCAGTCGGTGATGTCGGTCTTTTGGGGGCGGGTTTATCTGCGGGGGGTGCGGGATTCTGGGTAGACGTCGTCGTCGGTTAGTAGGGCGCTGCCTGCTACCTGGTCTTGGGCCAGTGCTTCCAGGAAGGAGCGGGCCCAGCGGTCTACGTCGTGGGTTAGTACCTGGCGGCGAAGGGAGCGCATGCGGCGGCGCTTGGTGTCGCGGTCGTCTTCCAGTGCGGAGACGATGGCGTCCTTCACGCTGTCGAGGTCGTGTGGGTTGCAGAGGTAGGACTGGCGCAATTCGGCTGCGGCGCCGGTGAATTCGCTCAGCACGAGGGCGCCGTTGAGGCCGCTGTGGCAGGCGATGTACTCCTTGGCGACGAGGTTCATGCCGTCGCGAAGCGGGGTGACGAGCATGACGTCGGCGGCCACGAAGAACGCGATCAGGTCCTCACGGGGGATGGGACGGTGCAGGTAATGGACGACCGGGTGGCCGACTTGCGAGAATTCGCCGTTGATCCGGCCGACCTGGCGTTCGATGTCGCCGCGCATCTGAATGTAGCTTTCCACCCGCTCGCGGCTCGGTGTCGCCAGCTGCACCATCACTGTCTCCTCCGGGTCGAACCTGCCCTCCACCAGGAGTTCCTCCAGCGCGCCGAGCCGGATATCAATGCCTTTGGTGTAGTCGAGCCGGTCGACGCCGAGCAGGATGTTCTTCGGATTGCCGAGCTCGGCGCGGATCTTCGCGGCCCGTTCGCGCACCGAGCGGCGGCGCGAATGCTCGTCGAGCTCGGCCGAGGCGATCGAAATCGGGAACGCCCCCACCCGGACGGTGCGAAATCCGACCTGCACCACCCCGAGCTTCGAGCGGACACCGACCGTGCCACGCGAGGTGGGCTGACCGGCGAGGCGCCTGGCCAGGTACAGGAAGTTCTGCGCGCCGCCAGGCAGATGGAATCCGATCAGATCGGCGCCGAGCAGGCCATCAATGATCTCGGCCCGCCACGGCATCTGCATGAACAGCTCGACCGGCGGGAACGGAATGTGCAGGAAGAACCCGATCGTCAGGTCCGGGCGCAGCATGCGCAGCATCTTCGGCACCAGCTGCAGCTGATAGTCCTGCACCCACACGGTCGCGCCCTCGGCGGCGACCTTCGCGGTCGCCTCGGCGAAACGCCGGTTCACCTGGACGTATGCCGACCACCATGCGCGGTCGTAGACCGGCCGCACGATCACATCGTGATACAGCGGCCACAGTGTGCCGTTGGAAAATCCCTCGTAATAGTCGGCGACCTCTTGCGCGGACAACGGCACCGGATGCAGCTCGAGCCCGTCTTCGATAATCGGATCGACCTCGATGTTCGGCACACCGGCCCAGCCGACCCACGAGCCCTTGTTGCCGCGCAACACCGGCTCCAGCGCGGTGACCAGGCCACCAGGGCTGCGCTTCCATCGAGTGGAGCCATCCGGCAAACGTTCCAGATCGACCGGAAGTCGGTTGGCGACGACAACGAAACCGGAACCGGAACCGTTACCCTCCAAGCGACCGACCTTCGCTACCTCGAATTCGGCGTTGTTGGATGGTAGCTCTGCTAGAGCGTGCTCGGAGTCGTTGGACGGATTGTCAGTCATCTGGTCCACTCACGCATCCTTTGCGCGTCGCTTTTACCGGTGAAGTTGTCGGTTTGTCGACGGCGCCGTTGTCGTCGAGCTCGATTCGCTCGTTACTCGCCTCTGGTGCTGGGGCCGATGCCGAGCATCGACAACAGCATCCGGCACTCGTCCGCGTCCTCCGCGTACGCGGCGACGACTCGCTGCGCCTGGCGAGCGGTCTCGTCGGCGAGTGGCTCCAGCTCGTCGTCCGCGATGTCGTTCGCGCTGCTCTTCGCGGCCATCTTCTTGTCCTCCCGGCTTATTACGCTCGTACGTACGAGTAGTTAATGGTATCTGGCAGTGATAGCAACGCGCCGCACCCGATACCAGTTCCCCCGGGGCTGTTACACCCGCACATCAATCCCTATACCGTGGTTGCGCATCACCACTCCACGAAAGGGTTCGAAGATGCCGGTCGCCACGGTAAATGGAATTCCCATCAACTACCAGGTCAAGGGCGACCGTGCCAAGGGCACCACGGTCAAGGGATCGGCCCCCCTGGTTGTGATGATCATGGGCACGGGCAGCCCGGGCCGGGTGTGGGAACTGCATCAGGTTCCAGCGCTGATCGCCGGCGGATACCGAGTGTGCACCTTCGACAACCGAGGCATTGCGCCATCGTTCGAGGCCGCTTCCGGCATGACGATCGACGAGCTGGCCGCCGATACCGCCGCTCTCATCGAACTGCTCGACGAGGGACCCGCGCTCGTTGTCGGCACCTCGATGGGTGCCCGGGTCGCCCAGGAATTGGCCCTCGCCCGACCTGAATTGGTGCGCAAGGCGGTATTCATGGCCGGTCATGGACGCCTCGACCAGTTTCAGAAGACGCTCTCGCTCGGCGAACACGAACTCGACGCTAGTGCGATCAAACTGCCGCCGAAATACGACGCCGCGATAAACGCTGTCATGAACCTTTCTCCCGCCACTATGGCCGACCAGCCCGCCGCCCGCGACTGGCTGGACCTGTTCGAGTTCACCGGCGGCCCGGTCACGCCCGGCATTCGGGCCCAGCGCCGAATGGATCATGATTTCGACCGGCTGCAGGCATATCACGCAATCAAGGTGCCATGTCTGGCAATCGGATTCGCCGATGATCGGATGATTCCGCCGTACCTTTCGCGCGAGGTGGCCGAGGCCATACCCGACGCGCGCTACCAGGAAGTTCCCGACGCCGGGCATTATGGTTACCTGGAGCGTCCCGAAGCTGTGAACAAGATCCTGCTCGATTTTTTCGAGGGCTGAGGTAACCGCCTACGCGTAACGTCTGCCTTGCTAGGGTCGACAGAACGCTCGGGGAATCATCCGGCGCCACAACCAGCGCCGGGCGGGTCCGGAGCTATCCCGTACATGCGCCATGTATCCAGTGAGGTGAAATTGAGCACCAATCCCTTCGATGACGAAGACGGCCGCTTCTTCGTCCTGGTCAACGACGAGGAACAGCATTCGCTGTGGCCGGCCTTCGCGGAGGTTCCGGCAGGATGGCGAGTTGTTTTCGGCGAAGACAGCCGCGCCGCGTGCGTCGAATACGTAGAGAAGAATTGGACCGATATGCGTCCGAAGAGCCTGCGTGACGCGATGGCCGCCGACGACGCGGCCCGACAGGGCGCCCAGTCCTGACCTGACCGCCGTTACGTGACACCGATATCCGGTGTCACGTAACGAGCACGCCCGGTTATGATGGGCACCGCTTTCCGCCTCCTTAGCTCAGTGGTAGAGCACTCGCCTTGTAAGCGAGCGGTCGTCAGTTCAATCCTGACAGGGGGCTCTCATGTCGGCTGTTGTGTGGCTGAGCTCAGTGGTAGAGGCCGTGTCGTTGTTGTAAGCGAGCGGTCGTCAGTTCAATCCTGACAGGGGGCTCTCATGTCGGCTGTTGTGTGGCTGAGCTCAGTGGTAGAGGCCGTGTCGTTGTTGTAAGCGAGCGGTCGTCAGTTCAATCCTGACAGGGGGCTCTAGTGTCAGCCGCTGCGTTCAGCGGTTTGTTGGGCTTAAAGTGACTGCGGCACTTGGTTTTCGGCATGGAGCGTGAAGTTGCTTGCGAAGTTGGACGATTCCGCGATGATCTGTGGTCTGTTCGGCGTGCCGGAAAAACGTGGTGCTGCCTGTGAACTGGCCGGGGATCTGATCCGTCGGCGGCGGGGCGACCATTTAGAGCTGATCAGTGCGCTCGCCGACGATCTCGACGAACCACTCTGGGCTCCTGCGAAGGTGCTGAGTGGCCTGGGGCCCGCGGTTGTGCCGGTGGCCGATCGCCTCTTCGATGAGCTGGCTCAGTGGCGGCTGGTCGCCGAGCTGCCCGCAGATCCGGAGCCGCCGATGCATCTGCGGCAGCCGGGCCGGAAATTCACCACAGCGTGGTTGCTCCTGAGCGGTGACGGTCGCTCACCGAACTATGTCGGTCCATTACTGCAGGCGGTCGCGAATACCGGGGACCCGCGCGCCGTCGCGCCGGTGCGTCGAGTGCTGGAATTGGACGAGCTGCCGTTCGGGCTCGCCGACCTGTTGGAGCCGCTCGGCGCGCACGCACTCGAACTGGTGCCGCTCATCCGCCGCCGGATGGTCGAATCACATGCCCGAACCTCCCCCGAAAACCTTGTTCGCGCACAGCAATTGGCCCGTGCGCTCGGCAGGATCGGGGACTCGGCGGCTGAGGCGGTCGAGGAGGTGGCCGCGATCGCGGATGGGGCATGGGTGCTCGAAGTGCTGCGCGGTTTTGGTGCGGGCGCGAATTCCGCAGTGCCGGTTGTGCTTCCATTTCTCGATGCCGCCGAGCCCCGCGTCCGCCTCGAAGCGGCGGCGACACTATGGCATCTCACCGGCGATCCCGAACCGGCCTCGGCGGAGCTGTCGGTCGCACTGTCGAACGGCCGCGTGCGCGCCACCGAGGTGGCCGCGCAGCTGGGGCGCACCGCCAGTGCCTGCGCGCCCCAGCTGCGCCGAATGGTCGACAGTGAATCCCCGGCGATCAGCACTCCAGCTGCTATCGCCCTCTGGCGGGTCACCGGCGAGCCGGAGCCGACGGTCAGCGCGCTGCTCGCGCCGGGCGCGGCCCGGTTCGTCGGATTGAGCGACGGTGACCCCAACGATTGGGACATCTCGACTTCGAAGCTGTCAGCGGTGGCGAACTGCTTCACCGAACTCGGCACAGCCGCTGCTGCCGCCGCCCCACTGTTGGCCAGCGAACTGGCCAAAACCCGGCGCATCCATCCCAGTGTCGGCTTCGACCGAGAGATCTATCGCGCCTGCGAACGAGCCCTCGCGGCGGTTACCACCTGAGCACCCTCGACGGCGTTACTCCGGGACGTTCGCGCTATGGCCGAGATCGCGCAGCGCCTGCTTGATCCTGGCCTGGGCGTCGTCTAACGATTCGGGGGAGGGGTTCGGGTCTGCTCCCGAAATATCGAAGTTGCCCATGGTGAACGCCGGGAAGACGTGCAGATGCAGGTGTGGGACCTCGAGGCCCGCGATGAGCAGGCCGGCGCGTGGTGCGTCCCACGCCTGCCGGACCGCCTGGCCGATCTTCTGCGCGACGACGTTGAGCCGTGCGAAGGTGTCGGCGTCGAGGTCCTGCCACTGGTCGAGTTCCTTGCGGGGGACCACCAGGGTGTGGCCCGGGGTAACCGGGGCGATGGTGAGGAAAGCGACGAATTCGTCGTCCTCCCAGACGAATCGGCCCGGCAGCTGGCCCGCGATGATCGCGCTGAAGACGGAAGGCATGCCTCGCAGGCTACGCCCAGGCCCCGGTACGATCGCGATTACACCGCTACGAAGTGCGACAGAATGCCCTGCACCTCGTAGATATCCACCTGGCGATTGAACCGTTTCTGCACCGGCTCGTGCGACCCCGAGATCCAGATGGCGAGCTCGGCGTCCAGATCGAAGGTGCCGGCGGTTTCCACCGAGAAATGGGAGATCGCGCGGTAGGGGATGCTGTGATAGCTCACCTTCCGGCCGGTGACGCCCTGCTTGTCGACCAGGATCAGGCGGCGGTTTGTGAACAGGATGGCGTCGCGGACCAGCAGGTACGCGGCGTATACCTGTTCGCCCTCGCCGAGGAGTCTCGCGTATTCCTGTTGTGCCGCACCGGGATCGATTCGCCCCGCATTGCCCATCAGTCCGTCGATCAGGCCCATCGTTGCACGTCCTTTGTGTGGTCCGAGTGCAGTGCGGGCAGAGCTCGTGCCCGTCTGCTAAATCATCCCTGTAGCGGTGAGGGCCAGCACGGAAAGTTCGACACACGCCGCGCGACGCGCCGTAGCGCCGGACTCGCGCACCTACTGCCGGTCCGAGCGCGATCGCCGCACCTTTAAGCTGTCTGCCGTGCGCGTACTCGTCATCGGTTCCGGAGCCCGTGAACATGCCCTCGTCCTGGCGTTGCGCCGGGACCCCGCGGTGAGCGCGCTTTACGCCGCGCCCGGCAATGCGGGTATCGCCCAGCATGCGCGGATCCGGCCGGTCGACCCGTCCTCGGGGGAGGCCGTGGTCGCGCTGGCCACCGACCTCGCCGCCGACCTCGTGGTGATCGGCCCTGAGGTGCCGCTGGTACTCGGGGTCGCGGACGCGGTCCGGGCCGCTGGTATCGCGTGCTTCGGTCCTTCGGCGGACGCCGCGCGGATCGAAGGGTCGAAGGCGTTCGCGAAGGACGTCATGTCGGCGGCCGGAGTGCGAACCGCGCACAGCGAGATTGTGGACAATCCGGCGGATCTCGATGCCGCGCTGGATCGATTCGGTCCCACCTGGGTGGTGAAGGACGACGGCCTGGCCGCAGGCAAGGGTGTGGTGGTCACCGCTGATCGGTCCGCCGCCCGCGATCACGGCGCCGAACTGCTCGAAAACGGGCATCCCGTGCTGCTGGAATCCTTCCTCGACGGGCCGGAGGTTTCGCTGTTCTGCCTGGTCGACGGGGAGACCGTGGTCCCGCTGCTGCCCGCACAGGATCACAAGCGCGTCGGTGACGGCGACACCGGACCCAACACCGGCGGCATGGGCGCGTATACGCCGTTGCCGTGGCTGCCGGAGGAGACCGCCACGGCCATTGTCGAGGACGTGGTCAAGCCGGTCGCCGCCGAACTGGTGCGGCGCGGCAGCCCGTTCTCCGGTCTCCTCTACGCGGGGCTCGCGATCGGCTCGGCCGGTCCTGCGGTGGTCGAATTCAATTGTCGCTTCGGCGATCCGGAGACTCAGGCCGTGCTGGCGCTGCTGGAAAGTCCGCTCGGCGAACTGCTGAACGCCACCGCCACCGGGACCCTCGCGAAGGTTGACGCGCCGCGCTGGCACGACGGCGCCGCTGTCGCCGTGGTGGTCGCCGCCGAGAATTATCCGGACCGCCCGCGTATCGGCGACGTGATCACCGGCGCCGGTGACGGCGCCACCGACGAGTCCGCCGCGGTGCTACACGCCGGAACGGCTCAACGTGAGGACGGCGCGCTGGTTTCCGCCGGCGGGCGCGTCCTCAGCGTCGTTGGTGTCGGTGCGGACTTGGCCGAGGCACGTGTGCACGCGTATGACCGCGTCGCGGCTATCAAACTTCCGGGCAGTCACTACCGGACTGACATCGGGCTGGCTGCGGTGGAGAACCGTATCTAAGCTCCGGCGGTGCGAACTTTCGTGCTTGATCTCGCTTCGCTTGGAACCCGTTGTTGGCGAGTGGGCGCGTAATGGGGGACGTGCGGGACCTCGGGGTTCGGCTATCCGGTTAGGCGCTGTGTATTGGGCTGTTGGCGCGGTAGGAGCGGACGCCGAAGGCTAGGGGTACGAGGAGGGTGAGGAAGCCCGACACGGGCTCGAAGGCGAGGCCGGAGGCTGCCAGGGCGGCGGTCGCGGCGAGGATCGGCGTGGTGACGTATCCGCGGGTTCGTTCGACCTCGATGACGGCGATCCCGAGGGCGACGGCGGCGACCCCGAACTCAGTGAACCAGAACGACAGGTCGGTGTCCTGGTCCTTCGTGGCCCACGTGACGACACCGAGGGCAGTGTGTGCTGCCCCAATGAAGGTGAGCATGGTGCCGACTATCGGGAATCTTGTTTTGGAATACATATTCGTAAACTATGTCTTAGTCTGTTCCCGTGGCAAGACCCCGGCGATTCACCGACGATCAGGTCCTCGACGCGGCGCGTGATCTGCTGACCGACCCGATGGTCGCCCGCCCGGGTATCGCCGCCATCAGCGCCGCCTCCGGCGTACCAACCGGATCGATCTACGTGCGCTTCGCCTCGCGCGACGAACTGCTCGCGCGGCTGTGGCTGCGCTCGATCCGTCGCTTCCAGACCGGCCTCGTCGAGGCGCTATCCGGGCCCGATCCGCTGCTTGCCGCCGCCGCCTACCTGCCGCGTTATTGCCGCGACCAGCCGACCGAGGCGCGGGCGATGAAGATGTTCCACCGCGACGAGTTGCTCGAGGTCGGCCCGGAGGACCTGCGGGCCACGATCGCTGCAGTCAACGACGATATGAACGCCGCGCTGCGCAATGCCGTCGCCGCCGAGTTCGGTGCTGCGGACGATCGCGGAATGGCCATCGCGGGCGCGGCGGTCAAAGCCATCCCATACGGCCTGGTTCGCGACTTCATCGCGCGAGCGGCGCCCATACCGGACTGGGTGGACGACGTTGTCCTCACCGCGTCGGCCGCCGTCGTGCGCAAATTCCGCCAACCACCCCCACCTGCTTGTGCCCCTCGGCAGGATTCGTTGACTCAGTAGGTTGTGGCTAGTGGGGGCGTAAGTGGGGTCGCGCGGCAGCCCAGGATTTGGCGGCCCAGTCGGTCTCGCTTCGATCGAAACTGTTGTGTCCTGGATCGTTTGGTGCGGTTGGCTCAGCCGACGCGCAGGCCGTGGGTGGCGAGCCATTGCTGCGGGTCGACGTGCTGGTTGCCGATGATGATCTCGAAGTGCAGGTGTGGGCCGGTGGAGTCGCCGCGGTTGCCCATGCGGGCGATCTGCATGCCCGCGGGGACGCGTTCGCCGACGGAGACGAAGAAGTCGTACATGTGCCCGTAGACGCTGATGCTGCCGTCGTCGTGGCGGATGCGCACCCAGAGTCCGAAGCCCTGGGCCGGTCCGGCGTCGATGACGGTGCCGTTGGCGACGGCGTAGATCGGGGTGCCGATCGGGCCCGCGATGTCGATACCCGCGTGGAAAGTGCCCCATCGCGAACCGAATCCGGAGGTGAAGGTGCCGAGGGCGGGTAGTACGTAGCCGGTGATTCCGGGCAGCACCGCGCCCGCGCCGGGAATTACCGGTGCCGCGCCGGAGGTCATCCACGGCTGCTGTTGCCCGGCTACCGCGGCGGCGGCTTCGTTCTTCGCGCGTTCGAGGGTGGTACGCGCGGCGGCGGCGACCACCGCCTGTTCACGCAGCTGTTCACCATTGGCGATGGCGTTGAGATACCGGCGCACCGACGGCGGCGTCGACTGCAACTGTGGCGGGTAGGCGGCGGCGACGCGTTGAATCTCGTTCGGTCCGACGCTGCGATCGGTGACCGCCCACCGCAGCGGCGAATCGGCCGCCGCGAGCACTGCCGCCGCACAAAGTCCGGCGATAAGGATTCGATGCCTTTTCAGCAGTGCGCGATAGTCGGGTCGCGGCCGCTGCTGCCACATCGTGCGAAGGTCCGGCCGCGGTCGTTGCCCGAGGGCTCGTATTTCCCGCCGGACTCGCAGCAGCATGGCGCGATAATCGCGATTCTCCTGCGGGTTTGCACGCCAATCGGGAGGAATGACTCCGATGCCACCCACTCCACGTACTCGTTGCAGCCCAGCGCGGCGAGCCTTGTCAAGCATTGCGCCGACGATAGACCCGATCGAACGGCGGCGTGCGCACGCCACGATGCTCTACCGTCTTTCTGTGTCCAGAGAATCTCGCCGGTCGACCATCCCACCCTTCTACGTGATGGATGTATGGAAAGCCGCCGCCCAACGGGCCAGATCGCACGGCGATGTGCTGGTGCTGGCCGCAGGACAACCATCCACACCGGCACCCGTTCCGGTGCTGCGCGCGACCAAGGCGGCCATCGATGCCGAATTGCTCGGTTACACAGAGACTTTCGGCATCCTGCCGCTGCGTGAAGCTATCGCCGAGCATCACCGCGACACCTACGGTTACCCGGTCGACGCCGACGACGTGGTGGTGACGACCGGTTCCTCGGGCGCGTTCACCCTCATCTTCCTCGCCGCTTTCGACGTCGGCGACACCGTCGTGGTGGCGCGCCCCGGTTACCCGGCCTACCGAAACTGCCTGGCCGCGTTGGGTTGTCGCGTTGTCGAACTCGATTGCGGTGCCGAAACCAGATTCCAGCCGACCGTCGCGATGCTGGAGGCACTGCCGCAACCGCCCGCCGGCCTGGTGGTGGCGAGCCCGGCCAACCCGACCGGCACCATGATCGACCCGGCCGAACTCGCCGCAGTGGCGCGCTGGTGCGAGGCGCACGGCACGCTGCTGATCTCCGATGAGATCTACCACGGCATCACATATGCCGGCGCGAGCGCGGGCACATCCTCGGCGTGGGAGACCTCGCGCGAATCGGTGGTCATCGGCTCGGTGTCGAAATACTTCTCGATGACCGGCTGGCGTCTGGGCTGGATGCTCGCCCCGAGCGCGTTACGGCCGGCACTGCAACGGCTGGCCTCGAACATGACGGTCTGTCCGCCCGCCATCTCGCAATACGCGGCGCTACACGCCTTCGGCGCGGAGGCGAAGACCGAACTCGACGGCCACGTCCAGCGATACGCGACGAACCGGCGGCTGTTGCTGGAAGGTTTGCCAGAACTCGGCATCACCGACCTCGCCCCGGCCGACGGCGCTTTCTACGCCTACGCCGACATCGGGCATCTCACCGATGATTCCAGAAAATGGTGCTCTGAGGTGCTCGATCACACCGGCGTCGCACTGGCGCCCGGCGTCGACTTCGACACCGTCTCCGGGCATCGGAAAGTGCGCTTCTCGTTTGCTGGCGCAACCGCGGACATCGAGGATGCGCTGGTTCGTCTTCGTCACTATCTTTGTGACTGATTCTTGTGTCCGGCAACGAGTTTGCATAGTGCGTCACTCGGAGCGCGTGGATACGGCTAAAACAACGGTGGCTGGGGGTTTCCTCGCTGATTTCGCACGGATGAACTGATGACGACTGGCACGATGGCACGGTGATAACCGCGACGACCCCGAAAGGCGAACGGCGTCGCCAGGCTCTGGTAGCGGCCGCCGCCGAGTTGTTACTCGAAGGCGGATTCGATGCGGTGCGACATCGCTCGGTCGCAACGCGCGCCGACCTCCCATTGGCGTCGACGACGTACTACTTCGAATCGCTGGACGATCTGATCGCGCGAGCGGTCGAGTTCAGCGGCAATTCGGAGTTGGACGCGATGCGGATGCGGGTAGGCGATGTCAGCCACCGCCGACGCGGCGCGGAGGCGACGGTCGATCTGTTACTCGACGTGCTGGTGGGCGCCGATGCACACGATCAGGACGCGCGCGGTCAGCTGATCGCGCGCTATGAGCGGTCGGTTGCCTCGGCCCGGCATCCCGAACTTCGGGAAGTGCAGCTACGACTACGAGCGCAGCTCGACGAACTACTAGCCGATGTCCTACGCCGATCCGATCGGATGGCCCGATCCGAGCAATTGCGCAGGCTGGTTGCCGTTGTCGACGGCGCGGTGGTGGCGGCGCTGAGCGAAATAGACCCGGAGCCCAGGCGCATGGCGCGCGGGGCGTTGCTGGAGGTGATCGATATCGTCGCGCCTGCCACGCCCCAGCAGATGGACCGGGTGCGGGCATTAGACTGACCGAACGTGACCATCGTTCCGAACGTCCTCGCCACCCGATACGCCAGCCCGGAACTGGTGCACCTGTGGTCGCCCGAGAACAAGATCGTGCTCGAACGGCGGCTGTGGCTGGAGGTGTTGCGGGCGCAGTCGGAGCTCGGCATCGAGCTCCCCGCCGGTGTCCTCGACGATTACGAACGGGTCATCGACCAGGTGAATCTCGCCTCGATCGCCGAACGTGAGCGGGTCACCCGCCACGACGTGAAGGCTCGCATCGAGGAGTTCAACGCGCTGGCCGGGCATGAGCATGTGCACAAGGGTATGACCAGCCGCGACCTCACCGAAAACGTTGAGCAACTACAGATCCGGCTCTCGCTCGAGCATGCGCACGCGCACGGTGTCGCGATCGCGGCCCGGCTGACCGAGCGGGCCGTCGAATACCAGACGGTGGTAATGGCAGGCCGTTCGCACAATGTCGCCGCCCAGGCAACCACGCTCGGCAAGCGTTTCGCCTCCGCGGCCGATGAACTGTTGATCGCGTTGACCCGGCTGCGTGAGCTCATCGACCGGTATCCGCTGCGCGGCATCAAGGGCCCGATGGGCACCGCGCAGGACATGCTCGACCTGCTCGGTGGCGACCCGGCCAAGCTGGCGACGCTCGAGCAGCAGGTCGCCAGGCATCTCGGTTTCGCCACCGTGCTCACCAGCGTCGGCCAGGTGTATCCGCGTTCGCTCGACCACGATGTGCTCTCGGCACTGGTGCAGGTCGGCGCCGGTCCGTCGTCATTCGCGCACACCATTCGTCTGATGGCGGGACACGAGCTGGTCACCGAAGGTTTCCAGCCGGGCCAGGTGGGCAGCTCGGCGATGCCGCATAAGATGAACACTCGTTCCTGCGAGCGCGTCAACGGCCTGCAGGTGGTGCTGCGCGGTTACGCCTCGATGGCCACCGAACTCGCGGGCGCGCAATGGAACGAGGGCGACGTGTTCTGCTCGGTGGTCCGCCGCGTCGCGCTGCCGGACGCCTTCTTCGCGATCGACGGCATGATGGAAACATTCCTCACCGTGCTCGCCGAATTCGGCGCCTACCCGGCCGTCATCTCCCGCGAACTGGACCGCTACCTGCCGTTCCTCGCGACAACGCGCATGTTGATGGCCGCCGTCCGCGCCGGGGTCGGCCGCGAAACCGCGCATGAGGTCATCAAGGAACACGCGGTCGCAGTCGCTCTCGCCATGCGCGAGCAGGGGCGAGAACCCGACCTGCTCGACAGGCTCGCGGCTGATACTCGGTTTCCGCTCGACCGTGCTGGGCTGGATGCCGCGCTCGCTGATAAATCCGCGTTCATCGGGGCTGCGGCGGCGCAAGTATCTGATGTTGTCGCGCAGGTTCAGAAGCTTGTGGAGGCCTACCCTGACGCGGCTCGGTACACGCCGTCTCCGATCCTGTAGCCAGCTTGCGGCGATGGCCTGGTCGGCAGGCATCGGCGTAGCGGTCTCCAGCTAAGAGCCCGCCGGCCATCTAAGCGGCCCGCGCCCTTGTCCGGTGGTCCGAGCAAGCATCGAGTTCGGGGCGTTCAGCCTTAGCGCCGGACACGCCATGATCGGTGAAGATCCGTTGTGCGCCAGCGGCATTCAAAGCTTCGAGTTGGAGCTGTGGGTCTTGATCCGTGGTGCTGACTCGGGGGTATCCGATGACTGCCATATTCCCCGCCTGTCTCAAAAACTCGACGATCTGACAGTTTTGAGACCAGAGGTTATGAGACAGGTTGTCAAGACAGTTCGAGAGACTGTTTGTCGAGGATGCCGCGTGACTCGCAGCGGTAAGTGGCGGTGTTTCGTGATGTCAGGTGGCGCCGATGACGAATGTGCTGCGGGCGGTTTCGACGATGTTGATTGGTTGGACTGTGAAACCCCCTGGGGCGATCAGGGCTATCTGACAGAAGGGCTACTCCGTGCAGATCACCGGTGAACACACGTCGGCGTTCCTGGACCGGTTCATCACCTTCTACGACAGCGTCGTCCTCGGCGTTGCCATCCAGGCCACACCCGGCAAGCTCGCCACGGTGAAGGTCACCATCCAGGCGATGGATAAGTCGAAGCCCAGGATTCCTGGTCGGGGTGACGCACGGAGGTCCGAGTGGTGTCAGGTTGAGTTGACCGTGTTGGGGGTGCACGAATATCGGTTTCTCGAGAGCAGGCAATTTCCGTATCGGGTGCTCTCGGACGGCATGGCCGTCGCGGCGTCTGCGAACGAGTTCGTACTCGACCTCGACCCAGGCCCCGACGATTGGAGCCCCGCACAGGTACATCGCGAAGGCCCCTACTCCAAGCAATATGTCGTGGGCGAACGCGGCGACTACGAGGTGAGGAACATCCGGTAATGCCGCATGCGGCGTTGTCCTGAACGGCTGGTTCGGAGGTCCTGTAACGGTTGCCGTGTACGCATCAATGTCAACCTGTCGGGGGTTTGCGATACCTTGCCGGGCCGGTTCGAATTCGGCGATGGACCCGAGGATCTAGCGGACTTCAACGAGCGGGCTCGGACGCTGCTCGTGGCGTAGGAGTTAGGGCGGACTGTTCGACCGCTCTACTCACTGTTAGAACGGGATGTAAAACTCGACAATCGAGTATGCGATCGGCACTATTGCGGCGAGGTTCGGGGCCGTGCTCTACGGCCGGAGGCGTCCGACTACCAACGGTTCTCGAGCATTGGCCCCAAGGCGTGTCCGCCGACAAGGTGCAGGTGGTAGACCTCCTGGCCGCCGTGGCGGTTGCAGTTCGAGATCACCCGATACCCCTGAGACGGCTACGCGTCTTGCTGCTTTTCAGCTTGTGAGGGCGCTCAACATGTCCGTCGTGCGTGCCTGCTCGGTTTCGGTGCCGATTGGCATTGCCACCAGTTCTGTCGCTCCGGCGTCGAAGAGGCTGCGGATCCGACGTTCGACGGCTTTCTCGTCGCCGAGTATTGCGGTGTGTTCGGGTCCGCTGACGCCTTCTCGTTCCAGTGCGGTGCGGTAGCTGGCGATCTGGCTCGCCCCACCGTATCGCTGGGCGAGTGAGGCCCTGAGGATGTCCTCGTCGTCAGTCACACCGACGAACAGGCATGCCACCACTCGGGGTGCCGGCCGTCCCGCGGCTGCTGCGGCGCGGGTGAGAGTCGGAACGATATGGTTGTCCAAGGCCGACGGCCCGACCCACGTGGTTACCGTGCCATCTGCCAATTCCCCCGCAACCCGCAGCATTGCGGGCCCCAAGGCGCCGATCAGAACCGAGGGTGGCGGTAGCTGCGGGACATCGATCCGCCCCACGGCTGTCAGGTGCTCGCTGGTGGAGGACACACTCTCGCGGCGCAGCAAGGGCATCAGCACCTGTAGGTATTCCCGTAAGTGCCGAGCGGGTCGCTGGAACGGATAGCCGAATTGCCCCTCGATGATGTGCGGATGGCTGACACCGATGCCGAGTGTCAATCGGGAGCCGGTGGCGGATTGTGCTGTCAAGGCTTGGCCGGCCAGCACGAGCGGGTGCCGTGGATAGGTGGGGACTACCGCCGTTCCCACCTCGATCGCCGCAACCTCTCTGCCGATGACCGCAACCGCGGTGAGCGCATCCCAGCCGAAGTCCTGGCCCAGCCATACGCTGTGCATCCCCGAATCGGCCGCGCCGCGAGCGCGATGCACCAGGTCGTTCACCGTGGTGTTCGGTTCGTGGGGGATCAGGGTTCCGATATGCATTCCGGTTCCTTCAGCTCGTGGTCGGGTACAGGAGCGCGCGGCCTTGGTCGGCGGCCTCAGCGAATAGGGAGACCGCTCGCTGGTGGATGTCGCGGACGGCCTGGGGCGCCAACTGCAGGGGTTCGAAGGCGCGGCGCACGGTGGTGGCCAGCAGTCGCGCCTTGTGCTCATGCGAAAGATCGTGTGCGCCTCGGTCGTAGGCGTCTTCGTTCAGATAGCCGTGCAGGACAGCGTGATAGCCGTAGGAGATTTCGTCGATCGACAAGTCATCACGCAACAGCCCATGAGAGGCCAGCAGGCTCAGGTAGTCGTCGAACGCGCGGTGATGGTGGATGCCCTGGCTGGTGTGGAGCTCGGTGGCCAGTCTGCCGAGTACTTCGGGGTCGGTCGTGTACAGCGCCCGCAGCAGTGGCCGCCGCATCACACCGAGGAAGTGGACCTCGGTCATCCGATGGAGCACGGTAGTCGTCATATCCTCGTGCAGCACGCTCACGAGTTGGTCGATCGAGTGCACGACCTCGCGTTGCAACACTGCGAGCAACAGCTCGTCTCTGGACTTCCAATGCAGATAGATGGTGCCCTTCCCGACCCCGCCCCGGTCGGCGATGTCGTCCACGGTCACCCGCCGGTAACCGTGCCGGAGCAATAACTCCGACGCAACGTCCAATAGCTGATCCGCCCGCCGCTGGCGGGCCTCCTCGGTGCGGGCACGGCCTTCAGGGGACACGTCAGCGACCATATGACCAAATGGGAATGTTAGTCAACTAGTCACTGATGCGGACGACGTCAAACAGGACAACCGACGCACTACCAACGGTTGTCGAGCATTGGCCCCAAGGCGTGTCCGCCGACAAGGTGTAGGTGCAGGTGGTAGACCTCCTGGCCTCCGTGTCGGTTGCAGTTCGAGATCACCCGATACCCCTGCTCGGAAATACCTTCTTGCGCGGCTATTTTCGCTGCTACCGTCAGCATTCGCCCCAGCGCTGGCTCATGTTCCGGCCGTGCGTCGTTCAATGACGGAATCAGCTCGTTGGGCACTATCAACACATGTGTCGGAGCCTGGGGGCGAATGTCCCGGAAGGCGGTAACCAGCTCGTCCTGGTACACGATGGTGGCCGAGGCCTCGCCTCGGACGATCCTCAGAAATGTGGTGTCCACAGCCTCACTGCCTACCCGGTAGGGCTATTGTCTGCAATTCACATATGCGGAGCATGAACCTTGATGTGTTGGCGTTCAAGGACATTCGGCCGATGACGCCGGGGCATTTGCAGGTGATCCCGCGGACGTGGCGGGATGGGTTCGGCCTGCGCGGGCGGCCGACGAGCTCGCGGCGTGGCGACCTGGACTACCTGGCGGGCTCGATTCGCGGCGCGCTCGAACGGTCCGAGCGAGGTCGCTGAGCGAATTCGGCGGGCAGAACCGGGACGGTGTCCGTTGGGTCCGAAACGAGCCATTCGTAAAAGCTATCGCGAGCTGGGTGGTTTGCTGAAGAAACGCCAGAATGCCGAGTTGCTTACTGAGCTATGTCACGTGGGTTAGGTTTGAACGTCACGTGTGGTGTGCAGATGGAGATGAGGGCATGGGAAGAAGTGTTGTTGCTGCAGCTGTGCTGACATTTGTTTTCGGTGTACTCGGTCCGGTGTTGGTGACACCGGCGCACGCATCCGCCGCGCGGATTGTGGGGATCGATGAACTGAGCCCGACCAAGTCGGCGGTTTTCATCGACTCACCGTCGATGGGCAAGACGATTCAGGTGCAGGTGCTGCACCCGGCAGGCGGCGGCTCGCGGCCCTCCTACTACCTGCTCGATGGCCTTGATCCCGGAGTCGGGCAGAGCACCTGGACGAACGCGACCGACGCGGAGAATTTCTTCGCGGGTAAGAACCTCAACGTGGTACTCCCAGTCGGCGGCCAAGCCAGCTATTACACCGACTGGCAGCAGGACGATCCAAAGTTCGGTCGCTACAAATGGGAGACCTTCCTGGCACAGGAATTGCCCCCGATCATCGACGCCCACTTCGGTGGCAACGGCGTGAACGCTATCGGCGGCCTTTCCATGGGCGGCATCGCGGCGTTCGTCATCGCGGCACGTAATCCGGCGCTCTACAGCGCGGTCGCCGGCTACAGCGCCTGCCCGGATATCGCCGTGGCCCAGGGTGCGGTGATGTTCTCGATCGCCAACCGTGGCGGCAACCCGCTGAATATGTGGGGCCCGCCCGGTAGTCCCGGCTGGTCCGAGCATGATCCGGCGCTGCTGGCGAACGGGTTGCGCGGCAAGGCGATCTACCTGTCCAGCGGCACTGGAATCCCCGGCCCACACGAGGTGGAGATCAAGCCGCAGCTGGCGGAGAACATCTTCCTCGGCGGCCCGGTCGAGGTCGGCGTCAACGTGTGCACGGTCCACTTCGAACAGCATCTGCGCGGTCTTGGCATCCCCGCCCACGTCGACTACCGACTCACCGGCACTCATTCGTGGTCCTACTGGCAGGACCACCTGCACGCCTCCTGGCCCACCATCGGTCCTGCCATCGGGGCCTGACGGGCCGTTGTCGGCGGCGACGAGTCGAGTCGTCGCGGACCCCGACGAACCTCGGCCGAACCTCGGCCGAGCTTTCCCGGGAAGGCATGGTGGCGGCGAACGGCGCGGTCGCCACGACGGCAGTCGTTCGCGCCGCTACGGTAGAGCCATGGCTCTCGACAGTGGTACCGGAACAATCTCCAACACCGACGGTGTTGTGACGGCGCCGATCGCCAAGGTGGTGCCCGCCGAACGGGTCCACCACGGCGACACCTTCATAGACGAGTACGAGTGGCTGCGGGACAAGGAGAGTCCCGAGGTCATCGAGTACCTGGAGGCGGAGAACGCCTACACCGAGGTGCGCACCGGCCACCTGCAATCGCTGCGGGAGAAGATCTTCGATGAGATCAAGGCACGCACACAGGAGACCGACCTTTCGGTGCCGACCCGCCACCGCGAGTACTGGTATTACTCGCGCAGCTTCGAGGGCAAGCAGTACGGCGTGCATTGCCGCTGCCCGATCGACGCTGATGCGGAAGGTATCGATGCCTGGACACCGCCGCAGCTGGAGGTAGGTACCGCCATCCCGGGCGAGCAGATCCTGCTCGACAGCAACGAGGTCGCCGAGGGACATGACTTCTTCGCGCTCGGCGCATTCTCGCTGAGCCACGACGGCAACCTGCTCGCCTACTCGGTGGACACCGTCGGCGACGAGCGGTACATCCTGCGTTTCAAGGACCTGCGCACCGGCCGGTTGCTGGCCGACGAAATCACCGGGACAGCGCCCGGCGCGACCTGGTCGCTGGACGGTACCCACGTCTTCTATCAAACGGTCGACGAATCGTGGCGGCCCGACACCGTATGGCGTCACCGCCTCGGCACCAGCACCGATGCCGACGTGCAGGTGTTCCACGAGCCCGACGAGCGCTACTGGGTCAGCATTGGGTCGACGCGCTCGGAGAAGTACCTGATGATCTGGGTCGGGTCCAAGATCACCACCGAGGGCTGGGTGCTCGAATCCGAGAATCCCGAAGGTGAATTCCGGGTCATCCTGCCGCGCCGCGAAGGTGTCGAGTACTCCGCCGAACATGCCGTGGTGGGCGGCGAGGACCGATTCCTTATCTTGCACAACGATGTCGTGGACGGGGCGAAGGCCGAGAACTTCGTGCTCGCCGACGCGCCGGTCGCCGATCCGTCGAATATGACGGTGCTGATCGGCCACCGCGATGACGTCCGGCTGGAGGACATCGATTGCTTCGCGGAGCACCTGGTTTTGAGCTACCGGCGCGAAGCCCTTACCCGCCTTGCCATTTGGCCGCTGACCGATTCAGGGTACGGCGAGCGCCACGAACTCGAATTCGACCTGGAACTGTTCGCCGTCGGCTCGGGCGCCAATCCCGAATGGGAGCAGCCGACGCTACGGATCGGGCTCACCTCCTTCATCACGCCGCTACAGGTCTTCGACTACGTGCCCGCCACCGGCGAGTTGCTGTTGCGTAAGGAGCAGCCCGTCCTCGGCGGGTACGACCCGAATGACTATGAGCAGCACCGGGATTGGGCTGTCACATCGGACGGTACCCGGGTTCCGATCTCGCTGGTGTGGAAGAAGGGCCTCGACACCGCCGTCCCGAAACCTTTGCTGCTCTACGGTTACGGCTCATACGAAGCCAGTATCGACCCGTCCTTCTCGGTCTCACGGCTGTCGATGCTCGATCGCGGCATGGTCTTCGCGGTCGCCCATGTGCGCGGTGGTGGTGAGATGGGCAGGCTCTGGTACGAGAACGGCAAAACGCTCACCAAGAAGAACACCTTCACCGACTTCGTCTCCTGCGCACAGCATCTCATTGATGCCGGCACTACCTCGGCCGATGTGCTGGTCGCCGATGGCGGCAGTGCGGGCGGGTTGCTCGTCGGTGCGGTCGCGAACCTGGCACCGGAGTTGTTCGCCGGAATTCTGGCGAACGTACCGTTCGTCGATCCGCTCACCTCGATCCTCGACCCGTCGCTGCCGCTGACCGTCATCGAATGGGACGAGTGGGGTAATCCGTTGGCGGACAAGGACGTCTACGACTACATGCGCTCATACGCGCCGTATGAGAACGTCGAGGCCAAGGATTACCCGGCAATCCTCGCCATCACCAGCCTCAACGACACCAGGGTGCTGTACGTGGAACCCGCCAAGTGGGTGGCCAAACTGCGCGCCACCAAAACCGGCGACGCCCCTCTACTGCTCAAGACCGAAATGAGCGCGGGCCACGGCGGCGTCAGCGGACGCTATGAGAAGTGGAAGGAAGTCGCGTTCGAGTACGCGTGGGTCCTCGACACCGTCGGGTTGGCCGACGCGTAACCCGACACTCGGCAGGCTTCGCCCACCACATGGACCACCGCGCAAGGCCCAGTCGAGCGCGAACTCGCTGCGACACTGGGCATTCCGTACGAACGGGTCATGCTCGCGGCGCTCATTGCACTGGCGTACACGATCGGCACCGAACTCGAGCCCGCCGCCCGGGTATCGCGCGCGCAGATGCTGCACTGGGATCGCTGGAGGTCGGCGATCCGGGCTCGGCGTCGGCGGCCGCGATGGTCGAACAGGGCTCGTGACGCGGAGTTCGTTACCAGGTCATCCCGGCTGCACGCACAGTACATCTGACGCAGGCATCGTAGGTTCATGAATGCTGAGTTGATCGTGTCGGTTTCCGGGATCCGGGACACCACCCGGGACGCGGCAATCGAATTCGCCGCGGAGATGGATCAGCGCGACGTACGGCTGTCGCTCCTGGTGGCGCCGCGGCTACGTGGTAAATATCGCCTGGTCGACGACCCGGCCACCCAATCGTGGCTGCGTGGGCGCCGCGCACGCGGCGATGCCATCGTGTTGCACGGCTATGACCAGGCGGCGACCAAGCGGCGCCGCGCCGAGTTCGCGACACTGCCCCGGCACGAGGCGCGCTTGCGGCTCACCGCCGCGGACCGGGTGATGGAGCAGGTCGAACTACGGACCCGGCTGTTTGCCGCCCCGCGCTGGAATGCCTCCGCGGGCGCGATCGAGGCGTTGCCCGAGACCGGTTTCCGGCTCGCGCTCGGCTTGACCACGATCCTCGACCTGGAACGCGATGTCGCGCAGAAGGCGCGCGTTTACGGCATCGGCGAGGGTTTCCGAGTCGAGCCGTGGTGGTGTCGCGCGCTGGTGATGGGGGCGGCTCGCACGGCGCGCCGTGGCGGCGTGGTGCGCCTTGCGGTGTCGGCGGCACAGCTCGGCCGTCCGGGCCCGCGCCAGGCGCTGCTCGATGCGGTCGATCTCGCACTGTTTCACGGTGCTGTCAACGAGGTCTACCGCTGGGAGCCGTTCACCGTGGCCAGGGCGGCATAGCCGCGACAGTGCGGGTACGCGGTGTTGCCCGCACCGCCGCGCGAGGTGCCGTCGCCCGTAATTGGCGTGACCGGGCGGCGGCACCGGGGGACTGCGACGTTACGACTTCGCTTTGGCGCGCTTGGTTTTCGCGGGTTTGGCCTTCCCGGTATCCGCCTTCTTGCCGGGGACGGCAGCGCTCACGCTCGTATCCGGCACGGCCGCGGTCGCGCTGTGAGTGAATCCGCCCGCCTCCGCCCTGGTGAGCGACGTCGTCAAGGGGTGGCGCACCAGCTGACTCATGCCGCGAATGATGTCCGAAAGCAGCAATTCGGCCATATCGATAGTGAATCCGTGCCGCACCAGCGCGCGCATGATGGTCTCGCCTTCACGGTTGGCGGGCAGCGGATAGGCGGCGATCAGCCAGCCGCGGGTGCGCAGTCGATCCGACAGATCATAGAGATTGAATCCCAGGTCCCGCTCGTCCTTCAGTCGCCACGACACAGCGGCGATGCCGCGGTGCGGGGCGCCGCCGTGGACTATTTCGAACGGACCGAGCGCGGTGAGACCGGCGGCCAAATGCTTCGCGACATGGTAGAGCTGGGTCTGTACCCGACTGTATCCGCTGCGCCCGAGCCGAATGAATTCGTAGTACGACGTGATCACCTGCCCACCGGGCCGGGAGAAGTTGAGATTGAAGGTGGCCATGCTGCCGCCGAGGTAATCCACATTGAAGATCAGTTCACGCGGCAGGTCGCCCGCCGCCCGCCAGATCGCCCAGCCGCAGCCGAGCGGGGCAAGCCCGGTCTTGTGGCCGGAGGCGTTGATCGACCTGACCCGCGGCAACCGGAAATCCCAGATCAGGTCCGGCGCGGTGAACGGGGCGAGGAAACCGCCGCTGGCGGCGTCCACGTGAATCGGGATATTCAGTGCGCTGACCTCTTGCAGCCGGTCGAGTGCTTTGCTGATGCCTTCGATGTCCTCATAGAGCCCGGTGAAGGTCTGACCGAAGGTCGCGACCACCATGATGGTGTTCTCGTCGCAGTGAG
Source organism: Nocardia australiensis (assembly GCF_020733705.1). Classification (GTDB taxonomy): domain Bacteria; phylum Actinomycetota; class Actinomycetes; order Mycobacteriales; family Mycobacteriaceae; genus Nocardia; species Nocardia australiensis. Next base: position 2,147,284 of record NZ_JAJFZM010000001.1, read on the forward strand.
CGGCCACGTCGTCGGGGTGCATGGTCAGCCGGTCGCCGCGCAGCGGGATCTGCCGGATTTCGACGTCGAAATAGCGTGCGAACTTCTCCCAGCACACCTGGACCGGGCCGCAGACGAAATTCGGTGTCCCGGTGCCACCGCGTTGCCGCCAGCGGAATTTCGCGGCCAGACCGCCGAGCATCGCGGCCTCGCTGGATCCGGTGGTCGAGGTGCCGAGCGTGCCCGCCGGATCCGGGGCGTGCCACAGGTCGGCGATCATACGCACGCAGCGCCGTTCCAGTTCGGCGGTTTGCGGGTATTCGTCCTTGTCGACGATGTTCTTGTCCATGGATTCGTTCATCAGCCGGTGTGCCTGGTCGTCCACCCAGGTGGTGCAGAAGGTCGCCAGGTTCATTCGGGATGTGCCGTCGAGAAGTAGTTCGTCGTGCACGATTTCATAGGCGATCTCCGGGAACATCTCCCGCGCTGGAAAGCTGTTCTTGGGTGCGGTGCGGTCGATCGCGGACATGGCGAAAAGGTCTTCGGACTGTGGGGAATCGGGCATCGAAACGGCCTCCGAGTATCGGATTGCTTGGTATTTGCCACGCGTCTTCAGCATGTCACAACGCCTTTGGTGTTCCGGCCTTGGTGGCACAGACCGTTTGGTCGGGCGAATTCACCCATAAGGCCGACTAGTTCGTGCCAGAGTTTTATTCAGCGGCAAATTGCGGGCCGCTCCTGGGGTGTGCGGTATCGGATCGAACCGAGACGGGCAGGAGGGAGCGGCGATGACGACGAAGGTGGCGCCGAAGGCAACCGGGACGAACTATATATCCTGGGTGACGCTGGCCCTCATGACCACCAGCTCGGTGGCCAGCCTGCGGTCCGCGGAGCTGGCATCGGGTTGGGAGGGCGGTGTCTACCGGTGGGTTGGCGACGGCTTGTCCAAGCCGCTCGGTTTTCTCGCGGTGTGGTGCCAGTTTGCCATGACGATCTTCTATTATCCGATTCTATTGGCTTATGTGGCAAGCACTTTCGCATATATTATCAACCCGTCGCTGGCGGCGAACGGGGTGTACGTCGCGATTGTCATCATCACCGTCTATTGGGCGGGGGTATACATCTCGGCGCAGGGCACCAAAACGGTTGCCGGACTTTCGGCCATGGGGCTTATCGTAGGCACCCTGATTCCCGGCACGATGCTGGTATTGCTCGGGTTCTTATTCCTCGCGCAGGGCAACCCATCGGCCGCACCGATGGATGCCGGCCATCTGCTCCCGGCCTGGACGGGCCTGGCCAGCCTGGTGCTCATCGTGGTCGGTGTCATCGCGTTCGAAGGCATTCACAATGACGCCGAAGCGAGCACCCGGGCCGAGCAATTACACGACCGGCTCGTCGACGCGGGCATACCCGCGCCGCAACCGCGGGTCATCGCCGACACGCTTGGCCGGGACGGCGGACTGGTCTGCCAGGATCCGTCGTTGCCGCTGATCAAGGCCCGGTACCAAGCCTCGGTCAGCAACGGTGCGAGTGGACCGGGCAACAGACCGATCATCGGCGATCGCGACGTAGCGACGGCCGTGGAATTGGCCATTGCCACCTACTGCCCTGATCGCCTCGGGGAATACCTGGATCAGGTGCAGGATATGAAGTTCGACAATACGACTAAGTGAGGCGCTGGCATGATTTCCGACGATCCTCGTACTGCTGAGCTGCGCAAGCGGGTCGCGGCCCTGATGTCGCAGGCGAAAACCGATCTCACCCAACTAGTCTCGTTCAAATCAGTGGCTGATGCGAGGCAGTTCCCGCCCGAGGAGTGTCGCCGGACCGCGCAGTGGGTGGCGGATGCGTTCGCGGCGACCGGCCTGACCAAGGTCGGCCTGCACGAAACCCCCGACGGCAGTAACGCGGTCATCGCATCGCGGCCGGCCTCCGACGGCGCCCCGACGGTATTGCTTTACTGCCACTACGACGTTCAGCCGCCGATGGACGATGCCGCGTGGCGCACCCCGGTCTGGGAACTCACCGAGAAGGACGGCCGCTGGTACGGCCGCGGCAGCGCGGACTGCAAGGGCAATATCATCACGCACCTGACCGCGTTGCGCGCCATCGCTTCCGACGTACCGCTCGGAATCACGCTGGTGGCAGAGGGTTCCGAGGAACAGGGTACGGGTGGGCTGGAACGGTTCGTCGAAATCAACCCGGAACTGCTGCGCGCCGACGCGATCCTGGTCGCCGACTGCGGGAATTTCGCCGTCGGTGTGCCGACGTTCACAGAAACGTTGCGCGGCAACGTGAATGTCGTCATCACCATCGAAACACTCGCCGGGCCAGTGCATTCCGGGATGTTCGGTGGCCCCGCCCCGGATGCGTTGGCCGCGCTGATCCAGGTGCTGGCTGCCACGCGCGACGAGCGTGGCAACACCACCGTGGCCGGTCTGCCGAATGACCAGACTTGGTCCGGCGTGCAATACCCGCGAGAGCAATTCCGCGCCGACGCGGGCGTTTTGGGTGGAGTCGAGCTGAGCGGGGACGGCACCGTCGCCGATATGCTCTGGGCGCGACCGGCTTTGACGGTGCTCGGCATCGACGCGCCGCCGGTGGTCGGCTCAGCCGCCGCCATCCAGCCTTCGGCCCGGGCTCGGCTGAACTTGCGCATCCCACCGGGCACCGATCCGAACCAGGCCCTGCGTGCGCTGACCGCGCACCTACAGGCGAACACACCGTGGCAGGCGAAGCTGACGGTCGAAACAGAGTCCACCGGTGCACCTTTCAAATCCCGCAGCGGCGGCCCGGCCCGCTCCGCGATGGAAGCGGCGCTGGCCGCTTCCTACGGCCGGGCGCCCACCACACAGGGGCAGGGTGGCTCGATCCCGTTGTGCAATGTCTTCGCCGACACCTACCCGGACGCGGAGATCATGCTGCTCGGTGTCGAGGAACCGAAATGCCTGATCCACGCTCCCAACGAGAGCGTTGACCCCACCGAGATCGAACACATGGCCCTGGCCGAAGCGCTGTTCCTGAGCAGTTATGGGCAGTGACACCGACCTACAACTCGGCCGAATCCTCCGGCTCGATCACCTTGAAATCGGTTCCCGCAGGACTCATTTCGGTCAGCCGACCGAAGTAGATGCCCTGCGCCTCGGGGACGATGATGCCGTAATGGATGGGCAGTGCGGTGCGTGGAGAGACCGCGCGCAGATAGTCCACCGCCTCGCTGATCCGCATCCACGGCGCCGCCGCCGGGATGGCCAGCACCCCGACCGGCACCGGTGGCACCCACAGCGAGTCACCGGGGTGCACGAGCTGCGCGGGGTCGTCGGGGGTGCCGAGCTGGAACACCGTGTTGTCGATCACCGGGATGTCCGGGTGTATCACCGCATGCCTGCCGCCGCCACCGGTGATCCGCAGCTCGCCGAGTGCGAGCACATTGCCCGCGTGCACCGCCTCCCATGGTTCGCCGCGCTGCGCGGCGGTCTGTGGGTCGGCCAGCAGCCGGGCTGCGGGATTGGCGTCGATCAGCGCATCGATCCGCAGCGGGTCGATGTGATCAGGGTGCTGATGGGTGACCGCGATGGCGTCCAGGCCGGTGATGCCCTCGAAGCCGTGCGAGAAGGTACCCGGATCGAACAAGACCTTCTTGCCATGCAGTTCGACGAGGATGCAGGAGTGGCCGAAGTGGGCAATGCGCATTCGGTCATGTTATCGGCCATCGGCCGATTTCAACCGGACCCCGCAGGCAGCCCGAACTTCCTGGACAACTACGCTGCTGCGGTAACCCCAATACCACCTGAGGAGCAACGCGTGGCACGAGTCGTGGTCGAGGTGATGCCGAAGGCCGAGATCCTGGACCCGCAGGGGCAGGCAATCGCCGGCGCGCTCCCGCGTCTGGGATTCGCCGGAGTCTCGGATGTGCGGCAGGGCAAGCGATTCGAACTCGATATCGACGACAGCGTCAGCGATGCGGAGCTCGAACAGATCGCCGAGGCGCTGCTGGCCAACACCGTGATCGAGGAATGGAAGGTCGTTCGCGTTTCATGAGCCGTATCGGGGTCATCACATTTCCCGGCACGCTCGACGATGTCGACGCCGCCCGCGCGGTGCGGCTGGCCGGTGCCGAAGCGGTCAGCCTGTGGCACGCCGACGCCGACCTGAAACAGGTCGACGCGGTGATCGTGCCCGGTGGCTTTTCCTACGGCGACTACCTGCGTGCCGGTGCTATCGCCCGGTTCGCGCCGGTCATGGGTGCGGTCATCCGTGCCGCGGGCAAGGGTATGCCCGTGCTCGGAATCTGCAATGGCTTCCAGGTGCTCTGCGAGGCGGGCCTGCTGCCGGGTGCGCTGACCCGCAACGAGGGCTTGCATTTCGTCTGCCGCGACGAATGGCTCCAGGTGGAGACCGCGGAAACGGCGTGGACGTCTCGATACGAAACCGGCGCGCAGATCCTCGTCCCGCTCAAGTCCGGCGAGGGGCGCTACCAGGCTTCGACCGCCGTGCTCGACCAGCTGGAAGGCGAAGGCCGGGTGGTGTTCCGGTACGCGGGCGACAATCCGAACGGATCACAGCGGGGTATCGCGGGGATCGCGTCGGCCAATGGGCGTGTGGTTGGGCTGATGCCGCATCCTGAGCACGCCACCGAGCCGTTGACCGGGCCCAGTGATGACGGGTTGGGGCTTTTTCTTTCGGTTGTTTGAGCTGGCCCTTGAAACCTATGGGTGAGGCGTGTGGTTGAGCGAATCTGCTCAGCTAGGGGTGGCTTACTCGACATGTAGGTGCGGTGTGTGGGGGCCGATTCGGGTGCTGGGCCGCGGGCTTCACGGCCCGGTCTGTCGGGGTGGTTGCGGGCGCTCTGAATAGGATCGTGGGTATGCCTGTTTCCAATACTTCCGCTACGGCCGGTGGGTTGTGTGCGTTCGTTGATGCGTCACCTTCACCGTTTCATGTCTGCCGGACGGCGGCCGCGGAGTTGGAGGGTCTCGGGTTCACTCGGTTGTCCGAGTCGGAGCCGTGGCCGTCGGATGGGCCTAGCCGTCACTATGTGGTTCGCGGCGGTTCGTTGGTGGCTTGGGCTACCGCGGATTCGGCGGGGGCTACGCCGTTCCGGGTTGTGGGTGCGCACACCGATAGTCCGAACCTGCGGGTGAAGCAGCATCCGGATCTGGCCGTCGCTGGTTGGCAGCTTGTCGGGTTGGAGCCCTATGGCGGCGCATGGCTGAATTCTTGGCTGGACCGGGAGCTCGGTATCTCCGGCCGGTTGAGCGTGCGCGATGGAAATGTGGTGCGGGAGCAGCTTGTTCGTATCGATTTGCCGATTCTGCGGGTGCCGCAGCTGGCGATACATCTGTCCGAGGATCGGCGCGGTGTCACGCTGGATCCGCAGCGGCATGTCAATGCGATTTGGGGTCTCGGGACCGCGCCGCGATCGTTCCTCGATTTTGTCGCCGAGCATGCGGAGCTCGACCCGGGCGCGGTGCTCGGCTGGGAACTGATGACCCACGATCTGGCACCGAGCGGGCTGGTCGGACGCGACCGTGATCTGGTCAGCGCGCCGCGGCTGGACAACCAAGGCACCTGCTATGCGGGTCTGCGCGCGTTCCTCGCCGCGATCGATGAACCCGGCGCCGCCATTCCGGTGCTGGCGATGTTCGATCACGAGGAGGTCGGCAGCCAGTCCGATCGGGGCGCCCAGTCAGACTTGCTGCCGACCGTGCTCGAGCGAATTGTGCTTTCTCGTGGTGGCGGACGTGCGGAATATCTGGCCGCGCTGGCCGGATCCGTCTGTGCCTCAGGGGATATGGCGCACGCAACGCACCCCAACTATCCCGACCGGCACGAGCCCGCGCATCGGATCGTGGTAAATGGCGGCCCGGTGCTGAAGGTCAACCAGAACCTGCGCTACGCCACCGATGCCGCGGGCGCGGGTGCGTTCGCGCTGGCCTGCGCCCAGGCGCAGGTGCCGTTGCAGCGCTACGTGCATCGTGCCGATCTGCCGTGCGGTTCTACCATCGGCCCGATGACCGCCGCGCGCACCGGGATGGCGACCGTCGATGTCGGCGCTGCCCAGTTGGCGATGCATTCGGCCCGCGAAATGATGGGCGCCGATGACGTTTCGGCCTACGCCGCCGCGCTGGCCGCGTTCCTCACCCCGGCCGAGGCCGGGCGGTAGGCACTCGACACACCCACCACGAACAGCGCCAGGGTGGCCAGCACATAACTGCTGCCGATGAGCTGCTGCCACCATGCCCAGCCGAGTTCGAGGTCGTGCTGGTGCGGCAGCAGCCATTGTGGGCCGATCGCGAACAGCACCGTGGCGCCCACCACGGTTCCGACGAACAACCTGCTGCGGGCGCCGCGGGCGATGGCATCGGCGGCCACGACCAGCGCGGGCGCGATCCACACCCAGTGATGTGACCACGACACCGGCGAAACCATCAGCACCGCCGCCGCGTTGACCATCAGCGCCGCCACCTCCGAGCCGGCCTCGATGAGCTTGCGCATCCACAGCGCGGCCAGCGCGATCGTCACCAGCGACAGCACGATCCAGATCAGCGTCGCGGTCGAGTCGGGGACTCCGAGCCGGAAGGCCATGCCCTTGATCGACTGATTGCCCGCGTAATAGGGCGGGCCGATGCGGCCGGTATCGGCGAGTGTGTGGAACCAGTATTCGACCGAATCGCTGGGGAACAGCAGGAATCCGAGCCCGACCGCCGCGATCGCCGACACCACCAGGGTCCCCGCCGCCTTCCAATCCTTACGCAGTAGGAAGAACAGCAGAAATCCGCCCGGGATCAGTTTCACCGAGACCGCGATGCCGATCAGCATGCCGCGCGGCCAGAACGGTTTGCGCACCAGGCAGTCCATGGTGATCGCGGCCATCAGCACCAGGTTGATCTGGCCGAACCCGAATGTCTGCCGGATCGGCTCGAGTGTCTGGGTGAGCGCGACGGAGGCAATGACCAACGGCAGCAGCGTCATCCGATCCAACCGCGGTCGCAATCGGGCGAGCACCAGCCAGATCGTGATGCCAAGACTGAGCACCGAGGTGGCCACCACCAGCACCTCGGCCAGCGGCAGCGGCATCAAGGCCAGCGGCCCGAAGAACAGGGCCGCCAGCGGCGGATAGGTGAACGGCAGCCCGATCCCCATCACCGGAGGCATCGGGCCGTACAACTCGCCGTCGTCCAGCCAGACTCGGGCACCGTTGCGATAGACCTGCAGGTCGATGTAGCCGTGCCACCAATGTGCGAGCAGCGAGATAGCCGCCGAGATGACGAAAAGCGTGATGGCGCCCATCAGCCAGCGCACCTGCTGGTCCGATATCGAGGCCCGCCGCACGCTATCCGAGGTAACGGGCTGCTCAGCCTGGTCCGCAACCCCCGATCGTTCGCTCACCGGCAAAGCGTAGCGGTTGCGTTGTCGCTCAATGTGTGCCGACCCGAGCCATTTGCCGGGACTTACACCATGTTCTGTATCACATTTCGTGCCCGGTGATTCGGCGTCGCTATCCGCTCTCGACCCCCGCGAACCCGGTGATCCGGGCCGCTGGCCGATGCGGCCCGTGGCTCGGCGAGAGCCACAGCTAAACTTTGCAAGCGAATCCCCAGCTTCGCGCTCCCGGCCCGAAAGGACCCTGGTACTCCGTGACTCCGCAGGTCGACACCGTCAGCGCAGCCGCAGCAACTCCCGACATTGCGCAGCCGTATAAGGAACTAGGTCTCAAGGACGACGAGTACACGCGGATCAGAGAGATCCTCGGTCGCAGGCCGACCGACGCCGAACTGGCGATGTACTCGGTGATGTGGAGCGAGCACTGCTCCTACAAGTCCTCCAAGGTGCATCTGCGCTACTTCGGCGAGACAACTACCGAGGCGATGCGGGCGTCCATGCTCGCGGGCATCGGTGAGAACGCGGGTGTCGTCGATATCGGCGACGGCTGGGCGGTCACCTTCAAGGTGGAAAGCCACAACCATCCCTCTTACGTCGAGCCGTATCAGGGCGCCGCGACCGGTGTCGGCGGCATCGTGCGCGACATCATGGCGATGGGTGCGCGACCGATCGCGGTGATGGACCAGCTGCGCTTCGGTGCCGCGGACGCGGCCGACACCAGGCGCGTAGTCGACGGTGTGGTGCGCGGTGTCGGCGGCTACGGCAATTCGCTCGGTTTGCCGAATGTCGGCGGCGAGACCGTATTCGATGCCTCTTACCAAGGCAACCCACTGGTGAACGCGCTGTGCGCGGGTGTCATGCGGGTCGAGGATCTGCATCTGGCCTTCGCATCCGGCGCCGGCAACAAGATCATTCTTTTCGGTGCGCGCACGGGACTCGACGGTATCGGCGGTGTGTCGGTGCTGGCGTCGGACACTTTCTCCGGTGACGAGTCTGGTGCCGGCCGAAAGAAGCTGCCCAGCGTCCAGGTCGGTGACCCATTCACCGAGAAGGTGCTCATCGAGTGTTGTCTCGAGCTGTACGCGGCCAAGCTCGTGGTCGGTATCCAGGATCTCGGCGGCGCCGGATTGTCCTGTGCCACTTCGGAGCTGGCAGCCGCGGGTGACGGCGGTATGCACATCGACCTGACCAAGGTGCCGTTGCGCGCCACCGGCATGACTCCGGCCGAGGTGCTTTCCAGCGAATCGCAGGAGCGCATGTGCGCGGTCGTCACGCCGGAGAACGTGGACGCGTTCATGGCGGTGTGCAAGAAGTGGGACGTGCTGGCCACGGTGATCGGCGAGGTCACCGACGGCGAGCGGCTGGTGATCAGCTGGCACGGCGAGACCGTCGTCGACGTGCCGCCGCGCACGGTCGCCCACCAGGGGCCGGTGTACGAGCGCCCGGTGCGGCGGCCCGACGATCAGGACGCGCTGATCGCCGCGACCCCGGACGCGCTGCCCCGCCCGAAGACCCCCGATGAGCTGCGCGAAACTGTGCTGCGGATGATTTCCAGTCCGCAGCTGTGCAGCCGCAAGTGGATCACCGAGCAGTACGACCGCTACGTGCGCGGCAACACCGTGCTCGCCGAGCACGCCGACGCGGGTGTCATCCGGATCGACGAGCAGTCCGGTCGCGGTATCGCACTGGCCACCGACGCGTCGGGCCGCTACACCAAACTCGACCCCTACACCGGCGCTCAGCTCGCGCTGGCCGAGGCTTACCGCAATGTCGCCACCACCGGTGCGACGCCGAAGGCCGTCACCAACTGCCTGAACTTCGGTTCCCCCGAGGACCCCGGCGTGATGTGGCAGTTCCAGCAGGCCGTGCGCGGTCTCGCAGATGGTTGTGTGGCCCTTGGTATTCCGGTGACCGGCGGCAACGTCAGCTTCTACAACCAGACCGGACAGGACGCGATCCTGCCGACCCCGGTGGTCGGCGTGCTCGGCGTCATCGACGACGTGCATCGGCGCATCCCGACCGGTCTCGGCCTGGAACCGGGCGAGACGCTGATCCTGCTCGGCGATACCGGCGACGAGTTCGGCGGTTCCATCTGGTCGCAGGTCGCCCACGATCACCTCGGCGGCGTGCCGCCCAAGGTCGACTTCGCCCGCGAGCAGTTGCTCGCCGAGGTACTGACCGCCGGATCCCGTGACGGCATGATCAGCGCCGCGCACGATCTTTCCGAGGGCGGGCTCATTCAGACCGTCATCGAGGCCGCGCTGGCCGGAGAAACCGGTTGCCGCATCCTGCTTCCCGAGGGCGCTGACCCGTTCGTGACCCTCTTCTCCGAGTCCGCCGGTCGCGTGCTCGTCGCGGTGCCGCGCTCCGAGGAGACCCGCTTCACCAAGATGCTCACTGCCCGCGAGCTGCCTTGGGTGCGTATCGGCGTAGTCGATCAGGGCGCCGATACGGTCGAGGTCCAGGGCCAATTCGCCATCGGCATGGATGAATTGCGTGCTGCGCACGAGGGCACGCTGCCGAAGCTGTTCGGGGCAAACGCGGTTTGACCGGGACTGGGGCTCGAGAGGTCTCAGTACGTCTACGCGACGGCGTCGGCAGGATTGTCGGCGCCGTCGAACGCTTCTTTCATCCCAACTATCCGGGGTTGATCGTTGCGACAGTCTTCTTCGCCTGGTCGCTGACTCCCTCACTACTGCCGAGAGATTGGCTGTTCGGGGGCCTGGTCAGCGGTATCAACGCGGCTATCGGCTACGGCGTCGGCTGTGCGCTGGAGTGGTTGTACCGCAGGTGGATTCGGCCCAATGTGCACCTGCCGGACGCTGTCACGCGGGTATTGGAGAAGCGACCGAATTGGCTGCCGGGTGCCGTCAAGGTGACGATCGTGCTGGCATGCGTGATCGTCGCGATCGTCATGCTCGTGCAGTCGGCACGCTGGCAACGCGAGATCACCGCGCTGATGGGTATGGATTCGACCACGACATCGGGGTACATGCGCACCGGCGCGCTGAGCGCGGCCGTGGCCGCGATCGCCATCGGGATGTTCCGCGCCGTCCGTTGGCTGGTGCGCTGGGTTGCCGGTGAGCTGACCAAATGGGTGCGCATTCCGCGCCAGGTGGCGATGCCGGTCGGTTTCGTGCTCGTGACGGTCGCCGCGGTGCTGTTGTTCAACGGTGTGCTGTCGAAAGCCTTTTTCAACGTGGCGAATTCGGCGTTCAGCGTCCGCAACGGCCACACCTCCGAGAATGCCGCACAGCCGCAGCAGCCGCAGCGTTCGGGCAGCCCGGCCTCGCTGGCAAAGTGGGAGACACTCGGTTCGGAGGGGCGCTGGTTCGTGTCCTACGCGCCGGACGCCGCGACGATCAGCAAGGTCACCGGCAAACCGGCGCGCGAGCCGATCCGGGTGTATACGGGTTTGGAATCCGCGGACGGACCCGAGGAGCAGGCCGAACTGGCGGCGGAGGAATTGGAGCGCACCGGCGCCTTCGACCGTGAGGTACTGGTTGTGGTGACCACGACCGGTACCGGTTGGGTCGATTCGACCACCGCCGAATCCATCGAAATGATGTTCGGCGGCGACACCGCGATCGTCGCGAGTCAGTACTCGTACCTGCCGAGCGTGCTTTCGTTCCTGTCGGACAAGGACAAGGCCACGCAGAACGGGAAGCTGATGTTCGACAAGGTGCACCAGCACTGGTCCGCGCGGCCCGCGCAGGCACGGCCGAAACTGCTCGTCTACGGCGAGAGCCTGGGCTCGCAGGGGTCCGAAGGCGCCTTCGGTGGGCTGGCCGATATCCGGTCGAGGACCGACGGCGTGTTGTGGGTCGGGCCGCCCAACTCGAATCGGCTGTGGAGCGAATTCGTCGCCCGTCGCGATCCCGGTGCGCCCGAAGTCTTGCCGACCTACGCCGACGGGCTGGTAGTGCGTTTCGCCGACGGCCGCGGCGACCTGGCCCGACCCTCGGATAATTGGCTGACCCCGCGCATCGCCTATCTCCAGCACGCCTCGGACCCGGTGGTGTGGTGGTCGCCCGATCTGCTGTTCAGCCAACCGGATTGGCTTACCGAGCCGCGCGGACCCGACGTGTCACCGGCGATGTCGTGGTATCCGATCGTCACGTTCTGGCAGGTCGCCGCCGACCTGCCCAACGCACAAGGCGTCACCGACGGGCATGGGCACCGGTACGGCACCCTGGTGCTGGATGGCTGGGTGTCGATCGCGCAGCCGCCGGATTGGTCGGCGGATCTTTCCGATCGCATTCGCGCCTACCTCGAGCAGTCGGCCGTAGATGAGCGCGAGCTGAAATAGCACGCGACACCTGAGCGGGCCAGGACCCCTCGTGTGCGGGGCCCGCACAGGTGCGCGTACTCAGGCGACGGACTTGAACGGATCGTGTTCGGCGATCAGTTTTTCCATCCGTGCCTCGTCGATGCGGCTGCGTACGGTCGTGGTCTCGTGCTGGTCGCGAACCACCTTCGCCAGGGTGAAGGTGCTCGTCACCAGGAACAGGACCGTCATTGCGAGGAAGCCGCGCTGCCAGATGTCCAGTGGGAGAAAGAAGATGCCCGCGCCCGCTCCGAAAAGGCCGATGCCGAACGCGATCGCGGCCTGTGCGAAGAAGGCCGAGGTGGCCTTCGGCGCTGCGTTGGGTGTGCTCATGGGGATAAAGTCTGCTGGCCCCGCGTCGCGGACAACCGGGTACAACTACTCGAGTCCGCCGGGTAGTTGTCGTAATCGTCTGAGTACCTGGACAATCGGACGATAGGTAGTGATGGGGTCCATCGATCCTGCCATCGAGCGTGGTGTCGCGCGCACTGTGATATATGCCCGGGTCCCCGCGTGGCGGCCGAGTCGACGCGCCTGCTGGTCGTACCCCACCGCCATACTGTTCAAGTGATAACCATTGCGGACCCACCGCCGCCCGTACCCGACCCGCGCGCCGCGCTCGCACACTGAGTCCGCCGTGCTCGGGACCGCCACAACTCTGACGAAGCTGCGTACGCGCAGCGTCGTCGCGGTGCGGCGTGCCGAGGACATCATCGACTTGAACTATGTCGGGCTGATCGTCGCGACCGTGTTCTTCGCGCTGTCGGTGACACCGTCACTGGTGCCGCGCGACTGGCTGTTCCAGGGCCTTATCAGTGGTATCAATGCCGCGCTCGGCTACGGCCTCGGCTGTGTGCTCGAATGGCTGTTCCGGCTATGGATCCGGCCGCGGCTGAAATTCCCCGCGCCGCCGACCTGGGTGCGCTACGCGGTGAAATCCGCGATTCTGTTCACCGCCGCGTTGTGCGCGGCCCTGATGTTGGTGCAGTCGGCGCGCTGGCAACGCGAAATCACCGCGATGATGGGCATGGAAAGCACCACCACGTCGGCCTATCTGCGTACCGGGCTGCTCAGCATGGCCGTGGGTGCGGCGGTGGTCGCGGTGTACCGGACGTTGCGCGAGATCATTCTGTTTCTGGCCCGCCAGCTCAATCGCTGGGTGCGGGTACCACGCGAGCTGGCGCCGACGGCGGGGTTCCTGGTGCTGGTGCTGTTTACCGTGACGGTTTTCAACGGCGTGGCCTCGCGGGCCTTCTTCGCCGTGGCCAACTCGGCGTTCAGCGTGCGCAATGACTACACCTCGCAGCACGCGGTTCAACCGGTGCGGCCCGAACGCTCGGGCAGCCCGGCCTCGCTCGCGAAATGGGATTCGCTCGGCTTCGAGGGGCGATGGTTCGTATCGCACGGTCCGACGGCCGCCGCGATCACCTCGGTGACGGGCCGACCGGCCCGCGAACCGATCCGTGCCTATGTCGGACTGGAATCGGCGGCCACCGATGAGACGCCGGCGGAGTTGGCGGTCGCCGAGCTCGAGCGCACCGGAGCGTTCGACCGGAAGGTGCTGGTGGTGGTCACGACCACCGGGACCGGGTGGGTGAATTCGATGGCGACGGCGGCCATCGAGTACATGTACGGCGGCGATACCGCGATCGTGGCGACGCAGTACTCCTATCTGCCCAGCGTGCTGTCCTTCCTCGCGGACCGGGGCAAGGCGGCGACCGCGAGTAAGCAGCTGTTCGACGCGGTATACGAGCATTGGACCGCGCGGCCGCCGCAATCACGCCCGAAACTGCTCGTATACGGGGAGAGCCTGGGGTCGCAGGGGTCGGAGGCGGCCTTCGATGGGCTGGCGGATCTGCGGGCGAAGGTGGACGGTGCGTTGTGGGTGGGGCCGCCGAATTCCAATCGGCTCTGGCAGCAGTTCGTTTCGCGTCGCGATCCGGGTTCGCGCGAGGTGCAGCCGGTGTACGCCGATGGCCTGGTCGTCCGATTCGCCACCGATAGCGCCGATCTCGCCAGACCCGGGGCCGAATGGCGTTCGCCACGCATCGCATATCTGCAGCACGCGTCGGATCCGATCGTGTGGTGGTCGCCGGATCTGATCTTCTCCAAACCGGATTGGCTCTCGGAGCCGCGCGGTGCCGATGTGTCTTCACAGATGCAGTGGTGGCCGTTTGTCACGTTCTGGCAGGTGGCCGCGGATCTCACTAATGCGCAGGGCGTCGCCGACGGCCACGGCCACCGCTACGGCAGCCTCGTTCTGGACGGCTGGGTGGCCGTCGCGCAACCACCTGACTGGACCGCGGAACTATCCGACAAGATCCGGGCGCAGATCGAGGCAGCCGAGGACTACGAGCGGGACATAAAGTGAGTCGCGTCCCGAGAGTCATTGCCGCCATCGGTATCCCGCTGATGTGGAGCAATGTCGCGCTGCCACGGCTGCGCCTCGGTATGCGCGGGCGCACTGCCGTCAATGCCGGATTCGCCACCGGTTATGCGTTCGCGTTCGCTGGCAGGCCCAACTGGTTGTCGAAGTGCGGGCTGCGCGATGGGCTACTGGCCGGAGCGATTGTCACTGCGGGTTATGCTGCGGCACTTGCCATTCCAGCGGTACGCGGCCGGCTCGGGGGGATCGCCGACCGTAGCCCGGAGGTATCGCCGGTCGAGTGGATCACCGTGCACATCCCCATCGGCACCGTCTACAGCGAAGAACTGGTCTTCCGGGCCACCTTGGATCCGTTGCTGGATAGCACCTTCAGTGCGGGCGTCGGCCGCCCGCTCGGCGCGGCGGTCTTCGGTCTGTGGCACATCCGACCCGCCAGGGCAGCCGACGATAACATAGCCGCGTCGATCGCGGTCACCACAATGGCCGGTCTCGTTTTCGGATGGTTGCGCCGCCGGGCCGATAGCGCCGCGGCCCCGGCGTTGCTGCACCTGGCGGTCAACGCTGGCGGTGCTATCGCGACCCTCGCGCCACCGGTAGGCCCGCGACATCGCGCCGTTCAGTAATCTCATTGCCCGTGGCGGGACGTGCGACGGTGGATCCGGCAGCGGTAAGGGCCGCGGTGGTGGCGGTGGCCGACTGGTTGCGTGACGAGTCCGCGCCCAAACCCGGCCGCACCGAACTGGCGGCGGCGGTCCGCACCAGCGTGCGTGCGCTCGCGGCGTCCGCGCCCGGACATTCGGTGGAGGTGCGGGTGCCGCCGTTCGTCGCTGTGCAATGCGTCGAAGGCCCGCGGCACACCAGGGGTACGCCGCCGAATGTGGTGGAGACCGATCCACGCACCTGGCTGCTGCTGGCCACCGGCCTGCTCGATTTCGCTGCGGCCGTGGACAGCGGCGCGGTCAACGCCTCCGGTAATCGCGCCGTCGAGGTCGCACACTGGCTGCCGATCCTGCGGGTAGCCGCAGACTGAGCGATCTACTTCGCGGCGGCGGCGCGATGCAGACCCTTGCGGTCGTAATACCGGGTGATGACCGCGCCGAATACGACGCCGATGGCTAGCCCGAGCGCGGTCATCCACAGGCCGCGCCCCAGTCCGGCGGAAAAGTTGTTGTCGAAGTACAGAATCGAGCGAATGCTGAGGAACACCTGGTGCATCGGCTCGAATTCGGCCAGCCAGCCGAAGTACTTCGGAGTCGCCTCGATCGGTACCGTGCCGCCCGAGGAGGGCAGCCCGAGGATGACGAACAGGATCAGGTTCACCAGCAGACCTGCGGAGCCGAATGCCGCGAGCACCGATAGCCCCGTGAAACCGACGGCAATGATCGCGAACGCGCTGTAGAGGTACAGCCCGAGCGGATGGTCGACCGGCATCCCGATCGACTTGGCGACAATGACGAAGACACCGGCGATGGTGCTCGCCGCCAGAACCAGCACGCCCCATTTGATGAGCAGCGTGTGGAACCGGGAAATGGGGGTCGGCGGGAAGTGCACGAACCAGGGGCCGTACTCGGTCGGTACGAATCCCAGTGACGCGTCGACCATCGTATGAATGGTCATCGAACCGATGACGCCGGCCAAAAGCAGCAGCAGTGCGAAGAAGAAGGCGGTCAGCCCTTGGCCGGTGCCGTTAGGCAGCGGGCGGAACTCTTCGGTGACGATCTGTAGCGGACTCTCCAGCGCGACCCGGGTAACGCCGCTCAGTTCCGTGGCAGGCGGTCCACCCGGTGCCGGGGTCAGCTGCGCCTGCACCTGCTCGGTTAGTTGCTTGCCGACCTGCGCGTTGACCTGCGGCAGCGCCTGCGCGCCGATGCGGCCGACGATCTGGGTGGCGAACGCTCCGGTGCGCGGGTTGGTCTGCAGGGTGATGATCGGGCGCTCGATATCGCCCGGCACCACGCTGCCGACACCGAATATTCCGAGCCGCTTGCTGAAATCGCCCGGAATGATGATGGCGCCGTAGACCTTTCCGGACTGCATCTGGAGCTGCGCCTCATTGATCCCCAGCACCCGTAGGTCGATCTCGTCGGCGGGCACGGCCTGCTGTAGTCCTGCGGCGACCTGGTCGCCGAAGTTGACGTGCTGCGCCCCGAATGTGTCCCCGACGTCCTGGTTGACCAGCGCGATCGGGAAGTCGTGCAGGTTCTTTTCCGGATCGACGACATAGTCCAGATACATGATGCCGAGCAACGTTGTGAGCAACGTCAGCACGAGGACCGGTGCGATCACCATGCGAACCCAATGTCGGCGCTCTGGCTTACCCGTGTCGCCCCCTGCCGCGCCCCCGCTGTTTTCGACAGTCGTCACGGGAGGTGACGTTAACAGCTGATCGTGCCGGATTCGGCAGTTCGCGGCGGCGATTGCTGCATGGATGCGGCGTCGGTGATCGAGCACCGATGATCACCCGTAGAATGATGGTTGCCCCCAAGCCCGCCCGAACAGGGAGCAACGGTGACCAACGCCGAATTGCCGGTCGACAACGCGTCCGTTCATATTTCTACAGCCCCGGATCAGGACGAGAACGAGCCACGCGAGGAGTGTGGTGTTTTCGGAGTCTGGGCGCCGAGTGAGGATGTGGCGAAACTCACTTACTACGGCCTGTACGCATTGCAGCACCGTGGTCAGGAGGCGGCCGGTATCGCCGTTTCCGATGGCTCGCAGATCCTGGTTTTCAAGGATCTCGGACTGGTCAGCCAAGTCTTCGACGAGCAGACCCTGGCCGCGATGCCGGGCCATATCGCCATCGGCCACTGCCGCTATTCCACCACCGGCGCCGTGACGTGGGAGAACGCGCAGCCGATCTTTCGGACCACCGCCGTTGGCTCCGGACTTGCCCTGGGTCACAACGGAAATCTGGTCAACACGGCCGAATTGGCCGATCGTGCAAGGGAACTCGGCCTGATCGGCGGTAGCCCGATGTCAGGCGGGCGCCAGGCGCCGATCGCCGCGACATCGGACTCCGATGTGATGACCGCGCTGCTCGCACACGCCGCCGCGGATTCGAGCATCGAGCAGGCCGCCATGCAACTGCTGCCGACGCTGCGCGGCGCGTTCTGCCTCACCTTCATGGACGAGCACACCCTCTACGCCGCGCGCGATCCGCACGGGGTGCGGCCGCTGTGTCTGGGCAGGCTCGAGCGTGGCTGGGTTGTTGCCAGCGAGACGGCCGCGCTCGATATCGTCGGTGCCGCATTCGTGCGCGACATCGAACCGGGCGAACTGCTGGCGATCGACGCCGACGGCGTGCGTTCGATGCGCTTCGCGAACCCGGAACCCAAGGGCTGCGTCTTCGAGTATGTGTACCTGGCCAGGCCCGACAGCACCATTGCCGGCCGCTCGGTGCACTCCACCCGGGTCGAGATCGGCAGGCGGCTGGCCACGGAGCATCCGATCGAGGCGGACCTGGTCATCCCGGTCCCTGAATCGGGTACCCCTGCCGCGGTCGGCTACGCCCAGGGGTCGGGCGTGCCCTATGGGCAAGGTCTGATGAAGAACGCCTATGTCGGGCGCACCTTCATCCAGCCGAGCCAGACCATTCGTCAGCTCGGTATCCGGCTCAAGCTCAATCCGCTGCGCGAGGTGATCCGCGGGAAGCGACTCATCGTGGTGGATGATTCCATCGTGCGTGGCAATACCCAACGCGCACTGATCCGAATGCTGCGCGAGGCCGGCGCGCTGGAGATCCATGTCCGGATCGCCTCGCCGCCGGTGAAGTGGCCCTGCTTCTATGGCATCGACTTCGCTTCCCGCGCAGAGTTGATCGCCAACGGTGCTGGCGCGGAGCCCGCGGCACGAGAGGGCGCGGTCACGGATTCCGTTCTCTACGAAGAGATGGTGGAGGGCGTGCGCCGTTCGATCGGTGCCGACACCCTCGGCTACATCTCGACCGAGGGCATGATCGCCGCGACCGAGCAGCCTCGTTCCCGGCTGTGCTGTGCGTGCTTCGACGGAAACTATCCGATTGCCCTGCCCACTGAGGCGGCCATCGGGAAGAACGTGCTCGAGGGCATGCTCACGGGCCGCCCCGAGTCGATCCTGTTGGGCGACAACGCGAACGCGGATGCTCTGAGCCGTCCCTGATATCTGCTGTTACTTCGGCGGTTCGGCGTATCTCGCCGAACCGCCGAAGTGTGTCGTGGGGTCGGCGGCTGAGCCAGGGGAGACCGCCATATTGTCTCGGCTCGTGACCTGGCGTACTCGAGACGCCGCGACCGCGGTTTCGGCGCGAACCTGGTCATTCGTCCGTTGATTGCGTCGCGTCTCTGCGTCCTGCGCAACGACTGGTAACACCCGGCAATTTTTCTTTTGAAAACGCAACCTGTCGGAAATGGTTCGTGGGTACGGTCCCGGATATATCGGAAGTTCACCGTGTCCGTGCCGGGGCCTGTGATCCAGGAGACGCGGTGCGACGCTCGAGAAGTGGGGCCGGAGATGTTGGTTTCGAAGACGCCTGGGAGACGGCAGCGGATTCGACGAATAGCGGTCATCGGCGCGGCTGCGCTACTTGCCGCTGGACTCGCCGCGTGCGGTTCCGGACGTACGGGGGGTGGCGGTGATGGCGGCGGACTGGTGGCGGGCACCACGGATAAGATCTTCTCGTTGGATCCCGCGGCCGCCTACGACAATGGTTCGTTGCTGGTCGAGACCCAAATCTATTCGTATCTGATGAATTTCGCGCCTGGTGATGCCACGCCGAAACCGGATGCGGCGGAAAAGTGCGAGTTCACCACGCCCACCGTGTACACCTGCAAGCTGAAGCCAGGGCTGAAGTTCGCCAATGGAAATCCATTGACCGCCAACAGCGTCAAGTTCTCCTTCGACCGGATGCTCGGGATCAACGATCCCAACGGACCGGCCTCGCTGATCGGCAATCTCGACAAGACCGACGTTGTCGACGACCTGACCGTGGCGTTCACGCTCAAGGTGGCCAACGATCAGACCTTCCCGGCGATCCTGCCGACCCAGGCCGGGCCGATCGTGGACGAGAAGGTCTATCCCGCCGACAAAGTAATGGCCGACGAGGATGTCGTGAAGGCCAAGGGCTACTCCGGGCCTTACACCATCGCGAGCTACGACAAGAACAAGCTGGTCGAGTACCAGGCGAACCCGGACTACCAGGGCATTCTCGGGACCCCGAAGACCTCGACGGTCTCGACCAAGTACTACGCAACCTCCGACAACATGAAGCTCGACCTGCAGAACGGCGCGCTCGACGTCGGCTACCGGTCCTTCACACCGACCGACATCGAGTCGTTGCGCGGCAACGACAAGGTCAAGGTGGACGACGGTCCCGGCGGTGAATTGCGCTACATGGTGTTCAACATGAACACCATGCCGGGCGGCACACCCGATCAGAAGCTCGCGGTGCGCAAGGCGCTGGCCTCCTCGATCGATCGTGTCGCGCTGGCCGACGGGGTTTACAAGAACACCTACACGCCCGCCTATGGCTTTGTGCCGCAGGGCATGCCGGGTGCGGCGGAGCCACTGAAAGAGCTCTATGGCGCGAAGCCGAGCAAGGATGTCGCGGCAAAGTTCCTCGCCGACGCCGGTATCGCGACTCCGGTCGAACTCAACCTCCAATACAACCCGGATCACTACGGCTCCAGCAGTTCCGAGGAGTACGCGGCGATCAAATCGCAGCTGGACGGCACCGGGCTGTTCAAGGTCAACCTGCAATCCACCGAATGGGTCACCTATCAGAAGGAACGGGCCCGCGACGGCTACCCGCTGTACCACTTCGGTTGGTTCCCGGATTACCCGGACGCCGATGACTACCTGAGCCCGTTCTTCGGACCGAACAACTTCCTGCAGTCGCACTTCGAGAACCCCGGCATAAACGCGCAACTCACCGCCGAGCAGACCGAGCCCGACAAGGAAAAGCGGATCAAACTGATCGAGCAGGTACAGCGTGATCTCGCGCAGAACCACCTGCCGACGCTTCCACTGTTGTCCGGCAAGCTGATCGCGGTGTCCAATCCGAAGGTGCAGGGGGTGCCCCAGACGCTCGACGCGTCGTTCAAGTTCCGTTACACGGTGCTGAGCAAGTGACCTCGGGTGATGCCGGGCTCGAGGCAACGCCTCGGGTCCGGCGGTTCCGGCTGCCGGGCCGCGTCAAGGGGGGTGGCGGGGACTCGCGGCAGCTTGCGCTATTGCGGTACTTGGGGATTCGGCTGCTGCTGATTCTGCCGACCGCGTGGATTCTGGTCACGGTCGTGTTCTTTCTCATGCGGGTGATCGGCGATCCGATCAGTGCCGCCATGGGTGGGCGCATGACGCAGGAGCAGATCGAGGTGCGCAAGGAAGCGGCCGGGCTGAACCGGCCGATCCTGACCCAGTACTGGGAATATCTTTCCGGGCTGCTGCACGGGGATTTCGGCTACTCACAAGACAATCGGCAGATCAGCGAGGTAGTGACCACCTACGGTGCGGCGACACTCGAGCTGGTGTTCTGGGCGCTGCTCGTCGCGTTCGCCGTCGGGGTGCCGCTGGGTAGATATGCTGCGACACACCGTGATTCGACCGCTGATGCGGGGTTGCGAATGTTCGCGATCTTCGCCTACGCGGCGCCGGTCTTCTTCGTCGGCATGCTGCTCAAGCTGATCTTCGCGGTGAAGCTGGATTGGCTGCCCGTCGCGGGCCGGGCGAGTACGCCGGTAGAGCTGGAACTGCAGCACGTATCGCCGAAGACCAACATCATGGTGGTCGACGCGATTCTGTATGGAGACACCAGCTATCTGATCGACGTGCTGAAACACGCTGTGCTGCCCGCGATCGCGCTCGGCTTGCTCACCGCGGGCATCTTCCTGCGGCTGGTACGGATCAATCTGATCCAGACCTTGCACAGCGACTATGTGGACGCGGCAAGGGCCCGTGGACTGTCCGCGCGGGTGGTGACCGGCAGGCACGCGGTGCGCAACGCGATGATTCCCATCGTCACCGTGATGGGCATGTACATCGCCATGATGCTCGGCGGCGCGGTGCTCACCGAAACCACCTTCGAATGGAAGGGTCTGGGCTACCAGCTCGCGGAGTATCTGCATCAACGCGACTTCATTGCTGTGCAGGGCATTGTCGCATTCGTCGCGCTCGTGGTCGCCGCCATGAGTTTCGTGGTGGACGCCATTGTGGCGATGATCGACCCGAGGGTGAGATTCTGATGACCGCACCGGAATTGGCGAACGAGCCATTGGTCGTGCCGCCGGAACCGCCTGCCGTGCGCAGGCGGCTGCCGGGGATGCGGCTGCTCACAATGACTGCCGGGCTGCAGCGTGTGACCCTGCTCATCGGCCTCGGCCTGGTCGCGTTGTTCGTGCTCACAGCGGTCTTCGCGCCGCTGATCGCGCCATACGGCCTCGCTCAGAACACCTCGGACGGTGTCGCTTTCGTCGCGCAGCAACCACCGTCGGGACAACACTGGTTCGGGACTTCGGTACGCAGCGAGGATGTGTTCTCGCGGGTGATCTTCGGTGCCCGCACCGCCCTGCTGGTGATCGTGATCTCGCTGACGCTGTCGCTATTGGTCGGCGTGCCACTGGGATTGGTGTCCGGGTACGTCGGTCGCTCGGTCGACCGAATACTCGTGCTGTTCATGGACGCCATCTACGCCTTCCCGACGCTGCTGCTCGCCATCGTGGTTTCGATCGTGGTTGCGGGCGGGCAATCCAGCAGCTTCGGCGGGGTGCTGTCGGCGGCGGTGGCCATCACGGCGATCTATGTGCCGCAATACTTTCGGGTGGTCCGCAATGCGACCGTCGCGGTGAAGAACGAACCGTACGTGGATGCCGCCCGGGTCACCGGCGCGTCCACCACCCGAATCCTGTTCCGGCACATTCTCGCCAACGTCACCCAGTCCTTGCCGGTGATCGTCACGCTCAACGCGGGCGACGCCATCCTCACCCTGGCCGCACTCGGTTTCCTCGGTTTCGGTATCGAACCGACCCAGGCCGCCGAATGGGGTTACGACCTCAACAAGGCACTCAACGATGTCTCCAACGGCATCTGGTGGACCAGCATCTTCCCTGGCACAGCCATCGTGCTGGTGGTGCTCGGCATGACGCTGGTCGGCGAGAGCCTCAACGAGGCACTGAATCCGCTGCTGCGCACCCGCCGCGCGGTGGCGGTGTCCGCCGACGACACCATCGTCGTCGTGGCGGACGATGCTGAAGAGACCGAGTCGGCCGACATCGCCGCGGAGCCAGCGAACGCGGGAAAGCCCACCGTCACAAGCGAAACCGCGGCTAGCCAAGAGCCGGTACTGGTGTTCGGTGCTGACACGGCCGCAGTCGGCCGGAGCCTGTCGGATACGAAGGCCGAAACAGTGGGTGCCGCAGCCGAAACCGATGCCGTTGGCGAAGCGGATACCGTGGAAGGACGAGACCAATGAGTGAGCCGACTTTGGTCACCGATCGCAGCCCCGCGCTGTCGATCGAATCGCTGTCGGTCACCTTTGCCACCGACGCGGGACCCGTCTATGCGGTGAGCGATGTGTCCTACGAGGTGTTCCCTGGTGAGGTCCTCGCCATCGTGGGGGAATCGGGTTCGGGGAAGTCGGTGAGCTCCCGGACCGCGATGGGGCTGCTGCCGTCCACCGCGCGGGTGCGTGGCCTGGTCACGCTCGGCTCGGAGGCGATCACCTCGATGAGCGAGCGACAGCTCACCGCGCTGCGCGGCGGTGCCATCTCGATGGTGTTCCAAGAACCCGGTCTCGCCCTCGACCCGCTCTTCACTGTCGGGTTCCAAATCGGCGAGGCATTGCGGGCGCACGGTGATATGAGCCGCAAAGCGGCTAAAGCCCGTGCGGTGGAATTGCTTCGTCTGGTCGGGCTGCCCGATCCGGAGCATCGGGTCGACTACTACCCGCATCAACTCTCCGGTGGGCAGAAGCAGCGCGTGGTGATCGCGATCGCCATCGCGTGTGAGCCCAAGGTGATCATCGCGGACGAGCCGACCACCGCACTCGATGTCACGGTGCAGGCCGAAATCCTGGAGTTGCTGCGCGATCTGCGCGACCGCATCGGCAGCGCCATCGTGCTCATCACCCACAACATGGGCGTGGTCGCCGACCTAGCCGACCGGGTCGTAGTGATGCGCGACGGCAAGGTGGTGGAGGAGGCGTCGGTCGACGAGCTGTTCGCGAATCCACGCGCCGACTACACGCGCGCGTTGCTCGCGGCGGTCCCGCATCTCGGCACCGAACAGCTCGCACATGGTCCTGCGGAGGACACCACCATCACTGGTGATCCGGTGCTGGAGGTGACCGATCTGGTGGTCCAGTTCCCCGGCCCATTCGGCCGCCCGCCTTTCCGTGCGGTGGACCAGGTCAGCCTGAGTATCCAGCCCGGCGAGACGCTCGGACTGGTCGGTGAATCGGGCTCAGGCAAATCGACCATCGGACGCTGTGTCGCCGCCCTGCAACGCCCGACCTCGGGCATTGTTCGGGTCCGTGGGCGCAACATTGCCGGACTGTCCCAGCGGCAATTGCGCCCGATCCGGCGTCGCTTCGGCTTCGTCTTCCAGGATCCGGCCAGTTCGCTCAATCCCCGGCTCACCGTTGGTGAGTGTGTCGCGGAGCCACTGATCGTGCACAAGACGGGCAGCACCGCCCAGATTCGCGATCGGGTGCGGCAATTGCTCGACGATGTGCAGCTACCCTCTGGCACCGACGGCAGATACCCGCATGAGCTGTCCGGTGGCCAACGCCAGCGTGCCAGCCTCGCCAGGGCCCTCGCCCTCGACCCCGACCTGCTCGTCGCCGACGAGCCGACCAGCGCCCTCGACGTTTCCGTGCAGGCGGCCGTGCTCGAGTTGTTCGGGCAGTTGCAACGCGAGTTCGGCTGGGCCTGCCTGTTCATCAGCCATGATCTGGCCGTGGTCGACCAGTTGGCCGACCGCATTGTGGTGCTGCGCGATGGCGCGGTGGTCGAACAGGGCGACCGTGACCGCATCCTGCGGGCACCGGAACAGGAGTACACCCAGCGCCTGGTCGCCGCCGTACCGGTGCCGGACCCGGTCGAGCAACGCAGAAGGCGAGCGGAGACAGCGGCGTTGTTCGCGACCGAGCCGGATCAACCCGAGGCAAAATGACGGTGTGACACTTGATTTCGCGCCTGAGATCCCATTCGGCAGCACCGATTGCCCAATCCTCGTCGCATCCGGTTGTCGACCGTAGACGCGAAGTGGCGGCCGGGCACCGGGGTGGATCGCCCTGGTACGGCCGGACTCGCCTGCACTCGACCACCGGGCCATGACCTGTCCGAACCCGTACCCGATGACCGGTACGGGGTGTGGGAGTTCGGCAAAAGTCGCGGCGAGGCGGATGAGGCTGCATGCTCGTTATCCGGCTCCGGTAGCGTGATCTGGCATCTATCCGCCGATTCGGTTTGGAGCTTTCCCCGAAAATGACTGAACAGACACCCAGTGTCGCCGGTGCCTCCTACGCCGCAGCGGGCGTGGACATCGAGGCCGGCGACCGCGCCGTCGAGTTGTTCGGACCATTGGCGAAGAAGGCCAGCCGTCCCGAGGTCCAGGGTGGCCTCGGTGGATTCGCCGGACTGTTCGCGCTGAAGGGTGGCTATCGCGAGCCACTGCTTGCCGCCTCCACTGACGGCGTCGGTACCAAGATCGCGGTCGCGCAGGCGATGGACAAGCACGACACCCTTGGGCTCGACCTGGTCGCTATGGTCGTCGACGATCTGGTCGTCTGCGGTGCCGAGCCGCTGTTCCTCCAGGATTACATCGCGGTCGGCAAGGTTGTGCCAGAGCGGGTCGCGGAGCTGGTCTCCGGCATCGCGGAGGGCTGCGTCCAAGCGGGCTGCGCGTTGCTGGGCGGCGAGACCGCCGAACACCCCGGCCTGATGGATCCCGACGACTACGACCTGTCCGCGACGGGTGTCGGCGTGGTCGAGGCCGATATGGTGCTCGGCCCGGACCGGGTCCGCCCCGGCGATGTCGTGATCGCCATGGGCGCCTCCGGCCTACACTCCAACGGCTACAGCCTGGCCCGCAAGGTGTTGCTCGATATCAGCCGGATGTCGCTGACCGGGCACGTGGAGGAGTTCAGCCGCACACTCGGCGAGGAACTGCTCGAGCCGACCCGGATCTATGCCAAAGATTGCCTCGCCCTGATCGCCGAGACCGATGTGCGCACCTTCGCCCACGTCACCGGCGGCGGGCTGGCCGCCAACCTGGCCAGGGTGTTGCCCGTCGGTTTGGTCGCCGAACTCGATCGTGGCACCTGGAATCCCGCGCCGGTCTTCAAGATGATCGCCCAGCGTGGCCGGGTCGAGCGCGTCGAGATGGAGAAGACCTTCAATATGGGCGTCGGCATGGTCGCCGTCGTCGCGCCGGAGGACGTGGACCGTGCACTGGCCGTGTTGACCGCCCGGCATATCGAATGCTGGACGCTGGGCACCGTCAAGAAGGGCAAGGACACCGACGCGCTGCGGGCGATCCTGGTCGGCGAGCACCCGAGGTTCTGACAGCCGAGTCCTACACAGACCGTTCCAACAACAGAGTCCCGCATCGGCCGATACGGGACTCTATTGCTGCTAGCTATGTGGTTGCGCCCTGGCGACACGAGGTCACTGGACGCATGAAAGCGGGGGAGGCGACCGCCTCCCCCTTTTGTACGTTGACATGTGTCAGCGGCGCCAGTCGTCGTACTTGTCGTCGCTGTCCCAAGAGGATCGCGACTCGTCGACGTCATGCTCGTCGGAGATCACATCACTGCGCTGCGCGGCGGGAGCACTGCTGCCCGCCAATTCGCGCTGAAGGCTCGTGAAGTCGGTCGACGGAGAGCTGTACTTCAGCTCGCGTGCGACCTTGGTCTGCTTTGCCTTAGCCCGGCCACGGCCCATGGCTGACCCCCTCGCGTCACTGCGGGGCGGCCTGGGGTGGTTTGGCGGCCCCGTTCGAATTGATATCTTCCTGACAGACACTTTAGCGTGTGTCCGGCGGTCTCGCTTCCAGGAGTGGGCGAAGTACCAATCAACCGACACCGTTTGCCCGTGTGTCGCCGTCCGGGCGGACGCTCACAGCACCCCGGGAATGGCCCGGATCACACCGACTCGGGCGCCGCCGCCGAGTACCGCGGGGGCCGCCAACTCGGTGTGCGCATCGGTCCATTCGATGCCCATTCGGTGCAGAATGGCCAGCGTCAGGGGGATTCGTGCCCGATCGTGGCCGTCATCGATCTTGTAGGCGAACGCCATTCCGTCCGGCAGCGCGCCCGCGTGCACGCCGTCGGCGCCGATCTTGCAGACCAAACCGGGGGTCGCCCGCATAGTCAATAAATCCGGTGCGTTCGTGCCGGAAATCACTCGCGGATGGGCGCGGATGGCGTCGGCTACCCGCCGTTCGGGGGCGCTCGGCGCGGCCGTCGCCATGGTCGCGAACGCGTGCGCCAGGTTCACCAGCGAAACCGGGATGATCGGCAGCCCGCAGCCGTCGATGCCGAGATCGGACTCCGGCTCACCGGTGAGTTCGGTGATGGTGGCGACCACCGATTTTTGCAAGGGATGCGACGCGTCCAGGTAGCCCTCGGTGGGCCAGCCATTGATCGCGCAGGTTGCCAACATTGCCGCGTGCTTGCCTGAGCAGTTCATATAGACCCGGCGCGGCCCGGCCGGATCGGCGAGCGCGTCGAGCCTGGCACGTTCGTCCGAGGGCAGGTCGGGCGGACATTCGAGCGCGTCCTCGTCGAAGCCGAACCGGTCGAGCAAGCGCCGCACCAATGCGACATGGTCTGGCTCGCCGTAATGCGAAGCCGTGGCGATGGCCAGCTCCGCGTCGTCGATTGGTTCGAAACCGTTGCGCAGCAGTGTGATCGCCTGCATCGGCTTATTGGTGGAGCGCGGAAAGATCGGTAGATGCACCTCGCCGAGTGTGAGGCTGGGTGCCCCGTCGGGGGCGATGATCACCGCGGAGCCGCGATGCACGCATTCGCGGAAGCCGGAACGGACCACCTCGACGAGCTCAACGCTCACGATCGCACCTCGCTGATATCCGGCGCGATCGTGGCCGCGCGCATCGCTTGCTTACTCATCGAGTGGCACCCTTCGCGGAGTCACCGGTGTGCTGTTGTCGGGCGCGCTCGGCGTTCGCATGGCGGCGCGCGTGCCGTTCGACCTGCATCCGCACGCCCGCCGATACCGACGGCTCGTCTCTAAGCAGCAGTTCGAGCCGGTCCTGGTCGTTACCGGTGAACAGATCACGGACGGTGACACCGTGCTCCGGGACGTATTCGACCCGCACCTCGTCACCCGCTCCGATGCTGCCCTCGGTCAGTACCCGCAGGTAGGCGCCGGTATCGCTCTGAAGTGT
This sequence comes from Nocardia australiensis, assembly GCF_020733705.1. GTDB lineage: Bacteria > Actinomycetota > Actinomycetes > Mycobacteriales > Mycobacteriaceae > Nocardia > Nocardia australiensis. The sequence continues at coordinate 2,174,739 of NZ_JAJFZM010000001.1, forward strand.
GAAGCGCTTGACCCACTGCGCCTCGCCGGACCAGTGCTGGAAGGTCGCACACGGCACCCGCGGCGCACTCACCTCGAACACCGCGTCACCGATCGCCCAGCGTGCGCCGATCACGGCATCACTGACCGCGAGGCCCGCGATCCGCAGATTCTCGCCGAACCATCCGGCGGGGAGTTCGCGGCCGAGCTCACCGGCCCAACGTTCGGCATCGGCCTGGGCGTAGGCATAAACGGCCTGGTGGGTGCCGCCGTGGTTCGTGGTGTCGCACACGTGATCACCCTCGAGCCCGAGCGTTCGCACCGCCACTCGACCAGGCTGGGGACGCTTGTCGATCGCGGTCCGCCCGATCTGGCCTTGCACATCGAGTTCGGCGTGAACAACGCATACCGCGAGCACTGCGCTGATCGGCGTCGCGTGTTCGCGAGTGGCCGCGCGGTCGAGTCCTGCGGCTTCGTCGCCTTGCTCGGGCCACTCGGCCTCGAGCTGACTACCGACGTCGCTGGTAGGACTGGCTGCGCTAGGGGTCGGTGCGGTGTGGCCGGGATTACTGTGTGTCACAGAGGCTCCGATCGGCTGCTCTGAGGTGGGCCGCTCAGCGTCCGCGCAGGCGGTCGACCGCGAGCCTGCCTGCCTGGGGCGCGTCGTCGGCGGGCACTGAATCGGGGTCGATGGCGGCGGCGGTCGGTCCGGCGATCAACGCGGTATCGGCCGGGATGGTGCGTTTGATCAATGCCAGGGCGATCGGGCCGAATTCGTAGTGGTCGATGACGGTGCCGAGCCTGCCGACCGCGCGTCCACCCGCGGTGACGTTCTCGCCCGGCGTCGGGCGTGCGTCGGCGGAGCCATCGAGGTGCAGCAGCACCAGATGGCGCGGTGGTTTCCCGAGATTGTGCACGCGGGCAACGGTTTCCTGCCCGCGGTAGCAGCCCTTGTCGAGGTGGACCGCACCGTGTTCGGCGATCCCGCCGATCCAGTGCGCCTCGTGCGGAATCGTCCGCTCGTCGGTGTCCAACCCGACGCGGGGGCGCCGCGCCGCGACGCGCAACGCCTCGAAGGCCCACATGCCCGCGGGCTGGGCGCCCGCGGTGGTCAGCCGGGTCCACAGGACGTCGAGCTGTTCGCGCGGGATCACGAGATCAAAGGAGTCATCGGTCGGCCACGGCATCCGGCGCAGGAAACCGCCGCCGGGCAGCGGCACCGCCTGGTAGATGCCGGGTAGCGGACCGGTGATGCCCAATGCCTCGGTCAGTTCGCTCACCTGCGGGCCGAGCAGGCTCAATACCGCGTGATCGGCCGCCGCCTCGGGCTTGGCATCGGCCCAGAAGACCATCTTCCGCAGGAATTCCAGCAGCGTGGGCCCACGGTCGGCCTCGGTGTCGATCCACAGGGTGCCGTCGATATCGGTGAGCACGAAATGGTGCAGTACCCGGCCATTGAGATCGAGGTCGAGGTCTTCGGCCGACTGCCGGTCGCCAAGGTTTGCGATGTGCTGGCTGCTGATGGTGTGCAACCAGCTGAGTCGCTCGGCGCCGGTGACAGTCAATACGAACCGGTGCGACCGATCGACGATCGCTACCCGTTGTGTGGCCGCGCGTTGTTCAGCGAATGGATCACCGTAATGCCAGGCGACGGCGGCATCCGGCGAACCGGGTGCTCCAGCGACGGCATCCGGAACAGCGAGGATGGGACTGGGTACTACGACCACCGACACGGCCTCCACTCTAGGCGGGTGGTCGCGTGTGTGCTGAAGTCGGGCCATGAAGAGAGATCGATCGCCAACATCGCCGTGATGTAGGCGCGTCAGACCAACACCGCCTACTCTTCCTCGCATGGTAGATCGAGTTCTGGTAACACTCGACGGCGCGGTCCAGGACGCGGACGCGCCGTTGTTATTTGCCGACGATATCGGCGTGCTGCGCGGCGACGGTGTCTTCGAGACAGTCTTGGTGCGCAACGGCGATCCTTGCGCAATCGAATTTCACCTCGGCAGGCTGCGTCGTTCCGCCGAGGCGTTGGACTTGCCCGAGCCCGAGTTGGGGCGGTGGCGTGCAGCCATCGAGCAGGCGGCGAAGGAATGGGGGGCCGATCGCGAGGGCCTGATGCGCCTGGTGTTCACCCGGGGGCGTGACACCGAACTGTCCGGCGCGAAGTCGTCGGTCACCTCCGGAGATCTCGCCGCGGCGGTTCCGGTGCCGACGGCCTACGTGCTGGTGCTGCCGGTTCCGGAGCGGGTAAAGCGGGCCAGGACGGATGGTGTCGCGGTGGTGACACTTTCGCGCGGCATCTCGGTCGATCTGGCACAGGCCGCGCCGTGGCAGTTGCTCGGTGCGAAGACGCTGTCCTACGCCACCAATATGGCGGCGCTACGGTTCGCCCACCGCATGGGCGCCGATGACGTGATCTTCACCAGCACCGAGAACCGCGTACTGGAGGGTCCGCGTTCGACCGTGGTGATCGCACGGGACAAGAAGCTCATCACCCCGCCCGCGAAGAACGGCATCCTGCCCGGCGTCACCCAGCGAGCGCTGTTCGTCGAGGCCGAAAAGGCCGGTTGGCAGTGCGAATACAAGTCGCTGTTCACCGCCGATCTGCTCACCTGTGACAGCGTTTGGTTGCTGTCGAGTGTCACGCTCGCCGCGCGGGTGAATTCGCTTGACGGACTGCGGATGATGGCGCCGGACAACGCGGAGGAGATCATCGAGCTCGTGGAACGGGCAGTGGCGCGGTCCGGGGCCATCGGCGATTGGTGATTCGACCGGCTGAAGATCGGAGAGGATGACGCTCAGGAACCTATAGGCGTGTCGTGGCCTGAGACACGTTGACCAGCACAGCCTGCGGCGTAGTGTGTACTACGACATGTCGTAGATCGGCTGGAGGTCGAATGAGCGTCCTTGACATCTCGCGCTGGCAGTTCGGCATCACAACCGTCTATCACTTCATTTTCGTCCCGCTGACGATCGGTCTCGCGCCGCTCGTCGCCGGCATGCAGACCGCGTGGGTGATCACCGGCAAGGAGCATTGGTATCGGCTGACGAAGTTCTTCGGGAAGCTGTTCCTGATCAACTTCGCGCTCGGTGTCGCCACCGGCATCGTCCAGGAATTCCAATTCGGAATGAACTGGAGCGAATACTCGCGATTCGTCGGCGATGTATTCGGCGCACCGCTCGCGCTGGAGGCGCTCGTCGCGTTCTTCCTGGAATCGACCTTCCTCGGTCTGTGGATCTTCGGCTGGACGCGGCTGCCCAAAAAACTGCACCTGGCCACCATTTGGATCGTCGCGATCGGCGTGAACGTCTCCGCGTACTTCATCGTCGCGGCCAATTCCTTCATGCAGCATCCCGTCGGCGCCAGATACAACCCGGAGCGCGGGCGCGCCGAGCTCACCAGCATTTGGGAAGTACTGACGAACAACACGACGCTCGCGGCCTTTCCACACGTCGTCGCGGGTGCCTTTCTCACCGCGGGCACCTTTGTAGCCGGCATCTCCGGTTGGTGGATGGTGCGCAACGCGCGCAGCGGAGATGAGACGAAACTTGCCGAGGCGCGCGGTATGTGGCGCTCGGCGGGGCGCGCGGGCATGTGGGTGATTGTGGTGGCCGGTGTCGCCATCTTCTTCACCGGTGACATTCAGGGCAAGCTCATGTTCGAGCAGCAGCCGATGAAGATGGCCTCGGCGGAATCCTTGTGTCACACCGCAACCGACCCCGACTTCTCCATCTTGACCGTCGGCACCCACAACAACTGCGACAGTGTGACGCACGTGCTCGAGGTGCCCTATGTGCTGCCGTATCTGGCCGAGGGCGAATTCAGCAACGTGACCCTGGACGGCGTTGTCGATTTGCAGCAGGCATACAACCAGAAGTTCGGGCCCGGTGACTACCGGCCCAACCTGTTCGTCACCTACTGGTCCTTCCGCGCCATGGTCGGCCTGTCCGCGGGCGCGATCGGACTGTGGTTGGTCGGCATGTGGATAACCAGGCGCGGTCGAATCACCGACAAGCGCTGGTACTCGTGGCTGTGCCTGATCGCCATCCCGACGCCGTTCCTCGCCAATAGCGCGGGGTGGGTGTTCACCGAAATGGGCAGGCAGCCTTGGGTTGTCGCGCCGAACCCGACCGGTGATCCACAGCTACGGCTGATGGTGCAGCAGGGTGTCTCCGACCATGTGGCAGGCACGGTGATCACGTCGCTTGTGGTGTTCACCCTGCTCTACGGCGCGCTCGCGGTGGTGTGGTTCTACCTCATGCGCCGGTATGTCATCGCTGGACCGGAGGAGCCGACCCTCGGCCCGCCCGGTGCCGGACCCGGCGACAGCGGTGGTCCGGCCGGTCGGCATCGCGCCGAAGAACCTGCCGTCGAACAGCTTTCGTTCGCCTACTAGGAGTCGACGATGAGTTTGCAAGAGTTCTGGTTCATTCTGATCGGCGTACTGTTCACCGGCTACTTCGTGCTGGAGGGATTCGACTTCGGTGTCGGTATGCTGATGCCGATCCTCGGCAAGGGCAGCGACGCTCGCAGGCGGGTGGTGCTCAACACCATCGGCCCGGTGTGGGACGGCAACGAGGTGTGGCTGCTGACCGCGGCCGGCGCGATGTTCGCGGCCTTTCCCGAGTGGTATGCCAGCCTGTTCTCCGGGTTCTATCTCGCGCTGCTGCTGGTGCTCGTCGCGCTGATCGTGCGAGTCTGTGCCATCGAATACCGGAGCAAGATCAACGATCCGCGCTGGCGTTCCTGGTGTGATGTCGCGATCGGAATTGGTTCCTGGATACCGGCTTTAGCGTGGGGCTGGGTGTTCGCGAATGTGGTTCGTGGCGTCCCGCTGGACGAGAAGAAGCAGATCGTGGGTTCGGTATGGGATCTGCTCGGGCCTTACGCCCTGCTCGGCGGACTGACGACCGGGTTGCTGTTCGCATTGCACGGCGCGGTCTTCCTGGTACTGAAGACCGGCGGCGAGGTGCGTGACGATGCGGTGCGGACCGTTCGGATTCTGCTCGCGCCGACGATGGTTGTGGCCGGCACCTTCGCGGTGTGGACGCAACTGGCCTACGGCACCGGCTGGACGTGGATCCCATTGGCGCTGGCGATAGTCGGACTCGTTACCGCGACAGCGGCCTCCTTCGCCCACCGGGACGGCTGGGCCTTCACCGGAACCGCGCTCACCATCGCGGCGGCGACGGTACTGCTGTTCGGATCGCTGTACCCGAATGTCTTGCCCTCCACCATCAGTGACCTCTTCGACCTCACCATCGACAAGGCGTCCTCGACGCCGTACACGCTGAAGGTGATGAGTTGGGCGGCGATGATCGTCACCCCGGTCGTGTTGGGCTACCAGGGCTGGACGTACTGGGTGTTCCGCAAGCGGATCACAGTCGAGCAGATTCCAGCGCACATCGGGCTGCCGCTGCAATCGGCCGTGCCGGTGGACGCGAGCAAGGACTGATCCATGGCTCGCCCGCCCATCGATCCGCGCCTATGGCGCCACGCTCGTTCGGCACGCCGCTACCTGGTGTCGAGTGTGGCGCTGTCGCTGGTGATTACGGTCTGCATCGTGATCACCGCGGTTGTGCTGGCGCGGGTACTGGCTGGGGTGGTCACCGATCCCGGCCGCGGCACCCTCGGCGCGTGGGCTACCGAACTCGTCGTGCTGGCCTGCGTTGTCGGCTGCCGGGTACTGGCCACCTGGGTGCAATCACGGTTGGCGCACCGAGCGGGTGCGACCGTGGTGACCGAGCTCGAAAGCGCGGTCCTGGCAGCAGGTGCGAAGCTCCCGCCCCGCGAACTCGAAACTCGCCGAACCGAACTCGCCGTCGTCGTCAGCACCGGCCTGAGCGGATTACGCGGCTACCTGGTCGGCTACCTGCCTGCGCTGCTGCTCGCCGTACTGGTGCCCCCGGTCGTACTGGTGGTGATAGCCGTCCACGATCCGATATCCGGCGTCATAGCGGTCGTCACGCTTCCGCTGATCCCGGTTTTCATGATCCTTATCGGCCTGCTCACCCAGGGCCGCGCCGAAGCGACTCTCGCCGCGACCACCCGGCTGTCCGACCAGCTACTCGACCTGTTCGCCGGTATGCCGACGTTGCGTGCGCTGGGCAGGGAATCGGGCGACACTGAAAGCCGAAGGCCGGGTAGCCGGGGCGAACCAGCTCGTTCGATGGAACACCGAGTGCGCGAGTTGGGAGACGCGTTGCGGCAGCGCACCATGCGTGCGTTGCGGATCGCATTCCTGTCCTCGATGGTGTTGGAAATGCTTGCGACACTGAGTGTCGCGCTGATCGCGGTCTCCATCGGGCTGCGGTTGGTATTCGGTGGGATGAGTCTCTACGCCGGCTTGGTAGCGTTGATACTGGCGCCGGAGGTGTACCTGCCGCTGCGCATGGTCGGTGAGCGGTTCCACGCGGCACAGGACGGAATGGCGGCCGCCGACAAAGCTTTCGCCGTCCTCGATTCGGAACCCGCGGGCTCCGAGGATGCCTCGCTGGATTCGAGGTCGAATACCGGGGATAGTCGCGGCGACACCAGAATTGGAGATTTCGCGGGTGCCATCGAGATAGCCGATCTCGCGGTGCGTGCCAGAGACGGGTTCGCGCCTGCCGGATTGTCGGCGATGCTGCGCCCGAATACGGTAACGGTGCTGACCGGCCCCAACGGGAGCGGGAAATCGACCGCGCTGCAAGCGATCCTGGGGTTGACCGCGCCGGAGGCGGGATCGGTTCGAGTCGATGGAACCGATGTTCGTGATCTGGATGAGGATCGCTGGTGGTCGCGGGTGGCCTGGCTACCGCAGCGTCCCGTTCTGGTGCCCGGAACGCTGCGCGAAAATCTCGAGCTGCTCGGGGCCCGCACGCCCGGCGGGTCGGCCAAGGGAGCCGCGCGAGTTGCCGATGAGCTCGAAGCCGCCTGCATCGCAACCGGATTCGACACTGTCCTCGCCGAACTGCCGCACGGCTGGGACACCGTGGTCGGCGTCGGTGGCGTCGGCCTCTCGCTGGGGCAGCGCCAACGCCTGGCACTGACCAGAGTGCTCGCCGCCGACCGCCCCGTCCTACTGCTCGACGAACCGACCGCCCACCTGGATTCCGACAGCGAAGCCACCGTCCTGCGCGCCCTGAAACAACGCGCACGTGCCGGCGCCACCGTCATCATCGTCGGCCACCGGCCTTCGGTCCTCGCCACCGCAGACCAACTCGTTCCCGTCCACGCCGCCGAACTGATGGAGGCGCAGCGACGATGAGCCCGACTCGTGAACGGGAAAGCAGGTGGTAGCGAACGTGTTCGGTGACATTCGGCGGATGTGGCGACTGCTCGGTTTGTCGCCGTGGCGTATCACGGTGGCGATCGGTTGGGGCACGCTGGCGTTGGGCAGTGGGCTCGGGTTGGCCGCGTTGGCGGCCTGGCTGATCGCGCGGGCCTGGGAGATGCCGCCGGTGCTGGATTTGAGCGTAGCCGTCGTATCGGTGCGGGCGCTGGGTATTTCGCGCGGCCTGTGCCGTTATCTGGAACGCCTTGCTACGCATGATGTCGCGTTGCGCGCGATGACGACGGCCCGCACGACCGTCTACCGGACGCTCGCTCGATCCGACATCTGGATGCGACGGCCCGCACGCGGCATCGGTTCGCGGGTCGAGACGGCACGGACCGTTCGTGGCGTGAGTGTCGGCCATGCGACTCCCAACTCGGCCGCCGGGAAGTTCGGCGACTCCGCTCGCGGTGCTGATAGCCGTCCCGGCGACGCCGCACAGCTGCGCCGTGGCGATCTGCTGGTTCGAATCGGCGGTGACATCGACGATCTCGGTGCGGTGGTGGTGCGCGTGCTCGTGCCGATCGCGGTGGCGATCATCCTGTCGGCTGCGGCGATCGGTCTGCTGGCCAGTATCTCGGTTGCGGCGGCGGTGATTCTGGCTGCCGCGCTGGCGGTTTCGGGAATCCTCGCGCCATGGTTGTCGGCGCGGGCGGCGCGCGACGCCGAAACGGCGGTGCGCGCCGATCGCGCCGAGTTCACCGCGCAGGCGGTCACGGTTCTGGATCATGCGGCCGAATTACGGGTCGCGGGCCGCCTGGACGCGGCGCTCGCGGCCGCGGACAGCGCGGCGCGACGCGCGGTGGCTGCGGAGGATTCGGCGGCCGCACGCAACGCGTGGGCGGCCGCAGCGACACCGTTGTCGATCGGTGCCAGCGTGCTCGGCGCGCTGCTCATCGGGATCACCATCTACGGCCCCAATGGCGGCGGTCCCGGCGCGATGACACCGATGGCGCTGACCATCCTTGTGCTGCTACCGCTCTCGGCCTTCGAAGCGGTCGGGACCCTGCCGGCCGCGGCCCAGGCACTGACCACGGCCCGCGCCGCCCTGCATCGTCTGCCCCGCGTGCAGCAGCGGCAGAACGCGCATCACGATGCCCCGGCGACGCACGACCCGACCGAAGTGGCCGTAGCGAACGGCCGACTCGACCGATCGCACGCCCCGAGGGCCGTTCTCGTCGCCGCGCACGATGACTTCGGGCGGGTACGCCGGCCAACCGGCTACCCCGATGACGACACGACCGTTCGAAATCGGTTCGGCGCTTTGCGAAGCCCATTGCCGGACAACCTCCCGGACCGCCCCGAAGGCCGGCGGATCGCCGTTGTCGGCCCGAGCGGCGCGGGTAAGACCACGTTGCTCATGCACTGGGCGGGACTCTTCGATACCCCAAAGGCGGGCGTCACATTCTTCGCCGAAGACGCGCATCTCTTCGGCACCTCTGTGCTGGAGAACCTCCGCGTTGCCCGTGGCGACCTGACCGAGCGGGAGGCCGAACTCACCTTGCGCACAGTGGGTCTCGGTGACTGGCTCGACTCGCTGCCGGACGGCGTCGACACTGACCTGATCGGCGGCGCGGCGGCCGTCTCCGGCGGCCAGCGCCGCCGCATCCTGCTCGCTCGCGCCCTCATCTCGCCGGCGCGGGTTTTGCTGTTGGACGAGCCGACCGAACATCTCGACGACGCCGCGGGCGCCCAGCTGCTGCGTGACCTCCTCGACGTCGACAGTGGCCTGGTCGAACCGAACCGAACTGTGGTGCTTGTCACACATCGGTTACCGCCCGAGCATCATGCCGACACGATCGTGCGGGTGTCGGCATCAGGCCAGGTCACAACCGATTTCCCAACGCCGGACCGAGTCGGTTCGCCCCGCCGGGAAATTCCGTTGCCGTTGCGCTGACACCTCGCTAAATTCATTCGTACACAAGGAAGGAGGTGGTTCGAGAAATGTATTTTTCCAGGACACGTGAGGTGGCTGCGCGCTAGCGCCACCGCTGCTGGAGGATTCCCGCGCGAGCGCTAGCGAATCCAACGCAGTCACCCGGCCCCCGAGCCCCCGGTCCAGTCCGACCGGGCCTTGTGTGAGTTGCATCCACAAGGAAGGCTCGGGGGCCGTTTCTGTATCCGCTTGCGAATTGTCGAAGAAGTGGGTTAGCGATGCGCGTATATCTGGAATCAAGCCATCGGACCTTGATAAAGCAAAGCGTACGGCAGACGGTATAAATCATCGGTCCGAAAATCAGACTGACGATCGAAAGCCTCCGCCTAGAAACACCTTACGAGAAGATCTGGAGAAGTCTCCCTCGAGAACCGCAGGTAATATTGCATAAGGCAACGGCCCTCCCGATGGAGGCATCGTCAAGCGTGGTCCGGATGGGAGCATTGCGAATCACTGGGATGCTGGTCAGAAAGGGTGAAGAGGCAGGGCTATGTGCGGTCTTGGAGGTTTTGGGGCATCGGTCAGAGGACCCTGACTCCGACTACATCGCCTACCGGCTCAGGGAGTTGCAGATTTTCGACCAGGTTCCGATATTGCAGAATGCGAGACTGCTCCGGGACCTGTCGTCGGAGAATGTCCGCGACGGTTTGGGTCAATTGGAAGAGCTGTTCGGCAGGGAGGTGTAGTCCCGGGTGGGTGTGGCCGTACTTTGCCGATTCGGATCGGCTATGGAATGGGTGTTGCGTGCGGAGGTCGGGTAGGGCTGACTACACTCATCGTGTCCGTTCTATGAGGGGGTTGCTGGTGGCATCGGAGGGTCTCACTGCGACGGTTGGGCTGCGCATCGGGGCGATTCGGCGGATGTTTTATGTGTGTGGGGAAGATGTCGACCGGTCGGAGGGGCCGATCGAGTTGACGTTCGATGACGGTTCGGTGCTGTTGCTGGATGCGGGTAGTGACGGCGAAGAACTGCGTGTTGGTTCGGTGGCGTGGCACGACCCGTTCGCGGGAGTGACGGAACCCGAATACATCGAGTATGTCGCGGAATCCGGTAAGTACACGGCGTTCGATGTCGGCTCGGAGCACCCGTATTCGCAGCTGGTCGGCGGCCTGGTCATGTCCATCACCGAGTCGCGATTGCGTGATGATCGACTGCGTGGCGCTGTGCTCGAGGTGAGCGGCTCGAGGCTTGCGGTCGAAACGGTCGCCGATGAACTACTGGTCAGCTGGGACCATCGTCCGGCGTGTTGAAGCGCGGCGCCGCTACGCCGTGGCTCGCCATTTGGAATTGGCCCGCGAATCACGCTCGTGCTCAACAGATCTGGTTGACCACGGCCAGTAGAACGGGAAACGCCCCGTCCTCGTGTAGAGCGAGGTGGGGCGTTGGTTCGGTTGGGCTGGAACGGGATTCGAATCAGCCGATGTAGCGCTGGAGACGGGCCGACAGGCGGGGTTCGAGTGGGCCGTCGGCGACCACCCGTTCCTCGACGTAGGCGAGATCGCCGCCCTCGACGATGCCGTAGAGCCGCTTGGCGCCACCAACCACGATGCCGGATTGGCTGCGGATCACCACGTCGGTGGCAAGTTCCCAGGACGACTGGGTGAGCGCGGTGCCGTAGAAGAGTTCGACGATACCGGTGCTGTGGGTGAGCAGCAGTTCGATGACCTCGTCGTCGCCGTCGGCCCCGACTCGCCAGAATCCGTTCTCGCGCAGGTCGGGCCCACCGTAGCTGCCATCGGATTCGATGACCCAGGAACGGGACTCCCAGGACAGATAGTCGCCGCCATCATGCGAGACGATGATCTGCTGGCCGAACCGGTAGTCGCCGCGCTCCGGCGAGTTGCCCTCGCCCTCACCGCGCCACACCCCGATCATCGGCAGCAGCGCCAGCATCGAGGAACTCAGGTCCGGACCGAGCCGTAGGTTCGCGGTGTCTTCCGGCAGCGGCAAATCCGGCAGCACCGGAATATTGCGGGCACTGGTCGATTTAGCCCGCTTGGCCGCATCGGCCACGGCTTTATCGCCACTGCGGCGAGCGGCCGGAGCGGCGCCGTTCATGTTGTCACTCGCTCGCTCGGCCGGATCGGAACCTTCGCTCGCGAGTTCGCTCACGCCTGCGCCTCGGCCTGCGCCTCGCTGGCGCTCAGCTCCGGCGCGATCGAACGATGTTCGACTGTGCCCATTGTTCGCTCGCTCCGCTCGCTCATGACTCGGTGAACAGCCGGTAGAAGACGTACAGGCCGAACCAGCCGATCAGCACGGACACGGCTACCAGCAGAATCTCGAAGATGAGGACCACATTTGAAGTCTAACGACTGACGCGCCGCTCAGCACAACGGCCCCGGTGCTCCCCGTGAATTCGCGGGAGGCGCCGGGGCCGTTTGCGGCTTACGGTCGCTGGTTACTTCGCGACGGTGACCTCGACGGGGTGGATGCCCGCGCCGTCGGGACGGATCTCCGTCGAGCCGTTGCCGGCCGAGGAGAGCACCCGTACCGTCCACGCGCCCGGTGCGGCGAAGAAACGGAAGTCACCGGTGCCCGAGGCGACAACCTCAGCGGTGAAATCGCCATTGCCGTCGAGCAGACGCACGAACGCGCCGCCGACGGGCTGGCGGTCGGCACTCAGGACGCGGCCGGTGATGACCGTTTCCTTCTCCACGTCGACTCCGGCCGGAATGGCCTGACCCTGGGTAGGTGCTGCGCACATGTGATTAGGCTCCCAACTCGATAGGTGCACCGACGAGGGAGCCGTACTCGACCCAGCTCCCGTCGTAGTTCTTGACATTCTGGTGGCCGAGCAGCTCCCGCAGCACGAACCAGGTGTGCGAGGAACGCTCGCCGATGCGGCAGTAGGCGATGCTGTCCTTGGACCCGTTCAGGCCGGCCCCGGCGTAGATCTCGGTCAGCTCGCCGTCGGACTTGAAGGTGCCATCCTCGTTCGCGGCCTTGCTCCACGGCACGTTGATCGCGCCGGGGACGTGGCCCGGACGCTGGCTCTGCTCCTGCGGCAGGTGGGCGGGAGCCAGGATCTTGCCCGAGAACTCATCGGGCGAACGCACGTCGACCAGGTTCTTGACGCCGATGGCGGCGATGACCTCGTCGCGGAAAGCGCGGATGGTCAGGTCGGGTGCGACCGCCTTGTACTGGGTGGCCGGACGGCTTACGGAGTCGCTCGACAGCGGGCGGCCGTCGAGCTCCCACTTCTTGCGGCCACCGTCGAGCAGCTTGACGTTGTTGTGGCCGTAGAGCTTGAAGTACCAGTACCCGTATGCGGCGAACCAGTTGTTGTTGCCGCCATACAGCACAACCTCGTCGTCGTTCGCGATACCGCGCGCGGAGAGCAGGTCGGAGAACTGCTCCTGGTTCACGAAGTCGCGACGAACCTGATCCTGCAGGTCCTTCTTCCAGTCGAGCCGGACGGCACCCTCGATGTGACCGCCGTCGTAGGCGGAGGTGTCCTCGTCTACCTCGACGAAGACGACGCCGGGGGCGTTGAGGTTCTCTTCGGCCCAGTCAACGGAGACCAGGACATCGGAGCGAGCCATGTTGTTCCTTTCAAAGATGACTTGCAGGGTCAGTTCGATGCCGGGGACCCAGCGGGGTGAGCGTCAGGCCCGGAGGCGGCAGCTTGCGTGACCATGGAGGGCCCACGAACACCGCGATTAGATCCGGTCCGGCGAAACCGGGCTACCAGGGGATAGATCTGGCAACCCAGGCAGATCCCGAACGCCGCGTTCAGGAACGCCGCGAACAGGGCGAAGCCGGCGAACACCGCGCCGACGACGGTGGAGCCGGCCAGGAAACCCAGCAGGCTGACGGCACTGAAGACCAGGCCGAGTAATTGGGCGAACCGCAGCGGTGCCACGGGTTCGGTTTCGGTCGGCGGGCCGACGCGCGGTGCGACGAGCATGGCGTAGATCCGACCGTAGGGGCTGCGCCGTGGACCGGTGGCGGCGCCGATCGCGAAGACCACCGCTTGAATGGCGATCAGCACGGTGGCGGCCGCGGTGGAGACAGCGGCAAGGATCAGCACGACGACGAGGACAGCGCTGGTGATCCACGCGGCGAAGCGAGGTCCGCGGACGTCCACGTAGTTGGACGCGGTGGCTCGTCCGAAGGCAGTGCTACTGGTTTCGGGTGGCATTGTGTGTACTCCTGCGCTGAATGGCTCTATCGGCTGGAAAATTGCCAGTTCGCCGGGGGATCAACATGATCACTCGCACGGCGGACATTAGGTCGGCGTCAGGAAATCTGGAACGACCGACCGGTCAGCGGCACAGGCAGCAACAACCACCGAGGCGACACAGATCAACTGTGCGGCGTCGGGTGAGCATCAGCTCATGGTTGGAATACACGAGAGGCAGTTTACCCGGTTTGGCCGGGGAATTGGACCTCGGGTTCGTCGCACTGGCTATAAGGCCTCGTGAATCGAGGTTTTTACACCGTCAGTGGTTCCACTGCGGTACGCAGATCGGTGGACTTGGGGACGCCGGAAATCCGGAATCGCTCCCTGCCCTCGATGTCGAAGACGAACGTGGTCGGCAGCGAGAGCACGTTCAACTCTTTGGCCAGCGCGGGCTCGGCATCGATATCGACCTCGATGTCCAGCGGCGGGTTCGGCGAATCCGCCAGTTCGACGGCCACCCCGGAAACAACTCGCCGCACCGCGGCGCACGGGCCGCACCAGTCCGCCGAGAAATGCAGGACGGCGGGACCCGAACCGGTCATGCCCGCGGCAGCGAGTAGATCGGCTCGCGCGGACTCGGTCGGTTCGGTGACAGTGGCGGCGCGCAGCTTTCCGTCCCGGCGGCGCAGCAGTGAGCCGACCGCGAGCGCGGCGAGCACGATCAGCACCAGGATTGTGATTTCGATCATGGTCGCTACAATCGGTCGAGGTCGATGGTCACGTTCTCGCCCTTCCCTTCAACCACGATCTGCCCGCCCTGCGCGTAGACCTTGGTGGGTCGCAGGCCGAACGGCAGTTCCTTGGTATCGATTGTCCGCGTGAATTGGGCGAGCACCGCGGGGCGGTCGGCTTCCGGGACGAATACGGTCGGGGTGGTTTCGGTCCCGGTGCCGAGGTAGAAACCCGTCGCGACGATTCGGACCTGGTCGCCATCGACCAACAGATCCGCCTGCACGCTCACCTTGTCACCGCCGAGCGGCGCACCGGCCACCGTGGACGCGACCGGCGTCCCTGGCAGGGTGCCGGTGAGAACCAGCAGGCCGGCGGTCGTCATCCCGGATCCGCCCGAGCCACCCGAACCGTCGGACTTATCGGCGGGACGCGAATGCACTTGCAGGTCGGGGACATTGAAGAGTCTGCCCAGTTCGGTGGGCTCGAGGCGCATCCGTCCCTCGACGCGTTCCACCGGAACCCGCCGCACACTGCCGTCCACCAGATCATGCAGCGGCAGGTGCACCCCGGTCAGTGCCGCTTCGGTGGATACCTCACCGGGGATGTCCGGACGCATGACGCGTGCGCGGATATCGACACTCTGGAAACGGCCGTCGACGGCCTGGCCGAAGAAGGGGAAGCCGTGGATGGTGACCTCGGGATCGGCGATGAGATCGGCGCCGACCCGCAGTGCGCGCGAAACCCGATACTCGGAATAGGCGGCGGCGCCGAAGTCGATAATCACCGCCAGACCCGCCAGGCACAGCAGTCCGATGATCAGCTTGCGCATGCTAGCCAGCCTCTCCGCGTCTTGTGCCGGTCATGGGCGCCGCGAACGCTGCATCGCGGGCCGGCGGTCGAGTATGTGGCCGGATTCTGGGCGTACCCGGTGAACTACCCATGTGCGCACGATATCGGGTGTCGCGTTGCGGGCTGATTCGTGTCTACCAGAGTGGCATGGACACCCGGAACGCATGGTCATCGGCGTTGACGCGCTAATGTTGCACTCGACTACCTGTGATTAGCGACGTGGCTTCGGTGGTGAAGCTGTTGCCGTCGGCGCTACGAGATAGGAGGAGGGGCTTGTGGAGCTGCTCCTGTTGACCTCCGACTCCAACCCAGAGTCGGTATTGCCTTCGCTCGCACTGCTAGCGCATAACGTGCGTCCGGCACCGACCGAGGTAGCGTCCCTGCTCGAAGCGGGCACCGCGGATGTAGCACTTGTCGACGCGCGCACCGATCTGGCCGCCGCGCGCGGTCTGTGCCGACTGCTCGGTAGCACCGGTTCGTCGGTGCCCGTTGTCGCCGTACTCACCGAGGGGGGCCTGGTGGCAGTGAACGCCGATTGGGGCGTCGACGACATACTGCTGCCCGGCACCGGTCCGGCCGAGCTCGACGCCAGGTTGCGGCTGCTGGTCGGACGCAACGGCGGGGTGGCCAGCCCGGAGAGCAGCGGCAAGATTACCCTCGGCGAATTGGTGATCGATGAGGGCACCTATACCGCGCGTTTGCGCGGTCGCCCGCTCGATCTCACCTATAAGGAATTCGAGCTGCTCAAGTACCTCGCGCAGCACGCGGGCCGGGTGTTCACCCGGGCGCAGCTGTTGCAGGAGGTGTGGGGATACGACTTCTTCGGTGGCACCCGCACGGTCGACGTGCACGTGCGCCGGCTGCGCGCCAAGCTCGGCAGTGAATACGAATCGCTGATCGGTACCGTGCGCAATGTCGGATATAAGGCGGTGCGCCCGTCGCGGTCGTCGGCCAAAGGCGAGCCGGTCCCGGTCCTCGAGAGCGACACCGAGGGCACCGATGATGCTCCGCTCGAACCTGTTAACGGGTCCTTGCCGTGAGCTGAGCCGTGCCCGGTGGCCGAACCGCTGTGGCAGCGGCCGCAATCGGGCCGGAATGCCCAGAGTCGCTGTGGCGTTCGCCGCAATGACACCGAAGCCGCAACCGTGGGAGGTCCGCGTCCGATGACCGAGGCGACAGAGCACTGGATAGAGCAAGTCGATGCGAACACGGCGCGAACGGTGCGCGCGTTGCTCGAACGTGCCACCGCCGCCGACGACGTCGCGCCGGTTTCCGAGCAGGCCGTGCTCTCGTTGACCAGCGCCGGTGCGGCCCGCCATCTGCTCGTGCGCGATGACGATGCGGTCGCCGGGTACGCGAATCTTGTTCCCGCGCACGGTGAACATCCCGCGATGGCCGAGGTCGCGGTCGATCCGGCGGCCAGGGGCCATGGCATCGGCACGCGACTGGTGGCTGCCGCGCTCGCCGAGGGGGGCGCCGGAACCCGGGTGTGGGCGCATGGAAATCGACCGCCCGCGCAGGCTGTCGCGGCACGTCTCGACCTGGTGACAGCGCGCGAGTTGTGGCAGATGCGTCGCGCTCTGGCAACACCCGAGCTACCGGAACTGTCCGTCCCGGCCGGGATCGTGCTGCGCACCTATTCGGGTCCGGATGACGACGCGGAGTTGTTGCGGGTCAATAGCGCGGCTTTCGCCTGGCATCCGGAACAGGGCGCCTGGACCGAGCGCGATATCGCGGCCCGCCGCGACGAGCCGTGGTTCGATCCGCAGGGCCTGTACTTCGCGGCCGATGCCGCCGATCCCGGCCACCTACTCGGATTCCACTGGACCAAGGTGCATTACGACGAGGATCCGATGGTCGGTGAGGTCTATGTGGTCGGTATCGACCCGGCGGCGCAGGGGCGCGGGCTCGGTCGGTTGCTCACCCTCGCCGGACTGCGTTACCTGCGTGAACGCGAGCTTGCCGAGGTTTTGCTCTACACCGAGGCCGACAACACCGCGGCAGTTCACACTTACACCCGGCTCGGCTTTGCCGCTGCGCACATCGATGTCGCTTACGCGCCGCGAGACTGAATAGCCGGGGCCATCTCAGGGTTAGCTGAGTAGCACTGGGGCAAATGTCACATATGCCGGGCTTATTCGCGCCGGGCTGTTCACTCCCCGTTCACCCAGCTCGGTCCAACTGTCAACCGTGCGACTCTACGTTACTTACGGGCGGCACAGTTGCCGCCTGGTGCGCAGGTTCCCCGCGAACGGCACCACGAAACCCGCCCGGGCCGGTGAGGGACCGGGCGTGTCGAACGCGATTCCCGGAGGAATAGTGAACTTCAAGCGCAGCAGCGCCCTCGTCGGCGTGCTAGCCGTCGGCACCATGACTCTCGCCGCATGTGGCAGTGACGACAACTCCTCGACCATCGGTGCGACCGGCGCGAGCGTCGATGTCGCCTGTGGTGGCAAGCAGGCCCTCAAGGCCAGCGGTTCGTCGGCGCAGAAGAACGCCATGGAGCGCTTCATCGCCGCCTACGAGGCGAACTGTAGTGGCGACACCCTGAACTACACTTCCAGCGGTTCGGGTGCGGGTGTCAACGAATTCATCGGTGGTCAAACCGATTTCGCTGGCTCCGACTCGCCGCTGAGCGCCTCGAAGCAGGAGCCGGCCAAGGCTCAGGAGCGCTGCGGCGCCCCGGCGTGGAACCTGCCGACCGTCTTCGGCCCGATCGCCGTGACCTACAACATCGACGGCGTCACCGACCTCGTCCTCGACGGCCCGACCGCCGCCAAGGTCTTCAACGGCACCATCACCACCTGGGACGCCCCGGAGATCAAGGCGCTGAACCCGAACGCCAAGCTGCCCTCGGACAAGATCTCGGTGATCTTCCGCAGCGACGAGTCGGGCACCACCGACAACTTTCAGCTCTACCTCGACGGCGCCTCCGACGGTGCCTGGGGCAAGGGCGCGGGCAAGGTCTTCGCAGGCGGTGTCGGCGAGGGCGCCAAGGGCAACGAGGGCACCTCGGCCGCTATCAAGAGCACCAAGAACTCGATCACCTATAACGAGTGGTCCTTCGCCAAGTCGCAGGACCTGTCGATCGCCCAGATCATCACCTCGGCGGGCAAGGACCCGGTCCAGCTGAACGCCACCTCCGCCGGCAAGGCCATCGACGGCGTGAAGATCAAGGGCGAGGGTAACGACCTGGTGCTCGACACCTCCTCGTTCTACAAGCCGACCACCGCGGGCGCCTACCCGATCATGCTGGCCACCTACGAGGTCGTGTGCTCGAAGTACAGCGACGCCGACACCGCCAAGGCCGTCAAGGCGTTCCTGACCTCGGCGACCAGCAACGGCCAGCAGGGTCTCGACGAAGCCGGTTACGTCCCGATTCCGGAGCAGTTCAAGACTAAGCTGACCGCCGCGATCAACGCCATCTCCTGATCGCACTGCCATGACCGTGCACCCTGAGGTGACCGCCGCGGGCTCGTCGGACTCGACGGGCCCGTCGGCGGCTGGAGATACTTTCCTTATGCCGAGTGAACCGAGCACCGAACCTGCCAAGAAGGTTCGTCCTGGCCACAACAACCGGGCCGAGACCATCTTCCGGTCGCTTGCGACCGCGGCCGGTGCGACTATCGTCGCCGCCATCGCGCTGATCGCAGCGTTCCTGCTGATTCGCGCGGTCCCCTCGGTCATGGCGAACGAGGCGAACTTCATCACCAGTACCGAATTCAACACCAGCAATGCCGACCACCTTCGGTTCGGCATCCGCGACCTTTTCATGGTGACGGTGCTGAGTTCGATTCTCGCGCTGGTGATCGCGGTGCCGATCGGTGTCGGTATCGCGCTGTTCCTGACCCACTACTCGCCGAAGGCGATGGCGCGTCCGTTCGCGATGCTCGTCGACCTGCTCGCCGCGGTGCCGTCGATCGTTTTCGGCCTGTGGGGTTTCCTGGTGCTCGCACCGAAATTGGAGCCGGCGGAGAAGTTCCTGAACACCAAGCTCGGCTGGTTGTTCCTGTTCTCCGATGGCAATGTGTCGATCTCCGGTGGCGGCACGATCTTCACCGCGGGCGTCGTGCTCGCGGTGATGATCCTGCCGATCATCACCTCGGTCTCGCGTGAGGTATTCAACCTCACGCCCGCCGCGCACATCGAGGCCGCCCACGCGCTCGGCGCCACGAAGTGGGAGATGGTGCGGATGACGGTGCTGCCCTTCGGGCGCAGCGGTGTGATCGCCGGGTCCATGCTCGGCCTCGGTCGCGCACTCGGTGAGACGATCGCGGTGCTGGTCGTGCTGCGGACCTCGGCGCAGGCGGGCGGCTGGTCGCTGTTCGACGGCGGCTACACCTTCGCATCCAAGATCGCCTCCGCCGCTTCGGAATTCAGCTCGCCGCTGCCGACCGGCGCCTATATCGCGGCTGGTTTCGTGCTGTTCGCGCTGACCTTCATCGTCAACGCGCTGGCACGGCTTGCGGCCGGCGGAAGGGTGAACGGCTGATGACCACCACGCTGGACAAGCCCATCAAGGCTCCGACCTTTCGGCATGTGAGTACCGGCCGCCGGATCCGCAACAACATCGCCACTGGCACGGTGTGGGTGTGCTTCGCGATCGCGCTGATCCCACTGGTATGGGTGCTGATCATGGTGGTCAGCAAGGGCTTCGACTCGATCGCCTCACTGGACTGGTGGCAGAAGTCGCAGAAGGGCATCCTGCCGGACCAGACCGGCGGCGGTGTGTATCACGCGATCTACGGCACCATCGTGCAGACGGCCATCGCCGCGATCATCGCGGTACCGCTGGGCATCATGGCCGCCATCTACCTGGTCGAATACGGTCGCGGCTTGCTGGCCAAGACCACGACATTCATGGTGGACATCCTCGCGGGTGTGCCGTCCATCGTCGCGGCCCTGTTCATCTTCACGCTATGGATCGCCACCCTCGGCTTCCCACAGAGTTCCTTCGCGGTGTCGCTGGCGTTGGTGTTGTTGATGCTGCCCGTGGTGGTTCGCAGCTGCGAGGAAATGCTGAAACTGGTTCCGGACGAACTGCGTGAGGCGTCGTACGCGCTCGGCATCCCGAAATGGAAGACGATCGTGCGTATCGTCGTGCCGACGGCGGCGCCCGGCATGGTCAGCGGCATCCTGCTTTCGCTGGCGCGAGTGATGGGCGAGACCGCGCCGGTGCTGGTGCTGGTCGGCTACAGCAAGTCGATCAACACCAACCTCTTCGACGGCAATATGGCCTCGCTGCCGTTGCTGATCTACCAAGAGCTGGCAAACCCGGAAGCGGCGGGCCGGGAACGGGTTTGGGGCGCGGCGCTGACGCTGATCCTGCTGATCGCGCTGCTGTACGCAGTGGCGGCGGTCGTCAACAAACTGCTCACGCGGAATCGATAAGAGCGAACGGATATTCGGATGGCCAAGCGGATCGACGTCAAAGACCTGAACATCTATTACGGCAAATTCCATGCCGTCGCCGATGTCAAGCTATCGGTACTGCCGCACAGCGTGACCGCCTTCATCGGTCCGTCGGGTTGCGGCAAGTCCACGGTGCTGCGCTCGCTCAACCGCATGCATGAGGTGACCCCGAATGCCCGGGTCGAGGGCGCGGTGCTGCTCGACGGCGAGGACATCTACGGCTCGCAGGTCGACCCGGTGGGAGTGCGCCGCACCATCGGTATGGTGTTCCAACGTCCGAACCCGTTCCCCACCATGTCGATTCGCGACAATGTAGTGGCCGGGCTCAAACTGCAGGGCGTGCGCAACAAGCAGGAACTCGACGAGGTCGCCGAGCGCTCGCTGCGCGGCGCCAACCTGTGGAACGAGGTGAAGGACCGCCTCGACAAGCCAGGTGGCGGCCTCTCCGGCGGCCAGCAACAACGTCTGTGCATCGCCCGCGCCATCGCGGTATCGCCCGACGTGCTGCTGATGGACGAGCCATGTTCGGCGCTGGACCCGATCTCCACCCTGGCGATCGAGGACCTGATCACCGAGCTGAAGAAGGAATTCACCATCGTCATCGTCACCCACAACATGCAGCAGGCCGCGCGCGTGAGTGACCAGACCGGCTTCTTCAACCTGGAAGCCCAGGGCAAGCCGGGCAAGCTGATCGAGATCGACGACACCGAGAAGATCTTCTCCAACCCGGGGGAGAAGGCGACAGAAGACTACATCTCCGGTCGCTTCGGCTAGGTATTTCGGCTCGACAAAAAGGCCCGCCATCTGGCGGGCCTTTTGTGTGAATACCTTGCATACCAGCTGATTTCGTCAGTTCGCGGGAATTCGAGCCCAGAGCGCATCTCCCCGGCCGCGCGGGCATCAATGGGCCCGCGCGGCACCGGCCGGTTGAACCGCCGGGAGGCGCTCAGGCCTCGGTGTCGGGGTCCGGCGGCAGCACGCCGGTGACCAGGAAGATGACCCGGCGGCCGATCTCGACGGCGTGGTCGGCGAAGCGCTCGTAGTAGCGGCCGAGCAGCGTCGCATCCACGGCGGCGGCGACGCCGTACTTCCAGTCGCGATCCATCAGCAGCGTGAACAGGTGACGGTGTAGATCGTCCATCGCCTCGTCGTCTTCGTTGAGCTGTGCGGCGCGCTCCGGGTCGCGCGTCTCGAGCACCTCCTTGGCGCCGGCGCCCATGTTTACCGCGATCCGGCCCATCTCGGCGAAGTAGCCGTTGACGGATTCCGGCAGCGCGTGGTTGGGATGGCGCCGCCTGGTGACCTTGGCCACGTGCAGGGCCAGCGCACCCATTCGATTCACGTCGGCGACGATTTGGATGGCGCTGACGACCTGTCGCAGGTCGCCCGCGACCGGAGCCTGCAGCGCGAGCAGCGCGAATGCCCGCTCCTCGGCGTCCTGGATCATTTCCGCGATCCGATCGTCTTCGCTGATCACCGACTCGGCAAGGGCGAGGTCGGCTTGGAGCAGTGACTGGGTGGCCCGATCCATGGCCGAACCCGCCAGACCGGCCATCTCGCCCAGCAGGTGGGCAAGATCGGCCATTTGCTCGTTGTAGATGACACGCATAAAACCAGACACTAGTTCCCAGTGCTGACCAAGTCACAAACGGCGGATGAATGACCGGTGCTGTCGGTTAGCGGCAGCATTGCCGCAGTTGAGAGCGGCCTACTTGCAGCTCCTGTCGCTGGCGTTCACGTGCTCGAGATCCGAGGGCAGTGTGACCGGTGTCGCACTCGCGGACGCGCTGACCGGTACCCCGGTGATCGCATCGCCGACCGACGTCGGTGTGGTGATCGTGCCCCCGCGAAATCGGCACCGATCACCACCCCGATAATCTCGCCGAGATCGCTGGTCTGTTCCAAGAGCGGCAGTAGCGGGGACAATCGTGGCGAGCTACTGGCAGGTTTCATCGGCGGCGTTGACGTGTTCCAGGTCCGACGGCAATACGACAGGCGTCGTGCTTGTCGAGGTGCTGACCGGAACGTTGGTAATCGCATCGCCGACCGACGTCGGTGTGGTGATGGTCCCTGTGAAATCGGCGCCTATCACCACCTCGATAATGCCGCCGAGATCGCTCGCCTGTTCCAGGAGTGCGCCGGGTATCGCAGTGGCCACTGTTGCCGCCTCCGCCTCGTTACCTGACGCGTACCGGATTTTTGAGGTCGGTGTGGTGCCGCCCGAGTAGTTACCGGTCCCGTAGATCGGGAAGCCCTGGTTGCCCAGTTTGGTGGCGGCTTTGGCGCCGGCGCCGGAGACGTCCGAACCGTTGGACACCAGCAGCGACACCGTGTTCGGATCGACAGCGGTTAGCTTCGGTGGGGCGGGCGGAGCAGTTGTGCCCAATCCCGCAGCGGGCGCCGCCTTCTTCTCGCCGGGTAGCGGCTGGTCGTCGCGGATCGCGTTGAAGATCGCCTTGATGTCGGAGTCGCGCGGAATCTCGTTGCCGTAGGAGGTGGTGCCACCGGTCGGAATGGTGAGGAACGTCACGGCGCCCGCGTCGACCTTCTGCAGTGAACGACCCAGCGTCAGCAGGGCGTTGGTATCAACCCGGTCTACCCACGTGTGCTTGGTGAAGGCGTCGATGAAGCCACGCAGCTTGCCGGGGTCGAACAGCACTTTGCTCGACAGCGCACCGCGCAGCAATGAGGCGAGGAACCGCTGCTGCCGGTTTATCCGGTCGTAGTCGCTGCGCTCCTCGCCGACCACATGACGGGCACGTACGTAGTTGAGTGCCGTTTCGCCGCTGATGTGCTGCGTGCCCGTGGTCTCCAGCACGGTGCCGAGGATCTCATCGACGATCGGCTCGGTTGTGCAGACTTCTACGCCGCCGATCTGGTCGACCATCGCCTCGAACCCGGAGAAGTCGACGCTGATGAAATGGCCGATGTTCAGGCCGGTCATCTTCCTGATCACGTTCACGAGGCACTTCGGGCCGCCGAGGGCGTAGACGGCGTTGAGCTTGTCGCCCATGGCCGAAGGGAAGGTTTCGTCGGTGTA
Source organism: Nocardia australiensis (assembly GCF_020733705.1). Lineage (GTDB taxonomy): Bacteria > Actinomycetota > Actinomycetes > Mycobacteriales > Mycobacteriaceae > Nocardia > Nocardia australiensis. The sequence continues at coordinate 2,198,135 of NZ_JAJFZM010000001.1, forward strand.
TTGAACCTTGTCATTGTCCCAGCCGTTGCACTGCGGCCTGGTGACATCGAGGTCACGAGGAAACGACACAACCACGACTCGCGATCGGTTCTTGGGGATATTCACCAGCATGACTGTGTCTGCGCGGGAGCCCTCGGCGTCGTCTGTCGATCCGGCGCCTAGCTGCCCGTTGGCGCCCACCCGAGTGTCGGTTCCGACGATCAGGTAGTTTTCGTCGCCGAGTTGCGCGTCTGCGTCGACGACGTCATCCGGATGGTCGTCGAGCGCGGAAACCTGGGTGAAGTTGCTGGCAATCGAACGCTGATAGCTCCAGCCGCCGCCGGTGACGAGTAGCGCCACGACCGCGAATACCGCGAGGGTGCTGCGTCCTGCGAGGCGCAGCCGCCGGTCGCGGCGCTGCCTGGCAGCCGCGAGCCGGGACAGCGGAGGGTTGCCGACAGGCTTCGGTGTTGCCGATTCGGTCTTCTCGGACTTGGTGGTCGGCCAGCCCGACGTGCGCCGTTTGGTCTTGGTGGGCTCGGCGACCGGCGGGATGACGTCGGTGACGACCTCGGGCGGATCCTGGGCGCCGGGTGCCTTCGAGGACGCGCGCCGACCGTCCTTTACTGTGCCGCGCCGGCTCGGCTCGGCTCGGCTGGACACGGGCTGCCCGCCGGTGATGTCGTCGACGACAAGGGAGGAGCCGGTGGCGCGGTGCGAGGAACCGCTCGGGGCTGGGGCGCTCGCTGCCTCCGGGGCGTGGCGAGATGTGCTCGCCGGTGGGCGCGCGGCGGCCGTACCCGCGGCGTGTGCGGGGGCACTAGCTGGGGGCGGTGCCGGGTTCTCGGACCGGCGGGTTGCGCGTCCGTCGGCGCCACTGCGCGGTGGGGCCTCACCGCGCTGTTTCGATGCACTGCGGGATGTTGCCTCACCGCGTGTTGCCTCGCCGCGTTGGGCCGGGTCCCCGCGCGATGCCGATGGGCTGCGCTGGGCCGCTGGGCCGCGTTGCGCTGTTTCGCCGCGCTGTGTTGCGTCGCCCCGTTGGATGGCCCCACTGCGTGGTGATGATGCCGCGGCGCGCTGCGCGGGGTTGCCGCGCTGTGCTTCTGCACCGCGCGTTTCTTCACCGCGCCGCGTTTCTCCACTGTGTTGCGTCGCTGCGCCGCGTTCGCTGGGCGCGCCGCCCGGCGCCGGGATATTGCCCTCGCTCGGCGTTGCTGCCCGGCGCTTTCGGCCGCCTCGTTCGTTGTCGACCTTCTGGACGAGATCCTGCACCGTGAGCGGTGCTGAGCCGGTCTCCGGGGCGCCTTCGGTATGTCTCGATCGCCGGGACGACCGGGAGCCGTCTGGTTCAGAGTCATCCGCCGTGGGATAGCGCTCCCACGGGGCACGACCTCCGGGCCGGGGCACATGCCCGTGCCGATCGTCACCCACCAACGAACCTCGCTTTTCGTTTTCGACGCTTGGCTATCCGCCACAACTGCCGTTTCGACCGGCATGACCGATTCCGCCAATGATAACGATTTCGCCACGGCGGGCCAGCTGGGTACGAAATCGGCAATGCCACCTGCGTGTTTCGGGTGGTGGCGGATGGGAGGCGTCAGCCGCCGCTGTGCATCAGATCGGCGCCGTCGGGCACTGCGGGATCGTCGGGCCAGCCGTGTGGCAGTGCGACCTTGCCCGGCGAACCCTGGCGGCCCCTCGGCATCCCTCGGGAATGGAGCGGTCGGGTCGAGTTGCCCTATCAGGTCCTGCAATTCGGTGAGTCGCGACACAGTCGCGAAGGCGCGGCGCAGATCCGCGCCGACCGGGAAGCCCATCAGGTACCAGGCCATGTGCTTGCGTAGATCGCGCATTGCCTTGTCCTCGCCGAGATGCTCGGACAGCAGTGCCGCGTGGCGGTAGAGCACCTCACCGACGCGTCCCAAATTCGGTGCCTCGGGCAATGATTCGCCGCGCAGCGCCGCCTGCAATTCGCCGAACAGCCACGGCCTGCCGAGGCAGCCGCGCCCGACTACGACACCATCGCAACCGGTTTCGTCCATCATGCGGACGGCGTCGGCGGCGGAGAAGGTGTCACCGTTTCCGAGTACCGGGATGGTCCGCACGGCCTCCTTCAGCCGGGCGATGGCCGACCAGTCGGCCTGTCCCGAATACCGCTGTGCGGCCGTACGGGCATGCAGCGCAACGGCCTTCGCGCCTTCGGCCTCGGCGATGCGGCCCGCGTCGAGGTAGGTCAGGTGGTCGTCATCGATGCCGATGCGGAACTTCACCGTCACCGGCACACCCGCGGGTTCGGCGCCGCTGACCATGGCCCGCACGATCCGGCTGAACAACGCGCGCTTATATGGCAGCGCGGCCCTGCCACCGAGCCGGTGACCTTCGGTACCGGGCAGCCGGTGTCAACACAATGACAATAGATTGATCGTGCCGAACCCGCAGGTAGCACAGGTGTCGGTGGCAGTCTTCCAACCCCGATCTACATGTCATTAAGATGGTACATGTGTTAGGGTTGGTACATGTCTTTGAAGCGGACCAATGTCTACGCCGATCCTGTCGACCTGGCCATGATCAAGGAGGCTGCGGCCAAGCGTGGCGTGTCCGAAGCCGAGATCATCCGGCGCGGTATCCACCTTGCCGCGCTGAGTACGCGGGTCTGGGGTGCGGATATGGACTTTCCGACCTTCGATGATGTCGACGAGCCAGTGGGTGAGGTGACTCGGGCGGTCGTGGAGGGGACTCGGCGCCGGTGATCGTCATCGGTGATACCTCGGGGATCATCGAGGCATTCGCCAAGGGGACGGAGTCACAAGCCTGCCGCTCGGTTCTCAACGATGCGAGTCTCGTGGTCATCTCGCCACTGGTGTTGACTGAGGTCGACCACCTGGCGAAGGCCCGCTTCGGCTCGAACGCCCGAGATAGGATCCTGGCGTTCGTTTTCGATCAGATCGAGCGAATGCGATTCGCGCTCCCGGATGTCTCCGGTCAAATCGCAACGGCCCGCCGGGCGAAGGAATCCTATCCGGGCCTGGACCTCGACATGGCCGATGCGTTCAACGTATGTCTGGCGGCTGAGTACCACACCGAGACGGTACTAACCCTGGACCGTCGTGATTTCCGTGCCATTCGCCCGCTGACACCGGAACATGCGCACTTTCGGTTGCTGCCCGACGACCTGACATGACCCGGCCACCCGGACCGGGTGGGCTCGATTACCGGGTCCAGATGATTGTGGCGAACAGCCGTCGCTTTACGGAAGGCTGCTCCACCACCGAGTTTCGTTCCTCGTTTGCCGACACTGGACTATCGGCGCAATAGGGCGACGCTGCAAGCGACGATCCAGGACAGCCAGCCGGTCCAGCCGGCCAAGCCGATCACCGCGAGGGGTTCTCGTCAGCTTCCGGCGTGGTCTGGGGTTCTATCCGCCGGAGTGCATCACGTCGGCGGCCGACGGGATGGTGTCGTCCTCCGGGTCGTCGAGCCAGCCTTCGGGCAGTGCCACCTTCTTCTGTGGCGAGCCCTGCCGCCCGCGCGGGCCGGTGGCGGCGTCGACGGGGAACGGAACGTCCGGATCCAGTTGTCCCACAAGGTCTTCGATCTGGTGCAGACCGGTGACGGTGGCGAAGCGGCGGCGCAGTTCGCTGCCGACCGGGAAGCCCATCAGATACCAGGCCATGTGTTTGCGGATGTCGCGCATGGCCTTGTCCTCGCCGTCGTGTTCGACGAGCAGGCAGGCGTGGCGGATGAGGATCTCGCCGACGCGGCCGAGGGTCGGGCCGTCGGGGATCGGTTCGCCGCGCAGGGCCGCCGACAGTTCCGCGAACAGCCAGGGGCGGCCGAGGCAACCGCGGCCGATAACGACTCCGTCGCAACCGGTTTCGGCCTGCATGCGCAGTGCGTCGGCGGCGGTGAAGATATCGCCGTTGCCCAGGACGGGGATCGTGGTGACGGCTTCCTTGAGCCGGGCGATGGCCGACCAGTCGGCGGCACCGGAGTAGAGCTGGGAGGCGGTGCGCGCGTGCAGGGCGACTGCAGCCGCGCCCTCGGCCTCGGCGATGCGTCCGGTGTCGAGGTAGGTGTGGTGGGTGTCGTCGATGCCGATGCGGAACTTGAAGGTCACCGGGACCTCCCCGGCCGCCGCGACCATCTCCCGGACGATATTGGCGAACAGCCGCCGCTTGTAGGGCAGCGCCGACCCGCCGCCCAGCCGCGTTACCTTGGGAACTGGGCAGCCGAGATTGAGGTCGATGTGATCGGCCCAGCCCTCACCGACGATGATCCGGACCGCCTCGCCGAGGGTGGCCGGGTCCACGCCGTAGAGCTGCATGGAGCGCGGGTGCTCGTCGGCGTCGAAGGACATCATGTGCAGGGTCTTCTCGTTGCGTTCAACGACGGCCCGCGCGGTGATCATCTCGCAGATGTAGAGGGAGGTGGGGCTGCCGAATTCTCGACACAGGGTGCGGAATGCGACGTTGGTGATGCCGGCCATCGGGGCGAGCACGACGGGCGGGTCGATCGGGTACGGGCCGACCTGCAGGTCGTGTCTGATCTCGGTGGATGTAGGCACAGGCCCAGTGTCGCATTGGATGGTTTGCGGCCTGGATCACCCTGTCGTCGATGGCTCCGGTGGGTGCCTCTCGAAAATGGTCAGCCACAATCGATCAGTTCTGCATTCTTGGCCGCTATGATCGTGATCGGTTGCGTCTGCAACGCCTTCGACCGGCAAAGTTGGCAATCGTCGTCTCGATCAACTGATCAGAGGTAGTTCCCGGATTGTTTGTTCGATCCGGTCTGCCAGTCGATTGCCATCGTGATCCGAGACGATGTCTCGGTTGTAGACGATGTCCAAGTTCAGCTGGCCTTCGGCGCAGGTCGCGAAGATCACGGGGTGGGACCGGGCTGGTCACGATGAATCGGATGTTCTCGAAGATGACGGCTCTCGACGTGTTGTCTTGCTTGCGCCACGTGAGCTGTTGTGTACCTTTGGGATTGAGTTGTCGTGGCGAGTTTTGCCAGGACCGAAGGGGTGCCGTGGTTGAGGATGTTGCCGACTTGTTGGTTCGGACACGCGAATTGCTGGATTCCGCGCTTTCAAGGATCGATTCGACCGGAAGCGCCGCCGAGGAGACAGTAGATATCGCGCGGGTGATACCCCGGGACGACTGGGGCGAGACATTGCAACAGCGCCTGCGTGGGGTGCAGGTCGAGGTGACGATCGCGATCTCCGATCCCATCCAGGCTCGGCGGGAGTATCTCGACGCGGATGCCCTGCTCCGAGATTTCATCGCCGCTGGCAAGCGGGTACGGATCCTCGTATCCTCGCAGTACGCCGACGATCACGATCTGGAGGAATTGCTGCCGGATCATTCGTTCAGCGATCGAATCCGTGTCACGTATACCAAGTTCCACAACACGATGGTTATCGACGGCCGTCTGGGGGTGGTGTGGACACACGTGAACGGGCAACCGCAGGCGTATTTCGCCACCGAATTTGCCCTGCTGGGTGCCATCCACCAATTTGTCACCCAAACCTGGGCGACCGCACTCCCGCTGCAAGATCATGTCGCTTTGCGCCACCGTGGATTCGGCGAAATGGAAATAGCGGTCCTGCGATTCTTGAACGCCGGCGTCACCGACGAAGTGGCGGCACGCCGACTTTCGGTCTCCACCCGTACCTATCGCCGTTATCTCGCCGACGTCATGATCCGGTTGAACGCCGCGACCCGTTTCCAGCTCGGTGCCCGCGCAGCCGAACTGGGACTGTTGAAGGAGGATGTTCGCGCGGACGCCTGACAAGGGGTTGTGAGCTACTGGCCAGGCATCCGCGCGAACCCTCGTCACCGCGGAGAGCGCTTCAGTTCGGCGTTATCCGCGGCGTGCTTCTTGGCGGCGGGGTAGTTGGCCTTGCCGCTAGGCTGGCGCATCATCTGCTCAACGATCCAATAGCCGCGCGGCGCTTTGTATCCGGCAACCTTAGTGCGCACATGCCCGTCGAGAGCGGCGAGGTCGAGTTCGAAATCACCGCTTGGCTGCACCAGCGCTGCGACCGAATTCCCGAAGCGCTCGTCCTTGATACCGATCACCAACGCATCGAACACATCCGGGTGCGACTTGAGGGCGCCCTCGACCTCCTCGGGGAAGACCTTCTCGCCGCCGGTATTGATGCATTCCGATCCGCGCCCGAGCAAGGTGACGGTGCCGTCCTCCTCGTAGCGCGCGTAGTCGCCGGGGACGACATACCGGGTTCCGTCCACCTCGACGAAGATGGTCTTGGTCTTCTCCGGATCCTTGTAGTAGCCCAGCGGCACGTGCCCGCTGCGCGCCATCCGCCCGACCGCGCCGGGCTTGGGCTCCACCAGTTTTCCGTCGTCGTCGATGAGCGCGGCCTGCGCGCTATATTTCACCCGCGGCCCTTGGGAATGATCGGAATCCTTGCTGACCACGGCGAGTCCGGTGCTGCCGCTCTCCGAGGATCCGATCACATCGGTGATGAACAGGTTCGGGAACAGCTCGAGGTACTGCTGCTTGAGCGCCTGCGAGAACAAGGCGGCGTGGCTGCTGAACGCCCACAGCGACGACACGTCGTAGTTCTTCGCACGGTAGGCGTCGAGCAGCGGCTTGGCCATGGCGTCACCGACCACGGTGAGCACGTTGACCTGCTCCCGCTCCACCGTCCGCCACACCTCATCGGCATCGAACCGCGGCACGAACACGACGGTGCCGCCGGAGTTCAGCGCGATGAACGCCGCCCACTGCGCAGCCCCGTGGATCAGCGGTGAAAGCGGCGCCATCACAATGCCATTGGGCGCGGACTTGGCATTGTTGGCCAGTTCCCATTCATCGGCGACGTATTCGCCGGTGACATGGTTGATGCCGCCACCGAGCGTGCGCCACACGTCCTCATGGGTCCACATGACGCCCTTGGGGAACCCGGTCGTGCCGCCGGTGTAGAGGATGTAGAGGTCATCGGATCGGCGTTCGTCGAAGTCACGGGCGGTGGACTGCCCGGCGCGCGCCTGGTCATAGGAGATGCCGTCGTAGCGCGTGTAATCCCCGTCGGTGCCGTCGTCGATGACGATGAGGCCGGTCAGCTGCGGGGTGGTCGGCGCGACATCGGCGACGACATCGGCGTACGCGCGCTCGTGGACCAGGGCTTTCAGGTCGGCGTTGTCCACGATGTAGCGGACTTCCTCGGCCACATACCGATAGTTGACACACACCGAGACCGCGCGCAGCTTGTAGGTCGCGATCATTGTTTCGAGGGCCTCGATGGAGTTGCGCGAATACACCCCGACGTGATCGCCCTTGCCGATTCCTCGCGACGCCAGGTGGTGTGCCAGCTGGTTCGCGCGCTCGTCGAGTTCTCGGTAGGTCACCCGGCGATCGCCGCAGATTACGGCGATGCGATCGGGCACCGCGTCCACCGCGTGTTCGAAGAGGTCTGCAACATTGAAAGCCATGCGACCAAGCTAGGACCGGCCACAGTGCGGGACAACGGAAGTCCTGGCCGACAATTGGCAAAAAGATGACAGCGCGTATCGGCCAGGTCGCCGCCGTCTCAGCGCGGAGTGAGCACCGCGTCCTCGTGCTCGCTCGCGAACCGCTTGGCCCACGCGTAGTTCGCCTTTCCCGTCGCCTGCCGCTGCATGTCGGCCACCAGCCAATAGCCCCGCGGCGCCTTGTATCCGGCGATCCGATCGCGCGCGTGCGCGTCGAGGGCGGTGATATCGACCTCGGCGCCCGCCCGCGCCTGCACGATCGCGCCGACCCGCTGCCCGTATCGCTCGTCGGGCAACCCGATCACCAAGGCGTCGTAGACATCCGGATGCGATTTGAGCGCACCCTCGACCTCCTCCGGAAACACCTTCTCCCCACCGGTATTGATGCACTCGGACCCACGCCCGAGCAACGTCACCGTGCCGTCCGGCTCGTAGCGCGCGTAGTCACCAGCGAGCACGTAGCGGATGCCGTCGATCTCGTGGAAGATACCGGCGCTCTTGACGGGGTCGTTGTAGTACCCGAGTGGAATGTGCCCGGTCCGCGCCACCCGGCCGACGACACCGGGCGCGGGCGACAGCCGCCCGCCGTCCTCGTCGATGAGGATCGCCTGTGCGCTGAAGTTGACCCGCGGCCCCTGTGAATGATCGGAATCGCTGGTAACCCTGCCGAATCCGGTGAACCCGCTCTCCGAGGATCCGATGGCGTCGGTGATGAGCAGATCCGGGAACGTCGCCAGGAAATCCTGTTTCACTGACTGCGAGAACAGGGCCGCGTGACTGTTCAGAATGCGCAGCGAGGACACGTCGTAGTCGCCATCGCGGTAGGCGTCCAACAGCGGCCGTCCCATGGCATCGCCGGTGATGGCCATGGCCGCGATTCGATACTGCTGCACGAGATTCCAGATCAGGCCAGGGTCGAAGGCCGGCACCAGCACGACGGTATTGCCAACGAACAATGCTCCGAGCACGGCCCACTGCGCGGCGCCGTGGATCAGCGGGGAGATGGTGAGCCGCACGACCCCGGTGCCGACAACCGCCCGCCCCGATTGTTCCCATTCGTCGGCCGTGTATTTGCCTGTGGCGAAGTCGATTCCGCCGCCGAACACGCGCCAGACATCCTCGTGCCGCCACATCACGCCCTTGGGGAATCCGGTGGTGCCGCCGGTGTAGACGATGTAGATGTCGTCAGGACTGCGTGGCGTGAAGTCCCGCCCGGCCGTTTGCTCTGCCAACGCTCGATCGTAGTCGACTCCGCTGTAGGCGATCTCGCTGCCGTCCTCGATCACCACCGTATGGCGCAGCCCGGGGGCAGCCTTCCGCGCGGCCGCCACCTTGTGGCTGTACTCCCGTTCGTGCACTAGCGCAACCAGATCCGCGTTGTCGAACAGGTACCGCAATTCCTCGACGACATAGCGATAGTTGACCGCGACCGACACCGCCCGCAGCTTGTAGGTGGCCAGCATCGTCACGACGGTCTCGATGCGGTTGCGCGCGTACACGCCGACGTGGTCACCGGGACCGATCCCATTGGCCGCCAGATGCTTTGCCAGTCGGTTGGCTTGCTCATCCAGCTCCCGGTAGGTGAGCTGCCGATCCCCACAGATGAGAGCGGTTCGCTTCGGTACCGCGTCCACGGCGTGTTCGAACAGGTCAGCGACGTTCAATGCCATGGCCGCAAGGTAGACCGGCAGTCGGGGGAGAACAACGGGTTGTCAGCAACCGGACTCGCTCGCCATCGAACTTGGCAAATTCTGACCGATTCCTGGGTAAGCGCATCCGGTTCACCGTGGACACCCGAGTCCTCGACGATCCCGAGCATCTGCTGACGGTCTTCCCGCTCGACTTTGTGTACCGCATTGTCTCCTCGGGCATCGACAGGCGAGTTGCCTTGCGGCAGGCCGAATTTCCGTTTCCGCGACTATGGAATGCGCGCGATTACGATCCCGTTTTCGCGGCGCCGCAGGTCTCGACGCCGAAACCGCCGCCTTTGTCTTCGACAGCGACCGACTGAGCGCGCCACTCGCGGACCGAGGAATCATTGATCGCCTGGAATCGCAATGCCCTGCCGACGTGCTCTGGCGCCGCGATTACGGATCCCCGCTCTCGGAGCCTTCATAATTTCGCTGGTGCCGCCGTGGACCTGCTGAATGCGGGAATCGGTAAAGATCCGCGCGATGGGATATTCGGCCATGTCGCCGTAGCCGCCGAATAGCTGCGGACAGCAGTCGGTGAGGATGTTCTGCTGCTTCGTTTCGACGGCGATGATCGACAGTCCGCCCGCGCCGCCTGGTGCTCATTTGCCTGGCGGATAACGAGCACCAGGTCGGGCAGGAAGCCATTGGAGATGAAGGTCTTCGCTCCGTTGATGACGTTCGTCGCCTTCGGTCTTCGCGGTAGTGCGAATCGCCCGTAGGTCCGGGCCGGTGCTGGGCTCGGTCATCGCGACGGCGGTGACGATCTGCCGGAGGTCATCTTCGGCAGTCAGGTCGTGTGCTGCTTGTCGGTGCCGTATTCGGCGATGTAGTGCGCGTTGATCGTGCTGTGCATTAGGTTGCCGAGGCTGGGCGCCAGGGCGCGCACCTGCTCGATGGTGATGACCGCCTCATGCCGGAAATTGCCGCCGTCACCACCGAATTCCTCCGGACGCTCGGGCATAGCAGGCCCAATTCGCCTGCCTTCAGCTAAATTTCGCGATCGATGTGTTGTTGCTGGCCCCACCGTTCCTCGTGTGGCGTGCACTCTGAAGTAGCGCGATCGTGGCCGAGTCGGACAATAAACGCGCCGCCGCCCGGAAATCCGGGCGGCGGCGCGTTTGTTCGGTATTGGTGCGATCAGCTCACAGCCGACGCGGTCAGCTCACGCTTCTTCGCTTCGCGGGCCAGCATGCGGTCGCGCTGCTCCTCGAATTTGACCACGTCACCGGCCAGCTTCTCGAGGAAGACGGCGAGGCGGTCGCGGACGGCCTCACCGCGCGGGGTGAAGTCGGTTCGCTCGAAGATGTTCCACTTCTTGAGGACCGGCTGTACCACCTCTTCGAGGTGCTGGCGCAGGTCGTAGATGCCGTGCTTGGCCATCAGTACGCCGTTGCGGCGGAAGTTGGGCATGCCCGCACCGGGCATCTGGAAGTTCTCCAGGATTAGCGTGATCGCCTCGATGGACTGGTCCGGCGTCAGATCGAGCGCCGCACCGCACATGTTGCGGTAGAAGATCATGTGCAGGTTCTCGTCGGCGGCGACGCGCTGCAGCATGCGGTCGGCGATCGGGTCATCGCACACCCGGCCGGTGTTGCGGTGGCTGACCCGGGTGGCCAGCTCCTGGAATGTCACGTAGGCGACCGAGTGCAGGAAGCCGGCGTCGGCCTCGGTGGGGGAGGCGAATCCGTTGGTCATATGGATCATGCGCGCCTCTTCGAGGGCGACCGGGTCGACACCGCGGGTGACCACCAGGTAGTCGCGCATGACGATGCCGTGCCGGTTCTCCTCGGCGGTCCAGCGACCGACCCAGGTGCCCCAAGCGCCGTCTTGGGAGAAGTTCTCGGCGATCTCACGGTGATACGAGGGCAGGTTGTCTTCGGTGAGCAGATTCGTGATCATGGCCGCCTTGGCGACCTCGCCGAGTCGGGACTGCTCGGGGTCCCAATCCACGCCGCCGAGCGCCGCGAAGTTGCGACCCTCGTCCCACGGGACATAGTCGTGCGGATGCCATTCCTTCGCGAGGGAGAGGTGCCGGTTGACGTTTTCTTCGGCAACCGGCTCCAACTCCGTGAGCAGCTCGAGTTGAGTCAGATCCCTTGCCATGCATATGCCCTTCATGTGTACGTACGCTCTTGCAGGTCGTTCCCCACCGTAGGACCGTGCCGATGCGGCCATACCTTACGGCACCGTAAGTGTGATGCGAAGCGCATCAGTTCAACAAGCGGTGTCCGGCGATTCAAGTCATGCGCCATCATGGCGTTCGGCGGCCAACCCCGAGTGTCTGACTTCGGCCTGTTGTGTTGAGTCTCCTGCGGCGTTGGGTCTATCGCTGTCGCGAGAGGGTTGTTAGCCCGAGGTGCTCGAGGGCACATGATGTCCGCTTCCGCACTGCCCTCGGCCCGCGTTGTCCGTCTGTGGGGCGAAAACATGATCGGGCGCCCGGTGCTCACCGGACGCCCGACGCAGTGCCCCCAGTAGGGCTCGAACCTACGACCTGCGGATTAAAAGTCCGTAGCTCTACCAACTGAGCTATAGGGGCGCGGTGGGCCAGTGTAATGGTCCGGCCGCGCATTCGGTAACCGGGGGATGGGGTGGGTTTGACGTATCCCGGCTGTGGGCGATGGGGTCGGTGTTCGAGTGGGGTGGCGGCATCGCCGTGGGGGGCCGAGATTCAGCGTGGCGCCGGGTAACAAAGGATGCGAGTGCAGCGATGCTGCCGGTAAACATCTGGTACCCAGCTTTGTTCATTTCAACGTCCCATGGATATCATCGAAACATGTTGCCTACCAAAGTTTTTGGATTTACGGTTGGCGCGGAGCTGGAGCTCGGGGGAGCGCGTCGTCGATCTGGACGGGTGTCGCGCGCCGAATGGTCACGTGTCCCACCTACCGGTCGGCTCGGATGAACATGGCTGCGGCGCTGTCGAATTCTGCACTCGGGCAGGCGATCCCGGTCGATTGCGAGAGGTTTGCCGTAACAGATAAGTGGGCCGATCCGCTGTTGGACTCTTCGGTTTGCCGCGTGTTGTATCGCGGTTACGGGTACCGTGGCGACTTGGTGAAGACCGAAAGAATCGCCGCCTTGTCGGGGGTTCCGGAATTCGGCTTATCGTTGTTGTATGCGAACGTGTCGCGGGCGGTACGACCGATCGTGACTTCCTGCGAGTCGACGCCGGGGGAGGCAGATCCGAGACGAACAAATACCCGGGTGCGCACCCCCTGCGGCGCACCCGGGCACGAAAATTGTACCAGCCGGTGTATTTCAGGTTTTTCGCAAGTTTTCGTACTGGAAGTTTGAAACTGGGGCGAAAACCCGGTTGAAGTATTAATAAAACTTATAACTTCGCGCCACGGGCTGCTCCTTTGGGCAGTGATTGGCGGCGAGTAGCTTCGGAGGCATTTCGAGCATGGCACGGCAGCAGGAGCGGGCCCGCCGGACACGTGCGGCGATAATCAGGTCCGCCGCCGTTGAGTTCGGGAAGAGCGGCTATGCCGCTGCATCACTCAACCGCATTTTGGAAGGTTCGCGTGCCACCAAGGGCGCCATGTACTTTCATTTCGACTCCAAAGAAGATCTGGCCCGCGCCGTCCTGGAGACGGCGGTCGAACGTTACCGTGCCTCGGTCGAACGTTGGCTCACCAGAACCGATCTCGGCGCGCTGGACGTTCTGCATGGGATGACCGACGAGATCGCGTTGCGGTTGGAGCACGACATCATCGTGCAGGCCGAATACCGGTTGATCATCGAACCCGATTTCTATCGGGACGTACAAACCGGTGGTGGGCGAATCCTCGGCCGGGGCATTCGGGTACTCGCCGTCCGCGCCATCGAGCAGGGGCAGTTGCGTGCCGAGGCCGACCCCGATCGGTTCACTCGAACGCTGGCCGCCGCGCTCGCCGGTCAGCGGTACATGGTGGATCTGTTCGGCAGCAGGGTCGATCTGCGTGCCAGATTCCAGGAGGCGCTCGAGGTCATGATCGAATCCGTGGCCACCCCAGAGTGGGGTGAGAAGTTCCGTAAGGACGGCTGGCAGATCCGAGCTCGCCTCGAAGAGCTTGGTTTAGGGCTTTGACCAGCCGGTTTGGGAAACTCCACTGGTCTGTCATAAGCTAACCGAGCTCCCAACGGACACCCGTTGAAAGCCGGTCTGGAGGAATCCAGGACGAGCCCCCTTCGTCTAGCGGCCTAGGACGCCGCCCTTTCAAGGCGGTAGCGCGGGTTCGAATCCCGTAGGGGGTACGGTCTTCGGACCGTTGGTAGCAACGCAAGGCCCTGTGGCGCAGTTGGTTAGCGCGCCGCCCTGTCACGGCGGAGGTCGCGGGTTCGAGTCCCGTCAGGGTCGCAAGATAAGTGCCGGAGCAATCCGGCACTTCGCGTATGGCATGCAGTACAGATGCCTGCGGCCAGGTAGCTCAGTTGGTACGAGCGTCCGCCTGAAAAGCGGAAGGTCGCCGGTTCGATCCCGGCCCTGGCCACCAACTCCCCTCGACATATTGCATGGTCGGGGGGGATTTTTTATGCCCATACCCCGGGGTATGTGTTCACGACCGGCCGCTGTAGATCGCCGATTCCCGTCCGATATTGCACGTGGGGCTTCAGCCCGGCTTGCGGACTACCGCTGAGGCGACGATTCTCGCAGTCCCTCGAGCCGGACAACAGTCGGGTAACCGCAGGCGCTCTTGATTGTGCATGGCGGAATTCGGCTACAACCGCGCGAAGTAACGTGCGTACGCGAAGTCGACCACAGACAGGCCGCCCTTCGTAAAACGCTGGGCTTCAACAGATCTGGTCGGTGCGCTGTCGTGGGGTGTGTGTACCTCCAGCCGAGGGGCGGTGGGCATGGTCCAGGCATCGCGCCCAGGAAGGAGGTGATGGTTATTCGTCGGGGTGGGCTGTCCTACAGGATCTTCACCCCGTGCCATGTTGCCCCCGTCATCATGGTCTCGCCGAGTCGAGGGTTTGTGCCGGACAGGTTGGCCAGCTCCTGCGGTGACGGGCAGTCGTTCGCTGGGCCGTTAAATCTGTCTCGCATGCTGTCGAGAAGGGCTTTGTCATAGCTGGACGCGCTGTCGTAGATCGCGTTGATGCGATCCCCGATCGAGGGGGAATAGTCCACGGCGTCCATCAAGTGCGCCGGTGTGGGGGAGAGCGATTCCTCACGGAGAGAAGCTCTGGGGTTCAGGCGGTAATCCGCTTGCGCCCAGGCGTATCCGCCCCGTTTAGTGGCCCGCAGCTCCATGCGGTGAACGTTGTTGCGGCGGTATATGTTCTCGAGTCCACTGGTCACTGACTTGCCGTAACCTTTGCCGGTTGCCGTTTCTACCAGCGCCATGTAGCTGTTGTTGACGACGATTCTGCCGTGGGAGTCGGTATAGATCTTGCGTTCGATTCGACCGATACGGCTGCCATTTTCGTCGTGTACCGCCGCCGAGAATTTGAAGCCTGCGCGCTGCCGCGCCCGCCTCCCGCCCCGGTATACCGGGGCGTAGGACGCTTCGAGCAGTTTCAGTTGGCACTTGCCGTAGTCGCCGTCGGCCAGCATTCGAGTCAGGTGTAAACGCAACTGAGCATCATCCCGGTCCTTGGTCCGAAGCACCCCACGTATGGTCGGTCTCGCCGAATGGCTGCTGGAGCGTGGGGAATTCTGCTCGAGGTGCGGTCGTGGAGGCGAGCCGTCATCGCGTGCGGCTCTGGCGAAAGCGTCAGCGCCGGCTCGGCTGGTTGCCTCGAGGCGTGCCGGATTGTTTTCGATCCTGCGAGCGGTGGGATGAACTACCGAGTCGACCTGGTGTCGCATGGCCGATCCGAATAGGCGGCCGAGGTGTGCGGTCATCTCGCGGAACATTCCAGCGGGACCGCTCATCCGAAGTCGCCTG
The DNA here is from genome assembly GCF_020733705.1 of Nocardia australiensis. Classification (GTDB taxonomy): domain Bacteria; phylum Actinomycetota; class Actinomycetes; order Mycobacteriales; family Mycobacteriaceae; genus Nocardia; species Nocardia australiensis. The sequence continues at coordinate 2,213,183 of NZ_JAJFZM010000001.1, forward strand.
CCGCCGCCACTCGGCCCACACTATGGCGGCCGGTGCGCGACGACGACACATCTTCCCACCGCTGGCGAGCGATGTCCCCGATGCGGGAGCGGAGATATCTGATGCCGCAAACCCGGAACCGGGAACGGGATCGGTGGGATGCTGGGGCCATGGCTGAGCGCTGGTACTACTGCCTGAAGCACAAGAGGGCCGAACAAGGGCTTCAGTGCTGGTTCCGGGATCGGATGGGGCCGTACCCGGACCGGGCGATGGCGGAGCGTGCTCTGGAGATCGTGCGTGCGCGCAATGATCGCGAGGATTCGCGCGATCGAAACTGGCGAGAGGGCGATTGAAGTGACCGGCGCACGTCGTTGTGACACGTCGCGCGCCGCGTCATCGCCCTCAGACCATCGAGGGGTCGCGCAGGAGTTCGAGTACCGCATTGCCGATCAGATTGACAGTGGTCTCGTGTCCGGCCGCGAGTAAGAGGAACAGCATGGAAATGAGTTCCTGCTGGTCGAGCCGGTCGCCGTCGTCCTTCGCGATGATGAGCTCCGAGAGCAGGTCCTCGCGAGGGTTGTCGGTGCGAGCCGAGATCAGCTCCGTCAGGTAGGTGAAGAAGCTGACACCGGCGCTGGTGCGCTCCTCGATGGAAGCCGAATTGTTGACGACGTTTGCGGTCCAGGTACGAAATGCGTCCTTATCGTCATCCGGCACGCCGAGCAACTCACAGATCACCGCGATCGGCAAGGGGAACGCATAGCTGTCCAAGATGTCGGCGGTTTCCGGGGTGCTCACGTCGTCGAGCAAGGTGTCGGCGATCGCAGTGATACGCGGACCGAGATCCTGGACCGCGCGGCTGGCGAACGCCTTCGCGACGAGGCGACGCAGCCGGGTGTGCTGCGGCGGATCGGCGAACAGCATGTTGTCGTTGATGGCTCCGTTGAACATATCCGCCGCGCCGTTCTTGGCCAGGACTGCCTGCCCCTCGGGTGAGCCATGGATATCGATGGCGAAATATCCCTGCGCCGCAAGCATTTCCGGGCGATTGTTGCACAGGTGGCTGATGGGATTGCTGAGGTTCGGCGAAAGTTCGCGGACCATGGAGTGGCGTGCGGGGAGTGCGCTCAGGCACTCTTGCGCCCGATCAAGTACGGTTCTTTGAAATCAGACGAATGCTCGGGGTCCTGTCGTGGGCTCGGGGCTACAGGTGAGCAGGGAGGGCGACCCTTGAGGGTTACCGTTGTTGTGCCGACCTACAACGAGCGGGAAAATCTGCCGGTTGCGGTGGAGCGGCTGACTGCGCTGCCAGTGCCCGACCTGCACGTGCTCGTGGTGGATGACAATTCGCCGGACGGTACCGGTGAGGTCGCCGACAAGTTGTCGGCGGAGCTACCGAACGTTGTCGGTGTGCTGCATCGCACCGAGAAGGACGGATTGGGCCGGGCTTACATCGCCGGGATCACGCTCGCGCTGGACGAGGGCGCCGACGTGGTGATCCAGATGGACGCCGACCTGTCGCATCCGACCGAGGTGATTCCGGCGATGCTGGAGAAGCTGACCACTACCGATGCCGGCGTGGTGCTCGGCTCGCGCTACGTGCCCGGCGGGTCGACCGCCGCGGAGTGGAAGTGGTACCGCAAGGCGCTCTCGGCGTGGGCCAATTTCTATGTGAACCTGATTCTGCGGCTCGGCGTGAAGGACGCGACCGCGGGATTCAAGGCGTGGAAGGCCGATACGTTGCGCGCGATCGACGTCGCGTCGATCCGCAGCAATGGCTATTCGTTCCAGGTCGAGATGAACTACCGGACGGTCAAGCAGGGCATTGCGATCGCCGAGGTACCGATCCGGTTCGAGGAGCGCACGATCGGCGCCTCCAAGATGAGCCTCAAGGTGCAGCTGGAGTCGGCGCTGATGCCATGGAAGCTGCTGTTCGGTCGCTCTGTGTAGCGAACGACATTTGTCGTCGTGTGGTGCTCGCGTCGTCAGCTCGCGTCCGGTTCCGGCCAGTTCAAGAGAGTCTCCAGATAGAGCCGCCGAACCGACTCGACCTCATCATCCATATCGTCGGGCGACCAGCCGCTCACATCGATGGGTTCCAGAATGGCGACGTCGACGGTTCCTTTGCGCGCGATCATCGAATCACGCCAAGCGATTTCACCCGCGTTGCGGATCACCACCGGTATCACCGGCACGCCTGCCTGTAACGCGATATGGAATGCGCCTTTCTTGAACGGTAGTGGGCCTGGTGTATAGGAGCGGTGACCTTCGGGGGCGATGGCGATCGACAGACCACCACGCAGCGTTTCCACCACCGGCGCCAGCGCGGCCTTCGCACGCTCGGTATTCGAGCGGTCGATGAACGTCACACCGACGAATCGCATCAGCGGGCCGAAGATCGGATTGCGGGTCAGCTCCTTTTTGCCGATGCCGGTTACGCCACCCTCCAGAACCCTCGGCACGATGATGACGTCGAATTGGCTTTGATGATTGAAAAGGAAGACGGCCGGGCGGGGTGCGCGAGCATGCGCCGCGCCGGACAACCGGATTCGCACTCCGATGACACGCAGGGTGGCCCGCGTCGCATACGCCATCAGCCCGTCGGCCATTTCGCGACGCTGCCTGGTGTAGGACTTGGCCACGACACCGAGGGTGGCACCGCCGAGGAGCGCGGCGAATCCGGCGTAGGTCCGCACGTAATCGCCGAGCCCGGGTGCCTGCCTCGCCCGGAAGGAGACGGTCGGCCAATCCTGTTCGGCGGCGAACATGCCGAGCCGTCGATCGGGGTTCACCGGGATCGGATTACCGACGAGCGACAGCAGCGGTACGTCGGCGACGGTATTGGTGTAGGCGTAACTGCGGCCGAGATCGATACCGTTGGTGGCGGCGAAACCGCGCACGGCGTCGGCTTTGCCATTGCGCCACAGCGTTTTTCCCTCGACATATCCAGTCAGGGTGCCCTCGCTGGTCGCCATCGACGTGCACAGCACGTGCTCGATGCCGAGCGCGGCAGCCGCGGGCGCGACCTGGAATCGGGTCAGCGAACTGGCCAGGATGACGGTATGCCCGGCGGCCTCATGGGTCCGGATGAGCTGCCACGCTTCGGGATACAGATGTCCATAGATGGCGCGGCGGAATAGCTGTGCGCCGAGTTCGTCCAGGTCGGCCTCGTTCCGGCCGGCCAGCGCTCGAGTGGTCAGTTGTAGGAAGCGCTCGAACTGGCCGTCGGTGAGTCCATTGCGAATGCCCCCGAGCAGGGTGGCCGACGCGGTCCGCGCCGCGCCTGGCCGAAAGACTCGCTTGCGCAACGAGGGGTGGGTGAAACCGTCGACAATGGTGCCACCGAAGTCGAATACCGCGGCGATCTCGGCGCCCTGCGGTCCCGATCGAATTGCGGCGAGTACGGATTCGAGATCCGAGTCGATGGCCGCGCGTCGCGGCTGCCGCGCCGTCGCGGTGGGCGCGGTGTCATCCGGTTGGGCCATCACGGCTCCCGCACCAGCCGGTTGGACGGATCCAACGACGCGGCCTGCGAGATGCGGGTTCCGATGGTGCGCAGCCGGTCGGCGAATTCGATTCTGCACTCGGACAATTCGGCCCTGAGCTCGGCGGAGTCCGGTCCGACGGGTGCGAGCAACCCGTGATTGTCCGCGAGTTTCAATGCGCTGGTGAACAGTTCGATGGATACCGATTCGGGGCTGTGCAGCCGCTGTTGCAGCATCATCTGTTTGCCGACCGCGACGCATTCCGCGATGAACTGTTTTCGATCGATTTCTTCGACGGGATCCCTGGCGGCCAGCCGTTCGGCCACCACCAGCTGCGCGTCGAAGAACGAACGCAGGGTGCGGTGCGCCATCATGAATCCGGACGCGGTGAGTTTGGCCAGGACGTCCTCGCCGAAGGTGTCGGCCCGCGTGTGGCTGTGCCAATCCGGGTCGACCAGCAGCATTTCCGCGGTCAGCTGGGCCGCGAACTCCACCCGTTTGGGGAAGAAGAAGTCGAACTTCAATAGATCGCGAAGGCGGAAAGCCTCGTCCCACCCGGCTTTGAGCTGATCCGGCGCGGGGGCGTCGAGGGCGGACAGAATGGACAGTTCGAGAATCGCCCTGTTGATGAACCAGTGTACGGCGCTATTGCGATAGAACGCGGCCTCCAGGTGTGCGCCTGCCTCGATCGAGTAAACCGGTTCCAGCCCACCGCGATAGACGGTGACCACCTTGGCCAGCGACAGTTGTTCCAGGACCACCGCGAGACTCTGATCATCGCGTAGTGCGTCGAGTTCGCCGTGCGGCAGATCGCGCTTCTCGATATAGCTCAATACCGGGGCGAGCACGGAACGAACCTCGCCGAGGGTGAGGGCGCGCTCGTGCACGCCGAGCAGCGCGAGGGTGGCCAATGCGTTGACCGTGACCGGGGTGACCGCATTGATGCCGACCGCGACCTCGAAGGCGAGCCGCTGTACCGCTAAGCGCTCCTGCTCGCCGACCGCGTCCGCGCCGGCGTCGCCAGGCTCGGGCTCGGTGGGCTCGGTGCGATGCAGCGGTATCGACAGCGGCGGTGCGATGAGCGGATCACCATGTGCGGCGAGTCGATCGCGCGCCGAAAGCGGTTCACCGAAGCGAACATAGACGCGCCCGGCCGAATGCTGCTGGCTACGAACATAACGTGCCAGCCAGGCCAGACCCTCGGGCTTCTTCTTCCCGTCCACCTGTTCGGTGGCGATGGCGCCCAACTCGTTGAGCCGCTCGTAGGTGATCGACACCGGAATCAGCATGACGTCGTCGATGCGATTCGAACGGACCGCGGCGGCAAGGTAATTCAACAGCCCGTAGCGCGGCGGTCGCAATTTGCCGGTGCGGGTGCGGCCGCCCTCGAAATACCACTCCAGGTTGAAGCGTTTGGCGAGCAGGTAGGCGAAGTACTCCTCGACCACCGCCTTGTACACCTCGTCGTCGCCGAAGCTGCGCCGGATGAAGACGGTGCCGGTGCGCCGAGCGATCGGGCCCATCGGCCAGAAGCTGAGATTGGCACCGCCGATCACGTGGTTCGGCGGAAAGTCATTGCGGGCCAATACATCGCCGAGTACGAAAGCGTCGACGTAGGAGCGGTGCGAGGGCAGGAAGACTAGCGGATAGCGACGGTTGAGCGCCCGCAACGCGGTCAACCCGGACTCCTCGGTGTCCACCTTCCAGGTGGAGGCGTGTACCGGCCGCATCGCCTGGGTGAACAGGTCGGAGACCAGTCGGCTCTGCGCGGCCACGAGTTCACGCAACGCCTTCTCCGCGCGCCGGTACACCTCATGCTGGTTGGCGCCGATCTGGTCGGCGATGAGGTCGAGGCGCAGCAGGAAAGCGGGTGAGTCGAGGATCTCCTCGGCCACCAGCCTCGGCACCTTGTACCGATCGCCGATTACGTTGCGCTCGGCGCGCTCGAGGGCGACCACCGCGGCGCGCACGATGGCGCGGGCGAACGGCTCCGCGGTGCCCGTGGTCAATAGCGCTGCGGCCTCCGGGTTGTTGGCCCGTAGCTCGCTGAGTAGGGCAGGCGCCCCGGTCAGTACCACGTGCCGGTCCGGGGATTTGCCGATGAGCCTGCGCTGGGCCAGCGCGTGCGGCTTGCGAGGATTACTCAGCAAGGCAAGGTCGGCGAAGGTGACTCGGCGGACTCCGTCCCGTTCGGGCGGCAGCCACAACACCCGCACCGGGAGGACGAGCGGATCGTCATGACGCCCGACCAGCCGGGTGGCGATGGCATCGGAGTCGAGGTCGAGCTGCGTGACGGGTACGTCGATACCGAGTTCGCCGACCAGGCCACCATCGGTCAGCCAGGCGCCGATGAGCCCGCGCTCCACTCTCGATCCGGCGTCGACAAGGGCAACCACCGACCTCGGTGTCGTTGCTCGCTGAGCCGGCGCGGGTGAGTCCCCGCGGTGATCGATCATGTCTGAATCCCTCCGTAACTGACGGTCTTCCTATTGAAGCCCGCCAGGGGATTCCGCGCAGGAACTCCGGCACGCGAGTTGCCGGCGTGCTGCTATCTCGTGAATCGAACTAGGCTGCGCGCATGGATTGGGCGCTGCGCGCGTGCGGTTGGCGCGGTCACTACACCTACGCGCCGGACGAAGCGCAATTGCGGGATCGGCTGTCGGTCGACACCGTTGCGGGACAAGCATGGCGTTGCCTGCGTTGCGGCACCTTCGTGCCCGGCGACCCGGTTGGCTCAGGGCCTGCCGATCATGCACCGGAGGTCCCGCGTGGGCGGCTGCTGCGGGATCGATGGCTGATGCGGGCGTTGGCGATCGAGCGGTTGCTGCGCGGTTTATTGCTGGTGCTGGCAGCCGTCGTAGTCTTCGAATTCCGTTCCTCGCGCGAGACCATGCGTGCGGCGTTCGACAAGGATGAGCCGCTGCTGCGGCCCTTCGCCGATCAGATCGGGTGGGACATCGATCGATCCAAGCTCGTGCGTCTGGCCGGTGAGGCGTTCGATCTTTCGAATACGGCACTGATGTGGATCGCGATCGCCATCCTTGGTTACGCGGGTTTGCAGGTGATCGAGGCGGTCGGATTGTGGCTGGTGAAGCGCTGGGGCGAGTATTTCTCGGCCGTCGCGACCAGCATCTTCCTGCCTTTGGAGATCTACGAACTGACCGAGAAGATCACCGCGCTGCGGATTGTGGCGCTGGTCATCAATATCGCCGCTGTGGTCTGGCTGGTCTACAGCAAGCGGCTGTTCGGATTGCGCGGCGGCGGGGCGGCGTATCACGCCGAACACCATGCGGAAAGTCTGCTGAGCGTCGAGCGTTCCGCGATCGCGGTGCCTACTCAGTGACGCGGTGACCGGCCATCGCTGTGGCTCTCGGCACAGTCGCAGCGTAGTCAGGTAATGCTAACCTTACTCACTAAAGTTAGGTCAGCATTACCTTGGAGGATCGTTGTCGACCACGGAGCGCTTGCGCGTTGAATATGTGACCGATCCGGCGGCAGCGATGTCCCGGCTGGCGGCGGCGGACCGGTTCGGCGAGTACGTGATGTACGAGCGTCCCGGCGAATGGGTGTTCGCGGCGGACCCGCTCGGCAGCGTGGAACTGGACGCCGACGAACTGCGGGTGGTCTGGGCAGGCCGGACTACCACGAGCGGGTGGAAGGGCAGCCCGGCGGGCGTGCTCGATCGTGCGCTCGATACCTTGCCGTTGGGCGGGCGGCAGGCATACGGCTGGATCGGATTCGAATTCTGTGCGTGGGCGCTGGATGCCACCGCGCATCTGCATCCGCGAACAGCGCTGGCGCACTTGATGATCCCGCGCATCGAAGTGCGGGTCGGCGAGTTCGGCATTCGCATCTCCGGAGCCACGCCCGCTGAGACCTGCGATATTCATGACCTCATCGCGGCCTCGCAGGAGAGCGAACTGCCGCGGGCGCATCCGACCGATATCCGCCTCGATCCCACCGGATACCGCGACCGAGTCGCCGAGGCGGTGGACGAAATCCGTTCGGGCCGTTACCAGAAGGTCATTCTGTCCAGGAAGGTCGATTTGCCGTTCGCGGTGGACGTGCCCGCGACCTACCGGCTCGGCCGGGCGGCCAATACCCCCGCCCGGTCATTTTTGCTGCGGCTCGGTGGGCTGGAGGCGGCGGGATTCAGCCCGGAGCTGGTCGCCTCGGTGGACGCCGACCGCGTCGTCACCACCGAACCGCTCGCGGGTACCCGTGCCTTCGGTTTCGGCCCCGATATCGACATGGCGGCTCGCGCCGATCTGCTGACCGATCCCAAAGAGATTGTTGAGCACGCAATTTCGGTACAAACATCGTTTGCGGAGATCAGCGCGGTCGCGGCTGTCGGCACGCCCGCCGTCTCGGACTTCATGGCGGTGCGCGAACGCGGCAGCGTCCAGCATCTCGCATCAACGGTGCGCGGCCGGCTCGCCGCCGACCGTTCCAGCTGGGACGCGCTGGAGACGCTGTTCCCTTCGGTGACCGCCTCCGGTATCCCCAAACGCGCCGGCGTCGACTCGATCTTCCGGCTCGACGGCGCACCGCGCGGCCTGTATTCCGGTGCGGTGGTGACGATTTCGCCTACCGGCATGATGGAAGCCACCCTGGTGCTCCGCGCGGTCTATCAGACAACCGAGGGCGCCTGGCTGCGCGCGGGTGCGGGCATTGTCGGACAATCCCGCCCGGATCGGGAGTTCGAGGAGACCTGCGAAAAGCTCGGCAGCATCGCGCCGTACGTGGTCAAGGCGTAACGCGTCCGGCTACCTTCGACTGAAGAGGGTTCGCCTGAAGAGGCCCGGCCGAGTTCGTATCGGCCGGGCCTCCCGCGTGCGTCGTCAGAATTCGGCGCGCAGTGCCTTCTTGTCGATCTTGCCGACGGCGGTGATGGGCAGCGTTTCAGCGAAGCGCAGCAGGTCGGGGAGCTTATAGGTGGCCAGACCGCGATCGATGAGAAAGGTCTTGATCTCGGCGAGCGTCGGTGTGGTGTCCGCGACCACCAGTATCACGCAGACCTTTTCGCCGAGTGCGGCGTCGGGCAGGCCGACGGCCGCGGCGTGGCGGACGGCCGGGTGGGCGAGGAGATGTTCTTCCAGTTCGTCGCAGGAGATGTTTTCGCCACCGCGATTGATGACGTCCTTGAGGCGGCCGGAGACGATCAGGTGGCCGCTCGGCAGGCGACGGACCAGGTCGCCGCTGCGGTAGTAGCCGTCGGGGGTGAAGGCGCGGGCATTGTGTTCAGGGGCGCGATAGTAGCCAAGAATTGTGTAGGGGCCCTTGGTGAGTAGTTCGCCTTCGGCACCGGGCTCGACGTCGTTGCCGTCGGCGTCGACAACGCGGACCTCATCGGCGGGGGAGAGCGGTCGGCCCTGGCTCGTGCATACGATGTCGGCCGGGTCGTCGAGACGGGTGTAGTTGAGCAGGCCCTCGGCCATGCCGAATACCTGCTGTAACTTCGCGCCGAGTGCGGGTTCGACATCGCGTGCGTTGACCTCGGCCAACCGGGCGCCACCGACCTGAAGCAACCGCAGCGATTCGAGATCGGCATCCTCCCATTCGGTTGCCGCACACCATAGTTGGGCCAGCGGTGGAACCACAGCGGTCACCGTGACCCGGTGCCGCTCTATCACGGCGAAGGCGCTCTCCGGGCTCGGGTCGGTCAGGAACGCGATCGCACCGCCGACACCGATGGTGCCGAGGATGCCCGGGCACGACAGTGGAAAGTTGTGTGCCGCGGGAAGTGTCGCGAGGTAGACATCGCTCTCGGTCAGTTCGCACACCTTGGCGCTTGCGGTGGCGTTATAGACGTAGTCGTCGTGGGTGCGGGCGATCAGCTTAGGCAGGCCGGTCGTGCCGCCGGATACCAGCATCAGCGCGATATCGCTCGGATCGATCGCCGGAAGCGAATTGCCGGCGCGCGGAATCGAGTTCAGGTCGGTGAAGGTTCCGGGGTCACCGAGCACCAGCACATGGCGGAGTGTGGAGACCGACAGCTCGACCGTCGCCGCCAACTCGCGGTAATCGAAGTCGCCGAGCCGGTCGGCAATGAGGTAGGCGACCGCGCCGGAAAGCTCGGCGAGATGTTCGATTTCGGCTCGGCGGTGTGCGGGCAGGGCGAGAACCGGGATGATGCCCGCGCGCAGCAACCCGAACAGCACGGTCGCGAATTCGGGGACGTTCGGCAGTTGTACGACTACTCGATCGCCAGGCTCGATGCCGAGCGCGAGCAGGCCGTGTGCCATGCGGTCCGCATCGGAATCCAGTACGGCGTAGGTGCGCACGGTGTCGCCATCCAGCAGTGCGGGGCGTTGCGGGTGGTGACGCGCCGTTTCACGCAGGAGGTCACCGAGCGGGCGACCTGTCCAGTAACCCGCGGCGCGGAAGGTTTCCGCGGCGGCATCGGGGAAGGGGGCATAGCCGTCGCGATGGGAGGTGGGCGTGGGGGCTGTCGAAGTCACGGTCTGCCTCACGGGTCTCGAAGATGTACTGAATGATTAGGGTCTCATAAGGAAGGTTAGGCAACCCTATCTCAATTTGATAGGCTACCGCCGAGCAGTCTCGATCCGCCGAATACGGTGGCAACCAAGGAGCGACAGCGGCGTATGGAGTCAGCACAGCGACAGGGGGAACGATCCCGGCGGGCGTGGACAACAGATGATTCGGCGATCGACCGGGACCAAATCCGTGCCGCAATAGCCCGGCAACTCGACGTGCCCGCGGACACCATCACCGACGACGCCGACCTAATTCAGCTGGGCCTCGACTCCATCCGGACCATGAAGCTGGCCGGCGCCTGGCGCAAACGCGGCATCGACATAAATTTCGCGCTGTTGGCCGCGAACCCGACAGTCGACGGCTGGTTCGAACTGATCGGTGGCGCTGATGAATCCGACGCCATCGCGCCAGGGTATTCGAACAATTCTTGGGGATCGAATGATGCCGCGTGGCAGCCTGATTCGACGCATTCGCGTCCGGCTGGTGGGGCCGAGGATCCGGTGACGTCCGATACCGATGACCCTCCGTTCGCGCTCGCGCCGATGCAGCACGCGTATTGGATCGGGCGGTCGGAGTCGCATGAGCTCGGCGGGGTCGCGGCGCACCTGTATGTCGAATTCGATGGTGCGGGTGTCGATCCTGTACGGCTGGAGCGTGCGGTCGACGACCTTGTGCGGCGGCATCCGATGCTGCGAACCCGGTTCCTGCCCGACGGTACGCAGCAGACGATGACGCGGCCCGGGCGGCCGGTGTGGACATGCACCGACCTACGTGGGCTCGATCGGCAAGAGGTCGAGCGCGCGTTGGAGTCGCTGCGGGACAACAACACCCATCAACGCATGGCGGTCGAGGACGGTCAGGTCATCGACATCGCGCTGACCTTGCTCGACAATGACCGCACCAGGTTGCACCTCGATGTCGACATGCTGGCGGCGGACGCGATGAGCTATCGCATTCTGCTCGATGATCTCGCTCGGCTGTATCGCGGCCAGACACTGCCGCCGCAGACATATACCTTCCAGCGTTACCTCGCCGATAATCCCAGTGGTGTCGGCGCCGAACATGATCGGGATCGGCAGTGGTGGCAGCAGCGGCTGCCCGAGCTGCCTGGGGTTCCGGAACTGCCGCAGGCATCCCCTGGTCCGGCCCGCGACGCGGGTGTACAGGCCGCTCACAACAAGACCGTGCGTTACCACCGCTGGCTCGCCCCCGAGGCGAAGGCGCGGGTGTTCGACGCTGCGCACGCCAGGGGGATTACCCCCGCGATGGCGCTGGCATCGGTGTTCGCCGAGACCATCGGCGGTTGGTCGGCCCAGCGTCGGTTCCTGCTGAATTTGCCGCTGTTCCACCGGGAGCCGGTGCATCCGGAGATCGATCGGGTGGTCGGCGACTTCACGTCATCGGTACTGCTCGAGGTCGATGTGACCGAACCTGCCACCGTCACCGAACGGGCCCGCGCCCTGCAATCGAGCCTGCACACCGCCGGCGCGCACACGGCCTATGCCGGGTTGGAAGTGTTGCGCGATCTTGGTCGTTCGCGCGGCGAGCCGGTGCTCGCGCCGATTGTCTACACCAGCGCACTCAACCTCGGTGAGTTGTTCGCCGACACCATTACCGAGACCTTCGGCGATCCCGTGTGGATCATCTCGCAGGGGCCGCAGGTGCTGCTGGACGCGCAGATCACCGAGGTGCGCGGTGGCCTGTTGTTGAACTGGGACGTGCGCGAATCCGCTTTTCCCGCAGGCGTTATCGAGGCGATGTTCGCCCGCTATATCGATGCCATCATGCGGCTGGCCGGTGACGTCGAATCGGCTGATGTGAGTCAGCCCTCGGCCGCGGGCTGGGATGCGGAGGCCGCCTTGCGGATACCGCTGGAGCAGGCGCAAGTACGGGCCCGCGTCAACGCCACGGCAGGGCCGGTCACCCGACGACTGCTGCATACCGGATTCTTCGCCAGCGCTGCGACGAATCCCGATGCGCCCGCGCTGATCTGGGAGCCGGGCGGCACCGTCTCCTACGGTCGACTGGCCGCCGAGGCATTGGCTATCGCCGGTGCGCTGCGCGGCGCCGGTGTGCTGCCGGGTGATTCGGTCGCGGTGCAGCTGCCGAAGGGCCCGGACCAGATCGTGGCGACGCTCGGCGTGCTCGCGGCGGGTGCGGTCTATGTGCCGATCGGGTTCGACCAGCCAGCCGCTCGTCGTGCGGAGATCCTGCGCACCGGCACGGTGGTCGCCGCGCTGACCGTCGGGAGTCGGAGCATTCCCGAGGTGCGGACCCTCGCGCTCGCCGAGGCCCGATCCCACCCGGAACCATTGCGGCGCCCCATCTTCGGTGATCCGGAAACGATCGCTTATGTGCTGTTCACCTCGGGTTCCACCGGTAAGCCCAAGGGGGTGCAGGTCCCGCATCGTGCGGCCATGAACACCATCGACGACCTGAACGAGCGTTTCGGGATCGGCGCGCGAGACCGTGCGCTCGCCCTTTCGGCACTCGAGTTCGATCTGTCGGTGTATGACATCTTCGGCATGCTGAGTGCGGGCGGCGCCGTGGTCACGGTGGACGAGGCTCAGCGCACTGAACCCGCGCGCTGGGTGGAACTCGCAGTGCGCCACGATGTTTCGCTCATCAACTGTGTACCGAGCCTATTGGACATGCTGCTGACCGCTACCGGCGGCCTGCGCCTCGACGCGCTGCGCACCGTCATCCTCGGCGGTGACTGGGTGGAGGTCACGCTGCCGGGCAGGCTCGCCGCGGTGGCACCCGACTGCCGGTTCGCCGGACTCGGTGGCGCCACCGAAACCGCGATCCACTCGACCATCTGCGAGGTCATCGACGCGCAGGTGCCCGCCGATTGGACCGCCGTGCCGTATGGCGTCCCGCTGCGCAATGTGCAGTGCCGTGTCGTCGGCCCCACTGGCCACGACTGCCCCGATTGGGTGACCGGTGAGTTGTGGATCGGTGGTGCCGGCGTCGCGGCCGGCTATCGCGGCGACCCGGAGCGCACCGCCGAACGTTTCGTCGTGCACGACGGCATGCGCTGGTACCGCACCGGTGACCTGGCTCGCTACCGTCCCGACGGTGCCCTCGAATTCCTCGGCCGCGCCGATCATCAGGTGAAGATCCGTGGTTATCGCGTGGAACTGGGTGAGGTAGAGAGCGCGCTGCGTCAGACGCCAGGCGTCCACCAAGCCATCGCGGCCGTGGTAGGTGCCGCCGCTCCGAAACTGGTGGCCGCCCTTGTCGCCGAACCGAACGCCGAAATCACTTCCGATGTGGTACTCGCGGCGGTCGCGGATCTCCTGCCGTCGTACATGATTCCGGCGCGCCTGGAGATACTCGCCCACCTGCCGCTCACCTCGAATGCCAAGCCGGACCGCGCGGCAATCCGTGCCCTGCACGAGAGCATCGAAACCACCGCCGAATTCGTGGCCGCGAGCACCGATTTGGAGCGTGCGCTCGCCGACATCGTCGCGACCGTCCTCGAGACCGATCGGGTCGGCGCAACCGACGATTTCTTCGCCCTCGGCGGGGACTCGGTACTGGCGACCACGGTCATCGCCAGGATCCGTGAGTGGCTGGACGCCTCCGACACCATCGTCGCCGATCTATTCGCGGCCCGCACCGTGGCAGGTCTGGCGCACCGGCTACTCGAACGCGAGGAACGCAAGGGCTCGACCGGTCGATTGGAAGCAGTCGCCGGAATGTATCTGGAGGTTGCGGCCATGAGTGATGATGAGGTGCTCACCCAGGTGTGACACCAGGTTGGTGGGCGATCGTCGCATGACCCGCCACGCGTTGCCGGCAGTGCCACATGCGGGGCTCGTGACGCTCGCAGCAGGCCGATGTACTGATCAACAATGCGACAGCCCGAATCCGCATCCACAAGGTGCTGGACTTGCCTGTGGAGCTACGGACGACCCCAATAGTTGAGAGGTGGTGAAAAGCGGCCGACGAGCCGCGCGCGATCGCTCCGGCTGTCCGCACTGCCCGCGAACTGCCGGACCGCATTAGCCTGTTCACCACCTACACAGCCCAAGCCACTGCCAAGGAGTGAGATGCCCCCGATCCAGGTCGCGGTTTGCGGACCACGGCACTGCACCGACATGGACGCGGACAATGCGCGGGAGGTCGGCCGCCTGCTGGCCGAGACCGGGGCAACTGTGCTGTGCGGCGGGGGAATTGGGGTGATGGCGGCGGTTGCCGAAGGTGCGTCATCGGAAGGCGGTTTGGTGATCGGCGTGCGGCCGGACGCCGATCGGTCTCGCGTCTGCGACGGACTGTCCGCGGTTCTATACACGAATATGGGTGAGGCCCGGAACGCGATCCTGGTCTGGTCGGCGGATGCCGTGATTGTGGTTGGCGGCTCGTGGGGGACGCTGTCTGAGTTGGCGCTGGCGAATCGGCGTGGCGGGGTGCCGGTGGTGTCGGTCGGTGGCTGGCAGATCGTCGACGCCGACGGCGCATCCGTAGGCGGGGGCTTCACGGCGGCGAATGCGGGCGAGGCTGTCGAATTCGCCCTAGCTCACGCCTCGGTCAGTCGATCCTGAATCTGGCCGGTTAGCCTGATCCGCCTGTCGGTCGTGCAGGCACGGCAGATGCTCTTGACCGAGCGATCGGTTTCGTTGGGTATCCCCGCCGCGCGTTTGCCGGCAGCGCCACATGCGGGCTCGCTACCGGTTACGGCCGCGCCGTATCGGACTAGACTTCCGGGTATGAGCAGGTGGGATGCCGCGAATGTGCCCGGTCAGGCCGGGCGGACGTTCGTCGTCACCGGCGCCAACGGTGGGCTGGGAGCGGCAACCGTGCGCGCGTTGGTGGCGGCGGGGGCAGCGGTGATCCTGGCCTGTCGCAATGTGGCGAAGGGTGAGTACGTCGCCGCCGCACTCGGCGAGCGGGCACAGGTGCGCAGGCTCGATCTCGCGGATCTGGCTTCCGTGCGGGAGTTCGCCGATTCGGTATCGCAGGTCGATGTGCTCATCAACAATGCTGGTGTGATGGCGCTGCCGCTCAGACGGACCGCCGATGGGTTCGAAATGCAGTTCGGCACAAATCATCTCGGCCACTTCGCCCTGACCGGGCTGCTGCTGGACAAGATTTCGGACCGAGTGGTGACGGTGTCCAGCGGCGCGCACCGCATGGGAGAGCTCGATCTGGACGATCTGAACTGGGAGCGCCGCAAGTATCGGCGATGGGCCGCGTACGGCCAAGCCAAGCTCGCCAATCTGATGTTCGCTTACGAACTGCAGCGCCGGCTGACCGCGGCGGGATCGCCGAAACTATCGGTCGCGGCGCACCCCGGCTATGCGGCGACCGAACTGCAGTCGCATACCGAGTCGATTCAGGACATGGTCATGGCGCTCGGTAATCGGCTACTGGCGCAGAGCGCCGAAATGGGTGCACTGCCATCACTTTTCGCGGCGACCGAAAAGGTCGAGCCGGGTGCGTACTATGGGCCGAACGGCCGGATGGGGCTGCACGGCTATCCCGGGCGGTCCGGTTCGAGCGCGGCGGCGAAGGACGAGCGGGTCGCGCGCGAGCTATGGGAGTTGTCGGAGAAACTGACCGGCGTCACCTACACCTTCGGCGGGTAACGCTCAGCCCAGTATTTGCAGGTCGTAGAAGATTTGGTAGCGGTTCGGGTCGTCGGGCAGAAACCAGTGGAAACCCTCCAGCGCGAAGATAGCGATCAGATTGATCGCCAGCACGATGCCGAGGAACCACAGCGCGATCATCCCGATGATCCGCTGTGGAGTCGCCGAGATGGATGCGGCAGCAGTGCGGTGTGAAAACGACAGCACCACACCGATGGTCGCGATCGCGGCCACGAAAAGAATCAACGCCCAGACATATAGGTGCAGGCCGAGCAACGGATCGCCGTAGCCGGGGTCGCCCGGCAGGATGTGCAGCATGGTCTGGCGCCAGGAAGCGAATCCGCCTGCGACGCAGCCGACTACGGTCAGTCCCCAGCCTGCGGCGTAGTCGGTGGCCTCGATCGCCCCGTTCATGCCCTCGCGCACGATGGTCGCCGCGCCGAGCGCCGCCAGCGCCATGAACATGCGCTGGACGACGCACAGCGGGCACGGATATTCCCATGCGCCGAACTGAAAGGCGAGCCCGCCACAGATCACCCCGGTCCACCCGAGCACGAACACCACCGCCAGCCAGTATTGAAGCTGCCCGAGCGCCGCGCGCCTACGTGTTGTCGATGCCGTAATGACCGACATCAGTAGCTCAATCCGAGTCCGAGGCCGCTGGTTATGTGATGGGCGAGCAACAGCACCGTCGCGATCAGTAGCACCCACCACGCGCCGATCACCACCCGCCGGGAGCGTTGCTGGAACAGGGCGATCATGGCCGCCAGCAAACCCGCGAAAATGAGGGTGTCCATGCTGCGGACCGTACCTGCCGGTGCCTCTTACCAGCGGGAATGATGCGTGGACACGCCGTAATCGGCGGCCTCGGTGGGCCGGGCTTGTCAAGACTAGGCGCCCGACGCCTGGCCCAACCGGCCCCGGCCCCGCCACGCCGCCAACGCTGAGTCGTTAGTGACTCATGCCATGCCTGATCGCCGCCATCGCGATGATCAATGCCTGGAACCGGATGAACGTCATCGCCCGCACCCCCGCGGGCAGCTACGAGCCAGGCCAGTGGGGCTGAGACGGCCCTGAACGCGCCGTGCCCGTGCGGCGCGTTCACTGCCTGGTACTGTTTCCGACGTGCAGCGCGTGTATTTCTGGTTTAGCAAGCCGGCCCCGGGTGGGTCGGTCTGCGGCAACCTGCTGCGCTGACCAACTTCCACCCCGAGCCGGATGATGACCGGCTCGATGGGTATCGCATCCGTGGGTCGGCCTGATAAAAAGGAACCCACCACGATGACTACTGCAGCCGACGTCAACGCGCGGCATTCCGATCTCGATCATCAACGCACCCTCAGCGTGAGCCCACTGCGCTCGCCCGCCGAGGTGCGCCGGGTACACCCCACCACTGACGCGCTCGCCGATACGGTCCGCGCGGGCCGCGAGCACACCGTCGATGTGCTCACCGGCGCCGACGACCGCCTCATGGTGATCGTGGGACCGTGCTCGGTGCACGATCCGGCCGCCGCACTGGACTACGCGCGCCGATTGGCCGCCAAAGCGGCCGAACTGGACGATCGGCTGCACGTGGTAATGCGGGTGTACTTCGAGAAGCCGCGCACCACCCTCGGCTGGAAGGGTCTGATCAACGACCCGCACCTGGACGGCTCTTTCGACGTCAATACCGGGCTCGGCATCGGTCGCAAACTGCTTGCCGACATCACCGCGCTCGGCCTGCCGGTGGCGTGCGAATTCCTCGACCCGATAACCCCGCAGTACATCGCGGACCTGGTCTCCTACGGCGCCATCGGCGCCCGTACCGCGGCCAGCCAGGTACATCGTCAGCTGAGCAGCGCGCTGTCGATGCCGGTCGGCATCAAGAACGGCACCGATGGTGACGTGCAGGTCGCGGTCGACGGCGTGCGCGCCGCCGCGGCCAGCCACGTGTTCCCCGGCACCGACCTGGATGGCCGGGCCGCGCTTATCCGCACCTCGGGTAATCCCGACTGCCACGTGATCCTGCGCGGCGGCAGTACCGGTCCGAACTACGACGCGGCCTCGGTCGCGGAGGCATGCATCCGGCTGGAGAAGGCTTCGCTGCCGCAACGAATCGTGGTGGATGCCAGCCATGGCAACAGCAACAAGGATCACAACAAGCAGGTCGACGTGGTCACCGATATCGCGGGCAGGCTGGCGGCCGGTGAGCCGGGCATGGTCGGTGTGATGTTGGAGAGTTTCCTCGTCGCCGGTCGTCAGGACCTGACCCTCGGCCGGGCCGGCGAGCTCGCTTACGGCCGATCGATCACCGACGCCTGCCTGGACTGGGAGACCACCGCCACGCAACTCGATCGCCTCGCCGAGGCCGTCGCACAGCGCCGAAACCGCTGACGCCCATCGGCCGTCCCGGCGAAAGCCGGGGCACCGGTCAGACCCCCGATGGCCAGCCTTCCGCCGGATCCGGTGGGTCGCAGGCCAACCGTCCGGCCTGCCGGCTGTCGCGGCGGATCCCGCGTTGCACGCTGCCGAGCCGAGCCATGCCCTCATAACGAAAGCCGTTGCGGCGAGCTACTGCGGCGGAGGGGTGATTGCCCGCGAAGGCGTGCCAGCCTATGCGGCCGAGGGCTAAACCGTCAGCGTGGAAGCCGAATTCGCACACCATCGTGACCGCGCGCGACATCATCCCGCGCGAGCGGTATTCGGGTGCCGGCCAGTAGCCGACCTCACGCGCGGATTCGTCGGCCTTGCCGAGACCGATCATTCCGATGACCGGTCCGTCCGCGCGCGGACGCAATGCCCAGATCGGGTTGTTGTCCGCCCAGCCCCGCGCGACAGCGGGTGATCCTCCATTCGAGCATGGTGTCACGCGTAGTCGGTCCACTCATCGGGTTTCGCCTCGCGGTCTCACGGGAGGTGTGGTAAATGGGTCGTTCGGCAGACCGTAGAATCTGACGATGGTTGCCGCTCTTCTCGCCGACTTGTTCGAATCGCATCGAGCACATCTGCTTTCCGTCGCCTACCGGTTGACCGGCAGCGTCGGCGATGCCGAGGGCGCCGTGCAGGAGAGCTGGCTACGGCTGGCCGGGACCCACCAGTCCGAGATCGAGGATCTGGGCGCCTGGCTAACCACGGTGGTGAGCCGAATATGTTTGGACCGCTTGCATAGTGCCGCTGTGCGCCGAGAAGCCTATGTGGGGCAGTGGCTACCGGAACCGGTAGTGACCGCATTGTCGCCGTCCAGCCTGCCCGACCCCCTGAATGAGCTGGTCCGCAAGCACGAATACCGTCTCGCCGCGATGGTTGCGCTGGATAGTCTGACACCACCGCAGCGGGTGGCTTTCGTTCTACACGACGGTCTTTCGGTGCCGTTCGGCGAGATTGCCGAGATTCTCGACCTTTCCCCGGATGCCGCGCGGCAACTCGCGGTGCGCGCGAGGGAAGCGGTCGCGCAGACGCCGGAGCCGGTTCCTGATGCCGAACACGAGGCGGCGGTGCGGCGTCTGCTGGATGCCTTGAACACCGGGGATATCGGCGCGGTTACCGCTGCGCTGCACCCGAATTCGGTGATGATCGGTGATGCCAACGGCACTACGGCGACGGCGATCGACGTGCTCTACGGTGCCGAGCGTATCGCCGGCTTCATCCTCGGTCTCCGTAAGCACGGGCTCGACGGGTCTGCGGGCACACCGGCGATCGAATTCGAATTCGCTCTGGTCAATGGGCAATTGGGGCTGGTGCTGAAGTCGTTCGAGGCGGGCGCCCTGCCGGGGGTGTATCGGACCAGTGTGGTTGGTTTCACGGTTCGTGATGGATTGGTATGGGGTGCTTACGATCTGGCCAATCCCGATAAGCTTTCGGGTCTGCGTCTCGGGTGAGCGACGCCAGGCCGGGCCCTCATCGATTGGCCTGGCGTCGCCGGGTTGCTACTGCTCGATCACTACGGTGTGGCCGAGCCGGTGAACCAATCGCCGGTGGATGACCCGAGGCCGCCGTTGCCGGTCGACGATCCGAGACCGAAGTCCCCGGTCGAGGAGCCGTAGAACGAGTTCGCGATCAGATCGTGCGCGACGTCGCGGATGAAACCCAGTACTGATCCGGCGACCTCCGACGCGGCCGGCTGCAGTACCAGGTCGAGATATGAGGCCATATTCGCCCCTTTCGAGAATTCGCCTCGCGGCGAGTTGTGAGGTAGAACACGGCGAGGTTAGCGGCCGTCGGGATAGCGCACAACCATGCAGGTAGAAGCCGTAATCCAAAAGTGAAACATAGCCTTTCGCTATCTAATGGCAACGATAGCGACCGCTGGGCTACTCTCCGAATATGCTTCCGCGATCCGCCACAGTTGCCCGTTTGCGCCCCTTCGCGTCGACGATCTTCGCCGAGATGACCGAGCTGGCCATTCGTCACAACGCGGTCAACCTCGGCCAGGGGTTCCCGGACGCCGATGGTCCCGCCGGCATGCTCGAGGTCGCCCGACGTGCCATCGCCGACGGCATGAATCAGTACCCGCCGGGTCGCGGTATGCCGGTCTTGCGTCGCGCCATCGCCGACGATCGAGCCCGTCGTTACGGCACCCACTACGACCCGGACACGCAGGTCCTGGTCACTGTTGGCGCGACGGAGGCGATCAGCGCCGCGATGCTCGGCCTGGTCGAGCCCGGCGCGGAAGTGGTACTGATCGAGCCCTATTACGACTCCTACGCGGCGGCCGTCGCACTGGCGGGCGCAACGCGACGCACCGCCCGGCTGGTCGCGGACGGTGACCGTTTCGTCCTCGACCTGGATAGCTTGCGTGCGGCCATCACCCCGGCGACCCGGATGCTGGTGGTGAACTCGCCGCACAACCCGACCGGAACCATCCTGGATCGGGCAGACCTGACCGCCATTGCTGAAATAGCCTGCGAGCACGACCTTCTCGTGCTCACCGACGAGGTATACGAGCACCTCGTCTTCGACGGCGCCGAACACATCAGCCTCGCCACGTTGCCCGGAATGGCTGAGCGAACGATCGTGGTATCCAGTGCCGCAAAGACATTCAGCGTCACAGGTTGGAAGACCGGCTGGGCGTGCGGGCCCGCACGCCTCATCGATGGAGTACTCGCCGCCAAGCAGTTCATGACCTTCGTGGCGGGCGGCCCGTTCCAGCCCGCCGTGGCCCATGCGCTGAACAATGAACTCGGCTGGGTAGCGGGTCTGCGAGATAGTCTGTCGAACAAGCGTCTTCGGCTTTCGGCGGCGCTGGCCGACACGGGCTTCGAGGTAAAGGCGAGCTCCGGCGGCTACTTCGTGTGTGCGGACATCACCCCTATGGGAGCCGAGGACGGGCTCGCTTTCTGTAGGCGACTACCGGAACGGATCGGCGTCGCCGCCGTGCCGGTCAGCGTATTCGTCGACAATGTTGAGTCATGGAATAGCTTGGTGCGCTTCACCTTCTGCAAACGTGACGAAGTATTGGACGAAGGCGTGCGCCGCCTGCGTGCGGGCGTGCCCGTGACCTGAGGTCGGCGGCGTCATTCGCCCGCTTCCTTCTGCCGCCTGGTGTGCCGTGCCTGCGGCGCGTGCCATTGGAACCGCCGCGCCAGTAGCCGGAGCGCAATCGCGACCAGTGCCGCGAGCAGCCCCGTCCAGGCTTGGTAGGCGTCGAAATGCAGCAGCGCCGCTGTCGTCGTGGAGCCGAAAAGCGCGGGCACCGCGTATAACTCCTGATCCGGGCGCAATACGCTCGGCACCTGTCCGCTGAGCACGTCGCGGATCACACCACCGCCGATCGCGGTGACCATGCCGAGCAGCGCGGCCGTAGGAGCGCCGGTGCCGTGGGCGTAGGCGACGGAAGTGCCCGTCACGCAAAACAGTCCGAGTCCGACCGCGTCGGCGATCTCGAGCGGGCCGCGGGTCAGCTTGCTCGTCGGGTGCCGGAAGAAGATGACGAGCGTGGCGAGCAGGGACGCGCTGAGGTAGGTCAGATCGGTGAACGCGGCGGGTGGGGTGCGGCCGATGAGCAGATCACGAATGACACCGCCGCCGAGCGCGGTGCTGCACGCCAGCACGGCCATGCCGAAGATATCCAGGTTCTTGCGAACGGCGAGCAACGCGCCGGACGTCGCGAACGAGATGACACCGAGCAGTTCGCCGATGCGCTGGGCAGCCGTCACCGCTGAGTCGAGCTGCGTGGCCATGATGTCGATTCCGGCGTTCATGAAATCCGTTCCCTTTCGCGTCACTCTGCTGGAGCAGGTTTGCACGCCGGATTCGGTGTTAGTTCCGCGACACCCTGGTTATCGCGGCATGCCGGTGCCGGGCAGGCCGCTCGTGTGCTCAGGCCGGTGTCGGGCGGGCACGGTCGGTGGCGAGCAGGACAGCGATGGTGCCGAGCATCGTGCCCATCACGTATCGCTGTGCGCGCAGCCACAGCGGGTGGCCGGTCAGGAAGGCCGATATACTGCCCGCGCCGAGCACGATCAGGCCGTTCACCGCCAATGCCACCATGATCTGCACCATGCCCAGACACAGGCTCTGTAACCACACCCGGCCGTGTTCGGGGACCACGAACTGGGGAATCAGGGCCATGTACATGATCGCGATCTTGGGATTGAGCAGGTTGGTGACCATGCCCATGGTGAACAGCCGCCGGGGCGGGTCGGCAGGCAGCGTAGCGGGGGAGAACACCGAGGTTCCGCCGGGCCGCAATGCCTGCCAGGCCAGCCAGCCGAGGTAAGCGGCCCCGGCGATTTTCACTGCTGCATATAGGCCGGGCACCACCGCGAACACCGCCGTAATGCCCGCGCTCGCCGCCGTCAGATAGACTGCGAACCCGGCCGCGACTCCGGTCAACGACACCAGCCCGGCGCGCCGCCCCTGCGAGACGGTCCGTGACACCAGGTACATCATGTTCGGCCCCGGGGTCAGCACCATGCCGAGCGCGGCCGTAGCCACCCCGATTATCGCTGTCGCCTCGGTCATGATTGTGATTGTTGCCGATCACTGCTCGCCCCGTCTCGGTCCAGTTGGACCTTGCTGGAGGTCCGCGTGCAGGTTGTGACGGGTTGCGGGCAGGTGGGCTGTCGGTGGGGTCAGGAACAATGGTTCGAAGGGCGTATACGAAGGAGGCACCGTGACCGACGGTCCGCTGATCGTTCAGAGTGACAAAACGCTGCTGCTGGAGGTCGACCACGAGTTGGCCGGTGCGGCGCGGCAAGCCATCGCGCCGTTCGCCGAGTTGGAGCGGGCGCCGGAGCACGTGCACACCTATCGAGTGACGCCGTTGGCGCTGTGGAACGCGCGCGCGGCGGGGCACGACGCCGAGCAGGTGGTGGACGCCCTGGTCAGCTTCTCGCGTTATGCGGTGCCGCAGCCGCTGTTGGTGGACATCGTCGACACTATGGCCCGCTATGGGCGGCTACAGCTGGTGAAGAACCCGGCGCACGGGCTCACGCTGGTCAGCTTGGATCGGGCGGTGCTCGCGGAAGTGCTGCGGCACAAGAAGATCGCGCCGATGCTCGGCGACCGTGTCGATGAGGACACCGTGGTGGTGCACCCGTCGGAGCGCGGTCACATCAAGCAGATGCTGTTGAAAATCGGCTGGCCCGCCGAGGATCTGGCGGGCTACGTCGACGGCGAGGCGCACGCGATCGACCTGGACTACGCCGGTGGGCACTGGCATCTGCGCGATTACCAGGAGATGGCCGCGGATTCTTTCTGGGCGGGCGGGTCCGGTGTGGTGGTGCTGCCGTGTGGCGCGGGCAAAACCATGGTCGGCGCCGCCGCTATGGCCAAGGCGAAGGCGACCACATTGATCCTGGTCACCAATACCGTGGCCGGTCGGCAGTGGCGTCGCGAGCTGCTGGCGCGCACCTCGCTGACCGAGGACGAGATCGGCGAGTACTCCGGCGAACGCAAGGAGGTCCGGCCGGTCACCATCGCGACCTACCAGGTGATCACGCGTCGCACCAAGGGCGAGTACAAGCATCTGGAGCTGTTCGACAGCCGCGACTGGGGCCTGGTCATCTACGACGAGGTGCACCTGCTGCCCGCTCCGGTCTTCCGGATGACCGCGGACCTGCAGTCGCGCCGCAGGCTCGGCCTCACCGCGACGCTGGTGCGTGAGGACGGCCGCGAGGGCGACGTGTTCTCGCTGATCGGCCCGAAGCGCTACGACGCGCCGTGGAAGGACATCGAGGCGCAGGGTTGGATCGCGCCCGCCGACTGTGTCGAGGTCCGGGTCACCCTCACCGACGCCGAACGAATGGCCTACGCGACCGCCGAACCGGAGGAACGCTACAAGCTGTGCTCAACGGCACACACGAAAATTGCTGTGGTGGAATCGATCCTGGACCAGCATCGGGACGCGCCGACGCTGGTGATCGGCGCCTACCTCGATCAGCTCGACGAACTCGGCGCCGAGCTGAACGCCCCGGTGATCAAGGGCTCCACGAAAACAAAAGAGCGCGAAGAACTTTTCGATGCCTTCCGGCGCGGTGAGATCCCGGTTCTGGTGGTGAGCAAAGTGGCGAATTTCTCCATCGATCTACCGGAAGCCTCGGTGGCGGTGCAGGTTTCGGGCACCTTCGGATCGCGCCAGGAGGAGGCGCAGCGGCTGGGAAGACTGCTGCGGCCGAAGCAGGATGGTGGCCAAGCCCACTTCTATTCGGTCGTCGCACGTGACACCCTGGACGCCGAATACGCCGCGCACCGTCAGCGTTTCCTCGCCGAACAGGGGTATGCCTATCGCATTACAGATGCCGACGACTTGCTGGGCCCCGCCATCGGCTGAGCGGCTGCCTGCCTTCGCTCGTCCCGAATAAGCCACGCCAATTAAGCGGAGGCGCAACCTCCGAAACGTGTGCTAGGAATGAAACGTGCGACGCTTCGAATTCGCGGTCGACCGCAAGCATGCGCATGCGGTCAACGAGGTCTTCGCCGACCTGCGTCGATTGCGCGTCATGGCGATCGCTGCCGCGATCATCGCCGCGACCGGCGCCGCCTACCTGATCTGGCTCGATCATCCGTGGGCCTACCTGCTCGCGGTCGCCTTCGCGCTCGGCGCGGTAACGTCGCTGTGGGTGGCGCTGTGGACCCCGCACCGGTCCAGCATCGACAAGCTCTACGCCGACGGTGAACTCGTACCCGCGGTCGTATCCGAAACCCACCCGAACGGGGTCGTGTTGCTCGCCCTTGTCGATGTCTCGAAGCCGGAGACGGCCGATCCGCGCTACGCGCTGGTGATCAGGAAGGTCAGGGATCTGCCCGGCCACCAGAAGCGGGCGGGTGAACGGGTGCCGTCGGTCGCGGTGCGCACCGATCGAGCGCCACGGCAGGCGGGCGAGCGGTGGCAATCGGTCAGTGCCATGCCGATCGCGTGGGGCACTCGCGACGACACCGTCATCGAACGGGCCCGCGCCGCGATCAGCGAGACCGAATGGCGCTTGCTCACCGACAATCTCGCGCTCGCCGACAAGGTTCGCCGCACCTCGGCCAAACGACTGCTGCTCGACCCGCACCACCTACCCGATGACCTCGGCGCGTGAATTCCGCTGTGATCTTCCAGAATTTTCCTTGCCCGCCCGAATAGACTCTGTGGATGGTGCCCGCTTCCAATCTGCTGGCCTTCGTCGCCGCATCGTTCCTCATTATCGTCATTCCAGGTCCCGGTGTGCTCTTCACCGTTGGCCGGGCCCTCGCACTCGGCAGGCGCGCGGCCCTGGTTTCGGCCCTAGGTCATGCGGCGGGGGTCTTCTTCGCACTGCTTTTCGTCGCGATCGGCCTCGGCACACTGCTCGCGGCATCGGCGATCGCGCTCACCGTGGTGAAATTCGCGGGCGCACTGTATTTGATGTATCTCGGCATCCAGGCGATCCGGGAGCGCAAGACGTTGCGGGAGTCGCTCGGCGTGCGGGTCGATCCGGTCTCCGATGCTCGGGTCTTCCGGCAGAGCATCTTCGTCGGGATCACGAATCCGAAGGCGATCGTCTTCTTCTCGGCGGTGCTCCCGCATTTCGCCGACCCCGACGCGGGGCGGCTGCCGCTGCAGATGCTGATCTTCGGCACCATCTTCCTGGCCATCGCGGTGATCTCCGACAGCGCCTGGGGACTGCTCGCCGCGCAGGCCCGGACCTGGTTCGCGCGGTCGCCACGCCGGCTGGAGACGGTCGGCGCGGCGGGCGGTGTGATGATCGTCGGCCTCGGTGCGTCGGTGGCGCTGACCGGCACCGCCGACTGAAGCGGCTACCATCCAGCAGTGCTGATCAGGGGTGCTCTTCGTAATTTCGCGAGGCCGCCCGCGGGAGTCGTTCGCGCGGAGTCGGCGCGCTTGCGGGAGGGTTTCAGCGGCGGTGGAGAAGGGGTGATGGTCGAATGAGGTTGTCCGGCATATTGTGCGCCGCGGCTGCGGGCGCGCTGCTGGCGGTCTCGTCAGCGCCCGTGAACGCGGATCCGCTGGTCGGGTCGCCGGGGCTGGGCGATCCGTATTATCCGCTCGACGGCAATGGTGGCTACGACGTCGGCCATTACGACGTCACCCTCGACTACGACCCGCCGACTCACCTGCTCACCGCGACCACTCGCATCGACGCCACCGCCACCCAGGCACTGCGGGCGTTCAACCTGGACTTCAATGGCCCAGAGGTGCGGATGGTGTCGGTGAACAATCTGCCCGCCGCCTTCGACCGCAACGGCGAGCACGAACTCACTGTGACGCCACTGCTTCCGCTGCTGCCCGGCCTGCCCTTCACGGTGACCGTGGATTACGCGGGCCCCGCCGCCGACAGCGCGGGGGAGGGGTGGACGCTCGCGCCCGGCGGCGGCGCGTTCGTCGCCGGTGAACCGCATTCCGCGTCCAGTTGGTACCCGTTGAACGACACACTGTCGGACAAGGCCACCTTCGCCGTGCACGCGACCGTGCCCGCGGAATGGGAAGTGGTATCCAACGGTGTTCGTACGCGGAACACGGTCGCCGACGGCAAACGGACGGTCGGCTGGGAAGCGCATCAGCCGGTCCTTGGCTACCTGACCACCATCGCGATCGACCGCTTCAGCTTTCTGGATCAACGTCGCGCCAACGGTACCCCGCTGATCAGCGCGTTCGCCCCCGACGCCGAACGCAGCAGGGAAACCGAGCAGCGGCTGCCGGAAATCCTCGACTTCATCGAATCCCTTTACGGCCCTTACCCATTCGAGTCGTCAGGCGGGATCTACGTCGACGCGGACCTGAACTTCTCGCTGGAAACCCAGACCCGCCCGATTTATGCGCCATGGACCGATCTACAGACCGTGGTGCACGAAATCACCCATCAATGGTGGGGTGATTCGGTATCGGTCCGGCAGTGGTCGGATATCTGCCTGAACGAGTGTTTCGCCAGCTATACCGCCGACTACCTGTGGCCGGAGCGAATGGACGGTACCGACGTCGACGCCGAATACCACAAGACCATCGAAAAATACCGCGACATCCAGAAGTTCTGGGATATATCGCTGGCGAATCCGGGCGTGGGAAACGAATTCACCTCCGTCTATTATCGCGGCCCGCTATTCCTGCACGCATTGCGCAAACAGCTCGGTGACAACGTGTTCTTCCCTGCCGTCCGGGAATTCAATGCCGCGCATGCCTACGCCAACGCCTCGATGCCGCAGTTCCGCACCTTCATGCAATCGAAGTCCCCGACCGATCTGACCGGCTTCTTCGACGCCTGGCTCGATAAGACGGAACTGCCTGCCGACGAGTACCTCTACCCGGGTGTACTGCGCGGGTAGCGCGGCTTACTGGTCGACGACGCGCTCACGAGCTCGTTGTACACATCGCTCGACCCGGTCGAGTTGCTTTTGAGCAGAACGTAATCGGTCTCGCGCATCGTGATCGGCCGCGCGCGCGAACTGCTTCTGCTGTTCGGCGTGTGCGAGCTCCTCGCGCAGTGCCGTCAGGTGAGATTCGCTGTCGGCCAACTGATTCGCCGCATATTGCGCCGCCGCCTGCGCTGAATCTATTGCTGTGCGGGCAGATTCGAGTGCATCGAGTGCGTCGGCCAGCTCTCGGCGTGCCTCCTCATCCGGGCCGGTGGTGGGAGGTGGTGGTGTATCCACGTCATCGACCGCGGCGAGGATGGGTCCCGCGGGCCCGAAGCCGTCGTAGGTGGCGGCGGTGGTCAGCGTCCCTGCGCGCACCCGCTCGGCCACCTCGGTATCGGCGAGTGCGGCGGTGAGCGTCTGGCTCACCTCGCGCAGTACGGCCTCGCCGACCGGATGGCCGTGCTCGGCGGCCAGTGTCGCGGCCCGTTTGGCGAGGGCGTTCACCAGTTGCTGACGCTGTGCGCTCAGGCTGCGCAACTGTGTGCCCGATAGCTGCCGCTGCGCGGTGCGCAGGGCCGTGCCGAGTCGCAACAGTGCTTCGACATCGCCGGGTTCCGCGCGTGCCAGCAGGTTCACCGTCCACGCGGTGAGCGTGGGTTTGCGCAACTTGGCGATGGCCGCCGCGAGCTGTTTGTCGCCCGCGGCTTTGGCGGCCTTGACCCGCTCGGCTCTCGCGGCAACGAACTGACCAGGGTCGAGCCCGTACAAGTCGCCGGAAACCGCCTCGAGGGTCATACTTTCCAAGCGTAACGATCTCACCTCGGTGTGCGACAGAGTGCACGGATTGTATGCACGTCCACGGTGGACGAAGCGTGAAAGGTATTGATAGTGAACTACTTTGGATTCCAGCTCCTGGGCCGCCTGCTCCCGACCATCCTCGGCCTCGCGATGCTGGGTATGTACTCGGGGTACTGAGCACCGCCCACTCCCGCCCGCGGGGCTTGCCGAGGGTCATCCCCATTGCTGATGCGATTGTGGCGACCGTGAGGGTATCCTCACCGCGTTCACGACTGACGTGAACGCGTTCGGTGAGAGAGGTTTTCAGGTGAAGTTCCCAGGAACGAGGCTGCTCGCACGTATAGTGCTTGCCCTCCTGGCGGTGGCCGCGGTCGCGGTCGCGGTAACCGGTTGTTCGGCAATCGAGGATGCGAGCAAGTCCGACACGGCCAAGGCCGAGGTCGGTGACTGCATCAATGTCATCAAGGGCTCGGCCGTCGATTCCAAGACCGAACCGGTCGATTGCTCGTCGGAAAAGGCCGTCTACAAGATTGCGCAGACCTACGACACGAAGACCGATTGCGCGCAGGATTACACCTCCTACGAGGAGACGATGAACGGCGGTACCACCGCGTTCCTGTGCCTGGCGCCGAACTTCAAGCAGGGCAGCTGCTACGCCGATAACAGCCTCACCGGTTACCAATTCGCGGACTGCGCCGCTACCGAAGCCAGCTTCAAGGTGATCCAGCGCATCGACGGGCAGGTCGATGAATTGCTGTGCGGTTCGGACTCCGACAAGTTCATCACCGTTGCCGATCCCAAGACGACCTTCTGCCTCGGCAAAGTCAACGGCTGATCACGCACCGATTATTCGAGTAGTGCGACCGACGCGATCCGGTGCAGTGTGAAGTGCCGGACCGCGCCGGTCACCGGGTCCAACGCGTCGAGCTGCCCATTACCCACCTTCAACGGCTCGACCACTCGCTGGGTCGCGACGCCCTGCGCGTCGACATAGCCGATATTGACCGATCGCCGCACCCGCGCCGCCAATTGCAGCAATGCCAGTGTCGCCTGGGTGCTGGTCCGGGTGCCATCGGTGCGTACCGCCTGTCCATAGCGGGCGCTGGCGGCGCGTTCGCCCGCCCGCAGCTCCGCAACCAGCAACTCCAGCTGCTCGGTGCTCGGCGGCGTCGGCCGATAGGGCTGGCGGGCTTTCGGCCGGACCACGATCCGTGCGCCACGCGGCCGCAGATCGACGATTGTGCCTCCTGAGTCCTCTCCAGCGGGCGCGAATCCCGCCGCGCGCAATTGTTCGAGTACCTCGCCGAGCGGAGCCTGCGCGATCGCGACAGAGGGGGCGATGGCCCGCAACGCCAGAGTGCGGGCGACCGGCGCGCCGAGCACCTGCGCAAGTAATGCCGGGTCGTCACTGCGTACGAAAGACTGCGCCATCCCGGCGCGTAGCTGTCCATGGCGCCGGGCGACATCGTCGATCAGATAGGTCAGTGCCTGCGGAACCGGCGTGCGTGAGTGCATCGTGAACAACCCGTGCAACTCCGCCGCCGTCAGGCCGGCGTCCAACGCGCGCCGGACCGAGGTTTCGCCGACTCGATAAACCGTTGCCGCCCCAGCGGATTCGACATCCGCGACCAGTGCGACGCGCTGCTGCAATTCCGGGGTGAGCGGGCCGGGCGCGATCACCGTCAGATCCGCTTGAACCAGCACATGGTCGACCGGATCCGGTAGCGCCGACTCCATCGCCGCCTCGGCATCGGCCGCGCTCGTCGCCGCGCCGTGCAAAAGCGCCCGAGCGGGTGAACCGAGTGCGCCACGTCCGATAAAACCGATAGCCGCCGCTTCGGCGAGGATGTGCTCCACGGCTTCCGAGCGAAAATGCCTGCGCCAACGGGGCGATCGCCATGCCATGATCCGGCCGATATCGGCGGGGTCCACTGCCGTCCCGGAGGGATATTCGGCAAGCAGGTTCAAGACCGCCCGCCGGTCGCGCGGCGCGTGCGCGGTCCGCAGTTCGATCGAGAGCGCCGCCAGCGGTTTGTCATTGGCATCGCGCATCCCGATCATCCACGGCATCCGGTCCAAATCCAGCCAGGCCAGCGCGAGCATCGCCCAGCGACGCGCGGGCGGCGCCTCACGCCAGCCGTCGGCCGCGGGTGTTGGTGCCCAGAAGTCGTCGGCGGAATCGAATTCCGGCGGCGGATCCGGCAGCCCCTTCTCGACAAGCCGCGCCGCCGCGAGTAGTTCGACCAGCAGCCCGGCCCGCGCTTCGTCGACCCCGGTCTGCTTGGCGATCCTGCGCAACTCGCGCACACCGAGCCCACCGGCCCGCAATGCGGGAGCAGGCGCCTGGCCCAGCGCCTCGAGCACATCCGTGCAGTGCCGCAGTAGTTCGCCGACCTCGCCGGCCGCCACCGCGTTCACCTCCGCGGAGGTCTGCTTGGACAGTCGCGGTTCGGGCGGCATCAGCGCGTGCGGGTCCGTTACCGGCTCCCTGCGCAGCACCTGACCGACGGTGACCGGAAGCTCGACGGTCTCCTCGTCGATCCAACGCAGCAGCCGACGCGACAACAACTGTTGAATCGGGCGGTCGACCGGTGTGCCCGGTGCGGCGTCCCTGGTGCGCCCACGCGGGCCGGTAGCGGCCAGCTTGTCCAACAGCGCCCGCTCGGGTGGCGCGATCTCGGCAAGCCCCGTGACCACCTCCGACTCGGTGAGCGAATCCGGAATCTGCGTGGTGCTGCCGATAGGCCACGGCAGTCCCTCCGTGGCGGCCGGAACCAGATGCAGGTCGTCACCGGAGGTCCAGACCAGCGCGCGGTCGGTCAAGCGCGCCAACGCGACCTTCAACGCCGCGGCGGTCACCCGTTCGCCCAACTGCACGTGCAAGTCGTTGCGCGATAGCGGGGTCGCGGGCCGATCCGACCGCGTGACACCGTGAACCGCAAGGGCTTCCACCACAGCGAACTCGAGCGTGTCGAGATCATCGGTGGCGCGCAGCACCGACGCGCGCTGCTCGGCGCGCGCGGCAAGCACCGTCATCGACGACGGCAACGGCACCGCGAGATCAGGCCGCAGCTCGAGCAGGGCCACCAGTTGGGCATCAGTTCGGGAGCCGAGCCAATCGGCCAGCGAATCGGTTGCAGTCATACTCGCCCAATCCTCCGCGACACCTGCCGACTCCGAAAATCAGTCATTGCGTCACGACCTTAGACGCGGCGAATCAGCGCCCGCTTGGCGACGTGCCAGAATGGAGCCGTGGTGAACAAATCGAAGAAACCCTATGTCGATAATGGCTGGCCATCAGCGGCCGACGGTGAGCATGTGGTCACCGAACTCTCGTCGGCCCGCTCCGGCGGCCTCTCACCATACGGTGAAGACACCGAGTTTCCGGTTCCCGTAGACCAACTGCCCTACATGCACCCGAATACCGTAATCAACCGTTGAGCCTCGAGCGTTCGGTCCTGCGCTGAGCGCACGACCGAGCGTCAAACCTTGGCCGGACAAACGAGAGCCCCCACATCGCCGTTGATGTGGGGGCTCTCGTCGTCACTGCGAGGCTCAGGAGGGGAGAAGTCCCTTGTTGGCCTCGAAGAAGTTCACGATGCTCGGATCGAGCTGGGTGTTGTTCGACTTGGCGCCATTGAGGAAGTTCAGGGCTTCCTGTGGGATCTGGACGCCTTGCGACTGGACCACGGCAACTGCGCGGTCTACGGCAGAGTAGACCTGCTGCGAGCTGTCGGTGGCGTGGGTTCCGTCGGCGGCCTGGGTTTCGAGGGCCGGGGCAGACGGCTGCCAATGCGGGGTCTCTGCGGCATGTGGTGCGGTGCGCTCTGTCGGGGCGCTGCTCAGTCCGAGGTTGGACGAGCAGGAAGGCCAAGCGCCCCAGCCCTGGGATGCGAGCACCTTCTCGGCGACGGCGATCTGCTGTTCACGGCTGGCCTGGTTGGCGGTCGAGGCGTACTGGCCGCCTCCGTGCGCGCTCCAGGTGCTCGGCGAGAACTGCAGCCCGCCCTGGAAACCGTTGCCGGTGTTGATGCCCCAGTTGCCGCCGGCCTCGCACTGCGCGAGACGGTCCCAGTCGGAGTCCGGTGCCGCAGCGGCGTTGCCGGCGAAGGCTACACCGGCGGTGCCGATGATGGCGCCGGTAACGGCGACCTTGGCAACGGTACGCCCGGTGGAGGTTGGCTTGCGATGGCGTCCACTCATATCCGGTTCGTCTGCCTCTCCTACGCGCCTGCAAATGGTTCGGACTGAGAGGTCGTCCGCCCGCCCTCACCCCTATTTCCGTCGGGGTCCGGTACCCGCGGGGTGAGGTTCGGTGCGGCGGGCCGGTGGTTGCCGGTTGTCCCGGCTGGGTACGACCGTACGACGATCTACGCGAAAAATCACCATTTGGTAACCGGCGTGTACGCGTGCGTCTCGGACTGGTCTCGGACGGGTCAGAAGGGCGTCCGCGCAGCTGAGAACCATTGCGAACGCGCCGATAAAGGGCCGTCACCAGTCCGTGACCCTGTCGTTATGTGACCAGGATCACATCCAGGATTCGGTAACGATTACCCCGGGTATCCGTGTTCGCGTCACCTAGACCTGCGACCTGACCACAGGGCGTACCCGATACCGATCAGGAATCCGAGCGGCGCGAGCATCGCCGTCAGGTACAGCCACAGCCCCGGCGAGGAATCACTGAGGATCGGTGTCAGGAAAATCGCGACAATTGCCAGCAATCCGATCGCGAACAGGCCGAGCGCGAGATACAACAGCCGGTCGCCCCCGCGACGCGGAGACGGGCTCGGAGGTGGTGGCGCGGGTGGGTTCGTCACGCGAAGACCGTAAAACTGATGTGCTTGCGTTATCGGCACCGGGGTAGACTCTTTGCAATCGCGTCCTGCATGCCTGTGGGGCGCGTTCTTTTCGCAAACTGTCAGGATCTGCTCGCGCGTTCGCGCGGCGGGTCCCGGGCAGACGGATGTGCTCGGGCCGTTGGGGTTCCGAGTTTCGAATGATGAACGGGTGAGCGCAGTGCCGACCGGCAGGGTGAAGTGGTACGACGTCGAAAAGGGCTTCGGCTTCCTTTCCCAGGACGAGGGGGAGGATGTCTATGTCCGTTCTTCTGCGCTGCCCGACGGCATCGAAGCGCTCAAGCCTGGCCAGCGCGTCGAGTTCGGAATGGCCGCGGGCCGTCGTGGCCCGCAGGCGCTGAGCCTGAAGGTGCTCGAGGCGCCGCCGTCGGTCCGTCATAGCCAGGACCGCGAGCGCGGCGGCCATAAGGAGCCGGTCGTCCGTAAGCACACGCCGGACGAACTGCACGGGATGGTCGAGGACATGATCACCCTGCTGGAGGCGAAGGTGCAGCCGGATCTGCGCAAGGGCAAGTACCCGGATCGCAAGACGGCGCAACGGATTTCCGAGGTGGTGCGCGCGGTCGCGCGCGAACTCGATCACTGAGCGCCGGATCGCCGCCGTACGTCGCGGCGAGTGCGGGTATCGCAAGGCCGGGTCTGTTCGCGAAATCGCTTGGCGCGTGGGAAGTCCGCTACAGCGTGCTGATCGACCAGGCGGCGTGCGGCAGGTAGAACTCCTGGCCCGTCTCGTCTTTGGCGAGAATCGGCAGCTGCATTTCGACGCCGACCAGGCGCAGGTCCGGTTCCGGCTTCGAATCGATGGTCAGCGCGAGCGAGCCCTCCGGATAATCGTTGCGACTCACGATCTGGTCCACGGTTTCGCCATTGGGCAGCATGTAGACCAGCCGCGCGATCCATGGCGCGTCGGCGATCTTCTTCGGCAGCGACAGTTGCAGCGGGTAGCCCGGCGGCACCTCTAGGCGAACGGTCTTGCCGCTGAGGCAGTCCGGCGTTTCCTCGCCACAGGGCAGCCGCGAGAAGATCGAGCTGTTATCGGCGTCGGCGCCGCGTTCGGGCAGGATGTGGCAATCCTGCATGAGCGGTGTGCAGTATCCGTAGGGCGGCACCGTGACAGCCGTCCCGTGCGCGTATGCGGTGAGCTCGGGCTCGTGTTCTGGCGCGTCACGGATCAAGACCGCGAGCACGCCGACAAACGCGATGATGACCACCAGCAGAGCGGTCGTGCCGAGCGCGAGGATGGTGCGGGTCTTCTTGGTCACGACCGTGCCTCGCTCGACTCGATCGCGATGTCCGTGGTTGGCTCGCTGCGCTCACTCACAGATGGGATCTCCTGTCCCTCGTTGCATGCGTTGGGTTTCCGTGCCGCGTTGTTTGCCCGCTTCGGGGGCGTGCGGCCGGGCGGACGGTACTTCCTGCTCCGCGTGCTGTGGCCGATTGCCGCCGAGGCCGGGCAGCAGGGAATGACCACGGAAACTGACAAAGGTCTGGATCAGGCCGACCACGAGTATCCCCGATACGACCGCGAAGCCCTTCCAGTAGTCGGTGGGCAGCAGTACGCCCGCCGCGCCGCCGACCACCCAGCTCAGTTGCAGCACGGTCTCCGATCGGCCGAAACCGGAGGCGATGGATTCGGGCGGCAGGTCGTCCTGGATCGAGGCATCCAAGGACACCTTCGCCAGCGCGCTCGCGCCCGAGGCGACCAGGGTGGCCAGGCCGGCGCCGAGCAGGTTGTCGGTGAATATCGCGACCACCGCGACCAGGGTGCATGCCGCGGTGCAGCCGAGCACGATCAGCGACGGCTTGCCGAGTTTGATTCGCGCGCCGGTCGCGTTGCCGGTGAAGTTGCCGATCGCCGCCGCGACGCCGACCACACCGAGCATGGCCGCCTGCTGAACCGGACGATGCTCGGTCGCCTTGGCGACGAACGCTACATAGAAGGTGAGGAACCCGGTCAGCACCCGAATGGCGCTGTTGCCCCAGAGACCGGTGACTACCGAACGGCCCAGCGGCTGCCTGCGCCGCCGCGGCGGGATCGCGGATTCCGTTGCCGAATTCAGTATTTCGGTGTTGGCGTGATAACTGAGTGTCGCCGGGACCTCACCCTCGGTGACCTCGACCCAGCGCGGAATGCGCAGACTCAGATAGGCACCGGCGATGGCGAGCGCTGTCGCGAATGCGAGCGCGCCCGTCGAGCCCGCGATCGCGGCGGCGAGCGCGGCCAGCGCACCCGCGCCGATGGTGCCGCCGACCAGGCCGAACACGGTGAGTCGAGAGTTGGTGCGCACCAGATCAATATCGGGCGGCAGCACCCTTGGTGTCACCGCGCTCTTGAGCACCGAGAACGATTTACTCCCGATCATCATGCACAGGGCGAGGGGATACAGCGCCCAGGTATCGAACTCGATGATCAACACCACCGCGACCGCGGCGCGCAGGGCGAACGATGTGGCCAGCGCCAATCTGCGTCCGCGTTGCAGACGGTCGAGCAATGGTCCGATCAGCGGTGCGATCACCGCGAACGGTGCGATGGTGATCAGTAGATACAGCGCGACCTTCGACTTGCTCTCCGCGGTCGCGCTGGCGAAGAACAGCGTGTTCGCGAGCGCGACGGCGATCGCGGCATCGAGCGCGAAGTTCGCCATCGTCGCGTAGGTCAGCGCGGTTAGGCCCGACTTGTCGGCGCCATCCGCCTTGGCCGCGCGCTGGAAGCTCGCGATACCGCGCTTGGTCAGCTGTTGGCCGCGCATGGCGGCGACCCGGGTGACGGTCAGTTTGCGCGGGATACGTTGCGGATGCGCGGGGATGTCGTTCGGCGGTTGGGTGCCGGATGGTTGCTTGCGCATATCGGGTCCGGTCGGATCGGATCCGTGATCGGACATGCGGCGGGTTTCGAACTCGCCGCTCCCCGCTGGTTCCGACCGGCTCTCGGGCAGCGGCCGGGTCTGCGCGGGCGGCGGGCTCGCGGCGGGCCTGCGTGATCGCAGCGGCGGTAGTGGTCCGCGATCCGCGGGCGTGTTGGGCGGCGGATAGCGGTCGAACCCGGGATGGCGCTGGATCGGTGCAGCCTCCTCGCCATCCCACGGACCACGGTCAGGGCCGGAGGGATCACGGGGGGTAGTCACGCATTCAATTCTGACTCATCCACCGCTCGACGTCTTATGCCGGAGGTCGGTGCGTCGAAACTCTCCCGCCTGCTCGGGGGCGAATGCCCGGCTGACCGAGCGCAGGTGTGATCAGGTAGGCACAAATCGGACTTCGAACATGGTCGGCCAGTACTTGCCGG
Organism: Nocardia australiensis; assembly: GCF_020733705.1. GTDB lineage: Bacteria > Actinomycetota > Actinomycetes > Mycobacteriales > Mycobacteriaceae > Nocardia > Nocardia australiensis. Next base: position 2,249,436 of record NZ_JAJFZM010000001.1, read on the forward strand.
TGAGCATGAAGTGGTCGGTGCCGGGCAGTTGGGCGATGCCGTTGAGGGTGTCGGCGCTCGCGCGGACGGTAGCGGGGAGCAGGCCGGAGGCATCGATTACGGCCAGCACACTGCCGGTTGCGGGATCCAGGCGCAGGATCCGGTCGGTGGGCCAGTCGTTGGCGTATACCGAACCATCTGCGGCGCAATCGAGTTCGTTGAGGTGGACGCCGGGGTGGCTGGTGAACAGGACGGTGCCGGTGGGGGCGAAGGTGACCGGGTCGCGGAAGGTGAGTTTGTTGGTGCCGTTGCTCATCACCAGCCGGTCGCCCCGGGTGCATATGCCCCAGCCCTCGCCGTCGTAGCGCACCTGGGCGCGTTCGGTCAGCGTCCGTGGATCGCGGGCGAAGGCGATGTTGTTCTGCCAGGTGAGTTGCCAGAGGGTGTCGCCCGCGAGTGTGACGCCTTCACCGAAGTACGGCTCGGGCACCTCGGCGCGGGCCTGTTCGGCGCCGGTGGTCATGTCGACGGTGCGGACCGTCGACGCGCCCGGCATGCCGGTGCCTTCGTACAACACGTCGCCGTGAATCTCCAGGCCCTCGGTGAACGCCGTCGGATCGTGCGGACGGGTGTCGATGACCTCGATTTTCAGCCGAGGTACTGCGTCGTCGGTGCTGCTGCACCCGGTCAATGCGAGCATGCTGACCAGTACTGTGACGGCCAACGAACGCCGATTGCGCTCCATACGGCAAAATGTAGGCCGTGAGCGCAGTTTCTGTTTCGGAGTCCGGAGTGTGGCCGGTCCTGGCCGACGCCGTCGACGTGGCCCGTCGAGCGCTCGTCGAGTTGGAACCCTCGGGTGTCGGCGTGCATCTGGGGGTGACCGCCGAGGGCGACAGCGCGGCCACCCACCGGTTCGAGGCCACCCTGCCCGGCTATCGCGGCTGGCAGTGGGCCGTCGTCGTGGCGGCCGCACCCGGTGCTGGGTACGCGACGGTGAGCGAGTCGGCATTGCTGCCCGGGCCGGATGCGCTGGTCGCACCCGACTTCGTGCCGTGGGATCAGCGGGTTCGGCCGGGCGATCTCGCGCCGGGCGATCTGCTCGCCCCCGCGCCGGGCGATCCGCGGCTGGTTCCCGGCTATGTCGCGACCGGCGATCCGGTTGTCGACGAGGTCGCGCTCGAGGTCGGCCTCGGCCGCACCCAGGTACTGAGCCTCGAAGGCCGGGAGGAAGCTTCGGAGCGCTGGTACTCCGAATTCGGTCCCGACACCGATATGGCGAAGGCCGCCCCGTCAACCTGCGGCCTGTGCGGTTTCTACCTCCCGCTCGCCGGCTCGCTGCGCGCCGCGTTCGGTGTGTGCGGCAATGCGCTGGGCGCCGATGGTCGAGTGGTGCACGTCGAATACGGATGCGGCGCACACTCCGACACGGTGGCTCCCACCGGCGCGGGCTCGCCCCTGTGCGAGGCATACGACGACGCCGCTTTCGACGTGATCGCCCCGGAAGCCTCCCGCAAGACGGAATCGAACAGCGAGTCTCGGGCCGACTCCAGTGGGACCGATGCCGACCCCGACACCCCCGAATCAGGTAGCTCGGTCGAGGTGAACGGTGCAGCTGCGGGGTCCTCATCCGATACCACGGCCGAATCGAATTCGGCTGCCGAGCCGGCGACGGCTGCCGGTGTTGTGGATGTTCCTGTCGAGGTGAACGACGGCACTGTCGTGCGCGGCGATGCCGAGGCGGGGCCGGGCGCGGATCCAGCGAGTGACCGTTCGGCCGAATCGGTTTTGGATCGTGAGTCGTCGGAATCGGATGACGTGGCTTCGGGGAGCGCCGTCGACGCGCGACAGGCCCAGGTCGAGGTAGCCGGAGGAGTCGCGACAGACGAGCCGGTCGCGAGCGCCGAGGCGGTTGTGTCGGGGCCGAGCGCGGATGAGATCGCGTCGCAGCCGAAGTCGAGTGTCGAGTCGCCGTCGACCGCTGGGCAGGCACTTGCTGTGGAATCGGCCCAGAATCCTGAGGATGCTCCGCAGGGGCGTTCGGCCGATGACACCGCGCCGGTCGCGAGCGCCGAGGTGGCGCCGGATGCCGTGCGCTCGCCGAAGGTCGATGCTGTGGACGAGGCGATCGAGCGTGTGCGGCCGGAGCCCGAGTCATCGGCGCAGAGCTGAGCGACGCGGCCGGGGTATCCGATCCATTCGGTACCTCGGCGCTGCGTGCGGCGGTCCTGGCCGCCTGGCGTGATTCGCCGACGCGGTTGCGTGAGGATGCCGCCACCGAGGCGGATCTCGTTCGCGCCGGGTATCGCGATCGGCTGCTGACCGAGCTGGCGCAGAACGCGGCCGACGCCGCGACGAAGGCGGGCGTGCCGGGGCGGCTGCTGGTCTGGCTCGATGGCCGTGACTTGCATGTCGCGAATGACGGTGCGCCACTGGATGTTTCCGGCGTACATGCCCTCACCGCCTTGCGCGCGTCCGCGAAGGCGAATCCGGTGGCGAGCGTCGGCCGGTTCGGTGTCGGCTTCACCGCGGTGCTTTCGGTAAGCGACGACATCGAGGTTCGCTCCACCACCGGTTCACTGCACTTCTCCCGTCGGCGCACCCGAGAAGCCTTGCGCGCCAACGCGATCACCATGCCGGACTCGGTCGGTGCCTTCGACCCGCCCGTCCTACGACTCGCCTGGCCGCGCGAAACCCACCCTGTCGGCCACGCCGACACCGAGATAGTGCTCCGGCTACGCGACGATATAGACCCACCCGCGCTACTCGCCGCAATGCAAGCCGAAGCCATCGAGCTTCTGCTGGAACTGCCTGCCCTGCACAGCATCCGAATCGGCGACGACGAGCTGGCCTGCACGGTCACCCAACCGGGCCACCTCGGCCACACCTCGCGCGAACCGTGGCTCGAAGAATCGCCACCGGCCGATTCGCGGGGGCTGGATGTAGGCGCGGGCGAGCGAAATAGGTTGCGGGAGCTGCGTATTGATGGTCCGGGGCGTCAGCGTCGGATGTGGTGGGAGTATCGGACCGCGCGTGCTCGCTGGCTGCTGCCGTTGCGAGACGGCCGGCCGGTCGCGGCTGACCCGGATGTATTGCGGGCCCCGACCCGCTCTGACGAGGAGCTCTCGCTACCCGCCCTGCTGATCGCCGATATCCCCATGCAACCGGACCGTCGTCGCCTGTTGCCAGGGGCCCGCGTTGCCGAATTGGCGCAGGGTTACGCTGATTTCGCCCGTACCCTGCCGGTTCGCGACCGGCTCATCGTGGTCCCGGCGCCAGGCTTCGCACGCAGCGAGACCGATGGGCTGCTGCGCGAAGCGCTTGTCAGGGAACTTCAGACACATTCCTGGTTGCCGGTGGTGGCGGTCTCCGGTCCGGCGACAACCCGCGATGAATGGGAATCACCGTCGCCCAAGGGATCTCCAGGTAGCGGCATAGCGGCTGCGTCGGTGCCTGCGCCCGAAGCTGAAGAGGATCTCGGATTCGACGGTCCGGCAGCGTTCGGTTCCGGGCTCGAGCCGGATGCTGTTGGCCGAGGGCCGGGCAATGCGGAGGCCGTGGGCGGCGCTGTCGAGGTACCTACTCGGGCGAGTGTGTTCACCGGGTTGACAGCGGAATTGGCGGGGCTGCTCGATGATGTGGTTGGGCCACTGGTGATTCCGGCGCTGTCCGGGCGGGCGCATTCCGAGGCGCTCGGTGTGCTCGATGTGCATCGGATCGGGTTGGCGCGGCTTGCGGAGTTGTCCGGGGGATTGGAGCGGGCGCCGCAGTGGTGGTATTCGCTCTATTCGGCACTGGAGCCCTTTGTGGTGGATCCGTTGGCCGCGGAGGAGCTGGGGGTGCTCGCGGTGCCGCTAGCCGATGGACGGCTCGTGACGGGCCCGCGCACAGTGGTTCTGGATGATCTGCTCGAGGTACCGATTCCGGTGCATTGGGCGCGGCTGGCGCACCCCGAGGCGGCCCATCCGCTGTTGGCTCGGCTCGGCGCGCGCTCGGCCACCGCGGAAGATCTGTTGAGCGATCCCGGGCTGCGTGCCGAATTGGAGGATCAACCAGGCGATCCCGATACGGCCGACGCGGTGCTGCGGCTCGCCGTGAACGCGGATCCGGCCGCCCTGCCGTCTTGGCTCGGCATGCTCGAATTACCGGATAGCGCAGGGGAGTTACTACCCGCGGACGAGCTCTTGCTACCTGGCGCGCCCTTGCGCGGCCTACTGGTCGAGGATTCGCCATTCGGCACCGCCGCAACGGATCTTGTTGATGGTTATGGGGTAGAGGCGCTGCGCGCGGTCGGCGTCGGCTGGGATTTCAGCGTCGTCATCGAGGAAGACCCGACCGGCCCCGACCACCATCTGGACGACGAAGAACGCTGGTGGTCCAACCTTTCCGAGGACCCGCCACGACTGGCCGCTGTCCGTGACCTGGACCTGGTCGACGAGACGGTGTGGCCGGAAGCATTGCGGCAGTTGACCGCTGGTGCGCACACCCGCCGCCTGCTCACCGACCCCGACGGCTACACGGCCTGGTGGCTGCGCAGGCACGCTCGTATCGACGGCACACCCCTCGGCCTGCTCCGCCACCGGGATGAAACCGAATTCGCCGATCTGCTAACCGAATTCGCTGCTCCCGGCCTCGGAAGCTCGGATATCGACGCCCTGCGTGCGGTGCTGGCGAATCCTGATGCCATTAACCCAGAACTGGCCGTCGCGCTATTGGCCGCGCTTGCCGATGGGGCGAAAACTCCTTCACCCGAGGTGATTTCACGAACTCATGCACGGTTGGCCGCTGCGGTCGCCGCCGGTCACCTCGACCTGGCCGATATCGATCCGCCCGACCGGGTGCGCGCACTTTCCGGTGCCGCTGTCGACCCCTCCGACGCACTCGTACTCGACCGGCCGTGGTTCGGCCTGGCGCTGCCACCGGATCGTCTGGTGTTCGGTGATATCGACACGGCCCCCGCGCTCGCGGCCCTGCTCGATCTGCCACTGATCTCCGAAACCGTAACCGCCGAGGTCCTGAGCGCGGGCCGCCGCACCACCTGGTCGGCTGAACCGCTCGGAGTCATACTGCGCCAACTATTTACGCCGCCCGTGCCCGATGGTGATCTGGTGCTTCACGAGGAGGACGTGCTGGTTCGTTTGCGCGGCGGCGTCGAAGCCACGGTTTCGGTCCCGTGGTGGCGCGACGCCGACACCACCCATATTCGGATCCCGCAGCAGCAGGGCTGAATTCGAGCGCCGCGCTCGCGGTACCCGAGGACATCGGCGCTGATGCGCGAGAAGCTGATTCAACGCTCGCACCCTACTCGCGCCGTGAACCATCATGCGGGTGCTCGATTCGCCGCAGGCGAAACGCCGTGCGCGCCAGTCGGGTCCGATCACGCCGCGTAGTTGGTGACCATCTCGCTCAATAGATCCAGCTGACCGCGAACACTCTCGCTGTCGTTGTCGACCAGCCAGCGCAGCACGATCCCGTCGATCACATTGAGGGTGAAGCGGCTCAGGTCGCGCACCGGGACGGTCCAGCTGCTTCCGGTGGCATCGCGCGCGTGATCGAGGATGTCGACGACGGTGGAGTCGTTGAACGCGTACTGTTCGCGCGCTATCGCAATTTTCGCGGGAGTTTGTTCGCCTTCGCGAAGTGCGTAAGTCGTGGTTTCGTAAGTGAGTAGTTGTCGCTGCGGTGTGGCTTCAATGTTGAGCCACATGAGTTCCAGTCCAGCACGCACTAATTTTTGAAGTGCTTCTTTTCCACTTCCGACGTCTTGCCATACTGTTTCATTGGCATCGACAGAATCACGTAATTCCATCGATAGCGCCTTGACCAGCTCGGTCATCAGTGCGTCCTTGTTTTCGAAACAGTAATGCACCACACCAAGCGAAACACCGGCTGCCTGAGCGACATCGCGCGTGGTCACGCCCGCGACGCCCTTTTTCTCGGCAAGGCCGATGGCGGCCTCGATAAGGTGGGCCCGTCGTTCTTCGACGCTCAATCGGGAGGACACGTCTGCGAGTTAAGCGTTCATGAAGCGTGTAGTCAATTCGCGAGCGAAAAAATCTCCACTGGACGATCGTCCAGTTGTGTGGTTCAGTGCACAACGGGATCGAAAGGAGACACATATGCCGGTGTCACGCAGAACGGTTTTGGCTCGAACGGCGGTGGGCTCGGCCGCGCTGGCTACCGCCGCGGCGGCGGCCACGGTGCCCGGCGCGACGACTACGCTCGGCGCATCCGCCACGGCCGCACCGGATTCCGGCGAATACCTGATCGGAATCGGACTGTCCGACATCACCGGACCGGCCGCCGAATGCGGAATGATGGGCTACTCGCAGTTCGACCAGCAGACCGCGGGCATCCACCTGCGCCCGCGCGCCCGCGCGTTCATCATCGAAAGTGGCGATCACCGGATCGCGTTCGTCGTAGCCGAGAACGGCATGATCTTCCAGTCCGTCCATCGTGGTGTCATGCAGGAACTCGCGCGCCGCTTCGGTGATCGCTACACCGAGCAGAACGTGCTGCTTACCTCGACGCACTCGCACGCCACCTGTGGCGGCTCCAGCAATGACTACGCCTACAACCTGTCGATCCTCGGTTTCCAGCAGCAGGTCTACGACGCCGAGGTCAACGGCATCGTGGAGGCCATCGCCGCCGCGCACGCCGACCTCGGCCCCGGCACACTCGCGCTCGGTCGCGGCGAACTACACAATGCCAGCGTCAACCGGTCGCGAGTTGCCTTCGACCGCAACCCCGATGCCGACAAACAGCAGTTTCCGCAGGCCGTCGATCCCGCAGTCACCGCGCTGTCGGTGGTCAAGGGCGGCAGGCGGGTCGGCACAATCACCTGGTTCGCCACCCACAACACCTCGATGACCAACCAGAACCGCTTGATCAGCGCGGACAACAAGGGCTACGCGTCGTTCACCTACGAGCACACCGATCATGGCGTCCGCTACCTCGACGGCGACACCGATTTCGTCGCTGCCTTCGCGCAGACCAACGCCGGTGATATGTCCCCCAACCTGAACCTGCGACCGGGCTCGGGGCCGACCGACGACGAGTTCGAGAACACCCGCATCATCGGCGAGCGGCAGTACGACGCGTCGAAAGCCGCGCTGGCCGAGGCGAAGTCGCTGCAAGGCCCCGTCGACTCGATGCTCTGCTACATCGACCTCGCCGACACCGCCGTGGACGGCCGCTTCACCCCGGACGGGCAGCCGCGTCACACCGTGCCCGCCGCCGCTGGCGTCGCGCTCATCGCGGGCAGCACGGAGGACGGGCCCGGCCTGCCCGGCATCCCAATCCCCGAGGGTGTGCGCAACCCGTTCATCGACGCACTCGGCGACCCCCGTCAGCCGGCGCCGTCCTGGCTCGCGGATGCCCAGGCGCCCAAGGCGATTGTGGCCCCCCTCGGGTTGCTGCCGCCGGTGCCGTGGGTGCCGAATGTGGTGCCGATCCAGATCGTCCGGATCGGGGAGCTGTACTTGGCTTGTGGCGGTGCTGAATTCACCATTGTGTCCGGCCTGCGGATCCGCCGCGCCGTCGCTGCCGCACTCGCGGTGCCATTGGAGCAGGTGCTCATGCAGGGCTACGCGAACGCTTACCACGAATATGTCGTCACCCCGGAGGAATACGACTCCCAGCAGTACGAGGGCGCATCGACACTGTTCGGCCGCTACACGCTGTGCGCCTACCAGCAGGAATTCACCCGGCTGGCAACGGCTTTCGCGGCTCGTCGGCAAGTACCGCGCGGGCCCGCGCCGCGCGACGTATCCAACCTACAGCCGAACTTCCAGCCCGCGCCCGGCCCCGACGCCACACCGCCCGGCCGAAATTTCGGCGATGTGCTGCTCCAGCCAACGGCCGCCGCCCGCGGCAGCCAGGTCGCCGCCGAGTTCGTCTCCGCGCACCCGAAACACAACCCGCGCCGCAACGGCACCTTCCTGGAAGTGCAGCGTCGCGGTGACTCCGGCGACTGGGTGCGCGTCTCCAACGAGGGCGAATGGGCGGTGCGGTTCTACTGGAGCAAGCGGGGTACCGCCGAATCGGTAGCCCGCTTCACCTGGGATGTCCCTGCCGACGCGGCCACCGGCAGCTACCGAATGCAACACTTCGCCGACAGCCTCACCCCCGACGGACGCCTGCACCCGTTCACCGGTACCACCACCGAATTCGAAGTGGGCTGAGCGGCCGATCGATGTCTACAGTCCGGTTTGGGCGCCCTTGTCGCCGCGCCGCGCCGCCCGCCGCTGAATGGCGAAGATGGTGTACCCGAGTAAGCCGACCGCCAGGCCCATTAGACATACCGGCCGAGCCCATTCCCAGCGGTCACTGGTCCACACCACGATAGTGGCGATCAGCCAGAGGATGCTGCCGACCGCGAGAACCGGCCGCGGATCGGTGAAACGCGGTGGTATCTGCGGAACATTCTGGGTCACACTCACACAGTAGCGACGGGGATCAGTCGATCACCCGCCCGCGTGTCACGTATCGTTCTGCTTTGTGACGACGCCATCGGATATACGAGCTCTAGCTGGTGAGCTGTCGCTCGCGGTGGTCCGCCTGACGAGACATCTGCGGGGCAGACGCGCCGACGCTCAAATATCGCTGACCCAGCTGTCAGTGCTGGCCACCCTGCGCCGCGAGGGCGCGATGACGCCGGGCGCGCTCGCGGCCAAGGAACGGGTGCAGCCACCTTCGATGACACGGGTGATCGCATCGCTGTCGGATCTGCGACTGGTAGTGCGCAAACCGCACCCGACCGATGGCCGTCAGATCATTGTCTCGCTGGCCGATGCCGGTCGGGCCTTGATCGAGGACGAGACGAACGCGCGTGAGGCGTGGATGACCGAACGACTGTCCTCGCTCGGTGAGGACGAGATCGCCGTCCTCACCAAGGCGGTCGTCATCATGAAGCAATTGGTTGCCGAGTAGGTGGGGCTGTGTTGTTTGGCGGCGCCTGCGGCGCCGCGTGTTCGCGGCCCCTCTGGCTCGCGTCCGAGGGGCAAATACTTGCTCCTTCGTCGCGTCGTATTTGCCCCTCGGACGCGAGCCGGCCGCGAACTTTAGTGCTCGGTCTCGCTGCGCTCGGAAGCTGTTGTCGTGGCGAGTGGGCACGCAGGTGGGTTGGTGCGGCACCGACTGTTTCTGTAGCTAGTTCGGGTGCCTGTGCTTTGGTAGCTGAGAGGGCTCGATCTTGCTGCGAGACTGTGTCGTAGGTGGGTTGCGGGGGGACTCGGGGTTTGGGTAGCCCAGTGAGGTTTGCTGTGTTTATTGGCCGCTGGCGCGGCGTGTTCGCGGCCCCTAAGGCTCGCGTCCGAGGGGCAAATGCTCGCGACTTCGTCGCAAAATCGCATTTGCCCCTCGGACGCGAGCCGGCCGCGAACTCTAGTGCTCGATCTCGCTACGCTCGAAAACTGTTGTCGTGGCGAGTGGGCACGCAAGTGGGCTCGTGCGGCACCGACCGATTCTGTACCCCGTTGGGCACCTGTGCTCGGTAGCTGCGAGGACTGGATCTTGCTGCGAAACTGTGTCGTGGCTGAGGCGCGTGGGTGGAGTTGCGAGGGACCGGGGTTTGGGTAGTCCAGTTAGGTTTGCTGTGTTTTTGGCCGCTGGCGCGCCGCGAACTTTAGGGCTCGGTCTCGCTTCGCGCGGAAGCTGTTGTCGTGGCGAGTGGGCACGCAGGTGGGCTTGTGCGGCACCTGACAGTTTCTGTACCCGTTAGGTGATGGCCGTGCGTTGGTGGCTGGGTTTCGGTGCGCTCGAAACCTGGTGTTGTGGTGAGTGGGTACGTTGGGTGGGCGGTGCGGCGCTGACTGTTTTCTGTATCGCGTTAGGTTGATCGGGCGCCGAACGGTTGATCGCTGTCGACGATTTCGCGGCCTAATGGGAACAGTGACAGTGGGATCATCTTCAGGTTGGCCCAGCCGAATGGGATCCCGAGGATCGAAATGAACAACGGGATGCTGGTCAGCAGGTGCCCAATCGCGAGCCACCAGCCCGCGACAATGAACCAGATGATGTTGCCGAGCAGTGACCCGGCGCCGGCGGAGGGTTTCTCCACGGTCGTCCGGCCGAACGGCCACAGCACGTAGGCGGCGATCCGGAACGACGCGATCCCGAACGGGATGGTGATGATGAGGACGCAGCAGATGATTCCCGCCAGTATGTAGCCCAGCGCCATCCAGAACCCGCACAAGACGAGCCACAGGATATTGAGAACGAGCTGAATTGGCTTCATAGTGTCAAGCATGCCAGCGGACCGGCATTTCGGGCATCACCCTGGGGAACTACTCGCGCTCCGGGGCGACCCTGAGAATACCGCTGTCTACGGGTCTAGACGATGACGTGTCAGAAGAACCAGCCGAGTTCCGCGTCGCGCTCGGCGCCGAACGCCTCGTCGATCGCGCGCAGCTGCCCGGAATCCTTGGCCCGCAGTCGATTTGCCGCCGCGAACACCCGCGCCGGGTAGGCGCCGAGGTACATACTGCCGAGTACGTCGATACCGAGTTCGATATCGGCGGTGCGGTCGGTCGGTGTGCAGTCCGCGATACCGTCGCGCACCCGCAGCGCGAAAGTACCGCTGGCGTCACGGAACGGATCGGTGACGGCGAAAACGACATCCAGGTCGCGTCGATACGAGCGGGCATTGAGCGCGGCCGGTACGTCCATGAGCCGCAACCACAATCCGTCGTGGCGTGACGTTGTGCGAACCAGCCGCAGATCGGTGAGCAGATAGGGGAGCGGATCGTTGTCGGTGAGCACCGCCTCGATATGGGTGCACAGTTCGAGTCCGAACAGCGCCCGCCACAGCGCGGCGTGCGCATCGGCGGTCACTGTCCGCATCTCCGCCACGACGGCGGTCTTGCCGTATTCGCGATGGTGATAGCGATACAACGCATATCCGTCCGGGTGCACGAACGCGAACAGGTTGGTGCCGCCGCCACGAAAGGGCACTGGATCGGCGAACATCATGTCCCAGCGAGCGTTTGGACGTTCCTGTGCTCCGGGAACCAGCCTGCGCCACCGGTCGTAGATCGCCCGCACCGAATCGGCCGCGTCGGTCACCGTGCGCAGTGTGCCACCACCCGGATCGGGCGTGGACGGCAGGAACTCGCCGAACCGCCGATCGATCGTCACCGCGTTCTCCCGGATTGTCGGCCCGTACCCGAACCGCCCATAGATGGCGCCCTGGCTGACGGTGAAGATGGTCAGCGGCAGCCCGGCCGCCTCGGTGCGCCGATGCTGTTCGGTGTACATGGCCCGCAGAATCCCGCGCCTGCGGTGCGTCGGCGCCACGCTTACCCCGGCGATCCCGCAGACCTCGACGGTCCGTTCATCGGGCACCGTCAGCGTCATCGTCGTGGACCGGATATGTCCGATGATGCTGCCGTTGTCGACCGCGACGATCGCCTCGGCCGTCGGAAACACGTGCCGAATCATGTCCCCGTGCTCCGGGCCGGTATGCATGCCGAAGGCGGTATCGCCGAGCAACTCGATGGCCGCCGCGTCATCTTCGGTGGCCGACCGAATGGTGATGCCGGGTATCAGTGTCATCGCTCGACCTTCGCACGCGTCACGATCGCGCGCACCGGATTTCGCGCCGAGCGACCGGACCGGCGATGTCGTGCGGTCCGTTCGGTCCAGCCCGGCCGACTCTGTCGACGCGACGGCATCGAGTCGATCCGTGGGGTGGTAGATCCGGTTGCGGCGCTGCGAACGTTGCGCGGCAGGATGTAGCCGTGGCCGAAGTGATCGACATCGATGACCCCGCTGACCCGCGGGTCGATGACTTCCGCGATCTGAAGTCCGCCGATCGCAGGCCCGACCTGCCAGGACGGAAAGGGCTGGTGATCGCGGAAGGCGTCGTGGTCGTCCAGCGGATGCTGGATTCGCGGTTCACCCCGAGCGCGCTGCTCGGGGTCGAGAAGCGTCGCACGGAACTGGCCGATGACCTCGCTGAGGTCGATGTGCCGTACTTCCGCGCGACCGCCGAGATCATGGCGGAGGTTGTCGGGTTCCATCTGAACCGTGGTGTGCTCGCGGTGGCGAAACGACCCGTCGAACTGTCGGTGGCGCAGGTGCTGACCGGCGCGCGCACCGTCGCGGTGCTGGAGGGCGTGAACGATCACGAGAACCTCGGATCGATGTTCCGCAACGCGGCCGGCCTCGGTGCCGAGGCGATCCTATTCGGGGATCGATGCGCCGATCCGCTGTATCGGCGAGCGGTGCGGGTGTCGATGGGGCATGTGCTCCGGGTGCCGTTCGCGCAGTTGCCGAAGTGGCCCGGAGACCTGGATATATTGCGGGAAAACGGGTTTCAGATAATTGCCCTCACTCCGGACCCGGCGGCGGCGAATCTGGCCACGGCGATGACGGGGGAGCGGGTGGCCTTGTTGCTCGGTGCGGAGGGCCCGGGATTGACCGAGGAAGCCATGCGCGCCACCGACATTCGGGCCAGAATTCCGATGTCACCGGGCACCGACTCGCTGAATGTGGCGACAGCGGCGGCAATGGCCTTCTATGAACGGGTGAGGATGTCGTGAGCAGCTACTTGCCGAACGGGGCGTACCGGCCCTATCAGCCCTACCACGACCCGACGCCGTGGGCGGCGGGCCTGACCGTCGCCGGCATGGTGGCGGTGTTGACCGCCGTTGCCGTGTACTCGTTCGGAGACGCGCTCGCACAGGTGCATCCGTTGCTCGCCGTGGTGGTGAACCTCATCGCGGCCATCGGCGTTGCGCCGACGGCCTGGCGCTGGCGCAACGCCCTGGTGACCCGCTGGATAATCGCGGGCGGCGGAGTGGGTGTGCTGCTGGGCTGGGTGGCGCTGGTGATCGGCGGGTTGGCGAGTTAGGACACGCGGTCGCGGCCCCGCAGCCAACTGAACAGGCCGCGCCGGTGTCCCGGGTCGCCGGGTGTCATCCCGTCAGGGATGGTGACGGTGGTTTCGGGCGCCTGCCCCTTCGGATACAGCGTGAACCCGCACACGGAGACATCGCCGGGCAGTAAAGCGCCGTCGGCGGCCGGTGGGCGGTAGTGGAATCCGAGCCATTCATTGTTGGCGGCGTCCGCGAAATCGGGGGGATCGAACGGCAGTGTCTGCGGGTCAGGCAGGTCACCGGGAAGCCACCGCACCGGATGATCGCCCGCCCAGTACGGCCGCTCCCAGACCAGCGGCAGGCCCTCGTCTTCGAGGATGTTCACCCGCGTCGAGCTGAACGCCCGTCGGAATTCGCCACGCTCCCAATGGGCGAACGCACCCCAGCCGTGTACGGTGTCGAACGACACGAGATAGGTGTGCTCCGATGCCAGCGGGCGGACAAGCAGTTCGGGTAATGCTGTCGGGCGCAGTAGAGCCGCCTGCGTCGAGCACACCACGGTGACACCGGGATAGCAGCCGATGTACACCTCGTCTGCATCCGGGCCCGCGCAACCACCCAGCGTGCCGACCATGATCGGCCGGACGTCGCGGTCGGCATGCAACTGCTTTGCCAGGGCGAGTGCGGCGTCGGGGTCGGGATCGTGATTCTGGCGGAGTACCGCCAACGGGTCGACCGCGTCGACGTACCAGAGGGACGAAGCCTTGGATAGCATTTCCCGCACCTCCCGATGGTTGCACGAAACAGCTCCGCGAACTTCGAGCAACTCTCGGTGAATTTGAAAACATAGCCTTACCGAGGAAGCCCGTCGTCAGCATTTGCAGTAGCTGACACACGAAAAATCTACTCGCACTTTGTCCGAAAGATGTGGCTTCGCCCGCGAACACGCCAGCAGCCCAAGAAATTCGCCCAGCAGCGCCTACTCAGCTACCCCGAAGATTCCTCAGCAAACGTGCGTGCTGGAAGCCGAGGTCCGCTTCTCGAGCGGCCGCCGGTGCCGCCACTGCGTTGCGCGAATCTGTCGAGAAATCGGGAATTCATACGTTAGAACACCAGAAATACCAACTGATTTCGCTGGCACATGGATAACTCACCCGGAACCGGCCAACTCACTCACCAACCGCCGACATCACACCTGGCTCTGGCCGAAAGACCTGGGTCGGCGCGAACGCGCTTCTAGTGGCCGGAGCTACGGACACCGAGCAGCACGTCCTCCCAGGACGGCATCGGTGCCTTACCGCGCTTGGTGCGGTTCGGCTTCGCGGGAACGGTCTTGCCGTTGTTGCCCGGCTTGCCCGTCTCTTCGGCCGCGGGCGTCTGGGGGGCGCTAGGGGTCTTCGGTCCAGCGGGTGCGGCACCCGCATCGGTCGCCGCAGCTCCCGCGGCGGCAGGAGTCGCATTCGAACCCGCCGAAGCCGAGGTGGCGTTGCCACCGGCCGCTGGAACTGTGTTGGTGCTCGCCGCCGGGATGGCGGCGCTGCTCGCGGCGGCCGGAATCGCGGCGGCACCGCCACCCGCGACGACGGAACGCTGCTCGTAGTACTCGTCCAACGTCGGCTGCCGAGACGCCGTACGCGCGGCCGGTGCCACGGCTTCGCGGGCCGGACGGGTCTCGGCGGGACGAGTCTCTGCCGGGCGTGTCTCCACCGGCGGTTCGAGGGCGGCTGGAGCCTCGATCTCGGCTTGCGGCGCGGGAAGGATTGTGGCCAAACCGCGTAGCGCGCGACCGAAGTCGGGATCGATCAGATCAGAGGCCGGGGCGTCCAAAGGCGCCACCGAACCGCCGTGCGCGTCGGGCTGGTAGCGCCAATGCGCGGTGATATCGGAACGGCCGTTCTGCCACTGCAATTGCGCGACCCAGAAGCCCTTCTCGTCTTTCCAGGCATCCCATTCGGCGCCCTCGATATTGTGCCCACGTTCGGTGAACGCGGCGGTGACGATATCGATGAGGGTTTCCACAGCGGGACCGTCGCCGCGAACCGGGTGCGCCTTCTGTGCGAGCTCGGCAGCGCGTGCGCGCTCCAATAGAACCGGATAGGCGAACCGGTCGACCCGGCTGGCCGGCATCCCGGACTCTTCAGTGACCTGTTCGACGGAGGCACCGGCACGGATACGAGCTTGAATATCGCGAGGACGCATAGTTGCTTCCATTTCGATCTCAATCTGGCCGAATCGGGCAAGGTCTCCGCGTGCTGCGGCTCGAAGCTTGTCGTCGGCAGGCAGCCGGTATTTGTTGCCGGTCTCGGCGTCGATACACACGATGTGCGTGGAGTCGGGCGTCACCCCGATCACTCGAAGTTCACGCACCGTTACCTCCTTATCGCGTCGGCTCGCGACACCGCCCACTTTTCGAAACAGTAGTGCACTCTTGATGATCTCGCCGCAAGACACGCGGGGCGGAAATCTGGGAGCAATCCCCTGCCCCCCGCTAATCTGCTGTGTTCGTTTTCGACACCCGTGGATGCTGAGTGTTTGCGGCTCGCGGTGTAGTCGCGCAGGCAACCATCATTCGCGCTCGGCGCGTGCTGGTTGCCTGCGGACAATCAGCCCAGCTGCGCGACGACGTAGTCGATGCTTCGGGTCAGCTGGGTGACATCTTCGGGGTCGATTGCCGGGAACATGCCGACGCGCAGCTGGTTGCGACCCAGCTTGCGGTAGGGTTCGGTGTCGACGATCCCGTTGGCGCGCAGCGTCTTCGCGACGGCGGCCGCGTCGACCGAATCCGCGAAGTCGATGGTGCCGACCACCTGGGAACGGTGCGCGGGGTCCGCGACGTACGGGGTGGCGAATTCGCTCGACTCGGCCCACGAGTACAACCGCGACGACGAATCCAGCGTGCGCTTGACGGCCCAGTCGAGGCCGCCGTTGCCGTTGATCCACTCGATCTGATCGGCGAAAAGCAGCAGGGTCCCCAGCGCGGGGGTGTTGTAGGTCTGGTCCTTGGTGCTGTTGTCGATCGCGATCGGCAGCGAAAGGAAATCGGGAGCCCAGCGACCTGACGCCTTGATCTCCTCGACCCGCGCGAGCGCGGCCGGGCTCATCAGCGCGACCCACAGGCCACCGTCGGAGGCGAAGCACTTCTGCGGGGCGAAGTAGTAGACGTCGGAATCGGTGATGTTCACCGGCAGGCCACCCGCGCCGGAGGTCGCGTCGATGGCGATCAGCGCGTTCTCCGAACCGGCCGGGCGCTGCACCGGAATGGCGACACCGGTGGAAGTTTCGTTGTGCGCCCAGCCGATCAGGTCGACCGAAGGATCCGCCACCGGTTCCGGCGCGCTGCCCGGCTCGGCCGAGACCACAATCGGATCACCGATGAACGGATTGCCCTTGGCGACCGCGGCGAACTTCGAGCTGAACTCACCGTTGGTCAGATGCAGCGAGCGCTCGCGAATCAGCCCGAACGCGGCGGCGTCCCAGAACGCGGTGGTACCGCCATTGCCGAGTACGACCTCGTATCCGTCGGGCAGCGCGAACAATTCACGCAGACCACCGCGCACGCGCGCGACTACGTCTTTTACCGGCTTCTGCCGGTGACTGGTTCCGAATACCGAGGCGCCGACCTCGACGAGGGACCGCAGCTGTTCCGGTCGCACCTTGGAGGGGCCGCAACCGAATCGTCCGTCGGCGGGCTTGAGATCGTCGGGAATCGTCGGGAACGCAGTGGTCATGCGCAATAGGGTAGTCGGTGGTATTGCTGTGTCGCCTACCACACTCCAGCTAAGGTTGACGCTCATGAGTATGGCGTCGGCTAACTCCGGGTGGCGGCTGCGCGGGCGGCGGGCACGGAACTTCGGACTGCGCCCGGCCACGATGTCGGACACGGCGCGACGGGAGTTGCTGATCCGGGGAACCGCCGGGTCGGCGACCATCCTTGGCGTCCGGCAGAGTTCGGCGGCGACGTTCGCGAGGCCGTCGATGGTCACCTCGGCCGCCGAGTACGAGCCGGGCGCGAACGCCCCAGGGCACGTCTTCTGGGTCCGGGTGCAGGCCGATGGGGTGCTGCCCTACGAGACCAGGGTGCGTCAGCGTGTAGGTGCTGACGACCTGGAATGGATGCAGCCGGGTGATGTCGTCTGCTGTCGCGTGGATCCGGGTGATCGTGACCGGCTGGTGCTGTACGTGCCCGACGCCGCCGAAGCGGGCCGGGCCAGTATTTCGAAGATCCTGTCCGACGGTCGCCGCGCCGACGCGACCGTGCTCGCCGCCGCCCCGGTGGCCGCGGACTACAGCGGCCGCGACGACCCGGTGCTGCGCCTGGATCTGGAGCTGCACGCATGGGACGAGCCCAAGCCATGGCGGGTGCGCCTGGTGCAGTCGGTGCCGTTGACCGCCATCGGCCTGGTCGATCTCGGCCAGCATCTCGAGGCCGCCTTCTTCACCGTCGATCGTGGTGAATCGGTAGCGGTCGATTGGTCGGCGTCCCTCAGCGAGCGCTAGGCGGGCCCGCCTCTCACTTCGGGGAGACGCGGCTCAGCGCGTACCGGGTAACCGCGATCAGTGCGTCCTTCGCCGACTCGCGGTTGCGTGCGTCGATCATCATGACCGGGACATCGTCGGGCACTGACAGGGCATCCCGGATGGCCTCCTCGGGGAAACGGGGTGCGCCGTCGAATTCGTTCACCGCGACAAGGAACGGTAGGCCGAGCTCCTCGAAATAGTCGACCGCGGAGAAACTCTCGTCCACCCGGCGGGCATCGACCAGCACGATCGCACCGATGGCGCCGAGGCTGAGGTCATCCCACATGAACCAGAATCGGTGCTGGCCCGGGGTTCCGAACAGATAGAGGACTAGATCGTCGGCCAGGCTGATGCGGCCGAAATCCATTGCCACGGTGGTGGTCTGCTTGTCCGGAACCGGCGAGGTGTCGTCCACCTCGGAACTGAGATCGGTGATCACGGCTTCGGTGCGTAGTGGCACGATATCGGATACAGCGCCGACCAGGGTTGTCTTGCCGACGCCGAATTCACCGGCGATCACGATCTTCGCGGAAACGGCGCGGGTGCCGGAGGAGTGGTCTACGGATTCTACTGTGGTCATCGGATGTCCTCGGCTGCAAAGGGTTTCGACGTTCGAGTTGCTCGGCCGTCACGTACACCACGGTCATATCTGTTGAGTCCGGCTCGGATCGACTCGGGGTCGGGTCGGGCTTGGTTCGAGTGCTCGGTGCCCGTCTCGGCGCCGCCCGGGACCAGCAGGTTCCCGGGTTCGCGCTGCGGCAATCCGGATTTGGTGCGCTCGGTTACCGGCTGATCCGCCGCTCGCCGCGCCGCCGACCACCCCTCGTCCGCTGCCGAATTCCAACTCACCGAAGCCTCCTCCTGGCTGGTCACCGGGTCTGTGAGCCAGGCCGAAATCATTCCCGCGAAGATCGGGGTTGTCGCGCTCTCGTCCCCGGTCGACGCGGACCGCGTCGACCGAGTATTGGTCTGTACGCCCCCGGCCGCCGTTTGTGGGGGCTGATCGGCCGATTTTCCAGGCTGTGATTCGGATTCACCTGTCCGCGTGGTGAATTCGGGCAGTTTTGTTGCGAGTGCAGATTGTGTTGCCGGGGTCGGGGTGGTGGGGCTCGCTGGTCGCGGCTCGGGTTGCATTGTTGGCGAGCCGAATTCGGATAGTACGTGTGCGGCGTGTGGTGGTGAGGGGAGTGGTTGTGCGGGCGAGGTGGGGCCCGCCGGCCGTGATTCGGGTGGCGCGGCGGACGATGCCGGTTCTACGGGGGGTGTGGGCGGGGAGGTGAATTCAGATGGTGCGGATGCGGGGCTCGTGCCGGTGTTGGTCGCTACGGGAGCGTCCGGTGGGGTGGGTGAATTAGGTTGTGCCGGGCACGGATTGGATTCTGGTGGCGTGGGTGCTGCTTGCTCACCGGTGGTTGAGACGTCCGTTGGTGCGGCTGCGGATGGCTTTCGGGGGCGACGGAAGAACGAGGCTGTCTTGGTGGCTCGTCGTTGATGTGCTTGCGCGGCGGTGAGGTTCGGTGTGGCCGTGGGTTGGGCTGCGGACCGTGTGGCAGGTTCGGTGGTTGGTGCAGTCGCGGCGGTTGCTGAGTTCTCAGCGGTGGACGACGTTCCAGCACCGGCGGTAGTTGCCGAACCTGATGGTAGTGCGGCGGCCGAGCCAGACGATGTTGCGGCAGTTCCCGGGCTCGCGAGCGTTGCGGTAGTAGCCGATGTCGCTGACGATCCGGCCGCTGTCGGGTTCGCCGCGGTGCGCGACGTCGCGGGGTCGACAGTCGACGCTGGGGTGACCGGGGTTGTCGCACTGGAGTCGACTGTCGACGCCGCACCGGTCGTCGGGTTTGCTGATGGTGCGGTGCCCGCCCGGATTGCTGAGGTTGCGGCGCCTGCCGGGTTCGATGACGTTGTAGAAGTTGTTGGGCCCGTGGATGTTTCGTGGTCTACCGGGTTCGGCGGGTTCGCTGGTGTCGCTTCGGCTGTCGGGTTCACCGGTGTCGCGACAGTTCCCGAGGGCGCGGTTGTTGCCGCGGCTTCGGGATTCGCTGGGCTGGCCGGTGTTGCTGCGGCTGGGGCGTCCGCTGGGCTGGCCGGTGCTGCGGCGCCTGGCGTGTTCAGCGGTATTTTGGCAGTTGGCGCGTCCGCCGACATCCCGTGGCCTGTCAGGCTTGGCGAGGTCGACGGGCTTGCGGATGCCGCCGATTTCAATGGCGTCGAACTGGTTGTGGTCGCATCGAGTCCGCCGCCGGGCTTGCGGCGACCTCTGCGGTTGGCGCCCGGCACTCGTTTCGGGAGACCGTAGCTGGTGATCTCGGCCGCGGGCGGCTTCGGCTCGGGCCCGGGCTCGGGCTCGGGCCTCGGTTCGTTGGCGACCGCGCCGGCGGCGAGTGCTTGCCGTGCCGTCGGCGCGGCGACGATGGCACGTGGCCTGATCGGCTTGGGCTGCAACGACTTAGGGGTGACCGGGTCCGCTCCGGTCGCCGAATATATGGCGTCGCGGTGCACGGGAATGACCGGCTGACCATCGCCGGGGGTGCCGAGGTCCTGGGACGCAACCGCGATCAGTGTGGCGGGGATGTGCAGGCTTGCGGTGATGCCGGGATTCGACGCGCGATCCTGGGTGCGGCGCAAACGAACCGTGATGCCGTGGCGCTCGGCGAGCCTGCCGACCACGAAGATGCCCATCTGCCTGGTCGTCGCCAGGGTCGCCGACGCCGATGTCGACAGCCTGCGGTTGATGTCGTCGAGTTCGTCGAGGCCGATGCCGATGCCTTTGTCGATAACCTCGACCAGCAGCCCACCCTCGGAGGTCCGGCTGTAGGCGAAGGTGACGTCGGTGTCGGGCGGCGAAGCCCGCAGCGCGTTCTCCAGCAACTCGGCGATCAGATGCACCATATCGGTGGCGGCGGCACCGATGACCCAACCATCCGGTGTCGCACCGGCTTTCACGCGCTGATAGTCCTCGACCTCGGAGAGCGCGGCGCGCAGAATGTCGCGTACCTCGACCGGCCCGGACCGGTCGTGCCGAGCTTTCGTGCCCGCGAGCACCAGGAGATTGGCGCTGTTTCGCCGCATGCGAGCGGCCAGGTGATCGAGCCGGAAGAGTTGGTCGAGGCGTTCGGGATCCTTCTCCTCGAACTCGAGCGCGTCGATCATGCTGAGCTGGCGGTCGACCAGGGTCTGGCTGCGCCGGGCCATGGTGACGAACATGTCGTTGACCTGATCGCGCAATAGTTGTTGCTGCGCCGCAAGTTTGAGCGCCTGTGCGTGTAGCCGGTCGACCGTGCCCGCGATCTCGCCGATCTCCTCGCCGGTATGCACCGGCACCGAGGTGACCACGATCTGCTCCAAATGCGTGCCGCGACTGATCCGCTCGACCTCGTCGGGCAGATCGCGATCGGCGAGTTTCGCCGCTCCCGCCCGCAGTCGGCGCAGCGGGCGCAACAGCGAACGCGCCACCAGCACGGCTAAACCGAGCGCGGCGACCAATGTAGCGAGCACAACGATGGAGGACTGGATCCAGGCCGATCGGGCGGCATCGACCTCACTATCGACGTCCGCGAGGATGCCCTCGACAACCCTGTGCGCCAACTCGGTGAACATATCGCGTGATTCGATAACCAGCCGCCGCAGCTGCACCGAATCGACGTCCCCGGTTTGTATCGCCTGGTCGACCATGCCTTTCAGCACCGCGTTGTTGGCCCGGATCACGCCCAGTTCGGTTTTCGACGAGGGCAATTCCCGTTCGATCACGGAATTTGTGGCGAGGTACGAGCCCTGTGCGGTGTCGAATTCGTCGGCCAGTTTCGGATTCTGCATCGCCGACATCGCGGCCATCAGCCACTTGAACCCCTGGGCCTTGCCGAGGAAGACACCGAGCAGTTGCGTCCTCGCGGTGACAATGCGGCTGATCCCCGTCGGCGCGAGCAGTTTTTCGATGGTGCTGACCGTCTCGTTGACGATCGTGTTGTTCAATCCCACCGCCTCGAGCGGATCGCCGGCCGCCTTGCCGCCGGCACGAATGATCTCGCTGGTCGCGGTCATCTGACGCAGTGCGGTGGCGACGGCGGGGTCGATTCCTGATCGCCCGGCGCGCAGCGTGGCCTCGGTGATGGTGGCGGACAATTCGACCAGGTCCTCGTCAGTGGCCGAACCATAGACCTGCCCGAAGGACACCGTCGACGCCGCCGACTCGAGTGCGGTGATCGCTGGAATGTCGGAGATGCGGTCGGCCGCGTCATTGAAGTCGGAGTAGTTTCCGAAGGAGGCTGACAACCGCAGGCCACCGAGCAGCATGGCTGCGGCGAGTGGAAGCGCCACTGCCGCAGTGACTTTCCAGCGCACCCGCCACTGCTCGAGGTTCCGCCACCGAGTGCGCGCGACACTACCCTGCGCCACCCTCATACCGCCTTCCGCTCGGATCGGCCCGTTTGAACAGCCGCAATCCGTCTAGCCGTCATGCTGTGCCCGATACCTGGGCATGGCTGACCACGGGACAGCATCAGCATCGGTACCTTACTGGACTCGACGTTAAAGGTGCTGGCGTTTAGCCGGTATCCGGCCCGCGACCCGATCAGAGATGGACAAAGGTGAAGCCCGCCGAACAAAGTGTGGGCAACGCGGCCGTCATGCCCGCGGCGGTCGCGGACTTCGGCCGGTGCATATGCGCGAGCGAAATCGCGCCGGGCTGCGCGGCGTTCATCGAATTCGCCACCGTGCCCGCCTTCGCGGTGGCGCCGTAATCGGCGTTGATGCTGAAACCGACGGGGGTCTCGCCGAGATCGTTGACGATCGACACCGCGACATCGTCATAGTGGGCGGTACCCGCACGAAAGAAGCGCGGTGGTTTGCCGAGCAGCGCGGTCAGCCGCTCATGGTTTGCCCACACCTCGTCGACTGCCTCCTGCGGCGAGCCGGTACCGGCGATCTTATAAGCGGATCGGCCCGTCACCGACAACGGCCGGTGCGCCATGCCGTGGTTGGCGAGCTCGAACAGTGGGTTCGCGGCCAGCTCCGCGGCCCGGCTGGGATTCGCGTCGATCCAGCGCTTGTTCAGAAACAGTGTGGCCGGAAACTGCTGGGAGATAAGTAGATTCAACAGCGTCTCATCGATATCATTGTTGTTCGGTCCGCCGCACGCATCGAAGGTCAACGCCATCTGCTTGCCGGTCGCCGTGAAACTACTGATGATGCCGGGCATCTGCATGCCCCACGTCTGCGGCGCGACACCCGAATGCCGGGCCGCCACCGCGGCTGGGATGACGGCGGGCGGCGCCTGTCGCACCGCGGACACCGGTGCGGCCGTCGCGCCGACCGTCGTGGTCGTATTCGATTGCGCGATCGGCGACTTGCCGTTCTCGGTCGTACATCCGGTGCTCAGACCCGCGACGGCGGCGGCGCCGATCCCGAACATCCGCCGCCGTGACATCCCTCTACCTGACATCACATACCCCGCTCTCTGCGCAGCTGTGCCTATCTTGCTCGGGCCCGAGACGATCCGTGTGCGTTGGCTCCTGGGACTAGACGAGAGGGTTGCGAACAAAGAATGCTAGCTCTCGCTTCGGTCGAAACCTGTAGTCGCGATGCGTGGCCGCGTGTTGTGGTCAGGAGTGGGTGATGCTGTTCCAGCCCGCGACCTCTTCGGGACGGCGTGGAGCCGGGCCGGTGTAGATCGCGGCGGGGCGAACGAGCTTGCCCAGTTGCTTCTGCTCGAGGATGTGAGCACACCAGCCTGCGGTACGGCCACAGGTGAACATGGCGGGCATCATGTGCGCGGGCACCTCGGCGAAGTCCAGGATGACGGCGGCCCAGAATTCGACATTGGTCTCGATGGCACGGTCCGGGCGGCGTTCACGCAGTTCGGCGAGGGCGGCCTGCTCGAGTGCGGCGGCGACCTCGTAGCGCGGGGCGTCGAGGCGCTTGGCGGTGGCGCGCAGTACGCGGGCACGGGGGTCTTCGGCCCGGTACACCCGGTGCCCGAAGCCCATCAGTTTTTCCTTGCGGTCGAGGATGCCCTTGACCAAAGCGCGCGCGTTACCGGTCTTTTCGACCTGCTCGATCATCGGCAGCACGCGCGCGGGCGCACCGCCGTGCAGCGGGCCGGACATGGCGCCGATCGCGCCGGATAGCGCGGCAGCGACATCCGCGCCGGTGGAGGCGATGACACGCGCGGTGAAGGTGGACGCGTTCATGCCGTGCTCGGCGGCCGACACCCAGTAGGCGTCGATGGCCTCGGTGTGCCGCGGGTCCGGGTCGCCCTTCCAGCGGGTCATGAATCGCTCGGTGACCGTAGTGCACTCGTCGATCTTGCGCTGCGGTACGGCGGGCTGATAGATGCCGCGCGCGGACTGCGCGACGTAGGACAGCGCCATGACCGAGGCGCGAGCCAGGTTGTCGCGGGCGGTTTCGTCGTCGATATCGAGCAGCGGCTCATAACCCCAGATCGGGGCGAGCATGGCCAGGCCGGCCTGCACGTCGACCCGCACGTCGCCGGTGTGCACCGGCAGCGGGAACGGCTCGGCGGGCGGCAGGCCGTGACCGAACTGGCCATCGACCAGCAGCGCCCACACGTCCCCGAAGGTCACCCGGCCGAGGACGAGGTCTTCGATGTCGACTCCGCGGTAGCGCAGCGCGCCACCGTCCTTGTCCGGCTCGGCGATATCGGTGGTGAATGCCACCACGCCCTCGAGGCCGCTGACGAAATCGCTGGGTACGGTGGCCTGACCACCTGGAACCGCGGGGCTGGTAGTCATGTTGTGACTCTCCTTGCACATCGGGTCGCATGTTTGTGGGCACAAGGATGCGATTGGCCCAGCACATGCCGATCACAAAAACACTAGCTCGTTGCTACCGCGGAGTAACGTCTGGCCCATGCGTGACCTGGACAATTCATCTGACGGCCAGGAAACGGCCGAAAACCTGGTAGGCGCGGATCCGTCCGTCCTTCGAACGGCCGCGGATCCTGCGGCGTTGCGGGCTGGGACCGATCTCGCCGCGATGCGGGCGGAGTACGGCGGCACCCCGTACGGCAGTAGCGAAGACGCCGATCTGGACGAAAATTGGTTGGCGGGCGGTTGGGAGCCGTTGCTGCGGCACTGGATCGAGCAGGCCACCGCGGTCGGCATCGCCGAACCCAATGCGATGGTGCTCGCCACCGTCGCGCTCACCGATGCCGGACCGCGCCCGGTGGCCAGAACGGTGTTGTGTAAGGGTCTTTCGCCCGAGGGCGTGACCTTCTACACCAACTACGACTCGGCCAAGGGCAGCCAGCTGACCGCGGATCCGTTCGCGGCGGCCACCTTCGTCTGGCCCGCGTTGGGTAGGCAGGTGCATGTTCGCGGCGCGGTCGAACACGTGCCCGCCGACACGACAGCTGTCTATTGGCGCTCGCGACCGCGTGACTCCCAGCTGGGTGCGTGGGCCTCGCGGCAATCTCGCCCGATCGGCTCACGCGCTGAACTCGATCGCGTTCTGGCGGAGACCACCGCGCGATTCGCGGAGGTCGACGAGATCCCGGTGCCACCGCATTGGGGCGGGTATCTGCTGCGGCCTGACGAGGTGGAGTTCTGGCAGGGCAGGCGCAGCAGGCTGCACAACCGGATCCGCGTACTGATCGATGGCGCCGAACCGCGGGTGCAACGCCTGCAACCGTGAGCAGTGACGAATATCGCGTCGAGCCATCGGGTTCGGCTCGTTACGCTCTCGCCGGTGAAACTGCTCGCCGACATCACCCCGCTGCGATATCCGGACTACCGGCGACTGTGGTCTTCCAATGTTGTCACCGTCATCGGATCGCAGCTGTCGGTGGTGGCGGTGCCGCAGCAGATCTACCAGATCACTGGAAGCTCCGGGTACGTCGGTTTGGCCGGCCTGTTCGGGCTGGTGCCGCTGATCGTTTTCGGGTTGTGGGGCGGTGCGCTCGCCGACGTGATGGACCGGCGCAAACTGCTGCTCATCACAAGTGCGGGGACCGGAGTAACCGCGCTCGCTTTCTGGGGGCAGGCCGCGGGCGGGCTGGGCAATGTCTGGGTTGTGCTCGGCCTGTTCGCGTTGCAGCAGGCGTTCTTCGCGGTCAACCAGCCGACCCGCAGCGCGGCCATTCCCCGGCTCTTGCCCGCCGAACAACTCGCGGCGGCCAATTCACTGAGCATGACCGTCCAGCAGGCAGGTGCCATCGCCGGACCGGTGCTGGCCGGTGCGTTGATTCCGGTGCTCGGGCTGTCCACGCTGTATCTCATCGACGCCGTCGCGTTGCTGGCCACGGTATGGGCGGTGTGGCGGCTGCCCGCGCTACCGCCGACCGGCACGGCGCGTAAGGCCGGATTCCGTACTGTCCTGGACGGTTTCGCCTATCTCGCGACCCAGCGCATCCTGCTCGCCTCATTCGCGGTGGATGTAATCGCCATGGTGTTCGGCATGCCACGCGCCTTGTTCCCGCAGATTGCCCAGGAAACCTTCGGTGATCCGGCGACCGGCGGCGTCGCGCTCGGCCTGCTGTTCGCGTCCATGTCGGCGGGTGCGGTGCTCGGCGGTGTTTTCTCCGGCTGGATACCGCGCATCCGCCGCCAGGGCATGGCCGTTGTCGTGTGCATCGTGCTCTGGGGTCTGGCGATGGTCGGGTTCGGTCTCGCCGTCGGGTTCGCCGACCTCGGTCTCGGGTTCGGGCTGTGGATTGCGTTGGGCTGCTCCGCATTCGGCGGTGCCGTCGACATGATCTCGGCCGCGCTCCGCGTGACGATGCTGCAGACGGTAGCCACCGATGAGATGCGAGGCCGGTTGCAGGGCGTATTTATCGTCATCGTCGCCGGTGGGCCGCGTATCGGTGATGTTGCCCACGGTTTTGCCGCGGCGAGCTTGGGTACCGCGGTCGCCGCGGCGGGCGGTGGTGTGCTGGTCGTTATCGGTGTGGTGATCGCGGCGCTGGTCTTCCCCGCGTTCGTCCGTTACCGGGTGAGCAGGACACATTCGGAACCGGTGGCCGCGACGCGCGAGTGAGGGAATAGGGCGAAGTGGGGCGAAACCTCACCCGTGGAAGACACGTTTGTGAGTACGTCCGGTCGGCACCCTCGTTCCCAGGCCGTGCGAGCAGCGACTAGCGTCTAGTTGAGCGCATCGCCGTGCCGACCGCACCCCGATGCCGACGGTCCTAGCCTGAGAGGGATCCTTCCGTGCCCGAAAAAGACCACATAAACGACGCCAAGCCGGTGCTGAGCTACCCCGGTGGCGAATACGCCATGACGATCGCCGAAGCCAAAGAGGGCAATGACGGCGTCGACCTCGGCAAATTGCTGGCGAGCACAGGATATGTCACCTATGACCCCGGTTTCACGAATACCGCGCCGACCAAGTCGGCGATCACCTACATCGATGGTGAAGCGGGAATCCTGCGTTACCGCGGTTATCCGATCGACCAGCTCGCCGGGTCCTCGAACTTCATCGAGGTCAGCTACCTGCTGATTTATGGCGAGCTGCCGACGCAGGCGCAGCTGGAAGATTTCACCGACCGGATCCGCCGCCACACCCTGCTGCACGAGGACCTGAAGCGGTTCTTCGATGGCTTCCCGCGCAACGCGCACCCGATGCCGGTGCTGTCCTCGGCGGTGAACGCGCTGTCGGCGTACTACCAGGACTCGCTGGACCCGCGCGACCCCGAGCAGGTCGAGCTGTCCACCATCCGACTACTCGCGAAGCTGCCGACCATCGCGGCGTACTCATACAAGAAGTCGGTCGGCCAGCCCTTCCTCTACCCGGACAACTCGCTGAGCCTGGTCGAGAACTTCCTGCGGATGACCTTCGGCTTCCCGGCCGAGCCATACGAGGTCGACCCCGAGGTCGCCGCCGCGCTGGACATGCTGCTGATCCTGCACGCCGACCACGAGCAGAACTGCTCCACCTCGACAGTGCGTCTGGTCGGGTCCTCGGACGCCAACCTGTTCACCTCTGTTTCCGGCGGTATCAACGCGCTGTGGGGCCCGCTGCACGGCGGTGCCAACCAGGCCGTGCTCGAGATGCTCGATGACATCAAGGCCGCCGGCGGCGATGTCAAGGAATTCATCCGCAAGGTCAAGAACAAGGAAGACGGCGTGAAGCTCATGGGCTTCGGGCACCGCGTCTACCGCAACTATGACCCGCGCGCCTCGATCGCCAAGCAGCACGCCGACTCGATCCTGAGCAAGCTCGGCGGCGACGACGAACTGTTCGATATCGCCAAGGCGCTCGAGGAGGCCGCGCTGACCGACGAGTACTTCATCTCGCGTCAGCTGTACCCGAACGTCGATTTCTACACCGGCGTCATCTACAAGGCCATGGGCTTCCCGACCCGCATGTTCACCGTGCTGTTCGCGATGGGCCGCCTGCCGGGCTGGATCGCGCACTGGCGTGAAATGCACAGCGAGCCACTGAAGATCGGACGCCCGCGCCAGATTTACACCGGATACGGCGCGCGTGACTACCACGAGATCACCAACCGCTAGTTCCGTCCGCTCTATCATTACCTATCGAAGGGGATAGCCGAATGACCAAGCCGGAGATCGAGTTCCAGGCGGGCCCCGCGCCCACCGAGCTGGTGATCAAGGACATCATCGAGGGCGAGGGCGCCGAAGCGGTGCCCGGCGGCAATGTCGAGGTGCACTACGTCGGCGTCGAATTCGAATCCGGTGAAGAGTTCGACTCCTCTTGGAGCCGTGGCGAATCCCTCACCTTCCCGCTGCGCGGCCTGATCCAGGGCTGGCAGGACGGTATCCCCGGTATGAAGGTCGGCGGTCGCCGCCAGCTCACCATCCCACCGGAGCTGGCCTACGGCCCGGAAGGTGCCGGTTACAAGCTCTCCGGCAAGACTCTGGTCTTCGTCATCGACCTGCTGAACGCGGGCTGATACGCGAAAACCCGTGCTGCGGCCCGTGTTCCACCTCGGTGGAACACGGGCCGTACTGCGTGGTACGCGGCTGAATTCGCGTGACGCGCCGCCCTCGGTGAGGTGGGCAAGGTACTCCACCTCATTGGATCATTCCCGGACGATCTCGACCGGGTCGGTCAGGGCAAGGGCCAGTGCGGCCTGTTGGGCCCCGCTGCGCTGGGGGAGCGCGGCCATGGCCTTGTCGGTTTGGGTGCCGAGGTTGGTGACGATCTGCTGCAGGCTGGTGACACCCGCGTTCATTTGGGTTATGGCACTGACCAATTGGGCACCGCCCTCGTCAGCGAGTTTCGGCAGGCCCTCGGCGAGTTTCGCGCCCTCGTTCAATTGTGCGCTGGCGCTTTTCAATCGGTCGACCACGGTACGCAACAGCGTGCCAAGGTCGGTATCGGGATCGACCGCGCTGCCGGTCAGCTCGCTGAGACCGGTGAGCTGGGCCCCGGCCTGGCCCGAAACACCGCGCAGGGCTTCGAGTTTCCCGATGATATCGACTACCTGCGGGTCGCCGGCGAAGGGCAGCGCGCGTAGTAGCGGAAGGATCTGGTCCAGGCCGCCGTTCACCGAGTTGGCGGTCTGCTCGACCTGGGCGATGGTTATTCCGGCCGAATCCAGGGCGGAGGCGAGCTGATCCGCCTGGGCGGCGGCGCCGTCGACCGTCGAGTTCAGTAGGGCGATCGCCGAAGTCAGTTGCGCGGACCCCGCTTTGGCGTAGTCGAGGAATCCGAGTAGCTCGTCGGCGCCCGAACCGAACTGCTCAGCACCGGAGGCTGCCGCGTTCACTCCGGCATTGAGTAACTGGGTGGTCAATCGCACGGTCGAAAGCTGGGTGCGCGCCTGCGCGACAGCCGAGAGCGCGGCATCGACACCGGTGGCGCCGATGCGGTGGGTTACCTCGTTCACGGCCGCGTTCACCAACTCGGTATCGGCGTCCCTGTGGGTGGCGACGGTGACTTTGGCCCGCTGCGGCTGATCGCCGGCCAGCGTGCCGATGGCGGCGGTGAGATCGCTGGGCAGGGTGATCACCGCGGCATACTCATCGAGGTCTGCCGCACCGGGCTCAGCCGTCGTCCACTCGTAGCCGCCCTCGTGTTCCAACGCCTGTACGACACGTGCGCCGGTCGGGCCGGTGTCGGTGTTGACCAGGGCGATACCGGTCGGCGCGCTCGTGGTTCGTGCGCAGGCCGTCAGGCTGCCGCCGAGCGCTCCCGCGGCGACGATCCCGACAACGAGAAGTGCCCAGCGGGCGCGTTTTCCGATCACATCACCGAAGCTTATGAGGCCGAAATGGTGCGACGAGTAGCGTTTCTATGAGAGTTCGGTAAGGGACGCGGTCATAGTGCGGTGCGGTCGGGCAGGCGCAGCACCAGGCGAACGCCACCGAGCGTGCCGTCATCGAAATAGGCGCGCCCGCCATGTAATTGGGCTTGTTGGGCAACCAATGCCAAGCCGAGCCCCGAGCCGCCCTTGCTGGCCTGGCTGCCACGGAAGAAACGGTCGAAGACCGCGGCGCGTTCGTCGAGCGGAATGCCGTGACCGTTGTCGTCGATAGAGATCACGATGTGCCCGTCGGTCGCCCGGTGCGCGGACACCAGGGCGTCGGTGGCGCCGCCATGTGTGACGGAGTTCTTCAACGCGTTGTCGACGGCGAGACGAAGGCCGGCGGGTAGGCCGCGGGTCACCAGTTCGGCGTCGGTGTCGATGCGCACGGTCAGTCCGGGGAAGTGCCGCATGGCGTCGTGGGCGGCCTGATCGCACAGATCACCGACATCGGTGGCGACGTGATCGCGTTCGTTGGTGAGATCACCGGTGGCCAGGCGCTCCAGCGCGGCAAGGGTGGTTTCCACCCGGCCCTGGCTGCGGGCCAGGTCGGCGAGGATTTCGGAGCGTTGCGCCTCGACCAGATCGAGGGTCCGCAACACCTCGAGATCGGTACGCATCGCGGTAAGCGGGGTACGCAATTCATGGGCGGAGACGGCGGCGAAGTCGCGTGCGGTCTCCAACGCCGCCGCGGTCTCACCCTGCGCCTGATCCACCCGATCCAGCATGGTATTCACCGCGTCGGCGAGCCTCTCGGCCTCCAAGACGCCCGATCCG
Organism: Nocardia australiensis; assembly: GCF_020733705.1. Lineage (GTDB taxonomy): Bacteria > Actinomycetota > Actinomycetes > Mycobacteriales > Mycobacteriaceae > Nocardia > Nocardia australiensis. Next base: position 2,279,751 of record NZ_JAJFZM010000001.1, read on the forward strand.
TCCACCGGTGCGGGATTGTCCGGCGCGGGACGCCCGCTGCGCGCCGCGACCTGGTGGGTGAGGTCGGTGATCGGGCGCACCGCGCGTCCGGCGAGCAACCAGCCCAGAGCCGCCGCGGCGGCGATGGCGAGCAGGGCCCCCGCCAATACCCAGCGTTGTTGCTCAGCGGTCGCTCGGGCCGCCTCCGCGGCGGGAATGCCGAGTGAAACGGTGCGGCCGGGCGGCTGGTTCTCGGTTGTGGTGAGTATCCGATAGCGGGTACCCGCTACGGTCATCGTGCGAGAACCTGTTGGTAGATCGGGCAATTGGGTCGGGCCACTGGCTGCGACCTTGCCGTCATCGCGGACGGTGACCGCCAAATTGTTGTTCAACCCCGACAGTGTGACGAACCCGGCGGCGAGCTCCGGCTGTAGCAGCACGATCCGCGAAACAATGGTGAGCTGCTGATCGATCTGTGTCACGTTGTTGCGCTCGATCGCGCGCACGGCGATCGCGCTCAAGATGGTCACAATGATGATCGCGCCGGCCGCCGCCGCGGCGGCCACTCTGGTGCGCAGTGAAAATGACCGGCGCCGACGGACTTTCGGCCGCACGTCGGTACCGGCGTCGGCGCCGAGCGCGGAGACCGGGCCCGGCGCTTTCGGAACCGCTGAACTCGAATTCACCCGCACAGCCGGTTCATTTGGACGCCCGCAGCACGAATCCGACGCCGCGGATTGTGTGCAGCAGCCGTGGTGTGTCGGCTACCTCGAGCTTGCGCCGCAGATAGCCGACGAACACATCGACCACATTGGTGTCGGCCGCGAAATCGTAGCCCCACACCAGTTCCAGCAGTCGTTCACGGCTGAGCACCACCCCCGCGTTCCTCGCCAGCGTGGACAACAACTCGAATTCCCGCTTGGTGAGCTCGATTTCGCGACCGTGCAGAAGTGCGCGATACCCCGCGACGTCGACCTCGAGCGGCCCTACCGTTATCGCGCCCGGGGTGATCGCCACCGGGGCATCCGCGCGCCTGCGCAGCAGCGCCCGGATCCGCGCCACCAACTCGGCGAGCACGAATGGCTTCACCAGATAGTCGTCGGCCCCGGATTCCAGGCCCGAAATGCGATCGTCGACCGACGCCCGCGCGCTCAGCACACAAATAGGCACCTCATTGCCGAGCGCACGCAACGCGGTCACCACCCCGGCACCGTCGAGCACCGGCATGTTCATGTCCAGCACGATCGCGTCAGGAGACTCCTCGGTCACGCTGCGCAACGCCGCCGCGCCGTCCCTGGCGACCAGCACCCGGAACCCGGACAGCCGCAGCCCGCGCTCGACCGAGGCGAGCACATCCTCATCGTCGTCGACAACAAGGACGGTCGGGGTTGAGGTCACGTGATCCATTGTGCATGTGCTGTGTTTTTGGCCGCTGGTGCGGCGTGTTCGCGGCCCCCTTTGGCTCACGTCCGAGGGGCAAATACTTGCTCCTGCGTCGCGTCGTATTTGCCCCTCGGACGTGAGCCGGCCGCGAACTTTAGTGCTCGGTCTCGCTTCGCTCGGAACCTGTGGTTGTGGCGAGTGGGTGCGTATGGGGGCGGGTGCGGCATCGACTGTTTCTGTAGCTGGTTGGGTGCCTGTGTTCGGTAGCTGAGGGGGCTGGATCTTGCTGCGAGACTGTGTTGTGGCGGGGCGCGTGGGTGGGGTTGCGGGGGACTCGGGGTTTGGGTAGTCCAGTGAGGTTTGCTGTGTTTATTGGCCGCTGGCGCGGCGTGTTCGCGGCCCCCTTTGGCTCGCGTCCGAGGGGCAAATACTTGCTCCTTCGTCGCATCGTATTTGCCCCTCGGACGCGAGCCGGCCGCGAACTCTAGTGCTCGGTCTCGCTACGCTCGGAAGCTGTTGTCGTGGCGAGTGGGTGCGTCAGTGGGCTGGTGCGGCACCCGGAGTGCGGTAGTCCAGTTTGGTGCTGTGTTTATTGGCCGCTGGCGCGGCGTGTTCGCGGCCTTGAGGTTCGCGTTCGAGGGGCAAGTACTTGCTCCTTTGTCGCTTCGTATTTGCCCCTCGGACGTGAGTCGGCCGCGAACTTTAGGGCTTGGTTTCGCTTCGCTCGGAGGCTAGTGGGTGCGTAAGTGTGTGTGGCACCCGGAGTTCGGCTGGCCGCCGGGGGCTAGTAGCTGTGGCAGGAGTCGGCCACAGTTTGGATGGTGTCGCGCAGACCCGGCGCGCGGGGATCGTTCTGGGCCTGTTGGGCGGCGTCCGGGTTCTGCTCGACCATCGACTGGAATTCCGCGCGGCGTTGCTCGACCGGCTGATCGAATTTGCGCTGTAGCTCGGCCTTCTGGTCCGGGTTCGCGTCGAGCATCGAGGCCAGCTGCGGTGCCTCGGCGTGCAACGCGGCGTCGACCTGGGCGAAGGAACAGTCGGAGTTCAGCAGCGGCGCGGCCAGGTCCGCCATCGGGTCGGCCGACGCGATGGCCGGTGCGAGGAGCACGACAACCGTGGCGATACCGCCGGTGGCGAGGGCGGCGTAGCCGGGACGGCGGAGCAATGCCTTCATGGAGTGCCTCCAGATCTTCGAGGGGTGCGTCGTAAGGGGGGCTCGACGCTGTCTGCGAGGCTATTGCCGAGTGCTGGCACGGATATGAACAAACTCTGAGAAATCTCTGAGCGAGGTCCACAAATCTATGACGGCACAACCGGATCCGCGTTCGGCGCGACATTCGATGCGCGTGGCCGCGTGGTCAATATTTGGTCCTCCAGCGCGGCGAGTACCGATGGATCCTCGATGGTCGATGGAACTTCATACGGGTCGCCCGCGGTGATCTGCCGGATCGTTTTCCGCAGGATCTTGCCCGATCTGGTCTTGGGCAGCGCGGTCACCACAACGGCGTCGTGCAGTGTGGCGATGGCGCCGATCTGCTCGCGCACCTGGCTGATCAACTCCGCGCGCAGCTGTTGCGGATCGACCTCGACCCCGGACTTGAGCACCACGTAGGCGATCGGGCGCTGGCCCTTGAGCTCGTCGGGCAGGCCGATCACCGCGCATTCGGCGATCATCTCGTGGCCCGCTATGGCGGCCTCGATACTGCCCGCCGACAGCCGGTGCCCGGCCATATTGATCACATCGTCGCTGCGGCCGAGGACGAACAGGTAGCCGTCCTCGTCGAAATAGCCGGAGTCGCCGGTCAGGTAGTGGCCGGGGAAGGCCGACATATAAGAACGGACAAATCGGGGTTCATCGCGCCATAGCCCGGTGAGGGCGCCCGGCGGCATGGGTAGCCCGATCACGATATTGCCCTCGGTATTCGGCGCGACCGCGTTGCCCTCGGCGTCGAGCACCCGCAAATGGAATCCGGGTACCGGCACCGAGGCCGATCCGGCCTTGATCGGAAGTTGCTGTAGTCCGAGCGGATTCGCGCAGATCGGCCAGCCGGTCTCGGTCTGCCACCAGTGGTCGACGACGGGGCAATCCGGTCGGTCCGCCAGCAGGGTGCCGGTCGCCCATTCGTAAGTCGCCGGATCGAGCCGCTCGCCCGCGCAGAACAGCGCACGCAACGATGACAGGTCGTAGCGACGGACGAGGGTCGCGTCGCCGTCGGCCTTTCGGATGGCGCGCAGTGCGGTCGGCGCCGTGAACAGCACGCGGACTTTGTACTCGTCGACCACCCGCCAGAACGCGCCCGCATCGGGCGTACCGATCGGCTTGCCCTCGTAAAGGAGGGTTGTCGCGCCGACGAGCAGCGGCGCGTACACGATGTAGGAGTGCCCGACGACCCAGCCGACGTCGGAAGCCGCCCACATCACCTGACCCGGTCCCATGTCGTAGATGTTTCGCATCGACCAGGCGAGCGCGACCGCGTGTCCGCCGTTGTCGCGCACCACACCCTTGGGCTTCCCGGTGGTGCCCGAGGTGTAGAGGATGTAGAGCGGATCGGTCGCGGCCACCGGCACCGGATCGGCGGGCCGCACGTCACGCACGGCGTCTTCCCAATCCAGCCACCGGGCCGCGACGGTGGCGGTGGAACTCGGTAGCGATTCGGTCGCTTCCTGCGGCGCGGTGAAGGTGATGGTCGGGAACTGTGCGCGCTGCTTCACGATGACGGCGCGCGTCGCCGTCGACTCGGTAAGGTCCAGCGCTTGCATGACGATCGGGGGGTATTCGATCTTCCGCCCCGGTTCCACCCCCCCAGAAGCTGTGACAATCAACACCGGCTCGGCGTCGTCGATGCGCACTGCGAGTTCGGGCGCCGCGAAGCCGCCGAAGACCACCGAATGGACCGCGCCGATGCGCGCGCAGGCCAGCATGGCGATTACCGCCTCGGGGATCATCGGCAGGTAGATGACCACGCGGTCACCCTTGGTGACGCCGAGCCGGACCATCGCACCGGCGAAGCGGGCAACCTCGTCGAGGAGTTCGGCGTAGGTGTAAACACCCTTGGTTTGGGTCACCGGGGAGTCGTAGATCAGAGCGGGCTGGTCGGCTCGGTTCTCGGCGATCGCGGTTTCACCGAACACGTGCCGGTCGAGTGCGTTGACCGATGTGTTGAGTTGCGCGTCGGGAAACCACCTGGCCACGGGCCTGGAGGCGGTGTCGACGATCTGGGTCGGTGGTACTTCCCAGTCGATCGCCTCGGCCGCGCTGCTCCAGAAATCAGCGGGATCGACCAAGCTGGTCTGGTAAACCGGTCGGTACTCGTGCCTCGCGTGCCCACCCGCCGCCCGGCAACCGTCCCCCACCGGATCGCTACGCGATGCTGTGCTCAATCTCGTGACTCCCTAGCCTCGCCTCGATGCCCGCCTCGATAGATCAGCACGATTGTGGCAGACTTCACGCGACGTCCGTTTGGGTGCCGCGACCTTTGGTTATGCCTGGAACGGGCAGGTCAAGGCCGGTAGCCGTACTCGGGGTATACCAAGAAGTTATTGATCCGTTAGAATCTGATGTCACTTATTTGGGCCGTCGTAGACGCTTTTTCTCGGCCAGCCGCAGTTCCTCGGCCAGCTCTGCCTGTCGAGCCAGCATGCGATTGTGGAGGTTCGCTGATGGCGCGTGGTTGGGGCCAGTTTGGAAAGTGAGTGGGAGATGCGTGACGCCGCTAGGTCCGGCAGAAAACGCTGGGCGCTCGGCAACTGGGACCTGCGCTGGAAGGTTACGGCTGTTTTGGCCGTGCCACTAGCAGTCGCGGTTGGCCTCGGCGTGTCCAGGATCGCTTCGGAATTCGCCGCGGCGAACCGACTCGATAGTGCCGCACAGAACATCAGTGCGATCCCTGCCATCACCGCGCTGAGCGCGCAGACGGCGACAACAGCGGCATCGCAGATGATCGCGCTGTTCCCGGGTGCGCCATCGATCGTTTCGGACCAGAACCTGGCCGATCTCGACAAGGCGATCACCAACGCGGAGTCGGTGAGCAACAAGCTCAACGGTGTGCCGGGCGCCCGCGCGGCGCTCGACAGCATGCTCACCCAGGGCAAGGCTGTGCACACGCAGGGTAAAGCCGCCTCGACACAGTCGAGCTCCGACATCGTGGCGATGATCGACCGGGTCCGCAACGAAAGTGTGCGAATCGTCGAGGGCACGGTCGGCCAGGTCAGCGATCCGGCCATCGACGCGGCGAAGCTGCGGTTGGTCGACTCGCTCAACACACGCGCCACGCTCGTCGGCGAGGTCGCCGCCTTCCCGGAAGTGCTGCGCAACGCGGAGACCGGGGTGCAGGGCTTCCTCACCACGGCCAATACCGAGCGCGCGCTGCTCAACGTGCTCGCGCACCGGTTCCCCGACGGAGATCCCTCGATCGCCGACCTACGGGCCGGCATCGATACCCGAATCGCGCTACTCAACAGCCCACAGGCACAGGCAGGCCAGATCCCGATCGGTGATCTGAAGAACTCGCTGACCGCCAGCCTCGATGTGTACGAGCACGTCGTCGGCAAGGCGACCAGGGACATCGACAGTGCGATGAACTCGCTGGTATCCAGGGCCAACACCGACGCGTGGACCTACACCGCGGTCGTCATCGCGACCATTCTCGCGGCGTTGTTGCTCGCGGTGTTCGTGGCCCGATCGATGATCGTGCCGCTGCACCGGCTGCGCCTGGCTGCCTTGCGGGTGGCCGAGAGCGATCTGCCGCATGAGGTTGCCCAGCTGCGAACCGGTGCGTCTCCGGAGGATGTGCCGCTGGAGCCGATGCCGGTGCGTAGCACCGAGGAGATCGGCCAGCTGGCTCGCGCCGTTGACGATATCCACGGCCAGGCGTTGCGTCTGGCGAGCGATCAGGCTCAGATGCGTTCCCAGGTCAACGACATGTTCGAGACCCTGGCGCGGCGCTCGAAGTCGCTGGTCGACCATCAGCTCACCCTTATCGAGGCGATGGAGTACGACGAGAAGGATCCACGGCTGCTGGAGAACCTCTTCCGCCTGGACCATCTCGCCGCCCGTATGCGCCGTAACGGCGACAACCTGCTGATTCTCGCTGGTACCAAACAGCGTCGCGCCAAGTCGGCGCCGGTCGAGATCGCCGATGTGCTGCGTGCCGCGATCTCCGAGGTCGAGGACTATGAACGCGTCAAGCTCGGCGCGACCCCTCGCGGTTCGCTGGTCGAGCCCGCCGCGTCCGATATGGCGCACCTGTTCGCCGAGTTGCTGGACAACGCGCTGCGTGCCTCACCGCCGGAGACCGATGTGAAGTTCACCTTCGCGCAGGCACACGATCAGGGCATGCTGATCGAGGTGGCCGACCGGGGTATCGGTATGCCGCCGTCGGAGATGGCTGATATCAACCGGCGGCTGGAACAGGCCGCCGAACCGGGCCCCGATACCGCCCGGCACATGGGTCTTTTCGTGGTCGGCCGGTTGGCAGAGCGACACGGGCTCACCGTGCGCCTGCGGTCGACCTTCGACACCGCGCGCGATCCGGGTGTCACCGTGACGGTGCATGTTCCGATCGGGCTCATCGTCATCGGATCGGGACAGCAGTCCGCGCTGCCGACGCAGGCCGGGCCGCAGGCGCCGGCCGGTATCCCACAACGCCAGTCGACTCCTTCGTCGATGCAGATGCGGGGGATCACCAGGACGCCAGGCGGCAACGTGATGGTCACCGTTGACCCCGGTGTCAGCGGTCCGCTGCCGATTACAAGTCGGGATCCCGCGGCTGCGGGTGGGCAAGCGCCAGCCGACGGCGCGCTGCCGCAGCGGTCGCCGGGATCGAGCATGGCCGCCGGGCTCAACCCGAATTCGGCGCAGTCCGGTCCGACTTTGCGCCCGGCGCCCGGACAGCAGGGACAGGCGCCGAACGGCCCGCAGCGCGGCAAGCTGGCCGCCGCGAATCTGCCCAAGCGCAGCCTCGCCGCCGGTCCGCCGCGCCCGCCCACGGGTCCCGAGCCGACCGTGTCGGGTCCGGTGCCGCGCGATCCGAGCTCCGGTGAACTGCCGCTGCGTCAACCCGGTGCCAACGGCGGACCACAGCGGAATACCGCAGGCGGTCTGCCACAGCGCCAGCCCGGCCTGAACGGTGCGCCGCAGCGTGACACGAATGCCGGTGGTCTGCCCCAGCGTGAGCCTGGTGCCGGTGGTCTGCCGCAGCGCCAATCGCCGCAGCTTGACCCGAGTGCGGGTGGCTTGCCGTCGCGTGAGCCTGGTGCGAATGGTCTGCCGCCGCGTGATTCGAACGCGGGTGGCTTGCCGCCGCGTGATTCGAACGCGGGTGGTCTGCCCCAGCGTGAGCCTGGTTCCGGTGGTCTGCCGCAGCGTCAATCGGGTTCGAACGGCATCCCGCCGCGTGATCCGGGAACAGGTGGTTTGCCGCAACGCGATCCCGGTGCGAATGGTCTGCCGCAGCGTGATTCGAATGCCGGTGGCTTGCCGCAGCGTGAGCCTGGTGCGAATGGTCTGCCGCAGCGTGATTCGAATGCCGGTGGCTTGCCGCAGCGTGAGCCTGGTGCGAATGGTCTGCCGCAGCGTGATTCGAATGCCGGTGGCTTGCCGCAGCGTGAGCCTGGTGCGAATGGTCTGCCGCAGCGTGATTCGAATGCCGGTGGCTTGCCGCAGCGTGAGCCTGGTGCGAATGGTCTGCCGCAGCGTGATTCGAATGCCGGTGGTCTGCCGCAGCGTGAGCCTGGTGTGAATGGTCTGCCGCAGCGTGAGCCGGGGGCGGGTGGACTGCCGCAACGCGACAACACCGGCAACGGTCTGCCACAACGGGATACGGGTGTGAGTGGGCTACCGCAGCGTCAGGCCGCGGCCACGAACCTGCCGCAGCGGGATGCGACAACCGGTCTGCCGCAGCGTCAGCCCGGCTCGCAGGTGCCGCCGGAACTGCCACCGCGCGACCCGATCGGTAACGGACTGCCGCAGCGTGACACTGCGGCGGGACTCGGTCTGCCACAACGGGAGTCGAGCGACACACAGTCGGCGCCGAGCGGCGAGCATCGCGCGGTATCGGATTCCGATTCGACGCTGGTCGGCCGCGATCCGGGCAAACACAGCTTCAAGCCCGATCCAGGCAAGGCCGCGTCGTTCTTCCAGACCCGATTGCAGCCCGCGGCCGAAACCGACGTGCCGATGGACAGCCCGATCTTCGCCGAAATGATGTCGGCGTGGCTGTCGGATCCGAACCCGGACCGGTCCCAGGCGGCCGCGGCCTTCGAATCACCGGGCGACGAGGGCTGGCAAGCCGCGCGCCGAGCGAGCGAGGCACAGTCCGAAACAAAGACGGCCGCGGGGTTGCCGCAACGCAATCCGGGCGGAAGGCTGGTCCCCGGTGGCGTCAACGGCGCCGCGGATCGGGCACCGCGTCGCGACCCAGAAACGATCAGGTCCAGCTTGAGTCGTCACCAGCAGGGCGTCCGGGATGGCCGTGCATTGAAGGCAACCAACCTAACCGGAGATAAAGGAGACCGATGAACCCCGATCTAGGTGGTACGAATCGTCAGCTGGATTGGCTGGTTTCGAACTTCGCCAACGAGGTTCCTGGCGTAGCGCATGCTGTCCTGGTCTCGGCTGACGGCCTGCTTATGGCCGCGAGCGCCCAGCTGCCCGTGGATCGAGCCGAGCAGCTCTCGGCCGTCACGGCGGGACTCGCAAGCCTCTCGGTGGGGGTGTCGAACCTGTTCGAAGGCGGCACCGTGCTGCAGTCGGTGGTCGAGATGGAGCACGGTTACCTGCTACTCATGGCAGTCGGCGATGGCTCCTACCTTGCGGTGCTGACCAACACGTCCTGCGACATCGGTCAGGTCGGCTACGAAATGGCTCTGTTGGTCGAGCGTGTTGGCCAGACAGTTCAGGCCACACCACGCGTCACGATGGGTTCCTGATGGTGGGATGGACATAGACGATCACCGCGTGGGGAGCGGCGAGCCAAGCCTCGTTCGCCCATACTCATTGACTGCCGGCCGCACCAGGCCGGCGGTCGAGTTGGCGTTGGAAGCTCTCGTCGCATCGCATCCGGTCGCCCTGGAGCGGCAGTTCGAACTGACCAACATCGAAACGTCCATCGTGGAGTTGTGCAGAGAATCGCCGTCCGTCGCTGAGGTAGCAGCTCGCTTGGGTATCCCGATCGGGGTGGCTCGCGTGCTGGTCGCCGACCTCATCGAGGCCGGGCATGTGCGGGTCTCGGCGACTTTGAAAGACGATTCCAGCGACGATGAACGTCGCGAGCTGATCGAAAGGGTTCTCAGTGGACTCCGGCGTATTTGATTCGACGGCGCAGGTCGATACCCGAACCACCAAGCCAACTTCGGCGAAGATCGTTGTCGCTGGTGGCTTCGGTGTCGGCAAGACCACGTTGGTCGGTGCTGTTTCGGAGATTGTTCCGCTGCGCACCGAGGCATTGGTGACCAATGCCAGCACCGGAATCGATAACTTGACGGGCGTTCCGATGAAGTCCACCACCACGGTGGCCATGGACTTCGGTCGGATCAGCCTGGCCGACGATCTGGTGCTTTACCTGTTCGGCACACCGGGCCAGTACCGGTTCTGGTTCATGTGGGACGACCTGATCCGTGGCGCCATCGGCGCGGTGGTGCTGGTCGATACCCGCAGGCTGGAGGACAGCTTCGCGGCCGTCGACTACTTCGAGGCGCGCAACCTTCCGTTCCTGGTGGCGCTCAACGAATTCGACGACTCACCGCGCTACCCAATCGAGGACATTCGACAGGCCCTCGCCGTGCCTGCCGATGTGCCCATCCTGTCGATCGACGCGCGGCGGCGTGAGCCCGCGAAGCACGCTCTGGTTTCGCTGACCGAATACGCTCTGCGCAAGGTAATGCAGGGCTACTGAGTTGCTCGCGCGGTGCGCGTGCCGGAACTCGATCGGGTTGATTAGGCTCGCCCGGTGAGGATTTCGGCGCGCGAACTGCTCGGGCAGTTGCTCGACCATGACTCGTATGTCAGCTGGGACGGGCCGCCGGTAGCGGTGGCCGCATCCCGGCAGTATCACGAGGATCTCCGCAAGGCCGAAGCGGTGGCGGGCACCGATGAATCGGTGCTCACCGGCGAGGGGCTGCTGCGTGGCCGGCGGGTAGCCGTAATCGCTTGCGAGTTCGGGTTTTTGGCGGGCTCGATCGGTGTCGCCGCCGCCGAGCGGATTGTCACGGCGGTCGAACGTGCCACCGAACTCGGCCTGCCGCTGCTGGCCTCGCCCACCTCGGGCGGTACCCGGATGCAGGAGGGCACGGTCGCCTTCGTGCAGATGGTGAAGGTCGCGGGTGCCGTCGCGACGCACAAGGCTGCGGGCTATCCGTATCTGGTGTATCTGCGCGACCCCACCATGGGTGGGGTGTTCGCGTCGTGGGGTTCGTTGGGGCACATGACCTTCGCCGAACCGGGTGCGCTGATCGGGTTTCTCGGGCCGCGAGTGTATAAAGCCTTGTACGGCAGGGATTTTCCCGAGGGCGTGCAGATCGCCGAGAACCTTTATCGCAGCGGGGTCATCGACGGTGTCGTCGGCGTGCCGGTGTTTCGCCGGATCGCGCACCGCGCCTTGAGTGTGCTCAGTGGTGTGCCGGATTCGGTTGCCGCGGAGCCGGGTTGGGCCGCGCCGGTGCGAGATGCTCGTCAGCTCGAGCCGGTGGCCGCATGGGAGTCGGTGCGAATATCGCGCCGACCGGATCGGCCGGGCCTCCGTGACGTCTTACGCCATGTGACACAACGGGTTCCGCTCAGCGGCACCGGGCAAGGCGAGTCCGATCGAACCATCGTGCACGCGCTGGCGCGTTTTCGCGGACAGCCATGTGTGGTGTTCGGGCACGATCGTTCGGGGCAACGGGGCGAGCACACCATGGGCCCCGCCGCGTTGCGCGAAGCCCGGCGCAGCATGGCGTTGGCACAGGAGTTGCGCCTGCCGCTTGTCTTGGTGATCGATACGGTCGGTGCGGCGCTGTCAAAAGAAGCCGAGGAGCGCGGGCTGGCACCCGAAATCGCCCGCTGCATAGCGGATTTGGTGACTCTGGATACTCCGACAATATCGGTGCTGCTCGGTCAGGGCACCGGCGGTGGCGCGCTCGCGTTGCTGCCGGCGGACCGAGTCCTCGCCGCCACGCACGGCTGGCTGGCGCCGCTGCCACCGGAAGGGGCCAGCGCGATCGTGTTTCGCGACACCGAGCACGCACCGGAACTGGCCCGAGCGCAACGAATCCGCGCCCTCGACCTCCTCGAAGACGGTGTCGTAGATCGGATCGTGCCGGAACTACCCGACGCCGCCGACGAACCGGTCGATTTTGCCCGCCGCGTGGTGGCCGCCATCGCCGAGGAACTCGCGGCGCTGCGGGCCCAGCCGGTATCACAGCTGCGAGCCTCGCGACACGCGCGCTACCGCAGGCTCGGCCTACCCGAGGGCTGAGCGTCACGGTTGCGTGTGCGCGGGGCTGTCGCTCGCGAGACCGCGTTCGAGTGAAGAGAGCGTTCGACTCGGCGCCGTCCGGAATGCCGTCACACCAGAATTCGACGTCCGAATTCGATCCTCGCGGCGGGTGTGCGGATGGCGAATCGTCGTCCCAAATACCCTTCCTACCTGCGAATTGTCCGTCAACACGCCGGGGGTTGTCGTTGACGACTCGCTGCGGCACTTCTACCTTCGACAGGTGACCTTCAGAAGCGAGACCTGCGCCATTGCCTCGATCGTGCTGAACGACGGGAACGTGATCCCGCAACTCGGTTTCGGGGTATTCCAAGTTCCGCCCGACGATGTCTCCTCGGTGGTCACGACCGCACTAGAGGCCGGCTACCGCAGCATCGACACTGCCGCGATCTACGGCAACGAGGAGGGCACCGGCCGCGCCATCCGAGATTTCGGGCTGCCGCGCGACGAGGTCTATGTGACCACCAAACTGTGGAATTCCGAACAGGGCTACGACTCCACACTGCGCGCCTTCGACGCCAGCATGGACCAGCTCGGCCTGGACTACCTCGATCTGTATCTGATCCACTGGCCTGCGCCGAAGGCAGATCGCTACGTCGACACCTTCCGAGCCTTCCGAGTGTTGAAGGCGCAGGGCCGGATCCGGTCGATCGGTGTATCGAACTTCACCATTCCCGCTCTCGAACGAGTAATCGGTGAGACGGGCGAAGTGCCGGTGGTGAACCAGATCGAACTGCATCCCCGAATAGCTCAGCGCGAACTGCGCGCGTTCCACGACAAATACGCCATCGCCACCGAGGCATGGAGCCCGCTCGGCCAGGGCACGCTGCTCGACAACCCCACCATTGTCGGTATCGCCGAAGAGGTCGGTTGCACGGCCGCACAGGTGATCATCCGCTGGCACCTGCAGTCGGGCATTATCGTCATCCCCAAGTCCGTCACGCCCGAACGTATCGCCTCCAACTTCGATGTCTTCGGTTTCGAACTGATACCCGAGCACATGGCTGCGATCAATGCTTTGGACGAGGGCGCACGTATTGGGCCCGATCCTGCGACGTTTGCTGCGGGGTTGGAGGGGTAGTTGGGTTTGGGTTTTGGTGCGATTGCGAACTTTGGGGCTCGGTCTCGGCTCGCTCGGAACCTGTGGTTGTGGCGAGTGGGTGCGTATGGGGGCGGGTGTGGCATCGACTGTTTCTGTAGCTGGTTGGGTGCCTGTGTTTGGTAGCTGAGGGGGCTGGATCTTGCTGCGAGACTGTGTTGTGGCGGGGCGCGTGGGTGGGGTTGCGGGGGATCCGGGGTTTGGGTAGTCCAGTGAGGTTTGCTGTGTTTATTGGCCGCTGGCGCGGCGTGTTCGCGGCCCCCTTTGGCTCGCGTCCGAGGGGCAAATACTTGCTCCTTCGTCGCGTCGTATTTGCCCCTCGGACGCGAGCCGGCCGCGAACTTTAGGGCTCGGTCTCGCTTCGCTCGGAAACTGTTGTCGTGCCTGGTGGGCGCGTTATGGGGGACGTGTGGCACTCGGGGTTTGGCGATCTGGTCAGTTTTGCTTGGCTCGTAGTCTGGTGGTGTGGCCTAGTGGGCGTGTTGTGGGGGTGCGTGGCGCCGCGGGGGTTGGTAGCCAGTTAGTGGTGTGTTGGCTGGGGAATTACTATGTGCGGCTGTCCAAGTAGGTGGTGAGTTCGGTGGCGGCGGCGCGGCCGGCTCGGTTGGCGCCGATGGTGCTGGCGGATGGGCCGTAGCCGATCAGGTGGATGCGTGGGTCGGCGGCGACCTGGGTGGCCAGGCGGCCGGTCATGGTGATGCCGCCGCCGGGGCCTCGCAATCGCAAGGGGGCCAAATGGTCCAGGGCACTGCGGAATCCGGTGGCCCACAGGATGACGTCGGCGCGCTGGAATGATCCGTCGGGCCAGCGGATGCCGTCCGGTTCGATGCGTTCGAACATCGGATGCCGGCGCAGCACACCACGTGCCCGTGCGGCGCGCAGTCGCTCGTCGAGGGGCAGGCCGGTCACCGATATGACCGAGCCGGGTGGCAGGCCGCGACGTACCCGGTCTTCCACCATGGCAACGGCACGACGGCCGTCTTCCTGGGCGAACGGGGCGTCGCGGAAGACCGGTTCGGATCTCGTCACCCAGGTGGTGGTCGTGATCTTGGAGATCTCGTCGAGCAGCTGGACCGCCGAAACACCGCCACCGACCACGATGACGTGTTTCCCCGCGAATTCCTCGGCCGTGCGGTACTCACGCGTGTGCAGCTGCCGTCCGGTGAAGGTTCCGGTGCCGGGGTAATGCGGAATGAAGGGATGTTCCCAGGTGCCGGTGCCATTGATCAGGCCGCGGACGCGAATGATGCCGGCCGGGTCTGTCTCGGCGTTGAGCACCCGGTCCGGGGCCTGGTGATCGCAAACGACGTTGACCGAAACCTGCCGTCGAACCCGCAGGTCGAAGTGCTTCTCGTAGAGCTCGTAATAGCGCGGGACCGCGGTTGCCGCGGGCGTTGATTCGGATCCATCGGGCAATGTCTGCGCGAACGGCATGCCGGGCAGGTCGTGCACCCGGTTGACAGTAGTCAGCGTCAGCGATGGCCAGCGGAATTGCCAGGCACCGCCGGGGCCGGGCGCGTGATCGACGATCAGGAAGTCGTGTTCGGGACGCAATCCGAGCCGCTGTAGGTGATAACCGGCCGACAGCCCAGCTTGACCAGCACCGATCACCAGGATGTTGAAATCTGTCGGCACAGCGGGAGATGGTATCCCCTTGAGCGGAATGTGGCACCGACTGTGGCAGAGTTGATGTAACCACTCGAACCGGTCAGTTGGGGAGGATGCATGCTCGGAGTTAGCCGCGATGGCGATGTCATCACCATCGAATTGCAGCGCGAGGAGCGTCGTAACGCGCTCAACAATGAATTGGTTGCGCAGCTGCGCGAGGCGGTCCTGGCGGCGGCCCAGGAAGCGCGGGTGATCGTCCTGACCGGCCATGGCCCGATTTTCAGCGCCGGCGCCGATTTGTCCGGCGTCTATTCCGATGAGTTCCTACAGGGCCTGATGGAAATGCTGCACACCATCGAATCCGTCCCGGTGCCGGTGATCTCCGCGATCAACGGCGGTGCGCTCGGCGCGGGTGTCCAGCTTGCGCTGGCTTCGGACCTGCGGGTAATCGATCCGAACGGCTACATCGCGATTCCCGCGGCGAAGCTGGGTATCTCGGTGGACCGCTGGACGGTCCGGCGGCTGGCGTCGCTGATCGGCGGCGGCCCGGCGCGCACCATCCTGCTCGGCGCGGAACAGGTGTCGGCCGCCGACGCCTATACCTTCGGTTTCGCCAATAAGCTCGGCACCCTGGCCGACGCGCAGACCTGGGCGAAGTCGATTGCCGCACTGGCGCCGTTATCGCTGCGCCACATGAAGTTGGTGCTCAACGACGATGGCACCCGCGACCCGGACAACCACCAGCAGCGCGCCGCGCTAGAGGCGGCGTGGACCAGCGCGGATGCCAAGGAAGGTCGGCTGGCTCGCACAGAAAAACGCGCCGCGAAGTTTCTGGGGCGATGATATGACGGTGAAGAAAATCCTCGGCGCCGCGGCGGGCGCGCTCGGCCTGATGTGGGTGGTTCGCGCGGCGTGGGGAATCCCGTCCGCGATCGGCGCGTCCATGTCGGCGATTCAGCCATACGCCAGCGGTGCGGTGAGCTATCGCGACCGCCATTTCCACAACACCGAGCCGGGCAGCCAGATTGTCGCCGGCTCGGCCCGTTCACTGCTGTATTCCGCATTGACCCGGCGCAATGCCGGGCATCCGCGCGGGGTGATTCCGCTGCAAACCCCGGTGGTTCCCACCGAGGCGGCCGATCTCGCGGTGACCTGGTACGGCCACGCCTCGGCGCTCATCGAGGTGGACGGCTACCGGATTCTCGCGGATCCGGTATGGAGCGACCGGGTTTCGCCGTCGGCGATCATCGGTCCGACGCGGATGCACCCGGTTCCGTCGCCGCTGTCGGATTTGCCGCCGGTGGATGCCGTGATCATCTCGCACGACCATTACGACCACCTGGACAAGGCCACCATCCGGTCGCTGGTGGCCGCTCAGACCGCGCCCTTTCTGGTGCCCATCGGAATCGGCGCGCATCTGCGGCACTGGGGTGTCCCGGAACATCGGATCGTCGAATTGGATTGGGGCGGTTCGGTATCGCTGGCCGCGCTCGGCCGGACGCGGGAGGGGACCGATCTGGTGCTCACCTGTACCGAGGCACGGCATTTCTCCGGTCGCGGGCTGGTGCGCAACACCACGCTGTGGGCATCGTGGTCCATCGTCGGCGCCACCCGGCGGGCGTACTTCGGCGGCGATACCGGCTATACCAAGGCATTCGCCGAAGCCGGTACGGCGCTCGGGCCGTTCGATCTGACGTTGCTGCCGATCGGCGCGTACGACGAGCGCTGGGCGGATGTGCATATGAACCCGGAGGAAGCGGTCCGCGCACACGCTGACCTGTGTGTCGGCGATCCGGGCCACGGACTGCTGGTCCCGATCCACTGGGCGACGTTCAACCTGGCCTTCCATGGATGGTCCGAGCCGGTGCACAGGATGGTCGAGGCGGCGCGTGCGGCCGGTACCGCCGTCGCGGTTCCGGTGCCAGGGCAGCGCGTCGACCCCAATGGGCTGTCACCACGGGATTCATGGTGGGAAGATGTGGGTTGATCCACCTCGCTTCGCCCAATAGGAAGGAACGACAGCATGAGTCTGGCGGACAGTCTGAAAGGCTTGCTCGGCAAGGGTAAGGCAGCGGCGTCCAAAAATGCCGACAAGATCAATGATGCCGTCGACAAGGCCGGTGACTTCATCGACGACAAGACCAAGGGGAAATACACCGACAAGATCGAAAAGGGCAAGGAGGCCGCAAAGAAGGTAGTCCCGCCGGATCAGCCCGGTCCCGGGGCCTGATGTTTGGCGGGGGCCCGCTCGTGTCGGTCCCCGCCGGTAAAACTCTGCCATGGTGACCCGCCGAAAATTCGGTGGCGGCTCGGGTCAGCCGAGTATCGAGGTTGTCATCAGCAACCTCGACAAGGTGCTGTACCCGGCAACCGGAACCACCAAGGGCGAGGTCATCGCCTATTACGCGGCGATCGCGCCGGCTATGCTGCCGCATATCGCGGGCCGCCCGGTCACTCGCAAGCGATGGCCCAATGGGGTCGATGAGCCATCGTTCTTCGAAAAGAACCTGCCCACGCATGCCCCGTCATGGCTGCAACGCCACACCATCGAGCATTCCGAGCGCCCGGTGGTGTATCCGGTGATCGACTCCGAAGCCGGGCTGGCCTGGCTCGGACAGCAGGCGGCGCTGGAAGTCCATGTGCCGCAATGGCGTTTCGACGGCGACGACATCGGCGCGGCCACCCGGCTGGTGTTCGACCTCGATCCTGGCCCAGGTGCCGGGCTCGCCGAATGCGCGCGGGTCGCGTTGGCCGTGCGTGACATGGTCGAAGGCATCGGGTTGCGGGCCTTTCCGGTTACCAGTGGTAGCAAGGGGATTCACATTTATGTGCCGCTCGATCGGGAGCTGAGCCCAGGTGGTGCCTCGACGGTCGCCAAGCAGGTGGCGACGAATCTCGAACAGCTGCAACCAGATCTGGTGACCGCGACGATGGCGAAGGCGGTACGCAAGGGCAAGGTATTCCTGGACTGGAGTCAGAACAATCCCGCCAAAACCACGATCGCACCGTACTCCTTGCGTGGCCGAGCGCAGCCGAACGCGGCAGCACCGCGCACCTGGGCCGAGATCGAGAACCGGAAGAGCCTGCGGCACTTGCGGTTCGACGAGGTACTCGCGCGCTGGCGCGACGACGGCGATCTGCTCGCCGAGCTCGACGCGCCGCTGGCGAGCGCCGACGCGCTGACCAAGTATCGGTCGATGCGCGATCCGGCGCGAACACCGGAACCGGTGCCGGATGCGGTCACCGATTCGGGACCGGGCGATCGGTTCGTTGTCCAGGAGCATCACGCGCGGCGGTTACATTGGGATGTGCGGCTCGAACGCGATGGGGTCTTGGCGTCATGGGCGGTGCCGAAGGGGCCACCGACCTCGTCGGCCCAGAACCGTCTCGCGGTACACACCGAGGATCATCCGCTCGAGTATCTCGACTTCCACGGCGCGATTCCCAAGGGAGAGTATGGCGCGGGAGAGATGACCATTTGGGATTCGGGCACCTACGAGACCGAGAAGTGGCGCGATGACGAGGTCATCGTCGAATTCCACGGTAATCGCCTGCGCGGCAGATATGCGCTGATCCGGACAAACGGCAAGCAGTGGCTGATGCATTTGATGCGTGAGCAGCACCCGTCGGCCGAAGCGAGCGACACCGAGCAGCCGAGCACGGTGACGACGCGGCGATCGAGCCGAGCCGCCGTGTTTCCCCGTGGTCTGGAGCCCATGCTGGCGACCCCGGGTGAGGTCGCAGATCTCGATGCCACCGAGTGGTGCTTCGAAACCAAATGGGACGGGTTCCGGCTGATTGCCGAAATCGATAACGGCGCAATGACCTTGCGCAGTCGAGCGGGCAATACCGTGACGGACCGTTATCCGGGAATGGCCGCGCTGGCAACGGAATTGGCTGAGCACAGTGTGGTTCTCGACGGTGAGGCCGTGGTGTTCGACGAACGCGGTGTGCCGAATCTGGGTCTGTTGCAAGCGAATGCGATGCGGGCGGTGCTTGTCGCGTTCGATGTGTTGTACCTCGACGGTACTTCGCTTGTGCGCAAACGATATTCGGATCGTCGCCGGGTGCTCGAGGCGCTCGCTTCGAATGCCCCGTCGCTGCTGGTGCCGCCTCGGTTGGATGGCTCCGGCGCCGATGCGCTGCGCTACAGCCGTGACCACGGGCTGGAGGGCGTGGTCGCCAAACGCGTCGATTCGGTGTATTTGCCTGGTAAGCGCGGACATTCGTGGGTGAAGGAACGGAACTGGCGTACCCAGCAGGTGGTGATCGGGGGCTGGCGACGCAGTGACGCGCGCAGTTTCAAATCGTTGCTGGTCGGAATACCGCACAAGGGCAAGCTCTACTATGTGGGCCGGGTCGGTACCGGATTCGGTGACGCCGATATGAAGCAGTTGGCCGTTCGGCTGTCCGAGCTGGAACGCAAATCCAGCCCGTTCGATAACGAAATGACCGCCGACGAACGCGACGACGCGGTGTGGGTGCGTCCGAAACTCGCTGGGACCGTGCGGTTTATGAACTGGACCGAGACCGGCCGCCTCTGGCATCCCGGCTGGTTGGGGCTGTCGGACTGAGCTGTGCGGCGCTGTCATGGCCGCGTGCTGGGTAGGGTGAATCCGCTTTTGTATCGGATCGAACTGTGTTGGCTCGACAACGAGGAGTGCCCCGTGGATTTCAAGAACCTGGCGAACAAGGCGATGGGCCTGGCCCAGAAGAACGCCGACAAGGTCGACACGGCCATCGACAAGGCCGGTGACCTGGTCGATAAGAAGACCGACGGTAAGTTCGCCGGTCAGGTCGACTCCATCCAGGATGCGGCCAAGAACGCGGTGCGCAAGGCGGGCGAGTCCGCCTGAGCCAGGTTCGGCGGCGGCGGATCCCCCAGGTGATCCGCCGCTGTGCGCTACCTGCGGTGTCGGGTCGGTGTGGCGAATCGCCGCTCGGCGATGGGTCGTTGCCCGGCCCCTCCTGCGGCAGTACGGTAGACGCGCATCGAGGCCGGTCGGCATCAAGCGGTGGCGCACCGGCGCACCGAGCGCTTAACCGTGTCGACCACTGGAGGCCCCGATGAAACACCTTCGTCGAGCGTTTTTCGTCGCGTTGGTGGTACAGCTGATGTCGGTCGCGATGCTGCCGACGGCGGATGCGCGGGTGCCGCGGCCGGATGATGATCCGTTCTATGCCGCGCCCGCCGATCTGGCCGCCTATTCCAACGGCGTGGTCACGCGATCACGGCCGATCGCGTTGTACGGGCTGAACCTTCCGGTGTCAGCGTGGCAGGTGCAGTACCGCAGCACCGATCCTCTTGGTAGACCGGTGGCGGGTATGACCACGGTGATGGTGCCGAACGCGCCGTGGCCGGGTCCCGGTGCGCGGCCGCTGCTGTCGTATCAGATCGCCGAAGACAGCCTCGGCACTCGATGCGCGCCGTCGTTCGCGCTCAGCGGCGGTTTCGATGTGAGTGGTATCAACACGCTGATCGACACCGCTTTCATGGCCGAGGCGTTGCGGCGCGGCTGGGCCGTGGTGACCAGCGATTACGAGGGCCCGCAGTCCAGGTTCCTGGATGGCGTGAATTCCGGGCGCGGGGTGCTCGACGGTATCCGCGCCGCCCGCATTCTGGCGCCCGATGGTGTCGGGCCCGCGAGTCCGGTTGGTGCGTGGGGTTATTCGGGCGGGGCCTTCGCCACGCTGTGGGCGGCACAATTGCAACCGACCTACGCTCCCGACGTGCAGTTCGCAGGCATCACCGCAGGCGGTGTGCCGTTGAACTGGCCCGCCATCGCCGAGGGGGCGGACGGCGGTGCCCAGGCCGGGCTGTCGATGCTCGTCCTGTTGGCCGTTGCCAAGAACAATCCGAACGCCGCGATCTCGAATCTGCTCAATGAGCGCGGCCGCACCATGCTGGCCGAGGATTCGACCGCCTGCGGTTCGGATCTGATCATGAAATACGCGGGTGCCCGCGTCGATGACTTCGCCGCTCAACCGGATCTGCTGTCGCACCCGGAATTCCTTGCCGCGACCGAACCGCACGAACTCGGTGCCGCCGCACCGGTAGCGCCGATGTACCTGTACCACAGCACAACCGACAACGTCGCCCCCGTGGCCGGGTTCACCGATCTGCTCGGCAAGTATTGCGCTCGCGGCGCCAACATCAGCTTCGTGAATTCCATGCTGCCCGGGCACAACCCGACCGCGGTCGGTGAGGCCCCCGGCGCGATGAGTTTCCTGGCCGACCGCTTCGCGGGAGCGCCGATCGCCCCGGGGTGCCAGGGCCGGTAGGAATTGCCCGACCGGCCTCGCCGACCCGCCCTAACGACCGGTGGTGTCCATCCATGTGGTGGTTCCCGGCTGGGCCGCCAGGGTGCCGATCAGATCGATGCCCGCGATCACGAGCGTGGGGCCGCCGACCACGATGGTGCCGATGACTCCGCCGATGGCCGCGCCCGCGACAACGCTGGCGATTACGGTTGGTCCGGCGAAAATGCCGGCCAGCCCGACCACCGCGCCGATTACCGTGCCGATGAAAGCGCCTATCGCAGTGGCGATTGTGAACTGCGTCAGGAATGAATCCTGGGCCCGCTGGTTCTCCGCGGGCGAGGCGACCGGCGTCAGTGGTGCGGGCCGTGCACGGGTGACATCTCGCACCGGGGTCAACTCGAGCACCCGGCCCGCGTCCGCGATCGCGTGCGGCATCGGGAACTCGACGCCGTCCTGCCGGAACGACAGCGGCAGCGTGACGACAGTATTGCCCGCCATATCCTTGATTTCGACGGTATCGCCCGTCACCTCGAACACGCCGTTGGTCAGTGTGGTGACGATGGTGTCGCCTACCAAATTCGCTTGGTATCCGATGTCGGTCGCGGGGGCCGACTGCGCGTGTACGGTGCCCGCACCGACAGCGACGGTGGCAATGATCGGGATGGTGGCGGCAGTGATCGTGCGGAAGATCATTTCGGTGTTCCAATCTTCATCAGGTGTGACGCCCTACCGAACACCCCACCCGCCGAGAGTTTCCGTCTCCGTGCGGAGACATGATGCGATCCAGACAACGCTAGCCGAAGTAAGGTACCGCGCGAAAGCGCGTTCAGAGCGAGAATTGAGTGGTTATTCTCTCCCGCTTGGATCGTGAATTTCGTTGTAGTGGTTGGCTATATCGCTGGCGAGTGCTGCTAGTGCAAAACGTTGATCGCGCGAGCTATCACCATCGCCGCGAGAACGAGTGAGATCGCGGACTGCGCCATCATCAGCGCCTTGGCCCACCGCGACATCGGCATCACATCGGTCGGGCTGAACGCGGTCGCGTTGGTGAACGACAGATACAGATAGTCCATGAACTGTGGCTCCCAGTCCGGCCGTGACAACTCGGGATTCTGCATCTGCACGAACAGGAAGTCCGGCAACGGCTTTCGCGCGTGCGCCCGCGCGGCGGGTCCGCCGCGATCGAACTCCCAGTAGCCCAGTCCGAATACCACCACGTTCGTCAGCCAGATCGCGCCACCGGACGCGAGGAGTTTCGCGGGCTCGTCGCTGAGGGTGCCATCGATGATTCCGCCCACCAGTCGAACCACCGACCAAGCCGCCGCCAACGCCAGCACCGCACACAGGCCGAGGCCGGCCCAGCGCAGCCACGTCTCCTCGCGGTTGATCCGAATCGGATTGGCCACCAGCAGTACCACCAGTAGCACCACCTCGAACAATGGCAACAACCAGGCGGGTTGCGGCAGGAACTGATTGGGCAGCATGACCTGGAGGGTCACAATGCTCAGCACCGCGACGCTGGCTCCGACCCGCGACTCACCGGCCGTGCGTCGCTGCCAGGCCGGAACGTCGTCGTCGCTATCGGTCACACCGGCCAGTATCCCTCCGCCTCAGGCCGATTCGGCTGTTCGGCGCGCAGCGCGGCCGGTGTGGTCACGTGACGGCTGGCCCGGTGATGGGTTCCCATTGAGTCCGCCGATTCCAGCGGTTACAGCAATAGTCCGAGTGCGACGCAACCGAGACAGATCGCGACGACAGTGGCCAGTGCGATCACGTCGTTGCGGCCGGGGGAGCTGGGATGGGCGGTGAGCTGACCGGTGCCGCCGCGCGCGGTGATGGCTTCGCCCAGCTCGCCCGCGCGGCGGGTGGATACCGCCATCGCGGCGGTGAGAATGTCGATCAGCGGGTTCTCTGCGGCGCGATGGACCATATCGGGTTTGGGGCGGAGTTTCCGGGCCGCACGCAGCACCCGCATCTCGTCCATGAGTAGCGGCAGGCCACGCAGGGTGAGGGCGACCACGACGGCCCATTCGTCCACCGGCACCCGCAACTTGCGCAGTGGAGCCCCCATCCTCGCGAGCGCAGGTGCGATATCACCCATCGGCGTGGTCCAGGCGATCATGAACGAGGCGGCGACCATGATCAGGCCGAGGGCCACGATCTGGGCATAACGCAACACCGCGGCGCCGCCGATCGGCACATTGGTGAGCGCGCCGATGCCGAGCAGGCCCCAGAACCACCAGGGCAGCCGTGGCAGGGTGCCGATCGGCAGCCGGGCGAGCACCCCGACCAGCAGCAGGAAAGCGACCATCACGCCGAGTACCGGCCAGGATGGCACGAACATCAGTACGAGGCTGATCAGGAAAGCCGCGATTATTTTGGTACCCGCCCATAGGTTGTGGATCGGGCTTGCTATCGGTACCTCACGGAAGAGCACGGTGCTCATGATTGCCCTCCATGCTCGAGTCGCCAGGCGGTGGCGGGTTGCGAATCGGGGCGGTGCGTCGCGGCGGCCGAGCTGCTCGCACCGGCGGGCACCGGCTCGGCGCCGAGGATTCGCCCGGCTCGCAGGTGCACCGTCCGGTCACACACGCCGGCCAAATCGTCGACGTCATGCGAGATGATGATCAAGGTGTGACCCGAATCGCGAAGGCGGGCAAGCAGTTCGACGACATCGGCGCGCCCCTCGGGATCGAGACCGGCCAACGGTTCGTCAAGCACGACAACCTGTGGGTGACTGGCCACGATCGCCGCCAGCACCACCCGCTTGGCCTGCCCGCCACTGAGTTCCTCGATGGAGTTGGCGGCAAGCCTGCGATCGAGGCCGACGGCGTCCAGTGCCCGTCCCACCGCGCCGGACCCGGTGGCCCGGCCACCCCAATCGGCGATCTCGGCCCCGACGGTCTGCTTCTGTAGTTGCAGCCGGGAATGCTGGAACGCCAACGCCACGTGGCCGATCCGTTTAGCGATCGGCTTGCCGTCGAGTTCGCACCGGCCGGAGCTCGGCTCGATCAATCCGGCTATGACCCAGGCGAGTGTGGATTTGCCGGAGCCGTTGCCGCCCACGACAAGTAGCGCCTCGCCGCGGTGGACCGAAAGATCGACACCGTGCAAAGCCGGTGCCTCCCAGGGGGTTCCACGATTGTAGGTGTGATGGATATCGCGCAGTTCCAGGATCGAATCGCCCATCGCGCTGCGGCGTGGCAGGCGTACCGGTGCGGGCCAGGCGGGCAAGCGTTCGACGGTGCGCCCGCTCGATAGGTGCACGACCCGATCGGCGGCGTCGGCGTCGGCCTCGTGATGTGTCACCAGCACCACCGCCATGTTGTGGTGTTTCGGTAACCCGGCGAGCAGGCCGACGAGATCGCGGCGGCCGTCGGGATCGATCATCGAGGTCGCTTCGTCGGCGATGAGCAGTGCCGGACGCCGAGCCAGTGCCGCCGCGACTGCCAGCCGCTGCTGCTGGCCGCCGGACAGGGTGGCGGTCTCCCTGTCTCCCAAGCCGTCCAGGCCGACCTCGCGTAACAGTCCGTCGATATCGACGTCAGCGGCGAGTTCCTCCGAAAGGCCCCACACCACGTCGTCGGCGACCAGCACACCGAGGGTCTGACTCTCGGGACGTTGCAGCACCAGCGCGGTGCCGCCCAGCGCGCCGAGGCCGGCCGAGCCCGGTCGGTGCACGATGCCCGAGGTGGGCGCGAGTCCGGCGAGCAATCGGGTGAGCGTGGATTTGCCGGAACCGTTGTGGCCGACGACCGCAACGAACTCGCCGATGTCCACCGTGAGCTCGACATCTTGCAACGAGTTG
This sequence comes from Nocardia australiensis, assembly GCF_020733705.1. Lineage (GTDB taxonomy): Bacteria > Actinomycetota > Actinomycetes > Mycobacteriales > Mycobacteriaceae > Nocardia > Nocardia australiensis. The sequence continues at coordinate 2,304,361 of NZ_JAJFZM010000001.1, forward strand.
CCCGCCGCACCGGGGTAGCGGAAGGTGACATCGCGCAGCGTCACCGGAAGGGGGGCCACGGGGCGGTTATCCGGTGGCGCGTCGAGCCGGTCGCGGCCGGGTAGACCGGTCAGCCGGTCCAGGACCGAACCGAGCACGTACCAGGAGAACACCGCGGTCCCGACGACTCCGGCGGTGACGGTCACCGCGATCCAAATCCACCACGAGGCAAGTATCGAATCGGTCAGATCGCTGACGACCCGTCCCAGCGGCTCCAGCAAGGTCTGACGTGCCGCGAGGTTTTCGACGCCGTGGGCAGTATTGCGGATGCTGTCGAACAGCAGATCGCGGGAGCGGGAGAACACCAGCAGCGACCCGACCGCGAACGACGCCCAGACCAGTCCGACGAGCAAAGACAGTCCGAGCACGGTGACCAGCCCACCCCCGCGCCGTTTCACCGTGCCGATAATGCCCGCGAGGGTGGCCGAGCTCACCAGTCCGATCGCGGGCGCGATACCCGCCGCGACGAAGGTGACCAGCGCCGCCGCAATAGTGGCGGTGACCAGAGCCCGCAGCCGATAGCGGTGCGCGAGCATGCCGAGCGGCACCGCCGCCACGAGTTGTAGTCCGGCGGCGAACGGAATCACCGATCCGATGGTGACCAGTCCGACCGTGACACCGCCCAGCACCGCACCGGTAGCCAACTCGATTGGGCGCAGCGCTCCGCGCTCGGTTGAGCTCAGCGCTCCGCGCTTGCGGGGGCCGGTTGCTGGGGGCAGATCACTCACGCAACAAGTCTGCCAGCCTTACCTGTAACGGTTGCGCGGATGCGCATGGCTATATGGTTCAGGAGGTGGGTGTGAGGCGGTAGTCGGCCGCTTTGACCCGGCGAATGCGGCGCCGGTAGCTGATCTGGGTGCCCGGCCAATTGTTGGTGATCCGGCCGGAGGCATTGCGGTACCAGCTGGAGCAGAAATTCCATGGTGTCCTGTCCAGGCGTTGCTGCAGGGCGGTGTTGAACCGCTGCTCGGGGTCCGCGCGCACTTCCAGACTGTGGCCGGGGCGGGCGGCCAGCAGTTCGACGGCCTGCCGGATATAGCGGGCCTGCGATTCGATCATGTAGACGATCGAGCCGACGCCGAGGTTGGTGTTCGGGCCGTAGATCAGAAACAGATTCGGGAACTCGGGCACAGTGATGCCGTAGTAGGCATGCGCGCCGCTTTGCCACGCATCGGAGAGTTTACGGCCGCCGCGGCCGTAAATCGTGATAGGCCAAAGGAATTCGGTGCCCTTGAATCCGGTCCCGTAGATGATCACATCGGCCTCGTGCACGGTGCCGTCGGCGGTGCGCGGGCCCGCGGGGGTGATTTCGGTGATCGCCGCGGTCTGCACGGACGCGTTCGGCTGGGTGAGCGCGGGGAAGTAGTCGTTGGAGAACAGTCCGCGTTTGCATCCGATGGGGTAGTCGGGGGTGAGCTTGGCGCGCAATGCCGGATCGCTGACCTGCTTGTTCAGGTGCCGCATCGCGACAGCGCCCACCGCGGAGGCGATGCGCGGAATTTCGACCAACCCGAGCGCCACGAATTCGGTGGCAGCCCACCAGCCGAATCGCTCGGCGAGCAGCGCGCCGGGCAGTCGCGCGAAGAGTTTGTGCTGAATGGGCCTGTAGTCGGTGTCGAATTTCGGCAGCACCCAGGCGGGGGTGCGCTGGAACAGGGTGAGGTGTTCGACCCGCGGCTGGATCTCGGGAATGTATTGAATCGCGCTCGCGCCGGTTCCTATGCAGGCCACTCGCTTTCCGGTCAACTCGACGGTGTGATCCCATTCGGCGGAGTGGAAGCTGCGGCCGGCGAAGGTGTCGATGCCGGGGAGGTCGGGCAGGGCGGGCCGCGACAACTGGCCGACAGCGGGGATCAGGACCTCGGCTGTGCGCGAGATTCCGTCGGTCGTCCGGACGGTCCACCGGCCGGAGGTGTCATCGAACTCGGCGTCGGCGACCTCGGCCCCGAAATGGATGTGCGGTAGCAGTCGATGTCGGTCCGCGACGCCGTGTAGGTAGTCGTGAATGGCGGCTTGGCCCGAATAGCGCTGTGGCCAGTCCGGCTTGGGCTCGTAGGAGAACGAATACAGCGGTGAGGGCACATCGCAGGCGGCGCCGGGATAGGTGTTCTCCCGCCAGACGCCACCGATGTCGTCGGCCCGTTCCAGAATGGTGATGTCGTCGAAACCGCTGCGCCGCAGCTCTATGGCCATTCCGATGCCGCCGAAACCGGATCCGATGATGATGACCGACGGCCGGTTGCCAGCATTCATGTGACACCTCTCACAGTTTTTCGTCTGACCCCACTGTAGGACCGTCCGGCGCGTTGGCGCTGGTATTCGCGGTCGGCGGATCGAGATTTTCGGCCATAATGGCGGTGTGGAGCGGGTACAGGATCCGGGAATCCGCGACTGGAATTTTCCCCGCGGAATAGCGAGCGTGGCGCTGATGGTCGGCTACGCCGGCGAACACGGCGTGCCCGCGACCCGGATGCTCGCCGGGACCAGACTCACCGAGGCGATGCTGCGCGACCCCGACGCCCAGATCGATGCGTATATCGAGCTCGCCGTGGTCCGCAATCTGGTGCGCGAACTCGCCGACCGCCCCGCGTTCGGCATCGAGGTCGGTCGCCGCTACCGCATCACGACCTTCGGCATCTTCGGCTTCGCCTGCGTGAGCAGCCCGACGCTGGGTGAGGCGATCGGGTTCGCGCTGCGTTATCTGGAGCTGAGTTTCACTTTCTGCCTTCCTGTCGCCGAATGGCGTTCCGGAGAATTCGTCGCGTGGGTGCACGACGAATCGATCCCCACCGATGTTCGCCAGTTTCTGGTGGAGCGCGATGTCGGCGCGATGCATCAGGTCCTGAGCGATCTATTGGGTAAACCGCTGCCGCTCGCGCGCGCCGAATTTCGTTCCGCCGAACCGGCATACGTCGACATGCTCACCGACGCGTTCGGGGTTCATCCTCGATTCGGGCGAGCGCAGAACCTGTTCTCCTTCGACCCGGCGATGCTGGAACAGCCACTGCCGCAGGCGAACGAACACACCTGGGCGATGTGTCTCGCTCAATGCCGTGACCTGGTCGACCGGCGTCGCGCTCGCACCGGTATCGCCGCCGAGGTGCGTGAACTGCTGGTGCCCGGTGGCGCGAAGGGCTTCACCGCGCCAGCCGGAATCGATACCGTCGCAAGCAATCTCAATATGAGCACCCGCACCCTGCGCCGCCGCCTCGACATCGCGGGCACCAGCTATCGCGCCCTGCTGGACGAGGTGCGCCGCGCACTCGCCGAGGAAATGCTCACGGCCACACCGCTTTCGGTGAGCGACGTGGCGATCCGACTCGGTTACGCGGAAGCCTCGACCTTCATTTTCGCGTTCAGGCGCTGGACCGGTGCCACCCCGGCGGCCTACCGTCGCGCGCGAGTGCCGCGCAGATAGCCGCTACAGCGGCTGTACGCCGAGCCAGCCGCCCATCGGGATGCTACGGAAATACGTTGTCATGCGGTTGTTTTCGTCGATGACATGCAGGGCGACCGCGGGATCGGGGGCATAGTCCATGACGTGGTCGGGCAAGTCGAGTTCCCATTCGCCGCCCAGTACCGACGCGGTGCTCGGGGCTACCAGCAGGGGGCGTCCGGCGAAGGTCGTGGCCACCGAGGAGTGGGCGTGGCCGCTGACGACGCCGACGATGCGTTGATCGGCGGCGACGATTTCGGCGAGGCGGTCCGGTTCCATCAGCGAGATCTCATCGATGACGGGGCTGAACAGATGAGCGGGCGGGTGGTGCAGTGCCAGCAGTATCGGCCCGTCGGCGGGGGCGTCGGCGAGTGCTCCGCGCAGCCAGTCGTAGGTCTCGTCGGTCAGTCGCCCGGCGGGCTCGCCGGGGATGCTCGAATCCAGCAGTACGACGGTCAATTCGCCGACGCGGTGCACATGGTTGATCGGTGCGGTAGACGCCGGTTCGCCCAGCAGCGCGATACGGAAGGCGGCGCGGTCGTCGTGGTTACCCGGTATCGAATACACCGGGATATCGGCTTGCAATGCCATCCGCGCCTCGGCGTACTGGTCCGGCTGGCCGGAGTCGGTGATGTCGCCGGTCAGCAGGATGGCATCGGGTCGTCGGCGCAGATCGGCGAGATAGGCCATCACCCGCTCGACGCGTTCGGCGTTGCGGGCGCCGAGATCGAAATGGGTATCGCTGACCTGAGCCAACAGGATCATCGGCGTTCGCTTTCTCTGGGGGATCGCTCCGTTGCGTCAGGGTGTGCCCGCGTCGCGTTCGCGGCACGTCATCAGGCTAGTTGACCTGCGCATTACCCGTCGCCGTGAGTCTCGACACGCCACGGTGGCACCTGGTCGGAAAGTGACCGGAGGCACGATCAGTCCGGTCGGTCCGTGTTCGAGGCCCACAGCGTTTGCAAGCAACGAAGGAAGGTGCGGCGGTCTGCCGCGGGCAGCTGCGCCAGCAGGATTTCTTCCTGTTCCCGGATCTCGCGTTGTGCCCGGTCGCGGGTGGTGCGGCCGGCGGGGGTGAGTGATACCAGTCGCGCGCGGCGATCGGCCGGGTCGGGGTCACGTCGGATGAGGCCGCGCTGCTGAAGGTCGTCGAGGACGCCGATGATGCGGGTCTTGTCGGCACGAATCGCCTTCGCCAGCGCGGCCTGGGTGTAGACGGGCTGGTCGCCGAGTCCGAGTAACACCGCATAACCCCACATCGTCAGGTCGTGGCGTTCGAGCACGGGCAGTTCCGCCGCGGTGAGCGCGCGGGCGAGCGGGGCCATCATCGCGGCCAGATCGGGTCGCTTGGCTTCGGGCATGGATTGAAAGTACTGCTTGGCTTATTGTAAGCGTGAGCTTACGATAAGCGTGCGCTTATGATTAGGACTCTATCGAGAGGACCACTGATGGCCACTGATTCAGATACCCGCGATGTCCACGTGCGGGCCGTCGACGAGGTCGATCTCGTCGCGTTCAACACTGAAGCCGTCCGCACCAGCATCGATCTGGTCGCCCATGTCACGCGAGCAGACCTGTCCAAGCCGACGCCATGCGCGGACTGGACACTGCACGGCCTGCTGACGCACATGATCGCCCAGCACTACGGATTCGCGGCCGCGGCGCGTGGCGACCAGGATCCGGTGCTGTGGAAGCCGCGCCCGCTCGGTGACGACCCCGCGGCCGACTACCGCGCCGCCGCCGAACATGTCATCGCGGCTTTCGCCGAGGACGGCGTACTCGACCGCGAGTTTCCGCTACCAGAATTCAGTCGCCGCTACCTGTTCCCCGGAGCCCAGGCGATCAGCTTTCATTTCATCGACTACGTCGTACATTCGTGGGACGTCGCCCGAACCCTCGGCAGGGCAGTGACTTTCGACGACGAACTGCTCAAAGCCGCGCTCCAGGTGGCCGAGGCCGTTCCCGGCGGAACCGTCCGCCTGACCCCCGGCTCCGCGTTCGCGCCGGAAGTCGAGTGGTCCGGAGCTTCCGGCCTCGACGGCATCGTCGCCATGCTCGGCCGTTCCCCAGCTTGGCCGCAGTAGCACGCCGTGTCCGACACGCCGTTATGCGCTTGCGTCACTCGGTGATTCGTTGTCTCCCAAGAGTTTGTCGGCTCGGTTCAGGATCGCGGTGGGGTCGAAAGAATCGGCGTGCACGGGTCGCCAGAAGTCCGGGCCGGGCGTTGCTTCCAGCGTCAGTTCCGGGGGAGTGCGCCAGGGGGCGGCGAGCCCGAGGCGCCAGGAGTGCAGGTGGGTCCGGTCGCAGCTATTCGATTTGTCGAACAGTGGATCACCGAGAATTGGGTGGCCGATCCAGGCCAGGTGCACGCGGATCTGGTGACGACGGCCGGTGATCGGGCGCAGTGCGAGGACCGTGTGTTCGCCGCTGTGGTGGATGGTCGTGAACTCGGTGACCGAGGGATAGTTCTTGGTATCCAATAGGTCTGTCGCCTCGACGAACCAGCGGTCGCCCTGGCGGCGAATGCTCTCGCGTGGCGCGGCGATGCGGACTCGGTTCTTGCGTCCGACACTGAGCGGCAGGTCGATGACACCGTGATCGGGCAGCCCCGCCGACGGGACGATGGCCAGGTACACCTTGCGTGCGGTCTGTTTGTTGAACTGCCTGGTCAGCTGTCCGTGCGCGCCGAGTTCCTTGGCGAACAACACCAACCCCGAGGTCACCTTGTCGATCCGATGTACCGGATACAGCGTCTCGCCCGCCGCGGCCGCGGCCTCGACAATGTCGACATCGTGCCGCTCCCCGGTGACAGAGATACCCGCGGGCTTGTTCAACGCGATAACAGCCGCGTCCTCCACCACCGAGCACCGCTCCCGCAACCACACCCAATCCACATCCACCTCAAAACCTTAAACCCGGCGGTGAGTGGTACATGGCCGCGGCGAACATCGAGAAGACCTCTCCACCAGGTCCGCTCGTGGCGAATTATCGGTGCCCGCGGCGCAGGACGTGGGGGCGTAAGCGGTTGAAGCCGCGGACTCGGACGCTGCGCAGGTTGCGGATGTCGAATTCGGGGTCGCCGTCGAGGGCGGCGGCGGCGGTGTCGTCGATCATGACGCTGCCGGGGCGGGCTACGCCGGTGAGGCGGGCCGCGATATTCACCACTGAGCCGTATAGGTCGCCGAAGCGTTGCAGGACGGGGCCGTATGCCACCGCGACGCGCAGGTCTGGGGTGCCGCCGACCATCATCGTCGACTCCTGGATGGCCAGCGCGATTCTGGCGGCGTCGGCGGGGTTCTCCGCGGCGAACATCACCTCGTCGCCGACATTCTTGATCACCCAACCACCGTTCTCGGTGATCGCGGTGGTTGTGGTGGATTCGAACGCCTCCAGCAGCATCGAGAGCTCGTCTGGATGCAGGTGCCTGGTCAGGCGGGTGTAACCGACCATATCGGCGAAGCCGACCGCCAATTCCCGCACGGAATCGCCCGCGGTGGTGCCCTCGTCGAGCGATCTGGCCAACGCGGCGGCGAGATGGCGACGCCAGGCGTAGGCGTTGAGCTTCTCGAGGGTGTCGATGGCAGCCTCGGTGGCGGCGCGGGCGGTCTCGCCGGGGTCCGCGGTGGGATCGGCCCCGGCGATGCGCTCGGTGATTTCCGCGAGCACCAGATCGACCTGCCACTCCGCCAGACGCGCCATACCTTGCCCCAGCGTGCGCGCCGTCGCCGCCTGGTGTCTGGCACTACTGGCCGACAGCACGTTCAAGGTGCGGAAGTTATGGACCGCGGCGATATCGGCGTCCGTGTAGTCGACCGCATCGTCTTCGCGTACCGCCGGAAACCCGAGCGCGGTCCAAAGCCGTTGCGTGAGCTCGGTCGACGTCCCGGACCGCTCGGCGACCTCGCGCCGGTTATACCGGCGTGGCCCGTCGAGCAGATACGACTCCACGACCGACTGCACCAACTCCGAATTCTCGGTGGGAACCATGGCCGGTACCTTACGGCCAACCCGCTGGTCAGTGGACCCTTCCGGACAGCGGACCGCCACTGTGCGGTTAGCAGGCCAGAAGCGCTCGGACCGATGGGGCAAGTTCGTACCGTCGCGAGGGGAACTCCGGCATCGGGCCTGCTCCAGTGGGCGACGTGGGGAGATCAGTCGGTTGGTCAATGGAGGCGACCGGAATGTGGTGGCCGGTCATTCTCGCTGATCCGGGCCGCTGTGTGCTGGCTGGCCGAGAGGTGCGGTGTTGCGCCGTGTTGGTCGCGCGGCGCGGAGGCGGCGTGAAACGTGCAGGTGCGGTGCGATAAGATTTGGGCAAATCGCCCACCGGTCGGGGGACTCGGGTGGGGTAGTTATGGTCGAGGGGTGAATGTTGAGGTGACATTGTTACCGGGGATCGGTGTGCGTAAGGACTTTCCGATCAAGAGCGGGCGGCGCCGGATCGGGGTCATCGATCATCGAGACGGCACCTTGGATCTGATTTTGAGTAAGGCCGATGACCCGGATGTCACCGAGCAGTTGGCGCTGTCGGCGAACGAGGCGGCCGCGTTGGCGAACCTGCTCGGAGCGCCGCAATTGGTGGCGCGATTGCGCGCCGAGCACAGCGACCTGGAGGGAGTCAACACCCGCCAGTTCCCGATCACGCGGAGCTCGCCCTATAACGGGCGAGTGCTCGGTGAGACCGAAATGCGCACGAGAACAAAGGCTTCCATCGTCGCGGTGATGCGCGCCGGACAGGTGATCGCCTCGCCGGGTCCGGATTTCACTTTCGGCGCGGGCGATCTGCTCGTCATCGTCGGCACCGCGGCCGGGCTGGACGCCGCCGCCCAGATCCTGAGCCGCGGCTGATCGATGGTGTTAGAGGGAACCGCGCTCGCGCTGATTCAGCTGGGCGCGGTATTTTTTGGTCTCGGTCTGCTCGGGCGGCTGGCCGCTCGAGTCGGGATGTCGCCCATCCCGTTCTATCTCATCGGCGGTTTGGTATTCGGCAATGGTGGGTTCGTCGCGCTGAGCGATGTGGATGAGTTCATCCACATGGCCAGCGAGATCGGCGTGGTGCTGCTCCTGCTGCTGCTCGGCTTGGAATACAGTGCCTCGGAACTGGTTACCGGGATGCGAAGATCATGGCAGGCCGGGCTGCTGGACATCGCACTCAATGCGACACCCGGAGTACTGGTGGCGATCGGTCTGGGGTGGGGTTTCACCGGAGCGATCGCGATGGCGGGCGTCACCTATATCTCGTCCTCCGGCATTGTCGCGAAGGTACTGAACGACCTCGGGCGACTTGGTAACCGGGAGACGCCGGTGATCCTATCGATCCTGGTGTTCGAGGATCTGGTTATGGCCGGCTATCTGCCGGTGTTGACCGCGGTGCTCGCCGGTGTCGGCTTCCTGACCGGGCTGAAGACTCTCGCTATCGCCCTGGTCGCGGTGACCGTGGTGCTGGTGGTCGCACTGCGTTACGGCAAATACGTCTCGGCGGTGGTCGCCAGCGACGACCGCGAAATCTTCCTGCTCAAACTGCTCGGCGCGGCATTGCTTGTCGCCGGTTTCGCATCGGCGGTACAGGTGTCAGCGGCGGTCGGCGCGTTCCTGCTCGGTATCGCGATCTCGGATTCGACCGCGCATAACGCGATGAAAATCCTGGAGCCACTGCGCGATCTGTTCGCCGCGATGTTCTTCGTATTGTTCGGGCTCACAACCGATCCCGCGAGCATTCCACCCGTCCTCGGGTGGGCGTGCCTGCTGGCGGTTGTCACTACCGTCACCAAGCTGGCGACCGGCTGGTGGGCCGCCAAACAGACCGGGGCATCGCGCTACGGTCGCGCCCGCGCCGGAACGGCGCTGGTTGCCCACGGCGAGTTCTCGATCGTCATCGCGGGATTGGCCGTCGCCGCGGGCGCGGTCCCCAGCGAGTTCACCGCAATGGCCACCACATACGTCCTGATCATGGCCGTCGCAGGCCCCATCGCCGCCCGCGTGGTCGAACCGGTCCTCGGCATTCTGAGCCGCCGTCCCGTCCCGGCCCGCCCAGCGGTCGAACCGCAGGCCCCACAGCCGGATTCGGTCGGTTCACCACCATCCGAGGATCGGGTGTAACTGCCGGCCCAGCTCGGGGGCCAGCGAGCGCGAGTAGCTCGTGGTGAGGTGGTGTTCGTCGTGGTAGATGAGGATATTGCCCTCGGCGACCGGGCAGACGTCGGTTTCGCAGATGGCGTCGGTCAGGTCGAGTGGGAAGACATTCGGGAAGGATGCCGCTGGTGCGGCGGCCGGGTTGACCGGGTCGAGCGCGTAGTCGCGACTCATACCGCAGCCGATTCTGTCACCGCCTTTGGCCAGGCAGTCGGCGGCACGGTAGCGCACCTGGTCGCGCCGTAACCAGGGAGTGTCGCGGATGGCGATCACATTGAGGCCACGGTCCGACAGCTCGGTCCACACGTCGAGGTAGTCCTGCGGAGTTTCGTCGCCCGCGTCGTCGCGGGGACGGGTTCCGGTGGTGAAAACCCAGTCGGGGCGTTGTTCGCCGAGGAGATCGATCACCTCCCGCGACCAGTCATGGCAATCCGGGATCGGCTCACCCTTGTAGCTCGGGTCGTTGGCGACCGTGAGCGGGCAGCCCATCTTCAGATACACCTGGATCCGGAAGTGGTGCTCATTGGCGAGTTCCACCAGCGCGGGAATCCAATGCTCCGCGTGTGAGCTGCCGACCACCGCCATGGTGCGTTCGGCGGCGGCATCGCCGTAGGTGCAGGTGATCGCCTCACGGGTATCCCAGTCCGCGATGCAGCCGTCGGTGGTGGGGTAGGGCAGTTCGGCCGGTGCCTCGAAAACCGATGGGCGCATCGGAGCCTGCGGCACGTGGGCGCCACTGGCCAGGGCCTCCGCGCCCGGATACTGCGCCGGGTTCAGGTAACCGACCAGCTGTGGTGGATGCGCGCTCATCGCCACATGCCACGTCATCCCGAGACCGATCGCGATCACCCCGACCGTTGATACCGCCACGCCCACGCCGCGCCGGTACCGCATCGTCATCGGGGACGGTTGTTTCGACCGCAACCGCAGCGGTTCCTCGACGAAATGCTGGGTCGCGTACGCCAATACCGACGAGACGGCGATAACTCCGAACCCGCCGACGAACCCGGCCGTCGACGCGCCGCTCTCGAACAGGAAGAAGATCAGAATCGGCCAATGCCACAGATACAAGGAGTACGACAACGCACCGAGCTCGACCATCGGCCGCGACGCGAGCGCTCGCAGCGCGAACGGCCGCGACGCCAACTCGAGATTGTTTCCGGCCACGATCAGCGCCGCCGCGGCGCCCACCGGCAGCAGCGCGGCGGGTCCGGGAAAACGGTTGGCGCCGTCGACGAGGAAGCCGCACGCCCCGACAATGGCCAGACCGGCCACCGCGAGCACCACGCGCAGCACCCGAGGCACCGAAAGCCACGGCACGGCAATCGCGAGTAGCGCTCCGGCGAGCAGTTCCCAGGCCCGCGCGAAACTGTCGTAGTAGTTCCAGCCCTGATGCGCGGCGGAACCGTTGTCGGCGTAGACGAACGACAGCACTGCCAGCACCGCGACCGTCAGCGCCAGCACCGGCCGCAATGCCCACGAATGCCCCAGCCGCTCACAGGCCCAGGTCAGCGCCGCGACCAGCAGCACAACGGCCACATAGAACTGGCCTTGTACTGCCATCGACCACAAATGCTGCAGCGGGCTCACCGAAGGATCGGCCGCCAGATAGTCCGACCAGGTCAGCGCTAGATGCCAGTTCTGGTAGTAGAACGCCGACGCCAGCGTCTGATCGGCGATATCGGACCACTGGGTGAACGGCCGCAGCGCCACCGTGGCCGCCACCACCGCCGCGAGCACGACCGCGAGCGCGGGTAACAGCCGCCGCAGCGTGCGTCGCATGGTGAACAGCACACGCACCGAACGGCTCGACTCCACTTGACGCAGAAGTAGTCCAGTGAAGAAGAATCCCGACAACACCAGGAACACGTCCACACCGCCGGACACCCGCCCGAACCACACGTGGAACACGACCACGAGCGCGATCGCGAGACCGCGCAATCCGTCCAGATCGAGGCGGTATGCGGCCGCAGGCCGAAGGGGGGGAGTGCTGCCGGTTTCGACGCGCGTGGTCGCCGTCGAGGATGGCAGCGAACCTGCCGTCACCACGCCCGGCGGCGCTGCGACGATGACGCTGCCCACTCGATATGACGACAGCCGCCATCGGCGGAAATTATCGATAGTCCCGGCACGTGAATTTTCCTACCATGTGAGGGAAACGCCGGTCCAATTCTCGGTGGTGCGTCGCTGCGCGCCGCGACGCGGCCGCAGTCGAGATTGATTGCTCCAGCGGGCCTGGGACCGAGTGCTGGAGACGAAGCCGGTTCTCATCGGCTCTGATCTGTCAATGATGGAAGCGCTCAACAGCTATGGACGGCCGTTCCACCAGCGTGGACGGGAGATGGTGCTGGGTCCGCTCAACCCGGCGGAGGTGGGCGAGATGCTCGGCCTCGATCCCGCCGCGTCCTTCGATGTGGCCTTGATCACCGGGGGAATTCCTGGAGGCAACGCTCAGTGATCGGCGGAGCGCTCGCTCGCCTGTGCAGCGCCCGGGCCGAACTTGCCGTCGTGACTCGGTCGGACGTGCGGATTCGCCGGGCTGTCGATGACCCTGACCATGAACCCGCGGAGTCGCCTGGCCGCAGATGGTGCCGGAGGTCCGCCCGAAAACCAGTGTCATCCGGCGGACTCCGACCACCCCTGAACCTCATCCGGGCGGGTTGCAGACGACGTCCACGGCGCCCCGCGCGCTGGGGTCAGACCAGTGAGGCGGTTAGGCCACCGTCGAGGATGTAGTGGCTGCCGGTGATCCATGCCGCCCGGTCGGAGGCCAGGAACGCGGTGAGCTCGGCGATGTCCTCGGGGGTGCCCAGCCGGCCCTGCTTAGCCGCCACGAGGTCGCCGAAAGGCACCTGAGTGGCAGCTTCGAAGTCGGGGATCAGACGGTCGACCATGCTGGTGTCGGCAAAGCCCGGACACACTGCGTTGACGCGGACACCATTCGGCCGCATCTCGACCGCGGCGACGCGGGTGAGTTGGATGAGCGCTGCCTTGGTGGCGCAGTAGGAGCCGAGCAGGGGGCTGCCTCCGACCCCGGCGATCGAGGCGATGTTGACGATGTTGCCCTTCGACGCGACGAGATGCTCGATCGCTGCTTTCATCACCACGAATGCCCCACGGACGTTGACTGCGAAGATCCGATCGAAACTGTCCGTGGATTGCTGCAGCAGCGGTGAGGAGATCTCGATACCGGCGTTGTTGACCAGCACATCGAGTCCGCCGAGAATGCCGACGGTCTCCGAGATCGCGGTCAGTACCTGGGCCTCGTCGGTAACATCACAGTTCGCGACACCCGCAGCTCCGATCTGTTCGGCGGTCCGCGCCGCCGCATCCTTGTCAATATCGCTGACCACCACACGGGCGCCGCGCTCGGCGAACAGCGTGGCGATGGCCTTACCGATGCCGGCGCCGGACCCGGTCACGAACACTCGCTTGTCTTGCAATTCGGACATTGTCTTCTTTCCTTTCATTCAACAAGTTGCGATCACGACGGTCTGAATGTGTTTTGGTTGCTAGTGCGACCTTCGGCCACCCGAGAGGCCTCACCGGTGCAGGCCTCTCAGGGTTCCGAACCGTCGGGTCCGGCACCAGGCCAGTCGAACGGCTGAGTGCCGCGCTGTGGTGATGGTTGTCATGGCCGATGTGCGACTCTCATTTCTGCATGGCGCTTCGAACCTCGTTCTTCAGAACCTTGCCGACTTTGGAGCGGGGGAGATCGGTCCAGATCTCGATCTGCTTGGGCGCTTTGACACTGCCGATACGGGATTTGACGAACCTGATGAGCTCGTCGGTCGTCACCGCCTGATCCGGCCGCAATTGCACTGCGGCGGTGACTCTTTCCCCCCATATCTCATCGGGCAGTCCGATCACGGCGCTTTCCTTGACTGCGGGGTGGTCTAGGAGCGCTTGTTCGACCTCGGCGGAGTAGACGTTGAATCCGCCGGTGATGATCATGTCCTTGGCCCGGTCGACGACGTAGAGGAAGTTGTCGTCGTCGAGATATCCGATGTCGCCGGTGTGGTGCCAGCCATGCGCGCTCACCTCGGCGGTAGCCTGCGGATTCTCGTGATAGCCGGCCATGACCAGCGGCCCCCGCACAACGATCTCGCCGCGTTGTCCACGCTCCAACAACGCTCCGTGGTCGTCCATGATCGCCACCGTCGTCAGTGGTGTCGGCCGGCCCGCCGACGACAACCGCTCGGTGGCGATCGACCCATCGGGCCGGAAGTGGTCAGCCGGAGCGAGTGTGGTGATCATGTTCGGTGCCTCGGTCTGACCGAACAGCTGACCGAGGACCGGGCCGATCCTGGTCAATGCCTCCGCCAGCCGTGCCGGCGAAATCGGCGCGGCTCCGTACCACAGACACCGTAAGGACGACAGGTCGGTGGTATCGAGAGCAGGGTGGTCGAGCAGTCCGTAGATCACCGTGGGCGGCAGGAACGCATGCGTGATCCGATGGCGTTCGATCAGGGCCAGGAACTGCCCGATATCGGGCGCGGTCATGATGACGATCTCCCCGCCCAGGCTCAGGATCGGGAAGGTCAGCACCCCGGCCGAATGCGTCAGCGGCGCCAAGGCCAGATAGCGAGGACGTTCCCCGAACGGGTAGCTCATCAGCGCCAGCGCCGTCGAGGTCATCATGTTGTCCTCGGTCAGCCGGACCCCCTTGGGCTTGCCGGTAGTTCCGCCGGTGCCGGCGAGCATGCACACGCGGCCCTCGGGGTAGCGGCCCAGTTCCGGTTCGGCGCGATGATCCGACAGCCACCGCTGGAACGAGACCGTCCCATCGACCTCGCCGTCCAGACACACCAGCCACTGCAGCCGGGGCAGTTGGTCCCGGATGCGTGCCACCAGATCGGCGAACTTGCTCTGGAAAAACAGGAACCGGCATCCGAACAGGTCGAACAGTTGCCTGTTCTCGTCAGCTTCGTTGCGGGGATTGACCGGGCACCAGACCGCCCCTGCCCGGGAAATCCCGAACACGCAGGTCAACGCCAGCGGGTCGTTGGCTGACAGGACTGCGACACGATCTCCGGTCTCGATGCCGGTGTGCTGCAACGCCCCCGCGATGGCGACGGTCTGGTCGTAGACCTCACCGTAGCTTCGGGTTATGCCGTCGGCGGTCAGGCACGGCGCGTCGCGTCCCAGCGAAACGCCCTTGTCGAGATACTCCGCGAGTAGCATCGTCGGACCTCAGTGGTGGGCGGTGACGATCGGATCGAGCACCAGGCCGAAGGCACGCAGCACGCCCAGCAACTCCCGATGCCCGAACGCCTGGCAGCTGGAAGTGAACCCGACCGCCCGTGGCGGCGCCTTCAGCAGATGCGCGGCACCATACGCATTGAGCAGCGCGGTCTGCTTGTAATTGCAGTTGCCGTGGATCAGGCAGTGCACCCGCCCCAGCGGACCCGAGGCATACACCGAGTCCAGCGAGGTGTTGATGCGCGGGTTCTCCCTCGGCGGTACCTCGCTGCGGATCGACGTCGACACCGCATCGATGATCTGGTACTTCTCTGCCTCCGACTTCCCCTCCATCTGCTCCAGGGCACCAGACACCATCACCGGCACACCCAGCATCAAGGGCCGGTTGATCACGCCTCCGAGCGCCCGCGCGTTCGCCACACGCGGATCGTTTTTGAACCACACCGGATGGGAGGTGCCACCCCACGGCAGCGCCAGCCCGAGCTCATGCTGACCAGGAACCACGACCTGATACACACCATCCTCGGCCGGCCATTCCACGTACTCGTTCTGCTCGAGGTAGTACGCCTTGGAGAAAGCGGCGTTTGTCAGGATCGTGTTGGTCGACGCGACCGTCGGATGCCCCTTCCAGAACACCTCGATGTCCAGCGTGTCCAACCCCGGAGTCTCCAGGCAGATGTTGGCTGCGATCTCACCGATGGTGTACATCTGCGCCAGACCGGGTGTCAGAACCAGCTTCTGCGCAGCGAACTCGCTGCCGTAACTCTGCTCGACGTCGATCATCCAGTTCTGTTCACCGTTGGTGTCGGTGTAGTGCGCACCGATCTCCAGGCACGCCTCCACTACCGCGTGTCCCCACCTTGCGAACGGACCCACCGTGTTCAGCACCACATCGGCGCCGCGGAACGCCTCTACCAGCGCCTCCTTGCTGTGCTCGACTTCGACGATCTCGTGCTCGACCGTATCGATCCCGGGCACCGCGCCGACCACGCTCTGGAGCCGCCCGTAATCGCGGCCGGCGGCGAGAAACGGGATGTTGTACTCGCGCAGGTACTCGCAGATGAGTCGGCCGGTGTACCCCGAAGCCCCGTAGACGACGACACGCTTGTCGGTTGGCATCAGATTTGTCCTCTCGTGATTCGATCGCCGCGGAATCGGCAGATCGAGTGGGCTGGGCACCATTTGTGAGACAGTTCACAATCATGGTCGGTGTGTGCTCCACGCCACGCTAGAGATTTCTTTGACAGTCGTCAAGATATTCTTGGCCAGTCGTCAAGATTTCATTTGACGACCGTCCAAAAATCGATGGTCGGCCGGCTGTCTACACTCGATGACAACCGGTCGACACGACGCGGGCCCTAGAGAGGAGCAGACGACGTGACACAGGTCGTTAGCCCCCGTGCGCGCGTAGAAGAACGTGCCCGCGACAAGTTCCAGGCGAAACGCAACGAACTCGCCAGAGCCACCCTGCAGACCCTGGCCGAACGCGGATACGCTCGCACGAGCCTGCGTGAGATCGCGCAGAACTCCGAATACTCACACGGGGTGCTGCACTACTACTTCTCCGACAAGCTCGACCTGATCGCCCATGCGGTGCGCCAGTACGAAGCCGTTTGCATTACCCGCTACGACGAAGTCGTCGAGGCTGCCACGGACGCCGAGGGACTGCGCACCGAGTTCGCCGCTACCTACTTCGGCACCCTGGTGGCCGACGCGCCGGTCCATCGCCTCTGGTACGACCTACGCAACCAAAGCATGTTCAGCGAGTCGTTCCGCGGCGAAGTCCTCGAAATCGAGGCGCATCGCGAAGATATGATCTGGCGAGTCGTCGCACGCTACTGCGAACTGCGCGGCACCACCCCGGGCATCGACCCGGCCACCGCCTATCTCGTCCTCGACGGGATCTTCCAGCGTGCGCTGCTGCACCACCTCGCCGGGAACACCACCGAACTCGGCATCGTTCGCGGCCAGCTCGATAGGGTCTTCGCGATGATCGACACGATGTCGGATCACCAGTGATCACGGTGTCGGCCGGTACCGGGTGATCCTCGAATGCGGTTGCCTCGAGCGATGACTCCCGCTCGGCTCGATCGGTACCGACGTCCTCGACGAAGGCACGCAGACATTCCCATCGGGTACCTCGGCGGCCCGTTGGTCCGGAACGCTCGCCCGCTGCCACTCATCATTTGGCCAGGGCAAACTGCTGGGAGCCACTACAACCACGGTTGCCGATACGGCATTCCGGGCAATCCCACATTCGGCCGGCGTCGGTTTATCAGCCCCCTGTTGCCCAGTACTGGTTCAACCGCTCGATCGCAGCCTCGTTCGACATCAACGCCACCTCCGCATCTGCCAAGCCGACACGGTGGATCAGCAGGTGGACGAGATCGGCCGGCAGTGACTCGCGCGGGGTGGCACGCTGCCCTCGGTCCGGGCGAACCTTGTCCAGCGCACAAGCCCGGAAGGCTGATTCGTCGACGACGAGCTGGTCACGGAAGATGTGTGCCCATATCGACGGCCCGTATCCAGTGCGGTCCACCGGGCGGGAGATCCGGGTACGCAAGGTCCTTCCGTCCGGAAGTGGCAGCTGGTAGGTGACGTGATGAGTTCCGGTGCGCCCCTGGGTATCTCGAAGGAGGCTGCGGGCGGCGCCGAGCATCGGTGCAGGCAATTAATGAAAGGCGCAGCTACTGAGATACTTTGGCTGTGTCGATTCGGACGACGAGGAGTCCGTCGTCCAGTGCGATTGCCGACCGCTGTGAGGGCTGGACCCGTGCTGGCTGCCATATTCGCCGCAGCGCGAGCTGCCGCGTTCGCGACTCAGGCCGGTTGCCCGCCGGGCAATCGGTGCGCGGGACGGTTTGGGGTGATGCTGTCGTACAGCAGGCTGAGATCCAGCGAATCGGCCGGGCTTGTCCGGGTGTGCTCTGTGTGGTCGACCTGGTGATGGAGGGCTTCCATCTTCTCGTCGAGCTGGGTGGCCACCTCGGCGGCCTGGGCTAAGTCGCTTCGGAGGTTCGGGGGTACTTCGCCTCGGTACTTGTAGTAGATCTTGTGCTCGAGGCTGGCCCAGAAGTCCATTGCAATGGTGCGGATCTGGATCTCGACCGGCATTCGGTCGGTGCGGTCGGAGCGGAAAACCGGAATCGACACGATCAGATGCAGGCTTTGGTATCCGTTCGGTTTGCGGTTGGTGATGTAGTCGCGCTCCTCCAGAACAGTGATGTCTTCCTGGCCGGCCAGCATGTCCCTGATCTTGCCGATATCGGAGATGAAGCTGCAGATCACCCGGACCCCGGCGATGTCGAGCACGTTCTCCCGGATAGCGGCCAGGTTCATCGCGTAGTTCTTGCGCTGGACCTTCTCCAACACGCTTTCGGGTGACTTGAGCCGCGAGCCGACGTGCTCGATGGGGTTGTACTCGTGGGTGTTGTTGAAGTCCTCACGCAAGATATTGATCTTGGTCGTGATCTCATCGATCGCGAATTTGTAGCCGAGCATGAAGTCGACGAACTGCTCGCGGAGCAAGCGGATGTCCGCGACGTTGAGGCGCCCCCCATTGCTGAGCAGGTCGCCATCGGAGGTCGGAGTAAGTTGCCAGGATCTCATCGAGTCCATTGTGCCCTCGTTGCGCATTCGCCGCCGCAGGGCGCAGTTGATGCCGATCGAGTCGTAGCCTGTTCCCACAGGGGCGGGGACCGGATCGAGAATGCTGGCGACGACTTCGTGCACGGTATGTCCGGCTTTGTGCAGGGCTTGTGTCTTCGGCGGGGCGTGTCGAACATGGGAACGAGGACGACCTGCGGTTTTCGGGTGGGCGGTTGGTGATCGAAGCCGGCTACCAGAACGACGTTGATCTGCAGCTCTACGTCCAACCTCGTTGGTTTGCGCCTACTCCACCCCCGAGTCGTGGCGGACGTCTGCGGAGATTTTAATTATGCGATGAGCTCGAACTCGCGGGACGAGTTGGCAAAGAAATGAGATAGGGTGTGTGTTCAAGTGAATTCACTTGCATTCGGAGGGTGATCCTTCCAATATTCTAATAGGTTATTATAGCCCGGCGGGTAGACTATGCGCATATCTTCCCTCATGATTGCGCAACCCCAGGCGTCTCCTGTTATCATTCCCTCTTTCTGTATCTCCTTTAGGCGCTCTGCGGACCAGTCGGCGATATCTCGGGGATATCCTACGGTTTGCAAGTGCTCGCTGAATCCAGCTGGATCCACCGTCCTGAGTTGCTTCACGAGGTCTGGATCAAGAGGTTTTCCGATGTGTGCTGCAACGAATTCAGAACGCATCATGGTGGAATTATTTGTCGTCTTGGGTGGGAGGAGTCCTTCATTGTCGGTCGCTGCTAATTTTCCGGGCCTGTCGGTGCGGACCAGGGCATTCTTTAGATGACGGTCACCGCTCGCCATGATGTAGTCGAGCGCCGCGACCCGTTGCCCCTCGAGGGTGTTGGTGTGGAGCGCAGGCCCGGAGTTCGGTACGTATTCTTGTAGTGATCCCTCCCCTAACGGTCCGTTCCATCTTCGCGTGTATGGGACAATGTCGAGTCCGAGTACCTGGTCCGCCTCCCACATACCGACCTCATCCCGGATGCGGCTCGTACTATGGCGAATCTTATAAATTCCAATCGGCTTTCCGTTATGTCGGATCAAATAGTTATAACCCTCTCCGCCTATTCCGGTGTCGTATTCCAGATCATCCCATTTCGGCATGTTGTGCACACTTACCGGCAAGGCGGGATCGAACCTCTTATCGGCGCTGCGGCGTATGGCGTCCGCCTCCAATTGGCGGTTCAGTTCCTTTGCTGACAGTAGGCGGTGAAAATTTTGATCTGTGTCGTCTGCCGTCCTCGCGGCAACCCGTAACATTTCGGCGCTGTCGTCGGGAATTTGCCGAGCAGCCGCACTGCCGTCAGGGAGGCGTACCTTAAGTCTGTTTCGGATCTGATTCAACATGTTGACCAAGACGTTGTTAAACATGTTGATTGCCTCCCGATCCTGGATCGTTTTGACCGCATCCCGATGCGCATCGAACCGTACCCGATTATCCCCATGCTGCTACTCAGCTGAGCCGCTATCCGGGCACTACGATCGGTTATTACTCAACCTAATGTCGCGTCGGTTCGCGCTGGTCGCCTGCGGTCTCTATTTTCATCGATCCGTAGTCGACGGTAGGTACTCGAACCCCGAACCCGCTGTTAGTGGTTCGGGGTTTTCCTGCATTCACAGCCGATCGCAGGCAGTCCCGTGCACGCGCCCGGGTTCGTCGCGGTCGGCGACGATGACCACTTCCGGCGTGTTCGCGCTTGGACGAGCCCGCGCCCACAGCATTGCAGGTCGCCGTCAGTCCGGCATGGACGGTGCGGTCGGCGTCCTTCTCTCCTTCGACCAGGTAGATATCCTCGCGGTCACTGACAGCGCGGCGAACATCGGGAAGCCGATACAGCACTGGCCCGAACCCGTCGGACTCCACCGGCCGCCTGAGTCGACCTTGCGTTGGAAGAACTGTTTCTCGTTCTCGTGTTCATGCTGCAACGTGCAGCTGGACGACCTCGCCGAGTGGGTCGTCACGCTCGTCGGTATAGAGGTAGATCGTGGCGACGTGCCGCCGCCTGGTTACCCTGCCGAGCCGCGCCTTCTTTGGGCGGCTTCGCGGGCAGGCGCGCGGAACGCGGTCAGGCGGGAGGGGCGCGTCTCTGCCTGGCTTGAAGGTCAAGCTATGCAGCGGTGGAATCTATCGATTGTCTTTCTCGTGGGTACATGCGAGGTCGTCCAGCACGTCTTTCGGTCCTATTTGCGATTTCGTCGCTATCTTTATGGTTCGGTCACCTAGGTTTGGTAACGCCTGCCGGTCACTCGGTGGATCAGTCGCCAGTGAACCATAGATATCCCAGTGCGCGCATTGCGTCTTCGGCCGCTACGAGCAATGTCTCGACAACCCTGCGTTCGTCTTCGAGTGGGGGATTCATGGCCGACAATTCATCGATAAAGAACCGCAGCTGGTAGCTATTGAACATAGTGTCAGCGTACGCATGAATTTCGCCCAGCATGGAACCCTCGGGAGCTGCCTGTACCATTCTGGATAGCGTCGAACCGTCTGTGTTCACATATCCTTCAAGTTGACGGTGCATCCGGTCCTGAACAGTGACTGAGATTCCCATTTATTCTTAGCCTCCTAGGGGATTGGGAACATATTTACGACAGTGCCCCACCTGTCGGTAATCACCTTGTATCGGGAAGTGGACTTGCCTCCAGACTGCCCAACGTCTTGGCCCGCATCAACATCGCGCTCGTAGTTTCCATACTTGTTCGGTCCTCGCGCCGTAGTATTCTCCGCGCGATCGACAAGTTCATCTAGATCTTGGTCGGGTGTGAAGGTGCTCTTGTTGGGGTCGGTGTCTGCGGTGTGATTACCATCGACATGCTTTTCCCTAATATATTCCTCAGCGGCGTCGGTCAGGCCACCAAGCGGTATTGCTGCCGCCAGGGGAAGATTCTGGTACTTGTCGTCACTGCTGTCGTCGTCCATCTTCGTGATGAGGATGGCCAACCCAGCGATGGTCGCGAGTCCACCCGTCGCCAGCGCCGCCGAGGTGAAGGTCATGCCGTTGAGCGAGGTGAAGAACGTTCCGATAGCACGCGCGATAGCAACGGCGGCGGTGTCGAGGGTAGCGGCTTCCACCCCACCCACCGTCTGTGGCTTTTTGATCATCATCACTGCGGCCGCGATAACGACGGAGGCACCTACCACCGCCATCGCGAACTGAGTGTTGATCTCGGAGCGCATCGCCGCCAACGCGACGTTGTGGGCATCGGTCGCTGCGGCCATGTCGCGTGCGGCCAGTTCGATCTCGCCCGCGCTGGTCGCGAGCGTGCGAAGGTGTGCGGCCAGGTAGGGGATGTCTTGTGGAACGTTGGACCCGTAACCACGTTCCAGCCCGTCGGCGGCCATTTTGAGCCGGGTTTGAGCACCGAACGCTGGGGTTGACCCGGCGAAGGTTTTCCAGGCCGTCGCGGCGCGAGCCAACTTGACCGTGTCGCCATCGGGGATCTCGCCACCGGCGATCTTCGCGGTGATCTTGTCATACAGGTCGGGGATCTCCGACTCGAGTCCCCGGCTGTTGGTTCCGGACGCGGCGACGCCGATGACTGAGTTCGCCCCGTATGGCAGCTCTGAGGGCACGGCGGGCAGTGTCGGTGGATCGCCCTTTTTCGGGTCCCGATTGGCCTTGTACTCCCCAGCTGCCCAGTTGTACCCGGCTGCGGCCAACACGTCACCGAAATGCTGGAGGGCCCGCGCGAAGTTGGTCGCGACCAGGGTCATCGCGGCGGCGCGCTCGTCGTAGGCTTTCGACCACGCTTTGACGGCCGTGTACCCGCCAGCCATTCCGCTGGTCTCCAATAGCGCGGTCTGTAGGGGGTTGTAAACGGTTTGGAATTCTTCCGACAGTGCGTAGCATACCTTCGCCGCGCTCTGATACGACTGCGGGGAAACCGAAACCACGAGCTAGCCACCGCTCATTCTAAGATTTATTTCCGCTGCCGCCCCGTAGGCATTCCGAGCGGTGACGGCGGCGGTGTGCATCTCAGTTATTCCCTCAACAACCTCCGCTGCCCCGGTCGCCCATTCTCGGTAGGCCTCTTCCTGGGCGGTGGCCGCCAACCCCTGCCAGTTTTGTTGGACGGCGGCGATTCGGTGGTTGAGGCCTTCCAGGCTTTCAGTGAGGAAGCCGATGAATCCGTTGGCGCGGCTGACCAGACCGTCCAGCTCGTCGATGTCGACGGTGAAATCGCGGGAGTTCTCGACCATCACATATTCAGCTTCGGTAGGTCGAGTGAATGCAGGTGAGTCGCGTTCGAAAGATCTTGGTGGGCAATAGTTTTGCTCGTGACGCCGAGCAATCCCGCCATGGTCGCGAGGGCCTCCAAGACATCGGCGGCACCCTCCTTGGTCTCGGTCCAACCAGTACCGAATGCCTCTGCCGCCGGCCCGGTCCAGTTGTCGAGGACGCTCGTTATCTCGCGGTCGAGTGAGTTGAGGCCGTTGATCAGTGAATCGGCGACTTGCTGGACGTAGGTGCCAGCATCGGTCACCTCGTCTGGAACCATCGCGAAGTCTTGTCCGGGCGTACCCGACTGAGTTGACACAAGCCCCCCTCCCAGAGACAGATGCCCAGGAGCCTAGCCGCAACCGGCACCTGGACGCGAGCCCCGAGCTGCATTAAGTGGCCGTCGAGCACGCCCCATGGATGAAGTGCACCGACGGACCGTGCTCCTGCGGACGTTGGTTGATCGGGTGCGTTATGTGGCTTTCGCGGCCTGATCGGGCGTAGGCACCTGTGCGGCGAAGGCCTTCTCTCGCACCGCCTCCCCTGCCCAGTCCGACCATGCCGGATAAGACTCAATCTCGGCCCACCAGGCATTGAATCGCTCCCGGGTTTGATGCGCACTTTCTTTCTTGGGAAGGGCATTTGTCAATCCCTCGCGCCAGGAACATCGGAAGACCATAGGTGAGAGGGTAATTCGGTCGCAACATTCGTTTACCCTTGAGTTGTCGGGCGGGCACGACACCAACTTCCCGGCCCGATGCGACGTCGCGGCTGTGGCCCCTGGCGGTGTTCACCGGTGGCCTTCGGGCGGAGCGAGTTCAGTTCATTCCCATCCGGGTGGACAGTTGGTGTGCGCGGCTCGCGGCGTTCTGTCGGTCCACACTGAAGGTTGTGTGTGGATCGTTCGGGCCGACCGAGTCGCGTGGGCCACCGCTGGGCTCACGGCACTACCACCGCGCGCACGGCGACACCGATATGCGGATCGTCTTTCTTCCGGTGTCCCCGTCACAGCTCGTACCCGGCGGTCCCGTCGTATTCCTGGCCTCGGGCCTGGCCCGCGAAATCCTGCTCGCTCCCACGAGCCTCGCCCACACGACTACGATCGCGCCGCGCGCTCGCCTGCATCGAATCCTCGCCGACGAACTCCACGAGATGCACAAGCAGCCCACGCGACCGCGTATGCACCGGCCAGATCACCCGGCATCTCTACGAAAAACCCTGGGAACAGGTGCAATCGAGGGGTCTGATTCCGGCCAGGTAACCGCTCGGGGCGTGCCGCGCAGTTCCTCCGGTGGCTGACTCAGCACGAGGACGAGCTGCCCGACAAGGATGCCGCCGACAACGAACTCCGCGACCGTGAAATGGCTCGCTTGGTGCGAGCGCGGCACCCGGACGATCAGGGCCCGGGACGGGATCGAATATCCGGCGTATTCCTCGGATTTCCTCAGCAACCGCCGCATATAGTGGTGCGGGTGCGCATCGAGCGAACGGCTACTCACTCATGGCGGCCCTGGTCGAACCGGCCCGAAGGATGATCGACGAGCTGGATCCGTTGCGACTCCGAACAATTCGGTACCGCCGAGACGCAGCACGAGTGGATGGGCGACATGTGGAGTGACGGGTCGCCGACCCTCCGGCAGGTGCGTGTAGGGCATGCAACGAGATCCCGAACGGTCGCGTGAGCGAGAGCGCCGTGTCGTCCGACCGGGTCGGAACGCCTGGATATCGACGAACCGTGAGGTTTGGGAGCGGTCACAGACTCGGTCGAAATGGTCGGCCGTCCTGGTGCGGGCGCGTCCAGCGGTACTGACAGCGCCGCCGAGTGTCCAGTGGCGCCTTCGCTATCTCTGACCTGCGGCAATGGCAACCGCGCATATGTGTGCTCGCAATTGTGACCTGATTGGAACCGTTTCAGGTGTCCAATTTGGTGCCCTCGGCAGGATTCGAACCTGCGACACCCGCTTTAGGAGAGCGGTGCTCTATCCCCTGAGCTACGAGGGCTGGTGGGGGCGCTGCTTGGGGAACAGGGCGGCGCCTGACTGGTTGTCGGGGAGTCTACCGTGTTGGAGGCGAGGGGTCAGAATCGTTGGTGCGTCGGGGTGTGATGCGGACTGAACGTCGGCGGTGGGGCCAGACGATCGGGGGGAATGTGCGGTCGCTGTTTATTCGGACCGGATGGTCAGAAGCCGCCGTCGAACCCGCCGCCGCCGTCGAACCCGCCGCCGTCCCAGCCGCCGTCGTTTCCACCGGCGGAGTCGTAGCCACCCTGGTCGTTGCCGGCGTCATAGCCTTGATCGCTGCCCTGGTTATAGCCGTTCGCATCGCCGCCCGCGGCGTCGAGTCCGTCCTGGTAGCCGTCGCCGTAGCCGCTTTCGAATCCGTGTGCGTCGTAACCCACTCCGGACATACCGGAGAACAGCGACGAGAACAATAATGCCGAACCCAGGCCCCAGGCGCCGCCGACGAGGGCGGGTCGCCACCATGGCTCGGAGTACCAGCCCGCGGGGACGGGGCGTCCGGCCACCCGGCCGCCTGGGTAGTAGTTCGGTGTCTGCGATGACGGGTCCGGGGAGGCCGCGACCTGCCTGCCGTCGTATTCGATGGTGCGGGTCTCCGAGACCTTGCCTGCCACGTCCTGGCCGTCCAGCGCGGGGACCTCGGGGCCGGGGTCCATGTCCATCGCGGTGCGTGCCGCGCGGATGTAGTACATGCCTTCGATCGCGGTCTGTTTCGCCAGCCTGGCCTGCGCGGGCGTGCGGGCCTGATCGATCTGCGATCCGGCCGCGATATTGCGCTCCGACGCATCCGCGAGCGCCTGCTTGGCGGCGTCGTTCGATCCGGTCAGGTTGTAGATCTGGCCGGCGAGCCGCTCGATCATCTGTCTGGCGTCGGCGGCGGCGTCGGCGAGTTCCGTCGCGGCGCGCTGCTTGGTCTGTTGTGACAGCAGCACGACGAACCCGGCCGCCAGCACGACCAGGACGATGATCAGTACCCACAACATCGCGCGCCTTTCACCGGTTTGTCGAGGTCGCGTCCAGTTTACCGACGGCTTGCTGAGACTTTGCTGAGCTTCGTGGCGGCCTATCCGGCTAATCGGTCGCGACGGGCGCTTGTGTCTCGTGATAGTCGGCGTCGGTGAAAGTCTTCGTCTTCCAACGGTATAGGACGGTGGCGCCGGGCCAGTTGTTCGTGATTCGGCCCGCGGCGTTGCGATACCAGCTGGAGCAGAAGTTCCAGGGGGTGTCTTTCAGGCGTCGCTGTAGCCAGGCGTCCCAGCCTTGCTCGATGGCCTGTTCGGCGGCCAGATAGCGGCCGGGGCGGTCGGTGAGGTACTCGACGACCTGACGGATGTAGCGGGCTTGCGATTCGAGCATGTAGATGATGGATCCGGAGCCGACGTTGGTGTTCGGGCCATACATCATGAACATGTTCGGGAAGTGCGGAACCGACAGGCCGAGGTAGGCGCGGGCACCTTCCTCGCCCCAGACATCGGCGAGCTTGCGGCCGCCGCTGCCGTAGATGTTCATCGGCGCGAGAAACTCGGTCCCTTTGAATCCGGTGCCGTAGATGATGACGTCGACCGGATGCTCGACGGCGTCGCCGGTGCGGATGCCGGTCGGGGTGATCGCTTCGATCGCGGTTGTCTCCACGGCGACGTTCGGTTGCGCGAGTGCCGGGAAGTATTCGTTGGAGAACAGGCCGCGCTTGCAACCGGCCGCGTAATCCGGTGTCAGCTTCGCGCGCAGTTCGGTATCGGGAATCTGCTTGGCGCGGTGGCGATCGGCGAGCGCGACGACGGGGCCCTTCATAGCGGGAAGGTCGGTCAGCGCGAGCGCGAGCACCTCGAAGGTGAACCAGATCGCGAACCGCTCGGCAAGGCGGGTCGGTGGCAGATATTTGAACAGTGCTTTATATGCCGGGCTGTATTCGACATCGAACTTCGGCAGCACCCACGCCGCCGATCGCTGGAATAGCGTGAGGTGCTCGACCTTCGGCTGAATGCGCGGAATGTATTGAATGGCACTGGCTCCGGTGCCGATACAGGCAACCCGCTTGCCGGTCAGGTCGACGCTGTGATCCCACTCGGCGGAGTGGAAAGCGGCGCCGGTGAAGGTGTCGATGCCCGGCAGGTTCGGCATGGCGGGGCGTGAGAGCTGGCCGACGGCGGGGATGAGGATCCGCGCGGTGAGGAGTTCACCATCGGCGGTGCTGACGATCCATTGCCCGGTCGGCTCGTCGAATTCGGCGTCGGTTACCTCGGTGCCGAATCGGATGTAGCGCTGTAGGTCGTGCTTTTCGGCGACGCCGCGCATATAGGCGTGGATATCGCGCTGCTCCGAAAACCGCCGTGGCCAATCGGATTTGGGCTCGAACGACCATGAGTACAGCGGCGAGGGCACGTCGCACGCGGCACCGGGGTAAGTGTTCTCCCGCCACACGCCACCGAGATCGGCGGCCCGCTCGAGAATGGTGAAGTTCTCGATCCCGGACCGGCGCAGCTCCAGCGCCATGCCGAGGCCCGCGAACCCGGCGCCGATAATGATGATGGACGGTGTCGTCATGATTCGAACGTATGCGGGAGCCGCGTGGCTACGAAGACATCACCGGACGTGAAATCCACACTTTCGGCCAGACTAGCTGCCCGCGAGTTGGCGCGCGATGACGAGGCGCTGAATCTGGTTGGTGCCCTCGAAGATCTGCATTACCTTCGCCTCGCGCATGTAGCGCTCGACCGGGAAGTCCTGGGTGTAGCCGTAACCGCCGAAGACCTGGACCGCGTCGGTGGTGACCTTCATGGCGGCGTCGGTCGCGACCAGTTTGGCGACGCTCGCCTGCCGCGAATAGGGGACTCCGGCATCGCGGCGGCGGGCCGCGTCGAGGTAGGTCGCGCGCGCGGAATCCACTGCGGCGGCCATATCGGCGAGCACGAAGCCGAGGCCCTGATGATCAATGATGTGCCGCCCGAACGCTTCTCGCTGCATGGCGTAGGCGACGGCGTCATCGAGGGCGCGTTGGGCCAAACCGGTGGCGACCGCGGCGATACCGAGGCGGCCGGAGTCCAGTGCGCTGAAGGCTATCGAAAGTCCCTGTCCTTCGGCGCCGATCAGCCGTTCGGCGGGCAGGAAGGCGTCGTCATAGGCGGCGGTAGTGGTCGGTACCCCTCGCAGGCCCATCTTCTCTTCGGGCTTGCCGAAGCTCAGTCCCTCGGTGTCGCGGGGGACCAGGAAGCACGAAATACCTCGGGAGCCCTCGCCGGTGCGGGCGAACAGTGAATAGAAGTCGGCGCGACCGCCGTTGGTGATCCAGGCCTTCGTGCCGGTGATTCGGAACCCGCCCTCGACCGCGGTGGCCCGGCAGCGTAATGCCGCCGCGTCGGAACCGGCGTGCGCCTCGGAAAGGCTGTAGGCGCCGATGGTTTCGCCCGAGAGCATGTCGGCGAGCCAACGCTGTTTCTGCTCGTCGGTGCCGAAGGTGAACAACGGATGGCACGACAGGCTGTGCACGCTGACCGCCACCGCGACCGCCGCCCAGCGACTCGCCAGTTCCTCGAGCACCTGTAGATAGACCTCGTAGGGCTGCCCGCCGCCGCCGAACTCTTCCGGATACGGCAGGCTCAGCAGCCCGGCCGCACCGAGCGCGGGGAAGACACCGTCGGGGAACGTGCCGGTTTTCTCGCACTCGACCACGCGCGGTTCGAGCACCTTGTCGGCTATATCGCGAGTCAGCTCGAGTAGATCCCGAGCTTCGGGCGTCGGCAGCATCCGATCAACAGGCATGCCTCCTGTTCTACCGCTAGTTCCTGCGGCGCCCCGCCCCGCCCCCGGTGCGTTCGGACGCACGGACATGGCCGACGGGCTACCGCTACTGTTGAGTAGCATCCGCGATGTGATGTGCCTCACGGTCGGTGAGCGTTTGACCAGCCACCGAAGAAAAGGAGTTCCGATGTTGAGCACCATGCAGGACGACCCGTTATCCCTGGCGACATTGCTGCGGTACGCGTCGACGTTCGCCGGTGATTCGACCGTGTCCACCTGGACCGGGACCGACGTGCGCACGATGACCTACCGCGAACTGGGGGCCGAGTCGGCTCGGCTGGCGAATGCGTTGCGTGGGCTCGGGATCGACGTCGGTGATCGGGTCGGCACGTTCATGTGGAACAACACCGAGCACATGGTCGCCTACATCGCGGTACCCGCGATGGGGGCGGTGCTGCACGCGCTCAATATCCGGCTCTTCCCCGAACAGTTGGTCTACGTGGCCGATCACGCACAGGACAAGGTGGTGATCGTCGACGGCACGCTGCTGCCGATGTTCGCCAAGTACCTGCCGAACCTGAAGACGGTCCGCCACGTGATCGTGGCCAATGGCGACGCCACCGCGCTGGCGGCGCCCGCGGGCGTGCAGGTGCACTCATACACCGAACTGCTCGCCGACCGGTCCGACAGCTACGACTTCCCGGTGATCGACGAACGATCCGCTGCCGCAATGTGTTACACCTCGGGCACCACCGGTGACCCGAAGGGCGTTGTGTACTCGCACCGCTCCAACTGGCTGCACGCCATGCAGGTCTGCTCGCCCAACAGTATGGGCTTCACTGAGGCCGACTATGTGCTCGCTATCGTTCCGCTGTTCCACGCCAACGCCTGGGGTCTGCCGTACGCGGCCCTTATGTCCGGTGCGAATGTACTGATGCCGGACCGTTTCCTGCAGCCGGGCCCGTTGCTGGAAATGTTGGAATCGCAGAAGCCGACCTTCGCCGCCGCCGTGCCGACCATCTGGGGCGGTGTGCTGGCCGGACTGGCCGCCAAGCCCCAGGATATTTCGCATCTGCGGTCGGTCGTGGTCGGTGGTTCCGCGGTGCCGCCATCGATGATGCGAGCGTTCCAGGAGCAGCACGGTGTGCGCATTCTGCACGCCTGGGGCATGACCGAAACCTCGCCGCTCGGCAGCGTCGCGCATCCGCCCGCCGGGGTGACCGGCGAGGATGAATGGGTTTACCGCTACAGCCAGGGGCGTTTCCCCGCGAACGTGCAGGCACGGCTGGTCGGCGACGACGGCAGCATCGTGCCGAATGACGGAAAGTCGTTGGGCGAACTCGAGGTTCGCGGACCGTGGATCACCGGCTCCTACTACTCACCCGAGGGCGCGGAGATCGACCCGGACAAGTTCGACGACGGCTGGCTGCGCACCGGTGACGTCGGCAAGATCACCCCGAACGGGTATCTGACGCTGGTCGACCGGTCCAAGGACGTCATCAAGTCCGGCGGCGAGTGGATCTCCTCGGTAGATCTCGAGAACGCGGTGATGGGCCACCCATCGGTCGCCGAGGCCGCGGTCATCGGTGTGCCGGACGAGAAGTGGGACGAGCGCCCGCTGGTCGCGATCGTGCTCACCGAGGGCGTCGAGCTCGGGGATTCCGAAAAGCAGGCCGGTGAGCTACGCGACTTCCTGGCCGGCAAATTCGCCAAATGGCAACTGCCGGAACGCTGGGCCTTTATCGCGGAGGTACCCAAGACCAGCGTCGGCAAGTTCGACAAGAAGGTACTGCGCGCACAGTACGCCGACGGTGCCCTGACGGTCGTCACCCTGTCCTGAGCGATCACCCCGCGTCACCGAGGTGGTGGCGCGGGGTGGCCGGAAACCACCGCACCACCCGGCGCGAGCGAAATGCGTTGCCGCGCCAGGTTTATGCGGTGACCCGTATCAGCAGTTGCGCAGTTCCGGGTTTTGATTGAGCAGTTGGGCGCGGGTACCGATGAACGTGCTGTAGGTATCACCGCCGACCGCGGCCAGCGGGAAGGCCGCGACCCGGTGACAGTTCTGGAAGGCGAGCTTCACGCCGAAGTGGCGTTCCAGACCGCCGCGGATGGCGTCGGACGCCATGGCGCGCAGCAGTTGTCCACGTGCCACTTCATCGGGCGGGGCAACCAGGTTGTCGGCGTATCCATCGGCGCCGGAATGTAGTTCGCCGGCGATCCGGCTCACGACCTCCCAGGCGTATGGCAGTGAATTACGAACACATTCGACGAAGTCCGCGTCCTCTACTTCGCCACGTTCGGCGCGTTCGAGTAGTGCGGTGGGGACATCGAGGGACATAGCGCTCTCCTCGGAGATTGAGGTGGATGGCGGATGCGATGCCACTGCAGTCTAAACGAAAGTCGTTGTCAACAATCCTCGATTCGTCGTGAAAGTGCCCTTTGCAAAGCGGTTTTCGTATCGGAGGCCAGGGTCTGGACCAGTTCGCCGGCCGGTAATGCGGGAGCCAGGGTGTGTGTCTGACCAGCCCAGAGGTTCACCTCGTCCGGATTGCCCGCGGCCCTGGCGGCGGCCCGCAATGGTGCTGTGGCGTAATGGATTTCCGGATACGCGCTCGGCGCGTTGGCGCTATGGGAATCCATGAAGCGGTTGCGCAGGCCGCGTGCCCGGCGGCCGGTGAACGCACGGGTCAGCATGGTCGGGGCGCCGGAGCCGATCGCGGCCCGATGCACCGGATTGGTGCCGGCCTCGGGGCAGCGCAGGAACGCGGTGCCCAGCTGCGCGGCGGCCGCGCCCGCGGCGAGTGCCGCCGCGATACCCGCGCCGGTCACGATGCCGCCCGCGGCGACGATCGGACGATCGAAGCTGGTGGTGAGAATCTGCAGCAGCGCGAGCAGACCGAGCGGATCGGTGCTGTCATCTGCGACCCGATCGACGAACGTGCCCCGATGTCCGCCCGCCTCGGCCCCCTGCGCGATCAGCGCGTCCGCGCCCGCCTCGACCGCGATCCGTGCCTCGGCGGCGGAGGTCACCGTTACCCACACCTCCGATCCGGCCTCGTGCAGCCGGGCTACCTCCGTCGCTTTCGGGCAGCCGAAGGTGCAGGTGACTACCGAAACCGGTGCGGCGACAAGCAGATCCAGCTTGGCATCCCATTCGTCGGTGTCGTGTTTCGGTGTGCCGAGATCATGGTGCGCGCCGAGTTCGGCCAGGTAGTCGGCGAATGTCTCGGGCGGTGTCGCGGGACCGGGCGCGAACAGGTTGACACCGAACGGCGCGGTGGTCAGCTCACGGGTCGCGGCGAGCCGCGCCGCGGTGTCCGCGGCGGTGAGGTAGCCGGCGGCGAGTATTCCGAAACCGCCGGCGGCGGTAACGGCCGCGGTCAATTCCGGAGTGGAGGGGCCGCCCGCCATGGGGGCCAGCACGATCGGGACGCTCAGTTCGTCGAGTATCACGAACTCCAGTGTCGCCCACCTCGACCCGAGACCGGCAGCGTACCGGCGTCTCGAGGTCGAAGGTTGCGAAATGATCACGACGGGGTAGAGTTCCCGTCACAACGGACACCGAAACGTTACCTAGTTCGGTACCGGCGGATCGTGAAAAATCGGTCGGCACCGGCGCGGAGTTCGTTGACAAATTTCGTTGACAAAATGTCGGCCGGACTCTAGGACGCAGCGTGTCGCAGCATCGAGTAGGACCCAGTTCCATAACCGTTATGAGCCTTATGGGCGACGGTGTTTCGGGTCATCCGACGCGGCATCGCGCCCAGTCGAACTCCACCGATCGGGTCAAGGTCGCCGCGGGTGTCGCCGTCGCCGCGAGCGCGCTGTTCGGCACCGTCAGTCAGGTGGCCCCGGCCATCGCCGCGCCGCTGCTGCCCGGTTCCCACGACGCCGATGAGGCCGACGCTCCCGTCAGCTTCGAGGGCACGAATGCCGCGCCGGTCGCGGAGGCCAAGGCAGTCGCGGCGCCGGTCGCCGAGACCGCGCCCGCTCCCGCACCTGCCACGCAGGTTGCCAACGCAGTGGCCGCGCCGATCTCCACTCCGTTCGGCATCGGCGGGCTGCCGCCGGAGATCGCGGGACCGCTGTCGCAGGTCGAAGACATCCTGCAGGGTGTGCAGCATCAGATCGCCCCGGCACCCGCGGTGCGTCCGGTCGCCGGTGCGGTCAGCTCCGGATACGGCAGTCGTTGGGGGCAGATGCATTACGGCCTCGACTTCGCCGATCAGATCGGCGCTCCTATTCATTCCGTCAGCAATGGCACCGTGATCGAGGCGGGCCCGGCTTCGGGCTTCGGTTTGTGGGTGCGTGTGCAACAGGACGACGGCACCACCGCGGTCTACGGCCACGTGAACGAGATGTTCGCGCACGAGGGGCAGCGCGTGAACGCGGGCGATGTCATCGCCACCGTCGGCAACCGGGGCAATTCGACGGGGCCGCACCTGCACCTGGAGATCTGGAACCCGGATGGCAGCAAGATTGATCCCATGCCCTATCTGGCGGCGAAAGGTGTTCCGCTGCAATGGGGCCCGTCAGCGCACTGATTCCGGCACGCACGCGGCCCTATCGATCGTTAGGCTCAGGCCGTGACAGCGCTGGGTGACATCTTCGAGCCTGAATCACCGCACGGCCGTGCCTACGCGGTATTGGTTCATCATCCGCGATCGAGCCTGGCCGATATCGCGCAGTACTTGGGTGTCGCGGTCGAGGAAGCCGCGACGTCGCTGAACGTACTGTGCGAGTTGGAGGCCGCGGAGCGGTTCGTCGGCGCCGATGGTTCAGTGCTGTGGGATGCGCACGCGCCGGAATCACTATCGGAGGCCGAGGCCAGGCGCAGGCAGCAGGACATCAACCAGATGCACGCCGCCGCGACGCGTCTGAGCGAGACCTTCCGATCCGTGCGACGCTCACCGCGCGCCAACGGCTCGGTGGTGCCGGTGTTCGAACGGCTGGAGATGCTCGCCGACTTCGAGGAAATGCAGTCCGCGGCGAGCAGCGGGGTCAAGATGATCGAACGCGGACCATACCTCAGCGATATCGAGCGTGAGCAGCAGCAATTCCAGCTGAAACGGGCCAGGATGGGCGACGGCATCCGCTACCAGACGCTGTATCAGGACACCATCTATCAGGATCCGGAGCGGCTGCGGCACGCGCTGGCCGCCAATTCCAGTGGCGCGCAGGCGCGGACCCTGCCCGAGCCGCCGTTCAAGCTGATCATCGCCGATAACGAACGCGCCTGCCTGGTGCTGCATGCCGACGAGCGTCGACCCGACCCGATGGGGTTACGCATCAACGGTTCCTCGGCATTGCGCCTGGTGATCAAGACCTTCGATGTGCTGTGGTCGCTGGCCGCGCCGATTTCGATGAACCCGGCCGCCGACGAACTCGACGAGCGCGACAAGGCGATCCTGACCCTGATGGGCCTCGGCGCCACCGACGACACCATTGCCCGCAGACTCGGAATGTCGCGGCGCACCGTGGTGCGGCGCACCGCGCGGTTGCTGGAACGGCTCGGTGCGAGCACGCGCTTCCAGGCCGGGGTGCAGGCAACCCGCCGAGGCTGGCTGTGAAGTCCCTCACGGATTGTGTGGACGCGGCAACGTAGGACGAAATCTGGCCGATATTCGGTTGGTATGCCCGCGAACAGCCGAGTCCGGCTCGATGTTTCGCCTTGCTTATATGATTGCCCGAACCGTGCCGGCTCAGGACGCTACGCCCTTCGAGTTGGGGGTTGTTCGGCCGTGCTCTATGCGAGAGGTGAAAGTACTCGAATGGATGGTCCTCGTCGCTCTGTCCGCGGAAGCCGTCGTCGTCGGTCGGGAACACCACTGTTCGGGCAGCTGCTGACCGCATCGGTGGAATCAGCGGCCGATACGGTGGCGATCCGATTCAATCCGACCGGCGACCCGACCGACCAGCGCGAGCTCACCTACCGCGAGCTCGATGAGACCTCGTCGCGACTGGCGCGTGAACTGATCGACCGTGGTGTCGGCCCCGGCGGGTTCGTCGCGGTGGGTATCACCCGGTCCATCGAGTCGATCGTGTCGATGTGGGCGATCGCGAAGACGGGTGCCGCGTTCGTGCCGGTCGATCCGTCCTATCCGGCCGATCGTATCGAGTACATCCTGTCGGACTCGGGCGCGAGCCTCGGCCTGACCGTCGCGGCGCATCGTGCGGTGCTCGGGACCTCGATCGAATGGATCGAACTCGACGACGAGGCGCACGCCGCGCGAGTCGCGGACCGGCCCGCGCATCCCATCTCCTACGCCGACCGCATCGGCACCCTCACCGAGAACCACCCCGCCTACGTCATCTATACCTCCGGTTCCACCGGGCGGCCGAAGGGTGTCGCGGTCGCGCACACCGGATTGTCGGTGGTCGCCGCGGTGCGAGAGAAGCTCGAGGTCACCGGCGACGCGCGCGTGTTGCACGTGAGCTCGCCGAGTTTCGACTTCTCCATCATGGAGTTCTTCATGGCCTTCACTACCGGTGCGACGCTGGTGGTCGCGCCGCCGGGAGTGTTCGGTGGCGCGGAACTCGCCGATCTATTGCGCCGCGAGCGGGTCACGCACGTGATGATTACGCCGGGCGCGCTGGATTCGGTCGACCCGACCGGCATCGACGACCTGCGTTCGCTGGTTATCGGCGGCGAACGGCTGCTGCCCGAACTGATCGGGCGCTGGGTTCGCGACGGCCGCAAGGTCTACAACTTCTATGGACCGACAGAGACCACGGTCGTCATGACCGCGTCGGATTCGCTGAGCGTCGGCGATCCGATCACGATCGGCAAGCCATGGGCGGCAAGCATCGGCACGTTCATCCTGGATTCGCGATTGCGTCCGGTCCCTGTCGGCGTGACCGGCGAATTGTATGTGGCCGGGCCGGGTCTCACCCAGGGTTACCTCGCGCGACCGGGGTTGACCGCGGAACGTTTCGTGGCGAGTCCGTTCGGCGAAGAGGCGGGTAGTCCGGGGACTCGGCTCTACCGCACCGGTGATCTGGTGCGCCGCGCCGAGTCCGGTGATATCGAGCATTTGGGCCGCTCCGATTTCCAGGTGAAGATCCGGGGCCTGCGCATCGAACTCGGTGAAATCGACAGTGCCCTAAGCAATCACGCGGATATCGACTTCGCGGCGACGCTGGGTCGCACGCTGCCATCGGGCGTGACCGCATTGGTGTCGTATGTACTGCCCCGCGCGGACGAGAGCGGGAACCGGGTCGCGGTGGATACCGCGGCACTGGCCGATCATGTCGGGGAAACGCTGCCCGCCTACATGATTCCGCAGGCGATCATGGTGCTGGAGACGATTCCGCTGAACCCCGTCGGCAAGCTCGATCGCGCCGCGCTGCCGGAGCCGGTGTTCGCGACACGCGAGTTCCGGGCGCCGTCCACGCACGTCGAGCAGGTCGTCGCCGAGGTGTTCGCGGCGCTGCTGTTGCCCGATGATCCGAATGCCAGAGTCGGCGCCGACGACGACTTCTTCTCCCTCGGCGGGAACTCGCTGCTGGCCACCCAGGCGACGGCGCGGATCGGTAGCGCGCTCGATGTACGAGTGCCGGTGCGCATGATGTTCGAGGCGTCCACCGTCGAGGCTTTGGCCGCGCAGGTGGCGGCCGAGACCGGCGCGGCCACCGGGCCGACCTTGCGGGCTCAGCAGCGGCCCGAGCGGATCCCGCTGTCCTACGCGCAGCAGCGGATGTGGTTCCTGAACCGGTTCGACCCGGCCAGTGGTGTCAACAACATTCCGCTCGCGGTGCGGTTGTCGGGTGTGCTCGATCTCGATGCTTTGCGCGCCGCCGCGGGGGATCTGGTCGCCCGCCACGAGGTGTTGCGGACGGTTTACCCAGAGGTCGACGGCGCGGGTACGCAGGTGGTGCTGGCGCAGGCGGATCCGCGCGCGGTCCCGGATCTCGAGGTGGTGCCCACTACCGCGGCGGAGCTCGCCGAACTCGTGATCGGTGTGGTGGTCGCCGGATTCGATGTGTCGGCGGCACCGCCGGTCAGGCTGCGAGTGTTTCAGCTGAGCGAGTCCGAGCATGTGCTGGTCTGCATCGTGCATCACATTGCCGCAGACGGCTTCTCGATGGGCCCGCTCACCCGGGACCTGATCTCCGCTTATTCCGATCGGGCCCGTGGCGCGCAACCTTCACTACCCGCGCTCGCCGTGCAATACGCGGACTTCGCGATCTGGCAGCGTGCGGTACTCGGCGACGAAGACGACCCGGAATCATTGCTGGCCAAGCAGATCGACTTCTGGCGCTCCGAATTGGCCGGGCTGCCTGAGCAACTGGAATTGCCCGCCGATCGCCCGCGCCCAGCGGTGATGTCCAACCGGGGCGCCGTATTCGGCTTCGATATCGACGCCGACACTCATGCGGCGCTCAACAATCTTGCACAGCAACATAATTCGACACTGTTCATGGTTGTGCACGCGGCGCTCGCGGTGCTGTTGGCGCAGCTGTCGGGCAGCAGGGACATCGCGATCGGCACGCCCGTCGCCGGGCGCGGTGAGGCCGCGCTCGACGACCTGATCGGCATGTTCGTCAATACCCTTGTGCTGCGCAGTGATGTCGATCCCGACCTGTCGTTCGACGATCTGCTGCGCGAGTTCCGCAAGATCGACGTGGCGGCCTTCGGGCATGTCGACGTGCCGTTCGAGCGACTGGTGGAACTGCTCGACCCCGCGCGTTCGATGGCGCGTCATCCGCTGTTCCAGGTGCTGCTCGCGTTCCAGAACATGACGCACACCCAGCTGGAATTGCCCGGCCTCGCGGTCTCGGGCGTGGATTTCGGTGCCGCGATGGCGAAGTTCGATCTCGAGCTGACCGTGGTGCCGCACGATGACGACGGCGTGCCGAGCGGTATGACGGCCACGTTCACCTACGCGGTCGATCTGTTCGATGAGGCGACGGTGGCCGGGTTCGCGCAACGGCTGAACAGGGTGTTCGCCGCGATGCTCGATGACCCGCAGCGGCTCGTCGGTTCGGTCGAGCTGCTCGACCCGGCGCAGCGGCAGCGAATCCTGGTGGACTGGAACGATACTCGGCACCCGGTTGCCGAGGAACTGCTGCTGGATGGCTATCGGTGTGCGGTTGTGGCGCGTCCGGATGCGGTTGCGGTGTCCTACGAGGGTGCTGAGCTGACCTACCGTGAGTTCGATGAGCGGGTGAATAAGCTTGCGCGTCTGTTGATTTCGCGGGGTGTCGGTGCGGAATCGTTGGTCGGTCTCGCGGTGCGGCGTTCGCTGGATCTGGTGGTCGGCATGTATGCGATCGTGACCGCGGGTGGCGCTTACGTGCCGCTGGATCCCGATCATCCGCAAGAGCGGATCGCGCACATTCTCGATACCGCGGAACCGGTCTGTGTGCTGACGACGCCGGTGGATGCCGTCGCCGCCGATGTGCCGGTGCTGTACGTGGACACCGTTGAGCTGGAAGCGTTCTCGGGCGCACCGGTCGCGGTCGATGAGCTGCTGCGACCGGTGTCGCAGGCGAATCCGGCGTATGTGATCTTCACGTCCGGTTCGACCGGTCGGCCCAAGGGGGTCGCGGTTTCGCACGGGGCTGTCAATAATCAGATCGAGTGGATGCTGGCGGAGTATCCGCTCGGCCCCGATGATGTGTATTTGCAGAAGACGGCGACGACGTTCGATGTGTCGCTGTGGGGTTACTTCATGCCGTTGCGTGCGGGCGCGAAACTGGTTGTCGCCACCCACGACGGCCATCGAGACCCCGTCTACATCGCGGAAACGATTGCCGCACAACGGGTCACCGTGACCGACTTCGTGCCATCGATGCTGACAGTGTTCGCCGCGCACACAACCCCGGGCACCTGTCCGACTTTGCGTGATGTGTTCGCTATCGGTGAGGCGCTGCCGCCTGAGACGGTCGCCGCACTGGCCGAGGTTTCGACCGCCACCGTGCACAACCTGTACGGGCCGACCGAGGCCGCGGTCTCGGTGACCTACTGGCCCGCGCGGGCCGGTGAACTCACCACCGTGCCGATCGGCCTGCCACAATGGAATACCCAGGTATTCGTGCTGGATTCGAGATTGCGGCCGACGCCCGCCGGTGTCGTCGGCGAGCTGTATCTGGCAGGTGATCAGCTGGCGCGTGGCTATGTGGCCCGTCCCGACCTGACGGCGGATCGGTTCGTGGCCAATCCGTTCGAGCCGGGTTCGCGTATGTACCGCACCGGTGACCTGGTGGTCTGGCGCGAAAACCCCCACCGGCTGGAATATTTGGGCCGCACCGACTTTCAGGTGAAGTTCCGTGGCCAGCGCATCGAACTCGGCGAGATCGAGACGGCCTTGCTCGGTCGGCCGACGGTCAGCCAGGCGGCGGCCGTGGTGTCGCCATCGGCGACCGGCGATCAGCTGGTCGGCTATGTGGTTGCGCGTCCCGGGCAGCAGATCGAGCAGCAGCAGTTGCTCGCCGAGATCGCGGAAGTCCTTCCGGTCTATATGGTTCCGGCCGCAATCGTCGTGCTGGATGCCTTCCCGCTCAATACCAGCGGCAAGCTCGACCGCAAGGCGCTGCCCGCGCCGACGTTCACCGCGCGCGAGTTCCGTGCCCCGGTCACCCAGTCCGAGGAAATCGTGGCCACCGTATTCGCCGAGGTGCTCGGCGTCGAACGGGTCGGCGCCGACGATGACTACTTCGCGCTCGGCGGCAACTCGCTGCTTGCTACCCGCGCCGTGGCGCGAATCAACGATGCATTGGAAACCAATGTCGCGGTAAGGGATCTGTTCGAGGCATCGACGGTGGCGGCGCTCGCGGCCAGGATCGTGCCCGGTGTCGGCCGTGACGCCGCCGCCCGCCCACCGCTCATCCGCGCGACCCGCCCAGAGTCGGTGCCGTTGTCGCTCGCGCAGCAGCGTATGTGGGTGCTCAACCAGCTCGATACCGAATCCGCCGCCTACAACCTGCCTTTCGCGATTCGGCTGACCGGCACACTCGACGTGGACGCGCTGCGGCTCGCCGTCGAGGACGTGCTGATACGACACGAATCGCTGCGCACCCGCTTCCCGACCGCCATGGTCGGCGGGCAACCGCACCAGGAGATCGTGTCCGTCACCGAGGCGCTGCCCGATGGCCTCCGGGTCGAGACTCCCGCCGATGTCTTCGGCCGCGTCGCCGAGCTGATGTCCGCCGGATTCGATGTCACCGCACAGGTGCCGGTACGCATCGTGCTGCTGGCCAATGGTGCCGCCGACGACTATTTGCTTGTGCTTGTCGCGCACCACATTTCGGCCGATGGCGCGTCGTTCGCTCCGCTGGCGCGCGACCTCATGGCCGCCTACCTCGCGCGCGTCGGGGGTGAAGCTCCGGGCTGGTCGCCGCTGCCGGTGCAGTACGCCGACTTCGCGCTGTGGCAGCGCGCGGTGATCGGTGCCGATGACGACGAGAACTCGGTTGCCGCACGGCAATTGGCGTACTGGCGCGAACAGCTGGCCGGGCTGTCGGGGCCATTGGAGCTGCCACTGGATCGCCCGCGCCCGACCGTGCCATCGAATCGAGGTGCGTCGGTGAGCCTCAGCATTGCCGCCGAGGTCCACGAGGGGCTCACCCACATCGCCCGCAGGCATCGCTCGTCGCTGTTCATGGTGGTGCACGCGGCGCTCGCCGTGCTGCTCTCGCGTCTGGCGAGCAGTTCGGACATCACCATCGGCACGCCGATCGCGGGACGCGGTGAGCGGGCGCTCGACGAGCTGGTCGGCATGTTCGTCAATACCCTGACGCTGCGCACGCCGGTCGAGCGGACCGCGAGCTTCGACGCGCTGGTCGAGCAGATTCGCGAGACCGATCTGACCGCGTTCGCCAATGCGGATATTCCATTCGAGCGGGTCGTCGAGGCCGTCGCACCCGGTCGGTCGGGCCCGCGCAACCCCCTGTTCGGGGTGATGCTGGTGTTCCAGAACCTGGAACAGCCAACGCTCGAGCTGCCCGGCCTGACCGTCGGCGCGGTGGAATCCGGTGAGCTGCCCGCGAAGTTCGATCTGCAGCTCGCGGTGGAGCCGCGTCAGCTCGCGGACGGGGCCCCCGGTGAGATAGTCGCGGTATTCACCTATGCCGCAGACCTTTTCGATGAATCTACGGCCCGGGCATTCGGCCGTAGGCTGGAGCGCATTCTGGCCGCGGTGGTCGCCGATTCACAGGCGCCCGTCGGTGATATCGACATTCTCGACGCACAAGAGCGCGACCGGGTGCGCACCGCGCCCGCCGCGATCGCGGAGCCGAGCGCGACCGCATCGGGCAACGGAACCCGGTTGCCGCAGGCACTGGCCGCGGCGGTGGACGACGATCCCGACGCGCCCGCGCTGGTGTGGGGCGAGGAGGAAATGTCCTACCAGGACCTCGACGCCCGCTCCGCACGCCTGGCCCGAGTGTTGATCGAGCACGGCTGCGGTCCCGGCACCGGGGTCGCGGTGCGGCTCGATCGCGGTGCCGATTCGGTTGTCGCGGTGTGGGCGGTGCTGAAGGCAGGCGCCGCGCTGGTGCTGCTGGCCACCCCCGACACCCCGCTGCCCGCCGCTCCGGTGGCGAAGATCGGCTTGACGGCTGGTCAGCATCGGGTCGGCATCGACGATGTCGAGTGGCTGCGCCTGGACGACGCGGCGACCGTCACCGAAATCGCCGCGCAATCGGCGCGTCCGGTGACCTACGCGAACCGGACCGGGGTGTTGCGCGGCGACGATCCGGGGCTGGTTATCGCGGCCTCCGGCGTCACGATGACCTATGACGAATTGGCCGCGGCCACCGATCGGCTGCGCACCCGCACCGGTCTCACCGTCGACTCCCGCACCTATCGGTACGGCAGCCCGGATTCGCCCGCCGCGCTGCTGGAGGTGGTCGCGGCGGGTGCGGCCGGAGCGACCCTGGTCGTGGTGCCCGGCGCCGAGCTCGCGAATTCGGATCTGGCAGCCTCCCTGGCCGACGAATGGGTTACCCACCTGCTTGCCGATCGAGCCGGCCTGGACGCCATCGATACCGCGTTGCTGGAGGATCTACAGGCAGTGGTGCTCGACGACGGCCAGGCGGCTGGAGCGGTGTCGGTGTCCGGGCCCGCCGAGGTGGTTCTGCTCGATGAGCTGCTGCCGGTCGGATACCGGTAAAAACGTACGCCGGTGACCGGTGTGGTTCTGTGGCATGTGCATAGGTGACGAGCGGGTAGGAAGAGTTCTGTAATGGTCGGTGTGGTCCGAAACGAGCGAGCGGCACGGTACGGCCGTGCTCTAGCGGTGATGTGCGCATGACTCGCCCGGCGCGCGTACGCCCGACCAGAACCAGGCGCGCTCGCGTCACCACCCTGCCGCAGCTGATGGCCACCGCGGTGGAGGCCGATCCGGCAGGCGTCGCGATCGCCTTCGCCGACGCCACGACGACACTCGCCGAGCTGACCTACGCCGAGCTCGACGACCGCTCCACCCGGCTGGCGCGATTGCTG
This sequence comes from Nocardia australiensis, assembly GCF_020733705.1. Taxonomy (GTDB): domain Bacteria; phylum Actinomycetota; class Actinomycetes; order Mycobacteriales; family Mycobacteriaceae; genus Nocardia; species Nocardia australiensis. Next base: position 2,346,213 of record NZ_JAJFZM010000001.1, read on the forward strand.
ATCGAGCGTGGGATCGGCCCCGAGGACCTGGTGGCGGTCGGCATACCGCGATCGGTGGAGTCGGTGGTAGCGGTGTGGGCGGTCGCCAAGAGCGGCGCCGGGTTCGTTCCCGTCGATCCGAATTATCCGGCCGACCGGGTCGCGCATATGGTGTCGGATTCCCGTGCGGTGCTCGGCTTGACGGTCGCGCCGGTGCGCGGCGAACTACCGGATCTCCTCGACTGGCTGGAGATCGACAGCGCGGAACTCGAGAGCCGGCTGGCGGCCTATCCGGCCGATCCGGTGACGAACGCGGATCGGGTGCGCCAGCTGCGCGCCGAGCACCCGGCTTACGCGATCTACACCTCCGGCTCGACGGGCATGCCGAAGGGCGTTGTCGTCACCCAGGCCGGGCTTTCGAGCTTCTGCGACGAGCAGCGCGAACGTTATGGCGTGACCACGTCCGCTCGGACGCTGCATTTCGCCTCACCGTCCTTCGACGCGTCGGTGCTGGAACTGTTACTGGCGCTGGGTGGTTCGGCGGCGATGGTGGTGGTGTCGCCGACGGTGTATGGCGGCGCAGAGCTGGCCGCCCTGCTGCGCGCGCAGCGGGTGACACACGCGTTCATCACGCCCGCGGCACTCGCCTCCCTCGACCCCGATGGCCTCGACGACCTGCGGGTCGTGGTGGCTGGTGGCGAGGCTTGCCCACCGGAGCTGGTGCGGCGCTGGGTGATTCCGATTTCCGGTGGCACCAGGCAGTTCTTCGATGGGTACGGGCCGACCGAGACCACGATCATGACCAATATCTCCGCGCCGATGGTGCCGGGGGAGCCGGTGACGATCGGGGGCGCGATCCGCGCGATTACCGAACACGTGCTCGACGAGCGGTTGGCGCCGGTGCCGGACCGGGTTGTCGGTGAACTGTATATATCCGGTGCGCAGCTGGCCCGCGGGTATCACGACCGGCCGGGACTGACCGCCGCCCGGTTCGTAGCCGATCCGTTCGGTGCGCCGGGTGCCCGGCTCTACCGCACCGGTGACCTGGTGCGCTGGACCGCGAACCAGGAGCTGGAATACCTGGGACGCAATGACTTCCAGGTGAAGATTCGCGGGTTCCGTATCGAACTCGGCGAGATCGACGCGGTGCTCGCCGGAGCCGAGAGCGTCGACTTCGCGGCCACTATCGGTCACGAACTCGACAGCGGCGCGACGATTCTTGTGTCGTACGTGCACGCGGCGAATGGGGGGTCCGCCGATCCGGCCGAGCTGACGATGCTGGCCGAACGCAGTCTGCCCGCGCACATGGTGCCGACCACCATCATGGTGCTCGACGAGATTCCGTTGACTCCGGTGGGCAAACTGGATCGGCGCGCACTGCCCGCTCCGCAGTTGCGTACCAAGACGTTTCGCGCACCATTGGGGCGGTTGGAGATCCTGGTCGCCGACACCTTCGCCGCCGTGCTCGCCCTGGATGCCGCCGTCGGTGCGGAGGATGACTTCTTCGAACTCGGCGGCAACTCGCTGATCGCCACCCAGCTGATGGCGCGCCTGGGCGCGGCGCTGGACACGCGGCTGCCCGCGCGATTGCTGTTCGAGACCTCGACGGTCGCGGGACTGGCCGCCGCTGTCGAGCAGCACGCGGGCGGCGGGCGCAAGGCGCTGGTCGCCGGTCCGCGGCCGCAGCGTGTTCCGCTGTCGCTCGCGCAGCAGCGAATGTGGTTCCTCAATCGGTTCGACTCGGCGTCGGCGGCCTACAACATCCCCATCGCGGTGCGGTTGTCCGGCGCGTTGGATGTGGACGCGCTACGTGGCGCGATCGCGGATCTTGTCACACGCCACGAGGTGTTGCGCACCGTCTACCCGCAGACCGGCGATGGTCCGGTACAGCTGATCCTGCCGCCGGAACAGGGGATCGTGGACCCCGTGGTGCGGACCGTCGGGCCCGAGCAGCTCCAGGCCGCGGTGCTGGAATTGATGTCGACCACTTTCGATGTCACCGCGGAGGTGCCGGTTCGGATCGCTCTGTTCGCGGTCGAAGCCGAGGGGACACCGAGCGAATACGTGCTCGCCATGGTGGTGCACCACATCGCCGGTGACGGAACGTCGATGGGGCCGTTGACTCGTGACCTGATGACCGCCTATGCGGCGCGAACGGCCGGTGCCGACCCCGGATGGGCGCCACTGCCGGTGCAGTACGCGGACTACAGCATCTGGCAGCGGGAGTTGCTCGGCAGCGAAGACGATCCGAAGTCGTTGGCGGCCGAGCAGGTCGACTACTGGACCTCGGCGCTGGCGGGTCTGCCCGACCAATTGGAGCTGCCTGCGGATCGGCCGCGCCCGGCGATGCAGTCGTTCGCGGGCGCCACGGTCGACGTGCGCATCGACGCCGAAACTCACCGTGCCCTGGTCGAATTGGGGCGCGAGCATGGCGCGACGCTGTTCATGGTCGTGAATGCCGCACTAGCGGTACTGCTTTCGCGGTTGTCGGGTACCGAGGACATTGCCATCGGCACGCCGATGGCCGGTCGCGGTGAGGCGGTCCTCGACGATTTGATCGGCATGTTCGTCAATACCCTGGTCTTCCGCACCCAGGTGGATACGGGGGCCGCGTTCACCGATGTGCTCGGTCGCCAGCGCGAGACGGCGATCCAGGCGTTCGCGCACGCCGACGTGCCGTTCGAGCGTCTGGTGGAGGTGCTCAACCCGGTGCGTTCCACCGCTCGGCACCCGCTGTTCCAGATCGGGCTTTCCTTCCAGAATCTGGCGCAGGCCACTCTGGAGCTACCCGGCCTGACGGTATCGGGCGTCGATTTCGATACCGCGGTATCGCAATTCGACCTGCACTGGATCATCACCGACACCTATGACGTGGCAGGCGCGCCGGCCGGGATGGGCGGCGCTGTTACCTACGCGACCGACCTGTTCGACGAGGCGACCGTGCTCGGCTTCGTGGAGCGGTTCCAGCGACTGCTCGCGGCCGTCATCGCCACCCCGCGGCTGGCCGTCGGTGACATCGAATTGCTCGACGTCGATGAGCGAAGCGAGTTGGTGAACCGTCGCAATGCCACCGTGCACAGGGTTGACCCGAACGCGACTCTGGTGTCGATTCTGGACGCGACTGTCACCGCGACGCCGGGCGCCATCGCGCTGGTCGGGCCCGACGGCTATCCATTGACCTATGGCGATCTCGATGCCAGGGTGAATCGCCTTGCCCGGCATCTGATTTCGCTTGGGGTGGGCCCTGAGCAGCGGGTAGTGCTCGCGCTGCGGCGTTCGGTGGATCTGGTGATCGCGATGTACGCGGTGGCCAGGGCGGGGGGCGCGTATGTGCCGCTGGATCCGGATCAGCCCGCCGAGCGGGCCGCTTACATTCTCGAAACCGCGCGCCCGGTGTGTGTGCTGACCGACGCCGACACCGGATTCGAATCCGATGCCGCCGTGGTGGTTCGGGTCGACGAGCTCGATCCGGCAGATGTCGACGCCGCGCCGATCACCGACGCCGACCGGGTAGCGCCACTGTGCCCCGCGCACACCGCGTACGTGATCTTCACCTCCGGTTCGACCGGACGACCCAAGGGGGTCGCCGTCCCGCACGGCGCGATCGCGAACCAGTTGCTCTGGAAGGCAACCGAATTCGGTCTCGGGCCCGGCGACGGGGTGCTGCTGAAGACGGCGGCGACCTTCGACCTTTCGGTATGGGAATTCTGGTCTGCGGTGGTCTGCGGCGGCAGGCTGGTGGTCGCCACCCCGGACGGGCATCGCGACCCGGCTTACCTGAATGACCTGATGGCGCGCGAATCGATCACCACCCTGCATGTGGTGCCTTCGATGCTCGACGCGCTGCTGACCGGCCGTCTGCCCTTCACACTGCGGCGGGTGCTCGCGATCGGCGAGGCGCTGCCCGGCGCGCTCGCGCAACGCTTCCTGCGCACCTATCCGGTGAAGGAACTGTTCAATCTCTATGGTCCGACCGAGGCGGCGGTGTCGATCACCAGCCATCGGGTGACCGACGCCGATACCGTGTCGGTGCCGATCGGGCTGCCCGAGTGGAACAGCCAGGTCTATGTGCTGGATGCGCGGCTGCGCCCGGTTCCGGCAGGAGTGTCCGGCGAGCTGTACCTCGCGGGTGCGCAACTTGCGCGCGGCTACTTCGGCCGACCGGATCTGAGCGCGGACCGGTTCGTGGCCAACCCCTTCGGCTCCGGCAGCCGGATGTATCGCACCGGCGACCTCGCGGCCTGGAACGCCGCCGGTGAGCTGGAGTATCAGGGCCGCACCGACTTCCAGGTGAAGGTCCGTGGCTTCCGAATCGAGCTCGGCGAGATCGAGGCCGCGCTCGCGGCGCTGCCCGTACTCGCCGGGTCCGCCGTAATCGCGAAGTCCGACACCAAGACCGGAGATCGTCTGGTGGCCTACCTGGTACCCGCCGATCGCGAGGCCGGTGTCGAGGTGGCCGAGGTCAAGGCCGCGCTGAGCACCGCGCTGCCGTCCTACATGGTCCCCGACGCGTTCGTGGTCCTGGAGGCGTTGCCGCTGAATGCGAACGGCAAGCTGGACCGAAAGGCGTTGCCGGAGCCCGAGTCGACGGCGGGTGTCTATCGGGCGCCGGTCACCGAGTGGGAAACACTGGTTTGTCAGGCGTTCGGTGAGGTGCTCGGTATCGAACGAATCGGCTTGGACGACAACTTCTTCGCGCTCGGTGGCAACTCGCTGATCGCGACAAAGCTGGCCGCGCGACTGGGTTCGGCACTGGCCCAACAGGTTCCGGTTATGCTGTTGTTCACCGGACCCACCCCGGCGGAACTGCTCGCCCAGTTGGAGGCACGCGGAGTAGGCAGGCTAGATGCGGGCGCCGCGTTCGATGTGATGCTGCCATTGCGACGATCCGGTACGGCCGAGCCGCTGTTCTGTATCCATCCGATCGGCGGCATCGCCTGGTCGTTCGCCGGTCTTGCCGCCCACCTCGACCAGGACCGGCCGATCTACGGACTGCAATCGCCGGTGCTCGGTTCCGATGAGGCGCTGCCGGATTCGATCGAGGACTGGGCGCGCCGCTACGTCAAGGAGGTCCGCGCGGTGCAGCCGGAGGGGCCGTATCACCTGCTCGGCTGGTCGCTGGGCGGTGTGCTCGCGCACGCCATGGCGGTGCAGTTGCAGAGCGAGGGCCAGCAGGTCGCTCTGCTCGCGATGATGGACAGCCAGTTGGTCGCGACGACGGGCCAGGCTGCGGCCGTGCCGATCGCCGAACTGCTCGGCGGATTGCTCGGCGGCCAGGCGACCGATCTCAGTCTTGGCGCGGATGTCGAGGTGACCCAACTCGCGCAACGACTGGCGGAGTTGCCCGAGCCGTTCGCGTCGTTCGGCGCCGAGCGGATCGCGCGGGTGCTGGAGTCCGGCATTCGCTCGGCGTCATTCATCGGTGAATACCGTGCCAAGCCGTTCGTCGGCGATGTCGTGTACTTCACCGCGGCCCACGATGATCCGACCGGCAGCGCCGGTGCCAGGACATGGAGCGACGCGGTATCGGGTGCTGTGCACAACTATCCGGTGCGGACCACACACTGGCGAATGACCACCGATGCCGCGCTGACCCAGATCGGCTCCGTGCTGAATTCGGTCTCGCACCGATCGGCCGGCTAGCTCGGACATGGACGATCGAGTCTGAACCATTGATAAGTCACAATGTCCGTCGTTGTGGCGCACCGGGCTCGCCGCTGAGGGAGAATCAAACCTACCGGGGCGTACACCACGTGCACACACTCGATGAACGTGACAGAAGCCGCGGGAGCGGTTTTGCAACAACCGAACAGCCTCGAACCGATGTGTGGAGCGAACACTGGCGATCGCGACCACACGTCTACACTCGTCGGCGTTACCCGGGTATCGGCCCTGGATAACGTCCTCGGGGCGGGGTTTGGAGATAGTTCGGCCGCGCGGGCCAGCTTGACGCGAGAGGTGAATGCACTCGAATGGATACTGCTCGACGTGCTGGTCGTAGTAGCCGACGACGTCGGTCCGGGGCACCGCTTCTCGGGCAACTGCTGACGGCCGCGGTCGAGTCCGCCGCGGATTCGGTGGCGATCCGGTCCGATCCGACCGGTGATCCGGCCGATCGGCGCGAGCTGACCTACCGGGAGCTGGACGAGGCGTCCTCGCGACTCGCGCGCGAATTGATCGATCGCGGTGCCGGACCCGGCGATCTGATCGCCATCGCGATCACCCGATCGGTCGAATCGGTGCTCGCGGTGTGGGCCGTCGCGAAGACCGGCGCCGCCTACGTGCCGGTCGATCCGGCCTATCCGACCGACCGCATCGCGCATATCCTGTCCGACTCCAAAGCCCTTTTCGGTCTGACCGCCCGGGCACATCGACCCGGCCTCGGAACCTCGGTCTACTGGATCGAACTCGACGATCCGGTGGTCGCCGACCGCTTCGCCGTCCGGCCCGGCCACCCGATTTCCTACACCGATCGCGTCCGGCCGTTGCTCGATTCGCATCCCGCCTATGTCATCTACACCTCGGGTTCGACCGGGCTGCCCAAGGGCGTCGTGGTCACCCACACCGGCCTGTTCGGCATGGTCGCCACGCAATGCGAGCGGTATGGCATAACAGGCGAATCCCGACTGACGCACCTGAGTTCACCGAGCTTCGATTTCTCGGTGATGGAGATGCTGTTCGCGTTCTCCACGGGCGCCACGCTGGTGATCGTGCCGCCGCAGGTGTTCGGCGGCGCGGAGTTGGCCGATCTGGTGCGCCGTGAACGGATCACCCATCTGTTGATCACCCCGGGGGCGCTGGAGTCGGTCGAGACCGCGGATCTGGATGAGTTGCGGGCCATCGTGCTCGGCGGCGACCGGTCCAGCCCCGAACTCGTTACGCGCTGGGCCACCGATGATCGTGCCGTGTTCAATGCCTACGGCCCGACCGAGGCCACGGTCATGGTCACCACTGCCGGGCCGATACGTTCGGACGAACCAGTGACGATCGGTGCGGCGATCACCGGTGTCGGCGCGTTTGTGCTGGATTCGCGTCTGCGGCCGGTGCCCGCGGGAGTGGTCGGCGAGCTGTATGTATCCGGTGCGGCGCTGGCACAGGGCTATTTGCGCCGACCCGGCCTGAGCGCGGAGCGGTTCGTCGCCAGTCCGTTCGGTGCGGACACCGGGCATCCGGGTGCCCGGCTGTACCGCACCGGCGACCTGGTGCGGCGGCGCGAATCCGATGGCGTCTTCGAATATTTGGGCCGCTCCGATTTCCAGGTGAAGATTCGCGGGTTGCGGGTCGAACTCGGTGAGATCGATAGCGCGCTCACTGCGCACACCGCTATTGATTTCGCCGCGACGCTGGGGAGAACGCTGCCGTCGGGGGCGATGACGCTGGTCTCCTATGTGCTGCCGCATGCCGGGCATACCGTCGACCCCGCCGAGCTCACCGCATTCGCCGGAAAATCGTTGCCCGCGTACATGGTTCCCGCCACCGTCATCGTGCTCGATGAGATTCCGCTGACCCCGGTGGGCAAGCTCGATCGTGCGGCCCTGCCCGACCCCGTGTTCGTCGCCAAGCGGTTTCGCGCCCCGGCCACCCGCGTCGAACAGGTCGTCGCCGACGTTTTCGCGACGCTGCTGCTGGCTCCCGATACCGTGGACGGCGTCGGTACCGATGACGATTTCTTCGAACTCGGCGGCAATTCGCTGCTCGCCGCGCAGGCCGCGGCCCGTATCGGCAACGCACTCGACACCCGCGTGCCGGTGCAATTGCTGTTCGAGGCAGCCACGGTGTCGGCACTGGCCGCGCGGGTGACGCGGCTGGCGGATACGGCCGCGGGTCCGGCACTCGGCACGCGTCCACGTCCCGAACGTATTCCGCTGTCGTACGCGCAGCAACGAATGTGGTTCCGCAACCGCTTCGACCCATCCTCTCCGGTCGACAACATTCCCGTCGTGGTGCGGCTGGCGGGGCGCCTCGATGTCGACGCGCTGCGCGCGGCGGTGCGTGATGTGGTGCAGCGGCACGAGTCGCTGCGCACCATCTATCCCGACTCCGACGGTGAGGGCTTCCAGGTGGTGCTGCCCGTCGATGATCCTCGGGCCGTCCCGGAACTCACGACGCGGGCGGTGGCCGAGGTCGATCTACCGCACTTCGTCACCGCGGCCATGGTCGGCGGTTTCGATGTGACGGCGGCGCCGCCGGTGCGGCTACTGCTGTTGCAGGCAGGCGAATTCGAGCATGTGCTGGTCTGCGTCGTCCACCACATCGCCGGCGACGGCTTCTCGATGGCCCCGCTGACCAGGGACCTGATGTCGGCGTACGCGAGCAGGTCCGAGGGCGGGCGGCCGCAATGGTCGCCGCTGACGGTGCAGTACGTCGACTACACCCTCTGGCAGCGCGAGACACTCGGCGGCGAGGACGACGCCGATTCGACGCTCACCGCGCAGATCGCCTTTTGGCGCGACGAATTGGCTGCTCTCCCCGGACAATTGGATCTCCCAGTAGACCGGCCGCGCCCGGTTGTCGCGGGCCACGATGGCGACACCATCGCTTTCGATATCGACGCCGAATTGCACCGTTGCCTGCGTGACATTGCGCGACAACACAATTCGACGCTGTTCATGGTGGTGCACGCCGCACTCGCGGTGCTGCTGGCGCGCCTGTCGGGCACCAGGGATATCGCGATCGGTACCCCGGTCGCGGGCCGTGGCGAGGCCGCGCTCGACGACCTGATCGGCATGTTCGTCAATACCCTGGTGTTGCGCACCGACATCGACCCCGCCCGCAGCTTCGATCAGTTGCTGCGCGAGGTGCGCCGGATCGACATAAATGCCTTCGGCCACGCCGACGTGCCGTTCGAGCGGTTGGTCGAACTGCTCGATCCGGCCCGTTCCACGGCGCACCATCCATTGTTCCAGGTGATGCTGATCTTCCAGAACCTCGCGAGGCCCGAGCTGGAATTGCCCGGCCTCACCGCATCGGGCATGGATATGACGATCCCGCTCGCGAAGTTCGACCTGCAACTGGAAGTGGTCGAGGACCTCGGCGCCGATGGTGCCGCGCACGGTATTTCGGCCGTGTTCACTTACGCGACCGACCTTTTCGACGCGGCCACCGTGCAGGATTTCGCGGACCGGTTCCGCCGGATCCTGGCCGCAGTCGGCGCCGATTCCGCCACGGCGACCGGCGATATCGACGTGTTCGTGCCGGGGGAGCGCGAACTGGTGCTGCGCGAATGGAATACCCCGGGCGTCCCGGTTCCCGAGGTGACGCTGGTCGACCTCATCGCGACCCAGGTCAGGCAGCGGCCCGACGCCGTCGCCGTGCGGTTCGGCGATATCTCGCTCACCTTCGGTGCGTTACAGCGCCGAGCCAACCGGGTGGCGCGGGCTCTGATCGCGCGCGGTGCCGGACCGGAATCGCTGGTGGCCGTCGCCGTCGCGCGGACCGAGGATCTGCCGGTGGCCCTGCTCGCCGTGCTGACGACCGGCGCGGCCTACCTGCCCATCGACACCTCCTATCCGGCGCGACGACTGGAGTTCATGCTCGCGGACGCGGATCCGGTCTGTGTGCTGAGCACCTCCGGTGAGCGAGGCGCGGTGCCCTCCGGTGAAATTCCGGTCGTGCTGCTGGAGGAGGTCGGAAACTTCGCCGACGACCGTGTCACCGATGTCCACCGGGTCACCCCACTGCGTCCCGACAACCTGGCCTACGTCATCTACACCTCGGGTTCGACCGGCACGCCGAAGGGCGTCGGCGTCGCGCATCGCAATGTGCTGGAGTTGTTCGCCAATACCCAGCTGCTTTTCGAATTCGATGAGTCCGATGTGTGGACGCTGTTCCATTCTGTCGCGTTCGACTTCTCGGTCTGGGAGCTGTGGTGCGCGCTGGCCAACGGCGGCACCGTGGTCATGGTCGATCACCTCACCTCTCGTTCGCCGGAACTATTGCGCAAGTTGCTGATTCGAGAACGGGTAACCGTGCTCAATCAGACGCCCTCGGCGTTCTATCAACTCGCCGAGACCGATCGCGCGACGCACGGCACGGATCGGGGCGCACTGGCGCTGCGATATGTGGTGTTCGGCGGCGAGGCATTGGATCTGCGCAGGCTGCGACCGTGGTACGAGCGGCACGCGACGAATGCGCCGTGGCTGGTGAACATGTACGGCATCACCGAAACCACGGTGCACGTGTCGTTCCTGTCGCTCGACGAGCACCTGATCGACAATCCGGCCAGCGTGATCGGTCGCGCTCTGCCCGGTCTCGACGCCTATGTGCTCGACACTCGGCTACATCCGGCACCGGTCGGGGTGGTCGGGGAAATCAATGTCGCCGGTGCCCAACTCACCCGTGGCTACCTCGGCAGGCCCGGGCTCACCGCGACCCGATTCGTGGCGAACCCGTTCGGTGCGCCGGGATCCCGGATGTACCGCAGCGGCGATATCGGCCGATGGGTCGGATTCGGCGGCGCGGCAAGCCTCGAGTACGCGGGACGCGGCGACCGGCAGGTCCAGTTGCGTGGCTTCCGCATCGAACTCGGTGAGATCGAATCCGTGCTACTGCGTGGCACCGGGGTCAGCCAGGCGGCGGTGGTGGTCCGCTCCGGCGAACACGCCGGCGACCGGCTCATCGGATATGTCGTGCCGGCCGATGACGCCGCGACACAACTCGACCCGATCGAGCTGCGCGCCCGGATCGCCGAATTCCTGGCCGGGTACATGGTTCCCGATGCGATCGTTATCCTGGACGCGCTACCGCTCACCGCCAACGGCAAACTCGACCGAAAAGCGCTGCCCGCACCGGAATTCGTCAGCGACACGACCTACCGTGTGCCGGGATCGCCGATCGAACAGGCCGTCGCGGACGTGTTCACCGACCTGCTCGACGTCGCCGAGGTCGGCCTGGACGACGATTTCTTCGCCCTCGGCGGCAATTCGCTGCTCGCGACCAAGGCCATTGCCCGCATCAACGAAGCCTTGCACTCGAATGTCGTGGTGCGAGAGTTGTTCGAGGCCAGCACTGTCGGCGCGCTCGCGGCCCGAGTCCTTCCGGGTGCGGCGGCCGGGGCAAGTGCGCGCCCGCCGTTGCGACGGATGAACCGGCCCGAGCGGGTGCCGCTGTCGCTGGCCCAGCAGCGGATGTGGGTGCTCAACCGCCTCGACCCGGACTCGCTCGCCTACAACATTCCGATGGCGATCCGGCTCACCGGCGCGCTGGACGTCTCCGCGCTGCGCTACGCCATCGCCGATGTCCTGGAGCGGCACGAATCGCTGCGCACCCGCTATCCGACCGATGGCCCTGGCGGGCTGCCCTATCACGAGATCCTGTCTGCCGAGGAAGTGCTGCCCGGCGGCCTGGCGGTCGAGACCACCGCCGAACCGGTCGCGCGGCTGACCGACATGATGTCCACCGGATTCGATGTGACAGCACAGGTTCCGATCCGCGCGCTGCTGCTGGATGTCACCGCGGCGATGCGCCGCCCCGACGCCGCGCAGGTGCATCTGCTTGTGCTGGTTGTGCACCATATCGCCGCCGACGGGGCCTCGATGGCCCCACTCTCACGCGACCTGGTGACCGCGTATCTCGCTCGGATCCAGGGGAATTCGCCGTCCTGGCTGCCGCTGGAAGTGCAGTACTCGGATTTCGCGATCTGGCAGCGCAAGGTGACCGGTTCCGAGGACGACGAGAATTCCATCGCGGCAAGACAGTTGACGTTTTGGCGCGAGCAGCTAGCTGGATCCGCAGGGCCGCTGGAACTTCCGCTGGATCGGCCACGGCCGCACACGCCTTCGATGCTGGGCGCGTCGACCTGGATCAGCGTGCCCGCCGAGGTGCACGAGGGTCTGGTTCGTATTGCGCGAGAACATCATGCGACATTGTTCATGGTCGTGCACGCGGCGCTGGCCGCCTTGCTCGCCCGGTTGTCGGGCAGCTCGGATATCGCGGTCGGTACCCCGTTCGCGGGACGCGGCGAACGTGCGCTCGACGATCTGGTCGGCATGTTCGTCAACTCGCTCACCCTGCGTACCGCCGTGAGCTCCGCGACCGGCTTCGCCGAGCTGGTCGATCGAGTCAGGGAGACCGACCTTTCGGCATTCGCCAACGCGGACATTCCCTTCGAGCGGGTGGTGGAGGAGACGGTCGTCGCGCGCGATGCCGCACACCATCCCTTATTCCAGGTGGCGTTGTCCTTCGAGGACGCCGAGCCGCCGACCCTGGAGCTGCCCGGGCTGTCGGTGACCAGGCTCGACGGTGGCACGGTCACCGCGAAGTTCGATTTGCAGGTGATCGTCGAACCGCGTCACGGCGCCGATGGATCACTTGGGGAGATCGTCGCGGTATTCACCTATGCGACAGACATTTTCGACGAGGCGACCATCCAGGGATTCGGGCGTCGTTTCGAGCGCATCCTCGCGGCCGTCGCCGCGGATCCGCGGATCGCGGTGGGGGATATCGACATTCTCGACACCGAGGAACGCGATAGGGTGCACGTCGCGTTGCCCGCGAAAGTCGAGGCGAGCACCGGGGCGTCGACCGCGCGGATCGCGCTCCCCCAACTATTCGCGGTCGCGGTGGAAACCGACCCCACCGGACCCGCGGTGGTGTCCGGCGAGACCGAGGTGTCCTATCAGGAACTCGACGCTCGCTCCTCGCGGCTGGCGCGGGTGCTGATCGGGCACGGCTGCGGACCCGGTACCGGTGTCGCAGTGCGGCTCGATCGCGGTATCGATGCGGTGACCACTGTTTGGGCGGTACTGAAGTCGGGTGCCGCACTGGTCTCGGTACCAGCGACCGACTCGGCGGTGCCGCGCGAACCGGCCATCAAGGTCGGCATCGGCGCCGCGAGCGAGCTCGCCCGCACTGCGCCGACGGCCGGCATCGAATGGCTGGTGCTGGACGATCCCGCCATAGCCGCCGAAATCGGCCTGCAGTCACCGAAACCGGTGACCTATACGACCCGGACCCGAATCCTGCGCGGCGATGACCCGGCGCTGGTCCTCGGCACGACCGGCAGCACCCTGACCTACGACGAATTGGCGGCCGCGGCCGATCGTCTGATGACCGGTGCCCGAATCACCTTCGAATCCCGGACCTTCCGCTACGGCCGCCCGGATGCGCTGGCCGCGCTGCTCGAAGTGGTGGTCGCCGGTGCGACCGGCGCCTCGGTGGTGGTCGCGCCCGGTACCGGAGACGCCGCGTTGCCGTCGATGCTGGCCGGGGAATGGGTCACCCACCTGTTCACCGACGCCGCCGGTCTCGCCGCGACTGATCTCACTGACCCGGCTGACCTGCTGGTGGTCCTGCTGGACGACGGTGCCGCCATGCCCGCCGATACCACCATCGAGGTGCTTGCCCTACCCGATCTACTGCACTAGCCGGTTGCTTGGTCTTCGCGGTGTCGGCGCGGGCATCGGAGGGAAGTTCATCCGATGCCCGCATTCGGCAGTCGCAATTTCGGTACGCGACCCCATAATGTAGGCGGTCCCCGTTCCAGCGGTGTCGTGTTCGTCGAGAGTTCACGCCGGGTGCGCTACCGGTAACGATTGCCGGGCACCCCCACGATGCTCAGGTAGGCGCTGGAAGGGGGAGCACGTCAGGGTCAATAGGTAGGGTGAGCTGCTCATGTTTCGCGTGGTCGGGCAAGGTTGGCACGAGGTGCGGGCAGCGGTGCTCGCGTGACGCGCACCGCGCGGCAGCGCCCGACCAGGATTCGTAGGGCGCGAACCACCACATTGCCGCAATTGATCGCCGCAGCCGTCGAGGCGAATCCCGCGGGTGCCGCAGTCGTATTCGCCGACGCGACCACCCGGTTGCTCGCGCTGAGTTACGCCGAACTCGATGAGCGATCCAACCGGGTGGCACGGTTGCTGATCGAGCGCGGTATCGGTCCGGACGATCTGGTCGCGGTGGCCATACCGCGGTCGGTGCACTCGGTGCTCGCGGTCTGGGCGGTCGCGAAGACCGGTGCCGGATTCGTTCCGGTGGATCCGAATTATCCGGCCGACCGAGTCGCGCACATGATCGCCGATTCGGGCGTCGGCGTCGGCCTGACCATCGCCGCGGCAGGCGACAACCTGCCGGGCGCGACCGAATGGTTGGTCATGGACACCGCCGACAGCGCGCAACTGCTGGAGGAATACTCGGCGGAGCCGATCAGCTACCTCGATCGGGTGCGGCATTTGTATGCCGAGCACCCTGCCTACGTCATCTACACCTCCGGATCGACCGGCAAGCCGAAGGGCGTTGTCGTCACCCACGCGGGGCTCGCGCGTTTCTGCGACGAACAGCGGGCGCGTTACGGCGTGACCCGCGCCTCGCGCACCTTGCATTTCGCGTCGCCGTCCTTCGACGCTTCCGTGCTGGAGATGCTGCTCGCACTGGGCGGCGCGGCGACGATGGTTGTGGTCGCGCCGACGGTGTACGGCGGCGCGGAACTGGCCACCGTATTGCGCAGGGAGGCAGTGACACACGCTTTCGTGACCCCGGCCGCGCTGGCGTCGGTGGAGCCGATCGAGCTCGACGAGCTCGCGGTGGTGATTGTCGGCGGTGATGTCTGCCCGCAGGAGCTGGTGCGCCGCTGGGTTTCGCCGATCGCCGATGGCCGGATGCGCGGATTCTTCAATGCCTACGGCCCCACCGAGGCCACCATCGCGACCAATATCAGCGCGCCGTTGGAGCCCGGCGTACCGGTGACGATCGGCGCGCCGATTCGAGGGCTAACCGCGTATGTGCTCAACGATCGGTTGCTGCCGGTGCCCGATCGGGTGGCCGGTGAGTTGTACGTGTCCGGCGACCAACTGGCGCGCGGCTACCACGAGCAACCCGCGCTCACCGCCGCCCGCTTCGTCGCGAATCCGTTCGATCCGGACCACCCCAGGCTCTACCGCACCGGTGACCTCGTGCGCCGGACGGAATCGGGTGAGCTGGAATACCTGGGTCGCAATGATTCTCAGCTGAAGATTCGTGGTTTCCGCATCGAGCTCGGCGAGATCGACGCGGTGCTCGCCGCGCACCCGGGTGTCGACATCGCGGTCTCCATCGGCCATGAGCTCGACAGTGGCGCGACGGTCGTGGCGTCCTACGTGCATGCCGCGAACGGAATGCCGGTGGATATCGCGGCATTGACCGAGCTGGCCGAGCAGAGCCTGCCTGCTCACATGGTGCCCTCGGCCATCGTCGCGCTCGACGCGGTCCCATTGACGCCGACCGGCAAGCTGGACCGGGCGGCGTTACCCGCACCCGTGTTGGCGGCGAAGGCGTTTCGCGCGCCATCGACGCCCGTCGAGGAGATCGTCGCGGGCACCTTCGGCGATGTGCTCGGCGTAGCTCGAATCGGCCTGGACGACGATTTCTTCGCCCTCGGCGGGAATTCCCTGCTCGCTACCCAGGTGACCGCGCGGTTGGATGCCGCACTGGAGACCGGGCTCGCGGTGCGTGATCTTTTCGAGGCGCCGACGGTCGGTGCGCTGGCGGTGGTCGTCGAACACAAGGCGGGTTCCGGGCGTGCGAGGCCGCCGCTGGTCGCGGGCGAGCGTCCCGAATGGCTACCGCTCTCGCTTGCCCAGCAACGGTATTGGTTCCTCAATCAGTTCGATACGACCGCCTCGGCGGTCGATAACATTCCGTTCGCGGTTCGGTTGTCGGGTGCGCTGGATGTGGCGGCACTCGGTGCGGCGATCGGGGATGTGCTCGCCCGCCACGAGGTGCTGCGCACCACCTATCCGAGCATCGATGGTCGCCCGCGCCAGCTGATCCACCCGGTACCGCCGGCACCGTTCGACCTGCGGGTCCTCGACCTGGACGAAGCCGATCTCGTATCGGAGCTCATCGCCTTCGCGCTGAGGACCTTCGACGTGACCATCGAGGTTCCGATCGCCAACGCACTGCTTCGGCTCGCTCCCGACGAGCACGTGGTGGCGTTCGTCGTGCACCACGTCGCCGCGGACGGCGCGTCGATGGCGCCATTGGCGCGCGATCTCATGACCGCTTACGCCGCGCGCGTGGCCGGGCAGGCGCCGAACTGGGTTCCGCTGTCGGTGCAGTACGCCGATTACGCGCTGTGGGAGCGTGCGGTGCTCGGCGACGAGAACGACCCGCAATCGCTTGCCGCCCAGCAGATCGCGTACTGGCAGGCCACCCTCGCCGGATTGCCGGACCAGCTGGAACTGCCGACTGATCGGCACCGTCCGCACACACAGTCCTTCCGGGGCAAGTCGATTCGCTTCGAGATCTCCGCCGACCGGCACGCACGGCTACAACAGCTGGCGCGCGCCGAGCACGCCTCGCTGTTCATGGTCGTGCACGCGGCGCTGGCGGTGCTGTTGGCCCGGATGTCGGGGACCGAGGACATCGCGGTCGGCACCCCGATCGCGGGTCGTGGCGAACGTGAACTCGATGACCTGATCGGCATGTTCGTCAACACCCTGGTGTTCCGCACGAAGGTTGCCGCCGGGCAACGATTCTCGGACCTGCTCCGCGAGGTGCGGGAGCGGGATCTGGAGGCGTTCGCCAACGCCGATGTGCCGTTCGAGCGGATCGTCGAGGCGCTCAACCCGGCGCGTTCCACGGCCCGCAATCCGCTGTTCCAGGTGGGCCTTTCATTCCTGAACCTGGCCGAGACCACCTTCGAGCTGCCCGGCCTCTCGATCGCCGGGGTGGAATTCGATACGCGGCTGGCTAAAACGGATCTGCACCTTTCCCTGAACGACCGATACGCCGATGACGGCATGCCCGCGGAGATCGTCGCCGAATTCGGTTACGCCACTGACTTGTTCGATGAGTCGACGGTGCGCGGATTCGTCGATCGGTTCGTGCGGGTGCTCGACGCGGTGATCGCCGACGCCGCCGTGCCGGTCAGCGAGATCGATTTGCTCGCGCCGCAGGAGAGTGCCCGGATTCTCGGTGCGTGGAATGACACGGCGTATGAGGTTGATTCGGCGGCGACGTTGGTGTCGATGTTTGATGCGACGGTTGCGGCGGCGCCGAAGGCTGCGGCGTTGTTGTCTGATGAGGTTGTCGGTGAGCGTGTGGAGCTCACTTATGGTGAGCTTGATGCGCGGGTGAATCGTTTGGCGCGTTTCCTGATCGAGCGTGGTGTTGCGCCGGAGGATCGGGTGGCGTTGGCGATCCGGCGTTCCATCGATCTTGTGGTCGCTATGTACGCGGTCGCGAAGTCGGGTGCGGCGTATGTGCCGATCGACCCGGATCAACCTGCCGATCGTGTCGAATACATTCTCGATACTGCGGCACCGGTGTGTGTGTTGACCACAGGTCGTGACGGATTCAGCGCGGCGGGGTTCGACACTGTGGTGATCGATGAGTTGGATTTGTCGGCTTGTTCGAGCGTGCCGGTGTCGGCGGGTGAGCGTAATGGTGTGTTGAGCGCGGCGAATACCGCGTATGTGATTTTCACTTCGGGTTCGACTGGTCAACCGAAGGGTGTCGCGGTCTCGCACGGCGCGATTGTCAACCAGTTGCAGTGGAAGACCGCGGAGTTCGGTCTCAACGCTGGTGACGCGGTGTTGTTGAAGACCGCGGCGACGTTCGATTTGTCGGTGTGGGAGTTTTGGTCGGCGGCGGTGTCGGGTGGTCGGCTTGTTATCGCGGCGCCGGAGGGGCATCGTGATCCGGCTTACCTGAATGAGTTGATGGCTGATGAGTGGGTGACCACTTTGCATGTGGTGCCGTCGATGCTGGACGCGCTACTCGGTGATGGGTTGCCTGATTCGTTGTGGCGGGTGCTGGCTATTGGTGAGGCACTGCCTGCTGGTGTGGCTCAGCGGATGCGGGAGGCGTATCCGCGTGTCGAGTTGTTCAATCTTTATGGTCCGACCGAGGCTGCGGTTTCGATCACCAGTCATCGTGTTACCGCCGCTGATGTGGTGTCGGTGCCGATCGGTGTGCCGGAGTGGAATAGTCGTGTGTACGTGTTGGATTCGCGGTTGCGTCCGGTTCCGGTGGGTGTGTCGGGTGAGTTGTATCTTGCGGGTGCGCAGTTGGCGCGTGGGTATTTCGGTCGTGCGGATTTGTCGGCGGATCGGTTTGTTGCGTGTCCGTTCGGGTCGGGTGTGCGGATGTATCGCACGGGTGATGTGGTGGCGTGGAATGGCTTGGGTGAGTTGGAGTATCGGGGTCGTACCGATTTCCAGGTGAAGATTCGTGGTTTCCGTATCGAGCTCGGCGAGATCGAATCCGCGATCCTGCGGCAGCCCGCCGTCACCTCGGCGGCGGTGCTCGCCCAGAGCGATCCGCGTCTCGGTGACCGTCTGGTCGCCTACCTGGTCCCGGTCGAGTCCGGGACCGGCGTAGATGTGGTCGCGGTGAAGTCCGCGCTTTCGGCCGTGCTGCCGTCCTATATGGTGCCCGGCGCGTTCGTTGTGCTGGACCGATTGCCGCTGACCGTCAACGGCAAGCTCGACCGGAAAGCGTTGCCGGAGCCGGAGTTCGAAACGCAGGCGTTCCGTCGGCCATCGACCCCGATCGAGGAAATCGTGGCGTCGGTATTCGCCGACGTACTCAACGTCGAGCTGGTCGGCGCTGACGACGATTTCTTCGCCATGGGCGGCAACTCGCTGCTGGCAAGCAGGGTCGCGGCGCGGATAGGTGCGGCACTGTCCACCCGGGTGCAGGTTCGCGCGCTGTTCGAGGCCCCGACGGTGACGGGATTGGCCGCCGAGATCGAGCGGAACGCCGGCTCGGGCGGACACACGGCCCCGACCGCGCAGCCGCGTCCCGATCGAATTCCGCTCTCGCCCGCACAACTTCGCATGTGGTTCCTCAACCAGTTCGACACCGCATCGGCCGCGTACAACATTCCGGTGGCCATCCGCCTGTCCGGCGATCTGGATATCGCCGCGCTACAGCGGGCCGTCGAGGACATGGTCGCTCGGCATGAGGTATTGCGGACCATTTACCCGCAGACGACCGACGGTCCGGTACAGCGGATACTCGAGCCGCACGAGGTACGCGTCGATCTGGCACCGACGGCGATCGCGGAAGACGCGGTGGCCGAGCAGGTTCAGCGGATCGTGTCCGCCGGATTCGATGTGAGTCAGGAAGTCGCGTTCCGTACCGAGTTGTTGCGGCTCGGCGACCGCGAGCACGTCCTGGTCTTCGTCGCGCACCACGTCGGTGCCGACGGCTGGTCGATGGGACCGCTGGTGCGCGACGTAATGCTCGCCTACACCGCCCGCCTCGACGACGTGGCCCCCGCGTGGGCTCCGCTGCCCGTGCAATACGCGGACTACACCCTCTGGCAGCGCGAGCGGCTCGGCACCGAATCCGAAGCCGACAGCCTCATTTCAGCGCAGGCCGGGTACTGGCGCAATGAACTGGCCGGTCTGCCCGACCGGCTCGACCTACCCACCGACCGGTCGCGCCCCGCCGTGCCTTCCTTCGCGGGCGGGCGCACCGAATTCGCGATCGACGCGCAGGTCTATGCCGGATTGGCGCAGGTAGCACGCGACCACCAGGCGACCATGTTCATGGTCGTGCATGCCGCGCTCGCGGTATTGCTGGCCCGGATGTCGGGTACCGACGACATAGCCATAGGCACTGCGGTGGCGGGTCGTGGCGAGGCCGAACTCGACGACCTGATCGGCATGTTCGTCAACACCCTGGTGCTGCGTACCCGGGTGCCCGGCGAACTCACCTTCGCCGAACTACTCGCGCGCACAAAGGATTCCGATCTGCGGGCCTTCGCGCACGCGGACCTGCCGTTCGAGCGGCTCGTCGAAATGCTCAACCCGCGGCGTTCGACCGCGCGACACCCGCTGTTCCAGGTGGCGCTTTCGTTGCTGAACCTGCCCGAGCGCAGCTTCGAACTGCCCGGGTTACGGGTCGATACCGTCGAGTTCGACAACACGATCGCGCCATACGACCTGTCGTTGACCATCTGGGCGGCGGGCGAATCCACCGACGATATTGGCATGCGCGGCGAATTCACCTTCGCCCGTGATCTTTTCGACGATGCCACGGTGCGGGTATTCGCCCGCCGATTCGCTCGGCTGCTTGCCGCTATCGCCACGCGCCCCGGCACTCCCGTCGGTGACCTTCCACTGCTCGACCCGGCCGAATACACGCTGCTCACCCGCGGTCACCGCGATCAGCTCACCACGACCGAGTTGCTGCCCGACCTGTTGACCCGCGCGGTCGGTGACAACCCAGATGCCGTTGCCGTTCGCGACGCGGGCCGGTCGATCAGCTACCGGGAACTCGACGAATACTCCTCGCGGCTGGCGCGCGTGCTGATCGGACGCGGTATCGGCCCGGAAAACACTGTCGCGCTGGCCTTCCCGCGCAGCTATCGGATGGTCGCCATGGTCTGGGCGGTGGCCAAGGCCGGTGGCGCGCACGTGCCGATCGACCCGAATTACCCATTGGACCGGATACGGCACATGGTGGCCGATTCGGGTGCGGTCGCGGGTATTACCGACGGCGCGTATGTCGAGCAGCTGCCCGGCAGCGGGTGGCTGGTGCTCGACAATCCCGCCGTGGAGGCCGCACTCGGCAACTATTCGCCGCAACCGGTGACCGATCGTGACCGGGTGGCGCCGCTGCGTGCACAGCATCCGGCGTACATGATCTTCACCTCAGGGTCGACGGGGATACCCAAGGGCGTCACAGTCACCCACGCCGGACTGGCGGGGCTGGTCGAGGAATCGACCGAGTTGTTCGGGGTGCGGGCGCAGCACCGATTCCTGCATCTGTGCTCGCCGAGTTTCGACCCGTCGGTGCTGGAATGGTTGTGCGCCTTCAGCACTGGCGCGACGCTGGTGATCGCCGGCCCGTCCGTGCTCGGAGGTACCGACCTCGCGGAACTATTGCGCGCCGAGCGGGTCACGCACGCGATTTTCACACCCGCCGTGCTCGGCACTGTCGACCCGGCCGGGCTGTCGGATCTCGAATTTCTTTGTGTCGGTGGCGATGTGACCACGCCAGACCTGATGGCCAAGTGGCAGCCGGGTCGCCGGTATGTCAACGGCTATGGGCCGACCGAGGCGTCCGTCGCGGTCTCGTATGGTGACCTGAATCCGCTGCGGCGCATCACAATCGGTAGGCCGGTGCGTGGCATGACACTGCTGGTGCTGGATTCCCGGCTGAACCCGGTGTCCCCTGGCGTGGCAGGCGAGTTGTACCTGGCCGGTGCCGGGCTTGCGCGCGGCTATCACAACTGCGCCGGACTGACCGCGGACCGTTTCGTCGCTGACCCGTGGGGCGGGGACGGCGCGCGAATGTACCGGACCGGCGATGTGGTGCGCTGGTACTGCGCCGACCCCGACCGGGACACCGATGATACGGCGCGCGAACAGGATTGGGAGCTGGAGTGGATCGGTCGCTCGGACTTCCAGGTGAAGATCCGTGGCTTCCGTATCGAACTCGGCGAGATCGACGCCGTGCTTGCCGATTACGACGACGTCGAGTTCGCGGTCACCATCGGTCGCGAAACCACCACCGGCGAGACGATGCTGGCCGCCTACGTGCTGCCGACGCCGGGGCGGGTCGTCGATCCGGCCGCGCTCACCGAATTCGCGGGCGACATACTGCCCGCACACATGGTGCCCGCGGCGATCGTGGTGCTCGACGAGCTCCCGCTGACCCCGGTCGGCAAGCTCGACCGCGCGGCATTGCCGGAGCCCGAACGCCTGTCACAGCAATACCTGGCGCCAGCGACTCCAATGGAAGAGCTGGTCGCGCGAGTATTCACCGAGGTACTCGGTATCGAGCGAGTCGGTGCGGACGAGGACTTCTTCACCCTCGGCGGCAGCTCACTGGTCGCTACCCGCGCCGTCGGCCTGCTGCGTGCGGAGACCGGCGCTCAGGTACGTGTGCAATGGTTCTTCACCGACCCAACCGTCGCGGGCCTAGCCCGCCGAATCAGCGTCGAGCAATCTGTTATCGCGGAATCTGGGGTGGCCGAGTCCGATGTCATCGAGCCTCGCGGCACCGAACCCGATGCCGTGGCGCGCGATGATGCGAACGCTGCTCTTGGCGTGCTGCTGCCGATTCGGTCGGCGGGTGCCGCAGCGGCCTTGTTCTGCATCCATCCGATGGCCGGACTGTCCTGGTGCTACAGCGGTCTCGCGCCATCGATGCCCGTCGATCGTCCGTTGTTCGGGTTGCAATCGCCCGCATTGTCCGAGCCAGACTACTGGCCGGATTCATTCGACTCGATGGTTCGCCGCTACGTCGCGGAAATCCGCGCGGCACAACCGGAGGGGCCATACAGTCTGCTCGGCTGGTCGCTCGGCGGCGCGCTCGCACACGCCATCGCGGTCGAACTGCAAACCGAGGGTGCCGAAGTCGCGCTGCTCGTGCTCCTCGACGGCCGCAGCGACGGCGATATCGCCGATTTCCGTACCGAGGTCCGAGCCGCCTTCGCGCAATTCGGCGTCGATGCTTTCGCCGGCGACGACGACATCCGGTATCTGGACGACGCCGCATTGGCGGCCCTGCACGCCGCCATCCCATCCGAGCTCGCCGTCCTCACCCCCCAACGCGTGCGCCAGATCTACGGCGCCGCGGTCCACTCCGTAGAACTCGCGCTCGCCCACCAGCACAAGATCTTCCGGGGCACCATGGACTACTTCACCGCCGCGGGCCACGAATCCGAACCCGCCGCCTGGCAGCCCTACGTGACCGGCGCGGTCACCACCCACCCGACAGCCGCGACCCACGAACAACTCACGTCTCCCGAAGCTCTGGCAGACATCGGCCCCCGCCTCACCACCCTCCTCAACCGCCCCGCCGAACCAACACCACCTCGACTCCCCGCAACTGCGCAACCGCCGGAAACCCCGCAAAGCTCAGTGGTGTCGGGCATCGAGCCATCGTCGACGATAACCGCCGCCCGCGCCATACCAGCGGATGCGGCTAGCGAGTCACACGAGTCACCCGCGTCGCAATCGCCTGGAGCCCAACATAGTTCGACAGCACTGGACACGGAGTCTTCAACGGAATCCGCTGTTGCCCACGACGCGATGTCGACGCCCGAGAATGCCACGGAGCCAGACGAGCCCGTCGCACCGGATTCGCTGGGCGCCCCCGCGAGTTCGTTGGCATCGGACCCAGCGGCCTGCTCGGGTGCCGCTCGAGGGGCGGTGCATGAGCGTGCGATCGGGCCAAGGGAGCCCATCGCACCCGAGCCGTACCCCGTACTGGAACCGTATGGAGCCCACCGACGTTCGGATGTCTCGGACACAGAGGCTTCATCAGAAACCGCTGTCACTCGAGACCCGGTCCCGCCGACCGAAGCGACCGCCGCAGGTTCCTCCGCGAACTCAGCCGCCCGGCATGGGATTCCGATAGGCGAGTCCGAAGAACGCAATGCGCCTGCGTCGGAATCGCCTGGAGCCCACCGACGTTCGCTTGCATCGGATACCGCCATAGCGGCCACTGCTACTGACGGCGCGGTGTCGGCGCCTGATACGCCGGTCGAGGCGGGCGGGTTACTCGAGCCAGGATCGCGTGGACATTCGCAACGCCCGATCGTGTCGGAGATCGAGAGTTCCAAGATCGAGAATTCCTCGGATGCGGGTGTCGTCCGGGGCGCCGTGCCCGAGTCGGATGGGCGCCACGCGTCCGAGCGAGTTTCTGCGTCGGAATCGGCTGGTGTGCATCGGCGTTCGCCGGTGTCGGATGCCTCCTCGAAGACCACCACCGCTGAGGGAGCGGCGCCTGATCCGGCTATCGAGCCAGAAGAGTACTTCGCGCCGGAATCGACCCTGACGTCGGAAACGCTTGGAGTCGCCCGGGGGGCGGTGGACTCGGATATCGAGAGCTCCTCGGCGGCGGTTGTTGCCGAGCGGGCCGCGGCTACGTTCGAGGCGGGGGAGTCTCTTGCGTCGGTGTTGGCGCTCGAGCCGGAATCGGCTGTAGCGGATCAGGTTTCGTTGGTGTCGGATGTCGAGGTTGCCTCGAGGTCGGCTGTTGTTCGGGGTGCGAGATCGGTGCCAGGGTCGACTGTCGGGTCGGACGAGTCCCGCACGTCGGAATCGCTGGCGGGGGCTGCTGAGCCGGAACTCGGCGCTTCCGCGCGGACGGCTGCCGCTGCTGCCGTGCGGGTAGGGCCAGAGATAGCCGCCGAACCCGGCGAGGTCGTGGCTCCGGAGATGGCGGTGTCCGCGCGGGAAGTCGCTGCGGCCGAAGCGGTCGTCGAGCCGGACGTGCGCGTGACGTTGGATTCGCCGGATGAGACAGCTGCGGGATCCGAAGGTGTAGTGGTGTCGGATGTTCGAGGATCGTCCGAAATGGCCGCTGGTCGCGAAGACCCGGTCGGGCTGGGCGCGCGGGTCACGGGGCTGGGTGACCTCGCGACCGCGTCGGAGAAGGTTGCTGCCGTGGACGCTGCGGTTATGTCTGAGGCGCCGGCTGACCCGGCCGAAGAATCGACAGCGGCTCCGGTGGTCGCTCCCGCATCCGCCGAGATCACATCGCCGAAGATGCGGTCAGCGTTCGAGATCGTCGCAAGGCTGGAAGCCCAGGTCGCCGCGGAGGTCGAAGCAGCACGGTTGGCTGATGAGGCTGAGGCAGCACGGTTGGCTGACGAAGCTCGAGACGCGCGGCTAGCCGAGGCTGCGGCGCGGTTGGCCGAGGCGGCAGAGGCCGTGCGGTTGGCCGATGAGGCCCAGTGGCGGGCGGAGGTTGCGCGACAGGCGGAAGCCGCGCGTCTGGCGGAGGAGGCGGAAGCTGCCCGGCAGATGGAAGCTGCCCAGCAAGCCGAAGCCGCGCGGGAAGCCAGGGCGGCCCGGCAAGCGGCGGCACTTCGGGAAGCGGTGCTCGTGACCACGCGCGATGTCGATGACATATCCGGTGTGCTCCCACTGATTCCGAATGCCGGGCGACTGCTGGACATCGGTGTCGAGGTGCGGGCGATCGTGATCGATGTTCCGGCAGGCACCACACCCGATGCCGTACAGTCCGCCGTCGATACCGTGCTCGAACAGCACCCCATGCTGTGGGTACGGCTGCGTCAGGGCGATTCCGTCACGGGCACACCGATATTCGAGGTCCCGGCCGCCGAAGAACGTTTCGACGAGGCGTTCCTGCGGCTGGATCGGGCGGGCGCCGAGACCGCGATTCCGTTTGATGATGTCGTGCGCGAGGTGGCCACCGAACTCGATCCCGCGCGAGGCCGCAATATCCGGTTCGTGCTCGTCACCGGACGGGCGGCCGCAACGCTGATCGTGGTGGCCAATGGCCTGGTCGTCGACGACAGTTCCTGGCGCACCATCATCGACAAGCTGGCCGTGGCCTGGTCGCGCGGTAGGCACGCAACCGCCGCCGTGCCGGAATCGGGGCTGCGAGCTCTGCTGAGCGCGCTGTCGCGGCGGACCGAGGGTTCGGCCGCCTTCGACGAAATCATGTGGTGGCAGGACATTTTGAGCACCGTCCCCGCCACCCTCAATGTCGCGGGCGGAACGAATCCGCGTGCCAGGCGCCGGGTTTCGCTCACCATCACCACCGAGGGCACCGCGGCGGTCGCCGCCGCGGCGGCGGCCCATGAGGCCGGCATCGACGAGGTCTTGCTCACCGCGGCGGCTCTCACCCTGATTACCGCCGCAGGGGAAACCGTCACCCGCACTATCGGCCCGGTGGTCCGGCTGGCCGCCGATGCCAGATCGCTCATCACGACCGACGCCATCGTCGGCGGGTTCACCACCGACTTTCCGCTGCCATTGCGTCTCGACGGTGTGGATATCGCGGATGCCCTGGTCGGCGGACCCGCCGCGGGCATCGCGATCGAGCAGATCAGGGAACTGCGCCGGGCGGCGCCCGCGCGTGGCGTCGGCTATGGCGTGCTGCGCTACCTCAACCGCGATACCGCGAGCCGGCTGCGGGCGCTGCCCAAGGGCCGGTTCGCGCTGCGCTATCGAGATTTGCGCCCGGCCAAGGTGCACACCGACGCACCAGTCGGCGACCTGCTCTTGGAGGTGATGGCCGACGCGACCCCCGAAGGCATGCTGGTCCGCTTCGACTACGCCTCGGATGTGTTCGGCGGCGACGAGGTCAAGACCTTCGCCGAGCACTGGATCCGCGCGCTCGGTGGCCTCGCCGAGCACGGCCAGCGGTTGGTCGGTGGCTGATCCGGCGGCACCGAGCACGAATCACAGCGGGTCGAGATAATCGATTTCGGCCAGCTCAGGCATGATGGTGCAACGTTGTGGTAACGATGCCCGCTGTCGTCGCGACAACATAAACCGTAGGGTCGGCGTGGTGCCGAGGTGCGGATGCCCGGCGGCCATGGAAGAGCCCACCCGTTATTCCGATACGAAGTGAAGGTGTGAAATTGATCCGTCGACAGTCCCGGCGCCGCGGCACGCGTGCCGCCGCGATGATCGCGGCGACCGCAGTTCTCGCGGGAGTCATGTCCGGATTCGGCGCATCCACAGCGACGGCAGACCCGATCATGGACTCCAAGAGTCTGCTCGCGAACCCGACGTCGCCGAATGGCTCGCGCATCACCAAGGCCGAGTACAAGGACGACCGCAGCATTCGGCTGTCGGTGTACTCCGCGGCGATGGACAAGACCATTCCCGTCGATGTGCAGCGTCCGGCCGACGCGTCCGTGCCGCGGCCGACCCTGTACCTGCTCAACGGTGCCGGTGGTGGCCAGGACGACGCGTCGTGGGTCGCCAAGACCGACGCGCTGAATTTCCTGTCCGATAAGAACGCCAACATCGTTCAGCCCATTGGTGGCAAGTGGAGCTACTACACCGACTGGATTCAGGACGACCCGGCGTTGGGCCGTAACAAGTGGAAGACCTTCTTCACCGAGGAACTGCCGCCGCTGATCGACGGCGCGCTCGGCACCAATGGCGTGAATGCTATTGCGGGCCTGTCCACTTCGGGCACCACCGTGCTCGCGCTGCCGATCGCCAAGCCGGGTCTGTACAAGGCCGCCGCCGCCTACAGCGGTTGCGCGCAGACCAGTGACCCGGTCGGTGCGCAGTTCGTGAAGCTGACCGTCGAGACCTGGGGCGGTGGCAACACCGACAACATGTGGGGTCCGGAGGGCTCGCCGGAGTGGGCGGCCAATGACCCGTATGTGAATGCCGAGAGTCTGCGTGGCGTCGACCTCTACGTTTCGTCCGGCAATGGCCTGCCCGGCCAGTACGACACGCTCAACGGTGAGTACGCGCTGCCCGGCGCCTACGGTCTGGCCAACCAGATCCTCATCGGCGGTGTTATCGAGGCGGGCACCAATTACTGCACGCACAACCTGCAGAACAAGCTGAACCAGCTCGGCATCCCGGCCACGTTCAACTTCCGGGACTCCGGCACCCACTCCTGGGGCTACTGGAACGACGAGCTGCGCAACTCCTGGCCGACCCTGGCCAAGGGTATGGGCATCTGAACCAGCATCGTCAGAGCCGCTGACCTGGCCTGATTACCTACCAGCCGTCCTGGTTGCACCATCGGTGCGACCAGGACGGTTCGTTTTATGCAGGAACCGCTAACCAAAAAGTTCGGTAACCCGTAAAATTCTGTTCTGTGAGTACAACCTTGGTGGATTCGGCGCGTTCCGCGTCCGCACGCGCGAGAGCTGTGACGGTTCTGCTCGGTCCGGCCTTCGTCGCCGCGATCGCCTATGTGGACCCCGGCAATGTGGCCTCCAATATCAGTGCGGGCGCCGAGTTCGGCTACCTGCTGGTGTGGGTGATCGTGATGGCCAACGTGATGGCGGGTTTGGTGCAGTTCCTGTCCGCGAAACTCGGGTTGGTCACCGGTATGTCGCTGCCCGAGGCGGTCCGGTCGCGCTCGAGTCGTTCGGTGCGCTTGGCGTACTGGGGGCAGGCGGAGACGGTCGCGATGGCGACCGATCTGGCCGAGGTTGTCGGTGGCGCGATCGCGTTGCACCTGCTCTTCGACCTCCCGCTGCTGGTTGGCGGGATGATCACCGGCGTGGTGTCGATGGGGCTGCTCATGGTGCAGGATCGGGGCGGCCAGCGGCCATTCGAGCGGGTAATCACCGGGTTGCTCGCGATCATCGCCATCGGTTTCCTGGCCAGCGTGGTGATCGCGCCGCCATCGGTTACCGGGACGCTTGGCGGAATGGTGCCGCGCTTCGACGGCACCGAGAGCGTGCTGCTGGCCGCGGCCATGATCGGTGCGACGGTCATGCCGCACGCGGTATACCTGCATTCCGGGCTGGCGCGCGATCGACACGGTAACCCGGAGGTCGGCCCGCACCGAGTGCGGCTACTGCGCGCGACCCGGATCGATGTCGGGCTGGCCATGGTGCTCGCGGGCGCGGTCAACCTGGCAATGCTGCTGATGGCCGCGCACACCCTGCGTGGGCGCGACAATGTCGACACCATCGAGGGCGCCCATGCCGCGGTCGGCGACGCACTCGGCCCGATGGCCGCGCTGCTGCTCGCCATCGCCCTGCTGGCCTCCGGCCTCGCCTCGACCTCCGTCGGAGCCTATGCGGGCGCGATGATCATGCAGGGACTGCTGCGCCGGAAAATACCGTTGGTGGCGCGCCGGGTGGTCACGCTGATCCCGGCGCTGGCGATCCTCGCCGCGGGTGTCGATCCGACCCGTGCGCTGATCGTCTCGCAGGTGGTGCTGTCGTTCGGGATTCCCTTCGCGTTGATTCCGCTGGTCCGGCTCACCAGTAATCGCGTGCTAATGGGCGCCGACGTCAATCATCGCGTCACCACAGCGCTGGCATGGCTGGTCGCCGGCATCATCACACTGCTGAATATCGCGCTGATCTATCTCACCATCACCGGCGCCTAAACCCAGTTCTCGATCCAGTACTTCCAGATGATCGGGGCATACGCGGCCAGCGGCGGCACTTTGATATCGGTTACCGCGAGCGCCCCGGTGGCGTGGCCCGCATCGAATCGGCAGGTGAACTCGCTGTGCTCCAATACATCCAGCGGAACGCCGACCCGGGGGAGCAGTCGGTGCGCGCCGGGCACCCGCAGCATCATGTCGAGACCGCGTTTGGGCATTACCTCCACCAGGTGAGGTGCGCCAGCCTCGTCCGCGAACAGATTGAGCGCCTCGACCGCCGTCTGCTGGCGTGGATCGACCAGATGGAAGGTTGTCTTGTCCGAACCAGGCTGGTGCGCAAGGTAATCCAGAGCGCGGGTCACGAAATCGACCGGCACCATGTTGGTTTCGCCCAGCTTCGGCACCAGCACCGGCAGGATTCGTGGCAGTTGAGCCGCCATTCGTAGTAGCCGGAAGAAGTAGTAGGGGCCGTCGATCCGGTCGAACTCGCCGGTGCGGGAATGGCCGACGACGATCGGCGTCCGATAGACGCGCCAGCTCAGTCCGGACTCGCGCACGACCCGCTCGGCCTCGAACTTGGCCCGCTGCAACGGGGTAGTGAGCGCCTGCCCCTGATCGAACATGTCCTCGGTGAACAGCCCCTCGAACGAACCCGCCACCTCCACCGTCGAAACATGATGCAGCAGACCGGCTTTCAGATTCGCCGCGACATCGACCACATGCCGGGTCCCGTCGCCGCCCTCGGCCATGTCATAGCTGGAGGCTAGATGGAAAACATGGTCGATCGACCCGCGATGCTCATCAAGCCACTGCGGATCGATGCCGAGCCCATCCGCACCGAGATCGCCAGGCACCCCCCGCACCCGATCCCCACCCGTCCACTCGCGGGCGCACCAAGCAAACCGCCCAGCCGAATCTGCTCCCGGCCGAACCAATACATGAATATCCCCTGCCCGCTGCAACAACTCGGGAATCAGGAACCGACCGATAAACCCAGTAGCACCAGTAACCAGGTAAGCCATAGCCGATGAACATAGCTTATAAACTCGCCGCGCCGTGCCGAACCCAATAACCAAACCTCGCAAATCGACTGAACGCCGCCCCGAGGTGCCGCACCAGCCCATAACAGCTCTCGAGCGCAGCGAGACCGAGCCCTTCGGCTGCTAAAGCGCAGCACCTATCTGTGTGCAGAAGTAGTAGGCGCCGCATGAGCCCGCTGACGTGCTCGTTAGTCGCGCCCCAGTTTCGAGCGCAGCGAGACCGAGCCCCTCAACTGTCAAACCACGGCACTATCTGTGTACAGAATCGGTCGGTGCCGCACGAGCCCACTTGCGCACCCACTCGCCACGACACCAGTTTTCGAGCGAAGCGAGATCGAGCACTAGAGTTCGCGGCCGGCTCGCGTCCGAGGGGCAAATACGATGCGACGAAGGAGCAAGTATTTGCCCCTCGGACGTGAGCCAAAGGGGGCCGCGAACACGCCGCGCCAGCGGCCAATAAACACAGCAAACCTCACTGGACTACCGCACTCCGAGTCCCGCACGTCACCGCATACGCACCCACTGCCTCGCCGTCGTCTTTCTCGCCGTCGTCCGCCCGACCGTCATTATCCCCCCACCAGCCGACGAATACGCACACAAATATGCCCGTCCAGCACCACCTGATCCGTACCCATCAGGCGCCCTGCACCACCCGTCAAGCAGACCCGAATACCGGCTTACGCTTGGTCAGCATTGCCGCCGCGCCCTCGAAGAAATCAGCCGACTGGAGCAATTCGGTTTGCCCGGCCTTCTCCGCTGCGAGTGTCGTGTCCAGCTGGGTCAGGGTGGCGGCGTTGAGTGCGTTCTTCGTGAGTTCGAGTGCGCGACGTGGGCCGCTGGCGATTTTCGCCGCCGCGGCTTCGACCGTGGCGTCGAGTTCGTCATCGGGGAGGACTGCGGTGAACAGTCCGGCCGCCTTCGCTTTTGGTGCGGGCAGTCGTTCGCCGAGTAGCGCCATCTCGGCGGCGAGCGGGCGTCCGGCCGCTGCGGCGACCATCGAGGCGGCGCCGCCGTCGGGCATGAGGCCGATGTTGACGAAGGCGAGCAGCAGATAGGACTCTTCGCTGGCGTAGACCAGGTCGGAGGCCAGCGCGATGCCGACGCCGACGCCCGCGGCCGCGCCCTTGACTCGTGCGATGACTGGAATCGGTGCGTCGACGATGGCTTTGACGAGTCGGTTGGCAACGTCCATCACCATGTCGGGGGTGATACCGCGTTCGGCTTCGGATGCGGTTGCGGCCAGATCGGCGCCGGTGCAGAAGTCGGTGCCTTCGCCGGTCAGCACGATCACTCGCACCGTGGGGTCCGCCGCTGCGGCGAGGAAGGTGTCGCCGAGCGCGGTCATGGTGTCGTAGTCAATGGCGTTCTTCCGCTTCGGCTTGGTGATGGTCACCCGGAGCACGTTGCCGTCGTGGACGGCGGAGAATCCGGCGGGAGTGGATCCAGGCGTTGCGGAATCGATGTTGCTCATGGGGTGCTCCTGGTATGGAATTTGGTGGGATCGCTACGGCCGGCGCCATGAATAGTGGTTAATTATGCGAATTGTGGTTAACTTAGGATGATTTGCTCGGCGCTGTCAACAGTGGCGCCGGCTGGAGAACGGAGAGCTACATGGTCGCGGATGGCAGCGAGGTCCACCTCGCTCCCGCGCGGCCTGAGACCGGCCGGACGGTGCGCCGCCGCCCAAAGGATCGCAAGGTGCAGATCATTCGGGCGGCGGCTCGCGCGTTCAGTGACCGCGGGTATTACCCGGTGGGTGTGGATGAGATCGCCGCCGAGGTCGGTATTTCCGGGCCCGCGCTGTACCGGCATTTCCGCAATAAGTACGCGCTGCTCGTCGCGGCCGCGGAAGAGGGCGCCCGGCACCTGCTCGGGATTGCCCGCGCCGCGGACGATCCGCAGCTCGAGCCATCGCGTCGATTGGATGCCCTGATCAAGGCCATGAGCGAGCACACTATCGACATTCGGCGCGAGGCCGGACTCTACCGATGGGAGCGGCGCTACCTGGAGCGCGAGGATCGAGTCCGGATCCGAAAAATCTACGACGATCTCAATGCGACAGTGGCCGCACCGATCGCGCGGCTTCGACCTACCGCGCCACCCGAGGATGTCGCGACGCTCGCCGCCGCGGTGCTCAGCGCGATCGCCAGTATCTCCGCGCACCGCACCGCGCTGTCGACCGCGCGGCTACTGCCGCTGTTGCACGATATGTGCTGGTCGATCCTGGGTGCCGAGTTGCCGCCCGCGTCGTCGAGCCCAGATCCTGGACCGGTGGTCCGTGGGCTGCCGGTCACATCGAAACGCGAACAGCTACTCACCGAGGCGATCCGCATTTTCGGCAGGCAGGGATACCACGAGGCGAGCATCGAGGAGATCGGCGCGGCGGTCGGCATCAATGCTTCCAGCGTGTACCGGTATTTCACCAGCAAGGCCGACCTGCTCGCCGCGGCGTTCCATCGCACCGGTGACCGGGTCGCGATCGCGATCACCGAGGCACTCGCCGAGTCGAGCAGCCGTCCCGACGCGGTCCGACGCATCGCCTACCAGCAGGCCAGGCTCACGTTCACGATGCCGGAAATCATGCCGGTCTACTACGCCGAGTTCAGCAATCTGCCGCAGGCCGAACAGCACAAACTACGTGCCATCCAACGCCAGAACATTCTGGAATGGGCCAACCTGCTCGACGGTGATCAGGTTGAGGCCAGGTTCCGCGTGCACGCCGCTTACGGTCAGGTGATCGATGTCGGCAGGCTGACCAAGTTCGATGCCAGGCCCGAACAATTGGCCCGGGTGTGCGCGCTGATGGAGGCGGTGCTGCTCGGCGGCTCAGCGCCAGCCGTGCCGACTGCGGAAGATGGTTTTGGCCAGCCGTAGATTGCGCGTATGGCGATCGAAGGTGGACAGGTGCACCAGCGACCGGTAGCGCTTGCGGGCAATGGCGAGGGTCCGGCTGAACTCCCGCAGACCTTGGTCGCCATGGTGATGGCCCTGGCCGTATTCGCCGACTCCGCCAATGGGTAGTGCCGGAATCCCGGCGTAGGCGGTCGAGGAATTGATAGTCACAACGCCGACCCGGAGTTGCTCCGCCAGCGTCTCGACGCTGTGCACGTCCCTGGTGAACACCGACACCGCGACGCCGTTGCCGACCGCGTTGATCCGTTGCGCCGCCTCGTCCATATCCGCGACCGTATTGACGATCAGCACCGGTCCGATGCCCTCGCCGGTGATCACGACGCTTTCCTCGGGTACCTCGGTCAGGACGATGGGTTCGATATAGGGCTCGCGGATCGAGTCGAGTCCGCCGACGACCGCCCGGCCACCGCGGGCCAGCGCGTCGCGAACCTGCTTGCGCACCACGTCGACCTGCGAATCCAGGATCATCGGCCCATAGGACGCGCGCTTGTCCGCACCCGGTCGCAGCCGACGCGCCTGTTCGGCCACCAGTTCGAGGAACCGGTCCGATACCGAACCGGCGACGTAGGCGCGCTGGATGCCGGTGGCATTCTGGCCCGCGTTCGCCATCGCCCCGAAGACCGCGGCCTCCGCGGCGTCGTCGAGTTTCGCGTCGACGTGCACGACCATGGTGCCCTTGCCGTTTCGCTCCACCACCACTGGAGTCATGTTCTGCGCGCAGAGCGAGATCACCTCACGCGCTCCGGCATCCGAGCCCGCGTAGGCCAGCTTGTCGATCTTGGTCCGACACAGCGCGGCGTCGGTCGAGTGATCGCCGGTAACCACCTGCAGCACAGGTTGATTCGGGGCCAGCCGGTTCCAGCTCTCGGCGAGCCAGACTCCGACTCCGGTGGTGAGTTCGTTCGGTTTGAACACCACGGTATTGCCCGCCGCCATGGCGTAGGCGATCGAGCCCATCGGGGTGAACACGGGGTTGTTCCACGGACCGAGGACACCGACGACGCCGAGCGGCAGGTAACCGACCGAGGCGTGTTGGTTGCGGGTCAGCAGGGTGGATCCGAGCCGATGACGGTCCAGCACCCTGGCCGCGTTGCGCGCGGCCCAATCCAGATTCTCCACGGCCAGCATGACCTCGATGGCCGCGTCCGCCTCGGGTTTGCCGGTTTCCTCGCAGAGGATCTCCACCAATTCGCTTGCCCGCCTGGTGATGCTGCGTTTCCAATCGAGCAGCCAGCGCTTGCGTCCACCGAATCCCAGTTCGGCCCACCACTTTTCGGCCGATCGCGCGGCGCGTACGGTACGGTTCAGTTCGCTGGCGCCCATCACCGCGTAATTGCCGACGATCTCGCCGGTACGCGGATCGTATGACGTCAGCACGTTCGATTGGCCCGATTGCTGCGCGGTCTCGGCCATGGCTACCTCCCGCAGAGTCGATCCGGCGCAGTCGCTTCGCCAGAAGCAGCGCTGCCGCCGCCGAGTGAGTGCATGTGTTTCCCCGAATAGCAGACTATGGTCGCCGCGGCGGCCCGACAAGGCTCCGGCGCCGCCGATGCGCTATCGCTGGTATGCCGAATCGGCATCGAGCCAGCACGGAGCCGATCGACCCGAATTATTGTGAGCAAGCGCACACATGAGTGGGCGGTCGGGTGGGTACCGCGCGGACGCTGCCGCGGGAAACGACGCGAGCCTGAAATGACCGTGCCGGTAACATCGCGCCAGGCGGTACGGATCACCAACCCGGACGTACTTATGTGTGCGTTGCGGCGACCAGGTCGCCCCCCGGCCGATAGTGGAGAGTTGATGCCGAGCTTGAACCAAGCAGATTCGCACCCGAGTCCTGCCGCGGTCGATCCGAGTGATTACGCGGTTTTCGTCGACAATGTCAGGAAATCCTTCGGCGACGTCCACGCGCTACGAGGTGTCAGCTTTCGTGCCGAGAGGGCCAGTGTTCTCGGCATCCTCGGCCCGAACGGTGCGGGCAAGACAACCACGGTGAAGATCCTGTCCACGCTGTTGCGCGCGGACGCCGGCACCGCCGTCGTGGCCGGCCACGACGTGCAGAAGGATCCGGCCGGGGTGCGGCGGTCGATCATGATGACCGGCCAGTACGCCGCGCTGGATGAGAACCTGTCCGGCCGGGAGAACCTCGAGTTGTTCGGCAGGTTGATGGGCCTGACCAAATCCGCGGCCCGTAAGCGTGCCGATGTGCTGCTCGAGGAATTCGACCTGACCAGCGCGGGCCGCCGCGCGGTGAGCAACTATTCGGGTGGTATGCGCCGCCGTGTCGATATCGCCTGCGGTCTGGTGGTGCGGCCGGAGGTGGTGTTCCTCGACGAACCGACCACCGGATTGGACCCGCGCAGCCGCCAGGGTGTCTGGGATCTGGTGACCGCGCTCAAGAACCAGGGCATTACGGTCCTGCTGACCACGCAGTACCTCGAGGAAGCCGACGTACTCAGCGACAACATCATCGTCATCGACAAGGGCACCGTGATCGCCGAGGGCACCGCCGACGAACTCAAGGCCAAGACCGGTGGCAGCTACTGCGAGGTTGTTCCGCTCGACCCGAAACACCTCAGCGACGCCGCCACCGCGCTCGGCGATCTGGTGCCGGCCGCGGTGCTCGTCGAAATCAATGGCGGGGACCGGATCTCCATCCCGGCGCCCGACGGTGCGGCCACCCTCACCGAGGCATTGCGCAGGCTCGACACCGCCGATATCGCGCTGGCCGATATCGCGCTGCGCAGGCCGTCGCTCGATGACGTATTCCTCTCCATCACCGGCCATTCGGGCGGCAACGCGTGAGTGCTCCTACCGTCGTCGGCCCCGATACCGCGACGCTGTTCATCGACCTGCCCGATGCCACGCCCTCGTCGTTCGCCCAATGGCGGGCCCTGACCGGCCGGATCATCCGAACAATGGCCACCAAGGGTGAATTGATCGT
Organism: Nocardia australiensis; assembly: GCF_020733705.1. Lineage (GTDB taxonomy): Bacteria > Actinomycetota > Actinomycetes > Mycobacteriales > Mycobacteriaceae > Nocardia > Nocardia australiensis. The sequence continues at coordinate 2,381,820 of NZ_JAJFZM010000001.1, forward strand.
CGCGGCGATCACCCCGCTGGTGTTCACCCTCGGTTTCTATCTGCCGCTGCGCTATGTGATGAAGTTCCAGGGCATCGATTACGCGCAGTTCGTGATGCCGATCATCGTGCTACAGACCATGGCCTTCACCATGATGTCGAACGCGCAACTGTCGGCGTTCGAGGCGCTCACCGGGCTCAGTACCAGGTTGCAGACCATGCCGATCGGGATGCTCGTCCCACTATCGGCGCGGATCGCGGCCGGAATGGTCCGCTCGGTTGTCTCGCTGACGGCGGCGCTGATCTTCGGGTACCTGATCGGTTTCCGGTTCGTGGCCGGATTCGGCCAGGCCGTGCTGTTCTGTGTGTTCTCGCTTGCGGTCGGCACCGTGCTCGCGCTCGGCGCCGACGCGCTCGGCAATCTCACCAGGAGTCCGGAATCGTTGAGCCAGGCGTTGACCCTGCCCACATTGATCCTCGGCATGCTCTCCTGCGGATTCGTGCCGGAGAGTAGTTTCCCGACCTGGATCCAGCCTTTCGTGCGCAACCAGCCGATCTCCCAGTTCTCCTTCGCATTACGCGATATGGCGCAGGACGGAGTGAGCTGGCAGGTGCTCTGGGTGCCGCTGGTCTGGTTGGGCGGTTTGGTCATCGCGTTCACCCCGTTGGCGATCTGGGCGAGTGTGAGGCGGGCATGAGTTCGATCGAGGCAACCAGACAATCCGCCGCCCCCGAGGCGCCCGGCCTGGCCGGGAACACTCCACTACCGGAGGTGACCGCCAAGTCCGAACACGCGCTGAGCACCTGGGTGACGCACAGCATGATCCAGTGCAAACGGTTGTTGATGGTGTGGATGCGTGACCCGGCGACCACCATTCAGACGCTGGTCTATCCGGCGCTGACGCTGCTGATGTTCCGTGTCGTGCTCGGTAAACCGATAACCGCGGCCACCGGCATGCCGAGCATCTACGGCCAGGTCGCGATGATCACGCTCGTCGCCGCGATGTCCGGCGCCGTGGTCAGCGCGCTCGGATTCAAGCGCGAAAAAGCCACCGGTCTGCTCGGCCGTTTCTGGACCATGCCTGTGCACCGGGCAGCCGGGCTGACCGGACGATTGCTGGCCGAGGCGTTGCGCGTGCTCATCACCACCGTGTTCGTTATCGCGGTCGGCTACGCCGTCGGCTTCCGTTTCGGTCAGGGGCCGCTCGCGGCGCTCGCACTGATCGGCATTCCGGTGCTGTTCGGGATCGGCTTCGCGGTGCTGGTCACCACGCTGGCGACCATCACCGAGGGCATCCTGCTCGTCAGCCTCATCGGCACGTTCAACACCCTGCTGATGTTCTTCAACTCCGGCTTCGTCCCCGTCTTCGCCTATCCCACCTGGTTGCAGGACACCGTCGCCAATCAGCCCATGAGCTGTGCCATCGATGCGATGAAGGGACTGTCCTACGGAGGGCCGGTCGCCGAACCGCTGCTGAAGACCCTCGCCTGGACCCTCGGCCTGATCATCGTGTTCGCCTACCCCGCGATCCGCGGCTACCGCCGCGCCGCTGAAGCTTGAGTTATCGGCTGTGTTGTTGGCCGCTGGCGCGGCGGGTTCGCGGCCCCGAAGGCTCGCATCCGAGCAGCCGAGACTCGCGACTTCGTCGCCTCGCTTCGGCTACTCGGATGCGAGCCGGCCGCGAACGGGTCGCTCGTAAGACTCGCTCCGTGGGGGTGAGTCGGGGTGTCGAGGTCGCGACCACGGGGTGTTGGTGTTGGGGGTTGTTGGCCGCGGGGGCGGCGGGTTCGCGGCCCCGAAGGCTCGCATCCGAGCAGCCGAGACTCGCGACTTCGTCGCCTCGCTTCGGCTACTCGGATGCGAGCCGGCCGCGAACGGGTCGCTCGTAAGACTCGCTTCGTGGGGGGTGAGTCGGGGTGTCGAGGTCGCGGCCACGGGTGTTGGTGTTGGGGGTGTGGGTGCTTGTTTGGGCTTTCTGGTTAGGGGGTGGTGTTTGCCGCGGGGGCGGGGGTGAAGTCGTGGTTGAGCCACCGGTTGCGGTTGGTCCAGCCGACCAGGTCGTAGCGCCAGTGGAAGGGCCAGGTGTGGGTGACTGTGTTGATTAGTACGGCGGCGAGGGCGATGTAGTCGTCGTGGGTCGAGAGTAGGGCGCGCTGGCCGCGGGGGGACGCGGTGAAGAAGGCGTCGAACATGGAGATGGACTGTTCGATGGTCAGGCGGCCCAGGCCCCCGAGGCCGCGCATGCGCATCCAGTAGGTCAGGCGGGCCTGCCGGGACCAAAGTTGCGTGATGGGGTCGCGGTCCTGTTGGAGCGTGGTGATGGCGGTGTCGACGAGTGCGAGCGAATCGGCGACACTGTATCCGGTGCAGGGATGCATCATGCCGCCGCGTGAACCGAACGGAATCGCTTGGGCAGTACCCTTTTTCGGTGGTGGCTGATCCAGTGGATAGTGCGCGGCCTCGATCGGTTCGTCGCCGGTGAGGGTGATTCCGTGCGTGGCAAGTCGGCTCAGTGTGCGGTTGCGCAGCTCGTGTTGCGGCATGCCGCCACGCAGGCCGAGGCTGGTTTCCTCGAAGAGTACGGTGCCGTCACCGACTGGGACGGCGTAGAGGAACGAGGGCGGTTCGCCCGGGCCCGCCCCGTTTTCCGGGCGCCAATCCAGCAGCAGCCCTTCGCCATCGGCGATCATCGGCGCCGCGGTCTCGGCGTCGACGAAGATGCCGTGCGCGCTGGCCGCCCGGCGCCGCCCGGGTGCCGGCAGCCCGCGGGTATCGAAAACCGTTGCCGCACCGAGGATTGTGCCGTCGGTCAGTTCCACCTTGTGGGCGTCGACGCGGGTCGCGCGTCCGGCCAGCACGGTCGCGTCATCGAGCGGCAGCGCATCGCGCAGGCCGGATTTGGATAGCACACAGTAGGGGCGTTCGATGCGATGCTTGGTGTTCGTCCAGACCGTCGGCGCTTCGATCCGAGTAGCGATAGCCGTGGGCGACAACCATTCCGGCAGTTCATCCATCCAGCATGAGAAGGTGGGCGGCCAGGGTCGCTCCGGACGCGGATCGACGGCGGTCACGCGCAATCCCGCCAGCATCGCGCGGTGTGCCAAGGCGCGCCCGGTCGGACCGAGACCGACCACGCAGACATCCGACTTCGTATGCACGCCCATATCGGCAATCAAACGGTCCCAGCAGCACCGACGCAACTGTTCCGCGTGGTGCGGACCCGAAGGGTCGGTGACCCGCGTCCACGGGGCGTCGCCGCACGTTGCGGGCACCCGGGTGCCCGCCGACTACTTGGGTGTGACCCAGGTGGTGATGTCGGCGTGTACAACCTCCAGCCCGCTCTTGTCGTATATCGACACGGGCACGATCAACTCCTGCCCCGTCGTGATCGTCGCGAAGTCCGGAATCTCAGGCAGCTTCGCCACCGCACGCAGCCCGGTCTCCGCCTTGGCCAGGTACTGCACGTTCATCGCCTTGGGAATCCAGCGGTGTGTGCCGGGCACCGTCGCCTCGCTCAGCATCCCCATCGCCACCTCGGCCAGGTTGCACGCCGCGATCGCGTGGTAGGTGCCCAGATGGTTGTGAATGCCGAACCACTTCGGCGAGGTCACCTCGCACAACCCTGGCTCCAGTCGCACCACGCTCGGCAGCACCGTGCCGAAGTACGGCACCCGGGCCACCATGCCCAGCGAGAACAGCGTGTGCCCCAGCCGGTTGTCCGGCAGTTTCTTCCAGGCCCGATGGGTCGCGGTCTCTTTTGTCATACCCGCTATCTTACTCGGAAGTAAGTTTGGTTCGGATGGTGAAGCGGCATACTTTTCGCTGGGTCGAGAGCCTGCGGGGGCGCGCCCGGGATCCGGGGTCCGACCTGCGCTGGGGGCGGCCGGAGTGAATGGGTGGGGGGTGGATTTGAAGTCGTCGGTCGGGTCGGGCATACTGTTCGGGTTGCCTTGCGCCGGGCCATCCCTGTTCTACGGGTTATGGAGGGTTGCTAGGCGAGCAATACCCAATCGTGTACCTCACTGGATTCCAGTGTGGGTGCGTCCGGGACAGTGTTCCGAAGCCTGAGGTGAATTTCGATTCCGGGGCAGAGGAATGAACGGATGGGCGACACGCCCGACCGCGTGGACCGGAGAACCATGACAGATGAACAGCGGCGAATGATCGGGCGTGCCCGGTCGCGGTCTCTCTCTCGAGCTGAGACGTCTTCGTGTGTTCGGGCTGTGCAAATTGAGGGTGGTTCGGACGCTGTAGCCGGCGTTCGGGTCACGAACGAAAAGCGGAGAAAAGGACACTTAGCGTGGCGGGACAGAAGATCCGCATCAGGCTCAAGGCCTACGACCACGAAGCGATCGACGCGTCTGCGCGCAAGATCGTGGAGACGGTGACCCGCACCGGGGCCCGTGTCGTCGGGCCGGTGCCGTTGCCGACCGAAAAGAACGTGTACTGCGTCATCCGTTCGCCGCACAAGTACAAGGACTCGCGCGAGCACTTCGAGATGCGTACGCACAAGCGGCTGATCGACATCCTCGACCCGACGCCGAAGACGGTTGACGCGCTCATGCGTATCGACCTGCCGGCCAGCGTCGACGTCAACATTCAGTGACGGGGACTCGAGACATGACTGATAACAAGAACAGGCCAGCGGCCGGCATCCTGGGCACCAAGCTCGGCATGACCCAGGTGTTCGACGACAATAACCGCGTCGTTCCCGTGACCGTCATCAAGGCCGGACCGAACGTCGTTACCCAGATTCGCACCATGGAGCGGGACGGCTACAGCGCCGTCCAGGTCGCTTTCGGCGCCATCGACCCGCGCAAGGTGAACAAGCCGGTCTCCGGCCAGTTCGCCAAGGCCGGTGTCACCCCGCGTCGCCACGTCGCCGAAATCCGCGTCGCGGATGCTTCCACCTTCGAGGTCGGCCAGGAGCTGACTGCCGAGGTGTTCGAAGAAGGCGCGTACGTGGACGTGACCGGCACCAGCAAGGGCAAGGGCTTCGCCGGCACCATGAAGCGTCACGGCTTCGCCGGTCAGGGCGCCTCGCACGGTGCGCAGGCCGTGCACCGTCGCCCGGGTTCCATCGGTGGTTGCGCCACTCCCGGCCGCGTGTTCAAGGGCATGCGGATGTCGGGCCGGATGGGCAACGACCGCGTCACCACCCAGAACCTCTCGGTTCACAAGGTGGACGCCGAGAACGGCCTGCTGCTGATCAAGGGAGCGATCCCGGGTCGTCGCGGCAACGTCGTCGTCGTCAAGAGCGCCGTGAAGGGTGGTGCACACGCATGACCAGCTCCGCAGTAAACACGGAGAAGAAGACCAACCTGACGCTTCCGGTCAAGGAACTGGGCGGCAAGACCAACGGCACCGTCGAACTCCCCTCGGAGATCTTCGACGTGACCGCCAACGTCTCGCTGATGCATCAGGTCGTCGTCGCGCAGCTTGCCGCGGCCCGTCAGGGCACGCACTCCACCAAGACCCGCGGTGAAGTCCGCGGTGGTGGCAAGAAGCCGTACCGGCAGAAGGGCACCGGCCGCGCCCGTCAGGGCTCGACCCGCGCGCCGCAGTTCACCGGTGGTGGCACCGTCCACGGCCCGCAGCCGCGTGACTACAGCCAGCGCACCCCCAAGAAGATGATCCGCGCCGCGTTGCGCGGAGCGCTTTCGGATCGGGCGCGTAACGAGCGCATCCACGTGATCACCGAACTGGTTGCCGGGCAGGCCCCGTCGACCAAGACGGCCAAGAGCTTCCTCGAGGAGCTGTCGGACCGCAAGAAGTTCCTCATCGTCCTCGGACGTGAGGACCTGGCGGCCTGGAAGAGCGTGCAGAACCTCGAGTTCGTGCACCCGATCGCGCCGGACCAGCTCAACACCTACGACGTGCTGGAAAGCGACGAAGTGGTGTTCAGCGTGGAGGCCTTGAACGCCTTTGTGCACGGCCCCGCCGAAACTGCACAGGAGGAGAGCAAGTGACCACCATCGCCGACCCCCGCGACATCCTGCTGGCGCCGGTCATCTCGGAGAAGTCCTACGGACTGATCGAGGAAGGCACCTACACCTTCATCGTGCACCCGGACTCCAACAAGACGCAGATCAAGATCGCCGTCGAGAAGGTCTTCGGCGTCACGGTTACCAGCGTCAACACCGCCAACCGTCAGGGCAAGCGCAAGCGGACCCGCTTCGGTTACGGCAAGCGCAAGAACACCAAGCGCGCGCTCGTGACCATCTCGGCCGACAGCAAGCCCATCGAGATCTTCGGAGGCCCGGTCGCGTAAGCGCCTGGGAATCCAGAAAGTAGAGAAGAACTCATGGCAATCCGTAAGTACAAGCCGACAACCCCTGGTCGCCGTGGCTCGTCCGTCTCGGACTTCGCCGAGATCACCCGGTCGACCCCCGAGAAGTCGCTGATTCGCCCGCTGCACAGCAAGGGTGGTCGTAATGCGCACGGTCGCATCACCACTCGGCACCGCGGTGGCGGCCACAAGCGCGCCTACCGTCTGATCGACTTCCGTCGACTGGACAAGGACGGCATCCCGGCCAAGGTCGCTCACATCGAGTACGACCCGAACCGGACCGCGAACATCGCGCTGCTGCACTACGTGGATGGCGAGAAGCGCTACATCATCGCGCCGAAGGGCGTGCAGCAGGGCACCCCGATCGAGTCCGGCCCCACGGCCGACATCAAGCCGGGTAACAACCTGCCGCTGCGCAACATCCCGACCGGTACCACGATTCACAACGTGGAGCTGCGTCCGGGCGGTGGCGCGAAGATGGCTCGCTCCGCGGGCTCCAGCATTCAGCTGCTCGGTAAGGAAGGCACCTACGCCACGCTGCGTATGCCGTCCGGCGAAATCCGTCGCGTCGACGTGCGCTGCCGCGCCACCGTCGGTGAGGTCGGCAACGCCGAGCAGTCGAACATCAACTGGGGCAAGGCCGGCCGTATGCGCTGGAAGGGCCGTCGCCCAACCGTCCGTGGTGTCGTCATGAACCCGGTCGACCACCCGCACGGTGGTGGTGAGGGCAAGACCTCCGGTGGTCGCCACCCGGTCAGCCCGTGGGGTCAGCCGGAAGGCCGCACCCGCAAGCCCAACCGTCCGAGCGACAAGCTCATCGTCCGCCGCCGCCGCACTGGCAAGAACAAGCGATAACCAGGAGGGAGTAGAAGATGCCACGCAGTCTTAAGAAGGGCCCGTTCGTCGACGATCACCTCCTCGCGAAGGTGGACGTTCAGAACGAGAAGGGCACGAAGCAGGTCATCAAGACCTGGTCGCGTCGTTCCACGATCATCCCCGACTTCATCGGCCACACTTTCGCCGTCCACGACGGTCGTAAGCATGTCCCGGTGTTCATTTCGGACAACATGGTCGGGCACAAGCTCGGTGAGTTTGCGCCGACGCGCACGTTCAGGAGCCACGTCAAGGACGACCGGAAGAGCAAGCGGCGATGACGACTGAAACTCAGAACCCGACGGCTCGCGCGACGGCTAAGCACGTTCGCGTGACCCCGATGAAGGCTCGTCGTGTCGTGGACCTGGTCCGCGGCAAGCGAGTCGAGGACGCACTGGCGATCCTGAAGTTCGCTCCGCAGGCCGCGAGCGATCCGGTTGCCAAGGTCGTGGCAAGTGCCGCGGCGAACGCCGAGAACAACCTGGGCCTGAACCCGTCGACACTGGTCATCTCCACGGCCTATGTCGATGAGGGTGCGACCATGAAGCGGTTCCAGCCGCGTGCCCAGGGCCGTGCTTTCCGCATCCGGAAGCGCACCAGCCACATCACCATCGAGGTCGAGAGCGTCCCCACCGCCGGTGGATCCACTCGTAACCGCCGGAAGGGAGGGGCAAAGTAAATGGGACAGAAAATCAACCCCCATGGCTTCCGCCTCGGTATCACCACCGACTGGAAGTCGCGTTGGTACGCGGACAAGCAGTACGCGGAATACGTGAAGGAAGATGTCCAGATCCGCAAGCTCCTCGCCACCGGCATGGAGCGGGCGGGCATCTCGAAGGTCGAAATCGAGCGCACCCGTGACCGTGTGCGTGTGGACATCCACACCGCGCGTCCTGGCATCGTCATCGGCCGCCGCGGCGCCGAGGCCGATCGCATCCGCGCCGAGCTGGAGAAGCTCACCAAGAAGCAGGTGCAGCTGAACATCCTCGAGGTCAAGAACTCGGAATCGGATGCGCAGCTCGTTGCTCAGGGTGTTGCCGAGCAGCTGTCCAACCGTGTGGCGTTCCGTCGCGCGATGCGTAAGGCCATCCAGTCGGCCATGCGTTCGCCGAACGTCAAGGGCATCCGTGTGCAGTGCTCGGGCCGCCTCGGTGGCGCCGAAATGTCGCGCTCGGAGTTCTACCGTGAGGGTCGGGTTCCGCTGCATACCTTGCGTGCGGACATCGACTACGGCCTTTACGAGGCCAAGACCACCTTCGGTCGTATCGGTGTGAAGGTCTGGATCTACAAGGGCGACATCGTCGGTGGCAAGCGTGAGGTCACGGCTTCGGCCGCGCCCGCCGCTGGTGACCGCCGCGAGCGTCGTGAGCGGCCGAGCCGCCCGCGTCGGTCCGGTTCGGCCGGTACCACCGCGACCAGCACTGAGGCCGGGCGTGCTGGCGCCGCTACTGCGGTTGCCGACGCTCCGGCAGAAAAGCAGGAGGGCTGACGCATGTTGATGCCTCGGAAGGTCAAGCACCGGAAGCAGCATCACCCGGGTCGTTCCGGAATGGCAAAGGGCGGCACCTCGGTCGCGTTCGGTGAATACGGCATCCAGGCTCTCGAGCCCGCCTACGTCACCAACCGGCAGATCGAGTCGGCGCGTATCGCGATGACTCGCCACATCAAGCGTGGCGGCAAGATCTGGATCAACATCTACCCGGATCGCCCGATCACCAAGAAGCCCGCCGAGACCCGCATGGGTTCCGGTAAGGGTTCGCCGGAGTGGTGGATCGCGAACGTCAAGCCCGGTCGCGTGATGTTCGAAATGAGTTACCCCAATGAGGAGACCGCTCGTGAGGCCCTGCGCCGCGCGATGCACAAGCTCCCGATGAAGTGCAGGATCGTGACAAGGGAGGAGCAGTTCTGATGGCTACCGGAACACCGGCCGCAGAGCTCCGCGAGCTCACCGAAGAGGAGCTCGTCGCCCGCCTGCGTGAGTCGAAGGAAGAGCTGTTCAACCTGCGCTTCCAGATGGCGACGGGTCAGCTGGACAACAACCGTCGTCTGCGTGTCGTTCGTCACGAGATCGCGCGTATCTACACGGTCATGCGCGAGCGCGAGCTCGGTCTGGCCTCGGCACCCGCTGGCAAGGGAGATGCGGCATGAGCGAAACGAAGGAAGAGCGCAACAGCCGCAAGGTACGTGTCGGCTACGTTGTGTCGGACAAGATGAACAAGACGATTGTCGTCGAGCTGGAAGACCGTTACCGGCACAAGCTCTACGGCAAGATCATTCGCACCACCTCCAAGGTGAAGGCGCATGACGAGAACGAGACCGCCGGTATCGGCGACCGCGTTCAGCTGATGGAGACCCGCCCGCTGTCGGCCACCAAGCGCTGGCGTCTGGTCGAGGTCCTCGAGAAGGCCAAGTAAGGCTGATCTCGAGAAACTGAGTTCGAAGCCGAAGGCCCGCTTCCCATTTGGGAAGCGGGCCTTTTGCGTCGAGGACACGTGTGGCGAAAACCGTTGGCGTGAAATCGCGGCCGGTGACATTCTCGGGCGGTGCGGTCCTATCGGCAGATTCTGTCCAATCCGGCAGTCCGCAACGTCATCCTGCTAGGGACGCTGGTCCGGATTCCGTTCTTCGCGGGGGCTGTACTGCTCGCGTTGCATGTTGTGCAGACGTTGCACGGCTCCTATTTTCAGGCAGGGGTGCTGAGCACGGTCGTCACCCTGTGTACCGCGTTGAGTGGGCCGTGGCGTGGCAGATTGCTCGACCGGATGGGGTTGCGGCGCACGATCGCACCGTCCATTCTGGTCGGTGCGGTGTGCTGGTCGGTCGCGCCGTTCGTCGACTATGTTCCGTTGCTGGTGTTCGCCGGGGTCGCCGGACTGGTCGATATCCCCATCTTCGGAGTGGTTCGCCAGGCGGTTATCGCGGCAACTGTCGAGCAGAACAGGCAATCCGCACTCGCGTTGGAGTCGGTATCGGTGGAGTTGGCCTTCATGGTCGGGCCGGTGCTCGGAGTCGCTGCGGCCACCTGCTGGTCGACGACGGCGGTGCTGTTCTGCGCGCAGATGTGTCATGTGCTCGCCGGGATTCTCCTGTGGTTGCTGAATCCGCCATTGCGGTCGGATACCGACGACAATGCGAAGGTGGCGGTCACGCGTCGCAGCTGGTTCCAGATCGAATTCATCGCGCTGTGCATCGGTGCGAATGTGGCGATGGTGGCGCTCGCCGCTGCCGAACTGACCCTTGTCGCCGCTATGCGGGAGTTCGACGCGCAGCGATGGCTTGGTGCGGTGATGGCCGCGTGGGGTTTGGGGTCGCTGGCCGGCGGCCTCGTCTACGGCGCATTGAATCGATCGATCTCGACCTATGTTCTGCTTGCCGCGCTGGGCGCCGTCACCGTTCCGATGGCTGTAGTCGGTGGACCGGCATCCCTCGCGGTGGCGGGCTTCGTAGCCGGACTCTTCTGCGCACCAACGGTTATCGCGTCAGTCGACCAGTTGAGTCGAGTCGTTCCGGAAGGCGGTCGCGGCGAAGCGATCGGTTGGCATGGTGCGTCCATGACCTTCGGCAATGGCATCGGTAGTTCCCTCGCGGGCATCGCCATCGACGCGGGCGGGTTCCGAGCGGGGTTCGGCGCGTCCGCAGTACTCGCCCTCGTGCTCGGCGTTGCGTTGGCGATATCGGTCGGAGCGAAAGGCTCGCGTTTGTTCGTCAACTGACGGCGTAGGGCCTGCGGACTTTGCGGGCGGAGTCGAGGACTCGGGCCACGGAGGAGCGGGGGAGGCCGACTTCGCTGCCGATGCCGAGGGGGGTCCAGGATTGGTCGGCGAGGGTGAGGATTTCGGCCAGTTGCTCGACAGGGAGGGTGGACAGCCCGCGTTCGGCGATTTCCCTTGCTGCCGCCCATACTTCGACGTCGTCCAGTTCGGCGACAATGTCGTCGGTCTCGGAGTAAGGGGGTTCGGCGGGCAGAGCTTGGGCGGTTTCATTGCTCACGTCAACTGAGTTGCCGCGAGGCTCCTCGGCAGTGGAACGCTTGTTGTCCTCGGCGCTCGCTACCTGGAGTTGAGTGCCGCCGCGGACGGATTGGTCCAGGCCGAGATCGGTGTGATCGCCCGACATCGAGCCCTGATGGTTGATCGCGTCGGGCTGAATGTCGCTGGAGCTGGGCCCAATTTCGTCGGAGCCGGACTGAATCTCGTCGGGGCCGATCCGAATGTCGTTGGTGTCGGGCTGCGCTTTGCTGGCGCCGGGTCGGTCACCGGCATCGACGATCGGCGTTGCGGAACGCTGCCCGCTCTGGGCAGTGCGCGCGCCCGTGTGTAACCGATCGCCACCCGTCGAGTGCTGTTCAGGAGACGTGGTGCCGCTGTTGGATTCGAGGGTCCCGCCGGTCGGGCCGATCGTTGGATCGGCGAGTGGATCCACGTCGTGGTTGGCGAGTAATTCGAGGAGGTCCGCCGGCTCGTCGCGTGGGATTGTCGGCACGGTGGCCACAACTCGCCGGCTTTGCTGGAGGTTGGGCCCGTCATCGGCATCGACGACGGGCGCGCTATCGATGAGTAGGGCGTAACGCGCGGATACCCAAGCGTGCAGCCAGATTACGACGCCGACCATGATCGGTGCGATCGCGTATTCGGCGGCACGGCCGAGCGCGCCCGCGGCGAGATGCGGACCGGCGTTGAGTGCGATGGTGGTGCCGAGCAGGGCTGCCTCGAAGAAGATCACCTTGCCTCGGGCCAGTTCTCGGCCCCACCGGGCGGCGGTTGTCGCGGCCACCATAATGGTGATGATCGGGATCGAGATCATGGCCTCGATGCCATAACTCAGCCAGTACAACGGATCGGTCATATCGCCGCTCGGCACGAGGTTGTGCTGAACGTTCACCCCGGCCCACACCATGCCGAGCACTACGACCGCGATCAATGCGCGCGAGGACCATTCGGCCCGTCGATACAACTGAGCCAGTCGCGCATCCTGATTCGACACCCGGCGTCGTGCCGCCAGCGCCCGGCGGTGCCAGCGAGCATCGGCGTCATCGGCCTTGCGGATCGCCGCCGCGGTCCGCCGATCCCGCACTTCGGCCGCGAGTTCGTCCTCCACAGCGCGGCGTCGCTGTAGCCGCCGCTGTGTCCGAACCCATTCCGCGAGCTCGCGTTCCGCCGCGACTTCCTCATCGGACAGCACCGCGAGCAATGCCGAATCGTGCTGCAGCGGTAGCTTCCCCCGCGCGGTGGCCACCTGCTGCGCCAACGCCGCGATCTCGGAACTGCCGGCCGACTGTTCGTCGGGCATAGCGAGCCTTCCCAGGAGTAGGCGTCAAACCGTGCGCCCTACTTGCTCGAACATACGTGTGATCGCAGTGAGACTAAACCGGCATCTGGTCGTGGTCAATGACAGCGTTCACATGGTTCGAGCAAACAGCTGACTCGGCAATGTCGCAACTCGAGACTTCGTATCGGCAGGCCGCAGCCCGGCGCGGTCGGTCGTCGAATGATGGATCGTGGACCATGTCGGCTACGCCGGGGCCCCGGAATGGGCGCGGCGATCGGTGTGCACCGGTGCGGATTCGCTGTGCGGCCGAGAGCTTGTCTTGCAACGCCGCGTGCGGCGCGCCCGATCAGGCGAAGGTAGTTTGCCAGACAATCGCCGCGGCAAGCGCGCCAGCGCCGTTGAGCGACCAGTGCAAGGCTATCGGCGCGAGCAGGCTGCCGCTGCGTCGCCGCAGCCAGGTGAAGACCATGCCCGCGGCCGCGGTGGCGATGACGGCGAGCAGGATGCCGATGATCTGACCCGCCGGGCCGCCACCGATGAATCCGGTCAGGCCATGGTTGCTGCTGGTCAGACCGAGCGATGAGGCGATGTGCCACATGCCGAAAAGTAGTGAGCCTGTCGCGAAGACACCGCGCACGCCATAGACGCGGTCGAGGGTGCCGTGCAGGACACCGCGGAAGGCCAGTTCCTCGGGGATAGCCGTTTGCAGCGGGATCACGATCATCGATGCGATGAGCGCACCGGAGATGGTGGCGTAACGGTCGGCGAGGAAGAACGGCCGAGTGATCGGCAGTGCGGCGCCGATCGCCACGACGGCGAGCACCAAGCCCACCGCACCCAGCGCGTACAGCGACCCGCGCCGCCAATGTCTTGGGGAAAGCCCGAGCTCCGACCAGCCGAGGCCGCGGCGACGAACCAGCGCGAGCAGGATGACGGCGGCGAGCGGGACGGTGAAGATGCTGGCCCACACGGTGGTGAAATGGGCGATCAGATTGGTGCCTGCCAGGACGGCCACGACGACGACCACATCGATGTACGCGTGCAGTTTGTGGCGGGGCGGAGCCGTTTCCTCGAGGTCCTGTTGAAGCACCCGGCCAAGTGTACGGATGTGCGGAACCCGCGGCGCCGACGAAAGGCGGACCGGCCGGGCAGGCATTGAAATCGGGAATTCGGCGTCGTAGCTCATTTTTCGCTCATGAGCGTGGCAATGTCCGATTCACCATGATCGTTTACGAGAATTGGCGTGTGACGAAGCAGACCGATGTGAGCGGGGCTGGAGCGCCGGGTGGTGTCAGCCTGCCCACTTTTCCGGGTCATCCCATGCTTGTAGCGTGCGCGTCGTTTCGAAACGACGCGGCTCGCCGCTGATCGGATCGGTGAACTCGAGCGCCGCCGCGAGTAGCTGTAATGGCCGGGTGAAATCGTCGACCGGTTTGTCGGTGATATCCGGATAGAAGTCGTCACCGAGGATCGGGATTCCCAGACCGTTCATGTGTAGACGCAATTGATGGGTGCGGCCGGTATGCGGGCGCAGTCGATAGCGGCCCAGGCCGTCGCGATGCTCCAGCAGTTCGATCCGTGTTTCGGCATTGGGCTCACCCGGCACTTCCTGCGCCGCGAGCACCTGTTTTTCCTTGATGATCCGGCTGCGGACCGTGCGTGGCAGTTCGAGATCGGGATCGAACGGTGCGATCGCCTCGTATTCTTTGCCGACGGTGCGCCTGTGGAACATGGTCTGGTATGCGCCGCGGCGGGCCGGGTCGATCACGAACAGAATCAGTCCGGCCGTGACACGGTCGAGTCGGTGCGCGGGTATCAGATCGGGCAGGTCGAGTTCGCGGCGTAGCCGAACCAGTGCGGTTTGCAGGATGTGCTGGCCGCGCGGAATGGTCGCGAGGAAGTGCGGCTTGTCGATCACCAGCAGGTCGTCGTCGCGATGCACCACGGTGATATCGAATGGGACCGTGGTTTCTTCGGGCAGATCGCGATGGAACCAGACGGCCCCGCCGGGCTTATAGGGCGCGTCGGGCGCAATCGGTCCGTCGAGATCGACGATTCCACCTTCGTGCAGCAGTTGGTCGATGCGCGCCGGGGGCACTCGGGGCAGCCGTTCGACCAAATGGTCACGGACGGTCGCCCAATCGCCCTCCTCCGGCATTCGGAGGCGGGCTGGATCCAGGCCGTGCCGCTTGGGCAACGGCGGCTGCTGCCGCCTTCTCATCGAGACCAACGGTAGTCGCCGCACCTCGGACGGAGCCGACCGGGAACCGGTGTGAACGACAACGGGGATGTAACTTAGCCTTACCTACCTTTTTGGCCGCGCTTGTGTGAGGATGAGGGCGATTCCGGCGAGATTCACGAAGGTCGAGAGGCGAGGTCAGATGACGGTGGAGGTCGCACCGGTAGCGACTGCGGATACGGGGAACCGGCCGCCGCGAGCGGTACGGAAGGAGCGCAAACAGCAAGAAGCATTGGCGCGCAAGGAGATTCTCGCGCCGGTGCGGCGCACGCTTACGCTCGCGAGCATCATCGTCGCCATCGCCTCGGTGGGCACCGTGGTGCCGTTCATCCTGATCGTCGAGGCGTGCGGTGAGCTGCTCGCCGATTCGGTCGACACCGATCGCGTGTGGCGGCTGCTGCTGATCGCGGTCCTCGTGCTCGCAGCGCGTGGGCTCTTGCAGGCGGCGGCATTGACCTGGTCGCACCTGGTGGACGCTAGTTACCAGCTCACGCTGCGCAGGCTGCTTGCCGCGAAGCTGACCAGGGTGCCGCTCGGCTGGTTCGGTGAGCGGTCCTCCGGCGAGGTAAAGAAGTATCTGCAGGACGACGTGGAGGCACTGCACTATCTGGTGGCGCACGCGAGGCTGGAATTCGTCGGCGCGCTCACCGTCCCGCTTGTCACGCTCGGCTACCTGGTCACCGTCGATTGGCGGCTCACCCTGGTGTTGCTTATTCCGTTGGTCGCCTACGCGGTGTTGTTCGGCAGAATGATGGATCAGGACGGCCGGGACCGGATGGCGGTCTACAACCGCTGGGAGCGGCGCACCCAGGACGCGACCATCGAATTCGTCGACGGTATCCAGGTTGTCCGGGCGTTCGGTCAAGCCGGCAAGGCGCACAAAACATTTCAGGACGCGGTGGACGGTCAGGCCAAGAGCCTGGATCGGTTGAAGACACCGATTATCCGGGTCCAGTCGGCGTCCGACATTGTGGTGGCTCCGGTTTTCGTCATGCTGGTCGTCGTGCTCGGTGGGCTTGTCATGGTCGGCCTTGACTGGGTGGCGCCACTGGATGTGTTGCCGTTCTTGCTGGTCGGTCTCGGATTGGGGAGTTCGCTACTCGGTTTGGGTTACGGTTCGCAGGCATTACGCGCGGCCGGTGCCGCCGCCGTGCGACTGCATGAGCTGCAACAGACGCCCGAATTGACCTCGCGGCCGCCCGTGGACTCGGCGCGGGACCCACGGACAGTCGCCGGCACAGTCCGTTTCGAGGATGTCCGGTTCGGCTATCGCGCCGATCACGAGGTGCTGCGCGGTATCGATCTCGAACTCGCGCCGGGCACTATCACCGCGCTGGTCGGTCCGAGTGGATCCGGTAAATCGACACTGGCCAAGCTGCTACCACGCTTCTATGACGTCACCGCTGGTCGTATCACCATCTCGGGCAAGGATATTCGCGACTATCCATCCGACGAGCTGTATCGCACCGTCGGATTCGTGTTCCAGGACGTGCGGCTGATCCGCGGCACGGTGCGGGAAAATCTCCAGCTCGCCCGGCCCGACGCGGGCGACGATGCGCTCGAACGCGCGGCGCGAGCGGCCCAGATCCACCATCGGATCCTGGCGCTGCCGCGTGGCTACGATTCCGAGATAGGCGTCGATGCGACGCTGTCGGGCGGTGAGGCGCAACGGCTTTCGATCGCGCGGGCGCTGCTCGCTGATACCCCGGTGCTCGTGTTGGACGAGGCGACCGCGTTCGCCGACCCGGAATCGGAGGCCGCCGTACAGGATGCGCTCGCCGTGCTGGTCGCCGGACGTACGGTGCTGGTCATCGCGCATCGCCTGCACACCATCACCGGTGTCGACCGAATTCTGGTGCTGGAGAACGGGACTCTGGTCGAGCAGGGCGATCACGACAGCCTGTGTGAGGCCGGTGGCACCTATCAGAGCCTGTGGGAAATCAACGAGGCCGCGCTGAGTCGACTCGCACTGGTCGGGGATGGCGTATCGAAAGAGGGGACACGATGATCGGTAAGGTTCTCGGACTGGTTCCGGGCGAGTTCGCCCACCTCACACCGAAACTGCTGGCTGCCATCGTCGGTGCGGCATTGAGTCAGGCGCTCGCCTACCTATTGCTGGTGCCGGTGCTGGAGGCTCTGTTCGATGATGACCTCGGTCGGGCCTGGTTCTGGGCGCTGTGGATGCTGGTCGCCGTCGCCGCGGTGGTCATTTTCGGGTACCTGCAAGCCGCGATCGGACTGCGGATCGGTGTCGGCATGCAGCGTGGCCTGCAAACCCGCCTCGGCGATCATCTGAACGCATTGCCGCTGGGTTGGTTCGAGACGCACAGCGCCGGACCGCTGTCGCGGATCGTTGTGGAGAATGTGCGCGAAATCCAGGGCCTGATCGCGTATCTGCTGGCCAAGGTGTTCACCAGCATCCTGGTTCCGTTGGGGGTCGCGGTCGGCATGTTGTTCATTGATTGGCCGATAGCGGTGGCCATGCTGCTGGCCGCCCCGGTGTTGTACCTGATCAATGGTGTCGCCAACCGCGCGTACACCCGGTCGGATGAACGAATGCACGCCGCCGCGGCCGAAGCTGATTCGCGGGTGGTCGAATTCGCGCAGGCACAGCCGGTATTGCGGGCCTTCGGTGCGGTCGGCCCTGGTAACCGGGCACTGGACAGTGCGCTGACGCGGCAGCGCTCGGCCATCTCACGGCTGATGTTCGCGACAGTGCCGGGGCTGATCGTGTTCGCACTGTTCGTACAGGCGGTCTTTCTGGTGCTGGTCTACCTCGCCGTGGGCAGGATGACCGACGGTGCGATCTCGGCCGCAGCCACGATCGCGCTGATCGCGGTGAGTGCCCGGTTCATCGAGCCGTTGAATCAGGCCGCGCAGCTGGGCAATGCGTTGCGCTCGGCCGCGGCGGCAGCCGACCGGGTCACCGAGTTGCTCGCGCAACCGGCACTGCCGGAGTCGAAGAAGCCGGTCATACCGGGGGCGCCGTCGGTTGTCTTCGACGATGTCTCGTTCGGATACCGGCCCGGCGAACCGGTGCTGTCAGATTTGACGTTCTCGGTACCCGCGGGCACGACGACGGCGATTGTCGGCCCGAGCGGCGCGGGCAAGACGACACTGCTGAGACTTGTCGCCCGGTTCTACGACGTCGACTCCGGCCGGGTCGCGGTCTGCGGGCACGACGTGCGTGAGCAACCTTCGGAGACCCTGCTCGACCAGCTGTCGCTGGTCTTTCAGAATGTCTATCTGTTCGACCAGTCCGTGGCCGACAACATTCGAATCGGCAGGCCCGAAGCCACCGATGCCGAACTGCGCCGGGTGGTCGAGGCGGCCAGGGTGGACGAGATCGTCGAGCGACTGCCCGATGGGCTCGACACCGCCGTCGGTGAGGGCGGCGCGACACTGTCTGGTGGTGAGCGGCAACGGGTTTCGATCGCCCGCGCCCTGCTCGAGGACGCGCCGATCGTGCTACTCGACGAGGCGACCAGTGCGCTGGATCCGCACAGCGAGGCCGTTGTGGTCCGTGGCATGCACGAAATCACCAGGGACAAGACGGTGATCGTCGTCGCACATCGCCTGGCAACCATTGCGCACGCCGACCAGATCCTGTTCCTGGACGGTGGCCGCATTGCCGAACGCGGAACGCACGACGAGCTATTGGCGCTCGATGGGCGCTACGCGGACTTCTGGAACGAACGCTCCCGTGCTTCGGGTTGGCGTCTGGAGCCCGTTGCGGTCTAGAAACGCCACCGCATTCCCAGGGCCTCGTACTCGTTCGGGCGGGAGCGAGTATGAGGCGCGAGAAGTGTTGTGGCGCTGGCATATATGCCTTGGAACTATTTCCAGTACGCCCGGGATTTGATCGATGTCTTGGGCAGACCATGAGTTGTCCCGAGCGCCTTGACGATCGTGCGCGTCGTATGACCGTCGCAGGCCACCCAGGCGTAAGCGTCTTGCGAGCAGTCAATTTCGTGCGCCTGCTCGCGCAGCAGCCTGCCGTCGTCTATGCGCTGCAGCCAGGTCACCTGATGCTGCGGTCTATTGCGAACCGGCAACATTGTGTCGGATTCGTATTGCCATTCCAGCCAGACGCGGGCCGGGACATCGCCGATCGCGTCGAGCAGCGAATTGATCGCGGGCAGCGATGCGGTATCGCCGAAGATAAGGAACTCGCTGGGCAGCGGATCGGGGAGTTCGAAGTCGGAGCCGAGCACCGAAACATCGATTTCGTCACCGGCCGTGGCATTTTGGGCCCACACCGAAGCGGGGCCGTGGTGCACGGCGAATTCGATCGAGAACGTGTCGTCGGCCGGGTCGGGGTCGACGAGGGTGTAACCGCGCTGATGTTCCTTCTCGCCGTCGGGGATCCAGAGCCGAACCCACTGGGTGGGGTGAATGGGGTGGTCGGCGAGCAGCCCTCCTGCGGAGAAGCCGAGCCGCAGGTACTTGTCGGTGACGTATTCGGTCGAGGTGACCGTGAGCCGGTAGTCCTCGGCACGCCACGCCTTCAGCATCAAGCCTTCGAATCCTCTACCCATACAACTAAGGTTAGCCTAAGAACACCTGGGAGTCGTCTGTGGTCTGGATCACTGACTTCGAATGCGGCAAATAACCCTCGCGACCGGAGGCGCATTGCCGTTGTGGCGCAGGTATTTACACCGTGCGGGCCAGCATCGCGATGCTGGCGACCGTGCATTTGCCTTGGTGGCTCAGCCGACTTGTTCCGGGGTTGATCATCGGTGCGTCCATTCGTTTGTCTGCGTGAGTGCGTCCGTTCGCGGGCTGGTACTACTGTGCAATATAAGGTAAGCCTATGCAAAGAAGATAGCGGTACTGGTGCGGCAGATCACCGCGGCATATTGAGCAGAGGAGAACCGGTGGAAACGCTTCTTGTGGTGGGCGCCGGCCCGAAAGCCCTTGCGGTGGCGGCGAAAGCGCACGTGTTGCGGCAGCTGGGTTTGCCCGCGCCGCGGGTCGTGGTGGTGGAGGCGCACGCGGTCGGCGGCAATTGGCTGCCCAGCGGCGGCTGGACCGATGGGCAGCATCGGCTCGGCACCAGCCCGGAAAAGGACGTCGGCTTCCCGTATCGCTCGACCTGGGCGCGCGGACGCAATCGCGAGATCGACGCGGCCATGACGGCGTACAGCTGGACATCGTTCCTCGTCGAGCATGGCACCTACGCCGAATGGGTCGACCGCGGTCGACCCAGCCCGCACCATCATGTGTGGGCCAAATACCTGCAGTGGGTGGCGCGCGCAATCGATCTCGAGGTGGTCTTCGCCACGGTGGATTCGGTCGCGGCCGCCGCCGATGGCTGGCTGGTCTCGGTGACCGACGCCGACGGCCTGACCACCGAAATCGACACGGACGCACTGATGATCACCGGCCCTGGCCGCAGCCGCCAAGCTCTGGCCGAACATCCACGGGTGCTGAGCATTGCCGAATTCTGGGATCTGGCGGGCAAGCGCGGTCTGCCGCCGTCCTCACGCGCGGCGGTGATCGGCGGCGGTGAGACCGCGGGGTCGGCGCTGGACGAGCTCGTCCGCCACGACATGCTGACCATCTCGGTCATCTCGCCGCAGGCGACGATCTATACGCGAGGCGAGAGTTACTTCGAGAACTCACTTTTCAGCGATCCGATCAAATGGAACGCGTTGGGCATGGAGGAGCGTCGCGATGTCATCCGTCGCACCGATCGCGGTGTCTTCTCGGTGCGGGTGCAGGAGAGCCTGATCGGTGACAATCGTGTGCATCACCTGCGGGGCCGGGTGGTGCGGGTCGCCGAACACGGTGACGGTGTCGCGATGACATTGCGTAATGATCGCCGCCCGGACCAGGTGCACGCCTTCGATCTGGTGGTCGATGCGACCGGCGGGCAGCCGCTGTGGTTTCTCGAGCTTTTCGACGCGAATGTGGCCGACCTGCTCGAGCTCGCGGTCGGTGGTCCGCTGAATCAGGCGCGGATCGAATCGTCGATCGGTTACGACCTCGCGGTGTCGGGGCTGGAGGCCAAGCTGTTCCTCCCGAATATGGCCGCGCTCGCACAAGGGCCCGGTTTCCCGAATCTCAGTTGCCTCGGCGAACTTTCGGATCGCGTATTGCGCACCGCGTCGGTTCGCGGGCCAGCTGGAGTCCGCGGGACTGCCCGCATCGACTCCGCAATACTAGGGTAGGCTACCCTTAATTCGTTCTAGGTGAGGTTCTCTTCATGCGTATCGTGTCGTTCGGCTTCCAGACCTGGGGGCGCAAAACCCTACAGGCCCTGATCGATTCGGAGCACGAGGTCGTGCTCGCAATCACCCACCCGGCCAGCGCGGACTCCTACAAGGGGATCTGGTCGGACTCGGTCGAGGAGCTGGCCAACGAGCAGGGCATTGCGGTGCACCTCACCGAACGCGCCGACGCGGCAACAATCGACCTGGTCAAGCGTGCCGAGCCGGATGTGATCGTGGTGAACAGCTGGTACACCTGGATGCCCGCCGAGCTGTACAACCTGCCCACACATGGCACCTTGAACCTGCACGATTCGTTGCTGCCGAAGTTCACCGGGTTCTCGCCGGTGCTGTGGGCGCTGATCAGTGGCGAGTCCGAAACCGGCCTGACCATCCATCGGATGGACGAGGGCTTGGACACCGGCGACATCCTGGTGCAACGCTCGCTGCCGATCGCGGCGACCGACACCGGCACCGAATTGGTCTTGCGCGGAATGGAACTCATTCCCGGCGCGCTGCATGAAGCTCTCGCCGCGCTCGAATCCGGTACCGCGCAATGGCGACCGCAACACAAATCCGAGCGGACCTACTTCCACAAGCGCTCCGAGCGCGACAGCCGCATCGATTGGACCTGGCCCGCAGTCGATCTCGAGCGTTTCGTGCGCGCGCTGTCCGACCCGTACCCGCGCGCGTTCACGTTCTATCGAGGCGAGCGCATCGAGGTGCTGGAGGCGGTCGTTTCGGAGGCGCGCTACGGCGGAACGCCAGGCCGGGTCATCGTGCAGGAAGGCGGTGGCGCGGTGGTCGTCGGCCAGGAGGCGCACCGGGGGCGCAATCGCGGCCTGGTGATCACCCGGGTGCGCGGCGCCGACGGCGTCGAGCATTCGGCGGCCGAATTCTTCGTTCGCGGTGGCTATCTCACCGCCGAATGAACTAGCTAGTGCAGGAGTCTAGAAATGCCAGCAAATCTCGGATGGATCCGGCAATTCCATAAGCCCGGTGAGATCGAACTTCCACCATTGCTGATCTGCCCGCATGCGGGAAGTGGTGCCTCCGCCTATAGGGCCCTCTCCAAGGTTCTCAGCGAACACTTCGATGTGCTGATCTTCCAATATCCGGGGCGGCAGGACCGCGCCCGCGAGTCGGCAATGGAAACCCTACCCGAGATCGCGGCCGGAGCCCTCGCGGAATTCCTTGCCTCCGAGCACAATCGCGGCATTCCAATTACGGTTTTCGGTCACAGCATGGGCGCCATGGTGGCGTTCGAATTCGTTCGCGCCGCCGAGGCGGCGGGCGTGGAGGTTCGGCTGTTGGCTCCGTCTGCCGCTGTTTCGCCGGGGCGTGCGGTCGAACTGCCGCCGCATCCGACCGACGACGAGCAGATCCTCGACCACCTGTCCGCGCTGGAAGGCACCGGAGCCGACGTGCTGGCCAGCCGCGAAGTCATGCGTATGGCGTTGCCGGTGGTGAAGGCCGATTACCGCGCCTTCGACGCGTACGCCTGCCCGGCGGACGTGCGGGTGGCGGCGAAGATTCACGTTCTCGGCGGTGCGGAAGACCATCTGATCACCACGCGCGAATTGTATGCCTGGGCTGGTCACAGTGCACAGGATATCGAGGTGACCGTCTTCGACGGCGGACACTTCTATCTGAACGACAGTGCCGCAGGTATCGCGGAATTGCTCGCGTCGGAGATGAATCGGGTCAAATGACACACACAGCAGACCCGATCGTCATTTCCGGAATGGCGGTGGAGGCGCCGGGCGGCATCGATACCCTTGCCGAATTCTGGTCGGCCCTCGCGGACGCGCGCGAACTCATCGGACCATTTCCCCGGAATCGGGAATGGCCGATCGACCAACTGCTTTCACTGCATCGCACCGAAGGTTGGGGTCGAGTCTGCGATGCGGGTGGATTCCTGTCGGGTGCGACCGAATTCGATCCGCCGTTCTTCGGGATTACCCCGCGTGAGGCGGTTGCGATGGACCCTCAGCAGCGTGTCGCACTGCGGGTGGCCTGGCGGGCGCTGGAGAACGCGGGCATCAACCCGGGTGCGCTGGACGGGGCGGAAGTCGGCTGCTTCATGGGCGCGTCGATCAATGAGTACGGTCCCGCGTCGTCGGCGGTCACGGAACACACCGGCTATCGGGTTACGGGCACGGCCCTGGGCGCGATCGCCGGGCGAATCTCGCATGGACTCGGCCTGGTCGGGCCCTCGCTCACCACCGATACCGCGTGCGCGTCCTCGTTGACGGCACTGCACCTGGCCGCGAACGCGGTGCGCGCGGGTGAATGTGAGTGGGCGCTGGCCGGCGCGGTATGCGTAATGGGCTCGCCCGCAGCATTTGTCGAATTCTCGAAGAACAATGCGCTGGCCACCGACGGGCATTGCCGGTCCTACGCGGCCGACGCCACCGGCACCCTGTGGGGTGAGGGTGCCGGAGTGGTTGTGGTCGAACACGAGTCGCGGGCCAGGGAACTCGGCCATCGGATCTACGGGCGGCTGCTCGCCTCGCGGGTGAACCACAATGGCAAGGGCGCGCCCATCGCGGTGCCGAGTGCCTCGGCACAGCAGCGGTTGATCGAGAAGACCCTGTCCGCGTCTGGAATTCGGGCCGACGATATCGGAATGATCGAAGGACACGGCACCGGGACACCGGTCGGTGACCCGCTCGAGCTGGCCGCGCTGGCTCGGGTCTATGGCGGCACGGATCGCGAAACCGAAGGGCCGCTATTGGGTTCGGTCAAGTCGAACATGGGGCACGCGCAGGCGGCCTCAGGGATTCTCGGCCTGATCAAAGTGCTGCTGAGCGGTGTCAATGGACAGATCCCCGCGAGCCTGTACGCGGACCGCCCGACAACTGAAATCGACTGGTATACAACAAATCTGCGCCTGGCTACCGAACTCGAACCATGGGCTGCAATTGATGGCGTCCGATACGGCGCGGTCTCGTCGTTCGGAGTAGCCGGAACCAACGCACACGCCATCGTGGCGATGCCGGTGCTGGAGGATCACCAGCCCCGCACTACGCCGAGGAGGTCTGATGTCTGACTATCGACTCCCGGACGGCACCATTCCCGTATCGCTGTCGTCGGACACCGAGGGCGGGGTGCGCGGTGAAGCGGCGGCTATCAGGAACTACCTGGAGCAGCATCCGCACGTATCGCCGGACCAGCTGGCGGACATGCTGTTTCGCACACGGGTGGCACGCAGGTATCGCGCGCTGGCCATGGTCGATGACCGCGACCAACTCCTTGACGCGCTGTCCGCGATCGTCGCGGGCGCCGAACATTCGGCGGTGGTATCGACGACCGGCGTGGCGTCGGCCCGTCGGATCGGGTTCGTATTTCCCGGCCAGGGCAGTCAGCGGCCGGGGATGGGGGCGCTGTATTACGCGGCGTCCGAGGCATATCGGGCCGAGATCGACGCGTGCGCGCAGATCCATGACCAGCGTTTCGGACATTCGGGCCCGCTGCACTACCTACTCGGACACGAGGGGGAATACGCGGACGCGGTCTGGGAAGTGCAGCCGGCGTTGATGTTCCATATGGCCGGGCTGGCCGCCATGTGGCGCGCCGCCGGGGTGGAACCGGCCGCGACCGTCGGGCACAGCCAGGGCGAACTGGCCGCCGGCGCGGTGTCCGGTGTGATGACGCGGCGCGATTCGGTGCTCGCCGTGACCCATCGGGCGCGACTGGTCGAGCGGATCTCTCCGCGCGGCTACTCCATGGCCGTGCTCGGCATGGACCGCGACAGCTGCGAAGACCTGATGGCCCGCAACTCCGGGTGGGCGGAACTGTCGGTGATCAATTCGCCACACATCCTTGCCATTTCGGGTGACCAGGACACGATCGTGGAGATGGTCGCCACCGCGACTGCGAAGGGACAGTTCGCCAGGGAGATTCGGGTCGCCTATCCGGCGCATACCTCGATCGTGGCCGAGCTGAGGGCGGATTTCGAAGCCTTCCTCGGCGACGAGATGAGCAGCCTCACTTTCGCTGATAGTGATGTCCCCTGTTACGGGGCCACTCTCGGTGCGGCGATCGGATCCGAGCTGCGGCAGGAGGAGTACTGGTACTGGAATCTGCGCAATCGCGTGCGGTTCGACCGGGCGATCGTCGCCGCGGCCGCCGACGGGGTGGACACTTTTGTCGAGGTGTCGGAGCATCCGATGTTGCAGTTGGCGGTGCAGGAGAACCTGACGCTGGTACCGCACGAGGTGGGGTTGGCGCCGCGCGAGTTCCAGGTAATCGGAACCTCGGTGCGAACGGCTACGGGACTCGCGGAGTTCACCAGAAACCTCGCGACGGTCGTGGTCCACGACCTGAACTACCGGTGGGAGGCGTTGCGAGTCGAGTCCGATTCCGCTGCCCCGGTTCGATTGCCGCTGCGTGATTTCCCCAATACGGTGCTCAATCCGCAAAAGCTGTGGGCTGCACAGCAGTACGAGACGGCGCCACGTCTCGACGCAGCGGCGGCCGCGGGTCGATATCCGGACCGCCTCGCCGAGAAGTGGATACGTTTGGAGCGCCGATCGCTGGTCTCGCCACGCACGCTCCTGATTGTCGACCCGACCGGACGCTGCGGTGATATGGCCGCGGCGTTGGGGACTGCGGCCTACAACCATGGCGGTAGTGCGACCGTCTTCGATCCGGCCACTCCGGAGCCCGCCGGGCACGACACCGTTGTGGTGCTGCTGGCGGAGCTGCCGGATATGGATGGTCCCGCCGCAGTGCGCGAGGTCGCCGACTTCTTCGAATCACCTTGGCTGCCAACGCTCGATGCGAGCATCACCGACTGTTGGCTACTGACGATTGGTGGCGAGTCGGTGCTCGCCGACGATCGCTCGCCGCATCTTTTCCACGGCGCGTTGTCCGCCGGATTCCGTTGCATCGGAATGGAGCACATCGGCACCGCCTTCCGGCATCTGGATCTGGAATCTCCTGATGCCGACGCCGACGCGATCGTTCGCGCCCTGCACGCCAAGGATGAGCCGCAGTTGGCTCTGCGCGACCGCGGCCTCTACGCAAAGCGGCTCGAGGTCGATTCGCAACCGGTCGCCGAGTCGATCGGCCCCGGCGCGAATGACCTCGATCATGTCGTGATCGTCGGTGGCACCGGCACTTTGGGCTTGAAGTTCGGTGAGTACCTCGCCGAACGCGGTGCGCGACGTATCACGCTACTGAGCCGCTCGGGAGCAACCGACGCGGTGGCGGGGCGCCTGCGAGCAATCCGGGAAATCGGTGCGGCCGAGGTCGTAGTTGTCGCGTGCGATGTGACCGACGAGGCGGCAGTGCGCCGATTCGTCTCCGCGCACGCGGACCCGGTGAGCATGCTGGTGCACGCCGGGGTGAACTATGTCGGCGCGGAACTCGCCGACGTCACGTCCGCCAAGGTGCTGGAGATGGCGAGCTCCAAGATCATCGGCACCGAGCTGCTGCTGCGTTCGCTGCCGTTGACCGAGGATTGCCGGATAATCATCTGTTCTTCGGCGGCAGCGACTTTCGGCGGCCGGGGCCAGATTCTCTACGCCACGGTCAATCGGATGCTCGATGTGCTGGCCATGCGGTTGCGCGCGACCGGCATGAATGCCGTTGCGGTGCAATGGGGTATCTGGGATCTCGCGGGTCCGCTGCACGCGGTCGGCCTGGACCGCGTCACCGCGGCCGGTGTGGTTCCGATGGATCCCGGTGCGGCACTGACGGTCGGGCTCACCGAGCACGCGGAACGCGGCAGGCCGGGAAACCGCCTGGTGGCGGCGGCCGACTGGGCGCAGGTGCACGCGCTGATGTCCGCGGTGGGTTTCGGGCCGATCCTGACCGAGGTGCTCGATCAGGTGCCGCGACACGAGCCACCGAGCGCGGCCGTGGTTCCCGATGCCGTCGAGCAGGTGCCGGTCGTGCCGACGGGTGCGTCGCTGTCCGACCAGGTGCGCACGCAGCTGGGCAAGGTCATGGGGACCGAAGGCGACAATGGTTTCGACGGCTCGGTGCCGCTGGTGGCCCTCGGCCTCGATTCCCTGCAGGCACTGGACTTCCGCAAGCGGGTGCGGGCCGAACTGAACCGCGATCTCCCGGTGGCGGCCATTCTGGGCGGCGCGTCGTTGGACGACGTCGTACGCCTGATGGCCGGCAGCAACGTCTAGGCGGAGGATGCCATGTCGAACAATGAGCTCATCAGCGTGCCGGAGCGCCGAAAGGCGCTGCTGCGCAGGCGGTTATCCGAAAGCGGCCTGACCGCGACCCAACCCGCGTCCGCGCCGACTCGGCGCGCGAAACCGGGGGAGCATCAGCCGCTTTCGGCGGCGCAGCGCCGGATGTGGTTCCTGCAAACCCGCGATCCAGAGGACACGACCCTCAATATCTGTGTCGCCTACCGATTGACCGGCACGCTCGACGAGATACGCCTTCGCGACGCGATGACCGCAGTGCTCGACCACCACGACATCCTGCGCACCACCTATGGCACCGGCGAGGACGGCGAGCCGTACCAGCTCGTCGACACCAGCATAGAAGTGTCCTGGCAGACACACGATCTCACCGACCAGCCGGAGTCCGCCAGGCCACGCAGGCTGGAGGTGCTCGCCCGCCGTGAGTTCGGCAGGCCGTTCGACCTCTCCGTCGAGTCACCGCTGCGAGTCAGCCTGGTGCGCACCGGCGCCGAGGAGTACACCCTCGTGCTGGTGGTGCATCACATCAGCTGGGACGACGATTCATGGGCGGTCCTGTTCGCCGAGCTGAATGCCGCCTATCGCGGTGTGAGCGACGCGGTAGCAGTGTCAGCGCCCGGTCGGCCGGACGCGCAGTTCGTCGATGTTGCGGTTTTCGGCGACACCGCCTCCCACGATGACGCGAGCGATATCGAATACTGGCGCAGCACCCTGCGCCCACTGCCCGAGGCGCTGGAACTGCCGGGTGTTTCCGCCACGACCGCCGCCTCCGCCAAGCGGGCCGACCGCCGCACCGTTCCCCTGACTCGCGAGCTGGTCGAGCGGGTCGAGAGCTTCGCCAGGGCCAACGGCGCCACCCCCTTCATGGTCTGGCTCGCCGCCTACGACGCGGTGATCCACCGGTACACTGCGGCGACGGATTTCCTTGTCTCGGTTCCCATTACGGTGCGCGATGCGGCGGCGCAACCCCTGATCGGCTACTTCGGCAACACCCTGCTGCTGCGCGCCACCATCGGCGCGAACGACTCGTTCGCCGACTTCACCCGGACCATCCGTGACACCTGCCTCGGCGCTTTCGCGCACCAAGGTGTCGGGATCGACAGTGTGGTCCGCGAGGCGAATCCGCGTCGGGTCGGCGGTCGCGACGGGCTCGAACAGCTGGTCAGCCTCGGGTTCAGCGTGCGCAAGAGTGCCGATGGCTTCGACCTGGACGGGGTCGAAGCCAGACAGCTGGATCTGGGCAGCCAGGTCGCGCAGGTTCCGCTCGGCCTCACCGTGGTGATGGCCGACGAGGGCGCGCACCTGGAGGCCGAATACCGAATCGCCGATCTCGACGGTGCCTTGGTCGGGCAGTTGCTCGGGCATCTTTTGCAGTTGCTCGACAGCGCGCTGACCACCCCGCAGCGCAGGCTCGGCGACATCGACATGCTCGGCACCGCCGACCGGGCCGAGATCGTCGCGCGCTCGCACGGTGAGATCGTCGAGGCGGCATCGAGCACCCTGGTCGCACTATTCGAGGACCGGGTAGCGGCGACGCCGGACGCGCTCGCGATCGTCGCGCCGGGTACCCGCGTCGAGCTCGACGTCGAGCTCGGCTACGCCGAACTGAACCATCGCGCGAATCGACTGGCGCACTGGCTGATCGGTCAGGGCATCGGTACCGAGGAGATCGTCGGATTGCGCTTGTCGAACTCGGTCGAGTTCGTTGTCGCGGTCCTGGGCGTACTCAAAGCGGGCGCCGCGTATCTGCCGATCGATCCGGCCTACCCGCAGGATCGCATCGACTACCTGGTCACGGACGCCGCACCGCGCATGGTGCTCGGCCGAGTCGAACTCGCTGCCGCCGAGACCGCCGCGAACGTGCTGCCCGCCACAGATCCAGCCGACAGCGATCGAGTCCGCCCGCTACTGCCGCAGAACCTCGCTTACGTCATCTACACCTCGGGTTCCACCGGAAAGCCCAAGGGCGTCCCGGTCTCGCACGCCGCGATCGCCGAGCATTTGTCCGGCTTCAACGCCGAGTGGAGCATGACCGCCGAAGACCGGCTGCTGCAATCGTCGTCGGTGAGCTTCGATGCCTCGCTGCTGGATATCTTTGTGACCCTGACCCTCGGTGCCCGGCTGGTGATTCCGAAGCCGGACGCATTCCGTGATATTCCGTACGTGGCCGAGCTGATCACCCGCTGCGGGGTGACTGTGCTGCATATGGTGCCCTCGATGCTCAGCACCTTCCTGCTGCTGCCCGAGGTCAGCGAATGGCGGGCGCTGCGCCATGTTCCGGTCGGCGGCGAGGCGTTGCCCGGCGAGGTGGCCGACAAGTTCGCGGGGGTCTTCGATGCCGAGCTGCGCAACCATTACGGGCCGACCGAGGCCGTAGTGTGTGCGACCCATATGACGGTGGACGGTCCGCAGGGCACCCGGATCGTGCCGATCGGTATGCCGAATCAGAACGTCACCGTGTACGTGCTCGACGAGGCACTGCAACTGGTGCCTTCCGGTGTGGTCGGTGAAATCTATTTGGGTGGTGTGCAATTGGCGCGCGGCTACCTGAATCGACGCGGCCTCACCGCCGAACGTTTCGTCGCCGACCCGTTCGCGCCTGGTGCTCGCCTATATCGCACCGGAGACTTGGCGCGGCGCAACAGCAATGGTGAGATCGAGTTCGTCGGACGCGCGGATGAACAGGTCAAGGTGCGTGGTTTCCGTATCGAACTCGGTGAGGTCGAGGCGGTCATCGCCGCATACCCCGGTGTCGGTCACTGTGTCGTAATCGCGGTCGCCGATCAGGCGGTCGGTGCGATGCTTGCCGCGTATATCGTTCCGGAACAGGGGCTTTTGGTGTCCACACTGAGCCTCGACGATGTGCGTTCGCATGCCGCGGCGGTGCTGCCGGAGTACATGGTTCCCGCAGCGTTCGCCGTGATCGACGAGATCCCGCTGACCGTGCACGGCAAGCTGGACCGGCGCGCGCTGCCGGATCCCGAGCGTGCCACCACCCACCGCTACCGGGAACCCGGCACCGCCACCGAGATACGGCTGGCCGCGCTGTTCGGCGAGATCTTCGGTCGCGACCAGGTCGGTGCCGACGATTCGTTCTTCGAACTCGGCGG
Organism: Nocardia australiensis; assembly: GCF_020733705.1. Classification (GTDB taxonomy): domain Bacteria; phylum Actinomycetota; class Actinomycetes; order Mycobacteriales; family Mycobacteriaceae; genus Nocardia; species Nocardia australiensis. The sequence continues at coordinate 2,411,960 of NZ_JAJFZM010000001.1, forward strand.
TCATTCGCTGCTGGCCACCCGGCTCGTGGTGCGGATTCGCACCGAATTCGGGGTCGAGATCGATGTGCGGGCACCGTTCGACGCGCCGACGGTGGCCGGTCTTGCCGCAGTCATCGAGGGAACTACCGCTCGCGTGGTCGCCGCTGTGCCCGTGCTGGCGAAACGACAACGGCCCGAGCATGTTCCGCTGTCCTACTCACAGCTCGCGCTGTGGTTCCAGCGAAAGCTGGAGGGGCCGAGCGCGATCGGCAATATTCCGTTCGCGGTCCGGCTCGATGGCCCGCTGGAAATCGACACGCTGGCTGTCGCACTCGGAGATGTCGTCGCCAGACATGAGGTGCTACGGACGGTGTTCCCGGAGCAGGGTGGCGTGCCGTATCAGTCGGTGCGACCGGCCGGGCCCATCGACGTGCCGGTCACGGTGCTGGAGGATCGGGACCGGTTGCGCGACGAACTGGCCGAAGCGGGACGGTACCGCTTCGCGGTGGATTCCGAGTTGCTGATCCGACCGCAGATCTTCACGCTGGACGCGCGGACGCATGTGTTGTCACTACTCGTGCATCACTTGGTGGCCGACCACTGGTCGTTCCGGACGATCCTGAGTGAACTGTCCACCGCTTATCGAGCACGAACCACCGGCAGTGAACCGGATTGGCCCGCGCTGGAAGTCCAGTACGCGGACTACGCACTCTGGCAGCGCGATGTCGTCGATTCGCTCGACAACCAGGTCGATTACTGGCGTACCACGCTCGCGGGCCTGCCCGAGGAGATCAATGTCGCGCCGGATCGTCCGCGTCCGGCCGTACTGGGCAAGAACGGTCATGTCGTCGCCTTCGAGGTACCCGCAGCCCTGCGCGCCCGGCTACAGGCCATGGCGGAATCGGTGGGGGCCAGCGAGTTCATGCTCTACCAGGCCGCGGTGGTGACGCTGCTGCACAAACTCGGTGCGGGCGTGGACATTCCGCTTGGTACCCCGATCGCGGGCCGCGTCGACCCGGCCGCCGCCGAGCTCGTCGGACTGTTGGCGAATATGGTGGTCCTGCGCAACGACCTGGCCGGCGACCCGACACTGCGGACCGTGCTCGAACGTGCCCGCGACACCGCGCTGCGCGCTTACGGCAACCAGGACATTCCCATCGAACGCCTGGTCGATGCGCTGAACCCGCCGCGATCGCGGGCCCGTAACCCGCTGTTCCAGGTAATGATGCACTTCCGGGTAGAGGACTGGGACACCACGGGTGCGGGCTTCGATGCCGGAACCTCGATGACGGTGCTGCCGTTGGACTTCGACATTTCGCTACTGGATCTGAGTATCAACTTCTTCGCCGGTAATGGCGGCGGGTTCGATGCGAGCGTCATCGTCAATACCGATCTGTACGATCCGAGGACCGGAGAATTGTTTGCGCAGCGGATGATTCGAGTTCTGACCGCATTCGCTGACCACCCGGAGTCCACCATCGGGGAACTCGATGTGCTGGCCGCCGACGAGCGAGAGCGCGTGCTCGGTGAATGGGCCACCGGTGTCGATGTTTCTGGGACCCCCAGCCTGCTTCAGCTGGTTCAGCGCGGTCGCGGCGTGCCCGCGCAGCGGCCCGCGGTCCTGTGCGGGCACGAATCTCTCAGCTACGGTGCACTGTTCGACCAGCTCGACCGGCAAAGCCGGGCGGGTTCCAGCGGCGGCGTGATCGATGGAACGTCGGGTGCGGCAAGCGACAATGCCGCGAATAGCGACGTGGTGCACGATCTCTCGCATTCCAACACGTCCAATATGCTGCTCGACTATGTCGCACCGGAAGCCGGCGGCGCTTCGATCGACGGTGTGCTTCGGCGTCTCGCCGCACTCGATATGATCGCGAATTCCGGTGGGGTGCTGGGAATCTCGGATGTCGATGGGTCGGCTCTCGCGCTGACACCGCATGCGATAGCGATTGCCGTAGCGGACAGCCGGTCGGTCGCCGCCGACCGGCGCACCGAATTCCTCGACCGCGCAACCGGTTCGCCGGACGTACGTCTGGTCGCGGCACCGTGGACGGGCACGACTATCGATATCGAGCTGGTCGCCGCACTTGCCGATGGCGCGACGCTCGTCATCGCCACCGAATCGCAGCGCGAGGACCCGGTTGCCCTGGTGGAGCTGATCACCGCGCACGCCGCGACGCACGTGGTTGCCGACCCCGCCACGCTCACCAGGTTCGTGCACACCGGTGTGTCGATGCTGCCGACGGTGCGGCGCTGGGAGGTTACTGGAACCAGTTGGCCCGCAGCGCTTCCCGACCTGCTTCCGGCGCTGTCCGCCGGTTCTATAGCCACCTTCGACTATCGGATCGCCGAGCACGCGGGGCCGGTGCTGCGCGGCGTGCTCGACGGCAGCGGGCGGGCCCGTCCGATACCGGGTGCCAGGGTGCTGGTGCTGGATGAGGCATTGCGGCCGGTGCCGCCCGGCGTCTTCGGAGACATCTACGTAGGCGGTGCGGGACTCGCTGTCGGGTACGCGGATTCGGACACCGGATTCATCGATGATCCGTTCGCACCGACAGCCGGTGCGAAACTGTCGCGGACGGGGGACCGGGCGCGCTGGGACTGCTCGGGTCGACTGTCCTTCGCGGCGGCACCGGCACCGGCACCGGCACCGGCACCGGCACCGGCGTCGGTGCGTCCGGGGATCGGCGATCGTGCCGCGATCTCGCTGAACGGTTCGGTGACCTCGGTGAGCTCATCCGATAAGGCGATGGCTTCGGATGGCTCGGTGTCATCGGATGCCGCGAGCACCGAGACGCAGCGGCAACTCATCGCCATCCTCGAAGAACTACTCGAGATCGATGACGTAGGCCCCGACGATGGCTTCTTCGCCCTCGGCGGCGACAGCGTCATCTCCATCCAATGGTCGGCTCGCGCCAACGAAATCGGCCTCCCACTCTCCCCGCAACTGGTCTTCGAACATCTCACCATCACCGAACTCGCCGCCGCCGTCGACGCGGCCGTGCGCGCGGGCGTGACTGTGACCATCGGTCAGGCCTTCGGTGGCTCGGACGATGCTGGTGCGCTCAGGCCTGAAACTGAGACCGGTCACGCCGAACATGCGGCGATGACCGTATCCGGCCTCAGCCAAGACGCTCTTGCGTTACTCGGTACGGCATGGAAGCAGTCGCGATGAGGGGCGAGGGCGTCTCGTCTTGCGCCGAAGGACCGGCTGGGTGGGGTATCGAAAAGTGCTGCGGCGATGAGTTCAGTTCGACCAGGAAGGCGACGCGGCGATGAGTGTGGATCGGAGCATCCCCGCCGAGATCGAGGACGTGCTCGCACTGAGCCCGCTACAGGAGGGATTGTTCTCGCTGGCGCAGCTGGCGGCGGACGGTGTCGATCTGTACACCATGCAGTTCGTCATCGACGTCGGCGGTCCGGTCGATGTGGCATTGCTGCGTCGCAGTGCCGAGGTGATGTTGGAGCGGCACGCGAACCTGCGAGTGTCGTTCTGGGACAAGGATATTCCTAAGCCGGTGCAGATTGTGCCGAGCTGGGTCGAGCTGCCGTGGGCCGAGATGTCCGCGCGGCCCGAGGAATTCGATGCGATTGCCGAGGCCGACCGACGGCAGCGATTCGACCTCGGCCACGGCCCGGCACTGCGGATCACCCTGGTGACACTGCCGGACGAGCGCCGCCGCATGATCGTGAACGCGCACCACATCCTGATGGACGGCTGGGCGGTCGCGGTATTCTTCCGCGAACTCATTGCCGTGTACGAGGCTGGGGGACAGGCGGATTCGCTGCCGTCTGCGCGTCCCTATCGTGATTACATCGGCTGGCTCGCCGCGCACGACGCGACCACGGCGTTGCAGAGCTGGACGGAATACCTCGCCGACCTGTCGGGCCCGCTCATGCTGGCCGACGGCGCCGCGGCCCAGGTCGGCACGGTCGTGCCGCGAAGGACCCGGCTGAGCCTGGACCTCGCAGACACCGACCGGCTCGTGCGCTGGGCACGCGCCAGTGGTCTCACCATGAGCACCGTGGTGCAATTCGCGTGGGCCGTGGTTCTCGGCAGGCTCACCGATCGCCGCGACGTCGTCTTCGGCACCACCATCTCGGGCCGCCCGGACTCGCTGCCCGGCGTGGAAACCATGATCGGCCTGTTCATCAACACCGTCCCCGCCCGCGTCGTGCTGGATCGCGACGATACCGTCGGCCAACAATGCGCCCGGATGCAGCGCGAGTCGGCGGCCATGCGCGACGCGGGCTACGTCAGCCTGTCGAACATCCAGCGCGCGGCAGGCCACGGCGCCCTCTTCGACGTCCTGTTCGTCTTCGAGAACGCCCCCATCGGCGCGGCCACCGACCCCATCGTCACCCGCGACGGCACCAGATTCCTGCCCGTTTCCATGGAAAGCCTGGTGCACTACCCACTTTCGGTCGTCTCCTACCTCAATGACGGCGTCCTGGTCGTCATGCTGGAAGCCATCGCCGAAGCACTGCCGCATTTCCCGGTCACCGACATCGGCGAGCGAATGCTGGCTGTACTGCGCCAACTACCCGACCACACCAACGCGAGCCCGGACACACTCGACGTCCTACTGCCCGCCGAGCGGGCCGCATTGGCAACGCCAGAACCAGCACAGTCGACATCCCGCAACGGCAACCCAACACTCGCGTACCGCATCGCCGCAGTCCTCGATAGCAGTTCACCAGCCGCGAGTAGCGCTGCAAACCATGCGATGTCAGCCTTGGATGGCGCCGTGGTCGGTTCAGAGACCGTCGTGTCGGCTGTAGACAGTGTGGCTGTCAGCCATACGTCGTCGATTGCAGATTCCGCCTCGGACGCTCGCGCCGACACTGCGTCAGATTCGAATAGCATTGCGGCCGACACCGTGCCCGAGCTGTTCTCGCGTCAAGCCGAGCTCACCCCCGATTCGGTCGCGCTGAGCTCCGGCGACCAGTGGTATACCTATCGTGAGCTGCGCTGCGAGGTCGGTCGGCTTGCCGGTGAGCTTGCCGAACATGGCGTCGGGCCGGAAAGCGTTGTGGCGCTGGTGCTGCCGCGATCGGTCCGGTCGATCATCGCGATTCTGGCAGTGCTGGAAGCGGGTGGTGCGTATGTGCCCATCGACGTGTCGGCGCCGGCTGCGCGCGTCGAATCCATGCTGCGCCAGGCCGGCGCGCGTCTTATGGTGACGGTCGGCGCGTGTTTGCCGCTCTTGGACGGGGCGGACCAACGGACACTGTTGGTGCTCGATGATCCTGTTGTCGCGCGACGGATCGCCGAGCGAGCCATTTCGACGCCACGTCCCGTGCCCGCGCAGTCGTTCGCATATCTCATTTTCACTTCCGGCTCGACCGGAGAACCCAAGGGTGTCATGGGGACTCATGCTGCCTTGGCCAGCTATTTCGCCGACCATCGCGACCGGGTGTACTGCCCGGCGGTTGCTCGGCTCGGTCGCTCGTTGCGCATCGCGCACGCGTGGTCGTTGAGTTTCGACGCGTCCTGGCAGCCCATGATCGGGCTGCTCGACGGACATGCGGTGCACCTGTTCGATGAGTCCGAGATGCGGGACGCGCAGGGTTTGGTCGCGGGGATCGTGCGCCACGAGATCGACATGATCGACACGTCGCCATCGATGTTCACCCAGCTCTCGGCCGCCGGACTGGTGGACGGTGAACGTTTGACCGTGCTCGCTCTCGGCGGCGAGGCCATCGGCGCACCGATGTGGAAGGCATTGCGCGCTCTGCCCGGTACCGCCGTTTACAACTGCTACGGCCCGACCGAAACGACGGTCGAAGCGGTGGTCGCGACCGTGAATACCGGCCGCGATGAGCCGGGCAGCGCCAACCCGACCATCGGCGGACCGGTGGATCGCATGGCGGCCTATGTCTTCGACACCATGCTGCGACCGGTGCCACGCGGCGTTGTCGGCGAGTTGTACCTGTCCGGGGCACAGCTCGCACGCGGTTACATCGGCAGACCAGCGGCGACCGCCGACCGCTTCGTCGCCGATCCGTTCCGCCCTGGCGCGCGCATGTATCGCACCGGTGACCTGGTCCGGCAGCTGCCGGAGGGTGACCTGGCCTACCTCGGCCGCGCCGACGACCAGGTGAAGATTCGCGGCTATCGAATCGAAATCGGCGATATCGAAACAGCGTTGCTGCGACTACCGCAGGTCCGCGCCGGTGCGGTAGTCGTCCTACAGCGCCCCAGCGGGCCAACCCTGGTCGCCTTCGCGGTGCTGGCTGCCCGTGCCGACACCGCAACAATCGGCGCTGATTCTGTGGTGTTGCCGGTCGACGCCGCAGAGCCGGAGAGTGGCTTGTCGGGCGGTCACATCGCTGGCACTGGGCGCGAGACCGAGCCGCCCACCGACACGGCAATACTCGGTGTCGCAGCGTTGCGATCTGCTCTCACCGCCTGCCTACCCGCGTATATGGTTCCGGCGCGGATCATTTCGGTGCCGGAGCTACCGGTCACCCCGAACGGCAAGCTCGACGTGCGGGCGCTCACTTCCCTCGGCCTCGCGACGTTGCAGAGCGCTGGTTCGGCCGAACGCACCCCGCCGCGCACCGAAACCGAGCGGACTTTGTGCGTCGCACTGGCTGACGCGCTCGGCGGCACATCTCCCGGAATCGATGATGACTTCATCGCGCTCGGCATGGACAGCATCGTCGCGATCTCGTTGGTGAATGCGGTACGCCGGGCCGGTCTTTCGGTGAGTCCGGCCATGGTGATGGCTGATCCGACGGTCCGTGATTTGGCTGCCGCGATCGAAGATCGTGCGGCGCAGTTGGATTCGGGTGCTTCGGTGACAGCTCAACCCGGCGAGGTATTACCGACACCGATCATGTCCTGGATGTACGAGCACGGCGGATTTCGCAGACTCGCACTCTCCACGCTGGTCTCGCTGCCCGCGGATTCGGATCGGTCCCGGCTCGAGTCGGTACTACAGGCATTGCTGGACGCACACGACATGCTGCGAGCCCGCGTCACGGCGACCGCGAGTGAACCCCGATTGGAGACGCGAGCGCCCGGAAGTGTTCGCGCGTTCGACATCTATCGTGAAATCGACGCCAGCACAGGTGATTTCGAGAAACTTCTCGAGGAGTGCTCGCGAGCTGCTATCGATCGCATAGACCCGTTCGCGGGCATCATGATTCAGGCTGTGCGCTTCCGGAGACCCGATAAGGCGGACGTGCTGCTGCTGTCGATTCACCATCTCGCGGTGGACCCGGTCTCCTGGCACATCATTCTGGCGGATCTGGCCGATGCCTGGCAGCAGCTCGACAACGAACAGCCCATGCTCACCCCCGAACTCACCGGCTACCGGCAATGGTCGGAACTGCTGAATGAACGCCGCGACGAACCGGAAGTGCTCGCCCAGCGCGACTTCTGGTCGGAGCAGCTCTCTGGCTCCGATCCCGAACTCGGCCTGCGCCGCCCGGACCCGTCGGTCGACACCTGGTCCTCGTACCGGCTGACCCCGTCGTTCACCACCGCGGAGATAACCCGGCGCGTTCTCACCGGGCTCGGACCCGATCGCGGCATGCGCGAATTCCTGCTCACCGCCCTGGCTATCACCCTCGCGACCTGGCGCGCCGAACGCGATCAGGATCCTTCGGACGGCGCACTCGTAGCGCTGGAGGGCCACGGCCGGGAAGACGCGACCGTCGGCGCGGTCGACACGTCGCGCACTGTCGGCTGGTTCACCACCGTATATCCGGTCCGGGTCGGCGCGGGCTCGCCGATCGACATCACCCGCGCCGAATCCGATCCGTACGCCGTCGCATCCATCATGAAATCCATTGCCGTGCAATTGGATAGTGTGCCGAACAAGGGTCTCGACTACGGCATCCTCCGCTACGGCGGCGCCAACCCGGAATTCGCGACCGCCCCGGATCCCCAGATCATGCTCGACTACCTGGGCCGTATGGACCTCGCTAGCTCGTCGAATGCGGCGTGGTCGCCAATCACGGATCTCGCTTTGCACAGGTGTCTTCCCATCGCACCCGAACCGGAGATGCCGTTGCGTTACGCATTAGACCTGGTAGTCGCGGTATATCCGGGCCGGGACGGCCCACAGCTGGCCACCCTGTTCCGCTGGAGCGACGCACTGTTCGACGCATCCGCGATCGACCGCTGCGCGGCCATTTGGCAACGCGCCGTCGCGGCCGTAGCGCACACACTCCAGGACAACCGAGTCGAAATCGAGGCAGCCCGATGAACGGAAAGGTACGCGACACTGTGAGTACCAGCACCGCCGCAATCGTGGTCGAGGACGTGCGCAAGTCATTCGGTGACGTGCACGCGGTCCGCGGCCTGTCCTTCTCCGCCCCCGCGGGCAGCGTCCTCGGCGTGCTCGGCCCGAATGGCGCGGGCAAGACCACCACCGTCTCGATCCTGTCGACGCTCACCAAGCCGGATGCCGGACGCGCCATGGTGGCCGGCCATGATGTCGTCCGCGAGGCCGCGGCAGTCCGTGCGTCCATCATGCTGACCGGGCAGTACGCGGCGTTGGACGAGGTGCTGACCGGTCGCGAGAACCTGGTGCTTTTCGGCCGGTTGATGGGTTTGCGCCCTAAACGGGCGCGGGCCCGCGCCGTGGAGCTGCTCGAACAGTTCGACCTGACCGCAGCGGCCGACCGACGCGTCGGCGGCTACTCCGGTGGTATGCGCAGACGTATCGATATCGCCTGTGGTCTGGTGCGCCGGCCGAAAGTGGTGTTCCTCGATGAGCCGACCACCGGCCTGGACCCGGTGAGTAGGCAGGGCGTGTGGTCGCTGGTGCGCCTCCTCAAGGAGCAGGGTGTCACGATTCTGCTCACCACGCAGTACCTCGAGGAGGCGGATGCGTTGAGCGACAACATCATTGTCATCGACAAGGGCACCGTGATCGCCGAGGGCACCGCCGACGAACTGAAGGCCCGTTCCGGATCGAGCTTCTGCGAGGTGGTTCCGGTCGACGCGGCCGATGTGGCCGCTGTCGTCACCGCATTGCACGGCCTCGGCGCCATCACCGTCGCCGAATCCGCGGACCGGGTCTCGCTGCCTGCCCCGGACGGTGCGGCCACGTTGGCCGAGGCGCTGCGCCGAATCACCGATGCCCGAATCGAACTCATCGATATCGCATTGCGTCGCCCCTCGCTCGATGAGGTGTTCATCGAGCTGACAACTCCGCAGCGCGTCCCGGCAGCGAGTGAGGCGAACGCTTGAGTATCGAAACAGCCTCTGCCGCCACGATTCCTGCCGGCATGCAATGGAGTGCGTTGAGCGGGCGGACCATTCGCGGCGCCGTCCGCGAGGGCGATCTCGCCTTCGGTTTCCTGGCGCCGATGATCTTCTTCCTGTGCTTCTATGTGCCGCTGCGCAAATCGATGGAAGCAGTCGATGGCGGCTACGCACAGTATTTGGTGCCGGTAATAGTGCTGCAGGGAATGTTCTTCACCGCGATGTCGGCCGGTGATCGTGCCGCGCGCGACACCTTCAGCGGTATGGGAACTCGTATGCGCTCGATGCCGGTGCGGCCGTGGGTTCCGCTCGCGGCTCGAATGTCGGCGAATTCAGTGCGCGCAGTCGTCGGTTTGGCGGGTGCGCTGGTCATCGGCTCGATCTTCGGCTTCCGATTCCACAGTGCGGCAACCGCTCTCGTCTTCCTGGTGCTCGCGCTCGCTTTCGGTGTCGCATTGGTTGTCGGCGCGGATACCCTCGGTGTTGCCACGGGCAAGCCGGAGATCGGCGCGTCGGCACTGTTGGCGCCGCAATTGCTGTTGATCATGATGTCGACGGGTTTCGTTCCAGCGGAGGGCTTTCCGGGCTGGATCCAGCCATTCGTGCGCAATCAGCCGGTATCGCAGGCGGCCGCGGCCCTGCGTGATCTCGCCGAAGGCCGGTTCACTTCGGTGCTCGGCGTCGCGGCGGCCTGGGCCTTCGGTTTGATCGTGGCGTTCACCGTGGTGTCGGTGTGGGTGGAAAGGCGGCGGGCATGAGGACGCTGATCGACCAGAGCCTTGTGGAAACGGGCAGACTGCTGCGGCGCTGGCCGCGCGAGCAGGAGGTATTAACCTCGACACTGGTCCTGCCGGTACTGCTGCTGCTGATGTATCAACTGGTGTTGAACAAGTTCCTCAGCGCGTCCACCGGTGTGGACGCCATCTACGGTTTCGTTCCGATGATCGCGGTGACCGGTGCCATGTACGGTGCGATGGGCACTGGCCTTTCGCTGTACGCGGAGCGGGAAAGTGGTCTGCTGCGCCGGTTTTGGGTGCTGCCGGTGCATCGCGCGTCCGCCCTGATCGGCAGGTTGCTCGCCGAATGCGGGCGTACCCTCATCGCCACGGTCGTCGTGGTCGCGCTGGGAGTCGCGCTGGGACTGCGTTTTCAACAGGGATGGTGGGGTGCACTCGGTGTGCTCGCCATTCCGGTGCTGTTGATTCCTGGCTTCGCCACGATGGTGATCACCGTCGGCGTGACCAAGGCGGGAAACAAGGTCGTCCAGCTGTTCTCGGCGCTCGTGCTACTGGGGATGTTCTTCAACTCCGGTTTCGTCCCGGTCGAGAACTACCCCGGCTGGCTCCAGCCGCTGGTCCGGGTTCAGCCGATGAGTTGCGCCATCGAGGCCATGCGCGCGTTCACTCTCGGCGGCCCCGTAGCGACCCCGCTTTTGCAAACCCTCGCCTGGTCTGTCGGGCTATCTCTTGCCTTCGGCGCCCTAGCGGTTCGTGGCTACCGCGCGGCGGCCGAAAGTTGATCTACCAGGGCAAACCGGTAATCGGACGAACTGGACATATAGCTTCTCAACTTGATCGTTACATCAGCTAATTATATAGTTCGCTGGGGTAACCATTTTGTTAGGGGCCGTTGTGACAATTCAAAATGATGATCTCGACCTGGCCGACGTCCAGACCATTCGCCGACGAATGCGATACGACCGAGAGCATCCGCATTACAAGTGGATCGTCCTGACGAACACGACCATCGGTGTCCTGTTGAGCGCGATCAACGCATCGATCGTGCTCATCTCGCTGCCCGCGATCTTCCGTGGTGTCGGACTGAACCCGTTGGCCGCCGGCAACGTCGGCTATCTGCTCTGGATGCTGATGGGGTACCTGCTCGTCACCGCCGTGCTTGTGGTGATGTTCGGGCGTCTCGGTGACATCTACGGCCGGGTCAAGATCTACAACCTCGGCTTCGCGGTATTCGCGTTCACCGCCGTCGCGCTGTCCTTCGATCCGTTCAGCGGCGGTGCGGGCGCGATGTGGATCATTATCTGGCGCGTGTTCCAAGGCGTCGGCGGCGCGATGCTGATGGCCAACTCGACCGCTATCCTCACCGACGCGTTCCCGGCCAAACAGCGCGGTACCGCGCTCGGCATCAATATGGTCGCCGCCGTCGCCGGCTCCTTCCTCGGCCTGCTCATCGGTGGTGTGCTGTCGGAATGGGATTGGCGCGCGGTGTTCTGGGTGAGCGTGCCGCTCGGCATCATCGGCGCCATCTGGTCCTACCGCTCGCTGCACGAGGTAGGGGAACGTACCCACGGCAAGGTCGACTGGGCGGGCACAATCACCTTCGCGGTCGGGCTCACCGCGCTGCTCACCGGCATCACTTACGGCATCCAGCCCTACGGTGGACATCCCACCGGCTGGACGAATCCGTGGGTGCTGGCGGCGGTCATCGGCGGGCTCGGCGGGCTCGGCGTCTTCTGCTTCGTCGAATCCAAGGTCGCCGAGCCGATGTTCCACCTCGCGCTGTTCCGCAACCGCGCCTTCGGCCTCGGGAACTTCGCCAACCTGATGGTCTCGATCGGTCGCGGCGGCATGCAGTTCATGCTGATCATCTGGTTGCAGGGCATCTGGCTTCCCCTGCACGGCTACAGCTTCGAATCGACGCCACTGTGGGCAGGTATCTACCTGCTGCCGCTTACCGTGGGATTCCTTGCCGCCGGACCGGTTTCGGGCTGGCTGTCGGACCGCTACGGTTCGCGCCCGTTCACCACCGGTGGTGCGATTGTGGCCGCCGTGACGTTCCTGCTGCTGCTCGTCATCCCCGTCGACTTCAACTACCTGGCCTTCGCGGTGATAATCCTGGTCAACGGCATCGGCTGTGGCCTGTTCATCTCGCCGAACACCGCCGCCATCATGTCCAGCGTGCCCGCCGCCCAGCGCGGCGCGGCCTCCGGTATGCGTGGCACGCTATTCAACGGCGGCAACGCTCTGTCCATGGGAATCTTCTTCTCCCTCATGGTCGTCGGCCTCGCCGCCAGCCTCCCGTCGGCATTGGATTCCGGCCTGCGCGCCCAGGGCGTGTCCCCGGGCGCCGCCGCCGACATCGCCAACATGCCGCCGGTCGCCAGCATGTTCGCCGCCTTCCTCGGCTTCAACCCCATCCAGGAATTGCTCGGTCCCACCGGGGAATTGGCCAAACCGGGTGTCAACGCCGATACCCTCACCGGCCAAGAATTCTTCCCCCACCTCCTCACCGGCCCCTTCCACACCGGCCTGGTCGTAGTCTTTGTCTCCGCGGCCGTAATGATGTTGCTGGCGGCCATCGCCTCCTACTTCGCCGGCGATAAGACCATCGAGGAACAAGAGGCCGAACTCGCCGAGGCCGACGAACTGGTCGCTGCCCGCTGATCGCGCCGTCGACCAGCCCCGCCTGATAGGTCCGGCCGCACCACCGTTCATGTGGCCGAAATGGGTTGAAACTCGTGGGCGACTCGGCGGGCGGGACCGTATTCTCGGCGGCGTGACCGACAGTTATGTCGAGGACCTCGCGCGTGCGAACACGGCCGTGGGTGAGCTGATCGCCGAAATTCGTTCGGAGCAATGGAAGGCGCCGACGCCGTGCACCGAATGGGACGTGCGGGACGTGGTGAATCACCTGGTGGTGATGAATCTGGTGTTCGTGGCTCTGCTCGGCGGCACCCCCGCGCCGGAGCGTGGCGTGAACCATCTTGGTGACGACCCGGTCGCGGCCTATCGGGCATCCGCGGCCGCGTTAGAGGCTGCCTTCGCCGTGTGAAACCCGCTCCCCGGGCAATGGCATAAGCCATGGTTGACTGCGCGGCCGTGTCAGGCTGCGTTGCTGTCGGACGGCGGGTGTTTTCGCGGCCGTTGGTGGAGTTCATCGCGGTCGTGTATGTGGGTGAGGGCTTTGGCGAGGAGTTCGCCGGGGTGGTGGCGGTGGTTGACGCGTGGTGTTCGGGTGGGGTCGATGTGGGGTGGGGCTATCCAGGCGGTGCGGCCCGGGTGGGTTGAATCTGATTCGAGGACAAGGGTTTTCCAGCCGCCGGGGCCATCGTGGATGAGGGCGTGGCAGTGATCGCAAGCCAAGGTCTCATTGCCGATATCGGTGAGCCCGCCGGTGTTCCATCCGGTGACGTGATGGGTGGCGCAAAGGCTGGCCGGGGCATCACAGCCTGGCCGGGTGCAACCGCGGATGGACGCGATCAACGCCAGTCGTTGTCCGGCACTGGCTAACCGTTTGGTGCGACCGAAATGTAGTGGCACGCCTCGGTGGTCGAACACCATAAGGAATGGTTGTGCACGCTCGGCGAGCTTCAACGCTTCGGCGACGGGGATGGTGCCGCCGGTAGCGGTGGTTGCGACACCCGCCGCGCGTTCTACGTCGGCGACGCTCATGGTCAGGATGGTCGAAACCGGTATTCCGCGATGTGCCCCGAGTCGCTGGGCCGGTATCTCGAGTTGCAGCAGCGCTATCAGGCCGTCGTGATTGCGCTGCGCTACGGTCCGGTAGTCGCGAGCGGCAGCGGCGACCATCGCGTCACGGTCGATGTATTCGCAGTTCCCGGAGGGGCTTTCGGGGTCATCGGGATTATTCATCCCTGGTCGCGCCAGTTTCGCCAGTACCGGATCCAGTAGTGCGCGCAGGGTGGGGGTGATTTCACCATGAATGGGGGACATACCGTCAGCGCGTTGGCGTCCGATGGTGACCGCGCGCATCCGTTGACGGTCTCCGTCGTCGGTGAGTTTTCCGTCGGGGTCCAGATAGGCGAGTATCGCGTCGCCCACTTTTGGGATGTCGTCGGGGGAACCGGTGCGGGCATGTTCGGCGAGAACTTGTTCGGCCGCTTCGAAATCCGGATCCGAGGTGGAGCCGGGGACTCGTTTCAATACCGCTGCGATTCGGGCGGCGTGGTCGGCGGAAATATCGCCCGCAACTAGCGCGGCGGCCGTTCGGGGGTGCTGTGGCTGGTGGGTTTCGCCGGACATGTCGTGCCACATGCCGAGGGAATGTGCGGCGGCGATCCGCCGGGTTGCTTCCTGACCGGACAGGCGAAGGGTTTCGGTCAGGAACCCCTTCGGTCCATGTGCGCCGACCCGGGCCGGGATGTGGCGTTCGATCACCTCGACTGTCAGCCGGTTGGTCAGCGCGGTCAGCATGCGAGTGCTGCGTTCGACATCGCGCAGCAGATCGGTAACCGCGTCGTCGGAGAGGCTGGTAAGCGGCTCTTCGAGCAGGCTCGTCACAGCGGTCAGCAGCGGGTCGGTGACCCGCTGCTGACCCGCCTCACTGCTCGAACGCATGTTCTAATGCTAGCGGGAATGGCTGGCCTGCGCACTATCAAATGTATTCTGATCTGCGGCTTTTCACATTTGAACAGTGGGTGTGGGGTGAGATCAGTTCTGTGCGGATGCGCGAGGTGTTCGGCGCCTGCGTGGTGTCGAGTGACCAGTGATCTGTACGCCGATCCAAAGTCGGGAATCGGTCCCGCACAGTCCTCGCATCCACGATGTCTTGACGCTGAAATGGCGAAATGCCCAGCGCGCCAGGGGTTTCGGTGGTCACGCAGGGCTGCGAGCGGTCGAACTCGCTATCGTTCACGTGTGTTGTGAAGGCGTCCCACTTGCTGGACGTGAAGACGAGCGCTGGGCCAGTGTGGTTTTGGAGCCTCGGATGCCTACATGCCCTCCGTCGAGGAACGCTACCTCAACACATTCCTGAGAGGCGCTGCTGCGGCTGCTCTTGAATCACTTGGCAGCATCTCGATCTATGGGATGTCATGCGTTAGGACTGCTGCGCCGCCCTGTTGGATCCGGCCGACCTCCCCGCCTCGGGTGCGAGGGTTTGGTTTGGTGTCCGAAATAAGTTCTCGGCAAACAGCATTCGCCGGTTCTATCGAAGCGTTTCTCGACCTGTTCCACGGCGAAACTCCGGCGAAGCGCGCAGCGGCCCCATTGGACAGCGCACCCTTCGTTCAATGGTCCGACGGTTTCGTGCTGTGCCGTTGAGGAGGCCGGGCGTGACGATTAGCCACCGCGCGACACGTCGGCATACGCGTCGTCGAATAGAGCCCAACCGTCGCGACGGCCCACCGTGCGTGCTGCGGCCATCCACCCTGCGGCATCGGCGGCGTCGACGAACGCGCGAACCACGCGTGGTTTGTTCAGGTTCATTAGGCGATCGCCCAATGAGATATCACCGGCGGCGGACATACCGCCGTCGGAGACCCAGCGCCCCGCGCCTGGCTCGAATATCAGCGTCAGCCCTACCGTCGATCCGAGTTGTCGGAGGCGCAAGATTTCCTGGCAGCCATCCCTGTGTCGGTGGTAGTTACTCCAGAGATGCCGCTGCGTGTCGATGGTGAGTACTCGGCGGCGGTGCTTGGTCATGCACCAGGCTACATGCGGGTTCGTGATTCGCCAGCGGTGGTGAGCCTCGTCGCCGGGCTCGCGCTGTGGGGCACGGACCTGTGCAACGAGATCCAGCACCGGCTGGACCGCTACCTGCACATCGACGTGAAAACCAGCGCTGTTTTCCTCGACGGTCAAGAAAGCGACCGCGCCCTTTTTGACCGCGGGCAGATCGTTGTAACCGGGTAGCTGGCGGTACTTTTCGTCCATGCCGGGGAGTAGCCGGCCAACAGTAGATCGGCGGAGAGTTCGTCGACACGTTCCGGAGACAGCGCCAGCCTGCCCTGGTTGGCGGGCTGCTCGGTGAGGTTCTTCGGGATGCCGATGCCGAGCTGGGTGAAGATCTTGCTGGAACCGTCGTTCGGATCACCTGGTTCTGCCAGGTCCCGACGGCCTCTTTGCTCAGCGCGGGCAGCGTGGGGCGAGTTCGGGAAGCTCGTCATAGGTCTTCTGATCCGCCAGAAATCCATCCAGCAGAATCAGATCCGGCTCTAACGCCGCCACCTGTTCGGCAATATTGCCGGTGGTGTTCAGCGCCTTGGCGGAACTCAGCGAGTCCGGTTCCCATGGCGGATTCGTCTTCGACGCCGCGGCGACATTGTCCACATAGCCGACCGGCGTCACCCCGAGCGCCAGTGCCGTGTCCATCCACTGATTACCCAGTGTGACAACCCTTTTCGGCGTGCCCTCGACAGTGGTCGTGCCCCGGGCGTGGGTAATGGTGACCAGCGCCGGTCGGCGTGGTGGGTTGAGCGTATCGGCGTCCGGATCGCGTGAGTGCTTTCGTAATCCCTGACGGTTCAGGCGCAGACGCGGTTGAGTTCGTTCGTGGCGGGGTCCAGGTCGGTGATGTTGTCATCGACCAAGGCGTTGGCGTAGCCGTTGATAGCATCCTTTTCTTCGCCAACGGCCAGGGCGGCCAGGCCCGACAGCCTGTCGGACAAAGCTTGCTGGGTGGCATCGTCCAGGGTGTCGCCGCTGTTATAGATCGCGGCGTTGATCAGCTCGATGGCTTTGGCGCAGGTGAGGGACTTCGCGTGTGCGGGCGCGGCGGGCAGGACCTGCAGGGTGGCGGCCACCGCCGCGGTCAGCAAAGCAGCGGAGAAGAGCTTTATCATGATGTCCTCGAGTAACTTTCAACATGAAGGTCTGCGACTCACCTGAGCGGACCTCTCGGGCTCACACCATACCTAGTCACCGTCCGATACCGGCAACAAGGTTCTTCGAATGGTGGCAAGCGTGAGCCCTTGGCCTGCAAGCACCTGCAACCGATCCAACGTCGATTTCTGGCAAAGCAAGCGTGTTGATCCCATGGCGGCGTGATGGCTGATCAGGTGCAGACAATCCCGCTGCCCTAAGCCAGGTTTGCGGGTTCCCGTCTGGTGTCGCGTCGCAACCCCACCGACATGATGTCGGAGGGCTGGTCGAGTTCGATGCGGTGCCAGCGTCCCCGGGGGATGACGACGCTGGTGCCGGAGGTCAGACGCACCATGGTTTCCGGGTCGTCGGGATGTTCGGGTCGCAGGTAGAGGCGCAGCGCGCCGGAGAGGCAGCAGACGGCTTCTTCGGCTGCGGGGTGGACTTCCCATTCATCGGAATGGACATCGGCGTCGGTTTCGACGTGGAAGGTGGCGAGTTGCCAGCCGCCGAGGTCGGTGGCCATCCGGCGCTCGCCCGGTCGTACCTCGCCATCGGGCAAGAAGTGCAGGCCGGTGGCGAACATATCGATCAGTGTCAGGGGCATTGAGAGTCCTTTCTCGGGGTGGGTATTCGATGTGGTGCGTTAGGGGCGTGCGGCCGAAAGTTCTTCGTGGCGAGACACTTTCGGTGCGCTTGTAGATCTGCTGCGAGCCGACGGCAGAATTGAGGCCGCGACCAGCGCCGCGGTGGCGAACAGCAGCGCGGCAATGCCGAGACCGAGTGCGTAACCGTCATTGAGCCCGATCGGGTCGATTCGAGTGCCGGTGCGGCCCGCGGCAATTGTGGCGAGCGCGGCCACGCCGACGCTGCCGCCGAGTTGCCTGGCGCTGTTGAAGACGCCTGACGCCATCCCTGCCTCCGGGCCGCTGACGCCCATCGTCGCGGCTGCGGCGACTGGAGCCAGGCATAGACCGAGGCCGAAGCCGCCGACCAGCGAGGGGCCGAGCACGTCGGCTAGGAAACTTCCGTCGGGGCTGATCAGCGCGAACCAGCCGATGCCCGCAGCCGTGAGTAAACCGCCGCCGACCAGGGGCGTCTTGGGGGAACGGCGTGCCCCGAGGCGGGTGGCGACGATGGTGCCGACGATGACGGCCAGCGAGAACGGTACAAACGCCGCCCCGGTCGCCCCCGCGCTCATGCCGAGCACCTGCTGCATGTATAGCGACATCAGGTAGAAAGCGGCGAATTGTCCTGCGGCGGCGAAGAATACGAATATGTTCGCGCCCGTTACCCAGCGGCTGCGCAAGAGTCCGAGGCGAACGAGCGGAGTTCTGGCAAACCGTGCCTCCACGACGGCGAAGCAGGCCAGCAGGACCAAACCGGCGGCCAGCGTGGTGCAGGTGATTCCCGAAGCCCAGCCGTGACGATCTGTGCGCACGACGCCGACCACCAGCAGGCCGACGCCGCTGGTCGCGAGCACCGCGCCGACCATGTCCAGCCGTTCGCCGTTGCGACCTCGCTCATCCGCCGCGACGCCGACCAGCACCGCGCCGAGTGCGATCGCCACGATCGGAATATTGATCAGCATTACCCACCGCCAGGTCGCGTACTCGGTCAAAAGCCCGCCGACCAGCACGCCCATTGCTCCACCGGCGGCATTCACCGCGCTCCACACCCCGAGTGCGCGCACCCGCGCTGGCCCCTCGGTAAAGGTGGTGGTCAACGTGGAAAGCGCGGCGGGTGCCACGGCCGCCGCCGCCAAGCCCTGTAGGGCGCGTGCGGCGACGAGTTGCCAGGGTTCCTGCGCGAAACCGCCTGCTATCGAAGCGATTCCGAATACGACCAGCCCCGCGGCGAACAGTCGGCGCCGCCCGAATAGGTCGCAAGCCTTGCCTCCGAGTAGGAGGAACCCGCCGAAGGTCAACGCGTAGATGTGTACCACCCACGCCAGATCCAGCGGCTGGAATCCCAACTCCGCGCGGATGGCGGGTAGCGCGACGTTCACCACCGCCATATCGAGCGCAACCATGAATTGCGCCACGGCCACCGCCGTCAAGGCGAGGGCAGGCCGCTCGCGCCAGTTCTTATACATGTATAAAAACTAACGCAATCGATGTCCCGTGTCCACACCCTGCTTCGGAGATGGGTGATGATGGACGTCATGCCGAACCCGTCGACGCAGCGCAACCGCACCGGAAGGCCCCCGCGAATCTCGCTCCCGGAGATCCTCGCCGCGGCCCATTCGGTCATCGACGCCGACGGCGTGGAAAAGCTGACGATGCGCCGCCTGGCCACCGAACTCGGCTGCACGCCGATGGCGCTCTACCACCATGTGCGCGACAAGGAGGACCTACTACGGCTGCTGCTGAACGACTACGCCGACCGTGTCGTCTGGCCCGATCTGCCGGAGGATCCCCGCGAGCGAATCTTGGTCGCCGCCAAGGCAATGCATGATGTGCTCGCCGCTCGCTCCTGGATCGTCGACGTGCTCGTGGCGGACGATCTGTTCGGCGTCGCGGCCCTCTGGGTGAGCGAATCCGTCATCGATGCCGCCATGCGTGCCGGCCTGGCCCCCGAAACGGCCGTCCATGCCTACCGTGCGATCTGGCACTACACCGCGGGCAGTCTCATTTCGCACGCCAAATCGGCCCGCCGCGCCGCCGAAGACCGACCCACCTACCGTGCGTCGGTCTTCGCCGACCTGGACCCCGAAACCCTGCCCCGCTTAGCGGCCCTCGGCCCGCGCTGGGGCGAACTCACCTCGGCCGACATCTATGAATATGGCCTGCGAGCATTGGTCGACGGCCTACTCGCCGGCAAGGACGGTTAGAAACTGACGCGTTGATCCTGCGGCATGAACAGCTTGTCGCCCTCCTTGACGCCGAAGGTGTTGTAGAACTCGGCGAGGTTGCGGACCACCTGGTTGCAGCGGAACTCGTTGGGGGAGTGGACGTCCTGTAGCCCCTGAATGGTGGCTTCCTCGGTCTGCTTGTCCCGCCAGCCGCGTGCCCAGGACAGGAACATCTGCTGGTAGTCCGGTTCGATGCCCTCGCGCTGTGCCGCGATGCGGTACGCCTCCAGCGCGATCTGGAGTCCGCGCAGGTCGGCCAGGTTCTCGCCGACGGTGAGCGCGCCGTCGACATGGTATTTGGGATCGAGACCTTCGGGGACAAGGACGTTGTACTGATCGATGAGCCGCTGTGTCTTGGCTTCGAACGCGGCCATATCCTCGGGGGTCCACCAGTCGCGGCGATTACCGTCCGCGTCGTATTTAGAGCCCTGATCATCGAAGCCGTGCCCGATCTCGTGCCCGATGGTCGCCCCGACACCGCCGTAATTGACCGCGGTCGTGGCGTCCTTGTCGAAGAACGGCGGCTGCAAATATGCGGCGGGGAACGTGATTTGGTTACTGGTTGGGGCGTAGTAGGCGTTCACCGTCTGTGGCGACATACCCCATTCGGACTTGTCCACCGGAGTGCCCAATCGATTGAATGCCTTCTTCGATTGGAAAGTGTTGACAGCGAGGAGTGATTCGACGAGCTCGCCCTGGGTGATCTTCAAATCGGAGTAGTCGTCCCAGGAGTCCGGATAACCGATCCTGGCCTCGATCTTGTCGAGCTTGACGATCGAGGCTTCCCGGGTCGGCTGCGACATCCAGGTGGAATCGGTGAAGTTGGTCTTGTACGCGGCCATCAGATCGGCGACCATTTCCTCGGCGCGATCCTTGGCATGCGGCGGAAAGTGTTTGTCGACATACAGTTTGCCGAGCTGGTCGCTGAGATTCTCATCCACGACACCCACTGCCGACTTCCACATCTCCGGGCGTTCGTCGATGCCGTTGAGCACCCTGCCGACAAAATCGAAACGAGCATCGGCGATGACCTTGGGGAGGAACCGGGCGAAGTTCGCGGTCACGCTGGTTCGCAGGTATTCACGCCACACCGCGATATCGACCTCGGCCCACAGTTTCGCCGCCGCGGTCACGAACGACGGCTGGGAAACAACCAGCTGATCGAATAGCTGGCGGGGCCGGTCGGTATTGCCCGCCATCCACGGATCCCAATCGAATTGCGGTCCGAGCGCGGTCAATTCGGACCAGCTCATCAGGTTGTAGGTGGCGTCGGTATTCCGGTTGCGCACGCTGTCCCAGTGCCCGGCCGCGAGCTTGGTCTCTAGATCGACCACCCGCTTCGCGATCCCGGGCGGATCGGCGAAACCCGCACCAGCGGACATCTTTTCGATGTAGGTCTGATAACCGGCCAGCTGCGTCGAGTACTCGGGCTTGCGGTAGTACTGCTCGCCCAAACCGAGACCGGACTGGCTGATCGTCGGGATGTATTTGGTGGAGTCCTTGCGATCGATGCCGATACCGATGCCGATCACGCCCGAAATCGGCAGCTCGGCCATCACCTTGGCCAGATCCGCTTTGGTCGCCGCGCCGTCGATCTTGGCGTAGAGGTCGGCCAGCGGTGTCATACCGAGGCGTTCGATCGTGTCGAGATCGAGCCTGGCGTCATAGAGGTCACGAATCTGCTGCGCCTCCGAACCCGCCTCCGGATCCTTGATGCCCTCGATGATTTCGCGCAGCTGTTGCTGGGTTCGGTCGTTGGCCTCACTGATCGCACCGACGGCCGCCTTGTCCGGTGGCAGTTGGTAGTCGCGCAGCCAGGTGCCGTTGACATGCCGATACAGATCGTCCTGCGGCCGGATCGCATTATCGGCACCACCCAGATCGACCCCGGTGAGCTGCGCCGTGTCCTCGCGTGAGCAGGACATCAGCGTCGCGGCGGCCGGAACCACCCCGAGCGCGATCAGGAAGGTGCGACGGCCAAGCTGGACCGGACGACCGGAAGATGCCACGTGAATCCTCTCCCCGATGCGGCGACGCCGCACGTGTACCAACAGCAACTGCGAGCGAGGCTACCGGCGCGGCGGGGCATCGGCGCGGATTCGCTCGGCGCGGGTACCCAGCGCTGAGAGGTCATCGGGTGCGGTATCACCCTGGATTTGGGCCGACCTGCGCATTCGCCTACACTAGACCGGTTGCCAGCGGGAGCTATGCCCGCGATTCGGCCGCGAACCCCCAGTGGTTGGGTCCTCGTGATCCAGGAAATCGCTGGCAGGCGCGCGTTCGGGTGGCAATAGGACCATGCCCGTCGGGTCGGCAATCCGGCGTGCGTATACATCCAGGTCAAGGAGGCTGAAGTGATTCAGCAGGAGTCGCGACTGCGTGTCGCCGACAACACGGGTGCGAAGGAAATCCTCTGCATCCGCGTTCTCGGTGGCTCGTCCCGTCGCTATGCCGGTATCGGCGACATCATTGTCGCCACTGTGAAAGATGCCATCCCCGGCGGCAACGTCAAGCGGGGTGAGGTCGTCAAGGCCGTCATCGTGCGCACCACCAAGGAGCGCCGCCGTCCGGACGGTTCCTACATCAAGTTCGATGAGAACGCCGCCGTGCTCATCAAGCCGGACAACGACCCGCGTGGCACCCGCATCTTCGGCCCGGTCGGCCGTGAGCTGCGCGAGAAGAAGTTCATGAAGATCGTTTCGCTGGCCCCGGAGGTGCTCTGACATGAAGGTGCACAAGGGCGACACCGTGCTCGTCATCTCGGGTAAGGACAAGGGCGCGAAGGGCAAGGTCATCCAGGCCTACCCGGCGACCGGTAAGGTCCTGGTCGAGGGCGTGAACCGGATCAAGAAGCACGTCGCGAACTCCACCAACCAGCGCGGCGCCTCCTCTGGCGGCATCGTGACTCAGGAAGCCCCGATCCAGGCCTCGAACGTGATGGTCGTCGACTCCGATGGCAAGCCGACCCGTGTCGGTTACCGCACCGACGAGGAGAGCGGCAAGCGGGTCCGGATCTCCCGTAAGAACGGGAAGGACATCTGACATGACCACCTCTGAAAAGACCCAGCCGCGCCTGAAGGCGCGCTACCGCGCCGAGATCAAGGACGCGCTGAACGGCGAGTTCGACTACGCCAACGTGATGCAGATCCCGGGTGTGGTCAAGGTTGTCGTCAACATGGGTGTCGGTGACGCCGCCCGTGACGCCAAGCTGATCAACGGCGCCGTCAAGGACCTGGAGCTGATCACCGGCCAGAAGCCGGAGATCCGCAAGGCGACCAAGTCGATCGCGCAGTTCAAGCTGCGTGAGGGTATGCCCATCGGTGCGAAGGTCACGCTGCGTGGCGATCGCATGTGGGAGTTCCTGGATCGCCTGGTCTCCATCGCGCTGCCCCGTATCCGCGACTTCCGTGGCCTGTCGCCCAAGCAGTTCGACGGCAACGGCAACTACACGTTCGGCCTGAGCGAGCAGTCGATGTTCCACGAGATCGACGTGGACTCCATTGACCGCCCGCGCGGTATGGACATCACCGTTGTGACCACTGCGACCAACAACGAAGAAGGCCGCGCGCTGCTCAAGCACCTCGGCTTCCCGTTCAAGGAGAACTGAGCATATGGCCAAGAAAGCACTGGTCAACAAGGCCAACGCCAAGCCGAAGTTCGCTGTCCGCGCCTACACCCGCTGCCAGCGGTGCGGTCGCCCGCACGCGGTCTACCGCAAGTTCGGCCTGTGCCGTGTCTGCCTTCGCGAGATGGCGCACCGCGGCGAACTGCCGGGCGTTCACAAGAGCTCCTGGTGACCCCGCGCTCCAAGTGAGCGCGCACACCTGAGTAAAACAAGCAATAAGGGCACGGTCTCCCCGGAGACCGTGCCCTTACTGCTATCCGCAGCACACCAAGCATTGATCGCGGCCGGATACAGGCAGCCGGACATGTCGCGGGAGCACTGATCGGTCGCCTCGGGCAGGAGGTGATGATCGGACTTCAGACGGCACGTCCGGGGTATTCGATGACCCCTCACTGAATTCGCGGCGGCGAGGATGTTTACCTCTTGCCGACGGGACGGCCAAAACGGTAGGGTTTCGCCCAGCTAACGTCGAAGGCCAGTGCTAGAGGATGGCTTTCGGAGGCTGCGGAGGGTAAGTAGCGGTGAACGCTATGCGGAATTCAGTCGGAAGGGGCGGGGTATTGCTAGAGGATTCAGTTTGTTGTGGCCGAGAAGCCCGACTGAAATGTGAAAAGGTGCGCTGATGCGCGGACACTATCCATATAGCGATGAGCCGGATTTCAACGGCGACTATCGGAATTCCGACAATATCCGGGCTGGAGCCGTATTTGAGGTGCCTCGGAAGGCTCCGTATGTGAAAATGCTCCTAGGTCCGGATCTGCTGCCAACCGAGATCACCTTCGGTCGGCACTGGAAGAGCGAATATTCCGCGTCGCAGTACGGTGAATCGATAATGGCTGCCTTTCGATTTTCGGTCTACGAGATGGCGCTGCATTTCGCAGAGATCGGCGAGCGTCCTGTGTCGAGCGTCCCGTCGTTGCGGGAAATAACTCCGACCCTGCTGCGTACCCGAAGTTATGATGAGTACAACGAATGTTTCGGACGTTTACTCGGCGAGGGAGAGTATGCGGCCAACAGTCCGTGGCTGAATGATTTCGACGAGCCGACCATGACGGTTACCGCCAGCGGCTCCGGATTGAAGTCGATCACGATAGACCCGGCCTGGGCCGTCAATGCCGAGCCGTTCGCGATTACGCAGGACATCCTCGGCTGCGTGGAGTCGATTCGATCTATGAAGCCGACTCTATCAAGAGATGAGTACCTCGATCGAGAGTCCGACGCGGAGTTGATGTCTCGTCTCGTCAGGCATGGATATCAACTAATGGAGAATGATAACTGATGACCGATGACCTCAAAGTTGAACTGCAGCTCCTCGAAAATGTTGCCAGATCGTGGGATGGTGTTGTCAAAACCGGACTGTCCGGAACTGCGCAGTCGATAGACGAGTTGAAGTTCTCGCGTCTACAGTTCGGTATTTTCCAGATCCCTTGGGGCAAATACACTGAGACGGCAGTATATATTCAGGATCGTCTCAACGAAGGTAGCCAGTCGGCCAGCGACATCGGTGGCGCCCTATATAAAGTGGCGCGAACATTTGAGCAGCAAGATACCGAACAAGCGGCGGGTATCAGGCAAGCTCAAGGTGATATGGGGTTCAGTATCTAATGGCGGATTTTCCGACGAAGGATCTCGATGAGGCGGTTGAGAACTTCAAGAAGCAGCAGGACGAATGGAAGAAGCAGCCCAAGGAGCTCAACGACAAATTCGATAGGCTGAAGGTGCTGAGCCTCGCTCTCTATATGACGTATACGAGCGACAGGGATGCGGCCCAAGAGAAGCTCAAGAAGCTCCTCGAGAAGATCGAGGAAGCTGCGGAAGGAATCGCGGCGCCATTCCTGTTCATTCAATATGCTGCGAACTGGCAGACAGTGGCCAGCAAGGTGCGCGATGTCAACAATGAGCAGGGGCGAACCGAATTGAGTCTGGATGGCCATTGGTCAGGGAAGGCGCAACAGCGCTATGCGGTATCGCGGACCAATCAGACAACAGCACTCTCTACCTCAAATGATATGTGCGAAAAAGTGCATGAACAGCTCCTTTCTCTTGCTCGTGGAGGCTTGGATTTCTATAAATCCTTAGCGGACCGCCTTGCGCAGTTACTGGCTAAACTGGCGACTGCTTTGACCAAGGTCGCAACCGTTGTCGAAGCTCCGTGGGGTATCTCCGATACGATCGACTTGTGCGGTGAGGCTGTGCTCTTCGTCGAGCAGACAATCACCGAATACACTCGTCTGATGGCGGAGCAGCAAATCTCTGCGAATGAGCTGAAGAATATCATCAGCCATCCCAACGGTTTCCCGAAGATTGATGGAAAGGATCATTGGCCGAATTCGGTTGCCAATGGGTTTGAGGATCCGACAAATTGGGAGCTTGCCAAGTGATTTCGAAGCGGGGGGCTGTCCGTGGTCGGGTGGTTGTTGCTGGGGTCTCTGTCTTTTCTGTTTTTATGCTTTCTGCGTGTGGCGAGGATGGGTCGGGAGGTGGAGGGAGCGGAGCGGCGGTCCGGTCGGAGAACGAGCTGTGCAAGCGCGCTCTCAACCTGGTTCGGGGGGTGTGGGGCGAGCAGAGTGAGATAACGATCAAACCGCATATGTCTGCGGTCGATGATCAATTCGACGATAGTGTGTCTTGCTGGTTCGAAAATGGCAATAATCGATATGGTGAGCTCAAACTGTCGAAAATTGATCCATCGGAGAAGGTGCTGGATAAGTTCGATAGGGTAGTTTCAGTCGATAAAGATCGAGTGCAGGTAAAGTATACCGGGAATATTAATCCGCACTTCGGGCTCGAATTCGGTGGGTGGGGTGGAGAATTGGAGTTGAGGCGTCCGAACAAGGACGAATCATTCTCGACTCCTACCGATCATGAGATCGACGCTGGAGCACGAGTGCTGGCCGAGACGCTCCACCTGGTCGTTGGCTGATTCAGGCCGCAGAGCAAGCATTACGCTCGCCTTCGAGAGTGATTCTCCTTCTTGGCCATGTACTCGGGGAGATCGGGCTGTCCGATGGGCGGACGCGGCATGGTCCAAACCTGGTCTCGACCACAGTGCCTACCTCGAGGGTTCGGTTCGATGTAGGTCATAGGTCGTTCGGCAGCAGTCGGAATGCCTTGTGTGATGTCAGCGGCGTGAGGGCTCGGAAGTCTCGACGATCGAGGGTGAGCACGGTGTTGGTTTCATACTTGGCGGCGAGTGCGACACAAACGGCGTCAGCGAGGTCGAGGCGCAGGGCGGGATAGAGCGTCCGTACAGCGTTGGCCTGATCGAGAGTGTCGGTAGTCAGCGTGGTGATTTCGAACAGTCCGAGATCGGCTCGAGCGGTGATGTCTTCGATCATCGAGATCGCGTGTGCCTGTCCGAGTGCACGTCGGCCGACCTGGTCGAACTCGGCCAGGATCAACGGAGACAGCGCGACCAGACCGGCGGCTTCGAGAGTGTAGAAGGCGCCATCGCTGTCAGCGGAGGAGGTATCGAAAGCCGCGAGCAGTCCGGAGGTGTCCGCGATGACGATTTCTGTTCCGGTGGCACCGAGCCCAGCGGAGCCTGCGGGCCGCGGCCTCTTTGATCGTCGCGAGGTCGTCGGCGTCGGCGTAGACCATCGTCCGCTTCAACGACATATGTGTACGGTGGCATACGTTTCGGACGGCAGCAACGATCTCGAGTGGCAGCGGCTCATTTCGCCCGGATTTTGCCGAGGTCAGGCGCCCGTCTACACTAGACCGGTTGCCTGGGCACCTCTGTGTCCGTATGCGCCTGATTCAGTGACTGCGTCGGGCGGTGGACTGCCTGGGCACCGAGAACTCGTAAGAGAACTCATCCGGTCGGCAAATGTCGGCCGGACCAGCCCCATTGCTGTAGGCCCACGACCGGTACGACTGTGTCGGTGGTGTATGGGAACCGCAGCGAGAAAGGTGTCGAGGTCTAACCATGACCATGACTGATCCGATCGCGGACTTCTTGACACGTCTGCGCAACGCCAACTCGGCGTACCACGATCAGGTGAAGGCTCCGCACTCGAAGCTCAAGGCGAACATTGCCGAGATCCTCAAGCGCGAGGGCTACATCGCCGATTACCGCACCGAGGAAGCGGCCGTCGGCCAGAGCCTCGTTGTCGACCTGAAGTACGGCCCCAGCCGTGAGCGCAGCCTGCAGGGCCTGCGTCGCGTCTCGAAGCCGGGTCTGCGTGTGTACGCGAAGTCCACCAACCTGCCCAAGGTCCTGGGTGGCCTCGGCGTGGCGATTATCTCCACGTCGACCGGCCTGCTCACCGATCGCCAGGCGGCCAAGCAAGGTGTAGGCGGGGAAGTCCTCGCCTACGTCTGGTAAGCGGAGGTAGGACAATGTCGCGTATTGGCAAGAAGCCCATCGCAATTCCGGCCGGCGTCGAGGTGACCCTCGATGGTCAGAGCGTGTCGGTGAAGGGTCCCAAGGGCACCCTGTCGCACACGGTCGCCGAGCCGATCACCATCGTCAAGGGCGAAGACGGCCAGCTCGAGGTCGCTCGCCCGGATGACGAGCGCCGCAGCCGCGCGCTGCACGGCCTGACCCGCACCCTGGTCTCGAACATGGTCGAGGGTGTAACCAAGGGCTACGAGACGAAGATGGAAATCTTCGGCGTCGGTTACCGCGTCCAGGCCAAGGGCTCGAACCTCGAGTTCGCGCTCGGCTACAGCCACTCGGTGCCGATCGACGCCCCGGAGGGCATCACCTTCGCGGTGGAATCGCCCACCAAGTTCTCCGTGTCCGGAATTGACAAGCAGAAGGTCGGCCAGATCTCCGCTGTGATCCACGGACTGCGCAAGCCTGACCCGTACAAGGGCAAGGGCATCCGCTACGCCGGCGAGGTCGTTCGCCGCAAGGTCGGAAAGACGGGTAAGTGATCATGGCGCAAACCGAAAACCAGAAGGCCAAGCGCATTCCGCGCGGCAAGGATGTGTCGACCACGCGTCGGCTGTCCAAGACCCGCCGGCACTTCCGTCTGCGCAAGAAGGTTGTCGGCACCACCGAGCGTCCGCGTCTGGTGGTCAACCGCTCCTCGCGTCACCTGCACGCGCAGCTCATCGACGACTCGATCGGCAAGACCATTGCCGCCGCGTCGTCCATCGAGGCCGATGTGCGTGCCACCGAAGGCGACAAGTCGGCCAAGGGCAAGAAGGTCGGCGCCTTGCTGGCCGAGCGTGCCAAGGCTGCCGGTATCGAGGCCGTAGTGTTCGACCGTGGTGGTCACGACTACCACGGCCGCATCGCGGCGCTGGCCGATGCCGCTCGCGAAGGTGGGTTGAAGTTCTAATGAGCGGAGCTTGCGGAGCGAGCATTCAACTCAGCTCGCGATTCGATTTCATCAACGGAAGGAACGTCTGATGCCGGGACGTCAACGGCGTGACGGCGGCAACGGACCCGCCGGACAGCAGAATGGTGCCGCCGGTGGCGGCGACAACCGCGACAACCGTGGCGGTGGCCGCGACCGTCGTGGCGGCGGTGACCGTCGCGACAACGCGGCCGAGAAGAACCAGCTCGAGCGTGTCGTCGCGATCAACCGTGTCTCCAAGGTCGTGAAGGGTGGTCGTCGCTTCAGCTTCACCGCCCTCGTGATCGTCGGTGATGGCAACGGTCTGGTCGGCGTCGGCTACGGCAAGGCCAAGGAAGTTCCCGCGGCCATCCAGAAGGGTGTCGAGGAGGCTCGCAAGAGCTTCTTCCGCGTTCCCATGATCGGCTCGACCATCACCCACCCGGTGCAGGGCGAAGCGGCGGCCGGTGTCGTCATGCTGCGTCCGGCCTCGCCGGGTACCGGTGTGATCGCCGGTGGTGCGGCTCGTGCCGTGCTCGAATGCGCTGGCATTCATGACATTCTGGCGAAGTCGCTCGGTAGCGACAACGCCATCAACGTCGTGCACGCGACGGTTGCGGCACTCAAGATGCTGCAGCGTCCCGAAGAGGTCGCGGCCCGTCGCGGTCTGGCCCTCGAGGACGTTGCCCCCGCGGGCATGCTGCGCGCACGCGCTCAGGCAGCGGGAGGTGCCAGGTAAATGGCTGATCTTGAAAAGGCCCAGCTCAAGGTGACCCAGATCAAGTCCGTCATCGGCGCCAAGGAGAACCAGCGCGCGAGCATGCGCACACTGGGACTGCGGAAGATTCGCCAGACCGTGGTTCGTGAGGACACTCCTCAGAACCGTGGCCTGATCAACGTCGTGCGCCACCTCGTAACAGTTGAGGAGGTCTGACATGACCATCAAGTTGCACCACTTGCGTCCGGCTCCCGGCGCCAAGACCGAGAAGACCCGGGTGGGTCGCGGTGAAGGCTCCAAGGGCAAGACCGCGGGCCGCGGTACCAAGGGCACCAAGGCTCGCAAGAACGTTCCGGCCGCCTTCGAGGGTGGGCAGATGCCGCTTCACATGCGGCTGCCCAAGCTCAAGGGCTTCACGAACCCGTTCCGTACGGAATACCAGGTCGTGAATGTCGGTGCGATCGCCAAACTGTTCCCCGAGGGTGGCGAGATCGGCAAGGCCGAGCTCGTGGCCGCCGGCGCGGTTCGCAAGAACCAGCTGGTCAAGGTCCTCGGTGACGGCGAGATCGGTGTCGCGGTCCAGGTGACCGTCGACAAGGTCACCGGTTCCGCCAAGGAAAAGATCACCGCGGCCGGTGGCACTGTCACCGAGCTGGGCTGACGTACTCTGATCGCAGTGGCACCGGACGACTGAAGACTCGTCTGGTGCCACTGTTAGAGTTCAATAGTTGTCTGCCACGCCCCGTCATGGGATACGCGTCTCCGACCAGGACTTCGCTGAAAATGTCCATGGCATGACCATGTCGTTCGCCAGGAGGATCTGTGCTTTCCGCCTTCGTATCGGCCTTCCGGACTCCGGACTTACGGCGGAAGATCCTCTTCACGCTGGGGTTGATCGCGTTGTACCGCTTGGGTGCCTCGCTGCCGTCCCCCGGTGTCGATTACAAGAACGTCCAGGAATGCGTCAACCTGGTTTCCGGTGGTGACTCCCAAGGCATCTACCAGCTGATCAACCTGTTCTCCGGTGGTGCCCTGCTGCAGTTGTCGGTCTTCGCGATCGGCATCATGCCCTACATCACCGCCAGCATCATCATCCAGCTGCTGACCGTCGTCATCCCGCGGTTCGAGGAACTGCGTAAAGAGGGCCAAACCGGCCAGAACAAGATGACGCAGTACACCAGGTATCTGTCGGTTGCCTTGGCGATCCTGCAGGCCACCGGTCTGGTCGCGCTCGCGGCCCGAGGTCAGCTGTTGCAGGGCTGCCAGAAGGACATCCTCGCCGACACCAGCATCTTCGGCATGATCATCATCGTGCTGGTGATGACCGCCGGTGCGGCACTCGTGATGTGGTTCGGCGAGCAGATCACCGAGCGCGGTGTCGGCAACGGTATGTCGTTGCTGATCTTCGCCGGTATCGCCGCCCGTATCCCGTCGCAGGGTAAGGGCATTCTCGACAGCCGCGGTGGCCTGATCTTCGGCCTCGTGTGTGTGGCCGCGCTGGCGATCATCGCCGCGGTGATCTATGTCGAACAGGGCCAACGCCGAATCCCGGTGCAGTACGCCAAGCGCGTCGTCGGCCGGAAGATGTATGGCGGCTCCTCGACCTATCTGCCACTGAAGGTCAACCAGGCGGGTGTTATCCCGGTGATCTTCGCGTCGTCGCTGCTGTACCTGCCGAACCTGGTGGCGCAGCTGACGTCGTCGAGCGGGGCGACCGATCAGAGCTGGTGGCAGGAGATCATCCAGAAATACTTGGTGAACCCGGGCAACCCGGTGTACATCGCGATCTACTTCGGTCTGATCGTGTTCTTCACCTACTTCTATGTCGCGATCACCTTCAACCCGGAGGAGCGCGCCGACGAGATGAAGAAGTTCGGTGGCTTCATTCCGGGTTACCGGCCCGGTAAGCCGACCGCCGACTATCTCAGTTACGTCCTGAGCCGTATCACCCTCCCCGGCTCGATCTACCTCGGTCTTGTTGCTGTCCTGCCGAACCTGTTCCTCGATATTGGTTCCGACGGTGGCGCGCAGAACCTGCCGTTCGGCGGCACCGCGGTGCTGATCATGGTGAGCGTCGGCCTGGACACCGTGAAGCAGATCGAAAGCCAGCTGATGAATCGAAATTACGAAGGGTTCCTTAAGTGAGAGTTGTACTGCTCGGACCGCCGGGTGCCGGCAAAGGCACCCAAGCCGATCTCATGTCCGAAAAGCTCGGTGTCCCGCACATCTCCACCGGGGACCTCTTCCGCACCAACATCTCCCAGCAGACTCCGTTGGGCCGCGAAGCGCAGAAGTACATCGACGCGGGCAACCTGGTCCCCAGCGATGTGACCAACCGCATGGTCGAGGCCAGGGTCGCTGAACCGGACGCGGTGAACGGCTTTGTGCTCGACGGCTACCCCCGCACGGTCGATCAGGCCGACGCGCTGGAGAAGATCCTCGCGGGCATGGACACCAAGCTCGACTCGGTGCTGTGCTTCGTGGTGCCCGAGGACACCGTGGTCGATCGGATGCTGTCGCGTGGCCGCGCCGATGACAACGAAGACGTGATCCGCAACCGGCTTCGGGTGTACCGCTCGGAGACCGAGCCGCTGCTCGAGCATTACGACGGGCTGGTCCTCACCGTCGACGGCGTCGGCGAGGTCGACGAGGTCAACGTACGCGCCCTACAAGCGCTAGGACACTAACCCTTGGTCTTCGGACGTAAGAACAAGAAGGTGGTGCCGTTCCGCTCCGCGGGCGAGCTGGACGCCATGGCGGCGGCGGGCGCCGTCGTCGGGCGTGCGCTGGTCGCGGTGCGAGCGGCCGCCAAGCCCGGTGTTTCGACATTGGAGTTGGATGAGGTTGCCGAACAGGTGATCCGCGACGCGGGCGCGGTGCCGTCCTTCAAGGGGTATCACGGGTTCCCCGGTTCGATCTGCTCATCGGTGAACGACCGTGTGGTGCACGGGATTCCGACCGGCAAGGAGATCCTGGCCGAGGGCGACCTGGTTTCCATCGACTGTGGCGCGATTCTTGAAGGCTGGCACGGTGATTCGGCGTGGACGTTCGGCGTCGGCCCGATCATCGATGCCGATCGGCTGCTGAGTGAGGCGACGAAGCTGTCCATGGAAGCAGGTATCGAGGCAATGGTGCCCGGTAACCGGCTGACGGACGTTTCGCACGCCATCGAGCTCGGCACTCGCGCCGCCGAAGAGGAGCACGGCCGGGCCTACGGCATCGTCGACGGTTACGGCGGGCACGCCATCGGCCGGGAGATGCACCTGGATCCGTTCCTCGCCAACGAAGGCGACCCGGGCAAGGGGCCACGACTGGTGGTGGGATCGGTACTCGCGATCGAGCCGATGCTGACATTGGGCACGACTCAGACCAAGGTGCTCGACGACGACTGGACCGTGGTGACGCTGGACGGCACCCGCGCCGCACATTGGGAGCACACGGTCGCCGTCACCGAGGACGGCCCTCGGATTCTGACGCTACGTTCCGAATAGTCTCGACATTGCCTGCGCCCGAACAACAGTGGTGGCGATCGGTTCGGCGACATCACGCGGCGAGACCCGATCGCACCGATGCCGCGGGCTCGGCCCACACGGCGAATTACGCACTGTGACACCGGTTTCGACGTTCTGTCGATCGGCCGGTGCCGCCGGCGCTATCCCAGCTCGTCGCTGGATCGGTGGCGTCGTTCCTTCCACCCGCGGCTATTGGTCTGACCTTGCCTTTCGCGGCGAGGGGATTTCCTTTCCGCTTCGACTAACTTTCAACGATGCGGAAAGCGTATGTCGAACCTGCGGTCACCCACCCGAGTAGGCAACTACTCGAATATCGTTGAGCCGTACCGCATTTGCCGCTGTGTGGTTGCGCAGGTACCCAGTGGCCTTGGCGTGCGGCCGGTTAGCGGTGGCAGACCGCGCGCACGGTCAGAGTGACCATGGGCAGGTCGAACTCGCCCTCGGCGGTTTCCGGCCTGCTGTGCAAGTAGTCGAGGATGCGGCCGAGTAGTGCGACGCGCTCTTGCTCGGGGATCACCAAGGTGTGTGAATGGGTTCCGATTGTGGCCGTCAGGGATTCGGCGGTGCGTCGCTGAGAATGGGCGAATCGGGCGATATCGAATTCCGGGAACAGCGGGTGCTTCGGGAAGCGATCCGCTTCGGATGCCTGCGGTGGCACGACGGCCCGAAATCGGGCGACCTCGTTGAGACCGGCGACCCATTCGACGGACTTGTCGTTGGTATTCCAGAATCCGGCGAACACACCGTCGTCGCGCAGCACGCGGGCAATCTCGGGGAAGGCCCGCTCGGGGTCGAACCAATGGAACGCTTGCCCGGCGACCACCGCGTCCACCGAAGCGTCCGGCAGTGGAATCGATTCCGCGGTGCCCGCGATCGTGGTCACGCTGGGATACCGCGCGATCAGTTCGCCGCGCATCTCGGCGTCGGGTTCAACGGCCACCGGTTCGGCACCTGCGGCCAATAGCCCCTCGGTGAGTTTGCCGGTGCCTGCGCCGAGGTCGAGGACAACCAGCGAGCGCTGCTGCCCGAGTGGCTCCAAGGCCCACTGAATGGCGGCCGCCGGATAGTCCGGTCGGTGGTCGGCATACTCGGCGGCATGTCCGCCGAACGATGCGGCGCGGCGGGCATGGAGGTTACGTTGGTCGGTGCTCTCATCCGTCGAATTCCCCATAACTCCACCATAGGACCGATTGGTCTCGAGTTAGCCCGAGTTGTCCCGCTTTGGGGCGACGGTCGCGTCCGAATCGCCGATGGGGAATAGGATCGGACTGAGTAGGTATTGCGAACGGCCCTGTCCCGGTTTGTTTTTAATTCGAGGCACGATGGCGGCTCGCAGGTCGGTAATCAGGCCGGCGAGTTCTTCGGGGTCGAGCCATATGGCGTGCTGGCGATAGCCGACCAGGTCTTTCGTGGGGTCGGCCCCGTTATGGTCGAGGTAGGTGTTGAACTCCGCGAGCAGAGTGGCCATCGCTGCGGTGAAGATTCCGCGGTGATCCTCGGGGGAAGCGGATGCCACCTGATCGGCGTCGATGACGGCACGTTCGCGGCGCAACCGATAGCGGCGTTCGACCGCGCCACGCACGCGCTGTTCGCCGACGACTTCGAGAATGCCTCCGGTGGCGAGCAATTCGACATGGCGGTAGACGGTGGCCTTCGAGACATCGGGCATTCGGGCGCACAGCTGCGCTGTTGTCAGGGTTTGCCCGCCCGACATGGCATGCACGATCCGCAGGCGTACCGGGTGAGCCAGTAGTTCCATGGAGTCCATATCGCTTATCTTCTCATCTATGATACCTTTCGCAAAGTTGAGAATAATAAGAAAGCTGTGGAGGACACCATGGAGCGAACCGAGTCGTGGCAGACGCCGGACTACGCGAATCCGGCCGCATTCGACGAGCAGGAGGTCACTGTCGGTTCCGGTGAGCTCGCCGTCGAGGGTGCGTTGACCGTCCCCCGGGGTGACGGGCCCTATCCGGCGGTAGTGCTGCTTGCCGGTGGCGGGCCATTCGATCGTGAGGGAACGGTCGGGCCGAATCGGATATACCGGGATATCGCGTGGGGTCTGGCCAGTCGTGGGATCGCGGTGCTGCGATTCGACAAGGTTACCTGCGCCCACCCCGAGAAGACCTCGGCGGCAACCGAATTCACGCTGCATGAGGAGTATGTGCCGCACGCGCTCGCGGGCATCGGGCTGCTCGGCGAGATCCCGGCTGTCGATGCCGAGCGGATCTTTCTGGTCGGGCACAGCCTGGGTGGAAAGGTGCAGCCCCGAGTGGTAGCGGCTGAGCCGAGGGTGGCAGGCATGGTCATTCTGGCCGGTGACACCCATCCGATGCAGTGGGGCCTGGTGCGGGTGCTGCGGCACCTTGCCGAGGTCGCCCCGGAGTTCATCGCGGCGTTTCCGCCCATCGAGACCGTGATCGAACAGGCGAAACTGGTTGATAGTCAGGAACTTTCGCCGGGCACCCCAGCGGAGGATCTGCCGTTCGGAATGGCAGCGTCGTACTGGTTGGACCTGCGTGCCTACGATCCGGTGGCGGCCGCGGCGAAGCTGAACAAGCCCATGCTGATTCTGCAGGGCGAGCGCGACTATCAGGTGACGGTGGCCGACGATCTGGCCGGATGGCGGTCCGGGCTTGCCGACCGGCCGGAGGTCACCATACGGACCTATGCCGCCGACGATCATCTGTTCTTCCCGGGAAGCGAGCCATCCCTGCCCGCGGACTATCAACGGCTACAGCATGTCGACGCCGAAGTTGTCAGGGATATCGCGGACTGGATCGTGACCCACTGAAGACCGCGAGGGTAGGTCGCCGCCGTCGCGGTGCGCTCGATTCGCCTGAACCGGAGCGACTTTGGGATAGTGCAATCGCAGCCAACGCGGGAAGGTAATGCATCGCGATGCGTGATCGGACCGCACGCCAGGTGGCCGGAGGTGGTGTGGGCTCAGCCCTCGAGTAGCACGGTGACCGGGCCGTCGTTGGTCAGGTCGACGTGCATGTGGGCGCCGAAGCGGCCGGTGGCCACGGTGGCGCCGAGGTTACGGAGGGTCGCGACGAAGGCGTCGACGAGCGATTCGGCGATTGGAGCCGGCGCGGCGGCGTTCCAGGAGGGGCGGCGGCCCTTGGTGGTGTCGGCGTAGAGGGTGAACTGGCTGACCACCAGAAAAGGCGCGCCCAGGTCGGCGGCGGAGCGTTCGCCGTCGAGGATACGCAGCCGCCACGCCTTGTCCGCCAGGGTTTTCGCGGTCGCCTCGGTATCGCCATGCGTGACGCCGACCAGGGCGACCAGGCCGTGCGGCGCACCGTGTGCGGCCGGGTCGATGTGACCGACGACGTGGTCGTCAACGGTCACTCTGGCCGCGGTCACTCGCTGTAATAGAACTCGCACATCGATTGATCTTGCCGTGTCGTCATCCGGCCGAGTCCACAGGCCGGTGTCTAGCTAGTCGACTGCCTTAAGCTTCACCTTCTGGAAGAACATCAGGTCGGTGTTGGGGACGGCATCGGCAGCTTGGCGGATGCCGCTGGCCGGTAGGTGGGTGAGTTTGGCGAACATCGGGGAGTTGCCGAATGCGGCGCGTACCTGGGTTTCGGAGGCGTAGTCCGCGCCGTAGTCGGCGAGGGTCGCGAAGTTCAAGGGTGCCAGGGGTTTATCGAGAGGAACCTGGCCCGCCGGCCGGCCGAGAGCGGCGTACTGTACTGCGTTGCCCCCCTCGTATCGGCACAACTCGTAGGACATGTTCTCGGTGGCCGCCACGCTGATTACCGGCCATCGTGTCGAAAGGTGCAGTGCCAGTGGATGTTTACCAACCGGCGCGATTTCCCACTTCAGGCTCATGACAATGACGGAGCCGGGGTAGGTCTGTTCCAACAGCACCATGTCGTCACCCAGCCGTTCGGCCGTGTTCAGTTCGAGATCGGCCGCGCTCCAAATGATTTCGACATCGCCGAGGTGAGTGGCACCTTCGGCGGGGGCGGCGCCGTCGGCGGCATAGGCGGCGATCACGGCGTCCCGGATCTGGGCCAGGGCGTCCGGCGCCGAGCAGCGCACGCTCAATGCCCCGAACGAGGTGGCGATTTCTACCGGTCGCGACGGGGGATCGGGCATGGCGCCCGGGGCCAGCGGTTTGATCCCGACCAGGGCCAGCTTCCAGTTGATCTCTTCGATCGTGGATAGGTCGCCCGCGGTTTGGTACAGAATCTGCTGCTGGGTCAGCCGACCGGCCCGCTCGAGTGTCGCGCATTCCAGCTTCGCGAGCGCGCCATAGGACTTGGCGGTGAGATCGATCTCCTCGATCCGGGTCTGACGCAATCGCTGTGTCATCTCGGGCGAGGTCAGCGCCGCGTACTGTTCGCGGTACATCGCGACGGCCTGTTTGCGCTGCCTGCCCACCATGAGAGTGCGCAGCAGCGTGCTCAAGCTCGCGAGGTACTTGCCGGACTGGTCCGGATTCGCCGCGAAGAGCCTGCTGCGGATCCGCACGGCGTCCTCGGATGCGGCGACGGCGGTATTCGGGTCGAGGCGGCACAACCACACACCGCATTTCGACAGGCCGTCGGCGCACACACTCGCGGCCTGTGGATGGGTGTGCGCCACCTGACGGTAGGCGCGGCAGGCACTGCGAATGGTGTTGGCCGCCAGCTCTCGATGGCCGATATGGCGTGCGGCCTGCTCGAATACCCGCAGTGCGTCTTGCACCTCGCCCGCGAATTGTGCCGAAACATGCCCGGCGGTGAGCCAGTGCAGCCGAATCGCGACGGCCTCCTGTGCCGGCGCCAATGCCTCGGCCGTTCGGTCTTGGTCCGAACCGTTCTTCGTGGCGACCAGTG
This sequence comes from Nocardia australiensis, assembly GCF_020733705.1. Lineage (GTDB taxonomy): Bacteria > Actinomycetota > Actinomycetes > Mycobacteriales > Mycobacteriaceae > Nocardia > Nocardia australiensis. The sequence continues at coordinate 2,449,550 of NZ_JAJFZM010000001.1, forward strand.
CTTTGGCGAGATCGCACAGTGACGTAGCCAGTTTCAACTGGGCTTCGATCGATCTGTCGATCGCAGCCCCTCGATCTTCGGCCACTCGGCGCTCGATCGAGCTCAGATCCATCACGACCCCAACTCTCCGCATCAACTTCCGCGTACGGTCGTCGATCGGCCGCATCGTGCCCGCCGAGTCTGCCATAAATGTGCGGCTGACGTCGCAACGCGGGGGAAAAGGTGATCCGTCGCGCCGACAGCACCCCCTGAACGCGGTGTAACTGCCACGGTACTTTCCGTTCATGTTCGGGTCACGGATGAGTCGCAATCGGCTGTCATCGTTCGAATCGCAGTGTCTTAAAGGAAGGGCGCGGGCGACCGCAGGAGCACACGAGGAGCGAACGCGATGTCGGACAATCTGAAGCACGACGCGGAGCTGTTCGAGAAGGCTGCCCACAAGACCGGGTATGTTCGCGATCGCGTCAATTCTGTGCTGTCCACATTGGAGGGGTCGCTGCACGGGCGCGGGAAGCCGTGGGGCGAGGACAAGCTGGGCGACCAGTTCTTCGAAGGGGACCAGGGCTACAAGGTGTCGCGCGAGAAATTGTTCACCAACATCAAAAACGCCGCGGCCAGCTTCGACAACTTCTCCAACGGTCAGACCACCTCGGCCGAGCTGCTGCGAAAGATGGACCACTCGAACAGCGACGGCTTCCAATGATCCGAGATCGGCGCGGCGCATGACTAATGAACACGCGAAGTCGGAGTTGGCCGCGGTACTCGATGAAGTCCAGCAACAGATGCGCGATATCGCCCGAGTCCAGCAGCAGCGCGCGCAGCTGACCGCCAGTGCGACAGTGCGTAAACGGGTGACGGTCACGGTGAACGCCGACGGCGCCATAATCGAAACCAAGTTCGGGCCCGGCGTCGATGAGCTCAGCTATTCCGACATCGCGAAGGCGGTGACGGCCGCCGCGCAGCAGGCATTCACCGACGTCGCGCGTAAGGGGCAGGACCTGATGGTTCCCTTGAACGATCGACGGGCACGACTGCCCAAGATGTCCGACCTGGTCGAAGGCATGCCGGACTTCACCGCCGAAACCCCTGAGCGGCCGTCAGTTTCGCTCGCGCCACCCGATGCCGACGAGCGTCGGGGCGCTATCGGCGCCAGGGAGAGCGACAGTTCCGCAATGGAATTCAGTGATGTCGAATTGGTTGCGCGGCAGCGGACTCGGGACCGCGGAGTCAGCGATTCCAGCTGGTAGTGCAAGGTTGATTACGGATGGCTGAGCTACCCGGCTACCTGAAGTGGCTGGAATGGGTGGCTGGATCCGACTGGCCCGCAGGCGATCCCGACGGCATGTGGGGAATGTCGAAGGACTGGAGCGGCGCCGCCGAGGACCTGCGCGACATCGTCGGCGATATCAGGATCGCGAAGGTCGCGTCGATGGCCGCGTATCAGAGCGGCGACGGCATCGACAAGATCGTCGAGGAATTCGACGGGTACATCACGGGACCCAATTCCCTCGAGGCCCTTGCCGGGGATCTCGACAAGATGGCCGAGGCCGCGAACAGCGTCGGCACCGAGATCGAATACGGCCAGCTGATGATGATCACGTCGCTGGGGCTGCTGGCTGCCGAGATTACTATTGCCTGGATCTTTCCGCCGACCGCACCGGCGGAAGTCGCTGTGGCGACCATCGCTACCCGTGCGGCGATTCGCATTCTCGCCAAGCGGATCATGGACAAGATCGTCGAAATCGTCGCCAAGCTTCTCGGACGCAGGCTGGCTGAATTCCTGGTCAGGCATGTGGCCATCGACACCGTCCTCGGTACCGTCCAGGACCTCGGCATCCAGGGGTACCAGGTCGCCGCGGGACACCGTAAGGCGGTCGACTGGAATCAGGTCAAGGTCACGGCGATCAGTTCGGCCGTCGGTGCGGGAATTGCCAGTCCACTCGGCGAGAAGCTCGGCAAGGTGCTCGAGAACAAGATTCCGGGGATGAGTACCTGGTTGCGTGGCATGATCGTCGGTTCGGTGGCGGGCGGGGCGGGTGCCATGGGTGGATTCGGTGCCAGCATCGGCGTGCAGTTCTGGGACACCTGGCACGCCGACGGTGGTGGTTGGGACAAGGCCGTTGAAGGGCTCGAGAATACCGAGTTCGACCCGCGCATGCTCACGGCCGGCGTGACGAACGGCGCGATGTCGGGGGCCAATCGTGGTCTGGCAGACAGCTTCTATCAAAGCCGGCACCCGGAATGGTATCGGCCCTCGGGTAGTCCCGCCGACCCGGACAGTTTGGCCCGCACCGGTTTTCGTCCCGATGCCGTGGCGCCTGGCGTCGGTGACGGGAGCTCGGTCAATGGCAACGGGGCAGGTCTGCCGCATGGTGCGGGCGACGGGTCGGTGCGTGGTAGCGGTGCGACCGCTCATGGTGGTGGCGACGGGGCGGACGCACGCGGAAATTCGAATGGTGCTGGGGCAGGCGAGCATTCGACGAATGGACATGCTGGCGAGGATGGTTCGAGTAATGGGCGCGGCGGTGATGGGGTCGGGCGCAGTGGGGATGATGGATCGGCGGCTGGGCGCGCTGGTGACGCGGCTGGGCATGATGGGTCAGCGGGCGGGCGTGCGGGTGACGCCGCTGGGCATGGTGACAGCGGCGCGGGTACGGGCGAGCGTGCGGGTGACGCGGCCGGGAATGGCGCTGGTGATGGCGGGGCGAACGGTCGCGCGGGCGACGGCGCCGATGGGACCGGCGATGGGTCGTCGAACGGCCGGCAGGCTGTGGATGCGTCGCGGTCCGACCAGCCGGCAGTGCAGCAGAATTCGGCGCAGAACCATGATGATGGCACCGGTCATGGCGAGCGTGTGCCGGAGTCCGAGCGCACGACCGTAGCGGCGCAGGCGGGCCCGCCGCAAGCGCGTGCCGACGCGGTGTCCACGGGGAGCGATCAGAGTCCGGTGTCCAACGGTGCCACGACGCTGACGGGCGCGGACCATAGCCCGGTCTCGAGTGGTGGCGCCGACGGTGTTCGAGCACCCGGTGACACACCGCCACCACCTGTGGCATCGAATTCGGCTCCGGCTTCCGGACCGGCCCAAACCGGTGCCGAAGTACGCAATGGAGCCCAGCCCGGCCCCCGTGCTGGTACGCCAGGGGACGTCCGTCCCAACGCCGGAACCTCCGCCGAGGTAGCTCGCGGCGAACACGCTCGGCCACAGGCGGGTTCGGAGGCCGGACCCGGCGAGTCGAGAGCCGGAATACCGGAGAACCGGGCGGGCACACCGGATGGACACAATGGCGCGGACGCGCGCGCGTCGGCCGATCGCGCTCGCGCCGGCGACCCGCAGTTGGCCGGAATGCGACGCGGTGACAGCAGCGTCCATGCCGAAAATCACACGCGTGCAGTCGAACCCACAGTGCGCTCGCACGATGACACCGTGGACCGCTCGCCGGCATCTTCCGATGCTCCGATGATCGACCGCCCCAATGGGCAGCAAGTCGGTGAGCCCGCGATCGGCCGCGATCAGGCCGAAACAACGACCGTTCGAAGGGATTCCGCAGACCCCGAAACCTCCGAGCCGCCGCGCCCCGATCAGGACACCTCGCGCCCGTCGCGCAGCGCCGACGAGTCCGACGGCCGTGACCGCGCCGCTCAAACCGACGATGGATCCCAGCGGGAAGGAACCGGGCGCCGCGACAGCGGTGCCGACACCCGTGGCCGAGCCGGGGATCTCGGCGGCGGCACCCCGCAGGATCGAGGGCGGGGTGAAGACGGTGCTGATACGAATCAGGGCAGGCGCGTCGATGATGATGCTGAGCGGACCCAGCGACCCGACAGCGCAGTTCCCGAGCATCACGCTCCAGCCGTCGAGGTGGGCGGCGGCTCGAAGGAGCCACCGTCCGAGCCGCCCGCTCCGCCTGCCCCGGACGGTCCTGGCGAAGGTTCGGATCCGAATGCGCACCCCGACAGGGGGGCCGGTGAATTGCCGGTGATCGAGCCGACGGATATATCGATGTCGGCCGAGCAGCGTCGGCTTGTCATCGATGTGGCGGGTGAAGAGGTTCCACTGCATGTCGCGCGCGAGGGTGAAAACCAGTGGAAGGTCGTGCCGGACGAGCGCGGAACTCCCACTCGGCCAGACGATTCCGAGCCGCCCCAGCGTAGCCAGCTGCTGCGGCGGGCGTGGGAACGCGTTCGGGACAAGATGTACGTGCGTGGCTATGTGGGCGATTACCCCAAGTACCCATCGGGATCGGGGCAGGATCGCGAAGGTCAGAACGCGGCAGTCGAAGGGATCACACACGCACCGGACCTATTGGACCCCGCCGCGCATACACCGCCGACACCGCATGTGCCGACCCATCAGCCCGAGATCCGGCCCGCGCCGGAGGGCAAGGACGAGGGGCTGAACCTGGCCAGGATCCTGAAGGAGGGTGCGACGGTCTGGAAGAATCGCGAGCACCTCCCGATTGTGGGCAAGCTTTCGGGCCGTGTTCCGGACGTCGCAGGCGATTTCGTGGCTCCACGCACCGGCGAAGGCGAAGAATATCGCTTCTGGGTGAAGGACGCCAATCCGGATCTGGTGCGCCAGACGATCACCGAACTGTTGGACGTCGAGGCAATGCCGCGAGACGAAGCGAAGGCGGTACTCGAGGACGCGCTCGGCGTCGCCGACGCACAGCAGCGTGAGCGAATTCTCGATGACATGCAGCGCTTCGGTCTGATCACCGAAAACGAGGCCAGGGCGCTGGAAAACGAACACCAGCAGCGCGAAAACGAACAGGCACAACCGCATCCGGAGCCCGATGGCCCGCCACCCGAGGGTGAGACACTGACGGAAACCGCGCACCGTCTCGGTATCGAACTGACCGACGAAAGCCCGGAGGCGATCCGTCAGGCCCTCGACGAACACGAGTTCCGCACCCTGCGCGAGGCAGCCGCGATCGAGGGGCTCGCCGACGCGGCCAAGCGACTCGACGAGGAACAAACCCGCCCGTACGTCATGCGCGATATGGGCACCGGAGCGCCGGAGCTATCGGGTCGCGATGGGACGCCACCCCGAGTGGTCGAAGGGGCGGATGCCCACCGTCGCACCGATGATGATGATGACGACTACTACGACTCCGACGCTCGACCCACCCGGGACCCCGATCCGGCAGGTCGACCGGTTCCGATCCTCGACGGGGTCAGCATCTTCGACGACAACCCGATGGGCCGGTTCCTCCGGGAATTGGTCACCGCCTTTGGTGGCGACCCTGGGCTACTTAACTACACCCCGGTCGGCAACGGCGCCGATCCGCTGCGCGAATGGGGCGATATCGGGTCCGGTAGCGAACTCGGCCGCGACCAGGGTCCGCGTGCATTCTTCGAAAACGCGCTGCGGCGCGACCAGCTCCGTGACGAGGTATCCACCTGGGCGCAGATGTTCGGCCGTGGCATCGGCGACGTGAACACCCCCCACAAACTGGATACAACGTTGCGGCAACTGCGGGCTCAGAATGACGCTCGCGTGGCACGGGTCGCCGAATTCGCGGCGGCGGCCGAACCGCATCTGCGTACCGAGGCCGATAATCAGGAACCGGTCGGTGCGTCGCATGGTGATCAGGTCGCTCGGGTCCCGGCCGGCGAGGGGACGCCGGATCGGCTGCTGGTCATCGGTGGGCCGCTCGATCGAGCTGATGCGCTGGCCAGGGCGCTGGCCGACGATCCGGCATTGGCCGACGCGCTCAAACGCGGCGACGTCGAGATCGACTTTCGGGAAGTGCGGACGGACCGAAACGGCCATATCCATCTGGACCCGGTAGCCACACCGGAGGTCCACCACCATCGTGAAACGATCGATGGCCGGGACCTGACGGTGACCATGGTTCGCGAGGGGGAGGGCCCGTGGCGACCGGTACAGGCACCGGTCGAAGCGCCCACCGTCCACCCGGACGAGGCGGGTGCGCGGGGCGAAGGCGCGCCGCCACGGGCCCGTGCCGATGTGGTCCGGGATATCGTCGATCTGGCGCGGGAACTCAATCTCGGTCCGGCGGCGCTGCACCTGGATAAGGTGCTCTCGACGATCCGGAACCTGATGCTGGACAACGCGGTTCGCGCCGGTCAGGCCGAGGGATTGGCCGATTTCGCGCGCACGATGAACGATATCCAAACCTTCAACGACGTCAGTGCTGCCCGCAGCCGGCTCGCGGCCCGCCTCGGCCTTCCTGACTCGGAGGTGACGCCGCAGCGACTAGCGGACGCCCTGGCCGATGCGCCGCAGCGAAAAGCATTGCGCGAGCAGCAATTCAAAGACTTGGCCAAATATGCCAAGCAATTGCGTGATGTCGACCCGGCCGTGGTCAAGGCTGCCCGTGATCGGTTGGCGGTCGGTCTCGGTTTGGAAGATTCGAAGCCGCTGCAACCGTCGAAGATCAAGATCGATGACGTCGGGCGGGTGCGTCGCGGACTGGACGACAACGGCCTCGACCCGCGGAAACTACAGAAGGTGATCGCCGATCTGGAAGGCGAAGGCAAACAGCGGCAAGTCCTCGACGCGCTCGCCGAATACACGAAGTCGCTTATCGACATCGACCCCTATTCTGATGTACCGCACGGTGATCACTCCGCCGATCCGCGGGCCGCAGGTGAACCACCCGTGCACGAGGTCGAAGCCGTGCGCGCACTGCGCGAGATCGTTGCCGAGGCATTGCACGGCGACGACCCACTCGGCTTGGGGAAGGTGATCGCGGAGCACCCCGGCCGCGCCGGCGGCGACCTACAGGTCGACAACCGGCACGACAACCAGGCGCGACCGAACCCGCGGCGCGACTGGTCGCGGCTGGTCGGTGTCGATATCGCCGACGCCGACGATACGACGTTCCGTAAGGTCTACGAGGCCTACCGCGACGGAAATATCGAGAACCACGAGGGACTCACTCCCGCCCAGCTGACCGCTGAACTTGCCACCATCCGCGCCGAAATCCGGGCCAGGGCCGCGCAGATCAGAGCTCTCGCCGACCTCGTCAAAGAGCTCTACGGGACCCCGGAAGTACTGCTGGCCGGGCCGGACGCGCCGAAACTTGTTGCCCCGGTGGGCGGCACGGACAATGGTGAGCCGACACCGCCTGCCAAGCCATATGGGGCGGAATCGGTCCCACCACAACGAGATTCACCGGTCGCCGCCGGGCCGCCGCGCCAAGATTCCGTGAACTCAGAGGCCCAGCAACGCGGCAAGCCGGATTCTGAGACCTCACAACCAGCAGATTCCGAGCACAAGCAACCTCGTAAGCCGGAATCTGAACCCCGGCAGCCTGATTCGCCGGATGACGATCCGGCTGTGCCGTTGCGGCCGCCGCGCCCCGAGAGCGACGATGTGGCGACTGTGGAACTCCCCCGGCCGGAGTCGGAGGACGGGACGGGTGCTCCAGAGCAGGGGCGTCCGGGGCTGGACGCCGAGGCGGATGCTTTCGATCAGCGGATGCGTCAAGAGCATGCGGCCGCGCTGCGGCGTAATCAAGAGTGGTACGAGGAACAGATGCGTCGGCTCGGACTTGCGCCAGGAGCGGACGGCACCTTTTCGAGCCCTGAAGAAGTGGCACCACAACGAGATTCGGCACAATCACGGCCGGAAGAGACGGATTCACGCTCGGACTGGAAGCGGCGTATGGATGCCGAACAGGACGAGTGGACCGCGCGAATGCGGGCCGATCTCGACGAATGGGTCGCCCGAATGCGCGGTGGCAAGGCGGCGCAGGAGTTGGCGGGGGTGCGCCAGACCGTCGAGGACGGCTTGGATGTCATCCATCGGCAGACCCGCGAACAGCTCGATGCCCTGCGGCAGCTCAACGAAGACTTCTTCGCGGACTCGGCGCGACGGGCGGGCCTGGAAGACCTTGTCCTGGAGCCGGATAATGCCGATCCGAGGCCCGACGGACCGGATTTCGAGAACGCGAAGCGTCGGATCGATGAACTGGTTGCCGCGGCGTTGGCGGAGAATCGTCGCGCCCACGAGGCAGCCCTTCGAGCGCTGGACGAGTCGCAACAACCGACCCAACCACCGGTTCGCGACGTCGATCCGGATTCTGGTGCCGCGCACAATGATCCATTGCGCAACCTCGAGGAAACGAGAGGCGGAGCCGAGGCCGGTTTCGACGAGTCGCAGCGCCGGATCGAGCAATGGCACGCGGAAGCGTTGGCCGCGAACCAGCGTCGCTTCGAGCAACTACGCCGCTGGCTGGATGCCGATCAACCACCCGGCTGGCCCGACGACGAGAACGGCTCAGGTGCACCCCGCCCGGCACCGACCCCACCTGACCGCCCGGGCTCGAACGGCGAAGCGCGCCAAGAACCCGCCGCCGAACCGGTACCGGATAACGATGCGGGAGGGGGCAAACCTCCGCCCGAGGACCCGCCGGCGCCGCGTCCGGAGGAGCCAGGTGAGGCTGGGGATTCGGGTCGACGCGATCAGACTGCTAACCCAGAGGAGTCAGGTAGGTCTGAGGGACCAAGCGTATCGAAGCCACCCGGCTCGCGGGAATCCGATTCGGCGCAGCAGGATTCACGTCGTGACGATGGGGCGGTTGCGCCGGACGCGGATCCGCTGACTCCGGAGGCACGGGCCGAACTCGAGCGATTGCGGGTCGAGCGCGCCGATGCGGTTGCGGCGCGGGAAGAGTTGCGCGATATACGCAAGATCCGCGCTGAGCGACTGCCGGTCGATGTCGACACCGATCTCACGCCGGGCCGTCGCATGGAGGAAACGTTCGAGAACCTGCGTAATCAGACGATGCGCGTCGAGGATATGCGGCGCAGGCACGCGGAGATCGACGCACTCGAACGAACGGCCGAAGCCGTCAATGAGGCCGACGCGAAGGTGACGCGGCTCGATGACGCGATCGCGGCGATCGAACTGTCGGGCACGCCCGAGGCCGCGCACGCCGCGCTGGTCGGTGAGCGTGCGGCGCTGGTGTCGGAGCGGGAATTCTGGCGCGCCAAGCGCGATGATCGAGCCTCGCGCTTCGGTGTTCGCGATCCGGATCGCGCACTGAGCCACGACAATCTGGAGCCGACGCTGCAACGCCTCAGCGGCGAGATCGTCGGCACCAGAGAGGTTCCCGGTACCGGCGACGAAGCACCGAGACAAACAGCGGAACTGGTCGGATCGACCGAACGCGCGCAGCGTGAAGCACAGATCTTCAAACTTCAGGACGCCGCAGAGCAGTTCAATGAAGCGGATCTGGCTCTCGCCGAACATGATCGGCGCATTGCCGCGCTCGAGGACGCGAACGTCGGCACGCATCAACCACTGTCGGATTCGGTGCGTGCCGAGCTCGAACGTCTCGGCCGTGAACGCGCCGCCGAGGTGTTGGCCGTAAAGCCTTGGCGGGCAATGCGAGACGATCTGGCCAGGCGACTTCGAGTGGACACCGACGAGCTCGACCACGCCGGAATAGACGAGACTCTCGAGAAGGCCGCGAACCGCACTGTGCGCGCCGATGAGGTCCCCGAGCGTGGGCGGCAATTGAAGCTGCTGCGTGAGGCCGCGGAACATGTCAACCAGGCGGAAAACAGGATCGCCCGAATCCAGGACCGGATGGCCGAATTGGCCGGTGCCGGTCACGATCTGATCGACGGGGCGGGAGCCCGGCGGATCACCGATCGGGTCGGTCTCATCGACGGCGAGAACTCGGTGATCATTGTCGTGGCGCCACGGGGGACGCTGGAACATCCCCGTGCGGGCCACGACGCGGCGCTCACCGATGCACTACAGCGCAGTTCCGCAGTGGCACAGGCGATCACGAGGCCGGGGACGCGGGTCGAGTTCCATGAGATCGTTGCCGAACGCGACGTACCGGTGCGGACCAAGGAAATCGATCCGCCGCAGGTGCGTCAGCACCGGACTTCGATCGGACGCGCCGGCATGCGACGCATCGATTCGACGCTGTGGCAGGACGGTGCGGGCAAATGGCACCCGGTTGATCCGACCAGGCCGGACTGGTCGACCAATCGCAATGGTCCGAGGGTGCCGGGCGAGTTCAAGCCCCGGGATCTGCCGGAGGGTGTCAGCGGTTGGGCCAGCGATCCGTTCCAGGCATCGGTCGTCGATCCGTTCTTCGACCATCCGGCCGGAGCGCTCGACGAGGCGCTGCTACCTCGTGTCCCGGGCGGTGCCCCGGCTGATCCCGGCATCCCCACCTACGAAGGGCCGATGCCGGGTGTCTTCTACAACACGATGCGACTCATCCTGGAGTCGGCGAAACTGTCCGGGTTCACCTGGTTCGGTGACAGCGACCATCCGGGACGAATCCGGCCGAGGTTCAAGGGGCACCCGTGGTCCCGGGCGCGGCGCACTGACGTGCAGCCGATGGCGCGCGAATGGTCGCCGCAGGATCGGGTGCCCGACCGGGGCGAGTTGTCCGACCAGTTCAAACAGCGTCAAGCCGACGACCGGGCGGACTGGGCGCGGGTGCAGGAGTGGGCCGACACGCAGTACCAGCACCATCGTGCCGGCGACGCTGATATCGCCGCCATCGCCGATAAACTCGCCGCGAATCCGGCTTCGGGCGGCGCGGCCCGCGCGGTGCGTGCGGCCGAACTCGTCGATCGGATCGCTCGCCGAATCGGCAATGGCGGCGACCTCGATCGGATCATCGACGAACTGACCGGCGGCCTGCGCGACGAAAAGCCGGGCGACGCGGCACGTTTGGCCGACCATGTCCGAGACGAGCTGGGACGCGTCGACCTCGACCGGCCCGAACTCGTGCGCGAGGTGGCCGACCGGCTGGACAACGCCGTTCCCGGGTTCACCCGCGCGGAGATCGAACAAATCAAGAACCACCTCATGCGGGATCGGCATCTGGTGAACGGCACCGACGGTGTAATTCGGCGGCGCCCGCTCGATGCGGTCGCCGATGTCGCCGAAGCCTGGCATCGCCTCATCGAGGGGGACCCGCTCCCGCAAGACATCCTGCTACTACAGGATGCCCTCGCCGAATTGAACTTCCTGCGCGACAACCCGATTGCCACCTGGCGTGACGCAAACCAGCACGCCATCCGACTCGGCTTCGACTGGAACACCGACCGGCCACCCCTGACCGGATGGCGCGCCGGCGTCAAGTACGCCCCACCGGCCATCGTTCGCGAAAGCCCGCTACCGCCCCGCCGCGACCCCAGCACGCGCCCTGATGCCCCGAACCCGCCATCCAGCAATCGTCGACTGCCCACCGGACAAGACCCGAATGCTGAAGCCGACAAGCTACTCTCGCATCCGGATGGCGAGAGCCCGAATGCCGAGCAGCGGCGACCCGAGTCACCGGATGATATGGCGACAAAGCTGGTGGGTAGGCCGGAGGGTGCCGACGAGCCGACGGTTGAGGTGCCGCCGCGTTCGGATGACGGTGGCACGAATACCGGTACAGATGGGGCGAACTCGGGTCGAGTCGCAGGTCAGCGGCCGGGCGGTGCGGCACGGCCTGATAATGACGGCGGCCAGGAGCCACCTGAGACGCCGACGAACCTCGGCGACGACCACCAACGTGCCGAATTGCCTGGTCCGTCGCTACGCTCGCACATCCCACATATTCCCAGGGACTACGACTTCGACCTGCCCGACCCGATCCGCATGGATCCGCATGGTCCCCTGCCGCAGCCGCAGCCGCAGCAGCCTCCGACACCCCCGCAGCCCCTGAGACCGCCGGCAACTCCGCCGGAGCCCCCGGTTCCGCCAACACCACCACCGAACCCTCCGGCTCCGCCATGTCCGCCGATCCCGCATCCACCGGTGCCGCATCCGCCGAACCCGCAGTTGCCGGAGCCGCCGGTTCCCCCGACACTGCCGAGGCCTCCGGAGTTGCCGCATTTCCCATTTTTGCCCGATATTCCACGGTTACCGGCGGCCCCTGTGCTGCCGGAGTTTCCGGCTCCGCCGTCGGGTTCGTGGCCATCGGTGCCGCCGACGCTGCCCGGGGCGCCGGGGTTGCCTGATGTGCCGTTGCCACCGGAGCGCCCGTGGGCACCGGGTGTGATGCGGCCTGCGCTGCCGGAGGTTCCGTTGTCACCGTCTGACCCGGGAGCAGCGGCGCAGTACCCGCCCCCGTCGGCCGGTTCGCGCGCGGACACACCGGTGCCGCCTGCTGAAGCGCCGGTGTCGCCGCGCTATCCCGAGTCGCCGGACAGGCATGACGCACAGCGACCGCGATGGTCGGGGTATTCGCAGCCCAGCAATCCGCAATCCAGCTGGCCTGCGACGGATTCGACAAGCTCGGGCGCGCCGGGACAGGGGCCCCCGCCTATCGGCGGGAATCCGGCGCCGAGCAATGGCGGCCGAGGCAATGGCCGTCGTACCAATCATTCCGAAAACGGCAGCGGCAATAGCATTTTCGTGCGCCCATTCACCGGCTTCGGGGTGCTGGCCAACTTCGATCCGGCCACCGGCGCACTGCGCGCCATCCCAGCCGACACCGGACCGCTAGGTGGCATCTACGGTGACCTGGGCGAACTCCCGGTGGTGTTCTACCGAGACAGCGCTGGGCTTGCCCTACGCATCGGTGACCGGTCCATCGACCTCGACGGCCCGGTCACCGTCGAGTGGACCCCGGCCGAGCACCGCTACACCCTTTTCACCATCACGGTCGCGGGCACCGCCGCCGCCCAATTGACCTACCGCTCACTCCCACCCGAAATGGATCTCGGCCTGTTGATCCGCGATGTCCTAGCCGACCCGACCCGCCGCACCGGCATTTTCACCGCTAGCCACCCCGGGTAATGTACCCGCATATCAAATGGGGAGGTCAACAGTGAATTCTCAATACCGCTACGACGATGGCGCACAGGGCAACCCCCGGGCCGGTTATCCGCAATCCGCTCAGCGAAGTCTGAACGGGAATCCACCACCCAGCAGGGTCACTGCCATCGCTGCCGGGGTCTTGGCAGCCATTGCCGGTGTACTTGCCATCGCCGGAACCATCATCTCGATAGCTATCGTCGCCGACGTCAGCAATGACGAGCACGTCGCCAGCGATCTCCCCGATCTCAGTGGAGTGCTCATCGTGTTGTTCGCCTTGTTCGCCGTGCTGGCGGGGACTGCGGGGCTGATGTATCTCCTTGGCGCACTATTGCTTTTCGCGCGCAAGACCGCAGGCCGGGTCCTCGTGATCATCGCGTCGGTACTCGGAGTGGCCGGCAGTTTCGTTGGCTTCGGACAAGATCCGAATATCGGTAGAATCGCTGTGCTGGCGTTCTGTGTGGTGACTCTCGTGCTCGCCGCTGTTCCGTCGACCGGTCGATGGATCGCGGCAGGCAAGCACCCGCCGCATCAGCAGGCGGGCAGTTACCTGCCGCACCCGTAGCGCCGATACACGCGGGACGGCGTCGTCATTCTTCGTCGAAGCCCCTCGAGAAGCAATGGCCAGGCCGAAACCTTTGGGTGTTGAATAAATCTCGTCAGCGTGCGCCGAGCGCATCGAGAATCATCGGACGCGCCGTCGCGAGCGCTTGCTGCCAGTAGGGCCAGGTGTGCGTTCCGTTGCCGATATCGACCCGGGCGGCAATCCCCAACGCCGCGATTCGATCACGGAAAATTTGGGTGGCGACCACCGTCATCGCCTCCAGACCCATGGCGTTCACCGTGTTGCCGATTCCGTTCGGCAGATCGAGTGGACCTGGCACGCCATTTCCCGTCGAGACGTACATCGGCAGCCCGCGCAGCAATTCCGCCTCCACAGTGGCGTCATTGCGGCTCCAGGCGGGATCTCCGGCCGGGCCCCACATGTCGTCGACATTGAAATTGCCCTCGTCGCGCATAGCGGCGCGCATCGCTTCGTTCCAGAGCGGATACGTCGGATTCACGAACCCGGAAAAGGACCCGGCGAACTTGAACTGGTCGCGGTGATAGGCGGCCAGTGTCAGGGCGGCGTTCCCGCCCATGGATGCCCCGGCGATGGCGTTGTTGGTTCGCGAAACGCCATACCGTTCCAGGAAGGCAGGCAACTCCTGGGTGAGGAAGGTTTCCCATTTGTACGTGGTCGCTTGATGATTGGTGCTACTCGGCCGATACCAGTCGGTGTAGAAACTCGAGCGCCCGCCGACCGGGAACACCAATGTGACGTTGTCGCCCGCGAATTGGCGCAACGCGTCCGTATCGGTTGTCCACTGACTGTGATCACTTGGTGCGCGAAGACCGTCGAGCACATAGAGCGCCGAACTCCCACCACGAGCCGCCCACTGCACCTGGACCTTTATCGGCCCCATGCTGGAGGGCACGAAGAGTTCCTCGTAACCGCCTACCCGCGTGCGCAATACCGGCGCGTTGATCGGTGCGGCGGTAGCAATCGCCGAACCGATCGTCGACACCAGCACAGCTGCTGCGATGACGGCACCGGTCTTCCTCAGCCAACCACGAATTCCGCGCTTGTCCCAAGATCGCGCCGCCGCACCCACCCACATACCTCCTGCATTCTTGCCCGGTCAGTAACCGAGGCCCGAATGCGGCTGTCGCTCGGGCTGACTCGCCCGCTATGAGAATGCGTCCCACCGCGCTCGGGATCGGAATAATCATCATAGACTTGTCAGCAACTCAGCGGCCTACGACGATTCAACAGTCGCGTTCGACGTCGTCGACCGGGCGTGGGGCGGCGTCCCGGCCGATTCGGGGACCTCAGTCCCTTGGTGCGGTCGCACCTATCGCACCCACACTTGTGTCAAGGATCAGTACCTGTCGTTGGTGGGATCGACGCCCGACGTGCGCGGCGTTGTTGTGCCAGGATGGGGGCGGCAGTACAGCTTGGGCGCAGTGGCGTCGGCCTTGCGGTGTTGGTCGATTGTTGCGGTGCGGGGAGATGAGGGAGATTGCGGCGACGTGACCACATCAGGCGGGGACGTACCCGATGACGAGTCGGCTTCGGATCACGAGCAATCCGGTGGAGCCTCGGGCGCGCAAGGTTCCGAGGAGCGGGCTGGAGCTGTGAAGTCGTCCGGTCAGGCGGGCGACGATGTACCACCCGCACAGGAATCCGGCTCATCCGACCCTGCCGCCGACGATCCCGACGCCGCCTTCCTCGCCGAGTTCATGAAGTCCTTCGACGACCAGGAAGACGCGCCAGACGTCGGCTTCTCGCTGGAGGAAGCGACCCCACCGGCCGACCCCACTGAGCAGGCCAAGCAGCTCAGCCACCAGATCGCCCGTGCGCTGGCCGCATTGGGGCCGCAGGGGTGGCGGCAACTGGAGGCGGTGTTCGTGATGTCAACGAGTGCGGAGCTGGCGCAGGTGTTCTACGCCGATGATCAGCAGCGTCTGGCACGCGTGCAGCCGACCGACGAGGTGATCGGGTTGGTTCGCGAGCACCGGCATGTTTCGGCTCAGCTCGGTGACGGTCCGTGGTGGCGATTGCTGCTCACGTTGGCGAGTACCGGTGAGATCGAGGTCGATTACGACTACGGCGACGAGCCGTTTCCGGATGACCAACTGTTCCCGCCGGAGGTGTACCTCGCGGATCTGGAGGTCTACCCGCATAGTTCGCTGCCGGTGTGGCTGGCGGCATATGTCGGACACGGGGATCGGCAGTCGCGCCCGGCGCACATCGCGGCCGAGCAGTCGCGTGCGGACCGGGAGGCTGGGGTGCGAGGTCTGCGCTCGGAGCGGGATTTTCCGGCCTTTCCGATCATGTCGGCTCGCTGGGCGGTGATCGCGGCTGCCTTCGTCGCTGCCGGATCTCAGTGGGGCCCAAGGGTTTTGCCCGCGTTGAACTTTTTCGAGGGTGCCAAGCGCAGCGGATCGACGTTGTACGCGCTGCCCGGCGGCCGGGCCGTGCTCTCGGGCGGTGTCTGGAACGCACCCGAACTGGATGCCGCGTATAACAGGGCCGCGCCGCTGCCGCGGGTGTACTCGGGCGCGCCCGAGTGGGTGGCGAATCCGGTGCTGAATCCCCGTGCCGCCAATGGGCTCCTGTCGTTTTGCTACTGGTGGGAGGCGGGTAACTGGTATCGAGGTGAGTCGCCGGAATCCGAGCATCTCAGCGCCGCCGTGCCGGGGATCTGGAGCTCCGAGACGGTGGTCGACGTGGTGTCGGGTCTGCTTGCCGAGAACCCGACCGAGCAGCAGCGCGCGTCGGTGGCCACGCTGGTGTCGGCGGCGGAGGCCGGCGTCACGACCCGTGAAACTCTGGTCGGCGTCTTCGGCGACGAGGGGAAATTCGATATCGACAGTGCCCTGTACCAACTCATGCTCGCCGGGGTAACCACGACGGTGCCGCAACAGTTGTCGCGGGCCGAGGCGATCGCCAGGGTCCGGCAGTTCATCCTCGACCAGGACCTGGACACTACCGGCTACCCATTGGACAAACTGCGCGCTGACCGGATCAGCGTCGGCTGGATGGTGTACGTGCCGACCGAGCCCGGTGAGATCTCGATTGGCCGCGCGATCTTCTACATCGCCGATGACGGTGTGCTGGAACAGTCTTCGTCATCGGTGGCCCCCTCGGTCTACGCCGTCGAATTCGAGCAACGCTTCCAGCAGCGCCACGGCTCGGTGCCGAACTGATCGGCAGGCGCAGCGTCGGCGTGGCTCAGATTCCCCACCGGTAGCCCAATCCTCGGATGGTGGTGATCAATCCCGGGCGGTCGAGTTTCGACCGCAACCCCGCCATGTGAACGTCAAGGGCCCGCGATACCGACTTGGACGAGTCACCCCAAATCCGGTCCATCAACACCTGGCGGCTCACCGCCGAACCAGGGCGTTCCACCAGTATGCGAACCAGCTCGAACTCCTTGTGGGTCAGCATGATCGCGGCACCGGCCACCACCACCTGCCGCGCCACCAGATCGACCAGAACATCCCCGGTTTCCACCGCTTCCTGCGGTGGAATCGTGGGGATCATGCTGCGGCGAGTGACCGTTTCCAGCCGCGCCACCAACTCGGCGATCCGTGGCGGCTTCACCAGGTAGTCGTCGGCGCCGCTGCGTAGCGCCTCCACGATGGAGCGTTCGCCGCCGCGCGCGGTCAGGATCAGCACCGGCACCGAGCTGACCCGGCGCAACCTGCGCAGTACCTCGATGCCGTCCATATCCGGTAGCCCGAGGTCGAGAATCACCACGTCGTAGTCGCGATAAGAGTTGAGTAATTCGGCACCGCGTCGCTTGCGATCGACGCGGTAGCCACGCATGGTGAGCACTGTTTCCAGTGCGTCGCCCATGCCCTCGTCATCTTCGACCACAGCAAGCCGCACGCGCCGATCGTCGCAAATCGAACGTTCGGCGCGCAGCGGTTTCCTCGAGGCCGTGAACTCGAATCAAATAGCGGGAACCTCGGTCGCGGTGCCGGTCTTGGTGGCGGCGGTGGCTTCGGTGTCGATGCGTGAACTGGTCGACGTCTCACGCATGAAGTAGTAGATGGCCAGCGAGATGGCGATACACAGCGCGACGTAGTAGAAGAACACCGATTCGTGGCCTGCCTTCTTCAGTGCAAGTCCGAGCGATTCGGCGGTGCCGCCGAATACCGAGACGGTCAGCGCGTACGGCAGGCCGACGCCGAGGGCCCGGATTTTGGTCGGGAACAGTTCGGCCTTCACGATCGCGTTGATCGAGGTGTAACCGGTGATGATCACCAGCGCGATCATCATCAGACCCCACGCCGCCGCCGGGTTGGTGGTGTGCGCGAGCACCGTCATGATCGGCACGGTCAGCAGTGTGCCCGAGATGCCGAAGAACAGCAGTAGCTTCCGACGGCCGATCCGGTCCGACAGCGCCCCCGCCAGCGGCTGGATCACCACAAACGCAAGTAGCGCAAGGAAATTGATCCAGGTCACCGTGTCCTTGGGGATATGCGAGGTATTGATCATGAACTTCTGCATATAGGTGGTGTAGGTGTAGAACGCGACGGTGCCACCGAGGGTCAGCCCGCACACGATCAAGCATTCACGCGGATACTGCAACAACACTCGCAGCGAACCGCGAGCCTCGGGCGTCCCGCTCGCCGACGCCTCGGCCTCGAAGGATGACGATTCGTCCATATTGCGCCGCAGCCACATGATCGCAACGGCGCCGAACGCGCCGATGATGAACGGAATGCGCCAGCCCCAATCGCTCATCTGTTCCGACGAGAGATAGTGCTGCAATACGATCTGCACACCGAGCGCGACCAGCTGACCGGCAACCAGTGTCACGTATTGGAAGCTGGAGTAGAACCCTCGCTTGCCCGGTGAGGCCACCTCGGACAGATACGTTGCGCTGGTGGCATATTCGGCGCCGAGCGACAGGCCTTGCAACAGGCGAGCCAAGAGCAGGATCAGCGGCGCGGCCAGTCCGATCGTCTGGTAGCCGGGGGTGACCGCGATAATCAGCGAACCCGCGGCCATCACCGTCACCGAAAGGGTAAGGGCGGCACGGCGGCCCGCCTTGTCGGCGTAGCGGCCCAGCAGCCAGCCACCGATCGGCCGCATCAAAAAGCCGAGTGCGAAGACCATCGAGGACTGCAGCAGTTGCGCGGTGGAATCACCGGACGGGAAGAATGTTTTCGCGAAATACACGCTGAACGCCGCGTAGACGTACCAGTCGTACCACTCGATCAGATTGCCGAGTGATCCGCGCATCACGTTGGCGATGACTCTGCGCTCGCCAGCGTGCTGTGTCGTAGTCATGTCACATCTCCTTCTGCCGCCACACCTGCCGACATCAGACCACCGTGATGCCCATCACAAGACATGGCCAGTGTTCCGGCCGATTTCTAACCGTCCCTTAGGAAAGATCCGTACGCTCTGAACAGCCCGAACAGGCTGGATCGAATTCTTAACAGTCCCTTGAGCTTCTCGATGCTGGGAGCGGGATGGGGATCTGCGACAGCGTGTCACTATCGAAAGCGCAAGCAACGGAACGGAAACATGCGATGAGCGTCGGGAAAATCGGATACGCCGATGGCGTGAACGAACTCGCGGCGGCAACGGCCGGGCAACATGCCGGGGCGTTGGAGGATCGCATCGTTGCCGGGATCGCCGCGCTGGGTCCATCTGGTCGTCGACAGTTGGAGGCGAAGTTCGCGCTGACGGTGACCGCGACCTCGGCGCGGGTCGTGTGCACGTATTCGAACCGGGAGACTCGAATCACCGTGCCCGCGGCGGTGCTGGCATTGGTCCGGGAGCATCGCACGGTGGTTTCCCGGACCAGTGCCGGCCCCTGGTGGCGGCTGGTGGTCCGGTTGACTCTGTCCGGTGGCGCGTCCGTCGATGCCGCGCGGATCGAATACGACTACGGCGACGAACCGTTTCCAGGCGACCAACTTTTCCGGCCCGAGGTATATCGCGCGGATATCGCGGCCCATCCCCGTGCTCGGCTACCGGTGTGGCTCGCGGCCTATATCGGTCACGGCGGCAGGCAATCTCGCCGTCCGCGCCGGGCGGCCGCCGCCGTCCGCGACGATCTCGCACACGGGATCCGGCCGCGACACGTTGATGCCGAATTTCCGTTGTTCCCGCAGTTGTGGGCACGCTGGGCGACATTGTCGGCCGCCTATCTCGCGGCCGGTTCCGATCGAGGCCCGCGTGTGGTCCCCTCGACCGGCTCATTCGAAAGCGCGAGGAACGGCAGCAGTGGTTCCACCCTCTATGTCCTGCCGGGCGGTCGAGCCGTGTTGTCGGGTGGCGTCTGGAACGCGCCCGCACTCAACGCCGCCTACAACGGCGGCATCGATCTGCCGAATCTGTATGCGGGCGCGCCGGATTGGGTGACGAACGCGGTTTTGAACCCACGCGCCGCCGTCGGCCTGTTGTCGTTCTGCTTCTGGTGGGATGGCGTTCGCTGGTATCGCGGTGAATCGCCCAGTGTGCAGGAGTGCGGTGCCGCGCTGCCCGCGGTATGGACGACCGACGCCGTACTCGAGACGATCGCCGGGTTGCTGCCCAAGCACCACGGCGTCGAGCAGCGGCCCGCAGCGGCCCGGCTGCTGGCCGCCGCCGAGCGAGGTGTGGTGACCCGCGAGCTCGTTGCGAAGGCTCTCGGCGCCGCAGTTGAGCTGGATGGCGCACTGCGCCAACTGATTGCGGCCGATTCGACCCCCCCGCGGCCGGAGCGCGTTGCCGGTGTTCTCGGTGCCAGGCGGGCCGAATCGAGTGCGAAGGGCCCGCCAGGCTTTCGTCTTATCGACGGCAGTTACCCGCACGACCACCGAATTGTGCTGTAGCCGAACGGTTTACCAGGAGGTTTGAGATGTCCGACAACATGAAGGTGACATCCAAGGGGCTGCGTACCACCGCCGGGCACCTGGATGACATGGCCGATAAGTTCGCGACGGTCCGGGACCGGCTGGTGGCGTCGAATACCGAACACTGGGGTAAATGGGGCACCGACGATTTCGGCAAAACGTTCGAAGGCGATAAGGGCTACATACCTTCGCATGAGAATCTCATGGACAATCTGAACGGAAAAATCGACCTGCTGCAAAACTATTCGGACGGCCTCAATGAAAGCGCCGACGAGCTCGACCGTGCCGAACTCGCCAATTACGAGGATCTCGAGGGAATCTGACGGCGGCGTTGCGGACTGCGGGTGAGGAGAATATCCGATGGTCGATGATCTTACGAGGGCGCATTTCGCCGATCTGATGGAAGATCTGAAGGCGAGCGTCGAGGCCGTCGCGCGCGCACAACGCGAGCATGCTCAGCTCACCGCGACGGCCACCGCGGCGGGCAAGCGGGTCACCGTGGTGGTGAACGCCAATGGCGATGTGATCCAGACTCGATTCTCGTCTGATATCGAGGAGCTGACCTACCCCGAGATCGCCGCCGCGATGACCAAGGCCGCGCAGGACGCCGCTGCTCAAATGCGGCGCCGGACCCGCGAAATGATCGCGGGATTGAAGAAGGACCAGGCACGGCTGCCGAAGCTATCGGAATTTCTGCCGGGCATCCCCGACCTGGCGGACCTGGTTCCGGCCGCGCCGGAGGTTTCGCTCGCGCCGCCGGGGGCGCGTGAAGGCGCGCAGGTGGCGGGCAAGGCGGACGGCGCTATGGAATTCACCGATGTCGTCGGGCTCGGCCGTAAGCATTCCGGATCGGGACCGAACGTCGCCGATGGCGGTTGGTGAATCCGCGCCGCGACATAGGGGGCAGGTAGATGTCGAGCGACGGAATTACCGAACTGTGGGATTGGATTCCGGGGTGGATTCTGTCCGCACTCAACTTCGGCCAGGGCTACCCGGACGGCCACCAGGGCGACCTATTCGATCTCGGCGCTGATTGGCACACCTGCGCCGACGACCTGATGAACCTCAAAGAGGAACTAAAGTCGGTCACTGACGAAACCTACAAATGGTATGAGGACGGCGACGGCGCCAAAGATATCAAGGCTCAGTTCGACGGCCTGTTCGACCCGGACTCGCCCTACTCTGTCGACCAGCTGGCGCAAGGGTTCAACGATCTCGGCGACTACACCAGCGGCGGTGGCACCGAGATCGAATTCACCAAGATTCTGGACGCGATCTTCGCGGGCATCACCGTCAACGCGATCTTTTCGCTGCTCGGCGACGAGCCGTGGGGGCCTCCGTTCATCCCGGTGGTGCTGGGAATCGGGCGCGCGATGATCAGTGCGGTCGGCAAGGAAGCGATCGCCAAACTGGCCACCGCGGCCGCCGAGGCATCGCTCAAAAACCTGCTGGAGAACTATGTCAAGAAGATCACCATCCAGACATCGACGAAACTCCTGGACAAGACGCTGCTCAAACAGCTTGCCCTGGCCACCGGTAAGGCGGCGCTGACGGGGGCCGCGCTCGATGCGGGTATTCAGGGCTACCAGGTGCTGGCCGGTCACCGCGAGGACTTCGACGTCAAACAGACCGTCCGCACGGGCCTGGAATGGGGTGGCGGCGGGCTGCTCGGCGCACCGGTGGGCATGGCCGCCGGTAATGCTCTCGCCAAGGTCGCCGTCTCCGACGCTGTGCGAAATCTGAGTGCGCGCAACCTATTCGGGCGCGCACTGTTGTCGCCCAATGTCCGAGGGGTCCTCAGCGGTGTGGCGGGCGGCGCGATCGGCGGCTCGGCGGGCATGTACGGAGCGGGAATCGCCTTCCAGGCCGGGGATCACCTGCTGAATCCGAACGATCTGGATTGGAAAGGGGTCGACTGGAAGTTCCATCCTGGCTTGATTGCGGCGGGCGCGGGAATGGGTGCGCTGCACGGCCCGAAGGCGGGTGCGGAGCAGCGGCTCGAGGTGCTGAAGCTCAGCGAGAGCTCGCCGGGCATGGACGGTGCCCATGCCAAGCCGCCGCCGGCGGTGTTCGAGGCGGCCGCGCGATCGGAAGCCGGGAAACTGGCCGCCGAGCTGATCTCGGCCACCGATTCAGCCAAGGCCGCGACCCCGGCAGAGGCGCAGCGCATGGCCGCGACCCGTCAACGTGCCCAGGAACTGTTCAACGGCAGGACCGTTGACGGCAAACCGGTGACCCAGATGGAGCGGTTGACCAAGCTCCAGGCCATGGAAAAGGAGTTCACCGACCCCGGCAACCAGGTTTCCGACGGCACGGGACATACAGAAAACGTTGCCGCAGCACCGAATTCGCGAGCTGATCTGCTGAGTGCGGAGCATGCTGCCGATTCTCAGCCGAGCCAGGATGTTGCCTCGCGGGCGGGGCTTGCGGGCGAGCCCCGCGCGACGGTGGGGCGGACCGGCATCGAAGAGGCTCCGCGCGCGAATCTCGCCGATGCCGTAAATGCCGACCACACAAGCGGTCTCGATACCAAGAATCAGGAACACGCTGCACTGCCATCGCATTCGGAGGTGCAGGAGCAGCGCGGTGATATCGGGACGGAACAGCAAGAGCGTGCCGATCTCGAAGCGCCCCGCGACCTCGAGCGGGAACCCTCAGGTGCTCCCGAGCCGCTCACACCGAAAGCCGGTGTGGTCAGCGACTGTGTGCAGGAAGCCGCGCACTGGCTCGAATCCGATCAGCGGGCTACGGTACTGGAGGGCCCGGTGCCGGCGCCGAAAAGCCTTGCCGGCGTGCCCCTCAGCGAAGTGCGCACGGCCTTCGGCGAGGCCCGCTTCGAAGGGTTTGTCTCCGGTAAGTCCTCGGCCTCCGGACATGCCCAGATCGTCGACAAGCTGATGCGCGAAGGCAAGGGAACCAGTGCGTTCGTGGTCGAAAAGCGCGCGCAACTCAATGAGCTTGGCACGAGCGCGCACGCCTACACCGTCACCTATCTGGGCAAGACCGATGGTGCCCATCTCTTCAAGGTCAACGGCAAGAGCGCGATCTACACCGGAACCGAAAGAGGCAGGGAGTGGTTCCGTGACGAGACCGGCCTGCGCAAGTCGCTGGCAGAACTGGCGGGCGGTGCGCGACGAGCGGATGCGGTCGCGACCGAGGCCGTGATCGTGCGTGACGGTGTCGTCATTCCCGGCCTTGGTCACCCGGACGCGGCGCCATTGGACGGTGCGATGCTGGTTGGTGCCGAACCCGTTCGCCCCGGCGAAGATCCGGTCCATGACGTCGCACGCTACTTCGAGGAATCCGCCCCGCGCCGTGGTACAGAACCCGATCTGCTCTCACCCGGCGAACGTGCCCGAATACAGGCACTCGACAATGCCCTCGGCATGGACGGTGCGCTGAGCGGGCTGGAAAATCCGATGCATGAGCTGGCCGATCTAACGCAAAAAGCTTGGGTCCGAGGGTTTCTGGAGACTCCGCAGGATGGCAGCGCGCCGGAGCGAATGCGGCCGGAACACTTCCGTGACCTGGATGCGGACGAACACCGCCCCGGGGAGCAGTACTGGCGATTCGAGGGCGATCCGCAGACGCGGGCCGAGAACGAGACGATGGCGCACGCACACGGTTTCGCGGGAGATTCGAAGCCGAGCCCACTGCCGCACGCCACTGCCGAGGCGATCGGCGGTCGGAGCGAGACGCGACCCTCCGGTGCCGAACCGGTGCCGATGGACGTGACAGCGGCCGGCGATCGCCTGATCGAACAGCTGCACGTCGATCGTGGCGCGGTGCGCGATCATTTGGCGGAAACCATTGCTGACCAGCGATATCGAACGCTACTGCGGGCCGGTGCGGTGGAGGCGCTCGACGCCGTCGTCGCGCGTCACGCCGCCGCGACCGATCCCGTGCATCGCGCTCAGATCGAGGAGGTCCGTGATATGTGGTCGAGCCTGCTCGACCTATCGGCCACCGACCTGACGCCGGATCGGCTGGCGGACACGATGACCCGGCTGCGGGCCGAAACCATGGACCGGGCGGTCGCTGTCACCGAACTCGCCGATACCGCGCAGCTGGCGCGCGGGGAATCGACTGCGCCCGGCGAGTCACCGCGTCCCGGCGCGTCGCGACGTTACGACATCGAGGTCGATGGGCAGCGGCTACCGGTACGGCTGGAGGCCGACGCGGCCGATGGCTGGCGAGTGTCGCACGCCGAACGTCTGCTCGCCCCCGACGTCGTCGTCGAACCCACATCGCGGCCCACTCACACCGAAACGAAGCCGGTGGGCGCTTGGAAATGGCTCAAAGAAGCGCTGCTCGACCACGAAGTCAACCCGCAGCATCCGCCGTCGCAGCTCGTCCCGGAGGGCCAGACCGCCGCGCTGCACGGCCTCGGTGCATGGACCCATAGCGACTATCTCGAGCACATATCCACGATCAGCCCCGCCTTCACGGTGCGCGAGGTGGTGAACCTGTGGCGCGCGCGACAACGATTCTTCGATTTCCTCCGCGGCCGGACGAACGCGATCGATGTGGCGACGCAGCAGGATCGGCACGGCCACGACTACCGGCCCTGGGTGACGGAAGTGGCCCCCGAAACGCTGGTGGAGATGCGTGAGCACTTCGAGCGCACCGGTCAGCTGGACCGGCTCGCCGAATTGGAGCAGGACGTCCGGCACCCGTTTGCCGCCGACGAGGCGCCGGTGCGCTCGCCACTGGAAGGCCGTGCCGGGGTCGAGCGTGATGTGGTCGCGCCGGTAGCGGACGCAGTCTCACACGAGTCGGCGGCAGCAACCCGAGATGCGCTGTCGGCGAAGGGAATAGAGCTCGGCGACGCCGCAGATCACCGGGAGGCGACCGGCAAGGCCCTGTACGAACTGGCCGACGAAATCGGCGTGACACTGCCGGATCTGAGCCCGGATTCGGTCCAGCGGGCCGCCGGCGAGCTGCGCTACCGGCTGGTGCGGCAGGCGGCGATCGCGGAAATGATCGTCGATGTGGGTCACCGGTTCAACGCCGAGGATGCGCATATCAAATTCAGCGAGCCGAATAAGTTCCGCGCGTCCGACCCGCTGGGAACCTTCGAACGAGAGGCGGCCGGGCGGGGGCCGCTCAATGCCCGCCTCCTGGGATGGGACGGGGTGAACAATAGGAGCGTGCCGGGTCATCCGTGGTGGGATTTGGCACATCGCGATACGCCGAATGGCCGCAAGTTCTTCGAGCACGCGTTGCGGCGCACCCAGCTCAGCGCCGAGCGGGCGGCGTGGTCGCACATGCTCGGCGAGGACCCGGCACTGCTGCATGCCGAGCAGCCGCATGCGCGGGTGATCGACGAGTTGTACGCCGGGGAACGCGAATCGGCCCGGCTGATCACGGAATTCGATGCTCGGGCCGAGGCATACCGCGCGGCCGATACGAGGTTCGGCGATATCGCGGCGGAAATGAAGGACCACGCCGCACAGGAATGGATTCGGTCCCAGGGCGGGCAGCCGGTGGCGGGTTCGCCGGGCCTCGCCCGGTTCGCGAATCCGTCGCGACTGGTCGTTGTCGATAGCGGCCACAATCACGATCGCCTGCTGGCGGACGCGCTGGCCGATCCCCGCAATGCCGAACTCGCGAAACGACTGACGCGCGGCGAAGTGGAACTCGAGTATCGCATCGGGTGGGCCGACCGGGCCGGACAGGTTCATGTCGCGGAGGTGGCGGCGCCGCAGGTACGGCACTTCTCGGGCGAGGTGAACGGCCGCAACCTGGAGGTGACCGCAGTGCGTGCCGGTGACGGTCCGTGGCGCGTGATCGCTGAATCTGCTGCGGCGGAACCTGCTGTGCAGCAGGCGAAAACGAATGAAATGGAGCTCACCCCGGCACAAATCGACGAGGCCATGCGCGAGTTGGCCGCCCATTTGGGGAGCTCGCCCGCGGACCTGGCGCCCGATCGGCTCGCTTCCGCCATTACCCGATTGCGGCTCGGGAACGGCTTGCGTTCGGCCAGGGTAGAGGCGCTGGCCGAATATCTGGGCACCATGCACGACATCGACGTCTACAACAGCGTGCAGAACCGGCTGAGCAAACTGGACCTCGATCGGGACGCGCTGCGGTCGGATCCGCAGCGAACCCTCGCGGACTACAAGCTGAAACATCCGGGCAAAGCCGTTGACGTCGACGCACTCGCCGGGCAATTCCGCGACCGGCCCGGACTGCTGGACTGGGATCCACGGGTAGTCGATCGGGAAATGCCGGTGCGAGACGGTGATTCGTGGCGACAAGTGGCGGACGTATTCGGAGACCTGCCGACGATCCACAATCTCGACCAGTTCCTCGACGCCATGCACGACTCCGCTCCCGACAACTACGGCGCGACCGAAGTTCCTGTCCCGGACCGTGATTGGTTACGGATGACAGGTGTCGAGCTCGACGCCGGCTCCCCAGCTGACTACAGGGACATCTACGAGGCATTCCGCGACGGAGACTACGACACACTGGTGGTACGCGAGCGCGCGCAACTCGAAGCCGTTCACGAACAGTTGCGAGCCGAGGTGCGCCAGGTTGCTTCCGAGATCTCCGTGCTGGAGGAACTCGGTGAAAGGCGCGATCGCAATAGCTCCGAAACACCCGGCATGCAGGCGAACGCCGGATACGGCGAGGCGCGTACGCCGCCCGACCCGTCGCACCGGAACACATCGACGCCGACCATCGGCGATGGGACCACTGAATCCTTTGGTGTGCACGGTGATTCGCCGCCCGAGGCGGCGCCGGTGAACAGGTGTGTCCCGGATTCGCTGGACCGGCTGAATTCGGCGCAGGGCGACGTGGTGTCGGTGCCGTCGCTGGATCCGAACAGCGCCTCGGGTGTGTCGTGGGGCCAGGTGCGTCCACATTTGCGTGGCGTCCAGTTGGAGGGGTTCGCCGCCGAGCGGGGTTCGGCCGGCGACAAGACGGTTGCCCGGGGGCTGATCGAAACGGGTGACGGTGCGAGTGCGTGGGTGCTGGAGCAGCGCGTCACAGTTGACGAGCAGGGCATCGGCTCGCATTCGTACACCGTGACCTACGAGGGCCGAAACCCGGACGGCTCACACCGTTTCGACGTCGATGGTGAGCAGGTGACCTACCACGAGGATGCCGCGCAGGGCCGCGAGTGGTTCACGACCGCTGCGGGCCGCGAGGTCTCCATCACCGAAATCGCCCGGGGGACAAGGGAAGAGACTGCGGTTACCTGGGCTGCGGTGTGGCGCGACGGACAGGTTGTCGAGGGCGTCGGTGATCGGGACGCGGTCGCGCCGTCCGACGACCTGCACATCGGCCAGGACCCGGAGCGCGACGGTGGTTCCGGGCGCGGCCCACAGGAGCCGTCGGTGCACGCGCCGCCGCAGATATCGGGCGGGGAGCATGGGCGATCGCCGAGTTCATCGCGTATCGCGAATCCGCTGGGTGAGGTCGAGCGGTTCTTCGGGGAAGCCCCGGAGTTGCGCACGGGCAGCGCGGATCCGCTCACCGTCGCCGAGCGCGATTACGTGCACGCTCTCGCCGACGCGCTCGGTGTCGGCGCCGAATTGAGCGGCCTGCGTGATCCGCTGCTCTCGCTATCGGATCTGGCGCAAATGGCCTGGGTAAGGGACTTCCTCGAGCCCGCTGCTGACGGTGCGCCGTCGCATATGCGGTATCCTGCCGATTTCCAGCCGCTCAGCGGCCCGGAACAACATCCGGGTGTGCAATATTGGCGCTTCGAGGGCGATCCGTTGACGCGTGCGCAAATCGAGGCCACCGAGCGTGCGCAAGGTCGTGCGGACCTCACCATGCCGGAGTCGCTGCGTCCGGCGAATACGGACGCGATCGGCAGGCGCACGGGCACTACGGCTTCCGGTCCGGAACCCGTGCCGCACTCCGCGGAGGCGGTCCGTGATCGACTGACGGCTCAGCTCAGGGTGGATCACGCCCAGTTGCGCGATCATCCGGCCGAAACCATTGCCGATCAACGGTATCGGACGCTTTTGCGCGCTGGCGCGGTGGAAGCGCTCGATACCGCCACGTACCGGCACGCCGACGTGATCGATCCCGTACACCGCGCGCAGCTCGAACAGGTGCGCGATAGCTGGGCACGCCTGCTTGATGTGCCCATTGCGGAATTGGCGCCGAATCGCCTGGCGGACACTATCACTCGGCTACGCGCCGAAACCGTGGCACGTGCGGTATCGGTGCGGGACCTCGCCGATACCGCACAGATCGCCCGGGCGGCGGAACAGGCCCGGACCGGCGGCGCGGTCGAACCCGTCGATTCGGTGCGTATCGATCTCGATATTCAGGGCGAGCGCGTGCCGGTGCGGCTGCTCGTCACCGAAGAAGGTGGGTGGCGGATCGTTGCCGCAGAGCGCCTACCCGCGCCGAAAGTGGTTGAACCGCAACAGATGTCTGTCGAGTCCGTCAGGTCGACCGGGTTCCGGCAGTGGCTGACCGACGCCCGACGCTTCCACAAGACCAACCCCGTGTATCCGCCGTCGGAGCTGGTGCCCGCCAGTCAGGCACACACCATCGAGTCTCTCGGCGAGATTCTCCACATAGAGACACTCCAGCACGAGAATTTGTATTCCGGCGATTCCAAGGCGTACAAAGCCAGCCCACTGATCACCGTGCGCGAGATCGTGACGTTGTGGAAGTCGCGGGAACGATTCATCGATTTCCTGCGCGGCCACGTAACCGCCTCGAATGCGTTGGTATTGCGGACAACCGACGGTGCCGAATATCGGTATTGGGAGATCGACGCCGATCCGGCGCTGGTACGGGCGGAGGTGGGCAGATCGGGCCTGGAGGATCGTTTCGATCCGAAGAGCATGCCGGATGCCACGACTCCGCATCCGCCGGGCGCGACGGGAGAGCGCCCCGGCGTCGAGCGCGATGTGGTCGATCCGGTTGAAGGTGCTGCGGCGCACCGGACTTCGGGCGAGACCGAGCAGGTACTCGCCGACTGGGGCCGGGAACTCGGTGCCGCCATCGAACAGCGTCGGGCCGCAGGGGAAACCCTGTACGAGCAGGCCGCCCGCCATGGCATCGAACTGCACGAGCTGAGCCCGGACTCGGTGCTGCGTGCGGTCGACGAGATGCACTACCGCGCGCTGCGGCGCGCTGCGGCGGTCGAGGAATTGGCCGGCGCGGTACGCCGCTTCGAGGCAGAGGACAGCCGCATCGGATTCCGTGAGCCGAACAACCTCCTCGGGGCCAACCCACTGGAGCGCTTCGAGAGGGAGGTTGCGCGTGCCTTCGGTCCGGGGCTGACCATCCTGAGCTGGGAGGGTGTCAATAACCGGAGCCAGCCGGGCCATTTCTGGTGGGATCTCGGACATCGGGACCATCCCACCGCGCGGCAATTCTTCGAGGACGCGTTGCGGCGTGAGCAACTGCGCGCCGAACGCGGTAGCTGGGCCGAAATCCTCGGTATCGACCCGACGGCTGTGCGTGCCGAGGACCTGGCGGAGCACCGTGCGCAGGCACGTGAAATAGCCCGCGTCGCAGACACATTCGAGGACATGGCCGCCGCGTATCGCGATGCGGACACGGCTTTCGGCGCGCATTCCGATGCCATGGCGGCCATGGTCGGCGAGGAGTGGGTCCGGTCGCAGGGCGGCGAGCCCATGACGGGTGCGCCCGGTCTGGCTCGGCTCGGTGAGTCCCGGTTGGTGGTGATCGATACTGGACTCAACCATGACCGAGTACTGGCGGACGCACTGGCCGATCCGCGTAATGCCGAGCTGGCACGGGAATTGACACACGGGGAGGTCGAGCTCGAATATCGGGTGGCCTGGGCGGATCGGGGCGGTCAGGTGCATGTGGCCGAACTGGAGTCCCCGCAGGTCAGGCACTACTCCGGTGTGGTGCAGGGTAAGTCGCTGCATGCGACGATGCTGCGCGAGGGTGACGGGCCGTGGCGGGTGGTCGATGATCCGGCGGCACCGGAATCGGCGCCACAGCCACCCCGGCCGAATGTCGAGAATATGCCACGCGATGAGGTCGAGTCGGGGCTCGATGCGCTGGCCGGGCAGCTGGGCGTGGCGCGTGCCGACCTGGAACCGGGACGCCTGGAAGCGACCGTCGAGAAGCTACGGCTGGAGAACGGCGTCCGTGCCGTCCGTGTCGAGGCGCTGCTCGATCAGGCCAGGACGGCGATTGATTTCGATGCCTTCGTGAAGTTCCACGACCTGGCCGACGCTCGAACCGCACTGTCGCGCAGCCTCGGCATCGAGGTCGAACACCTGACACCCGAGCGGCTGGCGGAGGCGATCGCCGCGCCGGCGCAGCGGAATTCGGCGCGCCTGGGAAAGATCGACGCGCTGGTCGAATACGCCAAGGAACTGCGTGGCATTGATGCCAGTGCGGTAGACGTGGCTCGCGACCGGCTGGCGAAGCGGCTCGGCGTCGATCCCGGCGAGCTCGCGCCGAAGAAGTACATCGTGGACAAGGTCAGCGGAAACCCTCGCTACCAGCTGGATCTGACGTCGGTCCACCCCGGCAAACTCAACCGTGCGATCGCGAATCTGGTGCATCGGAGCCATGCGCGAACCGGACTCTTCGACACGCTGACCGACTATGCGCGTGAGTTGAGTGCGGTGGACCCGTACACCGAGGAGTTGCGCGCCAATTCCGATGCCGCGCCGCGTGATCCGCGTATTGCCGACGGCGAACTATCGGTCCGGGAGGTGCCTGCGGACCTACGCGAAATCATCGGCGATCGAGACCGATTCCTCACCGACATCCAAGACCGAGGTGGCGAACACCTCGATCCGACCGATCTGCAAGAGCCAGGCGGTGATTGGCGCCGGGTCGCCAGTGTCGGACTCGAGGGCGCGACGCCGAAAGAGTACGCGACCGTGTTCAAACAATTCCGTACCGGAAACTTCGACAAACTGGGCGTGCGAACTCCCGGGCAACTCACCGCACTCCAGGAGCGGTTGCGCGACGAGGTGCGCGATACCGCAGCCGAAATCGGTAGCCTCGAAGAGTTGGCCGGCCACTACAACCGCACCTACCTCGAACCGTCCACGGATTCGGCGGCACCCGACGCCCGCCGCGATCGAGAAATTGGCCCCGAATCACGCACCGTGACCATATCCGAAGCCAATCGTGCCGACCCGCAGGAGCTCGCCGCGACGGAGGCGGGCGCGGCAGCATCGATCGAGACCGAAAAGGTGGAATCCACTGCCACAGAGTCGGCACGCGACAGGCAACCAGATCATCTGCCTCCGGAATCCGGTGCAACCGTTGCTGATTCAATGGCGCACTGGCCGGTCGAGGGGCACCGCGAGACAGCCGCCGAGCTGACGGCCGCATTCGAACGAACCGCAGGGGATCGGCCGGTGGTGGCGCACGACATCTCCGGTGCGCCGGGCGAACGCTGGGTGCGCGGCGCGGTGACCGATCGCAGTCGCGAGCTGCCGATGCGCGATGCGCCCGACAAGCAGACCGGGCGGGTCGAACCGACCGAACCGGGCCTGCTCACCGAACTTTTGGAGGCGAACGCCGGCAGCTGGGGCGTCGAATTCGGCAGTGACGGAACGAGAACCAGATGGTTCCAGTTATTCGAAGCGGCCGGGCCACACGACCCATCGAAGTTCGCGGCAGAACCGGTCATTGACCTGGCCATCCCACCCGACGCGTTCCACGAGGGCATTTCCGAGTTCAGACAGGCCGTCGTCGATGTGCTGATCGAAGCTGGGTGGCCGGAGCCCCGGCGCGAGGACGTCAGGCTGCTCGTATCCGAGTTGCTGACCAACGTCGATCGGTACGCACCGGAAGGCGATGCGCGGCTGCGGGTTTGGCTGACCACTGATGGCGCACGCGTCGAGGTCGGTGACTCGAGCCGGGCGCTGCCGACCTGGCGGCCGGAGAGCGAGTTCGCCACCTTCGATATCGATGCGATCGAAATCGACTTGAATGCATGGGATTTGGGCGAGTTGGTCGCCGGTTCGCACGGCCGGGGTATCGGGCTGATCTTCGAACTCGCCGATAGGTGGGGCATAGACCTGGAGCGGGTAGGCGGCAAGGGGATTTGGTTCGAAGTTCGCCGCGAGTAGCGGGCCGTGATTCTTTACCATCCCTTAAGGAGCGTTTCGCCTGGATCGGCCGAACCGACCGCTCGGGTCCGGGACAATCGGGCAACGGGGTATCGCATGGAGCACCGCATCATCTATGCCGAAGTGCAAGAGGATGATTCGCGGTCGGCATCGATTTGTGAGGAGTGTTTACAGTGAGCGACGAGGATCTGCCGAATCTGGGCCAGATACTGGGCGGTTATGCGTCGACCGACGGCGGGGGTGACCGGCTGACGCTGCCAGACGGGCAAGGAAACGCCTGCGCCGAGGTGGTGGCTAACGTGCTCGCGGCGGTCGAGTCGGTAAGGAAACAGGCGACCGACGCGAATCTCGCCACGGTGAAACCGGTCAGCAGCCTGCACTCCGGCCGGTTGCTTGCCGATAAATTCGCCCGACGTGGTGCCGAACTCGATGACATTCTGGCCGATCACGTCAAGATTCTCACTGATCTCGGCGAGGCATTTGTGTTGGCCGACAAGAAATACCACGGGCAGGACGACGACGCGGCAGAGCAGTTCAACGAGATCATGAAGAACGCGTCCGGGGACGACTACATGAGTCCCAAACCGGACCCCTACGCCTGGTTTGGCCCGGGTATCAATTGGAAATGGAGCGGGAACTTCGATACGGCCGATGAATTCAAAGACAAGCCGCCGACTTCCGAGCAATTGGACAGTAAAATCTATGAGGTAGACGGTCAGTACATTCCCATCGAACCCGGAATGTCGGTCGATTGGCGGACGGAATACGAAACCTTCGCCTCCGGCGAGTCGTTCAGTGGCCAAACCGAGCAATCTCAGACATGGTGCTGGTTATCGACGGAACTGCAGAGCGCATTCGGGGCGGTATCAGGTCAACTCAACTCGGTGAGCCACCAGTGGCAAGGGCGTGGGAAAGAAGCCGCGATGTCGGCAAGTACAACGTATGCGCAGGCTACCGAGCCCTTGACGAACCAGATGAACTGGTTGGGCGAGACGATGAATTTCATTGTCGGCCAGGTGGCCAAGGCAGGGGGCCAGATTCATGAATCGCTGGCTGGTATTGTCGACGGCAGTTCCACGCAGGCTTTAAACGATACTGCGGCTCGCAGCGAGGCTGCCGCGGCTATCGATACAACCTATAAATCGGCGTTGAATGACGTGACCAACGCAATCACCGTACTAGTAGGCCCGAAAAGCCCACTTGGCTCGAAGACCGACATCGGTCCCGACGGCCCACCGGCAACTGGTGGTCTGCCCGGCGGGTCAACTGTCGGCGGACCGGCAATCGCGGCCCAGCAGGCCGATTTCATGAAAGCGCAGCAGGATGCCATGCGGCAGCAGCGCGAACAGCAGCAACGCGCGGCCGCCGATCAAGCCGCCCAGCAACTACAGCAAGCAGCGCAGCAAGGCTTGCAATCCGCTCAGCAGGCCGTGGAGCAAGGTGCGCAGGCCGCCCAGCAGGCGGCACAGGACGCGATGGCCAAAAATATGGAGACAGCGGGCTTTTCGGGCCTGCCGTCGCTGTCGGAGTTGGGAAAGGACGCACTCACTCCGGGTGGCGGCGCTGGTAGAGGCGGCGGTGGAGGTGGCGGTCTCGGAGCCGGAGCCGGTCTCGGTGCCGCGCCGAACCCCAAGCTGTTCCCGCGTGCGGTGCTGCCGGATTCGATCGCTGCCGCCGTCGGCCGCGCGGGGCTGGCGACTTCGGGTGCCGGCACGCCGGGTTCGCCCGGTGGTATGGGGCCCGCCGGTCACGGTGCGGGCGGCCAGGGCGGGCAGAAGGGGCACAAGCGGGCCGCCTACCTGGACTCGACCGAACATCTGAAGGACGCGTTCGGCGACGCCCCCGCCACGGTGCGACCGGTCATCGACGATGAGTAGGGCCTGGAAGTTCACCGACCTCGAATTCCTCGTGCTGTGGGAGGGAATCGAGAAGGACTCGCTTCCGATGCCATTGTCGATCGCCAGCAATCTGAGCAACTGGGATGAGCTCAATGAAGCGAAGGCCGAGGCCAAGGATCGGGTGTGGCCGACACGTGACGGCGAGCTCGACGTGGCCATGGCGGCTATCGCGCGACCAGACATCCGGGTGGTGCTCGCTGCCCGAGCAGGCGACGACCCGGAGAAACCGGAAGGCAGTATCCGGATACTCGGCGTGCGCCGGGCCGGCCGTGGTTACGTGGTGAAGCAGCTGCCGGGCGAAACAGTCTGGCACAGTGCGGGATTCGTGATCACCGAATGTGACGCGATCAAGCTCGCCGATGCGGTTGTGCAGGAATTGCCCGAGGCCCCGGCGGGCACCGGGTCCGGCATTGTCTTGGTGCCGGACCGACGCGCGCCCGGCGACGCCACGGACTATTCGTATGGCCGCTCGCGGATATTCGACTCACCGGAGGAATCCGTCCGCAGCACGTCCGCGCAATTCCTCGACAGGCCCGCCTCGACCGTCGGCGCCATCGAAATCCGGCAGGGCGACTCCCGATTCGGTCCGCGCGGCGTGGTGCGCCGCCGATTGCACTGGCGTGACGTGATCGACGACGGCCGGTACGCGATCACCACGGACACCCCGCCGACGGCGTCGGGTGTGGACGCGCGGCGGCTCACCGCGATGATCAATATCGAGCTCGCCACCGTGGTTCGCGCGATCCGCGACGAACGCGCATGAGATCTGACCTGCGGATACTCACCTATACCGGAGTGTAAGAACACGATTCACGATCAATACACCGACTATTCACGCAACTCATGAATCATCGCCACCATTGGTGCGATTGAGGTGGGTGTTGTGGCAGCGATCTGGTGCGGTCCAGGCAGCAGTGCGATAGGCGGGAGTTGACCGATGGCCCCAGCAGATGGCAAGCCCAATCCGTGGCAACTCTCCGGAGACGACGTCGGTAAGGGCGACAAGCTGACCGTCAAACAGCAGGCGTTGCAGACGCTGGCGGATGACGCCGTCGACGTGTGGCGGATCCTCGACATCGTTTCGGGCTATACCTATTACCTGGAGAAGATCGACGGTTTCGGGAATCTGCCTTCCGGCATCGCGCTACAGGAGAAGTTCCGGCATGCGGGCCGTGACCTGACCGACCGGGTGAACAGGCATAAGGAAACCCTCACCGATTTGGGCGAGACCTTCATCGCCGCAGGCAAGCTGTACGCCAATTCCGAGGAGTCCTCGAAGGAGGCGTTCGAGCGAATCAAGGTCGACCGTTTCGTGCACCTGCCCGACATCAAGTCGGCGCCGAGGGACGGCGAGACAAAAGTACCGGATTGGGGCGGCAAAATCGGCCGCACCGACAAATACCCCGGTACCTCCGACAAGCTCAAAGCCCTCGCCGAACAGGACTCCGGGCGTTACACGGAGTCGGTGGGTGCCGAGCCCGCGGACATCTTGGATTACCCCACGGCCTACAGCCTGCACAACTCGCTCATCAACACAATGGGACATATCTCCGATGTCTCCGGAATGTGGCGCTGGATGGCCGATCTGATTATTCCGAGGCACACGAATCTGGGCAATCAGATGTCGACGGTTCAATCCTGCGGCGGATGGGACAGCGACGGGGCAGCCAAGGCGGGCAAGGCCGTCAGCGCCTATGTCGCCGGTCTGAAGAAGATGACCGACACCATGACCACGATCGCCGAGAACCTGTCGAATGCCGATGGTTGGGTGTACACAGTCCAGTCCAATACTCCGAACATCCCGCCGGACCAGGTCGGTACCGACTACGCCCGCCAGGAGGTCGCTACTGCGAAAAGGATCTATACGGACTGGTATATCCCGGGAATCAACGCATCAAGCGACGCGATTCCCGTCATACCCGAAGTGGTGAATCCCCTTGCCGCACCGGCATCTCCGCCGCCGGACAACAAAAAGACAACGACCGACCAGAATGGCGGCGGCGGTACGAATCAGGGCGGCGGTGGCGGCGGTGCTGGAACAGGTGGTGGCGGTGGTGGCGGCGGAGACACTTCCGCGGCCATGCGGCAGGCACAACTGAACGCCGCCAAACAGAACCAGGAACTGCGGAACGCGCAGCAGAGGGCGGAGCAGGAAGCCAACCAGCGCAGCGCCGTGTACGAAAAGCAACAGAGACAGGCCGAACTGCAAGCCAGGCAGCGGCAGGCCGAACAACAGCGTGCCGCCGCCCAGCAACAGACCCAGCAGACCGCGCAGCAATTGCAGCAGGCGGCTCAACAGGGCATGCAGTCCGTGCAGCAAGCGGTCGAGCAGAGCATGCAGTCCGCTCAGCGAGGCGCTCAGGAAGCGATGGCGAAAGGCATGCGGTCAGCGGGTCTTTCCGGGTTGCCCGGTGCGCTATCGGAATTGGGCAAGGACGCGCTCACGCCGGGTAGCGGACTCGGGAAGGGCGGCGGTGGCGGCGCGGGTGCGGGCGCCGGCTTCGGCAGTGCCGCCGCGCAGCACGCCAAGCTGTTCCCACGTGCCGCACTCTCCGATTCCATTGCCGCCGCGGCGAATCGGGCCGGGCTGGCCGCGCCGGGCGCCGGTACGCCCGGATCGCCCGGCGGTATGGGGCCCGCCGGTCATGGCGCGGGCGGTCAAGGTGGGCAGAAGGAACACAAGCGCGCCGACTACCTCGACTCCATCGAACACCTCGATGACGCGCTCGGCGACGCTCCGGTCGTCGCCATACCTCTTGTGGACCGATGAGCCGTACCTGGAAGTTCAGCGATCTGGAATTCATGGCGCAGTGGGAGACGCTGAAGCAGGACTATCTGCCGGATCCGTTCGTCTACACCTGCCGAACCTGGAGCAATGAGGACTACGTCCGTGAGAAGGCCGACGCGCTGGCTCGCGTTCGCCGCGCGCGCGACCGCTCCTTCGATGATGCGCTCGAGGCAGTGGCCTACCCGGATATCCGCATCGTCGCCGAAAGCTGGGACGAGTGCGAACCGCAGCGGCTCGACAGGCTGATTCGGTTGCACGGTGTGCGGCAGGGGGAGCGCGGGTATGTGGTCTCGGAACTGGCCGGGGAATCGTTCTGGCATTCCGGCGGATTCACCGTCACCGAGTGCGATGCGGTGGATCTCGCCGCAGCGGTGGTGCGCGCATTGCCCGAGGTTGCTGGCGGCTCTCGCGCCGAGGTCGTGTTGTCTACTCGTGACGAAGGCGCGGAACTCGACTACTTCTATGGCCGTTCGCATGTGCTCGAGTCGTTCGACAGATCCGGTGCCGATCACTCGACG
Source organism: Nocardia australiensis (assembly GCF_020733705.1). Taxonomy (GTDB): domain Bacteria; phylum Actinomycetota; class Actinomycetes; order Mycobacteriales; family Mycobacteriaceae; genus Nocardia; species Nocardia australiensis. The sequence continues at coordinate 2,486,965 of NZ_JAJFZM010000001.1, forward strand.
AGCTTTCTGGATTTGCCGACCTCGCGCGTCGGGACGATCGACGTGATCCAGGGCAGGTCGCGTTTCGGGCCGCGCGGCATCACTCGACACCGGCTGGAATGGCGTGATGTGCGCGATGATGGCCGTTACGTGATCGATGATCGGACCCCACCGGTCGCGGTCGGCGCCGATGCGAGTCGCCTGATCGGGACCATCAATTCGCGGGTGGCCGCGGTGATCCGCGCCATCAAGGACGAATGGGTCTGACCCACACCGGTTTTGCTGACCCGACCTGCGAGTATTCGACGTATCTTCAAGAGCCTCTGGCCGGATTGCTCCAGGTGTGGATAATTGGCACCAGGGCGGTGTCGACAGCAACGCTCCGACAACCACCTATGCTAAAGAGCAAGACGATGATTCACGAATTGTGACACCGACTGTTCATGCGGCCCATGGGATGGGGCTTCATGTGCGGGGGTGAGTGCGGTACGAATTGTCGTGCGTCTCGCGGTGTCACTGTGTCGTGTCAGGCAGGAGTCGACCGATGGCTGGACCGAAGGATCCTTGGAAAGGGATCGCCGGCACCGACGTCAGGCTGGAACCGGGCGCTGCGCGGGCCGCCGCCGATCTGGCCGCCGCCGCGCTCGTCGCCGTCGAGCGGGTGCAAAGTCAGCAGACTTACATCAAAAAGCACACCGGGCTGGCAAACCATGCCGGGTCGGGTCAGCTGTTGGCGGACAAATTCGATGATGCCGCAGTCAAATTGGAGGAGATCCTCAGCGCGCAGGTGAAGATCCTCACCTCGATGGGCGAGACCTTCGTGTGGGCGGGCCACCTGCTCGAAAAGCAAGACAAGGATTCCGGTGCGGCTTTCACCCGCTATAAGCAAGCCGCGCAGGCCAGGGCCGATCTGCCGCCGGTCCCACCCGCCGGTTCGACGCAGGTGCCGAAATGGCCGGAGGAACGAGCGCCTGGTTTCGATGCCAAGTACAACCTGGACAAGCTGAGTGCGGCCTCCGGCTCCAAGCCTGGCGCGGACGGCAAACAGGGGTTGGACAAGCGGCCGACCAATCCGGAGAACCCGACCGGCCAGGCAGGCGAATGGTTCGCCGCCGTATCCAAGTCCATCGATACCGCGAAGGTTGCCGACCAGGGCGCCATGTGGAGTTGGATGTCCGGGGTGTTCGGCAGCGCGGTCGACAATCTGGTCACCAACCTGACACGGTTGAAGGACCGGAAAATGTGGCAGGGGCACGCCATAGATTCCGCCATCACGGCGACTGACTCCTATCGCGCCGACGTATCGCAGTTGAGTAATAACATGGACGTGCTCGGTAAGAATCTGAACTATGCGGCCGGTTGGCTTTCTATCACCAAGGGCATGCTGCCACCGGAGTGGTACGCGCAGACCTACAACGCGAATCCGCAGCGAAAGCAGCAAATTCTCAACTATGCGATCGACGGGTGGGAACGCTGGTACATCCCCGGCATGAACCACTCCAACACCGCTATCCCGTTCCTAGTGGACCCCGATGACCCGCTGAAGCCGAACGGGGATACACCTCGAACACCCGGGTCGCCGGGCCCGGTTACTACACCGAGCCGTGGCGGCCCGCAGTCTGACGCGCTGAAGCAGACGCAACTGGCCGCCGACGCGCAGAACAGGAAACTGCAGCAGGCACAGCAACAAGCCAACGCCGAATACCAGCGGCAGATGCAGCAAGCCGCGCTACGGCAAGCCGCGCAACAGCAAGCCGCGCAACAGCAAGCCGCGCAACAGCAAGCCGCGCAACAGCAGGCTGAGCAGCAGCAGGCGCAGCAGGTCGCCCAGCAGTTGCAGCAGGCGGCGCAGCAGGGTATGCAGACCGCGCAGCAGGCCGTCGAACAGGGCATGCGGTCGGCGCAACAGGCCGCGCAGGAGGCGATGGCGAAAGGCATACAGGCGGCCGGTCTTTCGGGTCTGCCCGACGCGCTGTCAGGATTGGGTCAGGACGCGCTCAAGCCAGGAGGCGGAAAGGGCGGCGGTGGTGCGGGAGCAGGCGCAGGGCCGGGTACGGGGCCAGGAAGTGCCGCCGCCCAGAATGCCAAGCTGTTCCCGCGTGCGACGCTGGGCGACTCCGCCGCCGCCGTCGGGCGAGCCGGTCTGGCCACATCGGGGCAGGGGACGCCGGGTTCTCCCGGTGGCATGGGACCGGCGGGTCACGGTGCGGGCGGGCAGGGGCAGAAGGAACACAAGCGCCCGGACTATCTCGACTCCGTCGAGTACCTCGAAGACGCGCTCGGTGACGCGCCGGTGGTATCTAAGCCGGTCGTGGAGAAATGAGCGGAACCTGGACGTTCGGTGATCTGGAATTCAAGGTCATGTGGGAGATCTTGGAGGAGGACTTCCTGCCGTGGCCGTTGGTGTTCACCAGCCGAACCGCATTGTGGGAGGACTACTTACAAGAGAAGGCCGAGGTCAAGGACCGGCTGCGCCGCACCCTTGACCCGGCTTTGCGTGAAGTGCTCGAAGCGATGCAGTTCCCCGACATTCGTCTGGTCGTATACGGATGGGACGACCGGGACGGACTGAACCCCGATTTCTGCCTGCGGGTGCTCGGTGTGCGGCGTGCCGATCGCGGACTGGTGGTGAAGCAGCGATGTGGTGAAACCATCTGGCACAGTGCAGGTTTCGAAGTGACTGAGTGTGGTGCACTGGAACTGGGCGAACGCATCGTGTCGGCCCTGCCGCCTGCCGCGGCCGGGCGGATGGCCGATGTCGTCCTGCTCACCGAGGCTGACGGCGATCTGGACTACACGTTCGGAGACTCGGCGGTGCGCGATTCCTTCGCGGACTCGGTCGTGCATCGCTCCGAGGCCTTTCTCGGTAAGTCCGCTGCGAGTATCGGGACCATCGAAATCATCCAGGGACACTCGGTATTCGGTCCGCGCGGCATAACCAAGCACGTTATCGGGTGGCGTGACCTGCAGGACGACGGGCGCTATGCGATCGAGGATCAGTATCCGAAGGTCGCGGTCCCAGCCGATCACAAACGAATGACCACCATGGTCAATACGAGGATCGCGGCCGTCATCCGCGCGATCAAGGATGAACCCGCCTGATCGGGCTACCGGCTACATTTGATTCGAAAGGGGTCAGACATGGACGAGCAACAGGTGCCGGCCGAATGGATGGCGACCTCGCGCACCGGTGCGATCTCGGTCCGCACCACCGAACAGGGGTTGCCGCTCGGGATTTCGGTGGAGCCCGCGGAACTGCGACGTGACCCGGCCGGTTTGGCGGCCGAGGTGCTGCGGTTGTGTAAACAGGCGGCCGGGCGGGCCGGACTGGCGCGGCGGGCGGAGCTGGAGGCGGCGGGGCTGTCCGCCGATATGCTGGCACTGATGGGGTTGCCGACCCCAGAAGAAGTGGCTCGCAATGAGATTGTCGAAGAGGAAGAATACGAGACGGAACCCCGGAGTTGGCTTCGACAGGTATAGACCTGGAGCGGGAGAGGACGGCGTTTCATGTACGAGACCATGGACGAGTTGATGGCCAGTGTGCAGCGCCGGCTGTACCGGATGCGAGATCTGGCCGACGACATGGCGGGGGTGCGGGCTCGCGAGACCGCACCGGACGGGTCGATCACCGCCGAAGTGGACGGTAATGGCGCGTTGCTGAATTTGGAGTTCTCTCAAGCGATTTCGCGAATGAGTCCGACCGAATTCGAGAGTACTCTGGTGGCTACGGCAGGCGCGGCCGCGCGGCGGGCGTTCGAGCAACGGGGGCAGGTTGTCATCGCATTCAACGAGGAAGTCGCCGAGTAGACATCCGGCGTTCAAGTTGGCCAGATAAAAATCTTGATAGGAACCTTAAGTTTCTGCAAACTTCCTTTCGGGCTATACCTATACCTAGGTATGTTCGATGAGTAGGTCAATTGCATTACCGGATGGGGGATTACGATGAGTGATGTCGTTGCTGCACCTGATGCGATCCGTCAGTACGGCGCCGCCTCGGCCGCGATGGCGACCGGTGTCGCCACGGCCGGTACCGTCGACCAGGCCGCGACCGTTGCGGCCGCTGTGCCGGTCTTCGGTCTGATCGGCCAGGACTTCTTGATGTCCTTCGCGTTTGCGCAGGGCAATCACATCGCATCGGTGCTCGAACTGGCAGGTGTGCACGCGGGTACCGCGCTGACGGCGCACGAGGGCGCCGCCGCTTACGAGGCGATCGAGGCGGCGTCCATCACCGAATTCGGTGCCGCCAGCCGATCGCAATGAATCCGCCCTTGGATCCGACGATCGTGGATCTGTTGCGCGGCAGTGCGATGGCCCCGCTGATCGATCGTCCGGTCAACGACATTCTGAAAGATATGGGGCTGCCGCCCCTTCCGGATATTTCCGGGCTGCCGCCGCTGCCCGAGCTGCCGCCGTTGCCGACCATCGACATTTCGGCGCTGGCACGTCCGCTCACCGACCTGGCGAGCAGCTTCGGCACCGGTGCGCTCAATACCGGTGCGGCAGGCGGCGTCGATCCGACGCAGATGCTCTCGGGCATCACCTCCGCCTTGCAGACCGCGATGTCGCTGGGCACCACGGCCGTTCAGACCGTCATGTCGATCTGGCAGGGCATGGCCGCGATGCAGGCGGCGGAAAAGGCCGGGCAGGCACAGCAGGATGGCGGAAAGGTAGCGGCCCAGGGAACCCAGGAGAAGGCGGTACTCGGCACCGCGGCGACCTCCGTCGCGACCGGCGGTGCGCTGCTGGCCACGATTATCGCGAAATACATCGCGAGCATGGTTGCCAGCGCGCCATTACTCGGTACGCCCGGCGGACAGCTGTTCATGGTGGCCGCGACCACCGAGGCGCTGACGGAGGCGACCGCCGTGGTGGCAAAGACCAGGGTCGAGATGACCGCGCATTCGGCGAACATGACACAGACCGGTCAGAAGGTGCCGATCACCAACGCGCCCAAGGGCGTCGACTCGATGCAGCAGATTTCGCAGATGATGCAGATGATCACGCCGCTGATGACGATGGCAACCACGGGCGTGCAGACCGCGACCCAGCTCGCCACCCAGGGTGCCGCGCTGTTGCCGAAGCCGGTTGATGCCGCAGCGAAAACGAAGGAAGACGAAGAGCGCAAGGCGCGCGAGGATGATGCCGCGAAAGCGGCCGGTGGCGGTGCCGGTGGCGGCGGTATCGGTGGCGGTGGCGGTATCGGTGGATTCACACCGGCCGCGACGCCGCTGAGCCCGTACGCCGGTGCTCGAATTCCGACCGTCGGCGCTGTACCGGGTGTGAATAGCCTCGGAACCGGTCCCGCGGCAACGGAAGCCGCAGGTGCGGTTCGTCCCACCGCCGCGTCTGGCAGCCCCGGCATGATGCCCTACGGCGGTGCGGCGGGGGCTGCGGCAGGCGCGCGCGGGGCGGGTGACGCGGGCAATGACCTGCCCGGGTTCCTGGTTTCCGGCCAGCACGGTGACGAAGTCGTCGGCAACATCGCTGGGGTCTCGCTGCCGGTGGTCGGCGCGGCCGAACAGGTGTCGGAACCACCGCCCGACAAGGAACTCACACTCTGACGCGTATGCGGCACGGTTAGATCTCAGGAGGGTTGCCATGGCAAGCAATGGTGCGGATTTCAACGGTGTGATGTTCGATCCGGTCGCGGCGCGTGACGCGGCCGTCCGGCTCGACGGGATGGCCGACCGGCTCGAACGCGAGTTGCGCGACAGCGAGGTGTCGCTGAGCGTACCGCCCGCCGGTACGGACGAGGTGTCGGCGCGGGCGGCGCAGACAATGAATGATGTTGCCGCCTCCTACACCCAGAGCGCGTCGGCCGGAATTCTGGAACTGCGCAAGCTGGCCGCGACGCTGCGCACGCAGGTCAATCAGTTCGGTCGCTCCGAGAGCGATAGTGTCGCCGATTTCGGCGGGCACGCGGGCATCGCCGGCTCGGCTTGAGCGTCGGTGCGAAACCACACGGAGCAGTGATGATCGAACCGCCGCAGCCCGGCTTCACCGGAGTGGTGTGGGAAGCGCGCGAGCCGGATCGTCTGGCACGCGAGATCTCCACCGGTCCGGGCGCGGTGCCGATGGCCGAGGCAGGCGCCGCGTGGGGAAGGCTGGCCGCCGGATTCGGTGCGGCGGTGGCCGAATACGAGTTTATCGTCGCGTCGATGCGCGGTGCGTGGCAGTCCAATACGAGCGGGCCGGTGCTGGACCGGGTTTCACAGCTGCGTGACTGGCTGACCGACGCGGCGACCGCGGCGGGCAATAACGCCGTGCACGCCGAAACCCAGGCCGCCGCCTACGAACTCGCCCGGCTGACCATGCCGCACACCGCGGAGATCGAGGCGATCCAGGCGGTGCAGCGCATGCTCGAGCAGATGACCGGTGCCCTCGGTGCGCCGCTGAAAGCGGTTGCCGCACAAAATGACGCGGACACCGACCTTGCCAAGGCGGCCGCGTCGCGAGTGATGCGCAGCTATGAGGCCGCCACCGAGCCGCTGGCAATGCCATGGATTCAGCAGGACCCACCGCAGATCGCGACCGCTGTGGCGCTGGAGGCCGAACAGGCCAGCGCATCGGCGGCGCAGGTGACCGCAGCAACGGCGGCTATACCCGCCGTTACGCCGGGGATGTTCCTGCCGGGTGGGTATGCGACCGCCGCTGCCCGGACGCTGACCGCCTACCGCGCACCGGCGCCCGCCCCGGTGGTAGAACCCGTGGAAACGACTGTGCCGCAGCCAGTTCCGGTGCCGAACTCCAGCACTAGTGCAATGCCGTTGGTGCCCGGAGCGATGGCGGCGGGTTCCGGTATGGCGCAGCAGGAGGACGAGGCGTATCAGCCGCGCGCCGGGGATGCCGGTGTAGACGCGCTCGGACCCGATCTCGGCATTGTCTCCGCACCCGCCGTGCTCGGCGCGCCGGAACCGCCACCGCAGGTCGCGGGCCGGGCGGTCACCGGGGGTGCGCCGTGACGGTCATGACCAACGACGGTGTGCTCGCGGTGGCCGAGCGATTGGGCGTGCAAACTCTCCCGCTCGTGCTTTCGGTCGGGCCGCGACAGGATTCGTTCGAGGAGTGGACCGCCGCGCAGCAGCGTGCCGTTTCGGTGTTGGTCGGGTCCGGTGTGATCGACGCCGACGGCGAGGTCGACCCCGACCTGGCCGTAGCGATGCACACGCTGGCGCAACCCGATGTCGAACTCGTGGCCCGGATCTTCACCGGCTCCGAGTCGATTCGGGTCTGCCTGGCTCGCCGTGTCGAACGGCACGCGCTCGCGGTACGTACCGGTGACAGCTTCGAGATTCGCCCGGTGTGGTCCGACGGTTCCGGCGCCGCCCTGGTACGGCCGCTGCTCGATCTGCTCGGCCAGGGAAAGCCAGCGGAGGTAGTGAACTTCAGTGCGCCCGCATCGGAGTTGAGTGAACGCTTCGCCGCGGCGAGGACGTCCGCGGACTACACCGATGCCGTCTACGCGCTCGGCGTCGCCGATCGGGACGCGGTCGCCTACGGGATGGCGTTGGCCTCCTGCCACAGCTTCGCCGAGATCGTGGCCTACGCCCATCTCGACGGCCAGACCACCCGACCGCCCGGCGCGGTCGCGGTGTACGACACCGGACGTGGCCGGATTGTGGCCGCGCCCGGGATCGCGTCGGACCAGCAGGTGTGGTCCACGGTTACACCGGGCACCGATCACCGGATCGGACAGGCGATTTCGGCTTTGATCGAATCGCTGCCTGGGGGAAGGTGGCTGCCGCAGTAGACCCGAAGGGCGCGCAGTAGCTCGCCAACCTTCCGGCGATGCCGACCGGCATCGTTTCCGGGCATTTCGAATCACGATACGAAAGGTTTGATCATGAGTGATGGTGTGTACGCCGATCATGCAACCGCGAAAGGCGCCCAAGGCGACATGGCGGACGCGGTGGCGGCCATGAAGTGGACGATCCAGCAGATCTCCGATGAGGTGCACTCGGCGTCCGGCTGGTCCGGCGACGCCCGTGGCGCGTTCATGGAGGCGACGGCCGCGTGGGACACCGAGGCGACCGAGCTGAACAGGAAGCTGGATGCGATCAGCCAGCAGGTCGGCACCGGCACCGTTGACTTCCAGCGCACGGATACCGAGGGCGAAGACGAGTTCAAGATGATCCGGCTCTGAGCCACTCAACAATTCATCATCTGATCCGAAGGAATTCATCATGTCGGAAATGGAATACAGCAAAGCCAAGATGATCAGCCTGTTCCAGGATCTGCAGGGCTTCAACAAAGCCCTCGCCGATCGTGCGCAGGACATGAGCGACGCGCGTGGCAACCTCAACAAGGCATGGAACGGCAACGAGGCGTTCGTTCAGTTCGATCTCAAGTACAACGACTGGCACGGTGAGCACGAGAAGATGCTGCACGTGCTGGACAAGGTCGCCGGTGCGGTGGAGAACTCACTGCACCGCGCGCTTGGCACCGACGGCAAGATCGGCGACGGCTTCGCAGGTATCTGAGCCACCGGGCAACGGCCGGTCGGAAGCGCATGCCTCCGCCCGGCCGTTGCGTGTTGTGTCATTACCTTGCGGCGGTGAGTGATTCGCCGATATAACGCATCTCGTCCGGTGTGGTGACCATATTGACAGTCGCGCTGGCGCTGGAGGTTCGCACCGTGATGAGGTTCGGCGCGGCCGGGTCCTGGCTGAGCACGACATCGGCGTTGAAGTGCTCGGCGGGCTGTTGCGGCGCGCGTACGTGCACGATGGTCGCGCCACCGGTGAGCGCGGTCGGTGCGATTCGGTCGAACACCACGACGGTCGCGGCGGGTATCGGCGTGCCGGTCGGCGCGGGCGGCGGTACCGGTGGATGGGCCGCGGTCGGGTAACGCGATGCGAGCGAAAGCAGGTGCGGCGCATTCACATTCACGACCATGGTGTGCCACGCTTCGGGGCGATCGGTATGCACGATGGTGTGCGCGCCGAGCGCGATGGCGCGCAGGATCACCTGCTGTGCCAGATCGAGCGCGCCGATGACCTCGAGATGCCGTGTCCCGGCGCCGATCAGCGGCACCGCGATACCCTGCCCGATGTTGTCGGCGCCGATCAGCTGTCCGCACCCGGCCGTGGGGACCGCGATTCCGTCGAGGGCTGACAGCGGCCCGCGATAGTCGCCGGCACCGTCGGTGCCGTGCCCGGCGCGGATCGGCAAGCAATCCACCAGCGCCCGAAACTGCTGACCCGACAGGGCACGAAGCCCTGGAACCGGTGGTTCGCCCGGAGCGAGGGCGGTGTCGAAACGAACAAGAGCGCCGAGCGTCACCGCGGGCGACGCATCGCCGCGCGCCCGGTCCGGCCGCGTCGCGCCGGGGCGCAACCGCACGGTCAGCGTGGTGTTCAGGCTCGGTGTCGCCCACAGGTCGGCGAATCCGTTCGACCCGATCAGCTCGGGACCGATTTCATAACTGGTGAGGTGAACACCCTCGTACACAAGCGATTTCGGTGTTTCGGTCAACTCCTCCAGCGTGGCGCCGCGACTGAGGGTGCGCATCGCGGCGTTCATTTCACCCGCGGTGAGCACGGAAATCGAGATGTCGCGCGCGGCCAGCCGGTTGGCCACCCGGCGGGTCGCGATGATCGCCGTGCGCAGGGCGCCCGCGCCAGCGCCGCCGCGATTGTCGACCGCCTGGGCGTTCACCAGCGGATCCAGCCGCAGCACCAACCACACCGTCCGGTGTGCGATGGCGGGCAGCGGGCCGAGGATGCGGTCATACAGCTGGGCGACCGCGCCGACGCTCGCGGTGCGCGCACCGGTGCTGATCACCTCGATCGATGCCAGGTTGATATCGAATTGTTCGAGGCAGCGCGCGATTTCGGTGAGTTCGACCACCTGATCGGTGGACAGTGATCCGCGCCGCAACAGGGTCATCGCGTCCGGCGGCGGATCGATGCGCAACATGGTGGTCAGCAGGTCGCCGTCCCAGTGCACGCCGTAGCTGCCGCCCTCGGGCAATGGCACGTCGAAGGCGGCGGGACCCTCGCCCGCGGGCCCCGGTCGGGAGCGCCGCCACCGATAGGCGAGTGCGCGCGCGAACATGCCCGCGAGATTGCGCGGATTCCGTTTACGGACCGGCGCCGCCCCCGCGACGATTACGACGACACCGATCGCGATCACCGCGGCGATCGGTGCGTTCAACGCGAGCGCGATCCACATCCCGGCGGCGGCAAGCAGTGCGAGCGGAACCATGAGTCGCAATGGAATTTGACGCAGCATCCAGAATTCGGGATCTCGCAGTGTTGTGTTCGTTACCTGCGATGTGTTCACCGTGTTTTCATTTCCGGTTTCTTTGCGCGCGTTCGCTCCGGAGTCGGTTTCCCGTTCGTTCACAGCCCCATCCACGATAATCGCCCCTGGCGTGCGGCGTTCGAACGTTCTTCCGCCCGAGCGCTTGTCGAATTACAGTACCTTGTAACGAGGGTGTTCGTGGCGGGTAGTTAGTTTGCCGCACTGTTGCCAGATTGACAGGACAGTCTCGGCGGATACTGTAATTTTCGTTGGAATCGAAACACTGTCCATGCCGTAGTTCGATGGAGACCATGTGCCGGCTCAGCTCACCACCAAGGCTCAGGTCAATGGATACCGATTCCTGTTGCGCCGCCTCGATCACGCGCTGGTACGCCGTGACGTCCGGATGCTGCACGACCCCATGCGTTCTCAGCTCCGATCGCTGCTCGTCGGCGCCGTCCTCGGCCTGCTGGTAGTGGCGGGCTGCGCGATCTTGGCCTTCCTGAAACCGCAGGGCTCGATCGGCAACGCCAATATCGTGATGGGCAAGGACAGCGGCGCACTGTATGTCGTTGTCACCGACGCCGAGAAGAAGCAGACCCTCAATCCGGTGCTCAACCTGGCCTCGGCCCGGCTGATCAGTGGCAGCGGCGAGTCGCCGACTTCGGTCAAAGACTCGAAACTCGCTGCCATGGCGCGTGGTCCGCTACTCGGCATTCCCGGCGCGCCCGCCGCGCTGCCCGGCTCGAAGCAGGGGGACCGGTCGGACTGGTCGCTGTGCGAGTCGGTCGAGCTGTCGATCACCGGCAGTGCGGCGTCGGCCTCCGGCGTGACCACCACGGTGTTCACGGGTGCGCCCCAGCTCGACGACCGCGTCCGCACCTCGGCCGCCGCGGATTCACTATTGGTGCGCCACGGCGCCAAGACCTACCTGATCTATGAAGGCAAGCGCGCGGAGGTCGATCCGGCCAATTCCGTGATGGCGCGGACGATGACATTGACCGGGCTTCGGCCGCGCCCGGTGGGCACCGGGCTGCTCGACGCCGTCACCGCGGTGCCCCCGCTGGTCGCTCCGGATATCCCGCAGAGCGGCCAGCCCGGGCCGGGCCGCCTGTCCGATGTGCCGGTCGGCGGCATCATCGCCGTCGGCGGCGGCCGCGACGATCACGCCGAGTTGTACGTGGTGCTCGGCGATGGCGTGCAGCCGATTTCGGAGTTCACCGCGCAGGTGTTGCGCGCCGCGAATTCGCAAGGCATGCGCGAGATCAAGTCGGTGCCACCGGATGTGCTGACGAACATGCCGGTGCTGCACCGGATTCCGGTCGACCACTTCCCGAAGACCACCCCGAAGATTGTGTCCGCCGAAGATGCCCCGATCGCCTGTGTCGCGTGGTCGAAGACCAAACAGGGCGGTGACGACGCCGTCGACGGCCCGGCCGATCGTTCGGCGGCCAGCCTGCTGCTCGGCACCAAACTGCCGCTGGCCGATTCCGCCGTGCCGGTGGAACTGGCCACCGCCGACGGCACCGGCGATCGGGTCGATGCCGTCTACGTTCCACCGTCATCGGGGGAGTTCGTGCAGGTCACCGGGACCGAAGCGGGTAGCCTGCGCCGTGGACCGCTGTTCTACGTGGCAGACAACGGAATCCGTTACGGCATCCCGGATATCGACACCGCGCAGGTGCTCGGTCTCGGCAAGGATCCACATCTGGCACCGGCGGCCATCGTGAGTCAACTCGTCGCCGGACCCACACTGTCCAAACAGGACGCATTGGTCAAACGCGACACCGTCGCCGCGTCGAAGTAAGCCGCGACGGGGCAAGGCCCACCGCAGTGGTCAGGAGACGCCGAGCGAGGAGAGCACCACCTCGAGGGCGGCCTCCATATCGGCGGCCTCGATGCGCATGAGGACGGACGCGTCGACCGCTGACAGATCAAGCGATTCGTCATTGGCCAGACGGAACTCGCGCTCTTCCTCGGCGGACTCGATTACGTTGCGGATGAACCGGCCGTTGCCTGCCAGGTCGATACCGCGACGCGGCTCACCGTTCTGGTCGGCGCGCTCGGAGTTGTAGAGCTGGTCGCAGGCGCGTTCCAGCAATTCCACTGCGCCTTCGGACAATTCGGAGTCGCGCGATTTCGCGATCAGCTGGCCGATCTGCCCCAGCTCGGATGGGGTGTAGGACGGGAATTGCAGCCGCTTGGCGAATCGTGACGCCAGACCGTCATTCGAGGAGAGTAGCCGGTCGATCTCGCCGTCGTAGCCCGCGATGATCACCACCAGCCGGTCGCGATCGTTCTCCATCCGGGCCAGCAGCGTGTCCACCGCCTCACGGCCGAAGGCGTCGCCGCCGGAAAGGCCGGTCTGGATGAGCGTGTATGCCTCGTCGATGAACAGCACGCCGTTCATCGCGGTGTCGATCAGCTTGTCGGTCTTGATCGCGGTGCTGCCGAGGTGCTGGCCGACGAAGTCCATGCGCTTGGCCTCGACCACCTTGTCGGTCTCGAGAAGGCCGACGCCGCAATAGATTTTGGCGACCACCCGAGCGATCGTCGTCTTACCGGTACCCGGTGGTCCGGTGAACACCAGATGGTTGCCACGGGCAATGCTGGCCATGCCCTTCTCGGCCCGGATCTTCGCTAGCTGCGCGGTCGCCTGTAGCTTGGCCACCTGAGTCTTCACCGAGGCCAGGCCGACCTGCTTGTCCAATTCTGCGCGTGCCTCCGACAGAATCCGCTTGGCTCGATCCTCAGCATCGGCGCTGCGCATCTGCTCGACCGACGGTGCGGTAGCCGGATCCCAACGGTCGGTGCGGATATCAATGGATTCCCTGGTGGTCACGGTGATCCGGTAGGTGCGATCACGCATGGCCGCGGTATTCGCGGCGAAATCTGGTGCCTGCGAATACACCTTCTCGAAGAGGGCCTGGGCTTCCTCCTCGTTCCCGGTCTCGCGCAAGCACAGACCACGACAGAACATAGCCGTGGTGCGCGCGAGCGGAATCGGCCCCGCCTCGGCCTGTTCCATGCGGCGGATGGCCTCGCCGAACAGCCCCAGTTGGGCGCACGCCGAACCAACCATCACGTGCGCGCCCGAGGCCAGATACGGGTCGTCCCACTCGGCCGAACCCGCGAGCACCGACATCACATCGGGCCATCGCTGGGTATTGAAATGGAGCACGCCACGGATGTATGCGCTGATCCGGTCGTCGATCTCGCGATCGGTGTCCGAGAGCATGGAGCGCCGATAGGCGGCGAGTTCATCGAGCACGCGCTCGGCCTCGTCGTATTCCTTCTCGGCGATCAGCTGCGCGGCCTGCGCCAGCCAGATCTCGGTGTAGCCGGCCAGCGGATAGTCGATGTACAGGCCGGCGAGGAAGCGACCGGCGAGCGCGCGCGGCTTCAGACCGAGCCTGCGCTGCTCTCGGAAAAGTGTTGTGCTGCTCGTTTTGTGGAGGTTGTAGAGCACCTCGGTGGTCACTTCGCCCGCCGCGGCGCGGCCGAGCCAGGCATCGCACATGGTGGGGTCCCATTCGGTGGCCCGCTGGAAGGCCAGCTTCGCGTACTCGAGGTCGCGGGCCGATTCCTGTCCGTCGATGGTCAGGCCCAGCGACAGGATTCCGGCGTCGAAGGCGCGTTGTGCTTGGCGGTTGCCGGTCATTGCTGTCAAACCCCGAAGTCTTGGTTGGAGCTACTCTTTTGTTGAACGATTGTCTACGTTCATCTTCCGGCCAGCTTAGCGATCGCGTGTGCACGATCCGTCCGATACATTAGGTTTTACGGCCGGTTGGTTGCAACGCGAAACGACAGCCGCTACCCGCCTTTGCATGACGAGTGCGCGTGCATGACGAGTGTGCGTGGTGGGTGGAGCAAACGTTCTGATTTGGTGGGACAGGTAGGTTGCTGAAGCAAGTGTCTGGGTCATTCGGAATAGAGTTGGGGTCGCGGGGCAATTGACCGAGTCGTTGAGTAGCGGCTCACGAGCCGCTGAACCCGAACTGTGCCGGGTGTCTGTCATCGGGGGAAATACCCAGCTCGATGTCGGCCTCCCCGCGACGGTCCCGATCGCCACTTTCATCGGCGATCTGGTCACCCTGATCGAATCCCGCAACCCGGACGTCGTGGAAAGCGATGACGGCGACACCCCGCTGCACACCGAGCACTGGACCCTGGCCCGCCTCGGTCGCGATGCCATCGCGCCGAGCCGCAGCCTCGCCGAGGCCGAGGTGTTCGACGGGGAACTGCTTGTCCTGCGGTCGGTTACCGCGAAAGAGACACCAGCGCTGTTCGATGACGTCATCGACGCCGTCTCCCGGCTCACCGCCGACGACTTCCGTGGCTGGTCGCCCGGCGCGGCGCGGTGGACCGGCCTGATCGCATCGACGGTGGCGGTGGTGCTCGCGCTGGCGTTGCTGGCCATGGGGCGGACGCATTCCGGCGGCTTGGCCGCGCCGTTCCTGGCGACGGGGGTGGCGATCATCGCCACCGTCGCGGCGGGATTCGCGGCACGCAAGTACGCCGACCAACTGACCGCCACCTGGCTTTCGCTGTGCGCGCTGCTGCTGTTCTTCGGCGGCGCGGCGCTGTTTGTGCCCGGTGAAATGGGCAGTCCCCATCTGCTGCTGGGCTTTTCGGTGACCATCGTGGCCGCCGCCGCCGTCTATCGCACCACCGCGACCGGAGCGACACTGTGCGCGGCGGCCATCACCGTCGCCTTGTTCGGCGGCATCTCCGCGCTGGTGCGAATGATCTGGGACCCGGCGCTGCCGAAGATCTCCGCCGGACTGCTCGTCGCCGCGATCACGCTGATCTCCGCGGTGCCGAGGCTGGCGGCCGTGCTGGCTCGGCTGCCGGTCCCGCCGGTGCCGACCGCGGGTGGCGCTATCGATCCGGCCGACCATGAACCGCGCCCGACCATCGAGGGTATCGGCGCGATCGGCGCCACCGCGCTGCCGTCGGCCGTCGGCCTCGGACAGCGGGCGCGTGCGGCCAACCATTATCAGACCGGCATGCTCGTCGGCTGCTCGATCGCGGGTGTCGTCGGTGCGCTCGGCGCGGCGGATCCCTTGGGACCGGCACCCTGGCAAGGCATTACGCTCGCCGCGATCGCGGCGGTGATTCTGTGCCTGCGCGGCCGCTCGTTCGCCGATCTCGCCCAGGCGGGTGTCCTGATCTCGGGCGGGTGCGTCATCGTGCTCGGCCTGGTGGCCGGCCTCGCACTCGGCGACGCCGATATGGCGCTGCGCTCGGGTCTGCTGTTGCTCGCTTTCGCTGCGGCGGCAGTGGTATTCGGCGTGATCGGACCGCATCTCGAGGTCACCCCGGTGACCAGACGGGCCATGGAGATCGTCGAATATCTGCTGATCGTCGCGTTGATACCGCTGGTGCTCTGGATTATGGACGTGTATTCGATGGCCCGGAACCTATGACCGCTCGGGCGCTCATCGGCCTGCCGAAGTCGGTATCGGTGCCCGGATGGCGATGCTGGGCTGGAATTGCCTGCACCGCAGCAATACTCGGCGTGTCCGCGTTCGGTGGGTCGGCGCGGGCCGGCGCCGTGCCACCGCCGAGTATCGACCCCGGCGCACTCGGTATCGCGCAGGCGCTCAGTGGCGTGGCGGCACCGCCGGAGCCGACCGAGCAGGCGCAGGTCTGCACCGAACCGATGAATTCTCATGGTGCGCCGGTCGATTCGCCGCTGGCACAACGGGTGCTCGACCTGCCGGCGGCCTGGCAGTTCAGTCGCGGGGCCGGCCAGAAGGTCGCGGTTATCGACACCGGAGTCAATCCGCATCCCCGCCTGCCCGCGTTGCGGCCGGGTGGCGATTACGTCTCCGACAGCGACGGCACCAAGGACTGCGACGCGCACGGCACGCTGGTCGCCGGGATCATCGCCGCCCGCCCGAGCCCGGACGACGCGTTCGCCGGGGTCGCACCCGACGCCGAAATTCTCACCATCCGTCAATACAGCCTCGCCTATCAGGCCAAGGAACGCAGCGGCGACAAGGCGCCGGGAACCCTGGCCAGCACCGGCTACGGCAACGTGCTCACCATGGCCGCCGCAGTGGTGCGCGCGGTCGACATGGGCGCGACTGTCATCAATATTTCCGAGGTCTCCTGTACGTCGGCGGGTGGCGACACCGCCGACGCAACCCTCGGAGCCGCAGTGAAATACGCCTACGATCACAATGTCGTCGTGGTCGCGGCGGCGGGCAATGTGACCCGCGACGGCGGCTGCGACAAACAGAATGACAACCCCGGCTGGTCCTCGGTGCAGACCGTCGCCAGCCCAGCCTGGTTCCACCCCTATGTGCTGTCGGTGGCCTCGATCGATCCCGATGGCATGCCTTCACAGATTTCGCTGCACGGGCCATGGGTCGGCGCGGCCGCCATCGGCAGGTCGATCGTGTCGCTCGACAGCAGGCCGGGTGGCACCGGGCTCGTGGACAGTCAGCAATATCAAGACGGCCCCGGGCCCATTGACGGAACGAGTTTCGCGACGCCGTACGTGTCCGGGCTGGCCGCACTGATTCGCGCCAGATTCCCGGAACTCACGGCTGGGCAGGTCATCGACCGGATTACCCGCACCGCGCAGGCACCGGGCTCGGGCCGCGACGACGCCATCGGCCACGGCCTGATCGATCCGGTGGCCGCGCTCACCGCAGAACTGCCGGATCGTCCGGTGAGCGAGGGCGGTGCTGTGCCGCGACCGATAGCCGCCCCGGTGCATCCGCCCGGACCCGATCCACTTCCGCGTCGGGTCGCGGTCATCGGTTCCATCACCTGCCTTGTCGTACTGGGACTCGGTGCGGCCGTGTCGGTTCCGTTCCGTAGACGCCGCGCCGACGCGGACCTCGATTCACCCGCAACAGAGGTATAGAACCCATGGTTACCGAAGGTTTCGTGCGCCGACCCCGCATTGCCCCGCCGCGCGCGCCCGGCGGTGAGGTCGCCCTGAACTCGCCGCCGGAGATCCAGCGGGCCATGCCTGGCCCACTGCTGATGAAACTGATGCCGGTCATCATGGTGGTCGCCGTCGTCGGCATGATCGCGATGATGGTGATGATGGGCCGCAACCTGCTCGCCAATCCGTTCATGATGATGTTCCCCGTGATGATGCTCATGTCGATGGGCGGCATGATGATGGGCATGCGGGGCCAAGGCCCCAAGGGCGCGGGCGAGCTCAACGAGGAACGCAAGGACTACTTCCGCTACCTGGACCAAATGCGCAGAGATGTCCGGCGCACCGGTGGCAAACAGCTGGAAGCCTTGGTCTGGAGTCACCCGGAGCCGATCGACCTGTCCTCGGTGGTCGGCACCCGGCGAATGTGGGAACGCCGCCCGGCCGACCCGGATTTCGGCCATGTGCGCGTCGGGGTGGGCAGCCATCGGCTCGCGACCAAGCTGGCCCGTCCGGAGACCGGACCGCTCGAAGACCTGGAGCCGGTCTCCACGGTGGCGTTGCGCCGGTTCGTGCGCACCCATTCGGTGGTGCACAAGCTGCCGACCGCCGTCTCGCTGCGCGCCTTCCCTGCCATCAATATCGGTGGCGTGCCGGAGGAGGCCAGGATGCTGGCCCGAGCGATGCTGATGGAACTCACCGCATTTCACGGTCCCGATCATCTCGCGGTCGCCATCGTCTGCGCCGATCCCGACGGCGCGGCCTGGGCGTGGGCCAAATGGATTCCACACCTGCAACATCCGACCGTGCGGGACGGAATCGGTTCCGCGCGAATGATGTACGGCTCGCTCGGGGAACTCGAGACGGCATTGTCCTCGGAACTGCTCGAACGCGGCCGGTTCATGCGCAACCCACAGCCGACTCAGGGCAGGCTGCACCTGGTGGTCATCATCGATGACGGCTATGTCAACGGCACCGAGCGGCTGATCAGTGAGTCCGGCCTGGACTCGGTCACCGTGCTGGACCTGACCGCGCCGGAGAATGGTCTTGCCGCCCGGCGCGGCCTGCAATTGGTCGTCGGCGGCGGCGAGGTGAGCGCCAAGAGTGCCAGTGGCACCGAGAAATTCGCCGTCGCCGACGCGGTGAGCGTCGCCGAGTCCGAGTCCTTCGCTCGCGATCTGGCCCGTTTCCGGATCGCCACGGCTGCCCAGATCGTCAGCCTGGGCGACGATACCCGCGCCGATCCCGGCCTGATGGCGCTGCTGAAGATCCCGGACGCCGCGCAGATCGACCCGGCCAAGGTGTGGCGGCCTCGTACCGCACGCGAACGGCTGCGGGTACCGATAGGCGTGACACCGGATGGCACACCCGTCGAGATCGACATCAAGGAATCCGCCGAGAACGGCATGGGCCCGCACGGATTGTGCATCGGCGCAACCGGTTCCGGTAAGTCGGAGTTCCTGCGCACCCTGGTGCTTTCGATGGTGACGACGCATTCGCCGGACGCGCTGAACCTGGTGCTTGTCGATTTCAAGGGTGGCGCGACCTTCCTCGGTCTCGACTCGCTACCGCATGTCGCCGCGGTCATCACCAACCTCGAGGAAGAACTCTCGATGGTCGACCGCATGAAGGACGCACTCGCCGGTGAGATGAACCGCCGCCAGGAATTGCTGCGTTCGGCCGGAAACTTCGCCAATGTCACCGATTACGAAAAGGCGCGCGCCGCGGGCGTGGCGCTCGATCCGCTGCCCGCGCTGTTCGTGATCGTCGACGAGTTCTCCGAATTGCTGTCGCAGAAGCCCGATTTCGCGGACCTGTTCGTGATGATCGGCCGACTCGGCCGCTCTCTGCACGTGCACCTGCTGCTTGCCTCGCAGCGACTGGAAGAGAACAAGCTGCGCGGCCTCGATTCGCACCTGTCCTACCGGATCGGCCTGCGCACCTTCTCCGCCAACGAATCCCGTGCGGTGCTCGGCATTACCGACGCCTACCACCTGCCGGGTATCCCCGGTTCCGGATATCTCAAGAGCGACGCCGACGATCCACTGCGGTTCAACGCGACCTACGTGTCGGGACCCTACGTATCACCGCGTGGTGCCAAGCAGGTCGACGGCCGGGCGATCGGTGGTCAGTCGCCGACGGTGTTCACCGCGGGGCCGGTCGAGGTGGCGGCCCGCCCCGAGCCCGAACCGGGCCAGACGCGGATGGGTTTGCCGGATCTGCCGCCGCCCCCGTCGGAAGTCGTTGAGGACGAAGGCATTCCGGAAACGCTGCTTCAGGTGGTCGTAAATCGTCTCAACGGACACGGCCGTCCGGCGCACGAGGTGTGGCTGCCTCCGTTGGATGAGTCGCCGACGGTGGATATGCTGCTGCCCGACCCGGATTGGCGTTCGCCGGTAAACCGGCACGGTCAGCTGTGGCTGCCGATCGGTGTCATCGACAAGCCCTACGAACAGCGCCGCGACGTGCTGACCGTCCAATTGGCAGGTGCCCAAGGCAATGTCGCGGTCGTTGGCGGCCCGCAGTCAGGCAAATCGACGACGCTGCGCACCATCATCATGGCCGCGGCCGCCACCCACACCCCCGAACAGGTGCAGTTCTACTGCCTGGACTTCGGTGGCGGCAGTATGGCGGGGCTTTCGGGGCTGCCGCACGTCGGTTCCGTGGCAGGCCGCCTCGACGGCGACCGGGTACGGCGCACCATCGCCGAGCTGACCAGCCTGCTGCGCCAGCGTGAGGAGCGCTTCAGCGAACTCGGCATCGAATCAATGGTGGAATTCCGTCGCCGCAAATACGCGCAGACCGAGGCCAGACTCATCAACGGGACGGCCGCGGCGCCCAACGACCCGCTCGCCTCCGATCAGTTCGGCGATGTCTTCCTGGTTGTCGACGGCTGGGCGGCATTGCGCGAAGAGTTCGATACGCTCGAACCGCTGATCGTCGCCATCGCGGCGCAGGGGCTTTCCTACGGCATCCACTTGATCCTCGGCGCATCGCGCTGGGCGGAGATCCGGCCGAACGTAAAGGATCAGATCGGCACCAGGCTGGAGCTGCGCCTCGGTGACCCGTCCGACTCCGAAATGGGCAGGCGCACCGCGGGTCTGGTGCCGGTCAGCAGGCCGGGCCGCGGCCTGACCCCCGACGAGTTGCACATGCTCATCGCGCTGCCACGCCTGGATTCCGATTCCGATCCGGCCACCGTGACCGATGGTGTCGTGCAGGCGAAGACACAGCTCGAGCAGCTCTACGGCGGCCGCCGCGCCCCCGAAGTGCGGATGCTGCCGCTCGAGATCAGCCGCGATCAGGTCCGCGAGATCGCCAAGGAGCACGAGGTCGAACTCGGCCCGACGAAGATCGTGGTCGGACTCGGCGAGAACGAATTGGACCCGCTGGTCCTGGATTTCGGTGCCGAACCGCATTTCATGGCGTTCGCCGACGTCGAATCCGGCAAGACCACACTGCTTCGCAATATCGTCATGGGCATCACCGAGAACGCGACGAGCGAGCAGGCGCGCATCATCATGATCGACTACCGCCGCACCATGCTCGGCGTTGTCGACGAAGACCAGCTGGCCGGCTACTCCACCTCATCGCAGACCTCCGGCCCGATGATCACCGAGCTGGCCCGCTACCTGTCGCGGCGCATCCCGGCCTCCGACATCACCCCGCAGCAACTGCGTGAGCGCAGTTGGTGGACCGGCCCCGAAATCTACATCGTGGTCGACGATTACGACATGATCGCGGGCGGCGGCATGAACAACCCGCTGCTGCCGTTGCTGGAATACCTGCCGCAGGCCCGCGATATCGGCATGCACCTGATCGTCACCCGCCGCACCGGTGGGGTGTCGCGGGCGCTGTATGACCATGTGCTCGGCGGTATGAAGAACCTGTCGGTCGACACGCTGATCATGAGTGGCCCGAAGGACGAGGGCAAGCTGATCGGCGATGTCCGCCCGACTAAACTGCCACCCGGTCGCGGCATCCTGGTCTCGCGCAGTCGCGGCCAGGAAATGGTCCAAATCGCCCATCTCCCACCGCTGTAGGCGAACCCGGCCTGCCACCTCGGCGATCCAGGTCTCGCCCGCGCCCAGCGCCCGCCCGACCGCCCTGGCGAAGATCTCGATGGGCAGCCCGCGCCCGGCCACCGTCTACTGATCGCAACCACGGGCGGTAAGCCACGAGGTGCGCTGAATACGCATGCGGCAGATCGCGCCGAGGTCGCCGAATGTCGCCGGGCGGATCGCGGCACTCAGGGCAACGAAACGCCCGGCCGATAAGGGATTCCGAGCGTATGCCGGATGACCGAGGTGCCCTCCTCGTCGCCGAGTTCGTAGGCGAGCCGGTTGCGGGTGGCGATCGAGCGGTGCCGGGTAGCCCTGGTGACCCGCTCGTGGTCAGCGCCGATGCGCAGGTGGTCGAGCAGGATGGTCCCGGTGGCGACACCGAGGACGATCGCTTCCTCCGTGCCGGCCGGTCGCGCGACCAAGGTGTCGCGATGCGCGGTCTCGGCGTGGCCGTGGTCGGCCAACCTGCGCGTAGTGCCCTCGGGGATATCGTGCGGCGAGTCGATGCCGATGGACTCGGCGAGGTCCCCCGGGTAAAAGCTCACCTCCCACGACCACGGCTCGTTATCAAGGTATTGGACGACCGTTCTGGCCAGCACCCAGGAGTTCGGCGGTACGCCGAGCCAGCAGGCGACCTCAGGGCTCGCCGGTTCCATTCGCGCGCTGAATTCCTTGGCGGGCGCCCGGTCGGCGGCGCGCGCGATCTCTTCGAAGATATCGTGCGCCGATTGTGGCCGGTCGGGGCGAATATGGTCGGTGACAACCGATTCCAGGGTTTCGTGGTTTCGAACGATGGTGCCGCGGGAAGTAGCTGTATAGACCAGATTTTCGGTCACAAGTACTTGAATAGCGTTGCGGGCGGTCGTGATCGAAACCTGCATTCGATCAGCCAGCTCGGTATGGCTGGGCAGTCTGTCACCCGGATTCCATTTGCCTGCGCGGATCTCCTCTCGGAGGAGGTCCGCGATCCGGTGATACCTAGGACCGTCCGCCATCTTGCTCCTCGGTTGGTCGGGTAGGTAACGAAGTGCATTCTTCGTGACTCCCTACGGCCCGGTAACGCTTGACAGGTGCCTTCAGAGGTTTATTGTAATGAACGTCCTGATCCGGTGTTGTGCGGCGACGAACGGCGAGGCAACGTGGCAGGTTCGGAGATTTCGACAGTCGTTATGGCTCTCCCCGGCACACCGCGGTGTGTCGATTCGGCAGTGCAGTCTTCAATCCCGGGACTACTGCCTTCCTCAGATGTACTTGTCCGGGCGTGTCGCGGTCACCGCGTTGTCGGCGGCCCGCTGCTCTGGTTCGCCCGCGATCTCGCGGTGTTACATGAGCGGCGGCTGGCCGGTCGCGGCGGCCCGGTCGCGATGGATCCGGCCGTGGTACTCGAAATCGATCGCCGCAGAACCGAATTGGTCATGGCGATCGACGACTGGGTGGCCCGCAGCGTGCCCCAGCATCGGCTCGGTGCCACCCTGCATACCGAGACCGTTGGCGCGGTCATCGACCGTCTCGCCGAATCGTCGGTGCGCGCTCACCACGCGCTGATGACCCTCGATGCGAACAATGACCAGTTGCACGGTGCCTGGCATCATCTCGCCGAGCTCGCCGACGCCTACGACGATCTGGTTCGTGACCTGGTCGCGGGACGAAGGCGTCTGCCGGAGTGGTGAATTCGCCACGCATGATCCCCACATCGTCATAAACCCCACCGCGCCGCGCACGACAGCACCGCAATATCCGGGTTCCGGTCGTCGCCCATCTCGGCCAGGACTCGGGCGCCAGCCCGGCCGGATGTCGATCCCGGTGGGCCCGGTTGGCCGATCAGTTGAAAGTCGGTGCGGCACAGATCCGTTCGTACGGCAAGCGGGCGCAGACGCACGCACCGGCTACCTGGACTGCTTCACCGACGCCACCGGAAAGCAAACCCGCACACCGGAACTCAAACGCAACCTGATCGCCGTGCTGCCTGGCGTACTCGACGAATCTGGGTTTGACCCGCATGACCGACGCGTGCGGGATCTCCTACGACATCCTCGCGTTGACGCCGGAATGGTATGTGCGGGAGGAGACGCTGCGGTCGGCGAACCTGGCGCTGATCCACAACACCAGAGACTTCCGCTCACCGCGGTATTCGGCGGTGGCAGCCTGTCCTCCTCGGACGGGCAGCGGTTCCCGACCCGCGGCAAGTCGCTCACCGCCCGGGCGATGAGCCGATACTTCGCCGAGGAAGGCCTGTCGACCGGCGAAAGAGAACCGCGTGTGCAGCGCTGAGGCGTTCGGCTTCGCTGCGTCTTGTGTAATTGCCGGATATCTGGTCGGCCCAGTCGAGCAGTCGGTGCACGTGGGGGCCGGTGGCGGCGGTCCCGATGGGTGGGCTTCCGACGGTGATCTCGCCGCCGGTTCCATCGATGGCGATGAGGGTGCCCTCGGGGATTGCGCGCCGACCGATTCGCATCGAGGTGGCGTCGACAGTCAGCTCAGCGACTCCCACGACAGCAGGTTTGCCCATCGCTCGCGCGACGACGGCGGCGTGGCAGGTGGGGCCGCCGTGGGCAGTGAGGACTCCGGCGGCTGCGGCCAGGCCGCGCATGTCCAGCGGAGAGGTGTCGGGCCGCACCAGTATGACCGGACCATGTACGGCCATGCGGACCGCCTTGTCGGAGGTGGTCGCTACGCGGCCGACCGCGACACCCGGGCAGGCGCCGTGGCCGCGGGCGAGGATGTCTGCCTCGCTGTCGAGGATCATTCGGGGTGTGCGGGTTTGTTGAAGGTGCTGTGCGGTGATTCGTAGCAGTGCCTCCTGGTGTTCGATCACGCCCTCGTCGGCGAGGTCGACGGCGACGCGTACGGCAGCGGCTGCGGCGACTTTGCCGCGGTGTACTTGCAGGATCCAGAACTCACCGGCTTCGAAAGTGAACTCGATGCAGCACGAGTCTCGGTAGTGTCCTTCGATGCGGTCCAGGGCCGCTACGAGGTGGGTCCATACGGTCGGCTCTCGGTCGGCCAGTTCGTGCAGCGGCAGCGTCGGCGATCTGCCGGACACGACGTCGTCGCCTTGGCTGCCGAACAGGATGTCGCCGAAGGGGACCCGTTCGCCGGTATTGGGGTTGCGGCTGAACGCGACGCCGGTCCCGCTGTGCTGGTCACGATGTCCGAAGACCATCGCCTGCACGGTCACGGCGGTCCCGAGGTCCTGCGGGATATCGTGGATCGCGCGGAACGTGCGTGCGCGCGGGGTGTCCCACGAGGAACACACGGCTGCGATCGCCAGCTCCAGCTGCCGGGACGGATCGTGCAGGACTTGCTGTCCGGCCTGTTGCGAGACGAGGGCCTCGACAACTCCGATCGCGTGATGGATGCCTGATTGCGCGCCACCGAGGTTCTGCTGGATCGCTTCGGCCACAACCGGTTCCGCGCTCGCTTCGCCGGTGTTGGTGATCGCGGACGCGAAGCTCGACAGGAATCGCAGCCGGGCGATGGACGCGAACTGCGGATTGCCTGTCTCGGTTACCAATCCGCGCGCGGTTGTGGCGGTGAGTCCGAGGTTGAGGACGGTGTTCATCATGCCGGGCATCGACACACCGGCCCCGGAGCGAACAGACACCGTCAGGGGCTTTTCGGAGTCGCCGAGGCTGCGATGCGTGGCAGTTTCGAGGTCACCGATAGCGGCTGTGAGTTCGGCGGCGAAGTCCTCGGGAAAGCGCCCGTCACGCAGGAAAGCGCGGCATACCTCGGTGCTGATGACGAAGCCGGCGGGCACGGGCAAGCCCAGGCGTCGCAGCACGATGAGCCCTTGCGCCTTGGCGCCCAGGACTTCCGCCGTCTCCTCGACCTCTGCTGAAAGTGGGTGAATGTATCGCATCTTCAGAATCTCGGGATGCCCAGAGTCGCGAGGAGATCTTCGTGAAGCTGAAACCACACCGTGTGGTACGACGAGGTGCTGGTCGCCACGTACTCCAACGCGCCGGACCGCGCTCGAATGAGCGCGTCGGCAAGACGGAGACCATACCGCCCGAACCTGGCAATCGCCGCGGACAGCTGTGCGCAGACGACCTGCGCGCGATGGTCGAAGTCGGTCAGCCGCTCGAGAATCCGGGCGTCGTAGCCGGGGTCGGTGTGGTCGTTCGTGGTCATGACACCATGGACGGACCGCATCTGCCATGCCGCGCACAGGTCGAGCAGTTCCGGGTTGAGCGCGAGAAATCTGTGGTAAGCATCGGTCACGGCGGTTCGAGCTGCTGCGTTCTTCAGTTCGTCGGTGATTCGTTCCGCATCCAGAGCGCGACCGGCGTCCGTGAGACCCCACCCTCCGAACTCCCCGGGCGTATGCGTGACATTTCCGCCCGCGGCGTGGGCGATCAGCTCGGATTCGACGACAGGCTCCGGCAGGCCCGTCGCTGCCGCCACTCGGGCGACGCTCGCGTGGCCGACGCAGCGAAGAGAATGCAGTACCTGCAAGTCGGCGTCGGCCGAGTTCCGCGAATCTGCCCAGGTCACGATCTCGTTCCTTCCAGTCATGAAGTTGCTGCCGCACGCCCCGCGACCCGAGCCGCGAATCGTTTCTGCGCGGCTTGCCTCGACACACCGAGGCGGGCACCGATTTCTGCCCAGGGCACGCCTGCTTGCCGTGCCTGGTCCACGAAATGGTCGAGCAGACGATCTGCCAGCTGCAACCAGTGTGCCGCAATGATCGCCGCTTCCGACAACTGATCCAGAGTGCTACCAGGATGTGCCAGCTCGACCGCGACGATCACGTCGCGTAGTGGCACCCGACGATCCATTCGTCAACTGTAGGTTGACGATCGCATTATCGTCAACTAATAGTTGACGATAGCGCGAGGGTGCAGTGCCTGGCTTTCGCTGACAACGGACCGATCCAGGAGTGGTAGTGATGGCAATCGACAACGCGGCGCCGGGTGCCGCTGGGACAGAGATGAAGCGGGTAATGGTCGTGGGCGCCGGTATCGCCGGCCTGGCCGCCGCGCTGCGGATGCATCAGCACGGCTGGGATGTCGTCGTGGTCGAGCGCGCGCAGGCCCGGCGCAGCAGCGGCTACCTGGTAAACCTGCACGGACCCGGATATGACGCCGCGGAGCGGCTCGGGCTGCTACCGACGCTGACTCCGCGCGATATCGGGTTCTTCACCTCGATCCTGGTTCACGCGGACGGCCGGGAAAAGTTCGCGATTCCGGCCGCCGTCGCACAAGCCGCTGTCGGGGATCGGGCACTGAGCCTCTTCCGCGGCGACCTGGAGTCGGCGCTGTACCACGCGGTGGCCGATCTCGCCGACATCCGTTTCGGCACCACCGTGCAGGCGGTCACCCAGAACGCCGGCGAAGTCGTCGTCACCCTCAGCGACGGCACCCGCATGCAGACCGAACTTCTCATCGGCGCCGACGGCGTGCACTCCCGAGTCCGTGAACTCGTATTCGGCCCCGAGACCGACTACCTGGTGGACCTGGGCCACATGGTGGGAGCATTCCCGCTCGAACGGATTCCCGAGCACATTCCGGAAGGCGTCGGCACGACATTCCTCGGGCCCCGGCGCACAGCCGCGGTGATGAACCTGGGGCCAGGTCGGTCCTCGGCGTTCTTCACCTACCGCTGCCCCGATCCGAACGCCGAATTGGCTCTCGGCCCCGCACCCGCGCTCACTCTGGCGTTCGGAGATCTCGGCCGAGGCGTCGCCGATGCCCTCCGCCAACTCGAGGCCGACCCTGCCCCCGCCTACTTCGACTCAGTCGGCCAAGTCGTCATGGACCGCTGGAGTTGCGGCCGAGTCGTTCTGCTCGGCGACGCGGCATGGTGCGTGACCGTATTCGCCGGCTACGGGGCGGCCCTCGCCCTCGACGGCGCCGACCGACTCGCCGCCGCCGTAGCAGCACACAGCGGCGACATTTCCACCGCACTCGACGCCTGGGAGGCGTCGTTGCGCCCCGAAGTCCGCAAACGACAGGCATTGGCCCGCAAAGGAATAAGTCGGTTTGCCCCGCCGTCACGCGCTCACGTCTGGGCCGGCGAACTCATGCTCCGCGCTATCCAGCTCCCCGGCATCCGTGGCCTGGTCCAACGCGCCATCCAACGCGCCAACAACTAGGCGGGGTGCCAACTGGCTTGGCAACCGTCATGCGTCCCGCCACACCACCACCAGCACCCGCCGACGCACTCGTCTGCCGCAAATCGCGCGGTTGATAGCACTGCCCGGTCAGTCCAAGGGCGCCAAGCTCTGCACCCGCCGGTGCCGCTCCTCAGTTGTGGTAGCGACGGTGGTCGATGCCGAACTCGTCGGCAACGGTCGCGGCGAGTTCCACATAGGCGCGCTTGGTGGTCTTGTGGAGGCGGTGCAGGTCGATCTCGGCGCCCTCGGATAGATGGTTGTCGAAGGGGATGATGTGCACCGCGCGGCAGCGCGACAGAAAGTATTCACGCAACTGCTGAATGCCGACGTTCGGTGATCCCTCACGTGGCAGATTGATGACCACTACCGCATTACGGACCAGATGATCATGGCCGTGCAGTGACAACCAGTCCAGAGTCGCCGCGGCACTACGGGCGCCATCGATCGCGGCCGAGGAGATCAGCACCAGCGAGTGCGCCAGATCGAGCACGCCGCCCATCGCCGAATGCATCAGGCCGGTACCGCAGTCGGTGAGGATGATGTTGTAGAACCGCTGCAGGATGCGCGCAACGGCCCGGTACTCGTCGTCGTTGAACGCCTCTGATGCGGCCGGATCACGCTCGCTGGCAAGAACTTCCAACCTGCTCGTGCCCTGCGAGGTATGCCTGCGCACATCCGAATACCGCTGGATGGCGTGATCGAGCAGCAGGTCCCGAACGGTCGAGCGGGTCTGCAGCGGCACCCGCTGCGAGAGCGTGCCGAAGTCGGGGTTGGCGTCCACCGCGATCACCCGGTCACCCCGGATGGATGCGAAGATCGAACCGAGACCCATTGTGGTGGTCGTCTTTCCGACGCCACCCTTCAGCGAGAGCACCGCGATTCGATAATCACCGCGCACCGGCTGCCTGATCCGCGCGACCAGTTCCTGTAGCCGCATCTCCTCCGCGGAAAGGCCGGGATTGATCGCACCGCCGGAGACATGGTGCACGGCCTTGCGCCACCCGCTACCCGGTGCCTTCTTCGCGCGCTTCAATGGAACGTTGTCGAGCGATGGTTGGATGGCGTGCTGGTTCGCCTGTCCCTGCTGGAATTGCGTCGCACCACCGTGCCCCTGCGGACCGGGCCAACCGCCCTGCTGCTGGTCGCCTGGCGCCTGCGGCATCGTCTGACCGCCGCCGGGCCCACGCTGGGGCTGCTGCCCGTATCCGGGTCCCTGCCACTGCTCGGCGCCCGGTGCTTGCGGCGCGGCCGGAGGTTGTTGTCCGAGTTCGGAATTGGGCCGCTCACCGTTGCCGGACGGGTATTGCCACTCGACTCCCGGCGTCCGCGAACCACCGGGCGCCTGTTGCCCATACCCGGCGCCCTGCCACTGACCGGGCGCGGCACCCTGGTCGCCGCCCGGCGCCTGGGTCGGCAGCTGCCCCGGGGCGGGAACTTGTGGCTGGTTGCTGGAGAGATAGGTCGGGTTGTCGCTGGGGGCCTGTGATCCGGCGTTGCCTGGCGCCTGCCACTGTCCAGGTGCGGCAGCGTGGTCGCCGCCCGGCGCTTGCGTCGGCAGCTGCCCGGGGGCAGGCGCCTGTTGCTGGTTGCCGGAGAGATAGGTCGGGTTGTCGCTCGGTGCCTGCGATCCGGCGTTGCCTGGCGGCTGCGCGGCCAGTGGCGTTCGTGGTTGTGCCGGGTCGCCGCCGAGTGATTGCTGCCCGTGGCCCGCCGTACTCTGCCATCCGTCGCCACCTGCCTGTTGTTGCGGGAGTTCAGGATTGGGCTGTTCGTGGTCGCCGGTCGAATATGGATGACCGCCGTAGCCGGCCTGCGGGCCAGTAGGGGGTTGCTGTCGGTAATCGGATCGCTGATCGCTTCCAGCCGGGTACTGCTGATCACCGCCGGGGGAGTGGGGGGCGTTCGCCGGTTGCTGGGCGTGGCCGGTCGGGCTCTGCCGCTGGTCGCCGCCGGTAGCCTGCGAGGCTGGGAGTCGTTGTCCGCCTTGGCCATGCCAGTTGTCGCTCGCCGGTGCCCGAATGGGCATCGGGGGTTGTGCGTAGCCGTTCGGTGCCTGCGGTCCCGTGGCGGGCTGCGCGAACGCCGAAGGGTTCTGCCGCTCACTCGGTCCGGGCTGGTCGTTAGGCGGTTGCTGGCCGGACGTCGGGGGCGGAGGTTGGTGGTCCTCACGTGTCGCGGCGATTTCCGCTGCGGCAATGTCCGACAGCAGACGGTGGCTGCCCGCGCCGGGGTCATCCGCGCTGCCCGGCTGTGTTGTCCGCGTGGACGTTTCGTCGCGATCGGCCGGCCGACCGGATTCTGATGCGTCCGGCCGTGGTCCGGAGGGCGGCGTCGCACTGCCGTTTGATTGCGGGGACCGGCCCGCGCCGCGCGAACCGTGTCCGGCGGCCTCGGGCGCCGGACGTTCGGGATTCGTCGGACCATCGGTGAATTCGCTGGGGCGCGGCGGGAGTTCGGGGCGGTCCGACCTGGGCGCGCCGGGTTCATCGGCGGCCCGCTGACGATCCTCGGCGGCGGGTCCGCTGAGCCATGGCGGCGGCGCGTCCTCGCCCCGTTGCGTCGATTGTGGTGGCTGCGGGGCGAATTCGCCGCCGGGGTGCTGCCCCTCCGCCGGATGTGCCGATCCGTCCGCAGTGCTCGGCGGCGCAGCGAGGGGTGCGGGCCGGTGTGGCTCGGCCTCGGATGCCGTTCGGCCGGAATCGGATCCGGGCCCCGCCAACCATGGGGGCGGCCCGTCGAGATCCGGTACCGGCGGCGTTACCGGAGGGTGGGCCCCGCCCGGCTGATCGGTGGTCGACTGTTCGGCGGCAGGACGCGACGGGGCGAGCGGTGTGTACCCATGTGCCGCAGCATGATCCGGAGTCTGGGTCTGCGGTGGCAGATCATTCTGCGTTTCGGGCGACCGGGCGCCCAACGGCTGGAATCCCGACGACGGCTGGCGCGGATTGCGGGTGGGCAACGGCGCGGCCTGCCACGAGCTGTCCTGGTGTGGCGGCACCTGACCGGCCGCGTCCGGCCACTGCTGCGGCGACCGGGAATCGTGCCCGGCGCCGGGCTGTGGTGAACCGTGCCCGCCCGGATCATGCTGCGGCTGGGAGCCGGGGCCGCGGTAAGCCTCCGGTCCGCTATCGGACTCGGGTGCCCGCGGTTGCGGCGCGGGCCCGCCGTGAGACTCGGGCCCTTGATAGTTGCCGGGTTCGCGATGGGCCGCGGGCCCCGGTTGCGATTCGGGTCCACCCGACCACGACAAATCCGGGCGCGGTCCCTGACCCTGGGAGACGGGCTGCTGTTCCTCGGCCGCTTCGTCCTTATCTCTGCGCCAGCCCTTGCGGCGCTTGTCTCGGCGCGACGGATTCGAGTCGGGGCGCTCGCCCTCGGAGGAGCGGGACTTGAAGCGGCCGCGGCGTGCGGGCGCCTCATCAATAAGGTCTTCTTGCGGCAGGTTCTGTACCGGGGCTTCGTAGCCGGCCTGCGTGACGTCGCTCTCCGACAGCCATGGTGGCAGCATGGGGAGGCCGTCGTTGTTACGGCTCACGGCACCTGTCCCCCTTGGATCTGCTGGAGCATTCCTGGACGGCGGCCAGTTTACGCGACGACCACTCGCCGCCGCGGGGCAGGGAGTGGCCCGTAAATACCACTTCACGAGGGGGGCATTTTTGCCGGATCCAGCACCTCCCGGTAAGCTTGAGCGACGGTGCACCTACGCGCCGACTGTTTGCATGCCGCCTGTCGGTTCGGCTGACGGGTACATACAAGCAGACACGAAGCAATCAAACCAGGTTTGAGCGTAAACCAGGATCGCGGAGGACATGGCGAAGAAAGACGGGGCCATCGAGGTCGAGGGTCGAGTAGTCGAGCCGCTGCCCAATGCGATGTTCCGGATCGAGCTCGAGAACGGTCACAAGGTTCTCGCGCACATCAGCGGGAAGATGCGGCAGCATTACATTCGTATCCTCCCCGAAGACCGTGTGGTCGTCGAGCTTTCGCCCTACGACCTGTCGCGCGGCCGCATCGTTTACCGCTACAAGTGATCGCGCCCGCCCTCTCATGGGTGCGGCGCGAACGCCGAGCCGCGAGGCTCACTACAGAGACTTCCCCAGCCGTCGGCTGGGGAAAAACTGTGTTCACACTCGTGTGAACCACAACAAGATTGGACGGACGTGAAGGTTCAGCCGAGCGTCAAGAAGATCTGCGAGAAGTGCAAGGTGATCCGCCGTCACGGTCGGGTCATGGTGATCTGCGACAACCTGCGCCACAAGCAGCGTCAGGGCTGATCGGACTCTCCGGAGTTGATCTCCAGGAGTCGATCACCAGCCGGGCACCGATCACTGATCGGCTTGGCCAATAAAAGAAGACCTCCCAGCTCCAGCCGCACACAGCGGTTTCCGGGTCCGCCCGGATGTGTGCGCGCCAACCACCGGTACGGAGGCCGGTGCCCCACAAGACGAGGGGACGGACGGGGAGCAGACCTCCGCAACAGTAAGGAACCTGCCACATGGCACGTCTCATGGGCGTCGATCTCCCGCGCGAAAAGCGCATGGAGATCGCGCTGACCTACATTTTCGGCATCGGCCGTACCCGCTCCAAGGAGATCCTCGCGGCCACCGGCGTCAGCCCGGACCTGCGCAGCAAGGACCTCAGCGACGACCAGGTGACGCAGCTGCGTGACTACATCGAGAGCTCGCCCGAGCTCAAGGTCGAAGGTGACCTGCGCCGTGAGGTGCAGGCCGATATCCGTCGCAAGATCGAGATCGGCTGCTACCAGGGTCTGCGCCACCGTCGTGGCCTGCCCGTGCATGGTCAGCGCACCAAGACCAACGCTCGTACCCGCAAGGGGCCGAAGCGCACCGTCGCCGGCAAGAAGAAGTAGGGATAACCGATGCCTCCGAAGTCACGGGCCTCCGGCCCGAAGAAGACCCAGAAGTCGCGTCGCCGGGAAAAGAAGAACGTCCCGCACGGCCACGCGCACATCAAGAGCACGTTCAACAACACCATCGTGTCGATCACCGACCCGGCCGGCAACGTCATCTCGTGGGCGTCCTCGGGCCACGTCGGCTTCAAGGGTTCGCGCAAGTCGACCCCGTTCGCCGCGCAGCTCGCCGCCGAGAACGCCGCCCGCAAGGCGCAGGAGAACGGCGTCAAGAAGGTCGACGTTTTCGTGAAGGGCCCGGGTTCGGGTCGCGAGACCGCGATCCGTTCGCTGCAGGCCGCAGGCCTCGAGGTCGGCACGATTTCCGATGTCACCCCGCAGCCGCACAACGGCTGCCGTCCGCCCAAGCGGCGTCGCGTCTAGCGGGAAAGGATTAGATAACAAATGGCTCGTTATACAGGCCCCATCACCCGCAAGTCGCGTCGTCTGCGTGTCGACCTCGTCGGAGGCGACCAGGCGTTCGAGCGTCGTCCCTACCCGCCCGGCCAGCACGGCCGCGCGCGGATCAAGGAGAGCGAGTACCTGCTCCAGCTGCAGGAGAAGCAGAAGGCTCGCTTCGCCTACGGCGTCATGGAGAAGCAGTTCAGCAGGTACTACAAGGAGGCCAATCGCCTCAAGGGCAAGACCGGTGACAACCTGCTGCGTCTGCTCGAGTGCCGTCTGGACAACGTCGTGTACCGCGCGGGTCTCGCGCGTACCCGTCGTCAGGCTCGCCAGCTGGTCAGCCACGGCCACTTCCTGGTGAACAACAAGAGTGTGAACGTTCCCAGCTTCCAGGTGACTCAGTACGACATCATCGATGTCAAGCAGAAGTCGCTGGGCACGCTGCCGTTCCAGGTCGCTCGCGAGACCGTCGGCGACCGTCCCGTTCCCGGTTGGCTCCAGGTGATCCCGGGCCGCCTGCGCATCCTGGTTCACCAGGTGCCCGAGCGCGCCCAGATCGATGTGCCGCTGCAGGAACAGCTGATCGTCGAGTACTACTCGAAGTAAGGCTTTAACGCCGCTGGTGGGTGATCGCCGTAGTGACTGCTTGCAGGTCGCTCGAAAAGGCCAGTCCGTAATGCGGGGCGATCACCCACAACCCCTAAAACGAGGCGTCAAATAGCGGGCGCCCAAACAGGAGGATGATCCATATGCTGATTTCACAGCGTCCGACACTCACCGAAGAGGTCGTCGCCGAGAACCGCTCGAAGTTCACCATCGAACCACTCGAGCCAGGTTTCGGTTACACCCTTGGCAATTCGCTGCGTCGTACCCTGCTGTCCTCGATTCCGGGGGCCGCGGTCACGAGCATCCGCATCGACGGCGTTCTGCACGAGTTCACCACCGTGCCCGGCGTGAAGGAAGATGTCACCGACATCATCCTGAACCTGAAGGGTCTGGTCGTGTCCTCGGAGGAGGACGAGCCGGTCACGATGTACGTGCGCAAGCAGGGTCCCGGCACCGTCACCGCCGGTGACATCGTGCCGCCCGCCGGTGTTGTCGTGCACAACCCGGACATGCACATCGCCACCCTGAACGACAAGGGCAAGCTGGAGATCGAGCTCGTTGTCGAGCGCGGTCGCGGTTACGTTCCCGCCGTTCAGAACAAGGCGTCCGGCGCGGAAATCGGCCGGATCCCGGTGGATTCGATCTACTCGCCGGTGCTGAAGGTGACCTACAAGGTCGAGGCAACCCGTGTCGAGCAGCGCACCGACTTCGACCGTCTGATCCTGGACGTGGAGACCAAGAACTCCATCAGCGCACGGGACGCGCTCGCTTCGGCGGGCAAGACCCTGGTCGAGCTCTTCGGCCTGGCCCGTGAGCTGAACGTCGAGGCCGAGGGCATCGAGATCGGCCCTTCGCCGGCCGAGGCGGATCACATCGCCTCCTTCGGTCTGCCGATCGAGGATCTGGACCTCACCGTCCGGTCCTACAACTGCCTCAAGCGCGAGGGTGTGCACACGGTCGGCGAGCTGGTCGGTCGCACCGAGTCGGATCTGCTGGACATCCGCAACTTCGGCCAGAAGTCCATCGACGAGGTCAAGGTCAAGCTGCACACGCTGGGCCTCTCGCTCAAGGACAGCCCGGCGTCGTTCGACCCGTCCAGCGTGGTGGGTTACGACGCGAGCACCGGAACGTGGAGCGACAGCGGCACTTTCGGTGACACCGACGGTGGCGAGCAGGACTACGCCGAGACCGAACAGCTCTAGGCCGGATGCGGGGTAGGCACCCCGGCCCGGCCTCGCACCCGTGGCGTGAGCGACGTGCCCGGAGGCGGTAGCGGAGCGTAACCACGCAGGGCGCCGGGAGCGCCGCAATAAGACACAGGAGAACAACAATGCCCAAGCCCAAGAAGGGTGCCCGCTTCGGCGGGTCGGCGTCGCACCAGAAGGCGATCTTCGCCAATCTGGCGACGGCGCTCTTCGAGCACGGTCGTATTTCGACCACCGAGGCCAAGGCCAAGGCGCTGCGCCCCTACGCGGAGAAGCTGGTCACCAAGGCGAAGGCCGGCACCCTTGCCGACCGTCGTGAGGTGCTCAAGGTGATCCGTAACAAGGACGTCGTGCATGAGCTCTTTGCCACGATCGGCCCCTCGTTCGAGGGTCGCGAGGGTGGCTACACCCGCATCACCAAGACGCTGCCCCGCAAGGGTGACAATGCGCCGATGGCGATCATTGAGCTGGTCCGGGAGAAGACCGTGACCAACGAGGCCGATCGCGCGCGCCGTGTCGCCGCTTCGCAGAAGGTCGAGGCGCCGGTCGCCGAGACCGTCGTCGAGGACGAGGCAGTCGCCGAGACCGTCGACGCCCCGGCAGCCGACGAGGCCGCTGAGGACAAGAAGGACGCCTGAGCTTCGCGTTGGAGTTCTGAATGAGCCCGCCGCCCCCCGTGGGTCGGCGGGTTCATTCGTTTCCGACCGAGATCGCTTCAATGGCAGCGGGTTTCGCCCGCATATCTGGCAGGAGAGCACTGTGACGGTGGAGCATTCGGCAGCTGAGGTCGCGCAGCCACAGCCCATCGAGTCAGCGACCGATGCGGTATCGGCGCCGACCCCCGCCGCGGCGCCGGAATCGGTGCGGGTTCGCCTCGATATCAGTTACGACGGTACGGATTTCACCGGTTGGGCGCGACAGCCCGGCCTGCGCACCGTGCAGGGCGTGCTAGAGGAAGCGCTGAGCAAGGTGTATCGCGAGCCGATTCAACTGACCGTCGCCGGCCGCACCGACGCGGGTGTGCACGCCGAAGGGCAGGTCGCGCATTTCGATACGACCGCCGAATTCGACTCGGGCAAGCTCGTGCATCGGATGGCGCGCTTTCTGCCAAAGGATGTGCGTATTAAGGACGCTCGCGTCGCACCGCCCGAATTCGACGCTCGTTTCTCGGCGATTCGTCGCCACTATGTCTACCGGCTCACGACCGCCCGCTACGGTGCCGAGCCGTTGCAGGCTCGCGGCGTGGTCGCCTGCCGCTGCGATGTCGATGTCGACGCCATGCGGGAGGCGTCACGAAAACTGCTCGGCCTGCATAACTTTGCCGCGTTCTGCCGTCGCCGCGATGGCGCTACGACGGTGCGCGAACTGCAGCGCTTCGACTGGGATCGCAACGGCGACGCGTTGATCGCGTATGTCAGCGCGGACGCTTTCTGCTGGTCGATGGTGCGCAGTCTGGTCGGCGCCGTGCTCGCGGTGGGGGAGGGTCGCCGCACCCCCGAATGGGTTGCCGGTCTGTTGAACGAAACCGAACGATCCAGTTCTGTCACGGTCGCTCCCGCGCATGGGCTGAGCCTGATCGCCGTGGACTATCCCGCCGACGCCGACCTCGCGGCCCGCAATTCCCAGACCCGTGAAATGCGAACCGTCCCAGCGGCGGGCGAGGGCTGCTGCGGCGGCTGAGCCGATTCACCGGGGAAATATTCTTCGCACCACACCGGTTCGTTCCAAGCATGGCAATCGAGCAGCTCGGACGGTTCGGAGTATGGCGCGGTTATACCGGGTTCACGCCGCAGCAGGCGCGGGAGTTGGAGGAGCTCGGCTACGGCACGTTGTGGCTGGGCGGATCGCCACCCGCCGAGCTGCCGGAGGTAGAGCCGCTGCTGGCGGCGACCGAGTCGCTCACCGTGGCCACCAGCATCGTCAATATCTGGTCGGCACCCGCGAAGCAGGTGGCGGAGTCGTTCCATCGGATCGAGGCGCGCTTTCCCGGCCGCTTCCTGCTCGGTATCGGCGCGGGTCATCCCGAACACGTCGGCGGCTATCGCAAGCCTTATGACGCCTTGGTCGAATACCTCGACGAGCTGGACCAGGCGGGGGTTCCGAAGGACCGGCGCGCGCTCGCCGCGCTCGGCCCACGGGTACTGAAGCTGTCCGCGGATCGCACCGCGGGGGCGTTGCCGTATCTGGTCACGCCCGCGCATACCGAGCGCGCGCGCCAGGTGCTCGGTCCGGACGCGATACTCGCGGTCGAGCACAAAGTGGTGCTGGACGCTGACCCGGTGCGGGCACGGGCGACGGCCCGTCCGCGCGTGGAGATGTATCTCGGTCTGCGGAACTATGTCGCGAATCTGCGCCGGCTCGGCTTCAGCGACGAAGACCTCGCCAAGCCGGGCAGCGACCGGCTGATCGACGCACTGGCGGCACACGGCACCGCCGATTCGGTTGCCGATCAGTTAGCGGCGCATCTGCGCGCCGGCGCCGATCACGTCGTCGTGCAGATACTGGACGACGACGCACCGGCCGTGCTGCGCGCACTCGCACCGAAGCTGGCCGCCCTGGCCTGAATCGGGCAATCCACACGTTCGTGTGGCCGGGAACATCGATGCGCACCGATTGTCGCCGTCGGGTAACCCGAAGCCCAGAGCAGCCCGCCGATTCTGCGCTTATGGGAGGATCGGCGCGTGCGGTTGGCGGTAGTCGAGGATGACGACGGCGTAGGTGACGCGCTGGTAGAGGCACTCAACGCGCGCGGCTTCCAGGCCGAACGTAAGCGCCGAGGCGCCGATCTGCTGGTCGCGCATCGTGGGTATGACGCGGTGATTCTCGACCTCGGCCTGCCCGATGCCGACGGGCTGCAGGTGCTTCGGCAATTGCGCGAGGTGAGTTCGGTCCCGGTATTGATCCTCACCGCGCGCAGTGACGAACGCTCGATCGTGCGCGGGCTGCGCGGCGGCGCCGACGACTACCTGGTGAAGCCGCCACGCATCGCGGAACTGATGGCCCGACTCGAGAACGTCATGCGCCGCGCGGCTGCGGCGGCCCAACCAGCACGCAAGGAAGTGGTCACCGGTGACGTGCGGGTGGATTTGGCGGCGCATGTCGTCGAAGTCGCCGGTCGGCCGATTGCCTTGACTCAGAAGGAGTTCGAGCTGGTCGAGGCGCTGGTGGAACGCCCGGGGGCGGCGGTGAGCCGCCAGCAACTGATGGACCGGATCTGGGGCGATGCGTTCGTCGCGGTATCCCGCTCGCTGGACGTGCATATGACCGGATTGCGCGCCAAGCTGGATCGGCCGGGTTTGATCACCACCATCCGCGGCTACGGATATCGGTGGGGGCAGTGAACCCGGCCCGAGGAACGGAGCTGCGATGCGGCGGCGGCTGCTGATCGCGCTGACCGTGTTCGCGGCGATCGCGGTATTCGCCTTCGCCGGTCCGTTGGCATTGACCTTTGCCACCAGCCGCACCCAGGAGTTGATGATTGGGCGCTCCGGTGAC
Organism: Nocardia australiensis; assembly: GCF_020733705.1. Lineage (GTDB taxonomy): Bacteria > Actinomycetota > Actinomycetes > Mycobacteriales > Mycobacteriaceae > Nocardia > Nocardia australiensis. The sequence continues at coordinate 2,524,892 of NZ_JAJFZM010000001.1, forward strand.
GCCGACCGCTTCGCGGCGCTCGCCGATGCGGCCGTGGCAGACGCGGACAGCCGGGCGCTGGCCGACGAGGTCGAGCGATACCACGACCTCTACGCGGAGAATGTGATGATCGTCGATGCCCGTGGCGCGACGACGGTCAACGCCGGGGTCGACACGATCGACCCAACCATTGTCGCCACGGTGGCCGCCGCACGCCGCAATCAGCGCCCGCATCCCGCCGATCGCCTCACTCCGTGGAGCGCGCCGACGGTTCTGGTCGCACGCCCGGTCGGAACCGGGGTGCAGGTCAACGGCGCCGTGGTGATCGAAGCGTCCACCGCGCGAGCCCGCACCGATATCGCCAGGGCATGGGCGGTGATCGTGGCGGGCGCGGTCGGCGCCATGGTGGTGTTCACTCTCTTGGCGCTGACGTTGAGCCGCTGGGTGTTGCGTCCATTGGCCGCGCTGTCGAACGCGGTCGCCGATGTGACCGCGACACTGCCGAAACCGCGCGCCGCGGCCACGCCGGCGTCGATCGCGCGTCACCATGGCGGGCCACCCGAAATGCGGGCGGTCGCGGAATCGTTCGACGCGATGGCGCTCGCGGTCGTCGATTCGGCCGATGCGCAACGTCAGCTCGTCGCCGACACCGCGCACGCCATGCGTAATCCATTGGCGGCATTGATGATTCGTATCGATTCGCTGGAGCCCGCGATTCCGGAGAGCGCGGCGGTGATCTTCCGACGCGCGGGTGCCGAGGTCGAGCGCCTGACCGCGCTGCTGGATGGTCTGCTCAGCCTGGCGGTCGCCGAGACTCCGGTCGCCTTCGAGGCCGCGCACACTCCGGCGGAGACCGAAAACCATTGCGACGCGGTGCCGGTGATTGCCGATCGGATCGACGCCTGGCACAGCGCCTTCGATGACGCGGGCGTGGAGCTGAGCGCAACCTCCGGCATCGCCCATGCCGACACCGCGGTTTCCGCTGACGTGCTCGCGCAAATACTTGATGTGCCTCTGAGCAATTCGTGCCGCTATGCCGGCCGGGGCGCCCGTACCGGAGTCACCGTCGCCATCGAACCGGGGTGGGTGACGGTCACCGTTCGCGACAACGGCGTCGGCGTCGGCTCGGAGGAGGTCGGCAAGCTCACCACCCGCTTCTATCGTGGTGCGGCGGCCCGGGCGGGCGGTTCCGGTCTCGGGCTGCCGATTGCCGCCGCCCTGGCACAGGCCCGCGGCGGCACCCTGATCGTCGAGTCGGTTGCCCCGACCGGCCTCGCGATTCATATCCGGTTGCCGGCGGTGCGACGATGATCGATCGGCGGAGGTTCTTGGCGCTCACAACTTTCGGTGCGGCTGCGGCGGCTTCGGGATGTTCCTCCGACGGCGGGCCCGTGGTCCGGCTGGCCTCTGGGGAGGTCGGCGGCTTCTACCACGCGTTCGCGCAGCTGCTCACCGCCGTCGCCGTGGAGTCGGGCGGGGTACGGATCGAACCCGTGGCCACCTCGGGGTCGCAGGAGAATCTGGAGCGGTTGGCCGACGGCGAGGTGGACGCCGCGCTGGCACTATCGGATTCGGTGACCGAGCGTCACCGGGTGCTCGCGCTCGGCCGGGTCTACGAGAACTACCTGCAGTTGGCGGTGCGCGCGGACGGCCCTATCCATCGGGTCGCGGACCTGCGCGGTACCCGGGTGAACCTCGGCGCCGCCGGCTCGGGCGCCGCGGTGACCGGCGAGCGGTTGCTGTGGGCCGCGGGCATCGATCCCACGGCCGACGTGGTTCTCGGGCACCGTCCGCTATTGGATGCGGTAGCCGCGGTGGTCGCCGACGACGTCGACGCGCTGCTGTGGGCCGGTGGCGTCCCCACCGGGGTGCTGGATGTGCCGCGACGAATGCGCCTGGTCGATCTCGGCGAACTGGCCGCGCCGATGCGCGACCGATTCGGCTACCTCTACGAAAGGGTCGAAATTCCGGCGGACGCCTATCCTGGCGGCCCGGCGGTGCACACGATCGGCGTCGCGAATCTCCTGCTCGCCGCGCCATCGCTGTCCGAAGCGGCTGCCGAAGCGATCGTCGATCTGCTGGTGACGCGCGCGGATGCGCTGGTGCCAGCCGAGGCGGCGGGAACACAATTCTTGGATACCCGGTCTCTGATCGGAACCGGGTTCGTGCCGCTACATCCCGGCGCGGCGGCGGTCTATCGGCGCAGCCACGGTTAGCGTCCGGTCAGGAACGGACCAGTCTGGCGATGGCGTCGGTGGCCTCTTTGATCTTGGCCTCGGCCTCGGGGCCGCCCGCGACCGCCGCGTCCACCACGCAGTGGCTGATGTGGTCCTCCAACAGGCCCATCGCGACCGCCTGCAGCGCCTTCGTCATCGCGGAGACCTGGGTGAGAATATCGATGCAGTACTTCTCGTCCTCGACCATCCGCTGTAGTCCGCGCGCCTGGCCTTCGATCCGGCGCAGCCGCTTGAGGTAATCGTCCTTGGCGGTGATGTAGCCGTGTCCGGCGTGGTCGTGTCCGGCGTTGGTTGTGGCCGCCGCGGTGTCGTCGTGCGACGTGGTGGATGCCACCGGCTGTCTCCTCGCTGCTCGCCGGATTTCCGGCCTGACCGATTAATACCCCCCTAGGGTACAACGGATCGGGTGGATTGTCAGGTTGGCACCCGTCTGGCCGCCGCCAGGGATGAGGCGGGAGAATCATCGGCATGAGTTCGCACGCACGGCCCGCGCTCGCCGTCATCGGCGGCAGTGGCTTCTACGACTTCTTCGACAACGAGGCGACCACCGTCGAGGTCGACACACCATACGGCAAGCCGAGCGCTCCGATCGCGATCGGCGAGGTAGACGGGCGGCCGTTGGCGTTCCTGCCGCGACACGGTAAGCAACACGAATTCGCCCCCCATACGCTGCCTTACCAGGCCAATATGTGGGCACTGCGTTCACTGGGCGTGCGACGGGTTTTCGCGCCGTGCGCGGTAGGCAGCCTGCGCGCTGACTGGGGGCCCGGCACCGTAGCGGTGCCGGATCAGCTCGTCGACCGCACCTCCGGCCGTCCCCAGACCTACTTCGACGGTGGTGGCGTGCACGTCTCCTTCGCCGACCCCTACTGCGACGAATTGCGCCGCGCCGCAATAAAGTCCGCGACCGACGCGCTGCCGATGAAGTCCACGGGAACCATGGTCGTGGTGCAGGGGCCGCGTTTCTCCACCAGGGCGGAGAGTCATTGGTTCGCAGCACAAGGCTGGGAGCTGGTGAATATGACCGGACATCCCGAGGCTGTGCTGGCCAGGGAATTGGAAATGTGCTACGCCGCAGTCGCTTTGGTGACCGATCTAGATGCCGGATTGGAGGAGGGCAGCGGCGTGCACGCGACCGATATCTTCGCCGAATTCAAGAAGAACCTCGAACCGTTCAAGCAGCTGATCCGCCGCGCGGTGTCGGCGGTCGACGGGACCGGAAACTGTGATCGGTGCCGGGTGCACGCGGGCGTGTCATTGCCCTTCGAATTGCCCTGATCCCGAATTGCCGTGGTCCGAGGTCAGTCGCGGTCGCCGACGTTCAACTGGACCAGAGCGAACTCTGGTGCCGTCGAGCCCAGCGTCCCGCCGGGCAGTGGGGAGATCTCGAGGTCGGAGATGATCCAGCCGCCGTGTTCGGTGGCCAAGCGCACTCCGGTCAGCGATTCGTGTGGCGCTCCGGCCAGAATCGCCTTGCGCGCGGCCATGATTCGGGTGCGGTCGGCCGGGTGCGGCACGGTGCGTTCGTCGGTGCCGCACCCCCAGCGGACCTCGGGAAGTGGCTCGGTGACCCATCGGATCAACCGGACCTGCGTCGTATCGACAATCGCCAGATAGAGATTCGGCTGCGTGCCGTGAAGTAGGTCGAGGGTGGTTGCCTCGAATGATTTGCGTTGCGGCGGCACGCTTTCGGTGACATCGACCGCCACGCCGAGCCAGCGCTGCCGGTCCGGGACGTGATCACCATTGCGGGTGCCCATCAGTAGTGAACGCGGGCCCCGCGTCGAGCGCACCGTCGCCGTGCCCAGCCAGCGAGTGCCGGGTTGCGAGTGGGCTATCAGGGCCATGAGATCCAGTGCGCCGTCGAATCGTTCGACCATCTCGAACGATTCCGCACCGGCCCAGTGCGTGCGGGGAGTCTCGAAATCCGGTCCGAGGCCGTCGGTGTTCGACTCGATCCGTCTGGTCTTGGCATCGGAAACGAACGGGGCGACCCCGACCTCGGGCGGCGGATCCCCATCGCCGACCCAGAGCTTGACGGCATGTACATTCTCGCCCGGTCCGACCACCGGCACGGCGTGTAAACGTCGGCCCGACCACCCCAGCCGAGAAAGCGGCAATGTCTGATCCAGTGCTGCTTTCGATGCGTGCACCTCGGCCACGAGCGGTTGCAACCGACCCGGCACCGCTCGCGGAAACGACTTCCACGCGCGTGGCTGCGTCCCGACCGCGAGAACCGACCAGGTGTCGGCGCGGCCGAGTGTCTCGATCAGTAGCCATCGCCCGATGATCACTCCATCCCCTCCCGACCTCGATCTGAGTCACCCGCACGGGCTGATAGCCAGTGAATATGGTGCATGAGCCGCGGTCGAGGAGGTCGGGGAGGGGGGTCGTCATCGCTATTCACCGAGGTCGCGGCTCGGCGGTGCCGCCAACCCGCGCGCCCACTTCGGCCGCGAGGTCGGCATCTCACCCAGCGAATACCGCCGCTCGCACCGCGCTTCCCAGCATGAGGCCATCACGGGACGAGCCGGCCACCGCGTTAGGCTCTGGTCGTGGATACCCCGCTGCGGCTAGAGGTCATTGTGGCCAGTGTGCGTCCGGAGCGGTTCGCTCCCGTGGTCGCAAATTGGTTCCTGCGGATGGCGCGGGCGAGTATCGAATTCGATATCGGCGTCATCGATCTCAGGGATACGCCGTTACCGGTCGAGCTGACCGAGACCGACGCGGTGGCGGACTACCGGGCCAGGCTGGCGGCGGCGGACGCCTTCGTCGCGGTCACCTCCGAGTACAACCACGGCTATCCGGCATCGCTGAAGACCGCGTTCGACTGCGCGAAGCACGAATGGCGGGCCAAACCGATCGGATTCGTCTCCTACGGTGGGCTTTCCGGTGGTCTGCGCGCGGTCGAACAGCTGCGACAGGTGGTAGCCGAGATCCATATGGTCTCGATTCGCGAGACGGTCAGCTTCCACCAGGCCAAGAGGCAGTTCGATGCCGAAGGGCAAACCCAGGACGGCGCCGCCATCGACTCCGCCGAACGGCTACTACGCCAACTCGCTTGGTGGGCAACAACATTGCGTGCCGCCCGCTCGGTCGCCCCTTATCCGGGCTGATCCGCCATGGCCCTTCGGCCACGCGGGTTACCGATGTAGGTGGCCTCACGGGGGATGGACACCAGCGTGAGGTCGACCTGTGCGGTGCCGGTGCGCAGTACCACGTGGTTGCCGATCGCGCCGGGCTGATGGATCGAGAGGTCCGGCCGCGTCGCGGGCCAGCCCATCGGATCACCGGTCACATAGATCGTTGTGACACCGGCGTGCGGTGCGGGCGCGAGCACCCCGTCCACCACGGTCGCGGTGAAACCCGCGTCGGACTGGTGCGTTTCGACCGCGATGGTCAGCCGCTCCGGATTCGAGATGGTGTTCACCAGGTTTTCCCAGGCGTGCGCGCGGTCGGTGCGCACCAGGATGCGCTCGCCGACCGCCAGCGCGCGGAACACCAACTGCTGTGCCAGATACAGCTCACCGGCCACGTACACCGTCGAGATGCCGGTGCCGACGATACGGACCGCGACACCCTGTCCCTCGTCATCCGAGCCGATCAGCTGACCGCAACCCGAGGACGGCAGATGCAGCGCACCGATCACATCGATCGGATATTCGGCCACCGGGACGGTGTTGTCCAGTGCCGGAATGGCAAGTGGCAGATGGGCGAGCAGCCCATCACGATGACGACCGTTCATCGAGATCAGGCCCTTGAGCTTGATCCGCTCGGTCAGTTCGCGCGCGGTCAGTCGCCAGGCCGCGCCGATGCTCACCGACTCGGCCGAGCTGCCCGGACGCAGCCGCACCGCGACCGTGGTGCCGCGCGAGGGCGCCACCCACAGCTGGGCGAGCAGGTCCGAGCCGAGCCGTTTCGGGTCGACCGCGCTGCCGATGTTCACATTCCTGCCGATTTCGGCAAAACGCCAGCGGTGCGTCAGCGTGCGCGGGTCGAAGCCCGCGGTGATCTGCAGGATGGCCTTACGGATTTCCGGCGCTGTGAGGATTCGAGCGCCGCAGTCGGCGTCTTCGAGGGTGCGCATAATCCGTTGCGTGGCAATGGTTACCGCGCGCGAGGCGCCTTCGCTGCCGCCGCCGCGCCTGGCCGCGGCGTCGGGGCAGGCGATGGCGTCGAAGCTGATGGCCAGCCACACGGTGCGATGCGCCGTGGCGGGCAGCGGCCCGAGCAGCGATTCGTAGATCTTGCCCGCGGGCGTACCCGAGCGGCTGCGGTGGCCGTGACTGATGATGTCGATGCCGCTGAGCAGGATGTCGTGCTGGTTGAGGCATTTCGCCAGTTCCGGCAGCGGCAGCAGGTGCGAGGCGTGCACGGTGGTGCGGGCGATGCGGGTCAGCCCGCCCTTGGGAGCGAGCACCTCGACGACGGTGACGACTCTGGTGCCGTCCCAGTACAGCCCGAGCGAGCGGCCATCGGTGCCGCGGAAATCGACGGTGTCGCCGATCTCGTAATCACGGTGAGTGATATAGCGCCACCAGGTCGCGATCCAGTCGAGCAGTGTGCGCTTGGCGATCGGAATCAGCGGGATCGCCGCGGCCGCCACGGCGACCGCGAGCGCGGGCCAGCCAGGGACACCGGCAACCAAGGCGATCACGCCGGCTACCAGCCCGATGATCTGCGCGACCAGCAGATTTCGCAGTGAGATGCGTCCGAGAAGCGGACGTGGTCCCGCGCCGGCTGATTCGGCCATCATCGTCCCCCAAGCACCCGATATCGGCCGCTTCCTACCGGCCGAGCTGAACAAGAGTCCTCGGGAACTGTACTGTGTTCCGCGAACGTGAGCACTGTTCGGGGGAGGAAACATGCCTTCAAAACCCACTACTCGCTGGCAGGTGAGCGGCTACCGCTTCCTGGTGCGGCGGATGGAGCACGCCCTGGTGCGCCGGGACGTGCGAATGCTGCACGACCCGATGCGATCTCAGTCGCGCGCGTACGCCGCCGGACTGGTGCTTGCCATCATCGTGCTGGCCGGTTGCGGCGTGCTCGCGCTGTTGCGCCCACAAGACAAGATCGGCGACAACAAGATCCTGGTGGGTAAGGAATCCGGCGGCGTCTACGTGGTCATCGACAATGTCGTGCACCCCGCGCTGAATCTGGCCTCGGCACGGCTGGCCGCGGGCGAAGCCGCCAAACCCGCCGTTGTCAAGGAGTCCGAGCTCGGTAAGAAGGCGCGCGGTCAGCTGATCGGCATTCCAGGCGCCCCCTCATCGCTGCGCTTCGGCACCGACGACAAGGGCCGCGTCTGGAGCGTGTGCGACCAGCTGAAGAACGACGGCAGTAAGGATCTCACCACCTCGGTGGTCGCCGGTGATCCCGAGCTCGGTGAGAAGGCGTCGGTCATGGGCAACGACAAAGCGTTGCTCGTGCAGGGTAAGGACTCGACATACCTGGTGTTCGGCAACAAGCGGGCCAAGGTGAAACTGACCGAACGCGCCGTCACCGACGCACTCGGCATCACCGGCGAAACCGCGCGGCCGATCGGGGAGGGGCTGCTCAACGCCATCCCCGAGGTGCCGGAGATCAAGGTGCCCGAAATCGACGATCCAGGTGGTTCGGTGAACTACTCGGTCGGCGGCCATCGAATCGGCGATGTGGTGGAGGTGCCGACCCAGCCCGATACCCATTACGTGGTGCTCTACGACGGCCTGCAGCAGATTTCACCGTTGACCGCCAACATCATTCGCAACCGCTACAAGCCGACGTCGGCGACCACCACCATCGATCAGGCCGATAAGACCGACGCGCCGGTCTCGCACGCCTTGCAGGTCGACTCCTACCCGCCGAGCGCGCCGAAGGTCATCGAGTCCAAGGATCAGCCGGTCAGCTGCCTGTCCTGGGAGCCGATCGCCGCCGCCGCGGACAACAAGGACGGCAACCGGGCCACGCTGTCGGTGATAACCGGTGTGGCGCTGCCGATTCCGGATAACGCCAAGACCGTGCCGCTGGCCCAGGCCGATGGTTCCGGCGGTAACGCGGACTCGGTGTACATTCCGCCGGGTACCGGAATGTACGTCCAGAGCACCGGCATCGAACCCGACAGTCGCCGCAAGGACAGCTCGTTCTACATCGCCGACACTGGCGTCCGTTACGGCATCAAGAACAATGAATCGGCAAAGGCACTCGGGATGGACTCGGAGAAGAATGTGAAGCCCGAGCCCGCGCCGTGGCCGATCGTCGGACTGCTCGCGCCCGGCCCGAGTATGGGCCGCGAAGAGGCGATGGTCGCGCACGACGGTGTCGCGGCGGATCCGTCACCGTCGAAACAGCCTGTCGCATCGGCGAAGTGAGCTCGTAGCGTCGCTCGATACGGTGATGGTGCGGGGGTGGGTGGCCGAGTAGGTCACCCTGCGGAATTCGCTTGCTGAAATCGTCCACTCGAGGTGAAACCGGTGCTGGACAGCGGTTTTCATTTTGACGTCGGGTCGGCGTCGGGTCGGTATGGTGCGCGCCGGGGTGGGGACGCGGCTCAGTATGCGGACGCGCGTCAGCGGCGCACGTAATGTCCGTACGCGCCGCTGAATTCACATGTCGTCGGAGGTCATTCCGAACCGGCGCCGTATCGGGAACGAGGCGAGATAGCCGAGAATCAGGGCCGTCACGATGACCCCGGTACCGATCAGCGCGACATTGCGGGCCCGGTGATCCGGTGCGGGCGCCGGTGCGGGCACCGCGAGCTGACTGCTCTTGGCCGGGCTCGGGCGCTTGGGTGGTAGCGGACCGGTTACCTCATTGGTCAGCGCCGCGGTCGGGTCGACCGCGCCGTATCCGATGTAGGGGTTCCAGCCCTCGGCGGGCGCGTGCGCGGTGGCCTGAATGCGCTTGATCACCTCCAGCGCGCTCAGCTCGGGGAAACGCGCGCGAACCAGCGCGACCACTCCCGACACGATCGGGGTGGCAAAGCTGGTGCCGTTCATTGTCTGTTGCTCGCCGCGCGCGTTGACCGAGCCCGTGGCGGTACCGCTCCCGCGCGGGTCCAGCGAGGTCATGTTCTCACCGGGTCCGGCAACGCCGAGCCATGGACCTGGCACGGTGAATGAGGACGGCGCGCCGTTGGCATCGATGGAACCGACCGCGAGCACGTAGTCGTCCCAGCGGGCCGGGACGACATTGACCTTGACCTTGCTCCATGGATCGCCGGTCGGATCGAGCGGATCGATGACCGGGTTGTCGGTCTTGCAGGTGCCATCCTGATTGCCCGCGGCGACCACCACGACCGCGTTCTTCTCCACTGTGGCGTACTGGACCGCGGCGCCGATCGATCCATCGACGTCACCCGATGTGCCACACCAGGTTTCGGAGATATTGATGACGCTGGCGCCGTGGTCGGCGGCGCGCCTGATCGCCGAGGCCATGGTCGGCAGGTTGCCGTAGCCCTCGGGAAGGTCGTCGGGATTGCGTTCTCGCGAGCGGCCTTCCTTCTGATACATCTTGCTCGTCTGCCGGATACTCATGATCCGCGCCTCGGGCGCAACTCCCGAAAAGCCTTGACCCTCAACCTGTGTCGCGGCGATCAGGCCCGCGACGAAGGTGCCGTGAGCGTCGCAGTCATCGGTGCCATCGCCCGAGTTCGCGACGAAATCGCCCCCGGCCTCGAGGGCGGGCAGCCGGGGATGAGGGGAAACACCGGTGTCGATGACAGCGACCAGCTGCCCCTGGCCCTTGGAGAACCGCCACGCGCTGTCCAGATCGAGCGACCGCTGTGCGGCCGGGATCGTGGGTCCCGCCCCGCCGGAGACGGTGGAGGAGCACACGGAGTTCGCCGGCACCTCGGTCTTCTCGGGCGGCGCGGCGGGGTCGCCCGCGGGCAGCAGGCTCGGGTCGACCGGCGGTGGCCGGTCGGCATGCGCTACACCCTCCCCGGCGCCGAGCCCGAAAGACGCACTCAGGCCGAGTGTTACGGCCACGGCCGCGACGCGCACGGCCGAGACACCCACTTTCACAGCCCGCGGACGAGAGAGTAGAGCGAGGCCACCCAGAAAACCAGCGGCAGCACGGCGGCGACGAAGGTGTACTCGAGCAGCTCCACGCCGCGACGCATCGGCGGCGTCGCCGACTGGTTCGGGACGATGATGCCGAGGATGAGCGCGGCGACCAGCATGACCATCGCCGCGCCGAAAACGGCCAGCGGCTGCTCCATATTGATTCCGGCGACCACCAGCATGACCAGCACGATCGCGGCACCGCCCGCGATCAGCACCACCGCCTGTTCGGCGCCGGCATAGGTGCGGCTGCGGAACATCAGCACCGTCGCGCAGACCAGGGCCAGTGCGATGCCCTGCCAGTACGGGCTGCTGTCGCCGGGGTCGGTCGCCGTCAGCGCGCCGACCACCGTGACCAGCGTCGTCGCCGCGACGAGGCCGCCGAGATACATCCGGGCCCGCTCCGACTTCACCCGCAGCGCGTCCATGGTCGGCAGCGCGCGGTGATCGTCGGGATCGTCCTCGGTCGGGTCGATCGGGGTGCCAGGTGAGGGCACCGGCGGCAGCGGCAGTTTCGCGAGCAGCATGGAAATACGGGGCGCCAGCGAAAGCCCGGCGAGTCCGAGCGCACCCGCGACCGCGCCGATCGCGCGCACCGGCTGGTCGGTGAGCAGACCGACAAGCGCGGCCGGAACCGCGTACACCGCAAGGGTGCTCGTGCCGATGAACAGGGCGAGGCCGACACCGGTCACGCGCCATGCCAGGATCGCGGTCGCGCCGAGCAGCGCCGAGCCGAGTAGCAGATGCGCACAACCGTAGTGATCGGGCACGAGCAGCATGCCCGCGGTGAACGCGGCCGGTAGCGCGCAGCCGCCGAGTACGAGTGCCGTCGAGGTGTCGCCGTACATGCGGCTGAGCACCATGCCCGCGACAACCAGCAGGATTGCCACGGCCAGCGCGATCGCTCCGGTTATGTACCCGGGCAGCGCGTCGTGTGAAAGCAGTAGGCCCGCACAGCCGACGATCATCGTGATGGCAGCCAGGACCGAGCCGGTTATCCGCGCGACCTTCGGGGTCCAGCTGCGGTAGTGATCGGTGTCAGCGATCGCGACGTTGTACATGATGTCGTCGAACAGCGGCGTCGGCGCGGTGTGCGAGGCGCTCTCCAACATGAGCAGCTCGCCGTCGCGTACGCCGTGCTCACCGAGGCTCAGCGAGTTGGAGAACGGGGGATGACCGATCCGGGCGAGTACCCATTCGGCGGGCTCGAAGCGTTCGCCCTCATTATCGAAGTCATTGGTGCGGCTGTGCTGAGCGACCATATCGACCACACTCGGGATCACAAGTGCGACCGGCACATCGACCGGGATCGCCATATCCACCTGGGTGTGCTTCGCCAAAATCGTCACGCGGGCGAGATCTGGCGCCCGGACGATCCCCCGCGAGGATTCCTCGTCGATGTGGTCAAGTCGCGCGTGTGTCAAGCTTCCCCCAACTCGGTCTTCTACCTCGTGTTTCCGCAACTGTCATACCCGGGGGGCGAGCTTGCGAACCCACGGTTCGGGCAGCAGAATGCTGGTCGAACTGTACGACATGTCAGCTGCCGGCTCTACACTGAGCCCGAAAGTGCAGTTGTGAAGAGGGGGGATTTTTCATCCGATGAGCACCGTCCGGTTCCAGCGCCGTGCGCGTCGTGAGATGCCGCGTACCCCCGGCGGCGAGGTCACGCTACAGCCGCCGCCCGAGATCCCCCGGGTGACGCCGGGCAGCTTGATCAGCAAGCTGATGCCCGTTGTCATGGTGGTCGGTATGGGCGGGATGATGGCCCTGATGTTCACCCAGGGTGGTGGCATCGCATCGAACCCGATGTCGATGATGTTCCCGATGATGATGGTCTTCTCCATGGTCGGCATGTTCGCAGGTCAGGGTGGTGGCAAGGGGGCGAAGGCCGCCGAGGCGAACGAGGACCGCAAAGACTATCTGCGCTATCTCGATCAGGTGCGCAAGGACGTCGACGAGACCGCCCAGCAGCAGCGCTCTTCGGTCGAGTGGAGTCATCCGGAGCCGGGTCTGATCTGGATGCTGGCGGGTACCAGCCGTATGTGGGAGCGTCGCGCGGGCGACAAGGACTTCTGCCACGCGCGCATCGGCATCGGCGGGCAGCGATTGGCCACCCGCCTGGTCGCGCCGGAAACCGGCCCGGTCGAAGAGCTGGAGCCGATCGCGGCGGTGTCGCTGCGCCGTTTCGTACGCGCGCACTCGACCGTCCCCGATCTGCCCACCGCGATCGCGGTGAAGGGCTTCGCGACCATCGCCCTGGACGGCGATCGCGGCGAGGCCAGGGAAATGACGCGCGCAATGCTGTTGCAGCTGTGCATGTTCCAGGCGCCGGACCAGGTGCTGGTCGCCGTCGTTTGCGGCCCGGACACCACCCGCGAGTGGGAATGGACCAAATGGCTGCCGCATACTCAGCACCCCGACGCGCAGGACGGCATCGGCACCCAGCGGATGTTCTACGGTTCCATTCGCGAGGCCATGGCAGGCCTGCATCCATTGCTGGCCAACCGCGTCCGGTACTCGCGTAACCAGCCGGCGAACGCCAACCTGGTCCATATCGTCATCGTGGTCGACGGCGGTCTACTCGAGGCCGAGGACGATCAGCTGCGCGAATCCGGTTACGAGGGTGTCACTCTCATCGACTTGTGCGGGTACGCCCCACGTTTAGCGGTCTCGCGCGGCATCAAGATGATCGTGGAGAACGGTGAATGCGTCGGCCGCGGCGCCACCGGCAACCAGGAACGTTTCGCGCTGATCGATCGGATCACCCCGCAACAGGCCCAGCAGGTCGCGCGGCGGCTGGCGCCCTATCGCGCGGCGACACAACGCAGTAGCGATGTCGAGGTCGACGACTCCGAGGTGATCTCGTCGTGGTCGCAGTTGATGAGCCTCGGTGATATCGGCACGTTCAACCCCGAACACGCCTGGCGGCCGCGCTACGGTCGTGAGCGGCTGCGCGTCCCGTTCGGTGTCGGCGCCGACGGCCTCCCCGTCGAACTCGACATCAAGGAAGCCGCCGAGAGCGGTATGGGTCCGCACGGATTGTGCATCGGCGCAACCGGTTCGGGTAAGTCCGAGTTCCTGCGCACCCTGGTGCTGAGTCTGCTCGCCACTCATTCGCCGGATCAGCTCAACCTGGTGCTCGTCGACTTCAAGGGTGGTGCGACGTTCCTCGGTCTCGACGGGGTGCCACACGTGGCGGCCGTCATCACCAACCTCGAGGACGAAGCGGACCTGGTCGATCGGATGCGTGACGCCCTGGCCGGTGAGATGAATCGGCGCCAGGAAGTGCTGCGTCAGGCGGGCAACTTCGCCAACGTCTCCGAGTATGAGAAGGCCCGCGCGGCGGGCGCCGACCTCGACCCGCTGCCCGCCCTGTTCGTCGTGCTCGACGAATTCTCCGAATTGCTCACCCAGCACCCGGATTTCGCCGAACTATTCGTAATGATCGGCCGCCTCGGCCGCTCGCTGCATGTGCACCTGCTGCTGGCTTCGCAGCGACTCGAAGAAGGCAAACTGAAGGGCCTGGAGAGTCACCTCTCCTACCGAATCGGTCTGAAAACCTTCTCCGCCAACGAATCTCGCCAGGTGCTCGGTGTCCCCGACGCCTACAACCTGCCCGGTGTGCCCGGTGGTGGTTATCTCAAGTCCGACTCCGGTGAGATCCAGCGCTTCCAAGCGTCCTACGTTTCGGGCCCCTACGTCGGTGGCGGTTCGCAGCGCGAGGTCACCAGCGCCGGGATCGCCGGTGGTGAAATCGACGTGAAGGCACGTCGATTCGCCGCAACCCATATCGATTTCCGGCCCGCCGACCGGATTCCATTGCCCGCGGTGCCGACCCACGAACCCGAGCAGCAGTCCGAAGACGGCGAGCAGGTCTCCAACCTGAATATGCTGGCTTCCCGCATCAGCGGTCACGGCCGCCCGGCGCACGAGATCTGGCTGCCACCACTGGACGAGGCGCCCACCCTCGATCAGCTGATTCCGCGCTCCATCCTCACCGGCGAATACGCCGCCGTCGCGACGCTGCGCGCGCCCATGGGAATTGTCGACCGGCCCTACGACCAGCGGCGCGATCCATTGGTGGTCGACCTGTCCGGCTCGCGCGGCAATGTCGCGATCGTCGGCGGCCCCCAGTCCGGCAAGTCGACGGCGTTGCGCACCATGATCATGGCGCTCTCGCTGACCCACACCGCCGAACAAGTGCAGTTCTACTGCCTCGACTTCGGTGGTGGCACCCTGGCCAGCCTGCAGGGCCTGCCGCATGTGGGTTCGGTGGCAAGCCGATTGGACGAAGACAAGGTCCGCCGCACCATCGCTGAGATGAACACCATTGTCCGTTCGCGTGAGGCCCGCTTCCGCCAGCTCGGCATCGAATCCATGGTGGAGTTCCGTCGCCTGCGGGCCATGGACCCCTCCAGCAGCCCGGCCGCGGCCGGCGCCCACGAGGACGCGTTCGGCGATGTATTCCTGGTGATCGACGGTTTCGGCTCCATTCGCCAGGACTTCGATCCACTCGAGCAGCCGATCATGAACCTTGCGGTGCAGGGCCTTTCCTATGGTGTACACGTCGTCATCGCCCTGGCGCGCTGGGCCGAGGCACGTCCGGCATTGAAGGACCAGATCGGGACCAGGATCGAGCTGCGGCTCGGTGATCCGATGGACTCCGACCTGGGTCGCAAGTTCGCCGCGCTGGTTCCGCAGGGTCGTCCCGGTCGCGGTATGACACCGGAGTGCCTGCACATGCTGACCGGTCTGCCGCGCATCGATGGCAGCTCCGACCCCGACAATCTCGGCGCGGCGGTGGGTGACGCGGTCGCGACGATCGCCCGCCTGACGCCGGGTAGGCACGCGCCAGCGGCGCGCATGCTGCCGGAGATGTTGCCTCGCGAGCAATTGCTGCAGCTGGCCGGGAACTGGCCCTCGCAGCTCGATCCGGAAACCAAGAACATGCGGATTCCGCTCGGTATCAACGAATCCGAACTCGCACCGGTCTATCTCGACTTCAACGAGAGCCCGCACTTCATCGTCTTCGGTGACACCGAGTCCGGTAAGACCACACTGTTGCGTTCGATCATCGAGGGCATCGCGGCGGCGAACACCCCGAACCAGGCTCGCTTCATTCTGGGTGACTATCGGCGCAGCATGCTCGGTCTGGTGCCCGATGGCTACCTCGCGGGTTATGGATCGACCGCACCCCAATTCACCCAGAACATGGCCGATCTCGCCGCTTATGTCAGCCAGCGGACACCGGGGCAGGATGTCACACCGCAGCAGTTGCGAGACCGTTCCTGGTGGAGCGGGCCGGAACTGTTCGTCATCGTGGACGACTACGACCTGGTCGCCACCTCGAGTGGTAACCCGGTCTCGGTTCTGGTCGAACACCTGCCGCACGCCCGTGACCTCGGTTTCCACCTGATCATCTGCCGCCGTTCCGGTGGCGCGAGCCGCGCCATGTACGAGGCCACGGTGGCACGTATGAAGGACCTCGGCTCGGCTGCACTGATCATGAGCTGCAACAAGGACGAGGGCGTACTTATCGGCACCACGCGTCCGGGCATCAAGCCGCCGGGCCGCGGCACCTACGTCACGCGCAACAGCGAGGATCTGATTCAGCTGGCGTGGATGTCGATGGAGGAATGATGCGTGCCGTTGACCTGGTAGTCACCGATACGCGTATCTGGGCGCGCGGTGCGGCGACGCATTGGGATGTGCCGCCGTCGGTGGTGCTCGGAAGTGATGGGGACCTGGTCGTGGGCGAGCCACTGACGCCGCCGACCCAGGTCAGCTCGGCCGTCGCGTTCATCGCGGGGGAGCGGATCGCGCTATTACCGCGCGTCCCAGCGGTTTCCGAGGCGATGACCTCGGTCATCGGCACGGTGCTGCGGAACCTGAACGTCGAGACCCCGTGCGACCGGGTCACGGTCGTGTGCCCGACCGAGTGGGGTGCACGCAAGCGCGGTGTGCTGGATGCCGCAATTCGCCGTTTCGCGGGCGATGTCGTATTCGAGGACATGGCGATTCGCGCGGTGGCGGTCGACGAGGGCACCGGTCGCAGCCGGCGCACCGTGGTGCTGGAATTCGGTTCGCTCTCCACCACCGCCACCGCCGTGGTGCGTGATCATCAGGGTGCGCATATCGAATCCTGTGAGTACGAACCGAGTCTCGCGCTCGCCGACCTCATTCCGGATTCCCGTGGCATCAATGAACTGGCTGCCCTTATCGGTCGGCTGCTCGCGGGCCAGCCCGCCGATGTCGTTCAGACGGTGGGTGTTTCGGATCCAGCGAAGCTCGATCTGATCCGCGCGGCGGTTCAGCCTTCCGGTGGGCCCGCCATCGAAGTGCGGCCGATCGCTGGCGCCGATCTGGTGCGTGGACCGCAGCCCCAACCCGGCTACCGGCCCGACGCCGCCCCGGCCCTGCCTGCCACGGAATGGATGCAGCCGCTGCGTCAGCGCGCGGCCGCCCAACAGGCGCCCGCCCGGCGCAGAAACATCTATATTGCCGCTGGTGCGGCGGCGGTGATCGTGGTGACCGCGGCGGCGATCGGTGTCGTCATCGCTACCGGCTCCGACGACAACCCCGCCGCGGTCGCCGCCACCTCGACGCCGGTACCCGCTACGCTCCGGCCGACGGCCGAGGCAAAGCCGTCACCGAGCATCGCGCCCAACTCGTCAACGGAAACCATTGGGCGAGTACGGTTCCAGATCCCACCGGGTTGGCGCACTGCCCAGGTGGCCGATCCGGGTAAGCCGCGTGTCGACCTGGTCCCCGAAGACGGCAGCCGCATGCGGATCACCGTCACCCAGACTCCGGTGGTCACGGGAACCGGCTACGAACAGGTCGCCGCGAACCTCGAGACGCAGCTGCGGCAGAAGCCGAACGGCACGCTGACCGACCTGAAACGAGACCAGGTTTTCGGCGGCAAGTCCGGACTGTCCTACATCGAACACCCCACCGACGGATCGACGGTGCGCTGGCATGTGCTCGTCGAACACGGTATGCAGGTCAGTACCGGGTGTCAGTACGTCGATAACTGGGAAGCGATCGCGCCGCCCTGCGAGCTGGTCGCGTCGTCGCTGATTGTCGCTCCGTAAACCGTTGTGCCAGTGGGACATTCAGATGTTCCGCCGGTTCGGGTCGCGTTGGTGATCGCAGGCTATACAAATAACTCGTGCCCCCGGCGTTTGCCGGGGGCACGAGTTGGTCCGAGTCTCGGCTCAGAAGATGTTCGACAGCGCGACGTCGGTGCCCTGCAGCTCCGAGTTGCCGCTGCTGACGAGCTGACCGGCACCCACCAGGGTGGCGTGCAGCTGCTCGGACATCTGGTTCCAGTTCGCCTGGAAGGCGGCGAATGCATCGTTCGCCGCACCCTGACCGTAGGTGTTGACGTACTCTTCGACCTTCTTGTTGAAGGACTGGAGTTCGGAGGAGATCCCCTCGGCGCGCTTGATGATCTGCCGAGCGCCGTCCTCGACGCCGTCGAAATGAGCGGAGATAGGCTTTGACATTATTCAGGCTCCTTATTCTGTGATTCTGGCGGACTAGACGGCAGGCAGGTCGAGGCTGGAAACCTGGGCTTGGACCTTGCGAGAGAACTCGTCATCCTGGCCCTCGAACGACGTCCCCATCTTGACGAGCTTCTCGCCGGTCTCCGCCAGCTTGTCGTTCATCTTGTCGGCCTGGTAGTAGTACCGCTCCATAAAGGCGTTGAACGCATCACGTGCCTGGCCCTGCCAGTTGGCGCCGTTGGTCACGTTGTCTTCGTCGGTCTTCAGCTGCCTGATGGCGAGCATCAGGTTGTTGTGCTGCTCTTGGAATTCCTTCGCCTTGGCGTCGATAATCGTCTTATCGGCTACGAGCTTGCCATTGCCGGACATTGTGGCTCCTCCTGCTCTTGGTCAACATCCCTGAGTGTCAGCTGACTCGTTCATATGGTTGGACGCGCCCAATACTCGATCGGTTCCATCCGGTTCGGAGGAATCTGCCGGATCTAGCGCGTCCCTATGGCCCTCAATGCGTTGTCGACTGCCTACGTCACGGTCGGAGGGTCTGATGAGATCCCCCGGACATCTCCGGACCGCGGTGTCGTCGCGTCGGTCGCTGCCAGCACACGGCTCCCCTCCTTCCCCCTGCTCGCTACCACCTGAACTGGCGAGTGGGCTGGCTGCGAACACCCTACCGAACCGTGAGCTGCCCCGTCTACCAGCGGAACACAATCGGCGTGGGCCGCGGCGGCCGGATCGAGCGCTACTTGACGACTTTCGCGATGACCGGAACCATCTTGTCGGCCAGCGTGTCGTTGGACTGTCCGGTCCACACCTGGAATGCCTGAATGGTGGATGGATCGTCGACCACAACGACCTTCGCCGAGCTGTTCAGAATGCTGCTCGGCAATCCGCGTAGACCGCCGTTCCCGGCCTCACTGTCGGTACGAAGCACGATGATGACCTCGGTGTCGTTGTCCGTCGAATAGCTGGTCGGCGACAGCGTGCGAGGCGATTTCTCGTCACCGACAGCTTTGTATTTCGGGTTGTAAACGAACCCGATGTTCTGCAGGAACTTGGCCTGCTCACTGGGATTCAGCACTGCCGACAGCGTGGAGTTACCGAAGTTGAAGGCAGTGACCGTCTTTCCCGAGAATTGCGGGTTCGCATTGCGAACCTGAGCCAGTTTGTCGCTGCCACCACCACCTCCGCCGGACCCATTGTTGGTGAAGAAGACCGTTCCTGCCGCGACGGCGATAGCGACGACGACGGCAACGATCGCTGGCACCAGAAACCGGCGCAGGGGTGAGCGCGGGTTGCCATTGCGCTGCGTCGTGACCAGCCGCTGGTCGCTGTCCGTGCGCGGCGGCTGCTGGTATCCGGCGACCGGGGTACGGGGATCGGTGCCGTACGCGGTGGCCGGAGTTGTGTGTGCGGTGTTGCCGTATCCGGCGACCGGGTTGTGCGCGGCGGTGCTGTACCCGGCGATCGGTGTGCGCGGGTCGGTCGAGTACCCGGTCTCGGGGGCCCGATACTGATTGCCGTGCAGCGCGGCCTCGGCCGCCTGGACGAACTCGCGGCAGGTGTTGTATCGATCGGCCGGATCCTTGGCCATGACCTTCTCGATCACACCATCGAGTGCGGCGGGCAGGCCGGGGCGAATCGCACTCAGCTTCGGCGGCGGCTCGTGGAGGTGACCCATCATGACCACGGCGGGCAGGGTCGACGGATAGGGGTTCTGGCCGGTGAGCAGTTTGAACAACGAGCAGCCGAGACTGTAGATGTCGGTGCGATGGTCGAGGCTGGTGCCGACCAGCTGCTCCGGTGAGGCATAGGCGACGGTCGCCATGAAATTGCCTGTGGCCGTGAGGTCTTGGCCGTCATCCGACGACTTGGCGACGCCGAAGTCGGTCAGCAGAATCCGTTCTTCGTCATCGTCGGCGTCGACGACCTGGATCAGGAAGTTGGCCGGCTTCACATCGCGATGCAACAGTCCGCGCCGATGGGCGTAGTCCAAGCCTTTGCCGACCTCGGACACGATGCGCAGCGCGCGCTGCGGCGTCATCGCCGTCGGCCCCTTCTTAGCCTCTTCGGCGGCGTCGGTGCCCTCGACGTACTGCATGGCGATCCACAGCTGACCGGTCTCTTCGCCACGGTTGTAGACCGCGACGATATTCGGGTGGTCGAGCCCGGCCGCCAGGTTCGCCTCGCGCTCGAATCGGGCGCGGTATTCGTCGTCGGTGGACAGATCGGCGCTGAGAACCTTCAGGGCGTCGCGACGCGGCAGAATCGGATTCTGGGCCAGATATACGGTGCCCATACCGCCCGCGCCGAGGACCTGTAGTACCCGGTAGCCGCCTACGATTGCGCCGGGCCGCAACGCCATTCGGTCCTCCTCAACGATGTCGAATGCCCGAGCAAGCGAGCCTTCCGGAAAAATCTAGCAAGTCACCGCGAGGTATTCGACTCGCGTCCGTCTCGCATCCGCCAGTGCGCGACCGGTGTTTCGCGCCCACGGATGAACGAGGTAGTTCAGCATCCTGCGGGCCTCGAGGTCCTGGATGTTCTGCACGCGATCGCCGTCAACGACTCTGGAGCAGTGCGTACTGCGCGGAGATCTTTTGGTGCAGGTCTTGGACCTGCTTGCCGAATGCCTGCACAACGTATCGGTCGACCTGGAAGATGCAGACATTCATAATTGTGGTGACGGTGTCTCCGGACTGGGATGTATCCGCGTAGCACTCGACATGATCACCGACCCCGGCCGGGACATCGACGGACTTCCTACCCGGCTTGGACCTTGTCGACGGCTGCCACTTCGCGTAGAGATCCTCCGCGCCTTTCGATGTCTTGCTGCGGAAGACCACCGCGTCGCCGAATGAAATCAGATCGACCCCGTGGTTCTCGATATTCGACAGCGTTTCCGGGCTGCTGTTGAGCAGTGTCAGTGCCCCGCGGCCGGTGAATACGCCATCGGGCTCGGCGCGAATGGGCTTCTCCGGATTGCTGGGGATGGTGCGCCCGAGCAGCCCCTGCGGGTCGAGCGGGACACGTGACAGTTCGCCGGCCGGTGTCGGCTGGAATTTGTCGAGCAGGGGCAGCTGCACGTCGATCATTCTTTCGACCTGGTTTGTCAACGCGGGCAGGTCGGGTGCGGAGGTATCGTCCACGACCTTGATGTAGATGACATAGCGATCGTGCACCGTCCACGCGCCGACCGAAGAGATGTCAGGGCGCCAATGTGCCGTGGTATTCGGCTTGTTGATCGGCACCGGCTGGTTGTCGTGGTTGTAGGTGAAGTCGTCATGTTCGAGGGTCGGGCCGACCTCGCCTGCGGTCTTCGCATCCGGAAACATCAACACCGCGATATTCAACGTGCGCCGCTTGGCATCCCGTTCGCCTCCGGTCTGCCAGGCGTTGACCCACCCCGCCACCAGGTCCTTGGCGACATCGTCGAAGGTGTCGTTGATGACCAGGCTGCCCAGGGTCTTCCGATTCAGCACGACGTGCGGACTGATCCCCCAGGCATCCTCGGCATATGACGGGTCGGCCTCATAGGGCAGGGCGACGAAGTCCGCGAGCCGCTGCGCTTCCCGGGCCCGAGCCTGCTTGTCGCTCTTGGCATTTCCCACTTCGCGTGGCTTGGTTTGATAGTTGCCGACGTCCAGCTTCGACACGTCGGGCTCCACCCGTGTCGCGGTGCCGGGCACCGCCGAGCCACAGGCGACGACGCCGAGCGTGAGCGCTCCGGCTGCGAGCAGGGCCGACGCGGCACGAATCGGTTTGAATTTCATGGCGAGCGTCATGCCCTCCCCTTTTGTTCGCATAGTGCTGCGGAATTCATTTCACCGCACGATCGAATTGGCGTCGGCCTATCTTCCGTAGGTCAGTAGTTTGTACTGCGCTGCCGTTTTCTGGTATAGCTCCTGAACGTTATTTCCGTGCACCCACGCGACGTATCTATCGTATGTTATGTAACACGCCGGGGGATAGTAGTAGGTGTCCGCCTTGGGGTCCGATCGATCGATGCACTTTACGCCGGGCATATTGGGTGGACTATCCATCGGCTTGAAGTTGTCGGTGTCCTGACTTGATAATGCGGCTGCCAATCTGATCGCGCTATTGGAATCCTGGGTGCGATACAATCGCGCCCCAGCGATTGCGACCGAATCGACGCCCGCATCGTCGAATGCGGCCTTCGCGAGGTTAGGATATTTCTCGGTGTGTATCGTTGCCTGTTTCGGTGCGGCCATCGACGGGTCGAAATTTCCACTGTACTTGTCTTTTTCTTCGATCGGCAGCGTGCGGGCGAGCAAGCCGTCGGCATCGATCGGCAGCGATCCGAGCTGATCTGCGGGCGTGGGTGAATAACCCTTCAGCATTTCGACCTGTTTGTTGAATGATTTTCGCGTCAATTCAATGAGTGGCGCCGTATCGACTGGCTCGCTGATCGGATCCGTGACGTGTACCAGCAGCAGCATTGTGTCGTGTACCAGCAGTGAATCCAGGTATTTCTTACTGATCGACCATTTTGCGAGAGCCTGCGGGAAGTCCGGGATCGTGACGGGTTCACCCGGTGTGTCCTGCGCCTGGCGATCGCCTATTTTGCGAGCTGCTGTCTCGGCTTGTGCGGCCGTCGAGAATCGCAATGATTGTAGGACCATCTCGGTGCCCAGGCCCGCTTGTCTACGGCGTTCACCGTTCGTTTCCCAGCCAGCGACGAATCCTTCGGCCAAGTCATCGAATTCACTTGCCTCGTTCAATGAGTAGACGTACGGCCGCATTCCGGGCATCACGCGACGTTCGGTCGATCTCAACCGCTGAAAAATGAACCGGCTGTCCACGTCGATAGGGAGCGGGCTGGCATTTCCTATGCGGATTGCTTCCAGTGCTGGACCAGAATATTGCGTCCTGACTTGTTCGGAATCGCGGGGTGTTGTCGGGAAGTTGCCGGAGTCGAGCTTTGAAACATCGATGGTGGGAGTTGTGACGTCCGGGTCTGAGTCGCCACATCCGGTCGTCATCGCAATTGCGGCAGCAACGACAATGCACAGGCTGTATCGGAATCGCATTTTGGACTCACTCGCTCTTCGCCAGGATCGCGTATTGGGCGGCGGCGCGCTGATACAGTGCCGAGTCCAACCGTGTTCCCAGTGGTGTTCTCGCCAATACCACGGCGACGTACCGTCCGTACACGACAGCGCAGAGTTCATTGAAACCTCTGGTGTCATCGTTCGCATCGAGATTTAAGCATTGGGCGTCTGGAATTCCCGGGGGTGATGAAATGGCTTCATCATTCTTTCCGGGCTTGGTCAAAGCGGTCTGTAGGCGGAATGCGGCTGCCAAATCGCGTGTGCGGTAGACGATCCCGCCGCGACGCCCGACCAGATCGACCCCGCTCTCCTCGAACGCTCGCTGGATCTCGATCGGGTTTCTTTCGAAATGCAGTTCCCCGGACGGCTCGAAGTAGCCGAAGTCGCTTTTGCTGACGAATGGGTCACTGTAGTCCAGTGCTGGGGGCAGTGCCCGCCGCATGATGTTGTCCGGATCGATCGGCAGGTCGAGCAGGTCGTCCAAGGGGATCGGTTTCTGCTGATCCAAGCGAGCGATCTGTAGGTCGAGTGTTTTGCGGATATTGCTCGCGAGACCGGCTTGGTTCGGTTGTGGGACACCGGTATTGGTCACGATCACGTACGGTCCGTGAGCGACGAACGATATGGCGGTAATGTCGTCGGCGGACGATGCTCTGGCATCCGGGTATCCCTCGACCGGAACCGGATGGCGTTCGGGTGTGCCCGTGATCCGATCGAATTGATCGGCAGCCTCTTTGCCTGCGGCGTCGGTCGGGAAGCGCAGGACCGAGATGATCAATTTCCTGCGGTTTCGCAGATCGTAGTTGAGACCGGAAACGTACACTCCGGCGAGTAAGTTGTTGTCCTGTGCGACAGGGCGGTACTTCTCCGGGAATTGCTCCTCGCCGATCATCGAGTCGACACCGGACATGAATTTCAGATTGCTGCTGGTGACGATTTCGCTATCGACCTCGAAAGGATGTACGAGGTAGTTGAGCATCCGACGGGCTTCGATCAGTCGTACATCGTCGTAGCTGTCGATGTCCGGGTCATAAGCACTCGGCTCAGGCGTATAAGCCCCCACTTTCAACGCCGCCAGATCCACCGGTGTCAACCCCGGCATCGCGGTGCCCGTCACACTCGTCGAGCAGCCGGCCACCGCGGTCGCGGTGAGTACCGCGACCAGCCCGCCTTTGAATCTCATTCTTCCCCCGTTCCGGCGGACCTTTCGCCATTGCCCGTTCGTGAGTGTCGGCGCGGGGCGGCAGGTCTCGTACCCACCCCGCTGTTTCCCACAGTTCTGGCGGGATCCTACTTCACCCCGATACCTGTGCCCGGTGTGTGCGGACCCCGCATTCCGGTAGCCTGCCGCGGTCACGACGGCAACCGAAGACTTCCGCCGGTTGTGCACCGGCCCCTCCCCGAGGTCGATCCGGTCCACGCGGATTCTATGTCACAGTGCCCAACCGCGCAGCCGCACACAGTCGTTCGACGCACGCGCCGAAGGTCGTGGCGTCACAGACTATTGGCTAACAGTGCGTACTGGGCCGCCACTTTCTGTCGCACGTCGGGTTCGGTGTCACTGGTGACAACGCCGACGTACTTCTTGTACGGCACATAACACCGGTATTTGTAGTCCTTATCCGGATTGCCGCTGCTATTGAGCTGCAAGCACTTCGAGTCCGGGACGTCATTGGGGGCGGTGATCGGGTCGAACGTGGCGCTTACGCTGCTGATGAGTCCGTCGATGAGTCGCCCGGCGGCGACGGAATCGCGCACGCGGGTAACGGAACTGGCGTCGACAATGGCGACTCGGTCGGCGCCGGTGTCTTGCAGCAGGCGTCGCCGGACGGTTTCATCGTCGGCGGCGTTGATCAGGTAGTTCGCGCCGTAGACGGCGAATCTGTCGCCATCGGGGGTGTGGTCGCTGCGGTCGGACACCGCGACACGGGCCAGCAATCCTTCGGGATCGACCTTCAGGCTGTCGATCTGGTTCTGCGCGGTGGCCTGGAATTTGTCCAGTTCGGGAACCTCGACGGCGAGCGTGCGATCGACCCAACTGAGCAGGTCGGCGTCGTCGGCCTTGGGGCGTTTGACGAAAAGCGAGATGACGAACTGCTTGTACGACATGAAGGTACCAATGGTGGGAATGCCTGGGCGCCAATGGTTGTAGGAGTCCGGGTACTTGTTCGATGCGACCTTGCGGTTGTCGGGGGAGACCGCCATGTCGGTGTCCTCGAGTTCCTTCGCGGCGAGTTTCGCTGTCGCCTCGTCGGGGAAACGCAGGACGACATTCGTGACCGAGGTGGCCTCCGCCGACGGACGGCTTTGGCCCGCCGGGTCCGGCCGGTCCGCGCCGATGGAGGCGAATCCGACGACCATCTTTCGGTTTTCCAGAACCGGTTTGGAGACGTTGGCGAGGAAGTCGATGGCATCGTCGGGTGTTGCGATCAGGGAGCTACCACGGCCGTAGGTGAGCGTCGGGTCGATCTGCACGGCGGGGGCCACCGCATCTGACATGCGCATACCTTCGAGTAATGGTCCGTGGGTGCCCGCATCCTGGTGGTACTGGTGGCGATCGACCTGATAGGTACCGACCTCGAGCATGCGCACATCCGGTTCGCCCGCGGTCGGTGCCCCCGGCACGCTGCAACCCGCCAACACTCCCACCAGTGCGACACCTGCCGCGGTAAAGCCGAGACGCGACATTCGAACCATGACAGGCCCCTCATTCCTCCCGTACGTGCACAGAAAGTTACCCCACGAGCGCCGCGATGGTTCGGCCGTTTCTGTTGCGGAATGCACTTGATGACAACAGACACAGAGTTGTCGCTGTGCAATACCCTGGTGTGCGTGCCGACGAACCTGTACCTTGTGCCCGCCGGGGGCCGATACCTTTGAAGGATCGTCAGGTCGAGGTTGTCGTCGGTGCTCACGTCGTCGCACGGGTCGCGGGTGCGGTGGTGGTCGTCGCGCATCGTGGGCCCGGTCGGCCGACCCCGCAATCACCCGCTGTAGTAGCCCTGCAATCGCTCGCCGAACTGATCCGCGAGACGTCCGAGCAAGAACCGAGCGGTCCCGGTGCGCTGATGGCGCGGCAGGCGACACGATGGTTGATGAAAGACGCGGAACAGATCAGCCCGGGTGAGCCGATCGACTTCGGGATCCTGTCCACGGCCCGTGGTGGCGGCACAGCGATCTTCCTGCACGGCTCGATTACCGCGGTGCTGGCCGGTGACGGCACCTATGAGCAGTATCGGGGCAGCGACGCCGCGTTCACTGTCGATCGTGTTGCGGCGGTGCCCGATACGGCGGTCGCATTGTTCGTCGACGACACCACGGGCCGCATTCCCGAGCTGCCAGGGGAACGGGGGATCGGCTGGCTGGTCGAGGGCATCGCGCTAGCGGGCGGGGCGATCGTCTGGTCCGACGAGGTGCGCAATCGGTCCGCGGCCGGTGGCCCAGGTGGCGCGCACTGGTCGCCGCCGCCGACCGCCCGCATCGATTCGGAGCCGGTGCGATCGGAGGAACCGGCGCGAACGGCGCAACCGGAAGATCCGTATCCGACCGGGACACAAGCCTCGACCGCGATGCTCGATGCCACCGGGAATCCATCCGATGACCTGCATCACGCGCCGACCCAACAGGGCGGCACCAATCCGGCCCCGGCGCCGGATCCGAGTTTGCAGCGCAGGCTGGAAGCGACCGCGAAGGCCACCACCATCGCAGTGAAGGTGATGGGATTCAAGTGTGCGCGAGCGCATCCCAGCGATCCGCGCTCGGCGTTCTGCACGGTTTGCGGTATGCCGGTGGACCAAACGCAGCCGCTGATCGAGGTGGTTCGCCCGCCGCTGGGCATGTTGATCCTCGATGACGGTATGACCTACATGCTGGCCGCGGACGCGGTGGTCGGTCGCGATCCGGAGCATTCCGAGCAGGCCAGGCGTGGGCTCATCCCGCTGAAGGTCGAAGACTCCTCCGGCGGCATGTCCCGTGCGCACGCCGAGGTTATCCTGGTGAATTGGGATGTGACCGTGGTGGATCGGGGATCCACCAATGGCACCCGAACCCGCCCGCCCGGCTATCGCGATTGGGTGCGGCTGACCCCCAATCAGCCGGTGCAGTTGGCCCCGGGTGCCGAGGTGATGATCGGCAACCGGGTGCTGCGATTCGAGCCCGCGGCTCCGCCACCATTCGGGTAACGGGCCCCATTCGGGTCAGCGGCGTCCGGCCGATCAGGAATACCGTGACGTGCAGGTGTTTTCGCCGTTGAGTACGCCCGCGCGAAATGCGTCGACGCGGGAGAATCCGCTCGGCACCGTCTTGCCCTGGACATCACTGGCGGCGAGTCCGTCGGTGAGCAGACCGGATACCGCCTCGTCCAGATCGCCGGGGGACAGTGTGATATCGCCTTGTGAGACGGGCCGATTCGGCTCAGCGAGTTTGCCGGTTGCCACGCCGGACAGGCACGCCGCGCGCAATCCGGTCTTCGCGCCGACCAGCGGTTGGCCGTGGCTCTGCTGGACGGCGAGGGTGTAGCGGGAGATGAATACGACGTAGCCGTTGTAGTCGCCGGTCACCTTCAACGGCAGCGGATCGTCGGCATCGGCATTCGAGAGGCCGCGCTGGGCCAACTCGGGAACATCGGTCGCGATGGTGTTCTTGTCGGGGCAGTAGGAGACGGGCTCGGTGGTTACGCCGTTGCGGCAGTCGATCTTTGCGCCGGAGTAGTTGTAGGACGGTGCGTTCCGGACCGGCAGGATCGCGGCCAGCGCCTTGCTGAGCTCGACCAGGTTGTCTTTGGTGATCGTGTATTCGCCGTGGCTCTGGTCGCCGGCGAAGCTCTGTGGCAGGTTGCCCCGCCGCTGCGCGATCTCATCGATGTTGATGCTCTTGCAGCCCTTTGGTCCATCGGTGAAACCGATCTGGACGGCGGTTACTCGTTCGAATGCCGAGCCGTGCACGCTCTCCGGGTCGTCGGGGTTGGAGTCGCGGATGGCGACGGTCGCGGCGAGCACGGAATTCAGGCCGTCGGAGGTGTTGATGGTGAAGTGCTCGGCATTGCCTTCGGCCACATGCCGAATGAACGCGCCCGCGAAGCAGTCGGCCTGCTGTTCCTTGACGATCACCGGGTCTTTGGTGCCGACGATCTTGGCCATGCTTTGGATGGCGTGTCCGTATTCGTGGGCGAGCACCATCACCACCGACATTTTGCCGAAGGTTTCTTCCATCGTCGGCAGCAGTACCGACCGGTCCCAGCCGATGGAGTTGTCCAGCCTGCAATAGGCGGCGTTCACCAAGCGGTAGGTGGATTCCTTGCAGAACTCGTGCGACTGGCTCTTCGGCGCCTTCGCACTCCATGACAGCAGCTTGTCGACCGGTTTGAACTCGCCCGGAAATTCCTTGCCGAACTCGGCACGCCAATAGGTCTGGATGTCGTCGACGGCGTTGAGCGCGAGCGTGTCGGTCGCGCTGCCATCGCCGTTGGTCGCGGTGAGGGTGGTGTCGGGGATATCCGAGCGCGGGCCACTCGGTCCGTTGGTGGTCGGCAGCCCCGCCACTTTGAACGGGTCGTCGTATACCGAAACCGCGCGCCCGTCCACCAATCTGGTACAACCCGCCAACAACGTCACAGCACACAGCACGGCCGTAATGACCGTGGTCGCTTGGAGTTTCGGCAAGGCTCCCCCTCGTCGGCCGGTAGCGCATTCATATCGGTCGCCGGATCGGGGCAAAGGCGCATCGGGGGCACCGCCTATGTCCGGGTGATGGAATAGTATCCGCTGCATGTCTTCACCGGGGGCGCAGACCATCACCGTGCGCCATGATGGAACTGAACGGGTATTCGAGGCGAATCAAAAGATCACCATGGGGCGCGCGCCCGAGGTGACGCTGTTCGTTGATAGTCCGCTCGTATCGCGGGTGCACGCGACACTGACCTGGCAGGGGAGTGCCTGGGTACTGGCCGACAATGGCAGCACCAACGGCGTTTTCGTCGACGCGCGCAGACTGAGTCAGCCCGTGCCGATCGATCGGCCGACTCAGGTGCGGCTCGGCGACGCGATCACCGGGCCGCTGCTGCATCTGCTGCCCGTGGTGCCGGTGGACCGCCAGGCGCGGACCCAGATGATGTCACCACAGACCGAGCTGCGGCAGGCGCCGATCCGGACAGGGCTTCGACCGCCGCCCCAACAGCCGGATGTGCCGCAGCAGCCCAATGTCAACATGACCACCAGAGCCGATAGTTCGTCATTGCCGCCGCTGCGGGCGCGGGCGTCCACCGCGCCACTGGCCAGGGCCGATCGCCTGCCACCCGGCGGGCTCGGAATCGGACGCACCAGCGACAACCAGATCGTCGTCAATGATCCGCTGGCTTCGCGCAAACATGCCCGCCTCGTCGCCGCCAATGGCGGCCTGACGATCGAGGACCTGGGTTCCGCGAACGGCACCTTCGTCAACGGTCGCCGCGAGCAGCGGGCGGCGCTGCGTGAACGCGACACCATCACCATCGGCAACATCGACTTCGTCGTCCAGCAGGGCACTTTGGTGCACCGGCAGAAGCCGGTTGCCGAACAGGGCCTGCACGTGCACGGGGTCGGGTTCACCGTCGAGGGCAACAAGCAACTGCTCGTCGATGTCAATATGCAGGCGGGGCGCGGCACACTCACCGCGTTGATCGGCCCCTCCGGCGCGGGCAAGTCGACGCTGTCGAGACTGATCGCGGGTTCGACGCAGCCCTCTGGTGGCGTGGTCACCTTCGAGGGACGCAACTTGCACGCGGAGTACGAGGCGTTGCGTTCCCGTATCGGCATGGTTCCACAGGATGACGTGCTGCACCGGCAGCTCACGGTGCGTCAGGCCCTCGGCTACGCGGCCGAGCTGCGACTGCCGCCAGATAACAGCAAGGAAGATCGCCAGCAGGTGATCGACGGTGTGCTGAAGGAGCTTTCCCTCACCGAGCACGCCGACACCAGGGTCGACCGGCTCTCCGGCGGTCAGCGTAAGCGCGCCTCGGTGGCGTTGGAACTGCTGACCGGTCCGTCGCTGCTTATCCTGGACGAACCCACCTCCGGCCTGGACCCGGCGCTGGATCGTCAGGTGATGGTGATGCTGCGCGAGCTCGCCGACGCGGGCCGTGTGGTCATCGTGGTCACCCACTCGGTGGCCTGTCTGGACATGTGCGATCAGGTGCTGTTGCTCGCGCCTGGCGGTAAGACCGCCTTTTGCGGTCACCCCGGCGGTGTCGGTGGCGCGCTCGGCACTACCGACTGGGCGGAGATCTTCGCCAAGGTGGCCGCCAATCCCGACCAGGCATTCGCCGCGTACCGATCCAGGCAGACCTTCATGCCGCCGCCGCCCGCACCGGCGCGGACCGGGCCGGTGGGCAGCCCACCACAATCCGGCGGCGGTAAACAGTTCTCCACCCTGACCCGACGGCAGGTGCGGTTGATCTTCGCCGATCGCGGCTATTTGGCGTTCCTGGTGCTCCTGCCGTTCATTCTCGGTGTGCTGTCACTGGTGGTGCCGGGGGCAAACGGGTTCCAGAGGGGCGCGTTGCAGGCGCTACCGGACGGCAGCTTCGTGCCGAGCGGCGGTGGTGAGACCCAGCAGCTGCTGGTGGTGCTGATCCTCGGCGCCTGCTTCATGGGTTCCACGCTGACGGTGCGTGACCTGGTCGGCGAGCGTACGATCTTCATCCGCGAGCGCGCGGTCGGACTCAAGCCGTCGGCATATCTGACCGCGAAGATCGCGGTCTTCAGCATCACGGCCTTCCTGCAATCGGCGGTGTTGGTCGGCATCACGCTTGCGGGCAAAAAAGCCCCCCGCGACGGTTCGGTGATTTCCAACGGCAGTATCGAGCTGTATATCGACATATCGCTGACTGCGGTGTGCTGTGTGGTCTTCGGCCTGTTGCTTTCGAGTGTGGCTAAATCCAATGAGCAGGTCATGCCGATGCTGGTGGTGATGATCATGGTTCAGCTGGTGATGGCGGGTGGTCTGATCCCGGTCACCGGCCGGGTGGTGCTCGCGCAGCTGTCCTGGTTGTTCCCGTCGCGTTGGGGTTACGGGGCAGGGGCGTCGACGGTGAATATTCGTGAGGTATTCGCCAGTGCGCAACCCGACACGTTGTGGAAACACGAGCCAGGAATCTGGGCATTGGACGTCGCGATGCTGTTGGTGATCACACTGATCCTGGCGGTATTCACCTGGCAGCGGTTGCGGTTGAAGAAGTCGGCGATATGAAATCCCGCGCTCTAGTCGGCTTGGACCGGGGAATCGATGGTGTCGTCCACATTCAGGGGGCCCGATGTCGAGCAGGTGTCCAACTCGATGCGCCGAGCATGTCGGACGCGTACCAGGCACACTTATGACTGTGACGGTGCGAGTAGGGGCAGTGCATCTGGGTTGGGATGTGGTGTCCGTGGCCGCGGGCGGCGGTGGCACACCGATACGCCCGGTGCAGGTGGAAGGTACATATACGCCGCCGGCGTATCTGCTGGCGGATGCGTCGGGGCGGCTACATACCGCGGGTGTGGAACGGCAACGGCCGGATCTCGGGATGGCGATCGCCGACGTGCGCGACATCCTCGGGCATCCGCAGATCGTGATCGCGGGCGCGACCTGGCCCGCGGAATTGGTGATGCGGGCGCGCATGTACAACCCACTCGCCGCGATCGGCAAATACCTGCGCGGGAAACCGGACGTGGTGGCCCTGCCGTTCCCGGACGGTTGGCCCGACGAGAAGGTCGAGGTGTACGCGGAGCTGGTCGAACAGCTCGATGTCACCGTCGAGCCGTTGCCGGAGAGCATCGCGCTGTCGGGCTACGTGCGCGCGCTCGGGCTGGTTCGTGCTCCCGATGAGCGCAATCCGCACGGCATCGGCGCGACCGGAGTGTATTCCGACGGCCGGACGATGCTGGTTGTCGCGGTGCACGGCGACGACGAGCAGCCGACCGAATCCGTCGATGTACCTGTCACCGCCGAGTCGATGCGTGACGCGCGATCGGCCGACAACGTGGTGATCGAGGTGATGGCCGCGGCCCGCTCGATCGGTGCGGACACCTCGACCGTGCTGCTGTCGGGCAATGTCTGCTTCAACGACGCGCTGCGGCTGGCCTTCCAGAACCACCTCGGGCACCGTTTGCAGGTCGCCGACCATCCGATGCACGCGCTGGTGCTCGGTGCCGCACATCTGCTGGCCACCGACAACGAGAACGGCGAACCGGAATCCGGCGGCAGGCATGCGGAACCGGCGCCCGCACGAACGCCTGCGCCGCCGCCACGACCGGCGCAGCGTCCGGTGGAAGCCGCCGAGTACCAGGCAGAACCGGCTCGGCAGCAAGGCATTCCAGCGCAGCGACCGGCCGAATCGGCACCGCGTCAGCCGGATCAGGCCCAGCGTCAGCCGGATCCCGCCCAGCGTCAGCCGGACCGGTCGCAACCCCAGTCGCCCGTCCAATACGGACCCGGTTACCCGACGGCAGGGCCCGAGCCGAGCCACGAACCAACCACCCGGATCTCCCGCGACAGTCTCCCACCCGGCCTCGCCGAGTTGGGTAGCCGCTTCACCAGACCACCTGGTCAGCAGCCCGACGAGCAGCGCGAACATCCACCGGGGCCGCCGCAGGCATCGCCTCCCGGCAGTCCCGCCGCGAGCTCTCCGGTGCCGTCCCTCGGCTCACGAACTCCGTACGGTGCGCCCCCGGCCGGTTCGCAACAGCAACAGCCGGGAGCCTGGCAGGAGCACGACTCGGAGGACGACGACGACAAGCCGCGCAAGGGCAAGCGGTGGAACAAGCTCAAGGACAACCTGTTCGGTGCGCACGTGGTGATCGGTGCGGTGGCGCTGGCCGTGTGCGCCATGCCGTCCGACGGTGATCGGACCCCGCCGGAGATCGCAGCGGTCGGGCTGGTGTCGATGTTCTGCGAACTGACCCCGCAGGTCACCAACGAGCACCGGCCGGGCATAGCCTCGGTCCGAGGATTCCCGGCGGGTTCGTTCGTGCGTGACGATTCGGCCCGGGACACCGATGCGGCGGATTGCGCGTCACCGAGCATCGACACCCTGCGCTATCGGGTTCCCGGCCCGGCCGGTGCCGTCGACCCGGGCCCCCCGATCGAAATCTGACCGGTTTCGGTTCGGCGCTGCCCGACTGGTATCGTTGCCCGCTGGCGTGTGGAACGTTCGTCGAGTCCCGGGTCTCCACCGGCCGCCGGGATCAACTCGACCGCACGCTTGGCCGGCAACACCGACTACAGACAGGGAAGCACTGTGCCTACGTACAGCCCCAAGGCAGGTGACGTGACCCGCAAGTGGTACGTCATCGACGCCACTGACGTAGTGCTCGGCCGTCTTTCGGTCCAGGCAGCGAATCTGCTGCGTGGCAAGAGCAAGCCGACCTACGCACCAAACTTCGATGGTGGCGACTTCGTCATCATTATCAACGCCGACAAGGTTGCCATCTCGGGCAACAAGAAGTCGGACAAGCTGATCCACCACCACTCCGGGCACCCGGGCGGCCTCAAGTCGCGCACTGTCGGTCAGGTGTTGGAGTCGCGTCCCGATCGCCTCGTCGAGAAGGCCATCAAGGGCATGATCCCGAAGAACAAGCTCGGCAATGCGATTGCGACCAAGCTGAAGGTCTACGCGGGCCCGACGCATCCGCATGCCGCCCAGCAGCCCATTCCATTCGAGATCAAGCAGGTGGCCCAGTGACCGCACCCGAGGAATACACCGAAGAATTCGTCGAGGAAGCTGTTGCCGAGGACGGCAATGCCGAGGTCGTGGAAGAGGAATACGGCTACGACGCCGAGCCCGCCACCTTTGCCCCAGTCCTGATCGACCGCCCGGTGCAGACCGTCGGCCGCCGCAAGGAAGCCGTCGTTCGCGTGCGCCTCGTGCCCGGCTCCGGCAACTTCGTGCTCAACGGCCGCACCATCGAGGATTACTTCCCGAACAAGGTGCACCAGCAGCTGGTCAAGTCGCCGCTGGTGACCGTCGAGCGCGGCGAGTCTTTCGACATCCACGCCCGCCTCGTCGGCGGTGGCCCCTCGGGCCAGGCCGGTGCGCTGCGCCTGGCCATCGCCCGTGCGCTGATCGAGGTCACCCCGGACGACCGTCCCGCCCTCAAGCGCGCCGGCTTCCTCACGCGTGACCCGCGTGCCGTCGAGCGCAAGAAGTACGGCCTGAAGAAGGCCCGTAAGGCGCCCCAGTACTCGAAGCGCTGATTTTGGCTACGTCGGCCGCCGTCTTTCAGTCATCCTGGTATGTCGAAGACGGTTCGGTCGGCGCGGCACCTGTGCGAGAGCAGGCTTCCAGCACGGCTGGGCGCCTGCTCT
The DNA here is from genome assembly GCF_020733705.1 of Nocardia australiensis. GTDB lineage: Bacteria > Actinomycetota > Actinomycetes > Mycobacteriales > Mycobacteriaceae > Nocardia > Nocardia australiensis. Next base: position 2,559,046 of record NZ_JAJFZM010000001.1, read on the forward strand.
CGTGCTATATGAAACCTGCGGCGTTCGGCGGAGCCCTTTCGTGGTCACACAGGCTGTCGCCTCGGCCCGTTGCTCGCGCCGCGGATCAACCGATGAGGGGCGAGGTATGGGACGTTTGTTCGGCACCGACGGAGTCCGCGGGCTTGCGAATGATTCGCTGAGTCCGGAACTGGCGCTAAAGGTTTCAGGTGCGGCGGCACAGATTTTGAGCCGCGGTAAAAAGCGCGCGCTCGCGGTGGTCGGTCGCGATCCGCGCGCCAGCGGGGAGATGCTGGAGGCCGCGGTTGTCGCGGGCCTGACAGCGGCGGGCGTGAATGTCCTTTCGGTAGGCGTGCTTCCGACACCGGCCGTCGCCTACCTCACCAGCCTGTACGACGCATGCCTCGGCGTAATGATCTCCGCCTCGCACAATCCCATGCCGGACAACGGAATCAAGATCTTCGCTGCGGGCGGTCACAAGCTCGATGATGCGATCGAGGACCGGATCGAGGCGCTCATAGCGACCGGGTCGCTGCTGCGGCCGACCGGCGCCGGAATCGGGCGGGTGCTGAACGCGTCCGGCGCACGTGATCACGGGCTGGTCATACCCGATCAGTACAGCGTGGCCGGTACCCATGAACGGTATGTCGAGCATCTGGTCGAGGCGACCGGGCAGGACCTGTCCGGGCTGACCGTCGTCGTCGACTGCGCGCACGGTGCCGCCGCCGAGGTCGGCCCCGCCGCCTACCGTGAGGCGGGCGCGACGGTGATCGCTATCAATGCCGAACCCGACGGCCTCAATATCAACGACAATTGTGGATCGACACATCTCGATTCGGTGAGCCGCGCGGTTCGCGAGCACAGGGCCGACCTCGGAATCGCCCATGACGGTGACGCCGACCGGACCCTCGCTGTCGACGCCGATGGCACCGTCGTCGACGGTGACGCTATTCTCGCGATCATCGCCGTCGCCATGCACGAGGCCGGCGAGCTGGCGAAGGACACCCTGGTCGCCACCGTCATGAGCAACCTCGGTCTGCACATCGCCATGCGCGAGGCCGGAATCACCTTGCGCACCACCGCGGTTGGCGATCGCTATGTCCTGGAGGAGCTTCGGCGCGGTGGCTTCAACCTCGGTGGTGAACAGTCCGGCCACGTGGTCTTCCCCGACTTCGGCACCACCGGCGACGGCATCCTCACCGGCCTGAAACTCATGGCCCGCATGGCCCGCACACGGCGCACCCTCACCGATCTGGCCGGCGTCATACAGACTGTGCCCCAGGTCCTGATCAATGTTCCCGTTGCCGATAAAGCACTGGTCGCCACCGCCACCGTGGTCCGCGAGGCAGTCTTGGAAGCCGAACGAGTTCTCGGCGATTCCGGCCGAGTCCTGTTGCGCCCCAGCGGAACCGAGAGCCTGGTCCGGGTCATGGTGGAAGCCACAGATTCGGTCCGAGCCCAAGAGCTGGCCGAGGATCTCGCGAAGCGGGTCGCCTCGATCTAACGTCGCCCCAAACCGCCGCACCTAATAGGAGCCAAACCCCCTGGTGCCGCACCTACCCACATTCGCACCCACTGGGCGCAACACCAGTTTTGAGTCGAGCAGGACCAACTGGATCGCCAAATCCTGGGTGCCGCACGTCCCTCATAACGTGCCCACTGGGCGCAACACCAGTTTTGAGCCGAGCAGGACCAACTGGATCGCCAACCCCGGGTGCCGCACGTCCCTCATAACGTGCCCGCTAGGCACGACAACAGTTTTCGAGCGTAGCGAGATCGAGCACTAAAGTTCGCGGCCGGCTCGCGTCCGAGGGGCAAATACGATGCGACGAAGGAGCAAGTATTTGCCCCTCGGACGCGAGCCAGAGGGGGTCGCGAACACGCAGCGCCGCAGGCGCTGCCAAACAACACAGCCAAACAACACAGCTTATTCCTCGGTGAGGTGTCCGTTGGCTACGTGCCAGCGGCGGGTAGCGTGGACCGAGTCCAGCATGCGACGGTCATGGGTGACGAGAAGCAGTGTGCCGCTGAAGGATTCGACGGCTTGCTCCAGCTGTTCGATGGCGGGCAAGTCGAGATGGTTGGTCGGTTCGTCGAGGACGAGTAGGTTGACGCCGCGGGCTTGCAGTAGAGCGAGTGCGGCGCGGGTGCGTTCGCCGGGTGAGAGGGTTCCGCAGGCGCGCGTGACATGCGGGCCACGCAGGCCGAACTTGGCCAGCAGAGTGCGGACCTCGGCGTCCGGCCAATCCGGCATTTCGGTGCCGAAAGTGTCTGCCAGCGGGGCGTTTCCGCGAAACAGGCCACGAGCCTGATCAACCTCGCCGATCTCGACACCTGACCCGAGTGCCGCAGTTCCGTTGTCGGGAGCGATCTTTCCGAGCAGCAGTGCCAGCAACGTCGACTTGCCGGATCCGTTCGCGCCGGTGACGACGATCCGGTCGGCCCAATCCACCTGCGTGGTAATCGGTCCCAGGGTGAAATCACCGCGTGCGATGATCGCATTCGAGAGGGTGGCGACCACCGATCCACTGCGCGGTGCCGCCGCGATCTCCATCCGCAACTCCCACTCCTTGCGTGGTTCCTCCACCACGTCGAGCCGCTCGATCCGGCGTTGGGTCTGGCGGGCCTTGGCCGCCTGCTTCTCGGTGGACTCGGCGCGCATTTTGCGGCCCGCCTTGTCGGAGTCGACCTTCCTCGGGTCACGCGCCTTCCGGCGGGCGTTGCGAACCCCGTGCTCGAGCCAATTCCGCTGCATCTGCGCCCGCGCTTCGAGTCCGGATTTGGTGTCCGCGTAGTCCTCGTATGCCTCGCGTGCGTGCTGGCGGGCGATCTCGCGCTCCATCAGATATGACTCGTAGCCGCCGTCATACGCGCCGACCTGCTGCTGCGCGAGGTCGAGTTCGACAATTCGATTTACCGTGCGCGCCAGGAACTCCCGGTCGTGGCTGATCACCATCAATGGCTCGCGTACCCCGGTGACGAACTGTTCGAGCCTGGCGAGTCCATCCAGATCCAGATCGTTGGTCGGTTCGTCCAGCAGCAGAATGTCGAAGCGGGACAACAACACCGAGGCCAAACCGGCTCGTGCCGCCTGTCCGCCGGAGAGCCCGGTCATCGGCGTATCCAAGCCACTGGCAAGACTTTCGGCCAGACCGAGATCGGTGGCCACCTCCGCCGCGCGTTGATCCAGATCCGCGCCACCGAGCGCCAGCCACCGCTCCAAGGCGGGCGTGTAATCGTCGGGCCCGCCGTCGGCGAGCCGTTCGGCGGCGTCATCCATCGCCCGCTGTGCTGCGGTGACATCGGTTCGGCGGCCGAGGAATTCGAGCACGGTCTCCCCGGGAACCCGTTCCGGTTCCTGCGACAGATATCCGATGGTGGCATCGGGTGGACTCAACGTGATGGCGCCGGTGGCACTGTCGCGATCGGCCAGCATGCGCAGCAGCGTCGATTTGCCCGCGCCGTTCACGCCGACGAGCCCGATCACATCGCCGGGCGCCAGCGTGAGATCCAGGTCCTCGAAAAGGATGCGTTCGCCGTGACCTGCTGACAGTCCACGCGCATGAAGAGTGGTGCTCACCTACATAGTCTGCCGTGTCGAGTTTTCCGGGCGGCTCGGGGTTCGACCCTGATACTCGGCCAGTAGAAATCAGGGTGCGGATCGGTACCGTGACCGATGTGCCTGGCGGTGATCACGCGGAGAGTAGAGGGCATGAACGCACTGACTCGCCGCCTCACCCGCTCCACGTCCGACAGCTGGATCGCCGGCGTCTGTGGTGGCATCGCCGAATACTTCGGCTGGAACGCCAACGTCGTCCGACTCCTGTTCGTCGTGTCCTGTCTGCTCCCGGGCCCCCAGTTCATCATCTATCTGGTGCTGTGGCTCATCATCCCCAAGAAGTGACAAACCTCAACAAGAAGCAAAAGGGGGCTGCGTCGGGGACTCGCGGATGACAGGATGGAGCGGTACCCGTTGTCCGGGTGAAAAGCCGCACCAGCACGCGAGTTCCGATGAGGAGGAGTCATGGTCGGTTCAGGAGAATTCCCTGGTCTCGATCTACCCGGCATCGATGCGTCCTCCTCCCTGGAGGGCCTAGGCCCCGTAGACCTTCATCACCCCACCCAGGACATCGACGCCGACGGTACCCTCGACACCCTCACCACCACCGGCCCCGAAGCCATGCAGGTATGGACCGACTACGACCACGACGGCATCGCTGACCAGGTGTCCGTGGTCGAGAAGGACGGGGATTACGCCGCCTGGGAGTTCCATCACCATTCGGATGGAACTACCGAGTGGGTTCGTACCGATCAGGGCAAGATCGGCGAGTAGCGCATCCGCTGCGCACTGGCCGCGAGGAAATGCCAACGCCGCCGATCGGTTGAAGCCGATCAGCCCCACCAAGTAGATTTCTCCTGGATACGACGTGGGGTGGCGGAGCTGGATCCGATGGAACCGAACGCGGACCGCGTACGTCGAAGAAGATAAAGGGGCGGCACTGGGCGCGTTGCGAACCTGTGGCCGGTCATCGGATCGTAAACCCGGAGGGGCGTATGGCTCAGTCAGTGTCGGGCAGCATCGTGGTCGACCCGGCCGCGCTCGCGGAGGCCGCTAACGATCTTCGTCGATCCGCAGCCACCGTGCGGAACTACATCGGCGACGTTACGAACAATACGTTCGGCGCCGGGAGAAATGGCGCCGAGAGCGAAGCCGGTCGTCATTATGTCGAGCAGGGTAAGAAGGTCGGTGAGGCCATGGAGCGTATAGGTAATTGGCTCAATATATGGACCACCGCGACCGAGGACACGGCGGATGCCATGGGTAAGGCCAGTATCGAGCTGGCCAATGTAGACGAAAACAATGCTAGAAAAACGAATAAAGCCGGCTGATGTCCCGGTGGTGTACAAGCGAACTGCATGCCGGACATCAGAAGGGTAGAACATAATGGGAGTGCAGGATAGCTTCTCTCAGCAAATGAGTAACCAGTCGGTCGACGATATTCTGAAAGCGGGTAGCCCCGGCCTTCAGTATTGGGTTCAGCTCGCGCCCCGATACAAGCGGGCATTTGGCGGCGATGGCGGCAATACCGTCGAAGATCTGGAAGCTCGATATGACGAGCAACGGGGCATGAACCTGGCCAATCTGGAGGCTGCCGCGGACGGGCTCAACAAAATGTTGACCGCTGCTGATGAGCAATGGAATATCCAGGACCAGTCGACGAAGAAACTCGGATCACTATGGCAGGGCGCTGCTGCCGAGGCGGCCCTCCGGATGCTTGGTCAGCAGGTCACCCTCGCTGCGGACGATCGCAAGAAGGTGCGGGCCGCAATGGATGCGATGCGGGCATCGATCGGCCCGTTTCGAGATGCTGTGGTGAAGAAGGCGGAGTTGACCCTCAATCTTTTGAAGGGTGCGTCGGACGTGCGGGTCGACGGGAAGACTCCTGGGGATATTGACAACATTATTTCTGGAGCGCATTCCGGAGATTTGGCCAACCCGTTATTCGGAGGCGGCACTCTTATTGGTAAGCTTACTGAGATATTTCCGGATTTGTCGCCATCGAATAGTCCGGTTAATCTTATCCAGGCAGGGCTTGCGGGAAATTTTGTGGTTTCCCTGTTTCAGGGTGATGCCACCTGGCCGGGGTTGATGGGTGAAGACTCCGCTTATAATCATAAAATACAAACTCGTTGCCGGGATTGGCTGAATGACATATTCAAGGTCGAGTATGACGGGGCGTTGCAGAGTTACAAAGATCAGTGTGTGAGCGCAGACGCCAGCTTTCAGGCTCAATATACGATTCTTGAAGCTGCCATGAATCAGGTAGAAGACGACGCGTATCCGGCGCCGGCGGGCGAGCCCAAGAAGCCGACCGGCAATGATCCGAGCAACAACGATTCACCGGGCAACAACAATTCGCCGGGCAACAATAACTCGCCGGGCAACAATAACTCGCCGGGCAACAATAACTCGCCCGGCAACAACAACTCGCCCGGCAACAACAACGCCACCACGCCCGCAAGCAGCTCCACGCCATCCAGCTCGTTGAGCGGACTCAGCTCTCTCACGGACGTGGCGACACAATTGTCATCGCTGGTCAGCACGGTAACCCAGGCTGCCAACCAAGGGTTTACCTCACTGACCTCAGCCATCACCGAGGGCATCGAGAACTTCGAGAAGTCGATCGAAAGCAAGGCCGACGCGGACAAGACGGATGCGGACAAGAGCGGTGATGACCAGAAGGACGCAAAAACGGCGGAGTTCGATCTGGCTGGTAAACATCTGAAACTCGAGATGGGGGCGGACGGACAGCTGAAGCTGGTGGCGACAGACGCGGATGGTACGTCACACGACTACAGCATGAAGCTGGATGAGCACGGTGTTCCGATAATCTCCGACAACCAGCCCGGCGAGGAAAGCGAGCCCGACAAGGAGGCCGAGACACCAGGCGAGTCGCCCGCTGGCGAGTATGAGCCCCCCCAGGCATCCGATGACAACGCCGGTGGTTCCGCGGCAACCCCCGGCAAGCCGTCAGAAAGACAGCAGGAAGAGGATAACGAGCACATTCCTCGAATTGCGCCACCCGAGGATGCGGAGCATGAGGAGCCGTTCGATAGCGGCGCCCTGTTGGCCGAGGCTGGTCCGCTATGAGTCGGGTCGTGTGCGGTTACGTCGCTGTTGCCCAGGGAGGCGAATAAAAATGGTGAATTACGCGGCGGAAATCGAGCGCATCGCGGAGGAAGCCCGCCGTCGTTCGGCAATCCTGCTGGAAGAGCTCGACGATGTCCACCGTCGTACCGCCGAGCGTAGTCACGCGCTCGCGGAACAGTCCGCAACCGAAATGCGCCAATTCTGGGAGGAAAAGGCGGGGGAGTTGCAGAAAGCAGCGGCGGATGCCGAGGAGACAGAGCGTCGCGAAGCCGAAGCCCGTGCGGAAAGGGAACGGCTGGAGGCTGAAGCTCGAGAGCAGCGCGACGCGATCGTGCGGTCGATCGCCGCCCGGAAGGCCCACGGCTATGTCACTCCAGTGGATGAGGATGACGATCCGGAAGGCGAGTACTACCGCCGCAAGAGCTGGCTGATCTGATTCGCTGCCCGGTGTGGGCGTCGGCTACTTGCGGAGCAGTTTGGCGGCTTGGCCTACCGTCAGCTTCGGGTGTTCCTTCTCGCGGGGGAGGTCGGGGTCGATGAGGGTGGTGTGGGGGATGGCTGCTTCGGGGTCGGCGAAGGGGGCGTAGGTCTCGTCGGCCAAGAGGGTGGCGAGTAGGTACCCGGTGAGCAGGGCTCGGGTGGTGCGGGACGTTTTGGCCTCGTGTTTGCCGACGCCGAAAGCGGCCAGGGTGCGGCGGCCTTCGACTATGCCGTTGTGGGAGGCGCCGTCGATTTGGCGGAGGATTGTGGGGCCGTACCAGGCGGAAGCCAGTGGAACGGCGTTGGAGCTGACGGCGTCGATATCGGTCGAGCCGGCGAGGATCAGTGCGGGCGCATCGATGTCGGCGGCCAAGGGCTCGGCGGCTGGCGCGGTGGGGGCCGGGAAAAGGGCGATGACGGCGGCTACGCGACGCTGTGCGGCGGCGATGACCGCGGCGCCCGCCCCCATGCCGTGTCCGGCCAGGGCAAGCCGGTCGGGGTGCACGCTGATGGTGCCGTCGCCGAGGCGGACACCGGTGCAGATGTCGAGCGTGGTGAGCAGGTCGGTGGCCAGGTCGAGGTGTGACGGAATCGGTCCACGTTCGGTGTCGGGTGCGGCGGCCACGATTCCCCAGGACGCGAGGTGTTCGAGTAGCTCGCGATAGTTGGCGGCGCCGGTCAGCCAGCCGTGGCCGAACACGACGGCGGGCAGGCTCAGTCCCGATTCAGGGGTGTACACCACCCCGGGTTGACCGGCGATGGCCAGGTTGCCGCGCAGCACCCGATGCGGGCCTTTGCTGGTCAGGGTGCTCAGAAGTGATTTCACAGACGCCGACACGACGAGAACGTTATCCGATAAGTACTCTGGTGAGCCATGTGCGGAATCGTGGGGTACGTCGGATACCGGGACGCCCTCGGCGTTGTCGTCGACGCGTTGCGCCGCATGGAATATCGCGGATATGACTCCGCGGGTGTCGCGATCCTGGATGCGACAGGCGCGATCGCGGTGGAACGCAAGGCCGGGCGCCTGGCAAATCTCGAGGCGGAGCTGGCCGAAACCGGTGTTGCTCGCTTCGCCGGAACCGCCGGGATGGGTCATACCCGGTGGGCTACGCACGGGGCGCCGACCGACCGCAACGCGCATCCGCATCGGGATGACTCCGGCAAGGTCGCGGTGGTACACAACGGCATCATCGAAAACTTCGCGCCGCTGCGTCGCGAGCTGGAGGACGCCGGCGTCGAACTACGCAGCGATACCGACACCGAGGTCGCCGTGCACCTGGTTGCCCGCGCTTACGCGACAGGCTCGACCGCTGGTGATTTCGTGGCGAGCGCGCTCGCGGTGCTGCGCCGGCTCGAGGGTGCTTTCACGCTGGTCTTCACCCACGCCGACCATCCGGACAAGATCGTCGCCGCGCGGCGCTCCACCCCACTGGTTGTGGGTGTCGGCCAAGGGGAGATGTTCATCGCCTCCGATGTCACCGCGTTCATCGAGCACACCCGTGAGGCCGTCGAACTGGGGCAGGATCAGGCCGTGGTGATCACCGCGGACAGCTATCAGGTCACCGACTTCGATGGTGCGGACGTGAACGGCCGCACCCGCCCGTTCACCATCGACTGGGATCTGGCCGCCGCCGAGAAGGGTGGCCACGACTACTTCATGCTCAAGGAGATCGAGGAGCAGCCCACCGCCGTAGCGGACACTCTGATCGGTCATTTCACGCAGGACGAGACCGGTTCCGGTCGGATCGTGCTGGACGAGCAACGCCTCGCCGACCAGGAGTTGCGGGACTTCGACAAGGTTTTCGTCGTCGCCTGTGGCAGTTCCTACCACGCGGGTCTGCTGGCCAAATATGCGATCGAGCACTGGACCCGGCTACCCGTCGAGGTAGAGCTCGCGAGCGAATTCCGTTACCGCGACCCCGTTTTGGATCGTTCGACACTGGTGGTTGCCATCTCTCAATCGGGGGAGACCGCCGACACGCTGGAGGCGGTGCGGCACGCCAAGGACCAGAAGGCGCGCGTGCTCGCGATCTGCAATACCAACGGCGCGCAGATTCCACGTGAGTCCGATGCGGTGCTATACACCAGGACCGGCCCGGAGATCGGGGTCGCCTCGACCAAGGCGTTCCTGGCGCAGGTGGCCGCGAACTATCTGGTCGGTTTGGCCTTGGCGCAGGCGCGTGGCACCAAGTATCCGGACGAGGTGGCCCGCGAGTTCGCCGAGCTGGAGGCGATGCCGAAGCTGGTCGAGCGAGTGCTGGAGACGGGGCCGCAGGTCCGCGAGATCGCCAGGCAGTTGGCGGGCGAGTCGACGGTGCTGTTCCTCGGCCGCCACGTCGGTTACCCGGTAGCGCTAGAGGGTGCGCTCAAGCTCAAGGAATTGGCGTATATGCATGCCGAGGGCTTCGCGGCGGGTGAGCTCAAGCATGGCCCGATCGCGCTGATCGAGGAGGGGCTGCCGGTGATCGTGGTGATGCCCTCGCCGAAGGGCCGGGCGGTGCTGCATTCCAAGCTGCTCAGCAATATTCGTGAGATCCAGGCTCGTGGCGCCCGCACCATTGTGATCGCCGAGGAGGGCGACGAAACGGTCCGCCCGTTCGCCGACCATCTCATCGAGATCCCGTCGGCGCCAACGCTATTCCAGCCACTCCTGTCGACCGTCCCGCTGCAGATCTTCGCCGCGGAAATCGCGCAGGCCCGCGGCTACGACGTCGACAAGCCCCGTAACCTGGCCAAGTCGGTCACCGTCGAGTAAGCACCCGTGATGCGACGCACCGGATCGGCTTGTGCCGACGCGTTTCAGGCGCTGCCCGGTGCGACTATTCGACAGTGACGGAACCGCGCATCTGCGGGTGCAGCGAGCAAAGGTAGCGGTAGTTGCCAGGGGCGGTGAAGGTGTAGCTCCATTCGCCCTTGTCGAAGATCGGGCTGTTGATGCCCATGGCCCGGTCGCCGATGCCCTGCACGGTGTGCGGCACTTTGTCGCTGAATTTCCAGGTCACGGTGTCGCCGACCTTGATGGTTACGTCGGCGGGAGAGAACTTCATGTCGTCCACATCGACGGTTACCGCAGCGGATTTCTTATCCGCGGACGCGGACGCGCTCGAGGTAGCCGACGGCGCTGCTTTCGTCGTTGTCGCGGGGGCGGTGGTCGATTTGTCGGAGCCGCAACCGGTCAGCAATAACAGCGCGGCGAACGTGAATCCGGCTACGACACGGGTGGACCTCGCGCAGCTGACCATCGACATGACGGCCAAGCGTAGCCTTCCGGTTATTCGGCCTGTGTCTGCCATCGATGGTGAGCATTCAGCACCTCCTCCCGCAGCGACAGCGCGGCAGTTCGATGGCGCGTCGTCGCCTCGGCTGAGTGATGTCGTCGCATGGTGGGGTCAGTCGCATGGTGGGAGTTCAATAGAGCCGTCCGGTCCACAGCAGTTCCGATCAACGCGATGGAGGCGAGTTAATGTCGGACCAGCGGGGATACTTCACCGCCGACGAGGTGCGGGCGGCCGAAGCCGAGCTGTTCACCCGAGTCCCGGACGGGGTGCCGATGCAACGCGCCGCGTACGGTCTGGCCACGATCGTCGCGAGGGAATTGCGCGCGAGAACCGGTGGGATTGCCGGACGATCGGTCACACTGCTGGTCGGCTCGGGTGACAACGGAGGCGACACCCTGTGGGCCGGATCGATGCTGCGCCGCCGCGGCGTCACCGTCACCGCCGTGCTGTTGAATCCCGAACGCGCACACGCGGCAGGGCTCGCCGCGCTGCGAAACTCCGGTGGGCGAGTGCGATCCGAAATCGGCGATCCCGACCTGGTGGTGGATGGCATCGTCGGCATCTCCGGGCGCGGAGCGCTGCGACCCAATGCCGCCGAACTCGTTGCGACGGTCGATGTTCCGATTATCGCGGCGGATCTGCCCAGCGGCGTCGATCCGGATACCGGTGCGGTCGATGGCCCGGCCGTGCGAGCTGATGTCACTGTCGCATTCGGCGCCTACAAGCCGGTTCACGTCCTGGCCGCACCGCATTGCGGGCGAATCGAATTGGTACCCATCGGCTTACGCTTGCTGGAACCGAACCTGGCCGCGCTGGAACCCGCGTCGATCGGTGCGAGCTGGCCGGTGCCTGGTCCCGCCGACGATAAATACACCCAGGGTGTCACCGGTGTATGCGCGGGCAGCGCAACGTATCCGGGCGCCGCGGTCCTGTGCACCGGAGCCGCGGTCGCGGCGACCTCGGGCATGGTCCGCTACACCGGTGCCGGCGCGGCCAGCGTACTGGCACATTTCCCCGAGGTCATCGCCGCGCCGAGTTTCGCGCAGACCGGTCGAGTCCAGGCTTGGGTATTCGGCCCAGGGGCGGGCACCGACGCCGACGCACAGGCCCGGCTCGCCGAAGTCCTCGCCACCGATGTTCCGGTTGTCATCGACGCCGATGGTCTCACCATGCTCGGCGCCGATCCCAGCCTTGTCCGCGGCCGTTGCGCCGCGACCGTACTGACCCCGCACGCAGGGGAATTTGCCAGGCTGGCCGGACGCGACGCAGGTCAGGATCGAGTTGGCGCCGTCCGCGCGCTCGCGGACTCCTGGCAGGTCACCATCCTGCTGAAGGGCCGCGCCACCCTTGTCGCGGCCCCGGGCGCACCGGTACTCGTCAACGAAGCGGGCGGCTCCTGGGCCTCGACCGCGGGCGCGGGCGATGTCCTCGCCGGCCTCATCGGCGCCCTACTCGCCGCGGGGCACAACCCCGCCTGGTCCGCCGCTGCCGCCGCCCGCGTCCATTCCCTCGCCGCGAACCTCGCCGCCTACCAAAACCGCCCGGCCGCAGCCCCCATCTCGGCGACTCCACTACTCGAATACATCCGCTCCGCCATCGGCAACCTGCGAGCTCTCGCCGTCGACTGACCTGCGCCAGCCCCTCGTCGGTGGCACCTGCTTGCCGCATTACCGCAAACCGGTTTCAGTCAGAATTCGGCGCCCCCATTACACTCATGCCGAAGCCAACGCAACACATGGTTTCATAACGACATGGGCAACTCGCCGGGTACGCCCAAAACTTGGCCGAATACTGTCGGTCGCCAACGCTGACCATCTGGTACCCGGTCTGGCCAAAAAAACGCGGAGAGGCGGGATAGTGCAGGTTGAGACGGTCGTCGATCTGGACGCCATTGCTCACAATGTGCGCGTCCTGCGTGAGCATGCCGGTGACGCCGCCGTGATGGTGGTGGTGAAGGCCGACGGCTACAACCATGGTGCCGTCGAGGTCGGGCGGGCCGCGCTGGCGGCAGGGGCGGCCGAACTCGGTGTCACCACGATCGATGAAGCGGTCGCGTTGCGCGCCGCGGGCATCGAGGCACCGATCCTGTGCTGGCTGAACAACTCCGACGCGGACTTCGGCGCGGCTATTTCCGCCGATATCGAGATCGGCGTGTCTTCACTCGCACACCTTCGCGCCGTCGAGGCGGCCGCGCTCCGCGTCGGCCGCTGCGCGATCGTCACCCTCAAGGTCGATACCGGCCTCAACCGCAATGGCATATCGGCGACCGAATATCCGCAGGTGCTCGCGGCGCTGCGCGCCCTCGTCGACGATCATGTGGTGCGGTTCCGGGCGGTCTTCTCCCATCTCGCGCACGCCGACGAACCTGATCATCCGATGATCGATATGCAACGTGATCGCTTCCTCGAAGCCATCGCCACCGCCAAGGAATATGGCCTGGAGCCCGAATTGGTACACCTGGCGAATTCGGCGGCCACCCTGACCCGCCCCGATCTGGCGTTCGACATGGTGCGCCCCGGTATCGCCGCGTACGGACTGACCCCAGTTCCTGAGGTCTCCGATTTCGGATTGCGTCCGGCGATGACCTTCCAGGCCAGGGTGGTGCTGGTGAAGAAGGTCGCCGCGGGGGAGGGCGTGTCCTACGGTCACCAGTGGATCGCGCCACACGACACCACCGTCGCGCTCGTCCCGGCCGGATACGCCGACGGTGTATTCCGCAATCTGAGCGGTCGTTTCGAGGTGCTGCTCGGCGGGGCGCTGCGACCCAACGTCGGCCGGGTCTGTATGGACCAGTTCGTCGTCGATATGGGCGACAACGCGGCGGGCGTCGTGGAGGGTGATACCGCGGTCCTGTTCGGCGGCGCCGATGGCGAACCGCGCGCCCAGGACTGGGCCGACGCGCTCGGGACAATCCACTACGAGGTCGTATGTTCTCCGCGCGGCCGAGTGATTCGACGGCATATGGGTGGCATCGGATGAGTAGATCGAAACTGTTGGAATGTGGTGGTGCCATGCTGCGCGGCGGAATGGCGACCGCGGGCGCGGTCGGTGCGCTGGCCGGTGTACACGCGCTGCGGCGGGCGGGAGCACAGGTGCTGTGGCCTGCCCGCCGCGACGAATACCGTGACGAGAATTTCGCGCTGATCGACGAGGATCGCGGGAATGTGGTGCTCGCCGAGGACGGGGTGCGGCTGGCCACCAGGGAATGCGGTCCCGAGGACGCGCCGGTCACCGTGATTTTCGTGCACGGCCTCTGTAACAGCATGGCGTCGTTCCACTTTCAGCGACGCGACCTGGAAAAGCGTTGGGGCCCACTGGCTCGCCTGGTGTTCTTCGATCAGCGTGGCCACGGTGATTCCGGCACGCCGGCCACCAAGAGCTGCACGGTCGCCCAGCTCGGCCGCGATCTGGCCGCGGTAATCGAGTCGCGCGCACCGGCGGGACCGGTTGTGCTGGTTGGGCATTCGCTGGGTGGGATGGCTGTGCTCGCCGCGGCCGCGCAATTCCCGGATCTGTTCGCCGCGCGCGTTATCGGTATCGGTCTGCTCTCGACAGCGGCCGCGGAGGTCACCTCGACCGGGATCGCGCAACTACTCCGTCATCCGGCGGTCGATGGATTTCGGCTCGCCGTGCACACCGCACCGGCACTCGTCCAGGCGAGTCGTGTCATCGCACGGCATGTGATCACGCCGATTCTGCACGTCAGCTCCTATTGCGGACCGGTGAGCCCGACTCTGTCCCGATTCACCACCATGATGATCGATCGCACCCCGGTCGAAACGATCGTGAAATTCCTCAAAGCGATCGAGTTGCACGATGAATCGGCGGCCCTGCCGATCCTGGAGCGGCGCCCGGCGCTGGTCGTCGGTGGCACCCACGATCTGGTGATCCCGTTCCGCAACTCCCGCGCACTGGCGCGCGCGCTGCCCGAGAGCGAACTCATCCGTCTCGACGGCGCCGCGCATATGGCGCACCTGCAGTTCCCGGACATCGTCAACGACGCGCTGGATCGACTACTGGTGCGGGCCTGTGCGATCGAGCGCGCGGCTACCGCGTCGGAGGCACTCGGTGGCTGAGCGGCGACAGCGCATCCTGCCTAAGGTCGAGGACACCGAAGCGTTTGGGCGTGAACTCGCCACCGAACTGCGTGCCGGTGACCTGGTGGTGCTCGACGGTCCGCTCGGTGCGGGCAAGACAGCGCTGACGCGTGGCATTGCCGCCGGACTCGGCGTGCGGGGGCGGGTCAGTTCGCCGACGTTCATCATTGCCCGCCAGCACCGGGCCGGGCAGCGCGAAGGCGCAGAACCGGTGCCGCTGGTGCATGTGGACGCGTATCGGCTCGGCGGCGACCTCGACGAACTGGATGCCCTGGATCTAGACACGGATCTGCATCACGCGGTCGTGGTCGTGGAGTGGGGCAGCGGTGTGGTCGAGCATCTGGCCGAGCGTCACCTGTACGTGCTGTTGTCGCGGGAACCGGATTCCGAGGTGCGCACAGCCATCTGGGAATGGGTGCATTAGCTACTGCATAGCTCCGCGCCGGTCGCACCTACCAACCGGTATCGTTAGGCCAATCATGCTTGTACTAGCCGTCGACACCGCGACACCCGCCGTTACAGCGGGATTGGTGGAACTGGAGCAGGCCACCTCGGTGGGGTCGGCCGGGGTGGCCACCACGGCCGGCGTGCGTACCCTCGCGTCTCGCGTGCGGGTCGATCCCCGCGCGCACGCCGAGGTGCTCACTCCGCAAATCCTCGAATGTCTCACCGAGGCAGGCCGTTCCAGGTCCGATATCACCGCCGTTGTGGTCGGTATCGGCCCCGGCCCGTTTACCGGTCTTCGGGTCGGAATGGCCACCGCCGCCGCATTCGGTGATGCGCTGAACATTCCGGTGCACGGGGTGTGCAGTCTCGACACGATCGCCGCCGACGCCGCGGCCGATCTCGCCGCGGACAGCGAGCTACTCGTCGTCACCGACGCGCGCAGGCGCGAGGTGTACTGGGCGCGCTACCGCGACGGTGTGCGCGTCGCAGGGCCGGATGTGACCAAGCCCGCGGACCTGGACGCACCGCACGCCACCGTGATTGCCGGATCGGCCTCGCACGTCGACTTCTTCGATCTGCCGGTGCTGCCGGTGGAAACTCCTTCGCCCGCCGGGCTGGTGCGCGTCGCGGCTGATGAGTTACTCGTCGGTGCCGCGCCGCGACCGCTGGTCCCGATGTATCTGCGCAGGCCGGACGCGGTCGAACGCAGCTATCGCACCCTCGACCCGACGGGAGCGTGAGATCGATGACGATCCGAATCGAGCCGATGGACGGCGTGGACATCGAGCGCTGCGTCGAACTCGAGCAACTGCTGTTCCCCGAGGACGATCCGTGGCAGGCGGTGTCGTTCCGATCGGAGCTGGCCGCGCCGCATAACTGGTACATCGTCGCTCGCGACGATGACGGGCGAATGGTCGGTTACGCGGGCGCCGCCCTGCTCGGTGACGAGCAACACCCCGAGGCCGAGGTGCATACCATCGGTGTCGATCCGTGCTGCCATCGTGCTGGCGTCGGCACGCTGCTGCTGGAGGCGCTGCTCGCCGAGGCAGGCAAGCGTGGCGGGCCGGTATTTCTCGAGGTCCGTACCGACAACGCCCCGGCGATCGCGATGTACGCCAAGCACGGCTTCCACATCATCGGGCTGCGCAAGAACTATTACCACCCGAGCGGTGCCGACGCCTACACCATGCGCAGGCCGGCGCTGACCGGAGCGGCCGCGGCCTGGGATATGGCCAAGGAGGTGCTGTCGTGATTGTCATGGGCATCGAAAGCTCTTGTGACGAAACGGGAGTCGGCGTCGTGCGTAGGCTCCCCGATGGCAGCTGCGAACTGCTCGCCGACGAGGTTGCCTCCAGTGTCGAGCAGCACGCGCGTTTCGGCGGTGTGGTCCCGGAAATCGCCTCGCGCGCCCACCTGGAGGCCGTCGTGCCCGCGATGCGCAGGGCGCTTGCGACCGCGGGCATCGCCAAGCCCGACGCGCTGGCAGTGACCATCGGTCCGGGACTGGCCGGTGCGCTGCTGGTCGGGGTCGCCGCCGCGAAAGCCTATGCGGCAGCGTGGGATGTACCGTTCTACGCGCTGAATCATCTCGGCGGGCATGTCGCAGTGGACACCCTCGAACACGGGCCGATGCCGCCGTGCGTCGCGCTGCTGGTCTCCGGTGGGCACACCCATCTGTTGCACGTCACCGATCTGGCCGCGCCGATCATCGAGCTCGGCAGCACTGTCGATGACGCGGCGGGTGAGGCGTTCGACAAGGTCGCCCGCCTGCTCGGCCTGGGTTTTCCCGGTGGGCCCGCGCTCGACGCCGCGGCGCGCGGCGGTGATCCGAACGCGATCGCCTTCCCACGCGGCATGACCGGACCCCGCGATCCGCGCTACGACTTCTCCTTCTCCGGACTGAAAACGGCGGTGGCCCGCTACGTGGAGGCGGCCCAGCGCAATGGCTTCACCGCCGCCGAACTGCCGATCCGCGATATCGCGGCCTCTTTTCAGGAATCGGTCGCCGACGTGCTCACCATGAAAGCGGTGCGCGCGGCGCAGGATGTCGGGGTCGACACCCTTGTCCTCGGCGGCGGCGCCACGGCCAACTCCCGAATCCGCTCGCTGGCCGAAGAGCGCTGTGCGGCAGCGGGTTTGACACTTCGTGTGCCGAAACCCCGGCTGTGTACCGATAACGGCGTAATGATCGCGGCGCTCGCCGCGCATGTAATCGCGGGCGGCGCAATACCTTCCCCGTTGACGGTCGCGACGGATCCCGGACTGCCGGTCTCGGTCAGCCAGGTCCACTGACCCGGTCGTTGCTGTCCCTACGGTGACTGATTCGGCGGCTCGGCTGAGCCCGCGGAACCGGAATTCGCCTTGGGGATCAGGGGAACTCCCGATCTCGCGGGCGCTTGGGTCGGTTCGGCACTCGGTACCGGGGTCTCGGCGGCCCCGCTGTGCTCGGGTGTGGTTGAGGAGCTTGTGGGCGGCGCGGATGGATTGCCGAACAACGGGCCGAGCAATTCCGGGAACGGGATAGGTGGCAGGTTCGGGTCCGGGCGCAGCGTGGGCTGCGTCGGGGTCGTGGTCGGCCCGGTCGTCGGTGTGGGGGTCACGCTGGGGTGGGTGGTTGACTGGGGCCGGTCGTCGGTGACCGACGGGGAACCGCTGTCGGTTGGGCGATTGGTGCTTTCCTGATTCTGGCTGGTGGCCGTGCCCCCGCTGGTCGACGGCAGCACCGCCGAGGTCTGCGACGGAGGCAAATGGGTGCTGCTGGTGGTACCCGCGGGGGAGATATCGTCATCGGCGGTCGGCGCGAACGTCTTGACCCCGTAGCCGATGATCAGCCCGACCACGACCACCGCTCCGGTGAGCGTGCCGACGACCTTGGCGAAGGTGCCGCCCGGTGCGTCGGGACCGAGCGTGCCCACCGGGAAGGCCGATGGCTGCGCGGCGTCGGCGACCAGTGCGGCGCCCTTGGCTATCGCGGCCTCCGGATCGGGCACGGTGAGCACCGGCACATCGAGCTCGGCGCTGAGCCTGGTGACCACTGCGGGGATATGCGCGCCGCCGCCGATCACGGCGACCGCCTGCGGGAATTTGGGTGCCCGCGCGAACACCCCGGTGGCGAAGACCGCTGTCTCGCCGAGTAGTTCGGCGATCAGCTCCTCGAAATCGGCCCTGGTCAGCTTTAGCGGCTGCCCCGCGACGTGGTCGATGGTGACGGCGGGCGCAATGGACAGGTGTTCCTTCGCGGCACGGCCGCGATTGGTCAACATGCCACGATTCGGCCGGGTGCCACGGCGGGCGTAGTGCAGGTCGACGAGGTGGTGATAGATGAGCTCGTCGATGGTGTTGCCGCTGATCGCGGTCGTGCGCTCGGTATGCAGGACGGTGCCGTCGACCTGATCGGCGACCGTAACGGTCAGTCCGGACGCGCCGAGGTCGATGATCGCGACCGTCTCGTAGCGGTCCACCAGGCCGGTATGACGCAGGTATGCCAGCGCCGCGGTGCCCTCCGGGATCAGCTGCAGGTCGCGCTGTTTGCCGGTGGCCGAGCGGATCAGCTGAGCCTGTTCCTTACTGCGATAGGCGACCGCGACACTGGTCGGCGGCCAACTGGACGCCGATTCCAGCCCGATCGAATGCGCGCCCGCGAAACGAGCGCCGACCGGGTGCGCGACATCGCGCGGCGATTGTGTGGTCGGAAGCTGGGTCGTCATGAGCTCGATCGATGACGCCACCAGATCGCCGAGATCGGAGTGAGCGGCGTCGGCCGAGACGACGCGGTAGTCGAAAACCTGGGCGCCGTTGGACGCGGTGGAAACGAGCGCCGAGCAAACGACCTCGTTCCCGGCTGAGATGCCGAGTGAGGTTCGCATGTCACCTCCCTTCGAGCGGATGGTCATCGTGTTGCCGACCATCTCGAATGGACTGCCGAACTTCTCGCTTGGCTGGCGAGCGATTCGGCCTCGGGATCCGGCCGACCCGTTGTCCGGATGGGTCGCTGTGGACGGCCATGGATCACGTGTGGTCTTGCCCTCTGGTGAAGCTTGTTCGCTTGTACTGTGACTGCTCGGCAGTTGGCGTAGTGTCGGGACGCTTTGTGCCGCTGACTATTTGGTAACGCTCCGTTCGCCCCGGTGTCGCCGCCCCCATGACGAGGGCAGCGAGCTCAGAGCGCCCGTTGTCCATACTGTCACAATCCGTTATCCGAACGTTACAGATTTGCTGATCTCTTGGGAAGCTCTCAGAGATGTGGGTATGGCGTGATACGAGCCACCGATATTCGGACCGGGCGGCAAATTGGCACAACCCAACCTTGAGCGCTGGCACTCTCATGTATAGAGTGCTAGTCGGCACTGAAAGTAGTGCTTGTGCCAATTTGACCACTGGCAGGGGTCCCGGCACCCGCGACGACGGGGCTATGCGCAGGGTCAGCATCGTGACCACTGGCGACTGCTTGCGGTCGCTCGATACAACACGACACCGATGGTCCGGGACAACAGTTCCGGACGACCGTATATCCCCTGAAAGTGGAGGGCTCAACGTGGCGAGCGTGAACATCAAGCCGCTCGAGGACAAGATCCTCGTCCAGGCCAACGAGGCCGAGACGACGACGGCCTCCGGCCTGGTCATCCCCGACACGGCGAAGGAGAAGCCGCAGGAGGGCACCGTCATCGCCGTCGGACAGGGTCGCGTCACCGATAAGGGTGACCGTATCCCGGTCGACGTCAAGGAGGGTGACACCGTCATCTACAGCAAGTACGGCGGCACCGAGATCAAGTACCAGGGCGAGGAATACCTCATCCTGTCGGCGCGCGACGTGCTGGCCGTCGTCACCAAGTGACCGAGCTCCGCACGGTCGGCTGACCGTGCTGCCCGGCCATTGCCGGGATCGAGTCGTCACGACACTGCCCCGGTTCCCCTGAGCGGGGCCGGGGCAGTTGTCGTTTCAGCACTGGAACCCTTAAGGAATAGGACTTATGGCAAAGCAGATCGAGTTCGACGAGAAGGCTCGCCGGGCTCTGGAACGCGGTGTCGACAAGCTTGCCGACGCCGTGAAGGTCACCCTCGGGCCGCGTGGCCGCCACGTTGTGCTCGCGAAGGCCTTCGGCGGCCCCACCGTCACCAACGACGGTGTCACCATCGCGCGCGAGATCGACCTCGAGGACCCCTTCGAGAATCTCGGCGCACAGCTGGTCAAGAGCGTCGCCACCAAGACCAACGATGTCGCCGGTGATGGCACCACCACCGCGACCGTGCTCGCGCAGGCGCTGGTGCGCGCCGGCCTGAAGAACATTGCCGCGGGCGCCAACCCGATCGCGCTCGGCTCCGGCATCAGCAAGGCCGCCGACGCCGTGTCGGCGGCGCTGCTCGCGGTGGCCACTCCGGTCTCCGGTGCGCAGGCCATCGCTCAGGTCGCCACCGTCTCCTCGCGCGACGAGGAAATCGGCGAAATGGTCGGCAAGGCACTGACCACTGTCGGCGCCGACGGCGTTGTCACCGTCGAGGAATCCTCGACGTTGCAGACCGAACTCGTTGTCACCGAGGGTGTTCAGTTCGACAAGGGCTACCTCTCGCCGTACTTCGTCACCGACGCCGACAGTCAGCAGGCCGTGCTCGAGGACGCCTTCATCCTGCTGAACCGGGAGAAGATCAGCTCGCTGCCGGATCTGCTTCCGCTGCTGGAGAAGATCGCCGAATCCGGCAAGCCGGTGCTGATCATCGCCGAGGATGTCGACGGCGAGGCGCTGTCCACCCTGGTCGTCAACTCCATCCGCAAGACCATCAAGGCCGTCGCGGTGAAGGCTCCGTTCTTCGGTGATCGCCGCAAGGCGTTCCTCGACGACCTCGCCGTTGTCACCGCGGGCACCGTGGTGAACCCGGATCTGGGTATCACGCTGCGCGAGGCGGGCATCGAGGTACTCGGCAAGGCGCGTCGTGTAGTCGTCTCCAAGGACGACACCACCATCATCGACGGTGCGGGCACCGCCGAGGACATCGCGGCCCGCGGCGCCCAGCTGCGTCGCGAGATCGAGGCCACCGACTCCGATTGGGACCGCGAGAAGCTCGAGGAGCGGCTGGCGAAACTGTCCGGTGGCGTCGCGGTCATCAAGGTCGGCGCGGCTACCGAGACCGCGCTCAAGGAGCGCAAGTACCGGGTCGAGGATGCGGTCAGCGCGGCGAAGGCCGCAGTCGACGAGGGTATTGTGCCCGGTGGCGGCAGTGCGCTTGTGCACGCGAGCGCCAAGCTCGTCGAACTGCGTGACTCGCTCTCCGGCGACGAGGCCGTCGGTGTCGAGGTGGT
Organism: Nocardia australiensis; assembly: GCF_020733705.1. Lineage (GTDB taxonomy): Bacteria > Actinomycetota > Actinomycetes > Mycobacteriales > Mycobacteriaceae > Nocardia > Nocardia australiensis. The sequence continues at coordinate 2,580,277 of NZ_JAJFZM010000001.1, forward strand.
GCGGGCCGCACTGTCGGCACCGCTTTTCTGGATCGCGACCAACGCGGGCGTTGACGGTGCCGTGGTTGTCAGCAAGGTCGTCGAGGGCAAGGAAGGCTTCAACGCCGCCACCCTCAGCTACGGCGACCTGCTGACCGACGGTGTCGTCGATCCGGTGAAGGTGACCCGTTCGGCCGTTGTCAATGCGGCATCGGTGGCTCGCATGGTGCTCACCACCGAGAGCGCCGTGGTGGAGAAGCCTGCGGAAGAGGAAGACAACCACGGTCACGGTCACGGTCACGGTCACTCGCACTGAGCGCACCAACCGAAATGCGAAGGCCCCCCGGGACTGTTTCCCGGGGGGCCTTCGTTTCGAATAGGACTTATGAACGTTATGAACACAACTACGAAATCTGTAAGTTAAGTGCAGGGAACATTCAAGAGGCGACCGGTGGCTCTTCGGCGGCGATTGCGGCAAGCAATCGACCGCGGAGTGCCGGCGGAGGCGGCGCCTCGGTCACCTCCGCCAAAGCGGCAAGCACCTCTTTGGTCTGATGTACTTTCGCGATGAATTCCGCGCATAGCGCGGGGTCCTTGCTGAGCAGGGCTTCTATCGCGTGATGGTCTTCGTCGTCGATCGATCCGAGCGCGACGGTGTGCGCGAGATCGATCTGGGCTTTGTTCATCTCACGTCACCCCCAAACTTTTCTTCAGTCGTGTCAGTCCGTCCCGAATACGGGACTTGACGGTCGGTAACCCTACGCCGAGGTAGGTGGCTACTTCTGAGTAGGTTCGCCCGCCGTAATAGGCGAGCGAGATGGCTTCCCGTTGAGTCTGCGTCAATGTCGCGAGACCCGCCAGGACTTCCTGTTGTTCGAGCCTGCGCTCGACCTCTTCGGTGACTTCGTCGAATTCGTTGCCGAGAACCCTTATCCCGTAAGCGGCTTCGCGCTGGGTATGGGCCTGCTCGGCACGGACCCGGTCGACGGCCCGCCGGTGGGCCAGTGTCATCAACCATGTCACCGCCGACCCTTTCGTCGAGTCGAAACTGGCTGCGGCCCGCCAGATCTGGAGGAATACCTCCTGGGTGATCTCCTCCGCGTATCCGGGGTCATGGATAACCCGCAGCACCAGACCGAAAACGCGCGAACACGTCCGGTCGTATAGCTCGGCGAAAGCTTCTTGGTCGGACCGGCCGCATCGTTCGAGTAGGGCGGCAAGCTCGATACTTTCAGCTGCGCGTGCCGAGACCGCAGAATCCACGCTTGGTGGGATGGCTTCTCTTCGGAACGAGTCGCCCTCTGCGGCTGACGGCCGCGTTGTCACAACGCTCCATATTGTGTCATCAGTCACCACCGTAGCGTGGTGCTATGACCTCCCTTCCGGTGGGGTGCCCGAGGAAACCGCCTGTCGCCCAGCCGCTTTACGGAAGTCTCGACACGCTGGAGCTTCCATAGGGAACACGCCGCGACACGCCGATGGCTACCGTGAAACGCAGGGCTGGCGGCTTGTGGCCGTCGCCGGTGCGGGCATATCGGTGGTGACCGCGTTGAGCCCGCATTCCTTGTCTCGGATCCGAATGGAAGGCTCGGCCGTAGACGACTCCGGCCGGTGTGTTCCATGGTCGGTTGTTTGCTAGGGATTCGGCGCCCCGTGCCATGCGGATGGGAAGAGATTCGTTCAGACGGCCATTCTGCGGCGGTTACGCCGCGCGTGCATCTCGCGTTCGGTCTCCGACATTCCGCCCCAGATGCCGTAAGGCTCGCTAACTTTCAGTGCGTGGCTGCGGCACTGCATCAGCACCGGGCAGCTCCGGCAGATCTCTTTGGCGCGCATCTCGCGCGCGGTGCGGGCGCGGCCGCGTTCGCCGTCGGGATGAAAGAACACTGCGGAGTCCTGCCCGCGGCAGGACCCTCGCATCTGCCAGTCCCAGACATCGGCGTTCGGTCCGGGAAGGTGGGTCGGCATGGGCATGGTGAACTCCTCGTGGTGCGAGCTCGTCAGCGATGTCGAGCAGTTTGTTCTGCAACAGTTGTGGCCACGGCGCTGGGTCGGCGGCGGGCCGGAACCCGCCCTTGATGGTCGCTGCAATTTCGCGCGGCGCCGACCGTGGCGGTGAGCTACGTTAGGTCCAGCCGCGAAATTCCGTCAATAGTTCGACGCAGCAGTTTTCCAAATCTTAGGCTGCGAAATTTAACCTCCACGGTGTTTACATATTGCATTGCTTCTGGTGATACTGATCGGTTGATCCGTGGCCCGTATCAACTCGTATCGTCGGATTTGCGAGTGTATCCGCAGGTGGGTGTGTTTTGACGGTCGGCTTCCCATGTCTGGGTGGTTGATGGCGACGTGGGGGCCGTCACAGTGTCGATCCGGCTGTGGTAATGAGGCCGGATCGGAGATGGCGGAAACGGGACCGTGAGGTTAATTGCGCGAGGCGCATGTGAATTCTCGGGAACGGTGCTGTGGGATTGCCGATATGAGATTTACCTGATGGAAACATGGCGACGGTATTGGAAATGCTGTGCGGTTGCCGGTGTTGGTCATAGATGTTTCTTGTCGCACCGCCGGTTGTGGAACGCAGGATAGAGTTTGCCCGTGTTCGCGCCAGCTCTCCCTATATATACCGAGTCCCTCGTGCTCGCCGACGCGGCGTTCGGTAGCCACCCCGGCCTCGGCGCTGCCGAGTTGCCGGAACCTCGAAACCCCCTGGATTCCTGGCATCGGGCCGTGATACTCGGCGGCCGGGGTGACTATGCCGCGGCCCGTACCGAACTGCGACGGCTGCGGCGTAGCAGCGCCGACCCGGTGCTGCTATCGCTGGCAGCGAGCACCGAGGCATCGCTACTGCGTCAGCTCGGCTGGCATGCCCGTGCCTCGGCCGCCGACGGGCGGGCGGCCGCCTTGATCGTCCCTATTCACCTCGATGCCCCAGGACGCGACGGTCCGGATCGTCTCGATGCCAGCTGCGACGCACTGACCGGTCTCGCCGCAGACGCACTCGGCACCGGGAGGCTCGCGCTGGCCACCCGGCTACTGTCGCGCGCCCAGGATGCGATCGGTGCCGACGGCGCGCTCGGTCCTGACGGTGCGCTCGATATCGACCAGCCTCGCTGGCGGGCTCGGGTGCGTTGGCATTGGGTCTGCGCCGAGACCGCCCTCGCGTCGGGGGAGGCCGGGCCCGCGACCGTGCACGCCGAAACCGCGCTGCGGTTGGCGCGGCGGAGTCCGTCCATCCGGCATCGGGTCAAGTCCCTGCTGTTGGTGGCGGCGGCGTCGGCGGCCGTCGGCGAGACCACACGCGCGCTGTCTCTCGCCGAAACGGTCACCGCCGAGTGCCGTGCGTACGGACTGCTGCCGTTGCGCTGGGCGAGCGCCATGTTGCGCGCGGGAGTGTCGGTCGGGTCCGCGGCGGCCGACGCCACGGCCGAAGCCGCCGCGTGCGCCGCGACCATCGGCAGGCGTGGCGGACGATTCCGATAGCCCGCGCTCGGCCCTGTGCGCAGCCACGGCTGAGCCGCCGTGCAAGCCGCGCGCAGTGCCAGGGGGGCAGGGCTCGAGCGTCGTAGGTTGACCGTGTTGTCCGGTGCTCGCCGTCGTATCGCTATTGTTAGATCCGTTCCGCCACAACGGCGGAAGCACTGGTCATCACCGACCGTGCCACTTGTAACGCCAGGAAATTCTCTGACGATGACGAACATGGGCGAAGAGTTGGACCTCGCCGTCACTGCTGCTGCGCAGGGCGACAGATCCGCTTTAGCTCAGGTACTCGAACTGGTCCGCCCGTTGGTGGTGCGCTATTGCCGCGCGCGGATCGGCGCCGCGGAGCGAGGACAACTTTCTGCGGACGACGTTGCGCAGGAGGTGTGTCTGGCTGTGATGACCGCCTTGCCCAGGTATCAAGACCAGGGCAGGCCCTTCATGGCCTTCGTATACGGAATCGCTTCGCACAAGGTCGCTGATGCTCATCGCAATGCCGCCCGTAACAAGGCGGAGGCGATGGCCGAAGTACCAGATGTCATATCCACCGACCATGGTCCGGAACAACGAGCTCTCGAATCGGAAACGAGTCGGCAGATGAACAGTCTGCTCGCGACGCTTCCTGAGAAGCATCGGGAAATCTTGATCCTGCGATTGGTCATGGGTTTGTCAGCGGAAGAAACTGCGGTCGCCGTGGGCAGTACGGCGGGCGCTATACGAGTAGCCCAGCACAGGGCACTCGCGAAACTGAAGTCACAAGTGGCGAGGGCAGGTGAAATGTATGGCTAGGGATGGCAAGCGCGGTCGGGGCGATTGGAAAGCGCGGCTCGGATCGCGGAGCGACGGTCCCTACGCCGAGGGCGCCGGCGACACCGGTCCGGTGGACATTGCCGCGGTTCGTCGCGACGATGCGCTGATCGATGCCATAGCCGGCGACGAGCAGGTCCAGACCGACAGCGCGGAGGAGCTCCAGCTCGCGGCGCTATTGGCCAATTGGCGGGCCGAACTCGTCGCCGAGGCGATGCCGGAAGAACCGATCCTCGATGAGATCGTGGCGGCGGTAAACCAGGAGATCGGTGCTCGGCAGGTTCGTGTCGGTGCACAGACCGGCGGGCGTTTGAGGCTGCTTCGTCCCATCATGGGCACGGCGGCCGCGGTAGCGCTGGTTATCGGCGGTATGACAGCGTTCTCCTATAACGCCGAACCGGGCGATCCGCTCTGGCGGGTCAAGGAGGTCGTGTTCAGCGAGCAGGCCCAGACGACGGTGGTGCAGCGCGCCAGCGACGATCTGACCTCGGCCGAGCAGCTGATCGTCGCGGGCAATCCAGAGCTGGCCAAGGCCAAGCTCGATGGTGCGCGGCAAAACGTCTCCCAGATCGACGACACCAAGAAGCAGGACGATCTATCGGCCCGCTGGACCGCCGTGGTCGATCAGCTACGCAAGGTCGCCCCCGATATCGCGAGCTCGATCACGCAGACTCCGCCTCGGACCACCGAGCCGAAGCCCTCGGGTTCGTCGGAGGGCAACGCCCCGGTGACGCCGAAGCCGGGTGGCGACAGCAGCACGGTGCCGACCGTCATGGGCGTGCCTGGCGTGCCGTCGACCACGCCGCCGCCCGGGGAAACCACGACACCGGGTAAGCCGACCACCACTGAACCGCCGACAACGCCGGGCACCAGTGAGCCGACCACTCCGTCGCAACATCCGACCACAACGGCGACGCCGACCACCGTGGCCTCGCCCACGGTGGTCGAGCCGACCGGGGATACCGGTCTGCCAACGGAGCCGGTGACCCGTCCGTCCGTGCCGGAGAGCAATCCCGGATCCATCGTTCCAACCGGATCGGTCCCTGGTACCTAGAGCGTCACGCTACCGAGATATCAGTCCAGACACCGATCGCCTAGGACGGCGGTCGGCTTTCTTCGTGCGGCTACGAATTCAGCTGCCCAACCCGTATCAGCTGTCGAACCCGTCGAACCCGTCGCCGTGGAATGCCTCGTTCATCGAAGCGTCCGCGTAGCCACGGCAATAGTCCCAGGTGACATACGCTTCCGGCGTCGGGTCGTAGGCGGGCTCGTGCGGACGCACGGTGCCGTCGACCAGCAGCTGAAGCAGGTTGGCGCGCAGCATGTCCCAGTCGTGGTAGTGATCTTGCCTGCAGTCTTCGCAGCTGACGACCAGCCCTCGGATACCACGGTGCGCAAGTAGCGCCTCATACACCGCGAGGTCGGCGAGATCTTCCTCGACCGCAAGGCGCTCATGGGGATCCAGCGGCTCACCGGGCTCGATGGCGTCGAGCGCGGCGGACGGGTCGGAGGGGTCTCCGGCAAATGGATCCGGCGGCAAGCCAGGTGGTAGATGGTCACGCACATCCCCACGGTACGCAGAACAGGGCGGTCTGCGCCAGCTATGTGGCACGCCAGTTTCGTCGCCCGCGCTCATACGAGGCAGCCGAGTGCGAGTGAGGCGCGGTCGTTGGCGAGTTTGCGGGACAGATATCATAGGTGTCAGGCACCGGCCGGTCCCGACATCATTCCGGCGCCACCAACGTCCAATCCATCAGTTCGCGCGATGCCGATCGATCGATCGGCATCCGTCGCATTCGACGTCCAGGAGGGGTCGATCCGAATGAGTAATCCCGTACCGGGCGAACGAGACACCGTCCGCCCTCATACGGGTGGTGACGATCCGAACAAGGTCGCCATGCTCGGTCTCACGTTCGATGATGTGCTGCTGCTACCGGCCGCTTCGGATCTCATCCCCAGCTCGGTGGAAACCTCGAGCCAGTTGACCAGGGAGATCCGGCTGCGGACCCCGCTGGTCAGTTCGGCGATGGATACCGTCACCGAGGCCAGGATGGCGATCTCCATGGCCAGGGCGGGCGGCATGGGTGTGCTGCACCGCAACCTGGCGGTCGCCGATCAGGCCGCGCAGGTGGAAACCGTGAAACGGTCCGAGGCGGGCATGGTGACCGATCCGGTGACCTGTCGTCCGACCGACACCCTCGCCGAGGTCGACGCGATGTGCGCTCGATTCCGCATCTCCGGCCTGCCGGTGGTGGATGAGACCGGCGAACTTGTGGGCATCATCACCAATCGCGATATGCGTTTCGAGGTGGACCAGAACCGCCAGGTCGCCGATGTGATGACCAGAGCGCCGCTGATCACCGCGCAGGAGGGCGTCACCGCCGAGGCCGCGCTCGGACTGCTGCGCAGGCACAAGATCGAGAAGCTGCCGATCGTCGATGGTGGCGGCAGGCTGCGCGGGCTCATCACCGTCAAAGACTTCGTCAAGACCGATCAGTACCCCGACGCCACCAAAGACCGCGATGGCCGACTGCTGGTCGGTGCCGCGATCGGTGTCGGCGACGACTCGTGGTCGCGTGCCATGACGCTGGCCGACGCCGGTGTGGACGTGCTGATCGTCGATACCGCCCACGGTCACCAGGTGCAGGTGCTGCAGATGGTGACCAAGGTCAAGGCCGAGGTCGGCGACCGCATCCAGATCGTCGGCGGCAATGTGGCTACCAGGGCCGGTGCGGCCGCGCTCGTCGAGGCAGGCGCGGACGCGGTGAAGGTCGGTGTCGGTCCCGGCTCGATCTGCACGACGCGCGTGGTCGCCGGTGTCGGCGCGCCACAGATCACCGCCATCCTCGAGGCCGTCGCGGCCTGCAAGCCACATGGCGTGCCGGTGATCGCGGACGGTGGCATCCAGTTCTCCGGCGATATCGCCAAGGCGATCGCGGCGGGCGCGTCCACCGTCATGCTCGGCTCGGTGCTCGCGGGTACCGCCGAATCGCCCGGCGAGCTGATCCTGGTGGGCGGCAAGCAGTTCAAGAGCTACCGCGGTATGGGATCGCTCGGCGCCATGCAGGGCCGTGGTCAGGCGAAGTCCTACTCGAAGGACCGTTATTTCCAGGACGATGTGCTGGCCGAGGACAAACTGGTGCCCGAAGGCATCGAAGGCCGGGTGCCGTTCCGTGGATCGGTCAGTCCGGTGATCCACCAGCTCGTCGGCGGCCTGCGTGCCGCCATGGGCTACACCGGATCGCAGTCGATCGCGCACCTGCAGGAAGCTCAATTCGTGCAGATCACCGCGGCGGGCCTCAAGGAGAGCCACCCGCATGACATCACGATGACCGTCGAGGCCCCGAACTACACTGGTCGCGGCTAGTCGGTCGGCGGTTTTGTACTGACCGGTCTGTCTGTGCTGCATGATGGACCTGGTTCACGTGCCATTGCGGTACCGAGCCGGCAGTCGAGCGAGCGGTGGGTCAGGACGAACAGGTCGGGCCCACCGCCGACAAGTAGCCAACAGCGTTGCGACTCTTAACTACCGACGCCCCGACTCGGCACAACATCGTTTTTCGAGCGATACCAAGGGGGCCGCGAACACGCAGCGCCGCAGGCGCCGCAAATCAAACAAGGAGAAGAAGTGCGCGACATGGTCGAGATCGGCATGGGCCGTACCGCCCGGCGTACCTACGAGCTGGATGATGTCGACATCGTCCCTTCACGGCGGACTCGTTCGTCGAAACAGGTGTCGCTGGCTTGGCAGTTGGACGCCTATCGGTTCGAGATCCCGCTTCTCGCGCATCCGACCGACGCTTTGGTGTCGCCGGAGTTCGCCATCGAGCTGGGGCGTCTCGGCGGTCTCGGTGTCATCAATGGTGAGGGCCTGTGGGCTCGGCATGCCGATGTGGCGACGAAGATCGATCAGCTGGTCGATCTGGTGAGCAAGGGCGGCTATGAGCGCGCTGTGGCGTTGTTGCAGGAGTTGCATGCCGCGCCGATGCAGCCGGATCTGCTGGCGGCGGCGGTTGCGCAGGTGCGTGCGGCCGGTGTGACGGTGGCGGTGCGGGTGAGCCCGCAGAATGCTCGGGCGTTGACGCCCGCGCTGGTGCAGGCGGGGATCGACCTGCTTGTCGTGCACGGCACCATTATTTCCGCGGAGCATGTGGGGGATGGCGAACCACTGAATCTCAAGACGTTTATCGCCGAGCTCGACGTGCCGGTGGTGGCGGGCGGTGTGAGCGATCACCGGACCGCGCTGCACCTGATGCGAACCGGCGCCGCCGGGGTGATCGTCGGTTACGGATCCTTCCCCGGTGCGACGACCACGGGTGAGGTGCTCGGTATCGGGGTGCCGATGGCGACGGCGATCGCCGACGCGGCCGCGGCGCGCCGGGACTATCTGGATGAGACCGGTGGCCGGTACGTGCATGTCATCGCCGATGGTGATGTGGAGACCTCGGGGCAGTTGGCCAAGGCGATCGCGTGTGGCGCCGATGCGGCGATGCTCGGTGTGCCGTTGTCGGTCGCCGCGGAGGCGCCGGGGCGTGGCTGGTATTGGCCGTCGGCGGCTGCGCATCCTTCGGTGCCGCGTGGTGCGTTGTTGCCTGTTGATGAGAGCTGGATCGACAGCGAGGACGGCGATGTGGTGCGCCCGAGCCTGGAGCGGGTGCTCTACGGCCCTTCGGACGATCCGTTCGGTTCGTTGAATCTTGTTGGTGGCCTGCGTCGTTCGATGGCGAAGGCCGGCTACTCCGATCTCAAGGAGTTTCAGCGGGTCGGGCTCAGCGTTCGCGCTTGATCGCCGCGCGTATCCGTCGGTGTTGGTTCGCGTCAGCGGCTCGGCGCGGTCGGTATGTGCGTCGGTGTGGGGCGTTCACGTAAGAGCGTGGTTCACCGGTTCGGGGTGGGGCATGGTGACACCCGTTCGGGCGCGATGAGCGCGGTTCGCGGCGCTGTGAAGCCCCCTTGCGCAGTGCCGCCGACCACGGCGCGTTCGGTGCCGAGGTGATCGAGCACTGTCAGCGCGTGGCGTGCGGCGGGCCTGTAGGTGAACGGCAGCCCTCGTCTCTGGTGCCTTCATGGCCCGGGCATCCCAGGACACGATCCGGAATTCCGGTGCCAGCGCGGCCATTTGCGATGCGAACATCGTTCGGTCCATGAAGAATTCGTGTGCGAGTAGGACCACCGGACCGTTGCCGCCACTGTCTTCGTAGTGGATGTCGGCGTCGATCGCACGGGCGAACGGCACGACCATGAGGATAACCAGCGGTGCGGGGGTGCGCGGGAGGATTTGGGACTCATTAAACTGTGCCGGTGGCAGATACTCAGAGACCGGTCCTTGTTGTCGACTTCGGTGCACAGTACGCCCAGCTGATTGCCCGGCGGGTCCGCGAATCGAGTGTCTTCTCCGAGGTGATTCCGCATACCACCACGGTGGCGGAGATCGCCGAGAAGCAGCCCCTCGCGGTGATCCTGTCGGGCGGTCCCTCCAGCGTGTACGCCGAAGGCGCACCGAAGCTGGATGCGCGGCTGTTCGAGCTGGGTATTCCGGTTTTCGGCATCTGCTACGGCTTTCAGGCCATGGCGCAGGCGCTCGGCGGCACGGTCGCGCATACCGGCACCCGCGAATACGGACGTACTGAGCTGAGTATCGATGGTGGTGTGCTGCACGGCGGCCTGCCCACCGTCCAGCCGGTCTGGATGAGCCACGGCGACGCCGTCACCGACGCGCCGGAGGGCTTCGATGTCACCGGCACTACGGCGGGCGCTCCTGTTGCCGCGTTCGAGGATCGGGCGCGGCGTCTCGCGGGTGTGCAGTATCACCCCGAGGTGCTGCATTCGCCGCACGGTCAGCAGGTGCTCAGCAGGTTCCTGCACGAGATCGCGGGCATCCCGGCCACGTGGACACCGGCCAATATCGCCGAGTCCCTGATCGCCTCAGTGCGTGAGCAGATCGGCGACGGTCATGCCATCTGCGCCCTGTCCGGTGGTGTGGACAGCGCGGTGGCGGGCGCGCTGGTGCAGCGGGCCATCGGTGACCGGCTGACTTGCGTCTTCGTCGACCACGGTCTGTTGCGAGCTGGCGAGCGCGAGCAGGTACAGCAGGACTTCACCGCCGCGACCGGCGCGAGGCTGGTGACGGTTGACGCGGTCGAGAAGTTCCTCGGCGAGTTGCAGGGTGTCACCGACCCAGAGGAGAAGCGCAAGATCATCGGCCGGGAGTTCATCCGGTCGTTCGAGGCCGCGGTCGGTGAGGTTGTCGCGGGACATGGCACCGGCGCCGCGGCGGACGGTTCCGCCCCCAAGGTCGAATTCCTCGTGCAGGGCACGCTGTATCCGGATGTCGTGGAGTCCGGTGGTGGTACCGGCACCGCGAATATCAAGAGTCACCATAATGTCGGTGGGCTGCCCGACGACCTCGAATTCGAGCTTGTCGAACCGTTGCGGTTGCTGTTCAAGGACGAGGTGCGCGCGGTCGGCCGCGAGCTCGGGCTACCGGAGGATATCGTTGGGCGCCAGCCCTTCCCGGGGCCAGGGCTGGCGATTCGTATCGTCGGCGAGGTCACCGCGGACCGTCTGGATACGTTGCGCCAAGCCGATGCCATTGCCCGCGAAGAACTGACCGCCGCGGGCCTGGATCGCCAGATCTGGCAGTGCCCGGTGGTGCTGCTCGCCGATGTCCGCAGCGTTGGTGTGCAGGGCGATGGTCGCACCTACGGTCACCCGATCGTGCTGCGTCCGGTCTCCAGCGAAGACGCGATGACCGCCGACTGGACCCGGCTGCCCTACGAGGTGCTCGAGCGGATCTCCACCCGCATCACGAATGAGGTGGCGGAGATCAACCGGGTGGTCCTCGACGTGACGAGCAAGCCGCCGGGCACCATCGAGTGGGAGTGACGCGTGCCGAGTTTTCTGTGGTCATCGGAATCTTCTGTCGCCCAATGAAAATGGCCCGTCGCTGGGACGGGCCATAGGCTTCGATCGGGTGGTTCAACGGCGGGGTCTACGTGGGTAGAGCACCAGCAGAATGCCGATGACGATGGCGGCGATCACCAGAATCCAGCCGAAGGGCATGGTGCCGGTTGCGGGCATCGAGGCCGGGCCGATGAAGGCCCAGATGCTGACCCCGAGTGCGAGCAGGCCGACGATCAGCAGCGAGATGGACGGGCCCGTCCTCTTGGCCGGCGAGCCGTTGGTTTCGGTTTTCTCAGCCACGATGCACCTCCGCGTTTCCGGCCCTGACTTTGACTTTCAGATCGAGTACCGGTGCACCGGGGGTGTTCGGTCCGGTGATTCCGGTGGGGCAGGTGGCGTCGCCCACGTTGACCTTGCATTCGGTACGCACGGTCATCCCCTCGGGCAGCAGCACCTGGGCGTCGCCCATGCGGACCGAAAGATCGACGGCGCGATTCTCGGTGAGGTTGAGCGAACGCAGATCCAGCGTGCCCGTCCCCATGGTCACCTCGTAGCTCGACTGCAAATCTGCCACGTTGGGTGGGGTCCAGGTGCGCTCACCCAGGGTGGCTTTGTCGAACTCGATCGGACCGACCATCGACGCGAGCACCACGAAACCGGCGAGCGGAGCGGTCAGCACCAGCAGGCCGTATCCGCGCCGTAGGAAGGCGCCGAGCACCAGCCCGAGTCCGATCACCGTCAGCGCTACCGCGGCGATCCGGCCGGGTGTCATCCACTCGGCGCCGGAGGCCGCCAGCGCGCCCGCGCCTGCCGCGGCGAGGATGGCCAGGCCGATTACCACCGGGGTGAGTCGGGAGCGAGGGCGCTTCTGGGGTGGGTGGACGATGGTGCGGGCGGGGGTCGGTTCGGGGAGGTCCCATGCCATCGGTGCGACGCCGAGCGGGTCCCAGGATGGTGGGGTGCGGTCGTTGGCGGCCGGTGTCGTCGGGGTGCTCGTCTGCCGTGGCAGTGACGGTGTCACCGGATCGGAAGTGTTTGCGCTGGAATCGGATTCGTTCGTCAGGTCGGTGCCGGACGGCGCGGTGTTCTTGTCGAGCGAGGGGGCAGTGCCTTCACCCGGGAGCGGGGTGTCCGTGTCGGTCGGCGTGGGGACCGGATCGGGCACCGCCGTATTACCCGCGTGTGGCGACAAGGTGCTGTCGTCGGCTGGTGTGGTCGCGCGCTCGATCGGCGCATCGGTCTTGTGCGGCAGCGCGGTGTCGGCATCGGGCTGCGGCGCGCTGCCCGGGATCGGTGTGGTGGTCGCCTCGTGTCGGCCGGATGTCACCGAATCGACCGATGCGTCCGGGATGTATGCGTCCGGCAGTTTGGTGTACGGGGTGTAGACGTTGGTCGGCGGGGCATCGGGGGCGTAGAACTCGCCGGTGGTGCGCATCGGGGACCCCGGCGGGAACATCGTGCCGGGATAGCCGGTCGCGGCGCCGCCACCGTCGGTGGCCGGGCCACCGAAGACGCTCGTGCCGGGCGGTGGCTGTGGGTTGCGCATGTGCAGCATCCACCAACCCGCCAGCATCAGTGCCATGCTGATCAGGCCGGAGCCGGCCAGTCCGACACCGATCGGTCCCATGCTGGTAACCGCGATGGCGAGCGCGACGATCAGGACGATGGTCTTGGTCTGCGACTGCGAGCTTTGCCCCTTGCCTAGCAGCGACTCCGCCGCCGACGCCTCGTCGCCCTGCTCGTTGAACATCAACCAGCCCAGCAGGTAGAGCACGATCCCGGCCCCGCCGAAAATCGTCGACACCACCAATGCGACCCGCACCAGCACCGGGTCGACGCTATAGCGCTGTCCGAACCCCGCCGCGACGCCCGCGATGGGGCCTTGCCGCGGCAACCGGACGGGACGCGTGCGCCACATCTGCTGGAGTTGATCGCCGAAGCTCGTTTTCGTCATGTTTCCCATGGTGGCCTGACCAGCACTTCGGCACATCGGGGGGAACCCTGAATATTCTGCTGATCATTTTGGACCATCCGGTCGGTACCGGGTGTGACCGGGCGCACGGCCGCATCGCCGAACTGTGGGGCTTATCGTCGCTGCGGCATGATGTCCGAAGCTCGCTGAACCTGTCGTCGCGGCTGGTGAAGATCAGGGTGATTCCTGATGGTCGGTGTCGGTGGGGCGTGCGAGTATCGGAGGCATGTATCCGTCCATGCCCGCGTTCGATGCTGCTTGGGGGTTGGATGGCACGCGGGGGGGTGCCGCGTTGGATTCGGCGCCGCCGGCCTATCCACGGATGGTGCGGCGCTCGGGTGGGCGGATTGTCGGTGGGGTGGCCGGTGGGGTGGCCGATCACTTCGGCGTCGATGTGTTCAAGGTGCGGATGGCGTTCGTGTTGCTGTCCGCGCTGGCGGGGGCGGGCATCGTCGCCTACGGGATGTTGTGGATCTTCACCTCGGGCGGCGCCGATGCGGCGCGGCCCACCGGTGCGGAGCGGCGGCAGGGGATCGGGCTGACTTTGCTCGGGGGCGGTCTGTCGATCGCGGTGGGGTGGCTGCTGAGCGGGACCGCGGCGAAGGTGATCCTGCCTATTGTCGTGGTGGCGATCGGTGCGGCGCTGGTATGGCGCGAATACGACGCCGACGGCCCTCGGTCGTTGCTCGGGCTGCCCGCGCGCCCTTCGGTGGTGACCTGGTCGCGCATTGTCGCCGGGGCGACGTTGATCGTGATCGGGCTCGGTGTGGTGGTGCTGGCCAAGATCGATCTGAGCTCGCTCGGTTCCGCACTGGTCGCGGTGGCGGTCACGCTGGTCGGGGCCGGTCTGCTGACCGTGCCGCTATGGCTGCGCATGATGCGGGCGCTGAATTCCGAACGCGCGGCCCGCATTCGGAACGAGGAACGCGAGGAGATCGCGTCACATCTGCATGATTCGGTATTGCAGACATTGGCGTTGATCCAGCGGCAGGCCGACGACCCGCAGGAAGTAGCCAGGCTGGCCCGTGGGCAGGAACGGGAACTGCGGAAATGGCTCTTCGAGGATTCCGGGCCCGCGCAGTCGAGTTTGGCCGCGGCGCTTCGCACCATCGCCGGTGAGGTGGAGGATCAGCACGGCGTCAAGGTCACCCCGGTGACCGTCGGAGATGTGTCGATGGATGTCGCCGAGACCGGTGCGGGCCTGCCGAAGGAACATTTCACCGCACTGCTGGGCGCCAGCAGGGAGGCATTGGTGAACGCCGCCAAGCATGCCGGAGTGCCGGACATCGACCTGTTCGCCGAGACCGAATCGCACCAGGTGAGCGTGTTCGTACGCGATCGCGGCGCCGGCTTCGACGTCACGGCCATACCGCAGGACCGGCAGGGCGTGGCGAAGTCCATTCGCGGCCGCGTCGAACGCCGCGGCGGTCAGGTGGAGATCCTGTCCAACCCAGGGCGCGGTACCGAGGTGCGGATCATCATGCCGCGCAACGATTCCGGTGGTCAGGAAGATACCGGCCCAGACCTTGCCGACGATGTGCCGATGGATGCTCCGGCCGATCCCGGACCGGCCGTGGAACAACCGGTCCGCCAAGGAAGGTGATCGGCTCCTATCGGCCGCGCATGTGCTGGGAAAGCGCGGTTCGGCGTGTCTTGTGGTACCGATGATATGCGGGCGGCCCTCGGGTTGTCGGCGCAGTCAGGGTGGGGCGATCCACCGACAGGTGAGGAGAAGTAGGTGGCCGTGCGGGTCTTTCTCGTCGATGATCACGCCGTATTCCGGTCGGGTGTGCGGGCGGAACTCAGCCGGGAGCCGGATATGGAAGTGGTCGGGGAGGCCGGTGCCGTGGCGGCGGCGGTCGCGGGGATCAAGGACTCTCGGCCCGATGTCGTGCTGCTCGATGTGCATATGCCCGACGGTGGCGGAGTGGCGGTGCTCGCGGGTATCGAGGATGGTCCAGTGTGCTTGGCGCTGAGCGTGTCCGACGCCGCCGAGGATGTGATAGCGGTGATCCGCGCGGGCGCCCGCGGCTATGTGACCAAGACGATCTCGGGATCCGAACTGGCCGACGGCATTCGGCGCGTCGCAGGCGGGGACGCGGTATTCAGTCCGCGGCTGGCGGGGTTCGTGCTTGACTCGTTCACCGGTAAATCGCAGGTGCCGGAGCCACCGCTGGACCCCGAACTGGATTCGCTGACCCCACGCGAATTGGAGGTGCTGCGCCTACTCGCGCGTGGCTACACTTACCGCGAAATCGCCGAAAAACTGTACATTTCGGTGAAAACCGTTGAGACACATGCCTCGAACGTGCTCCGCAAGACCCAGCAGTCCAACCGCAACGCACTTACCCGTTGGGCCCACCGCCGGCGAATTGATTGAGTAGCCGTGTGGGGATCTACTAGATCATCGCCACGATGATGGCGATGATGATGATCAGGCCGATCAAGAGTCCGATGGCGATGGCGAGGGGGGCGTTGCTCGGCTGAGGGGGTTTGGCGCCTGCGCGTTGTGGTGCGGAGGCCGGCGCTACCACCTTTGCGGTGCGGTGCGGGCGTGGCAGCGGAGCCGAGTGTGGGCTGCGCAGGCCGGAGGCCGAATTCCGTGCGGCCCATGCCGGAATGGTGCCGTCCTCGGTGCGCACCGGCGCGCCGAGAATATAAGGGCCGGTTCCGGGACCGAAGGCGGCGGTGAGGATTTCGTCCCTGGCCTCGGCCATGGTCGGGCGGCGCTGCGGGGCGGGCTCCATCATGTGCAGCAGCGTGTTGGTGAGCATGCCGCTGCGGCTGGGCGGGATGATCTGCGCCATGGCCGCGCGCTCGACCAGGACATCGCTGTCCTCGTCGAGGCCGAACGGCGGCTGCCCTTCGAGTGCGGTATAGAGGGTGGCGCCGAGGGAGAACACATCACTGGCCTCGGTCGGCTGCGCGCCACGGGCCACCTCGGGAGGAAGGTAGGCGGGGGTGCCGGTGATCACGTCCGGGGTGTCGGAGTGTTCGCCCGCACCGCGCGAGATGCCGAAATCGCTGAGCTTGGCCATCCCGACGATCGGTCCCCGGTCCGCGACGAGGATATTGCCCGGTTTGATATCGCGGTGCACGATGCCCACCGCGTGTGCGGCGGCCAGCGCGTCGGCGACCTGCGCGCCGATCTGCGCGACCTCGATCGGTGGCAGGGCTTCGGTCAGCGCTATTGCCTTCGCAACACTGCGTGAGGGCAGGTGTTCCATCACCAGCCAGGGTTCGCCTGCCTCCAGTACCACGTCGTAGACGGCGATGGCGTGCTCATGGGAGAGCTTCGCCGCGACCCGGCCCTCATGCATGATCTGGTTGCGGATCGCGGTGGCCTCTGCTTCGTCGAGGCCGACGGTGGTGAGGACCTGCTTGATGGCGACATCCCGATTCATCAGTCGATCGGTCGCGAGCCAGACCGCACCCATGCCGCCGCCGCCGAGTTTCGATTGCAGGCGGTAACGACCGGCAACCAGATAGTCCGGGCCGACATTGGGGCGGGGGCGATCGATCATGGGTGCAGGGTATCCGAATTCGGTGGTAGTAGGCCTGATTCGTGCCGAGAGTTCCCGGGCTCGAATGCGGCGTCCCGGCTCGCGGTGCGTGCGACGACACCCGACTGGCCGGAATCCGAAATGCTGGGCCATTGCCACTGCCTCCGGGATGTTTTCGGCGAGCGCTGCGCCGAACAGGGGTATCGACGCCGAATGTGACCGCGCGCCCCTCTTCGATGGCGGATACGCCCGCGTCGCCACGGGTCCTTGACGTATCACGGGGGCAGGTCTCTACTGAGAAAGTATCGAACGTATATTCGATATAGATCGATAGCTGGATCGGTGCTGACTCTCGCTTCGTTAGATGCGAAGACGGTCGCTCCGCATGATTCGCCGTCGGGTCCATCGTGGGAAGTAGGTGGTAGAGATGGGTTCGG
This sequence comes from Nocardia australiensis, assembly GCF_020733705.1. GTDB lineage: Bacteria > Actinomycetota > Actinomycetes > Mycobacteriales > Mycobacteriaceae > Nocardia > Nocardia australiensis. Next base: position 2,597,358 of record NZ_JAJFZM010000001.1, read on the forward strand.
ATGCGGAATCCCGAGTGGAAGATGGGCGGGAACGCGCACAGCGGGCGGCGGAGCGAGCCGTGCCGACGGTGGAAGAATTGCGCAGGCGAATGGCGGCGATACCGGGCCGCGGCGAGACGGCGGCCGAGCGAATTCCGGTGGCGGGTGAACTACGCCGCGAGCCGCTGGCGGTGCCACCCGCTCTTGCGGCTCTATTGCCGGAGGGGGGCCTGGTCAAGGGCTCGGTCGTGGCTTACAGCGGGGCGAGTTCGTTGTTGGCCGGACTATTGGCCTCGGTGACCGAGGACGGTGGGCATGCCGCCGTGGTCGGAGTGCCTCGGCTCGGCTTGCTCGCCGCGGTCGAGATGGGCGCTCAGCTGGAACGCCTCGCGGTCATCGCCGATCCCGGAGCGGATCCGGTGGAGGTGGCCGCGGTGTTACTCGACGGCCTCGATCTGGTGGTGCTCGGCCTCGATGGCGTCGCCGTCCCACCTGCTCGGGCTCGCGTGATCGCCGCGCGCGCCCGCAATAGGGGCGCCACCCTGGTGGTCGCCAACGGGGGCTGGAACAACCCGTCACTGCGGCTGGATACCCGCATCGCCGGATACGCCGGGCTCGGCGCGGGCCGTGGCCGGCTTCGCTCGGTCTGCCTCGAGGTGGATGTGCGCGGTAAAGCGGGCCCGCCCAGCCACGGCCGAATAGCGATGCGCGCCACCGCGGGGCGAGTGGAATGGGTGCCACTGGGAGCGCCCGTCTCGGTGAGCGAATCAACCGATGCCCGAGGTGCGGCGTCATGAGGCGGCCGGGGCTTTCGTGGGCGGTGCGCGCGCGATGGATCCGACAGAGACCGTGGGGTGCGCGGTGATTGAGCCGGGTCGGACGCGGAGCGGGTCTCGGGTGCTGGCGCTGTGGTGTCCGGACTGGCCCGCGGTCGCGGCTGCCGCGGTCGCGGGGGTTGCGGCGACCGTCCCGGTGGCGGTGTTCGCGGCGAACAGGGTCATCACATGTTCGGCAATCGCGCGGGCCGAGGGGGTGCGGCGCGGATTGCGGCGCCGCGAAGCGCAGGCCCGATGTCCGAATCTGTTTATCGCGCAGGCGGATCCGGACCGGGACGCGCGACTGTTCGAGCCGGTGGTCGCGGCCGTCGACGCGACGGTGCCCGGTATCGAGGTATTGCGCCCGGGGTTGCTGGTACTGAGTGCGCGTGGTGCGGCCCGGTTCTTCGGGTCCGAGGAGGCGTCCGCCGAGCGACTTGTCGACGCGGTGGCCGCCGTCGGGGTGGAGGCCCAGATCGGGATCGCCGATGAATTGTCCACGGCGGTGGTCGCGGCCCGCCGTGCCGCGATCGTGCCGCCCGGCGACGGTGCGCGATTCCTTGCGCCGATGCCGATAGCGGAGCTCGCCGTCGAGCCCAGCCTGTCCGCGCCGGAGCGGGCCGATCTCGTCGATCTATTGCACCGCTTGGGTTTACGACGGATAGGTGACTTCGCCGCGTTGACCCCGACCGAGGTCGGCTCGCGTTTCGGCACCGATGCCGTCCTCGCGCATCGCAGTGCCCGCGCGGTGCCGGAGCGGCCGCCGTCGGTCCGCCGCCCGCCACCGGAGCTGACGGTGGAGTATCGCTGCGACCCGCCGATCGATCGGGTCGATGCCGCCGCGTTCGCGGGCCGTATGCTCGCCACTCGATTACACGGCAGGCTGTCGGCCGCCTCGGTGTCCTGCACCAGGCTGTCGGTTTTCGCGGAAACCGAAGCAGGTGAACAACTCTCGCGGATCTGGCGGTGTGCGCAACCGCTGACCCCTGAGGACACCGCGGATCGGGTGCGCTGGCAGTTGGATGGTTGGCTCACCCGCCGCGACGGCGCCAGGCCGACCGCGCCGATCATCGCGTTGCGGCTGGAACCCGTCGAAGTGGCTGCGACAGGGGCACTTCAGCTCGGCCTGTGGGGTGGCGTCGGCGCGGAACACGAACAAGCCCGCCGCGCCCTGATTCGAGTGCAGGGCCTGCTCGGCGGTGAGGCGGTGCGCGTCGGTGTGCTCAGTGGCGGTCGCGGACCGCAGGAGCGCATCACCATGGTCGCGTTGGGTGACGAACCGGTGCCCGCCGCTGACCCCGCCCTGCCGTGGCCGGGTCGACTACCTCAGCCCGCGCCCGCGCTCATCCTGTTGACGCGTCCCCTGGTGCGGTTGGAAGCAGACGACGGTAGCCCGGTGCTGGTCACCGCGCGTGGTCTGTTCACCGCGGACCCGGTCCGGCTGAGTTGGGGCAGTAGACAGTGGCGCCTGGCGGGCTGGGCGGGCCCGTGGCCGGTGGACGAGCACTGGTGGATTCCGGAATCTCTCGACGCCGCCGCCGGAGTCGCGGCCAGAGCCCAGGTGCAACTCGACGGTGAACCCGCCGACATCCGCGTGCTGCTGCTCATCTTCTATTCCGAAACCTGGCGTGCGGAGGGTCTTTACGACTGACACCTGGTGTGTGCGGAGTGGGTGTGGCTGATGATGCGGCTGGGAATCCGCGCGCGGTGCTCGCCTTCGACCGGGCCATGACGCGAACCGCGCTGGAACGGTGCCTTTCCTGAACCGCTGACGGCGACGGATCGGGCCCTGTCTATCGGGGTGGCGTCGCGGATCTAGAGTGAACCTGTGTCCACTATCGACCGTCCGGTCTTGTTTTTCGCCCGAGCGCGGCGCATCGATAGGTTCGTGCGGAAGTTCGCCGACGACCAGAAGTCGGGTTGATGTCGATGGGCGGTTTCGAGGGGATGTTGTGTTCGGCGGCGGCCGTCGATGTTCCATTGCCGGGCACCGCCACTCGGGTGACCGGCTGGTTGTGTGTCGAGCAGTCCGGCGCGTGGGGGCGTGACGTGATCGCCGACGAGGTGCTCGGACCGGAGATCACCGCCGAACTGGCGGCTCGCACCAAGGCCGCGCACGTCCGGCCGACGTTGATCCGCAAGCCCGGCCGCAGCGAATTCACCGGCACCCGAACGGTTTTGCTCGCCAGTTCGCGTCCGGAAGGCTCCTGGTGCGAACGCTTCGAGATCACCGATCTGAAACAACTGCTCGATTTGGATCTGCACCTGCTGAACGGTCCGCCGCCGAAAATCGGTGCACCCGTTACTGATCCGCTGGTTCTGGTGTGCGCCCACGGAAAACGCGATCAGTGTTGCGCACTGCTCGGTCGTCCGATCGCCGCCGACCTGGCCGCGAGATGGCCCGGCCAGGTTTGGGAATGCTCGCACACCGGCGGCCACCGCTTCGCCCCCGCCATGGTGCTATTGCCCTCCGGCCTGACCTACGGTCGCATCGACGCGGCGGCCGCGACGGATGCGGTGGCCGCCACCCATCGAGGAGCCGTATCGATGACCGGCCTGCGCGGACGTAGTTGCTACAACCCTGTCGAGCAGGTCGCGGAACTTGCTGTGCGCGAACAGATTTCCGCCGGTGTCGATGATCTGACCGTGCGCATCCAGCCCGATATCGCAACCGACCCGACCCTTGCGGGCACCGCGATAGTGACCCACCGAGACGGCCGCCGTTGGCAGGTAACCGCCCACGCTGTCGCCCTGCCCCCTCGTCAAGCCAGCTGTGGTGCCACCCCGAAACCTGTCACCGCGCTCGTCGCCGACAAGATCGAGCCGCTGACCGCTGGTTGACGATGCCGCACCTGTACCAGTTCGTGCGCGCGGGTCATGACGTTGGTGGCAGCCACCGCCTTGGTTGACCTTCAGGTAGGTCGAAGCCGAATGATGTCGGGGTGACGGATTTCGGGTTGATGTCGATCGGGTCGTTCGCGCGGCGGAGCGGTCTGACGGCGAGCGCGTTGCGTTTCTACGCTGATGCGGGACTGTTACTGCCTACGGAGGTCGACCCAGTCTCCGGATACCGGTTCTACCGGGAAGGCCAGCTCGAGCGGGCTGTTCTGCTCCGACAACTACGCGAGATCGGTATGCCGCTCGCAACGGCGAAATCCGTCCTCAGTGCTGGACGCGACGACGCAGTTCGCCTGGTCGACGAGCATGTCGACGCAGTGGTCAGCGGTGCCGAGGCCGCACGGCAGCAGGCCGCCGTCATCAAGGCAGTGTTGGCCACGGAGCCCACAGTAGTGATCGTTGCGCTGAGCGGGCCGGTGTTGGCGGCGGCGATCGAGCAGGTTCTGACTGCCACCATCGATGAACCGGACATCGCCGTTCTCGGCGGTGTGCGCTTCGAGGCCGATTCCGGCGCGGTGACTGTGACCGCCACTGATCGCTACCGTCTGTCCACTCGCACCCTTGTGACCGCCGATTCGACTGCTGTGACGTGGGCGGCGACGGTGAACGGCGACGATCTACGCAGTTGCCTCGCTGACCTGCGGCGCACCCCTCTGGCTCGGATCGAAGCTACCGAGCACGGGTTTTGGATACGGTTGCCGGACCGGGGTGACCGACATTGCCGGCTATTGCCCGAGCCATTTCCCGACTACCGGTCGATGCTCGACGCGCTGCCAGCGGTGACGACCCGGGTCGAGGCTTCGAAGGCAATGCTCCTGCGGGCGCTCGAGGAGCGACCAGCTGACCTGATCTCGATGCACGTCACCGAGGCTGCGGTCACCGTGTTGGATAACCGCAGCGGACCGGACACGGGCGTACACCTAACGGCCCGCGTGAGCGGAACCTCGATCGAGGTCTGGTTCGAGATGACCACGCTCTATCCCGCGATCAGCACCGCGATCGGCGCGGATGTGCTGCTCGACCTCAGAGGACCCGCACAGCCGGCCACTATCCGCTCTGCCGACCACGGCGATCTCATCACCCTTGTCATGCCCACCAAGCCCCAAGCGGGAGAAAACACCACAAAACCGGAGGAGAAGGACAAATGACAGAACCCACCAATGCGGACCCGACGATGGACGCGATCGGCAAGGCCATCACCGAGGGCCGCAGCGGAAACACGGTCAGGGCCCGCGGCCGACTCCTGGACTTGTGGAAGGTGATCGGAGTCAGCGGCGATCCCTTGCACCGCTGCACACTCGCGCATTACCTTGCCGACCTCTGCGGCGATCCGGCGCAGGCGCTGGCTTGGGATGTGCGCGCACTCGATGCCGCCGACGCCGTCACCGAGCAGCGCGTCCAAGAACATCACGCCAGCCTGCACATCGCTGGCTTCTATCCCTCGCTTCACCTCAACCTCGCCGACAACTATCGCCGACTGGGATCCTTTGAAGCCGCCCGCGAACACCTCGACGCCGCCCGGGAGCACTTGCCTGCGCTGCCTCCCGATTCATATGGGGAACTCATTCGTGCGGCGATCGACGAGGTGACCACGGCCGTCGAGAATCAGGACACCGCGGTCCGCGCTTCGGCACCGAGCGCGACCGCGTGACACAGACGCGCTCGGCGTGTGGAACGTGCACTACAACTATCACCGCCGCCGACAATCGTCCGCCGACTTCGAAGCTTCACGCCGGTGTCACCAACGTCCTGGCCTCATACAGCTGGCCTTTCGCGTCTGGTTGGCATCTCGACGCGAGAGCCATATCGTAAACCGATATCGAACTTCGATAGGAGATGCGAGTACGCCATCGCCAATGCCGCGGCCTGGACGTTGCGCTCTGGCGAGGGCCGTCCGGCGCGCATCGTTGTGGTGGTCGGGTTGGTCGGCTGCCTGGTCCTGGTCTTCGCGCTGCCGCTGTCGTCGGTGCTGGCCGGGGCGTTGGTGCTGGCGATCGGCGCCGCCTTCTACCTGCTGCGCGCCGCGCAGACACCCGCCGACCGCGTCGACAACCAGTAGTAGCCCTGTCGACGCCCTGATCAGAGAGGCGTTCCCGTGTCACAGCTCGATACCTGGCTGGCCCGGCTGGCGGCGACCACCGCTCCTGGTTCGGTGATCCTCATCCGTTTCTACGTCGGTGTGGTGTTCTTCTTCGAAGGGATCCAGAAATTCCTCGACCCCGACACTCTGGGCACCGGACGGTTCGATAAGGCCGGGATCCCAGCCCCGGGTTTCTTCGGTCCCCTTGACGGGGTCTTCGAAATCGCCTGTGGTGCACTCATTCTCGTGGGGCTCCTGACTCGCCTCGCCGCTGTTCCGATGATCATCGACATGGTGGGCGCGCTGCTGATCACCAAGGTGGCGATCCTGTGGGGTGACGCACCACTGTTGCCCGGCAAGTCCGGCTGGTGGAACTTCATCCACGAATCCCGCATCGACCTCGCCCAACTGTGCGGCAGCCTGTTCCTGCTCATCGTCGGCGCGGGCGCCTGGTCTCTCGACGCTCGCCTCAACCTGCACCGTGTTCACACCGAGCAGACATGAGCAGTCCGCAACTGTTGTCCGCGCTCATGAGCGTCGTGCGGGTGGGTCGAGCGCGATAGTGCTGCCGGCGGTGTCGAATTCGGTGATGGCGCCGAGGTCGATCGCATGCGGGCCTGGTCGATGGCCGAATTCGAGGCCGCCGAGGCGACTGCCCGGCCATCCGCACCGCCCCCTACGCAATGCGGATGGCCGGGGTCACCAGTGGGTACCTGGTACCCAGCGAGCGGCACGCCGCAGCGCGGTGCCGGTGACGCGGCGGACTGCTGAGCGTCGGCGTGGATTATGTTGGGGAGTAAGGGGTTCCGTTGTTTCGGGGGCTGTGGTGTCTACTTCTTCGCCCCGGGCGGCGGGGGAGTCGGGTAGGGCGCGGTAGTAGCGGTGCAGGATGCGGTCGTGGATCTTCGGGGTGATCAGGGCGCCGTATTCGGCGAAGGTGCCCAGTGGGATGTCGATGCGTCTCGGTCGTTCGGTCAGGGCGCGCACGACGGTGGCGGCGGCCCATTCGGGGGATTCGGATGGGCCCTGATACCCGCTGGGGGCGATCATGGGCGTGCGAATCAGCGGCATGTGGATCGTGGTGAAAGTGACGCCGTCGGCCATGGTTTCGACCGCCGCCACCTCGGTGAACTTGTCCAGCGCCGCCTTGCTGGCGAGGTAGGCGGAGAACCGTGGGGTGGCGACCTGCACGCCCGCGCTGCTGATGTTGACGATATGGCCGAACCGGCGCTCCCGCATTTGCGGCAGCAGGGCCAATGTCAGCCGCAGCGCGCCGAAGTAGTTGACCGCCATGGTGCGTTCGAAGTCGTGCAGCCGATCGGTGGAGCGGTGGATGGCGCGGCGGATGGAGCGGCCCGCGTTGTTCACCAGCATGTCGACGTGGCCGTGCTCGTCCAGGATGGTCTTGACGGCGTGGTCGACGGATTCGGAATCGGTGACGTCGCATTGGTATCCGTAGGCGGTGCCGCCCTCGGCCCGGATCTCTTCGACCACGGCCGCGAGTTCGTCGTCACGGCGCGCGAGCAGGAACACGATGGCGCCCTTGTCCGCGACGGCCAGCGCCGCCGCCCGGCCGATGCCGGAGGAAGCGCCGGTGATGAGGACATGGCGGCCGGTGATGTCGCGGCGGTTGCGCCGGCTCTGCCCGCGCGGGGCGTTGTCAGCGGAGGTCATCGCTGCTCCTTTGCAGGTTGATTCGGGCATGAACTTACTCCGAAGTAAGTTTACTTGCCAGTGGGTCTCGTCACCTCGCGACTCGGATTCGAACGACTCTCGAAACCTTCGAACATATGTGCGATACTTGCGCGCATGGCGGACGATCGGATGGCGGAAGTATTTGCCGCGGTGCGGCTCGGCGGTGGGGATCCGGCGGCGGCCCGGCGGCTGCTCGAGGAACTGTGGAACGAGATCGGTGTGGGTGGAGATCCGTTGCACCGCTGCGTCATCGCGCACCACCTTGCCGAGTTGCAGGACACGGCCGAGGGGGCGCTGCTGTGGGATCAACGTGCGCTCGCGGCGGTATTCGGGCCCGGCGTTCCACTTGATGAGGGTCTGCGCGGTTTTCTGCCTTCGCTCTATCTCAGCCTGGCCGACAGCCACCGCCGCGTCGGCGATTTCGACGCGACCCGAATGCAATTGGCCATCGCCCGTGGGCATCTCGACATCCTCGCCAATGACGCATACGGCGCGGTGATCCACACCAAGCTCGACAATATCGAGGCCGCGCTGGCTGTCGCGTCGAAAGAGCCGCTATCGGCCGGTTGACCCCGGATGGGCGGCGTTGTCAGGCCAGGGTCGCCGATTCAGGGGTGATGCCGTTGGCGCGCGCGTTGGCGTCGATGATGTCGCGAAGCCAGGTCGTCAGGCCGGTCTCGATGTCATCGTAGAAAAGCGGCGAATCCTGGATCTTCGGCGTACCCGTGTCCAACGCAGACATGCATCGAGTGCGTGCAGTCGAAGTAGGAGCCGAAGAGTCCGGATCGTGACGCCCGCGAGCAACGCGACAGGCGCCGACGGTGTGTCCGGCGCCTGTCGCGGTGTGGTCGGAGGCTCGATTCGTCACACCGTTCAGTCTGTGGTCGCCGTGCGAGTCCCCGGCGACCACAGACTGCTCACTGGTCGGGTGCCCCGATTCCGATATCCCGCAGATACTCGGCCGCGGCGCTGTTCGGATCGTAGGGGCGTGCCGCCGTCATGATCACTCGGGTGTGCTCCGGTGTGACGATCTCCAATTCCACCGAGTTCCAAGGCATCTCACGTGGTCCTGTCGTGCAGCCGGGGATCAACTCCGCGCACGCGGTCGCGATCTCGTCGATCTGGCTCAGCACGCAGGAGAAGCTCACGCTCAGCGCCGATGTCCCGGCAGGGCGTTCGTCCGGCACGAGCAAGACGTCCTGAAACGCCCAGCGGCGCAGGTGCGTGATCCGGCCGGGAACTGAGAACAGATCGAAGAACCCGAGTCCACGGCTCCAGAAGTCCGCCGACGCGGCCAGATCGGGCGTCGGCACCGTGACGAACATTGGCATCCCATAGATACCACGAAAAAGCTCGGGCGCGGCGGCGTCGGGCGCGGGAGTGGGGACGGGACTGATGTCGAACGCGTGGAAGGTTTCGGTCATAACGACATCGTCGAGCCTTACTCGACGTGAGGGTCAAGTAGCGGCGCGGGCCATGAACTGCTCAGCTCGCCTGAGCGACGATCATGATGAACTCGAGGGCAAGTGCGATGACCGACAGGATCAATCCCGTGACTGCCAGGCCCCGGCGTCCAGACCCGCAGGGTTACGTGCACGTTCGGTTCATCGTCGATGATCGCGACGTATTCGGTGCCGGGCGGCAGTTCCGCCGGCCATCCGGCGTCATCGGTCGGCTCGGTTACGAGCAGTTTTCCGGTGATGCCGGCGAGTTCTGTCTGATCGACGCTCAGCGGTGTCCATTCGGCGTTATCGCGCTCCGGTAGTGCCCGGAGAATGCGCACGCGGTATGACCGAAATCGGTATCCAGGCGCTCGCGAATCACATGATGCCGCAGCCGATCCAGGCAAAGCCGCTGGTACCGGCTCCCATCACCTCGATCCGCGTAGTACAAACCGGTGCGCGACCTAAGTCAGACCCTGTCGAAATCTTGACGCGAACGACTCTTAGAATTCGAATGTATGTTCGATTGTTGAGGAGGTGGTGTCATGGGTTGGAGCAACGGTCCACCGACCTGGGCTGAGCTGGAACGCGTGTTGTCCGGGCGTCCCGGCCGGACGAACCCGGAGGCGATGTATCCCGGCGACGGCGGTGACAGTCCGGCGTGGTCGCGCAAGCGTGGGGCGTATCGAGCCGAGCCGGTCGAGCCGGTCGGTGGGCCGCTGGTGCCCTATGCGGAGCTGCACGCGCATTCGGCCTACAGCTTCCTGGACGGGGCGAGCCAGCCGGAGGAGTTGGTAGAGGAGGCGGTGCGGCTGGGGCTGGAAGCGATCGCCCTCACCGACCACGACGGCTTCTACGGCACCGTGCGCTTCGCGGAGGCGGCCAAGGAATGGGGCATACCGACGGTCTTCGGTGCGGAACTCTCGCTGGCGTCGGCGCCCGCGACGAAAACCGGGGACGCGAATTCCGCGCCTCGCACGGGTGCGCCGGATCCCGCGGGCCCGCATCTGCTGGTACTGGCTCGCGGGCGAGAAGGGTACCGGCGGCTCTCGCGGGAGATCGCGGCCGCGCACCTGGCCGCGGGGGAGAAGGGGATTCTCCGCTACGACCTGGATGTGCTCGCCGCCGCGGCCGGCGGACACTGGCATATTTTGACCGGTTGCCGGAAAAGCCATGTCCGGCAGGCACTCCAACACGATATGGACGCGGGCGATGCCGGTCTGGGGCGAGCGGAAGCGGCGCTGCGTGAGCTGATGGAGCGATTCGGCGCCGAGCGGGTGAGCGTGGAACTCACCCACCATGGCATCCCGGAGGACGACGAACGCAACGCCCATCTTCTCGCCCTGGCGCAGCGCCTCGGGCTGCCCGTAGTCGCCACCACCGGAGCGCATTTCGCCGATCCCCGGCAGCGTCGGCGTGCTATGGCGCTCGCGGCGATCAGGTCACGGCAGAGTTTGGACGAGATCGCGGGCTGGTTGGCCCCGGCCGGTGGCGCGCACCTGCGTTCCGGCGCGGAGATGGCGCAATTGTTCGTCGCCTGCCCGCAGGCGGTGGCGAACGCGGCGGCCCTGGCCCGCGAGTGTGTCTTCGACCTACAGCTGATCGCGCCGAAATTGCCACCGTTCGATGTGCCCACCGGACACGATGAACAGTCGTGGTTACGTGCGCTGTCGCTCGCCGGCGCCGCCGACAGGTACGGCCCGCCAGAGGGAAACCCGCAGGCGTACAAGCAGATCGAGCACGAACTCGCGGTGATCGAGAAGCTGGAATTCCCCGGCTACTTCCTGGTGGTGCACGACATCGTCACCTTCTGCAAGGACAACGACATCCTGTGCCAGGGCCGAGGCTCGGCGGCCAACTCGGCGGTCTGCTACGCGATCGGCATCACCAATGTCGACCCGGTCGCTACCGACCTGCTGTTCGAACGATTCCTCTCCCCGGCCCGCGATGGCCCACCCGATATCGACGTCGATATCGAATCCGATCGCCGCGAGGAGGCCATCCAGCACGTCTACGCTAAATACGGTCGCGAGTACGCCGCCCAGGTAGCCAATGTGATCACCTATCGCGGCAAGTCCGCGGTGCGGGATGCCGCACGCGCACTTGGGTTTTCGCCCGGACAGCAGGATGCGTGGAGCAAGCGGGTGAGCCGGTGGACGGGCGTCGGTAGCGAGACCCGCACCGACATACCTGCCGAAGTGCTCGAGCTGGCCACCGAAATCGAAGGGCTGCCGAGGCATCTCGGTATCCACTCGGGCGGCATGGTGATCTGCGATCGCCCCATCGCCGATGTCTGCCCGGTGGAGTGGGCGCGCATGCCCGGCCGCAGCGTGCTGCAGTGGGACAAAGACGATTGCGCCGCAGTCAATTTGGTGAAATTCGATCTACTCGGACTCGGCATGCTCTCCGCGCTGCATTACATGATCGATATGGTTCGCGAACACGAAGGGAAAACCGTCGAGCTGCACCGGCTCGATCTGAAGGAAACCGCTGTCTACGAGATGCTTTCGCGCGCCGACTCGGTGGGCGTCTTCCAGGTGGAGTCACGTGCGCAGATGGCCACCCTGCCCCGATTGAAGCCGAGGAACTTCTACGACCTGGTCGTCGAGGTCGCGCTGATCCGGCCCGGCCCGATCCAGGGTGGTTCTGTGCACCCCTACATCCGCCGCCGCAACGGGCTCGAAGAGCCGAGTTACGACCATGAGTGCCTGCGTAATTCGCTAGAGCGCACCCTCGGTGTGCCGCTGTTCCAGGAACAACTCATGCAGATGGCCGTCGATGTCGCCGGGTTCACCGCCGCCGAGGCCGATCAATTGCGCCGCGCGATGGGTTCCAAACGTTCCCCGCAACGCATGGAACGTCTCAGGGGCCGGCTCTACCAGGGCATGCGCGAGCTGCACGGCATCACCGGCGAGGTCGCCGACCGTATCTACGAAAAGCTCTATGCCTTCGCGAATTTCGGATTCCCGGAAAGCCATTCACAGAGCTTCGCCTCGATCGTGTTCTACTCGGCGTGGTTCAAGCTGCACCATCCCGCGGCCTTCTGCGCCGGCCTGCTGCGCGCCCAGCCGATGGGCTTCTACCCTCCGCAATCGTTGGTCGCCGACGCGCGCAGGCACGGCGTGCTCGTACACGGCCCCGACATCAATGCCAGTCGCGCCGAGCCGACCCTCGAAAACGGCGGCGCCGAGGTTCGCCTCGGACTCGCCGCGATCCGCCACATCGGTGCCACTCTCGCCGATCGCATTGTCGACGCCCGTGCGCAAGGTCCCTACATCTCCTTCATCGACCTGACCGGACGTGTGGAACTCACCGTCACCCAGGCCGAATCCCTCGCCACCGCAGGCGCATTCGGCTGCCTCGGGATAACTCGGCGCGAAGCGCTGTGGGCAGCGGGCGCTGCGGCGGGGGAGCGCCGAGACCGCCTGCCCGGCACCGGCGCCGCCACTGTAGCGCCCGCCCTGCCAGGCATGAGTGAACTCGAACTGGCCGCCGCCGACGTTTGGGCCACCGGCGTATCCCCGGGTAGCTATCCCACCGAATTCCTGCGCCCACGACTCGATGCCCTCGGCGTCATCCCCGCCGACGGACTGCTCGCCGTCCCCGATGGCTCCCGCGTCCTGGTCGGCGGCGCTGTCACCCATCGTCAACGCCCCGCTACCGCCGCGGGTGTCACCTTCCTCAACCTGGAAGACGAAACCGGCATGGTGAACATTGTCTGCTCAGTAGGTCTGTGGACCCGCTACCGCCGCCTGGCCCAGAGCGCACCCGCCCTGCTCATCCGTGGCCGCGTCCAAAACGCCGAAGGCGCGGTAAGTGTCGTCGCCGAACACCTTCAGCGCCTGGACCTGCGCATCACCGCGAAATCCCGCGACTTCCGCTGAGGTCGGAACATCCCGTTCCCGTTGACGGCCTGCTCCGAACGTAATCACCCTCTGCCACAATGCGTTTCACTTCGGCGCGAAGCTCTGGGAAGCTTTTCCTTCAGGCCGGTGAGCCGGGCCGGCAGCCGTCGAACCCATCGGCGATTTCCGGATCGTGCTGGATGTAGTGCGGCTCAATGAACTCGGCCGGTCCTGGCCCGGGCTTCGTGACCGAATTCACCGCAACGGCTACCCTGCGTCCATGCGAAAGCTTGCGGTGTTGTTGACCGGCGTACTGGGTTTGACGTTGCTCGTCGGATGTGGTGACGACCGCAGCGATAAGTCCGTGGCGAATCAGTCGAGCGTGGCCACCGCCGCGCCCAGCATCGTGGCGCCGGGGCTGCGTGCGCAGAGTCCGGCGCCGCAGGACAACAACTCAGGTGCTCAGTCGACCGCGACGCGCAAAGAGGTCATCACCGGCAGTGTCGATCTCACCACGGGTGATCCGGTGGGTGCGGCCGGGCGGATCGCCGACCAGGTGCGCGATATCGGCGGGCGGGTCGACAGCCGGACCGAGCAACCGGGGGCAGGCGATACCGATCCGAGCGCCACACTCACCGTGCGGGTGCCCGCGGACAAGACTGACGCCTTCATCGACGGCCTCGGCGGGATCGGCAGCCTCACCCGAGTGAGCACCAATCGCGACGACGTGACGATGCAGTGGGAGGACCTGGACGCCAAGATCACGGCGTTGCAGGCTTCGGTGGACCGGTTGCGCGCGCTCATGGCCACAGCCACCAGCACCGCGGATCTCATTGCCGCCGAAGGCGCTCTGTCGAGCCGACAGGGGCAACTCGACAGCCTGACCGCGCAGAAACGACGCCTCGACGACCAGGTCGCACTGTCCTCGTTGACCATCGATATCACCACCGAGACGAAGAAATCCGATGCGGGGCCAACCAACTTCTGGGACGGGATCGTCTCCGGATGGCACTCGATGGTGGACTGGCTGAAGGACGCGATCGTGTTCAGCGGCAAGGCAATTCCGTGGCTCGGGTTGGTTGTCGTGATCGCCGCCGTGGTGTGGGGAATCGTGCGAGCGGTGCGACGGCCGGGACGGAAGAACACCGGTTCGCCGACCCAGGAACAGTCGACTGCTTCGAAAGAAGCGGCGGCACAGGAAGAATCGACGCCCGAACCGGCGAACGTCGGTGTCTCGAACGGTGTCGAAACCGGCCCCGGGACAGGAGAAGCAGGTGCCGACAGTGCGGGCGACAATCAAACCGAACAGCCGTAAGGGCCCGCTCGTGGAAACCCTCGGCGACGGATCACTACAGCTGTATGTGCGCCCGCCCGCCGTCGAAGGCAAGGCGAACAAGGCCGCCATCGAACTGCTTGCCGAGCACTATGGCGTACCCAAGAGTGCGGTTCGCCTCGTCGCGGGCGCCACCTCCCGCTTCAAACGCTTCGAGGTCGACCTCTGATGTCCAGTCGCGCTGCTACACCCCGCCCGGGAAGCCGAGTTGGCGCCATGCCTCGTAGACGGTCACGGCGGCGGCATTGGAGAGGTTCATCGAGCGCCGTCCCGGCAGCATTGGGATGCGCAGTTGCGTGGTGACGTGCGAGTCGTCGAGAACCGCCGCAGGTAAACCGGTCGGCTCGGTTCCGAACAGCAGCACGTCACCTTCGCGATAGGCCACTTCGGTGTAATGAGTGTCGGCATGGGTGGTGAACGCGAATACCCGCTCGGGTCGCAACGCCGCCCACGCCGCCGCAAGATTCGCGTGCACCGTCACCGACGCCAAATCGTGGTAATCCAATCCCGCGCGCCGCAACTTCGACTCCGAGAGGTCGAACCCCAATGGTTCGACCAGGTGCAACTCACACCCGGTCCCGGCGACCAGGCGAATCGCATTACCGGTATTTCCCGCTATGGCCGGCTCGTGGAACATCAATCGGAACACAACGCACCAGCTTGTCATGGTGGTGATCGGGCGGGCACGACACCCGGGGCGGGTGTCTGTCAGAATCGGGGGGTGACCGATGTCGATTCGTCTGCCGCCGACCGGCAGTCCGGCCCGAACAGCCCGGTGGAGCAATTTATGCGCTCGCACCTGCCGATGCTGGTCGTGGCCGTGGTCATCCTGTTGGCGGTTGTTTTCGTCGCCTCGGACCGTTGGCGGCGCGGCGCACTGTTCTTCGGTGGCGCAACCCTCGTGGCGGCAGCCTTCCGGCTGTGTCTGCCCACCGCCCGAGTCGGCCTGCTGGCAGTCCGCAGCAGGCCATTCGACGTCACCACCCTCACCCTTCTCGGCACCACGATCGTCTTGATCGCCGCCACCATCAACACCCTCGGTGTCGCCTGACGGACACAGGATGCCCTTCGGGGTGGCGTTCGACCAGGCCGCGTCTGGGACGGAATTGCGGGGCATTCACGACAGGTCAATGCGCTAGGATCCGGATCGGCAGCAATACCGGGGATACACCATGTGCTGATCCCTCCGGCGCGCGGGGAGGAACGTGATGGGCGTGTCTTGCAGACGGGCCGGACTGATAGCGGCTATGTCGGTCTTGGGGTTGACGGCGTGTTCGCAATCCCCGAACACTTCGACTCCGGCCACCATACGGGCCTCGACCGAGCCCGGAGCAGCAGCGTCCACTGCGGCGTCAAGCAGGTGGAATCCATGTGACAGTAAGGATCTCCCGGACGCCGCCATTACAGCGGCCGGGCTGGATCCGAAGTCCAAAGAGAAAGGCGTCGTGCAGTTCACGACGTACCACATCTGCGACTGGGGCGGCAGTTGGTACATCGCCGATGTCGGTGCCGGTGACATCGCTTTCGATCAGGAATTGAACAACAACAAGTACACCGGTCGGGAGAACCTCGTCATCGAGGGCCGTCAGGCGGTGCGGATGCGTAACAACGTGATTGATGGCGAGTGCGACATGCTGTTCGCGATTCCGGGCGGGAGCGCCCTTTTCGCAGTCGGCCCGAAGCTTGACGCGGGAATGGCCACAAGCGGGCGAGGGGATTCCTGTCTCGAGGTGACCCGAGTGGCGACCGCGCTGGCCAAGTATCTCCCCCCGACCTGATCGGCTTCGATTTCGAAAGCGACGTGGGCGCGCACCGAGCCGCTGGAACACGCTGCGCGTGCTCAGGGCGCTCGAGTGGTGGAACGGCTCGCGTCAAGCCACCGGCGGCGCCTGCCGCACCTTGCACTGTTCTTCGGTGGCGCAACCCTCGTGGCGGCAGCCTTCCGGCTGTGTCTGCCCACCGCCCGAGTCGGCCTGCTGGCAGTCCGCAGACGTTGACGCCGTAGTCGCGGCAGCCCGCCCCTAACGGCCACAGAAACAGCCGGTGCCGCACCAACCCCCATACGCACCCACTCGCCACGACAACAGCTTCCGAGCGCAGCGAGACCGAGCCCTAAAGTTCGCGGCCGGCTCGCGTCCGAGGGGCAAATACGATGCGACGAAGGAGCAAGTATTTGCCCCTCGGACGCGAGCCATAGGGGGCCGCGAACACGCAGCGCCGCAGGCGCTGCCAAACAACTCAGCGCAGGCGAGCCAGCCGCATGGTCTCGGTCAGCAGCTTCGATATCGCGGCGGCCTCGGTGAGGAATCCGTCGTGCCCATCGCGGGAATGGACGATCTCCAGGCCGTCGCATCCGGGTAGGCCATCGGCGATTTCCTGCTGTGTGTGTAGTGGATACAGTCGATCGGAGTCGACGCCGCCGACCACGCACGGCACCGGTGTTGAGGCGAGCGCCGCCGCGATGCCGCCGCGCCCGCGCCCGATGTCGTGCCGACACATCGCCTGGGTGAGCAATACGTACGTGGCCGGATCGAAACGGTTGCAAAGCTTTTCGGCCTGATATTCCAGGTAGCTCTGCACCGCGTAACGGCCGCCGCGCCAGGGATCCTCATCGCCCTGCGGGAGGTTCTCGAAGCGGTGGTCCAGCTCGCCCTCGGTGCGGTAGGTCAGGTGCGCGATGCGCCGGGCGATCCCCATGCCTGCTTTCGGAGCGCGGCCGGTGTCGTGGTAGTTACCGCCCTGCCAGTCGGGATCGGCCTTGATGGCGGCGATTTGCGTTGTCTGGGTGCCGATCTGGTCGGCGGTGGCGCGCGCGCCGACCGCGAGTACCAGCGCCGCCGTCACCCGCTGTGGTGCGGTGACCATCCACTCCAGCACTCGCATGCCGCCCATCGAGCCGCCGACCACAGCGGCGAGCCGGTCGATGCCGAGCAGGTCGAGCAGTGCCGCTTCCGCGGTTACCTGATCCCGGATGGAGATCTCCGGAAACCGTGTGCCCCATGGCTTTCCGTCGGGTGCGAGCGAGGCCGGTCCGGTGCTGCCCTGGCAGCCGCCCAACACGTTCGTCGCGACGACACACCACTCGTCGGTGTCCAAAGGCGCGCCCGGACCGACCATGCCGTCCCACCAGCCGGGCATCGAATGGATGTCATCGGGCTGACCGACGACATGCGAGTCGCCGGTCAACGCGTGTTCGACGAGCACCACATTGTCCAGCGCCGGAGAGAGCTCACCCCAGCGCTGTAGGGCCAAGTGGACGTCGGGGACGACGGCGCCGTTCTCCAGCCGCACATCCCCGATGGCGATCATGCCGAGCTGCCCATCCGGCGGTGGCAGGGCCACTGCCGTGACGGGACGAGCAGTACTCGGTTCGGCGCCCACGGTCACGTCGCCGCCGCGGCGAATCCGGTTCGTAGATCGGCCAGAATGTCGTCGATTCCTTCGATGCCCACTGCCAGCCGGACCAATCCGGGTGTGACGCCGGAAGCCAACTGCTCCTGCGGTGTGAGCTGCGCGTGCGTTGTCGATGCTGGATGGATTACGAGAGAACGCACATCACCGATGTTAGCCACATGGCTGTGCAGGACTAATGCGTCCACGAACTTCTTGCCGGCATCGACCCCGCCGCGCAGCTCGAACGCGACGATCGCGCCCGCACCCTTTGGTGCGAGTTGCCCGGCGCGCTCGTGCCACGGCGAGGACGGCAGGCCCGCGTAGGCTACCGACTCGACGCCGGGTTGGTCGGTCAGGAACTCGGCCACCGCCTGCGCGTTGGCGACGTGTCGTTCGATGCGCAGGCTCAGCGTTTCGATGCCCTGACTGATCAGGAACGCGTTGAACGGTGATACTGCGGCGCCCAGATCACGCAGCAACTGCACGCGAGCCTTCAATGCGTAGGCCGCAGCGCCGAGATCGGCGAACACCGCACCGTGGTAGCTGGGGTCGGGCGTGGTGAAACCGGGGAAACGTGCCCGGCCCTGTTCGTCGCGGACGGTCCAGTCGAAGGTGCCGCCGTCGACGATCACACCGGCGACGGCGGTACCGTGCCCGCCCAGGTACTTGGTCGCCGAGTGCACGATGATGTCGGCACCGTGCGCGAGTGGCTGGATCAGGTACGGGGTGGCCACCGTGTTGTCCACGATCAGCGGCACGCCGGCGGCATGCGCGACAGCGGAGATGCCGGGCAGGTCGAAGATGGCGCCGCTCGGGTTGGCGATGGTCTCGCCGAAGAACGCCTTGGTGTTCGGGCGGACCGCGGCGCGCCACTGCTCGAGGTTGTCGGGATCCTCGACGAAGGAGACCTCGATGCCGAGCTTGGGCAGCGAGTAGCGGAAGAGGTTGTAGGTGCCGCCGTACAGGTGCGGGCTGGACACGATGTGGTCGCCCGCCGAAGCCAGATTCAGGATCGCGAGGGTTTCCGCGGCCTGCCCGGAGGCCAGCAGCAGTGCGGCCACGCCACCCTCGAGCGCGGCGACGCGTTGCTCCACGACGTCATGGGTGGGGTTCATGATCCGGGTGTAGATATTGCCGGGCTCGGCCAGACCGAACAGCGCGGCGGCGTGATCGGTGTCACGGAAGGCGTAAGAGGTGGTCTGGTAGATCGGGAGGGCGCGTGCGCCGGTGGCCTTGTCGGGGGCCTGTCCCGCATGGACCTGCTTGGTCTCGAAGGACCACTGCGCGGGGTCGGATGTCTGGTCGAGATCGGACGCGGACGCGTTGGGGTCACTCATGTCGTGCTCCAAAGGGGTTGTTCGCCAGAATTACTTGGTTATCGGGGTGTGGGCGACGGACAACAACACATAGGGGTTACCTCCTGAATGGCGCGCTTGCTCTCGGCTTTCGAGAGCCCGGTCATCACCCGGAGCACCCCACCGCTGCTGGAGGGTTGCCGTCCAGCGAGCCGGGGCTTGGCGCTGGCACTCATGACCTGTCGGCATCATAGCGGGCGGGCGGCCGCGATCGAAACTCGTTGGCGATTTCGGGCCGATTCGCCGGGTGGGGTGCTTGGTATACCTGCATGAATTCGCGATATGACGTGGCTAACCCGTTGTGGGCTGATCGACCGAAACGGCCGACTGTCGACAATCTGATGGTCCGCGGCTCGAATCCCCGTCGGAGTCTGCGCTTTTCGCCCCATCGCCGCGCGATTGCGAGTATCGGATTGCGGTACGTGGACTCGCTTTTGTGATGCCGAGGGCCGGTTGTGGTGACGGCGACTACACGGCGGTGGCCGGCCCCCGAAAAGTGGTCGGTACCACTCATTGCCTACCGGTCGGTAACTATTTCGAGCATGTCGACTCGGGGGGCTGCCCACAGGGGTAGATCGTTAGCAGCAGTACGCTTGTCTTGTTTACACCACACGTCTCGCGGACAACGCGAGACATATACGTTGTCTGTTGGAACAGCTGGGGTCCGCTCACAAGCGTGATTGCGGCATGAGCGTCAGGCCGGAGGCGGCAGCTTGCCTCACCATGAAGGCCGAGTGAATGCCGCCTGTCGAGCACAGCCTGGCCGTGCAATGAGGGCACCATCCTAGGAGGACGCGAAGATCCATGTCCAAGATCAAGGTTGAAGGCACCGTCGTCGAACTCGATGGCGACGAGATGACCCGGATCATCTGGCAGTTCATCAAGGACAAGCTGATTCACCCGTATCTCGATCTGAACCTCGAGTATTACGACCTGGGCATCGAGTACCGGGACAAAACAGACGACCAGGTGACCATCGACGCCGCCAATGCCATCAAGGAGCATGGTGTCGGTGTGAAATGCGCCACTATCACCCCGGATGAGGCGCGGGTCGAGGAGTTCGGCCTGAAGAAGATGTGGCGCTCGCCCAACGGCACTATTCGCAACATCCTCGGCGGCACCATTTTCCGTGCCCCGATCATCATCTCCAACGTCCCGCGACTGGTGCCGGGCTGGACCAAGCCGATCATCATCGGCCGTCACGCGTTCGGTGACCAGTACCGCGCCACCGATTTCAAGGTGCATCAGGCCGGAACCGTCACCCTCACCTTCACCCCGGAGGACGGTAGCGAGCCGATCCAGCACGAAGTGGTGAAGATGCCCGAGGACGGCGGCGTCGTCATGGGGATGTACAACTTCAAGAAGTCGATCGAGGACTTCGCGCGGGCCTCGCTCAATTACGGTCTGCAGCAGAACTATCCGGTGTACTTGTCCACCAAGAACACCATCCTCAAGGCTTACGACGGCATGTTCAAGGACACCTTCCAGGAGGTGTTCGACGCCGAGTTCAAGACCCAGTACGACGCGGCCGGCCTGACCTACGAGCACCGGCTGATCGACGATATGGTCGCCTCCTCCATGAAGTGGGAGGGCGGCTACGTCTGGGCCTGCAAGAACTATGACGGCGATGTGCAGTCCGATACCGTCGCGCAGGGCTTCGGCTCGCTCGGCCTGATGACCTCGGTGCTGCTGACCCCGGACGGCCGTACCTGTGAGGCCGAGGCCGCGCATGGCACGGTCACCCGGCACTACCGTCAACACCAGCAGGGCAAGCCGACCTCGACCAACCCGATCGCGTCGATCTTCGCGTGGACCCGTGGCCTCGAGCATCGCGGCAAGCTGGACAACGCCCCCGAGGTCATCGGTTTCTCGCAGACCCTCGAGGATGTCGTCATCAAGACCGTCGAAGGCGGCCAGATGACCAAGGACCTGGCCGCGCTCGTCGGCGGCGACCAGGGCTATCTGACGACCGAGGAGTTCCTCGGCGCACTTGATGCGAACCTGGCTCGCGCCCTGCGCTGATCGGCATAGGCGCTCGAGGCAGGAAATCGGGCACCCGGCCCCACAGACCGTGGGACGGGTGCCCGATTTGTTTTCCGGAGGTCCCGGTCGGTCAGTGATTGACGCTCGGCTCGATCATCGAGAACCAGTGCGGCCGTGGCTCGTTCGCGGACGGACGCGCCGAGCCATCGGGATTTGCCATGCTGACCTGCGCGATTTCCCGGCTTCACGGTGGCCGATGTCACCTCATCGCGGGGGAGCGAATCCGATGCCTCGCCGGTTACATGAAGACGTGACAAGTCCCGTAGCCGCACCGCTGTCCGCACCTGTCGAGACCGAGCGGACGGATTGGCATATCCCGGCGATGCTGGCCCTGGCGCTCGGCGGGTTCGGGATCGGGACCACCGAATTCGTCACGATGGGGCTACTGCCCGATATCGCGAGCACCATGAACGTATCGGAGCCGACCGCCGGACACGCGGTGTCGGCCTATGCGCTCGGTGTGGTCGTCGGTGCGCCGTTGATCACGGCGTTGTGTGCGCGGGTCCCGCGTAAACGCCTGCTCGTTGTGCTGATGGTCGCGTTCACGATCGGAAATGTCGCGACGGTCATCGCACCCACCTTCGACACTCTCGTACTCGCCCGATTCCTCGCCGGACTGCCGCATGGCGCCTACTTCGGCGTGGCCTCGCTGGCCGCCGCGACACTCGCGCCGACCGGGCAGCGAGCCAGGGCCGTTGCCGCGGTTATGCTCGGCCTGAGCGCCGCCAACGTTGTCGGTGTTCCTGGCGCCACCTGGCTCGGTCAACATCTCGGCTGGCGCGCCGCCTTCGTGATTGTCGCCGTGATCGGCCTGGCGACCGTGGCCGCGCTACTGCGCTTCGTACCGGAACTCACCGGCATTCGTACCACCAACCCGATGACCGAACTCGGCGCTTTGCGGCGTTCACAAGTCCTGCTGACCCTGCTGGTCGGCGCGATCGGGTTCGGCGGCATGTTCGCCGTCTACACCTACATCGCCACTACCCTCACCGACGTCTCCGGCCTGCGTGCCGGTCTGGTTCCGGTGGTTCTCATGCTCTTCGGCCTCGGCATGGTGACGGGCAACATCATCGGCGGTGTGCTGGCCGACCGTGGCGTCGATCTCTCGATCTTCGCCGCGCTCGCCGCGATGGTCGTCATCCTCGCGGGTTTCGTTGCCGCCGCGCACAATTCGTACACCGCCGCGTTCGGCGCTTTTCTCATCGGCGCCTCCGGTGCCGCCCTGGCTCCGGGCTTACAGACCCGCCTGATGGACGTGGCCGCTGACGCCCAAACCCTCGCCGCCGCCCTGAACCACGCCGCGCTGAATATCGCCAATGCCGCAGGCGCGTGGCTCGGCGGGCTGGTCATCGCCGCGGGCCTCGGCTACACCGCGCCCGCCGCGGTCGGTGCGGGCCTGGCCGTGCTCGGTGTACTTCTGTTCACCTGCACGGTCTGGACTGCCCGGCGCGGCCGTTTCGGCGCTGACTCAGGTGCCGCCGGTGGCGTCGAGCCACTTCTCGTAGGTCCTCACCGGGCCCAGCCGAGCCGCGACTTCGGCCGCGACGTCTCCGCTGGCGTCGATCTTCGCCGGCAAGAGGTTGCCGTCGAGGATCGTTGATGCCAGCACCCTCGAGTAGCCGTATTGGTCGTCGGGGTCGTCGCGCCCGAGGTTCGCTCGATGCGGATCCTCGGGTTGGAGATTGAAGAATTCGCTCATGACCTCGTTGGGTGCGGACGGGTCGTGCTGCTGCGAGATGGCGTCGAATCGGGCGCGCTGCGAGTCCGTCAGCAGCTCGGTATGTAGGTGGAACGGCGTTCCGGGACGGTCGGCGAGGCTGCCGGTCAACACGACGACGTTCGGTTCGTTCTGCCGCGCGGCCCATTCTTGCAGGCTCAACGGCCGCGTCGGGTCGTAGGTGGGGTCGATGACCCCTATCGTTTCTCGCCCGTCAGCGGTGCGCATTCGGATGGTCGGCGCGGTGTGGTTGCAGAAGGGTTGTTCCCCTCCCGGTGCCTTGATGCGCCATTCCATATCGCCCTGTGCTGAGCGCACGGTGACCTCCTTGTGGTGGCGGCCTTCGGCTTCGGTGAAATGGACGCCCTCGAATTCGACCGTCCTGGCGGCCGGATCCACCCGCCCGATGTCGGCGTGCATTCGTTGCGCGAACGTGGGATCGGCGTGCCAGTCCTTTTTCATGACCGCGCTGGTGGCGTAGGCCCGTTCCAGACCGTCGGCCGACAGATCGGGTACGAACGATCGCGCGATTCCGAGAGCGTCCGCGGGCACGCCGAGATGGCGCAACTCGGACAGAATTGCTTCGGCCCGCTGCCCGCACGCTGTGTTGACGTGAAAGGGAAGTGGCAGCCCAGCGGCATGCCGCGTCAGCTGACCGGCGCCGACCGGGCCGTAGCTCCTACCCGCGTTCCGCACCGATACGGGATCGTCGAGTCCGGAACGATCGGCGGAACTGTCGCGTCCGGCGGAACTTGCCGTCACATACCTTCCGGATTGTGCGTCGAGGTTTTCCTCTTGCCGAGTCCCTTGGCGGACTTCATGACTCAGGCCGTGGAGCGGACGAACAAACGCTTGGGTCGTGTCGTGGATCTTGCTGGCCAGCGTGTGGGTGAACCGACACAGCAGTCTACTGATTTCGCCGCTCACACCTCCTCACCGATGGCCGTCGAGTGATTGCGGCCAGGGGCCGAAAGCGGCCAGATGTGTTGTGCCGGTGCGGTAGTCGCCGATCGAACACGGGGTGTCGTTCGGCGACGGCTTCAGCAAGGCCACGTGTGTGAGAGCGAAATGCGTACTGGGTGTAAGGGGGCGGGTGTCGACGCCGGGTTTCGTCCTCGAGTTCCCACGGGTCGATCATCGCATTGGTCGCATCGATCTACGAAACTCGGGCGTGGTTGGGGTGAGGGCGAAATGGCTTGCTATGCAATCGTTCTGGCGGCTTGGTAGCATGCGGCACCCGGAGCGTGGTGGTCCAGCGGCGGTTGGGCCCGGGCGATGGTTTATCGGAGGGCTGGGGGTTGGCCGATCATTTGTACTGTTGAACCGTCCCAGTGGAAGGACACAGGGGTGTAGGTGCCGTCGGGGCAGGCGTTGCAGCTGCCGGGGGTCTTGTAGGTGAGTCCCACGGTGTCGTCGGTGGTGTGGGTGGGGTCGAGGCTGATGAAGGCGCCGGCATCGGGGGTTGCGGGGCCGAGGTAGGTGCCCTTGTTGAACAGCAGGATTTGCTGGGGAGAGCTGGCGGTCGCGCCTTCGATGGTGACGATTGCGGCTGACAGGGTGGCGCAGGGGTCGAAGTTGCCCTCGTAGGTCGCGGGGTTCTTGGCCCACTGCCAGGTGGTGCCCGGGCTGCCCGATGGTTGGTAGGGGGGTAGGCCGGCGACGGCGGACTGCACTTGCGCGCCGCCCAGGTCGACTCCGCACACCGCGGCCTGCGTGGTCGTGGTCGCAGCTGAACCGCCGGGCCGGCTGGTACCGGGCGGGGTGGTCACCGCGGTCGTCTCCGGGGCGGAGGTTGCTACTTCGCTCGCGGATGTGGCATGTGCCGGTGCCGAGTCGGTGCTGTTGGATCCGCAGCCGATCAACGAGAACGCCACTGCGACAGTGGCTCCAGTGCAAAGGATCGTATTGCGCATGATCGGCAGTGTCGCAGGGATGGCGGGCGATCGCGCGCAGACACCACGATCTGACGCTGGTGTCGAGTCGAATCGGCCATCGGGCGGTAGCTCCCAGGCCTGTCAGACCGCGCGCAGGCGTGTTCGGCTGGCGTAGATGTGTTCGGCGATGAGCGTGGCGATGCGGTCGGGCGCCTCCAACATCGGCACGTGGCCGACGCCGTTGACCAGGATGCGGTCGGCGGAGTCGGGGAGTTCTTCCAGGAACCGGCGGGCATAGACGCGATTCGGCATGATCCGGTCATATTCGGCCATCAGCAGGCGCACCGGAGTCGTGAGGGTCGAGAGGTCCTCGAGTGCGGGGGCGCGCCCGCTGCCGAGGATCATCGGCAGCATGACATCGCAGTGCAGCGCGGCGGCGACCATGGCCGCGGCATCGCGACGCGCGACGGCCGCCGCGTTCTTGCTGAGCAGCAGCAGCGCGAAGCGTTGCGCCAGCGGGTTATTCACGGCGAATCCGCCGAGGCGTTTGCCGATTTCGACGATCGGGACCAGCGAGAGGAACTTCATGCCGATCCGGAACTCGGTGAGCGACGGCGAATTCCAGCCGCCCGCTGGGGCGATCGCGGTGAGTGTGCGGGCCCGGCCACGGCGGGCCAATTCGAAGCCGACCCAGCCGCCGAGTGAGTTGCCCGCGATATGGCATGTGCGCCAGCCGAGTTCGTCGAGTTGATCCTCGATCCGATCGGCAAGGGCGTGGACATCGACCGACCAGCCGTCTATGGCCTCGCCACCCCAATGCCCCGCGAGCGCCGGGGCGAATACTTCGCAATGCGATGACAACCGGACGGCCACCTGTTCCCAGCAATGCGGCGAGAGCATGAATCCGTGCAGCAGCAGGACGGGATAACCGGACCCCGAATGCAGTGCCTTTATCGGCTGCGGAGTGGTCGCGGACTTGGCGACAGCGGACTTTGCTGTGTTGGAGGTCATCGTCGACACCCCTTCCTGGACGGCGGTGTCCGGGCAGATCATCTGACCAGCATTGTACGGTCGTCACGTGACTTACATCGTCTCAACGGTCAACGTCAACGGCGTTCGCGCTGCTGCGGGCAAGGGCATGCTCGCGTGGCTCGCGGCCACCGAGGCCGACTTCGTCTGTGTGCAAGAGACCCGTGCAACCAACGAGCAAACCCGGGCGGCACTCGCGCCCGCCCTGGATGCCGGATGGTGGCTGACGCTCGCCGAGCCCGAATCCAAGGGCCGGGCGGGGGTCGGAATTCTGTCCCGCCGCGCGCCGCGCGAGGTGCGGATCGGCTTCGGCAGCACGGAGTTCGGTGCGTCGGGCCGTTATGTGGAGGCCGATTTCGAGGATGTCAGCGTGGCCAGCGTGTACGTGCACTCCGGCGACGTCGGCACTGCGCGTCAGGATGAGAAGTACCGGTTCATGGCCGAGCTCGGGGCATATCTCACCGCTCGTACCGGCGAATTCGTGGTGAGCGGTGACTGGAATATCGCGCCTTCGGAGCTCGATATCAAGAATTGGAAGGGCAATGTGAAGGCGGCAGGTTTCTTGCCCGAAGAACGGGCCTGGATCGCGGAACTGCTCGCGGCCGGTTATGTCGACGTGGTGCGTGAACTACATCCGGGGGTCGATGGTCCATATAGTTGGTGGTCCTATCGCGGCCGCGCATTCGATAATGATTCGGGCTGGCGCATCGACTACCAGCTGGCCCGCGGCGAGTTGGCGGCCCGCGCCAAACAGGCGGTCGTCGAACGCGCCGCTTCCTACGATCAGCGCTGGTCCGACCATGCGCCAGTGACGGTGCAGTACCGATGAAACTCTCACCGAAGACGATGCGTGTCCTGGCCGCGCTCGGCGCTCTTATCGTCGCTCTGGTTGTCGCGGGGTTCGAGCTGGGCGGCGGTGATACCGATCCGGCCGCGAGTTCGAGCACTTCCACTGTTCGCGCTACCGCCGCGGTGGCGGCACCGGGCGCGACCAAGGCGTCGGATCCGACGCGCGTGGCCGGTGTGCCGGATCGCGCGTATACGACACTGACCGAGATCGACGCGGGTCGCTGGCCGGGCTCGGCGAACGCGCCGGGCACCAAGGGCGGTGACAGGTGGATGAATCGTGGCGGTGATTTACCGGCCAAGGATGCCGCGGGCAAGGCAGTCACCTATCAGGAATGGGATGTCAATCCCAAGCAGCCCAGCCATTCTCGCGATGCCGAACGTATCGTCACCGGCAGCGACGACTCCGTCTGGTACACCGGCGACCACTACAAGACCTTCACAAGGATGCGTTGATGACCGCGCCGATTCCGTTGTCGCGCTTTCTTGCCCGGCCCACGGCGGCCGAACCATCCGGCTCGTTCCGTTCCGTCTCGGCGTCGCAACCCGCGCTCGGCGCGCTCGCCGTCGACGCCGCCGAGTTGAGCGCGGTGCGTTTCCAGTCACCGTCCGGTTACGTGGTGCGTGAACTACGCGGCCCGAAGATGCGTGCGACCCTCGGCATTTTCGACGAGTTCGCCGCCGCGTTCCAGTTCCCGTACTACTTCGGTGAGAACAAGGATGCCTTCGACGAATGCCTGCGTGATCTCGACGATTTCGTCGGGGAAGCCGCCGGATACGTTGCGGTGATCCGTGATTCGGTCCAGCTACTCGCTGATCAGCGCGAGGACCGGGCCTGGTTCAGCGCGGCGATCGGTGACGCCGCCGCGCACTGGTCGCGTAAGGACATCGCTTTCCGTGTGGTCCTACAGGGACAGCCGCAGGTCCCGGGCGTCGTCGCATTGGCTCCGTGAACCCTTAGCTCAGCTTTCGCGCCAGATCCTCGCCGAGCAGCACGAATACGTCGACGGTGTGTTCGATGAGTTCGTCGCGGGTCAGCGGCAGGTCGTTTTGTAACCAGGCGGTCAGGGTCTGCACCAGGCCACCGACCAGGTAGGTGGCGCGGAAGTCGATGGCCGGGTCCGGCGGGTCGGCGATGCCATAGAAGTCGATCCCCTCGGCGGCGACCATTCGGGCGAACGCGCGCACCGTCTGATTCACGCGGGCCCGCAGTTCCGGTGTCGCCATACCCGCGATCAAGGCGACGTGCGCCTTGCGTGGGTCGTCGGTGAGCAGATGGATGCCCGCGGTGACCGCGGCGTGCGCCTTGGCGTGGGGGTCTTGCGGCGCGGCGTGCAAAGCCGCGACGATCGTGCCCGCCAGTTCCTCGGCGATGCCATCGACCAGGGCGGCTAGTACGGCCTCGCGGCTATCGAAGCTCTCGTAGTAGTACCGCTCGTTGAGGCCGGCCCGCGCGCACAGCCCGGCGACAGTGAGTTTGGCCAGGCCATCGGTACCGATGATTTCCAGCGCGGCGTCCAGCAGCGCCGTGCGCCGCTGGGCTCGGCGCTGTTGCGCGGAGATCCCGCCGTAGGTCCGTTGCGCTGCCACAGCTCGATTCTGACAGACTCGGCGCGGCGCAAGCTGGTCTCCCAGCGTGAGCGCCAGTTGACGCGCACCGGACGCCCGAGCATGCCCGCGTGGATCCGCGCGACTGGGCGGCGCGAAATTCCGCTTGAACCTCATGCGAAGATCGACGCATGTCCAGTCCTGCTCAGACGTCCCCGGCCGCTGAAAACAAGCAGCGTGTGCTGTCCGGGATCCAGCCAACCAGCGACTCCTTCCACCTCGGCAACTACCTTGGGGCGCTGCAGTACTGGGTGGCCATGCAGGACGACTACGACGCGCTGTATTTCATCCCGAACATGCACGCGATCACGGTGCCGCAGGACCCGAAACAACTGCGTGCGCGGACCAAGGTCGCCGCGGCCCAATTGCTCGCGCTCGGCATCGACCCGAAGCGTTCCACCCTTTTCGTGCAGAGTCAGGTGCCCGAGCACGCCGAGCTGACCTGGGTCCTCAGCTGCATCACCGGCTTCGGTGAGGCCAGCCGGATGACCCAGTTCAAGGACAAGTCGGTGAAGCAGGGATCGGACAACGCGTCCGCTGGACTGTTCACCTACCCGATGCTGATGGCCGCGGACATTCTGCTCTACCGCGCGCATCAGGTGCCGGTCGGCGAGGATCAGCGGCAGCATCTCGAGTTGACCCGAAACC
Source organism: Nocardia australiensis (assembly GCF_020733705.1). Taxonomy (GTDB): domain Bacteria; phylum Actinomycetota; class Actinomycetes; order Mycobacteriales; family Mycobacteriaceae; genus Nocardia; species Nocardia australiensis. The sequence goes on from NZ_JAJFZM010000001.1 coordinate 2,625,958, forward strand.
TGGCGCAGCGTTTCAACACTCGATTCAAGAAGACGTTCGTGGTCCCGGAGGCGCACATCGTCAAGGGCACCGCGAAGATCTACGACCTACAGGACCCGACGGCCAAAATGAGTAAGTCGGCGTCGAGTGACGCGGGCCTGATCAACCTACTCGACGACCCGAAGGTCACCGCGAAGAAGATTCGGTCCGCGGTCACCGACACCGAACGCGAGATCCGCTATGACCCGGAGCGGAAGCCGGGGGTCAGCAATCTTCTGGTGATCCTGCACTCGCTCACCGATACCCCCATCGTCACGCTCGAGCAGGATTATCAGGGCAAAGGCTACGGCGACCTGAAATCCGATGTCGCCGACGCGCTGACCGGATTTGTCACGCCTTTACGGGCGAAGGTGGAAGAGTATCTGGCGGATCAGGGCGAACTCGATCGCATCCTCGCCGCCGGCGCTGAGCGTGCGCGAGAGATCGCCGGCAACACCCTCGCACAGGTATACGACCGGGTGGGCTTCTTGGCCCGGTAGCGACTGCTCGCAGCTCGCTAGAGGACCAGCGAGACTCTGCGAAGGGCGATACAGGTGCAGGCGATCGACAACGTCAAGGCGTGGATCGAGCGACGGGTTCAGCGGCGTCCGTGGCTGGACCATATGGTTCGGGCCGGTGGGCGCTACCAGCAGCAGCGCGGCGACTACTACGCGGCGGGGATCACGTATTTCACGGTGCTGTCATTGTTTCCGCTGTTGATGGTTGCCTTCGCGGTCGCGGGTTTCGTGCTGTCCAGTCAGCCGGATCTGCTCACTGAGCTGCAAGACAAGATCGTGGCGAACATACCGGGTTCGCTCGGCACTCAGCTCAACGATCTGATCGATCAGGCGATCCGCTCCCGGGGGGCTGTCGGCACGCTCGGTCTGCTCACCGGTGTTTATTCCGGTCTCGGCTGGATGGCCAACCTACGTGCGGCACTCACCGAGCAGTGGGATCAGAAGACCCCGGATGGCAATTGGTTGCTGACCAAGCTGTCGGACCTCGGTGCACTGATCGGGCTCGGCCTGGCCTTCGTGGTGTCGCTCGGTCTTTCGGCGCTCGGCTCGAGCGGTCTGGGGCCTCAACTGCTCACCAGCCTCGGGATTTCCCATCTGATGGGCGGGCGCCTGCTGCTCGCCCTGCTGTCGACCCTGCTCGGGTTCCTGGCGTCCTGGGCGGTGTTCGCCTGGATGATCGCGCGGTTACCGCGTGAGGCGGTGACGCTGAAAAGCGCGGCCAAGGCGGCGGCGCTGGCCGCGGTGGTTTTCGAGCTGTTCAAATTCGTCGCGGCCGTTTATCTGCAAGCCGTATTGAGCAGCCCCGCTGGTGCGGCGTTCGGCTCGATCATCGGCCTGATGGTGTTCAGTTACATCACCTACCGCATTGTCCTGTTCGCAACAGCCTGGGCCGCAACAGCTTCCGACAATCACCGGGAGGCGCCGATCGCCCCGCCCGGTGCCGCGGTGATCGCGCCGCACGTGCGGGGCGCCGGCCCTTCGATGACAGCGGGCGCCGCCTACTTCGGTGCGGGTGCCGTAGCCGCCCTCGCGCTTTCGGAATTGCGTCGGTTGCCGAGCCGTCGTCGCTGATCGTTCGAGGGGAATCGGCGCGCACGCCGACGCCAACGGACCGATCGCTGGGCAGCGGGTGATCGCCGCGACGCTGAACTACGGTGGGAAATTCGGTCCGCATCGGCCCGGCTGAGGGAAGCTACCTCCGCTGTCACACGGCGGTTTGGGTCAGACGGGTGATCTCGCGACGTATTTCGGCCTGGCCGTAGGGCACGATGTGAAAGTCGTTGTGCTCGCGATGGTAGAGATAGCGACCGTCGCCGTCGATGTCGAACCAGTTCAGGAATTCCGGCGCGGGCGGTCGCGTACCGCGCGGGTTGCGGAGGCACTCCACGGTTCCGGCACCTGATCGTGGGGCACGTAACAGGCGATAGACGCGGTCGGCCGTGGTTTCCTTTGTGCCGGTCCAGGATTCGAGGCCGGTACGCAGGCGATCGACATCTTCGGCGATAGCGGGATGACGTCCCGGGGGAACGTTGCCGAGCACTGCCGTGAACACCTTGGGCACCATCGCGGCGGTACCGACCTCGACGAGGATATTGCTACCGAAATCGGGTGTGGGGCCGGGCCGTTGGACCAGCGTGACACCGATGTCGGTGTCGATCGCGCCGTAGGCGCGCAGCGGTCGTTTCAGAGATCCGGTGAGCGCCAACGATGTCGCGGGATCGGCCGCCACCCGCAGTACGGCGGAGAGGTCGGGATCTGCGTGCAGCGGCAGACTTCGGTCGAGTTGCCGGGTGAGTTGTTCGTATTCGTCTTCCCACCGCACCGACGCGATCAGGCGCAGCGGGAACGGATACCGGTCCACGCCCGTCTCTCGCCAGATGTGCATGAACTCGTCGGGCGTGAACTCCCACCTCATTAGTAGTAATCCTCGCTGTTCGCGCGTCGCGACGGATTCTGCTGCGATGAATGCTGCTCGGGCGCACTCGGCCGGGTCGCTGCCGCGTCGTCTCCGATCGTCGGCGGCACTGTCGGGCGCCATGGGCCGAGTAGTTCTTCTTCATGATTTCCGATGAGGTAATCGGGGGTTTCGCGTTTCGACTCGGAATCTTCTTGCTTCTTGCCCGGAGCGGACCCCGGCATACCGGACATGCCGGACCGTCCGGCCGCCGCGCGGTTCGCTGCGGCGGGAGCCGTTGTCGCGGCGGAACTTCCACCGGCGGGCATGCCGCTGACGGTGCGTCCGGGGCTCGGTGTGCTGATTCCACCGGGCGCGGGTGTGCTGCCGCTGCCGCCGGGGGTGCCGCTGCCGCCGGGTGCGGGTGTACTGCCGCCGGGTGTGCCGCTGCCGCTGGGCTGCCCCGAATCGATCGCGCCCGCGCCGGGAACGCTCGCCCCTGCGGTCATGGTGTCGTCACCGGGGGTGGCGGAGGATTGCTCCGATTGCTGCCCGGTGCTCGAATTTTCGCCGGACCCTTCGGGTTCCACCGGGGTCGGGTCGGGACCCGATGTCGGTTGTTTGCCTGTCTGGTCGCCACCCGTACCGTCGCCGCTCGTGCCGTCGCCGCCGGCGTTGTTGCCGCCGGGAGGACCGTCGCCGCCACCGCCCTCGCCCGGCAGCGCGACCGGCACGAAGGTCGGGACTCCGGTACCTGCCGGCCCGTAAGTCGGTTTGTAGCTGTTGTTCATGGTGTCGATCGCAGTGCGGTACAGCGCCTCGACTCCGCGCTGGTAGGCGACTTCCGCACTGTCTCCGTCACCCGCGAGCCCCGCGCCCACCGCGGAGATGATCACCTGCGCCGGGTCCAGCGTGCTCGGCGAGCCCGTCTGTCCGTTCGCCGCGCTGGGCGGCGGCACCGACATCTTGACGACCTCGGCGGCGTGCGCGACCCCCTTGACCCGATGCCCGCACGTACTGATCACCTGCTGCACATCGCTGGCCTGCTGATAGAACTTCTGCGCGGCGGCGACGGCCGCATCGGCCATCTTCCCCTCGATACCGTCCGCGAGCGCTTTCTGAATCGCGACGTGCATACCGAGCAGCCCGCCGCTCAATGTGTCGGCAATGCTGATCCAGGTATCGGCCTGCTGATGCATGACACCCGGACTCATCTGCGTGACGTTGCGGTAGATCTCCTCGTGCGTATGGCCTTCGAACAGTTCCATCTGGGCGATATAAGCCGGATCGGCACCGTTATCGGCAACCGACTGCTGCGCCCCCTCCGCCCCCTGCTGCTGGGCACGCGATCGGGAACTCGGTTGTGCGACATCAGGTTTCGCGCCCGCGCCGAAGGTGCTCAGTGCTGCGGGATTGTCATTGATATTGATGTAGCTGGGTCCGGTCATCGCTAGTTGTCCTTGCCGATTTCCGGTTCGATGGTGGAGGCGATGTCGGAGACGCCGTCGCAGGGGTCGAGGTCTCGTGGGGCGCGGTCGGTGAGATAGACGTCGGTCTGTACGAACCCAACCTTCGTCCGTAAGTCGATCTGACAGTTGCGACTGACCTGTGGATCGCGGACAAGCAGGGCTTCGCGGCCGTTCACGGTAATCGGCTTGCTGTAAGAGCCGACCTTAACGAGGTTCTCTGCCCAAGTTGCGTTCCCCGAGTTCAGCATCAGGGTTCGTGCAACTGAGTGGAAATCGCAGGTGAGGAAGCTGTACTCGGCCACGAGGTCGTCGCCACGTTTACGAGATGCGGGATCGAATCCAGCTCGCTGGACTGCGTCGTCGCTGATCCAGGTGCATGGGTCGAATACGACCTTGGGGCGTCCTGTGCTCGCGGTGTACTGGTTGTCCTGCGTGGGCGGCTGGAGCTTCGGGTTCGTGAGCGTCGGATGAGCCGATTGCGTCCCAGCAGACGATGCGGTGGCCTGGCTCGAGTCGGCCGGGTGCTGTGCCGTATCGCTGCCGGATGAACAGCTCGCAGCCAGTGAAGTGGCCGATGCCGCGAGCAGCGCCAGTACGGTATTGCGAATTCTCGTCATGACTGCACCTCTGACTCGGCGGTGGTGATCGATTGCGCAAACATCGCGTCGGCTTCCTCCACCAACTGACCAGCTCGTAGATAGGCCGCCGCCATCTTCTGTGCTGCTTCCTTCATTCCCGTGAAGGCGTCTGTCATCTTCACTGCCTTGCCGGAGAATCCGTCTTGAAGCTGCTTGGCAGACTCGAATCCCCCGAATCCCTCAAGCTTGTGCAAGCGCTGGGATCGGTCGATCTGTGGATCGAGCGTCGTTTCAACGAATCTGGTGTAGACCTCGGCACACCGTCGTGCGGCGTCGGCTTCCATCCGGAACGTTCCCCCTGTGGCCTGCTGGTACAGAGCGTTCGCCGCTGACTGCCCCACTTCCATGACTGGCCCTCCCTCGGCATATGCCCGGTCACTTTACTGGACGCATGAAACAGGCGATCGGTTCCATCGAGACGCGGGGGCGCTCCGGATGGGTTCGATCCTGCGGGTTTGTCGCGTGTCGTGGCTTGGTGCGCCGAGGCGAACTCCGCGTGCGTGCGATGAGGCGGTCCAGGGTGGATCGGACCCGCGCATCGAACGAGACTGTGCCGGTGTCCAATTGCGCTGCGAGATCGCCCCGAAATGCAACTTATCCTGGGGTTATGTGCTGATTGCATGAGAATCCGCGATGTAGTCGCCATGCGAGATTCTTGCGTGATCTGCTGGCGCGAACGGATGAAACCTGATGGGAGGCGGGCATGTCGGAGGACGGATCGACGCTGGCGCGGCGACAGCTGGGGAAGTATCTGCGCAACGGGCGCGAGGAGTGTGGGCTGACGCTGCGGCAGGCGGCCGAGCTGATCGATCGCAGCGGCAGCACACTACAGCGAATCGAGAAGGGCACGGTGGCGCATTTGCGCGATGTGGATCTCGAGGCGCTGTGCAAGATTTACGAGTTCGACCCCAACCACACTGCTGCGATGAAAGGGCTTGCGGCGCAAGGTAATGAGCTTAGTTGGTGGTATGAGTACGGCGACGTGATGCCAGCGAACTTCGACTTCTTTGTCGGGCTGGAGGCGTCGGCACGGCGGCTGACGACCTACGAGTTCGAACTCGTGCCGGGGTTGTTGCAGACACCGGCGTATGCGAGTGTGCTCATCCGATCCGGGTATCCGGATGATAATGCTGAGGAGCACGCACGCCGAGTGCAGTTGCGGATGCGTCGGCAAACGAGAATCACCCGCAAGCATCATCCGGCGACGCTCGACGTTATCCTGCGCGAGCCAGTACTGCGGGGGATGGTTGGCGGATCGAAGGTCATGGCAACCCAACTGAGGCATCTCGCCGACATGAGTATCCGCTCCAACGTGCGGTTGCAGATTCTCCCATTCAGCGCGGGATTCCCCCTGGGGGACGCGGTCGGTCCATTCGTCATCGTGGAGTTCGGCACGGATAGGCAGGGACAGACGGTCGAGCCGCCGGTGGTCTTCACCGAGAATTTCACGGGGGACTTGTATCTTGCGAAACCAGCTACCGTTCGGCGATATCATGAGGCGTACGAGGGCCTCCGGCGAAGCGCGATGGATCCCATCGACAGCCGTGCTCTACTCACGCGAATGGCGAAGGAGTACGCGTGAACATTGATCTGACCGGTGCCGACTGGTTCAAGAGCAGCCGCAGCGGTGCCAGCTCGAACTGCGTCGAAGTCGCCTTCCTCCCGAATCACATTGTCGGCGTACGTGATTCGAAGAACCCCACCGGCCCGGCACTGACATTCACCTCCGCCGAATGGTCGGCCTTCACGAGTGCGGCGACTCGCGGCGAGTTCAACAGCTAACGGCGGCGTCCGTGCCCAAGTGTAGGGTCTCAGAAGTCGTGGCCAAATCTCAGAATGATTGGCCACGGCTTGGCCAATTGGCCACGGTTTTGAGCTTCTGCTCCCTCTGCTGACCAGTTGGTGGGATGATTTCCGCCATTTGCGGTCCACAGCAGGAGGATTCGGTTGGCGAGTTCGGTTCCGCACGCTTCGCTGGGTGGATTGGCATGCTCAGCCGGTGCAGTGATCGCAGCAACCCTCCGCCGACTGACTGGCCGTTCATCGGCATTCCTTCTTGGCGATCGGCTCGAAGCGTGGTGGTCCGACTGTCCTGTAATGGACTGATCCTGGCCGGGATCACGTCCTACCACCAGTCTTAAGTAGCCGATTACAGGTTCGCATCGATGTGGTTCAGCGACGGCCGGGAGCTAAGCCAGTGGATCGGCATGGTCGTAGGTTTCCTCGTTACCCCACAGCTCGGCCGATGAGTTTTTGGCTCCCGACCGGTCAAAGCTCATGACACCTAGGAAAGGACACCGCCATGTCGGAGCTTCTCGTCGACTTCATCACCTCCCTCGACGGCCACGCATCGGGAGAGGGATGGCCCGGTTTCTGGGGCCTCGAGGGCCCGGAGTACCTCGCATGGCTCGGCGAGCAGCCCGAGGCCACCCACCTGATGGGAGCGAACACCTACCGCCTGATGTCGGGCTTCGCCGCCGGCGAGGTCCCCGATGGCCAAGACGAGTTCAGGCCTGAAGAAGAGGCGTCCGTCGACGGGCTCACAAAAGCGTCCAAGGTGGTGTTCTCCTCCTCACTCGAGGAGCCACTGACGTGGGCCAACTCCACGCTTGTCCGCGACGACGCCATCGAGGCGGTCCGCGCCATGAAATCGAGTGGTTCGGGGCTCCTCACCACGATCGGCAGCCTGAGCTTGTGCCGGTCCCTGCTACGAGCCGGACTCGTCGACCGATTCCGGGTCGTGATGTTCCCGGTCATCACCGGTGCCACGGGCGCAGAACGTATCTACGACGGCTATCCGGACGTTGCCCTCGAGATGATCGAGCACCGCACCTTCGATGGCCGCATCCAGCTGGTCGAGTACAAGCCCCGCGTCCTCGAGCACCCCCCGCTCGGTGCCCCTGCGTGACGTCGCCTGTCCACCGGTCCGGACCGCCGCCAGGTCTGGCATCCAGTCCGGCATTCCAGGTATCGGCGGTGGCTGGACCGAAGAAATGCCATCGAACTGAGACGGAACCCGCTGGCCACAGCGTGAGACAAACCAGAAAGGCCCAGGTCGATCAATCGACAGATGCCACGACTTTCGGGACCCTACACCAGCTGTGGGTCATGAGACATTGAGCCGCCATCGGCGTCGCGCCTGGCCGCGACGGCTCTCGGGGGCGACAAGGTGGCCGCGTTGGTCGAGTTCTTGGCGCGGCAGCGTGTTGTCGTGGTACAACGCGGCTATCGCACCGGCTGCCGCGTCAAGCCGATTCGAAAGTCGTTTGCATTCAAGGGTTTTGGGCTCGGACACCAGCCTCATGAGGACAGTTACCAGGGCGACCGCGACCATTCGAAACCGACGATGGTCTCGAATTTCTGTCGTTCGTCGAGATGGTCGAACAGCTCGGGCGCATCCATCACGCGGGAGAGATCGAAGGTAGTGGCGCACAGTGCTCGACCGTGCTTCCGCAGCGCATCCGACACGCCCCCGGCAGACCACGCCGACGAGTACTGAAGCCCGCTCACGGATCGCGACAACACGCCATCAAGCCCGAAGAGCCCCATCAACCGCCTCGGTCATCGAAGCGAGCGCGGCAGTGATCTCGTCTGCGTTGAAGCCCGTACGATAGCGTGCTTCCAGACTTCCCAGTAGTTCCCAGGTAGTAGCGAGAAGAGTCGGCCATAGTTCGCAAATATATGTCGGGGCATATCGCACAGCTTCGCCGTCCAACCTGAGGGCGTCTGTCTGCGATTCGGATCGGTCGATGCTCTGGTCGCTGACAACAATTCTGACCCAAGCCTGCGGTTCTATATCTCTGGGAATAGATTTAACAAATTCATACAGGAACGTGTTTATCTCGCGAGTCCAGCCTTGTTCGACCATCGACTCCCTCTGGACATTTGCCATTTGACGTGTCAGCTGCCTGATGATTTCGAAATATTCACCCACATATTTGCCGATATCCCGGACGCTATCAGGGATGACCGTCAACGACTGTCCTTCTCCCCCAACCATATTCATGACGCCAAACTACCGGCCTACTCACCGACCGTCCAGACTCGAACGAACTGACAACGCCTAGCGATAGTCGCCGAGCATGGGTGATGACGCACTCAACTCGACGACCGCTCGGCGGCATTACCGTGTGTTCGGGTGGCTCTACACTGCCGTGACCCGGCGCCGGAGCAGGCAGAATTCGTTCCCCTCCGGGTCGGCCAGTACGTGCCACGTCGCGGCGCCGGTCTGGCCGATGTCGACCTTCCGCGCACCCACGGCGAGCAGCCGTTCCAGTTCCGCGTCCTGATCACGGTCGGTGGGGTTCACGTCGAGGTGCAGCGGCAGTTTCCCGCCCTTCGGCTCGGTGCCGCGACTGAACACCAGTGTGGGCTGGGGCCCGCCGAAGCCGGTTGCGGGCGGGCCGATCTCCAGATCGTCGCCCTCCCAGCCGAGTTCGACGTAGCCGAGGACTTCGCACCAGAAGTCCGCCAGCCGTTGTGGGTCGGCACAGTCGATGACCAGTTCGGTGATCCTGCAAGACATGCGCGCGACACTACGCGCGCGAGACCGCTCCGAGCAGCGGTTTTCCTGGTCGGTACGACGCAGCGAACGCATTGATACCCAACGCTCTTCCAGCTGAAGCCCGCTGAGTGCACGTCGGCATTGCGTGTACGTGCCTGCGCGACCCGATAAGTACGGTCATGTGGCCTGCGGTTGCAACACATAGGGTGGACAAGATCATTTGTCGGGATCTGATGCTTCTGATATCGAAAGGTCTTACATGTCCATCGGTTCGTTATCACGTGTCCTGTCGTGCGTGTGTGCCAGTGCGGCACCGCTACTGCTGTTCGCGCCTGCCGCTGTTGCCGCCCCGGATAGCCCTTACAGCTGCTCGGGCGTATATCTGTCGAGCGATGGCTCCGCAGAAGTAGAGTCGTGCATTTACGCCGAGAACGGGGTACCCAGGGCATTCGGCGGCCTCACGATCAAATCTGACGACATCACGCCCGAATCCGACTGCACCATGGTCGTGACCATCGTGGATTACAACGCGTATGAGACCGGGGCGGACGAGCAGGTCGCGACCAGCGGCCCATTTCAGTGCTTGAACGGCAAGTATCCCTCCCCGCCGTTGACGGTGGACACGGCGCTGGCGAAGCCCGGGCATCGCTACCGCAGTTTCACCGAAGTCACCAAAGACGGCCAGGGGATCGCTCGTATCTACAGCCCGGACTTGAATCTGTAGACCGGATTTGATGGTCAGCTCCGGTCGCCGGTGCTCGAGTCGGGCCGTCGGCGACCGGAGTGGTTCGATTCGAACGACCCGTACCGGTCCACAGCGTGGGTGAGCTCGACCGGTTCAGTCGATCAGGTCGCGCACCGCACCGATGACGATGTCGGGCTGTTCCTCCGGCAGGAAGTGACCACATTGCACCGTGGTGGTGCGCAGGTCCGGTGCCCATGCGGACCAGATCGCTTGCGGGTCGAATGGCAGGACGAGCTCGCCGGGGTCTTGCCAGAGCGCGGCCACGGGCATGGTCAGCCGCCTGCCGGCGCGGCGATCGGCTTCGTCATGGATGTTGTCGACGTAGGCGCTGGCGCGGTAGTCGGCGCAGACGGCACGGATGGAGTCAGGGGCGCGAGCAGCGGTCAGGTATTCGGTGCGGATGTCGCCCGGAATCGCCTCGGGAACCTGGGTCCAGCTGTCAAGGAAATGCCCGAAGAACAGATCGGGGTCAGCTCCGATCATGCGCTCGGCGAGATCGCTCGGCTGTGCGAGCAGATAGAGGTGGAACGCGAAGATACCGTCGGTTCCGTGCAGCGTGGCCCACATGTCCGCGGCCGGGAGCACATCGCTTTACAGCTCCACCGTGAGATCACCGAACTCGGCTACCCCGGCAGCTATGCACTGGTGCGCGCCTACCTGGAACAACACCGCACCAAGCCAGACCGCATCGCCCCGTCGCCACCGACCGTCCGGCAGTTCACACGGTGGCTCACCCGCCACCCCGACAAACTCGGTGAGGACGATCAGCTACGACTCGAAGCCGTGCTGGACAGTGTCCGTAGTTACAGGCCGCCGCCGGACATGTCCGTGCCTTCGGCGAGATGCTCACCACGCTGCAGGGCCAGCATCTACTCGGATGGATCGCCGCCGTCCGTGCCGATGACCTGCCCGGCCTGACCTCTTTCGTCAACGGGCTCAAGTCTGGCTTGAACGCTGTCACCGCCGGTCTGACCGTGCGCTGGAACTCCGGTCCCGTCGAGGGGCGCGTCAATCACATCAAGATGATCAAGAGGCAGATGTTCGGCAGGGCTGGCCTTCCACTGCTACGCAAACGCGTACTTCTCACAGCCGCACGACGATGACGTCGCGAACCTACGGCACAACCTTCGTCACGGAAAGTGGGCCAGATCCCATTTCCGACAGCGGTTGTTCACGAATCTCGACGGCACCATCGGTCGGGAGAAAGTGGTGTTCACGAACAACGACAGCACTTGGCGGGCTCCGGCGAACGCCCGCCCAGCGGCTATGAGCGGACACCCCGTGAGGCTGTCAGGAACCGGCCAGTTCGTAACCGGCAGAGTCGACAGCTGCGTGGACATCGGCGCGGTCGAGGTTGCCCGTGCTGATCACGGTGACGGAGTCGGTATCGACGTCGACCGCGATCGACGTGACGCCGGGTAAATGTTCGAGTGCCTCGGCAATGGATGCGGCGCAGTGGTCGCAGGCCATTCCGAGGACGGTGTAGCGGTGTTCGGTCATGACCGCTCGCTCTGCTGGTGCCGGCCGTCGGCGGCTACGTTTCGAGTGAGCATGTGTGCCTGCCGCATCCGTCCGTCCGGTGTGAACTGGCCGAAGAAGCAGACTTCGATGGCGAGTTCTCTGCCACGCCGCGTGACGTGGAGGGTGTATCGGGCGGCGATCCGATCGTCGTCGGCAATGGCTTCGTGTACGTCGATACGGCCGCTGGGGCGGTTCTTTCGCACTGGGCGGGTGTGCGCGATCAGCTTGTCGCGATCCATCCGGTGCCCATCGGCGACCTGCACGATATCGGGGGTGTGGAACCGGTCCACCACGGCCGCCGCATCTGTGTCCTCGGCGAGCAGGTGTTCGTTGAAGGAGGTGAAGAACTCGGCGATGAACCGCGCGGGGTCGGTATCGGCGAAGGCGGGCATGAGTCTCCTGACAGGCGAAACCTGATTAATTCTTACGAAGTGTAAGATATAGGCGACAGAGTATTTTGACAAGGCGTAAGAGATAATGAGGACGACCGATGGCTCGTAAGCAACGTGCCGACGCGCACCGCAGCAGGGCGGCGATCCTCGACGCCGCCGCGCGGATCCTGAACGAACAACCCGAGGCCAGCGTCGAAACCATCGCCACCGATGCGGGGGTAACCCGCCAGACGGTGTATGCGCACTTCCCCTCTCGTGAGCAGCTACTGGTGGCAGTCCTGGACAGGCTCACCGAGCTGACGGTCGCGGCGATGGATGCCGCGGACCCGGACGAGGGCCCCGCCGACGAGGCATTGCTGCGCGTATTCGACGCGGCGGCACAAGAATCCGATCGCTATCCCACCCTCCTGCAGCGGATCAGCGCGTTGCCGATCTCCGCACGCGAAGACCATGGTCGGCACGCACCGATCACGGACCGCATCGAAAGGGTGATCCGACGCGGACAAGACACAGGCGAATTCGACGTTCACCTCCCCGCCAGCTGGCTGGCCACCGTCGCGATCCATCTCGCCCACACCGCAGCTCACGAGCGCAGCACCGACCGAATGACCGCCCCGGACGCCCACCGAGCATTCACCACGAGCCTGATGCGCATCCTCGCGCCCGCCACGGAACCCCATGGAGACACACCTGCCCCTCGTGTGGTCCGGGAAACCCCGACCACATGATCGCGCGTGGTGCCGCTGAGCACGCTGCGCGAACCTCCCGACGGGCTCCTCGTTCTGGGGCTGCGGGGTTGGCCGATCGGCCGGCTGAGGCCCGGTGACGCGAAGGCAGTCGCGGTGGTGAGCCACGCAGCGCTCAACGGCCTTGGCCAGGTTCTGCCAGAGGTGAAACCTGTCCGCGACCTGCATCGCGTCGGGGGCGCCGATACGAGCTCCCTCCGCGTACGACCCTGAGCGGTCTCGGCATACCACCTCCACCCCAGGGTGTGCGGCCAGCCAATTCGCCAGGGTCTGAGCGTCCCTGCCTGGCAACAACTCCAGCGGTGCGCCCGTCTCGCAGTCGATCAGCACGGTGCCGTAGTTCTGACCGCGCAGCAACGCGAAGTCGTCCACCCCCCAACACCCGTGGCGTTTCCGCCACGGGATCCGGCAACGTCTGCAGCAGCCGCAGCAGAGTAGACCGGCTTGCCGATGCACGGAGCGCGGTGGCCAGTCGCGCACCGGCCCGGCCGGCCAGCGCAACCGCGATATCCTCCAGCAGCGCCCGCAGCAGCGGCGTTCGCCGCCCATGCCGCACCGTCACCCCCTCGACCTGTTCCGCGAAAGTCCTTACCCCGCAGACCGGTTGATCGCAGAACCACCGCCGCACCCGCAGTCGGACCATCAACCGCTGTCCGCCCACCGGCGCGTCGGCCAGGTAGCGCTCGTACCGACTGTGCACGATCCCAAGACCCCAGTCACCTGCCGCACTCAGGCCACGCCCATCACGGAAAGTGGGCCAGATCCCGGAATTCCGACGTCGTTGGTCAGTGATTTCTGACGTCGGTCCGGGCTCGGCGGAGGCGTTCGTGCCGGTGATGGCGGACTTCCCGCGCGAAGGCCGCGCCTGGACGGCCTTCGCGCGCCGGACATCTCGTAAGCGCTGCCGGTGTCGCCACATACGATGGCTGGCGTCACGAAACGCAGTGCTTCGTCACATTGTTAGAGGACCGACGGCAATTTGATCGAAGGCCCATTCACCAAAGTGTCCTGATACGGTTTCAACGGCGAGGCCGTGCCTACGACTTCCCCGCTACAGCCTGACGCATTATCGTACACAGCGACGGACTCCGAACCGGTAACGGAGATAGTGAAAGCAATACCGATGTTTGGGGGCTTATTCGGTTTAGGTACAAAGCAAGCATCTGGCAGCAGCTCGGCATAATGCGCCGTGTAGACAAGGCGGCCCAAATATCTTCCCGTGACGGATATAAGCGGGCTGTCGGCCGAGGCGGGCGCGGCGTAGGCCGTGGCAGCAGCTGCCACACCCACAACCGTCAAAAGTTGTATGCCCAGCTTGCCGATGAACCGGGAGCGCCTCGCATACGAAACATTTTTCTGCATGTTCCCGTCCCTTCCGTCTGTTCACATTGTTCCGCCACAAATATGCACTTCCGATGCAGATTTGCTGACGACACCCTGATGCCCGGTGCGTATCGTTACTCACGACTACCAACGGGTGATTCCCGAACCGGCCCGGTCGGTCGTTACCTGCAATCATCTGCGCTGTAGCGACGAAACGTTCGGCGACGTCCTCGGAGTTGTATCCGGCAGCCAGGAACCGGCAACGACTCGTCGGCACCGGGGCATGACACCGCCCCTACGACCGGTCCGGCTGCCGGGTGAGAGTGAGCGCTCGCGCCGATGAACGTGCGTCCAGGTGTTCGATCTTCGCAGGTAATATGACGAATCCCACACTCGCTGACACTGTGTCTAGTTAGATTACTTAATGTCAAACATGGTGCCGGAGGTAGCGCCACGCAACCACAAGCACAGGACTCGTCATGAGATATTCCCTTGTCATAGCCAATGGGACGATTGTCGACGGGACGGGAGGTGAACCGTTTCCCGCGGATATCGCGATAGCCGACGGGTGGATCGCTGCCGTCGGGAAACCCGGCGAGTTCACCGAGGTCGTGGCCGAAACGGTGATAGACGCGACGGGCCTGGTAGTGACGCCGGGATTCGTCGACATTCACACGCACTACGACGGGCAGATCACCTGGGACCCGATGCTGACGCCCAGTTGCTGGCACGGGGTGACCACCGTAGTCATGGGGAACTGCGGCGTGGGGTTCGCGCCCGTCACCGCGGCGAAGCGGGAGTGGCTCATCGGTTTGATGGAGGGGGTGGAGGATGTTCCGGGAGCGGCGCTCTCGGCCGGGATTCGTTGGGACTGGCAGTCTTTCCCCGAGTATCTGGACGCGCTCGAAAAACTGCCATTGGCGGTGGATGTGGGGACCCAGGTGCCGCACGGAGCGGTGCGGGCCTACGTCATGGGTGAGCGGGGAGCCAAGAACGAAGCCGCCACCCCCGAGGATATCGACCTGATGGCGAAGTTGGTCCAAGCGGGGATCGAAGCTGGAGCGCTGGGGTTTTCGACTTCACGCACACTCGTGCACCGGGCAGTGGACGGGGAGCCGGTACCAGGAACATTCGCCGCCGAAGAGGAACTGTTCGCGATCGGAAAGGCCTTGGCCGCCGCGGGGACCGGCGTTTTCGAGCTGGCACCCGCCGGAATCATGGGCGAGGATCTCGCCGCACCGGATCGAGAACTGGACTGGATGCTACGTCTGGCCGAATTGACCGGGCGGACAGTGAGTTTCGGACTGTTGCAGCACGACGGCGCACCCGATGACTGGCAGCGACTCCTTGATCTGGCGGGCACCGCGCACGCGGCCGGGGTTCCGATTCGACCCCAGGTGTCCGCGCGACCCCTGGGGCTGTTGATCGGATTGCAGACTTTCCATCCGTTCTCCTTCCGCCCTGCCTTCATCGAGGCCGCCGAACGCGCGGGCGAGGATCTGGACGCGCTGGTGGCGGAACTGCGAGATCCCTCGCTGCGCAAAACCATTCTCCAGCAGGAGGATCTGCCGGGCAATCCGATGGCGTTCATCAGCCTCGGATTGGACCGCACCTTCGAACTCGGGGATCCGCCGGAGTACGAGCCCGCGCCCGACACCAGCCTCGCGCATGCGGCCGAACGAGCCGGACGGGAGCCGTTCGACTATCTCTACGACCTGCTGCTGTCCAGCGAGGGGCGGGCGCTGTTCTTCCGGCCGCTGCTGAACTACACCCGATTCACCCATGATCCGATTCGGGACATGCTCATGCATCCGGCGTCGGCGGTCGGCCTCGGTGACGGCGGCGCGCATGTGGGCGCCATCTGCGACGCCTCGAACACCACCTACATGCTCACCCACTGGGTGCGCGATCGCACACGCGGAGAACGGATTCCGCTGGCCACCGCAGTCCGCAAAATGACCAAGGACACCGCCGACATGTACGGCCTCACCGATCGCGGTGTGATCGAGGTCGGCAAGAAGGCCGACCTCAACGTGATCGACCTGGAGAATCTGCGTCTGCTGCCGCCCGCCATGGCCTACGACCTGCCCGGTGGGGCACGGCGGCTACTGCAGCGAGCCGAGGGCTACCGCGCCACCATCGTCGCCGGCGAAGTGGTCCTGCGCGACGGCGAGGACACCGGAGCGCGGCCCGGAGCACTGGTGCGCGGCGCACGCTGACCAGCGGCGGTCCGCCGACGTGATATCCAGGCGGGGTGGGTGTCGACGCCGATGACGAGTTCGTACTGTTCTGAGACGATAGGCACTGCAGCGGTTGTCCTTCCGATGGGCGACGTCGTTGGTCGGCGTCGGCCCGGAAGGAGAACTTCGAGGCAGGCCTGTAATGGGCCACGATCCCGCGCCAACGGGGTCGGGCAGGCTTCTGATCAAGCCACCGAAGCGGACCGGGCCGGCGTCGCCGCCACAACGTTCACTTGCCCCCTCTGCGGAACCGTCGAGCAGCCAGCGGTAGATAGGCCGCAGTGAGGAGTAGCGGCCATAGCACCGCCAACGTCAGCGCGTGGTCGCCGACAAAGCTCTGCGTGGGCCACGATGTGCTGCCCAGCAGTTCACGAACGGCTGTGGCTGTCGTGGAGATCGGGTTGAGTTCCGCCAAGGTGCCGAGCCAGCCCGGCATAGTCGCGGGGTTGACGAAAGCGCTGGAAAGGAACGCGATGGGCCAGGTGAGGATCTGGATGTAGGCGACCGATTCCACCGACTTCGCGCCGTATCCGATGAAGATCCCGATCCACAGCAGGGCAAACCGCAGAGCGACCAGCAGGACCAATACAAGGACGACGTTCGCGATGTGCAGGTCGGGGCGCCAGCCCACCGCAAGGGCGAAGCCGACCATGAGCGCCAGGCTGATCAGTGAGCTGAGCAGGTCGGCGGCGGCCCGCCCGAGCACGATCGCGGTGCTGTTGATCGGGAAGGACCGCAACCGGTCGTTGATGCCGTGGGTGGCGTCGGCCGCCGCTGACAGCGTAGTGGTCTCCAAGCCGAAGAGCATCGTGACAGCGAGCATTCCGGGGATCAAGAAGTCGGTGTAGGTCGATTCGGCTGGTACATCGAGGGCTCCACCGAACAGACCCAAGAAGAGCAGCGTGGTGAAGACCGGGAACAGCCATACGGTCGCCATCGCACCGATCTGCTGACGCCATGAGCTGACGGTGCGGCGGGCGATGATCGCCGAAGCGGAGAGCAGGCTGGGTGCTGAGATGGTCGGTGTCATCGTGGTCACGCGGTCTCCTTGGTGGCAGCAGCATCGCCGGTCAGAGTCAAGAACACTTCGTCCAAGGACGGCTTGCGCAAGGTCACCTCGGTTGCAGCGATCCCCGCCGCGGCCAACAGCTCCACGGTGCGGCTGAGTGCGCCGTTCGAAGCAGCGGGCAAGGTCACCCTCATGCCAGAGCTGTCGAGGTTCGCCCCGCCGTCGATACGCCCAAGCGTGGGGAGCGCGGCATCCGCATCGGTGCCGGTCGCGAACCGAATCTGGATGACCGAGGGGCCGACCATGGCCTTGAGGTCGTCGGATGACCCTTGCGCGACAACGACTCCGCGAGCCAGGAGCACGATCTGGTCAGCAAGTTCATCGGCCTCTTCGAGGTACTGCGTGGTCAGGAGAATGGTCGTGCCACTGCGAACGAGATCGCGCAGGGATTGCCAGAGGTCACGGCGGGCCGCCGGATCAAGCCCGGTGGTCGGCTCATCGACGAAGAGGACCTGGGGGGAGACGATCAGGCTGGCGGCGAGGTCCAGCCGCCTGCGCATCCCACCGGAGTAACCGCTCACCGCCCGGTTCTGCGCCTCGCCGAGACCGAACTGCTCCACCAATGCCCCGGCGCGCTCTGTCGAGGCCTCGCGACTCAAGCCCCGCAGGCGCCCGAAGAACCGTAGGTTCTGCCGCGCCGTGAGCTGCTCGTCCACGGCCGCGTGCTGACCGACCAGACCGATGCGCTCGCGAACCTTCGCCGCGTCTCGTCGCACGTCATAACCGGCAATCCGGGCGCTGCCGCGATCGAACTGCAACAGCGTCGACAGTCCTCGAATCGCCGTGGTCTTGCCCGCCCCGTTCGGGCCCAGTAGGGCAAGCACCTGTCCCTGCTCGACGTGCAGGCTCAGGTCACGCAGCCCCACCTCGCCGTCCTTCAACGAGTACATCTTCCCGACGTGCTCGGCCTCAATCGCTGACGACATCATGCCACTCCTATTCGTACGCCATACCGTACGGCGTACGGTATGGCATACCGTAACGTGGCATGGGTGGAGATTATTCCCTTAACGGCAGGAGTGGGTTGAGGTGGCCGAGCACACCGGTACAGGCGATCCACTGCAGAGCATTGCGCTGCTGTGGCGCACAAACCCTAAGACCGGACGTTCTGGCCTCACACTCGATGCGGTCGTAGAAGCCGCGATCACGGTGGCATCGGGGGTCGGGATCGAGAAACTCTCGATGCGCAAGATCGCCGATCGACTCAGCGTGGGGGTCATGTCGCTCTACGCGCACGTGCCTGGCAAGGGCGAGCTGATTGACCTGATGGTCGACCACGTCTACGGCACGCTTTACCGATCGCCAGGCGTAATCCCGCTGGAGTCAGGATGGCGACCGGCACTGGAGGCCATCGCTGAGCACAACTGGAACCTTCTCGCACAGCACCGATGGTTGCTGGGAATCGACGTTACGAGGCCACCTCTGGGCCCAGGCACCACGGGGAAGTACGACACCGAACTGCAACCGCTCGTCGGAATCGGCCTCAACGATGTTGAGATCGACCAAGTGCTCACCCTCGTTCTCGATCACGTCAAATCAACAGCACGGCTATCGCTGGGCGTCGCAGAAACTGCACAGGCCACCGGCCACGACGATCGCGAGTGGTGGGCCACCGCCGGCCCGCTACTCGCTGCGCTCATCGATCCTGGCCGGTTCCCCAATGCCTCCCGGATAGGACGCGCGGCCGGCCAAGAGAACGACTCAGCAGTAGACGTCGGCCGGGCATACAGCTTTGGTCTGCGCATGATCCTCGACGGTGTCGAACAACTCGTAGAGAGCAAACGGGTGTGACGACAGCCGGAACCCGAACAATCTCATACAGGTAACCAAGCTGATCTGTGTGACGAACTGGTGACCGCATATGTCCGCCCAGCGAAACCTGCGTACCGCGTCATCGCATCCTCTCCTGTCTACTCGACCGGCACCGCGGTTGTGGTTCTCCGAGTCGCCTGCGCCCCTTGCTGTGCGGTCTCGCGAATCCGGTCGCACGACTCCGGCATGTCGGCGAGACAGCAGTGGCAACCACAACCTATTGCGGCACAACAGAATCAGGTGCGATTGTTACGAATAGCCAGGGGGTCGGGCGGCGACCGCTGTGCGTGCTCTTGGGTGCATGGCCGAATGAGCGCCTCGGCGCTTGCGGCGTCAGCAGGCGACGACCCTCATCGAGGCGTTCACCGCGAACAACGCCGCGATGAGCAGCCACTGGCGCCCGGCGGGCCATTCCGGTCCAGCGCAACCATGATGAGGCACCAGCCAACAATGCCGACAGCGACACCGGCCACCATCATGGCGGCGAACTCGGATATCACACCAAGTGCCACCACAACGACGGAACAGCAGGCCGCGCCCACCAGCAGTCTGTCCTGCGCAATGCCTTCCGACAGTGTGAGGATCGCCATGGCGACCTGCCGCACGAAACCGCCTCGGGAGTCAGGCGTCCGGTTGTCGTTCTCGCGATTCGGCAGGGCATTGTGGTTACGGCCAGCGGTCATCCGCGATCCTCTTCTGGTCCTCGGGTCTGCGTATTCCGCGCTGAATATTCTTCGATGAAACCATTTGCCGCACAATGAAATTGCGGATATTCACAATATGGTCTGTTATCATCCAAATGCAAAAAGGCGTGACCAGCAATATTTTTCGCGATAGAATTCGAACATGCCTTCGATTAACGCCACAATTGCCGACCCGTCAGTCGAGGCGGCGTTATGCACTTTGGAGGCCGGTCTTTCGCAGGTGATGAAAGTTGGTACCGGGCGGCTGTCGAATCGGGATCGGCTGCGGGTGTTGCAGCGGGTCGAGGTGGTTATTCGGGCGTTGCCGGGTTTGGGTTCGGGGTTGATCGCCCAGATCGATACCGAGTGGAGTAACGACGATTTCGCGACCAGAAATGTGTCCGACACCCTCACCGAAGGGCTACGGATCAGCCCCGCGGAGGCGCGTGCCCGATGTCGGTCGGCGCGAGAGTTGGCGCACCGCAACATGTTCGACGGTGAGGTTCTCGAACCAGAGTTGCCTGCGACCGCCGCCGCGCAATGCGATGGCGTAATCGGGCCTGCTCATGTGCAGGTGATACAGGAGTTCTTCCGGCACCTTCCCGCGTGTGTCGACACCCCCACCCGCACCCGGGCCGAAGTGGAATTGGCTGGGCACGCCAGGGTGTTGCGGCCGGACCAGTTGCGGAAAGTCGCGCAAAGGGTAGAGGCGTTCATCAACCCCGATGGGGTTTTCGATGACACCGATCGTGCGCGGCGTCGCAGCTTCACGATGGGCCGGCAAGGCCCGGATTTGATGAGCAAATGCACCCTGATCGCCGACCCGGAACTCCGGGCATATTTGGATGCATGTTTCGCGAAGCTGGCCGAACCCGGTGCATGCAACCCCGATGAAAACGTCCCGGCCCGCATGGGAGGCAGTTCTGAACGTGAAGCGGCAGAGCCTGGTTCGGCGGAACTCGATGACCGTAGTGGTGGGCAGCGTCAACACGATGCGTTGAAGGCGATCATGCGGGCGATGCTGGCATCAGGGGAACTCGGCCAGCATCGGGGTTTGCCGGTCACAGTTATCGCCACTACAACCGTGCAAGAGTTGGAAGAAGCTGTCGAACAAACAGACTCAGGACGCATGGTCGTGTCCGGTTCACCGGTCGTGACCGGTGGCGGAAACCTGCTGCCGATGCATGACCTGATCAGAATGGCCGCCCACGCCCACCACTACTTGGCGATCTTCGATGACGCCGATGGTCGGCCCTTGTATTTAGGTCGCAGTAAACGGATCGCGTCACGCGATCAGCGAATCATGTTGCACGCCCGCGACATCGGGTGCACCCACCCCGGCTGCGGGAAGCCCGGCTACCTATGCGAAACCCATCACGTCGACGAGTGGGCCAACGGCGGCGGTACCAACGCCGATCAACTCACCTTCGCCTGCGAACCACACCACCGCATGGTCGGCCACAACGACAACCAATGGGGCACCCTCGCGGCACCCGCAGGACACCCGACTCCCGGACGCACCCAATGGATTCCGCCCACAATCAGCGACCCCAACCGAACACCTCGAACCAACCACTTCCATCACCCGAACGAATACCTCGCCGCCCCATCATCATTCACCCGAACCACAACCACTCACTACGGTTACCGGGGTAAACGCTACGCGCGCCAACATCATTCACCGGATATCAGCCCCACACGCGCGAGAAATGCTCCGGAAATCCCGGATAAACCACTTCAGTCATCGGACTGAATGTCATCCGTCCGACGGATCCCGCAAGCTGATATCGCGGGTCACCCGTCGCCGCAGGTGACATGGATCAGGAATACATTTGCGGATCCGTCCTTCATGCTGGCGGTCTGCTCCTCCGTCATTGTCCACGTAGTGCTCCGGTGAATTATTCGGAGCTTCGCCGTGAGGTCGAATAGCCCTTTCGTGGCGTTGTAACTGCCGGTGTGCGGGTCCGTGACTTTGTGGTCGAGTTCCGCGAGGTGATCGCGCAGGAACCCGGCCAGACCGGACAGTCTGGAGACGATCTGGTCGAGATGATCGAGGTCGACATGGAATTCGTAGGTCATAGGTTCAGGCTCGACGTCCTCGACGCGGCCGTGGTGTCCTGGGTCTGATAGTTCTCCGGGGTGGCTGACCCGCTGCGCGAGATGAGGTTGTCGCGGTCGGGGTTGGGTGGGACTGCGCCGCCTGCCTCCGCTGATGAAACCGGCCTTGTAACGTGCCGATACATATGTCGCGACATATGTATCGTATGCATCCCATGCTTCCAACGATCGGAGCTCCCTTTGAAAATCTCGGCTCGAGCAGTATCGATGTGCCTGGCGGCTCCCGTTATGGCAGTCGCCCTGACGGGGATAACCGCCGGAACAGCCGCCGCCGCGCCCGGCTGCAATGGGTCGATGAACGGCCAATGGGCCTACAACGGTGTGTGTGGGGGTGAGGAGGGGAGCTATCGGCTCGAAATCGATTGCATCGGATTCAACTTTGGCGCCAATCCGCCGATCGGCCAGTTCACAATGCGCGAAGACTTGCCTGTCGGGCGAGCGGGCACGGTGAGTTGCTTCGGCCCGAACTGGTCCAGCGCCGGTGTGGGTGTAGGCGCACGGATCTTCCGGCTCTGATCAGCGGTAGTTGTTCGGCGGATATGCCTGTGGGGGGGAAAGCCGTTCGGCTGATTGGTGACAGATGCGCATCCACGGCAATTCCGGTGGGGTGCTGATGATTCCGGGTTCGGTGGCAGATGTTCGAGGTAAAGAGCTCGACTGAGGCGTGGTTCGCTACCTGAGGTGCCCGAGCAGGGTGCGCAGGATCGTTTCAGCGTGTGTCCACAAGACCGCGCCCCCGATGCCGGGCACGATATGCCGCCGCGCTTCGGGAATGCGGTCAGCGAGCGAACTTCCGAGGTCTGGGGAGTGGCTGGTGTCCTGTTCGCCGTACCAGAGATCCACGGGTACACCGATCGTCGTCAGATCGAACGGCCAGCGGCCCATGGCTAGGACCGTGTCACGGGCGTAGCCGGCAGGACCGGGGGCGAACGCCTCCCTCAAACAGCGACGGTAGCTGCGCTCGAACGTGGGGTCACGGTAGACGGCAAGGTCGGATGCGGGGCTCGATTCGATGACCATCTGCCACATGGTGTCTGGGGCCAACGTCGCGAAGAAGCTCTCCGCGTCGTCCGGGTCCGATGCGGTCAGGTCGACCAGTCCGCGGAGTTGATCCGGCAGGGCGTCCGCGAACCACGGGGCCGCCACCTCGTCTGCGCCCGACACGATCGCGAGCGCGCCACTGATACCCGTCGCGGCGCAGGCAAGCGCAAAGGGCGCGCCCTGAGAGTTGCCGACCATCGCGGGCCTGCCCAACCCACGCAGCGCTGCGAACTCGTCGACATCTGCTGCGAAGTCGCGAAACGACTTGCCGGGCTGCGGTGTCGACACTCCCAAGCCTGGACGGTCGAGCGAGATGAGACGCACGCCGAGTGCCTCCAGTGCGCCCGCGCCGAAACCGAGTGATCGGGTGGTGGCGGCGCCCGGGCACAGCAACACGGGAATCCCGTCTTGGTGACCCCATTCGGCCCACCCGATTACCCGCCCGCTTGCCAAATGCACTTCACCCAACCGGGCTGGCTCCGAGATGTCGACAGTCATGGTCGCAATTGTCGCCGACCGTGGTCGCGGCCCGCCACCGATTATGGCGGCGCCCTGCCGCACCCGATGGCGGTTACCAGAGGGCGATACAGTTCCTCAACATTCACGGGCCGCCGCAAGACCTCCAACGGCCACGAATTGCGTTCGCGCAAACTCTGATTCGCACGAATTCGTGGACTGACAAGGTCAATATCCGTAACTACTCCGGCGCTTTCGTACGCTGGTGCAATACGGCGGCCGGTATCCGGACCGCCTCGCCCGCATCGCGCAACTCGCCGGGCCCCACCGCCCCGCAGCCCCGGGCGCGCCCGGGGCGGCGATCGATCAGCCCACGCTGGATTTCCCGCCCGAACCCACGGCGCCGAAGTGATGGCGAAATTCGCCTGGAAACACCTGGCCATAGCGGTGCCGGATGCCGGGGATTGCGGCAAGTTATCCACTCGAATAATATTATCCGAGTGGATAACAAATCCTTCCGTGATGGTTGCGGTCACGGTGCGCCGCAGCGCCATCCACCGGTAAACCCGCCCGACCACAGGCAAGCCCGTGCGGTGGCGATGACCACCCGCGAGGCGGCGACCGCGGCTCGTAAAGACCAGATCACCGGCGCCGCGATCGCGTTGCTGGGTGAGCACGGCTACCAGGCCACCACCCTGGAGGCCATCTGCAAGGAGGCCGGGCTCAGCAGTAAACGGCTGATCACCTACCACTTCTCCAGCAAGGACGAGCTGTTCGCGGCCGTTGCCGATCAGATCGCCGCCGACGCCGAGGCTTCCATACAGTCCGCCCTCGCAGCTGCGACCATCGCCCGCGAACTGCTCGCCACCGTCATTCGGGCAAACGTGGCGTTCATCGCCGGCCACTTACCGCAGGTGCGAGCGCTTCAGCAGATCCTTCTCAACGGCGGTCACGGCGTCTGGGAGCGACACCACATCGAATCGCTGGACGGGCTGGCCCGCCTGTTCGCCCAGGGGCAGCGCACCGGAGCGTTCCGGCCTTTCGACCCGCACGTCATGGCTGCGGCGCTGAGAGCCTCCATCGACAGCGTCGTCCCTCTGCTAGCCGCTGGACTCGACCCCGGCCCGTGTGGAAACGAACTGGTCGAACTCTTCGACCGAGCCACGAGACAACAGACCTGACCCGACCGCACGGCCGGCCCACACGAAGGACCCAGCAATGACATACACAGGGGTTGCCAGACGGACGTACGTCGTGACCGGCTCCGCATCGGGCATCGGCGCCGCGACCACGAAAATACTGCGTGAGCGCGGCGCCGAGGTCATCGCGTGCGACCTCGGCGACGCCGATATCCAGGCAGATCTGTCCACGCCCGAAGGGCGGCAGTCGCTGGTCGACCAGGTAACCGAGCGTGGGCACATCGACGCCGTGCTCGCCATCGCGGGAGGCGGCAAAACCGGCCTCATCGAGACGAACTACTTCGGTGCTGTCTCGACGCTGGAAGGGCTACGGCCGCTGCTGGCGCAGAGCGAGGCACCCCGAGCCGTGGTCGTTTCGTCGACGTCGTCGCTGGCGCCCGCAGACGAGCGCGTGGTGCAGGCATGTCTCGACGGCGACGAAGCCGCCGCCCTCGCCTACCTCGACGCGGACCCATCCCTCGGTGGCGCTACCGGCGCCTATGGCATTGCAAAGCGTGCGCTGAATCGCTGGGTACGCAAGGTCGCCGCAACACCGGACTGGGCAGGAGCCGGCATCGCACTCAACGTCGTCGCACCCGGCGTCGTCGACACACCCGCCGCCTCCTGGATCTTCGCAAGCGAGGCGACACGTACCGCCGTGGAGGCCGCAGCGCCACAGCCGTTCGGCGGCTTTCCCGGGCGACCGGAGTGGGTAGGCGAACTCATCTGCTGGCTCGCCGGTGCGCACAACCGATTCGTGACCGGTCAAGTCATCTTCGCCGACGGCGGCGCGGAGACAGCGCTGATCGGAGACGTCCACTGGCGCTGACCGCCACCGATTCGGTCGGTGCGGACTATCGCGAACCTGCACACTGCACGGGCTGACCATCTGCCGGTCAGCCACACAGCAAACCCCAGGAGCAGCACTATCAGATGCCCGACAACAACGCCGACGCAGCAGAACTCGCCGAGATGCTCTAATTCCTCAACAACTGGCTCGCCGCCGACCAGGACGCACGCATCGCCCTCGACCGATACATCGGCCGCGCCCACGCCTCGCGCAGCGTCCGCGACGACCTCTACAGATTCAGCATCCTGCTTGGAGGCACCTACGAAACCCACGCCGGCACAGACAACTCGACAGCATCCTGACTTGCCGAGAACCCACAAGACACAGCTCCACCGCACTCCCACAGCCGCCACCCCGAAACCGACACCGCGGTCTCCGAAGTGACGTCACTTTTCGTCTGCACAAATCGCCGTTCGACGCGGCGAGTGACGCCCAAATTCACCAGGAACTGACGTCAGATTTCACCGGTCTAATCAGACGGCGAGATGGAACGTGTCGGAGGTGCGGGTGTAACGTCCAGCGACTGCTTCGGACATATCGTCGCTCGCCCGTATGAGGTTGGCAGTGAGCTGTTTGAGAAGCATGGCCCCCTTTGAAGCGAGATCAGCCATGGGTGAACTCCGCTGGACCGGCATCCAGGTGAGTGCGGTGTCCAGCGATGGACTCGTTGGCCCAGACGGTTCTTAATCGCTTCGGCACGGTGAGAGAGGTCCGCAATTGCACCGCCTTAGCAACAAACTCGAGATAGTTCGCGATATGACTTTCGTCTAGCTGAAACTTAACATCCGTTGCGGCAGGTTCCCAAGGTTGTGGATAGGACTTGGCAGCTGCTGCATCTTATCCGCCAGGTATAGCACGCATCGCGTCGCGAAAGCCTGGGTGAGCTTGTACGAATACGAACTTTTCATCATCGATCGGACGGAACGTCACCGGCTGTGTGGTCTTTCTGAAAAATAACATGGCTACCAAAAGCCCGATTGGAATCGTGCCCGGAAATACTGCCAAAGCCAGCGGGATAACCACTATCTCACCTATATTCCTTGCCCATTCAGGCGTTATCTCTGCCCAGCCCGCGGCGCACACGACCACGAAGTTAATCAGGATTGCGCCCATCACGTACGCGAGAATGGCGGCGATACGGCGACACCACCGATTGGAACGTTCGCACTGATCGCAGATCGGCCAATCTCCGACCAGGAGCGTCGATGCCGGCGCGGCCCTGTCATCAAACCGGGAGGACGTAGGTTTGCCAGGGTGCCTGGGATGGTCGAGCGTGTTGTAGAAGGTGGTTCTGAACCGCATTTTCGATACTGCCGGGCGCCCGTGCCGGCTGCATACGTCCGGAATTTCTTGGGCGATCTCCAATTCCAGCGGTTCGACGGTCCTCAGCCGGCTCTCCATGTAGAGAATTGTGGATGACGGTAGGGGCTCCTGGCATCGGCGCAAGCGGACCGCCACGTCACCCATGCCGATCCACCGATAGTTGTTCATCGGAGTCAGCCGAAACGTAGGCGGCCGGTCGGCCGATGGTGCCGACAACAATGGCGAGCCATGTGCAATCTCCCGTTCATACCAGCCACCCGCGTTGGCGTCGGTCTTGGTAGTAGAGGTCGTCATCATCTGGTTCGTCCGGCATGACGACCCGATCACGGTTGGGTTTGCGAGTTCCGGGAATTACATTGCGCGCCGGTCCGGGATCATTGCCGTGTGACACGTCGGGTGCCGGATTTGGCGGTGTCGTGGGTGTCGGAATCGATTGGGCTCGAATAGTCGACGTGTTTTGGTGGCTCTCGGCGCTGGGCGGTGTATCGGGTACCTCGTTGCGGTAATTCTCGAGTATCTTCTCCCCGGCTTCGGCTAGCCGCCGCATCTCCTCGGGTGTCTTGCCGGCCATATCGGCTGCGATCTTCGGCATCGCGGCGTCGCTGAAGCGCAGGAACGACTCGCTCTGTGCGAGGTCGCGCAAGCTTCCCTTGCCATTCATGATGTCTCGGAGTTGCTGTTTCAGATCGTTGTCGATACCAGGATTTTCGGCAAGAATCTTCAACGCCTTCGAAAGGTGGCGTGACATACCGATATCGCCATTGACCGTATCGAGCATCGGTTCATTTTCACGTTTCATTACGAAACCCCAGGATGATCGTAGGGGGAGCTCGGAAGTGCCGGGATCTGCGAGGCTTCCACAGCCGAACTGATTCCCGCGGACATCAGTCCGACCACGGCCTCGGAGGCATTAACCATATGACCGAGATTGCCTATAATCGTGGCAACCTTCAACCCCATTAATGCGGCGATGGCCGCTGCGACCGCCTTCAGTGCAACCCCGACCTCAACGCCTACAATGGTAGAATCCGCTGACAAAGCTGCCACCCAGGTTACGAACCACTCGATTGCCAAGTCGCCGAGGTATTGCACCAGATCGGCGATCCCGTTGGCCATTCCATAGGAAGCCAGTGCAAAGGCGGAAATCTCGTCAGCGACCTTGCTCAAGGGTTCGGTCTGGCCGTCGAGGGCGGCGGTCAGTGATGAGAAATAGGACCGCGCGCTCTCGGCCGCATTTCCCTGCCAGGATTTCTCCACGTTGCTCATGGCGGAATCTATCGCTTCGTGGTATGCGCTGTTGTATTCGGAAAGTTTGCGGATTGCGTCGGCGGATTTCTGTAGGGCAACCCAATCTCCGGAGAGATTGTTGGTAATGGTACCGATGCAGTTGAATCCGCTGCTGCCGGTAAAGCCGACGGTCGCCATAGCGATGAGGTTGTTCAAATGGTACGACATGCTGGTGCCGTTACCGCTGATGACGAGTTCGACGTAGTCGTGGACCGGATCCGAGGGTTCCGGCTCGGATAGCTTTTCGACGGGATATTCGGTAGCTGTTGTCACTTACCTATTCTCCCGTAGTAGTTATCCATGTCTTTAGCTCGCTCGAATTCGGTCGTTCGATACATCCTTGATGCATTCGTCAACTCCGTGGATGAATTGTCGGTTACAGTTCCTAGGCGTTCGTAATTAGATTTCAGTTGTTCACAGACTTCTTGTAGTTGATCGAGTAGAGGCGTGAGTACGAGACCGCCACTGCTTTGCACTTCGAGCCATTCCTTGGCGTACGTCACGGCCTGAGTATTGTCTTCAGCTATCTTCCATAATCCACGTGCCGCCAAGTCGATATCGTCTGGACTGACTTTGAACTGTTCGGTCAATCTATGCCCTGCCGTTCCTGTGATCGTCGCTCTCGAAGTAGAGCAGGTCGGTGCCTCTATATATCTGACGCAGCACAGTGTGCTGCGGTTCCATCGACTCGGCGCAGAGCTCTTGCTTGGTCTCGCCGACCTTGGCGTTGTGTGCTCCGGTGGGGAGTTGTCCGGCGGTTCCGCATCTTTGGCGACGTGGTCGTGCGCGGGAGGAGTGGGTGGTCAGGTCAGCGAGGCGCTGCTTGTGCGCCCGCCGAGCTCATCGGCGGTAGGTGTTCGGTGGGTAGGACTGTGGGGGAAAACTGTTGGGGTGGTAGGTGTTCGGTGGTGCGGCGGGCGGTAGGGGGTGTGCGCGTAGTGCGGCGAAGTCGCGGCGGCGGACTGCGACGAGGTTGCGACCGTATTCGGCTTGCCATGGGTCTTCGTCGTCGAAGATCATGCCGCCGATCGTCAGGAAGACGCGCAGGAAATACCACTCGAGCAGTCGGCCGAACGACGGCCGGTCTCCGTCACTGCCACGGATGAGGACCAGTCCGACAACGGCTTTGCCGAGGGTGGCGTGGGTTATGCGCTGAATCACCGTGGTGTGTATGAACGAGGCCGCCGCGTATACGACCACCAGCAGCGCTGCCCAGACCAGTCCGGTGTCCCTGCCGACGACGGCGAGCGCGACACCGGCGTGCAACAGCATATCGACGAGAACCGCTACATGGGAACGCAATTCGCGCGGCGAGGGGTATCGGGGGTCGTTTGTGTCGCCGTGAAATTTGGCCTGATGCATCCCCAGCGACGACAAGAAGTCCACGCCGAAGATCCTCGCATGCCACGGAATCCGGAGCGTCGAGGTGAACCTCGGCGCGGGCTAGCGCTTGCGGCGCAGTCCGCGCGCGCCGAGGAGTATCACCACGATCAAGGCGATTCCGCCGATTGTCAGGAAGGTTCGCATTATGGTGCGGTCGACGTCGTCGGTGGTGGTACCGGACTGCCGACCGGCGTCCTTCGGTGGCGGGGAGGCAAGTGCCGCACCGGTTTTCGACGATTCGGAGGTGGCGTCGGAGAGGTTTCCGACAGCGGTGCCGCTTGGGAGGGCGAAGCCATAGTCGAGGAGACGGGCGGCTTGCTGAAAGGGGCGCAGCGGCAGTACGTCGGCTTTGAGCAGCGTTACCGCGAGCCTGCGTCCATCGCGCTCGGCGGCGGCCACAAAGGTCTGCCTGGCGTCGTCGGTGAAGCCGGTCTTGCCGCCGATCGCACCTTCGTATTCATAGAGCAGGTGGTTGTCATTGGCGATGGGGAAGCCGGGGTGATCGGTGTCGTCCGGGTTGTTCGGGTCTTTGGGGAACCCGGGGAAGTCGACCTGCTCGGTGTGGATGAGTTCGGCGAACAGCGGGATCGTCATGGCCTCGCGGAACAGTACCGACAAGTCGTAGGCCGAGGTGCTCATGCCGGGGCCGTCCAGGCCCGACGGGCTGGCCGCGCGAGTATCCAAGGCGTGCAATGACTTCGCGAGCTCGTTCATTTTCGCCACGGCAGCCGCGTCGCCGCCGAGCTGGGCGGCGATGGCGTGCGCGGCGTCATTGCCCGACGTCATGATCAGCCCCTGCATCAGTTGCCTGTTGGTGTACTGGCCGCCGGGCCCGATGCCGACGCGGGTGCCGTCGGCGTCGCCGTCCTCCTGCGTGCCGGTGACCACCTTGTCCAGATCGAGGGTGCGCAGGGCGACCGTCGCGAGCAGCACCTTGATGGTGCTGGCCGGACGATAGCGGCCGTGTGGATCCTTGGCGGCGAGCACCTCACCGGTATCCAGATCCGACACCATCCAGGCCGTCGCCGAAATGTCTTGCGGCACCGGCGGTGCGCCCTTCGGCACGACCACACCGCATTCACCCATCCGCGTCCCGCCCACCGGTGCTGACGGAACCGGCAGCGCGGTCGGTGTCGGCTCGCCCGGCAACGGAACTTCGGACTCGTCGATCGGTGCGGGCGGATTGGTCTTCTGGGGGCACCCATCGGTGTTCGGCGTCGAGAACGGCGTCGTCGTGGTGCTCGGCGTTGCGATGCCGGTGGGCGTGGCGAGTGACGCGGGCGCGGCAACGCCCGCGGTCACGGCCGCGGCAGCGACCACCGCGCCAAGGCACAGCGTGGCGCGGTGGCGAATATCCCGGATGCTCATCGGCTCAAAGCCTAATGCGCGCCGCCGGAGGAGGCCCGTCTCGGGCTCGCGTCGAGCGGAGTCGAAGCAGCTGCTCTTGGGCGCGGACGCCGGAACGTCCACGGCTGCCGCCGCAACTATTGACAGAGCCTAGGAAATGACAGTTACTATCAAAAAAGTCTAACTACCATTTACTGGAGAGATGATGAAAACGGACTCGACCCGCCGCTGGCTGGCGCTCGGCGCGCTGGCGATCGCGATGTTGACGATCGGCCTCGACATGACCGTGCTGACGGTCGCGCTCCCCACTCTCGCCGTTGACCTGAACGCGAATAGCGGTGCGCTGCAATGGTTCAGCACCGCATACACGCTCGCGCTGGCTGCGGTGATGCTGCCCGCGGGCGCGCTGGGTGACCGCTACGGACGCAAGAAGATCCTGCTCGGCGCACTGGTGCTGTTCGGCGCAGCCTCGCTGGCATGCACGTTTGCCACCTCCGCGGGGGAGTTGATCGCGGCACGGGTGGTGCTCGGCGTCGCGGCGGCGGCAATGATGCCGTTGTCGATGGCGGTGCTGCCGGTGCTGTTCGGGAACCCCGCTGAACGAGCCAGGGCCATGAATATCTGGATCACCTCGTCGGCGCTCGGGTTACCGCTCGGCCCGATCCTCGGCGGCTGGCTGATCGATAATTTCTGGTGGGGCTCGGTCTTCCTCATCAATGTGCCGATGGTGGTGATCGGTGTGGTCGCCGTCGCGGCCCTTGTCCCGGAATCACGCAACCCGGACCAGCGCCCACCGGATCTGCCGGGCACCGTGCTCTCGGTGGTCGGAATGCTTGGTGTGACTTACGGATTTATCCGTCTCGGCGACGAGGGCTGGGGTGATGGCATCAGCTGGGCCGTGCTGGCCGCCGGTGCCGTGGTGCTCGCATTGTTCGTTGGGTGGCAGCGTCGGGCGGCCATGCCGCTGATCGACCTCGGGCTGTTCAGCAGTCGTGGCTTCCGCTGGGGTGCGGTATTCGCGGTGCTCATCACCTTCGGCATGTTCGGGCTGTTCTTCACCGTGCCGCAGTACTACCAGGCGGTGCTCGGCACCGACGCCCTCGGCAGTGGTCTGCGCCTGCTACCCATGATCGGTGGGCTGCTTGTCGGATCGCGCCTGAGCGACCGGCTGCTTCCGAAGCTCGGGGTCCGCACGATGGTGGCTTCGGCGCTGGTCGTGCTCGCGGTCGGCCTCGGTTTGGGCGCGCTGACCACCGCCGATGGGGCGTACTGGTTCACCGCGATCTGGATCGCCCTGGTCGGCGCGGGTATGGGGTTGGGGCTGCCGGTCAGCATGGCGGCCGCGATGAACGATCTCGAGGTGGCGCGCGCGGGCATGGGATCGGCGCTGCTGCAGGCGCTGCGACAGGCTGCGGGCACGATCGCGGTGGCGTTGCTCGGCACCGTGCTAGCCACCGTCTACCGCGGCGAACTCGGTGATCTGAATGTCGGTCCGGTCGGTGACAGCGTTAATTCCGGTGTGGCCGTTGCGAAGTCGACCGGAGATTCTGACCTGCTCGGGCACGTCCAGTCAGCGTTCGTCGGTGGGATGGACGCCATGCTGTGGGTGTGTACGGCGATCTGTGTCCTCGCGTTCGGGCTGGCGCTCTGGGCGTTGCCGCGCCGGTCGCCGAAGGACCTCGAAGCGACACCTGCGGCGGGCCTGGCCGTGGATGCGTCAGAATCGACACATGTCGGTTGATTCACCTGGCGACGGGACCGTAGTGCAGGGCCTGCGCGAGCGGAAGAAGGAACGGACTCGCCGGACGATCCGTATGGAAGCGTTCCGGCTGTTCCGTGAGCAGGGTTACGCCGATACCACCGTGGAGCAGATTGCCGCTGCCGCGGAGGTCTCGCCGAGCACCTTCTTCCGCTACTTCCCAGCCAAGGAGCAGCTGGTGCTCGCCGACGACATCGATCCGCTGATGATCGAGGCACTGCGGGCACAGCCGCGAGACATTTCGCCGTTGGCCGCCTTCCGCGATGCCACCGTCGCCGTCTTCTCGAAACTTTCCCCGGCCGAGCTGGCCTTCGAGCAGGAGCGCCAAGCCCTGGTCTATCACGTTCCCGAGCTGCGATCGGCGATCGGCCTGGAGTTCCGGCGCAGCATCGATCTGGTCGCGGAACTCCTGGCGGATCACATCGGTCGGGACCCGGACGATTTCGAGGTTCGGGTTACCGCGGGCGCACTAGTCGGCGGTGCGCTCGGCGTCGCCGCCCACGGCCCGGTCAATGGCGACAATTTCGTCCGTGCGATAAATTTCCTCGAGGCCGGATTGCCGCTCGGCAAACAGTGAGCTACTGAATGGCGCTGAGCGCACATGCCGTGACTTGCCCGGGGGGTGAGCGGGCTTGCCCCGGCGCTCAGCCGGTCTCGGCGGCCGCGCGCAACGGGGTGTCGTCGTTCATGGTCGCGAAGAATCCGCCGATCACATCCTCGATCTCGGAAACCGATTCGGCGCAATACAATTCGGGCTGATAGTGCGTGATGTCGTAGGTGGCGGTGCCCATCGCGACCACGTCCAGCGGGCGCAACCGCGCGTGCCGGAACTCCTCGATCTCCCCATAGGACGACAGCAATCCGGCGCCGTAGCAACGGACCTCGCCGTGCTCGCGGACTACACCGAACTCCAGTGAGAACCAGAAGACGTCGGCGAGGAACTTCAGCGCGGTATCGGTGTGGAGCCTGGCGACCGCGTCGCCGACCGTCTGGTAGATCGCGGCGAAGCGGGGGCTCGCGATCTGGTTGGCGTGACCGATGATCTCGTGAATAGCATCGGGTTCCGGTGTGTACAGCGGCGCCGAGTGATGCCGGATGTACTGGGTGGAGTGGAAGATTCGGTCGGCGAAGGACCCGAAGAACTCACGCAACGGCACCAAGCCTGCGGCCGGGACGTAGCTGAACCCGGTCAGCGGGGTCAGCGCCGCGGAGACCTCGTCCAATTGCGGGATGTGATCCTCCGGCAGGGCGAGCCGTGCCGACGCCTCGAGTACCTCGGTGCAGGCATGCTGCTGGTGTTTGCGGGCGAGCTCGGCGGACACGATTTGCCACACCCGCTGCTCCTCGTCGGTGTACTCGACGCGTGGCACTGGGTTGCCAGGGGTGTAATCCAATGCCTGCGCGGCGATGGCATTGCGGCGGGTCCGGTAGTCCGGGTCGTGGACGCCGGGATGCTCGTCGCTCAGGTGCACGGTGACATCGCCTTCGCCACTGCGCGTCACCGGCGAATACAGCTGAGCCTCAGTAAACATGCTTCCAGGCAAGCACTGCTCGGGGTCGCCGACAACAAAAGCCGGCATAGCTGCACAAACTGACTAGCTGAGTCGGCGATCTCGCGTATCAACCGGCGCTGCGGGCGGATACAGCGCGACGATCTGATCATCCGTCGGCGGATCGAACCGGCGCCGGTCCCGCCGAGGCGACTGCGGGGACCGAGGGGACTGTCGACGATTTGCCAGACATGAGCCAGTTCATGGCGCAAGATGGCGGCTGTATGAAGGAGGACGGATGAGAACCGTGCGGATCGATCTCGACCAGAAACTGTTGGCGGCGGCCGCGTCCATCATGGGCACCGCGTCCAGTAACGCCACCATCAACGAGGCATTGCGTCGAATCGTGGTGCACGAGCGGCAACTTCGTCACCTGGAGAGGCTGGCCGCCAATATGTTGCGCGTGCTGCCCGGGCCGGAAGTCGTCACCGCCGCCGACCGCTAGTTACCGTCGGATCGGTAGCAGTGTCGGTGGGCGCTGGCATGATGCGGGGATCGCACCGCATTCGAGGGGGATTCCGATGTCGGTACCCATTGCCAACCTGCCATTCGGTCAACGGCCACGTGAGCGCCTGCTCGCACTCGGCCCGCACGCGCTCAGCGATGGGGAGCTGCTGGCATTGCTGCTGCGTCAGGGGCGTCGCGGCGAGAGCGCGCTGGAAATGGCCATCGAACTGCTCGCCGAATACGGGGGACCGGCGGGGTTGGCCTGCGCGCGACCCGAGGAGTTGTCCCGGCGCAGCGGAGTCGGCGCCGCCAAGGCCGCCACGGTCATCGCCGCTTTCCAACTCGGTGCGCGAGCGCGCAACGGCCCCGAGCGCCTATTGCGGCTGGACGGCGCGGCCGACGTTGTCCGCGTCGCCCGCCCCATGTTCGCGGGAGCACGCGTCGAACGGCTGCTCATCCTCGTCTGCGATGCGCAGAATCAATTGCGGCAGAAGGTATTCGTGGCCGAGGGCGCAATCGATCAGGTCGCGCTGCCGGTCCGCGAAATCCTCAACACCGTGCTACGGCACGATGGGCGGGCCTTCGCCGTCGTCCACAATCACCCCTCCGGTGATCCGACGCCGAGTATCGACGACCATCGCGCCACCACGTTGCTCATCGAAGCCGCGCATACCGTCGGTCTCCGCTTTCTCGACCATGTGGTGATCGCGGGGGAGCACTGGGCCAGCGCTACACCCCTCGCCGGAACACCCTGAATTCGCGGTGTTCAATGGCTTGGTGGACGACGTGACCTTCGACGAGTCTCATCATCCGGTGCCCGCGCTGCCACGGCGGCGTTCGATGCTGTTCGGGGCGGCGCCGGTGGGGTGGCGATGGGCGGTCGCCATGCGTTCCGCCCTCGCCTTCGGCATTCCCGCCCTCATTGTGCTGGCCATCAGCGGTCCGGAGCACGCGATGGTCGTCGCGCTCGGTTCGTTCGCGGTCTTCTATGGCGAGGGACGCGCCTACCGAATGCGGTGGCGCGCTGTGTTACTGGCCGGTGCCGGGCTGCTGACGGCCGCGGTGATCGGTGCCGAGGTCGGGGCGGGCGCTCTCGATCCGTGGCAGGCAGGCACGGCGTCGGCTGGGTTCGCGGATGTGGTGGTGCTGGCCGTAGTCGCCGTGATCACGACGTTCGTCATGGTCGCGAATAGGGCGGGACCCCCTGGCGTGCTGTTCTTCGCTTTGGCCTGTGCGGTCGCGATGCGAATGGCCATGGTGGGGGTGTCGGTGGCGACGATCGCCGGATACGCGGTCATCGGCGTCGCGAGTGCGGTGATCGTCTCGATGACGCCGATGCTGCGCGACCCGCACGCGCCGGAAAAGCAGGCCGTGGCAGCGGCGGCGCGGGCCGTCGAGACCTACGCCGAGCACCGTGAACGGGCTCGACCGGCCGCCGCCGCCAGGCATTCGGCGGGCACGGCGATACACGCGGCCTGGTCGGTGCTCCACGATGCCGGTCTGCCCGCACGCGAACCGGATTCGACGATCGTCCGGACGCTGCTTGCCGCACATCATCGCTTCGTCGGGTTGGCGGAAACGAAGTCCACGACCGGCGACGGTTCCGAGGTGATCCTCGATTCGTCCATACCGATGACGTGGCCGACCATCGGCTTTCGACTGCGACGCTCGCTCACGATTCGTTCGCACGCGGTGATGTCGGCGCTGCGCACGCTGGTCGCGGCCCTGGTGGCCGGCGGTGTCAGCGTGGTGATCGACCTCGGCCGACCGGACTGGGCCGTGATCGCCGCGGTACTGGTGCTGAACCTCGGTCCCGACCGAATCGTCGGCACCGTCCGGGCGTTGCACCGCGTCGGCGGCACGGTCATCGGCCTCGCGCTGTTCGCGGCGCTGTATGCGCTGGCACCGTCCGGGCTGGTATTGGTGCTGCTGCTCATAGCGCTGATGTTTCTCGTGGATATGCTCGTCGCCCGCAACTACGGCGTCGCCGTCATCTTCATTACCCCGTTGGCCCTGCTCATCAGTGGCTCACTCGGCGGTCCGATAGCGGTGCCGATCCGCGAAAGGTTCATCGAGACACTGCTCGGCGCGGCGGTGGCCGTCGCGACCATGTGGGTGATCGTGCCCCGAGCGCACCGTCACGACCTGAGCTGGAACGAATCGCGGGTCCGGCGGGTGACGACGGACCTGATCGAGGTGCTGCGTACACAACCGCCGACCACGCCGGAGGCCATGCGACTGCGCCGAGATCTACAGTTCGAACTCGTCGGCAACGACCTCAGCGGCGTCGCCGCCATCCGCGACGAGCCGGACTGGGGCCGCCGCCAGTGGGCGCAGCACGCACAGACAGGACGGACCGCCTACGACCTGCTCGCCGAATGCTGGGCAACCCCACCAGCCGAATTACTCGACGATCCTGACCGATGGGTGCGGCAGATCGAGGCCCTGGCGCACGCCGAGCGGGCCGCCGATCGGAGGTAGTCGCAGGGGTATACGGTCCGGGCGTCGGCCGAACAGTTCGGCGTCGCCCCGCGCTGCCGCACCAGCGCGGTTGATCAGAGCTCAGCGCCAGAGTTATGTGGTGCCACCGGTTTTCGCACATCTCGTCGTCGCACGGCTGGCATGCAGTAGTCCTCGAGCCGATCCGGGCCGGGGCCATCGCCTAAGGCGGAAATGAAGAGGAACAGATCGACCACCCACACTTTCAACAGTCGGCCGAACGAAGGGTGGGTGCCATCGTCGGGCCGGATGATGGTCAAGCCGAAGATCGCTTTGCCCACTGTTGTGTGGAAGACGGACTGGATGACGACTCGGTCGACAACGGATGCCGCCGCCCAGAAACCGGCAATCGCCAACGGATTGACCCCGAGGTGCTGCCAGTCGTGCCGTGCGATCGCATCCGGCGAAAGTTCAGGGCTCACCGCGATCGCGGCACCGAGGCCGCAACCGAGGTGCAGAATCCAATCGAGGAGCAAGGCGCAAGCACGACGAAGTCGACGTGGTGACGGATACCGGGGATCATCCCTCGCGCCATGCGATTTCGGTTCGTCGTCCACCGGCCGCATGAACACCCCACCCTCCCGCGTTAGTTGGTACGCGGGAGTCGACGACCCATCTTGGTCGAGCCGACTATTCGCCTTTCCCGACTGGTCCGTGACTTGCGGTGCCGGTCGGGAAGCCGACCGGTAGGCGTAACGGAGATCGCCACCGCCGGGGCGGGAGATCACACCGTATTTCGTCGGGTCACCGGCGAACCAGATCTCGGAAGTATCGTGATTGACCAGCTTGCCCCGCTCGGTCGGCCAGGTACTGAGCAGGAGTCCGTAGTCCGGTGCGCCATGCGGGCCGAGGAGTTCCACCCATTCGTACGAGTCCGATGAAAGGTATCGGATAGGCCATGCGGTCCAGGGAAAGCGCCGCAGCGCCTTTCGTTTCCGATGCCCGATCCATGCGAACGGCAGGCCGACGACGGTGCCGATGACGAATACCGTGAAAGCCACGCCGGCACCATTGTCGCCCGCAATCTTCGCCGCGTGGTTCATCCCGGGTTGATCGAACACTCGGTGCAGGAGGACGGCTACTGGCCCGCAAGCGATTACGGCGAGGAACAGCGGCCATCGGACAGCTGTGGTTCGGCGCAGCGCCGATCTGGTCGCGGGAAGAGTAGCGGCTGGAGGCGGTGGTGATGGGTCGATGACAGAATCCTCACAGGTCGAGCGACGACGTTCGGGCCATTACTTACAGAAGATATGGACGCGGCGACGACCGTGTCGGTTCCATCGGGGCGCAGACGAGTTTCGATGCACGGCACCGCAGTTCGGCCGGACGTCGGCTTTCAGAAGGGTGACGACGAGCCTGCGGCCGTCGCGTTCGGCATCCGCGACGAAGGTCTGGCGTGCGTCGTCGGTGACGCCGGTCTTGCCGCCGATCGCGCCCTCGTAGTTGTGGAGCAGCACGACGGCCGCGCTTTCGCTACGTGCACAACCACCCCGCAGGCAACCTGGACCCCAGCCTCGAATGACGAAGGCCGCCTCCATCTTTCGATGGAGACGGCCTTCGTGTGACTGAACCGAGGTTCGGTAGGTCAGCGGGCGAACAGCAACGCGCGCTTGACTTCCTGGATGGCCTTGGTGACCTCGATGCCTCGGGGGCAGGCGTCGGTGCAGTTGAAGGTGGTGCGGCAGCGCCAGACACCTTCGACGTCATTGAGGATGTCGAGGCGCTCGCGGGCGGCTTCGTCACGGCTGTCGAAGATGAAGCGGTGGGCGTTCACGATCGCGGCCGGGCCGAAGTAGCTGCCATCGGTCCAGTACACGGGGCACGAGGTGGTGCAGCAGGCGCAGAGGATGCACTTGGTGGTGTCGTCGAACCGGGCGCGGTCGGCCTGGCTCTGGATGCGTTCGCGGGTGGGCTCGTTACCCGAGGTGATCAGGTAGGGCTTCACCGCGCGGAACGCGTCGAAGAACGGCTCCATGTCCACCAGGAGGTCCTTCTCCACGGGCAGGCCGCGGATCGGCTCGACGGTGATGGTGATGGACTTGCCGTCCTTGGGCAGCATGTCCTTCATCAGCACCTTGCAGGCCAGCCGGTTGACACCGTTGATCCGCATGGCGTCGGAGCCACACACACCATGCGCACAGGAGCGCCGGAAGGTGAGAGTGCCGTCGAGGTAGGACTTGATGTACAGCAGCACGTTCAGGAAGCGGTCGGTCGGCAGGACCGGCACCTGGAAGGACTCCCAGTGCGCGCCCTTATCGTCCTCCGGGTTGAACCGGGCGATCTTGACGGTGACCATGACCGAACCGTCGGGGATCGGCGCCGGTTTCTGCGGTGCGGGTGCGTCGGCTACAGCAGTCATCAGTACTTACGCTCCATCGGCTCGTAACGGGTCTGCACCACCGGCTTGAAGTCGAGGCGGATATCCGAGATGAGATCCGGGCTCTCCTTGTAGGCCATCGTGTGACGCATGAAGTTCACGTCGTCGCGGTCCGGGTAGTCCTCGCGTGCGTGGCCGCCACGTGATTCCTTGCGGTTGAGCGCGCCGACCACGGTGACCTCGGCCAGCTCGAGCAGGAAGCCGAGCTCGACGGCCTCGAGCAGGTCGCTGTTGTAGCGCTTGCCCTTGTCCTGCACCGTGATCCGCGAGTAACGCTCCTTGAGCGCGTGGATATCGGTGAGGGCCTGCTTGAGGGTGTCCTCGGTGCGGAACACGGCGGCGTTCATGTCCATCGTGTACTGCAATTCGGTGCGAATGTCGGCGACGCGCTCATTGCCATGATCGGACAGGATCAGCGCGAGCCAGTCCTGCACCATCCGCGCCGGGTTCTCCGGTAGCTCGACGAACTCCGAGCGGTGCGCGTGCGCGGCGGCCTCGATGCCCGCGCGCCGGCCGAACACGTTGATGTCCAGCAGCGAGTTGGTGCCGAGACGGTTGGAGCCGTGCACCGAAACGCACGCGCATTCACCCGCGGCGTACAGGCCGGGCACCACGTCAGTGTTGTTGCGCAGCACCTCGCCGTGGATGCGGGTCGGGATGCCACCCATCACGTAGTGACAGGTCGGCATGACCGGCACCAGTTCCTTCACCGGGTCCACACCCAGGTAGGTGCGCGCGAACTCGGTGATGTCGGGAAGCTTCTCCTCGAGCACGTCCTCGCCGAGGTGGGTCACGTCGATGTAGACGTAGTCCTTGTTCGGTCCGGCGCCGCGACCCTCCAGCACCTCGAGCACCATCGAGCGGGCGACGATATCGCGCGGCGCGAGGTCCTTGATGGTGGGTGCGTAGCGTTCCATGAAGCGCTCGCCGCTGGCGTTGCGCAGGATGCCGCCCTCACCGCGGACGGCCTCGGAGATCAGGATGCCGAGACCGGCGAGACCTGTCGGATGGAACTGGTGGAACTCCATGTCCTCCAACGGCAGACCCTTGCGGAACACGATCGCCATGCCGTCACCGGTCAGCGTGTGCGCGTTCGAGGTGGTCTTGTACATCCGGCCCGAGCCGCCGGTGGCGAAGATGATCGACTTGGCGTGGAAGACGTGGATTTCGCCGGTGGCAAGTTCGTAGGCGACGACACCGGTCGCGACCTGGCCGCGCTCGCTATCGCTCAGCACCAGGTCGAGCACATAGAACTCGTTGTAGAACTCCACGTCG
Source organism: Nocardia australiensis (assembly GCF_020733705.1). Lineage (GTDB taxonomy): Bacteria > Actinomycetota > Actinomycetes > Mycobacteriales > Mycobacteriaceae > Nocardia > Nocardia australiensis. Next base: position 2,666,420 of record NZ_JAJFZM010000001.1, read on the forward strand.
TGCTTGACGCAGTTCTGGTACAGCGTCTGCAGGATCATGTGACCGGTGCGGTCGGCGGCGTAGCACGCGCGGCGGACCGGGGCCTTGCCGTGATCGCGGGTGTGCCCACCGAAGCGGCGCTGGTCGATCTTGCCCTCAGGGGTGCGGTTGAACGGCAGACCCATCTTCTCCAGGTCCATCACCGCGTCGATGGCCTCCTTGGCCATGATCTCCGCGGCATCCTGGTCGACCAGATAGTCGCCACCCTTGACGGTGTCGAAGGTATGCCATTCCCAGTTGTCTTCTTCGACGTTGGCCAGCGCGGCACACATGCCGCCCTGGGCCGCGCCGGTGTGGCTGCGGGTCGGGTAGAGCTTGGTCAGGACGGCGGTGCGCGCCCGCGGCCCGGCCTCGATCGCCGCACGCATTCCGGCGCCACCGGCACCGACGATCACGACGTCGTAGCGGTGCTCCTGAACAGGACGATATTCACCGCTGATTCGTTCGCTGCGCTCACTCATGCGAGGTGGCCTGTTCCTAACTGATGTTGGGGTCGAAGGTGAAGATGACGTACGTGCCGACGGCCACGATCAGGATCATCGAGACGGCCAGGGCGGTGTTCAGCCAGAAGCGGGTCGAGTCCTTGCGGGAGTAGTCCGCGATCACCGTGCGCAGGCCGTTGCCGCCGTGCAACTGGGCCAGCCACAGCATGCTCAGGTCCCAGATCTGCCAGAACGGGCTCGACCAGCGGCCCGCGACGAAGGCGAAGTTCAGACGCTTCACGCCGCCGTCGAGCAGCAGCATGATCGCCATGTGGCCGAGTACGAGCACGATCAGCAGCAGGCCGGAGAAACGCATGAAAATCCACGCGTACTTCTCGAAGTTGTTGGTCGACCGAGCACGCGGCGAGCGGGGCAGATCCAGGCTGGCCGGACGGTCGTAGGACTTACCGATAACGGGCGCGCTCATGCCTCCACCTCGCTGGCGCTCGGCTCCGACATAACCGCACTTGCGGCTGTGTTCATTGTTCGTTCGCTTCGCTCACTCATGCCTCCACCTCGCTGGCGCTCGGCTCCGACATAACCGCACTTGCGGCTGTGTTCATTGTTCGTTCGCTTCGCTCACTCATGATCAGTGCTCCGTGAACAGGTAGAAGAACTGGCGACCGATCGCGGGGACGACCAGCACGAACCAGACGGCGAGGATGATCCAGAGCATCAGCTTCTGGTACTTCGGGCCCTTGGACCAGAAGTCGACCAGGATCACGCGGACGCCGTTGAGTGCGTGGAACAGCACGCAGACGACAAGACCCATCTCCATCAGGGCGACGATGGGGCTCTTGTAGGTCTCGATGGCCTGGTTGTAGGTGTCGGGACTGACCCGAACCAGTGCGGTATCCAAGACGTGCACGAAGAGGAAGAAGAAGATGGTGACACCGGTGATCCGGTGCAGCGCCCAGGACCACATTCCCGGGTCGCCTCGGTACAGCGTCTTCCGCTTCGGCTGTGCCGGAGCTTCTATCGTGGTCATAGAGTGCGGTGCCTCCAACGTCGTTGATGGACCCGGTCACAGATCCGACGCCGGCATGCGTTGGGGGGCGTTTGCCCAGGTGGGTGCGCTCCGGCCCGCCGCCGGGAACCTGAACCGATCTGTTGTGGACTCTAATCCTCTCCGATTGCCGGAACTAATTCGGCGTGCCGTGCGTTGCGCTGAAGGCGGCCGAATTAGGTTTACCTTTCTTGATGGGTGCGAGGTTGCGCGGTGGCCTTTGCGTGGCCTGATTCGGGCTGGTTCACAGGAGGTGGCCTATGTCGGAAATCGACTGGAATATATTGCGCGACAACGCTATTCGCGTTATGCATAATGCCTATGCGCCATACTCGCGATTCTCGGTCGGCGCCGCGGCTCTCAGTGTTGACGGCCGAATTGTGCGCGGCTGCAATGTGGAAAATGTCTCATATGGATTGGCCCTTTGCGCCGAATGTGTACTGGTCGGTAACTTAATTTCGGGCGGTGGCGGACGTCTGCGCGCCGTCTCCGTCACCGATTCCCGTGGCGAAATTCTGATGCCATGCGGCCGCTGCCGTCAGCTCCTCTACGAACACGGCGGACCCGATCTCCTGATCGACCACACGACCGGTCCCATCGCGCTGCGGGTTTTGCTGCCGGACGCCTTCGGTCCCGACGACTTGGTTGCCGGCCAGGCGTAGCGGTAGTGGTGGCGGCGAGCTGATCGGGAGCGGCGACGACAACCCAGGGTTCGTGATCGCCCATGCCAGACTGGCCGGTGTGACGGCATTGGACGCGGTTTCGATCATCACGACCAAGCGCGATGGCGGCGAACTCTCGGACGCGCAGATCAACTGGGTGATCGACGGATTCACCAGGGGTGCGGTGGCCGACGAGCAAATGGCGGCGTTGGCGATGGCGGTGGTGTGGCGCGGGATGACCCGGCGCGAAACCGCGCGATGGACCGCCGCGATGATCGCGTCGGGCCGGCGAATGGACTTCACCGATCTGCCGCGCCCGACCGTGGACAAGCACTCGACCGGGGGAGTGGGCGACAAGATCACGCTGCCGTTGGCGCCATTGGTCGCGGCCTGCGGCGCGGCCGTGCCGCAACTGTCCGGGCGCGGGCTCGGGCACACCGGCGGGACGCTGGACAAACTGGAATCGATCGCGGGGTGGCAGGCCGACATGCCGGTGCCGCGGATGCGGGAGATCTTGGCGGACCCCGCCATCGGTGTGGTCGTATGCGCGGCGGGCGCCGACCTGGCCCCGGCCGATAAGCGGCTCTACGCACTGCGCGATGTCACCGGGACCGTCGAATCCATTCCGCTGATCGCCAGCTCGATCATGAGCAAGAAGGTCGCGGAGGGGACCGCCGCGCTGGTGCTCGATGTGAAGGTCGGCTCCGGTGCCTTCCTGAAGACGATCGAGGGTGCGCGCGAATTGGCCACGGCGATGGTCGAACTCGGCACCGACGCCGGTGTGCGGACGGTCGCGTTGCTGACCGCCATGGACACACCGCTCGGCCGAACCGCGGGCAATGCGCTGGAGGTCGCGGAGTCGGTAGAAGTGCTCGCCGGTGGCGGTCCCGCCGATGTCGTCGAGCTGACCCTCGCCCTTGCTCATGAAATGGTCGCGCAGGCCGGTCTCGATATCGACCCCGCAGCCGTGCTCGCGGACGGCCGCGCCATGGACCACTGGCGCGCCATGATCGAAGCTCAGGGCGGCAATCCGCACGCGCCGCTGCCGCGCGCGAAACACACCGAGACCGTGCGCGCCGAACGTGCCGGTGTGCTCACCCGACTCGATGCGATGGGTGTCGGGATCGCCGCCTGGCGGCTCGGTGCCGGCCGGGCCAGGCAGGGTGACCCGGTGCAGCCGGGTGCGGGCATCGAAATGCACGCCAAGCCAGGCGATTCCGTTTCCGCGGGCGATCCGCTGCTCACACTGCACACCGATACACCGGAGGCATTCGAGGGCGCGCTTGCCGCGCTAGGCGATGCCGTAACCATCGACGGCCCCGGTTGGCGACCCGGCGCCCCGCTGATCCTCGACCGGATCGAATCCTGAGGTGTCGCACTCGTCCGGCAGGCATCTGTCAACGTAGGACGGCGGGCGTCTGCGGCGCGTCGCCGCATCCGCTCTGTTCCGGTCTGCTCGGTCGGTCGCAGGAGCTGGTCCGCCGGGAACATCGAGTGGTCGAAAATGGTGAGCCGACGCGCCCGAGAGGGCAATCACAGGTGACGGTGCGCACCAAGTGCACTGCCGGAGTGGGGGCACACGGCTACCGTGTGGTCATGACTGGACCGATGCCTTTGACCCTTGCCTCGATCCGCCAAGCTCCCAAAGCGCTGCTACATGATCACCTCGATGGTGGCTTGCGGCCCGCGACGGTGTTGGAGCTCGCCGCCGATTGCGGTTACGACGAACTTCCCGCCGGGGACGTGGCGGCGTTGGCCGCCTGGTTCCGCGACGCGGCCGACAGCGGCTCGCTGGAGCGTTATCTGGAGACCTTTGTCCACACCGTCGCGGTGATGCAGACACCCGAGGGTTTACGCCGGGTCGCTCGCGAATGCGCGGAAGACCTCGCCGCCGACGGCGTCGTGTACGCCGAGGTGCGCTTCGCGCCCGAACAACATCTCGAACGTGGTTTGACACTGGACGAGGTCGTCGAGCACACGCTCGCGGGCTTCCGCGAGGGCGAGGCTGCCGCAGCCGCGGCGGGCAACCCGATCGTGGTGATCTGCTTGCTCACCGCCATGCGGCATGCCGCGCGTTCGCGGGAGATCGCGGAACTGACCGTGCGTTTCCGCGATCGCGGCGTCGGCGGGTTCGATATCGCGGGTGCGGAGGCGGGGTACCCGCCCAGTCGTCACCTCGACGCGTTCGAATACATGCGAGCCAACAGCGCGCACTTCACCATTCACGCGGGTGAGGCATTCGGCCTGCCGTCCATCCATGAGGCGCTGGCCTTCTGCGGTTGCGATCGGCTCGGCCATGGCGTGCGGATCACCGACGACATCACCGTCCCCGACGCGATCGAGGACGCTCGCCTCGGGCTGGTCGCGAACTATGTGCGTGACATGCGCATTCCGCTCGAGCTGTGTCCGTCGTCGAACGTGCAGACCGGCGCGGTCCCTTCGCTGGACAAGCACCCATTCGACCTGCTGGCTAGGCTGCGATTCCGCGTCACCGTCAATACCGACAACCGTTTGATGAGCGACACCAGCATGAGCAAGGAAATGGCGAAGCTGGTCGACACCTTCGGCTACGGCTGGAGCGACATGGAGCGGTTCACCATCAATGCCATGAAGTCGGCATTCATTCCGTTCCCTGAGCGTCTTCGGATCATCGACAACATCATCAAGCCGGGATACGCGGTCCTGCTCGGATAGTGCACGGCAGCAACAGTGTTCGTGTGTCCGGCCGGCCGGTGGGCACACGAACACGCCCCCGACGTCCTCGGCGCCGCGTGCCCGGCCTAGTTCAGCCGAATCCAGATCTGTTCGGCCCGGCCGAGCAGCCGATCATCCGCACCATAGATCGCCGTCGACGCGAACGCCTTTCGACCTTGCTCGCCGTGGCCTTCGCCGATAACCACGCACGGCTCGCCGACCTCGGGAAGCTCGTGGACCGCGGCGGTCATCGAGCCCAGCAACGCGGGGCGTTCGGACATCGAGGGCAGTGACCAGCCACCAGGACAGTCCATCGCCGCCCACAACACGGCGGTGCCGAGCGGCAGCGATTCGTCGGGAATCCACGGTGCGGCGACCACCCCGTCACCGACGGCACCCGGCTCGATCCGCAGACCGTCGGCACGGGTACTGCCGCATACGAAGCAGTTCGAGAACAGGTCGTCGTTCTGATACAAGTCGGCCGCGGACTCGGCCGTGGCGAACGAAATGCGCTGTGGCGCATCGCGTTCGAATGTGCCCGGCCGTGACTCGGCGACCAGGGTGTCGCCGTCGAACAGCCGTCCGTCCGAGACCCGCAGCGCAACGTCCAGGGGTGGCGGGCTGCGCAGGACGACCGTCACCGCGAGGTCACTGTGCTGTTCGGCGAGCAGCCCACCCACATAGCCGCCGTTGCCGGAGTCGGGCGGGCCGTTGAACCGAGCGGGAATCCGGAGCATTCGTGGACTCACTGCGGTGCGAGGCGGCTCTCGAAGTTACGTTCCAGATCCCGCCAGCTCTGCGCCTCGGCGGCGAACGGCGGGTTGGGAGCCATTCGGTTCGGATCCGGGTTCAGCAGGTAGGAGACATACCAGCCCAGCGGGTTGGACTGGGCCAGCGCCTGCTCCACCGCGTCGTCGTCGGCATAGTCGGCGGCGTCGGTGAGCAGTTCGACCGCCAGATCCAGCTGCTCGATATCCACCGCCTCCGGCCCTTCGGCCAGATCGTCGGCGAGGCCGGGCAGCACATAGACGTTCTCGTCGGTGACCTCGACCTCGAGCGAACCGTCGACGGCGGCGGTCTGGACGCCGATGTAGGTGCTCACCCGCGCCAGATCGTGTTCGTGGTCGTCGGCCAGGTAGCGGGCCAGAGCCCGCTCGGAGCCGAATACCGTGATCGAGCCGTCCTTGCCAAGGAAGATCGGCTCGTCGTCGAGGTAACAGCGCAGGGTGAAATAGGTGCCGTCGGCGGTGATGATCTTGACCGGGTCGATGCCGACCTCATTCCAGAACGACTCCTCGGCTTCTTCGTCGTCCTCGTTCTCGTCGTCCGCGTCGAGGTCGATGGTCTCGAACTCTTCCTCGTCCTCGCTGTCGGCGGCATCGTCGGCGTCGACGACATTCTCCTCGGCGGCCAGCAACTCGGCCTCCGCGACGGCGACCGCCGCCGCGTCGACATCCGGAGTCTGCACCACCGAGTCGATGGCATCGAGCACGTTGTCCCACCCCTTGGCGATGGCGGCGCCGATCTGGTCCCAGAGCTCTTCACCGTCACGTCCGAAGAACGCGCTGACCCCACCCGGGAGCGCGCCGAGCACGGGATGCGAGCCGAAGAACTTGGTCACCGTCTCGAGTTCGCACACCTCGCCGATATTGCGAACCATGGCGAGGGTGTCCTCGAGCTCCGCGATGGAGTCCACGTCGGGATCGCCCGCGGCCAGCTCCGGCACCGCGACCAGATCGAAGGAGAAGTTTTCCTCCGGCTCCAATTCCACCGCGGACAGCGCCGCGACGACCTTCCACGCCGGGTGGTCGATCAGATCGTTGTCGGAGTTGGTCCGTATGAATGCGGCCAGCTCGGCGACGGATTCGAAACCGTAGAGGGAGTCCTCGTGGCCGAGGAATGCCTCCCACTCGTCGTCACCGTCTCGCCAGCGCGGTGCCCATAGGGTGACGAGATCGCCGTCGGTCAGGCCGAGCTCGATCGGGACGATGTCTCCAGAAGCCATGTCCGGAAGCCTAACGACCTTCCAAGTCAGGCACTATTCGGCCTGCCCCCAATGCTTCCGGCAGCGCCCTCCTGCGCCGGGACGAACGACTCGTTCAGTGTCGCAACGACCTTCGAGCGCTGGGTACCCGCGTCCTCGGCGGCCTGCCTGCACGCCCACACGATCAGCTGTCCGACCTCGGCGGGCGGCAGTGTGGTAACCGACTCTGACAACGTCAGCGCGACCAGAGCACCGTCGCTGTCGACCTCGGCGCCGACCGCGCCGTCCTCGGTGCGGAACCGGCCGCGCACCTGCTCGAGGCCATACAGCGCGGCCTCGAGCGCTTCCAGCTTCTGCGTCGCGTTGGCGACCAGAGCGTCCATTTCCGCACTCATACCGGCCTCATCCAGCTCGTGGGTCCCGTGTCAGCGTCGTCGATCCGGTCCAGCTCATCCACCGCGTCCTGCCGGGTCGGCAGCTTGAGCCGGTCGAGGATGTCGGCGGGCATGCCCGCCTCGGCGAGCAGCTCGCGTCTGCGGGCGCGGGCGGCGACGGCGGAACGCTTGGTCAGGCGGAGGATCTCGTCCGCGAGAGTCTGTGCGCCGTAACGGTATTCGCTGCGCTCGAACTTGATCTCCACCGGCATTCCCTGGTCGGTGGCGCGGACCGAAATGGTGCCCGACCGATTGGAGCTGGCGGCCACCGTCACATTGGGGACGGCCGGCGGCTGGGGCTGTTCGGTCATGAGGTCGGCCTGTAGAAGCCGTAGAAGTCCATACCGCTGTTCTCCGTTCGAATCGCGCCGACCTGGACCGGGTCACCGGCCTCAACGAGTTGTCCATTACCGATAACCATGGCGACGTGCCCATCCCAGACGGCCAGATCGCCGGGCATCAGGTCACCGGGGGAGACCGACATGTGCCCGCTGCCCTGTTCCTGGGCCAGCCGGGGTAGGTCGACGCCCGCTTCGCCATACGCGTACTTGGTCAGCCCGCTGCAGTCGATGCCGCTGCCAGGCGTATTGCCGCCCCACGCATACGGGGTGCCGACGGCGCCGAGTGCCGACCTGACCGCCGTCGCCGCCTTCTCGTTCGGCGCCTCCACAATGCTGCCGTCGGGCAGAGTCACCTTCACGCCCTTGCCGCTGTCGGCTCCGCTCGCGTTATTGCTCGACTGTGACGCGCCGGAATTGCTGGGGGAGGACGAACTGGATTTGGACGGACTGGAGCTGGCAGCGGGTGTGGTCGCCATGCTGGTGAGCATTTGGCCCGCCGCACTGCCGACGCTGGACAACGCCGACATCGCCGGTTGCGCGATCGAACTCGCGCTGCTGGCGATACCGGTTGCCGCCGATGCGGGTGCGGTCGATGGGGGCGGGGTCAGCTCGGTCATCGACGCGGTCTGGGTGTCGAGTTCGTTCTGCACCCGGCCGACCACGTTCATCGCCTGGCCGAAGTGGTCGATCGCGGAGCCGACGATGACCGTGAGGCCCGCAGGAGTCGCGATCGCGGGACCCATCGTCGTCGCGGTGTCGACGAACGACTGGACGATCGCGGTGAGCTCCTTCTGGCCCGTCTCGACCTGAGCGGCAGCCTGATCGACCACGGTAGCCATCTCGTTGCCACGGTCGGAGATGGTGGCCGCGGAGGTCTGCACGCGCAGCGCCTTCGAGGTCGCGGAATCGGCCGCCTGACCGTCCCACGCCGAGTTCATGCTGTTGATGCTGTTACGGCCGAAAGCGTGGATCTGGTCGATGATGCTCGAGGTGGACGTCAACTGATTGGACGGCCCGCCGCTGGGTAAGACCCCCGTGCCGAAGCTGCTGAGCAGGTCGAACAACGGCTTGGCGAGCACGTTGATATCGATCACCGGGTCACGCGTCCAATCCGGAATTCAGCGCGGTGGCATTGGTCTGATCCGTCTCGCCGAGGACAACGGCCGCGCCGGTCGCGGCGCCCCCCATGCTGGTCAGCACCGCCGAGAGCTGGCCGATCGCCGCCACGTGCCCGGCATGAGCGGCGGCATAGGCCGCCATGAAGTCACCACCGATCAAGCCCATGATCGGACCGAGGAGCGCGGGACTCGCGCCCGCCGCGCCCGCGCCCGCCGCCGCCATTTCACCGGCCATGACATGGGCGCTCGCGCCATAGGCGGCGATGCCCTCGGTGTCTGCCGACATCTTTCGCATCGTGCTTTCCCCCATCTGTTTGTTCCCAGGCAGAGTACGTCATCCACCTAGTTCGACGCGCTGCCTTCCGAATCGGTTCCAGCCCCGCCGAAAAATTCTGGCCGCAGCGGCGACATCGAACTCGAGATCGACCCTATCGTTCCTTCATGCACACGCATACCGTGGACCACCCACTGGCCGCCGCCCTACTGACCACCATGCGGGACACGCGCACGCCCAACCCGGCTTTTCGTGCGGCACTGCGGGATCTGACCGGAATCCTGATCTACGAAGCCTTGCGCGAAGCGCCGGTGACACGGTTCGAGGTCGCCACGCCGGTGGCGTTTGCCGAAGGTGTGCGGCTTGCCCAGCCGCCGCTGCTGGTGCCCGTGCTGCGGGCGGGGCTGGGCATGATCGATGCCGCCGCCGAACTGATTCCGAATGCCAGGGTCGGCTTCGTCGGCATCGCCCGTGATGAGCGGACTCATCAACCGGTGCCGTACATGGAGTCACTGCCGGACGATCTGTCCGCCTCGCCGGTCTTCGTGCTCGACCCGATGCTGGCCACCGGCGGCTCCATGCGTCATACCCTGCAGTTGCTGGTCACCCGCGGGGCTACCGATATCACCGCCGTGTGTGTGGTCGCGGCTCCCGAAGGTGTTGCCGCGCTGGCCGATTCGGGTCTGCCGGTCCGGCTGGTCACCACGGCTGTGGATGCGGGCTTGAACTCCGACGCCTACATCGTCCCCGGCCTCGGCGACGCGGGCGATCGCCAGTTCGGCCCGCGCTGAACTCAGCGCGGGCGGGCGAACAGCTCCAGATGCGAGCACCGTCTGCACCGGTAGGCATCGACCAGCCACCGTGTTCGCCCCATCCGTTTGGCCCCTCCGAAGATGCCGAGTTCGAGCGGTCCTGCGATCCAGCTCGTATAGCCTCGGGCGGCCTGGCCGGAATCCTCGATGAAGCCCGGCTCCAGGTCCGTTGCCGCGCAATGCGTGCAGCGCATGTTGCTCATCTATCGATGATGCCCGCAGACCCCCGGTTCACAGGTGTAAACAGAAGTCGCGCAGGGCTGCCAGGCGTTCCTCGGCCGCCGTGGTGGCGTTGCCGAGCGCCACCTCGGTGGCGACCGGTTCGACCACTTCCAGATAGCACTTGAGCTTCGGCTCGGTGCCCGATGGGCGAACGACGACGCGGGAGGTGCTGCCCTGGAAAATCAGTGCGTCGGTACGCATTCGGCCACGCACCCGGAGCATATCGGTGTACTCCATCGGCTCGCCGGCGATCTCGTGCGGCGGGGCCGCGCGCAGGCGGTCTACCACGGCAGCGGCGGCGGCCTGGTCGGCCAGTCGCAACGACACCTGGTCGCAGGCGTGCAGACCGAATTCGATCGCGTAGTCATCGAGTTCGTCGGCGAGTGTGCGACCAACGGACTTCAGCCGAGCAACCAGATCGGCGGTGAGAACGGCCGCGGAGATGCCGTCCTTGTCCCGCACAGTCGCGGGGTCCACGCAGTGGCCGATGGCCTCCTCGTAGGCATAGACCAGGCCGTCACCCGCGCGGGCCAGCCATTTGAAGCCGGTCAGCGTCTCCGCGTAACGCGCGCCACGGGCCGCCGCGAGCTTCGACAGCAGTCGCGACGACACGATGGTGGTGGCCACCAGCGAATCCGGCGGCGCGGTCCGCAGTACGCAATCACCAAGCAGCACACCGGTTTCGTCGCCGCGCAACATGCGCCAACCGCCGGACCCATCAGGTATGCCGACCGCACACCGATCGGCATCCGGGTCGAGGGCGATGGCGAGATCCGCGCCGATGTGTTCGGCCGTGGCGAGTAGAAGATCGGTCGCGCCGGGTTCCTCGGGGTTGGGGAACGCGACAGTGGGGAAGTCCGCGTCGGGCGCGAATTGCTCGCCGACCACGTGCACATGGGCGAATCCGGCAGCGGTCAGGGCGGCGACAGCCGTATCGCCGCCGACGCCGTGCAGCGGGGTCAATGCGATTCGAATATCGGAACGCGCACCGGGCCCGCCGATCAGTTCGGGTAACCGGGCCACCCTGGCGAGATATCGGCGCACCAGTTCGTCGTCGGCCGCGGTGACCGGCGTTCGGGCGATCGGTTCGGTGACCGCCTCGATACACCCTTCGATTTCGGTGTCGGCGGGCGCGATCAGCTGCGAGCCGCCATCCAGATACACCTTGTAGCCGTTGTCGCTCGCGGGGTTGTGCGACGCGGTGATCTGAACTCCGGCAACGGCTCCCAGCGCCCGCACCGCGTACGCGACGACCGGCGTCGGCAGTGGGCGTGGCAGCAGCGTCACCGTAAAACCCGCGGCCGCGAAGATTTCCGCGGTGGCAATGGCGAATTCGGCCGAGCCGTGCCTGGCGTCGCGGCCGACCACCACCGCCCCGCCGCCCAGGCAGCGTTCGCGTAACCAGTCGCCGAGCCCCGCGCTCGCCCGGCTCACGGTGGTCGGATTCATGCCGTCGGGACCGTCTTGCAGTGGCCCACGCAACCCGGCGGTGCCGAAGCGCAGCATCTACAGCCGTTCCAGCACGCCGCGCAGGAGTTTGCCGAGACGTGGTGCCGCGGCGGCACCTTCGGCGAGCACCTCGGCGTGCGAAAGGTGCGCGCCGGTGACACCCGCGCCCAGATTGGTGACCAGCGAGATTCCCAGTACTCGAGCCCCGAGCGCGCGGGAGGCGATGGCCTCCAGCACCGTCGACATGCCGACCAGATCGGCTCCGATGGTGCGCAGCATCCGAATCTCGGCGGGTGTCTCGTATTGCGGTCCGGTCAGGCCCGCGTACACGCCCTCGGCCAGACTCGGGTCGATTTCCCTTGCCAACGCACGCAATTCGGGATCCCAGGCGTTCACGAGATCGACGAAGGTCGCGCCGGTCAACGGGGTGCGACCGGTGAGGTTGAGATGGTCGCCGATCAGCACCGGCTCACCCACCCGCAAGCCTTCCCGGATGCCCCCGGCCGCATTGGTGAGCACGACGATCTCGGCGCCCGCCGCGATCGCCGCGGTCACCGGATGCACCACCTCTGCGGGCTGATAGCCCTCATACAGATGCTGACGGCCCATCAACAGCAACACCGGGTTTTCCCTGACGGTGACCGAATGAACCATGCCCACATGTCCCTGCGCGCTCGGTGTCCCGAACCCGGGCAGTTCCGGCATCGGCACCGACGCGGTCGGTGTCCCGATCTCCGCGGCCGCCTCCTGCCAGCCCGACCCGAGCACCACCGCAACTCGATGACGCTGCACTCCCGTACGTTCGGCGATCGCCTCGGCGGCCTCTTCGGCAAGCATCAGCACATGGTATTTGATTTGCGTCGCATGCGGCGAGTGGGCGCGTAGGGCGTTTGCTACCCGCCAGTAGGCTTTGGCTCGCGTACCCGTTACGCTGCACGCATGCCGTATCTGGAACGTGATGGGGATGTGTTCGTCGTCTACCTCGGGAACGAGGGGCAGACCGACAGCGAGAACCGCTTCCACCCGGATTGGATCGACGAACTCCACGGGGTGCTCGACGAGGTCGAGGCATCCGAGGGGCCCGCGGCCCTGGTTACGGTCGCGACCGGGAAGTTCTACAGCAACGGCCTCGATACCGACTGGCTGTTCAGCAACGTGGACCAGATGCACGGCTACCTGGACCGGGTGCATTCCCTCTTCACCAGGCTGCTCGCCTTTCCGCTGCCGACGGTGGCCGCGCTCAATGGCCATGCCTTCGGCGCGGGTGCCATGCTCGCCACCTCGCACGACTTCCGGCTGATGCGCGCCGATCGCGGCTTCTATTGCCTGCCCGAGGTGCATTTGGGCATGCCGTTCACGGTGGGTATGAACGCCCTGCTGACCGAACGACTGTCCAATCAGGTCGCGTTGCAGGCCATGACAACCGGGCACCGCTACCCGGCCGACCAGGCGATCGCGGCAGGCATCGTCGACGACAAGGCCGATGCCGAGGCATTGCTCGGCGCCGCCGTCGAGCGGGCAGGGGCACTGGCGGGCAACCGCAAGCCGAATCTGCCGGTGATCAAGCGTGCCCTGCACGCCAAGGCGCTGGCGGGTCTCGCGGTTGTGACCACACCGGAGAATCTGGCGTTCGCGGCCGGATAACCCGCGAGATCCTCGCGTGTAACACTGTGTGCCATGCCACCACCGCGTAGCGGGCACCATGATTCGCGCAGCGACGAACGGGCTGCGACAAGGCCCCTTGACGCCGTGGCGGACGCGGCGATCAAGTCCGCGGCCGTCGATCTGATCGGCCTGTCGCACGCGATTCACGCCGAACCGGAACTGGCTTTCGAGGAGACCCGCAGCGTCGCCAAAACCGTCGCGCCGCTGGCCGAGCGGGGCTTCGAGATCGAGCTCGGCGTCGCCGAGCTGCCCACCGCGTTTCGCGCCTGCTATGGCAGCGGCGAGCTCACCGTCGGCATCTGCGCGGAATACGATGCGCTCCCGGAGATCGGACATGCCTGCGGGCACAACATCATCGCCGCCTCGGCCGTCGGTGCCGCGCTCGGCCTCGCCGAGGTGGCCGACGCACTCGGCATCAGGGTTGTCGTATTCGGCACGCCGGCCGAGGAGAGCGGTGGCGGCAAAGTGCTGATGCTCGAGCGCGGTGTCTTCGACGATGTCGCGATGGCGATGATGGTGCATCCCGGTCCGATCGACATCGTCGACGCGCGCTCGCTGGCACTGGCGGATCTGGCAGTGGTGTTCCACGGGCGCGAGGCGCATGCGAGCGCCGCGCCGGAACTGGGTCGCAACGCCGGTGACGCGGTAACGATCGCGCAGGTAGCTCTGGGATTGCTGCGACAGCATCTCCGCCCCGGACAGCAACTGCACGGTATAGTCAGCGACGGTGGCATAGCCCCCAACATTGTGCCCGGACGTGCGGAACTGCTGTATTACCTACGCGCAGTCGATTCCGAGTCTCTCGACGATCTGATGCGACGAGCGTCGGCTTGTTTCGAGGCGGGTGCCCTCGCGACCGGCTGTACTCACCAGGTGAGGACGGTTGCGCCGACATATACCGAGCTGACCCCCGATCCGGGACTACTGTTTGCCTATCGCGAGCAGATCATCGACCTGGGCCGGGTGCCGATCGCACCGGAACTCGAGGCGCAGCAGCCGCTCGGAAGCACGGATATGGGAAATGTCACCAACGTCATCCCGGGCATCCATCCGGTCATCGGTATAGACGCCGATGGGGCGGTGACACATCAGCCCGGCTTCGCTGCGGCGAGTATCAACGCTTCGGCGGATCGCGCGGTTGTCGACGGTGCGATAGCGCTCGCGCGTACCGCGATAGCCGTCGCCCGCGATGAAGTGCATAGAGACAGGTTGTTGCAACGGCTCGTTCAACGACAGGAGGACATTCGGTGAGCAGTACCGGCCGTTCGGCGGCGGGCTCGGAAGCAGGTGTGGGCGTGACCACGGAGGGACTCGTCGCGTTGACGGGCACCGTTCGCGCCGGGCAGGAAGCGGTCGAGGGGTGGCTGGCCGAGCACACGGTCGATCTCGTCCAGTGGCGCAGGCATATTCACGCCAACCCAGAGCTTTCCCGCACCGAGTTCGCCACCACCGAATTCGTCTCGTCCTGGCTGACCAAGGCCGGATTGTCGTGGGAGCCGCTGCCCGGAGGTACCGGATTGATCTGTGACATCGGGCCGGACGGGCCACGGATCGGATTGCGCGCCGATATGGACGCGCTCCCGTTACAGGAGTTCACCGGACTCAGCTTCGCCTCGACCGTGCCCGGCGTCTCGCATGCCTGCGGGCACGACGCGCACACGGCGATGCTGCTCGGCACCGCGCTGGCACTGGCCGACGTTGATCTGCCGGTAGGGGTGCGACTGGTGTTCCAGCCCGCCGAAGAGGTTATGCCCGGCGGTGCCATCGACGTGGTGGCCACCGGCGCCATGGAGGGTGTGGAGCGGATCTTCGCGCTGCACTGCGATCCTCGGCTGGAAGTCGGGCGGGTCGGTGTGCGCGTCGGGGCGATCACCTCGGCCGCCGACACCGTCGAGTTGGTACTCGATTCCCCCGGTGGACACACCTCACGACCGCATCTGACCAGCGACCTGGTCTACGCCATCGGTACCGTCATCACCGGGCTGCCCGGGCTGCTCAGCCGTCGCATCGATCCGCGCACCAGCACCGTGATGGTGTGGGGCGCGGTCAGCGCGGGCAAGGCGCCCAACGCGATTCCGCAGACCGGCATGCTCACCGGCACCGTCCGCACCGGCGATCACGCGACCTGGTCACTATTGGAGCCGATGGTCCGGGAGATCGTGGACGGCCTGCTCGCCCCCACCGGCGTGCGCTACCAGTTGAACTACAAACGCGGAGTGCCGCCGGTAGTCAACGATGAGCAATCGACCCGGATGTTCGAAGACGCCATCCGCACCACCGGACCAGACGCCCTCGCGGACACCCTCCAATCCGGAGGCGGCGAGGACTTCTCCTGGTACCTGGAGGAAATCCCCGGCGCTATGGCCCGGCTCGGCGTCTGGTCGGGCGTCGGCGAACAACTCGATATACATCAGCCGACATTCGACCTCGACGAGCGAGCCCTGGCTGTCGGCGTTCGAGTCCTGAGCAACATCGTCCTGCAAGCGGGCCGATAGGCGTCGCGGGCGGATCAGGCGGAGAAATTCCCTGGCCCGACATTGCGGCTGTTACGGGTGCGGAGGGCGTGGACGTATTCCTCGGGGGCGCCCGCCTTCTCGGCGGCGTCGGCGATCACACCGATGTAGCGCGCCGATGGCAGCCCGCCTTCGTAGGCGTCGAGGACGTAGAGCCAGGCGAGGATCGGTTTCGCGCCGCTGTCCGGGCTCGGGTTGACCCTGAGCCTGACCTTGCGGTGGATACCGAAGTCGGAGCCCTCCCACCGGTCGAGGCGCTGCTCGTCTTCGGTGGAGACGTCGTAGAGGACGACGAAGACCCGCGAGCCGGGTTCCTCGACGACGGTGGCAAGCGGCCCCTCCCAGCCGATGTCGTCGCCACTGAAGGTGAGTCGCCAGCCCTCTAACCAGCCCGTCCCGGACATGGGAGAGTGCGGACAGCGATCGAGCATCTGGGACGAGTCCATGTTCGACCCGTAGGCGGCGTAGATCGGCACCTGCAAAGGGTATCCAATAACCTTCGCCGTATCCGTCTCTATCCCCGCGAGATGACCGTGTGTTCGCCAGCTAACGTTGGTTCCCGGTACCGGAGATCCCGGTCGAAAGGCTCGAGCGGAGGTATCCATGGCCCGCATAGCGATCATCGGCGGCGGTCCGGCCGGCTACGAAGCGGCGTTGGTCGCGGCCCAGCATGGAGCCTCGGTCACCTTGATCGATTGCGATGGCATCGGTGGGGCGTGCGTCCTGTGGGATTGCGTGCCGTCGAAGACCTTCATCGCCTCCACCGGCGTGCGCACGGACCTGCGTCGCGCTCGTGACCTGGGGATCACCCTCGATCCGAGTCAGGCGACGATCCAGTTGCCCGAGGTTAACGCGCGAGTGAAGGCGCTCGCGCTGGCGCAGTCCTCCGATATTCGATCCAAGTTGCAGACCGTCGGTGTGACGGTATTGCAGGGGCGCGCGCAACTCGACGATCCCGGGACGGGGCTTGCCGCGCACCGGGTGCGGGCGCGTTTGGCCGACGGTACCGAGGAACTCCTAGAGGCCGAGGTTGTGCTGATCGCCACGGGTGCGAGCCCGCGCGTGTTGCCGGGAGCCGAGCCGGACGGCGAACGGATCCTGAACTGGCGTCAGCTCTATGACTTGGGGGAGTTGCCGGAGACGCTGGTGGTGGTCGGATCGGGTGTCACGGGTGCGGAATTCGTGTCGGCGTACACCGAGATGGGTGTGCGGGTGAAGCTGGTGTCCAGTCGCGACCGAGTGTTGCCGGGCGAGGACGCGGACGCCGCCTTGGTACTCGAGGACGCGCTGGCCGAGCGTGGCGTCGAATTGGTCAAGCACGCGCGTGCCGATGCGGTGGAGCGCACCGCCGATGGCATTGTGGTCAAGCTGTCGGATGGCAGGACCGTTACGGGCAGTCATGCTCTGATGACCGTCGGCTCGACGCCCAACACCGATGGTCTCGGCCTGGATCGGGTCGGTATCGAAGTCGATCGCGGCGGCTATCTGCGGGTGGATCGAGTGTCGCGGACTGCGGTGCCGGGTATTTATGCCGCCGGCGACTGCACCGGTCTGCTGCCGTTGGCTTCGGTGGCGGCAATGCAGGGCCGTATCGCGATGTATCACGCGCTGGGTGAGGGCGTGAGCCCGATCCGGTTGAAGACGGTCGCGTCGGCGGTCTTCACTCGCCCGGAGATCGCGACCGTCGGTGTCAGCCAGACGGCGATCGATGACGGTGAAGTACCCGCCCGAACGGTAATGCTGCCGCTCAATACCAACCCGCGCGCCAAGATGTCGGGCCTGCGACGGGGTTTCGTCAAGATCTTCTGCCGCCCGGCGACCGGTGTGGTCATCGGTGGCGTGGTGGTGGCGCCGATCGCCTCGGAGCTCATTCTGCCGATTGCCCTCGCGGTGCAGAACAATCTGACAGTGAACGACCTTGCTCAGACCTTCTCGGTGTATCCGTCGTTGACGGGTTCGGTCACCGAGGCCGCGCGTCTGCTCATGCGGCACGACGATCTGGACTGATCGCGGGTCGACGCGCCGGCGCTCACGGCCGCTTCGAGTGTTCTTGTCGTTGGGCATATTTCGTCACGTTGCCTGACTGCGCGACTTGTGGTTCACTTCCCGCAGAGATGCGATCGGCGGGCGATCGCGTGTTGTGTGGGGGGATTGTTCCTTTCCAAACATCGAACGGCGAAGGCCCCATGGGCCGTTCGGCGGCCAAGCGTCTCACCAGGGACAACTGTGTGCGGCCGTTCGGTCACACCCGGGAAGGGATTGCGAAAAGTGAAACATCGTAAGCCGAGTCGGGCGCAGCGAGCGATGGCGAGCACATCGTTGCCGCTGGCCACTGCGGCCGCTGTGGCCACTCTCTTCGCGGCGCCGGCGGGGGCAGTTCCGGATCAGCCGACCACACCTGCGACCCCGACCCCGGCGCCCAGCCAGCCGGGTGCCACCGATGCGCCCGAGGATCAGGGGCAGCCGGAGACCACCAAACCGGAATCGGAAAAGCCGGAATCGGACACCCCTGAGTCGGACACCCCGGAGTCGACCAAACCTGAGTCGACCAAGCCTGAGTCGACCAAACCTGAGTCGGGTAAGCCGACACCGAGTCAGCCGGGTGTCACGACCCCGGATCCGAATCAGGTGATGCCGAATCCGCTGAAGGACCCGAAGCTCGCCTCGCCGACGCAGCCCGGTGTGACCACGCCGCGCGTTGCGCCGCTTCCGGTTCCGGGCCAGCAGCCCGGCACCGTGCAGCCTGCCGTCGTTCCGGATCCGCCGGTGCCCGGTGCCACCCCGAAGCCTGCTCAGCCGGATGCCCAGGTCGCTCCCGGAACCCCGGGCGAGAACTCGAATGCCCAAGGCGCACAGCCGGAAGCGGACACGCTGGTTCAGCAGCCGCGGTGGGAAGCCCCGCGCTTGCAGGCCGCGCCCGCCGCGCCGGTCGTCGAGATGGAGGGTCCGCACCAGGAGGTCGGTGCGAACATCGACGGCGGCACCCTGATCCCCGGCTATGTCGCCAACACCCACCACTTCAACAATGCGGCGGGTTACGTCGGCACCATCGGGTATCGGACCCCGACCGGTGCCGGTGAGGCCGGTGTGTCGGTCGAGTACGTCGGCGCCAATAGCGTCAAGCTCACCAGCTACACCGGTGGTGAGGGGCTGCCGGACAACAAGACCGACGTGGTCTTTGACACCACCCAGGCGAACCTGGCGAAGGCGGCCGTCGAGCATTGGATTGCGGCGCAGCCGGGTGGACAAGCTGCCCTCGATGCCGCGGCGCAAGTTAAACTTCCGCTGCCGGGCGAACTGGCGCAGACAGCCAACGTGGCTGGTGTCACCACCCAGTGGGGCGGTTCGCTCCAGTACTGACACGAGGTGATTCGACGGGTGGGGTGGTCGTTCGCGGCCACCCCACACGTGTGTCCTGGGGAAAGGATTTGGTGTGGGCTCCGAGGGCGATGGCAGGGACAACGAATCCGATCAATCCGGGTCGCAGTTCGGTCCGCCGGTGGGTGATTTCGGTCCACCAGTGGGTGATTTCGGTCCGCCGGTGGGTGATTTCGGTCCACCGATGGATGACTTCGGTCCACCGACTGCCGGGCGACAACAACCGTGGCAGGTGCCCGAGCCCGCTACCGACCATCCGGAGTTGGCCTGGCGTCCCGCGGACGAACCACCGACGGCGCCACCACCCGCGCAGTATCGCGCCCCCGAAACGACAGTGTTTCCCGATGGGCCGCCACCACCCGCCCCGACTGTCCGGCATCCGCAACTTCCGGTCGATTCCGATGACGATCTCACTGTTCGGCATCCGGTCGCACCGCAGACCGGCCAGCGCGATGAGTGGTGGAATCGTCCGACCGATTCGGGGGGCGTGCCGACGCCCCCGGAACCGTCGCCTCGGTCCGAATCGGAGAGCCTGTCGTGGGCGGATGATCCGATCGCGAAGCGTCTCGCACCGAGCAAGGCGATCCCGACGCCGGATTCGGCTCCAGCACGCCAGAGCGCTACGCGCGGCCGGTGGATTGTGCTCGGCGGCGTTGGCGCGGTTGTGGTCGTTGTCGCGCTCGTCGTGTCGATCGTCGCGGTGAATCGAGGCGGCGGTAGTGGCTCGGACAAAGCCGCACCGCCGCCGGTGCCTTTGACCACGACCACTCCCGAACTGAGCTGCCCGGCCGGCCACGACGGCAAGATCACCGTGGGCAATGGTGTGGGCGACACCGCTACCGGGCCGGGTGCGATTCTGGGGTTCCAGCACGCGTTCTACGTCGAGCGCAATGGGGAGCGGGCCAGGCAGTTCGTGGCCCCGGACGCGGAAAATGTGTCGGCTGCCGAGGTTATCCAGCAGGCGATCAACGACCAGATCCCGACCGGTACCACGCATTGTCTGCGCATCACCGAACTCGGGCCCGAGCACTTCGAGGTGGATCTCACCGAAAACCGCCCCGATGGCTCACGGCTTGTCTACCGGCAGAGCGTGACCACGGCGAACCGGGACGGCAGTACGTTGGTGTTTTCCATCAAGGAACGTACTTGACCAGTTCAGGCCAGGATACGGCCATGCGTGTCCATAATATGGGATTTTGATTTCATATTATGGTCATACTGTGAGACAGTGGGATTTCGCGTACCCATGGCGTTTCCTCGGAGGTTTCCATGTCGCCGACCATTCCACCGCTCGCGGCCAAACTCGACGGACTGCGGAGCTCGGCGATTCGTGACCTGCTCAAACTGACCGGCCGCACCGAGATCATCAGCCTGGCCGGTGGCCTGCCGGACGCCGAACTGATGCCGCGCGCACGCCTGGCCGAGGCCGCCGAGGCCGCGCTGAGCGGTAACGGCTGCCTGCAATACACCGAGTCGCCGGGGTGGGGCCCATTGCGCGAGGTGCTGGTGCGCCGGGAGTCGCAGCGGCTCGGCCGTGCCGTCGAACTCGACGAGGTGTTCGTGACACACGGTTCGCAGCAGGCGCTTTCGCTGCTGGCCGAGGTGCTGCTGGATCCGGGTGCGCTGGTGATCGTGGAGGACCCGGCATATGTGGGTGCGCTGCAGGTGTTTCGGGCCGCGGGCGCGCGGATCGTCGGGGTGCCGCTCGATGCCGAGGGTATGCGTCTTGACGTGCTGACCGAGCTGCTGGCGCGTGGCGAGCGTCCGGCGCTCGTGCACACCGTGAGCAACTTTCACAACCCGGGCGGTGTGACGATGAGTTCACGGCGTCGCCGTGAGATCGCGGAACTCGCTGACGCACACGGCTTTTGGGTGATCGAGGACGATCCCTACGGCGAGTTGTGGTTCGACAGTCCGGCGCCGGCGCCGGTGGCGGCATACTCGCGAAACGTGATTCGGTTGTCGAGTGCGTCGAAGATCCTCTCGCCGAGCCTGCGGGTCGGCTGGATGGTCGCGCCAGATCGTGTCTGCCGTGCGGTGGAAATGCTGAAACAGGGTGCGGACCTGTGCGGTTCGGCGCTGACCCAGCAGATCGCGACCGACCTGCTTTCCGACGAGTCCTGGCTAGCCGGCCATACCGACACCGTGCGCACTACCTACGGCGACCGCGCGAAGTCGTTGGTGAACGCCGTGCGCACCCGCTTCGGTGACCGGGTGAGCTGTTCCGATGCGGCCGGCGGCATGTTCGTCTGGGCGGAGTTCACCGACGGTACCGACACCAAGCAGTTGCTGCCGCGCGCCCTCGATGCCGGTGTCGCGTTCGTGCCGGGTTCGGCTTTCGCGGTCGACACCGATTACGGCCACGCGATGCGGATGTGTTTCACCACGTCGGACGCGGCAACGCTGGACGAGGCGATCGCGCGTCTGGCCCGCGCGGCCACGTAGCTTCGCCGGTCCCGCGGGCCTATTCCACCCAGTTGTAGGTGCGTTCCACGGCCTTGTTCCAATCGGCCAGCAGGGTGCTGCGCTCGTCGGCGGGCATATCGGGTTCCCAGGTCTTGCCGACGGCCCAGTTGGCGCGGATCTCGTCGGTGCCGGCCCAGAAGCCGACCGCGAGTCCGGCCGCGTAAGCCGCGCCGAGGGCGGTGGTTTCATTGACCACCGGGCGGACCACGGGAACGTCGAGGATATCGGCTTGGAATTGCATGAGCAGGTCGTTGCCGACCATGCCGCCGTCGACCTTGAGGGTGGTCAGTTCGAGACCGAGTTGCTCTGATTCGGCGTCCGCACGCATGGCGTCGACGACCTCGCGGGTCTGAAATGCGGTGGACTCCAATACCGCTCGGGCCAGGTGGCCCTTGTTCACGAAGCGAGTGAGCCCGGTGATCACGCCACGCGCGTCCGGGCGCCAGCGCGGGGCGAACAGGCCGGAAAAGGCGGGCACGATGTAGGCGCCGCCATTGTCGTCGACGCTGCGGGCCAGCGGTTCGATCTCCGCCGCGTCGGAGATGATGCCGAGGTTGTCGCGAAACCATTGCACCAGCGAGCCGGTGACCGCGATGGAGCCTTCGAGCGCGTAGACGGCTTGCTGCGCACCGAGCCGGTAACACACGGTGGTGAGCAGCCCGTGCTTGCTCGGGATCGGCGTGGTTCCGGTGTTGAGGAGCATGAAATTGCCTGTGCCGTAGGTATTCTTGGCCTCGCCGGGCAGCAGGCACGCCTGCCCGAAGGTGGCGGCCTGCTGATCACCGAGGATGCCCGCCACCGGAATGCCTGCGAGCGGACCGGCCGTGATCCGCGCGTACACCTCCGACGAACTGCGAATCTCCGGCAACATCACCTCTGGTACCCCGAATTCCGCGCAGATCTGCGAGTCCCATCGCAGTGTGCGCAGATCCATCAGCATGGTGCGTGAGGCGTTGGTGACATCCGTGATGTGCTCACCGGTCAGTTTCCACAGCACCCAGCTGTCCATGGTGCCGAAGCACAGCTCGCCCGATGCGGCCCGCTCGGCGGCGCCCTCGACGTGATCGAGGATCCAGCGCAGCTTCGGCCCGGCGAAATAGGTCGACAGCGGTAGGCCGGTGCGGTCCTGGTAGCGGGCCGGGCCGAGGTCGCCGCCCAGCTCCGTGCACAGCTGGTCGGTGCGGGTGTCCTGCCAGACGATCGCATTGTGAATCGGCTTGCCGGTGGCACGTTCCCACACCACCGTCGTCTCGCGCTGGTTGGTGATGCCGACCGCGGCGATATCGCTCGCGGCGACGCCGCTGGTTTTCAGTACCTCGCCCAGCACGAATTCGGTGTTGCGCCAGATGGTTTCCGGATCGTGCTCGACCCAGCCCGGGCGTGGGAAGAGCTGTTCGTGTTCGCGCTGGGCGATCCCGGCGACGCGGCCCCGCTGGTCGAATACGATGCACCGACTCGAGGTCGTGCCTTGATCAATGGCGGCCACATAGCGACGCATTCGTGCAGGCTACTAAACGCTGGACGCGCCGCGCATCACATCGCGGGGAGCGCGCGGCTGGGTTAGTGTTAACTTTTGTTACCAGCGGGTAGCTTCGGTTGGGCAGGGTCGGCGAAACGACCAGGGCCACGGCTCGGGATCGGTACCGGCTCGCCTAGCCTGTAGGTGAGCAGCACGAGCGCGTACCCGTGAAGACAAGATCACTGCGTCGTCTACACCCGACGCCGGCGTCGGCTGGAGGAGTCGAGCATGACCAAGAAACCGGAATCGCAGTTCCTCGGCCCCGAGCAGCGCAGGGCGGCATGGGAGCGTTTCGGCAAGGACCATTTCGACATGGTCGTCATCGGTGGCGGCGTGGTCGGTGCCGGGATCGCGCTCGACGCGGCCACCCGCGGCTTGAATGTCGCACTGGTCGAGGCGCGCGATCTCGCCTCGGGGA
This sequence comes from Nocardia australiensis, assembly GCF_020733705.1. GTDB lineage: Bacteria > Actinomycetota > Actinomycetes > Mycobacteriales > Mycobacteriaceae > Nocardia > Nocardia australiensis. Next base: position 2,689,896 of record NZ_JAJFZM010000001.1, read on the forward strand.
CTTCCAGTCGATCGTCGAAGATGTTCCATGGCGGGCTGCGATATCTCGAGCAGTTGGAGTTCGGCCTGGTACGGGAGGCGTTGCGGGAGCGTGAACTCGCCCTGTCCACGCTGGCGCCGCATTTGGTGAAACCGCTGCGGTTTCTCTATCCGCTGACCAGGCGTGGCTGGGAGCGCCCCTATGTGGCGGCCGGGCTGGTGCTCTACGACACCATGGGTGGCGCCAAATCCGTTCCCGGCCAACATCATCTGTCCCGACAAGGTGCTCTCAGGCTGGCTCCGGGCTTACGTCGTGACTCGCTGATCGGCGGCGTCAGCTACTACGACACCGTCGTCGACGACGCGCGGCACACCATGACCGTCGCTCGCACCGCCGCCCACTACGGCGCGGTGATCCGCACCTCCACCCAGGTGGTCGGCTTCCTGCGGGAGGCCGATCGGGTGGTCGGGGTGAAGGTACGTGACAGCGACGACGGGCGCACCGGCGAGGTGCGCGCGCATGTGGTGATCAACGCGGCGGGGGTGTGGACCGACGAGGTGCAGGCGCTGTCGCATCAGCGGGGCCGCTTCCATGTCCGCGCCTCCAAGGGCGTGCACATCGTGGTGCCGCGTGACCGCATCGTCAGCGATACCGCGATCATCCTGCGCACCGCGACCTCGGTGCTGTTCGTGATCCCATGGGGAGCGCACTGGATTGTCGGAACCACCGACACCGACTGGAATCTGGATCTCGCGCATCCCGCCGCGACCAAGGCCGATATCGACTATCTGCTCGATCAGGTGAATCAGGTGCTGGTCGCCCCACTCACCCACGACGATATCGATGGCGTCTACGCCGGTCTGCGGCCTTTGCTTGCGGGAGAAAGCGATTCGACCTCCAAGCTGTCACGCGAACACGCTGTCGCTCGGGTCGCGCCGGGACTGGTCGGCATCGCGGGCGGCAAGTACACCACCTATCGAGTGATGGCCTACGACGCGGTCGATGAAGCGGCGCAGGATATTCCGGCGCGGGTGTCGCCGTCGATCACCGAGAAGGTGCCGCTGCTCGGCGCGGACGGATATTTCGCGTTGGTCAACCAGACGGTGCAACTGGCCGAGGCTTACGGCGTGCATCCCTACCGGATCAAGCACCTGCTGGATCGCTACGGCTCGCTCATCGACGAGGTGCTCGGCTTGGCTGACGGCAAACCCGAACTGCTGCAACCGATTACCGATGCACCCTCTTACCTCCAGGTGGAGGCGGTGTACGCGGCGGCGGCCGAGGGCGCGCTGCACCTGGACGACATCCTGGCCCGCCGCACCCGGATCTCCATCGAGTACTCCCATCGTGGCGCGGACTGCGCCGAACAGGTGGCGCAGCTCGTCGCGCCGGTCCTCGGCTGGGATCAGGATGAAATCGACTGGGAGATCAGCACATACCAGGCGCGCGTCGCGGCCGAGATTCGCTCGCAGACTCAGCCCGACGACGCCTCCGCCGATGCGCTGCGCATCTCCGCCCCCGAGCCTCGCCCGCAGATTCTGGAGCCGGTTCCACTGGAGAGGTGAGCGCCACGCGGGGCCGTCGCATTGGCATGCAAGTAGATACTTGCCTGTTCTACACCGAGGTGCTCGGCGCGGTGACCACCGCCGTATTCGACGACACCTGCGGCAATCTTGTCCAGATCGCCAGCGCCTGAAAGGTATCGGCGCGGATCAGCGGTTGGGTGAGCCGGGCGGCAGCATGAGGCGCACGATGGCGCCGCCGCCCGCGGCCGGTTCCATGGTCGCGGTGCCGCCATGCAACTGCGCGATCCACGCGACCAGCGCGAGACCGATGCCGCTGCCGCGTCCTGCGGTCACGCCCCGCTGGAACGGGCTGCTCGACAGCTGAGGATTCAGCCCGGGGCCGTGATCGCGGACGCTGACCCTGCCGTCGGCCACATGCACCTCGATCGGCGCGTCGCGGTTCGCCGCGCCGTGGGTGATCGCGTTCTCGATCAGGTTGCGCACGGCGAGGCCGAGCAGATTCGGATCACCCTGTACCACCGTCGGACTGGTGCGCACCACGATGTCGGCCCGCTGAAATTCCTCGACCACTGATTCGGTGAGCTGATCGAGCAGCAGCTGCACCCGCTCCATCGTGGTGACGCCCGCCTGCATCCGCGCCCGGGCGAGCAGGTCGTCGACGAGCCGTTCCATCCGATTGCCCAACGCCCGGGAATCGGTCAACGCGCGCTCGAGCTCATGCGGATCGCGCCGATGCGCTTCTGTGACCAGCCGCAGCGTCGCCAGCGGCGTGCGCAGCTCATGCGCCGCGTCGCCGAGGAATCGCTCCTGTTCCTCCAGCAGCGCCACGGCCTGACGCATGCTCCGGCCGGACAGCACATGCCCGGCGACCGAGGACAACGCGACGAGCGCCGAACCGCCGACGACGAGCGCCCACAGCAGTAGCGCCCGATCACGGTCGAACGCACCGGGATTGGTGCCGACGATGATCACCGTCTGAACGGTCGGATCGTCCCAGGACACCGACATTGCAGCCAGCCGCACCGGGCGTCCGGCGCGGTCGGTCGCGTCGCGATAGACGGTGTCATCGGCGATGCTCGCCGCGTCGGTGACGGCGGTGAGTCCCGCGTCGCCGGGCAGCCAGGAGGGCAGATGGCTGTAGAGCTGGACCCACTGGCCGTCGCTTTCCGAACCGAACACCATCACCGCGGTTTCGCCGCGGGCCAGATTGTCGTCGCGGATCTCGGTAACGTCGAAGCCGCCGTCCTCGGGGTAGTACTCGACACCGCGGTACACCCCGGCGACCACGCGGTCGAGCGCGTTGTCGACCGCGGTCGCACGCGAACGGGCATCGATGGTCGCCGCGACCAGGCCGAGCAAGATCAGACACAGCGCGGTGATCGCGGTGATCAGAGCGGTCAGCAGCCAGCGGGTGCGGCGCAGCCGGGCCACTGCCGGGCGTGCGTCCGCCGTGGCGATCACGGTACGAACGGTTCCGCTCCCATCAGGAAACCGGTGCCGCGAACGGTCTCGATCACCGGTGGTCCGCCGAGCTTGCGGCGCAGCTGCGCGATCACCGCGTCGACCACATTCGATGCGGGTTCGGCCATTTCATCCCAGCAGCATTCGATGAGTTCGGTGCGTGAGACCACGTGGCCTGCGCGGGTGGAGAGCAATTCGAGGACGGCGAATTCCTTGGGTGTGAGTGATCGCAGGATGCCGCCGCGCTGGACGCGTCGCCGCGGCAGGTCGATGTCGATGTCGCCGAGCACGATTCGTGCCGACACCGGATGTTCCCGGCGACGGCACAGGGCGCGGACGCGAGCGGCCAACTCGGACAACGCGAATGGCTTCACCAGGTAGTCGTCGGCCCCGTGTTCGAAGCCCGCGATGCGGTCGGCGAGACCATCCCGCGCGGTGAGCATCAACACCGGCACCCGCTGGCCCCCGGCCCGATGCGCCGCCACCAGCTGTAGCCCGTCGCCGTCGGGCATGCCGCGGTCGACGACCAGGCAATCGTAGATATTGACGGAGATCTTCAGATCCGCGTCCGCGAGCCGGTGCGCGAGGTCGACTGCGAATCCCGCCGCGCGCAGACCCGCCGCGACCTCATTGCCCAGCCCTTCATCGTCTTCGATCACCAGTACTCGCACGGGTTTCGACGATAGAACACCGCCCGCAGAGTCCGCAGCGCCAGGACCGAGTGGCCGACCCCCCGTCGGCCACCCGGATCGTGCGGCCGATCAGTAGGTGTGCAGGTCCCAGCCGTCAGCGACCTGGATGCATTCCCATTGCGTGCCACCGGTTCTCGGCGAATTCCCGTCGGCGGCGCACGCCTCGTAGCTGGCGTAGTTGCCGATGAATTCGGTGAGCATCGGGGCGGGTGCGGCGGCGGCGATGCCCACGCCTGCGGCGACCGTGCCGATGGCGAACACTCCGGCGGCGATTGCGGACTGGATCTTCATGATTGGTACTCCTCTCGATGTGGCGCGGAACTTTCCGCGTCGAGAAGAAGGAAATCAATCCGTCCATGAGAATTTCGTGAAGATTCGGGCGGCACCCGCCGCGGCGGACCGGCGCCGCCATCGATCAGGCCGCCACTGAGGGGCGTAGGGTGCCGCAGTCGAGGTGGCTGACGCGCATCGGGGCCATTCCAGCGCGGTCACCTCGAATATGACGATTCACTACAACCGGCTTGTCGGAGGTGTGACAGTGCGGGTGTTCGGTGTTGACGGGCTACCGGTCGGCGAATGCTGTTGCAGCAGTAAATAGGCGAACACGGCGGTCGCCGTCATGGCCAGCGCGGCGATGAGCAGGCGTGCGACGATCGCGCAACGGCGCTGCCAGCGCGTTGCTGCTGCTGCCGTCATATGCCTTCCCTCGTCGCTCGGTTCGTGGCTGTCACAGTGATGTCGTCGATTCGGTGACGATCATTAGCAACTGAGAGGCAAATGGCACATTCGCAAGGTCGGGCGCTCAGCCCCCCGGGGGTGGTTGGCACCGCGGGCAGTAGTAGATGCCGCGTTCGCGCTGGGTGATTCGGTCGACGTACGCCGTTTCGCCGAGCAGGCCGGCCACGATCGGCGTACCGCAGCGTTGGCACGGTCGCCGGGTGCGGCCGTAGGCGAGGGGCCGCCACGGTGGTTCGGTGGCGGCCTTGGTGAGCACTCGATGCGATTCGTGCACCAAGGCGAGTAGATCGGGGACCTCGGCGACCGAGGTGGCCGGATGCACGCGGCGCAGAAAGCAGATCTCGCTGCGATAGATATTGCCGATGCCTGCCAGGTTTCGCTGATCGAGCAGCGCGAGCCCGATCGGTTGCGCGGAATGGGCGAGCAGCCGCCGAATCACCTCGCTGATGTCCCAGTTCGCGCCGAGTAGATCGGGACCGAGGTGCTCGGTCGCGATGTGCTCGTCCGCACGTCGTAGCACCGCCACGGTGCCGAGCGAAAAGCCCACCGCCTCGGTATCGTCGGTGGCGAGTACCACGCGTGCGGCCACCCGAGGGCGCGTCCATCGCTCACCCGCGCAGTAGGTGCGCCACTCACCCTCCATTTTCAGATGGGTGTGCACGCTGACCTGCGGTGTTCGGATGAACAGGTGTTTGCCGTAGCTGCTGACACCCTCGATCCGTTGTCCGACCAGATCCACCGTGGCGTAGCGGGGCACTCGGAAATCGCTGCGCGTCAGCGTCTTTCCTTCCAGGGCCAGCCGTAGCCTGCTGGCCGTCAGGAACACCGTGTCGCCTTCAGGCATGATGTGACTGTAGATCCGCAGCGGTGCGAGAGGTCACGGTTGCCTCCGCAGCCGGAGTCCACGCGGGGTGGCGGAGAAGCCCGCAGCGCCGAGAAAATCGGCAAAGGTATTGCCGTGCACGGACTCTCCATCGACCTTGTCGATTACCAGCGAGTCCACCTGGCGGTTGCGGACCAGATCGGCCAATGCGACGGCCGCCGCGCGACGGGCATCCGGGTCCTCGGTGAAGGTGAGCAGTGTCTTGCCGCCGCGTTCCAGGTAGAGGGTCAGTTCGCCGTCGATCAGCACGACGATCGCGCCCGCCTTGCGCCCCGGGCGATGCCCAGCACCCTCCAGCGAGCCCTTCGGCCACGGCAATGCCGCTCCGTATGGGTTCGCGGGATCGCTGGCCGCGAGTGCGAACGCGGCGGCGGTGCGTGCTCGGTCATCGACGGCGGGGGAGCGATCGGAATCGAAGGAGCGCAGCCGATCGACCACATCGGTGGTGGAGAACTGCGCGCCACCCAGCGAATCGATGAAATATCCACGACGACACCGGCCACGATCCTCGAACTCGGTGAGGACGCGATACATCAGTGCGAATCCGCCGGGCACGCCTTCGTTTTGGACCGAGCCACGGGTCAACACGCCATACCGCTCCAACAGCGCGTCCGCGGTGGCATGGGCCCGAACGGTGTTGTCCGATACCCGATCCGGAAGCACTGACCAGCGGCCGGTTACTGCGGGCGGACCGGACCGGGTCGGCATGCTCGGACGCGGGAGATAGGCGCGTCCTCGCGGTGCGCGTCGCGGGGTGCGATGCGCGGTTGCGGTCCGCGCGGTACCGGACAGTAGGGCGCGGACAGGCGCGAAGGTATCGCCGGAGACCACACCCGCCCACACCAGATCCCACAGCGCGGACGAGACTTTCGCGTCGTCGAGTAATCCGGTCGCGTCGGAGAGCTGACGGAAGAAATACGCGCCGCCACCCTGCGATACCGGTGGCGGGCGGTATGGGGTGTGGCTGGGAGCGGCCGGTGGTGCGGCCGCGTCGTCCGGTGTCGAATCACCTTCCAACGAAACAATATTGGCGGCGTTGGATCGAAGTTGCGCGGGGGAGTCGTCTGCTTCGGGTGTCCACGCCGGAATCGAGGCGCCGAGGGCGGTGAGCAGGCGCAGATGTGGTTCGGACAGTTCGATCTCGTCCGACGGTGCCAGCGTGAACGGTGCCTGATCGGCAAGATGCAGGGCAATCCAGCCGTCCTTCGCGGTAATGGCGCCGTGACCGGACCAGACCACTTCGCCGGTGGCCATGAGCTCGTCGAGCATGGCGGGGGCATAATCGCGCACGCGGGCGGGCAGGACCAGTGACTCCAACGCCGAGGCGGGGATAGGCACTCCCGCAAGCTGTTCCACGACGGTGGCGACACCGTCGACGCCGCGAAGCTCGCCGGTGCCGACATGCTGCCACACGGGCAGGAAGCGGCCGAACGCGGCGACGGCGACCGGCTCGACCTCATGGCGTGCCGCCGCGAGCGAGCGCCGCCGCAGGCGACGCAAAACCTGGGTGTCGCACCATTCGGAGCCCCTGGCGCCGGGTGTGAATTCGCCTTCGGCTAACCGCTTTTCGGCGATCAACCGATCCAGTGCGGTCGCGACAACGGCGGTGCCGAGGCCGAACCTGGCCGCGACCGCCTCGGTGCTGAACGGCGCGTGCGTACGGGCGTATCGCCCGACCAGATCCCCGAGTGGGTCGGTGACCGGCTCGATGAAGGCCGCGGGGACACCGATCGGCAGTGGCACGCCGAGCGCGTCCCGTAGCCGTGACGCGTCTTCCACCGCCACCCACCAGGTGCGTCCCGCGAACGAAACCTCCAGTGCGCGTCGGGATTTCAGCAGATAGGCGAACCATTCGGCAGCCGATTGGGTATCGGCCGACACATCGGTGCCGACTTGCTTACTTCCGTCGATTGTCTGCTCGGGGTCGGGCTCGTCGTGGCTGGTTCGACGCGTACACCGCCGACCCGCCTCGTCGGCGGTGAGCGGTCCAAGCAGGCGCAACAGGTCGGCCAGACCTTCGGCGTCGCGAGCGTGGCGCTCGGGGGTCAGCCGCTGTAGCTCCAGCTCGGTCTGCTCGAGCACCGCCGCGTCCAACAGCTCGCGCAGCTCCACCCGCCCGAGTAGTTCGGCGAGCAGACTGGAATCCAATGACAGTGCGGCGGCGCGACGCTCGGCCAGCGGGCTGTCTCCGTCGTACATGAACTGCCCGATGTAATCGAAGAGCAGGGCGTTTGCGAACGGCGACGGCGTCGCGGTCTCCACCTCCACCAGGCGCAACTGACGCCGGGCCACCCGTGCGAGTAGGTCACGCAGCGACGGCAGATCGTAGACATCGCGCAGACATTCGCGCACCGTCTCCAGCAGAATCGGAAAGTCCGGAAACTTCCGCGCCACGTCCAGCAACTGTGCCGAGCGTTGCCGCTGCTGCCACAGCGGCGCTCGCTTGCCCGGGTCGCGACGCGGCAGCAACAGCGCGCGTGCGGCGCACTCTCGGAAGCGGGAGGCGAACAGGGCCGAACCGCCGACCTGTTCAGTAACGATCTCGTCGATCTCATCCGGTTCGAAGACGAAAAGCTCCGCGCCGGGTGGGTCGTCGGTGGTATCGGGCAATCGCACCACGATGCCGTCATCGGAGGAGGTCGGCGCGGCATCGACACCGAACCGTTCGCGCAGTCTGGCGCCGATCGCCAGCGCCCATGGCGCGTGCACCGGCTGGCCGTAGGGCGAGTGCAGCACCAGCCGCCAGTCGCCGAGTTCATCGCGAAAGCGCTCCACGATCAACGTGCGATCGGTCGGCAACTGCCCGGTGGCGGTGCGCTGTTCATCGAGCAGCGCCACCAGGTTCGTGGTCGCGTTGTCATCCAGTCCGGCCGTCCGCGCGATCTTCGCGATGCCATCTGTCGGCGCACCATTGGCGGCCGCGTCGGGGTTCGTCGCGGAAGTCATTGGTGCAGTAGATTTTCGGGATTTTGCCCGAGTGCGCGGCGCGTCGGTTTCCGGACCGGTCGCACGTATCGGCGCGGTGGTTTCCTGTCCGGCTTCGCGGATGAATTCGCCCAGCGCCGCGCCGAGTTCGGCCGGACGACCCAACCCGTCACCGTGCCAGAACGGGAGTCGGCCGGGCTGCCCGAACGCGGGTGAGACCAGCACCCGGTCGAAGGTGATCTCCTCGATTCGCCAGCTGGTCGCGCCGAGGGCGAAGATATCGCCCACTCGGGACTCGTAGACCATCTCCTCATCGAGTTCGCCTACCCGCGAGGCTTTTTCACCGACCATGTACACCGCGAACATACCGCGATCCGGGATGGCGCCGCCCGAGGTCACCGCCAGCCGCTGCGCACCGGGCCTGCCGATGAGGGTGCCGGCGTCGCGGTCCCATACCAAACGTGGCCGCAGCTCGGCGAATTCGTCGGAGGGGTAACGGCCCGACAGCAAATCCAGCACCGACTCATAGGCCGATCGCGGTAGCGACGCGTAACTGCCGGTGCCGCGCACTGTTTCGAACCACGCGTCGACGTCGATGGACTCCAGCGCGCACGCGGCGACCGTCTGCTGCGCCAGAATGTCCAGCGGATGCGCGGGGATCTGGATGGCCTCGATCTGGCCGTTCGTCATGCGCTGCGAGGCGACCGCGCAATGGATGACATCGGTGCGATGCTTCGGGAACAGCACACCGCGTGAAATCTCACCCACCTGGTGCCCGGCTCGCCCGATCCGTTGCAGACCGCTGGCCACCGATGGCGGCGCCTCCACCTGCACCACCAAATCGACTGCGCCCATGTCGATTCCGAGCTCCAGGCTGCTTGTGGCCACTACACAGCGCAGCCGTCCGCTCTTGAGATCGTCCTCGATGAGTGCGCGCTGCTCCTTGCTCACCGAACCGTGGTGTGCCCGCGCGAGCAGCGGCCCGGCACCGTGAATGACCTCGGTCGAGGGGCCCAACTGTGCGGGCGGTTTGTGTTCGGTGTCGACCGGCTCACCGATCCGTGCGGCATACGTCTCGTTGAGCCGTGCGGTCAAACGCTCGGCCAGCCGGCGTGAGTTCGCGAACACGATCGACGAGTGGTGCTCGAGCACCAGATCCACGATCGCCTCGTCGACATGCGGCCATATCGAACCGGGTTGATCCGAGTCGCCCGGTTCGGTCATATCCGGCACCGGCACCCGCACCGACAGGTCGAAGGTCTTCGGCGCGGGCGGGGACACAATGCTGATCGGCGCGTTACCGACCAGAAAACGACCCACCTCCTCGGGAGGGCGCACCGTCGCCGAAAGCCCGATCCGTTGGGCGGGCCGCTCGGTCAGTAAATCCAACCGGGCCAGCGACAGCGCCAGATGCGCGCCGCGCTTCCCACCCGCGATGGCGTGTACCTCGTCGACGATCACGGTTTTCACGCCACGCAACGTTTCCCGAGCCGCCGAAGTGAGGATGAGGAACAGCGATTCCGGTGTGGTGATCAGGATGTCCGGTGGTGTGCGCTGCATCGAACGCCGGTCCGCGGCACTGGTGTCACCCGAGCGCACGCCAACGGTGATCTCCGGCGGATCGAGATCCAGACGTTTGGCGGTCTGCGTGACGCCGACCAGCGGTGCCCGCAGATTCCGCTCGACGTCGACCGCCAGCGCCTTGAGCGGCGAAATATAGAGCACCGAGGTACCGCCGTGTCCCGGCTTCCCGGTCTCGGGTTTCGGCTGGTTCGCCAGCTGATCGATCGCCCACAGAAACGCCGACAGCGTCTTGCCCGAACCGGTCGGCGCGACGACCAATGTGTGATCACCCGCCGCAATGGCCCGCCAGGCACCCAGTTGGGCGGTGGTTGGTGCCGGGAAGGCGCCGTCGAACCATTCCTGGGTCGCGGGGGAGAACTGGGCCATGGGATCAGTTTGCACCTGGGGACCGACAAACCATTCGAATAACGGCCGCCACTGCCGCGCCGTACGCTTCCATCCGTGCAAAAGGTGCTAAGACTCGACCTGGTCAGCCACGGCATGACCGAGGCGATGCGAAAGGCACGATTTCCAGTCGATGAGTCGCTGACCGAGGCGGGACGCCGGGCTATCGCCGCGTGCGGACCGCTGACCGCCGCCCGAGTCCTCACCGGTCCCGAACGCCGAGCGGTGGAAACCGCCGCTCTGATGGGACTGCCCGGGGACGAGGACACACGGCTGCGCGATCTCGACGCGGGGGCGTGGCGTGGCGGGGAGTTGATGTCGGTGCCGCAGGACGAGTTATACGCCTGGCTGACCAACCCGCAGTTCCGTGGTCATGGTGGCGAGTCCGTGGTGGACGTGGTCGAAAGGACCCGGTACTGGATGGCAGAGATCGCCTCGGAGGGCATGTCCACCATCGCGGTCACCCATCCCGCGGTAATACGCGCGGCGCTGCTGGTAACACTGGACGCGCCGCCGAAATCGTTCTGGCGGATCGACATTCCGCCGGGCAGCGTCACGCGGCTGCACTATCGCGGTGAATGGACCTTGCACTTCACGGCGTAGTCGCACCGGCCGAGGAACAGGTTCGCTCGATCACCGAATAGTCATCGGTATCAATGAGTGCGATGAAAATGGCTCCGGGAGAATTCTCCCGGAGCCATTTCTATGCTGCCAACCGTCAGGGCAGGACCTGCGGAACGACGTCGGGCGCAATGGTTCCCACGACGGCGCCGATAACCGCACCGAAGATGCCGCTGGTGATCGCACCGAGCGGCACCGTGATCGGAATAGCGATCAGCCCGGCCAGGCCGGTGATTGCGCCGACGACCGCGCCGATGGCGCCGCCCGCCGCCGCGCCGTTCAGAACCGGGTCCGGGTACTGCGCGTTGGGGTTGGTGGCGATTTCCCCTGCCACCTGCGGTGTGGTAGTCGACGCGGCGACGAACTCGGGCTCGGCGGCAGCCGGTGCGACCGGCTCCGCCTCGGCAGGAGCAACCGGCGCGGCGACGGCCTGTGCGACGGCAACCGGCTGCGCTGCGGCCTGAGCGTCCGCGGACGCCGCCCCCGCTCCCATGAAAGTCGCCGCGACAGCCAGCGGCAGTGCTCCCACGACGAACTTACGACCTGCATTCATGACAGTCCGACGGACCATAATTGGTTTTCCCTCCCGAGCCACGATCCCCCATGGCGAATCTCCCCGAAGGGGAATCGTTGTCTACGAATATGATTCGAACGCAAATAGTATTATCCGACCGGACAGCGGAATGGCAAACGGTGTGTCGATCGTCACAATTTTATTGGTAGCGTTGTGCGGCAACGCATCTGACGAGCGCGCGGGCTACCGGGATTCTCGGGCCGCTGTTTCGGCAATGAAAAACGGGCCCGGAACAAGAGGCGGGTTCACGTAGTAGTGCTCCTCGGGGTCAGTTGTCCACGTTCCGGATTCGCTGGTGTCCAGCGACGAGTGGTGAGTGGTTAGGTGTGGGCGGCACCGTCGATGCGGATTTCGGTACCGCTGATGAAGCGGCCGTCGTCGGAGACGAGCATGGCGATGACACCGGCGACATTTTCGGGACCTGCCAACTCTTCCGGGTTGTCCTGCGGGACAACGGCGATCAGGCGGCCGAGAAACGACCAGTCGGGGTCCCCATCATCGCGGCCCGCACCGGCCGTTCCCTCAACGACTTGGACGTCGCTCTCGCCGCCGCCATGGCCAATACGGCCGTGCGTCTGGGCACCGAACGGTGGGCCGCCGAAGCGGGGCCCGACTCGGCCGCCGACGTCGTCGACACCTGCCTGGCCCGCCTCGCCGCACACACACTCCTGTAGCCGATGGCATAACGACGCAACCACGCCCGAAACGCATGGCCGCCAATGATTCCCATTGCCCCACCGTCGAGGATCGTCCGGACGTGGCCGATCTGGACGAAGCGATAACCATGCTGGCCGAGGCACACATCGCCGGGCATCCCTACGCCACCGTCGTGCTCGGATCATCGACCTATGCGGGACTCAGATTGCGTTCCGAGCGACTACTGCGCGCCGTGGGCGACGTCTCCCCCACAACAAACGTCGTGCTCGACGACGCGTGGGCCGGTATCCACAACTTCCACCAACTGACTCGCGCGTTGTCACCCACGTCGGTCGGTGCGCGGCTCCGCGATGAGGGCGAATTCATCGGTGCGATCTGGGTGACCCACTCAGCGCATAAGACGATGTATGCGATGCGCCAGGCCGCGATGGTGCATGTCCTAGGCAACGAACGGGCAGTCGAAGCGACTGCGGCGGCGATCTATCGGCACCACACCTCGTCGCCCTCCTGGCCGATCATGGCGTCGCTGGACCTGGCCAGGGCGCATGCCGAGCTGGAAGGGAGTGCGTCGCGTATCCGCCCGGCGTCCCCATGGCCAGTCCGGGCGGTGACCAGCTCGATCCGGACCGGGTTGCGGCGGAACTGGCCGGTGGCGCGTCGATTCACCGAGTTCGAAGCGGTCGCCGGAACCCTCCCTGAGCGCAGGGCCGACCGCCTGATCCGTGCCGCAAGGCGTCAAGGCCCAGTACTATCAAACTAGAACGTGTTCTAATCGTGTGATGAGGTCTGCACCGAGGCAGGCCGCGAAGGAGGTACTTGTGATCCCACCGTCCATTCCCGCAGGATTCGACTTCACCGACCCCGCCGTGCTGGCTGAACGCCTGCCGGTCGAAGAGTTCGCCGAGCTGCGTCGCGCTGCGCCGGTCTGGTGGTGCGAGCAGGAGAAGGGAGTCAGCGGTTTCGACGACGGCGGATACTGGGTCGTAACCAAGATGGATCACATCAAGGAGATGTCCAAGACTCCTGAGGTGTTCTCGTCGGAGGAGAACACCGCCATCATTCGCTTCAACGGAGACATCGCCCGTGACGAGGTGGAGATGCTTCGGGGGCTCATGCTCAACATGGATCCGCCGAGGCACACCAAGAGCCGACGGATCGTGTCCAAGGGCTTCACTCCCCGAGCTGTCAACTCGCTGCGCGATGCACTCACCGAGCGTGCCGAACGGATCGTGCACGAGGCGAAGAAGGAGGGGCGGGGTGACTTCGTCCAGCAGATCGCCTGCGAACTGCCGCTGCAGGCCATCGCGGAGCTGATCGGTGTCCCCCAGGAGGATCGCAAGAAGATCTTCGACTGGACGAACCAGATGATCTCCTACGACGACCCCGACTTCGAGGGCGACCACAAGATGGCCACCGCCGAAGTCATGGGTTACGCATGGAATCTGGCCGAGGAGAAGCGCAAGTGTCCGATGGACGACATCGTCACCACGTTGGTGAACGCGGATGTCGACGGCGAGGCGCTCGGGTCGGATGAGTTCGCCTGGTTCGTCATCCTGCTCGCGGTTGCGGGTAACGAGACCACCCGCAATGCCATCACCCACGGCATGAAGGCGTTCGTCGATCACCCCGAGCAGTGGGAGCTCTACAAGGAGCACCGCCCGCGCACCGCACCTGACGAGATCGTCCGCTGGGCAACGCCGGTGACAGCCTTCCAACGAACCGCGTTGACCGATACCGAGCTCGGTGGCCAGCTGATCAAGAAGGGCCAGCGCATCGGCATGTTCTACAGCGCGGCCAACTTCGATCCGGAGTCGTTCGACAACCCGTTCACGTTCGACATCTTCCGAAACCCGAACCCCCATGTCGGTTTCGGCGGCACCGGCACGCACTTCTGCGTCGGCGCCAACCTCGCCCGACTGGAAATCGACCTGATGTTCAATGCGATCGCCGACGTCATGCCGAATCTGCGTCAGGTCGAGGAACCGGTGCGGCTGCGCTCGGGCTGGCTCAACGGGATCAAGCGCTGGGAGGTCGCCTACGAGTGAGGGATCGCCCCGGCGAGCGGAGCACGCACGTCCGGGGCGAAGTTCGCAGGGTGCACGGCGGGGCCGTGTCGAACCGATAGGCGAAGCCCGGCTCGGCGCGGGCGCGGAATACCCGTTCTCAGCGCTCGAACTGGGCGCGCTTGAAGTCGCCGTAGGGTTCGTCGCGCCCACGCACCGCCTCGCGGAATCCGACGGTGACGGCGCGAGTCTGGAACGCGTAACCCTCGCGAGGGTGCCGCGCGGCACCGTCGAGCACGGTGCCGATCACGGCCGAGTTGGCCACTCTGGACCAGATCGCGGCCGATTTCTGGGTCCATCCATGACGTTGTCGAAATGGATGTGCCAAGCCGATATCGACGACGGGAACAAGCCCGGAACCATGCGCAGCGAGTACGCCGAGTTGTGCGATGCCCGCCGCCGGATCCGGTTGCTGGAGCAGGAGAACGAGGTGCTGCGGTGCGCCGCAGCGTATCTGTCGCAGGCTCAGATACCGGGAAAAGGCTCTACCGCTCGTGAAAGGGCTTGCCGCCGAGGGGATCCCCGTGGTGGTGACGTGCCGGGTGCTGAAGCTCGCCCGCGAGCCCTACTACCGGTGGCTGGCCGAACCGGTCACCGCCGGCGAGGAAACCGAGGCGTGCGGATCTGCTCGACCAACCGATGGTGGAGCAAATTCGGCAAGTCACGGCGCCGCAAGAACAGCCGCGCCCTGGGGATGTCGCGCAGGTGCAGGCATAGGCGGTCGGCGATCGGGCGGTAGCTGCTGGCGTAGTCAGTACAGCCCTTCGACGGCTTCATCCCAGCGTGGCCCGATACCCAGGTCGCGGGTTCCGAGCAGGTCGGTACAGAAGTCGCACCGGTCCCAGCCGCCCGCGATGGACAGGAGTTCGCGATACTGCGGGTCCAGGCGGGAAACAAAGCGGTCCTCGGCGAAGCGGAGCTGCTGCTCGGTGGCCCCTGTTACGGGCGGTGTTAGTGGATGGCGTTCAGGGGGTCGACAGCGGCCGGGCGACGGTTTCGGCGGTATGCCGGGTTCGAACCATCAACGTCGAGTGATCGCTGGGCCGGGGCCCCAGCGATTGCCGCAGTCCCGCCTCGTCCATCGAAAAACGCCTGATAGCGATGCGTTTCGCAGAAATTCAGGAAATCCGTTGCCAAAAACCTCGACAAAGATTGAGGGCGGTACTGGAACCTACCGGCCAGTACCGCCCTCATTTGTAGCGGGGACAGGATTTGAACCTGCGACCTCTGGGTTATGAGCCCAGCGAGCTACCGAGCTGCTCCACCCCGCGTTGGGTAGACACAACCTTACGCAGGTCGGGGGTCAACAACCTAATCGCCAGGTCAGACGGCTCGATCAACCGAATTCGATGCCTTGGGCAAGTGGGAGTTGATCGGAGTAGTTGACGGTGTTGGTGGCTCGGCGCATGTATGCCTTCCAGGAATCGGAGCCGGATTCGCGCCCGCCGCCGGTGTGCTTCTCGCCGCCGAACGCGCCGCCGATTTCGGCGCCGGAGGTGCCGATATTGACGTTGGCGATACCGCAGTCGGATCCGTCGGCGGCCAGGAATCGTTCCGCCTCACGTTGGTCACCGGTGAATATGGCGGACGAAAGGCCTTGCGGCACCGCATTATGCAGCTCTATCGCGGCATCGAAGTCCTGATAGGTGAGTACGTAGAGAATCGGCGCGAAGGTTTCCTCGCGAACCACCGCCGTCTGCGCGGGCATCCGGACGATGGCGGGGCGAACGTAGTAGGCGTCGTCGCCGAATCCGTCCACTCGCTCGCCGCCGCATACCAGTTCGCCGCCGTCGGCGATCGCCCGCTCCAGCGCGATGCGCATGCCGTCGTGGGCGCGTCCATCGATGAGCGGGCCGACCAGCACGCTGTCATCGAGCGGATTGCCGACGCGCAGTCGCTCATAGGCGCCGGCCACCCGTTGCAGCAGCTGTCCGACGGCATCGTCATGCACGATGAGCCGCCGCAGCGTCGTGCACCGCTGACCGGCGGTGCCCGCGGCCGCGAAAACGATTCCGCGAGCGGCGAGTTCGATATCCGCCGACGGGGTAACGATCGCGCCGTTGTTCCCGCCCAATTCCAGTAGGCAGCGGCCGAATCGCGCGGCGACCTTCGGTGCGACGGCGCGCCCCATGCGCACCGAGCCGGTAGCGCTGAGTAGTGCGACTCGCTCGTCGTCGACCAGCCGCGCGCCGACCTCGGACCCACCTTGAATCAGTTGGTGCACTTCTGGATCCGCGCCGACATCGGCGGCGGCCCGCCGCAGCAGGGTGTGGCAGGCCAATGCCGTCAATGGCGTTGTCTCCGAAGGTTTCCACACAACGGTGTCGCCGCAGACCAACGCGACAGCGGTATTCCACGCCCACACCGCGACTGGGAAGTTGAACGCCGAAATCACTCCGATGACTCCCAATGGGTGCCAGGTTTCCATCAGTCGATGCCCGGGGCGCTCCGAGGGCATGGTCTTGCCGTAGAGCTGCCGCGACAGTCCGATGGCGAACTCGCAGATGTCGATCATCTCCTGCACCTCGCCAACGGCTTCGGCGCCGATCTTGCCCGCCTCCAGGGTGACCAGCTCGCCCAGTCGAACCTTGTGCACGGTGAGCAATTCGGCCAGCCGTCGCACCACGGCGGCGCGTTCGGGCGCGGGCACCGTGCGCCACCGGTGGAATGCCTGTGCGGCGCGGTCGATCGCCGCGTCGACCTCGTCGGTGGAATGGGAGTGCAGCGTGGTGAGCGTTCCGCCGGTGATGGGGGTTCGGGCGGGCAGTGTGCCGGTCGCGGGCAGCTCGGCGCCGAGTTCGCCCAGTAGCGTTGCCGCGCGGGCGAATAGATCCTCGGTGCGGGGGTTATCGAGCGTATGTGTCATCAGTTGTCGCTCCGCCGTGTGTCGTTGGATATCTCTGCTGAGGACTTTCGGGTCTGTGCACGATGCTGTGCTGTTGCGAGCGTGAACGAGTAGAAGCCGTTGCCACGAGCCAGGTCCGCTGGGTTAGCCTTCGCAGATGGCGGATACACCGGCAAGACCCGCACTCGATGACATCGATCGCCTGCTGATTCGTGAACTGATGGCCGACGGTCGGGCCACCCTGTCGAACCTGGCAGAGAAGGCGAGCCTATCGGTCTCCGCCGTGCAATCGCGGGTGCGCAGGTTAGAGGCGCGCGGGGTGATCCGTGGCTATACCGCGCACGTCGATCCCGAGGCGCTCGGTCAGCTGCTGTCGGCATTCGTCGCGATCACTCCTCTCGACCCGTCGCAACCCGATGATGCTCCGGCCGTGCTGCAGCATGTCCCCGGCATCGAGGCGTGCCACTCGGTGGCCGGTGACGAGAGCTACATGCTGTTGGTTCGAGTCGCATCGCCCCGGCATCTCGAGCAGTTGCTGCAGGAGATCAGGGCGACCGCGAACGTCAGGACTCGAAGCACCATCATCTTGCAGACATTCTATGACAGATAACGATTCGCCGTAATTAATACGTTCAGTTGTAGAGATTGCGTAAATATTTACGTACTCTGGCCGATGTGACCCTCGAACTGGACCACACCCGCACGGACGGTGACTCCGCACCGATCACCCCCGCGAGCCGGGTACGCGAGATCCTGTCGTCGCACATCCTTGCCGACGGCTTCGATTTGGTGCTCGACATCGGCAAATCGCGTGGCTGCCGCCTCGTCGACGAACGAGACGGCAGCTCCTACCTCGACATGTTCGGCTTTTTCGCGTCGAACGCACTGGGCATGAACCATCCCGCACTCGCCGATAACGCGGACTTCCGCGCCGAATTGACCACCGCCGCGCTCAACAAGCCGAGCAATTCCGACATCTATTCCGTCGAAATGGCCAGGTTCGTAGACACTTTCGCGCGCGTGCTCGGCGATCCACGGCTACCGCACCTGTTCTTCATCGACGGTGGCGGCCTCGCGGTGGAGAACGCGCTCAAGGTCGCGTTCGACTGGAAGAGCAGGCACAACCAATCCCACGGCCGCCCAACGGAACTCGGCACCAAGGTGCTGCACCTGACCGGTGCGTTCCACGGTCGCACCGGGTACACCATGTCGTTGACCAATACCGACCCGGTCAAGGTGGCCCGCTTCCCCAAGTTCGACTGGCCACGCATCGACGCGCCCTATCTGAGCGACGACCACGACATCGATGCCGCCGAGGCGCACGCTTTGGACCAGGCACGGCGCGCCTTCGCCGAAAACCCGTACGACATAGCGTGTTTCATCGCCGAACCGATCCAAGGCGAGGGCGGCGACCGGCACCTGCGAGCGCAGTTCCTGCAGGCCATGCAGCGGCTGTGTCACGAGAACGACGCGTTGTTCGTGCTCGACGAGGTGCAGACCGGTGTCGGTATGACCGGAACCGTCTGGGCCTACCAGCAACTCGGCCTCGAACCAGATGTCGTCGCGTTCGGGAAGAAGACTCAGGTGTGTGGCGTGATGGCGGGCGGGCGCGTCGACGAGGTACCCGACAATGTCTTCGTGGTCAGCTCCCGTCTCAATTCCACCTGGGGCGGCAACCTCACCGATATGGTGCGCTCCCGCCGGATACTCGAGGTGCTCGAACGCGACAAGCTGATCGAGCGCTCCCTTGCCCCCGGCGCGCATCTGCTACAGCGGCTGACAGAGTTCGCCGCGGCGCACCCCAGCATCACCGAACCGCGCGGACGCGGCCTGATGTGCGCGATCACGATGTCCTCGGCGCAGCTTCGCGACCAAGTCGTGACCAAGCTGCGCGAAGACGAACACGTGCTGATCCTCGGCACCGGTGAACGCGGCATTCGCTTCCGGCCGCCGCTCACCGTCACCGAGCCTGAACTCGACGCGGCTCTCGACGCGCTGGATCGGGTACTGACCGGCCTCGGCTGACTCAGTTCGAATTCGGCCGCAGCCCGAGCCCGCCCTCGACGAATCGACGGACCGAGTCCAGCCCGGACGCCAACGCCGGTTCGAAACCCGACCGGGCCCAACCGGTGACCTCGGCCGTGTCGTCTTCGGTGGGGGTGACGCCGATTTCGGCGACCAGTTCGGCGGTCGTCGGTTCGCACACCGCCCACGAATAGTGGGTTTCGTTGTCCCACTGTGCTGTTCGACGCGCGACATAGTCGGGGTCGGTGATGCCACCCTCGGCCAGCGCCGGGCGGTCATCGATACGGTCGTCGGCGCGCAGTGCGCGCAGGTACCAGGACCCCGCGTTGATCTCGACCGGTTCCATCAGTCCTCGTCCCGGCGGCGATTGCGCCTGTCATGTCCGTGCTCGTGCCGATTGCCGAATAGGAGTGCGCCCGCCAGCGGAATCGCCAGGAACCACAGCCAGCTGCCGGTGGTGAAGAACAGGATGACCGCGACGATCGGGATCACCGCCATCACCCGCTCCGGCCACTCGGCGAGAAACCCGCTGTCGGGTTTGGCCGGCGGGGTGGCCACCGTGTCGGGCTCGGGAAGATCCACGAACACCGTGTCCAGCTCGCCGCGGGTCATCGAGGCCGCGACGATCGCACTGCGCTCGTCGAATTCGGCGACGCTGAGCCTACCGGCGGCGAAATGATCGGACAGTCGCCGCATTGCCTGTTCACGCTCAGCGGTGCCGACGCGGATCTCGGGCACGTCACTCATAGCAGCCAGGCTAGCGTTCACGTAGGGGAGGTCACACTGGTCGGGTGTGGTCGGCGGGGTTAGGGTCGATGCAGGTTCGGGCAATTCGGGATCGACCGGGTTGTCGCCCCAACCCGCAGCGCCGCGGTTACCGGGAGGTCAGCGATGGGGGAGGAACAGTTCGGAAACTACCGGCTGGACCGGATGCTCGGGCGCGGTGGGATGGGGGAGGTGTGGCTCGCGCGCGACAGCGCGACCGGGCGTACGGTCGCGCTGAAGGTGTTGTCGGAGAACCTGCCCGGCGACGGCGAGTACCGGCGCCGGTTCGAGCGGGAGGCGCGGATCGGTTCGCAGCTGCGCAATCCCCATATCGTGCGTATTCACGGTTTCGGCGAACACGACGGCCGCCTCTTCATCGCCATGGAATACATCGCCGGCATCGACCTGGCCGAAATGCTCAGTCGGGTCGGCACATTGAACCCGGACGCGGCCGTGGATTTCATCGGGCAGGTCGCCTCCGGGCTGGAGGCCGCGCACCGGGCCGGGTTGATCCATCGTGACGTCAAGCCGTCGAACATTCTGGTCGGCAGCGGTGGGCACGCCTACCTGATCGACTTCGGAATCGCCAAGGGGTTGGGACAAACCGCTGTCACCGCAACCGGAATGGCGATCGGTAGCTGGCCGTACATGGCGCCGGAACGGTTCAACGGCACCGTCGACGCCCGCTCCGACATCTACTCGCTGGCCTGCGTCCTCTACGAATGCCTGACCGGCCGCCGCCCCTACGGCGACACCGACCCGCCCCGTCAGATGCACGATCACCTGATGGCGACACCGCCGAGCGCGGCCTCGGTGAACCCGGCGGTGCCCGCGGAATTGGACGCGGTCATTGCCGGCGGCATGGCCAAGGACCAGGCCCAGCGCTATCGCAGCGCCGAAGAATTCGCCGCCGCCGCGCGGGTCGCCGTCGGCTCGCCGCAACCGCCGCGGCCCTCGGCCGTTGGTCCGTGGGCAACGGCCGCTGCACCCGGGGCGCTACCTGCCACGGTGCGGGAGCCCAATCAGTCGCAACAGAACGCCCAGCAGCCACCGACACCCCACAAACCGACAAAGTTACTCCCGCAACCGAATCCGTCACCCACACCGGCGCCGCCGCAAGCACAGTCACCGGGAGCCGCTGCCGTGTCCACACCGGAACCTTTGACGCCGACGAAGGTGGCGCCGGAGTCTGGCGCGGAACCTCGGATGCCGACCAAGGTTATGCGGGAGTCCGGTTCGGGTTCGGCGGGCGAACAGTCGCGTTCGTCCGGATCGCAGCCACCGAAGTCTTATGTGCCGACCAAGGTGATGTCGGAGCCGACCCCGACCCCGACGCTGGTCGCGACTCGGATCGCGCCACCGCAGCTTTCGCCGACGCCTGCCAGAGGTGCTGTCGCGCAGCAGGGTTGGCGGGCCGCGCCGACTCGGCGACCGGGTCCGCCGCCCCCGGCGCAACGACCTGCGTACGCGAAGCGTCCACGCGCCACGGCGGCATCGAGGCGCCGGTCGCCGTTACGCGGGCGTCCATGGATCGCCCCGACCGCACCCGCGGTATCTCGTCGCGGACCGCGACGACGCGGCGGCGTGCTCACCAAGGTGATCGGGGCACTCGTGGTGGTATTCCTGACCCCGTTCGTGCTCGCCGCGGGTTGCGTCGCGCTGCTGGCCTCGGGCAGTCGGTCCGGCGCCCCTGATGACGGATCGGCCGGTCCGCCGCCGGCAGCGACAGCCGAGGAGAACCCCGTCCCCGTGGACGAACCAGATATCGTCGCGCCCGCGGGGACTCCGGTTCGTGACGGAAAGCTCGAATTCGTCGTCACCGGCGTCGATTCCGGCCTCCCCCGCATCGGATTCCAGTCCGCCCGTGGCACATTCATGATTGTCGCAATCACGGTGCGGAACATCGCCGACGGACCGAAGCGGTTCCTGCCATTCGGCCAGCGCCTCATCGACACCCAGAACCGCCGGGTCGACCACGACCCCGCCGCGACCATGTGGCAGAACACCCAACAGCGCGACAGCTACTCATTCGACCTGCGCCCAGGCGAATCCGTGACGACCCAGCTCGTCTTCGACATCGCTCCCGACGCCGCGCCGGACCATTTGGAGCTACACGACTTCCCGATATCCAACGGCGTGCGCGTCATGGTGAATTAGTACGGTCACGAACATATTTCGAGTTGCGAAACCGGTGACCGACGCTCGATGGCGGCAATCGAAGTCACGCGGTCATGCGACGCGTGCGACATCCGATAGCGCGGCGTGTACCGCGCCTCTGCCGATCTCGAGCGCCCTGGTGAGCAGATCGGTGTCGCGGGCGGCGCTATCGATGTCGGGTGAGCCCAGCGGGGGATGGATCTGCAGCACCGCGGCACCGAGATCGGCGACGCAGTGGTCCTCGACGGATTGCTGGTCCGGACGCGTCAGCCAGGCCCGGTACGCCCCGGGGGCCCGCATACGCAGATAACCGCCGCCGACGAGTTGGTGCAGACGGGAGGCGGGCGGACGCCGCTCATCGGTGCGGCGCGTGCGCAGGACGAGTGCGTGCGTGGCACCGCCACGGACCGCGGTGCGAATCGGCACGGTTTCGGCGAGACCACCGTCGAGGTACTCGGCGTCGCCGAGCGGTACCGGCGGCCCGGCGAGAATGGGCAGGCCCGCCGACGCGCGCAGGGCGATCATCAAGGTGCGCTTATCGACGATGTGACGGTTCAGGTCGACCGGGTCTCCGGTGCGGACGTCGGTGCCGATGGGGTGAAAGGTGGTGGGGTTGGCCAGGATTGCCGGGAAGTTCATCGGCTCGATGCCGTCGTACACGTGATGCACGAGGTAGTGCAGGTCGAACGCGGGGCGACCACGCAGCATGCGCGCCGGGGCGATAGTGCGGCGCATGATCGCCGGATCGGTCCAGGAGCGCATGCCGGACACCGCGCGACCACACAGCAGCCAGGCGCCGTTGATCGCGCCTGCCGAGGTGCCGTAGACGGCGTCGAAAATCGATGCGAGGCCGAGTTCTTCGAGAGCCTGCACCATGCCGCTCGAATACACGCCGCGGCTGCCACCACCCTCGATAACCAGGGCGAGCCGATGCCCGTCGGCGCGGCTCGACGACTGACGGCGGCCGCGAATGATCTCGGCGACGGCCGGTACAACGGGCGAACTGGTCACCCGAACGACGATACGACAGAGCGGGCGGTGACGTCGGTGTCGCCCGCCCGCTCCGAATCGGTTTTCGCTAGGTGTTTACTTGATCTCCGCGAGAACCGTGCCCTGGGTGATCGCGGCGCCCGCCTCGACGGCCAGGCCGGTGACCACACCCGCCTTGTGCGCGTTGACCGGATTCTCCATCTTCATGGCCTCGAGCACCACGATCAGGTCGCCCGCCTCGACGGACTGCCCCTCCTCGACAGCGACCTTGACCACGGTGCCCTGCATGGGCGCGGTGACCGAGTCACCGGACGCCGCACCGGCACCTGCGCCACCGCGCTTGCGCGGCTTGGGCTTCTTGCGGATCACGCCCGCGCCATTGCCCGCGGCGCCGGCGCCGACGGTGAAGTTGCCCGGCAGCGACACCTCGACGCGACGGCCGCCGACCTCGACGACAACCTTCTGACGGGGCAGGTCCTCGTCCTCATCGGCAGCGACAGCGCCCGCGGTGTACGGCTCGACGCTGTTGACCCACTCGGTTTCGATCCACTTGGTGTAGACGTCGAATTTTTCGCCGTCACCGATGAACGCGGGATCCTCGACGATCGCCCGGTGGAACGGGATGACCGTGGCCAGCCCGTCGACATGGAACTCGGCCAGCGCGCGGCGCGCCCGTTCCAGCGCCTGGGTGCGGTTCTCGCCGGTGACGATCAGCTTGGCCAGCATCGAGTCGAACTGTCCGCCGATCACGCTGCCCTCGACCACGCCGGAATCCACGCGCACACCGGGGCCGCAAGGCTCCTTGTACACCGACACCGGGCCCGGCGCGGGCAGGAAGCCCCGACCGGCATCCTCACCGTTGATGCGGAACTCGAAGGAGTGACCACGCGGGGTGGGATCTTCCTTGATCTCCAGCTCGTGCCCCTCGGCGATGCGGAACTGCTGACGCACCAGATCGATTCCCGCCGTCTCCTCCGTGACCGGGTGCTCGACCTGCAGCCGGGTGTTCACCTCGAGGAACGAGACGGTGTCGCCCTGCACCAGGTACTCCACGGTGCCCGCGCCGTAGTAGCCGGCCTCCTTGCAGATGGCCTTGGCCGAGGCGTGGATGCGGGCGCGCTGGTCGTCGGTGAGGAACGGTGCGGGTGCCTCCTCGACAAGTTTCTGGAAGCGACGCTGCAGCGAGCAGTCGCGGGTGCCCGCGACGACCACATTGCCGTGCTGGTCGGCGATGACCTGTGCCTCGACGTGGCGGGCCTTGTCCAGGTACTGCTCGACGAAGCACTCACCACGACCGAAGGCGGCGACCGCCTCGCGGGTGGCCGACGCGAACAGCTCAGGGATCTCCTCGATGGAATGCGCGACCTTCATACCGCGCCCGCCGCCACCGAATGCCGCCTTGATCGCGACCGGTACGCCGTACTTCTTGGCGAACTCGACGATCTCGTCGGCGTCCTTGACCGGGTCCTTGGTGCCCGCGGCCATCGGAGCCTTCGCCTTCTCGGCGATGTGGCGGGCGGTGACCTTGTCGCCGAGGTCGCGGATGGACTGGGGCGACGGGCCGATCCAGATCAGCCCGGCGTCGATGACAGCCTGGGCGAAGTCGGCGTTCTCGGAAAGGAATCCGTAGCCGGGGTGAATGGCGTCGGCGCCGGATTTGGCTGCCGCATCGAGAATCTTGTCGAACACGAGGTACGACTCGGCCGAGGTCTGGCCGCCTAGGGCGAACGCCTCGTCGGCGAGCTTCACGAATGGGGCATCGGCATCGGGTTCCGCGTACACCGCGACGCTGCCGATGCCGGCATCCTTGGCCGCCCGGATCACGCGCACGGCGATCTCGCCTCGGTTAGCTACGAGTACCTTCGATATCCGTGCGCTGGCATGGCTGGGCACTGAGCCTCCTGTGTGAAATCTTTTTGGTCGCCCCGTGGTCGACAAACTTACGTCTCGGGCGAGTGTAGGCAGTCTGCCAACAGACGCTGCACTCGGATAGCCCTACTCCACAGTAGGTCGCGGATCACACAGACTATGGCGTGTGGCGTAAGCCGCGCCGGGGCGGCGGGCTCAGCGCCCTCGGCGCGTGGCGGCGACCGGCGCCTCGCCGGGTTCGGATCCTCGGGCGATCGGCATCCGCACGGAGTTACCCCATTCGGTCCACGAACCGTCGTAGTTGCGCACCATGTCGAGTCCGAGCAGAAATGTCAGCGTGAACCAGGTATGGCTGGAGCGTTCACCGACGCGGCTGTAAACCACCACGTCGTTCTGCCCGCCGAACGCGCCGTAGACCTCGTCCAGTTCGGAGCGGGAACGGAATCGGCCGTCGGCATTGGACGCCTCGGTCCACGGAATATTCACGGCAGTGGGAATGTGCCCGCCGCGCAGCGCGGAGTCCTCCGGATTGATCGGCGGCTGGGTCAGTTCGCCGGAGTACTCCTCAGGTGCGCGCACGTCGATCAGCGGGCGGCCCAGGTGGTCGAAAACGTCATCGCGGAACGCCCGTGCGGCGGTGTCGTCACGCTGCACGGCCGGGTACTCGCCGGCGACGAAATATGGCAGGTCGAAAGTGGTGTCGCGTTCCTCGGAGATCCACGCGTCGCGACCGCCGTCGAGCAATCGCACGTCCTCGTGCCCGAACAGGGTGAACAGCCACAGTGTGTGCGCGGCCTGCGCGTTGCCCCGGTCGCCGTAGATCACCACGGTGTCGTCGCGTTCGATTCCTTTCGCCCGCATAAGGTCGGTAAAACGCGCGCCGTCGATATAGTCACGCGTGACGGGATCGTTCAGATCGCCACGCCAGTCGATTTTGGTGGCGCCCGGAACATGTCCGATGTCATAGAGAAGGATGTCCTCGTTGGACTCGACGACCTTGAGTCCGGGTGTACCGATGTTTGCCGATAGCCACTCTGTGGTTACTAGTCGGTGAGGATGTGCGTAGGAACTGAATGAGGGATGAGGGTCCGGGACAGCGGGCACGATGTGGGTCCTTCACGCGTGGTAGACGGCGGGTGCAGCGGTTGGGGTCTCACAGCGCTGGTAGGTGTGAGGCAATAGTGACTTCGTTTCAGATCACAAATCGGCTGAATGGGCGAATAAATCGCACCTACATCCGATAAAGTCTCCCGGGAGGAGGGGTAGGCTATGTCCGATTCTTGGCCGCGGCGGCGACTGCTCGCGATCCTACGTGGCGCAACCGAGCCTCTCGATGCCCAGGAACTGGCCAGAATCACCGGGCAGCATGTCACTACCGTTCGATTCCATCTAGATGTGCTGACCAAGGAATCCCTGGTACGGCAATTCCAGCAGCCACCGCGCGGCCGTGGTCGTCCACGCATCGGATACAGCGCGGTGCAGCGATCGGTCGGCTATCAGGAGCTCGCGCAGGTTCTCGCCGACCAGCTCGGTCCGGATTCGAGAAGGCGCTCCGATGCCGCCGTCGCCGCGGGCCGGTCCTGGGGGGCCGGAATCGATGTCGGTGACCACCGGATCGAAACGCTGGACGACGCCAGAGAACTAGCGATGACGGTGCTCTCGGAGCTCGGTTTCGCGCCCGAACGCGATGCGGCCATCGATAACGGCGAGCGCGCCGTTATCCGGATGACAGGTTGCCCGCTGCGTGACCTCGCGCGCACCCACTCCGACGTGGTGTGCAACGTGCATCTGGGGCTGATCAAAGAGGTGCTCGATCGCGGGGGTGCGCACGGAGACATAAACGCCCGGCTGCATCCGTTCGTCGAGCCGGAACTGTGCGTGGCTCGACTGGAGAGGGTCGCCACGCGGCGCGAGCAGGAGATGCGCCGCGAACCCGATGGCGGCCGCGAACCGGCTGTGGTCCCCGTAGGAGCGGAAGCGGGCGCGGCCGACCCGGCGATGGCCGGAAACGAGCCCATGATCGCGTCGTCAGTCGGCCGAATGGCCCCACAATTGCGCAACAGCGAGCCCAACATCGCCAAGCAGTCGGCGCAGCAGTGGTAACCCGATCCCGATAACGCTGGACGGATCACCTTCGATGCGATCGACGAACCAACCACCCATGCCGTCGAGGGTGAATGCGCCCGCTACCTGTAGCGGCTCGCCGGTCGCAATGTAGGCGTCCAGTTCTTCTGGCTCGGGTTTGGCGAAATGCACTGTGGTGGAACTGCAATCGACCGCCTCAGCGGCGACCACCCCGTCCCGCACCCGCAGTACACAATGTCCGGTGATCAGATCCGCACTGCGTCCGGCCATTTCGGCCCAACGAACTCGCGCGACCTCTGGCGTATGCGGCTTGCCCTGTAACCGGCCGTCAACCAGGAGCATGGAGTCACAGCCGACCACAACACAATCCGTGGCGAGATCGGCAATGGTGGCGGCCACCGAACGGGCCTTGGCTCTGGCCAGCTCGACCACCACGCCCTGCGGGGGTGTGCCGTCGGGCAGCGCCGCGGCGACGGCGTCCTCGTCCACATCCGACACTCGCACGACGGGGTCGATACCCGCCGAGCGGAGTACCTCGCGTCGCGCGGGCGACGCGGACGCGAGAACCAAACGGGTTGTATCAGTGGTCGGCTGGCTCACGACGGTTATCAGTCGCGCAGGTGTGACAGCTGTGGGAAGGCGTACGGCGAGAACGGCGAGGTGCCGCGGTGCATCAGGGTCGGGCGACCCCAGCCGTCGGCCGGGCCGGCCGGACCGGTCTGGCCGCCACTGTTAGCGGCTGCCGTCAGTACACATACCAACGCCGCGACGTCCTCATCGCTCGGCGCTCCCTTGATCACTTGGATGAATGGCGCTTCGCCCGTGTCGGCAGCCGGGGCGATCATGCCCACGGTTATCTCGACCTCGACGTCGACCTTTGCGATCGGGTCAACGGTGAGATCCAGTTCGGCGGCGGTCAACACATCTTCTTCTGCCACGGTCGTCACAGTGCCAGATCCTCTCTCTGACTCGATCGGGCTAACTCGATCGGGCGTGTCCTGAGTCGGTGTCGAACGGTGCGGTGATCACCCTCCGGCACCCATTCCGATTACGGTCACCGCAATCCAGTGTGCGCGACTCATGGTGGTTATCGCTCGTTCAGAGCGGGATGTTGCCGTGTTTTTTCGGCGGCAGCGTCACCATCTTGCGCTCGAGCAGACGCAGCGCGGAGACGATCTGGCCGCGCGTGTGCGAGGGCGGGATGACCGCGTCCACGTAGCCGCGCTCGGCGGCGACGTAGGGGTTCACCAAGGTGTCCTCGTATTCGTTCTGCAGCTCGAGCCGCAGCTCATCGACGTTGCCGCCGTTCTTCGCCGCCTCTTGCAGCTGCTTGCGGTAGACGAAGCCGACGGCCCCCGAAGCGCCCATTACGGCGATCTGGGCGGTGGGCCAGGCGAGGTTCACATCGGCACCCATGTGCTTGGAACCCATGACGTCGTAGGCGCCGCCATAGGCCTTACGAGTGATGATCGTGATCTTGCCCACAGTGGCCTCGCCGTAGGCGTAGAGCAGCTTCGCGCCGCGCCGGATGATGCCGTTGTATTCCTGGCCGGTGCCCGGCAGGAAGCCGGGCACATCGACCAGCGTGATGATCGGAACGTTGAACGCGTCGCAGGTGCGCACGAAGCGCGCGGCCTTCTCCGAGGCGTCGATATCCAGGCAGCCGGCGAACTGGGTGGGCTGGTTGGCCACGATGCCGACGCTGCGGCCGTCGACGCGGCCGAAGCCGCAGATGATGTTCATCGCGCGCTCGGCCTGCACCTCGAGGAATTCGTCGTCGTCAAGCAGACGACGGATGACCTCGTGCATGTCGTAGGGCTGGTTCGGCGAGTCCGGGATGATCGTATCCAGCTCGAGGTCCTCGTCGGTGAGGGAATCCTCGATGGCGCCGTTGATCGGGTCGGTGGCCGGGAAGCGCGGTGCTTCGGCGCGGTTGTTGCTCGGCAGATAGCCGAGCAGGTCCTTGACGTAGTCGAGGGCGTCCTGCTCGCCGGAGGCGACGTAGTGCGCCACACCGGATTTCGTCATGTGTGTCTGCGCGCCACCGAGGTCCTCCATGGTGACGTCCTCGCCGGTGACCGTCTTGATGACGTCCGGGCCGGTAACGAACATCTGGCTGGTGCCGTCCACCATCACCACGAAGTCGGTCAGCGCGGGGGAGTAGACGTGGCCACCCGCGGCCGGGCCCATGATCAGCGAGATCTGCGGGATCACGCCGGATGCCTGGATATTGCGGTGGAAGATCTCGCCGTAGAGGCCGAGCGAGACGACGCCCTCCTGGATGCGCGCGCCCGCGCCCTCGTTGATGCCGACCAGCGGGCGGCCGGTCTTGAGCGCCAGGTCCATTACCTTGACGATCTTCTCGCCGTAGACCTCGCCGAGGCTGCCGCCGAACACGGTGACGTCCTGGCTGAAGATGCAGACGTCGCGGCCGTCGATGGTGCCGTATCCGGTCACCACGCCGTCGCCGAGTGGCCGGTTGCCGTCCAGGCCGAAATTCACGCTGCGATGGCGGGCGAGCGCGTCGAGCTCGACGAAGGACCCCTCGTCCAGCAGTGCCAGGATGCGTTCTCGGGCGGTCATCTTGCCCTTGGCGTGCACCTTGTCGACTGCGGCCTCACCCATTGGGTGCTGTGCTTCTTCCAGCCGATTCCGCAGGTCAGCCAGTTTCCCGGCGGTGGTGTGGATATCGGGGTCGCCCGCCGATTCCGGCACGGGCTGCTGCTGGACGCTCGTCATGGCTCGGAGTGTAACGAGTGCCAGTGCCACGCACGAACCCAGTGGTCGCTACCGGTGAGTAGAAAACCGCAGCTAGATTCGCGTCGCACTATGGACGTACACAAGAAAATTCCTGGTCGAATGCCGCAACGAACGCAACCGTCGGTATGGCTTCGCCGACAGGCGAATTCGCCGTTTCGCCGGGGCGAAAATCGGTGGTGCGCGACACCTGTGCCCGATAGCCTCGGGTATCGGTTTTCGGCTCAGGGGAGGAGCGGGGCAATGTGGGCATGGGGTAGAACCGTCGCCGAACGGGCCGCCGCGGCGGCCTGGACAAGCTGGCAGTCGGTGCCGACGCGGCCGACCGTGCTCGACGCGGAAGTTCGGGCCGAGGCCGATGAGGATGATCCCGACCGCGAGGACAACCGCGGAGTCGCACCGGCGCGACATCGGGATTTCGAACTCGCCCGATAGCCGCGACGGCCTTCGGTGCGCACCGCGTAGCCTGCGGTCATGCAAAGACCACCGTTGGACGTGGAGCAGTTGCGGCGCGGTATCGACTCGCCCGGCCTGTCGTTCTTCTCCCACATCGATGTGGTGGAGTCGACCGGGTCCACCAATGCCGATCTGGTCGCACGGGCCGGTGAACCGGACATCGATCGCAGCGTGCTGCTTTCGGAGACCCAGGTGCACGGCCGTGGCAGGCATGCCCGCACCTGGGTGAGCCCGCCGCGCGCGCAGATTTCGATGTCGCTGCTCGTGCGGTTACCCGGTATCGACCCGGCACGGCTCGGGTGGCTGCCGCTGCTCACCGGCGTCGCGGTGGTGGACGCGCTGCGCGCCACCGCAGCGGTGGACGCGGTTCTCAAATGGCCCAACGATGTGCTGATCGATGGCCGCAAGGTCGCGGGCATTCTGGCCGAGGTCGCCGCGTCCGGTGCCGCACCGGCCATCGTGATCGGAGTCGGCCTGAATGTGAGCCTCACCGAGTCGGAACTGCCTGTGCCGCACGCTACTTCGCTGACGCTGTCGGGCGCCGCCGTCACCGACCGCACCGTGCTGGTCGGGTCGCTGCTTACCGAATTCGCCCGCCGGTTCACCGCATGGCGTGCAGCGGACTGGGCGACCACCGACCTGATCGCCGCGTACCGCGATCGTTGCGCCACGATCGGTGCGCGGGTGCGCGCCGAGTTGCCGGGCGGGCAGACGCTGACCGGCACCGCCACCGACATCGACTCCGCAGGACGTCTGCTGATCGGTGATCAGGCGGTGTCGGCGGGCGACGTCACGCACCTGCGCGCCGACAGCTGAAAGCCGGGATCCCTTGCTGGATCCCGGCTTTCGTCCGGATGCCGGGCTCATACCGGCTGGATGATTCCTTTCGCGGCTTCCCGCGCGAACATGCGATCGCGCTGTTCCTCGAACTTCAGCACGTCAGCGGACAACTTCACCAGGAAGGTGTCGAGATTCTCCCGTGCGGCCTCACCGCGTGGCCCGAAGTCGTTGCGCTCGAAGATGTTCCACTTCTTCAGTACTGGTTGCACCACTTCTTCGAGATGCTGGCGGAGATCGTAGATACCGTACTTGGCCATCATCGCGCCGTTGCGGCGGAAGTTCGGCATACCGTAACCGGGCATCACGAAGTTGGTCAGGATCATGGTGATCGCCTCCATCGCCTGATCGGGGACGAGGTCGAGCCCGGCGGCGCACAGATTCCGGTAGAAGATCATGTGCAGGTTTTCGTCGGCGGCGACACGCTGCAACATGCGGTCGGCGACCGGGTCGTTGCAGACCCGGCCGGTATTGCGGTGGCTGACGCGGGTAGCGAGCTCCTGAAAGGTCACGTACGCGACATTGATCAGAAATCCGCCCCAGTTGTCGGGTGAGTGGGCGCCCCTGGTCATGTGGATCATCCTGGCCTCTTCGAGAGCGACCGGGTCGACACCGCGGGTGACCACCAGGTAGTCGCGCATGACGATGCCGTGCCGGTTCTCCTCGGCGGTCCAGCGACCGACCCAGGTGCCCCAGGCGCCACTGGAAGAGAAGTTCTCCGAGATCTCCCGGTGGTAGGAGGGCAGATTGTCCTCGGTGAGCAGGTTGGTGATCATCGCCGCCTTGGCGACCTCGTTCAGCCTCGACTGTTCCGGAGCCCAGTCGGCACCACCCATCGCCGCGAAATTGCGGCCCTGGTCCCAAGGGACGTAGTCGTGTGGGTGCCAGTCTTTCACCATCGAGAGGTGCCTGTTCAGATTCTGTTCGGCCACCGGTTCGAGTTCGGTCAGGATTTCGAGCTGAGTCAGATCCTTGGTCACTTACGCCTCCACGGTCGTAATCGACATTTTGTCTAGCAGGACATGGTATTTCCGCAGGTAGAGCGTTCGTCGCTACGTCGAGCGGACAGAAACAGCATGCGGGTGAAAATCAGGTGCGCGAAACGTCTGCGCGAGGTGACGATTGTGCAGCACGCCGTGCCCTGGTGTCCAGAATCCGGCGTCCGCACGCGGTAGGGTTCGGGCATGGGTTATCCGGAGGAGGTGCTCGCGCCGGACGAGCAATTGATACTCCATCGTCATCCGCATTGGAAAATGCTGTTCTGGCCGGTTGTCACGCTCATCGTCGCCACCGCGCTCGCCGGTTTCCTCGGGGGGCTCGCTTGGCGGAACGCGGAGGAGACCACTCGGTCGATTCTGCTTGTGGTGATCCTCGTCGTTTGGCTTGCCATCCTCGGATGGCGTTGTGTCGCACCGGTTATCAGTTGGAAGTCGACGCATTTCATCGTGACCGACCGTCGGGTGCTCATCCGGCAGGGCGTGGTTACCCACACCGGGATCGATATCCCGATGAGTCGCATCTCGAGTGTGCAGTTCCGCCACGGTCTGTTCGACCGCCTGCTCGGTACCGGCACGCTGATCATCGGTTCGTCTTCGGATGAACCTCTCGAATACGACGACATCCCACAGGTCCAGCAGGTTCATTCGCTGCTGTATCGCCAGGTGTTCGAGCAATCGCAGGGTAATGGCGATCCGCGCTGGGACGACCGCGGTCGTCCGGGCGCCCCCAGCGGCGGCTACCGATGACCTGCCAGGTGGCGGGCGCCCGGATCCGTAATCTGAGGCTATGACCGCAGTACTACTGGCCGAAGACGACGAGGCCATCGCCGCGCCGCTGTCCCGAGCCCTGGGGCGGGAGGGGTATTCGGTGACGGTGGAGCGCATCGGACCGGCCGTGCTGCGCCGCGCGCTCGAGGGCAATCACGATCTGTTGATTCTCGATCTCGGACTGCCGGGCATGGACGGGTTGGAAGTGTGCCGCCAGGTGCGGGCGCGTGGTGC
This sequence comes from Nocardia australiensis, assembly GCF_020733705.1. Taxonomy (GTDB): domain Bacteria; phylum Actinomycetota; class Actinomycetes; order Mycobacteriales; family Mycobacteriaceae; genus Nocardia; species Nocardia australiensis. The sequence continues at coordinate 2,722,769 of NZ_JAJFZM010000001.1, forward strand.
CGACCTGGCCGTGCTGATGCTGACCGCGCGAACCGACGAGGTGGACTTCGTGGTCGGGCTCGATGCGGGCGCCGACGATTACGTCGGCAAACCCTTCCGGCTTGCGGAATTGCTGGCCCGGGTGCGAGCCTTGTTGCGGCGCAGCGGAATCGGTGATGACGTCGTAGAGGTCGGCGGTATCCGGCTCGAACCCGCCGCCCGCCGGGTGCTGGTCAACGGCGTCGAAATCGGTTTGGCCAACAAGGAATACGAACTGCTGAAGGTACTGATCGATCGTGCGGGGCAGGTGGTGGCGCGCGAGACGATTCTGCGCGAGGTGTGGGGGGACGCCGAATTGCGCGGTTCCAAAACCTTGGACATGCATATGTCGTGGCTGCGTCGCAAGATCGGGGACGAGGGGCCGATGGCCGAGCGGCGCATCGTCACCGTCCGCGGGGTCGGCTTCCGGCTGAACACGGACTGACGTGCGCCGCAGAATTCTGCGCTCCATCCTCGCCGTGCTGACCATCACCACGGTGGTGCTCGGCGTGCCCCTCATCTACACCGCCTGGCTGTGGGTCGAAGACATCACCCGCAAAGATCTGGAGAGCAGGCTGGAGCGAATCGCGTCGGAGATCATCTCCCAGGAAGACAGCGATGGAATCGTGCTCGGTGAACTCGATACCCGATCCTTTCGGCCGTTGATACCCGAGGACGGCAAGCTCACCATCATCTACCCGGCTCCGCGTGACAATGCCTCACGTCTCGACATCGGTGCGGACCAGGTGCGGGATCCGTTGGTGGAGTCGCTGTCGATGGGTACCGAGGGATCTTTACGTCTCGAGGTGCCCTCGGGACCGATGCATCTGCGGCAGCAGCAGGCTGTCGGCGTTGTCGGTTTCGCCGTCCTCGCCTCGCTCGGTGCCGCGGTCTCGGTGGCGATGATCACCGCCCGCCGGGTGGCCGATCCGCTGCGCGATGTCGCCGCGAGGGCAGCGCGGCTCGCGATGGGCGATTTTCGGCCGGACCCACGCAGGCATGGCATCTCCGAATTGGATCGAGTCTCGGACGTACTCGATTCGGCGACGGTGGAAATCTCGGGCCGCTTACAGCGCGAACACGCACTCGTCGCCGATGTATCGCATCAACTGCGCAGCAGGCTGACCGCGGTGCGGCTGCGGCTCGACGAATTGTCCACCCACTCCGACCCGGCTGTGGTGCACGAAGCCGAGGAGGCGATGGCGCAGGTCGACCGGTTGACCGACGCGATCGACGATCTGGTCCGCGCCTCCCGGGACGAGGACGCCGCCGATCGCGACCCGGTACCGGTGATGGAGGAATTGCGCGGCGTCGTCGACGAGTGGACGCACCCGTTCACCGAGGCCGGGCGGATACTTCGGCTGGTTGGTGACGACTCGTTGCGCGCGCCGATCACCGGTTCGAGGCTGCGTGAGGCGGCGGCGGTGCTGGTCGACAATGCGCTCATGCACGGTGGTGGCACCTGCACGGTTTCGGTTCGCACCGTGCGCACCGTGAGCGACAGGCAGCCGTTGGTGGTGGTGGAGATCGCCGACGAGGGCGAAGGCGTGCGCGATGAGCTCGCCCCGCACATCTTCGATCGAGGCTTCTCCGCCGGCGGATCGACCGGTGTCGGTTTGGCCTTGGCGAGGGCGTTGATAGAGGCTGATGGTGGCCGGTTGGAACTGCAACGGCGCCGGCCCGCGTTGTTCGCGATGTTCCTCGGATCGAGCGCGTCGTCGCGGCCGTCAAATGGCGCGCAGGTCCCGGAGCCGCGCTGAGATCCGGTTCGGCCGGTGACGTTTCGGTTCAGGTGTGTCCCAGTCGCTCTTCACCGATCAGATCCTCGAATTCCTCGACGATCTGAGTCATTTCGTCCGGGAACACCCAGCGGCGCATCGACCAGAAGCGGAATGCCATCTGCAGGAGATTGCCGATAATGAACGCGCTGACGAAGTCGGCGATGTTCTCGACGGAGAAGCTCACATTCGGCTGCCGCAGATCGAAGACATAACTCGACACCCACAGCGGCACGAAGGCGAGGACCACGCCGATACCGCTGACCACGAAGAACAGCAATGCCTCGTGATGACGCTCCCGGCCGCCGCGATTCTTGAACGACCATTCGCGGTTGAGGATGTAGGACGCGATCACGGCGATAACGCCGGAAATGATCTTGGCCGTAACCGGTTTCGTGTCCAGCACCGTCCACTTCAGGCCGTAGAAAATCCCGCTGTCGATGATGAACGTGGTCGCGCCGACGATGGCGAATTTGATCAGTTCATGGTGCCGGTATGCGATTTCCCGCATCGGCTGGGGCAGGACGCTGACCACGTCGTCGACGAATGACACAAGGTCAGAGTGTACCGGTACCAATGTTTGCCACCCGACATGACAAGATTGCACGACGTGAGGTCCTTCGATCCGTCAGTTATGCCAACCGTCACCATGGTCGGTGGTGGCCAACTCGCGCGGATGACGCACCAGGCGGCTATCGCGCTCGGTCAGCGGCTGCGGGTGCTCGCCGAGAACCCCGACGATCCGGCCGCGCAGGTCAGCCCCGAGGTAGTGCTCGGCAGTCACAGCGACCTGACCGCGTTGCGCAAGGCGGCTGTCGGATCGCATGCGCTGACCTTCGACCACGAGCACGTGCCTACCGAGCACCTGCGGGCGCTGGTCGCCGAGGGCGTGAACGTGCAGCCGCCGCCGCAGGCGCTGATCTATGCGCAGGACAAGCTCGCCATGCGCACGAAGCTGTCGGAGCTCGGACTGCCGGTGCCCGCCTTCACCCAGGTGACGGCACCGGCCGACGCGGTGGCATTCGGTGCCGAGCACGGCTGGCCGATCGTGCTCAAGGCGGTGCGGGGCGGCTACGACGGACGTGGCGTCTGGATGCCGGAGTCCGCGGCCGAGGCCGAGGAGATCGTGACCGATCAACTCGCGCACGGCGTCGCACTGCTCGCCGAGGCGAAGGTGGATTTGCAGCGGGAACTGTCGGCGATGGTGGCCCGCTCGCCCTACGGTCAGGCCGCGACCTGGCCGGTGGTGGAGACGGTGCAGCGCAACGGCCAGTGCGCGGTGGTGATCGCGCCCGCGCCCGGACTATCGGAGAATCTTGCCACCCAGGCCGAAACAATGGCTTTGAACCTGGCGAATGGATTGGGCGTCGTCGGTGCGATGGCCGTGGAACTGTTCGAGACCCACGACGGCACCCTGTTGGTGAACGAACTGGCGATGCGCCCGCACAACTCCGGACACTGGGGCATGGACGGCGCGCGCACCGGTCAGTTCGAACAGCACCTGCGCGCCGTGCTCGACTATCCCCTCGGCGATACCACTCCGCTGGTCCCGGTCACCGTGATGGCGAATATTCTCGGCGCCGCCGAGGCGCCCGCCATGTCGATGGACGAGCGGCTACACCACCTCTTCGCCAGAATTCCCGACGCGAAGGTGCACCTATACGGCAAGAGCGAACGCCCGAACCGCAAGATCGGGCATATCAACGTGCTCGGCGACGATGTCGCTGTGGTGCGGGAAAAGGCTGAGCGTGCGGCACATTGGATGTCGTGCGCGGTATGGACCGACGGATGGGATCCCCACGGTGAGTAACCCGTTAGTAGGCTTGATCATGGGCAGCGATTCCGATTGGCCGACCATGGAGGCCGCCGCGGAAGCCTTGGCGGAGTTCGGGATTCGCTTCGAGGTGGGTGTCGTCTCCGCCCATCGGACCCCGCAGCGCATGCTCGATTACGCGCGCGAGGCCGCGGGCCGCGGCCTGCGGGTGATCATCGCGGGCGCGGGTGGCGCCGCACATCTGCCCGGCATGGTCGCCTCGGCCACCGCCCTGCCGGTCATCGGCGTCCCCGTTCCCCTCAAATACCTCGACGGCATGGACTCGCTGCTGTCCATTGTGCAAATGCCCGCAGGCGTCCCGGTGGCGACAGTCTCCATCGGTGGCGCCCGCAACGCCGGTCTCCTCGCGGTCCGGATCCTCGCCGCCGCCGACCCGGACCTGCGCACGCGCATGGAAAAGTTCCAGGCCGGTCTGGAGGAGATGGTGCGGGAAAAGGACAACGCACTGCGCGCCAAGCTGCTGGGCTAGTCCCGTGGCTCACGATGCGGATGACGCGGCGCGGTTCCGGCTGACCGTGGTGGATCAGGCGCTGCGCTTATTCGCCGAACAGGGGTACGAAGCGACGAGTGTCGATGAGATCGCCGAGGCTGCCGGGATTTCGCGGCGGACGTTCTTTCGGCAGTTCCGGTCGAAAGAGGATGTGATCTTCGCCGATCACGAGTTCCAGTTGGCGCTGGCCGCGGAGTTCTTGACGCAGGCGCGGGGGGATCCGTGGGAGGTCGTGTGCGCCGCGGTGGTGCAGGTGTTCGAGCGGTTCACGCAGTTGCGTGAGATCGCGCAGCGGCGGTATCGGGTGGTGCGGCAGGTGCCCGCGCTGCGGGAGCGCGAGATCGTGACGGTGTTCCGCTACGAGCGGCTGTTCACCGACTATCTGCGCGATCGGCTGCCCGACGCGCCGGATTTGGCGCGGGTGCAGTTCACCGCGACGGTGACCGCGACGCACAACTATTTGTTGCGACGGATGGTGCGCGGTGAATCCGATGCGGGGGCGGCGGACCTGCGGGTCGAGCTGGCCGCGATACCGCGCGGCGCCGCCGGCGGGTCCGGCGCGGATGAATTGGTGGTCGCGGTTTTCCCGAGGGACATGCCGCCGCGACAGATCGCCGATCTTGTGACGCAGCGGCTGGGTAGTCTGTGAACGCCGCCAGCGTGGTGACACTCGGTGCCATGGTGTAACTGCACTTGACGTCGATAGTTGCGCGTATACTCGAAGTCGATCTGGCACTGAGTGCCGACGTGCTGACAGTTCTGGCGAACGCAGCGATCACGACCCGACGACCAGGAGCGTGCCCCATGGCGGGAAACCCCGATTTCAAACTGTTCCAACTCGAGGACTTCCACGACGAACTGCGTGCGGCTATCCGCGGGCTGGCGGAGAAAGAGATCGCTCCGCACGCGAAGGACGTCGACGGCAGCGCTCGCTTCCCCGACGAGGCGGTCGCCGCGCTGACCGCCGCGGGCTTCAATGCGGTGCACGTGCCGGAGGCGTACGGCGGTCAGGGTGCGGACTCGGTAGCCACCTGCATCGTCATCGAGGAGGTCGCGCGTGTCTGCGGTTCGTCTTCGCTGATCCCAGCGGTCAACAAGCTCGGCACCATGGGCCTGATCCTCAACGGCTCCGAGGAGCTCAAGAAGAAGGTGCTGGCGGACATCGTCAACGGCGAAATGGCGTCCTACGCACTGTCCGAGCGGGAGGCGGGCTCCGACGCCGCGAGCATGCGCACTCGCGCCAAACGCGACGGCGACGACTGGGTCCTCAACGGCTCCAAGTGCTGGATCACCAACGGTGGCAAGTCTTCCTGGTACACCGTCATGGCGGTATCCGACGCCGAGAAGGGCGCCAACGGCATCTCGGCGTTCCTGGTACACAAGGACGACGAGGGCTTCGTGGTCGGCCCGCTGGAGCATAAGCTCGGCATCAAGGGATCGCCCACCGCGGAGCTGTACTTCGAGAACTGTCGCATCCCGGGTGATCGCATCGTCGGCGAGCCGGGGACCGGCTTCAAGACGGCGCTACAAACCCTCGACCACACCCGCCCGACCATCGGTGCGCAGGCTGTGGGTATCGCGCAGGGCGCGCTGGACGCCGCGATCGCCTACACCAAGGACCGCAAACAGTTCGGCACCGCGATCGCCGACTTCCAGAACACCCAGTTCATGCTCGCCGATATGGCGATGAAGATCGAGGCCGCCCGCCTCATGGTCTACACCTCGGCCGCCCGCGCCGAGCGTGGTGAGAAGAACCTCGGCTTCATCTCCGCCGCCGCCAAGTGCTTCGCCTCCGACGTGGCCATGGAGGTCACCACCAATGCCGTCCAGCTCTTCGGCGGCGCGGGCTATACCACCGACTTCCCGGTCGAGCGGATGATGCGTGACGCCAAAATTACCCAGATCTACGAGGGCACCAACCAGATCCAGCGTGTCGTGATGTCGCGCGCGCTGCTCAGAGGCTGAGTACCCAAAACCGACGGGTGGTCCGGAAAATCCCCCGGACCACCCTATTTTTTTGGGACCGGACAAACGTTCCTAAGAGATTCAAATCCGTTCGGTTGTTCTATTGTGTCCAAATTGATGCACTTCGGGCATGCGGCTAACAATTGGTAACGCAAATTATGGGGCCGCCAGTTTTGTCAGTGAAGATGGGTAAATGAGTACCGGATTGCCCGAGTGATTCGACATCAGTGATGAGTCAACGCTCTTGAGCTACCTTATCTGGGCTTGACCTGGTCTTATGCATTTCTGTGCTCGAAGATTGAAATTTGTACTCGGATTATTGAACCATTGCCCCGGTGATGCACGTAGCTCATTGCGTATAGGAATCGATGCTACGAGGGTAGATACTTGAACCTCGAGCGTAATGAGGTGAGTTTATGTCCAAGATCATTATTGGACCACAGTCAGGGCTCAAATGGATCCCACTGTCCACTTCTGAAATACCCTGTCCGGATACGAAGGCCACAGTGCACGCGGTCCGGAAGTGGGTCGAGGAGTACCTCACCGCGCCGAGTTCGGACCTTGGGCGCGATGGACCGGTCTGTCCATATTCGGGGCCTTCGATGCGAAAAGACCTGATGTGGGTCGGCCGCATACCCGGTGCGAAACCATGGCCCGACTTCGTCCGGCTCGTAGTCGACGACGCTCTGAACGCGTTGCTCACCCTGGAACCGGTCGAAGGTAACGCGTCCTTGCTGCGCGTCCTGATGACCACGCTGCCCGACTTGCGGGACTACGACCTGATCGACGAACTGCACGCGGAACTCAAGACCAAGTTCGTCGAGCGTGGCGCCATGCTCGGGCAGTTCTATCCGGGATGCGGCCAACCCGGGTTGTGGAATGACAACTTCCATCCGCTTGACGCGCCGATCCCGATGCTGGTCGTGCGAACCATGATGACCAGCGATTTCCCGTTTCTGGTTGGTCGGCCCGAGTGGATGTCTGCCTACATCAAGAAGTTCGCGCCGACGCTGCCCGCGCACATCCGGCGCGAGGTGGTCGGCCGGTTGACCGTCGACGCGACACACGACGCACAGATCGCGAGCGAGCCAATGCCTGCGGGGCGGCACACCTTTGGCTGAACCGGCGGGATCGGTTTATGACACAACGACTTTCGACTGATTCTTTTCCGCTGTCACCGGCCCAGCTCGGCGCGCTGCGGTTCGGATACGCCACCGACCTGTTGGTATCGGCGACATTGACCGCGCCGCTGATCCCCGGCGAACCCATCGGACTCGGAGCACCGCTGCCGGGAACCCCGCTCGCCGAGCGTGCCGCCGAACTCCTGCAAGCCGAGGGCGGCACCTTCGCGGCCATGACCGCCACCGACCTGGAACACCTCTACGCCGACTACCTGCAACTGGTGCGCCAGGTAGCCGACTACCGCGCGGTCCGATCCTGGCAGCGCGCCTGCGGGCGTACTAGGCGACGAGGTCGGCGTATTCACGATGCTCGGCGATGTACTTCTCGACGTACCAGCAGGTGGGGACGACCGTGAAGCCCTCGGCGCGTGACTCGTTGAGCGCGTACTCGACCACCTGGCCTGCCACGCCGAGGCCACGGAACTCGGGGAAGGTCATGGTGTGGTGGAAATCGCGGACCTTTCGGTCCTCGGCCTCGGCGTAATCGGCGTACCCGGCGAGGGTGTCGTCGATATAGATCTCGAAGCGGGTATCGGCGATGTTGTGCTCGAGCCTGGTGGTCATAGTCCGGTGAAACTCCTTCTCGGCCGGGAATGTTCCAGCAGTGTCGGTGCGGTTGTGCCTGGTCTACAGAATCGAGCCAGGATTGAGGATGCTGTGCGGGTCGAGCGCGTCCTTGATACGTCGGGTCAGCGCCATCACGTCGGGGCCGAGCTGATCGGGCAGCCAGGCCTTCTTCAACCTGCCGACGCCGTGTTCGCCGGTGATGGTGCCGCCCAGCGCGATTGCCAAATCCATGATCTCACCGAAGGCCGCGTGCGCGCGTTCGGTCATCGCGGCGTCGGTCGGGTCGTGCACGATCAGCGGGTGGGTATTGCCGTCACCCGCGTGCGCGATGACCGAGACGATCACATCATTTCGTTCGGCGATCGCGGCGACGCCGGTGATCAGATCGCCGAGGCGGGGCAGTGGCACGCCGACGTCCTCGAGCAGCAGCGTGCCGAGTTTCTCCACTGCCGGAATGGCGAATCGCCGTGCCGCGGTGAATGCCGCACCTTCCTCGGGATCCTCGGTGTGGAAGACCTCTGTGGCACCTTCCCGCTGGCATACGGCGACCATGATTTCGGCTTCCCGCCTGGCGAATTCGCCAGGCGCGTCGGAGCGGGCGACCAGCAGGCCGGCGGCTTCGCGGTCCAAGCCCATGCGCATCTCGTCCTCGACGGCGTTGATCGCCACCGCGTCCATGAATTCGAGCATGGACGGCCGCAGCGTCCCGGTGATGGCGAGGATGGCCGTGGTGGCGTCGGTCAGCGTCGCGAACGACGCGACGACGGTGCTCTGCGGCGGTTGCGCGGGTAGCAGTCGCAATGTCAGCTCGGTGATTACCCCGAGGGTGCCCTCGCTACCGACGAACAGTTTGGTCAGCGACAGACCGGCGGAGTCCTTGAGCCGGGGCCCGCCGAGGCGCACCACCGTTCCGTCGGCCAGCACCACTTCCATGCCGAGCACGTAATCGGCTGTCACGCCGTACTTCACGCAGCACAGGCCGCCCGCGTTGGTGGCCGCGTTGCCGCCGATCGAGCAAATCTCGAACGACGAGGGGTCCGGCGGATACCACAGCCCATGCTCGGCAACCGCGCGTTTGACCTCGGCGTTGAGCAGACCCGGCTGGACCACTGCGGTGCGGGTGATGGGATCCACCGTGATGGCGCGCATCCGCTCGGTGCTCAGCACAATTCCGCCGTCGACGGCGGTGGCACCGCCGGACAGTCCGGATCCGGCGCCACGCGGCACGACGGCGATCCGGTGCTGGTTCGCCCAGCGCAGCGTCGCGGCGACATCGGCGGTGCCGGATGCGCGAACGACAGCAAGAGGATTGCCCGCGCCTGGGTCGCGCGCCCAGTCCTGGCGGTATCCGTACAGCAGGTCGGGGTCGGTGATGACCGAGCCGCCGGGCAGCCGGTCGATGAGGTCGCGCACATCCACAGAACTCACGCTACAGCGTGAGGTTCGCCCGTTAAGGCTGGTAGATCGATGGTGTGGATCGCGTCGCAGCGGCTGGTGCCCGCACCGCTTCGGGGGAGACAATGCCACAGCAGGGGGCTTGCTATTCGGGGGCGAGCCGTTTATTGGTCGTACCACAGCTAAGGGGTTGATCGGATGCACGTTGAATCGCACAGCCGCAGGGAATTGGTCGCGGCCATGTTCTCCGGCGATTTCATCGCGGGCGGCATCGATCCCGGCGTGCTGTCTCGCGTTCACGCGGGGGAGCACACCGAATGGCTCACCGCATTGGATCGATCGGGAATGTTCGACAAGCAGACCCTTGCCGAACTGGCCGAGCAGTGGCGTCGCGATCCACGAGTACTACTGGACGCATTGCTGACCGACGCCGACGATGTGACCGTGCGCCGTTGCCTGGCCGGTTGGTCGGCACTCGACCGCAAGCCGCCACGCACCCAACTCGGCTGATCCGACTTGGCTGGCTAGCCCCATCTGACCAGCCGGTTTGCCCGGTGATCACCTGGCGGACACCTGCCGCTGCCATGCTTGCGCCGTGCCCGGCCTCCCGACCACCACCGATACTGTGGCGGACCGATTCACTCGCTGGTGTGAGGCCGTTGTCGCGCGTCTGCCCTGGGGGCTGAATCGTCTTGTCGCGCCGAGTTTCCTCGGCTTCGCGCTGATCAACGGATTCACCTTCGGTGTTGATCTCACTCTGTTGACCATGTGCCACGGCTGGTGGGGACTTCCGGTCTGGTTGTCGGTGACGGTGGCGTATGTTTGCGCGTTCGGATTGAGCTTCGTGCTCAACCGCACCTTCAACTTTCACTCGCACGCGCCGGTCGGTAAGCAGGCCGTGGTGTATGTCGTGGTGGTCGCGATCAACTACGTCGTATTTATCCTCGGTGTCGGCAGCGGGCTGACCGCGCTGGGGCTGGAGTATCACCTCGCGCGGCTGCTGGCCGGTGCCTGCGAGGCGGTCTACATCTACAGCGCGATGCGGTGGGTGGTGTTCCGGCGCGGGGACGCCCAGCTTTCGTGAACCGAATAGGTCTTGCGGCGGCTAGCGCAGAACCTGGACTTCGCCCTCGTCGACCACGATCACCTGGTCGTCGGTGAGCGCCCAATGGGGTGTGCCCTCGGCGCGGTAGCGGGCGGCGAGGCGGTTGCCGTAGCCGTCGGGGTCGGTGGCGGAGTCGATATGCGGAACGATCGCGCGATCGACCAAACCCAGCCCGTCCCACTGTGGTTCGACACCGCAGGTCGGCGCGACCTCGGCGGGGTCGTCCATGTCGTCGAGGCCGTGTAGGTCGGGTGTCATGACGCAGGCGCCCGCGCTATAGCCCGCGTACACCAGTGCGTCGGCGGCCAGTAGTTTCTTCAGTACGAGATCGGCTCCGCTGCGGGCGAATTGGGCGCGCAGCACGAAAGTATTGCCACCGCGCACCCACACCAGCGGGAATTCGGCGAGTGTGCGTTCCAATTCCGTTGTCCGGCCGATGAACTCACGCAGGTCGAGCGTTTCAGGGGTGTAGCCGAGCTGATGCAGCGGCACCGTATCGCTGGTGACAGCGCCCGCCCGAGCGGCGGGCCAAGCGTCACACGCGTTGGGAATCACCGCGACTCGGCCGGGGGTGCCGACCAATGCCGCGAGCCGATCGTAATGCGCGCCGAATCGGTAGCTGGACAGGAATAGTCGCACCGCGACTCAGATCGTGAAGGCCAGATTGCGCACCAATTGATGGCCGAGCTGTTCGTCACCGGTGACGGCGATGTCGTCGAGGTGCTCCTCGGCCGCGGTACGGCCACCGCCGAGGCGAACGAAAAGCCCCGAGTCCAGGCGTATTTCGACGGTGGCGGGCTCGTCGAACGCCTCGACATAGCCCGCGCGGCCTGTCACCTGGATGTGCAGTGTCCGCGCCAGCGGACCGGTCAGCTCGAAGGTGATCCGGGCGCCGTCCGGCGCCTTGCCGCCCTTGACGACCACGCGGGGAATCGACGCAGCGAGTTCGGCGAAGGCCAGCTCGCCACGCCTGCCGCCCTCGTCGACGTGGACGCCGAGGGCATCGGCGATATCGAACTCGTGCATCCAGCAGTCGAACAGTCGCACCCGCATGAACCGGCCGTAGGCGACCTGCCCGATGGGTGAGGGCGTTTCGGCCTGCCATTCGGCATCGCCCATGGCCGCGAGGGCTTTGCGCCTGCGATCGGTGACGTCGCGATAGAGCTCGAGCAGCCGGGCGCCGGGCAGCGGCCGCAACCGGTCGACCCAGATCTCATTGAGTACAGCGGTTTCGTTCCGCACGTGTGCGAGCGTGCGCACGTCGACCTTCTCCCGCGCCGGATCGTGCGCGGGCGGACGCTCGCCGAGCAGCCATGATTCGGTGCCGATGACATGGGCGACGACGTCGAACACCGTCCAGTCGGGCAGCGTGGATGGTGTGTGCCAGCGGTTTTCGTCGATATCCGAGACCAGCGCCGCGATCGCGTCCCACTGTTGCGACAGTGCGGTGGTCAGCTCGGTGCGGTCCAGCGTTGGATCGGTCATCGCTGTCTTCCTTCCTGGGTGTCCAGCGGGCTGCCCGCTCTGAAGGCGCACAGGGGGTCGTCCTCCTGGACCTTCGTCGCCGGAGCCTCACCTGCTGCGACGCGGCAGAAGACGCAGTCGTTCACATCGCCGACCATACGGCGTACGAGCAGGGCGGCGTATCCGGAATCGGCCAGGAAACGGAAATTCCGGCGCAATCCGGCGTGAATGTGTGACGGGCATCTCAGCTAGGCTCACCGCCAGCCGGGTACAGTTGCGAGGATTTGGGAGAACTTACTCTGAAGTAACATCGTCCGGCCATTGACCGGTTGCTTGAAGCTCACCACGAGAAGGAAGTCTGACAAGTGGAGACAACGCAGAGCGTAGGCGATCAGCCGCCGCGCGGAGCGCGTGTCGGAGTCGTTCGCGAGTCTAACGCGGGCGAGCGGCGTGTCGCATTGGTGCCCAAGATCATCCCGAGTCTGCGCAAGCATGGCGTGGAAGTGGTGGTCGAAGCGGGTGCTGGTGGGGGTGCGCTCATTCCTGACGCGGCCTATGTCGAGGCAGGCGCGACGATCGGCGACCCGTGGTCGTCCGATGTGGTGGTGAAGGTCGCCGCGCCGAGTGACGTGGAGGTGGCGAAGATGTCGAGCGGGCAGACCCTGATCGGCTTCCTCGCCCCGCGTAATGCCGATAATCAGATCGGAGCGCTGAAATCCGCTGGGGTGCAAGCCTTTGCGGTGGAGGCGATTCCGCGAATTTCGCGTGCGCAGGTGATGGACGCGTTGTCCTCGCAGGCCAATGTCTCGGGGTATAAGGCGGTTTTGCTGGCCGCGTCGGAATCGACACGGTTCTTCCCGATGCTGACCACGGCGGCGGGCACCGTGAAGCCGGCGACTGTGCTGGTGCTCGGTGTCGGTGTCGCCGGACTGCAGGCGCTGGCCACGGCCAAGCGCCTCGGTGGCCGCACCACCGGTTATGACGTGCGGCCGGAGGTCGCCGATCAGGTGCGTTCGGTGGGTGCGCAGTGGCTGGATCTTGGTATCGACGCCGCCGGGGAGGGTGGGTACGCGCGTGAGCTCACCGATGCGGAGAAGGCCGAGCAGCAGCAGGCCTTGGAGGACGCGATCAAGGGCTTCGACGTGGTGATCACCACCGCGCTGGTGCCGGGTCGTCCCGCACCGCGGCTGGTTACCGCCGCCGCGGTCGAGGGCATGAGGCCGGGCAGCGTGATCGTGGATCTGGCCGGTGAGACCGGTGGTAACTGCGAGCTGACCGAACCCGGTGAGACCGTGGTGAAGCACGGCGTCACGATTGCCTCGCCGCTGAATCTGCCCGCGACGATGCCCGAGCATGCCAGTGAGCTGTACTCGAAAAACATTGCCGCGTTACTGGAACTGATGCTGGTCGACGGGAAGCTCGCACCCGATTTCAATGACCAGGTGCTCGCCGATTCCTGTGTGACACGTGAGGTGGATGCCTGATGTACACCGAACTTCTCGCGAACATCGCGATCCTGGTGCTGTCCGGGTTCGTCGGGTTCGCGGTTATCTCCAAGGTCCCCAATACTCTGCACACGCCACTGATGTCGGGCACCAACGCGATTCACGGCATCGTGGTGCTCGGTGCGCTGGTCACCCTCGGCAACGTGCAGGATCCGTCGGTGCTGACGCAGATCATTCTGTTCGTCGCGGTGGTGTTCGGAACGCTGAATGTCATCGGTGGTTTCGTGGTGACCGACCGGATGCTGGGCATGTTCAAGGGCAAGAAGGCCGCACCGGTGAAGGCGGACAAGTGATGCATACCTTCGACAATGTGACCTACCTGGTCAATGGCCTCTACATCGTCGCGTTCGGCATGTTCATTTACGGCCTGATGGGCCTGACCGGGCCGAAAACCGCGGTGCGCGGCAACCTGATCGCCGCGGTCGGTATGTTCATCGCCGTGGTCGCGACCTTGATTTCGGTGCGCCACACCAGCAACTGGATCCTGATCATCGCCGGGCTCGTGGTCGGTATCGCGCTGGGCGTGCCGCCGGCGAAGTTCACCAAGATGACCGCCATGCCACAGTTGGTCGCCGCGTTCAATGGTGTCGGCGGTGGCACGGTCGCGCTGATCGCCTGGTCGGAATTCATCAATTCCCAGGGCTTTTCGCACTTCGATGAAGAACCGACCGTGCACATCGTGGTCGGCTCGTTGTTCGCGGCGATCATCGGTTCGGTGTCGTTCTGGGGATCGTTGGTCGCGTTCGGCAAGCTGCAGGAGATCCTGCCAGGTCGTCCGATCGGCCTGGGAAGGCTGCAGCAACCGTTGAACCTGCTGCTGCTCGTCGGCGCCATCGCGGCGGCGGTGGTGATCGGCGTCGGCGCGACGAATGACGGTGTGTCACAGGTGTGGATGATCGCGGTGCTCGTGCTGGCCGGTGTGCTCGGTCTCGCGGTCGTGCTGCCCATCGGTGGTGCGGATATGCCCGTGGTGATCTCACTGCTCAACGCGTTGACCGGTTTGTCGGCAGCGGCGGCTGGTTTGGCGTTGAACAACACCGCGATGATCGTGGCGGGCATGATCGTCGGAGCGTCCGGCACCATCCTCACCAACCTCATGGCCAAAGCGATGAACCGGTCCATCCCGGCGATCGTGGCCGGTGGATTCGGTGGCGGTGGCACGGCGCCCGGCGCGGGTGGTGACGGCGAGGCCAAGCAGGCCAAGGCGACCAGCGCGGCGGACGCGGCGATCCAGATGGCCTACGCCAACCAGGTCATCGTGGTGCCCGGCTACGGCATGGCCGTCGCTCAGGCCCAGCACGCGGTCAAGGAAATGGCCGCCCTGCTGGAAGCAAAGGGCGTCGAGGTCAAATACGCCATTCACCCGGTCGCCGGTCGCATGCCCGGTCACATGAATGTGCTGCTGGCCGAGGCCGAGGTCTCCTACGACGCGCTCAAGGAAATGGACGACATCAACGGCGAATTCAGCCGCACCGATGTGGCCCTGGTGATCGGCGCCAACGACGTCACCAACCCTGCCGCCCGCGAGGACGCCAGCAGCCCGATCTACGGTATGCCCGTCCTCAACGTTGACCAGGCCAAGAGCGTCATCGTCTTGAAACGCTCCATGAACAGCGGCTTCGCCGGTATCGATAACCCACTGTTCTACGCCGACCACACCTCCATGCTCTTCGGTGATGCCAAGAAGTCCGTCGGCGCGGTCACCGAAGAACTGAAAGCGCTGTAACAAGCGAGAACGGCCGGTGCGCGGTAGCGTTCGAGCCGCTCACAATCCCCCGGCGCACGAGCTCTCTCAGGCCCGCACCGGGGTTGCCGAAGCCCGCTTCCGTTCGTGGAAGCGGGCTTTCGGCGGGCAAAGCGCCTGCGCGACGCGATCGGCGACAGCTTCACCATGGACTTCACCACGCTGGCGGTAAACGCAGCGCGAACCAGCACCGATCTGAGCGGGTGGATGGTGGAGGACGAGTAAGTCCGAAGCCTGGTCAGCTCTAGCGGATGTGGTGTTCGCGCGACTCGATCGCTTCCTTCGCTTCTCGCAGGCCGGCGGTGGGGTCCAGTTCGCGATAGAGCTTGATCGCCTGAATCTTCTTGCCCTGCTGGATGAGTTCGTCGATTTCGGCGTGTCCGAAGGTCGCGCTCGGGTCGGTAATGCCGAGGTGTTTGATGACCAGGTCGAGCTTGCGCTCGAGGCGTTCGATCTTGCGCTCGAGTCTGTTGTTATCAAACATCTGTCGAACATACCGATAGTTTCGGGGCACCGCGGTGTCCCGCGCGGATGCCGCCGGTGCTCAGCGCTGTTGCGGGGCAACCACACTGGCGTAGCGGCTGCACAACAGCACCGCGACAAGCGGAACGCTCATGGCCGCGGTGAGCGGGATGACGGCGGTGAGCCAGCCGATCACGGCGGGGCCGGCGAGCAATCCGAGGTAGCCGAGCCCGACGACTCGGGACATATCTGTCGCGGGCCGGTCGGAGCCGAGATTGCCTGCGGCGGTGAATATTTGCGGGATGCCACCGGAAAGGCCGAGCCCGGCCAATGCCCAGCCGAGCAGGCTCAGCGGTAACCAGCCGGACACGATGATCAGCCCGATCCCAAGCGCCGCCATCGCGTTGCCGTAGCGGACCACCGCGACGCGCCCGACCGCACCGCTGAGCCGATCGGCCGCGAACCGGCCCGCGGTCATGGTGACGGAGAAGGCGCTGAACGCCAGCGCCGCGGTGGCCTCGGCGACACCGAGGTGCTCACGCATCTGTAGCGTGCTCCAGTCATTGGCGACGCCCTCGGCGAGCAGCATGGCGAAGGCGATAGCAGCCAGCGCCAGCACTTTTCGATTCCGCTTCGAACGCGCGGGTGTCACGGCGGACACCGCCGATTCGTCGGGCACTTCCGAATCGGAGCGGGCGTCGCGCAATAGCCGTGGCACCACGACAAACGTGACGACGAGTCCCACGATCGACGCCAGCGTCAACGTCAATCGAACGTCCCAGCCGGCCCGCAATGTCGCCGCGCCGATCAGCGAGCCGAGTAGACCGCCACCGGAGAACAGGGCGTGGAACGCTCCCATGATCGGGCGTCGATAGGCCCGTTCGACATGTACCGCTTGGGTATTCATCGAAACGTCCAACGCGCCGTTGCCGAAGCCGAAGCAGGCCAACGCGACCGCGAGCGTGATCGCGCCGGTGGCCAGGCCCGGCCCGAGCACGGCGAGCGAGACGATGCCGGCCGCCGCGCCGACCAGCGTCCGACTGCCGAGCCGATCGGCGAGCGGTCCCGCGATCCGCATACCGATAATGCCCGCACCGGCCATCAGCAGAATGAACATGCCGAGTGTGGATTTCGAGACGCCGGTGCGGTCGGTGATGGCCGGGATGTGCACCACCCACATGGACAGCAGGAATCCGTTCAGGGCGAAGACGACGAACACCGCAGCGCGGGCGACGCGGACCTTGGGGGCGACCGTCGAGATTGTCACCGTTCGACGGTACCGACGATCGTTGCCGGACGCGTCGGTCCGCGTATTTTCATCACCCGTCGATGTGCCACCCGCCGGTGGCGGCGCTCTCGCGTGCGGATATTCTGCGAAATCCTTTGGCTCGCAGCCGAGTGTGCGCCGGACCCCGTCGGCGGTCTCGGAGTTCCAGGCTGAGACGGAACATGGTTCAGCGTCTCACCGGCATGTGCATTCGTCTAGTGTCGTGGAGTGGATGTGCTCGCCAGTCTGCTTGAAGGTCCACGCGCCCGTGGTGCGTTCGTAATGTGCTCGCTGCTGGATCCGCCGTGGTCGCTGCGCATCCAGGACGAGGCCGCGCTCACGGTGGTGTCGATGATCCGCGGTACCGGCTGGATCATCGCCGAGCCGGGCGCGCGGGCGGCAGCGCCACGGCGGCTGAACACGGGTGACCTCGCCATCGTGCGCGGACCCGATCCGTACATCGTCGCCGACGAACCCGGTACCGAACCGCGGATCATCATCGATCCCGGCAATGTGACGAAGACTCCGGACGGTGAAATCCTCTGTGAGACACTCGATCTCGGCGTGCGTCAATGGGGCACCGATCCGAACGGCGCGACCATGATGGTTACCGGCACCTACGAAGGCGTCGGTGCGGTCAGCCAGCGGCTTTTACGTGCGCTGCCACCGGTCGCCGTGCTGGCGCGCGGTGATCTCGACACTCGGTTGCTCGACCTGCTCGTTGACGAGGCCACGAAAGACGAGCCAGCGCAGAGCGCGGTGCTCGACCGGCTACTGGACTTGCTACTCATCACGGCGTTGCGCGCCTGGTTTGCCCGCGATGACGCGCCCGCTTGGTATCACGCCTACCGCGATCCGCTGGTCGGCAAGGCGCTGCGCCTGCTGCAGCACAACCCGGCGCACGGCTGGACGGTGGCGAGCCTGGGCGCGGCGGTCGGAGTGTCCAGGGCGGCGCTGGCCCGCCGGTTCACCGATCTGGTCGGGGAGTCGCCGATGGCCTTCCTTACCGAATGGCGGCTCGCACTGGCCGCCGATCTGCTCGCCGAGTCCGACGCGACCGTGGAATCCATTGCGCGGCAGGTCGGTTATGGGAGCGCCTTCGCGCTGAGTACCGCGTTCAAACGGCACTTCGGGGTCAGCCCGCGCGACCACCGCCACGGCGTCACCCCCCGCTGAGCTATCGTCGGCCGGGTGACGCAGCAGTATCCAGTGCTCTGGCCGGTACCGACGCGGTGGGCCGATAACGACCACTACGGCCACGTGAACAACGTGACGTACTACTCGTACTTCGACACCGCCGTCAACGCGTGGCTGATGCGGGCCACCGGCACCGACATCCGGGAACTGCCCGCACTCGGCGTGGTCGCCCAGACCTCCTGCCAGTATCTCGGCTCGCTGAGCTTCCCCGACCAACTCCAGGTCGGCCTGCGCGTCTCCCGCCTCGGCCGCTCCAGCATCACTTATGACCTGGCGATCTTCCGTGAAGACGGCACCACCCTCGAGCTGGCCGCCACCGGCACCTTCGTCCACGTCTACGTCGACACCGAAACCCGCGAACCCATCGAGATCCCCGAGATCATCCGCACCGCCGCCGCCACACTGATCACGGACTGACGCAGCTCGAGGTAGATGTAGCCAGCCAGGGCCAGACGATCGACGAGGCGCCGAGCGATCCGTGAGAGGCGGTTGCGTTGCTCCATCCGGGTGGCCGTGGCTAGTTTCGCAGGGCAGCCTGGAAACGGCGCATGCCGTTGAGCCAGCGGTCGTAGTCGCCGCTCTTGTGACGGTACATTTCGAGGACCTCCGGGTGCGGCAGGATCAGGAAGTGTTCGGCGGACACGCCTTCGATGACGATGTCGGCGACCTGTTCTGGGGCGAGGACCGCGCCCGCGGTGGTGACGGCTTTGATTGCCAGTTCGGCGGCGGCGGTCTCCTCGGGGATTATGCCGCCGCGAAGCAGTTGCGTGTCGACGCCCATCGGGCATACGCAGCTGACGCGAATTCCTTTGTCTCCGTAGGTGACCGACAGCCACTCGGCAAAGCCGACGGCGGCATGTTTGGTGACCGAGTAGGGGGCGGAGCCGATCTGGGTGAGCAGCCCGGCGGCCGACGCGGTGGTGATGAAGTAGCCGCTGCCACGCTCGAGCCAGCTCGGCACGAGGAGCCGGGCGGCGCGTACGTGGGCGAGGACATTGACCTCCAGCGCGGCCGACCATTGTGCCTCGGTGCTGTCGAGCCCGGGGCCACCCCCGATCCCCGCATTGGCGAAATACAGGTCGACCGGACCGAATTCGGCCTCGGCGCGATCGATGAGCCCTTGAATCACCTTCTCGTCCACGACATCGCCGCCGATCCCTATGGCGTCAGCGCCGAGGGAATCGGCAACCGCGGCAACGGCATTCGAATCGAGGTCGGCGAGGACCACTCGCGCTCCGCCGGTGACGAGCCGTCGCGCGAGCGCCGCCCCGATCCCCGCTCCGGCCCCAGTGACGATCGCAACCTTGCCCGAAATCTCCATGTCCGCACCCTAATGGGCGCTGTCGGAAATGGATGTTGCCGGACGTCATCCGGTCAGTGTGAACGTGTGCCGGAATCCGGCGGCCTACTCTAGTTCGATCGAGACAGTCGGTCGAGCAGTGGCGCGGTGCGCGGGCCGACCAGTTGGCGCATGACCAGCGCCATATTGGTGCGTTCCACACCGGGAATCTTCAGGATCTGCCCGGCGATTCGGTACAGGTCATCGGCGTCCCTGGCGACTACCCGGACCGTCAGATCGGTCGAGCCGGTCATACCGCACACCTCGGTCACCTCGGGCACCTCGGCGAGTTCGTCGACCGCCGAATCGAGTTGATGCTGGTCGACGACGACGGCGACGAACGCCGACAGGGGGTAGCCCAACGCGCGGGGTTCGACTCGCCTCTCGAACCCGCCGAGCGCCCCGTTCGCCTCCCAGCGCGACAGCCGAGCCTGCACGGTATTGCGCGACAGGCCGAGCCGGGCGGCCAGCTCTACGCCGGTCGCGCGCGGGTTGGTGGCCAGTTCCAGCAACAATCGCGCGTCGGTGCTGTCCAAGCTGGCATCGACGGGTTCTCCACTAGACATACAACGCAGTATGGCATCGAGTGGCTCTGCCCAATTGGGCATTCTGCTCATTCTCATATTGCGCACTTGCGCAGTCAGCTTTCAGGTGGATGCTGAGTGATGTAGGACACATGCGCCCGGCGTCGCAGCTGAGGAGGCGATCACCGATGTCAGATAGGTCTGACTATCCGGTTCAATTGATCCAGCCCGACGGTCGCCGTGTGTTCGACCGTGAGCACGCCGCCGTGGTCGCCGACATCGGACCCGAACAACTGCGTGCGCTGTATGAAGATCTGGTCGTGACCCGCCGGATCGACGTCGAGGCAACCGCCCTGCAACGCCAGGGGCAACTCGGATTGTGGGCCCCGATGCTCGGACAGGAGGCCACCCAGGTCGGGTCCGCGCGAGCGCTGCACGCCGATGACTACGTTTTCTGTAGCTACCGCGAGCATGCCGTCGCCTACTGCCGCGGCGTCCAACCGGCCGAGCTCACCAGAATGTGGCGCGGGGTCGCGCACTCCAACTGGGATCCCGGCGCGGTGAACATGACCAACCCGAACATCGTCGTCGGCTCGCAGGGCCTGCACGCCACCGGATACGCATACGCCGCACATCTCGACGGCGCCGAGATCGCGACCATCGCCTACTTCGGCGACGGCGCCACCAGCCAGGGCGATATCGCCGAGGCGCTCGGATTCGCCGCGAGTTGGAGCGCTCCGGTGGTGTTCCTGTGCCAGAACAACCACTGGGCGATCAGTTCGCCGGTCCGGGTGCAGAGCGCCACTCCGATCGTGCGTCGCGCCTACGGCTACGGCATCCCCGGTGTTCAGGTCGACGGCAATGATGTGCTCGGGGTACTCGCCGTGACCAGGCAGGCCGTCGCGCGGGCGCGTTGCGGCGGTGGTCCGTCGTTCATCGAGGCGCTGACCTACCGGATCGGCCCGCACACCACCGCCGACGATCCCACCCGCTACCGTAGCGCCGCCGAAACCGAACAGTGGCAGCGCCGCGACCCGATCGACCGGGTGCGCAAGCTGCTGGAGCGAGAGTCGTTGTGGGACAAGGAGTTCGAGCGCAGTGTCGGCGCGCACGCCGACGAGGTAGCCAACCAGCTGCGCCGCGCGACGATCGACATGCCGGATCCAGCGCCGTCACAGCTGTTCGATCACGTCTACGCCACCCCGCATCCGCTGATCACGCAGGAACGCGGGGACTACGCGGAGTACTCGGCCGGTGATCCCGGCGAGTCCGCCGCGCGACTGGAAGGAGTCCGCACATGACCACCACCTACGCGGCCGCGCTCAATATCGGGCTGCGCCGGGCAATGGAGGACGACCCGAAGGTCGTACTGATGGGTGAGGACATCGGTCGCCTCGGCGGGGTATTCCGGGTGACCGACACGCTGCAGAAGGATTTCGGTGACAATCGCGTCATCGATACCCCGCTGGCCGAATCCGGCATTATCGGAACGGCTTTCGGCATGGCACTGCGCGGCTATCGGCCGGTATGTGAGATCCAGTTCGACGGATTCGTATACCCGGCGTTCGACCAGATCGTTTCGCAGGTGGCCAAGGTTCACTACCGCACGCAGGGAAAGGTGCTGGTGCCCATCACTATTCGCATTCCCTTCGGTGGCGGGATCGGATCGGTGGAGCACCATTCTGAATCGCCGGAGGCGTACTTCGCGCATACCGCCGGGTTGCGGGTGGTGACGCCGAGTAATCCGGCGGACGCGTATCTCATGATCCGCCAGGCGATCGCGCTCGACGACCCGGTCATCTTTTTCGAACCCAAGCGGCGTTATTGGGACAAGGCCGATGTCGACTTCGGTGCGCCCGATGAGCCGGCGTTGGACAAGGCGAGAGTGTGTGTCACCGGCGACGATGCCACCGTCGTCGCGTATGGCGGCACCGTGGCCACCGCGCTGACGGCCGCGAAAATTGCTGCCGAGGAAGGTCATTCGCTCGAGGTGATCGACCTGCGCAGTCTTTCGCCGATCGATTTCGACACCATCGAGGAATCGGTCGCCAAGACCGGCAGGCTGGTTGTGGTGCACGAGGCGCCGGTGTTCGCCGGGCTCGGCGCCGAGATCGCCGCCCGGATCACCGAGCGCTGCTTCTATCAGCTGGAGGCGCCGGTGCTGCGTGTCGGTGGGTTCGATATTCCGTATCCCCCGGCTAAGCTCGAACGCCACCACCTGCCCGACGCCGACCGTATCCTCGCGGCGCTCGACCGCTCGCTTGCCGCCTGACCGCTCTGTACGAGGTTCCTGTGGAAGATTCTGCGCCCGTGGACGATTCGGGTCACATCCTGGAATTACGGCTGCCCGATCTCGGAGAAGGACTCAGCGATGCCGAGCTGGTGTCGTGGTCGGTGGGCGTCGGCGACCCGGTGGAGTTGAATCAGACGATCGCGGAGGTGGAGACGGCCAAAGCTGTGGTGGCACTGCCATCGCCGTTCTCGGGGACGGTGGTCGAACTGCTCGCCCAGCCCGGCGACACTGTACCGGTGGGCGCGCCGCTGATCCGGGTACGCGCCGAGCAGGACATCGCGACGACGGCCGAGGTCACGACACCGCAGGACGGAGCCGGGCATGCCTCCGTGCTGGTCGGCTATGGGCCCGAAGGGGAATTCGTCTCGCGCAGGAGTCGACCGGTGTCATCGGAACCCGTTTCTGTACAGGCGAATACAGAGGCCGGCGAACCGCAGACCAGTCGGGTGGCGGCGACTCCGGCGGCACGCAAACTCGCCCGCGAACTGGGTATCGACCTCTGGTACGTCGCGGGGTCCGGGCCCGATGGCGCGGTGACCGTCGACGATGTGCGTGGCGCGGTCCCGCTCTCACAACCGCGAGCCGACGCCACCCGTACCGCAGCCGCCGCGCCGACCAGTGCCGGCGCGCCCGGCGGCATCGTAGCGCCCACCGACCGCGAAGAGCGCACCCCGATCCACGGCATCCGCAAACGCGCCGCGGCGGCCATGGTCGCCAGCGCCCGCACCATCCCGCAGGCCAGCACGTTCGTCACTCTCGATTGCACCGCGTCGATGGAGCTGCTCGACCACTTGCGCGCCACCAAGTCGTTCACTGGTCTCACGCTGACGCCGCTGTCGTTGGTCGCCAAGGCCGTCCTCGCCGGGCTCACGGAATTTCCCGCCATCAATGCCTATTGGGATGAAGCGAATCAGCAGATCGTCACCAAGCGGTATGTGAACCTTGGCATCGCGGTCGCCACCGACCGCGGCCTGCTGGTGCCCAATCTCAAGGAAGCGCAGGCGTTGAGCCTGCGTGAGTTGTGCCGGGAGATCGGGTGGCTCGCCGACACCGCGCGCTCGGGCAATGCCACACCTACCGACCTGCGCGGCGGTAGCTTCACCATCACCAATGTGGGAGTCTTCGGTGTCGACATCGGGGTGCCGTTGGTCAATCCGGGCGAGGCGGCCATTCTGTGCCTCGGTTCGATCCGCAAGCTGCCCTGGGTATTTCGCGACGAACTGGCCATCCGCTGGGTCACCACCCTCGGCATCAGCTTCGACCACCGCATGATCGACGGCGAACTCGCCGCGCGCTTCCTCGCCACGGTGGCGGGTCTGCTCGAAGATCCACTTACCCTGCTGAGCCGCGTCTGACCTGTATGACGGCCGCATCGCTCAGGCGGCGTTGAGCGGTCTTCCCAATGGTCAGTCCTTTCGGTACGCAAGCACCTGGCGGACGACCAATCCGGCGAGCAGAGCCCAGAAGGCGGCACCGATGCCGACGAAGCCGACGCCGGATGCGGCGATCAGGAAGGTGACCGCGGCCGCCTCGCGGTGCTGTTCGGATTTCATGGCGCCGGTCAACGCCGCCGCGAGAGTCGCTAAAAGGGCCAGGCCCGCAACTGTTTCCAGGGTGCCGCTCGGTGCGGTGGCGATGAGTGTGACCACCGCGGCCGAGCCGAGTGCCACGATCAGATAGGTGGCGCCCGCGGTGAAGGTGGCGATCCAGCGGCGCTTCGGATCCGGGTGCGCGGCGGGTGCCGCGGAAAGAGCGGCGCTGATGGCGGCCAGGTTGATCGCGTGACCACCGGCGGGAGCGCTGAGCATGGTGCCGATCCCGGTGACCGTCATCGACGCACGCCACGGCACCCGATATCCGAAGGAACTCATTACCGCGGTCCCGGGAATGTTCTGTGAGGCCATGGTGACGACGTACAGCGGGATCGCGACACCGATGATCGCCTGCCAATTCCAGTGCGGCAGCGTTAGTTCGAGCGAGGGCGTCATCGCCGCGAGATCCAGATGTTTGTGTTGCACGGCGATGCTGATCCCGGCGCCGATCGCGGCGGTGGCGAACGCGGCGATTACCGCCCAGCGTTTGGCCACGCGCTGCAACACCAGCCAGACAACGATCACCGGCACCACCACCGCCGGACTGGTCTGCACCGCTTTCACCGGTGCCAGGCACAGGGGCAGCAGTACTCCGGCCAGCATGGCCTGTGCGATCTCCACTGGGATGGCGGCGACGAGCCCGCCGAGCCGCTGCCACAATCCGGTGATCACGATCAGCACGCCGGTGATGGCGAACGCACCGACCGCCGCCGCCCAACCGCCCGCCACCGCACCCGTACTCGCGAGCAGCGCGGCGCCCGGCGTCGACCAGGCCAAAGTGATCGGCATCCGATACCGATAGCTCAGCAGCATCATGCCGACGGCTGGGATCACGCACAAGGCGAGCAGCCCGGAGGCGGCCTGGGCCGATGTCGCGCCGACTGCGGTCAAACCGCTCAGGACGACTGCGAACGAGCTGGTGAATCCGACTAGCGCGGTGACGACGCCCGCGCCCAACGGGTGCGCGAGCCCGACCTTCGATGGTGTTTCGATATCAGATGTTGACGGCCCAAGGGGTGCTTGCTCGGCTTCGGGCGCGGTAGGCACAGCGGGCACCGGAGAAACCTGAGACATTCCCCGGATATTGCCGTGGCCAGTTGCGGATGTCACCAGCCAGTGCCCCGAAACTGGTCTGAATTCCCCGCCTCGGTGCGTAGGGTGGTGACGTCGATGATCGAGGTGGGAGACTCTGAGGCGAGGAGCTGTGGTGAGCGCGGTACTTATCTCGGCAGGGGGGTTGCGGGAAGCCTTGGCGGACAATCGTTTCCGACTGCTCGATGTCCGCTGGGCACTGGGCGACCCGGACGGTCCGCAGCACTATCTCGACGGTCATATCCCCGGCGCGGTGTTCGTCGATCTGGAGACCGAACTGGCCGCGCCACCGTCACCGACGCGCGGCCGTCATCCCATGCCCGAGCTGGCGCAGCTGGAGAAGTGTGCGCGCAGCTGGGGTATCCGAAACGGCGATCCGGTCGCCGTCTACGACGCCACCGGCGGTATGGCGGCGGCGCGCGCATGGTGGTTGCTGCGCTGGGCCGGTATCGCGGACGTGCGAATCCTCGACGGCGGCCTGCCAGGGTGGACGAACGCGGGCGGCGAGCTCGCTACCGGCACCGAGTCCGACCCCGAAACGGGTGATGTCGAACTCAGCCCGGGCCACCTACCGACCATCGATGCCGACGCCGCGGCGAAGTGGGACGGCGTTCTGCTCGACGCGCGCGCGGGGGAGCGCTATCGCGGTGAGACCGAGCCGATCGATCCGCGCGCCGGCCACATACCCGGTGCCCACAGCGCACCGACCGCGGCGAACCTCGGCACCGACGGCCGATTCCTCGCCGCGAAAGAACTCCGCACCCGTTTCGCCGAATTCGGATCCGGTCCGGTAGCGGTGTACTGCGGCTCCGGCGTCACCGCGGCCCATCAGGTCGCGGCGCTCGCCATCGCGGGCGTGCCCGCCGCGCTCTACCCAGGTTCCTGGTCGCAGTGGTCGAACGACCCGAAACGACCGGTCGCAACCGGCGCCTGAGCGGTCTCACAACCAGGCGCGCGCCAACAGATCATCTTCGGCGACCGTATTCGCGTGTGGCGGGAATCTGGTGGCCGCGATTGATTCGGTGTGCTCGCCGTCATGCCCGATCAGCCATGATCCGCCGCGTTCCTCGCACTCGGCGATCTTGGCGAAGGTGGTGAGTAGGAACGTGATCGCCTCACGAGGATCCATGGTGCGGGCCAAGCGTTGTGATTCACCGGGACGAGTCTGGTCCAGCCACACGTCGCACAGACCGTCCAACCGCATTCCGACGATCGTGGCGGTATTGATAAAGGTGAATTTGCGTCGTTCCCACGGCGTTGTCGGTGTGAAGCTCTGCTCGAGTACCTGGAGCAGAATCGTCATGCTGCTGCCCTCCGTTTCTCGGCCTTCCATTGCAATGACCAGGGGATATCCAAGTATGTTCCGAAATCGCCCACATCGCCAGTTCCTCTCACTTTCGAACCGGCCTATCGCGAGCGGCACATGGTCGAGGGGGCACTCGACGTTTGCCGCATCCAGGTACCGCTCGGCCGCCGGAATCGGGGTGTCGGCGGTGCCTGATTGGATGGGGTGATGCTGCACGGGTTATGGACGCTGGAATCGGGGTTGCTGCTGTGGCAGGAGCCGCCGGTTGTCGCGGTGCCCGAACCGTTGGGCGGGATTCTGGCGGGTTCGCGGTTCCGGCATCGGGCCGATGTGCTTGGTGCCGGGACGACTACCGAGCGGGTGCGTGCGCATGCGATGGCGCCTGCGGCCGCCGCTGTGGCATTGCGGCAACGGTTGCCGGTGGAGACGGTGTCGGGGGACTTGCGGTTTCTCGCTCATGTCGCGCACGGTGTCGAACGCTGGGTGCGGGCGGGGCGGATCGTGCCTGAGCTGCGTCGGGATGACGGTCAGTGGTGGGTGCGATGGCGGCTCGTCGGCGGGGAGCGACAGCGTGCCTGGCTCGCCGAATTGGCGGTCGCCATGCCCGCCGCGCTGCGCGTCGCGGGCAGGCCCGGCGCACTGCTGGACGATATGGTCGGCGAGCTCACCGATCCCATCGCCAGGCAACTGCTGGATCCGCCGCCCACGTCACATCCATTGATCGTGGCGCTGGTCGATGACGCCGCGCTCGACGGCGCGAGCTACCAACTGGCCGAGACGCTGGAGCGCTGGCGAGCAACGCTGACCGGCGACGAGCCGGAATTGGTGCTGCGGCTGCTCGAGCCGGACGGCGAGCTCGGCATCGAGGACGGATCGGTGGCCTTGTGGCGGCTGGAGGTGTGCCTGCAATCCGAGGGAGAGGCTCCGAATCCCGTTCCACTACACGGTGATTCGAGTCTTGTCCGCACTGCGGTGGAGAAGCTCGGTGCGGCGCAGCGCGCATATCCGCGGCTACGTGATCTCCCGGCCGACCCGCGTGCTCTCGACCTGCTGCTGCCGACCGAGGTTGTCGCCGACCTGGTCGCACACGGTGCGTACGCGCTGCGGTCGGAGGGGATTCGGCTGCTGCTGCCGCGAGCCTGGAACATCGCCGCCCCGACCATGCGCATGCGGGTCGACAGCGCCGTGCCCGCCGCCGAAAGCACCGTCGGGATGCGCGGACTCGTCTCCTACCGTTGGGAGCTCGCACTCGGCGACACAGTGCTTACCGCCGCCGAGATGCAGCGGCTGATCACCTCGAAATCCGATCTCGTGCGGTTGCGAGGCGAATGGGTGCAGGCCGACCACAAGGTGCTCGCCGCCGCCGCCCGCTACGTCGCCGCCCACACCGACGACACCGAACTCACCTTCGCCGACCTGATCGGCGAACTCGGCGCCGGCCACGTCGCGAAGGTGCCGATCACCGAGGTCACCGCGACCGGCTGGGCCGCCGAACTCCTCGATCACGCTCGCGAACCCGAGCCGGTGGCCGCGCCGATCGGGCTGAAAGCTCAGCTACGCCCCTACCAGGAACGAGGCCTGTCCTGGCTGGCCACCATGAGCCGATTGGGTTGCGGCGCAATCCTCGCCGACGATATGGGCCTCGGCAAAACCGTGCAGGTGCTCGCCCTCCTCGTGCATGAGCGCGAAGCCGGGGCCCTCTCACATCGTGAACCGGGCGACGACCGCGGCCAACCAAGTGTTATCGGGCCGACGTTATTGGTGTGTCCGATGTCGGTGGTGGGGAACTGGCAGCGAGAGACGGAGCGGTTTGCGCCGGATCTTCGGGTATGGGTTCATCATGGGGTCGGGCGGCTGGCGGGGCAGGAGTTGGATGCCGCGATCGCGGCGGCGGATCTGGTCATCACCACGTACGCGCTGCTGGCCAGGGACGCGGTCGAGCTGGGGCGCCAGCGGTGGGATCGCGTCGTGCTGGACGAGGCGCAGCACATCAAGAACGCGTCAACCAGGCAGGCGCGCGCGGCGCGATCATTGCCGGCGCGACATCGCTTGGCGCTCACCGGAACTCCGGTGGAGAATCGGCTGGAGGAATTGCGGTCGATCATGGATTACGCCAATCCGAAGCTGCTCGGCACGCCCCAGACCTTCCGTGCGCGTTTCGTGGTGCCCATCGAGCGCGAGCGCGACGAAAACGCCATCAGCCGCTTGCGGATGATCACCCAGCCGTTCGTGCTTCGCCGGGTGAAGACCGATCCCACCGTGATCAATGACCTGCCGGAGAAATTCGAAATGACGGTCCGGGCCAACCTGACCGTGGAGCAGGCCGCGCTGTATCAGGCGGTGGTCGACGACATGATGAATAAGATCAAGGATGCGAAAGGCATGGCACGCAAGGGTGCCGTGCTCGGCGCGCTGACCCGGCTGAAGCAGGTATGCAACCATCCGGTGCACTTCCTCGGGGATGGCTCCGGCGTGCTGCATCGCGGCAGCCATCGTTCCGGCAAGCTGGCGCTGGTGGAGGATGTGCTCGATTCGGTACTCGCAGACGGTGAAAAAGCCCTGCTGTTCACCCAGTTTCGGGAATTCGGCGATCTCATCGCACCGTACCTGATCGAGCGCTTCGGCACGCCGATTCCATTCCTGCACGGCGGCGTGCCCAAGAAGCGACGCGACGCCATGGTCACCGGTTTCCAAGAATCGGACGGACCGCCGCTAATGTTGTTGTCGCTCAAGGCAGGTGGCACCGGGCTCAACCTCACGGCCGCCAATCATGTTGTGCACCTGGATCGCTGGTGGAATCCGGCCGTGGAGAACCAGGCCACCGACCGTGCCTTTCGAATCGGGCAGCAGCGCAATGTGCAGGTGCGCAAACTGGTCTGCGTCGACACCATCGAGGAGCGGATCGACGAAATGATCAGCGGTAAAAGGCAGCTCGCCGATCTGGCGGTCGAGGCGGGCGAGAATTGGATCACCGAACTGAGCACCGACGACCTGCGCGAACTGTTCACCCTCGGTGCCGAGGCGGTGGGAGATTGAGCGCGTACACCGATTACAGCAAATTCGGCAAACGTCGCCCGGTGGCCGGCGGCGTCGAAGCACGCAGCCGCCGTGGTGGATTCGGGCGCACCTGGTGGGGTAAAGCGCTGATCGAGGCCGTGGAGGCCATGTCGGAGCCGGGCCGGTTGGCTCGCGGCCGCACCTATGCCAGGTCGGGACAGGTTGTCAGCTACCGGATCGTGCCGGGTGCGGCGACCGCGGAAGTACAGGGCAGCCAGCCGCGCCCGTTTACGGCGGTCTTCACCGTTCGGCCACTGCGCGACGAGGAACTGGCCCTGCTCATCGAGACCATCCGCACCGCCCCCGGCATGCTGGCCGAGATCGCCTCCGGTGCCCTGCCGACCGGGCTCGGACCGCATCTGCTGCCGACCACCGCGGCGGATCTGGATTTCACCTGCACCTGCCCGGACCCCGGCTGGCCGTGCAAGCATGTCGCCGCGTTGTGCTATCTACTGGCCGAACGTCTCGACGAGCGCCCCCGCGAAATCCTGACCCTGCGCGGCCTTGATCTCGACACGCTCATCGCTGGTATCGAACGCGACCCCAACCCCACCGAATCCGACGATCCCTACGGCGACCGAACCGAGCTGCCAAAACTTCCCAAGGTCGAATTCCATTCGGCGATGGATGATTTGGACCCTGTACTGCTGCGACGCGCATTACGGATGATTGCCGAGGACGAAACCATCGCCGCCACCGGGCTCCGGGAGCTCCGGGCCCTCTTCGAGGCGCTCGCGCCATGATCATGCGTAGTAGGCAGGCGATGGTGACCGACGATCTCGGCGCGCCCGTCGCGATCGGCAGGCCGCCGCGCCGGGTGGTCTCGCTGGTGCCGTCGTTGACCGAATCCGTGGCGGCTACCTGTCCGGAAATCCTTGTCGCCGTGACAGATTGGTGTACTCACCCGGATGATCTCGACTGCGAGCGCATTCGCGGGACGAAGAACCCGAACGTGCGCCGCATAATCGAGCTTGCCCCCGACCTGGTGCTGTGCAACCAGGAGGAGAACCGACGTATCGATGTCGAACGGCTGCGAAAGGCCGGAGTACCGGTGTGGGTCACCCGCATCGAAACGGTTCCCGAGGCCATTGCCTCGCTGACGCGCCTGTTCACCGAGGCGCTCGATGTCGATCCGCCGAAGTGGCTACGCGAAGCCGAATCCGCCTGGGCCGCCCCGCCGCCCGGGCGAACCCGCAATGCCGTCATTCCTATTTGGCGCAATCCGTGGATGGTGGTCGGCCGCAATACCTTTACCGAAGATCTTGCCGCTCGCCTCGGCCTGCGCCTGGTGCACGCGGACCGCCCCGACCGATATCCCCGGGTCACCGAGGCCGACCTGGTAACCGACGTCGAGGTGGCGGTCCTGCCCGATGAGCCATACGTTTTCACCGAAACCGACGGACCCGACGCCTTCCCCGGCATCCCTGTCGCCCTCGTCGAAGGACGCGCACTCACCTGGTACGGGCCCTCGCTGGCCACAGCCCGCGCCCAACTCACCGAGCAATTGAATCGCGCCCGCTAGGGTCGGCTCCATCCCATAACTTAACGGGACGTCCGCGACGACCGGTTCGGGTCACCGGTCCCGGTGATGCCCGTGAGGTCGCCGGTTCCGCTGGACGGGACGATGACGAAAGAAGGCGGTGGACCGGTCCGCGCCCGTCGCGGTGGCCGAATGGGCGCGCGCCTGGCTCGAAAATGGCTGCGCGACAACACTTCTCGGCGTCCTCGATTCCTGGGAGATCAGACGTTCCGGCGGTATTGCCCCCCGACCGCGAAAAACGCATCGGTGATCTGTTGCAGGGTGCAGACCCTGGCGGCATCCATGAGAACCTCGAAAATATTCGCGTCCGTGCGGGATACGGCATCAAGGCGGGCCAGCGCGGCGTGCGCCTCGTCATGGTGGCGGGCCTGGAAATCGCGGACGCGACGCAGCTGCGACTTCTTTTCCTCCTCGGTGCCGCGCGCGAGTTCGAGTTCGCGATGTGGTTCGCCGTGTGGATTGCGAAAGGTGTTGACTCCCACTATCGGCAGCGATCCGTCGTGCTTGCGACGCTCGTAGAGCATCGATTCGTCTTGAATACGACCGCGCTGGTACCCCGTTTCCATGGCGCCGAGCACGCCGCCGCGTTCACTTATTCGCTCGAACTCGGTGAGTACCGCCTCCTCCACCAAATCGGTGAGTTCGTCGATGATGAAGCTGCCCTGTAACGGGTTTTCGTTCATCGCGAGGCCCCACTCGCGATTGATGATCAGCTGGATTGCCAGCGCGCGGCGTACGGATTCCTCGGTGGGGGTGGTGACCGCCTCGTCGTATGCGTTGGTGTGCAGGCTATTGCAGTTGTCGTAGATGGCGATCAAAGCCTGGAGGGTGGTGCGAATGTCGTTGAAGTTCATCTCCTGTGCGTGCAGGGACCGTCCCGAGGTCTGAATGTGGTACTTCAGCTTCTGCGACCGGTCACCGGCACCGTAGCGGTCGCGCATGGCAATGGCCCAAATGCGCCGGGCGACGCGCCCGATCACCGAGTATTCGGGGTCCATACCGTTGGAGAAGAAGAACGACAGGTTCGGTGCGAATTCGTCGATGGCCATGCCGCGCGCGAGATATGCCTCCACATAGGTGAATCCGTTGGCAAGGGTGAAGGCCAGCTGGCTGATCGGATTCGCACCCGCCTCGGCGATGTGATAGCCGGAAATCGATACCGAGTAGAAGTTGCGAACGCCGTTGCGCACAAACCACTCTTGGATATCGGCCATCATGCGCAGGCTGAATTCGGTAGAGAAGATGCAGGTGTTCTGGCCCTGATCCTCCTTCAAGATATCGGCCTGCACGGTGCCACGGACCGTGGCGAGCGTCCGCGCACGGATCTCGGTGGCCTCGTTCTCGGTGGGCTCGCGACCCTCGGCCGCCGAGAAACGTTCCAGTGCTTTGTCGATCGCGGTATTGAGGAAGTACGCGAGCAGGGTCGGAGCGGGTCCATTGATGGTCATCGATACCGACGTGGTCGGCGCCGTGAGATCGAATCCGTCATACAGCGCCTTCATATCGTCCAGCGAGGCGATCGATACTCCGGAGGTGCCGACCTTGCCGTAAACGTCGGGTCGTTCGTCGGGGTCGCGTCCGTAGAGGGTGACCGAGTCGAAGGCGGTCGAAAGCCGTTTTGCCTCGGCGTGTTCGGAGAGCACCTTGAATCGCCGGTTGGTGCGGAACGGGTCACCCTCGCCCGCGAACATGCGTGCGGGATCCTCGTTATCGCGTTTGAACGCGAACACACCGGCGGTGAATGGAAAGTGACCGGGCAGATTCTCGGCGCGCAGAAACCGAAGCAGCTCACCGTGATCGGTGAATCGCGGCAGCGCCACTCGCGGAATACGGCTGCCCGACAACGATTCCCGGCGCAGCGCGGTGCGGATCTCGCGATCTCGCACTCGCACCACCCGCTCCGCACCCCGGTATCCTTCGGCGACGCCGGGCCAGTCGGCGAGCAGCGTGGCGTTCTGCGCGGTCAGTTCGGTGCGCGCCTGACCGAGCAGGTTCGCCACCGCGGCATCGTCGGGGATTTCGGCGAGGACCTGCTCGAAACGCTGAACTCGTTGCGCGGCAAGGGTTTGGCGTTCGGTATCGGCGTGATAAACACGCACTGTTTCGGCGATTTCGGCCAGGTAGCGCACCCGGGCAGGCGGGATGATCTGGGCGAACCGGGTGGAGGCCCGGGTGTCGACATGCGGCAGCGCGCCGCGTTCCAGCCGCAGACCCCGTGCGCCGAGCGACTCGGTGAGATGTTGATACAGCGCGGTTACGCCGTCGTCGTTGAATGTCGCCGCGCTGGTCCCGAATATCGGCATGTCTTCCGGACTGGCGCCGAACGCTTCGCGATTGCGCAACAGCTGACGCGCGACATCGCGCATAGCATCCGCGCCGCCGCGGCGTTCGAACTTATTGATCGCCACCACATCCGCGAAATCGAGCATGTCGATCTTCTCGAGTTGGGAGGCCGCGCCGAATTCGGGTGTCATCACATACATCGACACATCCACGTGGTCGACGATCGCCGCGTCGCCCTGGCCGATGCCGGGTGTCTCCAGCACCACCAGGTCATAGCCCGCAGCCTGGCAGGCCGCGATCATGACGTCGATGTTCTGTGGCAGTTCATGATTGCCACGGGTGGCCAGCGAGCGGAAGAAGATGTGATCGCCGTCCAGGGCGTTCATCCGGATGCGGTCGCCGAGCAGCGCACCGCCACCTCGGCGTCGGGTCGGATCGACCGCGAGAATCGCCACCCGCACCTTGTCCTGCTGATCCGACCGCAGGCGGCGCACCAATTCATCGGTGAGCGAAGACTTTCCGGAGCCACCGGTGCCGGTGATGCCGAGCACCGGCACCGATCGGGTCGCCGCCGCGGCGGTAAGGGTGTCGCGATCGGCGGCGGGCAAGTTGTCCGATTGCAGGCAGGTGATGGCCCTTGCCAGCGCGGTCCGGTCGCCCGCGAGGAGCGCGTCGGTCGGCGGAGGATCGGTCGACAGATCGACATCGCACGCGCGCACCAGCTCGTTGATCATGCCCGGCAGCCCGAGTCGCTGTCCGTCCTCGGGCGAGAAGATGGTAACGCCGGATTCGGCGAGCCGCGCGATCTCCTCGGCGACGATAACGCCGCCACCGCCGCCGAAAATGCGGACCTGCCCGGCTCCGGCCGCACGCAGCGCGGTGGCCAGATATTCGAAGTACTCGATGTGCCCGCCCTGATACGAGCTGATCGCCACCCCTTGTGCGTCCTCCTCGACCACAGCGTCGACCACCTCATGCACCGAGCGGTTGTGACCGAGATGAATCACCTCCGCACCCTGGGATTGCAGAATGCGGCGCATGATGTTGATCGCGGCGTCGTGCCCGTCGAACAGAGCGGCCGAGGTTACCAAGCGAACGGGATGGACGGGCGTATGAAGCGCGATGCGATCGGCCACGAGATCCTCCGAGAGTCCTTCTGGCGCCCGATACTAGGACGTCAAACTAATCTTACGGTGATCCCGGTCACACCGCCAGGATTCTCTCGGCCTTTCGGCGGCTGCGTTTCCGTTTGCGCACGCGGATTCCGCCCCGCTCAACGGCCTGTTCGCGGTTGCGTCGGGTGTCCGCGTGAATGGGGCGGTCTCCGGCGGCTTTCTTTCGGGCGATCCTGCTGACCGATGATGCGGGAGTGCGAACGCCGCTCGATCTCGTGCACGCGTCCCGGAGCGGTGGTCGAATCGCGTCCCCAACTCTGGGCGGGTTTCTCGGCAGTGGTGTGCGC
The DNA here is from genome assembly GCF_020733705.1 of Nocardia australiensis. Lineage (GTDB taxonomy): Bacteria > Actinomycetota > Actinomycetes > Mycobacteriales > Mycobacteriaceae > Nocardia > Nocardia australiensis. Next base: position 2,757,229 of record NZ_JAJFZM010000001.1, read on the forward strand.
CACACCTTTGTCTGTGTCATGGATTTACTTGGACATCCAACTATAGGATGACCGTAAATCGAGCGTGGAGTTCCACGCCGCCGCTGTCGACACCTGAGGACTGGCATGGTTCGCGAACTCACACATTTCATCGGGGGACAACACGTCGCAGGCGGCTCCGGCAAGTTCGGCGACGTTTTCGATCCCAACCTCGGCGAGGTGCAGGCGCGGGTGCCGCTGGCCAGCAAAACCGAGGTCGAGGCGGTCATCGCGAACGCCGCCGAGGCGCAGCAGGTGTGGGCGGCGTTCAACCCGCAGAAGCGGGCACGGGTGCTGATGAAGTTCCTGAGCCTGGTACAGGACGAGATGGATTCGCTGGCGGCGCTGCTTTCGAGCGAACACGGCAAGACCATCCCGGACGCCAAGGGCGACATCCAGCGCGGCCTCGAGGTGATCGAATTCGCCACCGGCATCCCGCACCTGCTCAAGGGTGAGTACACCGAGGGCGCGGGCACCGGCATCGACGTCTACTCGATGCGGCAGCCGCTCGGCGTCGTCGCGGGTATCACCCCTTTCAACTTCCCAGCGATGATCCCGTTGTGGAAGGCCGGTCCGGCACTGGCATGCGGAAACGCGTTCGTGCTCAAGCCTTCCGAACGCGACCCATCAGTGCCGCTGCGGCTGGCCGAGCTGTTCCTGGAAGCCGGGCTGCCCGCCGGTGTGTTCAATGTGGTCAACGGCGACAAGGAAGCAGTCGACACGCTGCTGCACGACCCGCGCGTCAAGGCGATCGGGTTCGTCGGGTCGACCCCGATCGCGCAGTACATCTACGAGACCGCGACGGCGAATGGCAAGCGCGCCCAGTGTTTCGGTGGCGCCAAAAACCACGCGATCGTGATGCCGGACGCGGACCTCGACGATGTCGCCGACCAGTTGATCGGTGCCGGTTACGGTTCGGCGGGCGAGCGCTGCATGGCGATCTCGGTCGCGGTCCCGATCGGTGCGGAGACCGCCGATCGGCTGGTCGCCAAGCTCACCGAGCGGGTGCACAAGCTCAATATCGGTCGCTCCGATGACCCGGGCGTCGACCTCGGGCCGCTGGTCGGCCAGGACGGCGTGAACCGCGTCAACAACTACGTTCAGATCGGCGTCGATGAGGGGGCCGATCTGGTGGTGGACGGGCGCGGCCTGACCGTCGAAGGTGCCGAGAACGGCTACTTCGTCGGCGCATCGCTGTTCGACAATGTGACGGCGGAGATGCGGATCTATCAGGAAGAGATCTTCGGCCCGGTCCTCAGCGTGGTCCGCGCCAAGGACTATGAAGAGGGTCTGCGCCTGGCCAATGAGCACGAATACGGCAATGGTGTAGCGATTTTCACGCGCGACGGCGACACCGCCCGCGACTTCGCCGCCCGCGTCCAGGTCGGCATGATCGGCATCAATGTGCCGATCCCGGTGCCGATCGCGTACTACACCTTCGGCGGCTGGAAGCGTTCCGGCTTCGGCGACCTCAACCAGCACGGCCCCGACTCGATCCGCTTCTACACCAAGACCAAGACGGTGACGCAGCGCTGGCCTTCGGGCTTGAAAGAGAGCAATGCGTTCGTCATCCCCACGATGGACTGAGGCCGCGACCATGTTCACACTCGACGACGACGAACGGGCGATAGCCGACACCGCCCGCTCCTTTGCCGACGAGCTATTGGCCCCCAACGCCCTCGAATGGGATGAGCAGAAGCACTTTCCGGTCGATGCGGTGCGCAAGGCGGGCTCGCTCGGTATGGGCGGCATCTATGTAGGTGAAGACGTGGGCGGCTCCGGGCTACGCAGGCTCGACGCGGTGCGCATCTTCGAGCAGCTGTCCACCGGCTGCCCGGCCATCGCGGCCTACATCTCCATCCACAACATGGTGTCGTGGATGATCGATAGCTACGGCAATGAGGAGCAACGCAACCACTGGTTGCCTCGGCTCACCTCGATGGAGTGGCTCGGCAGTTACGCGTTGACCGAGCCCGGTGTCGGATCCGACGCGGCCGCGTTGAGTACCAAGGCAATTCGCGACGGTGATGACTACCTGCTCACCGGGGTGAAACAATTCATCTCCGGCGCGGGCAGCACCGATGTGTATGTGGTGATGGCGCGCACCGGCGATGCGGGTGCCCGTGGCATCTCGGCGTTCATCGTGCCGGCCGACGCGCCGGGAATCTCCTTCGGCGCCAACGAGAAGAAGATGGGCTGGAACGCGCAGCCCACCCGTCAGGTGATCCTGGACGCGGTCCGGGTGCCAGCCGCCAATCGACTCGGTGTGGAGGGCAACGGTTTTCGAATCGCTATGAACGGGCTCAACGGTGGACGTCTGAATATCGCGGCCTGCTCGCTCGGCGGTGGCCAGGCGGCACTGGACAAAACGGTGTCCTACCTGGGGGAGCGCAAGGCGTTCGGCGCGCGGTTGCTGGACAACACCGCACTGCAATTCCAGCTCGCCGATATGCGCACCTCCCTGGAGGCGGCACGGACCCTGCTGTGGCGGGCCGCGGCGGCACTGGATGCGAACGCCGATGACAAGGTCGAACTGTGTGCCATGGCAAAGCGATTCGCGACCGACGCCGGATTCGAGGTGGCCAACAAGGCGCTGCAACTGCATGGCGGCTACGGCTACCTGGCCGAATACGGCGTCGAGAAGATCGTCCGTGATCTGCGGGTACATCAGATTCTCGAAGGAACAAACGAGATCATGCGGGTGGTCGTCGCCCGCGCGGTGGTAGGAGCGGCATGAGCAGCGAACCCGGCATCCTGATCGACAAACGCGACGGGCTCGGCCTGATCACGCTGAACCGGCCCAAGGCGATCAACGCGCTCAATCATGAGATGGCCCTTGCCATATTGGGTGCCCTGCGCGAGTGGGCGCACGACGATGACGTGCGCACGGTAGTGGTCACCGGGGCGGGTGAGCGCGGACTGTGCGCAGGCGGCGACATCGTCGCGATACACGACGACGCCAAGAACGGTGGCGACGGCGCCGGTTGCGCGACCGCCGCGTTCTGGCGCGACGAATACATCCTCAACGCGCTGATCGGCCGCTACACCAAGCCCTATGTCGTGGTGATGGACGGCATCGTGATGGGCGGCGGTGTCGGCATTTCCGGGCACGGCAGCCACCGCATCGTCACCGAGCGTTCCAAGATCGGCATGCCCGAGGTTGGCATCGGCTTCGTTCCCGACGTGGGCGGCACCTATCTGCTGGCCCACACCCCCGGCGAACTCGGCACGCACGTCGCGCTGACCACGGCCCGGATGAGCGCGGGAGACGCCATCGCCGCGGGCTTCGCCGACTATTACGTGCCCTCGGAAAGCATTCCGGCACTGCTGGATACGCTGCGCACCGAGACCGCCGATATCGCGATCGCCAAATTCGCCACCGATGCGCCGGGATCCGAGCTCCTGGCCAATCAGAACTGGATCGACGCCTGCTACAGCGCGGATTCGGTCGAGGAGATCATCGCGCGCCTACAGGCGAACCCGGCGCCGGAGGCGGCCAAGGCGGCGACCGATGTGCTCGGCAAATCGCCTGTCGCGCTGAAGGTTACGCTGCGGTCGCTGCGTGCGGCCCGCGCCGCTTCGAGCCTGGAGGCGGTGCTGAACGAGGAGTACCGGGTTTCGGTTGCCGCCCTGAGCTCGCATGATCTGGTCGAGGGGATTCGCGCACAGGTCATCGACAAGGACCGCAACCCGCAGTGGTCTCCGGCGACACTTGCCGAGGTCACCGCGGCGCGGGTTGACGCGTACTTCGCCGAATTAGGCGAGCGCGAACTGGGTTTGACGATTCCGGAGGAGCAGCAGTGAGTAAGAAGATCGGATTCCTCGGCCTCGGACATATGGGCGGGCCGATGGCAGCGAACCTGATACGGGCGGGCCATGACGTCCTCGCCTTCGATCCCGTGCCCGCCGCGCGGGAACAGGCGCGCGAGGACGGCGCCACGATCGTCGACACCGCCGCCGCTGCCGCGATCGACCGCGATGTCGTCATCACCATGCTGCCCAACGGCAAACTCGTCCTCGATGTCTACGCCGAGTTGCTCCCGGCCGCCGCTCCGGAAACATTGTTCATCGACTGCTCCACCATCGACGTTGCCGACGCGAAGGCTGCCGCCGAACTGGCGGTGGGCGCGGGCCACCGGCCGCTGGACGCCCCGGTCTCCGGTGGTGTCGCCGGTGCGGCGGCGGGCACGTTGACGTTCATGGTCGGCGGTGGCGAGGCCGAGTTCGCCGACGCGCTCGACGTGCTCGAGGTGATGGGCGGCAAAGTCGTGCACTGCGGCGGGGCCGGGGTTGGCCAGGCCGCGAAGATTTGCAACAACATGCTGCTCGGCGTCTCGATGGTCGCGTTGTCCGAGGCGCTGGTGCTCGGTGAGAAGCTGGGCCTGAGCCACCAGTCGTTCTTCGATGTGGTCTCCACCGCCTCGGGGCAGAGTTGGGCGCTGACCAGTTACTGTCCGGTGCCGGGCCCGGTGCCCACGAGCCCCGCCAACAACGACTATCAGCCCGGTTTCGCCACCGCGCTGATGAACAAGGACCTCGGCCTTGCCGCGAACGCATTGCGCGACAATGGCGTTGACGGACGTTTCGGCCTGCTGGCCGCGGAGACCTACAGCCGCTTCAACCAGACGGACGCGGCCCGGGACTTCTCCGCTATCGTCACCGATATCCGTAACCGTTCCGACCAAGAGGGTGCTTAAAGATGGACGCATCGCGAAGCGATTCCGTGGAGGGTGGCGGTCAGGTGACGGGAGAGCCGGACTTCGAGACGATTCTGCTGGAGCGCGAAGGCCGGGTCGGCTGGATCACGCTGAACCGTCCGAAGGCGCTCAACGCGCTGAACGCGCAGGTCCTCGACGATGTCATCGCCGCGCTTGACGAACTGGAGCGCGACGACGCGATCGGCGCCGTCGTCATCACCGGTTCGGAGCGCGCTTTCGCGGCGGGCGCCGATATCAAGGAGATGCAGCCCAAGTCGTACATGGACATGTTCATGAACGACTACTTCGCGCGCTGGGACCGACTCGCCGAGTTCCGCAAGCCCACCATTGCCGCGGTCGCCGGGTACGCGCTCGGCGGTGGTTGTGAGCTCGCCATGATCTGCGACATCCTGCTCGCCGCGGACAACGCCAAGTTCGGCCAGCCGGAGATCAAGCTGGGTGTCATCCCCGGCATCGGCGGTTCGCAGCGCCTCACCCGCGCGATCGGTAAGGCCAAGGCTATGGACATGGTACTGACCGGCCGCAATATGGACGCCGAGGAAGCCGAGCGCGCGGGGCTGGTCTCGCGCATCGTCCCCGCCGCCGACTTGCTCGCCACCGCACTCGAGGTCGCCGAAACCATCGCCGCCCTGTCGCTGCCGGTCACCATGATCGCCAAGGAAGCAGTAAACCGCTCCTTCGAAACCACCCTCGCCGAGGGCCTGCGCTTCGAACGCCGAGTCTTCCACTCCCTCTTCGCGATCAACGACCAAAAAGAAGGCATGGCCGCCTTCGTCGAAAAGCGCCCGCCGAACTTCACCAACCGCTGACACCGCCCCGATCATCGTCGACCGAGCGGCGCGCGGCTATCCCCGCGCCGGACAGGAGGTCGACGCGATCGGGTAGCCGACCATCGGTGGCGCGGCGGGGCTCCATCATCGGCCCCACAGAACTCCGTCCAGTCCGCCCCGCCCGCGCTCGGGATACGGTGGTGCGCATCGCGCGACGTCCGGTAGTGCCGGCGAGCGTACGTTTGCAGCACTCGAACACATACAGGATCTGTTGTCGGTCAACGGTTCTCAGAATGACCGGCGTGCACGTGCGCGCGGATCCCTTGCACGCCGAACAGGATGAGTAGCTCGACTACTCCGCCGTCGGCGCTGCCCAGCCAGTGTGGCACGGACGTATCGAACTCCGCGGCCTCGCCGGGCGGCACTGTGAGGTCGCGCTCGCCGAGCACCAGCCGCAGGCGGCCGTTGAGCACGTACAGCCATTCGAAGCCGTCGTGAGTCTGCGGCGTCGGTTCTAGGGTTTCCGGGTGGGCGGGAATGATCATCTTGAACGCCTGCACCCCACCCGGCCGCCGGGACAGCGGCACGAAGATCATCCCGGACCGCCGAATCGCCTTCAAATGGATCCGGGGGTCACCGGTGCGCGGGGCGCCGACGAGATCGTCCAGCGGAACGTCGTAGGTGCGGGCGAGCGGCAGCAGCAGCTCGAGGGTCGCCCGGCGCTGCCCGCTCTCCAGCCGGGACAGCGTGCTTTCCGACACCCCGGTCCGCACTGCGAGGTCGGCGAGGGTGATCCCGCGGGCGCGCCGCAGCGCACGCAGCCGCGACCCCACCGCATCGAGCACATCGTCGGTTTCGCGGTCCATGAGCTCATCTTGCCAAAACCGCAAGTTTGCGTGCCAGGGCGTGCTGGGTTCGGAAAGACTGAGTGCGTCCCGACCAAAGGAGCCTCGATGAGCACCGCCGATGCGGTCACGTTCTGGGACGGCGTCTACGCCGCCCGACCGGCGGCCACCAACCCACGGCCGAATTACCTTCTCACCGAAACGGTTTCGAGACTGTCCCCCGGCGACGCGTTGGACCTCGGATGCGGCGATGGTGGCGACGCGCTGTGGCTGGCCCGCCGGGGCTGGCACGTCACCGCCGTCGACATCTCGGCCGTGGCGGTCGCGCGGCTCGCCGACCTCGCCCGCTCACACGGCGTGGGCGACCAGGTTGTCGCCGAGCGGCACGACCTGAGCGAGTCCTTCCCACTGGGCGGGTTCGATTTGATCTGCGCCCACTACCTGCACACTCCCGTGGATTTGGACAAGGCCACCGTTCTGCGCCTGGCCGCGCACGCGCTGCGGCCGGGTGGGCGGCTGTTGGTCGTCGACCATGGCTCGACCGCGCCGTGGTCGTGGAACCAGGATCTTGACGTCGAGTACCCGACCCCACGGGAGGTCGCCGCGGATCTGGCTCTGGAACCGGCGACATGGCGGGTTGAGCGGGTCGACGCGCCCCGCCGGATCGCGACGGGGCCGGATGGGCGCACCGCCGAGGTCACCGACCACGTCCTGCTCATCCACCGCACCGCTCGAGCCGCCCCGACGACGGAGAACACTGTGTCCACCATCCCGCTTCGCAAGCGCCGCGACGATACCCCGCCGCCCCGGACCGGGAGCAGCGAGACCGAAACCCTACGCGCATTCCTCGACTACTTGCGGACCTCGATCGCCGCGAAGGTCGACGGTGCCCCCGAGCCACAGGTGCGAACAGCCGCAGTGCCCTCGGGCACGAACCTGCTCGGCCTGTTGAATCACCTGACCTTCGTCGAGCGCTCGATGTTCCTCGGGGACCCCGTGACCGACTGGCAGGCGACGTTCCAGGCACCACCGGCGGACAGCGTGGCCGTGGTCGTCGGCCGCTACCGCGCCACGGTCGAGCGCGCGAACGACTTCCTCGACGGATGCACCGACCTCAACGCACCGGTCCCTCGAGCGCGGCCGGGTCGCCCCGCTCCTAGCGTCCGCTGGGCACTGACCCACCTGATCGAGGAGACCGGCCGCCATGCCGGCCACGCGGACATCCTGCGCGAATTGATCGACGGTACGACGGGCCGCTGAATCCAATCACCTTCTCCAAGACAGGAATACATGATTACCGCAGCCCGGCCGTCGTCGCGCCGCTTCCTCCGATCCGCGCGTGCGGTGGCGACCGTCACGCTCACCCTCCTGCTCACGATCGGCACCGCGGCCTGCTCAACTCCAGCGACGGACCACCTCGCTCCTTACGCCGCATCAACTCAGGGTGACCCCCGGTTCGCGAGCACCTTTCGACACGAGTTCACCGACGTCGACGGCGTCCGGATGCACTACGTGACCGGCGGCAGCGGCTCGCCTGTGGTGCTGTTGCACGGTTGGCCACAAACCTGGTTCGGCTGGTGGCCGATCATGCCGGCGCTCGCCGAGCACCACACCGTCTACGCGGTCGATCTCCCTGGGCTGGGCGACAGCACCGGCTCTCCGACCGGCTACGACAAGGCCACGCTGGCGCGGTACGTGCACACCCTGATCGCCGATCGGCTCGGGGTGCACGACGCCCGGGTAGTGGGCCACGACTTCGGCGCCGCGGTGGCATTCCAGTACGCCGCTCAGTTTCCCGCGGACACCGAACGCCTCGGCTACCTCGATCTGCCGCTCCCCGGGCCCGCGATCGATGCGTCCACCTATCGCACACTGAGCTGGCACATCACCTTCCACTCCCAACGACGGATCCCCGAGGCGGTGGTCAGCGACCACGTCCGCCAGTACCTGGCCCTGTTCTACCCACAAGTCTCGTTCGGCGGAACGGCTTTCGGCGGCACCTCGGACCGATCCCCGTTCACCGATCCCGAGATCAACGAGTACGCACGGACCTACAGCCGCCCCGAGGCACTGTCGGGCGGCTTCGAGCTCTACCGCGCCCTCGACAAGGACGTCCGCGACACCCTGGCGGCAGCACCGGTCCGCGTCCCAACCCTGCTCATGACCGCCCAGGGACAACTCGACCAGATCCGAGCCACCGTGGTCCCACGCATGACCAACATCGTGCGTGCGGTGGACGTACCGAGTGCGGGGCATTGGCTCGTCGAGGAGAACCCGCGGTTCGTCACCGCGGAGTTATTGTCCTTCCTCGACCGATGATGCTGATCTCGGCCGTCAACCCGGGTCCGCGGACCGCGGTTGCCTCGAGCCGAAAACTCCTCCACCGTCGGAGTTTTCGGCATCACGATCGATATCAGCCGAAAGGGGTTGCTGGGATGCCCGCTACCTCTACGGAACTCGGCGCGGTTCCCCTTTCGGGGGACTGCGCCGAATTGTTGTTCATGGTGAGCAGTCCGGCGATGGTGGCGCCGAGTGCCGCGGTAACCGCTGCTGCGGCGATGAGTTTCCTGCGGCCGATGGTGTCGGAAGTGAAGGCGGCGGGTAGTGATGCGCCGGAACGTATTCGGGCCATGTGGATATCGCCTGCGGGGCGTTCGGCCGCGAGCAGGACGGCGCCGCGCGCGGAGACGTATTCCGGTTCCGAGTCGTAGATGACTGGGAGCTCGGTCATCTCGCCGAGCGCCTCGCGGATATTGGGGTTGCGGGCGCAGCCACCGAGTAACACCAAGGCTTCCGGCGCTACGCCGCTCTCCTCGATGAGCTGGCGGACGAACGATGCCGAATGATGAAGGCTCGCGGCACACAGTTCGGCGAGATCACTTCGAGTGACCACGGCCCGGTCACCGGTGGTGGGATCGGTCGCGGTCACCACCCTGGTGCTGCTGAGCGCTTCCCGATGCCCCCGGCTGGTCAATTTGTCGGTGAGTACGTTCCCGCGGGCGAGTTTCCAGCGCAGCAGCGCGTCGTAGCCGTCGCCGCACAGGACCGTGCTGCGTTTGCTGGACAGGCTGGTGTCGGTGCGGCAGTCGACGTGCGTGATGGTCAGGCCGGAACTGCCGAGGTCATAGAGGATTACCGAGCCGCTCTGGGGGAGTTGACCGGTGAAGCGCAGGTAGCGCAGCTGAGCCAGCGGCTCGTCGACGATCGTCAACCTGCTGCGTCCCGCCGCCGCCCGAATGGACTCGGCGTCCACCGGACATCGGCAGGTCACGGCGGTACTGGTGATCAGTTCGTCACGGCGTTCGGCGGACACGCTCATCTGGCGAATCGCCGCGAAAACGGGTTCATCGACACCGCTGCCGGCGCGTCGTGGTGCCCGGCAGCGGTCGATCGGAGGGAGATGTGGCTGGTCGGAGTGGGTGAGCACCGCACGAGCACCGCCAGCGCCCGCCGATACCCCCAAGACCAGCACCATGGACTCCATGGTGAACCTATTGCGCGCCGCTGCCAAGGCGACGGGGCGGAAGATGTGCTATCTGGATGCCGTACCGTTACCGAAAATTCGCTCAAGAGGAGTACAAACCGACCGGTTCGCGACGAGGGTCAGTATTCGTTCGCCATCCACTGTGCCGTGTTGTCGCCGGCGTCGAAGTCGCCCGCCGCATGCCGGAATTCCGCGAGCAACTGCAGCAGCGTGTGTAGTCGATCTGGGGCGAGCCCGGGTAGCGCGAATACCTTCGCGTTCAGCTGCTCGGTCGCCTGAGCAACCAATTCCCTTCCCGCATCGGTGATTTCGATCAAAGTCGCCCTGCGGTCACTCGGGTGCGGCATGCGCTGAACCAGTTTCGCCGCCTCCAGTCGATCCACGGTATTGGTGACGCTGGTCGGGTGCACCTGCAGCCGCGCACTCGCCTTTGCCATCGGCAGCGCGCCCGTTTTGCTGAAGTTGAGCAGCATGAGCAGTTCGTAGCGCGAGAAGGTCAAACCGGTTGGTTTCAGCGCCTCGTCGACACGGGCCATCACGATTTGCTGGGCCCGCACGAGCGAGGTCACGGCGGCCATGCCATCCGCGACGTCACCCCAGCCGTGGCCGACCCACTGGCGATGGGCCTCCTCGATCGGGTCCTGCGGGAGCGGGCGTGGCCGAGACATGACCTCGATCATTCCATGTCCGCGGCCGACTCTCGGACACATCGGCCGGGGCCGGGCCACGGCAGCGCCTGCACATCTTCGCGCCGACCTGAGAATTGGGCCCGCGCGTTGGGATCGGGCTGTGCGTCGGTTCTGCGCTGGGATCGGGCCGCGCTTTTGAATCGTGCTGAGCGCAACCGTGGCCCTGGCCGACCCCGCGCGGCACTATCCAAGGCGAGGCGGGCGTGGCTGAGTGGTTTAGGCAACGGTCTGCAAAGCCGTTTACGCGGGTTCGACTCCCGCCGCTCGCTCTGTGCAATCAGTGGGCGTCTGCCCGAAATGTCCGACCCGGCGAACGTCACCGCCGGGTCGGGCATTTCGGATCAGGCGGCCGCTTCGAAGGCGACCGCGGTGCCGATCATGTCCAATCGCACGCGCTCGCCCATTGTCGGTGCCGCGACGCTGGCGCGGCGCACCCGTACCGGCTCGTTGTCGCCGTCCAGAGCGATGGTCAGCATGATGTCGGCGCCACGGAATTCCACGTCGCGCACGACGCCGCTACCCTGATCATTATCCGAAACCACCTGGGCGACAAGCTGTTCGGGTCGCATCATGATGGTCGCCTGGCCCGACGGCGCGGATTTCTGCACCGGTACCCGGCCGAGCACGCATTTGGCAACCGCGCCTTCGATCACCGCGTCGAGCAGTACACAGTCACCGAGGAAGCGGGCGGTGAAAAGGTCGGTGGGGGTCGCGTAGACCTCTTCGGGCGCACCGACCTGGGTGAACTTGCCCTGCCGCATCACCGCGACCTGCTCGGCGAACGACAGTGCCTCCTCCTGGTCATGGGTGACCAGGATGCTGGTCATGCCCGCGGCCCGCAGGGTTTCGGCGACGGCCTGGCGGGTAGTGGCGCGCAGTCCGGCGTCCAGGGCGCTGAACGGTTCGTCCAGCAGCATGATATCGGGCTTACGGGCCAGCGCGCGGGCGAGGGCGACGCGCTGTTGCTGGCCGCCGGAGAGCTGGTGCGGACGCCGCTGTGCGTAGGACGCGTCCAGCGACACCATATCCAGCAGTTCGCACACCCGCTGCTTGTCGCCGCGCGGGCCGCGCCAGCCACGGCGCAGTCCGTAGGCGATATTCTGGCCCACGGTCAGATGCGGGAACAGCGCACCATCCTGCGCGACATATCCGACATTGCGTCGCTGTGGGGGTACCGAAAAACGTTCGCGGGTAACGGTTTCCGTACCGATGGATACCGAACCCGAGTCCGGCGACTCGAAACCGGCGATCACCCGCAGTAGCGTGGTCTTACCGCATCCCGACGAGCCGACCACGGCCGTGGAACTGCCATCGGGCACCTCTAGGGTGATGCCGCCGAGTACCCGAGTGTGGCCGAACGTCTTCGAAACGTCGTCCACGACAAGTTGACTCATACGCCCGCCGCCTTCCTGGACTGGCTGAACAATAGGTAGGTCACCGGCACCGCGGCGACGATCATGATCAGTGCGTAGGGTGCTGCCGCCGCGTAATCCAGTTCGCCCGACAGTGACCAGAACCGCATGGCGAGTGTGCGAGTTCCGCTGGGCGCCAAGAGCAATGTCGCGGTGAGTTCGGTGCCGACCGCGACGAAAACCAGCGCGCCGGCGGAGGCGGCGGCGGGTGCGGTGAGCCGCAATGTGACTCGCAGGAAGGTGATCACTCCCGACTGGCCGAGGGATCGCGAGACCTCCTCCAGTCCGATCGGCACCTGCGCAAGTCCGGCTCGCACACTCACCAGCGCGCGAGGCAGGAACATCAGCACATACGCGGCCACCACCATCGTCACCGTTTGGTACAGCGGCGGCGCCCATCGAATGGTGACCGTCACCATGGCCAGCGCTATCACAATGCCGGGCAGTGAGCTGGTGATGTAGTTGGCGCCCTCCACGATTCGCGCGAACGTGGAGGTCGAGCGAACCGCGATCCAAGCCACCGGAAAGGCGCACAGCGTCGCGATCACGGCCGCCATCGCGGCAAGCGCCACGGTCTGCCCGAGTGCTTCGCCGATCTCGCCCAGATCCCATACTTCCGCACCGCCGATGCGCAGCCAGCGCACGATCGTCCACAGCGGCACCCCCAGCGCGCCGACGACGACTGCGGCCAGTACGGCGAGTACCGGAATTGTGCTCGGCCCCAATCGCGCTCGGTTCGCCGCACGCGGTGCGCCGCTGCCGATCCTGGCATAGCGCGCATTGCCGCGGGTGGCCGCCTCGGCCGCGAGCAGCACCAGACAGCACAGCACCAGCACCCCGGCGAGCATGCTGCCTGCCGGGCCGGCGAAGCTGGACTGGTACTGCTCGAAGATGGCGGTGGTGAAGGTGTCGAATCTGATCATCACGAACGCGCCGTACTCGGCGAGCAGATGCAATGAAATCAGCAGTCCGCCACCGAGAATCGCCAGCCGCAACTGTGGCAGCACGACGCGCACGAACACCTCGAACGGTCCGGAGCCCAGCGCGCGCGCGGATTCCTCCACCGAAGGATCCAGGCGGCGCAGCGTAGCCGCCGCGGGCAGGTACACCAGCGGAAAATACGACATGGTCGAGATCACGACACCGGCCGGCAGTCCGTGCATCGTGGGGAAGAGGCTGACCCACCCGTAGCTGTTGACGAACGCGGGAACCGCGAGCGGCGCCGCGAATACCGGTCCCCACCAGGCCGCCCCGGGCACCGCCGTACGTTCGACCACCCAGGCCAGCCCGACTCCGAGTATCACGCAGATCGGCACCGTGATCACTACCAGCCCGGCCGTATTTCGCAGCAGCTCACCAACTCTTGGCCGAAAAACCAAATCGATCGCCTCGCCGAGGCCGGTGGAGAAGACCGTGGAGACGATATAGCCCAGCGGCACGAACGTCGCCGCGACCAGCAGTAGGGCGACGGTCGTGACCAGTGGCCCGGGTCGGCCGACCCGAGACGAAACGACGGCGATCGTGGCAGCCATGGTTAGAGCAGACCCGCCTGGGTCATCAACTCGGTCACCTTCTTGGCGTCGAGCTTGCTCGGATCGACGGCCGGGGCCTGCAGGTCGGCCAGCGGCGGCAGCGCCGGGTTGGCCGCGACATCGCTCGCCACCGGGTATTCCATCGAATCACCGTCGCGCAGGACCTCCTGGCCGGACTTGGCGGTTATGAAGGCGAGGAACTTCTGCGCCGATTCCTGCTTCTTGCTCGACTTCAGCACGCCGCCACCGGACACGCTGATGAAGGCGCCCGGATCCTGGTTCTTGAAGTAGTGCAGCGCGGTGTGGCTGCTGCTCTCCTTGGTCTTGGCCTGGTCGCGGTACCAGTAGTAGTGGTAGATCACGCCGCCGTCAGGCTGGCCGGAGTCGACTGCCTTCATGGTGGCGACATTGTTCGGGAACGCGGTCGCGTTCGCCTTCATCCCGGCCAGCCACGCCTTGGTGGCGTCCTCACCCTTCAGTGCGAGCAGGCCCGCGACGATGGCCTGGAAGTCGGCGCCCGAAACGCCCGCACCCCAGCGGCCCTTCCACTGCGGCTGTGCCAGATCCAGCAGCGACGCGGGCACCTGATCGGTCGGGATCTTGTCCTTGTTGTAAACGAAAACTGTTGAGCGGGCGGCGATTCCGGTCCATTTTCCGGTGGAGGGACGGAACTGTGCCGGCACCTGATCCAGGGTCGTCTTGTCGACGTCGGCGAACAGCCCGGCGTTCTCCACCAGTGCCATGGCGGGGGAGTTCTCGGTGAGGAAGACATCGGCGGGGGATGCGGCGCCCTCGGCGATCAGCTGGTTGCCGAGCGCGGTGTCACCACCCTGACGCAGGGTGACCTTGATGCCGGTTTCCTTGGTGAACGCGTCCACCCACTCCTTGGTGAGGGATTCGTGCTGCGCGTTGTAGACCGTGATCTCATTGGCGTCGTCGGAGGAACTCGAGCAGGCCGTGAGGCCGAGTGTGGCAACTGTAACTGCTAGCCCCGCGGATATCGACTTCCATCTGACCGACACCATTTCTGTCCTTCCAACACGCACATATGATGAGCCTTACCTAAGCAAGGTACAGCGTCCGGCGTGCGCGGATGGGATCGGTCCTGCCGCGACCGGCCAACGATTCGGAGGTCGTGCGCGGCCGATTATCCGAGTCCTGAAAAGTCGCGTAGCACAACGTGATTGCGATCGGCCGAGGTGCCGAGGGTGTAATCCGGGAATAGTCCGAAGTACTCGCCCCTGGTCGTTGCGCTCCAGCGGCGGGCGGCCTCGGTGCGGGTTTTGTAGAAGTTGACCATGTACCCGCCCTCATACAATCGCAGCAGGCTGTAGCCGCCCGGGTACTCCTTCACCGCGGCCACCTCCAGGAATTCCACGGCGCAATTCGCGTCGGGGCGGGTCCGCCGGTTGCGGTGGGTATGCCCGCTGTGCTGCAGAAAAACCCCGGGGGCACGTTCGTAGAGCGCCTGCAACTCGGCGCTATCAGCGCGATTGAGCACAAACCCCGGCCCGGCGGTGTTGGTCAGACCGGACTCGACGGTCACCGGATGGTGGCCGAAGACCAGCGTGGGCCGATCGGGATCGGCGCGCAGCAGTTCGGTGAGCCGGTCGAATTGCGGACGCTCGATGCTGCCGCCGGAGCCATCGAGTTCGCTGGTGTCCAGCCCGATCAGTCGCAGCCCACCCAGTTGGTGCTCGATCAACTGCTGGCGCGGGCTGAATTCCTCGGCCCAGCAATCACGATGGTCCTCGGCCACCACTTCGCAACCCTGATAGTCGACTCCGATATGCGGCCGATCATGGTTGCCGCGCGTGACGAGATAGTCGCTGCCGAACGCGCCCCAGCCGTCCAAACGGGCACGGACCGCACGGGATTGCGTCGCCGTCGCCTCGCTGGTGAGGTCGCCCGCCAGCAGTAGCCGGTCGGCGCCGCGGTCGGGACGGCGCAGATCCTCCAGCATGGCGTCGAGCATCACCTCGGTATACGCCGGCAGGCCGGGGCTTTGGCGGAAACCCGGAGGCAGGTTACCGATGACGAGCCCGCTCACTTCCTCGCCGTAGTGCACATCGTTGGCGAGCGCGAGGGTGTGCAGCGGCCGGCCGGGTGGCGGGACCAGGGTGGTGAATTCGCCGGTGAGCTCCGGACTTCCGGGAGCCAGCGTGGTCAGCGACAGTGCCGGGGTGGCCCGGACGCCATCCGACCACGCCTCGAATCGGTACGTGCGACCCGGCTCGAGGCCATCGAATTCGGCATAGTGGAAAGGGGTGCGCTCAACGCTCGCGTAGACCGTCGCCGGTGCGCGCGGGGAATCAGCGGGGCCGACCCGCAGCTCCGCGCCGGCAGCCACCGGGAGCAGCTGCCCGCCCACATCCGGCGCGACCGAAGTCCAGGTTACGATCACCGACCGATCGGTGATCGTAACCACTTCCAGATCGGTAGCGACCAGCGAATTCGTTTGTGCTCCAGCGGAGCTCGATCGACCGAACATGGTAGACGGCAGCAGCGCGGCAAGCCCGATGGCGCCGAGGACGTTCCGGCGCGACGGTCCGCAGCAGCTCATTCGGCGAGGTTACGGCACGATCGTTTCGGTCTCCCGCAGGGCATCGGCGGCGCGGCGAATGGCACCCGTCAGTTCTCGTCCGATACTGACGCGCACACCTTCCACGTGCCGTCTTCTTTCTTCAGGCGCTCTTCGGTGCTGTTGTCGGTCTGGGCGTCCTCGCCGGCGACCGACATCGTGAACTTGCCGTCGATGTGCGCGGTTGCCCGGTCGCCGTTGATGACGACATTGTCAACCTTGTTGATGGTCACCGAGATATCGGCCGAGTCGTAGGTGGACTTCCCCTCTTGATTCATCGCCTCGAAATCGGCCTTGTCGGCCGCGCACGCTACCGCCGAGGCCGCCGCGAACCCGTCATTGCTGAGGGTGTCGTAGAAATCGCGGATCGCCACCTCGATCTTTTTCTCGTCGGAGGCCAGCGGTGTCCTGCCCTGCACCGTCAATACGACACCCGCGGTGATGGCACCGGCAACGACGAGCACCAGCACCACCAACCCGATGATCAGCCCGGTCCGCTTCTTCTCGGGAGGCTGTGGATTCCCCTGCGATGTATAGCCGGGGGGTGGATAGCCGTGACCACCCTGCGGGGGATACCCGTACGGCTGACCCGGTTGCTGCGGATACCCGGGTTGCCCTGGAACTTGCGGCTGTCCGTATGGCGGTTGCCCGCCCGGCGGATAAGTCATCTCGCGTCTTCCCTGTCCCATGGTGTAGAAGATTGCGGCAGGCCGCACTCCAGCGACGGTAACAAGCCGCCACCCGTGCTGCCCGGCTGGTGCGCGGACGCGCCGCTCGCGGCACGGGTGATGCGAGCGGCCAGCTCGCGGGTGTATTCGATGAGTTCGGCCGGCGCCTCGACGATGTACGGCACACCGACCGCGGCCAGCCTGACCGACAGCCATTCCCAGGAATCGACGCCCGAGACATACCGGCAGCTGGTGTCGTCGATCGCTTCGAGCGCACCTGCTTCGGCGGTCAGCCGCTCGGAAACGACTGCGATCGGTGCGGCGAAATGCACGACGGCGCACCGGCCGGTTATCGGGAGCCGGGCGCGGTCTTGGACGAAGCTCACCGCATCGTCGGTGGGCAATGCGCGGGGAATGAAAGTGGTCCCCGCAGTGGTGATGGCGCCGATTCGGTCGATGCGGTAGGTGCGCCAGTCGGCACGATCACGGTCCCAACCGAGCAGATACCAGCGGTGCCCGAGCACGACCTGCCGATAGGGCTGGACACGGCGTTCGGAGGGGCCGCCGCCGGTGCTGGTGGTGTATTCGAACCACACGTCCTGATGGGTGTACGTCGCGGTGGCCAGCGTCTGCAAAGTTCTCAGGTCCAGGGTTCGGGCGCTGCGGGAGCGGGCTTCGGTGGCGGCAGTGAGCGCCCGTATGCGGGAACGCAGCCGGGTGGGTACCACGCGCTCGAGCTTGCGCAGGGCGCCGTCGGCGGCGTCGGTAGCCCCATTCATTTGCGTGAGGGCGGCAATCCGCAGGCCGACGACCAGAGCAACAGCCTCGTCGTCGGAGAAAAGCAGCGGTGGCATCGCGCGCCCCGCTACCAGCTGGTAGCCGCCGTCCGGTCCGCGTGTCGAGGAAACCGGGTAGCCGAGGGTGCGTAGCCGGTCGAGGTCACGGCGCAACGTCCGAGGTGAGGTGTCCAGGCGGGCCGCCAGTTCGCTCCCCGAACGAATCCGCCCGTTTTGTAGCAGTGACAGCAGCTCCAGCATCCGCGTACCCGGATCCATCATTGCGCCCAACCTACTCGCGATTGCGGTCAGGATCTGGCCACAACCAGCACTAGCGTCCCTCGTATGGCCAACGAGAACACGCGCAGGAAGATTGTCGTCACCACACCCACGGGGCATGTGGGTTCCCGGGTCGTACGCCTGTTGCTACAGGCAGGTATCCGGCCGACGCTGTTGTTACGAGACCCAACCAAGATCGATGCGGCGATACGAGACCGCGTCGATGTGGTGCAGGGCGATCAGGGCGACGCCGACCTGGTAGTGCGTGCGACACGCAACGCGGATGGGCTCTTCTGGGTCGATCCGCCAGCCACGACAGACGGCGACCCGGTTGCGCATTACGCCGAGATGGGCGCCAATGCGGCGCGCGCGGTGATGGAGAACACCGTCACGCGCACCGTGTTTCTCAGCAGTGTCGGTGCGGAAAAACGACACGGCGCCGGCGAGATCGACGGTCTGGCCCGCACGGAGGAGCTGCTGAACGACACGGCGGCGAATGTGCTGCATCTGCGCTGCGGCTATTTCTTCACCAACCTGTTCATGAGTCTGCCCGAACTGCGCGCCGGGGTGTTGTCGACTCCGTGGCCGGTGGATCACCCGATGGCGTGGGTCGATCCCCGAGACATCGGTGAGATTGTGGTCGCTCGGCTGCTATCGGACTGGTCGGGAACCCACGTCCAGGCCGTGCACGGTCCGGAGGATCTGACGTTTTCAGGAGTCGCCGAGATACTGAGCCAGGTAATGGGTCTTCGGATCCGTGCCGAGAGGATCTCCGACGACGCTTTTCGCGGCTCCTTGCGTTCGGCCGGACTCAGCGACGAACAGGTCGAAGGCATCGTTGGGATGTCGGTAGGTCTGCGCGAGAACTTTGTCGCAGCAGACGAGCGCAGCGTCGTCACCACAACACCCACCACCCTTGCCGCGTGGGCATACGCACACCTGCGGCCGGCACGGTAACGAGCCACCGCTGATGCTGCCCGGCCGGTGCGGTCGGGCCTCGTCGACCGCGTGGCTCACCGGCCACCTGCCAGCAGACTGTGATGCGATGGTCGGGTGACTCTGAACCCGCCCCCCGGTTTCCGGATCAAGCGCGTTTACGACGACCCGACCCCCGAGGATGGGACTCGAATCCTGGTGGATCGGCTCTGGCCGCGAGGTGTCAGTAAGCAACGGGCCCACATCGACGAATGGGACACCGGCATCACGCCATCGAACGAGCTGCGACACTGGTTCCATGAGGATCCCTCGGCTCGATACCACGATTTCGAGCACCGATTTCGCGCCGAGTTGGACGCTCCGACCGCACAGGCGGCCCTGGCGCGGCTACGAACACGCGCACAAGCGGGGCCGGTCACCTTGGTGACAGCGGTGCGGGATCTCGAACACAGCCACATCCCGGTTCTGCTGGAAGAGCTGTGTGGTTGAGTGGCAAAAAAAGGAGGCTCTGTCCCAGCTGTGCTGGGACAGAGCCTCCTCTTGTGGTGCCCTCGGCAGGAATCGAACCTGCGGCCTTCTGCTCCGGAGGCAGACGCTCTATCCCCTGAGCTACGAGGGCGGGATAGGACTCGATCGGATCCGGGGGTGGCCGGTCGATCGGGCGGGGAAAGCGTATCGCATCGGACGCGCTGCGCCAAAAGGTGCGCCGGGCCGGGAGGTTTCGCGGATCCGACGCACCCGGCCCTAGGTCAGCGGCAGAGGTGTGGCGCCGCGGGCGGCAAGCATGGTGGTCATCAACTCGGCCTCGCCCTGCTGAGTGGTCTCCATCGTGCTCGCCAGGGTGCGCACCGCGGTGGTCTCGGCGTGCGCGGCGGCGTACTGGAGCATCGAGAGGCCACCCTGGTGATGACGCAGCATCAGCTGTAGAAACAGTGTGTCCAGCGCGGGGCCGGTGGTTTGGCGCAGGGCGGTCATCTCCGCGTTGGTCGCCATACCCGGCATGGTCGACATCGGGCCGGACATGGCGTGCGTCGGCGCCGTGCCGGAGTGGTCGTGCCCGCCGGCCGGGTCGTCGGTCATCCAGCCCATGTAGCCGTCGACGTCCTGCATCGGCTTGCCCCACATCTGCAACCAGCCCTCCATTCGGCCGGCCTGGTTCTGCTGAGTGGTCAGGATGTCGTAGGCGAGCCGTCGCACTTCGTTGTCGGTGGAGCCGATGAGTACGACGCCGGCCATATCGACCGCTTGCGCGTGATGGGCCGACATGTCCTGATTGAAACCGACGTCGACCGCGCTCGGATCGGGTTCGACGTTGTTGTTCAACGGAATCCGGGCCAGCACTCCGATCGCGAAACCGATCAGGAGAATCCCGATCGCGCCGAGCACCACCAGCGAGGTGCGCTGGCGGCGCAACTGGCCGCCCAGTCCCGATTCGGTGTCGTCGTCGGCTTCCGGCAAGGTGTCAGCCGACATCACTGCCCCGCAGCCGGCTGCTGCCCCGGTGCGGGCTGAGTCGGGAGCTCGATGCCGCCGGCGCCGGGCAGACTCGGAACACCGGGTACTCCGGGGAGGCCGCCGGGCAGACCGGGCATGCCGCCCGGGAGACCGGGCATGCCGCCCGGGAGACCGGGCATGCCGCCGGGCAGACCGGATCCGCCGCCGAGTTCGCTCAGGTCCGGTTGCAGCCCCTTACCGTCCATCGGCACCGCGTCCGGTCCGGGCGGAGTCGGGTCGTAGGGCAGCGGGTTGTTGGCGTCGAAGCTCGGGTTGGAGCAACTCGCGCCCACCTCCGGGTAGGCGTACGGGTTGCCGCGCAGCGCGGTGAGGAACTGGTTGACCCGCTTGTCATCCACGTTGTCCAGCTTCAGCTCGTGACCCCACGACTGCAGCGATATCGCCGACGGCAGGCCCGGGTACGGCGACATCATCGTCTGCTGTTTGCCCTCGACCTTCTGCTTCAGCGAGTCGATTCCCGCGGAATCCACTTTGTCCGGGTTGTAGGTGACCCAGACCGCGCCGTGTTCGAGCGAGTGCACCGCGTTCTCCAGCCGGATCGGCTTGCTGTACACCACGCCGGTGCAGTTAGCCCACGCCTGATCGTGCGGACCACCGAAAGGCGGGCTCTGGTCGTAGGCCACCCGCTGAGGCTCCGTCACGTGCAGACCGGCCGGGTAGTCCTTCTTGGTCACACCCTCGATCTGGTCGGACGGGTCCTTCTTCTCCGCGCTCGGCGTGAATTTCTCGAGGTCGGCCTTGTCGATGTACTTCGGCACCAGGCTGTAGGCGAGAACGCCGACCAGCGCGAGGACCACCACGACGGCGCCGATCGCAAGCCAAGGTACCTGGCGTTTCTTCTGCAGTGGGTTCTTGCCGCCCCGCTGGCGGGACGACGATGACTTTCCTGCGGCCTTGACGGTCTTGGCCGATTTGGCGCTGGTCGGGCTCGGCATCGCTCGATGTGCTCTTTCGACGTAACGGATCCGCTGGCGGAGCGGGTGCCCACTCGAGGCGTACACCTGCCCAGACCATAGGATAGAGACTCGTGACTCCAGCTGACCTTGCAGATCTCCTTCGCGCAACTGCGGCGAAGGTGCTTGTCGAACGTGGACTGGACCCTGCGGTCCTGCCTGACGAGGTCAATGTGGAGCGCCCCCGCAATCCTGAACACGGTGACTATGCCACGAATGTAGCAATGCAGGTTGGCAAGAAGGCAGGTACCAATCCGCGCGAGCTGGCGACCTGGCTGGCCGAGACGCTCGCGGCGGCCGATGGCATCGAGTCCGCGGATGTGGCGGGACCCGGCTTCCTCAATATTCGGCTCGCCGCGTCTGCGCAGGGTGCGATCGTCGAGCACGTGCTCGCGGCCGGTATCGGTTACGGCACGTCGGACACCCTGAGCGGGACTCGGATCAATCTGGAGTTCGTCTCGGCCAACCCGACCGGCCCGGTGCACCTCGGTGGTACCCGCTGGGCGGCGGTCGGCGACGCACTCGGCCGCGTGCTCGCCGCGCAGGGCGCCGAGGTGACCCGCGAGTACTACTTCAACGATCACGGCGCGCAGATCGACCGGTTCGCCAAATCGCTGGTTGCCGCCGCTACCGGCGCCCCGACTCCCGAGAACGGCTACGCGGGCGCCTATATCGGTGAGATCGCCGACCAGATCGTGGCCGCGCATCCCGACGCGCCGACGCTGCCGGAGGATCGGCGACTCGAGCTGTTCCGTGCCGAGGGCGTCGAGCTGATGTTCGCCCAGATCCGCCAGTCACTGCACGACTTCGGCACCGACTTCGACGTGTACTTCAACGAGAGCTCGCTGTTCGAGTCCGGCGCGGTCGAGCAGGCCGTAACGCAGCTCAAGGATTCCGGCGACCTGTACTCCAAAGATGGCGCCTGGTGGATCGCCAGCTCGGAATACGGTGACGATCAGGACCGCGTCGTCATCAAGAGCGACGGCAACGCCGCCTACATCGCGGGCGATATCGCCTACTTCCAGAACAAGCGGTCCCGCGGTTTCGACCTGTGCATCTACATGCTCGGCGCCGATCATCATGGCTATATCGGTCGGCTGAAGGCCGCCGCCGCCGCGTTCGGCGACGATCCGGCCACCGTCGAGGTGCTCATCGGGCAGATGGTGAATCTGGTCAAGGATGGTGCCGCGGTGAAGATGAGCAAGCGCGCCGGGACCGTGGTGACCCTCGACGACCTGGTCGAGGCGATCGGCGTCGACGCGTCGCGCTACGTGCTTGTGCGCAGCTCGGTGAACTCGAGCATCGACATCGATCTGGACCTGTGGACCAGCCAGAACAATGAAAACCCCGTCTACTACGTGCAATACGCGCACGCGCGGCTGTGCTCGCTGGCTCGCAACGCCGCCGATCTCGGCGTCAGCGCCGAAGACCCTGACCTCGGACTACTCACCACCGAGCACGAGGGGGAACTCATTCGCACCATCGGCGAATACCCACGGGTGATCGCCAGTGCCGCGACCCTGCGTGAACCGCACCGTATCGCCCGCTACCTCGAGGAGCTGGCCGGCGCCTACCACCGGTTCTACGGCGCCTGCCAGGTGCTGCCCAAGGGCGACGAAACAGCGACTCCGCTGCACACCGCCCGCCTGGCCCTGTGTGAAGCCACCCGTCAGGTCCTCGCCAACGGCCTCGGTCTGCTCGGCGTCAGCGCACCGGAGCGCATGTGAACGGGCCGGAGGGAGTTCCAGACGAGCAGTGTGAGGAAGGAAGGGACAGCGTGAGTGAGCGTAGCGAGGCAACCATTGGCGCAGCCGCCTGCGCGGTCGCGACGGAGCGCAGCGGCAGCGAGGTGCAGTCGTGAGTGTGCACCCGGCTGGTCCCCGGCACGCCGAAATCCCGCACGCACCGAATCTGCCCGAGCGGCCGCGTAATCCGGCGCAGCTGATCGATCTGCCTGCGAATGTCTGGCCGCGCAACGCCACTCGCGCCGCCGACGGTGTGGTGCGGTTGGCCGGTGTGTCGGTGACCGATCTCGCGGAGCAGTTCGGCACACCGCTGTTCGTGGTGGACGAGGACGACTTCCGTTCCCGCTGCCGCGATATGGTTCGCGCGTTCGGCTCGAATGCGCGAGTTCACTACGCGTCCAAGGCATTTCTGTGCGGGGAGATCGCGCGCTGGATCCGCGACGAGGGGCTTTCGCTGGACGTGTGCTCCGGTGGCGAGCTGGCTGTCGCGCTGCACGCCGACTTCCCTGCCGAGCGAATCGCGTTGCACGGCAACAATAAATCCGTGGTCGAGTTGGAGGCCGCCGTTGCCGCCGGGGTCGGCCATGTGGTCGTCGACTCGCTGATCGAGATCGATCGCCTGGAGGCCGTCGCTGGTCGCGCCGGGGTGGTGCAGGACGTGCTCGTCCGCGTCACCGTCGGGGTGGAAGCCCATACGCACGAATATATTTCGACCGCGCACGAGGATCAGAAGTTCGGCTTCTCGATCGCGGGTGGTGACGCGATGGCGGCGCTGGCCCGCGTCTTCGAGGCCGACAATCTCCGTCTGGTCGGACTGCACAGCCACATCGGTTCGCAGATCTTCGAACTCGACGGGTTCGAGATCGCCGCGCGCCGGATGCTCGGGCTGTTGCGCGCCGCCGTCGACAAGTTCGGTGTCGAACGCACCACCCAGATCGCAACGCTGGATCTCGGTGGCGGCCTTGGTATTTCTTACCTACCGAACGATGACCCGCCCCCGCTGGACGAGTTCGCGACCAGCCTGCGCAAGCTGGTCGGTGCGGAAGCGGCGCGTGCCGGTCTGCCCGAGCCGACCATTGCGGTGGAGCCGGGTCGCGCCATCGCCGGACCGGGCACCGTCACCCTCTATGAGGTCGGCACCATCAAGGACGTCTCGCTGGACGGCGGCCTGAGCAGGCGCTATGTCAGCGTCGATGGTGGCATGAGCGACAACATTCGCCCGGCGCTGTATCAGGCCGACTACGACTGCCGCCTGGTCTCGCGTTCCTCCGCCGCCGGTCCCGTGGTTGCTCGCGTGGTCGGGAAGCACTGTGAGAGTGGCGATATCGTCATTCGTGATACCTGGATGCCCGCCGACGTCGGCCCCGATGATCTGATCGCGGTGGCGGCCACCGGCGCGTATTGCTATTCGATGTCGAGCCGATACAACCAGCTGACCCGTCCCGCGGTCGTCGCGGTGCGTGACGGCGTGCCGCGCCTGGTGCTGCGCCGCGAAACGGTGGCAGACCTGCTCAGCCTGGAGGTGTGATGAGCCGAGCGACTGCACTGCCGCTCATCGGGACCGGCCCGATCCGGGTGTCTCGCAAGGAAACTGAGGTGGAATCATGACCAATGCCGCGAACCGAGGCGCCTGGGGAACCGATCATCCGATCGGAGTCGCGGTCCTAGGTATGGGCAACGTCGGCACCGAGGTTGTGCGGATTCTGCGTGACCACGCCGAGGACCTGCAATCCCGAGTCGGAGCGCCGGTCGTGCTGCGCGGTGTCGCGGTGCGCAATCTGGACACCGACCGCGGTATTCCCGCCGAACTGCTGACTACCGACGCGGATTCGCTCGTCGCTCGTGACGACGTCGACCTAGTGGTCGAGGTGATCGGCGGTATCGATCCGCCGCGTCACCTGATCCTCGCCGCGCTGAACGCGGGCAAATCCGTGGTGACCGCGAACAAGGCGCTGCTTGCCGACTACACCGGCGAGCTCGCCGCGGCCGCCGAACGCAGCCGCGCCGACCTGTACTTCGAGGCCGCCGTAGCGGGCGCCATTCCGGTCGTTCGCCCGCTGATCCAGTCGCTGGCGGGCGATCGGGTGAACAAGGTCGTCGGCATCGTCAACGGCACCACTAATTTCATCCTCTCCGGGATGGACGAGACCGGCGCCGACTACAGCGAAACCCTGGCCGAGGCCACCCGGCTCGGGTACGCGGAGGCCGACCCGACCGCCGACGTCGAGGGTTACGACGCCGCCGCCAAGGCCGCGATCCTGGCCTCGCTGGCCTTCCATACCCGTGTCACCGCCGCTGACGTGTACCGCGAGGGCATTTCCAAGATCTCGGCGGAGGATCTGGAAACCGCGTCCGCGGTGAACTGCACCGTCAAGCTGCTCGCCATTTGCGAGCGGGTGAGCGCTGGGCCCGGCGAACCGGGACTCGATGAGGGCGGCAAGGAACGCGTCTCGGTGCGCGTCTACCCGGCCCTCATCCCCCGCAGGCACCCGCTCGCCGCCGTCAGTGGCGCGTTCAACGCGGTGGTCGTGGAGGCGGAGAACTCCGGACGACTGATGTTCTACGGACAAGGGGCCGGTGGTGCTCCGACCGCGTCCGCGGTACTCGGTGATCTGGTCATGGCCGCGCGAAATAAGTTCTACGGTGGTCGCGCACCGGGCGAATCGGTTTATGCTGAGCTACCGATTGCGCCGATCGGCGATACACCCACCCGCTACCACGTGAACCTGCAGGTCGAAGACCGTCCCGGGGTCCTGGCGAAGGTCGCGGGCGAATTCGCCAAGCATGAGGTGAGCATCTCGACCGTCCGCCAGGAAGGGCACGGCAATGGTGCGCGCCTGGTCGTGATCACCCACCAGGCGGTGGAGTCGGCGCTCGCAGACACCGTGACCGCCCTGGCGGAGATGGAGTCCGTCACATCCGTGACCAGTGTTCTGAGATTGGAAGGCACCGAAGAATGAGTACGAATGTGCGGACAGCCGCCGACATTCGAGGCGATATGCCTACAGGTTTCCGGCGCGCACATGCTCCCGGTCCGACGCAGGGAGCGCTGGCATGAATACCGCAGGCGTCGCGCCACAGGCAGGGGTGCATTCCCGCTGGCCAGGTCTGATCGCGGCCTATCGCGATCGACTCGCGGGCGCGGCCGATTGGGAGCCGGTCACCCTGTTCGAGGGTGGTACCCCGCTGGTGCCCGCACCGCACCTGTCCGAGCTGACCGGGTGTGATGTCTATCTCAAGGTCGAGGGTTTGAATCCGACCGGTTCATTCAAGGACCGTGGGATGACGATGGCGATCACTGACGCCAAATACCGCGGGCAGACCGCCGTACTGTGTGCCTCTACCGGCAACACCTCGGCATCGGCCGCCGCCTACGCGACGCGCGCGGGCATGACCTGCGCCGTACTGATCCCGCAGGGCAAGATCGCGATGGGCAAGCTGGCTCAGGCGGTCATGTTGGGCGCGAAGATCATTCAGGTCGAGGGCAACTTCGACGACTGTCTGGAACTGGCGCGCAAGGTGACCTCGGATTTTCCCAGTATCGGACTGGTGAATTCGGTGAACCCGGCCCGTATCGAGGGCCAGAAGACCGCTTCGTTCGAGATCTGCGATGTGCTCGGCAAGGCCCCCGATGTGCACGCGCTTCCGGTCGGCAACGCGGGCAACATCACGGCCTATTGGCGCGGTTACCGTGAGTACTACGCCGACGGCATCACCACGGTGCTGCCGCGCATGCTCGGTGTGCAGGCGGCGGGTGCCGCGCCGCTGGTCAACGGTGCTCCTGTGCAGGACCCGGAGACCATCGCGACGGCCATCCGGATCGGTGCGCCCGCGTCATGGAATGGCGCCATGGAGGCCAAGGAGCAGTCCGGTGGCGTCTTCCGCGCCGCCACCGACGAGGAAATTCTGGAGGCGTACCGGTTGGTCGCCGCCAACGAGGGTGTCTTCGTCGAGCCGGCATCTGCGGCCGGCATCGCCGGCCTGCTCGCCGCCCGCAGGGAGGGTTGGCTGGATTCCGGACTGACGGTGGTCTGCACCGTCACCGGAAACGGGCTCAAGGATCCCGACACGGCGTTGTCGGGGATGCCGCAGGTACAGGCGATCGCGGTCGACCCGGTCGCGGTCGCCGCCGAACTCGAGCTGGCCTGAGTTGGGTTCGCGCGAAAGCCAGTTGATGACCAGGACGCTGCCCGCGGGTATGTCGGTGACCGCGCGGGTCCCAGCGTCCAGCGCCAACCTGGGGCCCGGCTTCGACTCGCTCGGTGTGGCTTTGGGCATCTACGACGAGATCGAGGTGCGCACTACCGATTCCGGCCTGACGATCCGGGTGGAGGGTGAGGGCGCCGACGACGTGCCATGGGGCCCTTCACATCTCGTGGTGCGTGCGATCGAGCGCGGACTGGAATCGGCGGGCGTCTGGGCGGACGGCCTTGATGTGGTGTGCCGCAACGTGATTCCGCATTCGCGTGGTCTCGGATCCTCGGCCTCGGCGGTGGTCGGGGGATTGGCCGCGGGCTGCGCGCTCGCGGCGAAACTCGACCCCCGGTTGGCCACCGACACCGACCAATTGGTCCAGCTGGCTTCGGAATTCGAGGGTCATCCCGACAATGCTGCCGCCAGCGTGCTCGGCGGTGTGGTGGTGTCGTGGACCGAAACCGATCGGCCCGCTGACACGGGTGCGGACGGCACCGCGGCACCCGCGCCGACCCGCGTCTATCGCGCGGTCCGTCTCGACCCGCATCCGGCGCTGCGTGCGGTGGTGCTTATTCCCGAGGAACGCTCGTCGACCGCGCATACCCGTGGACTGCTGCCCGAGGTCGTCGCGCACGGTGACGCCGCGTTCAACGTCAGCCGGGCCGCGCTGGCGGTCGTCGCGCTGACCCAGCGTCCCGATTTACTGCTGCCCGCGACTGCGGATCGGCTGCACCAGCCCCAGCGTGCTCCCGCGCTACCACTGACCACCGCCTGGATCCACCGCTTGCGCGCGGCCGGTATCGCGGCGACGGTTTCCGGCGCGGGCCCCACCGTGTTGGCCCTCAGTACCAGCGAATTCCCCCGGGAACTCCGCGAACTGGCGATCGCAGACGGGCTGCGGGTGGTCGAGCCGGGGCTCGCGGAAGGCGTCTGGACGGACTGACGGCGAGTCCGTCTTGCCGAGGTTCACGGTTGCCAGCTATCCTGGGCAGGTCCGTACATCGTGCGCATCAGACGCCGGTGCTTCATCAGGGCAATCGCTCCAGCAGGCTCCAGGCTCGAGCCTCCAGGCCATGGAGGTGCTGCGTAGCTGCGCAACTGGAATGATCTCTCCCACCTTTCACCATCGGTGGCGAAGCCGCCGGTCCGGCGGGGCAGGTGATACGGCACCATCCGAGTCCGGCAGAGTGCCCGGACTGCGGAACGAACCCTCGAAATAGCACACGGCGCTCGAGGGAAGGAAAGGATTTCCGTGACAGATACGGACCTGCTCGCGACACCCGGGGTGGAATCCAACCCAACGTCCCCGGGCGACCGCGAAAGTGACTCCGGACAAATTTCGAAGATGAGCGAACAAACCGACGTCGCACGATCGGGGCTGACTGGAATGTTGTTGCCGCAGTTGCGCGCGCTCGCGGGGGAGCTCGGTATCCGAGGAACCTCCGGAATGCGCAAAGGCGATTTGATCGCCGCTATCAAAGAAAATCAGGCCGGAAAGTCGGCCAAGGCCGAAAAATCCGCGCGTGGCGAGGTGAAGTCCGACGCGGACACCGCCAAGGCGGTGCAGGCAGGCGGCGAGCAGGCGACCCTGGACGTGACGGCCGCGGCCACCGCCCCGGCGAAAGAGGCTTCCGCTCCGGCGAAAGAGGCTTCCGCTCCGGCGAAAGAGGCTTCCGCTCCATCGAATCAGGCTGCCGCCGGGGCGCCCGCTGTCGCGTCGAGCGAGACGCAGGCTGCTCCGTCGAAGTCCAGTCGCTCCGATCGGACTCGGTCCGACAAAGCCCGGTCTGACAAGCCGCGCGTCGAAAGCGCTCGCGCCGAGAACGCGCAGGGTGATTCGGCGCCGGCCGAAGCCGCGCCGAGCGAGACCACTGAGGAATCGGGTCGCGAGCCAGGTCAGCGTGGACGCGGTAGGCAGCGTCGCAGTCGTGACCAGGGCCGGGCCGGTGGTGAATCCGGATCGTCCGAATCGCGAGGTGACGAGCCCAAGCAGGATCAGGACCAGGGCGAGCGCCGTCGCGAGCGCAATCAGTCCGAGCGTGGCAACCAGAACGGCAGCGGCGGCAGCAGCAGTGGTGGCCGTGACGGCGGCCGGGGTGGCGACAGCACCCGCGGCGGCGACGAGGACGAGGGCGGTCGCGGACGGCGCGGACGGCGCTTCCGGGAACGCCGCCGAGGTCGTGACCGCGATGGCGGCGCGGGCACCGGCGAGGCTCGCGAGCTCGAGCTCCGCGACGACGACGTTTTGCAGCCGGTCGCCGGCATCCTCGATGTGCTGGACAATTACGCCTTCGTGCGCACCTCGGGTTATCTGGCCGGACCGAACGACGTCTATGTCTCTATGAACCTGGTGCGCAAGAACGGCCTGCGCCGCGGTGACGCGATCACCGGTGCGGTGCGTGCCCCGCGCGACGGTGAGCAGAGCAATCAGCGGCAGAAGTTCGATCCGCTGGTGCGCCTGGACACCGTCAACGGTGGCGATGTCGATGCGGCCAAGCGGCGTCCGGAGTTCAGCAAGCTCACCCCGCTCTACCCGAACCAGCGACTGCGGCTCGAGACCACGCAGAACAAGCTGACCACGCGTGTGATCGATCTGATCATGCCGATCGGCAAGGGCCAGCGTGCGCTGATCGTTTCCCCGCCCAAGGCGGGCAAGACCACGATCATGCAGGACATCGCCAACGCCATCGCCATCAACAACCCCGAGGTCTACCTCATGGTTGTGCTGGTCGACGAGCGACCTGAAGAGGTCACCGATATGCAGCGTTCGGTGAAGGGTGAGGTCATCGCCTCCACCTTCGACCGTCCGCCCTCAGACCACACCTCGGTTGCCGAGTTGGCCATCGAGCGGGCCAAGCGCCTGGTCGAAATGGGCAAAGATGTTGTGGTGCTGCTCGATTCGATCACTCGGCTGGGTCGTGCGTACAACAACTCCTCGCCCGCCTCGGGTCGAATCCTGTCCGGTGGTGTCGATTCCACCGCGCTGTACCCGCCCAAGCGGTTCCTCGGCGCGGCGCGCAATATCGAAAACGGTGGCTCGCTGACGATCATCGCCACCGCCATGGTGGAAACCGGCTCGACCGGTGACACGGTGATCTTCGAGGAGTTCAAGGGCACCGGCAACGCCGAGCTCAAGCTGGACCGCAAGATCGCGGAACGGCGGGTGTTCCCCGCAGTGGACGTCAACCCGTCCGGTACCCGTAAGGACGAGCTACTGCTCAGCCCAGACGAGGCCGCGGTGCTGCACAAGTTGCGCCGCGTACTCACCGGTCTCGACTCGCATCAGGCGATCGATCTGCTGATCGACCGACTAAAGAAGAGCAAGAACAACCTCGAGTTCCTGATGCAGGTGAGCAAGACCGCGCCTGGCGCGCTCGACGAGTGAGCTGACCAGCCCTCCGGCGAATTCAACAGCGTACTCAGGGGCTCCGTGCACACGGAGCCCCTGAGTGCTCCCGTGGGCCGGGAACAAACCGGTAGCGGGATGCGTTTTGGGAGCGTAGCGGCAGTTCTGGCATACTGAACGGTCGTTGCGTCTGCTCGGCTGAGTAGACCTCCCGCCTAAGTCGGCTCCGGTTCACGTTCTCCGATTTGTGAGAGCGACCCGGCGGCCAATATCGAGAGGACACCCATGAAGGCAGGAATTCACCCGACGTATGTCGACACCACGGTCGTCTGTGGTTGCGGCAACACGTTCCAGACTCGCAGCACCAAGGAGTCGGGACACATCACCGTCGAGGTTTGCTCGCAGTGCCACCCGTTCTACACCGGCAAGCAGAAGATCCTCGACACCGGCGGCCGCGTGGCTCGCTTCGAGGCTCGCTACGGCAAGCGCGCCACCAAGAAGCCGGCCGAAGCAGACACCAAGTAGCTTCCTCGCCAACGCCCGGTCCTGCCCTCGGCAGGCCGGGCGTTGTTTATTGGCCTCGCGGGTGCATCCCAACAGCTTTGCGTCGAAAGTCTGTGCCGCCCAACGGTGGTCACCAGGGCCACGCCCGCCGCGCCCGCGCGACCGACAACACAAGTAGGAGTTCATCAAATGGCCGAGCGGACTGCCCCATCCGCCATCGACGACATCCTGGCCGAATACGCCGGGCTGGAATCGCAACTGGCCGATCCGTCGCTGCACAACGATGCGGGCGCGGCGCGCCGGGTCGGTAAGCGATTCGCCGAGTTGGCGCCGGTGATGACGACCCATCGCAAGCTGGAGACCGCCCTGGACGACCTCGACGCTGCTCGGGAACTCGCCGCGGATGATTCGGCCTTCGCCGCTGAGGTTCCGGGACTCGAAGCGCAGGTCGAAGAGCTCGAGCAGACTCTCGCGGACCTGCTCGCGCCGCGCGACCCGCACGACGGCGACGATGTAGTGCTCGAAGTGAAATCCGGCGAAGGCGGCGAGGAATCGGCCCTTTTCGCTGCCGATCTGGCCCGCATGTACATCCGTTATGCCGAGCGTCGCGGCTGGAAAGTCGAGACCCTCGACGTCGCCTACTCGGATCTGGGCGGGTACAAGGAAGCGACGCTATCGATCAAGAGCAAAGACGCCACCCGCGATGGTGTCTGGTCGCGCTTCAAATTCGAGGGTGGCGTGCATCGGGTGCAGCGCGTCCCGGTGACCGAATCGCAGGGGCGAATCCACACCTCGGCGGCAGGCGTGCTCATCTATCCCGAACCCGATGAGGTGGAAGAGGTGCAGATCGACGAATCCGATCTGCGCATCGATGTCTACCGCTCCTCGGGTAAGGGCGGTCAGGGTGTCAATACCACCGATTCGGCGGTTCGCATTACCCACCTGCCGTCGGGCATCGTGGTGACCTGCCAGAACGAACGCTCGCAGTTGCAGAACAAGGCGCGCGCCATGCAGGTTCTCGCGGCGCGTCTGCAGGCGCTGGCCGAGGAACAGGCCGACCAGGAGGCCGCGGCGGGCCGGGCCAGCCAGATCCGGACCGTCGATCGTTCCGAGCGCATCCGCACCTATAACTTTCCGGAAAACCGCATCGCCGATCACCGCATCGGTTTCAAGGCCCACAACCTGGACGCCGTGCTCGACGGTGACATGGACGCATTGCTGGATGCGCTCGGCAAGGCGGATCGCGAAGCCAGAATGGCCGCGGAATAACCGAAATTCCGGCAGAGTCGCCTCTATGAGCCGTGAACCATTGCGTCCAGCCATCAATGCGGCCGTCGAGGCCCTGGCGGCGGCGGGTGTGCACAGCCCGAGAGCCGATGCCGAGCATCTCGCGGCCCACCTGCTCGGCGTCGAGCGCACCCGGCTGGCGATGACGCCGCTGGTCGAGCCCGGCCAACTCGAAGCCTATCGCGTGCTGGTGGCCCGGCGTGCGGAACGAATTCCCTTGCAGCACTTGACCGGTACCGCCTCGATAGGCGAGATCGATCTCGAGGTCGGGCCCGGCGTGTTCATCCCCCGCCCGGAAACCGAGCTGCTTTTCGCCTGG
Source organism: Nocardia australiensis (assembly GCF_020733705.1). GTDB lineage: Bacteria > Actinomycetota > Actinomycetes > Mycobacteriales > Mycobacteriaceae > Nocardia > Nocardia australiensis. The sequence continues at coordinate 2,789,800 of NZ_JAJFZM010000001.1, forward strand.
GCGCTCGGTCAGCTGGAAGCCCTGCCGCACGACCACACACCCATCGTGGTCGACCTGTGTACCGGCTCCGGTGCGCTCGCGCTCGCCATCGCGCAGGCCCGTCCCGACGCCGACGTGCACGCGGTCGAGATCGACCAGGCGGCGCTGCAGTGGGCGCGGCGTAATGCCGATCTCCGCATTGCCGCAGGCGATACTCCCATCACTCTGTACGCCGACGACGTCACCGATCCGGACCTGCTGACCGAGTTCGATGGGCGCGTCGATCTGGTGCTATCCAATCCGCCCTATATCCCTGACAGTGCCGAACTCGAACCCGAAGTCGCCGAGCACGACCCGCGCATCGCTCTATTCGGCGGACCGGACGGCCTCGATGTCATCCGCGCGATGATTCCCACCATCGCCCGCCTACTGCGCCCCCGCGGTGTCACCGCAATCGAACACGATGACTCCAACGGATCCGACCTCGCCGCTCTGCTGGCAAAACAGGGCGAATTCACCGACATTGCCGAGCACCCCGACCTGGCGGGCAAACCCCGTTTTGTCGCGGCGACTCGCACCTGACGCCGACAGGGGAGCGGGTGGTGGCCGCACTGTCCGTGCGTGACAGGATGGTCGGTGTGAGTACCGTCTACGCCTGCGCGGATCCTGACTCGCGCGCCGCCGGACTGGCCGCGGCAACCAGCACCCTGAAATCTGGACGGCTGGTCGTGCTGCCCACCGACACGCTCTACGGCCTTGCCGCCGACGCGTTCGATTCGTCGGCGGTCAGTTCGTTACTCGCGGCCAAACGGCGCGGTAGGGACATGCCGGTGCCGGTGTTGGTCGGTTCGTGGCACACCATCGATGGATTGGTCTTCTCGGTGCGTCCGCAGGCGCGTGAATTGATTCGCGCATTCTGGCCCGGCGGGCTGAGTCTTGTTGTGCAGCAGGCGCCTTCGCTCGCCTGGGATCTCGGCGATACCCGTGGCACGGTGATGTTGCGGATGCCGCTGCAGCCAGTTGCGCTGGAGTTGTTGCGTGAGGTCGGCCCACTGGCGGTCTCCAGTGCCAACGTCTCCGGACAGTCGCCCGCCACGACGGCAGCCGAGGCTCGTGATCAGCTCGGCGATCTGGTCGGGGTGTACCTCGACGGCGGTCCGGCCGAACATGCCGTTGCTTCCACCATCGTCGACCTCACCGCCGACCAGCCGCGGATTCTGCGCGAGGGCGCGGTGACAGTCGCCGATATCGCGGATGTGCTCGGAATGTCGCCGGAGGCTCTGACCAGTGCCATCGCACGGTGATCGGGGTCTCGCGATGATCGGACGGTGTGATCGTATGGCGGATCAGATAATCGGATGAGTTCCGTAGTTCCTTTGCGCGAGCTGCTGCTCGTGTTGCTTATTTCGGCGACGGTGACCTTCCTTGCCACCGGCGGAATTCGGGTGCTGGCCATCGCTTTCGGCGCTGTCGCGGTACCGCGTGAACGCGATGTGCACGTCAAGCCGGTTCCGCGTATGGGTGGTGTCGGCATGTACATCGGTGTGGTCGCGGCGGTGTTGTTCGCCCACCAACTGCCGGCGCTGCGCCGTGGCTTCGACTATGCGCCGGACATTCCCGCGGTGTTGATCGCGGCCACGCTCATCGTGCTCGTCGGCATCGTCGACGACCGCTGGGGCTTGGACGCGCTCACCAAATTCGCAGGTCAGGTGACCGCGGCGGGGGTGATGGCCGTGATGGGCTTGAGTTGGTACGTCATCTACGACCCGTTCAACGACACCACCGTCGTGCTCGACGCCCTGCAGGGCGGTCTGGTGACCGTGGCGATCACTGTCACTCTGATCAACGCGATGAATTTCGTCGACGGATTGGATGGGCTCGCCGCCGGGCTGGGGTTGATCTGTGCGGGCGCGGTCTTCGTTTTCTCGGTCGGGCTGCTCTACGACCAGGGCGGTTCGGTCGACACTTATCCGCCCGCACTGCTGGCCGCCGCGTTGGCGGGTGCCTGCCTCGGTTTCCTGCCGCACAATTTTCAGCCCGCCAGAATATTCATGGGCGATTCCGGTTCGATGCTGATCGGGTTGATGCTGGCTGCGGTGTCGACCGGTGCTTCCGGCCGAATTCCGTTGAATGGCTATGGACCTCGCGACATCGTCGGTCTGCTGTCGCCGCTGCTGCTGGTCGGCGCGGTGATGTTCATTCCGGTGCTCGATCTGTTGCTGGCGATTGTGCGACGCGTGCGCGCGGGCGTGAGCTTCTCGACTCCGGATAAAATGCACTTGCATCATCGTTTGCTGCAGATCGGGCATTCGCATCGCCGGGTGGTGTTGCTGATCTACTTGTGGGTCGGTGTGCTCGCCTTCGGCGCCGTCGGTACCGCATTGATGGATCGGCGACTTGTCGTGCTGTTGATGGCGGGTGGCCTGGTTTTCGCCCTGGTGGTGACCGCCATCCCCGGCCTGCGCCGCAAGGAGCCCGTCGATCCCTGATATCGGCCCAGGTAAAGTCGCTACCGTGACTTTCGAACCAACACCCATTCCCGGTCCCGACGCACCGCTCAAGGCCGCGCTGCGCTACGGCGTCATCGGGTTGATCGTGCTGGTGGTGCTGTCGGTGGCCATTGCATCGGCCGCCGCGGGCGTGCCCGGGCTGTGGGGTGCGCTGATCGGTGCGGCCATCGGTGGCGGGTTCATTCTGACCACGGCCGCGGTGGTGTTGTTCGGCGCGAAACTCCCGCCGAGCACCGCGGGCCTGGTCATGCTGGTCAGCTGGGTGGGCAAGCTGCTGGTCGCCTTGGTGGTGGTCGCGGTGCTGCAGCGTTTCGATTTCTACGACCGGATGGCGCTGTTCCTCACGGTCGTCGGCGCCCTGCTCATCGTGCTCGGCGCGGAGACGTATGGCATTCTGCGCCAGAAGGTTCCATACGTGACGGTGCCCGACAAGGAGCCCGAATCGCACTCTGCGCAGGAATAAATCCCACCCACCTACACACTGTCGTAGATAACTTGGTAAAGTCTTGGTAAGCAAGCTACCAAGCGAGGGGGGATCACCTCGATCCCACTGAGCGCCGCTATGCTTACTGCCGTGCCGGGCTCCGAGGGGTTCCGGTCCTGCATGTCGACGATGTCGCCGACACACGTACAGACGCCAGGCGGAATCCGCCGCACAGCTGCTGACGAAATTCGAGCCGACCTGAGTCGACCATTGATCGTCAATGTCCGATCGAACCGTGGGTACGACCGAACCTACGGCCCGAACACGGGAGAGAACGCTGAGCGTCACCACTTTGGCGGGCGAGTTCCACGCGCCATCGCTGTCCGACTTCTTCCCTCCAGCAGTGCTGTTCGAGGGTACGCCGTTCGAACTCGATCGACTGATGCTGATCCGTCTGATCATGACGGCAGTTCTCGTCATTGTCATGGTGCTGGCATTCCGGAGTCCCCGCATAATCCCGCGCGGTCTGCAGAACGTCGCGGAAACCGGTCTGGTCTTCGTGAAGGAACAGATTTGCGACGAGGTACTCGGTAAGGAAACCGGCCGTAAGTACTTCCCATTGATCGCAACGATCTTCTTCGCGGTCCTCTTTCTGAACTTCTCCGGCATCATTCCGGGGTTGAACATCTCGTCGAACGCCCGAATCGGCATGCCGCTGGTGTTGGCCGTCGTTGCATACATCGCGTTCAACTACGTGGGTATCAAGAAGTACGGATTCCTCACCTACATGCGCAGCAGCATCGTGGTTCCGAATGTTCCGCCCGCACTGCATGTATTGCTGATTCCGATCGAGTTCGTCTCGACGTTCATACTCCGCCCGTTCACGTTGACGGTCCGACTCATGGCGAACATGCTGGCAGGCCACATCATGCTGGTGCTGTTCTTCAGCGCCACCTGGTTCTTCCTGTTCGACGCCGCCGCGTGGATGAAGGTGTTTTCGCCCTTCGCGCTGCTCGCCGGCTTCGGGTTCACCCTCTTCGAGATCTTGGTCATCTTCCTGCAGGCATACGTGTTTGCGCTGCTGACCGCCGTTTATATCGGACTCGCACAACACGCGGATTCGCACTGACCCGCAACAACTACCGGTAAACCTGCTACATCACGCCGACCGGCGGGTGAGCAACAGAAAGGGAATGGAACTCATGAGCCTCGCGTACCTGGCCCAGGAAGCCGCAACCACACCTGAAAAGTTCAAGGGCTTCGGCGCCATCGGCTACGGTCTGGCCGCCATCGGCCCGGGCATCGGCGTCGGCATCGTCGTTGGTAAGGCGATCGAGGGCATGGCCCGTCAGCCCGAGATGATGGGCACGATCCGCACCAACATGTTCCTTGGTATCGCGTTCACCGAGGCGCTCGCGCTGATCGGCCTCGTCGCCGGCTTCATTTTCTGAGATTGCGATGACCACGCTTACAGTGCTCGCCGCGGATACGGGGGAAGATGTCAACCCCCTTATCCCCGAGACGTACGACATCGTGTGGTCGGTGGTCTGTGTCGCGATCATCGGCTTCGTTTTCTACAAGTACGTAGTTCCGCGCCTGATGAAGGTGCTGGACGAACGTGCCGACAAGATCGAGGGTGGAATCAAGCGGGCCGAGGCCGCGCAGGAAGAAGCCCAGCTGACCTTGCAGCAGTACCAGCAGCAGCTGGCCGACGCCCGGCTCGAGGCCGCGCGCATCCGCGAGGACGCACGCACCCAGGGCCAGCAGATCCTCGCTCAGATGCGGGTGGAAGCGCAGACCGAAAGCGACCGTATCGTCGCCGCCGGCCACAGCCAGCTCGAAGCGCAGCGTCAGCAGATCCTCACGGAACTGCGCGCTGAGGTCGGTCAGACGGCCGTCGATCTGGCGGAAAAGATTATCGGACAGTCGGTTTCGGACGAGGCCAAGCAAGCGGCTTCGATCGAGCGGTTCCTGACCGAGCTCGACAGGTCGAATGCCGGCATCGGGGTCGGAAGGTAGCGACGCGAAAGTGAGAAGCATGTACGCAGCGAGCCGCGAGGCAAGCTCCCGGTCCCGGGAGGCGCTTCGGGCCGCTCTGACCGGAAGCGACAGTGTTGCCGCCACGACGGGGTCGGAACTGTTCGCCGTTGTCGCCGTGCTGGACGACCAGCGTTCGCTGCGTGTGGCGCTCGCGGACGTATCGGTATCCGGTTCGGCGCGCGCCGAGCTCAGTGAGCGGGTCTTCAGCGGCAAGGTCAGCGCTGCCACGCTGGCGGTGCTGACCACCGCGGTGGCCCAGAACTGGTCGCGCACGGCGGACCTGGTCGACACGTTGGTGTTGCTCGGGCAGGAAGCGCTGCTGGAGTCGGCCGCCGACAGTGGCCGGATCGGGGCGGTCGAGGATGAACTGTTCCGAATCGGCCGGATCATCGCCGACAATCCCGAGCTGGAACAGGCTTTGTCGGATCGCGCGAAGCCCATCGAGGCCAAGCGTGAACTGATCGACCGGCTGCTCGCGGGCAAGACCGAGCCCATCACCCAGACCCTCGCGGGCCAGGTGGTGAGCCGGACCACGTCGGGCATCGGCGCGGCGTTCGACGAGTTGTCCGATCTCGCGGCCGCCCGCCGCGAACAGATCGTCGCGCATGTTCATGCGGCGATCGCGTTGACAGACCCGCAGCGCGACCACCTCGCGGCGTCATTGCAGCGCATCTACGGCAAGCCGGTCACGGTGCACGTTCAGGTCGACACGAGTCTGCTGACCGGCGTCGTCGTGCGCGTGGGCGAAGACGTGATCGACGGCAGTGCCACCGGCCGGTTGGAACGGCTGCGCCGGGCATTGGCTTGACGACTCGGCTTGACGCCTCCTAAAACCCCCGACATTCGAGACCAGACAGCGAGAGCAGGAAGACTATGGCGGAGCTGACGATCTCCACCGATGAGATCCGTAGCGCGATCGAGAGCTACACCCAGAGCTACACCCCGGAAACCTCCATCGAAGAAGTCGGTGTCGTCACCGACACCAGTGACGGTATCGCGCACGTCAGCGGCCTGCCTTCGGCGATGGCCAATGAGTTGCTCGAGTTCCCCGGTGGCGTGCTCGGCGTCGCGTTGAACCTCGAGGACCGCGAAATCGGTGCGGTTATCCTCGGCGAGTTCGCCAGCCTCGAAGAGGGCCAGGAAGTTCGCCGCACCGGCGACGTGCTCTCGGTGCCGGTGGGCGACAAGTTCCTCGGCCGCGTGGTCAACCCGCTCGGTCAGCCGATCGACGGCCTCGGTGTTATCGAGGCCGAAGAGCAGCGCGTGCTCGAACTGCAGGCCGCGACGGTGCTGGAGCGCCAGCCGGTCGAGGAGCCGATGGCCACCGGTATCACCGCCATCGACGCGCTGACCGCGATCGGCCGTGGTCAGCGTCAGCTGATCATCGGCGACCGCAAGACCGGCAAGACCGCGGTCTGCATCGACGCGATCCTGAACCAGAAGGCCAACTGGGAGTCGGGCGATCCGACCAAGCAGATGCGCTGCATCTACGTCGCGATCGGCCAGAAGGGCTCCACCATCGCGGGCGTCAAGACCGCGCTGGAGGCGCACGGTGCGATGGAGTACACCACCATCGTCGCTGCCCCCGCGTCGGACTCCGCCGGCTTCAAATGGCTTGCGCCCTACACCGGTTCGGCGCTGGGCCAGCACTGGATGTACCAGGGCAAGCACGTTCTGATCGTGTTCGACGACCTGACCAAGCAGGCCGAGGCGTACCGCTCGATCTCGCTGCTGCTGCGCCGCCCGCCGGGCCGCGAGGCGTACCCGGGTGACGTCTTCTACCTGCACTCCCGTCTGCTCGAGCGTTGTGCGAAGCTGTCCGACGCGATGGGCGCGGGCTCGATGACCGGTCTGCCGATCATCGAGACCAAGGCCAACGACATCTCGGCCTTCATTCCGACCAACGTCATCTCCATCACCGACGGCCAGGTCTTCCTCGAGTCCGACCTGTTCAACAAGGGTGTCCGCCCTGCGATCAACGTCGGTACCTCGGTCTCCCGCGTCGGTGGCGCCGCCCAGACCAAGGGCATGAAGAAGGTCGCCGGTTCGCTGCGTCTGGAAATGGCGCAGTACCGCGAGCTCGAGGCGTTCTCCGCCTTCGCCTCCGACCTGGACGCGGCCTCGCTGGCGCAGCTGGAGCGTGGCGCCCGCTGGGTGGAGTTGCTCAAGCAGGACCAGTACTCGCCGGTCGCCGTCGAAGACCAGATCGTTTCGATCTTCCTGGTCGACGCCGGTTACTACGAGTCGGTCCCGGTTGCCGACATTCGTCGCTTCAACACCGAGCTGATCGAGGACCTGCACCGCACCGCATCCGAGGCGTTCGAGTCGATCACCGGCGGCAAGGTGCTGGCCGGCGATGCGGCCGACGCGATCAAGGTGGCGACCGAGAAGTTCAAGCAGGGTTTCCTTGCTTCTGACGGCACCCGTGTGGTGAACGAGGCGGGCGCGGGCGATCTCGACCACGAAGAGGTCGAGTCGCTGTCGGTGACCCGCAAGCACGTCGAGAAGTAGCGCGGGGCAATCCATGCGTTATGCCGCCAATCAGACATCGCGAATGAAGGGAGAGTGAACCGCTGATGGCAAACCTGCGTGAATTGCGCTCCCGCATTCGTGGTGTGAATTCGATCAAGAAGATCACCAAGGCCCAGGAGCTGATCGCGACCTCGCGTATCACCAAGGCTCAGGCCAGGGTCGCGGCGGCCAAGCCGTACGCGGAGGAGATCACCAAGGTTCTCGGCGAGCTCGCGAGCGCTTCCAAGAGCCTGTCGCATCCCCTGTTGACCGAGCGGGAAAACCCGCGTCGCGCCGCGATCCTGGTGATTACCAGTGACAGCGGTATGTGTGGTGGCTACAACTCGAACGTGCTCAAGCGCGCCGAGGAGCTCATGACCACGCTGCGTGGCGAGGGTAAAGAGCCCGTGGTGTACGCGATGGGCAATAAGGGCCTCATCTACTACACCTTCCGCAACCGGGCGCCGCTCGCGTCGTGGACCGGGTTCTCCCAGCAGCCGAAGTACACCGATGCCTCGGCCGCGTGCCGTCACCTGGTGGACAGCTTCATGGCCGGCTCCGACGGTGTAGTACCGGCCCCGAACGGGACCGGTGACATCGCGGGGGTCGACGAACTGCATATCGTCTACACCCGTTTCGTCTCGATGCTGACGCAGACCCCGGAGGTGCGCCGCTTGGCGCCCATCCAGGTGAGCTATGTCGACGAGAACTTCGACCTGGGTGAGGACAGTCTGTCCGATTCGGCCACCGCCGATGTGCAGGCTCAGTACGAGTTCGAGCCCGACGCCGATGTGCTGCTGGCAGCGCTGCTGCCCAAGTACGTCAACACGCGTATCTACTCATCGTTGCTCGAGGCAGCGGCATCCGAGTCCGCGGCTCGGCGCACCGCAATGAAGGCCGCCACCGATAACGCCAACGAACTTTCGAATGTCCTTACCAGGCAGGCGAATTCGGCACGGCAGGCCCAGATTACGCAGGAAATCTCAGAAATCGTGGGCGGCGTGAACGCGCTGGCTTCGAGCTCGGACCGCGACTAAGCGCAGCGGCATGAGAAACAGGCCCGAAGGAGGCAGCTTGCGTAACCACGAAGGGCCCCTCGAATGCCGCAAATCGACACGGAGAGAAATATGACCGCAGCAGTCACCCAAGAAAGCCGGACGGGCGCGAAAACAGGCCGCGTCGTCCGTGTTATCGGCCCCGTCGTGGACGTCGAGTTCCCCCGGGGTTCGATCCCTGAGCTGTTCAACGCCCTGCACGCCAAGATCGAACTGGCGGCCGTGGCGAAGACCCTGACCCTCGAGGTTGCCCAGCATCTCGGTGACAACATCGTGCGCACCATCTCGATGCAGCCGACCGACGGCCTGGTCCGCGGGGCCACCGTGTCCGACACCGGCAAGCCGATCTCGGTGCCCGTCGGTGACATCGTCAAGGGCCACGTGTTCAACGCCCTCGGCGATTGCCTCGACGCTCCCGGCCTCGGCCGCGACGGCGAGCAGTGGGGCATCCACCGCAAGCCCCCGTCATTCGACCAGCTCGAGGGCAAGACCGAGATCCTCGAGACCGGTGTGAAGGTCATCGACCTGCTGACCCCGTATGTAAAGGGCGGCAAGATCGGTCTGTTCGGTGGCGCCGGTGTCGGCAAGACCGTGCTGATCCAGGAGATGATCACCCGTATCGCGCGCGAATTCTCCGGTACGTCGGTGTTCGCCGGCGTCGGTGAGCGCACCCGTGAGGGCACCGACCTGCACCTGGAAATGGCCGAGATGGGCGTCCTTCCGGACACCGCCCTTGTCTTCGGCCAGATGGACGAGCCGCCGGGCACCCGTATGCGCGTCGCGCTCTCGGCCTTGACCATGGCCGAGTACTTCCGCGACGTGCAGCACCAGGACGTGCTGCTGTTCATCGACAACATCTTCCGGTTCACCCAGGCCGGTTCCGAGGTGTCGACGCTGCTCGGCCGTATGCCCTCCGCCGTCGGTTACCAGCCCACGCTGGCCGACGAGATGGGTGAGCTGCAGGAGCGCATCACCTCGACCCGTGGTCGGTCGATCACGTCGCTGCAGGCCATCTACGTGCCCGCCGATGACTACACCGACCCGGCCCCGGCGACCACCTTCGCCCACCTCGATGCGACGACCGAGCTTTCCCGCCCGATTTCGCAGAAGGGCATCTACCCGGCCGTCGACCCGCTGACCTCGACCTCCCGCATCCTGGAGGCCTCGATCGTCGGTGCCGAACATTTCCGGGTCGCCAACGAGGTCAAGCGGATCCTCCAGAAGTACAAGGAACTGCAGGACATCATCGCCATCCTCGGCATGGACGAACTTTCCGAGGAGGACAAGGTCCTCGTCGGCCGTGCCCGTCGCCTGGAGAAGTTCCTCGGCCAGAACTTCATTGTCGCCGAGAAGTTCACCGGCCAGCAGGGTTCGGTGGTGCCGCTGTCCGACACCATCGAGGCGTTCGATCGCGTCTGCAAGGGCGAGTTCGACCACTTCCCGGAGCAGGCGTTCAACAGCTGCGGTGGACTCGACGACGTCGAGGCCGCCGCGAAGAAGATCGCCGGAAAGTAGTCACCGATGGCGGATATGTCAGTTGATCTGGTCGCGGTCGAGCGACTGCTCTGGTCCGGCCAGGCGTCGTTCGTCGGCGCGCAGACCACCGAGGGACAGATCGGCATCATGGCCGGCCATGAGCCGCTGCTCGGCCAGCTGATCGAGGGCGGCACCGTGACGATCGTCGATACCGACGGTCAGCGGATTGTTGCCGCGGTGCACGGCGGATTCTTCTCGGTCACCGCGACGAGCGTGCGGGTGCTTGCCGAATCGGCGGAGTTCGCTACCGAGGTTGATATCGAGGCCGCACGGCGGGTCCTGGCCGATGGGGAGGCCACCGAGGTAGAGCAACGGGCGGCCCAGGCTCGGGTGCGCGCGGTCGAGCAGAACGCGCACGTTTAGTCACACCCGCACCACCAGTAAGACGTCACTGTCGGCGGCGATACCATTCGCCGCCGACAGTGTTGTTTGTAAAACACGGCCGCCCCAATTTGTAAGATCGGGTCCATGGTTGAATGACGCCAAGTGGTGTGAGCCACGGGCCGGTGGCGGCAGCATCCGCAACCACGGACGGCCCGCTGATACCACTGATCGAATACCGTGTCGCCGACACGGCGGTTGAGCGAAGGGACGTACGGCATTGCAGACCGGGATGGTTCTCCTGATCATTCTGGTGTTGGTGCTCGTTTCCGTGGCATTGGCCTCGACCTACCGCCTGATCATGCTTCGTCGCGGCGGTACCGCCGCGATTCTTCGGGTATTGCCCGCACAAGGCGGACAGGGGTGGCGGCACGGCCTGATCCGATACGACGAGGATCGCCTGGTTTTCTACAAGCTCTCCAGTCTCAAACTCGGCCCCGATTCGACAATTCGGCGTCAGGGCATCGAGATCGGCGATCGTCGCAGCCCACGCGGCGACGAGTTCGACATCATGACCGAAGAAATCCTGGTCACCTCGGTGTCGGGTTCCCAAGGCCACTACGAACTCGCTCTCGACCGCGGTTCGATGGCGGCCTTTCTCTCCTGGGTCGAATCCCGCCCCTCCGACCGCACCCGACGTCTGCCAGGGCTCTGAGCCGCTCGTTACGAAATCGGCGTTTATGAGTCATCCGATGGTGGGACGGGCGTTCTGGGCCGTACAAACATCTAAGGTGGTCGTGTGAGCGTGCACTTGACGCGGATATACACGCGGACCGGGGATGATGGGACCACCGGTCTCAGCGATTTCTCGCGGGTCGCCAAGACCGATCCACGCCTGGTCGCCTACGCCGACTGCGATGAGGCCAACGCCGCCATCGGGGTTGCGCTCGCGCTGGGCAGTCCGGCACCGGAATTGCTCGCGGTGCTGCGTCAGGTGCAGAACGATCTGTTCGACGCGGGCGCCGATCTTTCGACCCCCACTGTGGCGGAACCGAAGCACCCACCGCTGCGGGTTACCCAGCCCTACATCGACCGGCTCGAATCCTGGTGCGATGAGTTCAATGCCGAATTGGCGCCGCTGAATTCGTTCATTCTGCCCGGTGGCACACCGTTGGCCGCGCTGCTTCATACCGCGCGTACTGTCGCTCGCCGCGCCGAACGCTCGGCATGGGCCGCGATCGAAGCACACCCGGACGACACGAGCGTGCTGCCCGCCAAGTATTTGAACCGTCTGTCCGATCTGCTGTTTATCCTGAGCCGGGTCGCCAATCCTGGCGGTGATGTGCTCTGGAAGCCGGGCGGCGACCAGGCGGGTGCATCATGATGGACGCGAGCGCGGACATAACGGGCTCGACTTGTCGCGGCTGAGCCAGGCACCTACCGCCGGCCCGCAACGTAACTATCGTGACACTGAATATTGCGCTGAATACCCGGAGAGGCGGGACTGAGAGGCGGCATGGAACGGTTTTTGGTTACCGGCGGGAATCGACTCGTCGGTGAGGTCGCGGTTGGGGGTGCCAAGAACAGCGTCCTCAAGCTGATGGCGGCTGCCCTGCTGGCCGAGGGCACGACCACCATTACGAACTGCCCGGACATCCTCGATGTCCCACTGATGGGAGATGTACTGCGCGGCCTCGGCTGTGACGTGACGATCGACGGTTCGGTCGTCACTATCAATACGCCCGCCGAGCCGAAGTACCACGCGGATTTCCCCGCCGTGACGCAGTTCCGTGCGTCGGTCTGTGTGCTCGGCCCACTCATGGCCCGGTGCAAACGCGCCGTCGTCGCGTTGCCGGGTGGCGACGCGATCGGCTCGCGTCCGCTGGACATGCACCAGGCGGGCTTGCGTCTGCTCGGTGCGACCAGCGAAATCGAGCACGGTTGCGTCGTCGCGCGCGCGGACGAACTGCAGGGCGCGCGAATCAGGCTGGATTTTCCGTCGGTCGGGGCGACCGAGAACATCCTCATGGCGGCGGTGCTGGCCGAGGGGGAGACCGTCATCGACAACGCCGCACGCGAACCCGACATCGTCGACCTGTGCAACATGCTGGTCCAGATGGGTGCCCGGATCAGCGGTGCGGGCACATCGGTATTGACCATCCAGGGCGTCGAGCGGTTGTCGCCGACGACGCATCGGGTGATCGGCGACCGAATCGTGGCCGCCACCTGGGGTATCGCCGCGGCGATGACCATGGGCGATGTCCGAGTCACCGGCGTCAACCCGAAGCACCTTTCGCTGGTGCTGGACAAGCTACGTTCGGCCGGCGCGCGAATCTCGTTCGAACCCGACGGATTCCGCGTCATCCAGGCCGACCGCCCCCGTGCGGTCAACTTCGCGACGCTGCCCTTTCCCGGTTTCCCGACCGACCTGCAGCCGATGGCCATCGGCCTGGCCGCGATCGCCGACGGCACGTCGATGATCACCGAGAACGTCTTCGAGGCGCGCTTCCGATTCGTCGAGGAGATGATCCGGCTCGGCGCCGACGCCAGGACCGATGGCCACCACGCCGTGGTGCGCGGGATTCCGCGTTTGTCGAGTGCGCCGGTGTGGTCATCGGATATTCGAGCCGGTGCCGGTCTGGTACTTGCGGGACTGGTTGCCGATGGCGTCACCGAGGTACACGATGTCTTCCATATCGACCGCGGCTACCCGAACTTCGTCGAGCAGTTGCAAGCACTGGGCGGTCAGGTGGAGCGGGTCGGTGCGGCGGAATGACCATGTGTCCTCGAAAACCGTTACTGACCAGGCGATTTGACATCGTGTACGTAGCCACGTAACTTTATTCGAGTCAGAGCGACACGGACACCGACCCGGGGCCGAGAAGCTGAGCGGAAACGCTGAGCGAAGGACCAGGGAAACGAGGTAGGACGTCGAGCGCCTGGCGATCACACTGGCTTGATTAGAACCCCGGTTTGCGCTTGGGTTTGCGACTGAGCTAAGCTTGAAAAGTTGCCTCACCGGTCAATCAGAGTTTTCTGGGCGATGGTTTGTGCGTGTGTTCTTTGAGAACTCAATAGTGTGTCGATGAATGTCAGTGCCAATTTTTATTGGTTCCGGCTCCTCAAACCCCCGTTTGGGTGGGTCGGACATTTAGTCAGCAAAGTTTTTTGCTGGCGTTTTGTTTTGCTGGGTTTTCGGACTCTAGTTTAGATATTTCTGATTCGCTCCTTTTGGGGTGTTTCGAGAGTCTTCAACGGAGAGTTTGATCCTGGCTCAGGACGAACGCTGGCGGCGTGCTTAACACATGCAAGTCGAGCGGTAAGGCCTTTCGGGGTACACGAGCGGCGAACGGGTGAGTAACACGTGGGTGATCTGCCTCGCACTTCGGGATAAGCTTGGGAAACTGGGTCTAATACCGGATATGACCACGGATCGCATGGTTTGTGGTGGAAAGATTTATCGGTGTGAGATGGGCCCGCGGCCTATCAGCTTGTTGGTGGGGTAATGGCCTACCAAGGCGACGACGGGTAGCCGACCTGAGAGGGTGACCGGCCACACTGGGACTGAGACACGGCCCAGACTCCTACGGGAGGCAGCAGTGGGGAATATTGCACAATGGGCGAAAGCCTGATGCAGCGACGCCGCGTGAGGGATGACGGCCTTCGGGTTGTAAACCTCTTTCGACAGGGACGAAGCGTGAGTGACGGTACCTGTAGAAGAAGCACCGGCCAACTACGTGCCAGCAGCCGCGGTAATACGTAGGGTGCGAGCGTTGTCCGGAATTACTGGGCGTAAAGAGCTTGTAGGCGGTTTGTCGCGTCGTCCGTGAAAACTTGGGGCTCAACCCCAAGCTTGCGGGCGATACGGGCAGACTTGAGTACTTCAGGGGAGACTGGAATTCCTGGTGTAGCGGTGAAATGCGCAGATATCAGGAGGAACACCGGTGGCGAAGGCGGGTCTCTGGGAAGTAACTGACGCTGAGAAGCGAAAGCGTGGGTAGCGAACAGGATTAGATACCCTGGTAGTCCACGCCGTAAACGGTGGGTACTAGGTGTGGGTTTCCTTCCACGGGATCCGTGCCGTAGCTAACGCATTAAGTACCCCGCCTGGGGAGTACGGCCGCAAGGCTAAAACTCAAAGGAATTGACGGGGGCCCGCACAAGCGGCGGAGCATGTGGATTAATTCGATGCAACGCGAAGAACCTTACCTGGGTTTGACATACACCAGAAACACCTAGAGATAGGTGCCCCCTTGTGGTTGGTGTACAGGTGGTGCATGGCTGTCGTCAGCTCGTGTCGTGAGATGTTGGGTTAAGTCCCGCAACGAGCGCAACCCTTATCTTATGTTGCCAGCGCGTAATGGCGGGGACTCGTGAGAGACTGCCGGGGTCAACTCGGAGGAAGGTGGGGACGACGTCAAGTCATCATGCCCCTTATGTCCAGGGCTTCACACATGCTACAATGGCCAGTACAGAGGGCTGCGAGACCGTGAGGTGGAGCGAATCCCTTAAAGCTGGTCTCAGTTCGGATCGGGGTCTGCAACTCGACCCCGTGAAGTTGGAGTCGCTAGTAATCGCAGATCAGCAACGCTGCGGTGAATACGTTCCCGGGCCTTGTACACACCGCCCGTCACGTCATGAAAGTCGGTAACACCCGAAGCCGGTGGCCTAACCCTTGTGGAGGGAGCCGTCGAAGGTGGGATTGGCGATTGGGACGAAGTCGTAACAAGGTAGCCGTACCGGAAGGTGCGGCTGGATCACCTCCTTTCTAAGGAGCACATCTCCATGACGCCTCACATAGGTGAGTGTGGTTGTGGCAGAGACCGTTTAGTTCTCATTCGTAGGACTGCGGACGCTCATGGGTGGAACACTGACAAGTTTCTCGTATTCGGGGCGGTTACATGACCGGCTCGCGAGGATATATCGGCACACTGTTGGGTCCTGAAAGAACACGCGAGTGTTTCTTTCGAGGTAATACGACGATCCGCTCGGATTTTCTGTTCATACCGGGGAGGCTGGAAGGTCTTCTGCTGGTGCAGGTGTGAGGTTTGAGTGGGTGTGTTGTTTGAGAACTGCACAGTGGACGCGAGCATCTTTGTTAGTAAGTGTTTAAGAGCGTACGGTGGATGCCTTGGCACCAGGAGCCGATGAAGGACGTAGGAGGCTGCGATAAGCCTCGGGGAGCTGTCAACCGAGCTGAGATCCGAGGATTTCCGAATGGGGAAACCCAGCACGAGTGATGTCGTGTTACCCGCATCTGAATATATAGGGTGTGTGGAGGGAACGTGGGGAAGTGAAACATCTCAGTACCCACAGGAAGAGAAAACAATAGTGATTCCGTGAGTAGTGGCGAGCGAAAGCGGAAGAGGCTAAACCAGGAGCGTGTGATAGCCGGCAGGCGTTGCGTTTTTGGGGTTGTGGGGCTCATTTTCTTGGTTCTGCCGGACTGAGCGGGAGTCAGAAAAGAATGCGTTAGTCGAAGTGGTCTGGGATGGCCTGCCGTAGACGGTGAGAGTCCGGTAGACGAAAACGTGTTCTCTCTTGTAGTGAGTACCCGAGTAGCAGCGGGCCCGTGAAATCTGCTGTGAATCTGCCGGGACCACCCGGTAAGCCTGAATACTCCCTGGTGACCGATAGCGGACTAGTACCGTGAGGGAAAGGTGAAAAGTACCCCGGGAGGGGAGTGAAATAGTACCTGAAACCGTGCGCTTACAATCCGTCAGAGCTTGTGCACAGTTTACTGTGGTGGGTGATGGCGTGCCTTTTGAAGAATGAGCCTGCGAGTTAGTGGCATGTGGCGAGGTTAACCCGTGTGGGGTAGCCGTAGCGAAAGCGAGTCCGAATAGGGCGTTTTCAGTCGCGTGTTCTAGACCCGAAGCGGAGTGATCTACCCATGGCCAGGGTGAAGCGACGGTAAGACGTCGTGGAGGCCCGAACCCACTTAGGTTGAAAACTGAGGGGATGAGTTGTGGGTAGGGGTGAAAGGCCAATCAAACTCCGTGATAGCTGGTTCTCCCCGAAATGCATTTAGGTGCAGCGTCACGTGTTTCACGCCGGAGGTAGAGCTACTGGATGGTCTAGGGGGCCTACAAGCTTACCGAAATCAGCCAAACTCCGAATGCCGGTGTGTGAGAGCGTGGCAGTGAGACTGCGGGGGATAAGCTTCGTAGTCGAGAGGGAAACAGCCCAGATCGCCGGCTAAGGCCCCTAAGCGTGTACTAAGTGGAAAAGGATGTGGGGTCGCGAAGACAACCAGGAGGTTGGCTTAGAAGCAGCCACCCTTGAAAGAGTGCGTAATAGCTCACTGGTCAAGTGATCCTGCGCCGACAATGTAGCGGGGCTCAAGTACACCGCCGAAGCCGCGGCATTCACGCGTAACACCGATTTTCTTCTGCGGGAGATTATCCAGTGGTGTGGATGGGTAGGGGAGCGTCGTGTAGCCAGGGAAGCGGCGGAGTGATCCAGTCGTGGAGGCTATGCGAGTGAGAATGCAGGCATGAGTAGCGAAAGACGAGTGAGAAACTCGTCCGCCGAATGACCAAGGGTTCCTGGGCCAGGTTAATCCGCCCAGGGTGAGTCGGGACCTAAGGCGAGGCCGACAGGCGTAGTCGATGGACAACGGGTTGATATTCCCGTACCCGTGTATCCGCGCCCATGATGAATCAGTTGTGCTAATTGTCCTGAACCTCCGAGAAGACCTTCGGGTCTCGGGTGAGGGGATGCACGAGACCCCGGCTGGTAGTAGTCAAGCGATGGGGTGACGCAGGAAGGTAGCTGGGCCAGTCAGTGGTTGTACTGGTGTAAGCCTGTAGGGCGCAACATAGGTAAATCCGTGTTGCATAAGCCTGAGAGGTGATGCGTAGCCGATTGAGGCGAATTCAGTGATCCTATGCTGCCGAGAAAAGCCTCTAGTGAGTTGGTGCACGGCCCGTACCCCAAACCGACACAGGTGGTCAGGTAGAGAATACTAAGGCGATCGAGAGAACTGTGGTTAAGGAACTCGGCAAAATGCCCCCGTAACTTCGGGAGAAGGGGGACCCGATCTGGTGATGGAATTTACTTCTGGAGCTGGGTTGGGTCGCAGAGACCAGAGAGAAGCGACTGTTTACTAAAAACACAGGTCCGTGCGAAGTCGTAAGACGATGTATACGGACTGACGCCTGCCCGGTGCCGGAAGGTTAAGAGGACCGGTTAGCTGCCCTTGGGTGGCGAAGCTGAGAATTTAAGCCCCGGTAAACGGCGGTGGTAACTATAACCATCCTAAGGTAGCGAAATTCCTTGTCGGGTAAGTTCCGACCTGCACGAATGGCGTAACGACTTCTCTGCTGTCTCAACCACAGACTCGGCGAAATTGCATTACGAGTAAAGATGCTCGTTACGCGCGGCAGGACGAAAAGACCCCGGGACCTTCACTATAGCTTGGTATTGGTGTTCGGTACGGTTTGTGTAGGATAGGTGGGAGACTGTGAAGCATGCACGCTAGTGTGTGTGGAGTCGTCGTTGAAATACCACTCTGATCGTATTGGACCTCTAACCTCGGACCATGATCTGGTTCAGGGACAGTGCCTGGTGGGTAGTTTAACTGGGGCGGTTGCCTCCTAAAATGTAACGGAGGCGCCCAAAGGTTCCCTCAGCCTGGTTGGCAATCAGGTGTCGAGTGCAAGTGCACAAGGGAGCTTGACTGTGAGAGCGACAGCTCGAGCAGGGACGAAAGTCGGGACTAGTGATCCGGCACCGGCAAGTGGAAGCGGTGTCGCTCAACGGATAAAAGGTACCCCGGGGATAACAGGCTGATCTTCCCCAAGAGTCCATATCGACGGGATGGTTTGGCACCTCGATGTCGGCTCGTCGCATCCTGGGGCTGGAGTAGGTCCCAAGGGTTGGGCTGTTCGCCCATTAAAGCGGCACGCGAGCTGGGTTTAGAACGTCGTGAGACAGTTCGGTCTCTATCCGCCGCGCGCGTTAAGAAACTTGAGGAAGGCTGTCCCTAGTACGAGAGGACCGGGACGGACGAACCTCTGGTGTGCCAGTTGTTCCGCCAGGAGCACTGCTGGTTAGCTACGTTCGGAAGGGATAACCGCTGAAAGCATCTAAGCGGGAAGCCTGTTCCAAGATGAGGTTTCTCACCACCTTCGAGTGGTTAAGGCCCCCCACAGACCATGGGGTTGATAGGCCAGAACTGGAAGCCCGGTAACGGGTGTAGGTGACTGGTACTAATCGGCCGAGGACTTACCAACAAAGAAGCTACGCGTCCACTGTGCAGTATCTGAAACAACACACAGACACTGCAGTATCAAGTTGATCCTTCCGATAGAGGAATCTATCGGGGTGGGGTACTGATGCTGCGGGTGTGGATAGTTTCATAGAGTTACGGCGGCCATAGCGGCAGGGAAACGCCCGGTCCCATTCCGAACCCGGAAGCTAAGCCTGCCAGCGCCGATGGTACTGCACTCGACAGGGTGTGGGAGAGTAGGACACCGCCGGAACATCATTCGCGAAAGCCCCCAACACTGTTGGGGGCTTTCCGCGTATCCAGGACTACACTGACCACACCGCGCGAACTGGTTTCGCAGCAATTTCGCAGAGAACAATCAGAGTACGCAGAGCCTCGGCGGTGATCATGGAGACTGACACCATGGAGTAGGAAATACTCAGTGCTGTCGACGCCGAGACAATGGAGGTGTTCGTGGTCGTTGCGACTACGCCGGTCGACGAGGGATCGGTTGATCCCGGCTCGCCGACCCGTTCCCGATGGTGGTGGCCGCGGTTGCCGGCAACCTCCGGGTATCTGAGCGTTCTCGTCATCGTCACGGCGGTCTTCACCGCGGTAGGGGAATCCACTCGGTCCAGGGTGGTGTTGGATGCCAGTACGAACCTGAACAACCTGCTGGACGGCCGCCTAGGCACACTTTTCGCGAGTGCTCTGGTGATCGGTGATGTCGGCGTCGCGTGGATGATCATTCCACTGTTGGGATGCCTACTTGCCTTGGCGGAACTGCGGTTCGGCGCGATGCGATTGATGCATGTGTTTCTGGCGGGGCATATCGGCGCGACCTTGCTTGTCGCCGCTGGGCTTTGGGTGGCTGTGACCGCAGGATGGCTGCCCGCGAGCATCAGCTGGGCAGAGGACGTCGGGATCAGCTACGGCGCGATGGCGCTGGTGGGTGCGCTCATTGCCGCCATGCCGCCCCGGTGGCGAATCGGTTGGGCGGGGGCGTGGTTCGTTGTCGGGGCCGGGGGCATCGTGCTGGGACAGACCTTCACCAATGTCGGACATCTTTTGTCGCTGTGTATCGGGTTGACCGCCGGGTACGGGATGATCCGAGCCAAGGCGGCGTCGCCACGGAGACTTACTCGGGTGGAATGGGCATTGCTCGCCACCAGCATTGTTCTTGCTGGTGCGGTGTTACTGGGCTGAAGACAGCGCGACCCGGCGCTCGGCTGTTGTGTTCGCTCACCTACAGTGCTGTGGTGCGCCTAGTGATTGCTCGCTGTCAGGTCGACTACGTGGGGCGACTCACCGCCCATCTGCCGATGGCTCGTCGGTTGCTATTGATCAAGGCCGACGGTTCGGTCCTTGTGCATTCCGACGGCGGTTCGTACAAGCCGTTGAACTGGATGAGCCCGCCGTGCTGGCTGGAGGAGCGCAGCGGTGAGGTTGCTGCCGCGAGGGCCGATTCCGCGTTACCCGACGGAGCCAAGGCGCTGTGGGTAGTCACCAATAAGGCAGGCGAAGAGCTCCGCATCACCATCGAGGATGTCGAGCACGACACCTCGCATGAGCTCGGTGTCGATCCGGGTTTGGTGAAAGATGGTGTCGAAGCCCATCTTCAGGAACTCCTCGCTGAACACGTGCAGACCCTCGGGGCCGGTTACACACTCATCCGCCGCGAGTATATGACTGCGATCGGACCGGTTGATCTGCTGTGCCGGGACGCCGACGGCGCCACTGTCGCGGTCGAGATCAAACGACGCGGTGAGATCGACGGCGTCGAACAGTTGACTCGCTATCTCGAACTGCTGAACCGCGACCCTTTGCTGGCCCCGGTCGCTGGCGTGTTTGCCGCTCAGCAAATCAAGCCGCAGGCACGGACCCTGGCTGAGGATCGTGGGATTCGTTGCCTGGTCCTCGACTACAACGCTCTACGTGGCACGGAGAGCAGCGAATTCCGCCTCTTCTAAGGGGGACCTCTGGCTCGACACCGAACTGGCCGAGCGGCCTAGGAGATCGGCCGCAGCTCGGCCCAAATGGCGGTGAGCTGGGCAGCCTAACCGTCTCGCCGAGTGATTGCCTTGCCGATGCGTGGCCGTACGCCTGGTATAGGGAGTACGGGTGCTCGGCCTACTGTGGCCTGTGTGCGGGCGCGGCCGAGTGCTGTCGTGTGCGCATATAGGCTGGTGAGTATGCCTCGTCGGAAGCCGCGTGCCGATCGCCGGGCGGGTCCGTCCGCAGGCGGCGGTTTCGGTGACGTGTTCGGTCGTACCGAACCGGGCCCCGACAGTGACGACCTGTACACGGTTCGGACGATTCCCGGTAGTCGCGCAATCAAGACCTATCGCTGCCCGGGTTGTGATCACGAGATTTCGCCGGGCGTAGCCCATATCGTCGCGTGGCCGGCGTACGGCGGTGAAGATGAACGAAGGCACTGGCATCGCGGCTGCTGGAACGGCCGCCAAACCCGCAGAATTACCCGTCGTTGGTCATGAATACTGTGCGTAAGCCCGAGACCCAGTGAGCGCTTCATTGGGCACCCGCTGACTACTGTTCAGATCGGATGCGCGACTTGCGAATTGGACTTGGAATGAATTGTGGCTCGTCGGGTAACGCGGGTTAGATGGGGTGCGCGGTTCGTGACGCTGGTTCTGGAGCGCGCGTTGCCGTGACCTGACAGTTGATTTCCTAAGTGTGCAGTTAGATCTCGATCAAGACGGATTCTCCGTACGCGCTGTCAGGTTTTTGTGATTGCTTGCGGCAATTTCGGCATTCGTGAAGTGCAGTGGTATCAAGAGCGCAAATCGGCTGTGTAGCAATAGCTTTCGTTGTTTCAGTTGGCTTTCCTGGTCGCTGCACGACATCAGTGCAGGTGGGTCGTCACCGGATGTCTGGGCAGCAACGGCGTATATCAAGGCGTGGCAACTGATTTCGTGAGCACATGGGTTACTCGCCGGGTGCGCACAAAACTCAACCGCCATTTCACGTGGGACCTAGACGCGGATTTCTCGACACCCAACTTGTATGGCCTGAATACGCGGAGAGGTAGGTGGGTGTGGCAATAGAGAAGGCCGCCCCGGATGGGGCGGCCTCTGGTGTGCATTTTGTTGTTTCGAGCCGCGTGTCGCCGCGTAGCCCGAGGTCAGTTCGTGCTGTCGGCGTTCTCGCGTTCCTCGTCGACGATGTCGTCGTCTTCGGTGGCAGCCTCGGGGATGGCCTTGGTGCGGGAGCCGGTCACGGACTTGGTGTTGTTGCCGATCGACTTCCGCTGCTGATCCGGAACCCCGTCCAGCAGTTCGCTTTCGCGGTTGACGGCCGCCAGCATGGCGGGCACGGAGTCGAGCTGGCCGCGGATGCCGAGCAACTGGGCGAGGACCCGGCCGCGCAGTACGCGCATCTCCTCCGCCAGTTCCTTCGCGTGCGCGATCTTGCGCTCGGAGGTCTGGGTGGCGGAGGTGATGAGGCGGTTGGACTCGTCGGTCGCGTCCTTGATCCGCTGTGCGGCCTCGGCGCGGCTGGTGGCCTCCAGCTCTTCCATGGCGCGGGTGAGCTTGGTTCGGCGCTCGGCCATGGTGACCTCGAAGTCCTGCTGGGTCGCCTTGCGCTTGGCGTCGGCTTCCTTGCCGAGGCGATCAGCCTCGGCCTGGGCGGCTTCGATGATCTTCGCGGACTCGGTACGCGCGTTCGCCAGGGTCTGCTCGAACTCGATCTCGAGTGCTTCGCGCTTTTCCTTGGTCTCGGCCAGCAACGACTCGTACTTGCCACGCATTTCGGTGGCCTGCTGCTCCGCGATCGACACCATTTCCGCGGCCTCGGCCTGCGCCAGGGCGCGGACCTCGGATGCCTCGTCGGAGGCCAGCCGGAGCATGCGGGAAATGCGGTCGGACATGCCTTCCGCGGTGGTCGGCGGAACCGAGAGCCGGTCGACCTCCTTGCGGAGTTCGTCGATCTCGTCCCGCGCGTCCTCCAACTGGCTCGCGAGGTTACGGGCTTGTGCCGCAGCAGCATCGCGGTCAGTGGCGGTGACCCTCAGCTCTGCATCGAAGCGGTCGAAGTAGTTGCGTACCTCGTCTTGCGCGTAACCCTTGCGCACAACGGTGAAGGGCAGTGCAACGAAGCGATTGCGATCGGACTCAGGTGACGACATGGCCAACAAACTACAGCCTACCGGGACGTCATGGTGACTCGACTGGGAATGTGATTCAGCCGAGACTTTTCGACCCGATCTCGGGCCTAGTGCGCAACTTCCGCGTTCGGTTCGACCAACTCGACTAGCACACCGCCAGCATCCTTCGGGTGGATGAAATTGATGCGGGAATCGGCCGTTCCGTGCCTGGGGGCTTCGTACAGCAAACGGACGCCGCGATCACGTAGAAACGTTGAGACGGCATCGATGTCGGTGACGCGGTAGGCCAGCTGCTGCAGACCGGGTCCGCTGCGGTCGATGAATTTGGCGATCGTCGAGTCGGCGTTGAGGGGCGCCAGCAACTGCAGGGCAGTCGCACCGTCCGGTGCACCGGGCAGCGACAGCATGGCCTCGTGCACGCCCTGGCTGTCGTTGACCTCGCGATGGGTCTCGATCATGCCGAGATTCTCTGCGTACCAGGCGATTGCGGCATCCAGGTCGGGCACGGCGATGCCGACGTGGTCGATGGCGACGACGTAGTCACCGGGGATGAATTTCGAAGGATCCATAACATTGCTCACCACTCGAACGTAGCGCGTGTACCTGGCAGCGGTCGCCCGAGCCGGACAAGCTACCGTGGAGCACATGACTTGGCGTCGCGTCGGGGCTTCGTGAGATGACCCGATCGCTGGCGATCAACGCATGTTGCTCGAGGAAAGAGGGCTCGTCGTGACCACATCCGTGATCGTTTCCGGTGCGCGTACCCCGGTTGGCAGGCTGCTCGGGGGACTCAAGGGGTTCAGCGGGTCCGACCTGGGCGGTTTCGCGATCAAGGCGGCACTCGAGAAGGGTGGTGTCGCGCCCGAAAAGGTCGATTACGTAATCATGGGCCAGGTGCTGACCGCGGGTGCGGGGCAGATCCCGGCGCGGCAGGCCGCGACGGCCGCGGGCATTCCGATGGATGTTCCCGCGCTGACGGTGAACAAGGTGTGCCTCTCGGGCATCAATGCGATCGCGCTCGCCGATCAGCTCATTCGTGCGGGGGAGTACGAGATCGTCGTCGCAGGCGGTCAGGAATCGATGAGCCAGGCGCCGCATCTACTCGAAAAGAGCAGGGAGGGCTTCAAATACGGCGATGTGACGATGCGGGACTCGATGGCCTACGACGGGCTGTACGACATCTTCACCGATCAGCCGATGGGCGCGCTCACCGAGCAGCGCAACGACACCGAACCGGTGAGCCGTGCGGATCAGGACGCGTTTGCCGCCGCGTCGCATCAGCGTGCGGCGCAAGCGTGGAAGAACGGGCTGTTCGACGACGAAGTGGTTCCGGTCGCGGTTGCGCAACGCAAGGGTGACCCGGTGCTGGTGAGTGCCGACGAGGGGATTCGTGCCGAAACCACCGCCGAGTCGCTGGCCAACCTGCGCCCGGCCTTCCGTAAGGACGGCACCATCACGGCGGGTACCGCCTCACAGATTTCCGACGGTGCCGCCGCTGTCGTGGTGATGAGCAAGGCCAAGGCGCAGGAGCTCGGGTTGAGCTGGATCGCCGAGATCGGCGCGGCGGGTGTTGTCGCGGGCCCGGATTCGTCGCTGCAGGATCAGCCTGCGAATGCGATCGCGAAGGCCTGTGCGCGCGAAGGTATTTCGCCCGCCGAGCTGGATCTGGTCGAGATCAACGAGGCGTTCGCCGCGGTCGGTATCGCGTCCACCCGCAAGCTGGGCATTGACCCGGAGAAGGTCAACGTCAACGGTGGCGCGATCGCGCTCGGGCATCCGCTCGGCATGTCCGGCGCGCGCATTCTGCTGCACCTCGCACTGGAGCTGAAGCGGCGCGGTGGTGGTATCGGAGCCGCTGCCCTGTGCGGTGGCGGCGGTCAGGGTGACGCGCTGATCGTCAAGGTCTAGGCGGCGGCCTCGCCTCCGCTCGGGCCGGCGCTTCCTGCGGCGGTGTCGCCTCTGCTCGGGCCGGCGCTTCCTTCGGCTGCGTCGCCGCCGGTTGCGCGGGGCGTCGTTGGAACTGTCCCAAGTGTGACGGGTTCAACTACGGTCCGTCGTAGGCGTCCGGCACAATGGTTGCTATGGGCAACTTCTTCGACCTGAGCACCGTCGCCAAGCGTTTCCGCTTCATTGCCGTCCTGGAGGCCATTTCCTGGGCCTTCCTGATCGTCGGCATGGTGTTCAAGCGCCTACCGGAGCCGGTGACCTGGCCGGTCCGGGTATTCGGGATGACGCACGGCATCATTTTCGTGGTGTTCGTGATCGTCGCACTGCTGGCGGCACGTGAGCTGGGCTGGAACGTGAAGACCGCGGCGCTGGCCCTGGTGTCGAGCATCCCGCCGTTCTGCACGGTGCTGTTCGAGATGTGGGCGGTGCGTTCGGGCAAGCTCGGTGAGCTCAGTGCCGCCGGTTCCATCGACGCCGGGGCACCCGCGTCCGCCACGTCGTGACAAACTGGAAACTGTGACTCGACCTGCTGCCCGCCGTCCTTCGCCCGCCGTCGCTGCCGCAATGTCCGGCGCGGTGGATTTGTCCAGCCTGAAGCAGCCGCCGGCAGGCGCGCCCAGCGCGCCCGGTGGCGATTACGCGGTGAACGAGACGGATTTCGAGACGAAGGTGCTACGCCGCTCGATCGCCGTCCCGGTGGTCGTCGCGCTGTACTCGCAGCGCAGCCCCGGCAGCATCGAGCTGGTCAAGCTGCTGGAGCGGCTTGTCGCCGAAGACGGTGACAGCTGGGTGCTGGCGACCGTCGAGGCCGAGAGCAATATACGGATCGCGCAGGCGTTCGGGGTGCAGGGCATTCCAACCGTGATCGCGGTCGCGGGTGGTCAGCCGCTCGCGGACTTCCAGGGCGCGCAGCCGGAATCTCAGGTTCGGCAGTGGCTCAACGCGGTCATCGACGCGGTGTCGGGCAAGCTTGAAGGTGGCGAACAGCAGCCGCAGCCCGCCGAGGACCCCCGGTTCACCGCCGCCGAGTCCGCGTTGGAGAACGGCGATCTGGCGGGGGCCGAGGCCGCCTACGAGGCGATCATTGCCGCCGAGCCGGGTAACGAGGAGGCCAAGAGCGCCTTGCGTCAGCTGCGCTTCCTGGCTCGCGCCCAGGAGATCCCGGACTCCGTGATCGCGACCGCCGCCGCCGACCCCACCGATGTGGCTGCCGCCCTAGATGCCGCTGATCTGGAAATGCTCAATCAGCGGCCGGAGGCATCCTTCGACCGCCTGATCGCACTGATCAAGCGCACGGCGGGCGATGACCGGACGACCGCGCGCACGCGGCTGTTGGAACTGTTCGAACTGTTCGACCCAGCCGAGCCGTTCGTCATCGCTGCCCGGCGCAAGCTTGCCGCCGCGCTTTACTAGACGCTAACCGGCGCGGCTGAGTCGGCGGCATGGATACGGTGCGCCGGGCGGGCACAGCTCGAACTGCTGCCTTCCCGGAGCGCGGCGTGGTCGCCGATACGAACCGACTATTCCGGCGCGAGCCAGATCGCACAGTTCGGTGGGAGGGTGACGACTGCGGAAGCTGGACGGCCATGCCAGGATTCGGAGGTGGCGATGACCGATCCGAGGTTGCCGATACCTGACCCGCCGTACTCGATCGCGTCGGTATTGAGGATTTCGCGCCAGCGACCGGTAGCGGGCAGGCCGATTCGGTATTCGCCATGTACCGCGCCCGAGAAGTTGTAGACGCAGGCGACGATCGAGCCGTCGGAGCCGTAGCGCAGGAAGGCGAGGACATTATTGGTCCGGTCGTCTGCCTCTATCCAGGAGTAGCCGCCGGGAGCGGTGTCCTGTGTCCACAGCGCGGGGTGCGCGCGGTAGACCGTGTTGAGGGCGCGAACAGCGACCGAGATGCCCTTGTGCAGGGGGTTGTCCAGCTCCTGCCAGTCCAGGCCACGGTCGTGTGACCATTCGCGGAACTGGCCGAAGTCTTGTCCCATGAACAGCAATTGTTTGCCGGGATGGGCCCACATATAGGCCAGCAGTGCGCGCACGCCCGAGGCCTTGGCGAAATCATCACCGGGCATCCGGGTCCACAGTGTGCCCTTGCCGTGCACGACCTCGTCGTGACTGATGGGCAGCACATAGTTTTCGCTCCACGCGTAGACCAGCGAGAAGGTGATCTCGTTGTGGTGCCAGGACCGGTGGATCGGGTCTCGGCCGAGGAAGCCGAGGGTGTCGTGCATCCAGCCCATATTCCATTTCATGGTGAATCCGAGCCCGCCGACATCGGTGCTCCTGGTGACGCCGGGCCAGCTGGTCGATTCCTCGGCGATCGTCACCGCGCCGGGATGGTGGCGGTGCACCGCGGCGTTGAGATCACGGAGGAACTCGACGGCTTCCAGATTTTCCCGGCCGCCGTGCACGTTCGGTTCCCAGCCCCCTTCGGGGCGTGAGTAATCCAGATACAGCATGGAGGCGACGGCGTCGACGCGCAGGCCGTCGATGTGGAATTCCTCGATCCAATACCGGGCGTTGGCGACCAGGAAGTTGCGGACCTCGTTGCGGCCGAAATCGAAAACGTAGGTGCCCCAGTCGAGTTGCTCGCCGCGGCGCGGGTCGGCGTGTTCGTAGAGTGCGGTGCCGTCGAAGCGAGCGAGTGCCCATTCGTCGCGCGGGAAGTGGGCGGGTACCCAGTCCAGTAGTACGCCGATTCCCGCGTCGTGCAGGTGGTCGACGAAAGCGCGGAAGTCGTCAGGGGAGCCGAAGCGAGCGGTGGGCGCGTAGTACGAGGTGACCTGGTAGCCCCACGAGCCGCCGAAGGGATGCTCGGCGATGGGTAACAGTTCGATGTGGGTGAAACCGGCCTCGCGCACGTAATCGGCGAGCTGACTCGCCATTTCGCGGTAGTTCAGGCCGGGTCGCCAGGAACCGAGATGCACTTCGTAGACGCTCATCGGCGCTCGGGTGGGGTCGGTGCGCTCGCGGTGCTCCACCCAGGCGAGATCGCGCCAGCGGTACCGACTCTCGGTTACCACCGAGGCGGTGGCGGGCGGTGTTTCGGTCGCGAAGGCGAGTGGATCGGCGTGATCGACGGTCCGTCCGTCGGCACCGTGGACCCGGTATTTGTATTTGGTGCCGACGCCGACGCCTGGCACGAATACTTCCCATACACCGGCGCTCCCGAGCGCGCGCATCGGCGCGGAGTTCCCGCTCCAGGAGTCGAAATCGCCTATGACGGTGACGCCGCGGGCATTCGGCGCCCACACCGCGAACGAGGTGCCGTCCACGTCCCCGTCGAGGGTGGTGTAGTGGCGCGGGTGCGCGCCGAGCACGTCCCACAACCGTTCGTGGCGGCCCTCACCGATCAGGTGCAGGTCGAGTTCGCCGACAGTCGGCAGGAAGCGGTAGCCGTCGGCGATGATGATGGTCTGCCCGCCGGGGTAGGTGGTCACCAGCCGGTAGTCCATCAGGTCCGGATAGGGCAGTACCGCACCGAATATGCCGTGCCCCAGGGATTTCAGTGGATGATCGACACCGCCGACGCGCGCCGAGACGGTGTCCGCGTGTGGCCGCAGGGCGCGGACCGCGGTGCCGTCGGGGTGCGGATGCGCGCCGAGCACGGTGTGCGGATCGCTGTGGGTGCCCGCTGCGAGCAGGAGCAGGTCGCGACGTTGGATGCCGGTGACTTCGCTCATCGGAACGTTTTCCGGTATGACAGTTCGGCCCGCACCCGCTGCGGCACCGGGGGCAGCGTCAGGATATGAGCGACCGCCCTCGACGGGTCCAGGCGCACGTAATTGGTTTGGGCCCAGTGGTATTCCTCGCCGGTGACCTCGTCGTACACGACGGGGTGGTCATGCCATTCGCGTCCGATGGCGGGCAGGTCGAGTGAAACCATGCCCTGTTCGGCCCCGAAGGGGTTGAGATTCAACACGATCAGCACCGCGTCGCCGCTGAGTGGGTCGATCTTCGAGTAGGCGATCAGCGCGTCGTTGTCGACGTGATGGAAGTGGATGCATCGCAGTTGCCGCAGCGCGGGGTGTGCACGGCGGATCTCGTTGAGGCGAGTGATCCACGGCTCCAACGATTCTCCGCGGGCCAGCGCCTCGGCGAATGGGCGGGGACGCAGTTCGTACTTCTCCGAATCGAGGTACTCCTCGCTGCCGGAGCGCACCGCCTGATGTTCGAACAGCTCGAATCCGGAGTAGATGCCCCAGGTCGGGGCGAGGGTGGCGGCAAGGGTCGCACGGATGGCGAACATGCCCGGCCCGCCGTGCTGCAGGCTCTCGTGCAGGATGTCGGGGGTGTTGGTGAACAGGTTGGGCCGGGCCTCGTCGGCCTTGGCGGCCAGCTCGTCGCCGAACTCGGTGAGCTCCCATTTGGCAACGCGCCAGGTGAAATACGTGTAGGACTGGCTGAATCCGCGCCGGGCCAGACCGTACAGCCGGGCGGGGCGGGTGAATGCCTCGGATAGGAAGATCACGTCGGGGTCGGTGTGCCGCACAGTCGCGATCAGCCACTCCCAGAAGTCGGCCGGCTTGGTGTGCGGGTTGTCGACCCGGAATATCTTGACGCCCAAGGTGATCCAGTGCCGCACCACCCGCAGCACTTCCGCGTACAGGCCATCGGGGTCATTGTCGAAATTGACCGGATAAATGTCCTGATACTTCTTCGGCGGGTTCTCGGCGTAGGCGATGGTGCCGTCCGGCAGGGTGGTGAACCACTCCGGATGCGCGCGCACCCAAGGATGGTCCGGCGCGCATTGCAAGGCCAGATCGAGCGCGACCTCGAGGCCGAGTTCGGCTGCGGCGGAGACGAAGTCGGTGAAGTCGGATTCGGTGCCCAGCTCCGGGGCGATGGCGTCGTGCCCGCCGTCTTTCGACCCGATCGCCCAGGGTGAGCCGACATCGTCGGGTTCGGCGACCAGCGAATTGTTGCGGCCCTTGCGATTGATCTCGCCGATGGGGTGGACGGGTGGCAGATAGACCACGTCGAAACCCATGGCAGCAATGCGGGGCAGCTCTTTTGCCGCCGTAGCGAAGGTGCCGTGAATCGGTCGGCCCTCGCTGTCGCGGCCGCCGGTCGAGCGGGGAAAGAACTCGTACCAGGAACCATAGAGCGCGCGGTGCCGCTCTACGTGCACGGTGTGCTGTTGGCCGCGGGTGAGCATGTCGCGCAGCGGGGTGTTGCGCAGGATCTCGGCGACGTCTTCAGCGAAGGCGGGCGCGACGCGGGCGGGCAGTTGTTCGCTGCCGCGCAGTGCGGCGGCGACTGCTCTGAGTCGCTCGAACTGCTGCTTCGGGACGGCCTGCGCGGCACGCTCGAAGAGTCGGGCGCCGATTTCGAGGTCATTGGCGAGGTCGTCGGCGCTCTGTCCGACCGACAACTTCGCTTCGACAGCCGCCCGCCAGGTGGCGATCGGATCGCTCCAGCCCTCGATGCGGTATGTCCACGCGCCGGGCAGGTTCGCGACGAACGTCGCATTGAAGACATCGGGCTCGAAGTCCGCGGCCATCCGGATTCGCGTCAGCCGCGACGATCCCGGCGCGCGGATCGCCAGGGTCGCTGCCACGGCGTCGTGCCCTTCGCACCAGACGACGGCCCGCACTGGGAAGACCTCGCCGACGACGGCCTTGGCGGGCCGACCGCCTGCGATGGACGGGGCAGTGTCATCGATAGCGATGCGGCCGGTCACGGAACCAACCGTACCGTTATGACACGCCGAAACGGTGATCGGCGGGGCGACCCTGGTGGTTCAGTCGAGCCCGAAGTATCGGGTGATCGCCGCGTCGAGTCGGGTCATGTCCGCATACGAGAGATGTCCCACCGGCTCGCCTTTGAGGTACTCCACGTCGATGGACCTGATCTGCTCGATAAGCAATCGTGTCGGTACACCCTCGATTTCGATGTCAACTCGTGACGGTGACGGTGCGGCCCCGGTGGAGGTCGGGACGATCGTCACGATGTTCCAGTCCGTGCGGGACAGGATGACACCGTAGCGGTGACCGCGCTGTTCGTGCCCGCGATCGGCATCACCGAGATCGACCCGGTGAACCAGGCCCCGGATCACCAAGAGTCCGGTTCATCAGCAAGGTTTTCGCCGCTGGTGACGATTCGATCGGCGGCGGCCTGCATTTCGTCGTGCCAGCGTTCACGCTCGAGGACTCGTAGGGCGCGACGCAGGACATCGGATGCGGTCTCGCCGGGCTCGGCAAGTTGCTGAACCAGGTTCCGGTCGGCGTCGGTGGCCCGGAAGGCGATCGTACTCATGACGCCAAGTTTAACAATTGTTAAACGCCCTTGATCGGGGTTGGAGATGGCCGTGTAAGTTCTACGTGGTGAAGGCACTTCGTCGATTCACCGTCCGTGCCCATCTGCCTGAGCGTTTGGCGGCGCTGGGTGAGTTGTCTACGAATCTGCGCTGGTCGTGGCATTGGCCGACGCAGGATTTGTTCGCGGCGCTGGATCCGGAGTTGTGGGCTGTGCTCGGCCATGATCCGGTCCGGATGCTGGGGGAGGTGCCCGCGGCGCGGTTGGACGCGTTCGCCGCGGATGCTGACTATGTCGCGCGGGTGGATGCCGCGGCGGCGGACCTGCGCGATTATGTGTCGCGGCCGGGCTGGTTCCAGCGGCAGACCGATGAGCTCGGGGTGCGCGGCATCGCGTATTTCTCGATGGAGTTCGGTGTCACCGAGGTGCTGCCGAACTATTCCGGTGGACTCGGCATCCTCGCGGGCGATCACCTCAAGTCCGCATCGGATCTGGGGCTGCCGCTGATCGGTGTCGGTCTGCTGTATCGGTCCGGGTATTTCCGGCAGTCGCTGTCCGCGGATGGCTGGCAGACCGAGCATTATCCGGCGCTCGATCCGCAGGGGCTGCCGCTGCGGCTGCTGACCGTCGACGGGGCGCCGGTACTCATCCATGTGGCCATGCCCGATCAGCGGGTGTTGCGCGCCCGGGTCTGGATCGCGCAGGTCGGGCGGGTGCCGCTGCTGTTGCTCGACTCCGATATCGCGGACAACGATCCGGAACTGCGCGCGGTCACCGACCGGCTCTACGGCGGCGATCAGGACCACCGGATCAAGCAGGAGATTCTGGCCGGCATCGGTGGGGTGCGTGCCGTGCGGGCCTATACCCACGCGTCCGGGTTGCCCGATCCGGACGTTTTCCACATGAACGAGGGGCACGCCGGGTTCCTCGGTGTCGAACGAATTCGCGAATTCATTTCGGCCGGACTGGATTTCGATACCGCACTGGCGGCGGTGCGGGCCGGGACGGTTTTCACCACGCACACGCCGGTGCCCGCGGGCATCGACCGGTTCCCGATGCCATTGGTGCGCAGGTACTTCGGCGGCGCGCACGGCGAATCAGAATCCGCGATGCTGCCCGGACTTTCGGTGGATCGCATCGTCGCGCTCGGCCGGGAGGCCGACCCGGCCGTGTTCAATATGGCGCATATGGGTCTGCGTTTGGCACAGCGAGCCAACGGCGTCTCCAAACTGCACGGTGAGGTCAGTCGCGAGATGTTCGCGCCGCTGTGGCCGGGTTTCGATGCGACCGAGGTGCCGATCGGTTCGGTCACGAACGGGGTGCACGCCCCGACCTGGGCCGCGCGCGAATGGTTCGACAAGGCTCGTGAGCATATCGGTCCCGAACTGGTCGAGGAGGCGCGCGGCTGGGAAAAGCTGCGCGATGTCGATCTCGGTGAGCTGTGGTCGACCCGAAACTCCTTGCGCGCCACCCTCGTTGCCGAGGTACGCCGCCGAGTGCGGGCGTCGTGGCTGGATCGTGGCGCGGCATCGGCCGAATTGGATTGGGTCGATCACGTTTTCGATCCGGACGTACTCACGGTGGGATTCGCCCGCCGGGTGCCGACCTACAAACGGCTGACCCTGATGCTGCGCGATCCGCAACGGCTGCGTTCGCTCCTGCTGGATCCACAGCGGCCCATGCAGTTGGTGGTGGCGGGTAAGAGTCATCCCGCCGATGACGGCGGCAAGGCGCTTATCCAGCAGGTCGTTCGCTTCGCCGATGATCAGGACGTGCGCCACCGCATCGTCTTCCTGCCCGACTACGACATGTCGATGGCCCGCTACCTGTATTGGGGTTGCGATGTGTGGCTGAACAATCCCCTGCGGCCCCTCGAAGCGTGCGGTACCTCGGGGATGAAGTCGGCCCTCAACGGTGGTCTCAACCTGTCCATCCGCGACGGCTGGTGGGACGAGATGTACGACGGGGAAAACGGCTGGGCCATCCCGACCGCCGACGGCGTCAGCGATGAACACCGTCGCGACGACCTCGAGGCCGCCGCCCTCTATGACCTGTTCGAACGATCCGTGCGCCCGCGCTTCTACGATCGCGGCGCGGACGGCATCCCGGTGCGCTGGGTCGAGATGGTGCGCCACACCCTACAGACGCTGGGCCCGAAGGTACTGGCGTCGCGTATGGTTCGCGATTACGCCGTCGAGTACTACACCCCGGCCGCGGCCGCGTACCAGCGGGTCAGCGCCGACGAATTCGCCGACGCCCGCGCAAGCGCCGAATATCGGCGCCGGGTAGAGGCCGCTTGGCCGTCGGTGAAGGTGATCCAGGTCGACAGTGCCGGTCTGCCCGACACCCCCGTGATCGGCGCCGAGCTGTCACTGTCGGCCCGCGTCGACCTGGGCGGCCTGACTCCCGGCGAGGTAGTCGTGCAGGCCGTCCTCGGCCGTGTCTCCACCGCCGACGACCTGTCCGACGTAACAGCCATCCCGATGACACACGTCGGAACCGATTCCGGCGCAGAACTTTTCACCGTAGACACCCCCGTCGCGATCTCCGGCGCAGTCGGCTACACCGTGCGTGTCCTGCCACACAACGACCTACTGGCCTCCGACACCGAACTCGGCTTGATCGCCGTACCGAGCGCCTGATAAGCGCGGCAAATAACGAGGTGGCCACCTGATGGACCGCCGAACCTTCGGCTAACCTGCCAGCGAATCGCTATTCGACTGGAGAGGGCATATGGCCGCCGACGTACTGACCCGTGCCCGAGGTCGCATCGACACCTACTTCGGAATCAGCTCGAATGGGTCGACGATGAAGCGGGAATTGATGGCGGGGACGATCACGTTCCTGGCGATGTCCTATGTGCTCGCGGTGAATCCGTCGGTGCTCGGCGATGCGGGGCCGCTCGGGGACAAGGGCATTCCCATGCAGGCGGTATTCACCGCGACGGCCGTGGCGGCGGTGTTCGGCACGCTGGTCATGGGGCTGTGGGCCAAGTATCCGATCGCGCTCGCGCCGGGTATGGGGCTCAACGCGTTCTTCGCCTATTCGGTGGTGCTCGGAATGGGGATCCCGTGGCAGGTGGCATTGTCGGGGACCTTCCTGTCGGGTGTGATTTTCTTCGTGCTCGCGATCACCAAGGTGCGCGAACGGATACTCGATGCGATTCCGATGCAGATGAAACTGGCCGTCGGCGCGGGTATCGGGATGTTCGTGGCGTTTCTCGGATTGAAAAATGCCGGCATCGTCGTCAATAGCGACGCCACCCTTGTCATGCTCGGTGATTTCACCAAGGGCACCACGTTGCTCGCGCTGTTCGGTCTCGTGGTGACCATCGTGTTCCTGGTGATCGGCTGGCACGGTGCGGTGCTGTACGGCATCGTGCTCACGGCACTGGTTGGCGTTATCAGCGGTTTGGTCGATCTGCCCGACAGCGTGGTGGAAATGCCGAAGGGGCTCGAGCACACCTTCGGCCAGGCGATCATTCATCTACCCGACGCGTTCACCGGGCAGATGGCGGTCGTCATTCTCACCATGCTTTTCGTCGATTTTTTCGACTGCTCCGGCACCTTGATCGGAGTGGCGAATCAGGCCGGACTGCTGGACAAGGACGGCAAGCTGCCGCGTGCGGCGAGCGCGCTGGCCGCGGACTCGGTTGGCACCATGGCCGGCGCGGTCATCGGCACCTCCACCACCACCGCCTATGTCGAATCCACGGCGGGCGTCTCCGCGGGTGGCCGAACCGGAATGACCGCGGTGACCACGGCCGGCTGGTTCTTGCTCGCCATGTTCTGCTACCCGATCTTCGCGGTGGTCGCGGGCTCCGCGTCGATTACCGCGCCCGCGTTGATCGTGGTCGGCGTGCTGATGTCGCGCGCGCTCGGGGCGATCGACTGGAACAGGCTGGAGTATTCGATCCCGGCCTTCATCACCGTCATCATGATGCCGCTGACGTACTCGATCGCGAATGGGCTCGCCATGGGGATGCTGTTCTATCCGATCGTCATGGTTGCCAAAGGGCGCGTCAAAGAGGTGCATCCGGCGATGTGGGCGCTGATGGTGATGTTCCTCGGGTACTTCTTCTTCCTCGCGGACTGAGTCCGGAAGCGAGCCGGCACGACCACTCAAGTGGGTGTTGTGACGAGCCGCTCCAGCGCCTTCGTCACCACCTCTGGGTCGGAGGTCTCCCAGTACGGCGGCAGTGAGGCACGTAGGTAACCCCCGTAGCGGGCGGTGGCCAGCCGGGAATCCAGGATCGCCACCACGCCGCGATCATCGACGCTGCGCAACAATCTGCCGGTGCCCTGGGCCAGCAGCAGCGCCGCGTGGTTGGCCGCGACGGTCATGAAGCCATTGCCGCCGCGTGATTCGACCGCCCGCTGCCGCGCGGTCAGCAGCGGATCGTCGGGGCGGGGGAAGGGAATGCGATCGAGGATCACCAGGCTCAGCGACGGACCGGGCACGTCGACGCCTTGCCACAGCGACAGCGTGCCGAACAGCGAGGTCTCCGGATCGTCGGCGAACTTTCGCACCAGAGCACCGGTCGAGTCGTCCCCCTGGCACAGCACCGGTGTGTCGAGACGGTCGCGTAGCGCCTCGGTGGCGGCCTTGGCGGCGCGCATCGAGGAGAACAGTCCGAGTGTGCGACCACCAGCGGCCCGGATCAGTCGCTCGATTTCATCGAGATACGAACCGGCGAGCCCGTCGCGGCCGGGCGCGGGCAGGTGTTTGGCGACATAGAGGATGCCGGACTTGGCGTGGTCGAACGGCGATCCGACATCCAATGAGCTCCAGCGCACGGTCTCGTTGTCCGACGGTGCCTCGGCGCCGTTCGCGGTCGCGGTGTCGGTGCGTCCCGCCGACTGCGCGGGCAGTCCCCAGGTGATCGCGAGTCCGTCGAAGGAACCCCCGATCTGTAGCGTCGCGGAGGTCAGCACGACGGTGGCGGTGCCGAAAAGCCTGCTGCGCAACAATCCGCCGACCGATAGCGGCGCCATGCGCAGTGTGCGCCGGACGGTGCCGCGCATCTCGTCGGCCGCGAGCCAGATGACATCGCGTCGCGCCGCCGGATCCGGTTCGTCGAACGCGGTCAGGGCGCGTACCGCGCTGTCGTGCACCTCATCG
This sequence comes from Nocardia australiensis, assembly GCF_020733705.1. Lineage (GTDB taxonomy): Bacteria > Actinomycetota > Actinomycetes > Mycobacteriales > Mycobacteriaceae > Nocardia > Nocardia australiensis. The sequence continues at coordinate 2,825,849 of NZ_JAJFZM010000001.1, forward strand.
ATCGCGGCGAGCGCCTGAGTGCGCGCGACGGCGGACTCAGGGTCGCCCTGGGCTGTCGTGCCGCCCTGTGGCGCCAACGCGGTGCGGGCATTCCATGCGGCGTCGCGGACCAGGGCGAGGACCGGGGCGACACCATCGGGCAGGGCGTCCCAGCGTGCGCCGGGCAGGTCGTCGAGCACGTTGTGCCAGGCTTCGGACGCGCCCTCCAGGCGGTCGACTTCTTTTTCATCGATGAGTTTCGCGCAGCGCCGTGCGGCGGCGCTGATCGCCGAAGGGGCCAGTTCGGCGGTGGCCACACCGGTGACCCGGTCGACCAGTTCGTGTGCCTCGTCGATGACGACCACATCGTGTTCGGGCAACACCTGAATGCCGCTGATCGCGTCGATCGCCAGTAGCGCGTGGTTGGTCACCACCACATCCGCCTGTGCCGATTCGGCCCTGGCTCGTTCGGCGAAACAATCCTGGCCGAAGGGGCAGCGCGACTTGCCGAGGCATTCCCGCGACGACACGCTGACCTGACGCCAGGCCCGATCGGTGACGCCGGGTGCGAGCTCATCGCGATCCCCGGTCTCGGTGTCGGAGGCCCACTCGTTGAGTCGCTGCACCTCCCTGCCGAGCCGGGAGACGGCGAACGCGTCGAACAGTTCCGCCTCGGCGGGCTCGTCCGGGATCACGCTATTGATCTTGTTCAGGCACAGATAGTTGTTGCGGCCCTTGAGAATCGCGAACTTCGCCGCCCGCCCCAATGGCTTGCTCAGCGCGTCGGCCAGCCGTGGCAGATCCCGATCCACCAATTGTCGCTGCAACGCGATCGTCGCGGTCGACACCACCACGGTCCGCCCCGTCCGCACCGCGTGCCGCAAACTCGGCACCAAGTACGCCAGGGACTTACCGGTTCCCGTCCCGGCCTGCACCGCCAGATGCTCATTGGTATCGATCGCGTGGTCGACGGCCGCCGCCATGGTCACCTGCCCGCCCCGCTCCTTGCCGCCGAGCGCCTGCACGGCAGTGGCCAAAAGATCGGAAGTCGGTGGGAGTTCGGGCACCCGCAGAGCCTACTTGTCGGCACCGACAACACCACACGGTCGTCGGCTTCCGCGACTACCCCGCGACAACGCCCTCGAGTTCGACGCCGGCCGCGCGCAGGCGCTCCAGCGCGGTTGCGGTGGTCGCGGGGGAGACACCGGCGGTGAGTCCGAGCAGGACACGGGTGTCGAAACCCTCGGACTCGGCGTCGAGCGCGGTGGCTCGGACACAGTGATCGGTGGCGATGCCGACGACGTCCACCGCATCGATGTCGCGGGAGCGCAGCCACTCGGCGAGGGGGGTGCCGTCGGAGGCGGCACCTTCGAAACCTGAATAGGCAGCGGCGTATTCACCTTTGGAGAAGGTCTCCTGGATCGGTGTCAGCTCCAGGTTCGGGTGGAATTCGGCGCCGGGGGTGCCGACGCGGCAGTGCGGCGGCCAGGTGTCGAGGAAATCCGGGTTTTCGGAGAAGTGTGCCCCCGGATCGATGTGGTAGTCGCGGGTGGCGACGATCGCGGCGTAGTCGCTGGCGGCCAGGTGGTCGCTGATGCGGGTGGCGACCGCGGCGCCGCCGCTGACGGCGAGCGATCCGCCCTCACAGAAATCGTTCTGTACGTCGACGATGATCAACGCGCGGTTCATGTCGAGCTCCTGTGGGCGAGGATGCGAAGCGGACTGTTCACCGATTACATTCTGCCGCCGATCAGCCTGCCGCCGATCAGCCGAGGAATGTCGTCGGGATTGCTGGGTCGCCACCGGAGAGCTTCAGCCCCTCCCATGGCAGGCTGACCAGTCCGAGCGAGACCAGTGTGCGACTTTCGGCGAGCGTCGGCAACCCGTCGACGACCTTGCCGTCGCGCACCAGTGGGGCCAATAACTCGCGAACCTCGAATCCGTTTGCGACGGGCACGGTTTCAGTGGACGGGTAGACGATCTCCTCGACAATCGTGCCGGTGGACCTGGCCAACCGGACCGCCTTCTTGGTGCCGCCGCGCGATTGTTTATGGCTGCTGCGTTTGGCCACCGGCACGCCGTCGACCTCGACCAGCTTGTACACCATGCCCGCGGTGGGTGCGCCGGATCCGGTCACCAGCGAGGTGCCGACGCCGTAGACGTCGACCGGTTCGGCGCGCAGCGCGGCAATGGCGTATTCGTCGAGATCGCCGGACACCACGATGCGGGTCTCGGTAGCGCCGAGTCCGTCGAGTTGGTCGCGCACCTGTCTGGCCAGCACACCGAGATCACCGGAATCGATGCGCACACCGCCCAGTTCGGGTCCGGCCACCTCGATGGCCGTCGCGACACCCCGGGTGATGTCGAAGGTGTCGACCAGCAGTGTCGTGCCGACTCCGAGCGCGGCGATCTGGCCGCGGAACGCCGCCGCTTCGTGCGCGCCGTCGGCGGCGCTGTGCAGCAGCGTGAACGCGTGCGCGCTGGTGCCCGCGCCGGGGACGCCGTAGCTACGCACGGCCTCCAGATTCGAGGTGGCATCGAAACCGGCCAGGTAGGCGGCGCGGGAGCTGGCCGGCGCGGCGAGTTCGTGGGTGCGTCGCGAGCCCATTTCGATCATCCGGCGCCCTGCGGCGGCGCTCACCATCCGGGCCGCGGCGGAAGCGATCGCGCTGTCGTGATTGAGGATCGATAGCGCCAGCGTCTCCAGCATGACGCACTCGGCGAAGCTGCCGCGCACCGAGAGGATCGGAGAGCCGGGGAAATACAACTCACCTTCGGGGTAGCCGTCGATGTCGCCGCTGAACCGATACTCGCGCAGCCAATCGACGGTCTTCGCGTCCAGGAATCCGGCGGCGATCCGCAGTTCGGGCTCGCCGAAACGGAAGTTCGACAGTGCCTCGAGCAGTCGGCCGGTGCCTGCGACCACGCCGTAGCGGCGGCCGTGTGGTAACCGCCGGGCGAATGCCTCGAAGGTGCACTGCCGATGCGCTGAACCGTCGGCGAGCGCCGCCGCGAGCATGGTCAGTTCGTACTGGTCGGTCAGCAGAGCGGTGCTGCTGACGCCGTCGCGGATGTCCACGTTTGTCACTCTAGACACGAGCGCCGGGCATGATAGCCACGCGTTCGTGGGATGGCCTGGGGAATGGCGAAATTCCGGTGCGCGGGTGTTGTGTATTCGAGGGCGAGTCGTACCCTGAGAGTCATGGGCTTGTGCGAGATGAACGCGACACAGTCGGCGGCACAGGCGACTCCGGAGGCGGTCGAGTACACCGAAGTCCTGGAGGCCGAGGACCGTCCGTGGGTCACGGTGGTCTGGGACGACCCGGTAAACCTGATGCACTACGTCGCCTACATTTTCCAGAAGCTTTTCGGCTACAGCAAGGCAAAGGCGAACGAGTTGATGCTCAAGGTGCACAACGAGGGTAAGGCTGTGGTGTCCTCGGGTTCGCGGGACAAGATGGAGCAGGACGTGCGCAGGCTGCACGCGGCGGGGCTCTGGGCAACCATGCAACGGGACGACTGACCGGTTCGACTACGCTGACGTCAGTGCGAAAGTGGAGCCGAAAGAACTCGCTGAGCGGCCTCAAATTGCGATCCGAGATGGACGCGCGTGAGGCGAGCGTGTTGCGTTCGCTGGTCGGCTCGGTCTCGGGCCTGCTGACCGAACGGGCTAATTCCGCCCCTGAGGACGATCTTGCGGCGCTGACCGGATTGCGCACCGGCAACACCACACCGCCCGACGACCCTCGGTTGCATAGGTTGCTGCCGGACTTTCACCGCAGCGAACCGGGATCCCCGGACGCCGACCGCGCCAACCTCAACAGCGCGCTACGTGGCCTGCACGAGCCGGAGATCATCGACGCGAAGGTGGCCGCCGGTTCGGTGGTGCTCGAGACGGTGCCCGTCGACGGTGGCCGAATCCTGTTGACCCCGGAACAGGCGGACGCGTGGCTGACCGCGCTCACCGACGTACGGCTAGCACTCGGCACGGTCCTCGGTATCGACGCCGAGACACCGGATGAGCTGGAACCGGGCGATCCGCGCGGCCCGCATCTGGATGTGTACCACTGGCTGACCTGGATGCAGGATTCTCTGTTGCAGGCGTTGGCGCCCTGAGCGACATCCGCTGCTGCCGGCGGTCGTGTTCGCACTGAGCCGCACTCGGCAAATACGGCCGGCGCCGTACCCGGCAGACTGGAGTAAGTGTATGAATGCCCGAGCCGGACAACGTAATTCGCTCACCGACGTGCCCGGGCTATTGGTTGGGCACCATCATGTGCTCGATCCGGACGCCGTGCTCGGCGCGGGCGGTGCGACGGGATGCACCGTCGTGCGCGCGCCCGGCGGCGCGATCGCCGCGGTGGATGTGCGCGGTGGCGGGCCCGGTACCAGGGAAACCGATGTGCTCGATCCGGCGAACACGGTGCGTCAGGTGCATTCGATCCTGCTCACCGGCGGCAGCGCGTACGGACTCGCGGCGGCCGAGGGCGTGATGCGCTGGCTGGAGGAGCAGGGCGAGGGCGTCCCGATGGATCCGGCCGACGCGAGCCGGGTGGTTCCGATCGTGCCCGGCGCGGTGATCTTCGATCTTCCGGTGGGGGACTGGGACATTCGACCCACCGCCGAGTTCGGATACCGGGCTGCCGCCGATGCTTCGGTCGAGTTCGCGCGCGGCTGCGTGGGGGCCGGAGTCGGTGCGCGCGCCGGTTCTATCAAGGGTGGCGTCGGCAGCGCGAGCATTGTGCTCGGTCCGGGGCCGGCGGAGGGCGTCACGGTGGCCGCGCTGATCGTCGCCAATCCGGTTGGGTCGGTATTCGATCCGCGCACGGGGTTGCCGTGGGGGACCGGCACCGATGGCCCGGCGTATTTCGGCTTGGCCCAGCCGAGTCCGGAGCAGCTGGCCGGCGCGAACGCGCTTCCGGTGAAGGGGTCGGTCCTCAATACGACGATCGGCGTGGTCGCCACCGACGCACCGCTCGACCCGTCGGGCTGCCGCCGCATGGCGATGACCGCGCACGACGGCCTCGCCCGCGCGATCCGTCCCGCCCATTCCCCGCTGGATGGGGACACACTGTTCGCGCTGGCCACCGGCACGTCCTCGGCCGCTGGGAACATTCCGATGCCACCGGCGTTCCCGCAGGACCTGCTACTGCTCGACCAGGTGTGCACCGCCGCCGCGGTCTGTGTGGAACGCGCGATCGTCGACGCGATTCTCACCGCGCGGACCGTCGCCGGCATTCCCGCCTATTCGGACCTGTTCGCAGCGCCGGGGGAATAGCCGAATACCCTGGCTCGTTGTCGAGGGCGGTAGGTCGGCACAGCGGTGCCGAATTGCGGAAGGGTTTGACTCGTGCTGGTGATCAGGACCGAACTTGTCGAGGCGATGGTGGCGCATGCTCGCGCCGATCACCCCGACGAGGCGTGTGGCGTGATCGCCGGACCGGAGGGGTCCGATCGTCCGGAGCGCTATGTGGCCATGGTCAATGCTGAGCGCTCGCCCACCTTCTACCGGTTCGATTCCGGTGAGCAGCTGAAGGTGTGGCGGGAAATGGATGATGCCGATGAGGAGCCGGTGGTCATCTATCACTCGCATACCGCGACCGAGGCGTACCCCAGCCGTACCGACGTGTCCTACGCCTCCGAGCCGCACGCGCATTACGTGCTGATCTCCACCCGCGATCCTGAGCAGCACGAGCTGCGCAGTTATCGGATCGTCGACGGCGAGGTCACCGAGGAGCCCGTGCGAATCGTCGACGGGTACCAGCCCGTTTAGCGGTGTCCGCCCGAGAACAGCCCCCACGTTTGTCGAAATCGAGGAGTCCCCATGTCGGTAACCGTATCCATCCCGACGATCATGCGTGGCCTGACCGGCGGCGAGAAGCGCGTCGCGGGCAGCGGCGCCACGCTGTCCGCACTGATCGATGATCTCGAGGTCAACCATCCCGGCCTGGCCGAGCGGCTGCTCAAAGATGGCAAGCTGAACCGCTACGTCAATATCTACGTCGACGACGAGGATGTGCGTTTCTCCGGTGGCCTCGCGGCCGAGGTGCCCGAGGGGGCGACCGTGACCATCCTGCCCGCCGTCGCTGGCGGTTGAGCTACCCGTGGCACGTTATGAATCGCTGATCGCGACACTGGGCAACACCCCGCTGGTCGGGCTGCGCAACCTGTCGCCGCGATGGGATGGCGAAAATCCGGTGCGGCTGTGGGCCAAGCTGGAGGACCGCAACCCGACCGGGTCCATCAAGGACCGGCCCGCGCTGCGCATGATCGAACAGGCCGAGGCCGACGGCCTGCTGACGCCCGGTTGCACGATTCTGGAACCCACCAGCGGCAATACCGGAATCTCGCTGGCGATGGCGGCCAAGCTCAAGGGGTACCGGCTGGTGTGCGTGATGCCGGAGAACACCTCGGTGGAGCGTCGGCAGCTGCTGACCATGTTCGGTGCCGAGATCATCGATTCGCCGGCCGCGGGTGGTTCGAATCAGGCCGTGGCCAAGGCCAAGCAGATCGCGGCGGAGCATCCGGACTGGGTGATGCTCTACCAGTACGGCAATCCCGCGAACGCGCTGGCACATTACGAGACGACCGGTCCGGAGATCTTCGCCGACCTGCCCGAGATCACCCACTTCGTCGCTGGGCTCGGCACCACCGGAACGCTGATGGGGACCGGCCGCTACCTGCGCGAGAAAGTGCCCGGCATCGAGATCGTCGCCGCCGAACCGCGCTACGGCGAACTCGTCTATGGATTGCGCAATATCGACGAGGGCTTCATCCCGGAGCTTTACGACGAGTCGGTGTTGACGACCAGGTTCTCGGTCGGACCGTACGACGCGGTCAAGCGCACGCGCGAATTGGTCTTGGAGGAAGGCATTTTCGCCGGTATCTCGACCGGTGCGATCCTGCACGCGGCACTCGGTGTGGCGCGTAAGGCGCTGAAGGCGGGTGACAGGGCCGATATCGCGTTCGTGGTCGCCGATGGTGGCTGGAAATACCTGTCCACCGGTGCCTACGACGGCACTCTCGAAGAGGCGGAAGAACGGCTCGACGGCCAACTCTGGGCCTGAGGACTGCTCGACCCCCGGTACCCTCGAACAGACAGGGGCGTGCGCGCAACCGAAGGAACACCCGTGCGATGCCCTGCTCGACGAGGAGGTTGCGATGACCGGTGGTGCGGGAATCGGGTCGCCGTTCGACCCGGATCGGATCGCCGCGCTACGAGCGCAGCTGGGAAACCCGGTCGGGACGACACCACCGAGCGTACCGCCCGGACCGACACCGCCCGGCGCGCCGAGCCCGGCCAAGAGGTCCGACAACCTCGGCGCCGTCAAGCAACTCTGGATGCGCGCCGGGATTCTGATCGCCGGGTTCGTCGCGCTGCTCTATGGCATCGAAGGCGTCGACACCGTCAGCGATCACGACCTCGATCGAGCAGGCATCGAGCCGCGCCAGGCCGACGGGCTGTGGGGAATCCTGTGGGCGCCGGTACTGCACGCGAACTGGGAACACCTGATCGGCAATACCGTCCCGGTGCTGGTGCTGGGGTTCATGGCACTGCTGGCAGGCATCGGGCGCGGGCTGGCCGCCACCGCGATCATCTGGGTTGTCGCCGGCCTCGGTACCTGGCTCACCGGAGCCTCCGGCTCGGTGCATCTCGGTGCGTCCTCACTGGTATTCGGCTGGCTGACGTTCCTGATCTCGCGCGGATGGTTCGCCCGCAATATCACCCAGATCGTCATCGGGCTGGTGGTTTTGGCCGTGTACGGGTCGTTGCTGTGGGGTGTATTGCCCGGCCAAGCTGGAATCTCTTGGCAGGGACACCTTTTCGGGGCGGTGGGTGGAGTGCTCGCGGGCTGGGTACTCTCTGGTGATGAACGACGGAACCGCCGCGAGAATCGCGCCGGAATCAGTGCGTCACCACGGTAATCGTGCGGCCAGTCGAGAGATGGGGGGATCCTTTCTTGAGCGAGAAATCTTCGTGGCAGCATGAGGGAATGCGCCTTACCGTCCTCGGGTGCTCGGGCAGTGTGTCCGGCCCGGACTCCCCAGCGTCGGGATACCTGTTGACCGGACCGGATATGACGCCGGTGGTCATCGATTTCGGACCGGGCGTGCTCGGCGCATTGCAGCACCACGCCGACCCCGGTGAGGTCGATATCTTCCTGACCCACCTGCACGCCGATCACTGCCTCGATCTGCCCGGACTGCTGGTGTGGCGGCGCTACCATCCGTCGCCACCTGTCGGTCGGGCGATCGTGCGCGGTCCCTCCGACAGCGCGCAACGCATCGGCAATGCCTCCGCCGAGGTCGGTGGCGAATGTGACGATTGGTCGGACGTAATCGATCACCGTGTGTGGGGTGAGGGCGAGCAGATCGAATTCGGTCCGGGGCATACGGTGGCGGCGCGGCGGATGTTCCACCCGCCGGAGTCCTATGGGCTGCGCATCGTCACCGCCGCGGGACGGACCTTCGTCTACACCGGCGACACGGCGATGTGCGATGCCGTGCAGGAACTGGCGGACGGTGCTGACATTCTCATGGCCGAGGCGTCCTGGACCCACGATCCGGCGAATCGTCCTCCCGGGATTCATCTTTCGGGCACGGAGGCGGGCACCATCGCGGCCCGGGCCGGGGTGAAGGAACTGCTGCTCACCCACATTCCGCCGTGGACCTCGCGCGAGGATGTCATCGCCGAGGCGAAGGCACAGTTCTCCGGCCCGGTACATGCCGTAGCACCGGGTGAAACCTTCGACATCTGACCGGTCCACTAGGCTGTGCCCCGTGTCAAGACGAGCCGATGGCAGGGCGGACGATGAACTCCGCGAGGTACGGATCACCCGTGGATTCACCGGGCATCCAGCCGGTTCCGTGCTGGTGGAGTTCGGTCAGACCCGCGTGATGTGCACCGCGAGCGTCACCGAGGGCGTGCCGCCGTGGCGGCGCGACTCCGGACTCGGTTGGCTCACCGCCGAATACGCGATGCTGCCCGCGGCAACGCACACCCGCAGCGGGCGCGAGTCGGTGAAGGGCAAGGTCGGTGGCCGGACCCAGGAGATCAGCAGGCTGGTCGGCCGGTCGCTGCGCGCCTGCATCGACCTGGCGGCCCTCGGTGAGAACACCATTGCGATCGACTGCGATGTCCTGCAAGCCGATGGCGGCACCAGGACCGCCGCGATCACCGGCGCCTACGTCGCGCTTTCGGACGCGGTGACGTATCTGGCCGCGGCAGGCAGGCTCAACGATCCGCAGCCGATCTCGTGCGTGATCGCCGCGGTGAGTGTCGGCGTGGTGGACGGTCGAGTACGGCTCGATCTGCCCTACGAAGAGGATTCACGCGCCGAGGTCGATATGAATGTGGTCGCCACCGACACCGGCACCCTGGTGGAGATCCAGGGCACCGGCGAGGGCGCCACCTTCCCGCGCTCTACTCTGGACAAGATGCTGGATTCGGCGCTGGCCGGCTGCGAGCAATTGTTCGTGGTGCAGAAAGAGGCACTGGCACTGCCGTATCCCGGTTCGCTGCCCGAGCCCGCCGAATCGTCGAAGCGCAAATAATGGCGCGTCGAGTTCTGGTCGCGAGCCGTAATGCGAAAAAGCTGAACGAGCTGCGGCGCATTCTCGATGACGCCGGTATCGCGGGCATCGAGATCATCGGCCTCGATGATGTGCCCGCCTACGACGAGGCGCCCGAGACCGGTGCGACATTCGAGGAGAACGCGCTGGCCAAGGCGCGTGATGGCGCGGCGGCTACCGGGTTGGCTTGTGTCGCGGACGATTCCGGTATTTCCGTGGACGCCTTGAACGGCATGCCGGGCGTGCTGTCGGCACGCTGGGCTGGTCGCCATGGTGCTGACGAGGCCAACAATGTGCTGTTGCTGGCTCAGCTCGGCGATGTGCCCGATGAGCGGCGCGGGGCACAGTTCGTTTCGGCGTGCGCCCTGGTGGTGCCGGGTGGTGCCGAGACGGTGGTGCGCGGTGAATGGCCCGGCGCGATCGCGCGCAAGCCCGTCGGCGAGGGCGGTTTCGGTTATGACCCGCTGTTCGTTCCCGACGGCGGCGAGGTTTCCGCCGCGCAGTTGACGCCCGCCGAGAAGAACGCGGTCTCCCATCGCGGGCGCGCACTGACGCGGTTGGTTCCGGTACTCGCCGCGCTCACGGACTGAGACCGCGTCCGGTCAGATGCTGAAGTCCTGTTTGACCTTCTTCGCATTGACATGCTCGACGAAGAAGGACAGCAACGGGATGGTGCCCGCGATCAGGGTGCCGACGGTACGCAGCACCGGCCAGCGAACCTTGACCGCGAGGTCCGCGGTGACCAGCAGGTAGACGAAGTACACCCAGCCGTGCACGACCGCGATCCAGCCCGGGGTGTGTACACCGAAGCCGTACTTGGCGATGATTTCGGCGGTCAGCAGCAGCAGCCACAGGCCGGTGAACCACGCGAGTGCCCGGTAGCGCTGCAGGGCTCCGGTGATCTTGCTCAGGTCGGTCGGAGGCTTGGCGGGCTGGGCCTGCGTTGCGTCGGTGGATGTCTCGGTCGAGTTCTCGCTGGTGGTCAACCGGCGCTCCGTTCGGTGTGGCGGGCGGGCAGACCCGCGGTGCGGATTTGCTCGTCGAGGTCGTTGGCGTGCAGCTGGGCAAGATAGCTGTTGTACTCGGCGAGCACGGGGTCGTCGTGTCGGACGGCCTTCGGGCGCTCGGGCAGCAAGCCTTCCGGTATCTCGCGCAGCGCAACGGTTTTCGCGGAGCGTTCCGGCTTCGCGGTGTTGTGCTCCGCACGGTCGTTGTCCTCGGACTCGCGTTCCAGGCGCACGAATCGGAAATACGCGAACACCGCGAAAGCCGCGAACAGCGGCCACTGCAGGGCATAGCCCAGATTTTGGCCAGTGCCGCTGGAGGACTCGAACCGCTGCCACTGCCACCAGCTGAGCGCCAGGCAGCCGAGGGCAGCGACAATCACCAGCGCGATGAGGGCCGGGCGATTGTGTGCCGGGCGGTGAGGTGGAGCGGACACGGCTACCACGGTACCCGTCTACTACACGTCACGTAGGAGCAGGTCCGAACGCACAACCATCGCGACCCGGCAGACCACGGCCAGGTGACGAGATCATCGGACATCGGCGAAGACGCCACCCGAGGCGATCTTCGAGAGGAAAATGATCTCATCGGGCAGCTCGACGAGCAGCTGGGAGGCAGCCGATGAGTTCCGATAGTGGCGTCCTCGTCGAGGGCATCGAGAAGTCGTTCGGCGCCGTCACCGCGCTGCGCGGTGTCGATTTCGCGGCGGCACCGGGGGAGGTGCTCGGCATTCTCGGCCCGAATGGGGCGGGCAAGACGACGATGGTGAATATCTTGTCGACCCTGATCGCTCCGGATCGGGGGCGGGCGTCGGTCGCGGGACACGATGTCGTCGCCGACGCGGCGGCGGTGCGCCGGTGCATCATGCTGACCGGGCAGTTCGCCGCGCTCGACGATATGCTCACCGGCTCCGAGAATCTGGTGCTGTTCGGCCGGTTGATGGGGCTGGGCAAGAGCGTCGCCAGGGCGCGGGCGGGCGAACTGCTCACCGAATTCGACCTCCTCGATGTGGCGGGACGCCGGGTCGGTACCTACTCGGGTGGTATGCGAAGGCGCATCGATATCGCGTGCGGCCTGGTGGTGCGGCCGGATGTGGTGTTCCTGGACGAGCCGACCACGGGTCTGGATCCGCGCAGCAGGCAGGGGGTATGGGACCTGGTGGACAGTTTCGGGCGTAATGGCATCACCACCCTGCTCACCACACAGTATCTGGAGGAGGCCGACGCGCTCTGCGACCGTGTGGTCGTAATCGATCGCGGTGTGGTGATCGCGCACGGCACCGCCGACGAGCTGAAGTCGCGCACCGGTGGTAGTTACTGCGAGATAGTGCCGCTGGATCTGAAGGATCTCGCCGCCGTCGCGTCGGCGCTGGACTCACTGCTGCCCGCCGACATCCGCACCGCGCTCACGCCCGATTCCGATCGCATCACCATCCCCGCCCCCGACGGCGCCAAGACCCTCGCCGAGGCACTGCGCCGGCTGGACGCCGCGGATATCGAAATGGTCGAAATCGCACTACGCAGACCTTCGCTCGACGACGTATTCCTCCAGATCACCGGCCATCTGGCCGCGGCGGATGGTGCGCGGGCGACATGAGCGCGGGCACCTGGCTCAGCACCGCACGCGCCGCACCGGCGAGCGTGCGACAGTGGTGGGTGCTCACCTCGCGGCTGATCGTGCCGTCGCTGAAGACCGGCGAGATACTCAGCTCGGTGGTCGCTCCCGCGGCATTCACCGCCAGCTTCTACCTTCCGCTGAAGAACGTAATGACCTTCTCCGGCAACGGTTTCAGCAGCTACGCGCAGTACATGATGCCGTTGGTGATCCTGCAGGCGGCGTCGTTCACCGCGATCGCGGCCGCGTTCCGGTCCGCGACCGATGCCGTCGCCGGGCTCGATCGGCGCTTCGGCGCGATGCCTATCGCCGTGCTGATACCCGTCGCGGCCCGCATGTCCGGCAATGTCTTCCGACTGGGTATCGCGCTGGCCGCCGCCATCATGTGTGGCCACATCATCGGCTTCCGGTTCCGGCTCGACGCCGTGCATACGCTCGGTTTCCTGGCTTTCTCGATCGTGGTCGGCATCGGTCTGACGCTCGGCGCGGATGTGATCGGAATGCTGGCGAAGAGCCCCGAGACGGTGACGCAGATGCTGATACTGCCGCCGTTGATATTCGGCCTGCTGTCGACGGGGCTGGCTCCGGCCAGCCAATTCCCGCACTGGGTACAGCCGTTCGTGCGCAACCAGCCGGTCTCGCAGTTCGCGATCGCGCTACGGGCCTTGGCGGGGGACACCAAGGGCAACGCGGGCGAAGTGACATGGTCACTGATGGGACCGCCGCTGCTGTGGGCGCTCGGGCCGCTGGTTCTCTTCGTGCTGCTGGCCTTTCGGCTTGGTTCGAGGAGGGCGTGATGACCTTGTTCGTTTCGCCTGCGATTCGCGATTCGGAGACATCGACTGCCGTGCTGGTGCGCCACACTCTGTTGCAGACTCAACGGCTGTTGTTGCGTTCGGCGCGCAACCCGGTCGCTCTGCTGGAGACGTTGATCGTCCCCTGTCTGCTGCTGGTGATGCTCGATACCGTCATCGGTGGTCAGATCCAAAAGTTCACCGGCGGCGACGCGCTCTATGGTTCCGTGCCGATGGTGGCCATCGTCGGTGCGCTCTCGGGTGCGGTGGCCAGTGGTGTCATGCTCGGCCGCGAACGCGAGGCCGGGTTGCTCGCCCGATTCTGGGTGCTTCCGGTGCACCGGGCCTCCGGTCTGGCGGCCAGAATTCTCGCCGAGGGCTGTCGCATCCTCGCGGGAACAGTCACGGTTGTCCTGGTCGGCTTCCTACTCGGCTTCCGATTCGAGAACGGTGTCTTCGCCGCAGTCGTATTCTTGTTGCTGCCAGTGCTTTTCGGACTCGCCTTCGCGACCTTTGTCACCGCGATCGCCGTCTTCACCGCGAAAGTGACCCTAGTGGAAGCCATTGCGGTCCTCACCCCATTGCTGATGTTCTTCAGCACTGGCTTCGTACCGCTGGCCGCCTACCCCACCTGGATCCAGCCGGTCGTGCGCAACCAGCCGCTCTCGATCGCGGTCGATGCGATGCACGCCCTCGCACTGGGCGGCCCGCTGGCACATTCGCTCATCCTGACCGTCATCTGGGCACTCGGCGCGATCGTCGTGTTCGCCGTCCCCGCCGCGGTCGGCTACCGTCGCGCGAGCCGCGGATAACACCTGCGGCGGCGCCGTTGCGGGCAGAACTCGCTTCCGGTCAGAACTTGTAGGAGATCCCAGTCATCCGCTCGGATTCTTCCCAGAGCCGCCGCTGCAATTCTCGGTTCTTCGACAATTTGGTGGACGGTGCGGCCTTGACCGGTCCCCGGCTCTGAAATAAGCGGGTCGGGCCCCAGTAGGTGTCAGGGTCGGCATCGGGCATCGTCGCCGCGAACAGCATGGAGTGGGCGGCCTTGGCGGGCGCGTGGCCGATCAGCCGGATGAACGGCTTACTGATTCGATCGATCGGGGTTTCGGTCCTGGCGAACAGGTCGGTCGCCGAGACGCCAGGGTGTACCCCGTAGGAGCGCTTGCCGGAACCGGATTCGGCCAGCCGGTGTTGGAGTTCCCTTGCGAACATCAGGTTGGCCAGCTTGGACTGGGCGTAGGCCATATTTCGCTGGTAGCGGCGGTTTTCGTAGTTGAGATCATCGATCCACAGCTTGGGGGTCTGCTTGTGGGCGATGCTGGAGATGGATATCACCCGGTCACGCATGCGGTCGAGTAGCAGGCCGGTCAGCGCGAAGTGTCCGAGATGGTTGACGCCGAACTGTGTTTCGAACCCGTCCTTGGTACGCGAGAACGGAATGTTCATCAGCCCGGCGTTATTGATCAGCACATCGAACTCACCGGTGGCGTCGGCGAACGTGCGCACCGATGCCAGATCCGCGAGATCCAGCGACGCGACGCGGACGTCACCGTAGATCCCGGCAGCGATCGTCTCGGCCTTCTCCGCATTGCGGCAGGCCATGATCACCGTGGCGCCCTTGGCCGCCAGCATCGTGGTGGTCTCGACGCCGAGACCGCCATTGGCTCCGGTGACGATGAAGATGCGCCCACTCTGATCGGGAATTTCTGTCGGTTTCCACGCCATGAGCCGACCTTACTCTTGGGTAAGTTTGCTGGGAAGAGTGAATGACAGTTTGGCTCTGGATCGTTTCAGACGCAAAAATTCATTGCGCCGATTGTGCGGCCCGGCTGTTTGCTGACGCGGCGATACAGGTGCGTCAGGTGAGCATGCCCACTAGCGTCCGAGTGCGGGAAGGTCGCCGCAGCTCGCCCAGACCCTTGGCCTCGATCTGTCTGCCCCGGGATGATCGCGGGCAGCCAGATGGTTAGCCTCAGATTTGCCATGCTATCCGTGTCGCACGCGACCCGTGCACGGAATCGACACATACTGGCCAGATGACCGGTGTAGTTGCTGTCGCCGAGAAGCCCGGGCCCGCACCATTGAGTCGAGCGCGGACCAACATCGTGTTCGGCACCATCGTGCTGGGCATGCTGATGGCGGCCCTCGATCAGACCATCGTCTCCACCGCATTGCCCACGATCGTCGCCGATCTCGGCGGCGCCGGGCATATGGCCTGGGTGATTACCTCCTACTTACTCGCCGAGGCGGTGGCGACGGCACTGGCGGGCAAGCTCGGCGACCTGTTCGGTCGCAAGCTGGTGTTCCAGCTCAGCGCGTTGATTTTCATCGCGGGCTCGATGGTCGCGGACTGGCCAATGGCATGCTGCTGCTGATCATCGCGCGAGCCGTGCAAGGTGTCGGCGCGGGCGGGTTGATGGTCACGGCGATGGCCCTGATCGCCGACATCATTCCGCTACGCGAGCGCGGCAAATACCAGGGTGCGCTCGGCGCCGTCTTCGGCGTCACCACGGTGATCGGCCCGACGCTCGGCGGATTGTTCACCGACCACGCGAGCTGGCGCTGGCGGGTTTGCTGGTGACGTCGATCATTTCCGGACAGGTCGTCGGTAAGACCGGCCACTACCGGTACTTTCCGATCGCGGGTACGGCGGTGATGGCGATCGGGCTCGGCCTGATGTCCACGATGGGGCGCGGCACCAGCATCTGGCTCGAGTCGTTGTACATGCTGATACTCGGTCTCGGCATCGGCCTGGCCATGCAGGTGCTGACCATCGTTGTGCAGAACACCGTGCCATACGCGCAATTGGGTACGGCCACTTCGGGAGTCACCTTCTTCCGTACCCTCGGCAGCGCCTTCGGGACCGCGATATTCGGCACGCTCTACACCAACCAGCTCGCCCCGAACCTGACCGCCGCGCTGACCGAGACGAAGGTGGTCCCGCCCGAGGTCGCGGCGAATCCGCAGGCGCTGCGATCGCTGCCGCCGGAGCTGGCCGCCCCGATCATCGACGCTTACGCGAAGACCATCGACCATGTCTTCCTGTGGGTGGTGCCCGTTGCGCTGGCCGGCTTCGTGATCGCCTGGTTCTTGCAGGAAGTACCACTTCGCGACAGCATCCGTCCCGCGGCTTCCGATGTGGGCGAGGGCTTTTCGGTGCCGGATTCGCCGGACCGGGTCGTGCTGCTGGAGCGGGCGGTGTCGGCGGCGATGCGTAAGGCGCGCGCTGAGGGGCCGGTCGGGCCGCGCATTGTCGCGGAGTCGGGGACCCAGCTGAGCGACGGTCAAGCCTGGGCGCTGGGTCAGGTGTACGTGCATAGCCGGGGCGGTGGCGTGGCCACGCTGGATGCCATCGCGTACGCGCACAAGGTCCCCACCGAGGTGATCGGTCCGGTATTCGATCGGCTGATCATCGACGGCTACCTCACCGAAGATCCGAGACGACTGGAACTTACCGATTCGGGCCGTATCGAGGTCGACCGGATCAAGGCCGCCTGGCGGCGCTGGCTCGACAGCCGCATAGACGACTGGGATTCCGATGACCCCGCCGATCGTGCGTTGTTGTCGCGCGCCCTGGAGAACATCGCGACCAAGCTGCTCGACGAGGACGCCCGGGAGCGCGAACCTGTTCACGCCTGACCCCTTGTGCCCCGATACTCGTAGACGTATATTCGTATACGAGTAATCGGAGGTGGTTATGGCGACGAAGCGCAAGGTGAACAACCTGCTCGCGCTGGCGGTGCTATCGGTGATGATCGAACGGCCGATGCATCGCTACGAGATCGCCTCGACGTTGAAGTCGCACGGCAAAGACCGCGACATGGACATCAAATGGGGTTCGCTCTACACCGTCGTGCAGAACATGGCGAAAGCCGGATTCCTCGAGGTCGTCGGCAGTGAACGCGACGGCGCCCGCCCGGAGCGGACCGTCTACCGGATCACCGATGCCGGTCGCGCCGAAATGGCGGACTGGACAAGGGAATTGATCGCCACGCCGGAGCCCGAACATCATCGGTTCGTCGCCGGGCTCTCGGTACTTTCGGTGTTGCCTCCCGATGAGGTGGTCGAGTTGCTCGGTCGGCGCATCGAAGCCCTGAATCAGACCATCGAAGCCACGCGCCGAGAATTCGGCAAACTCATCACTACCGGATTGCCACGACTGTTCGTCATCGAGGCCGAATACGGTTTGGCGATGGCCGAAGCCGAGGCCGCGTGGGCGCGTTCATTCCGCGACGAAATCGCCTCCGGAAGTTTTCCCGGCGTCGATTGGTGGCGACAGATCCATACCGACGGCATCGAGGTCGCCGAGGTCATCAAGCAGGTAGAAGGGGGGATGACGCCGGATTCGACACCTTCGTCGGATACCGGATCCCGGCGACCGCCGGGCTGAGATAACGAACGCTGAGGTAACAAACGCTGAGATAACGAACATCGAGACCGGGCCCGGTGCGGTGCTGCAACACCGCCACCGAGCCCGATGTAACCGTCTCGAACCGTGCCCGCGCAAGCGCACCCGGCCACGAGGTTGGCAACCACAGGATAACTGGGTGAGCGGTAGGCGAGTCGGTTCGGGGATCGAACACCAATCCGCATCGCATAAACCTGGAGACACCCATGTCCACAACACGCACGGCACTCGTCATCGGCGGCGGCATCGCCGGTCCCGTTACCGCGACCGCGCTGCACAAGGCGGGCATCGAAGCCCGCGTCTACGAGGCGTACCCCGGCCCCACCTTCGGTATCGGCAGTGGGCTCGCGCTCGCACCGAACGGTGTTGCCGCCCTTGATGTCATCGGCGCGGGTGACCGCATTCGCGAGATGGCCGCCACCATAACGGCCATGGAAATGTCGGTCGGCGACAAGAAGTTGAATATGCCGGGATTGCCTGACGCGGTGCTGCAACTTGTCGACCGCAACGAGCTGCATCAGGCATTGCACGACCACGCGGTCGTCGCGGGCATCCCCTTCGAATACAACAAGCGCCTGATCGGGGTCGACGAGCACGCCGAAGGCATCACCGCGCATTTCGCCGACGGCAGCTCGGCGACCGCCGACGTGCTCATCGGCGCCGACGGTATTCGATCGACCGTGCGCAGTCTCATCGACTCGAACGCGCCGGGACCGGAGTACACCGGCATGCTCGGCTTCGGCGCCATGATCGACAGCGATCTCGATATTGCCCCGGGGACAATGACTTTCGCCTTCGGCAAGCGGGCGTACTACCTGTACGGGGCGACCGAACCCGGCCGGATCATGTGGGGCGCCAATCTCCCGCACCCGGAATACCTGTCACTGTCCGAGGCGCGGGCAATCCCGGCCGAACACTGGTTGCGGGTACTGCGTGAGACCTACGCCGAGGACACCCCTGGCGGCGAATTCGCCCGCAACACCACTGCGGACGCCCTCGAAACTACTGGCGCACTGCACATTATGCCGCCGGTGCCGCACTGGTATCGGGGTCGGATGGTACTGGTCGGCGATTCGGTGCACGCGCCGTCGAACAGTTCCGGCCAAGGCGCGTCGCTGGCCATCGAGAGCGGTATCCAACTGGCACGCTGCCTGCGTGATCTGCCTGCCGTCCCGGCTGGCGACGACCCGTCCGCCTTCGCCGTCTACGAACAATTGCGCCGAACACGAGTGCAGGGCATCGCGGCCCGCGCCGCGAAAGTCAATCACAGCAAAACCCCCGGCCCGGTGGCGCGCAAGATAATGCCGCTGATGATGCGCCTGATGGTCCGGTTCATGGATATGGAGAAGACCATGGGCGCCGAGCAGCGATACCGAATCGACTGGGACGCAACGGTTCAACGAGAGTTGGCGGCGGCTTAGATTGTTCGGCCGGGTCGTGATTGATGATCGCGCCCGGCCGGCGTCGCCTTTGGTCGACGGCGCCACGAGCTGACGTGGATGGATGGCCGACCCGCTACCAGCTGTCTTCTTCCGCCTCGCGGAGGCGTTGGGTGACGCGGTCTATCCAGGTGGTGAATTGGGTGGTGAGGTCGGTGGGGGCGGTGGGGCGGACGGTGATGTGCTGGCCGCGTAGTTCGGTGTAGCGGCCGTCATTGGTGATGTCGTGCCATTGCACGGTGGTCAAGGGGTCGGCGAGGGTGTTGACGCCGCCGGTGTAGAGCAGGGCGGAGCCGCCGCCGTCGGCGGGGCGGTGCAGTAGGCGTTGGTAGCGTTCGCGGGGGGAATTGTGGGTGACGCTTTCCATGTGGCCGTTGCGGTTTCCGTATACGTCTTCGGGGTGGAAGGTGCTGGATGGTTGATTGCCCGGCTTGCAGCGAGGCAGGGAGTTGACCAGCTCGGATGGAAGATGCGCGACGGGGAACAGTCGGCAGCGGATGGGGCCATTGGTGTCGGCGAAGGTGGCTTGGGCCAATGACACTGCGTGATAGTCGGTGCGTGCGCCGACAATGCGATAGCTGCGAGTGCCGCCGTTTGAATTCTTGTGTTGGGTTGTGCCGCCGAATATTTCGATGCGCATGGTCGATTCGGACAGGGTGTTGAGGGCGAGCTGGATTTCTTCGAGCTCGTCATGGGAGTAGCGCTCGCGCATGGTTACCCGGTGTAGCTCGAAGTCGTCGCGGTAGGCGAAACGGCTGGTGAAGCGGAGTGGATTGGGGAACCGGTCGTTCGCCGGACTGAACCATAGTGCGGCGAAATCGTCGGGCTCCCAATTCCATTCAGCCATCAGGGGGTATCCAATCGGGTTGTGCTGGGTGGGTCGTGTGGTCCGAGCGAGGTGCGTGGCGGGTTCGCCCGTCGCGGACAGGTGCTATCCATGACGATGCTCGGTTGCCGAGATGGTAACTGCGACATGCGTTTTGCCGATGCGACGACCGGCCGCATCCATGCGCCGTGGCGTCAGCCGCGGGCCGGTGGCGGCATAGGTTCGGGTTCCTCGCCGATCACGCCGCCCGGGACGGTGCGCGGCATTTCACCGAGCAACTCTTCGGTGTTGGCGGCGTTGATGAGGTAATCCGGTATCTCGTGGGTGCCTTCCTCGGGCTTGCCCTTACCCGCCCCAGCACCCATTCCGCCCATACCCGGCATACCGGATCGGCCACTGCCGCTCGCGGCGGCATTGGTAGCCGCCGCTGCCGCCCCGACCCCTGCGGGAATGCCGGTGACGCTCTTACCCGGAGTAGGCGAGCCCGACCCGCCTGGCGAACCGGATCCGCTCGGTGATCCCGATCCGCTGGGCAAGCCCGATCCACTCGGAGACCCGGAGCCAGCTGGGGTGGTGGGGGAGTCCGGCGTGGACGAGCTGGGTGTGGTCGGTGTGGAGGAGCTGCTCGGATTGGTCGAGTCCGAGGAGGTCGGCTGATCG
Organism: Nocardia australiensis; assembly: GCF_020733705.1. Taxonomy (GTDB): domain Bacteria; phylum Actinomycetota; class Actinomycetes; order Mycobacteriales; family Mycobacteriaceae; genus Nocardia; species Nocardia australiensis. The sequence continues at coordinate 2,846,150 of NZ_JAJFZM010000001.1, forward strand.
TTCGACGTGTCGGAGGAATCGTTCGAGGTGGGGTCCTCGGTGGTCGGGGTGGTCGGCTCCTCGGTCGAATCGCCGCCATTTCCGGTGTCGTTGCCGGACCCGTTGCCGGACCCGTTGCCGCCCTTGCCGTTACCGCCGTCGTCTTCGCCGTTACCGCCACCGATCGGCCCGGGGATATCCAAGGGATTCGTCGGATTGAGCCCTGTTGGCAGGACGGGCACGTTTCCATCGAAGGAGGCGAATTTGTTCACATAGTTTTCGAGCATGGCGTTGCGGGCGCCGGCGGTGGCTTCGTTGCGGGTGCGTTCTTCTTCGGAGGCGCGAGGGGGCCAGACGTTCGCGGTCCAGGAGTGGTGATTGGCTTCGGGGACTGAGTCGGCGACTTTGCGGACTGAGTCGGCGGCGGCCTGCATGTCGTTGGATATCTGTGTGATCAGAGGCGTCAGGGTGTGGGCGTCAGTCACGTAGCGGGTGATCGCATTTTTGGCGCTTTCCGCGGCCGAACCTTCCCATGACTCGGCGATCGAGCCTTGAACCGAACGAGCGAAGGTCTCCAGCCCTTGATCCCAGTAGGTTGCCGCGTTGGAATAGCTCGCGGCGGCGGAGTGCGCGTTCTTGGGATCGAGTGGCTTGAACGCATCTTCGATGTCGGTGCGTTCCCAGCTGAATACGTTCTCCCCGTGCGGGGGAATTTGGGTGGACTCGTTGCCGGTCAACTGATCGCCCTTTCTTACAGACCTGGCCAGGAGAAGATCTTTGCCGTGGCAGGTGCCTGCTGCGGCAAGGTCGACTCCAACTGGGTGTAGCGGGCCGCTTGGTCGGCGTCGACGCTGGTTATGCGCTCGCGGACGGTGCGGAACAAGGTCTGGAAGTCTTCGATGATCTTGTAGTGGGACTCCATCACCGCGTAGACGCTGTTGTCCGAGCCCTGAGACTTCTCGCGCCAGCGTTTGACCATCGTCTTGCTCGACACTAGATCCCGGCTGTCTTGTGGTTGGAATGTCTCACCCAAACCCCAATCCTGCATGGCAGAGATATCGGTCATGGTTCCTTGAATCAGACGGATGACACCTTTGAAGTACTCACAGTCGCGGTCAACATAGACGAATTTTTCGAGGTCCATTCGCACTGATAGTCGGCCCCCATGGGCTTCAGTGATCAGATTCGCTAGCGGGCCCGCTGCCGCCGTGTCGTCGGTTGCCATATGTGTCCTCCCCAGACTGGTCTGTGATGTTGCGGTCAGGCGTTGGCAGGCAGGGTTGGAGTGACCTTTTCCGCTAAGCCGCGAGCGAATACACAGGAGTCGGTACTGCCGGTGTCGCGATTCGACGGGGGATTGTTCAGATTGAACTCGAGGCTGCCGCCCTTCATTTCGACGTTCACCGTGCATGCCTCGTTTATGAAGGGGCCGTCGAACTGACGTGTCGAGATCGCCCGCCTGCCGCCGATGGTGAACTCGGTGGTCTCGGGGTAGTTGCGGCTGCGGATTAGGTCGATGGTGAGGTTCGTTGTCCGGATACCTACCGAGTATCCGTTTGGTCGAACCCATCGACAGCCGCGCCACTGGACCCCGCCGGTGGCATCTCCATCAGCGGAAATGTGCATACCCAAATTTTCGGAGTCCAGCACACTTTGCGGAACGTCTTTGCACGGCGCATAGCTGTTTGGTGCTGCAGCCGCCAACGTCGCCCCCGCACTCGTCGTACTCCCCGCAGGCTTGGCATCCCCATCGGTCGACGACCCACACCCGCCCACCAACACGACAGCACCGATCGCGAAAACCGCACCACGCACCGCGTTCCCCCTGCTGGCCATGTGGTTCCTTCCGATCGTCGACTGCTGTCGAGGTTATCGAATCGGGCCGGCCCGGCTCCCGCCCCCTGTACAGCTCGGCTCGACGCTACCGGCCGGTTGACCAGCACGCAAGCGTTCGCCGAGCTGGCGCCCATTGACCAATCAGGTCCTTGGACATGGGTTTTCGACATTTGGAAACGTGTCGCGATCGAGCCGTCTTCTCAGCAGCAGCCGCGTCAACCAGGGCCGGATCGAGAGCCAGTTCTATGCAGGCGTGTCGTATTGCCGTCGACCCGCGAACTCAGCTCGACACCGAGCCGGCGCAGATCATCGATCTGCGCACAGGTCAACGTGCCCGACCGATACCCCACTCGGCATGAACTGATCCACGAACCGAGCCGCAATCCCTCTGGCGTCACATACCTTTGAGCAGGGTTGGCATGCCCGTACTCCGCACGGAAGGCGGCGAGATCCTCGAGGTGCCGACGCCACCGCCGCTCAACCCAGCGCTGTTCATCGAGATCGACACCTGCGGTGGCTAATTCGGTGATCTGTTCAATGGGCAATGTTCCGGCGCGTAACCCCGCGCGCCGACGCCACAGCCACTTACCGAGCCGGAACCCGTCGGGCCCGATATATCCGGTCGGCACATTCGTATCGCCGTATGCCGCCCGGTAGGTATCGAGTGCGCTCATCGCCGTTCTCCATCGCGTCGTACGACGACTTCGGGCCGGATCCCATTCGACGCCAAGCGATTCCATCATGGCGACCCGCGCCGCCGACAACGTGCCTGCCTGATATTGCTCGCGCCGTTTGCGCAGCCAGCGCCCCAGTTCGAAGCCATCGGCGGTCACATGTGAGACCGTGACACATCCATGCCCGCGAGCGGCGTGGAACTCGCGCAATGCCGTGATCCCGCGCTCCCATCTGGTGGCGGGCGAATCCCATTCGACCCCAACGGTTTCCAGCTCGTCCACTTGTGAGGCGGGCAGCGTCCGGGCGCGATACCGACTGCGGCACTGCGTCAACCACTCACCCAGCCGATAACCGTCCGGCGCTCGGTAGCCGGAGGCGACGTGCGCGTCGCCGTGTTCGGCTCGGTATCGGCGCAGTGCGGCGATGCCCGCCGCCCATCTGGTCGCGTCCGGATCCCATTCCACACCAAGAGCTTCCAGCTTGGCGACCCGGTCGGAACGCAGTGTCGCGGCCCGATATTCGCGTCGGCAACGCCCAAGCCACTGACCCAATGGATAGCCCTCGGGAGTGCGATAGCCGTGGCTGACCCGGGTGTGTCCGTGCTCGGCGTGAAAGGCCACCAGGGCGCCGTAATGCTCCCACCATGGTGAGGTGGTCGTCGCCACCGTGCGCAGCAGGATCGCGCGATGGAACTCGTCACTGATGCGCGCGGGTGCGCCGTTGACGTGCAGCCAGGCGGGCGGGTAGCCGCTCGCCCCGCAGGGTGTGTCGGTCGGCGGCCGGCGTCGCTGGTCGAGGTAGTCGGCGATCCGTTCGTCGTGCGCACGTAATGCCCGGACTATCCGCCAAACGGTGTCGAAGTCCGAACCATCGAGCGCCGCAATCGGATTCTCCCCTTCGGCGAGGAAGATCGGCACGATGATCGTCGCGACTTTCCCTGTCTCGCCGCCGCGCCGCAGGGCCCGCCCGACAGCCTGCACCACGTCGGTGGCCGAGCCGCGTGGATCGGCGAACATCACCGCGTCCAGGGCCGGAACATCTACGCCCTCGGCAAGCACCCGCGCGTTCGACACCACGACAGTGGCATTGCCGGGTCGTCGTAACGCGGCCAGCGCCGCACGACGGTGTCGTGGTGCCGTATCCCCGCTGACCCAGTGGGCGCGCACCTCCCGTTGCGGCCTGTCATCCTCGGACAGCAACTCGATCGCGGCCGCGAGTCCGGTGGCGAAGCGGGTCGCCGCGAGGACCCGGCCGTGATAGGTGATCACACGGCGTAACCCGTAGTCGCGCACGGCTTTAGCCAACGCGACCTGCATGGCGAGCGTGCGCGCCGATACCGCGCGCCCATCGACACTCACCATCTTGTGGGTGGCGGCCAGCTTCGCCACCTCGCCGTCGGTAATCGTCACAACCGCAACGCGATAGTCGGCGAGCAACCCGGACTCGATCGCGGTCGCGAATGGCAGGTGGAAGACATGTCGGCCGAATACGCGCGGGTCGTCCATGCTCACGCTGTCGGCGCCACCAACGGTCATGATCCGCGGTGTCGCGGTCAGATACAGTCGCCGCGCGGCAGGCACCAGCCGATCGTCGTGGATCTGCGCCCACCGGCGCCGCATTCCGGCGGTGCGATGGGCCTCGTCCACAATGACCAAACCCCAACGCGCCAGCCCATTCTGAGCGTGCGCGGCCACTATGACCGGCAGACTCGCATAGGTGGCGAACACCGTGACCCGCCCGCCGCGCCCAGTGAAGCCGGCGACCTCGACAGGGTCGGTACTGACCGGCACGTGTAGACCGGACATATCCGCCCGCAGTCCGGCCACCGAATCCGTCGCCTGTTTGTCGCCGCACACCGCCGCGATCGCACCGGCCGCGGAACCGAGATGATGTGCATAGGAACGCGCGGTCTGCGCCAACAACTCCAGGGTCGGCACCACGATGAGTACCGAGCCATCGGGAACCAGGCGTGTGGAGCACTCCGCACCGATCAGTGTCTTTCCGGTCCCGCACGCGGCGACCGCTGTGGCCCGGCCTCTTTCGCTCAACTCGGCGCAGATCTTCTCGACAGCCTCGAGCTGGTGCGGCCACAAATCGTTGCCCGGCAGTTCATCCGGCAACGAAGTCCCCGACGGCGCCCCCATCACGACCTCAGCCAGGCATCGATCTGTTCCAGGCTGCCGCTGTAGATGCGCTCGTCGTCCTCGGCGTCCAACAGAATCCAGCCATAGGGCGGCTGTTGGTTTCGGACGAGTCGATATCCGGCGCGCTCGGCGCGGGCCTCGAGGAAACGCGCTTGTGCCGCAATCGAATCCGGATGTCGCGGACGACTTTCGTTGTCGTTCACCATGGCTCTCCCCACAGGCGGTGTCGGCGTGCGGAATCGGGGTGGATGCGTCCGGCCGCCACCAGTGCGTCGAACGCGGCGCGCTTTCGGGCGCAGTCGTGGTCGCGGTGCAGTTGCATCGCCTGATGGGCGTCGGCGAGGGTGAACGGCCGACCAGGTGGGCCGCATGTCCACGCCGGCGGCCACTCGACCGGTCGTAGCGGGCAGCGAGATGTGACGGGCCGGTTCCGGCGTGGTTGATTCATCGGCCACACGCACGCCACCCCGGCGACGGCGACCGCGCCGCCACCGAGAACCGCGAGGACACCGTGCACCATTTGCCATGCGCCCATGGGCTTTTCACCTCCCGATGCCCTCGCCCGGATAGATCGGCGATTGCGCTAGTTGCGCGAGCCCATCGAGCACCTGCTGGAAGGTACGGAGTTCGGATCCGCACGCGGCTCGGCTGTGGGCGGAGTCGGTCGGGAAGTAGACACCGCGCCGATGTGCGCGCTCGCGCGGGCTCAATCGCTGCGGTGCGATCCGGCCGTGATGCACCAGCGTGTAATAGGCCACCCACTTCCACGCGCACCGCTCGATCCCGCACCGGCGGTGTCGCCGCATCTGCCGGTGCGCCAACTCGATTTCGGCGGCATCGCAGATAGTCGGCGGGGTGATCAGGGTGTCTTCGCACCTCATGCGGCCCCCGTATCGAGGCGGTGGACAGGCTGTGCTGAACGTGCCCACTTGCCGGGCGGGCAAACGGTTTCCAGATCGAACCCCGCGTCGCAGATCAACGCGGGACGGCAGTTCACCTGCTCGAGGCCGAATACGACGATAGTTTCGACGCCGAGCCCAGCCGCGATGGCGAGGGTGTATCCGATCGAGTCGTCGATGCCGTCGGGCGGCCGCACCGTGTAGAGGTACTGATAGCCGAGCGTGCGCGCGTGCCGCTGCACCGCAGTGGCGTGCCGCTCGGCGTCGAGGCCGGATACGTCATTGCGGACGAGCCCAATGGCTTTCGGTCTCGCGCTCGTCACGACCGAAGGCGGTGGGTCGATGGTGCGGGTGTTCATGATCCTCCCCAGAAAATTGTCGGTGTGCTGGTTTACAGTGCGTTCTGGTGACCGGCGAAAACGATCGCTATGTTTGGTCACAGGGGTGGGGTCCGATCCCACCGATGCGCATAGCTGAAGTTGTTGTGGTTGCGGCAGTTCGACGAGGCTTCGAGGCTTCGACCTGCGATGTCACCCGAACGTGCGACCTAGAAAACCACGAGATCAGGTAGTGACTGGGCCATTCGCACGGCCCAAAGCCCATTCGTGCAAACACCCAGGAAACGGTTCGCAGACGGCGCGCAATTCGGTTCGCGTTCGATGCTCGATTCGATCCGCTTTTGCAGAGGATGAAACAACTATGACCAGCGACGATAAACCATCGACCCTGCCCCGGCGGCAACTCGGGCGCTTCCTGCGCGAGGAACGCGAGGGGAGCGGCCTGTCTCTCGACAGGGCCGCTCATCTCGTGCAACTGAGCAAAGCGGCGCTACAACGCATCGAGACCGGCGGTGTGAAGAAGTACCGCGTCCGCGACATACAGGCGCTCTGCGAACTCTACGAGGTGGACGCCGAAGACACCGCCCGCGCACTCGAGCTTGCGAAGCAGGCGCGAGTTACGTCGTGGTACACGGCCTTTGGCGGGCTGTATAGCGATGCGACATTCAATATGTATGTCGAGTTGGCACCGGCCGCACGTCGGCTGATTGCCTATCATGAGATCGTGCTTGGCCTGCTCCAGACCGCCGACTACGCGCGGGCACTGATCGGCGCGTTCTACTGCGATAGCACTCCGGAAGACATCGACCGTCGGGTCGAACTGCGACTGAAGCGGCAAACTATCGTCACACGCAAGGCAGATCCAGTGAAACTCGAACTGCTGCTGCATGAATCGGCGCTACACCGCGTTGTCGGCGGACCCCGTGTGATGGCAGCGCAGTTGCGGCACTTGGCCGAGATCGGCAAGCTGCCGAACATCTCGCTGCGCGTGCATCCGCTCCAGGCTGGATGCGTCTGGGGAGTGCTGCATGGACCGTTCGAGATTCTTGATTTCGGCACCGACGCCAGGGGGCGCGTGGTGGAGCCTCCCCTGGCCTATTTCGAGGGAAATGGTAAGCCTGACTTGTATCTCGAGCATGCCGATGACGTGCGGCGCTACCATGAGATTGCATCGGCTATACGGAGTGCAGCACTGGATGAGACGCAAACGCGAGATCTGCTCAGACGGGCAGCAAGGAGTTACGCATCATGAGTAATGAACTGTCCAGATTGAATTGGTTCAAGAGTAGCTACAGTGGCGGTCAGACCTCTTGTGTCGAGGTTGCGTGGGTCGAAGGCGGCGTTGTGGGCGTGCGTGACTCGAAGAACCCGACCGGGCCCGCTCTGGTGTTTTCGCCGAGTGCGTGGGATGCGTTCACCGCTGGCGTAGTGGGCGGGGACTTCAAACAACAAGCCTGACTTGTCGCAACCGAATTGGCATAACGTCTGCCCCGGCGGCATATGCCAGTTCGGATTGCGATCTCGTGGTCAAGCGTTGTCGGCCCGGCTGGGCGCAACCTTCCCCGCAAGCTCACGAGCATCGACCCTGCCGGAACCCGGTAGGTCGGCTCGATCTGCGGCCCGCTCGGGTCGTTGGGCCGATCAGCGGCACCGCCCGCGCCTACACCCGGCGCACCCCGTCGAAGGGCACTAGCCGGTCCCGGTGCGTCTGTTGTGTAGTCGCTCAGCAGAGTTCATTTCAATGCGAACTCGTCGTGCGTCCTCCGCTCTGATCTCACGCTCACGAGAAAGTGAGGCCGAAACGTGCGCCCAGACGGTTGAGTGCTTCCGGATTCCCGAAAATGGCTTCGCCATTGAGGTCCTCGTCGCATGGATCAACGTCACAGAAACGCTCGGATGGGCTTGCGGCCAATCCGGACAGGTATGAGGCGAAGGTGAGTGAGGCTTCGAAATGCTCATCCGGGTCGCCGGCGGATACCGGCCACGATATGGTCTCCTGGTTCCAGTCGAAATGGAGCGCCCATTCCGCGTCGATCTCGACCAATCGCACGTTGGTGACCGTTACCAAGCCTCGGGTGCAGGAGGCGATGGACTCCAACTCGTCCTGATACCACCGCAGCCGGTCATCGTGGTCGGCGTCGCCGATGCCACGGAATGTCTTGTAATCCAATGTGTATCGGATCTCGAGCTCGCTGAGGAGTGCGAGCACGGCCTCGTGGGCGGTAAAACCGTAGTAGCTCAGCGGCTCGTCGAGTTCGTCCGGCTCCAGCTTCTGTCCGGGTGTCGATGGGTCAACAAGACCTAGTTCGACGATCAAGTCCACCACCTCGCCGATGGTGCATTCGGAACCCAAAACTCTCCTCCGGCTTCATCTTCGAGCAACCGCTGCTGGCGGAGCGTACCGAAATATCGAGGTACTTTCCTGCTCGAACCTGTGCCCATCGCTGGGGGCATATTCGCCTCGGCTTCGAACGGCTCGAGCAAGACGTCCCCGATTTTGGGCTCAGGCGGCGAGGAAGTTGCGGATCTTGCCGCTGATCGCCGGCCAGTCTTGGCCGAGCCAGATGAAGTGGCTGTCGGCCTGACTCTCGACAAGGCTGCTGTGTTGGATCGCGGAGGCGAGGGCCTCGGCGTGGTCGAACGGCACGGAACCATCGTTGCGGCTGGCGATCACAAGGGTGGGCTGGGTGACCTCGCCAGCACTGCCCGCAACAGCGGCGAGGTCGTTGCGGAAACCGCGACCGGACCGCATTCTCGAGAACAGCTCGATCAACAGCCGGCGGTTTTCGGCGGACAACGCGGCCACGACCTGCCGGGCAGGGAGAGCGGCGAGATCACCCAGCAGCATTCGCAGGCCGAGGTCCGGGGCGGTACGCATGATCACGCGTACTGCCGACCACGTAATGCGCTCGGTCGCGGCGGCGAATACGAGCCGAGCGGCCATGCGGGTCCGTTCGTCAGGCCATGGAAGCGGGCCGACCGCGCTTTGGAAGATGACTCGCTCCACCAGGTCCGGGTGGCGAGCGGCGGTCGCCATCGCGGTAGGTCCCCCTGCCGAAATGCCGACGACGGCAGCGACACGGGTGATACCGAGATGGTCACACAGCGATCGGGTGACATCTGCGAATCCGTCGGCCGTCATGCCGGTCGACAGCGGTGTGCGACCGTAGCCGGGCCGCGAGGGCACCAGCACCGAGTATCCGGCGTCGACGAACACGTCCTCACCGAGTGCGAGTCCGGCGTTCATATGCCCGCCGTGGAACACCACAACTGTGGTACTGCCGCGCTGGTCGAACCGATACTCGACCACGCCGCAATCCAATTCGGCGGTCATGGTGGAACGGGCAACACTGGTCATGCCCATCATGATGGTCCACAGGCACCCCGACGATCCAGCCGGCTGGCGTCCGCGCTGCCCCATCGTGTGCATCTCCGCGATCAGCTGGTCGGATCACTGCGTTATCGGTTGGCGGATAATGATCGGCAGCTCAACCAGCTTGGATTGCGCGCGGAGCTTCCGCTCCGCTCTGCGCCGCACCGCAGCAACAACGACTGGACTCGGAATGCCAGCGTTCGGCTCCATCTCCGGAAGAACCTCTGCCCCATGAAAATTAAGTTCAGTGAAGGGCTGCGGCGTGGCCATCGAACAAGATCGACAATAGCTTCGACGAAGCGTGTATCAAACACCCTTCAGAACACGATCAAGTGCCGCCCGGCCTGCGGGTCCCCAGTGCGGCTTGCCGCCGCGAAGTCCCCGATCTCCGTTCTGCCCCATGAGCATCAGGAAGAGGCTCTTCATAGCGGCCAACCCGCGAGCGCGCCGGATCGCCGCCTCGTCCGCATACGCGTACATGTCGAAAAACCGTGAGGCCGTGCCCGCGGGTAGCAGCACCCATGCGGCGGCGAGGTCCCACGTCGGATCGCCGGCGAACATGTCACCGAAATCAACGATGCCCGAGAGCGTTCCGTCCGAGACGACGACGTTCGCGGGATGGAGGTCGCCGTGCACCCACACCGGCGGACCCTCCCATCCCTGCGCCGCAACGGCGTCAGCCCAGACGGCCCGGACGTCGGCAGCGATGTCGTCGGGAGCGATGTCGTCGGAAGCGACGGCCTGGAGGATGTTCTCGAAGCCGTCCGTGCAGTTCCTGGGATGGGCTCCGCGGTCCGTGGCGGTCGGCGCCTCGGCGGGTGCCTCCACATGGAGCGCCCTGAGGAAACCCGCCAGTGTGTCGGCCGCGTGGGCGCCGCGGCTGATCGAGCTTTGGTCAAGCGGCTTGCCGGGAACCCACGTCATCACGGTCCAGTGTTTGGGGAAGCGCTCGGACGGTTCGCCGAACCGCACCGGGGTCGGCACCGGGAGCGGCAGGAGCGGGGCAAGCACAGGTAGCCACCGCCGTTCCTTGAGCTGGAGCTCTGGAGTGGGGTCCATGTGCTGCATTCGCACGGCCAAGTCGTTCCCGAGACGCCACATTTGGTTGCCCCAACCGCCCGCCACCTCGCGGATGGCCAGCCCGGCAAGGTCTGGATGTTGGTCCCGCAGCAGGCCGCGGACCAGGTCTGCGGTGATCTCGATCTCGGTGTCGGCCATACGAAGTCACAGTACCGAGGCGGCAGACCGCGCGGACGCCTCGTCTCTCACTACGTGGAGTCGTCGCGTGGAGATTGTGACGTAGAGTGCGGTTCCGGGGGACAAGCCGGGACAGCCGTCGGGTGCGGTCCCGGACCGACCTCCTGCCCGCTCCGGAGGCCGCCGGCACGACCGCGTGGTCATGGCTGAATCGAGGTCGGCGCCCGCATGAAGGCCGCAGCGAATTCCCTTGACGCAGTGACGTCCTGTTCACCTGACGCGCCGACGACCCGCGACATGTCGCGCTCGGCGCGCCTGCACGTCCACAGCGCCGTCTCCACAGCCCTGGCGCTGCACAGCGATCACGCGTTGCGCGAGCTCGTGGACGCGGCCGCACCGCTCGGCGCCGGTATCGGCGGGAAGTCGGCGCTGCTGCAGGTCGCCGGAACCCCGGTCTTCGTGAAGCGAGTACCCCTCACCGACCTGGAACGGCAGCCGCAGCACGTCCGGTCCACGGCGAACCTGTTCGACCTGCCGCAGTTCTGCCACTATGGCGTCGGCCTCATCGGCGGGCCGGGCTTCGGGGCCTGGCGCGAGCTCGCCGCGCACATCATGACGACGAATTGGGTGCTGGCCGCCGAAGGTGAGGGCTTCCCGCTGATGTACCACTGGCGGGTGTTGCCGGACACGACGCCGCTGCCGAAGGAGCTCGCCGACATCGACCGCGCCGTCGCCTACTGGGACGGCCGACCGCAGGTACGCCACCGGATCGAGGCGCTGCGGGACTGTTCTGCGAGCATCGCGCTGTTCCTGGAGTACATCCCGCAGAACCTGCACGAGTGGCTGAACGTCCAGATCGAGGCGGGCGAGGAGGCCACCGACCGTGCCTGCGCCACGGTGGAGCGGGAACTGGCGGCCGGCACCGCGTTCATGAACAGCCGTGGGCTGCTGCACCTCGACGCGCACTTCGAGAACATCCTGACCGACGGTCAACGCTTCTATTTCGGCGACTACGGCCTCGCGCTCTCCTGCGGGTTCGACCTCTCGCCGGCCGAGGCCGCGTTCTTCGGCCGGAACCAGAGCTACGACCGCGGCTACACCGCCACCTACCTGGTGAACTGGCTGCTCACCGCCCTGTACGGGCTCCGGCGCGAGGACCGGGAGACACGCGCGGCGATGGTGCGCGCCATCGCCGAGGGCAAACCGCCGGAGGGCATCCCCGAGGAGGCCACCGCGCTCCTCACCCGGCACGCACCGATCGCCGCGGCGATGTCCGCATTCACGCGTGCGTTCCAGCAGAAGAGCCGGAGCACCCCATATCCGGACCATGAGATCCGCCGCCTGCTGGACGGCCAGGCCATTCGGAGCCCCGACGTTAGGTGACCCACCGCATCCTCGGTGCCACTTGACGCCGCGAGAACACCGCTACGCAACGCCGCGGATCACACATCGCCCGCCGCCGCGCTACCCGACCCAGCGAGGAATACCGCACACCCACCGACACCGAATGGGATGCCTTCCTCGCCCACTTCGAAAAACGCAAGGTCTCGGTCGGAACCTGCGCCCGAGCATTCGCCACGGCCTGCGTCCATGAGCACGCCTGTGTCAGATGCTCGCTCCTCAGGCCGGACCCCGCCCAGCGGCCCCGGCTCGAAGAGATCCACGACAACCTCGAAGCCCGCATCGTCGAAGCCAAACGCGAAGGCTGGCTCGGCGTAGTTCGGCGCACCTCGATCGGCGTTGAAAGCGACTGTGGCCGTTTCGAACCGCACACTGTGCGGCATTGCAGGACGGGATTTCCGTCGACATCCTCGATCTTGTGTCACCGTTCGCAGTGGACTTCTTCGCGTACCCGCTCAGATCGGTCAACGGCGCACCCGATAGCGCAGGTGAAGCACCCGGTTACCCTGAATAACCACGTCAGGATCCTCCAACAGGTGCTGCGCGTGGACCGACCCGAAGTAGCGCTTGCCGGACCCGAACACGACGGGTACGACGTCCATGCGCACCTCGTCGATCAGGCCCGCGGCAAGCACCTGGCCGCCGACGTCGCCAGCGGCGACCTCGACCATGCGGTCACCCGCAAGCTCCTGCGCCTTGGCCACGGCTGCCTCGACGCCGTCGACGAAGTGAAACGGCGCCTCGGGGTCCCAGCCCTCGGGCTCCGGCCGGTGCGTCACGACGACCACGTGGTCGATCCCGCCCGGAGGCTTCCCGTCCCAGCCGTCCGTCATGTCGAAGACGTGGCGGCCGACGAGTGTCGCCCCGATCTGGTCCCAGTACAGCCGGGTGTAGTCGTAGGACGTCTGCGACACCTTCACCTCGCCGCTCTCGTCCAACGGGACGTCACCGCTGGACAACCAGTCGAACAGCGGTCCGGGCTGGTCATTCTCGTCCGCGACGAAGCCGTCCACCGACACCGAGCTGTACATGACCACCTTGCCCACGGGGCTCTCCTCTGCTTTGGGGTGCCCCCAAATTAGCGTGTCGTGAGCTGTCGCTCTTGTAAGAAATCAATCGGCAGGCAGCGGCCAGCCGTCCAGCGCGTTGCCGGGATGTTCGCGCACGAACCGCCGCCGGACTTCGACGTACCGGGTCGGCGTGAGCCCGGTGAACGCCCGGAACTCGTGGCCGAAGTGGGCCTGGTCGAAGTAGCCTGCGCCACCGGCGAGGTCGCCCCAGTCGATCGGTCCGGCGGGGTTGATCGCGAACACGGTGGCGGTGAAGCGGTAGGTGCGGGCCAGCCGCTTCGGCGTGACGCCGATGAGCTCCTTGAACCGCTGTGCCAGATGAGTGCTGCTGACACCGGCTGCCACGCTCAGGTCGCCGATCGCCACCGCCCCGCTGGTCGCCGCGATGACGCTGCTCGTATGGCAGACCAGCCCCAGGCCGGCGGTCTCGCACAGCCGTCGCATTAGCTCCTCCTCGAGCAGCGTCAGCATCTCGTGCGGTCCGTCCGCCGTGGCCAGCCGGTCTCGCAGCTCAGCAATGGCGGGCCGGCCCCAAACCTGCTCTACCGTCACCGGCCGGTCACACAGCTCGGCCGCGGGCATCGGCAGGAACGGCGCCAGCCCCCACGGCTTGAAGTGCACGCCGACGGACCGGGTCCGGAGTGGGTAGCCGAACTCCAACGCGCGGGTGGGCATGGTAACCACGCAGCCGTCGGCGTACTCGGCCGTCTCGATGTCGGTACCGGCGCGGATGCGGAACGGCGCCCCGAGGTTGACGATGAGCAACGCCGACGGCATCGGCGGCAGCGTCAGCCGGGCGTACGGCGGCGCACCCTCCAGGTAGTAAAGGTCGTCGATCAGCCCGTCCAGCGGCGGTCGCGGCACTCTGGACACGTACTCCACGCCCACAGCATCGTCGACGCCCCGCCGGCATCGCGCGCCGGGATGGTCCAGCCGCGCTGACGCCAGCATCGAGCCGGCGCCGATCCCGGACGAGCGCCCGGCCGCGGACATTTGCGTGGGATACGCGTGCTGCGTGAGAGATGGAGGATTCTCGGCTTTCCAGTGTCGCCCTGCATGAGGGAGGCGCTAAACCACCCTCTGCTGCGTTACCGTGCCCTGCTACGCGGCCCGCAAACACCCTGAACTCGGCAGAAGGGTCCGTTCGGGCGACGCGGGGATGGGCATGGCCAGTTAGTTCAGAGAAGCAGACGTGTTCGGCAGAGCGGGCCGTCTGGGTTCGGCGGCTGACGGAGCGGCGGCAACCGCAGCCGATACAGGTCTTCAGGTTCGCCGGGGCGGTGATGAAGCAGTTGGCGCAAACCGGCCTGCGGTGCTCATCGCGTGTCACCGGTTCACGGCGGGCCCGGCCGCGTGCATACGCTCGATGAACCGCGAAATAACCCGCAACGGCGCGCGGGGCCCGCACCGGTCAGCAGGGGCAGCGGAGGGGTGTTCCCACCACATCCTCCCGTGCACGTAGTCCCAGACGAGGGCAGGGACGCATCAATCCGGCTGAGTGGACATGGGGCGCCCACCGATGGCGTTTCTGTCGAATCACAATGGGTGTCAACCGGATTCGCTGTCGGGCGGGTGGTGTTGGTGTGTGAGGTATTCGTCGGGGTGGTGGTAGTGGTTGATGCGGGCTCGTTGGTTGGGGTCGATGGTTTTTGGTGGGATCCATTGGGTGCGGCCGGGTTTCGGGCATGTAGTGGGGGTTGCGGTGGTAGTCCAGTGGCGGGGGCCTTTGCCGATGAGGTGGTGGTGGGGTTCGCAGGTGAAGGTGAGTTGGTCGGTGTCGGTGGTGCCGCCGTTGGACCATTGGTTGTGGTGGTGGGTTTGGCATAGGTAGCCGGGTTTGGTGCAGCCGGGAAAAGTGCACCCGATGTCGCGGGCATGCAACATGATGCGTTGGTCGGCTGAGGCGATGCGTTTGGTGCGGCCGAGGTAGAGGGGGCGTCCGGTGGTGTTGTCGAACAGGGCGAGGTAGTGGTGGGCGTGGGCGGCCATTCGGATGAGGTCGTGGATCGGTAGGAGGCTGCCGCCGCCGGTGACGACTGGTGGCCCGGATGCGGTCAGTCGGCCCGAATGTGTTTGCTCGACAGCGTTTTGCAGCTGTTGAATGGTGGCGGTCGCGATCACTGTGACGGGTAGTCCTCGGTGCTGTCCGAGGTCACCGGAGGTGAGCATCGCGCGTGCCAGCGTTTTCAGGGCGTCGTGTTGACGTTGCCCAATGTTGCGGTCATCCCGCTCGACTGCGTCGGGATCGGGTTCGCCTGCTACACGTACTGGGGCGGGGCCGGGTTCGCTTGTCACTTGTGTCGGGGTGGGGTTGTCGGGGTTGTTGATGCCGGGTTTGGCGAGTTTCGCGAAGCAGGCTTCGAGGTAGGCGCGTAGTTCGGGGTCGGCGATGAGGGTGCATTTACTCATCAGGTCGGGGCCTTGGCGACCCATGGTGAACGAGCGGCGGCGGGCGCGGTCGGTGTCGTCGAAGGTGCCGTCGGGGTTGATGTAGGCGTCGAGGCGTTGGGTGACTTTGCGGAGTTGGTCGGGGCGTAGTTGGCGTGCGTGCCCGGCTAATTCGGTTTCGGCGCGCTGGCGGGTGGGGGTGTCCACACACGATGGGAGGTGGCGGAAGAATTGTTGCACCACCTGTACGTGGGCGACTCCGATCGCGCCTTCGCGTTGCGCGGCGGCGGTCGCGGGGAGTTCGGGTTCGAGTATGTCTCCGTCGAGTCTGGGGCGGTGTGCCAGCTCGAGCGCTGATCGGTAGCGTGCTCGTGCTTCTGCTGGGCTGATCCGCAATCCTGTCGCGAGGGTTTCGGACATGTTGTGGGTGGCGAAATCCTGGTTGCTCCATTGCGCGTCGATTTGCGCGATCAACTCCAACCCCAAACCCGGTAGTGCGCGCGTGATTGATTCGATCCGCTGCAATACCCGCAACCGGTCCCGATTCGACAAGCAGTCGGTGCGCACTTTCATCACCTGGGCGAGCCCCGCCTCCGCGCTGCACAGTGCCGCCTCCACCGACGGATCGGCAACGGGGGCGGGGTTCGAAGGCATGTTCGAATTCTATCGTCGAATCTATTGTTGGACACCCCTTTTCACATTCGAGAAGCAGGCGGCCAAGTTTGGGCCTGAGTAGGCTTTCAGCGCGCCGCCCGGTTATCTGAGCGGGAGTGTGAGCATGAGAAAATCGGTCCGACCGATTTTGTCCCTCACATATTCGGCGCCGGAATATTCCGGCGTGCGTTGCTGGTTTATCCGTTATCGATAGGAGTGAAACGGCGTACAAAATAATAGATGTGAGCGATATGGTTGCGAACACCGCGCAGTAAACCGCCATTTCACTGCCCTCGCCGTGAAAGCTGTTGTCTTTACAGCCCGTAACGTAACCACAACCAGTCGACCACGCTGGAAGCTGTGTGCCTGCTTACCCAGGCTGCGGAAGACCAAGCCGGGTACCCCCCTCGACGTGCCCAGCACTGCCCGGTACAACCCCGGCAGGCAAACCACACTGGAAGTCTCCCAAGCACATCCACACACATGCACCCCGCTCAGCACCCTCCCCGGAACGCCGCACTGCACCCTCCCGGAACGCGGCACGGCCCCCATCCAACGAGGAGCCCGGTTCAACGACAACAATGGCGAAACCCAGAACCCATTCCGCTGCCACCGGCTACTGCCCGCAACGCAACCCGCTGCCAGTCGACCACGCCCAGAACCGGCGAGCAGTCGCCGACATCGACTGCCGCCCCAAGAATCCTCCACCCGCGATCCCTGATGTCCGTACCCTTACCAGCATGATCGGTGGCAGCCACCGTCCAAGTAACGCCGTCAGCTCGCCAAGCGGCTACGCCTCGAACACCAACGCATTCCCGGCCGCGTCACGCGCTCCGATACCGGATTCGATTGCCTTGGCAAGCTCGGCGACCTTGGTCCAAGTCCGTGGGGCTTCGGCGTCGAAGTTGCCGATGGTGTACCAGGTTTCGGTGCCGCGATAGCGGACCAGGCCTTTGCCGGTGTCGTCGATGGACACGTCGAGCTCGCCGGATACCGTCCCTTCCTCTTCGGTCAGGACGGCTGCCTTGGCGGAAATCTCGATGATGTCGCTTATTTGAACTCTCCTCGACGGACGCAGTCATCGACTGCGTTGCGCAGTGCGGTGTGTTCGGCGGGATCAACGGTCAGTGCGTATTTTATCTTGATCTTGACGTATCGATCGAGATAGCCACACCGGTAATTTCCCGGCGGCAGATAGGTCGCGACGTCCTGGTCACCCTTGGACCTATTGGCGGACGGGTCGGAAGCGACCAGGTTGACGGCATCGTTGGCGATGTGGCGGCGAGTATCGTTGTCGAACTTGTCGGCACCCGAGCGCCATGCTTCGGCCAGGGCGACGATGTGGTCGGCGTCGACGCCAGACGGATCGGTCATCCATTTGTATGGCTTGAGTTGCCCGGTTTTGGAGTCGATGAATCCGTATTGGTCTTGCCAGCCGCCATCTTTACCGACCGTGAATTTGCAGGTCCTCGGGTCGAGGGTCACGTTGCCGGTGGCATCGCGCAACATCATGGCGTCGCGGCTGGTGCAGCGGCTGTACTGCGCGTAGTCGTCGCCGAAACCATGGTCGGGCTTGTTGGTGTCCCAATGCGGGAACTTTTCGCGGCTGTAGCCGGTCATCGGCGATTCGGGTGCTTCGGTGAGCTTCCCGACCAGGTCGCTGACGTCCTTGCCGGAAACCGTTGCGGCGTTGGCCGTGCCCGGTCCCTTCCCGCCCGCGCCGGGCAGATCGTCGACGTACTCGTAGACGATGGCAACGACCACGGCGAGCAGGATCGGCGCGCCGACGGCGAACACCCGGCGGGTGCCGCGCGAGGAGAACAATTTCGCAAGTGTCGAGAACTGCACCGAACTTCCTAACGTCAACGCCAACGCTGAACCGAACGGGCGTCAAGCTACCTGCTCTCGGTGTGAACGGAAGTCATTGCCGATTATGACATTCGGCACATTCGCGAACGTAAACCAACCCCCGAGTCGCCGTGCCGGCGCCGACTCGGGGGTTGGCCGATCACGATCGAGCCGATCCATGTTTCGTGCGACGTGCGCGGTTCGGTTGTCCAGACCGGGGTGCCGCGTCGGGCATTCGAAGCCGATGAGGGAGGCCTCGACTGCCGTGTCGCACGGGTGGCTCGCCGTGACGATTACGGGTAGGACGCGCGATGTCGAGTATTGGCCGTTGGCGACCGGGCTCGAAACCCCCCACTTCCTACGTGACAAGATAGTAGATGGAGAACTATCTCTATGCAAATACGTTACTTGGCATACGGATTCGCTAATGCCAGCTCTGGGAAGTTGAAATTCATACTGCTCCAGTACGGAGTGATGCGCATCACGATATGACGCGCGGAGAAATGCTACATCGACCTCGGTACCGGCGCGGACCCGGTCGGGTTCCGGCACGGCGACCCCACCTCATCGCACCTATGGCGCAACGTGATTCCGCACGTCGTCGA
Source organism: Nocardia australiensis (assembly GCF_020733705.1). GTDB lineage: Bacteria > Actinomycetota > Actinomycetes > Mycobacteriales > Mycobacteriaceae > Nocardia > Nocardia australiensis. The sequence continues at coordinate 2,864,557 of NZ_JAJFZM010000001.1, forward strand.
CGGAAATCGGGTGCTGGCACCGGATTTGATCGGCATGGGGGCGTCCGGAAAGTGACGGTGCGTGCCGATTCACCGACCACGTCCACCATCTGGATGCCTGGTTCGACGCGCTCGACCTCGATGAGGTTGTCATCGTCGGACACTACCGAGGCGGCGCACTCGGTATGGATTGGGTCGCACGCCATCGGTGTCAATTGCCTGCTGAACCCGCGCAGGCGAACCCCGCAGGAAGCGGCGCGGCTCAGTCTCGACGCCTACGGGGAAGTCGAGTTGCTGACGGCCGAAGTGCGTCTCAATTGCAGCCAAGCCATGTTGCGATACCGCGATTTTCATCGCTGGACTGAGGGTGGCGATCCTCGGTCAACGTATTCACGCGGCTGCTCGTGCTGGGCGCAGGAGGTTGCCGGTGAGTACGCCGCGGGCGGTGTTCGTCGCGACCAGCAACCAGGCACCGACCAATAGGAGGTACAGCGCCACCGCGGAAACCGCGAAAAGGTATGCGCCGGTGTGGGTGTAGAGCACGGTGCTGCCGGTGACGCAGGTGCCGACGGGGAAGGTGAACCCCCACCAGGTGAGGTTGAACTTCAGCTCACGCGCGCGGGCGGTCCGGATGGTGACGGCGAGGGCGAGTGCCAGCCACAGCATGGCGAAACCCCAGGTGGCGACGCCGTAGATGACGGAGAACACGGTGAGTCCGTTGACATAGTTGTCCGGCAGTGCGCCGGGCGCGGCGTCGGCCAGTAGACCCGCGGCGGTGACGGACTGGCCGAGCGGGCCCAGCACCAGCCACAGCGTCGGTACTTTGCCCGCCTCGGGGATGCCGTGGTGCACCAGTCGCGACCAGATCATGGTGGTGATGATCAGGGCGGCGATCAGGCTCACGCCGAACATGGCCAAGCACAGCAGCATCATGGTCAAACGCGGCTGGCCCTCGGGCAGATGGGGGATAAGAAGCGCGCCGAGCGCCGCCGAAACCATGGGAGGTACGACGGGCATGAGCCAACCACCGAAGGCGGCGTCGGGATCGACCCGGTGGCGGGTGAACATGCGGTAGGGGATGGTGAACGCGGTGAGCAGCCCGAGTGCGCTGCCCACCGACCACAGCACCCAGTCCACCGCCAGCGCGGCAGGCAGGCCGATCACGTCGCGGCCGAGCAGCATCGCCCCCGCGCCGACGGTCAGCATCGCCATTGGCACGGCGCCGAAGAACTGCGACATCACCGGGTGCCCGCGGTGCTCGCGCGCGGTCTCCGGATAGCGCATCCAATGCAGCGCCCATGCCACGCTCAGCACGACCAGCAGCAGCGCGGCCAGCGCCCACATCACGGTGGCCGCGGCGCGCAGTCCGGGGAACTGCAACGGCAGAGTGGCCGCCGCGTTCGCGACAATGCCGGTGCCCATGACTGCCGCGAACCAGTTGGGTCCGAGCAGGCGCAGCGTCGAGCGGGGTATGTCCACGTCCCCGGGCGCGGTGGTGTGATCGCGTCCGGCGAATAGACGCCGCGCACCGGTGGGGCGGGTATTCAGTGTGGCGGCCATGTCTCCAGCATTGTCCCGGTGCGGCATGTCGAGTAGGCACCTATTTCCTATGTGTGCATAGACTCGTTCTATGCCCCTATCGCCGCGTGTTCCCGATCTGGCCGCCCTCGACCTGCTGCTGTCGGTGATCGAACTCGGCAGCCTCGGTCGCGCGGCGCAGGCGCACGGCATCAGTCAGCCCTCGGCGTCCTCACGTATTCGCTATTTGGAGAAGCTGGTCGGGCTGCCGGTGCTGGAGCGGACCACACTCGGTTCGCGGCCGACACCCGCCGGTTCGCTGATCGCGGTGTGGGCTCGCGCGGTAGTCGATGCCGCCGGGCAATTGGACGCGGGCATCGATACATTGCGCGCCGAGCGTAATTCGCATCTACGTGTCGCCGCCAGTCAGACCATTGCCGAATACCTGTTTCCCGGCTGGTTGATGGCACTGCGCACCGCGGCGCCCGACACCGCTATCGCGCTGGAATCCGGTAATTCGGTCGAGGTGGTCGACGCCGTGCGCGATGGTAGGGCCGCCATTGGATTCATCGAGAGTCCGCGCGTATTCCACGGCGTCGAAAGCCATGTCGTGGCGCGTGATCGGCTCGTCGTGGTGGTGGCGCCGGAGCATCAATGGGCCCGGCACGGCAGCGTCGACCTCGGAGAACTCGCCGAAACACCGCTGATCCAACGCGAAATCGGGTCCGGCACCCGCACCTGGTTCGAGCACGCGGTATCCAAGGCCATGTCGGACTGGCGCCCAGCCGTCGCCCTGGAGCTGTCCTCGACCACCGCGATCAAAACCGCGGTCGCCTCCGGTGTCGGTCCAGCGGTGCTCAGCTCCCTCGCGGTTGCCGCCGAGATCGCCGCGGGCACCCTCGTCTCACCGGCGGTGACCGGTCTCGACCTCGATCGGACACTGCGCGCGATCTGGCCCACCGCCGCCCGCCTCCCAGGGCCGGCACGGGACCTCTACACCATTGCCTGTCGCACGCGATAGGACAGGCATCCCGAATGGTGCGGGCGTCGGCGAATCTTGGTCAGCTGCGGGCTATTCGGCGTCGCTCGATTGCGCGGTGGGCGGAATTCCGGTGTCCAGGAAGCGAATCAGCTGATCGATCCGGCCGGTGTGGTCGACACAGCGTTCCAGGTTGTTGCCGACCAGAGCGATATCGATCGATTGGTCGGTGGGGTGGGTCCAGCTGGGGGCGGCGAGGGCCGAATGTAGTTGCTGGTGTAGCTGTTGCATGGAGATCGCGCTGGAGTCCTGTTGTTCGACCGGCTGATGCCCGGTGGCGACGGCCTGGCCCGCGATGGCCGTGTAATGCGCGGTGAGGCGTCCCATCGCGACGAGAAGTTCCATGATCGGCTGGGGCGCAACGGGTTCGGGGTGGGATTTGTATACCTGGTCGGCGGCGCGGCTGATCGAGGTCGTGATCCGGGACAGCTCGCCCGCGATCTGGATGGCGGTGACCACGTGGCGCAGGTCGCGGGCGACGGGCGCCTGTAGTGCGAGTAGTACGACGGTGCGAGCCTCGCAGGCGCTGTACATCTTCTGCAACTGCTCATCGAGGGCGAAGACCTCGTATGTCGCGGTGAGGTCGGCATCGACGAGCGCGTCGGTGACTCGCTCGGCGGCATCGCGGGCGAGCGTGCACATCAGCGTCAGGTCATTGGTCAACGCGACGAGCTCGCGAGTGAACTGGGTCCGCACCGGCAAATTGTCGCCTATCGGTGCGACATCGAGTGCACTAATCCCGTCTCGACCGCCCGTCTCGGCCGGAACCCGCAGGCCACGGCGGCGAGGTCGTCGTCAACACCATGCGCGTGCACGCGGCCGTCGACCGATGGCAACGGCAGGGATCGAGTCTCGCTCTTCTAGAGCATGACGGCGGTCGTTCGGTGCTATTGTCGGCGGGTGCCGAACAAGCGCGATATCCAGCATCGAGCTGTGACGACATTGCAGCATTGGGTTGTCAACCCGCTGCGACGTCGCAGGCCCACGCAGCAGTTGTTGGAGACGGTGGGGCGGGTCAGCGGGGAACCGCGCGTCACACCGATCGGCGGACGCCGCATCGGCAACGAATTCTGGCTTGTCTCCGAATTCGGTGATCGTTCGCAGTACATTCGAAATATCAAGGCGAACAACCGGGTTCGGTTGCGTCTGGACGGTACCTGGCTCACCGGCACCGCGCACCCGCTGCCCGATGATGACGCGCATGCCCGGCTGCGGACCCTGCCCAAGGGCAATAGCGCGGTGGTCCGGCTGGCCGGGACCGACCTCATGACCGTCCGTATCGACCTGGACAACTGAACCAGGGACCTCGGTGCGTGTAACCGTCAAGTAGTCGGCAGCAAATATTCGGCACTCCTCTTATGGTGGCTTTCACCTGCGCTGACGCGTTCGGTGAAAGATCATCTTTCGTTGCGCAACCTTCGGTAGCCTGCCCTTGGGGCGAGCAATTTCGTGGCGGTCTACTCGAACGGAGGCGGTGCGATGGTGGATTCCGGCGGTGCTCCGCCACCCGATCGCGGTCCCGACAACACTCGTATTCTCGCTATTTCGGCCGTGCTCGTCTCCGTGCTGACGCTGGTGGTGGCGATCGGGCTCATCCTGCGTTCGAACCAATCGACCGACAATGACAAGCTGCCGCCGTCGTCGTCGTCGACTACCTCGACCGCCCCGTCCACCGCGACGAGCGAGCGGCGGACCACGCAGGGCCACTCGGTCCCGCCGTCGGTGTCACAGCCGATCCGCTCGCCGAGTCCGGTGCCGCCACCATCGCAGCCCGCGCACACGGTCGGTGCGGACTGTTCGTACGGCAATGTCGTCGCCCGATGGGACCTGCGCGATAGGCAGTGGGTGTGCGTGCCGCAGGAACGGGGCGGCGCGGAGACGACGACCGTGCCGGGACCGGCAACGCCCCACGCGCCATAGATGCTCGAGCTCGGGTGAATGTCCTCGAAATTCGTTGGACAGTGCTGAGATGCTCGAGCGGTGATCGTTGTTCCGGAATTCTTCGCCCAACGTCTCGTCACGATGGAATCCGCTGCTGCCGACTGGGTGGATCGATTGCCCGAACAAGCCGCCGAATACGCCCAGCGGTGGCGGCTGCGCATCGTCGGTGACCCGATGCATGGGTATGCCGGTCTGGTACTTCCCGTCATCCGGCACGATGGCATCCCCGCCGTGCTGAAACTGAGTTATCTCACCCCCGAGACGCGCGACGAGCCCGTCGCGCTCGCCGCCTGGCAGGGCCGCGGCGCGGCCCTACTGCTCGACAGTGACATCGAATGTGGTGTCCTGCTGCTGGAACGTCTGGACCCGGGCCGGTCGCTGGTCGACGAACCGATCGCGCAGGCCGTTTCGACGATCGCCACCCTGCTGCGTCGCCTCGCCATCCCGGCTCCGCCTGGCATCTCACGCGACCTGCGCGATGAATCCGAACGGTGGATCGAGGAACTGCCGAAGGACTGGGAGCGCCTGGGGTCGCCGTTCCCGCGCCGGATGCTCGACGCGGCCGTTGACGTGTGCCGCCAATTCGGCCCGAGCGCGGACCGCCTGCTGGTGAACGAGGATCTGCATTTCGAGAATGTGTTGCGCGGCACTCGGGAACCGTGGCAGGTCATCGACCCGCAGCCGTTGATCGGCGATCTCGAGTTCACCATGCTGTCGATGCTGTGGAACCGGCGTAGCGAATCCGCCCTCGACGACCGCTTCGCCGCCGTGGTCGATATCGCGGGCCTCGATGCCGAACGGGCCCGCGCCTGGACGCTGGTTCGTGCCGTCCAGAACTGGCTCTGGTTCGTCGAGGACGAAGAAACCCAGGATTTCGGCTGGCCCGCCGTCCAAGCCATCGCGCCGTGGGCACTGGGCTGATTCGCTGTTATGAAGCGCAGAATGTCCCGGCATAAAACCCGCCCCGCGCCCGCGCCGTCCCGAAATCGTCGGCGGGCCAAGGCGATAGTGACCAGACCACCCGACCGGCCCACTGCCCGCCGCCGGTTCTGGTGAACCCGGCCACTTCCCGCCCGAGTCGCTCACTGCCGGAAGGACAGGATCTCGGCCTCACTCGCTGGTTACTCAGAACCCGGCGATCCCGGCGAACTGACCGATGCCGTAGGTGATGGCCATGGCCAGCGCGCCACCGATGACCACCCGCAATACCGCCCGGCCGCGACGACTACCACCGAGTCCCGCGCTCACCGAGCCGGTGAGCGCCAAGGCCACCAGCACCGCCGCGAAGGTCACCGGAATGCGAGCGGTGGTCGGCGGCAACAGGATTGCCAATAGCGGCAGCAGCGCACCGAGGGTGAACGAGACCGCCGAGGAGAATGCGGCCTGCCAGGGGTTGGTCAGTTCGTGCGGATTCAGGCCGAGCTCGGCCTCGGCGTGCGCGGTGAAGGCGTCGTGTGCGGTCAGTTCGGCGGCGACCTGGCGTGCGGTGGTCTCGGACAGTCCCTTCGCACGGTAGATATCGGTCAGTTCGGCCAGTTCGTAATCCGGTTCGTCGCGAAGTTCCCTGCGCTCCTTGGCCAGCAGCGCCCGTTCCGAGTCACGCTGGGTGCTGACCGAAACGTATTCGCCGACCGCCATGGAGATCGCGCCCGCGGTCAATCCCGCGATGCCGGCGGTGAAGATCGCCGACGAGTCGGTCGTCGCCGCGGCCACCCCGACCACCAGTCCGGCCGTAGAGACGATGCCGTCGTTCGCGCCGAGCACGCCTGCCCGCAGCCAGTTCAGGCGGGACGCGAATCCGCCGCCGTGCGGCTCGTTCGGATGCGGTTGGATGGTCGAGTCGTCCATGAGCCGCACAATATGTCAAAGTCGGGACTCATTCTTATCCCGTGCCGCGGTGGCGGCGGGCGGTGTCAGCAGCGCGAGCATCGCCACGATGAGTGTGATGCCCGCGGCGACGATCAGCGCGGCGTGGTAGCCGTGGACCAGTGCGCGCGGCGCACTGTCGTCGGTGCGGGTCGTGATCGTGCCCGCGACGGTTGTGAGGGCTGCCAGGCCGATGGCGCCACCGACCTGGCGTGCCGTATTGACCAATCCGGAGGCGAGCCCGGCCGATTCGGGCTCGATACCGGCGGTGGCGATATCGGTGACGGGCAGGCTCATGACGCTGATGCCGCATGCCCACAGCACGGTCGGGCCGAGGATCTGTGCGAGGTAGTCGGCTTCTGCGGGCAGTGCCGCCATCCAGAGCAGTCCGACTGTCGTCAGCGCGGCCCCGCTGACCAGTAGTTTTCGGGCTCCGAGCCTCGGTAACAGCGTTTTCGAGGTGATCGCGCCGATGACGATGACGACGCTCATCGGTAATAGCGCCAGGCCGGTGCGTAGCGGGCTGTAGCCGAGAACCTGCTGTTGGTATATCGAGAGGAAGAACATGGTCGCGGTCATGATTGTGCCGAGCAACGCCATGATCGTGTTCGCGATGACGATATTGCGGCGCCGGAAGATGGCCAGCGGGATGAGCGGTGCCCGACTCCGTGTTTCCACGACGACGAACATGCCCACAAATACGGCGGCGGCGAGTAGGGCGATGACAACCGGTGCCGATCCCCACCCGTGTTCGGTGGCTTGTGAAATGCCGTAGACGAGCGACCCGATGCCGAGAGTTACCGTGATCGCGCCGGGAAGGTCGAGGCCGGTTCGTCCGGTGGGCGGTGCCGATCGCAAGGACCAGCCCGCCGCCACGAACAGGATCACGCCGATAGGGACGTTGATGAACAGCACCCATCGCCATCCAAGCGTGTCGGTGATTATTCCGCCGATTACCAGGCCGATGGCGCCGGCCGAACCCGAGGTGGCAGCCCAGATGGCCAGCGCGTGCCTGCGCTGGTGTGTCTCGGTGTGCGTCGAGGTGATCAAGCTCAGGCTGCTCGGTGCCAGGGCTGCGGCACCCACGCCCTGAACAGCGCGCGCGACCAGCAGCAGCCAACCATCCTCAGCGAAACCGCCGATCAGACTGGCCAGGGTGAATACCGCGAGACCGGACGAGAACATCCGCCGGTGGCCGACCAGGTCGGCCGCACGCGCCGCGAACAGGAGCAATCCGCCGAATGCGATCAGGTACGCGTTGACGATCCACTGCTGGCCGGCCACCGACAGCCCTAGCTCCGACTTCATGTCCGGTAGCGCCACATTCACGATGAGGCTGTCCAGGACAACCATGAACTGTGCCCCGCACGCCACCGCGAGGATGAAACCTAACGGCGCTGGGCGTTTGGCGACTTTCCGTTGGTAAACAATGTTCACCACATGGACGCTAGAGCCTGGTTCGCGCTCTCGTCAACCCGACATTCCGAACCCGGGCCGCCCGCCCCGGAAAAGGTCGAGGCTAGGCTCGTATTCGATGGTCAAACGCGGATTGAGCCCGGACCGGCTGGTAGCGATCGCTCACGAATACGTCTCGGCCAACGGGCTGGACGCGCTCACCATGCGCCGGTTGGCGGCGGCGGCAGGGGTGACACCCGGTGCGTTGTACAAACATCTGCGCGACAAGAAGGATCTCCAGCGGGCGATGGCCGACGCGATCTTCGCCACGATCGACCTCGCCGACATCGACCTCGCTGACCCGACCGTCGATCAGGTGATCACCTGCTGTCAGCGAATGCGCGACGCGATGCTGCGATTCCGCGACGGCGGGCGCATAATCGCGGGCTCATACTCGCCGTTCGCCGCGACCTTGAAACTGTCGGGCACGCTGCGCACGCTACTGCGGGCGGTCCTGCTGCCCTCGTTCGACCCTGGCGTAACCGCTTTCGTATTACGTTCCTACGCAACCGGTTTCGTGATCGATGAACAGGCATACCTGGCGCTGGAGAGTGCCGACGAGTGGGAGCCCCTGGTGCGTGCCATCTCCGCGAGTGGCGCCACCCGGGTGGCGGGCACCGCCGACGTCGCCGCCATCATGACCGGCGACCGCGATCAGCAATTCACCGCGGGAATCATGACAATTCTGGCCGGAACCATTCGCGTCGATGACTGAAATATTGCCCGTGCGTCATTCGGCACCACGGATGCTCTCCGAACTCCGCCACCGTGGCCAGGAGAGTCGCGTAGTCCTGCGGGGCGAATCACCGACATGTCGCCAAGACATCAAATACATGTCGCGCAAAGTCAAGAATCTGCCTGGAAACCGTCCCACACTGGAACCATGACCGAGACCGCCGCAGCTCCGGAGTACCTCGACGTCGTGATCGTCGGCGCGGGTCTATCCGGCATCGGCGCCGCCTACCGGCTGCAAACAGAGTGCCCGGGTAAGACCTACGCGGTGCTGGAGGCGCGCGCCGCATTGGGCGGCACCTGGGATCTGTTCCGCTACCCCGGGATTCGCTCGGACTCGGACATGTTCACCCTCGGTTACCCGTTCAAACCGTGGCGCGACGCCAAGTCGATCGCCGACGGACCGTCGATCCTGCGCTACGTCCAGGAAACCGCGACGGAGTTCGGCATCGACCGTCACATCCGCTACGGCACCAAGGTGGTCAGGGCCGATTGGTCCACCGATACCGCCCGCTGGACGCTCACCCTCGAGCATCGCGCCGCCTCCGGTGCGGCCGAACAACGCACGCTGACCTGTGGCTTCCTCTACAGCTGCGCCGGCTACTACAACTACGACCATGGGCATGCCCCGGACTTCCCCGGCATCGACGCATTCTCCGGTACGGTCGCGCATCCGCAGTTCTGGCCCGAGAATCTTGACTACGTCGGCAAACGGGTCGTCGTGATCGGCAGCGGCGCGACGGCGGTCACCCTGGTGCCCGCGATGGCCGAGCAGGCGGAATTGGTGACGATGCTGCAGCGCTCGCCGACCTGGATCAGCCCCGTCCCCGGCCGCGACAAGCAAGCCGACAAGATTCGTGAGTTGCTGCCGCCGAAGCTGGCGCACCGGCTGATCCGAACCAAGAACATCCTGTTCAATATCGGCTTCTATCAGTACTGCCGCCGCCGCCCCGAGTCCGCCCGCAAGCTGCTCACCGGCCTGACGACTCGGATACTGAAGGATGAGAACACCGTCGCCGAGCACTTCACGCCGACCTACAACCCATGGGATCAGCGACTATGCGCCGTTCCCGACGCCGATTTCTTCAAGGCCATGAAGAAAGGCAATGTCGAGGTTGTCACGGATCATATCGAAACCTTTGTGCCCGAAGGGATTCGGCTGAAGTCCGGTCGAATCCTCGCGGCGGATGTCGTCATTACCGCGACGGGCCTGCAACTGCTTGCCTTCGGTGGTATCGCTCCGAGCGTCGACGGGCAGCCGGTGAACCTGACGGACCAATTCGTCTGGCAGGGGGCAATGCTCACCGGTATCCCCAATTTCGCGGTCTGCATCGGATATACCAACGCCTCATGGACGCTGCGTGCGGATCTGACCTCGCGACTGGTCTGCAAGGTGTTGAATCACTTGGACCGCAACGACTATGCCGCCGTGGTGCCGAAGCCGGGCGGCAAGTTGGAGCAGCGACCGCTGCTGGATCTGGCCTCCGGCTACATCCAACGCTCGATCGCCGATTTCCCCCGCCAGGGTGACCGGCATCCATGGAAGGTGCGACAGAACTATCTGCTGGATTCCGTGACGACCATGCGAACCAGCCTGCGCAAGTACCTGGCGCCGACCCCGAAATCGGCGGTGCGACAGCGTGATCTGACGCGGACCGGCTGATAGGGCAGATCGACGACTCAGTGCGGTTGATTTGCGATCCGGGGCCCCGCCGGCACCCCGATGGTTATCAACTCATCCAGCTGCTCCCGCCGCAACGACGCCGCTCGCCGCACCCCTCCGCGATATAGCCACGCAATCGATCGGCGTGGGCTGCATGCGACGCATGTCCCGATATGTAAAGAAGTATGTCCCTGTGGGGTAAGAAATTCTCGTTGCGCACACCTACTGTTGGTTGCATCACAGGGAGTTGGTCTCGGAAGGAGGGCTTGCAGTGGGTTCTCACGCTCGCCTCGATTTTCCCCGACGCTCGCTTCGTGCAGGCAAAGCACCGATGGTCACGTCAGTGGTCGATGTTTCGCACGTGCACATGCTGCCCGATGTCTCGGTTGATGTGCCGAGCGGGCCGCGAACCCAGTCGTTCCATGGGCCGATTCTCGGTCCTGATACATGAGGAGATGTTCTGTGGCACAAGCTGTTCGCTTCTACGAGGTAGGCGCTCCCGAGGTTATGCGCTGGGAGGACGTCGAGGTCGGTGATCCGGGTCCGGGTCAGGTTCGGATCCGCCATGAGGCGGTGGGTTTGAACTTCGCCGACACCTATTTCCGGACGGGGCTGTATCCGGCGCCGTTGCCTGCGGGTATGGGCGTGGAGGCGGCAGGAGTCATCGAGGCGGTCGGGCCCGGAGTCACCGGTTTCACCGATGGGGATCGGGTCACCTATACGGGCAGCCCGCTGGGTGCCTACAGTACGGAACGAGTAATGGGGGCCGAACATCTGATTCGGTTGCCGGAAGAGATCGCCTTCGATACCGCGGCCGCGATGACTATGCGTGGTCTGACGACCGCATATCTACTGCGGCGAATCCATGAGCTGCGGCCGGGCGATACGGTGCTGCTGCATGCGGCCGCCGGCGGCGTCGGGCTGATTTTCACCCAGTGGGCAAAACTGTTGGGTATCAACGTGATCGGTACGGTCTCGACCGATGTGAAGGCCGAAATCGCCCGTGCCCATGGTTGCGATCATGTGGTGATCTATACCCGCGAGAATGTGGCGGAACGCGTTCGTGAGATCACCGACGGCGCCGGTGTCGTCGTGGCGTACGACAGTATCGGCAAAACGACGTTCGAATCATCACTGAACTCGCTGGCGCGGCGCGGATTGCTGGTGTGCTTCGGAACGGCCTCTGGTCCGATACCTCCCATCGACGCAATGCAATTGGCGGTCAAGGGATCGGTATTCGTGACCCGTCCCGCACTGGCCGATTACATTGCCGATCCGGTCGAACGCGCCGATCTTGCCGGTGAGTTGTTCTCGCACGTGGCGGCGGGACGGATTCAAATCGAGATCAACCAGCGCTATGAGCTTGCGGATGCGGTTGCCGCGCACCGTGATCTGGAGAAGGGCACAAGCGTCGGCTCCTCCGTATTCACCGTGTGAGACTCGGCGTCCATTTCGCGGCGCCTTCTCACCATCTCCCGAGAGAGGATTCTCATGACAAGCGTTCTTCCCGTGGACATCTCGACGAGATCCGGGACTTTCGATGTGCAGCCGCTCACCTGCTCGATCGGAGCCGAACTGCACGGTGTCGATCTGGGCGAGGTCTCGCGCAGCGACGAACTGTTCGCCGGGCTGAAGGAACTGTTGCTCGAGCACAAGGTGCTGTTCTTTCGGGATCAGGACATCACCCGCGCCGAACATGTCGCTCTCGCACGACGTTTCGGTCCGCTCGAGGACCACCCGGTGCTCGGCAGTGATCCGGACCATCCGGGTTTGGTTCGCATCTACAAAGATCTCGACAGTGCTCCAGAGCACTATGAGAACGCCTACCACTGCGATGCGACCTGGCGGGAGTCGCCTCCGCTGGGGTGTGTGCTGCGGTGCGTGGAAACGCCTGCGATAGGCGGCGACACGATCTGGGTGAATATGGCCGAGGCCTATCGCCGGCTGCCGGAATCGGTGCGGGAACAGATCGCGGGATTGCGCGCGCGGCATTCGATCGAAGCCAGCTTCGGTGCGATGCGGTCGGTAGAGGAGCGTCATCGCTTGCAGGCGCAATTTCCGGATGCGGAACATCCGGTGGTGCGCACCCATCCGGACACCGGTGAAGAGATCCTGTTCGTCAATGCGTTCACCACGCACTTCGTCAATTATCACACCCCGGAGAACGTGCGGTTCGGCATCGATTACGCGCCCGGTGCCTCCGAATTGCTCAACTATCTGATTCGTCAGGCGAGTGTGCCCGAGTATCAGGTGCGGTGGCGCTGGAGCAAGAACAGCTTCGCTATCTGGGATAACCGTTGCACGCAGCACTATGCGGTCCAGGATTATTTCCCCGATGTTCGCAAAATGGAGCGTGCGGGCATCATCGGTGACAAACCGTTCTAATTCCTTATTCTGTAATGTAATTCGATTCCGATTGGAGTAGATTCATGATTTTTCACGATGATGCGTTGTTCCCGGAGAACCAGGAGAAACTGGTAATCACGTGCGCGCCGTACGGGCCCGAGTGGGAGCCGGACGACTTCCGCGAGGATCTGCCGCTGACGATGGAGGAGCACATCCAGCAGGCGGTCGACTGCTACGAGGCCGGTGCCACCGTCCTGCACATCCATGTGCGTGAGCTCGACGGTAAGGGCTCCAAGCGGCTGTCGAAGTTCAACGAGTTGCTCGCCGGGCTGCGTAAGGCCGTTCCCGAGATGATCCTGCAGGTCGGCGGATCGATCTCGTTCGCACCGGAAGGTGAAGGCGCCGACGCGAAATGGCTGTCCGACGACACCCGCCACATGCTGGCCGACCTCGATCCGAAGCCGGACCAGGTGACCATCGCGATCAACACCAGCCAGATGAACATCATGGAGTTGATGACCGCCGACGATATCGCCGGTACATCGATGCTGCGTCCGGAACTGGCTGATGCTTACCGGGAAATGACCGTGCCCGCCGGCCCGGCGTGGGTCCAGGAGCACCTGCGTCGTCTGCAGGCTTCCGGTATCCAACCGCACTTCCAGCTGTCGAGCATCCCGCAGCTCGAGACCGTCGAGCGGTTGATCCGCCGCGGTGTGTACACCGGCCCGCTGAACCTGACCTGGGTCGGCATCGGTGGCGGGTTCGACGGTCCCAACCCGTACAACATCATGAACTTCATCAATCGTGTGCCCGATGGCGCCTGCCTGACCCTCGAAACCCTTATGCGGTCGGTCCTGCCGGTCAACACCATGGCGATCGCCATGGGCCTGCACCCGCGCTGCGGCAACGAGGACACCATCTGGGGTCGCAAGGGCGAGAAGATGACCTCGGTCAAGCAGATTCAGCAGCTGGTCCGCATCGCCGGCGAACTCGGCCGTGAGGTCGCCACGGGCAAGGAGGCCCACGAGATCTATCGAATCGGCGAAACCTACGCGAACGCCGACGAGACCCTCGCCAAGCTCGGCTACGCACCCAATCGGAAACCGGGTCAGGTCGGGTTCACCCACCACGCCTGATAACCGCACCGACTGAACCCGCAGCCGGGCCGATCGCATGGGTGGTGGCCGGGTGTACTCAGCCCAAACTCACTGAAGGAGTTGCCGCACAGTGGAATCCGCCATCGAACCGACAGTAGTGATCGTGCCCGGACTGCGGGACCATGTCCCAGACCATTGGCAGACCGTGCTTGCCGCAGAACTCGACCGGGTGCGTGTCGTGCCCCCGCTCGAGCGCGACAAGCTCAGTCTTGCCGCCCGGATCGCCGCCCTCGACAAGGTGGTAACCGAAACGGACGGTCCGATCGTGCTGGTCGCCCACAGCGCCGGTGTGATGATCTCCGTGCAGTGGGCACAGCAGGCGACGCGGGCCGTGCACAGTGCTCTGCTTGCCACCCCGGCGGACGTCGAAAATCCCTTCCCGCCAGGGTATCCGACTACCGAGGAATTGGATCTGCACGGCTGGAATCCGATTCCCCGGCGTCGGTTGCCCTTCCCGAGCATCGTGGCGGCGAGCACCACCGATCCGCTGGCCTCGTTCCGGCGCGTGGCCGGTTTGGCGGAGGCGTGGGGAAGCAGGCTCGTCGACCTGGGCGATGTCGGGCATCTCAATCCCGCGTCGGGCTACGGTCCCTGGCCGCAAGCGCAGAGCCTGCTGCGCGAGGCTATCGACATGACCGCTCGCTCGGCCGATGCCGTAGAGGGCGCGCGATGAACAAGGTGTTCGAATCCGCGACGGCCGCGGTCGCCGACGTGGCCTCCGGATCTTCACTTGCTGTCGGTGGATTCGGATTATGCGGTATCCCCGACGCATTGATCGAGGCGCTCGCCGCCGCCGGACCCGACAACCTCCAGATCGTCTCCAACAACTGTGGAACCGACAAGCATGGTTTGGGAATCCTGCTGGCCGACAAGAGGATCCGACGGGTCATCGCCTCCTATGTCGGGGAGAACGCCGAGTTCGCTCGGCAATATCTTTCGGGCGAGCTCGAGGTCGAACTCACTCCGCAGGGGACGCTCGCGGAGCGGCTGCGGGCCGGGGGAGCGGGTATCGCGGCCTTCTACACACCCGCCGGAGTGGGTACACCGGTATCTGATGGCGGGATGCCGTGGCGTTTCGGTGCGGACGGCACCACGGCGCTGGCGTCTCCGCGGAAGGAGGTGCGAACCTTTCCAGGGCATTCCGGGCTGAAACGCTATGTGCTGGAAGAGGCGATCACCACCGACTACGCGCTGGTTCACGCGCTCGTCGGTGACACCGAGGGCAATCTGGTTTTCAACAAGTCGGCTCGCAATTTCAATCCGCTGGCCGCAACGGCCGGAAGAATCTGCATTGCCGAGGTCGAAACACTGGTTCCCGCAGGCGATCTCGATCCCGACCGGGTTCATTTACCTGGAATATTCGTCGACCGTGTCGTGCACACGGGGCGAGGGCCCGAGCTGATCGAGAAACGCACTGTGCGTATTCCGGAGGAGTCGAAATGAGCACCGCACCGACGCGGCCAGGCTGGACCAGGTCGGCGATGGCCGCCCGTGCGGCGCGGGAGCTGCATTCGGGCGAATACGTCAACCTCGGTATCGGCTTGCCCACCCTGATCCCCAATTATCTGCCCGCCGACATCCGAGTCACGCTGCATTCGGAGAACGGGATCCTCGGTACCGGTCCCTATCCCACCGAGGACCGCGTCGACCCGGACCTGATCAATGCGGGCAAGGAGACCGTGACGGTGCTCGCGGGTGCGTCGTACTTCGACTCCGCGGCGAGCTTCGCGATGATTCGAGGCGGTCATATCGACACCGCGGTACTCGGTGGAATGCAGGTGTCCGCGACCGGAGATCTCGCCAACTGGATGGTTCCCGGGCACATGGTCAAGGGCATGGGCGGGGCGATGGATCTCGTGCACGGCGCCCGCCGGGTGATCGTGCTGATGGAGCACACCGACAAGTCCGGTGCGCCGAAAGTCCTGAGCCGCTGCACATTACCGCTGACCGGCGAAGGCGTGGTGCATCGGATCATCACCGACCTCGCCGTGCTCGATGTGACCGAACTCGGACTGGTGCTACGCGAATGCGCACCGGGTGTGACCGAGGAACATGTACTGGCCGCGACAGACGCGCCGGTTATCACTGAACGCTAAGGACAAGACAGTGCTCAATCTTGCGATGCTGCTGGAGGATTCCGCGCGACGCTATCCCGATGTCGACGCCGTGCGGCTGGGCGGTGAACGAATGACATACGCGGAGCTCGACGCTCGCGCCAACCAGGTCGCGAACCTGCTGGTCGCGTATGGCGTGGAACCCGGCGACGCCGTGGCACTGTCATGTCCGAATGTCCCTGAATTTCCCGCTGTCTACTACGGGATCCTCAAGGCCGGTGCGATCGCTGTGCCGCTCAACATCCTGCTCAAATCCTCCGAGATCGCTTATCACCTAGCCGATTCCGAAGCCGAGGTGTACTTCTGTTTCGAAGGCGTCGCCGGACTACCGATGAGTGAGCACGGATTCGACGCTTTCACCGATACCCCCGGGTGCCGTGAGATGTTCGTCATCACCACCGATCCCACCGCGCCGTCACCGCACGGCGGTGTCGAGACACTCGACCGTGCCCTGGCGGCTCAGCCGCAGACCTTCGACACCGTCGCCCGGCAACCCGACCACACCGCGGTCATCCTCTACACCAGCGGTACTACGGGAAAGCCCAAGGGCGCCGAGCTGACTCACGCCAATATGGTCCTGAACGCGCTGACCGCGAATCGACTGTTCGACAGCAAGCCGGAACGACGCGATATCCATCTGGTAGCGCTACCGCTGTTTCACACGTTCGGGCAGACCATCGATATGAACTCCGGTCTGTCCACCGGGGCGACGTTGGTGATGATGCCACGCTTCGACGCCGCCACCGCGCTACGGCTGATGGTCGAGGAACAGGTCACGTTCTTCGCCGGTGTGCCGACCATGTATTGGGGTCTGCTCCACGCGATCGGAGATGGGGTCGACGCGGGCCGGATCGCCGCGACGCTGCGGCGGGCCGTATCGGGCGGCGCCGCGCTACCGGTGGAGATCCTGTCGCGCTTCGTGGAGAGTTTCGGGGTACAGATACTCGAAGGCTATGGCATGTCGGAGACCTCGCCGTTGGCGATCTTCGCGGATCCGGAACGTGAGCCTCGGCCGGGATCGATCGGTGTGCCGGTGTGGGGGATCGAAGCCCGGCTCATCGACCAGGAGTGGAATACCGTCACCGGAATCGGAACCGTCGGGGAGATCGCGATACGGGGCCACAATGTGATGAAGGGCTACCTCAACCGACCGAAAGAAACCATGGAGACGATCCGCGGCGGATGGCTGCGCACCGGGGATCTGGCCAGACGTGACGCGGACGGTTTCTATTACATCGTGGACCGAGCCAAGGACATGATCGTTCGTGGCGGATTCAACGTCTACCCCCGCGAAATCGAGGAAATATTGTTGACCTACCCCGGCGTCTCGTTGGTCGCGGTAGTCGGTGTACCCGACGATCACTACGGCGAGGAAGTCGCGGCATTCGTTGTGCCCGAGAAGAATTCGCAGCTCGATGCTGACGAAGTAATCAGCTGGTGCCGGGAACGAATGGCCGCATACAAGTATCCGCGCCGGATCGAGTTCACCGACGCACTTCCCATGACGGCGAGCGGAAAGATCCTCAAACGCGAACTTCGGGTGGACGACGCCGCTCACCGTCGTGCGGGTGCTTCCGGCATACCCAGTCGCTGATCGGCCGCTACGCCTGTCGATCCTCATGCGGGTTCGGTATTTGCTGTCCAGCAGCGTCTTTCGCGGCCGCGCGTCGCCATTGACTCGGGCTGCACCCGTGCTGTGCGCGGAACCAGCGCGTGAAGCTGGCCGGGCTGGAGAAGCCGAGTAGTTCGGCTATCTCGGTCAGCGAACGCCCCTGATTCGCCACCACCCGTCGTGCCAGGTCCGCTCGGGTCGTGTCGACGATTTCGGTATACGTGCAACCTTCGGCGGCTAGCTTGCGGTGGACCGTGCGACGGTCTATGCCGAGGCTACGGGCGACTTGGTCGGCCGAGCATCGACCAGTGGGGAGCAGCAGCTCGACAAGTTCCTGGACCCGATCCCGCACCGTGGCTTCGTGTGCGGTGTCCACCGAATCGAGAAGATGCTGAGTGTAAGAACGCAGTAGCGGGTCCGACATCGGGTTAGGGGTGTCGAGATCTGTTGTGTAGAGCGTCATTCCAGTGAATCTGTGATCGAATTTCAAGTGGGTTCCGAACAGCCTCAGGTGCGTGCTGCGATCCCGTGGAGCGGAATGGATGAAGGTGGTCTCGACCGGCTGCCAGCCGGCGCCGAGGAAACCGCGCAGGATCCCGTGCAGCGCGCCGGCCGCGAGCTCGGTGGCTTGCCGGGTGCTGCGGAGTTCCCCGGTATCCAGATGCAGGCGAACCGTGGCGACGCCGTTGCGTTCGGCCAGCCGGATATGCAGGGATTCGTTATAGGTGTGTTGGTGGCGAACCATCAGTTTGAGTGCGCTGCGGACGTCCGGTTCTTCGCGGATGACCAGACTGAGCGGGCCCAGGTTGGACAGTCGTCTCCGTTCGGCGAGCAGTAGCCCGAAATCCTGGCGGCCCGATTCCACGGCGGATCGTTCCAGTAGCTCGGTGATGGCCGAGGCGGGTACCCAGCGATCCTGCAGACTCAAACTGGCTGGATCGAGGCCGGTTTGGCGGACCAATCGGCCCGGGTCGAGGCCGAGGGACTGTCCGAGGTCGATGTAGTCGTTCAGTGCCGCATACCGCGCCAAAGGCTTCATGAGCACCCTTCTACGTCCCAAATTGTGCATTATTATGTCCCGTCAAGTAAAGCATGGGACATTGTTCAGCCCTACTGTTGTCTCCATCACATCGACCTCATCGGAAGGAGCGTCGTAACCGGTGAAACCACCCGGCCGAGTTGCCTTCCGAATACTTTGTTCCCGGTAGGCGGGTACGCGCTCCAGAGCCGGTGACCCCCGGTCTCGGGCGAACACGGTCGATGGGCCGCATCCCGGAAGTTCCGAGTAGCTATTCGGGCCGGGCGCGCCGTTACGAAATGCCGGCCGGTTTCGAGCTTGGCAGAAAGGAAGAAAGAACTTATCATCGCTCCGGCTCGCGGTTTCACCCGTCGGCCGGGTTCGTAGGAGCGCCAATGCAATTGAATACAACCGTCGGCAGCGTAGCGGCGGATAGCTCGACAGGCAGGCCGGAAGGAAAGAACGGACGTTCGCGGAATTATCCCTGGCTGGTCTTTGCCCTCGCCTTCGGGCTGTTGCTTGCCGACTACATGTCTCGTCAGGTGCTCAGTGCGATATTCCCTTTTCTGAAGACCGAATGGGGTCTGTCGGATTCAAAACTCGGCTCACTCAATAGTGTGGTGGCGCTGATGGTGGGCCTGCTGACGTTGCCGCTGTCACTGTTGGCGGATCGGTGGGGGCGCGTTAAAAGCCTGGTTCTGATGGCCACGCTCTGGAGTATCGCGACGTTGTTGTGTGCGATCGCATCCAATTACCAGGAGATGCTTGCTGCCCGCTTTCTCGTCGGCGTTGGAGAGGCCGCCTACGGCAGTGTCGGAATCGCGGTGGTGCTGGGCGTATTCGCGCCCCGGGTCCACGCGGCACTGAGCGGTGCGTTCATGGCAGGTGGCTCCTTCGGCTCGGTACTCGGTGTCGCTGCAGGCGGTGCGATCGCCGTTCACCTCGGCTGGCGTTGGTCGTTCGTGGCCATGGCGGTGGCCGGCCTGCTGCTGGCTGCGCTGTTCCGGGTTCTGGTCACCGAGGCAAAGCTTGCCCGGCACGCCGACGCGCCACCGCCGCAACAGCGGCTGTCTCCCACCTTTCGCGCACCGGTGTCGACCTTGTTCACCAACCCGGCCGTACTGTGCGCGTACGTAGGTGGCGGAGTGCAGTTGTTCGCTGCCGCAGTACTGCTGGCGTGGACGCCGAGTTTCTTCAATCGCGAATACGGTCTGGCTCCGGACAAAGCCGCGGTTGCCGCATCGGGCATCGTGCTACTGGTCGGTACCGGAATGGTGTGCTGCGGCATCATCACCGACCGGATCGGGCGCCGTGATCTGTCCCGCAAGTGGCTGACCGCAATGGTCTACTGTGCGATCTCGCTGGTATTTCTCACTCTCGGATTCAGCATCGAACATGGTGCGGCGCAGCTGATCCTGATCGGTATCGGCGCGTTCTTCTCCGGCGGGGCGTCGGGCCCGACTGCCGCGATGGTCGCAAATCTCACCCACCCTTCGGTGCGTGCCTCGGCTATGGGCACGCTCACGCTGGCCAACAGCCTGCTCGGTATGGCGCTGGGTCCGTTCCTTGTCGGTTTGCTCGCCGATCACTACGGTCTGACGACGGCACTACGTTTGGCGCCGCTGGCCTACCTCGTGGCGATCACCGCGCTGGGGTTGGGTATGCGCCTGTATCCGGCTGGACTGCGCAAGCTTGCCACGGTCGGTCCCGCATCGACCCAATCCGATCCGCTCTGAAAGCAGTCGCTGCCCGCATCAGGGCAGTCAAAGCTTCCGGCGCCAACGGGGCGCCGGATTCGGGATTGTAGGAGTTTCCATGTTCAGCTCACCAGAGTCTTTGTCTACACCGACCGTCGATCACATGCGTGCCAGCGGAAGCTGGAATCCGTTGTGGGATCAGCTCTGCGAATGGGATCCGGAATGGACAGAGCGGTTCATGGCGATGAACGCCACCCCGATCAGAAGGGAAATATTTCCACCGCAGTTTGTCGAGCTACTGAGCATCGCCATCGATGCCGCGTGTACCCATATGTATTCCCCAGGGGTTCGACGGCACATTCGGGCCGCACTCGAGCTGGGAGTTACGCCGAAAGAAATTGTTACTGTCCTGGAAATGGTCAGTGTTCTCGGAATACATGCCTGCAATATGGGCATTCCCGTTCTTGCGGAGGAACTCGAGGAGTTCACACGGAGGTCGCAGAATCGGTCGGGCGGTATGACGGAGAGTGGGTCGGGGGATGCGACAGCGGGCGCCTGACGGTCGTTTGGGCTTCGCAATGTCATAGGGGCTTCTGCGGAATTCTGTTCAGGGGCGATGGACCGGCCCGTGGGAATCGGCGCAATGCAGGTCCGCGGACGCTGGATCCGCGTCTGAGCTGTGGTCGACCTGCAGGGTGGTGTGTGCCAGTCCGAATTCGTCGTGCAAGCTCGACTCGATGGTCGAACGGAGTGCGTGGCAGTCGGCCGAGTCGGCGACGAGGATGTGCGCCGACAGTGAGGGTTGACCCGAGGTGATCTGCCAGACATGCAGGTCGTGCACCTCGTTGACCTGGGGGATGGCGACGATTCGGGCGCCGATGGCGTCGGGGTTCAGGTGTGCGGGCGCGGCCTCGAGGAAAATCCGTCCGGACTCGCGGACCAGTGACCAGCCTGCCTTGGCCATCAGGACGGCCACGAGCAGGGCGGCGATCGCGTCTGCGCGGGCAAACCCGGTCAGCCACACCACCGCACCCGCGACGGCGGTGCCGATGAACGCGTAGAGGTCATTGAGGATGTGCTGGAAGGCGCCTTCGATATTGAGGCTGGTGCGGTTGGCGCGACTGATGCTCCAGGCGGCGACGATATTGACCGCGATACCGACCAGTGCGGTGATCAGCACCAGCGGGCCGGAGACATCCGGCGGTTCGATCAAACGGCGGATGCCCTCGTACACGAACCACACGGCGAGTAGCAGCAGGGTGATGCCGTTGGCCTGGGCCGAGAGGATCTCGACGCGCTTGAACCCGTAGGTGAACCGTCCCTGCGCGGGGCGGCGGGCCAGTCGGATCGCGATCATGGCCAGCACGATCGAGGCGGCGTCGGTGAGCATGTGCCCGGCATCGGTGATCAGGGCCAGCGAATGCGCCAGCACGCCGACGATCACCTCGACAGCCATGAAGGTGAGGATCAAACCGAGCGCGATGGACAGCCAACGCGGGTCCGAATTCGCCGAAACGCCATGGTCGTGGCCGTGTGAATCGTCATGGGAACGGCCGTGCTCGATTGCCGTGCCATGGTCGTGGTCGGTATGGACGACCGCCGCGACCGACCTGTCCGGTGACACGCACTGTTCTCCCACAGTCCAACGCCCCTTCCGTTTGGTATGTCTTCCGCAGCACAGCGTAGCCTACTTTGCATACATGCGCATGTATGAATGCATAGAACTCGACGTCCCGGCTACTATGCGGGCAGCACCGTTCGGGTGATCACCACAACAGCACCCGGATGGGGCGGGCCGGCGCGGAGTCGGGCGGGTCCGACAGTGAGCACAGAGGGGTATTCGATGGAGAGGCCGTCATGGGCGCCCGAGGGCGTGGATATGCGACAAGTGAGCCCGGCGCGAATGTATGACGCCCTGCTCGGTGGTTCGCACAACTTCGAGATCGACCGCGAGGCCGCCGAGATGGGTAAGCGATTGGTGCCGGATCTGCCCCGGCTCGCGCTGAGCAACCGCGCCTTCCTGCGGCGGGCCGTGCGATTCCTGGCCGACTCGGGCATCAGGCAGTTCCTCGATATCGGTTCGGGAATTCCGACCGCGGGCAACGTGCACGAGGCCGCGCAGGCTATCGACCCGGCGTGTCGAGTGCTTTACGCGGACATCGATCCGGTCGCCGTCGAGCACGCGCGGGTCATCCTGCATGGGAATGACAACGCCGCCGCCATCGAGGCGGACCTGCGTAAACCGGATGAACTGCTGGCCAGGGTCCGCGATACCGGCATGATCGACTTCGACCAGCCGGTCGGCCTGTTACTGGTCGCGGTGCTGCATCTGCTCTCCGACGACGACCGGCCCGCCGAGATGGTCGCCGCCATGCGTGCGGCCGTTCCTATCGGCAGTTATGTCGCAATCTCGCACCTCACCTCCGCGCTGCGCCCCGAGGACGCAGGCAAGCTGGGCACGAACGCCGCCGACGTGTCGCGAGTGGGTATCCAATTCCGCTCCCGGGAGGGCATCAGGACTATGTTCGACGGATGGGAGCTGGTCGAACCGGGCGTGGTCGAGTTGCCAGCGTGGCGGCCGGAGTCCGAACGCGACTTGCACGAGGCGCCGGGCCGATCGCTCGGTCTGGCCGGCGTTGGTCTGAAAGTCTGACAGGGCGAACAAAACCGGCAGGGGGTTAGCGGCGTGGGGTTGCGTGAGCTGGCGGTGCGATGGGCCGATGCGCTCGACGGCGTCGTGGCGCCCACGCTCACGCGAGGTGAGATCGAGGATATGCTCAGCGGCCTCACCGCGACCATGGTCGCGGCGGTTCAAGGGACGCTCGATGTCGCTGTCGCTTACGATGCCGCCGCAGCGCTGGTCGCCGCCAATTACCGAGGCGCGGCGGCCGTCAGCCGCTCGATCCGATGGATCTGCTATGACCTGGCCGACGAACTCGGCCCCGTTGGTGCGCCGGAGCACGAGCAGGTGCGCGATCGCACCGTCGCTATCGCCGCCGAGTTCGCCGCGGGCTTCACCGCGGCCTTGCGCAACGCCGCGCTCGGTGAACACGAAACCACGCTGGCCGCCGCGCTGGCCGCGGCGCACGATGCCGAGATACGCAGGCAGTTGTCGGAGGCGAGGTTCGAGGCGGTCTTCGCGGGCGCTTCGGTTGGTATCGGAACCGTTGATACCACGGGCAAGGTGCTCGACGTGAATGCCGCGATGGCCGACATGCTCGGCCTCGACGCCGACACCATGGTCGGTCGGTCGGTCGCCGAGTTGCTCGGTCCGGCGAATACTGGTGCCGCGTACACCGAGCTACAGCGACTGATCAGCGGCGATTCCGACCGATTCCGGATCGAGACCGACAACGTGCGCGGAGACGGCACGGTCACCAATATCGATCTGTCGATGTCGGCGGTGCGCGACAGCGACGGGCGGGTCCAGTTCCTGATCGGCGTCGCGGTCGATGTGACCGAACGAAAGAAGCTCGCCGATCGGCTGTGGTACGACGCGAACCACGACAGCCTCACCGGGTTACCGAACCGGGTGCTGTTCTTCGACAAACTCGCCAATGCCGTTCCGCCCGTGGGTGTTTGCTATCTGGACCTGGACGGATTCAAGGAGGTCAACGATGTCTGGGGGCACACCGTCGGCGACCGGGTGCTGCGCGATGTGGCCCAGCGTCTGGAGTCTTCGGTGGCGGCGGTCGGCGGACTTGTCGCGCGTATCGGTGGCGACGAATTCATCGTCCTCGTCGAGAAGTGTTCAGGTACAGAGAAATTGGTGACGATCACCGATCTCTTGCTGCAGGCGCTGGACGCGCCGATCGAGGTTGCCGGACAGCCGGTCGTGGTCGGCGCGAGCATCGGCACCGTCCTGGTCGAGGACCGGCCGACCGAGGTGGACGAGCTGATGCAGGCTGTGGACACCGCGATGTACCGGAACAAGGCGGCCGGGGGAGCCCGGTCGTCGCGAGAGCATCCGATACCGCCCGACCGGGAGTGAGCGTGTTGCGTCAGTGCTTCGGAAGTGCGACCGGCACACCGTGTTCCAGTTCAATCGATTCGGTCAGCGTGCTCGATCCGGCGGTAGCGATCACGGATCCGAGCTCGCTGACCAACCATTGACCGCACACGCAGCGCAGGTAGTGAACGGAGCCGTGCGACGACACGAGAGTGGGCGAGGGCCAGGAGCAGGACGGGCAGGTGGCGATCATGTCTCCAGCCTGATGTAATGGGTTAGTGCATTTCAACCCTTACGGAGGCGCGGCCGCCGAACTCGCGGCCAGACTGGTGAACGCGGGCCCCGATCAGGATCTGCTCGCATTGCTCGACGCGTCCGGCTACCAGCCGCTCAACAGCCCCGATGCCGAGCAAACGGCCGAATTGCGGCGCTGGATCATCCGGCTCGGCCAAGTCTTCACCGCCCCCAGTGTGGAACTGCTCAACGACCTACTGGCCGCGACAACGAGCCAGCCCTACATCTCCACCCACGACGGCAGGCAGCCGCACCTACACTACGCACGGGAGACCGCCCCGCTCGATGAACGAGTCAAGGCATACACCGCGGCGGGCCTGGCACAACTGTTCTGTGAGGACCCGAATCGAATCGGCCGCTGCGCCCGGGATGGCTGCGGCCTCGTCTTCGTGGATACCTCCCGCAATGGCAGGCGCCGCTTCTGCTCGACGCGCTGCTCGAATCGCGTGCACGTCGCCGAACACCGAACTCGACGCTGCGCCTGAGGACCCGGCCCGGCAATGACAGCTGCCCCGGTCGCGGTAGTGCGACCGGGGCGGCTGCGGGTTCGGCTGCTCGGTTCGGATCAGGTGGCGGAGATGATTCCGCTGTAGACCGAGAAGCTGTGGCCCTTGGACTCACAGGTGAAGCTGCCGTGGAAGCCGGATTCGCACTTGGCTCCGGCGTGCTCGAGGATCGATCCCCACGTCCCCGTGCCGGTCTTGACGTCGGACAAAGCGGGGTTTCCGCCCGGCAGCATGTGTGGCATGCCCGAGGAGAAAGTGGGGTGCGCGGGCAGCCACTGCTGGTCGATCGCGATATCGCGCACCGGGAAGAGGAACGGCATGAATGTGTAGCTGATCTTCATCGAATCGGTCAGATCACAGCCGATATTGCCGCCGCCGTCGATCGAGCACTGCATGAGGCCGTTGCTGAAATGCACGGTGTCGCCGTCGTCGGCGTGTGCGGTACCGGCCATTAGAACCGGCACCACGCCCACTGCTGCCAACACGCCGGCGAACTTCTTGATGATCTTGTTCATGCACGCTCCTCGATGTTTCGACATTGGGGACCAACGAACCCTCGCCGGCTTGTCGGTCCGACCGAGGTATCCGTTTCAACCGATCGCCGCACATTAGCGCTACCCAAGAGTTGCGCCCGCTGCCGGGGCTGGGTCGGGAGCCATAGTGCGGGCTGGGTTTCCGCCCGGGGGCGCGCATGTCGGCGCAATCGGCTCGACGGCCGCGGTCGGATCGATGTTGTCGAATTGTGACGTCTACTCCGCCCCTGGTGTCGCGCATCGGCATATGTTGTTGCCCACAACATATTAGCGCGACGCGGTGCCGGAGTCTTCCGACAAGGTCGTCGGTTGTTCCAGGAAGGTTCCTCCAGATGTGGACGAAAAGCCAGCACTCGCCGGGAAATATCGGGCACGGACGGGTGCGGATCGGGATCCGTCACGCAGGAATGGCAGTCGGTTTGGTGGGGGTGCTCGCGCTGAGCGCGTGTGGGGCGAACTCCTCGCGTGACGACGGCGGGAGTGCGGGCAGCGGCGGCGGTGGGAAGAACGGGACAATCGGGGTGATCCTGCCGGAGACCGCAACCTCGGCGCGGTGGGAGGGCTTCGACAAGCCGATGCTCGAAAAGGCATTGGGAGCAGCTGGTTTCGATGCCGACGTGCAGAATGCGCAGGGCGAGGTGCAGAAGTTCACGACCTTGGCGGACGGGATGATCGCCAAGAACGTGAAGGTGCTGATCATCGCGGCCATCAACAGCGAGGTCGGCGGGGCGGTGGCGGCCAAGGCGAAGAAGGCGGGCATTCCGACCATCGACTACGACCGGCTCAACCTCGGTGGGTCCTCCGACTACTACGTCTCGTTCGACAACGTTCGGGTCGGCCAGTTGCAGGGCCAAGGGGTCGCGGACGCGCTGAAGGACAAGCAGGGCGGGCAGGTGGTCGAGATCGAGGGAGCGCCGACCGATAACAACGCCACGCTATTCCACGACGGACAGCGCAAAGTGCTACAGCCCCTGTATGACTCGGGCGCGCTGAAGTTGGTGCAGAGCCAGCCGATCGAGGGGTGGAACAACCAGAAGGGCGGCACCACCTTCGAGCAGATCCTCACCACGAACGCGGGCAAGGTCGATGGCGTGGTCGCCGCGAATGACGGACTCGCGGGCGCGGTGATCACCGTGCTGAAGAAGAACGGGCTCAACGGCAAGGTTCCGGTCACCGGTCAGGACGCGACCGCAGAGGGATTGAAGGCGATTCTGCGTGGCGATCAGTACATGACGGTATTCAAGCCGATTCAGCAGGAAGCCGAAGCGGTGACCAAACTCGCTGTGGCGCTGGCCAATGGCGACAAGGCGGCGGCGGACGCGCTCGCTACCGGTACGAGTCAGGACTCGAAGGGCAATCGCGAGGTCAAATCCGTTCTGCTGGAGCCGTATTCGGTGACCAGGTTCGACGTCAAGCGGGTCGTCGCCGAGGGGTACGTGCCCGCGCGCGAGATCTGTGGCGGCGACCTGGCCGCGGCCTGCACCGAACTCGGCATCTCCTGAAGGCGCGCCGAATATGAGTGAGCCGCTACTTCAGATCACCGGTCTCAATAAGAGTTTCGGGCCGGTGCATGTCCTGCACGATGTGAACTTCACCGCGCCTGCCGGGGAGGTCACCGCACTCGTCGGTGACAACGGCGCCGGAAAGTCCACGCTGGTGAAATGCATTGCGGGCATTCATGGTTTCGATTCCGGGACGGTGAATTACCGGGGTGCGCCGGTGCATATTCGTGGTCCGAAGGACGCGGCCGAGCTCGGTATCGAGGTGGTGTATCAGGATCTCGCGCTGGCCGACAATCTCGACATCGTGCAGAACATGTTCCTCGGCCGGGAACGTGGACGCCCGTGGCTGCTCGATGAGGCAAGCATGGAGGAGGCGGCGCGGCAAACCCTGGCCTCGCTGTCGGTGCGCACCGTGAAGTCGGTGCGCACCCCGGTTTCGGCTTTGTCGGGCGGGCAACGGCAGACGGTGGCCATCGCGAAATCCGTGCTGTGGAACAGCAATCTGGTGCTGCTCGACGAGCCGACCGCCGCGTTGGGCGTCGCGCAGACCAGGCAGGTGCTCGATCTGGTCCGGCGCCTGGCCGAGCAGGGCCTCGGCGTGGTGCTGATCAGCCACAATATGGCCGACGTCTTCGAGGTCGCCGACCGGATTTCGGTGTTGTATCTCGGGCGGATGGCGGCTGAGGTGCACACCAAGGACGTCACCCACAGTCAGGTCGTCGAGCTGATCACCGCGGGCCGCAGCGGCGATCTCGGGCTGGCGCGACCGGAATCGGCCGTGCTGTGAGTAATAAGGCCGTGAACGAGAAAGACGTTGCGATGACCAATATTTCGGCCGCCCCGGTGCCGACGGCGGTCGCCGATTTCGGGATCGACACCACAACCCAATCCACCGCGGATGCGGCACGCGAGTATCTCGCTCGGCTGCGAGGGGGCGATATCGGCTCGCTACCAGCGCTGTTGGGTCTGGTGGCGCTGGTCGTCATGTTCTCGTCGCTGTCGGATGTGTTCTTCTCGCTCAACAACATCGCGAATCTGCTGGCGCAGGGGGCCGGGCAGACAATCATCGCGATCGGCATCGTTTTCGTGCTGCTGATCGGGGAGATCGACCTGTCGGCGGGCACGGCGTCCGGCGTCGCGGGCGCGGTGCTGGCCCTACACTACGTCGAGAACGGAAACCTCCTCGCGGGCATGGGTTCCACGGTGTTCATCGTCTTCGTCGCGATGCTGGTATTGGCCGCTGTGCTCGCCGGATTACTGCGGATCTGGCCCGGTGTCGCGATGTCGCTGCTCGGGCTGGCGCTGACAGTGTCTGGGCTGGAGGCGAATCCGTGGATCGAGATGCTGCTCGCGGTGTGTGTCGGCACCGCGATCGGCTGCATCACCGGGTTCCTCATCGCCAAAATCGGCATGCCGTCGTTCGTGGTGACGCTGGCCCTGTTCCTGGCTTGGCAGGGCGTCATTCTGCAGCTCATCGGTGAGGGCGGAGTGCTCGGGATCAGTTCCTCGAGGGTGCTCGACCGAGTGGCCAACGGGAATCTGTCGACGGTGGGCAGCTGGGTGCTTTTCGTCGTCGGGGCCGGGGGATACGCGGCGCTCACGATCGGAAGGCACGTGCTGCGACTGCGGCGAGGTCTGGTCGCGCAGCCGACACCGCTTGTGGTGGTGAAGGTTTCGGTGCTCATGGTGCTGGCCGCCGTCGCGACCGCGTTGCTCACCGTGAACAGGTCGCGCAATGACGCGATCGAAATACGCGGCGTCCCTTATGTTGTGCCTATCGTGCTGGTGCTGCTCGTCTTCGGAACCTACGTGCTCAATCGCACCAGCTACGGCAGACACATCTACGCGGTCGGCGGTAATCGCGAGGCCGCCCGGCGCGCCGGCATCAACGTCACCCGGATTCGGGCGAGCGTTTTCGTGGTGTGCTCCTCGTGTGCCGCCGTCGGCGCTATCGTCTACTCCTCGAAGGTCGGCTCCGTCGATCCACAGGCGGGTGGGCTCAATACGCTGCTGTTCGCCGTCGGTGCGGCGGTAATCGGTGGCACCTCGCTGTTCGGCGGTAAGGGCCGGGTCGCGGACGCGGTCATCGGCGGCACCGTGCTTGCCGTCGTCGCCAACGGACTCGGATTGCTCGAACAACCCGCCGCGGTCGTCGCCATAGTCACCGGTTTGGTGCTGTTGCTGGCGGCCACGGTGGATGCGCTGACCCGCCGTCGAGCGGCCGCGGCGGCGGGCTGAGCGCGGGTGATGGTATCCCTGAGGGCATGACCAGCCCAGCAGTCGCCCGCCCGGACGAATTGCGTCGATTCAACCGGGCGAGCCTGCTGCGCCGATTGCACGCGGGTGGTCCGGCGACCAGAGCCACATTGGCGACCGAGCTCGGCCTCAACCGCTCCACCATAAAAATGTTGGTGGACGGGCTGGCCGCGACCGGGGTGGTCGAGGAGCGGGTGCCGCGCCTCGCGCGCGGTGCGGGCAGGCCGTCGCTGCTGGTGCTGCCGCAGGCGCAGGCGGTGGTGGTGCTGGCGGTGGACGTGCAGGTCGAGCATGTCGGGATCGCGTTGACCGGACTCGGCGGACAGATCCTCGGACGTGACAGCTGGAATCTACGCGGTAGGCAGCGCCACGCCGACGAGGTCCTCACCCACGTCGCGGAATCCGCGGCACTACTCGCCGGAGACCTCGGATTGCGACCGGCCGCCGCCGGAGTCTCGGTGCCGGGGGTGGTCCGACGATCCGACGGACATGTGCACGACGCCACCAATCTCGGGTGGCGCGACGTCGCACTCGGCGAGCGGATGCGCACGCTACTGGGGATTCCCGTGGTCGTCGGCAACGACGCGGAGTTCGGTGCGTTGGCCGAACATCTGCGCGGCGTCGGCCGGGGAGTATCGGACGCGGTGTTCGTTTCCGCGGATATCGGAGTCGGCGGGGGACTGATCGCCCAGGGCGCGCTGCTGCGTGGCGCGGCGGGATATCTCGGCGAGATCGGGCACATGACCATCCGGCCGGGCGGGCGAAAATGCCACTGCGGTAACGAGGGTTGTTGGGAGACCGAGATCGGCGAGGCGGCACTGACTCGCGCACTCGGCCTCGCCGCCGACAGCCCGCGCGGTGCGATCGTCGCGGAATTGCGGGAGCTGGAAAGAAATTCGAATGCGATCGATCGGCTCGGCGAGTATATCGATTGGCTCGCAGTCGGTTTGGTGAATGTGGTCAATATTCTCGGGCCCGAGCTCGTCGTGCTCGGTGACCTGCTGACCGCCCTTCCCGATGCCGTGGTCGTACGGGCCGCGGATGAGGTGCGCCGACGGAGCATGGTAAGTCGGGCATTCGGCGGGGTCCGGGTCGAAAAGTCCTCGCTCGGTGCCGATTTGAAACTGCTAGGCGCCGCCGAAGCGGCATTCGAGGGTGTACTCGAGACGGTGTGAGCCCATCGGCCAGAGCGGACGCTTGGGTTGGTTGACCTGCGTCTTTACTGGAGCCGAGATTCGTGTCATGCTTGCGCGATTCGATCGCGGGGGTCGCGGTCAGGGGTGAGGGGGTTGGTTGATGGACAGACATCGCGTTGGTTTGTCGCGGGCGCCGAGGACTGAGCCGCCATTGCGGCCCTGTCACCCGACACGGCACCGGGGACAACCCGAATCCGAGCCGCCCGCGTCACGGATCTGCCGCACCGGTCGGACCGGCACGACAAGGCCGCCGGCCGATCGGCACACCGCAGCGGATTCGGCCGCACAGCAATTCGCCGAACGGGCGCTGCGACTGGCACTCGAGATATTCGACCATCGTCGTCCGGTCACCCATCTCGCCGCTCTCGCCGAGCCCACGGTGGTTTCTCGGGTCCGCACGCTCGTCCGAGCCGATCTTGCGCCGGGACGCAAAATAGGCGCGGCAACGCTGGCGCGCGTCCACGTGGTCGCGACCGACGCGTCGAACGCCGAGGTATGCGCCTCGTATGTCCGTGCCGACCGGCATTTCGCCGTGGCCGCCCACATCGTTCACACTCGGGTGAAGGGATGGCGGTTGAGCGCATTGCGACTGTTCTGAAGGTAACCACGCGGGCGCATGTCGCTTACTGGAACCTCTGGGGCAGGTCGCCGACAGCTCAGCTCAGCGCGCTGCCCTCGAGCCACTGATCCCACGGCAGACCCCAGTCACCGTTCTGCCAGACATCGAGCGGGGCGCCGCCGGTATTGCGGACCTCGACCACATCGCCTGGGACGGCGAAGTTGAAGAACCACTGGGCATTCGCCGGGCTGAGGTTGAGACAGCCGTGTGAGGTGTTCGTATTGCCCTGGGCCCACACACTCGAGGCCAGTTCGTGCAGGTAGATGCCGTCGGTGCTGATCTTGGTCGCCCAGTTGATGGTTTCCTTGTAGCCCAGGCGAGAGTTGACCGGCAGGCCGAAGGTCGAGGAGTCCATGATCACCGGGTTGGCCTTGTCCATGACCGTGTAGATGCCGGGCTGGGTCCAGAAGGAAATGGTCTTACCCGCGACGGACTCGCTGCCTCCCATGCCCATCGAGGTCGGCATGGTGCGGATCAGGTTGCCGTTCTCGAAGACCTGCACCTGCTTGGTGTTGTCATCGGCTATCGACACGTGCGAGGGGCCGATGGTGAAGGAAGTCTTGCTGTCCTCCTGACCGAACAGGCCCTCGCCCAGCTCGGCGCCGAAGATATTGGCCGCGACGCTCACCTTGGTGCCCGGCGCGAAGTATTGCTGCGGACGCCAATGCGCATTGCGGTCGTCGAGCCAGTACCACGAGCCCTCGACGGGCGGGTTGGTCGTTACGACCAGCCGCTTCTCGGCGGCGGCCTGATCGGGAATGTCCTCATCGAAGTGGGCGACGATGACAGTGCCGACGCCGAAGGTGCCGCCGTCGGTCAGCGAGTTGCCCGCGGTGGTCGTGAAATATGCCTTCGTCTGGTTGGGCGGGGTCAACGTGGAGAAGGTCGCGGTCGTCGGGCCGGTGCGGCCGGTGACGGTGAGGCCATCGGCGGACACCGTGTAGGTGTGCCCGTATCCGAGCGATTCGGCCGGTTTCCATGCCGTCTTATCCGGGGTCAGGATGCCCTCGACCGACTTGCCCTGCTCGTTGGTCATGCTCACCGAGGTCAGGATCCCGTCGTTCGCGGTCACGTTCACCGGACCGAGCGGATCGACATTGTTCCCCGCTCCGGGGCTGATGGAAATCGCGGGCGTCGCCGGTCCGGCGGACCCGGCCGCCGGTTTCGGCGTCGACGAAGAGCAGGCTGCGACGACCAAAACCGTCACAAGCGCACAACCCGCGGCAATGCTCGACCGGAAGCGGCGACTCGACATGGATCTCCTATGTTTCGCCGTGCGTTCCCAGCGGCGCGCAAACTCGTGATGTCCCGTCGGATAGTTTACCGGCCGTATGGCACTGCCTTAACCGTCAACGCCTGACCCGCGTAAATGATCTAGTTCACACAGGGCACGGTGCTGCCGATGGTGGTGGCGACCGGTTTGCCCGAGTCGGGGACCGGCATATCCGGTGCGGTTGTCGGCGATGTCGATGTCGAGGTGGGGGACAGTTCGGTGGGCATGGTGAAGTCGCCGCCGATCACGACAGTGATGTGCCCCGGCTGGGTCGCGCTCGACGCGGTAGCGGTGAGCCCGAGCGCCTCGGCCAGTTGGGCGGCGTCGGCGTCGGCACCCGGCCCGTAACTGACGGTGGACGCGGAGCCATCGGCGTAGGTGCCGTTGCCGACCGCGCCGGGACGGTAACCGCGGGTGGCGAGCGCGGCGGAGAGCTTGGCGGCCTGACCCGTCTGACCGCCCGCATTGTGGACGTCGACCGTGCTGGTCGGGATGTGGACCGAGGCGGGCTGGGATGCCTCGAAGCCGAAGGCCGCCCGGACCTCCTTCTTGATGGCCGCCGGATCGACGATATTGACGTCCTGTCCGTCGACATTGTCGTAGCGCAGCACCGGCAGGGTCCGGAACTCCACCGACATCGCGCCCGCCGAACCGAGGTTGCGGGCGAAGTCGAGCAGGTTCCAGTTATCCGACAGCACCACGTCGCGGTGTGCCACATCCATCAACTGCGAGAGCTTGCCGATGTTGGTCAGCGTGCCGGTGTCCTTGAGTGATTTGGCGACCGAGGTAAGAAATGCCTGCTGCCGATGGGTGCGATCGAGGTCGCCGTTCTCCAGGCCGTGTCGTTGCCGTACGAAGGCCAACGCGTCGGAGCCGTCGAGGTGTTGCGGTCCGGCCGGGAAGGACGCGCCTGAGTAGTAGCTGTCGTCGACCGCGTGATTGAGACAGACATCGACACCGCCGAGCGCGGTCGCGAGGTCGTAGAAACCGGCGAGCGAGATTTCGGCGAAGCGGTCGATCGGCACACCCACCAGATTGCGGACGGTCTGCACGATCGAGGCTCGGCCGGCTTCGCGGCCCTGATGTTCGAGTGTGACCTGGTCTGTTTCCCCGTTGCTTATCAGCTTGGCTTGTGTGGCGGCCTTCTTCAGCCCGTAGGACTCCTTGATCTTGGCGTGGTCGTAGCCGGGTATGCCGGATACCGCGACATAGTCGTCGCGCGGAACGGAGAACGCGACGATCTTCTGCATATCCGCCGGAATATGCAGCAGGATCAGCGAATTCGCGTTGTACCCGCCCTCTTCGCCGTCACCCGCGTGCAATTGGTCGAGGATTGCCTTCGGCAGGTCGTTGCCGTCCTGATCTTTGCGGCTGTCCAGGCCGATCAGCAGGATATTCATATCGCCGCCGAGCGAGTGTGGCGCGTCGGCACCGATCGCGTCGGTGCGGGTGAAGCCATGATCGAAGTCGCTCTTGGCCGACCAGGCGAAGCCGGTTCCGGTCAGCACGGCGATCGCGGTCGTGGCGACCACCAGCCGGGTTGCCAGCCGCGCGGCACGACGTTTCGGTGACGGGTCGGTGCGGCGCCGAGTGGTGGTCGGCTCGCGCCATTGTTTCGGCGAGGGAGCCGCCGCCCGTCGGTGCCGAGCTCGCGGCGCACTGTCGGAGTCACGCGGTGCACGATCGGCATCATGTGGTGAACGATCGGACCTGCGTCGGCGCTCGGGATGACGGCCGTCGATTCGCCGCAGCGGAGTGGTGTCGTCGTCCATTATCTGTTGTCAATCATCGTCTGTTGTCAATCATCGAGGCAGCCTTCAGCCCGCATCATTCCTTGCCGCCTCATTCTCTCGACTCGAGTCGTCGTCGACACTGCCCACCAGCGGTCCGCCCGCCGTACCCATGGTTGCCACATCCAGTCGCTCCAGTGATACCGCGCGCACGGACAGCTGGCAAGAATCGGACACGAACCCGCCGGGCGCGACGACCGCTCCCGTCCTCGAGGTGTTCTCGGGAAGGACCTGTGTGGCGGCCTTCGTCGCGGACATCGGCGTCCGGGGCTGACCAGGGCCACCAGCGCAAGGGCCAGGCCCTGCCCGGAATGCGCGGTCTGAAAGAATGGCCACCGAAGACTCGGGCGACGCGTCAGGAAACCGGTGTGAATCCGGTACGGTCCCGCCACTGTGACCGGGCTGCAGCAGCCCGGAAGCCAGACACTGCCGCGCCGCCTTCTCATGCAACCCAGGGGACGAGGACATCCCCCGGAAAGGCTCGGCCATGCCCCACATCCGCCATGTACTACTCGCGCTCATACCGCTGCTCCTGCTGCCGCTCACCGGCTGCGGCTCCGGCACAGACGGCGAGGACGAGGCAGAGGCCGCACCGGCCGCCGACGGTTTCCCCTACACGGTCACCAACTGCGGTACGAGGACGACCTTCGACGCCCCGCCGAAGCGGGCCGTCACCATGAACCAGCACGCCACCGAGGTCATGCTGGCACTCGGGCTCCAGGACCGGCTGGCCGGGACGGCCTACCTGGACGACAGCATCCTGCCGAAGTACCGGTCCGCATACGCCGAGACCAAAGTGCTCGCGAAGGAGTACCCCTCCAAGGAGGTGCTGCTCGGTGCCAATCCCGACTTCGTATACGGCGGGTACAACAGCGCCTTTGACAAGGCCAAGGGCCAGGACCGGGCGGGGCTCCAGAAGGACGGCATCAACACCCGGCTGAACATCGAGAACTGCACCAAGGGCAACGTCGGGATCGAACAGCTCGCCACCGAGATCACCCAGGTCGCCCGAACCTTTGGCGTACCGGAGCGGGGCGAGAAGCTGATAGACGAGGAGCGACAGAAGATCGCGACGGTCGAGGCAGAGCTCGAGGGCTCCGCACTTCCCTCGGTGTTCGTGTACGACTCCGGCGACAGCTCCGCGTTCACAGCGGGCGGCAACGGCATCGGCAACGAGATCGTCCGGCTCGCCGGGGGCAGGAACGTCTTCACGGACCTCGACGCCACCTTCGGCCACGTGTCCTGGGAGCAGGTCATCAAGCGCAAGCCCGAGGTGGTCGTGATCTACGACTACGGAGGCACCACGGTGGAGGCCAAGAAGAACCGGCTGCTGAACGATCCGGCACTCGCGGACGTGCCAGCGATCAAGAACAAGAAGTTCGCGGTACTCCCGCTGTCCTCGGCCGTGCTCGGTGTCCGGGTCGCCGACGCCGTGCAGGACCTGGCCAGGCAGCTGCACCCCGGCACTCCGTGAGCGCGGAGTCCGCCAGCCCCGGCCCGAAGTCCATCCTCCGCTCGACCCCCGTCGTGATCGGCGTCCTCACGGTGCTGCTGCTCGCGGCGGCGGTGGCAGGCCTGGTGCTCGGCCCGGTACGGATTCCGCCGGTCGATGTATTGAGTACGGTCCTGGGCGGTGAACGCACCGGTGCGTACCCGACGATCGTGTGGGAGGTACGACTGCCCAGGGTGCTGCTCGGGGGCGTTGTCGGCGCCGGGCTGGCCCTGTCGGGCACGGTGCTCCAGGCACTGGTGCGTAACCCGTTGGCTGATCCGTTCCTGCTGGGCGCCTCGTCCGGGGCATCAGCGGGTGCCGCCGTCGTCGTCGTGCTGGGGGTCGGCGCCGGGGCGGCCACCGACGTGGCGTTGCCCATTGCCGCGTTCGCCGGGTCCATGGCCGCGCTGGTCGCCGTCTACGCGATGGCCCGGCGCGGTGGCACTATGACAACGGGCCGACTGATTCTGGCCGGTGTGGCGATCCAGTACGTGCTGTCCGCGTTCACCAGCCTGATCCTGGTGCTGTCTTCCCGGGCCGAACATGTGCGGGCGATCCTGTTCTGGACCCTGGGCGGCCTGGGCGGCGCCCGCTGGGACCAACTGGCGCTGCCCGCCGTGGTACTGGGCATCGGGATCGTGCTCCTGATCAGCCTGGCCCGTCCGCTGGATCTGCTGCTGACCGGAGAGGAAGGGGCCCGCAGCCTCGGCCTGGACCCCGGGCGCTTCCGGGGAGGAGTCTTCGTGCTGGTGTCACTGATCATCGGCGTGCTGGTCGCCTACAGCGGGGCGATCGGCTTCATCGGCCTGATGATTCCGCACGCCGCCAGGCTGGTCGTCGGCGCGTCCCACCGCAGACTGCTGCCGGTGACCGCGCTCGGCGGGGCCGTCTTCCTGCTGCTGGCCGATCTGCTGGCGCGGACCGTGGCAGTCCCGGAAGAGATTCCCGCCGGGGTGATCACTGCCCTGGTGGGCGGCCCCTTCTTCCTCTGGCTGCTGCGCCGCTCCAGCCGTACCGAAGGGATCACCGGATGAGCCAGGCACCGTCCCCGACGGCGCTCGCCGCCGACGGGATCAGCTACGAGGTGGCCGGCCGTACCCTGCTCGACGGGGTCTCGCTGGAGGCCGCCCCCGGCGAGACGGTCGGCCTGGTCGGGCCGAACGGCAGCGGCAAGACCACCTTTCTCCGCTGTGTATACGGCGCGCTGCGCCCCGCAGCGGGTCGGGTCCTACTGGACGGAGCGGACACCGCGGCCCTCGGTGTGAAGGAACGGGCCCGCCGCGTCGCCGTCGTACCGCAGGACAGCCCCGGCACCTTCGGCCTGACCGTGCGCCAGGTCGTGGCGATGGGCCGAAGCCCGCACAAACGGTTCTGGGAGCAGGACGACGCCGACGACGCCCGCCGCATCGACCAGTCGCTCCAGCGCGTCGGCGCGGCGCCCCTGGCGGACCGGCGGTTCGAAGAACTGTCCGGCGGTGAACGGCAACGGGCCCTGATCGCCCGTGCCCTGGTCCAGGAACCGGGGCTGCTGGCGCTCGACGAACCCACGAACCATCTGGACATCCGCTACCAGTTGGAGATCCTCGGCCTGGTGAGGACACTGGGCACCACCAATCTGCTGGTGTTGCACGACCTCAACCTGGCCGCTTCTTACTGCGATCGGCTGTTCGTCCTCAGCGCTGGACGGGTGGTGGCGTCCGGCTCCCCGCACGCGGTACTGACGGAAGAACTGCTGGCCGAGGTCTACGGGGTGCGGTCCCGGATCGGCGCCCACCCGGTCACCGGCTCTCCCAACGTCGTCTACCTCCCGCTGCCGTGAGCGATAACACGTCCCCTGCCTGGACGCCCCTGCCGCACGGGCCACGCTGGCAGGTCACCGAGGGCGAACCGTCCGCAGGCGAAGCAGGACCGTGGCTGGCAGCCGAACGACTGGCCGACTCGGCGGGCGCGGAGCTGTCCAGGCTGCTGGAGAGTGAGCGCGCAGGCAGCGGCCACCGCACCGGCCATGCGACCGCGCTGACCCTGATGGCGGTGTACGCGGGCTGGGTCACCGCTGCCGCCATGCTCCACTGGGCGCTGTACGACGAGGTCCCTGACATGCGGTCCGGTAATGTCCTGGTGCGCCCCGCCACGCACGGG
Source organism: Nocardia australiensis (assembly GCF_020733705.1). GTDB lineage: Bacteria > Actinomycetota > Actinomycetes > Mycobacteriales > Mycobacteriaceae > Nocardia > Nocardia australiensis. The sequence continues at coordinate 2,902,243 of NZ_JAJFZM010000001.1, forward strand.
ATCGGCGGAGTCAGGGTGCGCAGAGCCCGGCTGCTGGTGCCCCGGGCCGGGGAGGACCCCGTACGGCTGCTGCACCGCGCCGTGCTCGACGAACATCTGCTGCCCATCGCCGATGCGCTGCACCGCCATACCCGCGCCGGGGCCAGGCAGTTGCGCGGCGGTATCGCCCATGGCTGCGCCACGGCGCTGTGCGCGTACGGCGCACAGGCGGATCTGCTGGCCGCCCGCTGGCGGCAGTTCGCCGACATCGCCCCCGGAGGACTCGCGACGCTGGGCGAGGTGGTACGGCTCCGACAGGCGCCGGACGGCCAGGAGCGGCTGGTCTATCTGCGCAACACCTGCTGTCTGTACTACACAAGTGCAGAGGCGGTGCGCTGTGCGAGCTGTTGCCTGACAAGCCGCGAGGAGCGACTGCGGGCTTACATGAGGTCGAAGTAGAACCAGCGGGCTCTCCGGGGAGCCCGCCGCCTCCAGCGAAAAACGGCGCGCGGACCCGCCGGACGACCACCGGCTACCGCATCCACGCCGACTCCTGGGACGGCGGCCGGTGGCTGGCCCGAGCGGTCGTCGGTGGGCTGAGTCAGCCTTGCAGACCGACCTCGATTTCGAGGGTGAGGGTGATCTTGTCGCCGATTACGGCGCCGCCGTCGGGCAGGGGCATATCGATGGTGATGCCGAAGTCTCGGCGGTTGATGACGGTTTTGGCTTCGAAACCGGCGACCGGGCCCTGGCCCATGCCAGGGTTGGCGCCGAGGAACTCGACATCCAGCGAGACCGGCTTGGTGGTGCCGCGGATGGTGAAGTCGCCGTCGACGACGAAGTCTTCGCCGTTCACCCGGAATCCGGTGGACTTGAAGGTGGCGACGGGGAACTCTTCGGCGTGGAAGAAATCCGCGGTGCGCAGATGGTTGTCGCGCTGCTCGTTGTCGGTGGTTACCGAGTCGACCCGGATTTCCACCTCGGCCTGTGCGGTGCCGTCCGCATTGATGACGAGTTTGCCGGAGAAGTCGGCGAACCGTCCGCGAACTTTGCTCACCATGAGGTGGCGCACGGAAAAGCCGAGGGTGGAGTGAGCCGGATCGATGGCCCAGGTACCTGCGGTCAATGCGTTGGCGGTGCTGGCGGACATTGGCGTCTCCTCAAAGGGTTGTTGATGAAGGGGTTGTTGATGCTTCCGAATCGTGGGCCGCGACGAGCGCCGCGTGCGTGGGTCCGTCGGGAACATGCGCCGGGCGCAGTGCGTCGAACTCCTTACGCAGTACCGGGATTACCTCCTCGCCGAGTAGATCCAGCTGCTCGAGCACCGTCGTCAACGGCAGGCCCGCGTGGTCGAGCAGGAACAGTTGTCGCTGATAGTCGCCGAAAGATTCGCGGAAGGTCAGGGTCTTGTCGATGACTTGCTGCGGGCTGCCGACGCTCAGCGGCGTCTGGTCGGTGAAGTCCTCGAGTGACGGGCCGTGCCCGTAGACCGGTGCGTTGTCGAAGTAGGGGCGGAACTCGCGCACCGCGTCCTGGGAGTTCTTGCGTATGAACAGCTGTCCGCCCAGGCCGACGATCGCCTGGTCGGCGCTACCGTGACCGTAGTGCTCGAAGCGGCGCCTATACAGCTCGACCAGCTGCTGGAAGTGTTCGGTCGGCCAGAAGATGTGGTTGGCGAAGAAGCCGTCGCCGTAGAAGGCTGCCTGCTCGGCGATTTCGGGGCTGCGGATCGAGCCGTGCCAGACGAACGGCGCAACATCGTCGAGGGGGCGCGGCGTCGAGGTGAACGATTGCAGCGGCGTACGGAATTTGCCCTCCCAGTCGACCACGTCTTCGCGCCAGAGTCGGTGCAGCAGATGGTAATTCTCGATAGCCAGCGGGATGCCGTCGCGAATGTCCTTGCCGAACCAGGGGTAGACGGGAGCGGTATTGCCGCGTCCGAGCATCAGATCGACCCGGCCGTCGGCCAGATGTTGCAGCATCGCGAAGTCCTCGGCGATCTTCACCGGATCATTGGTGGTGATCAGGGTCGTCGAGGTCGACAGCAGCAACCGCTCGGTCTGTGCGGCGATATAGCCGAGCATTGTCGTAGGGGACGACGGTACGAACGGTGGATTGTGATGCTCACCGGTGGCGAAGACATCGAGGCCGACCTCTTCGGCCTTGCGCGCGATCGTCACCATCGCCTTGATGCGCTCGTGTTCGGTCGGAGTCCGACCGTTGGTCGGATCGGTGGTCACGTCCCCGACCGTGAAGATTCCGAACTGCACGACACCTCCTGTGGCCAAGTCTGACATCCATTTGGTGGATGTGGCAACCAATGGAACGGGTGGAGTCGCCGTTCTATTCCGGGGCCCGCCGGAGGCGGTGCTTACGCGCCCGACGCCTCGCGCCGTACCTGCCTCGACGGCTGGGTGCTGGGTGGACTCGGATGCTGTGCCGGTCCGGCCCGTAGTCGCGACTCGAGACCGTCCATGACGCACAGCAGCCCGAAGTCGAATGCCACGGCGCGACCGCTGGAAAGGTCGGCCGGAATCGCCTTGCGGTATTCGTCGAGCATCTCGGGGTATTCGTCGCGGTAGGGCTCCATCATCTGCATCAGGTAGTCGATGTCGTAGTCGTCGTCGTTGTAGACCTTTGCCAGGGTTATTTCCGGAACGACCTGGCCGAGTACATAGCTGGTCACCGTGCCGGCGGCAAGGTAGACATCCACGCCGGTGAAGCCCGCCTGGGTGAGGGTGCGGCGCAGGCGGTCCGACAGCCGGAATGCGTTGGGTCCCATGCTCGGCAACTGCCCGGATAGGATTGCCGCCCACGGGTGCGCCAGGAGGGTCGCTCGGAGGTTGTAGCCGTAGGTCGTCACGACCTCTCGCCAGGACGCTTCCGCTGGATCGGGGGTCTCGACAAGGCCCCAGATCTCGTCCAGCGTCAATTCCAGCAGTTCGTCCTTATTCGCGACGTACCAGTAGATGCTGGTCGCGCCCGCACCGAGTTTGGCGCCGAGTTTGCGCATGCTCAACGCGTCCAGACCCTCGGCGTCGAGTAATTCGACCGCGGCGGCGACGATCTGCTCGAGACGGAGGCCGGTCGTTTTGGGCTGGCGCGGCTCACGCGTCCATACCGAGGTGAACTGCTTGGTCATCGGACTACTGTAAATCCCTCGCACACTGTTCTATTCTATCGTACGGTGTGCGAGTGAAATCTGACGTCGTCGTACGCGACCCTCGCCGCTGGTGGATCCTGGGGGTCCTCTGCCTGTCCTTGCTGGTGCTGATGATCGACGGCACCGTGCTAAATATCGCCATCCCGTCCCTGATCCGGGAGCTCGGCGCGAGCCCGTCGGACGTGCAATGGATCCTGGACGCCTACGTCCTGGTCTTCGCCGGACTATTGCTCACCTCCGGCAGTCTGTCGGACCGATTCGGCAGGCGGCGCATGCTCATTGTCGGCCTGGCCGTGTTCGGTGCCGCGTCGCTGCTGGCCGTCCTGGCCAGCGAACCATGGCAGGTGGTCGGCGCCCGTGCGGCCATGGGCGTCGGCGGTGCACTGCTCATGCCTTCGACCCTGTCCATCCTGATGACCACGTTCGACGAGGATGAGCGGCGCAAGGCGATGGCGGCCTGGGCCACCGTCTCGATGGTCGGTATCGTGCTCGGGCCGACGCTGGGCGGCTTTCTGCTGCAGCACTATTGGTGGGGATCGGTGTTCCTGCTCAATATCCCGGTCGCACTGATCGCGATCGTGGCAGCGCTGGTGCTGATGCCCGAATCGAAGGGGGAACAGCGTCCGGTCGACCTCGTCGGCGTGCTGTTGTCCATTACCGCGCTAGGTTCGACGGTTTACGTGATCATCGAGCGCGAGTGGAATATCGGGATGATCGTGCTCGCGGTGGCGGCGTTCATCGGGTTCGCCTTCTGGGAGAGCCGATCCGAACATCCGATGCTGCCGCTGGCGGTGTTCCGCAATCGTGACTTCAGCGGCACCGCGCTCACGCTGTTGCTGATGGTGTTCGGAATGGGCGCGCTGATGCTCATGCTCACCCAGTACCTGCAGTTCGTGCTCGGCTACGGGCCGATGAAGGCAGGTCTCGCGCTGCTGCCGTATGCCGTCGCCGCGGCCGTATTCAATGGTCTCGGTGCGACATTGGGGAAAAAGCTCAGCAATAAGACGCTGATTGTCACCGGTCTGTTCGTCATGGGTGTCGCCTTCGCCATCCTCGCCCTCGGCACCGGTTATCTCACGGTGCTGATCAGCATGCTGGTGATGGGAGTCGGTGGCGGCCTGGCCGGGCCCGCCGCCTATGCCGCGATCATGAGCGCCATACCGCTCGAGCACGCGGGTGTCGGATCGGCGATGAACGACACCCTGCAGCAGGTCGGTATGGCAATCAGCATCGCGCTGCTCGGCAGTGTGCTGGCGGGTGTGTTCACCTCGAACATGCCCGATGACGCGCCCGAGGCCGCACGCGAATCCATCGGTGCCGCCTTCCAACTCGGCTATATCGAACCCGCCAAGACGGCGTTCACCACCGCTATGTCCACCGGCGCTTGGATCAGTTCGGGCTTCAGCATCGCCGCAGCGCTGCTCGGGCTGGTCCTGCTGCGTTCACGCAAACCGGCCGAGGAAGACAACCAGGTGGAGGTACCGGTCGCCTAACGGCACCACGTGCGCTCGACCGCGCATGTCAGGGTGGCCGCACGCTATTTGTGCGGCCACCTCGCGGTCGGCATCGCCTCGGGTGTCGCGCGTCGCGGGTGCTTCTGCTCACCACTACGTGCTGTGGTTCCCGAAAGCGGTTGCGTCACAACAGCAAGAGTCGCATAGGCGGTGGCGAGTGCGGTGCGGCTGGGTTGACCGAGTTGCATACATCGAACCTAGCGAGCGTCCGATCAGCGCGCGCTCGCGCGGCCACTGACGCTGCCGCACGTACCCTGAACTCCATGTCGGAACACGTGCGACCGGAGGCGGACCTCAACCGGCTGCTCGAGCTGCTGCGCGGCCACCGGCTGGCAGTGCTGACGGGCGCCGGTGTCTCGACCGACAGCGGTATCCCCGACTATCGCGGCCCCGGGTCGCCGCCCCGCAACCCCATGACCTACCAGCAGTTCGTCGGCGATTCAGCCTTCCGGCAGCGGTACTGGGCGCGCAATCACATCGGCTGGCGTGCCATGGACGGGGCGCGTCCCAACTCGGCGCATCGCGCTCTCGCCCGGCTGGAATCGATGGGCATCGTGACTGGCTTGATCACTCAGAACGTCGATCTGCTGCACACGAAGGCGGGTCACCGGCGGGTTATCGATCTACACGGCACTTATGCCCGGGTGCGCTGTCTGGGCTGTGAAACGCTCATCTCGCGCATGACGCTTGCCGAACGGTTGGAGGCCGCGAACCCGGGTTTCGCGGCCGACGCGAGGGCCAGCGGGGTTGAGGTGGCGCCCGACGCCGATGCCGTAATCGCCGATACCGGCAGTTTCCGCATGGTCGATTGTGCTCGGTGCGGCGGCATGCTCAAGCCGGACATCGTCTACTTCGGTGAGAGCGTCCCGAAGGATCGTGTCGCCGCCGCGTTCGACCTGGTCGACAGTGCCGACGCACTACTTGTCGTCGGATCATCCCTGACTGTCATGTCGGGCCTGCGTTTCGTCCGGCACGCCGCGAAACACGCACGGCCCGTGGTGATTATCAATCGCGGCCGAACCCGGGGCGACGAATTGGCCACCCTCACCGTCGATGCCGGATGCGGTGGGGTGCTCGCGGCGCTGACCGACGCACTCGCCGCGCCCGTTGCGGCCCGGTAGCACGGCCGGATCGTTGTCGCCGAAGCGGCGATCTCGGCGAACACGCCCGTATGTCGGTGCGTTAGCGTCGATGGTATGCGGCTTCACGTGGGATGTGCGATGTGGACGCACGCGGCTTGGCGCGATCGGCAACCCGTCGCGGCGGCGCGACTGCGATCGTATGCCGAGTGGTGCAATGCGGTGGAGGGCAACACCACGTTCTATGCGACGCCGCAGCGGAGCACGGTGCAGGCATGGGCCGCGCAGACCACACCCGAATTCCGGTTCGTCGTCAAACTACCCAAACCGATAACGCATGAGTACCGACTGGCCGGTGGCGAGGCGGAACTCCGCGCATTTCTGAGCGCCATCGAACCGCTCGGCCCACGCACGCACGCATTGTGGGTGCAACTGCCGGGCTCCTTCGGGCCGGCCGATCTCGGCGCGCTAGCGAGATTTCTGCGCCGGCTGCCGACCTCATACCGTGCCGGCGTCGAAGTCAGGCATCCCGCCTTCTTCGAGGATGAGCGAACCGCGCAGCAACTGGACAGCGTGCTCGGCCGGGTCGGTGCCGAGTGGATACCTTTCGACACGACAATACTTTTCGACGGACCGTCGAGCAGCTCGGCCGAGGCCGAGGCCCGGTCGAAGAAACCACGGCTGCCGCGCCGAACCCGTGCCCTTACGGAGTTTCCAATCGTTCGCTACCACGGCCGTGACGCGGCCGAGCGCACGATCGAGGGCTGGCGGCCGTGGCTGGATACGGTTACACAATGGCTGCACGAGGGCCGATCGCCGACCGTATTCATCCATACCCCCGATAACGCGGGCTCCTTGGATCTCGCGCGCCGCTTCCATGATGAGGTCCGGGCACGAGTTCCCGAACTGGAGCCACTGCCCGAACCGCTGCCGACCGAGCCGATGACGCTGTTCTAGCTGGCGCGCGCAATATTCGATCCAGGTGGCACCGAGGGCTTGGACGCTGCGGTCAACGCCTACCGGTTCGACACCACGGACGCCGAACCGGTCGCGTCACATTCAGGGCTTCGGATCGCCCAGACAGAACGTGGTCTTAGGGTCCGTGAGGGTGATCACCTTGTCGGCATCCTCGCCGCACAACTGCTCGTCGGACTGGCCGTCGATACGCTGTGTCACGCGGAAGTCCGCTTCGGACGCGGCGCAATCCACGTACTTGTAGCCGGTCATCATGCCGTCGTTATAGCAGCTGCCCTGCTTGAAATTCGGCGCGAGGCACAGGAACGCTCGGGTGCCGCCGTTGAGGGTCTCCTCGTAGGAGGTGTAGTCCTCATGGCAGTCGGCCTTCTCGTCGAAGACCTGCGCCACCTTGTACACGGCTTTTTCCGATGAGCAGTCGACCGGCTCGGTCTCGGAGTTCACCACCGATGCCGAGATGACATTGATGCAGTCACCGACCTTCGCGCGGGCGGTATCGGACTTGCCCGCGTCCTGGACGGCCTGGGTGCCCTTGTCCACTGCTTCCTCGACGGCCGAACAGCCGACCACACTCAGCGCGGCTACTGCCATGAGCGCCATCGGAAGGCGCGAGAACAGCTTGGTGCCAACGAAACTCATTAGAATCAACTTTCTGTCACTACTGGCCGCAGACACGGCGAAGCCAGATCGGCCACCTCGAGAGGTCGGGTTACCGACGTCGAACACCCAACCGCAGAAACGGACATACAGCATCCGGGAAACCACGGGATTTGCGAGTGATCCCGTGCGGCGCGTTACCCTCCAACGGGTCGTTCGCGGCCTATTCGCTGGTGCATGAGGTGCGGAGGGACATGTTCGAGCGCTCATTCGTGGGACGTGGCGACGACCTGCGCGCTTTGCGCAGCACCTGCGGCGAGGCCGACCCGCCGTGGGTGTTGCTGGTGGAGGGACCGGCCGGTATCGGCAAGTCGCGTCTCGCCGACGAGTTCGCCCGCGAGATCGGCGAGCGCGGCATCCGGGTGGTTTCGGTCACCGCCACCGAATACGAGCAAGCCGAGCCGCTGCATCTGGTCGGAGACATTGTCGAGCGCCTGTCCGACATCGACGCCGACGTGGCCGACGAGGTGTTGGCCGACGGGGATGTCACCGAGTTGGGGCGGCAACTGCGCCGCAGATTCGCCACCACTGAAACCCTGTTGGTCGTCGATGACGTGCACTGGGCCGATACGGAGTCGCTGCGGATCCTGGAGTACCTGATCAGGAATCGTCCCGGCGGCTCCCTGCGGCTGCTGCTGTCCTACCGTGAAGGGCAGTGCCCGGCCTCGATCGCGCGGCAGTTGCGGGCGACCAGGGCGCAGACACTGCACCTACGGGTGCCGCCGTTCACCGAATCCGATGTTGCCGATCTGCTGCCCGATACCGCGCCGGAGCGCCGCGACCGCCTGCTGAGTGCGTCGCACGGCAATCCGCTGTATCTGCTATTGCTGGCCGAGCTTTCCGAGCCCGAGTTGGAGCGCGCCGTGCGCGGCGAGAATCCGGAACCATCGTCGAACGATTACGCCGCGCTCGATCGCACCATTCGCGCCGAATTGGCGCAGTTGCCGCGGCGGGAGCGCCTTGTCGCGCAGGCCGCCGCCGTGTGCGGGGTACACGCCGACGTGGAGTTGCTTTGTGCCACTGCGCAATTGCCGGGCACGGCGGTGACCGCCGCGCTCGACGATCTGGCCGGACGTGGAGTGCTGACGGTCAGCGGTGGCGCGGTGGCGTTCGGTCATCCGCTGCTGCGCACCGCCGCCTACCGGCTCGCCGGGCACGGCTGGCGGGCCGAGACCCATCGGCGTGCCGCCGAGGTCTTGCGAAAACGTGAGGCGCCGTTGCCGATTCGGGCACGCCATCTCGAAAGCGCCCTGCTCGGAACCGATGAGATCGCCGCGCGGGAGTTGATGCGCGCGGCCGAGCAGGTCCTGGCATCGGCGCCCGCCACCAGCGTTCGCTGGATCTGCGCGGCCATGCGCGCGGCGCCGGGCCGATCGTCCGCCGACCCGGTGGATGGTGGTAGGTCGGAATCCGGCGCTGCCCTGGACGGCGGCCCCTCGGCGGCTGCCGGCCGCACTAGCGACGCGCTGCTGCTCGGCCGGGCGCTGCTGCTGTCGGGCTCCGCGGAGCGAGCGGGCGAGGTGCTCGGGTCGGTGAGTGCGCAATCCGGCCCGCACCGGCTGGAGGCACTGCTGTTGTCGGCGCGCTGCGAGCGCATTCTCGGCAGGGTCGACACCGCTCGAACACTGCTGGCGACCGCCGCGTCGCTGCCTCGACGGCCCGGGGACGGACCGGTTCAGCTGGAATTGGCCATCCTCGAAATGCAGGACCACCGGGACGCGGAGGGCGGCGCGCGGCTGAACACGCTGTTCGCCTCCGACGCGATCGATGATCCCGCCGTCCGGGTCGCCGCCACCGCACTGCGCTGCCTGAGCCTGGTCGCCGACCTGCGGATCACCGAGGCGATAACGAGCTATCGACAGGCCGAACGCGATTTCGGGCTGCTCACCGATGTGCAGTTGCGTGAGGTCGTGCACGCGGTCCCGGCGCTCGGGTGGGCGGCGTTCTTCCTCGACGATGATCGCAAGGGCGTCGCGCACCTGGAACGTGCCATGCGGGTGAGCCGTCGGTTCGGCCGCAGTTACGCACTACCGGAATTGCAGACCGTGCGCGCGTATTCGCTCGCAAAACTCGGCAGGCTCGCCGATGCGGTCGCCGCCGCGGAAGACGCCGACGAGTCGGCGCGCCAATTCGGGTACGGCGACCTGCTTTCTTTCGCCGGTGCCGTCAAACTGCGGACCTTGCAGTCGATGTCGTCGCGTGCGGAGGTACTCGAGCAATGGCATGCGGTGGCGGCCTTGCCCCGGCCGGTCATGGGGTGGTGGCGTGAGGTTGTCGAAACGACGCTGTCGGATGTCGGTGGATGGTTGGGCGTCGCCGAAGCCGACCACGCGCGCTCGCCCATCGATGATCGCCCGGGCCCCTTGCACGCCACGCAGCTCGGACGGTTTGCCCACATGGCGCTGGCTGATGGGGATCTCCCGGTCGCACTCGACGCGGTGACGGCGGCCGAAGCCGCCGCCGAACTGATCGGAAGGCCTGGCCAACAGGCCGCTGCGGCGTTGGCACGAGCCGAATATGCCTGCGCGACTGATGATTTGATCGCGGCCGAGTCGGCCGTGCTGATGTGCATCGAGAAATTCGGTGCCGCAGGCATGCCGGTGAACCGGGCGCAGGGGGTCCTGCTCGCGGCAACCATCGCCGGACGACGCGGCGCTTTCACACTGGCAACCGCCCGGCTCTCCGAGGCGCGTGCGGTTTTCGCCGACGTAGGCGCCCACGCATTGCTGAGCGAGACCACCACGATCCAGCGGCGGCTCGCGGGCAGCCAGACGGTGCGCGGCGCGACCGCACTGACTCGACGCGAACGCGAAGTTGCTGAACTAGCGGCATTGGGCTGCGCGAACAAGGAAATCGCCGCCCGACTGTATGTCAGCCCGCGCACCGTCGAGGATCACCTCAGTCGCATCCTGCGTAAGCTCGGTCTGTCCAGTCGCGCGGGCATTGCCCGCCGGCTCGCCGAACTCGACGCGGGGAGCCGGGCCGGTGACGATGCGGTTGTGACGGGGATCGGCTGGATGGAGGAAGCATTGTGCGGGACGAAAGGATGGACGAGTCAGCGATGAGGCGATACGACTTGCGGCGGACTACCGAATACACCCCGAATTCTGATACCGCGGTGATCGTTTCGTAGTTGAGCTGTGCTGAATTCACGTCCACTGGAGCTGGCGCGTAGCTACCGGACCCCACTCGTACTTGCCATAACCGCTGTGCTGGCGGTAGTGCTCGTTTTCACTACTGTCGATCCCTGGCTGAACAGAGCGGGCATTCTGGCCGGCGGTCTCGACGTACATATCTACCGGGACGGCGCCTGGCGAATCCTGCATCATCAACCCCTCTACACCGAGTCGACCGTGCTCGGGCTGCTGTATACCTACACGCCGTTCTCCACGCTCGCGTTCATACCGCTGGCGATGTTGGCCTGGTCGTGGGTCACGAATACGTGGCTGGTGTTGAACCTCATCGTGCTCTTCGGCTGTGTACTGATGTCGTGGCGGCTACTCGGCTACCGCATCAACGCCCGGCTGCTCGCGGTCAGCGCGCTACTGGCCACCACCTGCGGTTTCATCGAACCCGTCCGCACCACGCTGTTCTATGGACAGATCAACCTGGTGCTCATGCTGCTGGTGCTGTGGGATTTCTCCCGGCCCGAGTCGAGCAGGTCGCGAGGGATAGGTGTCGGCTTGGCCGCCGGTATCAAACTCGTCCCGCTCTATTTTGTCGTCCAGTTCGCCGCGCTGCGACAATGGCGTTCGGCCGTTACCGCGGCACTGGTCTTCGCGACGACCATCATTGTCAGCTGGGTCCTACTGCCCGTCGATTCCCGTGAATACTGGACCTCGACGTTCTTTCAGTCCAATCGGATTTCCGACGATATGCACCCGTCCAACCAATCCATTCGCGGCGTTATCGCGCATCTGATGCACGGGCCGGCGCCGGTGTGGCTGTGGGTACTCATCGCGGGCGCTGTCGCGCTTGTGAGTTTGGTTGTCACCGTGGGGTTGTACCGGCACGGCGAACGTCTGCTCGCCATCACACTGGCCGGACTCACCTCGTGTGCGGTATCGCCGTATTCGTGGGGACACCACTGGGTGTGGTTCATCCCGCTGCTGGTTTATCTCGTGCACAAGGCCCAAACCAGCCCACGCTGGTGGTTCGGGGCGGCGGCGCTGTGGTTGTGGATCGGCGCGTGGGCTTATCACTACAGCGAGAGCTATGTCTCCATCGGGCTTTTTCTGCTGCCACCGTGGTGGCTGGTCGCACCACTGCTGATCAACGGTTATGTCATCGCGTACGGCATTGTCCTGGTCGGAGCGTTCGTGGTGCTGGCAGGTCTGCGTCGCGACGACGGTACGGCACGGATCAGGCAGCCCTGATTGCCGTAGCCTCGGGCGCGCGTGCTGCCGACGTCGGTCGGTAACGCTGCTTTCGCCTCGCCCGAGGCTCGGACGAGGTAGGTCTGCTAGTCGGATGTCAGATTACGGGGTGGCGTAACCGATGAGGGCGCCGATGCCCGCACCGATCGGGACCGTGACGAGGGCCCCGACACCGCCGAGGAAGAAGCCGATTACCGCGCCGATTCCGGCGCCGACGATGGCGCCGATCCCGGCGTTGTGCTGCTTGCGGGCCAAGGTGTCTGCCGCCTCGTCGACAAACTGCGTGCCCTGCTGGTTGTCGACGGCCGCGACCGGTGTCAGCGTCAAACTGCGCCCCGCATCACCGATCTGCGGTGTCAGCCCGAAACTCTGTCCCGAAACCTGCACCGCCAATGGAAGTGTCACCACCACATTGCCCGCCGCGTCACTGAGTGTCACCGCATCCGCGGCGCTGGTCAACGCGAAGCTTCCCGCATCGACAGTGGTGATCACCCCACGACCATCGGCCGCGGGCGCGGCCACATACCCGACGCCCTGCTCCACCCCGCGCACACCAACCTCGGCAGCGGGCGCCGGTTGCGCATTCACAACCCCCGCACCGACTCCCGTAGCCCCGATCGCGAGTAGTGCAGTAATCGCAAACTGATTGAGTCTCATCATGCTTCCCCACTTCTGCATTCGGCCTGTTCAGCCGATACGTCCCCAAGGACCGGATCTCGGCCACGTCCATTTTCGCCTGGTTACGGGTTCGGCGCTACAGTTTGGCCTTTCCGGTGCCGCGGCGGCGCGCCTGGACCTGCCTGGCACACAAGGGGTTCCGCAGCCTCATGATCCACAGGGCTCGACTTATCCACAGGCGGGCTGTTTGTACTGCTGATGCGAGGGGTGGGCGATGGGGGACACGGGATGCTGTGGCTATGCGACCAGGGTTGAAGCAGGTGCGGGACAGTCAATTCGGTGCGTTCACCGCATGGCAGGTGGCGTGTGAGTACAGCCGTGCCGAGATGCGAGCTCGGATCGATCGGGGGGAGTGGGTGCGGGTTTTCCATGGTGTTTATCGGGAGGCGAATACGCCGTTGTCGCCGGTACTGCGGGTCGAGGCGGCACGGTTGTCGATCGGGGCGATGTCGCTGGCCGCCGGATATCACACCGCCGCGGAGCTGCATGGCTTCGCTGTTCTCGACGGGCAGGCGACACATGTGCTCGGCATGCAGCATTCGCGGTCGAAACAGATTGTGGTGCACCGTGATCGGGTCGAACCGGCGGAACTGGAGGTGGTCGGCGGTGTCCTCGCGACGGATGCGGCCCGGACCGCGGTTGACGTGGCTCGGGTAGCGAGCCGAGTGGACGCATTGGCGACTCTGGATTCGGCGATCTGTACGGGGTTGACGAGGGAGGCATTGGTTGCCGAGGTCAGCAGGCACATGGGGCGGCGCGGCTATCAGCAGGCCACTGAGTTGATCGAATTGGCAGACGGCCGAGCCGTATCCCCGATGGATTCGCGAGCCGGAGCACGCTGTATCGACACCCATTTCACTGCGCTCGCGAGCAAACCGGCGTCAGCGCGTCGCGCGCGATGTGCTCGGTCTCCTCGACATACGGCCAGTTCCGGAGGATGAACGCGTCTACACCTGGGTTCGTTTATCGACGGTGGCGGATATCTGTGCGACGAGTTGCCACGGACGGCCGGTATCGGTTGTCGCTTTGCCACTGGTCAGGATCGCGCCGGACAGCCCACGTGCCGGATCGGCCCAGCCGTACTGTGTCGTCAATCCGCTACGGCCGAAGTGTGACTGGGTGTTCCGGCCGAACTTCGACCGCTGCCCGCCGAGCTCGAAGCCGCCGCGGCTGACCCGCCCGGCCAGTCCGGGAATACGGTTCGCGGGCTGCACCGCGCGCCGCAACGTGTCCGGTTCGATAATCCGGATGCCGTCCAATTCGCCACCCCTGGCGAGGATTTCGTAGAACCGCGACAGCTCGTAGGCGGTCGTGACCAAATTGCCCGAAGGCAGTTCGGCGGTGAGGAACGACTCGTTCGCGGATTTGGACACCGATCCATCTATCCGTCCGCCGAGTGCCTTGCGCGCCAAGAACATCGATAAGCGCGACGGCGGCGGCCCGGTCTTTACGCTCGGCACGACCTTATCGACATCAGCCGGGTCGACGCCGAAGTTGGTCCAGCGGAATCCCAATGGTTCGAGCACCTGCTTCGACAGATGTTCACGCATCGGTGCTCCGGTCGCCCGCCGAACCAGCAGTCGTTGAATCAGCCCACTGGTCAACGCGTGATAGACCCGGAACCGGCCCGGACGCCAACTCGGCACCAGGTCGGTCAACGCTCGCACGGCCAATTCTTCGTCGACCACTACCTCGAAACCCCGGTACGGCGGCGTCATGAACGGCACACCCGCCGAATGCGACAGCACATCGCCGATCGATATCGTTTCCTTGCCGTTGGCGGCGAACTCCGGGATGTATTGGCACACAGGATCATTCAGATCGAATGCGCCCTGCTCGATCAGCATGAAAAGCACGGTCGTCGCCACGCCCTTGGCCGTCGAAAACCCACAGAACGGCGTCTGCGGCGTCGCGAGCACCTTGACGGCGTCCGGTTGATCACCCGGTGCATTCCCCCAACCGTGCCCGATGGTCCGGTTCAACACGATCTTCCCGTTACGCCGCAGGCACGTCTGAATCGCCGGGGTCGTTCCCATCCGATACCAATCCCGCACCGACCCCCACAGCCGCTCGACATCGCCGCGCGTCAGCCCGGCATCCGATGGATCATCCTCATGTCCGAGGGTCGTCACCGCGTCCAGATCCTCGGCGATCGTTACCAACGTGCCAGGAAGTACTTTCATTCGGCCCAGCGTATCGGCCCTAACTGATAGTCCGCTGAGCTGCGGAGCAGGCTCGATACCGCGGCCGATCGTGATGCCGATGTGCCAGCGCCGATCAGCTCGGCGAACCCGCCCGCGACTGGCTTCGCCGAGCTGTGTGGCGCCGGTTTTCAGACCTTCGATGCGACGGGCTGCGGCTGCTCGACTGTGGCCGCGACAGCTCGCCGGGCCGGAATGGTCAATGTGATGAGTGCCGCAACCAGTGCGACGCCGCAGCCTAGGAGCAGGCCGGTGCGGAAGCCATTCTCGGTGGGCAGGGTGTGGCCGCCGAATTGAACGCTCATCTGGGCAAGCACGACGCCGACGACGGCGGCCGATATCGAGGTGCCGATGGAGCGCATCAGGGTGTTGAAGCTATTGGCGGCGGCGGTTTCCGATTGCGGCACCGCGCCCATGATCAACGCCGGCATGGAGCCGTAGGCCAGGCCGACACCACCACTGCAGATGCAGGTCAATACGAGCAGGCCCCAGGTCGAACCGAGCAGCACTGTCGAGGACGCGTAACCAAGCGCGATAACAAGACTGCCGACAAACAGCGTCACTTTCGGGCCACGTGCCGCCGACAGGCGCGCGCCGATCGGCGACACGACCATCATCATCAGCCCGCCCGGCGCCATCCACAGCCCCATGGCGAGCATCGATTGGCCGAGGCCGTATCCGGTCTCCTTCGGCAGCTGCATCAGCTGCGGAATGATCAGCGCCTGGGCGTACATCGCGAAACCGATCACCACCGAGGCCGCGTTGGTCAGCAACACTTGCGGTCGCGCGGTAACCCGAAGATCGACAAGCGGATTGGTGATACGCAGCTCCCACCAGCCCCAGGCGGCGAACGCGGCGACGGCGGCGGCGAACAGACCGAGCGTGGTGCCGCTCGCCCAGCCCCAGTCCGCGCCCTTGGATACCGCGAGCAGCAGGCATACCAATCCCGCGCCGAGTCCGAGCGCGCCGAGGAAGTCGAAAGAGCCTGTCGCGCCGGAGCGTGGTGTGGCTGGGATGAACAGCCAGATCAGTGCCGCGACCGCGGCACTCAGCACCGCGGCGCCCCAGAACAGCACATGCCAGCTGGTGTTTTCGGCGACCGCGGCGGCAATGGGCAGCCCTAGGGCGCCGCCGATGCCCATGGATGAACTCATCAGCGCGATGGACGAACCGAGCCGCTGGGGTGGCAGCAGATCGCGCAGTGCGCTGATGCCGAGTGGCACGATGCCCATCCCCATGCCTTGCAGGCCGCGACCGATGATCATCGGGGCGACGGAGGTGGCAAGCGCGCAGACCACTGAACCCGCGATGAGTGGCACTGTCGATGCCAGCAGCATGGTCCGCTTGCCGTAGAGATCGCCGAGTCGTCCGGCGATCGGAGTGGTGACGGCCGCCGCGAGCAGGGTGGCGGTCACCGCCCATATGGCATTCGAGGCCGTGGTGTCGAGCAGTCGCGGTAGGTCGCCGATCAGCGGAACCACCAGGGTTTGCATGAGTGCCGCGACGATGCCGGCTGCTGCCAGTACGCCGAGGACGCCATTGGGACGGACAGTCGATGTCGACGGGTCCACGGGTCTCCATTCGTTGTGCAAGAGCTGAGCGTGTGTAGTACACGGCATGTGTACGATACACATCACGGGTACCGTACATGCAACGTGCGTGATACACGCTGTGGTATATCTACTGGCAATGGAGAAGCCCATACGTTCGATCGAATTCGAGACCATGCTGCTGTTGCGCTACAGCCTCGCGTCTCGATCCCGGCGTGGGGGTATCCGTCTCGATCGCAGCGCGTACACGCTGCTCAGCAGACTTCAGGGTGAGGGGCCGATGTCGATCGGCCAGCTCAGCGACGCACTGGTGCTGGAGGCGTCGACGCTGCGTCGTCAGACCGCGGCCATGCGCGGCGCCGGACTTGTCGAGCGGATCCCGGACCCGGACGGCGGCATCGCGCGCCGTTTCCGTATTACCGCCGAGGGCGAACGACGGCTCGATGAAGAACGCACCGACAGCGTGGCGGCTCTCGATGCGATCATGGCGGACTGGACGGCTGACGAGGTCGCCGCCTTCGCCGCGTTTCTCGAACGCTTCAACAGCGACATCGAGCGCTTCCACGGCCGTCCGTGGCCGCGCCCTTCGTGTCTACCCGACGCGTAACCAGTTGAACTGTGGCACAGCGGATTCCGACGGCCCTCCGCGCGGCGAGTCGGTAGCGATTCGGATGTTGCGGCCAGCGGTGTCGTTCATCAGGCCGGTGCGCCGACCCAGGTGGTAAGCGCTTCGGTCAGACCGGCGTTGCCGGGTTCGTCGCTCACCCACGCGGCGTAACCGTCGGGGCGCAGCAGGACGGCGGCGGGGGCCGGAATGTCTCCCACGCCAGGGATATTCCAGAGCTCGGCCGCGCTCGCGGCGCGCACGATATCGATTCGGTCATGCCACTGCGGCACCAGAGGGGCGTCGTTGCCGTTGAGTACCAAGAGGATCGGTCGTGCCGTGCGCAGCAGTTCGCACACTCGGGCGTCGCCGCCAGGGGTGGTGAGCGCGATGTCGGGAACTCGGCGGCCGGCCAGCGGGTGATCGCTCTTGGTGTCGTAGCGGATATCGAGTGCGGTGATCATGAGGCCGAGGCGGTGACGCACCTGGTCGGTGTCGATCAGGTCGCTCATGATGTCGCGTAGCGCGTCGGTGTGTGGCCCAGGGCGCGATATCGCCGTCTGCGCCCGGGTGTTGTGCAGGACGCGGGCCGCGATCGGATGGCGCTCGGTTTCGTAACTGTCGAGCAGGTCGTCGGATGCGGTGCCGCGCACGGTGGCGGCGAGCTTCCAGCCCAGGTTGACCGCGTCCTGTACGCCCAGATTCAGTCCTTGGCCACCGGCGGGGTAGTGGATGTGGGCGGCGTCCCCGGCCAGCAGTACCCGGCCGACGCGGTAGCGGTCGGCCTGGCGGGCGGCGTCGCTGTAGTGGGTCACCCAGCGCGGGCTGTGCATACCGAAATCGGTGCCCGCGAGCTCATGGAAGTTATCGCGGAAGTCCTCGAAGGTCAGGTTGCTGCCACGCTCGAGGACCCGGTCGTGGCGCTGCACGATCAGCCGGTACCAGCCGGGCTCGAATTGCCAGACCGAGAAGTCGCCCGCGTCGCTGCGGTGTCCGAAGAAGGGCTGTGCGGGCGGATCGGTCAGTTCGACATCAGCGAGCATTCCGGTCACGGTGGCATCCGTCCCGGCGAAGTCGATGCCGGTGAGCTTGCGCACCGCGCTGCGTCCGCCGTCGCAGCCGACCAGGTAGGCGGCGCGGATCCGGCGGGTGCCGTGCGGCTCCCCGACCTCGACCTCCACCCCCGCGTCATCCTGCCTGATCTCGGTGATCGGCGACGACCACTGCACAGGAGCACCCAATTCTGTTGCGCGCCTGTCTAGTTCGCGCTCGATCACCGACTGTAGGACCGCCAGTGCGTAGGGGTAGCGGGTGTTCAAATCGCTGAAGTCGAGGCGGAGCCCGCCGAAGTGTCCGGCCTGTACGGGGCGTCCGAGGGGAAGCAGGTTTTCGAGCAGTCCGCGCTGGTCGAAGATTTCCATGGTTCGGGCGTGAATACCACCCGCCCTCGATTCGCCGGTGCGCGCGGGCAGGCCGTCGAGCAAAGTGGCCCTGACACCGGCCAGGCGCAGTTCGCAGGCCAGCATCAGTCCGGTCGGTCCGCCGCCGGCGATCACTACGTCTGTCTTCTCCATGACGGTCTCCTTAACAACGTTAAAGTACTTAACGATGTTAAGGAGACCAGAACGTTGTTAAACTGTCAAATAGGTCGAACGTGAGGAGACGTCAGTGAAGCTTGATGCCGAGGTCATCGCCGATGCCGCGCTTGGATTGCTCGACGAGGTCGGCCTCGACGGGCTGACCATGCGCAAGGTGGCCGCGGCTCTGAATGTGCAAGCGCCCGCACTGTATTGGCATGTCAAGAACAAGCGCGAGCTGCTCGACGCGATGGCGCGGGCGGTGTTCGTCTCCGCGGTCGTCGGAGTCGAGGCGCCTCGGCGCGGGGAACTGTGGCAGGACTGGATCATCGCGCTGGCCGGGCGGCTGCGCCGGGCCATGCTGCATTACCGGGACGGGGCGAAGGTGCTGGCGGGCACCTACACAAATGACGAATCAGTGTGGCGCACAGTGGAATTGACCTTGCGCACACTCGAGGACGCGGGCTTTTCGGACGCCGAGGCGGAGCGAGTTTTCCCGATCGTGCTGCATTACACCGTTGGCTTCGTTATCGAGGAGCAGTCCCGCTCCGCCGCCGAATACGCCGACGATAATCCCTACCGGACCGAGCGTATCGAGCGCGCGGTCGACGCAGAACGCTATCCGCGAACCGCGCGACTGGTGGTCGGCATCTTCGCCGCCGACATCGACGCGCAGTTCGACCACGGCTTACGCGTAATCCTCGCCGGCATCCTCGCCACCCGAGCCGGGTCGTCCTGACAATTGATCGCTGAACCGGTCAGTCGGGGAGTTGGCGCATCTCCAGCAGCGTCAGGCCGAGGTTATCGAAACGGGCGAGTATGCCGCGCATGGCGGTCGGGTCGGGCACCGGCCCGAACAGGGTGGTGGTCCCGCTGATGGGCAGCTTGGCGCGCAGTTCGGGGAAGGCGGCCAGCGCGCGCTCGGACAGTTCGCCGTCGATAGTGAACTGGTATCGGGTTGTGACCGGCACAATCTCCTCCCTACCGTGATTGCGGGACTGCGTTCGGATGGTGGTGCGAGACCGCATCAGATCGAGTATGCCCAGAGCGTGTGGGCGGCGTCCTCATTCGGTTCGGGTGAAGCCGGTCGACTCCCCGCCCGGTCTCAGAGCAGTCCGATATGCCTCGCCTCGGTCAGCGCGTTGTTTCTGGAATTCGTGCCGAGTTTCGAGTAGATACCGCGCAGATGGGTCTTGACGGTATTGACTGATACGCCGAGATCCGTGGCGATCTGCTGGGCCGTCCGTCCGGACGGGAGTTGTTTGAGGACGGTCAGTTCGGTTCCGGTCAGCGTTGGCTGGGAGGTGCGGTGATGGGCCGCGGGATGGTTGCGGATCTTATCGGCGAAAGCGTCATCGTGACCGAACCGTCCGGCATACGAGTCGAGTAATCGAATTCCGTCCGGAACATCGAGGAAGGGTCGAATCAAGCTGTCCGGCGCGGCTATTCGCAAAGCGTTTGCCAAACTTCGCGTCGTCTTGACGGCCGAGCCGTCTCTGTCTTGCTCGGCCGCAAGCAGCAACCATCCGGTAATCGCGGTGACGGGATGCAGTGTGCCCGCATCGGTGAGCATCGGTTCGACCAACGCCCGCGCGGCCCTCGGCTTGTTCGCGTCCAGCGCGAGGGCAGCCTGAGCGAGAATCAGATCCGAGTTTGTGTCACCTAGAGCCCGCTGCGCGAGGTTGACCAGCAGTCGCGCGGTGTGGTGCTCGCGAACCCGCAACAGCGCCCAGATGACATGCGGGATGAGCCCGCCGGTCGTCGCGGCAACGGGGTGCTGCTCCAGCAGCTCTACCATGCTGCTGCGCAGCGCGTCGGTGGCGGCGTACTTGTCGGTGCTGGCATCGCAGGCGAGTAGGCGGCCGACGACATGGGAGTGCCAACCCGCGGTGGGGCTGGTCGAACCGTCGCGGTCGAGGTGACCGATCAGCATGTCGGTGACCTGTTCGACATCCCATTCCTCGCCCTTCAGGTACGCGGCCATCGCGGCCATCGCGACCGCTTGCCCGGTATCGGGTGACTGATATAGACCGTGTTCGGCGGCTACCTCGAGCGCCCTTTCGGCCCGCCCGCGCATCGAGGTAATAGTTCCGCTGATGCCGGCCGCGATGGCCAGACGAGTGATCGCCCGCAGGCTGAGGCGCGGATGGCCCACGTGTTCGGCCAGCGCGAGGGCGCTGCGAAGTTGTTCTTCGCCGCGGACGACGTCACCGCGAACAACGATTGCCGTCGCGGTCTGAATGGCCGTGTAGCAGTCGATGTCCGGTTGACCGGTGGCCGGAATCTGGTCTGGAATGACCAGCTCACCGAGTGTGACACCGGTTGTCACTGCGGTATCGGCTGTCACGGCGAGCAGCAGCGATCGCAGCCAGGTGCCCGGAACAAACGATTCGGCCTCGGTGTAGCGGGCGCCGATGAGATCGAGATAGGCAAGCGCATCGGTCATGTCGCCGTGGATCAGCGCGTTCACCGCGCGCAGCAGCCAGATGAACGGGTCATCGGAAATGTTCGGTGCGTCTCGGGTGATCTGGTTCAGCAATGCTGTGCCGTCACCGGCGAGGACGATGGCCGGTCCAGTGTCGCGAAGGAATTCGAGCAGATGGCTGCGGTCGGGGCCGATCAACAGATGCGGTAGCGCGGCTAGTGCCCGGCCCGCGCCGCAATACCAACGGGCGCTGCGTAGGTGCAGTTCGGCCATCAGGTCGCCGTCGAGCCGCTCGGCCTCGGCCAGCAGATATGAGCGCAGCAGCGGGTGGTAGCCGAACCACAGGTTTTCGCCGTCGGTCGTGTAGTCGATGGGGAAGCTGAGTCGTTCGAGGTCGTCCAGGGCGACGGTGGCATCGGGGCCGGCCAGCTCCTGCGCCAGCTCCACGGTGAAGGAGGCCGGAACGCTGGTTCGCCGCAGGAACCGGCACGTGGATTCGGAGACGGCGGCGATGAGTTCACCGACGAGGAAATCCGTCACCGCGTGCGATGGCCGGGCCAGCCCGGCGATCGCGGCGGCCCGATCGTGCTGATGGGCCGCCAGATAGGTGGCCGCGATCCGGACCAGAACCGCCCAGCCTCGGGTGAGGTCCATGAGCGCGTCGAGTTCGGTGTCGGTCAGTTCGCAGCCATGCTGCGCGCACAGCATCGCTGTCTGTGCCCGGTCCAGGGCCAGCTCGGCGGCACCGATTCGGATGAGGCTTTCGCCCAGATCCAGCGTGTGCCAGCGCACGGGCGGGTCGAAACGTCCCGAAATCACGACGCTGACGTTCGGCGGGGCATAGTGCAGGAATTCTTCGAGCCCGGCCAATGCGAACTGGTCGGTGACGAGATGAGCGTCGTCGATGACGAGAACCGTCGGTATCTTGGCGGTCGACAAAGCCCGCGCCAGGTCGGCGGCCTTGGCCATGGGTGTCGAGAGTCCGTCGCGGCCCACCGTTGTGACGCCGAGTTCGGCGCTGAGCTCGGCCCACATCGTGGCAGCGTCGTCGACGCCGTCGATGGCGGTGTGCCAGGCAATCCGGACGCGGGGAAGAGTCCGGCTGACGTGTCGGCGCACCCAGTCGGCTAGTAGCACGGTCTTCCCGCTTCCGGCGGGCGCGCACACCAACAACACGCGAGGGCGGCGTGGCCTGCGGGTCGCGTCGAGGCGGCTATATATTTCCGGCCGTGGAATCGGAGGAAACGGCAGCTCGGGTATTCGGGAAGATGTCGCCGTTTCCCGCGTTGTGGTGGAGCGAACTTCGTAACTACCTGAGGTGGTCACCGTGCCTCCTCTTACCGTGTGCAATCACGTCACTACCGCGCTGACTTATCGACAGCTCGAGCTCTGGGACAGCCGGGTACTCGAAAGCTCTGTATCTGGAACTCCGGTAGTTGGAAAACTACCGGATAATCCGTCCGAATCGGAGTGCCCTGTCACGTTTGCTGCTGGACAGAGATCCCCACGCCCCGTTGGTTGACAGCTCGAAGTCATCCCTTTCGGATGAAGCGCAGCGAAGGTAAAGGGAGGAGATTCGTCGCGACCCATCCCATAAGAAAGGGTTCATGATGACGACTCCGGATACCGGACACCCGGTGCGCCAGGGATTCGCGTTCGGCATCACTTTCGGCGCCGCGATCCTGTTGCTCACAGTCGGCGTGCTCTCGATCCTGCAGGGCATCTCCGCTGTAGCCGAAGACAACATATTCGTTGTCGGCCTCGAATACACCTACAAATTCGACACCACCGCATGGGGTTGGATCCACATCGTGCTCGGCATCCTGCTCGCGATTTGCGCGGTCGGCCTGATGCTGGGATCGGCCTGGGGCCGGGCCGGCGCCGTCATCTTTGCCGCGCTATCGATCATCGCGAACTTCCTGTGGCTGCCCTACTATCCGGCGTGGTCGATCCTGGTCATCGTGCTGGATGTCGTCGTTATCTGGGCGGTCTCTACATGGCATCCGAAGACCATCTGAGCGCTGGAATCCGTTGCGCCGAGTCGCGACTTCACCCCTGACGGATGACGACGTTGTTGCGCGGTCGCGACATGCTCGCACCGAATCCGAGTCGAAAGGTCAGTCGCCGATATGTCTCTTGATTACACCGATCGCACGGATTTCGATGATGCCGAGCGCGGATTTGTTGCCGCGTTATCGCCCGCGATCATCACCGGCGCGAGTGGAGCGGTGGTATTCGACGCGGACGCCTTCGGCTTTCTGCAAGAGCAGGCGCCGCCCACCGCGAACCCCAGCCTGTGGCGGCAGGGACAGCTGTGTGCGAAACACGGTCTGTTCGAGGTGACCTCGGGGATCTACCAGATTCGCGGTATGGATATATCGAATATGACGATTGTCGAGGGCGATAGCGGCATCGTCGTCATCGATCCGCTGATTTCGATCGAGACGGCGGCGGCCGGGCTGGCGCTGTATCGCGAGCATCGCGGCGACCGCCCGGTCACCGGTGTGATCTACACCCATTCACATGGCGACCATTTCGGTGGCGCGCGTGGGGTGCTCCCGCATGGTCACACCCCGGTACCGATACTCGCTCCTGTCGGTTTCCTCGAGCATGCCGTCAGCGAGAACGTGTACGCGGGTGGCGCGATGACTCGTCGTGGCCAGTACATGTATGGCGCTTCATTGCCGAAGAGCCCGACCGGGAGCATCGGTTGCGGCCTCGGGATCGCGACGTCCTCGGGCACGATCTCACTGATCCCGCCGACCGTGGACATTACGCGGACCGGTCAGGAGGAAGTGATCGACGGCGTCCGGATCGTCTTTCAGCTGACACCCGGCACCGAGGCGCCCGCCGAGATGAACTTCCTGTTCCCCGACCGCCGCGCGCTGTGCATGGCGGAGAACGCGACCCACAATCTGCACAATGTGCTCACCCTGCGGGGGGCGCTGGTGCGCGACAGCCGAATCTGGGCGCGCTATCTCGACGAGGCGATCGCGATGTTCTCCGATAACGCCGATGTCGCCTTCGCCTCGCACCACTGGCCGACGTGGGGTCGGGAGAACTACGTCGCGCTGCTGGCCGCGCAACGAGATATGTACGCCTACCTGAACGACCAGACTTTGCGACTGGCCAACCAGGGCTACACGGGGGCCGAGATCGCCGAGGAATTGGAACTGCCGCCCGCGTTGGCGGACCTGTGGGCCAACCGTGGCTACTACGGCTCGGTCAGTCACAACATCAAGGCCGTCTACCAGCGGTATATGGGTTGGTACGACGGTAACCCCGCGCACCTGTGGGAGCATCCGCCGGTTGAGATGGCGCAGCGTTACGTCGCGGACTATGGCGGCCTCGACGCAATCGTCGCCAAGGGACGCAGCTATGCCCACGCCGGCGATCTGCGTTTCGCCGCGACACTGCTCAATCACGCCGTCTTCGCCGAACCCGGCAGTTCGACGGCGAAGGAGGCGCTGGCCGAGGTGTACGAACGGCTCGGTTACGGCGCCGAGAACGCGACATGGCGCAATTTCTATCTGACCGGTGCGCACGAACTGCGCGGTGGCCCTCCGTCCTCGATGTTCGATATGACCAATCCGGAAATGGCGACAGCATTGACTGTCGAGATGATCATCGATTCCCTGGCCGTACGTATCGACGGCCCGAAGGCCGCCGACCAGGGGATGGTCATGGATTGGAAGCTCACCGACGAGAACCGGGTGGTCCGGCTGACCCTCTCCAACGGCGCGCTCACCCATCGGACGGCCACCCCGGCGGCGCCACATCTCGGCGCGGCCGATCTCACGATCACCCTCACCAAGCCACAGCTACTCGAAATGCTTGTCGGACATGGGCTTACGGGCATCGACATCGATGGCGACCCGCACGTGCTCTCGACACTGATCGGGCTGCTGGACGCCCCGAACCCGAATTTCCCCATCGTGACCCCCTAGGTGCCCCGTTCAGTCCGGCTGCTCGAATTGGGTGCGCTTCCAGTCGCCGAACGGTTCGCGCCCTGATCAGCGCCCTGCTCAGCGCAAATCCGGCGCAGGCTGCCCGTGCGGGGCGCTGGAGCTTATGTCGAATGCGAGCGATGCCATGCCGAATTACGTAGCAGGCGTAAGCCATTGAGGCCGACGATAATGGTGGAACCTTCATGTCCGGCCACTCCGAGGGGCAGCGGGAGGTGTCCGACGAGGTCCCAGGTGGCCAGGCCGGTAATGAAGGCGCCTGCGATGACCAGGTTCGCCAGCACCACGCGCCGCGCCCGCCGCGACAATGCGATGACGGCGGGAACCGTGGTCAGATCATCGCGGACCACGACGGCGTCGGCGCTCCGCAAGGTCAGGTCCGCGCCTGCCCTGCCCATCGCTATTCCGGTGTGAGCGACGGCGAGTGCCGGCGCGTCGTTGATGCCGTCGCCGACGACGGTGACCCGTGCGCCACCGGTTTCCAGATCCCGAACCGCGGCGACCTTGTCCTCGGGCAGCAGCCCGGCGCGGACTTCCTCGATGCCGACCCGTGCCGCCAAACCGGTTGCGGCAGCATGGTTGTCGCCGGTCAGCAGCACCGGATCGGCGCCGGTCAACCGCCGGGCTTCGGCGACAGCCTCGACGGCTTCGGGACGGATCTGGTCGGTAATGCCGAGCACGCCGATCGCGCGATCGTCGCGCCACACCACGACGGCGGTCTGCCCGCGCTGCTCGAACGCCTCGGCGGCCGTCGCCGCCGCGGTCTCGTCGTCGGCGTGCCGCAGCGTCACGGGGGACTCGACTCGGACGCGGTGGCCATCGACTCGGGCAACTACTCCGCGACCGGGTTGGGCCGAAAAGTCCTCGGCGACAGTGATTTCGAGGCCACGTGCATGCGCGGCGCGCACGATCGCGGCAGCTAGGGGGTGCTCGCTCGGATACTCGGCGGCGGCGGCCAGTCGCAGTATCTCGTCATCTCGGTCCGTGTCCGCGAGGACGTGGATGTGCGCGAGTTCGGGTGCGCCTTTGGTGAGGGTTCCGGTTTTGTCGAACGCGACCAAGGTGGTGGCGCCGAGTCGTTCCATCACCACGGCGGACTTCACCAGGACGCCGTGACGTCCGGCATTGGCGATCGCCGCCAGCAGCGGCGGCATCGTGGCAAGCACCACCGCGCATGGGGACGCGACGATCATGAACGTCATGGCGCGCAAGAGTGAGTCGTCGAGGGTGTCGCCGTAGAGCAGCGGAATCACGAACAGCGCGAGCGTGGCGGCGACCATCCCGATCGAGTAGCGCTGTTCGATCTTTTCGATGAACAGCTGGGTGCGGGCCTTGGTCTGGGCGGCCTGCGCCACGAGTGCCGCGATCCGGGCGACAACCGAATCCTCGGCGCGGCGCCCGACGCGTACCCGCAGCGAACCGGTGCCGTTGATCGTGCCCGCGAATACCTCGTCGCCCACGGTTTTGTCGGCAGGCAGCGGTTCCCCGGTGATCGTGGCCTGGTCGACCTCGCTCGCGCCCGCGGTCACCGTGCCGTCGGCCGCAACACGCTCGCCCGGCCGGATCAGGATTGTGTCCCCGATTTCGAGGTCGCGGGCTCGGATGGTCCGAAAGTCATCGTCCGCGGCGAGCACGGTCGCGGTTTCCGGGGCAATGTCGAGCAGCCCTCGAATCGAGTCCTCGGTCCGTGCCGTAGCCAATGCTTCCAATGCTCCGGAAGCGGCGAAGATGACGATCAACAGCGCGCCGTCGGTGACCTGTCCGATCGTGGCCGCACCGATCGCGGCGACCACCATGAGTAGATCGACATCGAGGGTCTTCGCACGCAGCGCTCGCAGCCCCGCCCATGCCGGCTCCCAGCCTCCGGTGGCATAGCAGGCCAGATACAGCGCCCACCACAGCCAGGAGGGGCCGCCGAGTAGCCGGGTGATCGTTCCGAGCAGGAATAGCGCCAATGCCGCTGCAGCCCAGCGCATCTCGGGCAAGGCGAACATCTTGCCCCGGCGCGCCGACGCATCGATCGAGCGGGCGAGGTCGGGACGGGCGAGGTCGGGGCGGGCGGGCGTAGCAGTGGACGAGGCCACTTGTACCTCCGGGTCGGGAATGGATAGCCCGACAATAACAGAACAAATGAACACATATTCATGCGTGGGTGGGAGTCTAGAATCCGGCTATGGGACATGGGGTGCAGGGTCGTGATCGGCCCGTCGCGCGGCTGGACGCCGAGGCCGCCGCGCATGTGGCGACGACTTTGCAGGCGTTGGCGACCCCCAGTCGGCTGCTGATTCTGACCGAGTTGCGGCAAGGTCCTCGTCCGGTCACGGAATTGGCCGAAGCCGTGCGGATGGAGCAGTCGGCGGTCTCACACCAACTGCGTCTATTACGCAATCTGGGCCTGGTCACCGGAATCCGCTCGGGTCGCAGCATCGTCTACAGCCTTTACGACAGTCACGTTGCCCAGCTGCTGGACGAAGCCGTCTACCACAGCGAACACCTGCGCCTCGGTTTGGCCGACGGTGAGGCGAACGCGTGAAGCGGCTCCGTGATATCGGGTAGCGGAGGCCGCGCCGCGCGGTGATTCGCGCGGGACCTCGACGGGCTATCGTGGGGTTGTGGGCGTTATCGGTGAACTCTTCTCGGATAAGAAGCTGACCGACGAGAGCGGCCAGGACAGTGACGGTCAGCCGCACCGGCCGCGCGTCGAACTCGATCTGGACGCCGGCGTGGTTCGGCTGTCGAGTCCGGCCGAACGGCCTACCGACGAATCGGCCGAGTGATCACGCGGATGTGATCGCCGCACAGCTCAATCGCGTGCCGGGATCGCACATCCGTCCGGCCCGCACACATCGGCTCCGCCGATCGTCTGGATAGCGGGCTCGCGTTCGGTCCGCGAGCACGGCGCGCACCTGTATTTCATCGAGTCCGGCGTCGATGGCGAGTCCGACGAGCCGCTCATACAGGTAGCCGACTACTCGCGACTTTCTATCGACGCAACAGCAGAATCGGACCTCGACAAGCGGAAACTGTTGCCGGTGATGGGAGTCTGGATGTCGAGTTCCCGAAGGGTCTTGTCTTTCGCCGCGCCGGGCGAGCCGCCATTGCGGGGTTGCCGGTCGGCGCGCTGTGGATCGGGTCGGTGTGCCGCATCGGACTCGATTACGCGGGGCGCGCGCCGTTGCTGTCGATGTGGTGGTGGGAGACGCGGAAACAGTCGAGCGACACCTCCGGACTGAGACGGTTCTGGGCGCTGCGTCATGGAGGCTCGTGGCGACGCCGGTTACGTCAGTTCGTCGCGGGACCGTTTGATCGTGTTCGTGCGCGGACGAATTCGCTACCTGGCAGAGCGATACGCGAGATCTACCTCAGGGATTCGCTAACTCGGCGGTCTCTGCTTTGCGCGCCGGTAGCACCTGGCGGTTCGCGGCGAACCAGGTCGTGTAAAACGTGAAGGCCACCGCCGCGAGGGTGCCGAGGATCGTAATGCCGAACGGGAACGGGTATTTCGCCATCGAGACGGCACAGTAGCGGGTGCACAGGAGTATCCCGGTGAACGAGGTGATCCCCAGGGCCACCATTCGGACTCGGGCAATGTCCCAGCCGCGATCGGGTTCACGCAGCACCGACTCGATTGTCATGCACAGGATCGCGCCGACGACGAGGTCGATGCCGTAATGGGCGCCGAGACCGAGCGTCGCGGTGACGGTGCATACCAGCCAGAACACCCCGCCCCAACGCAACCAGCGCGGCCCGCGCCGCGAGTGGATGAACAGTGACAATGCCCAGGCCGTATGCAGTGACGGCATACAGTTGCGCGGTGTGATGGTGTCGAAAGGCATCGATTGGACCGAGGATGGCAGTGCCGGAACGACATTCGGCCACACGTCGGCGATTTCGAAGCCGTGCCCCTGCGGACCGAACGCCAGCACCGGACCGACCACCGGGAAGATCACGTACCAGATCGGTCCGATGAGGCCGAGCGCCAGGAAGGTTCGCACCAGGTGGTGCCGCGGCCAGGCTCCCGTGGTCACGCCGCGCAGTTGCCAGATCGCTACCACGATGGCCGCGACCGGAAGTTCGAAATACACCCAGCGCACCAGCCCCAAAGGCGCGGGTCCCGCCACATCCAGGGCATGGCCGACCAGCCATGCCGGGTTGCCGAGCGCCCGATCGGCCAGTTGCACATACGGATCGAGGACCTGCGGGCATGACCACGCGGTGATGTCCAGCCAGATCTCGCCGACCTTCGTCGCGAGAATCAGCAGCGCTCCGAGCGCGGCGGTGCGCAATGCCGTCTCGCGACGTACGCCGGTCCAGCGCACAGCCACGACCACCGCGAGCACGGTCAGCACAATGGTCGGTCCATTGCCGACCGTGAACGGCCGGCCGTCGATCGTTCGGACGGCCACGAAGATCAGGTCAAGGGCGATCGCGGCGGCGAGGGCCCGCACACGTATGCGGGCCGTGACGCCGACCAGCGCGAGCAGAAAGCCCGCCCACGGTGTGGTCGCGGACTTGGGGGTTCCCGCGTAGTCGCGGAAAAGGCTGGTCAGCGGTCCGAGGGCGTCGATGTGGTAGGCCATGAGCTCGCCAGCGACGAGGACGAACACCGCGGCGGCAATACCGGACCATACGACGACCGGCCGAAAGCGACGCTCCTGGACCTCAGCCGCACCCACTAGCTCGCCAGGTGAGGCCGAACTTCCTTGCGCGTCGATAAGCATTCGGACATCGTAAACACCATATGAACGCGACCATACGGGCCGATTATGGGAAGACGACGCCGTGGGCGCGGTGAAAAACCAGGGCCCGTCCGCACTTTCGGGCATGCCGGGACCCGCTCGCTTCGCCGCCGAGCGTGGACTACGTATCGAAACACCGGTCGACCTGCCCGTCACCAGGGTTGGGGCGGCGGCAGTGTGAGATTGCGGCCAGGATCTGGGGTGGCGGCCGGCTCGCCGCTGGTGATGGTGGTGTCCGCCAACGGGTTACTCGGAATGTCGGCAAGCGAGATATGACACCGGGTCGGTGTCGGCAATATCACTCCCCGGAATCCAGTAGCCCCACCACTTTTCGCGAATGGTGCGAGAGCGTGCTCGCGCCGGCCATTTTCGCCGGAGTTCGCTGAGCGGTTCGAGCGACCGGCGCGGACGCTGCGGATTCCGGCATGACGGGCCTGCCGCACCATATCCGAGGTATGTGAACCGGTTTCGCCTGACGGAAACTGTTCGGCCGGATAGGGGTTCGGATTAGAATCGGCACGATGAGGCGGGACCAGTTGGTGGGATGGTCGAAGATGCTGCGTCTCGCCGTGATCGTCAGTGTCGCAATCGTTGTCGTGGTGTTCGCGATAACGGTGTTCGCGGGCGGCGGGTGGTGGCGCGGCGACTCCGCTGACAGCAGCGTCGCCAGCGGCTCGACCGGTACTCCGGCTCTCCGTCCGGCGGACACGACTCCCGTCGCGGCGGTCTGGGCCGTTCCGAAAGTCTTTCTGGGCGAATGGAAAGTAATCGCCGCCGATCCCGTCTCATTCGACGTTTCGCTCACCATCCGCTCCGGCAAGAACGCGGAAGAGGTCGCGTTCTCCTCCTACACCGACAGTGTCTCCGGCGCCCGCTGCGAACGCGCCGAACGCCTGGTCGCCGCCACCGAAACCGAGCTCACCCTCGCCGCCCGGCTGACCGGCGGCCTACGTTGCGCCGACCCTGCCACATCATCGACGGTCGAGCTTCGGCCGGACGGCTCCATCACCTACGTCGTCGACCGCCCGGGCGGTGCTATCACCAGCACTCTGCGAAAGTCCTAGTCGCACGTTCTGCCGAGTCCGAAGCCCGAATTCTGTACTGTGCCAGACACATTCGGTTGTTACTCCAGGTCGTACCCGTGCGCCAGAATGCTGAGATCACATATCAGGCGGCGCATCTGGAATCGAAATCCGCTTCAACAGCAACAGTTCCGGATCCCTTGCACGACGCAAGGCCGTCGGCGTCGACCGGCCGTCCCTCAACGGAGGTTGATATCCCGCCTAATGGCAGCCGCCGCGCGAGATACTGCCAGCGCCCATCTTCCCGCAGCAACCACAGATCGCCGACGAGAACCTCACGCTGTGGCGCCTATATACAAGACCTCGATCGGCCACAGCCGTACGGTCGGGGAAGTCGACCAATGGGAGTGAAATTCAAATGACTGGATACGTGGCCACCGCGGAAACCGACATCAGCGCCTCACCGGAACAGGTTTGGGCCGTGCTGATCGACCCCGAGCAGATTCGCCGATTCATGTTCGGGGCCGAGGTGCGGACCGATTGGCAGCCGGGTAGCCCGATTGTCTGGAAAGGCGAATACGAGGGGCGGTCATACGAGGACAAAGGCGAGATTCTTGCCTTCGAGCCGGGCCGGTTGCTGAAGGTGACCCACTACAGCCCGCTCAGCGGTCAGCCGGACATGCCGGAGAACT
Organism: Nocardia australiensis; assembly: GCF_020733705.1. Taxonomy (GTDB): domain Bacteria; phylum Actinomycetota; class Actinomycetes; order Mycobacteriales; family Mycobacteriaceae; genus Nocardia; species Nocardia australiensis. The sequence continues at coordinate 2,933,439 of NZ_JAJFZM010000001.1, forward strand.
ACCACACGCTCACCTACGAGCTGACCGGAACCGCGGCGACGACCCACCTTTCGCTCAGTCAGGACAACAATGCGAGCGAAGATGAGGCCGAACATTCCCGGGGTATGTGGGAGGTGCACGTCAGTGGCATCAAGGAGGCAGTTGAACGCGGTTAGGGCCGCCACTGACACCCGCGCCCGGGTCGATGATGCCGCGCGCGATCCATGTTTCGTACCCGTCCTGGGCCCGGTATTCACCGGCCGCCGGTAGGCAGACGCGCTCCAATTCGACGTGCACCGGGACTCGGTATTGCACAGCTGACGGTTCCCGGTTCGGAACAGGGCTCTCACCTTGATCGGCGGGGTAACCATCGGGTTACCCCGGAAAGCTCTTTGCGCCATCCCTTGAATCTTGTAGACGCATCGTATACAACTGGTACACCGCCCCTTGGTGATCGGCCTCACAGCCGGCGCCGGGGCGGAGAACTGAAGCGGCTCGGTGGTTGCGCCAACAACCACCGAGCCCGGCAGCACCATCCGCATAACCGTTAAGCAGCGCTCTACGTCCAGGTAGAACGCGGGGCATGTGGATCGTCAAGCAGCGACGATGCGACCAGGAGTCGACATGGCAACCGCCACGGATAAATCTATCAATCGCAGATCCCATACGAGTCTGCCCGTTATCGCAGGATCGAGTCTCGCCGGTACCGCCGTCGAGTGGTACGACTTTTTCCTGTACGGAACAGCCGCCGCGCTGGTCTTCAACAAGCTCTTCTTCCCGGCGAGCGATCCGCTGGTCGGGACCATGCTCGCGTTTGCGACATACGCTGTCGGGTTTCTTGCCCGGCCGCTCGGTGCCGCGGTTCTCGGCCACTTCGGTGACGTGAAAGGGCGTCGAGCGACGCTCATCGCGAGTCTACTGCTGATGGGCGTCGCGACATCGCTCATCGCACTGCTCCCCACCTACGCCACGATTGGGGTCGCCGCGCCGATCATGCTGGTGCTTTTGCGTCTGGTGCAAGGTTTCGCACTCGGCGGCGAATGGGGCGGCGCTGTCCTGCTCGTCTCCGAGCACGGAGACGCCAAGCGCCGCGCGTTCTGGTCAGCGTGGCCGAATCTCGGTCCGCCCCTGGGGAATCTGCTTGCGGCGGGAGTCCTGGCGTTATTGGGTGCGGTGCTGTCCGAGGACGCCTTCCTGTCGTGGGGTTGGCGTGTCGCGTTCGGGCTGTCGGCGCTGCTCGTCGCGATCGGACTGGTATTGCGGCTGTATGTCGCGGAAACCCCGCTGTTCGAGCGGACCCGAGCGGCGACCAGCCCGCGCCTGGTCCGGATGCCGCTGAGTGTGGCGATCCGGGATCACTGGCGCAATATTCTGCTGGCGGCATTCACCCGCTTCGGTGAGAACGCGGGCTTCTATATCTTCTCGCTGTTCGTGATCACCTACGTCACCCAGATCAAGGACCTCGACCGCGGGATCGGGTTGACCGCCGTAATGATCGGTATGGCAGTCGCATTGGTGACGATCCCGATATTCGCCGTCCTCGCCGACCGGATCGGCCGCCGCCCGATCTACGTCGGTGCCTCGCTGGCGACCATTGTGTGGGCGTTCGCGTTCTTCGCGCTGCTCGACACCCGCCGGACCGGCGCGATCATTCTCGCGGTCGCCGTCGGACTTCTGATCTTCGCCGCCTACAGTGCGGTGATCGGAGCTTTCTTCTCCGAGCTCTTCCCGACCGAGGTCAGGTACTCGGGGGTATCGCTGGCTTACAACCTCGCGTCGGTACTGGCCGGATCGCTGGCGCCGATCATCGCGATCGCGCTCTACGACCGGTTCGGCAGCGGATACGCGATCGGCATCTATCTTGCCGTGATGGGCGCGATCTCGCTGGCAGCCTCGCTTATCGCCCGTGAGACTCGCACCGTCGACCTGGCCGACATACCGACCGAAGAACCACACCCGCAAACCACCGACACACCAGCAGTAGTCATTCCGTAGCTCATCGAAAGGGCAGTCTCATGACGACTTCGAAAACCAGCGTGGCATCAGCGCCCGAGCTGGCCTACGAATGGTTGAAGAACACGATAGTGACCCTGCCCCGCGACGAAGAGATGTTCCTGTCCGAATCCCAGGTCGCCGCGGCGTCGGGTACCTCGCGTACTCCGGTGCGAGAAGCGTTGCTGCGCTTGGAAGCCGAAGGCTTCATTCGCCGGGTCCCGCACAAGGGTGCCTTCATTCCCGCACTGTCGGACAGTGACATCGAGGCCGTCATGCAGGCGCGCCGAGTAGTAGAGGAATGGTCGGTGACGGAGGTGGCTCCCAACCCCGGCCAGCTGCCCGCCCGGCTGCGCGGCCTGGTCGACAGTCAGGAAGCCGATACCGATCCGGTCGACTTCATCGCCCACGACCTGGAATTCCACACAACCATCATCCGCGCTGCGGGCAACCCGCTGATGCACGACTTCTACCGGTCGCTGCGGGACCGGCAGATGCGGATGGGCGTGCGGATCGTCATGGACGACGACGACCGCAAGAAACAAGTGCTTATCGAACACGCCGCGATCGTCGATGCGCTCGCGGCCAAGGACCATGCCGCCGCGGTTCAGGCCGTACGTGAACACCTCGACACCACCCTGTGCTCACTGAAGCAGCCGCGACTCTAACCGTCAGTGAAGGAATGCCGATGAAAATCGCTCTGGCCCAGATAGCCAGCCCGGATACCGAAACACCGGCCGACCGGCTGGAACGAGGCCGCCGAGCGGTGGCCGAAATATCCGAGGATGTCGAGCTCGTTGTCCTGCCCGAATTGTGGCGGGTCGGCTACAACCACTTCGACAACTATCCCGCGGCAGCGGAATCCCTGGACGGACCGACCGCGCAGGTGATGCGGGCAATCGCCCGCGACCGTGGTTGCTACGTCCATGCGGGGACCATCGTCGAGCAGGCCGACGCGGGCAAACTTCGAAACACCGCAATACTTTTCGGCCCAGACGGCCGACTCGTGCACCACTACAGCAAGATCCACGTCTTCGGATATCAATCCCGTGAGGCGCAGCTGCTCGAGCCGGGACACGCTATCGATGTCGCCGACACCCCATTCGGTGCGGTTGCGGCCACGACCTGCTACGACCTGCGCTTCCCCGGGCTGTGGACCGAACTTGTCGGCGCGGGAGCGCAATTGGTCATCGTTCCCGCCGCGTGGCCCGCCGCCCGGCTCGCGCATTGGCGGCTGATGACCTCGGCCCGCGCTGTGGACAACCAGGTTTTCGTCATCGCTTGCAATGCCACCGGCACCCATCAGGGCGTCGAGCTTGCCGGCCACAGCCGAATCGTCGATCCCTGGGGCGAGGTGATCACCGAAACCGATGACGCCGAAGGCATTTCCATCGCCGAGATCGATCCCGCCGTCGTCGACCGAACCCGCACGGAATTCCCGGTGCTGACCGACCGGCTCGACGACTACAGGTTCCTCAATACCCGAAAGGTTCTCGCGTGAACGCAACAATCACCGCCAACGTCCTGAGCTTCGAGGTGCTCGGCACCGGCAACACCATCCGATTCGGCACCACCCGCACTCTGGTCGCCGGTTACACCGGGCGTGACGAGGCGGCGGTGCGCCACCATATCGATGAACTCGCCGCGATCGGCGTCGCACCGCCCGAGCGAGTGCCGATGCTCTATCCGGTCGAACGTGACAGCGTCACAACCGCGGCCGGCACCATCGTCTCCGGCACCAACACCTCCGGCGAGGTCGAACCGGTCATCCTCCGGCACGACGGCAAGTTCTATCTGGGTGTCGGTTCCGATCACACCGATCGCCAACTCGAAACGGTCGATATCGGCGCCTCGAAACGTGCCTGCCCCAAGCCGATCGGGGCGGTAGTCGCCGAAATCGGCACCTGGGACGACTTCGACTGGGATGCCTGCGTCGCGCGCAGCCGAGTCGACGGAAAGCCTTACCAGGACGGCACTCTCGCCGCGCTACGCCGCCCGGCCGATCTGCTCGGGATCGTCGCCGAGCGGCTCGGCGAATCCGACGCCGACCTCATCTGCTTCGCAGGCACCCTGCCACTGCTCGACGGCAAGTTCGTTGCGGGATCCACGTGGGAGCTCGAACTCGTACTGCCCGACCGACGAGTGCTGACCCACACCTACACCACTAAAGGAGAGTGACCATGCGTACCGGAGCCGACTATCTCGCGTCACTGAACGATGGGCGCGTTGTGCTCGTCGACGGCAAGCAGGTCGATGATGTGACCACCCATCCGGCGTTCGCGCCCGTCGCGCACACTATCGCCGAATTGTTCGACCTCGCAGCCGATCCCGTCAACGGCATGCAGTACACCGCACCCGAGACCGGTGCCGTCGCCAACCGGGTGTTCGGCATTCCGCGCAGCGCGGAGGAACTGCGCCTGCGCCGCGCAGCCATCCAGACGTGGGCCCGGCACACCCATGGCTGGGTGGGCCGCAGCCCCGACCATGTCGGCACCTTCCTGGCCTCCTTCGCCGCGCACCCGGAAACCTTCGCCGAGGGAACACGTGACTTCTCGGCCAATGTCACCGCGTTCTACCAGCGGTTACTGAACGAAAACCTCTACCTCTCGTATGCGATCATTCCGCCACAGGTATCCCGCGCCACCACGGCCTCGGGTTGGGAGGGGGAGTACCTGCAGGTCGGCGTGGTCAGTGAGACCGAAGACGGCATCATCGTGCGTGGATCGCAGATGCTCGCCACCGGCGCGGCCATCGCCGACGAGATCTTCGTATCCTGCATCAAGCCACTCGGTCCCGACGATCAGGACTTCGCGGTGTCATTCGTCGTCCCGGCCGCCGCGGACGGACTCAAACTCTATTGCCGCAGGCCATACGCGCCGGCCACGACCAGCAGCTTCGACTATCCGCTGACAAGCAGGTACGACGAGCCCGATGCCCTGGTCGTCTTCGATGACGTGCTCATTCCCTGGGACCGGGTGTTCGTCGACCGCGACACCAACGGCGTGCGCCGCCAGTTCTTCGACACCGGCGCCCATGTGCTCGGCAATTGGCAGGCGCAGATCCGGTTCGACACAAAACTGCAATTCATCGCGGGCGTCGCTCGTCGCGTCACCCAGGTCAACGGTGTCGACAAGATCCCCAGCGTCCAGGAGAAGCTCGGGGAACTCGCGGCACTGGTCTCCGGTGTCGAATCCGCCGTTCTGGCAGCCGAATACACCGCCGAGCCCGATTCGGCGGGGCAATGGCTGCCGGGAAAGCGGGCGCTCTACGGGTCGATGGGGTTGCAGGCCGAGATCTATCCGCGAGTACTTGCCATCCTGCGCGACCTCGTCGGCGGTGGTGTGCTGCAACTGCCTTCCAGTATCGAGGATATGACCAGTCCGGTCACCGCCGCGGACGTCGCCCGTTACGTGCAATCGCCCGGGGTGTCGTCGGAGGAACGCGTCAAGCTTTTCAAGCTTGCCTGGGACATCATCGGCTCCGAATTCGCCGGACGGCATCAGCAGTACGAAATGTTCTACGCCGGTGCGCCATTCGTGGTCAAGGGTGCCTACACCTATCGCAACTACGGCTACGAAGAGCCCTTGGGGCAGGTCGAACAGTTTCTCGGCTCATACAAACTCGAAACCGCCTGAAAGGAAACCGCCACAATGGCCAAGCCCGAACTCGAGTTTTTTCCCGTCACCGACATCGAATACACCGTGTGCCCCGGTGACAATCCCGCGATTACCGAACGCGTCCTCGCCCGCGACCTGGAAGGCAAGGTAGCCAGCAGGATTCTGCGCTATGAACCCGGCGCGGACTCCTCGCCGATGGGTGTGCAGAAGCACGATTTCTGGGAGGAGGTGTACATCCTCGAGGGTTCGTTCACCGACCTGACGCTGGGACAAACCTTCACCGCGGGCATGTACGCGTGCCGCCCACCGGGTATGCCGCACGGCCCGTGGCGCACCGACGAGGGCGTACTCACCGTCGAAGTCCGCTACCGCAGTAGGTAGGCCGATCATGACACTCCCGGCATTCCACTGTCCGACACCGTTGGATATGCGACGCAGTATGGGCCGCTTCACCACCGGTGTCGCCGTCGTCAGTGCCGACGACGGCTCCGGCGAACCGTCCGCGATGACGATCAGCTCGCTGACTTCGATCAGTCTCGAGCCCGCGATTCTGCTCGTCTCCCTCACCCAAGGTAGCCGGACCACCGACGCGGTCGAAGGCAGCGGTCGGTTCGCCGTGTCCATCCTCAGCTCCCGTCAGGAGGCACTCGCGCGTCGATTCGCCACTCGTGGCGGCGCGAGATTCGACGGCATGCCCTACGACGTGAGCCAGTCGGGCCTACCCCTGATCCAGGACGCCCTGACCCAGCTGGAATGCCGGGTCCACACCGCCCACGACATCGGTGACCACCGCGTCTTCTACGGCGAGGTGACCGATATGCGTTGGCGTGACGGCACCGGATTGGTGTTCTACTCCGGCCGATTCGGCGACTTCCTCGACTTCGGCCACGACCAGGTGCCCTGGCTGTACTGAAGGACGGGCCGTGTGATCAAGACTGGCCCGTCTCGCGGTTGGTCTTGATCACACGCGGCTTACTGCCTGTCCCGATACCGACGGCCGTGACCGTGCCGCGATCAACTACCACCCGGTGGGATGACCGGTGCGGTCAGTCGTGGGCCGATGCTTGCATCACCTGCTCGGCGAATACCGGATTCGCCCGCACGATCACGTACTCGCGGTCCGCGCTGCGTGCGATGTGCCGGATCGGGCGAATACCGGTGAACGTGGCGGTGATCGCCATCAGTATCACTGGTGCGCCCAGCCCGATGACGAATGCCAGGACCACTCCGGAAGCTGGTTACGACCGCCGGGCGGGCGAGATGGCGTCGGCCAGCAGCCGCAGCTGCTCGGTGGCCGCGCCGAACAAGAATTCGCCGCGTTTGGCGGCGAGGAAGTACCGGTGCACCTGGTAGTCCAGGAAGATCCCGATGCTCGCGTGCACGTGCACCATCGTGTGTGCGACGCGGTGACCCGCCTCGGCCGCCCAGAACTTCGCAGTGGCGATTTCGGCGTCGGCGGGCAAGCCCTGGAATTCGCGCCAGGCGGCCTGCCACAGAGTCAGGCACACCGCCTCGACATCGATGTGCGCGTCGGCCAAGCGCTGCCGGACGGCCTGGAACGAGCCGATGGGCTTGTCGAATTGCTTTCGGGTCAGTGCGTATTCGCTGGTGAGTTCCAGTGCGCGTGTCAAGACACCGAGCTGGTGGGCACAGGCGGCGATGGTCGCCCGGCGATGCGCCCATTCGGCCGCACCGTCGCCGGGCGTCCCCAGAGTCGACCCGGTGCCGACGGTGACGCCGTCGAGTTCGAGCAGCGCCGCATCGGTGCTGTCGACGACGTGTTGTCCGGTGGCGTGCAGACCGGGGGTGTCACGGTCGAGTACGAATAACAGCGCTCCCTGCGGGGTTGCGGCTTCGATCAGAAACGCGTCGGCGAATGCCGCGGCGGGAACGGCACTGTGGGTTCCGCTGATCTGCCAGCCAGTCGCGGCGGATTCGGCGCGGAACCGGTTCTCTTCGGTGGTAAGTGCCACCGCAAGCGTGGCGGTTCCGGACGCGACGGGCGCGACCCACCGCTGCCACTGCCGGTCGTCACCGAATGTTGCGATCGCGGAGGCGGCCACCGCCACGCTCGTCAGGTAGGGGGCCGGGGCAAGGGTCCGGCCGATCTCGATGAGCACACTGCACTGCTCCGTCAGACCGAGCCCGCCGCCGATCGGAGCCGGCAGCGCGGCCTCGATCACTCCGGAGCTGGTCAGCGCTGCCCACAGCGACCGGTCGAGACCGGTGCCGTCCGGTGTGTTCTTCGCCGTCCAGTCGGTGAGCAGCGCGCGGGTCAGCCCGGCGAGATCACTTTGTTCTTCGGTGAAACTGAAGTCCATAACGGGATTCCTTTGGGAGAGGTCAGCGGGTAACGGGAAGTCCGAGAGCGGTTTTGGCGATGATGTCGCGCTGGACCTCGTTGGTTCCGCCACCGAAGGTGAGGATCAGCGACGATCGGTGGAAACGTTCGATCCGGCCGCGCAGTACGGCGCCCGGTGAGTCGGTGCGCACGATCGCTGATGTGCCCAGCACCTCCATCAGCAAACGGTATGCCTCCGTGGCCAGTTCGGTGCCGAACACCTTGGTGGCCGATGCGTCCGCGTGCCCGAGTTCGCCAGAGTCGGCGGCCCAGGCGATGCGCCAGTTGCGCAGCTTCAGGTATTCGATGTTGGCATGCACGCGGGCCAGATGCAGTCGAACCCATTCGGCGTCGATGACGCGCGAGCCATCGGCGCGAGTGGTTCGTTCGCACCAATCCCACACCTGTCGCAGCGACTCCTGCAGTGGCGCAGCGGAAGTCAACGCAACTCGCTCGTGGTTGAGCTGATTGGTGATCAGTGGCCAGCCGGCGTTCGGTTCGCCCACGATGTTGGTGGCGGGGACACGGACGTCGGAGTAGTAGGTGGCGCTGGTGCCGGGGCCGGCCATCGTGTGAATCTTGGTCCAGGAGAAGCCCGCTGCGGTGGTGGGCACGATCAGGATGGATAGGCCACGATGCTTGGACGCTGCTGGGTCGGTGCGTGCGGCCAGCCAGATGTAGTCGGCGTATTCGATGAGGCTGGTCCACGCCTTTTCGCCATTGATGACGAACTGGTCTCCGTCGCGGATCGCGCGCGTGCGCAATGAGGCGAGATCGGTGCCCGCCTCGGGTTCGGAATAGCCGATGGAGAAGTGCAGGTCGCCCTGTGCGATGCGTGGCAAGAAATACGACTTCTGTTCCGGGGTACCGAATCTCATGATCGTTGGGCCGACGGTGTTCACGGTCAGGAACGGGAACGGCACCCCTGCGGAGGCGGCTTCGTCGTTGAAGACGAGCTGGTCCATCGCCGGTCGGTTCTGCCCGCCGAACTCCTCGGGCCACCCCAGGGTGAGCCAGCCGTCGCGTCCGAGGGAGCGAACGACTTGTTTGTATGCCTCGGGTGCACCGTATTCGCCGCCCTGGCCTTCCAATGCCGCACGGATTTCAGGTGATATCAGGTCGGCAAAATAGGCGCGCAGGTGTTTACGTAGCCGCTGTTGATCCTTGGTGAAATCGATATTCATCCGCATCCCTCACTTCAACTTTTCGATTCTTTTCCAAAACTAGAACATGTTATTGCAAGATATGAAGTGTCGATCGCGGCAGGAAAATGCAGGCGGCATGGCAACAAGATGTCACGACCGCCGCAGCTGGACTCGGAATCTCCGGTGCTTCTCATGCAAGTCGTGGCCTGGTTGCTGTCGCTACACGGAGATAGGGGAATCTTGAAATGAAACACGTTCATCAGCTCGTTGCTTTTTGCGGGAACGGCACGAGGGCGCGCCGGAGCGTACCGAAAATGTCCGATACTCCCGCTAAGCTGTTGTCCACCTACGAGATTGACCGTGCGATCATCAAAGGCAAGCTGTCTGGTATACACGGGGAGGCCGAGGGTGAACTACGAGGCGACGGGATCCGCGCGACACGAGCTGAGAAATCTCGATGGCGGCGAGGGCATCGTGGAACTGCTCGCGAGGTCGCGACAGCTGATCGACCGTGCGATGGATGAATGCCGCGATGATCGTGCTGGCTCCCACGATATCGTGCGGGTGCGCCCGGGGGAGGGCTGGGAGCAGGAGCTTCAGCGGCTACTGCAACGGGCACGCAAGGAAGCGATGCTGGTGGTGTCGAGCCCGCTGCGCATCCAGCCGCACTATCAGTCCAGCCGGACGCTGGTGGAGGAGCTCCTTGCCGCGGGACGCGTGGTCCGTCTGCTGTACTCATGCCACTACGTCGAAACTCGAAGCCTGGACATGCTGTTACGGCATCCGCAGGTACACGCTCAGACGCGGGTGGTCGACGCGGACTTCTACAACATGATCATTATCGACACGCAGGTCGCCGCCATCTGGGGCGGCCTCGGGGAGCAGCGGCCACACGGATTCGTGGTCCGCGATACGACGTTGTTGCGAGTGATCCACCAGCTCGCCAGAATCCTGTGGGGATCGGCCTCGGACCTGTCGGTACATCTAGGCTCGCGATCGAACGAGTTCGATGACACGGCACTCGCGGTCCTGCGCGCGCTCAATCAAGGGCTCAAAGACGAGGTCGCCGCGCGCCACCTGTCGGTGTCGCTGCGGACCTACCGAAGATATGTGGCCGATATGATGGTGCGATTCGGTGTGACCACCCGATTCCAAATCGGTGTTCGCGCAGCGGAACTCGGTCTGCTCGAATCGTCCTGACGGGCACCGTGGCCGCCCGCGGTCGCGTCACGCACGGTGCTGCGTTGGGACAGCGCGGCGCTGGAGTGAGTCCGGTGTCGGGATTCTTGCCCGACGTCAGGCGGTTCGGTGCCACCCGTTTCAACTATGTCGGCCGGTCGGCGGCTCCGAGGGCCGATTACTCGCAGGAAGATGTCGCCTCCGTCCGGTAGTACCGGACGCTGCTGGCCGTTACGTGCCACCCGTGATGTAAATCCTCAGCGCGCGCATACATTCGGCTGGATCCTCCGCGCCGAATTTCCTGATGCATGGCGGTTTGCGCTCGTTCTCTCGAGAAGGCTGGTAGATGGATTTCGGATTCGATGAGACACAGCTCGCCGTCGACGAGGCGGTCCGCGGCGTGCTTTCGAGACAACCGGCTCCTGCCGATGCGTGGCGGATACTGTGCGACGGCGGCCTGCATGTTTTGGGGTTCCCGGAGGAATACGGTGGCGCAGGGCTGGGCGCGGTCGAAGTGGGAATTGTGGCTCGGGCGCTGGGCGAAGTTGCTCTTACAACACCCTTGCTGGGCACGGGCATTGCCGGGCTTGTGGCCTCGCGAGCACGGGCCGCGGATGTAACCGACTGGTGCAAGGGCGTGCTCGACGGGCAGGTAACGGCGGTCAGCGCGGGGATCGCGGGCGGCGGTGACCTGCCCGTGACGACGGCAGACATGGGGACGCAACGTCATACGATCACCGGCCGCTTCGCCGCCGCCCCACATGCGGAGCAAGCACGATGGCTCCTCGCACCCACCGCCGGCGGACCTGTCCTGGTAGATATCGACGACCGGACGGCGACCGCAACTCCGATCGAATGCTCGCTGGGCACAGAACAATCCGACGCACACCTCGACATGCAGTTCGAACTCGTCGATGCGAGATGCACAGCGCTGTTGCCGGTGCGTGCCGACCGGCCGGATCTGTATACCGATCTGTATCGCGCGGTCTTCCTGTCCTATGCGAGCGGACTGCTCAGCGGCGCACTGAAACTCACTGCCGAGCACCTGGGGTCGAGAACCCAGTTCGGGCGCCCGTTGGCCACATTCCAGGCGGCCTCGCAAGAGATCGCCGACATCTACGTTCTGGCCACCGCATTGGAATCGGTGTCGTTGTTCTGCAACTGGAGCATCGACAATGGCGGTCGGGCCGGCACCGAACTGGACGCGGCGCTGTTCTTGTTCGCCGGAGAGGGGCGTGCGGCGATGCAGATGTGCCACCACCTGCACGGGGGACTGGGTGTCGACGTCACCTATCCGATGCACAGGTACTTCTCACTCGCCAAGGACGTGGTCCGGCATTGCGGCGGTGAGAGGCAGAATCTCAGGAGGTTGGGTACCCGATGTTCATCGCTCTGACACCCGAACAGCAGTCGTTGCAGCGCGAGATCCGTTCGTACTTCGAAACTCTCGTGAGTGAACAGGACGCGCGGACCTTGTTGTCCGACCGGCACGGCGCGGTCGCGAAGCGGATCGTGCGACAGCTGGGCGAAGACGGCTGGCTGGGTGTGGGTTGGCCGAAGGAGTTCGGAGGCAAGGGATTCGGTGCGCTCGAGCAGCAGATCTTCGAGTCCGAGGCGGTGCGGGCGAGTATCCCGCTATCGTCGGTCACCTTGCAAACCGTAGGCCCGACGCTGCTGCGTTACGGCACCGACGAGCAGAAACAGCGGTTCCTGCCCGGAATCCTGCGTGGTGAAATCGAATTCGCGATCGGCTACACCGAACCGGACGCCGGCACCGATCTGTTCTCGCTGTCGACCACCGCGAAGAAGCAACCCGACGGTTGCTACATCGTGAACGGCCAGAAGACCTACACGACCGGCGGGCACACCGCGGATTACATCTGGTTGGCAGCTCGAACCGGTACGCGCGAGTCGCGGCACCGTGGGCTGTCCATTCTGATCGTCGACACTGCCGATCCGGGATTCGGTTGCACCCCAATCATTTCACTCGACGGCGCGCATCACACCAATGCCACCTACTTCCACGACGTGCGTGTTCCGGCATCGATGTTGGTCGGCGAGGAGAATAACGGCGTCAAATATCTGATCTCCCAACTCAATCACGAGCGGGTGATGCTCAGTCCGTCCGGTCGGATCGCCGCCATCTACGATCTGGTGTACAAGTGGGCCGTCTGCGCCGGGATGCTCGACCGAGACGATGTGCGGGAATGTTTGGGCGAGATTCTCGCGGTGCTGAAGGTCAACGACATAATGAATTGGCGGGTAGTGGCATCCACAGGCCCGGACGGGCCCAGGCAAGCGGATGCGTCAGCCTCCAAGGTCTTCCACACCACCCGGGTGCAACGCGTCGCCCGCATTGCCGAAGACATCATCTACGCCTGGGGAGACCTGAGCGACCCGTCCACAGCGCAGACCCTCAAAGCGCTGGACGTTCATGCCAAACGGAATGTCGTGATCACGTTCGGCGGCGGCGTCAACGAGGTGATGCGGGATATGGTTTCCGAGGTAGGCCTGGGTCTGCCGAAGGTGGCCCGGAGATGACAATTCGCACGGCAGAGGCATCAGACCTCGGCTGCTTCGAGACCGAGTGGGTACGCCTCGCCGATCACGCCGGCGGTACGCATCAGATGGTGACGGACCGGCCGCCGGTCACGTGGAGCAGATCGAGCTTTCCCGCGTCGGAGGTCGCGGCTGCCGCCGTGTAGGTCACCACGCGTAGGTCCGCGCCCGGAACGAGGAGGACATCGCAGTCGAGCCGGAGGTCGCCGACCTCCGGGTGGCTGATCGTCTTCTGATCTGTTACGTGCTGAGCTGCTGTCGCTGTGGCCCAGTATCGAGCGAACGCCGGGGAACTTTCGCGCAGGTTCTGCACGAGTTGGTCGAGTCGGGTGTCGGTGGGATAGCGAGTCACCGCGTCCTTGAGGTCGGCGACAATCGACGCCGCGAAGGCGTCTTCTCCGCGTTCGGACCGGAATGGACGTATCGAGGCACGCGCGGCGCCGCTACCGAAGACGGCGAGCGCGAGATTCCGCTCGGGGGCCGGGAGCGCGCCGGGATCGCCGTGCAGGGCTGTCCACATACTGTTCCACCACACGAGGGTCCAGTCGGCGGTGAATACCCCGATCGGGATGTCGCCGAGTCGTGCGGTGAGTCGCTGAATGCTGGCAGGCACATGGGTGCTGATGGTCCCCGTCCTGCGGCGGTAGCTGCCCGGCGCTGCGATACAGCTGATCGCGCTCGGCGCGGGAAAGCTGCAGAGCCCGGGCGAGAGCGGCGACCACCTGGGGCGAAGGGTTGACGGCGCGCCCCTGCTCCAGGCGCAGAATGTAGTCGACCGAGAGCGCGGCCAGCTGTGCGAGTTCCTCACGGCGCAGTCCCGGAGCACGACGGCCGCCGGCGACGGTGAAGCCGGCGTCGGCCGGGGAGAGACGGTCGCGCCATGCGCGCAGAAGTTCGCCGAAGCCGGCGCGGGAAGAAGCCATGGTTCCATTCTCACCGCTCGGCACCCGACGAGCCTGGGTACTGCTGGTCCTAGTGACGGTCACTGTACTGGTTGACCCAGGCACGAGCGACGAATGTAGGTGACACCCCAAGCAGTAGACCAGCCGAGGAGACCTCATGCACACCATCGTTATGACCGGCGCAAGTCGCGGGATCGGGCGGCTCGCCGCAGAGCAGATCCTGCGGCGGTCGCCGGATGTACACCTGGTCGTTGTCGCCCGAGGAACATCCGGGGCACAGCTCTCGGAGGAGCTCGGCGCGGGTGGACATCAGGTCTCGTCAGTCTCGGCGGACCTCGCCTCGCTCGAGAGTGTCCGGGCTGCCGCAACCGAGATCCGGGATCGGCTCGCCGCCGGTGACCTGCCGCCGCTGCGCGGCTTCGTAGGTAACGCTGGCATCCAGTACACGAACGCTCTCACCGCAGGGCCCAACGGGTTCGAATCGACGTTCGCGATCAACGTGCTCGCCAACCACCTGTTTGTCCGTCTGCTCGAGGACCGCTTCGCCGCGCCGGCCCGCATCGCGATCACCGTCAGCGACACCCACTTCGGCGATTTCCGGCACAACCTGGGCATGGTGCCCGGACCGGTCTGGCAATCCCCGGATGTTCTCGCCCGCATCGGTGCGTTTCCAGAGCCGGACACCGCGACCGCTGGTCGCACGGCGTACTCGACGAGCAAGCTTGCCGCGATCTATCTCGTGCACGAATACGCTCGTCGGCTGCCCACCGGGATCGATGCGGTCGCCTACAACCCGGGATTCGTCCCCGGCACCGATCTCGCCCGCGACGCGGACCCCGTGTCCCGGTTTGTGATGCGCCGCATCATGCCGATGATGACCCTGACACCGTTGGCGACCAGCCGCAGGGCTGCGGGGCGATTCCTCGCCGACGTCGTCCTGGGCACCACCGAGGCGCCGACCGGGTCCTACGTCGACCGTAGGCATGTGACCCGGTCGTCGGAGGAGTCGTATGATCCGCAGCGCGAAGCCGAAGTCTGGGAGACCGCCGAACGCGTCATCGCGGCATACGTCGACTGATCCGGAACTCCGCGCACACTCCCGTCGGCGGCGACGAGAGTGTGCGCTGCGGACCGGCAGCGATCGTGTGGCGAGCCGGTGCTCCGGCAATCAGTTACCGGTCGAGCAGCAGATCCTCATCATCATCGTCGACGACCTGCCGGGCGACCTCGACGAAACGCTCGGCCCTGCCGCCGTTGATCCGGGCGAACAGATGAGATTCGAAGATCGACTCCTGCCCTTCCGGGGAAACCATTCGGAACAGGTACCGGCCAGCGGTTCCGGTGTTCGTGCTGATCTGTTCCAACACCCGCATCTCGCCGCCACCGGCAACCATTCGGCGCATCTCGCGCACATGTGCGAGATACTCGGATCGTCCGTATACGCGGCCGTTGATGCGTTGTACGAAGTTCGGCGTGACCAATCTGTCAAGAGTGTCGTCGAGCGACTCGGCCGTTTCATCTCCGTAGAGCAGTTCGGTCAGCGCGGCGGGCAGATCGAATTCTTGGTTCATGTCAGTCTTTCTGCTGTTCAGTTGGATTCAGGAGCCGCGGCGGCACGATCGAGGAGCCCCTCGAGGTCGATCTCTCCTGCTGCTGTCTGGCCGCCCTCGTCGACGGTGCGCCGCATCCGGGCCACCACCTCGGGTGGGGACGGGTACACCTTGGCATGCGCATTGGCCTCCTCGGGGAGGTTCGGCACCGGGCCACTGGCCTCGGCGGCGTCGATCGCTTCGACCGCCGCAGCGGCGACACCGTCCGGTAGCGCGGCGATCCGGCGCGCCAGGTCGTCGACGTAGGCATCGAGCTGGTCGGCTGGCATGGCGCGGTTGATCCAGCCGTACTTCTCGGCAAGCTCGGTGCCGTACAGGTCGCCACTCAAGACAACCTCGATAGTGCGGGCGCGGCCGAGCAGTCGGTTGAGGTATTGAGTGCCGCCCCCGCCGGGGAAGATCCCCATGCGGGTCTCCGGCTGTCCGAGCCAGGTCTGGTCCGCTGCGGCGAATCGCATGTCGGCGGCCATCGCGAGCTCCACTCCGCCGGCGCGCAGCCGGCCCCTGAGTTTGGCGATCGTCACCTGAGGCAGACGCCGGAACCTCTCATGGAGCTGCTGCAGGGGGTTGAGGGTGGGGTCACCATCCGGATCGCTCAACGACGTCAGTTCCTCGGGGTCGAACATCCACTTGAAGTCCGCGTGCGCCGCGAAGAACTCGGGGTTGGCGCTGGTCAGCACGATCACCTTGATCGCGCCGTCGCGCTCCGCGCGTTCGACGAAGTGCCGCAGATCGCGGGCTACGGCGACGTCGATCGTGTTGACCGGGGGATTATCCAGGGTGATGGTCGCGACGCCGTGGTCGACGTCGACCCGCAGTGCCGAGTACTCGTACGAGTCGGTGGTCATAGGAAACTCCGATAACGCCGGGACGGCGGTGGTCATCGCCGTCGGTTGATCTGAACAGTTACACCGTATGTGTACGAGAATGCGCGTTTGTATGACTGAATGAGTCATATTCTTTGCCGAATAGCTCACCTTTCCGTGCTCCGTGGTTTGACGGCGACTAGGAGTCTTCGTAGCCTGATGGACATGGATCTGCTCGGTGACTGGCTGACTGTGGCCGGTGTCCACGGAACTGTCGGCGCCCATCTCGAGGCCGGTGGCGACTGGGGCGTGCGATGGGATGGCCAGGGTGATGCAGTGATCTATGCCGTGACCGCTGGTGCGGCATGGATTGAGCCGGAGGGGCACACGCCGGTCCAACTGGTGGCCGGTGACGCCTATCTGGTCGCGTCCGGGACGCCACACGCACTCGCCTCCAGCGCGGGTGCGATGCCGCGGCGTTGCGATACGCGGAGCGCGAACTCCACGTCAGGCGCCGGAGTGATGCGGCTGGGCACCGCATCTCCCGCGACCCATATCCTGGCGGCCCGCTACTCCTACGACACCGCGATCACCACGCAAGTGCTCGCTCTGCTGCCGACGACGGTCCACCTCCGTGCCGACTTCGGAGCCAGCTGCCTCGGCGATACCTTGCGCCTGCTCGCGCGTGAGCTCGGCCTATCACGCCCGGCAGCCGGCCTTGTCCTGGATCGGCTGGTCGACATCATGCTGGTGCAGTTCCTTCGCGTATGGATCGATAGCGCCGCGGAGCGACCGGACCATGGGCTCTCCTCGTTGCTGGGTGCTGCCACGGACTCGATAGTGGGCGAGGCGGTCGGCCTGATCCACGCCGAACCTGCCCGGCCATGGACCGCGGAGACCCTGGCCGCCGCCGTCGCGGTGTCGCGAGCCACCCTGATCCGCCGTTTCGGCGAGGTCGTGGGAACGACACCGTCCGCGTACCTCGGCCAGTGGCGGATGGATCTCGCGTCCCGACGACTCCGCGATACCGACGACCCGGTCGAGGCCGTGGCACATGACGTGGGCTACACGTCGGTTCCCGCATTCACCAGGGCCTTCACCCGCGCACACTCCCGATCGCCGGCTCGGTATCGGCGGTCTACAGCCGAGTAGTTCACGCGCTACCGGACATCGCGACGTTCCGGTTCAACCGGATCTGGTTGCGAGCGCGCTTCGATCCGAAGCATGTAGTCACGAATGATCGAGACGTACTCGTTGCGAAGTGGCTCGTGTTCGAGGTATCCCATGTGGGCCGCGCCGGACTGCGTGACATGTTCGGAGTCGCGGATCCGGTCGGCGATGTCCGCGAGGTGCGAAGGGACGCACTCGTCGAACTCTCCGCCGAGTACCAGCGTAGGAACGCGAATCCGTTCGAGCTCGTCGAATATGTCCCAATCGTGCAGGACTCCGGTCACGTGGTAATCCGCTTGTCCGATCATCGTCCGGAACGTTGTCAAGCTCATAAGATCCGGTTCGAGCTTTACTGTCGAGGTGCGCACAATGCATGCGCGCATGTATTCCTCTTGGGCAACGAGGTAGTCGGGATCGTTCATCTCTCCGCTCAACTCACGTCCGTAGGTGCGCTCCAAGACATTGCCCGGTAGCTTCGCCAGTATTTCGCGAACCTCGTTCTCGAACCTGGGTACGCTCGCCAATCCATTGGCGCAGATCAGACTCGTCCACTCGGGTGCCCGCTGTGCGGCGAACTGAAGGCCGAGCATGGCACCCCAGGAGTGGCCGTAGACGTGCGGGCGTTCCAGACCCAGGCCTTCGGTCACTGCACCGAGTTCGTCGAGAAAGCGACTCACTGTCAGCAGCGCGGGGTCTTCTATCGGATCCGAACGTCCCACCCCGAGCTGGTCGTACCAGATGACTTCACGTTCTCGCGCGACCGGCTCGAAAGCTTCGAACAGTGGATCGCTGGGGTAGCCCGGTCCGCCGTGAATGAGCAGAAGCGGCACGCCACCGCTGCCCATCCTGCGATACCAGACTTTGCCTCCTGGTACGGAGATCTTTCCTTCGTCCATTGCTATCAGCCTCGTACCTGAACGGCGGAACGGAGGGTATCGCTGTCGACCGGTACATCGTAGGTGTACTCCTCTATTCGGTCGATGAGAAGCCCTTCGAACCGAAGGTACATCGCAGCGTGGATTTCGCTATGGGACCCGTCGTTCAGAACCAGGTGAAGTATATTCTGCTGGAGAACCTCATTTGAATTCTGGAACTGCCGAGTAACGTCGTATCGCAGCGAATCGACGGTAGCGACAAGCGGTCTCAGCTGTTCTATCTTCTCGTCGATCGTCAGTTCTCCTTTGCCGTCGTTGTGCCACACGGTGGCTGTGCTGGTGCACATCGACCGCATATTTTCGAAATCGCACGCTTCCAGATATCGCAGGCACTGAATCGCCGTCTCGCTGATGTTCGTTCCCATGTCAATTTCCCCTTGCTTTGCTCGATGTCTAATGCGGAACCGGCGAAACGCCTTTGTATCCCGTTGTCTCGGCGTGGAGGCAACGGACTTCAGTGTATGGAGAAATTATCAAAATGTAAGTCTTGACTTACCTTTCGATATCAAGCAGTAGGGTCCGGTCATGCGAAAAGTCTGTCCACTCGGATCCATCCGGCTCGGAATTGTCGCCCGGTTTATATCTATGCCGGGAGAAGGCCGGACAGTGCGGCGGCGAAGTGCTCGGCGGCTGTGTCGTGGAAGGTGATTTCCCGGCCGGTTGCGGCGGAGAGTGCTTGGGCGATTTCGCCGTGGGGCACGGCGCGAGGTCCAGTCAATGTGTAGGTCAGTGCGTGACCGCGCAGGCCGAGTCCGGTTGCGTGCTGGCGGTGGGGATGAAAGACAGTGCGAGGGCGAGAAGGATGAACGCTGCCTCACCCAGGAACGCAGTCGTGAAGGAGATATCTCCGTGTGCCCCCGCGGCGCCGATGGCGATCCCGGCCAGGGCTGCGAGCCCGACCGCACTGCCCAGGTGCTGGGCAGCATTGACCAGCCCACTGAGCAGGCCTGATTCGCCTTCGCCGCTATCGCGCACCGCCGTTGCCATAGCGTTGACGACGCCGAGGCCGAGACCGCCGCCGATCAGCAGGAACGAGCCGACGAGATGCACGGAGAGGCCACTGGTCGCCGGATTCAGCGCCAGCCATACAAGGCCGGCGAACAGCAGGACGAGGGCGACCGGCACCGCGCGGGACAGACCGATGCGTTTTGCCAGCAGTGGCGCGAAGGCGCTGCCCACGATGATCATGACCGCGATGGGGATCTGTGTCATCCCGGCCGTCGTCGCGCTCATTCCGAGTACTTCTTGCTGGTACCCGGGCAGGAAGAAGAACAGGCTTGTCAGCGTGGCACCAAGCAGCATCATCACCACGCTCGCCATGACCACCGGCTTCCTGCGGAATACGCCGAGCGGGACCAGGGGATGTGTGGAGCGCTTTTCGGCGATCACGAATGCAACCAGGCAGGCGAGGCCGATCGCGATACCGGCGACCGTGCTGGGCGCATCCCATCCGCTTTCGGAGGCAGCGACCATGCCGAGCGCGAGGGCGGTGATTCCGGCAGTGGCGGTAATGGCGCCGAGTAGGTCGAACCGGCCGGCCCGGCCCGGGACCGGCGGCACCGAGCGCGACACGATGATCGCGCCGATGATGCCGAACGGCACCGGAGTCCAGAACACCGACTGCCAACCCAGCAGATCGGTGAGTGTTCCACCGAGGAAGACGCCGAAGAGACTGCCGGCACCCGTGACAGCGCCCCAGATGCCCAGGGCGCGAGTGCGTTCCGCAGGAGTCTGGTAGAGGACGAGTACAAGTGCGAGCGCGGACGGTACCACGATCGCGCCCCCGATCCCCTGCCCGATCCGCCCGGCGATCAGCATGGGCACGCTGGTGGCCAGGGCGCAGAAAGCCGATGCCGCGAGGTAGATGGCCATTCCGGCCATGAACACTTTCCGGCCGCCGAGCACGTCGGCGAGACGGCCGCCGAGTAGCAGCAGACCGGCGAACGCCACCAGGTAGGCGTTCACAACGACGGTCAGTTCGGCGGCCGAGAGTCCGAGACCTTCGCGGACGGCCAGCCCGGCGAGGTTGACCATCGAAGTATCGAGAACGATCAGGAACATGGATGTCGCCAGGCCGAGCATTGCCACATTGCGTGGTACTCGCAGGCGAGCATGCTCTGTGGTGGGCAGGGTTTCACTGCTCATTATTTCGCATTTGCTGTTCATCATTTTCGCCCTTGTCCAGTGAGTCTTTGCTGCGTTTCGATAGTGAGTGATCACTATCAAACGGGTAAAAAAATCCGCGCCCTCCAGGTCAGGATCCGGAAGCCAGGAAGCGATCGGCCCACGCATCGTGTTCGGCCCGAGCGGGCAGGTCCATGGATGCGGCCACCATGTACAACATGCCCGCCGCGAAGAAGTCGTGTGCCCGGTCGGTACCGACCTCCGGCATGGCCTCCATCTGCTCGAAGATATCGCGCGTCGATCGGTGCATCAGGTCGCGGATGCTGGGATCCTCGCAAGCCGCGTACCCCTGGAGCAGCATGAGCATCAGCTCGCGGTTTTCCATCAGTACGCCCCAGGCATCCGCCATCGCCCGCAGCGGATCGCCGTCCGCCGCCTCACCCGTGACGATCATCTCACGGGCAACCGTCGCGAACGTCTGCTCCAGCACCGCGACGAAAAGCTCCGGCTTGGTGGAGAAGATCCGGAAAAGGTTCGGGTGTGAGATCCCCGCCTCCTTGGCGATGTTCACGGTCGAACCGCCGTGTAATCCCTTGTGGCTGAACTCCTTCAATGCCGCGGCGAGGATCTGCTCACGGCGCTGCTCGATGCTGACCCGTGGTCTCCGCTCTGCCGACATGTTTGATAGTGAACACTCACTATCGTATCGGTGTCAACCCCAGCGATGTCGCTCTCGTCGGATATCGTCGAACAGCACCATGTGCGGCTTCAGCGCCGGGGCCGTGCGATACCGGTGTGCTGCTGCTACCTCCGAAGAGCCGGAACGGTAGGCATCGACGCGGTCGCCGAGTTCTACTTGGCCGAGCAGGGTATTCATGTTGGTGACGGCTTCCCCACGGGGCGCTGCTGCGCGACCGTGGGGGCCCTCGATGACGTTCTCCAACACCGTGCGGTGCGGGGGTTCGGTCAGCCGTCGACCGCTTCGGTGTTGGTGTCGTCCGGAGTCGGGTCGGGGGCTCCCGACGGTGTGGCTTCGGTGTTGGTGTTGTCCGGAGCCGGGCCGAGGGCTCGTGGCGGCGCGCTCAGGGCAGTCGCCGCGCCGAGTCCCGCCCCCAGCCCCGCACCGATGGCGGCGAGGGGAGCAGCCATGAGGGCAGCGCCGTACGCGGCGCCGACGGGGGCCGCGGCGAGACCGATCGGCGAGAACGGCAAACCGATGGCCAGGCCGAGCGCCCCGCCGACTCCCGCCCCGATGAGCGCGAACGGGCTCGCGAACGCGGCGCCCGCGGCGGCGCCGATCGCGGCGGCGCCGACGGTCTGGCCTGCGACGCGGTCGGAGCGGGTGCGCTCCATACCGACCGAATCGAGGAACGTCGCGAGGTTGGCCTCGGTGATCGCTGCGCCGTCGTTGAGCTGAACAGCCTGCTCCCGGGGAAGCCACTCCGGTGAATCGACCTGCACGTCACCGAACCGCAACGCGCCGGGGGGTGGTGCGATCGCCGGTACCGGGGCGACCTGGGCGGGCGCGTGCAGCGCCTCCAATGGCGACAGGTAGTCGTTCTTCGGTATCGGTCGCGCCCACTGCAACGAGCTCAGCGTGTCTTCCGGGATACGGTTACCCCGGTAAGGGTGCACGTTCGGGGCTTCGGCGGCGGGCCACTGCGGGGACTGGTTCGCCTCCGCCGTCTGGTCCGTCTCCGCCGTCTGGTTCGTCTCCGCGGTCTGGTTCGTCTCCGCCGTCTGGTCGGTCTGCACCGTTTCGTCGGTGGAATCTTCGCCGACGGAATCTGCGTCGGGGGCGGGGGCCGTGTGCTCGGTCTGGCTCACCGGGATGTACCGGTCGGGCTCGGCGTTCGCGGTGCCGTTCCCCGCCAGCGTGAGAACTACGGGAACCGCTCCCGCTATGACCACGGACCCCATCTTCTGCCGACGTGGGCTGACTGCTCTGTGCTTGCCGGTGCCCATCTATCACCTTTCATCTCATCGTGAAAGAGAAGTTGTCGCTCCACATTCGGAGCCGCCGGATGACTCGGATTGGTGGAACGTTCTGTGATAAGCACTAAAACCTGCTGAGACCAGGATTTTCAGATTGTTCAGCGCCATGGATTCCGCGCATCGACACACTACCGGCCGCATGACGCGAGCTCGGCGGCTGCCACCGCCTCCGCACTGATAGGTTGCCGGCGCCGACGAGACGGATGATGGCGGTGCGGTCGGGGAAGATACCGACGATGTCGGTCTGGCGGTGGTGGTCAGCCTTTGAGCTCGGGGAACTGGTCGTCGCGCCACTCGCCCGGTTCGCCTTCTTCGGTGGCGAGCAGGTCTTCGCGGGCGCGTAGTTCCACCCGGCGGATCTTCCCGGAGATCGTCTTGGGCAGCTCGAAGAACTCCAGCCGCCGCACCCGTTGGTACGGCGCGAGGTGCTCGCGGGCATACCGCAGGATGGAAAACGCGGTGTCCTTTGTCGGTTCGGCCCCGGGCACGAGCGCGATGTAGGCCTTGGGCACCGCCAGCCGGACCGGGTCCGGGGATGGCACCACGGCGGCCTCGGCAACGGCCGGGTGCTCGATCAACACCGATTCCAACTCGAACGGGCTGATCTTGTAGTCGCTGGCCTTGAACACGTCGTCTGTGCGCCCGATGAAGGTGATGTAGCCGTCCTCGTCCCGGCTGGCGACGTCCCCGGTGTGGTAGAAACCGCCTGCCATCGCTTGGGTGTTGCGTTCCTCGTCGTCACGGTAGGCGGTCATCAGGCTCATCGGGCGCTGCTCGAGGTCCAAGCAGATCTCACCCTCACCGATACCGTCCACCCGTCGCCCGCTCGTGGGGTCGACGAGGACCACCGGGACCCCCGGCAGCGGGCGACCCATCGAGCCGGGCCGCACCGGCGTGCCCGGAGTGTTGCCCACCTGGGCGGAGGTTTCGGTTTGCCCGAACCCATCCCGGATGGTCAGTCCCCACGCCCGCTCGACCTGGCTGATGACTTCGGGGTTGAGTGGTTCGCCGGCGCCGATGACCTCGCGCAGGTCGGTGGGACGCTCGCCGAGTTCGGCGTTGATCAGCATCCGCCACACCGTGGGCGGTGCGCAGAACGTGCTGACCTGCCGCTCGCGCAGCCTGCTCAGCAACGCGGCGGCGTCGAACCTGCCGTAGTTGTAGACGAAGATGGTGGCCTCGGCGATCCACGGTGCGAAGAAGCACGACCATGCGTGCTTGGCCCAGCCCGGCGAGGAGATGTTGAGGTGCACGTCGCCTGGCCGCAGGCCCAGCCAGTACATCGTGGACAGATGACCGACCGGGTACGACACCTGGGTGTGCTCAACCAGTTTTGGGCGTGAGGTGGTGCCGGAGGTGAAGTACAGCAACAGGGTGTCCGACGGCGCGGTGCCCGGATGTGGCATGGGGGTGTGCTCGCCGTGGGCCGCGGTGCGCAGATCTGCCCAGCCCGGCGCCTGGCCGACGCTGATCCGCGTGTAGTCGCCGGGGACGTCGTCGAACTTGGCCGTGTCGGCGGCGTTGCAGATCACGTAGCGGGCGCCGCCGCGCGCGATCCGGTCGGTGAGTTCGGCGGGGCCAACCGCGCTGGTGGTCGGCATGACCACCGCGCCGAGTTTCATGATCGCCAGCATCGACTCCCACAGCTCGACCTGGTTGCCGAGCATCAGCACCACCGGGTCGCCCTTGGTCATCCCGCGCGCGGCGAGCCACGCCGCCAGCAGGTCCGAGGCACGCGACATCTCTGCGAACGAGCGCACCGTTTCGGTGCCGTCCTGCTCGGCGATCACCAGTGCCGGGCGCTCGTTGCCGCGCGCGATGGCGTCGAACCAGTCCACAGCCCAGTTGAAGCGTTCACCGAGTTCCGGCCAGCGGAACTCGGTGACGGCGCGGGCGTGGTCCTCGCGCAGCGCCAGCAGTTGGTCCCTGCTCGTACGGTAGGCCGTGGTCGCATCCATCGCCCATATCCCTTCTCGGTCTCGCCAGCTCCTCGCGTGCTCGCCCGTTGATTGTGTGTGCGGTGAGGGCCGACGTGATACCCGCAAATGGGGGTAGCGGCGTGGACTCGTATTCGCGGTGCCGGTGGTGGGCGGGGACCGTCCACAGTGTCCGCTACGGCGCGGTGCGAGACGAGCGACTGATCGGGGACCGGACGTTGTGGGCGGCCGGAGTGATCGCGACGCAGCTGGAGCGGGACATCGCTGCGGTAGCGCAGCCCTCGTGCGTGGAGCATGAGTGGTATGTCGCGGCTGTAGTCCAGGAGTCATCGTCATCGATCGGTTCGTGGTCATCGGGGGAGGCGGCAACCGTGGGCCCCGGCGTGTCCGGAGGATCGCCGGCTCCTGTTCACAGTCAATCCGACGTTCGTGGCGATGAAGACGAGTACTTCCGCAATTTCAGTGTCTTCGAACAGGACGACCATCGCCAGCGAAGGTGATCTTGACGTGCGCAGAATCCGCTGCCACTCCGGCGTTTCCTAGCTGAATCAGATCCACTGCCGTGGTCCGCGGCGGCACCGACTCAGCGCCGCACTTGGGCCGCGGGCGTAGGAGATCGCCACCGCTGGCACGTCCGCCCATTCCCTTGACCACCCGGATCCTCCCATGTAATTATCTTAGCGGTAAGATAATTACATGGAGTAATGCCCATGTGAGTTCGGATGAACAGGCCACGCGCAAGCATGAAACGGTGCGCACTGACGCCGAGGCCGTCCCGGTCATGGCGACACGTTGACACGCACATCGAGATCCAAGAGGCAGTTGGGAAGAACATATGAGTAAGGCCAAGACAGTCCTCGTGGTCGGCGGAGGTATCGCCGGATGCTCGGCCGCGATCGCTCTGGCAACAAAGGAATCCACGTCGCCCTCATCGAGAAACAATCCGAATGGCGGTTTCAGAGCTCAGGGATCTTCGGCTACAGCAGCGGGCTCGAGAACTTCAAGCACCTCGGGTAGTCCGGGTACGTGATACCCGACGGGCGAAACGTCTATCTCGATCACCTCGGGCATCCCATCGTCGACGTCTTCTATCCCACTGGCCCTACCGTCCGATCAGCGGCGATTCTCGGCATCAAACGGGCAGAAATGCACCGCGTCCTCACCGAGCGCCTCGAACGAATGGGCGTCGACATCCGGCTCTGCACCACAGTCAGACACATAGCGAACCCCGCCGACCCGCTGCGTGACATGAATCCGGAAATGACATCGTTTCGGGAAACACCGACCTGGGTGAAGGTTCTCGGCGAACATGTCAGCCTCCCGCGGAGCTGCGGAGGCGGGTGATGGAAGGGCAGGCATACGGCGCCGAGCTGCTGTGCCTCAATCACTCCTGAACGTCAACAGCGGGTCTCGCCGTCGTCGAGGTCGGCGAGCAGGCGCCTGCGGACGCTGGCTGGTCGCTTCGAGCCGGGCGACTTCTCGATCCCCGTCACGCGTGCGTGCGACGTCGATCAGCACTTGTTCAGTGGCCAGCCGGGCCCGGATATGCGGCGCATACTCGCTGGTGGTGAGGAACTTCGGGCAGGTCAGGATCAGGTCGCACTCGCACGGACCCTCGGCGGGCAGCCGCAGGCAATGCTGTCGAGGTTCGCCGGGTATGTCGAGTACCGCTTGTTCGCGGCGGCAGATTTCGAATTCGAGCGTGTCTCGTCCCTTTGGGGTGTGTAGGAGGCCATTGACGACGGCGTACTGGTGGGTCGGTCCGATATCGGCGAGTTCGGTACGGGTGCAGGCGATCTCGGACAGCGGCGATTGCTGACCCAGGCACCCGGGTGCCTGGCGCTTCGTCCAGCGAGCGTAAGGGGCTTGACGAGTGACTGTGTTTGAGATTACATCTTAGCGGTAAGCGTCTTTGCGCTCACACAAATCGAAACACCCATAGGATGCTCATGACGACGACCGTATCGGCCAATGTGGCTGCGACAGCGGAGATGATCAGCGCCCGCCTCGAACGCCTGCCGATGAGTAGGTGGCATGTCAAGGCTCGCGTGATCGTCGGGGCCGTCACGTTCTTCGACGGCTTCGATCAACTGATGATCGCGTACTCGCTTCCCGTCCTCATTCCGAAATGGGACCTGACTCCCAGCGGTATCGCGTGGGTGATCGCGATCGGTGGTCTCGGGATGCTTGTTGGTGCGCTTGCCGGCGGGTGGTTGGCCGACCGTGTAGGCCGACTCAATGTGATCATCGCTTCGTTGGCTCTCTATGCGGTGATGAGCCTGGGCATGGCGTTCACCGACAGTCTGGTGCTCTTCCTCGTGTTCCGGTTCGTGCAGGGAATCGGGCTCGGCGCCGAGGTTCCGGTGGCCGCGAGTTACATCGGTGAGATCACCAAAGCCCACAAGCGTGGACGATTCGTGCTGCTCTACGAGGTGATCTTCCCGATCGGTCTTGTCATGTCGGCGATCGTGTCCGCGTGGGTGGTCCCCAACTTCGGCTACAAGGTGCTCTTCGCGCTCGGCGCGCTTCCCGTCCTGCTCCTGCCACTGATCTGGCGACTGCCTGAGTCGCCGCGTTGGCTGGCCTCCCGCGGCCGCTTCGACGATGCGCACAACGCGATGACGCGCATCGAGGACGAGGTCACCGGCAAGTACGGCAAGACGCTCCCTGCTCCGCAGCCGTTGTCGGCGGTCGCGGTCGACGCTCGTCACGGACGGTTCCGTGAAGCATTCCAGGGCGTCTACCTGCGTCGCACCCTGATGCTCGCCGGGATCTGGGGCTGCGCCTACTTCGTCAACTACGGCATCGCGTCCTGGCTGCCCTCGCTCTACCACTCCGCATTCGACGTCAGCGTCGAGACCGCTCTGCACTACAGCATCGTCACCAGCGTCGCCGGCCTGATCGGCTGCGTCCTCGTCGCCTTCCTCATCGACAACCTCGGCCGCCGCATCTGCATCACCGCATCGATGGTCTTCTGCTCGAGCTTGCTCTTCCTGCTCGCCGCCACCGGCGCCGACACCGCGACGAAGGTGCTGTTCTGGTCGGCCGGATCCGCCCTCTTCGTCTTCGCCGTCAACATGGCGCTTTACGTGTACACCGCAGAGTTGTACCCCACCCGGATGCGGGCTATCGGCTGCGCCATCGGCGGAGCGAGCGGACGCCTCGGCATCATCGTCGGACCGCTCGCCGTCGGCGCCATCCTCGACGGGGGTGGCACGCTCACCGTCGTGTTCGGAATGTTCTCCGCGGTCGCCCTGATCGGTGCCCTCGTCGTCGGCTTCTTCGCCGTCGAAACCCGCGAGAAGACCCTCGAGGAGATCTCCCAGTGACCATTCTCGACACCGCACCACAGACACTGCCGTTCGTCCCGGTCGCAGACCGGATCCTCGTCGCCGGAGAGTGGCGGCAGGCGAGTGGCCCGGCCTTCGCGGTCACGGACCCGTCGAACGGCGAAACCCTCCAGGTGATCCACCAGGCCACCGCCGACGACGCCGATGAGGCGATCCGGAAGGGCCGCGCCGCCGCCGACGACCCGGCGTGGCGCGCGCTGCTCCCGCACCAGCGGGCGAAGTGCCTGCACCGCATCTCCGATGCCATCGAGGCGAACACGTCCCGGCTCGCGCTGCTGCAGAGCTACAACACCGGCAAGACGGTCGCCGAGACCACGGCACTCGTCGGCAGCGCCGCCGCAACGTTCCGCTACTTCGCAGCCGTACTCGAGACCTCGGACGAGGACCTCACCGCCCCGCGCGGCAACTTCCTGACGATGAGCGTCCTCGAGCCCATCGGGGTGATCGGCGCCATCGCGCCGTGGAACTCCCCGGTCGCCAGCGACGCGCAGAAGATCGCCCCCGCCTTGGCGGCCGGCAACGCCGTCGTCCTCAAGCCCGCCGAGTGGACGCCGCTGGTGTCCCTCGAACTGGCGCGGCTGATCGACGAGTCGGGATTGCCGAAGGGCCTCCTGTCTGTGCTGCCGGGCAAGGGGTCCGTTGTCGGTGACGCCATCGTCCACCACCCCGAGATCGGGAAGGTGACCTTCACCGGCGGCACGAACACTGGACGGTCCATCGCCCACTCGGCGGCGGAGAAGCTGATGCCGGTGTCGCTGGAACTCGGCGGCAAGTCGCCGACCATCGTCCTCGACGACGCCGACCTCGACGCCGCCGTGAACGGTGTGATGTACGGGATCTTCTCGTCCACCGGGCAGAGCTGCATCGCCGGGTCCCGCCTGTTCGTCGACCACCGCATCTACGACGAGTTCGTCGAGAGACTGGTGGCCAAGACGTCCCGGCTTCGCCTCGGACCCGGCCGCGACCCCGACACCCAGGTCGGGCCGATGGTCCACCCCAAGCATCGCGACAGCGTCGCCGCATACGTCGACCTCGCTCGCGAAGAGGGCGGAAGAGTGTTGTGCGGAGGGAAGATCCCCGACGACGAGCGGCTGCGCGACGGCGCGTACTTTCTGCCGACGATCATCGACGGGCTGCCCAACGGTTCACGCACCTGCCAGGAGGAGATTTTCGGACCCGTCCTGGTGGTCCTACCGTTCGACGGCGACGCGGATCTGGTTGCACAGGCAAATGATTCGGTATTCGGGCTGGCGTCGGGCATCTGGACCGGCGACTACCGTCGCGCCTGGAAACTTGCCCGCCGACTACAGGCCGGCACCGTGTGGATCAACACCTACAAGCAGTTCAGCATCTCCACGCCGTTCGGTGGCATCAAGGAAAGCGGACTCGGCGTGGAGAAGGGGCGCAGCGGTATCGCCGCGTACTCCCGGCAGAAGAGCATCTACTGGGGTCTGGAGGCAGAACCCAATCCGTGGGCGGACTGAACCTCGCGTGACCGCCAAGGCGCGAAAGAAACTCAGCCCCAAAACTTACGGAAGTGAGTCTTCACCGATGACCATGCACGACAAGAAAGTCGACCATATTTCTCATGGCTACTCGCGAAGGAGTGCGTTCGCGCTGTTCGGAACGGGCCTGGCGACCCTCGCCGCCACCAGCTGCGCGGCCCACGCCACGTCATCGGATGAACACTACGATTCCCCCCTCCCGCCGGATGCCTACGAACTCACCGGATCGGTGGAAGGGTACAACACCAAGCTCATCCTTCTCGGCACAGCAGCCGGGCCGCTGACCGTTCCGGGACGCAGCGGAACCGCGACGGTACTGATGGTCGGGGATCGCCCGTACCTAATCGATGCTGGCCCGGCGTCGAGTCGCAAACTGGGGCAAGCCGGGATATCGGCGGCCGATCTCGGCGGCGTCTTCATCACACATATGCACAACGACCACATCGCCGACCTGTTCAACATCTTCTGGTTGCCGGGCGTCACTTTGGCCTACAAGTTCACACAAACAGTCCCGATCTTCGGTCCCGGATCCGCTGGCGCACTGCCCATTCCCTATCAAGGAGGCTCGATTCCGATCCAGAGCCCGTCGCGCCCAACTCCCGGCATCACCGAGATGCTCTCCGGCCTCCGCGATGCGTATGCGTACGAGATCAACATCCGTAACACAGAAAAGGCCGCACAAGCCGACTTTGGCCAGTACATCTCGGCACACGACATCCTGCCTCCGCCGTCGGCTGGCGCCTCCTTCGACAACACCGCACCCACCATGGAACCGTTCACCGTGTTCGAGGACGACCTCGTTCGCGTGACCGCGATACTCGTTCCGCACGGACCCGTGTTTCC
Source organism: Nocardia australiensis (assembly GCF_020733705.1). Classification (GTDB taxonomy): domain Bacteria; phylum Actinomycetota; class Actinomycetes; order Mycobacteriales; family Mycobacteriaceae; genus Nocardia; species Nocardia australiensis. Next base: position 2,963,428 of record NZ_JAJFZM010000001.1, read on the forward strand.
TTCCTATGCGTTCCGCTTTGACACCGACGACGGTGCGGTCACCTTCTCGGGTGATACGGCCAAGTCGGACAACGTGATTCGCCTTGCTGCTGGAACCGATATCCTGGTGCACGAGGTTGTCGACATCGATTACTACGCGCGCACAATGAAAAGCCCAGCGATGATCGAGCATATGGTCGAAACACACACCATCGCCGCTGACGTCGGTCGAGTGGCGAGTGCCGCCGGAGCCAAGCATGTCGTTCTCTCGCACATCGGGCCCGGCGATCCCCGCGAAGTCGACGACGACCAGTGGGAAAGAGGGGTTCGGTCGACGTTCACAGGGCCGATCACGGTGGGGCATGATCTCGTGCAGATCGCGGTCGGTCGTCGTTCTGGGCCGTGAGGACGCTCTGCGACACCAGCACGTGATGCTGGACAGCGCCCTGGTTCGCGTACCTGCCAGGAGGAAATCCTTGGACGGGTCCCGGTCGTTTTGCTGCAGTTGGCGAATCATGGGCGAACTGAACCTCGCGTCACAGCCAAATTCGCGAAGGGATTCAGCGCCCAAAATTTATATTACTGCTAAGATAATGACATCAAAGATGCTGAAGGGAATGACATGAACGAGGCTGTTGCACGACTGAGATGCCTGCGCTCGGTCGAACTGCGCACGCAGGCCAGCGCCGAATCCACCGAGTTCTACTCGGAGGTGTGGGGACTTCATGTGGTCGAGCATGGCGTGAACGGCGCTTGGCTGCGAGGGACGGGTGAGCAGCACCACGCGCTGCAGCTCACCCAGGCGGCACGAAACGGCCTCGGCCGCATTACCTTCGCGGTAGCAACACCGGCCGAGGTGGACGAGGCAGCCCGCCGCCTCGAACTGCGGGGCGTTCCCATCGTCAGCGGCCCCGGCCCCACCAACGACATCGGCGGTGGCTACGGGGTCAGTCTCGTAGATCCCGAAGGCAGGGTGATCGAACTCCTCGCGGACTCTCTCGCGGTGCCGAAACTCGGCCAGGACGACGCCGTTCCGGTCGGCGTCACCCACGTCGTCCTCAACACCGTCGACATCGATGCCGCGGTGAAGTTCTACTGCGACGTACTCGGCATGCGGGTGTCGGACTGGTCCGAGCACCAGATGGCGTTCCTGCGCTGCAACTCCGACCATCACAGCATCGCGTTCAATCAGGCCGAGTGGACGTCGGTGAATCACGTCGCCTACGAGATGCCTACTGTCGACCACTTCATGCGCGGCATCGGCAGGCTCCGCCATCACGGCACCGTTCCGCTCTGGGGTCCAGGCAAGCACGGCCCCGGCGACAACACCTTCTCGTACTTTGCCGACCCGGCCGGGCTGGTCTGCGAATACACGTCCGGCATTGCGCAGGTCGACGAGGATCGGTGGCTGTGCAAGGTGTGGCGCCGGGTGCCGGAACTGTCCGACCTGTGGGGCACCGCCGGTCCGCCATCCAAGCAGGTCCGCGACCACATGGCCGGCGTTTCCGACCCCGGCGCGTTCGAGCGGTTCGACCTCGGGCGGGTGTCGTGACACACGTCGTCGAATCCGGTTCCGGGCCCACGCTGCTAATGCTGCACGGGATCGGCGGCAGCGCAGACAGTTTCGTGCCGCAGTTCGATGAACTGTCGTCGTCGCTGCGGCTACTCGCCTGGGACGCGCCGGGATACGGTCGCAGCGCGGACCCCGGACGTCCGTTCGACCTCGACGACTACGCCGACGCCGCTGCGGACGTGATCCGCGAGCACTGCGGCGAGGCGGGTGCCCACGTCCTCGGAATGTCATGGGGCGGGGTGGTCGCTACCCGCCTTGCGATGCGGCATCCCGACGTAGTGCGCAGCTTGCTGCTCGGCAGCTCCACCGTGGGATCGGGTGCCGACGAGCCGAGTGCCGCCCGGATGCGTTCTCGCGCTGCAACACTCGAGCAGCAGGGCGTGGAAGCCTTTGCCGCCGAACGTTCCCCGCGGCTGCTGTCCGGATCAGCGAGCGAGGTGCTCGTCGCCACGGCCACGCAGATCATGGCCGAGTCGATCCGGATGCCCGGCTACGGGTACGCCGCCGAGTCGATGGCGACCACCGATCACACCGCCGATCTGCCGAAGATCGACATCCCCACGCTTGTCCTCAGCGGGGACGAGGACAGGGTGACCGGAGTTCCCGCGAGCCTCGTTCTCGCACAGGGAATTCCGGGTGCCGGGTTCGTTACCCTCCGCAGTGCCGGACACCTCGCGAACCAGGAGCGACCGAGGGCTTTCAATGCCTGGGTCGAATCCTTCATCCACATCTCCGAACGCCTGCGCAACCACGTCTAGAGAAGGAGCACGACATGACACTCGAATACGGCACCGCCAACCTGAAGGAATTCACCGATTCGCTGATCCTCACCCGCGGCACCCGCCACGAAGACTGGGACACCCTGGGCTTCCAGGCCAAGGCCGGCGACCAGTTCAAGCGCGCCCAGATCCGCTACGTCGGCTCTGGTGCAACCGGTAACCACGACAACGACAACCGCACCATCTCGTCGCAGGGATTCACGTTCTCCAATATGCTGCTTCCCCCCGGTGCGGAGGGTCCCGAGCACACCCACCACGACGCCGAAGAAGCCTTCTTCGTGCTCGAGGGCGAGGTCGAGGTCGGTATCCACCGCGACGGACAGGTAGAGAAGCGCACTCTCGGCTACCGCGACATGATTGTCGTGCCCGCCGGAGTTCCCCGCAGCCTGAAGAACAACGGCACCACCAGTGCGCTGTTCTGCGTCATCATCGGCGCTCAGAAGCCGCAGATCCCGACGTACCCCGAGACCTCGGCAATGCACGGTGTGACGCGAGACTGACGTTGCGTCTGGTTGGGACGTCGGCAGGCTACCTGGGGCGTCGCCATAGCCAGAACATTGTGCGGCTCGGTACCACCGATGCGAAGTTCGGCTTCAGGAGAGCTCGTGTTTGATCAAGAGAAACTGGAGGAATCGATGGTTGTACACGCAGGTGCATCCCCAATGCGGGTGCGTCAGATGCGGATCGAATCCTCGGGCGTCATCTCAGTATTGCTGGAACGAGCCGCAGTCGCCTCTTGGACACCGGGCGCGCACGTGGATATGCATCTTGGCAGTACCACTGTGCGGCAGTACCCGTTGTGCGGAGACCCCGAAGACAAAACGAGCTACCGGGTTGCGGTTTTGCACCAAACGACCGGACGTGGCGGGTCTCGGTATGTACACGAGAAGCTGCGGCCGGGTGACCTGGTGTCTGTTAGCCAGCCGCGCAACAACTTCGAGCTTCTGCCCGCACAGCGGTATGTATTCACAGCAGAGGTCGGCTGAGCCGAGGAACCAATTGTTACCAGACGAGTCAAACGAGAGGGGCAGGTTGTGGACCTGCAACTGAAAGACCGCACGCACCTGGTGACCGGGGGCAGTTCCGGTGTCGGGCTGGCCACCGTGGCCTTGCTGCTCGAGGAGGGCGCCAACGTCATCACCTGCGCGCGCGACCGCAACCGGCTCGACGCCGTGATCGCAACGCTGCCCGGCAGCGAGCGGGTACACACCGGCTCTTGCGATGTGCGGGACCCTGTTGCGGTCGGCGCGCTGGTCGAGGCGGGTGTCGCACGGTTCGGCGCCCTCGATGGGTTGGTTAACAACGCAGGTAAGTCCCGTATGGTCCCGCGTGGCGAGGCAACTCTCGACGACTGGCGCGACGAACTGGACCTCAAGTTCTCCAGCGTCCTCAATACCGTTGACGCCGCACTGCCCCTGCTGCGCAAGTCTGACGCCGCGTCCATCGTCAACATCTCGGCGGTGTTGGCGCGCCAGCCTGAGCCGAGGCTGGTCACCACCAGTGCGGCCCGCGCCGGGTTGCTCAACCTCAGCAAGTCGTTGTCGCTCGAGCTCGCCGGCGACGGTATCCGCGTCAACTCGGTGTCGCTCGGACTGGTCGATACCGGTCAGTGGCGGCGCCGCTACGAGGAGTCCGGCACCGATGCGTCCTTCGAAGATTGGGAGTCGGAGATCGCCAAGGACCGTGGCATCGGTCTCGGTCGGTTCGGCCGAGCCGATGAGGTGGCCGCCATGATCGTGACCCTGCTGTCCCCCCGCTCGTCGTACGTGACGGGTACCAGCATCGACGTCTGCGGAGGCGTCGCCCGCTATGTCTGAGAGGAACACCATGTCTGTTGGCAACGGCGGTGACCTGCTGGTGCAGGTGCTGCGGGAGGCCGGCGTCGACACCGTCTTCGGAATCGTCAGCGTCCACAACCAGCCGCTTGTCGAGGCGGTAAGCAAGCAGTTGCGGTTCGTGCCCGTGCGGCACGAGGCCACCGCGGTCAGCGCCGCGGACGGATATGCCCGGGCCACGGGGGGCTTGGGCTGCGCCCTCACGAGCACCGGGACCGGAGCCGGTAACGCCGCGGGGTCGCTGATCGAATCCCTCAGCGCGGGAACGTCGGTGCTGCACGTGACGGGCAACGTCGAGAGCCGCTACCTGGGATCGGGTCGCGGATTCATCCACGAGACCAAGGACCAGCTCGGCATGCTGACGGCAACGTCGAAGCACGCCGCCACCATCCTCGACACCGACAGTGCGGGGAAGGTGTTGCGTGAGGGTATTGCCGCCGCGCTCGCTGCACCCGGCGGTCCGTCGAGTATCGAGTGGCCCATCGACCTCCAGTATGCAGAGCACGTCATCGACGTGGTCGAGCCAGTTGTCGAAACAGCGCGGACCGCCGACGCTGACGAACTCGCGGTCGCCGTAGCTCTGCTGCGCTCGGCGAAACGCCCAATGATTTGGGCCGGCGGCGGTGTGGCACGCGCCGGAGCGGAACTGACCGCGCTGCTGGAGCGGTGGGGAATCCCGTTGCTCACCAGCAACTCCGGGCGTGGCGCGGTACCGGAGGATCACCCGCTGTGCATCGGCAACTACGGCAATACCCCCGCCGGGCGGGAACTCCTCCAGGACGCCGACCTGCTGCTGTCGCTGGGGACGCACTTCCGGTCCAACGAGACCGGCGACTACGCGATGCCCATCCCTGCGGTGCACGTGCAGGTGGACCTCGACTCGGCGGCCATCGGACGCGTCTACCCGGCGCAGGCCGGGGTAACCGCCGATATTGCGACGTTCCTGCGGTCGCTGTCGGAGTTGGCGCCCGTCGACGCCGCGTGGACCGAACGCGCCCGCACCACCCGCGAACTCGTCCGCAGTAAGCAACGCGCCGGCCTCGGCGACCACGCTGTGCTGTGCGACGCCGTGCGCGCCGCATTCCCACACGATTCTGTAATTGCTCGTGATGTCACCATCGCGTCGAGTTCCTGGGGCAATCGGCTGCTACCGATGTTCGACCCCAAGTCCAATGTCTTCCCTCGCGGCGGCGGCATCGGACAGGGTTTGGGTATGGCGATCGGGTCCGCGTTGGCGGACGAGACCCGACCCACCCTGGCCCTGGTCGGAGACGGCGGCCTGGCCGTGCACTTCGGCGAGATCCTGACCATGGCGCAAGAGAAGCCGTGGCTGGTACTGCTGGTATTCAACGACGGGGGCTACGGGGTATTGCGGAACATGCAGAAGGGCAGCGGCGCCGATACGTACGGCGTCGACCTGGTCACCCCCGACTTCCCGTTGCTGGCACAGTCCATCGGCGTCCCGTACCTGCGGATCGGCGGTGCGGCCGAGGCACACGGTGTGCTCGCCGACGCTGTGTCGCGGCAGGCCCCGGTGATCGTCGAGGTCGACCTCGCCGCGTTCGGCGAGATGCCGGCTCCGTTCACACCGCCGGTGACAGTCCCCGGAAAGGAATCGAAATGACCACAGTTGGAGTGTGCGGCGGCGGCATCGGCGGGCTCGCCACGGCGATCGCCCTTCGGAAGTTCGGCCTCGACGTCACGGTCTACGAGCAGGCGAGGCAGTTCGCCCGCGTCGGCGCCGACATCAACCTCACACCCAATGCAGTCCGGGCGCTCGACGGACTGGGTGTCGGACCGGCGATCCGCGAATCCGCCGCCCGGCCGCAGTTCCGGATCAGCCGCACATGGGACACGGGAGCCGAGACGTCCCGGCTGCCGATGGGCGACAGCGCAGAACAGCAATACGGTGCTCCGCAGTTGACCATGCACCGGGGCGATCTCATGACCGCGCTCGAGAACCGGCTGCCGTCGGGTGCCGTCGAAATGGACCGACGGGTCGGCAGCATCGCGGACGGACGCATCGAGTTCACCGACGGCAGTGCGGCTTCGGCCGACGTGATCGTCGGCGCCGACGGCATCCACTCCGCGGTCCGCACGGCGCTCCTCGGACGGGACCAGCCGACGTTCACCGGCGTCGTCGCATTCCGTGCGGTCGTCCCCACCGAACGTGTCGGCGAGCTCCCCAACCTCGACTGCTTCACCAAGTGGTGGGGTCCGAACAGTTCGACGCAGATCGTGACGTTTCCCCTCAACCAGGGCAAGGACATCTTCGTCTTCGCTACCTGCGGCCAGGAGGAATGGACCGAGGAATCGTGGACCACACCCGGTTCCGTCACCGAACTGCGCGAGCTGTACCGCGACTTCCACCCCGAGGCGCGGGCCCTGCTGGACGCGTGCGACGACGTCCTGAAATCGGCGCTCTACGTTCGGGATCCGCTGGCGTCGTGGACCGACGGACGGTCGGTGCTCCTCGGCGACGCCGCACATCCGATGATGCCGTTCATGGCGCAGGGCGCCGGCATGGCCATCGAAGATGCCGTCGTCCTGTCCCGCTGCCTGAGCCTGTTCGACGATCCCGCGGTCGCCCTGCAGACCTACCAGGAGACACGACTGCAGCGGACCTCCCGCATCCAACGCGGCTCACGGTCCAACGAGTGGCTGAAGGTAGCGGGCAACGGCGACTGGGTGTACGAATACGACGCCTGGCACGTGCCGTTGGAATGAACGGAACCTGTTGTCCGACGCACGATTTCGCGGGTGAAGTGCCGACCCCCGCAACGATCGGACACCTCGGGCTGGGTCCGGCGTATCGAGGGAAGGTGGCAATTCTGATTGGTTAAACCCGGGCACCTTCCTATTGATTGAATCATTGAACATGTCGGTTGAATCGCATCGACCATTCGAAAGTGAGCATGCATCATGTCCAACGTTTCTTTGACCAGTGTCTCTACGCAGCATCCATACAGTCCTGCAGTAGTCGCTGGAGACTTGATCTTCGTCTCAGGTGCGCTCTCTATCGATTCTGGCGGAGTTGCCGTCCCGGGTCGCATGGAGGCTCTTGATGCCGCGGTGGATCGAATGCTCGAGCGGCTCGCTGTTGTCGGTGGCGAACTCAATCAAGTGGTCAAGCTTACCTATTATGTAACCGACATCTCATTGCGGGAGGAGGCGAATCGTCAGTTTGAGAGGGTCTTCACAGAGTCCCGCCCGGCGCGCACCTTCCTTGAAGTCAGCAAGCTTCCTTATGAGGCAACGGTTGAGATCGACGCAATTGCGCTGTCGGGACGTGATAAGGGTTAGCCATGGTTGCATGATTGGGTTCACGCCGTTTTTGGTTGCGTAGCATTCGACGAGGATGGAAATGGGAATCGGTAGAGAGCTGAATTTAGACGCCGTCGACGAGGCGGTGAATGATTGGGCGCGTGAACGGCCGGAACTCGACGTGTCCTCCATGGAAGTCTTTGGTCGGATGCATCGCTGTTATCTCCAGTATCAGGCGCTGCTCTCGTCATTGTTGGGTTCTTATGGATTAAATGTTGCCGCTTTCGATGTGCTTGCTGCGCTCCGCCGTTCCGGCGCTCCATATCAAATGACGGCTGGGCAACTGGCAGAGACGGCTCTGCTCACGAGCGGTGGAATCACTCTACGTGTCGACAAGCTCGAGCAAGCTGGTCTGGTGAAGCGCGAGCGTGACAGTGATGACAGGCGCGTTGTATATGTGCATCTAACAGACGAGGGACTCCAACTCGTCAACCGCGTCGCCGATGACCATTTTGAGAATGGAAACGCGCTGCTTGCGGGCCTGAGCGTCGCAAAACGCAAGGATCTGGCTAAACTGCTTCGCGCACTTGAATCCTCGATCGTAGATGGCGGATCGGTCGACCAGGAAGAAACCGCTTAGCGGTCAAAAGTGTGTGCTCACGGACACCGACTCGCAGCACGCCGTATGCCACCGCAATCCAGTGTGTGTTTTGATGAGGGGCACTCGCTGGACATGCTGCCCAGAGTTAAAGTCCGTGGGCATGCTCTTTGTGCGGACTGGGGGGATACCGAATTCTCCAAGACTCTCGACGCCGGTACCCGTGTCGTGCATGGCGAGGATGTCGATATCGCCGAGGTGCAACAAGAAATGCTGAAGTGGACTCCGGGACACAAGGATATGGCATTGAAAGCGGACCGAGCGGTCAGTGCAGCTCATAAGATCCTTGCGGCCTCGAGGCTCAGGAATCCGCTGAGTTCGAACACGTCTGACGTGTAGCCCTGCACCCGACAATCCCATCGGGGGAGACGGGTCAGGGGTTGGGGTGGGTTCGTATCTTGACCATGGGGAGGGTGTCGACGGGTCGGCTGGTGGCTTGTTCGATGGTGGTGCGGAGTTTGTTCCATGCTTTGGGGTGGTGCTGGATGTAGTGGGCGAGTGCGGTGGTGGATTCGTCGTCGGTCATCGGTGTGGCGGTCGCTGTGGTGGCGCGAGTGAATCCGGTGGAGATGCGCACCTGTGGGTTGGCTTGGATGTTGCGGTACCACTGTGCTGTGGTGCCGAATCCGGAGACGATGACGTACTCGTCCGGTTGGGGTTTGTCGACGACTTCGAGGACGACGAATCGTTGTGCGCCGCTGTGGCGTCCGGTGTGTTCGAGCATCAGTAGCCGGGAGCCGAAGAGGAATCCGAGTCCGGCGCGGTAGATCCAGATCGGGGTGCGGACCAGCCATCGGGTCTGCAACGCGCGGGCGCCGATCCGGGTTGCGAGGTTTGTGTTGGTCATGTCGGTGCTCCTCGGTCAGTCGCCGTCGTGCTCGCCTTCTGGTGTATGGACATCGCAGTTCCCTTCGCTCGCAACGCTTTCGGTCAGCCCTGCCGCGCGCAGCAGCGGGCCGGTCACATCCACCGACCTCAGGGCGGGGTCGATCATTCGGTGCAGGATCAGTCCGTCGATAAGCGCCAGCACCACCGTCGCAGTGGCCTCCGGGTCGGCCACGACCTGCTGGTCGCGGAACCAATCCGTCAGCGCGGTCCTGACTTCCACGACGAATTGGCGCAGTTCGTCGCGCAGCCGTTCGTGCCGGGTGGCGGCCAGCATCATTTCGCTCATGGCGACGGTCGCCGGATCGGTTGCGGTGTAGGAGCCTATGGCGGTGAGGATCTGGGTCATCGCGGCCGGTCCCGACGCCGCGAATACCCCGGCCATCACGTTCGCGTATTCGGTGCGTGCCATCTGCAGGGACGCATCGATCAGTAGGTCGGTCACCGAGTGGAAGTGGTAGTGCACCAGCCCGGGGCGCAGTCCGGCGCGTTCGGCCACCATTCGCGTGGTCACCGCGCCCCAGCCGAACTCGGCGATCGAGTCGGTCGCCGCCGCCATCAATCGCGCGCGAGTCTCTTCGCCCTGCTCAGCCGCCGTGACCATCATGTTCCTCTCGTCGAGCGGATTGGACAATCGCCTTGGGCGTATGCCCAATCTAACACTCAATAGTGACACAATCCAGTCATCGGAGGTACGGACCACGCGGTTCGTGACCTGTGGTCTGTTAATGAGTTCCCGCAACGGTGAGTGCGGCGGGGTGACCGGCGCGATCATCGCCGATCACCTTCGCCGGCAAACTTTTCGCAGGGGGGGTAGATGTGTCGTGATCTGGCAGATGTGCCAGGAATCGATGCAGGTCAGGATGCATTTCCGCTAGTCGGCTCCGGTGTGTGCGAGGGCTCTCGCACACAGTGTGCGGATTTGTGTCACGTATGACGGGAATCTGTGCGCGAGAGGGGACTTGAACCCCTACGTCCGTGGACACCAGAACCTAAATCTGGCGCGTCTGCCAATTTCGCCACTCGCGCGTGGTGGTACGACCGTCCAAAGACTACCGGGCTCGACCGTGATCGTGAAGCGCCCCCCTGGTGTGGCGTACTCGCGAGTAACTCCACCTGGGATTATAACGATTTAGTTACGGGCAACATGAGGGGCGCTCATGTTTCATACGTGTTGGTAACCGGGTCGACCAGCGGGTTCAAACATGAGGACAAGTCATGTTTCTTTTTATTCTGGTACCACCGTGCAGAAATATCCGGCGCCGAGATGGCTCGCGGTGGGCAAACGTGAGGATTTCCTCATGATTTTGTGTCATCCTCGCCTATATAAGGCCTATTGGTTGAGGTACACCCGCGCACCGGAGGGAGCGGCGTGTCTCGCGAGGGCATGTCGCCAAGAGAAGGAAGACGAAGCGTCTTGACGATCAACGAGAGCACCGAGACCGGGACCGGACAGAGCGCGAAGGTAGGGGCGTCGCGTTCGCCGCTGCTTGATCGGCTGTTGAACGGGACGCCGTATGCGTTGGCGTTCGGTGGACAGGGCGCGCAGTGGCTGCGCGAGCTGGAGGAGATCGGGCGTGACAGCGCGCTGGAACCAGAGCTGACCGCATTGGTCAACGAGGCGGCCGCGCTGCTGGAACCCGTTGCGACGCAACTGCTTGTGGTGCGACCGGCCGGTTTCGACCCGGTCGGCTGGATGCTCGAGGACGAGCTGGTCGACGGTGACGAGACGGTGGCCTCGGCGGCCCCCTCGAAAGATGTGCTCCGCTCGGCGGTTGTGTCGATGCCGGGTGTGCTGCTGACCCAATTGGCGGCCGTGCGGGCGCTGCGATTGCAGGGGCTCGATTCGACCGAGCACGCGCCGGTGGCGGTTGTCGGTCATTCGCAGGGACGCCTTGCCGCGACCGCAGTGCAGGCCGAGGGGCAGCGCGACGCCGAGCTGCTCGCGGTGGCGCAATTGATCGGTGCCGCGGCGGGGTTGGTGGCGCGGCGGCGCGGCCTGATGCCGGTGGGCGAGAACTCGCCGATGGTCGCGGTGTCGAATGTGGACCCCGAGCAGCTGCGCGCGGTTGTGGCCGAGGTGTCCGAAGGTGTGGATCCGGCTGCGGCGGCAGTGGTTTCGATTCGCAACGGGCGGCGGCGCGTGGTGCTGTCGGGTGCGCCGGCCCAGCTGGAGCGAGTGCGACAGCGGTGCCTGCAGATTCACGACGAACAGTCCCGCGAGCGTGACGCGAAGGCGCGTGGCGGCGCGGTATTCGCACCGGTCTTCGAGGATGTGGACGTCGATATCGCGTTCCACCATCCGGCGCTGGCGGACACGGTAGATCTGGTGGCCGGCTGGGCGACCCAGTGTGGCATCGACGCGGAACTGGCCGGTGCGCTGACCAAGGAGATCCTGGTCGACCCGATCGACTGGGTCGAGATCGTGGACGGCGTGGTTTCCGCGGGCGCGCAGTGGATTCTGGATCTCGGGCCCGGCGATCTGCTCAGCAGGCTGACCGGCGGCTCGGTCAAGGGCACCGGCGTCGGCACCGTCGCGGCGGCGACCCGCGCCGGGCAGCGTGCGCTGCTGACCCCGGGTGCGGCACCGGAGGTGGCGGCGCCGTGGACGACGTTCGCGCCGCGGCCGGTGCGGTTGCCGAATGGACGGATCGTGGTCGAGACCGCGTTCACCAGGTTGACCGGTCGTTCGCCGATCCTGCTCGCGGGCATGACCCCGACCACCGTTGACGCGAAAATCGTTGCGGCAGCGGCTAACGCGGGCCACTGGGCGGAGCTGGCCGGTGGCGGCCAGGTGACTGAACAGATCTTCGCCGACCGGGTGGCCGAGCTGAAGACGCTGCTGCATCCGGGACGCACGGTGCAGTTCAACTCCCTGTTCCTCGACCCGTATCTGTGGAAGCTGCAGCTGGGCGGTAAGCGACTGGTACAGAAGGCCCGTGCGGCGGGCGCGCCGTTCGACGGTGTCATCGTCACCGCGGGCATTCCGGAACTCGAGGAGGCCGTCGGGCTCATCGAGGAGCTGACCGAGGTCGGTATCACCCATGTGGCGTTCAAGCCCGGCACCGTCGCGCAGATCCGCGCGGTGCTGCGCATTGCCGACGAGGTGCCGGCCTACCCGGTGATCATGCATATCGAGGGCGGCCGCGCCGGTGGGCACCATTCGTGGGAGGACCTCGACGACCTGCTGCTCGCGACCTACGCCGAGCTGCGTAGCCGCGACAATGTGGTGGTGTGCGTCGGCGGCGGCATCGGCACCCCGGAACGGGCCACCGAATACCTGACCGGCGAATGGGCGGTGCCGTACGGCTATCCGGTGATGCCGCTGGATGGTGTGCTGGTCGGTACCGCCGCCATGGCGACGTTGGAGGCCACCACCGCACCCGAGGTGAAGCAGCTGCTCGTCGACACCCCCGGCACCCCGGATTGGGTCGGTGCCGGCACCGCGAACGGTGGTATGGCTTCGGGCCGTAGCCAATTGGGCGCCGATATCCACGAAATCGACAACGCGGCCTCACGTACGGGCCGACTGCTCGACGAGGTCGCCGGTGATGCCGACGCGGTCGCCGAGCGTCGCGAGGAGATCATCGCGGCACTCGACGCCACCGCCAAGCCGTACTTCGGTGATCTCACCACCATGACCTACCTGGACTGGCTCGAGCGTTATGTGGAGCTCGCGGTCGGTCTGGACCGGCGTAAGGACTTCGACTGCGGCAGCGACCTCGGCGACGCCATCCTCGACGCCACCAGTTCGGTGTGGCTCGACATCACCTGGCGTGACCGATTCGCGGAGATGGTGCGCCGCACCGAATCTCGGCTCAACCCCGCCGATCGCGGCGAGATCCCGACGCTGTTCGCCGGCGACGCGGACTTCGAGCATCCGGTCGAGGCACTGTGCACCCTGAAGAAGCAGTACCCCGCCGCCGAACAGACCCTGCTGCACCCGGCCGACGTGCCGTTCTTCATCTCCCTGTGCAAGACGCCGGGCAAGCCGGTCAATTTCGTTCCGGTCGTGGACGGCGATGTGCGGCGCTGGTGGCGCTCCGATTCGCTGTGGCAGGCGCATGATTCGCGGTACTCCGCCGATCAGGTGTGTGTCATTCCCGGCACGGTTGCCGTCGCGGGTATTACCCGGGTGGATGAGCCGGTCGGTGAGCTGCTGGACCGATTCGAGCAGGACGCCGCGTACTCACTCGTGCGCGCCGGTGTCGTGCCGGCCGCGGTCGACGCGCGTCGTGCCGCCGGTGTGACAGCGGGTGTCATCGATACCGTGCTGGCCGCGCCGGACGTGGCATGGTCCGGACGTACCACCATCAACCCGGTACACCGGCTCGGCGATCTCGCCGAGTGGACCGTCGACGGCGCGGGTGCGCAGCACCCGCCGACCGGCGCGACGCTGGTCGAGACCACCGGACCGGATGTCGAGGATTCCTACGTCGAGCTGACGGTGCCGCTGCTCGGTCGCGATGCAGTCCGCATTCGGATCACCGTCCCGGTTTCCTCCTACAATGGTGGCGCGCCAGTCATTACCGAGGCCGATGCCGACACCGCTATGTCCGCGCTGCTCGCGGTCGCCGCGGGCCAGTCGCTGCCCGAGGTGAAGGGGAAGGTCGCGCACCTCAATGTGGCGTGGACCCCGGACCTCATCGCCGATCACGCGGGCGTTACCAGCTCGGGTCTGCCCGCGGCTCTGAGCACGCTCGGCCGCACTGTTCCCGACGTCCTCGTCGGTGCCTGCTGGCCCGCCGTGTTCGCCGTGCTCGGCGCCTCTCGCACCGCCGATGACGCCAGCGTCATCGAGGGCATGCTCGATTTGGTCCACCTCGACCATCAGATCGCGCTGATCGGCGAACTGCCCACCGACACCAGTGTTCTCGTGGTGCGCGCCGAGGCGGGCGAAACGATCGACACCGATATGGGCCGGGTCGTCGAGGTGCGGGTGAAGGTCACCGGCATGCTCGACAAGCCCGAAACCGGGCTGTCCATGCCGACTCTCGCGACACTGACCGAACGCTTTGCCATCCGTGGCCGCAACGGTGTTGGTGAGCTCACCGATCCGCCGCGTGCGGGCGGCGTGCTGTCCGACGCTGCCACCGACACTCCCCGCAGGCGTCGCCGCGACGTCAAGATGGTCGCGCCGCGCACCATGCGCGCGTTCGCCACGGTGTCGGGGGACCATAACCCCATCCACACCAGCGACGCCGCCGCCAAGTTGGCGGGACTGGGTAGCCCGATCGTGCACGGCATGTGGCTCTCGGCCGCCGCACAACACGCGGTGTCGGCGGTCGACCCGTCGGCGACGGTGCCCGCGCGCACGGTGACCGCGTGGACTACCCGATTCCTCGGCATGGTGCGTCCCGGCGCTGACATCGACGTACGCGTCGAGCGGATCGCGGTGGAATCGGGCAGCGAGATCGTCGAGGTGTCCTGCCGGGCCGACGGTGATCTGGTGATGACCGCGACCGGCCGGACCTCGGCCCCGCGCACGGTCTACGCTTTCCCCGGCCAGGGTATCCAGCGCAAGGGCATGGGCCTGGACGCCCGCGCGCGCTCGAAGGCCGCCAAGCAGATCTGGGAGCGTGCCGACAAGCACACCCGTGCGGCACTCGGCTTTTCGATCCTCGCGGTGGTGCGGGACAATCCGACCTATCTCAAGGCGCGTGGTGTGGAACACCGGCACCCCGATGGCGTCCTGCACCTGACCCAGTTCACCCAGGTGGCGATGGCGGTGCTCGGCGTGGCACAGGTCGCCGAACTGCGTGAGGCCGGTGCGTTCGTCGAGGGCGCCATGCTTGCCGGGCATTCGGTTGGTGAGTACAACGCACTCGCCGCGGTGGCGGGCGTGCTGCCGTTGGAGGCGGTGCTCGAGGTCGTGTTCCAGCGTGGTTCGGCGATGCATGAGCTGGTACCGCGTGATGCGCAGGGCCGCAGCGACTATCGGATGGCCGCCATTCGTCCCTCGCAGATCGGGCTGCCCGATGACGAGGTCATCGGCTTCGTGTCGGGTATCGGCGAGCGCGTCGGCGAATTCCTCGAGGTCGTCAACCTGAACCTGCGTGGTTCGCAGTACGCGATCGCGGGTACCGTCGCAGGCCTCGAAGCTCTCGAGACCGAAATCGACCGGCGCCGTGCCGAATTCGGTGGTAAGCGGGCATTCATCCTGGTGCCCGGCATCGACGTGCCGTTCCACTCGACCGTGCTGCGCCGGGGCGTGCCGGAGTTCCGCCAGAAGCTCGAACAGCTGCTGCCGGAGGATCTGCACCCGGAAATCCTGGTCGGACGCTACATTCCGAACCTGGTGCCGAAGCCTTTCTCGCTGGAGCGTGACTTCATCCAGGAGATCGCGGATCTGGTGCCCTCGCAGCCACTCGACGCCGTGCTCGCCGATTTCGACAGTTGGGCCTCGCGTCCGACGGAGCTGTGCCGTGTGGTGCTCATCGAGCTGCTGGCCTGGCAGTTCGCCAGCCCGGTTCGCTGGATCGAGACCCAGGACCTGCTGTTCACCGACATCGCGCACGGTGGACTCGGTGTCGAGCGATTCGTCGAAATCGGTGTCGGCGTAACGCCGACCGTCGCGAACCTGGCCAGCCAGACACTGAAGTTGCCGAACTTCGCCACCGCGTCGGTCGAGGTGCTCAATATCGAGCGCGAAGCGGGCGTCGTCTACTCCACCGACACCGATCCCGCGCCCGTCGACGAACCGGTCGACGAGCCTGCCGAATCCGCGCCCGCCACCACCGCCGCGGTCGCCGCGCCGGTCGCCGCGCCCGCGCCGAGCTCGGGTGGCCCACGCCCGGACGATATTTCGTTCACCGCCGCCGACGCCACCCGCGTGCTCATCGCGCTGTGGACCAAGCTGCGCATGGACCAGATCGGCCCGGTCGACACCATCGAGGGACTGTGCGACGGTGTTTCATCGCGCCGCAACCAGCTGCTGGTCGACCTCGGCTCGGAGCTGTCGCTCGGCGCCATCGACGGTGCCGCCGACGCCGACATGGGTGCGCTGTCGGCCACCGTCGAGCGGCTGGCCCGCACCTACAAGCCGTTCGGTTCGGTGCTGTCGGATGCCATCGGTGATCACCTGCGCAAGGTGTTCGGTCCATCCGGCAAGCGGCCTGCCGCCATCGGTGAGCGCGTCAAGAAGGTCTGGGAACTCGGCGACGGCTGGGCCAACCATGTGACCGCCGAGGTATCGCTCGGCACCCGTGAGGGTGTCAGCGTGCGCGGTGGTGATCTCGGCGGGCTGGTGTCCAGCGTGAGCGACGCCGCGTCGGTCGACGCGGCCATCGATGCCGCGGTGCAGGCCGTCGCGGCCCGGCGCGGCGTGGCCGTGTCGATGCCGTCGGCCGGTGGTGGCGGTGGCGCGACCGTGGACGCGGCCGCGCTGGGCGAGTTCACCGAACAGATCACCGGACGCGACGGCGTGCTGGCAACCGCGGCGCGAGTCGTGCTCGAGCAGCTGGGGCTCAGCGAGCGGGTATCCGCGCCGGAGGCCACCGACGACGGGCTTGTCGATCTGGTGTCGGCCGAACTCGGTTCGGACTGGCCGCGATTGGTCGCGCCCGCGTTCGACGCCCGCAAGGCGGTGCTGATCGACGATCGCTGGGCCACCGCGCGTGAGGACCTCGCGAAGCTGTGGCTCCTCGATGACGCCGGTTCGGCCGACGGCCCGGTTACCGGGTTCCTCGGTGCGGGCGAAGCCGTTGCCGCGCAAGCGAACTGGTGGCGCGAGCGTGCCAAGCACGAGGCCCGTTCGGTGCTGGCCCGGCTCTACGAACGCATCGCCGAGGCCGCGCTCGACACCGAAGAGCCCGGCGTGTGGTCGGAGGATATCGCCGTAATCACCGGCGCGAGTAAGGGTTCCATCGCGGCATCGGTCACCGGTCGACTGCTCGGTGGCGGTGCGACCGTGGTGGTCACCACCTCCGGTCTCAATGACGAGCGGCTCGGGTTCTACCGCAAGCTCTACCGCGAAAACGCCCGCCACGGTGCCGCCCTGTGGGTGGTGCCCGCGAACATGGCGTCCTACCAGGATCTCGACGCGCTGATTGATTGGGTCGGCACCGAGCAGGTCGACAACGCCGGTGGCGCCAAGATCAAGACCAAGGACGCGATGACACCGACCCTGCTGCTGCCGTTCGCGGCGCCGCGGGTGGCCGGTGACCTCGCCGATGCCGGTTCCCGCGCCGAAATGGAGATGCGGGTACTGCTCTGGTCGGTGGAGCGGCTGATCGGTGGGCTGTCGCAGCTCGGTGCCGATCATGATGTCGACTCGAAACTGCATGTGGTGCTGCCGGGTTCGCCCAACCGTGGCATGTTCGGCGGCGACGGCGCCTACGGTGAGTCCAAGGCCGCCCTCGACGCCGTGGTCGCCAAGTGGCGGGCCGAGAAGTCCTGGTCGACCCGGGTCACGCTGGTACACGCGATGATCGGCTGGGTGCGCGGCACCGGGCTGATGGGCCACAACGATCCGATGGTCGCGGCGGTCGAAAAGGCCGGTGTGCACACCTGGTCCACCACCGAAATGGCCGACGAACTGCTCAAGTGGTGCAATGCGCGGGCGCGCGCCGTGACTACCGCCGCGCCCCAGCAGATCGACCTGACCGGCGGACTGGCCCGGGCGAAGCTCGACCTGCCCGCGCTGGCCAAGCAGGCTCAGGAGGCGGCAGCAGCCGACACCGACGAGGTCGAGGCCGGGGTGACCATCGCCGCGCTGCCCGCACCTCCGACCCTGACCTCCGCGCTGCCGGTACCCGAATGGGGTTCGGTCACCGCCGATCCCGCCGACATGGTGGTTATCGTCGGCGCGGGCGAGCTCGGCCCGTACGGCTCCTCGCGTACCCGTTTCGAGATGGAGGTCGAAGACGAACTCTCGGCCGCGGGCGTGCTGGAACTCGCCTGGACTACCGGTCTGGTCACCTGGGAGAACGATCCCAAGCCCGGTTGGTATGACACCGAATCCGGTGATTACGTACCCGAATCCGAGCTGGCGGAGAAGTACCACGACACGGTGGTCGCGCGCTGCGGTGTGCGCCGCTACGGCGACGACGGTGCCATGGTCGAGAACACCTCGCCGCTGATGACGTCGGTGTTCCTCGATCAGGACCTGTCGTTCACCGTCGGTGGCGAGGCCGAGGCACGTTCCTTCTACGCCGCCGACCCCGAGCACACGGTGATCGAATCGGTGCCGGACTCCGGCGACTGGAAGGTAACGCGTAAGGCGGGCACCGAGATTCGGGTGCCGCGCCGGGCCAAGCTGTCGCGTACCGTCGGCGGCCAGATCCCCACCGGCTGGGATCCCACCATCTGGGGTATCTCGGCCGATATGGCCGCATCGGTGGACCGGGTCGCGCTGTGGAACATCGTCACCACGGTGGATGCGTTCATCAGTTCCGGGTTCAGCCCGGTCGAACTGATGCGCTGGGTGCACCCGTCGCTGGTGGCCAACACCCAGGGCACTGGTATGGGCGGCATGTCGGCGATGCGTTCGCTCTACATCGACTCGCTGCTCGGCGAGCCGACGCCGAACGACATCCTGCAGGAAGCGCTGCCGAATGTGGCGCTGGCGCATGTGGTTCAGTCCTACATCGGCAGCTATGGCGCTATGGTGCACCCGGTGGCCGCCTGCGCGACCGCCGCGGTGTCGGTCGAGGAAGGCGTCGACAAGATCCGGCTCGGCAAGGCCGAACTGGTTGTCGCCGGTGGTTTCGACGATCTGGGCATCGAGGGCATCAAGGGCTTCGGTGACATGTCGGCCACCGCGGACTCGGCGGCGATGAGCGCCAAGGGCATCAGCGACCGGTACTTCTCCCGCGCCAACGACCGCCGTCGCGGCGGGTTCGTCGAATCGCAGGGCGGCGGCACGGTGTTGCTGGCGCGCGGTGATGTCGCGCTGGAGATGGGGCTTCCGGTGCTGGGCGTGGTGGCGTGGGCGCAGTCGTTCGCCGACGGCGTGCACACCTCGATCCCGGCACCCGGGCTCGGTGCCCTCGGTGTCGGCCGTGGTGGTCGCGAATCCCGTTTCGCGGCCGAGCTGCGCAAGCTCGGCGTCGGTCCTGACGACATCGCGGTCATCTCCAAGCACGACACCTCGACCGCGGCAAACGATCCCAACGAGTCCGAACTGCACGAGCGGTTGGCGGATGCGATCGGCCGTTCCTCGGGTGCACCGCTGTTCGTGGTCTCGCAGAAGAGCCTCACCGGACACGCCAAGGGTGGTGCGGCGGCCTTCCAGCTGATCGGACTGTGTCAGGTGCTCGAGCAGGGCGTTGTGCCGCCGAACCGCAGCTTGGACTGCGTCGATGACAAGATGCAGGACTATCCGCACCTGGTGTGGGCGCGTGAAACCCTGCGCTTCGGCGAGAAGTTCGCGCTCAAGGCCGGTCTGGTGACCTCGCTCGGCTTCGGCCATGTGTCGGGGCTGCTCGCGGTGGTGCATTCGGAGGCGTTCATCCAGGCGATCGAGCCGGCACGGCGTGCGGACTACCAGCGCCGGGCCCAGGAGCGTCAGCTCGCGGGACGGCAGCGGTTCGTTGAGGCCATGTGCGGCGGTGCCGCGCTGTATGAGCGGCCCGCGGATCGTCGTCTCGGCGGTGACGGCAGTTCGGCCAAGCAGATTCGTCAGCTGGAGGCGGAGGTGCTGCTTTCGGCCGACGCGCGTCTGAGCGGTGACGGCGTCTACCGGGTCGATGGCTGGGGTTGCAATACCGGGCAGGCCGCAGACGGTTCCCGCTCGGCCGAGCACGGCGCGTCGTAGGCTTCGCCCCCGTGACGATCCTTGGAATCGGGCTGGACTTGGTGACCATCTCCGAGTTCTCCGAACAGCTGCAACGGTCCGGAACAACCATGGTGCGTGAGAGTTTCACCGCGGGTGAGCGGCGCTACTGTCAGAGCAAGGGCACCGACCCGGCCCGTAGTTACGCGGTGCGGTGGGCGGCGAAGGAGGCGGTGCTCAAGGCTTGGGCAACGTCTCGGTTCGCCCGCCGCCCGCAAATCGGTGACAATCCCTATCCGCTCATCGAGGTGGTCAACGACGCGTGGGGCAGGCCGAGCATCAAGCTGCACGGCCTGGCCGCCGAATTCCTACCCCGCGTAAGAGTTCACCTATCACTGACCCACGACGGCGACACCGCCGCCGCCATGGTCGTCCTAGAAGACCCCGGCGAACTGGCCGACCTCATCGAAGGCCGCGAAGCCAACAGCTGACCGGACAAGACAATCGAAATGCCTGGGCAGGTGCCATCAGCACCCGCCCAGGTATTTCGCGTTCGCGTATACCGCGTTTGCGTCGCGGGCGACGCAGCACCTGATTTCGCAAGCACACGGGTAACTCCATGTACTCGCATCGAGCTAGCGTGAGAGGGGTGTCGTTGTCAAGGGTTGGTAGCGTTGGGTGCCGTTGGTTGACGTCAGCCATTAAATGGCGGGTTTGATGACACGCTTAAATTGACCGAGGTCAGGTCACAACAGGAAACTGTCGTCGCGATTGTCCTTCACGGAATGCACCATTGAGATTCTGTGCATCTCATTCCACAATCAGGACGTCCAGAACGCGAGGACCATGCACTCCTTCGACACGGTTCAGTTCTATGTCGCTGGTCGCGCTTGGACCGCTGATGAACGTGAGTGGTCGCCTCGGATCGAGAACCATGAACGCCTGCGGCACTGTTTCGACCAGTTGATCCGCGAAAACGATACAAATATGATGATCGGGAACGAGGGTAAGCACGCGGCGCCCTTGTGCGACGCCAGCATCGAGCACGATTGTTCCGGTAGCCGCGATGCCGACCGCGCAACCAGTTACCACGGCATCGACTTCGTCGAGCAGTGAGACCGGCAAGTTGTTGTCTATCAATACGTCTACAGCCGGTAGCCATTCGGCGGGCAGGTCCGACGGAATGACTATGCGCGCATCGGCCGCTAAGAGGCTCCGCACCGTCGTCGCTATTTCTTTACGTTTGATTCGGAACACTTGTGCACGGTAGTCGTCAACAGCAGCCGCGAACCGTGCGACATCTGCGGGGCCGTCGGATCCAGCTCTGTCGTAGTCACGGGGAACCGGCACCGTCGCCGGCGAACTCCCGGTTGCGCGACGGATGCGTTCGAGAATCTCGCTACGCCCGCTCATTATTCGACGCTCCCACGAGTTCGGGCCCACCACTGTCTGAAGGTTTCCTTCGGTGGTTCCGGCATGTCGCGGCTCATGGTCCACAAAGACCCCGGCCACGGTAACGACGTGAGATTACCGTCTCTGTTCGAAAGCAATCTGGCGATGCCGGCTGCTTTCTCTGCCATACCGAATCGCTTCGACGAATTCATTGCCCAGCCAGCGGCTCGCATCGCGATTACCTGCCCACCAGGAATTCCGCCGCGTTCCGAGTCGACTTGTTTCGCTCGTAGATGAACGAGTATCGATGGTATGTCGATGCGGACGGGGCAGGCGTCGAAACAGGCTCCGCACAACGACGACGCATATGGCAGAGATGCATTCGGATCACGACGTCCGGTAGATCCGGTGAGCTGCGGGCTCAGGATCGCACCGATCGGGCCGGGGTACACGGAGCCGTAAGCGTGCCCGCCGGTCCGTTCGTACACTGGACACACGTTCAGGCAGGCGCTGCACCGAATGCAATGTAGCGCAGCGCGTCCGACATCGTCGGCGAGGACATTCGTACGGCCATTGTCTAGCAAGACGAGGTGAAAGTTCCGCGGGCCGTCGCCAGGATGCACGCCGGTCCACATCGAGCTGTACGGATTCATACGCTCGGCTGTCGACGATCGCGGAAGCAGTTGCATGAATACATCCAGGTCCCTGAACTTCGGCACCAATTTTTCGATGCCC
This sequence comes from Nocardia australiensis, assembly GCF_020733705.1. Lineage (GTDB taxonomy): Bacteria > Actinomycetota > Actinomycetes > Mycobacteriales > Mycobacteriaceae > Nocardia > Nocardia australiensis. The sequence goes on from NZ_JAJFZM010000001.1 coordinate 2,985,242, forward strand.
ATCAACGTGATAAGAGTGTCGGGAAGCGTCAGGCACATACGACCGTTGCCTTCCGATTCGACAACAGCCAGGGTGCCAGTCTCAGCGACACCGAAATTTGCGCCGCTAATTGCGACCCTTGTAGTCAGGAACTTACGACGGAGATGTTCACGCGCGGCCATCGCTAGTGCCCGTGGTTCGTCGGTGATGTTTGCGTCGATCTCCGGCATCCTCCGCAGGAATATATCGCGAATCTCCGCACGGTTGCGGTGAATCGCGGGCACCAGGATGTGGCTCGGTTTGTCCTCGCCGAGTTGGACGATGAGTTCCGCGAGGTCGGTTTCGACGGCTGCAATTCCCTCGTTCTCGAGGTAATCGTTCAACCCGATCTCTTGTGTGGCCATGGACTTGACCTTGACAACCTCGTCGCTACCGGTCGCATGAACGAGATCGGTAATGATCCGGTTTGCTTCGTCGCCGTCACGCGCCCAGTGAACCACTCCTCCTCGGGCAGTGACGTTCGCTTCGAATTCTTCGAGCAACTCTGGAAGCCGGGCCATCACATCGGCTTTCAGAGCACTGCCCGCGGCTCTGAGTTCTTCCCAGTCAGCGCATTCTGAGATAGAGTTCAACCGTTTCTCGCGGATCGCCTTGGTGGCAGCGCCGACATTGCGCCGCATCTGCGTGTTCTGCAGTTCCTTGTGCGCGGCGTCGGGAAACCTATGTGTGCCGCGGAGGTTACCCAGGCCGGGCGTCGGTGTAAAAGAGGGTGAACCGAGAAATATCGTCACACTGCGCCTTCCGTGCTCGCAAGTATTTCTGCAAGGTGAACCGTTCGGACGCCCGAGCGCAGGCGGGAGAGCCCACCACCTATGTGCATCAGACACGAAGAGTCGCTCGCACTGCAGATTTCCGCTCCGGTGGACAGGACGTGCCCCATCTTGTCCGACAGCATTGCGGTCGACGTATCGGAGTTCTTCAGCGCGAACGTTCCGCCGAATCCGCAGCACGAATCCGCTGCAGGTAACTCGACAAGTGTTATCCCACGTACGTTTCGCAAAAGATCGAGTGGCTTTTCATCAACGCGTAGCATGCGTAGCGAATGGCAGGTGAGGTGGTAGGTGACCCGGTGCGGATAGTAGGCACCAACATCCGTGGTGCCTAGAACATCGACCAGAAGTTCAGACAGCTCGTACGTGCGCGAGGCGATGGCTTCGACACGCCCAGCCAAATCCTCGTCGCCGGCGCGCCGAGCAACCATCGCGTGCTGATGTCGGATGGATCCGACACACGAACCGGACGGGGCGACGATTACGTCCCAGTTGGATTGCTCGAAGACTTCGACGTGGTGTCGTACCAGCGGTGCGGCTTCTCTTAGATAGCCGGTATTTGTATGCATTTGGCCACAACAAGTTTGGCCTGATGGAAACACGACCTGATGGCCGAGCCGTTCGAGTAGGGACACCGTCGCCTGGGCCGATTTGGGGAAAAGTGCATCCACCAGACATGTGGCGAAGAGCGCGATACGCATACGTTGATATTCCTCCGAAGGTGCCGGTTTCTATGGGGTGTCCAGGTGGGAATTTCTGCGGGCGTACCGAGCTTCCGCACGGGAATCCGTCCCTCAATGCGGTCACGATCCGCGGGTCGGCTCGAAACATCCTCAATCAGTTTCGTCAGGACCTAGCCTCGACCGATCGTGTTCGGCTCGTGACGTGGGTCAACGGAAGGTTGGGTCTACTGTCTCCGGTCGCAGCCGGAGGGACTGCATTCCCCCGTCCACCGCGATCGAGGTCCCGGTGGTCGAACCGGAGAGGGGGCTGGCGAGATATGCGACGGCGCCTGCCACCTCGTCCGCGCTGACCAGGCGGCCGTGTGGTTGGCGGCCGTTCAGAGCGGCACGTTCGGCTGCGGGGTCCTCGGCCGAGTCCAGCAGCCGCCCGACCCAAGGTGTGTCTACGGTGCCCGGATTGACGCAGTTCACCCGGACTCTGTCCCTGATGTGGTCCGCCGCCATCGCCTGGGTCAGCGACAGAACGGCTCCCTTGGTCGCGCTGTACAACGCGCGCTGCGGCAGACCTGCTGTGGCTGCGATGGAGCAGGTGTTGACGATCGCGGCCGCCGGAGACTTGCGCAGGTGAGGCAGCGCCCGACGGCTGACTCGGACGATGCCGACGACGTTGACATCCCACACACGGTGCCACTCGTTGTCGTCGTTGTCCTCGACGGTCCCCACTGCACCGATGCCCGCGTTGTTGATCAGAATGTCCAGTCGGCCGAACGACGCGATGACAACGTCGATGGCTGCCTGGACCGAATCATCGTCGGACACATCGCAGACCACCTGGACCTGTCCGTCGGGCACATCCGAGGGGGTGAGGTCGAGCACCACAACGGTGGCGCCACGGCGTTGCAATGTCGCAGCGATGGCTGCGCCGATCCCCGATGCGCCGCCGGTGACCACCGCCACGAGGTCTGCCATCTCCTTGCTCATGAGGCCTCCACGACATCGGTCGCGGCGGCGGGCAATACGGTTCGGTAGTATTCCTGACGCTGGCGGCCCAGTCCGTCGATCTCCAGTTCGACGATGTCACCCTCCTGGAGGTAGGGGAAGCGTCCGGAGAGGGCAACGCCTTGCGGAGTTCCGGTCAGGATCACGTCGCCGGGCTCGAGCACCATGTATTGGCTCACGTGATGGACCACGGTGGCAACGTCGAAGATCAAGTCCGCAGTACTGGAATCTTGGCGCAGCTCGCCGTTGACCCATGTGCGCAGCCGGAGATCTCCTGCGTTCAGTTCGTCTGCGGGTACCAGCCACGGACCGAGCGGGGTCGATTGGGGAAGCGACTTGCCCTTCGTCCACTGCCCGCCCGCTCCAGATAACTGGTAGCCGCGCTCGGAGAGGTCGTTGGCGAGCACATAGCCGGCAATGGCGGACATCGCCTCCTCCGTCGTGGCCAGATAGCTGGCTTCACTGTGAAGGACAATGCCCAGTTCCACCTCCCAGTCGTACCGGTCGCTCAACGGCGGGATGGGGGCCTTGTCATCGGGACCCGAAACGGTGTTGCTCGGCTTGAGGAAAATCACGGGGGTGGTGGGAGGTTCGGCACCGGACTCGACAGCATGCGCGGCATAGTTCATGCCGACACAAACGACGTTGCCGGGCCGGGCAATCGGGCACCCTCTGCGGTACGCGGCGGTGTCGGGCAGCAGCGGCAGGGTGTCGGCAGCGAGCGCGGAACGGAGCTCGGCGATGCCACCGCTCGCAAGGAATGCACCGGAAATGTCTGCAGTCACGCCGGAAGCGTCGTAGACGCGTTCCAGCCCGTTTGTGTCGTGGGCGCAGACAACGGGAATCTCCTGCCCCGGAGTACCTAAACGTCCGATCTTCACTACTTCTCTTCCTTTCGGTGTTGGGGGCGGGGTGCGTTAGTCGGTGAACGAACCGGAGGATTTCTCGAGTTCGGTCCGGGAGGTGGTGCGCAAGCTTCGTCCCCGCGTTTCGGGTCCGACGAGTGTGGCAAGGAAACCGATTGCGCAGGCGGCGATCACGTAGAGGGCGACGAGCCGGGGGCTGCCCGATGCGGCCGCTACGAGTGCGACGGCAATGAGCGGGGTCAATCCGCCGGACAGGGCGCTGGCGACCTCGCGGCTGAAGGCCAGCCCGGTGAACCGGGATCGGCTCGTGAAGAGTTCGGAGAAGTACGCGCCTTGAGGGCCGAACATCGCTCCCACACCGATTCCGACGCTGGCCACCACGGCCAGTGTGACGCCGAGGGTTGATCGTGTGTTGTCGATGATCCAGAAGTAGGGATAGACGAAGACGGCGGAGAAGCCGATGCCGAACAGGATGACGGGCTTGCGTCCGATGCGGTCGGACAGTGCACCGAACAGCGGCAGGGTCACCATGGTGGTTCCGGTCGCCACTGCCACGGCGACGGGGCCGATGGTGTTGGCCAATTTGAGGGTGCCGGTCAGGTAGGCGGCGATGAAGGTGAGGTTGATGTAGGCCACGACGTTCTGCGGTGTCTGCATCCCGATCAGGGTGACCATGCTCTTCCACTCGAAGCGGAACACATCTTTGAGGGGGGCGACAGGTATCGCCTTCTTCTCCTCTTCTTCTTTCGCCTCGAGAAATGCCGGGCTCTCACTCAGGCGCAGGCGGATGAAGACCGCGACTGCGATGACGACGACGCTGGCCGCGAACGGGATGCGCCAGCCCCAGGCCAGGAACTGTTCCTGCGGCAGTTGGGTGATCAGGGCGAACGTGGCAGAGGCCATGAGCAGACCGAGGTACACGCCGACGGCCGGCCATGCACCCTGTAACCCTCTGGCCCGTGGGTTCGCGTGCTCGACGGACAGGATTGCGGCGCCGCCGAATTCGGCGCCGGCGCCGATTCCTTGAATCGCGCGCAGGATGATCAAGATGATCGGTGACCAGATGCCCACCTGCGCGTAGGTCGGGATGAATGCCATCAGTGCGGTCGACGTTCCCATCACGAGCAGCGTGATGATCAGGACGTTCTTGCGGCCCACCACATCGCCCAATCGACCGAAGATCAGGCCGCCGAGGGGGCGGATGAAGTATCCGACGGCGAAGGTGGCGAATGCGGCCATGGTGGCAACGGCGGGGTTGGCGTTGACGAAGATGATGCGGTTGAAGACCAGTGCGGCCGCGGTGCCATAAAGGTAGAAGTCGTACCACTCGAGGGCAGACCCCACCAGGGAGGCGGCTGCCACTCGTATGGTTTCTCGCCGGTCGTTCGTGTCGCCGGCCTCGGGTGGCCCGATCGTGTCGGTTTCGGACATTGTTCGATCCTTATGTTGGCATCGGCAGTTCATGCCGGGTTGCGGAACGGGTTGTGGTCAGGCGACCCGGCGATCGTCGATTGCGTCTGTGTCCCAATCGATCCCGATTCCGGGGGTATCCGGAGCAACGGCGTGGCCGTCGCGCACCTCGATCTCGGTTCGGGTCACTGATCGCAGTTGGGGGATGTGTTCGAGGTATTGCCCGTTGGGAATCGCGGCCACGAGGCTGACGTGCAGTTCCATGAGGAAATGCGGGCTGACGGCCACATTGAACGCCTCGGCGAGGTGGGCGGTCTTCAGCCACGGCGTGATGCCGCCGATCCGGGAGGCGTCGACTTGGATGATATCTGCGGCCCCGTATTGGAGGTATTCGCGGAAATGTCCGAGTGAATAGATCGACTCGCCGACTGCGATCGGGATGCTGGTTGAGCCGGCTACACGTGCGTGCCCACTCACATCGTCCGCGGGAAGCGGCTCCTCGAACCAGCTCAGACTGACCGATTCGAATGCGGCGGCGCGTCGGATCGCCTCGGCCCCCGTCATCGACTGATTCGCGTCGACCATGATGTCCAGCTCCGGTCCAACGGCGTCGCGAACGGCGTGCAGTCTGGCGAGATCCTCTGCAAGACTGGGCTTTCCGACCTTGATCTTGACTCCCCGCCAGCCCTTCGACTGGGAATTCAGTGCCTCAGCGACCAGTTCTTCGGTGCTGAGCTGCAGCCAACCGCCTTCGGTGTCATAGAGCGGAATTGTCTGGTGGTATCCACCTGCCGCGCGCCACAGCGGGGTTTCGGTGCGCCGGCAGTTGAGGTCCCAGATGGCTGTGTCGACGGCCGCCAGTGCGAGCGAGGTGATCACTCCGACGCTGGTGGCTCGGGACGAGTTGAAGAGGGTACGCCATACTGCCTCGGGATTTCGGCAGTCCATACCGAGAAGCTGGGGAATAAGGTGTTCGCGAAGCATGGCCAGCACTGCCCGGCCGCCCGTTCCGATCGTGTAGCCGTAACCGCGTCCCGTCTGTCCGTCCGAGGTGCGGAGCTCGACGAACAGGGTCTCTTGCTTCAGAAATGCCTGAACGGCGTCGGTTCGGACGGTTTCCGCCTCGATGTCTATGAGATAGGCCTCCGCGTGGACGATCTTGATGCCGGGAGTTGGACTGCTGACCTCAGCCGATGACGGTGCAGGGTATGCCATGCGTCACATAGAATCATATACTATATGATTTGACAACCTTTGTTGAGTTGACCTGGCGAGCCGATAGGTTGATTCGCCGCCATAGAATGCTGTCGTGTTGCGTCCTGAAAGCTGGCTTGTGGGTGGAAGTCCTGTTCCGGTAGGCACCGGAACGCCGGGAGCATGCCGGGGTTCGTCGTCGAGAGGTGGCCGACTGAGCGGGGTGTCGAATGCCTGTTCGGAGGTGGCAAGCGTGCGGACCGCAGCATGAACCGAACACTGCAGCCTCATGAGATTTACAACGGAGCAGGCGAGCCGGTCATGGCATGGCGAAGGTCACGTCCAGAGAGCCCTGCTCTGGGGAGCCCTGCTCCGGCGTCAGTTTTCGGATCCGTCCTGTAGGAGGCGTGAGAACAGGTGCGTAAGCACACGGGTGTGGTCGGACGGCCTGCACCGGCTGCGCGGCATCATCCCGCTCCCCGAGGGCAGCGTAAACCCCGTCGAGAAGATCAACGGTAAGACTGTGCGGGAAACCGCACGCAGGTTCACTCACATTGAAAGGGGAAAGGGGCGAGAGCCCCGGACTACCAATGACCACACACCTTCGAGCGGCGGCGTGAAGCGATGATCAGCAGGAAGGGCCGCATGGTCAGCAATAACGCGTATGAACGCATCACCGGCATGATCCTGCGCGACGAGCTCCGGCCGGGCACGAGAATCAACATCGACCAGATCGCGCACCAACTGGATGTCTCCGCGACACCCGTGCGGGAGGCCCTCGCACGACTGGAATCCGACGGCCTCGTGACCAAAGTCCATTTGAAGGGGTACAGCACGGCGGAGATGCTGGGGCGACGGCAGCTGGAGGAACTCTATGAGCTCCGGCTCAGGTTGGAGCCCTATTCCGCAGGCCGAGCCGCGGTCAAGGCCACCCAAGCCGAAATCGATTCCCTGCACGCCGAACTCGCCAGCTGCACGGTGGCACCTGTCCGGAGCGACTACGACTCCTACAAGCGGTTCAGCGCCCACGACGCCCGACTGCACGCACTGATCCTGGAAATTGCAGGGAACAGCTTGATTTCGCAGGCAATCGAGCGCACGCACTTTCACCTTCATGCCTTCCGGCTGAGCTATGACGCCTCCGCCGGCACCCACACCTTGGACGAGCATTCTGCCGTGGTGCAAGCGATTGCTGCAGGCGACAACAAGGCTGCTGTTCGCGCTATGAGCAATCACCTCGAGAGCTCCAGAAACCGGCTGCTCCCAAGAGCTTCAGACGAATCCTCACCGCTCGACGACGCCGCAACGAGCAGGTAAACCGACAACGGTTACCCATTCGCCGGGACGGCGCGGCTCCACGGCGTCAAACCTCCGGCGATCGCGTCGAGTTCGGTCTGGCTGTAGGCGCTGAGGTTGGTGCCCTTCGGTAGGTATTGGCGTAGCAGCTTGTTCGTGTTCTCGTTCGTTCCGCGTTGCCAAGGACTGCGTGGCGCGGCGAAGAACACGTCGATACCTGTTGCAGCACTGAGTATTTGAAGATCCGCCAGTTCCATTCCGCGATCCCACGTCAGGTGCGACGCAGTGCCGGATCTGTCATCGCGAATCGATCGATGAGCGCCCCGACGACCGTTTCGGTGCGCCGGTCGGCCAGTTGCACGGCCGTCAGATAACGGGTCTTGCGATCGACGAGGGTGGCGATCTGGCTGGTGGTTCCACCGACCACCAACTCGCGCAGCACATCGTTGCGGTCCAGGAGAGGCTGTTTCGGGCGGCGGCGCTGATCGTCGGCACGCATCTGCGCCGCGAGCGCACGGTATTCGGTTCGGCCGCCGTACGTTCGACTTCCCGGCTGACGGTGGATGCCGGACGACCCAGGCTCGCGGCGATCGTGCGGAACGACTGACCAGCGCTGATGCCACGGGAAATCGTCTCGCGTTCTTGCCCTGTGAGCTGGCCCGCGCGAGCGACGCGCACCGCCGGTGCGATCCCGCCATGATGCTCGAGCACCGTGAACACCGACCCTGGCGGCATGCTCAGCGCACGAGAAATCACGCTGATCGATTCACCGGACCGCCACCGCCGCCACAATCGTCCTTCATCGCATCCGACATCCCCGGACGCCCAACCCTCGCCACGAACCCAAAGCCCTTCACCAGCACCGTTGCATTGACCCGTTGAACCTGCTCAATTCACATCCGGGGCCTTCACCGACAGGGCCCGCAAGTCCGGGCTGGTGCCGTCGATGGGCTCGATCGGCGACTGCTACGACAACGCCGTCATCGAATCCTTTTGGGGCAGAATGCAAACCGAGCTACTGAACCGGCAACGGTGGAGAACCAGAATCGAGCTGGCCAAGGCGATCTTCGAATACCTGGAGATCTTCCACAACCGTCGACGCCGTCATTCGGCCCTCGGTATGCGATCTCCGATCGAGTACGAGATGATGCAGTCATCCATCCAACCGTGGCCTGAAGTCCAGTATCCCGACCCTACGAAACCCGGGGAACATCACGCTCTCCGGTCAAGCGGGGGAACCTCAGCCGGCCCGCAACGCTGAATTTCGCGCCCCTGACTTGTCCGCTAACTACTCGGAGAGGCGGGGGAGGCGGGCGAGCCGCTTGCGCTGCGGGATTCTTTTTCGGCGACCAGCAGGTAGGCGACCATCAGTCGCTTCAGCTCGGCAACAGCCTCTTCGTGGCTCTGTTCGTCCTGGACCGAGAAGTTCAGCATCGAATACACGACGTGCACGAGCACCTCGGCCATCATGGAACGCCGCGCCCGTGGGGTGCGCGGGGTCAGCGGCCGCAGCATCCGCGAGATAACCTCGGCGAATTCCTTCTCATGGATCGCGCCGGTGGCCCGCGTCGACGGCGTGGACTGCATCGCCAGCCAGACCTCGCGCCGGGACGGGTCGGTCATCCAGAGGTTGGCCATATGGTCGACGAACTGGTTCATGTGCCGCAACCAGTCCAATGACGGGACTTCGCCGTGGAAGTCGGCCAGTTCCTGCGAAACGGCAACGAGATCTTGGCGATTCAGCTCGCAGACGATGACGTATTTGTTGGCGAAGAACTGGTAGAGCGTGCCGATCGGCACCTCGGCACGCGCCGCGACCTCTTCACAGGTGAACGATTCGAATCCGACCTCGACGAGCAGTTCGCGGGACGCCTGCAACAGTGCGTCGAACTTTCGTTTGCTGCGTTCCTGCGTCGGTCGACGCCGGGGCATGAGCTCCTGTGGGTCGTCCTGCAGGTCCAACGCAGGGTCCAGACGTCGGTTCGACCTGGCCTCCGTGCGTACATCCACGTATCCAGGCTAGCGGTATCGGCACGTACTCGATACGCGCACGGGGTTTGCGTGTTCTGGTTCTGTCACTTTTCATGACCCGCACCAATCGTTCGTGGTGCCGACCATAGCGCTGCGGCCAGTCACGACACGGCAGGTTCTCGGTTCTAAACCGTATATGACATAAACATTTTTCAGACAGTACGCAGTTTTAGAACGGGGGCCAAGAGGCAGCGACAGGCAGGATCGACACCGATGGAAACGCCGGACGCCGCCGCGGTGCCCAAGTCGTTCGCGCTGATGTGGAGGCTCGACGGAGCCGGACCCCGCGGGCCGAAGCGCGGACTGACGCTGGATCAGGTCATCGACGCGGCGCCATGTCCGAACAAGCCGTCGACCTCGACGAGGTCAGCTGGCGGGAGACCGACCTGCGATTCGGCCTCGACCGGCTGCTGGACGGTTGTGAACAGTTCATCCGATCATTCGAGAAGTAAGGATGTGCCGCAACGGATCCGCGCCACCGCACACGCAGGCCACCTGGCTGAAACCAGGTGTCACTGGTATTGAGGATAGGAGAAAGTCTTTGTCTATCCGTCGAGGATCGTTCGTGCGATGATCGGACAAAGCTCATCGGGATGGGATCGAGGACACGGGGATGGCTGACGAGGTGAAGGCGCTCGCGCCGAAATTGCGTAGTGTCGCCGGTGATCTGGACGATGCCGCCGGTCATGTGCAGGACATTCTGACAACGTTGCGCGCGGCGCGGGCCAAGCATTGGGGGAAGTGGGGTAGCGACGACTTCGGAAAGAACTTCGCCGGTGGCGAGGGTTACGAAAAGTCGGACGCGAACCTCATCTCCGCGGTCGAATCCAAAATCGCTCTGCTGAAGTCGTATTCGACCGGGCTGCACGATGCGGCCAAGGAGCTCGATCGGATGGAGGACGCGAACCGAACCGACTTCGAGACATAGCGCCCGGTCGCTCGGGAGGTCTCAGCACAGTGCGTCAGGGGAGTAGGGGACAACTATATGACGAACGACGCGGCGCGTGAGCGCTTGACGGACCTGATGGAATCCGTCCAGGCGGGCATCGCATCGATTGCGCAGGCGCAGCAGGAGCACGCCAAGCTGACCGCGACCGCCTCCGCGGCCGGCAAACGGGTGACCGTCGTCGTCAATGCCGACGGTGTCGTCATTCAGACTCGTTTCGGTTCCGGTATCGGAGACTTGACCTACGAGGAGATCGCGCGAGCTGTCACCACCGCCGCCCAGGACGCCGCCATACAGATGAAGCGCAAAACAACCGCGATCATCGATGGGCTGCGCAAGGACCAGTCGCGCCTGCCGCGGCTGTCGGAGTTCATTCCCGGCATGCCCGACGTGCAGGACAGCTTCCCGACACCCCCGGAAGCGTCGACCGCGCCGCCTGCCGCACGCACCAAGGTGGCGGTCGCGGACGCCGATGAGATCGATGGAGCCATGGAGTTCACCGACGTGGTACCGGTGGATCATGTCCAGCTGGGCGCGAATGCCGATTCCGATGTCACCGAGTCGGGTTGGTAGGGTGCGGAATTCGCGTGGCCGGGGTAGCTGATGTCGAAGATTACGGCACTATGGGAATGGATTCCGTCGGACATTCTCACGGCCCTCAATTTCGGCATGGCCTATCCGGATGGCGACGAGGATGACCTGTTCGATCTCGGCGACGCCTGGAAGGCGGCTGCGGATGCCCTGGTGAAGGCGGAGCCGCAGCTGCGGCAGGTCACCGACGCGACGCAGAAGTTCTATACCGGTGACGGAGCCGTCGAGGCAAAGCGAGAGTTCGATAAGCTGTTCAGCGGCGAGCATTCGATCCAGCAGACCGCGCAGGCGCTGCAAGAACTCGGCCGCTACGTCCGCAAGGGCGGAACCGATCTCGAGCACACCAAGATCATGGAAGCCACCTTCGCGGGCATCACGGTCTATGCCGTCTATCAATTGCTCGCGTCATTGCCGTGGGGGCCGGCGGCAGTGCCGCTGGCGCTCGGTACTGGGCGGGTCGCTGTCGGCCGCGCCGCCGAGGAGGGGCTCGGCAGGCTGGCACTGGAGGCAGGCAAGGTCGGCCTGAAAAATACGTTGAAGCCCTATCTCAAGCAGATCGCGATTGCCGGACTGAAAATGGGCGGGGCGGGGGCCGGGCTCGATTTCACGATTCAGGCCGGGCAGATCCTGGCCGGCCATCGGGACGACGGATTCGATCTCGCGCAGACCTTGAGCACCGGCGTCCAGTGGGCGGCGGGCGGGTTGGTCGGCGCGCCGGTCGGCATGGGTGTGCAGCGTCTGCTCGGATCGAGGCTGACTCCGGCGTTGCGGGGGCTGATCAGCGGCGTGACCGGTGGTGCCGCAGGCGGTTTCGGCATGTACGGAGCCGGTATCGGATACCAGATCGCCGATCAGTGGGTACGCACCGGGCACGTCGACATGAGCAAGGTCGATACGAAGCTGCAGTGGCAGATGATCGGCGCCGGTGCGGCCCTCGGCGGGATGCATGGCGTGCGCGCCGGTGCCCGGCCGCAACCGGCGCCGACGATGAGCGCGGAGTCGCCCGGTACTTCGACAGCCGGTGCCCACTCGAAGAATCCGGGGGTCGTCACACCGGACAGTATGAGCGAGGGTAAGCAGCTCTTCCGCGAAGTCAGCAAGAACGTCCACCCCGACAAGTTCGATCCGGGGCGCGAACATGATCGTGCGGAGGGCTTGTTCAAACGGGCTTCCGAGGTCAAGGCGGAGGCAAACCAGGGCGGCAAGGGCGACCAGTACAGCGACGTGCATGTTGCCGCGCTGAAGGGCATTCTTACGGAATGGCATGAGCGCACGCCGTTCGACGGCAGCACGGTGCGTCCCGACACCGGCACCACCGGAACTGGCGCGGAATCGTCTGCTCGGACCACCGATTCCGGTGCCAGGCCGGCACCCGCCGATCGCGGCACCGCAGTCGCTCCGGTCGACGGCGGCCCGAAGTCGGCGCCTCCCGTGGAAAAAGGACCGAGACCCGTAGGGCCGCAACGGGGTCCCGGGTTGCGGGGCACCTCGACCGACGTGCAGCCGAGCTCGGCTGCGAAGCCGGTGCCCCTGGCCGGGGTGAGCGGCGAAGCAGTTGGCAAAGGCGACTCGAATCTCGTTGCTGGACAACAAGATAAACCCGTACCGCTCAACCCGGCCGAGCTCGGAGCGCAGCAGCTCGGTACGCCCGTCGAGCCCGAATCCCATGGTGCGGGTCTTGCGCCCGAGCCGGGCTCCGAGCGTGACCTCGTCGGCGCCGGTGACCGAAATTCCGGTGCCGCGAGCAATGTCGATGAGTTTCGTGGTGACTCGCGCCGGGGTATCGAGGATCTCAACGACGCGACCGTGCGGCGCGAGATCGACAACAATCTGCAATTGATCACCGCCGACCGGATGCCGTGGGTTCCCGAGGAAAAAGCCTTCGTCATGGAAGACGGCCGCAGGATCAATATCCGGGTCGCCGAGCACGCACTGGAGAACAAGGTCGCCGAATTCGCGCAGCGCGAGGATGGCGGATATGACGTGCAGATCTCGCCGCGGGCGCGGGACGGGGATGTGGCACGGGCGGTCGCGCACGAGCTGGAAGAGATACGGCTGGCCGAGGATCCGTTGGTGCTGACCGACCCGACCACTGAGCGACCATCGGTGATGACATCGCACCTCGGTGGCCGCTTCGCGGAGTTGAGGGTGCTCGACGGGCAGCTCAGCCACGCCATGTTCGATTCGGCGCGGGCAGCCGAATTATTCGGGCGGCGTAGCGATCTCGCGGATCTGATGAGACGTCTGGGCCTGCGGCTCGGCCCGGAGTCCGCCGATCGATGGGCGTTGCTCGCCGGGCACAGTCCGGAACTGGCCGGTCGGCTGAAATCCGGGCTCGAGCGCGATCCGCTACTCAGTACGCCGGAGCAGTCCGGTGTCGACCCGCACTCGTTGGACCAGCAACCCATCGCTGAATTCGGTCTCGATGACGGCCGGGTGCCGACGGATTTCTCCGACACGCGTGCGGTGATCGGGTTCTACAATGAGCTGCTCGACGCGGCGAAGGTGGCGTGCGAAGGCACCGGCCGTGGCGCCCTCGAGGAGGTTCAGCAGTTCACGCTGCAGCGTGTGTTGTCGCGTATTTTCACCGACAACCCGGACGTCTGGGTACTCAAGGGCGGGCAATCGATGCTGGCCCGCATCCCTGATGCTCGTCCGAGCACGGATATCGATCTGGTCCGGATCGACGGCGGCGACCGGGAGACGATGGCCCGCGACTATTACGCGGCACTCGAGCGTGACCACGGCGACTACCTGAGATTCGAATTGGTCCCGGATGCCAGGTTGGATCTCGACAGCGGGGGCGTCCGCTTGTTCCATAAAGCCTTCATCGGTGACCGAGAAGTGATGACGTTCGGCATCGACCTCAACGGCGAGCGTGAAATCCCGATGCACGCCGCCCCGGAGATCCTGCCTTTTCCGGAGCAGATTTTCCGCACCGACAGCATGGGACTCGAACCGCGGCTGCGCCTGCTTTCGGTCCAGGATGCGTTGGCGCACAAGGTCGCCGGAATGTACACCTACGGATACCGGAACGAGAAGCCCCCGAACTGCAACGACTGTGTATTCAAGGAGTCTATCGGCAAGTGGGCCTGCCAGAAGGCCGGAAGCGAGCTGCCGTATCGTCCGCAGGACCTGGCCGATGTGCTTGTGCTTGCGCAACATTCGTCGTTCGACGGCGAAACGATGCAGAACTATCTGCGCAAGGAGATCGCCTGGCGGCAGAGCACTGGAGTCATGGTGCCGGTGCCCGAGCGGTTCGAACTGCCCAACCAGGATTGGGCGCACTGGTTCGGTGAGCATCTCAAAGCGACCGACGCGCTTCCGTTCCGCACGCTGCAGGAGGCTTTGCCCCTAGCGGACGAATTTCTCTCGCCGCTGTTCAGCCGCGAGCCGTTACACGGGCAGTGGGATCCCCAGCAGCGGCGCTGGGTCGTCGAAAATGACATGCCCGCAAGTGATTCGACCTCCAGCGTCGAGGCTCCTGGTGCACACTCGGAGGTACTCGCCGCAGATGTCGAGGCAACCAAGACCCCGGCGGAGCCGGAAGGTGTTCGCATCATCGAGGGCACTGGTGAAGGTCCGCCATCGCCGGTCGTCGTCGGACCGCGACGAATTGCGAAGCTGGACGCGCTTGCGGGACACGCGAACCCGGCCCGTAGCCTGGATGCCTTCCTCGACCGACTCGCGGCCGATAACACGAAGTCCGTCGAGGACAAGGTTTTCGCGGTAAAAAAAGAGCTGATAGCGGTCGGTGAGGCACCCGCGGAAATATCGAGCATGGATAACAAACACCTCCGCTTCTACTCGCACCAAAGCGGTGAGGAATACATCCATAGCTTGGCGCTGATCGCCGACCGGGGGACCACGGTCGAAATCGCCTACCAGTCCGTTCGATCGTTCGACGCGAACCGGTCCGACGCCCACCAATCCCACATCGGCTATCTCGGCGAGCTTCCCGAAGGTATGCGGGCCGATCAGGGCAATGCCGTGGCATTTTCGCGCTGGTCGCGTGGCCTGGAGACCCAGAACATCCCGCATGCCGAGATGGTCAGGGACCTGCTCGGACTGCAGGCCGAGCCACTGCGATCGGCGCTGCGGATCCGGGATCGCCTCATCGCGGACTACGGCATCGATCCCAGCCGTATCCAGGTGGTGCGCGGCGAGGAGGGCCGCGACCCCACCTACACCTCGTCGCGCTGGCAGCGCGCGCACCTGTTCACGCTCAGTGAGATCCGCGACCATCCCATCGAAACGCGTCAGGCCATCGTCGACGCCATACTCGGCGAGGGAGAGACTGCGGAAAGCCACAGTGCGCGTGTGAGATCGGTCCTCGATCGACTGTTCGACGCACACGAGGGCGGCAATGCGGGTGCGAAGAAGTACACGCTGGTGTGGGTCCGTGACTCGCGGCCGTTCGGGCAGCGCGGAGCCGAGCTGGATACCAGGCCGCAGCATGTTCGTCTGCTGGTCGAATATCTCGGTGCTAAGCAACCGGACCGGCGGATCGTGCTCGTCGGTGACAATCTCTTCGAAGGCAGGCCCGAACTGCGCGATGAGTGGGAAAACGCCGGGCTATTGGACGTTGTCGATACGAAAACACTCGTCAAGTTCTGGGAGCCGGAAGGTCTGACGCGTGCCGAGCAAGCACTGTTCTTCCACCGGCTGACCAGTGAGCGCAATGTGGTGCAGATCGGTATGGAGAGCGGGGCGTTGGAGACGCCGACGGTTCTCGGCGTCCCGACGGCGTACACCTCGGCGACGGAATACGGTGGCAACAAGGCGAACCGGTGGATGCACTACTCCGAACCTTGGGAGTACGGCCACCACGTCGCAGTGACCGACGGCCACGGCAACCCCGTCTACGATCGCGACACCGGCGCGCCGAGAACGCAGTTCCATCCCGAGGGTGAGCAACGGCGAGCGCCGCTCAACACGATCGAACGCGTCCCCGTCGGACCGGACCTGCCCGATCCGGCGAATCGGCGCGGTCAACCCGTCGCGGTCTATCGGCCTGCCAAGGTCTCGGTCACCGCAAGCCGAATCCTGAGCCTGATCGAGACCGGCGAGTTGGACCGCTGGTCGCAGCGGCTGGGGCGGTCCGCGGAACTCAAGAGTGAGCAGTGGCAGCCGTGGAGCGATCGGGACTGGAACAACAGCCGACGGTACGCGGACCAATTGAATCGCTGGCTGCACACCGAGGCGACCACGCCCGAACAGATCGCCACCAAGTGGGATGCCATCCGGTTGGCACTGAAAGGCGTTGTCGAGCCGGGATATACGGCCGACGAAACCTATCACGGCCCCTCGATCGTGCACCCTTACTTCACGTTGTACACCGAACACGAGGCGCCCGCCCATACCGCGAACCGGATTGCCACTGCCTACGCCGCCGACCCACCGGCGCGTGCCGGGGCCGTTGCCGATGCGCTCGCGGAGACCTTCGACGCCGCGGGATTGCGTGATCAGGCCGCGAAGGATCTGTCGGCCTTCCGGCTGGAGCCCTCGGAGCTCGAGCATCTGCACGAAGCGATCGACCGTGTGGTCGCGCGCAATCCGATCTTCCGGATCGAGCCGTACGACGCGCCGCCCGGCGGTTCGGCGTGGGAGGCGCCGGGAGCGGCGACGCATTCCAAATTCCCACAGCTGGACCGGCTTTCGGTGCCCGACTACTACCTCACGCACATCTTGGATGGTGATACCGGTGGTGGGCACCGCTACGGAACGGGCGCGCCGGGCAAGACGGAGTTCCCCGAGCGCTGGGACGACGACACCGTCGTTTCGTACATCAAGGAGATCGCCGCCGCGCCGGACCGGGCGCTGTTCCAGGCCAACGGGTATTGGAACGTCATCGGCGCGCGCGACGGTGTGACGATGACCGTGATCGTTCGGCCCGACGGCCGGGTTCGCGCGGCTTGGCCCGAATACGGCACCGGGGTGTTCCGGAATCCGCCACCCGGATCGTCGGCTGGGCGAAGTGAGGTACCAGGGCCTGCGTGACCGGCAGCGGGTCAGTGTCGGTGCGCTCCGCGGGCTCGCCCGATGATCTCGGCAGCGATATCCGCGCTGATCCGCTGATTGCCGGGTGCGGCCGAATCCGGTGAGCCGTCACGCAATTCGAGCAGAATTTGATCGACCTGTGGTCGGACCTCGGCAATCTTCTCGGGATACATCAGTTCGGCGTAGGTGCGCAGATTTCGCGGCGACAACGACTCCGGACGCAAATCCGGCATGAAATAGTCGACGAAATGCACCCCACCGGTCGGCAGGCCGTACTCGTCGGCGATATATGCCAGATCCTCGAACAGGGTGCGCAGATTCACCAGGTCTCGCCGGACGGCATCGCTGAAGACTCGGCTGATGTCGTCTCGCGCGGTCCATTCCGCGACGAGGTCGAGAATGATGCGGTGCGGTGTCGTAACCGGCACGCCTTCGTGAATCCCGACCTCGTCGGGGGTCAACGGCGCGACGGTGATACGCACCGCCCGTGGCGCGGTACGTTCCACCGGTGCGGTGAATCGGACGCCGGTTGATTTCACGGCACCGAGACCCATGAGGGCGCAAGCGGATTCGTGCGACAACACCGCGTCCTCGTGCAGGTTGGCCGATCGCTCCCAACGGTATGTCTCGGGTGAAATCGCGAGCCAAGCCGCGTAGGGATAGGCGAACCTCGGGCCGTAGGAGCTTCCCGAAATCTGGTAGACGGACCAGTCGAGCTCGCGGATGAGGCCGAATTCCGTGAAACGGCCGAGCATTACGTCATCCACGCCCGCCCGTTTGGCTTGCGCCGCGGTGATCAGACCGTTTTGGCGCGCTGCCGTAATCGACAATTGGTAGAAATGTTCCTCCCACATCGAATCCTCCAGGCACGCGAGCGATATCGGTAGCGCTGCCAACACTACTGTAGAGCCCGCCGAGTGGGCGCGTAGGCTGTGAACGAGGTCGAGCGTCCCGTTGTCGCAGGGGAGGATCGCACGATGTCGAATGGCTTGCCGCTGGCGCGCACGAATGCCGAAGCGCATTTGTTTCTGAAGCTACAACTGTGCAGGCAGTGTGGGGAAAGCCGGTGCGAGTTCCGTAGCTCGGTGGTCTACGTCGGTGACGTGCTCGCCAGTCGCTACACCGGCCGTTGCCCACGCTGCGACGTCGAGCGAGTCTACGAATTCCAGCTGCCCGACGAGGTACCGCCGCCCCATGGCGATGGCGTGCGGTTCGGCGGCGACGAGCCCTCGCAGCTCATGGATCCCGGTGTCTGGCTGTGGTATTCGGATGTCGCCGCGAAACAGGCACCGCTCGATACCAAGGGGCTCGACGAACAAGCCATACGTTCGGCCCGGCATGCCCTGGCTACCGCGCTGGCTGCCGTCGAGGAGGTGCTGAAGTTCATACCGCCGGGTGCGGACGCGGTAGCCGCTTCGGCCTTCACCTCACCCGACGGCCGGGCCGTATACGACAGTGAACCGGGCAGATTCTCGCGATCGAGACTGTCCGCGATCCGTGATTATTACGCCGACCAGCGCGCGAACGGTTGACACACCCGTCTCGGGCCTAGATCGACAGGTCGCGGCGCAGCTTGGCGACGTGACCGGTGGCACGCACGTTGTATTGGGCGACTTCGATCTTGCCCGCCTCGTCCACCAGGAAGGTGGAGCGGATGACGCCGACGACGGTCTTGCCGTACATCGTCTTCTCGCCGAACGCGCCCCACGCGGTCAGCGTAGTGCGGTCGGGATCCGACAGCAGCGGGAAGGTGAGCTTCTCCGCGTCACGGAATTTGGCGAGCTTGGCCGGTTTGTCCGGCGAGATGCCGACCACCTCGATGCCCGCCCCCGCCAGTTCGGCGAGGTTGTCGCGGAAATCGCAGGCCTGTTTGGTGCAGCCCGGGGTGCTTGCGGCAGGGTAGAAGTAGACGATCACCTTCCGGCCCCGATAGTCCGACAGCGATACGTCTTTGCCGTCCGCGTCGGGCAGAGTGAAGTCGGGGGCGGGATCACCGGGGGAGAGTCGATGTTTGTCGGTCACGTCTTGCACGGTAACCGAACGTCCCGACAGTAAGTAGCTCGTTAGACTCGTGCGCGAGCCCTGGGTGACTCGCGGCGCGGCACATCGGACACAGGAGGATATACGTGGCTAGGGATACCGAGCGGATCGAGCGGGAGATCGAGACCGCGCGCACGCGGTTGGCGAGCACGCTCGACGAACTCGCGGTGCGGGCAGATCCGCAGCGGATCGCTGAGGACACCAAGCACCTGGTGCTTGCGAAGCTGAACGAGCCGAAGGTGAAGTACAGCCTGATCGGTGCGGGCGCGGTGGCCGTCGGATTGGTGCTGTTCAAGATCTTCCGCTGATCGGAGACGAAAACACCCGGTGTGGTCTGGCCACACCGGGTGTTTTTCTTTTGCGCGAGTAACTCGGCCTGGCGATCAGACCGTCGGGCAGGCGAAACCATCGCCGTCGGGGTCCAGATAGGGTGCGTAACCCGGTTCCCCGCGGAACAGTGGAGCCCGACCGGCCGCGCGGGCGTCGTCACAGTTGGCGAAGGCGCCACCCGCCGACCCGGTCTGCGACATACCGGCCGAACCGGTCGCGGCCGAGCCGGTGTCGATGGCGGAAGAGCCGGTTCCTGCGGATCCGGTGGGGGCGGCGGCCAGAGCGGTGGGCGCCGCAAGGAGTGTCAGTCCCGCGGCGGCAGCGCTGACGATGAGCCGGCGAACGTTCATGTATTCCTCAATGTGTCTGCTGCGGTGGAGTGGCGCCCAAAGGATGAGACGCCGCACCCACTGTTGTGACGGCCCGCTCAAATGTCAACCGGGCCCCTGGGCGCAGCATCACGACTACTCGCCCAATCGCTTGCCTGCCACGTGTTCGGCCGGGATGTTGCCCATCCGCCCGGCCTGGAAATCCTCGACGGCTTGGATGATTTCGGCGCGCGTATTCATGACGAACGGTCCGTACTGTACGACGGGTTCGTTGATCTGCCGGCCACCGAGCAGCAGTACTTCCAGCTCGCCGGTTGGATTGTGTTGTCGCGCATCGGCGGAAACGGTGATCGCGTCGCCCGGGCCGAAGACCGCGAGCTGTCCCTCTGCGATCGGCCTGCGGTCGGCGCCGACCGTGCCGCTTCCGGACAGCACGTAGGCCATTGCTGTAAACTGTTGTGGCCAAGGGGTTTCCAGCTGCCCACCCGGACTGATCGACGCATGCGCGTAGGCGATCGGCGTGTGGGTCGAGCCGGGGCCCTCGAATCCGCCGATATCGCCCGCGATGATTCGTACCAGCGCACCGCCGTCATGCGAACTGACCAGGGTCAATTCGGTGCCACGCAAATCCTGATAGCGGGGCGTGGCCATTTTGAGCGCGCGCGGCAGGTTGACCCAGAGCTGAATGCCGTGGAACCAGCCACCGGAAATCACCAGCTCTTCCGGCGGCAATTCGTCGTGCAGGATGCCGGATCCGGCTGTCATCCACTGGGTGTCGCCCTCGCTGATGGTGCCGCCGCCGCCGTTGGAATCGTGGTGCACCATGGTGCCGTCGAGCATGTAGGTCACGGTCTCGAAGCCGCGATGGGGATGCCATGGAGCGCCCTTGGCCTCGTACGGCTCGTAGGCGACCGGTCCCATCTGGTCGAGCAGGATGAACGGGTCGGCCGACTGTAGATCCATGCTCGGGAACGGCCTGCGCACTTCGAAGCCCGCGCCCTCCTGCTGCTTGTGTGCGGTAATGATGCCGCGTGGCGGCCGGGTGCGCATTTGCTCGGTCGGCCGGGGCAGGCGGGGCAGAACCATGATGTCGGGGACGGTGATGGCGGCCATGTGATCCTCCTGAATCTTTGGTGTCCATGTCAACCAATGAGTCGCTAGGATCATTCCCGTGGTCCGATGGTTGAGCGATGACGAGCAAACTACCTGGCAAGCCTTTATTCGGCTGCGCCAGCGCGTGGACGCGGCGGTGGCCGCAGGTCTCGCCGGTGATGGCCTGTCCAGTGCGGATTACGAAATCCTCGTCCCGCTGTCCGCGGCGCCCGGCGGCTGCCTGCGGGCCAAGGAACTCGGCGCGGAGATCTGCTGGGAGAAGAGCAGGCTGTCCAAGCATTTGGCCAGGATGGCGGCCCGCGGCCTGGTCGAGCGACGTCCCGCGAAGGAGGACGCTCGCGGCATCCTGGTCGAACTCACCGCGGCCGGTCGTGCCGCGCTGGAGGACGCGGCGCCGAATCACGTCGACCTGGTGCGCCGCCTGTTCATTGACGTGATGACTCCGGCGGAGGCTCGAGCGCTACGATCACTGGCCGACAAGGTGGTAGCCGAGGCCGAAGGCGGTACCGATGTCAGCACCTGAGTGGCACCGAGTCGGTGATCGTCACCAGGGAGTAATCGGCGGCTTCACCCACAGCAACTTCTCGTCGGAGTGATTACGTTGTGCCGCAGGATGATTCGGATTTCGCGCGACCCAGGTGTCCTTCTCGTCGAGTAGTCGGGCGACACTTGCCCAAGTTTCGTCGGTGCTCGGGGGATTCGTGTCCGCCGCGCGTGCCAATTTGCGCCGGATGGCGCTCGGCATCTCGAGCAGCTCGATTCCGGTGATACCGCGATCCCAGATGTAGCCCGCGAGCCGCCGCGCCTTCTCGGCGCGGCTCTTGGACGCGGCGTCGGAATGTGCGTAATCGGTCATGGCGCAATCCGCATCGGTGGTGGTTGGTCCCGGTCGACCCTAGCGGACCGGCCGTGGCCGTCGGCAGGCCGTCGTAGATACGCCGAACGCCTCCCCGTCGGTGCGACGGAGAGGCGTTCGGAGACGGTGGACGAACTCAGTAGGCCGAGTTCACGTTGTCCATGCTGCCGTACCTGTGCGCGGCGTAGTTGCACGCGGCGACGATGTTGGCGACCGGGTCCCAGACGTCGTACGGGGTGCCTTCGACGTGGTAGGCGGCGAAGGTCGGGTCGATGACCTGGAGCAGGCCCTTGGAGGGGATGCCCGCGGCAGCGTTGGAGTCGTAGAGATTGATCGCAGTCGGGTTGCCGGTGGATTCGCGCATCACGTTGCGGTAGATGCCGTCGTAGCTGCCGGGGATGCCGTTGACGTGCATGATGTCGAGCGCCTGCAGGATCCAGCCGTTGAGGTTGTCCTCATAGACCGGCGGCGCGGGCTCGGGCAGGAGCTCGGGCATCGGTGCGGCGATCGCGGCGGCCTCGAGGGCAGGCGCGGGGGCTGCGGCGGCAGCAGGGGCCGTGGCGGCCTCGACTGCCGCGGGGGCCTCGACTGCTGAGGGGGCTGCGGCGGCTGAGGGGGCTGCGGCGGCCTCGACCGGCTGCTCGTCGGCGACCATGGCAATGCGAGACGAGACACTGTTGTCGGCGACCGAGACTGCGGACGAGGCCGCGACGGAAACAATGCCTGCCGCGGCAATGGCGAAGGTTATGCCTTCGCGCAGCGAACGGCGGCGGATGGAGGGGAAGCGTCTGTCAGGCATTTCGAATTCAGTCCCTTGATCGGTGTCGGTTCGGTCCGAGCCGCGTAGGCAGCAAGGATCCACGGCAGGCGACCAGTGCGGACGCTCGCCAAATTCGGCCGATATGCTGTTTTCGGGTTTTGTTGTGAATGACGGAATTCGGTTTTCCATCGGCGCGATGCGGATTGGTTCCCGGGGCAATTGGCCACGTGGGTGTCGCTATCGCATAGGGGTGGAGTATTGCGGTCACCTTCGGTGCCGCGCGGTACTCCATCGACCGCGATTGATTCTTTCCGTTGCGGTCGTTTTCCGAATGTGTGTGTGTTGCTCCTCGGTCTAACCAAACTGCTGGTCTGTTACGAACCGGGTCTCAGGATGGTCACGACTGGTTAACACAGGGTAAACGAAAAGCGAATGAAAGGTATTACCGATCTTGGTTCGCCAAGATCATGCAGGTCGAAACGACGCGTACGCGGGGAGTTTGCTCCTAAACTTGATGTGATGCAGGACACGTAAGTTTCTTGGTAACAATCGAAAAATTGCCGCTTTCTCGTTACCAAGAGGTCGGGCGGACCCTTCCCAAGGTCACGACACGGGTCAATGCATTGCGCAATTCGGTGACTGTGGATTCCCCGAGAATGGCTGCCCACTGGTTGGCGAAATCTGCGGCGGCGGCGTCGGCGGCACGTGTGCAGGACCACCCCTTCTCGCTCAATGTGATCAAGCGTGCACGGGCGTCGTTCGGATGCGCGTTGCGTTCGGCGTAGCCCTTGCGTACCAATTCCTCCACCAACTGACTGGCGGCCTGTTTGGTTACACCGAGGTAATCGGCGATCTCGCCGACGGTCGCTCCATGGGGCGCGAGGCGCGCGAACACGAACCCGTGTGTCGGCCGCAGGTCGGTGAATCCGGCCGCCTGGGTCCCGGCATGGATGGTGTCCGTGGCCGCGGCGCTCGCGGCGAGCAGTAGCACGGCCAGGTCGTGGTAGGGGCGCGGGCCGGTGGCGAACTCAGAGTCGCTCATGAATCCCATCTTGACACAGACGGGCAAGTGGATTGACTATATAGTCAAGTGACTTGACTACTTGAGGAGTGGAACATGCCCGTTATCCGTGCCGCCGACGCACAGATCCATGAAATGCACAACGCGCGATTCGTGGCCTACGTCCGGCCCGATGCCGGCAGTGCCGAACTGTGTCTATGGCAGACCCACATCTCGCCCGGCACCGAAGGCGTTGGGCACAAGATCCTGCGGGAGGAGGCGTTCCTACTCATTCAGGGGGTGGTGACGTTGTCGATCGACGGCGAGCCGTCGGAACTCGAGCCGGGGGATGCGGCCGTCGCACCCGCCGGCTCGGTCATCAGCCTGGGAAACCCCGGCGCGCAGCCCGCCATCGTTGTCGTGACCGCGCCGGTCGGCTTCGCGGCGGAACTCGCCGATGGAACTGTGATCACGCCACCCTGGGCGGGCTGAGGGGTCGAAGCCCTTCCGCTGGTTGCGGATTCGCGCGCACCGGCGCGGGTATCGACACCGAACCGGCCAGTCTTGCACTGCTCGGTCTGGCCGGAAAGTGCGGAGTACAGCGGAGTACATGTGTCAGGTACACCTGATGGAACTCACCCCTGAGCGCGCTCGGCAGCTCCTCGAGATCCACCGCTACCACTATCCGGATGACTGCGTCGTGCATGCGGAGGCGGCATATCTGTTTGTCTGCGAGGACGAATCCTGAACGATGCCAACGCTGTTCGACGCCATCCAGTGGGGCCGCTCAGTCGTCTTCACAGCCGTAACGCCGGTGGTCGAAGACGCCGCAGATGACCAGTGGCTCGAATATGCGCCATCAACCTAGCCCGCTCCGTTTCAGGAGCGGGCTGTTGGCGATATTCAGACTTCAGTTTCGGCCCTCTGCGCAGCCGAACTACCTGTGCCCGTTCAGATCTCCCGATACCGCGCCAGGACCTGCTGCACGGCATCCGTGACCGGTGGTTCCTCTGCCAGGCTGGTCCATGTGTACGCGTCGTGTTCAGCGAGCTGCACTGTGTCAGTATTCGCGACCTCGACAGTGAAGTTGAACTGACGGCTCTTCTTGCCGCTGCCGGACTGGTAGTCGAACTCGCCCAGGTAAGTTCGGACGGCGGTGACGTCGAGGCCGGTCTCTTCTTTGACTTCCCGAATCAGGGCTTGGTCGATGGCTTCACCAGGATCGACTTTGCCGCTGGGAAGTTCCCAGATCCCAGCCATGAAGTCGTCGGTGGGGCGTTGCAACAGTAGGACTTTGCCGCCATGGTGGACGACGGCGCCCACTACGAGTTGTTGCACCGCGTCACGGTCGGCGTCCCGCGTCAACTTCTCCAGCAGTGTGGTCTCGATCATCGAGTTCTACCCTTTCGAATCGGCGTGGTGGGTGCTGACTTTGTAGAGAGCTTCGATGTAGCGGTCGACCAGCGACAGGTCCTCTGGGTCGGCTCGGTCACCCGGAAGAGATCGCCGCCGCCGTGGCCTTCCTCGCCTCCGAGCAGAGCAGCTTCATTACTGGTTCGAGCCTTTACGTCGACGGCGGCCTGAACCAGATCTGAGTTCCGCCGACGTGACCGAGTATGGGCCCGATTCCTGCCAGCCTGATGCCGGAAGGGATTCGACACCGACTTCACCGCGGTAGGCAGCCACGCCTGACCGGCGCAACAGGTGCCGGTTCGGGCGTGGCTTGGTCCGGTGGTGCCTGGTTCGGTTCTGCGGGCTCAGCCCGGCTGTCCCTCGATGGCCGCAGCACGCAGCACGCGGGGGTGGAACTGGATGATGGCGGCGACCGCGTCGAGGTGGCTTTCCAGGAGGAAGTGTCCGCCGTCGAGCAGTACGATCTCCGCGTCCGGGACGTCGCGCCGGAACGCCTCCGCGCCGGCCGGTCCGAAGATCTCGTCGTTGCGGCCCCAAATGGCGAGGACGTGGACACGCCGCGATCGCAGCCAGTCGTGCACCGCCGGGTACAGGGCGCGGTTGCCGGCGTAATCGCCGAACAGGGCGAGTTGGGCGCGGTCGATGCCGGGGCGGGCAAGAAGCGCCAGGTCGTGCTCCCAGGAGTCGGGATCGATGAGGCTGGGGTCGGGTACGCCATGGGTGTATTGCCACTCGACGGCTTCCCGGCTCAGAGCGGGCCGTAACTGTGCCTCGTTCTCCGCGCTGCGCAACGCTCCATAGGCCCAGATGGGTTCCCAGAAGTCCGACACGAACCCTTCCTCGTAGGCATTGCCGTTCTGCGAGACGACGGCGAGGATCGATTCCGGGGACGCCAGCGCGAGTCGCCAGCCGATAGGTGCGCCGTAGTCCTGGACGTAGGTCGCGAAGCGGTGCACGCCGAGGACGGTCAGGAAGCTGCGGGTTACCTCGGCGAGAGCGTCGAAGGTGTAGGTGAAGTCCTGCACGCTGGGCGCCGATGAGCGGCCGAAGCCGATGTGGTCGGGCGCGATCACCCGGTACGGACCGGCCAGTGCCGGGATCAGATGACGGAACATGTGGGAACTCGTCGGATAGCCGTGTAGCAGCAGTAGGACGGGGGCGTCGGTTGGGCCCGCCTCCCGGTAGAAGACGGTCAAGCCGTCGACGTCCACGGTCCGATGATGAACGGCAACCATGATAACCTCTTAACTAGAGTTAACTGGTTAGGATATGGTGATCATTCACGGATCGGTATGTCATGTCAAGGAGAGTGGGGCCGTGGCCGAGGATGAGGAGCTGTTGCTCGCCTTGCTCAACAGTGCCCCGGTGATCGATGGGCATCCGACGGACGTATTGAACGCGGACTGGGCGCGCGCACTGGGCGGGAGCGGCACGAGGGAGGAATGCGAGCTGCTGCGCCGGGTGCGGGACGCGCTGCACCGGCTGATCCGGGGAAAGTCGTCAGATGTCAGCAGCCTCGCCTCCGCGCTCGACCGGGCACGACTCCGTCCTTCCGTCGCGCTCGCGGGCGTGTCCTGGCAGCTGGAGGTATCGCCCGGGGAAGAGCTCGCCGTCCGAGTTGTCGTCGCGTGGTCGCGCGTCACCACGGAACTGCCGGGACGATTGCGAGCCTGTGCCAACGAGGAATGCAACCTGTTCCTGATTGATCACAGCCGACCTGGGACCGCCCGGTGGTGTTCCATGGCAGCCTGCGGCAACCGGATGAAGGCGCGAACTTACGCACGCAGGCGGAGTCACGGGTAGTGATTGCCCGAGCGGAGGCCGAGGTCGAGCAGGAACAGCTGTAGCAGGGCCAGTTTCGCGAGGCTGCCGTGCGCGCGCCCAGCGTCTGCCATCGACCGGATCGGCGAGTGCGTCCCGTTTCTCGCCGTTGACCAGTGGCCTGCTGTCGAGTAGGTCCAGCAGCGCGTCCTTCGAGTGCCACCCCCTCGCTAACCAGTTCGAGTCCATTGACAGGTTAGTTGATCCGAGGTTAGCGTCCCTGTGGCCCGGCGCATGACCGGATGGGTTGTCCGGGCGGTCCGCGGTCATATATCGGAGCGGCCGGCACCGGGTGTCATTACGCAGGGTAAGGGGTACTTGTTTTCGTGCGAAAGATGACCGTGTGTGCGCTGGCAGCAGGATTGCTCGCCGCGCCGGCACTGGTACTGGCCGCCCCGGCGGGAGCCCAGGGGGCAGCGCCACTGACGATGTGATGGCAAATCGTCGCACCCCGGCGGGCGATTTACAGCCAGACGAAACCCCCCGATTGACAACATGCACGGAAAGGAGCCTCGACGGTCATGATGAGGCGAGCAATAGCAGTCGTGGCAGCAGCGGTACCGGCGATGTTCGTGGTCCCGGCGATCAGTTCGGCACAGCCGCCGATATGTTCTGCCGAGATGTTGAACGCGACCACCCAGCAGGACGGCCCCCCGTCCTCCAACGGGCAGAACATGCTGCGGATCGTGCTCACCAACACGTCCCCGCAGACCTGCCTGGTACAGGGCCACCCAGGGGTCGACCTGACCGGCCCCGACCACCCGACCTTCGGACCGACCTACTCGCTGCCTCGCCAGGAAGCAGGTTTCGCGCCCGTGACAGTCGCGCCGGGCGCCGCCGTGAGTAGCGAGCTCACCTATCTCGCGGACGGACCCCAGGGCTGGACCCCCACCATGATCGTTGTGACCCCACCCGACACCACCACCCAGTTGCAGGTGCCGTGGCCACAGGCCGGGAGCGTCTCGCGACAGGACGCCGCCACTCACCCGGGCACCTATATCGGCCCCCTGCGCCCAGCCTGACGAGCCGCCACCGGGCGGGCACCGATGACGGCAGTGGCGTAGAGCCCCTCCGATTCGCCACCCGCAGCGAGCGAGATTCGACAGCTCCAACCAAGGGCCGGTCAGCTCGGATCCGCTGAGAATGCAAAGTCGACCTGGAGAGGGCGGGCAACCAGAGCGATATTTCACTGCGTAACCCTGAGTTGCCTTGCGGAGTTCGGATTAGGGTTGCGTGTGGGGCAATATGAGAATGTCAGCGGCTCGAACTGCAGTTGGTACCCGAGGATGAGCCGAATCTGACTGCCAACGTGCGAATCTTCGATGCTGACGGGCAACCCGTGGCAGCGTTCTACGCCGGTGACGGTGTCGAGCAGCTGGCGACCGATGCGCAGAGACGGATCTGAATCAGCTACTTCGACGAGGTGAGTTATCGGGCGGCCGATCCGGATGGCGCGTTCCCCCAGGTGCCTGGTCGGTCCGGCTCGCTGGGACGACGTAAGCGGCACACCATGGCCGGCGAAGCAGCACACAGGCAAGGTGAGGTTGCAACTCGCACGATGCTGGAGGTGAATGATGTCGGAGCCTCGTTGGCCTGTCCTGATCGTGGGCGCTGGAGCTGGTGGTCTTGCTGCCTCGACACTGCTTGCCGACCAGGGCGTTCACTCGCTGGTGGTCGAAAAGCGCGGCCGGATCTCCGTGTATCCGAAGGCCCGTAACCTCACTTTCCGCAGTCTCGAGATCTTGCGGCGTCTGGGCCTGGAGTCCGTGGTCGACGCGGTCGCCGAACACATCTCGACCATGGTGGGCAAAGTGACGCTCAGCAGCGCCGAGCAGAAGGAGGTGCTCGATGTCGACTCGATTTTCCCCAGCGCCGAAGGGTTCAGCCCGGAAGCGTTCGGGAAGTACTGTCCGCAAAGCAGATTGGAACCTATTCTCCTCGCAGACACGCGGCGGCGGGGCAGCGAGGTGCGTTATGGCGTGGAACTGGTGTCGTTCAGCCAGGACGACACCGGTGTGGACGCCACGATAAAGGGCCTCGACAGCGGGGCGGTATCGAGGGTGCATGCCGACTATTTGCTCGCCGCGGACGGCACGCACAGCCCAATTCGCCGACAGCTGGGCATCAGCACGTCAGGTTTCGGCCAGCTTCCGATATTCGTTGTCTTCATCTATTTCCGGGCCCAATGGCGCCAATTCGTCCCGGACTTGGGCGACGGGGACGCTGTCCAGATCGACACCCCCGGGGCGAACGGGGTTTTCATGGAGGCCAAGGGTGACCTCGGCGTCTTTATGACCACCTACTTGCCCAGTCGGGGTGAATCCGTCGATCTGTTCACCCCCGAGCGCTCCCGCGAGATGCTGGTCAAAGCGATTGGTGCGCCAATCGATGTGAACATTGTGGATGTCGCACCGTGGCAGCCCTACGAACAGGTGGCCGACCAATTCCGATGCGGGCGAGTATTTCTTGTAGGTGACTCGGCGCACACGATGCCCCCGTTCAAAGGAGGCGGAGCCAACAGCGCGATACAGAGCGCACAAAATCTGGCGTGGAAGCTCGCGGCGGTGCTGAACGGAAGAGCCGGCGACGAACTCCTCGAGACCTACCGTGCCGAACGGCAACCGGTCGCACGGTTCTCGGCCCACCAGTCTCTCACCGGCCCGGCCGCCGCGCTGCTTCCGTTGGGAGAAGACAGCCCAGTGCTGCCCGCCGAGGAGGAGCGGCCGCTGTTCTATATGGTGGCAGGCTACAAGTACCGCTCCACAGCGGTGGTGACCGACGAGCCCGCTGCATCCGACCCCGATGCCGTACAGCTGGTCGACGGCGAGGCTTTGCGTGGGGAAGCCGGAACCCGCGTGCCGCATGCCTGGGTGCAACGCGACGGTATGCGCATGTCAACCCTCGATCTGCTCGGGAAGGGCTTCACGTTGTTCACCGGTTCTGCCGGCACTCCATGGGCCAGCGCGGCTGTCTCGGTTTCTGCATTGCTGGATGTGTCGATCGACGTGCACCGTATCGGCCCTGATGCGGATATAAGCGAGGTCGACGGCGGGTGGACGAAGCTCACCCGGCTGTCACCAGATGCGGCGCTGCTGGTGCGTCCCGACGATTTCGTCGCCTGGCGGTCCGACGCCCTCCCGGAATCGCCGCAGACAGAACTGCATCGAGTGCTTCGCCACATCCTCGCCCGACCGTGATTACCAGGTGTGGACAACTCTTCGGCTTGGGTGAGCGGTGCCCGGATCATCATGGCACTTCGCGCCTGTCTGAACGCCACCGCACGAGCACTCCCGGTCGCGACACCACTGGGGACTATCACGATTGGATATCGGGTCAACCTATAGATGGGAACGGGGACGACCAGCGGTTTCTCGTTGGACACTAGCTAGGTGCAGTCACCCTTGCGGCTCTTGTGCTTTCTCAACTGCCCGCGACCCCAGCGCATGAGGGTGTCCTACCAGAGGTGGGGTACGAGGCGGAAGCGGACCTGATCGGTGTACTCGCGGTAGCCCGGCAAGTCCGACTCGAGGAGCCGCTCCTCGTCGAGGATCCGCCAGACCAGGACGGGGACCATGAATGTGATCAGGGCGAGCCCCCACCAGGAGCCGAGCGCGAGCGGGATGCCCACGGACATGACCAGTACGCTGACGTACATGGGGTGGCGGACCTGGGCGTAGAGGCCGGTCGTGATGACCTGCTGATCGTCGAAGATCTCCACGGTCGATCCGCCGTAGGTGTTCTCCCGGAACACCACCAGCTGTACGAGCAGACCCAGCGCGACCAGCGCGTTGCCGATCACCGAAACGAACCAGGGCGTCGGCGACCAACCGAAACGGTGGTCCAGCGCGCAGAACACCAGGACTACAGCGCAGCCGATGATGGTCAGCGTCATGATGATCCGCTGCGCGGGGTTGGTCTCCGCCGCCGGCCCGAACTTCTTGCGCCGTTCCAGCAGCGCCGGGTCCTCGAGCGAGAGGTAGAGCCCGATAACGGATGTGCTTGCCAGAAAGACGGCCATAAAGACCCAGGCCTGCCAGTAGCCGAGGTCCCACGCTGGGAGGATGAGCAGTGTCGAGAACGCGACAACGCCGATGGCGAATGTCAGCGCGGTCTGCCCGATGAGCTTGATCATCTTATTGGGTTCCCTTCTCTCTCGCTGCCTCGCGCAGGGCGGTGACCCAGAAGCTCACGGCCTCGGCGGCGGTCCGGAGGAAGACGCCTGGCCGAGCGCCCAGCACTCGCTCGATCGCGTTCAGGTACGCCAAGTGGGTGGCGACGATCTCCGCGACCAGGCCCGGAATCCCGAGACTGGCCCAGGCCGCATGGTATCCGCGTGTCCGGTCGGTGTGTTGACGACGGCGATACCGAGTGAACTGGCGAACCCGACGGCGTCCTTGATGATGGACCGTCCGAACGGTTCAGGGATTCCGTCCCCAGCCGCCGAGGGCGCGCTTTCCAGGAGGCAAGGACCGTTCGAGAGCTGTGGTGTGGCGGGTGGTTGTTGATCGGCCAGGCTGCCTGGACAGCTGGGCCCCGATCGAGTCCCGCACGAGGCACTCTGTACAGCGATGTGACTCAGTACACATTCCGGACGGCAGTCGCAACGCTTATCGCTGAGGCGTCGGATTCGAAGACGGCCGCGAAGCAGTTGGGGCATTCTCGTGAGGGCATCACGGAGCGACATTACATCGCCTCGCCGGAGCAGACACCGGACTCATCGGCCGTGCTGGAGCTGGGGTTAGGCGCCGTCACCTGAGGAACCACCATTGGTGGCGATTTTTTGGTGACGGTCTGGTGGAGTGGAACAAGCCCGATCATAATATCGGGCCTGACCTGCTAATTTGTGTGCGCCATCAGGGACTCGAACCCCGAACCCGCTGATTAAGAGTCAGCTGCTCTGCCAATTGAGCTAATGGCGCTTGCTCCGTGTTCCGGTGCGGAACAGACATTAACAGGCCGAGGGCGCAGAAGTGAAATCGAGATCCGAGCGGTGCCGCGACGGTGGGCGCGCGCGGCCGTAACGACTGGTGGGGCCGTCCTGATCTAACCGGTGGAACTCGCCGGCGCCAATGTGGTGTCCGCATCGAGCTTGCCGAGGGTGTCGGACTGGCAGAATGTCAGGACGTGGTCTCGACCGATCCCGCCGGCCCGGTGGGTTGAGCTAGCGGTCGGTTGGATCCGAAGCGTCGGTGCGCTCTTGGCGCAGCGGGACTTGAAACGGGGTTTGAGATGAGCGTTGCGCAGGGTTGTCTTCGGTTGATGGGGAAAGTCACCGCGCCTGTTGTTGTTCTCGCCGTTGTGGCGTTGGTGTTGTCGGCATGCTCGTCGTCCGATGTCGTGGACGGCTCGTTGGCGGCCATCGAACGCAACCCGGTCGGCGAACTCATCAAGCCGAAGCTGGTGTCACCGGTCAGAGATGGTGCGGTCGGAGTCTCGCCAAGAATGCCGATGAGCTTCACGGTCGATGACGGCAAATTCACCAACGTGACGCTCGTCAATGCGGAGGGCACTCCGGTCGACGGGAAGTTGGCCGCCGACGGTCGGACCTGGGAGACCGCCGAGGTGCTCGGTTACGGCAAGACCTATCGGCTGCACACCGACGCGATCGGTCTCGGCGGGACCATCTCCACCGCTTTGAGCTTCAGCACCATGGCTCCCGAACGTCAGACCCATCCATACCTACTGCCCGGTGAGGGCGAGGTCGTCGGCATCGGCCAGCCGGTGGCGGTGCAGTTCGACGAGAACATCCCGGACCGTATGGCGGTTCAGAACGCCATCAAGGTCTCCACGGAGCCCGCTGTCGAGGGCGCGTTCTACTGGGTGAACAACCGCGAGGTTCGTTGGCGGCCGGAGCACTTCTGGGCACCGGGTACCAAGGTGAGCATCGACGTCGATGTGTACGGCAAGGATCTGGGCGACGGGCTGTTCGGCCAGGACAATATCCAGTCGTTCTTCACCGTCGGTGACCCGACGATCTTCACCGCTGACGACAACACCAAGGAAGTGACCGTCGAGCAGAACGGTCAGGTGGTGCGAACGATGCCAACTTCGATGGGTAAGGACAGCGCACCCACGGACAATGGCATCTATATCGTGAGCGATCGACTCGACCAGATCATCATGGATTCCTCTACCTACGGCGTACCGGTCAACTCTTCGGACGGCTACCGGATACCGGTCGACTACGCGACTCGAATCTCATACAGCGGCATCTTCTTTCACTCGGCACCGTGGTCGGTCGGGCAGCAGGGGTACTCGAACACCAGCCACGGCTGCCTGAACCTCAGTCCCGCCGACGCGCTGTGGGTCTACCAGAATGCCAAGCGCGGTGACATCACCATTATCAAGAACACCGTCGGCGGCACCCTGTCGGGCGTCGACGGTCTCGGCGACTGGAATATTCCGTGGCCGGAATGGAAAGCGGGCAACGCCGAGGTCCGCTGACAAGCAAACGAAACAGGCCCCCAGCGAGTGCTGGAGGCCTGTTTCGCGAGGCATCAGGGGATTACAGGCCCGGCCGTTCCCGGGCAGGTGACGTTCGCGTTGATCGCGCTGCCCACCGCGGCGCACAGCAGTGGGCCGTTGAACAGAATTTTCTCGAAGGCGGCAAGGGCCTCGCCCGAAGACCCGGTACCCGAAGATCCGGTGGTGGCGACCCCGCCCGCCGACCCACTGGTGCCCGTGGGGAATCCGTACTCCGCGGCCGCCGTACCGGAGGCACCGGCAATCAGGGTCGCACCGGCAAGAGCTGCGAAAACCGTGGAACGCATCACGTTCAGCTGTCTTTCTGATCAACCATGGCGATGCCTGGCGACACCTCCCTCGGCCGCAGTCTACGGAGTGAAACTGGCATATGTCACACATTTGGTGAAGTGCTTGCGGTGGGGCCGGCGGGACGCTGGGCGCTGAAACTATCTGGCGCACAG
Source organism: Nocardia australiensis (assembly GCF_020733705.1). GTDB lineage: Bacteria > Actinomycetota > Actinomycetes > Mycobacteriales > Mycobacteriaceae > Nocardia > Nocardia australiensis. Next base: position 3,018,655 of record NZ_JAJFZM010000001.1, read on the forward strand.
GGGAATCAGCACGTCGCCGGAGGGAGCCGGCAAAAAGCCCAGGCCGAGATTACTCCCGGCCTGGGCATCGATGGGGTGGCCGACATCCCGGCATACGAACCGCGAAATCTCAGTCAACGTCTCCTACCGACAAGCCGCCGTTCGACGACTTAGAGCTTCGAGTCGACTTTGACGCACAACGTTTCTCCTGGGACAAGGTGATCCATACTCCCTGGAGCGTCCCCCTCGGCAAAATTCCACCTATACAGATCTTGCATAGAAATTTTGTGCTTCTCGGCAACCGACCTCCCAGTGTCGCCGTCCTGGACGGTATATCCCTCGGCGCAGCTCGCGATGATGGCATTTGCGGGTGTGATTGTCAGAGCGGTAAGGGCGGTGGCCAGTGCTGCGGCGCCAACCAACCCGGCGATGCGACGGCCTATCCGGTTTCGGTTCATGACAAAGGAGTCCTTTCGCCGGGGGACACCGGTGTTTGCGCCGGTGTCCGAGGGGGGATGCCAGAGCCTTTTCCAAACACTTGCCCCGCAAAAGCTACCAAATATATGACCGAAAATTACGTCCTGTGGAATTTGAGCACAGCGGCATCGAAATGTCGTAGCGCAGTATCGAATAGCGCGCACGAGGCCAACTTCGGTTCGCGTATTGTTCGACTGGCCGGTGCTGTGTTGTCGCCGTCGTGGTTCTTACGGCACCATCGTGCGCAGAGCTGAGCGCAGCTCGGCGAAGTGTTCGGATGCTCCGGTGGAGGCGAGTTCTGCGGCCGCCTGCCTTACCTGGATTTCAGTGCGTACCGAACCGGTTTCGGTGGCGATAGCCAAGGCATGTCGGGCAGCGTCGAGGGCTTGGTCGGGTTGGTCGGTGCGGGCTCGGGCGCGAGCCAACACGGCCAGCCCACGGCCGAGGTCGCGCCGGTTTTCGGGCTTCCAGCGGGCGAGTCCGGCTTCGAGCCGGGCGATGGCGCGTTCCGGGCGGTTGAGCTGCACCCAGCAGTCGGCGGCTTCCATCGCGATGTATTCGGGGGTGCAGTATGCCGCAAGGTCGGTATCGTCGCCGCTTGCTGTGGCAGCGTATTCGTATGCGAGATCGAGCGCGCGGGCGCACTCGTCGGGTTGTCCCGATCTAGCATGGCTGCGGGCACGTTGGCGTAGTGCGAGCGCGCGCAGTCGTGGCGTCGATGGTTGGGCAAGTCGCAGCGCCGCTTCGGCGACGTTCAAGGTTGACCGCCCGGTGCCGACGTCGTCGGCGAGGTTGCTCTGGCGCATGAGGAAATAGGACCGTAGGCGATCGTCGCCCAACTCTCTAGCGAGGGCATATGCGACGTTTGAGCACTCGATCGCGGCCCGTAGGTTGCCCGCGTCTTGATTCAGCCAGCCGAGGAACTCGGCGAACCGGGCGTGCACCGCTCGAAATTTGTCGCGGGTGCGGCCATGGCTGGTGTCATGAAGCTCCTCGATGAAGCGTATCTGCTCGGCGACCACTGGAAGCAGAGCGCGTGGTCCGATGACCATATCGGTGCGAACGTACTGGGCGAGGTTTGTCAGGAGTGAGTCGGCGAGAATCGAATCCGAGGCCGGACCAGCGGCACTGACCGGTCTTCCATCGGACAGCTGCGGCATCTCCGTCGTCTGTCGCGATGTCGAGTCGTTTTCCATTTCGAACCACAGCAACGAAGGTGGTATCGCCAACACGCGGGCGTAGTGGGCCAATTTGTCGAGATCATTAATGCGACTGCGGCCGTTCTCGATGCGGCTCAACTGTCCTTGCGTGATCCCCAGCCAGCGCGCCGTCTCAGTCTGCGGTATAGCCCGGCTACCGTGTGCTGGGTTGTGTCGATAGGCCGACAGCACGGCCGCCATGTTTCGGGTCGACAGGGCTGCACGCATGTACTGGGTCCGCCACGCTTCGGCCGGTAGTTGTGGCGGACCGCTCTGACCACGGCTACACGGCAAACACACGGTTTCTTCGTTGTGGTAGCGGGCAATCCGGGAGCCGCACCGAACGCAGGTCGGTGGTGGTATTCGGTCGGCTGGTGCTGGAGTTGTGTGCATAGGTGACCATTCATCGGAGGCGGCTGGGCGGGCCGAGTACTGAGCGTGGTTCCTGAGGCAACGTCGTCTGCAATACAGCGCTGGATCTTCTCCATGGTGGTGGACGTTCTATGGGTTACCGCCGATCCTGGTTGCGATGGTCGGCCAAAGGACATTTGGGTCAATGGTTCTGGGGACAAGGAGAATTGACGATCTGTCGGCACGGACGGGTGTAAGGCGTACGCGGGGGTCCGGTCGTCGTCAGTAGGTCGAGATCATCGAGGACATCTGCCACGCGACCGTGGTGGCGGACCACGGTCGCGACTTCGGATTAACGGACCTTCTCGCCGGGATGCGGCGTGACAGCACGATAATGAGCTCGGGCTCGACAGCGGTGATCAGCCAGCGTGACCATCCGCGAGCCTCGCCGAAATCCCTGGCAGTGCAACGAGCCCGAACGCCAGTGGGGTCCGAGCTAATTAAAATGGCGACCGGTATGTTTGTTTAGGTGGCAAGCCGCGCATCGAGGCGTGACGGCCCTTGCGAATGTGCTTGCATTGTAACGATTTGTGTGAAATGTGTTCAGAATGCGACAAATTCGGGCAATACTGATCTTGTCGATCGGCGGTTGGCGTTGGCGGTTGGCGTAGGCGGTTGATGTTCACACAATTTGAGTTCCTCGGTAGGGTATTCGGACCGATTGGTGTCCGGTGTGTTCTGCTGGTTGACAAAAGGGGCATTAGTGCGCGCGATCGAATTATCGGGTCAGCAGAATTCAAAAGTGGGGCAGCGGATAGAAATGCGGCGAATCCAGCTCCGATTGTCTCGGAAAGCTGTTTCGGGCCTGGTGGGTCGTAGTGAGGAGTGGCTTCGCCTCGTTGAGAACGGGCAACAGCAATTGGACAATGTGCGTGTAATCGTACGGCTGGCTCAGGTGCTCGGATTCGGAGATTTTCGCGAACTGATAGATATTCCAGGGCCGGCAAGGCGGAGTTCCACAAACTCTGCTGCGAAGGTATCCGAAGTATTCGGGGCCGCGATTATCGAATATCCGGAGCTGCGGAATCTTCGATCCGGTCAGTCGTGTGTTTTGAATACTCCAAAAGATGATCTTCGGCCGCGCGACGAATGCAGTTCGGTTGTATCCGAAATGAATCTCTGTCGCATGATATGGCGAGAGTCGCCCTCTCGATTCTCGCAGCTTTCCCAGCGGCTTCCTCGTCTGATCAGGCGCTGCCGAGAGCTGTATTGGCAATCGAAGCGGCCGGAGATCTTGGATCTCCTCGCGCAATGCTATCATTTAACTGCGGAAATCATGATACGGATACGTTCGTATGATCTGGCGTGGACTGTATCTGACCGGGCTGTGGCGATCTCGTGTGATCAGGACAAAACCTTGATGGCCGCAGTGGGTGGATGGCATATCGCCAACACCTTACTGCATATCGACCAAGCCGCTGAATGTTACAAGATTGCGTTGGATACTGCAGAACAGATGTCGAATAATTCAACCGAGCATGAACAACTTCGAAATGCGCTTCGCCTCCTGGCCGCTAAAGCGGCCGCAGCGCGGGGGGAAATGGCCCGGTCCGAACAGCTGATGCTACAGTCTCAACACGCTGTGAATCGAGGCGAAGCCAGTAGGCAAGTGCTCGGGATCACCTTCGGGGCGCGCGAGGTGGCAATCGCGCGCATGGAAATCAGCTTGGCTCGCAATGACTTTGACCAGGCAATCCGGGACGCCGAACAGGTTGTCCTCGGTGACAACGCCCTGCCAGGGCGCGCCCGCTATTATATCGCCCTGGCACGCGCATTTATCGAACGTGGGGACGAAATGGCCTCGACTTTCGCGTTATCCAAAGCAGCCGACGCAAGCCCAGAAGACCTTTTATACGATCCAGATGCGCAAACTGCAGTGCATAAGTTGCAACGACGCAACAACCCGCTACTTCGGCGAGATCTTACCCGGATCACGGCATTGGCCGGGCTCGGCTGACGCGGCTTTATGACGCAACCCGTAAAAAGGATCCTGTGCCGCTGACAGCGGGCTGGGGAACACTGAAAACCCTTGTCACACCGTCAGATTGACCGTCTCGCTGATTATGGAGCAGGCCGTACCGTTGTTGGGATCTTCGACCACGGCGCTGAAGAAGAACTGCTGGTCGGGCAGTTCGGTTTGCGGCATGATTGTCTGGAGTGTGAACCTGTCTGCGATCTGCTCCTCGCCGCTCCAGACCGTCTCCATGAGCGTGGGTTCCGGCTCGTGCATTTGATAGAGGTCGACTTTGGTCAGGACGGAAGCATGCGCAGCCGAATCGCGTGTAATGGCGACCTTCACGGTCTCTCCACTCCGGAAGACGGAGCCCGCCCTGGGGGAGGTGATGGCAACGCCGAAACAATCGCGGGATACGGCGGGGTCCAGGCGCGTGGTGTGCTGGGTGAGGGCGGCGGCGGGAGTCGTGCTGAACAGTCCGGTTGTGAGGGCGGTTATGCCCAGTGTCGCTGTGGCGAATCGACGCATGCGCAAGGAGGATCCTTCCGAGATGGGTCTGAGTTCTGAGCCAGTTCGGGGTGGAACACCCAGCCAGTGGGTGCTGGGATCGCAGGGCTGCTTCTCCTGACGATAGCTGACGCATTGCTTGCTGTGGTGCCAGACGTATCATTGATGCGCCGAATTTCGATCGCTGGTGGTGTGTCAACTGCCACGGCTGCCGTCTCCGGTGCGCACGCATTCACGTTGCGGTACTTGGATATTGACGTTGCGGGTCCACTTACCCGGCCGCAAGGCCGGCACCGCGCCGAACGGGCCATCCGGGCGCTGCGCCAGCGACCGGTGCGTGCGCGCCGACCCGAAGGACCGCATAGTTGAACATCCACAACTCCGTCAGAATGACCTCATGACCCGACTACCCACGCTCTCTGCCCCCGAAATCACTTCGGATCGCCTCCGGCTGCGCAAGGCACACGACGACGACCGCGAGGGATTCATCGAGTTACAGACCGACCCCCAGGTGCGGGCATATCTTGGCGGCCCGCGTCCGCGCGCCGATGTCGAGGAGTATCTCGACACGGTCGGCACCACCAACGTGACAGCCAGCCCAGGCGTCTACGTCATCGCGGACAGGGAGACGAACCTGCTCATCGGAACGTTGATGCTCAACCACCGATCCGCCGACCAGCCCGGACACCTTACCAAGGACAGCGAAGAACTGGAACTGACCTACCTGCTGCGACGCGATGCCTGGGGCGCAGGTCTTGCATTCGAAGCCGCTACCGCCGCGCTGCACACTGCCGCCAACGAACTCCCCGATCAACCGGTCCTGGTCATCACCCAGACGGCAAACCAGCGTTCACTGAAACTTGCCACCCGCCTCCGGTTCCAGGCAGTCAGCACATTCGAAGCACATGGCGCGCGGCAGACCCTCGCCACCACCCGCCTGCACACATTCAAAACCTAACGATCTACCGCGCGAACTCCGCCACTCGCGAGGCGGCACAGCTCAGCAGCCGCGACACCTTCTGTTCACGCTCGGTCAGGTCCGAGAGTGCTGATGGCGGGGCCCAGGTACCGCCGTGTCCATCGGCCGCCGCGTAGCGGTGGAAACGAAGTCACCATCTGCATCACAGCACAACGGGTCACCGGGCTCGTCATACGAAATGATGACGTACGCACCGCCCTTACGGCCGATGAATCGCACCCGACGTGGCGGCAGGATTGCAGTATGCAGATACGATTTGCGGCCGGCTTCGGGATATTGCTCGTCCTCGCCGGGGCAGCATTGTGGCTCTTCGCGCGAGACACCGAATTCTTCTGGTTCCGAGGTGGGCCACTCGGCGCCGTTCTCGTAGTGGTCGGGGTGATCGACATCGTAAGCGCGCTCAGGACGGACCGGCGGAAGCTGTAACTGGACCGGAGGTTGAGGTGCCCGCGATGCGGGCAGTCGATGGTTGGGACGCGGGCGACGGGCCGCAATCGGTCGTATCGGTATTACACCTGTGGGAGCCGATCGCGGTATAGCTCGGCCGAATGTGATCAGCCTCGGCTGGACGCTGACTCGGTCGATCAGGCTGTGAATCGTCGACAGTGAAGAATCTGCTGGTCATAGTGATAGTGCGCGAACCGTCCCGGGGGGACGGTTCGCGCACTATCACGTTTGGGGTGGCTGACGCATCAGCGTACGAACCGCGACGTGCTGGTCGACGGCCCGGCGATCGTCATCCGGGCCGTGAGGCAACGATCAAGTGGGGCAAGTGCCGCGCCAGAGTGATCCGTTGCGGGATATGTGCGCGGGGGTTCAACTCGGGAGGGGGTATGACCACTACGCCCACGCGTTGCGGGCGGAAGAACTGCTCGTCATCGACGGTTGATTCCACCTGAGGAAAGCGCCGTGCACTGAGTCCGCTGCCGTCCGTCAAAGATCCTCGGAAGGAGGCTAGCAGGGATAAAGGCTTTGATACGTTTGCGGTGGGAGGATGAGTCTCGCACACTGTCCCTGTCTGGGGCTTTGGATTGAGAGCCGGTTCTGCAGTTACGCACCAACGCAACCGATTCGGCGGGCCGCCCCGTCCAAGAGACGCGAGTCCTCAGGTCGCGAGTCCTGTTACTTCTCGTCGCGTCTCCAGCGGCGGTCGTGTCACTTGCAGCGCTGCGACGCGGGCCCATGCGGGCGTTTGGGGAGGCACCGGACTCCGGATCTCACGTCCAGGTCGAGGTCTGTTGGGTCGGGGTGCCATGGCTGTTGGTCGGTGTTCCCTGCCAAATCGACGATCGCGACTACCAAGACCAGCGGGGATCGAGCCACTGCCCCGTTAGAATTGATGCCCGAGCACGGGTTTCGTGGCTTTGTGGTGCTGGTATGCGCGGCGATGTTGAGGATGTCGCTGGATGTTGGATGCGTGCTGCTCGTCGAGGTTGCGGGGTCTCTCGGGTCGGGTTGGTCCAGCTCGCCTTGTTGGATGCCTCGACGATGTCGGCTTGTTTCCTCCTGCGGTTTGGAAGCGTTGTAGCCGTTGGTTTTCGCCCATGAACCAGGCCACAGTGAGGGGATGAGGAACTGGTTCCTGGGAACTGCGGCCGCAGTTGTCGCGGCAGCGGCCGCGACAGCACTTGTGGTAGCGGTGGTCACCGAGACGCGCAGGCCCGACGACTGCCGGTCGGTCGACGGTGCCCTGGTCGCGACCATCACTGAGCGGGCCGGGCGCGGGCCTGTGGAGGCTCTCGTCGCGATGGCTGTCGAGGATCGGTTTGCTCGTGGACGGTCCTCGGTTCCCTATGACGCCTACTACTTGATCGGCATTCGTTTCCGAACTTTCGATGGGGCAACCCATTCCGGTGTGTGGGGGCTGGGAACCAACGCAGCCGATCGGGGACAGGACCGGCGGCTCGCGGTGGTCGGACCGATCGATGGGACGTCGAGTTCGCTGGCCGCCATCACCCCGGGCGCCGCAACGTGGACGGACTGGCCCAACCGCGATATCCCTGTCGGAGAAACCGATCCGACGGTCGTCAAGACGGTGCGATGCCTGAGCTGAACCGGACCCGTTGCAGTGGGGCATCGACGGCGTCCACAGGTACTCGGTCGCCCCGGTGAATTCATTGTGGCACCGTCTCGCCCCGGTTGTCGGCTTGCAACGTCCGAGGGCGGCCATCGCCGGGGCAGAGACCGTCGCCGTCACTAGGTTGTGTCTCCCAATCGAGGCTCTGTGGGTGGTTGGTCAAGCCAGGTGGTGGTCTACTGTGCGCATAGTCGTTGTTCAGGTCAGGTCGTGGTAGAGGGCATTGATGACGTGCTGGTCGCGGGTGAGTCTGTCGGTGGATCCGGCGTTGCCGAGGAAATAGAGTGCGGCGGTGAGTTCGGCGGCCGGGTCGCTGAAGACGAGGTTGGCGGTGCCGCCCAAGGCGCCGAAGGATTCGGTGGAGGCGGGGCCGAAGTTTTCGGCTGCCAGGACGATGCCGAGTCCCCATCGGCGTGTAGTGCCGGCTGATTCGTCGATCAGCGCTGGCGGTCGGTGATCGGTGATCAGTGTCCGGCAGGTGGTGGGCTGCAGGATCGGTGTGCCGGCGTGCCGCCCCGAGGTGCGCAGCATCTCACAGATTGTGGCGGCATCGGCGAACGGGCCTGCCATGCAGGCGCTGGGATACCCGGCTTTCGGGTCGTAGCGGCCGATCCGCTCGGCCAGTTCGGCTGGTCCGAACCACGGGACTTCCGCGATGTCGGCGCTGTGGGGGCCACCGAGTTCGGAGCGTAGCCGCAGCGCGACGGTGACCTGTTCCCGCTGAAAGATCGAGAACGGCTGGCCGCTGGCTCGTCGCACGATTTCGTCGAGTAGCAGATAACCGGCGTGGCCGAGGTAGGCCGCACGCGTGCCGGGCACCCAGTCCGGGTCGGCATCGCCGTGCAGGATCAGCTGGACCAATGTGTCCCTGCCGTCAGCGAACTGCCGACCTACTTCGCGGTCGATGGTCCGTAACGGGGCGGTATGGGTCAGCAGGTGCTCGATGCGGATGTCGTCTTTGCCGGGGCCGGTGAACTCCGGGCAGTATTGCACGACCTGATCACTGGGCTGGATCAGTCCGAGTTCCCAGGCGCGTGCCACTGCCACGGTCGCGGCCAGCTTCGATGCGGAAAACCACGGCACAACTGTGTCTGCTGTCAGCCCACGCCCGTCGCCGCAGTCCCCGACGGCAATATCGAGGATCTCCACACCACGGCGAAGCACTCGAAGCGTGGCACCGAGGCAGGTGCCCTGGGCTGCGACATCGGCCAGAGCCGATCGGACTGTGGGGAAAGCGTCTTCGGCACCGCGCGAGTTCTGTAACGAGGTGAGCGCACTCATACACGTGATGATCCATCGCGCTCGACGACTGCGGCAGACTTTACGCAGTCAGCGAACGCACCCGGGTTGTCGTTCCCATCGCTGTTGAAACATCCCGCGTTCCCGCAGAATTCGACGCAGTGAGAGAGGTGCTATCTCTGCTCACCAGTACATTTGCCGGATTCGCCCGATACGCCCGTGTCTCTAATCGCGGGTCCCGACGCGGGACGCTGATCGCAGCGTCCCGCAGGGTTACTACAAGCGCCACTGCAAGGAGATCTGACAGATGTCGGACGAGAAGAAGCTGTGGGAAATCCGTCTGGGCGTCATCGCCTCGGAGACGGAAGCACGAGAGGTCGCTGAGAAGATCGAGCGACTCCTGTGCCCCGATCCTGACCATGCTCCGCCGTACCCGATCCCGTGGAGTCTCAGCATCGACACCGAAGACGACATGTCCGCGGACCGTCGAGAGGCATACGACGATGTGGTGGAGCAGCATCGGATCGAGTCCAGAACAAGTCAGTAGTCCGGAGACTTGCCCGGACCTCGGTGCGCACCGGATTCGACGATCACCCTGTCCGTGGCGAGATGATCCGAAATCGCTGTGATGACAGCATCTTCACGATGGCGAGGCCCCGTCGGCTGATACCCGGCGGGGCCTCGCCGTCGCTGTAGGTGTCGCGACGAGATCGATCCGAGTGCCGAGATCCCAGCCCGGTGTCTGACCTCCGATAACGTCGACATTATTGACACGTGATCGACATCGGTGCCCTGGTCAAGACCACTCCCGCCAGCGATCGCACCTTCACCATCACCGAGATCGACGACACCGTTGCCCTTATCACCCCGGTCGGCGAGACCGCACCTGGCTCCTACCCCTACTGGTGGCCGCTGCGTTGGCTCCATCCCGTCGGCGTCTGACCTGCGATAGGCGCGTAGCCGGTCTCGTCGAGCGAGCTGCGGGCGCCCAAACGCGCGCTATCGCATTCTTGACCCAGGCCTGGGTCCACTCTCGACGACATCAGGGTGGGGAGTCTGCTCGCTCATACCGATACGACGTGGCCGTCGCGGCCGCCGTTTCACCGCTGCTACAGCCGCACCCCGTCCATGACCAGGCCACGAGAGCGGCGACAGTGCTCCGTGCACGAAGGGGTTCCGGTAGAACTCGCCGGATTTTGGGCAGATGTGGGCGGCGGCTTGGACTACTGACTGCCAGCAGAACCATCAGCGCTGGCCAGGCAGTAGCGAGGAAGCCCGGTTGGGGGTGTGGCACGGCTCTGGATGAGGTCGAAACCTACCGTCTGACCGGCAAATCCGATGATTTTTCGGCCGATGCTACGGCTACCCGACGAAGCGCCTATCCCGTCAGTGGCCGGTGTCACTATTGCTCCGCAGAGAAGTGTTGTGCGCTAACTGCTTTCAGGGGAGATGAACATGGTGGGACGCGGGAACTCGGTACCGGAGCGGTTCGTGGTCGACGACACGACCAGGACCAGGCTCGGGCCGATCGGGTTGGAAGACCTGTCGGGCGAACCTGTGGCCGCACGAGTGCCAGACGTGTGGAACAGCTTTCGGCGGGGTTCGGCCGGCGGTGTACGTCCCGTCGGGCACCGGATGACAAAGGACGATACGTGGTTCTCGACGAACGCGACTTGCCCTGTGTGCGAGACGCTTTCACCGCAGATCAGAGGGGTTGGAAGGTAGCTGTCGAGGCCGGAACAAGCTCGGCGCGACCGCCAAACTTTACGGACCGATCCGTCGGATTATCAGGATTCTCTCAGCTGAACCCGACACGCCCGCCCACGGCCCGCAAGCTGGGGGTTTCGTGTCGATCCAGACAAAAACGTCACCCGCCCCACGCTGCATAACTGCAGGTAGAGCGGGTGACGTGTAGTTACTGCCGTGTCCGGAGGGGGACTTGAAATCCCGCCGGACCCTCTTACAGCCGCTGGTGAAGACATCCGCCATGCGTCTGACCTGCGCCATCGTGAACCAGGGTGAATCAGCTCGGTTTGGACGGGTTCAGGGTAGCCATCGAATGTGGACGGCGTCCACAGCGATGTCCACGCGGCAAACCGCCACATCGAACATGTTGAAACCCTGCCTAATCGGCCCGTATCCGGTTGCTGGAGCAGAAGAACGAAGCACCGGCGGGCCGCGGCATACCTGTCGTAAGCGCAGTTACCAGGAAGCGGATCTACCCGTTCGTGAAAGAGCCTGCCGCCGAGGGATCCCCGCGGTGGCGATGTCCCGCACGACGCGATAACTGCGATCGAGATCGCCCTCGGCGGCGCGTCTGCTCGCCGGTTCGGTCTTGTTCGGCCCTGCCCCGGGAACTCAAGCTCCGAGCATTTCGGTGCCTAGTACACGACACCGTCGCCACGCATCGAAAGCCAGTGCGCCGTAGAGGAAATAGGCATTCGCAAGGAGAGGAATCGCCCGCCCTCACGCCACGTGAGATCCGTCGACAGTTCACCCGTTGAAACCCGCGAGACGTAGGGCTGTTTCCAGGTGATGTGCTCGCTCCTGGCGTGGTTGGGGGAATGTCCATGGTGTGGAAGTCGTCGGGTCGGGTTCGGGGGAGTACCGTGCCGCTGATGTCGCCGCGGGCGCTGTAGATCTGGTAGCGGACTTTGTGGCCGAGGATCACGCGGTTGTTGTCGTTGATGTCGCCGCGGTCGATGCCGGATGTGTTGATGGAATTGAGGTATCCGGGGATGTCTTGGCCTTGGACCCACCGGTTGACGAGTCAGCCCGCCCATCTCCTGCGGCAAGTTACGAGACAGTCGACCCCGATCAGGTACCGCTGCCGCCAGATAAGTCGACGGTTCGATCGGCCGCGTACGAACCCATCTGGTGATCGGTGAACTCGTACGGGCTGTTCCGGTCTTTGAGCGCCAGATTCGGGGCTGCGACGCCGAGAACGAGGAACGCGCCGAGAACGCCGAAGGACTTGATCCAGTCACTCTTCGAGATGCCGCCCTGGGCGCGCAACGCGCGGATGTAGGTGAGCCCGATGGGTACATGGAGCAACGCGGCGGTGAGGGCACCGGGACTGTAGGGGTACTTGGCCCCGCCGAGTTTTGGCATCAGTGTGGTGTGGCCGACACCTTGGATCAGCCCCAACATCGCTCCTGGAAGCCCGAGCCACGTGACGCGTGGGAAGAGCATCGGCGGGACGTAGAGTGCGCGGAAGAAGATGTTGGCGCACATGGCCGAGTTCGGGTTGTAAGGGTAATTGCGGGGCTGGTCGCTCTTGAAGATGCCCACATTCACCATCCCGGGGAAGTAGCCCGGATCGACGTACTCCTCGTACTGGTGCGCGCACATGGTCATGGCGTTCATCACCGCGAGTGCGCGCACGTTGGTCTGATTCTTGCGACTTGCCAGGATGCTCGCGCCGCCCAGTGCCATCGCCTGAATTGCGGCGACCCGTGGCCACTCCCGCCGGTATGTATCTACCCATTTACTCATCGATCTCTCACCTTTGTTTCGCCTTGCCGCTCGAACCAGGCTCCGGCGGTGTGGTCGGGTTGGTCGCTGAGTGTTGGCGCGGGGAGCGAAGGGCGGCGTACACCGCGCCGAGCAGAGCCACCGCGGTGGCGACGACGAGTGCGGTGCCGAATCCGTGGACGAAGGCGTTGGCTGCCGCGGTGGTCAGCGCCTGGCCGTTCGGGCCGATCTGCTTCGCGATGGCGTTCGCGGCAGCGATGGAAGCCTCGGCCTGTTCCGCGGGCCCGGCGGGCGCTCCGGCAGGGATTTTGTCGCTGAGGGAGTTGGAGTAGCCGGAGTTGAGGACCGCGCCGAGTAGTGCGACGCCGACGGCGCCGGCGATTTCACGCGACGTTTGGCTCACGGCAGAGGCAACGCCCTGCTTGCGGTCCGGGAGCGAACCCACGATGGCTGTCGTCGACGGCGTTGTTACCAGGGCAAGTCCCAGAGCGATCAAGACGAGCCCGATTGTGAGCACGAAGTAGTCGACGTCGACAGACAAGGTGGCACACAGCCCGAACCCGACTGCCGCAACGACAAAGCCGGCGGGCGTGACCCGATTCCCGCCGAACCGGGCGGCCAGTGCCGGGGTGAACCGTGATGCCGGGATCATCACCAGCGCGAACGGAATCATCGCGGCGACCACCTTCAGCGTCGACAGACCGCCGACGAACTGCAGGTATTGGGTCAGCATGTAGATGAACCCGTACGCGGCGAAGGAGAGGACGAATACCGAGACAGCGCCGGCCTCGACGCCGCGGATCGTGAAGATGCGAGGGTCGATCATCGGCTGATCGGTCCGGAACTCATGCCACACCAGCAGCGCCAACAAGCAGAGCCCGCCGATAAGGAGAACGAGGACAAGGGGATCCGACCAGCCACGGTCCGAGCCTTCGAGAAGTCCCACCACGATGGAGCCGATCCCCAGCAAGGAGAGCAACGCACCCAGGAGATCGAGCCGTTGTGCGTTGTCGGCCTTGTCTCGCGAAAGCATCGTGGCCGCGCCGATGATTGCCGCGACGGCGAGTATGACGGTCAGGACGAAGACCGAGTTCCAATCGAAGTACTCCAGCAGGATCGCAGAAGCCAGCAGGCCGACGACGGCCCCGCCACCGGCCAGACCCACCCACATACCGACGGCCGAGGCCCGCTGTTCACGCGGAAGCGTGGTGGTGATGATCGACAGCGTCGTAGGCATCACCATCGCACCGGAGATGCCCATGAGTGCGCGGCAGACGATGAGCGCCTCCGGTGCGGACACCACCGAAGCAACCAACGCGGCCGCACCGAACAACGAGAGTCCGCTGATCAGGATCAACCGCCGGCCGTAACGATCTCCGAGGGCACCGGCAGCGAGCAACAACGCGGACAGCGGCACCGAGTACGCATCCACGATCCACAGCAGCTGGGTCTGGTTCGCACCGGTATCCGAGGCGATCGATGGCAGCGCGAGGTTGAGGCTGCTGGCCGAGGAGGACACCATGATCACGGCGAGTGCGATGACCGGCATCACCCGTGACCTGCTCACATCTTGGCTTGTTGTGCCGTTCGGCAGCGATCTGGCGGTCTCGGACATCGTGGTCTCCTCAATCGGCTCAGCGATGGGTGCAGACGCGAGTGCAGATCCGTGCGACGTTCCCTTCCGACGAGAGCTACGGCTGACCGGATGCCCCGGTTTCCCGGACGGTGGGATGTGATGCTCACGCTGTCGCGTGAGCGGGAGTGCGGGGTTCGTTCGCACTCTATGGGCTGAGCATGCCGATCTTCGAATGCCGTCCGCGTGTGTCGGCGCTCTTCGAAAAGGCGGCTCACCGTGCCCTCCCCACCGGCTAGTGGCTGGTCTTGCGTGTGAAGGAGAGGATTGCCGCCGGTACCGCCACGACCATGATCACGATCGACCAGATGAGCGCGGCGGGAATCGGGTGTTGCATGGGCCAGGCATCGATGGTCCGAGATGGGTTGGGGTTGCCCCAGAGCGTGCGGGTTGCGGCCACGACCGAGCTGACCGGGTTCCAGTCGGTGATCGCTTGGAGCCAGCCGGGCATGTGCTGAGTGGGGACGATCGCGTTGGAGACGAAGGTCAGGGGAAGCAGCAGGATGAGCCCGAACGAGGCAGCCGTTTCGGGGTTGTCCGCGTTCAGGCCCAGGCAAGCCGACACCCAGGAGACCGCGTAGGCGAAGAACAGCATCAGCGCGAATCCCGCGATGACCGAGGCGATGCTCGTTTCGGTGCGCCATCCCAGGGCCAGGCCGGTCAGCGCGACGATGAGGGCACACAGGAGCGCGGTGAGCAGGTCGGCGAGTGATCGCCCGACCAGGATGGCCGAGCGCCACATGGGCAGTGTGCGGAAGCGGTCCATCATGCCTTCGTGCAGATCGGTGCTCAGGCCCACCGCGGTGCCGGTGGTGGAACTGACGAGATTCAGTACCAGAACACCGGCCAAGACGTAGTCGACGTAGCTTCCGCCGCCGGGGATCGGGATGCCGCTGCCGAAGATGTAGACGAACAGCAGGGTGAACACCAGTGGCTGGATGGTCACGTCCGAGAGCTGCATGGGCGCACGGGAGATGTGGATCAGATTGCGGCGGATCATGGCCCAGGTATGCCGCAGCGCACCGGCCGCACTCGAGGACGAGCGCCGCGGCTCGAGGCCGGTCTTCGGCGCAGTGGTGCTGATCGCGGTCATGCCCGTACCTCCAGGTCGTCGTCCGCACCGGCGTGGCGCGACTCCTCGCCGCCGTCGGCCTCGGCGGCATCTGGGACGTCGGTGGTGTGTGTGCCGGTGAGGGCGATGAATACGTCGTCGAGGGAGGGGCGCCGTACCTCGATGGTGTCCACGAGGGCTCCGGCGTCGTCGAGCGCACGCACCAGGGCGCTGGCCAGGCCCGAGGTGGCGTTCACGCTGGCGTTCAGATGCCGGGGGTCCGCGCCGGTGTGCACGGGCCCGGCCACCAGCGGGGCGATGACATCGACCGCGCCTGGGTGTGGTTCGGCGAGGGTGAGTTCGACGTGCGCGGTGCCGCTGGCCGCCTTGAGTTCCTGTGCGGTCCCCTCGGCGATCACGGTTCCGTGGTCGATGACGACGATACGGTCGGCCAGGGCGTCGGCTTCCTCGAGGTACTGCGTGGTCAGCAGGACCGTCACCCCTTCATCGCGCAGGGCCCCGACCACGTCCCATGTTCGCTGGCGACCGGTGGGATCCAGACCGGTGGTCGGTTCGTCGAGGAACAGCACCGGCGGTCGCGTCATCAGTGACGCCGCGAGGTCGAGGCGGCGGCGCATGCCGCCGGAGTAGCCCTTGGACACCCGGTCCGCGGCCTGGTTCAGGTCGAACTGTTCTAGCAGTTCGCCCGCCCGGGTGCGGGATGCGGCGCGTCCCATACCCGAGAGTTCGCCGATGATCTGCAGATTCTGGCGTCCGGTCAGCAGGGGATCAAGGGTGGCTTCCTGCCCGGCGACGCCGATGTGGCGGCGCACCTGCTCGGGATGGGTGACCACGTCGACACCGGCCACGGTGGCGCGTCCGGCGTCGGGACGGGCCAGGGTGGTCAGGATTCGCACCGCGGTGGTCTTACCGGCCCCGTTCGGGCCGAGCAGGCCCAGGATCGTCCCGGCGGGCACGGAGAAGTCGACACCGGCCAAAGCCTGCGTGCGACCGTACCGTTTGGCCAGTCCCTGGGCCTCGATCATCGTTCCTGCATGGTCCTTGTCCATGTGTGGATCACCTCATTCGGTGGTATCGGGGGCAGGTGGTGGTGCTGTGGCCAGGCAATAGACGACCTCGTCCATCAGCCGGCAGGCCAAGCGGGTATCGGGGAGCTCACCTGTGCTCACCAGCTCCTGCAAGGCCAGTGCCGGGAACAGTCCGGCCAGCAGGTCCAGATCATGACCCACGGGCATCTCGCCTCGGGCCACCGCACGCTCGAACACCGTCCGGAATCCCGTCATCCGCGGCGCGATGAACCTGTCCGCGAACACCTTTCGCAATTCGGTATCGCGGACCAGGGCATTGACCATGCCGATCGTGACCCGGGCCCCCAACTCGCCCTCCGCGCTGGTGATCGACTCCGCCAGCGCACGTAGGTCGTGGCGCAGCGATCCGGTGTCGGCGATATCGGGGTCGCCCTTGAGGCTGTTCAGCGCATCGACGACGAGTTCGGCCTTGCCCGGCCAGCGCCGGTAGATCGTGGTCTTGGCCGCGCCGGCCCGCACGGCCACCGCCTCCATCGTGAGCCGGTCGTAACCGACTTCGGCGAGCAGCGCCAGCGCCGCCTCACGAAAAACCGGATCACGCGAACTGTCCAACGGACGACCGCCCCGCGATCGGGTGCTCTCCGCCTCACCGCCTCGGTCGGCTCGACTCACCCTGACTTCCTTTCCGTCCTGCTCAACTACGCCTGCATTTCCGCTACGGCGTCGTTTCGCTACGTTAGTGTAGCGCTGTGTTCATCGCGGTATTCTCCCCTCAGGACCCCACACCATGAATGATCAACCGAGTCGAGGTCACACAATGACCGGTCACGATGAGTCAACTCGTCCGCTCGCTCTGATCACCGGCGGTAGCAGCGGCATCGGAGCCGCGTTGGCGCACACTTTCGCCGTCGCCGGGTACGACCTGGTGTTGCTGGCCCGGCACCGCGATCGTCTCGAGCAGATCGCCGCGCAGGTCGAGGAATCCGGTGCCGCGGTCGAGATCGTCTGCGCCGACTTGTCCACACCGGAAGGTTTGGCCACGGCCGCCCGACGGGCGGCGCAGGGGGACCTGCGGGTGCTGATCTCCAATGCCGGTACCAGCGGATACCTGCCGCTGCACGAGTTGACCGACAACGATCTCGACCGGTTGTGGAGACTCAACGCGACCGCGCCGCTCACCCTGGCCCACGCTGCCCTGCCCTCGCTGCTGAACCGTGGGCAGGGCGGGATCGTGACCGTGGCCTCCCTGCTGGCCTTCAGTGCGGGCCTGACCGAGTCCAGCGTCCCGCTGCCCCACCGGACGCTCTACGCCGCGGCGAAATCGGCGACCGTGGCATTCACCCGCACGCTGGCCTCCGAACTGGCCGGTACCGGCGTCACGGCCACCGTGGTCTGCCCCGGCCGGATCGCCACCTCATGGTCGGGTGGCTCATACCACGGTCAGCCGGGCGTCATGTCCGCCCCCGACGTCGCCACCGCGACCATACAGGCCCTCGACCGTGGCGAAACCATCTGCGTGCCAGGACTTTCCGACCCGGCGCCGCTCGACCGGCTGGTCACGGTCGAGCACACACTGCTCAGCGACGGGAACCGGTCCTCGCTCGCCCCGCGGTACCGGCCCGCAACCTCTTGATGCGCTACCCGACGTCTACGAAGCAGCAGAAAGGCATGGCATGATCGCGATCACCGCCGCGGCGGGCACCACAGGGCGTCACATACTGCGCGCGCTGTGTTCGGCAGGCTTTGCAGTGCGTGCGCTGGTCCATTCCGACGAACACTCGGACTCGATGCGCGCCGAAGGGGCCCATCAGGTCGTCGTGACCGATATGACCCGCCCGGACGAGTTGCCCGCCGTGCTCGAGGGTTGTAGCGCGGTCGTGCACATCGGCCCACCGATTCATCCCCGCGAAATCACCATGAGCCACAACGTCATCGACGCCGCCGTACGCGCCGGTGTCGAACAGTTCGTCCTGATGTCGGTGACACACCCCCAACTCGAGCCGCTGCTCAATCACCAATCCAAACTCGCCGCCGAGCGTCATCTGCTCGGCTCACGACTGCCGTTCACCATCCTGCAACCCATGCACTACATGCAGAACGTGCACGTGCGCGACTGCGTCGCGACCGGCAGATTCACCCAGCCGTTCTCCCTGGACCGGCCCTTGTCGTTCGTCGATCTCACCGACGTCGGCGCAGTGGCCGCCACGGTGCTGTCCGACCCGCAGCACCACCGCTGGGCCACCTACGAACTGTGCGGCACCGACACCCTCACCGGCCACGAGGTCGCCACAATTCTCACCGATGTCACCGGCACCGCGATCCACGCCGAGCAAGTCCCGGTCAGCAGCATGTTCGGCGAACAAGCACCTGACTACACCATCGACGGATTCACCCGCCTCATCAACCACTACGACCGCTACGGAATCCTCGGCAACCCCAACGTCCTGCGCTGGCTTCTGAACCGCGAACCGACGACGTTCGCCCAGTACGCACGCAATCAACTCGGCTGAACACGGATGGTCCTCGCCCCTGTGGCTCGTCAGAGAGGCGATAAATGTCGGCGAGGTGGAATCGGAGCCGGCCGAGATGTCGCAGATGGATGAACGGCTCGAGGACGACTTCGACGCAACGCCGGAGGAACTGGTGGACCACCTGCCGGCCTTGCTGCCCGAGTGGTACATCGGCCGCACCGCACAGTGATCACGCAGCCCGGCCGGTGCCCCAAACCCGCGCCCCGGGTATTTCATTCTTGCGCGGGACCGGTGAATCAGTATCCGACGGTTCCGCGTGTGTAGATGTCGCCCGCGATGATCCGCTTCTGAATCTCAGCGCTGCCGTCCGCGGCCACCAAATAGGCCATTACGTCGCGGTACCGGGCCTGATGCGGGAATTCCGCTGCGTAGCCGAGGTTTCCGTGGATTCGCATGGCGACTTCGATCGCTTGGCGAGCTACCTGAGGTGGCCACCATTTGCTCATCGAAGCGAGGGACGTATGGGGTTGGTCGGTCTCCCTCAGCCAGAGAGCTTTGTAGCAGAGCAGACGAGCCGCTTCGACGAGCGTGGCCTGTTCGGCGATCCCGAACGACACGCCTTGATAGGTCGAGATCGGGTGCCCGAAAGTCTCACGCTGTTGTGAATACGCGACGGCTTCGTCGAGGCTCTGGCGCGCCGCGCCGAGGCACATCAGTCCGATCGCGGCACGGCTGAAATCGAAGTGGCTCATGACCGATCGGAAGCCACGTCCTTCTTCTCCCACCAGATGCGAGTGAGGAATGAAGACGTTGTCGAGGTGGATCGATCCCCAGCCGATCGGCAGGCATCCCATGCCCAGCATCTGGCGTCGGCCGACTCCTGGTGCATCCATCGGGACCAGGAAGCAACTGACTCCCTGTGATCGGGTCGTGCCCGGTGTGCGCGCGTACACGAGAGTTGCCGCGGCATTCATTGCCCAGCTGATTGCGGTTTTCTCTCCGTTGAGACGCCACCCTCCCTCCACTGGCGTCGCGGTCGTTCGTAGTGCGCTCGCGTCCGAGCCGGAGCCCGGTTCCGTGAGCGCGATGGCGAGAGTTTCCTTGCCGGCGATCAGCGTCGGAAGATAGCGCTCCTGTACCTCATCGCTGGAATGAAGGAGCTGTGATCCGACAAGTCCGACTTGAATAGGAGCTGACGCCAGATTGATGTCGCCGGCCGCAAGAACCTCGGTGGCGAGTCCGAGGAGGACGGGATCTTCTTCGCCTGTGCCGCCGAACTTCTCCGGCAATCCGATGCCGAGCACGCCGAGGTCGCCCAACTTCCCGAACGCGTCGTACGGGAACTCGGTGCTGGCGGCCCGCGCGGTGTAGTGCGGTAAGAGCTCTTTCGTGCTGAAGTCCCGCAAGACCTTCGCGAACTGCTTCTGGTCTTGGGAGAACTCGAAGGAAATCACTTCTGCTCCTTATTGTTTGGTCGGGTCCGGTCCAGGCCCCCTCGGAGGGACCGGTTCCGCGCTGGTCCCCGCCGGCTGTCCGGGCCGTTCCGCTGCGGCACAGCCCGCGCGCGCCACGCACTTCCCTCTTCGTCCTTGCGTATGGTACGACCAATATACCTGTTAGGCAAACAGGGTGTCTGTACAGGGATCTTGCGTGAGCTTCCCGGGCCGGCCTCGCGTACGTGTCGGGTAGACCCTCGGTGGATGTGGTATTTTGGTCGAACCATTATAACTATTTAGCTGCCACCGCGGACCGAATGCGCTCAGGAAGGAGCACCGCAGCGTGAACGAGGCCATCAGAGTTCGAGAGATGAAGGACAGCGCCGCGTTGATCGTCGGAGGTACAGCGGGAATCGGCCTGCACAGTGCCCTGGCAATGGTCGACGCGGGGATCCGGACGATCACTATCGTCGGCCGCGGCGACGAGCGGGGAAAAGCCGCCCGTGATCAACTGATCGAACGTGGTGTCGAGGCCTACTTCATTCGCGCGGACGCGCGTGAGCAGGGACAGGCGCCCGAAATCGCCGGCCGAGCATCGGAATTGATGGGTCGAATCGACATCCTGATGTGCACCACTGCTGCGGACACGCGCCCGGAACTGTTCAAAGACATTCCTCCGGAATCCATTGCAACGATTCTCGATGATATGGCCCTACCGGCCATGTTCATGGCGGCGGCAGTCTTGCCGGCAATGCGGGAACAGCGTGGTGGAGTCGTCGTCAATGTCGCTTCGGATGCGGCCAAGACTGCCACGCCCGGAGAGTCGGTGATCGGAGCGGCGAAGGCCGCGATCGTCATGTTCACCCGCACACTGGCAATCGAAGAGAAGAGGCACGGGATCCGGGCGAACGCACTGACTCCCTCGCTGGTGACCGGTACCGCGTCCACAGAGAGAATTACGGAGGACGGATTCAGTGGAAAGCTGTTCGCCCGTGCCGCGCAGCAGGCGCACCTGGGGGTGGCCACGGCCGACGACATCGGCGCTCTCGCCGCGTTCCTCTGCACTCCTGCCGCCGCGAAGCTGACAGGTCAGGCGATCAGCGTAAACGGGGGGATCTCCGCAGCTTGATACCCCACGCAGGAAAGTTGTCGAGGATATGCGAGCCGAGTCCACAATGCGTTCCCGAACCGTGCTTGCTCAGCGAATTCGGCGATACCGACAAACTCGCGATCTACCGCGGCGCACCACCAAGGCGCCGCCGCCGTACGTTCGCAGCGAAGTGGACGAGATGATTCGATTGGCAGAAATGTGGTTGCCATTCGGCGGGCCGCCGGAAGAAGAGATCTTCATTCGGTTCGGCCTCACGAGACAGGCCTACCGAGCGAGGCTGGATCGGGTGCTGAAGGCCCCCTGACGGGAAGGGCGGCGCGGCGAGATCCCAGCGGTGTGTGACCCGGATTACTTGTTGATTCCCTATCCACCGTGGG
Source organism: Nocardia australiensis (assembly GCF_020733705.1). Classification (GTDB taxonomy): domain Bacteria; phylum Actinomycetota; class Actinomycetes; order Mycobacteriales; family Mycobacteriaceae; genus Nocardia; species Nocardia australiensis. Next base: position 3,040,079 of record NZ_JAJFZM010000001.1, read on the forward strand.
GGCCGATGCATAGAGATGGGTGCAACGGAGGGCATTGATCGAGCTGATGCCGGTGCCGCCGGAGGCCGATGCGACCGAGTTACTCGGATACACAAGGAGCTTCGCCGACAGAACCTGGGGATAGGACGACCGTTGATCGGCTCGGGTGCTGCGACGACACCGAGGCGCGGCCCGGCCGAAGTGGTTGATGCGAGCGAGTGTAGCTCTCCCCTCCAGAGCGTTTCGGCGTGTGGTGCGCGGCACCGCGGCGTGCGCGAGCCGGCAGGCCATGGTGGCGCCTGCGGAATGTATACGGTCCGTCCAAAGGGTCGGACCGTTGACAGATTGACGTAGTTTAGAATTTGGTCGTACCATACGACAATATCTATCGCTATGGAGGTGCGACGTGGCTGGTGTGTGGTTCGACGAGTTGTCGGTAGGGCAGAGGTTCGAGCATCCGATTCGGCGTACGGTCACCGAGACCGACAATGTTCTCTTCACCGCGATGACGCACAATCCGGCGCTGCTGCATCTGGACGAGGAGTACATGAAGGACACGTCCTTCGGTCAGCGGATCGTGAACAGTGCGTTCACCCTGGGGCTCATGGTCGGCATCTCGGTCGGTGACACGACGCTGGGGACGGCTGTCGCAAATCTCGGCTGGGATGAGGTGCGCTTCCCCAAGCCGGTATTCCATGGCGACACACTGCATGTCGTGACGGAGGTTCTCGACTTGCGTGAATCGAAGTCGCGGCCGGATCAGGGCATCGTCACGTTCCTGCACCGAGCGTTCAATCAGAACGATGAACTGGTGGCCTCGTGTAAGCGGTCCGGTCTGCAGCGGAAGAAGCCACAGTGACCGCGCCGATCCGCTCATTTCTGTTCGTGCCCGGCGACAGCGAGAAGAAGATCGCCAAGATCGCCGGTTCGTCGGCGGATGCGGTGATCCTGGACCTCGAGGACGCCGTCAGTGACAGCCGGAAACCGATGGCGCGGCAACTCGTGGCGGAGTTCATCGCCGGAGAGTCGGTCGGCTCTCAGCTCTGGGTGCGGATGAATCCGATCGATTCCGGACATGCGCTCGCGGACCTGGCCGCCGTTGTCGCGTCACGGCCCGCGGGCATCATGATCCCGAAGATCGACGGCCCGGCCGACGTGACGCGCGTCCACCACTATCTCGAGGCGCTGGAGGCCGCGCACGGGCTCCCGGTCGGGAATATTCGCGTCCTTCCCGTCGCCACCGAAACGGCACGGGCGCCCTTCCGGCTGGGTGACTTCGCGAATGCCGGGATCGCGCGTTTGTACGGACTGACCTGGGGCGCAGAAGATCTGAGTGCCGCTTTGGGCGCCTCGACCAATCTGGGCCCGACGGGCGAATGGGCAACCACCTACCAGATCGTCCGATCGTTGGCATTGATGGCCGCGCGTGCCGCGAACGTCGAGGCCGTCGAGACGCTGTATGTGGACATCCGCGACGACCGCGGCCTCGCGGAGTCGTCTCGTCGTGCTCGCGCCGAGGGGTTCAGCGGACGGATCGCTGTCCACCCCGGACAGGTCGACACGATCAATGCGGCATTCACGCCGACGGCCGATGAGGTGGACTTCGCCGCGCGAGTCGTCGCGGCATTCTCGGCGAATGTGGGAACCGTTGCGCTGGACGGAAAGATGCTCGATCTGCCGCATCTGAAGCAGGCCGAGCGGGTTCTGGCGCTCGCGGGCCGCCGTCCGTCCGCGTAGCGTCCGGTCGTCGACGCACGGACTTTCGGGACCTTGTCGAGATCGGCGAAAACCGTTGTCTCCGTGAAGAATCCGGTATGCATACCCGGCGGCCCGCCGCAGCCTGCGCGCCGTGCGGTTCCCGGCACGTTGTCAACGACGCCGTCGGACGAAACAGGAAACCAGTGCGTATATAAAAATGGTTGATTGGTCATTCCAAATGTTGGTAACCTGCACGAATAGGCATGTCATCTGGTGTTATAGCCGACTTTCCGGGGATTTTCGGGCGTTCCGCAGGGATGGTTCGGCGCCGAATCCCTTGCGCTATTCGGTCTAACCATTCTAATATTTGGACTAAACGTGTGTTACACCGATAGAGGACGGGCACCATGACCAGCGAGCGAAACCTCGGCAGATACACGACCGCGCAGATCGATGAGTTCTATGCCGGCGGACAGTGGGCCGACGTCAACTTCACCGAACTGCTGCGATCACGGGCCGAGGCCAACCCGGACAAGGTGTTCGTTACCGATGGCACCTATGCCCTGACGTTCGCTGAGCTCTACGACACGTCGCAACGGCTTGCGCTGGGGCTGCACCGGCAGGGCTTGCGGCACGGTGATCGCGTGGCCGTCCAACTGCCCAACTGGGCCGCCTTCGTAGTGGTCGCTGCGGCGCTGTCGAGGATCGGCGCGGTGATGGTGCCGGTCATGCCGATCTATCGAAAGGACGAGGTATCGCACGTCGTGTCCGATGCCTCGATCCGGATGGCGATCGCACCGGCGGAGTTCAAAGGCTTCGACTACCTGTCGATGTTCGACGATATCCGTGGCGACTCGGAAACCTTGGAAGCAATCGTCGCGGTGCGTGCGCCCGAAGAGAGCCACGAGTCATTGTCCGAACGCGGGATCGTGGCACTGGAGACGCTGATCGTCGCCGATGCCGATCCGGCCGGCATCGATGCGGAGCTCGATGTTCGGGTTCATCCCGACGATCCGTTCGTCATCGTGTACACGTCCGGGACGACCTCACGCCCCAAGGGGTGTGTGCACACCTTCAACACGTATGCGTCCGGTGCGCGCGCGTTGACGGTTGCGTTCGGGCACAGCGAGTCCGACGTCCAATTCGGCCCGTCGCCGATCGCTCACACGACCGGCCTCGTGACCAGTGTGCTGATCCCGCTGCTGGCCGGTGCGGCCACGCATCTGATGGCGGAATGGAACCCGGTACGGGGGCTGACCGAGATTCAGAAGTTCGGCTGCACCGCGGCGGTCACCGCGACAACCTTCCTCCAGACGTTGATCACGGCAGCGGAGGAGAACCCCGGCGCTGATCTGTCGTCGCTTCGGGTCTGGATCTGCGCCGGTTCGCCGATCCCCGCGGCCGTGGTCGAGAACGCCAAGAAGAAGTTGCCGACGACGAATGTGCTGTCGCTGTACGGGCGCAGCGAGAACTTGTCGACCACCACGTGCCGCGTCAACGGAGACCCGTATCGGGCCATCACATCCGACGGCGCGGCCCTGCCGGGCGCAGAGGTGAGAATAGTCGGACCGGACGGAAACGAGGTGCCCCGTGGCGCCGAGGGCGATATCGCCTTCCGCGGCCCGTCGCACATGATCGAGTACCTGAATCGTCCGGAAGACACAGCCGAACTGTTCACTCCGGACGGGTTCTCACGCTCGGGTGATCTCGGGATCATGGATGAAACAGGGTTCGTCCGGGTGACCGGCCGCACCAAGGACATCGTGATTCGCGGCGGCATGAACATCAGCGTCCGCGAGGTCGAGGACAAACTGGCCGGCCACCCGGACCTGGTGGCACTGGCGGTGGTCGGTATGCCCGACGAAAAACTGGGGGAGAAGGTGTGCTGCTACCTGGTTGCCAAGGCCGGACATTCCGCACCCACGGTCGAAGAACTACGGGCCTACCTCACCGATCGGGGTGTCGCAGTGCAGAAGACACCGGAACGGGTCGTCGTGGTCGATGAGCTGCCGATGACCGCGACCGGAAAGATTCAGAAGCACATTCTGCGCATGCGGATCGCCGCCGAACTCAACCAGCCCGCAGCGGCGGGTGCCAATTGAGTGGCACAGCGGCGACCGCCCCATTTCTGATCTCCGGAGCTGAGGCTCTGATTCGGGTCGATCCGGTCGATCTCTCACCGGAACGGGCGGAGATGACCGTCGAATCCGGGCCCTGGCTGCGAGATTCGGTGGCGGGCGTCAGTCGAGGCGCACTGGCAGTGCCGCTCGACGACGTGACCGGATATATCGTTGCTTCCGGCTCGCCGCGGGAGAGATGGCCTGTGAGCCTTGGGATTCGGCTGGACCTGCTCGCGGATCCACCCATGGATGGATCCTCGCTCACCGTGACGGGCGAGCTGATCGCGCGCGACGATCGCGGGGGCACGACACGCGGCGTCGTGGTCGACGGCACCGGCGCGTTGATCGCGTTGATAACCCAGCGCTCGCACCTGATCTCGGTGGACGGACCGCCCATGGCGCCCGTGTTGCCATTCGTTGCGCCCGGAGACGACGTCTCCATCCGTGACGCGCTGGGCATTCGCGAACCGGTCCGTGGTGTCGTCGAACTGCCGGCTACGGCGTTGGCGGCCAACGGAAGTGGGAACGTGCATGGTGGAATCCTCATCTGCGGCTGCGAGTTCGCGGCCATGTCGGCGCTGGACGCGGACGGCGGCTTCCGCAGTACGAGCATTGACATCGCCTTCGTCCGGCCAGGGAATGCTGCCGGAACCACAACGTTTCGCGCCGACGTTGTCCACAGCGGCCGATCCCTGGCCGTGGTCCGAGTGACAGCGGTGAACTCTTCGGCCAAGACATGCGCGATCGCGACCGTCACCGCGCAGCGGGTTAGTTCATGAGGGCCATCGTGATGTCGGCGTACGGCGCCCCGGAAGAATTACGGCCGGGCCGGATCGACGAGCCGGTCCCACAACCCGGCTGGGTGACAGTCGAATTGCGGGCGAGCGCACTGAACTGGCACGACGTGCTGGTGCGTCGTGGGCAGTACAGGTCACCGCTGCCGCATACGCCTGGCGCGGACGGTGCCGGTGTACGCATCGATACCGGCGAAGAAGTGGTGATTCTGCCGTCGCTGTTCTGGGGCGACCGTACCTCCGCTCCGTCGCCGAACTTCGAGATCCTGGGCGATCGCACCCCCGGAACGTATGCGCAGCGCGTGTGTGTTCCGGAGCAATGCTTGGCTCCGAAACCGATCGGCTTCTCGTGGGAGGAGTCGGCGGCACTGCCGCTTGCCGGTGTCACCTCCTATCGGGCGCTCGTCACTCGCGCCGGCCTCTGTGCCGGCGAATCGCTGCTCATCGTCGGAGCGGGCGGTGGCATCTCGACGATGGCGCTGTCATTGGCGACTGCACTCGGTGCGCAGATATTCGTCACCGGGTCGTCGGAGGAGAAGTTGGAGCGAGCCCGGAACAGTGGTGCGGCCGGCACAGTACTGCACACCGACGACGACTGGCCCTTGCGGGCAAAGGAACTCGCACCCAGCGGTGACGGCTTCGATGTGATTCTGGATCCGGTGGGGCTGTGGGACCGTTCCGTGCAGGCTCTGCGGCCCGGTGGCCGAATAGTGGTCCTGGGTGCCAATGTCGCCGAACATGTGACGTTGGATGTCCGAGGGTTCTTCTTCGGCCAGTACAGCTTGCTGGGCACGACAATGGGTGGGCCGGGAGATTTCGGTGGCCTGCTCGATCTCGTCGCAACAGGTGCGGTGGCCCCACCGACCATCGCCGACACATTTCCGTTGGACGATGCGGCCGAGGCGCATCGTCGGCTCGAGTCGGGTGGCCAGTTCGGCAAACTCGTCCTCGTCCCGTAGCACTGCGCGTCACTCGAGGCGGCTTCCCGCTGTGGTGAGCGAGGTGTGCCGTGCAGTGGCACGCCTCGCCCACCCGAGACCCTCCGCTGAGCCGGAGGTCGCGCGCGGAACGTCAGTCGGACAAGGACACTCGGACCCGGGCACTACCGGTGATCACCACTCGATCGGCGGATTTCGCGTGCACCGACAACGTTGCCGTGCCGGTAGTAGCGTCCACCAACTCGACCTGTCCGCCGAGTTCGAGTACTTCTCCGACGCTCAGCGGTGAAGCGAACCGGACCGAATACGAGAGCAGATGCTCCACATGCACCAGGTCGGTGATCCATGCGGCGAGCATGCCGGCCTGCATCTGTCCCATCGAGATGACGCCGGTGAGTCCGGCTCGGGCCGCGTAGGCGCTGTCGTGGTGCAGTGGATTGAAATCTCCACCGGCGCCGGCGAATCGGACGATGTCGGTCTGGGTGATCGGCCCGATCTGCTTGGTGTCGAACTGTTCGCCGGCGGTCAGGGCGACAGGGGTTCGGTTCATCGTTCGCCTCTTTCGATCAGGACCTCGCGTTGGGTGACGGCGCTGTCGCCCGTGGCATCGACCCACTCGGTTTCCAGAGTGAGCAGCCGCATGGTGCCGCCACGCTTGCCCTCTCGCGTGCTGTCGTCCACGACCCGCCTGGTTCCGGTCAGACGATCGCCGACCAGCAGCGGGCGGGAGTAGTGCCATTCCACCGAGCCGACCACCACACGTTCGATCGCGAGCCCCAGTGTCTCGACGAATTGCTTTTGATCCCTGTGGTGTCCGGCGACGACCACATGAGTCGGGGTGGCGGGAATACTCGAGTATCCGGCGGCGGCAGCGGCTCCCGCGTCGGTGTGTACGACGTCGGCTGTCTGCGTCGCCTTGCTGAATTCCCTTACCTTTCCGGCCTCTACCTCGAACGACACAACGTCGAGGACGGTGCCGACGGCCGGCGGCCGGATCGTGGAACTCGTCACGGGTTACCTCCCTGGATTTTTTGGTCAGACCTATTGTAACGTTGGTCCGTAAACATGTGGAGGTTCAGATGGATCTGAGCGATTCGCCGGACGAGGCGCGATTCCGTACGCGCATTCGTGAGTGGCTGACCGTGACCCTGCCGACGTTGCCGTGGCCGGAACCGGCTCGACTGGAGGACAAGCGCGCCTTCTGGTCGGTATGGCAGCGCACGCTCTTCGACGCCGGTTTCGCCGGCTTGTCGTGGCCGGCCGAATTCGGTGGCGCCGGTGCCGACGCCAAGATCAAAGCCATCTTCAACGAGGAGATGGACCTGGCGGGCGCACCTGAGCGGCTCAACATCATCGGGGAGGACTTCGCCGGCCCCACCATCGTCGCCTTCGGCAGCGAGAACCAGAAACAGCGCTATCTGGAGCCGATCCTCACCGGCGAGGAAATCTGGTGCCAGCTGTTCTCCGAACCCGAATCGGGATCCGACCTGGCCTCGCTGCGCACCAAGGCGACGAAGGTCGACGGGGGCTGGAAGATTCAGGGCCAGAAGATCTGGACGTCCCGAGCGCAGATCGCCGACAACGCGATCCTGTTGGCCCGCACCGGCGGGGGAGATCGGCACAGGGGCATCACCTACTTCCTGCTGCCGATGTCGTCGCAGGGTGTGACCGTTCGCCCGCTACCGCACATGCTCGGCGAGGCCGAGTTCAACGAGGTGTTCCTCGATGATGTCTTCCTGCCCGACGACGCGGTCGTCGGTGTCGTCGACGGCGGGTGGAAGGTCGCGATGGGCACGCTGGCCTTCGAGCGGGTCGGCATCGCCACCGGCCGGGTGAACACCACCGGCGCGGTCAACGATCTCATCGAGCAGGTCAGACGCAAGACCGACGACGAGGGTGAGCCCCTCAGCGGCAAGCCCGAGATCAGGCACCGCATCGCTGATCTCTACGGCCGTGCCCTGACCCACTACCTCATCGGACAGCGCGTCATCACCGGCGCGGCATCCGGGCAACCTCCGGGGCCTGTCACCTCCATCGGGAAGCTCTACTTCTGTCCGCTGGTCGAGGACATCGCGGACTTCGGGCTCGAATTGACCGAATTCGGCGGGCAGTTCGGCCTCGCGGAGGACGATGCGTCCGCCGATGCGGACCAGCAGCGCTGGCTGCGGCTCGCCTATCAAGCGCGCGGAACCGCCATCGCCGGCGGATCGACCTTCATCCAACGCAACATCGCTGCCGAGCGTGTGCTCGGAATGCCCCGCACCTGAGAAAGGCGGCGTGATGAGCACCTACGTGTGGAATCCGACACCCGGCTACATCGAGAACGCGAACGTCACGCGGTTGGCGCGCGCTCACGGAATCGAATCGATCGACGAACTGCGGCGCCGGTCGACCGACGACGTGTCCTGGTACTGGGATGCGGCGGTAACCGATCTGAGTATCCCCTTCTCGACGCCCTACGAGTCGGTTCTCGACCTGTCCGGCGGGGCCGAGTTCCCGGACTGGTTCGTGGGCGGCACCTTCAACGCGGTCGATGCCTGCATCACGCGCTGGCTGAGCGACGACGGCGACCGGGCCGCGATCGTGCACGAGGCCGAGGACGGGTCGGTTCGCACGATCACCTACCGCGAACTCGCCGAACAGGTCGGCCGGGTGGCGACCGGTCTGACCGAACTCGGGGTGGGCGAGGGCGACGCGGTGGCCCTCTACCTTCCGATGGTTCCCGAGGCGGTTGTCGCCTGCTACGCCGCAGCCGGAATCGGCGCGATCCTGGTGCCGCTGTTCTCGGGCTTCGCGGCTCCCGCCATCGCGTCCCGGCTCAATGATGCCCAGGTCAAGGCGGTCATTGTCGCGGACGGGACTATTCGCCGGGGACGCAAGATCGCCATGGCCGGCGAACTTGCCGAGGCGCTGGCACACACACCGTCGGTGCGCTCGGTCGTCGTGGTCGAAAATATCGGCGAGGCAATCGATTTCGCTGATCGGGATGTCACGGTGACCACCTGGGACGCGCTCGTCGATGCCACCGTCCGGCCGTACGAGTTCCGCCCGTTCCCCGCGATGCAGACGCTGATGCTCGGCTACACGTCCGGCACGACCGGCAAGCCCAAGGGCGCCGTGCACACCCACGCCGGATTCACGATCAAGGTCGCCACCGAGGTCGCCTACTCCTTCGACGTCAACGCGGGGGACACCTTCTGCTGGATAACCGATATGGGCTGGGTCATGGGCCCGCTGGCCGCGTTCGGCGCCCATGCCAACGGCGCCACCCTGATGCTCTACGAGGGTTCTCCCGATGTCCCCGACACCTGCAGACTGTGGGACCTGGTACAGCGGCACGGCATCACGGTGCTCGGTGTCTCGCCGACACTCATCCGCGCGCTGAGGTCGACACCCCTCACCGATATCGCCGACCGGGACCTGAGCTCGGTGCGCGTCCTCGGATCCACCGGTGAGCCGTGGGATCCCGATTCCTACGACTGGCTCGCCGAGACGGTCTTCGACAGCAGGGTGCCGGTGATCAACTTCTCCGGCGGCACCGAAGTGGGCGGATCGTTCCTGGCGCCGTACCCGGTGGAGCCGATTCCCAGCTGTTCGCTCGGCGGCCCGTCGCTGGGCATGGACGTCGACGTACTCGACGACAACGGAAACTCGCTGCGCGGCAGCATCGGTGAACTCGTCTGCCGGCAGCCGTGGCCGGCCATGACCCGCGGAGTGTGGCATGACCGGGAGCGCTACCTGAAGTCCTATTGGTCGACCTTCCCCGGGATCTGGTGCCACGGTGACTACGCACGCGTCGACGACGGACAGTGGTACATCCTCGGCCGGTCCGACGACGTCATGAACGTCGCGGGTAAGCGGCTGGCACCCGCTGAGGTGGAGTCCGTCCTGACCACCCACCCGGCGGTTGCCGAGGCCGCCGCCGTGGGCATCCCGGATCCCAGGAAGGGCGAAAGCGTCTGGGTCTTCTGGGTTCCGCGGCCCGGAGCCGACACCGAAGGCGTCTCCGACGAGTTGCGCCGACTGGTCGCGGCCGGTGTCGGAAAACCGTTCGCCCCGGCGAAGGTGTGGACGGTCGAGGCACTGCCCAAGACTCGATCGGCCAAGATCCTGCGGCGCGCCGTGCGCGCCGCCGCCATCGACGCGGACCCCGGCGATCTGTCGGGCGCGGAGAATCCCGAGGCCGTGGCCGCCATCCGGGACCTCGTCCGTCGCACGAGTACAAGCTGAGGAGTAAGCGATGCATTGGGAGCTGTCCGAGGAGCAGGAGCTGTTCGCCGCATCCCTGCGTGAGTGGATTGCCGCGAAATTCCCGCCGGATGTCATTCGTGAACTGCAGGCATCCGGTGAGCACTCTCGATTCGCCGAGGCGCTGATCGGGGACGACTGGTGGGGCGTCGGTTATCCGGAAGACGCGTCCGGGCAGGGCGGAGGAATTCTCGAGCTGGCGCTTGCCGCGCGCGAATTCGGACGCTCCGCGGCACTCGACTCGCGGTGGTTCGCGGCGGCGTTGTCCGCGCCGCTGCTGACCGATCGGGAACTGGCACAACAGCTTTCGGGCGAACAGTTGTTCGTTGCCGCGATTCGTGCCGACCGGCTACCGGGCTGGGCACCGCTGCCGGCCGGCGACGGTCGGCTGACCGGAGTCGTGCGCCACGTGATCGGCGCGGGCGAAGCGGATGTTTTCGTCGTTCCCGTCACCGGGCCGGAGGGGCCCGGCCTGGCCCGCGTCTCGGCCTCCGATGTCGGTGTCGGGCGCGACGACCTGCTCGACCGCTCACGCAGTGCGGGCAACCTCGAATTCGCCGACGCGCCGATCATCGAGATCGTCGCCGCGGGGGAGACCGCGCTGTCGCGGACGACGACGCTGGCCGCGGTACTGACGGCCGCCGACGCTCTGGGCAGCGCGGAGCGGATGCTCGAGCTCGCTGTCGAATACAGCGGGCAGCGAAAGCAATTCGGGCAGCTCATCGGATCGTTCCAGGCGGTCAAGCACGCGGCCGCGCAGATGCTGGTAGCGGTCGAGGCATCCTATTCGACGGCGCTGTACGCGGCGGCCGCGGCCGATGCCGAGATCGACCGAGCGCCGACGATCGCCGCGGTCGCGAAGGCCCAGGTGACGGGGTTGGCGGCGGACGTCGCGGAGTCCGCGCTCACCGTGCACGGTGCGATCGGATACACGTGGGAACACGACCTGCAGCTGTTCTACAAGCGCGCCAAACTCGATCGCACCCTGTTCGGCCCGCCCGGCGTCTGGAACGAGCGGATCGCGGCGGACCTGCTCGACGAGCCGTCACCGGCAGGCTGAACCACTTGCGTCTTATGGTCAGTCCATTGTTATAGTTGACTTAGTTGATGGATGGAGTACGGACGTGGATTTCGAACTGACAGAGGATCAGGTCACGATTCGTGACGCGGTCGCGGAGCTGGCGGCCAAGTTCGACGATCAGTACTGGCAGGACAAGGACGAGAAGCACGAATTCCCGACGGAGTTCTACAACGCGTTCGCCACGGGTGGCTGGCTCGGTATCACCACGCCCGAGGAGTACGGCGGGCACGGCTACGGGATCACCGAGGCGTCGTTGATTCTCGAACAGGTCGCCGCGTCCGGCGCCGGTATGAACGGCGCCAGCTCGATGCATCTGTCGATCTTCGGCATGCACCCGGTCATCGTGCACGGCAGCGAGGAACTCAAGCAGCGGACACTGCCGCGCATCGTCAGCGGTGATCTGCACGTCTGCTTCGGCGTCACCGAGCCGGGTGCGGGCCTGGACACGACCAAGATCACAACCTTCGCCAAGCGTGAGGGTGACAAGTACATCGTCAACGGTCGCAAGGTCTGGATCTCCAAGGCGATGGAGTCGGAGAAGATCCTGCTGCTGACCCGAACCCAGAAGTTCGAGGACTCGCCCCGCAAAACCGACGGCTTGACCCTGTTCCTCACCGATCTCGATCGCGACAAGGTCGAGATCCGGCCCATCAAGAAGATGGGGCGAAACGCGGTGACATCCAACGAACTTTTCATCGACAATCTCGAGATCCCGGTCGAGGACCGCGTCGGCGAGGAGGGCAAGGGCTTCACCTACATCCTCGATGGCCTCAATCCCGAACGAATGCTCGTGGCCGCCGAAGCGCTCGGCATCGGCCGTGCCGCGTTGCGCGCCGGTGTCCGGTACGGCAACGATCGCGAGGTCTTCGGCCGTCAGATCGGGAAGAATCAGGGAATTCAGTTCCCGCTCGCGGATTCGCTGGCTCGCCTCGACGCCGCCGAGTTGATGCTGCGCAAGGCCACCTGGCTCTACGACCACGGCAAACCCTGTGGGCGCGAGGCGAATACGGCCAAATACCTGTGTGCCGACGCGGGCTTCGAGGCGGCCGACCGCGCACTGCAGACACACGGCGGGATGGGCTACTCGGAGGAATACAACGTCTCCCGATACTTCCGCGAAGCGCGCCTGACCCGCATCGCCCCCATCAGCCAGGAAATGATCCTGAACTATCTCGGTTCCCACGTACTCGGCCTCCCGAGGAGCTACTGATGAACGACCGGACAACGACAGCGGGCACTACTCCGCGGGGCATCCAGGCATTCGGTCTCGGCGGGCGCACCGCGCTGGTCACCGGAGCGGGCGGTGGTGTCGGCGCCGCGGTCGCCGAAGCATTCGCAGCGGCCGGAGCCGCGGTCCTGGTGACCGATATCGACAAGGACGCGGCCACTGCCGTGAGCGAGCGGATCGGCGCGGCCGGTGGTGTCGCCGAGCCGTTCACTCTCGATGTCTGCGATGCCGACAACGCGCGTGATGCGGTTGCTGCCGCCGCGCGGCTCGGAAACGGAACCCTCAACATCCTGGTGAACAACGCGGGTGTGATCGCTCCCGCGATGTTCCCCAAGATGGACGAGGCGAAATTCCGCAAGGTGCTCGATACCCATCTGATGGGCAGTTACCACTGCAGCCACGCGGCGCTCGAGTATCTCCCCGACGACGGCACCGGCCGCATCATCAACGTGACCTCGGCAGCGGGCCTGACTGGAACGATCGGCCAGGCGAATTACGGCGCCGCCAAGGCCGCGGTCATCGGACTGACCAAGTCGCTGGCCCGGGAGCTTGCCAAGCGGTCGGTCACCGTGAACGCGGTGGCCCCGCTGGCGGCCACCGCCATGACCGAGAACATCCGGAGCAACGACAAGCTCGCGGCCAAGACACTGGCGCGAATTCCATTGGGACGCTGGGCATATCCCGATGAGATCGCGCCGACCTTCGTCTTCTTGGCATCGGGCGCCGCTGGCTACATCACCGGCCAGATCTTGCCGGTCGACGGCGGGACGGTGATCTGACATGAGCGCACGAGTAACCGGCCCGTTCGCGAGTGCCGGCCGCGAGGTCGTCATCGCCGAGGCGTTGCGTACTCCGATCGGCAAGTCACATCCCGAGAAGGGATGGTTCCGCGACATCCATCCCAATGCGCTGCTGGCCGCCTGCTACCAGGATCTGGTCACGCGCACGGGAATCGATCCCGCCGTAGTGGAAGACCTGATCATCGGGTGTACGGCACCGTTCGGTGAGCAATCCCGCAATATCGGCCGCAACGCGTGGCTGCAGGCCGGATTTCCGGCGGAAGTCCCGGCGACAACCCTGGACCGCCGCTGCGGATCGGCGCAGACCGCGGTGAATTTCGCTGCGGCGCTCGTGTCTTCGGGTGTGCACGACATCGTCATCGCCGGGGGAGTCGAGCATATGGGGCATGTGCCGATGAACTCACCGGCCAAGATCAGTGAGCTGTACGGCGATCCCTGGCCCGCCGCTCTGCGAGAGCGTTACGACTTCGTCTCCCAGGGCGAGAGCGCGGAGCTCATCGCCGAGCGCTGGGACATCTCGCGAGCGGAGATGGACGAATTCGCGGTCCGGTCACATGCGCTCGCCACCGAAGCCGTCGCCGCCGGTCGGTTCGCCGCCGAGATGGTGAAGATGGAACTCGACGGTGAGATCCGTGCCGGGGACCAGACGGTGCGGCCGGGAACCTCGCTCGAAACACTCGGCAAGCTGAAGACGGTCTTCCGCCCGGAGAACGGCCGGATCACCGCGGGAACCTCGAGCCCCATCTGCGACAGTGCGGCGGCGGTTCTGTTGTGCACCCGAGAGGCGGCCGAGCGGTACGGTCTGCGCGTGCGTGCGCGGATCGCCGATCAGACGACCGTCGGCGTCGATCCGATCATCATGCTCACCGGGCCGATCCCGGCGACACACAAATTGCTCGGCCGAAACGATCTGACGGTCGCCGACATCGACCTCTTCGAGGTGAACGAGGCGTTCTCGTCGGTTGTCCTCGCCTGGCAGCGCGAGTTGAAACCGGATATGGATCGGGTCAACGTGAACGGCGGAGCGATCGCGCTCGGACATGCCGTCGGGGCCACCGGCGCCCGGCTGATTGCCACGATTCTCGCGGAGATGGAACGCCGCGACAGCCGCCTGGGTGTGGTGACCATGTGCTGCGGAGGCGGTCTCGGCACCGGGACGCTCATCGAACGGACCGACTGATGGCCGACTTCGGCGCGCTGCGCCCGGGGATGGGTGTCTGGTGGAGCCAGGCCGCGGCCGAGCCGCGGCCACTGGTCGATCAGCTGCTCGCGCAGGCTCCGGAGCTGGGACCGCTGCGCCTGTTCACCGGCTTGAGCTGGAACGACCAACTGGCGCAATCGATGTCGCCATCGGACACGATGGTGTCCTACGGCGGTCTGGGCGCGTTGCGAGAGCTGGGCGCGACCGACCGGCTCGATGTCGTACCGTGCCATTACTCGGCACTGCCACGCATGTTCGCCGAACGTCGGTTGCCGTGCGATGCCGGACTGTTGCAGGTGTCACCGCCCGATCGAGACGGCATGTGCTCGCTGGGAATCGGTGTCGACTACATGGCCGACGCGATCGAGCACACGCCGTTGCTGTTCGCGGAGATCAACAAGCAGATGCCGGTGGTACCGGGCTCGCCTCGTATTCCATTGGGCCGCTTCGCCGCCACCCTCGAGACCGATCGACCGCTACAGCAGGAAGACCGCCGCCCCGCCGGTGATCTCGATCGGGCGATAGCCACCCATATCGCCGGGCTGGTGGACGACGGCGACACGCTGCAGGTCGGAATCGGTTCGATGGGCGCGGCCGTATTCGACGCGCTGGCAGAGCATCGCGACCTCGGAGTCCACACCGGGATGATCACCGACGGCGTCCTCGGGCTGATCGACAAGGGTGTGATCACCGGCGGGCGCAAGCAACTCGACAGCGGTTTCTCCGTTGCGGGAACCGCGTTGGGGTCGGCCGATCTGTACGCCCGTATCGCTGACCTCCCCGTGCTGTTCCGGCCGACCAGCTACACCCATGCGCCACAGGTGCTTTCGCAGCTCTCCACTCTCGTCGCGGTGAATTTCGCCATCGAGGTGGATCTGACCGGACAGGTCGGTGCCGAGATGAGCCGAGGCACCTACCTCGGTGCGGTGGGCGGCCAGGTCGACTTCGCGCGTGCCGCCGCGCTCACCGGGAAGCGGTCGATCATCGCACTCCGGTCGACGGTGCGGGGTCGATCATCGATCAAGTTCGGCCTCGAAGAAGGGGTCGTCACCACCGCTCGCGCCGACGTGGATTGCGTCGTCACCGAGCACGGAGTCGCGCATCTGCGTGGTCAACCGCTGGCGGAGCGTCGCCGACGGCTGACAGCCGTCGCGGCGCCGCAGTTCCGCGACGAACTCGCGCACGCGGTGCGCCTCGCATCCTGACATATCCGGACAATTTCCATCGAAAGGAATTCACCACCATGAGCAATCGTGTCGCGCTCGTCACGGGCGGCGCCCAGGGGATCGGCGCCGGAATCTCGCGCAAACTCGGCGAGGCAGGCTTCCGGGTCGCGGTCGCCGACCTGAATCATGAAGTGGCGCAACAGACCGCGAAGGAGATCGTGGCCGCCGGCGGACAGGCGATCGCCGTCGCGATCGATGTCACCGATACCGGCTCGGTACAGGCTGCCGTCGCCGAGATCACCGAGAAGCTCGGCCCGGTCGAGATCGCCGTGAACAACGCTGGCTGGGACGACTTCATGAAGTTCCTCGATACCGACGAGGCGTTCTGGGACAAGATTCTCGACATCAACTTCAAAGGCGCGTTGCGCGTGAACCATACGGTCGTGCCGGGCATGATCGAGCGCGGCTTCGGCCGGGTGATCAATATCGGTTCCGACGCGGGCCGGGTCGGATCGTCGCTCGAAGCGGTCTACTCCGGCGCCAAGGGCGGCATCATCGCCTTCACGAAGACACTCGCTCGTGAGGTTGCCACCAAGGGCGTCACCGTCAACACCGTCTGCCCCGGCCCCACCGATACCCCCGCGCTGCGCAAGTTCGCCGACAGCTCCGGCCAGGACGCCGACAAGGTGCTGGGTGGTATGACCCGGTCGGTGCCGATGAAGCGACTGGCTCAGCCCTCCGACATCGCGGCGGCCGTGGCATTCTTCGCCTCCGACGACACCGGCTACATCACCGGTCAGACGCTGTCGGTCAGCGGCGGCCTGACGATGGCGTGAGGTATACGGTGCCCGACAACACGCAGGAGTGGTCGACGGTCCGCCGATACGAGGACGTCGACTACTCCCGTACCGAAGACGGAATCGCCAAGATCACCATCTGCCGGCCGGAAGTACACAACGCCTTTCGGCCGCAGACCCTGGTAGAGATCTCCGACGCGCTTACCCATGCCCGGGAGGACCCCTCGATCGGCGTCATCGTCCTGACCGGCGAAGGCGACCGTGCGTTCTGTTCCGGGGGCGACCAGCGAGTGCGCGGCGATACCGGATATCTCACCGATCCGGACCGCCCCGGTGCGGTGGGCCGCTTCCATGTGACCGATCTGCAGGTCCAGATACGCCGGTTGCCCAAGCCCGTGGTGGCGATGGTCGCCGGCTACGCGATCGGCGGCGGACATGTGTTGCAGATCGTCTGCGATCTCACCATCGCCGCCGACAATGCCAGGCTCGGACAGGTGGGCCCGCGGGTCGGTTCGTTCGACGGCGGGTTCGGCGCCGGGTTGCTGTCCGAGATGGTCGGTGTGCGCAAGGCCAAGGAGATCTGGTTCCTCTGCCGGCAGTACGATGCCGCCGAGGCGCTCGAGATGGGCTTGGTGAACACCGTCGTCCCGCTCGCCGACCTGGAGGCGGAGACCCTCGCGTGGTGCCGTCGGATGCTGGAATTGTCACCGATGGCCCTTCGACTGATGAAGGCCAGTTTTCACGCCGCCCAGGATGGCCTGGCGGGCATTCAGCAACTCGCACACGATACGAATCTGCTGTTCTACGCGACCGAAGAGGCACAAGAAGGACGTGAGGCATTCAAAGCCAAGCGTCAACCCGAGTTCGACCGGTTTCCGCGTCGGGCCTGATTCAGGAGGATCTCCGACCATGACGACATTCGGGGTCAACGCCTTCGGCGTCGGGAGCGGACCGGAGCGGTTCGCGACAATGACGGCGCTGGCTCGTGAGGCCGAGGAGATCGGGTGTGCGGCCGTGTGGACGAGCGAGCTGTACAGCCGCTCGGCCACCGTGCCGATGGCGGCGCTCGCCGCGGGCACCAGCACGATCAAGATCGGGTCCAACATCGCCTACGGGGTGGGCCGCAGCCCCTTGATGTGGGCAGCCGAAGCGCGTGACCTCGACGAGTTGTCCGGTGGGCGAATCATTCTCGGGCTCGGCAACGGCACATCCAAGATGATGGAGGCTTGGCACGGCGTGTCCGGCGAAGCGCCCGCCGCGCGGATGGCCGAACTACTCACGGTGCTCAAATCGCTGTGGCGCTTGCACGAAGGGCCCGTGCATCACGACGGTCGCTTCTACCACGTGCACATCTCGCCCACATCGGATGTGCCGCAACCTATCCGGCCCGAGATTCCGATCTGGATCGCCGGGGTGAACAAGCTGATGGTCCGTACGGCCGGCGAACTCGCCGACGGACTCGTCGGCCATCCGATGTACACCGCCGATTACGTCCGCGGCCCGGTCGCGGACGGAATCGCGGCGGGCGCTGCGATTTCCGGGCGCGATCCGGCCGACGTGACGGTGATGGGGATCCGTATGTGCGCGATCAACGACGACGTCGAACTGGCGCGTCGCCAGGTCGCGTACGCCATCGGTCAGTACGCCGCGTCACGTGTCTACGATCGGCTGTTCGAGCTCCACGGATGGAGCGGCGAGCAGCACAAGATTCGCCAGGCGGCCCGCGATCGCGACGACGAGGCGCTGATCGGCGCGGTGACCGACGATATGATCGATGAGATCGCTATCGCCTGTCGACCGGCCGATTTCCCGGCGGCGCTGGCCCGAATCCCGGAGGGTTTCGACCACCTCGACCTGATCGCTCCGCCCTGGGGACTCAGCGATCAGGAAACTCGTGTGATCAACTCCGAGATCCTGGCCGGGCTGCGGATCCACCTCGCGAACACGGTGTCCGCGTGAGGCCGGGATCCTCACGCCTCGCGTAGCTCGATCTCGGTACGCTCCTCGACCTGGACCACGGCCTCGGCGTAGCCGTGTACGTGCTTGGTCATGCGCCGGACGGCGGCTGCCGAATCGCTGGCGCGGATGGCATCGGTGATCGTCTTGTGCGCGCGATGGGTCGTCTTGCGCACTTCGTCGTCGACGAACGCCGTGTTCTCGGTGGAGCTGTAGATGGCATTCGACAGCGCGGTCATGAAGCCGGTCAGGAGTTCGTTGTGGCTGGCAATCGCCACCGCGAGATGCCAGTCGACGTTGGCCTGCAGGAATTGCTCGAGCGGAATATCGAGATCGCCGAGCAGCGCGTTGGCGGCGTCGAGGGTGGCGATGTCGGCGTCGGTGCGATACTTCGCCGCCAGCGCCGCACACGCCGGCTCGATGGCCTCACGGGTCTCCAGCAGATCCGTCAACCGCAGTTGCTGTCCGCGGATGAGCAGACTCACCGACGAGGCCACCGCGTCGCCGCCGGGCTGTTGGACGAACGCGCCGCCGGAACGGCCGGTCTTGATGACTACGAGCCCCTGCACCTCGAGGATGCGCAGTGCCTCGCGCACGGTTGTCCGGCTCATTTGCGTCTGGGAGACCAGTTCGCGCTCCGGTGGTAACGCGGTACCCGAAGGGAAATCGCCACGAAGAATGCGCTCGCGCAAGTCGTTTGCGAGGACATCGGATGCCTTGGGTACCTGCATCGGCTGCAGCTGAACCGGGTGTCGCGCAACTTTCCTGCTCGACGAGGGCGAGTCAGGCATTGTTACCTGCTTTCTGTGTATTTGGTCGTACCTAATGTATCAGCAAAGAGTCCTGCCATGCGAGTTTGCGATTCGAGCGCGCTGAGTATAATTTGGTCATACCAAAATAATGGTTGATTTGCTGCCGTGGTGTGGATAGCTTCCGAGAGAGGTAGTCGGCCGCGGCGGTGTCGACGAAGTGCTGGAATGCGAGGACGACGTGGCAGAGTTGGCGCGGGACGCGGTCATCTGGGAAACGGTCGAACCGGGGATTACGGCGGTGACCATGCAACGGGCACCCGCCAACGCGTTGGGTATCCCGCTGCTGGACGGCATCCACCGCGCTATCGACGCTGCCGAGAAGGCGGGCGATGTGAAGGTCATGGTGATCGGATCCGCCCTGCCGGGGTTCTTCGCCGCCGGCGCCGACATCAAACACCTGTCGACGATCGACGCCGAGACATTCACCGCGTACGGCGATCGGATGCGTGCGGTCAACGATCGACTCGCGGCGTCGCCGTGGATCTCGATCGCGGCTGTCGACGGGGTGGCATTGGGCGGTGGGCTCGAACTCGCGATGGCGTGCACGCTGCGGGTTGCGGGGGCTGCCGGCCGATTCGGGCTGCCGGAGGTCAAATTGGGATTGATTCCCGGCGCCGGTGGAACTCAGCGGCTACCGCGCCTGGTCGGCAGGGGGCGGGCACTCGACATCATGTTGACGGCGCGCCAGGTGGCGGCCGAGGAGGCCTATCGCATCGGTCTCGTCGATCGGCTCACCGACGGTGACGTCACCGCGGCCGCCCTGGACTTCGCTCGTGAGCTCCTGGGGCCCTCGTTACCGGCCCAGCTTTCGGTGGTCCGTACGGTGGACGCGGCCTTCGACCTGTCTCTCGCGGACGGAGCGCGATACGAGGTCGAGCAGATCCAGGAGCTGTTCGAGGGCGGAGAGGCGGCCGAGGGCATCAGCGCCTTCGTCGAGAAGCGCACACCTCGATTCCGCTAGACACGAGCCGCGAACGCCGCCCAGCCCCCTCTCAGGAAGTTCCCGGATGAAAACACTGGACGAACAATTCGAAACCCTCCAGGTCGAGGAGGTCGAACCCGGCATCGTCGTCATCACGCTGAATCGACCCGAACGCTACAACGCGATGACCAACACGATGTTCGTCGAACTCGAGCGACTCGCGTGGGGGCTCGAGACGGAAGACGGTTGCCGTGTCGTCATTCTGACCGGGGCCGGCAAAGCATTCTGCTCCGGGTACGACCTCGCCGACGCCGATGATCTTCCGAACCTCGGGGCGCTGGGCATGCTGGATCAGCAAGAGCGCGCCGCGAGGTCGTTGACCGCGATTCGGTCGCTGCGCGTTCCGGTGATCGCGGCCGTGAACGGACCCGCCGCAGGGGGAGGGCTGGCGTTGGCGCTCGCCGCCGACATCCGCCTGGCCGGGCCTGCCGCGAAATTCAACGCGGCATTCGTGCGAATCGGGCTGTCCGCCGGAGATCTGGGCACCTCCTGGCTGCTCACACGTCTGATCGGGCCGGCGAAGACCAGTGAGATCTGCTTCACCGGAAGGATCGTCGACGCGACGGAAGCCGCGGAATTGGGGCTAGTCAATGCGGTCGGTGCCGATGTGCTCGCCGACTCGCTCGCTCTCGCGGAACAGATCGTCGCGAACTCCCCGGGTGGTGTGCAACTGTCCAAGCGGGCCTTGCAGGCAAACCTCGAGGTCGGTTCCTACGCCGCTGCCATCGAACTCGAGAACCGTGGTCAGGCACTGCTGACCCGCAGTCCGGATATGGCCGAGGCGCTGAATGCCTTCAGGGACAAGCGCATGCCCGTATTCGAAGGCAAATAACCCACACTCGACGACACGAGGCGAGGCCCGGACATGACCATCGACTTTCCCGCATTGCAGACACTGACCTTCGAAGAAGCCGAACCCGGTGTCGGCATCCTGCGCATGAACCGCCCCGACCGGATGAACTCGCAGACCGTAGCGATGTTCCACGAATACTTGGCCGCCGGTAGGGCGCTGCGTGACAGCGGGTTACGTGCGCTCGTCGTCACCGGGGCGGGCGACCGGTCCTTCTGCGCCGGTTTCGATCTCGACGAGATCCACGTGATCACCGAAATGGGTGTCCGTGAGTTCCTGAAGTTCCAGGAGACGGCTTCCGGCGGAATCCAATCGCTACGTCATCTGCCATTTCCGGTGATCGCGGCCATTCACGGCGCTGCGACCGGAGGGGGTATGGCGCTGGCGCTTGCCGCCGACATCCGTTTGGCCGCACCGACTCTCAAGATGAGTGCGGCCTTCGTGAAGGTCGGGCTGTCGATCGGTGAGCTGGGCACATCCTTCAATCTGGCACGCCTGGTCGGCCCGGCCCGGGCGGCGGAAATCGGTTACACCGCGCGGATCGTCGGGGCCGAGGAAGCCGTGCGTATCGGCTTGGTCAACCACGTCGTGCCCTCGGAGCAACTGCTCGACGAGGCACTCACCATGGCACGTCGAATCGCGCAGAATTCGCCCGGCGGCGTCCGGATGTCGAAACGCGCCATTCAGCGCAATACCGAGATCGGTTCCTACGAGGCAGCTCTCGAACTGGAGAACCGCGGCCAGGCATTGCTCACGAGAACCGAGGACATGCCCGAAGCGCTCGCGGCCTTCAAAGAGAAGCGCATGCCGCAGTTCTCGGGCCGGTGATGTCGCGGTGACGTGGGAATGGAGCTCGGAAACGCGAAATGCGTTGCGGGAGTTTCTGGAAACCCGGGGAATTCTGACCGGGCCGATCACCACCGAGCCCATCGGGGACGGGCACTCCAACCTGACCTTCCTGGTCAGCGACGGCAGCCGCAGCGTGGTCGTGCGCCGTCCGCCGCCGCCGCCGATTCCGCCGGGTGCGCATGACATGCTGCGGGAGGCGAAGCTGCTGACGGGATTGCACCCGACCGGGGTGCCGGTGCCCGAGGTCCTCGCCGTCGCGGCTACCGGCGAGGTGCTCGATGTGCCCTTCTACGTGATGAGCTTCGCTGCGGGGCCGGTCGTCACCACTCGCACTCCCGCGCCGCTCGACTCGGTTCAGCAACGGCGCTCCATCGGCTACCACCTGATCGACACCCTCGCGGACTTGCACGAAGTGGACTGGCGCGCAGCGGGGCTCGACCGGATGGGCCGGCCGGAGGGGTTCAACGCCAGGCATCTGCAGCGGATGCGCCGCCTCGTCGCCGATGCCGACGGTAATCCGCCCGCGGAGTTCGCCGACATCGACTCCTGGCTCGAGGCGAACACACCTCCGGAATCAGGAGCGACGCTCATCCACTGCGATTTCCGCATCGGCAATGTCGTGCTGGCACCGGATGCACCGGGCCGCATCGCGGCGGTCCTCGACTGGGAACTCGCCACGATCGGCGATCCACTTCTCGACGTGGGCTATCTGATGGCGACGATCCCCGAACCCGGCCGGCCGATGAATCCGACCGCGGAGCTGGGCGCGGCGATGCTGGAAGACGGCTATCCGTCCAAGAACGAATTGGCACAGCGATACCGCGCGCGCACCGGTCGCGATCTCGGGAATCTCGCCTGGTACACGACATTGTCGTTGTGGAAGCTGGCCGTTCTGTACGAATACAGCCGCCGCCGGGTCCTGGATGGAATCGGCGACCCCTACTACTCCGACCCCGCGTTGGTTCGGAGTTTTCTGGACGAAGCCCGCCACGTCGCCGGGACGGCAGGCGTCGACTCGACTGCTCGGCGGTAGCCGTGAACGGCTCGCCGGGGCTGGACCCACAAGGAGTTTTGATGGCAATCACATCCGGCGCGACCTTCCACGATCCGCTGGTCGGACCTGAAGCCTCGGATCTGCCGGCCGGTTTCTTCGATCGGCTGATGTTCAATATGCATCCGGTCGACGCCACGACGCCATCGGTGATCATGGGTTTCGGAATCTATCCGCCGAAGGACACGGCCGACGGCTTCGTGGTCGTGAGCGACGAGAAAGAACAGCGAAACCTGCGGTTCTCGACCGCCCTGAGCGCGACGAACCGCGACGGCGCCGGTCCCTTCCGTTTCGAGGTGGTCGAGCCCAACGAGGTGTGGCGACTTCGGCTGGGTCCCAACGAGATCGACACCGAGTTCGATGTGACCTGGCGGGCGCGTACGCCCGCGTGGTTCGGCGAGGTCGCGGTCACCAACGCGTCCTCGGAACGGACCTCCTTCGATCACCTCTTCCAATCCGGACGTTACGAGGGCGTTGTGCGTCTCGACGGCCGCCAGTACGACGTGGACGGCTGGTACGGGCAGCGGGATCGTTCCCGAGGGGTGCGCACGATGTCCGGTGGCCAGGGTTTGCACCTCTGGTACCAGGCGCAGTTCCCGGAGTTCTCGATCGGTTTCCTGCTGGTCGAGACCCGTTCGCACGAGCGTCTTCTGCTCGAGGGCGCCGTGATGCACGAGAACGGACGCCTCGACCCGATCACGGGTGTGCGTCATGCCCTCGTTTTCGACCCCGATCTCGACCTGGTCGAGGGCGATGTCGAGATCGACACCGCGGGCGGAGAGCGCTATCGGGTGCATGCCGACGGCCGGGCCGGTGGGGGCCATATGGCGGGCGCTGGTTACGGCGGCCACCATGGCGCCTCGTCCGGAGCCGATCATGTCGAGTCGGATCGCTATGTCCTCGACGGTTCGGTGTCACCGCGCTCGCTCGACTCCGCGCTGACCGATCGCCTGTGCAGCTTCACCCTCGGCACCGTCCACGGGTCGGGCATCTTCGAATTCGCGTTGACCCGCAGCAGCACATACCGATACCGCCCGACGATCTGATCGGGCTCGAACCGATCCACCCGAGGAAGAACCGGGGCCGGCCGACAGATGTGGGCCGGCCCCGACTCGTCGGTCCGGCAAGGGAAGTGGCCGGTCAACAGAAGAGGGTGCGCATCTCGTGGATGCGCACCCTCTTCCGGGTGGTGAGCGCTGATGGACTCACACGGTTCGCTCGGCCTTACTCGACTCCGACGCGGCCTTGCTGCTGTCCCTGATCTGCGCCCAGTCGGCGTCGGTGAGATTCGACAAGCCGGCGAAGGTGCCGGGCCCGGCCAGCATCTGGCCACCGTCCATGGCGATGGTCTGTCCGGTCAGGTAGTCGCAGGCATCCGAGAGCAGGAACATCGTCAGATTGGCCAGCTCTTCGATCGTCCCGGTGCGGCCGGCCGGGATCTGGTCTGCCTGGGTGGCGCCGACCGACGACTTGTCGGTCGGATTGAGCATCTCCCAGGCGTAGTCGGTCGGAATGGGCCCGGGGGCGAGCGCGTTCACGCGAATGCCGTACTTCGCCCACTCCACGGCCAGCGACATCGTCATCGAATGCACCGCGGCCTTCGCCATCGCGGACGGGACCACATAGGCCGATCCCGTCCACACCCAGGTGGTCAGCGTCGACAGCACGGAACCGGGAAGGCCCTCGGCGATCCACCGCTTACCGACGGCATGGGTGGTGTGGAACGAGCCGTTCATCACGGTGCTCGTGATCGCTTGGAACGCACGAGGACTCAGGTCCTTCGTCTGAGCGATGAAGTTGGCGGCCGCGTTGTTCAGCACGCCGGTCAGCGGGCCGTGTTCGGACCAGATCCGGCCCACGGTCGCATCGACGTTCTCGTAGTCCCGGACATCGACAGTGTGGTGAAACACCGATCCGGGACGGGAGGCCGACGCCTCGGCAGCGGCTTCGGCCAGCACCGCCGCGCGGCGTCCCCACAGGTGAACCTCGGCGCCGTGCTCGACCAGATACCGCGCCACGCCGCGGCCGAGTCCGGTCCCACCTCCGGTGATCAGGATTCTCTTCCCGGACAACAGAGTCGGTGAGAAGGCTGTGTCGGTCATCGTGTCCCTCGTTGTTCGATGTTTGGTGCCGGTGGCCTGCTCACAAGCCGATGTGCTTGGCGATGATCTCGCGCTGGATTTCGTTGGTACCGCCGTAGATCGGCGGCGCCAGGGCCCGGCGTACTTGTCCCTCCATGCCGTATTCCCGGGCATAGCCGTAGCCGCCCATCATCTGCATGGCTTCCAGCGTCGCGTGTTTGGCTACCTCGGTGCACCGCATCTTCGCCATCGCACTCTCGCGAGCCAGATCGTCTTCCGATCCGGCATCGATCTTGGTCGCCACGTCGTAGACGAACGTGCGCGCCAGCTCGATGTCGGTGGCGAGGTCGGCGAGACGATGCCGAAGGGCTTGGAAGCTGGCCAGCGGCCGGCCGAATTGTTCGCGTTCTCTCGCATACGCGACCGCGTCGTCGAGGGCACGTCGGGCACCGCCGATGCTCATCGCAGCGATGATCAGGCGCTCGATCGACAAGCCGCGCATGAGCTGTTTCCACGCATTGCGAGGTTCACCCACCACGGCCGAGTCCGGGACCTCGACGTCGGTGAAGAACACGTCGTTGCAGGTGTGCGCCTCCATGGTCTCGATAGCACGAATGGTGAGCCCCGGTGCGTCGGTCGGCACCATCAGCAGTGTCATGCCCTGGTGTTTGGAGCCGGACGCATCCTCGCGGGTCAGGACCAGGATGTGCTCGGCGACATGTGCCGCGGAGATCCAGGTCTTCTGGCCGTTGATCAGGTACCGTTCGCCGTCGCGCCGGGCACTGACCCGCAGGCCGGCGAGATCGGAGCCCGCGCCGGGCTCACTGAGCGCGATGGCCTCGAGGCGGCCCGCGGTGAGGTTCGCGACGATCGTCTTCTTCTGTTCGTCGCTGCCCCATCGCAGATATGTCTGCGCTGCGGTGAGACCGGTGGAGTACCCGGTGATGGGTGCCAGGCCGCGGGCGGATTCCTCGAGGAAGATGCATTCGTCGACGAATCCGGCACCGCCGCCACCGAATTCGGCCGGTAGCGACACCCCCAGCCACCCGTTCCGGGCCATATCGGCCAACACCTGGGGGCTGTTGGACAAGGTACCGCCGTCGGTGACCGAGTCGCGTTGCGCGACTGTCGCGAGGTGGCGGCGGCAATACTCGGAGATTGCCGCCGCGAACTCTCGTTGTTCGGTCGAGAACTGCAACTCACTTACCCCGGTACGGCGTGAAGTCCGGCTTGCGCTTCTCGTTGAAGGCGTTGATCCCCTCCTGAGCCTCGGGGGTCTCACCGAACATGGCCAGCGTGGAGTAGGCCATGCTGCCGATGCTGACGAAGTGCTCGGTGTCGGTGTTCATCGACTGCTTGAGGACCTTCAGCGCGGTGGGCGAGAAGTCGAGCATCTGATCGGCCCAGGCACGCACCTCGGCCTTCAGATCGGCGGCGGGAACCACCTTGTTGACCAGGCCCCAGTCCAAGGCCTCTTCCGCGGACAGCCGGCGGAGCATGAACCAGATCTCGCGCGCCCGCTTCTCGCCCACGACCCGGGCCAGGTAGCCGGAACCGAGCCCGGCGTCGAAGGAGCCGACGCGGGGGCCGTTCTGCCCGAACTGGGCGGTGTCCGCGGCGATCGTCAGGTCACACAGCACATGCAGCACATGACCACCACCGATCGCGAGCCCGTTGACCGCGGCGATGACAGGCTTGGGGGTGTCGCGGATGACCCGGTGCAGGGCATCGACCTCGAACAGCCCGCTCGCCGACGGCCCGTAGTCGCCGGTCTCCATGCGCTGCTTCTGGTCGCCGCCCGCGCAGAACGCCTTGTCGCCGGCGCCGGTCAGGGCGATGACGCCGACCTCGCTGCTGGCCCATGCGCGCTTGAAGGCCATCACCAGTTCGTCGACTGTCTGCGCGCGGAAGGCGTTGTAGCGCTCGGGACGGTTGATGGTGATCCATGCCAGTCCGTTGTCGATCTCGAAGGTGATGTCGGTGAACTCGGCCATCGGTCTCCCGTGTCCTTTCGTGTGGTGAGCGGATGCTCAACGTTGCGGTCATTAGGACTGACCATTTGCATAACAGTATCTTTAATCGCGCTCGGCATGCAAGGGTGGGGTCGGCCGGCTGCGCCGGGGCCGGGGACGACGGGCCCGGCCCCGGCAGCTACCGGACCGCTGGTGTCGCGGGGATTGCCGCCCGGATTACGGTGAGGCGGGGTCCGCGGCGTGGAAGACGGTGGCCGGATCCGCGTACCGAGTGTCGGTAAGCGTGTAAATCGTGTCGGAATTGCAGCGAACGAGAGGTAAGGACGCGGTTATCCCGGGGAGCTCGTGCTCCGGTACCAGGTGGCCGCTCCGTCGCAGGGTCTCCTCGACGAAACCTACCGCGTCCGACGATGAGTATTGCTGTGGCGCAACGTCGTTCCACTGCCGATTGTTCACTCCCTCGCGCAGTTCCGGTGTCGCGAGATGCCATCGGGTGTGGCGTTGATACGCGTCGGCCGCCCGCAGGACCCCCGCCTCGTCGAAGGGCCGGCCGATCAACTGGGCCGCGAGCGGCAATCCGTCCGCATTGAAACCGATCGGCATCGAGAGAGCAGGGTTACCGAGCGCGTTCCAGTAGGCGGTGTGATATGAAAACCCCTCTCCGGCAAAGAGTGTGGCGGTGTAGTCCCCGCTCTCTTCGACAAGTGGCGCCGGTCGCGAGACCGTGGGTGTCATGATCAGATCGACGGTGTCGAACAGTTGTGCCACCGCCTGCTGCCCCACGCGCCGGACGCGCTGCGCCTGCACATAGTCGGGCCCGCTGGCGAAGGCCCCGAGCGCGAGGCCGAGCCGGGTGAATCCGAAGTATTCGTCCCACCGGGATTTGATATCGGGTGCGTGGTACGCGGCGGCTTCGGCGAGAATGGTGACGACCGCGGCGGCGGTCACTTCCCGGTAGTGCGGCAGCGTGACGTCCACTATCGTTGCGCCTGCCGTTTCGAGGGTGGCAACGGCGTCGGCGAACAACCGTGCCAACGCCGGATCCGTTGGGCCGGAGAATATCTGGAGCATATCCACGCCGATGGTCCGGCCGGTGAGATCGCCGTCGAGAGCATCCGGGTAGTTCGAGATGCCGCGTCGGTCGGTGGTCGGATCCGAGGTGTCCGCGCCCGCCATGACTGCGAGCAGCAGGGCGCAATCATGGGCGCTGCGAGCCATCGGCCCGACACAGTCGAGGCTGTAGCCCAGGGGTACACACCCCGACTTCGGCACCCGCCCGTAGGTCGGCTTGATGCCGGTGGTCCCGCTCAGCGCGGAGGGCATGCGAATGCTCGCGCCGGTGTCGGTGCCCACCGCCCCGAGGAACATTCCCGCGGCGCACCCCGAGGCCGAGCCCGAGCTGGAACCGCCGGGCCACCGGGTCGGGTCCCATGGATTGCGCGGGATGGGAAAGGGCTTGTCCGGGTCCGGGGAGCCGAAGGCATATTCCATCGTTGTGGTTTTTCCCACGATGATCGCCCCCGCATCGCGCAGGCGGGCGACGGCGGCCGCATCGCCGCGGCCCCACGTTCGGTCGAGCACGGCGCTCTGTGCGGTTGTGGGCCCGTCATCGGTGGTGAGTATGTCCTTGACCCCGATCGGAACGCCCAGCAGAGGACGGCGATCGCCGCGCCGGCGTGCGTCGTCGGCGTGCTCGGCGGCCCGCAACGCCGAGTCGGCGAAGCGGGTGACGAAGACGCCGAGTCCGTCGTCGTATCGATCGGCCCGGTCGAGGACCATTCTGGTCAATTCGACGCTGGTCAGTGCGCCGGAGTCCATAGGGGTGACGGCTTCGGAAATGGTGAGAGGTTGTTCCATCCGGAACTCCTGCTGGCTCTGGCCGAATTCGGGTACGGCAGTGGCACCGATCCGATCGACTCGGATCGATGTGGATGTTGTCGAGCCGAGTCGATTGTCGAGAGGGTCGACTCACGGTCCGGTAGTCACCGGCCGCGCCGCCGCCGAATCTCGGCGGGGGGTGAGGGCTCCCGAACCACTATAGGTAAGACCATTTGATGGTAGGTCCTATTTATGAAATTGGAGTCGCGCTGTCCTTCGCCGGGTCAGTCGATGCCGGCGATGCGCCGCCAGTGCGCGTGCGCGGCGTGTGTCGACTCCGCGCGCAGGTCACGGAGCCGTTTGGCGGCTCGCTGTCCGCGCCAGTCGGGGAGTAGAATCTCCGGGAGCCGTGGGTCCATGTAGGTCATGCGCCGCAGCGCGTCCGCGAGTTCCACATGGGCGAAAAGCAATTCGTCGTCCGATCCGTAATGGCGTGAATCGAAGCGTTCGAGCAGCTCGTCGTAGGCGTCCTCGGCGGCACCGAGATCCCAGGATCGCCGAACCAGTTCTTCTTCGGAAATGCCTGCGACAGCGGTCGTTCCGATGAACGACACGGTGTTCGCGGTCAGGCCGAGAGAATCGATCGCCTTCGCGGCCTCGCCCGCACGTCCGGTATGGGGGGTGACCCATACCCCCGGGGTCGGATTCCCGAACCCGGCCCAGCGCAGTGCCGCGTACAGCTTCTTGCGCGTCGAGCGATGCGATTCGGGGATGGGAACGTTGACCACGAGCCACCGGCCGTCCCATTGGGTGATGTCGACGTCGGTGGAGAACACGCGCACATCGCCCTCGCTGAACAGGCGATGTGCCTTGTCGGTCAGAGTCCAGAGGGTCTCGCGCCCGGCGCGTTGCGCGGCGATCAAACCCGCCGATCCCGTGCGTGCCACCGCTTGCCTGCCCGCATGTGCGCCGAAGCCGAGCCCGTTCAGGACATAGAGCAGCGCCGCCGTCCGTACCGGCTGCCCATAGGGTTCGACCAGCTCGCCGAGCACCGTGATGAGCGCGGATCGGGCGCTGGGGCTCGCCGGAGTGTCCTTCGTGGACGTCGGCGTCGGATCGGCGTCAGGCATACCCCCATCGTCGCGCACCGTGCCGAGGTGCTGCCACGGCGGCCCACTCGTTTCGGGCGGCCGCATCTGTGCCGTCGGCACTGTCGCTGCCTTCTCGTCAGGCGTCGGGCACACCCCATTCCCGGAATACGGTCTCGGTATCGCAACCGGGGACTCGTGGGGCGGCGTACGTCGCGCTCGGCACGCCCGCGAAACGTGGAGCGGCCGCGGGCTGTCGCTGTCCGAAAGCCTCGACCACGGTGCCCCGGGCCGCCATCTGTGGGTGATGCGGAACTTCGGCCAGTGCCAGGACCGGTGTCACGCACGCGTCGAGAGCGGCGAATGTCCGATCCCATTCGTCGCGATCGCGAGTACGGAAGATCCGCGCGAAATGCTCTCGGACGGTGGGCCATTCGCTGGTGTCATATTGGTCGGGCAGTTCGGATGAGGTGAGACCGAGGCCCTCCAGCAACCGGGCGTAGAAGACGGGTTCGACGGCGCCGACCGCGATGTAGCGTCCGTCCGCGCATTCGTAGGTGTCGTAGAACGGGGCTCCGCTGTCGATGACGTTCGTGCCGCGCTCGGGCGACCAGAGATCGTTCTCGGCCAAGGTCCAGAACATCGACATCAGCGAACTCACGCCGTCGACCATCGCGATATCGAGTACCTGCCCGGTTCCGGGCCGGGTGCGCGAGTGCAGGGCCGCGAGTATGCCCAGCACCGCCAGCATCGACCCGCCACCCAGGTCGGCAACCAGGTTGAGCGGTGCGAGTGGCCGTTCATCCTTGCGGCCGATGGCGTGGAGCGCGCCGGTGAGCGCCAGGTAATTGATGTCGTGCCCGGCATGCGACGCGAGTGGTCCGTCCTGTCCCCAGCCGGTGATCCGTGCGTAGATCAACCGCGCGTTGCGCTCGGTGCAGACTTCGGGGCCGATCCCGAGGCGCTCGGCCACGCCGGGCCGGTAGCTCTCGATCACCACATCCGCCCTGTCGATGAGCTGCAACACCCGGGCGAGGTCACCGGGTTCTTTGAGGTCGGCACTGACCGACCGCCGGTTCCGCAGTACCGCGTCCTTGTCCACCGGAAGCAATTGCGTTACGCCGCCGGGTCTTTCGACGCGGACCACCTCCGCGCCGAGATCGGCGAGCAGCATCGCGGCATGCGGCGACGGGCCTATTCCGGCCAGCTCGACCACCCGTAGCCCTGTGAGTACACGCTCCACCCGAATCCTCCTGAAGCTTCTTTCAACATTTGACACTTGTGGCTATGTTCTATCAAATAACGTATCATCTGAACCAGGTTGCGGCGGCACACAACGAGCCCGCAGCCGTCTACGAAGCCGAGGGGCTGGATATGAGCGAACTTGATCCGACGGTCATGTCGGCACTGCGAGCGGTCGCCGGCGATCCGGCGGCATATGCCCGGAAGTGGAAGGCCGAACACGGCCGACGTGCGATCGCGTCGTTCCCGATGAACTTCCCTGCCGAGATCGTGCACGCCGCAGGCGCGCTGCCGGTGATCGTCCAAGACGACCCCACTCCGATCACCGAGGGGCGCAGTCTGCTGGCCGAGTTCTACTGCGGCTACACCCGCAGTGTGGCCGACCAGGCGGCACTGGGCCGTCTCGATGTCTTCGACGCGTTCGTCGCCGCGGATCACTGTGTGCAGCTGCTCGGCGCGGTCGATGTGATCCGCTGGGTACGCCCGGACAAGCCGGTGCATTTCGCGCAATTCACCAGCGCGATGGACGACGCGTGGACCAAACCCCGGGTGGAAGGTCGAATCGAGGAACTGAAACAGGAGATCGAAACGGTTCTCGGTGTCACGGTGACATCCGACGAGCTGTCCGCGAGTATCCGGCTGTTCAACGAGAACCGCCGACTGCTTCGGTCGCTCTACGACCTGCGCAGGTCCGGCCGCGCCCGGATCACCGCTGCCGATCTGCAGGTGCTCGTGAAGTCCAGCATGGTGATGGACATCGAAGAGCACACCGCGCTGCTCAGCCGGGTGCTGGCGCAGTTCGATCCGGCCGCCGAACCCCGCGCCGATCTGGTCCGGCTGCATCTGTCGGGGCATTTCTGTCACGCGCCGCGCCCCGAGATCCTGGATCTGATCGAGGAATCGGGGGCGATCGTGGTCGACGACGATCTGTACACCGGATTCCGCTACATCTCGACCGATGTGCCCGAGTCGGGTGATCCGCTGCAAGCCCTGGCGGAGTGGTATCTCGACCGCAATCGAACCGCACCCTGTCCCACCCGGGTGACCACCGATGTGGACTGGGACACCTATCTGATCGACTCGCTCGGCAGGAGCCGCTGCGACGGCGTCGTCGTGCTGATGGCGAAATTCTGCGAGCCGCACATGCTCTATTACCCCGAATTACGCAAAGCGCTCGATGCCCGTGCGATCCCGTCACTACTTCTCGAGACCGAGCACGAGGGCAATCCCGTCGAGACGCTGCGTACGCGAATCGAGACATTCATCGAGCGCATTCGCCGACAGCCGGCAGCCGTCCGATCCTGAACCCCCATCTACGCACGAAGGAGTTCGCCGTGGCGATCCAGCAATCGAGTCCGGAAAAGGCCAATCGGCTGACCAGCACCCGGATGGGCGGCCGCATGGTGGCCGACTACTGGGACAACATCTTCACCGCCAAGGAGCGGGGTAAGCATGTCGTCTGGTACAACGGTGCCGCGATGAACCCGCTGTTCCAGGCGGCGGGATTGGAATGGTGTCACGGTGAGGCGTTCGCCGCCCGCTTGGCCGCTCAACACCTGGAAGGGCCCGCGCAGGCCGCGGGTGCCGAATACGGCTACATCGGTGAACTCTGCTCCTATGCGAGAACGCATCTCGGATGTGCCGTGCTGACACACCAGAACGTCAACGAGCAGTCGACCGGGGTGGTCGGAATGGTCGACCAGCAGGAGCTGGCCGCCAAACTGCCGGCACCCGACTTCTTCGTCAACGGCTACGCCGGTTGCAGCACCGGACAGCAGTGGGATGCGATGACCTACCGGGTCTTCGATCGCAAGCTTCCGTTGTTCAACGTCTCGATGCCGATGCTGTGGGGCAACAAGCCCGACGCCGGCTATATGCGGGGCGAGGAGTGGACCGAGGTGAGCCGGTATGTGGAGGGGCAGTTGCGTGAGCTGATCGAGTTCCTCGAACATCAGACCGGGCGGCCGTTCGACTGGGATGCGCTGAGCGAGAGCATGTTCTACATCAAGCGCGCCTCGGAACTGCGCCTCGAGGGCATGGCACTGTGCACGCAGGCGCCCACCCCCGCGACCTACTGGGACTGGGTCGCCAGTATCGCGCCGATCAACTTCCTGCCGGGCAATCAGGGTCTCGTCGACTACTTCGCCGGGGTGAAGGCCGAGATCGAGCAACGGCTCGCCGACGGCGTGAGTGCGGTGCAGAACGAGCGCTATCGGGTGTATTTCGACGGCATCATGAATTGGAACAAGCTCGGATTCCTCACCCGTAAGTTCGCCGAATACGACGTCGCGGTCGTCGCGGGTCGTTACACCCACGAATCCTTCTGGCAGGAACCGCAACTCATCGATACCGACAATCCGTTGCTCGGTATGGCACAGCATTATCTGCTGTGCCCACTCAATCACGGATTGAAGAATCTGCAGGAGTTGTTGCTGCGGCGCCTGGACGAATACGCGATCGACGGCATCGCATTCCATTCGA
The DNA here is from genome assembly GCF_020733705.1 of Nocardia australiensis. Classification (GTDB taxonomy): domain Bacteria; phylum Actinomycetota; class Actinomycetes; order Mycobacteriales; family Mycobacteriaceae; genus Nocardia; species Nocardia australiensis. The sequence goes on from NZ_JAJFZM010000001.1 coordinate 3,073,312, forward strand.
CACGGACCTGCCGGGCGATGACCAATCCGCAGACGATGCTGGCCCGGACCGCGGAACAGGAACGCGGCGTGAAATCCTTCTTCTTCGAGGGCGATGTCGCCGACGCGTCCTTCTACAACGACGAGCTGTTCGACAGCCGGCTCGAGGCCATGTTGGAGGCCATCGACGTAGCGCGGATGAAATCAGTGGTGTAGGCGATGAATGTGGCGCGGAGAAACGCATCATGAACACCGGAGATTGGTTCGTCATGGGAGTCGACCTCGGCTCGACCACGGCCAAGGCGGCCGTCGTCGACTCCGGTGGCGCGCTGCGCGGGGCCGATGTCGTGCAGATGGGCGCGGTGAGCCCGGCGGCGGTCGCACACGCGATCGAGGGCGCGCTACGCGCCGCGGGGGTCGCCGGCAGTGACATCCGCCGGACGATAAGTACGGGCTACGGACGCAAACTGGTTCCGGGTGCCGACCGCAGCTTCACCGAGATCACCTGCCATGCCCGCGGCGCCGCGGCGTTGCATCCGGGAGTGCGGCTCGTGATCGATATCGGCGGTCAGGACAGCAAGGCCATCATTGTCGACGATGCGGGCCTGGTGGACAGGTTCGCCATGAACGACCGCTGCGCGAGCGGAACCGGGCGGTTCTTCGATGTGCTCGCCCGGGCTCTGGAAGTGGACGTCGAGGCGGTGGGGGAGTTGGCACTGTCCGGCTGCGACGACCTCGAGGTCAGCAGTATGTGCGCGACATTCGCTGAGACCGAGGTGATTTCGCTACTGGCCCAGGGGCGTGCCAAAGCGGATATCGCGGCGTCGGTACACAGGGCGGTCGCGGCTCGCACGCTCGGTTTGGTGGCACAGGTGGGCAAGGCCTCGCCGGCGGTGATGACCGGTGGGGTGGCGAAGAATCCGGCGGCCCTGCACTACGTATCGCGCGCTCTGGGCAGGCAGGTCGAGTTGCTCGAACAACCCCAGATCGCCGGCGCCTACGGTGCGGGCCTGCTCGCTCGCGATGAATACCTCGGCGCGGCCGGATCGACCGGTGGACGGGATGCCGCGGCCGAAAACCAAGTGATGGCAACAGCATCGGCCGTGACGCCGCATTGTGTCGACTGTGACGGCGAACTCGATCACGCACCGCACAAGGCCCCTGCGCCGATCGCGCTCGAATTACGAAGGAGTATTCGATGAATGACAGCACGTCCGAACCTCGCGTGCCGGTTCCGGCCCAGTCGACGGTGTATGTGGTGGGTGGCACGAGCGGAGTCGGACTCGAGGTCGCGCATCGATTCGTAGCGGCCGGGACGCAACGTATCGGTCTGGTGGGCCGTAACACCGAACGGGGGGAGAAGGCGGCAGAACAGATCCGTTCCCTGGCGCCCGGGGTGTGGTGCCTGTTCGTCGCCGCGGACGTGAACGATCCCACCCAGGCACGGCGGGCAGCCGAGGAGCTGAATTCCGGGCTCGGGGCGGCCGACATCCTGGTCAACAGCACGACGAGCGCGTTCACGCCGCGACTGTTCCATGACACGCCGCCGGAGGACGTCCCCGCTATTCTGATGCAGCAGGCGCTCGGGCCGATCAACATGTGCCGGGCAGTGCTGCCGGATATGCGCTCCCAACACGGCGGCGTGATCGTCAATGTCGCCTCCGACGCGGCCAAATGTCCGACACCGGGCGAGGCTGTCATCGGCGCGGCGATGGCGGCCATCGTCATGTTCACCAAGACCTTGGCGATGGAGGCCAAACGCGACGGTGTGCGGGTCAATGCCGTGACGCCGTCGCTGATCCGGGACACCGGTGCCTACGACCGCGTCATGGCCGAACCCTTCAGCGCCAAACTGTTCGACAAGGCCGCGCGTGCGGCATCGCTGGGTGTGGCCGAGCCGATCGATGTCGCCGAACTCATCGTCTTCCTGTGCAGCCCCCAGGCGCGGCGGATCACCGGCCAGGCAGTGAGTCCCAACGGCGGTATCTCCGCAGGATAGCGGGACTTTTCGCGGCCGAAGCCTCGGGCTGGTGAAGCGCTGCCGGTGGACCTCGGCGACATTTGGTCCGACCATAAAAATATTAGACAGTTTTGTTGATTCTGGCTCTGAATATGTACTACATTCAGTGTGACCGGCGCCATACTTCGATCGCGCCGGGTGGCCCCGCACCGGTGGCCCACGGATGCACAGCATCCTTCACACCGCACAGCCGAAGGCGGATCGCACGATGACCCTCACACAATCCTTCTGGCCGGCCTCGACGAGTTCGGGCGTCCGCGACATCACGCTCGGTGATCTGCTCCGGCAGGCCGCGGCCGCGGTGCCCGACCGGGTGGCGCTGGTCGAGGGTGACCCCGATCCGGCCAACCGGACCGAATGGACCTACCGCGAACTTCTCGCCGAGGTCGAGCAGGTGGCTCGGGCCCTGCGAACCCATTTCGCGCCTGGTGACCGGATCGCGATATGGGCTCCCAACAGCGCGCAGTGGGTGATTCTGCAGCAGGCGATCGCGATGGCCGGGATGGTGGTCGTCGGTATCAACCCGGCCTACCGCGCACACGAACTGGAGTACATCCTGCGCCAATCGCGCGCCGCGGGACTCTTCTTCCGTGAGAGCTATCGCGGAGTGGAGCTCGCGACCGTGCTCGGCGACATCGCCGGGGAGCTTCCCGACCTGCGAATGGTGGTGCCGACGAGCGAGTGGGAGGAGTTCCTCGCCACGACAGACCCCACGGTGCAATTGCCCGCGGTCCTGCCCACCGACCCGGTGCAGATCCAGTACACCTCCGGCACGACCGGCTTTCCCAAAGGTGCGATGCTGCACCACAAGGGAATTGTCAACGAGGCGACGTTCGTCTTCGAACGCGCCGGCCAGGCCGGGCCGGTGGTGTGTGTCAATGCGATGCCGATGTATCACATCGGTGGCGGGGGTGTCACCGAACTCGGCACCTTCGCCACCCACGGTACGTTTGTGGTGCTTGCCGGTTTCGACGCCGCGCTCATGCTCGAAATGCTCGAAACCTACCGGGGTACACACTCCTTGATGGTCCCGACCATGCTCATATCGCTGCTCGAGCATCCGGATTTCGCGACCCGCGACCTGTCGAGCGTGTACACGGTGATGTCCGGTGCGTCGGCGGTGCCGCAGGTACTGGTCGAGCGCGTTATCCAGCGGCTCGGCTGCCGATTCACGATCCTGTTCGGGCAGAGCGAGATGCACGGCGTGATCAGTCAGACCCGCATCACCGATGATCCGGTCGACCAGGCCAGCACGGTGGGGCAACCCCTCCCCGAACTCGAGGTCAAGATCGTCGATCCGGTGTCCGGCGCCGTGGTCCCCATCGGCGAGCAAGGCGAAATCTGTTGTCGCGGTTACCAGAACATGCTCGGATATTCGGACATGCCGGCGGAGACGGCCGCGACCGTCGATCGTGCGGGCTGGTTGCACATGGGGGATCTGGGAACCATGGACGACCGGGGCTTTCTGCGAATCACCGGCCGCCTCAAGGACATGATCATTCGCGGCGGCCTCAATATCTACCCGCGCGAAATCGAGGAACTGCTCTTCCGGCATCCCGCGGTGGCCGAGGTGATCGTCGTCGGTGTACCCGACGAGAAGTGGGGCGAACAGATCGGCGCGGTGCTGCGCGCCGAGGACCCCGGCAGCCCACCCGACGTGGCAGCGCTGAAGGCCTGGTGCCGTGAACGAATCGCCGCTCACAAGACACCGTCGCTGTGGTACTTCGCGGCGGAACTGCCGATGACGCCGTCGGGGAAGATTCAGAAATTCCGCGTTCAGGACGATATCGCCTCGGGGCGGCTGATTCCCGCGTACACACTCGAGGAGTCCTCGCGGTAGCGGCGGGGATGGCATGGAATCGAGCCACTGCGTGAGCAGGCGCGTGCTCTCGAATCCGCGGTCGAGCAGTCCGATCGGCCGGTAGGGCGAGCTGATCGATCCACCGGTCCCGGCCGGGTGGTCCGCACGGACCGCCCGGCCGAAAGCATTGCTGTGCAGACGATTACAGCGGATCGGGTCACTTCGCCGGAAGTGGCGAACCGATGGTGGTGAAGTACTGGACGCCGGCCATGATCGCGACGGGCGCGGTGATGAGGAGTTGTCCGGCCAGGGTGCCCAGCGCGCCGATGGCGACGATACCGCCGAGGCAGCCGACGGCGGCGGCCGGAATGAACGGGCCGAACATTCCGACGATGGTGGCGGCGGCGACAGTCGCGCCGGCGATGCCGCCCAGCAGGCAGCCGATCGCGCCACCACCGATACCGCCGATGAGGCTGCCGATCGAGGCTCCGGTGATGATGGTGCTGCTCATGCGGTTCCAGGCGGCCTGCTCCCGGTCGTACGGCGTCTTCCAGGGCGCGGTGTCGTCGAAAGGCAAGGCAACCGGCCGGTAGGACGCGTGCGCGAGGTCGAACTGCGGGGTGAGGGTTGCGGTGCGGCCCCGGATCTCGGCCGCGATCGGAAAGACGAAGTCGTCGACCCGGAACGACAATTCGGTGCCGGCCACGGCGGATCCGTCCGGGGCCGCGATCGTGAACACGCCGTTGTCCGCGGTCATCGAACCGACGTCGGTCGACACGATCATGGAGTCCCCACTGGTGCTGGATTTGAAGTTCACCACGTCGTCACCGGCGCCAGGAGCCGCACCGGCGGATGCGGCCGTCGCGCCCAGTGCGGCGGCCAGCAGTGCGGACGTAGCCGCGACCTTCATACTCTTCATGGTTTCCTCATCTCGTTTTATCCGCTACCCACAGCTTTTCTCGTGCGGGAGGGTCTGGAACAGCGCACGCCGAAGAGACCGACTGTGCGGAAGGTGCGCTGCGCAGGACTGTGTGTCCGCGAGTAATCCGGCGCAGAAATTACCGCTGCCGATCGGATCTCCTGTCCGAAAGAACAGGCTTTCGTTGAAAGTTGTTGAAAGAGTTACGTTTCCCGCACCGATCCTGGGGGGATCACGAATTGTCGCAGAGTTTCGGAATTCTACTTGTGCGCCGGACGGTGTGCCTGGCCCTGTGCGGTGGTCTTCGGGATTTCTCCGTTACGCAAGCGGTCCTGCAGAACGTACTTCTGAATCTTTCCCGTCGGGGTGAGCGGAAACTCGGTGACGAAGCTCCAGTAGGCCGGCGTTTTGTGTGCGGAGAGGTTCGCCCGGCAGAAGGAGCGAAGTTCTTCCGCCATCGGCTGCTCGATACCGGCCGGAATGCGGATCACCGCGGCCAGCTGTTCGCCCCATTTGTCGTCGGGGATTCCGACCACCGCGGCGTCGGCGACCGCGGGATGTGTTGTCAGCAGCTCTTCGATTTCGCGAGGATAGATATTGAGCCCGCCTCGGATGACCATATCCTTCAGCCGACCGGTCACCCTGATGAATCCGCGCTCGTCCATACTTCCGAGGTCGCCCATGTGCAGCCAGCCATCGGCATCGATGCATGCGCCGGTGGCGTCCGGCATATCGAAGTATTCGATCATGTTCTGGTAGCTCCGGCAGCATATTTCGCCGCGCTCGCCGAGCGGCAGCACGTCTCCGCTGCCGGGGTCCGCGATTTTGATCTCGAGGTGTGGTAGCGGCCGTCCGACGGTCTCCGATTGATCCTCAGGGGTGTCGTCGAGGTGTGTCTGGGAAATGTTGCCGTGCATCTCGGTCTGCCCGAAAAGGATACTGGTGTGGCAGCCGAGGGTCGTGATTGTGCGGCGGATCAAGGCGGCCGGCACATTTGCCGCTCCTGTCAAGATCGTCTGCAGACTGGACAGATCGGTGCTCACGCGATGTGGATGCTCGAGCAGGGCGATGATCATCGTGGGAACGAGCAGAGTGTGTGTTCCGCGATAGGTCTCGACGGCCTCGAGCATCAAGGCAGGATCGAAGGCCGGCAGGACGACGAAAGTTCCGTGCTTGGACAGTGCGCCGAACGGGCACACCACTCCACCGCCGATGTGGTACAGGGGCATGGCATTGATATTCACGCCGCCATCGCGCATCCCGGCTCGCTCCGCCACCAGTGCAGCCTGATTGACAAGGCCCTTGTGGTGCAGCAGAGCGCCTTTCGGGAACCCGGTGGTGCCGGAGGTGTATTGGATTTGGAATGGGTCGTCCGGATGTACGGTCGGCAGCTGTTGTCCGGGACTGCCGCTGTCGAGGAGTTGTTCCCAGTCGGAGAAGGAGATCACATGTTCGAGGTGAGGCAGGTCGGAGCGGACCTCATCGATGGTCACGCGTATATCGAGACCGCGGTATGTATCGACATGGACGATGCCCGCGGCCCGGGACTGCCGGAGAATGTACTCGATTTCGCGTGCCCGGTAGGCCGGGTTGAGCGTCACCACGATCATGCCCGCCAGGCTGATGCCGTGTTGCAGCACGATCCAGTCCGCGCTGTTGGGCGCCATGATCGCCACCCGGTCTCCGACCTCGAATCGGGCGAGTAGTGCGCGGGCCGCCCGTTCGGCGTCGGCGAGGAATTCGGCATAGGTCCAGCTGCGTCGCGCCGACCGGTCCGCGACGGCATCCACCACGGCGATCCGGTCGGGAACCGCAGCGGCTGCCTCGCGCAGGAGTCCGCCGAGCGTTATGTCTCTGATCTCGTAAGTCGTATCGGCCGGCCAGTACGACTGTGTCAACCCCGGGCGCTCGTTCTCGGGCGGATGGATGCGGTTGGTGGCGGTCGGCATGGGTCTACCTCGATTGCGAATGCGTCGAATCACTGTGTTGCGGGCGGCTGTTACGCCACCGAAATTCCACCGTTGACACTGAGAACCTGTCCGGTGATGTTGGCGGCCAGCGGCGATGTCAAGAACAAGATCGCGTTGGCGAGATCCTCCGGCTCGGTAAGCCCCAAATGTGCTTGTTTGGTGATTTTTTCGAAGATCTTCTTGGAGAATTCGATGTTCATCGCCCGGTCGTACGAGCCGGTGTTCGCAATCAGTGACGGCGTGATCGTATTCACCCTGACTCCATAACGTTTCGCCTCGACGGCCAGTGTGCGGGAGAAAGTCACGATAGCGGCCATCGCCGCGCCGATGACGCATTCTCCGGGGGTCGGCACCTTCGCGGCGTCGGAGGCGATGTTGACGATCGCGCCGTGCTGCTGCTCGCGCATGAGTGTCACGGCCGCGCGGCTGGTCAACATCGGTCCGAGCGCTTGCTGAGCGATCATCTCCGGTATGGCCGAGATATCCGTGTCGTGGAGGAGGGTCGGTTGGTAGACCGCGACTGTCGAGTTGACGAGAATATCCAGCCCACCCATTCGCCGCGACGCCTCGTGCACGACTTCCTCGGCTGCTGTCGGCTCGTTCACATCTGCGGATACGAACTCCGGTGAAGAATCCGGGCACATCGTCAGAATGTGGTCGACGGCGTTCTTGCCGCGCGTCTCGTTCCTGCCGACGAGTACCAGTTGCCGTCCACCGGCCTGTGCAAAGCTTGTTGCCGTTGCGAGACCGACGCCGGAAGTCCCGCCGATCACCATGATTTTCGACTCGCTGAAATCGAAACCGTCCGCGGGGCTCGGGCGACGATCGGTGTCCGCGCTGGTGTGGGAACTCATGACTTTCTCCGCTTCTCGTAAGGCACGAAATCCGTGCCGTATTTCTCACGCATGATGATTATTTTCTGTATCTGTGCGGTGCCGTCCGCTATTTCGACCGACATGACATCACGCAGCCGTTGCTCGAAGGGCAACTCCTGTGAGTATCCGTAGTTGCCGTGCAGCAGCAGGCATTCTTTGACAGCCGCGCTCGCGACGAGGGGGCCGTACCACTTGGCCATCGCGGCCTCCGCGGTATGGGGAAGGCCCAGGGTTCGTTTTTCGAGGGCGGAGTAGCAGATCAGCCGTGCGGCCTCGAGCTTGGTGAGGTGTTCGGCGATCGGAAACGAGACGCCTTCGAATTTGGCCAGTTCGGTGCCGAACGCGGTGCGGCGGCGAACGTACTGCGCTGTCTCGTCGAGTGCGGCCTGCGCAGTGCCGATCCCGGTCAGTGCGAGCAGCGGGCGGGTGAAGTCGAACCCGTTGAGTACGCGTGAGAATGCGCGGCCCTCGGCTCCGATCATGTCGGCAGCCGGAATTTCGACGTCGTCGAGATGCAGGACTCCGCGGCCGAGAATGCCCCAGCCGGTGTCCGGGACCACCGACTTCGCGATGCCGGGGCTGTCGAGCGGTACGAGAAATGCCGAAACGCCGAGGTCGGCGCCGTCTCGAATGGTCCTTGCGGCCACGATGATCGCTTCGGCGTTGCCGAGCATGGTCACCGACGTCTTCTCGCCGTTGAGGACATATCCGTCGGTTGTGGCGCGCGCGGTGGTCTTGATGTTCGCGGCATCGGATCCGGTGTCGGGTTCGGTCAAGCCGAATGCGACGAAGGTTTCGCCGGAGACCAAGCGCCCGAGCCACTGCTCGATGAGCGCGTCGGAGCCGTGCTGACGAATCAGGGAGCTCATCAGCAGCACCGGAATCGCGATGTTGGCGACATTGAAGTCCGCATACGCCAGTTCCTCGATCGCGATACCCGCGGCGACGAAATCCTCCCGCTCGAGCGGGTTGTACGGGTCTCCCGCCAGCAGGCCGTAGATACCCAGCGCCGCGATCTCCCGATGAAGTTTCCACGGAAACTCTGTCGACTTGGCGCGGTCGAGGTATCCGGGTGCCAGCTGTTTGGTGGCGAAGGCGCGCACGGCCGTTCGGATGCCGTCGTGGTCGTGGTCGGATCGGGGTGTCATCGCAGGCCTTTCATCCGAAGGTCGGTGCGGGCTCGAGACCGGCGCCGGTGGAGCCGGCCGGGCGATACTGCCGCACCAGGGTGTAGGCGCTGATCGCGCCCAGCACGCAGATCAGCAGGCACAGTGCGGGGATCGACATCGGTCCGGCGCTGGAGTCCTCCAGCGCGACGGCGGCCAGTGGGGCGAATCCGCCGAGGACTCCGGCCAGCTGAATGCCGAAAGACCCTGCGGTATAGCGCACTTCGGCGGGAAGGCTTTCGGTCACGAATGCCGGAAAGACGCCGTTGATCATCGCGTGGCCACATCCTGTGGTGGCCAGCATGAGCACGAAGATGAGCGTGATGTTGCCGGTGGGCAAGGCGGCGAAGTAGGCGAACAGCAGCACCCCTTCGAGGAGTAGTCCGCCCGCGACCAGTCCGGTGCGGCCGATCCGATCGGACACGGCTCCCCAGACCGGATTCATCACAACGACCAGCAGGGTGGCGACGGAAACCAGCCACAGCATCGTGGTCCGGGTGATGCCGGTGTGTTCGACCGCGTAGCTGAGGCTGTATACGGTCAGGAGATACCAGCAGGCGAAGACACCGCCCATCACCAGCATGATGCCGACGATCGTCAGCGGCTGCCCGGTCAGTGCCGCGCGAATCGGATTGCGCGCTCGCTTGCCGGACTGCTGTACCTTCTGGAAGTCGGGCGTTTCCTCGAGCCCGTAGCGAACCAGCACGCCGATCGCGACGATGGCGGCGCTGAGCAAGAACGGAATTCGCCAGCCCCAGGCGTTGAACGCATCGTCGGGCAGCAGTGTGACGAGTGCGAAAACCGCTGTGGCGATGACGGTTCCGCCTTGAGCGCCGGCGGTGGAAAAGCTCCCGTAGAACCCGCGTTTGTTCGCCGGTGCGTGCTCGACGGCGATCAGGACGGCTCCGCCCTGTTCTCCGCCGACTGCCAGCCCTTGGAGCAAGCGCAGGAGGACGAGCAGAATCGGCGCCAGTGCGCCGGCGGTCGCATAGGTCGGCAGCGCGCCGATCAGGACCGTGGCCGCGCCCATCATCACGATGGTCAGCATGAGTGCCCGGCGGCGGCCGAACCGGTCACCGATGTACCCGAAGATCAGTCCGCCGACCGGTCGCACCAGATAGCCGCTGGCAAAGGTTGTGAAGGACATGATCAAGGCCACGTGTGGGCTGACATCGTGGAAGAACACCCGGCCGAATACGAGGGCCGCGGCCGTGCCGTAGATGACCAGGTCGTAGAACTCGATCACGGTGCCGAGGAAGGCGGCGGTAGCCGCGCGCCGCGGATTCGTTCGTGACGGGTGCGATGACTCGCGGGGGAGCGGGGCGGCGGTCGGCGCTGTCATACCGTCTCCTTGGCAGGTCCGCGGGCATGGCGAGGTAAATGGCCATATGGAATGACCATAAATTCGGGCCTGGGTCTGGTCAAGATGCTGTCCTCTCGCTGAACGAGGTGTGCGGCGCGTGGGCCTGCTCGAACCGGCCGTCCGATCGAACGGCGTTCTCCCGGTATGAATTTCATCCGAATGCCACGGTCGCGAGCATTCGCGCGGCAGCATGCACGACCGCGCTGCGGCGGTCGGGAGTGTGATCTGCCCAACAACTCTATGATGGCTTGGGCTTATACAGAAATCAATACCAAATGACGAAAAATGTACAAGCCAGGAGATCGGGTCAGCTCGGGGCCGACTCCGCGAGGATCTCGGCCCAGCGCGCACGTGCCGGCTCGGCCCACCTGTGGCGCAGGGCGCGAATTCGCGCCGCGCCGGTTCGTCCGACCCACTCGGGAAGCAGGGCCTCGGGCAGGAAAGGATCGACTCGCATCAGATGTTGCTGCAGGCTGAGCAAATCGAGGTAGGCGAGCAACACCTCGTCACCGCTTCGAGGTTCGGGCCGATCGTCCAGATGAGCCAGCAACGCCTCGTAGTAGCGCGCGGGCTCGGTGAGGTCCCAAGCCCTTCGCACGACTTCGTGGGCGCCCATACCGGTTTCGTGCAGCGAACCGACTACTGCCAGCGCGGAGTGCTCCAGTTCCAGGCTGTGTACCAGATCGGTCAGTTCGTCGCCGCGTTCGACGTGCGGTGTCACCCACAGTCCCGGAGTCGGATTGCCCATGCCGAGCCACGACAGGCCGCCGTGGAGGCGTTTGCGCACTGCGGCGCGCTGGTTCGGCACGGTGACGAACAACATCAGCCAGCGGCCGTCCCAGGAGGGCGGGCCCGACAGGAAGGCATTCGAGCGCCGGATGCCGTCCGCGGCGAGGGTCAGGCCGCGCTGTGCGATTCGCCAGCGGACCGCACGTCCGTCGCGTTCGCGCGTAAGCCAGTCCGCGGCCGCCGCCCGCGCCAGCACCTGTCGCGCGGCGTGTTCCTCGACGCCGAGGCTGCTCAGTACGCGCAGAATCGCGGTCGTCCATGCGGGATCCGCCGGCGGGAACATGAACTCTCCGACGATGGTCAACAGCAGGGACCGGGCGCTCGGTGAGGGAAGGTCGATCGCGGCCACGGTTCGAATTGTGACAGGCCGAATGGCGCCGCCGAGTGTGTGGTCCGACGAAGCCTGGCGGTGTGTCGAGCTGGGGCGTGCTGGTCGCACCCTGTCACCCGATTTAGTTTGACAGTTTAGAACACCAAGGGTTGTTTTTTGTCTAACTCGGATCTATAAATGAGGAGTCGGCCTGTATCGGCCGATCGATCCCAGTTCGGACACGCCCGTGAACGGGCTCGAAGGAGGCTGCGCGGTGTCGGACACGATCACAACCACACTGACCATGCTCGGCGCGATCGCCGAGGATCCGGATTCCTATGTGGCTCAATGGAAGCGGCGAACCGGCGGGAAGGTCGTCGGGGCATTTCCGATGAACTTCCCGGCCGAGATCGCTCACGCTGCCGGAGCCTTGCCGGTGATCATCCAGGAGAACCGCGAACCGGACAGCATCGGCAGGAACCTGCTGGCGGAGTTCTACTGCGGCTACACCAGAAATATCGCGGACCAGGCCGCGAAGGGCCGGTTGGATGGCTACGACGGCTTCTTCCTTGCCGATCACTGCATCCAACTGCTCGGCGCGGTCGATGTCGTGCGATCCGAATCCGAAGACAGGCCACTGTATTTCGGCCAGCTCGAGTCCGCGATGGGCGCTACCTGGACGCCCGAGGTCGTGCGGGAGAAGATGCGCAGCTTCGTCGACGAAATGGCGGTCTTCGCCGGAACTTCCGTCACGGCCGCGGCCCTGTCGCGCAGTATCACCCTCTTCAACGAGAATCGCCGGTTGCTGCGCACGCTGTTCGCCGCGCGCCGGTCCGGCAACGCCCGATTGACCGCGACGCAGCTGCAGTCGCTCGTGAAGTCCGGCATGGTCATGGACAAGGCCGAGCACACCCGCGCGCTCCGCCACATCGTGGCGGGGCTGGACGAGGTCACCCGGGATCACCGTGTCCGGATCCATCTGTCCGGGCACTTCTGCCATGCGCCGAAACCCGAAATTCTGCAGACCATCGAGGAATGCGGAGCCATTGTGGTCGACGACGACCTCTACCACGGCGCGCGTTACATCTCGACCGACGTCGCGGAGGACGTCGATCCGCTGGCGGCGATCAGTGATTGGTACCTGCAACGCGACGCCAACATGCCGTGCCCGACGCGCGTCCGGCATGCCACCGACTGGGAGGACCGGTTGATCGAATCGATCGAATCCAGCGGCGCCGAAGGCGTCATCGTCTTGATGGCGAAATTCTGCGAACCGCACATGCTGTACTACCCACAACTTCGAAAACGACTGTCGGAATACGGCATTGCGCACCTGCTCATCGAAACCGAACACGACGGCGTACCGGTGGAGTCGATCCGGACCCGTGTCGAGGCGCTGCTCGAACGTATCCGCCGTACCGATCGCCCCGCCGCCGACGTTCCCGAATATCAGGATGTGGTCAAGTGAACGCCCCCGTCATGGACAATTCCAACCGACTCGAAGTCACCAAGACCGGCGGAAAGATGGTCGCCGACTATTGGGACAACGTGTTCACCGCGCGGGAGCGCGGTCAGAAAGTGGTGTGGTACAACGGTTCTTCGGTCAATCCCTTCTTTCAGGCCGCAGGGCTGGTGTGGTGTCACGGCGAGGCATTTTCGGCACGACTGGCAGCTCAGCACCTGGAGCGCCCCGCTCAGCTGGCCGCGGAGGAATACGGATACATCGGCGAGCTGTGTTCCTATTCGCGGACGCACCTGGGATGTGCGGTTCTGACTCAGGAAAGCGGGCACGCGAGCGGCACCGGAGTGGTGGGGTTGCCGGAGCAGGCCGAGCTGGCGAGCCGCCTGCCGGCGCCTGATTTCTTCGTCAACGCGTATGCGGGGTGCAGCACCGGACAGCAGTGGGACGACATCTCCTTCCGGGTCTTCGGCAAGGAAGTTCCCATCTTCAATGTCTCGCTGCCCTTTCTGTGGGGTAACAAGCCGGATGCGGGCTATCTCGTGGGTGAAGAATGGGAACAGGCATCGCGCTTCGTGGCCGGCCAGCTCGATGAGTTGGTGGAGTTCATCGAGAGTATGACCGGTCGACCGTTCGACTGGGATGCGCTGCGCCAGAACATGGCCTACCTCAAGCGCGCGTCGGAGCTGCGCCGCGAAGCGATGGCGCTGTGCCGGCAGGCGCCGACTCCCGCCACTTTCTGGGACTGGATCGCGAGTATCGCTCACATCAACTTCCTGCCCGCGAGTCAGCAATTGGTCGACTATTTCGCCGCGGTCAAAGCGGAGATTCAGCAGCGGATCGCCGACGGGGTTCCCGCCGTTCGCAACGAGCGTTACCGGGTGTATTTCGACGGATTCATGAACTGGAACAAGCTGGGGTTCCTGGCGCGCAAGTTCGCTGATCACGGTGTGGCCGTTGTCGCCGGCCGATACACCCATCAAGCGTTCTGGCAGGAGCCGCATCTCATCGATCCGGAGAATCCACTGCTCGGCATGGCTCAGCATTACCTGCTGTGCCCGACGAACCACGGTACGAAGACGATCAAGAACCTGGTCCTGCGCGACAGCGAGTACTACGACGTCGACGGCATCGTGTTTCACTCGACGCGCACCTGCCGGGCATTCACCAACCCACAACGGTTGGTCGCCAAAGCAGCCCAGCGGGAGCTGGGCATACCGTCGATGTTCTTCGAAGGCGACGTCGCCGATGCGTCCTTCTACAAAGACGAGATCCTGGAAAGCCGCCTGGCGGCGATGCTCGAGGGGATCGATGTGCGGCGCAGCCGCGGCGGTGTCGTGCCGGCGTGACGCGAGTAGCGGGAATGGGGTCGCAAGGGTGAAAAGCCATTACATGGGAGTCGATCTCGGCTCGACGACAGCCAAAACAGTCATCGTCGACGAGGCCGGGACGATCGTCTCGTCCGAGGTGGTGCAGATGGGCGCGGTCAGTCGAGCCGGTCTGGCGCAGTCCATGTCCGGGGCTCTGGCGGCCGCGTCCCTGTCCGCGGCCGATATCGCGCGGAGCGTCTCCACCGGCTACGGACGTCGCCTCGTTCCGGGTGCCGGCCGAAGTTTCACCGAGATCACGTGTCATGCCCGTGGTGTCGCCGCGATGTGCTCGGGCACCCGGCTGGTTGTCGACATCGGGGGCCAGGACAGCAAGGCCATCGTCATCGACGACGGCATCGTGGACAACTTCACGATGAATGATCGTTGTGCCAGCGGCACCGGACGGTTCTTCGAGGTCCTGGCCAGGGCGATCGAGTGCGGTATCGACGAACTCGCCGATCTCGCGCTGGCCGGAGACAAGAATCTCGAGGTCAGCAGCATGTGCGCCACCTTCGCCGAAACGGAGATCATCTCCTTGCTCGCGCAGGGGGAGCGTCGCGAAGATATCGCCGCATCGGTCCACCGCGCGGTATCGGCGCGCACGCTCGGGCTGGTTGCCTATGTGGGGAAACACCAGCCGATCGTGATGACCGGCGGTGTGGCCAGAAATGCCGCTGCGGTGCACTTCCTCGAAGAGGCATTGGACGCGCCGGTCATCGTTCCGGCAACGCCGCAGATCAGTGGTGCCTACGGTGCCGCGCTGCTGGCCCGCGATGGTGCAGGTGACCATCTCATACCGGCCGAGCCGACTGATGCCTTGCCGGGTTCGGTGAAAGTTGTCGGGACGTCGGCTTGTTCTTCGTGCGCCGGTAGTGCCGACGTCGCCGATGCGACCAGTCGCGCGACTCTCCCTATTCATCCTGTGTAGGAAGGGATTCGGATATACGTTGGATGTGACAACCGTTTGCGTCTCCGGCCGGGTCGTCACGTACTTGATCCGTAGTACTCACGGTCTCTCGTACGCCGTCCGTAGTATGCGCGATCTCCTGTTCACAGATGATGTCGACTACACCATCGGTCATCGACGATGGCTGCATGGCAAAGTTCCTCCATCGGGTAGGTCGATTCTGTTTCCGGAGGCGGCGCCTGGTCGTGCTGCTCTGGTTGGGTGTGTTGGCTGCCTGCGTGTTCGGGGCCGTCGCAGCGCCCGCGGCCCCACCGGATGCGTTGTCGATTCCCGGGACCGAGTCGCAGCAGACCTTCGATCTGCTCAGCGAACGTTTCCCCGGTGCCAAGTCGGACGGTGCGCAGGCGCGACTGGTGTTCGTGGCGCCCGGCGGGCAGCAGATCACCGCCGAACCCGCCGAGACCGCGGTCGAGAAGGTGCTCGCCGGGGTGGCCGGCGGCGCGCAGGTGAAGAACGTGCTCGATCCTTTCCGGACCGGCGCGGTCAGCAAGGACGGCAGCACCGCGTATGCCACGGTCAACTACGACGCGACCAGTGACGATCTCACCGCCGCCAGCAAGGCTGCGCTGACCGACGCGGCCGGGGCGGGGCGGGCCGCGGGGATCACCGTCGAGGTCGGCGGATCGGCTCTGCACTCGAAACCGGAAATGGGTGGCCTCACCGAGGTCATCGGCCTTGCCGCGGCAGCGGTGGTGCTGATGGTCACCTTCGGCGCCGTGGCGGCGGCCGGGCTTCCGCTGCTCACGGCATTGATCGGGCTGGGAGTCGGTGTCGCTGCCATCATCGCGATCGGCATGTCCACCACGACGACAACCCTGGCGTTGATGCTCGGGCTGGCGGTCGGAATCGACTACGCGTTGTTCATCGTCTCGCGGTACCGGTCCGAACGCATCGAGGGATACAGCGCCGAACAGGCGGCGGGCCGGGCGGTCGGCACGGCCGGATCCGCGGTCGTCTTCGCGGGACTCACCGTGATCATCGCCCTGGCCGGGCTGTCGGTGGTGGGCATCCCGGTCCTCACCGATATGGGCCTCGCTGCGGCGGGCACGGTCGCGGTCGCGGTCGCGATCGCGCTGACCCTGCTGCCCGCGCTGCTCGGGTTCGTTCAGACGAGGGTCATGCCGCGCTCCTTCCGCCGCGACCCGGCCGGGGCCGAGGCGCAGGTCCGAACCGCCGATAATGCCGAGTCGATCACTGCGACATCGGGCGGCAAACCCGGTGTCGGTACCCGCTGGGCCGCCTTCGTGGTCCGCCGCCCGGTCGCTGTTCTGTTGTCGGGTTTGATCGGCCTGGGTGTCCTGGCTTTGCCGGTGACCAGCCTCGAACTCGGTATTCCCGGCGACGAGTCGCAACCTTCCTCGACGACGCAGCGTCGTGCGTACGACGCACTCGCGGACAGTTTCGGTCCCGGCTTCAACGGCCCCCTCACGGTGGTGGTCGACGGGAAGGACGCCGGCGATCCGAAGACCGCGGCGGAGCAGGCCGGCCGGATCCTGACCGCCACCCGGGGCGTCGTCTCGGCGTCCCCACCGGTATTCAACAAGGCCGGTGACACCGCCATGATCACCGTCGTACCCGCCACCGGTCCGGCCACGTCCGAGACGAAGGATCTCGTGCACACCGTGCGCGGCGAGGCGCACGACCTGAAGGCCGCGACCGGCGCGACGATGCTGGTCACCGGCACGACCGCGGTGAACATCGATATGTCGCAGCGGATGACCGACGCCTTGCTGCCGTATCTCGCGGTGGTCGTCGGGCTGGCGATCCTCTTGCTGATGGTCGTGTTCCGCTCGATAGTGGTGCCGATCAAGGCAGCCCTCGGGTTCCTGCTCTCGGTCGGGGCGGCGTTCGGTGTGATCGTCGCGGTCTTCCAGTGGGGCTGGCTGGCGGGCCTGCTCGGTGTCCACCAGAGCGGGCCGGTGGTGAGCATGATGCCGATCTTCCTGATCGGCGTGGTGTTCGGCCTGGCGATGGACTACGAAGTCTTCCTCGTCACCCGCATGCGCGAGGCGTTCACCCACGGGCACAGTGCCGACGACGCCATCGCCGCCGGATTCCGGCACAGCGGCCGGGTCGTGGTGGCCGCGGCGGCCATCATGATGGCCGTGTTCGCCGGCTTCATCGGCGGTGGCGAACCGATGATCAAGATGGTGGGCCTCGGGCTCGCGTCCGCGGTGTTCTTCGACGCCTTCATCGTCCGGATGACCCTCGTCCCAGCGGTTCTGGCACTGTTCGGCGCCAAGGCATGGTGGTTGCCGACATGGCTGCAGAAGGTCCTGCCGGACGTCGGTATCGAGGGTGAGAGTCTGGATCGTCCCGAGCCTGGCAGGGAGCTCGAATCGGTACGTGTCTGACTCGGCGGGGGAACGGTGGGCTGTCCCTGTAGGGGCGGCCCACGCGGCTGCTGTGCTCCGGCCGAATCGTACGGATTAGGGTCACCACGATGCGGAGGAGCAACGCACATGATTGTCGATTGGTCGCGATGGCCTCGACGCCACACCGTGGTCGTCGACGTGGCGGTGGCCGTCCTGCTGTGCGGCTTGGCCACCTATAGCAGCACGTGGGCGGATTCCAGGGCCGGACCGGTGGTGGTCTCGTCGCCTTCGCCCGCCGTCTTCGTCGTGTCCGCGGTGGCGTCGGTCGCGCTGTTGCTGCGGCGGCAGCATCCGCGAACCGCGGTGACGGTGACGACCATCTGTGGTGTCGCCATCGGCGTCATGGGATTCCAGATTTCGTTGGCCAGCGTCGCTGCGGCGTTGGTCTCGGCCTATGCGTTGAGGTCACGTCCGGATCTGCGTGCCGCCGAGGTGATCCCGATGGCGGCGTCCGGCGCGCTGCTGGCCGCCTCGTTTCTGCACGGTTTCACCCCGGTGCTGACCGCGCCGCGGATCAGTCTCGTGGCCGGGATCATCGTGGCAGCGGCACTGGCGGAAGCGACGCGCAGCCGGCACGACTATCTGGCAGCGTTGCAGGCGCGCGTCGAATCGGCCGAACGAACCCGCGAGGAGGAAGCCCGCCGCCGGGTGTTCGAGGAGCGGCTGCGTATCGCCCGCGAACTCCACGACGTCGTCGCCCACCACATGGCGCTGGCGCATGCCCAAGCCTCCACCGCCGCATACCTGTTGCGCAGCAAACCCACTACGGCACAGGACATGCTGGATCAATTGGCCGACTCCACGTCCTCGGCATTGCGTGAGCTCAAGGCGACCGTGGGCCTGTTGCGCGAGGACGACTCCGATGCCCCGCTCGAACCGTCGCCCGGCCTCGCCCAACTGCCCGACCTGCTTTCGTCTTTCGAGCACACCGGCCTGGCTGTATCGCTGTCGGTGTGTGGAGTGCCGCGACCGCTGTCGCCGGGCACCGATCTCACCGCCTATCGGATCGTGCAGGAGGCGCTGACCAATGTCACCAAGCACGTGGGCGCCGCGGCAACAGCTGCCGTACGGCTCGTCTACTCCCGGATGATGCTGACCGTCAGCGTGACCGACGACGGTGGTCCGGCACCGCGACCGACCCCTGACAGCGAAGTCCCGGCAGGCCAGGGATATGGCTTGATCGGAATGAACGAGCGCGCCGTATCCGTCGGTGGGCATCTGCGCGCCGGGCACCGAGCCGGCGGCGGATTCGAAGTCACCATCGAACTTCCGGTGGAACCGCGCGATACCCCGCGGCCGGAAGACGAGGACATACCGCAATGACCATTCGCGTACTGCTCGCCGACGACCAGGCCCTGTTGACGGGAACCTTCCGGTTGCTGGTCGACTCGGCCGAGGACATGACGGTCGTCGGAATCGCTGCAGACGGCCGCCGTGCGGTCGAACTCGCCAAGGCGGCCCAGCCCGACGTCGTCGTGATGGACATTCGAATGCCCGAGATGGACGGCCTGGCTGCCACCCAGGAGATCTGTGGCGACGAAACCCTGCGTGGCACCCGCATCCTGATCCTCACCACGTTCGAATTCGATGAGTACGTCGCGAAAGCGCTCCGAGCCGGCGCGAGCGGATTCCTCGGCAAGGACATCGGACCCGAAGAACTCCTGCGCGGCATCCGGACCGTGGCCGCAGGCGACAATCTTCTCTCTCCCACCGCCACCAGAACGCTGATCGCCCATTACCTTGCGCGACCCGAAACCCCTATCGCCACACCCGAATCGCTCGAGGCCCTCACCGCCCGCGAACGCGAAGTCGTCGCCATGGTCGCCGAAGGCATGTCCAACGAAGACATCGCGCGCAAGATGTATGTCAGTCCGTTGACCGTACGCACTCACGTCCAGCGCGCCACCGCGAAATTGGGTGTGCAGAACCGCGCCCAGGTCGTGGTGGTCGCCTACCAATCCGGTTTGGTGCGGGTAGACCCGCCCCAGCCGGAACACGGCGGGACTGTAAGAACAACGGCTCTGGTGCACTTTCGGTGGTCGATGACTCTCGGTGACGGCACGATGGCTTGGTGTGTGTGTCGAATGGTGCTGTTGGACTTGCGTTCTCGGGTTTGTCGGCGCTGCTGATCGATGATGTTGTCGATGAGGGTCAGCGGGTCGTGGTGCGGGCCAAGACGGCGCCGGGCCCGGCGGTGTGCTTGCGCTGCGGCGCGGAGTCGGCGAGGGTTCACAGCTACCATCACCGGACGGTGGCCGATCTGCCGGTCGACGGCCGCCTGGTGGTCGTGCGGGTGCGGCGGTTGGTCTGTCCGACGCCGCAGTGCTGCAGAACTTTCCGCGAGCAGGTTCCCGGTCTGCTCGAACGCTACCAACGGCGAACAACCCGGCTGACCGGCCAGGTGCGGTCGATCGTGAGAGAACTGGCCGGTCGCGCCGGGGTCCTGTGCTTGCCGCGTTGCCGGTCCGGTTGTCCCGTCACACCGCAGTACGGGTACTGCTGGCGATCCCGCTTCCGAATCAGCCGATTCCCCGTGTGGTCAGTGTGGACGACTTTGCCCTGCGACGCCGAAACCGTTACGGCACAGCGGTGATCGACGCTGTCACCCACGCACGGATCGACGTTCTGGCCGACCGCAAATCCGAAACCCTTGAAACATGGTTGCGGAACAATCCTGGTGTCGAGGTCGTCGTCCGTGACGGATCGGCCACCTACGCCGAAGCGATCCGCCGGTCTCTGCCCGGGGCATTGCAGGTCAGCGACCGCTGGCACCTGTGGCACGGCCTGGCCCGATCGGTGAGAGAGGTCGTTGCCGCGCACGGGCGCTGCTGGGCCGCGGCCGGCCCGAAACGGCAAACCCTCACCCGCGAGACCACCACGCTGGAACGTTGGCATGCGGTGCACGGCCTGCTCGATCAGGGCGTCCGGCTGCTGGACTGCACCCGCCGCCTCGGCCTGGCGTTGAACACCGTGAAACGTTACGCCCGCGCGTCTGAGCCAGACCAGCTGCGCCACCCACCGTATTACCGGGCCTGCTTGGTCGACCCCTACCGCGACCACCTGCGCCGTCGCCGCGCCGAAGAGCCCGGCGTCCCGGTCCTGCACCTGTTCCACGAGATCACAGCGCTCGGCTACACCGGCAGTCTGAACCTGCTACACAAATACCTCAACCAAGGCCGCGCTGAAAGCGAGCGCATCAGCCCCTCACCCAGGCGGCTGACCTCCTGGATCATGAGCCGACCCGCAGATCTTCCCGCCGGGCGCCGAACGCATTTGGACGAACTTGTCGCGGCCTGCCCCGAGATGACAGACCTGGCCCGACTCGTCGGTGAGTTCGCCACGATCCTGGTCGAACGCCGCGGCAGCGACCTCGACGGATGGATGACGCAGGTCCGCGAAGCGAGACTAACCGAGCTCGATCCGTTCCTGCGCGGCCTCGATCAGGACCACGACGCCGCGGTCGCCGGTCTGACCGTGTCTTTCAGCAACGGCCCGATCGAAGGCGTCAACACGAAAACCAAGCTGATCAAGCGACAAATGTATGGCCGGGCCAGCTTCGAGCTACTCCGACACCGCATCCTACTGGGATAGCCTCGCCGCCACCGAAATTGAGCCAGAGCCGTTATCTTGACAGACCCCCATCGGGTAGTCACGACATCACAGACTTGAGTCTCGGAGATATTGTCAGGGACTGTAAGTATCTTGACAGACCCTATTGTCAAAACCTGTGGATGGGGTTGTTTCAAGCGACCTCGGCGGTGCCTGATGGGCCTTCTTTCGTCGAGGTGAGGTTGACCGGTCGTTCGAGGAGTTTGCCCTTGTGGAACAGGGTGCCGTTGCGGACGAGCGCAACGAGGTGGGATGTGTTGACTGCGCGCCAGCGGGTTTGGGCGGGCCTCGATCAGCTTTTGAGCCATGGCCAGTGCCCGCCCGGCTCGGGTGCCGACGCAGCCTATGTCGCCAGCAGCTTTTCCAATAAACTGTCGTCGCGCTCTCGGGCGTCGCTGCCGTACTGACAGTCGGGTCTGATTCTGTCGACGAGGTCGCGCCGCCGGAGACCGGTGGCGCGAGTCCGCCGGGGTTCGAGTACGGGTGTTTGTGCCCGCCGAACTCAGGCGGTCACCAGGTCGGCTGCTGCTGGCTGCCACCCCTCGGCAAGGTCGTCGAATTCGCCGTCGATGACACCGAGGGAGAAGGCTTCCCATTCGGCGGGGGTGTAGTCGAGCGCAATACCGTTGGCACCTGTCAGAGTCGCGGACCCATCTAGGTGCACGGTGACGCGCGGCTCTACGGTATCCGAGGATCGGCCAGCGACCACATCAAGGAACGTGTGCCACTGCGTTGTGGTGATGGCGATGATCGGCTGAAGTTCGGGGTTGTTGTTCGAGTCACGCAGGTACTTACTGTCCCGGATCAGGATTGCAGTCCCATCCGCTTTGACCTCGACACAGTTGCCGTTCTGTCCGCTGCGAGCCGCTTTCTTCCATACTGCGACCTCGACGCAGGCTCCGCCTTGACCGCTGCGGCGGGCCTTCCGCCAGGTGACGGTTCCGTAGGTGGTCATCGTGCGAATCCTTCCAGTGCTGAAATGATGAGTTCTTTGGATTTCGCGGCGCTGAGGGCCTTCTTGTCGACGTCGCGCCACACCAGTTCGTAGGCCGCGAACTCCGAGGGCTTATCGAGGTACATAGCGCCGGTGAGCGTATCCACATAGGCGAGTGAGGGCTCGATGGGTTCGCCGCTCGGATCCTCGGGAAAATCCAGCAGCATAAAAGAGTTCCCAGCTGCCATTCCTCCATGCATCCCGGCGGCGAAGGGCAAGATTCGGATAGAGACGTTCGAGTGCTTCCCGACTTCAAGCAAGCGCTCGAGCTGCCTGGTCATTAGGCCGTCGTCACCGATGGGGCGCCGGACTACTGCCTCGTTGAGCACGACAACGAACCGAGGCGCAGTTGGGCGGTCGAGCACGCTCTGTCGTTCCATACGTGCCTGGACGCGCTGCTTGGCCTGCTCCGGGGTGGTCGATCCCGAAGGCGTGCGGTACAGCAACTCCGCGTACTCCTGTGTTTGGAGTAGACCGGGTATGAGTTCGGATTCGTACTCGCGGATGCTGGTCGCAGAATCTTCCAGGACGACATATAGGCCGAACCATTCGGGCAGTTCGGTGTAGTCGTGCCACCAGCCCTTCTTCTTGCCGTTGCGAGTCTCGGCAGCGAGTGCGAGCACAACCGTCGCTTCCTCGGTGCTTGCCCCGTAAACCTCCAGCATCGCCTTGAGGTCGATATCGCGGAAGCGCACGTTGTCGGCACCGTCCTCCATGCGAATGATGGTGGATCGACCCTTTTCGAGCCGCTGAGCTGCCTGTTCTTGAGTCAGCCCCGACTTCTCGCGCAGCTTGGTGAGACGTCTGCCGACATGTCGGCGGATAAGCGCTGTACCGACTGTGTCCAGGGACATGCCTGCTCCTCGTTGTCTCGATGTGTCAACCAAATTAAACATCCGGAGAGTGCCTGGTGCAAGGACTGTGTGACGTGATCGGGGACGATCGAACACAAGGCTAGCGCAACCAAGTTTTTCTGACACGTTTCATAAAAACTATTGCCATGAAAACCAGGCTTGCGTAACACTGTCTATTCAGCCGGGGTCGTCCGAAGCCCCGCAGACAGGCAGGTGGAGCGATGGTCGTGGAAGTCGGTCCCAGCGGGAATGTCACTGATGAGGCGCCCTGCGAAGTGTGGGTATCCCGGCCTCTCGACAGAGCGATGCAACGATGTCTGCGCTACCGCTCGGTCCTGGGGCCGCCCGCGGTGGAGCCCCCGGACCTTGGCCGGATCGTTTTTTGCACCGGGGTTATCCGATGAGTGCGCCGGGTCATGTGGACAAGGCGATCGAGCTGTGTGGTTATTACAGGCACGTATGTGGGTTTGATGCGTTTGTGCGTGATGGCGTCGGCCCGATTTTCATGCGGGTCGGCGGGGCCGGTGCGGTGAGGATGCCCGCGCCGTTGGGTCAGCGTGTGCGTGATCGGCTGGTTGTGCAGGGCCCGGTCGTGGTCGAGATCGATGGCGCGTCGCGATCTTGGTGGACGATGCTCACTGGTGCTGTCGGGCATCACCTGTGGGATGTGGCTACCTTCGGGATGCTGGTGGCCGTCGAAGCGCAGTTGGTGCAGTACGGGTACGAGATTCGGTTGCCGACGCCACGCGACGGCAGGTTCCGGTGGCTGGTGATGCCCAAGGATTCGTATAGGCCACCGCCGGATCACGTGATCGATGCGGTCCGGCTATGCAGGAGCGCGCGGTGAACCCCCACGCCGACCCCGTTGCCTGCCGAACACTGCGAGCAGGGGGCAGGACCGAGCCGCCAATTCCGAGGCGAAGCCGCACGTCAAGCAGGTCGGTCGCGCTCGATGTCGCGCACCGCCTGGTGCGGCCCGCGATGTCGTCCACGGATATCGAGACGGCGGATCAATGCGGTTGGTATCGGCGGGTTCTGGAGCTTCCGGTGGAAGTTGTGCCGCGGACGAGGCGGATCGTCGTTCACAGGATTGATGGCCTCGTCGATGCGGTGGTGATGCCATCGCCACTGGGGGAGAGGGTCGCGACGTGGCTGGCGATGGACCGGCAGCTCGGTCCGGTGATTGAGCACCGGGACACGGCGCGCATGACGTTTGTGACCGGTCCGCCTGACGGTTACGAACACACGATCTTCGCGACTCTGCTGCGGCTGAACGTCAGTCTCGGTGGTACGCATATCGTGCTGCCCTCACCCAGCGATGGAGGTTCGGGTGTCTGGCGGTGGCTGTTTTTGCCGTGCAACGGATTTCGACCGGTGATGCGGATCGTGCTGGACGCGGTGGTGGCGGTGAGTGCGCGATGACGGCACAGGCGTTCGGATATCTGTGGGATTACGGCGGGCCTGATGAGTGGGTTCGATCCGATCTGCCAGGCGAGGGTCCGCTCGTTCATGTCCCGGCGTTGCGTGGGCGGGGTTGGGCGGATTCGAGTGTTGGGCGTCGGTCGTGACCGGGCGGGTGCGGGCCTACGGGATCTGGGATCGATCGGGGGAACAGGTCCCCACCGTAGTGGCGACGATCCGTGAGGTTGCTCGCTGTACCCGGCTGGATTTACGTGCTGTCTCGGTCATGCGTTCAGGCGCGGACCTGAGTGTGCTGTTGGCCAGCTTCGCGACGTCGGGAATCGGTGTGGTGGTCGTGTTGCGTGTGAGTGGATGGCTTGATGCGGTGCGCCGTGACTGCGATGTGTGGACAGTGTCTCCGTCCGGCTACTGGCCCCGCATCGACATCTGCGGCATGGTAGGCGATTTCATCGCCAGCTCGGGGCTGTGCCGATGAAATCCTCACGCCGTGTCCGGCATATCCACATCGAATCCGGGCCGCTCGCACTGGATTTCCAGGGCAGCGCCGAGCAGATCGGCAGCGTCGCCGCGCACCTGGCTACTGCCGCTGATGCCACCGAACTCACTTTCACCGTGGACAACGAAGTCGGCCCCGACCTTCCCGAACTCCCCTGCGGCGAACTCTGGAAATAGCTGGCCCCAGGTCGCGAAGCGACCAGTCCGCTTCTCCTCGCCGCCACGTCGTTCTACCCGCGGTACGCGCGGACCCGTGAATATCCATCAATATGAGAGGCAGATCCACATGGCCACAGCAACGGTTTCCACTGCCGACAGCACCGGCACCGAAGCCAGCGACACCGATCCAGGACTCGCGATCGATCAACGCTGCCGGGTGTATCGAGATGAGTTCGGGTTCAACACCTTCCGCGACCCGCGCACCGGCGCGATCACGATGGTCGCCGGACGCGTGTCGGCGGTGATCACAACAAATACGGTCGGCCCACACGTCAGAACCCTTCTCGGTGCCGGGTCGGTGCCGGTGTTCTCGGTCGGTCACCGCGTGTGGGTGTTCCTCACCGATCCACCGACACCGACCGACGATATCGCCCAGCTGAACGTCGAGTTGTTCACACACAGTGCGGTACCGCTGTTCTCGGGCGCGCTGATCGCTCTGCCGACCCCGGGCAACGCCAAACGGTGCTGGCTGCACCTGCCCGACGGGCACTCACGGCCTTCATTCGCTGCCGTGGTCGATGCGGTCGAAACCGCTGCGGCGCAGGCGGACTCGCAATGAACACCGCCGATCTGACGGCACCGCGCCGAGCAGAATCCGTTCCCGCCGCCGGGACCCCCATGCCACCTGTGGATCGCTGTTGTCGCGCTCGACCCCGCCAACGTGGACCGGTTCACCGCACCACCACCGTCTACGCCGCAAACACCCGCTTCGTCGAGTCCCGTCGGGGAGTGAATCGCTGATGTTGCGATCCCGACGTAAACCCGCCCCCGAGTCAGCGCCGGTCGTGCTCGGCTATATCGATACCGCCCGCATCCCGGCCGGGCAGACAGTGATCGAGGTCGGTGCGCCGATGCGTGCCCGCGCCGCCGAGTGCGGATACAGCTGGGGCGGAACCTATCTCGACCACCACACCCACGGCGAAACCGTCGCCGCGCTCACCCGCGCCGCCGTGGCCAACCCGGCAGTGGTCGCCGTGGTCGTCCCCGACCACACCCACCTCCCGCACGGCCTACACACGATCACCGCCAACACGCGCCACATCCGCGTCCTCACCACCGACACCATCGAGGACACCCTCGACGGTCGGGCCCACCCCGCCGAGGTCGGGCGCGATGGCTGAGGACACCGCTGGTCGAACACCTCCTCGCCACCGCCCACCCCGAGGACCGAAAGGATCACCAAACCTCATGTTCATCACCGACCACCCGGGATGGCTGAGCACCGACGACGGCATCGACTACCGGGCCGTCACCTCCGGCAACAACGGTGCGTTGATCACGGTCGGGCGCCGGTCGAGTGTTGTGGGGGATCGCTGGTGACCGGGCTGCCCGACAAGGCCGTGCTGCTGGCCGCGTGCCGCGGATTCCCGATCATCACCGATCACCCGATGCTCGACGCCGCCGGGGAACTCGCTGGTCTGCACGAGACCCGAGAAAACACCCCGTGGTCAGCTCTGGAAGAAACCGACGCGCACCGAATCAGGCTGATGCGCGAGATCGACCAATGGGTCCAACTCGCCACACCAGTGCCGTTCCCGGCCGCCAAACTGCACACCCACACGATGGGCCAAGTCGTCGACCAAATCGCGCAATTGACCGTCCAAAACTACATCGCGCTCACCGCCGCCCCCGACGAGTTGTTCGACGACGCCCGCACCCAACTCGACGACCTCGGCAACGCCTACGACGACCTCGCCGAAGACCTCGCCCGCGGCACCCGCCGCCTACCCCAACTCACCACCCAATGGTGACAACCACCCTGCGGGCACTGCACCCCAACGTCTTTCCCCGACCGAAACACGACAGGTCTTTCCCCGACCGAAACACGACAGGCGATGACATGAACGCTCTCATTCCACTCGAACCCGACCACCAAAACCAGGCAGACCCCGACCAGGCAACGACCTTCGCTGACTACCTCACCGACCCCGGGCCGCTCGACACCGACACCGCGATCCCGGCTATGAGCCGCCACCACGCTGTCCACCACAATGCCTGCCCCTGCACCGGGCGATGAAGATATCCGCTGTGGCGCCTGCAATCGCAAGATGCAAGCCGAACTTGTCGGGCTGAATGTCTACTACCGTTGCCGTGCAAGAACTCTCGCACCCGGCAACTCCGAGCTGGCCGATCATCCCCGCAGCTGCAAGGCCAGCCCGCTGTCGCTGATCGGTTTGCCTGGATGCCTGCCCGGAAACAACCACGTTCCCGGTGCGGCGAGCAGCGTGTTTCCTCGGCGTGTGTCGATCCACTCGACCATCAGCGAATCCAGTGGTGGCGGAAGGACAATGGGCACAGCGCCGAACCGGATGGATACCTGTTCCTCGGTGCGATCGACGTTGTCGACCTGTAGGCGGGCGATCGTGCTCACGTGCTGGGCGTAGAGCACCAGCAGCCCCTACAGCGCGCCGCCCACGCAGACCCGAACAGGCTTCTGCACATGCTTCTTTCGATCCCGCTTGGCGGATCTTCCCCATCCGGCAGAACTGACACGACCCGGCTTCGTCAGCGCTGCTCCCGCCCGCCCCGACGCCTACAGATCAGCCTGCCCCAGCTCCCAATCGTGCCGCTGCGAAGCCCATGTCAGCGGCAGCCATGAGATCCGCCCCGGCGGGAACAACCGGACGCCCGCAGGGCGGGATCAGACACGTCATTGACACGCCCGACAGGTTGGCCAATAAGGACTGTCGCTTCGCAGCCTCACATTCGCTCTGGTGCCGCGATGCCAAGAAGGCTGAGTCCGTGCTCGAGGGTGCGTGCGGTGAGCTGGCAGAGAGCGAGCCGGTTTCCGCGGATGGGTTCGTCGGCCGCAAGGACAGGGCAGTTGTCGTAGAAGGATGTGAAGTCGCGAGCGAGGTCGTAGAGGTACCCGCAAAGGCGATGTGGTTCGAGAGTTGCGCCGACCTCCGCAACCGTCGTGGCGTAGTCATCGAGTTCCATCGCCAACGCCCGCTCGGCAGGTTCAAGGGGGATGTTGGCGTCGACAATGGTGGTGTGGCCGCCTGCTTTGCGGAGGATGGATTTGATTCTGGCGTGGGCGTACTGGAGGTAGACGCCGGTGTTTCCATTGAATGCGACCATGCGGTCGAGGTCGAAGGTGTAGTCCTTCACCCGGGATGTTGAGAGGTCGGCGTACTTAACCGCTCCGATTCCGGATTGCTCGGCGATCTTGTCCAGGTCGGCTGGTGGCAGGTCCGGGTTCTTCTCTGCGACGATGGCTCGCGCGGTAGAGACAGCGTCGTTGAGCAAGTCCATCAGTCGAACAGTGCCGCCCGCGCGGGTTTTGAAGGGCCGTCCATCGGGTCCCAGGACGGTGCCGTAGGCGATGTGTTCGGCATCGATGGCATCGGTCAGCCATCCAGCGCGGCGCGCTGCTTCGAAGATCAGGCGGAAGTGCAGGGCTTGACGAGAGTCGGTGACATACAGCAGCCGGTCGGCGTCGAGGCTTGTGATGCGGTAGCGGATGGTGGCGAGGTCGGTGGTGTCGTAGCCATAGCCGCCGTCGCGTTTGCGAACCATCAGAGGGACCGGCTTGTCGTCGGGGCCGGTGACCTCTTCGGAGAAGATGACCAGAGCGCCGTCGCTGTCGACGGCGATGCCCTTGTCGACGAGTTCTTTGATGGTGTCGGCGAGCATCGGGTTGTAGAACGACTCACCCACGTAGTCGTCGCTGGTGAGCAGGACACCGAGGCGGTTGTAGATCTCCCCGAACGCCTTCTCGGATTCGGTGACGATCTCGCTCCATCGGGCCAGAGTGGCGGGGTCACCGGACTGCAGCGCGACCACCCGGGTGCGGGAGCGGTCAGCGAACTCGGCGTCGGCGTCGAACGCGGCGCGGGCGGCTTTGTAAAGTGTGTCCAATGCTGACACGGCCGAGGTGTCCACGGTGAGGTCGTCGTGGCGCCATCGTGCGTCAGGATGTTCGTCAATGTATTGGATGAGCATCCCGAACTGGGTTCCCCAGTCGCCCAAGTGATTCTGGCGGGTCACGTCCGCGCCGAGGAACCCGAGCACGCGGGCCAGGCTGTCGCCGATGATGGTCGTGCGCAGATGCCCGACATGCATTTCTTTGGCGATATTGGGTGCGGAGTAGTCGATCACCGTGCGCCGACCATCTTCCGAGGCCGGGACGCCGAGGCGGTCGTCAGCCAAACGCGCCGAGACCTGTTGCCAGACGGAGTGGTCGGGGACTGTGATGTTGAGAAACCCCGGCCCGGCCAGTTCCACCGATTCGAGCAGCCGGTCCGCATCTGAATCGAGCGCCTCAATCAACTCAGCGCCCAGTACGCGGGAGCTCATATTGAGGCGTTTGGCCAGCGCCAGAGCAGCGTTGGATTGGAAGTCGGCGTGCGTGGATCGTCGGACAACCGGGTCTACTCCCGCCATTTCTGGACGGGTTCGGTTGATCGCCTCGGCCACGGCAGCTGAGACTTGACCGAGCAGCGGCAGTACCCCGGAATCGGACACGCGCGTTTTCCTCCTAGTTGAAAGGGACGGGCGCCATTGTCCCAGGCGCGCTTGTCCAGGTTGCTGTCGACTGCTTGATGGCTGAGAGAGTGCGATCTGGGTCCTGCTGGAAGTGTGTGCTGTCGATCTCGCTGATGATTCCCTCGGTGACCAGCCCTGCGAGACCGTGACGCAAGGTCGAGTGCAACTGGGCGCTGGGGTGGTAGCCGAGGAAATCCTCGCCCACCGATCCGCTAGGCCCGACGGTAACGGCGGTGAGGGCATCGCCGATGCTGATCGGTGAACCGGCGTGGAGCCCTAAGGCGAGCAGTGCAAGCGCCCTTACAGCCCGGTGACGATGATCTTCGTACGAGAGCACATCACCGCCGAGAAACACATGCGGGCTGGTCAGTGCGTTGAGCAATAGGCGCAGCCGGAATTTATCAGAGTTGAGGAACCACGGCTCGGCAACAACCTCTGCAACGCGAAGCGGGGGCGACTCAATGTCGAAGCAGCGTAGGGATCCAGCTTCGCCGGCATCGTCGAAGGTCGCGAATAGCTTCACCTCGTAGTCGACTTCTGTGTCGAGCTCCAGGTCAAACTCGTTGTGCAGAGCGCGAACGGCGGATACCAGTGGAGCGATGGCTTCGCTGGTGAGGGGTGTCGGCCCGACCAGTACAAGATCCAGATCCGAGGTTGGTGTGGCATCCCCGCATGCATGCGAGCCGTAGGCGAGGCCATAGCCGCTCGAACCGACGTAGTCGTGACGGATTCGGCTCGCGAAGTCAAAGATGTGCAACGGGGGCGTCATCGTTGCGCCTGCATCGGTAGGTGACAGCTCGGATGAACAACGGTATGGAAGTCGATTACATGGACACCGCTGGGTATCGCGATCTGGCCGTCGGGCTGCTCATGGTGGGCGATGAACTCCGCTACCTCGGCACGCACTTGCCGATCGCGGACGAGTAGCGGGTGGTTCTTGAGATGCACTGCTTCGAACCATTTCTGCGCTGCATCACGGTCGCGGGCCAATGCTGTTCCGCCGTAGCGAATGTGGGTCAGTGTGCCGTGTCCGAGGTCCTCAGCTTCGCGCAAAGCGTCGAGCAGAAGGTCGCGCGTATAGCGTCGCCCGCCCTCTGGGAAGGGCGCGATGCGTTCCCACTGTCGTGTGACGAGGCGTTGCTCGGGCGTGTCCGCGTCGAAGAACAAGGCCAGCATGTGGCCGTCCGAGGCCAATAAGCCGAGCAGGTCGTGCACGAACTCGACCGCTGCGCTGCGAGATCCGTGCTGATCGGCCGTCGGCCGGATCCCAGTGGGAGTCATAGTCTCGAAGAACTCACCGAGCGGGTAGCTCAACGACCAGAACGCTCCCACCACATTGAAATGTCCAGCACGACCGTCAGCGTGCAGACGGGTGACGGCGTCTCTGGTGTCCGCGCAGATCGTTTCAGCCCGTGGGAATCGGGCGGTAGCCGCTTCGATCATGGTGTCGCTGTAGTCGGCGACGACGAGCTTTCGAGCGTGTGGGTCCAGTGATGAGGTGACTCTGCCTGTGCCGCAGCCGAACTCGACGATCTCAAGGTCTGCGGCTGGCTCGCCATGATGTTGCTGCATCAGATCGGAAATTAGGTCGATGTCTTCGCGACCGTGATAATAGTGCGGCAATAACAGCCGGTCATACACGCCGGACACTTCGTAAACTGATCGGAAGTCGTCAAGTTCGGTCATCACAGAGACCCTTCGGCTTCGAGCGCGAGCTGGTCGAGATAGACGAGGACATCGACCATGTGCGCTTCGCTGAGATTGGGATTGTTGGCCATGAATCGCAACGACTGCAGCAACGCTCCGCGCCTGATTCGTCCGAGATCGTCTGGCAGGCTGAACCGATGGAGATACCATCGGCCGTCTTCGAGCATGCGCTCATGCAGTCGCCGATTGAGGTTGTTTACCCGCCCGATGTCCTCGTTGCTGGCAGGCAGGGTGACCCCTGTGGGCAGGTAGACAAATGCCACCGCCGCCAGGTCTGGGTCGTGCAGGCGGATGAACCTGGGGTGCTTGTCCAACAGTCGCGAGAATCGTTGCACGTGCTCAATACGATGTTCCGCCAGTTCAGCGAGCCCG
Organism: Nocardia australiensis; assembly: GCF_020733705.1. Lineage (GTDB taxonomy): Bacteria > Actinomycetota > Actinomycetes > Mycobacteriales > Mycobacteriaceae > Nocardia > Nocardia australiensis. The sequence goes on from NZ_JAJFZM010000001.1 coordinate 3,104,834, forward strand.
GTGCGCCCTGCGGTGAGCATCATCATCCATAGCTTCAGAGACAGCCAACCCTTCGTACCGATGAACGGTGTGACCTGACCGAACGCGAAGTCCTCCTGCATGATCAAGTCCGAGTAGCTCGAGATCGTGCGCAGAACCTCGGGGCACCGGACGAGTAGAGCACTTAGCCCGTAGGGGACAGCCATCACTTTGTGCGGGTCGACGGTGACGCTGTCGAACAGCTCGATACCATCGACGCGGTCGCGCAATCGAGGGCTGAACGTCGCGACCAGTCCCCAACACGCATCGGCGTGCAGCCAAATGCTCGGGTCCGCAGATCTCACCAGATCGTGCACTGCTCGCAGGTGCTCCACTGTCTGCGTTCTGCTGTCGCCTGCGTAAGCGACCACAGCCATAATCTGGCCAGCGTTGTCGTGCAGCGCCTGAGCGAGAGCGTCAGTGTCATAGCGGAATTCGTGGGTGTCAACCTCGATTACCCGAGCGCCGAGTCCGATCCAAGTCAATGCGCTCTTTATGCTGTAGTGCCCTATTCCGCGCGGCACAATCACTCCGAACTGCCCTGCGTCGACGACGCCGTTCTGCATCGTGCCCGGTGCCATGGCCTCGCGCGCGAGCATCATCGCGATCGTGTTGCTTGTGGTGCCGCCGTGGGTCACCATACCGCCCACATCCCACACGGTGGCGACGTCGGCTACTGGCGGATTGCTGTATCCGAGCAGGCTGCGCAACCACCTCAGAACAGCAATCTCAATGAACGTGGCACTGGGTGAGTCGAAACTCTGGTTGATCATGTTCTGTTGGGTGAGAATCGCCAGAATCGCCCCAGACAGAGCGCCGAGGTCGTCGCCGGTATCGCCGAAGCCAAGGAACTGAGGACTCGCTTCGTTCTTACACAGCGGCAACACCTCATTCTCGAACAGCTGCACCACCTCTGCTGCGGGGGTCGACGCAACCGGCAGGTCGGTAACGAGACGATCGCGGATCTGGCTCGGTGACAACCGCTTCGCGAAGATATCGGTTTGCTGCTTGAACGACAGGCCGATGTCGAGCACACGATGCAGCAAGGTTGTCGGAGCGTTCGGGGAGGTCTGTCGGGGTACGACGAGCTCAACGTGGCTCGTCACCTCGGCGGGGGATTGCTGTTCGTACCCCATAGAGCAAGCAACGTGGGTGTGGTGCTGTGGTGTGGTCAACGACCAGACCTCCCTCGCGGTTGGAGGCAGGTACCGATAGCACGGGAAGCACGGTCAGCTCTCCGCCGGGCTCATCGGCTTCATTGGAGACTTTCCGCTCGCGTCGTACCATCGGCCCTGCCTTTGCGTTGTCGGCATCTAAGACCTTGCCGAGGAGTGACGTCGCATCTCGATACCACCGACTTACCTTCTGCGACTTCTGATTCCAGTGCTGTCTCCTCTCGGTCTCGTCTGTGTTACCTTCGGTAGGTCGAAGCGCTAACGAAGGGTCGGGGAGTGGCGGCTGCGCTGATGCGCCTCAAAGTTGTGTTGCGTCAGCGGCACCTGCAGACGCATCGCGCGTTTTGCCGCGAGTACGACAAGGTTGCCCGAAGGATCGACGGTGATCTTGTGGGCACCTACCCCAGCCGCGCGCAGTTCCACCGCTGGTTGTCGGGTGAATTGAAGGGGCTGCCCTACCCTGATCATTGCCGGGTCTTGGAGGAGATGCTCCCCGGTTACACAGCGGCTGAGCTATTCGAGCCATATGCCGACGAGGAGCAAACCGCAGTCGGCGCTGAGGAGCCCCTCGATGAGAGGGAATTTCTCGGGGTCATCGAAAACCGTATCAACCGAACAAATTTCGGTGTGGTCGAGTGGGGTCCGGAGCCTTGTGGGGAGGGAGGGCGCGCAGACCGGTCGGTCAGCAGCGCCTTGGGTGTCGGCGAGGAGACCCAGCATGAGCATCGACTGCGAGAGCTCAGGAAAGACCAACGCTTCAGCGACCATGAAATCAGCCAGTTCGCTTCCTTGGTCGGGAACATCATCGATGTCGACGCCCGCGTCGACATCGAAATAGGCGGCGACGGATCCGCTCACCTGACCTATCGCTACGAAATATTGAATATGACCGACCGGCCCTTGACTCGCGTGTCGCGCGAACTTTGGTTCGAATACACCGACGGCAAGCTCGATATCAGGCCCTGGCGCGAGAGCACACGTCGTGTCGCCATCCAACGGGTCCACGACACCCCAAACCTGTCGAAATTCTCATGTCAATTTTCACCAGCAATTCAACCGAACGAGTCCGCCATAGTTGGATATACATGCGACGGCGGAAAATTCCTCGACGCGCTCTACTGGCGGCAAACGATCTACAACCACACTCGCGGCTTCGCAATCAACTTGCGGCACAACGACGCTGGAGATTTGATCAGTTGCTCCGCGATTGAAGAGCAGCAGAATGGTGCAGAGAACTCCGCAACCGAAGACCTTGTCTGGGACTGCGAAAATAGCGATGTCATTATCACGCTGACCCGGAAATACCTCCGCCCGAGCCAATCAGTCACACTCCGCTGGAAGGTTACCCGTGAGCATTCGTGACGCTGTCGAGCACGCCATCCGCGCCTGGAACCAGCACGAGATCGACCGGGGCGCACCCGCCGTGGTCGACTTCGATTTCTTCCCTCCTACAGGCGAGGCGCCGAAACCCGTCGACAGGCTCGGGACACTGCGGCGATTGAGCGGGCTGATCCAGGAGATCGAAGAGCCCTCGGTCTCACAGCGGATCAAAGCGGATCTCGCCTATTTGCGGGCGCTCATGGGGGAGCGCCCTGCCCTCGATGACTACGTCCGTGCGACCCAAGGCTGTCCCGCGGCCGGGTGGCCAGCCGACTACGTCATCGCCAAGGGTGAGATCGCTCGCCAATGTGTCGAAGGCCGTGGTGTCAGATGGGGCGAGTCCACTGCCGTTGATCTCGCCGAGGCCGAAGGCCCGATCGATGCCGCCGCCGCGCCGGATGCGATCCGCGAGGCCGCGACCGACTACGAGTCAGCTGTCCGCCGCGCGACAGGGACTGACGCCGCATACGAACTGACGATTGAGAAAGTCGACGTCGACGCGTATTGGGGGTACTGGCTCGACGGTGCCGGGCAGCGGGTCCGACTGCGGCTGAACATGCGCAATGCGAGTTATACAAAGACCCAGGCGCGGCAGTTCGCATTGCACGAGGTCTTGAGCCATGGCTTGCAAAGCGCCAGTATCGCCGCGCACTGCGTGAGCGAAGGTGTCCCCTGGGTACGCCTGTCGTCTGTTCATGGCCCGCAGCAGGTTCTGTTGGAGGGCTTGGCCCAGACGATGCCGCTGTTCGTCGCGCGCGATGACGAGGCTTTGGTTACACGGGTGCGGATCGATCACTACCTCCACCTCGTCCGCGCCGAACTGCACATCGCCCTGAACGCTGGCACATCGGTCGAGGAATGCGCGCGACATGCGCGCTCTCGTGTGCCGTGGTGGAAAGACAGCCAGATCGCCGGGCTTCTGGCTGACCGCAGCACAGATCCGCAGCTCAGAACCTACATGTGGGCGTACGCAGCTGGCATCGACTGGTTTACCAACCTCGCAGATAGCGAGGCCTCGCCGATTCGACAGGTGCTTCAAGCCGGGTACCGTGCGCCACTCACTCCAACCGACCTTGAAGAGCTATGGCCGGAGGGGCCGGCCGTCGGGGGCCCGGGAGGCTCTCCTACCCTCTCGGCCGCTGCTCCCTAATGATATTTCCACGGTGAAACCACCAACGATGGCCAGCCGTCCGGCCATGGGCCGCGTTCCGTGACGTCGTGCGGATCAGCCTCGAGTGCGATCTACATGCCGACGTGGACTCGATCATCAACAACGGAACCGAACCATCCTCAGCAACCGTGTCAGCACTTATCGTCGCACTGTCACCCGAGTCATCCGCGACATCGCGAACACGAGGAGGCGAGGAGGCGAGGAGGCGAGGAGGCGAGGACGGTCATCGAGCACGCCGACTGGCTCGCCAAACGCCGTAACTCGTTCGCCCACCGATTGATCGATGGATGTTGAAACAGCAGTTCTATTGTGGTGCCGTGCGCCTGTGGCTTGGCGGCCCAACGAACCTCGTCGGAGCCGAACAACTGGCCGCTGAGGCTGTCCAACTTTACGAAGAGGCGCCACCGTGGATCGCGGCGTCGAGGTCGGTGGCATACCATTGTGTGTCAGGAGGCCTTTCGAAGGCGTTGTGGAGGCGAATGTAGTTGCGGGTGAATGCCTCTCGTCTCTGAACAGCGTCCTCGACAGGGAGGTCGTTCGGGAGGACAACCGGGAGGACAACCAAGAGGTCAATGTCGCTGTCGGATGTGTCGGTACCGGCGCGCTGATCGCCGCCCGGGTGCAACGCCTCGTCATCGGCTCTTGGGACCCCTACCACGGGGCCGTCTGCTCACAATGGGACCTGGTCCGCGACCAGCGCCTCAACCACAGGCTCGAAGTCGTCTATGAAGTACTCACCACCAAAACCGATGACCTCATCGGCGACTACCTGAAAATCGAACAACACTTGGCCGAACAGCGTCGCATCGACATAAGACTGGGCCTTTGAACCGTAAAGATTCGACGTGAATCGTGGAACGGCCCGCGCGGGAAGAGTGACGGATCGATGCATCAGGCTCGCATCGCAAATGCGAGGACCAAAAGCCGGCAGTAGCAAGCCGGATCGGGTCCGCCGCCAGTCTGAACCCGGTGACCAGTCGTCAAAGGGCGCTGATCTCAAGCCAGTGACGCGAGCGTTTTGCTGGCCCCGGCACGCAGAACGCAGGATCTGAGATGCCTGCCAGATCTGGTGCACGCTCTTCCCTGGTAATCAGGTGTATCCCGCAAACCGTGCACGCGTTCAACTAATCGGATGCAGGGTCGCCGTGGTTTTCTCCTGCCTCGGCTGATTCCAGGTAGCGGTGACGGGTTTCTGGGTTGCTCAAGGCGAGTGCGCCGGAGAGCCAGGCGCGGTCGCCGCGGGTCGGGTTGTCTGGGTCCAGGGGCCGTGCCAGGGGGCGGACTGCGGTTCCGGCGGGGTCGCTGTCGTAGGGGTATCTGCCCCAGGCGTTGGCTTCTGGCGTTGTCGGGTGACGCCAGAAGGTGTTCATGAGTTGGTGGATCAGTGGCCGTAGGTTGTCGGTCGGGATCTCGGTCAACTCGTCGGCGACGGCGTAGATGGTGGATCGGTAGGTGCGCAATCCCCAGGCTTCGGCTGCGGGATTGTTGGCTGATTGCAGGATGGATTCGACGCCGCCGGAGGGGTTTCGCTGGTAGCCGGTGACGATGCCGTGTTCGCCCATACAGAAGGTTTCGACCACGAACGGTGCGTCGGGCACTCGCACGTCCAAACCTTGTTGAGTGGCGGTGTTGTACATGTAGGCGGTGACACGGTCGGGGTCGGTCCAGCCGCTCGAGCGGGGCTCATGTCCCCAGAGCAGCACGTGCGGTCGGCGCGATTCGGTGGTTTCGCAGGCGGTGAGCAGTGAGCCGATCATGCGGCCGGTCCATCCGGCGTCGACGAGCCCGGTGCGGGGGTCGGTCAGGTTGTGTTCGGCGGCGTAGTCGATGAGCAGGTCGCGAGTGTTTGCGATGCGTGCGGTGGCGGCCTCGGTGACCTCGGGCAGGGTGAGGAAGCGGCGCATCGCGTCGGCTTGGTCGGCTTGGTCGGCGCGTGCGTCGGCGGCGAGGGAGACGCCAACCGACTGCAGCAGTGGGGCGTAGGTTTCGGTGGGCAGACCCAGGCGTGCGCACAGGTCGGCAGCGTTGGACTTCATGAAGCTGTTGAACAGCCATGCTGTCCGGTCGAGGCTCTGAGGGTCGGTGGCGGCCAGGCTCCAGGTCATGCGACTGCTGTAGACGTATTCCATACCGAGGTCGACGTCGGCGAGCGGGGCGAGTCGGCGGGCCAGCTCGTAGAAGATCTGGCCGTCGCGGGACAGGAATCGCAGTCGTTCGAGCCCGCGACGGCGGGCTTCACACAACATCCAGCAGGTGGCGCCGATGAGGGCGGGCGCGGCGACTCCGGCTGCGACGTCGCGGATCACCTGGTCGTGTTCGGTGTCGGCCGGTATCGCGATCCGGGCGGTGCGGGCGGCGGTGTGCAGCAGCGCTGCGGCGTCGTCGGGGCGGTGGGAGTGGTCGTGGATGATTTTCTCGTAGCGGGTGTGAGTCGGCTCGGGCATCGCTCACCATTCTTTCAACACGAGCGTAAGCCTGTGTCCGGTGATTCCGATCCGCTGGCAGGTGGTACGCGTCGCGACCAGATCTGGGGTTGGATCGGAGCCGCGTGTCTCGGCAAGGGGCGCGCGACCGGCCTGCACGCGGGCGATCCACACATCGTCGTGAAGACCGGCGAAGACCTCGTCGGCAGCGGACAGAGCGGCGGTGGCGGCATCGAGGTCTCCGGTGTCGCGGTGGATTAGGCCGAGTTGACGCAGTGTGCGGCCTTCGCCGGGGCGGTCGCCGATCGCTGTGAACGTGTCGAGGGCGGTCTTGACCCGGTGGATGGCGTCGTCCCACCGCTGGTTTCGGCGGTCGAGGTCGGCGAGGCTGAGATGAGTCCGGGCGACCCATCGCTGGTCTCCCAGAGATCGGAAGATGTCGTGTGCTGCTGCGAGGTCGGTGGCGGCTTCGGCGTGCTTCTCAGCGAGACGGTGTGCGTCTCCGCGGTTACGCAGTGTCACGGCGACACCGCGCCGGTCGGATAGCTGGTCGAATCGGGTGAGGCATTCGGCGAACAGCGTCAGGGCATGCGGGATATCGCCCTCGTTGCGGTGAACAACGGCGATATGGCGCAGGGTGCGTGCCTGCCAACGCTGGTCGTCGAACTCGCGGAAAACGGGCAGGGCATACTCGAATTCCCGTAGCGCTCGGTCGTTGTCCCAGCGGTCGCGATGGATGAGTCCGTAGCGGACGCGAGTGCGGGTTCCTTCGAGTCGGTCATCGAGACTGCGGTACATCGTCAGGCTCGTATCGAAATGCCGCCGTGCATCGCCCCAGCGGGACAGTCCGCGGCTGGCGTCGGCGATTCCGTTGTGGATCCCGGCGGCGATTCTTATGTCACTACCGGACTCGGCGACATCGAGTGCGGTGGAAAAATTGGCGATGGCCTCGCGCAGCCGACCCTGGTACCGGAAAGTATCGCCGAGAAGACGCAGGGTGACGGCCCACTCCGACGGTGCCTCAAGGCGCTGGAATATCTCGGCGGCTCGACCGAGCATGCCGCAGGCGTCGTCGTAGCGGCCGAGTTCTCGACACAAGGCGCCGAGACTACGGCGGGTAACGGCCTCAGCGCGGTCGTTACCCGCTTCCTGCGCGGCGTGCAACGCCAGCCCATGGGTGCGGTCCCATGCCTGCCAGTCGGCACGCCAGTCGAACATTGGTGGCAGCGTCTCTGTCAGTTGCCAGGTGGAATCCCACAGCTCGAGCGCATGGGCCAGCTCGACGGCGGCCAGGAGATTTGCGCGCTCAGCAGTGAACCAGCCTCGTGGATCCATCTGGGCGAGATGAGCGGGCGTATCCGCCGAAACGTCATCACCCCCTGACTCGTACGCGCCGGGATGCAGCGCGGCCGATGCGATGCGCATGCACTGCAGGTAGCGATCAACCAGGCGCTCTGCGGCTGCGCGACGTTCACCTGGCGTGTCTTGTGCGTTGGCCCGCTCCCGGGCGAAGTCGCGCATCAGATCGTGCAACCGATACCGAACGGTGCCGTTCACATCGGTGCCGGCGAGTTCGACGAGTTGCGCATCGACAAGCTCGTCCAAGCGCGCTTCGGCCTCCGCGATACCGATATCGAGCAAGGTGGCGACATTCCAGGCCGGAAATGTGGCGGCAGTCAAAGACAACAGCCCGAACGTCCGTTGCTCGTCCGTGCTGCGGCCGTGGTAGCTGAGATCGAATGAAGCACGAACCTCGAGATCGCCGGCCTTGAGCACATCCAGGCGCCGACTCTCATCGGCCAGGCGGTCAGCGAACCAGGCCACCATCCACCCGGGCCGTGACACCAGCCGCGCGCCCGCGATACGAAGTGCCAGCGGAAGACAGCCACACAGCCGGGCGATATCGGCGACCGCACCCGGCTCGGCCTCGGCGCGCTCCGGTCCGATCAGGCGAGCAAGGAGGGCGATCGCCTGACTGTTGGGGAGCACACCCAGATTCAACGTCTGCGAGCCGGACAGGGCCGCCAGCGGGGAGCGGCTCGTCACAAGGACCGCGCAGGTGGACGAACCCGGAAGCAAAAGGCGCAGCTGGCTCTCAGCGGCGGCATTGTCCAACACGACAAGCACCCGGCGGTCAGCGAGCAACGCACGAAACAAGCGCGCCCGTTCGTCCAGATCCTCCGGTACCTGTGCCCCGTCGATCCCGAGAGCACGCAGGAATCCCGACAGAACCTCGCCCGGGGCGAGCGGATTCGACTCGACACCATGGAGATTCACATAGAGCTGACCATCGGGAAACACGTCGGCCAGCGTGTGCGCGACATGCGTGGCCAGAGCAGTCTTGCCGACTCCCGCCGACCCAACAACGGTAGCGATCGGAACAGCTAGGCCCGGACCTCCGGCCAGCTGCGACACCAATAGCGAGATCTGCTCATCACGACCTGTGAAGTCGTGAGTGTCAGGAGGCAGCTGCATCAACCGCGGAAGATGACCGGCGCCGGATGCCGGAGGCGCGGGACTGCCGGAACGCAGCGAGGGAGCCGTCTCCGAAGCCGTGGCGTGCTTCGTGGGTGTGCTCGACTGACCTGGACCCACGACCGATGCCGCGGTGACCGGATGTTTGGCAGGCGCGTCGCACTGCTGGTCGGTGGTGTCGGGTGCGAAGAGCTCGGTGGCGGTGTGGCCTGGCAGCATCTTTTCCAGGACCCGGCAGTGATGCGGGTAGGGCAGTCCTTTTACCTCGCCGGACAGCCAGCGGTGGAACTGGGCTCGTTTGGGGGCTGAGCCGACGAGGTCGGGGTCGATCGTCGCGGCAACTCTGTCGTATTCGCGGCCGAACGCGCTGTGTGTCTGTAAATGCCGTTCGCGCAGCACGGTTTTGAGGCGAGACACCATCGCCGCCACCCCCTTTTACCCCTTCAGACCTTCCGGTTCCCTGCGTCTGCCGGTCGCCCACATCGTAGAGGAGATGTAGAGGAGACAGTACGGGGACAAGAAGTTTCAGAAGAGAACTTCGTGGGTGTCGAGATGCGACAGGGTGTCGCGGCAAGGTCAGGGCAGCCGACAAACGGTCGGCAGCGGCGACGGTGAGCTGATCCGGGCGATCCGGCGAAGGCGTTGTAGCGGGATAGCGCCGAGCTGCTGGTTCATGGCGTGTGCCGACGCTGTCACGCGTATCCGATCGACAACTCTTGGAGTGCTGTGACCATGTCATTTGTCCGTCCATCGGAGACTCCGGCGCAGGACCCGGTGGTTGTCCAGGGGTCACCGGTCGCGCCGGACAGCCACGCGTTGCCGCTCTATGACGGTGAGTACCTGGCAGATCCCCACGGCTTCTACCAGCGGGCGCGTCAGGAGTTCGGGTCGCTGGTGCCGGTGGACTTGGCCCCCGGTGCTCCAGGCACGCTGGTGACCGCTCACGCCGAAGCATTGAAGATCCTGCACGACCGAGAGAATTTCCCCGCCGACCCTCGAGCTTGGCAGCAACAGGTGCCGGCGCAGTGCCCGGTGCGGTCAGCGACGGAATGGCGGCCCGTCCCGCAGCGAAGCGCGCGAGCCGACCATGAGCGGTATCGCGGCGCCGTAAGCGCGGCCCTCGCGCAGGTGTCTCAGCATGCTCTGCAGGCGACGGTCGTGCGGACCGCGGTGTCGCTGATCAATACGTTCTGCGGTCGCGGGCGGGCCGATCTGCGCGCCGAATACGCGGTCCCGCTGACGTTCGCGGCGTTCAACCAGCTCGTCGGGACGTCCGGCGAGGCGGGCCGACAGGTTTATCAGGGCCTGGCGGCGTCCGTGGCCGCGACGGATCCCGCGGCGGCGCAACAGGGATATGGCCTAGTCACAGCGGCGCTGGCCGAGGTAGTGAAGCACAAGCAGTCCGCACCGGCCCAGGACGTGGCGACGTGGTTGATTCAGCAGCCGACCGGTCTGACCGAGGACGAGGTGGTGCACCAGCTCGCCGCGCTCTATACCGCTGGGGCGGAGCCCACCGCGTCGTTGATCCTGAACACGCTGGGGATGCTGCTCACCGATCAGCGTTTCACCGGCGATGTGCTCGGCGGCGGGATGGGGGTCCGCGAGCAGGTCGAGGAGGCATTGTTCCTCGATCCGCCGGTGGCCAATGGGTGTATGCGGTATCCGACCGCGCCGAGGCTCGTGGGCAAGCGGTGGGTAGGGGCGCATCAGCCGGTGGTGATCAGCATCGCGGCGTGCAACCGCGACCCTGCGGTCCATCAGGCCGCTGACCGGCTCGGTAACCGCTGCCATCTCGCGTGGGGCGCTGGCGTGCACTCGTGCCCGGCCAGCGATATCGCACTGCTCATCGCTACCGCGGCACTCGAACAGCTGCTCGATGCCCTGCCGGTGATGCAGCTGGCGATATCCGCCGATCAGCTGTCCTGGTTTCCGGGACCGTTCCACCGCGCCCTGAGGGCACTACCGGTGTCTTTCGCACCGGCACCACCGCTCAACCAGTAGTGAATCCTGCGCCGTCACCGGCACACCCGACATACCTGTTGTGAGGTTGCACCTTATGTATTCCCTGCCGCGGTCCGAAAGCGGCACCGCCGCTTCGTATCCCTCGATCGAAGACCTTGGTCCCCGAATCAAGCTCTACACCCCGGCATTTGCTATCGCCCCCTACGCCGCGTATGGGCGGATGCGTCAGGACGGGAGGACTCTGGCTCCGGTGGAGCTCGCTCCTGGTATCCCCGCGACGTTGGTGCTCAGCTACCACACCGCGGTGCGGATCCTCAACGATCCCGAACGTTTCCCGGCCGATCCACGGATCTGGCAGAAGACCATCCCGGCGGGTCATCCGCTGCTGCCGATGCTGGGATGGCGGCCCAATCCGTTGCGCTGCGCCGGTAGGGAGCACGCCGTTTACCGCGATGCTCTGAAGAAGGCGTTGATGGTGGTCGATCTGCTTGCCGTGCGGGAGCGAACCATCGGGGTCGCGGCTCCGTTGATCAACAGCTTCTGCCAGACCGGTAGCGCCGAGCTTATCGAGCACTACATCACCCCGCTCGTTTTCACGGTGCTCAACGAGACCGTGGGCTGCCCACCGAATATCGGTGAACGGCTCCAGCGGGCGATCGCGGCGATGTTCGAGGGCATCGACACCGAGACCGTGAACATCGAGGTGGCGTCGGCGTTGTTCGAGCTGATCGACCTGAAACGCATCTCGCCGGGCGCCGATATCGCCTCGCGCCTGGTTCACCACTGCCCGGGACTGAGCGACGAGGAGCGGATGCACCAGCTGGTCACGATCTACTCGGCCGGGATCGAGCCGGTGCGCAACCTCGTCGCCAACACACTGCGGCGGATGCTGACCGATCCCCGCTACCGCCACGACAACGACCACTTCACACCACCGGTACGTGACGCAGTCGAAGAAACCCTGGCCCACGACCCGCCGCTGGCCAACCTCTGCAACAGCTACCCCCGCACCCGCACCCTCGTCGACAAGGTGTGGCTGCCCGCGAACCAGCCCGTCTTGGTCAGCATGGCAGCCTGCACCACCGACCCCGCCATCGTCGGTGACAAGGGCTGGACCGACAACCGCTCACACCTCGCCTACGGCAGCGGCCCGCACACCTGCCCGGACATGGCCCGCGAGATGTCCAAACAGATCGCTGTCGAGGCCATCGCGCAATTCTTCGACGCCTTCCCTGAAGCCGAGCTGGCGGTACCGGCCCGCGAGGTGGGGTGGCGGCCGGGCCCATTCCACCGCGCACCAGCGGCTGTGCCCGTCACCTTCCCGCACACGCCGCCTCTGATCATCCCCTCAGCAATCACCCACCGGTGAAACACAGGCGCGTACTACCTCCCGCCGACGCGTCCTACCTATTCAGCCTATTCAGCACTACGGAAATGAGTTGCGCACCATGACAACAACGACCGCCCTCATTACCCCTATCGGATATCAGGGTGACGATGCGACCGTTACGGCCTTGCGTGAGTCGATCTACGGCCCGCACCTGGCCACACACCGCAAGGCCCGCGAGATCATTCTCCGCCTCGGGGACGTTCCGCAGGACGATCTGACCGACGCGCAAGAGGCGGGTATCGGCCCGAGTCTGCTGCGCGCGGTCATCGGCGAGGTCGGTATCCCAGCACGCGAGATCGCCGCCGACACCCATCTTCGCGGCGCGTTGGGGGACTGGGCCGCGGTCGCCGCACCCCACCTGTTGACCGTGTGGACCGGGCATCACGACCTGGCAATCGGGGCGCTGCTCGCCCACGGCACCGGCGCACCGTATCAGCGGCAGTGCCTGGCCGAGCTGGACAGCGGCGCGGCTGTCGGTGTCCTCGCGCTGACCGAGCTCGGCGGCACCAACGGAGCCGATCAACAGTGCCTGGCGGTCTGGGACCCCGCCGCGGACGGGTACTGGCTGTCCAACCCGACACTCGGGTCGGTGAAGTTCCCGCCGAACATCGCCGACTCCACAGTGCCGAAGATCGTCGTATTCTCCGCGCGTCTGATCTTCGAGGGCCGCGACCAGGGTGTGTTCTTGTTCCTGACCCGCCTGCGCACCACCGAGGGGTTGGCCGACGGCGTCGCGGTGGGAAAGGTGTCCAGCAAGCTCGGCGCCGCGATGGACCACGGCTGGGCGGTCACCGACCCGTTGTTCGTTCCCCGTGATGGCCTGCTGGCGGGGGAGTGGGCCACGGTCACCGACGATGGCGAGTTCGTATGTGAGGTGCTGCCGCAGCGGCAGCGGTTCCACCGCTCCATCACGCCACTGAACGGTGGCCGCCTGGACCTGGCCACCGCGAATATCGCCGCCGCCCGTGGGGGAGCGGCCGGTCTGGAAAACTACTGTCGGCAGCGGCCCCACGGTGACAGCGACGCCTTGCAGCGTGACCTCGTCACCGCCGCCGCGCACATCTACGCGGGCAGCGTGTTGGGCCGCATGGTCCGTGAATTGAGCACCGATCCTGAACAGCAATCCCGTCTGCCACTGTGGTTGATGGTGGTCAAACCCCTGCTCACCACCATCGCAGAGGACGCACTGCGTACTTGCAGCGCGCGTACCGGCGCGCAAGGGCATCTGCGCTGCAACTATTACCCCGACTGGATCGCCAACGCCGCCAACTCCAAAACCGCCGAGGGCGATACCCAGGTGCTCGAGAAGGCCGCAGGCCGGACACACAAAGCCCTCGCCACACTGATACTGCCCGGCACCCCGGACACGCTGCCCTGGTGGCTCGATATGATCATCACCCGGTGTGACACCCTCGCCACCGACCTCTACCCCGCCACCGGCATCGAGCCCTCCGACGCGGAGTACGAACCCGAAGGCACCGCATTGGGTATCGACTCCACCCGGGTCGACCTGGCCCGCGCCACCGGCGCCCGCCTGACCGCCACCGCCGCACTCATCGCCGCGGAATCTTGCACCGACCCCGACGCCGCTATCCTCGCCCGGGCCGCAGCCGCCGTCGTAGCGCTGACCTACCTCGATACCCACGGCAACTGGTACACCGCCCACAACCTCCAGTCCGCCCGACGTGCCGGGGAGATACACACCGAACTGCGGTGCCACCGCCTCATCCTGGCCGAGAACCTGACCACTTTCACTGCGGCCTTCGACATTCCGCAGCTGCCGGGGGCACCGATTTTCGCCCCGGACTATCTGCAGGCGTGGAGCGAGCGGTCCGGATGGGACGCAGACCGCTTCGCCGGCCAACGATGAACCTCTCCTCACCGCCCCGCCGAGTTGATCGCGATCGGGATCTGTGGAGTTCATGGCACGCCGACTGCGCGACCGAACCTTCCTTCGGCTCCTTCGACGAGGCTGATTTCATCCGCAGACAGCACGGCGGACACGGATCGGGTTGCGTGCGCTTCGTCGCCGCGGTCGCCTACCTCGATGCCCACGACGACGACTACCAATAACCCGGAGATGATTGTGAGATCGCTTGCCATACACCAACTCCTGACCCTCTACACGACCTCGACCCACCGGGTCGGGTACGAAGCCGACACCACCGGACTCGGCCCAGCGGTCGAGGACCAGTCGGAACCAGGACCCTCCGGTGACCGTGCCGTCGAACCGGGGGCCGACTCCCGCGACAACCCCTACCGACCGACCCGCCCACTCTCGGGGGAAGGGACACGAATGCCGTGACGAGCCGACTTGCGCTGCACCACGGTCTCGAGGAAACAGGCCTGGATCCCGGCGGCTCCGATGACACCGCGCATCGGTTCACCCGCAAGGGGCTCGAGCTGCGGGTTCGTGTCATGGAAGTCGCCGGCGGCGCCGAATACGGACACGTCCTGATCTTCGGTGAACTCACCGACGACGCTCTGGTCCGAATCCATTCACGATGCCTCTACGGCGACGCCCTCGGCTCCCAGGACTGCGACTGCGGACCCGAACTCGACAAAGCCATGGACATGATCCAAACCGCCGGATCCGGAGTCCTGGTGTACCTCGAACAAGAAAGCCGCGGCGCCGGACTCGTCGCCAAAGCACGCGGCTACCGCGAAAGCGAACAATCCGGCACCGACACCTTCACCAGCTACCAAACACTCGGCTACCCCATAGACGCACGCACCTACACCCACGCCGCCCAAAGCCTCCTCCAACTCGGACTCCGATCGGTACAACTACTCACCAACAACCCCGCCAAAGCCGACGACATCCGCACCGCCGGCCTCACCGTCACCGTCCTCCCACTGAGCACCCGCCCACTGAGCACCCGCGCCGCCGCCTACCTCGAAGCCAAACGCCACCACAGACACCACTGGATCCCCACCGACACCGCACCATGGGCCCCCACAGACTGGGCATCAGACACACCAGACACCCCCACGACCGCGAAACGACCACGCGACAGTCTGCGCGGGTGGATCACCCGCCACACCCCACGCCTCCCCCACAGCTGGCGACAGCGTTCGCGGCACTGAAACCGCTACTCGACCACCGTCCATTGCGTTCGATTCGGGAGTTTTCTTTGCCCACAGCACAACACCCACCCGGCGCCGCCGCCATCGACGCCATCCTCACCACCATGATGGCCAAGCGCAGCACCGACCCGACCCCTGGCATCATCCACTTCTGGGGATTCGTCGCCCCCGGCCATCCCGAGACACCGGACATGACCTGGGCCGCGATCCCCCTCGACCCCGCCACCAAACAGTTCCCCATCCTCGATGCGGCCGACGTGCTCCTGCGCAGATTTCCCCGCCACCACCTCTGGGGGTACGGGCTGGCGTACCTCGGCGACATCTACGCCGCAACCAGCGGCGTCCCCCACGAGGTCGTCCGCGCCGCGCGAACCGCCCGTCTCTACGAACGCCTCGACACCGAAACTCTATGCACAGCAACCATTTTCGATGCCCGCGCGCACACCTACACTGCGGTCACCCACCCCCACCTGTCCGAATACGAACTCCCCACCTTGGTCACCAACACCCGGGAAACCACAGACACCACGGACGCCTGGATCGAACTGTTCGACCAAAACACCGCAGCCCAGGCTTGGGCAGCAGCGCTAGCGCTCGACCCCGACGGCAACCACGCTGACATCGCCCGACTGACCTCTATTTCTCGACAGGAAGCGGACGCCGGGCCCTGATCAATGAATGGTCTTGCGCCATTCGCTCGGGTGCATTTCGTTCTGGTGCCGGAAATTGTCGCGAAAGGTTCCGACCGCGCCGAATCCGGAGTCGAAGGCGATTTTACTGACGGTGTCGGTGCTGATCCGGAGTCGGTGCTTCGCTCGGTCCAGCCGGGTGTCGAGCAGCATCCTCGCGGGAGTGGTCCGGGCGGTTCTCAGGGCCTTGTGCAGCTGACTCAACGAGCAGCAGAAGTGTGCCGCAATCGAATCAGGAGTCACCGTCGGATCATCAGAGTGAAGTTGGATGTAGGTCAACACCTCCTGTGCCAGCCGCTCTAGCGTTGATAGGGCAGATGCCTGTCGGTCATCGAGAGATCCCGCCAGGATTTGGCGCAGGTGCGCATTGATCTGCGTGAAGTCTCGCGCCGTCATCGTCTCGCGGTGGTCGATGAGCGATTTGACCATCCCGACGGCCGTTCCGAGCATAGGTTGCTGCGGATCCAGCCTGAGTGGGGGTGTTCGATCGGTGAGCATTGAGGCGATGGGCGTGCTTTCAGGAATGCTGAGAAGCAGTGCACGGGCGGCGTTTTCGTGGGCAATGCCCAGTTCACGACCCATCGAGAACAGACCTACCTCGCCGGGGTTCAGCACGGCGGTGTCGTCGTTTTGTGTCAGAGTCATGCGGCCCTCGCGGACGATCAGGAGCCGACCGCTGCAGTCGTCGTCGGAGCGGATGTGCTGTCTGGTCCGTCGGTAGCTGATCATGGTGGACGCGAACTCGATGAGCACGTCGTGGCCGGACTGTTGAACCCGCGTCTCCCCATTGAAGTCGCAGGGATCTCCGAAGTCGAAGCCCAAGCCGACGGAGCCTTGGTTTTCCTGGACGCGCGCGGCCCAATAGTCGGTCCGGTCGCCTCTTGGGATCTCAAGGGTTGACTCCTGCCGCAGTTCGTAGCGGTCGCCGGTCACCGTGTAGCGGTCGCCGGTCACTGTGCCCCCTGTTTCTGTAGCGGCCCCACGCGATTCAAAGTAGGTCGATTCGGCCTCCGATATTTGAACCGACCCTCCAGTTTGCATGCCCCGCGACGGTGCGTCCACCGGGCGATCGTCGCGTACAAGAATCGGCACGAACTGTGCAAGAATCCGTCGCTCCCCCAGCGTGCCACCTCGATGATGCAGGTCCACGGCCCTCCGCAGCCGTGCGAATATCCGGCACTTCTGTGCAAAATTCCGGTCGATCCGGTCTTCGATATCTGAATAGTCTTGTGCGGCAAGCCAATACCGCAAGCCTGTTTGAGGAGACCTGATGGACGCACATTTCAGCTCGATCGTGCTCGACCCCAACGGGACCGATATCCAGGGCGAAGCCGCCCGTATCCGGGACCGCGGACCCGCCACCCTGATCGAGTTACCCGGCAGGATCCGGGCATGGGCGATAACCGACCCCGAACTACTCAAGGAGCTACTGGTCGACCCACGAGTATCCAAGGATCCTCGCCAGCACTGGCCCGCGTTCATCAACGGCGCGATCGACCCGACGTGGCCGCTGTACATGTGGGTGGCGCCGAACAACATGTTCACCGCCTACGGATCCGCTCACCGGCGACTACGCAAATTCATCTCCCCCGCGTTCTCCGCCCGGCGTACCAACGCCATGCGCGAGTGGATCGCGGCCATTACCGACGAGTTGCTCACAAACCTCAGCAACACGTCGCCTGGCGAAACAGTCGATCTGCGTGAGGGTTTCGCCTATCCGCTGCCGATCCGGGTGATCTCGGAGTTGATGGGAGTACCCCACCATCTCCACACCCCGCTGCGCAGGTGCGTCGACGAACTATTCGACACCTCACCACAGACCCCAGAACAATCCGCAGCCAAAGGCACGCGGATACATAGCGTTTTCGCCGATCTGGTCGCCTACCGTCGCGCCCACCCCGGTGACGATATGACCAGCCTGCTGATCAACCAGTGCGACGGGGAGAACTCACAGCGCAGCCAGGAAGAACTCATTGAGGACATGAAGGCCGAGCAGCTCACCGAGCAGGAACTCATCGACACCCTGCTACTGGTGCTCAGCGCCGGGCACGAAACCACCGTCAACCTGTTCGACCACGCCATCTTCGCACTACTGACCCACCTCGACCAGTACACGGCCCTGCGAACCGGCCATGCCGACTGGGCCGATGTGGTCGAGGAAACACTGCGTTTCGAGGCACCCATCGCGCACCTGCCCCTGCGCTATGCCGTCGACGACATCGATCTCAACGGAATCATCATCGCCAGAGGTGACCCGATCCTGGCTTCCTACGCCGCCGCCAACCGAGACCCGAAAACCCACGGCCCGGACGCCGACCTCTTCGATATCACCCGAACCGACAAGACTCACTTGTCTTTCGGGCACGGCGCACACCATTGCCTCGGTGCATCCCTGGCTCGACTGGAAGCCACCATCGCACTGCCCGCACTGTTCGACCGCTTCCCGAATTTGCGCCTGGCCACCGACAATCCGACACACCGGGGCACCGTCAAAAGTTTCATCTCCAACGGACACGCCGGCCTACCGGTCCACCTCACATGAACCTCGCCGCTGCGAATCGCCGCGCGGGTCCGGCGGCCAGGACCTCTGTATACCGTTCACGAACCAACGTGCCACCGCCTCCGCGCATCCCGATGTTGGGCACCACCTTGCGATTGATCCGTGAGGACCTAGGGCTGACGCGCCTAGCCGCTCGCGACCGTCACGGCGTCAGCAGCTCGTACCTATACGACATCGAAGCCGACAAGTGCCTGCCGAAGCTCGAAACGTTGGAAGCGCTCATCGCTGGATACAAAGTCGACCCGTCTCTAGCACGTCACCTACGCGAACTACGTTCTCCACCAGTTGATCTCGTGCCGACAGAAAGGCTCCGCGAAGGCGTGACCTCGGACCTCGATTGGATGAGTCATATCGATGATCTCGCGCACCGAGGCGTGCTCGCCGCATACATCGACCCGAGTTGGCAGGTCTTGGCCTGTAACGACCTCTTTCTATCGATCATGCCCGGCCTCGAAAAGACCTACTCGATCGCGACATGGATATTCAGCCCCATCGCGAAAGAAGTCTGGGTGGACTGGGAGAAGGAGGCCGCATGGAATGTCGCCTACGACAAAGCAATCCTCGGGCTCTACCGAAACTCTCAACAAGCCCGCGACCTTGTAGGGCATCTCGGACCGAATAGGGAATTTCGTCGCCTCTGGGCCTCGAGTCTCGACGTGAACTACGGCCGCGACAGCGATGCCCTGCTCCACGTCCGCGACCCCACGAACGGCGAACTAGTCTCCTACCGGCTCAGCATCGCCCCGATGGTCGAGGACATGACGGTCCTGCTCGTTACCGCCATTCCCAAGCCTTACTCCGGCCCCCGAAACCTCACCGCAGAAGCATAGACCACACGGTGCGCCAGCCTTTTCGACGCGGTCAACGATGAGGTAGGGGAGGGCGTTGCACGTGCTACACGGCACCGCCCCTCGGTGGTGGTGGAGTTTCCACTAGCTAGTGCGTCTTGGTGAACGCAAGCGCGGGCGAAATCGGACGAACCACTGGTCATCAACCGGAGAGCTGATACCGGAAGTCATGGTTGGGATATGCCTAACCATGACCGCACCTCCGCGAACGGCCGTCCACGTCTCGCCGGCGTTTACAACGATCACAAGATTCGCACCCGGCTTCGGAGCACATGCGCGCTAAGGCTCCCTCTGCCTGGCTGGCGATTCTCAACCAAGCGGCGCGGCGGTCTTTGAACTGGACGACGACTTCGACGGAAGTACGCAGCCCCATAGACAGTCCGCTGCTTAAGTGAGGATGGGCGCTTGGAGAATGCGTTCAGCCTCATGCCAGAGCAACGAGCCGAGCTCAGGATCTTGGCTCGTGGAAACGGGTGTGGCGATCGAGGCCGGGCCGGAAGCAACCCGTTGCGGACCTATGTATGCCTCGCTGGGTAGGTCGCTCGCGGCGATCGCCGCTACTGCTGGTTCAGCGGCCGAGTCTTTGCCTTGGGCCAACGAGGAAACGACGGGGGTGAGCATCCGTGCCGCTAGGCGGAGTACACCTGGCCGAGTGTGAATTCCTGACCGATCTGGGGTAAGTGCATCGATCGCTCCGCCCGGATGGGCGACGATGGACTCAACTGACGAACCCTTGGCCCGTAGTTGCCGGGAAAGTTCGAACCCCAGAATCTCCGTCGCGTGTTTCGACATAGCGTACGCAACTCGTGGGCGGTAGTACTGCTGAGCCAACCAGTTCGACTGGTCGAACGGGATGCGGCGCGTCAGCATGCTCCCTATACTCACCACTCTGGCGTGTGGGGCTCGCTCTAGCGATGGAAGCGCGAGACGCAGTAGTTCGACATGTGAGAGGACGTTTGTACCCACGGTGACCTCGACGCCGAAGGGGCCTTGCGTGTATGACTTCGGTGCGGCGATCAAGCCTGCATTCATTACGAGACCGTCTAGGTGGCGCGTATCCCGTAGTTCTCCGCCCGCACGACGGACGGAGTCGACGTCGGTCAGATCCATCGCCAGGAAGCGATGTCGTTCAGGGTGGGGCAAATGATCAATGGCAATACGACCCCGCTCTTCGGAGCGCCCCACAACAATCACCTCTGCACCCAGGCCTGCAAGCCCTTCGGCAACGAAGTATCCGATCCCCGATGTCGCCCCTGTGACAGCGACGATTCGCCCTTCAAGGCGCTCTAGTTCTATCATCCGAATCTCCTTCAAGTGTTGAAGCAAAATATACTTCAACACTTGAAGGAATGCTACTCTTGAGTTGTGGACATCCTCGACGCGACGCTGCGAATCCAAGAACTCGCACTACAGATCAGCGAAGAATTCGAACCGTTCGTTGCAGAAGAGGGTCTGACGCTCGTTACAGCACACACCCTCTGGAACATTCAGCCACGCCGCACCGACCTAACGATGTCCGAGCTTGCAGCCGCACTGCGGTGCAACGCCTCCAACGCCACGTTCCTCGTGACTCAACTCGAACACCGTGGCTACGCCGAACGGAAAGCAGACCCGGCAGACGGCAGGCGGAAAGTCGTCGTGTTGACCGATGCAGGAGCTCGCGTACGCAACCGACTCGGCGACGCTCTCACGTCCGTCAGCCCACTGAAGAACCTGACCGAGCACGAACGCGCAACACTCGCCCACATAATCGCTGCTATAAGCGCGTGAAGGTCGGTCTGCCCCGGCTTTGGTTGACTCCTGACCGGTGAGGATTGATCCTCACCTGGAAGGATCATCGAGCATGCCCAAGCCCTACCCCGCGGAATTCCGCCGTGACGTCGTGGCGGTCGCCCGCAAGGGCGATGCACCGTTGTCCCGGATCGCCAAGGGCTTCGGAATCTGAAGAGGCCACACTGCACAACTGGCTGGGGAAGGCCGACATCGAGGACGGTGTCCGTCCCGGCGTGACTGATCAGGAGTCCGCCGAGCTGCGGGAACTGCGCAAGCGCAACCGCCTGCTCGAGCAGGAGAACGAGATCCTGCGGCGGGCCGCGGCGTTCTTCGCCCGCGAGTTGCCCCCAAACGGGGTAGCTCACCGACGAGCCATCCATGGTCGTGCCCCGCCACGAATCAGTGTGCCGTGCAGGAGATCCAGCAAAAAATTTCATTGACGTTCCCAGCGGCAATTCCTCAGCAAAAGCGCTGGACATGCCGGGAATAGCGGTTTAACGATCTGAGCATTACCGGAAAATAGGTGAGCGTAAACCCTGGTATTCCATGAGGTTTCACGGTTTGGATGGAGCAGTAATCCTGAACCGATTGAAAGGAAACAATGTGGATCCCCTCCAAATCCTGAACGATGGCCTGATCGTGGCATCCAACGCCTTGAACGTGGTGTGGCAGGCGCTGTCGATAGTCTTCATATTCGTGTGACGTGAACACCTGAGAAGTGGCCTCCCAGAGGCGCTTTCGCCTCTGGGAGGGTCGGGAGGGCACGCACCCGCTCCCGCGTATTCACCATTCTTTCTCATTTATCGCCCTGACCGATGAAGGGTTTATTCGGCATGTCCAAATCACGGAAATCTCCCCGTTCACGTCTGGTCCAGTGCCGTGGAATCGGCGATGTGCGCCGAAACCGTGTGCACACCACTCTGTCTCACGGCGCCACGACGGTTGTCGCCGGTGTGGTGCCTATCGTGATGTTGTTGTCGGTGGCCACCGCGAGCGCGACCGGTGCGCCAGCGGCGATCACTGATCAGCCCGGTGTCACCAGCCCCGCGCAGCCAGGCACCTCCACCCCACCTCCGCCGCCGGAACCCGAACCCGCACCGCCCCCGGTGTACTACGAGCAGGCCCCCGAGATCCGCAACGGATCCGGGCCACGCCCGGCACCATTGGTGGAGGAACCTGTGGAGCCGATCGCGATCGAGGATCTGCATCTGCCCGAACCGGTGGAACCGGTAGCGCCGATCGAGCCGCCGGAGAACACAATTCGGGTCGGGCAGTGGGAAGCACCGCGCCCGGACTGGCTACCCCCAGAGTGCGCCGACGCCATCAACGACACCGCGGCAGGCGCTGAGGCGCAAGTCGCGACCGCACTCGATTCGGTCGGCATCCCCGCCGGACGGTCCGATCGGGTCAGCGGCGCCACCTTGGGCGGGGCCGCCCTCGGTGGTGCCGGTGGCGCGGTCGTTGCCGGAGCACCGGTCGCGGCCCTCGGCGCGGTCGTCGGGGGTCTGGTCGGCGGCACCGTCGGCGGTATCGCCGGTGCTCTGGTCGGCACGGTGATACCGGTACCGGTCCTCGGGACGGTGACTTCCGGGGTGGCGGGGACCGCTGTCGGTGCGGCGGCGGGCGCTGCCGCCGGAGCGGCTCTGCTGGGCGGTGCCGCTGCGGTGGTCGGTGCGGTCGCTGGTGGCACGGTGGGTGCGGGGTTCGGTGCGGGTGTGGGGGTTGGGCAGCCATGATCCGCACAACGAACAGCAACCATGCGCGTGTCCTCGCGGCAGTTGTGATGGCGGCGGCGCTTGGCACTGGTGGCGTGATGAGTGCGTCGGCACCGAGCGCGGCCGAAGTGCCGATGAACGGGTGCCCGGCTTTGCATCTACTCGGAGTGCAAGGCACAGGAGAGTCCTCCCTGGGCGCCTCGCCGACCGCCGACACCGGGATGCTCGGATATCTGCTCGGCCCGGTGGTCGCTGCTGTGCCGGACCTGGTGGCGCGCACCTACATTCCGTATCCGGCCGGGTTCGGAGGTGCGGTAGGCACAGGTGGCGGCGGCGACTCCTACGCGGACTCGATGGGGCAGGGGGTGGCCGCGCTCACCGCCACCGCTGACCGGATCGCCACTGACTGCCCGGCCACCGCCTTGGCGGTGGCCGGGTATTCCCAAGGCGCGCAAGTGGTCTCGGAATTCGCCCGCGCCGTCGGCGCGGGCGAAGGACCCGTCCCGCCCGAGCGGGTGGCGGGGATCGCCCTGTACTCCGATCCCGACCGGGCCCCGGACTCGCCCGTGATTCCCGGCCGCCCCGGCCAACTCACTCCCGACCCCGCCCCGGGAACCTCTGGGGCAGCCGTCTCAGGCGTGGCGATCACCACCGCGCCCGTGTCCGGGAGCGGCATCGCCCGCGGTGAGGGCGGTGACTACGGTGCGCTGACCGGTCGCGTGTCCTCGATTTGTGTCGAGGGCGACTTGAGTTGCGCGGCACCCGAACGCGTCGCCCTGTTGCGGATGGCCGCCGAGATCGCCGCCCAAGCGGATCTGCGTGACCCGCTGGCCGCCCTGAGTTCGATCCAGGCGCTGCTCTCAGGCGTGCTGGGTGATGCCTGGACCACGGTGGTGAACAGTGACTTCCGCCTCGCTCCCGGGCTCGTCGATTACGTGCCCGCGGCGAGTCTGGCTGATCGGCTCACCGATGCCGCCGATCCCCGTACTCCGCCTGTCAGCCCGCAGGAGAGCGCTGCTGCGTCGGCCCGGTGGGGGCAGATCACCGGGGTCGTGGCCGCTGATCCGTTCGGGCAGTTGCCGAAACTGGCGGGGCAGCTCTCGGCTGCGTGGGGACAGTTCGTCTGTGACAACGCCGACCTGACGAATCCGGGCGTGTGGCTTCGCTACGCCGACATCCATGGTCGCCACACCGGCTACGCCGTCGCAGGCGAACTTGCCAGCGGGGTCGCGTGGATGACCGCGTTGGCCCACGACCTCGCCGGGAATCAATCATGACCATCAGCGACTTCTACTCCGCACCCATCCCGCTCGAAGACGTGCGCGCCGGAGACGTCGTACGCACGCGGCCGGTGTTCGCCCCGCAGTTGACGGGCGCGGCCGGAGCGTGGCAGATCGTCTACGTGTCTACCGATTCGCGTTCGCAGCCGATCGCGGCCTCGGCGATCGTGCTGATCCCCGACGAGGTTCCCGATCCCGGAACCGGGGCAATCCTGCTGTACTGCCCGCCTTTTCACGGGCTCGGTGGACAGTGCGCGCCCTCGCAGCTGCTCGCTACCGGAGCCGAGTACGACATCGTCGGCATCGAGGCCGCTCTCGCGCGGGGCTGGGTCGTTGCCATTCCCGACGGGCAGGGCCTCGGCGCGGGTACCGGTCCGCACACCTTCCTGGCCGCTCGCGCGGCCGGTGCCAAGCCGATGCTCGATCTCGCTCGTGCGCTCTACCGAGGCTCGCACCTCGATGTGCCGATCGCGCCCGTGGTGGCCTGGGGATACGCCGACGGCGGCCGGATCGCGGCAGTAGCGGGCGAGCTGCAACCCTGGTATGCCGCCGAGGTCGACCTGCGCGGTGTCGCTGCTGGAGCGGTTGCCTCCGACCTGGCGGTGCTGGCTGCCCTGCTCGGCCGGGGCAACGGTGCTGGCCTGGCGTTCGCCGGGCTGGTCGGGCTCGCCCGTGCCTACGACCATCTCCCGTTGCGTCAGGTGCTGAACGAGGACGGGCTCGTCGCTGCCGCCGAGGCCGGACACCTCACGGTTGCCGAGTTGCTGCAACGGTTCCCTGAACCGTTGGCGCACTGGTGCCGTGAGCCCGACCCGTGGAACAACCAGTGGTGGCGTCGGGTGCTCGCGCTCGAGACCCTCGCGCACGTGAAAACGGTTGTGCCGCTGCACCTGTACCACGGTGCGCTCGATCCGATCGTGCCGGTGCGCGCGGGTCGACGTGCCCTGATCGCCTACCGGCAGCGCGGCACCCGTGTCGATTGGCGTGAGTACGACGGTGATCACCACAGCACCGCGCACTGGGCCATCCCCGATGTGCTGGCCCGGCTCACCCACGACATCGCCAGCGATCCGGCGTCGTCCGGACCCGAGGACGCCGACCGCACGAGCCACCCCTGACCCCTCCGGGGGAACCCTTGCCCGCACCCCGCGATCCCACTTCCCCACCTCGGGGTGCGGGCAGGTCCGGAGACACTCCGATCCGAGGCGAGGCGAGATGAATGGCGAGGTATCCCCGCAGTCCATCCGATGACGACGACGCCGAAGCGTGGGTCGATCTGCCCCCGTCCCCTGCGGACCCGGGCGTCGTTGCCGACGCCAGCTTCGGCGTCGACGAGCCCGACGAGCCACCCGCGCGCGAGGAGTTCTGGCTCGTTCCGCTACGCGACACTCCCGACACGGCCGACATCGGCTGGTTTTCCGGATGGTGGGTCGGCATCGGGGACCGCCTGCCACGGGGAGCCTGGGCCGCCCTGGCGGCCATCATCGCCCTGCTGGCCGGTATCGCCGCAGGAGCAGTTACCGACACCGCCACGACGGGCGAGCAGGTGCACGCCACGGCAGTACCGCCGAGTCCGAGCACCACGCCGCAGGGCCCGTGCGCGGCGCTCACCGGCACGGTGGTCACCGACCGTGCGGGTGACCCCGCCACCCTGGCCGGGCTGATCGCCTCGTTCGAGGCCGCCTACTACCTCGACCGCGACGCCGGGAAGGCGACGGGGCTACTCGCGCCCGAGACCGGGATCACCGCCGACGCCCTCGCCGCGGGCATCGCGACCATCCCGCCGGGCACCCGGCACTGCGTGGCGATCACCCCGATCACCCCGAGTACAGCGAACGTCCACATCGCCGAAATGCACCCGGACCGCACACGCATCGACTACCTCCAACTGATCAACACCCGCCCCGCCGACACCGGCACCGCGCTGCTGATCTCCAACTTCCAGAACCAGGGATAGGGCATGAGTACAGGTCAAAGGCCGTTACTGATCGCCGTCGCCGGACTGAGCCCTCGCGCCGGAACCACCACGACCACCGTCGCCCTCGCCCACGCCTGGCGCGGCCCGGAAACCGCTCTGATCGTGGAAGCCGACCCCGCAGGCGGTCAGCTCGCCGAAATGGTCGGCGCGGACCCGCATCTCGGGCTGGCGAGCCTCGCCCGCAGGACCACCCCCGGCGAGCCAGTCACCCCGGATCTGCTGGCACAGCATGTACAGTTCCTGCCCGGCGGGGAAGCTCTGCTGGCCGCGCCACCGGACCACGACCCCGCTCGAGCCGTCCTGGCCGCCGAACTGCTCACCGAGCCACACGCCAGCTGGCGGACGCTCGGTGCGACCGTGTTCGCCGATTGCGGTGTGCCCGAGCCTGATTCGCCCCCGCATCCGGTCATCGCCGCCGCCGATGCGTGCCTGGTCGTGGTGCGCGCCGAGCACAGTGACCCCGAGCTGGCCGCGCGGCGAATCCTTGCGCTCACCCGCCGCAGACGCCCTCGCGGCATCGTGCTGATCGGTGCCAGCCGCGATTACGCCGCCGCGATCGGGCTCCCGGTACTGGGCACCCTGCCCGCCACCCCCGCCGGTGCCCAGGCGCTACTGGCGGGCCGCCGCGCACGGCGGCACCTGATCCCGCCCGCCCGGCTCATCACCACCGCCGTCGAACTCCAGCTCCGTGCCGAGGGCCGCCGCGAATGCCTCGCCCAGCTGCACACATCCCACGCTGCCCGCCAGCAACGCCCGAGTCGCCGCGACGACAGTGGGCCGAGGATCTACCGCGTCGACTCCGCGCCTGTGCCCGCACCACGCCCTCGCGTGCCGGAGCCAGTGGTCGTGGAACCCGCCGAAATTGGCACGCCTGCACCGGTTCCCGAGTCTGTGCTCGTCGTCGAGGCCGAGGACGCCGGCCAACCGGGAACGGTCGACCTCGCCGCGGCGCCCGAGCCCGGCCCTCACCCCGAGACCGAGATCGCGGACTCCGCACCGGTCCCGACGCCGGACCAGGCCGGGCCTGCGCTGACGTTACGAGTGTTCGGACCGACCCGGATCTTCTGGCGTGCACCCGGAACCGCGGACAGCGTGGAGATCACCTCGCAGTTGCAGCCGCGTATCCGCGAGCTGCTGACCGTGCTCGCCCTGCATCCCGAGGGGTTGTCGCGAGAGCAATTGATCGAGCTGTTGTGGAGCCAGCGGCCCAGGGATCGGGGCGGTAGTGCTCTCGCCAACACGTTGAGCCGTTTACGCGCCGCGATCACTACCGCCACCGGTGGTCAGATCACCAGCGTGCTGTCCGACGACCGGCTCCAGTTCCGCCTGGCGGGCCCGCTGCTCGGAGTCGACTATTGGGACTTCACCAGCGCCGTCGCCGCGCATCGCCGCGCGAGCAGCGACGCCGAGCAGGCCGCTGCCGCCCGCCGTATCGCGGATCTGGCCACCAGCGAACTGGCCAGCGACCTCACCGACACCTGGGTCGAAGCGCTCCGCGAATCAGCCCGCCGCACCTCCCTCAATGCCTTGAGCTGGCTGGCCACCCGCAACACCGAAAACGACCCCCGCGCCACCCTGGGACTGCTCGAGACAACCGTCGAGAACGACCCCTACAACGAATCGGTCTGGCAAGACATTCTCCGTCTCCACGCACGCCTCGGCGAAAACGCCGCACTCATCCGCACCTACACACTCCTGACCCGCACACTCGCCGAAATCGGTCAAACTCCGAGTCGCGAAACCCGGCAGCTCCTCGAACGTCTCGGCCACACCACGAAATAGATAAAACGTAGCCCGGATGTTTCCGATTCGCGGTTTATCGATTAACGTGTCGACCATATTTCCCGTTATTACGAAATGGTGGCAAGCGGGGACCATGGAGATTTTGCAATTCCTTCAGAATTGCTGAAATGGTCGGATTTTTCACTGCGGAGAGTTCTCCCGCAAGTCGAATCGCGTTGAAATCTCCGGAAATTTGCTCCCGAAATCTCTCTGCGAGTTCATGCGGACGATACGTGGGGAAATACATGGGGAAATACGTGCGGAACTACGTGGGGCGGTCAAATATCCCCACCGGTAGCCGGTATATTCGCAGGTAGACGGGCATGTATCCGCGCGGATGTCATCCAGGATTGTCTATATACAAAGCTATATAGACATGCGTAGCCGGTCCGCCCGTGCTCGTCTCCGGTGTCCAGCCCGTGTCCGCCTCCTGCTGTTCTCTTTCGTCTTGTTCCCCTTCCTTCCTCGTTCTTCTTTAATTTCTTGATTGCTTTTCCATTCATTTGGCCGGTCGTCCGTCGTCGTGTGTGAGTATTGCCGTGCGCGTTTCATTTTCGTATTGCACTGCGCGACTCGCCGTTGTCCGGAACAATTCCGGGAAATTCGCGCACTTTTGGGGTTGTGAGCTCGTTCGAGGTCGAGCTAGCGTCGAACCGTTCCCGGAATTCGCCGGGAAATTCGCAGAAATCCGAATGGCGGCCCCGCCGCACCTGTGCCGGAAACGGCGCATGAATTCGGAACTGAATTTTCAGGAGTTGCAATGCCCACCACACCCGCCACCGCCACCCCGGCCGCCGGTCGCTTGCCGAACGGGGAATTGCGGCGCATGGTCGCCGAGACGCTGGCCGCCGACCCGGCCCGCGAACAGTCCCCCCGCGAAATCGCCAACGGGCTCAACCGGTCCTCCGGCGCGGTCGGCAACGCCCTCGGGGCGTTGGTCGCCGCCGGGCACGCCGAATGCACCTCGGCCACCCCCCGCCGCTACCGCGCCACCGCCACCACCGCCACCGCCGCCGCCCCGGCCGCCGCCGCGCCTGCCACCCCGGCCGCCAGCAAGCCGAAACCGGCCCGCCGCCCCCGGACCAAAAAGAACGCCACCCCGGCCACGCCTGCCGCCCCGGCGCGTACGGGCAACACGGTGGCCCGGCCGAACGGGCAGGACTACCACCTGCGCCAGCTCGCCGGGCGCGCCGATGTTGACGTGTTGCAAACAATGCGCACCGCCGAGGTTCCGGTGCTGCTGTACGGGCCGCCCGGAACCGGCAAGACCTCGCTCATCGAGGCCGCCTACGGGGACCTGTTGACCGTGCAGGGCGACGGGGACACCACGGTCGCCGATTTCGTGGGCGAGTACACCCAAAACCCGGACGGCACTTTCGTTTTCGTGCACGGGCCATTGGTCCGGGCGATGCGCGAGGGCCGGGTGCTGTTCATCGACGACGCGACTCTCATCCCGCCGACCGTGCTGTCGGTGGTGTACCCGGCGATGGACGGCCGCCGCGAGATCGTCATCAAAGCCCACGGCGGCGAGGTCGTGAAAGCTGAGCCGGGGTTCTTCGTGGTGGCCGGGCACAACCCCGGGGTGCACGGTGCCATCCTGTCGGACGCGTTGTCGTCCCGGTTCGCGTTCCAGGTGCAGGTGGGCAGCGACTACGACCTCGCCAAACAGCTCGGGGTCGACCCGAAAGCGGTGCAGGTGGCGCGCAATCTGGCCACCCGACGGGAAAGGGCGAGGTTGCGTGGGCTCCCCAGCTGCGCGAGTTGCTGGCGTTTTCCAAGATCGCCG
Organism: Nocardia australiensis; assembly: GCF_020733705.1. Taxonomy (GTDB): domain Bacteria; phylum Actinomycetota; class Actinomycetes; order Mycobacteriales; family Mycobacteriaceae; genus Nocardia; species Nocardia australiensis. Next base: position 3,134,326 of record NZ_JAJFZM010000001.1, read on the forward strand.
CCGCTACCGACACCCCCACCGCCGCCGCCAATCTGATCGGGGCCGCGCCCGAGGACGACCGACCTGTGGTGGCCGATGTCGTGCGGGCCGTGTTCGGCAGCAAGTACGCCCCGCTGGCCCTGGGCCCCCGTATCTGAGCCCCGCGACCGGCTCAATCCGCTACCGCAGCTACCGATTTCGAGAAGGGACTCCGACATGACCGAACGCACACTCACCGAGGCCATCGCGATCCACGACTACATCGCCGCCGTCCGCGATCTGCGCGACGAGCTCGCCGTGCTGGCCCGGCGGACAGAACAGACACGGCACAACCTCGCCGCCGGACTCCAGCTGCTGGACCCGCCCCACGGTGAACGGGTCGCGATAGCCATCGCCCGGGTCACCGCCCTCGCGCCGCTCGCCCGGCGCGCGATCGGTGACGAGGCCGAATTCTCTGCCCTGCACGCGAACCCCGACACGTACTGACCGGCCGCCCCTCGGCCCCGGCATCTGACCACCGCCCGCCACGAAAGGCACCCGCGCCATGACCGGACACCTGATCACCGACCCCGCCACCGCCACCGCCACCGCCACCGCCACCGCCACCGCTGATGGCTGGGACACCCTTTCCGCCGCGCTGACTGCGCAGGCCCCGCCGATCGCAGACCGTGACGACCTGGTCGTCACGATCGCGCCCGGCGCGGCTCACGGCCACCCGGCCGTATTCATGCCCCACCGTGCCGCCATCGAGATAGACGGTGCCCGCCTGCCGATCCACCCGGGGGCCGCGCGGCCGGACCGCAACCGCGACCGCTCCCGCTACGCGGCAGTGTGGGGGGCGTTCGTGCACGAGTGCGCCCACGCCAAGCACTCGGCATGGGAACCACCGCCGGTGGCAAACCCCGACGTTGTCGAGGCCGCCATATTGCTCGAGGAGTCCCGGATCGAGGCCGCCCAGGTCCGCCGCCGCCCCGACGACCGGCATTGGTTGCGCGCCAGCGCGACCGAGATCATGATCGGCGACAACGGAGGCGCAACGGCCGCCGGGCAGATCCCGCCCACTCCGTTCGCCGCCGCCCACAACGCCGCCCTCATCCTGGGGCGAGTCGACGGCGGTGTCCTCGAGGCAACCGAATGCGCGCCCGCCGCAAAAGAGATCGAGTCCATCCTCGGCACCGGCACCCTCGCCAAGCTGCGCGCGATCTGGCAAGAGGCACACACGGTCTCCGATGACAACGCCGCCGCCATGCTCGAGCTCGGGCAGCGTTGGCTCGACATCGTCGGCAGAGACCCTCACGCCGAGCCCGTGCCGAACTCGTCGCTGTCGGGCGCGATCGCTGACACAATCGCCAACATCACCCGCTCGGTACTGGCAGCCCCGGTCGACCCCGACCCGGCCGAGGACGCCACCCGAGCCCGCATCGCCGCCGATCGTTCCGACAAGCGAGCCGCCGATCAGGCGCGCAAGGTGTTCGGCGACGGCACCAGCTCCGGCTCGGGGCCGGGCACGACGAGAAGCATCCGCACACCTCGCGCGCCACGCCAGGACGAACAGTCCGCCGCCCGCGTGCTGGCCCGGGCCCTCAACACCGCCGCCGCCCGCGAACGGGCCGCCGTGCGAACGACGTCGGCGCTGCCGCCGGGCCGGGTGCGGATGCGCGGCGTGCTGGCCCGCCACGCTCAGCTGGCCGCCGGGGCCATCCCCACGGCCGAACCGTTCACCCGCACCACCCGCAAAATCACCCCACAACCGCCGCTGCGAGTCGGTATCGCGTGTGACGTGTCCGGCTCGATGGGCAAGTTCGCCGCCCCGGTGGCCTCGGCTGCGTGGATCATCGCCCGCGCCGCCGAGCTGGCCACGATGCCCGCCACCACCGCGACCGTGACATTCGGCAACTCGGTCGCCCCGATCACCTACCCCGACATCGCCCCGGGCCGGGTGACCGACTTCGACTGCCCGGACGGTGATCACGCCATCGACACCGCCATCGAGGCCCTCGACGGTGCCCTCGGCCTCGCCCGCCCCGGCGCGACCCGGCTGCTGGTGATCATCTCCGACGGCCGATACAGCGGCGGCAACCGCAACCGCGCCCAGAAACGCCTCGACGCGCTCCGCGCCACCGGGTGCGCGGTGCTGTGGCTTGCCCCGGCGGACGGCCGATCACGCCCGATGGAGAACTCGAACCCGCACCTGCTCACCGACCCGGCCGCCACTGTCTCCGATATCGCCCGCGCCGTGACCGCCGCCGTACGCGCCGCCTAGCCCGGTGCCCCGGGCGCGCATACCGCGCCCGGGGCACCGAACCGGGGCCACACCGGCTACGGCCCGGCCCCACCGTTTCGCCCCAACAACCCCGCACCGCGCGGGCAACAACGAAAGAGGATCTGATGACACTGCGACGACCTGACACCACCGGGCCCGCCAGCAAGGCCGCCCCGATCCCCACCACGGTCGCCCTCGACTCGATCTACGTCATCGCCAACGCCATCACCGGCGACCAGTTCGCCATCTACGCGCCCGGCCCCCACGACGAACGCGGCATGTACACCGTGGCGCACGTGACCGGCGGCACGGGCGGCTACGCCGCCCCACGAATTCACCTCGTGCACCCCGACGACATCGCCGCCTACGCCACCGGTGCCGCCGACCGGATGCGCCAGGGCGGGCACGGGCACGCGGTGAGCGTGTGGCTCGACCGCACCACCGGCCCCCTGCACGAGCACCTGTCCCAATGAACCCGCCAGCGACACAACCGAACCCGATCTCGAACCGCGAACAGGAGACATTCATGCCCCAGATGAAGAACACCAAGAGCCACGACGAGGACGGCATGATCAAACCCGAGGCCAAACTCAGCGGCAACGCCTACGTGGTGGTGAGGCTGCGCCGCGCCGACGACCCTCCCGGCCGGATCCTGTTGGTGGGCAACCCTCACCGCTGTAACCACGGCTGCACCATCTGCGTCGAGTGCGCCGAGAGCTGGGAACTCGACTATGTCGTGCACTACGAGCTGACCGGCGGCGGACGACGGTTGCGCGAGGCCCTCGACGCACAGTCGGCCGCCGCCGCCGACACCCAGCCCGCCGAGGCCGACTCGTAGTGGGCACGACCCCCGACCGGCCTCGTGCTCGGTCCGCCTACCGGCCCGCGGTGAGGCCGCCGGCGCGAGTCGACCTCGCACTGGCGCAAGAATTTTCCCCGAGTCGAATTCCTCTCGTGTCGTTGGCATTCCGGAATGGAAGAGAGGAATTCGGGGCCGGAATTTGTTTTCACGTTCCGCTTGACATCGCACACCGTATCGAGCGTCCATGGAACCGGTAACGGCACCGACCACCCGGGGAATTCGCCCCGATCGGTGTGGTTTCCGTCCCGACCGGGACGTCACCCGAATTCATCCGAACCTATTCATGGAGGGACCTGTCATGTCCAAAAAGAAGAACACCACCAGCGCGCCCCCGGTACCGGCCGCGCCCACCGCAGAAACCGCCACGCCTGCCCCCGAAACCGGTTCGCCGACGGCAGTGGTGCCCGTGCTGGGCGGGGGCGGTGCGCGGGCGTTGTGGGCCGCGCTGGGCAACCACCCCGGCAGCACCACCGCCGCGCTGGCCGACGCTGCGGGCATCGGGGTATCCACCGCCCGGCGGTTGCTGACGAACTGGGAAACCGCCGGGGCCGCACGGTCGGCCACCGACCCCGCATCACCGCGCGCCCCGAAAACCTGGACCGCCGGAACGGCCGCGCCCGCACCCACCGCCGGGGAACCGACCACACCCGCCGAACCGGAATCGGCTGCCCCGGAACCGGCCACCCCGGAACCCGCTCCGGCCGAACCGGAATCCGCTCCGGCCGAACCCGCCGCACCGGAACCTGTTTCGCCGGAACTTGTTTCGCCCGCATCCGCCGCCCCGGAACCGGCGGGCTCCGCCGATGACGCGGCACCGGCTGACCCCGCACCCGACAGCGCGCCGGAGACGGCGGCAGCTGTCCCCACGGGCGACGAACCCGCCGAACCGGCCCCGGCCGACAACGCGGCAGCGGCCAACGCGGAGTCGACAGTGGATCGGTTGCCCGCCGGTGCGCTGCGCGGGCAGGTCGAGGACTACCTGCACGACAACCCGGGAAAGGAGTTCACCCCACACCAGATCGGCAAGGCCCTCGACCGGTCTAGCGGCGCGGTCCACAACGCCCTGGTCAAGCTGACCAAGGATGGGACCGCTGTCCAAACCGGCACGGCCCCTAAGAAATTCGCCCTCGCGTCCTGACAAACGGGGCGATGCCGGAATCCCCGGAGCGACTATCTCCGGGGAGTCCGACACCGCGCCTCTCAATGTATCCCTTGAGAAAGGTGCTCGACCATGTACAGCACTCCCACCCCGGCCATCCTGGCCTCTGCCCTGCACAAGGTGTTCGCCACCTCCACACAAGCCCCCGACAGCCTTGCACTGTGGCTCGACATCGCGGCCGAGGCCGTGCGTGAGCTCAGCATGCCGGTGAAGCCTGCTCTGGTGCCGTGGGTGCCGGTGGTTCTGCGCTACCGGCTCCACCGGACCGAGGGCGAGTTCTTCCCGTTCACCGGTTCGATGCGGATCATGACGGGGCCGCTTCTCGGCAACACCTTCGCCGATGCCGACACCGCCGCACGGGCGGTTGTCGATAAGACCCCGGCCCCGGTGGCCGACGCGATGCGGAACGTGTTGCCGTTGTGGCGGTTCCGTTCGACCGGGGCCCCGGGCGCGTTCACACCGCCCGCAGTGCCGCCCCTGATCTCCTGACTCGCCTACCGACTGAAACGGCCGGTGGTGCCGAGCAATTCGCTCGGCACCACCGGCCGTTTCGCTGCGCGCTGTGTGGCGGTGGCTATTTCGTGCGGTCGATAGCCGCGACGATCCAGTCGGTCAGCACCGGCGCGGCGGTGTTGTAGCCGGTGGCGTCGAACACGGCCGTGTCGCCGTTCTGGGGGCCGGTACCGCCGGTGCCGGTTGCGGTGCCCGCCCCGCTGGTGGTGGCGGTGTTGTAGGTCTGGGTGAGTGCGGGGAACTGGGTGCCGGTGAACGCGCTGGCGGTGGCCGAGAGAAGATCGGCCGCGATCGGCGCTAGCCCGGTCAGTGCCAGGAAGGCGGCGACCGGGTCGCCTTTGACGAGGTTTTCGGCGGCGGTCCAGGCGATCTCTTGGGCTTGGCCGATGTCGGTGGCGATGCGGGAGATGTCGAGTCCTGCCAGGACACCGACGATCTCGGCGGCGATCGTGGCGACCCCGGTGGTGTCCAGCGGCGCTGCCAACGTCAACGCACGAGCCACCAGACGCAGATCGAGTCCGTCGGCCAACGCGACCAGTGGGTTGAACTGGTTGTTCAGATCGCCCGAGACACGGTGCAGGCCACGCACGTCCCCGGCGGCGAGCAGGCCCGGCAGCTGAGCGAGGTCGGCGACGATCGCGGGCACGTTCGCGGTGAAGCTCGCGAGCCCGTTGAGGACGGTGACCACCTGGGCGAGAACCTGTGACGCGCTGAGCTGCCCGGTCGAGGCCGTGCCGGTAGTCGTGGTCGGCGCACTCGTGGTGGTGGTGAGCTTCGCTGTGGTCGTGGGGGATTCGGCGGCGGTTGGGGCCGGGGTGGAGGTGGTCGAGGTGGCGGTGGCGAGTGCGCGGCTCAGCGCGGCGAGGACCGGCGAGGACTCGGCGGTGGTCGAGCAGTAGCTGTCGCCTTCGAGGCAGAGCGTGCGGACCCGCTCGGTCAGCTCGCCGAAGCCCTGTGTACGCGGGCCGGTGACGCCTTGTCCGGAGACCTGGGTGCCGAGCTGGGTGGTCGCGGGGTCGCGGCGCGGGTCGGAGACGAGTGCGACAGCCACGACTCGGGCGGCCGGGATCGGGCCCATGCTGTTGCCGATGCTGGTGGCGAGGTCGCCGGTGACCTCGGCGCCCTGGCCGTAGCCGGCCACAACGACTCGCGTGTCCGAGCACAGCCCCGAGACCGCCGCGGTGAGTTCTGCTCCGCTCACGGAACCGGCACCGCTCGTGGCCGTGGCGAGCGTGTGGACCTCGATATCGCTGCCGTAGCGGGCAGTCAGTGAATGCCCGAGCTGGGTGAGGATCTCGGGCATGGGCTGCCCGGTGGCGGTGGGGGTTGTCTCGTAGCTGCCCGGAACCAGCAGCGCGGTCCAGCGCGGGCACTGCGCCCCGGTGCGGCCCGGTGTGGGTTCTGCGGCGGCGACACCGGCCGCCACGGTGGTCGCGGCGACGGCCGCGCACAGTGCCAGGTGTGCGGCGCGGCGGGGGTGGTTGAGGTTGTGGTGCATGGGTTTCTCCGTCCGTGCAGGGTGATCAGGAGGTTGCGCGGGAGTCGTCGTGGTGGGTGGGTGCGGGTCGGGTGGCGGTGTAGTAGTCGTCGCCGGACCAGCGGTAGGGCGAGACCTGGACCGGCTCGTTGAAGGTGGGTGCGTGCACCATCTGGCCGCCGCCGAGATAGATGCCGACGTGATGGACGTCCCCCGAGGTGCTGTAGAACAGCAGGTCTCCGGGGGAGAGCTTGTCCTCGGACACTGGTGTGCCGGTGTGGACCTGGTCGTAGGTGGCGCGCGGGATCGAGATCCCGGCGGCGCGGTAGGCGGCCTGGGTGAGCCCGGAACAGTCCCAACCGCCATTCACGTCGGGCCCGTTGCCGCCCCACACATATGGCAGGCCGAGCTGGGCGCAGGCGAAGGAGATCACCTGCGCGGCAGTCGGGTTCGGTGGAGAGGTGGTCTGGCAGTCCCCGCCGGAGGTGTCGGTGGCGCGGTAGCGGGCGGCCTGGTCGAGGACCTGGTCGACGTACCAGGCGGCGTGGTTGTAGGCGAAGATCGCGCTGTACAGGTTGTCGGGCGCGCCGGAGTCGCACAGGTAGAACGCGGCAGCGTGGATCGCGTCGGAGGGGTTGTAGCGCGAGGGCGGGCTCGCACCCCCAGCGGGCAACGGATGCCGGGCGATCACGGAGTCGAAGGTCGAGGCGAGGAACTGCATCGGACCGCCCGCCCCGGAGGTGTTCGCGCCCGAGGACACTCCCGGCAGCGTGGAGCGGCCGTGGTCGGTCTCGATCTTGCCGATCGCGGCGAGCACGCTCCAGTCCAGGCCAGGGCAGTCCCCGGCAGCGGCCTGATAGAGGACGAGCATCTCGGTCGGGATGTCTTGTTGCGCCTCGGTACTCGGCGACGAGCCGGTGCCGGTCGAGGTCCCTGGGGTGGGCGCAGTGAACGCATGGTCGAAGACGACGACGGCGCTGACCACGGTCGCGATGACGACCGTGAGGAACACGAACGCCCCGAATCCCGCTCCGAGTGCCTTGACCAGCATCGCTACCTCACCAGAACTCGGAGGCCGGGGGGCTCGGTGGCGGTGGGGCCAGAGCGACGGTTCCGCTCAGCGGTGCCCAGGTCGCCTCCGGGTCGATGCCGTCTTCTGGTGCGGTTCGTCGTGGCCAGACCGTGCCGAGTTCGTGCAGGTGCCTACGGCCGGAGTCGGTGTGCAGCGGCAGCCACACCTGATCGGCCGGACTGGTCCCGGGGATCGAGCCGAGGAACTCGGCGGCGGCGGTGGCGACCGGCACTGCCTCGGGGTCGGGCAACCGCTCCCAGGTCCGCCGCAGAGCTATACGGGCGTTGGCCTCTCGCATGGTGGTCGGCACCCAGAACAGGACCGGGACGATGGCTCCGGTGGTTCGGGCAAGCTCGGCGAATCCGTGCAGCTTGGCTGCGACTCGGGGCAGGGAGGTGGTGCCGAGGTCGTATTCGAGGAAGAAGTCGAACGGGTCCTCGCCGCGGGTATAGCGGCCGTGGGCGTCGGGGCGGGCGAGGTCGCCCCAGAGCCGTTGGCAGCGGGTCTGGGACCACCACCGCGAGACCTGTCCGCCGTGGGGGCCGGTGACCAGGGCGGTGAACCATTCGGCGACGCCGAGGGTGTGGGTCAGGTGCAGGCTGTGGGCGACCGAGAGCGTGGTTTGGTGGTTGTAGCCGAGTTCGCGCACGCTCACGCCTGCTTCGGCTGCGAGGATCGCTGCTCCGGCCGGGGCGAGGGTCCAGTGGTAGGGGGCGGTGCCACGAGTTCGCATGGGCCGGAACCGGTCCAGGACCCGGTAGGTGTGCAGGATCGCCAGGCGACGGCGGGCGATCTTGGCGGTCGGGAACGCCAGCTCGGCGAGCTGGTCGGTGGTCAGGACCCGGTGCTCGTAGACCATGCGCAGAATCCAGCGGTCGCGCCCGGTCAACGCACGCACCACCGAACTGTTCTCCGGGCTGGTGGTAGGTGACCAGGCCGGTCGCGGGGCACGGGTCTCGGCTTGCCTGTCTGGACGGGAAATCATCGGTACGGGAGCCTTTCTCGGGCGTAGCGGGGGTTAGGGCCGTGGGGAGTTGGGGGGTTGCGCGGTGAGGCGGGCCTGGGCGGCGGAGGCGATCTCGCGGGCACGGCCGGGGATCGGCGGGTCCAGGGGCCGGGTGGTGAGGGTGAAGGGGCGTGCGTTGCGGCCGTCGACCAGCAGCCGGGCGGCGGCGTGGAAGGCGTCGAGGTGGGACAGGTCGTGCTCGGACAACCACGGGTCGGTGTGGCGGGCCAGGTCGCGGGCGTCATCGGGGCTGACGGCGAAGACGATCTTGTTGCGGGCATTCGCGGAGATGCCGTCACGCAACTCGCGTGAGAGCTGGCCGAGGTTCTGGTGCGCCAGCAGCAGCGACAGTCGTAGTCCTCGGGCTTCGGCGAGCATGTCCTCGATCGGGGTGGACAGGTTGAGGAAGTTCTGGGCTTCGTCGAGCACCAGAGCCGCGTCGGGCCGGTCGGCGGCAGGCACCCGGGCCCGCGCGGTCACCGCCTGCCACGTGCGCGCTACCAGCAGTGACCCGACCAGCCGTGAGGTTTCCTCTCCGAGAGAGCCTTTCGGCAGCCGGGCCAGGCAGATGCCGCCGTTGTCGAGGATGTCGGCGAACTCGACCGTGGAAGGTCCGCCCGCGATCGCCGCTCGCACGAACGGCCTCAACAGGAAGGCGCGCAGCTTGTTCAGCAAAGGGCCGGTGAGTTGGGCTCGGCCGGTGTCGGACAGCGTCTCGTAGCTGTCCCAGAATCCGCGCAGGACCGGGTCTTTGGTGGTGCGGGTGACGCGGGCGCGGAAGGCGGGCTCGGTGAGTAGGCGGGGTAGGTCGGCCAAAGTGGCGGTGCCGGGTTGTGCGCAGAGGGTGAGCAGGCTGGCGCGCATGATGTCGTCGGTGCGTGGGCCCCACCACTGGTGAAAGATCCGGTGGAACACCGTCACGAGGTTGTCGACGGCCAGATCCATTCCCGCGCGACCGATCCGACCGATATCCAAGGGATTCACACACGGCGGCGGCGCGCCCGAGTCGGCATCGAAGAGGACGACCCGATCGCCCATGCGCGAGGGCAGCCGGGCCAGGACGTCGGTGACGAGGTCGCCTTTGGGGTCGATGACGATCACCCCGCGCTCGGCCTCGGCGTCATCGAGGATCGTGCGGGCCAGCAGGGTGGACTTCCCGACACCGGTGGGGCCGAGGATGTGCAGGTGATGGCGGGCGTCGGAGATCTTGACCGCGACAGGGCGACGAGTCCCGGTGTCGGCCATCCCCAACGGCTTCGTGTGTTCTCCGCCGACAGGGATCTCCGGGGCGGGAGACAGTGCGCGGGCCCCGGCGCGTTGCAGGCCGGGTAGTCCGTCCTCGGTGGGTAGATGCGCGATCGTGGCCAGCTCGGGCACCGACAACACATCCCCCCGTCCGAGGTGGCGCTGTCGGATCAACCGCTCGAGGCGGAAGAGGCGGCGACGTCGCCGGTAGTAGTTGTGATCGGTGCACGCCCCGAACACCGTGGCGAGTGCGTCGGCGCGACCGCGTGCCACCGCTTGCGCTTGCGCTTTCGGGTCGGTGTCGTCGGGATCGGTGGAGACCGGGATCGAGGCGGCGCAGCGCACCACCGTCTCCCAATGCGCCCCTCGGGCTTTCGCCGCTGCCGCGCGGGCGGCGGCACTGTATTCGAGAGAGGTCTGGCGGTCGGTGCTCTTGCCGCCTCCCACACCACCGGCGGGGCGGGAGGCGGCAGGGCTGGCTGTGCCGGGGGTGAGCAGAGTCAGCGCCTCGCGCAGGAGCCCGGTCACCACGCCCGCCGGGGTACCGGTGCTCGCCGCGGCGCGGGTGGCTCGCGCGACGCGGCGGCCGGTGACCGGGCGGGCGAGGATCTGCACGCAGGTGGCCTGTCCGGGGGCGAGGTCGTCGGCGGCGGTGATCAGGTTGCGCACAAGATCACCGGAGTGGTCGGTGCTCAACGGCAACCCCTCGCGGCGGCCCAGGCGCAACTCGCCCCCGGCCACGACCCTGCCCACGCCCTTCACCGGGGCGGGGAGTGGGGGCCGGGCGGGTTCGACGGTGTTGGTGTGCGCCCCGGGCCAGGCCGAGGCGATGGCGCGTTCGATGAGACCGGGTGGGATCGTGCCGGGCACCCACAGCCGGATCGCGGCTCCCTCCTCGGGGGTGACGGCGTACTCGAACCCGAGATGCGGCTGCCCCAACACCACGCGCGCCCAGGCGGGCCGCAACTGTCCGATGAGGTGCGCCCAGAAGCTGAGTGCGCCTTTGGCATCGACCTCGGGGGGAGTGAGCACGGTGATCTGGCGAGCACGTGCACTCAGCCGGCGCCGACGCCACCGGGCCACAACCCGCACTGCGGCGAGCACGCCGAGCACGGCGGCGACCCCGACGAGCCCGTCCGCCGAGACGAGTAGGTGTTCGATCACGTGGACCAGACCGGTCAAGGCCCGGCCGGGCGCGAGAAGCGCCCGGCCCAGCCACCCCTGTTCGGGATTCACGCGGCCACCGATCCCAGGCCGCTGGCACCGGTGCTCGGCAGCGTCGCCGAGGTGCCGAAGGGGAATCGCCCTGCCGCACGGCGGCGTTCGGTCGCCTCGGCGGCCTCGGGCTTGCGCAGAATCACGACGTCCTCGTGCGCAATGAGGTGCACCGGCAGCCCGGAAGCTCGCTGTTTGACCACGAAGTCGCGCTGGAAGAAGCTCGACCGGGCCACCAGTTCGCCCTCGGTGAGGCGACCCAGCAGGGCTACGCACCGCTCCACCGGCATGAGCCCGGCCAGCTCGCCGCAGGTGTAGAGGTGGGTGGGCAACGGCACCAGCTCGGCGTGCTGACGCCACGGACGTGCGGTGATCACGACATGTCCACCGGGGGCGAGGTATTCGGCGGCCCCGGCGAGGATCTTGGTGAATCCCGAGAGCAGGCGGCCCAGGCCGACGTTGGCGAGGTTGCCCCGGTCCAGGACCTGGCCGTAGCGGTGATTCGACTTCTGAACCGGTTGCGTGCGGTTTGCGCGGACATGCCCGTGCAGGGAGTCGCCGTAGGGCGGGGAGGTGATGACCAGGCTCGCCTGGCCGCGTAGCTCGGCCGGGATCAGGTCTCCCAGCTTGCGGGCGTCGCCGTGGAAGACGGAGGCGTCGAGATCGATCCCGGCGTCGCGGGCGAGCTCGATGTTGGTGCGCGCCAGCTCGGCCCACCGCGACTCGTACTCGACGCCGACCGCGCGGCGACCGAGATGCAGGGACTCGACGAGGGTGGTGCCGATCCCGCACATCGGGTCCAGCACGAGGTCTCCGGGGCGGGTGTAGGTAGCGACCGCGTGCGCGACGATGGCGGGGAACATCTTCGCGGGGTGGGCGGTGCTGTCGGGGTGGTAGCGGCCCCGCCGCTGCGCGGTCGGTGCGTTCTGGGCTGTCGCCCACACCGATACCGGCGCGGCGGCCGTGCTGGTCTGTGCGGGGATCGCGGAGTCGACGTCGGTGGCGTTGGCGGCGGCAGAGTCGAGAGTCATGCGGGCGTCCTTCGAGTCGGAGTTCGGGCAGGGTGAGGACTGGGTTCGCTCAGCCATGGGCGGGCTGGAGGAAGACGAAGACGTCGGTGTGCGCGACGGCGTGGCGGGCGGTACCGGAGGGGGCCGGGTCGGCGGGCGCGATGATCTGGTGCCCGGAAATCGGGGCGGCGATGATGTGCTGGAGGTAGAGCAGATCGGCGGCTTGGGCGGCGGCCACGACCGATCCGGCCGGGTCGAGCAGGGTCCCGGAGTTGCTGTGGCGGCAGCGTGAGAGAACGACCAGCAAACCATCCAGGGCCATCGCTTCGGTCGCGAGCGAGGTGACGTGCTCGGCGGCGGCGATCGGGTCGAGGTGATCGGCGAGCAGGCTCGCGATGACCAGATCCACCGGCTCCTCGGAGTGGTTCCGGTCGGTGGGGGCGTCGAGGCCGTGACGGTCCAGATCCCCGATCGCGGCGAGTGCTTCGGCGGTGTCGGGCTCGATGATCCGCAGCACGCCCCGAACGGTGGGGGCGGGCCAGCCGAGCAGCATTACCCGTGATCCCGGTGCGGAGAACTCGGCGATCGTGTGGGCCAAGATCGGGTCGGGCCAGCGGTCGTCGGGATCGAGCGGTTCGGGCCCGAGCGCCCACAAGGTCGAGGGGACCCGCACGGCGGCGGAGCTGGAACGGGGACGGCGGGAACTGGCGGTCATAACATGGCCTCCTGAGCGAGAGAGCGGTGTGTACTCGCTTACTTCCGCCAAAAAGCCGTTTTTTGGACACGATGGTCGAAACTATTTTCTGAGAATTTCCTGAGCCGAAATTGTGGGACCGGAACGCTGCTCGGTGCGAGGTCGCGGTAAATATTTTTCGAGAAAGTTTTCGCCCGGTTGCTATTGCGGAGTGCGGTCTATCCGCGCCCTATCTGAAACATATCCAAGTCATATCCTGGATCTATCCTCGCATTCATATTCGCTGGTAGCGGCGGTAAAACTCTTGAGGTCGACTTGGGGAATGGAGAGAATTGGCGCGGTAGCGCGATATTCGCCAGCTCGTCCAGGGGGTGACTTGGATATATTTCAGATAGGTTTTGGGTGTGGTTTGGATAGGGTTCGGATACGTTTCGGATAGAGGCGTTCGGTGTCCTTGTGAGGTCGGAAATTTCGATCGATCAAGGAGATCTCTGGTGACGAATACACGCGGCGCGAAATATGCGGGACCACTCGAAAAGCCAGGCTCCCCGCTGGCCGTGGTGCGGTCCGGTTTCGAGAAGATCGCCGCCCAGGCGCTGCCCACCGATCCACGCCCGCTGCCGACATTCGAGACCGGCCTCGCCGGTCCGGTGCGGACATGGGGGCAACTGCGCGAGCGGCTGTGGGACCCGGCGACGCCGATGGCCGAGGTCGACGCGATCTGGGTCTGGCTGCTGCAACGAGTCCGCGCCAAGGACGAGGGCGCGATGCTGGTGTGCGCCGGACTGGCCGCGCCGATGCTGTCACGGACCGCCAGCGAGTACGTGACCTCGAGCCACACCGCCCGCCACGACACCGAGTCCGAAATCCTGACCGCGTTCCTGGGCCACCTCTCGCGCGTCGGCCTGGAAGAGCCCGGGGTGTGGCATCGGCTGAGGTGGGGTGCCTACCGCGCCGTCCTCAAATCGGCAACTCAACAGCGAACCGGTGTGACAGTGGTCGCTGACCTCGACCGCGACCTGGCTCCGCTGGGAGAGCGGGTACAGATGATCGGGGCCGGGTCGGGGCACCCCGAGATGGTCCTGGCGCAGGCGGTAGTGGCCGAAGTGATCTCCGCCGACGCGGCCGAGTTGATCGCCGCGTCCAGGTGGGAGGGTCGCTCGTTGACTTCGCTGGCCACGGAAAGTGGTGTTTCGTCGTGGAAGCTGTTCAAGCAGCGCCACCGTGCCGAACACGCCCTGCTTGCCTGGCTGTCCGACCGCGCCCGAGACCTCGACCCCGAGCGCACCAGCACGGTCGAAGCCGAGGCAGTCACCGCCCTCACGCCACCGGACCGGTCACCGCGGCGAGGTCGCCGGCCGAACCGGCACTCGGCAGCCCCGGCACCGTCGAGCACCGAGCACGGGCAGGTGGCGGCATGAACACCAGCCAGGGAAATCTCAGCGAGGCGCCACAGCCATCGGCTCGGCGCGCGCGGCATCGGCTCAGGGGCCTCGCGGCACTGGGCACGACCGTGGCGCTACTGGTCCTGCTCGCCGCATCGGCCTCGGCGACACCGCCGCACACCGAAGAGCTGGCGATCGCCTCGTCGCTGGGGGAGGTGATCGACAACGCCCGCAACTGGATCGTGGGGATCCTGGCCGGGCTGGCGACCTTGTTCCTGACTATCGCCGGTGCTCGCTATTTGCTCGGCGGCGGCGATCCTGCCGAGATCGAGAAGGCCAAGACCTCATTCCGTGCCGCCTGCCTCGGGTACGCGCTGGCGATGCTGGCACCGGTCATCGTCTCGGTGCTCAAGTCGATCATCGGAGCCTGACCGTGAATACCTCGGCACAGGCCCCGCCCGCACGTGTCCCCCTCGGGTCCTCGCGGATCGTGTGCACCGCTGCGGCAGTCGCAGCGGCGGTGCTCGCCGCGGTGCTGATCGGTCTTACCGGCGTTGGCGGTGCCGCCGCTCAACCCGCATCACCGACTCCGACCGTTCCGGTGACGCCGACCCCGGGCACACCCGCTCCCACGACACCACCACCGACTACCACAACCCCGCCGCGCCGGTGGGTGACCCCGCCCTCGACCACCGCCCCGACACCAGCCTCGCCCACAACGACGACACCCGGCACGACAACGGCACCGACGCCCGGATCCGGTTCGGAGTCGGGGTCGGGGTCGGCCGAGTGCGGGGTCACCAACATCAACGGGTGCGTGGAGAACGCGATCGACGGGTTCTTCCGCCGGATCGTCGAGTCCGCGCTCAACCCGCTGCTGGACCTGCTCTCGCAAACCCTGCTCACCACCCCCGAACCCGGCTCGATCCCGCAGATCGGGGTGCTGTGGAACCAGTCCTGGCAGCTCGTCACCGCCCTCTACGTCCTGGTCGTGATGGCCGCCGGGGTACTGCTGATGACGCGCGAGACCCTGCAAAACCAGTGGTCGATCCGCGAACTCGCCCCCCGGCTGGTGGTCGGGTTCGTGGCCGGGGGACTGAGCATGATGATCGCCACGGCAGCGATCGGCTTCGCCAACACCCTCGCCCACGCCGTCGCCGGAGATGGCGTCGATTCCGGGTCGGCCGCCGCTGCGTTGGCCGAGCTCGCGGCGACCGGTCCCACGAGCCAGAGTTTTCTGCTGCTGTCGTATCTGGCGTTGGTGGTGATGCTGTGGGTGCTGATCATCAGCTACGTCGTGCGAGTCATCATCACGATCCTGCTGATCGTTGCCGCACCGTTGGCGTTGATGTGTCACGCGCTGCCCGGCATCGACGGAATCGCGCGGTGGTGGTGGCGATCGTTCGCCGCGTGCCTGGGGATTCAAGTCGTGCAATCGCTGACGCTGGTGACCGTGCTGCGGGTGCTGCTCACCCCGGGCGGCTGGAATGTGTTCGGGCCGGACGCGAACGAGATCGTGAACATGATCGTCGCGCTCGCGCTGATGTTCGTGTTGATCAAGACCCCGTTCTGGCTTCTGTCGGTCCTCAAGATCGGGCAAGGTCGTTCGTTCGTCGGGTCGATCGTGCGGGGCTTCATCGCCTACAAAACCCTCGGCCTACTCACGGGATCCACCGCGAGCGGCGCACGGCCGCGAGCACCCCGCACCGCTTCCAGTTCCGGGCCTGCGGATCCGTATGCGCGGGTACGCGCCACTCGAGACGGACAGCTCATGCTGCCCCTGGAAGGAGTGCGCCGTGTCGCGCGCCAACCCAGACCGGCACCGGCCGACTCAACCGGCACCCCGCCTCCCCGCCCGACCCGGACACCGAGAGGACGGCAACTCGCGTTCGACTTCACCCCACCGGACCCGTACAAGGGCATCCGCGCCGGGGCCGGGGGCCAGTACCCGCTCCCGATCCCGGTGCGCCGTATCCGGGCGTCACCCCCGGCACCGGTCCCGCCACCGGAACGCCCCAGCACCAGGCGGCGGCCCGAACAGCTCGCCTTCGACTTCACCGAACCCGCCCCCGCCGACCCCTACGCCCGTCTTCGGCCGAACCGCAGCGGCCAGTACCCGCTGCCGTTCCCGGTGACCCGGGTCAAACCCGTTCCACCGCCACAGAACCCACCACAACCGCCCGCACCGACGCGTCCAGCGGGGCGGCAACTGCATCTGCCCATGCCCGACCTACCCGTGCGCCGCCGCGCGCCACGCGCCCCGAGAGGAGGCACGCTCCAATGAGCACCATCGTGCGCATCCCCGCCGACGTCGACCGCTCCGACCGCATCCTGGGCCCGTTCACCGCCCGCCAACTCGCCGTCCTCGCCACCACCGCCCTGCTGCTGTACTCGGCGTGGACCCTCACCAGAACGATGGTCGACCCGGCGGTGTTCATTGCCGTCGCAGCCCCGGTCCTGGTCGTGGTCGCCGTCGTGGTCCTGACCCGCCGCGACGGCCTGTCAGCCGACTTGCTGCTCGTAGCCGCGATCCGCCATCGCTTCCGCCCACGGCACCTCGTCCGACCACGCGGGAGCACCCTGGCTGAAGCGCCGCGCTGGATCACCACCCGCGCCAATCGATCCCGGCACCGCCCACCCGTGCCGACCGAGCTGTCCGCGAATCAGGTTCGTCTGCCCGAGTCGGTGTCGAGCAGCGGCAGCGGCGCTGTCGGCGTGATCGACCTCGGCGCCGACGGCCTCGCCGTCATCGCCGTCGCCGGAACCCTCAACCTGTCGCTGCGCACCCCGGCCGAACAGGACAGCCTCGTCGGTCAGCTCGCGGGCTGGCTACACACCCTGCGCCAACCCGTACAGATCCTGGTGCGCTCGGCACGGCTGGACCTGACCGACCACATCACCGGTCTCCACGCTGCCGCCGAACAGATGTCACCCGACCTCGCCGCGGCCGCACTAGACCACGCCGACCACCTCGCCGAGCTGATCGCCCGCGAGGACCCGGTCCACCGCCAAGTGCTGCTGATCTGGCGCGAACCGACCCAGACTCTGGCCACGAGCGGGTTACGTGCCCGGCTGTCCGGACGGGGCCGGGCACAACGAGCGTTGTCGGGCGGTGCGCGCCGGGCAGCCGAGTCCCGGCTTCTGCGCCGCATGAACGAGGCCGCCGATGTCCTTTCCCCACTGGGTATCTCGGTCACCGCCCTCGACAACGAAGCGGCTACCGCAGTCCTGGCCAGCTGCACCAACCCCGAGGGCCTGGTCTCGGGCGCCGTCGACATCGCCGTCGACACGGTCGTCACTGCCGACCCCGCCGCTCGGGCACCGGACCCGTTCGCCGGGGACGGCCTCGACCGGTTCACACCCGAGTCGCTCACTATCGGCACCCGGCATCTCGAGATCGGCTCGGACCAGACCGCGACCCTCGCGGTCACCGGCTACCCGCGCGAGGTGACAGCCGGGTGGCTCGCGCCCCTGCTCTCACACCCCGGCCGGGTCGAGGTCGCGGTGCACATCGAGCCGGTCGATCCGGCTACCGCCGCCACCCGCCTACGCCGCCAGCAGGCACGCCTGGAGTCCTCCCGAATGCATGACCTCGGCCGAGGTCGCCTGACCGACCCGCAGATCGACGTCGCCGTCGAAGACGCCGCCGACCTTTCGGCCCGCGTCGCCCGCGCCGAAGCACGACTGTTCCGGGTCGGGGTGTATCTCACCGTCCACGCCGAGTCGGAAACCGAACTGGCCGACGAAATCGCCGCCATCCGCGCGCTGGCGGCGAGCCTGCTCGTGGACACCTGCACCCTGTCCTACCGAGCGGCTCAAGCGTGGGTCACCACGTTGCCGCTCGGACTGGACCTGATCGGAGTGCAGCGGACTTTCGACACCACCGCCCTCGCCGCGGCGTTCCCCTTCGACTCACCACAACTGCCCGCCGCCGACCCAGCCCAGGCCGAGCGTCCCCAGGGCGTTCTCTACGGCCGTGACGCCGCCGCCGGGTTGCTGTTCGTGGACCGGTTCGCCCCCGAAGCCCACAACCACAATCTGGTAGTCCTCGGACGCAGCGGTGCGGGCAAGTCCTACCTGGTCAAGACCGAGATCCTGCGCTCGCTCTATCGCGGCATCGAACAAGTCGTCATCGATCCCGAAGACGAATACCGGCGCCTCGCCGAGGCGGTCGGTGGCACCAACATCCGCCTCGGTGCCCCCGACGTGCGACTCAACCCGTTCGACCTGGAAATCCACACCCGCGCTGACGGTCGTCGCAGCGCCCCACCTAACGGGCTCACCCGTCGCAAACTGTTTCTCCACACCCTGATTCAGGTCCTGCTCGGCGACCAGAGCGCTGCACAGAGAACAGCGTTGGATACCGCGCTGGCCGCCACCTACGCCGCTGCCGGGATCACCGAGGACCCCGCGACCTGGACGCGGCCCGCACCCACCTTGAGCGGGTTGCGGGAGCAACTGGACCGGCTCGACGCGCCCGCTGCCGCAGAGCTGGCCGCCGGACTGCACCCGTTCGTGGGCGAGGGAGCCTACGCCGGACTGCTGGACGGGCCGACGACCACCGACCCCGAAGGTGGCCTGATCGTGTTCTCGCTGCGGGAACTTCCCGAGGAGTTGAAAACGATCGGCACCCTGCTCGTCTTGGACTCGACGTGGCGGCGGGTCTCGCACCCGGGTGAGCGGCGGCCTCGGATGATCACCGTGGACGAAGGGTGGCTGCTCATGAGCCAACCTGCCGGTGCGCAATTCCTGTTCAAGGCCGCGAAGAGTTTCCGCAAACACTGGGCTGGGCTGACCGTGGCCACCCAGGACTGTGCCGACGTCTGCTCAACCGAGTTGGGGCGGGCGATCGTGTCCAACGCCGCGACCCAGATCCTGCTACGCCAAGCACCCCAAGCCATCGATGAGGTCGCTACCGCATTCCACCTCTCCGACGGCGAGCAGCAGTTCCTGCTCTCGGCCGCGCGCGGTGCCGGTCTCCTCTCGGTCGGGAGTGATCGGGCGGTGTTCGGCTCGCTCGCCTCAGCCACCGAGAATGCCATCATCACCACCGACCCCAGCGAACTCGCCACCACAGACGATGACGGCGACACCGGCATCGATCTCGACGCCCCGCCATCGTTGGCTCCGCTCACCGAACCTGACCTCGGCGACGCCGGTGATGTCGCCACGACTTTCGCAGACCTCGGCGACGACGACAGCGACAAAGGGGGCGACGGGGTGGTCCTCGACCGGCGGGCGGCCGAGGACTGATGTTCACATCACTACCACCGATCCGTCGAGGTGAGGGTGCGCGGGGCCGGGGCATCCGGTGTCCGACCCGGACCCGACACCGATCACCTACCGCGCCGCCCCGAACGCGCGCCTGCCGCCACATCGTGGCGCGACCGGATCCCGCGGTGCCCGAACCCGAATCGGTGGCGCTACGGCCCGACACGAGTCACACCCGACATTCCCCAGCAACACCCGCGCGGTGGCCCTGGAAATCGGGGGTTCGCTTGACGACGGCCGGTGTAGGGAGCGTTCATGGACCCGCATTCATCCACGGCGGACACGACATCCACACACGGCAAAGGAGATGAAATGACCTACATGCCACAGGAATCCGGCTCATCGAAGCGTTCACGAAGTCGCTGCCGTCGCACCCGAATGTGACCGCACCCCGAGCCTGGGAGGCCGGAATTCCGGAGGCGGCCATCGAGATTCGGATCGCCGAGGGCGCAGACGGTGAGAGGCTCGCCGATCAGCAAGCTCGGATTCTATGGGAGGTAACCAAATGGCAGCTGGGCCAGAACAATTCAGACAATGGGCAGGAGAACGCGGCGGTTTGAAGCCCGCGTCTTACCGGGGGGGCGCCGATGACGTGCTGTATCGGATCGCGTTCGCGGGCCGTACCTCGACCGCCGACTTGCAGGACCCGACGTTGTCGATCCCGCGTCAGTTCTCCAACTGCGGACTCGTGATTCCCGAGGGTGGGGTGATCATCGCGCATTTCTGGGACGCGGAATCCGGGCGCAAAGAACTCGTTGAACGCGCTCACGCCATCACCCACGAGCAGTTCGAGATCACCGTGCCCCGCGACGGTGGCATCGCGGACCTGCTGGCCGAAGCCGCGCGACCGGACCGTCGTTTCGACTACGTGCTGTGCGAGTCGATCGAACGCATCGCCCGGCGCACCCACACCGGTACCGATATCGAGCAGCGCCTCGAACGCGTCGGGGTCCGGCTCCTGGCCGCCGACGAACCGTTTCGTCTCACACACCTGCCTGGGAGACCGGTGCAACCCGATCGGACTGTAGTGCGCGCGTTGCCGCGCTCCGCCGGGCAGCGCTGGAATGTGGTGTCCATCGACCTCGAGCCGATCACGGTCGAACAGTACGACCAAGCGGTCGACGCTTTGTCCGACTTGATGTTTCGGTGGCGTGAATCGGGTGGCGGGGGGATGCAGGTGGCAGCGTAACTGGTTGTGGGTCGTCTGGTTGTTCTTTCGATGAGAGTGAGGGGAGTGGTTGTGCTGCAGTTCGATAGGTACCGAGTTGGCGCATCGCGATTCGATGAGGTGGAGTTGAGATGACAAGGGAGCTGTCGAAGCGGCGGGGTTTCAAAAACCCTGTTGCAATGCTCGGGGACGATGTTCGAGTCGGCATTTATGTGCGTCGGTCCACCGACGATGAGCATCAGCCGTACTCGATTGACGCTCAAGACAGCCGCCTGGACGCCTACATCCACTCGCAGCCGGGGTGGCGTCTCGTGGCCCGGTTCCACGACGATGCTTCTGGTGCCACGACGAAACGTCAAGGATTGATCAAGGCGATCGAGGCTGCCAATTCCGGGCAGATCGATGTGTTGCTCGTCTACCGCGTAGACCGGTTCTCTCGCAACCTGCGGGACATGGTGACGCTCCTCGATGAACTCGATTCCGCAGATGTGGTGTTCCGTTCGGCCACCGAACCGTTCGACACAGCCACGCCTATGGGGCGAATGCTGGTGCAAATGCTGGGAATGTTCGCGCAATTCGAACGTGACACCATCATTGACCGCACGATCGCCGGAATGGAACGCAAAGCCGCGAAAGGAAAGTGGAAAGGGGGACGACGTCCTTTCGGCTATCGCCCGGATCCGTCGACCCAGGTACTTGTCGTCGAGGAGTCCGAAGCCGCGATCGTGCGGGCGGTATTCGCGCTATACACCGCCGACAAGCTCGGCACCCGTGCGGTCGCCGAGGTGCTCAATGATCGCGGCCATCGCACAACCAACGGCGGGAAGTGGTCCGGCTACCAGATCACTCGCATGCTGACCAACCGTATTTATCTGGGTGAGCTAACCTTCCGAGGCGTTACGGTCACATCCGCTCACCAGCCGATTATCGCGACCGATATCTGGAAAAGAGCCGAGAGGATTCTCACCGCCCGTGGCGATAATCCCGGCTACAGTGCGTCCACCGGATTCGACTACCTGCTTGCCGGGCGACTGCGCTGCCCGCGCTGCAACCGATCGATGGTCGGTACTAGGGCCAACGGACGTACGCGAAGCTATCGCTACTACACGTGCTGGACACGGTCACGGTACACAACCGCTAAATGCGATCAGCCGCGCATGGATGCCGACGCTGTCGATCGGGCTGTCCTCGACGCGCTGGTCAGCTTTTACAGTACGCAGCGAGGTTTGATCCAGGACGCCGTTGGCCTCGCCCGCGGGCGGCACCAGGCGAAGCATGGTGACCGACGCGCGGAGCTCGCCGCTGTCGACGCCGAGTTGAGCAAGTGTGCGCAGTCCATCGATCGATACCTGGCCGCGTTCGAGCGTGGCAGCCTGGACGGCGAGTTGTTGAGCGAACGGCTTGCCGAGCTACGAGCTAGTGCCGGGCGGCTGCGGGACCGGCGGGATGGCCTTGCTCAGGCCCTTGACGACGTTCCGGAAGCGCCCGCGTCTGAAGCGCTCGACGACGTGGTCACCGACATCGGAGACGTCATCCGGACCGGCAACAACAACCAGGTCAAGGCGCTGATCGAGGCGCTGGTCGCCGGAGTAACCATCGCTGGCCCCAACCGGCTCATCCCCACATTCAGAGTCCCGAAACCGCCCAGCGATGATGAAACCGCTGGTCAAAACGCGAAAACCGCCCCCGAAGGGGCGGTTCGTACGCTGACGCGTTTGGGGTGGCTGACGGGACTCGAACCCGCGACACCCAGGATCACAACCTGGTGCTCTACCAGCTGAACTACAGCCACCATTGCCGGTTGTAACCGGCGCGGTCGATACTAGCGTGTCACCCCCGCTAGTCCCTAATCGGTTTCCAGCGCGCCGTTGGAGCTGGGCTTTTGGCGAGTCGCGGCCTGGGACCCCCAGCGCCGCGCTATTGCGCGCCGTTTGGCTGGGCCGACTCGGGGGACGCGCCCTGGTCGCTCAACTCGGCCGCGACGGCAGCGATTTCCGTCGTCGACGGGCCGGGCGAGGGGACGAAAGCGGTGCGCCGGTAGTACTTCAGCTCGCGGATGGACTCTTTGATGTCGGCCAGGGCCCGGTGAGCCAATCCCTTTTCCGGCTGACCGAAGTAGATGCGCGGATACCAGCGGCGGCACAGCTCCTTTATGGAGCTCACATCGATCATGCGGTAGTGCAGGTGCGAGTCCAGCGCGGGCATATCGCGGGCGATGAAGCCGCGGTCGGTGGCTATGGAGTTGCCTGCCAGTGGCACTGTGCCCGCGAGCGGGACGTATTCGCGGATGTAGTCGAGCACCTGCTGCTCGGCATCGGCGAGCGTGACGGTGGAGCGGCGCACCTCGTCGGTGAGCCCGGAACGCGCGTGCATCTCCGTCACCACCGGGGGCATGGCGGCCAGCGCCTCGTCATCGGCGTGGATGACGACATCCACGCCCTCGCCCAGAATATTGAGGTCACTATCGGTCACGAGCGCGGCCACCTCGATCAGCTTGTCGCTGTCGAGACGCAGGCCGGTCATCTCGCAATCCATCCACACCAAGAAGTTCATGCTTTGTGTACTCCAATCATGCCAGGTCAGAGAGTGCTAGGGCGGATTCGCCTCTCCCGCCTCTCCCGCCTCACCGACGAGTCAACCAGTATCCAACGCCAGAAGGATGTCATCGGGTCTTGGGCCAAGGCCAACTGGCCGTCTGCTCTATGGCTTCATCCCCACCAAGGCGCTTCTCGGCTACGCGACCCGCGATAAAGAGACTCCGCGAGACGCAGAGGGGATGCCCAATCCTGTACGGCGACGCGCTGATGTCCAGGGAGACGTTCGACCGAGTCCAGCTCGAGCAGACCGAGCGGACCCGCACGGACTCTGGCGTATGGACCTTTGATCTGAGACATCCCAGCTTTTAGATTGTCAAGCCGCTGTCGCAGCGGCTTGACAATGGGCCGCCCAGGCGGTGGTCTCGTTGTAGAGCGTCCGGGTTTTCAAGCAGCCGTGGAGGATGCCGACGAGCCGGTTGGCGACATGCCGCAGTGCGGCACTGTGGTTGAGGCCCCGGGCTCGCTGCTTGTCGTAGTAGGCGCGGGCGCCCGGCGACGCCTTCAGGGCGCAGAACGCCTGCGTGAGCAGCGCATCGACGAGGCGGTCCTGGTGCACGAACCGGGCAACCACGACCTTCGACTTCCCCGACGCACGGGTGATCGGGGACGTCGCGGCGTAGTTCTTCCGCGATTTCGCGGTCGCGTAGCGGGCGTGGTCGTCTCCGAACTCGGCGAGCACCCGGGCCCCGAGAATCATGCCCAGTCCCGGCTGGGACCCGATGATCTCAGCGTCCGGGTGCCGCCCAAAATGGGCCTCGACCTCGCTGTGCAGGGCTTTCACCTGCGCGTCGAGGGTCATCAGCACCGCTATCGTGGCTCTGGTTCCCGCCGCGTAAGCGGCGGTGATCACCGGGGCCCGGCCCAACTGCTCACTACGCAGGACCGCCCGGATCGCTGCGGCTCTCGCGTCGAGGTCACCGCGGCGGCCGGCGCGTTTCAACGCCGCTTTGACCTGGTTGATCGACAGGCGGGCAGCAGTCTGCGGGTCGGGGGCCTTGCCGAGCAGTTCCAGGGAGTCGGGGGCATCAAGGTCGTCGAACGCCTCGATCGCAGCCGGGAAGTACTCCCGCAGAGCGTGTTTGAGTCGCTGAGTATGACGGGTGCGTTCCCAGATCATCGTCTTGTGCATCCGGGCAACTACCTTCACCGCCTGCGCGTCGACGCTGTCACCGGCGACGACCCGCAGTTGGTGGGCGTCGGTGCGAACCATGTCGGCCAGCGAGTGCGCGTCGGCGGCATCGGACTTCGCACCGGACACGCTGCGGCGTTCCCGAAACCTCGCGGCTTGCAGCGGGTTCACCGCGTACACGGTGTAGCCGGCCGCGATCAACGCCGCGACCCAGGGGCCGCGATCGGTTTCGATACCGATCCGTACTTCGGTGTCCTCGTCGTCGCCGAGGTACTCACCGATCATCGCGTGCAACCGGGTGATCCCGGTGATCCCTTCGGGCAGACGGGCTTTGGCGAGCCGTTTCCCGGTCTCGTCCATCAGTTCGACATCGTGATGATCCGATGCCCAGTCGTCACCGACCAGCAGCACCACAGCTCCCCGTTCGTCGTTGTCGGACAACCAGTTCCGGCAGCGCGCGGGAGAATGTCGGCGACCTAATGAATCAGTGCTCACACCGGCCGGCGGTGGGCACGACATCCCATCAGCGATCTCCTTCTCCCGGCGAACCGGCGGGGGCACCATCTCAGATCAGGACTCGAAGTCCAGGCTCCACATGTGCTCACCCGCCGGTCGCTACCACTAGCGAGTCTGCCTGATCCGTCGATCACGCGGACCCACTAATACTCATTAGGATCCCAGCGGACACGGTCGCGCGAATGTCCCAGTAAACGACGGCGACGCCCGTCGCCTATTCGCGGCCCGTTTGTGTGTCGGGACGCCGCCGGATTGCGGCCTCCGCGGATGCGCGCGGCGATACAGTTTCGGGAGATCGAAGCAGTCGAAGTCAGACCAGACGGAGGATGCGCGATGACCACCCCCCAGGAGAAGGCCGCTGCGGCACGAAAGGCCGCGCAGGATGCGGCCCGGGCTGCCGCGGAGGCCGCGGCGGCGGCCGAGGCCGCCGCGACGGCGGATACCACCACCACCACCACCACCACCACCGCCGCCACCGCGGCGGCTACGAAGGTGGCGGCTACCGAAAACGCGTAGCCCGCCGGGCAGACGCCCGCACGGCAGATCGCCGCCGGGTATGCGTTCGAGGGCGCGGCGCTGGAACTGGGCACGGTGGTGATCGACGGGACGGCGGATCCGGCTGCGCTGGTGCGGATTCCGATGCGCACGGTGAATCGGCACGGGCTGGTCGCGGGTGCTACCGGCACCGGTAAGACGAAGACGCTCCAGGGAATCGCCGAACAACTGTCGCGAGCCGGGGTGCCGGTGGTACTCGCCGATATCAAGGGCGACCTGTCGGGCCTGTCGCGGCCAGGGCAACCGAACGACAAATTGGGCGCACGGGCGCTGGAAACCGGTGCGGGACAATGGCAGCCGACCAGGTTCCCGACCGAGTTCGTCTCGCTCGGCACCGACGGAATCGGGGTGCCGATCCGTGCGACGATCACCGCGTTCGGGCCGGTATTGCTCAGTAAAGTGCTCGGACTGAATGAGACTCAGGAATCAACGCTCGGTCTGATCTTTCACTGGGCGGACAAAGCGGGGCTCGGGCTGCTGGACCTGAAGGATCTGCGTTCGGTCATCACGCATCTGACCAGCCCCGAGGGCAAGGAAGACCTCCAGGGCATCGGTGGGGTGTCGGCGGCGACGGCGGGGGTAATTCTGCGCGCCCTGGTCAACCTGGAGGCCGACGGCGGCGACACGTTCTTCGGTGAGCCGGAACTGGATCCGGCGGATCTGCTGCGAGTCGTGGGCGGTCAGGGCGTGATCACCCTGTTCGAACTCGGTTCGCGGGCCGCGCGCCCGGTGCTGTTCTCGACCTTCCTGATGTGGGTGCTCGCGGATCTTTTCCAGACCCTGCCCGAGGTCGGTGATGTCGAAAAGCCCAAGCTGGTCTTTATTTTCGACGAAGCTCATTTGCTTTTTTCGGACGCCTCGAAGGCTTTCCTGGAGCAGGTGGAACAGACGGTCAAGCTGATCCGCTCCAAGGGCGTCGGGGTGTTCTTCTGCACCCAGCTGCCAACCGACATCCCGAATCCGGTGCTCTCCCAGTTGGGCGCGCGCGTCCAGCACGCATTGCGCGCGTTCACCCCCGATGACCAGAAGGCGTTGTCCAAGACGGTCCGCACCTACCCCGCGACCGGGACCTACGATCTGGAAAAAGCGCTGACCTCGCTGGGAACCGGCGAGGCGATCGTGACGGTGCTCTCGGAGCAGGGCGCGCCGACCCCAGTGGCATGGACCAGAATTCAGCCGCCGCGTTCGCTCATGGATACCATCGGCAACGACGCGATCAAGTCCGAGGCGTTGTCCAGTTCGCTCTACGGTAAGTACGGCCACACCGTCGACCGGGAATCGGCGTATGAGATGCTCGCGGCCAAAGTAGCCGCAGCACAACAGGAGCCCGAATCGGCACCCGTGCCAGGCCGCTCACCCGAGTCCGTCGAGCACGACTCGGCTGCTGAGCGCATCATGAAGAATCCCGCGGTGAAGAGCTTCCTGCGTTCTGCGGCAACTGCGGCAGGCCGCGAGATCAGCCGCGGCATCTTCGGTACCCGCCGCCGGTGACAGGTGGTTCGATATCTGGCGCGACCACCACCCACCGCGCATAGCACCAGCGTCAGCGGCCGATATCGCGGGCGAGCAGGTCGTCGGTGGTTTCGCGGCGCACCAGTTCCCTGGCCCTGCCATTGCGGACGGCGATGATGGGTGGACGGCCGACGCTGTTGTAGGACGAGGCGAGGCTGTGGTGGTAGGCGCCAGTGCAAGGCATCGCGAGTATCTCGCCGGGGCGGATGTCGGCGGGTAGCTGGATATCGGTGGCGAGAATGTCACCCGCCTCGCAGTACCGGCCCGCCACCGTCGCCCGCAGTTGCGGGCCGCACGGGTGTCGGTTGGCGACGACCGCGCCATATCGGGCGCCGTACAACGCGACCCGAGGGTTGTCGCTCATGCCGCCGTCGACCGTGACATAGGTGTGTCCGCCGTCGATGTGTTTGACCGATAGCACCCGATACAGCGTTACCCCGGCCCGCGCCACGATCGCGCGGCCCGGCTCCAGCGCGATGTTGGGGCGCGGGAAGCGGTTTCGGGCACATGCGGCGTCGAGGGCGTCCTCGACGATGTCGGCCAAGTCGGACAGATTCATTTCGGCGTCGCCGCTGCGATAGGCGACCGCATGCCCGCCGCCGAGATCCAGCTCGGTGAGAATGTGGCCGTAGTCTTCTCGGACCCGGGCCATTTCGCCGATCATTCGGCGGATCGCCTCGCCGTAGTGGTCCGGATTGTGAATCTGTGAGCCGAGGTGGCAGTGCATGCCGACGAGTTCCAGGTTCGGTTGGCGCATTATGCGTCTGATCGCCTCGTCGGCCATATCGCTACCGAGCGGAAAGCCGAACTTCTGGTCCAGCACACCGGTTTTCACGGCCGGATGCCCGTGCACATCGATGCCGGGGGACAGCCGAAGCAGTACCCGTTGTGGCCGGGTGCCCAGCGCTGATAGCAGGGTGATTTCGGTGAGTGAATCGACCACGATCCGCCCAACGCCGCAGTGCAGTGCGGCGTTGAGTTCGTCATAGGATTTTCCATTGCCGTGCAAGATAATTCGTGCCGGGTCCACACCGGCGGCCAGCGCGATGGTGAGCTCACCCGCCGAACACACATCCACCGAAAGCCCCTCCTGGGTGACCCATTCCGCCACCGCTCGGACCAGCAGTGCCTTACCGGCGTAGATGATCTCGGCCTCGGGGAACGCCTTACGATAGGCGCGGCAGCGCGCGCGGACCTCATTCTCGTCGAGGACGTAGGTGGCGGTGCCGTATTGGTCGGCGATGTCGGCGAGGGCGACCCCGCCGAGGGTGATCCGGCCGTCGCCGTCATAGTGCGTGTCCCGTGGCCAGACCGCGGAATCCAGGCGCGAAGGGATTCCCGACCGCAGCGACGGGAAAATTTCGAGCAGCGTCACGGTTGTTCTCCTGGGTATGCCCCCGCTTTCTCTTCAATGCGGGGCCGATTCCAGGACTACGCCGCTGATCAGCGGTTATGGGCAATTCTGACGGAACCTTGACGCGCAGGTACCCGTTCCTGACGGACCGCTGACAAACAGGCCGGCGAATCGGGACTCGGGTCAGCCACCGAGTTTCTTGTAGAACGCGCCTGCGATAGGCGCGGTGAACGAGCGCGGACCGTACTGGCCCGCGACGCTCATACCTTTGCTGATCAGGCCGGGGACGACGCGCATTTTATTGCGGGCCAGGGCGTCGATGGAGATCTTCGCGGTGTATTCCGATGAGACCCAGAAGAAGTCGGGCACCACGCGGTCCACGATCGACGCGTTGGCCGGGTCCGGGGTTTCGGTGCGGACGGGGCCGGGCGCCAGCAGGGTGACGTGCACGCCGGAGTCCTTGAGTTCACCGCGCAGCGATTCGGAGAATGTGTTGGCGAATGCCTTGCTCGCCGCATAGGTGGCGTTGTTCGGGATCGGCATGTTCCCGGCAGCGGACCCGCTGATCAAGATGCCGCCGCCGCCCCTGGCGATCATGCCCGGCAGCACGGCGAGGGTGAGGTCGTGCACCGCGACGGCGTTGAGTTCCATCTGGGCACGCTCATATTCCAGGTCGAGCTCGGCGACCGCGCCGAAGGTGGCGATCCCCGCGTTGTTGCACAGGATCGCGATATCGCGTGCGGCCAGCTCCTCGACCAGCCCTGCGCGCTGGGTGCGGTCGGCCAGATCGACGGCGCGCACCTCGGCGGCGACACCGTGTGTGAGCGTAAGCCGCTGCGCGAGCTCGGTGAGCAGCTCACCGCGCCGGGCGACCAGGATCAGCGAATAGCCACGGGCAGCGAGGTCAGCGGCCAGCGCGGTGCCGATGCCGGAAGATGCGCCGGTCACAACCGCGCGATTCTCAGGGGTAGGGGAGGGCAAGCTCACCACTGGAGCCTATGCGATGTGGCCTCCCCGGGACCGCTGCCCCGCCACCCGAGCGCGGGGCAGCGAGTCGCACATGATCGCGGCATAACGCCGACTCGGGTCCGAGGGTTAGGTGCGCCGCGGCTGTTGTGATGGCGGGTCGCCGCGCGACATGCCACTCGCCGGGCACCGGCATCGGGGGCCGGTGCCCGGACGAGGTGGCGTTGGGTTAGAGCCGCGCGGCCAGGCGCGTGCCCTGATCGATGGCTCGTTTGGCGTCCAGTTCGGCGGCCAGGTCGGCGCCGCCGATGAGATACAGGTTGACTCCCGCGGTGCGCAGTGGGTCTTCGAGTTCGCGGACGGATTCCTGGCCGGCGCAGATGATGACGTTGTCGACTGGGATCAGTTGCGGGCGTTGGTGTTTCGCGCCGAAGCTGATGTGCAGGCCGTGGTCGTCGATGCGTTCGTAGTTGACCCCGCCGACGTGTTCGATGCCCTTGGCCTCGAGCGCGGCGCGATGCACCCACCCGGAGGTTTTACCGAGATCCTTGCCGAACGCGCTCGACTTGCGTTGCAGCAGTACGACTTCGCGGGCGGCGGGGGACGGCTTGGGAGTGGCGAGCTGACCGCGGACCTGCTCGTCCTCGGAGTCGACGCCCCATTCCTCTTTCCATTCGTCGAGTTTGAGCGCGGGATGTCCCTCGACGGTGAGGAATTCGCTCACGTCGTAGCCGATGCCGCCCGCGCCGATCACGGCGACGCGTTTGCCCACCGGCCGCTGCTCGCGCACCAACTCGGCGTAGGACAACACCATCGGATGGTCGATGCCGGGAATATCAGGAATGCGTGGGCGCACACCGGTGGCCAGCACCACCTCGTCGTATTCGGCGCCGATCAACTCCTGCGCGGTGACCCGTTTGTTGAGGTGCACACTCACTCCGGTGACCTCGAGCATCCTGGTGAAGTAGCGGATCGACTCGCTGAACTCTTCCTTGCCCGGGATGCGGCGGGCGATATCGAACTGGCCGCCGATCTTGTCGTCGGCCTCGAAAAGCTCGACGCGGTGACCGCGTGCGGCGAGGCTCACCGCGGCGGAGAGACCGGCCGGGCCCGCGCCGACCACCGCGACCCGCTTGGTGCGCCGGGTCGGCAGCAGCTTCAGTTCGGTCTCGTGGCCGGCGCGCGGGTTGAGCAGGCAGGTGACGGTTTTGTGCTGGAAGGCGTGGTCGAGGCAGGCCTGGTTGCAGGCGATGCAGGTGTTGATCTCCTCGACCCGGTTCTGCTTGGCCTTATTGACCCATTCGGGGTCGGTGAGGAACGGCCGGGCCAGCGAAATCAGTTGTGCGTCACCGCGAGTGAGGATTTCTTCGGCGATTTCCGGCATATTGATCCGGTTGGACGCGCAGACCGGAATGTTCACCTGTTCGGTGATCTTCGCGGTGAATTCGACGAACGCCGCGCGTGGCACGGATGTGACGATGGTGGGGACGCGCGCCTCGTGCCAGCCGATATCGGTGTTCAGAATGTTCGCACCCGCGGCCTCGAGATCTTTTGCCAGCGCGATGATCTCGTCGAAGCTTTGGCCCTTTTCGACCAGCTCGGCCATGGACAGTCGGAAGATGATGATGAAGTCCGGGCCGACAGTGGCCCGGGTGCGGCGCACGATCTCCACCGCGATTCGGCGCCGGTTCTCCGGTGATCCACCCCATTTGTCGGTGCGCTTGTTGGTGCGCGGCGCGAGGAACTGGTTGATGAAATATCCTTCACCGCCCATGATTTCGCAGCCGTCGTAGCCGGCCAGCTTGGCCAGCTCGGCGCAGCGGGCATAGTCGCCGATGGTTGCCTCGACGCCCTTGGCCGAGAGTTTGCGCGGCCGAAACGGGTTGACCGGGGCCTTGATCGAGGACGCTGACACGCTTCCGGGCATATAGGAGTAGCGGCCCGCGTGCAGAATTTGGATGGCGATCTTGCCGCCCTCTTTGTGCACGGCCTTGGTAATCGCCCGATGCCGGTATGCCTCGGACTTATTGGTGAGCTTCGCGCCGAAGGGCAGCAGCCAGCCGGTGCGATTGGGTGCGTAGCCGCCGGTGACGATCAGTCCGACGCCGCCGCGGGCACGTTCGGCGAAGTAGGCCGCCAGCCTGTTGGTATCCCAGGCGCGATCTTCCAGGCCGGTGTGCATCGACCCCATGATCACGCGGTTGCGCAGCGTGGTGAAGCCGAGGTCGAGCGGCTCGAACAGGTGGGGGAAGGAACTCATCCGCGAGTCTCACCTTTCTCCGGGTTCTGGGTGCGGGGCTGTCGCACTCGGTTCGAGGGATTGCAGAATTTCGTCGTACCATTCGACGAACCCCGTTTCGACGCGGATTCCCCCACGTAGGACGAGGTACTGGTGCAGTGGCGTACCGCAGAGCTGATCCGGTGCCGCGAAGTCACGCTTTTCGATGAGCCGAAATAGCTCGAGGCGTTGATTGTGCTGGTCGCGATGGCGCGCGACCTCGTCGCAGAGCGCGCCGATATCGCCGTGTGCGGCGGCGCGGATCTTCACGCCGAGCTCATTGCGTGGCATGCCGGTGTCGGTGGGTTCGGCTATCCACCTGGCCAATTCGGCGCGCCCCGCGTCGCTCACGGAGTAGACCTTCTTGTCGGGCCTGCCCGCCTGCGTCACCGATTCGCCGGTCAACCAGCCGGATTCCGCCATACGCTTGAGGACGCGGTAGATCTGCTGATGGGTGGCGCTCCAGAAGTAGCCGATGGACTTGTCGAATCGGCGAGCCAGCTCGTATCCCGAGCCGGCCCGCTCGGTCAGCGAAACCAGCAGCGCGTGCTCGAGGGCCATGCGGCAAGGTTAACCATTACATCCGGTACTATGCAACTGAGTGCATAGGGGTGCCTGATGATAGCCGTGATTAGCCCGGCCATGTCCATTATGCTGCGCGCATGACCGAGGTGGACGCGCGGGCGACTGTCGGGCAGGCCGCCGGGCGTGGGCAAGTGGTGGCATGGGGATTGTGGGACTGGGGGTCGTCCGCATTCAACGCCGTAATCCTGACGTTCGTCTTCTCGGTGTATCTCACCGACAAGGTGGGCGACGAACTGCCCGGCGGCATTTCGGCGAGCGCGTGGCTGGGCTGGGCGCTCGGCATCGCGGGTCTGGTGGTGGCGCTGACGGCCCCGATCACCGGCCAACTCTTCGACGCGAGTGCGAAACGTAAACGCTCACTGGCCGTTCTGACGGCGCTGACCATTCTCACGATGGCACTGATGTTCTTCGTCCACGAGGACTATCACTTTCTCTGGTTCGGGCTGACGCTACTCGGCCTCGGCTCGGCGTTCTTCGAGCTCGCGGGCGTGCCCTACAACGCCATGCTGCGCCAGGTGTCGACGCCGGCCACCGTCGGCCGGGTGTCCGGATTCGGTTGGTCCATGGGATATTTCGGCGGCATCGTCATCCTGTTGATCTCATATTTTGGATTCATCTCCGGACACGGCGACAACCGGGGGTTGCTCGGCATACCAACCGATGACGGCCTGAATATCCGGTTGGTCGCGATCCTGGCCGCCGTATGGTTCGCCACCTTCGCGCTGCCGGTGTTGTTCGCCGTGCCCGAACTACCGCGCACCGATGCCGATCCCGGCGCGGCCAGCGCCGGGTTCTTCGGCTCCTACCGCGTGCTCTGGCGCGACCTGCGCGAATTGTGGGCCATCGACCGGCGCCCGGTCGGCTTCCTGGTGGCCAGCGCGATATTCCGGGACGGCCTCGCGGGGGTGTTCACCTTCGGCGCCATTCTCGCGGTGCGCGTGTACGGCATCGCGGACTCGGATGTCCTGCTGTTCGGTATCGCCGCGAATGTCGTTGCGGCCCTCGGCGCTATCACCGCGGGCCGGTTCGATGACCGGGTCGGTCCGAAGATCGTGATCGTGGTGTCGCTGGTCGCTATGTTGATCTGCGGCTCGATGCTGCTAGTGGTATCGGGCCCGGCCATGTTCTGGCTGTTCGGCCTGCTGCTCACCATCTTCGTCGGCCCCGCCCAATCAGCCGCCCGCTCATTTCTCACCCGTCTCACCCCGCCCGGTCGCGAGGGGCAGATGTTCGGCCTCTACACGACAACCGGGCGCGCCGTATCCTTCCTGGCCCCAAGCCTTTTCGGGCTGTTCGTCTGGATCTTCGGCGCCGACCGCGCGGGCATCATAGGCATCCTGCTGGTGCTGGCGATCGGGCTGGCAGTGCTCCTCCCGGTTCGGCCACCGGACCGGGACGCGGCCGTTTAGTCCGGCTTCGGTGACCACGCGCCCATGCCGAGGGCGACGAGGCGGACCTGGCGGACGGTGCGGTCGATAATCGCCGGCTGGTCGCGCGGGGTGGCGGCGACGTAGTCGGCGATGCAGTCGGCGACGGTGGAGACGATCAGGTCGGCGGCAAGCTCGAGGTCTTCTGGGGACCAGGAATCGAGATCGGGGATTCGGGAGAGGTCGACAACCAACTCTCGGACGATCAGTTGCAACTCCAGCGCGATCGCGCTCTGCAGCGCCGCGGATCCGCCGCGGCGTTCGCGGGTGATGAATCCGAACAGTGCGCGCCTGGCGGCGACCTGTTCGAACACGAAGCGCACAGTTTCCGACAATCGGGCGTCGGGGGTGCGGCGCAACTGCCGCAGAGCCAGTCGCAGGGCCTTGACGCCCTCGTCGACGAGCGTCGCGCCGAGATCGTCCAGCGAGGCGAAATGCCGATAGAACGCGGTGGGCACGATGCCGGCGGACCGCGCGATCTCACGCAGGCTGAGCGCGCCGAAGCCGCGTTCGGCGGCCAAGGAGAGGGTGCCCTCCAGTAGGGCCTGGCGGGTGCGCTCCTTGCGCTCGATTCGAGTTGCTACTGGCTCAATCATCACGGTGAGCATACATCCGTTCACCGTACGTCCATGCCGAGGATGTCGTTCACGTCACATGGTTTGCAGGTTGACATCGGACCGGGTTCGTCAGTCACACTGGTTGAGTGTACGAGCGTGCACTGAAAAAGTTCTTCGCACGCCGCCCACCCCGACGAGCAGAGGCATGGAGAACCAAATGGTGGGACTCATCGATCTGGTGCAAACCCTGACCACTCCGCATCCTCTCGACCGCTACCTGGAACTCGTCCGCCCGACGCTGACGGCACGGGACATGCGGGCCGAGATCACGCACGTGGATCGCTCGGTGCCGGAATCGGTCACCCTGACCCTGCGGCCGACCCGGCAATGGCGCGGGCACGCCGCCGGTCAGTACGTCCAGATCGGCGTCGTTATCGACGGTGTCCGGCACCGTCGCTGCTATTCGCCGATAGATGTGGCCGGCAGGCGTGACCGGCAGATCCAGCTGACCGTCAAGGCGCACCCGAATGGCCTGGTGTCGCGGTACCTCCACCGCACCGCCGCACCCGGAATGGTGGTCGACCTCACGCCGGCCGCTGGTGTATTCCGCCTGCCCGATACGCGCCCCGACCGGGTCGTGCTGATCGGCGGCGGTAGCGGCATCACCCCGGTGCTGTCGATGATGCGGACCCTCGCCGACGAGGGCTACCGTGGCGACCTCACTTTCCTCTACTACGCGCAGGCGCCCGAGCTCGTGCCGCACCGTGTCCAGCTGACGGCACTCGCGGAGCGGTTCGAGAACTTCCGCGTCGAGCTGCGGTATCCGGGGCATTCGGCCAGGGGTTCCGAACGGCTCGGCCGCGGTGCGGGTGAGCCGTCGGCGCGGCTCGAAGGCGCCGCCCGGTACTTCGACTATGACGAGTTGGCGCACGTCGCACCGTGGTTCGCCGACGCGCAGACCTTCATGTGCGGTCCGCCCGGATTGATGAACGCGGTGCGAAAGGTCTACGAGGCCGAGCAGCTGGCCGACCGGCTGCATTCCGAGGAGTTCACGCTGTCGGTGCCCCCCGTCGATGCGGGGGAAGCATTCGGCACGGTGAGTTTCTCGGGCAGTGGGATCAGCACCGCCAACGACGGCGCCGTGCTGCTGGAGCAGGCCGAAGCCGCGGGCCTGACACCGGAGTTCGGCTGCCGCATGGGGATCTGCTTCTCCTGCACCGCGGTACGGCGCACCGGATGCACTCGCAACGTGCGCACCGGCGAAACCGATAGCGACCCCGATCAGCCCATCCAGCTCTGTGTCAGTGCGCCGGTCGGCGACGTCGACATCGATATCTGATATTCGAAACAAGGGGAGTAAAGCCATGACGATTTTGACCGAAACCAAAGACGGCCCACTGGTATTGAGCCCGGAACAGGTCGAGGAGCTCGGCCGCCAACTCGACGAGCTGCGCGCCCGCGTCGTCGCCGACCTCGGCGACCGCGACCGTGAATACATCTACTCGATCATCAAGGCACAGCGCGGATTCGAGATCGCCGGGCGCGGTTTGATGTACCTCGGCTTCCTGCCGCCATTCTGGTTGGCGGGCGTGGCCGCGCTCGGCGTATCGAAGATCCTCGACAATATGGAGATCGGCCACAACGTCATGCACGGCCAGTACGACTGGATGCGTGAACAGGGCCTGAATTCCCGTGTGTTCGAATGGGATACGGTCTGTCCGGCCGACCAGTGGAAGCATTCGCACAACTACATGCACCACACCTACACCAATATCCACAACAAGGACCGCGATATCGGCTACGGCATTCTGCGGATCGATGAGGCCCAGAAGTGGAATCTCTACTACCTGGGTAACCCGCTCTACGCATTCGTGCTGATGATGTTCTTCGAGTGGGGTGTGATGATGCACGACCTCGAGGCCGAGAACATCATTCAGGGCAAGCGCAAGTGGTCCGATCTGAAGCCGCTGCTCACGGGCCAGTGGCGCAAGGCGGGCAGGCAGGTACTCAAGGACTACCTGATCTTCCCCGCGCTGTCGGGTCCGCTCTTCGTCTCGACGTTGGCCGGGAATGTGACCGCCAACCTGGTCCGCAACGTCTGGGCCTACTCGATCATCTTTTGTGGACACTTCCCTTCCGGCGTACAGACGTTCACCGAGGAGGAGACCGCCGAGGAGACCCGTGGCGAGTGGTACGTCCGCCAGATGCTCGGTTCGGCGAATATCGAGGGCGGCAGGCTGTTCCACATTATGTCCGGCAATCTGTCGCACCAGATCGAACATCACCTGTTTCCGGATATGCCCGCGAATCGGTATCCGGAGATGGCGCCCGAAGTCAAGGCGCTGTGTGAGAAATACGGGCTGCCCTACAACACCGGGTCGTTCGGCAAGCAGATCGGATCGGTATGGGCGAAGATATTCAAGCTCGCACTGCCGCCGTTCTTGGTCCGGAAGGAGAACGCACCCGGTGTTATCGTGATGCGACAACAGCAGCCGACCGAAGTGGGCGTGTGAATGATCGGGAAATTGGAAAGCAATAAGGATTTGATTCAAGAATTGACTTCTTCGGGTGCCCGGCATGTCGGCAATATCGCCGGCATCATCACCGGCACCGTGCAGGAGGTCACTCGGGAGATCGGTGACTGGATCACCGATGCCATCGAGATGAAAGAGGCCGCCGAAGCTGCTCGGCACGACGCTGAGCCGTTGCGCGACAACGGATTCGATGACACCGGGCTCGAACGGGATGTCGATGACACCGCGGCGGAACCCGTCGCGAGCGCGTCCGTTGTAGAGGCCGAGGTAGTCGAGCCGCCGAAGTGATCGCGGCACCGGCGGACTACGCCGGTGCGCGAATGCTGCCGGTCAGCCGCCAAGCCCCGTGCGCTCCGGGAGCGTATGGGCAGCAACCGGTTCCGGCGCGGCGGCCGCAGTGAGTCGTTCAATCCGCTAGCCTCGACGTTTGTGCCTGCCTATGTGTCCTCGCCCGAGTTGACATTCGGCTTTATGTTCGCGCTGGAAGACCCAGAGCGAATTGCGGAGGTCGTGCGCACCCTCATCGTCCGCAAAACGGTGTCGGTGTTCAGGCTGGCACGACTGTCGGATGACGACGGTCCACCGGAACGCTACGTCGTGAACTGGGCGTCCATTCCGCAGATCTCGATCACCACCAGCGCACCCGACCCGGATGAGATGGCGGCCAGTCGCACCATGCTGGTGAACGCCTTCCTCGGTGAGGACGGCGAAGTGAGCTTGTATTCGTCCACCGGCAAGGCGCCGAGCTGACCGGATTCGAACGAAATCAGTGGTGGCGCGGGCTTAGCGCGCCGCAGGGATGCGCAGCCTTCGCGTGCGGCGGGGATGCGCAGCCTTCGCGCCGGTCGGCGGGTGATTTCGTTGGCGTGTTGGTACCGGAACGTCCGGAAGCGGTCGTCGAGTTTGGGACAATCGGGCTATTCCTGAATGGAGTACCGCCGTATCGAAGCACCTGGAAGGAGCATCGATCATGGAACCCGAGAACACTGTCGAGTCCGTCAATCCGATCCGTGTCCGAGGAGATCTCGACCCCGCGCTGTCGCGGTGGATGTGGTTGGTCAAATGGATTCTGGCCATACCGCACTACATCGTGCTGTTCTTCCTGCATATCGCGTACTTCGTGGTCTCGGTGATCGCCTTTTTCGCCATCCTGTTCACCGGGAAGTATCCGCGTGGTCTGTTCGACTTCAATGTCGGTGTGATGCGCTGGACGTGGCGGGTCGGTTTCTACGCGTTCTCGGTGCTCGGCACCGACAAGTACCCGCCGTTCAGCCTGCTGCCCGCCCCCAACTACCCGGCCGACCTCGAGGTCGACTACCCGCAGCGACTGCACCGTGGTCTAGTGCTGATCAAATGGTGGCTGCTGGCCATTCCGCAGTACCTGATCCTGGGCGCGTTGTTGAACAGCGGAAACATCTGGGCTGGTGACAACGACGATATGGTCGGCGTTTTCACGATTCCGGTGATCGGGATCCTGCTACTGGTCGCGCTGATCGGCCTTTTGTTCACCGCGCGCTACCCACGGGGTCTGTACGACTTCGTCGTCGGCATCAATCGGTGGGCGATCCGAGTGCAGGCGTATGCCTCGTTGATGCGAGACGAATACCCGCCGTTCCGGCTCGATCAAGGTGCGCGCGAACCCGGCGAGATTGGACACCAGGCGGATTCGTAAATCCGCCGGACCACATCCTCGATGCCCGGTTCTTCGATGGACAGATCCCGGACTTCGGCGCGATCGGAGACGGCGGTGAGCAATCGGGCGGCCGTGATCTGCTCGGCGTCGAAAGCCAGGCGCTGTCGCATCCCACCGGCCTCGCTGGTCAGCAGTTCGGAGCAGGGCAGATCGTCGAGGTCACGGGTGGGCACGGCCAGATCGACGGTCAGCACCCGTCGAGCGCCCACCCGGACCGCGAGCCCGGTCACCGAACCGTCGTAGACCAGGCTGCCGTGGTCGACCACGAGCACTCGATCGCAGAGCCGTTCGATATCGACCATATCGTGGGTGGTCAGCAACAATGTGGTGCCGCGATCGGTGCGTTCGGCGCGCAGGAATTCGCGTAGTCGCTGTTTGGACAGCACGTCGAGACCGATGGT
This sequence comes from Nocardia australiensis, assembly GCF_020733705.1. Classification (GTDB taxonomy): domain Bacteria; phylum Actinomycetota; class Actinomycetes; order Mycobacteriales; family Mycobacteriaceae; genus Nocardia; species Nocardia australiensis. The sequence continues at coordinate 3,172,749 of NZ_JAJFZM010000001.1, forward strand.
CGGTTCATCCAGGATCACCAATTCGGGGGAGTGCAGCAGCGCGGCGGCGACCTCGGCGCGCATGCGTTGCCCGAGGGAGAGTTGTCGCACCGGAGTGTCCAGGGTTTCGGCCATCTCGAGTTGCTCGACCAATTCGTGCGTGCGTTTGTGTGCGATATCCGGCTCCAGCCGATGGATCGCGGCGAGGATCGAAAACGATTCGCGCAGTGGCAGATCCCACCACAGCTGTGAACGCTGACCGAAAACCACTCCGATTCTCGCGGCCAGTTCGCGCCGCTGCCGCACCGGTTCCAGCCCGCAGGTACGGACACTGCCCGCGGTGGGAACCAAGATGCCGGTGAGCATTTTGATGGTCGTCGACTTACCCGCGCCATTGGCGCCGATATAGCCCACCGCGGCGCCGTGCTCGATCCGGAAGGTCATCCGATTGACGGCGATCAGTTTTTCGCGGCGTCTTCGCCAGCGGTGGCCGTTCTTGCGATGTAGGATGAATTCCCTTGTCAGGTTATCGATGTCGATGATCGCTTCCGGTAGTTCGCACTGCGCCATGGCTATCCGCCGCCTCCCTGGTAATGCCGAGTACCGATACGCCAAAACCCAAGTGCGAGAAGCCACACCCACAGCGCCGCCAGCGGTGTCAGCCAGGCCAGCCACGACGGCATCAAAGGCGGACCGGGTAGGCGCAGCAGCGCGATGGTGGGCAGGTAAGCCGTGAAAGATACCGGGATGGCGAAGCCGAAAAGCAGCTTCAGCGGTGTCGGGAATACCGACGCGGGCTGCATGGCGGCGAATGACCCGCCATAGGTGAAGCTGTTGGTCAGCTCCGAACCGTCGATCAAAAAGAACTGTGCGCCCGCCGCGCATACGAACAGGCCGCCGAACACCCCAATGCCACCGATCAAAGTCGCGGTCAATAATACGAATGTATCGGCGCTCCAGTCGATATCGTTACGGATCAGGCCGAGGCCGAGAACCACGATCGCGACCGACGCGCGCGCGAACCGGCGCAACGAGATATCGCTGGTGATCAGTTGCAGCAGCAATGGCTGAGGGCGCAGGTAATAGGCATCGATCAGGCCCATTCTGATCAGCGTCGGCAGAGAATCGAGGTGACCGAACAACACCTGAGCCAATGCGAAACTGGTATTACTGAGCCCGAACAGCAGTAGCGCGCCATTGAGATCGAGACCACCGAGTACCCGGACATTGTTGAAAATGACCCACACCTCGGCGAATTCGACGAGCCCGGTCAGTAGGGCGCTGACTATCTCACTGGCGAAGGACAATCGGTAGGTCCGTTGAGCGCGGACGCGTGACGCGAGCACGGCCGCGTACGGGGTGAACCAGGTTCCAGCGGGAGTGGGCACGTACGGCGGCTCAGCCACCCTGCACCTCCAGCCTGCGGCTCCCGGCCGCCAGCAATATCCGGCCGAGCGCCCCGATCACGAGCAACCAGAACACTTGCGCGGCAACGACCATCAGCGCGTCCGTCCCGATGACTCGGCCCGAAATTATGTCGATCGGGGATTGCAGGATCGACGGGAACGGAGTGGCGTGCGCGACGGTGCGTAGCCAGTCCGGGAACATGTGCACCGGCACGAACAGCCCGGCCAGAAACGTGCCGCAAATCTGGTATAGCACTCGCAGGCCACGTGTTTCTACTACCCAGAAGCCGAGCAGTCCCACCGCGAACAGGCACAGAAACGACAGCGCCACCGCGAGAAAGACGCTGAGCGTTCCGATCAGGTAGGGGCCGGGCGTGTTCGGCATGGTCAACCCGAAGGTGAGGGTGCCGACCAATACGCTCGGTACGCCGCGCGGCAGGATGGTCGCCGTTGCCCGGCCGATATCGGCGGCGAGATAACCGAATTGAACATCGACAGGTCGCAAGAAGTCGATCGCGATATCACCATTCTTGACCCGGTCGACGAGTTCCAGTGGCGGACCCATGAATTGGGTCGCGCCGAGCAGTCCCTGCGACAGCCAGACGTAGGCGCCGATCGTCCCCTCGTCGTAGCCGCCGAAGCCGTCGGAGGCGCGTACCGCCGCCATCATCACCGCCGCCCGGACGAAACCGAACACGCAGTTCGTGAAAAGCCCGGCGAACATTGCCAATTTGTATTGCGACTGCCGCCGGAAACCCGCTCCGGCGAGGCGGATGTAGACCATCACCGCTCGCCGAATGTGTGCTGCCGCGGCGAGCCGACCGTCCCCCTTCGCTCTGGCGCGCACAAACAGTCAACTGTAGAGGCCGCCGCCGGACCCGCGGAAGGCTTCCGCGCGAATTTTGGAAAAGTGCGACGAACTCGGTGCCCTAGTGTTAGAAACACAGTCACTTCACATTGCGTCTGCCGACGGCGTCGCTCGCGCAGGACAGGAAGGATCGTTCATGACTGTCACCGCTAGCGATTGCTTGCAGGTCGCTCGGAACACGACCCAGGTGACCGTTTTCGAAGAGCTCGAATCGAATGTTCGCGGGTACTGCCGCGCCTGGCCGACGGTCTTCGACACCGCGAGCGGAGCCTGGCTGCGCGACGAGAACGGCAAAGACTACCTGGACTTCTTCGCGGGTGCGGGCGCGCTGAACTACGGCCACAACAATCCGGTTCTCAAACGGGCCCTGCTCGACTACATCGCCGGTGACGGCATCACCCATGGTTTGGATATGTCCACGGTTGCCAAGCGTCGCTTGCTGGAGGCCTTGCGCGACACCGTCCTCGCCCCGCGCGGGCTCGACTACAAGGTCCAGTTCCCCGGACCCACCGGCGCCAACGCGGTGGAAGCGGCCTTGAAACTCGCGCGCAAGGTCACCGGGCGCCCGACAATCCTCAACTTCACCAATGCCTTTCACGGAATGTCGCTCGGGGCGCTGTCGGTCACCGGCAATGCCGCCAAGCGCGCGGGAGCGGGAATTCCGCTCGCGCACGCGATGCCGATGCCCTACGACGGCTACCTCGACGCCGACGACGGCCTGTGCTGGATGCGTCGCGCCCTCGACGACTCGTCCTCGGGCGTCGACCGGCCCGCCGCGGTGATCGTGGAGACGGTGCAGGGCGAGGGGGGCATCAATGTCGCTAGCGCGCAATGGCTTCGGCAGTTGGCCGAACTGTGCGCGGCGCGCGGCATCATGCTGATCGTCGATGACGTGCAGATGGGTTGCGGTCGCACCGGCCCGTTCTTCTCCTTCGAGTCGGCCGGTATCACGCCCGATATCGTCACGCTCTCGAAATCGATCGGCGGTTACGGATTGCCGATGGCGCTGGTGCTTTTCAAATCCGAATTGGACCAGTGGGCTCCCGGCGAGCACAACGGAACCTTTCGTGGCAACAATCCGGCGTTCGTCACGGCGCGAGTGGCATTGGAGCACTACTGGTCCGATGGTGTGCTGGAGGCGGCGACATCGGCGAAGGGGCAGCGGATCGCGCGGATGCTGAGCGATCTCGCGGCCGGTATCCCCGGCGTCTCGACCCGGGGGCGTGGGCTGGTGCACGGCATCGTCTTCGACGATGCCTCGCGCGCGGGCAAGGTGTGTCAACTCGCGTTCGAACGTGGACTGCTGATGGAAACCTCCGGCTCCGAGGACGAGGTGGTGAAGCTGCTGCCGCCGTTGACGATTACCGACGACGAGATCGACCACGGTGTCTCGATCTTGACTGACGCCGTCGCCGCGATCTGTCCGGGCTGACCCGAGTGCCGGCCCGCGCTCATTTGACGATTACCCGCCGATGCCCAATCGCTGTGCCGCGATGGCCAGGTCCTTGTCACCGCGACCGGAGAGCGAAAGTACCGTCACCGAATCGGCCGACAGCTCACCGTGGCGCGCCATCTGCATCAGGTAACCGACCGCGTGCGCGGATTCGAGGGCGACGATGATGCCCTCGCTGTGGCTCATCGCCCGCATGCCACCCAACGCCACCGCGTCGGTCGCGGTGCGATAGGTGACCCGGCCGGTGTCCTTGAGGTAGCTGAGTTCGGGGCCGACACCGGGGTAGTCCAGGCCCGCGGCGATGCTGTGCGTGCGAATGATCTGACCGTCCGAGTCCTGCAGTAGATAGCTGTAGCCGCCATCCATTTCGCCGGGCGTGCCCACACTGAGGGTTGCCGCGTGATCGCCGGTCTCCATACCTCGGCCCGCGGCCTCGACACCGATCAATTCGACACCGGAATCGCCAGCGAAAGAGTGGAACAGCCCGATGGCATTGCTGCCGCTGCCCACACATGCCATGACGTAATCGGGAAGCCTGCCTTCGGATTTCAGGATCTGGGCTCTGGCCTCGGCGCCGATCACCGTTTGGAAATCCCGCACGATCATCGGGTAGGGCGCGGGTCCGGTCGCCGTGCCGAACAGGTAGTAGGTGGTGTCCAGGTTCGCCACCCAATCGCGGACGGCTTCGGTGATCGCGTCCTTGAGTCTGCGGCCGCCGGTCTGTACCGCGCGAACCTCGGCGCCGAGCAAGTTCATGCGCACGACGTTGGATACTTGTCGCCGCATATCCTCGGCGCCCATGTAGATCACGCAGGCCAAGCCGAGCATCGAGCACACCGTCGCCACCGCGACGCCGTGCTGACCGGCGCCGGTCTCGGCGATGATCCTGGTCTTGCCCATCCGTTTGGCGAGCAGACCCTGGCCGAGTGCGTTATTGATCTTGTGCGCGCCGGTATGAGCCATATCTTCGCGTTTCAGATAGATCTTGGCCCCCGGCACCGCCAGCAGTTGCGCGAACCGCGGCGCCTGATGAAACAGCGTGGGACGGCCCACGCGGTCGCACAGCAGACGGTCGAGTTCGCTCATGAATTCGGCGTCATCGCGGGCCGTTCGGTACGACTGTTCGAGCTCGATCAGCGCGGCCATCAGACCTTCCGGAACATATCTGCCGCCGAACTCGCCGAATCGTCCGTGTTCGTCCGGAAATACTCCGTGCCGATACGCGCCCTGCGCCACGCTGTGATCAATAACCATCCGTACCAACGCTTTCAATCGTGTAGCTCCTCGCGCCGCAGTCTGTCCCGCGGGTGCGAGCGCTACGCCACCAATCGGCAACGGTTTAGTTAATAGACCGTGATCGTCGTTCTTTCCGACAGTGGGAATAGGTGAGGCTTGCGTGACACGGTTCGAGTTCGACCGGTGCCGGTGAAATGGGCGGCGCCGTTTCCGAGATCGCGTGGAGATGATCGAGCCGTACTCGCTGCGTTGTGTTGCGAAGGCGACGAGCGGCCGAAAATCGGGATATGGGCGCTCTTTGCGCAGGCGGCGTCGAGGGCTGCGATGATCTCGCGGGCCATCGCGTCACGACGGAGTCGTCATGTGCTCAGCTCGCGCTTCGCCGTACCAGGCATTCTTCGAAGAAGCCGAGCGACCGCAGATGATATGACCGCGCGGCCCAGCCGAGGCTGATGTTGTGCCCGGCGCCGAGCTGGTGTTCGACGAGAATGGTTGGCGCACTCCGGAAAGCGGCGCTCAGCTCGCGGACCGACTCGGCGTCGTGCCGCCAAATGGCCTCGTATTCGGCGAAGGTGAAGCGAACGGGGACCGGGATTCTCGCTGCGACGTCCGCGAATATCGCTGTCCAGCCGAATACTTCAGCACGCTCACTGGGCGGTGCGGGGCCGAGCATCGCCGCACCGGAGCGAAACGTGCCCGGCGGGTACAGCCGCAGCGCGCCCCAGTGCAGACGCACCGTGTCCGGTTTCAAGCGGTCCGCGAAATGTGAGCCCCATCCCGAGATGTCGAGGCCGAGCACGTCGGTGCCGTCCGGATCGGCGGCTATGGTCATGGCGACCGCGCTACCGAAGGAGTGTCCGAGCAGGAAGAGCCCTTGTCCCACCGCATGGTTCGCGCGGAAGTTCCGCAGGGCGACCGCAATGGTGTCGGCCTGCCGCGAGATCGACTGTCCACCAGTCAGGTCGGGTGTGGATCCGTGGTATCCCGGCCGGTCGATCGCCAGCATCGTGTATCCGAGCCGTGCCCCGAGCGTCAGTAATGACACGTCGGGGTGCGCACGGCCGTCGAAGTAGTGCGCGCTGGTGCCCGTGCCGTGCAGTGCGACGACCACCGCGCGCGGGTTCTCGGCCGCGCACAGCAGCGCCGACAGAGTGAGTTCGCCTGCCGCCAGATCGATCCGGCGGACCTCGGGGACCGAGACGCTCGGCGTGGGTATCGACAACGTCATCGCACATCCCGCATGTGCGTCGGGCCGGCGAACCAGCGGCGGACCGCGGTCACTGCGGCCGCCGCGCCGCCGAGCCGCAGCTCGGCGGCGAGCAGCAGACCCAACGGCCCCGCACCGACGACGATGACATCCGCATCGAAATCGTTGGCAGCCACGATCACTCGACGGCGGGTGCACCCGCTCGGTCCTCGGCATATGCCTTGGCGAGTTCCAGGGTGGCGCTGCTGTTGGTGCTCAGGGCATTTCGTACGTAATCTCGCGCATCGGCCGTAGTCGCGGTGTCGCCGAGAATCGAGGGGATGTTATCGGTGTTCAACACCACGGTGTGTCGTGACGATGCGAGCACTCCGCCGTCGGTCGGTGTGAAGGTCCACACGCCCGTGTGCAGCGCAAGCAATTTCGGCAGGGTGACCTGTTTGTACACGATCCGCTCCCCGGGAAATACCACCCGATACGACATCGTGCGGTGGGTGGATCCGTCCTTGGTCTTGGTATCCATCTCGAGGGTCTGCACCCCCTGTTCGGTCTGCTCGAATCGGACCGACGCCACATGGGGGAGTCGTTCGACCCATCGATCCGCCTCGTTCACGAAGTCGTACACATCATCGGCACCGCCGTGCACCACGACCGAATCCTCGAAGGAGAAGGTCGATTCCGTTGCGGCGACGGCAGATTCGATATTGCCCCGCAGCGCGGTCAGTTCCGCGCGGGAATTGCGGTCGACCGCGGCATCGATCCACGCCAGGCTCTTCGGATCGTCGTCGATCGCTCGATAGCCGTGCAACAACCGCACTCGCGAATTGCCTGCCCGATCCGGCTCGATGATCCACTCCCCGCGCATCGCGGCCACTGGCGGCGCCGAAACCTCCTGCTGGAAGCGGATCCGAGACCGGTCGGGATCCAGTGTGCGCCGCGACACCCAGCTCTTCGGCTCGCCATTCGCCGTGGCCCAGATCCGAATGCGTTCCTCCCGATCGCCGGTGGTCACCTGGTCGACGTGGATGGTGGGCGGGAAGATACGCGGCCAGTTCTCGACCTCCGCGATCATCCGGTAGACGACGGCGGCGGGTGCCGCGATCGTGACCTCATGTTCGCATTCGCGCTGATCGACTGTGGGCATGATCGCCTCCTGGACGGAGTGGATGAATAGCGGAGTGGATGAATATCAGAAGTTGCCGAGGCCGCCGCAGACGTTGAGCGCCTGGGAGGTGATGGAGGCGGCCACATCCGAGACCAGGTAGCCGACCAACCCCGCGACCTCGTCAGGTGTCGAATACCTGCCGAGCGGAATTTTCGACTGGAACCGCGTCAGGATCTGTTCCTCGGTGGTGTCATAGGCCGCGGCGTAGCCCTGCCGGACTCGTTGTGCCATCGGCGTTTCCACGTAACCGGGGCATACTGCGTTGACCGTGATGCCGGTCGGGGCCAGCTCGTTGCCGAGCGCTTTGGTGAAGCCGACCACTCCGTGTTTCGAGGCCGAATAGGGTGCGCCGAGGACGACGCCCTGTTTGCCCGCCGTGGACGCGATGTTGACAATCCGCCCCCACGGTTTGTCCCGCATGCCGCCGGTATCGAGCACCTCCCGCGTCATCCGGAATACGCTGTGCAGGTTGGTGTCTATGACGTCGAACCACAATTCGTCGGTCAAGTCGGCGGTGACACCGCCACCGCTGCGGCCGGCATTGTTCACCAGGATGTCGACAGCGCCGAAGCGGGTAACCGCGGCGGTGACGAATTCGTGCACCGCGTCGCCGGATCGGACATCGAGTTCGGTGCCGTCGGCGTGTAGACCCCGTTCCCGCAGGGCTTTCACCGTCTGGGCGACGGACTCCGCCGTGCGTGCCCCGATGAAGACCCGATGTCCTTGGCTCGCGAGCTGATTCGCAACCGCCAGGCCGATGCCACTGGTCGCCCCGGTGATCAGCGCGACACGGCCGTCCTGCGCACTCATGCCGCCGTCCCGGCCGCGATGGCATTGTTGACGGCGTCGACGAATGACCGCGGTGTCCTCGAACCGGTCAGCACCGAATCGTCCAGGGAAATACCGAATTCGCGTTCGATATGACCGCCCGCCTCCAGCAGTGCGAGCGAGTCGTAGCCGAGATCCTCGAACTCCTGCTCGCTATCGGAGACGAAATTGGCACCGTCGCCGCCGACCGCGGCGAACATGATGCCCTGGAATTCCTCGATTGTGAGATGCCTGTTGGCCATGGTTGATACCTCTCCTAGAAAACTTGCTCGGGCAGCGAATTCCCTTATCTCGACGGTGTTACGTCCGTTTACGGGCAGGTCGGATTGGTTCGGCTGGTCCGGGTCGCGATGACCGAGGACGGCCCGGACTTCACCGGTTGGCCATCGGGATCGGTGACGTCGGTGCGGCCGGAGCTGGTGAACCTGTCCCGGTCTTGGCCGGCCGAGTGGTGCACCGTCACGTAGGCGGCCAACGTGCCGTCCGGGAGGATCACGTCGTGGGTGAGCGCGTAGGTGAACTGGTTCGGCCCGGTTTCCTGCCAGGTACCGGTACCACTGCCGGTGGCATCGCCGGGGTGGCCGAAGGTCAGGCAGACCTTGCCCGCCTCAGTGAACTGGAAGGTGGCCTCGTGTGGCGGGTCCTCGCCCGCCGTCACCTGGCCCTGCCAGGTGCCGATCGGCAAGAACTCGATGGGCGTCGCCTGCGCGGGCACTGCGGTGGCAGCTAGCACCCCGAGGAGCAGCATTAGTGTTCTGGTCACGTGGCCGATCTTGGGCGCAGCTGCTCGCGTCGCACTTGAAATCCTCTGAAGACTGTCTGGGCGACTCAGACGCGGTCGGCCTCCAGTACCCAGATCGGCAGTAGCATCGACCCGTCGTCGTCGAGTTCGGGCCGGAAGCCGCTCTCCGCGAAGGATGCCAACATGGGCTCGGATGCCACCGCCGCCAGGTTACCGAGACACAGGGTGTTGATCGACCACACCGGCGCACCGAACGTACTGCGCAAACCGTCCTCATCGATCGCATACGGCGCAAAGGCCCCGCTGAATTCGCTTGTGGCGAAGGTGAACTGGATGAGCCGCGCCCCCGGCCTTGTCACTCGCAACAACGCGGCGACATGCTGCTGCCGCTGCTCCGGCTCGAGGCAGTGGAACAGCGCGCTGCTGACGACCGTGTCGAACCGGTCTTCATATCCGGCGAGTTCGGTGGCGTCGGCGACGGCGAACGACACCGTGACTCGTTCGACCACCGCTCGCGCGCGAGCCTGCTCGATGGCCGTCGGCGAGAGATCCAGCCCGGTCACCTGATATCCGCGATCCGCCAGAAATATGGCGGAATCACCTGGACCGCAACCGATATCGAGCACCTTGCCCCGAATGCGACCGGCACTTTCGAACCTGACCAGTTCGGGTTGTGGCCGACCGATCTCCCAGGGCAGCCGGTCCATCACGACGTCGCCGGGCATGAGCCTGTGCTCCTGATAGCTCTGTTCGAAATCGACCATCGATGGATCGGTCTCCGGATTTGCGTCAGTCATCTGATCTCGCCTTTCGCCTCGGGTGGATATTGTTGGGACTGTGGGGTTTCCGCTGGATGGGTGCCATGAAGATTTCCCCCTGGGTTCACGTGCCGTCGATCAGCGAGTGGCGGTGCCCTATACGACGACGGTGCCTCGTACCACGACGGGGAACGGCCAGGTCTCGCAGACGTGGCGCCGCGGCGTCCTTGGGCGAGCGGAGCAGGTGCAACGACTGTCCGTCGCGGCCGGTGGCAGGCCACGCGATACCGATGTCCGGATCGAGCGCGTCCACTTCATGGTCGAATTCGGGGCTGTACTCCAGTGAGCACAGGTAGGTGACGGTCGAGGCGTCCGCCAGCGACAGCAGCGCGTGGCCGAGCCCCTCGGACAGGAAGACCCAGCGTCGATCCACATCGTCGATAATCACGCTGTCCCACGCGCCGAAGGTCGGTGACCCCGGCCGCAGATCCACGACCACGTCCACGAACGCGCCGCTCGTGCAGGTCACGTATTTCGCCTGCCCGGGCGGGTCCTCGGTGTAGTGGATGCCGCGCAGCACGCCCGCGCCCGAGGTTGAGGTGTTGATCTGCAGCAGGTCGAACGGCCGCCCGACCGCCTTCTCGAACTCCGAGGCCTTGAACATCTCGGCGAAGGCGCCGCGCTCGTCGCCGCGCATGGTCGGGGTGAATTCCCACGCCCCTGGTACCGCCAGCTCCCGAATCCGCATATTCACCAATCCCGTCCGTGTTCCAGTAGTCCGAGCAGGTACCGGCCGTATCCGGAGCGCACCAGCGGGTCGGCCAGCCGGCACAGCTGCTCGTCGTCGATGAAGCCCATCCGCCAGGCGACCTCCTCGGGCACGCTGATCTTCAGACCCTGCCGTTCCTCTACGGTGCGGACATAGTTGGCCGCGTCCAGCAGCGAGTCGAAGGTGCCGGTGTCCAGCCACGCGGTGCCGCGGGCGAGCACATCCACCCGCAGCCGGCCCTGTTCCAAGTAGGTTCGGTTGATATCGGTGATCTCGTATTCGCCGCGGGCCGAGGGGCGCAGGCCACGCGCGATCTCGACCACGTCGTTGTCATAGAAATACAGGCCTGGGATGGCGTAGTTGGAGCGTGGCACCTTGGGCTTCTCCTCGATGGAAACGGCCCGGCCGTCGGCGAATTCGATCACGCCGTAGGCGGTCGGATCCGACACCGGGTACGCGAAGACCGCAGCACCGTCCAGACCATGGAACCGGCCCAGCCGGGTACCCAGCTCCGGACCGTGAAAGATGTTGTCGCCCAAAACTAACGCAGCCGAATCGCCACCGATATGATCGGACCCCAGCACGAACGCTCGCGCCAACCCGTCCGGCTCCTGCTGCACCACATAGCCGATGTTCAACCCGTACTGCGAGCCGTCACCCAGCAACCGCCGGAACGCTACGGCATCCGCCGGCGTCGTGATCACCAGAATTTCCCGGATGCCGGCCAACATCAATGTCGACAACGGGTAGTACACCATCGGCTTGTCGTACACCGGGACCAGCTGTTTGCTCACCCCACGCGTGATCGGATGCAACCGCGAACCGGTTCCGCCCGCCAGGATTATGCCCTTCATTACCGGCCTTCCGGTCAGCTCGGCTGACCGGAAGGCACCCGATCGCCGACCAGTCGTTCCAGTTGCTCGACCACCTCGAACGGTGTCGGCCGCGCCAGCATGCCGGCACTCAGTTTGCCTGCGGCAGTGCGAAATTCGGTCTCGAGCAGCCGCTGCGCGGCAGCATCGCTGTCGCTGTCGGTGCGGTCGGCGCCCGGGAGATCCAGCCCCGCTATGTCCCACGTTGCGATCAGGACGCGCATCTTCGTCTCCATCCACAGGGTTCGCCGGCGAGGGTCGTGTGCACAGCGTCCTGCGGCGCGCTCGAATATCGCTCCAGCGGTGGTCGGCGCGGACCCGGCAGGGTGCACCGAGGGACGCTGGATTCGTGCTCCGGTCGTTCTCGACCCGCGACGGCGAGCATCGGTGTACAGCAAGCAGAGTGGAGGATGGCTTTGGCGCGTATTCGAGAGCCGCTAGGACGCGGATAGCAGCGCGGGACCGGTGCGTTCTCTCGAACCTCCACCGAAGTTCTAGGGCCCGCGACCACCCTCGATGATGCATGAATCATCTAGGAGGGCGGATGCGCATCATCGACCTGTCCTCGCCTGTGGACAGCGAGCAGTACGAACCCGATCCGGTGGAGCACACCGTGCTCACCCCGGCGGCGGGCGCTCGGCACATGAGCGAGGAGATGGCCGAGCACTTCGGGCTCGGCTTCGACGTGGACGACCTGCCCGACGGCGAGTTCCTCTCGCTGGACCGGCTGAGCCTGACCACGCACACCGGCACACACGTGGACGCCCCGTCGCACTACGGAACGCGGGCGTCCTACCGGGACGGCGGTCCCCGGCACATCGATGAGATGCCGCTGGACTGGTTCCACCGCCCCGGTTTCGTGCTCGATCTGACCGACGCGCCGACCGGCGCCGTCGGCCGGCAGGTGCTGGAGCGGGAGTTCGCGCGGATCGGCCGACTGCCCGAGCCGATGGACATCGTGCTGCTGCACACCGGAGCGCAGCGGCACCAGGGCACCCCGAAGTATTTCACCGACTTCGCCGGGCTGGATGGGGCAGCCACGAACTACCTGCTGGACCTGGGGGTGAAGGTGATCGGTACAGACGCGTTCAGCCTCGACGCGCCGTTCACCGACATCATCGCCCGGTACCGCGAGACCCGGGACCGGTCGGTGCTGTGGCCCGCGCATTTCGCGGGCCGCGACCGGGAGTACTGCCAGGTGGAGCGGCTGGCGAACCTGGAACTCCTGCCGTCGCACGGGTTCACGGTCGTGTGCTTCCCGATCAAGGTGGCGCGGGCGGGGGCGGGTTGGGCCAGAGCCGTGGCGCTGGTGGAGGAGTCGTGAGCGGGGAAGAGATTCCGCCGCGCCGGATATCCCGGCTGCCGTCGCTGACCGGGTTGCGCTGGATCGCCGCGCTGCTGGTGTTCACCACGCACGCCGCGTATCAACCCGGTCTGTTGCCCCCCGGCGCCGCCGCCGAGGGGTTCATGAGCGTGGTGAAAATGGGCGGCTATATCGGAGTCGGCTTCTTCTTCGTGCTCAGCGGGTTCGTGCTCACTTGGTCGGCGCGCGCGGACGACAGCCCGAAAAGGTTCTGGCGGCGGCGGTTCTTCAAGATCTACCCGAACCACTTCGTCGCGTTCCTGCTCGCGGTCGGACTGATGTTGCTGACCGGGCGCGAGATCGTCGGCTGGGTGCAGCAGCTCCTGTTGGTGCACGCCTGGTGGCCGGATCTCGACGTGGCCTTCGGCGTCAACGACGTCAGCTGGTCGCTGGCGGTGGAGGCGCTGTTCTATCTGTCCTTTCCGCTGCTGATCGTGCTGGTGCGCAAGATTCGTCCGGAGCGGCTGTGGTGGTGGGCGGGCGGGATCATGGCCGCGGTCGTGCTGATGCCGGTGCTGGCGAAGCTGCTGCCCGCGCAGCCGCAGGTGTGGTGGGAAGCTACGCCGGAGTACGAGTACTGGTTCGTCTACGTGTTCCCGCCGGTGCGCGCGCTGGACTTCGTGCTGGGCATGGTGATGGCGCGGATCGTCATGGTGGGCAGCTGGCCGCGGGTGCGGGCGCTGTGGGCGGGACTGGCGTTCGCCGCCGGGTACCTGGCGGCGTCGTTCCTGCCGACTACGTTCGGGATCGTGGCGGCCACCATCGTGCCGCTGGCGTTCCTCATTCCGGCAGCGGCCGCCGCTGACAGCGACGGCAGGCCCTCGTGGCTCGCCGGCCGTCCGATGGTCTGGCTGGGTGACATCTCGTTCGCGTTCTATTTGCTGCACGAGCTGGTCCTATACAACATGTACCGGCTCTACGGCACCGAGTTCCAGCCGACCCTCGCGCAATCGATCGGGCTGTGGGCGCTGGGGCTCGGCGGGACGGTGCTGTTGGCGTGGGGGATGCACCGGCTCGTGGAGCTTCCGACGCAGCGCCGGTTCTCCAATCCGCGCAAGCGAATCACGCCGCGGAAGCTGAGATCGGGGCCCTCCTGACCGGCTGCTGAAAGTTTCTATGTGCGAACGCCCCCTGAGCTTGGCTACAGTGTTCGATATAACGGCCAAGATCCCTCCGGGGACGTATTCGCTTTCATATCAAGGACATTGGAGAACTGTGCAGATTCTCGTCGCTCGAGTGAGATCGTGGACGACGCTGTCCACCATCCCCACTCGGGCAACGAACCGCGGTACGGGAGCGGGCCGACGCGGTTCAGCGCAGCCGGGCCACCGCACCGGCCAGCACTGCCGGGCGGGTGGTGCGGGTGAGGATCGGGCGGGTGGTGCGGGTGAGGATATGGGCGTCGTCGTCGACGCCGAGGATCGCCGCGTGGAGTTCCTGCAGGCCGCGTTCCGGGTCGAGCCCCAGTTCGTTGACCAGGGTGGCACGCAAGCGGTGGAACACCTCCAAGGCCTGTGCACGCCGCCCGCTCAGGTGGAGCGCGCGCATGTACTGCGCGTGCAGCCGCTCGTTGAGGGGGTATTCCGCGCACAGCGCGGCGAGCCGGGACAGGACTTCCCGATAGCGACCCAGGCGAAGTTCGCCGTCGAGCATGTACTCGATGGTGACGAGCCTCGACTCGGACAGTTGGAGTGCCTTGGACTCCAGTACCCGTCCCGCGGCGATGTCCACCAGGGCAGGTCCCCGCCACGTGCGCAGTGCGGCGTCCAGGTCGGCGATGCCGTCTTCGTCGTTTCCGTTGGCCAGCGCGGCTAATCCGGAATCGACCAGGGCCTCGTAGCGATGCATGTCGAGCGCATCCGGTTCAACGTGTAGCAGGTACCCGCCGGGGCGGGTGATCAGGATCTTCTTGGCGACCTCCGTTGCGGACAAGCCGGTTACCCCGACGAAGTACTTGCGCAGGTTGAGCACGTAGGTCTGGAGCGTTGTGAGCCCGCTCGCTGGTGGCAGTTCATCCCACAGATCGGTGATCAGAGCCGACACCGGTACCACCTGATCCGAGTGGACCAGCAGCATCGCCAATACGGTCCGAAGTTTCGGAGCGCTGGGGACGTTCGACTTCCCTTGATGCTCTACCGCAAGTGGACCGAGCACGCCAAATTCCATACTTCCCCCTAAACGGCGGCACCCGCTCTTGGCGGTGTTCAGCCTTGAGAAAATGGGGACGGTGATCCCCATGGATCTTCGAGTCTCCCTGGACCAATAGCCTGGTCGGTACGTTTCGACGCTATACCGATTTGCCCGGATTCGTCAACGAAATGTGTTGATGTCGAGCTGGCCTGTGCCCGTTGGTATTTGGGCCTTGACTGACCGGCAACGTCAGGGCAAGTTGGGGGCTGCACCGCGAAAGTTGAAGTGTTTTGTCCATGATTGGCCAGCGGTCGTCGAAACAGGTTGCGGTACAGTCAAATAGAGCCGCCGAATTGCAAGGTCGCACCGAAAATCTTTAGCCCCAGCAAATTCCAGGTGTGTCGTATGTTCGCACTGCGGCTCGGGGCGTGCCCGGTCGAAGATAGGTCGAGGATCGATCGAAGTATGGCAGGAGCTGGGGCGCGCCGGGATTCTATATGCGCGACTGCCCATCGTCGGGATAGCTTGGGGACATGAAGATTCTCGTTACTGGTGCCACCGGAAACATCGGCCGGAAGGTCGTGAACCACCTCGTGGATCTGGGGGCGGATGATATTCGCGCACTATCGAACCACCCGGAACGCACCGCGTTCCCGCCCGAGGTCGAGGTGGTCAAGGGCTATCTGAAACGGCCGTCCTCGCTACCCGCCGCCTTCGAAGGCGTCGACCGGATGTATCTCGCACCGTCTGTCGAAACCGTCACCGAGGTAGTCGATTTGGCGCATCAGGCGGGGATTCCACACGTCGTCGCTCTGTCCGGCGACGAGAACACCAACTGGCATCCCATCGCGCAGGCGGTCGAAAAGTCGGGTGTCGGCTGGACTCACCTGTGGACGGGTGAATTCATGGAGAACGCCACCGACTGGGCGGAGCAGATTCGCGCGACAGGCGAAGTACGCGAACCGTATCCGGATTCCGGGAACGCCCCCATCGCCATGGACGATATCGCTCGGGTCGCCGCGACGATCCTGGTCGGCGACGGGCACCTCGGCAAGACCTACAACCTCACCGGTCCCAAAACCATCACCAGGGCACAGCGTCTCCAGTACATCGCCGAGGCGATCGGCCGCGATCTGAACTTCGTGACGGTGCCACCCGAGGAGCTCATCGCGCTGCTCGAGCCTGCGATGGGCGACTACGCGGGTTACTTCGTCAATGGCCTCGCCACCAGGGTCGACAACCCGCAGATCGCCACCGGCACCGTGGCCGACCTCACCGGCCATGCCACTACCTTCAGCGCCTGGGCCGCCGAGAACGCCGACCTGTTCCGCTGAGCCGAGCAGTCGGCGCGCGGTGCCCGAGGGTGCGGTCCAGGGCCGAGATCTGTTGTGCGAGTGAGCTGATCAGATCTGGCCGCACCCTTGCGCAGCGGTGCGCGAGCACGCGCAGCAGGGCTCCCACCGAAGTTCGAGCGTACTTCGAACCGACCCTCTAGCCAGGTGCGCCATGGTGGATCCGGGCCACACGACGACTTCAGCTGAGTCGGGTCCCACCAGAAAGGAAGCGTGAATCCCATGGCAGAACGCGTTGTCTCCACAGCTGATCTCCATCTGTGGACCGAGGATTTCGGCGACCCCGGCGACCCCCCGCTCCTGCTGCTCGGCGCGCATAGCTCGCGGGGCTGGCCCGACGAGTTCGTGGCGGAACTCGTAGCGCAGGGCCTGCACGTCATCCGGTACGACCACCGGGACACCGGGCGGACGGTTTCGCTGGACGCCGAGCAGAAGCCGTACACCTTTTATGAACTCGCCGCCGACGCGATGGCGGTGCTGGACGGCTGGGGCATCGAACGGGTCCACCTGGTCTGTTTCGCGCTGGGCGCGGCGACCGGGCAGCTCATCGCCATCGACTATCCGGACCGGCTCCGCAGCCTGACCATGACCGGCGCGGCCGCGCTGACCGTGGACTTCTTCACCAGCTGCGACTGTGCCTACAGCGGAAAGCCGACCCCGAGCGGGTTGCCCGCGCCACGCCGTGAGGTGCTCGACCTGATCATGCAATCGCCGATACTCGACGACGTCGACGCCGAGCTGGACCGGCGGGTCGCGTTGGCCCGGGCGATGTCGGGCACCGCGCTGCCGTTCGACCCGGCCGAGTTCCGGCGCTGGGAGGAGCGGGAGATCGCGCACTCGGGCATCGCGGGACGGAACGCGCCGAATATCGACGAGAGCGCCGACATCACCGGCCGCGGCGGCGAATTGGCGAACGTCGCCACGCCTACGCTGGTGATCCAGGGCCCGCTGGACCCGGTCCACCAGCCGCCGCACAGCGCGTTCCTCGCCGAGTCGATCCCGGGCGCCCGGCTACTCGAACTTCCCGGCCTCGGCCACAGCTTCCCGACCGCCGTCCATTCCGCACTGGCCGCCGCGATCGTCGAGCACGTCCGGCGCGCTGAATCCGTCACCGCCGCCTGATCGCCCACCGAAAAGGACCCGCACCCCGGATCGGGGCGCGGGTCCTTTTCGGTGTGCACGAGGGCCCGAGGGCTTCTCCAGTGGACTTCGACCGAGTGCCGTCAGGTTTAGGGGATCAGTCCAGTCGAGAGGCGGTAGGTCGTGAGTGCAGTGGTACGAGAGCAGACATACGAGGAGATCTGTGCCGAGGTGGGGCGGTTCTACGCCCGGCACGTCCAATTGATGGACGAGGGGCGCGCCGAGGAGACCGCAGCCACCTTCACCGAGGAGGGCACCATGGTCTCCACACCCAAGATCTCCACACCGATCGTGGGGCGGGCGGCGCTGGCGGCCGGCCTGCGGGCCAATGCCGACCAGTTGACCGCCGACGGCATTCGGTACCGGCGGTGCTACAGCACGATCCTGGTCGAGGTGCGCGAAGATGGGTCGGTTTTCGCCCGGTCCTACGTGCAGGTCGTCAAGACCGAGCGCGGCAAGGGGTCATACCTGCACGCCATGTGCGTGTGTGAGGACGTGCTCGTCCGCGCCGACGGCGAGTTGAAGGTCGCCGAACGGGTGGTCACCCGAGACGACGAATCTATCTGACCGCCATCCGATTTCGACTGCGCTGCGAGCGGGCGTACCTAGCTTCAGGGGTATGACCTCGAGGCAAAGACGCGGTGTGATCATCACCGGCGGTGGTACCGGAATCGGACGGGCGCTTGCCCATGGCTACGCCGAGGAGCACGACGTGCTCGTGGTGGGGCGGACGGAGTCCACCCTGCACGAAACGGCCACAGGGTACGACAACATCCACGTGCTCGCGGCGGATATCACCGATCACGGTTCCGCCGAACTCGTGGTCAAGACGGCACAGCGTGCGCTGGGCCGGGTCGATGTCCTGATCAACAACGCGGCGACGGCGGCTCCGGCCCCGCTCGAGCACGTCGAACCGGCCGCTGCCGAGAGTCAGATGGCGGTCAATCTGCTGGCACCCATTTTCCTCACCCAGGCAGCGCTCGACGCGCTCGCCGAAAACCGGGGCACCGTGCTGAACATGAGCAGTTCCGGGGCGTCCGGCGGGCGCGCGTGGCCGGGGTTCTCCGTCTACGGGGCGACGAAGGTCGCGCTGGAGTTCCTCACCCGGACCTGGGCCCTCGAATTGGCGCCGCGGGGGATTCGGGTCGTGGCGATCGCGGCCGGTGTCGTGGAGTCCGGAATGGGCGTGCGCATGGGGTCCACGCCGGAGCAGTACCGCGCGTTCCTTGCCGATATCGCGACCCGAACGCCTGCCGGTCGCGTCGGGCGGCCGGCGGAACTGGCCTGGTGGGCGCGGCAGTTGACCGCGCCCGAGGCCGAGTATGCCACCGGCTCGGTCGTCGTCGTCGACGGGGGTTTGAGCCTTATGTGAGTCGAGAATTTAGCCGGGTACGAGGCGCTCGGCGCACCGTTGGTGGCACCAGGAAACGATCTCAGGAGCAGCACGATGACAACATCCGCCCAGACCGCCAAGGACCGCTACGACGCCACCGGCAAGGGGGTCGTGACCTTCGTGAACACCTTCACCGTGACCAGCGACCCGCTGGAATTCGAGCGGGTGTTCGCAGACATCTCGGAGTTCATGGCCGCACAGCCGGGTTTCCTCCGGTTCACCTTGTCGAAGCACGTGGACTCCGCGCGGGCGAACGAGTACGTGAATATCGCGCTGTGGACCGACGTCCAGTCGTGGCGGGACGCCATCGCCGCGCCCGGTTTCGCCGACCACGCCAAGGAAATTCGGGCGCGGGCGACCAACGTCGCCAACCTTTACGAGCCGAGGCTGGAGTTCGTCAAGGCCTGAGGCCGGCCCGCAACCGTTAAGGATGTCTGAAAGATGAAACGTCGTGTCGTCATGACCGGCATCGGGGTCGTCGCGCCCGGTGGCACCGGTGCCAAGCCGTTCTGGGATCTGCTGTCGTCCGGCCGCACCGCGACGCGGCGGATCACCTCGTTCGACGCCGGGCGGTTCCGCTCGCAGGTGGCTGCCGAGTGTGATTTCGATCCGGTGGCCGAAGGTCTTACCCCGCAACAGATCCGGCGGATGGACCGGGCCGCGCAGCTGGCTGTGATCAGCGCGCGTGAGTGCCTGTCCGACAGCGGTCTGGACCCGGCCGAGCTCGACCCGGCCCGCACCGGTGTGGTGGTCGGCAGCGCGGTCGGTTGCACGATGGGCCTGGAGCAGGAGTACGTGGTGGTGTCCAACGGCGGGCAGCACTGGAACGTCGATGAGGCCTACGCGGTCCAGCACCTGTACAACCACTTCGTACCCAGTTCCCTGGCGACCGAGGTGGCCTGGGAACTGGGTGCCGAGGGCCCGGTGTCCACCGTGTCCACGGGCTGCACCTCCGGGCTGGACTCGGTAGGGCACGCGGTCGAACTGATCGCCGAGGGCTCGGCCGACGTGGTGGTGGGCGGCGCCACCGATGCGCCGATCTCGCCGATCACCCTGGCCTGCTTCGACGCGATCAAGGCCACCACGCCGCGCAATGACGACCCGGAGCACGCGTCCCGGCCATTCGACCGCACCCGCAACGGTTTCGTACTCGGCGAGGGCTCGGCGATGTTCGTGTTCGAGGAGTACGAACACGCTCGCCGCCGCGGCGCGCAGATCTATGTCGAAGTCGTCGGGTATGCCTCGCGCTGCAACGCCTACCACATGACCGGCCTGCGCCCCGACGGTGTGGAGATGGCCGAGGCGATCCGGGCGGCCATGGGCCAGGCCCGGGTGAACGCCGAGGACGTGGACTACATCAACGCCCACGGCTCCGGCACCGTGCAGAACGACCGGCATGAGACGGCCGCGTTCAAGCGCAGCCTCGGTGAGCATGCGTACCGCACGCCGGTCAGCTCCATCAAGTCGATGGTCGGCCACTCGCTGGGTGCCATCGGTTCGCTGGAGGTCGCCGCGTGTGCGCTGGCGATCCGCGACGGCCTGGTGCCGCCCACGGCGAACCTGCACGAGCCGGACCCGGACTGCGACCTGGACTATGTGCCGCTGACCGCCCGCGAGGTGCCGCTCGACACGGTGCTGACCGTGGGCAGCGGTTTCGGCGGCTTCCAGAGCGCCATGATCTTGCGAAAAGTCGCATGAGGACGGTTATCACCGGCATGGGCGTGATCGCCCCGACTGGTCTGGACGCGGGGGAGCACTGGGCGAACACCCTTGCGGGGCAACGAAAGATCGGGCGGATCACGGCGTTCGACCCGTCCGGCTACTCGGCCACCCTGGCCGGGGAGGTCACCGGATTCACCGCCGCGGACCATCTGCCCGGCCGACTGCTGCCGCAGACCGACCGGATGACGCAGTTGTCGCTGGTGGCCGCCGATCACGCGCTGGCGGACTCGGCGGTGGCGGGTTCGGTGCTGGCCGGATTCGATGTCGGCGTGGTGACGGCGAGCTCGGCGGGCGGCTTCGAATTCGGCCACCGCGAGCTGGACAAGCTCTGGCGCAAGGGGCCGCAGCACGTCAGCGCCTACCAGTCGTTCGCCTGGTTCTACGCGGTGAACACCGGGCAGATCTCCATCCGGCACGGCATGCGCGGTCCCGGCGGCGTATTAGTGACCGAGCAAGCGGGCGGGCTGGACGCCCTGGCCCTGGCTCGGCGGCGGGTGCGCGCGGGGCAGCCGGCGATGGTATGCGGGGCCGTGGACGGCTCGCTCTCGCCCTGGGGCTGGGTTGCCCAGCTCACCAGTGGCCGGATCAGTACTTCCGGCGACCCCGCGCGCGCCTATCTGCCGTTCGACGCCGCCGCCTCCGGCCATGTGCCCGGCGACGGCGGGGCACTGTTCGTCATGGAGTCGGCGGAAGCCGCGACGGCGCGCGGCGCGGTGTCCTGGTACGGCGAGGTGGCGGGCTACGCGGCCACTTTCGACCCGCCGCCGTGCTCCGGGCGGCCGTCCACGCTGCGCCGCGCCATCGAGGGCGCGTTGGCGGACGCCGGGCTCGCGCCGGCCGAAGTGGACGTCGTATTCGCCGATGCGGCGGGCACGCCGGACCTGGACCGGGTAGAGGCCGACGCGCTGCGCGCGGTGTTCGGCCCGCACGGGGTTCCGGTGACCGCGCCCAAGACCATGACCGGTCGGCTCAGCAGCGGCGGTGCGGCGCTCGACGTCGCCACCGCGCTGCTGGCGATGCGCCACGGCCATATCCCGGCCACTGCCGGTGTCACCGATCCGGTCCCTGAGTACGAACTGGACCTGGTGACCGAGACCAGAGCGCTGCCGTTGGCGGTGGCGCTGGTCGTGGCCCGCGGTCACGGCGGCTTCAACGCCGCGATGGTCCTGACCGAGCAGGGCCACTGCGGTATTCGACAAACCACTGAGCAGGAGGCGGCATGAAGCACCCCGGCTTCGATATGACCCGGACGGACACCGACCTGGGCCGGCGGTTGCTGACCGAGCGCGGGATGCACTTCCTGTTCGCACACGGTGGCGACCCATACGCCGCGTTGCTCCGTGCCGAGAACGAGGACACCCCGGCGCTCACCGCCCGGATCAAGGAGCGAGGGCCGGTGTACCGCAGCCGACCCGGTGCCTGGGTGGTCAGCGATCCGGAACTCGCCGCGCGCGTGCTCACCGATCCGCGCCTCGGAACCGAGCTGCCGTCCGGGCATGTGCTGGCGGATGTGGACCCGTTCCCCGAGACGGCCTGGACCGCGCCGGCCCCTACCGGCGGCGTGCCGCTCGACGGGCTCGGCGCCCGGTTCGACCTGGTGCGTGACGTACTGCGTCCGGCGGTGGCCGGGCTGGCCGCGCAGGTGCTGACCGTGCCGGGCGCAGACCTGGCCGCATACACCGGGTACGCCGTTGCGGCCGGACCGGCGGTGGACGCGGTGCTCTGCGCGCCCCGACTGGCCGACGCCCGTGCGGTCATCGCCGCCTGCGCCGGCTTGCGGACGCTGGTACCGGACAGTGCCCTACTCCTGTCCACCCTTGGCGTGGAGCTCACGGCGACGCTGGCCGCGGCGGCGGCGCATGTGCTGCTCGCCGACCCGGCGCGCTGGCAGGCGTTGTCCGCCGATCCCGCGGCGGCCGGCGCGATTCTGGACGGCGTGCTCGCCGAGCACCCGCCGATGCGGCTGGACCGCAGGGTGGCCCGCGAAGACCTGCGACTCGGTGCGGAACCGATCGCGGCGGGCGACGAGGTCGTCGTGCATATCGGCGCGGCCGGGATCGGCCTGCGCGGTGTGCCCCGGATCGCGGCGTTCACCCGCGGTGCGGCGGCGACCGTACTAGCCGCCGTGGCGGTCCGCTTTCCGCGGCTGCGCCTCGACGGCGCGGAAGTGCGACGACTGCGTGCACCGGTGACGGGCGCTTTGGTCCGCCTGCCGGTCGCCGACTCGAATTCCCCGACAACCCACTGACGAGGAGCTGCCCGCAATGCGTGTACTCATGACGTCCCTCGCGGTAGAAGCGCACTTCAACGGGACCGTGCCGCTGGCCTGGGCGCTGCGCGCGGCCGGGCACGAGGTGCGCTTCGCCAGCCAGCCCGCGCTCACCCGAGCGATCACCCAGGCCGGGCTGACCGCCGTCCCGGTCGGGACCGACCACACCCATCATGAGATCGTGCGCGACCTGGGGGACGAGCTCACCGGCTTCTACCGGGACATCGACTTCACCGGTGAGCGCGGCGGCCCGCGCGACCGCAAGGCCGCCAACTCCCTGCTCACCGCGACGTTCTACGCCCAGGCCAACAACGACTCCATGGTGGACGACCTGGTCGCCTACGCCCGCTGGTGGCAGCCGGACCTGGTGATCTGGGAGCCGTTCTCGTTCGCGGGTGGGGTCGCCGCCCGCGCCTGCGGTACTGCGGGCGCCCGGCTGCTGTGGGGGCCGGACCTGTTCGGTCTGTCCAGGGCGGGATTCCGGGCGGAAACCGCCGCGTTGCCACCGGAGCTGCGCGACGACGCCCTCGAGGAATGGCTGACCTGGACCCTCGCTCGACACGGCCTCGACTACGACGAGCGGGTCGTCACCGGGTGCTTCACCATCGACCAGATGCCCGAGGGCGTGCGGGTGCCCAGCGACAGTGAGTCCGTGCCCATGCGGTACGTGCCCTACAACGGCGTGTCCGAGGTGCCCGATTGGCTGCGGGAAACGCCCGCTCGGCCGCGGATCTGTCTGACCCTGGGCATCACCTCGCGGGACATGAACTACCCGAACCTGATTTCCCCGGCAGAACTCTTCGACGCGGTCGCGGACCTGGACGTGGAGATCGTAGCCACGCTCAATGCAGCCCAGGTGGCCGAGATCGGCCCGGTGCCCGACAACACGCGGGTGGTGGACTTCGTGCCGCTGCACGCCCTGATGCCCACCTGCGCGGCGATCATCCATCACGGTGGCGCGGGTACCTGGTCCACCGCGGCCGTGTACGGCGTGCCGCAGCTGGTGGTCGCCGGCATGTGGGACAACGTCTACCGCGCCCAACGGCTCAGCGATCTGGGTGCGGGCATATACCTGCCGCCGCACGAGCTGACCGGGAGCCGACTGCGGGAGGGCGTGCTGCGGCTGCTCGCAGAGCCCGCGCTCCGCGCCGGTGCGCAGGCTCTGCGGGACCGGATGCTCGCCGAGCCCAGCCCCGGCGAGGTCGTGGAAACCCTGGTCGCCGCCGCTGCCCGGCACAGCGCCCAGCTGACGCACTAGCCGCGTCCCCGAAACCTGAACAGACAGAAGCGAAGGAGCAACCATGGCTTTGTTTGCCGTCCTGGCCACGCAGGCCCCGGCCCCGGGGGAGGCGAAGGAGTTCCGCGAGCGTCTCGGCGAGGGCTTCGCCTACACGCGGGCCTTGGTGGAGAAAGGCACCATCGTGCACAGCTGGATCCGGGTCGGTGCGTCCGGCGGGCTCAACATCTACGACGTGGCCTCGCACGAGGAGCTGCTGAGCGTGCTGTACGACAACCCGGTCAGCCCGCACCTGAAGTTCGAGGTGATCCCGCTGGCCCGCCCCGACGCCTTCGACCAGCTGGCGATCTGGAACAAGCAGACCGAGCAGTCATGAGCGGACTGCTGGACCGCCTGCTGCGCGCCGGCACGACGTCGGACGCGGAAATCTCCTTGCTGGTCAAAGAAGAGGGCGTGGACGCGGTGCTCGCTGCCTTGGTCGACGAGGTGCTGTTGCGCGCCTCGGTGCCGACCAACCCGGAGCCGGTGGACATCGCACTGGACCTCACGCACGACACCGAGACCCGCCGCGTGGTGTTCCATTGCGTCGGCAGCGAGCGCATCACGACGTCGGCCGGCGAAGCACCGGCCGAGATCACCCGCGAGCTGGGCATGTCGCTGACACACCTGCTCCGCCGCGTCTACGGCCGACCCGACCAGCGCCGAACCGGGGACTTCAGCGACGTCTTCCTGCCCAGCCGCCCCGACGATCTGTCCCGGTTGCCCGGCCTGGTCGTCTCGACCAGCCTGGCCTCCGGCGCGCTGATGACCGGGCTGACCATCCCGCGCCACGAACTGGGCGCGCTGTGCTCGTCATCCGGTTCGGACAAGTGGGCCAGCTTCCACTGGTACACCGGGCACTACGAACGCGAGTTCGCCCCGTACCGCGACGAGCCGGTGCGCCTCCTGGAGATCGGCATCGGCGGTTTCGACGGCGACCTGGGCGGTGGCTCGCTGCGGATGTGGAAGCGGTACTTCCACCGGGGGCAGGTGTTCGGTATCGACCTGTTCGACAAGTCCGCGCTGAACGAGCCCCGGCAGACCGCGCTGGTCTGTGACCAGAGCAACCCGGCGGCGCTGACCGCGCTGGCGCGAGAGTACGGGCCGTTCGACATCGTCATCGACGACGGCAGCCACGAGAACGAGCATGTGCGGACCTCGTTCGACGCGCTGTTCCCGTATGTGCGTCCGGGCGGGCTCTATGTCATCGAGGACATGCAGACCGCCTACATCCCCCACATGGGTGGCACCGAGGGCCCGTCGGCGGGTCCCGACACCTCCATCGGCCTGATCAAACGGCTGGTGGACGACCTGCACTACCACGAGCACACCCCCGGCGGCACCCCGACGGTGACCCAGCGGGACGTGGTGGGGGTGCGGGCGTACCGCAATATCGCCTTCGTCGAGAAGGGCACCAACGGCGAGGTCGGTATCCCGCCGTGGATGGACGACGCGGCGTGGGCGGCGCTGGGCGCCCTCTCGCCCACCGACTGAATCGAAAAGAGACCGCAGTGAACACAATCGTCCGAACCGGACCCGCCCCTGACCAGTCGGTGGCCGAGCTGCTGGCCGACGTCCGCGGCTACGCAGAGCCCGAACCGCCCGCGATAAGTCTGCCGCCACAGATGTTCACCTCGCCGGAGGTGTACGAGCTGGAGCGGGAGCAGATCTTCCACCGCTCCTGGATCATGGTCGCGCACACCGACCAGCTGGCCGCGCCCGGCGACTACGTGGCGCTGTCCATCGCCGGCGAGCCGGTGGCGATCACCCGAGGCCAGGACGGGCAGCTACACGGCATGTCGCCGGTGTGCCGCCACCGGGCGATGCCGCTGGTGGAACCGGGCGAGGGCACGGTGCAGGACTTCACCTGCTCCTACCACCTGTGGCGCTACAACCTGGACGGCTCGCTGCGCGCGGCCACCTACATGCGCGACAACCCCGACTTCGACCCGGCCACCTGCCGCCTGCCCGGTTTCGCGGTGCGCGAGTGGCACGGCCTGGTGTTCGTCAACCTCGACGCCGGTGCCCGCTCGTTCGAACCGGATCTGGCCATCGTCGAGACCGAGATGACCAATTACCGGCTGGACGACATGGTCCAGGTGAGCCACTGGACCGAGGAGTGGGCCTGCAACTGGAAGGTCGCGGTCGAGAACGGGTACGAGAACTACCACGCCATCGGCCTGCACCCGGAGACCGTGCGCCCGCTGATGACCGGCGGCATCGACATGACCGTGCATCTGGACTCGCCGTGGGTGACCCGGCTGCTCAGCGCCGCGGGGACCCCGTTCGAGGCGCCGATCCTGCCGCTCACCGAGGCCGAGCGGTCCATCATGTACAGCTATCGGCTCTTCCCTTGCGGTGCGGTGGCGACCTTCGGCGAGTCCGTGGCCTGGATCAGCATCATCCCGCTGTCGCTGGACCGCACCCAGGTCCGGGGCGGCACCCTGGTACCTCGCCAGGCGCTGGAGCACGTCTCCCTCGAGGGGATGCGCAAGGAGATCGAGTCGATCACCAGCGTCATCAACGCCGAGGACCAGGCCGGCATGGAGGCGGTGCAGCGCACCCTCAACTCCCGCTTCATCGAGCGGGGTCACCTGAGCCCCAAGGAACCCGGCGTGCTCGCGTTCTACCGCCAGCTCGCCCTCGCACTCACCCAGGAGGTCTGACCCATGGGCGGTCCGCACATCTCTCCGAAACTGCGCGCGATCATGGACGACTACGCACACGGCCGTGTGCACGAGCCGGTCCGGTTCGACGAGCCGACCGGCCGCTGGGAGGTGCTGCGCTACGTCGACGGGCTGCGGGTGATCTCCGACTTCGAGGTCTTTTCCAACGACCTCAGCGAGTTCATTCCGGACCACGAGGAGCTACGCAACTTCAGCAAGGGCAACTTCCAGGCGATGGACGAGCCTCGGCACAAGGAGCTGCGCGGACTGGTCACCCAGGGGTTCACGCCGAAGTTCGTGCAGAGCCTGGTGCCCAGGGTGAAGCAGGTCGCGGCGGAACTGCTGGACGCGACGCTGGAACGTGGCCAGGAGCGGGTCGACATCGTGGCCGAGCTGGCGGCCCCGCTGCCGGTGATCGTCATCGCCGAGGTGATGGGCCTGCCCGTGACCGACCGGTATCTGTTCCGCAAGTGGGCGGACGCCCTGCTGGTGGACAACGGAGTGGACGCGCTGTTCAGCGAGGAGGGTGTGGCCGCGATGGCGCCGTCCATCCGGGAAATGAACCAGTATCTGCTCAGCCACGTCGACTCCTACCGCCGCTCCGACAAAGAGGGCATGATCGGTGACCTGCTGGACGCGGAGCTGAACGGCCGCAAACTGGACGACTTCGAGATCCTCGGGTTCCTCGCGCTGCTGCTCATCGCCGGGCACCTCACCACCAGCACTGTGCTCACCAATGCGTTGCTGTGCTTGGACGAGAACCCGGGTCTGGTCCAGCGGCTGCGCGCCGAGCCCGCGTTGCTGGCGCCGACGATCGAAGAGGTTATGCGCTACCGATCGCCGCTGGTGTGGGTGGACCGCCGCGCGCTCACCGACGTCGAGCTGGGCGGCCGGCTGATCCCGAAGGGCTCGCTGGTCAGCGCGTCGCTGGTCTCGACCATGCGCGACGAGACCGAGTTCGTCGAACCGGATGTGTTCGACATCCATCGCAAGCAGGCGCGGCATCTGGCCTTCGGCAAGGGCATCCACTTCTGTCTCGGCGCACCGCTGGCCCGGCAGGAGGTCCGCATCGCGCTGACCGCCCTGTTCGAGCGGTTCGAGGACTTCCGGGTGGCCGAGGACGAGGAGATCGTGTTCCACGACCCCAAGGACTTCAACGGCACCAAGAAGCTCCCGATGAACCTGGTGCGCCGATGACCGGCATGCTCGATCGCACCGCCATCACCCCCGCGGACCCCCGGTACGCCGAGGTGACGACGGCCGCCAACGGCCGCTTCCGCTGCACGCCGCGCATCGTCCACGTGCCCGCCACACCGGGGGAAGTGGTGGCGGCGGTGCAGTCGGCGGCCGACACCGGCGCACGATTGGCGGTACGCAGCGGGGGCCACTGTCTGGAGGACTTCGTCGACTCGCCGGAAACCGAGGTGCTGCTGGACCTTTCGCGGCTGAACCGGGTGGACTACGACCCACGGATGCGGGCGTTCGCCATCGAGCCGGGCGCGCTGCTCGGCGAGGTCTACCGCAGTTTGCTCAAGGGCTGGGGCGTCACCATCCCGGCCGGCCTGGAGTACACGGTCGGCGCCGGCGGGCACATCCTCGGCGGCGGCTATGGGCCGTTGACTCGCGCACACGGTTGCGTCGTCGATCACCTGTACGCGGTCGAGGTCGTCACCGTGGACGCGGCGGGAACGGCCCGGACTGTCGTTGCCACCCGGGATCCGGCCGACCCGCACCACGATCTCTGGTGGGCGCACACCGGTTGCGGCGGTGGGAATTTCGGTGTGGTCACCAAGTACTGGATGCGTGCGCCGGAGGCCATAGGCGACGACCCGGCGGGGCTGCTGCCGCAACCGCCTGCCGAGGTGCTGGACGGCCTGACGTCCTGGTCGTGGTCGGACCTGACACCGGAGTCCTTTCGCCGGCTGCTGGCCAACCACGGCCGTTGGCACGAACAGCACAGTGCGCCGGGCATGCCGGAGAATGCGCTGTTCTCCATCCTTACGGTGCTGCGTGCCCAGACGAATACCATCGCCCTGCTCACCCAGGTGGACGCGACCGCCGACGCCGCCGAGCAGATGCTGTCGGATTACCTCGACGCGCTCAATGAAGGTGTCGGTGTCGATTACCGCCATGACGTGCGGCAGCGACCGTGGCTGCGGTCGATGCTGTGGCCCCGGATGCGCGGCGACGTCTATGGACAGCGGGCGAAATGCAAGGCCGCCTACCTGCGGCGGCGGTACACCGACGAGCAGATCGACGTCATCTACCGCTACCTGACCGACGACGCGTACGACAACCCGACCGCCGGGGTCATCCTCGCCGCGTACGGCGGGCAAGCGTCGGCGGTGGCACCCGATGCCACTGCCACCGCGCAGCGTGACTCGGTACTGAAGGCGTTCTACCTGAACAATTGGACCGACCCGACCGGGGAAGACCGGCACATCGCCTGGATCCGGTCGTTCTACCGCGATCTGTACGCGGGCAGCGGCGGCGTCCCGGACCTGAACGGGCAGGCAGACGGGTCATATATCAACTACCCGGACACCGACCTGGCCGATCCGTACTGGAACACGTCGGAATCGGCCTGGCACGACCTGTACTACAAGGACAACTACCCGCGCCTGCGACGGGTCAAGGCCGCGTACGACCCGACCGGCTTCTTCCGGCACGCGCTGGGCATCACGGCTTGAGACCAGGCCCAATCGCCCCGCACGGGCGACCGGGCCGGCTCGATCAGCCGTAGAAGGTCGCTGGATCCAGGTCGGTCAGCGGGATCCAGTCCGGGTCGGCGTCCTCGGCCGCCGCCGCACTGTCCATCCGCAGCTCCACTGCCAGCCGCGGTCGCTCGTCCACCCGCATCGATAGCGCGTACAGGCCGGCGAGGATGTGCACGCACGGCCGCTTGCGGGTCCGGCAGTCGCAGGTCGCGACCTGCTCGGCCAGCGGAACTGCGAAAGTGATGCCCGCGGCAGTGAACTCGGCCTCGAGACTGTCCGGCAGGTCGCCGGTGGCCAGGCCGGGGTTGGCCGCCAGCGACTTCGCGATCAGCCGCTCGGCGTCGTGCTTGGTCTCCTCGGGCCACGGTGGCAGCTCGATCCGGACAGTGGACTCGGCGCCCGACACGACCACCTTCGCGGTGACCACGCCGACCTCGGTGGTCAGCGTGGCGCCGTGGTTGCGGGCGATGCTGCGCGCCTTGGGCAGCAACGGGTTGGGGACCGCGGTGGCGGTGGTCTCGACGGTGCGGGTCCAGCAGCGCCCCCAGGGGGTGGCGCCGAATTCGGCGGGAATCACGAGATCGCTCCCAAGTCGAGGTCGAGGACGGCGTGCAGTTCGTCGTCGGACAGCTTGGCGAGCGCGGCCTCGGTGTCACCGCCGACGACGACGTCGGCGACCCCGCGCTTGGCGTCGTGCATCTGCGCTATGTGGTCCTCGATCGTGCCGCCGGAGACCAGCGTGTACACGTTGAGCGTGCGCTGCTGGCCGATGCGGTGGGCACGGTCGGTGGCCTGCTCCTCGACGGCCGGGTTCCACCAGCGGTCGTAGTGCATCACGTGCGCGGCTCGGGTCAGATTGAGCCCGAACCCGGCCGCGCGCAGACTCAGCAGCAGCACCGGCGGCGAGTCGTCGTCCTCCTGGAACGCACGAACCATCTCGTCCCGCTTGTCGCCGGAGAGCCCCCCGTGCAGAAACGGCACCGGGCCGGTGCCCAGCGTCTTGCCGAGCGACGCCGACAGCAGCTCGCCCATGATGCGGTACTGGGTGAATACCAGGGCGCGGTCGCCGTCGTCGACGATCTCGGACAACATCTCGGTGGCCCGGTCGAACTTGCCGGACCGGCCGGGACCCGCGGGGCCGTCCTCGAGGTAGTGCGCCGGGTGGTTGCAGATCTGCTTGAGCGCGGTCAGCAGCGCCAGCACCCGGCCGCTGCGCCCGATACCGCTGCCCAGGCCCTGGTTGAACGCCCGGTCCGTGGCCTCCCGGTACAGCCGCACCTGCTCGTCGGTGAGGGTGCAGATCATCGAGGTGTACTGCTTGGGCGGCAGTTCGGCGGCGACCAGGGCCTTGGTGCGGCGCAGCATATGCGGGCGCACCAGGGCGTTGAGTGCGGCGGCGGCGGGTGCGGAGCGGCGTTGTTCGATCGGCGCGACGAACCGCTGCCGGAACCGTCCGCGGGTGCCAAGCAGTCCCGGGTTGGTCACGTTGAAGATCGACCACAGCTCGTCGAGCCGGTTCTCCACCGGGGTGCCGGTCATGGCGATCCGCACGGTCGCAGTCAGCCGCGCGGCAGCCCGGCTGGCCTGCGCGTCCGGATTCTTGATCTGCTGGGCCTCGTCCAGCACGACGATGTCCCAGGCGGTGTCCAGCAGCGGCTTGTCGCTGCGCAGCACTGGGTAGCTGGTGATCACGACGGTGCCCGGTTCCCACTGCTCCGGCAGGTCGCGGGTGCTGCCGTGGTAGCGGAGCACCGGGGAGGTAGGGGAGAAGCGCGCGAGTTCGCGCCGCCAGTTGCCGATCAGCGAGGTCGGGCAGACCACCAGGTGCGGGCGCTCGGAGCGGCGGATCGCCAGCAGGCAGATGGCCTGGAGTGTCTTGCCGAGGCCCATCTCGTCGGCCAGGACGCCGCCGGTGCCGAGTTCGGGGCGCGAGTTGAGCCAGGCCACGCCGTGCACCTGGTAGGGGCGCAGTTGGGCGTCCACCGCCGTGGCGTCCAGGGTGGCCGTGGTGTTCGCCGCCCGGCGGAACTGGGTCAGCAGCGCCGCCGGGGCGGCGACCGCCGCACCCTCCTGATTCGTCACGGCGTGCGCGGCGACGGGCATCCGGTCGGCCAGGTCGGCGAAGTCGGCGTCGTTGGCCGCGCCGTCGCCGTCCAACAGCCGGGCGGCCGCCTGCCAGTTCCTGACCGACTTGCCTACCTTCGCCCGCCGGTCCAGCGCGATCAGGGCGGGCACGGCCTCGTTCAGATCGATGAGCCGGACGTCCCGGTCGGCGGCGACAACCACGTCGCCCTCGGGTGCGGCCAGCGAACAGGTCGCGACCCGTCCGGTAGGCAGGCCGTGTTCGCGCACGGCCGCGTCCAGGTCGTCGGGCCCCCACCAGGCGAAGGCGTTCTCGGCGGGAATGAATGTGGCCTGCAGGCGGGGAACTTGCGTTCGTCCAGACAGTAGGACCAACTCCTTGCTTATCCTGCGGTCGCGAATGACCTTGCGTGGGGCAACTACTGCTCGCCGCACTATTGTGTAGCGGTGATATTGTGTACCGGAAATATTGTGCAGCGTGAAAGTTGTGCGACGCAAGGATACTTCCACGGATCGGGTCGTGTCACATGACTATGGGACAGCAGGAGAAACCACAGGTCAGCGCATTGCTGGAGCTGCTGCCGGACTGGCTTCAGCAGCTGATCCGGATCAACAGCCTGGTCGCGGCCCGGATGGGCGTGATCATGACCGACTTCCACTGTCTGCACGCACTCCAGCAGAGCGGGCCGACCACGCCCGGCGCGCTGGCCGCCCGCGTGGGCCTCACGGCGGGTTCGGCCACGCGCATGGTCGACCGGCTGGAGGCGGCGGGCTGCGTCACCCGCGCGCCCGACCCCAAGGACCGGCGCAAGGTCGTGGTCGTGCCCACTCCCGAAGGGTTGGAGCGAGCCAGTTCCTACTACGCGGGCCTGACCGCCCAGACCCACCGTGACCTGGCCGATTTCACCGAGGAGGAGTTGCAGGTGCTGCTCCGGTTCGTCGAGCGCAGCCTGGCCAGTGCCATCGCGGAGGCCGAGCGGTTGAGCGCGGGTTCGTGACGGCCGGCCACTCGGTTCACGACGAAATCAAGCGCTCAGTGCTGGGTAAACGTCCATGCTCCGGATCCGGTCCGGTAGGTGGCATGCTTTTCGTTCCGGTCGATTAGTCGCGTCTCCTCGGCAGCTTTGATTTCCGCGTTTTTCCGCAGCAGGGGTACCACGACGGTGGCGGTGCTGTTCGCTGGTACGACGACGTCCAAAGTCACTGCGGTGCCGTCGCGGTGCCAGCGGCTGACGATCTTCCCGCGGACGGTCCGGATCGTCGCGGTCACCGTTGTCAGCGAGCCGACAATGGCGGGGGCGATGCGGATCCTGTCGAAGGCGACCGCGTCGGGGTCCGGCTGAATTCCGGCGAGGCCACGGGTGAACCACGAGGTCAATCCGCCGAGGATATTCAGGTCTGCCACGCCTTCGCGGCCGTTCCATTCCCAGCTTTCCGGTAGTGCGGTGGCACCGTGCTCGAGCCAGTATCCGTAGCTGGGGTAGCTGGTTTGGACAGCGACGTCGTAGAGAACGTCGTGCCGGCCGGCGTCGGTGAGGACACGGACAATCGCGACCAGTCCGATCATCCCGGCGTTGAGGTGGTTTCCGGATTCTCTGATGTTCTCGACGAGAGTGGCCAGCACCGGTGCACGCAATTCCTGCGGGGGTGCGCCGATATCGAGGGCGAGAGCCGTGGCTGTCTGCGACCCCCGCGCGTACGTGGCAGTGGCAGGGTCGAAGAATTTCTGGTGGTACCGGGTTGCTATCGCCTCGGCTTTGCGCCGGTACTCGAGCGCGTCGTCGGGGTGGTTCAGGGCGTGCGCGATGCCGGCCATGGCGGTAGCGATTTGCCAATATCCCCAGGCCACTGTCATTTCGGGTGGGGTGAAGTGGGCGTTGTCCGGGTCGAACGGATATTGCCAGTGCTGGCCCGGGTACATCCAATCACCGAAGTAGCCTTCCGCGAACTCGCCCGCCAGGTAGATCCCGTCCTGCTCGCGCGATTGCAGCAGCCGAAAGAATTGCCGCATTCCCGGATAGTGGCGTCGTAGCGACGCGGTGTCACCGTAGCGGCGGTAGCTTTCATAGGCTTGCACGATCGGCGCTCCGGTCCAGTTGATATCGCCGATGTACCAGAAATCGGTGGGATCGGGGACGATGCCGGGCAGGGCGCCGTCCGGGCGTTGCGCGTCGAAGACGTCACGCAGCATCGCTTGGTTGTAGGCGGCGAAGTCGTAGCGGTGGACACTGCTGAGCGCGACACCGCGGTCGGCCTGCCAGCCGGCCTTCTCCCGGTTGGGATCGGTGGGCATGGTCGGCGCGATCATGGCGCTTTGCATGCTGCGATCGGCGATTCGGTCTATGTCGTTCAGCAGTTGGTCGGAGCAGTCGAACTCGGCGGTGGCGCCGGTTGCGGCGCGCACCGCGATCCCGGTCACGCTCGAAAGGAGCGGCCGGTTCGGCAGTCCGCGAATTTCGAGGTACCGGAATCCGTGGTAGGTGAAGCGGGGATGCCAGGTCTCGACTCCGTTGCCCGCCAACGTGTAGTGATCGGCGACAACGACATTCGGCACCCACCCGACCATGCCGCTCTGGCTGACTCGTCCGTTGTCGAGGTACCAGCCCGGAAAGAGCGCGATCCGCGTCCCGGCGGGCCCTTCGACGTTGATCTGCGGCCATCCGACGAAGGACGTGCCGAAATCGAAGACGTATACGTCGGGCTCGGGTTCGGTTATCGCGACCGCGGGTAGCCGCTGCGCCTCGACCACAGCGGGTTCGAATTGCGCGCTGAGCGCCGCGGGAGTGTCAGCGGTGACGGCGGCGGATCGCCACCCGGAGTGGTCGCCGTCGGGCCGATCCCAGCCGGGTTGCCAGCGGCGGGCGTCGTAGTCCTCGCCCCCGTAATAGCCCGAGAAGTCGAGGGGCCCGTCGTCGACCCGCCAGGTGGCGTCGCTGGACACCCGCTGGAGTGTCCCGTCGGCATAGCGGATCTCCAACTGTGCGATAACCTTCGGCTCGCCGGACAGCCGGACCGTCTCTCCGCTGCCGCCGAGACCGTTCTTCCAGGTCACCGACTCCCAGTAGCGGCCTTCCCGTTCGGGCACATTGAAGAAGCCGTTACCGACCAGCAGTCCCACGACGTTGTCGTCGGCGCGCAGGTATTCCGCGACATCGTAGGTCCGGTACAGCGCTCGTTTGCGGTAGTCGGTAATGCTCGGCACCAGGACGTCCGCGCCGACTTTGCGGCCGTTGAGCCGCGCTTCGAACAGGCCGAGCCCCGACACGTACAGGCGCGCCTGCTCGATCCGCTGGCCCGGCGCGGTGGTGAAACGCTTGGCGAAGATCGGTAATGGTCGCTGCTTCCGGGGCGTGGGCGCAGAGTCGGTGATCCATTCCGCCGTCCAATCGGCCGGCTCGAGCAGGCCCATATCCCAGCGGGCGATCGGACTCCAGGCCGATACGCGATCATCGTCAGTCCAGACCCGGACCTGCCAGAACACCTGCTCGCGCGCGGACAACGGCCGTCCGCCGTATCCGATATCCACCTGCTGATCCGATGCCGTCGTGCCGGAATCCCACAGGTCCGGCTGGTCCAGTTCGAGGTAGTGCGGAGTCGAGGCGGCTCTGATCTGGTATGCCGATTGAGTGACGGCACGGTCGGCCGAGATCAGTCGCCAACCCAGCGCAGGTGCCCGGTCATCGATCCCGTGCGGGTCGACGAGGTAGTTCGCCATCAGGCCCGCGACCACGACTTCGCCGTGCGCCTCCGCAACATTGCTGTCCATACAAGCTTCTTCTCCCCAATCGGAACGGGCCGTAAAAGTAATTCGATCAATCGCGATGCTAGTGCGCAGAATTGTTTCGCGCAGCGGGGCTATAGCAGAATTAAAGCGTTCTTCGCTAGAGTGTGGATACAGTTCGCGATATGGTCGAATGTCGAGTCTGTGGCGATGTGGTTATCGAGTTCATCGACTTCGGGCAGCAGCCGTTATCGGATGCTTTCCGGGCCCCTGAACAGGGCGATGAGGAGTTCTTCTACCGGCTCGCGGTCGGTCGATGCGAGTCGTGTGCAATGGTTCAATTGCTCGAGGAGGTGCCTCGGGTAAAGATGTTCCACACCGATTATCCGTATTTCTCGTCGGGTTCCTCGGTAATGTGTGAACATTTCGAGAATACGGCGAACAAATTCCTGGAAAACGAACTGACCGGAGCCGATCCGTTCATTGTGGAACTCGGCAGCAACGACGGCATCATGCTCCGTACGATCGCGAAGGCCGGGGTGCGGCATCTCGGGGTCGAGCCCTCGGGCCGGGTCGCGGACCACGCCCGCGCACAGGGCATCAACGTGCTCACCGAGTTCTTCGAGGCGGGCACCGCGGCCGCTGTGCGCGCTGAATACGGCCCGGCCGACGTCGTCTACGCGGCCAACACGTTCTGCCACATCCCCTACGTCGACTCGATCTTCGCCGGACTGGACGCGCTGCTCACCCCGGGCGGCGTGTTCGTGTTCGAGGACCCGTACCTGGGCGAGATCGTCGAGCGCACCTCGTTCGACCAGATCTACGACGAACACTTCTATTTCTTCAGTGCCACCTCGGTGCACGCCATGGCCCAGCGGTTCGGCTTCGAACTGGTGGATGTCGAACGGCTGACGGTGCACGGCGGCGAAGTGCGCTACAACCTGGCCCGCACGGGTGCCCGCGTGCCGACCCCGGCCGTCGCCGACCTGCTGGCCGAGGAGTCGGCGCGTGGCCTGCACGACGCGGCCACCCTCGACGGCTTCGCCACCGCGGTCGGGGGCGTCCGCACCGATCTGATCGCGTTGCTGCACAAGCTGAAAGCCGAGGGCGCCACCGTCGTCGGGTACGGTGCCACGGCCAAGAGCGCCACGGTCACCAACTACTGCGGCATCACCCCGGATCTGGTGAGCTACGTCTGCGACACCACCCCGGCCAAGCAGCACCGGGTGACCCCCGGCGCGCACCTACCGGTGCGGCCCGCCGAAGCCTTCGCGGAGTCCTACCCGGATTACGCGCTGCTGTTCGCGTGGAATCACGCCGAGGAGATCATGGCCAAGGAAACCGGTTTCAGCGCCGCCGGCGGCAAATGGATCCTCTACACCCCGAACGTCCGCGTTGTCGGCTGACGGCGAGTCTGCTCGAATGGGGGCCCGCTACCGGGCCGCCCACATGTCCCGCAGGGACTCCTCCAGTGACCACCGGGGTTTCCAGTCGAGCACGTCGGCGGCCTTCCGCACGTCCGCCTGCAACCACGACCCGCCGTAGCTGTGGACCTCGCTGGAGGTGTCTTCCACCACCGACCTCGGGAACCCGGCCTCCCGTACGAAGATCTCCACGAATTCACGCATCGGCACCGCCTGGCCGCTGCCGATGTTGACCACCCCGGTTACGCCCGGCCGCTGCGCGGCTGCCACTGCGGCGCGCGCGAGGTCTCGGACATCCAGCCAATCTCGGTGCGCATCGGCGATCGGCAGCCGCACCGCGCCCGCCACGAGCAGTGCCACCAGCTTCCCCGGCAGGCTCGCCGGCGACGGGTGCGGCCCGCACACGTTCACCGCCCGCAGCACCATGCCGTCCACCGCGCCGGTTCGCGCAGCCTCCAGCACCGCCTGTGAACCGGCGAGTTTCGTCCTCGCGTAAGCGGATTCGGGCGCGCACGGCACGGATTCGTCGACCGGCGTGCCGAAGGCGACGGGTGAATACTCGTGCATTGTGCCGATGTGTACCAATCGCACCGGCCGGCGCTGCGTCCGCACCGCGTGCAGTACTTGTTCGACCAGGGAAACGTTGGCCCGCACCAGTTCTGCCTCGGTGCGGTCCCACCCGTCGGTCGCGTTCGCGGCGTCGGTCGCGTTGACCACGAGGTCGGCCGATTCCTCGTGCAACAGGTCTGCCGTTGTGGCGGCGGGCGCAGTGGCCAGGTCGAGCGCGGCGAACCGATCGCAATGCAGTCCCTCGGTGCGGCTGCGAGCTACCGCCACCACGCGCGTGCCGTGTTCGGCCAGCGCCGCGCACAGGTGCCTGCCGACCCAGCCCGTGCCGCCCAGCACTACGGCTGTCCTGATCTCGTTGTGTGCCAACGGCTTTCTCCTCTCAGTGGTCTCAGGCTAGAAGTGGTGTCAAGCCGTCGGTGCCGGAAGGACCCTCCAGCGCAGGCTCCAGCCAGGTTCGAGTTGCCATTGGTAGACCCGAAAGGGAATCGACCCGACTGCGGAGGACTGATCCTTGGCTACCCTTGTGTGGGACTATCTCCCGGAATACGACCGCGAGCGCGACGACATTCTCGCCGCCGTGGACAAGGTCTTCCGGTCCGGCCAGCTCGTGTTCGGCGAGAGCACTCGCTCGTTCGAGCATGAATTCGCCGCGTACCACGGACTTCGGCACGCGGTGGGCGTGGACAACGGCACCAACGCGATCAAGCTGGGCCTGCAAGCCCTGGGTATCGGGCCCGGCGACGAGGTGATCACGGTGTCCAACACCGCCGCGCCGACCATCGTGGCCATCGACGCCCTGAACGCGACCCCGGTGTTCGTGGACATCCGCGCCGAGGACTACCTCATGGACACCGCGCAGGTGGCCACGGCGATCACCGAGCGCACCAAATGCGTTGTGCCGGTGCACCTGTACGGCCAGTGCGTCGATATGGCACCGCTGGAGCGGTTGGCGGCCGAGCACGGACTCTCGATCCTGGAGGATTGCGCGCAGTCACACGGCGCTCGTCAGCGCGGGCGTATGGCGGGCACCATGGGAGATGCGGGAGCGTTCTCCTTCTATCCCACAAAGGTTCTCGGCGCCTACGGCGACGGCGGCGCCGTCGTCACGGCGGCGGCGGAGATCGAGCAACGGTTGCGTCGGCTGCGTTACTACGGCATGGCAGAGCGGTACTACGTCGTCGAGACCCCGGGCCACAACAGCCGACTGGACGAGGTGCACGCGGAGATCCTGCGCCGCAAGCTCGGCAGGCTCGACGAGTACATCGCGGGTCGCCGCGCGGTCGCCGTCCGCTATGCCGAGGGCCTGGCGGACACCGACCTCGGTCTGCCCGCGCTGGCCGACGGCAACGACCACGTGTACTATCTGTACGTAGTCCGCCACCCGCGTCGCGACGAGATCCTGAAAGCCTTGCTGGACTACGACATTCAGCTGAACGTCAGCTACCGCTGGCCGGTGCACACCATGCCCGGCTTCGCGAAGCTGGGCTACGCCGAGGGGGCGCTGCCGGTAACCGAAGCGCTGGCGGACGAGATCTTCTCGCTCCCGATGTACCCTTCGCTGCCGTTGGACGTGCAGGACAAGGTGATCGGCGCGCTGCGTGAGGTTCTCACCCGCTTCTGAGCCGGAAAGTTTAACGACATTATTTCCCCATTCCTTCTCCGCGAATACAGCGACTCAGCAGAGGGTACGAGGATTTTTTCGCAGCGCACATAAGAAATCGAATCGATAATGTCAGAAAAATGTATCTTAAAATGGAGTGCATCGTGCGTTCCAATCGGTTATATGGCATTTAAAGACCTGGTAGAAGACGTTTTGTTGGGTGATTTTTCCGCCTATATTGTCGCGAATCTACGTGGTAATCAGCCTTTCGATGCCGAGGCATCGCGCACCGCAGTCGGGTGCGGCGGGTTCACTTTTATGACTGCTGCTTTTTCGATATCTACGAGCGTGCCTCTATGCGACTTCAACCAGATTTGGAGGCTGCCGCGTTAGCGTCCGAGCAGATCGAAAGTGGACACTCGGGAAGCGAGGTCGGAGTGGACAGTGGGCTACGACGACGGTTACAGCTCGTGCGCGGGCTGCAATGGGTACGAGCCGCGGAAGGGGACCCGCTGGCGGTGCTGTTGCGCGGTTACCCGGGGGACGCGCGGTCGGTGAGCACGGATCCGATATCCCGCAGCGCGACCGGAACGGTGCTGGTCGGCGGTGCGCAGGCGGCCGAGCTGCTCGCGGCCGGCACCGGGCTGGCCGACTGGCGCCCGACCGGGACCCGGGTGATGGCGGTCGCGGCCGAGGACATCGAACCCGCCGACCCGGCGGACGTCACCGCGCTGGTCGACGCGCCGGCGCCACCGGTGGCCGACGTACCCGACGAGCTGACCGACCTGGTGCCCACCGCAGAGCTGTTGTGCGCCAAGGCATACGCGGACCTGCTCGGTGCGGAACCGGACAGCCTGCTCGGCGCGACCCCGGTGCTGGACAACCTTCTGTGCCCGCAGGGGACCGCGGTCACCGAGCGCATGCTCGCCGCGGTCGACGACCTGCGTGCCGCGCTGTGCGCCCGCACGCCCGCGTTCTTCCTCGCGGTAGTCGCACTACGACTCACCGCCGACCTGGTCACGCGCACGGCCGCCGCGCTGCTCGCCGACGGTCAGTGGCCGGACGTCGAAGGTGCGGTCGAGCGGACTCGGGCGGTGTACTCGCCCGTGCGACTGCACCTGACGACCACGAGCGCGGAGGTGACCATTGCCGGGGAGGTGGTTCCCGGCAACAGTCAGGTGGCCGTGCTCACCAGCCCCACTGTGTTGCCGCGTTTGCTGGACCTGCCACTGGTGGATGCCACCGCTGACGCGGTCCTGACCGCAATCGCTCGGCGCCACCCGCGTCTGGTGTCCACGGGCGCCCCACTGGACCGCCCGCTCGCACCGGCCACCGGTGGTCTGGCCCACCTGCCGGTCGCGTCCTTGCGCACCGAGCTGGTGCAGTCGTAACCGGCGGATTCGACGCCCATCAGAGAGTTGGTATTCGTATGAAGGTCGTGCTGACCTGTTTCGCCGCGCCCACGCACTTCTACTCCATGGTTCCGCTGGCCTGGGCGCTGCGCGCGGCCGGGCACGAGGTTCGGGTTGTCAGCCAGGCGGCGATGGCGCCGACCATCACCGGCGCGGGGCTCACCGCCGTCACGGCGGGGCCCGCCGAGTGGTTCAGCGACGAGCACGCGCCGGACTTGCTCAATGCGATTTTCCCCGGCTGCCTCAACCACGTGCGCGACTTCGACTACGCGGGCACCGACACCTGGACGCACACCGGACTGCTCGCCCTCGAGCACATGGCGAGTTCGGCGATGTTCGCCACCATGAACGACGACCGGATGGTGGACGAGATGGTGGCGTTTGTCCGGGACTGGCGGCCCGACCTGGTCATCTCGGAGACCTTTACCTTCGCCGGGAGTATCGCCGCCCGCGTGGTCGGTGCCGCGTACGCCCGTTTCACCTGGGGCCCGGACGGCGCCCTGCGCGCCCGGCAGACCCTCCTGCGCATGTCGGCGGAGCTGCCCTCGAGCCACCGCGAGGACCCGACCGCCGAGTGGCTGTCGAACACCCTCGGTCGGCACGGATCGTCCTTCGACGAGAAGGTGATCACCGGTCAGTTCACCGTCGATGTCACTCCGCCCGGCATGCGGCTGGAAACCGGGCTG
This sequence comes from Nocardia australiensis, assembly GCF_020733705.1. Classification (GTDB taxonomy): domain Bacteria; phylum Actinomycetota; class Actinomycetes; order Mycobacteriales; family Mycobacteriaceae; genus Nocardia; species Nocardia australiensis. The sequence continues at coordinate 3,213,552 of NZ_JAJFZM010000001.1, forward strand.
CACTACGAGTCCCTGCGTTACGTCCCGTACAACGGCCCGACGGTCGTGCCGGACTGGCTGCGCACGCCGCCCGAGCGCCCCCGCGTCTGCCTGACACTGGGCGTGACCGACCGCAAGCATGGGCAGATCAACCACCTGGACGCCGTGCTCGGGGAGTTGAGCCCAGTCGAGCTATTCGACGCGGTGGCGAGCTTGGACTGCGAGGTGATCGCCACACTGGACCCGGAGCGACTGGCCATCCCGGTACCGGACAACGTGCGCGCTGTCGGCTTCGTCCCGCTCAACGATCTGCTGCCCACCTGTTCGGCCGTCGTCCACCACGGCGGCAGCGGTACCCGCTCCACGGCCGAGGTGCACGGTGTGCCGCAGCTGATGGTCGCGGAGGGCTGGGACGTGTTGCGCGGCCACGGCATCGAGGCGGCGGGCGCGGGCCTGTGCGTTCCGGTGGAGAAGCTCACCGCCCAAGTGCTGCGCGACAGTCTCCGCGCATTGCTGGAGGATCCGTCATTCGCCGCGGGCGCGCGGCGGTTGCGCGACGAGATCCACACCCTGCCGACGCCCGCGGCGCTGGTGCCCAGGCTGGAAGCGCTGGTCGACGCCTATCGAGAGGAACGCTGAGATGTACGAGGGCGAGTTCGCCGACATCTACGACCGCATCCACGCCCACCGCGGCAAGGACTATGCGGGGGAGGCCCGACTGGTTGCCGATCTCGTTCGGGCCCGCAACCCCGAGGCCGCGTCCGTGCTGGACGTTGCGTCGGGGACCGGCAGCCACCTGCGGCACCTGCGCGCGGACTTCCCGGACGCGGCCGGCCTGGAGCAGTCGCCGGAAATGATCGCGGTGGCCAAGCGGCGCATACCCGAGATCACCATGCACCAGGGTGACATGCGGGACTTCGATCTCGGCCGCACGTTCGACGTCGTCACGCTGATGTTCAGCAGCATCGGCTATGTGGACGATTACCCCGATCTGGTGCGGGCGCTGGCCGCCCTGGGCCGGCACCTCGCCCCAGGCGGAGTACTGGTGATCGAGCCCTGGGTGTTCCCGGACTCCTTCGCTGCCGACTACCTGGCCACGGATCTGGTTCGAGACGATCAAGGTGCGGTGACCCGCTTCTCCCACTCGGTGCGGGAAGGGGATGCGGTCGTGATGAGCGTGCACTACCTGGTCGCGACTCCGGAGCGCGGGATCGGCCACCTCACCGACCGGCATCGGCTGGCGCTGTTCACCCGCGAGCAGTACCTCGCGGCGTTCGCGGCGGCGGGGTGTCCGGCGGAGTTCGTGCAGCCGGCGGCGTTCGGCCGGGGTTTGTTCATCGGGGTCAGGGCTCCAGCGTGAGGCAGTCCGCGTAGCGGGGGAGCAGGTCGCGTTCCAGCGCCTCGGCCAGGGTCGGGGCGCTGGTGTCGCGTTCGGACAGGATCAGGGCGCCGCGCAGGTCCAACCCGAGGTTCGGGTCGCGCGGATCGAGCGCGTACTCCTGCTCCGGGATGTAGCCGCCGGAAAGCAGGTACGTCATCACCGTGTCGTCCTCCAGCGCGAGAAAGGCATGGGCGACACCGATCGGCAGATACAGACCGCGCTCGCCGCTCCTGTCCAGCTCCAGCACCTCGTGTGCGCCGAAAGTGGGGGAGCCGACTCGGACGTCCAACACGATGTCGAGGCAACGGCCGTGCGCGCACCACACATACTTCGCCCGGCCGGGCGGCGGCATCGTGTAATGCACTCCCCGAAACACGCCCTGCCGGGAACGGCTGATCGCGCCCTGCGCCACCGGGAACAGCGGGCGACCCAGCTCGGCGGCCAGTACCTCGGCGTCCAACGGCGTGGCGAAGCTGCCCCGGTCGTCGGCGAAGGCCGGAGCCTCGAACTCCAGCGCCCCGGCGACGGCGAGGTTACGCGCCCGCATCGGTGGGCCGGGTGGTCAGGCTGTGCAGGCAGGCCACCAACGTGCGGGCCTGCACGTTGACGTAGTGGCTGTGTCGCAACAGGTCCACGAGCTGATGCATCGGCATCCAGCGGAAGTTCGGCTGTTCGTGCCTGCTGTCGCGCTCGACCTCGATCACCGCATAGGTGTTGCGTGACTGGTAGAACCGGCCGCCCTCCTCCGACAGCAGCGTGCGGTAGCGGATCTGCTCGGGCCGGGCGGCCAGCACCTCGTCCACGAACCTGGGCCGGGCGGCGGCTGGCAGGTGCCGGTAGTTGTCGGGGGTGCATTGCACGGTCGGGGCCAGCTCCACCACGTCGAGGTAGCCGGGTTCGGCGCGGGCGTGGACCAGCGCATGCAGCACGCCGTGCACGCGGGCCATCAGGAACGCCACCAGGCCGGTGCCCTTGGCCGCGATCATCGGCTGGCTCCAGCCGGGCACCTCCCGCGTCCGCGTCTGCACCTGCACCCCGATGACGTCGAAGAACTGCCCGCTCTGGTGCGAGATCGCCCCGTCGACCCGGTGCCAGTCGGGCACGGCGGCCAGCGGCAGCTCTCGGGTGGCGACCTCGGTGCGGGTGCGCACGTCGGTGATCCAACTGAGCACCTCGGCCATACTGTGCAGGCTGCCCTGGTCCGCGTCACAGGAAGCCAGCAGCGCCGCGTGGAACGCACCGCGTGGCGCACGCACCGTCTCGTTCAGCGCGGGCCCGGCGAAGGACAGGCACGCCAGCACGGTGCGCGCGTCCATGTTGATCAGGTCCTCGACGGCCAGCAGCCGGTGCACCTGGCCCAGCGTCAGCCAGTGGAAACCGGGCAGCACCGGCACTTCCTCGGTCACCTCGACGACCATGTTGCGGTTGCGTTTCTGCCGGAACCACGCGCCCTGCTCGGACTGCCGCACATCCGCGAGCACGCGGTGTCGTGCGGTGTCGCGGAAGATGTCGAGGTAGGGGACGGCGGAGCCGCCGTGCACGCGCGTGTAGTTCGACCGGGTCGCCTGCACGGTGGGCGAGAGCTGTAGTCCCAGCGCGTTGCCCGGTTCGACCTTGCCTTGCATCAGCAGGTGGAGCACACCGTCGAACTCCTTGACCAGGATGCCGAGTACGCCCACCTCGGGCTGGTTGATGATCGGTTGGCTCCAGCTCGACACCGGCGCCCCGGTCAGGTGCACTTCCAGGCCGCCGACGGTGAAGAACCGGCCGCTGTCGTGGGTGATGTCGCCGGTGTCCGGGTCGGTGTGCCAGCCGGCCAGGTCGTCCAGCGACACCCGGCGCACCGCGATAGTCGCGCGCGCTTGGCATTGTTCGAACCAGTGCCGGAACGCGCCGAGGTCCCCGAGTGGCCCCGCCGGGTCGGAGCCCGCCACGGCCGACACCGCGAACCGGCGCGGTGTGTCCGCGTCCGGACCCACGGACAGTGGTGAGGTCTGTTCCGCTGTGGTGTGGTGCGCCACATCAAACTCCCTGCTCGGTCCGCTCCGGGTTAGCGGGCCGACCCGGTGCGGGCGGGCCCCGATCCACCCTGCCGCACCCGGCTAGAGGGTCGGTTCGAAAGACGCTCGAACTTCAGTGGGAACTGCGTGGAAACCCATCCGGCCACGAACGTGCGCAAACAGCAGCTCGCTGACCGTTGCGCGAGTCGACTCCTGGGTTGATTAATTCTCTGCCGATTGGGTACTTGCGCGTGGAGGAGTTGTTGCCGCACGCGTTGGCGCGTCAACTGTTCGATGCCCTACGGCTGGAGGTTCGCTACAACAAGACCCACAACCGGCTCAGCTACCGGATAACCTTGGTCGGTCGCACCCTGGCTCTCGTGGACCGCTTGGTGCAAAAGGTACTGGTCACAGCCATAAATGAAAAGGCCGTCACCCCCGGCGGGGGTGACGGCGCGATGGTTGGCACCATCTGTGTGGCGCCCCCGGCAGGAATCGAACCTGCGACCTAGGGATTAGAAGGCCCTTGCTCTATCCAACTGAGCTACGGAGGCAGCGGTATACACCATGGCCGACATTGGCCGCGCTGTCCAGCGCGGCCAGTATAGCGATCGGCCAGGTCGCCCGATTCTCGGCGTTTGCAACACCCCGGCCAACCCCAGGTCGAGCGATACGGCCGACCACCGCGTTTCGGCGAGGTCGAGCACAGGCGGATCGCCTCCTGTCCCACGGCCGGCGAACCCTCGGCCGAGGTTATCGGCCCAAACCCAACCGTGTCGCGCGATATCGGGCCAACTACGCTCGGTCGTATGTCGTTGCCCGTTGAGCCGAATGCCCAACCCGAGATAGCGCCAGGGCAATCGGGTTCCGGGGCGAGGTTCGCGGTGCTCGCCGCGTTGGCCGCCGCGACGGCGTCCGTGGTGGCGGCGCTGGTCGTCGGACTGTCCGCCGCGCAGGCGCTGAGTCTGCTCGGCATACCCGATCCCGGGACGCTGACCACCTACGGCTTGCCCGCCGTCCGGGCCTTCGCCGATCTATTCGCCGCATTGACCGTCGGTTCGCTGCTGTTCGCGGCATTCCTGGTGCCACCGCAAGCGGATGGGTTGCTGGATGTCGGCGGGTATCGCGCGGTGCGGCGCGCCTCGAATTTCGCCGTCGTCTGGGCCTGCTGCGCGGCGCTGCTCGTTCCGTTGACCGTGTCGGACACCACGGGCCAGCCGGTCGCTGATGTATGGCGTCCCGAACAGCTGTGGCGGGCGATCGGTCAGGTCGATTTGGCCGGAGCCTGGCGAACGACGGTGGTACTCGCGCTGATCGTCGCGGTCGGTTGCCGGCTGGCGCTGCGCTGGGGCTGGACGCCGGTGCTGTTCGGCGGCGCGCTGCTGACCATGATGCCACTGGCGCTGACCGGGCATTCCGCTTCGGGTGGCGCGCACGACGTCGCCACCAACAGCCTGATCCTGCATCTGGTTTCGGCCGCGGTGTGGGTCGGCGGATTGTTCGCGGTGCTCGCGCACGCGATCCGCGGCGGCGCGCATACCGATGTCGCCACCCGGCGTTTCTCTCTGACCGCCACCATCGCCTTCGTGGTGATCGGCCTGAGTGGTGTGATCAATTCCTGGGTGCGGGTGCCCAGCTTGGAGGACCTGTTCACCACCACATACGGGCGACTTGTGCTGGCCAAAGTGGGCGCGCTTGTCATGCTCGGCGTGTTCGGCTACTTGCAGCGCAGGGCCGCATTGCCCGCACTGGCCGCGAACCCGCGTGACCGCGCCGCGCTGATCCGATTCGGCGGGGTAGAAGCGCTGGTCTTCGCCGCGACCATGGGCCTTGCCGTTGGTCTCGGCCGCACGCCGCCGCCACCGCCTGTCTCGGTGCCGACGCCGGCGGAGGTGGAGTTGGGTTACAACCTCGCTGGGCCGCCGAGCGTCGCACGCATGCTGTTCGACTGGCGATTCGACCTGATGTTCGGCACGTTGGCCATCGTGCTCGCGGTGGTGTACCTGCTCGGGGTGCGACGGCTGCGCGCGCGCGGCGACGCCTGGCCGCTCGGGCGGACCATTGCCTGGCTGTCGGGTTGTGCGGTGTTGCTTTTCGCCACATCGTCGGGTGTCGGACGCTATTCACCCGCGATGTTCAGCGTGCATATGGGCCAGCACATGGCGATATCGATGCTGGCGCCGATCCTGTTCGCGCTGGGCGGCGCGGTGACGCTCGCATTGCGCGCGTTGCCGCCCGCTGGTCGAGGGGGAATTCCGGGGCCACGTGAATGGATCCAGGCGGCGGTGCACAACCCGGTATCGCGTTTCCTGACCCATCCGATCGTCGCGTCGGTGATCTTCGTCGGCGGCTTCTACGCGCTGTACATGGGCGGCATCTACGACTCGTTCGTCGATTCGCACACCGCGCATCTGTTGATGAACGTGCACTTTCTGCTCAGCGGCTACCTGTTCTACTGGGTGGTGATCGGTATCGATCCCAAGCCGCGTCAGGTCGAGCCGCTGACCAAGCTGGGGATGGTGTTCGGCTCGCTGCCTTTCCACGCCTTCTTCGGTGTCGCGTTGATGAGCATGACCACGGTGATGGGCGGCTGGTTCTTCCGCAGCCTCGCCCTCGGCTGGAACAACAACTTGCTCGACGACCAGCGCACCGGCGGTAGCCTGGCGTGGGCCAGCGGCGAGGTACCGCTGGTTGTGGTGATGCTCGCGCTGCTCGTCCAATGGTCACGGACCGACATCAAACTCGCGAAGCGGTTGGACCGAGCCGCGGAACGTGATCACGACGCGGACCTCGTCGCGCACAACGCGATGTTCGCTGAGCTGGCCAAACGGGACCGAGAGGTGCGTAAATGAGTGAGCGGGCCATAGCGTGGCCGCAGCACCGGACGGCTGGTCAGGTCCATCGATCCGATGTCCGTGCGGCCAGGAAACGATTGACCGGACAGATCCGCAAGACCCCGGTCTTCCACACCACGGTCGCGGGACCGCACGGCCCGGTGCCGGTGACGCTGAAACTCGAATACCTCCAGCACGGCGGCACATTCAAGGTACGCGGCAGCCTCAACGCGCTGTTGGAGGCGGACGGACCCGTCGACGAGGTGGTGATCGCCTCCGGCGGCAATGCCGGCATCGCCGCCGCGCTGGCGGCTGATCGCCTCGGCAAGGCATGCACCGTGGTGGTACCGGAGTCGGCGCCGCACACCAAGGTGGCCGCGATGTGGTCGCACGGTGCCGAAGTGTTGTGGCACGGAACGACTTACACGCAGGCATACGCGTATGCGGCCGAGTTGGCCGAAGAACGCGGAGCCGTGCAACTGCACGCCTATGATCTGCCCGCGGTGATCGCGGGCGCGGGCGTGGTCGGGCTGGAGTTGGAAGAGCAGGTGCGCGGGCGGCCGCCGGTGCTGGTCGGGGTCGGGCGCGGCGGCTTGGTCGCCGGCATCGCGGCGGCCCTCGGTCGCCGGCAACAGGTGATCGGCATCGAGCCGGAGGGCATTCCGACATTGCACGCCGCGCTACGTGCGGGCCGTCCGGTGGATATCGATGCCTCGAGCATCGCCGCGGATTCCCTGGGCGCCACCAGAATCGGTGACATGGCACTGGACATCGCGCGCCGCTATGACGCGAATTCGGTGTTGGTGACCGACGGTGCGATCACGACCGCCCGTGAGTACCTGTGGCGGGAATTCCGGATCGTTGTCGAACTCGCTGGAGCGCTGGCGCTGGCCGCGGTACTGAGCGGTGCCTATGTGCCCGCGCCGGGCGAGCGCCCGGTCATCGTGCTGTGTGGCGCCAACACCGATCTGGCGGTCATGTAGCGGACTCGGTCGTCGACGACCGAGAAACGGAGTTGCCGAGCGTAGATTGGCGGGCGGCGACACCTGATCCGCCCCGATGACGTGCCGGTCGGCTGTCGTGCGATCGGCGTCGTCGGCTCGGTAACACCGACGATCTGAGGAGGACCGCTGATGGCCGATACGCCGGATGTGACGCTGCGCTCGTTGGTCGACGCGCTCGGCCTGGAGCAGAAGGTTCGGTTGCTCACCGGTGCCGATATCTGGTCGACGCCCGCGGAACCGGCAATCGGGCTGCGTTCGATGATGCTTTCGGACGGCCCTTCCGGGGTGCGCGGGCCGGTGTGGGACGAACGCGATCCTTCGCTGAACCTGCCCTCGGCGACCGCGCTGGCCGCCACCTGGGATCTCGATCTGGCCGAACGCTACGGCGCGATATCCGCGGCCGAGGCGCGACGCAAGGGCGTCGACGTGGTGCTCGGGCCGACGATCAATCTGCAGCGCAGTCCGTTCGGCGGCAGACATTTCGAGGCGTACTCCGAGGACCCGTTGCTCACCGGTCACTTGGCCGCCGCGTACGTGCGCGCGGTCCAGCGCAGCGGCATCGGCGCGACGCCGAAACATTATGTGGCCAACGACTTCGAGACCGAACGCTATACCGCGGATGTCGAGATCGACGACCGTACCTTGCGTGAGCTGTACTTGGCGCCGTTCGAGGCGGCCGTGCGGGCCGGGGCTTGGTTGGTGATGTCGGCCTACAACTCGGTGCACGGGGTCACGATGTCGGAGAGTCCGCTGCTGACAACGCCATTACGGACGGAGTGGGGTTTCGACGGCGTCGTCGTATCGGACTGGACCGCGGTACGCAGCACGGTGGCATCCGCGCTGGCCGATCAGGACCTGGTGATGCCGGGGCCGGACGGCCCGTGGGGTGCGAAACTCGTTGCCGCGGTGCGTGATGGGGCCGTCGACGAGTCCGTTATCGATGCGAAGGTGAAACGGCTGCTGGGGTTGGCCGCCAGGGTCGGCGCGCTGGAAGATGTTGCGGCGCTTGATAGTACGACTACGAACGGTTCGTTGGTCCGGGCGGGAGATGGTCACGTCGAGTCGGGAGCCGCTCGCCGCGACGAGACCGGCACACCGACCGAACGCGCTGGTGGTGGGTCCAGCGCGCCGGACACCGCCGAACCGACACTGATCGGTGCGCACCGATTCGCTGACTTCGGCGCGAGCGGGGACGGACGCGGTGTCGCGCGTGAGGTCGCCGCCGAGGGCATGGTGCTGCTGCGCAACAACGGTGAATTGCCTTGGTCCACTTCGGGTCCCGGATCTGTCGCGGTGATCGGCGAGGCCGCGTTGTGGCCGCGTACGCAAGGGGGCGGTAGCGCGACCGTGGTGCCGGAATCGGTGATCAGCCCCATCGATGGAATTCGCGCGGCTCTCCCGGACGCGGTGGTCACGGTGCACCCTGGCGTGCCGGTGCAGACCGGAATTCATCCGCTTCCGCTGGCGGCCATGACCGATCCCGTGACCGGCGAGCCCGGGCTGCGAGCCCGTTTCCTCGACACGGACGGCGCCGAACTGCTGAGCGAGCATCGGCGCGCGGCGCAACTGGTGTACCTGGGCACCGCGCCCTCCGGTGCGGCGAGTATCGAATTGTCCACCAGCTATCGGCCCGGCCCCGACGATCCGGCCTCGATTCGGCTCGGCGTCGCGGGTATCGGTCCGGCGATCGTGCTCGTCGACGGCGCCGTCGTGCTCGACACCACGCTCGCGGGTGGCGACGAGGCGCTCGGTGCGGCGCTGTTCACGCCGGATGTCGCGTCGGTGCCGGTTGTCAACGACGGAACTCGCGCGATCGCGGTGACCGTTCGCCAGAGTCTGGAAACCAGCGGCGCTGTAATGGGTCTCGCGGCACTGACCCTCGGCACCGAAACCGCGGCGGCCGACCCCGCCGACATGATCGCCGATGCCGTCGCCCACGCGCGGGCGGCCGATGTCGCGGTCGTCGTGGTCGGCACCAGCGCGCAGACCGAAAGCGAAGGCTTCGACCGCACCACGCTGGGCCTGCCCGGCGCACAGGACGATCTGGTGCGCGCGGTGGCGGCGGCGAATCCGCGCACCACCGTCGTGGTGAACTCCGGCGGACCGGTGCTGCTGCCGTGGCGCGAGGAGGTCGCCGCGGTGCTACTGGCCTGGTTCGGCGGCCAGGAACTCGGCAACGCGCTCGCGGATGTGCTGCTCGGACACCGGGAACCGGGCGGGCGACTGCCCACCACGTGGCCCGCGGCGCAGGCAGACGTGCCGGTGCTGTCCACCACGCCGATCGGCGGGGTGCTGAGCTATACCGAGGGTGTGCATATCGGTTATCGAGCCTGGTTGCGGGCGGGCGCGGTACCCGCGTACCCGTTCGGTCATGGACTCGGTTACACCACTTGGGATCTCGATGACCTGACCGTCGCCGAGCCGGATCCGGACGGTGTGGTCGAGGTCGGCGTCGCTGTGCGCAACACCGGAACTCGGCCGGGCAAGCAGATTGTCCAGGTATATCTGTCGCGCGCCGAATCGGCCATCGACCGTCCGGTGCGCTGGCTGGCCGGTTTTGCCGCCGTGCGGGCGGAACCGGGACAGACCCGACTGGTGCGGATCACCCTGCCGCCCAGGGTTTTCGCGCACTGGGACCACGGGTGGCAGGTTGAGCCGGGCACCTTCACGGTGCAAGCGGGCACCAGTGTGGATGTGCTGCCGTTGCGTGCGGGCGTGGTCGTCGCCGAGTAGGCAGTTGCCGCCGCACTATCGAAATACTGGCTGTCCACATACGAGAAAGTTGTCCCCAACCGCGAATCGAGGGTCCCGTCCGGGTTCGGAATCGGTCAGGCTTCAAGGTGCCCTCATGGCGGGGGAGGAAGCAGCCGAGGCGGATCGCCGAGGACGGAAATGTGAAGGGACACAGTCATGTACGAGTCGATGGCTACCGTGGTCGGCAATGTGGTCACCCATCCGGTCAAGCGGGACCTGACCAATGGGGAGCAACTGATCACCTTCCGAATGGCCAGTAATTCCCGCAGGTTCGACGCCGCGACCGGGGAATGGGTCGACAATGGCACGCTGTACCTCACCATCAGTTGCTGGCGCAGACTGGTGGCAGGGGTTGACGCCTCCATCCGTCGCGGCGATCCGATCATGGTGCATGGGCAGTTGCGCTCGCACGAGTACCGGACCAAGGACGGTGTCGAACGCCGTGATCTCGAAATGCGGGCCGCGTCGATCGGGCCCGACTTGGCGCGCTGCAGCGCGCCGGTGATCCGGCGCAGCGAGCCGGGGCGTTCGTCGGGGCCCAACACTGCGGTCCGCAGTGCCTGCGATCGCCCGAACACCCCGGGGGCCCCGGACGCCGCTCCCGGCGGCGACCGGGCAGCGGCGACCGCCGCCACCGTGCCGCCTCGGGCTGCGGAAACCGCCGACGCCTGACCGTACGATCGCTCCGACCTGATCGCTTTCGGTGACATCGACAGCGGGCATGGTCGACCATCCGATCGCCGAGGGTGCGGAGGAATCCCCGCCGCCCCCGGTGATGGTTGAATGAACCGGTCCGTGAGCTGCGAAGGTGGGGCAGCGGGGCGGAATCATCTAACCCTCAACCGATAGGCTTGTGTATATGGCTGAGTTCATTTACCAGATGAAGAAAGTTCGTAAGGCGCACGGTGACAAGGTTGTCCTCGACGATGTCAACCTGGACTTCCTTCCGGGCGCCAAGATCGGCGTCGTCGGCCCGAACGGCGCCGGTAAATCCAGCGTGCTGAAGATCATGGCGGGACTGGACCAGCCGAATAACGGTGACGCCTTCCTGGCGTCCGGCGCCACGGTCGGCATTCTGCAGCAGGAGCCGCCGCTGAACGAAGAGAAAACGGTTCGCGGCAATGTCGAGGAGGGGCTCGGCGAGATCAAGGTGAAGCTGGACCGCTTCAACGAGATCGCCGAGCTGATGGCCACCGATTACTCCGATGAGCTCATGGACGAAATGGGCAAGCTGCAGGAGGATCTCGACCACGCCGACGCCTGGGATATCGACTCCCAGCTCGAGCAGGCCATGGACGCGCTACGCTGCCCGCCGCCGGACGAGCCGGTCACCAAGCTTTCCGGTGGTGAGCGGCGCCGCGTCGCCCTGTGCAAGCTGCTGTTGAGCAAGCCCGACCTGTTGCTCCTCGACGAGCCGACCAACCACCTCGACGCCGAGAGCGTGTTGTGGCTCGAACAGCACCTGGCCGCGTACGCGGGTGCCGTGCTCGCCGTCACCCACGACCGGTACTTCCTGGACAACGTCGCCGAGTGGATCCTCGAGCTCGACCGTGGCCGCGCCTACCCCTACGAGGGCAACTACTCCACCTATCTGGAGAAGAAGGCACAGCGGCTCGAGGTCCAGGGCAAGAAGGACCAGAAGCTGCAGAAGCGCCTCAAGGAGGAGCTGGCCTGGGTGCGTTCGGGCGCCAAGGCTCGCCAGGCCAAGAATAAGGCCCGCCTCGGCCGTTACGAGGAGATGGCGATCGAGGCCGAGAAGCATCGCAAGTTGGATTTCGAGGAGATCCAGATCCCGGCCGGTCCGCGACTGGGCAATGTCGTGGTGGAGGTCGAGCACCTGGACAAGGGTTTCGGCGAACGTCAGCTGATCAAGGATCTGTCGTTCACGTTGCCGCGCAATGGCATTGTCGGTGTGATCGGCCCCAACGGTGTCGGCAAGACCACGCTGTTCAAGACCATTGTTGGACTCGAATCGCCCGACAGTGGCGAGGTGAAGGTCGGCGAGACGGTCAGGCTGAGCTACGTCGACCAGAACCGCGCCGGCATCGACCCGAAGAAAAATGTATGGCAGGTGGTTTCCGAGGGCCTGGACTTCATCCAGGTCGGCAGTCAGGAGATGCCGTCGCGGGCCTACGTCAGCGCGTTCGGCTTCAAGGGCCCGGATCAGCAGAAGCCCGCGGGTGTGCTCTCCGGTGGTGAGCGCAACCGGCTGAACCTCGCGCTCACGCTCAAGCAGGGCGGCAACCTGATCCTGCTCGACGAGCCGACCAACGACCTCGACGTAGAAACCCTGGGCTCGCTGGAGAACGCACTCGAACAGTTCCCCGGCTGCGCCGTGGTCATCTCCCACGATCGCTGGTTCCTCGACCGCACCTGTACGCACATTCTGGCGTGGGAGGGCGACTCCGATAACGACGCGAAGTGGTTCTGGTTCGAGGGCAACTTCGAAGCGTACGAGGCGAACAAGATCGAACGCCTCGGCCAGGAAGCGGCTCGCCCGCACCGGGTCACCCACCGCAAGCTCACGCGCGACTGAGTCGAGGTTTGAGCGGAGTGGCCCGATTGCGGCCACTCCGCCGAAGGAAATGCGGCAGCCACCCGCCGGAATGGGCCTCCGCCGAAGGAAATGCGGACGGGCCCGCGCCACGGATCGGATCTGACTAGGGTGGTAGCCGTGCATGCGAAGGCGAGTCCCAGCACTGGGTAGGTCATATCGCCGACGCGGCCACATAACTTCGTCGGTCCGATCGGTTGCCGTACCGGGATCGTCGACCGCGGCAATTGAGCGGCGGACGCGAAAGAGATTTCATCCCTCTACTCGCGAGTCGCGGCTACTCTCGGACCGGCGTCACTTTGGTGCGGAAACGAATCCGAGGGAGTTGGCGAAAAATGACGGTCTCGTCCGAATTGTCCAGTGCGGCGTGGGCTGCGGGTTTGTCGCAGGAGTTGCGCGGCGAACTCGCTACCCTCGAGGAGGCGTATTTCCGCCACGTCGACGCGGGCGATGTGGACTGCGCGATCACCGGTATCACCCAGATCTTCCGGCGGCACATGGAACTGGCGACTACCCGCCCGGTCGGGCGAGCGCTGGTTCGGGTGTATCACCCCGATGACGACTCGGGGCTCGGCGCCGCGGTGCAGCTGGTCACTGACGATATGTCGCTGCTGGTGGAGTCGATCGCCTCGTCGCTGAGCCGGATGGGCGTCAGCGTGAGCGAAGTGATCCACCCGATCTTCGAGGTCGAGCGCGACGCCGACGGCAAGCTGTTGCGCGCGGCGCCGCATGAGGTGGACGGCAACGGCGCCACCGGGCTGCGCGAATCGTGGATGCATCTGCAACTGCATCCCTCGACCAGCAGGGCGTTGCTGGACCGGATCGAAATGGCAATGCCGGATGTGATCGCCGACGTCCGTCAGGTCACCGGCGACACCGAAGCCATCCGCGGCGTGCAGAGCAAACTGGCCGGCGAACTCGAACTCGCCGCGAAATCGGGGACCGCGCCGTTCTCCGGTACCGATCTGGTGGATTGCGCGAACCTGTTGCGCTGGTTGGCCAGTGGGAACTTCACCGTGCTCGGTTACGCGCGCTATCAGCTGAGTACCACCGAGGGCCAGACGGTCTCGGCGCCGATTCCCGATACCTGCCTCGGAGTGCTGCGCCCCGATGTCGGCACCGACTTCCGGGTGCCACTCAATGGGGGCGAACGGCCGCTGCTCATGCTGACCCAGGGGCTGGTGCCCGCCACCGTGCATCGCTCGGTATACCCGTACTTCGTTGGCGTCGCCGATTTCGACAAGAACGGGAAAATCACCGGCGAACACCTGTTCATCGGCGTCTTCACCGTCACCGCGGTGCACGAGAACGTACTGGATATCCCGGTGATCGAACGCCGGGTGCGCGCGGTGATCGAGGAAAGCGGATTCGATCTGGACTCGTTCTCCGGGCAGCAGATGCTCGAGGTCATCCAGTCGTTCCCGCGCACCGAATTGTTCTCTTCCGACACCGAGACGATGCGCCGGACGGCGGCCGCGGTGCTGAATGTCGGCCTGCGCAGACAAGTTCGACTGTTCCTGCGTTCGGACAGTTACGGGCGGTTCGTCGCTTGCCTGGTCTACCTGCCTCGAGACCGCTACACCACCCGGGTTCGGCTCGAGATGCAGGACATCCTGGTACGGGAACTGGGCGGCGTCTCCATCGACTATTCCGCTCGGGTGAGCGAAAGCGATCTGGCCAGCGTCTATTTCACGGTCCGGATGCCGGAGGCCGAACTCGGCGTGCCGCGGGCCTCGGCCGCGGTAGCCGGCACCTCCGAGGAAAACCGACTGCGGATTCAGAACCTGCTCGCCGAGGCGAGCCGCACCTGGGATGACCGCCTCAACGATGACGTGAGCATCTCCACGCTGTTGGATCCCGGCATCGTCCAGCGCTATGCAGCGGCGTTCCCGGAGGCATACAAGCAGGACTTCGCGCCGGGTCGTGCCCTCGGCGATGTGATCCGGCTGGAGCGCCTCACCGAGGGCGTCATAGACCAAGATCTGTATCGCCGTGCGGATTCGGTGCCGGGATCGTGGCGGTTCACGCTGTATATCGGCGGCACCGGGGTGTCGTTGAGTCAGGTGCTTCCGGTTCTGCAGAGCCTCGGGGTCGAAGTGGTCGATGAGCGGCCCTATCAGATTCGGCTCGACCCGGCGCCGGGTGGCACGGCGAGCATCGAGCGCTGGATCTACGACTTCGGCCTGGTGGCCCGCCCGGAACTGCTCCGCAGTTCGCTCGACCAGGACCTGGACGCGGAACTGCTGGAGTCCTCGGTCCGCGCGGAGGTGCTCGGGGCGGAGGCGCGCGGGCTGCGTGAGCGCTTCACCGAGGCATTCGAGGCCGTTTGGTATGACCGTGCCGAAGCGGATGCGCTCAACGAGCTCGTGCTGCGCGCACGGCTACCGTGGCGTGCGGTGTCGATCCTGCGCATGTACGCGAAATATCTACAGCAGGCGGGTTTTCCGTACAGTCAGGCGAACATCGCCCGCGTGCTGTTGACATATCCGGACGCCGCTCGGCTGTTCGTCGAGCTGTTCGCGGCGAGATTCGATCCGGACACCGTCTCGGCTGAGGCCGCCACGGAGCTGGAAGCCCATGTCCGTGGCCGCATCGACGAAGTCGTCAGCCTGGACGCCGACCGAATACTGCGTGCCATCCTCGGGCTGATCAAAGCGACTTTGCGCACCAATTACTACATGGTGGGGGCCGAGCCCACGCAGCCGTCCATCGACGGTATCGGCGGTGCGACCTATCGGGAGTACATCTCGATCAAGGTTGAGCCGCGCGAGATCATCGAATTGCCTAAGCCCAAACCGCAGTTCGAGATTTTCGTGTACTCGCCGCGGGTCGAGGGTGTGCATTTGCGTTTCGGTGTGGTGGCGCGTGGTGGTTTGCGCTGGTCGGATCGTCTGGAGGACTTCCGGACCGAGATTCTGGGGCTGGTCAAGGCTCAGGCCGTCAAGAACGCCGTCATTGTTCCGGTGGGTGCCAAGGGTGGTTTCGTGGTGAAGCAGCCGCCGACGGCGACGGGGGATGCCGGGGTGGATCGGCAGGCGCTCGGCGCGGAGGGTGAGGCGTGCTACCGCACGTTTATTTCGGGTCTGCTCGATGTCACCGATAATGTCGATCGTGCGACGGGTGCTGTGCTGCCGCCGGATCGGGTGGTGCGTCGTGATGGTGACGACACCTATTTGGTGGTTGCCGCGGATAAGGGCACTGCGAAGTTTTCTGATCTCGCGAATGATGTGGCACGGCGGTACGGTTTCTGGTTGGGTGATGCTTTTGCCTCGGGTGGTTCGGCGGGTTATGACCATAAGGCGATGGGCATTACTGCGAGGGGCGCGTGGGAGAGTGTGAAGCGCCACTTCCAGGAGATGGATATCGATACGCAGACAGATGATTTCACTGTTGTCGGTGTTGGAGATATGAGTGGTGATGTGTTCGGCAACGGCATGTTGCTCTCGGAGCACATTCGCCTGGTCGCGGCGTTCGACCATCGGCACATCTTCCTCGACCCCGATCCGGACGCGGCCACCTCGTACGCTGAACGGCAGCGTATGTTCCAGCTGCCCCGCTCGTCCTGGGCCGATTACGACGGATCGGTGATCAGCACCGGCGGTGGCGTCTGGGACCGCACCGTGAAATCCGTCCCGATCAGCCCGCAGGCACGCAAGGCGCTGGGGCTGGCCGATGACGTGACGGCGTTGTCGCCACCGGAACTGGTCCGCGCGATCCTGCGGGCGCCGGTGGGCCTGCTGTGGAACGGTGGTATCGGCACCTACATCAAGGCAAGTACCGAGACGAATGCCGAGGTCGGCGACAAGTCCAACGATCCGGTCCGTGTCAATGGAAACCAGTTGCGGGTCAAGGTGATTGGTGAGGGCGGCAACCTCGGTGCCACCGCGCTCGGCCGCATCGAGTTCTGCCGCAATGGCGGCAAGATGAACACCGACGCGCTCGATAACTCGGCGGGCGTCGACTGCTCCGACCACGAGGTCAATATCAAGGTGCTGCTCGACGACGTCGTCAGCGCCGGGGCGCTGCCCGCGCTCGACCGCAATCCGCTGCTCGCCTCGATGACCGATGAGGTCGCGCGGATGGTGTTGCAGGACAACGTTTCCCAGAACTTCCTAATGGGCCTCTCGCGCAGCGAGGCGCCCCGCATGCTGAATGTGCATCAGCGGCTCATCGACGAACTGGAGCAGCGTCGCGGGCTGGACCGCGAGCTCGAGGCATTGCCCTCGGACGCCGAGGTCAAGCGCCGGATGGAGGAGGGAGCCGGGCTCGCGTCACCTGAACTGTCCAACCTCATGGCGCACGTGAAGCTCTCGCTCAAGACCGATCTACTCGACACCGATCTGCCCGATAACGCCCACTTCGCATCCCGGTTGCCGGACTACTTCCCGACTCCGCTGCGGGACCGATTCGGTTCCGCGATCAAGAAGCACCGGCTGCGTCGTGAAATCCTCACCACGATGATCATCAATGAGGTGGTCGACTACGGCGGGATCACCTACGCGCACCGGCTGAACGAGGAGATCGGTGCGACCACCACCGATTCGGTGCGTGCGTTCGCGGCGACCACCGAGATCTTCGACCTGCACGATTTGTGGGGACGGATTCGGGCCGCCGATGCGGCAGTCTCGGTTCGCGACAAGCTGGAACTGGAAACCAAGCGCACCCTTGACCGTGCTTCACGCTGGTTGCTGAGCAATCGGCCACAGCCGATCGCGGTCGGCGCGGAGATCAACCGGTACAGCCTGGGGGTGCGGGAGTTGGCGCCCAAGGTGCCCGGCTGGCTGCGCGGTCACCACGTCGCCACGCTGACCGATCAGTCCGCCGAACTCATCGCCCTCGGCGCCCCGACCGATTTGGCCACCGAGGTATTCGGGCTGCTGAATCTCTTCCCACTGCTCGATGTGTTGGATATCGCAGACATCGCCGATCGCAGCGGCGAGGAGGTCGGCTCGCTCTACTACGCGCTCAACGACCATCTCAAGATCGATTGGCTGTTGCAGGCGGTCAGCCACCTGGAACGCGGCGATCGCTGGCATGCGCTCGCCCGGCTCGCGCTGCGCGACGATATGTACGGTTCGCTGCGTTCATTGACCCTCGACGTGCTGTCCGCCGGTGACCCGGAAGAGACCGCCGACGAGAAGATTGCATACTGGGAGTCGAAGAATCAGTCCCGGCTCGGGCGTGCCCGTGCCGCGTTGTCCGAGTTGTTCGAATCTGGAACCCACGATCTCGCGACCCTGTCAGTTGCTGCGCGGCAAGTGCGAAGCATGGTGAGCGGGGCGGGCGCTCAATCGGAGGTACCGCGTTGACAAGTCCGTTGGACGATAATGGGACCGCGCGCGGCGCCACCGCCGTGCTACCCAAGCGCTTTCACGCCAAGGTGGACGTACGGTGGTCGGACATGGACGTGTTCCAGCACGTCAACCATGCCCGCATGGTGACACTCCTGGAGGAGGCTCGGATCCCGTGGCTGTTCGAGGACGGCCGGCCCACTGCCGCGCTGCGGGAGGGGTGCGTGCTGGCGGACCTGCGGGTGCGCTATCGCGGACAGCTGCGGCATGAGGACACCCCGCTCGATATCGCCATGTGGATCGAGCAGTTGCGTGCGGTCGACTTCACCATCGGCTACGAGGTCCGCGCCGCGGGGGCGGCGCCGGGCTCGCCTGCCGCGGTGATCGCGTCCACGCAGATCGCCGCGTTCGATATTCAGCAGCAGCGGCTGCGGCGGCTCACCGAGACCGAGCGCGACTATTTCACCGAATGGATGGAGTGAACCTCGACCGCGCGGTGACATCGGGACAGTGGTGATGTCAGGACAACGCGTGCTGGAGGTCTCCGATCCGGCCGAGCGAGAGAACCTGGCGACCTTCCTCACCCGGGCCCTTCGCCTGGACCCCGCGGCGGTGGTGCGTATGCGCCGTCGCGGGGACCGGCTCGTTTCTGCCTGGGTGGCAACGGGTTTCGAGGTGCTCGCGGTGCGGACCGTGGCGGCTGGACTCGGCGTCGACGATGTCACCGTCGGCGGCGATCTGGTGCTGGCCGGGCTGGCCGCCGGTGGTTCGATCGATCTCGGCTATGGCATGGACTCCGCATGGCGCGGCGCGCTGCCGCCCGCCGACGGGTTCGCTCACGTCGACGATGTGCCCGCCCGTACCCTGGTCGAACTCGCGGAGCAGGGGGTGCAACTGGCGAAGGAACACGGCAGTGGCCACGGACCGCCCGCCTCGCTGCTGGATCAGACGGTGTTGACGGTCTCCGATGCCGATACTCGGGTGCAGGTACCGATGCGCGTCGTCTTCGCTCTCACCGCAATGGACTTCATTCCGCACTCCGGTGACAAGGCCGAATCCGGCCGGATCCAGCCGACGGAGATCGTGCGCGTTCGTGCCACCAAAACGTGGCTGCGCATCGATGCCCGCTTTGGATCGGTTGCCCGTCGACGCAGTGGTGCCATTCCGCTGTTGCCCAGCTGAGCGGGCACACCCGACGGTCAGGACACGCCGAGTAGCCGCAAACCTGCGGTGGTCGCGGCCGCGGCAACGATGACGACGAGCAGCGGCCGGTCACGCCACGCCAGCACGCCACCCACCAGCACGCCGGCGGGCAGCGCGAAGCCTACGTGTCCGGACCCGACGGGAACCGCAGTCACCGCGACCAGCGCGGCGAGCAGCACCACCGCCCCGATATCCAGCAATTGTGTTGCGCGATCGGGGAATCGGATCCGATTCCGTAGCATGGGACCGGCCCACCGGAACGCGTAGGTGCCGCAGGCCAGCATGAGCGCGGCGGCCAGCAGCAATGGCGAAACCAAGTGCGAATTCATCCCTCGCCCCGTTCGGTGGAGGAGGCGGCCCCCCGGTCCCATGCCGCGAACACCACACCGATCAACGCGATCAGCACCGGCATCCCGGCAGGCAGAAAGGGCGCACTCGCGACGGCCGTTGCCGCACCGACCAGCGCCGCACGCATCGTCGTCGCCCGTGCGCGCAGCGCGGGCACCACCAGCGCGAGTAGCACCGCGGGGAACACCGCGTCCAAGCCGATCACCGAGGTATCGGGCACAACGGTCCCGATGACCGCACCGATCGCCGCGCCACCGGGCCAAGCGAGCAGCACCCCGAGTCCACTGATCCAGTACGTGGCGCGCCTGCGCGAGACATCGGACTGTGCGAGCGCGAGTGCGACGGATTCGTCGTTCATCACGTGCACCCCGATCGGCCGCCGCCATCCGGTGCCGACCACATCGGGAATCGACAGTCCATAGGGCACATGCCTGGCATTGACCAGCAGTCCGGCGAAGGCTGCCGCGAAAGGACTACCGCCCGCGGCGATAATGCCGATGAACAGGAATTCCGAGCCACCGGCCAGGATCAGGACGCCGAGGACAATCGGCAGCCAGAGCGGAAAGCCCGAGGTGACGGCGGTCGCACCGTAGGAAACTCCGATCAGCACGACCGCGAGACATACCGCTGCGATGCCTGACAGTGTGTCCCGATCGAGTGTTCGCCATATCGAACGCATGTTGTTTATAGTGAACGATGAGGCGTCGGTTCGTCAATGTGGTTTTCTGTTGGGCGGTCTTTCAACTCGACGGGAGCAAATACGGTGCCAGACGAGCAGAAGGTGGCGACACCGCAGGCGGCGATCGCTGCCTCGCTACGCCGGGAACGCGCACGCGCGGGCCTGTCTCTCACCGAGGTCGCGAACCGCGCCGGTATCGCGAAATCAACACTGTCCCAACTCGAATCGGGCGCGGGCAACCCCAGCATCGAGACGCTTTGGGCACTGTGCGTCGCCTTGGATATGCCGTTCTCCAGGCTGCTCGATCCGCCGCGGCCGAGTGTTCAGGTGATCCGGGCGGGTGAGGGCCCGGTCGTGGCAGCCGAAGCGTCGGACTATCGCGCCACGTTGCTGGCCGCGAGCCCGCCGAACGCCCGTCGCGATCTCTTCCGGGTCACCGCCGAGCCCGGCCACGCACGCACCTCCGAGCCGCATATGCCGGGCGCGGTCGAACATGTGCTGCTCGCCGCGGGTCGCGCGCGGGCCGGGCTCGTGGCATCACCGGTCGAGCTTCGACCGGGCGATTACATCTCCTACCCGGCCGACGTGGTGCATGTGTTCGAGGCGCTCGAATCAGGGACGTGGGCGACGTTGATGGTCGAATACACCTGAGCTCAGGCGGCGCCTTCACCGAGATACTGCAACCACACCGGATCGAGATCGGCGGTAGTGGACAGCAATCGCCAGTGCGGACCCTTCGGCGAGATCAGCGGTGAGCGCAGCGTCCAGCCCAGCTCGCTGAGTAGTTTGTCGGCCTTGCGGTGGTTGCATGGCGCGCAGCTGGCGACGCAGTTTTCCCAGGAATGTTCGCCGCCGCGGCTGCGTGGGATGACGTGATCGATGGTCTCGGCCTTGCCGCCGCAGTAGCCGCAGCGGTAGCGGTCGCGGTGCATGAGCGCGGCACGGGTCATCGGAACCCGAGCCCGATAGGGCACATGGACATAACTGCGCAATCGGATGACCGACGGAATGGTGAGTGCGGACTCGGCCGAATGGACAACCGGCCCATCGGGATCGTGGTGCACGGTGTCTGCTTTATCGCAGATCAGCAGGACGACTGCGCGGCGCGCGGACAGGGCGGTGAGCGGCTCGTAGGTGGCGTTCAGCAGCAGCACCCGGCGCTTCAACCAGTTGATGCCCTCGCTGGGGACGGGCGTGAGGTGGTGACCATTCTCACCATGATGGGAGAGGCCGCCGTTCGGGACGGTCTCGTCGGTGCGATGCGCACCCGGGAAATGATCGGACAGAATGTGCAGCGGAGTAGCCCCCGACCCACGATTGTGGACGTCGGCGGGCTGGAGTTGTCGGTGCGTTCTGGCCTCGTGTGATCGGCCGCGCCGCTGCTTCATGTGGACCCCGATTTCCTGGATTTCAAGATCATGTGGTATTTGGGCAGACACTGCCACCCAGTTGACCATGGAACGTCGGACATTGCACGGTGATTTCGAACAATGTCGGATGAACTGTGGTTGCAGGGCTGCCAGGCTGTGACGCGGGCACAATGGACTGCGGTCACTGAGCGACCGCTTGCGGATCGCTCGAACAACGAGCATTCGGCCCAATCGAAAGGACCTGATGATTTCCGGCGAGCAAACGGCGGGTCAGACAGCCACGCAGTCGTTCTACGACGCGGTGGGTGGCGCTGTGACATTCCAGCGGATCCTCGGAGCGTTCTATCGTGAGGTCGCCGCCGACGAGGTGTTGCGCCCGCTGTACCCGGAAGAGGATCTCGGTCCGGCCGAGCGACGGTTGCGCATGTTCCTAGAGCAGTACTGGGGCGGGCCTCGCACCTATTCCGAGGAACGCGGGCATCCGCGCCTGCGGATGCGGCACATGCCGTTCAAGATCGGCCCGGTGGAGCGCGACGCATGGCTGCGTTGCATGCGCATCGGCGTGGCGGAAATCGAGCCGGAGGTTCTCGATGACGAGCACCGCACGGCATTGCTCGGCTATCTGGAGAATGCGGCGAATTCGCTGATGAACGCGGATTGGTGAGATCGTTTTCGCCGAGTGTGGTGGTAGGGCGCGGGTTTTCACCGGCGCCCTCGAACGCTGGTGATTTGCCCGATGTCGAGAACTCTGGCGGGCTTGAGCAAATTTGCCGCATTGTTTTGGCACTATTACCCGTGTGACTGATACACCAGCCATGACGGCGCCGGTGGATCGCACCACGCAACCATGGTGGCGGTCTGCCGTGTTCTACCAGGTTTATCCCCGATCCTTCGCGGACTCCGACGGTGATGGCACCGGCGATCTCGGCGGCATCCGCGACAAGCTCGGCTATCTGGAACTACTGGGGGTGGACGCGCTCTGGGTATGTCCTGTCATGCGTTCGCCGATGGTCGACGGTGGCTACGACGTTTCCGATCCGCGCGATATCGACCCGCTGTTCGGTGGCCTGGAGGCGATGGACGAACTGATCGCTGAGGCGCACGACCGTCATATCAAGATCACGATGGACTTGGTCCCCAACCACACCAGCAGTGAACATCCATGGTTCACCGCGGCATTGGCCGCCGCCCCCGACAGCGCGGAACGCGCTCGCTACATCTTCCGGCCGGGCCGCGGACCCGATGGCGCGCAGCCGCCGAACAATTGGCCGAGCATCTTCGGCGGGCCCGCCTGGACCCGCGTCACCGAGGCCGACGGCAGCCCCGGTGATTGGTATCTGCACATCTTCGCGCCCGAGCAGCCCGACCTGAACTGGGACAACCCCGAGGTCGCCGCCGATTTCGAACAGACGCTGCGATTCTGGCTCGACCGTGGTGTCGACGGCTTCCGCCTCGATGTCGCGCACGGAATGGCCAAACCCAACGGGTTGCCCGATCTGGCGGAAGTCTCGACCAAGATGCTCGTTCACGACGACAGCGACCTACGTTTCAACAATCCCGGCGTACACGACATTCACCGTCGCATCCGCAAGGTGCTCGACGAATATCCGGACGCGGTCGCCATCGGCGAGGTGTGGGTCGATGACAACACCCGCTTCAGTGAGTACGTGCGTCCCGACGAACTGCATTTGGCCTTCAACTTCCGCCTCGCCGAGACGGCGTTCACCTCCGACGCGGTACGCGCGGCGATCGAGAACTCCCTTGCGGCAGTCGGCCCGGTTGAGGCCACACCGACCTGGACGCTGTCCAACCACGACGTCGAACGCGAGGTCACCCGGTACGGCGGCGGTGCCGAGGGGGTGGCGCGGGCCAGAGCGATGATGATGGTGGAGTTGGCCCTGCCGGGTGCGGTGTTCATCTACAACGGTTCCGAACTGGGCCTGCCGAACGCGGACGATCTGCCGGAGGCGGCTTTGCGGGACCCGGTGTGGGAGCGTTCCGGGCACACCGAGCGAGGTCGCGATGGCTGCCGGGTGCCGATCCCGTGGGAGGGCGCCGCGCCACCGTTCGGGTTCACCACCGCCGCGGAATCCTGGTTGCCGATTCCGTCGCAGTGGGCGGCGCTCACTGTGGAGGCGCAACTGGAGGAGCTCGGCTCCACGGTCTCGCTCTATCGGATGGCCATCGAATTACGCGGTGTTCGAAAGGAATTCGCTGGTCCGGACATCGAGTGGTTCGGCTGCCCGGCGGATTGCCTCGCCTTCCGGAGACCAGGCGGATTGGTCTGTGTACTGAACGCGTCGACCGCGCCGATCGCCCTGCCGCCCGGCGATGTACTGCTGGCGAGCGCGCGCCCGGAGCACGGAAAGCTGCCCGCGAACGCCGCGGCCTGGCTGGTCTGACCGAGTGCGAACCCGGCCCCGCGTGCGCCCGAACCGGCCGCACACGGGGCCGGTCCGCGCCGACATGAATCAGCGGCGGCCCCACCGGAGGAAGATCTACTACACGCGATCGTCTACCGTTGGTCCGTGAGCATTCTCGAGACAGTGTTGATCTTCGCGGGCATTCCGCTGGTGATCTACGGCGCGATCGCCGGATTGTCGTATCTCGGTAAGCCACTCGCCGGTGAGAAACCGGTTCACTACGACCTCGGTCAGAAGTGGACCCAGCCACCGGTGCTGTGGAGTGCGACTGACGAGGTGACCAGCCAGGGGCACCACGACATTGCGACGCCGCATGGTAGCCATGCGGCTATCGAATCCGCCGCGGCGGAGCTGATCGGAGGCCGGGCAAGTGGCAAGTTCTAATTGGCCCGCGGTGGTAGAGGCCGATCTGCCGCACGGCTACGTGGTCACCAGCAGCGGTCGCGTGTCCGGCGTGCACGAAGCCGGTGACGTGTTCAAGGAAGCCCCGTTCAGCGATGTCGAGCGGCTGATCATGGATAACACGCTCACCGAGGCGACCAGGGCGACCAAGGTCCGCTTCAACGTCTATTTCGGCGATCTCGGCGCGGATCCGGCCACCGGCGTCGACGCGATCTTCCCCGTGACGCCAGAGGCGGCGCGCTCGGTGCTCATCGCCGTTTCCCCCAATAGTCGCGCGATCGAGGTCAGGTCGGGTAGCGAGGTCGCCGACCGCGCCAACGATCGGGTCTGCCAGCTCGGCGTCACCGCCGCGCTCAGCTCCTTCCGGCAGGGGCAGCTCATCGACGGCGTGGTTTCCGCGGTCCGCGTGATGGCGGCTGCCATCGGCAGGTAGTTCTTCTCGTGCCACCGGCGCGTTCACCCGAAGCGGGTGAACGCGCCGAT
Source organism: Nocardia australiensis (assembly GCF_020733705.1). GTDB lineage: Bacteria > Actinomycetota > Actinomycetes > Mycobacteriales > Mycobacteriaceae > Nocardia > Nocardia australiensis. The sequence goes on from NZ_JAJFZM010000001.1 coordinate 3,238,257, forward strand.
CGCGTTTCAGGATTCGGCGTCGAAAGCGCGGGCACGCAGCGAACGCTCGACGCCCGCCTTGCCCTCGATCACCAGTCGCCGCAGGGCCGGCGGGTGATCGCCTGCGAGGAACTTGTCCGCGGTCGTGATTGCTTCCGCACTGATCGCCCACGCCGGGTAGAGGCCGATCACGACGGTCTGGGCCACCTCGCTGGAGCGGCGCTCCCAGACACCGGGAATCTCGTCGAAATAACGCTGCACGTACGGCGCGAGCAGCTCGCCCTGACCGGCGGGCGCGAAGCCGCCGACGATCGCCCTGGCGGTGATGTTCGGCACCGAATCATCGCCGATCACCGTCGCCCACGCCTGCTCTTTCACCGCGGCGATCGGACGAGCCGTCGCGGCGGCCGCGGCATGCCGCTTGCCCGCAGCGGTCGGGTCGTTGGCCAGTTCCTGGTCGATGATCGGGGTAGCGGTGCCATCCGCATCGATCTCGCCCGCCGCGGCGAGTGCCGTGACGATTCGCCAGCGCAGATCGGTGTCGACGGCCAGGCCGTCCAAACCGGCCTCAGCCGGATCGCCGCCACCTGCTTGCGGGTCGCTCGAAACGGTACCGAGCAGCGAACGCAATACATCCGCGTGCCGCGGCGAGAGCTTGGCGCCGGTGAGCGCGTTGACGAAGGCGAGCTGATGGTCCGAACCCGCCTCGGCCGCACGGGCCAATTCGAGCAGGCGATCGGCGAATCCGGCCCAGCCGGTGGTTGCTGCCCATTCCGGATCGGCGTAGCTGCCGAGCGCGGTATTCGCCTGCATCAGAAGTCGTTGCACCACACCGATTTCGGTCTCGGCGCCGATGCCGCGCTGGACCAGGGCAACGAAGTCGCGCGCACGCATTTCCGCCTGCCTGGTCATCTCCCACGCGGCCGACCAGGCCAGCGTGCGCGGCAGCGGCTCGGCGATATCACCGATGCGGTTCACCAGGACGTCGAGCGAATCGGCATCCAGACGCACCGAGCAGTAGGTGAGATCGTCGTCATTGACCAGCACCAGCTTGCCACGCGCCACGCCGACCAGTTCGGGGATCTCGGTGCGCTCGGCCGCCTCCAGGTCGAGTTCGACGCGCTTGGTGCGCACCAGCTTCCCATCCTGATCGTCGTAGACGCCGACGGCGAGCCGGTGCACGCGCTGCTCGCCCGCGCCGGGCTGCGCGCCCTCCTGCACGAGGGCGAACGAGGTGAACTTGCCATCGGCGTCTACCTCGAAGGACGGCCGCAGGATATTCAACCCGGTGGTCTTGAGCCACTGCGCACCCCAGGTCGACAGGTCACGACCCGAGGACTTCTCCAGCGCCGCGAGCAGATCGTCGAAAGTGGCGTTGTCGTAGGCATGTTCGGCGAAATACGCGCGCAGCCCGGCCAGGAACGGCTCGAGCCCGACATAGGCGACCAACTGCTTCAGGACGCTGGCGCCCTTGGCGTAGGTGATGCCGTCGAAGTTGACCTCGACCGCGGCCAGGTCGGGAATGTCGGCGGCGATGGGGTGCGTCGAGGGCAGCTGGTCCTGGCGGTAGGCCCAGGACTTCTCCACATTCGCGAATGTGGTCCAGGCGCTGGCATATTCGGTGGCTTCGGACTGGCACAGCACCGAGGCGAAGGTCGCGAACGACTCGTTCAACCACAGGTCGTCCCACCACTTCATGGTGACCAGGTCGCCGAACCACATGTGCGCCATCTCGTGCAGCACGGTCTCCGCGCGCCGCTCGTAGGAAGCGCGGGTGACCTTGGACCGGAAAACGTAGTCCTCGAGGAAGGTCACCGCTCCCGCGTTCTCCATGGCGCCGGCGTTGAACTCCGGGACGAACAGTTGGTCGTACTTGCCGAACGCGTACGGCACGCCGAAGTTCTTGTGGTAGAAGCCGAATCCCTGCTTGGTCTCGGTGAACAGCCGGTCGGCGTCCATATGCTCGGCCAGCGACGCGCGGCAGTAGATGCCGAGCGGGATGGTGCCGTGGTCGTCGGTGTACGCATCCGTCCATTGCGCGTACGGGCCCGCGATCAGCGCGACCAGGTAGGTGCTCAGCTTCGGGGTGGTGCGGAAGATGTGCTTGGTCCGGTCGGTCGCCAGGGTTTCCACGACCGCGCCGTTGGAGATGACCTGCCAATCGGTGGGCGCGGTCACCGAGATATCGAAGGTGGCCTTGAGGTCCGGCTGATCGAAGCAGGCGAACATGCGCTTGGCGTCCGCTGTTTCGAACTGTGAGTACAGGTAGACCGCGTCGTCGGTCGGATCGACGAAACGGTGCAGGCCCTCACCGGTATTCGAGTACTCGCAGTCGGCCTCGACCACGAGTTCGTTGCGTTCGGCCAGCGCGGTGAGGGTGATTCCGGTGGACTCGTCGTAGTTGGCGATATCGATCGGTGCGCCGTTGAGCGCCGCGGAGCGGATGCCGCGGGCGACGATGTCGATGAACGTGCTCGCGCCCGGCGTCGCCGTGAAGGTGACCGTGCTGCGCGAGGAAAACGTCTGCTCGCCCGGTTTACCGGCCCCGTCGGTCAGGTCGAGTTCGATGCGGTAGTTCTCGACCGACACTGTCGAGGCGCGTTCGATCGCCTGGTCGCGAGTCAGGTTGGGTGCAGACATGGGACTCCTTACATGGTTCGACGAACTTGCGTTGGGTCCCACAATGCCACCTCGGTAAGGTGGCCCGCGCGGAACTTTTTCTCATAAACCCTATCGACCAGGATCGGAGCTGCGACGTGAAGCACATCCACGCAGGCAAGGTGCGCGACCTCTACGAGGATGGCGACACCCTGCTGCTGGTGGCGTCGGACCGGGTGTCGGTGTACGACGTGGTGCTGCCCACGGCGATTCCGGACAAGGGTGCGCTGCTGACGCAGCTGTCGAACTGGTGGTTCGAATTCCTCGGCGACATCCCCAACCACGTGGTGTCGGCCACCGACGTGCCGGTCGAGTTCGCCGGTCGCGGCATCAGGGTCAAGCCGCTGAAGATGGTGCAGGTCGAGTGCATCGCGCGCGGCTACCTGGTGGGATCGGGGCTGAAGGAATATCAGCAGGTGGGCTCAGTGTCGGGCGTCGCGCTGCCGCCCGGTCTGTGCGAGGGCGACAAGCTGCCGGAGCCGATCTTCACCCCGACCACCAAGGCGTCCGAGGGCCACGACGAGCCGATCACTTTCGCGGATGTGGTGAACCAGGAGGGGCGCGAGGTCGCCGAGCAATTGCGCGATCTCACCTTGACGATCTACTCGCGCGGTGCCGAGCACGCGGCGGGTCGGGGTGTGATAGTCGCCGACACCAAGGTCGAGTTCGGCTGGGACGGTGACACTCTCGCCCTCGGCGATGAGGTCCTGACCTCGGACTCGTCGCGCTTCTGGCCGGCCGATGAATGGGAGCCGGGCCGCCCGCAGCGCTCCTTCGACAAGCAGTTCGTCCGGGATTGGTCGACCTCGACCGGCTGGAACAAGGAATACCCCGGCCCGGAGATCCCCGCCGACATCGTCGAGGCGACGCGGCGCAAGTACATGGAAGCCTACGAGCTGATCACCGGACAGACCTGGAACGGCGTGCGGGCGTAGATGTTTCGGCGGGCTCGCCGCGTGCGGCGCAGCATCCGGGGCAGGCCGTGCGTCAGTGCGTCGTGAGCCGCTCGGCCAGGCGAGCCAGGAGTGGGCGCTGGCCCGCGCCGAGTTTGTCGTGCGCGGTCGCCAGGTCGAACCAGGCGGCGCGGTCGATCTCCGGAAAGCTGGTGCGGCGACCGGATTTCGGCGGCCATTCCAGCTCGAAGGTGCCTGGCACGACCGCGGCCGGGTCCAGGTCGGCCTCGATCGCCCAGACGGCCAGCTCTTTGCCGCTCTTGCCGCTGCCGTAGCGGACCTCGCCGAGCGGTAGCCACTCGCCGGGCGGCACGGGAAGTCCGAGTTCTTCGGTGAACTCCCGTTGCGCGGCGGCCCGGGCGGTTTCCTGCTCGGGGTCGAATTCGCCCTTCGGGATGGACCACGCCTCATTGTCCTTGCGCGCCCAGAACGGGCCGCCCATATGCCCGATCAGGACCTCGGTGTCACCAGAGGTCCTGCGGAACAACACAATCCCGGCGCTGAATTTGGTTGCCACCCCAGCAGTCTGCCGTGCCTGGCCGTCGACTGCGAGCGACTGACCGAGCGGCATAATGATCAGATGGGAGCGTTGAGCATCTGGCACATCTTCATTCTGCTCATCCTGCTTGTAGTGATCGGCATCGTCGTGCTCATCATCAAGACAGGATCGAGCTCCCAGCCGGGACAGCGCCCCCCGGGTGGGCCCGCTCCCGGCTGGTACCCCGACCACGCTGACCCGGCCCTTCTTCGCTGGTTCGATGGCTATCAGTGGACCAACCAAACCCAAGCCCGCCGATGGTGAGCAGCTAGTTCCGATCTTTGCCGCGCGCCGCGCGGAGGCGGCGGAGTTGGGCGGCGCGGATGGTCAGGTAGTCGCGCTCCGGAATGCTGGTGGTGCGGCCCGCAGCGGTGGTGTATGAGGCGATGGCGGCGTCGAAATCCCCTGCCATTTCCTGCAAATGGCCACGGACCGCGTCGAGTCGGTGGTTGCCGGAGAGCTGGTTGTCGAGGGTATCGGCGAGCTCCAGACCGGCGGCGGGGCCGTGCACCATGGCGACGGCGACGGCTCGGTTGAGCGTCACCATCGGGTTGTTCGAGATGCGCTCGATCATGGTGTAGAGGGCCAGGATTCGGGTCCAGTCGGTGTCCTCGGCGCGCACGGCTTGGGCGTGCAGTGCGGCGATCGCCGCCTGTAGTTGGTAGGTGCCGTTGAGGCCACGGGGGAGCGTGCCGGTGACCAGCGTGACGCCCTCGATGATCGACCGCCGGTCCCACAGCGTGCGGTTCTGTTCGGCGAGCGGGATCAGCTCACCGTGTGGACCGGTGCGCGCGGCGCGGCGCGAGTCGGTGAGCAGCATCAGCGCGAGCAGGCCCGTGACCTCGGTGTTATCGGGGAGCAGTCGGTGTATCGACCTGGTCAGCCGAATCGCCTCACCGCACAGATCGGTCCGTTGCAGGTCGGGTCCCGTGGTAGCGGTGTGGCCCTCGTTGAAGATCAGGTAGAGCACGTGCAGTACCGAGTCCACTCGTTCGTGCCATTCGGCCGCACCGGGCCGGACGAAGGGGCGGTCGATGGCGGCGAGCTTCTTCTTCGCGCGCGTGATCCGTTGCGCCATCGTCGCTTCCGGGAGCAGAAACGCATACGCGATCTCGGCGGTGCCAAGGCCGCCGACGGCCCGCAGCGTCAGCGCGATGGCACCGGCCGAGGACAGTGCCGGGTGGCAGCACAGGAAGAACATGGCGAGCGTGTCGTCCCGGTCGACGGCCGCCGCCTCTGGTACGTCGCGCTCGAAAACCGTTGTCTCCCTGCGCCGTCGGGCCACCTCGGCGCGAACAGTATCCACCATGCGGCGTGCCGCGACCTGGATCAGCCACCCGCGCGGGCTATCCGGCATCCCCTCGGCCGGCCACTGTGTCGCCGCCGCGAGCATGGCTTCCTGCAACGCGTCCTCAGCGGTATAGAAGTCACCGAACCGGCGGACCAGCGTGCCGAGGACCTGGGGCGCCAGTTCACGCAGCAGGTCCTCGACGCCTGCGGGCAGTGTCCCGGTCATCGCGAACCGCGGACGAATTCGGTCACAGCTGGCTGGCGGGAGCGCCCATGACCTGGCGCACTTCGATGTACTCGCCGATCGGCTTGCCACCCGGTCCCGGTGCCTGCGACGCCTGCGCTGCGATCTCGAGCGCGCGCTGTGGGCTGTCCACGTCGACGAGCCAATATCCGGCCAGGAACTCTTTGGTCTCCGGGAATGGACCATCGGTGACCACCGGCGCCGACCGGCCGTCGGAGCTGACCAGCACGGCCTGCTCCGGTCCGGTCAGTCCCTGGCCGTCGACGAACTCACCGGATTTGGCGAGTTCGGCGCCGAGCTCACGCTGGAAGTCGATGTGCGCCTCGATCTCCTCCGGCGTCCACTCGGTCATCGGAGTGTCGCAGTTGGCGGCGGGGCCGTAGGTCTTGAGCAGCATGTACTTCATGACTGTGTTCCTTACCGTTCGGTGCGTCCGTGTGACGCTCTCGCGGTGAGGTCGGAGCCCGCAGCGTCAATTCGACACGTTCTGTCTGTCGATGCGGTGATCCGCATCATAAATTTCCGGCTACAAGGCGATCGAGGGATCGGCGAGACGGTCCGGCTCGACCTGTTGGCCGATCAGTTCCTTGATCCGATCGGTCACATCCCAGACATTGACGTTCATCCCCGCGAGCACCCGGTTGTCGGCGTCGAGCCAGAACGCGACGAACTCGCGTTTCGCCAGGTCACCGCGGACCACTACTCGCGTGTAGTCGCCGGGGGCGGCATATCCGGTGTACTCCATCCCCAGGTCGTACTGGTCGGTGAAGAAGTAGGGCCAGCGATCATAGGAGGCGGACTTACCGAGCATGGTCGCGGCCGCGACCGCAGGTTGGTTGAGCGCGTTCGCCCAGTGCTCCACTCGGATACGACGTCCGAGCACCGGATGCAGTTGCTCGGCTATATCGCCGACGGCCACAATGGCGGGGTCACTCGTGGCCAGGTTCGCATCGACGAGCACGCCGCCATCGACCGCGAGACCGGCATCGGCGGCAAGTCCGATATTCGGGCCGGCGCCGATCGCGACCAACACCGCGTCGGCCTCGATCACCGTGCCATCGCCCAGCCGCACCCCATTCGCTATATCGGCCAGGTTGTGATGGGTCGTGATCTCACTGACCTCGGCGCCGAAGCGGAAGTCCACACCGTGTTCGCGGTGCAGCTCTGCGAAAACCGCGCCCATCTCGGGTCCGAGCGCCCTGAGTAACGGCAGCTCGGCGGCTTCGACAATGGTGACCTCGACCCCGGCCGCGCGGGCGGCCGCGGTGACCTCCAAGCCGATCCAGCCCGCACCGATCACCACGATGCGCCGTGCCGTTTCGAACAATTCGATCAGGGTGTCGGAGTCCTCGATGGTGCGCAGCGTGTACACCGACCTGGCGTCCATGCCGGGGATCGGCAGCCGGCGTGGTGTCGAACCGGTCGCCAGCGCGAGCCGATCGTAGCCGAGTGTGGAACCGTCGGGCAGCGTCACGGTCTTGGCGGCCGGATCGATCGCGTCGACCGTGGTGCCGAGCCGGAGATCTATGTGGTGATCGCGGTACCACTGGCCAGGATTGACGGTGAAGTCCTCGAGCGACTTCTTACCCAGCAGATGTTCCTTCGACAGTGGTGGTCGGTCGTATGGCAGCTGTTCTTCGGCACCGATCACGGTGACGGACCCGTCGAAATCGTTGTCCCGCAGTGCTTCCGCGAGTTTCGCGGCGGCCAGCCCGCCGCCGACGATGACGAAGTGACGATCAGAGGTCATTGCGGACTCCTTGTCTGAAAGGGAACCGGACTCCTGCGTCTCAACCCTACTGTGACCAGCGGCGGCGTTGTCCGGAAAACGGCGCGGGAACGAATTGCGTACCGGCGTGGTTGGCCGAAATAGCGACGCGTAGAGACCGGCGCTGTTCGACTATGAGGAGGAAGCGACTCGTGAGCACTGACAAGGATGTTGCCGATTTCTGGTTCGACCCGCTGTGCCCCTGGTGCTGGATAACCTCGCGCTGGATCATCGAGGTCGAGCAGGTCCGCGATATCGAGGTCCGATTCCACGTGATGAGCCTGGCGGTGCTCAACGAGGGTCGCGACGGCATACCCGACGGATACAAGGAGCTGCTCGCCACCGGTTGGGGGCCGGTCCGGGTCGCTATCGCCGCCGCGCAGCAGCACGGTGACAAGGTGCTCGCACCGCTGTATACCGCGATGGGCACCCGCATCCACAACCGGCGCGACGAGTACGTACAGGACTCGCGCGCGGAAAAACTCACCGCGGTGATCGCGGATTCCCTCGCCGAAGTCGGTCTGCCCGCCACGCTGGCCGAGGCGGCCGAGAGCACCGACTACGACGATGCGCTGCGCCAGAGCCACCATGAAGGCATGGACATGGTCGGCCCCGATGTCGGCACCCCGACGATTCACATCAATGGCGCCGCATTCTTCGGCCCGGTGCTTTCGCGGATCCCCCGCGGCGAACAGGCTGGGAAGCTGTGGGACGCCGCGGTGACCCTGGCGGGCTACCCACACTTTTACGAACTCAAGCGCACCCGTACCGAGGACCCGTCCTTCGACTAGCGGTTGCGAGTCGCGACCGGATGCGCCGATCACCGGCGGCGGAGTCGGGCGATGGAGGGGCGAAAGCCATTGTCAGGCGACGGGTTTCGGCGGCAACGCCGGAACCTCGCCGTATCCGGTCGGGTAGCCGCCCGCCGGTGGCGCACCGGCGGGACGGATCGGGCGCAGGAACATGCGCCCGTGCCTGCTGCGGTCGCGCAGTGCCCACATGCGCCAGGTCAGCACCGGATGCGAGGACATCGCGTTGACCGCCCACACGAAGAAGCCCTTCTCCGCCGCCGCCCGATCGGCCATCTCGTCGAAGCCGACGAGAGTGTTCATGTACTTGCCCGCGGCCAGGGTGCCCATCGCCGCTCGCGCGCCGGTATGCCGGTAGCAGAAGCCGTGGTTGTCGGCGGTGTACTCCTGCGCGCGGATCAGTGAACTGCCCAGGATCGGCATGAACGGCGCCAGGTACATGCCGAGCTGCCGCCAATAGGACACATGCCCGGCGGCGATATGCCCGACCTCGTGACCGATGATGAACGCCAGCGCGTCTGGTTCCCGTGCCGCACCGCCGATTTCGAACAGGTCGCTGTACACCGCGACAAAACGCCGGAATCCGTGTCCGGAGGCGAAGGCGTTGATCTGCCCGTTGCCGAGCAGCACGTACGCGTCGGGGACCTTCTTCATACCGAACCTGGCCGCCGCCTCGACCACCATCTGATACCCCTCGGGAAACTGCGTCGGCGACATCTTGACGCCATTGACCCGCAGGCCCGCGAAGGTCTGTCCGCGAATGAACCACACCAGCAATGGCGCGGCGAGCAGCGCGAGGATGTATTCGTTGATGGTGCCCGTCGCCGCGAGCAGGATCGCGAGCAAGAACCCGACAACGGTGATCATCACAACCACGATCAGCAGCGGGATCTCCCAAAGGTGCCGGGCGGGCATGCCGAACGGGGACAGTCCGCGCGGCAGGCTCTGCGGCGGGCTCATCGGTGGCGCCGGTGGGCCGCCGTAGGGCGAAGGCCGATAGGGCGTATTGCCATAGGGGGCCGTGCCATACGGCGGTGCGGGAAAGGGCGGTGCGGGGTAGGACGGTGCGGGGTAGGACGGCGCGGGGTAGGACGGCGCGGGGTAGGACGGCGCGGGGTAGGACGGCGCGGGGTAGGACGGCGCGGGGTAGGACTCAGCAGGATTCGGCGCAGCGGGGTCCGGTGTCGCGGGCGCGTCCTGAGTCTGGTCCCGGCCGGCCTGCTGGGCGTACGGGTCGAGCGGCTGGCCCGTCTGCTGGTGCGGCTTGGAGTCGTGCGGCTGCATGGAACGAACTCTATTCAGTCGCGATGTCCCCTGTCGTAGGGCGCCGGAGACGGCCTGACACAATCGCTGCCATGCGCGTATACCTGGGTGCCGACCATGCTGGTTTCGAACTGAAGAATCTCGTCAAGGCTCATCTGGAACAGGCGGGCCATCAGGCCGTCGATTGTGGCGCCCTCGAATACGATGCTCTCGACGATTATCCCGCGTTCTGCATCGAGGCGGCGCGGCGCACCGTCGCCGATCCGGGCAGCCTCGGGCTCGTATTCGGTGGCAGCGGAAACGGTGAGCAGATCGCCGCGAACAAGGTGGAAGGTGCGCGCTGCGCCCTGGCCTGGAGCGTGGAGACCGCGAAGCTGGCCCGCGAACACAACAACGCCCAGCTGATCGGCATCGGCGGCCGCATGCACTCCACCGAGGAAGCGCTCGCCATCGTCGACGCCTTCCTCGCCACCCCGTGGTCCGGTGAGGCTCGCCATCAGCGCCGCATCGACATCCTCGCGGAGTACGAGAAGACCGGCGTCGCGCCCGCTTTGCCCGCGAACTGACGTTATCGGGGTCGTAATCCGCTGTGCCTGAAGGACATACGCTGCACCGTCTCGCGCGGCTGCATCAGCGGCGCTTCGCAGGCGGTGTGGTGCGAGTGTCGAGCCCGCAGGGCAAGTTCGCCGCCGGAGCCGCGCGGGTCGACGGGCAGGTGTTGGTGCGGGCCGAGGCGTGGGGTAAGCACCTGCTGCACCACTACGATTCGGGGCTGGTCGTCCACGTTCATCTGGGGTTGTACGGAAAGTTCTTCGACGCGCCCATGCCGATGGGTGAGCCGGTCGGTGAGGTTCGGATGCGGCTGTTCGGGGACGGTTCGGCCGCCGAGCCCGGCTACGGCACCGACCTGCGCGGCCCCACCGCGTGCGAGGTGTACACCGACCCGGAAGTGGCGGCCCTGACCGAGCGGCTCGGCCCCGATCCGTTGCGTCGCGGCTCCGATCCCGATCGAGCCTGGCAGCGAATTCACCGCTCGCGCAGGCCGATCGGTGCTCTGCTGATGGACCAGCGGGTGGTCGCCGGGGTGGGCAATGTCTACCGCGCGGAACTGCTGTTCCGGCACGGCATTTCGCCACAGCGGCCCGGAACCGCGCTGACCGCCGACGAGTGGGCGGCGATGTGGAGCGACCTCGTAGCGCTCATGCGGGTCGGTGTACGGGTCGGCAAGATGGTCGTGGTGCGGCCCGAGGACGATCACGGCGAACCTTCCTATGCGGCGGACCGGCCACGCACCTATGTCTACCGCCGCCCCGGTTCGGCCTGCCGGATCTGCGGCACGACGGTCGCACACACCGTCCTCGAGGGGCGAAACCTGTTCTGGTGCCCCAGCTGTCAGCCTCCAGCTGGCTGACCTCCGGTAGGCAGCGGCTTGCCGGCGCGGCGTTGGGCCGCAGTTCGGTCACGGCGAGTCGCACGTTTCTGGAATCGCACGTGCGCGCCCGCGTATCCGCGCTACCGAACGTGACGATATGTGCGGGCCCGCATCGATCGGCGAACACGTGAAGCCGCCGACGACCAGCAGCGATGGGTGACCTAACGGCCGAGAGCGACGCTGGGGGTGGCGCGTCGCCCTCAGCCCGCCACCGCGGTTTCGATATCCGGTTCCTTCGGCTCGGCGGGCGCGAAACGCTTGCCGCCCGCGGTTTTCGCCGCGTACATCGCGCGGTCGGCCCGCCGTAGCAGGTCGGTGAAATCGCATGGGGTGCCCGGCGCGCAGTAGGCGGTTCCGACACTCGCCGACACCGGGACCGGCCCCGCCGTCGACCACACCGGGTCGCGCAGCGCGCCGACGATCTGGTGTGCCAAATCGTCGAGGTTGTTCTGGTCGGGATTGATAGCGAGTACGAACTCGTCGCCGCCGTAGCGGCAGATCACCGTGTCGGGCGGACAGATCTCGCGCAGCCTGCGGGCGAGCTCCACGAGCACCTCGTCGCCGACCGCGTGCCCGAAGCCGTCGTTGATCTGTTTGAACCGGTCGAGGTCGATCAGCAGCAGGCCGACCCCACGGGCCGGGTCGGTCGCCATCAGCTTCACCCGATCCTGGAGCAGGGTGCGATTGGCCAGATCGGTGAGTGCGTCGTGGGTCGCCTCGTGCCGCAATCGATGCTGCAAAGCGGCGATCTCCTGGACGCGCAGCGATACTGCGGCCGAAATATGTTGCTCCTGCTGGGCGAGCGCCCGTTCCTGCAACGCCTGGGCATAGCTGTCGATGGCCTGACTCGCGACCAACGGCCAGCGGGTGGCGACCAGCGATCCCGGTGTGCCCGCGAGAAAACCGAGTAGCCAACGGGTGGCCTGCGCCAGCATCCTGGTCCGTTCGAATGGCGCTTCCACCAGTCGTGCGCCGAGCTTTCGTGCGGCGGGCACCGGGAAGGGCTCGGACTCGGCCAAATGGAGCAGTTGTTCGATGATCTCGACGAGTACCGGTTCCAGCTGTTTCGGTGCGGCGTGTGAGCCGGGCTCGGCGCAGACAGCATGCGCCCACGCCCTGGCCATCCTTACTACCTCGGTCGACATCGCACTCACCCGGCACAGGTCCGGTCGGTACCCCGGTGCCGTGTGCCCGCACCGGCGCCGGTGCGGCCCCGATCGTCCCCACTGCTACGCGGTTGGGTCCACCTAGCTTGGTGCACGCTCACCGCCCCCTTTCCAGGTACCCCCGTCCGGCAAAAAGGATCCTAGCAAGCCACTCGGCTTCGAAATACGTCGTTTTACAACGTGTTCGCGAACCCTCGCGAATGGCGATCGGGTATGACATCGCTCAGGAGGCCGAGACGTTACATATCAATTTTCATTCGCTGAGAAGTCGCGGACCGGAACGCCGAGGGCGCGCCGGGAAGGGGGAAACGGGTGCGGCATCCCGCTGGAATCGACTGTTGTTACCCGCTGATTGGCGTTTCCGAAGCGAGGTTCGGTACAGTCGGTGCGCACGCGACATCGTGGCGATCCCATCGGTGTCGTTTGCCTGCGGGTGTAGTTCAATGGTAGAACCTCAGCCTTCCAAGCTGATGGTGCGGGTTCGATTCCCGTCACCCGCTCCACCGAAAAACAGTCACTGACCAGCGCCGGAGCAACATCCGGCCAATCAGCTCAAACGGCTAGTGTAGCCAAATGTGTAGCCAACACACCCTCT
>NZ_JAJFZM010000002.1 GCF_020733705.1 Nocardia australiensis
CTACCGCCGATGCAAAGCGGCAGGGTGACAACGCAAATAAGTCCGAAGTGTGCTGATCATCCGGCGTGATACCGGAGTTGTGCGCTCATCCGCTTTCCGGGCGGATCCGGCGACTCTGGTATCGACCCACCCTCGAAATATCGGGCCGGGCGGCGCATTGTCCGGTTGGACGTTGTCGCGCGGGTGCCACTAGCGTGAGTCGGCGAGTCCGGAGGCCGATCGCTGGGAGTGTGTGTGTCGTTATCAACGATCGAGAACTCGGTGGGGCCGTCGTCAGCATTGAATGCGTCGGTACGCCGTTGTGTTCCTGCTCGCGCGTTCTGGTTGATTTTCGCGGTGGGTGTGGTCGCGGGCGGGTGGTACGTCAAGCAGGTTCTCGGTCTGCCGCAGGTGATGATGCACCTCAAGGACCTCAGCGTTTATCAGATCGCCGGTAACCGCGTCGCCGACGGCGTTTCGGTGTACGACACCCCACTGCTCGGCAATACGCGAGGTGTCTGGGAATTCGTCTACACGCCATTCGCCGCGCTACTGTTCGTGCCGCTGGTCGGATTGCGGGGTGACCTGTACACCTACGTCGGTGCGTTCGGAAACTTCGCGATGGTCGCCGCGTCCGCCTTGGCGGCGTTGTCGATGCTCGGCTATCGGCGGGATCGGCGGCTGGTGCTGTTGAGTCTGTCGATCGCCGGGCTGCTGATGTGGTGTGAGCCGGTGCGGGAGACGATGGCCTTCGGCCAGATCAATATCTTTCTGTTGCTGCTGGTACTTGCGGATATGGCACTGCCGGACTCGTCGCGCTGGAAGGGTGTGCTTACCGGGATCGCGGCTGGGATCAAGCTGACACCCGCGTTGTTCGTGATCTACCTACTGGTCACTCGCCGGTACCGGGCCGCCGCGACGGCAATCGGAGCGTTCGCGGCGACCGTGCTCATCGGTCTCGTGGTCATGCCGAAGGATTCGCTGATGTTCTGGAGCGGTGCGTTCGCCGATCCCACCCGTGTGGGCGTTCCGGAGAACCCGCAGAACGAGTCGCTGCGCGGCATGATCGCCAGGACGATCGGCGTCGACGGCAGTCACCAATTGCTATGGCTGGCAAGCGCGGTCGTCGTCACCGCGGTTTGCCTCTACCTGGCGCGTCGACTGTCGCTCACCGGTTACGAACTCCCCGCGGTGGTGCTGTGCGGACTGACTACCACCGCCGTGTCGCCCTACAGCTGGGTGCATCACTGGGTCTGGCTCGCGCCGCTGCTGATCTACCTGGCCGACCTGGCGCTGCGGCGGGGCGGAATCATCGCACCGCTGGGACTGGTGGTGGCGTTCGTGGTCGCGTCGGGTGGTGTGCTGTCCCTCTACGACCCCGCACTCGGCAGTTTGACCAACTACCCCTCGGACAACCACCTCGGCGTGTTCTATCACAACGCCTACATCTGGCTGACGCTAGCGCTGTTCGGTGCCGCCGCCGTGCAGATGCGGCGCTCCGCTGAGCGGGCGGGGTCGGATCGCGACAACAGCCGGTCCGTGGCCGTCCATTGATAAACCGGTGAGACGCGTTCGCCTTCAGTATCCGCACCGGTTCACGAATCAGTAGGCGATGAACAGGATCTCGTCGCGTGAGTACTCGTGGCCCGGGTGGTTCTCGGCCAGGTGTGCCTGCGTAATCTTCACGAGATCGTCCTCATCGGATCCGACGAGGGTTTCCCCGCATGGGCAGTTCAGGTTTCGCTTCATCAACCATCCTTTCGTGTCGATCGACAGTCTTCCAGAAATACTTCGAGATTCAATGTGGTTGTCGCTGTAGGTTCCACCGACCCCGAAAGGACACTTCGATGCCGAAGATGACCAGCGAAGAGCGTGAGGCGTTCCTGGCCGAACTGCACGTAGGAGTGATCGCCGTCGAACGACCTGGCCGGGCACCGCTGTCGGTGCCGATCTGGTACGCCTACGAGCCGGGCGGCGAGGTGGTCATCTGGACCGACACCGGTTCGGTGAAGGAAAAACTGATCCGCGTGGCGGGCCGCTTCTCCATTACCGCTCAGGTGGAGCAACCGCCCTACCGCTACGTCACCGCGGAGGGCTCTGTCACCGGCATCGAACCGGCCACCGCTGACACTGTGCGCCATATCGCCGTTCGCTACCTCGGCGAGCGGGAGGGCGCAGCGTTCGCCGACCAGAACCTCAGTTCGGGGTCGATCATCATTCGCATGCGTCCGGAGCGCTGGCTGAGTACGGATTACTCGAAGCAGTAGCGCCCCCCAACAATGCGGGGGGTGAACCTCAGACATCGACTCGATACCGTCAGATGACGGTATCGGTGTGCGTCATGCCGCAGTGCCTCGGTCACCCGTTGCCCGATTCGCCGCCCCGCAATCGCATTTCCCTGCCCCGCCAGCGGGAACGCAACCACCGGTCATGGCTGGCGATCACAATGGCGCCGGGCCCGGGTCCGAGGGCTTCTTCGAGTTCGTCGCACAGTCGCGGCGAGAGGTGGTTGGTTGGTTCGTCGAGCAGTAACAGTTCGGGCGGGTTTGCGATCAGCAGTGCCAGCGCCAAGCGCCTGCGCTGGCCTGGCGACAGTTCGTCGATCGATCGGTCCAGATCCCAAGGTGATAGCAAGCCAAGGGAATTCAATGGAACGGTCTCGGCGAGATCGGCACCGAGGGCCGACGCATAGGTTTCGTGTGCGGTGCGGTCGGACCGTTCGAACCTGGTGTCCTGAGCCAGCAGACGCGTCGTCAGTCCCGGACGCCGCCGCATACTGCCGGTGAACTCGAGCGTGCCTGCCAGCACCGCCAGCAGGGTGGACTTCCCGGCTCCGTTCGCTCCCGTGACCAGCAACCGGTCGGTTGTCGTGATATCGAGGCGTTCGATAAGTGCGCGGCCAGGAACACGAACGTCGCGCAGCGACAGGAGAAGCTTGCCGGGCGACTGTGCGGCGAGTGCGCCGGGGCGAAACCGCAGCGGCAGAGGCGGTTCGGCAATCCGATCCCGCTCGAGCTCTTCGATTCTGCGGGCGGCGTTGCGGACCCGCCGCGCGATCTGGTTCTGTACCCGGCCACCGGCATGCCCGTAGCCCATTTTCTCGTTATCCCGTTTCAGCCGATTCGGCGCGACCTCGTACGCGCTCACCCCGGCCGCGTGACGCAGCGCCTCCAGCTGCTCCAGTTGTTCGAGGTAACGCCGTTGCCAGCGTTCGTATTCGGTGCGCTTGTGCGTCAGATAGGTGGTGTAGTTGCCGCCGTAGCGGGTGGGCCCGTCCATCGTGGGATCGAGGTCGATCAAGTCCGTGCAGACCTCGTCGAGGAAGGCGCGATCATGGCTGGCGACGATGACGATCCCGGATACGCCGCGCAGCTGCTCGGCTACGAACGTGGCGGCTTCGTCGTCGAGATGGTTGGTCGGTTCGTCGAGTAACAGCGCCGAGGGCCGCCGGACCAGCAGCGCGGCCAGCTCCAGCCGACCGCGCTGCCCACCCGAAAGCGACGCGAGGGTCCGCTCGTGGGCAATCGCACCGAGACCGAGCCCGAGGAGCAGTATTTCCGCCCGCCGGTCCGCATCCCAAGCCTCGTGTCGTTGTGCGCGGTCGAGGCGTTCGGCGTAGACATCGAGCAGATCGTTGTCGTCGGGGAACTGCTCTAGTTGCCGCGCGGCCCGGTCGAGTTCGGCGAGGTCGGCGCGTGTTTGCGCCACTGCGGCGTCGAGGACATCGGCGACCGTCGCCTCGGCCTCGAACGGCATTTCCTGGTGCAGGAAACCGAGGTCGGATGGGCGCTCGACGGTGCCTGCATCGGGCTCGTCGATTCCGGCGAGCAACCGTAACAGGGTCGACTTCCCGACACCGTTCTCGCCGATGAGACCGATGCGGTGCCCGGGCGCCGCGGTAAGGCAAACACCGTCGAGCACCCGCCGCGAGCCGCGCGTGTGGACCAAATCGTTTGCGAGCAAAGCTGATTCAGGCATGCGAAACCGCCAATGGTCGAGATGACAAGGGTGTGATCAGCCGATCGAGTCGGGTGCGGCGACCTCGAGCAGGCGGCCCTGCGACAGCCGCAACCACCGCTCGACCTTCACCTCGGCGAGGAACCGTTCGTCATGGCTGACCACCACCAACGCGCCCCGATAGGCGTTGAGCGCACTCTCCAACTGGCCGACGCTGACCAGGTCGAGGTTGTTTGTCGGCTCATCGAGCAACAGCAGTTGCGGTGCCGGTTCGGCGAACAGGACGCACGCCAGGGTCGCCCGCAATCGCTCACCGCCGGAGAGCACCCCCACGGGCAGATGCACCCGTGAGCCGCGAAACAGGAAGCGCGCCAATAGATTCATTCGTTGCGGCGCGGGCATATCCGGTGCGAAGGTGGTCAGGTTCTCGACGACGCTGCGGTCGAGATCGAGCAGGTCGAGCCGCTGCGACAGGTAGGCTATGCGGCCTTCGGCTCGTTTGATCTCGCCGCCATCCGGATGCAGTTCGCCATTGATGATCCGCAGCAACGTCGATTTGCCCGCACCGTTGGGGCCGGTTACCGCGATTCGCTCCGGTCCGCGGATCGCCAGATCGGCCCTGGCGACAATCGCACGGTCGCCGAAATGGAATTGCATGCCCTCACCGAGGAAAACGGTGCGCCCGGCGGGGACGTCGGTATCGGGCAGTTCCAGCGCGATCTTCTGCTCGTCGCGCAGCGCGCGCCCGGCCTGATCGAGCCGGCTTTTCGCCGCGTCGACGCGGGCGGTGTGTGTCTCGTTCGATTTGCCTGCCGACTCCTGTGCATTGCGCTTCATCGTGCCCGCGAAGATCTTCGGTAGCCCGGCATTGCCGAGGTTGCGCGCCGCGTTGCTGGCGCGGCGTGCGGCACGTTCACGCGCCTGCTGCAGCTCCCGCTTCTCCCGCTTCACCTCCTGCTCGGCGTTGCGAATGTTCTTCTCGGCAACCTCTCGTGCGGCGCGTACGGACTCTTCGTAATCGCTGAAATTGCCTCCATAGAAACGGATTTCGCCGCCGTCGAGTTCGGCGATGCGGTCCATCCGGTCGAGCAGGGCACGGTCGTGGCTGACCAGCAGCAGGCAGCCGTTCCAGTCCGCGAGCACGTCATAGAGCTTGTGCCGCGCGTCGAGGTCGAGGTTGTTGGTCGGTTCATCGAGCAACAACACCTCCGGTTGCCGAAGCAGCTGCGCCGCGAGACCGAGCGAGACGACCTGGCCACCGCTGAGGGTGTGTAGCCGACGGGTCATCGGGACCTCGCCGAGGCCGAGCCGGTCGAGTTGCGCACGGGTGCGCTCCTCGATGTCCCAGTCGGTGCCGATGGTGGTGAAGTGCGCTTCGTCGGTATCACCGGACTCGACCGCATCCATCGCGGCCAGCACCGGCGCGATGCCAAGCACCTCGGCGACGGTGAGGTCCCCGGTCAACGGCAGGCTCTGCGGCAGATATCCGCAGGTGCCCTCGATGGATACACTGCCGCCGCGTGGACGCAGCTCGCCAGCGATCAGTCGGAGCAGGGTGCTCTTTCCAGCACCGTTCGGGGCGACCAGGCCGGTCCGGCCGCCGGGCACGCTGAAGGATAGTTCCTCGAAGGCCGGGGTGTCGTCCGGCCAGGAGAAGGACAGGTTCGAACAAACGATGTACGCATCGGACATGAATGAGACCTCGGGTGTCGTGCGGGCGCATCAAAGCTGCTCCGCATAAGAGACGATGTGGTGAACGACGACATAGCCACGACAGCGGCGCGCGTCCTGCGCCTACTGGTGGCCGTCAATGCCGGGTATTATCCGGAGACGTCGAGTTCACCAACCATGTCTGATCTCCCTCGTTGCGATCATTCCGAGCCGACAATAGCAGCCGACCTACCCGACAGCACATCACCCCTGCGCACCAGTGGAATTGCGGGCCAGGGTGCTCGCTTGACCAGGGATATGGTTGTGTCCAGCACCGTGATGGCCCGTTCAGTGTCGGCTTCATCAACCCGCCACCCTCGGCCGAAGTCAATGGATTCTCCTGGCTCGCAGCGATTTTCGAGTTCATAGCCGATGTGCTCGTAGGCGTCGCCGGACTTCGCGCCTGACCTAACTCGGCATGATCGGGGAAGGCAGCCATTTCCTCATCGAGCGTTTCACCAATGACCATCCAGCCGCGCCCGATGGCATCGCTGTCATCGGCACCGATGGCGACAGCGGATTCGTCCAGCACTACTACGACTCCCGTGGGGTCAACCGCGTCTATCAGATGAGCTTGGACGACGACGTATGGAGGGTATGGCGTCTGGCTCCCGGCTTCTCCCAGCGCTACACCGGCACCGTCTCCGACGATGGCACCCGCATCGCCGGCGCGTGGGAGAAGTCCGCCGACGGCACCACTTGGGAACTCGACTTCCACCTCGACTACAACAAGCTCGCCTGAGCCCGGCTACCTGGGTCGATCAGGCGAGGGTGTCGACCGCATAGGCGGCGGCTTCGGCGAGCAATGTCTGATCGTACTCGGCGTTCTTGGTGGCCTTGCTGGACATTATCGCGATGACGAGTGGTGTGGAGTTCGGCGGCCAGGCGATGGCGATGTCGTTGAGCGTGCCGTAGTCGCCGGTGCCAGTCTTGTCGGCCACGGTCCAGTCCTGTGGTAAACGGGCTCGGATGCGCTGGGCGCCTGCGGCAGTGGCGTTGCGTTGCATCAAGTCGCGCAGAAAGTCGCGCTTGTCGGGTGGCAGGGCATCGCCGAGCACGATTCTTTGGTAGCTGGTGCCGAATGCTCGCGGTGAACTGGTGTCGCGGGGGTCGCCGGGGGTGGCTTCGGTGATCAGCGGCTCGACGCGATCCATTCGGGTGATCGTGTCGCCGAGACTGCGTGCGAAGGCCGTCAGCTCGGCCGGGCCGCCGATATCGCGGAGCAGCAGGTTGCCCGCGGTGCCGTCGCTGTAGCGGATCGCGGCGTCACACAACTCACGGATTGTCATCCCGGTGGCCACGTGCCGCGCGGTAATCGCGGCATTCTTCATGAGATCAGCTTGGGTGTAGGTGACTAGGGAATCCAAGTGCGACAGTGGATTTCGCTGTAGCATCGCAGCCGCTGCGAGCCCCTTGAATGCCGAACAGAACGCGAATCGTTCATCCGCTCGGTGGGCGATCATGGTGCCGGTACCGGTGGCGAGGGCATATACGCCGAGGCGAGCGTTGAACTTTCGTTCCAACTCGACCAGACGCTCGTGATGATCAATCGGCGCGGGCGAGGGAGCGGGGGAGACGGAGGGGTTGTGGGTCTTCGCGCATCCGGCAAGCGGCAAAAGTGCAGCCGCCCCGAACAGAGCGCGACGAGTGATGGTCGGTTGCTTCGATGTCATGGGTGATAAGTCCCGTCGGTCGGTCGGAGCGCGCGTGCGCTCAACTGGTCACGGATGCCACGATCGCGGCCGACGGTGCCGCGTAATCGCCGGGCGAACGCCGTCACGGCCGAGGGGCCGCCGAGTCGTCGCAGCAGCAGATTGCCCGCGCCCGGGATGGTGCGCCAATACCCGACCCGGGCGCGATCGAGTCGTCGGCGCTATCGCCACAGGTCATCATGCTGCGGTTCGCCGCGAAGATAGCGGCGAGTCATCGACAGCAGGGACGTCGCCGATCCCGCTGGTTCAATAACGGGCATGGATTTGATCCGCCACCTCCGCTTCTTCGTCGCGGTCGCGGACGAAAGGCATTTCGGCAAGGCGGCGGCCGCATTGGATATGACGCAACCGCCCCTGTCTCGAGGTCTTCGGCGACTCGAACGACATCTCGGTGTCGAACTGCTCCACCGCACGCAGCAGGGTGCGGTGCTCACCCCGGCCGGTGTGCAACTGCTCTCCCGCGCCCGCCTGCTCGTCGATGACGCCGATCGCCTTGTCGCCGAATCACATCGGATCGCGCGGACACGCGGCACCGTGAACTGGGGGGCGGCCGCGGCGGTCCCGGATCGGGTAGTGACCGCGTGCGTGACGGCATTGCGCGGTGTGGTCGGTGCGGGCGGCACGGTGTCCACCACGGTGCGTGCCACCGTCGACCTCGTAGCGGATGTTCGATCCGGCATCTGCGAGGTTGCGGTGGTCGAGCATCCGGCCCTGGTGGACGGCGTGGTGGCGGGACCTGTCGTCAAATTGCCGCGGTGGGTCGTCGTTCCGTCTGATCATCGAATCGCCGAGTCCGAGCGCCCCACCTTCCCGATGCTCGCCGGACTGGCGTTCGCCGCTCCGGCACGCGCCACCAATCCGCCCGCCTTCGACGCTGTCCGGGATCTGCTGCGCGAGCGAGGACTCGACTCGTCGACCATCGCCGCGCGCGATGACCGCACGCTCTTGGCCGCCGTCGCCGCGGGTTCGAGTTTCGGCCTCACCACGGCACCACCATCAGACGCACCCGGGGTGACCTGGCTGCGGATGGCTCCTGACGCTGTCGCTCTGCGCGTTCGAATCGTCCACCGTCCCGGCGTGGACGCTCACGCGGACGCGGTGGATCGCGTCCTGTACCGGGAGCGACTGCGATGACGACAGTCGCGGAGAACAAGATTCGCGATGTCTTCGCCGACGCGGGCTGCACCGGCTGGATACATGCCCGTCGTTGCGACGACTCCATCGAGGAAATCTCGATCGGCGCTCACGAACGCGTCGTCACCGCATCGGTGTACAAACTGCCGTTGTTTGTCGCGTTCTGTCGTAGTGTCGACGACGGACTGATTGATCCGATGGCACCGATAACCGTGAGACCGGCCGACTGCACACCCGGCCCATCCGGAATCGCCGCGTTGATGGATCCGGTAACGATGAGCAGGCGCGATCTCGCGATATCGATGATGACGGTGTCCGACAACGCCGCAGCGGATGTACTGCTCGGCGAGGTGGGCATCGGTGCCGTGACGAACCTGCTCAACAGCATGGGATTACGACAGACCATCATCATCGGCGGCACCGCCGACGTCCATCGCAGCCTCGTCCGCGATACCGACACCCACACCACTGCCCAGGCATTCGCCGCACTCGCCGACAATGACGACGCCTGGTCGGTATCGGCATACGACCCCTCCTACACCAGCGCGACCACTCCGGAGGAGATGACCCGCTTCCTGCGTGCCCTCTGGGCGGGGGCCGTATTGTCCGCGCAGCAAACCGATTTCGTCCGCACCGTCATGCGCAAACAGATCTGGTCGCACCGCATCGTGTCCGCGTTCCCCCATCGCGGCGTATCGATAGCGAGCAAAACCGGCACCATCGGCGTGATTCGCAACGAGGTAGCGGTAGTGGAATTCCCGCAGGAACACCCCGTCGCGGTGGCGGTCTTCACCCGCGCGGCACGCGCGGACCCGATGCTGCCCGTCGTCGACGCCGCCATCGCCGAAGCCGCCCGGATCGCGGTCACCGAACTGCGCAGACCGCTGCCGTAACAAAGCACCGCCACCGCTGTGTGCGATCGGCTCGCGGCGCGCATCGTGGCGGGATCTAATGTAGTGATCGTAAGCTCCGCGGGAACCTGATCGTGCGCCCCACACCGTCGGGATGGCCCGCCTCCCGCTGCTCGGCAGCGAAATGCGTGAGCCGAGTTAGGACGTCGGCGGGCATCGGAGCGGTTCTTCTCGTCCCGAGGTCGACGTGCAGGTCCAACTGTTCGGATACGGCCACCCGTGTCCGGTCGCCGAGATTGCGTACTTCGTGGAAGAAGTGCAGCCGCTTGGCATCCACACCCAGCAACCAGGAATCGACGGCCAGCCGTGACCCGTGCAGTACCTCTCGTTCGTAAGTCATGGCGGTCTGCACGACGACCTTCCCGAACCCTGTTTTCCGGACGTACTCGTCGCCGAGGCCGAGGGCGTCGGTGAACGCGGCATGTGCGCGGTAGACCACGATCCCGTAGTACTGGGCGTTCATATGGTCGTTGATATCGATCCACGTCGCATCGACGTCACATTCGAGGGTTCGCAAACCGCCACCTTCCCCGCGCTGTCAGCAGTTACTCGCCCAGGGTACAACCAAGCGTTTGCTTGGGGCAACTGCTGCCATGTCTACCATGTCCGAACTGTATTCTCGCGGAACCTCTTTGGGGCATCTGTGCATTGTGGCCAAGCCACGCCACACCGGCCCTGGATAATCTTCGGTGACTGTGGATTACAGGCGCAGATCGAGCCGTTGTGGTTGTTAATTGCGTGACGTAATGTCCGAAGAAGCGGCGACAATATGGCAACATCAATCCGGAAGCTCGCATGAGCGGATTGGCCGCGTTCGATGCTGTTGAAACCGTCGGCTGCGCAACGTCGGACTCTGCGTCGAGGTCATGTTCGGGTTGCGACTAGATCCACACGGTAGGCGTCTGCTGGGATGTCTCGGGTCGACGCTGAAGGATGTACGGCTTTCAGTTCGATTAGGTAGCCGTCAACGGTTACAGCGGTGGTGAAGCGGCGATTGGAATGCAATTCGTGGTGGGACTCCACATTCGCAGCCGTCACTGTGGCTACGACGGTCGCGTCACCTTCCCAGTAGCACTCGACGTCAGCGGGGCACCGACTGTCTTCCGATACTTCGTGGAGCAACACCACGAGGCGGTCGTCGTCGAGATGCGCGGCGCTACCGGCGCTGAGCGTGAATTCGGCGCCGAGCTCCGCGGTTACGGACTTCGGCGGTGGATTGCCCTGCGTGCCACATCCCGTCGATACCAGGAGTAGTACCGCCAGAATTCCCCACCGCGTGCAATACCAGGCACTCATACCGGCCGATGATCGCACACCGGAGTACCCGCCGTGGTCGGTTCGCGGGTCCGAAGTGTGGCGACGCACGAATCATGTTGGCTGTACCGATGTTTCGAAGTCGATCAGCCGAGGATTAGGGGGAGTTCCTCGGCCAGCTCGCCCAGGACGGCTTTCTCGGCGTCGGTCGGCGCCCGCCGTCCGGTGCCGATCAGCAGCGAATCCTTGTCGGAGAACGACGCGGGGAACGCGGCACCGGAGATCTGCTCCAACATCTCGCGTGACCGAGCGAGCCCCTCCGCAGGCGGTGCCGCCGCGTCCGGGAGGTATGCGATCAGGTCGAGGTGGTGCAGCGTCCACTCCAGGACGTACGCGCAGAGGTAGTCGCCCGCGGTGAGGACCTGATCGCGGGTGCTGACCCGCAGGCTCGGGTCGCAGAGTACGGCGGCGCGGCCCGCGGCGGAGCTTACGTCGTCGAAGTGCAGCTCGAGCAATCGCGGCTGTTCGTAGGCGGCGGCGAGCCGGACGATCAGCGCGTCGAGCGGGTCGTCACCGGTCGGCGGCGTTTCGGTAACGTCCCAGTGGGTCACCGCATTGCGGGTAGGTTCGGTTTCGGCGGGTGTCGCGAGGGTGATCAGGACGTCCTGGGCGTCGATTATCAAGTGGCACACCAGGTCTCGCACCAGCCAACCGCTACAGCCCGATGGCTGCGCGAAGTCTTCGTCGGAGAGTTCGGCGACCGCCGCGCGCAACGCTGTCCATGAGCGTGAGAAGAGATCCACGGCCGAAAGCTAGCAGCGCCCCGCCCACTGCGGCCAATCCTCTACGGCGCCTTCGCTCTACAGGGTTCGTCCGTGGGTAATCTGCTCGCGACGACCATGTTCTACTCGTTTCGCGACTGCCGGATCAGCGATTCCTGTTGCATCGAACCTACGGTGGTCACCGGTGTTCAAGATCAGTCATCGGATCGTTGATTCCTATTGCCGTGGCCGGGTTTTCGTGGCCGGGGACGCGGCGCATGTTCGTCCGCCCACCGGGGCGCAGGGGATGAACACCGGCATCCAGGACGCCGGCAACCTCGCGTGGAAACTCGCGCTGGCGGTCGTCGGTACGGCCACCGAGGGCTTACCGGACAGCTACGACGCCGAACGTCGGCCGGTCGGCGAGGAGGTTGTCGAACGGACCGTGCGCAGTGCCCGAGAGGGCATCGGGGCAGGGGAGAACGACCCGGACGTCATCATCCGGCGCCAGGCTCAACTGCTGATCGACTACCGCGACAGTCCCATCGTCACTAGCTCGATCGACGCCTCGCCAGGACCGCGGGCAGGTAGTCGCGCACCCGACGCGGCCGGTCTGATGCGATAGCGGTGCCGGAGCGCCTCGCCGACGCGGCACGACGCGCAGCGCACGGGCAGATGGAGGTATACCTCGTTGCGGCGCCTGGGGGCAGGGTCGATGGGACGGTCCTGCCGGTGATCCGCGACCACGATGGGGACTTCGCCCGCATGTACAACGCCATCGGAGGATCCGCGTATGTCATCCGGCCGGACGGGTACCTCGGCTACGTTCGGCACACCCCCACGGTGGAAGACCTGACGAAATACCTCGGGTCAACCTTCGGCTGAACCTGGTCGGGCCACCTGGCCTGCTGTTCACGACATCGGTTGGCGGGCGGCGCATCTCGCACTCATCGACCACCACCGGGCCACAACTACGCGCTCAGCCGACGGCAGCACCGAACCACTTCGGCAGACGGCTGAGCAGATCCTGTTGATCGTCACCGACCCACGCCACATGGCCGTCCGGCCGCAGCAGCACCGCGGGCACCTCCAGTTCCTCGCTGACGTCGACGACATGATCAACCCGATCGGCCCAGCCCGCCACCGAAAGCAGGCCGGTCTGGTCGAGCAGCAGTCCACGGCCGCCGTGCATCAGTTCGTAGAGACGTCCCTGTTTCAGTCGCAAGTCCCGCAGCCGCCGGCCGAGCAACGCATGCCCGTCGCCGAAGTCATAGCGGACCCCGATCGCGATGATCTTCTCGATCAGGTGCCGGTGCACGTCCTCGAAGTCCATCAGTTCCGTAAGCAGTCGGCGCACTGACTGCGGACCCGGCTCAGTGGACAGCAGTTCCATCTGCGCGCGGGTGTTGTCCAGCACGTCGGCGGCTACCGGGTGCCGTTCGATGTGGTAGCTGCCCAGCAGCCCCTCCGGCGCCCAGCCGTTGACCTCGGCGGCCAGTTTCCAGCCGAGGTTGAACGCGTCTTGGATCCCGAGGTTGAGACCTTGCCCGCCCATCGGCGGGTGGATGTGCGCCGCGTCGCCGGCCAGCAGCACTCGGCCGATACGGTAGCGCTCGGCCAGCCGGGTGGCATCACCGAAGCGGGACAGCCAACGCGGTGAGTGCACGCCGAAGTCGGTGCCCGCAGTCGCCCGCAATTGCTGCGTGAACTCCGCGAGGGCAGGCGGAACCGTGCGGTCGTCGGTCAACCCCGCCGCGGGGACGACGACGCGGTATACCCCGTCTCCGAGGGGGCCGACGCCGAACCGCTTCTCGGTCTTGCGGACTTCGGTCACCACGGCGGCCACCGTCTCCGGTGGCACGGCCACCTCCATCTCGCCCAGCAGCGTCTCGACGCTGGTGGGCTCACCCGGGAAGCCGACGCCGAGCAGCTTGCGCACCGTGCTGCGGCCGCCGTCACAGCCGACGAGGTAACGCGAGCGCAGCTGCGTGCCGTCGGCCAACTCAACGGTCACCCCGTGGTCGTCCTGGCTCAGCCCGACCAGTTCGCAGCCGCGCCGGATCTCGGCGCCGAGTTCGGCGGCGTACTCGGCCAGCAGGCGATCGGTGGTGGTCTGCGGGATGCCGAGGACGTAGGGATGCGAAGTGTCCAGCCGCTCGGGTGAGGGCTTTTCGATGCCGGCGAAGAAACCACCGACCGGGTACTGCTTGCCGTGTGCGAGGAACCGGTCCAGCAGACCGCGCTGGTCCAGCACCTCGATGCTGCGCACGTGCAGGCCGAGCGCGCGGACATACGCGGTCGGCTCCGTCTCCTTCTCCAGCACGAGCGCGTGCACCCCATGTAGCCGCAATTCGCCTGCCAGCATCAAGCCGGTCGGTCCGCCGCCCGCGACGATCACATCAATCATGAAAGCTCCCATTCGACTAGGTCACATTTCGGCCGCCCGCTACGCACAATGCAGCGGCGTCGCACCCGCACCACGGGTCCCACCGGCGGTTCGACGTCCCGCAAGACCCATACATCGCCCGAGCACCCGTACTTCGCGAATCCCTGATTTCCGCGGGTTCTGGCTTCGGATGGAGATTCTGCAGCACGACCCGGGTCTTGCCGCAAGGCCCCTGGTCCGCTATATGTTGATAGTGGCGAGGTCCGCAGGCGCGCGGCACCGGTTCAGCCACTTCAACACCGGCGATCGACCGGCTCATCGGACGGCGCGAGCGAGGCGGCGCTGGACATTGCGGCCACCGGGGGAGTGCGGTGCAGCCGTGAGGTGCGGATTTCCTTCAGCCGGTGGCGATTCCGGCGACCAGGTTGATCGTTGTCGCCGGGATGACCGTTCTGAACGCCATACGACAGCAGCGTGTGCCGGAGAATGATCGCGCGGATCGTGGCGCTGGAGACGTCGGTGTCGGAGACCGCCGAAGTCGTCGCTGACATAGAAGAAGTCGCCGAGAATCACCACGGTCCCGACTGATCCACTCAATGCGGCGGCGGCGACGGCGGTGAGTTCCCTTGTGCGGCAGGCGCACCGGCAGCTCCAATGCCTCGGGCCAGCTGATGGTGTCGGTTTGCTCGGCGAGCAGCTCGGTGCCCGACAACTGGTTGCACAATGGGATCGGTTTGGGTAAGTTATTGGCCGATTGCAAATCGCAATCGGAAAGGGTGGCGATGACACAGTTGGTCCGCGTGCAGAACTTCTGCGTATCCAGCGATGGATACGGCTCCGGAATGGGGCAAAGCCTCGATCGCCCGTTCGGCGACGCCGATCCGAGCGCGCTCGTCTCCTGGGCGGGCGCCACCGCCCACTGGCCCGGCCGGACCGATCCCGGAGGGACCTATGGCCTCGATGACTACTGCACGCGTGATTTCACCAACAACATCGGCGCCGAGATCATGGGGCGCAACAAATTCGGTCCACAGCGGGGACCGTGGGAGAACTACGACTGGCAGGGGTGGTGGGGTGACGAGCCCCCGTTCCGCACGCCGGTGTTCGTCCTCACTCATCATGTGCGACCCTCGATCACCCTGGGGGACACCACGTTCCACTTCCTCGACGCGTCTGCGAAGGACGCGCTCGCGCAGGCGTTCGAAGCCGCCGACGGCAAGGACGTGCGAATCGGCGGCGGTGTTGCCACGGTCCGGGAGTTCCTCGACGCCGACCTCATCGACACGATGCATATCGCCGTCGCACCAGCCGAACTCGGTCATGGCGAAAGGTTGTGGGACAGCCCCGACGAACTTGTCGACCGTTTTCATCTGGAGCGGATCCCGAGCCCGAGCGGGGTAGTGCATCACTTCTTCTGGCGACGGTGACCCGCCGACCTCCCGCGCGAGCGCTGGTGTTGTCGGTGTTCATGTTTCCGCCGCTCTGCCTTGGCGGCATATCCCGCAGCACCTCGGAGTTGCCGAAGACCGCACCGATTCCGGTGGGTCCGAACAGCTTGTGGCCGGAGAACACGAACAGGTCCGCATCGATCGACCTGACATCAATCTTGGTGTGCGGCACCGATTGTGCGCCATCGATGAGTGCGATAGCCCCGCTCAGTGCGCCTGCGCGACGATTTCCCGCACCGGCGTGATGGTGCCGTCGCTTTCCTGACGGTCCGGTCAGCCTGGGGCCATACGGCTGAGATGTTCCCATGCCTGGTATTGCCCGATCCGGGTCTGGTCGATTTCTCGGACTTGGTCGTAAGAACGGCTGCCGATGATGAGGCGCCTGGGTGGGTCCGGCAGTGTGGCCAGTTCCATGATCACCGGGGCGGCTGTGCTCGGGTCCGGGCCGGATTCGTCGCCCCACATCTCTTCCAGTTCGGTTCGCAGGGCGTCGTACTGCGGAAGGGGTTCGGTCGCGGTGGTGCCGGCGGTGAAGAGACCGGTTGCGTAGCCGCCCATCTCCACGATGGTGACCTTGATTCCGAACCGCTCCACCTCCATCGCCAGTGCCTCGCTCAGCGAGTCCAGCGCCACCTTGCCTGCCCCGTAGAAGCCGACCGTGGCCATGCCCCCGGCGCTGCCCATCGAGGTGACCTGCAGGATGCGGCCGGCCCCTTGCGCGCGC
Source organism: Nocardia australiensis (assembly GCF_020733705.1). Taxonomy (GTDB): domain Bacteria; phylum Actinomycetota; class Actinomycetes; order Mycobacteriales; family Mycobacteriaceae; genus Nocardia; species Nocardia australiensis. The sequence continues at coordinate 15,977 of NZ_JAJFZM010000002.1, forward strand.
AGGTGAGGAACCGCGGCTTGGGACACCCAGACGGCGCCGAAGAAGTTCACGTCGAGGTGGGCCCGAATCTGCTCCTCGGTGGCTTCCTCCACCATCCCGTACAGCAGCCCGCCGGCGTTGTTGACCACGATGTCGAGCCTGCCGAAGGCGGCAAACGCCTGCTGCACCCCTTCGAATACCGCTCGGCGGTCGGCGACATCCAGCGGAAACCGCACCAGGGCTTCGGGATACGCGGCTGCTAGATCCTCGAGGGGATCGATGTTCCGGGCGACGGCCACCACGCGATCGCCTGCGGCCAGAGCCGCCTCGGTGAATGCTCTGCCCAGACCCCGTGAAGCGCCGGTGATGAACCACGCTTTGGCAGTTGTCATGAGGTTCCTCCTTAACGATACGATACGAATCGTCTCGATTGACTAGAGTGTGGGCCCTCTTGGTTTTGTTGTCAAACGAACCGTCTCGTCTCGACAGGGTGGTAGCCTACTCGTATGTCCAACGCCCAGAACCCGGCGCGCTCTCGGCGCAGTGAACGCTCGCGGCAGGCTATCCTCGCGGCTACCCGCGCGCTGACCTCCGAGATCGGGTACGGGAAGGTGTCCATCGAGGCCATCGCGGCGCGGGCTGGGGTCGGTAAGCAAACGATCTACCGGTGGTGGCCATCGAAGGGTGCGGTGATCTTCGATTCGTTCCTGGCGCTCAGTGTGGATGCTGACAGTCAGGAGATGGCGCTGCCGGACACCGGCGACATCGAGGCCGACCTGAAGCTCGTGATGCGTGCGACGGTCGCGGAGTTCGCCGACCCCGACTTCGAGCGGCCGATTCGCGCGCTCAACACCGAGATCATCAACGATCCCGATCTGGCCACCCAGTTTCATGAGAAGCTGGCCCGCCCGGTGGACGAGGCCAAGAAGGCCCGCCTACGCAGCGCGCAGCAGGCGGGCCAACTCGCCACTGATGCCGACCTCGACCTGGTCCTCGAAGTGCTCTATGCCCCCCTCTTCCAACGGTGGCTACACCGTTCAGGGCCGCTCACCGCCGAATATGCCGATTCCCTCGTCGACGTCACGCTGAGGGCCTTCCGCCCCTGACGACTTCCCGGCAGCATCCGGCGTATCGAAGAAGTCGAATGCTTCGCCGAGCTCACCGGAGCGAATCGCGCAGACGGCAGATAGCGACTGGCCCCCAACCGGTTTCGGCTATGAGCACCGCTACATCGATCAATTCACGAGCGCAGGTCGCGGCGGTTGAAGCGGAAGAAGCCGACAACGACCATGACCGCGGTGATCGAGAGGAGCGCACCGGCGTCGGCCCACTGCATGCCGTGGCGCAGTGGCTCGCCACCGATGTAGTAGTGGAAGGGCGAGAAGTACTTCAGCCAGTCGGCGCCGATCACGCCGGCGAGGTTGCCTGCCACGTAGGTGAGCACCCCGACACCGACCGCCGCACCCAGCACTTGGCCGCGTTTGCCGATCGCGGCACCCAGACCGATGGCCAAGGCACCGAAAGCGACGCCGAGCAGCGCGAGGTTGACGCATTGTGCGGCGAATTCGCCGATACCGATCGTGTCGAGATCGGCACTGGATCGAATAGCCAACATGCCGAGGAACACCAACGCGGCGATGGCGACCGCGCCGGTGACCAGGCCGGCGAAACGTTGCAGCGCCAAGCGGGTGCGGCTGACGGGGTGGGCCAGCAGCAGGTCCAGGTAGCCGGATTCCTCGTCGCCGGCGACGGCGCGGGCGCCGAAGGTGACCCCGAAGCCCATCATCAGCAGCGGCAGCAGCAGACCGAACACCGTCGAGCCGAGGTACCCGGCAGCGGAACCCATATCGTTGAGGCGCATCGCCTCGCGCATCGCCTCGGGATAATTCTGCACCGTTTCGGCTATGCCACCGCTGCCCACCTGGGGGTAGAACGCGGCGTACATCAGCCCGACCGCCGCGGTGCCGATCGACCAGGCGAGCAGGGCGCGGCGGTTGTCGACCAGGGTCTGGGTGTAGATATCAGGCAGCATCGGCTTCTCCGGTGTAGTAGCTGTGGAACAGGTCTTCGAGTGCGGGTTCGGTGACCAGCAGACTGGCAACGTGGTGTCCGGCCAGGGCGCGCAGCAGGGCGTCCGGGCTGCCCGTCACCTGGCAGCGCAGGGCGGCGCCCTCGACGCGGACATCGACTACGCCCGTCAGCGCGGCGAATTCAGCCCGGTCGACGGGCCGAGCGAAGGTGACCTCCACGTCACGCACCGCGTCGGCGCGTAGGCCCGCGACGGTGTCGAGCGCGACCAGACGGCCTTCGCGGATGATGCCGACCTGATCGGCGACCGCTTCGACCTCGCTCATGATGTGGCTGGACATGAACACCGTCTGCCCGCCTGCCGCCGCTTCGGAGACCATGTCGAGGAAGATCTGCTGGGCCAGCGGATCCAAACCGGACGTCGGCTCGTCCAGAATCAGCAGCTCGGGTTCGTGCATGAACGCCTGCACCAGACCGACCTTCTGCCGGTTGCCCTTCGACAGGGCCGATATCTGTTTGCTCTGGTCCAACTCGAGCCGACCGCACAGCGCATCGATGCGATCTGCGCCCGCACCACCCCGCAGCGTGGCGAGGAACCGCAACACCGCGCCGACCCGCTGCCGACCGGGGGCGACGAAATCACCAGCCAGATACCCGATCTTCTCGTGCAGGGCTACGGCATCACCCCGGGGGTCCATGCCGAGGACTCTGGCCGTGCCACTGGTGGGGCGGATCAGGTCCAGCAGGAGCCGGATGGTGGTGGATTTCCCGGCGCCGTTGGGTCCCAGATACCCGAACACCTCCCCTCGCTCTACCGATAGGGACAACTCGATCAGACCGCGGGACGCGCCGTAGGTCTTCGTGAGCCCGTTCAGCTCAATTGCTTTTGCCATGCACCAGAACGTATCGAAGTTTCAGAGATTTGTAAATATTCTGAATATTCATAGGTATGATACCCTTCGAGGTGTGGGAACCAACGAGCGATTGCGAGAAGCCGCGGAGAAGCTGGCCCTGACCTTGTCGGCGGGCGGGGGGATGCAGCGCTCGACCGCCAGGGTGATGACAGCGCTGGTCTACACCGAGCAGGACACCATGACAGCCGCCGATCTTGGCGCGGAGCTGTCCATCAGTTCAGGTGCCGTATCGACCGCGATCAAACACCTCATGCCGGTGGGGCTGATCGAACGCGTCCCGGCTCCGGGCAGCCGCCGCGACCACTACCGGTTCCGAGCCGGTGCGTGGGCGGCGTTGATGTCGCAACAGAACACCTTGCTGGCCACCATGCACAACGCCGCGCAGGAAGGCCTCGACGCCACCAGCGCCGATACGGTCACCGCCCGGCGCCTGCACGAGATGCAGGATTTCTACAGCTTCATGCTCGACGAACTGGTCCCTCTGATCGAGCGATGGCGGGAACAGTACGCTGCCGAACACCCCTGACCGGCCAGGGACACTCTCACGCCAGCACCTGGGTACGTCCCAGCCTCAGCTGCGGCCCCCAACATGGTGCTGGCTCAGTGCATCTGATGCCGCCCGACCCGCGGGTTCGCCGCAGCACGTTCGGTGGCGTGCTGGACCCCGCGCAGGTACTCCTCGGCCATCGCGACTGATATCCAAGTGCCGCAGGCGACTTCATAGATCGGACGGTCGCTGCCGGGCCTCGTAGTCGACGGAAAAGAGGTTACGGGAGTATCGGCGGTCCTCGGTTGGTTGTAATCGCCGTACTGGTTATGGACTCTTCACGTAGGAGGATGTGTGAGCGACACGCGGAAGGCGATTCTGGCCGGCGGCTGCTTCTGGGGCATGGACGATTTGATTCGTAAGCAGCCGGGGGTGCTGTCGACCCGAGTCGGCTACACCGGTGGTAGCAACGAGCGCCCTACCTACCGTAATCACCCTGGCCATGCGGAAGCCGTGGAGATCATCTACGACCCGGCGCAGACGGACTACCGGGCCCTGCTCGAGTTCTTCTTCCAGATCCACGATCCGACGACGAAGGACCGCCAGGGCAACGACATCGGCACCAGCTACCGATCGGCGATCTTCTATCTCGACGACGACCAGAAGCGTGTCGCGCTGGATACGATCGTCGATGTCGAGGACTCGGGCCTATGGCCGGGGAAGGTGGTCACCGAGGTGGCTCCGGCGAGCGAGTTCTGGGAGGCCGAACCCGAGCATCAGGACTACCTCGAGCGTTATCCCGACGGCTACACCTGCCACTTTCCGCGGCCGGGCTGGAAGCTGCCGAAGCGGCAGCACACCGTGCGGTAGGCCCGAATTGCCCAATCAACCAGCGTGAGTACATCGTCTGCCCCGGACCGCGCGTCGAAGGCGCCGCAAACGCGAACGCAGCAACTTCCGTCGCCGATTGACTAATCCGAGGGTGCCGTCGTCGCCCGATGCTGGATCCGGTCGCGTCCGATCGGATCCAGCGGTCGGCAATGAGTCATCACCGCACTCGCCGCCGGTATCGACGCCGCACTCGTGCGCGAGTTGCCGGCCTGCGGCGGCCGACTCGAAACCCGTTGCGATCACGACCGAACCGCGGTTATCGCGGCAACGAAGAACCCGAGCCGTCGCCGCCGCCCGAGTACTCATCGAGGCGGGCGCGGACTCGCAGATGCGCGACAGTTCCGGCCGGACCGCCCTCGACAATGCCGAGCAGCGCGGACAAACCGCTGTCGTCGCCCTTCTGTAAATGAGGCCGCTTCGGGTTCGGCCGCTGCCCGCAGCGTCTGCGGCACCAGATTATGGGGCAAGACCGGGGTGGGCCGAATCGGTAGTCTTCGATCAAGCGATCGGCACCAGGATTAACGTGCGGACCCTGAATCGGGAGGGCGGTCCGACAGCACGCGTGATCGGTGGCGGTGTTGCGGGCGCGATTCAGATCTGTTGCTGCGGAACGTTTTTCGGCGACGTTCCGCCTTCTCGGTGTGCGGTCGATCTTCGTCAAGGTCGTAAGGTACTCCGATTGGGAGTCCTTTGCGCCGCTGAGTAGGAAGGCGTAGTCGCGGCAATGTGGGAAAGGGTTCCACTGTCGGCGGCGCAGATCGATATTTGGCGTGCCTGCCAACTCAATCCTGCGATGCCCATGAACATTGCGTCTTATGTCGATGTCGTCGCCGATCTGGACGTGCCGATATTGCGACGGGCCAGTATCGATGCGGGACTCGAGTTGGGTTCGGGGTTCGTACGATTCGACGAATACGACGGCCGGATCTGGCAAGTATTGGACCCGTCGCTAGAGGACTCGCTGGAGCATATCGACTTGCGTGCGGCGTCGAATCCGGAGACTGCCGCACATGATTGGATGCGAGCCGAGGCCGCGAGGTGCCTGGACATTCTCACCGACCGATTGGTCCGCATGGCGATCCTGCGGCTGAGCGAAACGCGGTGGTTCTGGTACATGCGGTCGCATCACATTGTGATGGATGGCTTTGCCGCGATGAATCTGATCACGCGTGCGGCAGCTCGATACACCGCGATTACCGCAGGGCGGCCGCCCGCGCCGACCGCCGTCGGTGACCTGCGCGAGTTGGTCGAGTCCGAGCTGACCTATCGCCGCAGTACACGTTTCGACGCCGACCGATCGTATTGGATCGATAGACTCGCCGGCTACGAGCAGAACGCTGGTCCAGCGGGGCGGACCGCGCTGCCGACGGCCACAAGCATTGTCGGATCCGAATTGTCGGCTCGCGACTCGGGACTCGACGTCGCGGTAGAGCATTGGGGGGCAACGGATTCCACCCTATTGATCGCGGCCTTCGCGGCCTACCTGGCACAGGTTACCGGCACGAGCGAGGTGACATTGAGTCTTCCGGTCGCCGCGCGCACGACGGCGCGGATGCGTCGCTGCGCGGGCACAGTGTCCAATATTGTTCCGCTGCGCCTGCCGATCGGCTACGACTCGACAGTGTCCGAGCTGCTGCGGGCGGTGCCGTTGGCGGTAACCGGGGCACTGCGCCATCAGCGCTACCGTGGCGAGGACATTCGCCGCGATAGCGCGGCGCGCGGACATGAGATCAGGGGCTTCGGCCCGCGGATCAATATCCTGCCGTTGGATGCCGGAGTCACGATCGACCGCGCCGTCGGAGGGGTTCATGTCCTGGCCACGGGCGCTGTCGACGACCTCGCTGTCAATATCTATCGATCGGTCGCCGAGCAGCGGTATCGGATCGACTTCGAGACCAACCCGAACGTGTACACCGACACTGCGGCACGCGAACAGCACAGCCGTTTCGTCGAGTTCCTCCCGCGATTTCTCGCCGCGTCCGGCGACGAGCCGGTGTGGGCGCTTCCGCTGCTCGACCCCAGGAAACGTGCGCAGGTGCTGATCGACTGGAACGCAACGGGTTATGACATCCCCGACACCGTCCTTCCAGCACTGTTGAGTGCCCAAGCCGCACGCACCCCGCATGCGGTCGCGGTGGAATTCGACGGCGAGGTATTGAGCTACGCCGAGCTCGCCGAACAATCGAATAGATTGGCGCGTCACCTCATCGCCGACGGTATCGGGCCGGAATCGCTTGTGGGACTGTGTCTGCGGCGGAGCCTGCACTCGGTGATCGCTATGCACGCGGTATGGCAAGCGGGCGGCGCGTGGCTTCCGGTCGACCCCGACCAACCCGTCGAACGCAGCGGGCAGATTCTGCGCAGCGCAAATCCGGTTCGCGTCCTCACCTGTTCGGCGGATCGCGTGGACCTACCCGATCACGTTCGCCGCATTGACATCGACACCCTCGACCTGTCCCGTCAACCCGGCACCGCGATCACCGATCGAGATCGGCGAATGCCGCTGCGCGGCACCAATCTCGCCTACGTGATCTATACCTCCGGTTCCACCGGAAAACCCAAGGGTGTCGCGGTCACTCACGATGCGCTCACCAATCAAATGCTGTGGATGCTCGACACGTTCGGTCTCGACGCCAACGATGTCGTGCTGCACAAAACGCCGTACGCCTTCGATGTATCGCTGTGGGGATCCTTTCTCCCGTTACTCGTCGGCGCCCGGCTGGTTCTGGCGTCCGGCGCGGACCATCGAGACCCATTCCGTTTGGCGTTCTTGATTTCTCGGCATCGGATCACCGTCACCGACTTCGTCCCGTCGGTGCTCGATGTATTCCGAACCATCGCGACGGCCGAGCAATGCCGAACCCTGCGGCATGTTTTCGTCGCCGGGGAAGTGTTGTCCCCGGGTACTGTGGCGGCCTTTCAGGCGATAAGCGCGGCGAATCTGCACAACCTCTATGGGCCCACCGAAGCGACTGTAAGCGCGACACATTGGCAGACCAGTTCGTCGGATGCGGTTGGTGTGCCGATCGGTCGGCCCGCGTGGAATACCGGTGTCTACGTACTGGATTCACGACTGCGGCCGGTACCGGTCGGCGTCGCGGGCGAGTTGTATCTGGCGGGGCGCCAGCTGGCGCGCGGCTATGTGGACAGCCTCGCCGTGACCTCGGGCCGGTTCGTTGCTGACCCCTACAATGCCGGCGAACGCCTGTACCGCACCGGGGATCTGGTGGTTTGGCGCGAGCTCGACGGGACGGGCGTGCTCGACTACCTGGGACGCACCGATTTCCAGATGAAGCTGCGCGGTCAGCGGGTCGAACCCGCCGAGATCGAGTCGGCGCTGCTGGCACTGCCGCAGATCGGTCAGGCAGTGGTTGTCGCCATATCGAGCGCGCGTGTGGGCGACCGACTCGTCGCATACCTCGTTTCCGACGACCGGACGATCACAATCGACACATCACAGGTGCGCTCTGCCCTGTCGGCAGTGCTGCCGTTGTATATGGTGCCGGATACCTACATGACGTTGGACGCCATGCCACTCAATATGAATGGCAAGTTGGACCGAAAAGCATTGCCGCAACCGTCAATCGCGCCCACCGCGTTCCGCGCACCGACGACTCCGCTGGAAGAGACGATCGTCGAGATCATCGTCGAGGTGATCGGAATCGAGCGGGTCGGCGTCGACGATGACTTCTTCATGCTTGGCGGCAACTCGCTGGTCGCGATGCAGGTGGCGGCCCGCCTTTCAGACGCGGTCGACAGGCACGTGCCGGTTCGCATGATGTTCGACGCGCCGACGGTGGCCGAACTTTCGGTGGCGATCGAGCGGACGGCGCAACCACGAGAGCGGTTGCCACTGATCGGCGGCCCGCTCCCGGATCGCATTCCACTGTCGTTCGCACAGCAGCGGATGTGGTTGCTGAACCAGTTCGATCCGTCGTCGGCGGCCTACAACATCCCGATCGCGCTGCGGATGTCGGGCAAGCTCGACATTGTCGCGTTGCGCCGGGCCGTCGCCGATGTCGTCGTCCGCCACGACATCCTGCGTACCGTCTATCCACTGCTCGAAGGAGATTCGCACACGCAAGGAGCGGTGCAGCGGGTCCTGGCAGCGCACGACGTGCCCATCGAACTCTCGCCGATCCGGATCGAAGCCGATCGGGTGAACGATGAAGTGCGGCGAATCGTAACCGGTGGTTTCGATGTGACTACGGAGGTGTCCTTCCGCATCCGCCTGTTCCAGCCCACAGATGCCGAGTACGTGCTGGTGTTCGTTGCGCACCACATCGGCATGGACGGCTGGTCGCTCGGGCCGCTCACTCGTGACCTGATGCTCGCATACACCGCACACACCCACGGCGAGGCACCACAGTGGATGCCGCTCGCCGTGCAGTACGCCGATTTCGCGGTATGGCAGCACAAGGCGCTCGGGGCCCGTGAAGACCCGCAATCGCTTGTCGGACAGCAGTGTTCGTATTGGTTGCGAACGCTGGCCGGGCTGCCGGATCAAATCGACCTGCCCGCCGACCGACCACGGCCCGTTGCGGCGTCCTTCGACGGCGGTCGGGTGGAATTCGTGATTCCCGCGACGGTGCACGCGGCGTCGCTGCGGCTCGCACGAGAACATGGCGCCACCCTGTTCATGGTGCTGCACACGGCGTTCGCGGTCTTCCTGGCCCGAATATCGGGCACGCGGGACATCGCGATCGGGACGCCGGTCGCGGGCCGCGGCGCAGCCGAACTCGACGACCTCGTCGGAATGTTCGTCAACACGCTCGTGCTACGGACACAGGTGCGCCCGGATGCGGATTTCGCGCAATTGCTCTGTGCGGCACGGGAAACCGATCTGGCGGCATTCGCGCACGCCGACACGCCGTTCGAATGGCTGGTCGAGGCGCTCGATCCGCCGCGCTCGCCCGGCAGGCACCCGCTGTTCCAGGTCATGTTGACGCTGGAGAATTTCAGCGAACCGGTCCCCGAACTGCCAGAGGTGACGCTCACGGTCATCGACCCGGCCACCGAACCCGCGAAATTCGATCTGTCGCTGAGCGTTCGGGAACAGGTCACCGAGAACGGAGACCCCATCGGACTGGACGCGGCCTTCGTGTTCGCGGGTGACCTGTTCGACGAGAGTACCGTCGCGGAATTCGCGCAGCGGTTCGCGCGGCTGCTGCGGGACGTGTCCGGCGCACCCGATCGGCCGGTAGGCGATGCGATGCTGCTGTCGGAGGCGGAGTACGAACGGCTCACTCGAACCGACGGCGCCGAGACTGCCGCCGCTCTGCTGCCGGAGCTGCTGACACGCGGGGTCGGCCTCGGCAGGCACCGGGTCGCAGTGCGATACGACGATCGCTCGGTGACCTATGGCGAGCTCGACGAGTATTCCGCACGCCTGGCGCGGGTGCTGGTCGATTGCGGTGTCGGTCCGGAAAAGCTGGTCGCCGTTGCCCTCCCACGCTCCTATGAAATGGTCGCGGCCGTTATGGCAGTGGCGAAAGCGGGTGGCGCGCACGTACCGATCGATCCGTCATATCCGGCGGATCGGGTGCGTCACATGGTCACCGATTCCGGTGCGGTCGCGGGAATTACGGCAGGGGAGTGGGTGGATTCGCTGCCCGGCACGCTGGACTGGCTGACGCTCGACGATCCTTCGACCAAGACGTTGCTCGCGCGGCAGTCCGCCGCCCCCGTCACCGATGTCGATCGCGTTATGCCGCTGCGCGATTCGCATCCGGCGTACGTGATCTACACATCGGGTTCGACCGGTCTGCCGAAAGGTGTCACCGTCACCCACGCTGGACTCGGCGGGTTGGTCGATCATGCGGTGGAGCTGTATTCCCTGACGGCGGACCATCGGTTTCTGCATATCTGCTCGCCGAGCTTCGATCCATCCGTACTGGAGTGGCTGTGCACGTTCGCGGTCGGCGCGACCCTGGTGATCGTGCCGCCCGACGTTGTCGGCGGCCATGAATTGGGTGAGCTGATGGGTGTCGAATCGGTAACCCACGCGATCATTACCCCGGCAGTACTCGCCACGGTTGATCCAACCGGGCTGCCAGAGCTGAAAGTGCTCTCGGTGGGTGGCGATGTCACCACACCTGAACTGCTGGGGAACTGGCAGCCGGGTCGCCGCTACGTCAATGGCTATGGCCCCACCGAAACGACGATTATCTCATCGTACTCGGAATTAGTTGCTGGACAACGAATTACAATTGGCACGCCGGTGCTGGGGGTGTCGTCGTACGTGCTCGACTCGCGGCTGTGTCCGGTTCCGCCCGGTGTGACGGGTGAGCTGTATCTGGCAGGTGCGGCCCTGGCGCGCGGCTACCACAATCGCGCCGGTGTGACCGCGAACTGCTTCGTCGCCAACCCTTGGGGTGCGCCCGGCTCGCGCATGTATCGGACCGGTGACCTGGTCCGGTGGCGCGCGGTCCGGGACGAACGGAACGGCGATGACGAGCCGGCGGCGAATCAGGAACTCGAGTTTGTCGGCCGCGTGGACTTTCAAGTGAAGATCCGGGGCTTCCGTATCGAACTCGGCGAGATCGACGCCGTACTCAGCGGGCACGAGGATGTCGGGTTCGCAATCACACTGAGCCATGAAACAACCACGCAGACAACGGTCCTGGTGTCGTATGTGCTTGCCGTCCCGGACCGCTCACCGACACCCGCAGCACTGATCGCCTACGCGGCACGCTCGCTGCCGTCGCATATGGTCCCTGCGGCGGTCATGCTGCTCGACGAGATTCCGCTGACGCCCGTCGGCAAACTGGACCGCACGGCACTGCCGGAACCGGAATTCCAGCCATCAATATTCCGAGCGCCGTCGACTCCGGTCGAGCGGCTCATCGCCGATGTGTTCGCCGACGTACTCGATGTCGAGCGAGTCGGCGCCGATGACGACTTCTTCGCGCTCGGCGGCAACTCGCTGGTAGCCACCCGCGTGATGGCGCGCATCGGCGCCGCGTGCGGTACCCGGTTGCCGGTCCGCCTGATCTTCGACGCGTCGACGGTGGCGGCGCTCGCAGTACTGATGGCACGCCAAATCGACGCGGGAAACCACAGGAGGTTGGTGGCCGGTCCGCGACCGTCGGAGATCCCGTTATCGCCCGCGCAGCAGCGGATGTGGTTGCTCAACCATCTCGACACCACCTCGGCGGCGTACCACATTCCCGTCGCGGTGCGGCTCACCGGGGAACTGGACGTGGCCGCACTGCGGGCGGCGGTGGCCGATGTGGCGGTGCGGCACGAGGTGCTGCGCACCATATATCCGGCGGACGGTGCCGGCGTCGGGATGCAGGTGGTCCTACCGGTCGATACGGTCGCCGTGGATCTCGTGCCGGAATCTGTCCCGACGGACGCGATGCCCGCGCGAATCGCGGAGATCGCTGCGACCGGATTCGATGTGACCGCCGAGACGCCATGGCGTGTGGCCCTGTTGGAAGTCCACGCGTCCGATGGCAACCGTGAGTACGTGCTGATCTTCGTGGCACATCACATCAGTGCCGATGGCTGGTCCATGCGACCACTCACCCGGGACGTGATGCTGGCCTACGCTGCTCGAACCGTCGGCGCGGAGCCGGGCTGGGCCCCGCTCCCAGTGCAGTACGCCGATTACTCCCTGTGGCACCGGGAATCGCTCGGCAGTGGGGAAGATACCGATTCCCTCGCCGCCGCTCAGCTCGATTACTGGCGCGGCGCGCTGGCCGGGCTGCCGGAGGAATCCGCCTTCCCCGGTGATCGAGTCCGTCCGCGCGTCCCGTCCTATGCGGGCGCCTCCGTGCACTTCACCATCAACGCGGAGCTCGCGAACAGGTTGGGCGCCCTCGCCCGCGCACACGACGCATCGGTCTTCATGGTTGTCCATACCGCGCTGGCGATAGCACTGGCACGACTGTCCGGAGCGGACGATGTCGCCATCGGCGCACCCGTCGCCGGGCGAGGCGAAGCCGAAATAGACGACCTGATAGGCATGTTCGTCAATACGGTGGTATTGCGGACGCGCATCGATCCGGTCGAATCGTTCACTGTGCTACTGGCCCGGCAACGTGACACGGACCTGGCGGCCTTCGCGAACTCGGACGTGCCGTTCGAACAGGTCGTGGATGCTCTCGCGCCGCAACGGCTCTCATCTCGGTCCCCGCTGTTCCAGGTCGCGCTCGCCTTCCAGAATCTGCTCGACGCGACCTTCGAGCTACCCGGGCTGCAAGCGGTCACGCTCGCGCTGCCGAATCACACCGAGAAGTTCGACGTCACCGTCACGATCACCGACGTCGGCGCCGGTGCGATGCAGGGTGAAATCTCCTATGCACGTGACTGTTTCGATGATGAGACCGTGCGCTTGATCGCGGACAGACTGCTCGGCGTGCTGACGAGCATCGTCGACGCCCCGACCGCCACCGTCGGCAATGTCGATGCATTCCTCGACGGAGAACACGAGAGAATACTTCGTCAGTCGCACCGTCCTGGTGTCGAGCCGCCGGTTACCTCCCTTGTCGATCTCATCGACGCACAATGTCGCGCGCACCCGGACGCGATCGCGGTACGTGACGCAGCTGCCACCGTGACCTACGCGCAACTCTCCGACCGTGCCGATCGCACGGCCCTGCGCTTGATCCGCCACGGCATCGGCCCAGGATCGGTGGTTGGCGTCGCCGTCGAACGCACCGCGGACATGCCGGTTGCCCTCCTTGCGGTGCTGCGCGCGGGCGCCGCGTACCTGCCCATTGATCCGGCCTACCCGGCGGCTCGCCTCGAGTTCGTACTAGCCGACGCCAGGCCAGGCTGTGTGCTGACCACGGCCCAACTCCGACCTGAACTACCCCTGGGCGATATCCCGGTTGTACTGGTCGAATTCGGCGACAGCACCGACAGATTCCCCGCGCATCCGCCGACATCGTCGCCGCACCCCGATGACCTCGCCTACGTCATCTACACCTCCGGCTCCACCGGCACCCCGAAGGGGGTCGCGGTGACGCACCGAAATGTCGTGCGATTGCTAACGAACGCACTCCCGGCGTTCGACGTCGGCCCGGCCGACGTGTGGACCGTATTCCATTCCTACGCCTTCGATTTCGCGGTCTGGGAGCTATGGGGTGCGCTGTCGTCGGGAGGCACGGCGGTGATCGTCGATCAAATGACCTCGCGTTCACCCGACCGATTTCTGGAATTGCTTGCCCGCGAACGGGTTACGGTACTGAGTCAGACACCGTCGGCGTTCTATCAACTGATCGAGGCGGACCATGCGGCCGTACCGGAGCAGGACGTCTGTCTGCGATACGTAGTCCTCGGTGGGGAGGCGCTGGACCCGCACAAACTGCTCAACTGGTACGCACGATATTCGTCGCAGTGGCCACGGCTGGTCAACATGTATGGGATCACCGAAACGACTGTGCACGTGACGATTCGAGAGTTCGACACACAAGGGTCGGTGACCGGCGCCATTGGGCACGGACTACCCGGGGTGGGGATCCACCTACTCGACAGCCGGTTACGATCTGCGCCGATCGGTGCTCGCGGCGAGATCTACGTGGCTGGACCGCAAGTCGCGCGCGGCTATCGAGATAGGCCGGGCCTGACCGCGACCCGGTTCGTAGCCAGTCCATTCGGCCCGCCGGGCGAACGCATGTACCGATCCGGTGATGTCGGTCGGTGGCGCGGCGACCGGCTCGAATATCTGGGGCGCGCGGATGAGCAGGTGCAATTGCGCGGATTCCGGATCGAGCTGGGCGAGGTCGAAGCGGTTGTTTCCCGTGCGGATGGCGTTGGGGAGGCGAAGGTGATCGTTCGTGATGGCCGACTGCTCGCCTATGTCCGGCATAGCGGCGCGGCTACTGTCGCGGAATTGTCTCGGCGGGTTGCCCTCGAACTGCCGGAACATATGGTGCCTGCGGCGATCACCACGATCGATGTTTGGCCGCTGACTCCCAACGGCAAACTCGACGTGGACGCCCTGCCCGAGCCCGATTACGCTGCCCGCTCTACTGGTCGGGCGCCGCGTACCGAGCGCGAGCAGGCGATCGCGGGAGTATTCGGCGAGGTCCTCGGTCTGTCCGAAATCGGTGCCGACGACGACTTTTTCACCATGGGTGGTGATTCGCTCGGCGCGGTCCGGCTGCGTGCTCGGATCCGAGAGGTACTTGGCGAAGACGTCTCGGTGCAGGAGGTTTTCGAGGCGCGAACCGTGGCCGCTATCGCCGATATTCCGGCACGTCGTGACGGTCTGCGGAGTCGGGTCGGCATTCGCCGTCCCGATGTCGTGCCGCTATCGTTTCCGCAACGGCGTCTGCTCGAGCTCAACGAACACGAGCGCGCAGCGCTAGGCCCCGGTCGTGCGTACATCTTCGCGTTGCGGCTGCCCGGAGCGACCAACTCGACGGCAATGGCTGACGCTGTCACCGATCTGGTTGACCGCCACGAGATTCTGCGTACTGTATTTCCCGGCCACCAGCGGGTACTCCCGTGCGGCACCATCGATTTCGCCACGGCCGCGACCGCGGACGGCGCGGCAGAACTGTTGGCCTGCACCGCCAGACCGTTCGACGTACGCACCGAAGTCCCACTGCGGGTGCGCCTCTACCAGGTCGACGACAAAACCGACCTCCTGCTGATCATGCTGCACCACATCGCTGCGGACGGCTGGTCGGCCGCGCCGCTGATCCATGATTTCGCCTCGGCGCTGCGAGCCCGAAGCATAGGCGCACGACCGGATTGGCAACCACTGCCCATCCAGTACGCCGCCCACGCGATCTGGCAACGCCGGTTGGTCGAGGATCTCGGCACTACCGCACCGATCGACCGGCAACTCGCTTACTGGACGACAACTCTCGCCGGTCTGCCAGAGGTGCCGCCGCCCCTGCGCCGGCCCGCCGATGCTCCGCAGCCGTACGCGGGCCAGGTATATATCGGCTTCGATGAGGACAACTGTCGTCGACTCGAAGCATTCGCCGTCGCGCACCACGTCAGTGTCTACATGGTCGTGCACACCGCATTCGCGCTCATGCTCGGCGAATTCGGTCTGGGGTACGACCTCGCCGTGTGCGCACCCACAGCGGGCCGAACCGAGCCTGGGATGGAAGCGGCCATCGGGCGATTCACGAACTTCCTCGTCCTACGTAGCGATCTCACCGGCGAGCCCACCTTTCCGGCGCTATTGGCCCAGGTTCGGCGAACCACGCTGGCGGCCCTGGACAACCAGGACATCCCCTTCGAATTCGTTACCGAACATCTCGGAATTCGGGACCGGCTGAGAGTGCGTCTCGCATTCCAGAACATTCCGGCGCCCGACCCGAAAGGTGTCGGACTGCAAGCAGAGTGGGAGCCGGTTGTCACCACGACTCCCGTGGATTTCGACGTATCGCTGATCCTGTCAGAAGTAACGAACGGCAGCGGACGACCACAGTCCTGGTTCGGTCTGCTCGAATATGGCACGGACGTCATCGACGCGGTGACGGCGGAGAAGATGAAGATCAGATTCGAGGAAATACTCTTCGCCAATATCGCCTTCGCGGAATGCTAGTCCCGATATCAGCGCTGCCGGTGCGCGGACGAACTGTCACGATAGGTCGTCCACACCGGGCCCGCAGGCGAACTCGGCGAGGTCCGCCCGCACTGCGAGGACGGTCCGGCTGTGCGCTACACCGATGGCTGGAACCTGCATTTCATCCGCCACCGTAGAACCCACCGGGCGCATTGGGGTCACCGCCGACGTCCCTACCGGTAAACCGTTCGATCCGGTCCGGCATGGTGATGAAGGCGTAGATTCCGGCGAAGATCATCGCGAGCCCGCCGACTATCTTGGCCACGCTTCCCGCGCTCCAAAGTTCGGTCCAGCCGACAAAAATGAGGATCCCACCACCTACGAGCAGGCCAGGGCAGACCAGGTAATACAGGCATACAAGCAGTACGTGAGCGATCGCCAGCCCGATCGCCACGGGAATACTCTTGGGCTGCGGCCGCTTTCGCCGGATTGTCCGTCCCATCTCCCCTCCCGGATATCTGCTACCCATTGTTTTGCCCGGCGCGCCTGCCGCCCAAACAAACCGCGTCATTCGAGACGACCATTGCCGTGCGGGCTGCGGTGGGGGAGCATGGACGTGCGGTGGGGTGCACGCCGTGATGTCTTCTGATTGTGTTCCGCGATCTACTTCCGCTACGCAGGAGGACGAGATTCATGGTTACTAATCGGAACTACCGACGACCTACCCTCATCGGGACCATTTTCGGCGCAATGACGCTGGCCGGTGTGTTGGCCGCTGCTCCCGCTCTCGCCGCCAACACCATCGACGTCAGTGGAGTCGGGCCGGTCAACGTCGGGGTCGACTACAGTTGCGACGCACCGGCAGGGGTCGCCGCCATCAAGGCGATGGTGGGCGACCCCAACGCGGATAGTCCGTCGGCTACCGGCACGCAGAATGCCGTCACATGCGACGGCGCCCAACATACCGCCGTGGTCATCCTGGTCGGCGCCGCGGGCGAGGATGCGCCGCTCTCGGCGGGGCAGACGGTACAGGTGCGGGTCGCGCTGGTCGATCGCGACGACACTGTTGTCGCGGGCCAGGCCAAGGTGGTCTCGCTGGGGTAGTGCCTGCGACCGGCGCACCATCGAGCCACGGATTACTGGTCGGTGGTGCGCCGCTCGATCCGTGGGCACGAGGTTGGTGTCGGCTGCGCAATATTCGAACCTGCGATATTGCGCTGTGCGCAAGATAGCTTGTGGCGCAGCATGTCTCGCGCGGCAGATCATGCTCGGCGCGGGATCGATCCGGGGCACCTGCTGCGGGTCGTTGCCGGTCCAGTCAGCCCGGTAGGCGGCAGATGAGCATCCCCCGGCCCGTCCGCACCCGCCGACGCTTCGCCTCCGCGCTGCCGTGTGCCGCTGTCGACGCCGCGACCGCCGCTGGGGCTGGTGTAGCCGCCGCCGACCCGGCAGCCACGCCCACTGACGTAGCGGCTTGAACAGTGCCGCTCCGGGACGATCGGTGCCTTGCGGGTCGGGCGCAGCAGCCGCAGACTCGCGGCTGGCGAGGGTGTTGATATCGCCGACGACGTTGGCTACAGCCTGGGTCCGTTTGCCGAAGCGGCGGGGATCTGGACTGTGATTACGTGTTCGTCAACCTTTGGGTAGCCGGGTCGGGCAGGCATGGCGGCATTGGAACGTCACCGATGCTGGGCCGCCGACCCGGCGACGATACCCGGCCCGGAACACATCCCTTGACCGCGGGCAGCGGGCAGCGAACGTCGGAGTGGTGCCGGTGCGACGGTACCCACCTGTGCTCGGGAGCGCGGCTCGCCTGCTATCTGGAACACAACTGGACGCGACGAGCCCCCGTGTCCAGTCAGAAATTCGGGCGGTTCTGCACCCATCGGAACGGTGTGCTTCGCTGCGGGAAGCTGTCCGGGTCGATCCGGTCGAGCATGAGGGTGACCTGGTGGCCGCCCAGTTCGCCGGTCAGCACGGCTGTGTCCGGGGCGGTTTGCTGGAAGTTGAGCGTGCCCAAGGGATTCTGAGTGTGCTCGGATGTCGCCATCTGTCTGGATTGCGGTGTCCCCTCGATCAGCCGGATCCGATGGGACGCGGCGTCCACGTCGACGGGAACGGTCACCAGGGTGTCGTCCATCCGCTGAAAGGTGATGGTATCCGGATAGTCGAACACCACTGTCTTCCAACGAGTTGCGTCGGTGGTCAGCGGTGGCACCGGCCGTCCGTCGCGGGTGTATTGCGACACCGACCAGATGCCGTACAGCGGAGGCTTGGGGCGGTCGGGCCCGCCGGAGCGCCAGGCGTGCCAGCCGCTGTACACGAGCGCCACCGCAATCCAGAGGCCGAGCGCGACCTGCATCAGCGCCGCGATACGGCGAGATCTCCTGGTGTGGAACGGATACGGTACGGCGGACGGGCCGGTGGTGCGGTTGAGCAACAGCACTCGCGTCAGCCGCCGCGCCTCGGGCGCCAGCAGTATCAACGACATGAGCAGAAGATGCGTGGACGAGATCTTCTCCGGCACATCGAAGGTCATGTTCAGTACGACGATCTGCAGGGTGTCGATCAGCGCCAGCAACGCGCCGAGCAGCGCGGTCCGTGGCACGAGCAGCAGGATCGCTGCGGTGATTTCTGCCGCACCGAGCAGCATTTCGTACGGTGTCGACACACCTATCTGCGACCACAGCACGGCCATCGGCGTGAGGTCACCGTACTCGGTCAGTAGCGTGGCCAGCGACGGCTCGGGCATCTGCGTCGGAATCGCCTTGGCGAAGCCGAAACTCAACATCTGACCGGCCAGCAGTATCCGGATGACGAGGAAATACCAGCCTGCGAGTGTGCGATATTGCCTACGGTGCCGGTCCAGTACCGACCACACCGCTGCTCCAACCACCGCCACGACCAGGATGCAGAACAACAGCACCCAGAAGATCGTCTGGTCCCCGACTCCGGTCGGATACAGCTGTACCGCGGTACCGAACAGCTCCCGGCTCACCCAGTTCAGGACGGGCTGCAGTTTCCGGATGTGCCAGAACTGTGCGTCGTAGCCCAGCTGGCGGCCGAGCAGGCCGGTCAGCTCGAACACGATCGGCGGAGTCAGTACACAGAACAAGCCGAAGTACAGGAAACAGAACCGGAACGCGATACGGGTGAGTGGATTCCAGCGCGCTCGTCGAGCCGACTCCGGTCCTTCGGGGGCGATGGTTCCGGCCGTCGTCACTGCCGCGTCCTCGGATCGTGTGCGGGGTCGGGATAGATGGCAGGGCAACCGTGCTCGATCGCCTCGAGGCGCAGTTCGTAGTGCCAGGGCTCGTTGCGATAGATCTGGCACAGTCCGTATGCGGCGCCGTATGCGGACAGCCACGCCGCAGCATCGGAACCGAGGTCGACCGCGTTGCCGGACACGTGCGCAGAAGTATCCGTGGTGGCAACCCACCGGGCGGCTCCCTCCGTCGAGCCGTACTTCGCGACCGCCACGCGAAATAGTCGGTTCTGGTACTCCCGGGAACGCCAGCCACTGTTGACGTGGAACTCGATGCCATCTTCGGCGTCAGCGCGGCGCGCTGATGGTATCCGCATGGTTCACTCCAAGTCTCGTGAGTCGATACTTCGTTGCTCCGCGACCGTGGTGAGCACGTGCCGGGCCAGGACGACGTCCGCGTCCGGTGCGTCGGCCGCCGACGCGTGGGCCGACATCTTCGCGATCCGCTCGGGATCGGTGAGCACCGGGATGAGGGTGGTTTCGATCCAAGTCGGATCAAGGTCAGCGTTGTCGACAAGCAGTGCCCCACCGGCAGCGACGACCAGCTCGGCGTTCAACCGCTGCTCGGCACCGCGCAACGGCAGCGGGACATATGCGGCAGGCAGTCCGACGGCGGCCAGCTCGGCGCACGTCATTGCCCCGGAGCGGCAGATCACGAAGTCCGCCGCGGCGTAGGCGTACTGCATTTCGTGGACGTAGGGGACGACGACGTAGGGCGGGTCGCCGGGGGTGCTGGACGGCATGTCGACCGTGTGCCGCGGCCCGGTGATATGGAGGACCTGCACGTCGGCGGTCCGTAACGCCGCGGCGGCGCCGGACACCGCAGCGTTGATCGCCCCTGCACCCTGCGAACCGCCGGTGACCAGCACTACCGGCCCATCGCGGCGTAGCCCGAACCGCTGCCGGGCTGTGTCGTGCAATGCCGGGCGGTCGAGCCCGGTGATCGTCGGGCGCAGCGGGATACCGATCGCGGTGGCGTGCGCCAGCCGGACACTCGGTGCGGCGGTGAACACGTGGGTCGTCATCCGGGCCGCGAGTCGGTTGGCCACTCCGGGCCGGGCGTTCGCCTCGTGGACAACGATCGGCAGGCCACGTCGTCGGGCGGCGAGGTACGCGGGCACTGCTACGTAGCCGCCGAAGCCCATCACGACCTCGGCCCGCACCCGGTCGAGTACTGCACCGGCTACCCGGACCGAGTTGTGGAGCCTGGCCGGCGTCTGTAATAGGTCGCTGCTCAGTTTGCGCGGCAGTGGCACCGGGGGGATGAGTTCGAGCGGGTAGCCGCGAGCGGGGATGAGCGTGGTGTCCAGTCCGCGGACCGTGCCGAGGGCGGTGATTTCGGCCGTGGGCTCCAATCTGCGTAGTGCGTCGGCGAAGTTCATCGCGGGCTCGATGTGACCTGCCGAGTGGCCACCTGCGACGACGATGCGGGGTGCTGGTCCGCCTGGCATCACGACGTCCTTCTGATCAAGATTCCTCGGTGTGCATGAAACCGCTCGAATACGTGCACGGGTAGCGATGCGGAGTCCGAGTTGTGGGAGTAGCCCGACGGGTTGTGGAACCGCACTACCCCGTCCTCGACCGCATAGACCAGCACGAGGTGGCCTCCTCGTTGCGGCGCGTGGGTGTCGGGGTCGCGAATCTCGGGAGATACCGAGGCGATCATGACCTGCCCGGGTCGCACCTCTCGGTGGGATACGTGAATTGGCGTGTGTTCGATCAGTCGGCAATGGAATCCGAACTGTGCGCTCACCCAGGCCATGAATGGTCTGTAGATGAGTCCTTGGACCTTGCCGGAGGGCTGCACCACGTAGCAGCCCTGGTCGAGGGCTTGCGCGAGGAGTTCGCCCATCGGCAGCCGGACGTCGGTCCAGCCCTGGAGCAGCGACTGTAGACATGCCAAACCGCAGACCTTGCGGGACCAGAACAGGTACTCCTCGTGTGTGCGGTATCCGTCGGAGGCCCAGTCGTGCAGTCGCGATGGATCGGTACGCGGCAAGAAGACCTCCAGCCCGGATAGGCCGGTGCGCCGCATGACGACCTCGTCGTTGCGTTCCACATGTCCCCACTGCGAGATGCAATGGAGACTCCGATCATGTGATGGGAAAGTCGAAGTAGACATCGGGGTGGGGCTCGTTTCTCAGTGTGTAATGCCACCATTCGCAGTCGTATCGATCGAATCCGCAGTCCTCCATGATGGAACGGAGATGCTGGCGGTTCCGAGTCTCGACTGGTGTGATTCCTCGGGCTCGATGATGTGAGATCGGGTCCATGAGGTCGTGGCCGCCACCCATGGGAGCAAGCTCACCGGTGGCAAGCTGATAGAGGGTCAGGTCGACGGCGCTGCCCCTGCTGTGGCCGGACTTGGCGGCCACATATCCGCTCTGGAGCATCTGGTGTCGGTCGATGTTCGGGTAGTGCCGCGGTTTGGTCCGGCCATCTTCTGGCTGTTCGGACCAGCGTAGGAAGCAGTCCACGGCGCGTTGGGGGCGATACCCGTCCCAGAGAAGCAGCCCGAAGCCGAGGGAGGCTGCTTTCTCGCACGCTTGCTCCAGGGCTGCGCACAGGGACCGGGTGCCGACGATGCGATTCGCGAGGTAGCCGTCAACGGGTTTGCCGGTGAAGTTGTCCCCGGTGGCGTACTTGGCGTCCCAGCGGATGCCGGGCACCCGGTCGTCGACGTAGATGAAGTCGTCGTTCATCGCTTCTTTCCGTGCAGTGTCATCGAGATGAGCCGGTCGATCACGTCGGAGAGCGGCAGTCCTGCGGCGGCCATCATCCGCGGGTAGCGGCTGTAGGAGGTCATGCCGGGCATGGTGTTGACCTCGTTGAGCACCACTTGTCCGTCATCGGTGAGGAACATGTCGACGCGGGCAAGTCCCTTGCAGCCCAGGGTCCGGTAGATGGTCTCGGCGGTCTCTCGGACGAGCTGGCGCGATTCGTCGGAGATGTCGGCGGGAACGATGAAGGTCGAGTTCTCCGATCCGGTCTCGGGGGAGTCCTCCTGGTGGATTCTGAAGAATCCGTGCGAGAGGTCGACCCGGTCCACCTCGCCCGTGATCAGGCCGAACAGCTCCCCGAGGACCGCGCAACCGATCTCGCGGCCGGCCACGGCCTCCTCGATCAGGACCTTCGAGTCGTACTGCCGCGCCTCGCTCAGCGCGCCGGCCAACTCGTCTGCTCGGGTGACTTTGCTGACGCCGAAAGATGAACCCGAACGGGCGGGCTTCACGAAGACGGGATAAGGAAGATGGTCGGGATCGACCTTTTCGTCCTCCGCGACAACCCAGAAGTTCGGCGTGGAGATTCCCCCACCCTTGGCGACCGTGTAGGCCAGGGACTTGTCCATGCACACAGCCGAGCCCTGGATGTCGCAGCCGATGTAGGGGATGCCGGAGAGCTCCAGCAGGCCTTGGATCGCGCCGTCTTCGCCGAGCTTGCCGTGAAGTATGGGCAAGACCACGTCGAGACGCACAGTTTCGTAGCCCTCCTGCTCCCTGACCAGCAGGCCGTGCAGGCTTCTGTCAGGCGACAGCACAGCTGGACGGGCGCTGCGATTCTCCCAACCCGCGTCAGGTTCGTCGCAGAGCCTCCAGTCGCCGCCGGTCGTAATCCCGAGCCAGAACGGTTCGTACTTGTCGGTGTCGAGGTTCTTTGCCACCTCTTGCGCCGACTTGATGGAGACGGCATGTTCTTCGGAAGCACCTCCGAAGATGACTCCGACTTTCAATCTGCTCATGCTGTTTTTCCGCTTTCGAAGTTCAGGCAGTTGATGAGGTTGTTTTCGACGGTGTCGTTCAGGGCGTGGTCTGTGTAATAGGCGCAGTGTGGACTGATCAGCACATTCGACAGGCGCTGTAGCCGCACCAAGGCTTTGTTCTCGATGAGCTTGTTTCTGCAGTCGGCGTAGAAGATTCCGTCCTCTCCTTCGAGGACATCCAGCGCCGCGCCACCCAACCTGCCGCTTTCCAGTGCGGAGAGGAGGGCCTCGGTATCGAGCAGTGGTCCGCGGCCCGTATTGACGATGTACGCACCGGGCTTCATCCGCTCGATGCGTTGGCGATCGAGGAGATGGTGTGTGTCCGCAGTGAGCGGGGTGTGGAGCGTGACGATGTCGCTCTGCTCTATCAGTTCGTCGAGAGGGACGTAGTCGGCGCAGGGTCCAGGCCGCCTGTCGTGGGCCAGCACGCGGCAGCCAAAGCCACGCAACCGGTCGATGACTGCTGTTCCGATGCGCCCCGTTCCGACCACGCCTACGGTCAAGTCCCGCAGTTCTTTGCCACGGGTCTCACTCAGTCGGTAATCATGCGAGTCGGTACGGCGGATGGTGGATTTCGCGTGGCGCACGACCATCAGCATCAACATCAGTGCGTAGTCGGCCACGCTGTCTGGTGAATAGGCGACGTTACCAACCGAAATGCCGACGCGTTCCGCGTATTCCAGGTCGATGTGGTTGTACCCGATGCTTCTGGTGGAGATGTACTCCACACCGGCTCTGCTGAGTGCCAGAATCGTGGAGTTGGTGATCCGAGTCTTATGGCTCACGCTGATGCATCGGTTGCCACGCGCCAATTCGACATTGCTTTCGCAGACAGCCGCCTCGGTAGTGGTTGGCGATGCTCCGAGGCGGGTTCCCAGCTCGCGGAACACAGTGGCTTCGTCTTGGCTGCACCCGAAGACCGTGATCCCCGTCGTTTGGATGGCCGAGGGGGACGAATCGGCCAGCAGTCCGGCGCGGCCGTCCCCGATGGCTTCGCTGTAAACCATGCCTCGAGTCAAGACATCGCGATGTTGCCATGACGTATGTGATTTTCGATATGCGGACGATATGCCACCCGAACGGTGGCGTTCGGAGCCCGGCCTGTGCGCGACAACCAGTAGCAGGTTGTCAGCGGTGGTGCCGTACACAGAACGCCTCACCGGGGACCTGTCACCCGCCCTGGCCTGCATAGCCATGGCCGTCGACATGCTCACCGGCGAAGGCGACAGAGAGTCCACCCGGCCCTGTCTTTCGGCCGTCGACCACGGCGGGAGCGGTCACTGTTGCCGCGCGGTCACCCTCGACTATGCCGTCGACGACTGTGGCGATAGACCGCCCGTATGCGTTTTTTGGATATGCCGGCGATATGTGCCGCCTCGTAGTATCCAGAGCATGCGTGTTCTGGTCGTAGAGGACGAGCCCTACCTGGCAGAGGCCATTCGCGATGGGCTGCGACTGGAAGCGATCGCGGCCGATATTGCCGGTGACGGCGACACGGCCATGGAATTGCTGAGCATCAACACATACGACATTGCGGTCCTCGACCGCGACATCCCCGGGCCCTCGGGCGACGAGATCGCCGAGAGCATCGTCGCGTCCGGTACCGGCATGCCGATCCTGATGCTTACCGCTGCCGACCGGCTCGATGACAAGGCCTCCGGCTTCGAGCTCGGCGCCGACGACTATCTCACCAAGCCGTTCGCACTCCGTGAACTCGCGCTCAGGCTCCGGGCGCTCGACCGCAGGCGCGTCTACAACCGGCCACCGGTGCGGGAGGTCGTGGGCCTGCGGGTGGATCCGTTTCGCCGCGAGGTCTACCGCGACGGTCGCTATGTGGCGCTCACCCGCAAGCAGTTCGCCGTGCTCGAAGTTCTCGTCGCTGCCGAAGGTGGCGTCATCAGCGCCGAAGAGCTACTGGAACGGGCGTGGGACAACAATGCCGACCCCTTCACCAACGCCGTGCGCATCACCGTCTCAGCCCTGCGCAAACGGCTCGGCCAACCATGGCTCATCGCCACCGTGCCCGGCGTCGGCTACCGCATTGACGCCGGAACGTGAGGGAATCGACCGTGGACAGGGTGTCGGGTTTGAGCGTTCGCCTCAAACTGACCCTCAGCTACGTCGGGTTTCTCATGCTCGCGGGCGCCCTGCTGCTGGCCGCCGTGTGGGTGTTCCTCCTGCGAGGAAGGTCGAACGCCCTATTCGTTCCCGACCTGTCCGACTTCCGACGCGCCTTCGACCCACACAGCTTCGGCCCCGCCGTCTTCGTCCCGGCAGCAATCCTCGTGCTGGGGTTCCTGCTGGTGTTCGGCCTCGGAGGCGGATGGATTCTCGCCGGCCGCGTGCTCGCCCCACTGACTCGAATCACCGAGGCCACCCGGACGGCCGCGAGCGGATCGCTTTCCCAGCGGATCCGGCTGCCGGGCCGCAGCGACGAGTTCCGCGAACTCGCCGACAGCTTCGACACTATGCTCGCCCAGCTGGAAGCACATGTAGCCGAACAGAACAGATTCGCAGCCAACGCCTCCCACGAACTGCGCACCCCGCTGGCGATCACGCAGGCACTTCTCGACGTGGCCCGCAACGATCCGGACAGCCGCACCGGTGAACTCGTCGAACGACTTCGCACCGTCAACACCCGAGCGATCGACCTCACCGAGGCATTACTCCTACTCAGCCGCGCCGACCAGCGATCCTTCACCCGAGCACACGTCGACCTGTCCCTCATGGCGGAAGAAGCCGCTGAAACACTTCTCCCCCTCGCGGAAAAACGCGGTATCGCCATCGAAACCTCCGGCGACATAACCCCGGCCATCGGCTCACCTGCACTCCTGCTGCAGTTGACCACGAACCTCGTGCACAACGCGATCGTGCACAACCTGCCCGATCATGGCGCCGTATGGGTCACGACCAGCGCGCACCCCGGCACGGTCGTGCTCACTGTCGAGAACACCGGCGAGATGCTCCCGCCACAGGTGGTGTCCACCCTGGTCGAACCGTTTCGCCGCGGAACCGAACGCCTGCACACCGACCACGCAGGTGCCGGGCTGGGCCTGGCAATCGTCCACAGCATCACCCGAGCCCACAACGGAACCCTCACCCTCACTCCCCGCCCCTCCGGCGGGCTCCGGAGCACCGTGCAACTACCCGCCGCACCACCACACACCGGCGGCTGACGGTCACGGACTGAGTGTCGGCTTCAGCGAGACAGTCTCACCAAGGCTTCATAAACGAAGCCGACACGAAATCGGTCGTGAGATTACGAAGCGCTCCGTGAGAACCTAATAGCTGTCGAACGGCCCGAGCCTGGCGTGCTGATGCCTATGAGACCCGTGGCGCTGTCCACCGGACAATTTCGACGCCTCAATTGTAGATGGGCGGAGTTCGTCAGCTCGGGCCGTTCGCCCCGGTGGTGCTGCCACACTGCACATCGTGCGCTTGGCCCGGAACGCTGGAGACGGTTGTGGCACAGTTCCGAATCGTGGTTCGAGCCCGCCCGCGCGGCTGACTTCTCGATGACCTGGAGCCCTCGAGCTCTGATGTGAGACCGGAGTCCGTGCGGGTCGCTGGGATCGTGAACGGCTCAATCGGAGGGAAGGCCATCGAGCCTCGCTATTAGGGCGCCGCGCGTTCCCGCAAGGGCCTCAGGGCCATCGCTGACACAGAATCATCTGGAGGACAACGACTTTGAAGGTGTATTGCGGAATCGATTGAGCCGAGAAGCACCATGACGTCGCGGTGGTCGACGCCGATGGGACGCTGATCGCCAAGCGGCGCATCGCGGACAGTGCGGAAGGGTTCGGGGAGTTGGTCATGCTGTTGGCGGAGGCAGGCGACACCGTCGACGACCCGATCCCGGTGGCGATCGAGAGCCCGCGCGGGCTGCTGGTCTCGGCCCTGCGCTCCACCGGCCGCCGGGTCTACTCGATCAACCCAATGGCCGTGGCCCGATACCGGGAGCGGCATTCGGTAGCGCGGAAGAAGAGCGACCATGTCGACGCGATGACCCTGGCCAACATCCTGCGCACGGACGCCCATATGCACCGGGCACTGCCAGCCGACAGCGAGCTGGCCCGCGCGATCGCGGTGTTGGCTCGTGCGCACCAGGACGCCACCTGGCGGCGCACCAAGGCATCCAACGAGCTGCGGTCTCTGCTGCGCGAGTACTATCCGGTATTTCTCGCCGCGTTCGCTGGTGGCACCGCCACCAACCTGGCCAGCGCGGATGCCCGCGCGGTGCTGGCGATCGCGCCCACACCTGCCAAGGCCGCGGCGATCAGCACGGCCCGCATCGCCACCGCGCTCCGCCGAGCGGCGCGGCATCGCCCGAGCGCTCCTGAACAGCATCCGCACCCAAGCCGAAAAGTGGGACTGCAAGCAGATATACCTGACCTCCGAGCCGGAAAACCACGCAGCACACGCCACGTGGACCACCCTCGGATTCGTCAACGTACCCGGCGACCACCAGATCGACGGTGTCTCAATGATTACCGATTACAAAGGACCCGGACGCAGCCGGGCCGTCTACGAATTGCTCTCGAGCCAATGAAACCGGGCTGCGCGGGGATTCGCAGCCGACACGCAGCCACGTGATACGAGTAAGGGACCCACTGATCCGAACCTCGCCCCGCCGCCCTGGAAATACAGCCACCTCGTAGGCGCGCCAGATCGAGGTGCGGCTACCAGTACTGGTGCCGTTTTCCGTCGGTGTCGGCGATGAAGACGACCGCGTCGGCGCCGTTCAACTCTGCCGGGTTCAGCGGGAGGTGGCCGGGCACGATCGGTTCGCCTGTGCCGAGCGACGGGGGAAGCGCGGCACGCAGGGCCGGTGTCGGGAACAGGGCGCGGCGGATGGTCGCCTCGGCCAACATGCCTTGGAGGGTGCCCGGATCGCTGTCAGGGTTGGCGTCGGTTGCCAGGAACAGATAGCGCTCGCCGAGGGTGAGCCCGACGAGCGC
Source organism: Nocardia australiensis (assembly GCF_020733705.1). Classification (GTDB taxonomy): domain Bacteria; phylum Actinomycetota; class Actinomycetes; order Mycobacteriales; family Mycobacteriaceae; genus Nocardia; species Nocardia australiensis. Next base: position 43,735 of record NZ_JAJFZM010000002.1, read on the forward strand.
GCCAGCGTTCCCCCAGCTCACCTCGTCCTCGACGACCGGCATGTGGGACTGCAAGTGGGCGTTGTGGGCGAACACCAGGATCGGCCCGCGTCGCTGCTCCTGGGCAACGATCGCAAGCAGGTTCTCGGCCATCATCTCGGCGCGCAGGCTGGCCATGGCCGCGATGCGATCGGGCGCGGGGCCGGCCATGGCCGCGTGATAGCGCAGCAGGCTCTGGGCTGTGCGCGCGTACGTGACCGCGTGGGCGTAGCCGGTCGGGTCTGCGGGGCGCAGGCCAGGTGCCGCGCGGCGCAGCGCGCTCGCGAGGTCGTCCGCGACAATGCGCAGGGCACGAGCGCGGTCGGAGTCGCCGACGGACGCTGCCGGGTCGAACATGGCCGCCTGGTTCGTCCAGTCAGCGTCCTCGCCGAGCAGCGCGTTGAGGTCGCGGACTGATTCGGGCCGCAGCGCGACGGGTAGGTAGTCGTTGGCTGAGAACAGTGCGCGTCGCGGGCTCGACGCACCGGAGTACTCCACCGGTGCGTCGAAGCCGTGGAAGCGAACTCGGTCCTGTGGCGCGCGGCCGGCGTTGTGCGAGCGGAGCCATTCGACGAGTTCGCGGTTGCCCGGCACGGCGCCGAACCCGTGGCTGAACCCGGTCGCGAGCACCTTGTCGACATCCGCCGTATCCCCGCTCACGTAGTTGTCGACAACGGACGCGGCAAAGAAATCGGTCTCCAGCACGATCGACCGGTACCCCCGTTCGACAAGGTGACTGAGGAGTTCGTTGCGTAGCAGCGGGAACGCCGCGATCCCGTGGGTCGGCTCGCCGAGGGCGAGCAGGGTCGGCGGCTCGGTCCGCGCGGCGAGCAGTTCGTCGATAGCGCGGCCCAGGCTTGCCGGGTCGTCGAGTTGGCGGCCGATCTCACGCAGTGATGCGTCGGTAGACATAAACACCCCTTCCGGAGTTGCACTGCTCTCGACAGTATCGTTGAAGGTTCGGGTGAGACTTTCACGATGTCTACCTGGGCTTGATAGATTTAAGTCTCAATCGGAGGTGTATGTTGCGGCCCATCGACCTCGCCCGGGAACACGGGTTGTCCGCACAGGCGATCCGCAATTACGACGACGCGGGCATCCTCCCGCCGACCGAGCGCAGCCAGACTGGCTACCGGCGCTACACGCCCCTGCACGCGCAGGCTCTACGCGCCTTTCTCGCGTTGCGCGGTGGCCACGGGCACCAACAGGCAATGGGAATCATGCGCGCGACCAACTGTGGCGACACCGAGTCCGCCTACCGGCTCATCGACGCCGCGCACGTCGCGCTGCTGGCCGAACGCGACAACCGCACCGAGGTCGCAACGGCCCTGGGCGCCCTGTCCACCACGACACCGACCGCTGTCCATGGTCGACCGCTGACCGTGGGCGAACTCGCGCGCCGACTCGGCGTGCACCCGGCCACGCTGCGCGCCTGGGAGGCCCAGGGCATCCTGCACCCCGAACGCGACCGGGCAACGGGCTATCGCGAATATGGACCGGACTGCGTGCGCGACGCCGAGATCGCACGGCAACTGCGCCAGGGCGGCTACCCGCTGTCCCAGGTGGCCCAGTTCATCGATTCGCTGCGCAAGACGGGCGGGACGGACGCGTTGACCGCCCTCCTCGAATCCTGGCAGGACCGGCTGACCACGCGCAGCCGCAACCTTCTCGCCGGCTCGGCCCAGCTCGATACCTACTTCGCCATGCTCGATCAGACATAGCAGGGGTGGCCGAGGAGGTAGTACGGACAGGGTCCGAAACCTGGGACCACCCGCGCAGTGCATTTGCGGCCACGCCGTCACTTGCGGCGGCTCCGTGGACGTGGTGGTGTCGCCAGTCCAGTAGCTGGAATTCCGAAGCCGCACGCGACGCATGAGCACATCTCGTCGACTACATTGGGCTGTCGATCGCGGGCGTGCGCGGCGCGGGCGGGACGTGGCCGGTGACGATGCGGTGGATCAGTCGCGCGGCCGTTCGCGCGGTGCGATTGTCGATGTCGAGGCCGGGGTTGAGTTCCGCGACGTCGACGACCGCCAGCTTGCCGCTCGCGGTCACGCGGTCGCAGACGGATTGGATCGTCGCGAGCGGCACTCCGTACGCGGCGGGCGCGCTGACGCCGGGGGCAACGGCGGCGGGCAGGACATCGAGATCGATGGTGAGGTACACCCGGTCCACGTCGGCGAGAAAGTCGTCGACGAATCGGTGTGCGCTCGTCGGATCGCAGTCGTCGTCGAGGAGATAGCGCCCGCCGAACCGCGCGGCGGTGTCGAAGAGCAGCGCGGTGTTGCTCGGCTGGCTGATGCCGAGAACCGCGTACCGCACGTCGCCGTCGGCCTCGAGGATCTGGCGGAACGGGGTGCCCGAGCTGGGAACGGGGTCCAGGCGCAGGTCGAAGTGCGCGTCGAGGTTGAGGATGCCGATCGTGGTTCCCGGTGTGCGCCAGGCTGATTCGGCGAGTCCTAGGTAGGTGCCGTACGCGACTTCGTGCCCACCGCCGAGCACGACAGGAAAACCGCCTGCGTCCAGCACTGCGGTAACCGTGATGCCGAGTCGCCGCTGGCCGTCCTCCAGCCGTTCGTCGGTCACTGCGACGGTCCCGGCGTCGAACGCGCGAATCGGCGTGGCCAGCGCCATCGGCGACAGCGCGCGCCGCAGCGCGTCGGGCCCCGCCGCAGCGCCCGGCCTGCCGCTGTTGCGGCGGACTCCTTCGTCGCTGGCGAAACCGACGAACACGCACGAGGCCGGCGCACCGCCCGGTTCGTACTGCTCGACGACCTGATGCCAGCGCAGATGCTCGGGGGCGGCGCCGTCGGTGCGGCCGGTCCAGCTGGGCAGCGAGTACATCGTGTCGGCCTCAGTTCGAGTGGGCGAGTGCGCCATTGCGCCACACCCGGCTGATCAGCGGAACGCCCGGACGGTAGGCCAGATGCAGATGCGAGGGCGCGTCGAGTGCCAGCGCGTCGGCTCGGGAACCGGGGCGCAGAGTGCCCACGTCGGTGCGGCGCAGGGCTCGGGCGCCGCCTGCGGTCGCGGCCCACACCGCTTCGTCGGGGGTCATGTGCAGATCGCGGACCGCGAGGGCGATGCAGAACGGCAGGCTGGTGGTGTAACTGGTGCCGGGGTTGCAGTCCGCACCGAGTGCGATCGTCACGCCCGCGTCGAGCAGTGCGCGCGCGTCCGGATAGCTGTTGCGGGTGCAGAAGTCGGCTCCCGGGAGCAGGGTGGCCACAGTGTCGCTCTGCGCCAGTGCGTCGATATCGGCCTCGTTCACGTGCGAGACGTGATCAACCGAGGCCGCGCCGAGTTCCACGGCCAACTGCACGCCGGGCCCCTGTCGCAGCTGGTTGCCGTGTACGCGGGGGACAAGCCCGTGGGCGATGCCTGTGGTGAGTACGGCATGAGCCTGGTCGCGATCGAAGGCACCCTGCTCGCAGAACACATCGATCCAGGTCGCGTGCGGAGCGCATTTCGGGATCATCTCGGCGCAGACCATCGCCACGTAGTCGTCGGCGCGGCCCGCGTATTCCGGCGGCGGGACGTGCGCGGCCAGCAGCGTCACCTCGTCGGTGAACCGGCCCGCGATCTGGACGCTGCGTAGTTCGTGCTCGACGGATTGGCCGTAGCCGCTTTTGCATTCGACGGTGGTACTACCCGCCCGCAACGACTCGTCGAGCAGTCGCCGGACATTCGCGGCCAGCTGCTCGTCGGTCGCGGCCCGGGTCGCGTCGATGGTGGTCCTGATGCCGCCCGCGCCGTACGGCTGCCCGGACATGCGGGCCGCGAACTCTTCGGCTCGATCGCCGGCGAACACCAGGTGCGAGTGCGTCTCGACGAAGCCGGGCAGCACTGCCCGGCCCGCGAGGTCGTGGGCGAGATCCGCGGCGGGCGCGTCAGCGGTGTCGCCGACCCACGCTACGACACCGTCGTCGAAGACGATCGCGGCATCGCGGCGGATTCCGAGCGGGCCCTCGCCCAGGGTGGGGTCGTTGGTGACGAGGGTGCCGATGTCGGTCAGTGCGGTGGTGGGCACGGGGGACTTCTCCTAGCTCCTGGCGTCGACCATGTCGGTGTGGGTGGGGTAGATCATCTGTGTGGGCGCGTTGTTGGTTCGCCTGGCGATCGGGTAGTAGATCGCACCGGTGAGCACGATGCCGACGATCCACGAGATGTCCGCGCCGCCGAGCAGGTCGGTGATCGGGCCGGTGTAGAGCTTCTGCGCCAGGAACGGGATCTGGGCGAGTACCCCGACTCCGTAGCAAGCCAATGCAGGCACATTCCACGCTCCGTAGCGGCCGTTCGGGTCGTAGAGCGCGGGCAGGTCGACGCGCTCTTTGGAGATCAAGTAGTAGTCGATCAGATTGATGGCACTCCACGGCGTGAACACCATCAGCAACATCAGCACGAAGTTCTTGAAGTTGTTCAGGAAGTCCGCGCTGGCGGCGATCGCGATCAGCATCGAGACACCCACGAAAGCGAGGATGTACAGGGTCCGGGCGGTCGTGGAGATCCGGGAGCGGCCGTTGAAGGCGGTGACGGTAGTGAGGATCGACATGAATCCGCCGTAGGCGTTGAGCACGTTGACAGTCAATTTGCCGACGACGATCACCAGGTAGATCAGGAACGCGACGATGGCAGGGCCCGCGAGCTTGCCGAGGAAACCGACCTGATCACTGAGGAAGGCGTCGCCCGCGACCGCGGCGACCAGCGCGCCGAAGGTCATTGACCACTGCGAGCCGATGACGCTGCCTAGGAATGTCGACCAGAAGGTGGTGCGCTCGCTGGTGGTGCGCGGGAGGTAGCGGGAGTAGTCGGCGACGTAGGGGCCGAAGGTCAGCTGCCAGCCCGCGCCGAAGGAGATCGCGAGCAGGAAGGTCACCAGATCGAAACCGGTGACGCCGACGAAGTCGGCGACCGGGTACTCGCTGAACAGCCGGATCGCCAGATAGGTGAAACCCACGATGCCGATGACCGTCGCGATCCGGCCGACGACGTGGATCAATCGGTAGCCGGTGACTGCGACAAAAGCCGTGAGACCGCCGAAGACGAGGATGCCGACGCTCGGGTTGTCGATGTGGAGGATGTTGTTCACCGCCTGACCGGCAAGCACCGTTCCGGTCGCCGCGAAGCCGAGATACATCAGGATCACCAGCAACAGCGGGACCACCGCGCCCTTGACGCCGAACTGGGCGCGGCTGGAGATCATCTGCGGCAGACCCATGCGCGGCCCCTGCGCGGAGTGCAGGGCCATCACCGCTCCGCCGAAGACATTGCCGATCAGTAGACCGAGGATCGCCCATACCGCGTCGGCGCCGAAGACGACCGCGAGTGCGCCGTCGACGATGGCGGTGATCTGCATGTTCGCCCCGAACCACAGCGTGAACTGGCTGCGGGGTGTGCCGTGTCGCTCGTTATCGGGAACGACATCGATGGTCCGGCGTTCGGGGGTGAGGAGGTCCTCGGGTTTGCCGTTGCTGGTCATTGTTGGCCTGTCTTTCTGCGGTGACACCGGCGGGCGCGTTTCCTGCACTCGCCGATGGCCTGTGGGCAGGCGATGCTGTGCGCTGTGTCACGTCCAGGCATATGTATAAACCTGTATATACAAGCTGTCAAGCTAGAGTTCTTGGCCGATAGTCGAGCGTTGACAGCGCTGTATATACAGGTTTATACATGTAACACCCGATGTGACAGGCCCCACAGGCCGAGCCTTCGTGCACCGCCCGCATCCTCGCCCCCATTTTTGATCCCGGGAGAATGGTTTGAACAAGACTGCCGCCGTGCTGACAAGAGGTCTCACCGCCCGCCACATCCGATTCATCGCACTGGGATCGGCCATCGGGACCGGGCTGTTCTACGGCTCGGCAGAGGCGATCCATCGTGCGGGGCCGTCGGTGCTGCTGGCCTACCTGATCGGCGGCGCCGCCATCTACATCGTGCTGCGCGCGCTGGGGGAGATGGCGGTGAGCGACCCGGTCTCCGGTTCGTTCGGCGAATACGCCAGCAAGCACCTCGGCCCGCTGGCCGGGTTCGTGACCGGGTGGACCTACACCTTCGAGATGGTGATCGTCTGTCTCGCCGATGTCACCGCGTTCGGCGTGTATATGGGGTTCTGGTATCCCGACGTGCCCAGGTGGATCTGGGTGCTGGCGATCATCTTCTTCATCGGCGCGATCAACCTCCTGCACGTCAAGGTGTTCGGTGAGGTCGAGTTCTGGTTCAGCCTGGTCAAGGTTGCCGCGATCGTGGCGATGATCATCGGTGGCATCGCCATCCTGATATTCGGTTTCGGCGTCCACGACACCGCGACCGGTGTGGCCAACCTGTGGTCCGACGGCGGGTTCTTTCCCGCCGGGTTCGGCGGATTCGTCGCCTGCTTCGCGATTGTGATGTTCGCCTTCGGCGGGACCGAGATCATCGGGATCACGGCGGGGGAGGCCGAGCAGCCCGAACGCGCCATCCCGCGCGCGATCAACACCGTCCCGGTCCGGATCATCCTGTTCTACGTACTCACGCTCGCCGTGATCATGGCGATCAATCCGTGGCAGGGCATCGGTTCCGAAGGGAGTCCCTTTGTGCAGATCTTCCAGGGCCTCGGTATCGGTCCCGCGGCCACTGTGCTCAATGTCGTGGTGATCACCGCGGCACTGTCGGCCATCAACAGCGACATCTTCGGCGCGGGCCGGATGATGTACGGCATGGCGCAGCGTGGCCAGGCGCCCGAGGCGATGCGGCAGGTCTCCCGCAACGGCGTGCCCTGGATGACGGTGGTCATCATGACGGTCGCACTGCTGGTCGGGGTGCTACTCAACTATCTGATCCCGGACAAGGTGTTCCTGGTCATCGCATCGATCGCCACCTTCGCGACCATCTTCGTCTGGCTGATGATCCTGCTGTCGCAGTACCGTTCACGCAAGCGGATGAACGTCGCCGAAGTAGCCGCGCTGAAGTTCCCGGTGCCGTTCTGGCCCTACGGCCAGCTGATCACGATCGGGTTCCTGGTGTTCGTGATCGGTGTGATCGCCTTCGACGCCGACAGCAGGGTGGCGCTGATCGTCGGCGCAGGGTGGCTGGCGCTGCTGTTCCTCGCGTATCGCCGGTGGGTTCGCCCCGAACGGACGGCGCCCGATGCAATGGCGGTCGATCGACCGGTCGATGAACCGGTCGCCGATATCGCTTGAAATTCGTTGTCCTGCACATTATTCGGAATGGAGAAGAAGCTGTGAATATCGACGCCGTGCGGAATGGGGCGGGACACGTCTCGGCCACCGCCGAAGCCGTCGTCGTCGGAACCGGTCCGGTGACGCCCGATGACGTGGTGGGGGTTGCCAGGGACGGGGCTCCGGTGCGTCTGTCCGAGGAGGCGCTCACCGCGATCGGGGAGAGCCGTGAGCGGATCGAGGAGTTGGCAGCGGACCCGAAGCCCGTCTACGGCGTTTCGACCGGCTTCGGCGCGCTCGCCGTCCGCCACATACCGTTGGAGTTGCGTAAACAGTTGCAGCGCAGCCTGATTCGGTCACATGCCGCCGGTTCGGGTCAGGAGGTGGAGCGTGAGGTGGTGCGCGCGCTGATGCTGCTGCGGCTCTCGACGCTGGCCACCGGCCGCACCGGCGTCCGACCGGTGGTGGCGCAGGCGTATGCCGCGTTGCTGTCCGCCGGGATCACGCCGGTGGTGCACGAATACGGCAGTCTCGGCTGCTCCGGCGACCTGGCTCCGCTGGCGCATGTGGCGCTCGCCGTGATCGGAGAGGGCATGGTGCGCGACGCCGATGGCGAGCTCATGCCCGCCGCGCAGGCGTTGGCCGCGGCCGGAATCGAGCCGGTCGAGCTCGAGGAGAAGGAAGGCCTCGCGCTGATCAACGGCACCGACGGCATGTTGGGCATGCTGGTGCTCGCCTGCCATGATCTGCGCAAGTTGCTCAAACTGGCGGATGTGACGGCCGCGATGAGCGTGGAGGGTCTGCTCGGCACCGACAAGGTGTTCGCTGCTGATCTCCAGGCGCTGCGTCCGCAGCCGGGCCAGGCGATCGCCGCAGCCAACATGACCAGGCTGCTGGCCGGTTCGGCCATCGTGGCCAGCCACGCGACACCCGACTGCACCGTCGTGCAGGACGCGTACTCGTTGCGGTGCGCACCGCAGGTCGCGGGCGGTGCGAGGGATACCCTGGCGCACGCCGAGCGTGTCGCGGGTTTCGAGCTGGCGAGCGCGGTCGATAATCCGGTGGTCACCCTGGACGGTCGCGTGGAATCCAATGGAAACTTCCACGGTGCGCCGGTCGCCTACGTGCTGGACTTCCTGGCCATCGTCGTCGCCGACGTCGCCAGCATCAGCGAGCGCCGCACCGACCGCTTCCTGGACAAGGCCCGCAACCATGGCCTCCCGCCCTTCCTGGCCGACGATCCCGGCGTCGACAGCGGCCACATGATCGCCCAGTACACCCAGGCCGCCATCGTCTCCGAGCTCAAGCGCCTGGCCGCGCCCGCCAGTGTCGACTCGATTCCGTCCTCCGCGATGCAGGAAGACCATGTGTCGATGGGCTGGTCGGCGGCCCGCAAGCTCCGCCGATCCATCGACGGCCTGACCCGGGTACTCGCAATCGAAGCACTCACCGCGGCACGGGCCCTGGACCTGCGCGCCCCGCTCACCCCCGCACCCGCGACGGCAGCCGTCCGCGACGTCCTCCGGGAACACGTCGAAGGACCCGGACCCGACCGTCATCTCGCCCCCGAGATCGACAAGGTCGTCGAGTTGGCGGCGTCCGGTGCGCTGCTCGACGGCGCAGAGTCGGTGGCCGGTCGGCTGGGCTGACACGGCAGCCATGACCGCACCCTCGGTCGGATCGGCCGGAGGCACAGTCGTGCACGGCCCGGGATCGCCTCGTGCGCAGATGGTTTCGGCCGAATAGTTCGGTGACAGATCCATGGAGGGGCGTGGATCGCCGCGTGTGGCCTGTCCGTCCGTGCGCACGGGGCTCAGAAGTGAAAATTCTCGGAGCGGGCGCGAGGGCTTTGCTCCGGCCTACCAGGGAATGGTGCCTTCGGCGTCGAATAAGCCTCCGGTGGGTCCATCAGGGTCCACCTGGGCCATGCGCACAATGATCTCGGCGCCCTGCTCGACAGTTTGGATGCCGGTGTTGCCATTCAGATCGGTCTTGGTGAAACCAGGCTCCACCGCGTTGATTCGCATGTTCGGGAACGCCGTCGCGTACTGCACAGTGATCATGTTGACGGCAATTTTCGACGCCGGGTAGGCGACACCTGGATAGGCGTAAGCCGAGGTGCCGGGAGTGGCGACCCGAGTCAGCGAGGACAGGCCGCTACTGACATTGACCACGACCGGGGCGGCGGAACCCTGCAACAGTGGAAGAAAAGCATGGGTGACGCGCACCATGCCGAAGACGTTCGTCTCAAATGTGCGCCGCATCAAGTCGGCCGTCACCTCAGCGGCGCCGATCGCGGCATTCGTGCCCCCCACTCCGCCGCCACCCCGGCATTGTTGATCAGGACGTCCAGCCCGCCGTCGGCTTCGACGGTATCGACCGCGGCCCGCACGGACGCGTCGTCGGTGACGTCGAGCTGGACGACGCGCGCGCCGAGCTGATCGGAGGCCCGGCGGCCCCGTTCGATGTCCCGGCTTCCGATATAGACGATGTGGCCCGCGATGACGAGCCGGCGGGCTGTCTCGAACCCGAGACCTTTGTTTGCTCCAGTAACCAGAATTGCTGCCATACCACCAACGCTAGAATTTAGAGCGTGCTCGAAGTCAAGCTCCAGCCGCTGTCCGGACCTGCCCACTCGGAACCTTTGGACGAAATGAGCATCGCCGAGGCCGCGCGCCGGACCGGGGTCAGCGCGCATACCCTGCGGTACTACGAACGTGCGGGCCTCGTCGTCAGACCCGTCGATCGCACTCACAGCGGACGGCGGCGCTACCGGCAACTCGACCTCGACTGGATTGCCGTCTGTACCAAGTTGCGGGCCACCGGTATGCCCATCAGGAAAATCCGGCATTATGCCCAACTCGTATCCGCCGGGCGCGGTAACGAGCAGCAACGACTCGACCTATTCGAGGCGCACCGCGCCAGCGTGCGCGCCAAGATCGCTGAACTGCAGAACAACCTCGAACTCATCGACCACAAGATCGACGTATACCGCGGTCGGCTCGCCCCAGGCGAAGCCGACCAACTCTGGGCGCCCAACCACTGAACTGCGCCGAGTAGGCAGCGCCGAAATCAGCTCTCCTGCATCGGAATTCGAACGCCGCGCTCGCGGGCGACCTCGAGGGCGTGTTCGTAGCCGGCGTCGGCGTGGCGGATGACGCCCATGCCCGGATCGTTGGTGAGCACCCGCTCCAGCTTCCGTGCGGCGAGCTCGGTTCCGTCGGCGATGCACACCTGACCGGCGTGGATCGAACGGCCCATGCCGACGCCGCCGCCGTGGTGGATGGAGACCCAGGATGCGCCGGAAGCGGTGTTGACGAGGGCGTTGAGCAGCGGCCAGTCGGCGATCGCGTCGGAACCGTCGGCCATCGACTCGGTTTCGCGGTAGGGCGAGGCCACCGAGCCGGAGTCGAGGTGGTCGCGGCCGATGGCCAGCGGTGCGGACAGCTCACCGGAAGCGACCATTTCGTTGAATTTCATTCCGGCGCGGTGCCGTTCGCCGTAGCCGAGCCAGCAGATGCGCGCGGGCAGGCCCTCGAACTTCACCTTCTCGCCCGCCAGGGTGATCCACCGCCTCAGGTGCTCGTTGTCGGGGAACAGTTCGAGGATCGCGCGGTCGGTGGCAGCGATGTCCTTCGGATCGCCCGACAGCGCGGCCCAGCGGAACGGGCCGAGTCCCTCTTCGAACAGCGGGCGGATGTAGGCCGGGACGAAGCCGGGGAAGGCGAAAGCCCGGTCGTAGCCGCCCTTTCGGGCCTCGTCGCGGATGGAGTTGCCGTAGTCGAATACCTCCGCGCCCTTGTCCAGGAAGCCGACCATAGCCTCGACGTGCTTGGCCATCGACGACTGTGCCTCGGTAGTGAACCAGCCCGGGTCTTTGCCGGCGAGGGTGTGCCAGTCCTCGAGCGCAACGCCGATCGGCAGGTAGGACAGCGGGTCGTGGGCCGAGGTCTGGTCGGTGACGATGTCGATCGGTGCGTCCATCGCTAGCAGTTGCGGGAAGATCTCGGCGGCATTGCCGACCAGGCCGACCGACAGCGGCTTGCGTTCGTCACGAGCCCGGATCGCCAGCTCCAGCGCCTGCGCCACGGAGTCGGCCTTGGTATCTAGGTAGCCGTGGGCGATGCGGCGGTCGATGCGCGCCGGGTCGCATTCCACGCAAATCGCCACGCCCTCGTTCATCGTCACCGCCAGCGGCTGGGCGCCGCCCATTCCGCCGAGGCCGGCGGTGAGGGTGATGGTGCCTGCGAGGGTGCCCTCGAAGCGCTTGCGTGCCACGGCGCCGAAGGTTTCGTAGGTGCCCTGCAGGATCCCTTGGCTGCCGATGTAGATCCAAGATCCGGCGGTCATCTGGCCGTACATGATCAGGCCGAGCTGTTCCAGCTTGCGGAATTCCTCCCAATTGGCCCAATCGCCGACCAGGTTGGAGTTCGCGAGCAGGACTCGAGGCGCCCACTCATTGGTGCGCAGGACGCCGACCGGCTTACCTGACTGGACGAGCAGGGTCTCATCGGACTTCAGCGTCTTCAGCGTGCGCACGATCGCGTCGAATGCTTCCCAGCTGCGCACCGCGCGGCCGGTTCCGCCGTAGACGACGAGGTCGTCGGGGCGTTCGGCGACCTCGGGGTCGAGGTTGTTCATCAGCATCCGCAGCGCGCCCTCTTGCTGCCAGCCCAGCGTGCTCAGTTCGCTGCCGTGGTCGGCGGATACGGGGCGAGGGCCGGATCCGGACGGAGTGAAAGCGTCGGTCATGAGTTCTCTCCTCGAATGATGATATGTGCGCCGGGTCACTAAAATCAGCGGTTAGGTGTATAGTCCTGTATATACAACTAACTGTCAAGCGTACCGGGTGGAAGTGGGCAGCTTCCGCTGGAAGGTAGTGACATGAAGGCAACTTCAACGGATTCGACAGCGGATCCGCCGACCCGGCAACGGGCCGGCCGGACCGAGTCCACCTGGTGCGACCATGCCCTCGCCGCCCCTCTCGACCGGATGATAGCGCTTCATTACGCGGCCGCGATCCCGGAGAACTATCAGCGGGATTTCGGACCCGGCCGTGCGATTGAGGACATCGCCCGACTGGAGCGACTCGACCGGGATTCGGTGGATCTGCGCCTCGAACGGTCGGCTCCGTCGTCCGCGCAGTGGCTACTGACGTTGTATGTGGGCGGGCGAACCGCATCGCTGAGCGAGGTGCTGCCGATCCTACAGAGCCTCGGCGTCGAGGTGCTCGACGAGCGCCCCTACGCGATCACCAATAGCGGCGGAATCGACTGCCGGATATACGAATTCACCCTCCGCTACCCGGAGCGGACGCTGCCGGACGACGTGGTGGACGAGGACTTCGCCAGGCGCTTCACCGACACCTGCGCCGCGATCTGGCACGGGTACGGCGAGGCCGACCGATTCAACGAACTGGTGCCGAGGGCGGGCCTGGACCCGAACCAGGTCGGTGTGCTGCGCGCCTATGCGAACTACCTGCGCCAAGGCGGTTTTCCGTACAGCAGGACCCATATCGCCACGGTGCTCGGCGAACACCGCGACCTGACCCGCGACCTGATCGGCCTGTTCGATGCCCAATTCGATCCCGCCACCACTGCGGCGGTTGATCCGATGCTCGCCGCGCTGGAAGCGGGAATCGCCACGGTACCCGGCCTCGACGCCGACCGGATCCTGCGCGCATACCTCACCGTGATCATGGCGACGTTGCGCACCAACTTCTTCGTGCGCGACGAAACCGGCGAACGGGCGTGCCTGTCCTTCAAGTTCGCCCCGCGTCGGATCCCCGAAATGCCGGTGCCGCGACCGCAATTCGAGATCTACGTCCATTCGCCCCAGGTCGAAGGTGTGCACATGCGGTTCGGTAAGGTCGCGCGCGGCGGGCTGCGCTGGTCGGATCGCCGGGAGGACTACCGCGCCGAGGTGCTCGGCCTGGTCAAGGCGCAAGCGGTGAAGAACGCCGTCATAGTCCCGGCCGGCGCCAAGGGCGGGTTCGTCGTCAAGCGCCCGCCCGCGTCCACCGGCGACGAGGCCGCCGACCGCGAAGCGTTACGAGCCGAGGGCGTCCGCTGCTACCGCACCTTCATCGGCGGTCTGCTCGACCTCACCGACAATGTAGACCTGGCGACAGGTGCGGTGATCCCGCCGCCGCGGGTGCGGCGACGCGACGGAGACGACACCTATCTGGTGGTCGCGGCGGACAAGGGCACGGCGAGCTTCTCCGACATCGCCAATGACGTTGCCGCGCACTACGGTTTCTGGCTCGGCGACGCCTTCGCCTCCGGCGGCTCGGTCGGCTACGACCACAAGGCGCTCGGCATCACCGCCAAGGGTGCGTGGGAGAGCGTGAAGCGGCACTTCCAGGAACTGGGTATCGACACCCAGTCCGAGGACTTCACCGCAATCGGCATCGGCGACATGAGTGGTGACGTGTTCGGCAACGGGATGCTCGCGAGTCGGCACATCCGGCTCGTCGCGGCGTTCGACCACCGGCATATCTTCCTTGACCCGAACCCCGATGCCGAGGTGTCCTTCGCCGAGCGCGCCCGGCTGTTCGGGATACCGCGCTCCTCATGGGCGGATTACGCGCCGGAGTTGATCAGCGTCGGCGGCGGCGTCTGGGAGCGCACCAGCAAGGCGGTGCCGATCGGCGCCGAGGTGCGGGCAGCGCTCGGGCTACCCGCCGATGTCACCCGGCTGACCCCGCCCGAACTGGTGCGCGCCATCCTGCGTTCGCCGGTCGACCTGCTGTGGAACGGCGGTATCGGCACCTACGTCAAGGCCGGTACCGAATCCTCTCTCGATGTGGGCGATAAGAACAACGATGGAGTCCGCGTCGACGGCGGCGAGGTGCGCGCCCGCGTGGTGGGCGAAGGTGGCAACCTCGGGTTCACCCAGCGCGGCCGGATCGAATTCGCTTGCGCCGGTGGGCGGATCAACACCGACGCGCTGGACAACTCGGCCGGTGTCGACTGCTCCGATCACGAGGTCAACATCAAGATCCTGCTCGACGGTCTGGTCAGCTGCGGCAGGCTGGACCCCGACAAGCGCAACGCGCTGCTCGCGGCGATGGCGCCCGAGGTGACCCGGCTCGTCCTCGCCGACAACGAATCCCAGAACCAGCTGATGGGCACCAGCCGGGCACGGGCGGCAGCGTCGATCGCGGTGCACGGGCGCCTCATCGACCATCTCGAGCGGGCCAACGGTCTCGACCGCGACCAGGAGATACTGCCGAGCAAGAAGGAGATCGCCACCCGGCGGCGGTCCGGTCAGGCGCTGACCTCGCCGGAGCTGGCCATGCTGCTCGCACACGTCAAGCTCGTCCTGCAGGCCGACCTACTCGCGGGCGACCTGCCCGAAAGCCCCGCGTTCGCAGCGGAACTCGCGGGCTATTTCCCGCAACGGTTGCGTACCGAGTACCGCGACGCGATCGCCGACCATCCGCTGCGCCGCGAGATCATCGCGACGGTACTGACCAACACCGTCGTCGACAACGGCGGTATCACCTACGCATACCGGCTCTCCGAGGAATCCGGGGCCAGCAACGCCGACGCTGTCCGCGCTTTCGCGGTGGTCGCGGTGGTCTTCGAACTGCCTGCGCTATGGCGCGACATCCGCGGCAGCGGACTCGGCGCCGAACTCGCCGACGACCTCATCGTGCTCAGCCGCAGGCTGCTGGACCGCGCCGCCCGATGGATGCTGACGCACCGGCCGCAACCTCTCGCGGTAGGCGCAGAGATCCGGCGCTTCCGCGACCAGGTCGCCGAGCTGACCCCGCACGTCGCAGGATGGTTGTCGGGCAGCGACGCGGACATCGCGCGCGAACGCGGTGCGGCGTTGATAGCGCGCGGCGTGCCGGAGGAGCTGGCCCGCCGGGTAGCGCTGCTGCTCGACCGGTTCGCCCTGCTGGACATCATCGAGGTCGCCGAGATCTGCGGCCGACCGCCGCACGCTGTGGCCGAGGTGTATTACCTGCTCGGCGAGCGGCTCGACATGGTGGCGCGGCTGATGGCGGTGTCGCGGCTGGAACGCGAAACGAAATGGAACGCCCTGGCCCGAGTGGCCCTGCGTGACGAGCTGTACGGCACTATCCGGGCGCTCTGCCAGGATGTTCTCGTCGGCAGCGAATCCGGTGACGCGGCCGAGGAACTCATCGGCGGGTGGGCGGACCGTAGTGCGGCACAGCTGAACCGTGCGCAACGTATCCTCGAGGCAATCTCGGAATCGGGCGGCCGGGACCTGGCGGCACTGTCGGTCGCGACGCGACAGCTCCGCGCACTGGTGCGGTGACGATCGCATGTCCTGGCGAGAACTCATGAGGCAAGGGAACGGGTGTCGGTGGTGGCGATCGAAGTAGTCGATGCGGAGCTGGCCGCGCTGTACGACGAACTGGGGTCCGAGTTCGCGGCGTACGAGCGCGTCAAGCAGCTGATCCTGTCGCAGATCAAGGTCGGGCGGTGGCAGGAGGGCGATCAGATCCCCTCGGAGAACCAGCTCGTCAACGCGCTGAGGCTGTCGCGGATGACCATCAATCGCGCACTGCGTGATCTCACGGCCGGTGGCGCTTTGATCCGCGTGATGGGAGTCGGCACCTTCGTCGCGCCGACCAAGACAGCCTCGCCGCTGTTCGAGGTCAAGAACATCGCCGACGAGATCCAGCAGCGCGGTCACCGGCATCGCACGGAGGTCGTGTTCGCGCGTTCCGAGGAGTCCGACGAGGGACATCCGGTGCTGGGAAACGCGGTGCGCGGCAAGGTATTCCATTCACTGCTCGTGCACTTCGAAGACGACGTCCCGATCCAGGTGGAGGACCGTTACGTCAACCCGGACGAGGCACCGGCCTACCTGGAACAGGACTTCACGACACTGACGCCGAACACCTACCTCAGCGAGGCGGCGCCGCTCGTACGCGGTGAACACGTCGTCGAGGCGGTGCTGGCAGGCGCCGACGAGTGCGGACTGCTCGGGATCCCGCGCTCCGAGCCATGCCTGCTGATCCGGCGGCGCACCTGGTCATCGAGCGGCCTCGTCAGCGTCGCGCGGCTCATCCACCCAGGCTCGCGCAACCGGCTGGAGGGCAGCTTCGGCGGCGAACCGAGCTGACCACCGTCGCCGATTGGGGTCGCGGCCGCCGGCCGGATTCGGGTGGGGATGATCGGAAGGATTGTGCGGCAACGACGCCGCTCAGCAACCGCGCTGGGACGGTAACGACAACCTGGCCGAAGCAGCGGCGGGCCAGCGGGTACGCGCGGCGGGAGCGGTGTTCAGCACCACCCTCACCAACGGTGCGGTGCGCGGTGCGGGAAACACTATGTGGAGGAGTGGATCCCGGAGCCGCTGCCGGATCGCGCAGAGTGGAGCACCGGGCGGTCGAGCGCGACCGTCGGCCCGAGGACACCCACGAGTCCGATACGAATAGTCCGGCGCCGGTGTCGTCAGCGTCGAGCAGGGGGTTGCCAGGACTCGAGAATTCGCCGAATCAGATCGGTCTTGCATACTCGCGACTGTGGATCTCGCGGCGTTCCCGGCGGGCCGGAGTGCTGATTCGTCACGCAGATGTGTTGCCGATCCGCACACCCGTTCACCTGGTGATGGTCTCCGCGTGACACTCTGCTCTCGACCACGGGTGAGTAGGTGTGCGCTGACTTCCGGAGGGCCGGTGTAGTCGGCGGAGACATGGAGGACGACAGTTGGGGGCCGGAGAACAACAAATGAAGCAGGATGTGCAGGGTGGCCACGTGGTTTTAGAAGGATCTACCCGTCGAGTGGTGCCCGGCGCGGCTTCCGCAATGCATGCGGTCGCGGTCGACCGCAGCGATACAGACGGGCCCGAAACGTCGCAACTGTCTGCCACGACAACCCAAGTGCGGTGGTCCTCTGACGCCGCACCGGCGCGTGGCAGTGAGTACGCGATGTTGTTACGTCGGGTGCGCAAAGCGGCTCTGCTGGACCGGCAGCTGGGGTATTACGCCCGAAAGTGTGCGGTCACCGCGGCGGCGTTCGTGGCCGGGTGGGCGGTGTTCTTCTCTGTCGGCAACTCGTGGTGGCAACTGGGCACCGCCGTGCTCCTGGGCATGGTGTTCGCCCAGATCGCCTTCCTCGGCCATGACGCCGGGCACAAGCAGATCTTCGACACCCGGCGAGCCAATTACCTGTTCGGTGTGATCGCGGGCAATCTCGGCATCGGAGTGAGCATCGGATGGTGGACCAGCAATCACAATCGGCACCACGCCCACCCCAACACCGAGGGCTCGGATCCAGACATCCTGGGGGTGCTGGCGCATTCCGGCGAGCGCGCACGGACCGGAAAAGGCCTGCGGCGGTTCATATTCCGCTACCAAGCCTGGCTGTTCTTTCCGATGTTGTTGCTAGAGGCGGGCAGCCTGCACTACGCCAGCGTTCGAGCGGTGCGGCGCTGGGCGATCCCACACCGCGTCTGGGAGGCCGTGCTGCTCGCCGCGCACGCCGCCGGATATCTCGCTGCGGTGTTCCTGATTCTCTCACCGGCCAAAGCGGTGGCCTTCATCGTTGTGCAACAAGGTCTTTTCGGGTTCTACATGGGCTGTACTTTCGCACCCAACCACAAGGGCATGGCGGTACTGGAGGCTGGTGACTCGACCGACTACCTGCGCCGTCAAGTGCTCACTTCTCGCAATGTCCGTGGCAGCCGACTCGTCGACGCAGCCATGGGTGGGCTGAACTACCAGATCGAGCACCACCTCTTCCCGTCCATGCCGCGACCCAATCTGCGCCGAGCCCAGCCACTTGTCGAAGAATTCTGCGCCGAGGCCGGAATTCCCTACTGCCAGACGAGCCTGTTCACCTCCTACGCACAAGCGCTGCGCCACCTCGACGCCGTCGGCCGACTCTCGGGTCCGGTCGAGCCGCACACCGGGCCCGGTTACCGGGGCGAGTAAACCAACCGCTCGAATGCCCGCGCGTCGGCAATCCCGCGCGTTCGGGCGGCCCGGCCGGATGCATGTCGGCCAACCGCTGGCGGATATCGTAGAAAGGGCGCCAGCGTGTTTCGCGGTTGTCTCGCCATGCCGGCACCGCCACGACCTGGACCCGGCAGCGCACGTCGTGTCGCTACGGTTGCTTCCCGGCCTGGGCGAGTGTCCCGTTATCGGCGAGGCCGGTCAGGGCCTGCGGCAATGGGCCCTGGTGCAGGACGCCGAGGCGTTGGGTGGCGCGGGTGAGGGCCACGTAGAGTTCGGCCGCGCCGCGTGGGCCGTCGGCGAGGATCCGTTCCGGTTCCACGACCAGGACGGCGTCGAACTCCAGGCCCTTCGTCTCCGATGCCATTACTGTGCCCGGCACACCCGGTGGCCCGATCACCACACTGGTGCCGTCACGATCGGCTTCGTCCCGCACGAATTCCGCTATGGCAGTGTGCAGTTCGTCCTCGGTGACCCGCCTGGACCAGGGCTGGACGCCGCTCGCGCGGACCGACTCCGGTGGCTGGACCCCGGGCGCGAACTCGGCGAGCAGCGCGGCGGCGACGGTCATGATCTCCGCCGGAGTGCGGTAGTTCACCGTTAGCGACCGGTAGAGCCAGCGGCCCGGCACATACGGCTCCATCATCGTGTCCCACGATGTCGCTCCGGCCACCGACCGGCGTTGGGCGAGATCACCGACCACCGTGAAAGATCGGCCCGGGCAGCGGCGCATCAGTACCCGCCAGTCCATTTCGGACAGTTCTTGAGCCTCGTCGACCACGACGTGCCGATAGGTCCAGTCCCGGTCCGCAGCAGCGCGTTCGACGAGTTCACGGGTGTCGCGTTCAACGAAGCGATCCGCCAGATCCTCGCCGTAGAGCATGTCCTTGGCGAGCAAGCCGATGTCGTCGTTCAGGTCCTCGCGCTTGATGAGAGTGTCCAGCACGCCGGCGGCGTATTCGGCCTCGGCCTTGCGTTCCCGCTCGGCGGCGCGCTCGGCGGCCTCGTCGGCCGCCTTGTCGCGGCCGAGCAGGTCGATGAGTTCGTCGAGCAGCGGCACGTCCGACACCGTCCAGGCGTCTCCGTCGGCACGCAACAGCGCTGGGTCGGCGCCTGCCGCACTCAACCTTTCGGGGCACGAATACAGTTCTGCCAACAGTGTTTCCGGTGTCAGTACCGGCCAGAGTTCGTCGAGCGCGGCGGTGAACTTATCGTTCTCGGCGAGCTCGGCGAGCAGGTCGGCCCGCAACTGCTCCCATGCTTCGCGATCCGCCCGGGTCAGCCAGCCCTGTCCGATCCGGGCTATCGCCCGTTCGGTGAGCACGTAGGTGATGATCTCAGCGAACACCGTGCGGGCCGCGTTATGCGGCAGCCCGCTCTCGCGCGCCTCCTGTCTGGCCCACTGCGCGGTCTCGGAGTCGATCCGCACCGTGACGTCCGCCAAATCGATCGACAGCGGATGCTCCGGTAGCCGCTGCCGATCGGCGACCGCCGCCGCGAGCACGTCCAGGATTTTCAGGGAGCCCTTGTCCCGCATGGCTTGCGGGGTGTCCTCGGCGGTGACGCGCAGACCGGGCACCAGGTCGCCGGTGGTCGTGAACACGACAGCAGACTCGCCCAGCGACGGCAGAACGCGGCCGATGTGGTTCAGGAACGCCGGGTTCGGCCCGACCACGAGCACACCATGACGTTCCATCCGCTCCCGCTGGGTGTAGAGCAGGTACGCGACGCGGTGCAGCGCCACCACGGTCTTCCCGGTACCCGGGCCACCCTCGATCACCACCACGCCTGGGTGATCGAGCCGGATGATTCCGTCTTGTTCGGCCTGGATCGTCGCCACGATGTCGCGCATCCCGTCACCGCGCGGCGCGTTGACCGCAGCGAGCAGAGCCGCGTCTTCATCCTCTCCGACGACTTGCTCACCACCATCGGGGCGACCGAGTATCTCGTCGGTGAAATCGACCACTCGACGCCCACGCGTGTGGAACTGGCGGCGCCGTCGTATGTTCTCCGGGTTCGCGGCGGTAGCGACGTAGAACGCACGCGACGCCGGCGCCCGCCAATCGAGCAACAGCGGTTCGAACTCGTTTTTCTCGTCGAAAATGCCGATCCGTCCGATGTAGGAATGTTCGCCCGACGCCGTGTCCAACCGGCCGAAACACAGCCCGTTGTCCGCTACGTCCAGCCGCTTTGCCGCCTTGTCCAGCGCCCGCACATGGAACTCCCGTTCCATGGGCGACCCGTCTCTTCCCCGCAACGCCGAGTTGTACTCGGCTTTCACTCGCGCGCGCTCGGTGTCCAGGCGCGCGTAGAGCCCGGCCACGTAGCTCCGCTCCGACCGTAAGTCGTCTTCGTGCCCTTGAATTGACATGTGCCCCTTACTTTTTCCCTGCAACGATGATCCCGTCCGGTTCACACGAATACCTGCGGCCTTTCTCGGCTGACGGCTTCGAGCAGCAGCTTTGCGGCCACCTTTGCCCCGTCGGTGCGGATCGTGCCCGCCACGGCGGTCGCTCGTGCACGGGTTCCGGGGGCCAGGGCCATTTCGAGCGCGGCTGACAGGGACTCGATGCTCGGAGTCGGACCGTCGTGTGCCGCACCGATACCCAACTCGGCCACCCGACCAGCCCAGTACGGTTGGTCCGCTGCCTGGGGTACCACCACCTGAGGTGCGCCGGCGCGGGTGGCCGTCGTCGTGGTACCCGCGCCGCCGTGGTGCACGACGGCGGCCACCCGGCCGAACAGTGCCTGCTGGTTGACCTCGCCGACGACGAAGCAGTCGTCCCGGTCGTCGATCGGGGCCAGCTCGGCCCAGCCGCAGAACACAACCACGCGGCGGCCCCGCGCGCGGATCGCCTCGATGGCCACCTCGGCGACATCCGTCGATGCATGCATGGGCATGCTGCCGAAGCCCACGTACACCGGTGGTGTGCCGGCGTCCAGGAACGCCACCAACTCGTCCGGGAGTGGTTGAACGTCGGGCAGGATCCACGCGCCGGTCTGGGCGACGTCGAGGTCCGGCGCCTCCTGCCACGGGTCCAGGATCGGGTCCGTCGCCAGCCACGGCTGGGTGCCGATGACGTAGTCGCGGACATTGTCCACCGGTGGCAGACCGATCGACGCCCGGTTCGTGTTGAGCGCCGTACCGAACAGCGCGTTGATGCTCGCAGCGTCCAGTTCCCACAGCACCCGGTTGTCGGTCACCTCCGGTGGGAGCGGCCGCCCCGGATACGCCAGCGGCGGGCGGTGCGGCGACGGCAGGATGAGCTGCTGAAAGCTCACCGACACCGAGCGGATGCCCAATTTTTCGGCGACCGACAGCGCGCCGGCCACCGCGGGCATCATCCCGGTCGCCACCAGCGCGTCACATCCCTCGGCCGCCGCGGTGACCGCCTCGAACTGGCCGGCGATCACCTCGGCCGCGCGTTCGGGCAGGGATGACGGGCGCGGTGCCGCAATCGTCAGCGCGCGCGCCGACGGGCCGACGGGCACCATCGGCACGCCGACACCGGCCAACCGCTGTGCGAAGTCCTCGTCCGGTGGCGCACACACCCGCACCTCCGCATCGAGTTCCCGCAACTGGACCGCGAGTGCCACCAGCGGTTCGACGTCCCCACGCGACCCATACGTCGACAACAACACACGCATATCGCTACTCCATTTCCGTCGATTCCGGCTTCGGCCAGCGAGTATGCGGCACACCCCCGGCCTTGCCGCAAGCCCCCCGGTGCGCTATAAGTTGAGAGTGGGAGGGAGTAGGTCCGCTCTTTTCCGGTTTAGTCGTCCGCTGTGAACGGCCATCTTCTTGCGAAGCGATCGGCTGTCGTTCGCGCCCGAGTGGTCATCCCTCTACCCGGCCACCGACGACGAACAGAGCTCGCCGCCACAGTCTGCGGTCGGCCGAATCCAACCCGATTCGATAGTGCCGGCACCGCAGCGACGGGACGCAGAAGTACTGTCGCGCTGGTGATTCCGTCGGCAACCCGTGCATTATCAACCGTGAACGGCTACCGGCGAGATGGTCGTTCCGGTCATGCGGGTTCGGTTGGTATTCGTTCAAATACCGCGATCGGGATGATCCGGCGACTGCGGGCTTCGTAGTGGTGATAGGTCGGCGCCAGGTCCGATATCAGCTTCCAAAGCTGCTCCCGTTCTTGCATCTGCGGTGCGACGGCCTCAGTTCTCCAGTGTCGCGATGCGCTTGGAGACCGCCTGCTGAGTGATCGACAGCGCCGCGGCAGCTTCCTGAAACTGGTCGGCGTCCGCAGCGGCAATGAAGGTGCGCACGGCGTCGAGATCCGCACAGCAAAGCCTACTTGCACAACATACGGTTGTGGCTCGCCGTCAGCGCAGTTGTTTGATCCAGCCTCCTCGGCCTTGCTTTGATCACTGGCGATCAACAGTGAGTTGTTCGAAGCGGAGGTACGGAGCTTGGTAGCCAGACGATCCCTGGGCCGGCAGTTCGGATGGCTGTGGACGTCCTACGCAGTCAGCGCCTATGGCTCCGGGCTGGGTTTCGGTGCATTACCGCTGATCGCCGTGCTGGTGTTGCACGCCAGCCCTGTTCAGGTGTCCGTGCTGTCAGCGGTGGGGCCGGCAGTGGGCGCGCTGATCGCGTTGCCGCTCGGGCCGTGGGTGGAGTTTCGCCCCAAGCGGCCGATGATGATCGCGATGGACCTGGCCCGGTTCGCGGTCATGATGACGATCCCGGTCGCCTACGCTCTCGGTCGGCTCAGTTTCGTCCAGTTGCTGGTCGTCTCGGCCGTGGTCGCCGCGGCCAAGATCGCCTTCAATGCGGCGAGCGGCGCCTACCTCGAGGCCCTCGTCCGGCCGGACGACCTGCTAGTGGCCAACGCGCGGTTCGAGTCCACCAACTGGAGCTCGATCGCCGTCGGGCCACCACTGGGCGGGGCGGCGATCGGCCTGTTCGGGCCGGTCACCACTGTCGTGGCCGACGCGCTCAGCTACCTGCTCTCCGCGTTGGGTGTCACGGCGATTCGCGGCCGAGAAGAGCACCCGCGGCGAACCGACAAGCGCCGGGACCGGGCCGGCGAGTTGCTCGACGGCTGGCGGCACCTCCTGGCCCATCCCGGCCTACGGGCGCTGTATCTCAACCAGCTGCTCGTCGGCGGACTGATCATGGCCACCGAGCCGCTGTTGGCCGTGCTTCTGCTCCGCCAGCTCGGATTCCCACCCTGGCAGTACGGCCTCGCCTTCGCCGCCCCCTGTGTCGGCGGACTCATCGGCTCACGCCTTGCCCGCCGTGTCGTGGCGCGGTACGGCCAACATCGGATCCTTCGTACCGTCGGGACGCTGCGTGCGGTCTGGCTGATCGGCCTCGCGTTCGTCCAGCCCGGTGTCGCAGGCCTTGCGATTGTGATCGCTGTCGAGTTCGCGATCATCATCAGCATGAGCCTGTACAACCCGGTACTCGCCACCTATCGACTCGAGCACACACCCAAAGACCGCATCGTCCGCACCCTGTCGGCCTGGTCGATCAGCAGCAGTGCCTCCATCGCCATCCTCAGCGCGCTCGGCGGACTGCTCGCCGAAGCCACCAGCCCACGCACGGCTATCACAGTCGCGGGACTGCTGATCCTCGTCAGCCCGTTGCTGCTGCCCCGCCGCGAGGATTCCGCACTCCCACCCGACCCTGCCCGTGCCCAGCCACACGCAGCAGGCGTTTCGCGTGAAGCCAAATAAAGGGGCCGCCAACAGCTTTCAGATGCAAGCCACGCGACAACGGCAAGAACTGGCCCCGAGCCACACGGAAGACACCGCGGCTGAGCCGCCGATGCAGAAGAGGCACCATTCATGACTGTCACAACACTCGACTCGTCCAGCGCACTGGTCATCATCGACTTGCAGAACGCCATCGTCGACGCTCCCACGGTCCCCTTTCCCGGCTCCGAGGTAGTGGCCCGGGCGGTCGAGCTGGCCCGCGCCTTCCGCGAACACAGCGCCCCGGTCGTCCTGGTGCGGGTCACGGCCCGTGCGGACGGATCGGATGCCGCTCCAGGTCGCAGCGAGGTCCCGAGCCGGCCCGGTTCCTTGCCCGAAGGCTGGGATGCCATCGTCGATGACCTCGCCGGCCACCCTGACGACATCACAGTGACCAAGCGCACCTGGGGTGCTTTCTACGGAACCGACCTCGACTTGCAACTGCGCCGCCGCGGCATCACACAGATCGTGCTGGCCGGGCTCACCACCAGCATCGGTGTGGAGTCGACCGCCCGCGCCGCCTACGAACACGGCTACCACGTCACGCTCGCGACGGACGCCATGGCCGATCTGGATGTCGAGGCGCACCGCAATAGCATTGAACGGGTCTTCCCTCTCCTGGGCGAGACTGGTTCCACCACCGAGATCATTGAAATGTTTGCCAAGACCCGCAACTGAAACCCGGGACGCCGGGATCAGTCGTCCTCGTCAGGGTCGGTGTGGTCGGGGGCGCGTAGCGGGTGCCAAGTGCCGCCGCGACCAGCCCGCCTCCGCACAGCTGTGCCAGCGGCACCGCCGCGTGGGCGCTGACGAGCGGTGTTGGCGGCGGCCATGGTTGCCGGGGCGGGTGTAGTGCCGGTCGACATGATGCAGCCGATCCTGAGTCACCGCGACCCGCGCCGAATCAAATCGGGCTGGGCGGGATCGGATCCGGCGCCGGAACGGGATCCGGCGGCGGCGGGGGAGTAGGCGGTGCCGGATCTCCGGGGCGCGGCCTCGGTGATGGGGGCACCGGCTCGGGAATCGGGGGCGGGATCGGTTCGTCGGGTGCGGGCCTGCCAGGGCGCGTGGGATCGGGAACGGTCACGGCACTGTCCTTCCGTCAGTGCGTTTGCCGGAGCCGATCGCGGATCCGGCAAACAGCGGGGTGTAAGGAGCCTGGACAAAGGGTTGACAGGGCAGCCCGGCGGGTCGGATACTTCCGAACTATTGCGCTATCGTGCGGGCGAACTGTTTATACGATTTGTCGCCTGCGGTTTATCGACCTAATCATTGATATCGGACGAGTCACCGGAGACGTCAGATGATCGTTGATTTCGCGCAGGAATTGCTCGCCGTCCGTGTGGAGAATCCTACCCCTGAGGCGCCGCCGTCCGCAGAGCAGATCATGAAGATTACCCGGTATTTCACCTGGTTCATGATGCTTTCGGGCGTCCTCGGCATCACCTATTCGGGCGGTATGTTCGCATGGGAGAAATGGAACAACCGCGCGCTGGCATCACCAAAGATGCTGGCGGGAGCCATGATTGGTGGTGTGGTGACGACCAGCGCGGGCGCGATTATGAATTCGCTGATCGGCTGATCCACACGATCAGAAACATGCCACCGCCCCAAACCCCCATGTCCTCATAGGGGCGCCGGTATGGTTCGGATCGACGATGCGCGGTAGCCGTTTCGCGTCGCTGCGGCACGCGGGATAACACGGCGAAACATGTCGAACGGCAACATGTTTCGCCGGGATGCCCGGGTCACGGAGCTGTGGGTGATCCATCGGTGTAGATCCGCGTGGCCAGTTTCTTGCCGTTTTCGTCCATCACATGGACATCGTGATGATCTTCGGCCCAGTCGTCGCCTACGAAGATCAACGGTCATCTCCTCATCGGTGGATAGTGGAATCTGCTGGAGCCCAAGGCAACCCGGCGGCGACCTAATGGATCAGTGCTCGATCGGCACGACACCCCATCAGCGCTACAGGCAGCCTCACCAGCCGGGCGGGGCACGATCCAACTCTAGGAATCAGACAACACTCCAGGGCGGCAAAAGTGCTCGCCGGCCAGCAGCTCGGTTGATCAGCCTCACCCCGACTACCCAGTCCCAGTCGTAGGCTCGCCGATCAACTCCCATTAGGGCGTTGTGCGATTGGCATTTGGGTCAATTCGCGTGTCCGGCCCGCGCTTGGCCGGGAGGTACCGAGGTGATCGGGCCGCCCGGGCGCGAGGGGCCGGGCAGCCCGATCGGACTCGCGTGTTGGGTCACGCGAGCCGGTCAGGGATATCCGTTCGGCGCCGCGTCATACCGTGGCGGCCACGTATCCGTGGGCTTCGGCGACTTCGGCGGACAAAAGCGCCCCGTCGTGGGTGCTCAGGCCCTGGTCGAGACCGCAAATCGTACTGGTCGCTGCTTCCCAACCACGGTCAGCAAGCGCGACTACATACGGGAGGGTGGCGTTGGTCAGCGCATAGGTCGAGGTGCGAGGGACGGCGCCGGGCATATTGGCCACGCAGTAGAAGACGGACCCGTGCACCTGGTATGTGGGCTCGGCATGCGTGGTGGGACGCGAGTCCTCGAAGCAGCCGCCCTGATCGATGGCGATGTCGACGAGCACCGAGCCTGGCTTCATCCGGGAGACCAGGTCGTTCGTCACCAGTTTGGGGGCCTTGGCGCCGGGGACGAGGACCGCGCCGATGACCAGGTCTGCCTCGAGGACAGCCTGTTCGAGTTCGAGGCTATTGGAGGTGATCGTCTTGACTTGGCCGTGGTACAGCGCGTCGATGTCGCGGAGACGGGCGATGGACAGGTCGAGGACGGTGACATCGGCCTGCATGCCGTATGCGACGGCGATCGCGTTCTTGCCGGATACTCCGGCGCCGATGACGACGACCTTCGCCGGTCGTACGCCGGGTACGCCGCCCATGAGGACGCCGCGGCCCCCTCCATGGCGCATCAGGTTGTAGGCGCCGGCCTGCGAGGCGAGGCGGCCGGCGACCTCGCTCATCGGGGCGAGCAGCGGAAGCGAGCCGTCGCTACCGAGGACCGTCTCGTATGCGATCGAGGTGGTCCCGGACGTGAGGAGTGCGTCGGTGCAGTCTTTCGAGGCGGCCAGATGCAGGTAGGTGAACAGCACCTGATCCCGGCGTAGGCGGGAGTACTCCTCGGGGATGGGCTCTTTGACCTTGAGTAGCAGGTCGCTGGTCTCCCAGACCTGGTCTGCGGTCGAGAGGACCTGGGCACCTGAGGCCGTGAAGTCCTCGTCGGAGAAGGAGGATCCGAGGCCAGCGCCGGTCTCGATGGCCACTTTGTGGCCGCGCCCGACCAGTTCGTGCACACCGGCGGGGGTAATGGCGACTCGGTACTCATGGTTCTTGATCTCGCGGGGGATCCCGACTCTCACGTCATGCTCCTTTGGTTTTAAGGGCCCCCAGCACCGCGATGGTGCTGGGCTGATCAGGGCGGTTGGTCGATAAGTTCGACCGGCATGAAATAATCCTGAAGAAACGTCGAGCGTTTGCCAATATTTGGGAACATAATTCTATGATTCGCCATAATGGATAACGATGATTCGACTGCCGCGGCCTCTGGGGTCATCCGAATGAACGATGTTCGGCGAGCGACCCCCTTGACGACATCGACCGGATCCTTCTCGACCAGCTCTTGCACGACGCGCGCATCCCCAACAACGCCCTTGCCGCGCTCGAGCACCCGCGCCCCCGGCGCCGACCCGTCGAATCCAGGCGGGATACAACCTCGCAGCAGCACTGAGCTGCGACGCGGCGTTGGAGTCCGCGATGTTCCCCGTCGCCGGACGTGAGGAAGTTCGTTGTCGAGCCCGTGTTGCATCCCGTCCCCCTTGCCTCTACAGTGTGATGCGCGGCACGCCGGCGGGCGGTTGGGGTGCTGTGGACAATTCCAGATGCCGTTCAGTCGCGGCGAGAGAGTCCAGCCAGATCAGCACACCTTCCCGGAAACGGCCAGGGGGCTGTGGTGGGCGCCGAAGGAGCAACTCCTCCCGGGAATCTCTCAGGTCCATGACAGAGCGGAAAGATCCACTCACCGCGGCGCCACTGAATAGCGTCGGCCAATCGGAGGAGTACCGCCCCATCTACCACCAACATCGCGCGTGTAGGACCAAGCCTGCGATTCGCAGCTGATCAAATCCGTCCTCGGAACCACCGCGCGATCCTCGCACTCTCGAAAATTCGATACCGCCCTCCTCGCGCGACCTCATCGATCTCGATCGGGCTGTCCCACAACGGCTTCGGTCCCATCCTTGGCATCGGCGTGCTATCACGCGCCCAGGCAACCGCCGTGCGATCCCACCCCCAAGGAGCACCCGTGCCCGACAATATCGAGCCCATCGTCGCGTCTCCCGCGCCGACCACCACAGCAGCAGGATCCGCCGAGCTGCACGAGCCGGGGTTGTCCCGGCAGCTGTCGAACCGGCACATCCAGCTGATCGCGATCGGCGGCGCGATCGGCACGGGCCTGTTCATGGGCTCCGGTAAGACCATTTCCCTGGCCGGTCCGTCGGTGATCTTCGTCTACATGATCATCGGCACGATGCTGTTCTTCCTCATGCGGGCGATGGGCGAGCTGCTGCTGTCGAACAGCTCATACAAGTCGTTCTCCGATTTCGCGGCGGACCTGCTAGGGCCATGGGCGGGTTTCTTCACGGGGTGGACATACTGGTTCTGCTGGATCGTCACCGGGATCGCCGACGTCGTCGCAATCGCAGGCTATGTGTCCTATTGGTGGGGTTCGCTGCCGTTGTGGATCCCGGCGCTGGCGGCGGTCACGCTGCTGATCGGGCTGAACCTGCCGACGGTCAAGGCGTTCGGCGAGACCGAGTTCTGGTTCGCGCTGATCAAGATCGTCGCGATCGTCGGGCTGATCGTGGTCGGGCTCGCGATGGTCTTCACCCACTTCACGGCGCCGGGCGGTGCGGAGGCCTCGTTCGCGAACATGTGGAACGACGGTGGGATGTTCCCGACCGGGATCATGGGCTTCGTCGCCGGATTCCAGATCGCGACGTTCGCGTTCGTCGGTATCGAACTCGTCGGCACCACCGCGGCCGAGGCCAAGGACCCCGAGAAGAACCTCCCCAAGGCGATCAACTCGATCCCGGTCCGGGTGATGCTGTTCTACGTGGTCGCGCTCGCCGTGATCATGTCGGTCACCCCGTGGCGCGAGATCGTTGCCGATCGCAGCCCGTTCGTGGCGATGTTCGCCCTCGCCGGCCTCGGGATCGCCGCGTCGGTGATCAACTTCGTGGTGCTCACCTCGGCGTCGTCGTCGGCGAACTCGGGCATCTACTCGACCTCCCGGATGGTGTACGGCCTGGCCCAGGAGGGCGATGCGCCGGCCGCGTTCGGCAGGCTGACCTCTCGGCGGGTGCCGGCGAACGCGCTATATCTGTCGGGGGTGTTCCTGCTCGCCGGTGTGGTGATGGTGGTGGTGGGCGACTCGATCGTCGAGGCGTTCACGCTCGTGACGACGATCTCGTCGCTGTGCTTCATATTCGTGTGGTCGATCATCCTGGTCAGCTACATCGTCTATCGCCGGCGCCGCCCGCACCTGCACGAGGCGTCCGCCTTCAAGATGCCAGGCGGCGTGCCGATGTGCTATGTGGTGTTGGCCTTCTTCGGCTTCCTGATCTGGGCGTTCACCCAGAAGACGGACACCCTGCACGCGCTGCTCATCACCCCGGTCTGGTTTGCGATCCTCGGCGTGGCGTGGGCGATCCTGCGCCGTCGGCCCGTGCAGATGGCGCGGGCGGCCGCGTTCAACGCCGAGTCCGGCGAGCGGTGACCTCACGCGGGGTGGGCGTCGTGCCGGTGCGCAAGGCCCCGCCCGCAACGACGTCCAGCCCCGAGGTCGAATCTCGAGCTCAGAGCAGTTCGAGCAACTGCAGGTTGGTGACGTATTTGACGATGATCGGCGGCGAGATGTGGGGGATGTCTTTGTCCGCACCGATCTTCACTCGCTGCACCGCGGAACGGAATCGCTCGGTGGGTGCGACAGACCCGCGGATCGGCTTTTCGGGTCGTTGATAGTTGTGCAATAGCGGCAGTAGCGAGTGCTGACGCTGGCGTTCCGGCAACGTGCGCATGGCTGTCTCGAACCGCCCCAACCAGGCGCTGTAGTCGGGGATGCGCTGGATCGAGTAGCCGGCGTCGATCAGCCAGTCGACGTATTCGTCGAGCCCGATACCGTCGTCATAAGGGTTCATCACGTGGTAGGTCTCGTACCGGTCCACCACCTGTTCGCCGAGCGTGGTGATCGCCTCGGCGATGAAATCAACCGGCAGTCCGTCGTAGTGTGCACGCTGTCGATTGCCGTCCGGGGCGGTCTCATAGAACGACCCAGGCGCGATGCCGGTGGTCATGAGGCTCAACATCATCCGGGTGAACATGTCCGGGAGGTTGAGCTGTCCCGCGTACTCGGTGCCCGCGAGGATCATGTCGCAGCGGAAGACCGCCACCGGCAGTCCGCACAGATCGTTGGCTTCCCGTAGCAGCACCTCCCCGGCCCACTTGCTGTTGGAGTAGCCGTTGGCGTAGCTGTCGTCGACCTTGCGTGTCGGGCTGATGACGCGGATGTCGGCGTCCTCGGTATAAGCCGCTGGTTCGATCTGGTCGCCCACGCCGATGGTCGATACATACGTGAACGGCTTCAGCTTCGTGGTGAGTGCGATGCGGATCAGCTCGGCGGTGCCCAGCACGTTGGGGCCGAACAGTTGGCTATATGGCAGGACGTGGTTGACCAGCGCCGCGGGATCGACGATCAGATCGACCGTGTCGGCCAACCGCTGCCATGCCTGTTGATCGAGACCGAGGTCTGGTTCGCTCTTGTCGCCCGCGATGACCTCCAGATGGTCGGCGGCCAATTCCCGGTAGTGCCGCAACAGCTTCGGATCGCCGCTGTCGAAGGTCTTGTCCAGGCGGTCACGGGCCGCCGTGTCGTCCTTCGCCCGCACCAGACAAATCAGCTTGCCGCCGACGAAGGACAACCGTTCCAGCCATCGCAGAGCCAGGTACCGGCCGAGGAAGCCGCTCGCGCCGGTCAACAGCACAGTCCGCACCTCGCCGCTCGGGCGTGGCAGCGTGGGGGCGGCGGCCAGCGTCTCGGCGTCGATGAACTTGTCCAGCGTGAGATCACGTGCGTGCACCTCAGTGGCATCGTTGCCGTGCACCCTCACGAAGGTGGGTCGTTTCAGGTCGGACGTCCGCTCTGTCTCGATGTAGTCGGCGAGGAATTGCAGATCAGTCGCCGGGCTCACGATGACGCCCACCGGCACATCGATGTCGAAGATCTCGTGCAGCAGGTTGGCGAATGACAACGCGGACAAGGAGTCTCCACCCAGGTCGGCGAAGTGCGCGTCGGGCCGCAGATCAACGGTCGAAGCGCCTAGCAGTGCGCCCGCGGTCCGGCTGATCGTCTCCAGTACCGGCCGGTCCGCACCGCTGCGCCGCAGTTCCCGCAACTCGTCAGCCCGACCTTCGGCCAGCTCGGTGTAGAGCCGTTCCAGACGCTCGCCATAACGCTCTTTGAGCTTGGGCCGCGCCAGTTTGCGAATGCCGGTGAGCAGGCCGTTCTCGAGCGTGAACGGCGTTGTCTCGATGAGGAAGCCGCGAGGTACCTCATAGGACTGCAGTTCGGCTGTTCTCGCGACCTCTTGCAGCGAGTCGCTGATGAGTGGCCGCAATGATTCGATATCGCCGCTGGTACGCGACAGCGCGTCCGCGGTGGGCACGACGACCGCCAGCAGGTAAGAGCGTGCGCTGTTGCCGTAGACATAGGTCTGCCGGATCAGCGGGCTACTGTCGAACACCGCCTCCAACTTCGAGACCGTGACGAACTCACCCTGCGAGAGCTTCAGCACGTTGTTGCGGCGGTCGAGGTACACGAGCTGATCGGGACCGACCTCGGCGACGATGTCTCCGGTGCGGTAGTAGCCGTCCGCGTCGAATACCTCGGCGGTGACCTCCGGCCGTTTGTAGTAGCCGGGGAACAGGTCGTTCGAGTCGACGAGGAGCTCGCCTCTGGGATGGGGCCGATCGGTGTGGAAGTAGCCGAGATCGGGGACATCGGCCAGTTTGTAGTCGATCACCGGTGGGCGCCGTACCTGTCCATCCACGAACAGGGCACCGGCCTCGGTCGAGCCGTAGCCGTCCACCAGATGTAGGTCGAGGTAGGTCTCGACGAACGACTTCATCTCGGCGGACATCGGCGCGGAGCCGGTCATCGCCGAGACGTACCGCCCGCCGAGAATCTGCTGCCGCTGCTGGGCCGCCACCTCCGCTTCGAGTGTGGCCCGATCAGTGCCGGCGGAAGACTTCCGGTCCAGTTCGCTCTGGAACTCCTGGAACAGCATGTCCCAGATCCTCGGCACGAAGCTCAACTGGGTGGGCCGCACCAGCGCGAGGTCTTCCAATAGTGATGAGAGATCGCTCTTGGCCGCGAAATAGGCGGTGCCGCCGTTGCCGAGTGTCCCGTACAGGATCATCCGGCCCATGACGTGGCTCATCGGCATGAAGTTGAGCGTGATCGACGGCTCAGCGCTCTGCTGGCCCCACGCCACTCTGGTCGACCTGCGCCAGAAGTTGCCGACCAGCCGCTGGGGGTACATGGCGCCCTTGGGCGCACCGGTGCTGCCGGAGGTGTAGATCAGCATTGTCAACGGGTCGTCATCGTCGTCGGAAATGAACAACGGTGCGGGTGGTAGCTGCCTCCCGCGTTCGAGCACATCGGCCAGCGGTTCCACAGCCACCGAGCTGCCCGCTTCCCTCGAGCGCGCCCGAGCGGCTTCGAGCGCCTCGCTCTGGTCGTCCACCTCCGGGTGGTAGTCGAACACGACCAGCCGGACGGGCGTGTGGCTGGTCAGCACCAGTTCGACGGCGTCTGCGAGATAGTCGACGCTCGAAGCGATCATGCGGGGCTCGGTCTCGGCGACGATGGGCTGCAGTTGGGTGACCGGTGCGCTGGTCTGTAGCGGAACGGACACCGCGCCCGCCCGGATCAACGCCAGGTCGACGGTCGTGTAGTCGACGCTGGTGAAGCCCAGCACGCAGACGCGGTCGCCGGGCCGCACCGAGTGCTCCTGGTCATCGGTCAGGGCGCTCGCGATCGCGCCTGCCCGGTCCCACACCTCGTGGTATGTGATGGTGTCGAACCTGGGCAGCAGCTCGAGGGAGGTGCGGCCCGTCTGCGGGTCTTCGACGAACTGAACGGCGCGTTTACCGAGCGCGGGCCGGTCCGCGTAGCCTTCGACCGCCGTGCGCAAGAGCTGCGGTAATCGCAGTCCGGGTTGCTCCATCGCCGCGATCACCGCCTCGCTGGGCCTGGCGTCGGTGAACTGCTGGTCCTCGGCGTACAAATCGGCGATGCGACGCTCGAGCCGATCTTCACGAGTATCAGTCGACATGATGAGTCCACCTGCCTCTATTCGCTACCGGTGCCTTGCCCGTCCCCGACACCGTCGTCATATAGGTCAGT
This sequence comes from Nocardia australiensis, assembly GCF_020733705.1. Taxonomy (GTDB): domain Bacteria; phylum Actinomycetota; class Actinomycetes; order Mycobacteriales; family Mycobacteriaceae; genus Nocardia; species Nocardia australiensis. The sequence continues at coordinate 77,057 of NZ_JAJFZM010000002.1, forward strand.
CTCTTCCGCATGATGGCACTCCCTTCAGCAGCCCTATCGGAACTCACTCCAGCATTGCCCTCCACCGCATCCTCGTTGTTATCGCTGACACCCATCGAACTTCCTACCCACCAGCCCGAACCAGCTGGTACCCGACAACACCACCCCTTACTGACAACCACACACCTGATGGCCTGGATTCCCACATAGCGCGTCTGTCGGGACTGTGGGTTCAGCGGTGGTTTCGGCGCTGGCTCTTATGAGCCCGGTACCTCGGGTTCGCGCCGCCAGGGTGCACGCACTTCCCGCAGGCTGGGCGCGCCCGGCACCAGGTCGGGCAGGTCCGGCATCGCATCGGCTCCCGCGGTGATCGGGGCGGTGATCGTCTGGTTCTGCTCGTTTGCCAGCCGCGCCGCGTTCTGTCCCGCCTCGGTGACAGCTCGGCCCAGCTTCTCCGGAGTACTGCGAAACGCCTCCTGGGCGAACTGGACATCGGTGAGGACACCGGCGCCGTCCACGGTGACGGTGACCAAACCGTCGGCCGAACTCGCCGTAGCCCGCACCGTGGCCAGCTGCTCATACACCTCGGTCACTTGCGCACGCTGCTCCGCAAGCGCGTCCAGGATGAATTCGACCTGGTTGCGCATCCCGAAGTTGGCCGAGCGCAACCCATCGCGCTCCCATTGCTCCATCGGTAACTACTCCTTCGAACCTGATCCGGCTACCGAACCATGGCGTTCGGCGAACCGCTGCCTGAAGTCGGCGATGTAAATCCCGGGAGCGATGGACGACGACGAGGGCTCGAGCACCCCATCGTCACCGATGTAGAAGATCGCTCTGCCGATGGCGATTTCCCCCTCGGTCACCGGCACATACACCATCCACCCGACCTCGAACCGGTTGGCAACCAACTGGGACAACGGATATCCCGAAGTATCCAGCCCGCGTCCGGTGATGTAGTCCCGCACTCGAGCGATCGCCGCTGCCGCCGGCATCGGCTCCGGCGACGTCGATACCAGCCCCGCCGATGAATACTGGTAGAGCGCACCGTCGATATCGAAGCGCCCGTCATCGCCGAACACATCGACCAGCGTCGCACGCGTCACCGAGCCCATCTCGGCGGCAGCCAACAGCGCCGCGATCGCCTCCGACATATCGTCGCCCGAAACGTCGGTGACCAGCCTCGCGAGGATCCCTGCCGCGGTATCACCCGTCCACACAGCAGGCACCGCCGCAGCGCAATCACTGGCACCGGGGGACTGCCCCCGATACCACCGCCCCGCCTCCCACCAGTAGCAGAACGACAGCAACCCCGATGCCGCTCGCGGATCCAGAACGGAGTCGGCCACCCAATCCGGCGCCCCCGCATAGAGTTTCGGCATCGGCGCGCCACCGTTGTACACGGCATCCAACGTGGGCGCATTCCACACCCCACCCGACAACACGGCCCGCCCCGCGGGCAGTGCATGCAACGTCGACCCACCCCGCTTGGACCCCTCGAACTTGCCGCTCCACGGCAGCATCCGCGGCCCCCAATCCGACCCGGCCGCAACAAATGCCGCCGAGATCGTCGCCCACCGCGCCCACATCACCGGGAACGGCGGAAACTCGTTCTCCGCCAACACCGCCCATACCTGGTCGGTCCGATCGGCCCGAGCCTGGGCCGCGGCCTCTTGCGGAGAGCGCGATTGCCGATCCCCGTGGCCGATATAAGCGGCCAGCCACACCGGCACCTTGCCGCGCGGATACGCCTCGAGGTCCGCGCGATACGCCTCCGGAGTGAACATCTGCCCGGGCGGGAACGGGTCGTCGCCGTAGTCGTAGTCGATCTCTATGGCCCCGGAGCTGGACAACACGACCGACATGCGCCACCACGGTCCCGAATCGGTCGTCGCCGCGGCCACCCGCAGTTCCCGGACGAGATCGAGCATCGACTCCGGCGTATTCATCGGAACTGCCTGCGCACCATCGGAATACACAACGCTGGCGATTTCCCCCGCCACGGTGACCGCGAAGACCGCATCCGCTCGCTGCCACCCCGCAGGCCCGTGTTCCGCGAGTGCGCGGGCGATGGGGTGTTCGGCGGTCAGCCCGCCCGCTTCGTCTGCCATGGTTCTCCTCATCCTGATGCCGGAATGGCGCATCGCCTGCTGCCCGGCAACTCAGAAAGCCGCATACTTCCACAAAGTCTATTTGGCAGGCAGGTGAACCACAGCTCCCCCTGGGCTGATTCGATTGCCCCTCGTTCCACGAGTCGTTCCACTGGACACCGCCGGGGTGTGGGCCGAAATCCGTGTGCTGAATAGGTTTCCGGTACGGTTTCGCGGTGGTGATGTCAGGCGAGACGTCGATGAGGGAGGCCAAGGGCGCGGACGACGTCGGTGATGTCGAGGACGTTGTGGAAAATCACCAGGGTGGCCGGCAGGGTGTTGAACTTGACCAGCTTCTCCTGCTCGTCGGCTGGACCATCACCGCCGACCAGCTCGCCGCGCTCTCGCCTGACCTACGCGCCCACATCAGCCGGTTCGGCGCCGCCGCTACCGACGAACTCACCCACCAACCCGACCCGTTCGGCCCGACGCTCACCGAGGGCGACTTCACCACCGTTGACCTCGCTGCCTGACAGCCCGATCACAGCGACAGGAAACCTCGATGGGCGGGTCGGGCGGTGACGAGATCATCGCGAAAATGCTGCAGGCAGTCAAACGCATCACCGCCGCGATTGTTGACAAAGCCGGCCCGGAAATCGCCGAAACACGCCACGAATTCTCGCACGGGGTACGGGACGGCCTCGGGCGGGCCACACACGAAGACGAGCAGCTCGCACGCAAGCTCGACAAGATTGGTCCGGCTGCACACACGGACCGTGATCCCGCCGCCGAGGACGGATTTCTGGACTCATCCATCGATGACCAGATGCATCGAAACGGTCGCCACCGATTCGAATTATCTCCGGAAGAGGCCCAAGAGTTGTATGAGCAGGCCCGGGATCGGGAACCGGATTTCGCTGGGACCGGCAATAGGGTGAATCTGGTCGACACGAGCTCAGGCCCAGCTGTGGTCAGATTCAAAAAAGAACAACCGACCGTGACTTTCTTGAAGAAATGGATGCCTGAGAACACGGCCATAGAATACGCACGTGAGTGCGACGTGCGAACACCTAAGATCCTCTACGCTGGCGTGGACCCGTCTACTGGCAGGGAGTTTACAATCATGCAGTATATTCCCGGTGAAACGCGGGCGTTCGATGATCCCGAGCTGATGAATTGGTTACCTGATCTTTTGGATCAAGTGCAGTCGATGTCCTCGCACCCCTTACCAGAAGGAATGGAACTGGACATTCCAGGGTGGCAGCAGCAGATGATCCAGCATGCCGACGACGCGTACCACAATCTGCCGCAGGATCAGCTGTCGAGGCTCGAAGAACTCGGGATCGGGCCGTTATCGGACTATGTTCAGCCGGACCATAGTCGTTCGGGCGAACCGGTTGTCTTTGCCCACAACGACCTTTATCCGCAAAACCTTCGACTCGATGACCAAGGGAAATTGTGGATTTTTGATTGGGAAACTGCCGGACCCAGTGATCCGCTCTATAACGCAGCGTTCTTCCTCGAGCGTGTGACATGGCCGGATGAGGCGACCCGTGCTCGGGCCATTGAGATGTGGATCGAGCGGACGTCGCCTGTGAATCCTGCCGTTGATACCGAAGCATCCCTTAGCATGTACCGCCGTATCGAAGACTGGAGAGGAGCAGTGATGTGCGCTGAGACAATGCCGCGTAGCGTTGCCGCGGACCCAAGCCGCTTCGAGAACTGGGTCGACTGGTACCACAAGCGATTTTCTCGAAATTCCGATTGGCCTGACATTTCACGGGATGAATTGCACGCACTGCTCCGCGGATGGGCCGAATGAGCCTGAAGGATCGTGATGAACTTCGCATTTGGAGCAGGCAGACAAGCCTCCGAGCGTCGTCGCCGAGTTCGACAACGATCTGTTGACGTCGTCGTCGCAGTGGGCTGACGAGGTCAAGGCCCGAAGCTTGAGATCGATGGTGCAGCGGTATCAGCAGATGGGTGGCGACGAGCCGTGCGGCAGTTGGTCGCCAGTGGCCGGCGATCCCGCATCTGGATTGCCCTTGACGCCATTACTTTCCGGACTCGATATCGGCCGCACTCTCCGGTGCCGAGGGAGCAGGTTCACCCGGACGATTCGTCGCTGTGTCCGCCGACGACGGTTGGATCAGCGTCCAGATGACCGGCACCTGCTCCACAGCGCCGGGAGGGTGGCGCTTACTCACAGCAGCCCGGACATCGTCGATGAACGCTTGTGCCTCTGGCAGTCTCCGGTGCCGCAGGTAGCTGCCGATGTCGTAGTGCCCATCCATCAATTCGTGCACTATCGAGGCGAATCGCTGGACCATTTGGTCTTCAGGCGACAACGTGTCGACGTCGAGAAGCACCTGCTCTTGCAAGGCGTGATGGAGCAGTGCGGGGGCGGCATCGGACGGTGCGGTCATCATTTGCGCAACTACCGACGTGAACCATCGACCTATGCGATTCTCTCCGGTCTGCGGACCGGCGTCGTAAGCCTCGAGCAGTTCGTAAGCGTGGTTGGACAGGTAACGCTCGGCGACGTCGGTCATCAAGTACTCGTAGCCCCGCTCGGAGCCATTAATGTCGAGAGCCAGGTCAGAATAGAGTCGCGAGCGCATGTATGGCGGCGTCAGATTCGTTTGCAGCCGGCAGAGCGGGAAGTGCAGACCGAATTCCCCGTCTCGTGGGATCGTGGCCCAGACATCACGCTCTGCGAGCGTGATCATCGGCGGCCCCATCAGCTTATGGTCGAGGTCGAGTAACGGCCGTGCTGCTATCAACGCGGCGTAGAGGGACTGCAGAATCTCGTCGAGGGACAAACTGCGGCAAGGGCGACCGATCACGGTGGCCCGGCTCGTGCTGTCGCTTCCGCCCGACTGCTGCGGCGACCCCGCACGCATCGTCACCCATTTCCAGATAGGCACCGGCTTGCCTGGCAACCGTTCCCGGTACTGCACGATAAGCCGCGGGCCCTCCGACGTATTGGATAGGCCCATCAGCGCTTCCGCTTCCAACGCGGCCCCGGTGAACGCCGCAAGGGCCCCGATGCGAGCACTCCGCGCGGCTATCCAGCGGAGCTCCCAGGCATGCCGCTCCGGGCTTTCGCTCCAGGCCCTGCCGGATAGCTCACCAGGTTCGGCCTTCGGCATCAGCGCGTATTCGCCGCCCGGAGTGTTCACCAGTACAGGCTCGGCCGCTTCGGCAAGACCCCGCGCTGCCTCGGCATATGCCCGCATCGCCTCGGCTTGCTTCGGATTCCTATCCAACCGCTCGGCTGCCTCGGCGAGCACCTGCTCTGCCTCGGCAAACAGTCGCTCGGCCTCGATCAGGGCGGGACTCCTATCTCCCTGCTCGACCGCCGTGGCCGCATCACCCTCGGGTGCCGAGCCCGCAGCGGCCGGTTCTTGTTCGGCTGCGTCCCGTTGCGTGTGGTCTGCACCAGGCGTCGCCGGATGCTTGGCGTCCCCCGGGCCGAGCCTGGTGAAGATCCACGGGTTCGGCGTACCGGATCTCTGCTTCTTCAGCTCGGACCCGGGCGCGACAGACAGGTCCAAGTCCGGTGTTCTGCTCAGCGGACGGTCCGTCACGTTCGCGATGTCGATGGGCGCTGGCGGCATCGCGCCCCTCGGGCGCGGGGCCTGTGGTGCGGCGGCGCGCACCGTGTCAGGTCCGACAACCATCAGCGAATGGGGTAGTTCGATCGTCTCCATCAGTTCCGGTGGCCCCAAGTGGGTCGGCTTCGGCGCGTGCTCAGCAAGGCCCGACTCTTCCGGAGCCGGGGCCCACCACGGGCCCGAAGGCGTGGGCGGCACTTTGGACTGCTCGAGCGGCGCACGGTTCGTCGGAGCCGGTTCCGTGGGAGCCGGCCCCCGGCGCCGCCATGGCGACGACTTGGATGGGTCCTGCGGTGCACCGCCGCGGTCGACGGCCGAGTACGCACGCGTCTCGCCTTGATCCTGAGCCTTGCCGGTGGGGCCGGGGCTGCGGGCTGCTTTCTGACTGGGCGCTCCCCGCAGTGCCCAAGGGGAGCGACCATTCTGCTGCGGCTCGGCAGGCGATGGTGTCGCCACTGACGCATAGCGCGTGTTGCCCATTACCAGCTCATCGTTCGTAACGGGTTCGCCGGGGACCACGGCGTTCCGATTCGGGCCGTGGTCATTCGACGGCGCACCCCACCCCGCGCCGGTCTGCGGGTCCACCATGAACCCCAACCATGGTTGCGCCTTCGCGCTGCGAGAGTTCTTCTGAGCGGGGAGATCCAGCGCCTCTACCAGATCAAAGCCGAACAAGGACTCCACACCCGGAGGCTGACTGCCACCTGCGGAGCCGCCCCCGAGTTGCTTGGCTGTTCGGTCGTTGCCCGAGGACTCCGGGGTGGCCTTTTCGGTTCGCGTGAGTCGATCGGTGAACTGCTGAAGCCGGCTTTTCGGCGGGCTGAGGTCGCGGAGATCGGCCGAACCGTCGACCAACTTCTCCTGGAGCCGTTCCAGCAGTCGCTCTACATGGGTGTCGGCCATGCCTTGGAACAGGCGAGCCATCACATCCGCAGGGTGATTGTTGCCGAGGGGCGCGGCGACCTGCCAGGCGTTGCCGACGGCCTTCAGATCGACCTGGAAGATCGCTGTCGAAGTGCGGACGAACTCCTTCTTGAACTGCGGAAATCGACGAGACTCCACCGAATTGGCTGCCTCATCGGCGGGCGGCGGTAGCGGCACCTGCCTGATATGCAACCGGTATGCGGCCTCTGCCGGATGTGGTGCGGTCACCGCCGGATCGGCCTTGACGGTCTTGAAGCCGCGCACCGTGAAGTCCGGCCGCAGTTCGCCCAGTCTATCTTCGAGCCCGGCGGAATCGGTGAGGGTGAAGAAGCAATCCGGACCGAGTTGACGGAGCCAGTCGTCGAACCCGAGGTCGGTGCGTGGCTTCGTTGGGTCCGTTTCGAGACGATAACCAGCCCAGATCCTGAGCATTTCGAGCGGAGCTTCCTCAGCGGTAGGCCGCCGGTATAGTCCCTCTGCGGCTGCCGACTCGATAGGACTGACGTCGTACAGACCTTCGAGGCCGGGCTCGACCAGCAGATATTCGATCCGGTACTGGGAGCCCCACAGCACCTCGGGGAAGTCGATCCGGTCCGCCTCCGGGTCGATGGGCGGGCTGGCCGCCAACGTAAGCAGCGCATCCATGTGCCGACCCTCCGTTGCCGCGACAACCAGCAGTTTGCGGCCCCTACCGTGGGGACCTTCGAGGTAGTTGTCGGGGAATTCGGCTACATGACCGGGCAATAGAGTGCCGCCGGGGTTTCTTTGCATCAGGTCGGCGATCGCGCGGCTCGCGAGCTCGGACGCCGCGGCCTCGGACATCGCGGCCGGCTTCGGTGTATCGGTGGGTAGCCCGGAACCGGGGTCGGCGTCCGGTAAGGCGGGAGCGTCATCCGGCCAGGGACGGTAGGTGCCGACATTGTCGCCGGCGTGGCGTACAACGTCGAATGCGATTTCGGCGGCTTCGAATCCGACGTTGCCGAGGTATTTGCGCACCGCCTTGCGGCCGGCCTTGGCAGCGGCTTGCTCCGCGCCGGTGCCCGAGCCGCCCGCGGCGTTCTCATAGGCCCGGTTGTACGCGATTTCGGCGGAGCCTTCCGGCACGAACCGGCCCGATTCGCGCAGCATAGGCAACGTTTCGATTTCCATGACGAATTGGTCGGTGAGCTTCTCCCACATCGCCAACGTTTCCTTGGGCCGCACCGGTAGCGCCTCGCCTTCGGCAGGCTCGAAGCCGTGTGCGGAGTCCCATTCCGCCCGGTAATGCGTCGCGTAGTCGACTCCGCCGACCAGCGGCCCCGCTTCGATCAGCTTGGCGCGCACTGCACGGATACCTGCCTGATGGGCGGCGGCATCCACCATGGTTGCCACGATTTCTTGATGCTGTCGGTAGCCCCGCTTGGCGATCCGCCGCGCCGCCGCGCCGATCATGTTGGCGACGGCGGTTGGGTTTTGGTGGTAGGCCCGCTCGGCGATCTGTCGCGCCGCAGTGAACGCATCGTGGTAGGCCAGCGACAGCAGACTCTCCCGGCCGAGGTTACGGTGGTGTCCGTCTAGGCGTAGCCGGTCGAATTCGAAGGCCCGCGCGTGGGCCAGCGCCTGCACGTCCAGCATCTGATTGACATAGTCGTCGCGTAGCGCCGTCAGGCGTTCCAGCGAATTCCCTGTTGCCGGATGCAGCCGCTCGATCACCGATGCCGCCCACACCAACTCCGACGCATGCTCGGCGGGGTCCAATCCATATTGCAGGACAACGCTGTTCGACACGGGGTCGTAACCGGCGAAACGGCCTCGAATTACCCGGCCGCCGGCGGTATCCAGAGCAACGGTCGCCGCCGGATCGGTGCTGAATTGGATACCGACGTCACGCCGCTGCAATATCCCCCGTGACTTGCGGCCGATATCGTTGCGGTCCAGCTCCCGCCATGCGTTGTCCACCGCAGTGGCTGCCGCTTTCGCGAGCTGCCCTGCACCCCATGTGGCGTCCGGGCGGAACGTCGGCGATGGCTCCGACCACATCGCCTCCACCAACTCCTCGGCGAGGTCCGTTGTACGGACCCTGGCGACCACGCCACCAGACTCCTGGACGGAGAACCCCATGACGTGGGGCGGTGATTGTCCTAGCTCGATAGTGGGCGGAATGTTCGGGTCGGCATCCAGAGCCGCTTGTATATTGGCGGCAACGTCATTGGAGTCGAGCACGAGCATTTGCGGTGACGGGCCGTCGACGATCGCGACTTGATCGGTAATCCAACGGCCACCCGAGGCAACCACTTCGGCGTCGACCCGCTCGTGCCAGATGTTTGTGGTGATCGCCGTCTCGACCCGAGCCAGGTCTGCCTCGGCCGCCGCCCGCCGCGCCATCCCGTCCGCGAGGAGGTTGAGTTCGAACCATGCCTTTCGGTCCTCGACGCTCTGCCCTTCATATTCCAGCAACTGGTAGGCGCGGGGCAGGTCGACAGCGAGGTGGTCGTATACGCGCTGTCGCAGGCGATCGAATTCCTCATTGATCCGGAGCAAAGCACGTTGTGCCGCTTTATGCTCGCGTACCAACCTTTCCAGCTGCCGCGCCGATTCGGTCGTGGGCGGGACGTACTCGACGTCGGTGGCGTCGTTGGTCTGCCAGCGTTCCCACTCGCGACTGTGTTCTCGACTATCGCCGTCGAACCACTCGCTCGACATGAGCTCGATGACGCCGGCTTCTCGTCCGATCCGGCGCAACAGCGCTGGTTCGATGGTCGAATCCTGTTGTCGTGCCGCACCGACCGCCGCGTCATAGGCAGCGAAGTATGCGGCTTTCTGCTCCCCGTCGAGAGCATTTTCCAGGCTCTCACCCAATGAGGTGCGCGGCGGATCGAAACCCTGTGCGGTCCATTCCCGGTCGAATTCGGCTCGAGCGCCCAAGACGAATGCTTTGGCGAGGCGCTGTGACTGTAGATAGTCGGCGAGGTCGGTGCCCCGGATTCTGGCCGGTTGCAGCTCGAGCTGTCCGGCACTCACCGCAACCGCCAGCGCGTTGAACCCCACGATCGTGCTGGCCTGCTCCGCTTGACTACGGTCGTGAGTCTGGATGACGAAGGTCATGTTCCGCAGGTTGATTGAATCGGTCGCACCCGGGTCGTTCGTGAACTGGATACCCGCACCGACTTTCCACAGCCCGTTCATGGCCTCGGCCCCGACCTCGGTGCGCGCCAATATTTCTTCGACGGGACCGGCCGCTGGATCCGGTGGATGAATCAACCGCCGTCCCGTCGTCGGCACCTCAGACCTGGAACCCGACGGACCGTCCGGCGTATCGCGCGGGTCGCTCTTGCCGCCTTGCTCATGCTCACCCTCGTGGCGGGCAACGATCGGCTCGACCGGGTGGTCGATGATCTCGGCATCTGCGCCCCGGTGAGGTTGGGTGGTCGACTCATTCGCGATGGGGAGCGGGTTCGGCGGCTGGTTAGTGGCCGTCGGCTGTGTGGATTCGTGGTTGTTGGGGTCCCCGGCGGGGTGACTGAGGAGTTTTTTGGGGTGTCGGCTGTGTGCGCGGGTGCGGGGTGGTTCGGGGAGTGTAGTTGGTGTGCCGTTCTGGTTCGTGAAGTAGGCGAGGTAGAGGGTGGTCCCTTTGCTGTAGTTGGGCCGCCGCCATTTATTCTGCCCGTTCTCATCGCCGTCAATGTTGCGTATGTGAGGGGTGTTGATGTCGGGTTTGTCGATGGGGGAGTCGATGTGGTGTTTGGTGATTCCGTTGGCGGATTTGGTGGACCGCGCGGCATTGGCGTCGCTGTCGTAGATGAAAATTTGGTCGTCGCCGTTTTTGCCTTCGACGTTCCAGATGATGTAGGTGTGTCCGTCGACGGCGGCAACGAGGGTATCGATACCGTTTGTTCGGTTGCGGACGGTTTCGATGGCGGTGTCGAGGGTGTCGTTCGCGTTGCCTGATTGTGCTCGGAGCTGGGTGCGGAGGACGGCTTCGAGGGGATTCCAGTTGTCGTCGGCGTCCCATTTGGGGTCGGTGTCGTCGGGTTCGGGTGAGCTGTCGTCGCCGAGTGCTCGGAATACGCGGGCCACTTGGATGGCGCAGTTTCGGATGACGGCGGGGGGGAGGGGTTCGGCTGCGGGGTGCTCGGTTGATCCATCGACGCGCGGTCGTGGTTCATGTTTGTGATTGCGGGTCGCGATCCCGAGCACCGACGCCGCGATGGCTGTCAAACCGAATATCGAGGCGTCTATCGCGCCTATCGTTAGCGAGCTCAGGTTCGCTAACATCGGTGTGGCGGCCACGCCGGCGGCTACTCCGCCGATAGTGCCGACTATGTTAAGTGTTGTAATCGCACCGCCGAGGGCTGGTGCAGGGACAACGGCGTTCCGTAGTCTGGCGTATCCTTTGTTGGAGAACATGTTGGCCGCACCGACTGCAACCATGCTCAAATAAAGGTTCAGCGGATCATTTGATACCCCCAACGTGGCCATGGAAACCGCCAAAGATAACAATGAGACCGGGTAGGTTATTTTAACGTTCATGGCTTTGGCAAACTTATCCGGCACAAACCCTGCCAGAATGAGCCCGGTGCCGATCCCTGACACGACCAGCCCCATCGCCCCGGCCGAAAAGTTGTTATCGACGAATGCTTTCGTCAATTGCACGCCGCCAAGCGTGTTCGCGAAGATCGCCGGGCCGCTCATTATGAGATGGCCGAGCAAGAACGGATCATGCACGATGTCGCGGAATCCATCCGTGAAAGAGGCTTTTTCATCCGCCTTCAGTGGAGGTGCCGAGGGCAGATAGTGCAGGACTATTATATTTACCAATTTAGAAATGCCGTTGACTGCGAATGAGGCTACCGGGGCGATCCCTACGATAAAGGGGCCCGCGGCCTTGCCTCCGGCGCTGGCGTATGCACGCTCCATTAGCGAATAGTTTGTAGCGTCTGCTTTTTCTTCGTCGTTTCTAGCCACCTGTTGGCCGAAGACGGGGCTGATTGTTCCGACGATACTATCGGTTGCCGCCGTGAGAACCATAGCGCCCGCGATGGCCCACGCAGCTCCGTTCCAATCGAATAGGACCCAGGCGCCGCTGCCCAGCATGGTCAGGAGTCCGGCGCCCGATAGCGCTTCCAATACTTTACGGTTGTCGAGCTGTGACAATGGTCCGGCTATTAAGTTAGCTCCCAGCGTGGCCACTTGGGTTGCGGCCGCCACGCCGCCGAGCATCGCCGTCGAACCATTATCAGCTTGCACGAGCACCACGCTGATGCCGCTGGTCCAGGCGTTGCCAAAACCTGAGGAGAGACCAGAGGCGAGGAACTGCTCGGCGAGCTGTGGGTTCCTGGGAGCTTTGCCGCGGATCCATTGCAGGAATCCGGATTTCGCGGATTCGTCGGGTTGCGCGGCTTCGCCGGGCTCCGCGGGGGGCTGGCCCGGGATTTGGTGTTTTTGTTGTTCTTGCTTCGCGGGCTTCGATTCGGTGGGAGTCACCGCTGGTGTGGGAGGCGCTGCCGAGTCCGGTGGCGCGATCGGCGGTTTCGGTTGCTTCTTGGGTTTACGCTTCCGGCGGCCATCGGGATCCTCGCCCATGGTCAGCCTGACCGATGGGGACAGACGGCCTTTCTTTACCTCCTTGTCTGGTGCCGTGCGTTGTAGAGGTGGTGGCCCTTCGATACGAGGAACCCCACTGATGTCGGGGATTTCGCCGCGGCTGTCGGGGTTGGGACCGGGCGGGGTCGACATCGGGGGGACCGGCGCGCCCGGGGTTCTCGGGTCCGGGGGAGTGGCGTAGCGGCTGGGTCGGGGGGACTCGAGGGGTGTTTCTGTCGTGGCAGGCAAACGGGGCGACAGCAGGGGGTCTTGGCTGTGCGCAGGAGGCGTGACCTCCAGCGGAGGCTTCGTCCCGGTCCATGGCGAAACCGGGCTGTTCGGTTCTTCCAGCTCGTCGGGGACATTGAACGGTGAGATCATGGGGGCCGGTTTGGCGGGCAGGTTCGCCGGGGATTGCGCGGGCAGGTGCGGAATCAGCGGCGTGATGTCCTCGGGCCGTTCGTCTTCCGGTGGTTCCGGAACGCCTGGTAGCGGTACGTAATCCGGCTTCGGGAAGGTGTAATCCTGAGGCAACGTCTCCGGAAAGTTCGGTACTGGTCGCACATAGGTATTCGGAACGCTGCCTGGATGGGGGCCTGGGAAGGTGAGTGGGTCAGGCTGGACGAACTCCTCGGGCTCCTCCTCGTCTAGGTCCGGCCGGGTGTTCATCGCGCCGAGCAGGTTGGGCGTGGCTTCTAGCGCTTCGGAGCCGAGCTGGGGCCGGTTCGTTATCGGTGGGCCGAGATCGGATACTGGCATCGGCGTAAACGACTGCGCGGCAGATTGATTGGTGGCTGCCAGTGGTGTGCCCGCCTTGGGCGCGGGATCCGTCGCGTTCGAGGCCGGGTGAGCCTGTTGTGCGGGTGTGTGCTCAGGAACGGTTCTCGGTGTCGCCTGCGCGATGGGATTGGGTGTGTCGGGGACCGGCGGGACGGGTGTGTGGTCGGGAACAGTCTTCGGGGTGGCGGTGGGGCCATTTGTGTCGGCGGCCGGGTGCTGCGGTGTCGCTTGTGCGGCGGGGCCGATCGTTTCGGAGGTCGGTCGTGGCGATTGCGGTGGCGTGCTCTCCGGAACTGCACTCGACGGGGTTGGTTGGTCGGCACCGTGGTCGAGCTTTGGCTTCGGCGGGGCGTGATCCGAACCCGTCATCGTTGGGTCTGCTTGCGCGGCAGGACTATTCGGTTCGGCGGCAACACCTGCCAGTGGATGGTCGGTGGCCTTCGGGATGGTCGCGGGGTTGTTCGCGTCGACGACAGGGCCGTGTGATGCTGAAGGCGTGGCATCGGGTGCTGTCGGCCGACCGGGCTGTGGCGCAAGGTCGTTGCCTTCGGGCACGGAATGCGACGTCGGCGCGGGCGCGTCGGCTGCACCGACATCCGGCGAGTTTGCCCGCGCGCCTTGGCCGTTCGCCTCGGGTGCGGGACTCGGCGCCACCGGTGGTGCGACTTCGGTGATCCCCTCGTCGAACAGCTTCGCTAGGTCACGGGCGAACGCGGCCTCGAATGCGGCCTGGGCATCCGGATCAATGGGAGCGCCTTTGTTGCGCACCGGCGTGTCGACCGGCCGATCGAGAACGGTTGCTCCGCTATCCGATCGATACCCCATCAGGTCCTTTGGACCGTGCCCTCTCGGCGCCTGCCCAGGCTCGAGCGGCAATACTGCGGTTCCGTCGGCTTTGAAGGCGATACCGTGTGTGCTCTCGACATGCGACGTGAGATCTCGAAGCCATCGCCCGACAGCATTTTCCACGCGCGTCGTGGTTTTCTCGCCGACCTGTCGCCCCTGTGTGTCGACCCGCCATTCCACGACCTCGTTGCCGGATATTCTGCGGACGATGTTGCCGACCTGCTCGTGCACCTCGATATGGCCCTGCGCGTTCTTGCCGACCGCGAAGGCGTGCGCACCGGCATCCTTGAATTGCACGCCGCCGAAGATCGACCCATTGGTGCGCTGAGCGTGCTCGACCAATGCCTGCGGTGAGCTGTAGGTCAGCCAATCCCCGCGCAGCGCGCGCGCGGCCTGGTCACCGCTGACCCCCTTGGATCCAGCAGGCCGATCGCCGATTGCCGACAGGTCGATGGCGCCGTTCTCGGTCTTTTCCTTGATATAGGACGCCGCTTCCGGGACGCAGTTTCGCTGGCCCGCGCCGGCTTCATGTGCGGGCACGAACCCGCCGCCGCCATCGTCTGCGGGCGGCGAGTCCCCGTGCGCGCGGTCAACTGTGGTTCCGGGCGCGTCCTGTCCGGTCTGCGCGACCGAATTGTCGTGCGTGCTGGTTGATTCGGCTGCCGTGCCCGGCTCGGTGGCAGGAGCAGCGACCTCGTCGGCAGTCGACACGCCACCGGCTTCGTCTGGGCTGCCTACAACCTTGCCTTCGTTCTCGACTCGAACCCCCGGCTCCTGCGGCGTCGCTTCCGCGACTGGACGTTGATGCGTCGGGGTGTCAGCGCCGGCGCCGGGACCGGGTGTTTCCTGGCTGGTGCGTACCGCGCCCTCCGGTGTGATGACCTGCCCGGGCGCGGCTGTCGGCCTGCTCACCTGGCCTTCGGCGGGTGCGAATACCGTGTCGGTCGCGTTGCGCGCTCCTGGCGGAGACTGGGCGCCGCCCGAGGGTGGCGAAGGGTGAGGGCTGACGATTTGCGGACCGTGGACGTTGCCGTGTCCGAGCATGGCGGGTGGAGTGCCAGGTCCCGGTGGTCTACCTTCGGCGTTGGGCGGCAGCTTCATTTCGCCGAGGTTCAGCTTGTCGAGCTCGGCTCGGGCTTCGGCGTCGGCCCTTTGCTGGAGTGTGGCTTTGTCTATGGGCTCGAATCGACGTGCTCCGGCGGGCGGCTCGGCGCGATTGTTCATGAATTCGTTGGCGGCGCGGGCCTGTTGCGGTTTCATGCTCGCGATGTTCTCGGGGGTGAGGTCGTGGGCGACGGCTGCTTCGGCCTCTTTACCGGCGGCCATCATCTCCGGGGTCAGCCCGTCAGGGCGCGCTACCTGTCCCTCATCGGCCTCGGTGACGGGTTCGCTCACGCGTCGCTGATTGAGTCGGAGCTCCCGCCCTGCTCGGCTGCCGCCATCGCCCGCACTTGCGGCGGGGTTGTGACCTGCGGTCCGCACAGCACGGAAACCGGCACCGACTCCACCGAGCAAACCGCCGCCAATTCCCATCAGCACCGCGTCGGCCAGGTTCCCGCCGGTCCACATTCCTGCTGCCAAACCACCCGCCGCACCACCGGAAACCCCAGCGGCCATCACGCCCGCGACCCGCCAAGTATTCTGCGCGGCCTTCGACGCCGCGTTCGCTCCCAAACCAGTCACCGCAGGTGCGACGACGCTGCCGAGTCCGCCGCCGACCGCGCCGCCGATCGCGCCGGCCTCGGCCCCCAACTTGACTGCGTGCCAATCCACCGCCTCGCGATGGCCGTGCGCGACCTGAATGCTTTCGGCGACGGCACGGACACCACCCATGCTCAGGCCGCCGATCACCGCGCCTCGAGTCGCACCCCTGATCGTCATCGCCAGCATCGGACTTTCTGCCGCGAACCTCGACATCAGTTGCCGCATTCCGAAAACCAGCTGGCTCCACGCAGCCTTCATCCCCGCATCGGCGGTAATTCGATGGGCGGTCGCCGCCGGGACACCGGCGACGCCGAACGCCAGATCCACAAGCAACTGTGCCGCCAATACGCACGCGATGCCCTTAACCATGTACATCTCGAGTTCGAATGCGTTGGCACCTTCGTACAGCCGCTTCGCCATGCTGTTGCAGTGGTCGATCAGTTGCTGCGTGGATGCTTTGAGGTTTTTGTAGTCCTCGCGTAGCGCGTCGGCGACAACCCCGTTGGTCGCCGCTCGCAGCGCGCGCGCCTCGGACTCTTCGAGTTCCCGCAGAACCAGGACGAGTTTGTTGGCCGAGTCCGACCAGGCGTCGGCTGCCCGCCGCATCGCTTCGATCACCGCGTTCGGTATGTGCCCGAACACCATGTCCTGTAGCCCCGGGGGGATCCCGGGAAGAAGTGGCCCTGTCACCTGGTTTCCGAACGCCCTCGCGCGCTCTCGACGACCAATCGGTGCAGCACTTTCGCTGGTCCACTGGCCTTGTCACCGCACAGCTCGACCTCGGTGAACGCTTCGACCAATGCCGCGCGGGGTTCGAACCGAGAGTCCGAGAAACACCGGACGCTCAGCTGCGCGCGCCATTTCCGGTAGCCGGCAACGATGCCGGCCAGCGTGTCGGTCCGGTTCCATGGCCCGCTGATGCGCCGGTATTCGGCGATCAATGTTGCCTGCGCGCGTTCGCGTGCCGAGGGACCCGCAGCCGCCGCTATGACGCGACCGAGGTCGTTGACGATCGTCGAATAGATCAGATGTTCATCGGGTCCGGGTACCGATACGCCCGATGGAGTTGTGGCAGAGACGATGTCGGTGAGCTTGGCCGGGTCGGCCACGAGGGCGCTGTCGAGAATGAGCCAGCCGACTTCCCGATTCCACTTCACATCGGACGCCGCGTCGCCGAGCTCGGTGATCTCGATACCGCCGAGCTTCAGGAATGGGTACTTCCCGAGTATGTCGTCGATAGCCGCCGCGATCTGCCGCACCGAGCGTTCCGCGATGCCGGCGGTCTCGAACCCGACGATCCGCAAGCCATGCCTGGCGGCCAGCTCGCGCGCGGCTGCCATGGCCGCCTCGTCGGTCCGCACCCGTCGCGGTTGGACCGGAACGGTCTGTGGTCGACGAGTCTTTTTGTCTCGACGGGACTTCGCGTGCTTCGCGGGCGGCGGCCCCGGCGGCGGCCCGCCGGGCTGTGGCGGAATGACGCGCCCGGGAGGAACACCGCCGGGTGAGTTGCGTGGGCTCGGTGTGCCCGTCCCGGTGGGTGATATCGGTGCCCCCGCCGTGGTGGACGCCGCCGGTGCCGAAGCCCCTTTGCGCTGCCACGGTGTATCCGGCGCAGAGCCCGACCACGGTGTGTCCCAGGGTTTCCCGGCAGTTGCCGGGCGTTCGGACTTTCCGGACCCGGATGCGCCGCCGGGTGACGCGGAGTCCTTGGGGGTCGGCGGTGCGACGGAGCCGGGTAGCCCGCCCATCGGCTGCCCGTCGGGCAGTCCTGGTCCGGCGTTCGGACCATAGCCGGGATACTGCGGTTGATTCGGCGCGTACGGACTGCCGTTCGGTGCTGACTGTGGCTGTTCGAATCGAGGGGTAGGGCCCGGGGTTCCACTGGGATCCGGGGTGCCGCCCCGGGGATTCGGTGTGGAACCGGGTGGCGCCGCTGGGGATCGTCCCGGGCTGGGCGGCGGTTGGTTGAATGACGGGGTAGGAGTGTTCCAATCGGGTTGGATGCCATCGAGATCCAGATTGCGGATCTGACTGGCGATGTCCCGGTCCTGGCTGTGGAACGCGTCGGCGGCGTCGGTGACACCAGCACTGGTGCCGCGCAGGTTGTCGACCAGGTTCGCATAGCCCGCCAGCCCTTTTTCCGCGTCGGGTTCATAGCTTTCGCCGAAGATGCGGCCCGGCTCGTCGTTGCCCCAGCATTGGCCCTCCGCCGCGAGTGCGGCCTTCAGCCGTGCCAGCTCGTTGCCGGCCATGTCGGCGAGCGCAGTGAGCTCGGGTGCCAACGCCCGTAGTAGGTCCGGGTCGACCTCCAACGATTCGCCCATGCCCGGCTGTCCTTTCAACCCTGATTCGGTGGAACCGAGAAGAAGGTTCTCCTCCATCGATTATCGCTGCTTGTTTAACTGTTCCCACTCTTGGGAAAGCTAGTAAGTCGCCCCGGTGGAGCGGGAATCGTGCAGGGTGCGGACCGGGAGGTCGCGGAGATCCTCGGTCACGACCGCGAGAGCCGAAGGTCAGGGAATCGTTCGAATAGCAGGGGCGGAGTGCCTGCTTCCCACGCCTTCGCTTTCTCGATGATGGCGTCGCCGACGGTGATGTCATCGGTGGCGCGAGGTCGATGCTGATCATGGCGGCCAGCGGTGAAAGTCCTTTGCGCAGAATCTGTTTGCCCGCGATTTTGGTGTGTCCGTCGGGGCGCCTTTTTTCTGGTGGCCGTAGACCGGGCGCGGCAGTGAGTCGATATCGATGACCTCCCGAACGCCCGCGCCGGCAGCAGATCGACACGGGCGGTCAGGGGTCCTTTCTTCAACTACTCATATCTATCCCGCCCGGTCGGTATTCTCTTTGGATACGAAAGGCACTGATCAGCGAGGATCCGGACATTATGTCCCGGGGGGCGTGGCCACCGCACGTCGACTCGAACACCCGAACCCTCCGCTGTATCGCCGGTGCCGGGGGCTATACATCCCGGCGCTACGGCCGCATCGATCGGCGTTTGCGCGAGTGTGCGGCATGAGGTCCGGAGCCCGGACAACAGGATCGATGGCGAACGAACAGCTCTAGTTTGCTGGAGGTGGATGATGGTCAGAAAGTTCGAAGGGCAGGTTGCGCTCGACATACGCGAGTCGGTTCCCGATTGGGGGCCTTTCGCGGAGCCGACGGCACCGCAGGGTGCGCCGAACGTGCTGTATCTGGTGTGGGACGACATCGGGTTCGGCACCTGGGACGGCTACGGCGGTCTGGTCGAGATGCCGAACATGAAGCGAATCGCTGATCGCGGTGTCCGGTTCACGCAGTTCCACACCACCGCGCTGTGTTCACCCAGCCGTGCCGCCTTGATGACCGGCCGGAACGCGACCTCGGTCGGCATGGCGACGATCGAGGAATTCACCGATGGGTTCCCGAGTATGTGTGGTCGCATTCCGGCCGAAACCGCTTTGCTGTCAGAGGTATTGGGCGAGCGAGGGTGGAACACGTATGCGGTCGGCAAATGGCATATGACTCCACTGGAGGAGGAGAATCTGGCGGCATCGAAGCGGCATTGGCCGCTGGGGCGTGGGTTCGAGCGGTTCTACGGTTTCCTGGGTGGAGAGGCCGACCAGTGGTATCCGAATCTCGTGTACGACAATCACCCGGTCTCGCAGCCGTACACACCGGAGGACGGGTATCACCTGTCGAAGGATTTGGCCGACAAGTCGATCGAGTTCATCCGCGATTCGAAGGTGATTGCCCCCGACAAACCGTGGTTCACGTACCTGTGCCCGGGGTGCGGGCATGCGCCGCACCACGTGCCGAAGGAATGGGCCGACAAGTACCGCGGCCGGTTCGACATGGGCTATGAGAAGTATCGCGAGATCGTGCTGGAGAACCAGAAGCGCATGGGTCTGCTGCCGGAAAACACCGAGCTCTCGCCCGTGAACCCGTACTCGAATGTCACCAGTGCGGAAGGTAAGCCATGGCCGACACAGGACACGGTGCGACCGTGGGATTCGCTATCGGAAGACGAGAAGCGGCTGTTCTGTCGTCAGGCGGAGGTCTTCGCCGGTTTCGTTTCCTACACCGACGCGCAGATCGGTCGGCTGCTGGACTATCTCGAGGAAAGCGGCCAACTGGACAACACCATCATTGTCGCGCTGTCGGACAACGGGGCCAGCGGCGAGGGCGGCCCGAACGGCACCGTCAACGAGATGAAGTTCTTCAACGGCTACATAGACACGATCGATGACAGTTTGGCGAAGCTCGACGAGCTGGGTTCGCCGACCACCTACAACCACTACAGCATCGGCTGGGCGATGGCGTTCAATACGCCATACAAGCTGTACAAGCGGTATGCCTCGCACGAAGGCGGTATCGCCGACATGTGCCTCATGTCGTGGCCGGCCGGGATGGCGGCCCGCGGTGAGCTTCGCCACCAGTACCTCAACGTCTGCGATATCACCCCCACCGTTTACGAACTGCTCGGCATCACGCCCCCGGACACGGTGAAGAATGTGGTGCAGCGTCCCCTGGAAGGTGTCGGTTTCCAGGCGCTGGTCGATGACCCGGGCGCGGACACGGGCAAGCACACTCAGTTCTATTCGATGCTGGGCACACGCGGGATCTGGCATCGCGGATGGTTCGCCAACACCGTTCATGCGGCATGCCCGTCCGGTTGGGGCCATTTCGACAAGGATCGCTGGGAACTGTTCCATCTCGAGCAGGACCGCAGCCAGACCCACGACCTCGCCGAGGTTCATCCCGAGAAGCTGGATGAGCTGAAGGCGCTGTGGTTCTCGGAAGCCGACAAGTACAACGGAATGCCGCTGAACGACCTCGACATTATCTCCGCGATCACCCGCTACCGCCCGACATACGCCGGTAAGCGGGACAACTACGTCTACTATCCGGGCGCCGCGGAAGTGGGACCGGGTGCGGCGCTGGAGATTCACGGACGGTCCTACGCATTGCTGGCCGAGACGACGATTACCGGCACGGACGCCAAGGGCGTGCTGTTCGCCCACGGTGGGCGACTCGGTGGGCACACCCTGTTCGTCCAGGACGGGTACCTGTACTACATCTACAACTTCCTCGGTGAGGAAGAACAGACCATCGTGTCCGATCGCCCGCTACCCCTTGGCGATCACGTCCTCGGGGTTCGGTACGAACGTCACGGAACCCGCCCTGACAATTTCACGCCTACCGGTGCGGCCGTCCTGTACATCGATGAGAACCCGGTCGGCTCACTCGATGACATGCGGACCCAGCCCGTCACCTTCTCCGGTGTGGGAGAAGGGACCCGCGTGGGTCATGACAGCGGTCAGTCCGTTTCCGCGCGCTACCGGTCACCGTTTCCGTTCACCGGGGGAACCGTCCACCAGGTGGTCGCGGATGTCAGCGGAAAACCCTACGAGGACCTGGAAATGGCGGTGGCTGCGGCCTTTTCGCGCGACTGAAGGGAGCGTCCATGGCGACCGCAATCCGCACCGATGTCCGTCGCGGCATGGTCCGGATACCCGGCGGCAGCTTCGCGATGGGATCAGACGACTTCTTCCCCGAAGAGCGGCCGGTGCACCGGGTGCGGGTCGATTCGTTCTGGATCGACCCGCACCCGGTGACCAACGCCGCGTTCCGACGCTTCGTGAAGCAGACCGGATACGTCACGGTCGCCGAACGGATTCCCACAGCCGAGGACTACCCGGACGCGGAGCCGGGGAACCTGCTCCCCGGTGCACTGGTGTTCCGGCCCACCAGTGGACCGGTGCCGTTGGACAACTGGCGCTGCTGGTGGCGGTACGTCCCCGGGGCAAGCTGGCGTCGCCCGCACGGTCGCGGCAGCACACTCGACGGGCTCGACCGCCGCCCGGTCACCCAGGTCGCCTACGAGGACGCTGCGGCGTACGCGGCCTGGGCTGGCAAACAGCTACCGACCGAGGCGGAATGGGAGTATGCGGCGCGCGGGGGACTGGACGGGGCCGTCTACGCGTGGGGGGACGAGTTCGAACCCACCGGTCGGCGCATGGCCAATATCTGGGTCGGCGCGTTTCCCTGGCAATTCCACCCCGGCCGAGGACAGACGCGGACACCGGGCACCACGGCGGTCGGCACCTTTTCGCCCAACGGTTACGGCCTTTACGACATGACCGGCAACGTATGGGAGTGGACCGTCGACTACTTCCACCCCTGGCACCCCAAGTCGGACTGCTGCGCCCCGCGCAACCCGCGGGCGGATACACCCGAACCAGCAGCGCCGCAGCGCTTTCCATGCCGCGTCGTGAAGGGCGGCTCGTATTTGTGCGCGGCCTGCTACTGCCTGCGCTACCGGCCTGCCGCCCGACAGGGGCAAACCGAGGACACGGCCACTTGCCACCTCGGCTTCCGGTGCGTTGTGCGCGAAGCAGCTCCGTGAAAATGTCAGCCACATGCTCGAGTCACCCACGATCGCCTCCCAGCACGGGCCGCGGAACGTTGCCTCGCGGAAGCCCCCTGGCTGGAGAACCTCGATCCGCGGCAGTCCATAGGGGTGGAGAACGTCACCCCGATGGAGTCGGAGCCTCCGTAGTACCTTGCCCCGAAGAAGCGGTCCAGGCGGCTGGGTGGCGGAGCTGAGCTCGTGCCGGACAATTTCTGAGAAACCTGCACGTCAGCGCCGATGAGGCATAGATTTGACCTGGTGAGGCGTTGCTGCCCCGCAGATCGTGCGATCCACAACGTTTGATTTGGCGCTACTTCTCGCCAACCGCGTAGTGCGACTATTGGCACGCACAGACAGGACAGCAGTTCGCGTCGAATCTCCTCAGCAGACCTCAGGTAGTCATCTCGTCCGCGCGACGAAGGGAGCTTTCATGAGTACGGCGGCGGAGCGGGCAGCTCAACTGGATTTGGTAGCCCGGCTCGAGTCCTCATATCCCGAACTGCCGAATGCGCCGACTCCTGATCTCATCGATCACGAGCGCTTCAGCGCATACATGAAGACTGTCCACGACGTCGGCGGCGAGCCGGACGCGCCGATGAGGTACGAGAACAAACAGTACGAGGTGTGGGAACACAACACCTATGTGATCTGCGAGGTGCTCGCCTGGCGCGGAATCTGGCTCTCGGAAGAGCGGCGCCGGATGGGCAACGTCGATGTCGGGCGCGCTATCTATTTGGGGCTTCCGTACTACGGTCGCTGGCTGCTGGCTGTTGCCCGCGTCCTTGTCGAGAAACACCACATCGGTCTCGGCGAGTTGAGCGAACGGTTAGTAGAAGTCCAGGCCCGGTACGAAGGCGGCCTCGCCGGAAAGACGTTGGCGGCGCAACCCAAGTTCGAAGGTGACGGTTCGCATGTTAAACGCAATCAGCATCATATCCGTGCAGTTGGTAAGGGTGATCCACAGGTGTTTGCCGGCCAAGCGGGAAATCCTAGGTTTCAAGTCGGAGATCCTGTAATGGTGCGCGAAATGCCCGCCTTGTTGTATACCCGCACTCCAGAATATGTGCGCGGCGCCTCAGGAGAGATTGCTTCGGTCGCTTACGAAAGTCCGGCGGCTGAAGATGAAACGTGGGACCGCCCCGACGCGAAGCCCGAGTGGTTCTACGTTGTTCGGTTCAACCTTTCCGAATTATGGTACGGCTACACGGGAACTGCGAACGACAGCCTGCAAACCGAGCTCCCAGAACGCTGGCTGAAAGCAGCGGCCTAGGCCATTCTCCCGGTCGATTTCACTGATTGGCATCTTGCCAGAAAGGGATTCTATGACCGACCACGAACACGATCGCACGGTCGCACCCATGGTGGACGAAATAACCGACTTCGAAGTTCTGGAGATCGCTCTGCGCGAACTGTGCATCGAAAAGGGTATCTTCAGCGCCGAGGAGCATCGCCGTTTCACCGAGTTCGCCGAGCATATCGGTCCGACACCTGCCGCGCATCTGGTCGCCCGCGCATGGCTTGATCCTGATTTCAAAACACTCGCCCTCATCGATCCGATGGCCGCGAGTAAAGAAGTCGGAGTGGACTGGCTGGAACCTACCGGCTTCGGAACGCCGAGCGACTTCACCGCGTTCGAGATCCTCGAGGACACGCCCGAAGTGCACAATGTGATTGTCTGCGCACTGTGCTCATGCTATCCGCGACCGATACTGGGCAATTCTCCCGAGTGGTATCGCACCCCGAATTATCGACGGCGCTTGGTACGTTGGCCGCGTCAGGTACTGGCAGAGTTCGGGCTGTATCTGAGCAACGATGTCGCCATCCAGGTTCAGGACTCTAACCAAAAGCACCGTTTCATGGTGATGCCCCTTCGTCCCGAAGGAACTGACGGATGGGACGAAGATCAGCTGGCCGAAATCGTCACACGCGATTGTTTGATCGGCGTCGCACTGCCCAAGGCGGGTGTGACCAGCAATGTCATCACCGCAACCCGTCCAGCCATCCACCCAGCCGACTGAGGGAGCTCGCAATAGTGAGTACGGCAGATGATTCGGTCTCGACCGAGTATGTCGATATCGCGCCGCTGAAAAGCATTGTGGAACGTAATCAGGTTTGGCCGCGCATGGCCGCCAAGTACGGTGTCGAAAATCCTGCGCCGCCATGGAAGACAAGCTTGGACGGTATGTGCGACGCGCTCGATCACGCGGGATGCGCCATGAGCACCCCCAACTTCAAGGAACGACGCGATGAGGAGGATTCGCTGTCGGCAACCGTCTATTCCGGCCTGCCCTACCCCGAAAACCAGCTCGTCGCACTGGCTCACTCCCTAGTGGTCCGCGGCATCATCGACGAGTCAGAACTCCAGGAACGACTCGTCGGCATCCGAGCCAGACTGGAAGCCTGAACGGGATCTGTGCGCAAGCCCACTTGTCCTTCGAATGTCCTAGGGCATTCGATCGTGCCTCGCCCACGTCCGAGATAGCGGTCAGGCGAACCGGCTGGGATGCCATCGCTCGACCTGATCGGCGAGTCCCAGAGGTCCGAACCGGCTCAGCGGTCTGAGATCTTGACAGGCAAGTATCCACTTGCCTATCGTGGCGTTATGGGCGATATCTTCAAAGCCCTCGCCGATCCCACCCGGCGGACCATTCTCGACGAGCTGACCGCGCGCGACGGTCAGACTCTGTTCGAGATCTGCGTGCGCCTGACGAGTCAACATCAGCTGAGCTTGACCCGGCAGGCCATATCTCAGCATCTGGCGGTGCTGGAGGAGGCCGGGCTGATCACGACGCGCAAGCAGGGGCGGTACAAATTCCACCACCTCGACACCACCCCGCTGACCGCCATCTTCGAGCGGTGGCCGGTCACCAGGAAAGGACAAGCACCGTGAAAATCTATATCACCAGTGTCTTCGTCGACGACCAGCAGAAGGCCCTCGACTTCTACACCGAGGTGCTCGGTTTCACCAAGAAGCACGACATCTCGCTGGGCGAGGCCCGGTGGCTGACGGTCGTCTCACCGGAGGACCCCGAGGGTACAGAACTGCTGCTCGAGCCGGACGGACACCCCGTGGTCAAGCCGTACAAGGAAGGCCTGGTTGCCGACGGCATTCCGGCCACCTCGTTCCAGGTCGCAGACGTGCAGGCGGAATGCGAGCGGCTGCGTGGGCTGGGGGTGACGTTTACGCAGGAGCCGATGACGGCAGGGCCGGCGACCACAGCGGTCTTCGACGACACCTGCGGGAACCTGATCCAGATCGTCACCCTGGCCTGATACTGCAACGGCACTCATTGGTCGGTTGCTGGTAGACCTGTCGCGTGGTGTTGGATCGTGCTGTGGCGGAGCTGGATTCGTTGATGTCGAGGATCGGGGGACGGTTCACCCGCGCTGAGCCGCGGGGACGAGCGGGTGAGTACGTGACGGGGCTGGTCGCGGCTCTGGAACGCAAGAACGGGTGGACCCTAGCTGAACGCGCTGGTGAGAGCGCTCCGCACGGGACGCAGCGGCTGCTGCGGGCCGCCGATTGGGACGTCGACGGAGTCCGTGACGATGTGCGCGGCTATGTCGTCGCCCACCTCGACGACCCCGAGGCCGTGCTGGCCGGTGACGAGAGAAGACCGCGCGCGGGCACTGGCTGCTGGCGCGGCGCTCGATCGGCGACCCGACCGAGATCGCCTACTACATCTGTTATGGCCCGGCCAGCGCCAGGTTGGTCGATCTGGCCTGGACAGCCGGGGCGCGCTGGCACGTGGAGGAAGCATTTCAGCTGGCCAAGGGCGAGGCTGGACCGGATCACTACCAGGTCCGCAAATGGCGCGCCTGGTATGCCCACATCACCTTGTCCATGCTCGCCCCGGCCCGGCTCGCTTCCATGAAAACCCTTGCCGCAAAAGAGGAACCGGCGACCTCGATGAGGACATGATCGTTCTCACATTACCGGAGATCCGCCGGCTGCTCATCGCGTTCATACTCACCCCGCTGCATGCCGCCGACCGCATCTGGGCCTCGGGTGTGCCAGAAGACGGTGAATTTCGCCGAGTGTGAGTGGAATGAGGCCGCTGCCAATGCTTTTGGGGAGATAGCAACAGTGACGGCGAGGTAGGTGTGGGCGAGCATGGCCAGGGTGATGTTCGGTCGAAGATTCCGCGATCGTGCTGACGGTCGTGAAAAAGATCGACCGCACCACGCCTCGGAGTGCGCGGCGGCTCCGGGGCGCGGTCGAATCGAGCGTCAGCCGTCCATCACCTTGATCGCGAGGGCGGGGCACACCCTTGCCGCCTGACGCACAGGCTCCGCGTCGGCGATCTCATCGGTCAGTACGAAGGCGATGCCGTCTTCGTCGCGCTGGTCGAACACCTCCGGTGCCGCCAGTACGCACTGCCCCGAGCCGATGCACTTGTCCTCGTCCAGAACAACTTTCATGTCTGATCTCCTCACCAAGTCACAGCTAGTTCGTGTACGCCGTAGACGATCATGTCGTCTTTGAAGCGCACGTCGGCCAGGTCGCCTGCCAGCCGCAGCGTGGGTATGCGACGGTAGAGCGTGTTGTAGACGACTTGAAGCTCGACCCGGGCCAACGGCTGGCCCAGGCACTGGTGAATGCCATAACCGAACGCGACGTGATGGCGGGCGTCGCGGTGGATGTCGAGATCGTTGGGGGAGTCGGGGAACGCGGCGGCGTCACGGTTGGCCGCCTCGCCGGCGACGATGATTCCCTCGCCCGCTCTGATGAGCTGTCCGCCCACTTCCACGTCCTCCATCGCGACCCGACGACGACCGCTGTGCACGATGGTGAGGTAGCGCAGCATCTCCTCCACGGTGGACCGCACCAGCGCTGGGTCATCCGAATCCCTCAGTTCGGCAAGCTGTTTCGGGTGCTCGAGGAGGGCGAGGGTACCGAGCGCGATCATGTTCGCGGTGGTCTCGTGCCCGGCGATCAGCAGCAGCAACGCCGTGTCGGTGGCTTCGTCGAGCGTGAGTTCGCCGTTGGCCACTTGATTTTTCGCCAGTCGGCTGAGCACGGTGGTGTCCTCGGCCTCGGACTGTTTGCGTCGGACCAGATCGCTCAGGTAGGTGCGCAGTTCTCCACTGACCGTCAGTGAAGTCTCTGGTGAGGCATGGATGTTGATCAGGACGCGACTGCACCGCTGGAAGAATTCGTGATCGGCGTAGGGCACGCCGAGTAGTTCGCAGATCACCAGCGATGGCACGGGCAGTGCGAACGCGGAGACGAGATCGGTCGGTGGCCCGGCCGCCAGCATCTGGTCGATGAGGTCGTCGACGATCTGCTGGATTCGAGGCCGCAGTGCCTCGACGCGCTTGATCATGAAGTCCCGGGTAAGCATGCGCCGCATCACGTCGTGCTCCGGATTGTCCATGGAGATCAAGCTTTTCGAGCGTTGACGGCGTGCCTGGCTCGCCGCGGTCACCGGCAGGTAACCCGATCGATCGGGGTCGGCGCTGAAGCGCGGGTCGGCCAGCACCGCCCGCACGTCGTTGTAGCGCGTGATGAGCCAGCCCTGGTTGCCATTCCAGATCCGAACGCGGCTGATGGGCTGATCTTCGCGTAGCCGAGCCAGATCGGGCGGTGGGTTGAACGGACAGATAGGGGTGCGGGCCATCGGATAGGTAGGAGGGGTCTGTTCTTCGGACGGGGGCGTCAGAGTATTGGTCACCGAGTCTCCAAGCGCGATAAACCTGGCCGAACGATTGTTCGGTTACCTACCAATAGTACGGCGCGACTCAGTAATCGTCAGGGGAAAGGAACATGAGACCGCTGAGTTCGTCGGCGAACAAGAGCGCTGCGGCAGTGTCGGTTTCGGCATCGTCGGAATGGAACAGCGCCACTCGCCCGTGCACGCCGACGAAGACCATGACCGCAGCTCGTTCGGCCGACATGCGCAGTGGATAGCCAGTTTTCGCGCAACGCTCGAAGGTGCCCGCGACGAGCGCCAGGGCCGGACTGAGTGAAGCGTTGCCCTGCACAGACTTACGTCTGGTGAGTAACAGGCGGTAGTGGCCGGGATTCTCCAGGGCGAACCGGCAGTAGGCGTGCATCTGGTCGGTGAGTGCCTGCCTCGGGTCGCCGGACACTCCCGCTGCCGTCAGTGCCTGCGTTAATCGGTGATAGTCGTATTCGACCAAACCGTCCACCAGTGCGGCCTTGTCGGCAAAGTGCTCGTAGATGCTGGCCGGGGCGATCCCGGCCGCGCGAGCCACTCCACGGATTGTGACCGCTTGCTCGCCGCCCAGTTCGGAAAGCAGCCTGCTGGCGGCGGCCAGAATCTCGCCCCGTAGACGTTCACCTTGCCCGCGCGGATTGCGCGTGCGTGTGCTGGACCGATCGGGGCTGGGCGTGCGTATCGCCTCACCATTCATGCTGGAGATCATCGCAGGTTGGGACAGGGAGCGACTGTTCCCAACCCCGACAATTCGCACACGGCGGGTGCGACGCACCTACGGCGCGGTGGTCGCCCGCTTCGGCAGCTTCCAACCCGCCTCGGAAAGTGGCAAGTGTACCCATCGCGACCCGGCCGAAGTGCTGGCGCAACTCGCGGGCAAGCGGATCCATCGCGGCGAAGCCATTGAACACTCACTCGGATAGCCCCCGTGAGGCAGGAGCCGCCAGCACTATTCGACTTCGGCCGCGAGCTCCGGCTCAGTCGAGTTGGAGCTCAGGGGAGTAGATGTCGAGCCAGTGGTGCAGGTCGAGTACCCGGTCCAGGCCGGTCCGGATGTTGCTGGTGATTTGCGCTGGATCGCCTGCGACGGCGTCCTGTACCCATTTGCGGTCCACCAGTGCGAACACCGGGTTATCCGGCTCGGCCAGGATCTCCTTGGCCTGCTGGGCGAGTCCGGTGGCGTAACCGGGATCCTGCGTCGAGGGGTAGGGGCTCTTCACCCGCTGGGCTACCGATTGCGGGAGCACGTGCTTGGTCGCGTGCCGCAGCAGGCTCTTCTCCCTGCCGTCGAACGTCTTCAGCGACCACGGTGTGTTGTACACGTACTCGACCAGACGATGATCGCAGAACGGAACGCGAACCTCGAGACCTACCGCCATCGACGCGCGATCCTTGCGGTCGAGCAGCATGCGGACGACCCGGGTCAGGTGCAGGTGGCAGATCGTGCGCATGCGGCGTTCGTTGTCCGACTCGCCATTGAGGTGCTCGACTTCGGCGACCGCGGTCGCGTACTGATCACCGATGTAATTGTCGACCTGCAAGCGCTGCAACAGGTCTCGGTTGAATACGTTGAAACGGTCATTCCCGACTACCGAGTTCTGGAATGCGAGCCAGGGGAAGGTGTTCGCGTTCACCGCCGCCTCGTCGTGGAACCAGCGGTACCCGCCGAATACTTCGTCGGCCGACTCGCCGGACAACGCGACCGTCGATTGTGCGCGAATCGCCTTGAACAACAGGTAGAGCGAGGAATCCATGTCGCCGAGTCCGGCAGGGATGTCGCGTGCGGTGATCATCGCGCGACGCACCTCGGGATCGGTCAGATCGCCGGGGTTGAGGACGACGTCATGGTGCGCGGACCGCACCAGTTCGGCGACCTCGCGCACGTACGGCGAATCCGGGGTGTCGCGCATCTCGTCCGGCTGGAAGCTCTGCTCCTGGTGCAGAAAATCGACAGAGAAGGTGCGCAACTGCTCGCCGTCACGGGCCAGCCGGGCAGCGGCGAGGCCGGTGATGGCGCTCGAATCGAGACCGCCGGACAAGAGCACACAGCGCGGGACGTCCGAGATCAACTGGCGCTCAACGGTATCGGTCATCAGTTCGCGCACATGGGCGACGCTGTCGTCACGGTTGTCGGTGTGCGCCACCGCGTTCAGTTTCCAGTACGTGCGTGTACGCAGCCCGCTCCGGTCGACGGTGACGATCGTGCCGGGCAGTACCTCGTGCATGTCCTTCCATAACGACCAGCCGGGCTCCTTCGTCATCGCGAACAGTTCGCGTATTCCGTTGGTGTCCACCACTTTGCGGGCCAATGGGTTCGCCAGTATCGCCTTCGGCTCGGAGCCGAACAGCACACCATCTCGGGTGGGGTAGTAGTAGAACGGCTTGATCCCCATGCGATCTCGGATCATCACCAGCTTTTCGTCGCGCTGGTCCCAGATCGCGAACGCGTACATGCCATTGAGATGGTCGACGACGGCGTCACCCCATTGCAGATAGCCGTGCAGTACGACCTCGGTGTCGCTGTCGGTGCGGAACTGGTGTCCGAGTCCGATCAGTTGAGTACGCAGTTCGGTGAAGTTGTAGGTCTCACCGCTGTACACGATGCCGATGTCGCCGTTCGGTGTGTCGACACTCATCGGCTGGGTGCCACCGGGGAGGTCGATGATGGCCAGGCGCCGATGGCCGAGACCGGCATGGGTGCGGACGAATGTGCCCGAGCCGTCCGGGCCGCGACACGCCATCGTCGCTGTCATGGCGTCGAGGGTCGAATGGTTCTGTGTGAGATCTGAATCGAAGGAGACCCAACCCGCAATACCGCACATGCGCTACCTCCAAAGTTCGTTAGCGATGCAAACTATATGTAGAACCGGTGTAACACACGGCGGTGTCCCTTGTCGAAGTTTGTACTCAAAGTTGTTCTAAGACACATAATCTCGTCCCCAAGTCGCCCGGCGAGCCCCTCGCCGCCCGCGCGTCGCCCATGCTGGTGCGAGCCGTCGATTCGACCGCGCACACCACCCCTCGCCGCAGCCGACCCCTCGCAGTTTCTCGGATTCCAGCGACCTGGCCCGCCCGAAATGCAAACGGTCCGGTCATGAACAGGACACGGCGCAGCGATCACCCACCGACACCTCAGCCTCCTCCTGTTGATCCTGGCCCCGTCCGCCCTGCCCCTCCGAGCCCCCACGGCGTCGCCCATGATCACCAGGACATGTCGGGGCGAGCACTCGCCCGATGCGGCGGCCATGTCCTGTTGATCTTTCAAGGGAATTCTTTTGAACGGCTGAGCTTTTGCACTATTTCGAATGGACGACCATGACCGGGCAGTCGGCGTGCTGTACAAGCCAGTTGCTGGTCGACCCCAGCAGCAGGCTACGGAATCCGCCACGCCCGCGACTGCCGACCACGATCAGCTGAGCGGACTCCGACCATTTGACCAGCAGCTCGCGCGGTCCGAAAACGGAGACCTTGCGGGTCACGGTGACATCGGGGTACTTCTCCTGCCAGCCCGCGAGTCGCTCTGCCAACAGCGCGTGTTCGGCGATCTCGAGGTCGACGACGGGGATTTCCAGATAGGCGCTTCCGGCGAACGCGCCGACGCTCAGATCGCTCCAGGCGTGCACGGTGACGAGTTCGGCGTCACGCTCGGATGCCTCCGCGAACGCCGCGGCGATGGCGGCTTCACCGACCGGGCTGCCGTCCACGCCGACCACGACCGGACCGCCGCGATGAGCCGGTTGCCCTGCGTCGGTGCCACGCACGACGACCGTGGCACCGTGGCCGTGGCTGACCACCGTGAGCAGAGTCGACCCGAGGTGAGCGACAGTACCGACACCCGGGGTGGCGCCGAGGGCGACAAGGTCGGCGGATTGCGAGAGTTCGATCAACAATTTCGCTGGATTTGCTTCGAAGAGCTCAGTGATGACGGCCAGTTCCGGGTTGAAGTCATGAGCCAGTTCGCGGGCCTTGGTGAGGATGTGTTCACCGTGGGCATGCATCGGCGCGGTAACCGAAGGTTCCATCGCGTCGTAGCTTCCCAGGACCGCGCGGGTACCGGCGAGGTCGAGGCCGTGCACGATCAGCAGCCGCCGTCGCTTCCGAGCCGCCGTTTGCGCGGCCCATCGGACGGCGGCGTCGCTGGTTGACGACCCGTCTGTTCCCACCACGACCGCGGCTGATGCGAGTTGGTGTGGATTCTCATCGGGGTGAGCGATCATGTCGATGCCTTCTGTCAGTCTTATGGGCGGGCAATGATGAGGGGGCAGTCGGTGGCGTGTAGGACGGCTTGGCTGACCGAGCCGAGCGTCATGCCGGCGAAGCCGCCGCGGCCATGGCTGCCCACGACGATCAGTTGAGTGTCCGCGGATTCCGCGAGTAGGCGTCTGGCCGATCGATCCTCGACGACGACGCGCTGTACTTCGAGGTCCGGATACTTCTCCGCATAGCCGGCCAAGCTCTCGGCCAACAACTCCTCGGCCTCGGTCTGCAAATCGACGCGGGAGATGTAGCGGTTGAATTCGGACCAGGTGAATACCGCACGCACTCCGATCTCGCGATGGGCGGCCTCGTCGAAGGCGACCTCGATGGCGCGGGTGGCGCTCGGAGAGCCGTCGACACCCACCAGCACTGGACCGCCCAGCCGATCCGGTGTGTAGTTCTCCGGTTCGGGAATGACGGCGACCGGGCAGTGCGCATGCCTGGCCACAGCGGTGCTCACCGAGCCGAGGAGGCTGCGGCGGAAGACGCCTAGGCCGCGGGTGCCCACGACCAGTAGGCGGGCGTCCTTGGAGCGGTCGAGCAGGACCGGGATCGGCGGTGCCTCGACCACGAAGGTTGTGATATCGAGGTCACCGACGGGTGCGGCCGCGGCGGTCGCGAATGCGTGGGCCGTGGTGACGGCGGCGGTACCGGCCGCTCGATAGGCGTCGTAATCGAATTGGTTGAAGGCGATCGCGGGACCGAAGTCCATCGGTGCGCTGATGCCGTGAACGATGTGCAGAGGTGCGTGGTGGTGGGCGGCGTCGACCGCGGCCCAGCGCACGGCCTCGGTGGCCGCATCGGAGCCGTCGATACCGACGAGGATAGGGAGATTGATGGCATTGGCGGACACGTGATTTCGTAACCCTTCTGCGCGAATGATGGTGTGCTACTGCGGGGGGACGACCACGACGGGGCACTGCGCGGTCCGCACCAGCGGATCCACCTCATGGGCCAGTCGGAGCGGTGTGCACCAGGTCCGCGCCCGATCGCATCGATCACCGAGGGGCTTTGATCACCTCGTAGAGCCCGTTAACGGCCCCGGCCGCCGCGAGGTCCAGACCGTAGACGATGCGCAGTCGGCGGCCCCGCCGGGAGGTGGTCTCGGCAGCCCATCGCACGGCCGGATCGGCGGCCTCGAAGCCGTCGACACCGACCACCATTTCGGCCGAGGCCAGCCGGTGCGGATCATCGTGGTGCTGGGTGGTCATGCGCGGTGTCCCTTCGGGTTCCGATAAATCGGCTACCCGTAGGTTAGGAATCCGATGCGGTGCGGCACGCCTGGCGTTGGTCACGAACCACAGGGCACTAAGACCGCTGATACCTTCCGCACGCTGAACCTGCCGTCTGACCGCTTGGCGCGCGCTGCTGGATTCGCCGGTCCGCTCATTCGCACATCCAGAACCTCCGCCACCCCGTACTCGCCAACTGTCGCCGCTTTGGCCCAGCGATGGCGGCGGACCCGCACGTCGGCCTGCTCCGCTGCGGACACTGCCGGGCGGATGAAAAAGCAAGGTCGGTGGACCCCGGACAGCGATGACCTTCGTCTCTGCCCGCCCACGCGTACACGCGTGATGCTCGGATCAGCACAAACGCCACCGGAAGAAGGTGATCGGTGATGTCGCGGGACTCGGCGTTCCCGATTCGTGGCCCCTGGTCACCGCTGCGGCGGCTGTGGTGGCGGCGTCCGTGGAGTCCGAATCCGTTGCTGCGGCCATCGGATCGACTCGAGGCTGTGCTGCGGATCGTGGTCACGCTCGCTGTACTCGTCGCGATCCCGATCGCCGGAGCGCTGGGAACGGCCGCCTATACCGACGCCTCGGCCCGGATACGCGCCGAGGACTCGGCGAAATCCGCGGTCAGTGCAGTGATCACGGATGAACCTGAACGGACGCCGTCACATCTGCGCGAGGCACAGGTGCAGTGGACGCACGATGGTCGGCCCGGCATCGCGACGGTGCGGGTGCCGAATGATGCGGCACTAGGCGATCACGTGACCGTGTGGCTGAGACCGGACGGGACTCCGACGGCG
The DNA here is from genome assembly GCF_020733705.1 of Nocardia australiensis. Lineage (GTDB taxonomy): Bacteria > Actinomycetota > Actinomycetes > Mycobacteriales > Mycobacteriaceae > Nocardia > Nocardia australiensis. Next base: position 110,920 of record NZ_JAJFZM010000002.1, read on the forward strand.
GCGCCACGGCGCCCCAGTGCCGCCGCGCTGACCGGTATCGGCATCGGCGTCATGGTGTGCAACGGCACCTGGGTCGTCGCGTGGCTGCTGATGCAGGGCGTGGTGTCGCTGCTCGAGCGTCGTCATGGAGCGAGCTGGGAACGGCGGTGGCGTCAATTCAACAGTCCGATCAAGGAAGACCGGCAATGAGGTTGCAGTACCTCGGTGACCCCGAACAGCGAACGGCCCGCCGGTCGTACCGCTATAGGAGTAACGATGGGCAATTCCTCAGCGCCGCAGATCATCGCGGCCGTCGACGGCTCGGCGAGTTCGTATCAGGCGGTCGCCTGGGCCGCGGTGGATGCCGCACTGCACCATTGTCGGCTGCGCATTGTCACCTCGGTGGCGATTCCCGACTTCGGCCCGGATCGGACCTTGGCGGAGTCGGATATCGAGTGGCTGCGCCGCAACGGCGAGCGGATTCTGGCTGAGGCGACCCTGGTAGCACATCAGGCCGCACTTGGCGAGGAACTGGAGCTCGCCACCGAAGTGATGTTCGTGTCCATCATTCCGACTCTGATCCTGCGCTCGGCGCGGGCCAGGATGCTGGTGGTCGGTACCAGCGGCGTCGGCGCGTTCCAGCGCGGATTGCTCGGCTCGGTCGGCACTGCGCTCACCCACCACGCGCACTGCCCGGTGGCCGTGATTCACGAGAATTCGGCGCTCGATCCGGTATCGGTAGGTAAACCGGTCCTGGTCGGTGTCGACGGGTCGGAGAATAGTGTGCCCGCTATCGAGCTGGCCTTCGAGGAGGCGTCGCGGCGCGAGGTGGGGCTGACAGCGCTGCACACCTGGAGCGATGCCAGCGGGATCGATCTGCCGCATTCGGGCTGGGAGGCCGCGCGGGAGTCCGAGCAGACGCGGTTGGCCGAGCACATGGCCGGTTATCGCGATCGGTATCCGGACGTTCCGGTGCTGCGAATCCTGAAGTTGGACAAGCCTGTTCGGGCGCTGCTCGATGCGTCGGCGAATGCGCAGCTGCTCGTGGTCGGCAGCCACGGCCGTGGTGGATTCGCGAGCATGATGCTCGGGTCGACCAGCAAAGCGCTGCTGCATACGGTGGAGTGCCCGATGATCGTGGTACACAAGGCCTGAGCTCCATGGCACCGCCGCCATGGAGCGCGCCAACGGTGGTTGGTCACAGACCGGACGGATACGTCTCGGGCGTGGTGCCCGCGATCCACTCGCTGGTCGGCTCCAACGGTTCCAGCGGGGTGGTGTGGTCGATGTGGATGAGCGCGTCGAACTGGTCGGCGAGCCTGGTGTGGAAGTAATGGCTCTGACGTTCGGTGCCGGGGCGGTATACCACGCCGATCGCGCGTTGTAGCCGGGGCTGACGCAACAGCTCGCCGACCTTGCCTGGAACGTCCGTGCGGAGTAGGAATTCCCGGTTTCCGGTGTCGTGCAGCAATTCTTCGATACTCGAAGGCAATGCGAAACGGACGGTCTCGCGGCGGTCCGGTCCGCCCCATTCCTCGGCCGCGGTCACCGTGCCCGAGCAGGTGCTGAAGCCGATAAGACGGCAGTCGCGGCCGTGGCGTTCGCGCGTCAGCTGCCCCAGGGTCAGTTGGCCCTCGCCGCCTAATTCGGTGGCGCGGGCATCGCCGACATGAGAATTGTGCGCCCACACCACGATTCGGGCGGGGGAGCGTTCGTCGGAACGGCCGAGATGGTTGGCGAGCGCGTCCAGGCTGTCGGCCATATGCTTGTCGCGCAGATTCCACGAAGACACCCGGTCGCCGAACATGGCCCGGTAGTACGCCTCGGCGTCGCGCACCGAACAGGCATTGCGCAACGCGTCGAACAGGTCGTCGGCGGCGAAAGGCTCCAACTCGTCAACTGCGATCGCGACGCGCTGCAATTCCAGCAACTGCCGGATCGCTTGGGCCTCACAGGAACTGCCCGCCCCGAAGGCCGCGGCGAAACCGTATGCCTGGGCGTCATCGCCCACGACGTGGTCGAAGCAGGCGTAGCGAATCCTGGCGCGCTGCGCCGCCTTCGGATCGACGCGGTCGAGATACTGCACCACCTCCTGTATCGAGCGATGCAGGCTGTAGAGGTCTAGACCGTAGAAGCCGGTCTGCGGTGCGTCGTCACGCAATTGCTCGGCATTGTGCCCGTGCAGCCAGGTGACGAAGTCGCGCACCTCGATATTGCGCCACATCCAGGCCGGGAAACGCTCGAATCCGCGCAACGCCTGATCGGCGGTGGTGTCGGTGCCGCGCCCGTGCACGTACCGGTTCACCCGGTAGGCATCGGGCCAGTCCGCCTCGGCCGCGACGGCGGTGAAGCCCTTCTCCTCGATCAGCCATCGCGTCATCGCCGCCCTGGCCCGGTAGAACTCCTTTGTACCGTGCGAACTCTCGCCGATCAGCACGAATCTGGCGTCGCCGATCAGTTCTTCGAGCACCTGCGATGGCGCGACGCCGCCGGGTGCGTCGATGGCCGCAGCCCGGATGGTCGCCGCGGCGTCGATGCGCGGGACGGCGGTGCCGGTGGTCGACATGCTCAGCAGCGTGCGCACCTGCTCGTCGGTGACCTGAGTGAAGTCCCAGAACCATTCGCCGACCGCGCGGAACGGGGTCGGCATGGTCGCGCAGACCATTTCGTCGACCGATGCGCCGAGTTCCCGGCAGGTCGATTCCGGTGCTGCGGGGACCGCGACCACGATCCGCTTCGGCTCGCCCTCACGGATCGCCTCGATGGCAGCGAACATGCTCGCGCCGGTGGCCAGGCCATCGTCTACCAGGATCACCGTCCGCCCGGCCACCTCGATCGGGCCGCGGCCGGCGCGATAGGCGGCCTCCCGCCGGACCATCTCCGCGGCCTCGTCGCGGGCGATGCTGCGCACCTGGTCGGCGGTCAGCCGCAGCGCACGCACCATATCGTCGTTGAGCACGATGCGGCCACCGATGGACAGTGCGCCGACCGCGAACTCCGGATGACCCGGTGCGCCGAGTTTGCGCACCACCAGGGTGTCCATCGGCGCGCCGAGCGCCGCAGCGACCTCCCACGCGACCGGAACACCACCGCGCGGCAGTCCGAGCACCAAGACATCAGGATCGCCGCGATAGTGTTCGAGCAGACCGCCCAGCACCCGGCCTGCCTCGTGCCGATTCCGGAAGATCGGTCGAGGTGGTTCCTGCCGTACTTGTGTATGGTTCATCGCAAGCCTCCCATCGGTCGGCCCATCGCGGGCCGAATTGTCTTGTCAGAGTTCGCTATTCGGTGGCCGATACTGTTCGGGCCGGCGGGTGGGCAGCCCCAGCGCGCTGCGCTGGACGGCCAGCGTCAGATCTGTCGCGGTGACCACTCCGATGAGTCGACCGTGCGAATCGATCGCCGTGATGACGTCGAAGTCGGGTCGCAGCACCACATGTGATGCCACGGTGGAAAGCAGTTCGTCACCGGAAACCCGGGCCGCCGGCGGCAGCGGACGGGCGAGGCTACGCACTGCGGTAGTCTCGCGAGCCGCCACGGGCAGTGCGGTGAGATCGGACCAGCCGAGCTCGCCGATCGGTCGGCCGGCACTGTCGATCACTGGGAAAGCCCGATGGGCGGTGTGCGCGAGCTGTGAGCGCAGCAGGTCGGCCACCGACCAGGTCGCCGGAACCGACAGCGGATGTTCGGTCATGACGTCGCGTACCCGAATGATGCCCAGCCGATGTCGCAGCCCGGCGGTGGACAGTTCGATATTGGCGGCCGAATACAGGAACCAGCCGAGCAGCATCAGCCAGAGCCCTCCGCCCGCGCCGACCAGTAGCAACTCCGCGCCACCGAGGATCAGCAGACTCAGCCCGAGGAAGCGGCCGCTGCGTGCGGCTACGGTGGCGGCACGCAGCCGATCTCCGGTGCGCCGCCAGACCAGTGCGCGCAGGACTCGGCCACCGTCCAGTGGCGCGCCTGGCAGCAGATTGAATACGGCCAGAATGAGATTCATCGCGCCCAGCCAGCCGAGCATCGCCGGCACCGGCCCACTGATCAGCGCTGCGACCACATCGGCGACACCGAACAGCGCGAGGCTGAGCACGAAGCTGGTGAGCGGTCCGGCCAATGCGATCCGCAGATCCGAGCGCGGATCCTTCGGTTCGTCGCCGAGTTCGGACACACCGCCGAGTAGCCACAACACGACCACATCGACCCGGGTGCCGCTACGGCGCGCGACGATCGAATGCGCCAACTCGTGGCTCAGCAGGGAGATAAACAGTCCGACCGCGCCGCCTGCGGCGACCAGCCAGACCGCCACCGGGTTCCCATCGGTGCCAGCGAGCGAGCGGCCGAGGAGATAGATAAACAGGCCGAGGGTGACCAGCGCCGACCAGTGCGCGCCGATGCGGATGCCCGCGACCCGTCCCAGTGGAATCGTCGCACGCAACATGTCAAAGCTGCCGCGCGTCGGCGCCGACCAGACCTTCGGCGAGCAGAATGCGATGCGCCTGCTGGGCCGCCTGGGTCGACCTGTCACTATCTGGTTTGTCGGCGGGCAGTCGCTCGAGGCCGCGCGCGAGTACGGCGACTGCGTCACCGAGTGCCCGAATGCGATTATCGATGTCGGCGACCGGATCGACCTCGCGCGCAACGGCGGCCGGTGACGACTCGATCAGTGACTCGTCGACCTCCGGTTGCGCACCGCACAGCACTCTGTACAGACGCATCGGGAGCACCGCGAATATCCCATTCAACTGTCCAGGGGAGAACAGCTCCGACAGCGCCGTCGTGACCGCACCGGCGACCGGGCCGACCTCGTTCTCGTCGATGCCGGCCTCGCGGGCGAACTGCCTGGTGAATTCGGCGACGCCATGCCGAACCGGCACGTGGCCGGGCATCCAGCCCTCGTAATAGGCGCCGCGCAGAATTTCGGGGAGTTGCGCAGTCAGGTGGGCTGAGCTGCTAGCACTGATGCGGTCGCGGACGGTATGCATCCAGGCGCGCAGCGCCCGGTACGCGAAAGCCGGTTCGTCGGTATCGAGACTGTCGGCGACCGCGCGCAGCCAATCGTGCGCAGTCTGCACGGCGGAGGTGAGGGGATCGGCGGGGTGCGACATGACTGGCTCCTGGGTGCGTGCCGGTGTTGTAGCCCCAGCCTGCGACGTGCGCGGGCACCGACCTAGGGCCGAAGGGTGCCCTCGGGTGAGCCGATGGTCCCGGTTTCGCGGCGGCCTGCTGTGCGGTACCGCCGGGTGCGGCGGCGTCGGCGGTCGAGGACCGAAAGTACGTTCCGTTGTGGGATGTTTACCACCACCGCGGTCGCCTCCGATCGGCTGCGCGCGGTGCATTCGAGGAGCATCTCCGACAGCGCCTCGCCGGTATCCAGCCAGTGTGTCGAGGGTGCCCGAGCATCACGGATGTGGTCGCGCCAGTTCGCGCACGGCGTTGAACACATAAACCAACCGCCCTGTGCCTGCATCGGTAACCGGTCTATTTGTGCTGCATTGTCAGGATGTCGGTCAGCGGGCGGCGCGGCGTCGGCGGGTTCTCGGGTTCGCCGTCGGGTGCGGTGCCGACTCGGATGACCACCTGGGGGACACCGGGGTGGGGCAGCATGCTCGCGATAATCATTCGGGCCGAGGGCATTTCGGTGATGTGGGTCATCGGGCAACTCGCCAGCCCGGCTGCTGTGCATTCCAGCAGTACGGCCGAAAGCGCTTCACCGGTATGCAGCCATGCGGCGACGGATTCGCGGCCGGAACTGAGCACCAGCAGTCGCGCATGGTCCTCGAGATCGCCGCGCCGGGCCGAATGCGGTGCCGACGGGAAGGTGCGACCCACACTGATGCGGGAGAATTCGGCATCAGAGACCAGCGCCTCGCGCGGGATACCTTCGGGATCGCCGGAATGTCCAGTCCACCAGTGTAATTCGGCCTGGTACTCCATGTCGTAGCGGCGGACCGCGGTGGTGCGGTCGGAGGCCGCCGCGAGCTTCGCGTGCGCGCTTTCGTCGAGGAGATCGAGTTCGAGGTAGTGCGGTGTCACCAGCATTCGCCCGGCGCGTAGGAACTGCGGCAGCCCGGTGGGTGCGTACAGCGGCAGTCGGTCGGTGCGCCGCCGATCCATGGCGCGGGCGCGGACCTGCACGCCGACTGGGGGATCGGGCCACGGCCGGTACGCGATGACCGCCAGATAGTCGGAGCGGTTGGAATCGGGTAGCCGGGTGATATCGGTATGCCAGCCCTTGACGGCAAAGGCGGTACGCACGTGGTGCAGCATCGCGCCACAGCTGATCACCAACTGTCTGCCGATTGGGTCTGCTGAGGTCATCAGGCGGTCGTCGTCGCGGTACAGGTGCAGTCGGACGCCGTCGAATACCCAGCGCCACGGTTGGGTGTTGTGCAGCGACGGTGCGCGCCCGGCCGATCGCATGGCCGCCAGCACCGTCGAATGGTCCGGCACGGAACGTACATGGGAAGGGCTGGTATCGGTCATACCGTCGAGTGTCGTCGCGCCCTGAGCGGCTCGATATGGGCCTTGCGCCCGTTCTCGAAGGTCCATGGTCACCCGCCGACTCGGGCCGGTGTCAGGTCCTCGTCGGGTCGAACACGCCCACCGGTCATGAATTGCCGGGCACCGAGCAGGATCCGTGCACGGCCGTGCACATTTCGATCGCGGCGCTCGAGACCGCACGGCGGCCCCGTCGAGCTGTGATCGGTCATCGAGACGAGCTCGCCAACCCGCATTTCTCTTTGCAAACGTACCCCAGGATCCACGGGTCGGTATCCGCAGCTACCCGGCGGCCGATGCGCTATGCGGACCTTTTGCCTTGTGGGCCAGCGGTTTTCGGTCCATCGGTTCAGCTCCGGCAGACGAGTACCGGGCAGGTGGTGTGGTGGAGCAGGTCTCGGCTGGTCGACCCGAACAGTAACGCCGTAGCGGTAGGGCGGCCATGGCTGCCGACGACAAGCAACTGAACATCGCGCGCTATCTCGTTCAACACCGAGCGGGCCAGGCCCGGGGCCGGCATTTCGATGACCTCGACATCCGGATACTCCGTGCGCCAACCCACCAGTGACTCGGCCAGCAGCGTGCGCTGCTGGCCGCCGCGGTCGAGATGGTGGCCTCTCGGTTCGATACGTGACGGCCAGCAGTGCACGGCGGTGAGCGGCACCCCGAACGCGGCGGCGATTTCGAAGGCGTGGGCGATGGCCGGAATGCTGAGTTCGGTTCCGTCGATGCCGACCGCGACCGGCTTGCCGCGCGGAATGGGCCTGCCGTACGCGCCGCGCCAAACCCCAACCGGGCAGTGCGCGTGCTGGGCGACATACATGGTGATGGGGCCTACCAACCGGTCCCCAAAGGCGGTCTGCGCACCGACCACGACGATGTGGGCGTGTGCGCTCAATGCCACGAGCGCGTCGGCGGGCGGGCCTTCGGGGCGCACCGCGCTGACGGTCACGTCCGGATCGCAGGTGTACACGAGCTGGCGGGTGCGCTCGAGGGTCGCGTCGACGGAGTTCGGTGCATGGATGTGTTCGGCCAACTGCTGTGCGGCCGTAGCCGAATGCGGTTGCGCATAGGCGATCAACAGCGGTGCGTGCAGGGCGCCGGCGAGATAGGCGGCCCAGCGTGCCGCGTTCAACGCTGTTGAAGAATCGTCGACGCCGACGACGATCGAGGTGCGATCGGCCCTGATACTCATCGATCCGCACTCCTTGCCGCGAGATCTTTCGATTGCGTCACAGCGACTACGACCACATTCCATCCTCGTCCCCGGCGGGCCGCCGCGGAAGGGACATCGGTGCTCGAAGGCGGGATCGTAGGTCAACGGATTACTGCGGACCGAGACCGAGGGCCTGCCGCCGTCCTACCCTGGCGCTATTGTGAACCTCCGTTGGTGGACGCCGGAAGGTGTTGTGCGCATACGGCTTCCACGAATTCACCGACGGTGGTTTCGGGTAGCCGTCGGGACAGGTCGGCCTCGGTGATGATGCCTGCCAGTTTGCCTGCCTCGGTTACCGGGAGTCGTCGGATCTGGTGTTGCTCCATCAGTACCAGCGCGTCACCGATATCTGTGCCGGTGTCAACGGTGAGCAGGTCCTCGCCCTGGGCTAATTCGCCCGCAGTGGTGGTGCGCGGATTCGTGCCGGTGGCAACGCATTTGACGACGATATCGCGGTCGGTGACGATCCCGACCGGGTGTCCCTCACCGTCGCAGATCGGCAAGGCGCCGACATCCAGTTGACGCATTCGCTGAGCTGCGGTCTCCATGGTGTCGCGGACTGAAATGCTCGCGACATCGGGCTGCATGATTGCTTGTGCGGTGGTCATGACCGGCCTCCTTGCCGAATAGGTCGTGCACTGGTGGAACTCATCATCGACGGCGCCGAAGGGGGCGGCGAGGGCCGAAAGTCATCGTGGCGCCGGGATTCGACAGTGGCAACTGCCGGCCTTCCATGGTTGCCGACGAGATCGCCCCGCGCCGCCGCACCGGCTGGTCAGTCGCGGTGACCGGCCTCGCGCACCCGGTCACCGGTCCCGATCGCATCGCCGGTTACGAGCGCCTGCTGGTCGACCAGGTCATGGATGCCGTCATCGCGATCCCCTGGTCGGCCGAGGGACTTTGGTCACTCGCGATGAGACAGGGGTCCGTGTGCCGGACTACTCGATGCTCTATTTCGGCAGTCCGGGTTTCGGTGGAATGGACGGTATAGACGAATTGTCCAGGGCTGAACTGCGGCGCGCCGTCGACGCACACCAGCGAACGATCCAGTTGAGCTGATCGGCCGGCGGCCTGTCAGGAGGTTCTGATGGTATTTCTCGATCGAGGTGACGCCGGCCGACAACTCGCGGTGCGCCTGCGGCAGTCGCGGGATGCCGATACCGTCGTGCTCGGTTTGCCGCGCGGCGGAGTTCCGGTCGACGACCCGCTGTTGAGCGATGACGAGGTTCGGGCGGCCGCCGGAAAGGTCGAACTCGCCGGAAATCTCACCATTCCGGAGCAGCCGATCGGGATGGTCGTTTTCGCGCATGGCAGCGGCAGCAGCAGATACAGTCCCCGGAATCGCTACGTGGCGAGCGTGCTCAACCGAGCTGGTCTAGGCACGCTGATGTTCGACCTGCTCACGGCCGAGGAGGAGATCCACCGGGCCGGGGTCTTCGACATCGATCTGCTGGCACGGCGGTTGGTCGATGTGACCAAATGGCTTGTTCGTCAGGAACACGTCCCCGGTCTGCGGATCGGCTACTTCGGAGCCGGCACCGGAGCGGGTGCGGCGCTGTCGGCGGCGACCGATCCGCGGGTCGAGATTCACGCGGTGGTGTCTCGCGGTGGCCGACCAGATCTGGCGGGCGACCGGCTGGGCGAGGTCCGAGCACCGACGCTGCTGATCGTCGGCGGCCACGACACCGTCATGCTGGAGCTCAATCAGTTTGCCCAAGCCGCGATGTCGTGCGAGACCGTACTCGCAGTAGTGCCCGGCGCCACCCACCTCTTCGTCGAACCGGGGGCGCTGGAGAAGGTTGCCGACCTGGCTCGCGACTGGTTCGTAGCCCAGCTGGGCCCCGTTGCCGCCGAGGATCGGTCCGAGCCCGGCAAGGTATAGGCGCGCGCTCTAGCGGTGTGCCGCCACCCGACACCGGACCACTCCGGCGTTCGCACCACGCCTCGGTGATGTCACATGGGGCCCATCATGGGGCAACCACTCATCAGGCCACACATCCAGTGACAAAACATCTGCGTCGGGTTCATGCCGTCGATTCCTTCCTTCGAGACCGAGTCCGGCGCGGTGGCCGGTGCAAGGCCAATTGTGTTGCGATGGATGTCGATCCTGTGCGGCCCCGATTCCACCCCCGGCATTGACGACAAACGGCCCGGTCCGAGGGGACCGGGGTCCCTAGTCCGACGCGCCGTGCCGTGGTCGAATCGAAAGTATCAGTCTCCCAATGAGAATGGAGCCAATCATGAGCCTGCTTCCGGTACATCGCCGCACGCACTCGCTGTTTCCCGAACTGACCGACTGGCTCGCTGGTTTCCCGACCATCGAGAACGCTCGCCCGTTCGGGGAGGGCCGTCTGCTGCGTATCGAGGACGAGATGTCCGAAGGTAAATACCTTGTGCGCGCCGAAATGCCGGGTCTGGATCCGGATAGGGATGTCACCGTCACGGTCCACGACGGCGTGCTCACCATCAAGGCCGAGCGCAGCGAAAGGCAGGAGACCAAGGGACGTTCCGAGTTCAGCTATGGCGCGTTCGTCCGTTCGATCGCATTGCCCGCCGGTGCCGACGAGGACGATATCGCCGCGTCCTACGACAAGGGAATCCTCACCGTTTCGGTCCCGGTTGCCGACGTCTCGGTGCCTGCCGAAAAGCACATCGCGATCAAATCGTCCTAATGACAACCGAATCCGGGATGCCGTCGCGACGGCTATCCCGGATCTGCCAGGTCGCGACGACCCATCCGCACCAGAGAGCGCGAAAACACATGTTCGACAGCAACAATCTGTCGACCACCGCTGATCCGCACCGGGCGGCCTCGGCAATGGTGGTGGTCGGCACTGACGGCACCGAGGGCGCGAACCTCGCGGTGCGCTGGGCCGCCGAAACCGCGGCCCGGCGCGGGCGGGGGCTGCTCATCACACATGGCCTCGATCTGAGCGCGGTGCCATCGGCGCTGCATGGCCACGGCGTCGCGTTGCCGTCGTTGCTTGACGAATTCCGGGCCCGAGGTATGCGTCTGGTCGCCGCGGCGCAGCAGCTCGCGCACGATATCGCCCCGGCGGTGACCATCACCACCGAGGTCTCCGAGGCGAATCCGGCGGAGCTGCTGGTTCGGCACTCGCGCACGGCGCACATGGTGGTGCTCGGTGTCACGCCGGGTGTCGGCCCCTTGCGTCATCTCGGCTCGACCCTGCTGGCTGTGGTCCCCCACGGACGGGGTGCTGTTGTGGTTGTGCGCGCAGCGGATCCGGCACAACCGCCGCGGATCGGCGGTCCTGTCGTGGTAGGAATCGACGGCGGCGTGGTCGGTGAGGCCATCATCGGCGCGGCCTTCGCCGAAGCGGCCGACCGCGATGCCGACCTGGTCGCGGTGCATGCTTGGAGCGACCTCGACTTCGCCGAGTTCGCCGGATACGACTTCCTCGATATTCCCGACGAGAACATCGCGACCGCGGAGACGGCGCTGCTGACCGAACGACTCGCTGGCTGGCAGGAGAAATACCCGGACCTACGAGTGACCCGTGAGGTCTACCCGTCCGACGCCTGGACGCACCTCATGGAGTGGTCGGAGAAGGCGCAGCTGGTCGTGGTCGGCAGCCGTGGTCGCGGCGGATTCCGCAGCCTGCTGTTCGATTCTACCAGCAATTCGCTGGTAGAGCACGCATTTTGCCCAGTGATGGTCGTGCATCCGGATTAGGTGGTGACAATGTCGAACTCCGATGATCCCTTCGCCCATGCCATGCACACCGCGCATGTGTGGCTGCGCCGCATCACCGACGATCTGGCGACCGACGACCGTGCCTTCGCCTACCGAGTTACCCGTGCTTGGCTGCACACCGTGCGCGACCGACTAGAGGTGGCCGATGCCGCCCACCTGAGCGCGCAGCTGCCAGAATTGCTACGCGGCATCTTCTTCGCGGGCTGGGTACCCGGCAAAGTGCCGGTCTCGCACCGTGTTTCGGAGTTCATCGAGGACGAGGCTGTCGGTCTGGCTTGGTTGGTGACCGACGCACTGCGCGACCTCTGCTCACCGGGCCAGTTCGATCGGGTTGCCGCAGTACTTCCAGCCGATCTTCGTGACGTGCTGTTCGGTGTCAACACCGGCCCCTTCGATGAGGGCACGGTCGACAACGGATGAGCGCCGCCGCGTGCTGACCAGCCGTTGGTCCCTGCGTGCTTCGCGACGGGCGTGATCAGCACGTAGTGGCTGGTGAGTCGCACTCGCGCGACGATTTATCAGCCGCGGGTGGATGTATTGCGATCGCGGGGCGCCGTGAGCGGGGATGCGGCGTCCTGACGCGGTATAGTGGCACGGGCCAGCAATTCGGCGATGCCCTCGCGGATTCCGTCGGCGATTAGATCGATATCCGGTGTGGTGTCGTAGTCGCCGGTGATGCCGAAGGCCAGGTGGTCGCCGTAGCTGAGGATGGCGATGGCGGTCCGCAGCCGCATCGCGATCGGCACACATGGCAGCAGTTCCAACACCTTCGCGCCGTACACGGTCAGTTCTCGCCGCGGGCCGGCGACATTGGTCGCCAGCGCACCGACGCCGCGCTGAGGGAAATGCGCCGCGAGCCGTACGGCCCAGGCAACGGGGGCAAACGGGAGCCGCCCGGCCATCGAAAGCAGCGAATTCTCGGCCTGCGCCGTGCCGCTCGACTTGTGTGCGGTCATCCGGTCATGGATTCGGCCGAGTCGTTCGATCGGGTCGGCAATATCGATCGGCAGCTGCGGCAGCATGGCCGAAATCCGGTTGTCGAGTACGTATTTCGCATCCGTCGGACGCATAGACACCGGCACCAGGATACGGAGTTTATCGCCGGTGGGTTCCTCGCCGCGGCGCAAGAGCAGACGACGGTAGCCCGCGGCAACCGCGGCGAGCACGATGTCGTTGACGGTCACGCCGAATGCCGCGCCGACTTCGCGTACTTCGGACAGCGAGGTGCGCACGGCGACATAGCGGCGCTGGCGCCCGATGGGACCGTTCAGCGAGGATCCGGCGGCCGGGCTGATGGTCGCGATCGCGATGGGTGCGAGGCTGCGCAGCGCGCCGACCACGAAACGCGGCACGTCCAGTGGCATGCGCAGGGTTTTGGTCGCCAACTCGAACCATCCGGGCGCAGTGCGGTTTTCGTGGTTCTGCTGCGGGTTGTCGGCCGGTGTGTCGTCGGCATCGCGGTCGCAGAAGCTCTCGAGCAGCGAGATCCCCGATACACCGTCGACGAGGCTGTGGTGTGCCCGCACGATCAGCGCCCATCGGTCGTCGGCGAGATTTTCCACAACGGTGCACTGCCACAGCGGATGGTCCCGGTCGAGCCGCTCCGCGAGTTCGGTCGCGATCAGCTCGAACAGCGTCTGCGCATCACCCGGCTCGGGTAGCGCGGCCCACCGGATATGACGCGCCACATTGAAATTCGGATCGTCCTCCCACGCCGGTGCGGCCAGATCCAACGGTGTGCGCCGGACCCGCTGTCGTAGGCGGGTGTTGTGTGCCAGCCGTTCAGTCAGCGCCCCGGTGAATTCGGCTCGTTTCGGTACCGCACCGGAAATGATTGCGACCGCGCCGATTCCGAGGCTGATATGCCGGTCGGAATCCTCGAGTTCGATGAATCCCGAATCCAGCGGGCGTAATTCGGTCATGTTAGGTCCCGTCATGAATCCTGTCCGACCGGGCGGCTCATCCCGCGCCATTCCCGGTCCAGCGCCGCATAGCGGGCGGTGCGCAGTAACCGGCCGGTGCCGTAGCCCAAAAGGATCGCGCCACTCCAGATCACGACGAGCACCGTCGTGCCGATGCCGACGCCACTGTCGGCGGCGTTGATAGAACGCACCGGTGGGGTGGTCGCGTTGCCAGCGCCGTCGAGCCACACTCGGATCTCCTCGCCCGTCGCGGACTTGCCGGGCACCTCGGTGGTCGTCGTCCCGGAGCGGCCGTTCTGATCCCAACGCACGGTCGCTTCGAATCGTTGGGTGGTCGCCCCGTAGGCATCTGCCATCACGATCCGCTCCGGTTCCGTCGTGATTGTCGCGGGCACAGCGACTTTCGTCGCATTCTCGACTCGGATCCGGTTCGCGGCGGCGGTGTAGCCCGCAGTGCCCGCCGCGGCCGCGACCGGCACTGCGACGAGCATGACAACGATCGCGAACAGCCACACCAATGCCTCGACTCGGTCCGATACCCGCATCAGTGAACTGGTGCGCCACGGTCGTCGCCGCCACAATCGGGTCGGTAAGGACGGGTACTCCGACATTGTGATCACCTCGCACCCTGTGTCGTGCTGTCCGCCTCGGATATCGGTTTCGCTCCCGGGCACGGACGCGATAGCCCATACCGCACTATGGCGAAGCTCAGTACGTAGGCGCCGGTAAAAGTCAACTGATAGATCGCTGTCGCGTCCTCACGTTCCAGCGAATCAGGTAGTGCGCGATACCACCGGCCATCGATCCACACCGACAGTGGCCAGGGGGTAGCGATATGATGACCCGAACGCCGCGCTTGATATCGCAGCTGGCACAGGTTGTGCCGCAGTCCGTGGGCAAACGGGGAGCGCAGTGCCGACGACATCACCGATGAGCCGAATCCCGGCGCCTGGTATCGAGTCGTGGCGATCGTCATTTACCAATCGTTACGCCATAGCATGGTGCGGCGACAGGACCGAATGGCACCGACTCCGCAGCCGTTATCCCCTAAGAATTGCGCCGCCGGTCACGGGACCGGACCGCACGATCCAGGGGCTTGAAGCGACGCCACGGGGCCGTCGGTCTCACCCGGCATCCCGGAGGTCTGCTACCTGATGGATCCGCACTCATTACGGAGGCCATGAGAGGGGCGGATCCCGACAAGTTGTGCGGCTACTCCGTGATACACCCGGCGACCAGGCCGGGCGGCGGCGTGCTTACACGCCGGAGATATCGCGCCGATCGAATATCGGCAAGGCGACCAGTAGACACCCGATTCCTACGAGCGCGAGCCACAAATACGCCAGCGGCAGACCCGCGCCCAGCGGCCCACCGTCGATCGCCTGGTGGAACGGTGACCACGGTCCGTATGGTCGCACCGCCGCGACCAGCTTGCTCGTCATGTACAGCACATAGGCGGCGACCGCGAGCACCGCCGCGGCGACCGATGCCATAGACCGCCGCCCCGTCGCCGCACCGACCGCCGCGGCGAGCAACCCGAACTCGATGCCGAGCAGCGCCATCGACACCGCCCCCGTCGCGGCCGCGCCGATCGACACCCCGAGTCCGAAGATCGCCGAGGCCACTACGGTCGAACCGAACAGCACAATGCCGAGCGCCCCCACCGACGCGATCACCACGGCCGCTTGCTCGAGCGTCAACCGAATCGGTGAAACCCCGTTGACCAGAAGCACTTCCAGCGTGCCACGTTCCTCTTCACCGGCGATGCCACGCGCCCCGCGGCCGATGGCGAACACGAGGAACAGGATCGGCAGCAATATGCTGAACAGTTCGCCGTTCAGAAATCCGGTGCCGGTGAAGAATTGGTCCAAGTTGAACAGTTTGCGAATTGGCTCCGGGTAATTCGTCAAGAACCCCCGGACACCGGACATATTCGAAAACGACGGCCAGACGGCGGATTCCAACATCACCAGCGTGACGATGCCGATGCTCCAGCCGATCAGCCCGCGCCGTTGATCGCGCAGACATTTCGTGAATACGGTGCGCAACATGGTGTTTCAATCCTTTCCGTAGTAGGCGAGGAAGATTTCCTCGAGATCCGGCTCGCGACTGACGATGTCGGTGACGTCATACGGTGCGACCGCACGCAACAGGTCCGCGGTCGACCCTTCGATCTCGATATGCACGGCCTTGGTGTGGAGCCGTACCGTCCGCACCCCGTCGATATGGCGCAGGGTGGCGAGATCCGGTGGTGTGCCTGCGAAGACAAGGTCGATTCGCCGCAGCAGGCGCGCGGTGAGGTCGGCGATCGCACGCGCCTCCACAAGCCGTCCTTGCCGCAGGATCCCGACGGTATCGGCCACCTCTTGAACCTCCGACAGCACATGCGAGGACAGAAAAACCGTCCGTCCCTCGTTCCTGACCTCGCGCAACAGGGTGTGGAATTCGTGCTGGACCAGCGGATCCAGGCCTGCGGTGGGTTCGTCGAGGATGAGCAGGTCGGGTTCGGCCATGAACGCCTGGACGATCCCGACTTTCTGTCGGTTGCCGTGTGACAGCGCACCGATCCGTGTCGAGGTATCCAATCCGAGGCGTTCCGCGAGGTGATCACGCACCTTCCGGTCGACGCTGCCGCGCAGGTGCGCGAGATAGCTCAGGTACTGCTCGGCCGTCAGATCCGGGTAGGCGACGAATTCGCCCGGGAGATAGCCGATCCGGCGTTGAGCCGCAGCCCGATTCCGTACTGTGTCCGCGCCGCCGATCGCTGCCGTCCCGCGCGTCGGTCGCAACAGACCCGCCAATATCCGGATGGTGGTCGTCTTACCCGCGCCATTGGGGCCGAGGTAACCGAAGATGACTCCGGCCGGGACTTCGAGGTCCAGGTCCACCAGCGCCGACTGGTTGCCGTAGCGCTTGGTCAAATCCGTGGTTCGGATGGCCGGCGGCATGGGTACCTCTTCGATCGGGACCCGCCTACAGCGGGCGCACCACGTTATCCAGTGGGCGTCGCGGGGTGAGTGGTACCTGTGCGGCACTTGTCGCGGCCCAGCCGATTCGAACGATCAGCTGTGGGAAACCGCTGTCGGACAAGACATCCGCGCGCACCAGGTCGCGAGTGTCCGGCAATTCCATTGGTTCGGTGAGCGGGCAGGTGGCCAACCCGAATGTGGTGGCGGCCAATAGCACCGCGCTGGTGGCCTCGCCCGCACGCAACCGGGACAGCGGATCGTCGGCGCCGGTGTGCACCAGCAGCAGCACGCCGCGGTCATCGAGATCGTGGATTACCGCCTCGGTCAGCTCGGGACTGCGGAATTCGCGGGTCAGTGGATCCGTCGCGGTGACAGCGTCACGGGCGGGTACGCCCTCGGGCGTGACATGCCGCCCGCTCCACAGCGCAAGTTCGGTCTGGTACCTCGCGTCGTCACGATGCAGGCGGGCGGCATCCTGAAATGCCTGTACCAGCCGCGTCCGGGTGCCACCGCCCGCGATCTCGTGAACCAGCGCACCCTCCGCAGTCCCCGCCTCGATGATGTGCCGAGTATGTGTGGGCGGGACCTCCCATGAGGTCACGCGCCGCCGATCGGTGCGGCGACGGGTGATGGCTCTCGCCGTCGCGATGACGTCGGAGGTGGGCGTGGTCGCGGTGAATTCGATGGATGCGAGGTGTTGCTGCTCGGCCGGGTTCGGGAACCGGTGTACCACCGTATGCCAACCGAACGACCTCGCCGCCACTCGGAAATGATGCAGCGCCGCCCCGCAGCTGAGCAGCAGATCTCGCCGATCCGGGTCGGCCAGCGGCAGCTGTCGAGTGTCGTCGGCGTACAGGTGCACCGTGCGGTCACCAATTCGCCACTGCCACGGCTGAGTGTTGTGTACCGACGGCGCGCGCACAGCCAGCGCCAGCGCGGACCGCACGGTATCGGGATCGGGATGTGCTTGGGCCATTGCCTTTCCTTAACTAGTGGCCATGACTTCCTGGCGGACAGATGCTGATCCCACTCTCTGTTGCGGGCCTGGTCGCCGAATAGGGGAATTAGTTCCTGCGGCCAGGTCTTTCGACCTCTCCCACTGGTACGCCAGGATCGGATTATGTCGAAGGATGCGGTAGACCTTGTCGCGAAGTTGTAGTTGTTCTCCGAGCACTGGTCACCAAAGGTTGTGGCTCGGCTCAACGACTACGGGATCAAAGTCGTCAAACTCGAAGGTGAGTTCGTGTGGCACAAGCATGATGCAACCGATGAGCTCTTCTTTGTGGTCGAGGGCGAACTGACTATTCGGATGCGTGACGGCGACGTCCGAGTGCGGCCAGGCCAGTTGTTCGTGGTGCCCAGGGGTGTCGAACACTGCCTTGTGGCTGAAGGGGAGGTGCACGCGATGCTGATCGAACCCGCGGGCGTTCAGAACACCGGCGGTGCTGGTGGCCCGCTGACTGCAGAGTACGACGACTCACTCGCCTGGCAAGAGGAAGCTTCACGCTGCTTCTGCCCTGACGCGATCCCGGTAGGGCTGCTTGGTTTTGAGCATCGCGTAGAGGACGTCGCAGCGTAGTCGAGCCAGGCAGATCAGGGCGGCGTTGTGTTTCTTGCCTTCGGCGCGTTTGCGTTCGTAGTAGGTGCGCGAGGCTGTGTCGTGCAGCGCGGCGAACGCGGACAGGAACAGCGCCCGTTTGAGTTTGATCAGCGAGCATCTCCTCGATATCGGCGGCGACTTAGTGCGGATGCCTTCCGGTCCGCCGCAGCGGGACAGGATTTCCAGCACAGCCGGGTGGGCGACGCGGGGCCCGAGGACGCGTTCGAGGGCGGGGTGGATGCTGGTGAGCAGCCCGCGGATGCGGTTGCTGGTGCGGGTCGCTTCACCGGCGAGGTCGTCGTCGAACCCGACCAGCACACCGAGCTCGGTGAGGGTTTCATCACCGGTGTCCACGCGGCGCAGGGTGTGGGGCATGGTGCTGGTGGCGTCGGCGATGATGTGGGCGTCGCGGGCGTCGGTTTTGGTACATCGATGCCGCAGAACACGGTATATGCTTGTGCCACTTACTGTTTCCTCATCGGGTTCGAAGCGCTGCGGCGGTCGCCGATCGAGGCGTCAACGCCCGGCACCCACGTTGCGAAGAGACCTGTGTATCGGCCCTGTCCCCATCAGCGGTCCGTCGACGCCACCAGGTACCCGGCGACACCCCCGGATCATGAGTGCGGAAGTCATACCGGCCTGGCGACCGTGGACCCGGTATCGGGCCCACGAACAAGGTAACGGGGGAGATCAGGGTCCAAAGCCCTCACCGGCATGGTTCCCCTGTCACCGGGTGACGGATGGGTACGTCCTCTAGATCGGCACCACAGGTAGGGACTTGTGGACCTTGCCGGGCCGGTGCGCCGGGGAGCACGCTGGGTCAGTGCAGGCTATGCAACCGTCGGGGCCAGTGATCGATGCTCGTCATTTCGATGCGGTGGTATTCGATATGGACGGCGTCCTCACCGATACGGCCGCGATCCACGCCTCCGCGTGGACAGAGATATTCGATCGGTTTCTCGAGGCTCGAACCCCACGTCCGGGTGAGAATTGCGCGCGATTCACCGAGTCCGACTACGAAGACCATGTCGACGGCAAGCCCCGCTACGACGGTGTCGCGGATTTCCTTGCCGCGCGTGGAATTTCGATACCGCGCGGGCTGGCCTCGGACTCCGGTGACACGACGACGATCTGCGGCCTGGGTAACGGGAAGGACGAGCTGTTTCTCGGCCGGATCGCCGAGGGCGATGTGCCGGTGTTCGACACCACGGTCGCATTGGTACGGCAGTTGCGCGCCGCGGGCGTGCGGACGGCGGTGTTCTCCGCCAGCCGCAACGCCGCATACGTGCTCGATGCCGCGGGCATCGGTGACCTGTTCGCGGTCCGGATCGACGGGATCGTGGCCGAAGAACTCGGATTGGCGGGCAAACCGGATCCGGCGACGTTGACCTGCGCCGTGGCTCGCCTCGGTGTTGAACCCGAGCGGACCGCTGTGGTCGAAGATGCCGAGGCGGGGGTCGCCGCCGGACGTCGGGGCGGGTTCGGTCTGGTCATCGGCATCGACCGGACCGGGCAACCGGGTCGCCTGCTGCGATCGGGGGCCGATGTTGTCATCGATGACGCCGCCGAGGTCCGGGTGCGCAGTGGCTTCCGGCGGATGTCGGAAGTCGCCGACGCATCGGCCTGCTGGACGTCGATCGCCGACGTCGTAGAGGACCAACAGGTGGCCGTGCTGCTGGATTTCGACGGCACCTTGTCCGAAATCGTCGCCGACCCAGCCGCAGCGGTTCCTGTCAAGGGAGTCCGGGAGACGTTGGCCAGGCTCGCCGCATGCTGCCCGGTCGCGATTCTCAGCGGCCGCGATCTCACCGATCTGCGGGATCGCGTCGCAGTGGCGGGGATCTGGTACGCGGGTAGCCATGGGTTCGAGCTGATCGCACCCGACGGCACCACCCATGTTCACGACGCGGGCCCGAAAGCGGAGCAGGCGCTGAGCCGGGCCGCTGACGAACTGGCCGACGGGCTCGGTGCGATCCCCGGAGTCCTGATCGAACACAAGCATTTCGCGGTTGCCGTTCATCACCGCAATGTCGCCGACGGGTCGGTCGCGACGGTCGTCGCCGCGGTCCACGAGGTGGCCCGTGCCCATGGGCTGCGGGTTACCGGCGGCCGTAAGGTCACCGAGCTGCGCCCGGACATGGACTGGGACAAAGGACGAGCTCTGAGCTGGATCCTGGATCTCATCGCGCATCCTGCTGTCCCGATCTATCTGGGTGACGATCTGACCGACGAGGACGCTTTCGACGCGATCGACGTCGCGGGCATCCCGATCGTGGTCCGCCACGACGATATGGGGGATCGTCGGACCGCGGCCCGCTTCGCGCTCGACGGCCCGACTCGCGCCGGGGAACTGCTGGGGCGGGTGGCCGATCTGCTTACCGGCGAAAGCGTCTGGGCGGCAGCAAGTTCCTGGCTGTTCACCTATAACGGATACGATCCGGCGACCGAGAAACTGCGCGAAGCGCTGGGCGCGGTCGGTAACGGCTACGTCGTTTCCCGGGCCTGCGCGCCCGAATCCCGTGCAGGCGACCACCACTACCCGGGCACCTACATCGCCGGGATCTACAACCGGCTCACTGACCAGATCTCCGGTCGCACGGTCGACAACGAGAGCCTGGTGAACCTGCCGAACTGGTTGCCGCTCACCTGGCGTCGGCCCGACAGTGAGTGGTTCGACATCGACGCGGTCGAATTGCTCGACTACACCCAAGAATTCGACCTCCTCCGGGCGGTACTCAGCCGACGGCTACGCTACCGCGACGGCGCGGGCCGAATCACCGCTGTGACGCAGCAGCGCTTTGCCGCGATGCACTCGCCGCACGCATGCGCCCTGCGCACCACGATCGTCGCCGAGAACTGGTCCGGTCCGCTGATAATCCGCTCCGGAATCGACACCGCGGTGCGCAATACCGGGGTCGAGCGATACCGCGAGCTGTCGAGCGAACATCTGGTCGAGCTGCGAACATCCACACCCGCTCCGGGCACCGCACTGGCTGTAATGCAGACCAATCAATCGCTGCTGCCCCTCGCCGTCGCCACCCACACCGCGATCGTCGTCGGCGGTGCGCGCGAGCACCCGCATTCCGATGTGGTCGATACTGCCGGCGTGATCGGCCACGACATCCGACTGCGGGCCGAAACCGGGATCGAGATCGTCATCGACAAAACGGCGACGCTGTTCACCGGCCGCGACCGCGCCATCTCGTCCCCCGGCGAGGCGGCGCAGCGGTTGCTCGGCGATCTCTCCGGCTTCGAGGTCCTGCTGGCAGGGCACGTCGAGGCGTGGGAACATATCTGGCGGCGATTGCGTATCGATCTCGACGGCAGCGAAGACGCCGTGCGGGCCCTACGCCTGCACGTGCTCCATCTGGTGCAGACCCTGTCGGTGCACACCGCGGACCTGGATGCCGGGGTTCCGGCGCGGGGCCTGCACGGTGAGGCATACCGCGGGCACGTCTTCTGGGACGAACTGTTCGTGTTGCCGGTGGTCAGCCTGCGGATGCCGCAGCTGTCGCGGGAGTTGCTGCGGTATCGCTTTCGTCGGCTGCCCGAAGCCCGCAGGGCCGCACATGATCTCCAGTGTCGCGGTGCGCTGTTTCCCTGGCAGTCGGGCAGCGGCGGGCGCGAGGAAAGCCAGCGGCTGCACCTGAATCCGCGATCGGGGCACTGGAATCCGGACCCCAGCGCGCGGGCACATCACGCCGGGCTCGCGGTGGCCTACAACGTGTGGCATTTCTATCAGGCCACCGGTGATCATACGTTCCTCGCCGACTACGGCGCCGAACTGCTGGTGGAGATCGCAAGATTCTGGGCCGATGTGGCGGTCTACGACCCGGTGGGGGATCGGTATCACATTCGCGGCGTCATCGGCCCCGACGAGTTCCATTCCGGCTACCCGGGCGCGCCCGACGACGGAATCGACGACAACGCCTACACCAACATCATGGCGGTCTGGACGATCCGGCGAGCGCTGGACGCGGTGGAGCTGCTGCCGCCTCGGGTGCGGGCGGAGCTGCTCGACGAGCTCGGCGTTGCCGCAGCCGAGCCGGCGCACTGGGCCGAGGTCGCCGCGCGAATGTTCGTACCGTTCCACGACGGAGTGATCAGCCAGTTTGCCGGGTATCACGAACTGGCAGAACTGGATTGGGACGACTACCGCCGACGCTACGGTGATATCCGGCGGTTGGATCGCATCCTCGAGGCCGAGGGCGATGACATCAACAGATATCAGGCCGCCAAGCAGGCCGACGTGATCATGCTGTTCTACCTGCTGTCGGCCGACGAGCTACGGGATCTGTTCGCCGGAATGGGCTACCGATTCGACGGCCCCTCCATCCCGCGCACCGTTGACTATTATTTGGCCCGCAGCTCACACGGCTCCACGCTGAGCGCGGTCGTGCACGCGTGGGTGCTCGCGCGCGCCAACCGGGACCGGGCGATGGAGTTCTTCGACAGCGTGCTGGAGTCCGATATCGCCAATATCCAGGGCGGTACTACGGCGGAAGGAATTCATCTCGGTGCGATGGCGGGCAGCGTCGACCTGGTCCAGCGGTGTTTCACCGGCCTCGAAATCCGCGCCGACCGTCTCATTTTCGCGCCCGAGTGGCCGGCGAGATTGGGGACGCTGGTATTCGCGATGGTCTATCGCGGTCATCGACTGACCGTGCGTATCGACGCCGCCACCGTCGAAATTACCTCCGACGCGGATGGTTCCGCGCCGGTCATGCTCGAATGCCGTGGGTGCACAGTCGTTCTCGCGACCGGTGACAGCGTGCGCCTACCGACGAACCGACAGTGAATCGACGATCTGCCTCCAGTCGGCGCCGTCGTGCCGGGTCGAGGTGAACAGCTCGGCGCGACGAACGTCAGGTCGCTTCAGGCGTGCATCGTCACTAGGTACACCGGGTGCAGCCAGCTGAGTGTGTGTCATCGCCATCTGCCCCAGGACACAGCAGATCAGGATAATGTTGCTGACCACCGTGGCTGTTGCGGCGCGGCGATGGCCGGCCACCGCACGGCTCGACGTCACCGCCATCGGGATACCGATGGCGAGGATCAGCAGCATCGCACCGAGCAACGGAAAGTGCCAGGGAAGTTTGCCGGTGGCGACAGCGTCCGCACGGAGTTCGCCGGTCACCAATTCGGCGGCGCCGACGAATGCCCACCGTGTGACGGCGCCGGACATCAAACGCCAGCACCACATGCCGGGCCGCGAACCGGCGCCCGCGAATGATTCCCGCCATCTCGTGGCCTTGCGCATCCACCGAGCGCATCGAAAGGGCCATTGGTCCCGCACACTCACGACCGGCCGCCTGGTCCGCGCCGGTGCGCACCGACTGCCCGAAGACTCGTAGGACCGGTGACTTTCGGCCGTGCCCGTCCCGGCCGCCAGGAGTGATGCTGAATGCGTTATCGCTTCCAGCGAAGGGACATGACCGTGGCGGCTACGCATCCCGACGCCGAGATCTGTGGCGTTGCCGCGGTGCTGGTCTGGGCGATATCCAGGCTGCTCGGCGCCCGGTGGACGCGTGAATGGCGAATGATCAGCCGCCCCATAGGAACTCAGGAGAAACCGCCAGTAAGGAGAACGCCATGACCGAGCATCCGTCGACACCGCGGCGGTACACCGATCCACCGATCGTCACCGCGGTTGATGGTTCCGCGGTGAGCTACCACGCGGCGGCTTGGGCGGCCGCCGAGGCCGCTCTGCATGGCTGCCGTCTGCACCTGGTCACATCTATCGCGATCACCGGGGGATTCGGCGTTGCGCCCGTCATGACCGAGGAGGATATGAGCTGGCTTCGTATCAACGGCGAACGCATTCTGGTCGAAGCGGTCCGCATCGGCCGCGCTGCCGTTCCCGAACAAACACCGGTGATCACCACCGAGGTGACTACCGACTCGATCATCCCGCATCTGATCGACCGATCACACCAGGCCTGGATGATTGTCGTGGGCAGCCGCGGACTGGGCGCGATCCGGCGCGGACTACTCGGGTCGGTATCTTCGGCAGTCACCAGGCACGCCCACTGCCCGGTCACGGTTGTCCATTCGATCTCGGCAACCGACGCTGTCACCGCGGCGAAACCGGTCCTGGTCGGGGTCGACGGCACCGACAACAGCATGCCCGCACTCGAGCTCGCGTTCGAGGAGGCCTCGCGCCGCAAGGTCGGGCTGGTGGTGTTGCACGCATGGAGCGATCGCAGTAGCGGGCTCGGTTCGGCGATCGTCGGCTGGGAGGCGATCCGGGAATCCGAAGATGCCGTGCTCGCAGAGAGCCTGGCCGGATTCGCCGAGCGCTATCCGGATGTGAAGGTGCACCGGGCGATGGTGCTCGACCGGCCGGCGCGTTCACTATTCGATGAATCCGAGAATGCTCAGCTGGTCGTCGCCGGCAGCCACGGTCGCGGCGGGTTCACCGGCATGTTGCTCGGCTCGACCAGTGCAGCCCTGGTCCAATCGGTGGAATGCCCGATCACGATCGTGCGTTCGGAGTCTGCGACTGCTGGGAAGCAAGAGAATTCGTGATCAGATCAGCGGTGCCGACCAGCACAGCCGGGTGCCCGGCGCGTGGGTGCCACCCCTCAGCGGGCCCGCGCCGATAGAGAATCGGCCACCGAGTGATTGCGCCCGCTGGGCCAGGTTCGCCAGGCCGCTGGGGGTGATGTTCTCGCCGATGCCGCAGCCGTCGTCGGTGACCGTCACGGTCAAGTTGTCGCCGATGTCGATCTCGACATCGATCGTCGTCGCGTCGGCGTAGCGCACCGTGTTGCTGACCGCTTCGCGCACAACGGCTTCCGCGTGATCGGCCAGCTGCGGTTTCACCACCGACAGCGGCCCGGTTACGCGCAGCGAGGTGCGAATCCCGGTGTCGCCGCACTGCTGGCGGATCGCTTCTTCGATGCGCTGACGCAACCGAGTGCTGTTTCCCTGGCCGCCATGCAGATCGAAGATGGAGGTGCGGATCTCCTGCACCACATCCTGCAGACCGTCGATCGCGTCGGTGAGCCGCACCCGGACCTCCGGGACACGCGTGCGAGGGGCGGCGCCCTGCAGCGACAGACCGATGGCGAACAGCCGTTGGATTAC
Source organism: Nocardia australiensis (assembly GCF_020733705.1). Taxonomy (GTDB): domain Bacteria; phylum Actinomycetota; class Actinomycetes; order Mycobacteriales; family Mycobacteriaceae; genus Nocardia; species Nocardia australiensis. Next base: position 135,908 of record NZ_JAJFZM010000002.1, read on the forward strand.
GTGATCATGCAGGTCCCGCGCGATCCGGTCACGGTCGGTGAGTACATCGAGCTCACGGATACGGCTGTGCGCGGCCGCCAATTGCATCGCGAGCGCGACCTGATCGGAGAACGCCGCCGCCAGCCCCAGCATCTCGTTGTCGTAGGGGGCGGTGTCGTCCGGTCGTCCGGTGATCAGCAATCCCAGTGGTGCGTCTGGGGTGTGCAGCGGCACCAGCAGCACCGGGCCGGCGCCCGGGAACAGATGAGCGAAGTCCAGTTCGTGGACGTTGTCGAAACGCAGCGGGGTCCGTTCGGCGAACGCTTTGCCGATCGTGCCGGTCACCGCGAGCGATCGACCGGCTTCGGGAACCTCGGAACCCGAGGATTGGCTGATAAGCATTTCGGTGATCTCGTCGGCCGGAATATCGGGGTCCTCAACGATCGCGAGCAACACCCGATCGGATCGCGTCAGCACGCGCGCGTGGTCGACCAGATGTTCCAGTACCGCGTCCGAGTCGGTGGAGGCGAGGAATTCGGTAGTCAGGTCGCGGGTGGCCTCGATCCACGCCTGCCTGGTCTGAGCGGCCTCGTAGAGGCGGGCATTCTCGATCGCGATGCCCGCGGCGGCGGCCAGCGCCTGCACAATCAGCTCGTCGTCCTCGGTGAACAACTGGCCACCCACTTTTTCGGTGAGGTAGAGGTTGCCGAAGATCTCGTTGCGGATATGCACGGGCACGCCAAGGAAGGTTCGCATCGGGGGATGATGGGCGGGAAATCCCACCGAGGACGGATGGGTGGCCAGATCGTCGAGGCGGATCGGTTTGGGCTGGGTGAACAACATCCCGAGAACACCGTGGCCTTCGGGTAGGTCTCCGATCAGTGTGCGGGTGCGCTCGTCGATACCTTCGTAGATGAATTGCTTCAGGTGCTCGTCGTGACCGCGGACCCCCAGCGCGCCGTATCCGGCATCAACCAAGTTGATCGCGGCGTGCACGATCGTTCGTAGTGTTTCGTCGAGATCGAGGCCCGAGGTCACCGACAGCATCGCCTCGACCAGGCGGTCCATCCGGTCGCGGGAATCCATGATCTCGTCGACACGATCCCGGACCTCGGCGAGCAGCTCGCGCAGCCGTAACTGTGAGAGAGTGTCGCGCACCGAGTAGGAACCGGATCGAACTTCGTCGGCCATGTCGTCAATCCCTGTATTTCGATGTCTGTGTAGTCGAAACAATGGCATTTACGCTTGTCGCAAGACTACCGCTGCTGCCACCGGAGACGGCACCTATAAGACAAACGCGGCCGCGAACAACGGCGAAAGGCCCTAGTCTCCGGCCCTCGATCCAGCGGACCGTTGGAATGTGACTTTCGGACAGGCTCACAGGAGTTCACCACACGACAAGAGTCGTCGGCCGTCTCGTCCGGTGACGGTGCGCTGCGGCGCGTCCGCGGTCTCGCAACCTCGGATGGTGCGGATCAGGAAATGACCGGAAACCGCACTGCACCAACAGAGTTCGCCGGTCTGTCGGCCGCCGAAGCCGCCGCCGGGCGGGCGCGTGACGGTGCCAACGTCCTGCCGCAGCGGCCGCCGGTGCCGTGGTGGCGACGGGTGGCGGCGCAGCTGCGGGATCCATTGATCGTGGTGTTGCTGGTCGCGGCGGCGCTTACCGTCGTGGCCGGTGACTGGACCGACATGTCGGTCATCGTGCTGGTCGTGGTGGTCAATACCGCTGTCGGTGTCGGCCAGGAGGTTCGTGCCCAGCACGCCATCTCGGCCTTGGCGAAGTTGACGGCGCCGACGGCGTGCGTAGTCCGGGACGGCAGACAACGACAGCTGCCGGCCTCCGATGTGGTGGTGGGTGACCTGCTGGTCGTCGCCGAAGGCGATATTGTCGCCGCGGATGCGACCTTGGTGGAGGCGGCCGGTTTGCTGGTGGACGAGGCGGCGCTGACCGGGGAGTCCGTCCCGTCGGACAAATCGGTGACCGGTGAGTGCGGGCTGTCGGCAGGCACAGTGGTAGTCAAGGGCCGAGGCCGGGCGGTGGTGACCGCTGTCGGTGCCGCGAGCGCTACCGGCCACATTGCCGGGCTGCTGGACCGAGGCAGTCAGCCGACACCGCTGCAGCGCCGATTGGTCGATGTCGGGCGGCTGCTGGCCGGTGTCACGGTCGCGCTGTGCGCTGTGGTTCTCGCGCTGGGCCTTGTTCGCCATCAGCCGCTGGAACTGATGGTGGTGACCGCAATCAGTCTCGCGGTGGCGGCGGTCCCGGAGTCGCTGCCCGCGGTGGTCACTTTGGGCCTCGCCCTCGGAGCTCGTCGGATGGCCGCCCACCAGGCCCTGATCCGCACACTTCCCGCGGTCGAGACACTCGGGTCGGTGACGGTCCTGGCCACCGACAAGACCGGAACTCTCACCGAGGGGCGCATGGTCGTGCGCGAAACATGGACGCCGGTGGTAGACGCCGCCGTGACCGGTTTCGGGTGCAGGCCCGACAGACAACCACTCGTTGCCGGACTACCGCTGCACTCGGCTGAACGGACGGCCGTTATCGAGCTTCTGTCGGCAGCGGCGCTGTGCAATGATGCCCAGCTGTTGGCTCGGGTCACCGATGGCGCAGGCGCGACAGTGCTGGGGGATCCGACCGAAGCCGCATTGCTTTGTGCCGCAGCCGAATTCGGCATCGATCATCGCGACCTGATGGCCCGGATGCCGCGCATCGCCGAGCGGCCGTTCGACAGCGACCGCAAACGAATGACAACCGTGCATCGGCTGCCCGAGGGTGGCTATCGGACCGTGTGCAAGGGTGCTCCCGAAGCGTTTGTGGAACCCGATGTCGTGTACGACGATTCGGCATCGCTCGGCCGGGCGATCGACCGTGCGGACCTGTTCGCCCGCGATGGCTACCGAGTGCTGGCTGTAGCGGTAGCCGACCACTCGAGCCCGCCACCGGCCGGCGACGACCTCGAGCATGGCTTGCGTCTGCTCGGACTGGTCGCGATGCGCGATCCGCTGCGACCTGAGGCGTCGGCGACCATCGCGGCGTGCCGTCGTGCGGGCATCCGGCCCGTTCTGATCACCGGCGATCACCCCGGTACCGCTCGTGCGATTGCCGTCGAACTCGGCATCGCCGGATCCGGCGAGCGGGTGCTCGACTGCCGCCGCGCGATCGGCGACGACTTCATCACCGGGGCGGTGTTCGCCCGCGCGACACCGAGTCAGAAGCTGGAGATAATCGAGGCGCTGCACGACGACGGCCAGATCGTCGCTATGACCGGCGACGGAGTCAATGACGGACCTGCCCTGCGCCGCGCCGACATCGGGGTGGCGATGGGCACGCGGGGAACCGAAGTGGCGCGCCAGGCGGCCGACCTGGTGCTGGCCGACAACAACCTGGAGACCGTGGTGGTGGCTGTCCGGGAGGGGCGCCGGGTCTATGCCAATATCCGTCGCTTTCTGATCTACGGCCTGTCGGGTGGCGCCACCGAGATCGCGGTGATGCTCGTCGGGCCGCTGCTCGGACTCGCGTTGCCACTGCTGGCGGGGCAGATTCTGTGGGTCAACCTGCTGACCCATGGACTGACCGGCGTCGCTCTGGGCGGCGAGCCCGCAGATCCGGCATCGATGCGCCGGGGTCCGCGCCCGCCGGCGCAGAGCATCCTCGGCGCCGGGCTGTGGCAGCGGATACCTCGCATCGCGATCGTGTTGACCGCGGTCACCCTCGGGGTGGCGGTGTGGGGTTATCACACTGACCGGCCCTGGCAGAGCATGGCGTTCTTCGCCCTGGGCGTTACCCAGCTCGCGGTGGCGATGGGTTCGCGCTGCCGCCCGCGTTCGTTGGCCAACCCGATGCTGCTCGTCGCGGTCGCGGCAGCTTTCCTACTGCAACTCGCCGCGCTGTATCTTGTTCCGCTACAACATCTTCTGGGTACGCAGGCGCTCGGGGCAGGCGACCTGCTGGTGGTGACCGGTCTGTCGATCCTCGGCTACGCCGCAGTGCGTCTGGACCGCATCCGCCATCCGAGTCGAACCCGGTGAGTCCGAAGTCGACCGAGGTCATCGCGTAGATTGCGCGCTTTGCGACGGTGTCGGCGACACTGGCTGCCCGGCGTCGCGGGATTGTTCAGGGGTAGACGATGATGGACTTCGGCTGGGGCAGTCGCAGAGCACGTGCGATGGTCGCCGACCAATCAGAGATAGCACTCCAGTCTCTGAGGTCGCCGTAGCGTGGGCCACCGAACAACCGGTAGAGCGCCCGCGCCCGCAAGGAAACCCCGGCCCGTTCGTAATGCCCGGCGAAGGCTCGATATCCCTTCGGTGACACCGAATCGCGCAGTGAGGCAATATTTTGGGGAACCTTCCGGCCCAGCCAGCGCCCGATCGGCCCGCGCAGGGCCGGCCCGATTCCGACGCTGAAGATCCAGACCTCGGCGGCGGTGAGTTCGTTGGCGTGGGCGCGAACGAACTCAGACATTTCGGGTAGCACTTCGCGGTCGTGCACGGCGCTGCCGAGAATCACCGCATCGAAGCGCGACAGTTCGGGTGCGTGTGCGACATCGGCGACTTCGACGTCCGCGCGTCGATTGGCCAGATCGGCGCCGACGTACTCGGCGATCTCGCGGGTCGATCCCTGGCTTGTAGCGAAAATGACTGCGATGCGTGGAGTTTCGTGGTTCATATCCAAAGCCTGCGCTCGGCGGGCGCGTTCGGTGAGAGGCGTTGTTCCCGTCGTGTGGGGGACCAATGTCCTCTTCCATCGCGCGGATCGCGCATGGTCGATGGTGTGCGAACGTAAGGACCTCGTCGACGGGGCGGGTGGCGTCGCGGGTGGCTTCGATTCACCGTCGGGGGCGGTGCCGATACGGATCAATACCTGCGGAAAGGTCCGGTGCGGCAGCAGCGCGGCCAGTGCCCGCCGGCAGTTCGGCGAGGTGGGCGACCGGCAGGTCCTCGTATCGCTGACGACGACGGCCGCGCTTAGCGTGCGTCACCCAGTGCCTCTACATCGGTCGGCTCCGCTTTGTCGATCAGCCGCATACCGGTCACGATGTTGGGTTCGATCTCGACGACGATATCCATGGCCGCGGCGACACATGGTCGAAGCACACGTTCATAGCGTGCGATTCGCTCGGGGTCGGTGACGGCATGGGCAAAACCGGTCACCACGACCGTCCAGCCGATATGCGAGACAGTGTCGATGTCGTCGGCCTCGTAGGCGACGACAATGGGTGGTTGGGGCCGGATCGCCGAGGTCAGGCGAGAGGTAAGCCGGGTGCGGATGATGATCCGGCCGTCATGTTCGACGAGATGATTGACCGGCCGGATCGCGGGTAATGCGTCGCGGGTGAAGACGACTCGCCCGAAGGCGGCGCCGGCGAGCAGGCGTATCGCCTCGTCACGATCGAGTGCGACGACACGGCGGACGTCGCCGTCTATCACGGGCTCGGGTGAGGTCACGGCGCGACACCTCCCCTCGAATATAGGACTATCCGGAGATTTCATCGCACCATCACCCTCGGCGGCGGTGATAGGGCCGAAGGTCCTACTGCGGCACTGCTTCTGCGATCATCGCCGAGGTGCCATGAACCCATCGCTGATGAGACTGCGGCCGGGCCTCATATTGCGTGGATGGTTTCATCCGGGAGTCACGGTGGTGGGGCGAGTGGCCTATCACGGTGTCGGGGTGTGTTCGCCGGTGGCCGGCGGGCCCGAGTACGGCCGTTGCAATGCGGCGAATCCTGGAGTCGACGCCATGGTGATCAGAGCGCCGAGAAGATCTGCGCCACCCTCCGCCGCGGGGATCTCGGTCAGCACCGGGCCGACGAATCCGCGGCCATCGACGGCGACGATCGGACATCCGCCCCGGCCCCCCAACGCCTGCTGACTGGCGAGGTGTGCTCGGGCAACCATCGGGTCCAATCCGCTGTCCTCGGCGGCTTTGGCCAGTGCCGGATCCATGCCGAGTGCGGCGAGCGTGGTGGTGAGTGCCTCGCCGGTCATCGGGTTGCCCCGGACATGAGTGCTGACGCCGAACTCCTGATACAGGGCTGTGAATCCCTCGGCGCCGTGCCGGTCGGCGACGGCGGCGAACAGCCGCCCCACGCGCCGGGATCGATCGATCATCGGCCGGTGGCCGGCATCGACATCGTGGCCTTCGTTCAGCACGGCCAAGCTCATCTGTCGCAGGGTGATCTGTGAGTCGGTACCACTGCCTGCTCCGAGTAACCACTGCGCGCTCACCCATCCGAATGGGCAGACCGGATCCAGGTACAGCTCTATTGCTGTCATTTGTGCGTGCTCCTTCGTCGTGGGCCCCGGTACCTGCTGTGCCCGAGGCCGCCTTTCCTCATATACCCCCGGGGGTATTGTTGGGTCGAACTCGAGTATACCCCCAGGGGTATACTCGATGACGGGTTCAATACGAAAGGAAACAAGGCCGTGGTAGGCAATGAAGAAACGATCGCCCTGGTGCTCAACCGGTTGCGTCGCGCCCAAGGACAGCTCGGTGGCGTGATCGCCATGATCGAGCAGGGGCGCGACTGCAAAGAGGTCGTCACCCAGCTTGCTGCCGTCTCGCGGGCATTGGACCGGGCGGGATTCAAGATCGTCGCGACCGGCTTGCGTGAATGCCTGACCGGTGCAGGTACCGACGGTGCCGAACCGATGAGCGAAGCCGAACTCGAAAAACTATTCCTCGCTCTTGCCTGAGCAACGTAACGAAAGCGCATCGATCATGACCCTGGCCATCTCCACCACCCTGCACGCCGACAGTTTCGACGAGGCCGTCGAACTGACCCGCAATGCCCTGGCCGAACAGGGATTCGGCATTCTCACCGATATCGATATGGCAGCGACATTGAAAGCCAAACTCGGCGAGGACATGGAGGACTATCGCATCCTCGGCGCCTGTAACCCGCCGTTGGCGCACCGGGCGGTCGATGTCGATCGCCAGATCGGATTGCTGTTGCCCTGCAACGTGATCGTCCGCCGGAACCCCGCCGACGCCGGTACCGTCATCGTCGAAGCCATGAATCCCGACGTGATGGTTCAGGTGACCGGTGAACCCGGGCTGAGTCCCATCGCGGCGGACGCCGCCGCCAAACTCCGGGCCGCGATCGACACCCTGCGTGAGCACTGACGCGACATCGGTCGATCCGGCCGGCGAAGCCGGCCCGGAGCGTCAACACGACGAGGATCTTGGACCGATCGGCGCGTGGTTCGGGCCGTCGCGGCTCGCCGGTGATGGTGGGCAACTTGCGCCCGACGTCCGCTCGCGTTCGTCCTCGGTTATCAGCGCGTCGCGCGGTATCCCCGCGGCGGCAACCCAGGGCAGTCGCTACCGGCCCGCGTACACGCGCTCGACGAATTCGGCGACCTCGGCGTCGCTGAGATGCCTGGCGACATCGACCTCACTGATCATGCCGACGAGTTTCTTGTCCTTGATGACCGGGAGTCGCTTGATGCGGTGCGCCTCCAGTTCGCGCAGGACCTCGCCTGCGTCGGCATCGGCGTCGACCCAGCGTGGGGTGCCTTCGCACAGGTCGGAGCAGGTCGTGCCCGCCGGATCCTGTCCGATGGCGATGCACTTGACGACGATATCGCGGTCGGTGATGATGCCGCACAGTCGTTCGTTCTCATCGCTGATCGGCAGCACACCCACATCGAGTTCTCTCATCAGCCGCGCCGCGTGCTCGACCGTGTCCGTGTGTGACATCCACGTCGCGCCGGGATGCATGATGTCCTTGGCTGTCGTCATGGGTCTCCTCCTTGTTCGAGCAACTCGGGGATCTCATGACGCTAGTTCGGCTCGGTCCCTCGCGAAAGAGCAGAAGGTCCTCTCGGAGACCTGACATTGTGCGTGGCGCCGGCGACCGAGGTCACCGGCGCGATGGTCTTTGCGCACTCCCTGTCCATGCGGCCCCCGTCGTTGACTGGTGTAGCGAGGTACAGACGTTACTGCGTGAGGCGGAGGCGAGATGGGCACTGGGAGCAGCCACCACGACGGCAGGACGGTCGAGCCGGCGCAGTGGGCGCCGATCGATAAGTCGGCGGCGGATATCGCGAGGGCGAATCTCGCCGATTTCGCGCGGGTGTGCCGTGAATTCTCCTGGGCCGCTGAACGATCGCAGCTGGCCGGGCTGCCCGGTGGTGGTGTGAACATCGCCTACGAGGCGGTGGACCGGCACCTGGACGATCCAACTGGAAGCGCGCCGTCGCTGCGGTGGCTGCCGGCTTCCGGAGGGTGTACCACGCTCGGCTGTACCGATCTGGTGTCGTCGAGCAATCGTTTCGCCAATGTTCTGCGCTCGCTGGGGGTGCGCCGCGGGGAACGCATGTGCACACTGCTCGGCCGCACGCCTGACCTGTATATCTCGACGCTGGGCGCATGGAAGGCCGGGTGCGTGGTATCGCCGCTGTTCTCGGCGTTCGGACCCGAGCCCGTGCGGCAGCGCTTGGCGCTGGCCGAGGCGACCACGCTCGTCACCACCGCCGCCTACTACCGCCGCAAGGTGGCTCCGATCCGGGATTCGCTGCCCGCCCTGCGGCACGTGATCGTCACCGACACCGAAGCGGACCTGCCCGCAGTCGTGGAACTGCCGTCCGCCATGACTGCGGCTGAGCCCGAATTCTCGATCGTGCGAACGGGATTCGAAGATCCAGCATTGCTGCATTTCACCAGCGGCACCACAGGCACACCGAAGGGCGCGATGCATGTGCACGGCGCGATCGTGGCGCATCGTGCGACCGCACGTTTCGCGCTGGATCTGCGGGCCGGAGATGTTTTCTGGTGCACTGCCGATCCCGGATGGGTGACCGGCATGTCCTATGGCGTGATCGCTCCGTTGAGTCTGGGGGCCACCGTGCTCAGCGACGAGGCCGAATTCGATCCGCAGCGCTGGTACGACATTCTCACCGCCGAGCGGGTATCGGTGTGGTACACCGCGCCGACCGCGCTGCGCATGCTGATGCGCCATGGCGACGAATTGCCGTCCGGAACGGATCTGTCGTGCCTGCGATTCGTCGCCAGCGTCGGTGAGCCACTGAACCCGGAAGCGGTCGTGTGGGGTGAACGGGTCCTGGGCCGTCCAGTGCACGACAATTGGTGGCAGACCGAGACCGGTGCCATCATGATCGCGAATATCGCTGCGGCACAGGTGCGCCCGGGATCGATGGGCCGCCCGTTGCCGGGGGTCGATTCGACGGTGCTGCGCCGCGGCGCCGACGGCCGCGCCGCAGTCGTGCACGGGACGGTCACCCCAGCCGAAGTGGGCGAAGTGGGGGAACTGGCGCTACGGGCCGGCTGGCCATCGATGTGTCGCGGCTACCTGAACGAACCCGGCAGATACGCGAAGGCTTTTGCCGACGGCTGGTATCTCACCGGCGATCTCGCCCGTCGCGATGGCGACGACTACTACTGGTTCGTTGGACGCGCCGACGACGTGATCAAGTCGGCGGGCCATCTGGTCGGGCCGTTCGAGGTGGAGAGCGCGTTGATGGCGCATCCGTCGGTCGCCGAAGCCGGAGTCATCGGCACGCCCGATCCGGTGGCGGGCGAGTTGGTCAAGGCCTTCGTGGTACTGCGGCCCGGATACAACCCGGGGGAGTCGCTGCGCTCCGAGTTGACCGCATTCGGGCGCCGCATGCTGGGCGCGGTGGCACCCAAGCAGATCGAATTCGTCGACAGTCTGCCGCACACCCGTAGCGGAAAAGTGATGCGCCGGCTACTGAAGGCGCGCGAGCTGGGCCTGCCCGAAGGCGATGTGTCGACACTGGAGGCGGCACGATGAATACCAGCGGCATACACACCGCAGACTCGGGCCAGCACAGTATCATCGGCACGTTGCCCGCCGCGGGGGATCCTGTGGCGGCGGCTCGAATCGAATTGTTGCGGCAGATGATTCGGATCCGCTGTTTCGAAGAACGCTGCGTCGAACTCTACAGCGCCGAGAAAATCCGCGGGTTCCTGCACCTGTACATCGGGGAAGAGGCGGTGGCAGCCGGGCTACTGAGCGAGATCGGATCCGATGATGCCGTCGTGTCGACCTACCGCGAACACGGCCATGCCCTCGCGCGCGGCATCCCGATATCGGCGTTGATGGCGGAAATGTACGGCCGCACGACCGGATGCAGTCACGGCCGCGGCGGATCGATGCACCTGTTCGATGCCGGTCGCCGTTTCTACGGCGGTAATGCCATCGTCGGCGGGGGGCTGCCGGTCGCGGTCGGATTGGCCTTGGCCGATGTCATGGCCGACCGCACGCGGGTCACCGTGTGTTTGTTCGGCGACGGCGCCATGGCCGAGGGAGAGTTTCACGAGTGCCTGAATCTGGCCGCGTTGTGGCGGCTGCCAGTGCTGTTCGCGTGCGAGAACAACCAGTACGCCATGGGCACCGCGTTGGCCCGCGAGCACGCGGCGACCGACCTGGCGCTGCGGGCATCGAGCTACGGACTGATGGCATGGCCTGTGGACGGCATGGACGCGGTCGCGGTGGCGGCGGCGACCCGCCGCGCGGTGGCCTCGATTCGAGGCGGCGGCGGGCCGTGTTTTCTGGAGCTGCGTACCTATCGATTCCGCGCGCACTCGCTCTACGACGCCGACCGTTACCGCGACAAGGCCGAGATCGCACGATGGAAGCAGCGCGACCCCATCACGACGTTGTTCGAACAGTTGCGCGCGACCGGGGACATCGACGACAACGCCAGGGCAGCCCTGGAATCGCAGGCCGCGGCGGAGCTGGACGCCGCGATCGTCGCGGCCGAAGCCGCACCGCTGGAGCCGGTGGCCGAACTGACCCGCCACGTTTACGCGGAGCGGTCATGACCACCTACCGCGATGGAGTACGAGAAGCCTTGCGCGACGCATTGATTCGCGACGAGCGAGTATTTCTCATGGGTGAGGACGTGGGCGCCTACGGTGGGTGCTTCGGAGTCAGCCGCGGGCTGCTCGACGAGTTCGGTCCGCGGCGCATCCGCGATACCCCGCTGAGCGAATCGGCATTCGTCGGTGCGGGAATCGGTGCGGCACTGGGCGGTTCGCGTCCGATCGTCGAGGTGATGACGGTCAACTTCAGCCTGCTCGCGCTCGATCAGATTCTCAACAATGCCGCAACGCTGCGACACATGTCCGGTGGGCAACTCGGAGTGCCTCTGGTCATCAGGATGGCGACCGGCGCCGGACGCCAGCTGGCCGCCCAGCACTCGCACAGCCTGGAAGCCTTCTACGCGCATATTCCGGGGCTTCGGGTGGTGTGCCCGGCCACGGTTGCCGATGCGCGCGGCATGTTGTGGACCGCGCTTGCCGACCCCGATCCGGTGGTGATCTTCGAACCGATCTCGCTCTACAACAGCGACGCCGACCTGCCGGTGGATGCGGGCGCGGTCGACATCGACAATGCGGTCATCCGGCGCGCCGGCACCGACGTCACCCTCGTCGCCTACGGGGCTTCGGTCCCCGTCGCCGCCGATGCCGCTGAACAGCTCGCCGCGCAGGATATCTCGGCAGAGGTCATCGACCTGCGTTCGCTACGGCCGCTCGACGAGGCGACCGTGCTGGAATCGGTGATTCGTACCCATCGTCTGGTCGTCGTCGACGAGGGGTGGCGCAGTGTCGGTGTCGCTGCTGAAATCGCCGCTCGCGCAGCCGAACACGCGTACTACGATCTTGACGCACCGATCGGCCGGGTATGCGCCGCGGAAGTGCCCGTCCCGTACGCCCGTCAGCTCGAGGAGGCCGCGCTGCCGCAGTCCGCCACCGTCGTCGCCGCGGCCCGAGAGGCGGTGGGAGTGCGGTGACCGAATTCCGGATGCCGTCGCTGGGGGCGGACATGACCGAGGGCACGCTGTTGCACTGGCTCGTGCATACCGGCGATGTCGTGCACAAGGGCGATATCGTCGCCGAGGTCGACACCACCAAGGCCGCGATCGAGATCGAATGCTTCGACGACGGTGTGATCGGTGAGATCCGCGTGCCGGAAGGCCGAACCGTCCCGGTCGGGGCCGTGCTGGCCACGATAGACACCGCCGCCGTCGGTAGCCCCACCACCACAGGACTTCCAGCTGCAGAGCGTTTGCTTCCGGTCGAGCCGCTCCCAGAACCGGGAGGGGTGGCAGCCGGTTCGAGCGCCGAGGCGGTTGCCGGGGGCCGAACCGGACCGCCCTCTGCGCAGGCATCGGAAGCCGCTACGTCTTTGGACGGACATCAGCATCCGCCGGCCCGGACGACTCCGCTGATCCGTCAGCTGGCCGAGCAGGCCGGGCTCGACGTGGCCACCCTGCGCGGCTCCGGTCCGAGCGGGCGCATTATGCGCGTGGACGTCGAGCGGGCGGCGAGACAGCAGGATATTTCGCCCCCACGAGCCGATCGTCCCAATGTGCCGGAGTCGGTCCGCCCGGAAGATGCCGCTGATCCGGAGATCGGCAAACCAGCAGTAAGCGGTGCGGACAGCGGTCGACGGCCGACGGGCGAGGTAAGTGCTGCCCCGCCTGCGCGAACCGGTGCTCATGTGCGTGCGTCCGGGCTCGCCCGCCGCCTGGCCAGCATGCGCGGGATAGACCTATCTACCGTCACCGGCAGTGGGCCGGACCGAGCTGTTCATGCGACCGATGTTCGCGCTGCGAGCGAGGAGCCGGGAGTCCGCCATCAGGCGTCCGAACCTGCCGCTGTGATCACACCGGCGCCGGCGACCTCGGATGCCGCTGGGACCCACGATGTCGCGGCGATGCGCACAATGATCGCCGCTGCGATGGTTCGTTCGAAACAGACTGTGCCGCATTACTATCTGTCCGAGACGATCGACGTCTCGGCGCCCACTGCCTGGCTGCGGGCAGAGAATCGCACCGTCTCGGTGGCGAGCCGGATCCTGCTTCCGGCCTTGCTGTTTCGCGCCATCGCGGGTGCTGCCCAGAAGGTGCCGCAGCTGAACGGGCACTGGATCGAAGACGAGTTCCGGCCGGCCACCGCTGTCCATCTCGGTGTCGTCGTCTCGCTGCGTGGCGGCGGGATCATCGTGCCCACCATTCCCGGCGCCGGCACTCTCGACCCGCCGGCCATGATGGCCGCGCTGCGCGGGGTTGTGGAGCGCGCGCGCTCGGGACGCCTGCGGTCCGGCGACGTCACTCCCGCCACCATAACGGTGACCAATCTCGGTGACCTGGGTGTGGATTCGGTCTTCGGTGTGATCGCCGCACCCCAGGTCGCGATCGTCGGATTGGGAGCGGTAGCCGAGCGGCCCAGTGCGGTCGGCGGCCTGCTGGGGGTGCGCCCGCAACTGACCGCCACCTTGTCCGCGGACCACCGCGCCAGTGACGGCGCCACCGGCGCCCGCTTCCTGCACGCCGTCGCCGATCTGCTGCAACGCCCCGAGGAGTTGTGAATCACCATGCACCCCACCATGTCCCGAGAATTCGCTGATACCGCTGTGCGCGCGGCACTGCGAGGTTTCGCCACCGACGTCGAACTCGCGGCCTTGGAGCCGGATGTACCGCTGCGCGATGCGCTGGAACTGGACTCCATCGACTTTCTGACCTTTGTCGAGCGATTGTCGCAAGTGCGGCGTGAGCGCATCGAGGAAGCCGACTACCCGCGCCTTGCCACTGTCGATTCGTGTGTCGACTTCCTCACCGGCGGCCCGAGGTTCGGACCCGGCGGCGAGGCCGACCGGTCATGAAAGCGATGCGAGTCATCTGTGGCACGGCCAATCCACCCCTGGGCGATGCGGTCGTCGGGCATATCGGGGTCGGTTCGGGCAGGTGCGCGCTGGAGCGATCTCCCGACGGCGAGGTCCGCGCGACCGTCGAAAACGTCGCCGCCTGTGACGTTTACGTCGTCCAGCCGACGTCGCCGCCCGTCGCTGAACATCTCTTCGAATTGCTGCTGTTGCTCGACGCCTGCCGACGCGCCGGTGCGAGCAGGGTCACTGCGGTGGTTCCCTACTTCGGTTACGCCCGTCAAGATCGCCGTACCGCCGATGGCGAGGCGATCGGCGCGCGAGTCGCCGCCGAGGCGATCGCCCGGGCCGGCGCCGACCGGATGATCGTCGTCGATCCGCACACCCCCGTGCTCGAAGCGATGTGCGCGATTCCGGTCGAGGTGCTGACCGCGGTACCACTGCTCGCACACGAACTCGCCCCGGCGCTGATCGGCCACGGCGTTGTTGTCGCGCCGGATCTGGGTGCGGGCGAACGCGCCGAACACTTCGCGTCGGCGATGCGGGCTTCGGTCGCGGTGGTGCGCAAACACCGCGAAAGCGAGACCAGCGTAAAGGCTTTGGACCTACTCGGCGATGTCGCCGGTTGTCCCGTGGCGTTGGTCGACGACATGATCAACACAGGTGCGACGATCGAGGCGGCGGCTCGGCTGGTTCGGTACCACGCCCACGACATCGTTGCGGCCGCTACTCACGGTCCGCTCATTGCTGGTGTGGCGTCGCGCCTGCACCGGCTCGGGCTGCGCCGGATCGTCGTGACCGACAGCGTGTTGCACCGGGAGGAGTTGGGCGCGATCGAGGTCTGCTCGATCGCGCCACTGCTCGCCGAAGCCGTTCTCCGTCAGCACCACGCCTCACCGTGGACAGCAATGCAGAGACTTTCGGCCTGGGGTGCGGGACCTGAACGAGGGTAGAACGGCCCGACAGTCGATCCTGAAAGGCTGCCGAGACAGTGCCTTCGGATACTCCACCCGGTGTGTGGGTGGGGCGACAATCGAAGGTATCGAAAAACGGACTACAACGTGGTCGTTCTTTCAGCGGCAACGTCACAACGAGGTGGCTCCCGGTGATCGATCCCGCGTCGGTTCGGCAGAATGCGGCCATCGGGTTCAGCTGATCGTTTCGTCGGCTTTGCGGTGCAACCACTCCGCCAGTGGCGGAGTCGTGGTTTCTGCCGATGGGGTGGGACCTGTGACGGTCTCTGCATGGGTGACTTCGTCGACGGTAAGCGCCAGCGCGGAAACCGTGTGTTGTTCGGCTGCGTCGGCGAACATACCGCGGATGACCGCACGGCCGTCGTCGACCTGAATTGTCCATTGGCGTCGGCTACCGGCGTAATTGTCGAGCAGGGCACGGACTTTCGCTTCTACAGCTGCATTATCGCGGACCAGGGCGTGCAGAAGGTCGCGGCGGGCGACGATCCCGACCAGGATTCCGGCCTCCACGACGGGCATCGAACGCAGCCGCCGGGTCAGCATACGGGCGGCGACGGTGGCGATATCGGTGCCGGGCTCGACGACTTCGGCAGGGATGGTCATCACCGACTGAACCGTGGCGGTGGGCCGGTTGTCCGAGGCCGATAGTGCGTCCGATTCGGACAGTATGCCGATGACGTGGTCGGCATCGTCGACGACCGGCAGGGCAGCGAAGCCGTGCTCGGTCAGCAACAAGACCGCTTGCGGCAGTGGTGTTTCGGGTCCGACTGTCACCACCGGGCGGGTGAAAATATCGCGTGTGTACATGGCATGACCTCCTACGTCGACGATCCGCCGAACGTCCCGGTCCCGGATAGAGGCCGTCGGCTCACAAGTGGGGACCTAGGCCCGCGACCGTTCGGGTATATCGACCCATATCGGGGCCGGTACGTGGCATCGTTCGGCTCGGCGAAACCTCGGAATCTACGCGGTGAGCACAGTGTCAGCTGAGGGCGAAGGTCCTGCCGGTGTGGGACCGACGCCCGCGGCGACGGGTATGTCCGGAGCGTTCATAGCAGCGTTTGTCGCCTACGGGAACGAAAGTTGAAGTGAACACGCGGGCCGATCGCCGGACGATCGTCGTCGGTGTCCAGGGATCGTCGCCGTCGATGAACGCTGCCCGGTTCGCGGCGTACCTGGACCACAACCCGCATGGTCGGGCGCGGGGGCGATGCTGGCCGAACAGCCGCCATCGCCTAAATCTGTTGCGACTGCGTAACCGAAGAAACAGTCGGTGTGCCGTTGGTGGCCGACTGAGTAGCGGGGTGCAGGGCGTCGGCCGCGGTGGACTCGCGAGCGAAGAAGCTGCCGATATCGCCGATCGCACTCATCAACGGCGCTGGGAAGACGACGGTGGTGTTCTTGTCGACGCCCAGCTCGATCAGCGTTTGCAGGTTGCGCAACTGCAGCGCCACCGGATGCGCGACCATGATGTCGGAAGCTTCACCCAGCGCGGTGGCTGCATACTTTTCACCTTCGGCGGCAATAATTTTCGCACGCTTCTCCCTTTCGGCCTCGGCCTGGCGAGCCATCGCGCGCTTCATGCCATCAGGCAGCTGAATATCCTTCAGCTCGACCAGTGTCACCTCCACACCCCACTCCACTGTCGTGGCATCCAGGATTTGACGTATGTCGGCGTTGATGACGTCGGTGTCGGCGAGGGCCTGGTCCAGGGTGTGCTGGCCCACCACTTTGCGCAATGTGGTCTGGGCGATCTGGTCGATAGCCGCGTTGACGTTCTCGATCACGACCACCGATTTCGCGGCGTCGACCACCCGGAAGTACGCCACCGCGGAGATGTCGACGCTGACGTTGTCACGGGTGATGATCCCTTGCGACTGGATCGGCATCGTCACGATGCGCATCGATACGATGCGGAGCCGGTCGGCGATCGGAATGATGAATCGCAGACCGGGTTCTCGTACCGCGATAAGCCGCCCCAGGCGAAACAGCACGCCTTTCTGGTACTGGCTCACCACGCGGATCGACAATGCCGCGACGCAGGCCGCGAGTACCACGGCGACAATGACCACGACGATAGCGGCGGTAGTGCTCACGGTGCCCGCCTCACTTCCGTACCGGGCCCCCCACATCTGCGATGCTAACCGGGCGGGTGGAATCGTGATATGGACGAAAGTCCTCGATATCGGTGTGCGCCGAAGGTCAAGGCTCATCACCGGTGACTTCGACAGCACACCCGATATCGAGGTGATCGCCTCCGGGATCGCGACCGTGATCGCCGTGCTGCTGAAACAGGCGCGCGGCGCGTCTTGGTAAGCGGCGCGTCCCGCGAAAGGCTCGGAGATCCGGCACGTATCAGGTGTTGTGGCGGCGCAGGAACCAGCGATGAATTTCGTCGGCCCCCCACACGATGACCGGGAACGGCAGCACGAATGCGATCATCCACGGTGCGAGGGCGGCGGTTCCGAGCAGGTGCTGGAGTAGTGGCAGGTACACGACGGCGGCGGTGAGTACGATCTCGAACGCGATGCCCCATAACAACATCGGATTCGACAGAATTCCGATCGACCATAATGAGGCCCGCTCGGTGCGCGCGGCGAACGCGGTGCCGATCTGACCGGCGACCATCCCGACGAACACCATCGTGACCGCTTGCAGGTACGGCTGATGCAGGGCGGTGCCGGGCCCGGTGGGGTCACCGGGCTGCCATCCGGCAAACAGCAGCACTGCGAAGAACCCGGCCAATGCGAGCACTGCGGAGAGTGCACCGAGAAACAGCCAGGCGCGCAAGAGCATCGGTCGCGTGATCACCGGCTCGCCCTGCGGTCGAGGCGGACGGCTCATGATGCCGGGTTCGGCACGTTCGCGGCCGAGGGCCAGGGCAGGCACTGTCTCCGTGCCGACGTCGAAGGTCAGCAGCAGCGGCACCGTCAATGGGATCGGTACGGTGCCGCCCGACAGTGCGAACACCAGGAACGGCAGGATCTCGGGGGTGGCGTGCGCGAAGATGTAGAAGATGAATTTGCGGATGTTGTCGTAGACGCGGCGGCCGGACTGCACTGCGGCGGCGATGGTGGCGAAATTGTCGTCGGTGAGCACCAGGGTGGAGGCTTCGCGCGCGACATCGGTTCCGCTGCGGCCCATGGCGATTCCGATGTCGGCCCGGCGCAGGGCGGGGGCGTCGTTGGCGCCGTCGCCGGTCATGGCCACCACATGGCCGGTCGCGCGCAATGCGTCGGCGATGCGGAGTTTGGCCTCGGGGGAGGAGCGGGCGAAGATCAATTCGTTCGCGCTCGACAGCAATCGGTCGAGTTGGTCCTCACTCATGGTGTCGAGTTCGGCGCCGGTGACGACGATCGGGTCGCCGTGGGTGATGCCGACCTGGCGGGCCACCGCAGCGGCGGTGGCGCCGTGGTCACCGGTGATGACCACGATGCGGATCCCCGCCGTATGGCAACGAGCGACCGCGTCGGCGACTTCGCGGCGTGGGGGGTCGACGATGCTGACCACTGCGAGCAGGGTGAGCTCGGACTCGGCGGTTTCGGGCGAGGAGGGATCGGGCTGCTCGGCGGTCAGTGGCCGATCCGCGATGGCCAGCATCCGATACCCGTCGTGGGCCCGCGCCTCGACCGTGGCGAGCACCGCGGTGCGGCGTTGCGAGGTCAGCGGACGCGGGTGGCCGTCCGGTGCGGATTCCGTGTCACACAGCGGGATCACGGATTCGGGGGCCCCTTTGACATGCACCGAGCGCTGCCCGTCGCATTCGTCGATGGTCGACATACGTTTGCGTACTGAGTCGAAGGCGAACTGCCGCAACCGAGTTCCGCACCGCGCATTCGGGTCCAGCGCGGTCGCGGTCGCCAGGACAGCGATATCGGTGGCGTCCCCGGTGAGCGAGCCCGCGGTGGCGTGTGCGTTGTTACACAGCGCCATGGCGCGCGCCACCCTGGCCGCAAGTGTGGAAACCGTTGTGGCAGATTCATTGTCGACGCCGATGTCGTCGCCGCAGAGTTCGGTGTCGCCCGAGCTGGTGTGCACGGTCGTGACGTGCATGCGGTTTTCGGTGAGTGTTCCGGTTTTATCGGTGCAGATCACATCGGTGGAACCGAGCGTCTCCACCGCGGACAGGCGTTTGACCACCGCTCCCTGGGCAGCGAGACGACGAACCCCGATGGCCAGTGCCAGCGTGATCACCGGCAGTAGGCCCTCTGGAACATTTCCGAGCAGCAGCCCGACCGCGAAAATCACCGCGTCCAGAAACGGCAGACCCGCCCCGAAGATCGCCACCGGAATGAATGCCGCCCCGAGTGCCACCGAGATCAGTGCGATCAGCCAGGCCACCCGGCGGACCTGATGCTCGAGCGGACTCTCTTCGGCGTGCACACGTTCGGACAGCGCCGCGATGCGCCCCAACTCGGTGCGCATGCCGGTGGCGAATACGACTGCTTCGGCTTCGCCCTGGGTGCAGGCGGTCCCGCTGAAGACGACGTCGGTGGCCAGCAGTAGCGGCACCCGGGCATCGACGGGTTCGGCGCCGCGGTAGACGGAAACCGATTCGCCGGTGAGAGCGGACATGTCCACCTCGACGCCACCGTCGAGCAGCCGGGCATCGGCCGATATCTTGTCGCCTTCCGCTATGACCAGCACATCGCCCGGTACGAGATCGGCGGCTTCGATGGAACGGCGGTGGCCGTCACGAATCACGGTGGCGCGCAACGGTATGAAGGCGCCCAGCGCCTCTACCGCGTGTTCGGCATGGCGCTCCTGGGCGAACGCGAAGACCGCGTTGAGGGCGATCACCGAAACGATCGCGATCGCGACCGCTTCGATACCGATCGAGAATGCCAGGATCGCCGCAGCCCACAACAACAACGCCAATGGGTGGGTGAATTGCCGCAGCAACTGGCGGGGCCACTGGCGAGTGCCGCGCCGGCGGAGCGCGTTGGGCCCGGCATGGATCAGCCGCCGTTGCGCTTCGCGGGTCGACAATCCTCGGCGTGAGCTGCGCAGATCGCGCAGTAGCAGGTCGATTGGCTCCGTCGGCTCTACCCGGCCCGGTAGATCCGCCGCGTGATGGCCGGTTGCGTGTGAGACAGCGCTCGGCATCAGAGATCACCGCGGCAGGCGCGCGCTGGTCGGGCTCATGGGGCCTCCCTCGAGCAACCGCGATCGTTTTCGGTGAATATTCCAGCGATATCCGACTGTATGCGCGGGTGGTCCGGGTTCGGGAGGGACCGGACGCATCGGGATCGGCGACAGGCGTCGGTCACCGGGATGACTTTCGGCCCTGGCACGATTACCGCACGCCCGCATGGCGCGGTACGAGGGCTTGGCGCGGGACTTCGGTCACCCCCGGGGCGACGACTCGATGCCCTACCCAGCTGTTCGGAAATCCCCGTTTGATCGACGACTACGGAAATGGATTGCCTTCATGCCCACATAGACGAGCTGTACGTTGTCGAGTTGGTAGAAATGACGTCGGCGACGAGTTGTTCGATGCCGTGCTGCCGTACCTCGCCGGTCAACTGTTCGAGTAATTCGGTGCCGATTCCCGATTGTTGGTCTTCGTGCGCCACGACCATCGCTACTTCTGCGGGGCGAGAGCCGTGCAACAGGATGTAGTTCGCCATCCCGATCAGGCGGCCGTCGATGAATACACCCACCGCGCAATGCTTCTGGTCGGTCTTCGATATTTCGGCGGCGATGTGCGTCAGATTTTTCGGAAGCTGTCCAAAGAACCGAAAATAGCCGTTCTCACCCGGTGCCGCATGCAGGTCGAGCACTGCGGCCGTGCTTTTTCGATACAACGTGCGGCGACCAGGAAACGACAAGTGTCGCGAGTCCCAGTAATCAGATCATGGCGATTGCTTCCATGGTCTGTCTCCTTTTCTTCGTGTTCGGGGTGATTCTGATGGTTCGGTGGTGCGGGCCGGGCGGTCAGCACGACGGTCACGACTGTAGGTGGGTTTCGGCTCGCCGATAGGTCCGCAGAGCTGCGGCGATGGTGTGTTGCAGCGGGCGGTGGTGTCGAGAAGGACCGCACTGGGCCAAGGTGCTCGGTCGACTGCCATGACCGCATACACGTGTTCCCACACGGCCGGTGTATAGGCCGCGGCCGTATTCTCCGCTCCGGTCACCTACGATGCCGCAGGCCCGGGCATCGGTGCGAATATGGTCGCTGGACAACAGGATCGCATCGGTTACGGCCGCCGAGTTCCGAGGGACCGTCGACTTTCCGGTGCCGGGAGACTGCCGATCAAGACCAGCGGACAGCACCTGACTCGAGATGCCGCGACGCGATGTCGACATGTTCGTCGGCATGCGACGCCGATTCCGGTGTGCCCTGAGGAAGCACACGTAGGCAACCTTGCGCGCACGATTGCTCGATAGGCGATGTACTGGTGGCACAGCGACCGCGGAGTGGGGTCGCGTCAGCTGTAAATAGTCGTCGACGACCACTTCGGTCAGGTCGCTATGCTCGAGCATCTCCAAGTCCATGGCGAGAAAACAGATATCGTCGAGCCGGTCGACGTGGCGGAGTTTCGTCGTCGAAGTCGAGACAATCGATCACTTGAACACCGTCGTCGGCGACGAAGATATCGTCGGCTTCCGCTGCCGTATTGCTGTTGATGAGCTATTCACATTTACCGCCAGGATGGCGCACACTGTGAGGGTCGCATCTGGCGGATATCGGTGCGGTGGTCGGTGCAGTTCAGTTGGGTTGTTCGGTGCGGTCGATTCCCATGGAGGAGGGCCTGTGAACGCGTATCCAACGATCGCTGAGCACGGCATTGTGGGTGATTTACAGACGGCGGCGTTGGTGTCCGCGACGGGCACGATCGACTGGTGGTGTACGCCGCGGTTCGATTCACCGAGCGTTTTCGCTTCGCTGCTCGATAGCGAGCGTGGCGGTTGCTGTCGGTTGTCTGCGGATCTGGCGGCGGACGAGGTGACGATTCGTCAGCTGTACCTTTCGGACACGGCGGTGCTGGTCACCCGGTTCATGGCAGAGGGCGGGGTCGGGGAAGTCATCGATTTCATGGAGCCGATCCAAGATCCCGCACCGAGTGATCGGCATCGGTTGGTGCGGATCGCGCGGGTGGTGCGGGGGAGCCTGCCGTTCACGCTCACCTGTCGCCCGAGGTTCGACTACGCGCGCGCCGCGCACACGCTCGCTTTGCGCGATCAGCGCTGGGCGATCTTCCAGGGGCCGGACACCGATCTGCACCTGCAGACGACCGAGCGGGTGCCGTTACACGCTGAAGGCAGTGACGTGTCCGCGCAGTTCACTTTGTCTGAGGGGGAGACGGCGGTGATCGTCTTGACGAGCATGGACAGTGACGGTGCTGTGCCGGTACCCCCGGTCCGGGAGGCGGTGCTCGCGGAGTTCGAGGCGTGCCGCGAGTTCTGGCAGTCGTGGCTGCGTTCGTCCACATATCGGGGTCGTTGGCGAGACATGGTCAATCGTTCGGCGATCACGTTGAAACTGCTCACATACGCGCCGACCGGGGCGCCGATCGCCGCGGCCACCATGGGGCTGCCGGAGCAGACGGGTGGCGAACGCAATTGGGATTACCGCTATACCTGGATTCGGGACGGTTCCCTGTCGGTGCGGGCCCTGATCGACCTGGGTTTCACCGAGGAGGCGTATGCCTTCCGGCGCTGGTTGCGCGACCGCCTCGAAGCGGGTGGCACTGCCTCGGGTGAGCCGCTGCAGATCATGTACCGCATCGATGGAGATCCGCGGTTGGAGGAGGTGATACTCACTCATCTGGAGGGGTATTGCGGTTCGGCGCCGGTGCGGGTCGGGAACGCGGCGGCCGATCAGATCCAGCTCGACATATATGGTGAGGTGGCCGACGCGCTGGCGCAGACGTCCGATATCGGCGGCATCTCGGGCTGGCGGGCGTTCGCGAACCTGACCGACTGGCTTGCCGAGAACTGGGACCGTCCCGACGAGGGGATCTGGGAGACCCGCGGCGGCCGGCAGGAATTCACCTACAGCCGACTGATGACGTGGGTTGCGTTCGATCGAGGTATTCAGCTGGCCACCCAGTACTCTCGTCCTGCGGATGTGGCGCGCTGGACGCGCGAACGAGACACTGTGTTCGCCCAGATCGTCGAGCGCGGCTGGAGCCCGAAACGACAGGCATTCGTACAGCACTTCGCCACCGATGTGCTGGATGCCTCGCTGCTGCTGATGCCCCGGATGGGTTTCCTGTCACCGCAGGACCCAGCGTGGCTGAGCACGCTCGACGCGATGGACGACGAGTTGGTGAGCGACAGTCTGGTCTACCGATACGACCCCGAAGCATCCCCGGACGGCCTGCGGGGGGTCGAGGGCACTTTCAACCTGTGCAGCTTCCTGTATGTGGAGGCGTTGGCCCGCGCAGGGCGATTGCCCCAGGCTCGCTACGCGTTCGACAAGATGCTCACCTACGCCAATCATGTCGGTCTGTTCGCCGAGGAGATCGGCCCCTCGGGCGAGCAGTTGGGTAACTTCCCGCAAGCGTTCACGCATCTAGCCTTGGTCGCCGCGGCAATCGCACTGGACGAAGAGCTAGACCGCGCCGAAGCTCGGCCGACCGGTTCTTAGCTGGGCCAGGCGGATGGCGGAGACGAAGGTGGTCGGTCCGCCTCGTGGGGTGCTGCTACCTCTCGCGTTGGCGCAGTTCATCTGCAGCTTCGCCGGATCCAACATGAACGTGATGATCACCGACATCAGTGCCGACTTGCACACCACTGTGCACGGGGTGCAGGTGACAATCACGATATTCCTGCTGGTGATGGCCGCACTGATGATTCCCTGCGGGAAGATCACCGATCGATACGGCCGCAAACGATGCTTCATCGTAGGTTTGGCCGTCTACGGCGTCGGCGCCGTGCTCAGCGGACTCGCGCCGACACTGGGCGTGCTGATCGTAGGCAACTCGATCCTCGAAGGTGTGGGCACTGCGCTGCTGATCCCACCCGTCTATATTCTCACCACCCTGTTGTTCACCGAAATGACCTCGCGTGCAAGGGCATTCGGCGCCATCATGGCTATGGGCGGCATCGGCGCGGCGGCGGGACCACTGATCGGCGGACTCATCACCTCCGGGCTCAGCTGGCGCGCGGCCTTCGGTTTCCAAGCCCTGGTCATTGTGGCGATCATCCTGCTGAGCCGCCGGATCTCCGACCCGCTGCCCGCGGATCCCGGACGGCCCTTCGATCTCGGCGGTGCGATCCTGTCGGCGGTCGGACTGATCCTGCTCGTCATGGGTATTCTGGCCGCCGACAACAACCTCTGGCTGATGCTGGCACTGTTGGCGCTCGGCGCGGCGGTCCTCGCGTGGTTCTTCGTCTCCATGCGCGCCAAGGAGCGCGCTGGGCGTGAGCCGCTGCTGTCGACCAGTTTGTTCCGCAACCGCACGTCCAACCTCGGTCTGATCACCCAGAACATCCAGTGGCTACTGCTGATGGGCACGTCGTTTGTCGTGTCGGCCTATCTGCAGGTCGTCCGCGGATATAACGCGATCCAGACCGGCGTCACCTTCACCGCGGCCACTATCGGTCTGCTGGTTTCGTCGCTGTCGGCGGCACGGCTGGCCCGGCGCCGCGCCCCGCGCACACTCATCATGGCGGGTTTCCTGGTGGCAATCGTCGGCGTCGTCGCGCTGCTCGCGCTGGCCGGTAGCTCCGTGAATCCCTGGGCTTTCACGCCAGGACTGCTGCTGATCGGGCTCGGACTGGGGGTGATGCTGACACCTTCGGTCAATGTCGTGCAGTCCAGCTTCGGCGAGGAGTGGCAGGGCGAGATCTCCGGGCTTTCACGCAGCGTGTCGAACCTCGGGTCATCTATCGGCACCGCCGTCGCCGGCACCATCCTGGTCGCCAACCTCACCGGTCACGCCTACGCTGCCGCCATGATCACCCTCGCCGCGATCGGGCTTGCAGGGCTGATTGCGGCAACCTTCCTGCCCCGTCGCACATCACCGGCGCCGCCCCCGGCATCGCTCGGACTCTCGTGAAACCCGGCTCGGGCCGTGTGGGTTCGCCCACGGAGGGGAGGTGCGATGCCGAACTACGTGTGAGCATCCGTGCGACGCCACTCGCCGAAATGGCTCCAGTAGGTTGCGCTGCCGCGGGTTTCACTTCCCCGGCAGCGCAATGAAATACGGATCAATGGCCGAAGGTCCGGGACTATGCATTCGGTGACGCGCATAGCCGACCTCTTTCGGCGGTTCCACATGAGGCGCAATCTGGACGAAGGCCGTTAAGCTGCCGCTAAAAGCATGGCTACCCGGAATCGCGGTGTGTTTGGTCCGCGTGGCCGTAGATTATGGACTGAAGGCGCAGTGCCGAATTCCTTCAGGAAGCGAGGATTCGAGACTTCTCGGCTTCGAACTCGGCCTCGGTTAGCACATCTTGCGCTTTGAGTTGGGCGAGTTCTTTCAATGCGGTGATTCGGTCCATGCCTGCACCGCCGCCCGGCGGCGCGGACGCCGGCTGCGGTGCAGGGGTGGACTGCGCCTGCTCCTGTGTGGCCCAGCGATTTCCCTGACGTCGGGAGACCCGGTTGGAGACAGCGGTTGCGGTTCCGGCAACCACGGCGGTGCGGGCTACGCCGCGAAGCAATCCGGGCATGACACTCTCCTGGCTCGGTCGATTCGCCGGAGCGAATTCCCTAGTTTCATAGACTTTCCGTATCGACAAGATCGAGGGACGACAAGATACTCTGCATCGGTACGCGCCCAGAAGCTACGAGTTGGGCGCCATTGCGACGCAAGGCGGACGCGAAAGGCGCCGCCCATCTGTTCTCGTAGACCAGGATCGCGGCCGAACATCCTGGTTCGAGCGCCGCACCGGCTTCCCTCCGGTCGGCGTCGTCGAGCAGGCCCGATCCCGCCTCCGCGAACAGCGTGATGTCAAGGTCCCCTTCGAGGCCCATATCGGCGATGTCGATCCCGGCGAGGGATCCGTCGGCATCCTTTTGGACGAACGCCAGATCCAGCACTCGAATGATGCCGCGCTCGACAAGATCGCGCAGCATGGGCAGCGCCGAACCATCCGGAGGTCGATCGTTGGGAAATTCGATTACGAGATAGTCGACAGGGCCTAACGCGTCGATATCGGTTTCGGTCACTGTAACCCGCTTTCCACCACAAAAAGGGAGCCGTATCAGCCTGACTCTCGTGCGGGATTGCTCCCGGCGTGGCTGTAAATTCGGCTGGTGCCGGATCGAGAATAATCTCGGACCATCGGCGTCAGTGATGCTAATCTCATTCATAGCGTACGCCGCTGATCGGCACAGGTCACTGGACTGTGGTTACAGACCAAACCTTCGAGGCCATGCCCCCCAATCGAAGTGGGGCGAACCAGCACATGCTTCTAGATATAAGTCCCGCCTCGAAAGGGGACGGTGATGCTGGAGAACATCGCACTCGACATCGTGGTTACCCGGGTGATCTCACCCGGAACACCGAATCCATTGCCACTCGGCGAACCGCTCCGCCGAGATCGCAGCGACGCCGCCGAACCAAGCGTCGAGCTAGCGGTTGCCGCGCGACTCCCTTGGCCGAAAAGAGTGGGCCGATCACCGCCGCGATGACGTTGCCGTATTCGCCCGAATCCATTTCCGGAGTGAGGGATACCCGTGGATCCCAACGCACCAAAAGATGAACCCGCCGACCGGCTGAGCTCCGGCGAACGTGCTGAACTCGATCGGCTTCGCGCCGAGCTCGCCGCGCTTCGCGCAGAGGTTCGCGGTGCGGTACGGCCGCAGGTTTCTCGGCCGCCGCGGCATGCGTGGCGGTGGACCACGGTGGCGATCTTGTCAGTGTTGGTCGCTGTACTGGCGATCACCACGGTGGTGTCGCGGTTCGTGCGCGGGGAGATTCTGGACACCAACCGGTATGTGGCCACGGTGGCGCCGTTGGCCTCGAATCCGGTAGTGCAGAACGAGGTCTCGAACACGATCACCGACGAGATCTTCGCCCGCGTCGACATCGAGGGCCTGACCGCGGACGCGCTGGCCGCGCTGACCGAGGCGGTTCCCGCGGCCCAGAACCGGCCGCGGGTGGATCGCGCGATCGAGGGGCTGGCGCCGGTGATAGCCCAGCAGACGCGAGGCTTCGTCAACGACACGGTGCTGTCGTTCGTGCGCAGCGACCAGTTCAAGGACCTGTGGGTGCAAGCCAACCGCGCCGCCCATACCGCGCTGGTGGCAACGATGACCGGACACGTCGGCGCCGAGTCGGTGACCGTCGATGAGAACGGCACGGTGACCCTTTCCCTGCGCACGGTGCTCGAGAACGTGAAGGCGCGGCTGCTCGATCGCGGCTTCACCTTTGCCGAGAAGATCCCTGCGGTCGACAAACAGTTCGTCTTGTTCCGGTCTCCGGAGCTGGTCCGAGCGCAACATGCGGTCGACACGCTCGACAAAGCTGCGACGGTGCTGCCGTTGGCGACGATCGTGGCGGCGGTGGCCGCGGTCGCTGCGGCGCCGACCGGCCGTCGCCGCCGTGCCCTGCTTTTCGTCGGAGTCGCGCTGGCGGCGGGCATGGTCATCCTCGCGCTCGCGCTGGTCATTGCTCGGGCACTGTATCTGGACCAGGTTCCGCCCGACGCGCTGACATCGGATGCGGCGACCGTGATCATCGACACCATACTGCTGCCGTTGCGAATCGCGCTGCGAGCGGTGGCTGTGCTCGGCGTAGCGATCGCAGTAGGCGCCTACCTGACAGGAGGTTCGGCCTCCGCCGTCGCGGTGCGCCGCGAATTCGGCCGTGGCCTGGACGCAGTCCAGCAACTCCGGCGCTCCCGACCACCGAACCCGGTGGAGACCTGGGCTAACCGTGCGCGAACAGCGTTGCGGTGGGCGATCATCGGCATTGCCACGCTGCTGCTGGTGTTCTGGCGCTACCCCACCGGGTTGGTGGTGGTGTGGATCGTGCTGGGCTCGCTGCTGGCGTTGTTGGCGCTGGAGCTCTTCATTCGTCCCGCCCGCGCCTGGCAGCACCAAGCCGAGCCCGAGACGAAGAACGATGCCGAGACCCCGGTGTAGGCCGACGCATGACCTGCGTGGCTCGGGGCCGAGTCCCTCCGAACGCTCGCATTCGAAGACCTGTTGCTGCGGTCTCCGAGAGGTGCGCTCGATCTGGTGCTGACTTCGTGATCGTTATGTGCTTCCTTGCTCAGGTCAGGATGACGGCACTCCGAACTCGCGAGTGGTCGTTTCAGCGAGCCGGGCCCGCGCGATGAGCGATTCCCATCCCAGCGGTGCGGATCGGGTCAGACTCGGTCCGGCCGCCAAGTCGTCACCGCCCAGATCACCACGACATCCAAGGCGATCACCACGGTCGACCACCATGGGTAGTACGGCAGCCATAGGAAGTTGGCCACGATCGACAACCCGGCGAGGAACACCGCTACCACTCGCGCCCACATAGCTCCGGTCATCAGCCCGACTGCCGCGATCAATATCAAGATCCCGAGAACGAGATGGATCCAGCCCCAGCCGGTGGTATTGAATTTGTAGGTGTAGTTGGGCCCGGAAACGAGAACCGCGTCCTTGGCGATAGCGGAGATTCCCTCGAAGATCGAAAGGATACCGGCGGCAATCAAAAGAACCGCGGCGCCGATCGACGTCCCGGCCGCGACTGCATTCTTGACGGAATGCTCATCGGTTGCGGACATTGCGTTCACCTCTCTCATCGGCGATGCACGATGGGGTTCGTCAGTTTCGGTGGGTCTCGCCAGATGCGGATGAGGCCGACCAAAACTGGGGATTTACTGCGAACAGCGGCTGCGCAGAGCTGCCTGGGCAGAATCGCGGATCGGTGTGCGCGAAGGAAATGCCTGATAGGTATCGAGAATGAGAATGGCGCGTTTCTGCCCCTCGGGTTGTCTGCCACACCCGGGTTCCCTCGCCACTCGACGCCCAGACAGCAGTCGCCGATACTGGTGCCGGCGCTCGCCTCACCTGCGTCAGCATACCCCCAGCGATACTTTGGTTACCGTCGAATCGGAATCACCCAGCGTCGTTCCTCGGCAAGGGAATTCCGCCCAGCGGCGCTGCGGCTACCGTGCCGTCGGGCCGCATGTCTGCCGATCCGATGCTCGCCATGTAGCTCGAAGTGTTGTTGCCGGAGGGAGATATCTGACGGATTCGGAGCCCGCGACTGAAATATTCGAGTCGGTCGCGGTCGGCCGCGGATATTCTCAATCGCCGGCGACCGGCCCGCGGAGATATCGACCGAGGCGTGTCTCATCGAAGGCAAGGGCCCTGGTGATCGATGCGGCGCCGACGATCACGATCGATAGCACGAACAGCCAACTGATCGAGGTGAACACTGGCCCGAGTAGTCCGAACCTCACGTACGCGGTTTCCGTGATCCTCGGGAGAACGAGCCGTCCTGCGGCGCGGACGAGCGTAAGACTAGAAGCCGTGAGAACCCCGGTCGCCCACAGTACGCGACCGGACAGCTGCCCCATTGTGAGTAGGAAGGGGCTGAGGGTCCATACAATCATCCAGATCACCAGCTCGCCGGCGACGGCGAGAGGAACGCCGACGTAGCGTACTCCGGTGAGTTCTCGGATTGCGCCGATGAGTACGGCGGAAAGGGCGACGGTGAGGAGGACGATAAGCCATCGCCAGGCGTCACGCAGGCCGATCGACGGCACATTCCATATCTTCCCGTAAATTCGAGCCAGCGCTTTGGCGAACGAGGTGCCACTGATTGCGACCATCAGCAATCCGAGGACACCGAACGCCGCGAAGGTCGGATCGGTGGTTGCGAAGGCGCCGACCCTCGAAAATATCTTCGTGTTGAAGCCGAGCTGGTCGTTTATTGCCCGGGCGGCCAGATCCCAGTAAGTGAATATCGAGCCCGCGATTATCACGGGCAATACAGAAGTGAAGATCTTCGCCGCGAGGGTCATTGATCGGTCGAGGATCTCGATTTCGGCGAAGCCGTTGATAATCTGTCGGGCTGTCCGCGACCAGCCGTTCGCGGACTTGGTGTCCGCGGCGAGAGCCTCGGCCAGCGCGCCAAACAATTTCGTCGACCGCATATCTTCGATTCAGCCCGGATCCACCGTCGTATTTTCTGGGTGGTCTGGGCGCATGTGGCGCGCAGACCACAAGGTCATGGTAGCCGGTTCCGCTGGTCTGCCCCGACTTTCTACTGTTTCCTGGTGGAGCCCGATTTTCGGGGATGGTGGATGCGTCAGGCCGCGGCGGGTGGTGCGTGGACGGCGATGAACAGCTTGTGTCAGCCGTATTCAGCGTGCCAGTGTTGTGGCAGATGCCAAATCTATTGTCGCCCAGAGGATGTCAGCCGAGTGGGGGCCTCTATGAGGTCGGCGCGGGTCAGGTTGTAGGCCAGGCACGCCAACCGCAGCCAGGACTTCTGCGCCAATACTTCCCACGAGGAAGCAATTTGCAGCGTCACGCTCCTACAGGCCTACAGAAGGTCGCGACCGCACTCAACGACCGGCCACGGAAACGACTCCGCACAAGCCTCTCGCCTTTCGCTATCAGCCGCAGTGTGTCTTATAGCCGTTCCACACGTCATTGCCGATCATCCCGCCCCAGTCGATGCACTGGCCCTTCGCCGAGAGCTTCACCGGGCCCGCATACTCGCGGAAGTTGCCCTCGTCGAACGCCGTGTGTTCGCCGTCCCCCGCTTTCCGCAGGCCCGCGGTCATATGCACCGGGTTGCCCGGTTGGTTTCGCACGGTGACAACGCAATTGGTCGATCCGTCATAGGTGAGAAAGATGGTGCCGCTCGAAAGCGCATGCGAGTCAATCACGTGGTGCCCGGCCCCGCACTGACCGCCATAGGTTGCAGCGGACGCGGTAGCTGGGGCAATTACCGTTGCCAGGGCGGCGATTCCGACAGCGCCCGAACACAGGACAACAGCCTTCTTGATCTTGAACAATGTAGATCCCTCTTCGACAAAGCATTGTGGATAACGAACGCACAGTATGAACCGTCCGGATTTGAGACCTATCTTCATGATTGGGAAGGCAGACACCATGCCAGGCAGGTACGACGTGGTGACGAGGGCGGTTCTGGCTCGCGGGCATCGTCGGAACGGCCACAGTGGGACGCGGCGGTAACCGAAATCCTCGCCGAGCGATTTTCGGTTTTCGCTTCACTACTGTGGAGTCGGTACGGTTCGAGAAGACACGTCGCGCGGCGACGACCATGCGAGGGCCGATGGAAGCCAACAAGCAAGCACTTTTACACGGACCGCTGTTCTCCCGGAGCGCTCCGTTGGACGGTCGCAACGCGGCCAGCCGGATCAGTGCGTACGTTTACGGAAACGTCCTGATCCTCTCTGCGCTCATACCGGTGACGACGTCCGCTGAATACGTTGGCATCTTGATCGTCCTCGGGACGGCTCTGTCGACATTCCTTGGGCACGCCTTCGCCGAGGGAGTCCGGCAAAGTGTCCAGCAGAACCGTCCGATCTCCACGCGGGAGCGCTGGATGGATCTGCGGGACTCGGTACCGATCCTCACCTCGGCGGTGCTGCCTTGCCTGATTCTCGCCACCGCCGGGATCGGGCGGCTCGAACCGCGCACGGCGCAGCTGCTCGCGGAGGTGGTCATGCTGATCCGGATCGGCGGAATCGTGTTCGTCATCGAGCGGCTCAATGGTGCGCGGCCGCGGCGTTCGATCCTGTTCGAGGCCATGCTGTTGGCGGCTGCGGCCACCACCGTAGTAGTGGTCAAAGTTATCATCACCCACTGACCCATGCCCGGTCGGTGGTCGACCGCAAATCGTTCTGCTGCAATCGGTCGTCGATCAGAGCCCAGTTGTCAGGACCACGCGGAATCGTGCCTTGCCGCTGAGGGCGTGACGATAGGCGGCGGGCGCGTCGGTCAGCGGTACCTCTTCGATCATGGGGCGGATGCCGGTGAGGGCTGCGAACTCCAGCGTCCTTTCGATGTCGCGCGCGGTGCCGGCCGGGTGCCCGTGCACCGAGCGGGACTGGAAGATCAGCTGGAAGGGACTGACCGGGATCGGAGTCGGGACGGCGCCGATGACGATCAGTTCGCCGTCCGCCGAGAGCCCGTCGATGGTGGCGGCCATCGCCGCGGAGTTGGCGGCGGTGGCTTGCACCACCCGGGCGCCGCCCAATCGGCGCAGTTCGGCGGCGACGTCCTGTGCGGTGGAGTCGATGTAGTGCCGTGCGCCAAGCGTCGTGGCCAGCGATTCCTTGTCCTGACCGCGGGCGATCGCGACAGTGTCGAAACCCATCTTCGCCGCGAACTGGACGCCGAGGTGCCCGAGACCGCCGAGGCCGAGGATCGCGACCAGATCGCCGGGGCGGGCCGGGCTTCGGCGCAGTGAGTTGTACGTGGTCACGCCGGCGCAGGCCATCGGTCCGGCGTCGGCGGCGGTGAACTCGTCGGGGATGCGGGCGATTGCGGTGGCGGGGACCACCAGGGCGTCGGCATAGCCACCCGGGTAGTGCCAGCCGGGCACCTGAAGGTTCTCGCAGTGCATGAAGTCCCCGTCGCGGCAGGGGTCGCAGTACAGGCACGCGCCGCCGAACCAGCCGACAGCCGCCCGATCGCCGGGACGCCAGCGGGGTACGGCATCGCCGACGGCATCGATGCGGCCGGCGATCTCGTGTCCGGGTGTCAGTGGGAACGTCACGCCGGGTAGAGCATTGGTGACGAACGCGTCGTCGGAGTGGCAGATGCCGCAGGCCTCGACGATGACCCGCACCTCACCAGGACCGGGGTCCGGTATCTCCCGAGTGGTCAGGCGCAGCTCGGCGTCGGGGCGGTCTACCTGGACGGATCGGATGCTGGTCATGAGGCGATCTCCCCAATCTGGTGGGTGCGTGAATCAGATGTGACCGCCCGCGACTCTTCTGGGACGGTGGCTGATAATCAATTGCCCGATGCGGAATTTGCCTTGCATGGTGACCTCGTAGAGGTGGAGGTGGGCGATATGCCCGGCGGCCGGCTGGAACCGCCGGCTTGCGAATGTCCGCACGGTCATGCCGCGGGAATCCATTTGTGTCGAGCAGAACGGCCATAATGCGGTCCGTCGTGGCGGGCCGCCGATGTAAGGCGGCGGATAGCTACGAGAGTAGCGCCCGGGCGTGCTGTGCGTGGGCATACCGGGATCGACCGCGCGAACTGATCGACCGCTCATATCCGTTGAATCGCTACGGGTTATGGACTTTCGACGCTTCGTGGTGCGAGTGTTGATGTCGGCGCACCTCTGTGGCAGCGACACCGTCGCCGGGGGTGACTGTCGCGCGGAACCTACCGGTGTTCGGATACGACAGGGAAGGGCGTGCGGAGATCACGTTCGAGAACATGCGTGTTCCGGTCAGTGATGTCCTGTCGGGTGAGGGTGACGGATTCGCGATCAGCCAGGCCCGTCTCGGGCCCGGACGAATACACCACTCCATGCGCGCACTCGGGGATGGCTGAGCGCGCATTGGAATTGATGTGCGAGCGTGCCTCCTCTCGGGTGACGTTCGGGCGAGAGTTGGCCGCCAACGCCAACATCGAGGACTGGATCGCCGAGGCGCGCATCCAGCTCGAGATGGCCCGGCTACTGTCCCTGCAGACTGCCTGGTTGATGGGCACCGTCGGAAACAAGCAGGCACGCACCGAGATCGCGGTGATCAAGGTCGCGGTGCCACGCATCGCGCTCGAGATTGTGGATCGGGCGATCCAGGTACACGGCGCGGCTGGGGTCACCGAGGACTTCCCGCTTGCGGCTTCGTACGCGCATCTCAGGACGCTTCGTCTCGCTGACGGGCCGGACGAAGTTCACATGAGGACCATCGCGCGGCGCGAACTTCAGCGATACCAGGTCGAATCTGCAACGGTCTGATCGCGACAGGACTGTGCTGGTTGCGCGGCCGTCCGGTGCGAAGTCGGAACGGGTCGGGTGCCGACACAGCCCTGTCGTTTTGTGCGCCTGGTGGCCTGTCCGGCGTCCACCCGCGCGGCGCGAACGGCTGGGCAACGAATTTGTATCCTGGTACAACTTGTATCGATGTACAAATATGTGAGGTGAGTTGCCATGCGACCTATGACACGGGCAGAAGTGCGTGCAGCGATCGTGAACCTGGATCCGGCGCAGAAGAAGGTGCACCTACCGACGTGGTTCGACGAGGTGCACTGGCACCGGATCGACTACCTCGGTTGGCGAGACCTGCGTGCCCCGATGCGGGTCTACATGGTCGCCGACGTCGACGGCGAGGCTTTCGGGGTCATGCTTCGGCAGAACCCGAATCAAGCCGCCCTCGGGTCTCGTGCAGTGATGTGCGACCTGTGCCGGTTCACGCGGCGGTTCAACGAGGTCTCACTCTTCACCGCGCAGCGCCCGTCCAAGGACAAGCGTCAGCGTCTGAGTAAGCTCGGGCTTCACGTCTGCACCGATCTCGACTGCAGTGTGAATGTCCACAGCAAGCCGATCGTCGGACCGCTCGACCCCCCGGCCGAGGAGACCATCGAACGGCGCCGACAAGGGCTGCGGGAGCGAACAGTGACGTTCCTAAGGTCGGTTTCGGATCTCGATCGAACTGCACGGCGGAGTGAGTGATGGCGTATATGGCACGTGCCGAGCGCCGACGCTCCATCGTCGAGGCGGCGGCCGCGGTAGTGGCGAGGGGCGGTCTCAGTGCTGTGACAGCTCGCGCGGTCGCGGAGGAACTCGGCGGATCACAGGGGCAGATTCATCACCACTTCGCCTCGACCGACGAACTCGCCGCCGAGGCGTGGCGACAGTACGCCGTGAGTGAGATCGAGGCCTACCAGAAGGAAGTCGCCGGTCTCGAACCGCTCGAGGCGGTGATGGACTTCTTTGAAGATCTGCTGGGCGAGACGGACGGTCACGCGATGGCCCGGTGGGCCGAGGCGGCGGCGCACGCGCAGTTGCGCAAGCCCGTCGCGGACAGCTACGTCGAGTCGCTCGCCCGACTGACAGACGTGCTCGCGTCCGTCCTCGCTCGCGGTGACCTCGACGTGGTGCAGGCTCGGGAAGCCGCAGGCCGGCTGCTCATGCTCGGCGTCGGTCTCGCGGGGATCGCCCGCATCACCGACGATCCGCCCATCTCCCTGCGCTCCGTCATGCTCTCGGCCATCCGGGCGGAGTGCGCCTGACGCTGTCGGGGATGTCGGTCCGGTAGCGCCGCGCTCGGTGCGCCGGACCTCACCGCAACCATTTGCCGGCAGTAGTCGTCGACGGCGGCTACTGCTGGTAGCTCATGCCGTCGTGGCGCCTGTCAGACGGACGCCCCTGTTCGAATGCAATCCGAAAGGACTACTCCGGTGAGTACTGTGCGGGATCCGCATGACGTGGCGGCCGCCCCGTCGGGTTCGATGCCGAGAAGTACAAGGGCCGCAACGTTGTCGAACGATCCTTCGCGGCCCTCGAGCAGTGGCGCGGGTTGGCCACTCGCTACGACAAACTCGCCCTCACCTACCGAGCGAGTGTGGTCCTCTCAGCGGTCTGCATCTGGCTGAGATCCCTCACGAAATAGGAGACGCGTCCTAGGCTCGGGGTCGGTGGACGCGGACCCGGCGCTGCCACACGGTGGCCGGGTTCCATTGTGGCGTGGTCCGTCCACGGGTGAGCGGGTAGGCGGCCAGCCCGATCAGCATCGCCGAGTAATGCCCGATACCCGTGAACGTGGGGTGGACCAAAAGCGGAATGGCAAACCACACGAGGATCCCGTCGAGGTACAGCCACCGCCACGGGCGAGCCACGTGATAGGTGAGGATCCCGATGACGCCGGTGAGAAAATAGCTGACACCGATGTCGCGTACGTCGATCATTCCAGGATCGGAGTAACCATGGCGAATGGCCATGGCGAGTATTCCCTCACTCAGGTAGGTGGCGCCGACGTGCGCGGTAAGGCCGACGATTGCCCAGCGCAACGAGCCCAGCCACCGTTCCGCCGGTGCGTGGAAGACACAGAACAGCACTAGGTAGGGCAGCCAGAAATAGCCGTCGATCCACAGCAGACTGGTCACGAGGACGTGCACCGGGTCGGACTCGAGGTGACGGAGGTTGGTGGATCGTTCACCCAGTATGTGTTGCAGGTCGCTGCGTGGCACTAGATGTTGGACGACTGTAGTCACCAACAGCAACGTCAGCCAGGAGAAGGTCCACGGAGCACTGCGAACGTAGTGCCACACGACAACTAGCGCTTTATCGTGCTTCATCGAGAGTCATCGATCCGGTTTGTGGGTGGCGCGCGATGTCGCGAAGCTGTATCCAGTCGAGTGCTGGTGCGGCGGGGCGTATCCCCGGTCGTGTCTTCGGAACCCGTACTCGCAGGGCTTCGGGTTCGATGACACATCGTACGGGGGTATCCATCAGGAGCGATTCGCCGTCAACGCCGACGGGGATCTGCGGGGTGTCGGCGTCGACGTTGATTTCGACCGTGGTTCGTTGCGTCAGTCCGTGACTGCGAGTGCGGCGGAGCAGGCCGATGGCCTCGCGAGAGTTCGCGACCGATACTGTGACCGCGCCGAGTACGCCGCGGTCGAGCCGGTCGCGGCGGCTCAGGCCGGCTAGATCGCTGTTGCCGTAGGGGTTGTTGCTTACCAGGATCGCCTGCGGTCCCGCTACCGTCGTGTCGCCGATCCGGGCGATGAGCCGCGAGTCGGAGTGTTCGGCGAGTAGGTCGGGGAGCAGTCGCAATACTGTCGCGGTCTTGTCGTCGCGGTAGGCGGGGCTGCGCACGATTTCGGCGTAGACGCCGAACGAGACGTTGTTGACGAACGGCAGTCCGTTGATGGTGCCGAGATCGACGCGAATCTCGACGCCATCGTGTACCGCGTCGAGACAGGTGGCTGGGTCGGTGCGGTCCAGGCCGAGATCCATCGCGAAGTGGTTGCGGGTTCCGGCGCTGATCACCAGGAACGGGAGATTGTGTTCGGCCGCAACCCCTGCCACGAGAGCTTGCGTTCCGTCACCGCCCGCCACCCCGAGTAAGTCCGCGCCTCGTACGACGGCCTGCCGGGCCACCGCCGCGACGTCGACGGTGCCCGGGCCTTCCAGTAACACGACTTCGGCGCCGAGTTCTTCGGCTTTGCGACGGAGGTCGAATTTCGCGACTTTTCCGCCACCCGAGCGCGGATTCATGATCAGGAATGGGTGTTCAGGTGGCGGAGTCGGGTATTCGATCGTAGGTGTCGAAGGATTTCCGCGACGCAGCGCGACGCGCGCACAGATCACGGCCAGCAGCGCCGCCGCGTACGAGAGCAGGACCACCCACAACATTTGTGCGCGCACGAAAAGGACCACGATTACGATCGGCGCGAGCACCGCGACTCCCAGCGACACCCACCGGGGTACTCCGCGCCTGGTCAGGAACCAGTACAGCGCCGCAACCGTGACGACCATGCCTCCGGTTCCGACGATGAGCAGTCCGAGCGTGCCCAGTACCCCGGCGAACAACACCGGCATTACGGCCGCGGCGGCGGCGAAGAAGAACGCTGCCCGCGCCGACCAACACCGGGTCCGAGCGTCGTCCGGACGGTTCACCGTTCGCCCCGCTGGCTACCCGGGGCCGCGTGTGGTGGTGGGGTGAATCGGTAGGTACCCGGTGATCAGACGTTCGATCACCTGTTCGACCTGTAGCAATTCGGCATCGCCGGTCATCGATCTATCGTCAACCCGTCCCGGAACCTCCGTCAAGGCACAGGACGGGTGCAAACAGCAGGGTCCCGGTGACTGTAGGGATCTGACCATCCCTCGGTACACCGACTACGCGGCGTGGAATATGCAGCGCAAGCAGGAAACTCTGATCGATGTCAACGATGTCGCCCTCGGTCACCGCACGCGGCTCATGTCCTGCGCCTCCATCGCTCGCTACGTCTCGGACGATCTTGGGGATACTCGGCTGAGAGCCTCGATGGCACTGTATCGCCAATACCGTTGTATGGCAGAAGGATTCAGATCGGCTGAAGTCCGACGATGGCGTCCGTGGTTACCCGCATCGACCACCACGAAGCGATGGCGCTACATCGCGTCACTACGGTCACGTTCATCGCGCCTCGCCACCGCGGCGGTGGCGGTGTCCCTGGGTAGGAACCGGCCGAGCAGGATGGTCCGCGGCCGAAGGTGACCGCGCCGAGTTCACCGCCGAGAACGGCTATCCCACATTGCATTCGGCGAGCTCATGGTCAGCGCCGAGCTCGCCGACCGAGGAATCAATGGGCGCGGACCTCGAGTACCTCGTCGAGCGAGCGCCGCGGTGTCGGTGTCGGACCCGCGTCCTCGGGCGCGGTGCCGATCCGGATCACGACCTGGGGTCGGTCCCGATGCGGGATCACCTCGGCGATCACCAAACGGCTGGTGACGAGTTCGGTGATGTGGGTGAGTGGGCAGGTGGCCAGGCCACGGGCGGTGCTTTCGAGCAGCACCTCCGACAGCGCCTCGCCGGTATGCAGCCAGTGCGAGGGTGTGTCACCGAGGGTGCTGAGGACTACCAGCCGGGACCGGTCCTCGAGCTCCGCGCGGCGGACCGAGTACGGCGCGGACGGGAAGCGGCGGCCGACGTCCACCTTCGCCGCTTCATCTTCCGACACCAGCGCGGTGTCCGGAACACCCTGAAAATTCAAATGTCCAGTCCACCAACGTAATTCGTTCTGATACGGCATATCGTAGCGGCGCAACGCGGTGGCGTGCTCGGTGGCCGCGGCCAGTCGGGACCGGTTGCTGTCGGCGATCTCGTCGACCGCCACATGATGTGGACTCGCCAGTTCTCGTAGGGTGTCGAGCACGTCGAACCAGCCGGGCGGCGCCAGCATCGGCAACCGGTCGGTGCGGCGTCGGCGGATGGCGCGGACCCGGGCGGCCGTCGTATTCAGCGCGCTGGGCCAAGGTCGGAATTTGAGCGTGGCCAAGTGCCCCGGGAGGTCAGGATCGGGGAGTCGGGTGACATCGGCGAACCAGCCCTTCGACACGAAGGCAATGCGCGCGTGATCGAGTACGGCGCCGCAGCTGATCACCAATTGTCTGCCGAGCGGGTCTGCTGACCGCAACAGCCGATCGGTATCGCTGAATAGATGCAAGCGCGTGCCATCGAACACCCAGCGCCACGGCTGGGTGTTGTGCAGGGATGGGGCCCGACAGGCGAGCATCAGTGCCATTCGCACGGTCCGCAGATCGGGTGTGCTCACACGATCGTTCGCGTTCATTGCTCGAGTTTCGACCCTGAAACCTGTTCACCACGACGGCCACACCGCACCGATTCGAGGGCCCATGGTCACCGCAGCCCCAGATCACTCGCTCGGATGGCTGACCACCCTGCGCGGATGCAGGCACTTCCGGGCCGTTGGTATCTGGTAGATGGGGCGATCGGCCCTTCTTGCGGTGAGTGCGTGGGTTCACAGTTGAGGTGGACCGTCGAACCAATCGCACCTGGCGCCCGGTTCGCGAGCTGAGGAGACGCTGACATGATGTATTGGTATGACCACGATCTCAATGGCTGGGGATATGCCTGGATGACCATCGGGATGGTGTTGTTCTGGGGTCTGTTGATCGCGGCCGTCGTGATATTGGTCCGGCTTGCGACTCGGCCTGATCGTTCGCCGGTGGACCGTAGTGAGCGGGCAGCCGAACATGTACTGGCCGAACGCTTCGCGCGCGGCGAGATCGATGAGAAGGAATACGCGGACCGCCTTGCGACGCTGCGCAGCCACGTGGTAACCGGATCACCGTGATAACTGGGCTGCTGTTTCACACCACAGCTGATCGCCTAACGCCTCTTCTCGAGGCCCTGGTCGCCCGTCGAATGAGGCCGATGCGCCACGCGAGGTGACGATGGGGTCTTCTCGCTCGGGTCGCTCTCGGCGCGCTGTTTTATGCCGAGCAGCATCTTTCGCTCCATGACCCAGCTGCCCGGCTCCATGATCAACCGCTTGACCAGGCGGGTGGGCGCCGCCGCATCGGGCAGCGTGATGCGATTGCGGCTCACCAGCCGGGTGCCTTCATCGCTCGGATAGAGCCCGAACGCCCATACCCAGTGGCCGTCTGCCGAGGCGAACACCACTGCCCGCTCGGTCTCGAGGACGGCTACCCGCATGCGTGGACCCGTCTCACCGAGCGCGAAAGTGTCACCGACGCTGAGATTTTGGAACTCCGGCAGGATCATGTCAGCGCTGTGCATGCTCAGCCCGAGCAGGTTCTCGATCCAGTCATATGTGTAGGCGCCACCCCGACCGGGGCCCATCTGAACCAGCCAGGGCCAGATCCGCTCGGGACCGGTGTCGATCGTAATCGACCTGGTGGCAACGATATCCGGGGCGGTGAGTAGGTCGTCGCCGGGCATGGTACGTGCTACTTCATCCTTGCCGGAGCCCCAGTTGAGGCAGCGATCACGCAGGATCACCTGATAGCCCACTGCCAATCCGACCAGATATATGCCGATGCCCGTCGCGGTAGCGGTAGCGGTCTTCATACCCGCTACGGTCCTTTGGAATCGGTGGTGGGGACAGGGGCGTTCGGCAGCAGGGGAGATGACCTTCGACGCTCAGCCGGTGGCCGGTACCTGGATCCCGGACCGATCGGCCCGCCGATCAGGTCTTTTCGGCCCTGTTGCCGAACAGCCCACGCTGTGAGTGTGGCTAATGGCGGCAGAACTGACCAGGAGGACGATGATGCCCAGCGAAACCCTGGCGCACGCGCCGATCAACCCGCCGATTGTGGTTGCGGTCGATGGTTCGGCCATATCCCAGCACGCGGCCGCGTGGGCGGCGGTCGACGCCGCGGTGCATCAGTGCCGCCTGGAAATCGTGATGTCGTTCGCTGTTCCGTTCGGTTTCGGGCCGTCGGTGACGGTCACTCAGGGCGATATCGACCAGCTGCGCGGCAATGCTGGACGGGTACTCGAGGAGGCCACTGGGGTCGCGCGGGCCGCGGCGCCCGATGCCACCCTGGCCATCTCGACCGGAGTGGTCGACGAGCCGATCATCCCGGCGCTGTTGACCCGATCAAGGCAGGCCCGGATGCTGGTCGTCGGCGGCCGTGGGTTCGGTGCCGCACGCCGTGTGCTGCTGGGTTCGGTCAGCGCCGCGATTACCCGGCACGCGCAGTGTCCGGTCACGGTGGTGCACATGAACTCGGCGACCGACGCGATCACGGCGTGCAAACCAGTGCTGGTGGGAGTGGACGGCTCCCGAAATAGCATGGCCGCCATCGAATTGGCCTACGATCAGGCGTCCCGGCGCGAGGTTGGTCTCATCGCTCTGCATGCCTGGAGCGACGCGATCGGATACGTGGCTGCGGCGGGCTGGGCGGGGATACGGGAATCGGAAGACGCACTCTTCGCCGAAAGCCTGGCGGGCTGGACCGAGCGGCATCCGGAGGTCTCCGTACGTCGAGTTCTGGTGTGCGATAACCCCGTTCGCTCCTTGCTAGAGGAGTCGGAGAACGCGCAACTGGTGGTGGTAGGCAGCCACGGGCGCGGCGGCTTCGCGGGCATGCTGCTCGGTTCGACGAGCACCGCACTGCTGCACTCGGTGGAGTGCCCGATCACTGTCGTGCGGGGTGAATGACGGCGCAGCCAGCCTCACTTACGCGAGTTGACCGGCGTCATAAAGCATTTCCATGCCTCGGCCACGAGGCACGAGTGTGGACATGTCGCTGGCCCGCGCTGCCCGAGTGTTCCCCGCTGTCGCGGCACGGTGAGACTGCTGAGGTGCTGCGCCGAGAGGGGTTGCCGAGTGCCTACATCCGAGCTGTGGTCGACCGGGACAGCTGCGGAAGGCATGTGTGCCACCAAGGATGCGGTGGATCCCGTCCTGATCAACCGTGTGATGCGGGCGATCGACGGCAGGGTCCTTGGTCCCTGGTATTGCTGTCACTGGGCCGTGGTCGATGCGGCGGCGGAGTTCCTAACCTACGGGTACGCCGAAAACCTGAAGGGATGCCGATTATGTCCGTCCAGCCCACCGGCAATCCGCCTGTTGCGGCCGACTCCGCGGATTCGACCCGGCCGGATCCGCGCTGGGCTGAATCGGCCGCAGTAGTCGTCGGCGTCGACGGCACGAAGGGTTCGTTCCTCGCGGTGCGCTGGGCCGCCGAGACCGCGTCACAACGCGGACGCGCGCTGCTCATCGCCCATGGCCTCGACGTGAGTTCGGTACACGCGGCCCTCGGCGGATATGCCACGACCGCACCGTCGCTGATCGCCGAAATTCGTATGCGCGGAACCCATCTCGTTGCCGCAGCCCGACGGCTCGCGCACGAGATCGCACCCGATCTGACCGTCGCCACCGAGGTGTCCGACGCAAATCCGGCCGCATTGCTGATCAGCCACTCGCAGACGGCGCACGTGGTGGTCCTCGGGGTGACACCCGGCGTCTGTGCCTGCGCGCATGTCGGCTCGACGCTACTGGCGGTCGTCGCCCACGGGAGTGGTGCGGTGGTTGTCGTACGGTCGGCCGAAGCGATACCCACGCCACCGGCCGGCGGTCCGGTCGTGGTCGGATTCGATGGGACCCCGCCAGGCGCGGCCGCGGTCGCCGCGGCCTTCGCCGAAGCTGCCGACCGCGCGACCGAATTGGTCGCGGTACATGTGTGGAGTGATCTCGACTTCGCGGAGTTCGCCGGATACCCCGTCCTGGACATCCCAGTCGAGGCCATCGAGTCCGCGGAGGATGTGCTGCTGGGACAGCGACTCGCGAATTGGCAGCAGAAGTTCCCCGACGTCGAGGTGACCCGCAAGGTCTACCCTTCCGGGATTCGCCAGCACCTCATCGACTTGTCGAAAGACGCCCGGCTGATCGTGGTCGGCAGTCGCGGGCGCGGGGGATTCCGGGGGCTGCTGTTCGGCTCGACCAGCAATTTCCTTGTGCAGCACGCATTCTGCCCTGTCATGGTCGTACACCCGGATTAGGAGGCGATAATGCCCGTTACGATCCGTTCGCCCACGCAAATGCCTACTGCGCGGGGGTGGCTGCGCCGTATCACCGCCGGCCTGGCCGCCGAGGACCACGTTTGCCTGTCGAGTGCTGTGCGCTCGGCTGCACATTCTACGAAGAATTGCAGCGGATGCACGATAGCGGCCTCGAAAACGGCTGATACAGCATCAATTACGGTACGCGAACCAGCGTTTCGGGCGGAGCTCTGACCTGCATCCTTGCCAAGAAACACTCATCTATTGCATGATTCGCCCGTCCAGCGATGGGAGATGGATGTGCAATAAAGGTGGGCTACCGGTGGGGTCGGCGGGGTTGGAGCTGGTCGAGGGTGTGGCCCTGCTGCGGCCGGAGACGCTGTGCTGCATGCGATGTTGCGGGGATGGGAGGCAGGCACAGCAGGTCTGCGGCCGATGCCTGACGCGATCGTATGTGCGCAACCAGTTGGGAGTGGTCCGCCGGTTCGTGGATTACACCAACGCCTACCCGTGGCAGTGGACACCCGCGCACGTCGACGAGTGGTCGGTGGATTTGATCAGCGGCCGCGACCGAGCGAAGTCCACGATCAGCAACTACCAGTCCGCGGTGAAGTTGTTCTGCGAGTACCTGATTCGCCCGGAGTATGGGTGGGCACGTGGATGCGAGGACCGGTTCGGCACGCACCCGGTGCAGGTCTGTTTCGAGTGGAACACGCTGGCGCACCTGAGCGCCTACGAAGGCGCCGCGGAGCGGCGGCCGATGACGCGCCAGGAGTTGCAGCGGTTCTTCGATTACGCCGACGACCAGGTCGAGTTCGCGATACGGCGCCGGCGCAAGGGGGCGTTGGCGGCGTATCGGGACGCCACCTTGTTCAAGGTGATCTACGCCTACGGTCTGCGTGCGCGTGAAGCGGCGCTGCGCGCATTCGAACTTCTCGTTCCAGCACCGAGACAGCGTCAGCCGCTGATAGCCACTGTCGTCCGGCGGCACGAACCCGACCTCGAACCGGCACGGATCGACCTCCAACGCGCCCCGCTCGGCCAGCGCCGCCATAACGCCCCTCCCGCACCACCGCGCACCCGAAATCCATACGTGCACTGTAGTTCCGATCGCTTCCTAACGGAGCTGATCTCACGAGACAACCACTCAGGTGTAGCGGTTCAAATGAGACAACACGAATTGCAGCCCCCAAAACGGCTCAAATTGTCCTGACTCAATGAATCTGGCCAAGTCTCAGTCAATTTGGGCAACGTCGTCGTACATCTTGGCCAGTGTCTCAGTACTTCTGGCCGACGGCGCGAGCGTGGTCGGGTGGTGGCGGACGCTCAGACATCGGCCCGCATGTGCTGCTGTGCCCATTCCTCGAAGCTGGTGAGCGGGATGTCGAGGTCCCTCGCGAACTGCGGGCGGCCCGGCTGACCAGCTACGTTCAGCCACTCGTGCGAGGCGCCCATCGCTGGCATGCCCGCGGCGATGGCCTGTTCCTCGGTCA
The DNA here is from genome assembly GCF_020733705.1 of Nocardia australiensis. Taxonomy (GTDB): domain Bacteria; phylum Actinomycetota; class Actinomycetes; order Mycobacteriales; family Mycobacteriaceae; genus Nocardia; species Nocardia australiensis. Next base: position 179,897 of record NZ_JAJFZM010000002.1, read on the forward strand.
TGTCCGGGGCGGACAGCTGCGTACCCAGCGTGCGAGAGAGGATCTCGGCGATCTCTGTCATCGACAGGTAGTCGCTCGCCAGTTCCAGTTCGACCCCGTCGAATCGCTGCGGCGCGGCGATGGCCGCGGTGGCCGCCCGGCCGATGTCGTCCACCGCGACCACGGGCAGCGGGATCTCGGGGCGCAGCAGAGTGACCAGGCCACCCTCGATGCCGCGCGGGAACAGGTAGGCCATGGATGGCAGGAAGTTCTCCATGAAGAAGACCGGCTTGAGCAGCGTCCAGTGCGGGAAACCGGCCGCGCGGAGCTGGTCCTGGATCGCGCTTTTCGCGCCGAGGAAGGGTTCCATCCCAGCCCAGCGGCCTTCGGCCCAGCCGGGCGTTTCGGTGTGCTGGCCGGCGCCGGAGACCGAGGTGTGCACGAACTGCGGAACTCCGGCGGCCTTCGCGCCCTCGATGAGGTTGACGCCCTGGGCCACCTCTGCGTCGAAGTCGACGGTGTCCGCGGTCATGGTGGGCATCTGTACGGAAAACACAGCGCGGACACCGTTGGCGGCCCGGATCACCGAGTCGCGGTCATGGAGATCGCCGGTGACCAGTTCGGCGCCGAGTGCCTCGACGGCTTTTGCTCGGTCGGTGGCGGGGTCGCGCACCAGGGCCCGGACGTGCACGCCTGCCGCGAGCAGGGCGCGGGCGGTCGCGCCGCCCTGTCGGCCGGTGGCGCCGGTGACCAGGACGGGTGCGGATTGTGTGGACATGGTGCTCCTCGGGTGCTCATCCAATAAACGGCGGGATCCGCCGTTTCTGCTCCGGTAGGATATGGCGGGCCCCGCCACTTTGGCAAGACTGGAGATGACATCGTGTCCGAGCATCAGCGTGCGGACGCTCGCCGCAACTACGCGCGAGTCCTCGCCGTGGCCGAGGAACAGGTCGCCGCCCATGGGGCCGGTGCCTCCCTGGAGCAGATCGCCCGCGTCGCGGGGGTCGGCTCGGCGACCGTGCGCCGGCACTTTCCCACCCGCCAGGCATTGCTGGAAGCGGTCTCCCGGAAACAGATCGAGGCCCTGTGCGTCCGCGCCCGTGACCTGACCGGCACGGGCGACAGCAGGAGCGCACTGCTGGAATGGCTGACCGATGTTGTCGCCGACTGCGTTCGCGCCCGGGGCCTGGCGGTCACGCTGGCCCACGACGCTGCCACCTCCGACCCGGTGCACGACAACGCCTGCTCGGCGTCGCTGGAAGAGGCTGGAAAACCTTTGCTGTGCAGTGCAATTCAGGACGGCGCGGTCGCGAAGGATGTCACCGTCGCAGACCTGATCGCGCTGATCGTCGGGATCGCCCTGGCCACCGAGCACCACCCAGACCCCGCCGCCCAGGCGGAGCGGCTGTTCCGACTGGCTGTGGCCGGACTGAACCCACAGAGCTGAACCAGGCGCACGACCGGCACGGCCCGACCGCAACCAGCCGCGGCGGTGGCGCTGGCCCGGGAACTCGAACGGCGGCATCCCGAGCGGATCACCGCGGCCTGGTGGAACGCGGTCATCGTGTCTTCGTCGATTTCAACCAGAACGCCCCGCACCGAACGGTTTTCGGCGCCTGGTGTGTGCGGCCGAAGGTCGGCGCGCAGGTGTCCACGCCACTGGCCTGGGACGATCTGCCCGAGGTGGAGCCCGAGGAGCTGACCATCGCGACCGTGCCCGCCCGCCTGGCCGAACGCGGCGACCCGTGGGCCGATCGCACCCCGCAGTCGCTCGCGCCGCTGCTGGAGCTGTCCGAACGGGATCTGGCCGCCGGGCTGATGGATGCGCCCTGGCCGCCGGTGTATCCGAAGATGCCGAACGAACCGCCCCGGGTGCAGCCCAGCAAGGCGAAGAAGGGGCCTTAGGTGCAGTCGAAGAGTCGGTCGAGGTAGTAATCGATGGCCGCCAGCGCGGCCTCGGGATCGATGAGGTCGAACTCGAGCAGCGGGGTGAAGCCGGTCAGCGCGAGCAGGAGGTTCGTCTCGATCGCCGGTTCACGATCCGGGGGGAGGTGGCCGTCGGCGATCGCCAGCCTGATCAGGCGTTCGGTGAGTGCTCTGCCATCATGGAGTCCGAGGCGGGCCTGCTCGTGCAGCTCCGGGTCGTGGAGCGCCTCGAGGGTGTAGGCGGCGCTCATCCGGCTGGTGGCGCGGGCGTCCGGGTGCAGGGGGAGCATCTCCATGAGCGTCACTCGCAGCACGTCTCGGGGGTGCGGAGGTGAGCCGAGACGGTCGAGGCCCTGGGTGACGCGCCGTGCGGTCTGTTCGGCAGCGAATTCCATCGCGAAGACGAGCATCGCTGTCCGGGAACGGAAATAGTGCTGGACCTGCCCCAGGGAGGCATCCGCCTCACGGGCGACCTCGCGCATCGTTGCGCGGGCCCAACCTTGTTGTTCGACTACTCGCCACAGGGCGCGCGCGATGGTTTCGCGACGTTCTCGGTGGTCGACCTGTTTCGGCACCCGAACCCCTTCCATTCGTTTCCATACGTCTGACATAATACGGCTGACTTGCAAAAGGAGATGCGATGAGTACATTCGCCACCCCTGAGCTGGAGGCAGCATATTTCGGGGCCTACGACGCGGTGCTGGCCCACTGGCCGGTACCGGTCGAGACGGTAGATCTTCCGGGTCGGTACGGAACGACGCGGGTCACCTCCGCCGGCCCGGCCGCGGCGCAGTCGCTGGTCCTGCTGCACGGATACGGTGGCACGTCCGGGATGTGGTACCCGGTCGTCGGTGCGCTGGCCGAGGAGCATCGCGTGCGGGCCGTGGACATCATGGGCGAGCCGGGCCGCAGCCGGCATACCGGCGCGGCCTTGACCAGCATGGACGATCTCGTGGACTGGCTGGCGGAAACGTTCGATCTGCTCGGGCTACCCGCGGCCGACCTGTGCGGCCAGTCCCTGGGCGGTCACCTCGCGCTCCGGTTCACGCTCGCCCATCCCGAACGGGTGCGACGGCTGGTCCTGCTCGACCCGCCCCTGGTCTTCGCCGGGCTCAGTCCCGAATTCGAGGAGCTGGGCCGAAACCGCGACCCGCACCCCACATTCGAGGCCGCCCGCGCGATGCTGGCACCGGACGGCCCCGGCAGCGGACCGGCGCACCTGGAGGCCTACCTCGATCTGCTCGCGCACGGAGCCGCACACTTCCCGGCCTCGCCGATCGTCTATCCGCACCTGCCGGATGGGCTGACCCAGCTGCCGGTCCCGACCTTGGTCGCACTGGCCGGGGCGAGCGAGGTGCACGATTCGGCGGTGGCCGCGGAGGCCGCGCGGCGTGCCGGGGCCCATACGGTGGTTCTCCCCGGTGCTGGGCACGGCCTGCTGGCCGACGTCGAACCCGTCCGCGGCCTCGTTCTGGAACACCTCCGGCTGCACGACTAGGTGGTCCAGGCCGCCCAGGCACCGCTCTCGCAGACCAGCGCGCGGCCCTCGGCGGTGCGGCCGGTCTTGGCGGTGGACGGGTCGCAGGCCTCGTCCTCGGTGTAGCGGCCGGTGCCCACGTTGTACGGGCCGGTCCACTCGTGCTTACCGGACTTTCCGAGGCACAGCAGCGTGCCGCCGTCGGAAGCGGAGCCGATCAGCCCGGCCTGGGCCTCGGTGCAGGACGCGCCCTTGCGGACCACCGCGGGGGTGGTCGGCGCACTGGCCGTCGTGGTGCTGGGTTCGATCACGGGTGCCGCCGTGCTCTGCGGCACGGCGCTACCGTGTGCTTCGGCGCCGTCGAACACCACACGCCCCCGCCTGGCCCGACAACCCGCAACAGCCCAAACGCGTGCACTTCGACCTCGCCGTCGAGGACCTGGCCACCGCTACCGAACGTGCCCTCGAACTGGGTGCGACGCTGCCGTCCTTTCAGCCCGGAGCCGATCCCGAATGGGCAGGGCAACCCGTCTGGACCGTCGTCCTCGATCCCGAAGGCACCCCGATCTGCCTCAACACGTCAGCCTGATTCAGACCAGCCCCCGCCAGCGGATCGGGTTTCAGCCGGATGAGTGCAACCATCTGCCGCTGCGCACTCGATCGGACCAATGTCGTGGGTTAGGCGATTCTGGCTATTCGACAAGTATCAACATGTCGGCTTGCCAGCACCATGCGTGACCGGTTGCCGGTCGACGCCGTGGCGCACTGAGCGCACAGCTGCCCGAATTGCCGGTATCTTCTTCGAGGGCTGAATGCCCGCCAAAGTGTCTGTCGCGCAAGGTACCTCGGAATTCAATACCCAGCATCGCCGATGCGGCCCCAGCTACCGACGAGATGACCTGCGGCCGCGACTACCGTTGCTACCGTTGGTGGACAACCATGACCGGGCACCGGGCTTGTTGGACAAGGGAATTGCTGGTAGTACCGAGCAGCAGGCCGCTGAATCCGCCGCGGCCGCGGCTGCCGACCACGAGGATCTGTGCGGATTTCGACCACTCGATGAGTTGGTGGCGAGGACCCGACGGATACACCTTGCGGACGACCTCGACATCCGGATACTTCTCTTGCCATCCCGCTAACTGTTCGGCGAGAACCGCTTGGGCCGCCGCCGCAACCGCGGGATCTCGGATGGTGTTCGGCAAGCCGGCGAAGCGGTCGAAGTTCAGGTCGCTGTAGGCGTGTACGGCGATCAATCGAGCGTTGCGTTCGGCAGCTTCGGCAAACGCGGCGGCGACGGCAGCCGCACCGGCCGCGCTGCCGTCGACACCAACAACGACCGGGCCGTCATGACGGGGCTGTTGCTCGGTCCCGGTGTCGCGGACCACGACGATCGCGCCGTGTCCGTGACCGACGACCGCGAGCAAGGTGGAACCGAGGTGGGCGATGGTGCCGCTCTCGCCGGACGAGCCGATTGCCACAAGATTCGCCGACGCGGACTGCTCGATAAGCAATAACGCCGGACCGGTTTCGGAGACCATGGTCTCGATGGAAAGGCCCGGCGCCACCTCGTGGGCGAGCCGCGCCGCGGCCGAGACATGGTCGGCCCCACGGCGTTTGATCGCGTCGGAGACAGCGGGCGCGATCAGGTCGACCACGCCGAAACCCGAACGGGCGGTGGCGAGATCGAGGCCGTGCACGATTATCAGCCGACGTCCGCGCTGTGCCGCGACTTCGGCCGCCCAGCCAACCGCGAGCCCGGCGGCCTCCGAGCCGTCGGTGCCGACTACCACCGGTGCCGAGGCCGACCGGTGCGGATCATCTGGGCGCTGAACGGTCATGACAAGAGGTCCCTTCGGGGCGGTTCGATCGACTAGCCGTGGGTTACGAATCCGGCGGGTTCCCGCTCGCCTGTCATTTGTCACGAACCGAGGGGGCCGAAGTCCGCTGGTCCTCGCCGACCGATTCGATGGCGGGCAATGCGCGGCGCCAGGCGTCGGGTAGTTGCGCGGAGCAGCGTGCGGTGACATCCAGTTCGCGGTGGCATAGCAGCCCATAGACGAAAGTGGACTCCCCAGCCTGCTCCGCTTCTCTGGTCAGTTGCAGCAGATGATGTTTCGCTACGACAGCGTCCTGATGTTCACCCAGGAGATCCTGCACCGCAACGAGCTCGCCGAGCGCGATATCACAATCCTGTGGATCCAGCTCCCGTACCGACTCGAGGTAGTACCGAATGCGTCTGGCCGCCTTGCGCACCCCGTGCACGGCCGCGTCGTGCGCGTCCTCGTCCGAGATCGTCCCGACGGTGATCATCCGCTTCCGTACTCGCTCCGCGAGCACCTCGAGCACAACCGACATGTTCTCGGCGCGCCGGCTCGAGTCTCCCGCCGTCAGCGCCATCGCCTCGGCGGTGAGATCGGTGAGCATGGTGGTGTACCGATCGGAACGGAGGGAATCGAGAGCGTCGGCGCGGGCCGGTCTGATCCGCGCTTCGAAGTAGGATGCGACGCGTTTGCGGACCGGGCCTCGAACGTATTTCGGTCGCAGCGTGTCGATCACGGCACCGATGCGCGTCCCCTGGATATCGAGGTCACGGATCATCGAGAGGCCGAAACCGAACCACCGCAACTCCTCGATCAAACGGCGGACATCGGGGTGGTGTGCCACCGCGGACCGATGCGCGGACAATGCGCTACGAGCTCGACGTGTAGCAACCACAGTCCGGCCGACCGCATCGAGATCGCCGCCGCGCACAGCATTCTCGGCGGCGAGGATCGCGGAGCGCTGGGCGAAAAGATACTCGGCGAGCGCTCCGGTGTCATGCCGAGCCGCCACTGTCGTGTCGGAAGACGATTCGCTAACCATCGGATCCACCTTTTTGTGCCGTTCAATGAATCCACCCTCGTACAGCGTCAGGGACACAGCTAGGGCCTACCGCGGAACAGCGCGATGGCGAACGTCGCCACGATCAGGGACTTTCGTACCTACATTGCTGAGCCACCCGAATCCCTATCCGCCCGAACTGCCGGCCGGATAGGCAGTGAGCATGAGGACGCAGGACCACCTTGGCGATGACCTTTTTCTCTGCCTACGCTTCGCGAACAGGGAGATGCTCGACCTGTGTCCGGATATGCAACGGTTCGTTTATGGCAGATGCGGCCGTGGAATCCGAATCCACTACTGCGGCCGTCGGATCGGTTCGTTGTATTGCTCCGGCTAGTAGTGGCGCTGGCCGTATTGCTCGCTGTCCCAGTGGCAGGCGCACTCGGGACCCAGGTGTACACCGCCGACGCGGCTGCCATCGCCAACGAGCGGGCCACAAAGTCCGCCGTCGACGCGACGATTACGTCGCGACCGCAACCGCAATCCAGCACAGCTCATCGATTCGAAGCGACCGTGCAGTGGCACACCGACCGCGGCGTGGCGACCACGACCACGAATGTCGCGCGCCAGGCTGTGATCGGCGACAACGTGCGGGTTTGGCTCGATCGGGACGGTGCCCCGACGGCACGGCCCAGGGACCCCGGCGCCGCGGTTTTCACCGGAATCGGTGCGGCTGTGGTGGTGCTTGTATCGACATGGCTGACCGGGTGGCTACTCGTTCATGGCGTGTGGTGGCTGCAGTACCTGCGACACAGCGCTGGCTGGGACCGCGAATGGCGACTTATCGATAGCGAACTGAGAGGGGACAAGCAATGACGAACGACCATCCGATCATCGCGTCGGTCGACGGCTCAGCGAGCTCTTATCAGGCAGCGGCTTGGGCGGCATTGGACGCCGCGCTGCGTCGACGTAGCCTGCACCTGATCACCTCGATGGCACTACCCACCGCATACGCACCCGGCGTGGTAATGGAGCCACAGGAAAGAGACCTGCGGCGTACCGAAGGTGAACGAATACTGACCGAGGCGGCGCGCATCGCGCGCCAGGCCACGGATGATGAACTCGACCTCACTACCGGAGTGGGCTTCGACGCCATCATCCCGACCCTCATCGAACGGTCGAAGTCCGCTGCGCTGCTGGCGGTCGGTAGCCGCGGCCTCGGTGCGTTTCGAGAAAGCTTGCTCGGATCGGTCAGCACCGCGATTGCTCATCATGCGCACTGTCCGGTCGCGGTCGTGCATGAGAACGCGGCGACCGATCCGGTATCGCGCACCAGGCCTGTACTCGTCGGAGTCGACGGAACCAGCAACAGCGTGCCCGCCGTCGAGGTCGCCTTCGAGGAGGCGTCGCGACGCAACGTAGGCCTGATCGCCCTGCACACCTGGAGTGATGTCAGCTCCGTTGACCTGCCGGTACCAGGCTGGGATGCTGCCAGGGAATCGGAAGAGGCGGTGCTCGCCGAGAGCATGGCCGGTTGGAACGACCGCTACCCGAATGTTCCCGTGCGCCGAATTGTGACGTGCAACAGGCCCGCTCGCTCGCTGCTGGACGAATCGTCGAACGCGCAGCTGCTCGTTGTGGGCAGCCACGGTCGCGGTGGATTCGCGGGCATGATCCTCGGCTCCACCAGCAACGTGCTTTTGCGCTCAGTGGAGTGCCCGTTGATTGTGGTACGCGAACCCTGATTCGAGACAGGTCTACTGGGCGCCCCGAATCGATGGTTGAACTGACCGGCAACGGCATCCCGCACGGACAGGAGCGCAATCGGCCGGTGGTCGCGCACCGCGAACTGTGTCAGGGGGCCGGATGAAGGATTCTTCTCGAACCATGGGGCCGGGGTTCCTCGCCGGATGGGATGGTCGGGCTGGGCCGAGGGCCGCTGTGGAGCCAGGCCGTCTCAACCGGCGAGGAATCCCGTGCATCCCGAGCACTGGTCGAAATGGCGGCACTCGGGATGCGGGATCATCGGGTCGGTCGTCAAATGTCGGCTCATTGGCATCTACCTCCGGTTTCGGTATCGGTATGAGCATGGATCCGTCCTAGCTGCGACGGGACCGAGGTGTTGCTGCGCGGTTTAGGCGCGGAGCCTGGCGATGAATGCCTGGATATTGGTCCGGACGCGTTCGATCTTGTCCTCGGAGCTGAGGGCCTCCCGGTATCGGTTGCCCAGCGCCGGGGTCTTCTTGCCTCGCGCATACAGCGAGCAGGCCAGATCGGTGCACATATAGGTGCCGACCGAGTTGCCGTTTCGCCCGGATGCACCTGCCTTGTGAGCTGTCAGCAAGGACACACCGCTTCCGGTGTGCGTGGTGCGGCAGATCGAACACATCTGCGCTCGACCGGAACCGCCGGTTTCGTACCGCAGGGCTATACCGGCCAGGCTGTCATCGTCCTGGGCGACGACCACATAGCAGCGCCCGGACGCCGACGGGTCGCTCCAGCCGAGGAAGTCGAGGTCCTCCCACGGGCGTTCGTCGAGATCTTTTGGTACCGGTAGGCGTTTGGCCTCGCTCTTGGAGCAGTTGATGAACGACGACCTGACATCGCGTTCGGTGATCGGTCTCATGGGCATTCACTCCGTTCTGTTCGATTGTCGAACCGGGGTGACGTTACCTTTGCCACCGATCTCGGATCAACGCAATTATGGGGCGCTACCTGCGCGTCATCGATTCACGGGTGCTCCGACATCGCTGCCTCGAACAGTGGCCACAAGACCTTCACAATGCGTGGCCCCTCATATTCGAAGCGTTGACCAAGTAGCTTCGGCCGCAGTCGGCGGTGCGATCAATGTCTGTGCAGGCGATCGGCATTGGCGACAATGGCGTCACGCAACGCCTGCTCCGGGCGGGAACGGTGGCCGCGTCGATGCATGAGGACGAACTCCAGATCACTCAGGTCAGGCAGGCGTGGATCGTCGATCGTGACCAGCCCGTCGGGCAGCAGGCTCTGCGCGTGCACGATATAGCCGAGGCCGGCGAGTGCGGCGGCGCGCAGTCCGAGTTGGCTATCGCTGACACACGTGGTCCGCCAGAGCCGGCCCTCACGTTCCAATGACCGCAGCATGATGTGCCGGGTGAGACTCGGTGCCGGGTAGGTGACCAGCGGCACCGGTCCTTCGATGCCTGCCGTGCCGGGTGGGCCCGCCCATACCAGCCGGTCGCGCCAAACCAGTTCGCCGTGACGTTCACCGGGTAGCCGCTTGCCGAACACCATGTCGAGCTCGCCGGATTCCATGCGAGTCTTCAGATTCTCGCTGAGCCCGACGGTCAACTCGAGGTCGACACCGGGATGGGAGCGCCGGAATTCCAGCAGGATATCGGGCAGTTCGCTGGCCACTAGGTCGTCGGACGCGCCGAATCGGAGCAAGCCGGTGAGGTTCGAGTGGGAGAAGTACTGTTCGGCCTGGCCGTGCGCGTCCAGAATGGCGCGGGCGAAGCCGACCATCGCCACGCCGTCCGCGGTGAGCCCGAGGTTTCGAGTATCGCGTCGCAGCAGCGTCCGCCCCGCGGCCTTCTCGAGCCTGGCGATGTGCCCGCTGACCGTGGACTGCCGCAATCCGAGCACCCGTCCTGCGGCGGTGAAGCCGCCTGCGCGTTCTACGACGAGGAATGTTCGCAGCAATTCTGGGTCGAGCACACCACAACTTATCACTAAATCTGTTTACAGATATCACATTGAGCATATGTTGCGATGAATGCCTGGTACGTAGCGTGATCAAAATGAAGTACCTCAACCGGCTCTCCATCGATGGCTTCATGCTGGGAATTGTGGCCAGCGCGGTCCTGGCCACCCTCTTTCCGGCTCGCGGCACGATGGCCGACGTGGTCGAGCAGGGTACGAAGGTCGCGATCGGACTGCTGTTCCTGCTCTACGGCGCCCGGCTCGAGCCTCGGGAAGCAATTGCGGCACTGCGACATTGGCGACTGCACACGGCGGTTTTCGCGGTTACGTTCATGGTCTTTCCGCTGATCGGGCTCGCGCTGCGGGTGCTGGTTCCCTCGGTGCTGACCGACGATCTCTACACCGGGGTGTTGTTCCTGTGCCTGGTGCCTTCCACGGTGCAATCGTCGATCGCCTTCACCTCGATCGCCAGGGGCAATGTCGCGGGTGCGGTGGTGAGCGCGTCGTTGTCCAACCTAGCCGGGGTGTTCGTGACACCGCTACTGGTGGTGTTGCTGATGAATACCACCGGTAAGGCCACAGTCGACGCATCGGCGGTATTGATGATCATGGTTCAGCTGTTGCTGCCATTCCTGATCGGTCAGCTGTTGCGACCTCGGTTGGGGTGGCTGTTGCGGCACACCACACCGCTGAAGGTGGTCGACCGGGGTTCGGTGTTGCTCGTCGTCTACTCCGCGTTCGGCGCCGGGATGACCGAGCACATCTGGAGCGGACTGTCGCCTGGGCGCCTACTCGCCACCGCTGCGGTGTGTGCGGGTCTGCTCGCTATGGTCCTGACGATCACCATGGTGGTGGGCAGGAGGGCCGGCTTCTCGACGCCCGACCGGATCGTGCTGGTGTTCTGCGGCTCGAAGAAGAGCCTCGCGACCGGATTGCCGATGGCCGCCGTATTGTTCGCGGGGCAGCCGGTCGGCTTGATCGTCCTGCCACTCATGATCTTTCATCAGATCCAGCTGTTCACCTGCGCTGTCCTCGCGCGGCGCTACGCGCGCCGTGCCGAGTCCGCGGACGAACTGGTCGAGCACGGGCAGGTGGTCGGCGTCTCCGAGTAAGGCCACGCGCCCCGCTTCCTCGTCGCCGAGGCCGGTTCCGCCAGTTCCTCGATATCGGTACCGGTATTCCGACCGAGCCGAACCCGCGTCAGGTCGCTCAGCAGGTCCCGACGGTTTCGCCCCGCCGGAGGCCATCGACGCGAAGGTCGGCAGCTACGCCGCGGTCGCCGGGGAAGTAGTCGAATAGTCGCCGTGCCACGCTCCGGTTATCCGGCGGCGGGAGTGGTCCGATTGCCGCGGATCTCGACGATGGGGAGCACCAGGGCGGCGGGCGCGCCAGCCGGGACCACCGGGCTCTGCGGGGCGATCGGTGAAATCTGTTGGTAGGCAATGTCTTGTGCGGGGCGGATGTCTTGTTCGCCCTTGTTCGGCCAGTAGGCGGCGGCACGTTCGGCCTGCGCGGTGATGGTCAGCGACGGGTTCACGCCGAGATTGGCCGAAATGGCCGCACCATCCACGACACTCAGCGTCGGGTAACCGAACACCCGGTGATACGCGTCGATCACGCCGGTTTCGCGGTCGGCGCCGATGGCCGCGCCACCGAGGAAATGGGCGGTGAGTGGGATATTGAAGACCTCTCCCCAACTGCCGCCCGCGATGCCGCCGATCTGGTCGGCGACTTTCCTGGTCACGTCGTTGCCCGCCGGAATCCAGGTCGGATTCGGCTCGCCGTGGCCCTGCTTGCTGGTCAGCTTGCGTCCGAATACGCCGCGCTTGGTATAGGTGGTGATGGAGTTGTCGAGGTGCTGCATCACCAGCGAGATGATGGTTCGCTCGCTCCAATTCCGCACACTCAGGAAGCTGAGCAGCATGATCGGGTGGCGCGCGACGACGCCGAGGAATCGCAGCCAGCGCGGAAACCGGCCGCCGCCGTCGACCATCAGGGTCTGTAGCAGGCCCATCGCATTCGAGCCCTTGCCGTAGCGGACGGGTTCGATGTGGGTGTCGTGTGTCGGGTGGATGGATGAGGTGATCGCGACACCCTTGGTGAAGTCGACGCCCGGGGTCACCTTCCGGGTTGCCGCGCCGACAATGGATTCCGAGTTCGTGCGGGTGAGTTCACCCAGGCGGCTGGACAGTTCGGGCAGCACGCCCTTGTCGCGCATAGCGTGCAACAACTTCTGGGTGCCCAGGGTGCCCGCCGCCATCACGACATGTCCGGCCGTATAGGTCGTGGGCCGCTTGCGCACCCAGGCGCCGGTGCGTTCGGTGGACACCGTCCAACTGCCGTCGGGCAGCGGCCGCAAATCGGTGACCGTCGTCATCGGAATCACCTGTGCGCCCGCCTTTTCCGCGAGATACAGGTAGTTCTTCACCAGCGTGTTCTTGGCGCCGTGTCGGCAGCCCGTCATGCATTCGCCGCATTCGAGACATCCGGTGCGCTCGGGTCCGACACCGCCGAAATATGGGTCCGCAACGGTCTTTCCCGGCTCGCCGAAGAACACGCCGACGGGGGTCTGCACGAAGGTCTCGCCGACCCCCATGTCATCGGCGACCTTCTTGAAAATCTCGTCGGCCGGTGTCATGTGCGGGTTGCGCACCACGCCGAGCATCTGCTGCGCCTGTTCGTAGTAGGGCGTGAGTTCGGCGCGCCAATCGGTGATGTCACGCCACTGCGTGTCCTGGAAGAAGGGCTCCGGCGGCACGTACAGCGTGTTGGCGTAATTGAGCGAGCCGCCGCCGACACCGGCGCCACCGAGGATGAGGACGTTGCGCAGCGGGTGGATGCGCTGGATTCCGAAGCAGCCGAGCTTCGGCGCCCACAGGAACTTCCGCAGATCCCAACTGGTGTCCGGCAATTCGTCGTCGGTGAAGCGTCGTCCGGCCTCGAGCACGCCGACCTTGTAGCCCTTCTCGGTCAGCCGCAGCGCGGTCACGCTGCCGCCGAATCCCGAACCGACGACGAGTACATCGAAATCCGTCTCCCGTTGGTTCATACAGTGCTCCTCGATCGGCGTCGGCGATGACAGCGGTAACACTACTCCCGAGTAGGTACGGATTCACTATCGGTATTCCGCTGTATGTGGCGGTGATGGCGCCGCGGATCGACGGAGGCGAGACGCGATTGAGAGCGATGCTCACTATTGTTGACATTGCTCTCACGAGCCCGGAAGGTGGTTGCATGGCGAATATCCCCAGTACCCCCCGGGCCCGTGCGCGCGCGCAGACGATGGACGATATCTTGCGCATCGGTCGCGAACATTTGGCGACCGACGGCGCCGCTGCGCTTTCGCTGCGCGCGGTGGCTCGTGACCTGGGAGTAGTCTCCTCCGCGGTGTACCGCTACGTGCGCAGCCGGGACGAACTGCTCACCCTGCTCGTCGTCGATGGGTACAACGCGCTCGGCGACGCGGTCGACGCCGCACTGGCGCAGGCCCCCACCGACGACCCGCAGCAACGTCTGCGGGTGCTCGGACGTGCGGTACGCGAGTGGGCATTGGCCGAACCATCCTGGTACGGACTGCTTTTCGGTACCCCGGTGCCGGGCTATGACGCTCCCGCTGACCGGACCGTCACGCCGGGAGTGCGGGTGATCGCCGCGTTGCAACAGATCTACGGACAGGCATATCGTGCCGGGTTGCTCGCCGAGCCGGCCCAGTCTATCGAGTTATCGTCCGCGCTCGCAGTGAGTTTCGGGCGGGTTCGGGACTCATTCGAGCTCGACGTCCCGGACTGGCTGATTTCGCGGGGTGTCACGGTGTGGAGTGCCCTGTTCGGTGCGGTGAGCTTCGATGTGTTCAATATGTACGGCCCCGATACCTTCGCCGACCGTGCCGAAGTCTTCGAGCTGCAACTCGACAATCTGGTGTCACTGCTGGGCTTCCGCCGTTGAACAGGGGTGCCGTCAACTGCGGTGGATCAGTAGTCGATCTTGCGCAGTACGGCGCGCAGTTGCCGAAGTTCCTCGGGTGGGAGCGCGGCGAAAGCGGCGGGGGCGGGATCCGGCGTCGCCATCGCCCGCGCCAGCACTACGCGTCCCGCGGCGGTGATGGAGACCTGTTTGCGGCGTCGATTCGTCAGGTCGACCTCGCGAACCGCCAGGCCGAGCTCCTCCAGATTGTTGACCGCCACCGTGGTGGCCGGCGCGTCCATCGCCAGCGTCCGCGCCAGATCGTTGAGCGATAACGGACCCGGCAGCAAGCGGCGCAGAATGCGAATGCGACTGAACGGCAGTCCCGTTCGTTCCGCGACCGCCCGCTTCCACGGCTCGCGCGTGTCCATCACCAGACGGGTCAGCAGTGCCCATACCTCGTCGGGGGCGGGATCGTCATCCGGCATGGGCGGGAACCTTCTGTTCGAGCATGGGAGCGACGCGGGCGCGGGATCGTTCGGCCCACCGGGTGTTCGAGACGATACCGAGCACCGCGATGCTCGCGGTGCACGCCGCGATCAGCCACCATAGTCCCGCGCCGGTCAGCGCGCCGCACAGCGCGACGCCGATACTGACGCCGACTTGCCTGCTGGTCGAAGCGACCGCGGCCGCCGCGCCCGCGCGGTCCAGCGGCATCCCACTGATCGCCGAGGTGGTGATCGGCGCGTTGATCAATCCGAAGCCGATCCCGAAGACGGCGAACACGACGATCAGCATCCACACCGGGGTGTATGCGTCGAGTCGGGTGAACAGCACGGCGGCGACAGTCAGTGCGATGCTCGCCGATATCAGCGACGGCCGGGTACCGAAGCGGCCGACCAGGCGTCCGGACAGTGGCGAGAAGAACAGCATGGCGACCGCCATAGCCATGTAGAGCAATCCGGTATGCACCGCGGAATAGCCTCGCACCGTCTGTAGGTACAGCGAGCAGGTGAACAGGAACGCGCCGAGGGCGGCGTATGCGAATATCGCGATGACGGTGGCGGAGGTGAACGGAACGCTGCGGAAGAAGCGCAGATCGATGAATGGATCGGTGCGCCTCGACTCGTGCCACACGAACGCCGCGAACGCGATGGCCGCCGCGAGGAAGATCGCCGAGATCTGTTCGATCAGCCCGAAGACCAGCGCGGAGAGGAAGACGATGGCCAGCGCCTGGCCGATGGGGTCGAGTCCGCGCGCGGTAGCCGATTTCGATTCCGGCACAAAGATTGTGGTGAGGACCAGGGCCAACAGACAGATCGGCAGGTTGATCCAGAACACCGATTGCCAACCGAGCAGGTCGATGAGGCCGCCGCCGACCATCGGCCCCAGCGCCATCGAAATTCCGACTACCGCACCCCAAATCCCTATGGCGCGAGCACGTTCCACTCTGCCGGTGAAGACCTGGGTAATGATGGACATGGCCACCGGGTTGAGCATCGAACCACCGACGGCCTGTAGGAATCGCGCACCGATCAGTGTTTCGATGGTGGGTGCGAGACTGCACGCCAGCGAGCCGAGGGCAAAGATCACCAGCCCGATCCGGAACACCCGCCGTCGCCCGTAACGGTCGGCTGCCGCACCCGAGAGCATCAGCAGGCTGGCGAGGGTAAGGGTGTAGATGTCGATGATCCATTGCAGCCGGGGCAGTGGTGCGTCCAGATCGTCACCGATCGCCGGGATCGCCACGTTCACGATGGTCGAGTCCATCGACACGATGAGCAGGCTCAGGCAACAAGTCGCCAGCACCAGGATCTTCCGACGTGGCGTCAGCTCCTCAACGATTGTGTTCACACAACTATTGTGTAGTCACAACTGTCCGGAAAACAAGCTCCGGCGACGTCAGCCGACCGTTGCCTGGGTGACAGCGGTTCGGATACCCATGTGGCTCGTTCATCGAACTGCGTTCGCGCATCAAGGATTTCGTCGTTGTGCTGCAACGACCACATGCCCATGGCGTGGCTGGCGCCCAGGTCGGTGAGCGAGTACTCCCTAACGGTTCTGCGGCCCGGAGGTCGCCTCATCGACGCTCAGGGCAATGACGCCGAATCCGACCCGCGCTACCACCGTCATTATGTTGTGCCCTCGGGCGCTGACCTGCAAGAGATCGCCGCAGTCGTCGACTGCCGAGATTTCCGCGTCGAAAATCGATCAGGTATTGCCGATGGTCGAGGTGGCGAAGGCCCAGGAGTTGAGCGAATCGGGCCGAGTCCGCAGAAAAATCGTCCTGGTTCCCTGGAACCGCCCGCCTACAGCGAATAGTCGGCGAACATTCATGTTCGAAAGGCGTGTCGTGTGGTTGTCGACACGATATTCTGCGACCAGCGTGAGGTGTTCGAGCGAAATCCGGATGAGGGTACGGACTGCGTAAATCCATCCGTGGGGGCACAGCCTCTAACGTTGCGTCAGGTAGGCGCAAGACTTTGTCTTCGATACCAATTCAGTCCCTATTGTGAGCCGAAACTCCTTTTGTACAGGAGGGACATCTCTATGACCTTTGAGCCGGAGTTCGGTCCGATCCGCCTTCATCGCGACGAAGGCAACCGCACGCCGGCCGCGCTGCCCGGCTGTCCGATTCGCCGGAGTAACGGCGAAGGTGCGGAATGGGCAGTGCGGTTGGCGGGCCTGATCGGGGCGGTTGCCTCAGGAGACCGGGATGCCTTCACAGAGTTCTACCGAGAAACGAGTGATCGGGTCTATGGACTCGCGACGCGAGTCCTGCGCAGCCGCAGTGCGGCCGAAGAGGTCACCCAGGAGGTGTATCTCCAGGTCTGGTCGATCGCCGATAGATATGACCCACAGCTGTCTAGTCCGATCGGGTGGCTGATGATGCTGACGCATCGTCGCGCCGTGGACCGGGTGCGGTCGCAGCAGTCGGCGATCGAACGGGACATTGTCTATGGTCACGCGCATTTGGGTCGTGACCATGACATCGTCGCCGAGGAGGTTGGCCAGCATCTCGAGGAGCAGTCGGTGCTCGATTGCTTGACGACGCTGACCGCGATTCAGCGGGAGGCTGTCGCATTGGCGTACTACAGCGGACGAACTTACCGTGAGGTGGCCGACCAGTTGGAAGTCCCGCTGTCCACGGTGAAAGCCCGCATTCGTAACGGTCTCAAACGGCTCCAGACGTGTTTGACAGAAAGTGAGCCCAGATGAGCGACCCCGAGCAGCCCGGCGAGGACCTGCTCGACCTGGCTTATCCCTATGCATTGGACGCGCTCACGCCCGACGAACGTCGCGCGATCGAGGAACGATTGGAAACGGCGAGCGCGACGACCGCTACGGAATTTGCCCGCACCGTCTATGGCGTACGCGAAACATTGGTCTCGATGACGGCGTTCGACACATTGAATCCGCCGCCATCGGTCGAGGCGGCGATTCAGCGCGCACTCGACGAGTCGTCAGGTGTCAGCGACCGGCCTCGTTGGATCAGCCGGACACGGCTGGTGCGGCGTGAGTACCGGGTGCGCTGGTTGGCGACCATCACGGCTGTCGTGCTGGCCGCGTGTGTCGGGACAGCGGCGGTTGCCGACCGTTCCGGCGAACATCCCGCGCAAAAGCTGACGGCGGAGCTGGTGCTGGAACAACCCGATACCCGTGCCACATCCGTGCTGGTCCCCGGCGGCGGAATGGTGACGGTGAATACCTCCCCGCGGCTAGGCGCCGCCGCGGTCACCTTCGCGGAGGTATCCGCGCCACCACCCGGATACGCCTACCAATTGTGGCTGGTCGCGCCGAGCGGCACCGTTCGTCCGGGCCCGGCGCTCCCCGAAGTGCCGACCACGGGTGGCCCGGTGATGACGGAATTCGACCCATCCGAAGCGCTGGCTCTCACGGTTGAGCCCGAGGGGGGTTCATCGCAACCAACAAGTAGACCGGTTGTCAAAGTGAACCTCGGGTAATATCACCGCGGCACGGTGACAGGGTCGGCGCAGCTGGCGATGGCGTCGACGAATGAGCAGGCAGCCGGGGCTCGGGTCGGGCGGTAGTCGGGGTTGACACCGCCCGCTCGTGTGATGCCGGAATATGCCGCGACGGCATCGGTTGGCCTGCGGGTGAGGGTCGGGTCGGTGAGCACGTCGACGGTGTAGAGGCCGAATCGTGGTCGGTAGGAACCCCATTCGAAGTTGTCGGTGAGACTCCAGTAGTTGTAGCCGATGAGGTTCATGCCGTCGGCCTTGGCTCGTTGCAGCCAGTAGACGGTGTCGCGCAGGTTCTCGGCACGGGTGTAGCCGTCGGCGCGCGGCAGGCCGTCATCGGTGGGCATGCCGTTTTCGACGATATACAGCGGCTTGCCCGGGAAGGCGTGCGAATAGTGCTGCAGCGCATAGTAAATACCCTCGGGCTGTAGCGGGTTCTTCCACAACTCGGTCAGGTTGGCCATCCCGGTGAGGTTGTCGGGTGAGATGCCGTAGTAGTAGTCGATGCCGATGTAGTCGAGCTTGGCGGCGATCTTGTTGATAAGCGGGCCGTTCACCGCGTCTTCGCCGCCAGGGATATACGCGACGTTGCTTGTGACCATGGCACCGGGTTGCACATTGTGAATGTGGTCGTAGATGGCGTTGTGCGCCTGGGCGATTCGGTCGTACATGGCCGGCGCGTCGGTGGGGGAGAGGCCGCCGTGAAGCAGTTCGTTGAGGACAGAGGCGCTCGGCTCGTTGAAGGTGACCCACAGCGGATCAGAGGGGGCGAAGCGGTCCACCACGGTACGCGCGTTGGCGAGCCAGTCCTCGACGATCGCGGGATTCCCCCAGCCGCCGCGGTCGACCTCCCAGCCGGGATAGACCCAGTGGTCGATGGTGAGCATCGGCCGCATTCCGGCAGTGGTGATCGCGGCGATGACGTTGTCGTAGAAGCGCAATCCCTCCTCGGACCATTTCCCGGGTTCGGGCTGCACCCGCGCCCACTCGATGCCGATGCGGTAGACCTTTACTCCCAGCTTCGCGGCCAAGTCGATATCGGAGCGATAGCGGGAGTAGAAATCGACGGAGTCGAGGTAGGGGTCGTCGGTTCCACCCGCGGAGACGTACCTGGACCAATTGCTGTCGGGTGCGTGTCCTTCGGACTGGTACCCCGAAGCTGCCACGCCCCATAGGAAGTCGGCGTCGAGCGGCGCTACCCGAGCGGGCGGCGCGGGCCGCGCCGAGGCCGGCGTGGTGCTGAGTAGCAGTGCGGCGGTCGTGGCCGCGGCGGCGGCCAAAACGTGGCGACGAGTGGACGCTCGCATCGAACTCCTGCTTTCTGGAAGGTGACGGGGGCTCATGGACCTCCGGCGCCCCGGGGCGGGCGGGTACCCCGTGAACAGAGTAACCGGGGGACAGGGCTACCACGATCGGGCCGGTTCTAGGGGGAGCTGCCCGCACCGATTCGGGAAGCGCGAGAGGGGAGCGGGACAGACAGTGGCGCTGGGTTTGCCGGTGGTTGGGAAGTTCGTGAGCGCCAAGGCCATTCGACTGTGTGAACGAGACGGCGGGAGGAGTGCATCCAAATTAATTGTCTTACGTAGATATGCGCATCTATCTATGTAGTCCGTTTTTCAACCGAACCCTCACCTCCTTTCTGTAGCAACCTGCACTACACAAAACCTAAAAGCGCACAGACGAGGAGGCGAATCCGATTGTGTGGCATCGGTATTCGTGAGCGACTTCGCTGGGTGGTGCGGGTGCGATCAGCCTGTCGCCGTTGCGACGATGTATCCCTTGGGGTCTCGCCAGCTCGCGCCGGGATGGTAGGTGAACCAGTCCTCGATGTCCGCGCGGAGGTCCGCCAGAATCGCCTGCCGGTGTGGGTGATCGGGGGTGACGCCGTGGAAGGTGAGCAGTGCTTCGGCGAAACGAGCAAGCGGTGCGGGCCGGTCGAAGACGAGCGCGCTGTCGGTTCGATAGATCTGAACCATGCCGAATATCTCCGACATCATCGCAGGTAGTGTGCCGGAGTCGACGGTGAAGTGTTCGGCATGGGCGGCAGTGAGGCCGTAACTGGCCGCGTGGGCGGCAACGAGTTCAGCGGTACGCGCGCAGTTGGTTGGGTGATTCACGACGACCGCGACCGTGCCACCGGGTTTGACGGTGCGGCGGAACTCGGTGAGCGCGGTTGTCGGTTCGGGCACGTGATAGAGCATGTGGCGCGCGGTGAGTACGTCGAAGGTGTTGTCATCGAACGGGATCCGCTCCGCGGCGCCGAGTACGGCGGTGACCTGCGGAATCGCCGCTGCCGCCGCGACCATAGCCGGTGCGGTGTCGACGCCGACGAGCGTGCCGCGATGCCCGGCGGCGGCGAGGCAGGCTAGGAATCGCGCGTCTCCGCAACCGATGTCGGCCAAGTGCTCGGTGCCGGTCAATTCGATTGCGGCCAGTACGTCGGCGATCGGGTCATCGGGCTTTTCGGAGTAGCGCTGATGGGTGTCGATGCGCACCTGTAGCGGCATCGGATCGGCGTATTCGGCATCGAGTCGGTGGTTGCTCATCGGTGGTCGTCCTTCGGTCCAGTGGCCGGGGTGACGCTTTCGGGCGGTGAACGTACCGCTCACGACCGTGTCGTCGAGAAGTTTCGACGACTGCGCTGCCGGACCAGCCCTGCTCCGAGTGTGCCCCGATGACCGGGGCAACTTCATTCTGATCGGATCCGTGACGGAGTGGACTTGACCATGTCGTGCAGTTCGTCCGTGCCGGGGCGTTCGTCATCCAGGATAGGTTCGCCGAGACCGACTGTGCGCTGGATGCGCTTCATCCACGCCGGCGCCCACCAGCAGTCGTCGCCGAGCAGTTTCATGATGGCGGGCACAAGCAGCATGCGCAGGATGGTCGCGTCGATGAACAGCGCGGCGATCATGCCGTAGGCGATGTATTGCATCATCACCAGGTCGGAGAACGCGAACGCGCCGGTGACGACGAGCAGGATGAGCGCGGCGGCGGTAATGATCCGGCCGGTGTGCGCGGTTCCGGTACGAATGGCCTCGCTGGTGCTCGCTCCCTTGGCGCGAGCCTCGACCATGCGTGAGAGCAGGAAGACTTCGTAGTCGGTGGACAATCCGTAGATGATCGCGATGATGAGAACCAGGACGTTCGACTGAATCGGCTGCGGTGTGAAGTTCAGCAACCCCGCGCCGTGTCCGTCGACGAAGATCCAGGTCAGGATGCCGAGCGTCGATCCGAGGCCGAGTGCGCTCATCGCTGCGGCCTTGATCGGCAGCACGAGCGAGCCGAAGGTCAGGAACATGAGCATTGTGGTGACGAGCAGAACCAGGGCGATCATGAGCGGGATTCGGGTGAGCAGTGCGTCGATGCTGTCTTTCTGCATGGCGGGCATGCCGCCGACGAGCATCGTGACGTCGTCGGGGATGTCGAGTGACCGGAGATATTCGATGGTCGGGCCCGCGTGGTCGGAGTCGGGGACAGTTGCCTTGGTGCGGTATACAGTCGGGTCGGTGGTCGATCCGGCCGGAATTTCGAACTCGCTGGTGAGGCCGGGCGCCTGGTTGGCTTGCTTGCGGAGTTGCCCGATCGCGTTGCGATCTTCGGAGACGAAGATGAGTTCGATGGGGTCGGATCGTTTTCCGGGGAACATCTCGTCGATCGCGGCCTGGGCCAGGCGGGTGGTGTTGTCCGGTGGCAGATAGCGTTCGCTGAATCCGCCGAAGACGAGGTTGCGTACCGGCAGGATGAGCAGTAACAGGATCAGGCAGATCGGGGCGGCGACCTGCAGTGGGCGCCGCATGACCCAGCGGGTGGTCTTACCCCAGAAGCCCTCCTCGATTTCCTCGGCGGTTTTGGTCTTGCGGAATCGCTCCAGTCCGAGCATGTCAACACGTCTGCCGAGGATTGCGAGCATGGCGGGCAGCACGGTTATCGCGGTGAGCGCGGCCAGCGAGACGGTCGCGATGGCGCCGTAGGCAACGGATTTCAGGAAGCCCTGGGGGAACAGCAGCATGCCGCCGAGGCTGGCGATGATCATGGTCGCGGAAAACACGACGGTGCGTCCCGCGGTCATGACCGAGCGCCGGACGGCGGCCTTGGTGTCGTAGCCCTCGGCGAGTTCTTCACGGAATCTGCTCACCACGAACAGGCCGTAGTCGATCGCGAGTCCGAGTCCGATCATGGAGACGACGGGGGAGACGAACGAGGTGACCTCGGTGTAGTTGGTGAGGAATCGGACGATGCCGTTGGCGCCGATTACCGTCAGTCCACCGACGATCAGTGGCAGCGCGGCCGCGACGACGCCGCCGAAGATGAACAACAGCAGTACCGCGACGAGGGGGATGGCGAGAACTTCCATGCGCCGGACGTCGTCGGCCATGGTGTCGTTGAGCGTGCCGGCGACGGCTTGGAGGCCGCCGACTTGGACGTCGATGCCGGGAATGTAGAAGGCGTTCTTGATATTTCGGAAGTTGCGCGAGGTGTCGGTGTCATTGTCGCCGACGATGGCGATGGCCGCGACGGCGTGCTTTTTGTCCGGTGTGGATGCTTGGGCTCCGCTGAGTTTGCCGTTGTCGGTGCGCCAGTACGAGGCGTTGATGCCCGCGATTTCGTCGGGGTGTTCGCGTGGGAGGCTGTTGAGGTTGTCGACGATTTTGCGACTGAATTCGGGATCGTCGACGGTTTTGCCTTCGGGCGCGGTGTAGAGCACGACGACGTCGACGTTGTGATTGCGGCCGAATGCGTTGTCGGCCAGGCGCGCTGCCTGGGCTGATTCGGAGGTGGGGTCGTCGAGGCCGCCGGAACTGAGGTGGTCTTCGACGCCGAGACCGTAGCCGCCGAGTGCGAATAGTCCGGCCACGACAATGCCGATCACGGCGAAGCGTAGTCGGTAGACGAGGTCGCCCCACCGCGTAAACATCAATAGGCTCCTAGGGTCTCGCGAGGTGATTGCACCAAGGTACTCATCGATTTGGAGCGGGACCGTTTGAGAATTCAGCCGATCGGCGTGTGCAGCTCGGCTTGGCGGAGGTCGTCGGGGAATACGAAGCGGCGAAATGCCCAGAAGCGGAAGGCCATTGCGAGTAGGACGCCGAGGATCTGACCCGTCACGAAGTTGGCTACGGCCTGGTTGAGAGGGCTCACGTGGGGCACTCTCAGATCGAGTATGTACAGCGAAACTGCTTGGGGCACTACCGTGACGCCGACGCCGAGCGCGCTGATCGCGAAAAACCACAGCGCTTCGTGGTGGCGTTGCCGTCCGCCCCTGGTGCGGAAGGACCATTCGCGGTTGAGGATGTAGGAAGCAATGGTCGCGATGAGGACGCCGATGAGTCGTGCGGTGAGCGGCTTGTCGCCGAGAACGGTCAGTTTCAGGGTGTAGACGAGGCCGGTGTCGATGAACCAGGTGATGGCGCCGACGATGGCGAACTTCAGTAGTTCGCGGTGCTGGATCGCCTTCGAGCGGTATGGCTCCGGTATGCGATCGAGTGCGGTCTGCACGAGGGACATGTCACTGACTGTAATGACGAGCCGGTGGCTTCGGCTGCGGCCATGGGAATACCGGCACGGTCATTCGGTCTTTCCCGCATGTATCGCCGAACTGCGAAGGACCAGATACATGCCGTATTTCCGGGCTCACGACAACACCGAGCTCTTCGATTGCGATTGGGGAAGTGGCGACTGGGGTGAGCTGGGTCGGGCACTCCTTGGGCGGGATGGAAATTGTTCGCTACCTGACCCGTCATGGTTCCGACCTGGTGCGGGCCTGGGGTTGGTGGCCACCACATTGCCGTCGGTGGTCCGGTGCGCGACCGCCCGGGCGGCGCGGACGCTGGGTTGCTGGAGGGAATTCGAGTCGTGTATGAGATTGCGCCGCATGGGCGGTATTTGACGCATCGGGGGCGGTTGAATTGTGATCTGTTGATGTTTCTGGTGAATTGACTACGCGATGTGGGGCTTCTGGATGGTGGGGTGCCCCACTTGCTGGGTTCGGGACTGTCGGTGGTGGCGGTTACGGTGGACGGATGACCACGCATCTGACGCACTGGGGAGTGTTCGAGGCAGACAGCGACGGCACGCGGTTGACATCGGTTCGGCCGTGGCGGGGTGATCCGGAGCCGATGCCGCTGATCGATAATGTGGCATCAGCGCAGCATCATCCGACGCGGATCGATCAACCGTATGTGCGCAAGGGGTGGCTGGATCGTGGTCCGGGCGGCGCCGGGCGCGGGGATGAACCATTCGTGCCGGTGTCGTGGGAGACGGCGTTCGAGCTGCTGTCGGAGGAATTGAACCGTGTCTATCGGGAATTCGGCGCGGAGTCGGTATATGGCGGCTCCTACGGTTGGGCCAGTGCGGGCAGGTTCCACCACGCGCAGGGGCAGCTGCATCGGTTCCTGAACTGTCTGGGCGGATACGTGCGGCACGTGAACAGCTATAGCTACGGTGCCGCGAGTGTGCTGATGCCGCATGTCATCGCCGACATGTCGGTGATCGAAGGCCATGCGACGTCGAAGAAGGTGCTCGCCGAGCATTCGGAA
Source organism: Nocardia australiensis (assembly GCF_020733705.1). Lineage (GTDB taxonomy): Bacteria > Actinomycetota > Actinomycetes > Mycobacteriales > Mycobacteriaceae > Nocardia > Nocardia australiensis. Next base: position 204,202 of record NZ_JAJFZM010000002.1, read on the forward strand.
CTGGTGGTGGCCTTCGGCGGGCTGTCGCCGAAGAATTCCGCGGTGTCGCCGGGTGGTGTGTCGCGGCACAATACGAGGACGTGGATCGCGGCGGCGCGCGACCGTGGCTGCCGTTTCGTCTCGATCAGCCCGCTGCGTGACGACATCCCCGCCGAGGCCGAAGCCACGTGGGTTGCGCCCCGGCCGGGTAGCGACGCCGCTCTGATGCTGGCGCTGGCGCAGGTATTGGACGCGGATGGCTTGGCGGACAATGATTTTCTGGACCGATACACCGTGGGCTACCAGCGGTTCGCGCGGTATGTCCGTGGTGAATCGGATGGGGTCGTCAAGGATCCACGGTGGGCGGCCGCGATCACCGGTGTGCCTGCCGAGGTGATCCGTGGTTTGGCGCACGAGATGGCCGCCGCGCGCACCATGGTCACCGTGAGCTGGTCCATGCAGCGTGCCGAACATGGTGAGCAGCCGTTGTGGCTCGGTGTGGTGCTGGCGGCGATGCTCGGCCAGATCGGGTTACCCGGCGGCGGATTCGGCCACGGCTACGGCTCGAGCTCGCATGTCGGTGAACCGTCTCGTGGAGTTTCGGTGCCGCGATTCCCGCAGGGCGGTAATGGGATCGATAGGTTCATCCCGGTCGCCAGGATTGCCGATATGTTGCTGAATCCGGGTGCTTCGTTCGATTACGACGGTAGGCGCCTGACCTTCCCCGATATCAAGCTCGTTTACTGGTGCGGCGGAAATCCCTTTCATCACCATCAAGATCTGGCGCGACTACGTATGGCGTTCACGCGCCCGCAGACGGTGGTCGTGCACGATGGCTTCTGGACAGCGACGGCTCGGCACGCTGACATCGTGCTTCCTGCGACGATGTCCATCGAGCGTGACGATTATGGGGCCGGGCAGAACGATCGGGGGTTCTTCCCGATGAAGGCGCTGACCAGGCCGCATGGGCAGTCGCGTGACGACTATGTGATCTTTACCGAATTGGCCGAAAGGGTCGGTGTCGGAAAGGAATTCACGGAGGGCCGCACCTCGCACGAGTGGTTGCGTCACCTGTATGAGGAGTGGCAGTCGCAGGTGAGCGCGGAGCTGCCGGAGTTCGACGAGTTCTGGGACAGCGAGCGGATCGAGTTGCCGGTACCGGACCCGGACCAGGTGCTGTTGGCCGACTTCCGGGCGGACCCGAACTTGCATCCGCTGGCGACTCCCAGTGGCAGGATCGAAATATTCTCCGAGACCATCGATGGTTTCGGCTACGCGGACTGTCCGGGCCACCCGGTGTGGATCGAGCCCGAGGAATGGCTGGGTGGTTTGCTGGCCCGGCAGTTCCCGCTGCAGCTGATCGCCAACCAGCCGCGCACCAAGCTGCACAGCCAGCTCGATGTCGGCGCGCACAGTCGATCCGCGAAAATTGGTGGGCGAGAACCGGTTCGGTTGTATCCCGGTGATGCGAGCGCGCGCGGGTTGTGTGATGGTGACATCGTTCGGATCTTCAACAGTCGCGGAAGTTGTTTGGCGGGCCTCGTGTGCGATGATGCGGTCGCTCCCGGCGTCGCGCAGTTGTCCACGGGAGCCTGGTACGACCCGGACCCGGTCGACCCCAGTTTCTGTCGGCACGGGAACCCGAACGTGCTCACCGCCGATCGCGGTGCGTCATCGCTGAGCCAGGGCTGCACCGGCCAGCTCGCACTCGTCGAGATCGAGGCATATCGGAGCGTGTTGCCGGAGCCGGCCATCGACCGGCCACCGGCAACCGTCGATGAGGGGAATCCCAAGGGCTGAACAGCATTACACCTCGCTGAGGTCATCGTCGAACCGGCGAATTTCGATGTTGCTGAGCCTGGATTGCGTGGGTCTGCTGATTGTGGCTCGTCTGGCCCGGTGGGTGTGCCGCGGCGATCGGGTATCGCGATTATGGCGGCGCCGGGTTGGATATCCGGATGGCGTCGAGTTCAGGTGAGTTTAGGTGTGGGAGAAAACGATTCGCTGCTACGTACGCCAGTCTGCGTGGTGCCGTGACGGCGGTGTGGTTTGAGTGGCAGGCCAGGCTGGGGCTGTGCGATTCGACGCCGAACCCGACCGTCCCAATCAGCCCTTCTCGACCCGGCTCGAAGATGGCCGCTATCTCCACTTTCTCGCCACGGTCCCGGAACTGGACGAAATCCCGGAGATCACGACGTTCGTTCCCAACTCAGCCGTATGGGCATGGGACCTGCCGGTTGAAAAGCTCGTGCAGTGGGGGATTCAACATATGTGAGCAGTGCCGGCCTCGGCCCTGTATTCGTGGTCATCGGATATCGGCGCCGATTGCGGTGTCGCGTTCGCGTGGCCGCGCTAACACCACGTCACCCTGCTCACCGCCACCCACGACGTCGACCAGGCTAAGCCGCGGTGCTCGCCGAATGGTCCGACGGGAAGTGGGGTCCCGGTAGTAACCGTGCGAAAAACAACGACAATGGGCCGGAGCCACTTGTCGGGTGCCGAGTTTCGGTTTCTGCCCGCCGCTGCGGCCACGGGCGCGGGCGGCGGCCAGCCCGTAGCCGATTCGCATGGCGCGGAGTGTATTGCGAACCCGCGACAGGTTGACGTTGGCGCGTACACGGCAACCTTTACAGGTCCGGCCTGCGGGAACCCGCTACGGCCGAGGGGGTCTCGCGAATGATCGTTACCGGACATGAGTCGGCTTGGCTGCCGACTTCGGTTTCTTCTTTCGTCAACCCTGCAGCCGGGCTCGTGTTGCCGACGGGTCGATGCCCAGGGCGGACAGCAGGGCGACGATCGGATCGGGTCGGTCGCGTTCCAATAGCGCAGCCAGCAGGTGTCGTGTCTCGATGCGGCGGGATCTCTCCGCTGCGGCCAGGGTCAGCGTGCGTGACAGGACCTGACGCGCCCCCGAGTTGAATGGGGGACGCTTGCCTGCGCCGGGGGTGCCGATGGGCCGGAAGTCGCCGAGGTCGATACCGATCGCGGCCAGGGACTGCCGGTCGAGCTCATCGGCTGCCGCGCGTGCTGTTTCAGCGGTGACACCGAGCAGGTCGGAGCTGGTCGGTTCGTTCAGCGCGGCCAGTAGCAGATGCTCGGTGCCGACCCGCCGATCGCCGCGCTGCCGAGCCTCTTCAGCGGCTTCTCGTACGACAGAACGCGCCGCCGCAGCGAACCGTTCGAACATCTCAGCGTCCCTTTCCGTATTTGGCGTGTATCGACTGCCGCGTCACGCCGAGTGCGTCGCCGATCTGTTCCCATGACCAGCCCTCACGGCGCGCGAGTTCAACGTGCACGGCCTCGACCTGCTCCGCGAGGCGATGCAGGGCGCCGACAGCGCGCAGCCCGACCGCCGGATCAGTGGTCCGGATCCGGGCTGATAGATCTTCGGTGGTCATGCCCGTCAGTCTGCCTTGACAACCGTGGCGCGTCAATACAGACTGACGGAGTTTGATCATGTCAGTTCAAACTGACACTCTTGGAGGAGGTTGCGGTGAATCTCGATGTCGTTATCGCAGGAGCCGGCCCCACCGGGCTGCTGCTCGCCTACGAACTGGGCCTTGCCGGCGTACCCGCCCTGGTGCTGGACAAGGCGCAACGACCCGACGAACAACCCCGCGCCAACGGGCTCGTCGGTCAGATCACCCGAGTGCTCGCCTATCGCGGCTTGCTCGACGGCACATCTTTCCACCCCATGGCAGTGCCCCGATTCCCGTTCGGGCCGCTGTCCCTGGAACTCGACAGGCTCGAAGCCAGCCCGCTGCACGTGCTGCCCATCCCACAACGCGACCTCGAGGAACTGCTGCACGACGCCGCAGCCGGAGTGGGCGCGACCGTACAGCGTGGCCACGAAGTGGTCGGGTTCGAGAAGAAGGACGAGGGGCTTGTGGTGCGAGTTCAGGGCCCCACCGGCGAATACCGGCTCACAGCGAGGTATCTCGTCGGCTGCGACGGCGCCCGCAGCTTCGTCCGCAAACACGCGGGCATAGCCTTCCCAGGCATCACCAGCGACGAGGTCGCCCGCATCGCGCGGGTGACTATGCCGGCCGATGAGGTCGCTATCGCCGATGGAACACTGGCAGTGCGCGGCGTCCAACTGGCGCTGGTGCGACCCAACCGCACCGCGACCGGCTCGATCACCATTACTCCGCAGTCAATTCTCGACCCGTCGGTCGACCCGGACGTGTACATTCTGGCGACCTCCGAACCTCGTCCGCCGCACCTGCCGGACACCCTTACTTTCGATGAGCTGCGTGCCAGTGTCCGGCGCGTGCTCGGCACCGACCTGCCGATCACCGGCGCGCGCTGGCTGCGCAGCACCGTCGGCAACAGCAGACAAGCGGACACCTACCGGGCCGAACGGGTCTTTCTCGCCGGTGATGCCGCGCACCTATTCGCCACAGGCGGCACCGCCCTCAACGCCGGGCTACTGGATGCAGTCAATCTCGGCTGGAAACTGGCCGCCGCGGTAAAAGGCACAGCCCCAGCGGGCCTGCTCGACACCTATCATGCCGAACGCCACCCCGCCGGCCGCCGCGCGATCACACACACCCGGGCGCAGGCGGCCTTGTCGAGTTCGGGCGAGAACGCCGACGCCCTGCGCGAAGTCCTCGCTGAACTGCTGCGATACCCGAGTCCGTTGACTCACCTGGCGACGCTTATGGAAGGCGCCGACGTGACCTATGGGCCTGGCCCACTGGTCGGCACCTGGGCGCCGGACGCCCTGGACGAGCACATGGCGGCGGCACTGATCGAGCCCCTGCGCGGTGGTAGGGCCGTCCTCGTCGATAGCACGGACGACGGGAAACTCGCCGCGATAACCGGGCCGTGGCGAAAATGGGTCGATGTGGCCGAAACCCCTGGCTCCGGCCCGTCCGCACTGGTCCGCCCGGACGGATACCTGGCCTGGGCGGACGGTGCCCCCGACGGCCTGCATGAGACCCTGGCGAAGTGGTTCGGAACGCCGTAGCCGCCGATCGAGGTAGCCGTACCGCCAGTCTTCCCATGGGCCCGGCGCAGGGCGTGCAGGGATTCGCCGTTGTTGAGCTGTCGGGAGATCTTGCGTCGGTAGTCGGGATTGGTCAGATATCGGCAGGCGTAGACGGTGCGGCGCATCGCGCCGTACTCCTTGAGCGGAAGCCCGACGTCACCGCTGGTCAAGCCATTGTCGTTGTTTTTCGCACGGTTACTACCGGGACCCCGAATTGACGGGCGAACGTGAGATCGAGTGTCGGACGGCCGGTTACCACGATTCGATCAGTGGGACATCATGCTGCTGCCGCTGCCATTCCTCGGTGAGGCGACCGAGTCGGTCCGGGGCGGCGATCCCGCGCACGCCTGCGATCTTGTCGTCACGGATCTCCAGGATCACGACGCCCACGACCCGGTCGTCGAGCGCGGCGAGTATGGCCGGGCAGCCATTGACCACGACGGCATGGATCGAGGGTGAGCCACCGGCGAGTCTGCGCTTGGCCGGAGACGGTTTGAAGCCGGCCCGCATCGCGCTGGCGATCCGCTCCGGGGTCGAGTACCGGATCAGCTTTTCGGCCAGGCCCAGCCCGGCGCCGTCGGAGATGCCGGTCGCGTCGTCGGTCAGTAGCGCCACCAGCCGTTCGGTCCGGCCCGAGGAGGCGGCATCGACGAACGCCTCGACGATTCGACGCGCGGAGGCATGGTCGATGTCAGTGCCGTTGCCAGCGGCGGCGATTCGACGCCGGGCTCGGTGGGTGTGTTGCTGACTCCCGGACTCGGTGATGCCGAGAATCTCGGCTATCTCGGCGTGGCTGTAGGCAAATGCCTCGCGCAGCACGTAAACGGCCCGTTCGACCGGCGACAGACGCTCCATGAGCGTCAGCACCGCCAGGGTCACCGATTCGCGCTGCTCGACGGTGTCGGCCGGGCCCAGCATCGGGTCGCCGTCGAGGAGCGGTTCGGGCAGCCAGGCGCCGACCGCGCGTTCGCGCCGCACCTTCGCCGAACGGAGCCGGTCGAGCGCGAGGTTGGTGACGATCTTGGTCAACCATGCCTCGGGCACCTCGACGTACTCCCGGTCGGCGGCCTGCCACCGTAGGAACGCGTCCTGCACTGTGTCCTCGGCGTCGGCGGCCGAGCCGAGCAGACGGTAGGCGAGCGAGGCCAGCCGATTCCGGCTGGCCTCGAAATGCGCCACGGTGGCAGTGTCCATGAGCCCGACTCTATGCGGCGACCACATCGGGCGAGTGCTCTCGAGTGGTGGCCAAGCGGTATTGGTGACCCGGTCTTCCGAAGGTCGGGTGGCTCAGGCTCCAGGCGGCAGTATCGAGGATTGCCGACTTGACGCGCGCGGCCGTCCGGCCACATAGGGCCCACGACTTCGATCGCGCGTCACCGTCGACCAGCTGGAAGAGCCCGTCCTTCCGGCCGAGGCTGATGTGGTTGCCGACATACGACAGCGAGGTCGTCGAGATCTTGCGTCCGGTCCGGTCCCCGATAATCGCGGCCGTCGCCTGCATACTTGTTACTCCCGCGGAAGCGCAGGACATCGGCAACGGCCGACCGTTCTCGCCGATGACGAAGGCGCTGTCACCGGCAACGTAGACATCCGGGTGCGAGATCGACCGCATCTGACGGTCGACCGTGATCTGGCCGTTGGTTACCACTTCGAGGCCGCTGGCGGCGGCAATCGGGTGAACGGCGAAGCCTGCGGCCCACACGGTCGCGTCGGCGGTGAACGCGGTGCCGTCGGCGGCGATCGCCACAGCCTCCTCGACGAGCTCGATGGTGGTGTGCTCGTGGACCGTGATACCGAATCGGTCGAAGGCGCGCAGCATGTGACGGCGGGCCTTGGGGCCCAGCCAGCCGCCCAGTTCGCCGCTGGTGGCGAGGCTGACCCGAAGTCCTGGACGGGATTCGGCGATCTCGGTGGCGGCTTCGATCGCGGTCAGGTTGCCGCCGACCACCAGTACGTGCCGGCCCTCGTCCAGCTCGTCCAGGCGTGCGCGCAGGCGCAGCGCGGCCGGCCGCGCTGCCACATGGTAGGCGTGCTCGTCGACGCCGGGAACGCCGTGGTCTGCGGTGGTGCTGCCGAGCGCGTAGAGGAGGGTGTCGTATTCGAGCCGGTCGATACCGTCGCCGTCGGCGACTGTGACAGTCCGGTGCTCGGCGTCGACGTTGGTTACCCGCGCCAGCCGTAGCCGGATGTCGGTGCCCGCGAACACCTCCGCCAGCGGCCGGCGGCGGAGATCCTGCCCGGCGGCGAGCTGATGCAGGCGCAGCCGCTCGACGAAATCAGGTTCGGCGTTGACGACGGTGATCTCGAAGTCGTCGGAGTGGAGTTGGCGGGCCAGGTATCCGGCGGAGAAGGTTCCGGCGTATCCGGCCCCGAGGATGACGATGCGGTGCTGCATGGTTGGCTCCTGTCTGGTTCGCGTGCTCCCTGAACGAGACAGCCCCCGAATTCCTGACAGCATTAGCCAGTGACGTGGATCACTCCCGAGGTGGGCCCTGTTTGTGAAGTTCTGTCAGGATTCGAGCATGACGCCCAATCCGCTGTCCGCGTTCGCCCGTAGGCTCGCCGCGCAGCGCTGGGTCATGCGCACCGCGCCGGTGGTGCTGCTGCTGGAACGACTGGTGCGGCGTGTGAGCCGGGGCAGGTGGGGCATCCTGGACTTGGCGGGGTTGCCGTCGATCGAGATCACCGTCGCGGGCCGCAAAACTGGGCTGCCGCGCACCACCTCGCTGCTCTATGTCCCGGACGGCGAGAACTTCCTGGTTCTCGGTTCTAATTGGGGTGGCGAGACCCATCCCGTGTGGTCGGCGAATCTGCGCGCCGCGAGTACCGCGACCGTGCGTACCAGGAATGAATACGTCGAGGTCACTGTCACCGAGGTCACCGGCGTGGACCGCAAACGTGCCTGGGACCTCGCCGTGGAATTCTGGCCCGGGTACCAGATGGAATACGAGCTCTCCGGGCGCCGTCGATTCCGAATCTTCGAGCTTCGGCGTCGCTGAACGCTGCACATTCCGGGATGCGGTTGCCGGGATGTGCAGCGCCGCGCGACCATTTCGCTCAGGGTTTGGTGGCGAGTCCGGAGGCGATGAGTTGCTCCCAGACGGTGGACTCGCGGTCGGCGTTCCCGACGATGGCCAGGTCCGGGCGCCAGCGGGCGGCAGGAACAATGCCGGGGGCGAGGAGTTCGAGTTCGCCGAACAGAGCGCGGATTTCGTCATCGGTGCGCCAGCGTCCGCGCCCGAAGGTGGATTGGAGTTTCGCTTCGGCGGCGCTGGTTTCCTCGTTGTGGCCGGAACGGAAGTGGGAGATGAAAACGCGGCTGCCGGAAGGGATTTGGTCGCTCCAATACTGGACGACCTGCCCGGGATCTTCGTCATCGTTGAGGTGGTGCAGGATCGCGCTGAAGATGACGGCGACCGGTTGATCGAAATCGATCAGCTTGGCCACTTCGGGATGATTGCGGATCGACTGCGGGTCACGGACATCGGCGGTGATGACGGTCGTGTTGTCGTTGGTGGCCAGCAGCGCGCGGCCGTGTGCGAGCACGATGGGGTCGTTGTCGACATAGACGACCCGTGCGTCGGCCGCGTACGTTTCGGCGACCTGGTGCACATTATCGGCGGTCGGCAGACCGCTGCCCAGGTCGATGAACTGCCGAAGACCGTCATCGGCCATGGCGCGCACCGCGCGCATGAGTGCCTGCCGATTGGTGACGGCGATCGCCACCGAACCCGGCAGATCGACCTTGAAGTGGTCCCCGATCTCCCGGTCGACGAGGTAGTTGTCCTTGCCGCCGAGCAGGTAGTCATAGACGCGAGCGATACTGGGCTTGGACTGGTCGATCACATTCGCGCCGTCGGTCATTCCTGTACTCCTCGTCCCGGTAACGTTTCTGTCCTCATAGTAGGAGATAACGCTGCGACGCAACAACATTCGGTCGTTAACCGAGTCCGGCGCGCTCAGCCGATCCACTCGGCGAACGCGCGATCGACGCCACCGGTGGCGAGTTGGGCTACCAGCCAGGCATTCACCAATGCCGCCAGCGCCGGGGCATTCTTTCGTAGCAGCAGTACCTTCTGGAACGAATCGAACGGGGACTGCGGGTGCATGACCTGCAGACCGGGATGTTCGCGGACCCGATAGCGCCCTTCGACCGCGTCGGTGACGAAAACATCGGCCCGTCCCTGCTCGAGTTCATCGAAGAGGGTGAGGTTGTCGGGCCATAGGGTCAGCTGCGCGTCGGGAAAGTTTGCCCGCGCGAAAGTTTCGTTCGTGCCACCACGATTCGCGATGACCCGGACATCGGGTTGGTTGATCTGTTCGATCGTCGAGTAGTCGGCGCCGTTCGCGCGGCGGGTGATCGGGGTTTTCCCATCGGTGCCATAGGAGATCGAGAAGTCTGCGAATGTGCGACGCGCGGGCAGATCGGAGATGCCCCCGACCGCGACGTCGCATTGTTTCGACGCGAAATCCGTTGCCAGGGTTGCCCAGGTCACCGGAACGAACGCGACCGGGCGGCGCATCAGATCGGCGAACCCGCGGATCAGCTCGATGTCGATGCCACGGTATTCGCCTGCCCCGTCGGTCACCGAATACGGCGGGTAGTCACCCGGCGTGCATACCCGAAGTTCGTTCGTGACCGCGGGTGCGTCCGGTTCCTGTGCGGCGGCCGGAACCGCCGTCGAAGCCAGCGCTGTCGATCCGATGACGAAGGCGGCGATCCGTCGCAGCCTCGCCGCCGCGAACACACGTTGTCCAAGCATCTTCGCGAGGCTACCGGACTCGCACTGCCGCATGCGGTTCGATGGATATGGGGGTTGTGCCGATACCCCGAGTTGCAACTCCTGCTCGCGCTCGGGCAAGGAAATCGACAGCCTCTCGGCGGAACAGGGCACGGCCGTCGGTTTCGCCCAGCGATAAGGGCTTTGTAGATTGGTCAGGGGTTCAGAAGATGGTGAATCGCAGGTAGCGTCAGCCGTCGTGATCGTCTCTTCGGACATGCCGACCAGTGCCGGACACAGCCGAGTGTGGGGGTTACCGATCCTCGTCCTCGGCGGTCTGCAACTGCTGACTGTCCTCGACGGGACTGTCGTTGCTCTGGCTCTGCCCCGGATCCGCGACGCACTCGACCTGTCGGAAGCAAGCGGGAATTTGGATCATCACCGCATACGTCCTCGCGTTCGGCGGACTCATGCTCCTGGGCGGTCGGCTCGGTGACGCGTTCGGGCGCAAACGAGTGTTCATCGCGGGCGTGGCGCTCTTCACGCTCACGTCCCTTCTATGCGGTCTTGCCTGGGACCCAGCCAGTCTGGTGGCCGGGCGAGCGCTGCAAGGTATGGCGGCCGCTGTAGCGGCACCAACGTCGATGGCGTTGGTTGCCACGACCTACGCACCAGGTAAACCGCGCAACCAGGCCTTTGCGATCTATGCGGCGCTCAGTGGGGTCGGATCGGTCGCCGGTCTCATCGCCGGCGGCGTACTCACCGAAATGTCGTGGCGCCTGGTGTTTCTCGTCAACGTACCTATCGGCGCCCTCGTGACGATCGGAGCTGTCGTCTGCCTTCGCGAAACCGAAGGCCCTCGCGCGCAACTCGATCTCGTAGGTGCCATTCTGGCCACCGCGGGAATCACCCTTCTGGTGTTCGCGATCAACGAGGGGCCAGGTGGTTGGATCCGCCCGATCGTGGTCATTCCGGCTGCTGTCGCGGCGATCACCCTGTATGCGTTCATCTGGGTCGAGCGTCGAGCCGCCAATCCACTGTTGCCGTTCACGTTGTTCCACAATCCGAGCAGAGGCGCGGCGCTGACCGCGATCGTTCTCGCCGGGGCGGTGATCATGTGCCTCGCGGTGTTCATCTCGCTGTATCTGCAGGGCGTGCTGCGGTATTCACCGCTACATAGCGGTTTTGCCGTCATCCCGTTCGCGGTCGGGTTCGGCGCGGCCGCTGCGCTGTCGTCGCGGCTGGCGGTGAAGGTCCAACCGCGGTGGCTCGTGATCGCCGGTGGCGCGGTGATCCTCGTGAGCTGCCTCTACGCGGCCGCGGTCACCAACGGGCACCCTGACTACTTCCCTGACATCGCGGCGCCGGTCCTTGCTATCGGATTCGGTGTCGGTTTCGCCGTCGTCCCCCTTACGCTGTCAATCGTTGCCGGGGTGCAGGCAACCGAGATCGGCCCCCTATCCGCGCTGGCCCAGGTCGCTCAGAATCTGGGTGGCGCTGTGGGTTTGGTGGCCGTCGGTGCCGTCGTCTCGTCACGAATCATGGCCAGCGGTGGGGTCACCGGACCTGCACCCGACCTATCCGAGCGGCAAATTCAAGCGCTCTCCGACGGCTACAGCGTCGCATTCGTCTGCTGCGCTGCGATCGCAGTAGCCGCAGGGCTCGTGGTCCTGCTCATGCGTTTCACCCCCGCCGAGGTTGCCGAAGGGCAGCACGCCGAGCAGTCCGCCCATGGGTGAACTCGCAACCGATCGACACCACGGAATGAGTGATCGGACCCCTTCTTTCCGCCACAACTAGCGCACGCTCGTCGGTGCTTCAGGATTTTCGCGGCAGTGGGATTCGGCTGCGTAAATGGGTCAGAAGAGGGTGTCTGGGACTCGTAGCAGTCGGGGTTCCGGACTGGTGAGATCGCGTATTCAACTGTCGCGGGTTTGGATGGGCTGCATCCGTCGGGCATGGGCGTGGCCCCGAACGTTGAGGGTCTGGAGATCCCCCGGCCGGCGTCGGAATCTGCGCAGGCCAAGATAGGCGCCGCCCGAGGACGTCGTTCGATAGAGGCGCGCCAACTCCTCGTCCGCGAACACCCGCGCGCACACCGGCGGCGAGCACTGCGCTACTTTCTGCAATCCCCGTCGCCCGGGCGCTGGCGGCTACAGGCTCCTCGGGCCGGCCGGGCCGCATCGGCTCGGGCACCAGCATCCGCGCCAGCAGCAGCCACGCATCCACCGCCTTCGTCCCCATCGGGCGCAACAGCCCGGCCGCGATCGTGCGGGTGGTGACGTCGACCGAGGCGGTCAACTCGACCCGGCGCGCGATCCCATCGTCGAACAATAGCGCCGGTATTGCCGATAGTGCCCATATGGCTGACCGCCTATAAGCGCCCTGTAGGGGGCCGGCATGAGGGAGTGATAGCAGGTATGCTTTAGGTGCCATCATTGATGGCCGATGGCGTCACGCTGCCAGCAATGATGGCGTACAGAAAGGCGATGATAGCGCATGAAGAACGTGACCATCCGGAAACTGAGTGATGAAGTACATCGCGCCATTCACCAGCGCGCGGCCGCGCACGGCCGCAGCATCGAGGCCGAGATGCGCGCCATTCTCACCGAGGCGGTACAACCGCCCGAGCGGATCAAGCTCGGCACGCTGCTGTCCGGGGTCATCAGTGAAGAGAACCGGCTCACCGACGACGAACGCGAAACCTACTTCGGTCGCGACAAGACCCCGCACGAGCCGATGGTGTTCGGCCAGTGATCATCCTGGACACCAACGTCATCAGCGAATCCACCACCAAGGCCCCGGACGAGCGGGTCACGGCGTGGCTGGACGCCCAGGCCAGCGAAACCCTCTACCTGGCGGCCGTCACCGTCGGCGAACTCCGGTACGGCATCGCGACGATGCCCGCCGGCCGCCGCCGCGACGAGTTCGCCGATTGGCTCGAGAACTACACCGTGCCCGCGTTCGCCGGGCGCATCCTGGCCTACGACCTGGACGCCACCGTGGAATACGCCCGCCTGATGTCGCAGGCCCGCGCCGCCGGACTCGCTATCGCCGTCGCCGACGGGATGATTGCCGCTACGGCGGCCGCCGCAGGCTTCACCGTCGCCACCCGCGACCGGTCACCGTTTGAGGCTGCCGGAGTGCCCACTATCGACCCGTGGCAGACGGAAGGATTCCAGCCATGAGCCGCCGACCCCGCTACGGGTACCGCCGAGAGCCCTTCATGGACATGCTCAATCTGTTCGGGATCTTCGGGCAGTTCGCCATCGTGATAGCCCTGGTCGCCTACTACGCATGGCGCTGATCATTCTACCGGAATTAGCACGGCCACAATGATTTTCGCGGGTCGATGTCGCGCAGAACGTCCGAGGTCCGCTGCCTTCAGGAGACGGTTACACGATGTAGCCGAGGTAGCGCTCGCAGCAGGATCCATCGTTGTACCGGATTGCTGCCGGTCAGCCGGCGTACCTGTTTGGATGCGTCGTCGACTGCTCGGAATGCGTACGGCACCATCTCGTCTTGATAGACCGATAGCGCATGCTCAAGTGATTCACCTTGCGCGACAGCATGTTCCAGCTTTGCGGCCAGCGGGGCCGCATCGCGCAATGCGGTATTGCCGCCGTGGGCACCCAGGGGTGGCATCGCGTGTACCGCGTCCCCCATCAGCTCACAGTCCCCGATGTCCCGAAGATGCGGCATCGGGGGCTGGATCGTCGGTGGGTCCTGCGAGGATGCCCGCGAACGTTGTCGAACGTGGGAGAAGTGCATGACGGACAAGACTTTACGGGTGATCGGCGAGCTCATGGGTTCGGTGCCGCCGGCGGGTTCATTTGCTGCGCGTCGGACGGGCGCGGCGGAGAACCTGGTGATCGAGGTAGATGGGGTGGGGCCGATCCGGTTGCCGGTGACGCCGGCTCAGGCGCGGCGACTGTGCGAGGTCGCGCGGCCGGCGCGGTATGGTCTGCGCGAGCAGACCCTACTGGACGCGAATGTGCGCGACACCTGGGAGGTTCCGCGGGACCGGGTAACGGTCGACGAGCGGCAGTGGCGCGAGACGTTGCTGCCCATGCTGGACATACTGCGGGCCGAGCTAGGTCTGGCGCCGGACTGCGAGTTGTCGGCGGAGCTGCATTCGATGCTGGTGTATGAGTCGGGACAATTCTTTAAGCGCCATCAGGATTTCGAGAAGGCCGACGGCATGATCGGCACGTTGGTGGTGACTCTGCCTTCGGCGTTCACCGGCGGGGAGCTGGTGATCGAGCAGCGGGGGACCAGGGTCACCGACCAGGGTTCGCCGGAGGAGCTGTCCTTCGTCGCGTTCTATGGCGACTGCGAGCATGAGGTGCTGCCGGTCACCGACGGTTTCCGGATCACGCTGACCTACAACCTGGTGGCGAAGGGGCGTACCGGCCCGGACGCCGCCGCTTTCGCCATGCATCCGTCGGTCGCGTTACTGGCCGAGCAGTTACGGGCGCATTTCACCACACCGGTGGAAGTGCCGACGTGGCGTTTGCACGGCGGGCCGGCGATATGCCCACCCCATCAACTCGTCTACCTGCTGGATCATCAGTATTCCCAACACGGATTCGGGTGGGATCAGCTCAAGGGCGGCGATGCTGCCCGTACTGGGATGATGCTCGCGGCGGCCGGCATCGCCGGATATGACATGTCGCTGGCGCTCGCGGAGGTCGAGGACTGCTACGCGGAGGATTACGCCTCGTGGATGGGGATCTATCGTCAGCGTTGGGAGCGCGTTGCGGACGGCTGGAAATGCGTCGAAAGCGCTGACATGGAGTTCGATGAAGACGGGGAAATGGTGGGGCCTGTGCCCGATGACCCCGCGAGCCTTCCGGTGCGCTCGAGCCTTCCTTTGGTCCCGGGATCGGAAGATCTCGGCGAGCTGCGCTGGTCGACCATCACATTGACGTGGCTGATCGACCGGTCAGGGACAGCTGGTGAGCCCGCTGTGCGAGAGGTCCGGGATGAGGAGTTGTGTACGGGCACATCGAAGTCGACGCCGGAGCCGTTCGCGTCGGAAATCGAGGGTTATATGGGCAATGAAGGAAACACCGCCAATTTTTGGTATAGGCGCGCGGCGATCATCATCCGGCCCTGTCAGTAGAACGGCCCGGCAAGCAATCCCCGGCGTCAACCTCGACGCGGGACGACCTGTCAGCCACGGGCTGACAGGTCGGCGGGTTGCCTCTGCCGCTGTTCGATCGGGGCGAGTCAGGTCAGGGTCAACTTCGGCGTAGCGGGTGACGATGGGGTTCTCCAGGGCACATCCGGCGTCGATGTGCAGCAGACCTTTCTCGGCCGCCAGGAACCCGCGCCCGCGCGGGCACTGTCATTGGCTGTTGCTCCGGTTTGGATTACTATCTACTGAGGTAGGTAGAAATAATGGCGAGGTGGGTATGACGGAACACTCGGGTACCGCCGCAGCGAAACTGGGGCGTCCACGGCGGGTGGAGGACGACGTGGTGTTCGCCGCGATGGCGACAGTGCTGATGCGGGTCGGTCTCGCACGGCTGAACGTCAACCTGGTCGCCGAGGAGGTCGGGGTCACGCCGGCGGCGTTGCGCCAGCGGTTCGGCTCCAAGCGCGAACTGCTTGCCGCCTTCCACGCCTGGGGTACCCGGCAGATCCGGGAGATCTCCGCGGGGCAACCCGCCCCGGACGGGTCAGCCCTCGACGCACTGCGCGAAATGATCCGCGAATCGGTGGCATTCGTGACGACGCCCGCGCAGATCGCCAACTCGATGTCGGTCTTCACCGAGGTCGGGGAGGACCCGGACCTGCGAAGGGTCCTCGACGAACGCTTCACGCTCGCGATCGACCGCTCCACCGCACTACTCGACCACGCCCTCTACCACGGCGAGATCGAGGGTGCCGACGCGGCCGTTCTGGCGCGCCAGCTCCACTACTGCCTGCTCGGCGCCTCGGTGGCGTGGTCGGTATCCGGGCGCCGACCGATCGGCGACGAACTCGTCGACGCGGCGGATCAGCTCCTGGCGCCGTACCGACCCGGGTATCGCACTTGACCGCAACGCCCCGCAACCCCCTGAGAAAGGAAATCCATGGCTACACCAACACAATTCGGCGATATTGCCCGACCCGCCGAACCGCGTATCACCCCACTCGACCCGACCTCGCTGACCGCTGCCCAACGTCGGCTTGCCGGGATCGGGGCCCAAAACGTCATTCTCACTCTCGTGCGCCGCGCGGACATCCTCGGGGCGATCGGGCCGATCGGCGCGCTGCTGCTGACCGCGGGACAACTGTCGGCTCGCGATCGGGAACTGGCCATCCTGCGGGTCGCGCTGCGCACGCGATCGACATACGAATGGGGCAATCATGTCCTGGGTGCCCTCGCCGGCGGCGCCTCCATGAGCGAGATCGCCGCGGTAGCCGACGAATCCGCGACCTGGTCCGCGGGGGATGCGGCACTGCTGCGCGCGGCCGACGAATTGTGCTCGGACTACTGCATATCGGACGACACGTGGACAGCGCTGCGCGAGGTCTACACCGACGACGAGATCATCGAAATCATCTACGTCGTGGGCCACTACCAGATGATGGCCGGCTTCCTGAACTCGGCCGGTGTGCAGCCCGAACCAGGCCGGGCCCCGCTGGGTGAACTGCCCGATCTCGCCCCGCCACCTGCGGCCGACCGCCCGGATCCCGACGCCGAGGGGTTCGGTTCGCCGGAGGGAACGTGGGACGTCACTATGCGGCATCCGGCGGGCGCCCAGGAATTCACCCTGGTCATCACCGCGGGCGAGGACGGCGTCGCCGGTTCGGCGACCAACAAGGCGAACGGGATTACTGCGACGATCACCTCTGGGACGGTCGACGGCAGCCGGATCTCCAGCCGGACCCTGACGACCGAACCCATCCGGATCGAAACCGACTGGCGGGCCACCGTGATGGGGAATTCGATCGCGGGCGAGGTCACCGTCGCAGGCGGAGTATTCCCATTCGACGGTGTCCGCCGAGAGATCGGGAACGCCGGAGCCTCCGTGGCCCAGTGATCGACACCTTCCGCGGTTGATGGAGTTCATGACATCGACCTGGGAGGACGTTCATGAAGGCAATGGCTGTGGCGATCGCGGCGGTCGCCGTGACGGGGGCACTCGCCGGATACGGCGAGATCGGCATGCCGGTGGCAAGCGCGCTTCCGAACCGCGACGATGCGAATGTCGACGCGCGCGACTACCAACAGGGCGACAAGTTCTACTTCCAGTCGCCGAACGGAAATATCATGTGCGGCTTCATCAATGCCGATGGCTTCGGCGTCGGCTGCCAGCTCGCACACGCCTCGGTGGTACCCGCCGAACTAGCCGACTGCGGTTCGCAACCGGACCGCTCCGTAGCGGCCGATGTCGGCTACAGCGGCGAGGCCCGCTACCTCTGCCTGAACCAGGGCGTCTTCGTCGGCCAACCGCCGAACGGCGGCACCACTGGCGGCGGCAAAGTACTCGAATACGGCCAGACCATAATCGTCCGTTCCATGGCTTGCACCTCAATGGAATCCGGCGTCCGCTGTGACAACGGCAAGCACGGCTTCACGATCGCCGCGGACGCCCAGTCCCTGTTCTGACGTTTCACTGGACACCTCGATTGATATCAGGCACTCCCCGCGACCGGGGGTCGCCGACTGGTGAGATCGCCTATTCAACTGTCGCGGGTTGTCGATGGCTTCCAGCCCTCGGGTGATCGGAATCGGGGTGCGGTGACGTAGCGGCTCCAGGTGGTTGCGGCCTCGGCAGCGAGTTTCGTAGTGGTGACGGGGTGATAGCCGAGGGCGTCGGCGACGACGGGGGCGGGCATCTGCTGGACGTGCTGGCGCATGGCCGATGTCCGGCCCGGAACATTCCGAACGCCAAGGACTTTCAGCAACCCGCCCAGCGTCTCAGGGTGCATCGGTTGCCCCGCCCGTCTGCCAGGGAACAGCCAGCGGGAATCACGGTTCGTTGCGGTGTTCATGTTGGTGCGGTTGTTCATCCAGGCCAGCAGGATGTCGGCGGCCGGTTCCGGGACCGGGGACGGAGGTTCGCCGAGTCGCAGCAGCACCTGGTCGTCGTCACGGATGACGTCGTCGATGGTGAGCCGGACGACGCGGGTGAGTGGTTGGGCGTAGAGCAGAACGCGATCACGGCCGCGGTGCGGGAGCGCAGTGGCTGGTCTTCGGCGGTCAGGATGCGTCCGAGCAGTTCGATGCGGTCTTGAGGTGGCATCGGGGTTGCCCGGCGCGGTTCGGTGGTGGGCAGGTGGAATCGTCGGGTGAGCTTGTTGTCGATGCACCACAACAGAAACGAACGCAGGCAGCCGCGGTGGTGAGCGCCGTGCTCGGCATGCCAAAGGTCGATGTCGGATTGGCCGCAGCTGGCGAGTGTAAGTCCTTGTGCAGCAAGCCATTCCAGAAAGCGTGTTGCTTGTCGGGTCTGGTCGCGAGCGAAGCGGCGGATGGGTGGGGTGATCGGCTTGCGCTCGGCCTTGGCGCGCAGTCTGGGCAGCAGATGCCAGGTGGTGAAGCGGCGGACGACCTGGGCGTGGTCGGGGTCGGTGATGGTGGCGAGGTGGCCGATCAGCCAGCGTTCGAACCCGCAGATCTGCTTGTCGATAGCAGGTAGAACACCGCAGGCCATCAACAGTTCCCGCAGATGCTCGGCCGGTGCCCGACCGTGTCCCTTGTGAGGATAGAGCCAGGTCAGACCCGACAGTGGTTTGTTCATGACGAGGAGGTGTTCAGCGAGCGGAACGAGTTCGGGCTGATGTGTCCGGTGCCGTCATCGAGGAGTTCGTGGAGCTTGTCGGAGAGGGTGCAGCGGGAGCAGAGACGTCCGCCGTGCAGCTTTCCCTCGTAATCGCAGCGTGAGCAGCGGTAGGAGGTGGCGAATCCGGCGCAGTCGCCGCAGATCGGCTGCGGCCGTTCGTAAACCGACCGAATGCCGGGCAGTGCCCGATCCGCGCCGCAGCTGGGGCAGCGTCCCCGGATCCGCAGTGCCCGGTCGCAGCAGGTCCGGCAGACCTGCCCGTCCGGCCACCATGCGGCAGCGTTGGCGTGGCGACCGCAGCGGGCGCAGTCTCGTTTCTGCCACCGCTCCAACTGCTCACGGGTGGGCGCGGTGCGATTGCTCATTCGTCCGGCAGGATCCGCGCTGGCCGTGGCCGCAGCTTGGCGACCACCGGCGGTCCTCCGGCGGCGTCGGTGGTTCCGGTCCTGCGGACTCCGGCGTTCTCGGCGGTCGTGATCACCAGATCCGAGGGTGTGCAGGCCAGGATGTCGCAGAGCGCCGAGAGCAACTGCAACGACAGCCGTTCTGGGGTGCCGGAGACCAGTCGGTGTACCTGGGAGGCCGGCAGATTGATGTCGCGGTCGCGCAGCAGCGGGACGAGTTCGGTGGCGGTGAAAACGCCTTGGCTGGCCATGATTTCGCGCAGTCGCCAGGTGTAGCCGATCGCTCGTTTCATGCGTGTTCGCCTTTCCTGGATTCGAGGGCCGCGGCGACGGTGGCATCGAGTCGCCGGCGCAGGGTGCGGGTGCGGAAGTCCGAGGAGACGCAGGTGTAGATCGAGGTCGTGCTCGCGTGCTCATGGCCGACCTGTTCCTGCACGAACCGAGGATCCCAGCCGTCCTCGATCAAATGCGTGACGTAGGACCTTCTCAGTGAATGGAAATCGAGCCCTTCGTCCAGGTCCAGGGTGCGACGGTAGGCGACAAATCGGGAATTCAGGCGCTGGCAGCCGATCCGGAGCCCACGCTCGGACGGCCAGGCCGCCGGGTTGCCGTCGGCGCCGAGCAGCGGCCGGACCTCGGTGAACCATTCGTCGAGGACATCGGCGGTCCAGTCCCACATGGTCAGAACGCCGCGCCGTTTCGGTGGCGATCCCTTCTTGGCCTTGCCGAACCGGACCTGGCAGTATCCGAACTGCCCGAACTCCGGAGCGTGCGGGTTGGTGCCGAAGTCGGCCGCATCCAGCATCCGAGTTTCGTTGCGCCGCAACCCGAATGCGTAGGCGGTCTTGAACATGGTGGCGTCGCGGAACGCCGGCAGCCAACCCTTGCGCCCGAAAGCCCGGATCCGGGCGACCTCGTCGTAGCAGTGGCCGAAGAACGCGTGCAGCTCTGCCTTGGTGAACGCTCGCTTCTTCGGATCGGACTCGTTGTCCTGAACGTGCGTGGCGGTGTTCCACTCGTGCACGGCAGTAGTGGTGCAACTGAACGGGATCCGGCTCTAACGCAGTGATGCTCCGGGGTTGGCCCCGGAGCATCACGTAAATGATTGTGGCCGTTGCTATTTCTTTCCGGATCCGCTGTTGGCGTTGGTCGCGGCCGCCGATTGCGCCCTGCTGGCAAAACCTGACGAGGCTGTACTGCTGCCAGGATTGCGCGCGCCCGCCGACTGGATCGCGGAGGCCCTGCTGGCGGTCATCTTGCCGCCGCCGGAGTGTGCACCACCTTTGCTGCGGGACTTCGACATCGCACTTCTCCTTCCGATTCCACGCCCCCAAGGTCAGGATCTCACCCGCAGGGGAGCTGGGGAAGCAGCTCGGCGGGTGGTGACCTGGTATTTCGGTGCTGGAATGAACATCCGTGCGGGATCCGGCGCTAAGGATTTACCGCAGATAGTGACATATTATGTGCGGCAACTCAGTCTCCGAGCTGGCGCAACTGCCCCAGGTGCCACGGTCGACTCAACAAACTATGTGCGGTAGCGGCCCCGGTCCGTCGCGGCTCTCGGCCTCCGGGAAGGCCGAGCAGGTGTCTACCGGAACGTTTCGCCCCGATGTTCCTCGACCCCCGCCGACTGCTCGGGCCTCGATTAACGCCTTCTCTTCAGACTGACGGTTCTTGGTCGAGCAGCCCGACGGGGTCGGCGCTGTAGGCGACCATCCAACTGGGGTCGATGCGATACCAGACGTTCTCGCCCCAGAACGGGTCGTCACCGTCGCCGTCGTAGTGGTTGACGAGGTAGTCGCGGATTGTCGGCCAAGTCGGGTCGCTGCTCGTTCCCTCCGGGTTCAGCGGAACGGCATGTCCATGCGTGAAGATGCCCAGCTGCTCTCCGCGCATGAAAGTCGCGCTGATGCCGGGCCGCGCCGCGAGATGGCGAGCTTTAGCGGCCTGACGGTGGGTGCCGACGATCCAATGGCCGTGCAGGAGGTGCCCGTCGGCGCCGCTGATGCGTGGTTCACCGCGCCGGGTGACTGTGGCAATCGCCAGGGTGCACATGCCTTGGCAGACCCGGACGACCTGCTCGGCGTCCAAGGTGCTTTCACCTGGCCGGATGATCGACTTGAGATGGCTGCTGGAGGCGGCCAATGACGTGTCGAGCAGGACTTGGAGGCTGTGGAGCTCGTCTGGAGTTTCGAACACCCGGCTAGTTAATCAGCTCCCACCGACAGTGCGGATGACTGGCCACAGTCTCATTACCAAGGTTTCGAGACGGCGAGCCGTCTACCGGGACCCCCAGCAGGCCGGAGTAGAACGGCCGGCCACCGATGAGCACGGACGTTTCCCATTCAAGAGCGGTTGCTGAATCACTACTTTTCGGCCCGGAACTCCTGAAGCTGTCACAAGCCGCAAAGTAGGACGCGCGGGTAACGGCACGTGGGGTCCAAACCGCCGGAATCCGGCGGTAAGCCCACGATCGCAGATAATTCGCGGAGTCGGCACCGCCTGGCGGGTGCATCTTCCCAGGTCAACGCCGGAGCTACCGCAGATAATCGGCATTTGTCTGCGCTAACTCCTTAGCGCCGGATTCCGGCCGCCTGGACCCCACGACCCAACTCCCAGCGAGGCGTCGGTGACCAGCAGCGCGTCAAGCTCCGCGCACCGTGGCGGGGTGAACTCCGACCAGCGGTACTCACCAAACAGGCCAGGATCGACTTTCACCTGTTCCGCCACATACGCCACTGCGACAGCAGGCAGCTCCTCCGGCCCGTCCGGAAACCGAGCCTCGATCTCGAAAAACTTCAGCAACAGACCGAACCCGAGACGAGTCGCGCCTGTCTTGTTCCCCACCCGCTGCCAGTCATCCCCGACCAGCGTCCACGACCCGATCAAATCCTCGGTCGACCACTCTTGACGCACGCCCGGCAACAGTAGACGAATCAACCTGCGCGCGATGCTACTTTGCGGCTCAGGCCAGCTTCAGGATTCCGGGGCCCTGACGCGGGGTCAGGAAATGCCGCGAAAGAAGGTGCGTATGTCGTGCGCGAGCAGTTCGGTCTCTTCCATTGCGGGGAAGTGGCCGCCCTCGGTGAACTCGCTCCAGTGGCCGACCGCCTTCCATGGGTCCATCGTGCGGCGGATGAGCGGGTGGGTGTCGAACACGGCCCATCCGGACGGAACACCGGAGGCCATGACGAAAGCGAGTTCGGAGTGTTCGGCCTCGTAGTAGAACTGCGCGCTCGACTCGCCGCTGCGGGTGAACCAGTAGAGGGTGACATTGGTGAGGAGCTGGTCGCGGTCGACCGACTCGTCCGGCATCCGGTGGTCGCCGATGGGCCTGGTCTTGAACTTCTCGGCGATCCACGCGAGCTGACCGACCGGCGAGTCTGCGAGCGCCGCGCCGATCGTGTCAGGACGGTGGTTCTGCATCAAGAGATATCCGTGATCGGCCGCATCCGCGATGCGCACCGCCTCGAGCTGGGCGATCTCGTCATCGGACAGACCGTCCGGGAGCGGGAACTTATCGCCGACCAACCCGAGACACCGGGGGTCGGCGCCGATATGCGTGCCGATGACACGCTCGGGGTAGAGCGCCGCCAGGCGACCGGTGATACCTGAACCCATGTCGGTGCCGTGGGCCGCAAACCTCTCATAGCCCAGACGCGTCATGATCTCGGCAAAGGCATCCGTTGTCCGCGCCAGCTCCCAGCCGGTCCCGGACAGCGGGGTGGAGAACCCGAAGCCGGGCGGCGACGCGATGACCACGTGGAACTCGTCGGCCAGGAGCGGGATGAGTCGCTGGTACTCGACGAACGAGCCCGGCCAGCCGTGGTTCAGCAGCAGCGGGGTGGCCTCGGGATTCGCCGATCGCGCGTGGACGAGGTGGAACCTCTGGCCGTCGACGACCGTCGTGAACTGTTCGTACTCATTGAGTTTCGCCTCCTGCACGCGCCAGTCGAACCCGTCGCGCCAGTACTCGGCAAGCTCCTTCAAGTACGCCGGCGGGATGCCTCGGCTGAAGTCGGTGCGATCCTCTCGGCCCGGCACGGGGTCCGGCCAGCGCGTGTGTGCCAGCCGGGTGCGCAGGTCGTCGACGTCGACCTGCGGGATGTCGATGCGGAAAGGGGTGAGTGCGTTGTTCTTGTTCATGACACCCACCTTCCCGGGTAATGCGGCAGGCTAGCTTCCGCAATTACTGCAATGATCGAAAACATGTTGGAAACCTCGGCACGCCTGCTCGAACTGCTGTCGTTGCTCCAGCTCAAGCGCGACTGGACGAGCTCCGAACTCGCCGACCGGCTCGAGGTGAGCACGCGGACCGTGCGCGCCGACATCGGCAAGCTGCGCTCGCTCGGCTATCCCGTGGACGCACGTGCCGGCGTCGCGGGCGGGTACCGGTTGGCCGCCGGGACGGCGATGCCCCCACTGCTGCTCGACGACGACGAGGCCGTCGCCGTCGCGGTCGGACTGGGTGCGGTCGCGACCCAACGGCTCGGAGTCGAAGAGACATCGCTCACCGCGCTCGCGAAGCTGGAGCAAGTGCTGCCCTCGCGCCTGCGTCGGCGCGTGGAGGCGGTACGCGAGGCGACGAGCGTCGTTCCAGGGACGCAGCCGCCGCTCGATCTCTCGGTTCTCGGCACGGTCGCTGCCGCGATCCGCAGCCACGAACGGCTCCGGTTCGGATACACGAAACCCGGAGCCACGACAGGGGCCCGCCATACCGAACCGCACCGGCTGGTGACCTGGGGGCCGCTGTGGTACCTCCTCGCGTGGGATATCGACCGTGACGACTGGCGGGTCTTTCGTGTCGACCGCATGGGTCCGCCCGCACCGACGGGCGCGCGGTACCCGCCGCGCGTGATCCCGGCGGACGATGTCGTCGACTACGTCGTCGGACGCGTCAGCAAAGCGGCCTGGACGTACCGCGCCCAGGTACTCGTGCACGCTCCCGCCGCCCAGGTCGCCGCAAAGATCCCCATCCTGGTCGATATCGAGGTGGTCGACGAGTCCACGTGCCGTCTCGAGCTGGGTTCCAACGACCCGGACCGGCTCGCGCTGTCGTTGGCCCAGCTCGACGTCGACATCGAGGTAATCGACGGAGACGCGCTCGCGGTGGCGTTCGATCGCCTCGCGAGGAGGTTCCGCCGCGCGGCGGGTGGCGCGTCCACGGCGTGAATCTCGGCCGTCGGTCTTTTTACGTGTGTCGCGGAGACGAGGGGCACGGCCGGTGGTGGGCACCGGCCGTCAGTCTTCCGCGGTGTCAGGATCACGTAGCGGCCGGTGAACACCGCCCAGGTCCGGCAGGTGGAAACTGTAATGTCCGGCCAGTCCGATATGTTCGCGCACGAACGGGGACAGGCGCGCGGCGTCCTCCTCGCGCACCGGATAGTCCTGCGCGCGTAGCGCATCCAGGGCCCGGCTCATGTACGAGGAATTCCACAGAACGACGCAATTCAGGACAAGACCGAGTGCGGAGAGCTGGTCTTCCATGCCGTCGTAGTAGGCGCGCATGAGCTCGCCCTTGCGGCCGTGGAAGATTCGCCGCCCCAGGTCGTGACGGCCCTCGGTGAGGTTGGATTGGGCTTTGCCTTCGCGCCGGTACGGTTCGTCATCGGCCAAGCGCAGGATATGCAGCGTCTTGGGAATGCGCCCGTAGTGAGCCACCGCCTGCCCGAGGCTGGTGGGGTTACCGTCGCGGGAGATCATGCGGGTGACCTCGTGCGCGGAGACCTCACCGGCGTGCATCGACACCGCCAGACGGCACATGTCTTCCCAATGTTCGGCGATCTTGCCGGTGTCGATACGCCCCCGTGCGGCCTTGTTCAAGGGGCCGTAGTCCGCGGCCGAGTCGATGCGCCACAACCGCTGATCAGGAAGATTCGCCAGCTGCGGTCGGTACTTGCGACCCAGCAAATGCAGGATTCCAAAGACAATGTCGGAATAAGACCCCGTATCTGTGATGATTTGTTCGGGGATCGTCCCGCCGTGCTGGCGCAGCACCACGTCCACCGCGTACAGCGAATCGCGTGGGGTGCCCGAGAGCACCATCGCCGACAGGCCCGCGGCCTGGTCCGAAAGCATGTTCAACCAGGTCGCCCCTTTCTTCCTGCCGAAATATTTTGGGTTGGGTTTGGCATGGTGGGTGCGGACCGGGACCACGAACCGCATCCCGTCCACGCTCGCGACCAGCCCGCCACCCCACAACTGCGCCAACGGGATCCGCGCTTGAGCCTGCACGAGCACCGTGTTGGCGGCGGCGAGAGTTTCCAAGCGCAGATAGTGCTGATCGACATGCTGGAGCCGGTCTCTGGTCAGCGCCTCGACGCCCAGGGAGACAACGGGTTTGAATCCGACGTTCATCGCGTGCGCGCACAACACGGCCGCGACCGACACATTCAGGTCCGCGACGCGGGCGGGGTTGCCCGAGACGTGAGTGAACGCTTCGGTGAACTCCGGGTACCAGGACATCACTTCCATCACCAGCTCCGGCAGATCCACCCGGGGCAGCATGGCATCGATCCGTCTGCGCAGATCGATCAGACTGGGCGGGTCCGGGAGAGCGGTCAGAGCCGCGACGTGCAGTTTCCCCTCTTCATCGACGCTGGCGGGGGCGTCGTCGCCCAGGCGGGCGATCAACTCCCGATACGCGGTGTCCAGGGTGCTGGCGTGCTCGGTGAGCATCGCATGCGGATTCTCCGGGAGACCCAGGGCGTTCATGCCCGCACCGCGCGCCTGCTCCCACACCACCCCTGACGACAGATGGGCTCGAGGATCACGCCATTTCGAGGAGTGCTCGGCGAAGATGTTGCGGTACTTCAGGTTCCGGTGGAACTGCTCGAGCACGCACAACGTGTACGCCGCCCGATCGACAGTCCCTTCCGGCCGCTCGGACGGGTACACCAGGCGCTGCCAGCCCCCGCCGGCCAGATCGTGATCCACACGCCGCGCATCGAACCAGCGCACCGAGGCGCCGCGAGCGCACGGCGCGGTCAGCAGGTCCGCGATGGTGTGCATGGCGGTGAGCACCGCTTTCCCGTCCCCGGTCGCACCGAACTCGACCGTGCGCATCAACGACGGCAAGAACATCCGGACCGTGTTCACCCGGCCGGCGAGCTCCTCGAGCCGTTGCCCGTCGAGCTCGGCGTCCGAAGCCGGGACCAGTTCCTCGACCGTGGCGATCGCCGCTCGCAGTTCGGCCTTGGTGACCGCGTTTTCGATCAGATCCCACACCAACTGAATCGGCATCTGCGCGTCGACCTCGGTCATTTCCAGGAGCACGCGCACTGCCGATGCGAGCTTGCCCGCGGTGCGCGAGACCCGCGGGTAGCGGCGCAGTTTCTCGTCTTTGGATTGGCGTTCGGCCTTGGAGATCAGATCGTTGACCATCACCTGGTCGAACACCCCAAGCACATCATCGACGGCGTTCGCGCGCATCGTGAAGACGGTCGCGACCAGCACCGCCAGCAGATGCTCGCGCGGCATGCGACGCAGCTGACTCACCCGTCCCGACAACCCGAGCGTGGCCAACCCCAGCAGACGGCGCGGCGGCACCGCAGAGCTATCTACCGAACTCGGTACCAGCGCATTCACATCGCGTAACCGCCCCAACGCGGTCAGCAGCCCCTTCCCGGACGGTTTGAACACCGCCCGCCGCAACCGCTCCATATCGATGACCTTGCGCCGGTGCTCCACCCGAGGCTCCAACATGCCCAACAACAGCTGCTCATCCGCCGGGGTCAGCGGGGCACCGAGCTGCGCCCACAACCGCTGATCTGCGGTTTGACGGCCCGCCGCGACCAGCCTTTCCAGGGTCGTCACCCCTTGCGGCAGCAGGGAATTACGATTCCGTAGCCACGTGACCGCGCCGTCGAAGATCGCTTTCGGGCCGTCGCCGGTCATCCACGCCTGATCGGCGATCCACGCCACCAACTCGGCCTCGACCTCGGCGAAGGGCACAAGGTCGTACTCGCGCTGGATCTCCCAGGCGTGCTCGAGTTTGGTCTTGTCCCGATCGGTGTAGGACTTCACGCACGCCGGATCCGCGATATCGAGCTGAGCGGCCAGGTACTCCACCAACTCCGCAGGCACCTCGAGCGGATCGGGCGGGAACATCCCCAAATGGCGGACAGTAACCAGTTGTAGGGCAAACCCGAGCCGGTTCGAATCCCGGCGTCGGGCCGCGATCAGCTTGCGGTCCTCGTCGTCCAGATGGAAAAACCGTTCCAACTCGACCCGGGACAATGCACCGTACCGGCCATATCCCGCTGCACCCTCATCCTGCACAGCCGCAAATAAAACCACCAGCGCCACAACCACGCTCGCGGTTTCCGAATCAAAACAACCGGTTCGCTCACCGACCAATCCGTAGCGCCGGATCCCGAAGGCTTAGCGCCGGATCCCGTTCAGTTGCACCACTACTGCCTGCACCACCTGGACCGGGTGCGTGCCGAACCGATCCTCGCAGGTCGCCGACCACCGATACAGCGGGTCGGTGACGAAACCGCAGAACGCCCGGATCGCCTCGGAATGGGAACGGACCGTCGTCCGCTTCAGCTCCCGCAGCGACCGCAGGTCACCGAGCCATTCATCGATCATCGCCGGACTCCACTGCCACGGAAAGGCATTCACGTACCCGGCGAACGCCTTGATCGTGCGCTCGCGGCCCTCGACCGTGGTGCGGGCCAGATTCCGGGCTAGCTGTTGATTCGCGAAGCCCGCCAGCATTGCCTCGAAGACCTGATCCTCCGGCCGTAGCGGTGACACCCCGTCGACCAGATGCAGCCGTGCCGCACCCGGCACCGAACCGCCGAAACCCGCCAAACCGGCCCACCTCCATCGGTCGCATCAGATGCGAGAAAGTCGCATCGTATGCAAGTGATGGCGGAATCCGCAGGCAGTTGCGTCAGACAGACCGCTTCGGGGCCTTCGGCCGTCTATCCTCATCGGTGCAAGCGCAGCCGAATCCCTCTGGTAGAGGCTGGTTATGCCGCCCTCGAACCGCCTGATGTGCATATCGTCGCGAGTTCGCATCCGATGCAATTGGCGGCAAAAGTAGCAATCGCTGAAAAAACAACGGATATGGCGTAGTCCCTGGTCAGGGATGGTGGCGTTGAGATCACCGACTGGGGCGGTTATTGGTCGGGTCGATGCTGGAGGACTTGGGCTTGGAGTCGTTCGCGAAGGTCGGCTTCCTCGGGTGTCAGCGACTCCTCGGGGCGGCGGATGCGGGCGGGTGTGGGCGGGTGTGGGCCGCAACGCCGGGTGCTCGGCGGTTGCGGCCTGCTCGGCTTCTGCGAACGCCCGGTAGAGGGAGGCGACCGAGGGGTGCTTGCCCGCGCGTTTCCCGCTTTTGATGGTGAGTTTCTTGGCGATGTCGGGGACGGGGTCGCCTTTGTCCTTCAGGGCGAGGGCGAAGGTGAGTGCGTCGTCGTCGATGACTTTGGGCCGGCCGCCGTGGTTGCCTTTGGAGGCGGCGATGAGCTGGCCTTCGAGGGTTTTGTCGCGGATGTAGTTGCGTTCGATCTGTCCGGCGACGGCCAGGACTGCGAAGAACATCGAGCCCATGCCGTTGGGGTCGTAGATGCCGGTGAGTAGTTCGAGTTGGATGCCGCCGGTCTGGAGTTCGCCGGACAGTGTCATCAGCTCGGCGGCGTTGCGGGCCAGGCGTTTGAGTTCGTGGACGGTGAACACGACGGGTACCTGGGGCGCGGCTTCTTTGAACTGGCGGGCCAGCGCGAGGGCCTTCTCCAGCTCGGGCCGGACCTTGACGCGGGTGCTGATCTGCTCGTGAAAGATTTTGTGGCACTGAGCTTTGCGGAGGGCTTCGAGTTGGCTGGCCAGCTCTTGGCGGGCGGTCGAGGTTCTGGCGTAGCCGATCCGCACCGGCCGCTCGGACTGGGTTGCCGGGACGACCGTCAGCGCCGGGCCGCGTTTCCATTCCGATCGTTTGCGAGAAGCCCTGCCCGCCCAGAAGTTGCCCGATTCTTGATCAGGGCTCGGCGATCACCCACGGTGCGGGGCAGAGGCCAGGACTCTGGTGGCGAAGTGCGCCAGTTGCGCTCGTATCCTTTCGCGCGGCATGCGCTCTTGTCCGGCCAGTTGCTCGACGAGGTCGGCTCGGATGGCGGCGAGCAGGGCGTGGGCGGTGAAGTCGCTGTCGGGCAGGCCTGGGATCTGCTCCAGTACGGTTTGGAACAGGCCGTGCCACCGCACGTAATGCCCGGCCTGGTAAGGACTGCTGCTCCCGCTTTCCTCCAGGGCCAGCGCGAGGCGGCGGTTGTCGAGTTTGAAGCACAGGACGGCGTCAAGCAGGGCGGGTACGCGCTGGTGTGGTGGGGTGGCGGGCCCCAAGGGTGGCGGGCCGGTTTCGATGGCGTCCCGGATCGGTTCGAGTCGTGCCTCGTACAGCGCACGGAGCAGCCCGGCACGGTCACCGAAGGCCCGGAAGAGTGACGTCCACTGCCACCCAGGCGCGCTTCGCCTTGCGGTGGCGCGCATCTTCGACTGGCTCGACGACACGATCTGACCAGTTCAACGTCACGCGGATCGCTGGGGTTGCCACGCATCGGAACCAAATCCCCCTCTCAGGTGACAGGGCATCCAGGAACAACGCGGGGGTTCAGGTCCAGCCGGGTGGTCGGCACCGCGCCGGCGGATCGAGGTCGAGCACCCCAGATGAGGTGGCGGCTCTCGCGGATGTTTTGGACCCCGATCAGCACAGGGTGTCGCGGACGCGTAGTGGCCGGTACCCGGTCGGCCCGAGCTGGGCCAGCTCGGCGTCGATGTCGACCTCGATGGCACCGAAGAAGTTGATGTTCTCGCTGTGCGCCGGGGACACGTGAGCCGGTACCTCGTCGTCCACCCGGCGGCCCTGACGTCGCATCTGCTCCACAGCGAGTCCGAAATATTCTGTCGTCCAGGCGATCACCGCATTCGTGGCCAGTGTCAGGCACCACATTTGTTCGGTCTGGTCCTCGAGATGCCGGGCGCGGATCATGCCCTCGTGGGCGTAGAGCAGGTCGCGTTTGAGCGTGTGGACCGATTCGCCCCTGTTGAGCTGGCGAGCGATCTTGCGCCGATAGTCCGGATCCGACAAATAGCGGGCGGCGTAGATCGTACGGCGAAGCGCCCCATACTCTTTCAACGCCGCCGCGAGGGAGTTCTGCCGCCCCGACGCCGAGAGCTTCCCTACCAGCAGCGACGCAGTCGCGTGCCCGAACTTCAGCGACCCGGCCAGCCGCAGCAAATCGTCGTAGTGCTCCGCGATCAGGTCGAGGTTCAGTTTGCGGGTCAACAGCGGCCCGGCGAGCAGCGGGAATCGTTGCAGTGCTGTTGCCGCGCAGCTGGTTTCCCTGATCGGGACGATACGGCGCCGCCGCGGTGCTGGACACGCATCGGGCGCGCCAGCCCTTCGACAGCAGCATCGGTGACGACCGGATTCGCCTGGCCCGCAACGGGTGGGTCGCGTGCAGGCAACTCTGGAGATGCTGACCAGACTGCTGGTCTGATCATTCGAGTAGCCCGAATCTCGTTGCAGTGCAAAAGGGTACGGCGCGCTCGCCGTCCGGCGGTGCGCGCCGGTATCCGACCGATTGCACCGACCTGGAGGGGCGCTGCGCGAGGGGTTGCTGCCGACCCCGGCATGTCCGACCGCGAACGGTGGTTGGCACGTGGCCTTCCACCGGGAGGTGGCCTACGCACTTCAAAGTGCCTTCTTCCCGTTGGAAAGTTGCCCGTCAATCATGGAGCAGGTCAACCACAGAACACATGTGAAGAGAAGTGAGCCATGAGCACGTCAACGTTCCGAGCCGCTGTCGTCCGCACCCCGAATGGGCCCGACTCGATCGAGATCATCGATGTTCCCGTCGCCGAGCCCGGCCCCGGCGAGGTTCTGGTCGCGGTCGCCGCCGCGCCGGTCAACCCCACCGACCTCGGAGTCGTGGGGGGCTTGTTCCATAGCCTGGGCATGATCAATCAGCCCGACCACACGGGCCTGGGCTGGGACTTCGCCGGCACCGTGCACGCCGCCGGCCCCGGAGTCGACCTGGCTGTCGGCACCCGGGTCGCCGGCGTGGTCGTCGGTTTCGACCGCGACTTCGGCACCTACGCCGAACAGCTCATCGTGCCCGCCGCCGATATTGCCGTGGTACCCGACGGGTTCGACCTGGCCGCGGCATCGACGGTGCCGCTCAACGGGCTGGGTGCGGCGCAGATAGTCGACTTGCTCGGTGACGCGCCCGCCGACAGCAACCGGCTGCTGGTGACTGGCGCGGCCGGGGCGATCGGGGCGAACGTGGCCTCGCTCGCGTCCGATCGCGGCTGGCAGGTAACCGGTTTGGCCCGAGCCGCGGATGAGGGGTTCGTGCGCGGTCTCGGGGCCGACTTCGTCACGCACGCCGAGCCGGGCTGGGATGCGGTCGTCGATACCACCTCGCAACAGGTGTGGGGCCTGGCCTCGGTCCGCGATGGCGGAGCCTTCGTCGGTGTCCGGCCCAACCTGGTGCCTGCGGCCGAGCGTGGGATCACAGTGAACGCGCTGGTGATGCACTCTGACGGTCCGCGATTGGGGCAGCTGCTGACCCGCGCAGCGTCCGGCCGGTTGTCGGCCCGAGTACATGCAGTCGTGCCGTTGGCCCAGGCAGCCGACGCCCACCGGGCCGTGGCTGAGGGCGGGCTGCGCGGTCGTTACGTGCTCGAGCCCTGACCAACTGGCCAGGCAGGTCAGGTTCGGCGTCGATCACAGACGTCGTGACCACCACTTGTAAGCCCTGACAGTCGTCCGAATGCAGACGAATTCGACGCCACTCGGGAGAGAAGCCCTGTCGCGGCATCCGCCCCGACGGGCTGATCACGTCGAACAGATGAAAAGGCCGCACTGATCGTCGCGACGCTGCTGCTGACCGCCTGAAACCTGGCACATCAGCCCGTGTTCGTGTTGTCCGGCTGTCCCGCGATCACCGAGAGTGAAGCGTCAGGCGATACGGGTGTCGTAGTCGTCGCGGTTGGCAAGTACCTCGTCCATATGCGCCTCGGCCCAGTGTTTGATACCGCGCATCAGGTCGTGCAGCGAGCGGCCGAGGTCGGTCAGTTCGTAGGTGACTGTCGTCGGCACGGTCGGGGTCACGGTGCGGGTGAGCAGGCCGTCGCGTTCGAGGGAACGCAGTGTCTGAGTGAGCATCTTCTGGCTGGCACCGGCCAGCCGACGCGACAGTTCGGAGTACCGCATCGACTGCGGCTCGCCGATACTGTCGTTCCCGGGGCCGTCGCCGCCGAGCGCGGCCAGGATCAGCGCGACCCACTTGTCGGAGATCCGGTTGAATAACTGGCGGCTGGGACAGCCCGCCAGGAAAGCGTCGTAATCTGCGTGTGCCTGTGCCCGCTTCTGGGATGCCGTGTACGTCGGCACTCACCGCTCCTTCCGTCCGAGAGGTGACTCACGCACTTCGCGGTCATTGTTTCCCATTGGGAAGTTACCGATCAATCATGAAGCGGGTCAACCACAGAACACCGGTGAGGAGAAGCGGAAGACCTGGAAACAGCTGGACGCCGGTTGACCGCCTCGCCCAACCGCGCTGGCTCCGAAGAGCACCACGAGGGGCGCGTCCACGTGACCCACACTCTAAATTCGGTGTCGTGCGTGGCGGGGCAGTAGCCGGGCAGCCGGCACGATGGCCAGCTCGCCGAGCACGATATTGATCAGGAACATCGACCGCCAACCGAGTCCGAAAGGTCCGCGTCGATAGCGATAGCGGCCACGACCTGATGGCCCGTTTCCGCAAACGCCAGCGTGAGGCCTATGACTACATCACCGCAGACTGGTCGGAGCACGACCGTCTGGAGCTGGCCCGTCTCTTGGTGCGGTATGTGGATTCCCTTGCGGCGCTGAATGAACGGGGCCCGGCGAAAGACGGAGAGCGGTGACGTGGAAGGCTGGCGAAGTACCCGTATTCGATTGATGCGCTATTCCCTTAGCGAGGAGCTGTAGTCGCGGACGGCCTGCGTGCCGGCGTCGCCGAGCCCGGTGTCCTCGAGGTCGGCGGTGGCCAGACCGGCCGGAGTAGGGAAGAGGTGGGTCAGGCCAACTTGCCGCAACCCCTCAATGGGCGTGCCATATCTGGTGACGGTCTCACCGAGAACGCCGGGTGCCGCGGCCGGGCCGACGTGGTCCGCCACGATGGTACGAATACCCACCTCGTAAGGATCCCAAGCGTCGCCGGCCAGTAGTCGTTGGATGTGCGCCACCAGGTGAATGAGCCCTTCGATGCGAGGGAGATGTACCGTCAGCCGTACATCCGACCGGCTGCCGGCACCGATCTCGATCACTCCTGGATCGCCGTCCAAGGTCACCGTGCGCCGGTAATGCCTAGCCCTCGCGATCTCGAGCCCCGGGATGGCCTCGATGGCGAGATTCCGCAGCCGTCGGTCGAATTGCCCTGGCTCGGCAAGTGGTACGCGCAGCGCGAGTCCACCATCAGCGATCAGCCGATCCGTGCGTCGCCGCAGTGCGCGAAGTTCATGCGGTGTGGATCGGAAGGTCGCAGCCATCACTCGGTTGAACTGGCGCAAGCTGCCGAAGCCCGCGGCGAAGGCGACATCCGACACCGCAAGGTCGGTGTCGTCCAACAAGCGCCGGGCGAAATGCGCACGCCGCGACCGGGCAAGCTGGTCGGGAGTGACGCCGACCTGCTGTATGAAGATCCGGCGCAGATGTCGCTGCGACACCGCCAACTTCGCCGCGAGCTCAGCCTCGGCGCCGTCGTCCAATGCGCCCGCCGCGATCAGATCGATTGCGCGACAAACCAACACGGATGTACCGGCCGCCGCCCTGCCGTCGCTACGGTACGGCCGACAACGGTGGCAAGCGCGAAAGCCCGCGGCCTCGGCTGCCGCCGCAGACGGGAACGACACGACGTTCGAGGGCAATGGGCGCCCCGGACACGGCGGCAGGCAGTAAATGCCCGTTGTGACAACGCCCTGGATCAGTTCCATATCGGAAGTCTGTATGGCACTCGGCCTCGAGGACCAGACACATCCGGACGTCTCCGCTCGAACGTGTCCGAATATGGCGTGCCCGATCGTCGAGCGATCGCGACGATTGGACGTATGGATGCACAGACGAGCAAAGCACTGATTCTGCGGGCCTGGAACGAGTTCGCCGCTCAGGACCCCGACCGGATCGCCGCAGTCTTCGCAGCCGACGCGGAATGGCTCGCGCCACCGGGCAACGCGACAGCCCGTGCGCTCGGAGGGACCCATCACTTGATCGGCCGGGACCGCATCGTGCGATTTCTGACGATCGAATTCCCGGCGGTATTCGTGGCAGACCGGAAGGTGGACTTCCGGTCTGTCGTTGCGGATGGCTGCACCGTAGTTGTCGAGGAACGAATGCGTGCAACCCTGATGAACGGGCGACACTACGACAATGACTACTGCTTCATTTTCGAACTATCGGGTGGCGTGATCCATCGAGTGCGCGAATACATGGACACCCGGCGTGCCGCCGAGATGTTCGACGACCAGCACGGGTGACAGATGACCTGGAATGGGCTCGGGAAGGTGGGCGCACCGAACACTGCGTGTTCTGGGTCCAGGTGCACGACTCCATCGGCGAGCATCAGGTGCGCCGCGGCGGGAAGATCAGCTCTCTCTATGGTGTTGCCAAACACAACATTGTTGCGTCTTGTTT
Source organism: Nocardia australiensis (assembly GCF_020733705.1). GTDB lineage: Bacteria > Actinomycetota > Actinomycetes > Mycobacteriales > Mycobacteriaceae > Nocardia > Nocardia australiensis. The sequence continues at coordinate 238,758 of NZ_JAJFZM010000002.1, forward strand.
GTGGAAGGACGAGGGAATCGGCCAGGTGGGGCACGGTTTCTGCGGAACCCGGTAGGTAGCGAACTACTCTGGACCTGCGTCGTAGCCTTCATCGCGGCAACGTGCAGCGTTGCAATCAAATGCAATTCATCCTTATAGGACGCTTACAAGACGTACTGGTGATGTAGCGGTATTGCGGCCGTGCGGTATTCATTATTCTGCGGCACTCGAGATCGGTGTGGAACCGGAGCCATCAGCGATGAGCGCTCGATCGGGAGCAGTCACATCGCCGGGTGGACCAGGGGTTTCGTGCGGGGCTGACTCCAAATCTGCAGCAGGCAACCGGAATCGCTCGTATGCAAGCGCAGCCGGTAGTCGCCGTAGCCTGCGGGCAGCGGCGGCAGTTCGTGGTTGCGGCCCGCAAGTTCACACAGGTAGATGCCGCCGCTGTGGAATCGGCAGCTCAACTCGGCGATGCGCGGGTAGGAGCGGTCGGGGCCGGGGTCTTCGGGCGCCGTGACAACGGTTACCGCGATCTCGCCGTCGTCGACGGGCGCCCAGCACAGGGCCGCGCCGGGGACAGCGTCGATCAGATCGGTGGAGGTGGCATACGGTGGGATCGGGAGGATTTCGCCGATCTTACTCGGCCGTTCGAGCAGGAAGAACTGACCGGCGCGGATGCGCAGCACAAAATCGTACCGTTCGGTGGTCGCGCGCCGATCCGGAGCGTAGTAGGAGGGAATGTCGCCGAAGCCGTGTGTGGCAAGGTATTTCGCGTACTCCGCGTCGGTGATCTCTCGCGCGCGGTCGACGATGCCGGGGACATCTCCCGGCTGGGGGTACTCATATTGGCCCAGCACGATGAAACCTCGGGCCTGTTCGGTGGGGCCAGGTTCCCGCCACCTGGACACCTTGATCATTCCGCAAGCCCGGCAGGCGATCCGGCTGATATTGACGGTGTACCCGGACTCGTCGGTCTCGGTTTCCGTCGCCACCAGGACATCGCCGTCGGGAAAGTCGTGGAGGTCGCCGCAGGCATCGATGATCAACGCTATCGCCACATCGTGACGACTCGGGAATTCCATGTCGGTCACCCTCTCGGTTGTGACAGCAGTGCGCGGCCACGCTCGGGGGTGAGCGTCTCGGCCAGGATCGGGTCGGCCAGCAGCACGATCGGCGCGATGTGGTCGGGTGTACGCGGTCGCCACCGCACCAGCGCCGCGCAGACCGCTTCCCACAGCGCGTCCGAATCGTTGGCATGCTCGCGCAGCGCCTGCCGGATCAGGGCATCGAATTCCGGATTCCCGAAATCGAAGGAGGGACCGTAGCGCCGCAGCCTGGCCTGATACTCGCCGATGACGAGATGTGTGCGCTCGTCGTACATCGCCGATTGCAGGACCGTTCCTTGGTTCGGGTGCGCGTTCGCGATGTGGTCGGCGAACAGTACCGGCAGCAGTTCCGCGGTGAACAGCGGATCGTCGGGAAAATCCGCGGATTCCGATGCCGAACCCACCCACCGGCTCAGCGACTGCCTGGTGTACATGCTGTCGCGTGCGAGGAACAGCTGTAGTTGCGCCCGCAGCACGGTGGCGCGGTCACGGCCGAACTTCTCGGCCTGCTCCAGCGCTTGCGCCGCCGTGTCCACCGCACCGGAGAGTGCGGCGCGACGGGCCTGCTCGACCGTGACGTCCCAGCTTTCGCTGGTCTCGCCCTCGGGATGGTTGAGGCTGTGAAACGAGGCGTAGAGGTCTTCCATCAGCCCGGCGAACGACGGGTACCGTGTGGGGCCTTCACTCCAGGCGAACAGATTGTAGGCGGCCCATTCCCCGGCCGCGTCGACATCACCTGGATCGAGGAACAGGATCCCGGCATCGGCCTCGCGCGAGATCAGCAGTCCGCGGCCCAGTGGATTGCCGTTCTCGGGGGCCGGATTCTCGTAGCAGAGGTCCTTCCAGTCCGCTTCCCAGAACGGTTCGATGTCACGCAACCAGTCGATGTCGGAAGTGTCCCGCATGCGGTCGACGAAATCCCCGGCGTGCCGCCAGCCATCGGTCGTCAGCAGGAATTCGCGGTAAGACGGCGGCAGCGTCCGCCCGATCCGCACCTCGGCCGCCGCGACCGCGTCCTCGGTTGCCGGGGCGAACCCGAGCCAACCGGCGCGCAGGATCTCCGGATCCTCCTGGCCGGGTTCGCGGCTGCGGATCCACTCCTGACTCCAGCGTGACAACAACGGTTTCCAACTCATGGGCGAGCACTCTGTCAGAGCGGTACGACATGCCGACTCCGCCGCTGCCACACGGGCAACCCCCGTATCCCTTCGAGGGACTGTAGGGGCGCTTACAAGCCGAGCTTGGTTACCGCGTTGTCCTCGAGGGGATTCGCGGTGCGGATGTAACCGTGCACCGTGCGTGGATTCGACCAGCGTCCCTGCCGCATGATTTCGCGGTCGCTGGCGCCGCCCAGCGCGGCCTGGGTGGCGAACCCGGCACGCAGCGAATGCCCGGAGAACAGCGTGGGGTCGAGCCCGGCGCGGGCGGCATATCGTTTCACCAGTTCCGCCACGGCACGGCCGGAAATGGTGGTGTCACCCAGTCCGCCGTGGCGCGTAACCGAGGGGAACAGGGGAGCGTCCGGTGCCGCGCGAGTGTCGCCGGTAAATCCGTGGCAGCGATGGATCTCGGTCGATATCTGTCCGCGGTGGTCTTCGATCCAGCTGCGTAGTTCGGCAATCCCTCCGCCGCAATGCCTTTCGCGCAAAGCGATCCAGTCGGCGAACGCGCAGACCGGGCAGGTCTGCGGACGGCTACCGCGCGGCAGCGCCACTCGCTGGCCGGCGGCGCCGGTGGGGTCGGTCTTCGTGGAGGGGAGTTGGAGCAGCAATATCGGTTCACCGGTGCCGTGATCGATGTCGACGCGCACGTCGCCGATCCGCAATCCCGCGATCTCACTGCGCCGCAAGGCCCCTGCGAAGCCGACCAGCAGGATCAATCGATCGCGGCGGCGCGCGGGTTCGTTCGGCCATCCCGGCGGCGGCAATCCGTCGAGCAGCTGTTCGAGAGTGTGCAACAGCACGGGCCGTTTACGTTTGGGCACACTGCGGCGAGTGCGTCGGATACCACGCAAGGTCAGCCGCACCACGTCCGACCGCGTGGGAGACGGTAATCCGTTGGCCGCGTGGACCGCCGCGATCGCCGCACTCTTGCGTTCGAGCGTGGCAGGCCCGAATGCCCACTCGCCGGACGGTTTTCGAGCATCCGCCGCTGCGGCGAGATAGACCGCCACATCCAAAGCGTCCGCCGGCAGCGCCTGCCGTGCTTCCGCCGAACACCACGCCGACCATGCGATCCAGTCGGATCGATACGCGCGCACTGTATTCGGCGACTGTGACGCTTCCAGGTACCGGGCCAGTGCCCCCGCCTGTTCATCGTCGAATCGCTCACGCACCAGCCGCAGCGCGACGGTATCGACCAGCACGCTGCGCACACCTCGCCGTAATTCGGTGCGTACCACATCCGGCACGGCGATATCGGTGGCAGCGGAGTCCGGGGATGCGCTCATCGCGAGATACCGTACCCGGCGCGGCGGAGATTTGTGGTTGTGACCGATAGGCCCGACGTCGAGTTCGCATGCGTGCCGCGGGACCGGTCGCGAAGGTTCGGTCGGTGGCGATCGTCGCGTGGCGGTTGTCGTGGAAGTCTGTGGACAGCTGCCGACCTGGTCACCCCGATGTCCATGATGAGAGCCCGGCTGGTGGCAGACGCGTCGCTGTTGCCGCCGACTACCTGTGGGGCGCACTGGGTTCCGTCGTCGATGTTGGCTGCGGCGATGGAACACCGTACCGAGATGCGGCGCCGCGGCGGGGTACTCGAACGGCGGCGGACTACAACTAGCCGGCAGCGGCGGCTTCGAAGATCGTTTCGAGGCCGTCCTCGTCATCCCACTGCTCGCCCACCTCGGCGAAGCCGTACCCGGCGATCAGCCGCCGGGAAGCGAGATTGTCAGGCCGGATGGTGGCGCGCACCGTCCGCACCGACTGTTCCCGGCCGGCACGTTCCAGTAGTGCTTCCAATGCGGCCCTGGCGTAACCGCTGCGCCGCCACAAGGGATCGATGGCGTAGCCGATCTCCACCATGCCCTCCGAGTCGGGCGGGCCGTGGTAGCCGGCGCAGCCCACGACGACGCCATCCCGCGCGTCCACCACGGCGCGGGTGATCCAGTCGAGATCGCCTGGGTCCGCCGCGATCTGCTTGGCGCGCATCTGCCACACCCTGATGCACTCCGGCCCCACGAAGAACGGCGGCAACAGCACCGGCGCGGTCGCGTTGGCGGCGGTGAGGTCACCGGCGGCAAGAGAATGGATCGTTTCGCCGGGCAACGCGACCAGCGTGACCGACGGAGGCTGGTGATCTGGAGTCATCGGCTGATCCTGGCAAGGCCGTGGTCGTGCGTCCACTCGATATCGACCTGCGCGGACCGGGTGTCGGCCTTACCACCATCGCCGGCCGTCGCGGTCATCGGTCGATCGACGTGCACAGCGGCGCTGTTGTAACCGGTTGCCAGGACCGAAGATCCGCACCGGCCGCGCGCCGGGCGGCAGCAGCTGCGACACCTGCGCCCCGCTGTCGCGGCTCAGGTTCAATGCGATATCGCCGAGCGCTGTCTCGGTGGTCTGGGTGCCCACGATCAGTTCGCGCGGGGACGGCGTCGCAGGGGTGGAATGGAGGAAGCCGGATCTTACTGTCGGTCTGAAGCTGTCATATCGACAGTCAACCGTGTGAACGATTGCAGCGCAGCACATTCGGGTGCCCGTGAAGCCGGAGCATAGCAACGTGGACAGGCTGGAGTGCCGGTTGCCGACTGCCCGCTGCCGCGCATGCTGGCCGCCGGGCGATGGTGGCCGAACGCGTCGCATCTTGGACTCCGCGCGAACGCGCGGAGTTCGCACGCCTGTTCACTCGTTTCGCCGGAATCGAATGATCGTCGTGTCTGTACCCTCACCACCGGGTCGGGCAGAATTCATCAGATGAAATACGTGCTGCTGATCTGTGACGACGAGACTGTCTCGCCGACCAATGAGGAGCTCGAAGCGGACCCGGTGCACCAGGCGTGGCGGGCAGACCTGGAACGGCGTGGCGGCATGGTTACCGGTGCTCGTTTGCGTCCGGTGGTGGATGCGACCACGGTCCGCGTTCGGGCGGGGGAGACCCTGGTTTCGGACGGGCCGTTCGCCGAGACCAAGGATTTCGTCGGCGGTTTCGTGATCGTCGAGTGCGCGAACCTGGACGAAGCGATCGACATCGCTGCCGGTCATCCCTACGCGCGCTGGGGCGGGGTCGAAATCCGTCCCCTCTGGGAATGACCGCGCCCGCCGAGTCGATCCGGGCGGCGGTCGAGGCGGCCTACCGGGACGAATGGGGCCAGGTCGTGGCAACCCTCATCGGGTTGACGGGGGATTGGGATGTGGCCGAGGACTGCGCGCAAGACGCGTTCGCCGCCGCACTGGTGAGCTGGCCGCGCACTGGCATCCCACACCGGCCGGGCGCCTGGCTGACAACGACGGCTCGCAACCGTGCGATCGATCGATTACGCCGCGAGGCCGCGGGCGCCGCCAAACTGCGCGAACTCGCCGTGCTGGCGCGCGACTTCGACATCCTGCCGGTCGGCGATGTTCCCGACGAGCGACTGCGGCTGATCTTCACATGCTGTCATCCGGCCCTGCCGTTCCCGGCCCGGGTGGCGCTGACCCTGCGCACGCTGGCCGGGCTGTCCACAGCAGAAATAGCCAGGGTCTTTTTGACCGCCGAGCCGGCGATGGCGCAACGTCTGGTACGCGCGAAGCGGAAGATCAAGGAGGCCGGCATCCCCTATCGGGTCCCACCCGCCGAACTCCTGCCGCGGCGGCTGGCCGCCGTTCTCGCGGTGCTCTATCTGATCTTCAACGAGGGCTACGACGATGCCGATGCGCGACGGGCACTGACGGCCGAGGGGATCCGTTCGACCCGGATCCTGGTCGGGCTGATGCCACACGAACCCGAGCCGTGCGGACTACTCGCTCTGATGCTGCTGCATGAGGCCCGGCGTGCGACCCGGACCGACGCCGGTGTGTTGGTGCCACTCGAGAACCAGGATCGGTCCCGGTGGGACCGCGTGCTGATCGATGAGGGAGTGGTGAAGCTCGACGAGGCGCTGGCGTTGCGACGTGCCGGGCCCTATCAGGTGCAGGCCGCGATCGCCGCGTGCCATGCCACCGCACCCGACGCGGCGAACACGGACTGGCCGCAAATCGCCAGACTGTACGCCGAGCTGACACGGTTGGCACCCTCACCGGTCGTGGACCTCAACCGTGCGGTGGCAGTCGCGATGGCCGACGGAATTCCGGCCGGTTTGGCGCTCGTCGACGACCTGACCGTATCGGGCCGCCTCGACGGGTACCACCTGCTGCCCGCGACCCGGGCCGACCTGCTTCGGCGCGCCGGCCGAAGGGCCGAAGCCGAGGCAGCCTATGGCGAAGCCCTGCGGCTGGTGCCGACAGAGGCCGAGCGCAGATACCTGACCAACCGCCTGCGCGAACTCTGAGACATCCCAGCTTTTAGATTGTCAAGCCGCTGTCGCAGCGGCTTGACAATGGGCCGCCCAGGCGGTGGTCTCGTTGTAGAGCGTCCGGGTTTTCAAGCAGCCGTGGAGGATGCCGACGAGCCGGTTGGCGACATGCCGCAGTGCGGCACTGTGGTTGAGGCCCCGGGCTCGCTGCTTGTCGTAGTAGGCGCGGGCGCCCGGCGACGCCTTCAGGGCGCAGAACGCCTGCGTGAGCAGCGCATCGACGAGGCGGTCCTGGTGCACGAACCGGGCAACCACGACCTTCGACTTCCCCGACGCACGGGTGATCGGGGACGTCGCGGCGTAGTTCTTCCGCGATTTCGCGGTCGCGTAGCGGGCGTGGTCGTCTCCGAACTCGGCGAGCACCCGGGCCCCGAGAATCATGCCCAGTCCCGGCTGGGACCCGATGATCTCAGCGTCCGGGTGCCGCCCAAAATGGGCCTCGACCTCGCTGTGCAGGGCTTTCACCTGCGCGTCGAGGGTCATCAGCACCGCTATCGTGGCTCTGGTTCCCGCCGCGTAAGCGGCGGTGATCACCGGGGCCCGGCCCAACTGCTCACTACGCAGGACCGCCCGGATCGCTGCGGCTCTCGCGTCGAGGTCACCGCGGCGGCCGGCGCGTTTCAACGCCGCTTTGACCTGGTTGATCGACAGGCGGGCAGCAGTCTGCGGGTCGGGGGCCTTGCCGAGCAGTTCCAGGGAGTCGGGGGCATCAAGGTCGTCGAACGCCTCGATCGCAGCCGGGAAGTACTCCCGCAGAGCGTGTTTGAGTCGCTGAGTATGACGGGTGCGTTCCCAGATCATCGTCTTGTGCATCCGGGCAACTACCTTCACCGCCTGCGCGTCGACGCTGTCACCGGCGACGACCCGCAGTTGGTGGGCGTCGGTGCGAACCATGTCGGCCAGCGAGTGCGCGTCGGCGGCATCGGACTTCGCACCGGACACGCTGCGGCGTTCCCGAAACCTCGCGGCTTGCAGCGGGTTCACCGCGTACACGGTGTAGCCGGCCGCGATCAACGCCGCGACCCAGGGGCCGCGATCGGTTTCGATACCGATCCGTACTTCGGTGTCCTCGTCGTCGCCGAGGTACTCACCGATCATCGCGTGCAACCGGGTGATCCCGGTGATCCCTTCGGGCAGACGGGCTTTGGCGAGCCGTTTCCCGGTCTCGTCCATCAGTTCGACATCGTGATGATCCGATGCCCAGTCGTCACCGACCAGCAGCACCACAGCTCCCCGTTCGTCGTTGTCGGACAACCAGTTCCGGCAGCGCGCGGGAGAATGTCGGCGACCTAATGAATCAGTGCTCACACCGGCCGGCGGTGGGCACGACATCCCATCAGCGATCTCCTTCTCCCGGCGAACCGGCGGGGGCACCATCTCAGATCAGGACTCGAAGTCCAGGCTCCACATGTGCTCACCCGCCGGTCGCTACCACTAGCGAGTCTGCCTGATCCATCGATCACGCGGACCCACTAATACTCATTAGGATCTTCCGACCGCCGATGTCGATCCCGGGCAGCTTCCTTCGTCGGTGAGGCGAAAGTCCACCGAAACGAAGGAGAAGTCCGATGACCATCGAATCGTCCGTGCCCGCACCCACGGTCGTCGACCGTGCCACCTGGCAGGCCGAGATAGACGCGCTGCGGATTCAGGAAAAGGCCCATACCCGCGAAGGCGATGCGCTCGCGGCCGCCCGGCGACGGCTCCCCATGGTGGAGGTGGATCCGGCCGTTGCGGTGATCGGGCCGAACGGGCCGGTCACATTGCTCGAGGTATTCGAGGGCCGCAGCCAGCTGATCGCCTACTTCTTCATGTGGCATACCGGCCAGCCCGCCGCCGACCAATGCCAGGGCTGCACGTTCTACACCTCTCAGGTTCGCGAGCTGTCCTATCTGCATTCACGCGACATCACCTACGCCACGTTCTGCCAAGGCCCGTACGAGGAGAGCCGCCGCTACCGCGACTTCATGGGCTGGGATATCCCCTGGTACTCGATCCACGACTCCCGTGACGCACTGATGGCCGGTCGCTCGCCGTTCCTCCTGGCGTGCTATCTGCGACGCGGCGATCGGGTGTTCGAGACGTATTGGACGACGCGGCGCGGGGTCGAGGTCATGGACAACAGCTACACAATGTCGGATATGACGATCTACGGCCGGCAGGAGTCCTGGGAGGACTCACCCGCGGGCTGGCCGCGACTGTGGGGAGACACCGGCGAGAACACGCTTCGGACCGGCGGACGTCCCACCGCCCAGTGGTCACGTCTGGAGGCCGGGTGCTGCGAGGATCTCCGGGCCGGGGGACTCTGACAGTCTCGAGCAGCTGGGCACCGACTATGGTCCGGCCGGTGCCCGGCCGCTACTTTGCGGCCGGGACTCCGGAGTTGTGTACTCCACCTTCGGTTTCCGAGCTGTGATCAAGGAGTTCACGCGGGTCACCGGGCAAGGAGAACCTGCTCTTCAAAGTCGCCGAGGCCACTGTCGACGCGGGCGACAAGCTGGTGCGCGACACCGTCTTTCCGGTGGCGTCGCAGGCGACGCTGCACGATCTGGTCGCCGAGTTCAAGTCGTCGGGGCCGACGTATCAGCGCACCGTGCAGGCGACGCTGCGCTGGTGCACGGGCAGCGCTCGGCTGGTTCCTCGGGCCGCGCGTCAGCTCGAGATGCTGGCTTGGATGCCGTCGAGGAGGAAGTCCAGGCCGGTGCGGAAGGTTTGGTCGGCGTCCAGGTGGGCGCCATCGCGTATGACCGTGGACAGCGCGGGGAATCGGCCGGTTGCGAACGTCCGCTCCAGATAAGGCCCGAAAGCGGCCTGCCACTGCTGTTCGTCTATCCCGGTGGCCCGCTCGGCGCGCCGCTCGGTGATCTCCCGGCGCACCGCGCCGATCACGTATGCGTTGACCGCGTCGACCACCGGCATGACGGTGTCTACGTCGACGCCGGCCATTGCGGCCACCACAGCCTCCCCCCTGGCAAGCGCGTGCGGCCCGAACTGGGGCCGCCCACCGATAAGGTCAGCGAGCCATTCGTGCTCATGAGCGGCCTGCCGGGTGGTTTCGGCAAGGGAGCGCAGTACCTCTCGCCAGCCGTCTCCGGCCGGCCGGATCTGGGCATAGATCGCATCGACCATCAGGTCGAGCAACTCCTCCTTGGTGGCGATGTAGCCATACAGCCGCATCGGCCCGACCTCCAGCGCGGCGGCGACCTTGCGCAGCGACACCGCTGCCAGGCCGTCCGCGTCGGCCAGCCGGACTGGTTCGCCACCAGTGGAATCCCGTTCGATGACCCGGCCGCTGCCCGGGCGCGGCTGATCGAGGAGCTCACCGGCTGGGACTCACAGTTCACCGCACTGATCGCAGCCTGCGACGACACGGTCCTGCCACGGTCGATCACCACCCTCCCGGTCGGCCTGACCTGGCCGTCGACACCAGGCGTCACGCTGCTCGGCGATGCCGCGCACTTGATGCCGCCGGTGGGGAGGGCGCCAACATGGCGCTGCTCGACGGCGCCCTGCTCGGTCTCGCACTAGCCGCGCACCCGGACAACTTTCCCGCCGCCGTCAAAGAATACGAACGCGAGATGTTCGAACGCACCAGCGCTGCCGCCCGAATGTCCGTGGACATGCAGGAATTGCTGATGTCGCCGGACGCCAGCCGGAGATTGCTCGAGTTCTTCCAACCGGGCTGAAATGTCACGGACTTCGGCTGAGCGGATCTTCATCGACAAAGGGTTCTCCGGCACCACCCGACAATCGATCGGCGACGTTCGCGCTGGTGCCGTTCTCGTGTGGCGCTGTGCCGAACACGGTCAGGAGTGTGCGGTCTGGTCGGCGAGGGCGGCAGCCAGGTCACCGAGCCTGCCGAAAACACGCGCGTTTTCGATGTGATGGGCGTAGTCGCGGGACTCGACGATCTCACCGTCGCGCACGCGGACCACGAAGATGCAGGGCAACTCGAATGGCCGGCCCGCGACCGAACCGCGGTAGCTGAACTCCGCGATTACCACTTCTGGATCGGCGGTCTGGTGAGCAGTCATGTCAGATGGTGCGAAATCGATCTCGCCAGCGGCGCGTTTCGGTATTGCGGCGAAGTGGTCATACAACTCGCGCCGAGTACGCAGCGGTGTGTCACCCAGCGGGCTGAACGGGTGGCGAACGTCCGTGCGTTCGCCGTAGTAGCCGGACAGCTCGTCCAACAGCACTGCCCGTTGCTGATCGTCGAGACCCCCGCTGACCAGGTGGCCGACACCGACGGTGACGGCCCGAACGAGATCGGCCGGTGTGTTCGGGTTAGGCATGAGAACTCCTAAACGAAGTGTTGACTCCACTTACGCTACCGGAGTGTAGACTTCGGTATAGCCATGAGCAATATTCGATTATCCGGAGGCGTTCGGGGTGCGGAATGACGCGCGGCACAATCGGAAGCAGATACTCGCCGCGGCGGAGTCGGTCTTCGGCGAGCACGGGGCGACCGGTTCCACCGAAGAGGTCGCCCGGCGCGCCGGGGTTGGGATCGCGACAGTTTTTCGGCATTTCCCGACGAAATCCGCTCTGCTGGAAGCAACTTTGTTAGCGCACTTCGCCGAATTGCGCCGCCAGGCAAACGAGTCCGCCGACACAGGCGACCCTTTCGAAGCGGTGTGTGCCCTGGTCAGGGTGATGGTCGAAACGGGTGCCACCAAGCTGGCCCTGGCGACGCTGCTGGATGCCGATGGCGGGATTCCCGCCTCGGCGCTCACAGCATCGGAGGAACTACGCGCGGTGGTCGATACCGTTCTCAGCCGAGCCCGCGCAGCCGGCGTCGTCCGCGCGTCGGTCAGCGTCGACGAGATCTACCTCCTCATCCGAGCACTGGCCCAGGCCTCCGCCTCCCAGCCGACCGACACGGTGACAATGAGCAGAGCCATCGACATCATCCTCGCCGGCATCCAACCCACGTGAATCTTTCATGGCAACGAGACCACGAGTACGTGCAATTCGGCATTACCGGACGTTCGTGTCAGTAGTGGGCCCACGAACAACGCATCAGATCCAATGAGTCTGCATCAGATCCAGGGCGTCAGGACGCTGAGAGTGGCAAGGAGGTTCTGACTTCCTTGCCTTCATTTTCGCCGTGACACCTCGGTAGATCGCTTGTCGCCGAACAGATGGTCTATACACCGCGCCGCCCACGATGTCCGTGGGGCATCGCACGTTGGATGAGAAAAGTAGGTGGCGAGACGCTAGGCAAGCCGGGAACGGTTACAGCCTCGGGGAACATCGGTACAGCGGTTGGCGCTGAGAACGATCATGGTCGGGGCGTGAGTGTGCTGACCCGGTTCTCGTACTCCCGGCGGGCCTTGCGCTGGGCAGGGACCGCCGGGACGCCCTCGGCGCCGTCGAGCGGCTGGCAACGGGCGAGGAGCTGGCGGTGCACGGCTGGTACGGCACTGACGCGCAGGGTGTAGCCCTGGCCGCGCCGTACGGTGATTCTGTGGTCGAGCGCGGTCCGCTCGACGGCGTCCAGTTCGGCGGCGCGCAGTCCGTCGTAGGTCAGTTCCCGCTGGAGGTCGCGCTGGAGTTCGCCGGTGGCGGCGAGGGTCTGCACCATGAACTTCACGGTGGACAGCAGCTCCCCGGTGCGCGGGTGGCGGGCGGTGAGGTCCATCGCGGAGAACGCGCTGTCGTGGATGCGCAGCGCGAGGCGGTCGCGGTGGAGGACGTCGAGGATGTGGCCGGTGCCGCGTACGAGGCGGAACATCTCGGAGATGTGCAGGGTGTCGCCCGGCCGCGCGTAGGTGAGCAGTTCGCGGAACTTCGGGCGCTGGAGGGGATCGCACCCTATCTGTCGTCAAACCCTGTCAGCAATCACCATCGGATCTGATTGGATTCGGACCACCGCGAACCCCCGGATTGCACGGGTTCATCGGACGCGCTGGCAGCCGCGCCCGCCGGATTGCCGGGCACCCCGCCGTGCTCAGGCCGGGTCGGCGGGCAGGGCGGAGTAGGGGTGGACCTCGATCCGCGTGGGGGGCTCGGCGAGGAGGCCGATGATCTCGTCGCGCAGTTCATCGGCGATAGGGCTGTTCTCGTAGGCGTCCTTCGCCTCGCGGCTGCGGAACACCTCCATGTTCCACAGCGCGTCGGGGTCGGCGTCCTCACGGGCGATGATGAACCGGTCGGAGGACCCCGACTTCTCCATGCCCTCGGTGGCCAGCGCGAACAGCTTGTCGCCGAGCCCAGGCTTGGCGCGCATCTTGATGATGTAGGCGGGCTGGTCCTGCAGCGCCATGGTTTTCTCCTCCTGCTTTCGCGGTGGGGCGTCCGGTGTGATCCTGCCGCCATCGCTGGAATTCCGTTCCATTGCAACTATGGAACGGAATTCCAGCCGTGTCAAAATGGAAGACGTGACACCACGGACGCGCAAGAAGCCCGAGCGGCGCCCCGCCCCCCTGACCCGCGAGCAGATCGTCGAGGCCGCAGTGGGTTTGCTGGACACGGCAGGCGAGAGCGGGCTGACCTTCCGGGCGCTGAGCGAACGCCTGGCCACCGGTCCCGGCGCGATCTATTGGCATGTTGCGGGCAAGAGCGAACTCCTGGCCGCGGCCACCGACCACGCCGTCTCCACAGCGCTGAGCGAAGAGGCGGAGGCCGGGCTGCCGGGCCGGATACACGACGTCGCCCTCGGCCTCTTCCGTTCGATCGAGCAGCACCCCTGGCTGGCCCCCCAGCTGACAGCCCAGATCTCCCACAACCCCGCAGGCCTGGTGACGACCCGCATCTTCGAGGCCATCGGCCGACAGGTGTATGCGCTGGGTGTTCCCGCGAGCAACTGGTTCACCGCGACCTCCGCCCTGATGCACTACATCCTCGGTGCCGCTGGCCAGAACGCCGCGAACCTCGCCCTCGCACGCAGCCTTGGCCCAGAAGCCGACCGCGACGTCTACATGGACGCCGTGGCGGCGATATGGAAGCAGCTCAGCCCGCAGGAGTTCCCCTTCACCCGGGCGGTCGCGGACCACGGGCTCGATCACGACGACCGCGCGCAATTCCTTGTCGGCATCGACCTCATCCTCGCGGGCATCGAGGCCGACCATGCCCGCTGATCAGCGGGCATGCCGCTTGCTGACGTTCACGCCGTCTCACCGTCGTCGTCCTCATCGAGTTCCGGCGCGTCCGGGTCACGCAGCGGGCGCAGGGCGCCAGCGGCCGGGGTGGAGGCGGTGCACGGTGAGCTGCCGGTTCATCTGACGGCGGTAGGTGTCGTCCACCGGGTCGTCCACACGCAGCAGGTGCTCGGTCTTCGCGATCCGCCCGTACTCCGCGAACGCCGCGCCCAGCGGCGTCGGGCGCCCTCGCGTCCGAACATCCGCAGCAGGTCGTAGGCGCGGGCCTGGTTGGTGACCAGGGAACCGGCGACCTTCAGCATGTCCGGCCAGTGCGTGATCACCTTGTTCAGGTTCACACGGTTGCGGGCCGAGTCCTCCACCGCGCCGTACGTGCCGGTCTCGACGCCGGGCATCGTTGCCCGCCAGAACCGCTGGTCGTCCAAGTCGCGAAACCGCGGGCTGAAGTTGTATCCGAGGATCTTGAACAGGCCGAACACCATGTCGGAGTAGGAGGCGTTGTCGGTGGCCACCATCTCCGGCTTCACGCCGCCGTCCAGGTTCAGCAGCGCGTCCAGGATGTGCAGGGAGTCGCGCGGGGTGCCGGGGACGACCATCTGCCCGATGCCCGCGACCTGGTCGTTGACGGCGTTGAGCCAGGTGATGCCCCGCTTGGACCCGAAGTACTTCGGCGACGGCGCCGCGTTGATGGTGCGGACGGGGACGACGAACCGCAGCCCGTCCACGGAGGATGTCCTGTCTCATGCCAAATGATCCACGGCTTGAGCGCCTGAACTGGGAAGAGCAGTTGAAATGAGCCACCTGTTGCCAGGAGCGATTTGTTTGGACTGCTCCGATAACAGCAGATCGAGTCGTTGTCTCATTTGAGGTGCATCATCTTTCGTGTTCAGCGGCATCTCATTTGAATTGCGTTATCAGCCTAGAACTTCTGCGAGGTATTCCCATTGCTGCTGTCCGGGATGGAGTCGGTCGTGGATCTCGTCCTGTACCCACTGGACGAGCGGATCGAACTTCTCGGCACCGAGGAGGTCTGCTCTGACGGGTTTGGCGGGGATGGGATCCCACCTGTACCGGGGTTCGACAGTCCTCCGGAGTTCGTCGAGGAACGTTCGTAAGTGCGGGCCGTCGAGCAGTAGGTAGGTCACCATGAGTGCCCGGGCAAGATCGAGCGGAATCGGGCCCCACATATCGATGGTGCGGCGATACTCGCCTATCGCGGTGGCGGCTTGCAGCCTGTGTTCCGGGTGGGGCCGCCCAGCTTGCAGCTGGTCGCGGAGTGCATGTTCTTTCCAGAAGGGGGACACCAGAAGTCGGGTTAGCGCGACTTGCCGCGGGTAGCGTGCGGCGACGGTGACGGTCGAACCTATTGTCAGCTGTTGCCAGTCGGGTCCGAGGAATGTGCTGATTCGATGTTCGAAGCCCAGGCTGGAGTAGTAGTCGTACTCCTCGGTCTTGCGCCATTCATCGAGGATCCAGGTCGCTTGGTTGAACGCGATAGTGGTGTTCGGCCGGCCGTGGTTGCGGATCAGTCGCAGGTGTAGGCGGTGCGCTTGGAGTATCTCGGGCTGGTCGGCCACGGAAAGTTGCTCGTCGTCGCGCCAGCCGTCTTCGGCACCGGCGATCCACCGGCGGTGCCGACGGCACACGACGTCCTCTGGTCCGCGTTGCCAGACACGGAAGGGGCGTGTGGCTCCGCGTGCGGTTGCGCACAGGGTGCAACCCGGGATCTTGCGCGACAGGGGCCATTTCTCGTGGTCGTCGGTGCGGAGTTCTGGAAGTGCGTGGCGCAGGGTGTTCTCGGGGAAACTGCTGAGGCGGGCCAGGATTGTGATCCGGGGTGCGGCGCGGGTACGTCGGTCCCCGGTAATCGTGGTGTGGAGGTCTGCGGCGTTGAGCAGGTTCGCGTCGGCCAGGCGGTGGATATAGGAGCTGACCAGCTCCGCGGGCAGTGGTGCCACAACGCGCGGCAGAGCCGCACCGGTTCGGCGCAGTTCGCAGACGGGGTCGGGCAGCTTGTTCTTCATTGTGGTGCGTCCGAGCCGCCGGGCTGGCTGGTGCCCGATTCCGCGTGATAGTCGATCACCACCGATTTCAGCAGTTTCAGATCGATTTTCTCGGTGCCGTCGAGGATGGCGGTAGCGGCTGCGGCCCGGACCAGATGCGACAGACTCCCGATCCTTCCCCTTCCACACCGAATGGCGCAGCCTGGTCGCCACGATGGAAGACGGATACGAAGGCCCGGACCGGCTGCGCGTACTCGAACCTCTTGTTCCAGCAGTGCGCAAGCCCCCGTCGCCGGTAATCGCTTCCGTCCGGGCATACGAACCCGAGATCGAACCGGGATGGGTCGATCTTCACGGATGGTTGCTCGGCCATCGCTGCCAACGCGACCCTTCCCGCACTGATATGCGCGCGAAATCCCCACGTGCACTGTAGTTCACGTGGTCCTTCGGACGGAGCCGATCGAGTGAGACGCCGTACTGGCGATAGCGGTTCGAGTGAGACACGCGGGCGCGGCAGCGACGGTCAGGTGTCGGGGCCGCAACCGGAGCAACGGTCGCCCGCTCTGTTGACAGCCGGGAGGGTGCCTGCTGTTCATGCGCGTGCGCGCTGGACCGGGTTGCGAATGGGGCGCATGGCGGCAAGGGATCTGGACGTGTTCATTTGTCTGGGTGAAAGGCAGTCCGGTCGGTGGCAGCCGAGATGTGATTGCAGCTGGCGACGAAACCATCGGCGCCACAAAACTACTCACGGTTCACCGAAGAGTAGCGATCGGCCCGCCTGCACAGCCGTTCAGTGTGATGGTCTTTTCACCGGCTCCCACGGACCGGACATATCGGGTTGCTGATGTGGACGCGTCAGTTGGTGCGGCGTGCCGCCCAGACTGTGCGCTGGGTGCGCAGGACGAGGTCGTCGCGGCGAAGGATGCTGTGTTCGCTGTCGGTGTCGAGCAGTCGGTCGAGCGCAGCGAGGTCCTCGGGAGAAATTGTGTCGGCGACGCGGTGGTGTAACCGCCGCAGGACGGCGAGCGCGTAGCGGCCGACGCCTGGATTGCGCGAGCCCGCGATGCTGACCGTGAAGGTGCGTGTGCTTTCAATAGCGAATCCTGCGGAGGTCAGCATCGGACCCCAGTCGGCGCCACGATGGGGCACATGCTCGGCGTGGAAGTGGGAGGTCGTGGCGTGGCAGCGTTCCTCGAGGCCGGGCTGGTCGGTGGGGGCGGTCTCCGGCAGGAACCGCGGCAGCCCGGCTAGCTCGACGACAGCGAACAGGCCGCCCGGCTCGAGTGCGTCGTGGACCTTGGTCAGCGCCCGAACGGGGTCGGCCAAATGGTGCATCGAGGCTGAAGCCCAGACCAGGTCGGGCACGCCGAGGTCGGGCCAGTCCGGAGCGTCGAGGTCTGCCGCGACGGTGTCCACGCGCTCGAGTACCCCCGTGGCGCAGGCCTTGTTGCGCAGTCGTCGCAGGTGTTCGATCGAGGAGTCGACGGCCGTGACATGCGCGTCAGGGAAGTGCGTGAGAAGGGTGAACGTGCCGGCGCCGGTGCCGGCGCCCAGGTCCACGACCGAGCGCGGAGCTGCCTGGAGGGGCAGCCATGCGGCGATGGCGGCGGTGGACTCCGCGAGGACTTCCGCGTCCAAATCGAGGATCTCGGTCTGGCCGGCGTCGTTCGAGACAGGGGCAGACGCGTGGTGGGTGCGGCTCGAGTACGTGTGAGTCATGTCCACCACGCTAGAACTCCATGCCAAATAGGCAAGTATTCTTGCGGTATCTGCAAGAAGTGGAGGATCGAGGGTGCCGCATGCGCAAGTGGTGACTGCCGCAGTCAGGCGCAGGAGCCGTTCGAGGCGCAGTCGTCGTTTCGCTCTCCTTCGCCGTCGCGTTGGTGGCCCCGGCGGGCGTCGCGGTCGAAGATGCCGAGGATTTCACACGGACCGCCTTCGGCACCGATGGCGTGCGGCAGCATGGTGGGAAACTCAGCGGCCTGATTGGTCTCGACCCGGAAGCGCTGGTGGCCCAACATCAGGATCGCGGTGCCGGACAGGACGACCAGCCACTCCCGGCCGGGGTGGGCGCGCATGCGCGCGGGATTGTCCGGTGGTGGTTGCGTCACGCGTTGACGCATGACGCTCATACCCGGTTCGCTCTTGATCGACCAGCGCATGAGTCCGCGTGCGGCGTCGATCATCGGGCTGATGACGACATCGTCGGCGGCGGTCTCCACCAGCTGATCCAGCGTGGTGTCCAGCGCGCGGGCGAGGGTGACCAGCTGATCGAGCGCGAGTCGACGCTTGCCGTTCTCGATGCGGGAGAGGCTGGACTGGCTCAGATGCGCGCGGGCGGCCAGCTCTTCCAGGGACCAACCCTGTGCCACACGTAGAGCGCGGATGCGTTTGCGTACGAGGCTGTCCAATTCACCATTTTCTTGCGTCATAAGCAACATTCTATGCCTGCTCTGCAAGGTGAGGTTAGGGTCGCTCGCAGACGTCCAGAACCGCTGGACCAGGCACGAAAGGTTGCGATATGGCGGAGTCCGCCTTCACCTATACCTCCGACACACTGCCCGACCAGATCGACGTCGTGGTGATCGGCGGGGGAGCCGCAGGACTCAACGGGGCGCTGATGTTGGCCCGATCGCGTCGTTCGGTTGTCGTGATCGACAGCGGCGACCCTCGCAACGCGCCCGCCGAAGCCATGCACGGCTTTCTCGTGCTGGACGGTACCCCGCCGGCGCAATTGCTCGAGCGAGGGCGGCAGCAGGTACGTCACTACGGCGGCCGGGTCGTATACGCGACGGTGGCTTCCGCCGCTCCTGCCACCCCCTCTACCGACGGTGACCTGCGGTTCTCCGTCGCGCTGACCGACGGCCGCACGGTGACCGCGCGCCGTCTGTTGGTGGCCACTGGTCTGCGCGATGTATTGCCCGAGATCCCTGGCCTGGCGCAGCACTGGGGCCACAGTGTGGTGCACTGCCCGTATTGCCACGGGTGGGAGGTCCGCGACGAGCCCATCGGCATCATCGCCACCGGGCCGGGTTCGATCCATCATGCGCTGCTGTTCCGCCAGCTCACCGGGGACCTGGTCTATTTCACCGGCGGCACCGACCTCGACGAGGACACCCGCGCACGTTTCGCCGCCCGCGATATCACCGTCGTCGACACGCCGGTGGCCGAGGTCGTCACCGCTGTCGACGGCACCCTCGCCGGCGTCCGGTTGACCGACGGCCAGGTCGTCGCCCGTCGGGTCCTCGCGGTTGCCACCGGCATGCAGGCCCGTACCGCAGGTCTGGAAGAACTCGGGTTGCCGATGGAGGACCTGCCCGACCACATGGGCCGCCGGTTCTCCTCCGCAATGGCCGGAACCACCGATGTGCCCGGCGTGTGGGTGGCCGGCAACGCTACAGACCTGACCGCCCAGGTCGGCGCATCCGCAGCGGCCGGCGCACTGGCCGGTGCACACATCAACGCCGTGCTCGCCACTGCGGACACCGACGCGGCCCTGGCCGCGACGCGGGCCACGGCCTGAGGAGTTCGGGCTCGCATTCGTCGCGCGGGTCCGTACCGATTGCCCAGTCTCCGGTTGACCGGGCGCTGCCCCCGGAACCGACTTCGGTATGCCCTTTTCGAGAGGAACCCCATGAATATCAGCCAACCCGTGCCCTCGGTCCCCGTCACCGACGGTGGCACACCGGATGCAGGTCAGCTGCGCACCATCCTGATCGCGGTTTCCATCGCGTTGATGGCTGTAATCGCCTCGGTGTCCGGGCTCAACGTCGCCCAGACCCAGATGGCTGTCGAGTTCAGCGCCTCGCAGAACACGATCCTGTGGATCGTCAACATCTACACCCTCACCCTCGCTGCTCTGCTGCTTCCGCTCGGCGCCATCGGTGACCGGCTCGGCCGCAAACCCATGCTCATCGCTGGCCTGGCCGTTTTCGGCGTCGCCAATATCGCGGCGGGTTTGGCGCCGAACGCCGAGGTCATGCTCGGGGCGCGGGTGCTCGCCGGCATCGGCGCGGCGATGATCATGCCCATTACCCTTGCGGTGATCACCTCGACCTTCCCTGAAGAACAGCGTGGTAAAGCGATCGGCGTGTGGACCGGCGTCGCCGGAGGCGGCGGCATCCTGGGCATGTTCTTGTCCGCGCTGCTCGTCGACATCGCCGACTGGCGCTGGCTGTTCGTCCTTCCGGTGACGCTGGTCATCGCAGCTCTCGCGACCGCGCTCAAAGCCGTGCCCAACTCCCGTGACCGTATGGCCCACGCCTTCGATACCGTTGGGGCGCTGATCTCCGTGGTCGCCGTCGTCGGTCTCATCTTCGTCCTGCAAGAAGGCCCTGAACGAGGCTGGACCGCACCAGCGACACTGATCAGTCTCACCGTGGGTATCATCGCCACCGCCGGGTTCGTGGCGTGGGAACTACGACGCCACGATGCCGCGCTGCTGGATGTCCGTCTCTTCGGTGAGCGTGGCCTGACCGGCGGCTCGATCACACTGCTGGTGGTATTCGGTGTCCAAGCCGGTATCGCGGTGGTCCTGTTCCCGTTCTTCCAAGCAGTGCTCGGGTGGTCGGGTCTGCTGGCCACGCTCGCGCAGATGCCCATGGCAGTGGCGATGATGATGACCTCCGGCCTGGCCCCCAAGCTGGCCGAGCGCATCGGTGCTCGTACGACCATGGCGATCGGCATCGCAGTGGGCGGCGTCGGCCTGGCGCAAATGGCCGGGTTCGCCTCCGTCGAGGGCGGCTACCTGTCCATCCTGCCCGGCATCATCGCCATGGGCATCGGCATGGGCCTGGCGATGACGCCCTCCACACAGGCCATCACCAGCTCCCTGCCGCAGGAGAAACAGGGCGTCGCTTCCGCCCTCAACGACGTCACCCGCGAGTTCGGCACCGCACTCGGTGTCGCCCTGCTCGGTGCGCTGGTTGCCAGCGGCTATCGCAACTCCATCGACGGCAAGCTCGACGGCATCCCGGCGGACACTGCGGATATCGCACGCGAGGGCATCGCCAATGCCGTCGAAACCGCAAACACCGCAGGCTCCCACGCACAGCAAGTGGTCCACGCCGCGCAGCAGGCGTTCCTCGACGGCTGGCAGCAGGCCATGTGGGTCGGCACAGCCGTCATAGGTGCCCTGTTCCTCTTCATCCTCACCGCCGGCCCGAAGAACACCGCTACCCACCCTCAACAAGACACCGAAGCACCCGAGCCTCTCGCTTCGCGCTGACAACACAACCACCTTCAGGGCATCCCACAGTCGGTCTGCAGCAGAGCAGCAGATCTAGCGAGACGTCCACGTTGGATATCGCAGACTGCCCGTGGTGTTGCCAGGCGGTGGCAGCAACGGCTCGAGCGCCGTCCACTGCTGGTCGGTGCACGACGATGGATATGCCGGGCAGGACTGTGCCTGATCGGCGGACGCGCCGATATGGGCCGGGCACGACGAACATAGGCAGGTAGGCAAACTGGCACACGAACTCCTGGTGCATCTGGTCTCGACAACCATTGATCTACCAGGAGTTCTTCATGTTCCGGGCGTGCCGCGCCGACACTAATACCGTTCTGTTGCAACAGAATTCGCTACCCAGCACCCAGATCGTTGCCGACCTGCACTCACCTGGCCTTCCGACCTTCAGATCCGCACGACACCTCGATCGGTCCCGACCATGCCATCGCAGCACCGAGATCTCAGACGTTCACTCAGATGAGTGCGACCGTGTGAGCAAGACTGAAGGTACTGAACGCCTCCGACGGCGCAGTTACCGGCGGCGGTGAGATACGAGGGTCCCGATGCATAGGGCGACCGCGCAGAGCATGAGCGGTGGCAGCAGGAGAGCTCCGCGCAGGGTGATGACGGAGCTACAGAGGCCTACTGTGGCGGGCCCTAGGAGCAGGCCGAGGTACCCAATCGAGGAGACGGAGGTGATCGCGTCCTGACGATGTGCTGCTGCTGCTCTCGCGGCGAGCGAGATGGTCATTGGGTACAGGTTGGCAAGACCCAGTCCGGCACTCGCATAGCCGATGAGGGCGACCGACAGGTTGGGTGATGCGGCTACTGCCGTTCCGCCGACAACGCCGAGGACGACGGCCGCCAGAAGAAGTCGTCTCTCGCCAATGCGTGCGATGAGGGTCGCCCCGAGTGACCGGCCGATGACCATGCAGATGGCGAATGAGGTGTATCCCCACGCCTGCCGCGCATCTGCGGAGCCAAGAATTTCAGCGCGCAGGAAGTACGCGCTCCAGTCGGTGATGACCCCTTCACCGAACAATGCGGCGAACCCGATTGCGGCGGCGACCCATACTTTTCGCGAGGTCGGGCGTGGAATCCGGAAGGCGTCGGGGCGGGGTGCATTATCAATGAGAAAGACACCCGCGAGGGCGACGAGCGTAACGGTGTTGACGACCAGCAGGTGGGCTAGGGGGTTCAGTGCGGCCCCCACCGCAAGGCCGGCGATTATGGATGCGGCCAGGGTGGCCAGGCTGTACGCCGCGTAGCAGCCAGTGAGAACCGGCCGACTGAGCCGATCTTCGGCGTGTGCGGCGGCCGTGTTGATTGTGACGCTGTAGATGCCGCTGGTGATGCCGAGTAAGAAGGCCGCGATGAAGAGCGTCGCGGCGCTGCCGGCCCCACCGAGCAGTAGGGAAGACGCGGCGGTGCAGGCAAGGACTGTCGCCGCGACTGGCTTGGTGTTGAATCTCGTCAGTGCGGCGCTGGCGGCCGGCATGCCGAGGAGCGTGCCGAGGGCGAGAACGAGGAGCGCCGCGCCGACTGTAGACGTGGTGACGTGCGCGGCGTGCGCGATGTCGGGGATACGGATTGCCCACGAGCCGAATATGAGTCCCGGCGGCACGAAGAGCAGCTTGGTCGGCCATGCGTTGGCTGGCGCCAGAGTGGTGCTCATGGCGATTATAGAAATCCGTCGCGGTGCAGGCAGTCTTCCACGATGGCAGCGTCGAGCGCCCCGGCCCTCTTGAAGTGTCGGATAGTTTGGTGCGCTGCAATTCTGATCTGGTCGTCGACCAGGTCCGGACGAAAGGTATCGGCGATTACCTGGACGCTTCCGGGGCCAGTTACACCGACCTGCATGAGATCTCGAGCGACGACTTCAGTTGCGGGCGCCAGGAAGCAGCGGATCAGTTTGGGAATGGCTGGGCCGACACGGCTGATTTGATCTGGCGGCATCGCTGCCCACACCAGGGACAACAAGTTCCCGAAGTAGGTGTGGTGACGACCTTCGTCGATGGCATGATCGCGGACCGCCTGAGTGACGGCCGCGGGCATATTGGCGTTGGCGGGCACTGAGGCCAGAGTTCCGGTGATAAGGGTTTCGGAAACGATGACGAAAAGCAGCTCGAGTAGGGGTCTGTCAGCGGGTTCGTGCGTTGCGACCAGCTGCTCGAATGCCACCATGAAATGTGGCGTTTCGGTCTGCGGGGCGTCTACCCCACTGAGTTGTTCGACCTGATTGATCAGGTCGGCGGAAAACTGTGCGTGGTATGCCTCGTCGCAGTACACGTGGTAGGCGTCGTCACGCATCTGGCGGGGAAGGCCGGGCAGCACGGTACCCATTGCCAAACCGAGCGCGGTGTGGTTGACGACAAGCGTCTCGAGATACTCGGTGAACCGTAGATACCGGTAGAGATGTCGAATGAGCAACTCGTCGATATTCTGACGCGGTAGGCGAGCGACCAGTGGGTGCGTGGCGACGGGAACCAGTTCAGGGTCGAAGTAGAACGCGTCTGCGGAGGGTCGCTGGACGACGCGTCGCGGCGCTCGGCGCACGGAGGCTCGGTCGTGCCACGTGGCGAACGGGCTTCGATACGGGTGGTTCTCGGCGACATCTGGTTCTACGGTCAGTGAGTCGAGGATGAGGCGGCGGGCACAGGTTGGTGCCCGCTCGCAGCCGATGAATAGTCCGGTGGTGCCACACATGGCTGATAGCGCCCCTTCTCAGAATCCGCGAAGTTTCACGCCGGACCGCAGCCACAGGTCGAGTCGTAGGACCTGTTCGAGCTGTGTGCTTCCGTAGGTGGCCGAGAGATCGCGATCGGTGGAGCGGAGGTTGTCGAGAACGTGCGCGTCCATCAGGTCGGTGACAGGTGAGCCCCCGGAGACGACATCGACGAACTGTTTCTCGAGGAGCTGTGCGTACTGCGGGTCCTGGGTCATCGGATAGTTGGACTTGCGTCGTTGGATAACTCCCGGAGAAACCAGGTCCGCGGCCGCGGCCCGTAGGATCGATTTCTCCCGACCATCGAATGTTTGCATCGCCCAAGGGATATTGACGGCGTACTCGACCAGCTTCCGGTCGAGCAGTGGGACCCGCACCTCTAGCGCGGAGGCCATGCTCATGCGATCCATGCGATCGAGCTGTTGCGGGATGAAACGGGTGAGGGCCAGGTGCATACGGACTCGATTGCGCCGGTCGGCCGGGGTCTCTTGTGGCAAGTGTTCGATGCTGTCGCGTACTAGTTGGGCGTCCTTGCGCGCGTGGCCTTCAACATCGATGAACTTGAGTAGGTCGGCGTCGAGCAGAGACGCTGCGCCGCTGACCTCGATTCCGGTTTCGAACCACGGCAGTGTGCTGTCGTCGAGGGTGTCGTTCTGTAGCCAGTCGTATCCGAGGAATAGTTCGTCGGCACCTTCTCCGGAGATCACCATGGTGGCATCTGTTTTGACCTCACGGCAGAACTGGTAGAGCGACACATCGGAGTCGCCGTAGGCGATCGGCTCGTCCCATGCGCGGAGTACCGCGGCTCGGTCGACCGGGTTGGACAGGTCTGCGCTGTCCAGAACGACGGTGCGTGCTCTGGTACTCAGGTGCTGAGACATTTCCTGTGCGAAGGGCAGGTCGGAGGCGGGCCGTAGGTGCGTCGGCTGGAAGCGGTCGAGGTGACCGTCGAAGTCCAGGGTGAAGGAGGGAAGTCCCGGTCCGAATGCATCGGCCGCGCAGGCGGCGGTCATGCTGGAGTCGAGGCCTCCGGACAGCAACACTCCCCAAGGCACGTCGGAGACGCATTGGCGGCGCACCGCTGACCGCGCGAGCGATCGAACGGTGGCGATGGTTGTGTCGAGGTCGTCGTCGTGGGTGGCGACCGGGATCGACCAGTATCGTGTCTCGGTCATACCGTTTTTGGAGAAGGTCATGAGGTGGCCGGGTTTGACGACATGCAGGTCGGCGAACGTGGTAGTTCCCGGTGGGCGGCCGTAGGTCATCATGGCGCGGAAGCCTGCGGGGTCGACCTCGCTGCTGACCTCGGGATGGGCGATGAGGGCTTTGGGTTCGGACCCGAAGACGATGCCGCCGCCGATGAACGCGTAGTAGAGCGGCTTCACGCCGATGAAGTCGCGGGTGAGGATCAGCGTTTGGCTCCTGATGTCCCAGATCACGAAGCCGAAGATTCCGTCCAAGTGTTCGACGAAATGGTTGCCCCATTCGAGATAGGCGTGGAGGACGACTTCTGTGTCGGACGTCGTGTTCAGCCGGTGACCGTGAGCGGCTAGTTCGGTCGCGAGGTCGCGGAAGTTGTAGACCTCTCCGACGTAGTCGATGACCGCGATCGGATGACCGTTGATGTCGGTGGCGATCATCGGTTGGGTTCCGCCCTCGACGTCGATGACGGAGTTGCGGGTGTGTCCGAGTGCGATGTTGTCGGCTATCCAGCTGTCGGCTGCGTCAGGACCGCGATTGATCATCGTGGTGGCCATCCGGGGCAGGAGGGTGCGCAATTGTTGTTCAGTCGCGCCGAAGTCGACGATGCCTGCGATTCCGCACATGTGGTGGTCTCCGTCTTTCGTTGAAGTGGTGGTGCTGGCCAGTGGAGTGTTGAAATGTCTTGCACTGTGGATTGATCAGTAATAGATCGTCGATCTGATGATCTTGTTGATGAGGGCGCCGGCAGGATTTGTCCACCGCTGTTCGTCGGTGAGGATCAGCATCTCCCCGAGTGATCCGCTTCGTATGCGGCAGTCGAGCAGCCGTGCGCTACAGGTCACGGTGTCGCCGATCTCCATCGGGGTGTAGAAATGAACATCGATGCCGCCGTTGAGGACCCGCGTGCCTGGTGTTTCCCCTACGGCCGGCATCCACGGAAACTCTGCGGGCCGGTAGTGCGGGTTCCATGCGAATGGATTGAACAGGCGTGGAACGGCCGGTGAGTGTGTCCATTCGGCGTTGATGTCGCGGGCGGCCCATGCGATCGCAATGCGCCACCGCATGACGTCATTCGCTCCGATGGGCCAGCTGTGAATGGGATCGGAGGTGCGGTGCAACCAGTGTTCGATACCGAGTTGGCGGGCGGTTGCGGCATCAGGCTCAGGTGGCCGGGTGCCTTGATCGGCGGCTTCTGACGGCCGCGCGCCGCTGGGCGTGAGAATCGCTCTCCCGGGCGCACATTCTTCGTCGCGTTGGTTGCGGACGCCCATCCTGACCACGATCGCGGCGGTGGCGTCGTCCATGGGTTCTGGTACGGCCCAGGCTGTGAGCCTGTCACCTAGGATGTCGAGTTCGGTGAGACGACACTGATACCGGGCAACTTGCAGGTCGGGAGGAACGCAGCAGTCAAGCATGGCGTTTTGATACTGGAACCGTAAATTGCCCATGCCCACCGCGCCTGGCAACCCGACCGCCTTGGCTTTGTCGGGATGACTGTGGGCGGAGAAGAATTCGTCGTTGACAGCGGCGAAGCGTTCCCAACCTTCGGCGGTGGAATCCCATGTGCGCGACCATGTCCGGCGGTGCGCAGCGGAGTCGTTGCTGCTGTTAGCACGCGACGACTGTGTGGAAGCTGGTAATTCGCTTATCGCGTGGACGGGGCAGTCCAGGATGGCCCGGCGGACGCCGTCGCGGTGGTCGGCACTGATCGGCCGACCGTTGCGGGTCGCTGCGTAGCCCCAGTCGTCGAGTGAGAAGACCTCCGGCGCATGCGTTGCACACGGGCCGAAACCATCGCAGATGGTCTTGTCGAGTTTGATGCGCATGGGTGGTGGCCTTCGTCAGAGGTGGACTGCCAGTTCGCAGGGGGCGAGACTTACTGCGAACGGCGCCGGCTGATAGTCGTCGCGGGTGGATTCGCATGCGCCACAAACGCTGCCGAGGTGTTGGATGATCAGGGTGTCGAACTGGTGAAGTAGCGTGGCAGCGACCGTGGTCGCGCCGTCGAGCGTGCCGCAGGCGCCGCGCCCGCGTAGTTCCCGGGACCATCGCCGCAGGATGTCGACATCTCCGTGGGTTGCCTGTCCGTTGGTCAGGGCGCGCAACGTCTGGCTCATCGCTGCGGTGCCGTTGAAGCAGGAGCCGCACTGTGCCGCGTTCTGCTCTGCAAAGAAATCCATGATCGCGCTGGCGACGGCTATGGGGCATTCCTCCGCGTCGAGCAGGCTCACCGCGCCGCATCCGAGGCCGGCGCCGCGCGCTGCCAGGTCGGCGTACCCGAGCGGGGTGCCGAGGATCGCCGGCGTGTGCAGGCCTCCGAAGTACCCCCCGACAATCAGTCCCGGGGAATTCGTGGCGTTCAATCCGATCGCTCCTAGAACGTCGGACAGTGTGGTGCCGAACGGCACTTCGCAGAGGTGCGCTTCGCTTCGGGTGGTCAGTGTCAGCAGTAGGGTTCCGGCATCGGCTGTGGTGCCCACGGATGCGTAGTCTTCGAGGCCCAGGGTGTTGAGCAAGGCGAGTTGAGCAAGGGTTTCGACGTTGCTCACTACTGTCGGACGTTCGTGAACGCCGCTCTCGGTCGGGCGGGGCGGCTTGTCGGCGGGTAGGGCCGGTCCGCCCTCTAGCGCGCGGATGACTGCTGTCTCCTCACCGGCAACATACGTACGCTGAACCCGCACCACTTCCAGGTCGAGGTCGGGTCGCGTCGTCGAACGGGCAAAGTCGGTGCGGGCTTCCACCACACTGGCCTCGCATTCTGGATCCGAGACATAGATGTATCCCGTGTCCGCTCCGCTCAGAGCGGCGGCGATCGACAGGCCGTCGATGACGAGTGAAGGCCGATGGGCCAGTAGCCAACGGTCTTTCACCGATGACGGCTCGCCCTCTTCACCGTTGGCCACGACGATGACTTCACCCGATGACCGCTGGACCGCGGCGAGTTTCTTGGCGAGGGGGTACCCGGCTCCGCCGCGGCCACGTATGCAGGCCCGGTCGATCTCTTCGAGCAGTGCTGCACGCGTCGCCAAGGGTGCATATCCGCCGTGTGCGAGATAGGCGTCGTGAGACTCGCGGTGTTGATCGCCTGAAAGGATGCGATCGCGAACGTTGTCATACCGCAGCGTCGTGCTCAATACACGGGGCAAGCTGAGCCGTTGTGGTGCTTCGGATTGCTGCATGTCGATGGCGTCCTATGCCGTAACGATGATCTTGCCGTCATCGATCCGGACGGCGTAGACGGGTACAGATACGCCTGGTTCGACGACGGGTTCGCCGGTGGCGATTTCGAAGCCCCACTGATGCCACGGGCAGTAGACGAATTCACCGTCTCGCACCTCGACGGCACCGCCGGGGGCCTCGGGGCGGGCTTGGGTGACACCTCGGGTGCGCCCTAGGCACAGTGGACCTCCCTCGTGGGGGCAGTAGTTGGCGATTGCGTGTAGCCGCCCGGCGATGTTGTAGACGCCGACCCCGTGACGCCCGATCGGCGCGATGATTCGGTGGCCTGGCGGTAGCTCTTCTGCCAATCCGACGACGTGCTCGCGACCGTGGATAGGGACAGCCGGTGTGGTGGTCATCAGATCGGCCTTCGCTGATTCGCGATGGCGGGAAGGTGCTTCGGAAGCCGAAAAACGTTCAACGCGTTGGTTGCCATGATCTGCTCGCGCCATCGTGCCGGCAGGTGTTTGGCGAGCCACTGAGGGTCGTCGAAGGTCCAGTGGGGGTAGTCAGACGAGTACATCAGCAGGCGGTCAGCGCCCATCCACTCCAGCGCGTTGGCAAGTTCGATCTTGTCGTCGGGATAGTCCAACGGTTGTGTGGTGAACCAGATGTTGTCGTAGACGTACTCCGAGGGGCGGCGGCGCGGCAGGGGTTCGGGTCCCTTGAAATTCATGTCGAACGCGGCGTCCATGCGCCACAGCAGCGGCAGTATCCAGTTGAATCCGTGTTCGATGAGCACGATTTGGAGCGTGGGGAATCTATCGAAGACCCCGTCGAAGATGAGGCTGACGACTTGGTTGGCTGCGAGCATCGAGTAGCCGACCATCATGTCGTGGTTGTAGGTCATGAATCCCACCGGCGACATCGGCAGGTCATGATGTTGGCCGCGGTTGAGATGGCAAGCGACGGGAAGTCCGTGGTTCACCGCTGCCTGCCAGACGGCATCGTATCGGGGGTGGCCCCACGCGGGTTTGGGCTCGGCATTGATGAGGACCTGCACCATGCGTGGATCATCGCCCCAGCGTTCGATCTCGGTGGCGGCGGCAATGGGGTCATCAACGGCAGCTGAGATTGATCCCTTGTAGCGACCGTGCCAGTTGGTCGAGTCGTGCAGCCAGCATGCTTCGAGCCATCTATTGAGGCCTTCGCAGATGTATTGGGTTTCTTGCTCGGTGTGCCCGACGGTGATGAGCGGGGCCAGTATCGCGATATCTGATCCCGCTCCACGGATGAGCTGTTCGAACAGCAAGCCGGGATCAGATCCGGCGCAGTTGCCGTCGTCGGGGAAGGCGTCGGTGCGCATTGCCTGACTCCGGTTGTAGTCCGGCGGGTCGTAGTAGATGGGGTTGCCCGCCAGCTGGTTTCTGGTCGTGTAGAGCTCTCGGAACGCCGGAGCCAGGAACTGATCGAACTCCCCGAGTCTCGGTGTCGGGTGCACATCGTTGTCGACTACCCGCACCGGGGTGAGTGCGGTGGGCGGGGGCGTGGATCGCTCGCTGATCGTCGTCACCGGTGGGCTCCATTCGGTTCGGTGCCGCGAGCCGATATGCCGTCGCCTCGCCGGTCGATGGCCGGTAGGCCGTACAAGCGTGCAGCGGTACCTCCAGCCACCCGGGCACTTTGAGCTGCGGTCCACCCGTCTGGAAGCCGGTCGGGAGTGACCATGTGCCATGCGGGATAACTTGATCCGTAGAGCACGTGATGCTCCTTACCGGTCATGCGTAGCCATTCCGCCGCCATCGATGAGTGCGTCGGGCCGTCGAGGAGGCCGTGGACGAAATAGACGTGGTCGCCGACATAGCGGCTCGGTAGTTGCGGAGCCCAGGGAGTCTGGTCCAGATGTGGCCGGCCGAAGGTGTCGAAACGCCAGAGAATCGGCGTCATCATGTCAGCGCCGCCGTCGGTGAAGACGATCTCGAGGTCCGGGAACTCCTCGAAGACACCCTCGGCGATCATGTTCAGCAGGTGCCACACGAATGCCAGAGGTTGATACAGGAAGTGGTGGCGGAAAGTTCGCGGGGGCCCGGAGGGGGTCGACGGGTGGGTCGTACCCATACCCGATTCGATGGCGATCGCCACGGGGAGGTCGTGATCGCAGGCCGCCCTCCACAAGGGCTTGAACCGGGCAGCTCCGAAGGGGTCGAGAGATTGCAGCGCAATACCCACCTGTGCGACCCGAGGATGGTCAGCCCACCGGTCGATCTCGGCGACGGCGCCCTCGATGTCGCGGGTGTTGACACGGATGGTGCCGCGGAAATGCTCGCAGTACTCGCCGGCATCCAGCCAGCGTTCGACCAGCATGCGGTTGGTCGCCGCAAGGATCGCTGACCCTAGATGCCAGTCCGGGAGCAGCGTGGCCGCGCTCGCGGGATGCAGGATGGCGTAGTCGTTGCCGAGGGCGGTGATAATTTCGGCACCGACGGTACCTGGATCGGATCCCGGGTGGGGGTGTGTGCCGCGATCAACAATGTGCGACCGATCGACGTACTTCGGCCAGGGTGGTGCGTACCAAGAAACATCGACATGCGGGAATCCACGACTAGCGAAAGGCTCTGAAAGATAATCACGCAAGTCATCATCTGATTCGAAATGAATCTGCACCTTGGCGTCGACCTGCGGCGCATTAATGGAGAGAAGCTGGCGCCCTTGTTGTCTCACGCAAGATATGACAACACATCACATTGACTGCTGGCAACAGCTATTGTAATTCATCAATGTGGGTTTCCAGCAATAAATAAAGAACACATTCTGGGCATGATAGAAAGCTGACAAAGTGGCCCAGAATGTTGTTGGCCATGTCGAGGTCGCCGCTGAACGCAGTCTTCAATGGAACTCCCTGGGCAGTGACGGATGACAGTTGGGACTATCACCGTCACCGCCCAGGGCCCCAAGTTCCCGATTCGAAACGGACTTTCTCCTGGTCGCGGATAATTGTTGTACCGTTGGCTACTCGGGGCTCGTATAAGCGATTCGCGTCAAGCCGATCGCGAGGAATCAGATTCGGCTTCTTCGTGCAGCTCGAGCCAGCTTCGGAGCGCCTCGTCGACTATCTGCTGGACTGTGAGCTGATTACGAGCCGCGCACACCTTGACATCTCTGATCAGTTTCTCGGGAAGTCTGGTCGAAAACGTTTGTAAGTGGGCATCCATCTGATTTGCATACCTTTCACTTGATCTCGACCGCCCTGCTGAGCGGCCTGCCCGGGCCGTACATCTGTGTTCGTCAGGCTGCAAACAATCTGACTCGGACCTGTTTTCCTGCTTTCCCAACACGAAGTTCACCCATGTGTATGGTAGCCACCAAGCAAGCACTTGGTGGGCAAAGGAAAGGCATGCTGGATGGTTCGCTGTTTGCGCAGCTCGACCGGTATAACGGCGTTGCTGGCACTGATCGTGGTGGCTGGATGCGGTGGCCCGAGACTCGGGGAAGAGGCCGAATCGGGCGGCCCGTTCCGGGTGTTCTTCACTGCCGACTTGACCGGGGCGTCGGCCGCACTGAGCCGGGGACTGCTCTCCGGGATGAGGGTCGCGGTCGACTCGGCGAACGCCGCGGGTGGGATCGGGGGGCGACCGGTAGTTCTCGACGTGAACAACGACCAGAACGATCCGACCAAAGCGGTGAGTGCGCTGCAAGAGCGCATCAACTCCGGTTCCGCGCCGAGCCTGGTCTATCCGGGCGGGTCGTCGGCGGTCGCCCTGTCCTTGCTCCCGATCACGACCCGCTCGGGCATTCTCAGTATGGGTGCCACGGTGGCGGCGCAGCTCAACGATCCGGCGAAGTTCCCGTACCACTTCGGGACCGCCGAGCCTACGGCCGCCTACATCCCGCCGTTCGTCGATGTCGCACGCTCGCACGGCTTCACCAAGATCGCCATGATCTACTCCAACGATTCCACCGGTCGAGCCACCGAAGCCGGATACCGCCGCGACCTGCAGGCAGCAGGACTGGACTTTCAATCGGTGGGCTTCCCGGCGGACGCGCTGGATGTGACACCCCAGCTTGCGCAGTTGCAGGCCGGGCACCCAGATGCGCTGATCTTCGAAGGGTACGGAGCCCCAGCGCAATACATCATCCGTTCCCGCGCGGGTATGCGCTGGACCATACCGAGCTTTTCCACGCAGCTTTCTGCCACCTATCCCTTCGTGCACAACTTCTCGCCGGCCCAACTCGAGGGTGTGCGAGTGATCCAGGCGAACTGGACGGTCGACGAGGGCCGAACGCCCGCCGAAATGAGCACCTTTATCGCGCAGGTCAAACAGACCCCCGAAGGGCAGTCGTTGACTGAGACCGGAGTGCGAATGCCCGTGGTTGCAGCGGCAACGGTCCAGCTGGTGAGCTACGCCGCCGCGCACAACGGCGGCAAGACCGACACTGAATCCCTCATCAAGGCGCTGTACAAGCTCCCTGTCGACGGTGCGGGCGCTACACCGTGGGTGACAGATTCGAAGGGCCCCAACATCTACCGGTTCACACCGGAGAACCACTTTCTTACCGCCCCATCTCAAATGTTCGTCTATGTCGATCCCGGCGCATTCGACGCTCAGGGGATGTACGTGCCGGGGAAGCGCTCATGACCACCGTCTGGCAGGGCCTGGTACTGGGCAGTCTGTACGCGCTGGTTGCCGTCGGCTACAACATCGTGTTGTTGTCGGCATCAATCGTGAACTTCGCCTACGCCTTCATCCTCGCTGCGGCGACGTATGTGGCGCACGTCTTGACGGTAGAAGTCGGGATGCCGTGGCCGGTGGCGGTCCTGCTGGGTGCTCTCACCCTGGCCCTGCTCAGTGCGGCAATTGAACTCTTCGCATTGCGCCGTTTGATCGCCCAGCACCGGCACCTCACCGCTCTCATCGTCACCATCGGTATCAGCCAAGTCATCGAGGGGACCATCATCGTGGTTTACGGTGACCAACCCAAAGCGGTCGAGACCGTGCTCAGTGGCAACACGATCGAGCTGCTCGGCGGCCTCGTTCGCCCCAACGACCTTCTGATCATGGCGCTCGTAGTACTCGTTGCCATCGGGCTGCACCTGATGACCTCGCGCACCATGATCGGATTGGGGGCCTTGGCAAGCGCGGAAGACTCCGATGCGGCCACCGCTCGCGGAATCAACGCCCAAGGCATCGGCATGGCCGCCTTCGCCCTCTCCGGCGCGATCGCGGGTGGACTCGGGCTCTTCGTGGCTGGAAACACCTACGCCGACCCCAACCTCGGACATTCCCTCGCGGTCCTCGGAATCGTCGCGGTGGTCATCGGCGGCGCGGGCAACCAACTCGGTGGACTCATCGGCGGCATCGTCACCGGACTGATCGGTGCGGTAGCAGCCCGTTACCTGGGAGCCGAGTACTCCCAGGTCATGATCTTCGTTCTGCTCCTTGTCATCTTGCTGATCAAGCCCAGCGGGTTCTTCGGGGCACCGGCGCAGAGGGCGGTCTGACATGCACACACTTCGACGACTATCGCCCTACCTTTCGGTGCCGCTGCTGCTGATCTTGCTGATCGGGCCCTACTTCGGCCTGATCAACGCCGTCGGCGCTCGACATATCATGTTGATCGCGGTTCTCGCACTGATGGTGTCCGGACTGAACCTCGTCCTGGGCTATGCCGGAGAACTCGCCGTCGGCCAGGTCGCTTTCTACGCCATTGGTGCCTACGTAGCAGGTTTCGCCGGAATGTCGCTCGGACAGACCGACCTCTTCGTCGGCATTGCCGTGGTATTGGTCGTCGCCGTGGCAGTCGGCCTGCTCACTGGCGTGCCGAGCCTTCGTTTGTCAGGTTGGCCCCTGGCAATGGTCACGTTCTTTCTCGTGTTGATCGTGCCCAACCTGATCCAGATTTTCCAGCGGTGGACCGGAGGCGGAGACGGCATGGCCGTCGACCGTGCCACCTTCGTCGGCGCGCCGATCGGCGCCTACGGCTACTACATCGTCATCGTGCTCGTCACCGCAGCATGGTTCCTGATCGTCCGCAACGTCATCCTCTCACCGCACGGAACGAGCTTCCTGGTGCTCCGACAAAGCCCGGAACTCGCGGGCGCACTGGGACTTTCGGTCTATCGGACCAAGCTGAAGGTCTACACCCTATCCACAGTCGCCCCTGCTCTCGGCGGCGCACTCTTCGCTTGGCTCGACGGTTTCGTCGCACCGGACTCATTCACCTTCGGTCTCGCGATCACCGTGCTCGCGGCGTCGGTACTCGGCGGCGGGACGTCGATCTACGGCGCCATACTGGGCGCGACGGTCCTGCACTTCACCGAAGACTCGCTCACCGCCGCCAACCAGTACCAGCTCATCATCTACGGACTGTTCCTCGCCGTGATCGCCATCGCCTTGCCCGACGGAATCGTCGGCCTGATGCGTGACCGGCTCGCGCGCTTCTTGCCGGTTCCCGGGAAAAGTACCGACGACGACATTCCCGACACGCCATTGAGTTTGGGCGCCCTAACGGGCCGAGTCGTCCACGTCGAGCATCTGTCGAAGTCCTTCGGTGGAAACCACGCGGTCCAAGACGTCGCGTTCACCGCCCGGCCTGGCCAGATCACGGCCCTGATAGGCACCAACGGCTCCGGCAAAACCACAGTGCTCAACATCATCAACGGGTTCCTGAAACCCGACAGTGGCACGGTGAGTCTGGGCGATGCACCCAGTACGACCGTCCTGACGTCCCGCAGCGTCGATGCCGTCGCACACGCGGGAGTCCAGCGAACCTTCCAGACACCGATCATGCCCAGTGGTGTGTCAACGGTCGACTTCGTCGCCCTCGGCGCCTACACCGGCAACCCGGCCAGCCTCGTGCAGACCGTATTGCGGTTACCCGGTTACCGACGACGCCTTCGCGATGCCACCACGCGCGCCGAACAACTCCTCAACACACTGGGTTTAGCTACTACAGCGCACAAAGACGCCGACTCATTGCCGCTGGGCACCCGGCGCATGGTGGAGTTGGCTCGTTCACTGGCCGCGGGGCCTGTGGTGTTGCTTCTCGATGAAGTCGGCTCAGGTCTCGACGAGGCCGACCTCACCCGGCTGGAACACGTGCTGGGATTGGTTCGCGATGCAGGCGCAACCATCATCTTGGTCGAGCACAACTTCCCGCTCGTCATGCGGTTGGCAGACCATATTCATGTGCTCTCCAGAGGCCAGACCCTCGTGGAAGGACCGCCCTCGGTCATACGCGCTGACGCCCGGGTCGCCCAGGAGTACCTCGGTGTCAGCCACGGTGTAGCAGGAGATCGGGCATGACCACGTTAAAGGTGCAACACCTCACTGGCGGATACCGAGACGTCACCGTGCTCCGCGACATAGATTTGACTGTTTCCGCGGGCGAACTCTGTGTCGTTCTCGGCCGCAACGGGGCAGGCAAGACCTCACTCATGGCGGGCATTGCCGGCCTGCTGCCCACAGTGCGTTCAGGATGTGTACTGATCGACG
Organism: Nocardia australiensis; assembly: GCF_020733705.1. Taxonomy (GTDB): domain Bacteria; phylum Actinomycetota; class Actinomycetes; order Mycobacteriales; family Mycobacteriaceae; genus Nocardia; species Nocardia australiensis. The sequence continues at coordinate 274,250 of NZ_JAJFZM010000002.1, forward strand.
ATCGCGATGTCACGACCATGCCCGCCCACCGACGCGCCGCGGCCGGTATCGCGCTCGTCCAGGAGGGAAAGCGAGTCTTTCGCGGACGAACGGTCGAAGAGAATCTGCTACTGGGAACCTACTCCGCCAAAGGTTGGTCGCTGCGGTCACGTGACCGCAAGGAAGCGCTCGCAACGGCCTATCAACGGTTCCCGATCCTTCATGACAAGCGGTCCGACAAGGCCGGTGGACTCTCAGGTGGTCAGCAACAGATGCTCGCTATCGCGCAGGCCCTAGCCGCGCGACCGCAGATCCTGTTGCTCGATGAACCTTCCGCCGGACTGGCGCCGGCGATTCAAGCTGAAGTCTTCGCGACCGCAACCACCCTGCGGGACGACGGCCTCGCCGTCATTGTGGTCGAGCAGCTCGTCGACAGCGCGCTCGAGGTCGCCGATTCCGTGGTTGTACTCGACTCCGGCCGCGTAGTCTCCTCCGGCCCTCCCGACAAGTACCGCAACAGCACACTTCTGCAAGAGGTCTACCTGGGTAGGTCGAGAGAGGAATGAAGCCGCCGCGCAATCCCCGCCATCCCGTGTCCGGACACGGCCCCACCTTTGTAGCGATGATGATCGGCGTTAGGAGCGCGTAATGCAGACCGCATCAACCATTCCGGCCATCCTGCACAGGAACGCCGCGCAATGCCCGGACGCGGTCGCCGTCGCCGACGACAGCATCACGCTGACCCACTCCCAACTCCTTGCCGCGGCGCGTCGTATCGCGGGTGCCTACCTCGATCGTGGCGTCGCTTCCGGAGACCGCGTGGGCATTTGGCTGCCCAATAGCGTCGAGTTCATCGTGTCGCTACTCGGCGCCCACCTCGTCGGCGTAGTTCCCGTGCCCCTCAACACCCGCTATCGCGGCGCCGAGGTTCGAACCATCCTGCAACGCTCGCGCGCAAAACTCGTCGTACTCGCCGACGGCTTCCTCGGCACTGACTACTCGACGATGCTGCTCGAGGCGTGCGACGGCGACGCCCTCGACCCCGCCGGCGCTCTCCCGGCATTGTCGACGATCGTCGACACTCGATCGCAAGGTCACCACGCCACCCTCGGCTGGAGCGAGTTCCTCCGCGGCGCTGACCGCCACGCCCCGTCGGACATCACCGCACTCATCGAGACTGTCACTCCGGACTCTCTCAGTGACATCCTGTTCACGTCGGGAACCACTGGGATTCCCAAGGGCGTGATGAGTACCCATTTCCAAACCACTGGGGTCGCTGCCGCGTGGGCACACGGCGCCGGACTCACCCCGAACGACCGGTACGCCACTGTCAATCCGTACTTCCACGCCTTCGGATACAAAGCAGGAATCATCGCCGCGCTCAGCGCGGCATGCACGATTTACCCGGTCGCCAAGTTCGAACCCACTGAACTGCTCCGACTCATCGATCAGGAAAAAATCACCGTACTCCCTGGTGTTCCGACGATGTTCCTGTCGCTGATCAATCACCGCGACCGCGCAGCATACGACCTGAGTTCCCTGCGATTTTCGATCGCAGGGGCCGCCTCGGTGCCCCCGTCGTTATTCCGTGACATGCGAGACGTCCTCGGTATCGACACCATCGCGCAAGCCTACGGATTGACCGAATGCGTGGTGGCGACCCAATCGCGGCCGAACGAAAACCCCGAGCACATGGCAACAACGACCGGCCCCGCCATACCCGGTATCGAAATCTGCGTCGTCGACAACGACGGCGCCGAGCTACCCGTGGGAGACGACGGTGAGGTTCTGTTGCGTGGCCGGTACGTGATGGTCGGCTACTTCGAGAACCCAGAAGCGACCCAAGCCGCCATCGACAACGCCGGATGGCTGCACACCGGCGACGTCGGGCACATCGACGAACATGGGTGCCTCACCATCACCGATCGCGTCAAAGACATGTACATTGCTGGCGGTTTCAACGTCTACCCAGCGGAGATCGAAAGCGTCCTGCACGAGCACCCCAGCGTCCACGATTGCGCGGTGATCGGAATCGACGACCCGAGGCTAGGGGCAGTGGGCAAAGCCTGGATCGTCACGAACTCGTCCCCTGCGAATGCGGACACACTCATCGCCTGGTGTCGCGAACGACTCGCCAACTACAAAGTGCCGCGCGAAATCGAGTTCGTCGACGACCTGCCCCGCAACCCCTCGGGAAAGATCGCGAAACGCGAACTGCGCGAAAGGACCCCGCATGCCTCCGCTGACTGATCCGTCCGCCATAGCGTTGGGCTTCGAGCCCGATGACGCCATCATCGTCACTGGCGCAGCCAGCGGCATCGGCCGCGCAACCGCCCTATTTGCGGCGGCCCTTGGACTGAACGTGTCCGCATGGGATCGAGACAGCGACGGCCTCACACAGCTACATGCCTCGTCCAAACAACATCCCTTCGCGTCCCGCGTACACACCCAACTAGTCGATGTCACAGACGAATCAAGTCGTCAGGCCGCGTTATCCGATACCGCTGCAAGCCTCGGCGTCCCTCGATACCTCGTGAACAACGCAGGACCCTCCTCGCATATTGACCTCAACTTCGACGACGCAGTGCGAATCAGCGTCGGCAGTGTTCGCGGACTGACCGCGGACTGGATGGCGGTCGGACCTCCCGCGGACGCGGCCACGGTAATGACCGCATCGGTCGTCGGCACTCGCATCGGCACCGATAACGACTGGTATGCAACCAGCAAGGCCGCCTTGTTGGGCTACGTCCGCCACCTCGCCGTCCACCATGCGCAACGGCTTCGAGCAAACGCAATCGCGCCGGGAATGACCGACACACCTCGGATGAGCGGCTTCATCGACTCCGAGGCAGGCACGAAGGTCATCAACCGAATCCCTCTCGGCCGCATGGGCGATCCAGCAGAGATGGCATGGACGATCCTGTTTCTACTGTCGCCGTTGGCGTCCTATATCAGCGGTCAACTGCTCACCGTCGACGGCGCGTGGACGGTGAGTCAGTGACGTCTCGCTCACCTACGTTCGACCTCTGCTGGGACTGCCCCGAGATCAGTTGACTCGCGGGTAATGGGGGTTTCAGGCCGCGAGTAGGGCCTGGTTCAGGGTTTCATACTCGATCGGGGTCAGTCGTGCGAGGCCCCGTTGGCGGCGGCGTCGGTGGTAGGTCCGTTCGATCCAGACGACCATAGCCAGCCGGAGTTCTTCTCTTGTGGCCCAACGCTTTCTGTCGAGTACGTTATGTTGCAGCAGCGCGCACCACGATTCCATGGCGGCGTTGTCCGCGCATGCGGCTACCCGGCCCATGGAGCCGCGTAACCCGTTGTTGGACAATAGTTTGCAGAATTTCCTGGAGCGGAATTGGCTGCCGCGGTCGGAATGGACGATCGTGTCGACCGGCGACCGCAGGGCGATGGCGTTGCGTAGCGCCGCCACCGCCAGCGATGCGGTCATTCGTTCGTCGATGCTGTAGCCGACGATCCGGTTGGACCACACGTCCTTGACTGCGCAGATGTAGAGCTTGCCTTCGTCGGTACGGTGCTCGGAAATGTCGGTCAACCAGACCTGGTTGGGCCGCTGGGCGGTGAAATCCCGGGCGACGAGGTCCTCGTGCACCGGAGGGCCCGGCCGGTTGGTGAGGCCGGGCTTCTTAGCGAAGCAGCTGAAGATACCGTGCAGCGAGCACAGCCGCTGGATCCGGTTCTCCCCGGCCTCGTAGCCGAGGTCGGCGAGTTCGTCGGCGATGAATCGGTAGCCGAATTCCGGATCGTCGGCGTGAATGCCGAGTGCGGCGTCGATCAAGTGTGCGTCATCCCGATCTCGTTGCGAGACAGGGTTTTTACACCATTTATAGAAAGCTTGTTTGGAGAAACCCAACACCCGGCAGGTCACCGCGACGGGAATCCCGTCGTCGGCAAGGTCGAGGACCAGCGGGTATTTCATTTTGGGGGCAGCTCGCGGGCGAAGAACGCCGCCGCCCTGCGCAGGATCTCGTTTTCCTGCTCCACCAACTTCAACCGTTTACGCAGCTCACGCAGCTCTTCGGTGTCGGCTTTGGTGACGCCGGGACGGCTGCCTTCTTCTATGTCGGCCTGTTTCAACCAGTTCGCCAGGCAGCTTTCCGATATCCCGAAATCCTTCGCGACCTGCCGCAACGTGGACTGTCCTTTACGGGCCACGGCGACGACATCACGACGGAATTCTTCGGGGTAAGGCTTCGGCATGGTCGTGCATCCTCTCACGGAAGAGACCGAATGGTCTCTTCAGGTCAGGAGTCAACCGAAGCCGGGGCAGTCCCCTTCGCATGAGACAGGACAGTACCAGGCTGCCCACTTTTCACGTAGTTCCGTTGTAGTTACGTTACGTGCACTGTGACCAAACGTAAACGAAACGAAGGCGCCGAGTTTCAGTGAGGCTCCGGGATCTGACCGCCGATAAGGTTCACTTATCGGCGGTCAGCGCGGCGACGCTATGTGCGAGCTTTCCTGGGGCGCTGCAGGTTTCGTTTCGTGTTAATACGTTGGAAATGACGAAAACAACGCTACGATACGAAGGTGTCCACTGCATGTAACTATCCGGGCTGCTCCCGACCCAGCGTTCGCGGGAACGGGCCCGGTCGCCCCTCGGAGTACTGCGACCATCCCGAGCACACGCGATGGCGCGCTTGGCGGGAACGTCAACGGCAGCAGCAGGAGTCCGAGAGTTCGGCCGCTACCGTCACTGTGACGCAACAGGGGCCGGTGACAGTAGCCCGACTGCGCGCCGATGAACTGCTCACCCAATTCCGTGGACTAGCAGATCAATTGGGTGCGACCCTCAATTCCGCCGTCGCCGAGCTGTCCACGCTGGCCGACCCGTCCATTGCCGAAGCGCAGGTCCAAGCCGTGCAGGCGGATGCCGCGCGCCGGATCGCCGAGGCCGAGATAGCGGCGGTGGCATCCGAGCAGGCACGCCGCGATGCTGAGGAAGCCAGAACGGACGCGGAATCGGTTGCCGAAGACGCGGCGAATTCGGCCGAGCACGCCGAAAGACTGGTCGGCGCGGCGGATGTCGCCCGCGACGACGCCTTGCGTGAAGTGGAGCGAGCCACACGTCAAGCGGCTGACGATGTGTTCGCAGCGCGCCGCGAGGCGGAGGCCGAGGTCCGCACGGTGCGACGCGAGACCGCTGAGGAGGTCGAGCGGATACGGCAGGAGGCGGCCGACCAGATAAAGCAGGCTCAGCAGCGCGCGGATAACGAGATCGCGCATGCCGGGCGAGAGGCTGCCGCGCGAGTGGCCACAGCGCATTCCGAACGCGATCTCACCGCACAACGCGCCGCCGATGCCGAGCGTGTGGCCGAGCGGGCCGAGCAGGCGGCGGCCGAACGACTCGAAGCAGCTAACGAGGCACGTGCCGAATGGCGCAGGGTGCGAGCCGAACTCGACGCGGCTCGCGCCGAACTGGTTGACACGCGCCGCGCGACTGCGGTCGAGCTTGGCGCGGTACGCGCCGAGGCAACGGCAACTATCGAGAAGGCGAGAACCGAAGCCGCACACCGCATCGAGGCGTTGAACGAGGCGCGCGCCCAAACCCTCACCCGCGCCGAGCGCGCCGAACTCCAGCTCGACGCGCTACTCGCCGAATCCAGAGGCACATCCGCGTCACACACACCCGCACCCGACTGACATCGATCTGCCGCACCGACAGACTTACAATTAGCGCATCATGGAGCCCTCTCGGCGTTCGCCGGTGATATGCCATTGACCGTTTGCTCGACACTCAGATAGACGGGTCCGCGTGGCATGGTGACTCTCTCGCGACCGTTGTGTGACTGCGGCGCGGGCGAAACTGCGAGAACAACCGGTCACTTTTGCTGCGTCGGCGGAATCTTCTCGGCCAGTTCGCCGTCGGCGGGTTCTTACCGGGGTCCCGGTAGTAATCGCCGAAAATCCAACGAAGTTCGAGATGTCGCCTGGTAGCGGGTGATTCGGTGGTTCCGGCTGCGTGTTGGGGTGGTTGATGCTTGGCTTGGCTGCTGATGAGGTTGGTCGGCGTGTCGGAGGTTGCTCGCTGCAAGGCCGGGACCGGTCTTGCAGGAGCCGCCGTTGCCGCCTCGTCAGTCCGAGGTGGGCCGCTATCCGGCGGGATTCACGGGTGCGGATGTCGGGGCGGGGGGCTCGGCTTCGTCGTAGACGAGTTCGAGTTCGAAACCCTGGCCGTCGACCAGGTGCAGTGCCCGCCCGGTGTCGGTCCGCTCCTGCCAGCCGGCCGCGAGTGCCACCGAAGGCAACTCGGCGCCCTGTGCCGGCTCGGAGGTCCGCAGCGCCAAGTGGTTGATCCCGGCCCTGAGCCGGTCGTGGCCACCTGCCCGGAGCGCGGGCGACTGCTCGATCACCACATAGCTGCCACCCAGCCGCCAGCTGCGGCCGTTCGCCCAACGCTGGAACGGTGTGCAGCCGAGGGCGGTCAGTACGGGCCCCCACTGTTGTTCGGCGAGGGCCAAGTCGTCCATCCATAACTCGACGTGGTGGACCAGCGGCCGATCATTCGTCGCATCATGCATGCATGCATCTTTAGCACTACTCCACGCGGACCTGTCCTCATCCCCGACATCCTGCTCGCATTCTGCAACCACCAACCGCTCGACTCAGCCAGCCGAGAAGGCTCACGGCTCCGTGGCACCTACCTGGCGGCGGCGAGACGCGCGGGGTGTTCCTGACTTCCGGACTCCGAGCGCCTGTTCGGTGACACGGCATCGCCGACACGGCATGTAAGGCAAACCTCGGGTTATCCGCGTGTTGTGGTCATATCATGTCGCTATGCTCGAAAACGAGAGCGCGGGGCGTAGCGGCGTGCCTACCCGAAGGGCCCGGCCTGCGGCGGTGATGGTCGGTGGCTGCACAGTGGTACTTGGTGCGATCATCGCGATGTGGCCACACAAATCGGTGGATATCGCTGGGTTGCTGTTCGGGCTGTATCTGGTGCTCAGTGGGGTGCTTCAGGTCATCGTCGCGGTCAGCGCGCGCTTCGCGATGGCGCTGCGCATCCTGGTGTTCGTCAGCGGGGTGCTCTCGTGGTTCTTGGCTCTGTTGTGTTTTACCAGCGGCGATTTGGTGCTGTTGCTCGGTATGTGGGTCGGACTCGGCTGGACGATTCGTGGGGTCGTGCAGGCGACCGTCGCGGTGTGGACCGACGAGCAGCTCGAAGCCGGCAAACAAGAACTCTTCGGCCTGTTCACTGTGGTGCTCGGAATCGCGCTGATCGTCGTTCCTTACGACTCGCTGGAGAACATGGCGAAAGTTGCCGGCGGGTGCCTGATCGTGATGGGCGCGCTCGAGATCCTGACCGTTACCCGCTGGCGTGGCACCGTGGTCGGCGTACCTGAGGCGGGCCGAGTTCCGGTGTCGCCCAACTGAGCTGGCGGCCGCGATCCGCACCGCCGCGGACGCATTGGGCGCGGGGACATCATTCTTCTCGAATTGCACCGTCCCGGAACGCGATTCAACTTCGCCGGACGATCCGACCAGAGGGGTACATTGCGATCGAATAGTGGCCCGACGACTACTCAGCAATCCGATACGCCATCGACCGCGGATTCGCGATGACGCCCAGAGTGGCTTGTGGTTGGGGCACAGATCGTTTTCGGCCCACGCTTCGTCGGGGTGCGGATCATGATGGGCGGTCAGCCGAACCGGGTGCGTCGTCGCGGGGCGTGATGGCCGCGGTGACGCGGTGCGCCAGCGCGCGTAGGTGGTCGATGAGTTCGGGTGGTTCATGCACGTGGAATCCAAAGCCGAAAAGTCCGGTGTAGACGGCTATTTCGTCGAGTGAGTTCGAGCCGGTGTGCAGCAGACAGTGCCCATCGTCGATCGCCTCGATGACACCGACGGTTGGCGGGATGCGGTCCGCCGCGACGGCGGCCGATACCTCGAGGGTGATGCGCACCTGGTAGCGATAGGGGGCGGTGCTGACCCCGCGGGACACCCAGCCGCCCAGGTCGACCTCAGGCGCCTCGCGCGGGGTGAATCGTGGCCCGTTGGGGATGCGCGGGCGGAGGCGGTCGACACGGTAGGTGCGCCAATTCTTCTTCTCGACGTCCCAGCCGACCAGATACCAGTGCCGCCCGGTGTGCACGAGCCGATGCGGTTCGGCCGCCCGCTGGATCTCGGAACCGTCGTGGGTGCGGTAGTCGAAGCGGAGCTGTTCGTGGTCGCGGATCGCGGCGGCGATCGTGGTGAGGACGTCCGCGTCCACGGACGGCGTGCCTGCCGGCAAGCTGACGGTCGCCGCCTGGAGCGCCGAAACTCGGTGACGCAACCGGGCCGGGAGGATCTGCTCCAGCTTCGCGAGTGCCCGCAGCGAACTCTCCTCGATGCCGGTGATCGTTCCGCCCGCCGCGGTGCGCAACCCGACCACGACGGCGACCGCCTCATCGTCGTTCAAGAGCAGCGGGGGCAGCTTGGTTCCCGCGCCCAGGCGATAGCCGGCCGCTCCGGCGACCGCGTGCACGGGGTAGCCGAGATTCCGCAGCTTGTCGATGTCGCGGCGGATGGTTCGTGCATCGACCTCGAGGCGTTCGGCCAGGTCGGCGCCGGTCCATACACGGGGTGTCTGCAGGAGCGCCAGGAGTTCGAGGAGGCGAGCCGAAGTTTCGAACATTCTGCGTATTCTTCCGCAGAGCTAGGGCGGTGGTTGTCCTAGCCACTCGATAATGTCGTTCTCATGAGCGCAGAGATCACTCCCTTCCGTATCGACGTCCCCCAAGTCCAGCTCGACGATCTGCATCGGCGACTGGAGGAGACCCGCTGGCCGGACGGAGTCACCGGAGTCGGCTGGGCGCAGGGCATTCCGCTCGACTACACCCAGGAGCTGGCGCGGTACTGGCGGACCACCTACGACTGGCGGGCGCAGGAGGCTCGACTCAACGCGTTCCCCCAGTTCCGCACCGAAATCGACGGTCACGATGTGCACTTCATCCATGTCCGGTCCGCGGTGCCCGGCGCCATGCCGTTGATCCTCACCCACGGGTGGCCGGGATCGATCGTGGAGTTCCTCGACGTGATCGGTCCGTTGACCGATCCGGTTGCGCACGGCGGCCGTGCCGAGGACGCGTTCGATGTTGTCGTGCCGACGATCCCCGGATTCGGATTGTCCGGGCCCGCGGTCGGCTGGTCGACGAGCCGGGCCGCGCGGGCCTGGGCCGAACTGATGCAGCGGCTCGGCTATGACCGCTACGCCGCACACGGGGAAGACACCGGCGCGGCCATCTCGCGTGAACTGGCGGTGATCGATCCCGAGCACGTCGTGGCGCTGCACGTGACGATGATCGCCTCGGCCACCGTCACTCCTGAGACGGCCGACTTCGACAATCCTGCCGAGAAGCGCGCACTGCAGCAGGCTCAGCGCGCACAGTACGAACTCGGCGCGTATGCGATGTTGCAGGCCACTCGCCCGCAGACGCTGTCCTACGCGCTAGCCGATTCCCCGGTAGGTCAGCTGGCGTGGATCGTCGAACGATTCAAGGACTGGACCGACTCGACCGACGTGCCCGAAGACGCCGTCGATCGTGACGCGATGCTGACCAACGTCATGATCTATTGGCTCAACGGCACCGCGGGCTCGTCGGCGCGCTACTACTACGAGGGCGCCGCGACGTGGGGGAGGCCCGAGCCGGAGACCGATGTGCCGGTCGCTGTGGCGGTGTTGCCGCAGGACCTCGGCATCCCCGTCCGCCGCATCGCTGAGCGGAACCACAACATCGTGCGGTGGACGGAATTCGATCGAGGCGGTCACTTCGCGGCGATGGAGGAACCGGACCTCATCGTCGACGACCTGCGTGCCACATTCCGCGAATACCGAAAATAGACACGGAAACTCGCGCTTGATCCCGTGGTAGCGGATCTAATCCCAGAAGCTTAGGACCTCGAGTAGCCGAGGGCTGACTGCCAGCAAGAACCCGCGGCGACCGATGCCGGCGCCTCGACCGGACCCACGATCATTCCTGGTCTCCGGTCGAGGTGCGCACCGCGTCACTCGTCATCTCACTGGCTCAGCGTGACTTTTCCCGCCGTTGGACCCCACAGGCCGGTCCGGCGCGGTCGCGTCTCGCCTTCTTCAACTACGGTTCGCGCATCGACGTGCAGAGGGGGGCCGTGAGATGACCAGCACCGGTTACGGTGACCTGTAGGGTGGCGCCGCTGAAAACCTCTGGTACAGCGACTTCTTCAGCGGCACCTCCAGTGCGTCACCGATAGTCGTCGGTACCGTCGCGAGCTACCAGGGCATGCTTACCGCCGGTGCCGGGTGTAAGACACCCGATCAGATGCGGGCGCGGCTGCGCGAAACCGGCGACGCCGCAGACCGACGCACCGCAGCGTCCGGCGACGCGGCGGATCGGCAACCTGCCCGATCTTCGCGGTCTGATCGGGTCTAGTGGCAGCTCGAAGCCGCCTGTAAGCCGACTTCGGTTGCCCGACGCGTAGTTCCACTCATGTCGTGTGCGTCCCGCGCCGATTAGTCTCACCACATGGTGCCCAACCTGGTCTTCGGGATTCCGACGCACGGGTTCTTCGTGGCGGTGGGTGTCGCCGTCGCGGCGATCGTGTTCGTCCTGGAATGTAGGCGCCGCGGCGCATTAGGCGAGGAATCGCTCGTCGCGGTCACCGGGGCGCTGGTCGGCGGTGCGATCGGGATGCGGCTGTCGGGCATCGCGGAAACACTCGACCCGCTCGAGAGCTGGATGTTCGGGGCGCGCAGCGTGCTCGGCGGGCTGTTCGGCGCGTACGCCGGTGTGTTGATCGCCAAGCGGATCATCGGGTACACCCAACGCACCGGCGACCTGTTCGCCCCCGCGGTGGCGCTGGGGATGGCGGTCGGGCGCATCGGCTGCCATCTCACCGAGGCGCCAGGTCGACCGACGGAGCTGCCGTGGGGTGTGCACGCACCCGCCACGGTGCCCTCGTGCCCGGGGTGTGTGAGTGGCGTGGCGATGCATCCGAGTTTCCTCTACGAGATCGCTTTTCAACTCGCGGCGTTCGCGGCGCTGGTGTGGGCGCGTGGGCGCGTCAGCGCGCCCGGTGAATTGTTCACCCTCTATGTCAGCGCCTATGCGGTGTTCCGATTTCTGGTCGAGTTCACCCGCGCGAACGACACCGTGTGGCTGAATCTCACACGCCCGCAATGGTTTCTGCTGCCCGGTCTGGTGCTGGTCGTGATCCGGTTGACAGCGGGCTATCGGCGCGGGCACTACGACGTTGTCCTACGACGAAAGGTTGCGGCATGAACATGCCCCCACCGCCGCCTGGTTGGCAGCCCGAGCCGCCGGCGCGGCGCAACGACACCGCGTTGATCGCCGGGATGGCGGTGACCGGAGCGGCGCTGTTCATCGTGGTGAATGCCGTCGCCGGCTTCTTCGTGCTGCTGAATGCGGTGGACACCACTACCGATAACGCTGTCCTCGCGACGGCCGCGGTGGCTAGTGCGCTGGTGGCCTTCGGCGGCGGCGCCGCGCTGATCCTGACCAAGAAGGCGGTGGCCAAGGGCATCGGCATGGGGCTGATGATCGGGTGGGCGTTGGTCACCGTGTGCACCGCGGGATTCTGCACCGGCGTCAACCCGATGATCTACGGGCTGGGGGCACTGTGACCGGCATGCCGCTGCGTGGAGATCGAATCCTGCGCTACGTCAACGCGTTCTGTCCACGCTGCCACGAAGAATCGCCCGACGCGCCGTTGACCGAGGTACCGCGATTGTCGGGCTGGCTGGCCGATCGCGGCGGACGGGTCTATCTGGAGCGCGGCTGCGCCGAGCACGGGATGGTGCGGACCCTCTATGACGAGGACCCGGAAATCCTGGAATACCTCGAACAGTGGACCGCGCCGACCAAGGCGCACCTGCCCGACACGGTGGGTAACTTCGATCCGGTGCCCGCGGCCTACCTGCGCGGGCTGCCCGAGATGCAGACCCAGCACACCTGCATTCTGCTCGAAGACATCACCGATAGCTGCAATCTGCGCTGCCCCACCTGTTTTGCGGACTCGTCACCGGATCTGCGGGGCGTGGTCGCGGTCGCCGATGTGCTCGCCAATGTGGATCAGCGACTGGCGCGGGAGAACGGCAAGCTCGATGTGCTGATGCTCAGCGGTGGCGAACCGACGCTGCATCCCGCGCTCGCACAGTTACTCGCCGAGCTCACCGCCCGGCCGATCACCCGTATTCTGATCAACACCAATGGGATTCGGATCGCTCGCGATGATGAGCTGCTGCGATTGCTGGCTCACCATCGGGAGCGGGTGGAGGTCTATCTGCAATTCGATGGGGTGTCGGCGGCGGCCTCGCAGCATCACCGGGGTGGTGATCTGCGGCGACGTAAATCCGAAGCGCTGGAACGACTCTCGGCGAGTGAGATCTTCACGACACTGGTGATGACCGCCGCGCTCGATGTCAATGACGGCGAGATCGGTGACGTCGTGCGTATCGCCCTGGACACACCATTCGTGGGTGGTGTCTCGATCCAACCCCAATTCGGGTCGGGTCGTTCGAATGCCATCGATCCCATGAACCGGCTCACCCACACCGGTGTGCTGCGCAGGCTCGGGCCGCAGACCGGTGACCTGGTCACCTGGCGGGATCTGACGGCGCTGCCCTGCTCGCATCCGCATTGCTGCTCGGTGGGTTATCTGCTGCGCGACGACGCCGGGCAGTGGCGGTCGCTGGTCTCGCTGATCGGGCACGACCGGCTCAAACAGCAGTTGGGGCTCGTGTCGAACCGGATCGCCGATTCCGCGTTGCCGGCGGAACTGCGCGTGGCCGTGCGGGAATCGCTGCTCGGATTGCTGTCGGAGCAGTCCTCGCTCTCGCATCCGGAGATCGGGCGGGTGTGGCAGAACATTTGCGAGAACTGCGATCTCGGCATGTCGACGCTGCTGACGTTGGCGTCCTCGGCGCTGCCGGGACGGCGCAAGCGATTGCGCACGCTGCTGGGGGAGCGGGTTGTGCGGATCACCGTCAAACCGTTCATGGATTCCTCGACGATGATCGAGGAACGCCTCACCCAATGCTGTGTGCATGTCGGCACCCGCGCCGACACCGACCAGTGCGCGCCGTTCTGCGCCGTGCAGGCGTGGCCGGCGTTGTCGCGGCAGCGGCTGTCGGTCGCGGCACCGGCCGATCGAGCGCTGCTGCCGGTGACGGTGCGATGACCGAACGTCGTGGCGTGTACTACGACGAGGCGACTGCGCAACCGCCGCACGACCCGCTGAACCTGTGCGTCTTCGCGACCGTCGCCCTACTGACCTGGCTGATCGGACCATGGGCAGTGGTGGGTTTCGCGGTCATCGGGTTCGCCGGTTACTGGCGTGCATGGCGAAAGGGGTTGCGGTGCAGCAAATGCTGGCTGCGTGATACTCGGCTGGTGCTGGCGTACCTGATGATGCTCGCGGCGGTAGGAGTGGTCGCGGCCCTGCGCTGACAGTTCCCGGACAATTCGCTCCCTCGGTGGCTCCTCCATATCGGCGGTCCGGCAAACACCCGGGCAACGGTGGGTGTCGGAATGCTATGGGGCTATTGAATTTTGCGTTCACACCCCGTCCAATCGTCGGCGCTGCCCGTAGGGTTTGCTGCGGCGCGGGCAGGGCGATGTTCTCCTCGCGACTCCAGACCGTGTGTGAGGCCGAGGAGATTGTGGTGGGTGGCGTTACTGTCCGCGAAGAGCAAGCGATCCGCCGATTAACTGATCGGTTGGTCGACAACTACACCGATACCTATCCGGTCGAAACTGTCCAGACCGCGGTGGGAACCGCGCGCCGGCAGTTCGAGGGACATCCGGTGCGGGAGTTCGTGCCCATCCTCGTCGAACGCCTGGCGCGGCGCGAACTGGAGACGCGGACAACGGAATCCGACGGTTCGACCGCCGCTGGCACCGACGCAATGCCGACCGAATCGGTTGCCGCCCAGGGAAGTTCGAGAGGCGGGGCACGTGTGAGTGGTCTGCCCGGTTCGGTGCTGACGAAGAAGCGTGTTGTTCCGCTGACGATCGGCGCCGCCGTACTGGTCGCCGCGATCGTGGTCACTGTTGTTGTGCGGCAACCGGATTCTCCCTCCGCAGCAGTGCCCGTCGCACAATCATTGACCACCCTGCACGGTGTCGTGGGATCAGAGAAAATGGCGTTCTTCAACGACCCCGAGGTCATCGATACGCTGGCTCACAATGGTGTGAAGGTCGAGGTCGATCCGGCCGGTTCGCGCCAAATCGCGACATCGATCGATCTCGGCACATACGATTTCGCCTTCCCGTCGAGTGGCCCTGCGGCCGAACGGATCCAGCGGGCCCGCAATATCAGCGCGAAATACACGCCGTTCTCCTCACCGATGGCGATCGCCACGTTCCAGCCGATCGCGGATCTGCTGACCACCGCGGGGATCATCCATCCCGGCCCGGTCGCGACCTTCGATATGGCCCGCTACCTCGAGCTTGTGCGCACCGACACCCAGTGGGACTTCCTGCCCGGCAACACCAGCTATCCGGTGCGCAAGAACATCGTGGTCTCCACCACCGACCCGCGCAGCTCGAACTCCGCCGCCATGTACCTCGCCATCGCCAGCTACGTCGCCAACGACAACACGGTTGTGCAGGGCCCGGCCGCCGAACAGTCGGTGCTTTCCACCGTGTCGAAGCTGTTCGTCCGTCAGGGATACACCGAGAACTCGAGCGAAGGCCCGTTCCAGGAATACCTCACGGCGGGCATGGGGCCGACCCCGCTCGTGCTTATCTACGAGGCCCAGTACATCGAGGCCGCCGCGCACGGGCAGATCAAACCCGGCATGGTGTTGACATATCCATCGCCGACAGTGCTGTCCAAGCACACCCTGGTGCCGCTCAACAGCGAGGGCGACCGGATCGGCCAACTTCTGTCCACCGACCCGCAACTGCAGCGGCTCGCCGCCGAACACGGATTCCGCACCGGCGCCAGCGCTCCCTTCGCCAAGGTCACCACCGATAACCACGTCCCGGTCCCCGCCGAGGTCATCGACGTGATCGACACCCCCACCTACGACACACTCGAACACCTCCTGGACGCTGTCACCGCGTCCTACAACTGATTCACATTCACACGGGTGCGGATGTTTCGCGACGCCACGCAAGAACCGGGCACGAGCAAGGGGTGAGCGGCGCGGATTCTGGGCGGCGAGTAGTCCGGCCCGGGCGAATCGAGTGGCACGACACTTTGTGGCGGGGGCCGTGATGGGCGGCATCCTCGATTTGGAGGGTAGGAGGGAGAGGAGCCTCCCCATGAACGGGATCTATGCCGCACTCGGGTTCGAGACCAGGCGCGAGACAGCGGCGGCCACGGCCGGCCGCAATGGCATGGTGGTGTTCGGGACC
This sequence comes from Nocardia australiensis, assembly GCF_020733705.1. GTDB lineage: Bacteria > Actinomycetota > Actinomycetes > Mycobacteriales > Mycobacteriaceae > Nocardia > Nocardia australiensis. Next base: position 289,588 of record NZ_JAJFZM010000002.1, read on the forward strand.
GGGCGGCTGTACATCGCGCGACGGCCGAGCTTCGACCAGATCGTGGTGGCGTGCCCGTTCCCCGGCAGCGGCAGATCTACCTCGAAGTGGCCGACCTTGCCTGATTTCGCTTGCGGTGCAACCGAATACCGTTGTCGCTGAGAATGGTGTTACGAACGGTGTGTCGGTGCAATCAGGTGCCGCTCGACACGGTGCCCGGCTCCGGCGAAGCCGACGACACGCCGAGTTTTTCGAGCAACAAACGCGTGAAAGCGGTTGGCTCATCGGTGAATCCGCTGTGCCCGCCGGGGAATACGGTCAGGGGGACTTCGAGTTCTTCGGCGAGTTTCGCGGCCGGACGGTGCGGCAGCTGCCCGCGGGTCAGCTCGCCCGCGCCCAAGACCAGCCGGTCGCGGACCTTCGCGAGCGCGGCCCGATCGGGCAGGTAAGCGGTAACGATCTCGAGCTCGTGTTCGAACATCAACGGCCCGTTGGCCATCAACCGCTCGAGCATGGCGGCGGTGCGGGGTGGCAGCGAATCGGGGTCGGGGAGATCCTTGATGGTGCCGCCGATACCCGCTACGAAACGGGCTCCTGCCGCGGCGTATCCCTGTGTGTGGAACAGCTCCCGCACCTCGGCGACGAACGCTCGATGCTCGGCTGCGTCGGGAAGCACACCGAACATCGGCGGCTCGTGCGCCACCACCAGTCGCAGCCGCTCGGGATGGCGGGCGAGCAACTCGAGTGCGACGACCGCACCGCCGCTGCCGCTGAAAACATAGGCGTCTTCGCCTGGGGGAGTGAGATGTTCGAGAATTTGGTGCGCGTCCAGCGCCATCGCCTCGATCAGGTTGCCGCTACGGTCCTCGCTGTCCAATGTGCTGCGGGAGTAGCCGCGCGGGTCGACGGCGACGACGGTGAAATGCTCGGCCAAGGTATCGGCAATCGAATCGAATACGGCCGCGTCGCCACCGCTGCCCGGCAACAGCAACAACACCGGGCCGCTGCCGCGAGTCTCGTAATAGATGATCGCGCCGGCGACTTTCAGGGTGTCGCTTCTCATTTCTCTCCTTCTCGCTCCGCGGTCGCCGTTCGAGACGTGCGTTGCGTCGGTAACGCCGGTCTCGGGGAAGGCACCGTCGAGTGGCATTGGTGTCCCAGGTTAGGACCTGGCGCGCCAAGGAACAAAGGAGATACTGCCCGGGGATCGCGCCGCATAGTGCGCACCTTCTTGTATTCGCCGAGATGCGCGGTCACGAGCTCATCGCGCCGGGCGCCGATTGCAAGCCATCCACACCACTGCGCGGCAGGAAGACGGGACTCGCATTGCTGATCCTCGGCGCGATCGTATTCATACCCTGGGCGCTGTACTGGCGTCTGCTTCCGCCATGAACCGCAAGCCCCGCGCAGGCTTGTCGCGGCAGCGTGCATGGGTGCGCGGACCGAGGTCAACGCTCGAGCACGCACCTGTATTGGCGCGATCTCCTGCGGGTTTTGAGAACGGCAAGACCGGTCGACGCGGCGCGCCACGAAAAGAGAAGTACCGCCGCACAATTCGCTGTGCGGCGGTACCGGTCGTGGCAGGGTCAGTGGGCGAAAGTTGTTGCGCGATCAGCGATATCGAGGATGGATTGCGGGATGATGCCGAGCAGGATGGTGGCTCCCGCGGTGAAGGTGACGACGATGGTTGTCAGGAAGGGGGTGACGACGACGGGGGCGTCGGTGGGAGGGTCGGTGAAGAACATCAGGACGATGACTCGAATGTAGAAGAACGCGGCGATGGCGCTGGCGATGACACCGACGATCACCAGCGCAGCCGCACCGCCCGACGCCGCGGCCTGGAACACCGCGAACTTGCTGACGAACCCGCTGGTGAGCGGCAGGCCGGCGAACGAGAGCAGGAACAGCGCGAAAACCGTTGCCAGCCAGGGGGAGCGGCGTCCCAGCCCCGCCCACTGCGTCATTGAGGTCGCTTCGTCGCCCGAGCTTTCGCGGACCAGGCTGACTACGCCGAACGCGCCGATAGTGCCGATACCGTACGCGAGCAGGTAGAACAGGACCGCGGACACGCCCGCGTCGTTCGCGGCGACCAGGGCGGTGAGGATGAATCCGGCATGAGCCACCGAGGAATACGCGAGCATCCGCTTGACGTCGGTCTGGGTGATGGCCATGACCGCGCCGATCACCATCGTGGCAATGGAAATGGCGGCGAGCACCGGACGCCAGTCATCGCGCAGGCCGGGGACCGCGACCTGCAGCAGCCGCAGCAGCGCGCCGACCGCGGCGATTTTCGTAGCGGCGGCCATGAATCCGGTGATCGGCGTCGGCGCGCCCTGGTACACATCGGGCACCCAGGACTGGAAGGGCACCGCACCGATCTTGAACAGCAGACCGACCGCGAGCAGTCCGATGCCGAGCAACGCGAGGGTGGTGTTCTGTGGGTGCTGCGCTATCGAATCGGCGATTCCATCGAGTCGAACGGTGCCGGCCTGGCCGTAGAGCAGCGCCACACCGTAGAGGAAGAACGTCGACGAGAACGCCCCGAGCAGGAAGTATTTCAGCCCCGCTTCCTGCGAGAGCAGGCGCTTGCGCCGGGCCAGGCCACAGAGCAGATACAACGGCAGCGATAACACTTCGAGCGCTACGAACATGGTCAGCAGATCGTTGGAGGCCGGGAACAACAGCAGGCCACCGACCGCGAGCAGTGTGAGCGGGAAGACCTCCGTGGTCGCGACGCCTGCCCGGATGGCCGCCGTTTCACCGGCGCTACCCGGAACCGAGGACGCCTGCGGGGTGAACGCGTCCACACCGTGCCCGGCGGCAACTGCGGCCATACTCCAGGTTCCGGGACCGGAGCGCACCCGCGCTCGCGGCTCGACGCCGCGCTCGGCAATGAACAGCAGCGCGAGGATAGCGACCACAATGATCGTGCCCTGCAGGAACAACGTGACCCCGTCGATCGACACCGCGCCGACCACGGCTGTGGTGTTGGTTCCCGAGAGCCGGATGACGGCGACCAATGCCGCCACGAGCCCGGCGAGGCCGAGAACGATGTGGGTCGCGTACCGGTGGCGGCGCGGCAGGAACGCCTCGGCCAGCACCCCGGTCACCGCGACGCCGAACACGATCAGCATCGGCGCGAGCTTGCTGTATTCGATGCTTGGCGCGGGAACAGTCGCCGCGAGCACGGTTCCGTATTCGTAGGAAGTCACTTATGCCGTCCTTGATACGTAGCACTGGGTGGCGGCCTGCCGGGAGGTTTCGCGAGCGCTCATTTATGCGCACCTCCGGCGGGGGCGCCCGCCTCCGGAAGGGGCGGCACCGATGGTGCGGGATCATGTTTGCCGATGGTGGTGAGCGTCTGGCCGACAGCGGGATTGATGAAGTCCAGCACCGGTTTCGGGTAGATCCCGAGAAATAGCAGCGCGGCGATCAGCGGCACCACCACGGCGAGCTCGCGGGGCACGAGGTCGTGGAGTCGCTCGTTACCGTCCTTCACCGGCCCGGTCATCATGCGCTGGTAGAGCCACAGCACATACAGTGCCGCGAGCACCAGCGCGCCCGTGGCGATGACCGCAGCCACCTGGTAGCGGGTGAATGTGCCCGCCAGGACCAGGAATTCGCTGACGAACGGCGCGAGCCCCGGCAGTGACAGGGTAGCCAGACCGGCGATGAAGAAAGTGCCCGCGAGCACGGGCGCCACTTTCTGCACCCCACCGAACTCGGCGATGACTCTGGTGCCACGGCGTGACACGAGGAAACCGGCGATCAGGAACAGCGCGGCCGTGGAGATGCCGTGGTTGACCATGTAGAGCGTGGCCCCGGTTTGTCCCTGGCTGGTCATCGCGAAGATGCCGAGGATGATGAACCCGAAGTGCGAGATCGAGGTGTAGGCGATCAGTCGCATCACATCGGTCTGGCCGATCGCGAGTACCGCACCGTAGATGATTCCGATCACCGCGAGTGTGATCACCAGTGGCGCATAGGTTCCCGACGCGTCGGGGAACAGCATCAGACAGTAGCGCAGCATGCCGAAGGTGCCGACCTTGTCGACCACCGCCATCATCAGCACCGCGCTCGACGGGGTCGCCGCCACCGCCGCATCCGGCAGCCAGGTATGCAGTGGCCACAGCGGTGCCTTGACGGCGAAGGCGAACATGAACCCGAGGAACAGCGCGTTCAATACGGCCGGGCCCGCGCCGAGCGCACCGGTATTGGCGGCGGTGACCACGGTGCGGAAGTCGAAGGTGCCTGACGATCCCGAGCCGAGCCCCTCGCGCACAGTGAGCACATACAGCCCGATCACCGCGGCCAGCATGATCAGCCCGCCGAACAGGTTGTACAGCAGGAACTTCACCGCCGCGCGGGAGCGTTGCTGACGCAACTGCACATCCGCCGTGCGCGGGCCGAAGCCACCGATGAGGAAGTACATCGGGATGAGCATTGCCTCGAAGAACACGTAGAACAGCAGAATGTCCAGCGAGACAAAGGAAATCAGTACCATCGCCTCGACCATGAGGGTCAGCGCGACGTAGGTGTGGGCGACGCGACGGCCGCTGCCGACCTCGCGTTCGTCGTTCCAGCCCGCCAGCAGCAGCAGCGGTATCAATGCCGCGGTGAGCAGTACGAGCACCAGCGCGATGCCGTCCAAGCCGAGGGTATAGCCGGCCCCGAAAGCCGGTATCCACTCGTGGTTTTCGACGAACTGGTACTGCGCCCCGCCGGGTTCGAAGCGCACGGCCAGGACGATGCCGATCACGAGCACCGCGATCGAGATGCCGAACGCCAGGCAGCGCGCCATCGTGCGCTGCGCGGCGGGCAGCAGCAGCACCGCCAACCCGCCGACCGCGGGCAATACCCACAACAGGGTCAACCAGGGAAAGTCGGTCACCAGATCCTCACCGCCAGCAGGGCTGCGGCCACCAGGGCCGCGCCGGTGAACATGGACAGGGCATAGGACCGGACGAAACCGGACTGGACCCTTCGGATTCGGGCGGACAGGCCGCCGATCAGCGCGGCGGTGCCGTTGACGATGCCGTCGATGCCGCGGGTGTCGAGGAAGACCAGTGCCCGGGTCAGGTGTCGGCCGGGCCGCATGAATACGCCCTCGTTGAACGCGTCACCGTAGAGATCCTTGCGGGCCGCGACGGTGAACGCCGACACCGATTCCGGTGCGGTCTCGGGGATTTCACGCTGGGCGTATTGGTAGTAGGCGAAACCGACGCCCACAGCCACCACGATCAAGGCGAGCGCGGTGACGACGGCCGCGGGGACGCTCTCCGCACCGTGATGCGCCCCGACAACGGGTTCGAGCCAGTTCTGCAATGACGATCCGAGGACGAACAGTCCACCGGCTGCGATGGAACCGATGGCGAGCACGATCATCGGTCCGGTCATGACGGCCGGGGATTCGTGTGGATGGGTGTCGGGCTTCCACCGGCGCTGACCGAAGAAGGTCATCAGCATTACCCGCGTCATATAGAAGGCGGTGAGTCCCGCACCGATCAGCGTCACCGAGCCGAGCACGAATCCATTGAGGCCGCCCTGGTTGAACGCCGCCTCGATAATGCGGTCTTTGGAGAAGAACCCGGCGAATGGCGGTACGCCGATAATGGCGAGGTAACCGAGCCCGAAGGTGACGTAGGTGACCGGAAGCAGCTTCCGCAGTCCGCCGTAGCGGCGCATATCGGTCTCGTCGTTCATGGCGTGCATGACCGACCCGGCGCCGAGGAACAGCCCCGCCTTGAAGAACCCGTGTGTGAGTAGATGCATGATGGCAACGGCGTACCCGGCCGGGCCTAGCCCGGCGGCAAGAACCATGTATCCGATCTGGCTCATGGTCGAGGCCGCGAGTGCCTTCTTGATGTCGTCTTTGGCGCAGCCGATTATCGCGCCGAACAACAGGGTCACCGCGCCGACCAGGATCACGCCGAGCCGGGCGCCGGGCGCCAAGTCGAAGATCGGGCCGGAGCGTGCGATCAAGTACACACCCGCCGTGACCATGGTCGCGGCATGGATGAGTGCCGACACCGGGGTCGGGCCCTCCATCGCGTCCCCGAGCCAGGATTGCAGGGGAACCTGCGCCGACTTGCCGCAGGCGGCCAGCAACAGCAGCAGGCCGATCGCGGTGAGTTTGCCCTCGCCCGCATTCGGCGCGGCACCGAACACATCGGCGAAGTTGATCGAACCGAACGTCGCGAACATGGTGAACATAGCGATCGCCAGCCCCATGTCACCAACCCGGTTGACGACGAACGCCTTCTTGGCAGCCGCTGCGGCCGAGGGCTTTTCGTGCCAGAAACCGATCAGCAGGTAGGACGCCAGGCCGACGCCTTCCCAACCGAGGTAGAGCACCAGATAGTTGTTCGCCAGGACCAGCAGCAGCATTGCCGCGAGGAACAGGTTGAGGTAGGCGAAGAACCGCCGCCGTGCCGGATCACGGCTCATGTAGCCCACGGAGTAGATGTGGATGAGCGATCCGACTCCGGTGATCAGCAGCGCGAAGCAGATCGACAGCTGATCGAGTTGGAGTCCGAAGTCGACCTGTAGGCCGGTGACCGGCACCCAGCTGAACAGGTTGTCGTGGATCGCCCGGTCGGCGTTGTCACGGCCGAGCATGTCGGAGAAGGCGATAGCGGCCACGACGAACGAGGCGATCGCCGTACTGCAGCCCAGCCAATGACCCCACTTGTCGCTGTAGCGTCCGGCCAGCAACAGGATGACGGCGCCTGCCAGTGGCAGCGCCGGCAGCAGCCAGAGAGTTGCCCCGTCCACGTCAGAACTTCAGCAGGTTGGCGTCGTCGACCGAAGTCGAGCGGCGGGTGCGGAAAATGGTCATGATGATGGCGAGACCGACAACGACCTCGGCCGCCGCGACCACCATGGTGAAGAACGCGAATACCTGACCATCGAGATTGGCATGGAGTCTGGCGAAGGTGACGAAGGCGAGATTCACCGCATTGAGCATCAACTCGATGCACATGAACACCACGATGGCGTTGCGCCGCAACAGCACTCCGGCCGCGCCGATCGTGAACAACAGGGCGGACAAGAATAGGTAATTCTGAGGGTTCACCGGATGCCTTCCTCGTCAGCTCTGTGGGAATCGTCGGAGACCGAGATGTCGGCTTCCTCGGTCAGCGCCTGGGTGCGGCGATGGCGCAGGATCGTGCTGACCGACAACTCCTCGAAGGAGCCGTCAGGCAGCCTCGCCGGAATGTCGACCGCGTTGTGCCTGGCGTATACGCCGGGAGTCGGCAGCGGGGTGGCGCGTTTACCTGCCGGGTCGCGGAATCGCCTGCGTGACATTTCACGCTGATCGACCTTGGGCGCGAACCGTTCCCGATGCGCGAGCACCATCGCGCCGATGGTAGCGGTGATCAGCAGCGCGCCGGTGAGTTCGAAGGCCCACACATACCGGACGAAGATCAACTCGGCGAGCCCACCGATGACGTCCCGGCCCGCGAATCCGCTCGCTGGGTAGGTGACCCCGGAATTATGGATGCCGTTGGCGATGCCGCTGATCAGTAGCAGGCCGAAACCGAGGCCGATCGCGATGCCCGCGAGTCGCTGGCCGCGGATGGTTTCGCGCAATGATTCGGCCGAGTCGACGCCGACGAGCATGAGCACGAACAGGAACAGCATCATGACCGCGCCGGTGTAGACGACGATCTGCACCACGCCGAGGAATAGGGCGTCCTGCGCCATGTACATGCATGCGAGCGAGATCATGGTGGTTGCGAGGCAGATCGCGGAATACACTGCCTTGGGCGCGAATACCATGCCGAGCGCGCCGATCACGGCCACCGGAGCGAGTATCCAGAAACTCACCGCCTCACCTGTGGAAGCCCGGGTGAGTGGTTCGGCGGCGAGGATCATCTCTGTCGTCATCGCGCGCCACCTTCCGCGCCCGTAGCGGCGGGCTGCCTCGGCGTGGTGGAATCCGTTCCGGCACCGCCGGGCACGTTGCCACGGTAGTAGTCGCCCTCGTCGGCACCGGGGTACATGGCGTGCGGTGGTGCGCTCATACCGGGTGCGAGCGGGGCGAGCAGCCGGTCCTTTTCGTAGATCAGGTCGGCGCGGTTGTCGTCGGTGAGCTCGTATTCGTTGGTCATCGTCAGCGCCCGGGTCGGGCAGGCTTCGATGCACAGCCCACAGCCGATGCAGCGCAGATAGTTGATCTGGTAGACCCGGCCGTAGCGTTCGCCGGGCGAGAAGCGTTCGCCTTCGGTGTTGTCCGCGCCTTCCACGAAGATCGCGTCGGCCGGGCACGCCCACGCGCACAGCTCGCAGCCGATGCACTTTTCGAGGCCATCCGGATGCCGGTTGAGCTGGTGGCGGCCGTGGTAGCGCGGCGCGGTTGGGACCTTCTCCTCGGGGTAGGACTCGGTATTGGGCTTCTTGAACATGGTCGCGAAGGTGACCGCGAAACCGGAAAGTGGTTCCAGTAGACCGGTTTTGGCCGGCTCATGTTGCTGGGAGCGATCCGGCAGAGGTGGTGTCGGGAAGCCGAGGAATACCGTGCTCTCGCTACCGGCGGTATCACCGGGTGGTGCTGCGGGGGAGTCTTCGACGTGGGCCGGTCTGCCTTCCGCACGTCCGGCGCGCAGGAACAGCGACACGATGAGTCCGGAGACGATCAACCCGCCGATAACCAGCAGCGGCGTCTGCGCGCGGTAGCCCTCGTTCTGCAGGATTCGGGCCGCGCCGACCAGCATCACCCATGCCAGCGATGTCGGAATCAGCAGCTTCCAGCCGAGATTCATGAACTGGTCGTAACGCAGGCGCGGCAGCGTGCCGCGCAACCAGATGAAGCAGAACAGGAACGTCCACACCTTGAGCGTGAACCACAGCACCGGCCACCAGTCGGAGTTGGCGCCGTCCCACATATTCAGTGGCCACGGCGCGTGCCAGCCGCCAAGGAACAGGGTAGTGGCCAGCGCGGAAACCGTTGCCATGTTGATGTATTCGGCCAGCATGAACATGGCGAACTTGAGCGAGGAGTATTCGGTGTGGAAGCCGCCGACGAGTTCGCCCTCGGCCTCGGGCAGGTCGAACGGGGCGCGGTTGGTTTCGCCGACCATCGACACGCAGTAGATGAGGAACGATGGCAGCAGCAGGAACACGTACCAGGTGCCCTCCTGCGCCCTGACGATGCCCGAGGTGGCCATGGTGCCGCCGAGCAGGAACACCGTGGCGAAGCACAGTGCCATCGCGATTTCGTAGGAGATCACCTGCGCGGTCGAACGCAGTCCACCCAGCAGCGGGTAGGTGGAGCCCGACGACCAGCCGGCCAGCACGATGCCGTATACGCCGATCGAGGTGATCGCGAGAATGTAGAGCACGGCCACCGGCATGTCGGTGAGTTGTAATGCGGTGCTATACCCGAAGACCGATACCTCCGGCCCGAATGGGATGACGGCGAACGCCATTACGGCGGGAATCACCGAAATGATCGGCGCCATGATGAAAATCGGCTTGTCGACGATCGCCGGAATGATGTCTTCCTTGAGCGCCATCTTGACGCCGTCGGCGACTGCCTGCAGGGTGCCCCTCGGCCCGACTCGGTTCGGCCCGATACGCATCTGCATGCGCGCCACGATCCTTCGCTCCAGAAACACCGACATCAGTGCCGTGAGCAGTAGGAAAGCGAAGATGGCGAGGGATTTCGCGAAAACCAGCCACAGCGGGTCGTGGCCGAAGAGGGACAGATCACTCATGACGGTGTTCCTTCATCCTCTCGTCGGCACGCCGCAGCGCCACCACGCCGCCCGGTTGGGTGGCCAGCTGTTCGAAGACCGAACTGCCCGGCGAATTGAGCGGGAGCCAGACGACGCGATCGGGCAGATCGGTGATCATCAGCGGCAGCGTGATGGTGCCGCGTTCGGTGGCGACGGTGACCAGATCATCCTCGGCGGCACCGATTTCGGCGGCGGTCGTGGCCGAGAGCCGTACGACGGGTGGGCGTGCGATGCCCGCGAGGTTCGGTTCACCGTCCTGCATTCGGCCCTGGTCCAACAGCATTCGCCAGCCCGCGAGCACGGCGGTGCCCGGTTCGGGGCGGGCGACCGGGTGGGCGCGATATGCGGGCGGCGCGACGGACGGTCCGTTCCAGGCGCCCAGCTCGGCGAGTTCGGCGCGCGCGGAATCGGTGTCGGGCAAACCGAGGGGTATGTGCATCTCGCTGGCGATCGCCTGCAACACCCGCTGGTCCGACAGTGGTGCGGCCTCCCGGCGCACGGTGGATTCGCGTAGCGCGGCCTCGAACGGCCGGGCGCGGCCCTCCCAGGTGCGGAAGGTACCGGATTTCTCCATGGTCGAGGCGACTGGGAACACCACGTCGGCGCGTTCGGTGATATCGCTGCGGCGAAGTTCCAGACTGACCACGAACCGGGCGGCGTCGATAGCGGCGAGCGCGGCCTTCGGGTCCGGGAGATCGGCGAGGTCGACACCGCCGACGATGAGGGCGCCGAGGGTGGATGCCGCCTCCAGAATGGCGCCGGTATCGCGGCCGACCGTCGCGGGTAGGTCCGATACGTTCCAGACTTCCCGAACTTGTTGGCGGGCACTGGGGTCCGCCACGGGGCGGCCGCCGGGAAGTAGACCGGGCAGCGCGCCCGCTTCGACCGCGCCGCGTTCGCCGGCACGGCGCGGCACCCACGCGAGGGCGGCGCCGGTTTCGTCGGCGAGCCGCACGGTCGCCGAGAGCGCGCCGGGAACCCCGGCCAACCGCTCGCCGATCATGATGACCGCGCCGGGCCGACGCAGCAACTGTGCCGCTTCGGCCAGTTCCTCGGAATAGTCTCCTGCCGTGGTGATTTCGTCGGTACACAGGGTGTCGAGCAGGTATGGTTCGCCGCCCGGCGCCGTCTGCAACAGGGTGCCGGACATGCGATCGAGGCCGCGGGAGGCATATGCGGCCAGCGAGTAGACGGGCAGTCCGCGTTTGCGGGCAGCCTTGCGCAGCCGCAGGTAGACGATCGGTGATTCCTCCTCCGGCTCGAATCCGGCGAGCAGGACGACCGGCGCCTTCTCCAGGCTGTCGTAGTCGACGTTGACGCCCTGTCCGGCGATGCGGGCGGCGAGGAAGTCGGCTTCTTCGACCGAGTGAACCCGCGTGCGGAAGTCGATGTCGTTGGTGCCGAGGGCGATTCGCGCGAACTTCGCGTAGGCGTAGGCGTCTTCCTCGTCGACTCGTCCGCCGACGAGCACACCCGCGCTGCCGAATGCGGCGGCCAGCCCCTCGGCGGCGGCGGCGAGCGCCTCGGACCAGGAGGCCGGGGCGAGGTTACCGTCCCAGCCGCGCACCAGCGGGGTGGTCAGGCGATCGCGTTCGGTGGCGTATGCGAATGCCCAGCGGCCCTTGTCGCAGTTCCATTCCTCGTTGACCTCTGGATCGTCACCGGCGAGGCGGCGCAGCACCTTGCCGCGGCGGTGGTCGGTGCGCTGCGCGCAGCCCGACGCGCAGTGTTCGCAGACACTCGGGCTGGACACCAGATCGAAGGGCCGGGCACGGAACCGATAGCTGGTCCCGGTGAGTGCGCCGACCGGGCAGATCTGCACGGTGTTGCCGGAGAAGTAGGAATCCAGCGGCTCGGCCTGCGCGATGCCCACCTGCTGCAGGGCGCCTCGATCCATGAGCTCGATGAACGGGTCGCCCGCGACCTGCTGGGAAAAGCGGGTGCAGCGGGCGCACAGCACGCAGCGTTCCCGGTCCAGCAGCACCGCGGACGACAGTGGAATCGGCTTGGGGTAGGTGCGTTTGACGCCGTCGAAGCGGGTTTCGGGCCGCCCGCTCGACATCGCCTGGTTCTGCAGCGGGCATTCACCGCCCTTGTCGCAGACCGGGCAGTCGAGGGGGTGATTGATGAGCAGCAACTCCATCACGCCCTCTTGCGCCCTGTCCGCGACCGCGGAGGTGAGCTGGGTACGCACGACCATGCCGTCGGTGACAGCCATGGTGCAGGAGGCGACCGGCTTCCGCTGGCCCTCGACCTCGACAATGCACTGGCGGCAGGCGCCGACCGGGTCCAGCAGTGGGTGGTCGCAGAAGCGCGGGATCTGGATGCCGATCAGTTCGGCGGCCCGGATCACCAGGATGCCCGCGGGCACCTTGACGGTGGTGTCGTCGATGGTCACGGTCACCACGTCGGCAGGGACGACCGCACTGGTGTTGGTATTCACAGTGGCGGGCACAGCCGTCGCCCGACCGCCAACCCGCACCGAATCGCTACGTGATGCTGTACTCATTGCACTCCTTCGGCCCAGGCGGTGGATCGCACGGGATCGAACGGACACCCGTCGAGGCGCACATGGTCGATGTACTCGTCGCGGAAGAACTTCAGCGAGGAGACGATCGGGCTGGCCGCGCCGTCACCGAGGGCGCAGAACGACTTGCCGTTGATGGTGTCGCTGATATCGAGGAGCTTGTCGAGGTCGGATTCGGTGCCACGGCCCGTCTCGATGCGCTTCAGCAATTGGACGAGCCAGTAAGTGCCCTCGCGACACGGCGTGCACTTGCCGCAGGACTCGTGGGCGTAGAACTCGGTCCAGCGCAACACCGCCCGCACCACGCAGGTGGTTTCGTCGAAGATCTGTAATGCCTTGGTGCCGAGCATGGATCCGGCACCGGCGACACCCTCGTAGTCGAGCGGGACGTCGAGGTGCTCGGCGGTGAACAGCGGCGTCGACGAGCCGCCTGGCGTCCAGAACTTCACCTGATGCCCGGCGCGCACACCGCCCGCGTAGTCGAGAAGTTCGCGCAGCGTGATACCGAGCGGCGCCTCGTACTGGCCGGGCCGGGCGATATGACCCGACAGTGAATACAGCGTGAAGCCCGGCGATTTCTCGGTGCCCATCGAGCGGAACCAGGCCGTGCCGTTGCGAATGATCGGCGGCACGCTGGCAATGGATTCGACATTGTTCACCACGGTCGGGCACGCGTAGAGACCCGCGACCGCGGGGAACGGGGGCCGCAGGCGTGGCTGGCCACGTCGCCCTTCGAGGGAGTCGAGCAGAGCGGTTTCCTCGCCGCAGATGTATGCACCGGCACCGGCGTGCACGATGAGGTCGAGGTCGTAGCCGGAGCCGAGGATATCGCGGCCGAGGAACCCGGATTCGTAAGCCTGGGCGACGGCGGCTTGTAGTCGGCGCAGCACCGGTACTACCTCACCGCGCACGTAGATGAAGGCGTGTGCCGCGCGAATCGCGTATGCGGCGATGATGACACCCTCGATCAGCGCGTGCGGAGTGGCCAGCATGAGCGGAATGTCCTTGCAGGTACCTGGTTCCGACTCGTCGGCGTTGACCACCAGATAATGCGGCTTGGTGGTGCCGTCGGGGCCCGGCCCCTGCGGGATGAAGCTCCACTTCATGCCGGTCGGGAAGCCCGCACCGCCGCGGCCGCGCAGCCCCGCGTCCTTCACGGTCTGGATAACCTGATCGGGTTCCATCCGCAGCGCGGTGCGCAGTGCCTGGTAGCCGTCATGGCGGCGATAGGTTTCCATCGTCCACGACTGCGGATCGTCCCAGTACTTGCTGAGGACCGGAGTCAACGTCATCAGGCGCCCTCCAGATTCTGTTGTGGTGCTGGCGGATTCATGCCCTGCTCCTGCGCGACCCGAAGACCGGCGAGGGTGGCGTCACCGGCGGCGCCGTCCAAGGCTCCCGGCCGCTCATCGGGAAACCCGGCGAGCAGGCGCGCGGTCTGCTTGAACGTGCACAGTGGTGCGCCGCGGCTCGGTGTCACCTGCCGCCCGGCGCGCAGCGAATCCACCAGCGCCCGAGCGGATTCCGGGGTCTGGTTGTCGAAGAACTCCCAATTGACCATGATGACCGGGGCGAAATCGCAGGCCGCGTTGCATTCGACGTGCTCGAGGGTGACCGATCCGTCCTGCGTCGTCTCACCCGGTTCGATCCCGAGGTGGTGTTCGAGCGCGCCGAGTATCGCGTCGCCACCCAGCACCGCACACAGCGTGTTCGTGCAGACGCCGACGTGGTAATCACCGGTCGGGGTGCGCCGGTACATCGAATAGAAGGTGGCGACTGCGGTCACCTCGGCGCCGGTCAATCCCAGCTGGTCGGCACAGAATTCGATGCCGGTGCCGGTGACGCAGCCTTCTTCGGACTGCACCAGATGCAGCAGCGGCAGCAGCGCCGAACGCGGCTGCGGGTAGCGGCCGATGATTTCCTTGGCGTCGAGTTCCAGGCGTTCGCGCACATAGCGCGGGAATGGTTCGGGCCGGGTGGAGAGCTGCAGCAGAATTCCCGGCCCACCCGCCACTCGGCCACCACTCCTCAGCGAATCGTCATGCGATGCTGTACTCATCGGTCCACTCCGCCCATGACAGGGTCGAGGCTGGCGACCGAGGCGATGACATCGGCGAGCATGCCGCCCTCGCACATGGCTGCGACCGCTTGCAGATTCGTGAACGAGGGATCGCGGTAGTGCACTCGGAACGGGCGGGTGCCGCCATCGCTGACCATGTGCACGCCGAGCTCGCCGCGCGGCGATTCGACGGCCGTGTACACCTGGCCCGCCGGTACTCGGATCCCCTCGGTGACCAGTTTGAAGTGGTGGATGAGTCCCTCCATGGACGTGCCCATGATCTTGCCGATGTGCTTGGGGGAGTTGCCGAGTCCATCCGGTCCCAGCGACAGATCGGCCGGCCATGCGATCTTCTTGTCGTCCACCATGACCGGGCCGGGCCGCAGCTTGTCGAGGCATTGCTCGACGATCTTCAGCGACTCCTTCATCTCGTCCACCCGGATCAGGTAACGGCCGTAGCAGTCACAGCCGGTGGCGGTTGGGACGTCGAATTCGTATGTCTCGTAACCGCAATAGGGCTGTGTCTTGCGCAGGTCGTGTGGCAGGCCGGTGGCGCGCAGGACCGGACCGGTGATGCCGAGCGCCATACAACCGGTGAGGTCGAGGTAGCCGATGTCCTGGGTGCGCGCCTTCCAGATCGGGTTCTGGGTGAGCAGATGTTCCATGTCGCGCAACCGCTTCGGCATCAGGTCGAGCAGCTCACGCACCTTGGCGACGCCATTGTCCGGTAGATCCTGGATGATGCCGCCGGGGCGTATGTAGGCGTGGTTCATGCGCAGGCCGGTGATTGTCTCGAAGACATCGAGGATGAGTTCACGTTCTCGGAAACCGAACAGCATCGTGGTGAGCGCACCGAGCTCCATACCGCCGGTGGCCAGCGCCACCAGATGCGAGGAGATACGGTTGAGCTCCATGAGCATCACGCGAATCACGGTGGCGCGCTCGGGAATATGTTTGGTGATGTCGAGCAGCTTCTCCACACCGAGGCAGTAGGCCACCTCGTTGTAGAACGGCGAGAGGTAGTCCATCCTCGTGACGAAGGTGACGCCCTGGGTCCAGTTGCGGAATTCGAGATTCTTCTCGATGCCGGTGTGCAGGTAGCCGATTCCGCAGCGCGCCTCGATGACGGTCTCGCCCTCGATTTCGAGGATGAGCCGCAGCACGCCGTGGGTGGACGGATGCTGGGGGCCCATATTTACGACGATGCGTTCTTCGCCCGCGCCCTCGAGAGATTCGGCGACCTGGTCCCAGTCCTGGCCCGCGACGGTGACCGTCGTCGGTTCGGGCGCGGTGCCTGCAGCTGGCTCGGGCCCGGCATCTGAGACGCCGGACCTGGTGTCGGTCTCGTTCATTAGCTGTACGTCCTCCGCTCGTCGGGCGGCGGGATCCGCGCGCCCTTGTACTCGACCGGGATCCCGCCGAGCGGGTAGTCCTTGCGCTGGGGGTGGCCTCGCCAGTCGTCGGGCATCGTGATGCGAGTCAGCGAGGGATGGCCGTCGAAGATGATGCCGAAGAAGTCATAGGTTTCGCGTTCGTGCCAGTCGGTGGTCGGATACACGTCGTATAGCGACGGGATGTGCGGGTCGGCGTCCGGCACCGACACCTCCACACGCAGCCTGCGGTTATGGGTGATCGACATGAGCGGGTACACCGCATGCAGTTCGCGGCCCTCATCGTCGGGGTAGTGCACACCGCTGACTCCGAGGCACAGTTCGAAACGCAGCGCGGGGTCGTTGCGCAGGAGCATGGCGATGGCGGGCAGGTGTTCCCGCCGCACATGCAGCGTGAGCTCGCCGCGGAACACGACGACCTTCTCGACGGCGGTTTCGAAACTTGATCCGGTGGCGGCGAGCGCGGTGCGCAAGAGGTCGACGACCTCGTCGAAGTACCCGCCGTAGGGTGTCGGCGTGCTGCCGGGCAACGTGACCGGGCGGACGAGCTTGCCGTAGCCGGAGGTGTCGCCGCTGCCGCTGACACCGAACATCCCGCGCCGGACGCCGACTACCTCGACACCGGCCGAGGACGAATCTCCCTCGGAAGCAGTATCTTTCGTGGATGCGGCACCTTCCGGCCCCGCCGTCGCGGGTTCCTCGAGGTCGTCCGGCGGGCGAATCCCGTTGTTGTCGGGGGAGTCGAAGGTCATCGCAGCAGACCTTCCATCCGGATAGTCGGAGTGGACGCCAGCGCGGCCTGTTCGGCGGCGCGCACGGCTTCCTCCCGGTTCACTCCGAGTGGCGTCTCCTGAATCTTCGCGTGCAGCGCCAGAATTGCGTTGAGCAGCATCTCCGGGCGGGGTGGGCAGCCGGGCAAATAGATGTCGACCGGCACGACATGATCGACCCCCTGGACGATGGCGTAGTTATTGAACATGCCGCCCGATGACGCGCAAACGCCCATCGCGAGGACCCATTTCGGCTCGGTCATCTGGTCGTAGACCTGACGAAGTACCGGCGCCATCTTCTGGCTGACCCGGCCCGCGACGATCATCAAATCGGCCTGCCTGGGTGAGGCGCGAAATACCTCCATGCCGAAACGGGCGCTATCGAAACGTCCGGCGCCGGTGGCCATCATTTCGATCGCGCAGCAGGCGAGACCGAAGGTGGCGGGCCAGAGTGAGCCTTTACGCATATATCCGGCCAAACCTTCGACCGTGCTCAACAGAAAGCCGCTGGGCAGTTTTTCCTCGAGACCCATGATGGACTACTTCTCACTTCCACTGTGCTTGTGCGCTGCTAATGCGCTGCCGCTATCTGCCAGTGCGATCGGCGCGATCAGTCCCAGCTGAGCCCGCCGCGCCGCCATTCGTAGGCGTAGGCGACGGAGACGTTGAAGATGAACAGCGCCATTGCGGCGAGACCGAAGAGACCGAGCGCATCGAAGTGGATGGCCCACGGGTAGAGGAACACGATCTCGATGTCAAAGATGATGAACAGCATCGCGGTTAGGTAGTACTTCACCGGAAAGCGCTGTCCAGTAGCGTTTCCCGGCCCGCCCGCAATGGCATGGGGAGTCGGCTCGATCCCGCATTCGTACGCCTCGAGTTTGGCCCGGTTGTGACGCTTGGGGCCGATGACGGCAGCCATCACGATGGAGAACACCGCGAACGCGGCGCCGATCGCGCCGAGCACGAGCGTCGGCATTTCGATATTCACAACTGCACTTCCCCTCCTTGTGAGCGGGTTGGGTGAGCTGGGGGAGCCCTGACGCGGTAGGTTTCATACCGCACCCTTGTGAGCTAGGGCACACATTACAACTGTTACGACAGGGTGAACCTGGATTCGACCGGGTGTTTGATCGCATTCGCTACTGCGATTCATGACCTAAACGGGGGTAATCGGCGCACGTCACGTGACAATCGGCGCACGAAAAATACGGGGCCTATCCCCGTTGTTCAGTCAGCATGCGGTGGGAATCCGTCAGGCTGCGGATCGACTCCGCAGCAGCGTGACAACGGCTTCGGTGAGCCGGATCGGATCGATCGGATGCGCGACCGCGGCCTCGGCGCGCGACCAATTGGCCAGCCAGGCGTCGTCGGGTCGGCCGGTGAGCACGAGAACCGGTGGGCACCGGTCGATCTCGTCCTTCAGCTGCTTGGCGATGCCGAGCCCGCCCGCGGGCGCCGCCTCGCCGTCCAGGATGGCCAGGTCGATACCGCCCGCGTCCATCTGGTCGATCACCACCGGCGCGGTAGCGACCTCGAGGTACTCGAGTCCGGGTAGCTCAGGGTGCGGATGACTACCCAACGCCAGCATGATCTGGCGCCGGGTGTCGGCGTCGTTGCTGTACACCAGAACCCGCAGTGGGGTGGAACGATTCGAGTCGGCCACGCTCGGATGCTACGTCCGTGAGCGCACCCGCCGTGGCAGGTTCGCCCAGATTGCTCGACGCGGCGCGCGATTCACCGCTCAATCGTGGTGCCGCATGCGGACCACGCCGGACCACGGGGTCGCCCCCAGCTTGCGGGGATCAGGCCGCGGCAGGTAGCTGGCCAGGCGCAGGAACCAAGGTGCGCGACCGAACTTGCGCGCATTAACCAGCAAGTGTTCGATTTCCAGCGGATGCCAGCCGAGATCTTCGAAGAAAGCGACGCCGTTGGCAGGCTCGAATCGCAGCGGCGCGTTCACGAACATCGAGGTGTTGCTGTGCGTGCGCTTCATGCCAACCGTGAGATCGGCCAGCCACCAGGCGATCTCGGGTCGAACGAGGGCCTGAGCGATACCGGCGACGGTGTGTTCATCGAGGTACATCAGCAGGCCCTCGGTAAGCACCAGCGCCTTCGATGCGGAGGCTTCCGCAGGGCCGATGGAGCCGAGCGCCTCATCGAGGAACTTCTCGCGGGCGACCGGATCGGCGAGGTCGACGCCACGACGGATGAGTGCGCAGTGCGGGGTTTGAGCCGCGAGCGCGTCGTCCTTCTCGGCTGTCAACTTCGGCAGGTCGGCCTCCACCCACACGAAATCGGCGGGCAACTCCAGGCGGTAGGGGCGGGTATCGAGTCCGGCGGCGAGATTCAGGATTCGATCGCATCCCTCCCGGATCGCGGTCATCACGAGGTCGTCGATCAGCCTGGTCCGCGTGACCACCGGCCAGCCGTTGCGCATCACCCGAGGCGCCGCGGCGGCCATGGAGCGCCCACGCACCCCGGCCAGTCGATCGGCCAGCGGGTCATGGAACAGTGCGTTCGGTCGCGCCGATTCCGCGGCGCGGTATGCCGCGACCCAGCGAGCGGTGTCGGACACGTTCGAGATCAGCGATCCGTCTCCAGTCACGCGGCCCAGTCTTGCACGGCAGGCTTTGTGCACATTCGGTCATTGACCGAATGATCGTGGCTGATGAGGACGCGCGCCCGGCCCGCCACGAACACGTGCTGGAGACCGCTGCTGGGACGCCGGCACCGCTCGGCTACTGCCCCGCCTGATCAAGGACCGCACCCAGGGTCCGCTGTTCGTCACCCACCGCCGGCCCAGACCCGGCGAGTACCTCACCGACCGTGACGTGTGCCCGGATACCGGGCTGGCGCGACTGTCCTACGACCAGCCCGCGACCTGCTCGCCGCCGCCACCGCGGTAGCCGGGCCCGGAACCGGTTGGGACCTCCACGAACTCCGGCACTCGGGCCGCCTCCTACGCCGCGCCCTGCCTGACCACGTTCTACCGTCTCGATGACCTCGGTCCGGAAGCCGTCGGGCAACGCCTCGAGCCGGATCAGGCGGTGATCGAGTGCCGGCACCCAGCCGCGTTCACCGATTGGCGGCTAGCACTGCCGCGAGGCCCTCTTGCAGGTCGTTGACGAAATACTCGGGAACCTCCAGCGACGGGAAATGTCCCCCGGTTTCGGGCGACCTCCATCGGACGATCTGTCGGTACCGCTCCTGCGCCCAGGGGCGCGGACACTTCTCGATGTCACGGGGATACATAGTGATTGCCGACGGGACGTCGACCCGAAGTTCGGGATCGACCGAGTTGTGGCTTTCGTAGTAAATGCGGGCCGCCGATGCGCCGGTCCGCGTCAGCCAATACAGGGTGACGTCGTCAAGAATTCTGTCTCTGGAAATCGTCTCGAACGGGCTATCTTCGGTGTCCGACCACTCGGCGAACTTGTCAAGGATCCAGGCAAGAAGCCCGACCGGTGAGTCGACGAGCGAGTAGCCGATGGTCTGCGGTCGGGTCGCCTGCTGCTTCGCGTACGCCGCGCGGTGGCGCCAGAAATCGCGGGTTTCCTCGGTCCACTTGCGCTCGACCGCCGTCAGCCCGTCCGTTGTCAACCCGGGCGGTGCCTCCGCGAACGTTGTGTGGATGCCGAGAACGTGCGCCGGGAACCTGCCGCCGAGGACCGTGGTGATATTACCTCCCCAGTCGCCGCCGTGGGCTGCGAACTTGCTGTAGCCGAGCCGTCCCATCAGTTCCACCCATGCGGCCGCGATCTTTTCGGTTCCCCACCCGGTGGTGGCCGGCTTGTCGCTGTAACCGAAGCCTGGTAGCGAGGGGACCACGACGTGGAACGCTGGCGCGTCTGCATCTTTCGGATCTGCCAGCTCGTCTACTACATCGATGAACTCAACAATGCTGCCTGGCCAGCCGTGCGTCAAGATCAGAGGAGTGGCATCTGCGCGCGCGGATCGGCGGTGCAGGAAGTGGATTCCCAGATCATCAATGGTCGTGCGGAACTGGCCGATCCAGTTAAGGCGCTCTTCGAACGACCGCCAGTTGTACCCGGTGCGCCAGTAGTTCACGACACCGACGAGGTCGGCGAGAGGAACGCCCTGTTCCCATCGGCGAGGGTCGGGCGCGGCGCGATAGACCGTCTCAGCCTCTGGTAACCGCGCCGCGGCTAATCGCGCGCGCAGATCGTCGAGGTCAGCGTCAGCTGCGTGGGCTTCAAATGCTTGCACGTCGCTGGCTAGGCGGGGCATGAGACCTCCTGGTCATCGTGGAACCGGCTACGACCTGTCGCGAACCGTCTAAGAAGGTTCTAACAGTTCTCCGAGCCACGCTGCAACCCCCTAAGGTGGTTCCATGCGTGCTGGGTTCCCTGACTTCCGCCTCGGTAATGTGCTAGCGACCAGCTTCACGGCGACTCTGACGGAGCGGCGTGGCAACGCTGTGGAGCGCATTCCCACGCCGCACCGACTCGTCGACTGGCTGGCAGTGAACGGCCTCGCCGTGGACTCCTGCACCACTGCCCAGCTCGACCTCGCTCGGGAACTGAGGGAGTCGATTCACCTCGCCGCGACAGCGGCTGCGATCCAGGACGCTCTCCCTGCATCGGCTGTCCAAGTCATCAATGACCGCAGCGCTCAGGGTCGGGCCGCAGCGATCCTGACGCCGGAGGGTAAGCGGCAATGGCGGCTCAGCTCGGCTTCCTGCGTGGAAGATGCCCTCAGCGTGATCGCCGCCGACGCGATCAGCATCGTCGCAGGCGAACGAGACGGAAAATTGGCCTTGTGCGCATCACCAACCTGCCAAGCCGCCTTCTTCGACACCAGCCAAAGCCGCACCCGCAAATGGTGTGACATGAACACGTGCGGGAATCGTCAGAAGAAAGCGCGCTTCAACGCCAACCAGCACAAAAAGCCCAGATCAGCGGAGTGATCGTTACTCTCGGTACATCCAAGCGGGCCCCACGCCTGCGACCCGCTCTACAACACCTTCGCCGACCTCTACCGGCCACCCTGTTTTCAGCCGGTTGGCGCCGATGATGAAGCAGCTGCAGCGGTTCGTTCGCGCCCGTCTGGCCGGACAGGACCCGGTGCTGCTGCTGACCGACGTCGTCCCAGAAACACCGCAATTGGCGTTGGCGTTCCTGTTCCTGACCGGCCACGCACTGACCGCGACCGGACTCGAACCTGGGCAGGCGTTGACCGATCTCAAAAGACTTCCTCGGCGACACCGACGACGTGCTGGTCGTGGTCGATCTGTCTGCACGCCCCGACGTGCAGGACCTGCTCGGCACCGTGACCACGACCTCACCCACCGCCGACATCGACATCGACATCGACTGGTCCGCAGTAACTGCCGGCGGCGGACTCGTGCGACTGACCATCGAATGGAAACGTCCCACACACGTGGACCTGGCCATCGTGTTTGAGGCCGACCATCACGCCGAGATACTGCAAGCGCTCGCCACCGGCGACTACTTCACACTGACCGGCACCAACCCCGAAGACGGGAGCCTCGGCATCGCCGTAGCCACTGTCCCGGCCCGCGGCGAGTTGCTCGCGCGAACATGGATCTTCACCGCCTTGTAACACCAAACGGCGCTGTTCAGGCTGTGTTTGGTTCACAATCGACATATCAGGCTTCGCGCGAACGGTCTTCGTGACCCTCGAACTGCCGATCGGGTGGGGTCCGGGATGTGTCCGCCCCGGACCTCACCGCCCGAGCATTCTCGACGTGTTCATGGCACCTGTGTGCGACACGGGCTGCTGCCCGTCGAACTGTGTGCCGGGCCTATTCGCTGGGCTCACCGTCAATCATGTCGCTGGGCGATACTGATGCCCGTCAGTATGAGTGTTCGAAATCGAGAAGAGTGATGGACGTGCGGAGGTTCGCCAGATAAGGGATTCGAGACGACAGTGCTGCGGACGTTTTTGCCCACAGGCCACGGCCGGGTGCCGTGGTGATCTCGGTGGCGGCGGCAACTGCGTAAATCTGCGACGGTATGAGCAATGCCTCGGCCGCCGAAAGATGGAAGGGAACGTGCGGCATGACGTGGTCGCCGCCCGGTGCCGTGAGCCTCATCGCGGATCGCTTGCCCACCCAGCGCGGGACACTGTCGAACATCAATTGGCCCCCGGGGAATCGTCGGGCGCAGTCGGCGATGAGTGCGAAGACATCGGCGCGATCAAGGTAGGGGAACAAGCCCTCCGCGCTGATGAACACCCCATGGTCAGCGTCGACACGGTCCATCCAGGTCCGGTCGAGCGCGGACATGGTGAGATTCTCGATATTGTCCTCGCGCGGCAGTAATTCCTCACGCAGGGCGATCATTTCGGGCAGATCGACCGATACCCACTGCTTGATGGCGGGATTGTTCAGCCGCCAGTAGGTGGTTTGCAGTCCCTCGCCGAGTGCGACGACTGTTGCGCCATGATGGCGGGTCACGAAGTCCGTGATCGCGGCGTCGAAAGCCAATGCCCGCAGTGCGTGTAGCTGCGACGGTCTGCCGAAGCGCTCGAATGGGTAGTCGATGGTGTCGTAGACCTGGACTGCCAGGGAGTCGGTGAACGGCGAATCCGGCCGCACGGCTTCGCAGGCGCGACACCGCAACGTCAGCAGCGCGGTCTCCGGCACCTCCGCAAGTATTGCACCGTCGACCTGCGTGACAGCTGATCCCACCCTACGATCCCTTCGCTTCGCGTCTGCGCAGACAAGTGTATAGATCAGTGCGTCAACGGATCTCGTTGGCGGTCCCTCATCTGGCGCGCGTTGGCGGGTCGTCGCTCGGGGGTTCGTCGGGGACTTCCTGTAGGAGTGCCGCCCGTCCCTCGGTGCGATGCTTCCGAAGCATCAATACAAGCTGCTCCCGCAACTCGCGACGCCATTGAGTGTTTGCTATCTGAGCCAGAATCCAATCCGTGTCTTCGACGTCGAGGCTAAATATTGCCAAGAGCAGGATATCGTCATCGAATACTTCGCGATGCTCGTCGGGGTCGATTTCTTCGCGCAAGAATTCGGTGACGACCGTGCGGGCTGAACTTATTCGTTCTCGACTATTCATCATCTGAATTCACGTACACGCGAAAACCTATCTCTCCGCTGCACGACTCGGCCATTCACGCCATTGATCCTTCGGCTGATGGACAGGCGGATGCGGGGAGGGTGGCGGCGGTGCCGTGCATGATGTTATAAGTTAATGACCGTTCACGCGGCGGTGCCGATTCGAACAAGGAGCAGCCATGACTTCCGCAGTCATTGTCGACGTAGTGCGCACGCCTTCCGGGAAGGGGAAGCCCGGTGGCGGACTGTCGGAAGTTCACCCCGCGACGCTGCTGTCGGATGTGCTACGGACCCTCGTGGAGCGCAACGATCTCGACCCGGCACTGGTCGACGATGTCATCGGCGGCTGCGTCACTCAGAGCGGTGAGCAGGCGTTCAACATTTCGCGAACCGCAGTGCTGGCGGCCGGGTTCCCGGAATCGGTGCCCGCGACAACGGTAGACCGCCAATGCGGGTCGAGTCAGCAGGCGGCGCACTTCGCGGCGCAAGGCGTGGTCGCTGGCGCCTACGACATCGCGATCGCCTGCGGTGTGGAGTCGATGAGCCGGGTGCCGATGTTCTCCAGTGCGCAAGGCAAGGACCCGAATCGAGGTCCGCTGGCCCATCGCTTTCCGGAAGGTCTTATCGGACAGGGCATCTCGGCCGAGATCATCACCCAGCGCTGGAAGCTGGATCGGGAGGAGCTGGACGCCTTCGCCGCCCGTTCGCATCGGCTGGCCTCCGAGACCGCCGCGGCGGGCGGGTTCGACAGTGAACTCGTCTCGGCGGGAACGTTGAGCGCCGACGAGACGATCCGGGCAAGCACCACCGTCGAGGGGCTGGCCGGTTTGCGCCCGGCCTTCGCCGACGCGGAGTTCGAGGCGCGGTTCCCGGAGATCCGCTGGTCGATCACGCCCGGCAACTCCTCGCCACTTACCGACGGCGCCTCGGCCACACTGATCATGAGCGAGGAAAAGGCCACCGCGCTCGGCCTGCGTCCGCGCGCCCGCTTCCACTCCTTCGCAGTCACCGGCGACGACCCGCTGCTGATGTTGACCGCCGTCATCCCCGCGACTCGCAAGGTGCTGGCCAAGGCCGGGCTCACCATCGACGATATCGACGCCTACGAAGTGAATGAGGCATTCGCCCCCGTCCCGCTGGTCTGGCAACACGATCTCAACGCCGACCCGGCCAAACTCAATCCTCGAGGCGGCGCCATCGCCCTCGGCCACCCCCTCGGCGCCTCGGGGACCCGCATCCTGGCCACCATGGTCAACCACCTCGAGCAGACCGGCGGCCGCTACGCCCTGCAAACCATGTGCGAAGCAGGTGGCCTCGCCAACGCCACCATTATCGAACGGTTGTAAGGCGAAACCTCGGGCACATCGGTCATGCTGTGCCGCGGCGTAGCATGTCCGGTGGCCGATAGCCCTAGTCCCGAGTGAGGCTTCCAGTGAGTGTTCTACCGGTATGGGCTGACGATCCAGGGGCACTGGAGATGTCGGAGGCCGAGTACGACCTGCTGCCGGATGATTTGCGTAAGCTGATCGAGGTCATCGATGGCAATGTCATCCGGTGCCAAAGCGGATCCGCTGAACACAGCGATGTTGCGCGCCGGCTGGCCAATCAGCTCGAGGCGGTGAAGCCATCGGATCCGTGCACTCGGGTATCGACCGATGTCGATGTGCATTTCACCCGGCGCCGAAAGCGGGGCGGTGCTTTCTCATTTCGCCGACCTGACGTAACCGTTTACCGATGTGTCGAACGTGGGACGAAGCTGATGACCGCTGACGCGCTACTTGTCGTCGAGGTGGTCGCGCCTGGATCGGTCTATTCCGACACCATCGACAAGCTGGCCGAGTACGCGTACGAGGGCATTCCGGTCTACCTGGTGGTGCATCTCGATGCGAACTTGTACGTCAAACTGATTCAGGAGTACCGCCTCGACTGGGCTACCCGTGTTTATCGGCTGGTCGATACCCATCAGGAAACCGCGATCCTGGAAAGCCCGTTTGCGGTCACCATTCCATTCACGCGGCTCGACAGTTAGGTGCTGTGTTTGTTTGGCAGCGCCTGCGGCGCCGCGAACTCTAGTGCTCGGTCTTGCTTCGCTCGAAACCTGGTGTCGAGGCGAGTGGGTGCGTATGGGGGTTGGTGCGCCACCGACTGTTTCTGCGTCCCATTAGGTGCGGCCGTCCCATTAGGTGCGATCGTCAATCCGGTAGTAGCGGGACCGAGATGCCTTCGCCGCGGTTGATGAGGGCGGCGCGGGTGACGGCGGTGGAGCCGAAGCGTTGGCGGAGGTCGTCGAGGGTGGAGTCGAGGGTGTTGGTCGCGCGGGGTTCGAGTGGCAGGGTCAGTTGGACCGCGTCGGCGTTGTCGAGGTTGGTGAGGGCCAGGCCGACGAGGGTGAGGCCGCGTTGCTGGATCGTCGGCATGGCGGTGGCGAGCAGGGTGCGGGCGGCGCGCAGGATTGTCTCGGTGTGATCGGTCGCTTCGGGCATTGTGTGTGAGCGGGTGGCGCGGGTGAAATCGTCGAAACGCATGCGTAGCACCACAGTTCGACAAAACCGGTCGGCTGCGCGTAGGCGGCGGCCGAGGCGATCAGTGAGGCTGTGCAGGTATGCCTCGATTTCCGCTGGCTCACGCGGGTGGCGACCGAGGGCGCGTTGGGCGCCGATGGAACGGCGCCGGCGGCCGGTTTCGACGCGGCGCGGGTCGCGGGCCCAGGACAGCGCGTAGAGATGCCGGGCGGCGGCGGGGCCGAGGATGGAACGCAACAGCGGTTCGCCGAGTTCGGCGAGTTGGCCGACGCGGGTGATGTCGTGTTCGTGCAGGGTTCGGGAAGTGACTTCGCCTACGCCCCACAGCCTTTCGACCGGCAGTGGGTGCAGGAAGGCGAGTTCGCCGTCCGGCGGCACCAGGCGCAGCCCGTCAGGTTTGGCGACGGCACTGGCGACCTTTGCGAGAAATTTGGTACGGGCGATACCGACGGAAATGGGCAGGCCGACCTGGTCGCGTACCTCGGCGCGCAGCCGCTGCGCGATCTCTACGGGCTCGCCCGCGATCCGGCGCAGGCCGCCGACATCGAGGAATGCCTCGTCGATCGAGATGCCCTCGACCACCGGGGTGGTGTTGGCGAACACCTCGAATACCGCCTTGCTCGCCTCGGCGTAGGCGGACATGCGCGGCCGCACCACGATCGCGTCGGGACACAGGCGCAGGGCGGCGCGGCCGTTCATCGGGGTGCGCACACCGAGCGCCTTCGCCTCATAGCTGGCCGCGAGTACGACACCGCCACCGACGATAACCGGGCGGCCGCGCAACCGCGGCTCGTCACGCTGTTCGACGGAGGCATAGAACGAGTCGAGATCGGCATGCAGGATCGACGCTTCGGCCCGCGCGGTAATCCGCGGCCTGCGGGAATGACGGGCGGGCGAGGAGTCGGACACGAACATATGTTCGCATAGGGGTCCGACAGGTGCGGCGAGCCGAAAATCTACGGCCTACCTACGTAGGAACCGGCGCCGCCCGGTACCCTGGGACGACAGTAGGGCCAGTAAGCGATGAGGGAGTCGGAACGGTGCGTGGATTCGGGGACCTCGAGTCGGTCATCATGGATCGCATCTGGGATCGGGACGAGGAGACCACAACGGTCCGCGAAGTATTCGATGAATTGGCAGCCGAGCGCGATATCGCCTACACCACAGTCATGTCGACCATGGACAACTTGCATCGCAAGGGCTGGCTGGCGCGGGAGCGTTCCGGCAAGGCGTATCGATATTGGCCGACGCTCACCAGGGAGGAACACAGTGCCCAGCTCATGCTCGAGGCGCTTTGCGCCGGTGGTCGTTCAGATCTGGTGCTCAGCCACTTCGTCGACCGGATCAGTGATGACGAGTCGGCCGGTCTGCGTGCGGCGCTGCGCAGGCTGACCGCCCGCAAGTCACCAGAGGCGCGGTAAACATAGCGTCGCTCGGCGTCATCACGGCGACCACGATCGGGATGCTCGAGATAGCGGTCGGGCTACCCACCGCAGCCGGATCTTCGGCTGAAATTTTGGCCGCTGGCGCGGCGTGTTCGCGGCCCCTCTGGCTCGCGTCCGAGGGGCAAATGCTCGCGACTTCGTCGCAGGATCGCATTTGCCCCTCGGACGCGAGCCGGCCGCGAACTCTAGTGCTCGATCTCGCTACGCTCGAAAACTGTTGTCGTGGCGAGTGGGCACGCAAGCAGGGACGTGCGGCACCCCGGGGTTTGGGTGGCCCGGTCGGTCTGGGTTGGCTCGGAAGCTGGTGTCGAGGCGAATGGGTGCGTCAGTGGGGGCGGCACCGACTGTTGTGGTTCAGATCGGGATGCGGATTGGTAGTTGCTGTGTCTGGCCGGCGGGAGGCGGGGTTCGTATTAGGCTGCGGCGGTGGTGGATGGGCGAGTGGGGCAGCTGATCGATACGGTTGCGTGGGTGTTGATCCAGGACGGTCGCATCCTGTGTGCGCGGCCTCGTGGGAAGGGGATCTTTTACATTCCGGGTGGTAAGCGGGAGGGGGCCGAGACCGATCTGCAGACACTGGTGCGTGAGATCGAGGAGGAACTCACCGTTGCGCTGCTCCCGGAGACCGTTGTGCATGTCGGCACTTACGAGGCGCCATTGCATGGACCCTACAGCGGTGCGGTGGTGCGAATGAGCTGCTACACCGCCGAGTTCGATGGCACGATCGCGGCGAGCAGTGAAATCGAAGAGGTCGCCTGGTTCGATTATCGCGACCGTGGTCGGGTGCCGCCGGTCGATCAGCTGTTGTTCGATGACCTCGTCGCGGCCGGCAGGCTGCGCTGAGCGATCAGCCGAATCGCTCGCCCGCCGCCGAACAGTACCCAGCGCCGCAGTACTCGGGCCCGACGTTCAGGTGGTGACCGGTGATTGGTGCGCGCGTTCGATGAGATGCTGCATGAGGTTCAGCAGCACCTCTTTGCAGGACTCCCGGCTGCGCGCGTCACATAGCAGTACGGGGATATGGTCGTCGAGGTCGAGAGCGTCGCGGACCTCGTCGACGGTATAGAGCGGGGCGCCGTCGAAACAATTCACCGCGACGGTGAACGACAGTCCGCGGCGCTCGAAGAAGTCCACGGCGGCAAAGGAATTGCTCAAGCGCCGAGTATCAGCTAGCACAACCGCGCCGAGCGCGCCGCGCGAGAGCTCATCCCACAGGAACCAGAATCGGTCCTGCCCCGGTGTGCCGAACAGGTAGAGCACCAGGTCGCGATCGATGGTGATGCGCCCGAAGTCCAGCGCCACGGTGGTCGTGGTCTTCTGTTCGACACCGGATAGGTCATCGACGCCGGAGCTGACCTCGGTGATGAGTTCCTCGGTACGCAGCGGAGTGATCTCGCTGATCGCAGTAACCATAGTGGTCTTGCCGACTCCGAAACCGCCGGCGATGAGGATCTTGACCGAGGCCGCGAGGTGCGGTGCGGAGTTCCCGCCGTGCGGGGTCGGGTCAGAGTTTTCGGATGCCATCCAGTACCGCTCGCAATATGTTGAGATCGCCGGGGCCTGCGTCCGGCTGTACCGGAGCCCGGAAGATCAAATGTCCCTCGCCGATCAGGTCGCCGACGAGAATCTTGGTCACTGCCAGAGGGAGTTTCACGGTGGCCGCCACTTCCGCGACCGACAACGGGCGGTGGCACAGCCTGACGATCGCCGAGTATTCGGGTTCGGTACGACGCAGGGTTGGCGCGCGATCGGCAGTGACAACGACCGTAAGCATATCCAGATCATGCCCCGCGCCGATGGTGCGGCCACGGGTCACCGCGTAGGGCCGGACCAGTGGGCCGGCCGCATCATCGAACCACGGCTCCCCCTGGCGTGTCATGGCAGTCGAGCGGGGGTGGATAGATAGGTGCCGACACGTTGGACGGTCACGTTCATTTCGTAGGCGACCATGCCGAGGTTCGCCGATTCCGCGGCTTGCAGTGCGAGACAGGCATTGTCGCCCGCTGAGGTCACGAACAGGACCGCACGATCGAGTTCGATCACCGCCTGCCGGACCCCACCACCATCGAAGCGACTGCCCGCGCTGCGCGCCAAGCCGTACAAGGTGGACGACATGGCGGCGAAATGTTCGGCGTCCTCACGGGTCATCGCGGAGCCGCGGCCGAGCAGCAGGCCATCGGTGGACAGCACCACCGCGTAGCGCACACCGGCCAGCCGATCGACGAGATCGTCGAGTAACCAGTTGAGATCACCGAGGTTGGAAGAAGTCACCGTGGCCTTCCTGTTCGTCCGAGGGGGTGGTGGCAGGTGCCTGATCATTGGGCACAGCCCTGCGTCCCTGCCGGGTGCCGTTTTCGATGGCGGACATGAGATCTCGGGCCTGTTCCGCGGTGCGTGGACGTTCTGACGCCGACCCCGGCGCGGGTTCGGCGGGTGCCGATCGCGCCAATTGCGGTGCGATGCTGGCCTGTCGATGCCTGCGCGGCAACGCCGGTCTGCCGTCGGGGGCCGTGCGTTGCACCGGTGCGCTCGGCTGTGGCCCTGGTGCCGGTATCGCCCGCGGCGGTTCCTCGATCGGTGGCGTCTCCGACTCGGCGGTGAGCACCGCGGATTCGGGCTCGCTCGCACCGCGCGCCAGCACATCCGACAGCGACGCCGCCTCGACGAAGGGCACCGGGTGGCGCCGTCGGCGCGCGCTATCGGTGGTGTCGAGCCCCGGTGCGGTCGTATGGGTTTCGCTGGCGATCACCGCCGAGGGAATCAGCACAATGGCCCGGATCCCGCCATAATCGGACTCCGCCAACCGCACCGACACACCGTGACGGGTGGCCAATTGCGCGACGACGAACAGTCCGAGCCGGGAATCGACAGACAGTGTGGCGACACCGAAATCGGGTGGGGCGTGCAGCAATTCGTTCATCCGGGCGATTTCGGCGTCCGGCATGCCCATGCCTTGATCGCTGATTTCGACGACGATGCCCTTGCCGACGACGTTGCCGGTCAGCTCGACGCGCGACTGTGGCGGGGAGAAGGCGGTCGCATTGTCCACCAGCTCCGCGAGCAGATGGATGAGGTCGGCAACGGCGGTTCCCAGTACGTGCGCCTCGGGCAGGCGTGCGACCCGGACCCGGGTGTAGTCGAGGGTTTCACCAACCGCGCTGCGCACCACGTCGATCAGCGGCACCGGATTGCGCCACTGCCTGCCGGGGCGGCCGCCGCCGAGAATGATCAGATTTTCGGCATTGCGCCGTTCGCGGGTGGCCAGGTGGTCGAGCCGGAACAGAGTGTCGAGCAGGGTCGGATCTTCCTGACTGGCCTCGGCCTCATCGAGAATCTCGAGTTGCCGGTGCACCACGATCTGGCTGCGGTGGGCGATATTGAGGAATACGGCCCGGACGCCCTGCCTGGTCCGTGCCTCGTTCACCGCCGCCGCGACGGCTGCGGCATGCGCGTGCTCGAATGCCTTTGCTACCTGGCCGATTTCGTCGCGACCGTAGTCAAGGCTCGGTGATTCGGCGGCCGGGTCGACGGTTTCGCCTTCGCTGAGTTTGCGCATTGTCTCGGGCAGATGTTCGTCGGCGAGGGCGAGGGTTTGCCCACGTAGCCGCTTGAGTCTGCGGATGATGCGGTTGGCCAGCGCCACGGCGATGAGGAACGCGAGCACGCTGACCGCGACGACACCGCCGCCCGCCCACGCGGAGCTGGATGCGGCGTCGGCCGCCTTGTCTTCGGCGAGATTCTGTGCGTATTTGTTCTGCGCGATCCAGGCGTCGACGAGCGCCTTGTTCACCTCGGCAGCGGCGGTGTGCCATTCGGCTGTGTTCAACGGCAACTCGGGCGGGGTCGCCTGCTTGGTGCCGGATCCTGATCCACTCGAGCTGCTGGAACTGTTGGAACTGCTGGAATTGCTCGAGGAGTTCGTGGTGTTGAACGTATTGCGCTGGACGAGCGCATTTTCCATGGCGGTGAGCTGCTGCCAAGCCGGGCTTTCGGTCAGCTCCTGTAGACGCTCGCGTGGCGATTGATCGAGTTCGGTTGCCAGATTGGCGATTTCGGTGTGGTAGTAGCCGATCTGGCGGAGGTATTCCTCCATCGGGATCGGCGTGGGTCCTTCGGCGGTGGCGATCATGCTGCCGAGCGCGTTGCTGCGTGACATTGCGTCGGCCGCGAGGAACAGCCGCTTACCGTCTGCGATGCGGCCGCCGATCTCGGCGTCGGGCGCCGTATTTTCGGCAACCTCGGTGCCGTAGGTGATGACGTCGAGCAGCCGGTTGTAGAACATGTAGGCATCGGGCACGGGCATTTGGCCCGCGTCGGTTGCCGTGCGCACCTGGGTCATCTGGGTGCCGAGGGTGACGAAGTTCGCGGCATCGTCGCCGATCTGCGAATCGTCGACCTCACGCAAACCCGCGGAAGCCTCCACCAGTCCGCGCAATGTGCTGTCCAACCGCGTCCGGGCCGTACCGAGTGTGGGTTGCGCCGAGTCGTCGCCGGTGAGTGTGGCAATGGTGAGTTGGCGTTCCTGCTGGACGGCGGCGAGCAATTCTGTTACCGAGGGAATCAGCTGCTGATTCTGCGACGCCCAATCTTGGGCTTTGCCTCCCTGCGCCACCAGGTATCCCGCCGTACCCACGCCGACCACGAGCAGAGTCAGACTCGGGACGAGCGCAATCGCCAGTATCCGTGTTCGGACACCGAGCCTCGCTCTGAACATCGGCACAACATAAACGACATGCCGTCCAGTTCGCGGTGTGAGTCCCACTGAACGGGACTCGAGTTGACGTCGGCGTAATCTTTTGCTGGTGGACGAATTCGGGTGGGCGCCAAGGCTGCTGACGTATCGCTCCAGCTAGCGGAGGCGGTTGGCTCGGTCGAGCAGGGCAAGTCCCCGGTCCGGACCGTAGGTTTGGACGACGGCGACGACCCGGCTGAGCCGCACGGGGTTGGTGGGATTGAGTCGTTCCAGCGATATCTAGAGACGCCGCGATCTCGGTCGGGTGCGGGGGCGCAGCGTGGCAGCGTAGATTGTGTGTATCTCGCGGTTACTCAAAAGTAGGAGGCAACGATGCCCGCGCCGGAAGCCGAAGTTTTCGCTCGCCTGAGCGCACTCGCAGCGATCGATACCCCCGACGCGCGTGCGACCAAGACGATCACCGAGACTTTCACCGGTCAGCCGCTCGGCACGGTACCGGTGGGCACCGTCGAGGACGTGACCGCGGCGTTCGGTCGCGCCGAGGCCGCGCAGGCGCGCTGGGCCGCGCGCTCGGCCAAGGAACGCGCCGCCGTACTGGAGCGTTACCGGGCGCTGGTCATAGCGCAGCGCGAGTTTCTGATGGATGTCATCCAGGCTGAAACCGGCAAGGCGCGGTGGGCGGCCCAGGAAGAAATCATGGGCCTGATGTTCGCGGTGCGATACTTCGCGAAGGCGGCACCGGGTCTGCTCGAACCGCATACGGTGCCCGGCGCGTTCCCGGTGCTGAATCGTACATCGGTGCGCACCCAGCCCAAGGGCGTGGTCGGCGTCATCGCGCCGTGGAATTATCCGGCGCTGCTGTCGATCGGTGATTCGATCCCCGCGCTGCTCGCCGGTAACGCCGTGGTCGTCAAGCCCGACAGCCAAACTCCGTTCTCCGCGTTGGCCAATGCCGAGTTGCTGTACCAGGCCGGGCTGCCCCGGGATCTGCTCGCGGTGCTGCCCGGACCGGGCACGGTCGTCGGCACCGCCATCGTCGACGCCTGCGACTACCTGATGTTCACCGGCTCCTCGGCCACCGGCCGCGCACTGGCCCAGCAATGTGGGCGCAGGCTGATCGGCTTCTCCGCGGAACTCGGCGGCAAGAACCCCATGATCGTCACCAAAGGCGCCAACCTGGACAAGGTCGCGAAGGCGGCGGTCCGAGCATGCTTCTCCAACGCGGGGCAGCTGTGCATTTCGATCGAACGGCTGTATGTGGAGAGGTCCGTGGTAGCGGAGTTCACCGACAAGTTCGTCGCGGCCGTCGCGGCGGCGAAACTCGGTATCGCCTACGACTATTCGACCGACATCGGCAGCCTCATCTCCGAGGCGCAGCTGGAAACGGTGACCAAACACGTCGCCGACGCGACCTCCAAGGGCGCGAAGGTGCTCGCGGGCGGCAAGCCACGCCCGGATCTGGGCCCACTGTTCTTCGAGCCGACCGTGCTGACCGATGTGACCGACGAGATGGAGTGCGGTCGCGACGAAACCTTCGGCCCGCTGGTTTCGATCTACCCGGTCGACACGGTGGAGGAGGCCATCACCCTGGCCAACGACACTGAATACGGCCTCAATGCGAGTGTCTGGGCCGCTAGTGCGAGTGAAGGCGAGCGAATCGCGCAGCAACTGCACGCCGGCACCGTGTGCGTCGATGAAGGCTACGCACCCGCCTGGGGCAGTACCGCGGCGCCGATGGGCGGCATGGGCACGTCGGGAGTCGGGCGCAGGCACGGTCCGGATGGACTGCTGAAGTTCACCGAACCACAGACGGTGGTCGTCACCCGCTTGCTGAACCTGGACGCGCCCGCGCTGATTTCGCAGGACAAATGGCAGCGGCTGCTGATGACGCTGGCGCGTAGCCTCCGATTCCTGCCCGGCCGCTAGGACGATCCCCGGAAGCCCGGGATGAGGGCCCTCTGTCTATCTGCGACGTAGCAATATGCCACGGACATACGAGGCTTGGCCCGAGTGCTGGATGTCGTCGTCGATAACGCTGATAAGACGGACCCCCAATGTCACCGGTGGGTTCCAGCGGGTGTCGACGATCCGGGGCAGGTCCGAGTCGGTGAGTGTACCGACATAGCCGATCGTCCGCGCGTGCACCGCATCGTAGTAGCCCAACAGCAGCTCCGCTGAGATCCCGCCGAGCTGGGCGACATCCTCGGGACGGTCGGCGTATCCGGTTGCCGCATCGTCGAACGGCAATCCGAATCGCTGTGCCCAATCCGCGCTCGTCCATACCTGCTCCAGACCGGCGACCTCCGCGATGTGGTCGTCCTGAACCCGGGTCAGATGCCAGATCAGCCAGGCAATGGAATTGGCGTCCGGCTCGATGCGTGCGGCGAGTTCGTCCGGAGTGAGGTCCGCGACGGCCGCGTGCACGTTCTCCTGGATACGGCCGAATGCGTCGACCAATAGCTCAGCGCTCGTCATGAACGGATTCAATCATGTACCTGCGACACCGAGCGGTGAAAGCCGCCCACGATTCACAACGGCTCGGGCGGGGTCTCACCGTGATGTGCGGCCGAATCGAGCGTCCACCCAGGCGAGGCTGTCAGTGAACGCGGCCTCGATTACGGAGCGGTGATCCGCGTCCGGGTAGTTGCGGTAGTCCACGGGTGCTCCGGTGCCACGCAACTGCGCTACCATCGCGTCGGTCGACAGCGGTTGTACCGTGGTGTCCTTGCGGCCCTGCTGAACCAGCAGCGGCGGGCCGAATCGAAGATGACGTGGATCGTTTTCGTCGAGCACGCGGGTCAGCGCGAACGCGTCCCCGTGCGCGGCGAATACCTGATCGGCCCCGAGCCCGCCCCACGAGTTCGGCGCGCGCAGTTCAGCGATGCAGTTCTCGTCGGCCTGGGGCAGTAGGGCAAGGGCGGGCGGAGCGAGGAATCGGGCCGGGTCGATATCAGCGACAGTCTGAGCGCCACGAATC
Source organism: Nocardia australiensis (assembly GCF_020733705.1). Classification (GTDB taxonomy): domain Bacteria; phylum Actinomycetota; class Actinomycetes; order Mycobacteriales; family Mycobacteriaceae; genus Nocardia; species Nocardia australiensis. The sequence goes on from NZ_JAJFZM010000002.1 coordinate 324,748, forward strand.
AGTAGCGGGAGAAACGAAGTGGTGGTCGCGGAAATGCTACCGAGCAACGGCGTGACACCGGCACCGGCCGCAAGAGCCATGGCTTGGATGCCGACTCCAGTATGCGAAGCCGGTGCGAGTGCAACGGAACCGACGAGTTCCATATCGGGCGCCCACTGCGGTGCCCGCGCGTCGGCGAAAATCGCGGCCTGCCCGCCTTGCGAGTGCCCCATGGCAAGCCAGCGGCGACCGATCGCGGGTTCGATTCGCCGGGCCGCGAGAGCGATATCCGCGACCGCGCGCTGTTCGGCCTCACCGATCAAATATCCGTGCGGCCCAGGCGTCCCAAGCCCCTGATAGTCAGTCTGAACGACCGCGTATCCCGCAGCGATCCACCGCGCCTGAATGTCGCGGACGAGTGCGGTGTAATCATGCGCGGAGTATTCGGGGCCGGTATCGCGCGACGGTGCGCAGTCATCGGCAAGGCCGGTCGTCCCGTGTGCCCAGGAGATCAGCGGCCAGCCATCCGGCGGTGCCTCGCCCTCGGGCACCGCGACCGTCCCCGACACCGCGACGGGACGTCCCTGTGAATCGACCGATCGGTAGAGCACCAGACTGTTTCGTGCCCCGGGCAGCACCGGTGCCCCGGTCAACGGACGCTCCCAGATGACCGAACCGTGCGTTCCCGGTACGAGATCGTCGGACGGTGTGTAGAACTCGAGCCCGGCCGGCGGGTTTTCGAGACCATCGGCCCGCGCGAGCCCACCGGGGATGCCGAGCATCGATGCGACCGAAACCAGTACCGCCACAACGCCTTGCGTGAGCGGCTTCGGAACTCGCCGAGCGACGCGGTCAGCGGAATGCTGCGGGGAGTCGGTCATGTCAGACAACGTACCTGTCGGCCGACTCGGTGCTGTTATCCGAGTGAGTCACGGTCACTTTTTGATGAAAAGTCCTGCCACGTCGGCATTTTTGATCGGGGTGTCGGCGTTGAGCTGAACACCGCACAGCAAACCTACCGAAACCATGGTGGCGTCGACGGTTGTGCCGGCGGGTTCGTGATCGTCCTTGGTCTGCTGCTTGACGAACTTCGTGATCGTCACGCGTTTGGTGTCCTGATCCTGTTTGACGTACTCGCTGCACGGAGTGTCGCCGCCCTGGTTGAGGGCGCGCTCGACATCGCTGCAGCCCGCCAGCAGTAACGTGACCGCCGCGACCCCGAGGCCGGTCCGTGTCAGCGTGGCGTTCATGTGTTCCTCCTGGCGAGTACGGCGAGCGGGAACTCGCGACGATCGTCACCAGCGTAGAGCCAGTTTGTGGAGAATCAGTGCAGGGCGATGCGCAGCGGAACGTTCAGCTCCGCAGGCGTGAGTGAACCGTGGTGACCGATCATCATCGATTGCATCGGCTCGACCCCGGTACGCACGACGCCGCGCCCGCCGCGGGCGACGACGACCAGATCGCCGATACGCTCGGCGACTCGCGGGGCAACGACGGGCCCGAACCAGCCGCGACCGATGACCTCAGTGCGGGACAGCACCGCGAAATCGGGGCCGAGAAACTCTTGCCAGGCGGCGGCGACATCGGTGCCCGCGCCGTCGACGGTGTATACGTGGCGGGCGCGCGGCTCGCCACCGAGGTGGGCGACCCCGTCGCTCAACTGCGGGGTGTTGTCGAAATCGATATGGTCGTCGAGTTCGACCATGCCGTGGTCGGCGGTGACGATCAGCGCACCACCGGGCGGCAGCTGTTCGGCGACAGCGGCGGCGAGCCGGTCGACGTGCGCCAACTCCAAAAGCCATGCGTCGGAGGAAGGTCCGCGTACATGGCCGGTGGTGTCGAGGTCGCCGTGATAGGCATACACCAGCGAGTGGCTGCCCCTTCGCAGCGCCTCGCCGATGCCTGCTACGAGGTCACCGAAGGAAACCTCGGCGCGGAACTCGCAGCCGCGTAGCACCGCTCGGGTCAGGCCGGAATCCGCCTGATAATGCGGCGCAACCTGCGTGACGGCGATGCCGTGGGCGGCGGCGCGTTCGAATACCGTTGTGGTGGGCTGGAATTGCTCGGGGACGAGCTCGCGAAGCAGATCGGTCTTCGGTCCCTCGCCGTGTAGTCGCCAGCGCAGCGAGTTCACCAACCGGTCGTGTCCTGGCACATTGATCAGATACCCGACGATGCCGTGCTCGCCGGGCGGTACGCCGACGCCGAGCGAGCTCAGGCTGGTCGCGGTGGTGCTCGGAAAGCCTGCCGCCAGCTCGCCGGGTGCGAGGCTGGACAGGAATGGCGCCGCGTCGGGATTCGCCGCGAGCGACAGCGCGCCGAGACCATCGATGAGCAGCACGCAGATACGGTCGGCGCGCAGGCCGAGGCCGAGACGGTCCGACTCGCCGGGCACGCCGAATCCGGCGAGCAGGGATGGAAACAGATCGGCAAGGGAACCCGTGCCATAGGGTGGCGCGACAAACACGGCCTCAGCCTGTCAAGATCGACGTGGTCTGGCAAGCATGATCAGGCTTGACCGGTTTCGAAGCGGCTGACCTTTCCGTCGCTGACGGTGAACCGCCACGTGGTGCGCATGGAACCCCACCTGGTGTTGGTGTAATTGGCGACCAGCTCGGTGCCACTGTCGCCGATCGACTCGACATCCAGCCGTCCATTGCTGCCGAAGATCTCGGAGTTGGTCCACTGTGCGACATTTCGTTCGACGCTGTCGTCGGACATGGATACACCGTCGGTGAGGACACCGAAGAACCGGTCTTGATCGTTGGCGTTGAGCGCGTCGACGAACTCTTGAACCACGGGGTCGAGCTGCTGTGCGGTCATCCTCTTCCCTCTCGGATCAGGTGCGGGAAATGCAGGGCGGGGACAGCGGGTATTCGTCCTTTACTGTAGGGCAGCTTGCATCGCAGTTGCGCATTGCGTGAGCGCGCTGTGCCGGTGGACGGGGCGCGAAGACGCTGAAAGTATTGCCGTCCGGGTCGCGGAATACCACCCATTTGATGCGGCGTTCGATCGCATTTCATCGGTGGCGCCGCGACCGAGCGGCTGTGCTGGCACAACCGAGCCCGATTCGGTAGACAGGTGCGGTGACTGAGCAGCGACCTTTCCGGTTCGGTGTCAATATGGTGGTACCCGACTCGAGGGCCAATTGGGTCGAAAAGTGCCGCAGGGCAGAGGCATTCGGATACGACGTGATCGGTGTCGCCGATCATCTCGGGTTGCCCGCGCCGTTTCCGGCGATCATTCTCGGGGCCGAGGCGACCGAGCGGGTCCGACTGAATACTTTTGTGCTGAACGCGCCATTCTATAACCCGCTGCTGTTGGCGCGCGATATCGCGGGTGCCGATCAGTTCACCGACGGCCGCGTGGAGATCGGGCTCGGAGCCGGTTATGTGAAGGCCGAATTCGATGCGGCGGGAATTCCTTTCGAGAGTGGCCGCAAACGCGTCGAGCACCTGGAAAACACGGTGAAAACGCTACGTCGGCTCTTCGCGGACCCGGAGTATCAGCCGCGACCCGCGCAACCATCCGGGCCACCGCTGCTGCTCGCCGGTTGGGGCGATCGGCTGCTGCGGGTTGCCGCCGATCATGCCGACATCATCGGTTTCACCGGCGCTGCCGCCGCTCGCGACGGCGCGTCACTACAGATGGCGGGGCTAGAGGAAATGGCGGAACGTGTCGGATACGTGCGAGGATTGCTCGGTGCGCGCGCCGATCAGGTGGAACTGAATATCCATATCCAACGGGTCGTTCCACCGCAGGACCGCGCGGCAGTCCTGGAGGTCTTCGGCCCGGCGCTGCCACCGGAGGTCGCCGATACTCCCGAGGAATTGCCGACTCTGCTGATCGGAACCCCGGAGGAGATGGCGCAGCGGCTGCGTGATCGCCGCGAGCGGTATGGGATCAGCTATATCACCGTGCTCGAGGACAGCATGGAGAATTTCGCGCCGGTGATCGATCTGCTGCGCTAGAACGGCTTCCGCCACCGCAGCGTGTAGCGCCACATCCCGGATCGCCGGTAGCGCAAACATGCAACCCACTGCGGAACGCGAGAGATGTTCTCGGCAAATTCTCGGCCGCCCTCAGTCGGCGATGGTGGTGACCTCGGGCCGGACGGCGCTGCGCACGGTCGTCACGGTGGTCGAATGCACCGATCCCGCCTCGTGGTACGGCCACGCAGGTAGGGTGGTCTTCTACCTGGATCAGCAACCACCGTCGATACACACGACAACGATCATCGCTATATCCCGACAACCTGCCCGAGCGTAATCGAGTTTCTTTCGAACGTTCACCATGAGGGATGGGATGTGATGGAGCGGCGTTCAGGTCAGGTCAAGGGCGCCATTGACCGGCGCAATTTCGTCAAGGGCGCCGGCCTGGCCGCTGCGGTGCTGGGTCTCGCGGGTGGAGGCACCCTTCCGAAGACCACTCCGGCGTGGGCCGAAGACTACGACCTGAGCCCGCAATCCTCGACGTACCGCACGCTGGTGCCGGAGATCTTCGCGCCGCTGCCAGATCCGGCCGACCATGTGCCCGCGATCGTCATCGGATCGGGGTTCGGGGCATCGATCACCGCGCTGCGCCTGGCGCAGTCCGGGACCCAGGTCGCGGTGCTCGAGCGCGGGTCGCGCTGGCCGAATGCTCCGTGGCGCGACATTTTCACCGCCGACACGATTCCGGATGGTCGCGGCTTCTGGCATCGCACCACCTTTACCGGCATGACCGGGATCACCGTACGTTTCGATCCGTTCGGCGGGGTCCTCGACGTTTCCAGTTATCCGGGCCTCGACGTATGGCGCGGTGCGTGTGTGGGCGGTGGTTCGGTGGTGTTCACCGGGGTGATGATCGAGCCGGAGCAGCGGTTCTTCGACCATGTGTTCCGCGGCGTGGTGGACTACCACGAGATGCACGATGTCTACTACCCCCAGGTCCGAAAGGCGTTGCGGCTGAGCCCGATGCCGGAGGACGTCTACCACTCTCGCGCGTTCGCGCACTCGCGGGCCTGGGACGATCAGGTCCGCGTGGCCGACTATGCGCCGCAGCGCATCGACGGCATTTGGAATTGGGACGTCATCCGCGACGAGCTGGCCGGACGATCGAGGTCGTCTGCGACGGTCGGGTGTTCGAACCTCGGCAATTCCAACGGCGCGAAGTTCGATCTGAACCAGAACTACCTGCGCTATGCCGAGGACACCGGCCGTGCCGAGATCTACCCCGGCCACCGCGTGGACGCCATCGCGAAGGAACCGGGAGTGTCAGGTCGTTATACCGTCACCGTGACCAAACTCGCGCCTACCGGCGAGGTGCTCCGTATCCGGACGCTGACCTGCGATCAGCTATTCCTCGGTGCGGGCTCCATCGGTACCTCCGAGCTGCTGGTGCGCGCGCGGGCGACCGGCGCGCTACCGAATCTGAACGAGGAGATCGGCGAAGGCTGGGGCAGCAACGGTGATGTCGGCTTGGCGCGGCCGCTCAGCTCGCTCGACCTGGGCACGCAGGGCACGCCGTCCGCGAGCCGGATTCTGGACGAAGCGGGCGTACCTGTGTCACTGGAGAACTGGTATGTCCCCGGCGCGACGCAATACGACATCGGCATTCTCGCATCGCTGGGCATTGTGCTCGATGACACCCGCGGCCGGTTCGTCTACAACCCGAGTAATGGGCAGGTGGATCTGCAGTGGCCGGACAACGGAGCTGCCGGCTACCTCGCCCGTGCGCGGGAAGTCAACGAGAAGGCGTCTTGTCACTGCCTGACTATCGCCCCACCGGTCATGATTGGGAACGCCTCATTCACCGCACATCCGTTGGGCGGCGCAGTGATCGGACGCGCAACAGACGAGCACGGGCGGGTGCTCGGCTATCGAGGCCTGTACGTGATGGACGGGGCGGCAGTGCCCGGCAGCACCGGAACAGTGAACCCGGCGTTGACGATCAGCGCGCTGGCTGAGCGCAATATCGAACAGATCATTCGTTCCGGGGGGTAGTCGCCGGATGTCTGAGTCCGGACTGGCGGCAAGACTGCCCGCTCAGGTGAACACAGACGCCGACAGTGCGCGCCGACAGCGGCATTCGTCAGCCTGACTCCGCTGCACCGGTAGCGGACGTCTGCTCCGAGACGAATGTTGCCCACACCCGCACGCGGCGGTGGGCCGGAGAAATGAAAGTCCTGCTCGAAGAAAACGTCGAGAACTTCGCGCCGGTGATCGATCTGCTGCGCTAGAACGGCTTCCGCCACCGCAGCGTGTAGCGCCACATCAAGCGACGGCGGATACGCGCGCCGGGCAGAATGTCGGCGGCGCTGGCACGGATCTGGGCGAGGTTGTCCTCGGCATCGCGCATCGGCGCCGGATCGCTGGGGGCGGGATGGCAGGCGTCGACGGCCCGGATCGCCGGTAGCGCAAGCAGGTATGAGGTATCGGCGCGCGCACTCATCTTCCAGAGGCCGACGATTACCAGGGTGCCGCCAGGGGCGACCAGTCGGTGCACCGCCTCCATCCCTTCGCGTAATGGCACGTGATGCATACTCGCCACGGCTGTCACGAAATCGAAAGTGCCTGTTAGAGAGCGAAAGTCGGTCTTCTCGAAGCGGACGTTCGAGCTGGCGGTGGTCTTGGTGAGGACGGCTTCGTCGATGTCGATGCCCAATACCGACGGACAGTGTCGCCCCAGTTTGTTGGCGAGAAGGCCGTCGCCGCACCCGATGTCGAGGGCGGTCTTCGCGGTTGGCGGAACCTGCCCGAGCAGCCAGCGGTGGTAGTGCGTGTTGTGGTTCCAGTACGGGTCACGACTCACCTCGTCGACCATACTGGTGGCCAGTTTCGCCCAATTATGTTCTCCTGCAATTTATGTGAGATGCATCACTTTGTACTGCGCATTTCATCGGTGTCTGATGACATGATCGGAGGCATGTCTTCTGCCGATTCGGTCATACCCACCGATGTCATCCGAGTGCTCGGAGCCAGCGAGCACAATCTGGGCAATGTGTCGCTCGATATCCCGAAGAACAAAATCACTGTCTTCACGGGTGTCTCCGGTTCCGGGAAATCATCGATCGTGTTCGACACCATCGCCGTGGAGTCCCAGCGGCAGCTCTATGCCACCTTTCCGGCCTTCATCCTGAACTTCCTGCCGCGCTACGAGCGGCCGCACGCCGAGGCGATCGAGAACCTGACCGCACCGGTGATCGTCGACCAGCAGCCGGTAGGTGGCGGGCCGCGCTCCACGGTCGGGACGATGACCGACATCTACTCGATGGTGCGGGCCATGTTCGCCCGATTCGGTTCGCCCTCGGCCGGATTCGTTTACAACTATTCGTTCAACGTGCCCCAAGGCATGTGCCCCGATTGCGACGGACTCGGCCAGACGGTGCGTGCCGATCCCGATCGGCTGGTCGACCGTGGCAAATCGCTCAACGAGGGCGCGATCCTCTTGCCCGGCTACGCGGTCGGCAGCGGCGACTGGCAGCTGTATGGCAATTCGGGTCGCTTCGATCCGGACAAGAAACTGGCCGATTACTCCGACGAGGAATTCCAGGATCTGCTCTACGGCAGCGGCGGCAAGGTGGAACTGACCTTCAACAAGGGCACGTGGAAGGCCAACTACGAAGGCGTCGCGACCAAATTCACCCGTACCAGGCTGCAGCGCGATACCTCCACGCTGAGCGAGAAGACCCGCGAGCAGATGCGGAAATTCCTTACCGAGGGCGTGTGCCCGACTTGCGAAGGGGCACGGCTGAATTCGGCAGCCCTCATGACGAAGATCGATGGCCGCAATATCGCCGACTGGTCACAGTTGCAGATCACCGATCTCATGCAAGTGCTCGATGAAATCACCGATCCCGCCGCGCTCGGGCTGACAGCGGCCATTCGAACGGCCTTGGCGCGCGTTGCCGACATCGGTCTCGGTTACCTGAGCCTGGACCGTGCGACCTCGAGTCTGTCCGGCGGCGAAGGCCAGCGCCTGAAGATGATCAAGCATCTGGCCAGCACGCTGATCGGTATGACCTACATCTTCGATGAGCCGAGCGTCGGGTTGCATCCCCGCGATGTGGGCCGGTTGAACAACCTGCTGAAGGAACTGCGGGACAAGGGCAATACGGTGCTTGTCGTCGAGCATGATCCCGATGTCATCCAGATCGCCGACCACATCGTCGATGTCGGGCCGCGGGCAGGTCTGCACGGTGGGAACGTGGTTTTCGAGGGCAGCTTCGCCGACCTGTGTGCCGCCGACACTCCGACCGGCGCCGGGCTGCGGCGACCGTTCACCGTCAAGGACGCCTTCCGGAAGTCGCACGGCGAGTTACTGATAGAGCATGCAAATGTGCACAACCTGAAAGACGTGACAGTGGGAATCCCGACCGGCATCTTGACCTCGATCACCGGCGTCGCCGGCTCCGGCAAGAGCAGCCTCATTCGGGATGTGTTCGTGCGCGAGCATCCTGAGGCGATCTTCGTCGATCAGTCCGCCATCGCGGCATCATCCCGCTCGACACCCGCCACCTATCTCGGCCTGATGGATCCCATCCGCAAACTGTTCGCCAAGGCGACGGGTGAATCGCCCGGTCTGTTCAGCTTCAACTCGGTGGGCGCCTGCAAACAATGCGAGGGTCGCGGCGTGATCATCACCGAAATCGCCTACATGGACCCGGTCACCACCCATTGCGATGCCTGTGACGGTCGACGATTCTCCGACGAAGTGCTGACATTGACCTTGCGCGGCAAATCAATTGCCGACGTACTCGAGATGTCGGCGGAAAAAGCATTGGACTTCTTTCCCGAGAAGGCGCTGAATGCCAAGTTACGCACAATGAACGAAGTCGGCCTGGACTATCTGAGTTTGGGGCAGGCTATGAGTACTTTGTCCGGCGGTGAACGTCAGCGCATCAAACTCGCCACCCAACTCCAGAACACCGGTAGCGTCTACGTCCTCGACGAACCGACCACCGGCTTGCACATGTCGGATGTGGATACCTTGCTGGCGTTGATGGACGGCCTGGTCGATCGAGGAAACACGGTCATCGTCATCGAACACAACCTCGACGTGGTCGCCCACTCCGATTGGGTGATCGACCTGGGCCCCGACGGCGGCAAGGACGGCGGCAAAATCGTCTACACCGGAACCCCCGCCGATCTGCTCGAACATCCGACATCACTGACGGGGGAGTATCTGCGCAGGTACAAGGCGGCATAACGCCACTACGAGTTCGAGGTGTGTACGGAGACACCCGGCCCGGTGCCGACTTCAGCCGGGTACGCAATGTCTGTGTCGCGAGGTCTTTCGGCGCTCGCGTCCGCGGACACCGTGCTCATTCCGGGCTGGACGCCGGGGGAGACGTCGCTGCCCCTTCCTCGACCTCGGTAAGGCCCTTCAGTGGCCCTTGGGCCTCGATCACGTCGCAGTAGGAGGTGCCGTTCAAATGCTCCGGTTCGACGTGCAGCGCGCGAGTCACCCCAGCGATGCAGGTTCGCGGCCACCATCCACACGGCAGGTCTCTATGCCGTTATCGCCAGCGCCACTGGGCACTTCGGCGCCGGGAATGCCGGCGACCTCGCCGTTAATCGATCTGATCCTCAATGGCCGTGGGGCCGAACGGGATACAGCGATGTATGCCACTCTTGGGGAGCCCGAACACTCGCCCCAAAGCTAGTGTTGCCGCCGGGCAGGTGTCACTCTGAGATAGCCCAGGAACGTCGTAGCTGTGTCATGAACACTGGGGGGACCGTGTCGGATTCGTTGCCTGTACTACTCGGGCATGCCACGAGACGAATCGGCAATGCCGTCGACGATGCGATGAACGAGGTCAGCAGTTTCGTTCGCAGCACCGGGTGGGAGGCCGGCGAGTCCGCCCGTCGGCTGGTGGGCGGTGATACCGCCGGCGGGGTTGCGGCACGCCGTGCCTGGGACACTCCAGCGGATACCCTTGCGGAAGGGGTCGGCGACGCGCCAGTAATTCCGCTGTACGGCCTAGATCGAAACAAGCATTACGTTGAGTTCACCTTCGCGCAGGTGCGGGCCGTTCCGGTGCGATCGCACGACGGGAAGCTGATCGGGGTGTCATTCCCCAGCAAGCGGGGTGACATCACAGCGATTCAGCAATGGGGGCGCTGGCGGCACACCTCAGCCAACCGGGAGTACTACCCGGTCTGGGCAGTCTCGGACGTGGCGACTCGAAAGCGGCGCGCTGCGCCCCGGAGCAATACCCCACCCGAGCCAGCTCCGTGGGGTGACGCCGAGCCGATTGTCCTGAATGCACATACCACTGGGACCGGGTACAGGATCAAGGTCAAGAATCTTCAGACTCAGGAGTACGACCTTGTCGACGTCGACGGGATTGTTGCCGGCCGCCTCGCCATGGAGAACAAATTCTTCCAGGGGGCCCGTCAGCGGCATCCGGGCAGCCCGTTGCTGCAGGTATCGTGCAGCCCCGCAGCTAAGGGCGGAGATGCGCACTGGCTACTCGCCAGATACATGCACGGCAACGGTTTCACCGGAGACATCTGGGCCGCCAAAGACCTCATGTATACCGGTCGTCGCGGTAACGTAGGCGCGATGGCCTCGATCGCTCCGGATGGCTCCATGTCGCCGCCATTCCTAGTTACTCGAGCGCCGCGCTAACCGTCGACCCCCGGAACGTCGACAGCGACGGCTGAGCGCGGGTGGGCGGAATTCCGCGCGTGCGACGGGGTGCTTGCCGAGGAGTTCTGGCAGCAGGTGCGCGACGGTGTCGCGGAAGTAGAACGTGGGACGGGTCGGTGGTTGACGATCGAACAACCGCTGCTCGTTTCGGTGCATGCCGGGCATGAGGGACATCGTCCTCGATCTGGGGATGAATGCGGCCGTCGAGCGGGCATTGGCGACCCAATCCGGCAACGCCGGATATGCCCGCGATATCCATGAACGTTTCCGCTGATCTACGGCGGACGACTGTCTGCCAACCGCTATGGGGATACATCGGCGAATCGGGCGATGGCGTCGAGGATCTCGGCGCCCATTGCCGGGCTACCGGTATGCCCGGAGTCGTCGATGATCCGGAGTTCGGCTTCGGGCCAGGCTTGGGCGAGTTCCCATGCTGTGCGCAGTGGGGCGGATAGATCGAGGCGACCGTGGATGAGGACGCCGGGGATCCCCGCGAGCAGGTGCGCGTCCCGCAGCAACTGCCCATCGGAGAGCCACGCGGCATGCGCGAAGTAGTGGGCGCAGATTCGCACGAGCGCAAGCCTCGCCGCGTCCGGTTTGGCGCTGTATTGACCTGGGCTGCCGAGGGTTTCGTGCGCGATCACCGCGTCCTCCCACGCGCACCACTCCCGCGCGGCCGATTCGCGCACCACCGGGTCGGGGTGTTCCATGAGCTGCCGGTAGGCCTGGACCAGGTCCCCGTCCCGGTCACCAGCGGGCACCCCGGCGCGGAACTGCTCCCACTCCACCGGGAGCAACAAGCGCAGGCCGCGATAGAGCCAGTCGATCTCTTGTGGCCGAGTCATAGTTACGCCGACCAGCACAATCCCTGACACATGGGCGGGGTGGCGTTCGGCGTAGGCGAGTATCAGCGTGGAACCCCATGAGCCGCCGTAGAGCAGCCAGCGGTCGATGCCGAGGTGCTCGCGCAGCCGTTCCATGTCGGCGAGTAAATGCTCGGTCGTATTGTGTGCCAGGTCGACGGCGTGGTCCGCGGCATGCGGCACGCTCTCTGAGGTTCCCCCCGGATGGTGGACAGTTGGTTACGCGGCGTTTGCCGCGACTGTCGTGAGGGACTGCTCGTAGCGGACGGGGCTGATGCCGCCGATCGCGGAGTGTCTGCGGGTAGTGTTGTACCAGTCGATCCAATTATCAACTGCGACAACGAGTTCGGACTTACCCGCGAAGGTACGGCGGTAATAGAATTCGTGTTTCAGTGTAGACCACAGCGATTCGGACGGGCTGTTGTCCCAACATATGCCGGTCGCGCCCATCGACCGGAGCAGACCGTGCCGGGCGCAGGCCCGCGCGGTCAGGCCCGCGGTGAACTCCCCACCGCGATCCGAATGCAGGATCGTGCCGCGTACCCGGCCGCCGCGCACGGCCACAGCCTGCTCGATCGCGGCCTCGACCACGTCCGAGCCGATGTGGTCGGTGACAGCGTGGCCGAGTACCCGGCGGGTGTGCCCGTCGCGGATGGCGCATAAATACATGTCGCCCTCACCGCAGCTCAGGTACGTGAAGTCGGTGGTCCACACGGCATCGGGGCGGCCCTGATCGAACACGCGCGACACCAGGTCCGGCGGGAACGACGCGGCCGGATCCACCACGGTGGTGCGGACTTTGAACGTGCGCGGGCTGATGCCCTCGATCCCGATCCCGGCCATGATCTTGGCAACGGTCTTGTAGTTCACCGTCTCGCCGCGCTCGCGCAGTTCGTCGGTGATCCGCGGAGACCCGTAGGTGCCGTCCGATTCGGTGTGCACGTCCAGGATCTTCACCGTCAAATCCGCGCGGCGCTGCTGAGAGGGCGTCAAAACCATTGCCGCCCTGCGCTTCACGTACTGGTAGTAGCCCGAGGCCGATACCTCCAGCAGCCGTGCCATGCGCCGCACGCCGAACCGTTGCGCCGTGGCGGTCGTGCCGGCGGTGGCGGCGATGGTGTGTGCGTCGGGGGCGGCGTACTTCACCATCAGTTCGAACCGGGCCGGTTCTTCTGCATCGCGGCAAAGTACGCCGAAGCTTTTGAGAGGAAAGCGTTGTCCTTCTCCAGCTCGCTGACTTGCCTTCGCAGCCGCAGCAATTCGGCTCGCTCCGCGGCATCCAGAGGTTTCTCGCCGTGGACCTCGGCGGCGGTGTTCCTGCGCCGCTCGTCTTTGACCCAAGTGCTCAGCATCCCGGCGTCGATAGCCAGTTCCCGAGCGACTTCGGCGATCGTGCGACCGGAATCGATCACACGATGCGCAGCCTCGACCTTGTACTCGGTCGTATACGACCGGCGCTTGCGAGGAGGCATAGGACATCCTTACCAGCAGGACCGCAATCCTGCTAAATCGGTGTCCACTACCCAGGGGGAACCTCACTCCCCGCATCCGCGCTGGTCGAACAAGACGATCCGGAACGCATCCGGATCGAAGAGTGTGCGGGCACCTCGCCTGCCCCCGCTACCCGGACCGCCGTGCACAACCAGCGCGGGCCGGCCGTGCGGGTTCCCACTGGTCTCCCAGTAGATCCGGTTGCCGTCGGCGACCTCGAGTAGCCCGCGATCATAGGGATCGATCTCGGGAAACCGTTGCTGCGCTTTGGATCTGGACACACGAATCCCTTCGGGCCTCGTCAACAGATGGATCAGGTCGAATGCTCGCCGACCAGTTCAGGACGGCACCGTTAGGGTAGTGGTCGCCGGTGTCGCACCAGCAGCATTCGGCGCGGATCGTGGTTGAAAGGGTCGATGAGCCGAGGCGGGGTTGCCAGGTGCCGGGGGCAGAAGAAGTTGCACGCGAGGGGGCCGAGCGGATAGCGCGCGCGTTGACCAGGGGTATGTCGAATGTCAACAGGCGGCAACACGAGCTGGTGGACGACATCCGAGCTTCTGCCAGAGGGCTGCTCAACCATGACCGCACCCGTGCGATACCGATCAGTACCGCCGGTCGTGCACTGATCCGCGATGATCAGGTACATGGAGGCCGCAACGAAGCCGCTTACATCGAATGGCTCCAGGGACTGCGCGATCGTGGGGTGAACACCGACCAGACGATGTCGGATCTGGAAACGCTCTGGGACTATCTGTGCCATGACCCCAAGTGGGCATTCGATCCCGAACGAAATTACGGGGGCATAATCTTCTTCGGTAGCCGTGACATCGGCGGGTCTTCGGTGATCGCGAACCTGGTCCGTGACCGTGGCATTGGTGATGCGCCTGTGCCGAGGTGGCGAGAGATGCTGGGGCGGGTGACGCCGAACTCGGCGGCGCTATAGCAGCGTTTGCCGTCGGCATCGGTCTCCCTGTACCCCTGATGCGTCAACTGCACCTGCCGGGCACCGAGCTTCGGTTAGTGCTGCGCTCCTCTGCAACTGCTGCGCCAGTTTCCCGGCGCTCCAGACCATTCGGCTGACACAAGAGTGCCGAAATGACGAAACCCTCAGTCTAACTGAGAGTTTCGGTGACGGCTCGCAGTCTAGGGTCGGGTGAACTCGCCGTTGTCGACGCGCGCGGTGAACGTATCCCATGCCGCCGGGGTGAAGGTGAGTGCTGGTCCGCTTGCATTCTTGGAGTCCCGCACTCCGACCATGCCGCCATCGAGATGTGCAACTTCGACACAGTCCCCGCCGGACTGGCTGTAGCTACTCTTGTACCAGTTGGCATCGGATAAATCCCTGGTCACGCGCCATACTCCTCTGCAATCTGCCGCACCAGTCGCTTGGTGCGGTCCTCAGTCAACGCTACCTGGCGGAGATCGGTTACCGTCGCTCGATGGCGTCCGATCGCCGTATCCTCTTCCAGGAACAACGCCCCCGTGAAGCCTTCGACGAACACCACGGGCGGCTCGGCTAACCGGCCTGCGCTCAGCGGTGGGAACTCGAACATGGTGAAGCTTTGCACCACTAGGCCCGGGTGCCCGCCAGCGGCGAATGGAATCGCCCTTATGGACACGTTCGGGAGTTTCCCCACGTCCACAAGGTGGAGTAACTGCTCGGCCATGACGGTCTGTCCGCCGATCCGGTGTCTCAAAGCTGACTCGGACAGCAGCACATCCAGGGAGAAGCCAGGGTCATCGGTCAGCCTGCGCTGTCGACGCGCGGTCAATTCCAAACGCCGTTCGACTTCGACCGCAGACATAGCAGGGTTGGTCGTTGCCTCGATCCACCGGCGGTATGACGGGGTTTGAAGCAAGCCGGGCAATAGTGTGAGCTGGAAGGTTGTCATTCGATCGCATGCCTGTTCAAGGTTCATGAAGTGATCGAAATGTGCGTTCGCCAGATCGGCATAGGCCCGCCACCATCCACCGGCTGGATCCCCTTTGGCCGCCTTGACCTCTTTGAGTAGTCCCAACACCTCATCGCGGACGTCGTCATCGGCCCCGTAGAAATCCAATAGGTCGCGGTACTGCGCCGTACTGAATCTTGCGGGCTGTCCGTCTTCCACCCTGCCGATGGTCTGCTTGGACACCTCGATTACCAGTCCTCGTTCTCTGATGAGATGCCGCCATGCTGAATCCGCAACTGCCGCAACGAGTCCCGTTTATCGGTCCGCCAAATGCCGCTATAGGGGCACCCGTAGATGTGGTCGAACGCTTCGCCGTTTCGATCCGTGAGTGGGCGGATAACCCCGCCCCCGAATCGTTCCGGTGCCGGGGTGTCGAGCCCTCCGGCATCGGACGTACCAACCTGGAGGCACAGTAATGCGTCGAGATCGGTTGCGTACCACGGAATCTCCTGATGGCCGCAAGGTTGCGATCTGGCGGCTGCTGCGCAGTGGGGCGCATATTCTGCGCATTCAGAATCGGTCCGACGCGAGGCCAGCCTATCGATGGCCTGGTCGAGAACTACTGCCTGCGGCTTCGCCGGGTTTGGTATTGTTCGATGATGCGGCTCCGCCTGATCTGGCGGCCGCGCGGGAGGCATTCCCCCGGGCATCTGGATTTATGGGACGCGTTGCGCGAGGACTATTGGGTTGCGCTGCTGGATGTTTCGGACTTTCCAGCTTCGTCGGGGACCTGACGATGTCCGAGGTGGTCCCGTCCGGCCCGAAGGAGGTCGCGCCGTCGGTGGAGGCGTTGCTCGCGGACTTTCATGAGGACACGCCGCGAAAGCTGGGATCGGCTCGGCGCTGCGGGCGAGCGCTGGTCCAGTTCACCGATGGCTCTTTGTGCGAGGTCGACGAGGACGGCTGGCCTGAGTGGCCGGGTGCTGCCTGACCGGATGGGGGTTTGCGCGAGTTAGGACAGTCCGAGGACGTCAGGAAATCCGAACGACCAGGAGTGCTCATGGCTCTGGTGCTGAGGGAACTTTTCGCGAATCGGCCGATCGACGCGTCGGCGGGCATGCGATGAGCTCGCCGACTCGATATGGGGCGATCGCCTACACCGCTGCTGTCGCCGAGCGGCAGCAGGCGGCGGGCAGTATCAGCTGGTATGCGCGTCACGCGGCGGAAGGTGACGACATCGGGCCTACCGAGGAGCTCGATATGCGGGCGGCTGCGCTCATCCGGGAGACGGACTCGTTCTTCATCGCCACGGTCACGCCCTCGGGATGGCCCTATGTTCAAGGGGTGCCGCCGGGATACGAGCGAAAGGGGCAATGCCCGTAACGCTGCCGGTCAGCGCTGCGAGGAAGGTCTGGCTCGGTGCCGCGGGTTTGCTGATTAGGGCTGTCAGGCGTCGTTGTCGGCGAAGGGCGGTATATGGGGCCAGCCGGGGTACGGGCCAAATCCTGCCGCGGCGTGTTGCAGTGTCTGGCCAGTGAGCTGAATGTCGGTGACCGCGTTATGCGGTGGGCGCTTCAGTGAGGTGAGGCTCCAGGGCGCGGTAGAGGGTGGAGCGGCCGATCTTCAGGTGTTTGGCGATGGCGGTGACCGACTCTCCGCGTTTGCGGCGGTCGATGGCGACGGCGAGGGTGTCGGGGTCCACTGCTGGAGGGCGTCCGCCTTTGCGGCCTTGGGCTTCGGCGGCGGCGAGGCCGTCGAGGGTGCGCTCGCGGATCAGTTCGCGTTCCATCTCGGCGGCCATGGCCGCGACCATGAACAGCATCTTGTCGGCCATGGTTTGGCCGTTGGGTTTGTGCAGGCCGGCGCAGATGCCGGTGAGGATGTGCAGGTTGACCTCGCGGGCGTGCAGTTGGTCCTCGAGCAGGACGAGGAGTTCCTTCATCGAGCGCGCGACCCGGTCCGGCTTGTAGATCACGAGTGTGTCGCCGGGTTTGAGCATGGCCAGTGTCGTGCGCAACTTGGGCCGGTCGCCGCGGGTGCTGGCGGTCTCCACGATGACCTCGCGGCAGTCGGCCGCGTCCAGTGCGTCGAGTTGGAGCTGGTGATCCTGTGATCGTCCGGACACCCTGGCGTAGCCGATCCGGACGGTGTTGGTGCGCGCCATCCCCGGATCGTCCCGCAAACTGTCCCGGAACTCAATGTCGAACACCCGGTTGCGGGACGTGTTTCAGGACGGCCCGGCTTGGGCTTTCGCGACCGCCCGGCGGTCGTCCCGGATTCGACCGATATCGGGACGATCACCCGGTCCACCCCGGCCGGGCTGTCGCGCCGATTACCGCAATGTCGTGTGGGAAGTTGCGGTGATGACGCGAGTGATCTGCAGGGGTGTAAGGACAAGGATGCGCGTGGAGGTCGGCGCAAGCAGTGCCGTCATGGTTGCTCAGCAGACCTATCCTGTCGGTCGCCACGTTGTGGTCACGGCTTGCGGTCGCCGCATTGACGCTGTCAGGATTCGGCGGTGACGACAGAGCGCAAGGCGACATACAACACCTTGGCCGAGCGGTTGATTTCGCTTGGCATGATCTCGACCGATACCGCGCACAGGGTGCTACGCGACATCGACGGGCTGGATGACGACGGGCTAGACGACGAGCTGGACGGCGAAGATTTGTCCGATGCACTGGAATGTTTCGGGGTGGCGATCGGGGTGCACAGCGACAAAGTCGACGATCTGGAGGGCAGTTACCAGGGCCTGTTGAGCGCCGCGGCAGCTTGCACCGGTGGTGCCGTCGTCGTCGACGATGTCGAACTGAGCAGCGATCCGGACGGTGGGGAGATTCTTCGGTTCGTATGCAACGGCTCTGTTGTGGAGTGGTCACTGCAACACGATTTCGACGGCTATTTCGACTTCATGGGTATCCTGGGCAACATTCATACTCTCAGTCCGCCCGGTGCGGATGATCACAGGGCGTTCCGGTCGGTCGAGCTCGATGAGCCGGGGATCAACTACTACGTGTTGGCCACCGACGAGCAGGCGCTGGCGCTGGTGAATGAGTTCGGTCTGCGCCTCGACTGACGTCTGAACTCGCGTGTGGGCCTCTCGATACCAGGATCGTGTTCAACCCTGGCGCTGACCGTGGCCCTCAGCTGTACCAGTCCTCCTGTGCAGGAACCGCGCTGTCCCATGCTTTTTCGAACTCCTCCGCTGTGATCTGCTGGTCAGCCAGATCTGGATTCCACAAGTCGATCGGCGGATTGAGAGGAAAGTCGTCGAGGCCGGTCCGGACCGCTTCACCGGTACCACGCACTTCGACCTGACGGGTGCGGTAACCGTTGGTGATCTCGGTAAGGTAATCGGCGGCTGGAACGCCGTCGTCGCCGTCCCCGCGCTCGCGCGTGTACAGCAACTCCCAGTCCGCCAGCACCCCGAAACCCGTCCGGTTTCTCTGGGCGAGTCGCTGAGCGCGAAGTTCGTACAGCGCCGAGTCGGCGGGATTGTCGATATCGACCTCGTCCAAGTCCCATTCCTGGGCATCCACCAGTTGCTGCGGTTCCTCGATGACCCAGGTCTCGGCGAAGGTCTCAACAATCTCACGGGCTGAACGCGCATGAACCCACCACCAGAGACCACCCATCCCGTAGTCGTGGCACACCAGGAAACGTTGCTTCGGGGTCCCGTCGACACTCACGGTTGCCAGCGTAGGCAGCTAGCCGTCCAAGGCACCAACCCGCCAACCCACCCTCATGAGGTGATGTCGCCAGGGAACAGCGCCCCCGGCACCAGGTCGAGTGTGGTGACCGGCACCGCGTCCGGTGGGGACAGATCCAGCACCCAGTCGCCGAACCGGCGGATGGTGTGGGTGATGTACGGGGAGATCGTGGCCAGATCATCGGTGTCGATCGGGTGCCCGTCGGAGGCCAGCGCGTTCGCTGCGGCGGTGATGTCGCAGGCGTTGGAGTAGATCACGCAGTTCGCGAGCAGCTCGTTGAACTTGATGATCTTCTCCTGGTAGTCCGGGTCGTTGCGGCCGATCGCCTCACCGCCGAAGCGCAGCCACGCGGAGAAGCCGTGGAACGCCTCTGCCTTGTTGGTGATCGCGGTGATCTGCTCCCGCAGCTGCGCGTCGGCGAGGAACCGCAGCAGCGTGATCGTGCGGATCACCCGTCCCAGCTCACGGAACGCCCGATAGAGCCGGTTCTTGCGGGAGTTGTTGCCCAGCCGCCGCAGCAGCGTCACCGACGACAGGCGGCCCTCGCTGATCGAGATCGCGGTGCGCAGCAGGTCGCTCCAGTGCGTCTCGATCAGGCCCCAGTCGATCACGTTGTCGCCGAACAGCGAGTCGATGTGCTCGAAGCGCGTGTCCGCGCTGGGCCGGTAGAAGTTCAGGTCGGCCCAGTTGCGGATGCGCGGGAGTAGGTCGAATCCGAGCAGTGCGGCCAGGCCGAATACCGGCAGCGACTGGCCTTGGGTGTCGGCGTGGATGGTGTCGGGCTGGATGTCGGAGTCGTTGCGCAGCAACCCTTCGATGATGTAGACGGCCTCCCACACCCCGCACGGGATGAAATGGGAGAACAGCGCGATGTAGGTGTCGGAGATGTGCCGGTAGGCGATCCCGCCGTACCCGCCATAGCGGATGTGGGACTCGGCGAGGATGTTGTTCTCCCACGTGTCCACCTGCGTGCCGTCCACCGCGACCACACGGCCGTCGCCCCACATTCCGGCGACGTCGAGCTTCGCGAACTCGTTGATGACGTCGGTGGACGCGGCGTCGATCTTGGCGCAGGTGGTGTGCTTGTTCGCCGCGATCGACAACTCATGCGCCGACACATGGTCCCGCATGTGTCGCGCCACCTGCGCCGGGCCGAGCAACGTGCCGTTGGCGAACACGGTGAGGACGTAGCGGGCCATCGCGTCGCGGATCTTCGGGTCCGACCCCGACGCCGGCCCGAAGTGCCGCGGCCAGCCGACCAGGTGCGCGGTGCGAGCCAGGATGTCCAACAGCCCACGCTCCGGGAGCCGCTGGTGGATCGCCTCCTCCAGCGCGAGCGCCGACGGCCGCCGGTCGGCGCCCTTGCGGCGACGCAGGACCGGCCGCCCATCGGCGAAGGACAGGTCGGTGTTGTGCGGAAACCCGGCGTCCACCACCGCGGCGATGTCGCCCAAGGCCGCCCGGTAGTGCGCCGTGAGCTCCTTCGGGTCCGACGGGATCCCGGCCTGACCGCAGAACTGCTCGGCCAGCGGCACGCACTCGTCCCACGACATCAGCTGAGCGTGCAGATTGGCGTAGCTGTCGGCGCCGACCACAGCGATGTCCCCGGAGCGCAGCTCGGAGGCGAGGTAGGAGAACACGCACACCTCCAGGTGGCGGCGCACCAGCTTGCCCGGCCGGTCGCGCACCAGCAGGATCTTGCGCCACGCCTCGGTGACGAAGTCGATGTCGATCGCCACGGTCACCGCGTTGGCGCCGTGCCCGACGGTCACCTTCTGCGGGACGTACTCGCCGGTGCGGCCCCGGATCGCGCGCAGGAACTCCACCGCGTCCAGCACACTGTGATCCGCGCTGGTCGCCTCCAGCTCCAGGGTGTCGAGCAGAGTGAACAGCGCCGAGCGATGGCTCTTGTAGAACTTCTCCAGCAACGGCAGGTAGTTGTTGCCGTGGTGCGCCGACACCACCTCATGCGCCACCGACAACTGCTCCACCCCGCCCGCGGCCGCCAGGGTCTTCAAAAGCAGCTGCCCGGCCCGCTCGGCCACCACCGCAGCCGGTGCCGCGTCGTCTCCGGCCAGGGCAGTGGCCTCCCGAGCGCCGGCCAACACGTCGCCGAACACATCGATCAGTCGCTCGGTCTCGGCGCGGTGCTGCTCACGCAGCTGCTCCAGCCGCTCCTTGCCCTTCTTATGGATCACGGCCATCCGCTTGCAGAACATCGTCGCGACCTCGTCCCGAGCGCAGGTGCGGCACTCATGGATCAGGCTCGCCAGCAACGTCCACCGCTTCGCGTCACCGATGTCCCGCATGTCGCCCACGTCGGTCACCCGGGCCTCACCAGCGAAATGCGCGATCTTCGTCACAGGGATGCCGTCGAGCCACTGCTCGGTCACGCCGAGCTCGTCGAGCGCCTGCAGGTGGGCCAGACGCAGCTTGAACTTGCCCAGCGTTGCCGCCTTCGCCGGTGTCTTCAACCGGTCGAACTCACTGCGCCCCGATGTCGGGTCCCGCCACAACAGCCGCGTCAGCCGGGCCTTGGCAGCCAGGTCGATCCGGGCCGCGACCAACGCATACAACGCGGTGTTCGTCTCCGCTCGGATCGCCGCGACCAACCGGTCCAGCGTGGAGAACCCGGGCAACTCGCACCGCGCCCGCACCAACTCCTCCAAAGCCACGTTGATCAAATCAGCCGGGTTGTCCTTCATCGTGACCGCCCTGCCGATCGCCTCCTCCGCGATCACACGGGCCTTGCCCGCGTCGTACTTCACACCCACCAACGCCCGGACCAGCCCACGATGCCACTTCGCGGTCCGGTCCGCGTCATGCTCGGCCCTCACCTCATCGGACAGACCCAGCAAACCACGCACGTGCTCGACCACCACCGCGGGAACCTCGTCCAGCTTCGGGAAATACCCCAGCCGCTGATACGACTTCAGCCACACCACCAACGCCAGCAGATGCTGATCGCTCTGCGTCTTCTCCCGAGCCCACACGCCCTCGGCGACCGTCGGCGTGAACGCCTCCACCAACTCCCGCGCGGGAACCACTCTCTTGAACCGCGGATACGCAGTGCGATCGATCGCCGTCACAACCCAGACCCCGAGCAAGAAACCGACGTAACGCAGCGCAGCCTATCCAGCACGCGCAATCCGATCTCACGCGGGTTTTGCCACACCGAACTCACCACCCCACTGACTGACAACCTCGGAGCATATCCGCCCCACCCAGCAGATTCGGGAGACTCATTGCCCCTTTCGCTCGTATCCCGGCAGGCCCCCTTCAACACCGTGGTGGCCCAACGGGATTCGTGCACGTGCTGGATCCCTCGACTATCGCGCTGGCAGATTTCCCCGGCAACAAGCAATTCGTCACCACTGGCAACCTCGACGCGAACGACAGGGTCGCACTGTTTTTCATCGACTACCCGACGCGCGCGCGGATCAAGATCTACGGGCGCGCCGAGATAGTAGAACGCACGGACAACCCGGAACTCATCCAACGGCTGCTGACGGTGCCCGGCGGCGTCATGGACGTCGCGTGTGAACGGGCGTTCGTCATCCACGTCGAAGCCTTCAATTTGAATTGCAGCAGGAACATTCCGACGAAATACAGCGCCGAGCGGATGCGAGAGTCGCTTCGGTTGGCCCGCGCCGCCCGCGCTGACGAGATCGAAGAACTCCAGGTCCGCAACAAGGAAATGGCCGAGGAGATCGCGCGTCTGCGTGCCCTGGTGGGGGAGAGTTAGCTGTTGCGGGCCAGGACGTTGCTGACGGCGCCTCGGGCCATGCGAAGCCGACCGCTGGTGCGGTGTTTCAGGTTTGCGAGGTTGGTTGGATGATCTCGGACAGTGTCGCTGCTGCGTGAAGGAGGGCAAGTTGTCGTTGAGCGATGGTGTTCAGGCGCCCACCGAGTGCCTCGAGCGAGTGACTCACGTCGTGGAGGTCCCGGATCGCCGTGATGGCCTGCTTGACGTCGGTGATGCGGTAGCCGGCGGCTCGCAGGGCCGTCGTGATGCGAGCGTCTCGGATCGCTGCAAGGTGGTAGCGCCGGGCTGATCCCGCTCGGGTGATGATCCGTTCGGGTGCTACCAGACCTACCTGCTCCCAGAAGCGGAGTGTTGACGCGCGCAGCCCGAGCGCCCTTGATAGTTCGGTGATGGTCATCGAGTCTGCTTCAACGGGGTCGGCGTCGGTTGTCGCTTCATCATGTATAGCCTTCAACGCCGCACGGGCAGCCAGCGCCTGTTCTCGTTCCTGGTTGAGCCGTGTGTGAAAGGAACACACCAGGGCTGCGGCCTGGTCGGGCGGCAGCGAGCGGATCGTGCGCATCGCGCGACGAGCCTCGACCGGTCCCACGGCGTAGGTGAGACCGCGGTAGGCGTGAAGGTCGCGGACGTGGTCTGCGGAGAACTGCCGGTATCCGTTACCCGCTCGGATTGCAGCTGGGATAACACCGAGCCTCTCCAGGTCACGGATCTGCTGGGCCGAGTAGCCGGTTGCTGCCGCCACCGCAGTGACGGTCAGCAACTCCGCCGCCAGGTGTTCTCGACCATGACTCAACCCTCCATAAGCACTTTAAGTTCACGCTTGAACCATGAGTATGGAACAGATTCTCGAGACGATCCGAGGGTTCGACGGGGTGCTCGAGCTTGCTCCGGCCGCTGGCGGCCCGTTCCCGAAGATCGCCTGGGGAGACCACTTCTTCTACTACGCGCCCGATGGCCAGGTGCCGCACCGTGAGCAGCCGTACGCCACCGTCGTGACAAAGAACTACCCCGATGACAGTTCGTGTGACCTCGATCGTCCCGACCGTTGGCGGCTGAACATCCATGTCGGCAGGAGCGCCTTCGCCGAACTCGTCGGTGAGGATCCGCGGGCCAGTTCGGTGGCGGTCGACTTCACCACGGTCGACGCCGTTCTCCCTCATCCCGTATATCGCAGGCAGGGCTGGATCTCGATCATCAACCCGGACGCGCAAACTCACGCGCTGGCGGTCAGCCTCCTTCGCGAGGCGCATGACGCGGCGCGGCGACGAGCGGCCCGCCGGAAGTCCACCGCGCCCTCCGATGACACAACGTCAGGGAACGATAGATGACTCACCGCAACGCCCCGTTGTCGATCGAGGGCACACGACGATTGATCGAGCGATGCCAGACCCGACCGATCGGCCGGGCATAACAGCCGCAAGCCCGGCGCGATCCATGCCCGGTGGCCCGGCCACATGGTCCATCTGGACGTCAAGAATTCCCGACGGCGGAGGTTGGCGCATCGTGAGAGACGCCTTCCCAGTACGGCGCTCTAAGGCGGAATTTCTGGATCTTTCCGGTGGCTGTTCTAGGCAGTGACTCCAGGAATTCGACGGAGGTTGGCGCTTTGTAGCTGGCGAGGCGTGATTTGCAGTGAGCGATCAGTTCCTCCCCGTCGACCCCGGCCACGCCGTCTGCAAGCACAACGAGTGCTTTGATGGTTTCTCCCCACTTGGTAGAGGGCACGCCGATGACGGCAACGTCAGCGACAGCAGGGTGTTGGTAGAGCGCATCTTCGACCTCGATGGACGAGACGTTCTCACCGCCGGTGATGATGACGTCCTTCTTCCGGTCACTGATGGTTACACGGCCGTCCGGTCCTACCGTTCCGCCATCTCCGGTATGTAGCCAACCGTCTTGTATGGCAAGAGCGCTCGCCTTGGGATTCTCCCAGTACTCCGTCATGATCCCGTTGCCGCGCGCGAGTATCTCGCCACGTGATTCACGCAATCGCACCCCGAGTACCGGGTGCCCTTGCCCTGCAACAAGTTTCGCTGCACGTTCCGTAATTGAGAGCGCGGCGTCCTCGACACGAACGCTGTTCGATACCAGCAGCGGTGAGGACTCCGTCATACCGTAGATCTGACCGAATTCCCAGCCGAGTTCGGTGTTCATCCGTTCGACTAGTCGGGTAGGAGGGGGAGCCCCACCGCAGATAACCCGAACCTGTCCACGGCCGGGAATCTCGCCCTCCCACTGTTGTGCGGCATCCAGAACCGATGCAACGACGGCTGGAGCCGCGCACATGACCGTCACTCCGTACTCGGCAACCCGCCTCAAGATCTCGCAGCCGTCGACTTTACGGAGCAGGACCTGCGGGATGCCCAGTCCGGCGCAGGCGAACGGCATTCCCCACCCATTGACGTGGAAGGAGGGAAGGGTGTGTAGGTAGACGTCTCGTTCACTGAGGCCGTAATGCAGCGACATCATTACTGCGTTGATCCACAGGTTGCGATGAGTCAGCACAACACCTTTCGGGTTTGCTGTGGTACCGCTTGTATAGTTGATCGACGCGGGTGCCGTTTCTTCGATGTCCGGCCACTCGAATGTGGGATCACCAGCAGCGATCCACTCCGTCTCGTATTGGTCGCCGAATATCATGCGACGCTTGCAATGTACGTCGCTGAGACTGTCGGCAAGTTCGGGATCGAGCACTAAGGTCTGTGCACCGCTGTTGTCGACGATATAGCGGATCTCGTCAGGATGGAGACGGAAATTAACGGGGACGGCGACTCGCCCGGACATCGTGACCGCGTACAGCATTTCGAGCAGGCGAGCAGAGTTGTGCGAGACGATGGCGACTCGATCACCCGGCTCTATGCCTTCTTGCTCCAGTGACGACGCCAAAGCAGCTACACGCTGCCCGAGTTCACCGTAGGAGAGGTGACCGAGAGAGGCTTGGGCACTGCCGGAAGAGGACTCGTCCGCCAGGCCCAGCCGCTCCGTGTAGACCAAGCTCCCGCGATACAGAAAGTCTTGGGTGGTCAAAGGTACGAACATCTAAGTCCTCCATTGCGGGAGTGAGGTCGGGTCAGGAAAGTCGCGCGAAGTCGATGATCGCCTCGAAGTCGACATTTTGGATCGTGCCGAAACCTGGCCCCCAGCCGGTGCCCAGTCGGGTGGAGATGAATGCTTCGGCCACTGTGGTCGGGGCGTGTTCGAGCAATAGTGCGGCCTGTACGGACAGGGAGATTTTGGTGACGAGGTGACGCGCGGTGGCTTCCGGTGTCTTGATCAGTTCTTCGATGTCGTCGACTGCCTGCGCGAGCGCTGCGTTGTCGGCGGCAGCGGGACGGATTTCGTCGAGAATGGGCTCGATGGCCTTAGGCTCGCGAACCAAAACTCGCGAGACGTCCATGACCATCATGTTCGAGGTGCCTTCCCAGATCGCGTTGAGCGGCGCCTCGCGGTAGTAGCGGGGCATGGGGTGTTCCTCGATGTACGCGTTTCCGCCGATTGCCTGCATCGCCTCTTCGACGACTGTGGGCACGCGGCGGCAGTTCCAGAACTTCGCCACAGGGGTAAGTAGTCGTGCCACCAACGCTTCCGAGACGTCGTTGTGGTTGTCCTCAGCGCGTGCGACCCGGAAACCGAGGTGCGCCGCACCGGCCCATTCCAGCGCAAGATCTGCCAATACCGGTGCCTGGATGGGTAGTTGGGAGAGCTTGAGACCGAAGGCGCTGCGGTAGTCGTTATAGTGGAGCGCCTGCGACAAGGCCGCGCGCATGAGGCCGGCGGATCCGATCGCGAAGTCTGACCGCGTGTATTCGGCTGAGGTGAGAATGGTGCGCACGCCACGCCCTTCCTCGCCTACGAGATACGCGTATGCGTCGTGGTACTCGATCTCGGACGAGGCGTTGGCTCTGTTGCCGAGCTTGTCTTTGAGACGGTTGATCTGGATGTTGTTGCGGGTCCCGTCCGGGAGCCAGCGGGGAACGAACAGGCACGAGACCCCGCCCTTCGTCTGGGCGACGGTGAAGTATCCATCGCTCATCGGTGCCGAACAGAACCACTTGTGACCGTTGACGATGTACGCCTCGCCCGGACCGCGTTTCCCGACCGGACGTGCCACGGTGATATTGGCACGAAGGTCCGATCCACCTTGCTTCTCGGTCATTGCATACGCGATACCGCTTCCGCCGCTTTTGGTTTCGATAGGCGCAAACGCACCGTCGTAGCGATGTTTGACGATCTGCTCGGCCCACGGACCTAGTTCCGGCGTGTCACGCAGCATTGGGTAAGACGCGTAGGCCATACCGGTCGGGCACGCGGTGCTCCCGTCTACTTGATTCCACAGGTAGGACTGGACTGCGCGCGCGGTGTGCGATCCATGCTCGGTGCTCGACCAGGCGAGAGCGTGAACGCCCGCTTCGAATGCCATTGACATCAAGTCGTGGTAGGCGGGATGGAATTCGACCATGTCGAGGCGATTGCCCACTCGGTCGAGAGTTCGCAGTTCCGGGGTGAATCGCTGGGCGTCTCGGGCAATCTGCAGAGTATGTGGGGCCCAGACCTTGTCTCCTAGACGGCTCGCGTTCTCCTGTGACCACGGCGCGTACTTGGCGATAACTGCCGAGGCGACCTTGTCGGTGGTGAAGGCGTTGACTCCGTTCAAGTCGGGAACGAGGTTGGCCGGTAGCGGACGCTGCTCAGTGAAGTCGTCGTCGATGAAGCCCGTGGCTTCATCGGTCGGGCTTGTAGTGATGTTCATGCGGTTTCCTCCTTGAATTCAGTACCGGTCAGCTGCGCCGAGGCGCGGCTCGATATCAGGGGAGTGGCGTCCGAGATATGTGCGGCGCTCACCGCGCCCTGGCAAAACTGGGCGATCTCTACGGCGATGGAGTTGTGATCTATGGGGGCTTCAGATCGGCACGCCAGCGGTGCCACAACGGCTTCGAGGAACGCGCCGACGATCGCTGCGCCCCGGAGCTTCGCGTCCTGCTCGGCGAATTCACCGGCAGCGATTCCTTCTTCGATGAGGTCGGACATAGCTGCGGCAAGATCGGCTCGTGCCTTTAGCCGGACTTGATCGATGTCGGTATCCATCGGTTCAACGATCACGGCGTATGCCAGTCCTTCGCCACGCAGTGCACGATCGACGAAGGTTGCCACCGCATCACCGATCCGCTGAAGAGCGGTGCGTTCCGGCTCATCGGCGATAGCTCGTAACACCTCGAGCTCACGCTCGCAGACACCTCGGAGCATCTCGGCGAACAGTGACGACTTCGAAGGAAAATGCCTGTACACCGAGCCCGTGGCCACATCGGCAACCGACGCCACCACGGCCACCTGAGCGGCAGCGAACCCTTGCTCGGCTACCACGACGCGCGCAGCCTCGAGAATTCGCCGTCGCGAATCCGCGATCCGTGCAGCGACCCGAGGGCTTGGCGATCCAGGTCTGTTGTGCTCACTGCTGCGGGACATGACACCTCCATCAATGAATATATGTTCATGACTGAACCACTATTCATTTTGCGTGTCAATGGTTTCATCTGACTCGCCGGCCGCTGCGGGCATTCGTGGCACACGTTCTGCGTAAGGGCCGCAACGCCGTCGGGCGATTCGTCGCCACCGCGAACCAATGGCGAGGGCTGGCTACTGATACAGCAAACTCGCCGGCGACATCACCGCAGCCGCCGCGGTGTCGGCCGCGGCAGCGTGTCACCTCGAAGGAGGGTTCCTGATGGCCACCACCCGCTTGGGCCGTTACGTCGTCCCGGTCATGATCGAGATCGACTGCGACGTCACCATCTGAGACATCCCCAGTCAGGTGGTGACTTTCCCAGACACGGCATCTCCAGGTCGAGTGTTGATCATCGAGGCTGCGACAGGCGCGGTACTCGGGGACCACACGACAGACTTCGAGGTCATGGACGTGACGGTGCGCGACGGCGTCGTTTCGGTGACCGGCCGAACCGCGGACTGGATGACCGCCGTCGTCACTCGAGGGACCGTTTCCGATATCGACGCGACCTGGCGTCGGACGTATCCGACACCTGTTCCCGGCGACCCGGTCACTCCCAGGATCGACGTGCTCGCGCGGGACTACTTCCTGGACGGGCACGACCATGGCGTTCGCGTCTACGATCTGCGCACCGGCGACCCGCTGTTTGCTGGACCCGTTGCCTACACGTTCGACGGCGGCATTGTCGGTTCGCAGGCGATCGAACGCGGCGGGAGCATGGGAAGAGTCACGCTTCTCGATCGCAATGGCCACCCGATCACCGAGGTCAGCAACGCCACCTTCCTCCTCGAGTGGTACCCGACTGCGACCGCGACGCCGCCGCCGATCCTCACCGGCGAGAGTGCCTACGAGCGAACGACGGGCCGAGTCCTCTGGACCAATGCGCAGATCGGCATCGACGAGTACACCGGACGCACGAGCGCGATAGAGGGAGTAGTGGGTAATACTGTGATCGTCCGATCGCTCGATGGATCAGAGCTGGCCGGCCTCGATCTCATTGACGGACACCGAATCTGGCAGCAGCCGACGCCGTTTGGGAACACGTCACGCTACGACGGCATAACCGACGCAAGCCACCTCATCCTGACCGACGGCACCACCGTGCACGCGATCGACGTCAGAGATGGTTCGACTGCCTGGTCGATGCCGTTGCCGCCAAGTGGTAGGCCCAGCTTTCGCTCGGCGGTGAAAGCAATGGGTGGCCGCATGGTCACGGTGACCGCGCATGAATTCACCGGATACGCTGCTGCATAATGTGACTCGAGCATTCGGTGGCAGCCTCGTCGGCGGATCCAGATGGCGATCGACGATCGCAGGATCACCAGCTCCAACTCGACGCACTGGACGCGGTCGACTGCCGCGAGGTCATCGTGGAGACCGCCGCCACGCGCGGCGGCCGGCGGAAGCCCAAGGCCGCAAAGGCTGACGCCGTCAGCAGTGGACCCCGACGCGATCGCGTGCTACTTCGTCGCCAACGACAAGGGCGGCTGGCAGGCCGACGTTCCGGCCCTGCGAAAGCTGCACCCCGACCTCATGACCTTCGAAACCTGGCTCACCCGCGAAGGGACGGCGAAGTTCGCGAGGGCCGCTCAGTGAACTGCTGCGTACCGGTGACACGTAGTAGTTCGAGAGCGGCTGCGGCCGGTGTATCGGGGGTCGCGGAGTAGACGACTACGGCCTGGTCGGTGTCGGGTGCGAACAGGCTGTCGCAGTCCAGAAGCAGCGGGCCGAACTCGGGGTGATCAATCGATTTGGTCGCGCTGCGCCGCTGCTCGGATGGGCGCTCGTTCCACAACTGTTCGAATCGCGGACTGTGGGTACGCAATTCGCTGATCAGCCGGAGCAGATCGGGGTCGGCGGGGTAGCGGGCCTTCGCGCTGCGCAGGCTGCCCACCGAGAAGGCCGCGACATTGGCGGCCTCGGCGGGGGATATCGCGACGCGGCGTGGACCGGTGCCGAGGAACTGCTGCCAGATGATGTTGCGCTGTGCGGGTGGCCAGGCCGAGAAGTCGCCGAGCAATGCGGCCGCCATCGGATTCCAGGCCAGCACATCACCTTTCGCGGACATGACCAGTGCGGGCAGGTCCGCGAGCCGATCCAGCAGTCGTAACACGCTCGGGCGGACCACCATATCGATGCGGCCCGCCTGCGGGGCCGCGATTCCGGCGAACTGGAACAGCAGATCGCGATCCTCGTCATTGAGCCGCAGCGCACGTGCCAGGGCCGCCAGGACTGCTGTCGAAGGGTGCGGACCCCGGCCCTGTTCGAGTCGGACGACATAGTCGACGCTGACGCCCGCCAATTGCGCGACCTCTTCGCGGCGCAGCCCGGGAACCTGCCTGCGCGAGCCAGCGGGCAGGCCGACATCGCGGGGTCGAACGCGCGAGCGGGCCTGCCGCAGCAGTTCGGCAAGTTCGGTGCGATCCATACCGTCGATGATGCCGCAAACGCGGTTGGTCCGGGTGGTACCGGAGGTCCCAGGAGTTACCGGTCCTGGTGGGAGCGGCATTTGCGGCCGAAGCTCGGATTCATGGACACGATCGCGAACGGAACAACTGCCCTGGTCACCGGGGCGAACAAAGGATTGGGCCGAGAGACAGTTCGCAGGCTCGCCGAACTGGGCTGGCGGGTCTTTCTCGGCGCTCGTGACGCCGAGCGCGGCACGGTGGCGGCGGCCGAATTGGTCGAGGCCGGGTTGGACGTCGAATTCGTCCAGCTCGACGTCACGTCGGTCGAATCGGTTGCCGGGGCCGTGGAAGCGGTCCGGCGACATACCGACCGACTGGACGTGCTGATCAACAATGCGGGCGTCGGTGGCGCCAGGAACTTGCCACCAGATACCGCCGCGAGCGACTTCCGTGAGGTCTTCGAGACCAATGTGTTCGGACCGGTCGAGGTGACCAATGCGTTCCTTCCGCTGCTGCGTGCCGCCACTCAGGCTCGCATCGTGATGGTGTCGAGCGGAATGGGCTCGCTGGCGCGCACGTCGGACCCGTCGCGCGTGGAGTCCACTCTGCTCGGGTTGCCGTACCCGTCGTCGAAGACCGCGCTGAACATGATCACCTCGCAGTACTCGCGGGCGCTGCCGGGCATTCAAGTCAATGCCGCCGATCCTGGTTACACCGCAACGGATTTGAACAACCATTCCGGCTTCCAGACGGTTACCGAGGGCACCGATGCCATAGTCCGATTGGCCACAGCCGGCCCGGAAGGACCGACCGGCGGCTTCTTCGACAGGACCGGACCGGTGCCCTGGTGATTCCGAGGTCAGCGAGCGCCGTCATCGACGAGGGGCCGGACAACTCGACAGCGTGACGACCTGGTCGGTGAACCCAGCCGTTGATCGCCCGGCTCAGTGGTTGTCGAGGCCCCGAGCGAGAATCGGTTCACTCGCGGGTGCACTGTCGTCGTATGCGGCAAGCCAATCCGGAAACTCGGTGAGATCATCGAGCACCACGTCCGCACCGGCCGTGCGCAGCTCCTCGGCATCACACGGGCCGGTCGTGACGCCGACAGCGAACACCCCGGCCGCTCGCGCACCGCGCATATCGCCGGCGTGGTCGCCGACAAACACGTCGGCGCGTTGTTCCCGCAGCGCGTCCGCCTTACCCGCCGACCACAGATCGCCCGCCAAATGATCTACATGCCAACCCAGTTCGCTGACATGCAACTCGGCAAGCGGCCGATGCTTGCCGGTCACGATCACCACCCGGCCACCGCGCGCGGCGACCGCGGCCAACGCTGTCGCGGCGCCGGGGAGCGCCGGAATACGCGATACCACTGTCGGGTACAGCTGCCGATAACGCGCGACCATGGCCGGGATCAGGTCGGCGGGCGCACCCGCATCCGCGAGCAGCATGTCCATCGGCGGCCCGAGCCGTTGAGCGATGTCGGCGCCGCGCACCGGTAGATCGAATTCGGTGGCGACGGTGTCGATCGCCAGCGCGATACCTGGACGCGAGTCGATGAGCGTCATATCGAGGTCGAATCCAATGGTCCAGGTCACCGGTCGACCCTATCGAGTGGGCAGGCACGAGCCCGGCTGGCTCCCTCGTTTCCGTCGTCTGCGCCGACCGATACGCGGAAGCGCTTGTCGCAGAGTGATTCACGTGGAACCGCTGATGCACTCGATGCGCCGCCGATGCCAAAGCGACTGCACTCGACGCCATATTGCATCGAGTGCAGTCGCAAGAGTGGTGACGAAACTATCCGGCGGCCGGATCGAGACTCGCGTCCGGGAACGAATGATGCTCGTGCACAACGACCCAGCGTCCGTTCTGTTTGCGCAGACCAAGGGTCAGGCGCAGCCGTTTCGCGGGGTCGGCGGTGAAGTCCTCGGCGGTACCGCACAGCAGTAGGGCATAGGCGAAGGCCACGTCCCCGGACGCGGCGATCTCGAGCGAGACGATGTCGAAGGTCGCACCCTGGGTCTGCCAGGCGAAAAAGCCGGGCCAGACATCCCGGTAGGCGTCGATGCCACGGACACCCTCATTGGGCGGCGGTACATCGAACATCACGATGTCGGGTGCGTGGTCGGCGACCACGCCGGCCAGATCGCCGGCGTGCACTGCGACGGCCCACCGCTCGATCAGGATTCGGATCTGCTTCTCATCATCGGACATAGGTGTGTTGTCCCTTTCCGTACGGCCACCGAGGATGGGGCCGCGCTCCTGCCAGAGAGCGTGCCGAAATCGCTGGCCGTCCGCAATGAATCCGGCGTTGTGAACATCGAATTCGTGGAAGATCCCAATTTGCGGGAAGATCGCGAGTTCCGCGAGTTTGCCGTCGACGCTGCGGATGTCAGCGAAGGCGCAGCATCTGCATCCGCGGGCCGACGATGCATTCGCTGAGCCTGCCGAGCCCGGCAAGCAGGGCGCGGCCGATCCCGAGTACCGCAGTTCTATAACAGGCTGCAGCCGAGCGACTAGGAATCCTCATCAATGGGGATGTGTTGTTGTGATCGACCTGGCTCAGTGCACAATTTCGGCGTAATCGTGGACGGCGATCTCGCAGAGTTGTCTGGAAAAGGCCGTGAACTCGTAGATAACGACCCGCCTTCCGTGGGCTTCATGATAAGTGATCGTACCTTCGGGCGGCATCCGTGGATTTATGTGTACCGCGCTTCCTATGAGAGGATGAATCGCCTCTATATCCGCTTGCATGATCGGAATGTCTGTCCGCAAAGTAATTGCGAGAATACTGACGGCTCCTACTCTGTCATCTTTCGGAAACCGAACTGACACCTCTGAGAATACACTTGAATGTCCTTCAAATTCCCGCATGCTGGAGTTGTCGGTATCGATTTCAATAAATTCGACACGGCATATCTTGCCGAGTGTCGGTATCGTAAATTTTCCCGATATTTCTAGCAATGAATCGACCATTGAAACAACCCGGTCTGCGCTGGATGCCGTCATTTTTTTCTGAAATCGCATACTCAAGCTGCTCGTTCATTGTAGACGGCCGCTCCGGTGTGCACGGTTATATTCGTCCTGACTGATCTTCTCGTAGAATTCGCCATAGGGCATGTCTTTGGTGCTTGTTATTTCCGTCTCGAACAACTTTGCCATTTCATCTACGCCCTGCCCTCTAGAGATCTCGCCGTTCGTGACCCTGCCGTGGATCTTTACATACTCCGATTCATGAAATCCTGGCACTACAATTTCTGGACCGCCATTGCGGATTATCTCGGATCGGATCTCACAGGTGAACATCGTGGCTTCACCCTCACCCCTCATAAACAGCTTCTTATCCTGCGCTACCCACTCCGTCGGCCCCTTTGCGTAAAATGAAGGACGGACGACAGGGGGGAGTCTCGCGTGGCCGACTTCATGGGCTATGACGCCCGCCTGCTCTTCTGGCCTACTACGCTGATGCTCTTTCTGGATGTATATTCTTTTCTTCAGGTAGTCCACGTAGCTTCCCGGCGCATCTGTGGATGGGTATTGAATCTTCCATCCGCGATGTTGCAGATCATTTATCAATGATGTAAGGCTGGGGGACAAGGCAATTAGATCGTCGCAATCGTCCAGGGCTATCGTCTCGACCCGCCGGAAGTCCAGTGAGTCATGCTGCAGCGAGCTATTGTCGATTGCCGCGTCCCGTCGCGGAGTCAAGTCCAAGGTATCGGAAATCTGGTTGCCCGCTCGCTGATCGCCGTAATGGAGTTCGATTGTCTCGTCGAGGTGTGAACCAACGGACCTATGTGCTGTGGCGGCGACTTCCGAGCCGTTTTCCAATTTCCCCTTGAGGCGATGTTTGAGATGCCGGAACTGTGCGACGATGGCGGAGTACCCGCTCAACTCTCCGTCCGATCGATTTGCCTCATGGTCGGGTCGGCCTCAACGTGGAGATCTTCACATTGATTTGCTCATCGCTGTTGATCCAATCGTCAGCCGGGCGGCGAAAGTAGGGACGGGTCGACAGTTCCACAACACAGCGAGACGGAGCCGATGATGCATTCCCGTTGATGGGAACGTTCGTAGGCGGCGGGCCTGGCTAGGGTAGGGGAAGGGGAATCCCGCCTTGTGGAGCGACTCGAACCATTCTTCGATGCAGTTCTGTAGCGGCCTGCTCGGCGAGGGGTGGGTTGAGTGGCCGTTTACCCAAGTACGTTGGCCGCCAACATATACCGCGCGTAGGTTGCGTAGGGAGCAGGCAGGGACGTAGGTCGCTATGGGTCCCAGACCGGGCTGGTGTCAGGGTTGGATCGGTCGACGATGATGAAGTCGGCGTATTTTCCTACCTCCAGTGAGCCGATCCGGTCGGCCGCGCCGAGGGTGTGCAGATGCGCTCGCGCTCGGCGGTGACCGGCGCGGTCGATATCGACATGCGACCGCACGGCTGTAGTGCCATTGCGAAGCAACGCCAACGCCGCCGCGGCCCTGTGGTGAAACGACTCCTCGGTGAGGGTGGCGCTGCTCTCACGCCACGCGTCGATCGCCGCCCCGAGATCACCGAATGGCGGAGTGAGCACGTCCCAGAACAGCGCCTTGGACCGCGCGAACGCGGTGGACCTCGGGGCCGGTGATGCCCTGATTCTGCGGCCGGGGTCCGAACACTCCGATCGGCCGGTGCCTATTAGGCTTCGGCCATGCGTGATCTGGGGAATGGGTTCGGTTACCTTTTGAAGGGGCAACGCTGGGTCTTCCGGCACGGCCGATGGTTCGGTCTCGGTCTGTTGCCCGGGTTGATCACGCTGGTTCTGTATATCGCCGCGCTGATCGGATTGTTGTTTGTCGCAGGCGATGTCGTCGATTGGGCGACGCCGTTCGCCGACGACTGGGCCTCACCGTGGCTGGGCCTGTTCCGTGGATTCCTGCTGGTGCTGATCTTCGGGCTCGGTCTACTGCTCGCGGTGATCACCTTTACCGCCGTCACCCTGCTGATCGGGCAGCCCTTCTACGAAAAGCTGTCCGAACAGGTCGACAAATCCGAGTCCGCCGACGGAACAGCCCCCGAATCGGGACTGCCGCTGATGCGGGAGCTGTGGATCTCGCTGCGTGACAGTGTTCGACTGCTGGTGCGGGCGCTGGTCTGGGCGGTACTGCTGTTCATACTCGGCTTCGTTCCGGTTCTCGGACAGACCGTCGTTCCGGTAGTCGGGGTGTTCGTCACCGGCTTCTTCCTGGTGCAGGAGCTCACTTCGGTGGCCCTGATGCGGCGGCGGGTCGAAGTACGTGAACAACTCGCTCTGCTGCGCTCGCGTCGAATGCTGGTGTGGGGTTTCGGCGCACCACTCGCGTTTGCCTTCCTGATCCCCCTGGTCGCAGTGTTCCTGATGCCTGGCGCGGTGGCAGGGGCGACCCTCATGGTGCGCGACCTCGGCGGCGACGAACCGGCCCCGTCGCATGCGACACCGCCGACCCTGACGGACGCTCCTTCTCCTCGCGTCTAGGTCACGAGGCCGGTCAGGCACTGATTGCACGCACGGGTCATCGGCATACGACTCCCAGTCGAATATTCCTTGACAGTTATATAACTGTCAAGGAATTATGTGAGGTGTGCCCACATCAACTGTGTTCCAGGTGCTCGGCGAGCCGACGAGGCTGGCCATCCTGGATGTGTTGCGCGGGGGAGAGCGGCCCGTAGGGGCGCTGGTGGAGCACCTGCGTTTGAGTCAGCCGGCGGTCTCCAAGCATTTGCGGGTGCTCAAAGAGGCTGGGCTGGTTGAGGTCCGGGTCGATGCGCAACGTCGGCTGTACCGGATTCGACCGGAACCGCTCGCCGAATTGGATGACTGGCTGGCGCCGTATCGCCGTTTGTGGAACAAGCATCTCGACCTATTGGAAGAGCATCTCGACCGACGGAGGAAGACATGACCGACACAGAATTGCTCATTGACGGCGCGCGCCCCGCCGTGCGGCTGGAACGTCAACTGGCCGATCCGCCGCCTGTGGTGTGGCAGGCCATAACCGACCGGGACCAGTTGCGGTCGTGGTTTCCATGGGACGTCGAGGTCGCGGGCGGCGTGTGGAAGGTCGGTGCGACGATTACCTTTCACCTCGTATCCGAGGACGGTGAAATGACCCTTCCCGGTGAGGTTTTCGCCGTCGACGAGCCGAAACTGCTGGCCTTCGGCTGGGGCGAGGAGTGGCTGCGATTCGAATTGTCGCCGCATGGCACCGGAACCCGTCTGGTGCTTATCGACGAACTGCCACCGGCCACAGCCGCCCGCAACGCCGCAGGTTGGGAGGTATGCCTGGACCGCCTCGCCGGAATCGAGCCCGCCCCCGACGCGTGGCAGTCGCACTTCGACGCCTACTCGGCCGCATTCGAGCCCCTCGCGGGCCCCCAGGACGGACCGCCCACGCACTGATCACTAACTAGAACTGTCCCCGGCACGGCGTGCCGACCGATTCGTTGAGCGCGGTGAACAGCCAGCGCTCGCCGGTATCGGCGGTGATGGAACTGCCTGAGATCTCGCCCGTCAGCGCCCAATACCGGTGAATGCGTTGATCATTGTCGTCGCTACCTTTCCAGAGCGCGGGCTCCGTAACCCTGTTCGTTCCAGCAGCCAGGATATCGCCGCCCGCGTCGATCACTACGATCTCGTCGGCGTCGAAGGCGGCTGCCGCGCAGCGGATCTGATGCGCGAGACCGTTCGTCCCGGCTTTCGATGTCCATCACGGGTTCCGGTAGTAATCGCGCGAGAAACAACGGCTCAACTCGTTCGGGATCTCAGTTCGGGCCGAACGCAACAGTGCGCTACTCGCCCGCGCCGCCGACCTCCCCGGTCCGGTTCTCGCCGAAGCTATCGGCGTGCACTTCAGCACCGCTCTGGCGGTGGAACAGGCTCGCCGCGCGAGACTAGGCCTACTTCCTCGAGGCCCCCAACCGCGATAGTCTCCACGCGCCGTAGGCGCGGTCAACCCGCCATGGCGCACGCGATCGCTACCACCGCGTCGTGCTCCCTCGGCCGCAGAGTCATCGTTGAGGCACGAACATGACCGAAGGGATAGGACCGATTTTCGGTTGACAGGCAGGGCACAGTGGAGCTTCGTGGGACGCAAGGACGATACGGACTCGATCCGTCGCAAAGCTGGGCTGGCCACACCGATGGCGCTGCGGGTCGCGGTGACCCTGGAATTGCCGGATCGGCTTCTCGGTGACGGCGCTTCCGTCGATGAACTCGCGGTAGAGCTCACCGTTGCTCCGGTCGCGCTCGAGCTCCTGCTGGGCCACCTCGCAACCCTCGGAGTTGTCGAACGGACCGCCACCGGCTACCGGACGACCGAGTACGGGGCGAACCTCTGCGCCGATGCGAACAACGGCCTGACCGATCTCCTGCATCTGGACGCCGCCGGCGGCCGAGCCGAAATGGCATTCATCGAGCTCGCCCACAGCATCGCCACCGGACAAGCGGCCTACCCACGTCGCTACGGGCAGGACTTCTGGGCCGACCTGGCCGAGTATCCGCACCTCCGTGAGTCGTTCGACCGGCAGATGGTCCACCGGTTTCGCGAGCAGATTCCACAGATCGTCGCTGGTTTCGACTGGTCCCGGTTCTCCGCCATTGTCGACGTGGGTGGTGGCCAGGGCAGCGTACTCGCCGCGATCTTGACCGCTCACCCTCGGATGCACGGACACCTGGTTGAGCTCAAACCGACTGCCACACAAGCGCGTTGCACCTTCAGCGCTCACAATCTCGACGAGCGGACACACGTCACGGCGAGCAGCTTCTTCGACCCACTCCCGGCAGGAGCGGAAGCCTATTTGCTGGTCGACATCCTCCACGACTGGGATGACGAGCACGCACACCGCATATTGAGCCGTTGCGTCGAGGCCGCTCACCCAGCCGGACGCGTGCTGGTCATCGAACCAGTCGGCGGGCTGCGGGCCGCCAGCGAATTCAATCTGGCCATGCTGGTGATGTATGGCGGCCGCGAGCGCCAGATCGCCGAGTTCCGCGCGCTCGCCTCGCCACACGGCCTGGTTCTGGACACGGTGACCGACCTGACCGATCAGCGCTGCCTTCTCGAGTTCAAACTCGCCGCCGACCAATGAGACAACCGAAATCTGATCCAACACGAATACTGCACGATCGAATACTGCCCATTCGCCACTCGGCCTACCAGTGTGATCGACACGTTGGTTCCACGGAATCGAGCGCCCGGAACTGGGGAAACTGCGGGGCCGCAGCCATTCGTTGACGTAGGATCGCGGGCCTATTCCGCGCCCCTTGCCAATTCCTCGTACAACCCCTCCAGAGCAGTGTGGTCGTCGTCGGTGCCGATGTGCGGAGCGGCGAACCAGCGCGCGTATTCGGCGATCTCGGAAAGCCGCCAGTCCAGCGCGAACAGTTCGACCATCGCGGAGTCGGGGAGCAACAAGCCGTCGGCCGCAGCGAGCAGGTCTGCGTAGTCTCGTTCGGGCGGTGCGAGAGCCAGCGACTCCCAATCGACCAGCCTCAACCCGTGAGCGGTCATGACCTGGTTATCGTTGTGCGGCTCGCCGTGTGTCGGCACCCATGAGTCCCGCAGGGAGAATACGACTTCCGCCAGTTCCAGATAGCGGTCAGTCCAGCACTTGATCGCATCGTCGCATGCAGCAAGGGCGAGCCTGGTCGCGGTGCCGGACCCGCCGAGCCTGGTGGATCTGCGTCGCCGGGTGGAGAAGATGCCCAAGATCGACCTGCCGGAACTGGTGCTCGAGGTGATGTCGTGGCATCCCGATTTCGTGGAGGCGTTCACTCATGTCTCCGGAAACGATGCCCGCGTCGCCGATCTCGGGTTGTCGGTCGCCGCGCTGCTGTGTTCCTACGCCATGAACGTCGGGTTCAAAGCGGTGGCCGGCCCCGGTGCGGCGGCGTTGACCCGCGACCGGCTGCATCACGTCGACCAGAACTATGTGCGGTTCGAGACGCTCGCTGCCGCGAACTCGGTCCTGGTCAAAGCGCAAGCGGAGATCGGGTTGGCCGGGGAGTGGGGCGGTGGGCTGGTCGCCTCCGTCGACGGGATGCGGTTCGTGGTGCCGGTCCGCACTATTCACGCTCGCCCGAACCCGAAGTACTTCGGCAGAAAACGTGGAATCACCTGGTTGAACATGCTCAACGACCAGTCCGCCGGTCTGTCGGCCCAAGTCCTGCGGGGCACGCCCCGCGACTCGCTGCACACCGTTGACGTGGTGCTCAGCCAGCACGGCGGGAAGGTGCCCGAGGCGATCATCACCGATACCGGCTCCTACTCCGACATCGTGTTCGGGTTGTTCCACCTGACCGGGTATCAGTACCGCCCGGAGCTGGCGAACCTGCCCGACCAGCGGCTGTGGCGCATCGACCCCAATGCCGACTACGGCCCGTTGGACCGCGCCGCACGCGGCCGCATCGACATCGACATCGACATCGACATCGACAGGATCACCCGCCACTGGGACGACATGTGCCGGATCGCGGTGTCGCTGCACTTGTCATTCGTAATCCGCACCTCGTCCTCGACGGACACCCGGTAGTGCGCCCTATTCTGGTGCCTGGAAGCCGCCGATCTTCTGCTCGAGCAGTTCGGCCAGCCGCAGCGGGGTGCGGTCCTCGAACATCGGACCGATGAGCTGCACTCCCACCGGCAGCCCCTCGGGGGACCGGCCCGCGGGTATGGCGGTGGCAGGCAGGCCGGGCATGGTGGCCACACCGGCCCAGACGAGCTGGTCGAAGTACGGGTACTCGACGCCGTCGATGTCGATGTGTCGGTCCTCCAGACCTCCGTTGTGGTCGTGTGGGAAGGCGGGAGTGGGCGTGATGGGGCACACCACGGCATCGAACTCGGCGAAGAGCTGCCGCCAGCCGTGGCGGTGGAGTTCGCGACGGTTGTTCGCCTCGACCCAGTCGCGGTGGCTGAGCACCATGCCGCGCAGCCGCGCCGCATGGAGACTCCGGTCGTCCGCGCTCAGGGCGGCGGCGTGGGTCTGCAGCTGTTCGTACATGTCGACGGAAATACCCGCGGCGGCGTTCGACAGCATCAACGGCATGTAGAGCGTCGCCGCTTCGGTCGGATCGGGCAGCAGCGGACTGCGCCGTTCGACGCGGGCGCCCTCGTCGACGAGCGCCTCGGCGACCCGGTTCACGCCCGCCCGCACCGTCGATCCGGTCGGAATGAGCGGATGGTCCTCGATGATCAGGACACGGAAGTCCGACAGCCGCTCGTGGCGCGCGGGCGGCAGTGCGACGTGGTAGGCGACGCCGTGGGTCAGCGGGTCCGGTCCGGCCATCACGTCGAGCAGGAGCGTGAGGTCGCGGGCGGTGCGCGCCATCGGACCGACAACAGCGAGGTCGAGGTCGATCGGCAATGCCGGTGCGGGCGGCGCGACCATGCCGCGGGTTGCCGCCAGCCCGAGTGTCGGCTTGTGCGCGTAGACGCCGCAGAAATGAGCGGGGGTGCGCAGCGAACCGGCGAGGTCGGAGCCGATGGACAGCGCGCCGAATCCGGCCGCCAGGGCCGCCGCCGAACCGCCGGAGGATCCGCCCGACGTGCGGCCGTGATCCCACGGATTGTTGGTGGTGCCGTAGATCTCGTTGAAGCTCTGGATATCTCGCAGCATCAACGGCACATTGGTCTTACCGAGCACCACCGCGCCGGCGGCCTTCAGCCGTGACACCTGTACCGCGTCCTCGGCCGGTACGTAGTCCGCGTGCTGCGGCATGCCCCAGGTCGTGGGCAGCCCGGCGATGTTGTAGGACTCTTTGACCGTCACCGGGATGCCGAGCAGCGGCCGGTCCTCGCCGCGGGCGCGCGCCTGGTCGGCAGCACGCGCGGCGGCCCGCGCATTATCGAAGTCCGGCACACAGATCGCGTTGATCGCCTTGTCGTCCCGCTCGATACGGGCGATCGCCTCGTCGGTCAGTTCCACCGAGGTCACCGCACCGACACGCAAGGCAGCCGCGAGTTCTTCCGCCGACCGAAAATTCCACTCCATGAATCCGACGCTATTGGCCTGCCGGAGAGGACATAAAATGCCGCTTCGCACAACGGGAAAGTCGAACGGACCACCTGCATTGGTGAAGTCACGCACTCGTTGTGCCATCGGGGACGGCCCACCCCAGGTCACAGCGTCGGCAGTGGGCCAACTCCATTAGCGCAGGGCATGAAATGCCGCTTCGCACAACGGGACAGATGTCTCAATGCTCACCGGTTCGCCGTGTCCAGGTCGGGCACGTCGAGCATCAGTACCTCCTCCGCGCGCGCCGAGGACTCGTAGAGCATGTGCCAGGACACCCGGTCCCGTAGCGCGGCATCCGATCCCAGGATCTGGGCGACCCGGTCCCTGCTCAACGCCTTGCTGGTGTCCGCCGGCGCGGGCTCAGCCCGCAACCGCACCAACGGGTCACCGACCAGCCACTCCTGCTTGCGCCAGTACGCGCACGTGGTGCGCAGCGCCGCCAACCCCGACGTTGAACGTCGTAGCCGCCTTGTTGTCCCACACGAAGGTGAACCACCCGCTCACCCGATCCGGCTCCAGGACCAGCAGCGCCACATTCGCGTCCGCGCCGAAGTCGGCGACAAGCGGTTCAACACGATGCCGTAGCCGCGGCGAGTGTTCGTCGCCGGGATCGTGTCGAGGAACACCTTCACCGCGTCCGCCAGGCGCACGCCCGCCGGCCGTGTCGGCAGGCTCGAAACCGTCCCCATCGCACCATCTCTCGCGCTATCGCGGATTAATTCTGGAGTCGACCCGACGCGAAAGGGTAATAACACCGAGCCGGCCTTGGGACTATCGCAGATAAAGAGTCCTGATCTGCGATAACTGCTTAGCGCCGGATTCCGCGCGAATGTTCTTTCTAGCGCCAATTGCATTGGATGCGAATTCGCTACAGTCTGCGAATCGAAGTGACGGATGTCGGCAATGTGGCTGATGGCCAAGGGAATTCAGTTGTCCGACCGGTTGTGATGGTAGTCGGCGCTGCGGTCTCCTGCGGTGTACGACATGCCGTCTTCCCTCGATGACCAGCAACTCTGCCCATCACTCGCATACGATGCGACTATCTCGCATCTGATGCGACTGGCGGAGGGTGGGTTTTCGGTGGGTTTGGATGGTGGTGGAGCGCCGGGCGCGGCCCGGCTGCAGCTGGTCGACGGTGTCTCGCTGTTGCGGCCGGACGAGCAGGTGTTCGACGCGATGCTGGCCGGATTCGCCAACCAGCAGCTCGCGCGGAACTTTGCTCGCACGACGGTCGAGAGCCGGGCGAACACGGTGAGGGCGTTCGCCGCCTACGTCAACGCCTATCCGTGGCAGTGGACGCCGGCGATGGTCGACGAATGGCTTGGTGACCTGCGGTCGTTGCGGGATCTGAAGCGGTCCACGATCCGCTCGTACTCCGAGGCGATCCGGTCATTCTGCCACTTCGCCACCGATCCGCTCTACGAGTGGCCAGCCACCTGTGAGCAGCGGTTCGGCTCCCATCCGGTTCAGATCGTGCACGAGTGGAACACCGCAGTTCACGTGCAGGACAACGAATCCGACCCGAAGAAGCGGGCATTCACCAAGGCCGAGCTGCACGCATTCTTCGAGCATGCCGATAGCCAGGTCGCCCGGATCCGGGCGTTCGGTCGCAAGGGCTGGCTGCCCGCTTTCCGGGACGCGACCCTGTTCAAGACCGCGTACGCATTCGGGTTGCGGCGCAACGAAACCCGAATGCTCGATGCCGCCGACTTCGGCACCAACCCGCACGCACGAGAGTTCGGGCACTTCGGCCGCTGCCAGGTCCGATTCGGCAAGGCGAAGAAGGGTTCACCACCCAAGCGTCGCGGGGTGCTGACAGTCTGGGACTGGACCCCTGACGTTCTCGACGAATGGTTCACCGAGATCCGGCCACTGTTCGGTGCCGACGGCAACCCGGCGGCCTGGCCGTCCGAGCGCGGGCTGCGGATCGGCAACCAGCGGCTGAACTCACGCTTCGCCGCTTACCCGGATGCGCTCGGCCTGGACACCGGGCTCGACTTCCATGGGCTGCGCAGGTCGCATGTCACCCATCTCATCGAGGACGGTTGGGATCCTCGCTTCGTGCAGGAACAGGTCGGACACGAGCACGCCAGCACGACATCGATCTACACCTGCGTGTCGTCAGACTTCCGTACCCGCACCCTGCGCCGGCACCTGGACGCGACCGTTACCGCCGCCCTCGAAACCCAAAAGGTGAACGCATGAAACGCACCGTCGGCTACACCTGGCGCCTGCGCGAACTCATGGCCACCCGCGGCAAGTTCACCGCCACGGAACTGGTCCCGCTGCTGCGCGAGCGAGGCATCGACCTGTCGGCCTCCCAGGTCCACCGCCTGGTGTCGGGGACCCCGGAAAGGCTTTCCCTGCAAGTGCTCTCCGCGCTCTGCGACATCCTCGGCTGCACCCCGGCGGACCTGGTCGCCACGCATGCCGAGAACGCCGGGGTCAGCCGCACTGCCACCGACGACCTGCCAGGACCGGTGCCGTCGAACGTGGCGAAGCTGCGGCCGCGTCCGGCTCGGATCCTGCCCGACGCATGAGCCCGGCCTATCGGACCGTTGAGCAGTACGAGCGCTGGCACAAGAAGACCTGCGCCCGATGCGGTCGGCACGGCTTTTCGCCGGGACCTGGCCCGACGGGTATGTCTGCCGCACCTGTCACGACCGGGCACTGCGAATCCGCGGCGTCTGTCCCGACTGCGGGACAGAGCGGATTCTGCCCGGTGTCCGCACGGCGGGCGCAAGAACACCGATCTGCGCCGACTGCGCCGGGTTCACCGTCTCCTACCAGTGCGTCCAGTGCGGGCACGAGGGAAAGCTCCACGCCCGGCACCTCTGCACACGCTGCACCTTCGCTGATGAACTCACTGACCTTCTCAGCGACGACGCCGGCCGCATCCGGCCCGAGCTCGCCCCGCTCGCCGCGCACCTGCTGACAATGAACGCCCCGTTGTCGGGGCTGTGCTGGTTGAAGCACCGCAAAGGCCGTGACCGCGAACCCGCGGACCTGCTGGCCGAACTCGGCCGCGGCGAGATCGAGTTGACCCATGATGCCTTCCACACCCTTCAGCCCTGGCGGGCCGCCGCGCACCTGGAGGAGCTGCTGATGGCCTGCGGGATCCTGCCCCAGGTCGACAGCAGATCTGCGCGTTCGAACGTTGGCTGATCCAGCACCTGGACACCATCACCAACCCGGAACACGCTCGTCTGATCAGGCGGTTCTCCGTCTGGGACGTGCAGCCGCGGTTGCGGTCACGGGCGGACCGAAACCCGCTCACCGTCAGCAGCCGCCGAGGCTTCACCGGTCAGATCAACCAGGCGACGCTGTTTCTCGGCTGGCTCACCCAGCCGTGACCTCACGCTGGCTAGCTGCGGCCAAAGCGACATCGACGCATGGCATGTCGAACACGGGGCCCATACCCGCACCCGCATCCGCGGGTTCCTGCTCTGGTGCATGGCCAACAAGCTCACCCGCCAATTCAGGCTTCCCACCCTCGTGATCGGCCCAGCAACACCGATGCCGCAGCAACAGCGGATCGACCTGCTCGGCCGCCTGCTCACCGAGCCGGACCGGCCACTGCGGTCCCGCGTCGCGGCGGCAATCGTGCTGCTCTACGCGCAGCCCGTCAGCCGCATCGTC
This sequence comes from Nocardia australiensis, assembly GCF_020733705.1. GTDB lineage: Bacteria > Actinomycetota > Actinomycetes > Mycobacteriales > Mycobacteriaceae > Nocardia > Nocardia australiensis. The sequence continues at coordinate 369,657 of NZ_JAJFZM010000002.1, forward strand.
CGGCTCACCCTCGACGACGTGCTCGGCGAAGGCGACACGACCCTGCTGCGCCTCGGCGAGCCACCGTCGCCGGTTCCGGGCCCGGTCGCCGAGCTGTTGGTGTCCTGGATCGACCAGCGCACCAACATGAACACCGCCACCAACCGCGATTCCCGCTGGCTGTTCCCGGGCCGCCGCGCCGGCCAGCCGATGCACCCCGAAACCCTCGGAGCCCTGATCAAAGCCCTCGGCGTTCCCAACATCCCAGGCCGTGTCGGTGCGCTACACCAGCACGTTCTCGAACTGCCCGCCCCGGTCGTCGCCGATGCTCTTGGCTACCACCACCACACGACCACCCGCGCCGCCGCCCAGGCCACCGCCACCTGGACCCGCTACGCATCAGGCCCACGGGCCCGGAGACCGTCCGGCTGGGCACCCCGAACTGGCGATAGTTGATTAACGCGAGCCACCAGAACGGAACCCCTACATCGCACGCCAAGTAGGTGTGGAGTGCGCCGATATCGCGTTCTACGACTTCGAACAACGCCCCACGATAGGGGTTTTACTGGCAGTGGTGGTTGCGCCGGTAACGGATAGTTCCGCCGTCGAGGTCGATAACGCGATCACTGCGGTGTCCGTCTCCGGCGGCCTGGTTCAAACGCAGAACCTTCTTAGATTCGGTCTCTTCGACAACGTGTCGATACGACGGCGACAGCACTGCTTGAAGATCACCGAGCATCCCCGCCGCTGCGCCACCTGATGGCGACGGCCGCCGTTTACGCCAGTAGATCCATCCACGTTGCTCGGCCCACAGCCCGATCCTGTCGAGGATCAGCCCCACCATCACCAGCAGCACGGCAAGGACAAGCCAATGCACCCCAACCCCTCCTTCTGCGCCGACACCCTACCGACACTACCGACGGATGGACCGCGGCGAGAACCCACGACGGTTGAATACGAGACCTCACCAGTCCACTCGGGTTCTGTCGGTTCGACGGGATGCCGGAACTTCTTAGCGCCGGATCTCGGGCGACTGTCCCTTCGGTGCGAGGCGACGCCTGATCGTCAGTGAGCTGACCGGGTGATACGACAGACCCGTCAGCAGTTGGCGACACGGGATATCAGTGGCGTTGGTGATGGCGAACGTTGCGGGAATAGTCGGTGAGTTCGCTCCGGGTGCCGTCGGTGTCAGTGGTGTCGCGACATCGCTGGCAGCACAGCTGGGCCCAGCTGTGCTGAACGAACTGCGGCCGCGTTCTACATGGCCGGATTGTCGGCACAGGTCGTTTGCGGCGAGCGCCCATCTGCCTGGGAGGGCGGTCAGCCGAGCCCTGCGGTGTGCCCTGCGCGACGGGACAGATCGGCGAAGGCGTCACGTAGTGAAACCGGGCCGATGACCTCGATCTCGGTGTCGAAACGCGCCAGCGTCGCTGCGAGTGCGGCCCAGGACCAGGAACCGATCAGCAGTCTGGTTCGGGCGGGGCCGAGTTCCTCGACGACACCGTCGCCGGCGAACGGGGCCACCTTCGCGGCGGGGAGGTCGAGAATCACCTCGCCGCGGCATCGCCAGGTGTTCGTGGCTTCGGAACCTTTGAACCGGGCGGAGAGGAAGGTGGCGATGTCGCCACCCGGCACTTGCCGGGGTGTGAAGCGCGGCCCGTTGGGGATGCGAAGCGTGATCCGGTCGGCGCGGTAGATCCGCCAGTCCCGGCGTTCTGGGTCCCATCCGATGAGGTACCAGCGTCCGCCCCGGACCACGAGGTGGTGCGGTTGCACCCGGCGGGCCGGCCGCGGGCCGGTGTCATCCGGCCGGGCCGGGGACTGGTAGGCGAACCGCAGTTCCTCTCCGGATCGGATGGCAGTGCTCAGAGCGAGCAGGACGTCGGTGTCGACTTGGGGATCGGCCCCGCGCCCGGCCGATTCGACCGCGGTGATCTCGAGGGCGTCGACGCGCTGCCGCAAGCGGGCGGGCATGACCTGGCGCACGGTCGCCAGGGCTCGTGCGGCAGCCTCTTCGATACCTGCTCCCGTCCCGACCGCGATCCGCAACGCCACGGCGAGCGCGACCGCCTGCTCGTCGTCGAACAGCAACGGCGGCAGTTCGTTTCCTACGTCGAGCCGGTAACCGCCCTCGGGTCCCTTGACCGCCCGCACTGGGTAACCGAGCTCGCGCAGGCGATCGACGTCGCGACGCACCGTGCGGTCACTGACACCCAGTCGTTGGGCGAGTAGCCCGCCCGGCCAATCACGGCGGACCTGCAACAACGACAGCAGGGAGAGCAAGCGACGGGAGGTCACCGTCGAGGAGGCGATCGGCATGGTTTCCAGACTGTCACGAATAGCGGACGTTCCCTGACCGGTACTGGTGACATAGTCGCTTCCGTCGCCGGAAGCCTTCGGCGGCGAAACCACTTGTGAAGGACCGGATCACCATGTCGGTACACGCTGTTGCCCACCTGAACTTCCACGGCCAAGCCCGTGCGGCCCTGGAGTTCTACCAGTCGGTGTTCGGCGGGCAGACCATCATCGCCACCTACGACGACTTCGGGATGCCCGCCGAGTTGCCCGGCGCCACCAAGGTGGTGTTCGGCCAGGTCGTCGCGGACAACGGATTCCGGGTCATGGCCTACGACGTGCCCGGCGAGGACACACCGGTCACCCGGGGCGTGCCCACCACTCGCCGCGAGAACGGCACCACCGTCACCAAGGAGCCGTTCTTCCTGTCTGTCCGCGGCGAGACCGTCGAAGAGGTCGGCGCGATGTGGGAACGCCTCGCGGACGGTGCGACGGTCATCGAGGAATTCGGTCCGGCGCAGTGGGCACCCGCCTTCGGAATGCTGACCGATCGCTTCGGTATCACCTGGATCCTCGACGTCGCGGCCGAGTACGTCCAGGCCTGAAGCATTCCTCCACCGCTGCTCCGGGGTGCGGCCGGACCCGGCCGGACCCCGGCCCCACCGTCCCGGTGGACCGCCGGTCACGAACCACGCAGGAGACACCCCATGCACACTCGCCCAGGCCTGCGCCGTCGCACCGCCCACGACCGCACCTGCGGCTGATCAGCCGGTTCGACCACCGCGAACTGCCCGCACAGAACCATCCACGATTCCCGGCCGCGGCCCGGCTCCAACATCCGCTGCACCCGCAATCCGTCCTCCGCACCCCATCCAGCCGGAAAGTCGGGACGGCGACGTATGACCCCCACCGATCGGTGATCAAGTCCGCGGTGGACTGGGATATCGGCGAGCTGGTGTACGTGTGTAATGTCCCCGGCTGCGATTTCACCTCCGACACCCATGAGGTACCCGACGACTTCGTTTGGTAGACACGCGATCTCGGTTTCTGGAGCGCGATCAGAGTCGGCCGCCGCGGGTCAGCCGCATGAGCGCCTCGAGCCCGGCTTCCTCGTCGGATTCGGCCATCAGCTTCTCGATCGTCTGCTGCGACAACGTCGCGCGCATGCCGAGCACGTCGGCGGTGAGACGGTCGAGTTCATCGAGCGCGGCCACATATGTTGTGAGAGCAGCCTTCTCGCTGGCGGTGGCGACTTAGACCGCCCAGCGGGCGGCTTGGCTGCGGAACAGCGCCTGGTCGGCGCGCTGGTTCTGGTAGACCTCGATGGCCCGGTTCACCGTGGCGTCGCCGAGCCGGTAGGGCTCGGCCAGCGCCGGCGTGAACAACTCGAGCTGCCCGCGGGTGACGTCGATACCCTCGTGGACGAGCGCCGGATTTCTCAAATCTGGCCCCCGCGGGCCGACAAGCCGCCGAGAGCACCTGTAGTGACAGGTGTTTCGGAGTACCGGAGACCAGGCAGTGGATCTGGGAGGCGCACGATTCGATGCCGCGCTCGTGCCGCAGCGTGACCGGTTCGGTCGCGGCGGTGCGGGTGAGCCTCCCCCACACTGGTTCACAGCGCCTTTGTCGTTCCTCCCTTTCCGCACCTCCTGTCGGCGTGCCGGAAACGAAGCCGAGCAGCTGCGTTGGTGTCGGCTCGGATGCGGCCGAACTCCGCCGCTACCTCCGTAGGCGCTCGCTTCGCGTCGGGTCAGTCCTGTACCAGCTTCATGGAGATGTAGTGGTTGATGCCCGTCCGTCTGGTGTGCCGCACTTTCCGTCGCTTGTACTCGACGAAGCCGAGCCGTTCGTAGAGGGCCAGAGCAGTGGTATTGATATCGGAGATGTCCTCCAGGAGGTACTCGCCATAACCGGGGAGCGCGAGCAGATGCCGCAGCAGAGCGGTGGCTACCCCGCGGCCCTGGTATCGCGATGCCGTTCCGACGAATTCGAGGGAAGCGGTCGCGCCCCCGGCTTCGGGTATGGTTCGCAGGAACTCGCGCCGGAACACCAGGTGAGCGATTGTCCCGTTGACCAGGCCGAGGTGCTTGCGCAGTTGTCCACCGTCGGGTGTGACGCATTGTTGCCTGCCGTCGGTGCAGGCCGTGATACCAGCCGGTCGGCCGTCGACAAGGGCCACATAGAACAGGTCGAGCACCAACATGTGTTCGAAGGTTTCGGTGAGTTGTTCGGTGCTCTTGGCGAAGTACGAGAAGTCGGGACCGAAGGCGTCGGCGAAGACCTCGGTGATCGGTCTGCGGTAGTCTTCGCCCAGCTCGCGGGCGGAAACGATCTCAATCGTCATGGCTGTCCTCGATCAGGAATGCGGTCAATACGTTCGTACTGGGGACAACAAGCCGGTCGCGCAGCGCCAGCTTCATCGTCGCCAGACCACTCAGCGCGGCGAAAAAGCAGGTAGCCAACTCCGCCGGGTCACCGTCACGGAACTCGCCGAGCTGTTGCCCCCGGCCGATCAATCTCTCGGCTGCTTCCATCGCAACCGATTGCGCATCGACCAGCGACCGGATTTCGGGCGGTCCATCCTGCCACCCGAATGACTGGTTCATGATCAGGAAGAACTCGGGGAAATCGCCGCCTCCGTCTATGCCGCCGAGAACTTCGGCAACGAACCGGCGGAGGATCGCCGCCGGCGATTCGCTGCCCTGGAAGAGGTGAGCGAGCTGACGTAGCCCACCTGCCGCCTGGCCCACCAACTGCCCGAAGAGCTCTTCTTTGGTCTCGTAGTGCCGGTAGATCGAGCCAGGACTGATACCCGCCTCGCGGGCGATATCACGCATGGTCGTGCCACCGAAACCACTGCGGGCGAAGAGCCGGATCGCCGCCGCGCGGACCTTCTCCTCGGTCGCGGTTCGCATTGCCTCGTAGCGCTCTCCACTACGTGCCACCACACCTCCGCACATGTAGAATGAACATTCGTTCATCCTACATGAGGAAGGTGCAGAGTCGTCAAAATGGCCGCGCCCGCAGCCCGGAGGCGGACTCGGGCAACGCCACGGGATGACGACCCGGGTCTTGGCCTACGTTCTCGCCGACGATGCCGAGCGCCGCACCCCTTCGGAAGCTCTCGACCGGGCCGCAGGTCGGTCCGGCCATGAACGCAAGCCCCAGGTGCGCGCGCCGATACCTATCGGGTGAGGATTTCTGGTATACAGACCGGTTGAATACGGGTCGTTACCAGTCCACTCGGGTTCTGTCGGTTCGACGGGATGCCGGAACTCCTTAGCGCCGGATCTCGGGCGACTGTCCCTCAACCTCCTATGCAGCGCCCGAAGCACTACCGACACAACGGTGCAGATCCATTGGCAGCGGATCCATCCGTCAGCCGAGGTCGGCGAGCTTATGTTCCAGCACCGCGCGTTCACGCTCATTGGTGCAGAGATCTGCCGCGACTTCCAGTTCGGTGCGTGCTTCTGCTGCGCGTCCGAGGCGAATGAGTAACTCCCCGCGGACGGTTGGCAGCAAATGCGAATTCGGCAGCGCCCCAGTGGCCTTCAGTTCATCGACTATTTGTAGTGCCGCGGCCGGGCCCTGTGCCATGGAAACCGCCACCGCACGGTTGAGGTCGACCACCGGCGACGGTGTGAGCCGACCGAGCGCCTCATAGATCAGCACGATGCGCTCCCAGTTCGTCGCCGCGACAGATGGTGCGACGGCATGGCATTCGGCGATTGCCGCCTGTAGGCCGTAGGCGCCCAGGCCTCGGCCGAGCTGCCCTGCGCGGGCCAGGGCGGCTTGCCCCCGACCAATCGCCGCGCGGTCCCAATGGCGACGATCCTGGCGTTCGAGTAGCACCGGCTCACCGTCGATCCCGATACGGGCGGGGAAACGAGCCGCAGTGAGCTCGAGCAGTGCCAGCAGGCCGTGGGCTTCGGGTTCGTTCGGTACGAGCCGGGTCAGCACTCGCGCCAGGCGCGTGGCCTCGCTGGCAAGGTCGAGCCGGATCAGGTCGTTACCGGAACTGGCCGAGGATCCTTCGGTGAAGATCAAGTAAACAACGCTGAGCACCGAGCCGAGGCGCTCGGTGCGATCCTGTGCCCCCGGCACCATGAACGGTACTCGGGCGGCCCCAAGGGTCTTTTTGGCTCGGGTGATCCGAGCTTGCACGGTCGCGGTCGGGACCAGGAAGGCCTTGGCGATTTCGTCGCTGGTCAGACCGGCGACCACCCGTAGGGTGAGCGCCACCCTCGCCTCCCGCGAGAGCACGGGGTGGCAGGAGATGAACATCAACGCGAGCATGTCGTCATCGATCTGGTCGGGATCCCACAGCACGTCCCCGGCGTCTTCGGCCGGATCGGCGCTGCCCGACACGGCACCGCCCTCGCCCAGGTTGTGGGCGAGCGCGGCGTACCTCTCGTCGAGGGCCGAGTGCCTGCGGAATGTGTCGATCGCTCGGCGGCGGCCGACCGTGAGCAGCCATGCCGCGGGATTGCGCGGTGTGCCGGCACGTGGCCAGCTCACGAGTGCCTCGGCCAGCGCCTCCTGTGCGAGGTCCTCGGCCAGCGTGAAGTCGCCGGTGTAGCGCGCGAGCGCGCCGACGATTCGCGCGGATTCGATCCGCCATACCGCTGCGACAGCCTCACGGCCGGTGGGATCGGCCATCGTCCGCCGATCCGCTCAGAGCTGACCGGTGGCTTCGCGCCATGCTCGCTCTTTCTGGATCCACTCGTTGTCCTGCGGGAATTCATCGATCGATGTGACGCGGCGGATCTCGGTCTTGAATCCGGGACCGGTGATCGGCGACCGCTTGGCCCACTCGATGGCCTCCTCCTTCGAAGCCACATTGAGGATGTAGAACCCGCCGAACAGCTCCTTCGTCTCGCCGTAGGGCCCGTCGGTCACCACCGGTGTCTCCGAGGAGTAGTCGACGACGACGCCCTCGGCGGCTTCGTCGAGTCCCTCGGCCGCGACGAGCACGCCGGCCCGGATCATTTCGTCGTTGTACTTGCCCATGGTCGCGAGCATCTCGGTGAAGTCGATGGCCGCCATCCCCGCGTATGCCTTGTCGGTGGCGCGCATAATCAGCATGTACTTCATGGTCGGTTCTCCTTTGGCTATTCGGGTCCCGTTCGGACCCTTTCACCTTTGGGTCGAATGGGGAGCGCGCTGGATCGACACGCCGCTGGACTTTCTCCGAGAAATCTCTGAGAACGGGGCCTCCTCGGAACCAGCCTTTCACCCACGGGATCCCACTGCATGTCTGAGAATGGTCGGCGGCTGCGACGTACCTGACGAGTGGCGCCGACGAAGCGTCGCCGGAACCGAGGAGTTGTCATGAAATACATGATTCTGAGCTACGGCTCGCAGCAGGACTATGACGGCCTGGTGGGTAAGGAAACCGGCAAACCGGCATGGACCGCCGATGAATTCACCGCGGTGGTCGAGTTCATGGGGGAGTTGAACAAGAGACTCGAGCAGTCCGGTGAGCTGGTCGGGACGGGTGGGCTCGCCGAGCCGGTGCATACCCGGCGCATTACCACCCGCGACGGTGCGCCGTTCGTTACCGACGGGCCGTATGCGGAGACACAAGAGGTGCTCGCCGGATACTGGATCGTCGAATGCGAAAGCTTCGACCGCGCAACCGAAATCGCGGCCGAACTGAGCAAATGCCCGGGACCCGCGCACGTTGTCGAGACGGCCTACGCCGATGTTCGCCCGATTCACGGGTCCGCGCCCGAATTCGGCTGAGCGGTCGGGTGTCGGATACCGAGGTGGTGGACCTGCTGCGGCTCTCGGCGCCGCAGGTCCTCGCCGCGCTGGTGCGGCGGTACGGGCATTTCGATATCGCCGAGGACGCGGTCCAGGAGGGATTGCTCGCGGCGGCTACACAGTGGCCGGCCGCGGGCATCCCGGATGATCCGCGGGCCTGGCTGATCACGGTCGCCTCTCGCCGTCTGACCGATCTGCTGCGCAACGAGCAGGCGCGGCGCCGCCGCGAGGACACCGTCGCGCGATGGGCGTTACCGGAGGACTGGCTGACACCGCCCGCCGACCGGAGGCAGGCGGATTCCGACGACACCCTCGTGCTGCTGTTCATGTGCTGCCATCCGTCGCTATCACCCACCTCACAGGTATCGCTGACGTTGCGCGCGGTCGGTGGCCTGACCACCGGGGAGATCGCCCGCGCATTCCTGGTGCCCGAGGCAACGATGACCAAACGCATCGGCCGCGCCAAGAAGTCGATCAAGGACAGCGGTGTGCCCTTCGCACCGCCATCGGCCGCCCAGCGCGATGCGCGACTGACTGCGGTCCTGCATGTGATCTACCTGATCTTCACCGAGGGCTATGCCTCGACAACAGGTACGAGCCTGCATCGCGTCGAACTGTCCACGGAGGCGATACGCCTCGCCCGCATGGTGCACCGGCTGTTGCCGGGCGACACCGAAGCCGCTGGGCTGCTTGCGCTCATGCTGCTCACCGACGCGCGCCGAGCCGCGCGTACCGGCCCCGGCGGCGAACTCGTCCCGATGGAAGATCAGGACCGCTCCCGCTGGAACGCCGAAACCATTGCGGAAGGGATCGCGCTGATCACCGCCGCCCTGCCGCGCGGCGAGCCTGGCCTCTATCAGTTGCAGGCAGCGATCGCCGCCGTGCACGACGAGGCCCGCGTCTACAGCGCGACCGACTGGCCACAGATCATGCTGCTCTACGAACGGCTGCTACTGCTTGTCGAGAATCCGATGATCGCGCTGAACCACGCTGTGGCGGTATCGATGGTCCGGGGTCCGCACGCCGCGTTGTCATTGCTCGACGAGCTCGCCACCGACCCGCGAATGTCCGGCGACCACCGCTTGCACTCGGTCCGTGCTCACCTGCTGGAACAGACCGGTGATAGCGCAGCCGCTCGCGAGTCGTATATCCGTGCGGCGCAACGGACTACGAACATCCCTACCCAGCGTTACCTCTACGGCCGAGTTGCCGGAATCGACGCTGTCGCCGGTCTCGACGATCGGTGACCGTCCTCGACGAGCATCGCAGCGCGTCCGACGGATCGGTCGTGGGCGGTGGCCGGCCGTTTCCGCACCCACGGTTGGCGGGGAGTCGACGGCCTGAATCTACTGTCGGACCGGCCTGGTAGACAGGGGGATCGGTTGACAATCGAGAGTCGGGAGGTCGGGGGATGCCCCGTGAGCTGGAGGATCTGCCCTACGCGCGCTACCTGAAGGCGGTAGAGGGTCCACTCGAGCCCGAAGGTGACTACGAGTGTGTGCGGCTCAGCGACGCCGATATCGACGATGTCGACCTCGGCCATGCTCGGTTCTCCGAATCGGCGTTCACCTCCGTGGCGTTCAACCGGGGGAGCATGCGATATTCGCGGTTCTCGGATGTGTGGGTGCGGAATGTGCGCTGGGTGGGCACTGAGTTGGCCGATACCTCATGGCAGGACGCGGAATTGATCGACGGCGTCCTGGCGGGGGTCGACCTGGGCGGATCGCATCTACGGCGGGTTCGCTTCGAGGGATGCAAGTTCGACTCGGTGAACTTCCGCCGGGCGAAGCTGCGCGATGTGTCGTTCGTGGATTGCGTGCTGCGGCACCCCGATTTCGGCGACGCGGAACTGACGAACGTGACTTTTCCCGGCACCATGCTGCAGGGACTCTTGCTGAGCCGGGCACGCCTGAAGAAGTTCGATCTGCGCGACGCGGTCGGCGTCGGCATTGCCGACGGAATCGACGCTTTGCGGGGCGCGACGATCAGCCACAGCCAATTGCTGGACCTGGCGCCGGATTTCGCCCGTGCGATCGGAATCGTCGTCGTAGACGGGTAGTCCATCTGTTCAATTCGCTACACGCCGCTGCCGATTGAGATATTGAGGGGTTACCCCCTCCGGGGGTCAGTACTGTTTGCGGTGCGGTATGAACTCCAGCGTGAGCAGCGCCGCGGCCGCCAAAAGGACCTCGCGCCAGCGGATCAGGACGAAACGTTGCTCGGACATCGCCCGGAACTTGCGCAGGAACCGGTAGAGCGATTCCAGTCTGATCAGTGGATCGCCGAGATGCACAAGCACATAGATCAGGTTGGCGGTGCGGGAGCGCTGCTGGTCGGCGAATAATTCCGGGAAAGGCGCGAATGCCAGCGAGATTCGCTGCACGCCCTGTTCACGCGCATAGTCGACGAGGTCGAGAATCATCCTTTCATCCAAGCCGTTGGGAGCGTCCTTACGCCGCCACGGCACGTCCAAGCTGAGCTCGCGCCCGCGATTGGAAACCCCGTAGCGCTGGAACCCGGCGACCTGCCCGGAGTCATCGCGCGCGATCACCACGAGCATGCCAGGGTTTCGCCCGTCGAGCAGGTGGTCGAGGATCATTGAGAAACCCCGGCTCTGCCTGCCGTAGTTCCATTCGTCGACAATGGCGAGCAGGTTTTCGCGCATTGGCTCGTCGAGGGTGGCTTCGCTGACGACCTCGGTGGTCACCCCGAAATTGCGGGTGCGGCTGACGGCCTGGCGCAGATTCCGGAACTTCCGCCCGACCACGTCGAAGGTGTTCACGTCGATCACCACATCGCGCCCGATCGGGATCGCGCGCAATCCGCGATGCTCGATCGCGCGGTGGCGCCACATCTCGGCGAGTTCCGGGCTTGCCCCGAGCACCGCTATTCGCCAACCCTGGTTGGCCGCGAATTCGGAGAATTCCGAAAGTAATTCGGAGAATCCCGCGCGCTCGCCGATGGGGTCACCGGCGACGACCGCGATACCGAACCGAGCGCGATAGCCGATCGCCGCGGTCGCCTGGGCGTTGAAGAAGTAAGTTTTCGACGAGTGCAGTGCGAAGGCGGCCAGGGGATCGTGTTCGGTCCGCCCGACGAGCTCGGCGACTCGATACAACTGCTCGGGCTGCGGACGGCTGGACTGCGGAAACATCAGGATGAACCCGGTCGAGGCCAGGAATACGAATCCGAACTCGGGATGTGAGGCACGGTAGGCGAGGTTGGCCACCGCGAGCACGCAGACCGCGATCGTCAGGTGCGCCAATGTGATCGGTCGCCGCAGATGCAGGCCACGAACCACGAACAACCCGGAAATCGACACCGCGACAAACCAGCCGTGATCGATGCCCTGGCCTGCGGCATGCCATGCCTCGTAGACCAGCAGTGCGCTCAGCAGCAACAACGAAATGGTCAGTATCGGTCGCAGCGCGGGTGTCGCGGTGAAAGCCGCCTGCCGGTATCCGGCCAGCGTCATGCTGCGTGCCACTGTCTTCGGTTCCTCAGCCACGTGCGTACCTCATCAGGGCGCACCGCGCGTGGGCGCACGGCACCTTCACGAATAGGTTCCCCATATGGTCCTCCCGATGATCCGGCACCAAGCTCGCATCATGCGTAACATGTGACCGGCATCCGAACATTCCTTCGACGCCGAGTTGGTATCTGCGGCGCGGGGCGTTGCCAGTCGGCGTCTTCCTCGCCAATGCTCTCGGGAAATCCCGTCCGGGTCCATTCCTTTTCGGCGTTCGCGGCCGCGCGCGGTTCGCCCTTATCAACGCTGCGGCGGGTTATCGGGTCACTGTGAAGGCGGTGCCGCCCGCAGTGATCGGGCCAGGTGCGAGGACGCCGTTGGTGGCGGCGATCGAGTAGGGGACCGGGGTGAATTCCGTCAGTGGCTTTCCGTCGACCTCGATGTCGGTAAACGCGACCGGGGAGAATGCGGGCAGTGCGTTGTCGAGTTGGCCCTCGACGACGATCTCCGCGGTCAGGGCCGGGGCACTGGATTGCTGGACGGTCCTACGGGTCCAGCCCTTGGTCTGGTTGGACAGTGTCATCGTGTAGGCGGTCCCGTCGTAGGTGACCGATGACGTCATGCGGTCGCCGGGGGCGGAGGTCACGTCGCCGTACCGCACTGGCGCGGCCGGGTACGCCTCCCACCAGACGGTCCGTTCGGTACCCTGCGCACACAGGCTATGTGGGCTCGCCGAACCAGTTCCCGCCGCCGTGCATCCGCCGCTCACCACCTGGCCGAGGACAGTGTTCAAGCCTGCGGAGACCTCGATCATCCGGCGGAATGCCGAAGGATCGCTTCCGGACGCGTCGGCGAAATTCTCCACTGTCAGCCCTGGCATCGACGCGAGCATCCCAGCGTCACTGACACACGTCGCCTCGGACCCGGTCTGCATCAGCGGCAAGGCCACCGAGCCGTCGACCTTCGAGCCGTTGAGTCCGATCCACGGCGAGACCCGCTGGATCACGCCGGTGTCGGTGCAGGTCACCTCCGGTTCGATCCATTGTGCGGAGATGCTGTGGAAGTTCCCGGTGAGTACGTAGCCCGCCCAGTTCGAGACCAGGGCGTCCGTCGGCCCGGCCGCCGAGGGGCCCGCGGCCCACGTGACTGCGGTCACCGCCGCCACCGCCGCGACAATCCGATGACGAGCCCAACCCTTGCCACGGCGAGTCCACATAGCCGCAGACCATAGCTCACAGCTATGGTTCGGCCAGTGTGACGTGGCTGTTGTTCGATGGTTGATGCGAGCGGCGATCTTGTGTCCGAGACAGGCGGTGGAGAATCTATAGACAATAGTGTTCGCATACGCCTATGGTCTTGACCCATGACGAAGTTCGACGGCAAGCGCTGCCTGATCACCGGGGCCGCCAGTGGCCTCGGACGCAGTACCGCACTCGCGGTCGCGGCCAAGGGGGCATCGGTCCTGCTCACCGATATCGATGGCAGCGGTCTGGCGCAGACCGCCGCGGATGTGCGGGATTCCGGCGGCGTCGTGCACCTCGCGGCGCCCGCCGACGTGAGCGACTACGACGCGGTGGTCGCACTGGCCGCCAAGGCACATGCCGTGGTCGACAGGGTCGACATCGTGATGAACGTGGCAGGCATCGCCACCTGGGGAGCGGTGGATCGGCTCACCCACACGCAATGGCGGCGGACCATCGACATCGACCTGATGGGCCCGATCCATGTGATCGAGAAGTTCCTGCCGCGGATGATCGAGGCAGGCAATGGCGGACACCTGCTGAATGTGTCCTCGGCGGCCGGATTGTTGGGCTTGCCGTGGCACGCGCCCTACAGTGCGGCCAAGTTCGGACTGCGCGGCGTGTCAGAGGTCCTGCGGTTCGACCTGCGCCGCCACGGTATCGGCGTGAGCCTCGCCGTTCCCGGCGCGATGGCGACACCGATGGTCGACAGCGTCGACATCGCCGGCATCGATCGCACCGACGCGAGCGTCCAGCACGCCGTCGGCCTGTTCATGCGGCACGCGGTCACTCCCGAAGCGGCGGCGCGGTCGATCGTGCGCGGCGTGGAGCGCAACCGGTACCTGGTGTACACCTCGCCCGATATCCGGGTGGGGTACTGGGCGCAGCGGTACTTCCCGCCCTCCTACAACCTCGCCATGCGGGGGCTGAATTGGGCGATGATGCGCTACGTCGACAAGCAGGCCGCGGCCGCCGCACGCTGACCGGTCCTCGATGCGACCCGTTGATTCCGGGTCGTGCGCTCGACGTAGCGTTGCCGGTATGAGTGAGCGACTGGTGGTCATCGGGGGAGACGCGACGGGCATGTCGGCGGCATCGCAGGCGCGCAGGCTCCGGACGGCGAGTGAACTCGAGATCGTCGTATTCGAGCGGGGACATTTCACCTCGTTCTCCGCGTGTGGGATTCCCTACTGGGTGGCAGGCGATGTGCCGGAACGAGATTCGCTCATCGCACGCACGCCCGAGGAGCACCAGGCCCGCGATATCGATCTGCGGATGCGCACCGAGGTACTCGAAATCGATGTGGCGGGCGGCCAGGTGCGCGCCTGTGGTCTCGAATCCGGCGCCGAATCATGGACGGACTACGACAAACTCGTCATCGCGACCGGCGCGCGCCCCATTCGCCCGCCACTGCCCGGTATCGACGCACCGGGTGTACACGGAGTGCAGACCCTCGACGACGGACAGGCACTCATCGAAACCTTGGAGCGGACGGCCGGTAAAAAGGCGGTCGTCATCGGCGCGGGCTATATCGGTGTCGAAATGGCGGAGGCGCTGGTCAAGCGTGACTACGGGGTGACGATGGTCAATCGCGGTGCCGAGCCGATGTCCACCCTCGACCCGGATATGGGCGCGCTGGTGCGAACCGCGATGTGCGGCATGGGAATCGAGATCGTGAGCGCCGCCGAGGTCACCGCGATCCGGACCGGTGCCGACGGGCGGGTGAGCGCGGTGGTGACCACCGAGGCCGAGTACCCGGCGGACGTGGTGATCCTCGGCATCGGCGTGCGTCCGGAAACCGAGTTGGCCGCGGCGGCCGGGTTGCCACTGGGCAAACATGGCGGCCTGCTCACCGATCTGGCGATGCGGGTACGCGGCCATGAAAATGTATGGGCGGGTGGTGATTGCGTCGAGGTGCTCGACCTCGTTTCCGGTCTGGAACGTCACATCGCGCTCGGCACCCACGCCAATAAGCACGGCCAGATCATCGGTTCCGGGGTCGGCGGCGGATACGCGACCTTCCCCGGTGTCGTCGGGACCGCGGTGAGCAAGGTCTGTGATCTGGAGGTCGCACGAACCGGCTTGCGCGAGCACGACGCCCACGCAGCAGGCTTGCAATTCGTAACTGTGACAATCGAATCCACCAGCCGATCCGGGTACTATCCGGGCGCGGCGAACATGACGGTGAAGATGCTCGCCGAGCGACGCACCGGACGCTTGCTCGGCGTGCAGGTCGTCGGCGGCGAAGGCGCGGGCAAACGGGTGGATGTCGCGGCCGTCGCGCTCACCGCCGGCATGACGGTGGAGCAGATGACGGCACTGGATCTCGGCTACGCGCCGCCGTTCTCACCGGTATGGGACCCCGTGCTGGTGGCCGCGCGCAAGGCGGTCGCGGCAGTAGCGCGGCGCGGGTAGCGACTCAGGCGTCTCGGCGGTACACCGTGACGACCGGGATCACTCGCTCGGTGTTGGCCTGGTACTCGGCGAACCCGGGCATGATCTCGACCATCCTGGCGTACAGCTCATTACGTTCGGGGCCGGTCACGATGACGGCTTTCGCCGGGTACTTTTCGGTGCCGATCTCCACAGTGAGTTCCGGGTTCGCGCGCAGGTTGTGGTACCAGGCCGGATTCTTGTCCGCACCGCCGTTGGACGCGATGAGCACGATGCGTTCGTTATCGGGCAGGTATGCGAGTGGGTTGAGGATCTGACGTCCGGACTTCGCGCCGGTGGTCGTAATCAGCACCATGTTCGCACCCTCGAACATGCCGCCGACCTTGCCCCCGTTGGCTCGGAACTCCTCGATGATCTGGGTATTGAAGTCGCTCATGTGATCCGTCCGTTCGGTGATGTTTCCTCCGCCAACGCCGGGAGACGCCCGGGAATTCCGGCAGCTGAGCTGATAGGGGGCAAATCGGATGTGCGTCCCGTAATATCGCGATCGAAGACACCGGCCGGGTAGACGAAGGGGGGCGGTGTGGGAGTTCGCCTACCGGCAACCATCCGCAATGGGGCACTGTGGTTGCGGCGTTTCGCCGCGACAACTCCCGGAGCGATCGGTGCCGTGCTGGTCATATCCGTCGTGCTCTGTGTGCTTTCGGGCTTGGTGAGCGCTAACCAATTGAGCGGCAAGGTCGCTCGGCGCGACGCGGTACTCGAGCGGGCCGAGCCGCTGGCGTTCGCCGCGCAGAGTCTGTATGTCGCGCTCTCTGCGGCGGATGCCTCGGCGGCCGCGGCGTTCCTGTCCGGCGGTATCGAAACCCCCGAGGTACGTGGTCGATATCAGCAGGCGCTCGCCGATGCGGCGGCCGCGCTCGCGGACGCGACCACTGGCGCGTCCGACCAGGACACTCGCACGATCGTCGCGCGAATCACCGCCGACCTGCCTGCCTACACGGGGCTTGTCGAGGCGGCGCGGGCCAATAACCGGCAGGGCTTCCCGGTCGGCTCGGCGTATCTGCGCGAGGCATCGACTCTTATGCAGACGTCATTGCTGCCCAATGCCGAGCAACTCACCACGAACCGATTCGCATCGGTGCGTCGCGATCAACACGATATCGGCGCGCTGCCGCTGACCGGTCTCGCGCTGTTGCTGTTATTGGTGATCGGTGGCGGCGTCGCATCGATGTTGTTGTTGCGCTGGACGAATCGGCGGGTCAACCTCGGCCTGATCGTCGCGACCGCGGTCACGGCGTTGGTGTTGCTGTGGAGCGCGGCCGCGACCCTGGCCGCGTCGAACGCGCTGGACACCGGTGCATCCGGTGCGAGCAGTCGGTTCGAGGCGCTGGCCCAGGCGAGGATCCTCGCTCAGCAGGCCCGCACCGATGAAACGCTACAGCTGATCACCCGAGGCGATATCACTGCGGGCGAGCAAGATTTCACCGAACACAGCACCGCCCTCGCCGCGCGATTGAACAGCGTGGTCGCGCCGGATTCCGCTGCCGCGCAGGCGCTCACGAACTGGCGGACCGGCCATCGCCGCCAAAAGGATCTCTACGAGGCGGCCAATTTCCCCGCCGCGGTCGAGCAGGCCATCGGTTCCGGTCCGGACAACTCGGCTTCCCGCTTCGCCGAACTCGACAATGCCCTGCGCGACAACCTCGTCCAGGTCCGTCAGGAGTTGCGCGACGATGTCGACTCCGCTGGTGCGGCACTGAGATTCAGCCCGTCGGGCAGCCTACTGCTGATGGTGTTCGCGGCGGTCGCCGTCAGCGCCGGATTGTGGCCGCGCCTCGAGGAGTTCCTGTGAACAGACGCCTACTCGTACTTCTGGCTGCAACCCTGGTCGGTGCAGGCCCGATGGTGACCGGGTGCGGCTCGGGCACGAACATCCCCGAACCGGCCCGGGTCGCACCGGTGAACCCGCGTCCCGATCTCACGGTGATCGACGCTGTGCCCGGCTCCGAGACCGATGACAGCTGCAACCCCGAGGCATCGCTGCGACCAGGGCCGATGTCGAAACCAGGTGCGATGCCGCCTGGTTCGCCGCTGGCTACGATCGTCGCGAACGGCCGAGTGCGAGTCGGTGTCGATCAGAACACCTATCTGTTCGGTTTCCGCAACCCGACCACCGGGCAGATCGAGGGCTTCGACATCGACATCGCCCGAGAGATCGCCCGCGACATCTTCGGCGATCCGGACAAGATCGAATTGCGGACCGTGGCAGCGGCTGATCGGATCCCGGCACTGCGCGACAAACAGGTCGACCTGATCGTCCGTAACTTTTCCGCCACCTGCGAGCGCCGCAAGGACGTCGACTTCTCCGGCGTGTATTACCGCGCGGCGCAACGCATACTCGCGCCACGGGACTCGGGCATCAAAACGGGTGCCGACCTGGCGGATAAGACCGTATGCGTGACACGGGGCACCACCGCGGCCGCGCCGCTGTTCGCGCTGAAGCAGGCACCGCGGCAGGTCCTCGGAGCCACCAACTGGACCGACTGCCTGGCCGCACTGCAGCAGGGGCACGTCGATGCGCTCAGCGGCGACGACCCGATCCTGTATGGGCTCGTCGCACAGGATCTCAATCTCGAGGTGGTCGGCGAGGTGCTCGGCACCGACAACTACGCGGTCGGTATCGCCCAGGGCAATCCCGAGCTGGTGCGCTACGTGAACAGCGTGCTCGAACGCATCCGCAGCGACGGCACCTGGGAGCGGATCTACGACACCCGGCTCAGCGTCCTCGGCCCGTCACCCGGCCCGCCGGTGCCGCGATACCGGGAGTGAGCGTGGTGATCATGCAACCGCTCACCCTCGCCGAAATCGACCGCGAATTGGCCGACCGCGCAGCCGAACTCGATGCCATCACCGCCACGCTGCTGGAACTGGACAAGCATGCCGGGCATACGCTGTTGCGCCGGTTTCCGCCGTCCGGAGTGACCGAACAGCGCTGGGTGCCGGTCCGCGAGGCGCTGGCGCTGATGTGGGAGGACTTCGGGCGACTGCGCACGATGCTCGATTCGGCGCGCACGGTGCGCGGCGGTAGATCCCGGCTCGACGACGACGAGCGGGCCGAGGTGACGAGGCTGTTGCGCGGGCGACCCTACGAGGTGTCTCGTACCCCGATACCGTTGGCGCAACGTTCACTGACCGGCCCCAGCGAACAGGTGCTGTTCGTTGGGCTCGCCGACACTGTGGACCGCATGCGGTCCACCTTCCCGGCGATCGCGGAATTTCTCGACGCGGTCGAGGCGGTGAACAATCGGATACTGTCCCGTCTCGCACCATTGCAGGAAAAATTGGACAAAGCCGGGGGACCCGGCACCGTGGCGTCAGCCGCCATCGCGGATGGCATCGCCGAACTGCTGAGCAATTCCGCCACCGATCCGCTGGCGCTGACCATGCCCGAGATCGACGCTCGCATTGCCGAATTGAGCGACAAGCTCCGCCGGGAATCCGCAGTACTGGCCGAACTCGGCGCGATGGTGGGGGATTGGGTCGGCGCGGTGGCGGAAACCCGCACCCGGTTGGATGTACTGCGCGAGGCTCATCAGCGCGCGGCGCGAGCACGAGCCGAGGTCGAGCGGAAAATTCTCGCGGGTCCGCTACCGGTGCCCACGGACGATACCGCCGCGCTCGGCACGCGACTGGACGCGGTGGCGGCGGAGCCGGGCGCTGGCGTCGCGCTGCTGGAGTTGCGCGGCCGAATCTCAACGGCCACCGCGGAAGTCGACACGGCTGACCAACTCGCGCAGGGTCTGCTCGATCGGCGGATCGAGTTACGTGGGCGGCTCGCCGCCTACCAGGCGAAGGCGGCCCGGCTCGGCGTCAGCGAGGATCGAGATCTGTTGGCCGCCGCCCGGATCGCGGGCGGGTTGCTTGCTCGCAAACCGTGTGACCTCGCCGCCATCACCCGCGCGGTCGCCGACTATCAGCAGCTCATCGGGGAGAAAACAGGGAGGCGACCATGACCTGTAACGAACCCGGGTGCGACGGGACCATCGAAGACGGGTACTGCGTCGTCTGCGGAATCGCACCCGCGGCGGCCATAGTTTCGGTCGCTCAGTCGGCCCCGGTGGCACCGAAATCGGGTGAACCGGTGTCGATGGACGGCAGCGCGTGCGCGGAATCCGGTTGCGCCGGAACAATTGTCGACGGCTACTGCGACGCGTGCGGCACCGCACCTGCCGCGCCGTCGGCCACCTCGGTGACCTCCGCTTCGACCGGCACGACTCGATCGTCGGCGCGTTCGATGCGAACCGGCCGGTCCACGTCGGCGAAATCCAGCCGTGGCCGCCTGGGCGCGGGCATGGTCGATGTGCCCCGGTTACCGCGTATCGACCCGGCCACCGCGATCCTGGACAACCCGCAGGTCGAGGAACTCAAGCGATACTGCGGCAAATGTGAAAGGCCCGTCGGCCGCGGCCGTGACAGTGCTCCCGGTCGCACCGAGGGTTTCTGCCCGAATTGCGGCACCCACTTCGCCTTCGCGCCCAAACTTGTCCGGGGCGATCTGGTGGGCGGGCAGTATGAGGTCGCCGGTGCACTGGCGCACGGCGGGCTCGGGTGGATCTATCTGGCCACCGACCGCAATGTCAGTAACCGGTGGGTGGTGCTGAAAGGTCTGCTGAACTCGGGGGATATCGACGCGATGGCGGCCGCGATGGCCGAAAAGCGATTCCTCGCCGAGGTCGAGCACCCGAGCATCGTGAAGATCCTCAACTTTGTCGAGCACACCGGAGCCGATGGCGTCGCCGTCGGATACATCGTCATGGAGTATGTCGGCGGTACCTCGCTCAAACAGATCCTGCGCGGCCGGCGCGACAGCGACGGCAGCTATTTGCCTGCCGCCCAGGCGATCGCCTACATCCTGGAGATAATGCCCGCGCTCGGATACCTGCACTCGCTGGGTCTGGCCTACTGCGACTTCAAGCCCGACAACGTCATGCAGACCGATGAACAACTCAAGCTGATCGACCTCGGCGCCGTAATGGCCATGGACGACCAGGACAGTAATATCTACGGCACCATCGGCTATCAGGCCCCCGAGATCGCGCGGACGGGACCGACCATCGCCACCGAGGCGTACACGGTCGGGCGCACGCTCGCGGTGCTGATACTGAAAGTGCCGCAGGAGGGCGGCCATTTCGGCGCGCTACCGGCGCCGGCTACCGAACCGCTACTACTCAGATACGAGTCGCTACACCGATTCCTGCTGCGGGCTACCGATCCCGAGCCCGAGTCCCGATTCTCCTCGATGGAAGAGATGACCGACCAGCTGACCGGTGTGCTGCGGGAAGTACTCGCTACCGACGACGGTGTGCCCCGACTGGGCATGTCGGCCTACTTCGGGCCACCGCGCGCGGTCTTCGGGGTCGGTGCCGAGGCGATCGTCGATCCCCGCGGTGTCGTTGCGGCGCTGCCGGTTCCATTGATCGATCCCGGCGACACTGGGGCCGCTCTGCTGGCCACCACAAGCGGTGGCACGCTTGAGGAACTCGAGCCCGCCTTCGAAGCCGGACTGCGGTCGGTCGTCACCGGTCGCGGTGAATCGGTGGAGATTCCGCTGCGATTGGTGCGCGCCGCCCTCGACGTCCCCGATCCGGCCGACGCCGAGCGCAGGCTCGACGCGCTTGCTGCGACCCTGCCCGGCGATTGGCGACTTGCCTGGTATCGCGGACAGGCGCGGTTGCTCGCCGGGGATTTCGTTGCCGCGTATGCCGAATTCGATGCCGTGTACGCGGCGTTGCCCGGAGAGTCCGCGCCGAAACTGGCACTGGCGGTCGTCGCGGAACTGTCGGGTGAGGTGAGCCGGCCGACGGCGGCGCGGTACTACGAGACGGTGTGGCGCACCGACCACACCTTCGTCAGTGCGGTGTTCGGGCTGTCCCGGCTGCGCCGGGCCGCTGCCGATCGCGCGGGCGCGGTTGCCGCGCTCGATCAGGTGGAATCGAGTTCGGCCGTTTATACCGAGGCACGGATCGCCGCGGTGGAAACCCTGCTGGCGGGCCGTGATTCGGCCGAATTGACCGAGCCGCTGCTGCGAGACGCGGGCGGCCGGGTCGAACGGCTGAAGCTCGACTCGAAACGGCGCGGCGCACAGGTGCGAATGCGGGTGCTCGAAGCGGCGCTGGCGTGGCTGCTGACCGGGAAGGCTCCAACAGCACATCATCAGCTACTCGGTGCGAGCCTGGATCAGGACGGCGTGCGCACCGGCCTGGAACGGTGTTATCGCGAGCTGGCGCGCGAAACCGACGATATGTGGACACGATTCGAACTGGTCGACATGGCCAACTCGATCCGGCCGAGGACGACACTGTGAGAAGGCGCGGCACGCGGGCTGCGGGCCACATCGGGCGGACGCGCGGCAGGTGGACAACGGGCAGCAGCGAGTCGGCGAAGGGCACAGTGATTGAGTTGTCGTCGTGAGTGCGGAACGGAACACCAGGACCGGTATCAGGTGCGCGGGATGCGCTGCGAGCGTCGGTGCCACCGACCGGTACTGCGAGGCGTGCGGCCGCGAGCTCGGCGCTCGCCGGATCGCACTGCCGCAGCCGGAACCCGAAGCCGTAGTCAACTGTGAGGGCTGCGGCGGGCAGCGCTACGACGCCGACGGCTACTGCCGCGATTGCGGGCAGCTGCGTCCCGAACCAGATCGCCACGCGGCCGACCTCGGTGCGGTGTGCGTGGTTACCGATCGCGGGATCGCGCATGTGCGCAACGAGGATGCGGTGGCGGCAGCGGTCGTGGACAGCGGTGTCGCGGGTGTGCCCGCGACGACGGTGATGGTGGTGTGCGATGGGGTGTCCACGTCCGAGGATCCGCAGGCCGCCTCGGGTGCCGGCGTGCGGGCGGGTGTCGACGCGAGCCTGGTGGCATTGGCCGAGGGTGGCTCCGGCGAGGCCGTCGTGATGGCCGGTTTGGCGGCGGCGGCGAAAGCGGTGCGCGATACCGCGGTGCACGCCGGCCATGCCCCTTCGTGCACCTACGTCTCGGCGCTCGTACGCGATCTCGGCGATGGGTCGGTCGAGATCACTGTCGCGAATGTCGGTGACAGCCGGGCGTATTGGTTGCCCGCCGACACTGAGCAAGCGCGTGAAGCGGCGCCCTCGCAACGGCTGTCCGCCGACGATTCCTGGGCGCAGGCGCTCGTCGACGCGGGCGCCATGGACGAAGCGGGCGCGATGAAAGACCCGAGGGCGCACACGTTGCTGCGCTGGCTCGGCGCGGACAGCGACGCCACCCCGTGGTCGGACCGTTGTGTCCGGACATTGCGCACCACCGGTCCCGGTGTTGTGCTGCTGTGCAGCGACGGACTATGGAACTACCAGTCCGATCCGGTAGTGCTGGCGGCCATGGCCACCGCCGACGTTCCGTTGTCCGCCGCCCGCGAGCTCGTGGACTTTGCGATACGTTCCGGGGGCAGTGACAACATCACCGTCGCGCTCGCTCCCGTCGGGTACCCAGAACAGCCAGGAGAAGTGCAGTGAGTTCTGTTGAGGGAAATGGTATTTCGGTAGCGATCGACCAGAACGAGTATCTGGCCGAGGGGGCGGACACGGTAGATGCCGTGGTCACCGTCGAGACCGGTTCGGACTTCGTTGTGGCAGGCCCGCCGCCGGAGCGGGTCGAAATTCTCATTATCGACAGCTCGGGGTCGATGGGCGCGGGCAGTAAATTCGACGGTGCCCGTCAGGCCACCCTGGCCGCATTGGACGTGCTGCCGGATGGCACCCGGTTCGCGATCGTCGAGGGAACCTCGGTGGCGCGCTTGGTATTTCCCAGCGACACTCCGTCGGTGCCCGCGTCTCGAGACAGTCGCGCGGCGGCGCGGCACCAACTCGACAAACTGCGCCCCAACGGCGGTACCGCGATGGGCACCTGGCTCGGCCTGGCCAGGCAGTTGGCGAAGAAGCACCCTGGCGCGATGGTGCACGCGATCCTGCTCACCGACGGCAAGAACGAACACGAGGAACCGGAGGCGCTCGCCGCGGAGATCAAGCAGTCCGAGGGCGTGTTCACCTGTGACTGTCGTGGTGTCGGAACCGATTGGCGGGTAGACGAATTGCGCGCCATCGCCTCGGCCCTGCACGGTACCGTCGACATCGTCGCCGATCCGCAACGATTGGCGGCGGATTTCACCGCGATGATGCAGACCTCGATGGCGAAGGCGATCCCGGAACTCGGTCTGCGGATCTGGACACCGGCCGGTGCGGTCGTGCGGTTCGTCAAGCAGGTCGCGCCGACCATCGAGGACTTGACCGCGCGTCGGACCGAAGCCGGTGTACAGGTGGGAGAGTATCCGCTGGGGGCGTGGGGTGCCGAGGAGCGCGAATATCACGTGCAGGTGCGGGTGGAGCCTGCGGCGCCGGGCCGGGAGAAACTGGCGGCTCGCATCAGTGTCGTTGCCGGTACTGATGCCGTCGGACAGGGGCTGGTCCGCGCGGTGTGGACAACCGAAACCGAGCTGTCGGCTCGAATCAGCAGGCGCGTCGCGCATTACACCGGCCAGGCGGAGCTCGCTCAGGCGGTGCAGGAGGGGCTGACGGCACGCAAAAGCGGCGATGTGGAGACAGCGACCGCGAAACTGCGCCGTGCCGTGCAACTGGCCGCCGAGTCCGGAAACGAGAGCACCGCAAAGCTGCTGCGCGGCGTAGTCGAGGTGGACGAGCGCGATGGCACTGTGCGTCTGCGCGCAAGGGTAGAAGCTGCCGATGAGATGGCCCTCGACGCACGCTCGACGAAGACGGCCCGAGTCCGCAAATCACAGGAGGGGTGATGAGTGACAATCGCGCAGCGCTCATCGCCCCGACCGGGTGCGGGTGTCCCGCAAATCACAGGAGGGGTAATGAGTGACAATCGCGCAGCGCTCATCGCCCCGACCGGGTGCGGGTGTCCCGCAAATCACAGGAGGGGTAATGAATTGTCCTGACGGCCACCGATCGGTTGCTACCGACTACTGCGATGTGTGCGGGTCGCCGATGGCGGAGCCGACGCCGGTTGCGGTGGTTGCGACCGTCCCGTGCCCGTCGTGTGGTTCGTCGAGCAGCGGTCGATTCTGCGAGGTGTGCGGTCATGACTCGGCGCTGCCGGAACCGGTATCGAATGAGGGGCTTTCGGCCGAATCCGGTGACCGTCCCATCGGCCCGATCACATGGGTCGCGACGGTGACCGCCGATCGCGAGTTCTACGAGCGCGTCATTGCCCGCGATGGCCCCGACACGGACCGTGTCGGTTTCCCAGCGTTCTATCCGGAGCGCCGAATCATCCTGCGCAGCACGGATATTCTGATCGGCAAGCGCAGCATTTCGCAGGGCTTGGAACCCGATATCGATCTGGGTATCGCCCCGGCCGACGCCGGCGTCTCGCGGGCACACGCAATGATCCACGTCGCCGAGGACGGTGTGAGCGTCACCGATCTCGGCTCGACCAATGGCACCAGCCTCAATGGCAGTGATGATCTGATCCCCGCCAAGGTGGCTGTCCCGCTGTCCGGCGGCGACCGCATCCATCTCGGTGGCTGGACCACGATCATCATTTCCACCGAACCCGCCTGAGCGTCAGCGGGCCGGTCGGCCTAAATCGGTTTCGCCCGTAAGGGGTGTTCGGGAATCATCGCGGTATGACATCCGCGGTCTATCTCATCACCGGCATCCAGGCGGCCGGCAAGTCCACTGTTGCCCAAGCACTGGCCGAGCGGCTTCCACGATCGGTCCATGTGCGTGGCGATGTCTTCCGGCGATTCGTCGTCGGCGGGCGGGCGGAGATGAGCCCGGAGCCCTCGCAGGCCGCCCTTGACCAACTATGGCTGCGCTACAGCCTTGCCGCGAGCACCGCCGACACCTACGCCGAGGGCGGGTTCACCGCGATCATCCAGGACGTCGTGCTCGGTGATCAGCTGCCAAGACTCGTCGATCGGATCCGGACCAGGCCGCGATACGTGATTGTGCTGGCACCACGCCCGGACGTCGTCGCCTCGCGTGAGGCCGGCCGTGACAAGGTCGCCTACGGTGCGTTCACCGTGGGTGATCTGGACTCGGGACTGCGCGAGACGACCCCACGCATCGGATTGTGGTTGGACACTTCCGATCTCACCGTCGAGCAGACCGTCGACCGGATTCTCGCCGACGCGCGCCCGGTGATCGAGCCGGTGTTGGGAGCCGACGTGAAATAACCGTTCCGGGTTGGGTGGCGGGTTCGATCGGGCGTTCACTGGTCTCGACGGGCGATTCGGCTATCAGTTTGCCGAACTCGGGCTGCGGGTATGCAAGTGACAGCCAGAAACCATATCAACGTCGCAGGAGGTCGTCATGAATTACCAGCGACGACCAGACGCCTGGAACGGGAATGCCGTTTCGGGTAGTTCGAGGTCGCTGCAGGCGCAGGAAATCTTCTCGCTCGACGAACGACCGGAGCGAGGGCGCACGTTGATCACCACCAATCATGATGTCATCCGGCAGTGGGCGGAAAAGCGCGGCGCCAAGCCCGCGACCACGCCAGGAAGCGAATACAACGGGGTACTCGGCGTGCTGCGCTTCGACTTCCCCGGTTACGGCGGCGCCGTCCTCCAGCCGGTCGACTGGGACGAATGGTTCGCGACCTTCGACGCACAGGGGCTGAAGTTCCTGTACCAGGAGCAGTGGGCCGACGGCACACCTAGCAATTTCAATCGGCTAGAGGGTGTGGATCGCGTACTGCGGTGAGTCATAATGGTAAGTGTTCGATTGTGTCGGACCTCACGCCACATTTGCATTGTGGCGGTACTTCTGACCAGGGTTGATGCAGCCGTACACACGATTGATCGCGGATCGACACGTTTACCGAACGGTTGGTCTGGGTATTCGTGAGTTCGGCAAGTTGCTCGAAGTGCGGGACTGTCGCGTCGGTATGGGGATGCGATTCTCCGCGTCGCCGCGGCACGCTCTGTGCGTGTCTGCAAAGGATGAGGTCTTGAGCGCGAACCTAATGATCGTGGAGGATGACACCCGCGTACGCGGTGCACTCCGGTTGGCCATGGAAGACGAGGGCTACGACGTCGCCGAGGCGGAGGAAGCCGAGGACGCGCTCACACATCTGCGCAGCAACGGCGTTCCTGACGTAATGATCGTCGATCTCATGTTGGGTGACATGGACGGCTTCGACTGTATCCGAGAGATCCGCCGCGAGCACGACGTTCCGATCATTGTGGTCAGCGCTCGCGACGACACCCATGACGTGGTGGCCGCTCTGGAGGCGGGCGCCGACGATTTCGTCACCAAGCCCTTCGAAATAAAGGAAATCACCGCCAGGATGCGCGCGCTGCGCCGCCGTGCCCGGCTCTCGGCGGAGCGGGATGCGCCGCAGGAAGTGGTGCTCGACGCGCATCCGGAGACGCCGCTGGTGCTGGCGCCCGACGGCGGCGCCGTGCGTCGTGGCGAAGAGGAAATCCGCCTGACGCTGACCGAGTTCCGGCTGCTATGCGAGCTGGCGGATACACCCGGCCGCGTATTGACCCGCACTCTGCTCCTCGAGCGGGTTTGGGACCGTGGCTTCTTCGGTGACGAGCGCATCGTGGACGTCCATATGCGCAGGCTGCGCACCAAGATCGAGCGGGATCCCTCCGACCCGCGCATCGTTGTGACGGTGCGCGGGCTGGGCTACCGGCTCGATGTCCAGCGCTGATCGACAGCATCAAGGGCCCGAACCGCAGCAGAGGTTCGGGTTCGATCCGGGACGCTGGAGCCTGCGCAGCCGGGTGATGGCGGCCTTCGCCGCCATCACCGCAGTGATGTCGCTGGTGCTGGTGGCCTCGGTATTCGCGATCAGTCGCAGCTACCTGGAAGCCCAGCGAGAGAAACCGGAGGGATATTCGGCCGGCGATCTGCAAGCCGACCTCGACGTACTGCGCAATGTTTTGATCAGCTGTGCGATGGTGGCGACACTGATCGGTGCGGCCGTCGGATGGTGGGCCAGTAAACGGGTGCTGACCCCGTTGAAGCAGGTCTCCCGCACGGCCGCGCTCATCGCCGCGGGCGATCTCACCACCCGGCTACCCGAAACCCGTGATCAGGACCTGGCCACCACCGTCGGGTCGTTCAACACGATGGTCGACTCGTTGCAGCGGCGCATCGAACGCGAGCACCGCTTGGTCGGCGATGTCAGCCACGAATTGCGCACGCCACTGACCACCCTGACGACCAGCGTGAACGTTCTGAATCGACACAGTGGCGATTTCCCCGACCGCCCCCGCCGAGCGCTCGACCTGGTCACGGAAGAGGTCGATCACTTGCGCAGGCTGCTCGATGACTTGCTCGCGCTGGCACGGGCCGAAGCGGGTATGCACCAGGGCGACGCCGATCCGCTCTCGGTGCACGAGTTGCTGACCCATACGCTGACCGATAGCAGGCATCCTCCGGAGCTGTTGACCGTTGTCGAGGATGCGACCGTTCTCGGCCGCAAGCTCGAACTCGAGCGTGCCCTGATCAACCTCCTGGACAACGCTGACAAACACGGTGGAGGTGTTGTCGCGGTCACCGCGCGGCAGGAGGAGGGTGACGCGGTCATCATCGTCGACGACGCGGGGCCCGGTGTTCCGGCCGCAGATCGCGGTCGAATCTTCGAACGTTTCGTCACCGCACGCGTAAAGCGGCGTTCGGGCACGGGAACTGGTATCGGACTGGCGTTGGTGGCTGAAACGGTGGCCACCCATGGTGGCCGGGTCGCGTGCGTGGACCGCCCGGGCGGCGGGGCCCGATTCGTGCTCCGGCTGCCCGTCCTCGTTGATGAATGGACATGACGCCTTCGTAACACGACCGTAAAGAAGTCGACCGGGCTAGCTCAACGTTGGTTCGTAAGCCTGGTTAAGTACTGCAGACCGAGCCTCGGAGTTGTATGTCACTGCCGACCTTGTCCACCGCGACGATCGAACGAACCACTGCCGATTCCACCTCGGACGCCTCGAGATCTGGACCAGCAGCCAGAGTGGTGTTGCGTGCACCACGTGTAGGCGATGCGGCGAGGATCTGGCAGATTGCCAAGGATTCTCAGGTGCTGGACGCCAATACCAGCTACGCCTATCTGCTGTGGTGTCGTGATTTCCCCGGCACCACGGTGGTCGCGGAAGTCGGCGGCCAGGTTGTGGGATTCGTGATCGGCTACCTGCGTCCGCAGGCACCCCACACGGTGTTCGTGTGGCAGGTGGCCGTCGATCGGGATCAGCAGGGCCGCGGCATCGGCGCCGCCATGCTCGACAAGTTGCTCGACACCGTCGCCGATGACGGTGCTTCGGTACTCGAGACCACTATCTCGCCGGACAATCCCGGATCCATTGCCATGTTCACCTCCGTGGCGCGGCGCCGTGATGCGCGAATCACCAAGCGCCCCTTGTTCGAACCGGACTTGTTTCCGGATGAGCACGCCGCCGAGGACCTCTACCGAATCGCACCGACCGCCCGTACGAAACCGGAGGATCGACGATGATTACCGCAGAAAAGACTATTTTTGAAGAGCTTGAATCGAATGTTCGTGGATACTGCCGATCCTGGCCCGCGCTGTTCACCACCGCCAAGGGCAGCTGGATACATTCCGAGGACGGCAAGGATTACCTCGACTTCTTCGCCGGCGCCGGCGCGCTGAACTACGGCCACAACAACCCGATTCTCAAGCAGCCCCTGCTGGACTACATCGCAGGTGACGGCATCACCCACGGCCTGGACATGTCGACCGCGGCCAAGCGAAGGTTGCTGGAAACCCTGCGCGACACACTCTTCGCGCCCCGCGGCCTGGACTACAAGGTCCAGTTTCCCGGCCCGACCGGGGCCAACGCGGTGGAGGCCGCGCTGAAGCTGGCACGCAAGATCACCGGCCGCAAAACCATCCTCAGCTTCACCAATGCCTTCCACGGCATGACATTGGGCGCGCTGTCGGTGACTGGCAACGCCGCCAAGCGGGCGGGTGCGGGCGTGCCCCTCGTGCATGCGACGCCGATGCCATACGACGGATACTTCGACGGCACCACGGCCGACTTCCAGTGGATGGAGCGGGTGCTGGATGACACGTCGTCGGGCTTCGACCGCCCAGCCGCCGTCATCGTGGAGACCGTGCAGGGCGAGGGCGGTGTGAATGTCGCGCGCGCGGAGTGGTTGCGCCACCTGGCCGGACTGTGCGCCGCACGCGAGATCCTGCTGATCGTCGACGACGTGCAGATGGGCTGCGGACGGACCGGGCCGTTCTTCTCCTTCGAGGTCGCCGGCATCACCCCGGATATCGTCACGCTGTCGAAGTCCATCGGCGGCTACGGCTTGCCCATGGCGCTGGTGCTGTTCAAGCCGGAGCTGGATCAGTGGGCGCCGGGGGAGCACAACGGAACTTTTCGCGGCAACAATCCGGCCTTCGTCACGGCGCAGGTTGCGCTGGAGCACTACTGGTCCGACGACAAGCTGCAGACTTCGACCGAGGCGAAGGGAAAGCGCATCGAGCAGGTGCTCGGGCGTATCGTCTCGGAGACTCCCGGGATCTCGGTGCGCGGGCGTGGACTGGTGCAGGGCGTCGTGTTCGAGGATCCGTCCCAGGCGGGCAAGGTCTGCCAGGTCGCATTCGAGCGCGGCCTGCTGGTGGAGACATCGGGCTCCATGGACGAAGTGGTGAAGTTGCTGCCACCATTGACCGTGACCGATGAGGAACTTGATCTCGGCCTTGACCTGCTGAGTACTGCTATCGATACCGTCGGAGGTTGCTGACATGATCGTACGAACCACTGCCGCCATCACCGGCACCGAACGTGACGTCGCGGGCACCGGCTGGCGTAGCAAGCGCATCATCCTCGGCGGCGACGGAGTCGGCTTCTCCTTTCACGAGACCACCATCGACGCGAACAGCGAGCACGAATTCCACTACCGCAATCACGTGGAGGCGGTGTGGCTGGTCGAGGGCGAGGGGACGCTGACCGATCTGGACAACAACGTCACCTACGAGCTCGCACCCGGTTCGATGTATCTGCTCGACGGGCATGAGCGTCACCGCCTGCAGGCTCGCACGCAGATGCGGATGATGTGTGTCTTCAATCCTCCGGTCACCGGGCAGGAGGTCCACGACAGCGACGGCGTCTACCCTCTGGTTGCCGTCCCCACCAGCTAGCTGAAAGGACACGCACTCGTGGTGGCGTATACCGATTCCGATATCTACATCGACAGTCGCGTTGACCGTTACCCGACCCGGCTCGTCGGCCCGTCGTCACACCTGGATCGCACCGATCCCACGGTGTGGGGCCGGATCGAGCACGAGGGCCTGGCAAACTTCGACGCGGATGGCTTCGCCATCCTCGATGCGCTGCTGACTCCCGACGAGGTGGCCGATTTCAGCGCCGAAATCGACCGCCTCGCCGGGGACCCGGCGCTCCGCGAGGACGACCGCTGCATCGTGGAGAAGGCGTCGAACAGGGTGCGTTCGATTTTCGAGGTGCATCGGCTCAGCGCCGCGATCGCTGATTTGGTTTCCCAACCCAGGATCGTCGGATTGGCAAGGCAGGTGCTCGGTTCCGATGTCTACATCCATCAGAGTCGGGTCAACTACATGCCGGGATTCCGCGGCACCGGGTTCTACTGGCATTCCGATTTCGAGACTTGGCATGCGGAGGACGGCCTGCCCGCGCCGCGTGCGGTGAGCCTGTCGATCGCGCTGACCGATAACTACCCGGTCAACGGCAGCCTTATGGTGATGCCCGGTTCGCATCGCACGTTCGTGCCGTGTGCGGGCAGCACCCCGGCCGAGCATTATCGAGAGTCGTTGCAGGAGCAGGAGATCGGCGTGCCCACCCGCGCAGATATCACCGCTTTGGCGAATGAGTGCGGGATCACCCAGTTCACCGGTGCCGCCGGGTCGGCGTTGCTGTTCGACTCGAACATCATGCATGGGTCATCGAACAACATCACGCCCTATCCGCGGTCGAATATCTTCGTGGTGTTCAACAGCGTCGAAAACACCGCGCAGGAACCGTTCGCGGCGCCTGCGCCGCGTCCCGGCTATATCGGCAGCCACGACTTCACGCCGGTCTAGACGAAACGATGCGCGCCAGGGCGGTCAGGTCCTTCTCCAACATGCGGAACAGCAAATAGATGCCGATGAAGGCCAGCGCACTGCCCACGCACAGCACGCGCAGCGCGACGAAGACGGTCGAGATATCTTCGGGCGGTATGAATGTCGCGCCCGCGACCCCGAGCAATGGGACCGCCGCGGCGATCACAAGGAAATAGGTGCTGCGACGGTCCACCCGGTCGAATTCGCGCGCGTCGCCGGCGTTCAATCCACCGTGCGGCAGGAATATCGGGTACAGGCTGCGCACGGCGTAGAAGGTGACCAGGAAGTACGGATAGGCCATTGCGATCGCGCCACAAACTATTTGGGTAATGAAGAAGTGCACGTAGGCCGAGGCGCTGAGATGGTTGCCTGTCAGCTGTACCGAGACGGGTACCACGATGCCCGCCAGCGCCCATAATGCGAAGCAGGTCAGTACATTTCGCCGACCGAGCTGTAGGGTGTCGGATCGGGCATGCGCGAGCGTGGCCGCGTCGTAGGACCTCCCCTTGCGCAGGCCGTGCGAGACCGACCACAGGTTCCACAACAGCAGATTCGTCACCACGAATCCGATGAGAAAGCCGATGCCGTACGCGGCGAGCGCGACCTGATCGAAGCGGTGCTGGGCCTGCTCGTCCAACTTGTCGATGATGAGCGTGCGATTGTGGTTGTAGCTGTAGAGGATTGCCAGCCCGTTCGGCACCCCGATGGACAGCGCCATGATCGGATGCATCAGCGGCCGGGCGCGCAGGCGCCAACTGTGCGGTGGTGGGTCGACAAGATCGCGGGCGCGCGCATCGAGACTCACATCGAGTTGCTGGGCCATATCGGCGCCGCGCGGCCAGCGCTTGTTGGGATCGGGGTCGAGCGCGCGGACCAGAGCGCGGCGTAACGCGGCCGGGCAGTCGGCCGGAAGATCCTGGTACGGCAGCGATTGCGGGGAGCCCGAGCGGCGTGCGAGCATTTCGTCGAGTGCGGTGCGGTCGCCGCCGGTTACCGCGTCGTCGGGGAATGGCTTTCGGCCGGTGAGCAGTTCCCACAGCATTACGGCCAATGCGTAGAGGTCGCTGCGAGTGTCGAGGTCGGCTGCGGAGGTCGACCTGTCCGGATGCACGACCGCCAACTGCTCTGGAGACATATAGGCCAGCGATCCGCCGAAGTAGGCGACCGGGCTGTCGCCGGACACATTGCCGCTGAAACTGATGTTGAAGTCGGCGAGTTTCGGGATGCCTTCAGCGGTGAGCAGCACGTTGGCGGGTTTGATATCGCGGTGCAGCACTCCGCAGCGACCCGCGTAGTCCAGCGCCTGAGCCAGCCTGCGACCGAGCCAGGCGATCGTCTCCGGCCACGACAGGTCCGCCAGTTCGGCGCGGGCGGTGGACTCGCTCGGCCGTATTTCGCCCTTGTCGGCGAGCACCGTGTCTATGACATCCAGCAGTAGGGCGCCATCGCGCTGGTCGAGCGGCGTCGTCCGAACCCGCTCGAGCACAGTGAACAGGGTGCCGCCCGGAACGTACTGCATATAGAGCAACCGCAGGCGCCGCTCTGGCAGCACTCGCTGATCGAAGACGCGCACGATGTAGTCGTGGTCGAGCTGTGCCAAGGTCTGTGGTTCGGCACTCTTGTCCTGTGAGATCTTCACCGCGACCAGGCGCTGCATGGATCGCTGGTGGGCGAGGAAAACTCGGGCGAATCCACCGCGTCCGAGCCCCATCATCAGGTCGAAGTCATCGACCTGATGACCGACATCGAGATCATCGAGGTTCGCGGGCTCGGTCGCGGGCTCGGTCGCGGTCGCGGTCGCCATCAGCGTGCTGCGATAGTCGTCGGTCGCGAGCATCTCCGAAAGTTGTTCGGCCTGTTCGGGATACGCCGCTGTGTATTCCTCGACCTCCACCGAGCCGCCCGCCCGGCGGCGAACATGGAACTCCTCGTAGATCAGATCGGGCGGTAACGGCCAGGTGCGCAACTCCGGCAGGTCCACTATGTACTCCGCCAGACGCTTGGGCGCGTCCCCCCGTAACCACCGGTTCGCGAGATCCACCTTGATCAATTCGATCAATGACACGCGGCGGACAGCGGGGGAGTCGGGCAGATAGGCGGGCAGGTCCGGCGGCACTTCGGCGCTGCGCCATGCTTCGGCGAAGCGCTCGACGACCTCGGCAAGACCACGCGGGCCATCCGGCGAGCGGTCCGGAGCGGCCGTCGCCCCCGGAACCGGTGGTGCGGGGTACGCCATCCGCGCATCGTATCCCCGCCGCGCCGGTCTCGGCGGACGGTTGAGCCGGGAAGTCGCTATCGCATTGCCCGATACAGAGCGATCCAGCGATCAGGTGGTAGAAAACCCACCGGTAGACCGGTGTCGATTTCCGCGATTGCGCAGGCCATGCGCACGGTTTTGGCGGGAAAAGCGCGTGTCAGTGACGCGGCGAGCGATCCGCCCAGACCGGAGTAACCGAGTTCGACAAAGTATCGGTAGCCGGGCATTTCTCGCACCGAGAGCAATGGCTGAGACCGGCGCGTCAGCCGCAGCACCGCCGAGTCGACGCTCGGGACCGGATGAAAGTTGTGGCGGCCAACCCTGGCGCCCAATTCCATTGTCGCAGTGGGCCAATGGGATACCGAGAGTTTTGTCCACCGGCCGTAGTCGCCCGACTGCTTGCGCGCGAACTCCCGCTGGACAAGAAGGGTCGCCGAGGTGAGATAACGCGCCGCCAGGCACCAGCGAACGATATCGGTGGTGCTCGCGAACGGAATATTCGCTACCACCGAGAAAGGTTCCCGCGGTGCCACGACATCACGAAAGTCCAAGGGCAAGCAGCAGATTCGCTTATCGTCGGCGTAGTGACGATCCTTTTCGTAGGCAAGCACCTGTGCGCCCGCGCTCAACAGTTGCCTGGTCAGCATCCCGTCACCGGGGCCGATCTCGACAACGAGGTCGGTGGGGCCGACACCGGACGAGCGCGTCAGCATGCGTGCGACGCCCGGATTGGTCAGGAAGTTCTGGGACAGTCGCTTGCGAGTGCTGCCGGGGCGGTTTCGCGAGTCGCGGGCGCGCGGAATAGAACGATTGCGGGACATGGGTGTCCTCCGAACGGAGTGGTCGAATCAGGAATGTGTGATTCGCCCGGACCCATGCCAGAACACAGCACCTCAGCGCTTCAGCGAGCGTTCAGCGGCTGGAGAAGCTCAGCGCCTCCGCGGTATCGGTATCAGCGGTGATTCAGTAACCACGCGCGATGATCTCGATCAGAAGTGCCGGGGAGTCGGAGCCCCCGTGTGATGCGCTGGCAGAGTCCGAGCCTCCGCGCGCAGACGGATGAAGTACGCGCCGACCGCGCATGCTCCGTTCATGCCAGGACTGCCATTCATAGTGCTAGAACCTACGACATCGAGTCGGTGTGCGCGAGGGATTTATCGCGCCTGGAAGCGGAAAGTGTGGTCACCTCGCTGAGCTCGACACCAGTGCAAGTTCGCAATGGGCTGGACCGGCTTGTGCGCAGACGCAATTCGTGCCGACGTGCTGTGTGGTTGGCCGTTGCGGGACCCCACCGGTAAGCGTCGTGAAAACCGGCGGGCAAGCGCGGTGGTTGGTCCGGCAGACTGTCCGGCCTACGGTTCGATACCGCTGAGCACTACATGATGTGGGGAAAGGCCATGTTGTTCGGTGATACCGAGATCGCCGGGCGGGTACTCGCGGCCGGACATCCCAAGCATGCGAAGGACCTCGGGCGAAAAGTGCACGGATTTCATCGAATCATCTGGGAAGCAAAACGGTTCGATATCGTCGTGACCGGCAATGTCGCGAAATTCGGGCAACATCAAGACTTACGTGAGTATCTGCTCGGCACCGGCAATCGAGTGCTCATGGTAGCCAGTCCGGTGGACCGGATCTGGGGGATCGGACTGGCCGCCAACGATCCCCGCGCCGAAAATCCGGCGTGGTGGCGCGGCCTCAACCTGCTCGGATTCGCGCTGATGGCCGTGCGCGACGAACTGCGTAGGGCTCACCCCGAGCTGAGGGAATGATTACCGTCGGCGGCACGGGCACGCCACAGCTGTGCTTCCGACGGATTGCCCCGGCGTTCCAGCAATTCGGCAAGGCCGATCATGGCGCGTGACTCGCGACGATCGGCCGCCGACCGCCACCATCGTTCGGCGGCGGGCATATCGCCGCGGCGAAAGCTGACCACGCCCAGGTCGTAGGCCGCCGTGGCATGTCCAGCGTCGGCGGCCTGCACCCACAGGCTGCACGCTTGCTCCACCTCGCCACGGCGATACATGGCCACGGCCAGCTCATAGAGAGCGCTGCGATAGTCGCGTCCCGGCGCGCCGCCCGGCTCGTCGGCTCCGGTAACGGCGACCGGCTGGGTCGGTGCCCCGAAGGGCGAGTCCAAAGGATCGGGTTCGTACCGGCTCGACACCGGTTGGCTCGGAGACGGTTGGCTCGTGGCCGATCGAGTCGTTGCCGCTGGGCTCAGTGTCGACGCGGTGGGTGCCGGAACGTGTGGACCCGGAAGGGGTGGCACCGGCATGTTTGGCACGGAAATGCTTGGCTGCGGGGCTGATTCAGCGGGCGCGGCCTCGACCGTGAGTTCGACAACCAGGTTCGCGAAATTCGGCGGCCCTTCACCGACGCTGCACCACAGCACGAGTTGGCCACTGGGTGGCTGTTCGATCAGCATGCCGTAGTTGCCCGACCACGACTGTTCGATTCCGAAGGGATCGACCCACACCGGAGTGAGACTGAACAGCGCATCCGCAGCGTTCGGGAAAACCTCGAAGGTGATGCCCGATGTCAGCGCATCGCTCCAGACATCGACACCGCCCAATTGCTTACCCGCGAGTCCGATGTATCCATCGATCACCGACAGACCGATCCCGTGTCCACGAAGCCCGGTGGGCGGTGCGGCGGACAACAGCATCATGCTCACCCAGATCGGTACCGGTCCGACGCGCTCGGTGTACATCGGATAGACCATGCTGCCGTTCCAGCGGATCGGATCGGCGGTTTGGTAGCGGGCGGCCAGCGGTAGGTTCTCGGCCGAATTCTGTGTATGCCACTGCGAATACGGCTGATTCATCGCGCGCCCGCCTTTCCCGTGATGCTCATCGCCCACGTCCTGCGCGGGCGCGGGTATACCGTACCGGTCCCGGATGTGTTCGGCGTCTCATTCCCCGCCCGATCGCATGCCGTGCCGCCGAAGAGTTCTCCGG
The DNA here is from genome assembly GCF_020733705.1 of Nocardia australiensis. Lineage (GTDB taxonomy): Bacteria > Actinomycetota > Actinomycetes > Mycobacteriales > Mycobacteriaceae > Nocardia > Nocardia australiensis. Next base: position 406,113 of record NZ_JAJFZM010000002.1, read on the forward strand.
TTGTCCTACTACCCGATCCGCCGATGTTCAATCAGGCAGAAGTCGAGTTCATCAAGATTTCTGCAAACGCGCCGCTCGGGCCGCGGGTGGCGTTTTGCGGCGCACGGCCAGAGACAACAAAGTGTCTGAATTCACTGTTACAGACACTTTGTCTATTCGCTGAGAATTGGATGACCCTGATGGCCGATCTGCGCGAAGAACGGCAGCCGATGCAAAAGAGCATACAGCGCCAATTGGCCGGCATTCCTCCACTTGTCTCGACCAGGTGGTCGGCGACCGGGGAGTCGACCGCAGGCACGCCGGAGATGTCGAGAACCACCGCCCGGCTGCGGCGCATCGCCTGCCAGCTCAACAAGGGCGAATCCCTGCACGCGCTGCGGCGGGACCTGCTGTACGCCCACGTCTCGCGGGTGAAAATCGCGTACGCCAGGTCGGTGGCGGAGCGTTCAGCGAGGGTCATGCGGAATCCTTGGGTCCGTAGGTGTTCAGGAACAGGACCGGGCCTGCACCGAATCGCTGTCGTGCGTCCATGGCGAGTAGACCGGCTATCGCCTTCGCGGTGTACACAGGTTCGAGGTCGAGACCCTCGCGCGCCGTGAGCTGTTGTGCTGCCAGAGCTTCCGGGGTGACAACGCCGTACCCGTCGCCGAGCCAATCACGGACCATGGTGATGTCGCCGGGCTCGAGCCCCACCCGGGGTAGCTGCGCGCCTCGGCTACGGAGCAGGCGCTCGCCCTTCTCTGCGAGCTGCACGATATGCCGCGCGTCCAGCGGCAGTGTGTCATTCACGATGACGCCGACCACTCGCGTGCGCAGTCCGGCCAGCCGCAGTCCCAGGGCCAATCCCGCCGCTGTCCCACCGGACCCCACCGCGGTGACGATGTGCGAAGGTTCCGGCAATGCCCCCGCAGCGACCTGTTCAGCGAGTTCGAGGGCGGTTTCGACATAACCCAGTACGCCGATCGGCGAGGATCCCCCAGCGGGCAGCAGGTAGGGGAGACGTCCATTTCTGCTGTGCCGCAGTAACAGCCACGGCGCCATCGCGATGGTGCGCGCCTTGGTGTGGGTCCGATGAATGATCGCGCCGGAATCGTGGAGCCGGTCCAATTGCTGCCGCACGTGATCGTCGACGGGTTGGTCGATCAGCGCCAGCACAGTCCGCAGTCCGAGGTCTCGCCCGTACAGCGCTGCTGCCAGACCCCAGTTGGTGCCGAGGCCGCCGACGGTGAGCATGGTGTCCGAGCCACGCCGAAGCACATCGGGGAGAATCCACTCCAGTTTGCGAATCTTGTTGCCGCTCCAGCCGCCCCACCCGAATCCGCTTTCATCTTTGCACCACAGCGGGCTTCGGGTCGACAGGGCGGTGAGTTCGCGCACCGGAGTGGGGCGCTCGCCGAGCGGGTGGAATGGCAGTGTCGCCAACACTTCGGGAAACAGCTTGTGCAGCAATGGTTCTGTCATGAGCATGCCTGTCCGAGAACGCGGCCGATGTAGCCGTTGGTGAACATGTCCTTGGGATCGAGACAGCCACGTACTGCGGCGAACTTATCCCACTCGAGATACCGGGGACGCGGGGTCTCGGCCGTCTGCGAGTGATGCTTGCTCCAATGTGGGTGTCCGGCAAAGGAATTGAATACCTCGAATTCCCGTCGCTGAGCGACATCCCGGACGGCGCGTACGGCGGCGGCCGAATGCTCATGGGGGATCGCGTACCCCATCTCGTTGAATCGCACACGCCGCGGTGTGGCGAAGATCCGGCCGGATCGATCGAGCCGATGCGCGTAGCCACCGGCACGGGAGACGACCCGATTGAGCAGCGGAATCGTCCGCGAAGCCGCCCGGCCGAGCGCTACCGCCGCATCCACCGGATTGCTGGTCTTGGTCATAGCGAGATGGCTGTGCGGGAAGGTGAAGAATTCGAAATGCCGGTTGCAATCAGGCTCAGTCAGTGTCAATGCCGCCCCGTCACCGAGCCCCAGCGTCAACGTCGAGGTTTCGGACTCCTGGATACGCCGAGCATCTGCCGCCCCAATATTCAGCGCCGACAACAAACTCCGCGCAACCTCCAAAATGGCCGAGCCGGCCGCCGTCAGATCGACACTGCGGGTGGACCGATGCAGCCCCAAATCCTTCTCCAACTGCTTGACCTGTGCACTCAGCGCCTGCTGAGCAACATGCAGCCGCCCGGCGGCCCGTGTGAGGTTGAGCTCCTCGGCGACCGCCACGAAATAGCGCAAGTGTCGCGTATGCACATCCACCCCCGGAGAGTACCGACGGAGTTGATCGGGATCGGCCGAGAGACCCGCCCATCCACGTGGAACGCCATGACGACAGCCGGTGGCTACGACGGTGAGTAGCCGCAACATCGGGTAGCCGGCCACTGCGTGGCCAGCACCATGGAGGCCGTAGACGGCCCGGTTGGCCGTGCTGTCGGGGATATACATCGTGGTCGCGTCGATCGCGCATACCAGCAGCCCCTCCACCGCACCGCTCCGGCCGTGGGGCCGGCCAGGAAGCCGAACAACTCCCGCAACGGCCCCGCACCGATCCTCCGACGCGCCTGCATCAACGCCGATGACGTCAGGGCTGCTACACCAGCGCCGAGCCCACACACCATCCGAGCCCACACCTGCCGATATCCCAGTCCAGCGAACAAACCTCCGGCCAGCAGCAGATATACCACCACCCGTGACGGCAAATCACGAACCCGTGACGCAGTTGTTGCAGTAATTACTGCAACAACTGTAATGTCGATGGCATGGCTCCTCCCATCGACACGGCCGCTGATCTCGGAGACAGCGTCTACATCGAACAACCCGAAGGTGAGCTGCGGGTCCTGCAGCGAGGCGCCGATGGTTCGCCGGTCCTGTTGCTCAGCGGCGCGGGCAACGACAACGTGTCGCTCAGTTGGCGTCGCATGATTCCCGCACTCGCCGATGAACACCGCGTCCTCGCTCTGGACTGGCCGAAGCAGGGCAGCAGCCGACCCTGGAACGGCGTGGCCGATCATGAACGAATGCTCGGCTGTATCACCGCCGTGCTTGATCACTTCGCATTGGAAAAGGTTTCGCTCGTGGGACTTTCGCAAGGCGGTGCGCTCGCGCTCGCCTACGCGATCGAGCATCCGGGGCGGGTCGACAGACTTGCGGTCCTGGCACCCGCTGGGATCATTTCGTTCCCAGTCGGAGTGCACCAACTGCTGTGGCTGGTCGCGAAGTCTCGATTCCTCGCACGCACCTTGCCGACCCTGATATTTCGTAGTCGTGCCATGTGCGCGCGGTTCGCCCGGAAGGCACTGTTCGCCGGGCCCGTCGACGACTTCGATCAGATCGTCGACGAATACCACGCGGGCGTAGTGCGCAACGGGGCTGGATCGTCCGACTGGCAGAACGCTTCGATCGGATTCCGGGCGATGCGCGTCGACCTACGTCCACGGCTGCACGAGATCAAGTCACCCGCGCTCATCATCCAGGGCGGCCGGGATGTGGGTGTCGACCCGAAGCACTCGCGTGCCGCCGCAGACCAGATCCCCGGTGCGCGATACCAATTGATCGATGGTGCGGGTCACTGGTCGAATCGGCAGGAGCCCGAGAAGGTGAACACCATGATCGCCGAGTTTCTCCGATGACGAGACCGGTCTCCGGTTCTCCCCACGGTGGTGGTCAGAATGGACCGATGTCTGATCCGACCGACAGCGAACTCGACTTCGTCGATGAAGTCGCGGCATTCTTCGCCCGCGAGGGACTGCCCCTGATCTCCGGGCGCGTCATCGGTTGGCTCCTCATTTGCGAGCCCGCCGAACAGAGCGCGGCCGAGCTCGCCGACGCGCTCGCGGTGAGCCGAAGTTCGATCAGCACCGCCACCCGGATGCTGACCCCGAGCGGATTGGTCGAAGGTGTGCGTAAACGCGGCGAGCGCCAGGAGTACTTCCGCATCGCCGCGGACGGCTGGAGTCGAATGCTCGAGAGCCGCTACGCGAAGACGACCGCGTTCCGTCATGTGACCGAGCGCGGGCTAGAGGTGCTCGACGGCGCGTCGCCGCAACGGCGCGAGCGACTGTCCAACGTCGCCGAGCTGTATCGATTCCTCGAAGGTGAGTTACCGACGATCTGGGCCAGATGGGAACAACACCGAATCGGTCCGGACCGCAGGAAAGGTCTAGGGGAGAGTCGTCCATCATCGTGACCACGCCGTCCCGTTCGACGATTCGTTCCCACTCGTCGCCGGTCACGACGCCCGCCAGGTTGCCGCCCAGTCGCTTTCGTGCTCCCCGCCCGCTGATCGGGCAGGCGGTCGCATAACACCATCCGACCCGACGCCCAGGGGCGACCAAGAAATGGTCCGTATGCGGCGCGTCGGTGAGCAGATCTTGCGTCAAGATTGACAAAGCTGGTGAAGGCGAAACAGGTCGTGCTGGACCATAGGCATTGGCTCGATTCCACAATTGCCGTAAGGCAGGAGGTTTCGCGCATGGAAGGAGAATGAAATGGTACACAGCTTATCCGAAAACTTGAATGACAACATTCAAACGAAGGCGAAAGTCGTTGCAACGGAAGACAAAACGATGCTTTTCACCGCAATGTGCAAGGTTCCGGCTGCGTCGTCCTCAGCGGCAACAAAAAGAGTAAGATCAATCCATTCGGTGTCGATAAAACCGAAGTGTTTATGGACAAGTAATAGCAGGCGATCAGATCGCTAAATCAACCGAATATCCCACGCCAGAGAATTGTCGACTGAACAGAGCACCCGAGGAGGCACCATGACAGTGGTCAAGAACTTCATCGACGGCAAGCTCGTCGACTCGGTCGGCGGTGCGACGATGGCGCTCGTCGACCCTGCGACCGGCGATCAGTACGGCACCGCCCCGGCGTCCAACGAACAGGACATCGACAACGCGTACGCAGCGGCGGCCAGGGCGTTCTGCGACTGGAAGCGCACGACGCCGTCGCACCGCCAGAAGGCGCTGTTAGATTTCGCCGACGAGTTGGAGAATGCCGCCGACGCGCTTGTTGAGGCCGAGGGCCGCAACACCGGCAAGCCAAACCACCTCACCTTGGCCGCCGAGATCCCGCAGATGCTGGACCAGACCCGATTCTTCGCGGGGGCGGCACGGGTACTCGAGGGTAAGTCGGCATGCGAGTACCTGGCTGGACATACATCGTGGATCCGCCGGGAGCCGGTCGGCGTCATCGGGCAGGTGACGCCGTGGAATTACCCGATGATGATGGCAATTTGGAAGTTTGTTCCCGCGATCGCGGCGGGCAACACCGTGGTGATCAAGCCGAGCGACACCACCCCGGTGACGACGGTGATGCTGGCGGAACTGGCCTCCAAGCACCTGCCGCCAGGCGTGCTCAACGTGGTCACCGGTAATCGGGTGACCGGCGCGGCGGTGGTGGCGCATCCGACCCCGGAGATGGTATCGATCACCGGTTCGGTGGCTGCGGGACGTGCGATCGCGGAGTCGGCGGGAGGCCGCCTGAAGCGCACGCATCTGGAGTTGGGCGGCAAGGCGCCGGTAATTGTGTTCCCCGACGCCGATATCGCTGCTGCCGCCAAGGGCATCGCGGCCTCGGGCTATTTCAACGCCGGGCAGGATTGCACTGCGGCCACTCGGGTGCTGGGTCACGCGTCGGTGGCTGATGATTTGACCGCCGCGCTGGCCGAGCAGGCCGGCAGTGCAACAACGACGTTCGGTAAGGCCGCGGATGACGAGGACGCCTGGGTGCCACCGGTCAACAACGCCAACCAACTACGGCGGGTGCTCGCATTCCTCGATGAGGTGCCCGATCACGCTTCGGTCCTGGCCGGTGGGCACCGGCAGGGCGACCACGGGTATTACGTCGAGCCGACGGTCATCGGCGGGCTGCTGCAATATGACCGGCTGAGCCAGAACGAGATCTTCGGCCCGGTGATCACCGTGCAGTCGTTCACCGACGAAGACGAGGCGATCCGGTGGGCCAACGGCGTCGAATACGGGCTGGCGTCCTCGTTGTGGACCAAGGATCTGTCGAGGGCGCTTCGCGTGTCGGCCGCGCTTGACTTCGGCTGCGTATGGATTAACACCCACACTGCGCTGATCGCCGAGATGCCGCACGGCGGGTTCAAGTCGTCCGGGCACGGCAAGGACCTGTCGATGTACGGGCTGGAGGACTACACCCGCGTCAAACATGTGATGGCCAAGATCGACTAGCTAGTTCTCCGCGAGCAATCTCCATCCCAGAACCCGGCCGCCCGAAAACCGTCATTGATCACCAGAGGAGCGGTCACGTTGCGTTGCCATGGAATCCCTGTCGGCCATCGGCGCCGCTGCGTACCAGTCGCTTGCGCGGAGCCCGTCGCGCCAGCACGTCAGGTAATGGCTCAGGCGGCAACGACTGTCCGCCGGTGACTGGACCGGCTGAGCAGCCGAGGTCAGCCAATGCAAAGGCGATGGACAACAAGGCGATTCCCGCAATCCGCGAAGATAGGAACGTGACTCTCACCCACCCTGTTTCGATCCGCCAAGCTGATGATCGCGACGTTCCAGCGCTGGCGGCACTGCGCCGACTGTGGTCAGAGGAACAAGATGGCCGAACGCTCGGGGACGATACCTTCGAGGACCAGTTTGCCCAGTGGTACGCGACGGAATCGGCGCGCCGCGTCACCTTCCTGGCTCAGATCAACAGCAACGCAGTCGGAATGGTGAACCTCGCCATCTTCGAACGAATGCCCCGGCCCGGACAGCCCGCCTCACGATGGGGCTACCTCGGCAACGCGTTCGTCCTCCCCGCACACAGAAACCAAGGAATCGGCACATCGCTGCTCGACGCGCTCATCGCACACGCACAAGGCACCGGCTGCGTCCGCATCGTGCTTTCCCCGACCGACCGCTCACTGCCTTTCTACAGACAAGCAAAATTCGGCCCCGCCACCATGCTTCTCGCACGATTCCTCGACAAATGACCCAACAAACCTGCCCACAGCCACAGTGAAGACAGCGCAACCCAGCCCGTTCAAAAACCTGTATTCCTCACCGCAGTAACAGTATTCGTCATCGCCTCGGTCTTCTCCGGTGCCGCGCAGACACTTCCACAGCTGATCGCTACACGCGGTGCGGGGCATCGGCGGCGGGGCTCTGTTCGTGGCGCCGTCCATCGCGATCTCGGAGTTGTATCCCGTCGAGTGGCGCGGTCGGGTGCAGGGCCTGATCGGGGCGTTATTCGTGATCGCCGGTGCGGATGTGTACGGTGGACGTCCGCACCAGCGTGCGGGCGATCACTCGGTGTCGGTCAGCGGACGACCGCGTCGAGCATCGGGTAGATATGAAACTGGCCGAGGTCGCCCCGGATCACCGGGTCGTCAGCGCGCAGTACTTGCGCATCGGCTTCGGTCGCGACCTCGACGACCGCCAGCCCCCATACGCCCGTTGGGTCGCCGACCGGACCGTAGACGATCGCGACACCGGCATCCGCGTTCCTGCGCCAGTAGGCGAAGTGGTCGGTCATCACCGCGGATTCGGCATCGGTGAGGTTGGCCGGGAAGTCCAGCCGGTGTGGAACAAACTTCAAGACGAAGTAGGCCATAGCGCACGCTACCGCATGCGCCCCTGTCCGCACGCCGGTCGCTCTGGCTCGGGTCGCGCCACCGCTGTCTGCCGCCAGTGCTCGGCGGCGCGGATCAAGTCCTGACAAACCTGATTCAGGAACTCGCCCATAAAGTGGCTACCAAGACTGGTACATAGCAACGGTCACGACGGCCGCAAGATCAACATCCGGCAGCTGCTCAACCACACCAGCGGGATCTTCGGCTACACCAGTGCGATGATGTAATCGTCGGTGACGCAACAGGTTTGCCGCGACTGCCATGCGAGCGCCTGTTCCCCGAACCATGAACCGTGGGCGGCCACGTGGTATGCCCAGCCGGATGACTTCGCGAATGGGCCGTCCTCCGTCGAGGCTTCGGGTAGACCGTGCTGGGCGACGATGTCGTCAGCTGTCACCCAACTTGACGAGCCGTATGTGAGCGGGGGACTAACCCTCTGCAACGACGGCTGCGACGAGGTAGTGCGAGGTGTTGTCGAGTAGATACGAACCGTCGTCGCGACGGTAGGGCGAGATTGATTCAGCGACGGCGTCGGCCACCTCGGCTGCTCCTGAGTGAGCGATCGCCAGTGCCGCAGGTCCGGTCGATAGCAGGCCACGCAGAGCTGTGCTCAGGTCGGGGTATTCCCAAGGGCAGGGTACAACCCACCATCGGCCGGGGACCGCCCCCGCGCTGGTTAACAAGGCTTCCAGCGTTGTGGGGTCGGTGAGATCCGGCCGAGTCGGTGGCTCCGGCTGCGGTGGCGGCATGAGGGCGCCGAGATCGAGCAGATACGTGACGGCATCGCATTCGGACGGCGGACCCCAGGTCGCGACTACGATGCGGCCTCCCGGCCGGGTGACTCTGATCGCCTCAGCGATGGCCAGGCCGGGGTTGGTGGCGAAGTGAAGGCAGTTGAAGGCAGTTACGACTGCGAACTGGTTGTCGGGGAACGGCAGGTCCTCCATACCGCCGATATAGAAGGCCGCCCGGGGTGCCTGCTCGCGGGCGATCCGAACCAGAGCGGTGGACGGGTCCAGCCCGCTGGCTCGCGCACCCAGCGCGTCAGCGAGGCGAACGAAAGCGCCTGCGCCGCAGCCGATATCCAAGAGTGTCTGTCCTGGCCAGGGCGACAGCCTGCCGAGCACGTCCGAGAAGACCGGCCACATCATCGGTTCCTGGATTTCGGCCCAATCGAGAGGATGTGCCCCCCATAGCGCACCCTGGTGTTCCGCGGGTTGCATTATGCATCACTCCGTGGGTTGCTGGTCCGATGTCAACCGCCGGCGATCGCGGTAAGGAACTCAACGCGATCATCCTCGGACAGAGACATCGCATTGTCGGGCTGTGCGAGGACTTGACCGTTCAGGCATACCCGGTGGGCACGCCGGAGGCGGCCCGAGTTGTCTAGCAAGATCCGCTTGAGGTCGGGGAACTGGCGCGTCAGCTCGTCCAAGGCCGTGTCGAGCGTCGACGCCGCGATCGAGATCGAACGCTGATTGTTGGCAGAGCGCAGCAAAATGCCATGGAAGTCGAAGATCATGGCCGTTCTCCATATCTCTTGATTTTCCCTGGACTCAGGGTTATACGAGGGATTCCGGGTTGTTCGGCGGAGCTGGAATAACTGAGGTCATGAGTTGCCGCGCCCGGGCGACCACACCTGCCCCCAGATTGGCCTCGAGGATGTCCTGGGTACCAGCGGCGAGGGACAGTCCCGCGAAGTCGCGCATGTATCTCCCCAGGTGCGGGGTTCCGTAAAAGGCATGGCCGCCCAGGATGCCGAGTGCACGTTCGAGGACGAAACGGATCTGCTCGACGGCAGCGTATTTGGCCGCCGCGACCACCGGGTCGAAGACCAGCTCGTTGCGGCCGTCGGCGACGCGGGCGAGTGCGTGATAGAGCATGCTCCGAGCCGATTCGACCGCGACGTACATACGGCCCAGCGACGCCTCCACATTCTTCAACTCGGCAACGGGTTCGCCGTATCGCGTGCTGGTGATCAGGTGTGTCGCGCACTCCTCCAGGACCGCTTGGGCGCGACCGAGCGGGGCGCACGCGATCCACAGTCGCTGATTACTGAGGAACCGCTGGGCGTGGGTGAGACCGTCTGTCGCCTCCAGAATTCGGTCGGCGGGCAGCAGAACGTCCTCGAAGGTCACGGAGGCCGCACCGGCAGTCCGCATTCCCAGCGGTTGCGAGGGCGTCACCGTCACACCGGGATCATTACGTTCCACCATGCATGCCTGCATATCCCCGGCCTCGTCCATCACATAGGTCAGGAACACATCGCTCATCAGGCCGCCGGTGATGTATGACTTGTGGCCGGAGAGGATATGGTCATCGCCTTTGCGCCGCAGCACAGTGCGGAATGAGAAGGCGTCGGCATCCTCGGTGTAGGCGATGCCGGCTCCGGAGCGGCCCTGGGCAATCGGAACCGCATACCTCTCGATCAGGTCCGCGCGTCCCGACTCACATACCAGCCGCGCAATATCGACCTGATGATTCATTATCAATGGAAGGGCCGAGTCTTCGCAGTAGTAACCAACCTGCTCGAGCACCATGCCCCAAGTCAAGGCATCAACATTCTCGCCACCCGCCACCGGCGGCAATGACAGCGCTTGCAGTCCGGTTGCGCCGGTCGCGGCCATCAACTCCGGTGGTGGCGGGAGCCTCGCGTCATCACGCTCGACGACAGTCTTGTTGATCTCGGCCAGCAGTCCGCCCCAACGGTCGCGGACAAGCTCGGCGACCTCGGCTCGGCGGTCCATCGGACGAACTCGCGTTGGGCACGCAGGAAGGTGTCCAACTGCTTCCGTCTCCGCCGCGCGGCGGTACCTTGCCACCGCCTGGCAGCCTGGGCAACATGCGGATGCATCGAGCGCATCCGGTTGCCCGCGCGTCTGCGAGCCTGTCTTCGACTCGCCGGCATTTCCAGTGTTTGTAACGGCCTGCATGCCTGCCAGCGTATGGGGCTGATCTCCGGGGAGGGCCAACTCCATTTGGACCTCGATGACCGGCAAATCTGGTGCTGCCCAAGGGAAATCGAACCAGTCCAGGGCGACACAGCGGTCCACGGAAGCAGCCGTTCGTGTGCGGCCTTCTACCGACCATAGCGTTCGGGCAGGTCACGCCACGGCGCACCGGTCCACAGCTTCCCCGAGATCGCGTTGATCACCTGCCGTGATCACGCCACCGTCGACCCCGTCCTGATACCTGTGGTGACAGGTCGGAACGGGACTCCGCGCCCTCGGATGTCCGGAGTGCTCCAAACAACGTTGGTCCCTGTTTCCGGCATGATCGTCCGACCAAACCAGGTTGCCACCACCTTGCAGTCGCGGGCTTACTGTCATCGAATACGGCCATCACATGAGCGCACCCATTGCGATCGACCCATTCGATTCGAGGAGTCCTGGACGTGCCATCACCAAAGTCCCTCCCGCCGCTGGTCGAGCCGGCCGCGGAGCTGACCAAGGATGAGGTCGCGCGCTACAGTCGCCACCTGATCATCCCGGATCTCGGCGTGGACGGCCAGAAACGGTTGAAGAACGCCAAGGTGCTGGTGATCGGTGCGGGCGGGCTCGGATCCCCGGCGCTGCTGTACCTGGCCGCGGCGGGTGTCGGTACCCTCGGCATCGTCGAGTTCGACGAGGTGGATGCCTCCAACCTGCAGCGCCAGATCATCCACGGCGAGTCCGATATCGGCCGTCCCAAGGCCGACAGTGCCCGCGACTCGATCCTGGAGATCAACTCCGGTATCGATGTGCGGCTGCACAAGATCCGGCTGGAGCCAGAGAACGCGGTCGAGTTGTTCGGCGAGTACGACCTCATCGTCGACGGCACTGACAACTTCGCCACCCGCTATTTGGTCAACGATGCCGCGGTACTGGCGGGAAAGCCGTATGTGTCGGGCTCCATCTACCGTTTCGAAGGCCAGGTCTCGGTGTTCTGGGAAGACGCACCGGACGGCCGCGGCATCAACTACCGCGACCTGTACCCGGAGGCTCCGCCGGCCGGCATGGTGCCGTCCTGCGCCGAGGGCGGCGTGCTCGGCGTGCTCTGCGCGTCCATCGGCTCCGTCATGGTCACCGAGGCGATCAAGCTGATCACCGGCGTCGGCGAACCGCTGCTCGGCCGCCTGATGGTGTACGACGCACTGAACATGAACTACCGCACCATCAAGCTGCGTCGAGACCCGCAGCGGCAGCCCATCACCGAGCTGATCGACTACGAGGCGTTCTGCGGTGTGGTGTCGGAGGAGGGCCAGGCCGCCGCGGCCGGCTCCACCATCACCGCGCGCGAACTGAAAGACCTGATCGACGCGGGCAAGGACATCGAGATCATCGATGTACGCGAGCCCGTCGAGTGGGACATCGTGCACATCGAGGGCGCCAAGCTGATCCCGAAGGATCGGATCCTCTCCGGTGAGGCGCTCTCCGAACTGCCGCAGAATCGCCCCATCGTGCTGCATTGCAAGACCGGAATCCGCTCGGCCGAAGCCCTCGCCGCTCTGAAACGAGCGGGCTTCTCCGATGCCACTCATCTACAAGGCGGAGTCATAGCCTGGGCCAACCAGGTCGATCCGTCACTGCCGACCTATTGACGTGTGACCAATCCGTACTGCGGTTCACCGACCGCGACGGGCTTCGGTTGACCGCGTTCGCCAGTCGCCGGACCTGGAACTACGCCACCGCGCCCGCTGCGCCGCCTCGCGCGGCACCTACGGCGCGAGCGCGGGCACGCCGAGCTGACTCTGGGCCGGGGTATCGCGGTCGGCCACGGCCAGGCTGGCGCCCTCGATGGGGTCGATAGGGGACTGCCACGACAACGCAGTCATCGAATCCTTCTGGGGCAGAACGCAAACCGAGCCGCTCAACCGGCAAAGATGGGGTCCCGGTAGTAACCGTGCGAAAAACAACGACAATGGCTTGACCAGCAATGATTGTCGGACCGCGGTCGTGGTCAGCTATGGGGTTGTCTTGCCGAGGTGGCGGTAGATGGTTGGACGGGTGACGCCGAACTCGGCGGCGATCTGCTCGACGGTGTATCGACGTTCGCCCCGCTCATCGAGTTCGTCGTACATCTGCCGCGCCAGATCCACCTGCCGGGGCCCAAGTTTCGGCTTCTGCCCGCCGGTGCGTCCGCGAGCGCGGGCCGCGGCCAGGCCGTCGCGGGTGCGTTCGGACATCAGAGCGTGTTCGAATTCGGCTATCGCGCCGAGGATTTGGAAGAACATCCGCCCGACGGCGGTGGAGGTGTCGATGCCCTGATCCAGGACTACCAGGTCCACGCTCCGTTCCTGCAAGGTCTTCGACAGTTCGATCAGGTGCTCGAGGGAGCGGCCGAGCCGGTCGAGCTTGGTCACCACCAGTTGGTCTTTGGGCCGGTTGGCGACCAGCAGCGCCTTGTTCAGCTCGGGGCGGGAGGCGAGCTTGGCGGAGGCCTTGTCGATGAAGATCTGCTCGCAGCCGGCCGCGGTGAGCGCGTCGTGTTGGGCTTCGGGGTGCTGGTCGCGGGTGGAGACTCGCCCGTAGCCGATTCGCATGGCCCGGGAGTGTATCGGAACCCCCGACAGGTTGACGTTGGCGCGTACACGGCAACCTTTACAGATTCGGTGGGATCCGACCTGCGGGAATCCCCGGAGGCCCAAAGTGTCTCGTGAACGAACGTTACTGATTCATGACCGGACTACCCGTCAGGTCGTACCTGTCGCGTGCGTCGATCGCGGTGGTGTCGATGCGCTGGGTACGTGCGCTTGGGTGGTTCCCAGGTCCCCTGCGCGGTCAGGTATTCCAGCTCATCGGTCTGCGACCGGCGATCCAGCCACAACGCCCCGGGACCACCGGGTGGCATCGTGGCGATCGGTGGCGCCGACTGCTGCGCATCACCCATCACAGCTCGCCATCTCCCGGTGCCTGCGGTGCGCCGAAGGGGCCCATCTGATGAGCGGTGAAGGCATAAGGGCTGTCCTTGTCCGCGCCGCGCACGTTGGGCGCGGCCACCCCAAGGACCCCGAAAACGACCAGGACGCCAAGGGTTTTGAGCCAGTCGCTGCGCTCGATCGGGCCCTGCGCACGCAACGCCGAGAGATAGGTGATGCCGATCGGGACGTGCAGCAGCGCCGCGGTCAGCGCGCCGGGGGTGTACTTGGTGTGCAGTATGCGGGGCATCAGAACGCCGTGGGCGATCGCTTGCACTATGCCCAGCAGCACGGGCGGCAGGCCCAGCCACTTGACTTCCGGGAGGAGCATCGGCGGCACGTAGAGTGCGCGGAAGGAGATGTTGGCGCACATCGCCGAGTGCGCGTTGAACGGGTAGTTCTCGGGCTGGTCGCTGTGGAAGATGCCGACGTTGACCATGCCCGGGAAGTAACCCGGGTCGACGTATTCCTCGTACTGGTGTGCGCACATCGTCATGGCGTTCATCACCGACAGGGCGCGCAGATTGGTCTGCGATTTACGCCCGGCCAGCAGACTCGCCCCACCCAGCGCCATCGCCTGCACCGCGGCTACCCGAGGCCATTCTCTGCGGTAGATGTTCAGCAACTCGGTCTTCTTCACGGCTTACTCTCCCTTCCCGCTGATGTCATCGGCCCAGCTGGATCGGTACGACACCGCACGTACCCGATATCGAGTCCACCGACTCCAATAGCGCTACACTAGCGTATCGAAACGGCTTCGTAGCGGAAATATGCAGGCGCATATGAACAGGGCAATTGAGCAGGATTGCGAGGAGGAGGCCAGCGTGAGCCGAGACGGTGACGCACAGAGCACCCGCCCCCGGGGCGGTCGTCCCCTCGACAGCTCGCGTGACCTGGTTTTGCGGGAGGCGGCGCTGGCGCTGCTGGCCGAGGTGGGCTACGACCGGCTCACCATGGACGCCGTGGCTACCCGCGCCCGCGCGGCCAAGACCACGATCTACCGGCGCTGGCCGGGCAAGGCAGAACTTGTCGTCGATGCGCTGAACAGCCTCAAGGGTGCCCCCGATATCGCCGACACCGGATCGCTGCGCGAAGACCTGCGGGCCCTGGCGGAGTCGATCACGAGCGCAGAGGGCCGGTTCGGGGCCCGAGTGACGATCGGCATGCTCAACGCCCTGGCTCGCGATGCTGAATTACGGCAGGTGTTCGAGGACAAGTTCATCGCGCCGCGGAGGGCCGGATTCCGCACGGTGTTCGAGCGCGCGGTGTCCCGAGGCGAGATACCCGAGGGTCACGACCTGGACCTGCTGGCGGGGCTTTTCCCGGCGCTGGCACTGCAGCAGCTGGTGACCTCCGGCGAACTCCCCGATACTCGCATCGCCTGCCGTCTCATGGACCAGGTCGTCTATCGCCTGGCCACCGCACCGCCGCTGAGAACCTGACCGACCCGGATACCACCGCAGGAGGCGAGCCACATGGATGACGATCGTGCAGGAACCGGCCCGATGATCCAGGCCCAGGGGCTGACCAAACGTTACGGGCGCACACAAGCGTTGGCCGGTGTGGACTTCGCTGTGCCCGCCGCGACGATCCTGGGCCTGCTCGGCCCGAACGGCGCCGGCAAGACCACCGCGCTGCGGATCCTGACCACCCTGGCCCGACCCGACGCCGGACGCGCCACCGTGGCGGGCATCGACGTAGTCGCACATCCCGAGCGGGTGCGACGCTACATCGGTGTCACCGGGCAGGAAGCCACCCTCGACCCCCTGCTGTCCGGGCGCCAGAACCTGGTGATCGTCGGGGAACTCTCCGGCATGGGACGAGCCGCGTCACGGACCCGGGCGAGGGAGCTGCTGGCCCAGTTCGACCTGGCCGAGGCCGCCGACCGAGTGGTGACGGGCTACTCCGGCGGCATGCGCCGCCGCCTCGACCTCGCGGCATCGCTAATGACGCGACCGCCGGTGCTGTTCCTCGACGAACCGACCACCGGCCTGGATCCCACCGGCCGCCAACGAACATGGGACACGATCCGTGCCCTTCGCGGCGAGGGAGTCACGGTCCTGCTGACCACGCAATACCTCGAGGAGGCCGACGCCCTGGCCGACCGTATCGTCGTCCTCGACCACGGCACCGTGATCGCCGAAGGGACCGCGCAAGAACTCAAGGAGGCCAGCGGCACCGCGCACGTCGAACTCACCCTCGCCGAACCACACCCAGGCGCGATCGATGCCATCACACCGCTGGTGACCGGGCCCGTCCACACCGGAGAGGACCCCCGGCGCCTGAGCGCGAGCGTGGACGCCACCTCGGGCCTGGCCACCGCCCTCGTACGCGCACTCGACGACGCCGGTGCCCTCGTGGACAACATCGAAGTACGACGCCCCTCGCTCGACGACGTGTTCCTCGCCCTCACCGGCACACAAACCACCGAGACCGACGAGGGTTCCCGCCGCGCCCGTGCCGACCACGAGCTGGAGGTGCGGGCATGACCGCGATCGCGACCGCTGCGTCCAAGACCGGCGACGAGCCGCGGCGCTCGTCGGCGAGTGTGGCCGGTGCGCTGTGGCACACCTGGGCCATGACCCGCCGCAATCTGATTCACATCTCCCGCGCGCCTATGCAGCTCTCCGACGTGACCATTCAGCCGCTGGTGTTCACCCTGCTGTTCGTCTACATCTTCGGCAGCGGCATCCCGATCCCCGGCGGCGGACGCTACGTCGACTACGTCCTGGCCGGAGTTCTGGTACTGAACCTCGTCAGCTCCACCACCGGCACCGCGGTCGGTCTGAGCACCGATCTGCACGAGGGCATGATGGACCGCTTCCGCACCCTGCCCATGTGGCGCTCGGCCATCCTGGTCGGGCGATCACTCGCCGACCTGCTCACCGCGCTGCTGTGTGCCCTCATCGTCGCACTGACCGGCCTGGCCCTGGGATGGCGCCCCGAAACCAGCATCGCCTCGATCATCGCGGGATTCGCGCTGATGCTGTTCTTCTCCTACGCGGTCTCCTGGGTATCGGCCTGCCTGGGCCTCAACGCCGACAACCCCGAAACAGCCGCCTCCTTCGGGCTCATCCTGCTCCTGCCCCTGACCTTCGTCTCCAACGCGATCGTCCCCACCCAGAACATGCCCGGCTGGCTCCAAACGATCACCACCTGGAACCCCGTCAGCTCGGTCGTAGCCGCAACCCGCACACTCTGGGGCAACCCCAACCCATCCCACACCATCCACGCCTGGCCCATGCAACACCCGATCCCCGCCGCACTGATCTGGTCGACCCTGATCCTGGTCATCGCAGCACCAGCGGCAATCGGCTTCTTCAAACGCAAGACCACCCAATAACGCCGGGGTACCGCACCCGAGAACCCGCACCGTCCGGCCAGGGTTGCCCTCGACGGAAACGGATCAGAGCTTGCGACTGTCCGGGCACAGTTCAGCGAGATCGCATGCCCCAACTGCTGCTCACCCAACCAACCGGAAATCGGCCCCTTACAGGACGTAGACGAGACGAGAGGCGCCCGCTGGGAGCGCGGTCAAAAGAGGGTGTCGCGGACGCGGAGCGGCTGGTACCCGGTCGGCCCGAGATGGGCGAGTTCAGCGTCGATGTCGACCTCGATCGCACCGAAGAAGTTGATGTTCTCGCTGTGTGCCGGAGAGATATGTGCCAGCACGCCGTCATCGATGCGTCGGCCCTCACGGCGCATCTGCTCTACCGCGAGCCCGTAATACTCTGTGGTCCAGACGATCACCGCGTTGGTGGCCAGGGTCAGGCACCAGGCTTGTTCGGTTTGTGCTTCCAGGTGGCGGGCGCGGAAGGCTCCTTCGTGGGCGTAGATGAGGCCGCGCTTGAGCGCGTGGATGGATTCGCCCTTGTTGAGCTGGCGGGTGATCTTGCGCCGGTAGTCAGGGTCGGTCAGGTACCGGCAGGCGTAGATGGTGCGGCGCATGGCACCGTATTCCTTCAGCGCCGCGGCAAGCGCGTTCTGCCGACCCGACGCCGACAGCTTGCCGACCAGCAGGGACGCGGTGGCGTGCCCGAACTTCAACGACCCAGCAAGCCGCAGCAGATCGTCATAGTGCTCGGCGATCAGGTCCAGATTCAGCTTGCGGGTCAGCAACGGGCCCGCGTGCGGAAACCGCGCCTCGGCGTCGGCGCGTGGTGTCGGCCGGTAGAAGGTGATCCTGCCCAGGTCCCGGATGCGCGGTGAGAGCTGCATCCCGAGCAGGTCGAACAGCGCGAAGTTCACCAAGGTGACGCCATGGGTATCTGTCGCATGCTCGGTGATCGGGAGATCGGTTGCGTTACCGAGAATTTCATCGAGCACGTAGTGGGCTTCGCGTCGGGTGGTGACGATGACCTTGGTGCCGTAGGTGGTGTGCTGATCGGTCACATGGCTATACGTCGACAGGCCCTCCTCGGCGAACCACAGGTTGACCGCGCGAGCGGTCAGCGATTTGCCGCGCGTCGGGAACCGCTGCCCATCCGAGGACGACAGGGTGCCGGTGCCGAAAGCCGCTGTCAGCGGCAGTCTTTGGTGGTAACCGATAATCGCCAGATTCGCCGCGCGCAGCGTCTCCTCCCGCACGTACCACTCCGATGTCCACGCGAGGATGTCGTAGGAGATGCCGGACGCTTCGGCCATCCGCGTAAGCCCCAGATTCGTGGAATACGCCAGCAGCACCGCGATCAGATTGCGTTTCAGCTCCGGGCTGCGGGCCTGCTTGCCGCCCGCGTGGGTGAAACAGCCCAGATATCCGGTGCGGTTGTCCAGCTCGATCAACAGCGACACGATCGGCACGAACGGCAGCATCTCGGTCAGTTCGGCCTTCAACGCGATTGCCGCGGTCGGGATATCCTCGGCGGTCAGCGGTGAGATCACCAGATCCCCGACATCATCCAGGCGCACCGGCCCGTCACCGGCGGCGAGCACCTGCTCTAACTCGCCGATCGCCTCATGCCACTCGTCGGTGAGCGCCGCCAGTGCATGAGCCGCATCGGCGGATTTGCCGACCAGACGGCAGAACTCGGTGCGTTGCGGCTCCCACTGCTCACCGGTGAGCAGGTAGGCGGCCGGATCGGCATAGCGCCGCGACCCCGGCACGAACACGTCCCCGGCGCGCAACCCGTCCCGCAGGCCCAGCAGCACACACAATTCCCAATAATGCCGGTAGGCAACGGCATTGCCGCTCTTGTGGGCCTCGTCGAGGTAGCCGCGCCACTTCGTCGGCACGAACCCGGTCGGCGCATCGTCGAACACCTTCCGGCGACCAGTCGCGTTCAGCTCGCGCAACATGTCCACCGCGATCAGCAACTCGGTCGCCGCGGTACCGCCGGCGAACCGCACCGCCGACAACACCGCCGGAGTGAACTTCCGCAGATACGAATACGAACTATCGAGAGCGGCCAAGTGCCCGTGATCGCGCGGAAGCCGCGGGCGGGCTTGGGCTTTCGCCGCCCGCAACCGTTCCCACCCGATGCCCTCGCCCCGGATCAATCCGCCGACATCCTCGTCGGGGGTCTGCGGGTCGATAATGATCGAGAGCAGGTCATCCAGCAGCGCTTGCCGGTCATCCCCGGTCTTGCCGCGTTCAGCGAGTTCCTCACGCATCCGGTTCTCGGCGGCACTGAACTTCGCCGACAGCGACTGGTCGAACAGTGCCACCACCTCATCGAGCACATCGGCCGCGGACTGCGCCAGCACTGTCAACAAGATCGGATACCGACGCTCCGGATCACGCCGTTCCAGAGCTTGACCGGTCAGGCGGCGGCCCAGCGTGGCCAGGAAACGGCGGCGCTCCGCTGGGAGCACTGACATGTCCAGGGTGTCCGCGCCCAGACCACGCACAAACCCCAGCTTCTCAACCTCGTTGCGCACGGCGGCCGCTGACGCCTCCACCGGGCCGATGGACAACCACCGCAACCGCGACATCCGGATCGAGGCATCAGTGGCCAGCAGCGCATCCAACTCCGAGCGTCGTTGTGCAGTCAGTTCGTGCGCCAACCGGTCGTAGGTCTCCTGTTGCGCGCGCTCGCGCGCGTGCACGACGCGACGAACGACAGTGTCGGGGCTGGGCCGGATCACCCGCGCCGAGAGCAGATACTCACACCCCAACCGGAACAGCAATGTCGGCGAATCATGCTCCATGGCCCGCGCCAACAGGAACTCGTCCATCTCCTTCAGCTCCATCGATCCTGCTGATCGCCACCCCAGATACTGGGCCGCCAACCGCAGATGCTCGGTGCGCGTCTGCGCCCGCTTACCGTACGAACGGATCAGCGTCGCATCGACTTTCAGTTGCTCCGCCAACCGGGCCACCGCCACCGCCGGCGCGGCGGCCACCTTGTCTGGCACGAATCCCAGCCACGGCAGCGCGCACAACGCCACCGACAAACCGAGCCGCTCCGCTGGGCCGCGACCGCGGCCCGGCGTGATGAACGCGATATCGGTCGGGGTGAGCGTGAAGTACCGGAACAACTCCTCGCGGCTGATATCCGGGAACTCCCGCAGACGCGCCAACTCCTCGTCCGCGAACACCTGCATCGCCACGAAACCCGACCTCCAGCACGCCGACCAACCTCATCGGCAGCCAAGCCAAGCACCAATCACGATGCCCTGCAGCCCGAACCGGAAGCCCGACATCACCACTGGTCAAGCCATTGTCGTTGTTTTTCGCACGGTTACTACCGGGACCCCAAGATGGAGGACCAGGATCGAACTGGCGAACGCGATCTTCGCGACCGGGCAACGCACGCAGTGGCACCGCCGCCGACCATAAGCAGGTGTTGGGTGAGGCTCTGGCGCGGCTGGCGTGGACACCGTCGTGGCGGGTCGGACGGAAAGTATTGGCGCTGCACAGTCGCGTCGCAGCTAGCCCGTCGCAACTCGGACGGCGGCTCGTGACCACCGGACCGGTCGACGCCCCGGCCCGGACGCGGTCGTCGCCGCCGTCCTTCGCATCACGGTATTCCGCATCGAGAACCGGCCGCCGATCTCTCAAACGGATGGGATCCGGCGCAGGCACCCCGCAATTTCGGGTGCGGTTAGTGCCTCACACGACCGCAGGTCGCCGGGACGCGTTTTCAGCGATGGCCGCGACGATCTCATCGAACAGCGGCTCGGGTAGGTCGTGGCCCATCGTGTCGAGTGGTAGGTAGACCGAGTCGGGGATCGCGGCATGGGTCGCCTCGCCGCCAGCGATCTTGATGAGCGAGTCCTCCGCGCCGTGGATGACCAGCGCGGGCAGCCGCAGCTGCTTGAGGCGACTCCTGCGGTCGGGAGCGATGAGGGCCGCGACCACCTGACGTGAGGGGCCGTCAGGGTGCTGCGCACGGTCGTAGGCGTGGGTCGCGAGCGCGTAGCGGCGCTCGCGCTCATGCTCGGCGTAGGTCTTCGAGCCGATGATCGCGTACAGGTTGGCGATCTGCTCGATCGCCTCGTCACGATCCGGCGGCGGCTTTTTCGTCAGCTCCCCGAGCACTTCACCATCGGCCATGCCGATGAGGAAGTGCGGCGTGCTCATGATCGAGCACAGCGATAGCACCCGCTGGGGGTGCTCGATCGCGAGTAGCTGGGCGACCATCCCGCCCAGCGAGGCGCCGACGACGTGCGCCTGCTCGATGCCGAGATGATCGAGCAGCTCGACAGCGTCCCGGGCGACCGCCCGCAGGTAGTACTGGCTCGGTGCGGTCTTCCATTCGGTCAGACCGCTGTCGCGGTTGTCGGGACGGATCACCCGGTAGCCGCGCTCAACGAGGCGGTCGACGATTTCTTGAGGCCAGTGGATCAGTTGCGAGCTGAGCCCCATGATCAACAGCAGCGGTTTCCCCGACTCATCACCCTCGTCGCGGAAACACATCCTGACCTCGGACAGCTCAGCGAACTCGTCGCGCGCGTCGTTCATGACAAACCTCCCGAATTTGTGGCCGATGACTGCAAATACACAGCAAGCAACGCGGGTTGATGTGAAATCATCGGTCGATCAGAGATCATGCACCAAGGCCGGCTACATCCGACTGCCTAGATCGCGACAAGTAGCAAGCATAGGGCAACATAGGACCGCGCTCCATCCCTTGCCGAGAATCGGCCGGATCTGTGTTCAAGCATCCGACCAGGAGTTGCCGACGCTGTCCGGAGACGTGATCGAGGGCCCTGCGGACGAGCGACGTGAACCGGCCCACCCGACACATCCACCTCGGATGACGCGCAGGCGACAAGTCGGCGACGCCGCGCCGACAGACACGCGTGACCGAAAGGATTCGCACCGGCAATTGAATGTCGTGCGACACCGAACTGGTTGTGGTGCAGGATATCCCGCGACGAGCGCCTCCACGCGTTCATCGACCACGGCGAAACGGGCACAGGGGAACCGGCGGTGCTGACACTGCGGGCAGGTAACGCCGGCGCGAACACCGCCGCCGACCACAAGAAGGTGCTCGCCGAAGCGATACCGCAGTTGCCGTGGCGGCCCAGGTATCGGGTCGGGCGAAAGGTGCTGGTGCGCACCGATACTGGTGGCGGCACCCACGAGTTCGTGGCCAACTGCAGTACTCACTCGGCATCACCCTCACCGACGCAATGGTCGAAGCCATCGATACGGTGCCGAAAACATCTGGACCGCAGCCTACGACGGCGAGGAGCTCGGGACGTCCGGGTTTCTGGACGACCTGAGGACCCAGTTGACGGACGGCTCGTTTCGTCCGCCTCCGGGATCGTCAGCCACGGACGCTCGACATCAGGTCGTCGAGCGCGTCGGCCGACGAGAGCCCGAGAGCCCGTTCGGCGACGGTGCGCGCCGTATCCGAGGGCAAACGCCCTTCGACGTTGAGATCGAATTTCAGGATGAGTTCGTCGTCCGAGAGCGGATTCGCAGGACCGCCGCGGTTGTGGTCGACGCGAGCCTCATGCCATACGCCGTCGCGGGTACGCACTCGGAGGACGGCGGGGAACTGGTGCGGGTAGAGCTCGTCGCAACGGTCGTCGCTATGACTGACCACGAGCGATGCCAGCGCCAGCGTACGAGGGTCTTTCGCCGCCTCGTCCGTGAAATCGGCGTGCCCGACACCGAGTCCCGAACCCCCCAGCAGCGCACGTGCCACGGTGAACGGGCCCGAGAATGCCGCGTGGTACCCGGATTCCGGGGCGGCCTTGGCGGCGGGTGGCTCAGCGATGGTGCGCAGCACCGGCTTCGGTACGCCGAGATCGATCTCCACTATCTCGGCGGGGTCGAGTCCGTCACGTCGAAGTGCGCGCGCGGCGTCGATGCCGGCGTGGGTGAAGTGGTTGCACGGATACGGTTTGAAGAAGATGCCTGGCAATTCCCAGTGCTCGCCGATCCCTTCGACCACCTTCGCCGCGTCGGCCCGGTCACCGCAGAACGCGTGCAGGAAACCGAATCTGCCTTCGATCACCGTGGGCGGTCCGGTGAGTCCGTGACGGGCGAATTCCGCCGCGGTCACACCCGAATGCGCTGCCCAACCACAGTGCACGCGCTTGACCGTGCCGCCGGTCCTGTTCGCCTCGAGCAACCCCGCACCGAAGCTGGCGGCGATCCCCATCGCGTCGGCAATGCCGTCGGCGTCCAGGCCGTACAGCATCGCCGCCGCGGCAGCGGACCCAACCGCGCCACAGATCGACGTCGCGTGCTGGCCGCGTTCGAAGAACTCGGAGTTGCCCAGGTCCTCGTCGTAGCCGCCCATACCCAAACGCACCGCGATTTCGATACCCACGCCCGCCGCGTCGAGGACCGAGGCTCCCGACGCGGCGGTTGCCTCACCGACTGCGAGCGCGGTCGGCACCACCGATGCGGACGGATGCAACACCGAAGGAAGGTGGGTGTCATCCGAGTCCATCGAGTGCGCGAGCGTGCCGTTCACCAGGGCGGCTGTGGCGGCGGGGAAGCGTTCGCCGGTACCGATGCCGGTAGCCGCGGGGGCGCCTGCCCAGCCACGGGCCACAGCGGCGACGGCGCGCGCGGATGGCTGCCCCTGCGCGGCGAGGGAGTTGCCGAGCACGTCGAGGACCCGGCGGGCGACGTCTTTGCGCAGTTCCTCGGCGAGTCCGGCGGTGCGGGTGTGGTCGGCCAGCGCGGCGAGACGACCGACGACCGTGCCCCGCATATCGTGTCGGGACGCGCTCTCGGGGCGGCTCATGCGGCCACCACCGCGACGGGGCGTACCGGCGATCCGGTCCCACCGGTGATCCGCAGGGCAGCCATGACGAAGGTGAACTCGGTGAGCCCGCGCTCGCTCGCCGCCTCGAGATTCAGGTGCTCGATGATGTGGATTCCGTTCTCCACGAGCAAGACTCGATGCACCGGAAGCACGCTGTGGCCCTTGCCCGCCGGAATGTGCTCGAACGCGGTGGTATCCGCGCCCGCGGCCACGATGCCCGCGTCAGCGAGCCAGCGCGCCGCGCCGACATCGGCGCCGGGAACCCCGTCCTGCTGACCGAGATAGTGCTGGGGGTCCTCGAAGTGCCTGGCCCAGCCGGTGCGGATGAGCACGACATCCCCGCGCCGCGGAGCCACACCCGCGTCATCGGCCGCGTCACGCAGATCCTGCTCGGTGACTGCGTAACCGGCGTCGAGGGCATCGACCCCATGGACGCGTGCCACATCGAGAAGGACACCGCGACGAAGTAGGAACGGGATGGATTCCGCGCCCAACTTCGAGAACCTCCCGCCGCGTTGCGCCTCCTCCGCGTCGACACCCCCATGAAGCTTGCCCTCGTGACTGACGTGCGAGAGAGCGTCCACGTGCGTACCGACGTGCCCGCCGGTCACGATGATCTCGTTGGATGCCGATCCGCCATCCGGACGGACCATGTCGCCGTGCCGCCGGATCAATGTCATCCGAAACCCCGGATGGTTGGGCGAACACGGCATTCCCGTCGTATGCGGGTGCCCGAGCTCGATGATGTCGGCTTCGGTGGCCACCACGGCATTCAACAGTGCGTCCGGTCCAGCGGTGACGGTGTGTTCGGTCATGCTTTTACTCCTCGTGCTGCTATGGCGTCGGCTCGGTCGAGGACTAAGCGTGCGTTGGCGACGACGGCGGGATCGATGAATCTGCCGTCCTCGTCGAGCACGGCGGATTCACCCGCTTCCATTGCTACGGCCGCGCAGTCCACGATCCGTCGAGCCCTGCTCTGCTCGTCCGGCGATGGCGTGTATGCCTCGTTGACGATGTCGATTTGGTTCGGGTGTATGACCGACCGCCCGAAGAACCCCTGGGCGCGTCCGGTACGCGACGTCTCCGCGAGACCTGCCGGGTCGTCGACGGCGGTCCAGACGCTCTGGATGGGCGAAGATAGCCCGGCGGCCCGCGCTGCGGCGACGATCCAGCCACGTGCCCACGCGAGGCCACTCGATTCTGTGCGCATATCGGCAGCAAGATCTGCCTCACCGAGCGCGATGCCCGTCACTCGCGGATGACACCGCGCGATCTGGGGTGCCGCGAGGAGCCCCGCCGCGGATTCGATGATGGCATGGACATCGCACGCGAGCCGATTCACTGTCGCCGAGACCGACTCGAGCTGCTCGGCTTTCGGCAACCGGACTCCAGCGGGCATACTTCCGGCCGACGCCAATGCGCACAGTTCATGCTCGAGCCACTCGGATCCGATGGCATTGAGCCGCAACCAGATTTCACGACCCGGTGATGCGGCACGCAGGGTGTCGAGTGCGTTCGCCAGCGCACGGTCCTTCGCCCCGACCGGGACCGCGTCCTCCAGATCGATGACGATGGCGTCGGCGGCGCTGTCGAGCGCTCTGCCGATGCGATCGTCACGATGTCCGGGCACGTACAGCCAGCTGCGCGGAGTCACATCGTCTCCGCGGCTGTGGGACCCGATGCCCGGTAGCCGAGGGCGCGCGAGACCCGCTGCGCGGCCTCCACGAGTGAGTTTTCGTGACGGTCACAGGCGTCGTCGGTCATTCGATAGCTGGGACCGCACACCGATACCGACCCGATTACGGTGCCATCCGCGCCGAATACCGGGGCAGCGATCGATCCGGCCCCTTCCTGTCGTTCTCCGGTCGATCGACATACCCCTCGCTCGCGCGCTTCACGCAGCGTGGCACGCAGTGCCGCTGGGTCAATGATCGTGGTGGAGGTGAGGCGGGGGAGCGGCCGGGACAGCAGATCTTCCTGCTCTTCCTCGGAGAGATAGGCCAGGATGATGCGACCCGACGAGCCGCTGTGCAGATCGAACCGTTTGCCCAGGTCAACGGTCATCTTGATTTCCTGCGTGCTCTCGACCTGGTCGAGATAGACCCGCCCCCCGGGCAGTCGACCGGATACCGTCGCGGTCTCACCTGTGGCTCGCTGCAGATCGACCAACGCCTCACGTGCCACCCGTCGCAGCGGCGACACATCCAATGCGCGCGCGCCGAGCGTCGCCGCCGCAGGACCGAGAAGGTATCGACGCGTCGAGGGCTCGTACAGCAGGAGACCGCACTCGACGAATGTCGTGAGGATGCGGTGGGCAACCGCCTTGGACATACCGGTCGCGCGGGCGATCTCGGAGACGCCGAGTGCGCTCGACCGGCGGCCGAATTCGAGCAGAACATCCGCTGCCCGAGCGGCAGAGGTGGTGCCTCCACTGGAGGACTCCATCGTGGCTCCGTTCTCCGGGGTCGATTCGTTGTTTCGTACGGCGCTACAGCCGCCGTAACCCAAGACAATTTGTACCGCTTAGCGAAACGATTGTCCAACGGCTCTGATGGATTGGAATTCAGAGTTCCCTGAGGTTAATCACCCGTGCAGGCACTTGCGCACAGAAAGCCAAACGTGCATAGTGCAGGGGATCACATTCCCTCGTTCCGCTAGGCGGAACATGATTGGAGGAAGCGTGGATGGCTCGGATTTCGAACTCGTTGTCGCCGGTGCGGGCGGTGGGCTCGTCGCCGCCCTGCGAGCAGCCGAACTCGGCTCGAACGTGCTGGTAGTCGACGCCGACGAGCACTTCCAGCGCGGCAACAACACGTCGATGTGCACCGCGATGATCCCCGCCGCCGGAACCCGCTGGCAGCGCGAGGCGGGTGTGGCCGACAGCCCGGACCGGTTCATCGCCGACATCGATCGCAAAACCGCCGGTACGGCCGATCGGCGACTGGCCCGTGCACTCGCCGAGGTGAGCGCACGCCTGGTCACCTGGCTGGCCGACTCGCAGGCCATCGACCTCGAACTCGTCACCGACTTCCGGTACCCCGGACACAGTGCCGACCGCTGCCACACCATCACCGGTCGCCACGGATCCCGCATCCTGCGCCACCTCGTACAGCGCGCACACGCGCATCCTCGGATCGAGGTGATCGCACCGATGAGTTTGCGCGAGGTGTGCACCACCGACAGGCGTGTTTCCGGGGTCGAGATCGCCACTCCCGACGGACATTCCGAGCATCTGGCCACACCTGCGGTGTTGTTGGCCACCAACGGCTTCGGAGCCGATCGCGCACTCGTGCGTCAGTGGATTCCCGAGATCGCCGACTCCCATTACCACGGCGGCCAATTCAGTAAAGGAGACGCCCTGCGCATCGGGCGCGGCCTGGGAGCCGACAGCGCGTACCTCGACGCCTATCAGGGCCACGCCGCACTGTCGTCCCGCAGTCAGACGCTCGTCGGCTGGGCGACAGTCATGCATGGGGGAATAGTCGTCAACAGCGACGGCAGGCGCTTCGCACCCGAATCGACCGGATACTCCGAATTTGCGGCCATCCTCGCCGGACAACCCGGCGGTATGGGCTGGATCGTCATCGATGAGCACATCGAAGCACTGTGCTCGGCCTTCGACGACTTCTGCGCGGTCGCCGCCGGCGGGGCCCTCGTCCGGGCCGAAACCGCCACGGACCTGGCTGTGCGTCTCGGGGTTCCCTCGGACGCGCTCGAGGACGAACTGGCAGCAGCCCGGCGCTCTGCCGCCGGACAGGAACCAGACCGCCAAGGCCGCGCGGACGAGCGCCATCCCCTGACCGGACCGTACATCGCCATCGCCATCACTCCCGCCCTGTTCCACACACAGGGGGGCCTCGTCGTCGACGAACACGCGCGCGTCCTCGCCGACCGCTCGCCGATCCCCGGTCTGTACGCGGCGGGTGGAGCAGCCATCGGTATCTCCGGCCACGGAGCGGGCGGCTATCTCGCGGGTAACGGCCTCATCGCGGCGCTCGGGCTCGCCTTCCTCGCCGCCGAGCACGTCAGCAGCCCCGTCGCGGCCTGACCACCGACATCACTTATCCAGATATTCGCCAGGAGAGAGTCATGACTACGTACCTGATCAAGAACGGCACCGTCGTGCGCACGGACAACGAGGCGCCCGAAGGGGGCGAGTCCGCGGACATTCTTATCGTCGACGGCAAAATCGCGGCCATCGGCCCCGACCTTCGGTCCGAGGAAGCCGAGATCGTCGATGCCACCGACAAACTCGTCTTCCCCGGCGTGGTGGATGCGCACCAGCACTGGGGGATCTACAACGCACTGCCCGAAGACACGAGCACCGAGTCCCGCGCGAGCGCGCAAGGTGGCGTCACCACCGCGCTGACGTACATGCGGACCGGGCAGTACTACCTCAACAAGGGAGGCGCCTACGCCGACTTCTTCCCGGAAGTCCTCGATGCCTCGGCGGGGCGCAGCTACATCGACTACGCCTTCCATCTGGCACCGATGTCCAAGCAACACATCGGCGAGATCGGCGACCTCGCATCCGACCAGGGTGTGACCTCGTTCAAGATCTTCATGTTCTACGGCAGCCACGGCCTGCACGGACGCTCCACCTCGCAGAGCGACTTCCTGATGATCCCGGAGGACGAGCGCTACGATATCGCCCACTTCGAGTTCGTCATGCGCGGAATCCAGCGGGCGCGCGAACAGTTCCCCGAACTCGCGCCACACATTTCACTCTCACTGCACTGTGAGACCGCTGAAATCATGAGCGCCTACACCAAGATCGTCGAACAAGAGGGCAAGCTCAGCGGGCTCGCCGCATATAGCGCGTCCCGTCCGCAGCACTCCGAGGGACTGGCAGTCACCATCGCGTCCTTCCTCGCCGACGAAACGGGGCTGCCGAATATCAACCTGCTGCACCTGAGTTCGGCAAAGGCGCTGAAGGCCGCGATGAAGATGGCCGATGCCTTCCCCCATGTGAACTTCCGCCGCGAGGTCACGATCGGACACCTGCTCGCCGACATCGACACCGCAAACGGGCTCGGCGCGAAGGTGAACCCACCGATCCGTCCGCGCGAGGATGTCGAAGCGCTGTGGGAACACCTGCTCGCCGGCAACATCGACTGGGTGGTCTCCGATCACGCATGCTGCAAGGACGAGGTCAAGTTCGGCGAGGATCGCGCCGATGTGTTCGCCGCGAAGTCCGGCTTCGGTGGCACCGAGTACCTGCTGCCCGGCCTGATCACCGAGGGCCGCAAGCGCGGCCTGTCGCTGCGCCGGATCGCGCAACTCACGGCATCGAACCCGGCCGATCGTTACGGGCTCCCTGGCAAGGGCAGAATCGCCGAGGGCGTCGACGCGGACATCGCGATCGTCGACCCGAACAAGACGTGGACCGTACACGCCGAAGACTCCGAGTCCACGCAGGAGTACACGCCGTTCGAAGGGTTCGAACTGACCGCCGCGGTAACCGACACCTTCGTCCGAGGCAATCGCGTGTTGTCCAACGGCACCGTCACGGGCAACCCCATGGGTCGCTACCTGTCCCGGCCGTACTGAGGAGATTCCAGGTGAAGGACGATACGAACGCCGGCGAGCCGTCCGGCCCACTTCGTGGAATCAAAGTTCTGGATGCTTCCACCATCCTGGCCGGTCCGCTGACGGCCCAGATTCTGGGCGACTTCGGCGCGGAAGTAATCAAAATCGAACACCCGCAGAAGCTGGACGGAATGCGCGGCCACGGACTCGACAAGGAGGGTGTTCCGTTGTGGTGGACGATGGTCAGCCGCAACAAGCAGACGATCACCCTGAACCTGGGTACCGCGGACGGGCAGGCGATCTTCCGAGAGCTGGCAGCCGAAGCAGACGTTGTCATCGAGAACTTCCGACCGGGAACGTTCGAACGCTGGGGCCTGTCCTATGCGGAACTCTCCTCGACCAATCCCGGTCTGATCATGCTGCGCGTCACGGGTTTCGGACAACAAGGTCCCTATGCCAAACGGCCGGCGTTCGGCACGCTGGTCGAGTCGATGAGCGGATTCGCCTACCTCACCGGTCAGCCCGACGGGCCGCCCACCCTCCCGGCTTTCGGGCTCGCCGACTCCATCGCCGGCATCGCCGGCTCCTCCGCGATATCGATGGCCCTCCTCGACCGCGAACGCAACGGCGGAACCGGGCAAACGATCGATCTCGACTTGCTCACACCGATCATGACCGCGGTCGGCCCCGGGGTGATCTATGCCGACCAACTCGGCATCGACCAGGAGCGGACCGGCAACAGATCGCAGAACAACGCACCGCGAAACCTCTACCGCACCAAAGACGACCACTGGGTGGCGATCTCGACCAGCGCGCAGGCGATCGCGGAACGCGTTATGAGGATCGTTGGGCATCCCGAAGTCCTCGACGAGAAGTGGTTCGCGACCGGACGTGAACGTGCGCAGCACGCGGATCTGCTGGATCGCTATGTCGGCGACTGGATCGCCGAACGTACCCGCGACGAAGTCACCTCTGTTTTCGAAGAAGCCGGCGCCGCGGTCGCGCCGGTCTACCGGCCGAGTGATCTCCTGACCGATCCGCAAGTAGTCGAAACCGACATGATCACCACCGTCGAGGACGACGAACTAGGTCCGGTGCGCATGCAAAACGTCATGTGGCGCATGGGACATTCCCCTGGCTCGATCCGGCACACCGGACGACCCGCAGGTGCCGATACCGACAAGGTCCTCACCAGCCTCGGGCGCAGCACCGAGGACATCGACAGCCTGCGCCTGCGCGGCGTTATCTGACCGCGCACAGTTTTATCCGAGGAGTTCGCTATGAAATCGCGTTGGTTGACCATCACCATAATTCTGGGCCTAGTGGTGGTGAATTATATTGATCGCAGCGCCATCTCGTTCGCTGTCACTGATCTGCGGGAAGAGTTCGGGATCACTCCCGGCCAATATGGCTTCATCAGTTCCGCATTCTCAGTCGGTTACATGCTTTTCGCCCTGCTCTCCGGACCGCTGGTCGATCGTTTCGGCTCACGACGTGTCCTCATCGTGGGAATGTTCATCTGGGCCGCGGCAACAGCATTGACCCCGTTCGCTGGTGGATTCATCGGCCTCATTCTGCTGCGCATCCTCCTCGGAGCGGGTGAAGCTCCCTGTTTCCCGGCCGCGACCCGGATTGCCAGTCGGTGGCTGCCCGCGCATGAGCGGGGAAAAGCGCTCGCGCTCATCGGTGGTGTAGCCGTCTCCGGCAGCCTGCTCGTCGGCGGCCCCATTCTCACCCAACTAATCGCCCTCACCGGCTGGAAGGGGATGTTCTGGGTTCTCGCGCTCGCCGGAATCGTTTGGGTGCTTGTGGCATTCCCTTCTCTGAAGAACTCACCGAGCGAGGCCTCATTCGTCTCGGACGAAGAGTTGCGCTATATCCGAGCAGGGCAGACCGATGGCGAAGACAGCGGTCATGAGTCGAAGGTCGACTGGGGCGAGATCCTGCGTAACCGCAACCTCTGGCTGGTCGGCTTCGGCTATTTCTCCTGGGGGTTCATGTTCTGGGCATTCATGTATTGGCTCCCGCAATACCTGCAAGGCGCATTCGGTCTGTCCATCAAGGCGGTCGGCGCATTCTCGGTCGCGCCCTGGGCAGCTGGTGTCGTCGGAGCACTCGCCGGCGGAGTCATCGTCGACCGGGTTTACAAGCGCACACACAGCATCCGGTCGCGATTCGTCATCATCGGTGTGGCGCTGCTTCTCGCAGGCGCTTCGATCGTCCCGATTCTGTTCGTCCCCGGTAATCTCACAGTCGCACTGATCTGTATTTCGGCGGGCGTCGGCTTCGGATTCATCACCGGCGGAATATGGTGGGTGGCCTCGATCGACGCCGCACCTACTCAGCCCGGCACAGCGGCAGGATTCGCGGACGCGTGTTTCGCGCTCGCCGGGATCATCGCACCTTCGGTCATGGGGTTCATCGTCACTCGAACGGGCACCTACGACGGCGGATTCATCGTTATGGCGGCACTGTGCCTGATCGGTTCGACAGCGATGCTGCTGTTCGCCAAGGAGCCCCCGCGTCAGCAGGCGACCGAGCAACAGCACCTACCAGGGATCGAGGACGAACTCACCGCGACATAGCAGCTGCGCTGACGACCGGCGTCCGACTCGAAGCAGGACGCCGGTACCCGTCACGTGATGAATTTTGGTCCGCGTCCGAGTCCGAGGCGAGTTGCGCGTGTGCGACTCGCACTCGCCGATCAACGTCGGGGAGCTCGCACCATTCCGCGCTGTGGACCGACTACGGATGGCCAACCGATGTGGTTACCGCAGTCGATCCCATGGCCAGCATGACCACAACGAGGAGCAGGACGTAGCTGATCGCGTGCGGGCGATCGGGCAGGCGCGGGGGATGCCGCCGCAGCAGCACGATCACCGGGAGCGCGCCGACGAGTAGCGCCGCTGCCGCCGCCACATCGACCGAGCCGACCAGCGTGGCTCCCGCTGCCCGGCCCGGGGCGCTGTCGATGAGGAAAGTGAGGGCTGCCGGCAGGCTGATTGCGAGTGTCAATGGATTGGCGAGGGTGGCGGCGACACCCATCCCATGACCGGCACGACGTAGCAGGGGCACCGTCATGACACTGCCGCCGACTCCCAGGAACGCTGCGCTCGCGCCGATCGGCAGGCCGAGTGACGCGGGGATCGCGAATTGCCGCGAAGCGGGAGAGTCCGATTCCGCACGGTGACGGTGTAGGAAACCTGGCCGGAGCAGTACGTCGACGATCGTCACCGCAAGGTAGGCCACGAAGCCCCACTGGATGAGTACGCCAGGGACAAGCCGGGCCAGCAGCGCGCCGGCGATGCCACCGACCCCGAGCAGCGCGAGGAGGCAGCGAGCTTCGCGCAGTCGATGCAGAATCGTGCACGAAGTGGCGGCGGTGGCCACGGCGGCGTTCACCACCATCACCGCTGCCGAAGTCGCCACCGCCACCTGCGCCGCGTCCGCGCCGAGAGCGGCATTCGCCCAGACGACGACAGGTACGGTGACGAACCCGCCACCGAATCCGAACAGGACTGTGGTCAGACCGGTCAGCAGGCCGATGAGAACAAAAACTACGAGGCTCACCGGGTCCAGTTCATCGCACCGATGAACGTCCCGCAATCGACAATCAGTCGATTTCATTCGATAGTCGGCCACTAGGCTGCCGGGTTATGAGGAATGTTCCGCTGCACGAGGTCGACGCTGTCGAGCGGGACGTGCTGCCGATCGCGACCGACTACACTCCCGGCTTCCTCTTGGACTGGCACGAACACCGTCGTGCGCAGTTCCTTTACGGCGCGACCGGAACGATGGTCGTCGAGACCGACGACGGCACCTGGACAGTCCCTACCGCCCAGGGCGTCATGATCCCGCCGGCCACGCCGCATCGGGTGCGAATGCTCGATGTGAGTACGAGCAGTCTCTACATCGAGCCGGCCGCGGTGCCCTGGTGGCCCGTCTCATGCGTTGTGGTCGAGGTGACATCGCTGGTTCGCGAGCTGCTGCTCGCCGCCGCCGAACTATCGGCCGAGTACGACCACAATGGACGCGAAGGCGCCATCACATCGCTCCTGCTGTATGAGCTGGCGTCCCTCGGACCGCTACCGCTGCATATCGATCTGCCGAGGTCGGCGGACTTGGCCGCGCTGTGCCGAGCCTATTTCAGCGAACCGGAGGTCGGAATGACGAACGCCGAGTGGGCACGCCGTGTGACCATGAGCGAACGTGCCTTCACCCGACGATTTCACCGCGAGGTCGGCACCAGTCCGGCTGCCTGGCGTTTGCGGGCTCGGCTGTTGGCCGCCATCCCGATGCTGCGTGCACATCCGGTCGCTCGAGTCGCCGCAGTCCTCGGTTACGCATCCCCGGCGGCATTCTCCTTCGCCTTCAGTCGCGAGTTCGGCATGGCACCGTCGGTGACCGGTCGCCGGTAGCGAGTCCCTCGTCCATCGCTTTCGAAGCGAGGGGAGACGTTTTCTACGGGCACATACGGACGAGCTTCAACGCGGCTGACTCCTTGTGTGTGACATAGGGGTTGATGCGCCCGCTCCGGTTACGCGATGCCCTGGACGGTTTGCCAGACGCGCCGGTAGGAGCTGACGGCCTCGAAGCCTCCGTCGACGGGCACGTCTACGCCGGTCATGAACGATGAATCGTCGCTGGCGAGAAACAGTGCGACACGCGCGAACTCGTCGGCTGCGGCCGCTCGTCCCATCGGAGTCATCGATTCCATTGCGTCGTAGGACGGGGTGCCGGCGATGAGCGGCGTGTTAACGAGGCCGGGGTGAATGGTGTTGACGCGGATGCCCCAGTTCGCGAATTCCATTGCAGCGGTTTTGGATACGCCGCGCAACGCCCATTTGCTCGCGGTGTAGGCCGCGATGGGATGGCCCATCATCCCGGCGAGCGAGCCGATGTTGATGATGGAGCCTCCTCCGCTGTCCCGCATGAGAGGAGCACAAGCTCGCATGCCGAACATTGGGCCTTTCAGGTTGACCGAAAGAATGCGGTCGAGATCTTCCATAGCCATGTCCATCAGGCCGTGGCGGACCTGAATGCCCGCATTGTTGACCAGCACTTGGAGGTCTCCGGAGTCGGTGGACCGGATCGTGGCCGCGAGCTCGGCCCAGGCACTCTCATCGGTCACGTCGAGGTGGTGGTACGTGGCGTTGCCGCCGTGGGATCTGATCTGCTCGACCAGCTCGCGGCCGGGCTCGTCTTGAATATCGCATGCATAGACACGCGCGCCTTCGAGTGCGAACATCTCGGTTTCGGCGGCGCCCATGCCGCTGGCGGCGCCGGTAATCACCGCGGTCTTTCCTGCAAGCCTCATATCCTGATTCCTTTCAACAGGGCCGTCCCAGTGACGGCGGGCCGGATCGCTGATCTCCCCGACTTGTCGCGGCGTCCTGCCGTACGGATATGAGCGCCCCGTGACACCGTTCGACTTATGCGAGCAAGACAACGCTCACCGCATGAGCGTACCTTTTACAGAATGACAGTCAAGGTTGTTCTCTGGAAGGCGTCGAGCCGAGGTATGTCGCCGCCTGGAGGCAGTAGTGGCGTTCGGGTGATGTTTTGCGTCAGAACACAGGACTGCGGGAGGATCTGAGCATGAGGTCGATGCAGCGCGTGGTCGCGATTCTCGAGAGCGTCGCCCGGGCGGGTACGCCGACCACGGCGGCGCGAGTGGCCGAGGAGACGTCGCTGTCGCTGTCGACGGTTTCGAGAATCATGCGCGAGCTGGCGATGGAGGAAATGCTGGACCGCAACACCGACGGCAGCTACCTACTCGGTACACGCGTCTTCAATCTCGTGGCGGCCGGGCGAGGCGACCGCGGCTCGGCAATCAATCAGGTGCTACAGGACCTGCGCGATCTCACAGGCGAAACGACTTCGTTACATATTCGACGCGGTGACCAGCGTGTCTGCGTGGCTTCGGTGAGCAGTAGGCATCAGTTGCGCCGCGTGATTCCCGTGGGTGACTCGGTCAATCTCGTCGGCACGGTACCCGGCGACATCCTGCTTTCGCAGGCATCGGATGCTGAGCGGGACGCCGTAGTATCCGAGACGCTGTCGGGCCGCGCGCGGTCGTCGCAACTCGACAGGATGCGCTTCGCCGCCGACCACGGTTATTCGGCCTACAGCGTGGAGCGTCTCGGCCTCACCGGTATCGCGGTGCCGGTGTGTTTCGGTAACGAAATCCGGGCCGCCCTGGCGATATCCGGGCCGACGAGTCGATTCTCGGTGGAGCTCGCAGAGTCCTGGCATTCCGATATGCGCACTGCGGCAAAACGTCTCGAGCCCTGGATGGAATCCGACTGACGGCTCGCACCGGCCCGAGCGGCGGGCTCTGCGGCAAATTCGTGACGCCTTCCTGTCGTCGCGCCACTACTCGCATGCGAGGTTGATGCGACCACCCCTCGGGCCGCCGCATTCGGCTATCGGTGTGGTTGGACTCATCGGACGGCCGGTCTTGGGTGACCCAAATTTCTCGAAACTCTGGACAGGTCGGTCGGCGAGGGCTAGCGTCAATCAGACGATGTCATTGTGTGGCATTAACGCTCATTCAGTGAGCGTTCCACTGCAATCATCGGGCCCGGGCGAGACCGGCGATACGGCGTCCCCGAAACGGGTGCCGTGGGCTGAGCACAGGGTGGTCGACGACCAGCTGTCATCGACCACGGTGAGCATCTGAACGAGAAGGAGTGCGTTGTGGCGAGCGTTGCGGCTGGACACATCTCGAATTTCATCGATCCTCCGAAATTCGAGGATTACAGCGAAAAATACAAAGACCACATCATCATGGAGCGTCGTGACGGCGTGATCATGCTTCGGATGCACACGCAGGACAAGGCCCTGGTTTGGAGCCCGCAACTGCATCGAGCGATTCATCAGGCGGTGCGCGAGGCCGCTGCGGATCCCGAGAACGATGCGTTGATCCTGACGGCGACCGGCGATTTCTGGGTGGCCTACGGCGTCGCCAACAAGGACGAGGGCAGCCACCTGGTCGAGCAGACCACCGAGCAGCGGTCCGCGGCGAGCATGAATTTCTTCGTCGGCGACGGTATGCCGTTGCAGGAGAATTTGATCTTCGATGTCCGCATTCCCACCATCGCCGCGGTTACTGGTCCCGGGTACCACATGGAGATGGCACTGATGTGCGATCTGACCATCTGTACCGAAGACACGGTCATGGTCGATGTCCACAAGTGGATGGGCTTCGTATCCGGTGACGGCGTCAACATCGCCTACCAGGAATTGATGGGTACCAAGCGGGCCAACTACGCCATGCTGCTGGGGACTCCGGTGACCGCCGAGCAGGCCCTGGACTGGGGGCTGGTGAATGAGGTCGTGTCCCGAGAGCGGATCTACGAGCGTGCCTGGGAAATCGGCGCCAAGGTCGTGGAGGGCCGGAACGATCGGCGGGTGTTCCGACGGATGATGACCGAGGTGATGCGCAAGCCGTGGAAGACGCGGATGTCGGAGGACTTCTTCGGCGCCTTCGCTGCCGAGATGTACGGCTACATGGCCGATCCGGGCGTCAGCCACGACGACGACTACCTCGCGGAGATGTGGAAGCAGTGCGGCGTCGAGATCCCGGAATGGTGACCCCGGCCCGGAGACCGCGGTGTCACCGGCCGCATCGGATCCCCGCATCGGTGTTGGGTGTGGTCCCGTGAAACTGCACAACGCGGCGATGTTCGCCGAGACCGATCGCGGCCCGGTGCTGGCCGGCCAGCGGTGCCGAGACTGCGGCAAGGTCGCGTTCCCGCGAAAGCGGGTGTGCCCCAACTGTTTCGGGGAGACCCTCGATGAGCAGCTGTTGAGTACCACCGGTGTGCTGCACACCTTTACCTGCACACATGTCGGTGCTCCGCATCTGCCGAAGCCGTATCTGCTCGGTTTCGTCGACGTTCCCGAAGGGGTGCGGTTGCTGTCGCTTCTGACCGACTGCGATCCCTGGGAGGACATGTTGCGGGTCGGTATGCCGATGGAGCTGGTGATGCGGCCGCTGATGCAGGACGCCACGGGCGAGGACCTCTACACCTACAAGTTCCGGCCCGTCGTACAGGAGAGGACGGACTCGTGACGCTCAGGGAAGTCGTCGTCGCCGGGATCGGCGAGACGAAGTTCGGCAAGCACATGGGCAGAGCGATCACCGACATCGGTGCCGAGGCATGCATCAAGGCCATCAAGGATGCCGGCGTCGGGCACAAGCAGGTGCAGGTCGCCACCGGGGGCTACGCCTGCCAGTGGAATGCGCCGTTGGGTCAGTACTTCGCGCTACCACAGATCGTGCTGCGCGAAATCGGGATCACCGACATTCCGGTAATGCGCACCGAATGTGGTTGTGCGACAGGTTCGGTCGCGTTCCGTGATATTTGGTACCGCATAGCGACCGGAGAATACGACGTCGGTCTCGCGTTCGGTC
The DNA here is from genome assembly GCF_020733705.1 of Nocardia australiensis. GTDB lineage: Bacteria > Actinomycetota > Actinomycetes > Mycobacteriales > Mycobacteriaceae > Nocardia > Nocardia australiensis. The sequence goes on from NZ_JAJFZM010000002.1 coordinate 443,713, forward strand.
TCGAGCAGATGAATGTGGCCGACTCCAGCAGCATTCTCCACCAGATTTCCGATCACATTCCGGAGCGCGACGGCGACTTCGGCCTGACAGCCGCCGGAATCTACGGACTGATGGCTCGGCGGATGATGGAACAGAACGGCGTCACCCGAGAACAACTGGCGCAGGTCGTGGTGAAGAACAGGCGGTTCGGATCTCGAAATCCGTTGGCGCAGTTCGGCGATCCTGTCACGCTCGAGCAGGTCTTGAACGGGCGCATGATCTCCGATCCGCTCACGCTGTACATGTGCTGCGGCCGTGGCGACGGTGCCGCTGCGGCCGTGCTGATGGACGCGGCGACCGCTCGAAGGCACGGCGTCCCACACGTTCGGGTCGCTGCCAACGTCTTGACCTCCGGCTCTTACCTCGACGACCTCGACTTCGTCACCTTCGACGGCGATGTGCGGGCCGCGGCCCAGGCATACGAAATGGCGGGCATAGGCCCAGAGGATCTCGATATAGCTGAGATCCACGACAGTTTCGCGCCGGCCGAGATCAAGCACTATGAGGATCTGGGTTTCTGTGCGCGAGGCGACGGTGGGCGGTTTATCGAGGAAGGGCGCTCCGACATGGGTGGCGACATCGCGGTCAACACCAGCGGGGGTCTCCTGGCGAAGGGGCACATCATCGGCGCGACCGGAATCTCGCAGATCGGTGAATTGGTCAAGCAGTTACGGGGTTCCGCGGGCGACCGTCAGGTCGATGGCGCCAAGGTCGGGTTACAGCACAATTCTGGCGGATATGTGCACACCGAATTCTGCTCGTGCGCGATCAACATCCTGACGGTGTGAAATCGACCCACGGCGTGGGCCGAGCGAAAGGTAAGAAGACAGACAATGGATGCCGGTCGCGAATACTGGGACATGGAGATCGAGCCACTGCTCAATACTCCGGAAATCAAAGACGTGCAGTGGGGCAAGCTCCAGCAGTTGCTCACGCGTCTGTACGACAGTAAACCGTTTTGGCGAGAGCGGATGGATACCGCCGACGCGCGGCCGCAGGACCTGAAAAGCCTCGAGGATTTCAGTCGTCGGATGCCGATCATGGACAAAGCTCAGCGGCGCCAGCTGGTACTGGACTGCGACGGCGATGTGATTCGCGCCGTCGATCAATCGATCGCGGTACCGGTGGACGACGTCGTGCTGATGGCCGCCACCTCCGGTACCACCGGAGAGCCGACGCCCTACCCGCACACCGAACGCGACAACGAGATCAACGCCGAGGTTTTCGCGCGCATTCTCTGGCGGGCCGGACTGCGGCGCGGTGACCGGGTGGTCCATGCCTTCGGGCTCAGTATGTGGCTGGCCGGTGTGCCGTATGTTCAGCGCATGCAGAACAGCGGCGTCTGCATGCTGCCAGTGGGCGCCGAAGGCGGATCGGAGCGAATTCTGCGGTTCGCCAAGCAGTTTCAGGCCACCGCCTTGTTCGCGACCCCCTCGTTGGTCGAGCATCTCATCGAGAAGGCGCCCGATCTGATCGGCATGCCCGTCAGCGACCTCGGCATCAAGACCATCCTGTGCGCCGGCGAACCAGGAGCCGGCATCGCCGAAGTTCGTAACCGCATCGAAAGTTCGTACGGTGCAACGTTGTACGACCATGGCGGCGGCTACGGCATTTCGTGTGGCCATGCGGAGTACCAGGGCATGCATCATGTCGCCGACGACAAGATGATCTTCGAACTGGTCGATCCGGACACCCGTGAACCGATCCCGTTCGAGCACGGCGCGAAGGGCTTGGCGGTGCAGACCAGCCTGGAGGCCGAGGGAATGTTATGGATGCGGGAGACCTTCGGCGATATCGTCCAGGTGTTCACCGAACCGTGCCCCTGCGGGATGTCAGGGTTCCGGTTCAAAGTCGTCGGCCGCGCCGACGACATGCTCAAGGTCAAGGGCGTCATGGTTTATCCGGCGGCCATCGACGGTGTGATCACGGGCTTCGCACCGCAGGTGACCGGCGAATTCCGGATCGTGCTCGACAACCCGCCGCCGCGGGTCGTCCCGCCGCTGGTGCTGCGAGTCGAGTACGACGAGCACGTCTCGCCGGAGCAACTGCCGGCGCTGGCGGGCGAGATCGAAAGCCACATGCGGTCCACGCTGAAGATCAGCCCTCGCATCGAGTGGGTCGCGCCCTATTCGTTCGAGCGAACGGGCGGGAAAACCAACTTCTTCGAGCGCAGGTACTGATCAGAGACGGCCCGCCCGCGCGTGTTCGGCGCGAGCGGCCGAGATGCCCTGGAGGACAGGTGGATATATATATCGTCGGTGTCGGGATGACGCCGTTCGGAAGGTTCCCCGAGTGGGGAGTGAAGGACCTCGCTCAGCGGGCCGTCACCGATGCACTCACCGACGCCGGGTGCGGCAAGTCGGCCGTGGATGCGGCCTTTTTCGCCAATACGGTGATGGGTTACCTGGAGAATCAGATCTTCATTCCGGGCCCGATCGCATTGCGTGCCATGGGATTCGAGGAGATACCCATCCTCACGGTCGAAAATGCCTGTGCCAGCGGCTCGACCGCGCTGTGGGAAGCGATCAACTTCGTGCGCAGCGGTTCCGGCGACGTCGCCCTCGCAGTGGGGGCCGAGAAGATGAACGTCGGCGACAAACAACGCCAACTCGCGATCTTCGACAGCGGCTGGGAGATCGAGACCGCGGACGAGAACTACGCCGAGCTGATAGCTTACGGCGCCGGGGTCGACGTCCCGCCCGGTAGCGAAAGCCCGGACGCGCGTAGCCGTTTCATGGACGTCTATGCCGCCTACGCTCGCCGTCACATGCGGGAATACGGCGTCACACAACGCCAGATCGCGGCCGTGTCGGCGAAGAACCATGCGCACTCGGTGCACAATCCGCGGGCGTTCTTCCACAAAGAGTTCAGCATCGACGATGTGCTGGCGGCCAAGCCGGTCGTGTATCCGCTGACGGTTCCCATGTGCGCGCCGGTCACCGACGGTGGCGCCGCCGCGATCGTCTGCTCGGAAGAAGCGATGGCGCGGTACGGCTTCGATCGTTCCCGGGCGGTCAAGGTCGAGGCATGCGTACTCGTGAGCGCAGTGCCGCGACAGGCGGAAGAAGTCGAGAACCAGCCCACCTACCTCGCCGCACGCCGTGCCTACGATCAGGCCGGCATCGGACCGGAAGATATCGACGTCGCCGAGGTGCACGACGCGGCCGCGATCGGTGAGATCCGCGAGATCGAGAACCTCGGTCTCTGCGGCTTCGGTGAAGCAGCCGCCCTGAGTGAACGCGGCGACACGTCGATCGGAGGCCGGATCCCGGTCAACCCGTCGGGCGGACTCGAATCCAAAGGCCACCCGATCGCGGCGACCGGACTCGGTCAGATCTTCGAGCTGACCGCACAGCTGCGCGGTGAGTGCGACGACCGGCAGGTCGACAATGCGAGATACGCGATCCAGGAGAACGGTGGCGGCAGTATCGGACTGGATGCCGCGGTCACCGTTGTGAGTATCCTGTCGCGGACAGGCTCCGGCCGGTGACATCGCGTGCGTACGGGGCCGTCGCTGTGGGTCCGCATACGCGCCCCCGGTCCAGGCCTACCGCACCCGCAATGGATTCATGGTCGATCTCGCCCAGTGGGCGCTCAACGGGCTGGCTGCGAGCACCGGATTCGATAACGCGCGGCGGAAGGACCTATACGTTCTCCCAGCCACGCCGTCACCAACGTCCGTGGTCAGTACACCTAGGCCGTGCATGTCTATTGGCGTAGTTCACGTTTAAGCAGTTTGCCGCTTTGATTGCGTGGTAGTACGTCGACGAAGTGGATCCGCTTGGGAACCTTGAACGGCGCGATTCGCTCTTTGACGTGCGCGGTCAATGCTTCGGCGGTCACTTGCAGGCCGTCGCGCAGCACGACTACGGCGGTGATGGCTTCGATCCATTTTTCGTCCGGGGTGCCGATGACGGCAACCTCGGCGACTGCGGGGTGGGTGTAGAGGGCGTCTTCGACTTCCCGTGAGGCGACCAGGATGCCGCCGGTATTGATGACGTCTTTGATGCGGTCGACGACGGTGATGAAGCCTTCTTGGTCGCGGGTGACGAGGTCGCCGGAGTGGAACCAGCCGTCGCGGAACGCTTCTGCGGTTGCGTCGGGGTTGTTCCAGTAGCCCTGACAGAGCTGCGGTGATCGGTAGAGGACTTCTCCGGATTCGCCGTCGGCGACGTCGTTGCCGTCGGTGTCGATGACACGGGTTTCGACGAAGAACACCGGGCGTCCGCATGAGGAAGGCCGGTCGGCGTGGTCTTCAGGACGTAGGACCGTGGCGAGCGGTCCGATCTCGGATTGGCCGAAGCAGTTGTAGAAGCCGAGGTCAGGGTAGCGTTCGCGGAGCCGGTTGAGCACGGTCACCGGCATGATCGACGCGCCGTATTGGGCTTTGTGTAGCGAGGATAGGTCGTGGTGGTCGAGGTCGGGGTGATTCGACAGCGGCACCCACACGGTTGGTGCGAGGAATAGCGATCCGATCCGGTCTTGTTCGACGCGGCGCAGGATTTCGGGGATATCGGGTGTGGCCATCAGGTTCACGGTCGCGCCGACCGACAGGTAGGGCAGCATGAATACGTGCATGCCGGCCGAGTGGTACAGCGGCATCGCGATGAGCGGGTTGTCATCGGCGGTCAGATCGAGCGCGATCACCGAGGAGACGTACTCGCAGATGAGGGCGGCGTGAGTCATCATGGCGCCCTTGGGTTTCGACGTGGTGCCCGAGGTGTAAAGGAGTTGGGCGAGGTCGGTTGCGGTGGCCTGTGGTGACAGCTCCGGCACCTCGCCCGCGTCGGCGACATCGAGTAGTGATCCGTCGGCGTCATGCAATCTCACGATGTGCTCGACGGTGGAGAGGTTGTCGCGCACCGAACCGAGAGTCGCGCTGAGGGCGGGATCGACCAGCACCGCCCGTGCCCCCGACTGGGACACCAGATAGGTCAGTTCTTCGCCGGTGAGGGCGTAGTTCACCGGGACGTGGACCAACCCGGCGCGGGCGCAGGCCAGGAATCCGATCACGTAGGCGTCGGAGTTGGTGCCGTAGGCGGCGACTCGATCGCCGGCGACCAGGCCGAGGCCGAGCAGGTGCGCGGCGGCGCGGGTGACCGCGGCGTCGAGTTCGCGGTAGGTGCGTACCCGACCTTCGAAGGTCAGCGCGGTGCGGTCGGGGACCTTCGCCGCCGAGCGGCGCAGCACACCGTCGATGGTATGGGTGCGGGGATCGAGACTCATGGACACTAGATTATAGGTCGTCCAAGTATTTCGGAGGTAGACCACGTTCGTTCAGTCGAGATATGCCAGATGCACCACCATCCGGGTGCGTCGCCGTAACTCGATCGGATGTGGCGTCACCGAACGGCAGAACTGGTTGTTCTGGACGACTGCGGTGCCGAGTTCGAACACCCTCCTGCCGAGTTCATAGACGGTGTCAACGCGCGAATCCAGCCTATGTGGGAAAGCTTGGTCAGGCTCGACTGACCGGTGGTGAACCCTGTCGGCGACGGGGTGGCAGCGCGCACGACCGTACTGTAACGTGTTCTAGAAATTGGGTGTAACACGTTCTAATTTTAAGCTAGGGGAGGCTGCCGCGGTGAGCAGTTCGCGCACACCTGGATCGAGTGACGGAAATGCATTCGACGTAATCGTTGTAGGGTCCGGTGCCGCCGGTATGAGCGCGGCGATCACCGCGGCGAAGAGCGGCCTCCGAACCGTCATCATTGAAAAGTCACAGTATTGGGGTGGATCGTCCTCGAGATCCGGCGGCGGGGTATGGATTCCGGGTAACTCCGTACTCCGTCGGCAGGCACCGGCCGACGACCTGGAGGCGGCACGCAGATATGTCCGCACCATTGTGGGACCGTGTGTGGACGAGGCGTTGATCGATCGATATATCGATCGTGGTCCCGAGGCCCTGGAATTCCTGATGCAGCATGCTCCATTGCAGCTGGAATGGGTCGAGAACTATTCGGACTACTATCCCGAAGCGTCCGGCGGCCAGGCATCGGGCCGGTCCTGCGAACCCAAACCGTTCGACGGGCGAAAGCTGGGTGCCGATTTGGCCACGCTGCACCCGCCGTACAGCAAGAACCCATTGAACATCGTGATAAAACAGTCCGACTACCGCTGGTTGAGTACCGGATTGCGGCACTGGCGCGGACCGGTCAAGGCGGCCCGGGTAGCCGGCAGGTACCTGCTCGCCAAGATACGGCGGCAGCGATTGCTCGGGTTCGGGGCATCGTTGATGGGTCGGCTGATGGTGGGCGTTCGTAACGCAGGCGTGCCGGTGAAACTCGGCGTGACGTTGCGGGATCTGGTCATCGAGGACGGTCGTGTCGTCGGTGTCGAGGTGGAGATCGATGGTCGAACGAGCGTTTGGCATGCCGAGCACGGAGTTGTGCTGGCGTGCGGCGGATTCGAGAACAATGCCGAAATGCGCCAGAAGTACCAGCGGGCGCCGATCGGGTCCGACTGGACCACCGGGGCCCCGACCAATACCGGCGACGGCATCAATGCCGCACTGAAGATCGGCGCCGCAGTCGATTTCATGGACGACGCCTGGTGGGGCCCAACGATCCCACTTCCCAAGGGCCCGTGGTTCGCGCTGTCGGAGCGGTCGCTGCCGGGAAGCATCATGGTCAATGATCGTGGCGAGCGATTCATGAATGAGTCGTTGCCTTACGTGGAAGCCGTGCACAGGATGTACGGCGGTGAATTCGGCCAGGGGGAGGGGCCGGGCGAGAACATCCCAGCGTGGTTGATCTTCGATCAGACCTACCGCAGCCGCTACATGTTCATTTCGGTGACGGGCGGGGCTCCGTTGCCGGCCAGCTGGTTCAAGAGCGGAGTGCTGGTCAAGGCAGCCACCGTGAGCGGGTTGGCGGACAAGCTCGGCGTGCCGGTCGATCGGCTGACCGCCACGGTGGACCGGTTCAACGGTTTTGCGCGCTCAGGTCTCGACGAGGACTTTCACCGGGGTGAGAGCGAGTACGACCACTATTACGGTGATATCACCAACAAGCCGAATCCCAGCCTGGGCGCCTTGGCGAAGGGGCCATTCTATGCGGCGAAAATGGTACCGGGCGACCTCGGTACCAAGGGTGGGGTCAAAACCGACCCCGCGGCGCGCGCGCTCCGTCCGGATGGCACAGTTATCCCGGGTCTATATGCCGCCGGGAACACCAGCGCTCCGGTGATGGGGCACACCTACGCCGGCCCGGGCGCGACGATCGGTCCGGCCATGGTATTCGGTTATCTTGCCGCCCTGAATATTGCCGAGCAGGCCGCCAAAAGGAAGACCGTTTCGGATCGGTGAGCCCGGAAAGAGTGAGATGTCATCCGATTATTAAATGCTGGCCGCATTGCAGCGGTATATCCACGATCGGTTCTTTGTCTGCCGATTATGCGACCATTGAGAACCCATACAGAAACACCCCGATGGTGGCAATAGCCGATATTCGAAAGTTTTACGAATTTGCGGTGACGTTCAAATCTGACTTGACACTGAATCTTCCCATCAGGGCGTCGCACGGGAATAGTGCGGCAATGGCGCTCACGAATACCAGTGAAAAGATCACGATCAGGCGCTCAGTACGACGGAATTTGGCGACGACTGCTAGGCGAAGGGCCTGAAGGCGTTCTGGGGGACCTCGAGGAGACTCGTCACGTCCCCGAGATACGGGCTCGATCGTGGGGCCATCGCCACCAGGTGCTTCGGTGCCGGTCTCGCGGTGCGGGCCAGGAATTCTCGCTGACCCGCACCGCGCCGGTCAGCGGAGGAGTAGCGCTCCCAGTCGCCGGGCCGCACTCATGACGGCCTCGCCCAGCTTCTGCTCGTCCGACGAGCCGAACACCGAGACACCGATGCTGACGAGGTCTGTGGGGCGCCGGTTCGGCACCGCGGCCGAGATACCCGTGACCGAGTGAGTCACCTCCCCGGACGTCACCGCGAACCCGCGCTCGCGCGCGCGAGTGACCTCGGGGCGTTCCCCTTCGCGCGGCGGTAGGGCCGCGAGCATCGCCAGCCCCGCCGACCCACGGTTGATCGGATCGACCTGACCCGGCTGGAAGCCGACGTGAACGCGCGAGTTCCGCGGCTCGATGACCATCATGGCGCGGACCGCGTCCTCGCCCTCCCGGACCGCGAGGTGCGTAGTCGCCTCGACCGAGTCCGCGAGTTCCTCGAGTACCGGCCGCGCGAGTTCGCGCAGATCCTGCTCCACCGAACCCGCGAGCGAGACAAGCCCTGAGCCCAGCAGGATGCGCTTGTTCTCGGTGCGTCGGCACAGGCGGTGCGCCTCGAGGGTGCGTACGAGACGGTCCGCGACGGTCCGATGCACGCCGACTCCGGCCGCGATCTCGGTGATCGTCAGCCCGTACTTGTGCTGCGTCAGCAACTCGAGGATTTCGAGCCCATTGTGCAGCGTTTTCGACATTCGTGAATCGAGTTGGATACCGCTGGTATTTCCAGGGGTTTCGCTCGTTTTCTCATCGGATCGGACCGATGTCATGCATCCCTCCCTTGACGTGTGTGAGGCGAGCCACTTACTATTCACCATAATCGCACTATGCGTTCGATTATCGCACACATGACGAGGCGGTGCAATCCCGATCGGGGTGCACCGGAGAGTGACCGAGGAGTTCGTTTCATGACCGGGACCGGTATCAACGGCGCTGCCGACATCGGTGCGGCGACATTGGTGGAGATCCACCAGCTGTACGGCCGTCAGAGCCACCTCATCGACGAAGGCTCGGCCGCGGCGTGGGCGGCCACCTTCACGGCAGAGGGCGAGTTCCACTCGCCCAGCTATCCGGAGCCAGTCGTGGGGACGGTCGCGCTCACCGAGTTCGCGAACGGGTTCTTCACGAACGCGTCCGTGGCGGGGGAGGCGCACCGGCACGTGCTCACCAACATCGTCGTCGACCACACTGGCGAGGACGAACTCGAGGTCCGCGCCTACCTGCAGATCGTCGCGACACGGATCGGCGGCGAGTCCCGCCTCGTGCGGTTCACGACCGTCACCGACCGCGTGGTGCGAGAGAACGAGCAATGGCGCATCGCGCGCCGGGCCGTCCACCGGGACGATCAGAGCCGACCGGCCTGACCATCTCGTCCCCGCGAGGCCTCGACAAACGAGAACCTCAAATCTTATGCAGAACATTACTTTTGGAGGAAAAACCCGATCATGACCGACACCGCTGACACCCAGAATCCGGGCCGCACCGATGCATCGCAGATGACGGCGCTCTACCCGGAGATGGCCGGCAAGGTCGCCGTCGTCACCGGCGCCGCCCGCGGCATGGGCGCGGTCTTCGCCGCCGGCCTCGCGACCCGCGGCGTGAACGTCGTGGGTGCCGACATCAATGGAGAGCAGATGGCCGCGACCGCGCAGGAGATAGGCGACGCACTCGCCGCGAACTCGCTCGCCGAGGCGCCGGGCCGCGTGGTCGGTGCCCGCGTCGACGTGACCAAGGCCGACGAGCACGAGGCCCTCGCGCAGACGGCGCGCAAGGAGTTCGGCCGCATCGACTTCTGGATCAACAACGCGGGCATCTTCCCGTTCGCCCTGGTCGAGGAGATCTCCCCGGAGCAGATCGCCGCCGTGCTCGACGTCAACGTCGAGGGCGTGCTGTTCGGTTCGCAGGCGGCGGCGCGGCACATGGCCCCGGGCAGCGCGATCGTGAACATGTCGTCGGTGTCGGCGCTGCGCGTCCGACGAGGTCGCGGCGCGTACTGCACGTCCAAGGCCGCTGTCGCGCACCTCACCGAGTCGCTCGCGGTCGAGCTCGGAGACAAGGGAATTCGCGTCAACGCGATCGCCCCCGGCTACGTCGACACCGAGATGACCCGCTGGGTCCGCGAGGACCCTGCCGCGCTCGAGCACGCACTGAACGTCGTACCGCTGCACCGCCTCGGCTCGCCGGAAGAGGTCTTCGGCCCGCTGCTGTTCCTGCTCTCGGACAGCGCCCGCTACGTCACCGGGCACTCCATCGCTGTCGACGGTGGTTCGCGCCATGTCTGAGTCCATCGCCTACCCGGGCGTCGTGCTCGTCACCGGCGCTGCCGCCGGCATGGGAGCCAACCACGCCAAGGCGCTCGCCGAGCGCGGTGTGCACGTGTGTCTGGCCGACATCGCGGACACCTCCGCGGTGCTCGCCGAGATCGAGGCCGCCGGTGGCAGTGCGTCGGCGCACGAACTCGACGTCGCGGACTCTGCCGCGTGGACCCGCGTGATCGACGAGATCCGTTCCACCAAAGGAGAACTCGGCGGTCTGGTCAACAACGCCGGTATCAGCCGTCGACGCGAGTTCATGGACACCCCGGACGACGTCTGGGAGCTGACCATGCGGATCAACCTGTTCGGACCGTTCTACGGGATCAAGGCCGCCGCTCCATTAATGAGGGGGAGCGGCGGCGGATCGATCGTGAACATCTCGTCGATCTCCGGACAGGTTGGGTACTTCTCGCCGGCGTACGCGTCGAGCAAGTGGGGCCTGACCGGGCTGTCCAAGTCGGCGGCGGGACAGTTCGCGACATGGGGCATCCGGGTGAACTCCGTGCATCCCGGACTGGTCGGCACCGCTCTCGTCGGGGGAGCGGATGCCTTCATCAAGGCCTCACTGGACAGCATTCCGGCCGGACGCATGGGCACCGTCGACGAGATCACGAACGCGGTGCTGTTCCTGCTGTCGGACCGGTCCACATACATGACCGGCAGTGAGGTGACGGTGGATGGTGGCCTGGTGTCCAACGGGCTGTACCACCGCATCATCGGTGAAACGGGGGGTGTCCTCTCATGAGTGAAGACAACTGGGACGTCGTCGTCATCGGCGGGGGCGGAGCGGGACTCGCGGCCGCGGTATCCGCGGCGGAGCGGGGCGCGTCGGTGCTGCTGTTCGAGTCGCAGACCGAACTGGGCGGCTCGACGCAACTGTCGGCGGGTCTGTTCACCGCGGCCGGGACCAGCGTGCAGCGCGGTCTCGGCATCGAGGACTCCGCCGAGAAGTTCTTCCAGCACTACATGGACCTCAACCACTGGATGCTCAAGCCGGGCCTGGTTCGGGCGTTCTGCGAGAACACCGGGCCGACGCTCGACTGGCTCATCAGCCTGGGCGTGGAGATCCCCGCTCGGGAATCGGCCAACGCGCACATGCCGGGCCTGTGTCAGGCTGGCGTCGAGGACGTCTGGCGCGGCCACGTGCCGAAGGACCAGGGCTACGGGCTGGTCCAGGCGCTCGACAAGGCGCGCCGAGCGCGCGGCGTCGAGGTCGTCATGAACACTCGTGTGCAGTCGCTGGTCGTCGAGGACGGCCGGGCGGTCGGTGTCGTCGCCGACGACATCGAGGTCCGAGCGTCGGCGGTCGTGATCGCGAGCGGTGGGTTCGCGCGGAACAAGGGCCTGGTCGACCAGCTGTACCCGTTCGCGAACAGGGGCGGGGACTCCCTGTTCGTCGTGGCCGCCCCGGGCAGCCAGGGTGATCACCTGACCTTCGGCGAGCAGGTCGGCGCGGCCGTCACCGGTGCGGGCTGGGGCCTGATGCTGCCGACGGTTTACTTCCAGCGGTACCACCACTGGCAGTCGGGCTTCCCGCCCAAGTCGCGGATCTACGTCAACGGCCAGGGTCGGCGGTTCATGGACGAGGACGCGTCGTACGCGGTCTCGACCGGGATCATCGACGCACAGGAGGGGGGCGCCTGGGTCGTGTTCGACGACAGGGCTCGCCTGAATCTTCCTGCCGGATATGCCGATTGGGATTCCGGTCGGATTCTCGAAGAGGCCGATTCCGGACGGACGCTCCGAGCCGATTCCGTCGCGGAACTCGCCCGGAAGATGGGCGTGCCGGCCGATGCTCTAGATGCGGCCGTCGCGCGATGGAATGCGCAGCTCCCGAACGGCGTGGACGACGACTTCCTGCGTCACCGCACGATGGCGAACAAGGGCTCCACCGCCGACCCGGATCCGATCGATCAGGGTCCGTTCTATGCCGCGCGTTTGCTGCCTGCCGAACTCGTATGCACGCACGCGGGCGTCGAGATCGACAGCAACGCGTCCGCATTGGACCGGACCGGTCGTCCGATCGACGGACTGTTCGCGGCCGGAGAAGCCGGAGCCGGAATCCTCGGCCTCCGATACGTTGGCGGCGGCAACGCCGTGGCGAACGCCCTCACGATGGGCCGAATCGCCGGAATCAACGCTGCACGCACCGCACGCGGCGAGTTGACGACATCAACGGCAATAACAACCGCAGCACCGAGCGTGTTGCGTGCCAGACACTGACAAAGGACCACCCATGCCAATAAACGACACTGTGGAGCCTGCGGTTCGTAACTCCGAGCCCGCCCGCGGATCGGCTCCCGTGCCGGCCGAGCAGAAGCAGTCCACCGTCAAGGTGGTTCGGGCCGCCATCGTCGGGACCGTCGTCGAGTACTACGACTTCGGTATCTACGGCTACATGGCCACGATCATCGCGTCGCTGTTCTTCGTCTCGGAGAACGACACCGCCGCGCTGCTCGGTACGTTCGCGACGTTCGCCGTCGCCTTCTTCCTGCGCGTGCCGGGTGGCATCTTCTTCGGCCACATCGGCGACAAGTACGGCCGCAAGAACGCCCTCTCCTGGACGATCCTGCTGATGGTCGTCGCGACCGCGGCGATGGGGCTGATGCCGACCTACGTCACGCTCGGCGTGTGGGCGACGGCGATCCTGGTGCTGGCTCGCTGCCTCCAGGGCTTCGCGGCCGGCGGTGAACTGGGCGGTGCCAACGCGTTTGTGTCCGAGTCCGCTCCGGCGAAGTGGCGCGCCTTGCAGACCTCGATGGTCAACTCGGGCACCTACCTCGGTTCGCTCATCGCGTCGCTGATCGCGCTCGGTCTCACCTCGGTGTTCTCGCACGACCAGATCATGTCGTGGGCGTGGCGAATTCCGTTCCTGCTCAGTGTTGTGATCGGTGTGGTCGGCATCTGGATCCGGAACCACATGGAGGACACCCCGCAGTTCAAGGAGCTCGAGGACAAGGGCGAGACCGCGAAGGTCCCGGTCAAGGAGCTGCTCACCAGCTCCGGCGGTGCGCTCGTGAAGATCATCTTCCTCGGTGCGCTCATCACCGGCGGTTACTACATCGCCTCGGTGTACGCGGCGACCTACCTGCAGAAGGCCGGTGGGCAGTCCTCTACGGTCGCGTTCCTGTCCACGTCCCTGGCGCTGGTCCTCGGTGTCATCACGCTGCCGATCGCGGGCTACCTGGCCGACCGCTACGGCCGCAAGCCGGTGCTGTTCGTCGGCAGTATCGCCGCCGTGGTGCTGGGTGTCCCGATGTTCATGCTGATGGCGGGCGGGAGCATCTGGCAGGCGGTCCTCGGCCAGTCGGTGCTGTTCATCGCGGTGTCGGTGGTCAACGGTGCGTCGTACGTGACGTACGTCGAGATGCTCAAGGCGTCGGTCCGCTACAGCGGTCTCGCCCTGGGCAACAACATCACCAACATGGCCCTCGGTGGCACGGCGCCGTTCATCGCGACGTGGCTGATCGACATCACCGGTAACAGACTCGCGCCGGCCGGCTACTTCGTGTTCTGCGCGCTGCTCACCCTCGGTGCGGTGTTCTTCGTCAAGGAGACCAAGGGCATCGAGCTCCGCGCCGACTAGTACTCGACTAGTACAGCTCGGTCGGGCCCTGCCGGTGGCGTCACCGGCAGGGCCCGTTCGTTCGACAGGAGATGCCAATGTCTTTGCACGACAAGCAGGAGATCACCGAAGTCCTCTACCGCTACGCACGGGCGGTGGACCGCAAGGACTTCGACCGCGTGGCCGACTGCTACTTCCCCGACGCGATCGACAACCACGGTGGCTACGTCGGCACCGTGGACGGCCTGATCGAGGACATGAAGTCCCGGCACGCCACGATCGATTCGTCGCTGCACTACATCACCAACGTGCTGATCGACCTCGACGGCGACACGGCGAATGTGGAGTCGTACTGCCTGTGCTACCTGCGGCAGGCCCCGGCCGTGCCGGGCGGCCCGCAGTCGCGCGCAACCATCAAGTGCCGCTACGTCGACCGCTTCGAGCGGCGCGACGGGCAGTGGCGCATCGCGGACCGCATCGTCGTGTTCGACGAGTCCGTGACCGACGAGATCGTGGACGGCCTGGCCTCCTTCTGGGTCCGATCACGTCGGTCCCAGGAGGATCCAGTGTTCACCGGGAAGCCCTGACCAGCAACAGCTCCTGGTCCGCAGAGACGGCAGCGCCGGCACCCCGTCTGCGGGGGTGCCGGCGCTGCCGTGCGTCGGTCTCGAAACCTGGGCACCCACCGAACGTCGAGGCCGCGAATCGCCAGTCACGAGGAGACTGGCTGCATCAGGTCTTTCGTGTGCCGTGCCTGTCGGCGTCGACCCTTGCCCCCACGCGCGCCTGCGCCTTCTGATGCCGGCCGCATCGCCGGTCCTAAGGATCATTGCGAGGCGGGTTCTGTCCCCTGCCGCACGGTAATCCTCCAGGCGCGGGCGCTGACGCCGAAGTGTTCTCGGAACCAGCGGGAGAAACCGTTGGGGGTGGAGAAGGCGAGCATCTCGGAGATCTCGGTCAGCGAGTAGCGATTGTCTGCGACCAGGCGTTCAGCGAGTTCGACTCTGGTCGAGTTGAGCACAGAGGTAAATGTCTCGCCTGATTGGGCGAGATGGCGGTGCACGGTCTTTCGGTGGACGCCGAGGCTGCGTGACACCTGGTCGAGAGAGCATCGTCCCGTGGGGAGCAGGAGTTCGATGAGTTCACGGACTCGTGTCAGGACGGTTGGCGGGTCGGCGGTCTCGACGGATTCGAGCAGTGCGCGCGCGTATGACCGCAGCATTGGATCCGACATACGGTTCGGTTTCCTTAGATCGCTTGTGGTGGAAACTATTCCAGTGAAGTGTTGATTGAACCGGACGTCTGAATCGAAGATCTTTCGGTGAGTGCTGGTATCGCTGGGCGGTCCATGCTGGAAGCAGACCGCGACGGGGCGCCACGCATCTCCGAGGATCGTTCGTAGCAGTTGATAGCCCACCGTTGTCGCCAGTTCGAGGGCTTGCCGGGTTCCCGCATCGGTCTTCGTGTCGTAGTCGACGATGATTGTCGTCAGATCTCGTCGCTCGGACAGGCGGACATGTAGAGCCTCGTTGTACATGTGCTGGTAGCGGACGAGAGTTTCGAAGGCGCTCCGTGCATCCGGGGCCTCCCTGATGCTCACGCTGAGCGGGCCGAGGTTGGAGAACCGGCGGTGTTGCGCAAGGAGAAGTGCGAAATCCTCCCGCCGGGCGGCCGCGGCCGACGCCTCGAGCACGTGAGAGATGGCCGCGGCAGGCACCCACCGGTCTTGGACATCCATCCCCGCCGGGTCGAGTCCGGCGGCGCGCAGGAGCTTGATCGAATCGATCCCCAACGACTCTCCGAGTTCGATGTAGCCGTGAAGCGCCGCGTTACGCGCGAGCGGACGGGTGTCCAAGAGGTGCCTCCAAATGGTAAGTCGAATGCCACATAAGGGTATGCGTGACGCCGAGCTTGCCGATAGCTTTATGTCATCTGCATCACATGTTTGCTTGCGAGGCAAATGTTTGTTCGAGGGAATGTGAATGCCGACCCGCAGGTAGGGGCGCCCCTCGGGATGCGTCAATGAGTGAGGAGTCAGGACAATGGCGAATGCGATTCGCTTCTACGAGACCGGCGGACCCGAGGTTCTGAAGTGGGAGACCGTGGAGGTAGGCGATCCGGGCCATGGGGAGGTGCGGATCCGTCACGAGGCGGTCGGTTTGAACTTCGCCGACACGTACTTCCGCACCGGTTTGTACCCCGCGCCGCTTCCGGCCGGGATGGGTGTCGAAGCGGCGGGTGTCATCGAAGCGGTCGGCCCCGGGGTGACCCGATTCCGGGAGGGGGACCGCGTCACGTACACGGGTAGCCCGCTCGGCGCCTATAGCACCGATCGGGTCATGCCCGCGGAGCATCTGATCTCCCTACCGGACGGCATCGAGTTCGAGACCGCTGCTGCGATGACGATGCGCGGACTGACGACCTCCTACCTGTTGCGTCGGATACACCCATTGCGGGCGGGGGACACGGTGCTGCTGCACGCCGCCGCCGGAGGTGTCGGCCTCATCTTCTGTCAGTGGGCAAAGTTGCTGGGTGTCAACGTAATCGGCACGGTATCCAGCGATCGGAAGGCCGATGTCGCCCGTGCGCACGGATGTGACCACGTGATCGTGTACACCCGTGAGGACGTGGCGGAGCGGGTGCGCGAGCTGACTGACGGGGCTGGGGTCCCCGTTGTCTACGACAGCATCGGGGCTTCGACGTTCGAGGCCTCACTGGATTCCCTCGCACGCCGGGGGCTTCTCGTGGCGTTCGGGACTGCCTCCGGCCCGTTACCTCCCGTCGACCCGATGAAGTTGGCGCTGAAGGGATCTCTTTTCCTCACGCGTCCGGCTCTCGCGGACTACATCGCCGAACCGGCCGAACGTGCCGATCTTGCCAATGAGCTGTTCGGGCACGTCGCGGCCGGCCGGATCAAGATCGAGATCAACCAGCACTACGCGCTCAAAGAAGCCGAGCAGGCGCACCGCGACCTCGAAGCGGGCAAGACCATCGGCTCGTCGGTGTTCTCCTTCTGAACCCGAACACCCTGCTTCGCAACGTAGTCGGCGCGCGCCGCGAGCGCGGCGACGGTCCTGCCACCCATCATTCCCACGTCACTCACTACTTCCAGCTTGCACAGGAGAGCGTCATGACCACCGTTGAATTCGCGCCCAGCCGAGCGGCGACCGCAACCCCGATGGACGCGCGGCCGTTGACCTGCAGCATCGGCGCCGAACTCCACGGAGTCGACCTTGCTGCGGTCTCCCGCGACGACGATCTGTTCGCCGAACTGAAGTCGCTATTGCTGAAGCACAAAGTGCTCTTCTTCCGCGACCAGGACATGAGCCAGGCCGAGCACGTCGCATTGGCCCAACGGTTCGGCTCGCTCGAGGACCATCCGGTAGTCGGCAGCGACCCCGAACACGCAGGTCTGGTCCGGATCTACAAGGACCTCGACAGTCCCCCGGAGCACTACGAGAACGCCTACCACTGCGACGCGACCTGGCGCGACAACCCGCCGATGGGATGCGTGCTCCGCTGCGTCGACGGCCCGGAGGTCGGTGGCGACACGATCTGGGTGAACATGGCGCTCGCCTACGAGCGCCTCCCCGAACGTATCAAGGAGCAGATCGCCGGACTGCGTGCGCGCCACAGCATCGAGGCGACCTTCGGTGCCCGTATGCCGATCGAGCAGCGACTCGAACTCAAGGAACGGTTCCCCGACGCTGAGCATCCCGTGGTCCGCACTCACCCGGAGACGGGCGAGAAGGTCCTGTTCGTCAATTGCTTCGCCACCCACTTCACCAATTTTCACACTCCCGAGAACGTGCGCTGTGGGATCGACTACGCCCCCGGCGCCGGAGACCTGTTGCGCTACTTGATCAGCCAAGCCTCGATCCCGGAGTACCAGGTGCGCTGGCGGTGGACGAAGAACAGTGTCGCCATCTGGGACAACAGGTCGACCCAGCACTACGCCGTACAGGACTACTGGCCGGCGGTCCGAAAGATGGAGCGCGCCGGGATCGTCGGCGATCGCCCCTTCTGAGCTAGCACCCACACATCACGCCCGATATCGAGAAACGGAGTTACGCAATGCATTTCCATGACGATTCGTTGTTCCCGGAGACCCAGGAGAAGCTGGTCATCACGGTGGCGCCCTACGGTCCGGAGTGGGAGCCGGACGACTTCCGTGAGGATCTGCCGCTGACGATGGAGGAGCACGTCCAGAAGGCGGTGGACTGCTACGAGGCCGGCGCCACGGTGCTGCACATCCACGTCCGCGAGCTCGACGGCAAGGGCTCTAAGCGGCTGTCGAAGTTCAACGAACTCCTCGCCGGACTCCGCGAGGCCGTACCGGACATGATCCTGCAGGTCGGTGGATCGATCTCGTTCTCGCCGGAAGGCGACAGCTCTGACGCGAAGTGGCTGTCGGACGACACCCGGCATATGCTCGCCGAGCTCGATCCGAAGCCCGACCAGGTGACGATCGCGATCAACACCAGCCAGATGAATCTCATGGAGCTGATGACCGCGGACGACCTCGCGGGCACCTCGATGGAGCGTCCCGAGCTGGCGGCGGCGTACCGGGAGATGACGGTGCCGGCAGGCCCGGAATGGGTCGAGGAACACCTGCGTCGCCTGCAGGCTGCGGGGATCCAGCCGCAGTTCCAGCTCGGTTCGCTCGCGCAGTTGGAAACGGTGGAGCGACTGATTCGTCGCGGCGTCTACACCGGTCCGCTGAACCTGACCTGGGTGGCCATCGGCGGCGGACAGGAAGGCCCGAACCCGTACAACATCACGAATTTCGTCCAGCGGGTCCCGGACGGGGCGATCCTCACCCTCGAGACTCTCATGCGCAGCGTGTTGCCGGTCAACGCGATGGGAATCGCGATGGGCCTGCACACCCGCTGCGGCAACGAGGACACCCTGTGGGGACGCAAGGGCGAGAAGATGACCTCGGTCGACCAGGTTAAACAGTTGGTGCGGATCGCGAACGAACTGGGCCGAGAGGTGGCTACGGGTAAGGAAGCCCGCGAAATCTACAAGATCGGCGAGGCTTACCGCGACGCCGACGAGACGCTTGCCAAGCTCGGCTACGCGCCGAACCGCCGTCCCGGCCAGCTCGGCTTCACCGGACACGCCTGACCGACTCCGGACACGCCTGACCGACTCGGGCACTCCCGGGCGGCGCGAGCACCACTCGCGCCGCCCGGGGTCGTTCACGCAAGTGCCCCGGACAACTGATGTCGTCGCGCCCTTCGAGCGACGACCAGATCCCTCATCACCAAAGCCCTGATCAGCTCCGATATCCAGACGGTCCAAACATTGAGGAGAACCAGTTATGGGCCTTCCAACCGTAGATTTCGAGGCAGCGGACGATCTGGCTCCGCCGCCCAAATTGTCCAAGCTCTACCCTTTGGCCGTCTTCATACTGATCTTCGCCCTGATGCTGTCGGACTACATGTCGCGGCAGGTCATCAGCGCCGTGTTCCCGATGATCAAGGCGGACTGGGGTCTATCCGACACGCACCTCGGTTCCCTCACCGGCATCGTCGCATTGATGGTCGGTGTACTGATCTTCCCGTTGTCGGTTGCTGCTGACCGATGGGGCCGTGTCCGATTGCTGGTTGGGTCGGCACTGCTGTGGAGTGTTGCCACGTTGTTCTGCGCGTTTGCAGGCAGCTACAGCCAAATGCTGGTCGGACGGTTCTTCGTCGGGGTCGGTGAAGCTGCTTACGGCGGCATCGGTGCTGCCGTCATCCTGGGCTTGTTCGCACCCGACCGGCGGGCTGCGCTGACAGGAACGTTCATGTCCGGTGCCATGTTCGGATCTGTCGCGGGCGTGTCGCTCGGTGGTGTGATTGCCGTCAACTTCGGATGGCGCTGGACTTTCGGAGTCATGGCCATTGTTGGGCTGGTCCTCGTAGTCGTCTTTCGATCAGTCGTGAATGAACGGTGCCTCGCCCTGTACCAGCATCCAGACGATGGCGCGCAAACACCAAATGATGCAGGTGATGTCCGGGTTCCGCTCTCGAGTCTGTTCAAAGGCGTCTCGGTTATCGCCGCATACATCGGTAGTGGCCTGCAAATGTTCGTCGCCGGTGCATTGTTGACCTGGTTGCCGAGCTACGTCAATCGATACTACGATCTCGCCCCGGACAAGGCAGCTCTGCTCGCAGCTGTCTTCGTGCTGGTCATCGGCATTGGCATGGCCGGCTGCGGGATGGTCACCGACAGGGTGAGCCGCCTCGATCACAGCAAGAGGTGGACGTCCTCGATCGCGTTCTGCCTGGCTTCTGCGATTCTCCTTCTCACCGCATTCACTCTCACACCCGGCGTGCTGCAGTTGATCTTCCTGGGGTTCGGGGCGTTCTTCGCCGCGGGGATCGCCGGACCTGCGGGCGCCATGGTCGCGAACCTCACCCATGCATCGATCAGGGCGACCGCCATCGGAACGGTAACGCTCTCCAATAATCTGATCGGTCTGGCTCCAGCACCCGTAGTTGTCGGCATGTTGGCTGATCGGCTGGGCCTTAACGCGGCGCTGCAGATCGTTCCCGTTGCATCCGTACTTGCCTCCGTCGCACTGGTCATCGGAAAGCGCTACTACGCAACAGGATTGCAGCAGCTAAACGAAACAACTCAGAACACAGCCGCCAACCGGACAGGAAACGCAACGTGACTACTGCGAACGACCTGACCATCGTGATCGTGCCCGGACTTCGGGGACACGTCGAAGAACACTGGCAGACGATCCTTGCCACCAGGTTTGCTGACACGCGAACCGTCCCGGTGAACAGTGGCAGCAACCCCAGTTTGGGCGAACGCCTGGCAGCGCTGGACCAGACCTTGGCAACCGTAACTGGGCGTGCACTCCTCGTGGCCCACAGCGCCGGCGTGGTGATCACCGCCCACTGGGCACAACGCCACCCCGACACCGATCGCATTGCGGGTGCACTGCTTGCCGCGCCGCCGGACCTAGAGACCCCCCTTCCTGCCGGCAACCTGTCCCCCCAAGCTCTCTCGGAATTGGGCTGGACCCCGATACCCCGCGGAGCACTTTCGTTCCCGAGCATCGTCGCCGCCAGCACGAACGACCCGCTCGCCAGTTACGCGGCCGTGGCCCAACTTGCCGATTCTTGGGGTAGCCGACTGGTCAGCCTCGGAGAGGTCGGGCACCTCAATCCCGCTTCGGGATACGGCGAATGGCCCGCCGCCATCGAACTGATCGAAGAACTTGTAGCTGCGGCGACCGTCGGCTCGTAGTACCCACAGGACACAACGATGAAACGACCTCATCTGGAAAGGACACCCATGCAGCCCACTGATTCATCAGGTGGAATCCTGTGGAGCCCCGACTCAACCGATCGCGCCGACACCACCCTGACGCGGTTCATCGAGTACGTTCGCGGCGCCCGGGGCGTCGAGGTCGAAGACTACGAGGAGCTCTGGCAGTGGTCCGTCACCGACCTCGAGGCGTTCTGGTCCTCGGTGTGGGAGTTCTTCGGTCTCGATAGTGAGAGTGGCTACGACGCAGTACTTGTCGATGAGCAAATGCCCGGGGCGCGCTGGTTCCCGGGTGCTCGAGTCAACTTTGCGCGGGCCTTGCTCGACAGGGGAGATCCGGATGCCGTCGCAATCGTGGCTGCCGGGGAGTCGGGCGGTGTCCGGACACTGACCAGGTCGGAACTGCGTGAGCGGGTGCTGGTACTGGCGGCCGAACTCGAGGCGCTCGGAGTCGGCAGTAACGACGTGGTTGTGGGGTACCTACCCAACACCGCCGAATCCGTCATCGCTTTCCTGGCCGCGGCGACACTCGGAGCAACCTGGGCATCGGTCGGGCAAGACTATGCACCGGATGCTGTCATCGACCGGTTCGCGCAACTTTCACCGAAGGTCATGATCGCTGCTGACGGATACACCTACGCCGGCCGTCGGCATTCTCGCATCGACGCCGTCGCGCAGATCGCGGCCGGGCTGCCATCCGTCACGGATGTCATTGTTGTACAGAGTATCTCTCCGGAGCACGACCTCGTCGGTACTCGAACCGGCGACTCGGCGCAGACGTGGCACGACTGGACCGCGGCGACTTCCGGACGGGAGCCCCGCTCGGGTTTCGTCGACGTCGACTTCGACCACCCGCTGTGGGTGCTGTTCTCCTCCGGTACGACAGGCAGACCGAAAGGGCTCGTGCACGGCCACGGCGGCATCCTGGTCGAAACCGTCAAACAGATGGGTCTGCACTGGAACCTCACGTCGGACGACCGAGTGCTCTGGTACACCTCGCCGAGCTGGATGATGTGGAACATGCAGGTCGCTGTCCTGCTCGCGGGAGCGTCGATCGTGTGCTACGACGGCGCCCCGACCTACCCTCGCACGGACTCGCTGTGGGAACTCGTCGCGGACACTGGCACCACCTTCCTCGGCACGAGCCCCGGTTACCTCCAGGCGTGTGCCGACGCCGACGTACATCCGAAGACCGACCACCCGCTATCGAGCCTTCGTGCAATCGGCAGCACCGGTGCCCCGTTGAGCGAGCACCTGTACCGGTGGGCACACGACCAAGTCGGTGACATTCCTCTGTGGTCGATGAGCGGTGGCACCGACATCGCCGGAGCCCTCGTCGGTGCCGTTCCAACTCGCCCGGTCCGCGTCGGACGGATCTCCGGGCGATGCCTCGGTGTCGCTGTCGAAACATGGGATATACACGGTAATCCGGTGCGAGGGACTGTGGGTGACCTCGTTGTAACCAGGCCCCTTCCGAATATGCCCGTCGCGCTGTGGAACGACCCCGACGGGACGAAGTACCACGACGCATACTTCGACACCTACCCCGGCGTCTGGCGGCAAGGTGACTGGGCCACCATTTACGACGACGGAACTGTCGCAGTACACGGACGTTCGGACTCGACCCTGAACCGCAACGGTGTCCGGATGGGAAGCTCGGATATCTACTCCGCCGTCGAAGCGCTCCCGGAGATTGCAGAAGCCCTGGTCGTCGGTGTCGAAGAGGTCGATGGCTCGTACTGGATGCCCCTGTTCGTCGTCCTCCACGAGGGTCATACCCTCGACGATGTCCTGATCGGCAAGATCAGCTCGGCCATTCGCGAGCGCGTATCCCCACGCCACGTTCCGGACGACGTCTTCGACGTTGCCGGGATTCCGCACACTCGGACCGGAAAGAAGATCGAGGTGCCACTCAAGCGGGTGCTCCAGGGCGCAGGTGTCGAAGACGTGGTGAACCGCGACGGCATCGATGACCCATCGCTACTCGAATTCTTTGAACGCCTCGCGGAACAACGCCAGCTCAACTATGCCTCGGCGCATTGATCGGTCGAATCCACTTCTACTTCAACGGCACTGAGAGAAACTGATGCTCAATCTGTCTATGTTCCTGGAAGACTCCGCCCGTAAGTACCCCAGCCGTGACGCGCTGGTGTCGGGCGAAGACCGGTTCACCTACGCCGAGACCGACGCGCTCTCGAATCAGATCGCGAACCTTCTTGTGGCGTCCGGGATCGAGCCCGGCGACCGGGTTGCGATTTCCTGTCCCAACCTGCCGTGGTTTCCGATCGTCTACTACGGGATTCTCAAGGCGGGCGCAGTGGTCGTGCCGCTGAATATTCTGTTGAAGGGCGCCGAGATCGGCTATCACCTGCAGGACTGTGGAGCCACTGCCTACATTTGCTTCGAGGGCGGGGTTGACTTACCGATCGGTACGTATGGACGAGAGGCCTTCCACGAGGCACCTTCGTGCCGAACGATGTTCGTGATCGGCGGAGACGACAGCACCGACGTAGAGGGGATCACGCCTCTGTCGACCGTGCTTCCCAGCCAGCCCACGGCATTTGAGTCGGTGGTGCGTGAGGCCACCGACACTGCGGTCATCCTCTACACGAGCGGAACAACCGGCCGGCCGAAGGGCGCCGAGTTGACCCATTCGAACATGGTGATGAACGCCATCGCGTCCAACAGGTTGTTCGATAGCACCTCCAGTCGGCCGGATACCCATCTGGTGACCCTCCCTCTGTTCCATTCGTTCGGGCAAACGGTCAACATGAACGCCGGGTTCGCGGTGGGTGCGACGTTGGTTCTGTTGCCGCGCTTCGAAGCCGGTGCGGCGCTGGAGATCATGGAACGTGAGTCGATCACGATGTTCGCGGGTGTTCCGACGATGTACTGGGGCCTGCTGGGAGCGGTCAACGATTCGGTCGATGTCAGCAGGATCGCCGCCAACCTCCGTAAGGCCATCTCCGGTGGTGCCGCCCTACCTGTGGAGATCCTCGACCGATTCGCAAACCGATTCGGCGTCCAGATTCTGGAGGCCTACGGGCTGTCGGAGACGTCGCCGATCGCCCTCTTCAGCGACCCTGAACGCGCCCCACGCCCTGGCTCGATCGGCATCCCGATCTGGGGCGTGCAGGTGAAGCTGATCGACAGCGACTGGAACGCCATCGAGGGCGCCGACACGGTCGGTGAGATCGCGATCCGCGGCCACAACATCATGAAGGGCTACTACGGCCGTCCCGAAGCAACCGCCGAAGCAAAGCGCGACGGTTGGTTCCGCACGGGCGATCTCGCCCGCCGCGACGCCGACGGCTTCTACTACATCGTCGACCGCGCCAAGGACATGATCGTCCGCGGTGGGTTCAACGTTTACCCCCGCGAGATCGAAGAGGTGCTCATCACTCACCCCGCAGTGTCCCTCGCCGCCGTCGTCGGTGTCCCGGACGAACAGTACGGCGAGGAGATCAAGGCGTTCGTCATCCCCGAATCCGCTGCGCAGATCACCGAGTCGGAACTGATCAACTGGTGCAGAGAAAGAATGGCCAGCTACAAGTACCCTCGTGCTGTCGAGTTCGCTGCCGTATTGCCGATGACCGCCACGGGCAAGCTGCTCAAGCGCGAGCTCTCCTCCGCCCCTGCTGCAACAGTTGACTCCGGGCGACGCCAGTGAATCCGGCGCAGCGCGATGGCGGCGCGCCAGGGGTCATTGGGCGTATGAAGGAAGCCGGGACGTGGAACCCGTTGTGGAATGGGCTCGAGGAACTCGATCCGGAGTGGGCAGAACAGTACATGACTGCAACGATGCAGCCGTACGAAAGCGGGATGCTCTCGCCGCAAGTGGTCCAGATGTTGTGCATCGCTATCGACGCGTCCTGCACTCACCTGTACGCGCCTGGCGTTCGTCGGCACATTCGCGCAGCCCTCGACCTTGGAGTAACGACTCAGGAGATTCTCGAGGTGCTGAAAATTGCTACCACAGTGGGGATTCACTCCTTCAACATCGGCCTCCCCATCCTTCATGAAGAGATTGCCGCAGGCAGCCCTGTCGAATCGGTGGACGAAACCTAGCGCCGAATCCAGTGGAGAACGACAGCGCCGACACCCCGTCTGCGGGTGTCGGCGCTGCCGAGCGTCGGAGGCTGGCGCTCAGTTCAGCTCGGTGAGCACCTTCTCGACGCTGGTGATCAGCGCGACTGGCGCCTCGAACATCGCGTAGTGCCCAGCGTTCGGCAGGACGTCCAGCTCGCACTGCGGCAGCTGCTCCATCCACGTGGCCTTCATCGTCTCGGCACCGATCGCCGGATCATGCTCGCCGACAATGGTCTTGACCGGGATGGTGGTCGTCGGCAGTTCGTCGACGAAGTCGGCGCCGGCCCACGCGCGCAGGTAGACGCCGAACGCCGGACGGGTGGTGAAGTCCACCGAGAACGCGTCATCTGCCGCAGCCACGTCGCGGACTGTCGGTTTCCGGTGGTGAAGTCGAGGATCGCGTAGCGGTTGCCGTCCTCGTTCTCGGCACCGGTGAACAGCGCCTCGCTGTCCGCGTCGAACGGGACGCCAGACGCGGGCACCGGGCTGATGCCTATCACCGCGGTCACCCGCACGGGGGCGTGTCCGACCAGCTTGTGTGCGACCGTCATTCGACTTCTCCTGTCTATAGTGGTGCGGTGAACGAGCCGGGCCCCGGCCCCGACCCCTGCCGGGATCGGGGCCGGGGCCCGGATGCTCAGGTCCTTCACGGACCGGATCAGCACGATTACGCGACTTCGTCGAGATCCACGCCCTTCGTCTCCCGGCTGAACGAGAGGGCGATCACCGTGATCGCCATCGTGATCACCAGGTATCCGACCACCATGCCGACGCCGTAGTTGTCGATGAGCCAGACCGCGATGAACGGCGCGGGGGCGCCGGCGATGATCGACGAGCCCTGGAACACCAGCGACGAGCCGGCGTAGCGGTAGCGGGTCGGGAACAGCTCCGTGATCCACGCGGCCTCCGGACCGGCGAGCATGCCGTGGAAGAACGCGCCGACGCACACGCCGAGCCACAGCATCGGCAGGCTCTCGAGCTGGACCAGCCAGAAGAACACCGGCGCCCACACCACGAGGACGATCGCGGGCACGAGCATGGCCTTCTTGCGGCCGATACGGTCGGACCACGCGCCGCCGCCGATCATGCCGACGAACTGGAACAGCGATGCGAACGTCACGGCCATGATGACATCGCCGCGGTGGAAGTCGAAATACGTGGTGGCGTAGGCGATCACGAACACGGTGTAGACGTAGAACGCGATGTTCTCGCCCAGGCGCATGCCGAGACCGGTCAGGACGGCCCGCGGGCGGCGCAGTGCCTCGAGGATGCTCGAGCGTTCCTCGGTCTGCGGGGCCTTGGCGGCCTGCTCCTGAGCGGCTTTGAAGACCGGGGACTCCTCGACACCGCGACGCACCCAGAAGCCGATGATCAGCAGCGGGATCGCGAACAGGAAGGCCACGCGCCAGCCCCACTGGTCGAACGCGTCGTCAGAGAGGAAGAACGCGATGACCGAGACCACGATGGTCGCGAGGACCGTGCCCATCGGCGCGCCGGCCTGCGGCCACGACGCCCAGAATCCACGCTTCTTCGGTTCGCCGTACTCGCTGACAAGCAGCACCGCGGCACCGAACTCGCCGCCGAGGGCGAAGCCCTGAATCATGCGCAGCACCACAAGCATGACCGTCGCCCAGATGCCGATCTGGTCGTAGGTCGGCAGCAGACCGATCGCGGCCGTCGCGGTGCCCAGCATGATGAACGTCGTGACCAGCATCGGCTTGCGCCCGAACTTGTCACCGAGGTGGCCGAAGACGATGCCGCCCAACGGGCGGGCGACGAAGCCGAGGCCCTGCGTGGCCAGGGCCAGCAGCAGCTTCGCGACGCCGCTGTCGCCGGGGAAGAACAGCGGACCGAGGACGGTCGCGGCGAGGATGCCGTAGATCGCGAAGTCGTACCACTCGAGCACGGCACCGGCCATACTGCCGGTGAGGACGCGCTTGAAGCTGGACTTGGGCGGCTGGTCGCTACCGGCCGGGCCGGTCGGCGCAGAGACTGTCGGTGATCCCATTACGGATCCTTTCGGTGCTGAAGGAGAGGGGCGGTGGGTCAGAGCGCGAGGGTGATCTTGGTGCCGCATGCGCGAGAGCAGCAGGTCATCATCGACTTGTTCTGAGCCCGTTCGGTTTTGGTGAGCACCATGTCGCGGTGATCCACCTCGCCGTCGAGGATGGGGGCTTCGCACGATCCGCACAGCCCCTCCTCGCAGTCGCTCTGGATGTCGATGTTCGACGCACGAAGGGCGTCGAGCACCGTCTGGTCTGCGGCCACCTGGATAGTCAGACCGGAGTCACGCAGTTCGACCTCGAACGCGTGCTCGTTGGCCGGGTCGAGCGTCGCCAGGTTGGACGTGAAGTGCTCGACGTGAAGGGAATCTTCCGGCCAGTGCGCGGTGGCCTCCTCGAGCGCGGCGAGTAGTCGCTCCGGGCCGCACGAGTAGATTTGCGTCCCGGCGACGGGGACGTCGAGCAGGGCCGGGATGTCGAGCCGGTTGCCCGCCGCGCTGGAGTGCACCTCTAGCTTGTCGACGTGATCGGCCGCCAGCCGGTCGAGCAGCGCCATCGTCGCGACATCGCGTCCGCAGTAGTGGATCTCGTAGTCCTTGTCGGCGGCCTTCGCGTGGTCGGCCATCGCGACGATCGGGGTGATGCCGATACCGCCCGCGACGAAGACGTAGCGCTCGGCGTCCGGGTCGAGCTTGAAGTGGCTGCGCGGTCCGCGCATCTTCAGCATGTCGCCGGCCTTCAGGGTGCGATGCACGTAGCGCGAGCCGCCGCGGCTCTCGGGCTCCTCGAGCACCGCGATCTCATAGTGCGACAGGTCGTTTGGGTTGCCGCACAGCGAGTACTGCCGCGACAGTTCGCCGAGTTCGACATCGACGTGCGAGCCCGGGGTCCACTTGGGCAGCAGCTTGCCCGACGGATCGGACAACCGCACGCGCACGACACCGTCGGCGGCCGGGGTGATCGCGTCCACCGCGACGGTCCGCGAGATGTTGGTCTTCGACGGCTCGCCGATCTTCACCGGCTGGCGGTTCTCGAGGATCGATGGATCGGCGCCCTCCGGATTCTTCTCCGGATCCCATTGCACCCACACGTGATCCGGTCCGCGGAACGATGTGTTGGGCAGGTAGGCGAACTCCTGGTCGGGGACCAGTTCCATGTGTGGGAGGCGCTTGGTGAACTCCTCGAGGAAGATCTGCATCTCCATGCGGGCGAGGTTCTTGCCCATGCACTGATGGCTGCCGTAGCCGAAAGTGAGGTGATCACTCGAGTTCTCGCGGCGGATGTCGAAGTCGTCGCCGTTGTCGAAGTGGCGCTCGTCGTGGTTCGCCGACGACGTGACGATCAGCAGCTTCGAACCCTTGGGGATGTCGATGCCACCGATGGTGGTGTCGGCGGTGACCAGGCGGCGCCACGCCGCGACCGAACCGGAGTGGCGCAGGCACTCCTCGACGGCGTTGGGGATCAGGCTCGGGTCGGCGCAGATCTCCTCCCACACGCTGCGGTTCTCGAGCAGTAGGCGGAAGGCGTTGGCCGACGCGTTGGCCGTGGTCTCGTGTGCCGCAACGATTCCCGCCATCATCATCGAGTGCAGGTACGAGTCGGTGACGACGTCGGGCTGCTCCTGCTGCATGCGGATGCCGAACGGCATCCAGCCGTGGCCCGACGGGTCCTTGCGCATCTTGTCGAGCACCTGGCCGGCGTACTGCCAGAACTTGCCGACCGCCTCGGCGACCGCGACCTGTTCCTCGACCGCGGGCCGGCCCCACGTGTTGACGGTGTGCGCGATCGAGTAGCTGCGCAGCTCGTCCATGTCCTCTTCGGGCACGCCGAGGAAGTGGAGGGCGACGGTGAGCGGGACCTCCCACAGCATCTCGTCGACCAGATCGGCGCGGCCGGTCTCCACGAACCGGTCCACGTACTCGCGGGTGAGGCGTCGGACCATTGGCTCGTGGTGGACGAGTTCCTTGGGGGTGAACGGGTCCATCAGCAGGCGGCGGCGCGGCATGTGTGCGGGCTCATCCTCGTTCACGAGGGTGCGCGACATCGCGTAGTCGTACTTGGCCAGCGTCGTGGTCGCCTCGTCGGAGACCGGGGTGATCTTCTCGAGTGCGATCGACGGCGAGAACAGGATGTTGTCGCGGAAGACCGCCTTGACGTCCTCGTACCGGGTGACGACCCAGTAGCCGATCTCGGGGCTGTAGAACACCGGTTCCTCGTCGCGCGACCAGCGCAGCGACGCCGCCGGATCCTTCTGGTACGGGCCGGTGAAGGGATCGAAGGCGCCGGCATTCGCGGAAACCGGGCAACCCGTGGTCGGCACGGCCGCGGAGCGGCCGGTGTTCTGCAGGGCTGTGTGGTCGATCGGGCACACGCTCATGACTTGCATCTCCGTCTGTCCAAACTGCGCTGAAATGCGAAGTTACTAATAACGCACATCGTGTATCGGTGAGCGAACTTCGGACAGAGTAAGTGCGGTCACATTCGAGGTCAAGTACGGATTGGATAACGACGCAGGTGGCCTGCTCCGAGCTCCTCGGGATGGCCTAATCGCCCGGTTCGCGATTCGCGCACCAGTCGCGTGGCAGGCTCACGAAAGAGCGGGAAAGGGGGAGCGTCAGACGCTGATGAGGTGCTCGACCTTGCGGGCGGTGCGCCTCACGGCGTCCGCGGCCCGGCCGGTATCGAGCCCGTCTATCGCGACGACGCCGACGCTGCGTTCGAGACCGGTATTCGAGCTGACCCCGTCCGGGAGGGCGATGCCGGACGCGATGCCGACGGCGCCGTGCTCGAGCTGCCCGCGGGTGAGACTGTAGCCGTCGGCGCGGGCCTGGCGGACGGCATCGGAGTCGCCGGGCGCTTCCGGGCGCAGCGCGAGTATCGCAATGCCGGCGGCGCCGCGCTCGAGCGGGTGGCTGCTGCCCACGCGGTAACCGACCCGCAGCAGGGTGTCCTCCGGTTCGGCGACCATGATCACGACACAGTTCCGACCCTGGGCTGCGGAGACGAACGCGGTCGCGCGCGTTTCGTCGGCGAGCGCGTGCAGGACGGGCTGAACGTCTCTCGCGAACTGCGGTTCGAACCGCGAGGCGAGCACAGCAGCGGCGACACCCAGTCGGATCCGGCCGTCGGCGGTACGGGTGACCAGTGAGTGCGCTTCGAGGGTGGCCACGATCCGGTAGCAGATGGCCCGGTGGACCTCGAGTTCCTTGGACAGGTCGGCCACCGAGATTCCGGCCGGCGACTGCGCGACGATGTCGAGCGCGCGTAGCCCACGGTCGAGTGTCTGCAGTGTGCTCATGTGCGTCCTTTCGGTGTCGTCGCGCGGGTTCGTCGGTTCGAATCCTTTGTACAGAATTTCCGGCGCGGAGCGGTAACCCGTTGGGGCGCAATGTTCGCCGTGGTCGATCGGCATGATCGACGGACAGCGATCAGGCATTCGTGAATAATTCACAGATATACTAGTTGGGTGAGCATTCGGGACCGCCCGCGCTGCATGCTTCCACCACCGGCCGCGATAGGGTCGGCTGCATGAGCGGGGACGAAAGACGCAGCGCGGTGGAGCATTCGACGACGCCCGGCTCGCTCGACTTCTGGTCGTTCATCGACCTCGCGAATCGGCGGCTGAGCACCGAGTTCGGCTCCACGCACCAGCTGGCCACGCAGGTTCTGCTGACCCTGAACCGGGCGGCGAACGTGGTCACCTACGACCTGGAATCCTCGGTGCACCGGCCACGTGGGCTGTCGTGGTCGACGTTCCGGCTGATGTTCGTAACCTGGCTCGCTGGCCCGATCGAGCCGAAGAGCGCCGCCAAGCTCACCGGTATGAGCCGCGCGGCCGTGTCGAACCTGACGAAGACGCTGGAAGCGGGCGGCCTACTCGAGCGGACGCCGAATGGGCACGACGGGCGCTCGGTGCAGCTGTCGCTCACCGAGAAGGGGCGCGCCGAGATGGCTGCCACCTACCGGGAACACAACGAGCGCGAGTACGCGTGGGCAAGCGTACTCACCGAGGCTGAGCAGCACATTCTCGTGATGCTGCTCGACAAGTTGATCACCAACCGCAGCCAGTTCGACGTCCGCGGACGGAACTGACCCACTCCCGTAGGGCCTCCTCCCCGGCGCGCGTTTCGCGCACTCGTCGCGACCGGGGGCGCCCAGGATCGGCGACAAGTGCGCAAAGCGTGGGGGAGGGGACGGGTGCCGTGCGCGGATCGGACCGCTCATATGGTTGCGCTCACGCCCCGAAATTAGTTAATCTATTTACTAACCTCGGAGTGAGTTGGTAGCGGTGATCGATACCGCGCCGCAGTTCCACCGAAGGTGACGACCACAGCCCGGCAGCGATCCGGGCGCGAGCACATCAGGAGGCCGGTCATGGCGTTCTACCGACAGCTCGGCAACATTCCGCCGAAGCGCCACACTCAGCACCGGGACGAGGACGGCAGGCTCTACTTCGAGGAGTTGATGGGCGAGGAGGGCTTCTCGTCGGATTCGTCGCTGCTGTACCACCGTCACATCCCGTCGGCCATCGTCGACGCGACGGTGTGGGAGCTGCGTGACCAGAGCACCACCCCCAACCATCCGCTCAAACCGCGACACCTCGCGCTGCACGACCTCTTTCCGGAGGAGACGTGGGCCGAGACCGACATCGTCACCGGCCGCCGACTGATCCTCGGCAACGCCGACGTGCGGCTGTCGTATGTGGTCGCGGCCAAGGAGTCGCCGCTGTACCGCAACTCGCTCGGCGACGAGATGGTGTACGTCGAGTCCGGTGAAGCGATCGTCGAGACCGTCTTCGGTGCGCTGCACGCGCGTTCGGGCGACTACGTCCTCATCCCGATGTCGACCACCCACCGCTGGGTGCCGCAGGGGTCGGAGCCGTTGCGCGCGTACGCAATCGAGGCCAACAGCCACATCGTTCCGCCGAAGCGCTACCTGTCCAAGTATGGTCAGCTGCTCGAGAATGCGCCGTTCTGTGAGCGCGACCTCCACGGCCCCACCGAGCCGCTGGTCGCCGAGGGCACGGACGTCGAGGTGTTGGTGAAGCATCGTGCCGGCGGCGAGATCGTCGGCACCCGCATGGTGTACCCGAACCATCCGTTCGACGTCGTCGGCTGGGACGGTTGCCTGTACCCGTACACGTTCAACATCTCCGACTACGAGCCCATCACCGGCCGCGTGCATCAGCCCCCGCCGGCACACCAGGCGTTCGAGGGCAACAACTTCGTGATCTGTAACTTCGTGCCGCGCAAGGTCGACTACCACCCGCTCTCGATCCCCGTGCCGTACTACCACTCGAACGTGGACTCCGACGAGATCATGTTCTACTGCGGCGGCGACTACGAGGCCCGCAAGGGCTCGGGCATCGGCCAGGGGTCGATCTCGATCCACCCCGGCGGCCACGCCCACGGCCCGCAGCCGGGCGCGTACGAGCGCAGCATCGGCGTCGAGTTCTTCGACGAGCTCGCGGTCATGGTCGACACGTTCCGTCCGCTCGAACTCGGTGAGGGCGCGTTGGCGTGCGAGGACGAGGCCTACGCCTGGTCCTGGTCCGGGCGGGGGCCGAACAAGTGACGGTTATTTCCCCGCTCCTGGTTGGTCTGTGCGACGATGCCGCCTTGTTCCCCCCGGGCAACGCACCGCTCGCGAACGCGGTGCCGGACCATTTCGGACACGAACGCAGTGACCATGCCGCACTGGTGGGTTTGTTCGTCTTCCCCGCACCGCGGCTGGGTGAGCTGCCCGCGATCGTCGCGGAGCAGGACGGCCAGACGCTCGCTATCAGCCTGACCGTGCCCGCCGGCACCGCCGCCGTGCCGGCCGCGCTCGAGCAGTTGCGGACAATCGACGGCGTCGTGCTCGTCGCGATCGAGATCGGGGTTCCCGAGGGCCAGTCCGCGGCCGAGTTGTTCGCTGCGCTCGACGAGATCGCCGCCACGGCAACGGGCGTCGAGCTCTTCGTCGAGGTGCCGCGCGACGCGCGCCGCCCAGAGATTCTCGCCGGGCTCGCGGGGACGCCGTACGCGGCGAAGTTCCGCACCGGCGGGATCGTCGCGACCGCGTACCCTGACGAGGCCGAACTGGCCGCAGCCATCCGCGCCGTGGCGACGGCGGGTGTGCGCTTCAAGGCGACCGCCGGACTGCACCATGCGGTACGGAACACGGACCCCGACACGGGATTCGAGCAGCACGGCTTCCTCAACGTCATGCTGGCGACCCATCAGGCCGCCGTCGGCGCGGACGTCGAGGAGATCGCCGCGACGCTCGCCGACCGTGACGGAACGAGCCTCGCCGAGAATCTGGCAGGGCTGTCGGCCGAGGCGGTGGACGCGCTGCGCGCGAACTTCCTGTCCTTCGGCACCTGCAGCATCAGTGACCCGCTGACCGAACTCGTCGGCCTCGGCCTGGTGCTCCAATCATCCGCCGGGCCCTCCGCGCCTAAGGGTCCGGTAGCTCTCACCTCGATCGACGAAGGCCCCCTCGCTTAACGCTTCCCTTGCCTGATGTAGGTGATTTCAAGCTCGGACAACGCAGCCAAAGCCACCGACAAACCTTCCCGACACAACCTGAGACAGGAGGATGGCGCTTCGTTTCCCTCCGTGAACGAGGGAGTATCCGCGCCGAACATCCGATGACCGTCATCTCGATTCCTACCGACTCCCTGTTCGGTCTCGACAACCTGCCCTACGGCGTGTTCTCGACTGCTGACGCGGGCCCGCGGGTGGGTGTGCGTGTCGGCGACAGCGTCGTCGACCTCACAACGGCGCTCGGCGACAACGTGTTCGCGCAGCCGGCCCTCAACGCGTTCATGGCTCAGGGCCGCAAGCGGTGGGTCGAGGTTCGCGCGCAGCTCACCGAACTCGTGTCCGGTGCGGTCGCCGACGACGCAGTCTTCTCGATCGACGATGTCACGATGCACCTGCCCATCGCGGTCGCGGACTACGTCGACTTCTACGCGTCGGAGAACCACGCGACCAATCTGGGCAGGCTGTTCCGTCCGGATTCGGTTGCGCTGATGCCGAATTGGAAGCACCTGCCGGTCGGGTACCACGGCCGCTCCAGCACCGTCGTCGTGTCGGGCACCGACATCGTGCGCCCGTGCGGTCAGCGCAAGGCCCCCGCCGACGCGGCACCGACGTTCGGTCCGTCGATCCGCCTCGACATCGAGGCCGAGATCGGCTTCATCGTCGGCGTCGGTTCGCCGATGGGCTCCTCGATCACCCCGGATCAGTTCACCGAGCACTGCTTCGGTGCCGTGGTCCTCAACGATTGGTCGGCGCGCGACATCCAGGCGTGGGAGTATGCCCCGCTGGGCCCGAACCTCGGCAAGAGCTTCGCGACTTCCATCTCCCCGTGGGTGGTTCCGCTGCTGGCGCTCGAGGCCGCCCGCATCGACACCCCGGTCCAGGACCCGACTCCGCTGCCATACCTGCGGGGCGAGGAGAAGTGGGGCCTGGACATCGACCTCGAGGTCGAGTGGAACGGTCACGTCGTCTCCCGCCCGCCGTACGCGCAGATGTACTGGTCGCCCGCGCAGATGCTGGCGCACACCACCGTCAACGGTGCCGCCGCCAGCACGGGCGACCTGTTCGGTTCCGGCACCATCTCGGGTCCCGAGAAGGCACAGCGCGGTGCCTTCATCGAATTGACCTGGGGTGGCGCCGAACCCGTCACCGTCGGTGACAGGCAGCGCACGTTCATCGAGGACGGCGACGAGATCTCGATCTCGGCGACCGCGCCCGGCGCGAGCGGCGGCCGCATCGGCTTCGGCGAGGTGCGCGGCCGCATCCTGCCCGCCACCGGCGATGCGCGATAAGCAAGGTATTCGCTACCGCGGCGGAGGCGGTCGCCGACATTGTCGACGGGTCGTCGCTCGCGGTCGGTGGGTTCGGTCTGTGCGGCATCCCGACCGAGCTGATCGGTGGTATCGCCGAGAGCGGTGTGTCGAGTCTCGACGTGTTCTCCAACAACTGCGGCGTGGACGACTATGGTCTGGGAATTCTGTTGTCGGCCGGTCAGATTCGTCGGGTGACGGCGTCGTATGTCGGTGAGAACAAGGAGTTCGCGCGGCAGTACCTCTCGGGTGAGCTGGAGGTGGAGCTGACGCCGCAGGGCACGCTGGCCGAACGGTTGCGGGCCGGTGGCGCCGGTATCCCCGCGTTCTACACTCCGGCCGGAGTCGACACCCCGGTTACCCTCCGACAACATCTGTGCGGGCGCAGTAGAACCGCTGAGCGCCTCCTCGTGCCCGAATCCTCGGACATCTGGCGCTCTCAGCGGTTCTCAGCCTGTGTCAGTGACTCTCCACGGCCAGCGGTGGCCGCCAGCGTCTGCTGAGCTCGGACGGTCGCGCGGCGGCACGCACCAGTTGGAGTCGCGGTGGCGGGCCGTCGGTGCGGCCCGCCGGGGGCTTTCGGCTGCCTGCGCGGAACGGCGCCGGCCATTCGGCGGCCGTTCCGCGGTAGCCCTGTTCCACTGCCGCATGCAGTGTCCATTGCGGGTCCCACAAGTGCGCTCGGCCGATGGCGACCAGGTCGGCGCGGCCGGCGAGGAGCACCGAGTTGACATCGTCGTGCGACGATATCGCGCCGACCGCCACCACTGCGACACCGTGCGGAACGCCAACCTCCTGCCGGATGCGGTCCGCGAAAGGTGTTTGATAACTGCGGCCGAAGGCAGGTTTTTCGTGTTTGACCACCTGCCCGGTGGACACGTGCAACACGTCTACGCCGTGTTCGGCGAAGGCACGCGCGATCGCGATTGCGTCGTCGATCGTGTTGCCGTCGTCGGCCCAGTCGGTGGCCGAGATGCGCACCGACAGCGGGCGATCCGCGGGCCAGACTTCACGGATCGCGTCGAAGACGCGCAGCGGGAAACGAAGCCGGTTTTCCAGCGAACCGCCGAATTCGTCGGTACGGCGGTTGGCAAGCGGAGACAGGAACGACGAGAGCAGATAACCGTGCGCGCAATGCAGCTCGAGAATATCGAAACCGGCGCGCGCCGCGGCCTGCGCAGCATCGACGAATTGTGTTGTGACCTCACCGAGTTCGACGGTGGTGATTTCGCGGGGTGTCCGGTTGCCTGGTCCGTAGGGGATTGCCGACGGACTGACGGTTTCCCAACCGCCGGTCTCCAGAGGATCGTCGATTCCCTCCCACATGACCTTGGTGGCGCCCTTGCGTCCGGAGTGCCCGAGCTGCACTCCGATCTTCGACCTCGTGCTGGTGTGGACGAAGTCGACAATGCGGGACCAGGACTTCTCCTGTTCCTCGGTATAGAGGCCGGCGCATCCCGGTGTGATGCGGCCTTCAGGCGACACGCAGACCATTTCGGTCATCACCAGACCGGCGCCGCCGAGTGCCTTGCTGCCGAGGTGAACCAGGTGGAAATCGCTGGGAACCCCGTCGGTCGCGGCGTACATGTCCATGGGCGAGACCAGGATTCGGTTCGGTAGCTCGACACCCTTGATCCGCAGCGGGTAGAACATCGGCGGGCGGGTTGAGGTGACTGCACCGGTGGCGTCGGCCTGGGTGGACAGGTACCAGCCGTCAATCGAGTCGACGAAACCGTCGTCACGCAGCCGCAGGTTGTCGTAGGTGATCCGGCGGCTGCGGGTCAGCAGATTGAAGGCGAACTGATCGGGGGGCTGGTCGGTGTACTTGGCGATCGATTCGAACCACTCGAGGCTGGCCTGGGCGGCACGTTGCACCGATTCGACCACAGGCCGCCGCTCCGCCTCGTACGCGTCGAGTCCGGCGGCAACGGAATCGTTTTCGTGCAGGCAGGCGGCGAGGGCGAGGGCATCCTCCATCGCCAGTTTGGTGCCCGAGCCGATCGAAAAGTGTGCGGTGTGCGCCGCGTCGCCGATGAGAACGATGTTTCCGTGCAGCCAGCCCTCATTGCGGACCGTGGTGAACTCGATCCACTTGGAGTTGTTGGCCTGCAACACGTGCCCGTCGAGCTCATCGGCGAAGATCTCCGATAACTGGGCGATGGACTTCTCGTCGTTCTCGCCGGGCGCGAACTCGCGATCGGCGAAGTCGTGGAAACCCGCGTTGCGCCAGACGGATTCGTGCATCTCGACGATAAAGGTGCTCCCGCCAGCGCTGTACGGGTAGGCGTGCACCTGCATGATTCCGTACGGCGTGTGCTTGACGAAGAATTCGAACGCCTCGAACACCCGATCGGTGCCCAGCCACATGTACTTGTTGTGCCGGCGGTCGAGCGTCGGGCGGAAGACGCCGGCGTACCGGGTGCGCACCGTGGAGTTGAGACCGTCGGCGGCGAGGACAAGATCATGCGTTGCCGCGAGTTCTTCGACGTCCGGCGCAAGCTGACGGTAATGAATGGTGACACCCAGCTCGGTGCACCGTTGTTGGAGGATGTGCAGTAGCTCCTTGCGGCTCATCGCCGCGAAACCCTGCCCACCCGAGGTCCGGATCTCGCCACGGTACTGGATGTCGATATCGCTCCAACGGGCGAACTGCTCGGTCATAGTCCGATAGACGTGCTCGTCGGCGTGCTCGATGCCGCCGAGTGTCTCGTCGGAGAACACGACACCGAATCCGAATGTGTCGTCCGGGGCGTTACGCTCCCAGATCGTGACCTCGTTCGCCGGGTCGAGTTGTTTCATCAGGGCGGAAAAGTACAGACCCGCAGGGCCTCCGCCGATCACAGCTATACGCATGGAAGCCTCACACTTCTTGGATTGGAGTCGTCGGTCGAAATTCGGTCGAGCGGCGACCGGAGTTGATCGCGTCGGGTGCCGGTGTCCACGTGCTGCGGAGCGCGGCAGCGATATTCGTTGGCCATGCCTGGGAACCGTCGGCGGTGTCGGGCGCGTAGACCACGGTCAAAGTTCCGCGGGCCGCGATTGTCGAGGTATCCGGTTCGGTTGGCCGTGCCGGGGCGGGACGCCTGGTGACGACGAAGTCGTATTGCATCGACGACCTGCCGACTTTGCCCAAGGACAGTTCGATGGAAGCGGTGTCGCCGAACCACAGCCGGTCGAGGTAGTCGACTTCGTATCGAACGCGCGGAATCTGCCCGAACAGCGAGAGGAGCCCGACCCGGTCCAGCAGGGCGGCTTCGGCGGCCTCGACCCAGCGGATGACCGTGCTGTGGTGGTAGTGCCCGGCCGCGTCGGTATCCTGCCAGTCGACCAGACGCTCGATGACGACGCCGGTCATCGTGCAGAGTTCCAGTGCTCGCGGATCTTGTACCGCTGCAACTTGCCGCTCGGGTTGCGGGGCAATGCGTCGACGATTTCGATGCTGCGCGGGTATTTGTACGGTGCCGCGGTTCGTTTGACGAAATCCTGCAACTCGCGGATCTTGGCCGTGTCGCCAGGCACGCCGGGGCGCAGCACGACCACAGCGTGCACGATCATGCCGCGATCCTCGTCCGGCACGCCGATGACCGCGCTCTCGACCACGTCCGGGTGCAGGTCGAGGATACCTTCGACCTCCGGAGCTGCGATGTTGTAGCCCGCGGAGACGATCATGTCGTCGCTGCGCGCGTGGTACCAGAAGTACCCGTCGGTATCGCGGGTGTAGGTGTCTCCGGTCAAGTTCCAGCCGTTGCGAACGTAGTCAAGCTGGCGGGGGTCAGCGAGGTACCGGCAGCCGGTGGGCCCCTTGACCGCCAGAATTCCAGGGGTGCCATCCAGCACCGGGCGGCCATCCTCGTCCTGGATCTCAGCCCGGTAGCCGGGAACGACTCGGCCGGTGGAGCCCGGCCGGATGTCGTCGTCGGCGGCGGAGATGAACACATGCAACAGCTCGGTGCCGCCGAGCCCGTTGATGATCTTCAATCCGGTATTTTCGTGGAACTTGGTGAACACGGCCTCAGGCAGGTGTTCACCTGCCGACACGCAACGGCGCAATGACTTCAATCGCCCGAGATCGTCACGTTTTAGCAATGCCTTGTAGGCAGTCGGTGCGGTGAACAGCACCGTCACCGAGAACTTCTCGATCGGGTCGACGAGCGTGTCCGGATCGGCTTTCTCGAGCAGCACGACCGACGCTCCGATCCGCAACGGGAAGATCACCAGCGCTCCGAGGCCGAAGGTGAAGGCCAGCGGAGGGGTTCCAATAAAGACGTCGTCCGCGCGTGGGGCGACGATGTGTTCGGAGAAGGTATCGGCGTTGGCGAGCACGTCGCGATGGAAATGCATCGTCGCCTTCGGTACGCCAGTCGTACCGGAAGTCGGCGCAAGCAGCACGACGTCGTCAGCGGCGGTCTGAATGTCGTCGAAGACCACCGGTTTGGCCGCGGCGCAGGTGGTGAGGTCGGCTGCGGTCGATCCGCCGACCGGGACCATCATCAGCGAAGGATCTGCGGCGGCCAGTTCGTCGAGCAGCCGACTGTCACAGAGCGCGAAGACCGGGCGGGTGAGCTCGATCAGCTTCGACAGCTCGGGTGCACGCAGCAGCGGCATCGTCGTCACCACCACCCCGCCTGCCTTGACAACGCCGAGCCAGCATGCCACCAGCCACGGGGTGGTGGGGCCGCGCAGCAGTACGCGGTTACCGGGAACCAGGCCGTAGTCATCGGTCAGCACGTGCGCAATCTGATTTGCGCGGTGGAGGAGTTCGCCGTAGGTCCAGGACTCCTCGCTGGTGAGAAGGCACGGCCGGTCACGCCCGTGCCTGGCCACTGCGCCATCGAGCAAGGCGGTCGCGCAGTTCAAGCGATCGGGGTAGTGCAGCGCGGGCAGATCGAAGACGAACTCGGGCCACTCCGCTTCGGGAGGGAGGTTGTCCCGACAGAACGTGTCCGTGTGCGCTGAGGGTGTAAGCATTGTTTTCGGCCCTTTCGGAGGCTGAGAACGGAGAGGAACCCCAGCCGATATCGTCTATTTGTGACGATCGTTGCAGAGGCAACATATTAATTAAACACAGCTGTAGCCCGATGTGCTAGTGGAATCGCGAAACTCGCGGCTGCGGCCGTAGGCTGAATTCATGATTGATCTCGGCGAGTTGCTTCCGGATAGCCAGGAGACGCAACCGCGAGAGTTGATCGTGTCGTTATTCGGGCTCTACGCCCGCGGGGAAGGCAATTGGCTCGCTGTCTCGGCGTTGGTCCGACTGATGGCCGAGATCGGCGTGGACGGCCCAGCAGTTCGTTCGTCGGTTTCCCGCCTGAAGCGACGCAACATCCTGCACAGCGTCCGACGCGGCGGAGCCGCCGGGTACGAGCTCTCGCTGTCGGCGATGGCGGCACTGTCCGAGGGCGATGCACGCATCTTCCACCGCCGCCGAGCCGAGCTCGACGACGGTTGGCTGATGCTGGTGTTCTCGGTACCGGAGTCGGAACGCGACAAGCGGCACGCCTTGCGCA
This sequence comes from Nocardia australiensis, assembly GCF_020733705.1. GTDB lineage: Bacteria > Actinomycetota > Actinomycetes > Mycobacteriales > Mycobacteriaceae > Nocardia > Nocardia australiensis. The sequence continues at coordinate 484,065 of NZ_JAJFZM010000002.1, forward strand.
GCTCGCTGACCAGGCTAGGGTTCGGAACAGTCAGCCCCGGCACGTGGATCGCACCCGGGAATATGACCAATGAAGTGCGCATCGTCCTGGAGCGCAAGGGATTCACCAACTACGTGGAGCTGTTCGAGGGCGTACATGTCGGCGTGCGGCCCATCCGCCAGGCGGTCGAATCCTGGTGGGACTTCGACGAATTGTCGCAGCTGTACGCAGACTTCCAGCGCCGGTACCGGCCCGCACTCGATGCCGCCGACGCGCTGGCCGCCGAGCAGCAAAAGGCGTTCGCCACCTATGTACCGATGCTGACCGAATGGCGGCGGCTGCCGTACCTCGATCCGGGACTCCCGGTCGAGCTGCTACCCGACGGCTGGAACGGGCTGGCCGCCGAGCAGCTGTTCGCCGACCTCGATCACGCGCTCGCCGGACCGGCCGGACGGCACGCACGAGAGATCATGCACGGAACCGGACCGGCAGCGTAAGCCCGCGGCGTCGACATCGCCGCAGGCTCAGGCCTGTTCGGCGTCCAGCGCTGCCACGGCCTGGATCTCGACCAGCGCCTCGGGCTGCCACAGCGCCGTAACGCCGACGCCAGCCATCGCCGGATACTCGGTACCGGCCAGTTCACGCCAGATCCGGCCGATCTCTTTGCCGTTGGCCTGATAGTCGGGAATGTCGAGCAGGTAGATCGTGACACTGAGCAGGTTCTCGGGCCGGCCCCCAGCCGCTTCGAGCGCAGCAAGCACATTGGAGAACGCCTGACGGAACTGGGCGACGATCCCGCCGTCGATGATCTTCCCCTCCGGCGTCAAGGCCGTCTGGCCGGCCAGGTGAACGATGTTGCGATAGCAGGTCGCGTGTGCGAATCCGGACGGCTTCGCCAGCGCTGATGGGTTGATTCGCTCGATGGACATGGTGCCTCTTTTCTCGATCGGGCCGGCACGGTCGGCGAGCCGATTTCATCTCAGGGTGGTTCGGACCACAATATGGTGCTAACGTAGCTATCGTCAATAGAACGCGATATGGCAGAGATGCTCTTCCTGTGTTCGACATTCAATACAGACCCGGCCGATCTATGGAGGCCCTGCCATGCGTTTGCGAACAGTTCTTGCCGCCGACGGCGGCAGCCGCGCCGAAGTCTGCCTCGATGGACAGTGGTACGCGACCGCCGCCGCAGACGTCGGAGCCCTGCTCGCAACCCCGGGCTGGCGCTCAGCCCAGGCCCATTCCGACCGGCAGCAGAACGCCCCTGAGCGACCGGCTCCCGTCGTGACCACACCGGGCAAGATCGTGTGCTGCGGCCATAACTATCGCGCCCACATCGGCGAGATGGCCCAGTCGGAACCCGAATTCCCCACCCTCTTCGCGAAATTCGCCGACACCCTCACCGCATGGAACGCCGACATCGCGCTGCCGGGCCCCGCCGAGACGGTAGCTCTCGACTGGGAGGCCGAACTCGCGATCGTGGTCGGCACCGTGCTCCGGCATGCCGATCGCGACACCGCGCGGGCCGGCATTGCCGGATACACCGTCGCCAACGACTTCTCCGTCCGCGCCTGGCAGCGCAGAACCTCACAGTGGTTGCAGGGCAAGGCATTCGATGCCACCACGCCGCTGGGACCGGAATTGGTCACCCCCGACGAAGTCGACCCCGGCAACGGCCTGCGCATCGTCTGCCGGGTCAACGGCATCGACGAACAGGTCGGGTCGACAGACGATCTGCTGTTCGACCCAGCGACGCTGCTCGCCTACATCTCCGAATTCACCACTTTGCGGGCGGGTGATGTCGTGCTGACCGGAACGCCGGGCGGCGTCGGTATCGCCGCCGATCCGCCCAGGTTCCTTCGCGACGGTGACGTCGTGGAAACGGAGATCGAAGGGATCGGCCTGTTGCGCAACCAAATCACCCACTATCCCAACAAGATCGACGCCGTGCAGCGGGTCGGAAAGGAAAGGCAATGACCAGCGAGATCGCCAACACCCGGGTAGTCCCGGTCGTCACCCGGGCAGGACACGAACATCACGGAACCACCCAGTCCGGCGGCGCCGTACGCGTGTCGGGGGTCGGACCGCAGCACACGCCCGCTACCCGAATCTGGTTCGGGAAAGTGACCAACGAGCCCGGCTACCGCTCACTGCCCCACCACCACGGTGAGGCCGAGACCGGCGGCTACGTGCTCACTGGCGTGGCGCGCATCTACTACGGCGAGAACTACCGGGAATACGTCGACATGAGTGAGGGCGATTTCGTGTTCGTGCCGCCGTTCATGCCGCACGTTGAGGTGAACATGAGTACCACCGAAGAACTGGTGTGGCTGACCTGCCGCACCCCTGACAACATTGTCGTCAACCTCCAGGAAGTGGACGACTCGACCCTCGTGGGGTATCGGCGCGCATGAGCACTGCGATCTCTCTTCTGGACTGGCTGCAGGTCCGTGAAAACCGGCCCGACTCGTTCGATGCCTCGCATCAGCCCATTCCCTCCGGACGCGCCTACGGCGGCGAAACCCTGGCGCACGCGTTGGCCGCGGTACTGCAGACCGTCGACGACGAGCGGGTCCTGCACTCGTTCCACGGGTTCTTCCTTCGGGCGGCGGACGTCGCGGTACCGAGCACCTACGACGTGACTCGTGTGCGTGACGGACGGAACTTCTCAGCGCGGTCGATCGTCGGGCGCCAAGGAGACCGTGTGACCTTCCACGGATTCGCCTCCTGCCACGTACCGTCAGACACTCCCGTTCGGCACACGATTGAGATGCCCGACCTCCCTGACCCGGAATCCCTGCCGACCTCGGCCGAGGCAGTTGCGGGGACCTCGGTTCGCGACACCGAGTACTGGGCGCACGGCCGACACTTCGATATACGACACGTCGACCCACCCGTTTACACCGAACCAGCGGAGCAGCGGCAGTCCCGACAAGTCGTGTGGGTCAAGGCGTTCGACCGCCTGCCCGACGATCCCGCCGCACATCGCCTCGCGCTCGCCTACGTCTGCGATTACACCCTGCTCGAACCGGCGTTGCGCCGACACGGGGCAGCGTGGGCACAGGACGGCGTCATCACCGCCAGTCTCGACCACGCGATGTGGTGGCATGAACAGGGGCGCGCGGACGAATGGATCGCACTGGTTCAAGACAGCCCGCACACCGATGCTGGACTCGCCACCACCAGGGCATCCTTGTTCTCCCGCGAAGGCCGACTGCTGGCCACAATCGCCCAACACGGGCTCGTTCAACTTCCCGCCTGAGGCCACCCACTCGCGGCGCTCGCGGCGTTGCTCCCTCTTCCATTGAAAACACAGTGTTCGCCCCATGACGAGGCTCAACAGCGTCGCCATCTTGGAGGCCGTCCAGGCGCGGCCGGAAGAGGGAGCAATCGATCGCGGTTCGATCGGCTGGCCGTCAGGCTGCCATGCATGAGTCGGATGGGCCGAGGCCCACCAGCCGGCGACCCGAGTCAGTAACCGCAATACCGGCAAGGTCTGTGACGATCCGATCGCCGATCGCATGCTGCGCCGCGTCGCCGCGTTCGGCCACTACGCGGGGAGGGGCGTTGAGTTCTGGAGCCATCGGCGGGTCTGACCTGGCGAATCTCAAGACCACCGCTGTGCGGGGCGGGTCCGACTGGATCCTGAACGGCTCGAAGACCTTCATCACCAACAGCCGAACCAACGGCTACACAGCCGACGTAGTGGTGGTGGCCGCCTGGACCAATCGATGCTGGCTTCGATCAACCGCTCGGTCAACGCGTCGAGGTGTATTGCTCAGGTTCAAACGGTCATTGTGATGGATTGTTGTGTCTGTCGTTGGAAATCGGGTTTGAAAGCCCTTGACTGGCGAGCAGTTGCAGCTGTAAGGCGAGACGAACACGTGGGTTAATCAGGTCGGTGCCCGCTATAGCGCGAATCTGGCGCATCCTGTAACGCAATGTATTTGGGTGAATATTCAGGATGCGTGCGGCCTGGGTCGGTTCACCGTGGTGTTGGAGATACGCATCGAGCGTTGTGATGTATTCAGTTCCGTGACTTCGATCGTGCGCGAGCAGATCGGGCAGTGGCCCGCCAAGGAAGCCTGCGTCCACCCGCACCGCGGTTCGAGCACGCTCGATGATCAGTTGGTGCCAAACCGACTCGATCGCTACGGTGGGGCCGGGCAGTCGGCCGGCGCGCGCTAGTCTGTCCAACTCGATAGCCTCGGCGCGAGACTGTGGAAGGGCGTTCGGGACTTGCGTGCGACTTCCGGCGACGGCGTAGACCGTGTCGTCATGCGTGTACACCTCGTCGACGACCGTGCGTAGCCACGGCCAACTTCCCGCAGTCCGTCCGGTCTCCTCCGATGACACGACGGTCAACGCTGCTCCGTCAACTTCGGTGAGTAGCGGTTGCGACCAGCCGTATCGCCGCAGGATAGACTCCCACAGGTCCAGTTGACGGTGTGGATCGTCGCCCGCCCCTGACGCATTCAGGGCGACTACTCTCCAGGGACCGCCGTACAACCAGTTCCCGGTGTCGGCGGTGTCTGTCGAAACTAGCAAGACGGTGCGGAGGCGTTCGGCCGACAGTCTCCTGGCCGCCTCGGTTTGGGCACGCAGACGTAATAGGTGTAGCGCGAGTATGGTGGCCGCCCGCTTTAATTCGCCTATCTGATCTGGCAGCACCGGCTTCGGGGTAACGGCCCAGATTGAACCCAAGAACTCACCACCTGCGCGAACGGGGATGATCAGGCGGGGGAGTGCGCCATCGGGGCCATGCTCGATCCAAATCGGCTCGCTGGACTTCCTCATTCGTCGGAAAATTCCGCGGGACCGGAAATAGTTGACCACATCTTCAGGGACGCGGCGTCCGATAATGGTCGAGACGCGCGCTGGGTCGGATATGTCCTGGACCGCCGAGTATGCCAGTACCCGCGAGTGGGCGTCCTCGATGGTTACTGGAGCGCCGACGGTCGCGGCCACAGCATCGGCGAATGAAAAGAGATCGCTGTACGCGCTTGAATTCTCAACGTCTGTCGTGCCGATGGCGCGGTCGAGAACGCTGCGCAACAACCACACGAGGTGAGTCCACGACGCCTGCGGTTGCAGCTCGATCACACCGACTCCGACTTCCCCGGCGATTTCGCGCACCGATGGATCGGCGGCGATCGAGCCTTTCAGCACGACTGCACCGACGCTCGCATCGGCCGCCCGCCGGAGCAGGACTACCGCGGCGGCCGCGTCGCCGGTGCCGACACCCAGGAGCAAGTTGTCGGGTTGCCCGAATGGTATTTCGTTGCATCCATCGAGTATCACGTCACTGACGTACTCACGAGGTCCGGAAACGATTGCGCGCAGCAGCGTCCCGCCCAGCGCGTCGATCAAATCGGCGGTACGCATCATGGCGATATTTCCCTCCCACGGTCCACGTTTCGGCCCGGATCACTTCTATTGTGCTACATACCCGTTGTGGCGTGAACACAATTTGGGTGCGGTGGATTGGCCTGATGCAACGATGCCAGCGACGCCGGTGTGCCTGATGATCGAGTGGTCGCAAACATAGCTAGAAGAGGTAGGCAATGTTCCAGGAGATCAACGCGCCCAGGCGAGTCGTCGTTGTCGGCGCCGGAATGGTCGGGCTGTCGACCGCATGGTTCCTACAGGAGCGCGGAGTCGAGGTCACCGTCCTGGATCGCAAGGGTATTGCGGCAGGGGCGTCGTGGGGAAACGCTGGCTGGCTCACGCCCGGTATCAGCACACCGCTACCGGAGCCGGCCGTTCTGCGCTACGGTTTGCGCGCCGCACTAAGCGCTACTTCGCCGGTGTACGTCCCACCGACCGGCAACGTGCGGCTCATCAAGTTTCTGGCCTCCTTCGCGCGGCATAGCACGACCAAACGCTGGCGCGCCGCCATGGAATCCTTGGTCGCCATCAACCGCTGCGCCCTGTCCAGCTTCGATTCTCTCGTGGACGGCGGAGTGAGAGGGCAGACGGAGGAGGCCGAGTCGTTCCTCGCCGCATACCGCACGACGGAAGAACGTGCCGTCCTCCTCGAGGAGTTGGAACATATCCAGGCCGCTGGCCAGCAGATCGCGTTCGACGTTTTGTCCGGCGATGACGCGCGCGAGGTAGAACCGTCATTATCGGATGAGGTCGGCGCGGCAATCCGACTGCGCGGCCAGCGATTCATCAATCCGGGTGATTTCGTGCATCGGCTTGCTGATGCGGTCCGGCAACGTGGCGGGACCATCCGTGAGGACGCCGAAGTGACGTCCGTCGAGGACGATGGCCGGACCTTGCAGGTCGGCATAGGCGACGGCTCGACGGAATCGTTCGACGCGATCGTCCTCGCCACCGGTACCTGGCTGGGCGATCTGGCCAGGCAGTTCGGGGTCAAAACCGTCGTCCAGGCTGGTCGCGGCTACAGTTTCAGCGTCGCGATGGAGCACGTCCCGTCCGGACCTGTCTACTTCCCCTCACAACGGGTGGCCTGCACTCCCTTGCTGGGCCGTCTGCGCGTCGCCGGAATGATGGAGTTTCGCAAGCCGGAGGCAGCGCTGGACCAGCGCCGCATCGGGGCGATTGTGGACGCCGCGCGGCCACTGCTGCGGGGCGCCGACCTCGACTCCCGCACAGACGAGTGGGTGGGTTCGCGGCCCTGCACTCCGGACGGGCTCCCGTTGATCGGCGCCACCCGATCACCTAGGGTCTTTGTCGCGGGTGGGCACGGCATGTGGGGCATCACGCTGGGGCCGGCCACCGGACGACTGCTCGCGGAATCCATCGTCACCGGTCACCTTCCCACGGAACTTGTGCCCTTCGACCCGCTGCGATGACGAGCACCGTGCTTCTCCCAGAGTGTCGACGTTCGCCTGATTCGCCGCTGCCGAACAGCATCTCTGATCTTCGAGCACATACGGCCGCGCGTCATCGGCCCGAGTGGACGACCAACCAGTTCAGGGCGTCTACGACGGTGCGCCAGGCATCGGTGTGCGGGTCGATGAGTTCGAAGTGACCGGCAGCGGGAATCGACCACAGGTGCACATTCGTGCCGCCATGGTCGAGCAGGTTACGATGCGCTTCGCTGTAGGCGAAGGGAACATCATCGTCCTGGTGACCGTGCACGAGGGCGGTCGGGATGTAGGTGGAACCGAGGGCGGCCGGATCGATTTCGGTGGTGTATGGATGCGCGCCCAGCAGCTCCGCGGCCGCGTCACCGCCGATCCGGTTGGACAGGGCATCAGCGATGCTGCCGACCCCGGCGAGTGAGAGCACGCCGGCGAGCGCCGGATCGGCACGGTACCAGGGCGACGTGTCTGGCAGGCGGTGGCGGGCCGACGCCCAGAGCGCGAGGTGGCCGCCTGCGGAGTGCCCGGCGCTGATGATCGGTGTCGTGGTGGTGATCCCGCAGCCCTCGGAGACGAGCCGAGGCAACGAATCCATGGCCCGCGCGATGTCGTCGAAGGTCTCCGGGTATTCGCCGCCGCGTCGGTATTCCACGTTGGCCACGGCGTAACCCTCCTGTGCCAGGGCAGCGGCGAGTGGTTCGGTGTGGTGCCGATCGTATGCGCCGCGCCAGAACCCACCGTGCAGGAACAAGACGACCGCGCTCGGCGTCTGCTCGGGCAGCCAGACGTCCGCGAGCTGCTGCTCTTGGTAGCCGTACCGCAGCGTCTGTTGCGGCGGTGGCACGGCGCGTCTAAGCAGGTCCGCCAGGGTGCTCATGGCTTCCATCGCCGATGTGCGGTGACCGGGGCTCCTTCCCGAATCAGTTCGAGGCGGGGTCGGGGTCCGTCGGTGCGTCCCGTCGGCGGTTTCCAGCTGCCGCCCTGAAACTGTTGCGGCCACTGCGCCTCGGGACCGGTGCACTCCTGGTCTGCGGCGGCATGCAACGTCCACTGCGGGTCGTAGAGATGGGGGCGACCGAGTGCGACCAGGTCGGCACGGCCGGCCAGCACAGTGAGGCCAAGTGCCGACATGAGATCTCCCGAGTGCTAGACACTGACATCCTTACCGTATGGCGGATTACGTACTGACGTCAATGGAACGATAGATGCGAGTGGAAGTCGCGCAAAGCGGTGACAGTCCGCCGCCACGACCTGGAAGTCGTGTCACAACTCTAGCGGGCGTCAATATTTTGTAATACCGTGTTCGATGCCGAAGACGACTTGATGACTTAGATGAGAGATGACGAGGAATCACCATGGCAGTCGAAGGCAACACCCGCCCACTCGAGCAGGAGATCGTGACCGACTTCTCCTCGCGTATGAGTTACGACGCCTACCTTCACCTGGACACGCTGCTGAGCGCCCAGCGCCCGGTCAGTCGCCCAGAGCATCACGACGAGCTCCTGTTCATCATTCAGCACCAGACCACCGAGCTGTGGCTGAAGTTGGTGCTGCATGAAACGCGCGCGGCGCGAGCGGCACTCGACAACGATGACATCGGGGTGGCGCTGAAGTGCGTCGCGAGGGTCAAGCACATCCAGAAGACCCTTACCGAGCAGTGGTCGGTACTGGCAACGCTCACTCCCACCGAGTACACCGAGTTCCGGGAGTTCCTGGGGAACTCGTCGGGCTTCCAGTCGCACCAGTACAGAGCGGTGGAGTTCATCCTCGGTAACAAGAACGCGGGCATGCTGAGGGTGTTCGAATCGGACCCCGCGGCCCACGACGAACTCGAAACACTCCTCCACGAGCCGAGTCTTTATGACGCGTTCTGGCGTTACTTGTCCCGCGCCGGCCTCGATGTCCCCCACTCGACGCTCGCCCGCGACGTTAGTCAGGCCTACGTTCTCGACCCGAATCTGCTTCCACTCGTCAAAGAGATCTACGAGACCCCGAACAAATACTGGTCGGTGTATGAGGCGTTGGAAGAACTCGTCGACCTCGAGGAGAACTTCCAGCTGTGGCGGTTCCGCCATATGCGTACGGTGCTGCGCACGATAGGCATGAAGACCGGTACCGGCGGGTCGAGCGGTGTCGGGTTCTTGCAAAGCGCACTCGACCTCACTTTCTTCCCGGAACTTTTCGCCGTACGCACAGAGATCGGACGTTGATCATGACCATCGCGTCTGCCGCCCTCGTCAAACGTGCCGATGAACTCGACGCGGCTGACCCCCTGAGCGAGTACCCGGCCCAATTCCTCGGAAGCGACGACCCGGAGGTCGTCGCGTATCTGGACGGCAACTCCCTGGGCCGGCCCACACGGGCGAGCGCGGACCGACTCGCCACGTTCGTCTCCGACGCGTGGGGGCGAAGGCTGATCCGGGGTTGGGACGAGGATTGGTTCGACATGCCGCTGAGGCTCGGCGACCGGCTCGGGGCGGCAGTGCTGGGGGCGGCCGCAGGTCAGACCACGATCGGAGATTCGACGACGGTCCTGCTGTACAAGCTGGTCCGCGGCGCCCTCGCTATGCGCCCGGATCGAACCGAGATCGTCCTCGACCGCGATAACTTCCCCACCGACCGATACCTGCTCGAGTCGATCGCCGAAGACCATGGGTTGACGTTGCGGTGGATCGAGCCCGACTTCCGCGGCGGTGTCACCGCCGCCGAGGTGGCCGACGCGGTGTGTGAGCGAACTGCGCTGGTGGTGCTCAGTCACGTCGCCTACCGGTCCGGGTATCTCCTCGACGTCCCTGCGATCGGTGCGGCGACACACAGCTCGGGGGCGCTGCTGCTGCTCGATCTCTGCCATTCGGCGGGCTCGGTGGAGATTGAACTCGACTCGTGGAGTGTGGATTTCGCGGTAGGGTGCACGTACAAGTACCTCAGTGGCGGTCCCGGCTCGCCGGCGTTCGCCTACGTTGCCGCTGCGCACCTCGACAACTTCGTGCAGCCGATTTGGGGCTGGATGGGCCGCGACACCCCGTTTGACATGGCGCAAGGGTACGTTCCGGCTGCGGGGATCCGCCGGGTGATCAGCGGCACCCCCGCGATTCTCGGGATGATCCCGATCCAGGACACCCTCGAAATGATCGAGGATGCCGGTATGCCCGCGATCCGTGCGAAGTCGGTGTCGCTCACCGAGTACGCGCTGGACCTGGTGCAAGACTGCCTGGTTCCATTCGGTGTCGCGGTGTCGTCGCCGCTGGAGTCCGCCCGCCGGGGCGGGCACGTGACGATTGACCACCCGCAGTTCCGCGATATCACCGCACGGCTCTGGCAGCGCGGGGTCATCCCCGACTTCCGTGGGCCCGAGGGAATTCGGCTGGGGATGAGCCCGCTGAGTACCACCTTCAGTGAAGTACTCGCCGGGGTGGTGGCGATCGGTGACGAACTCACAGCATCCTGACGGCCGGTTCAGCTCGGGGGTCCCTGACCGGGGGTGGCCCGCCGTTGCGGGCGCCGTACTAGACGACATCGACTCCAGAGCTGGGAGTGCGACATCGCTGGTACGCACGGTGCTCGGCGCTTACGTCCGCGATCTCGGTGGCTGGATCGCGATCGCGGATCTCACCATGCTGTTGTCGGCACTCGGGGTGCCGGCGCAGAGCACCAGGACCGCGGTGACCAGGCTCAAAAGCAAGCGGGTGCTGCACTCGGAGTGCCGCGATGGGAACAATGGCTACGGCCTCACCGCCGCGGCGGAGGCGATGTTCGTGCGCGGGGATTCGCGAATCTTCGGGTTCCGGCAGATGGCCCCGGGCGACGCCTGGCGGCTGATCTCGTTCGGTATCCCGGAGTCTGAACGTGCTGCCCGACATCAGCTTCGGCGTCGGCTGGCGTCGATCGGATGCGGCACTGTCTCGGCGGGGTTATGGATCTGCCCCGAGTACCTCGCGGTGGAGGCGGCAGCGATCGTGACCGCCCTCGGACTCGACGCGCACATCACCACTTTCCTCGCCACCGAATTCGACGTGCCCGGCACGCTGCGGGATGCGGTCTCGCAGTGGTGGGACTTAGACAGCCTCGCTGAACGTCACCGCACCTTCCTCGATCATCGCGGCCACGCTATCGACGACGACTCGACCGACGGGCGCGACGCGTTCGCTCGTTTCGTTCCCCTCCTGGACGAATGGCGGATCATCCCGTACGTGGACCCGGGCCTGCCCGACGAGATGCTGCCCTCTGATTGGCCCGGACCTGACAGTGTCCAGCTCTTCACCGACGCGCGGCGGCGGTACCTCGAACCGAGTCGACAGTGGGTGCGGACGTTGGTCATCAGTCGGTAGCCGCGGTACGCAGCACGAACAACTCACTCACGGCTGATTCTCTACGGCGCCGCGGGTCGCCCCATTCAATATCCTTTCGAGTTCCTGGGTGGCCGTCATCAACTCAGCCTCAACCTTCGACATGGTGACCTCATCGAACTCGCTCGCGAGACTGACTACAGTCAACGCGCAGGTCGGGCGCCCGCCTGGTGCCAGGACGGCACGACCTACATCGGCAATCACGGTCGCAGAGCCTCGCTGCTCGGCGAAGCCGGCTTTTCGTGCAGCCTCGATCCTCCTGCGGAGCTCGGTGCCATGTTCCGACTCACGACTCGAGGTCTCGGCCATGCGCAGGTATGGAGTCGCAGCAATGTCGTCAAGTGCGGCGACGAGAGCCAGTGCGCCGGCAGACTCGTCAACTCGAAGAAGCTGTCCGTGCCGGTCCACTATCGACTGAAGTCGAGGGGGTCGTACGACATCGATGATCCGTGCCCGGTCAATGGTAAGGATCTGCAGGTTGACCATCATCGATGTTCGGTCGGCCAGGCTCTGCAGGACAGGTCGGCTGAGTACCAGAAGAGCGTTCACTCCTGCGGCGAAGGACAAGTGGAGAAGCGCGGTGCCAGGCAAGTAATGGTCGCCATCGCGTAGCACCCAGCCGCGGCGCACCAGGTCGAGGACAACCTTGTACGCAGTGGCGCGGTGGAGGCCCACGAGGTTGGCCAGATCGATAAGCCTCAGCGGTCCATCGGCTGTCGCCACGGCCTCGACGATGTCGAGGGCCTTGTCGACGGCCGAGCCCTTCCCTTGGCTCGAACTGGCATCTGTCGGCATCCGTCGTACTCCTCATCCATGAACGAGTTCCATTTTGGCGTTCGTTTTCCTTGACGCCATCATACGATGTTGTTACTGTCGCAACAGACGTTGGCCCACAGGAAACACGCCGCCGATGAAGTTCTCTTACTCTCGCCACTCGATCTGGAGGTTCGTGGTGAGAGCCATCAACGATTTGGCTGGCCCTTGTCAACAGCCATCTCACACACCAGTCGACTACCGAGGAAATGTGAAACATGAGTTCAGTCAACAGAATGATCGGCCACGTCATCGTGCTCACGTCGCCGACAGAGATGATCGAAATATCGGACCGCTTGGAGAAAGTTGGTTTCTCATTCGGGAATGAGGTTGTCGAGCAGGTTGCCGGGATCAAGTCACGGATGCTGCCAATCCACGGCGGCGGATTTATCGAACTCGCCAGCGAACTATCACCGGGTTCGTTTCTAAAGGGCAAGGTTTTTGACCGAACACCGCGGATCTTTGCCGTTACATACACGACAGACGATGCGGGCGGCGAACTCGCTCGATGGCGTCAGTTGCCCGGACTCGAACACGCGAGCGCGCAAGTCGGCTCGTGGAAACGTGAGGACGGCACAATGGGGCACTACCTGGGAGTCGCGCCAACCCCTCCGGTAGGCGAGATATTCTTCGGCCTCCGCGACAGCTTCATGTTTCCCCCTCCTTATCTCGAAGTAGCCGATACCGCACCGCGGATCAGTCGGATCACCGTCACTGGCCCAGACGCTGAAAGCTGGCGAACTCGGCACGAAGAACTCTTTTCCTTGCCGGAGCGAGATGGCGTCCTGCACGCAGGCCCGACCGAGTTGATCTTCGAGCAGGAGACCGGACTCAGCACAGAAATCGCTCTAACGCTCTCCGTGCCACGAGTGGATGTCGATATCGAATTGACTTCTGGCCGTATTCGATTCGTATCGGACGCTGATTATGCAGCCACGAGTACAGAACGCTGAGAGGGCATCACAATGGGGCACACCATAGCCGTCGATGTCGGCGGAACCTTTACCGATGTGGTTGCCACGGATGGTAACGGAGTCTTTACCGGGAAGGTGCCTTCTCGCCCACACGACGAGTCGACCGCCGTACTCGAGGCGGTCAAGATCGCCGCAGAGCACTACGGGCGGTCTCAGACGGATCTGCTTCAGAACACTGAATTCCTGATCCTCGGAACGACCGTTGTCACCAACGCGATGCTGGAGTACAGCGGCGTTCCGACTGGTCTGATCACGACGAAAGGTTTCCGCGACGTTCTAGAAATACGTCGCGGGTACAAGGAAAGCTTATTCGATCTGTCTCTGCCGGCACCACACCCCATCGTCCGGCGGCGTCACCGCAAGGGTGTTGCGGAGCGCATCGACTACACCGGGCAGGTCGTAGTTCCGCTCGATGAGGAAGAGGTGCGTGAGGCGGTCAGGGAACTGAAAGCCGAGGGCATCGAATCCGTCGCGGTATGCCTCCTGTTCTCTTTCACAAACGACGTTCACGAGCGCCGGATCGCGGAGATAATCGGTGAGGAGCATCCAAAGTGCTTCGTGACCCTCTCCTGCGACGTGTTACCTCAGATCCGAGAATTCGAGCGCGTCAGCACGACGGTCGTCAATGCGTATACGAGTCCATTGTTGAAGGAGTATCTGGGGAAACTCGATGTGGGTCTGCGTTCCGCAGGTTTCGCTGGCGAACTGGTCGTCATGCAATCCAACGGCGGCATTATGGACGTTGGCTATTCGACCGAGCATGGGGTCGACGCAGTGCTCTCCGGTCCGGCCGGAGGAGTGGTGGCGGCGGTCGCTCTCGGCGAGCGCTCCGGCTACCGCAACATCATGACCGCCGATATGGGTGGCACCAGCTACGATGTCTGTCTGATCCACGACGGTAAACCCGAGATAGGCGTTGAGAACTGGATCAGCCGCTACCGGGTCGACGTACCGTTGGTCGACATTCACACAATCGGTTCCGGTGGAGGATCCATCGCCTGGGTCGATAGCGGTGGCGCGTTGCGAGTCGGGCCCGAAAGCGCAGGCGCTCAGCCCGGACCGGCCTGCTACGGCCGGGGCGGTACACGCCCAACAGTGACCGACGCCAACCTCCTGCTTGGTTTTATGGATCCGGACCATTTCATGGGCGGAAAGGCGACGTTGGACCGAGCGGCATCCGAGGCGGCATTCGAAGAACATGTAGCGAAACCCCTTGGACTATCGGTCATCGATGCCGCAATCGGCGTGTACCGGATCGCGAATAGCGACATGTCCAACGCTTTGCGTTACGTATCAGTGAAGAGAGGCCGTGATCCCAGAGATTTCGCCCTGATGGCATTCGGTGGGGCAGGCGCGATTCATGCGGGGATCCAGGCCGGTGATCTCGGAATCAAAACCGTTCTCGTGCCACGCAATGCTGCTGTGCTCAGCGCGTTCGGAGGAATGGTCGCCGACTTCAAGGTCTCTCGCGTGAAGTCCTTTATCCGCTCCGCCGAATCTGTCGATCCGGTAGAGCTGACGGAGGCATTTCAACATATGCACGATGAAGCCGAAGGTGCCCTGCCAACAGCAGAGACGACCAGGCTCGAGCGCTCTCTCGACATTCGCTACGAAGGGCAAACGCGGGAGGTTATCGTCCCGCTGCCGACGAGAACGCGAAAGGTTTCTGAAGTCAGTATTTCCCGCGCGATTGCGGAGTTTCACGAACTCCACCGACAGCTGTACGGCCACAACCAACCCGATCAACCGGTTCAGATCGTATCAATCCGAGTTGAGGTTACCGGACTGCGCAACGTGGCGGGGCTCGCCAATCCTCGCAAGTTCGAGGATGACGATGCTTCTTTCGCGTTGATAGGCCACCGTGAGGTGTACTTCGAGCGTCGCGGGGGGTTCACTCGTACCCCGATTTACGACGGACCGCTGGTGCAGCCCGGAAATGTAATCACCGGCCCCGCTGTGGTGCACGAGCCGGGGACAACCATTGTCGTTGGCGACGGGCAGGAAGCAATACTGGATCAGTTCGAGACTTACGTCATTGAGGTTGTGCAATGATGGCCGCCATTGGGGACAGTCGGCCGGCGCTGGCGACGTCCCAGATCGATCTCGAAATTCTACGGACGCGAATCATCGCCTGCACTGAGGAGCTCGCAGCGAGTTTGGCTTCCGCGGCACCGATCTCCGAGATGAGTCAGGCGAGCCAGTTCGTCGTTGCGATCGCCGACACGGACGGCAACGTCGCGGCCATCGACGACGCTCAGCAGCTCGGCTCCATCGAGCGAACAGTCGGGCACGTGATCGAATATTTCAAATTCGACTTGGGCGACGGCGACGTGGTCTTGACCAACGACCCATACATAGGCGGTACGAGGGTTCAAGAAGTCACCCTTGTCGCGCCACTCATCATCGGGGGAGAGCTCGTGCTCTATCTCGCGGTGGGTGTTCACTTACGCGATATGGGTGGCCAGCTTGGTGGGAACCTTTACCCGGACGCCACCGAGATTCTTGCCGAGGGCGTCCTGGTAACGCCGATGAAGGTTCAGCGAATGGGCCGTCCTGTCCGCGACGTACTCGGCGTATTCCTGCTGAACGGGCGCCGCCCTGATGAAACGCGGTCGTCGTTGCGGACCGCGATCGCGACTCTCGAACTCGGACAGCAACGATTGGGCGACCTAGTCTCGAGCTACGGGCACAATGCGGTGGTCGAGGCACTCCAGTACAGCCAGGATTACACGGAGCGCCTCGCCAGGCGTGTGTTCACCACGTGGACACCGGGATCCCACGACGGTGGTAGGTGCCTGTCATTGTCAGGTACGTCGGACACTCCCATTAATGTCCGGCTCACCGCCACTGTCGAGGATGGAACGGTGACGTTGGACTTTAGCGACTCCGACGATCAGCGTCCCATGTTCGTCAATTGTCCGGTGGGCGTGACTGCGTCACGGTCCTATTCCGTAATACTGACCATGTTGGCCGGTGGAGTCCCACCTAACAGCGGATTATCGCGAGTTGTACACGTACGCACGCGGCCGGGATCCGTTGTCCATCCAGTTTTTCCCGCCCCCTGTGGTTGGGGAAACATTCACTGCGGCAACGAGATTGCTGATGCGGTCGCCGAAGCGTTATCACACGCATCCGAACAAGCATTGGGATCGCTCAGTGTTCCGCGCCCACTCATACTGTGCCGGCAGAAAGACAACCGAAGCGATCAGACAGATCTCGGTGTTTGGGGAATTGGTGGCGCCAGCGCGTCGGCCCAAGGCAGCGGCTGGGGACCACCGCGTCTGTCAGCACGGGCGCAACTCCAATCGATTGAGCAGTGGGAGACAGAAACGGGGCTGGGTCTGCAGGTCCAGTGTCAAGAATTCGCGCAGGACAGTGGTGGCGCGGGTGAGCACGTCGGTGCGCCTGGCGTGGATACAGTGATTGCCCTCGCTGGTGACCGCTTGTACACGCTGTGGACCGACGCTTCCTCTCCGGTAAGAGGGGTAGCCGGGGGGTTGCCTGGAGGCGGTATGGAGATCGCGTTTCACACTACCGACGGGTGGATTCCCGCCCCGCCGTCCGCCAGCGAAAGCACCATCTCCGCAGACTTCCTCCGCCTGCGCCTCGCTGGCGGCGGTGGGTACGGATCCCCCCGGGATCGCGCGCCCGCCTCAATCGAAGACGACTTGGCAGACGGACTCATTTCTGAAACCAGTGCGCGAGAGATCTATCAGTTGGCGCTCAACCATCCAGATGGTGTCGGCGCGCCGATGGAAGGAAGCGATCACAATGACTGACGTCATCACCGCAGAGATCATCCGCAATTGTTTCGACGCGATAGCCGATCAGGTTTATGAAAGCATGTGTCGAACGTCGCCGAATCCCGGAGTTAACGAAGGGAAGGACTGCGGCGCCGGGCTTTACAGCTACGATGGCACCCCGGCAAAGCTGGTATCCAGGGCAGGCGTGGTCGCACATTCGTTCGCTGGTGTTTCCTCGGCCCAGGCCTGTCTATATTTCTTCCGTGGTGATCTGTCCGCGGGCGACGCACTCCTGGTGGCAGACTCATATCACGGGGGTAGTCATCTCGGCTGCTGGACTGTTGTGGTTCCGATGTTCTTCAACGGCCGACCACGTTTTCTCGCCGCCGGTCGTCTGCACGTGATGGACCAAGGGGGTCCAGCTCCCGGCGCCGCGAACCCGCTGTGCCGCGAAATCTGGCACGAGGGTCTGCGTCTGTCTCCGCTGAAGCTATACGAGCGAGGAGAACGCCGTCGCGAAGTCTGGGATTGGCTCCTAGCCAACAATCGGCTGCCCGATGTGCTCGAGGCCGATATCGAGGCCATGATCGGCGCCTGTCGCATCGGTGAGCACCGTGTTAGGGAGCTGGTTGACCGGTACAGCCTTGATATCGTCGAGGACTCCCTGGAGTGGGTCTTCAGCTACTCGGAGCGCAAGTTCCGCGATCAAGTTCGGTCCTGGCCCGATGGCGTGTACTCAGCTGACTTCTTCGTTGATACCGATTATGCGGATCGGCGCGATCTCAAGATCAGTGTGGCCGTAAGTATCGACGGTGACCAGATGTCGTTCGATTTCACAGGCACAGATCCTCAAACGGATGGCGTGGTCAATAGCGTTGCAGCGAACACGATTGCCAACATCTGCGTTGCACTTTCAGTGCTGTGCCCTGATGTCCCGATCAACTCGGGGCTGTTCGAATCCATCGCTATTAACCTGCCCGAGGGGTCGTTGGTAAATCCGAGATCCCCGGCGGCAACTACACTTGGTACTATTGTGGCCGGCGGCCAAGTCGCGCAGGTAGTAATGAAGGCCTGCGAACAATTCATTCCGGAACGAGTTGGGAATGTCTCCCTCGATACGGCGAATACGTACGTTCTGGGTATCGACGAGCGTGAGCATCGCTTTCTTACCCATTCGTCGAAGAACCCGAGAAACTTTCTCTTCTGGGACTCCTCGATGGTCGCGATGGACAACAGTGCGACCTATGGAGTCGATGGCTGGGGAGGATGGGCAACGCCGTTCAGTGTCGCCAGCCCGGTAAATCACGAGTTCAGCGAGGTCCAGTACCCCACGCTGTATACGCAAGCCGAATACTCCACGGACTCAGCAGCTCCTGGACAGTGGCGTGGTAGTCCGGCCTATGTGATGCGAAGGGTCGAGCGAGGGGCCAGCGGAACCTTTGCGATCTTTAACTCGCAATCACTCATACATCCATTACCCGGTTATGTAGGGGGCTTTGAAGGGTCCGGAAACTTCTGCGTAATAGGTGAAGGGCGCCCGGACGAGGCGATCTGCGGCGAGTTCCCAGTCGCTCAGCCATATGACCCCGAAGGCGTCATTTTCTCACAGAGCGGCGGAGGTGGAGGGTGGGGCAATCCGCTCGACCGCGCCCCGCAATCCGTCTTGGACGACGTTCTTGACGAGTATGTCTCTGTCGACGGCGCCCGTCGTGACTACGGAGTGGTAGTCGACACCCAGATGTGGATCGTCGACGCCGAAGCGACCGCCGCAGAGCGCAGTAGGCAACGTTCCGCGACGACTCCACGGACGCGTCGCGGTGTCGGTCGGGAGTGGACGATCCAACGAACAGGAATAGCGCACCGCGTCAACTGACACGGATCAGAACGAAGGGCGAGTAGATGGAAGAATTTATTCTTGGAGGGTTGTCGGTCGCACCCGGCACGATCGCCAAGGGAACGCTCGGCAACGTCAGATTGGCGGCCGGGACGAAAGTCGGGTCTCCGGTGGTCGTGGCACATGGTACCGAGCCGGGGCCGGTCTTGCTTGCGACAGGGGCGGTGCACGGAAACGAGGTTGTTGGCACGGCCGCCCTGTTGGCAACTCTGAAGCACATAGACGTGACCCGGTTGCGAGGCACCCTTATCGCGATCACGGTGGCGAATCCGCTTGCCTTCGAAAACGCTACGTACGCGTCGCCGTACGATCAACTCCACATGGCGATGCCGCTGCTCTGGCCGAGTATGCCTGACGGAATGATCACGCAGCGGTTGGCGGCAAGCCACAAGGTGGCATTCGACCAAGCTACTCATTACCTAGATCTGCATGGAAATGCAGACCCCTCCTTCCCCATCGTGATGCTGTATCCAGACCAAGCAGCCGACGACACAATCCGCGCTGAACAACGGCGGATGGCCGACGCTACGGGTCTGACCCAGGTCATCATGCGCGAACCACCGGATAGCAGCGGGTCATTGGTCGGCTCCATAGCCGGACAACCGGCAGCGACGGCCTCCGCACACAACGTTGCAGGTCTCATGCTCGAACTAGTCTCACGCCAGTCGACATCCGCCGCGGAGTTGGGTCGGGTCGCGGTGATGAACGTCATGCGTGTCCTCGGCATGCTTGACACTGAGGCTGAGGCGCAGCCGACACCAAAGCTCGACGGCGAATTCGAATATCGCGGCGGCGTCGTGAACAACAATGCCGGCCTGTTTTGGCCAAAGCACAGTCCTGGCACATTGGTCGAAGCCGGCACGGTGATCGGCGAAATTACGGACGTATGGGGAGAACGAGTGGAGCAGGTAACAATTCCTGCCACCGGCTTTGTCTGGGGATATCTGGGCACGCTCTACGGCGACGTGACGATGGCACTTCCGGAGGGCAGTCTCATCGGCTTCTCTGCTGCGGCCATGTGAATTCACGACCAACCTGACATAAGCGCGTCGACAGGCCGGATAGCTGAGGACATGCGCGCGGCCAAAGGCAGGACAACACACTAACCGACTGAGGTGGACCACATGGGCCTGTTGGAAGACGCAGATACTTTGAAATCCGAGCTCATCGAATTACGTCGGGCAATTCATCGAGATGCCGAAATCGGCCTAGACTTACCGCGTACTCAAGAGAAGCTACTAGCAGCCCTGCATGGGTTGCCGCTCGAAATAACCTCTGGTGCAGCCGGATTGACATCGATTGTCGGCGTGCTACGCGGAAGGTCGCGCGATCGATCGGTGTTGTTGAGGGCCGACATGGACGCATTGCCCATGACCGAGCGGACCGGTCTTGACTTTGCCTCCACTAATGGGGCGATGCATGCGTGCGGGCACGATCTGCACTGTGCCATGCTAGTCGGTGCGGCCCGGTTACTTTCCGCTCGTCGCGACGAGCTCGACGGCGACGTCATATTCATGTTCCAGCCTGGCGAAGAGGGGTTCGACGGTGCGGGCCGTATGCTCGACGCTGGTGTATTGGACGCTGCGGGCCAACGACCCGAGGCCGCCTACTTCCTGCACGTGATTACTTCGACATATCCGAGCGGAATGGTCACCGTTCGTCCCGGCCCAATGTTATCTGCTGCCGACAGCCTCCGTGTCACAGTCGTTGGTGCAGGTGGGCACGGGTCCAGTCCCCATCTAGCGAAGGACCCGATCGTAGTCGCGGCCGAGATCGTGACCGCACTCCAGAGTCTGATTACCCGTCAATTCGATGCGTTCGACCCCGTCATTCTGACCGTCGGTAGTTTCCACAGCGGCACTCAACAGAACATCATCCCGGTAAGTGCCACGTTCGAGGCCACCGTTCGAACCTTTTCTCCCGCGAACCAGAAGGCTATCGCGGATCGCGCAATTCGGCTGTGTCGCGGTATCGCCGATGCCCACGGTCTTCACACAGATGTCGACTGGGAAACCCTTTACCCAGTTACCGTCAATGACCCTGACGAGGCCACATTCCTCGCAGACGCTGCCGTCGAACTGTTTGGCAGTGGCGCGGTGAAAATCCTCGATAATCCTTACACCGCGTCGGAGGACTTTTCCCGCATTCTGCAGGAGATTCCCGGTGCTGTCGCGCTGCTGGGGGCCACGCCTGCCAATCGTGATCCAGCAACGACCGCGAGCAACCACTCTCCCGAGGCGATCTTCGACGAAGGCGTTCTGTCGCGAGGGGTTGCGCTCTACACACAACTTGCCATCGGAAGACTTCGCGCCCCCGACAAGCGGTAGT
This sequence comes from Nocardia australiensis, assembly GCF_020733705.1. Classification (GTDB taxonomy): domain Bacteria; phylum Actinomycetota; class Actinomycetes; order Mycobacteriales; family Mycobacteriaceae; genus Nocardia; species Nocardia australiensis. The sequence goes on from NZ_JAJFZM010000002.1 coordinate 504,975, forward strand.
TGGGATGCGACCGGAATACGGCAGAAACCTGCCGTCAGACCATTATCCGGTGAGACCCGGTGCCGATGCGGCGGACAGCACTGAGCCGGTCTGTGATGCGGTCGGTGGATCGGCGGGCGGTTCCCACCGGAAGGGGCTAGCCTCGGCGGGGTGAGCGACGGCGGTGGCAGAACTGGTACCCGACTTCCGAGATCGGATACTTCACCGACATTGTGCGTGAAGGGATCTCGATCACGGTCGGCCAGATCGAACTGTTCGAGCCTGCGGTCGCGCAGCCGTACCGGTTGGACGACGCAACGGTGGACCACGCGATGCAGGTCGATGAGAACAGCGCGAGGACCAGGTGCTGTTCCGCAACCAGGCCGAACGCTGGGCCGGTGAAGTGGCCACGACTCAGGAAAGGGAGCGCTGGCAATGTATGTGGCCGCGCTCGATGAGCTCGACCGGCTCACCGATGATGTTCTGAAGATGTGCTCCATGCTGGCGGGCCAGACCATCGAGAAACTCTTGGCCAAGTCCGACTTGGAAGCGGGACTGGAAGCGCTCGGGATACCTCGCGGCTGAAGCCTGCCGCGTCGGCGTGGGAAGTAACGATGAGAATCAGCCCGCTCTCGATGCGGCTTGGTCGTGGTCTCGCAGTAGCCGCAGGACTGTGGCTGGGGAGGGGTGCTGGCCTTTCTTCTTGCCCTTAGCGATGACGAGGCGGGTGGCGATCTCGCGGAGGCTGTGGTTGTGCTCGCGCAGGTGCAGTGCCATGGACAGCATTGCGTCGTCGGCGACGGCGGCGCCGCCGATGGCCTTGCCGCGTTTGCGGGCGGATTCATGGCGTTCGAGGGTGCGGTCGCGGATGTATTCGCGTTCCATGCCGGACAGGGCTGCCAGCACGGTGAACACGACCCCGGACGGGTCGTGGGAGCCTTGCAGCTCGCCGGTGAGGAATTCCAGGCCGATGCCGGAGGCTTTCAATTGCTCGGCGAGGGCGACGAGCTCGATTCCGCGGCCGAGGCGTTTGTGTTCGTGCACGACGAGGGTAACCGCGACACCGGAGGCGCGCAGTTCCCGAGCGAGGGCGACGGCGTTGTCCAGTTCGGGGCGGGTGGTGGCGCGGGTGGAGACCTTCTCGGCGAAGACCCGGCCGACGTCGGCAGCCCGCAGGAAATCCAGCTGGGTGTCCAGGGATTGGCGGGCGGTGGAGGCGCGGGCGTAGCCGATTCGCACGTGCCGAGCCGGCTCTGTCCCGGCCGCGGGTGGGCGCGGCAGCTCGACCCAGGCGGATCCGGGCTTGCGCAGTGCCGGGGTGGGGACGTTGAGAACCTTGGCCAGCGAGAGCACGAGACGGAACCGGGCGGTGTGGTACTGGGCGGCGACTTTGCCCCTACCGGTCCGACACGCGGACCCGGCCGGGGCGGCGCAGGTCGACATGGGACAGTCGTGGGCTTCCACCAAGAGGAAATCGTCATCGGTCGCCCTCGGAATAGTTTCATGTATGTGTTTCACGCTGCAAGTCAGATGAAACGGCCTATGAAACACGGAACGCCCCGGACATTCCCAGGTCGGGGCCCTGTTTCATAGGTGACCGCCTATGAAACGCCCCCGCCCCATCCTCGTCTTGGGTGAGGTAAGGATCGTGTAGGAGCGGAAGTGCGCCACGAGATGGCAATCGGTGCACTGAGTTCGACCAACTGTCACGCCTGAAGCATTGTCACGGGAGTTGGCTCAGGACGGTTGGGTCGGCGATTTTTGTGTCGTTGGCCAGAAGCAGGGCTTTGCTGAGGATCACCGACAGAATCCGGTCACCGTCGAACGGCAGGAACGAGTCCGGTTCGGTTGTTCGCGCCGAGGGGACGATGCACAGGTAGCGGTTATTGGGGTCGATCAGGACGTTTCCTGAGCCCAGGTGGATCCGATACGAATGCTTAGTACCTCGCACGTGCAGGAATCTGTCTTCCACGGTGCATTGGTGGCCGATGGCCAGTCGGGGCAGCAGCCTGGTCAGCAGGTCACGTCTGGTTTGTGCAGTCTGGTTCAGGTCGCCGAAACTGTAGTCGGTCCAGTAGTCGGCGAACCTGCCGTTCGGACCACCGTCGTACCATGTCGGATCGTTGCCGATGCTGGCCACACCGACGAACAGGTCCACGTCGCGCAGTACTTCGCTCAGGACCAGTTCGGGCACGTCCGACAGTGGCAGTGGCTCGGCCGACCCATGGAAGCCGCCATGGAAAGCGCTGTTGGCAAGGTTCTGTGGTGCGTCGATCGGGTAGAACCGCACCTGGTCGGTGCGCAGGCGTAGGTAGCTGCTGGACTCCGTGATGTCGACGTCCCCAATGTCGTCGCGGTCGCCCTCCACCCAGTATTCCGCGCGCACACCCCACTGCGGCAGTTCACGGGTCGGTGGCGGCACGGAGGTGTCGGCATCCAGCAAGAGCTTGTTGCGCCAGCCCCGGACAGCGGCCAACGCGTGGAACTGGTGTTGGCGCAGGATGTGCGCCGCGAAGCGGTTCGAGTAGGTACCGGTGTGGCGTTCTGCATCGGTGAGTAGGTAGACCTCGCGATGGGTTTGTTTGAACGGCTGCCGGATATTCTTGCATTCCAACCAGTCTCGCCATGCGAGGATCTCCTCCGTCGAGCGACCGAGCGGGTGCCACAGCTCCACGACGTCACCACCCACCGGGTTGTCCGCCACGTCGCGCAGCGCGCCGTCTGCGTAGCCGCAAGTGACCCCGTCGACTGTCCACAACAAACGGCGGGCGATCGTGCCCACCAAGGGGTGGTCGATGTAATACTCCCGCCACGAGGGGTAATCCCAGGTGCGGCGCTCCAGGAACTGGCGATCCAGCCGTTCGACTTGGGCGGTCAGCATCTTGCCGATGTCCTTGGCCGCCGCCTCGAGTTCTTTCAATTCCTCGGCATGGTCGCGTTTCACCGCGGCCGGGACGCTTTTCACCGGTTTGCTCGTGAACCAGCACAGCACCGCCTTGGTGCCGTCCACGGTCACCGTCGCCGACACGGCGCCGAATGCGAATTCCGCCGTGCCTACCGACGTCAGGCCGTAGGTGGGCACGGCCATCTCCTCGATCTGAGTGCGGGTCAGCCCGAGCGCGTGTGCCTTGGTCTCCAGCGCGGCGTTGATCAGCTTCAACGTGCCCTTGTAAGTCACAGTGGCGGCCAGGCGGGCCAGCTCACCCAGCGCCGCCTCGCTGCTCACCTGGCTCAGAGCGTAAACACCGGCGTTGGCCATCTTCGGGTTACGTGGTCCCAGACCCTTGATTTTGCGCAGCGACGTTTCCACCAGGCCGCCCAGGATGCGGGCAGTCGTCGGCTGCGGGGGCCGATACGTCAGCAGCCACAGCAGACCGCGCACCGCGTTCGCGTTGAACGGGTCGTACTCATCGTTGAGGCCGGGATCTTCGGCGAGACGATGCCGCAGCGGTAATGTCCTGGGTCGGCCCACCAGTTCCAACAACGAGAGCACCTTCTCGTCGAAGGAATCCACCTTCGCCAGCAGCGCTCGACCGGTCTTTTCCCACTTGGCGTTCGGTCTTCCCATCGTGGCGGTTGTGGCGAAGGCCAGCAGGTCGTGCCAACCCGGAGACGAGCACGCCAACTCCAGTGCTCGGTCCGCCCATTGCTCACCCACATTGACCACTGGTTCGGGGCATTGCCGGGCGACCTCTGCAACACGAGAGTCCTGGTACCTCTCGCAGGCTCCGCGGCGGTACACCGCGACGACCTCAGGGCTCAAGATACGTCCTGACGCCAGTTCCGCTAGGGCCAGAGATGAGTCGATCGCGAAAAGGCTTAACCTGCCGTGGTGGTTCGACAGGGTTTCCAGCACTGCTCGCCGTTCTTCGACCAGGATCGGCAAGGTGGGTGCGACGGTCGACGCCAGGAGCAGCAGAGAGTGCTGCTCGCGCTCCGAAGCGGTAGGGAACGCAACCGCGCAAGCGCGAGCAAGCCGTTCGACCGTCTCGGTCGGCAGTTCACGCACCTTGGCGAACAGGGCATGCCATAAGGCATTGTCGGACGCCATATGGGAGGACTCGGCGATCTGGTGTACCCGCACAATCTCGGCGCACAACCTGCCCATATCGTCCGCAGCGATGGCATCGAGGACCGCTGTCTTGTACTTGGAAGGGACGATGCTCCCCTGCAGATAGTTGATCCCGTGTCGGATGTGCTCGGAAGCGGCCGGGGCCGCTGCGGCGCAAACGCGAGCCAACCGCTCGGAGGTCTCGTCTGGCAAGACGCGTGCCATGTTCGATACCGCACCCCACACGTATTTGTCGGTCTTCGTCTGATACGCCTGCAGATATGCGTCGAAGAAGGCGTCCATATCGTCCGCGGCGATGGCGGACCGCGCCGCGGTCTCGTACTCGGACCTCGACATTCAGCCACCCACCAATGCGACGAGCTTCAGGAATGTGATTTCCACACCCAGTGGCAGCGCGACCACCTCGTCCAACTCCTCGATCTGTCGATCACCGACCAGGACCACGAAACCGTTGCGCCCGAAAGCCTGCAACGCCGCCTCGCACTGGCGTTCCGGATCGACACGACCAGTCGTGCGGAACCCGCCGCGCACCACCTCGGCATCTGCCGGCCGTACCAGACCACGAAAGGCACCACGAGACGCGCCGCCATTGTGTTCGGCGACCTCCTGGAATACCCGCCGCCGGATGATCTCCCGCAGTGACAGCCGCTCCTCGGTCACCTCGAACATCCAGCCGTCGTCGCGACCCCCGGATGCCGTTTCGTCGACGACCTTCACACTCACCATGACGATAGGGTAGGCACGACCCCTGACAGAACTCGAGAGCAGTTTCCCACCAGTGGCCTGCTCCAAGAATTCGTCGCTGCCCCGGTGCCGGCTCGGCCGAGGTCGAACGCGCGCCACGGCTGATGGCCGCTGGGACAGCGTTTACACCCCGGACAGAGGCCATCAAGATACTTGCGAATAAGCCTCCCGCTCTCGATTCAGATCCAGGCGGGTAGTCATGTCGAGCCGGAAGCTGGCCGGTGAGGTTTCCCGAAGAACGGCGTTGGCGGGCCATGTCGGACTGTGCCGGTGGGGAACAGGGCGCGGGGTTCGAGGTCCAGGCGCGTGACCGGCTCCCCCTCGGGTGGGGTGAGGTTGAGCACCCAGTCGCCGAAGCGGCGGATCGTGCGCGTGATGTACGGAGTGATGGTGGCCAGGTCGTCGGGGTCGACCGGATGCCCTTCGGCGGCCAGCGCGTTCGCAGCATCGGTGATGTCCAGGGCGGTGGAGTAGATTGCGCAATTGGCGACCAGCTCGTTGAACTTCACCACCCGTTCCTGGTGAACGGGATCGTTGTGACCGATCAGCTTGCCGCCGAACATCAGCCAGGCAGCGAACCCGTGGAACGCCTCCACCCGGTTCGTGATCGCCGTGATCTGCTGCCGCAGCTCGGGTTCGGACAGAAACCGCAGCAGCGTGATCGTCCTGATGACGCGACCCAATTCCCGGAACGCCTTGTACAAGCGGTTCTTCCGGGAATGGTTACCGAGCCGGCGCAGCAGCGTCACCGACGACAATCGTCCTTCCCGGATCGAGATCCCGGTCCGCAGCAGGTCCTGCCAGTGTTTCTCGATGAGGTCCCAGTCGATGGCGTGGTCACCGAACAGCGCATCGATGTGGGAATACCGGACCCCGAGGTCGGGCCGGTAGAAGATCAGATCGTGCCAGTGCCGTATCCGCGGCAACAACTCGAACCCCAACAAGGTCGCCAGGCCGAACACCGGCAAACGATTGACCTTGCGTATCCGCATGAACCACGTCCGGCTGCGCATCAGAGGTGTTCTGCAGCAGCCCATCGATGATGTACACCGCCTCCCACACCCCGCACGGGATGAAATGCGAGAACAACGCGATGTAGGTGTCGGAGATCAGGCGTTGGGCGATGCCGCCGAACCCGCCGTAGCGGATGTGGCTCTCTGCGAGCAGGTTGTTCTCCCACGTGTCGATCTGGGAGCCGTCGGCGGCCACCACCTGCCCGTCACCCCACACCCCCGCCACATCCAGAGTCGCGAACGCGTTGATCACCGCCGCGGACGCCTTGTGGATCTTCCCGGCATCGGCGTGCTTGTTGCCAGCGGTGTAGATCTCGTGCGCCGAAGTGTGTTCCATGTGCCGGGCCACCTCGGCGGCGGTCAGGTTCCCGCCGTAGGTGAACGCGGTGATCACATACCGGCCCATCGCGTCACGGATCTTCGGATCCGAGCCCGACGCCGGCCCGAGGTGCCGCTACCAACCTGTCAGATACGCAGCCCGGGTCAGCACGTCCAGCAGGCTGCGCTGCGGCAGCCGCTCGTGAATCGCCGCCTCCAGGTTCAGCGCCTCGGGCCGCCGGTCCGCGCCGACCCGCCGCTTCAACACCGGTGTGCCGCCGTCGAGCACAAGATCGGTGTTCGACGGATACCCCGCATCCACCCGCGCCGCGGTACCGGTCAAGCGCCGCTTGTAGAACGCGACCAGCTCGCTCGCCTCAGCCGGGATACCGGCCTGGGTGCAGAACCCCTCGACCAGCGGCGCGCACTCATCCCAGCTCATCAACTGCCCCGCGCCGGTCCCGGACCGCGCGCACGAACCCCACCGCGCCGGCCACACTGCGCTCCGCGGTGACCGGCTCCAACTCGATCGAATCGACCAGCGTGAACAGCGCTTTGCGGTGCGAGCGGTAGGATCGCTCCAGCAACGGCAGATAGTTGTTGCCGTGATGCGCCGCCACCGCCTCGTGCGCCGTGCTCAGCCGCTCGACCCCGCCACCGGCGTCGAGCACCTGCAACATCAACTGCCCGGCCCGCTCGAACACACCAGCGCCGTCACCCGGCACATCGGCGGGACCGACGACCTCACGGGCGGCACCCAGCACGTCACCGAACACCCCGAGCAGCCGCTCGGACTCGGCACGATGGGCCTCCCGCAGATCCTCGAGGCGTTCACGGCCACGCTTGTGTATCGCAGAGATCCTTTTGCAGAACATGTCACACACCTCGTCGCGGGCCTCGGTCCGCAACACGTGAATCATGCTCACCAGCAACGTCAACCGCTTGTCCTCGCCGTACTTGCGCAGATCAGCCACATCGGTCACCCGAGCCTCACCGGCGAAATGCCCGACCTTGCCCGGCGGCACCCCCGCCAACCACACCTCGGTCGCCCCCAGCGCGTCCAGCGTGACCAGATGCTCCAGACGCTGCCGGAACTTGCCCAGCGACGCCGCCTTCGCCGGAGTCTTCAACCGATCGAACCCGCTGCGCCGCGCCACCGGATCCACCAGCAGCAGCCGCGCCATCCGGGCCCGGTCCGTGATCGGGATCCGGTTCGCCACCGTCGAGAAAAAGCCGGAGTTCACCTCCGTGCGGATGCTGGTTGTCATCGCGTCCAGGGTGGTGTACCCGGGCAGTTCGCACGACTGCCGGACAAGCTCCTCCAACGCGACGTTGATCAGGTCCGCCGGATTGTCCTTCGTCAGCGCCGCCGCCCGAATAGCCTTCTCCGCCACCGCCCGCACCCGCGCCGGCTCGTACACCACCCCCAACCGAGTACGGACGAACTCGCGGTGCCGCCACAACGTCCGCTCCGACTCGTGGGCGGCCACAACCGAATCCGCGACACGGAGCATGCTGCGCACGTAGGAAACCACGGCATCAGGCACATCGGCCAGCTTCGGGAAATACCCCAGTCGCTGATAGCACTTCAGCAGCACCACCAACGCCAGCAAGTGACCATCAGACGTGGTCTTCGACCGTGCCCACCCGGTCTCGTCTTCGGACGGAGTGAACGACTCCGCGATCTCCCGTGCCGACACCACACGCTTGAACCGCGGATACGCGGTGCGATCGATCGATCGAAGCCACGAACCCACCCGGAACAAGAACATCAGCAGAGGACCCGAACCTTAATCGGCACCACCCGCCACACCGACATCGGGTCTCCCACCGGCCACTATGGCCTCAACGGCAGACTTCTGCCGTATTCCGGTCGACCCTCTCCATAGGATCCGGTGCCTTCTATTCCGACTCGGGCGACGAGGCCACTGCTGCGGATCCACTTCTCGGTTTCCGCGTAACCCGTTGCTGTCGTGTCGAATTCGCGATCATCGAACTTCTTGCCGTGCTCGTTGACGATCCCGACGTGATGGGTGTCAGCGTGGGTGTCGACTCCGACGAAGATCGTTGGCCGGGCGGTGGTGCTCGTCACTGGGGTTTCGTCCTTCCTGACTCCGAAACCACGTGCAGGGGGCGGACAGGCCAGTCAAGAGACGGCGATCTCGGCGCGACATGCTCCTATCAGGTCACAACCCCGTGCACCTCGACCGACGAGAGCTCCATAGACAGCCTGAGTAGGCAGATCACGGACTCCGTCTTCGCGCCGAAGGAATCACTGATGTTAGTTGTGGACGCACCGTTCCTTCCCGGGGGCGGTCTGATCGGGCTGGATCCAATCCAGTTCTGCTCCAATGTGATTCCGCGATGGTCGAGCTCGACAGGTGGCAACGCAGTCCGCGAACGGCTCGAAACCGCAGCCGAGCTACGAGCTGGTACACCATCTTTGCTGGACTCAAGCTTAGGGAACTGTGCGCGCCGCTATGGATACGAGTCGGGATGGGGAGCCTGCTGGATGTCGGTACTGTGCCGACATCGATTGCTCGAAAACAAAGCCTGGAGGCGACTCGTTGAATTCCGAAACCACCGCCCGCGAGGTGGTGAATCTGATCGTCGAACTCGGTCTTGTCGATCAGTCGACTCCCCGGCGGACCTTGGCACCGGACCAACTGGACAAGCCACTGAGCTATTACGGTCAGCCCACTCAGCATGCCGTGTGCACTCTGCTCAGCTATCTCGAGATCCGATACACGGTGAACCACAAGACATTCCGTGACATCGGCGATCGGGATGACGCCGAGCGGCTGGAGTGTTATCGAAGTGAGTTGGAGACTATCGCTTCCCACACCCGAGGTTTGGTGACCGTCTCCAATGTCCGATTGGTCGAGGCCGACACGGAATGGGAGCTTCGGTTCGATTGGAACGACGAGACCATGTCGTGGCCGGTCGAACCCGGCGACGAGGAGGAAGCTTTCGAAGCCACGCTCACCTTCAGCACGGGGGGATGGACGCAGGCGCAGCGGAGCGCTTTTGTTCCGTGTATCCCGTGGACGAGGACTGTAGCGGAGAAGCTGTTTTCGGCGACCCGGAGGCGCTCAACCGGCTGGGCAAGCGTTTCGGGCTCACCTTCAGTTGAGCCATCGCCTGGGTCAGCGGAGCGAACGACCACCTCGGCTGAACCCTCTGGGGTTGGCCGGCGTCGTGGGGCTCAGGTGTCGAAGACATCTGTCACTGGGTGTCCCGCGGTGTCAGTCAGGCCCCCGAAGTACGTCCTCAGCACATGGAGTTGTGGTTGCACGAATGTCCCGTGTGCCTTTACGAATGTGATCGTCGGATCGTCAGCTGGGCATAGTGTTCCGAGCGCAGTCATGCTCCGCTCGCCCGGTGTGCCGATTCTTCCGCGCATTACCAGTGGTGTATGGAGCGGGACAGGCTTGAGGTACTCGACGGTGAGAGCCACGGTCATACCCCATCGGCCGCGTGCCTCGACCGCGCGTCCGAGGAGTTCGTCAAAGAGCAGTGATGTGACGCCGCCATGGGCGAATCCGGGTAGTCCCTCGTAAGCTTGCCCGAGAGTGAGGCGAGCGATCACTTCCTCAGTCGTCGTCTCGATCTCGACGTGTGGTGCGAGTGGATTAGCGCGGCCGGTGGCCGGGCCGTTCAGGGGCAAGCCCTTCCGCAGAGCGTCGACCGACACGACCCGATCAGCTGGACGCCGAAATCCGTCGAGAGTGGCGAGTGCGTGGCGAATCGAGACGGCGGCCTGCTCGATCAGCTCCGTTGGAGCATCGGAGCTGACGACTTCATCGATCAGTCGTCGGAGACTCTGCGCCAAGGATTCAGTTGTATGAGTCCGCGAGTGCGCGGACGGCGACTGGTCTAGCACCTCGAGCCTTCGGTTGATTGTCGACGACCTTGCATGGCTGGAAGGTCTGCTGTTCATGCGTTCCCGGTACCCAAGTCACGACCGTGCAGTCGCAGGATCGCCTTCGGACGTTCCGCGAACGCTTTGGTGTATGTCACCGGATTCGTGTAGAGCTGCGACTTCTTCGCCCGTGAAGCCCCACGCTTGCAGGGCTGTTGCTGTATCTGCGCCGGGGAGACTTGCCGACCGGGGTTCGAGGACCGGGGTTCTCGAGAATCGCGGTGCAACCCGCGGCTGAGGTGCCCCGTCGACCATGGCAAAGATGCCGCGCGCCACATTGTGCGGATGGCGCGGAGCCTCGGCAAGACTCAGCACGGGTGTCACACAGGCGTCACTATCGGCGAAGTGCTCTTCCCATTCGTCCCGCGTGCGTGCGGCGAATGCTCGCGTGAATGCCTTTCTGTGCTCGGGCCATTGTGCTCGATCGTGTTGATTCCCAACGAGTTTTCCCGCCAACCCCAGGCCATCGAGCAGTTGGGAGTAGAACTGCGGCTCGAGTGCGCCCACTGCGACGAAGGCGCCGTCGGCGCACCGATACGTGTCGTAGAACGGGGCATCGCCATCCAGCAAGTTCGACTGTCGATCATCTGTCCACAACCCTGTTGCGAACATCCCGTAGATCATCGTGACCAGCGAACTGGCACCGTCGACCATTGCTGCGTCTACGACTTGACCGACCCCGCTCTGGGCTCGCTCCTGCAGAGCGGCCAGAACACCGATGACGAGGAAGAGGGACCCACCGGCGAAATCGGCGATCATGTTGACCGCCTGCATGGGCTTGTCCCGGGTTCCGACCGTGTGCAGCGCGCCGGTGAGCGATGCGTAGTTGATGTCATGGCCTGCGCGATCGCGAAGCGGGCCTGATTGACCCCAGCCCGTCGTGCGGGCATAGATCAGTCGGGGGTTACGGCCTCGACAGATGTCCGGGCCGATGCCGAGTCGTTCCGTGACTCCGGGGCGGAAGCCCTCTATGAGTACGTCCGCCTCATCGGCGAGTCGGAGTGCCACCTCACGTCCCCGTTGGGACTTGAGATCGACGATTACGTTGGGACGACTGCGCTCGAGACCGAAGGACGGCGCGATTGCGCGTCCCGTGCCCCCGACTCGGTCAACTCGGATCACGTCTGCGCCCAGCTCAGCAAGAATCAAGCACGCGTACGGAACTGGTCCGATTCCGGCGAACTCAACGATGCGGATTCCTGCGAGGGGACCGGGCGATTGCGTCTTCGCGGCATCGACCGTTCGTTCGTCGGTACTCATGCGATGTCCCCGTTCTGCGCCGCGGGGGAGGGGGAGTGTGCTGCTACTCGCCTCTGATCTTGACCGGTGTGCCGCATCATTTTGTTCTCCTTGTCGAGCCTGTCGAGGCGGCCGAGCGTCGGCGGGCCCAGTTCATGCCGGAACAGAACAGGGTTCAGGCACCCTGAGAGCGGATGTGGCAGATCAGTTCGCCACCGGCGCGAGTGTCGCCCTGAACCACACTGATGCCGTCGATACGGCCGTCCTTGTGTGCGCGCACCGGGTTTTCCATTTTCATGGCCTCGACCACGGCGATGAGGTCACCTGCGGCCACCTCCTGCCCCTCGGCGACCAGTAGTTTCGTCACGGTTCCCTGCATGGGGGCAGTGACGTCGTCGCCGTTGTGTTTCGCGGGCTCGAGGGTGGAGGAGATCTCGGCTGCCTGTGCGCGGATAGTCTCGGCGTGCGTGCCCAGTCCCGCGAGGCCGGGCAGGTTTACGTGGTGCACACGTCCACCGATCAGGATGGGGACGGTATGTGGTTCCCCCGTCGAGGACTGATCGCTGACCGATACCTCGGAGCGCTCCGGTGCGGTCTCGAGCAACCCGCTTCCGTCTGATTCGATCCAGGTGGTATGCACCCCGAACTCGGTGTTTTCGGCCGTGAACTCCGACGACCGAGTCACGGCCCGGTGGAACGGGAGGACAGTCGGCAAGCCCTCGACGCGCATCTCCGCGAGGGCGCGGCGACTGCGGGCCAACGCGGTAGCGCGGTTGGGTCCTGACACGATGAGTTTGGCGAGCATCGAATCGAACTGGCCACCGACGATGGTGCCCGCTTCGACACCCGAGTCGACTCGGATGCCAGGTCCTTGGGGCAAGGTCCATTCAACGATGGTCCCGGGACTGGGGACGAAGCTACGGGTCGGGTCCTCGCAGTTGATCCGGAACTCGAAGGCGTGACCGATAGCCTCGGGGTCGCGGGAAATGCTCAGCGGCTCGCCGCGTGCGATCCGGAATTGTTCCAGGACAAGGTCGATACCGGTGGTCTCCTCGGTGACCGGGTGTTCGACCTGCAAGCGTGTGTTGACCTCGAGGAACGACACCGTGCCGTCGGAGCCAACCAGGAACTCCACGGTTCCCACTCCGAGATAGCCGCTCTCTTGGCAAATAGCGCGAGCCGCATCCCGGATGGAGGTTTCCTGCTCTGCGGTGAGAAAGGGCGCCGGTGCCTCTTCCACCAGTTTCTGGTGGCGACGCTGCAAAGTGCAGTCGCGCGTGCCTACGACGACCACCGTTCCATGGCTGTCGGCGATTACCTGGGCTTCTACGTGGCGCGGTTTGTCGAGATAGCGCTCCACGAAGCACTCGCCTCGGCCGAATGCGGCAACCGATTCGCGGGTGGCCGCGGCGAATGCTTCGGCGATCAGATCGGCGTCATGGACGACACGTAGACCACGCCCGCCACCTCCGTGTGCCGCCTTGATTGCGATGGGCATGCCGTATTCGTCCGCGAATTTTTCGATCTCCGAGACGTCGCCGATGGGAGCGCTGGTGCCGGGCACGAGGGGAGCACCGACCTTTGCTGCGATCTCGCGTGCCGTGACCTTGTCGCCGAGAACGCGAATCGTGTCCGGATGCGGCCCGATCCACACCAGCCCCGCATCGATGACCGACTGTGCGAAATGGGGGTTCTCGGAAAGAAAGCCGTAGCCAGGGTGAACCGCTTGCGTCTCTGACGCCAATGCGACGTCCAGGATCTTCTGCGCGTCGAGGTAGGTTTCGGCCGCGTTGGTGCCATGCAGTGCGTAGGCCTCGTCGGCGAGTTTGACGTGGGGCGCGTCCGCGTCGGAGTCGGCATAGACAGCGACAGCGCGGAGGCCGGCGTCGTGGGCGGCCCCGATGATGCGGACGGCAATCTCGCCTCGGTTGGCGATGAGAACACTGTCGAACGGTTTCAACACGATTACCCTTTCATTCTTGGGTCCGACGGGGATGCTCCGACGTATTGACTTCTGGTGTGATCCCCATATGTGGCGGTGCCGAAATTGATGCGGTGCGTCGGCTGGTCGACGCACCGCCGGAACCGTGTCATACCGGGCTGATCACGTGATGGCGCGAAGGTGGACGGCGCTCCCACTCTCCGGCGTGGGCGAGACGCTCGATCAGTTCGGCTCGCAACTGTTCGGGCTGCACAACCGTGTCGACTACCAGATGACTGCCCATCCTCAGCAGGCTGATGTCGGCAGCCTGCTCCGCAGTACGTGCGGCGATGTAGCTCTCCCGCTCGGTTGGATCCTCGATCTCGGCGATCTTGTTGGCATACACGGCATTGACGGATGCTTCCGGTGACATCGGCCCGATAGTCGCGGTGGGAAGCGCGATCGTGGCTCGAGGCTCGAATCCGGGTGCGCACATCGCGTAGAACCCGGCAGCGTTGGCCTTGCGGAGGACCACACTGAACTTGGGCACCTCGGCACTTGCCATGGCCGTGACCATTTTCGCGCCGTGACGGATAATTCCTTGGCGTTCGATTGCCACACCGACCATGAAACCGGGCACGTCCTGGAAGAAGATCAACGGGATGTTGTATGCGTCGCACATCGAGATGAACCTGGCCGCCTTGTCCGCGGAGTCGACGAAGATCGCGCCACTGCGGACCGAGGGCTGGTTGGCGATGAGCCCGACGGTGCGCCCGTCCAATCTCGCAAACCCGGTGACGATCTCGGTGGCCCACGCCGACTTGATCTCGAAAAAGCTGGCGGCATCGACGACGCGCGTGATCACATCACGAACGTCATAGGACTGGTTGGGATCTTCGGGAATGAGGTCGGGCTCCCACGTAGTGATCTCCGGTTCGCTCGGTGCCACGAGTTCGGGCGCCGCCCGCCAATCGTTCGGAAGGTACGACAACAGCAGCCGTGCGGCGGCGATGACCTGCCAGTCGTGATCGAAAACTTCGTCCCCACAACCGGACACCGTGGCATGCATCGTTGCCCCACCCATCTCCTCGAGGGTGGTGCGTTCGCCGGTGACCTTCTCCGCTACGCGCGGGGAAGCAAGGTACATCGACGCATTACCTTTGACCATCCCGACCCAATCGGTGAAGGCAGGCATGTATGCGCCACCGGCGGCGGACGGACCATGCAGGCAGCAGATCTGTGGGACACGGCCGGAGAGCCGAATCTGCAGCTGAAAGATCTTCGATGCCCCGCGTCGGCCGGGGTAGAACCCGAGCTGGTCGGTGAGGCGGCCACCTGCGGAGTCGACCAGGTAGATCACTGGCAACAGGTCTCGATCGGCCCGCTCGAGGATTCGAACCTGTTTCTCACAGGTGAGTTCACCCCACGAGCCTGCTTTGACACTGAAATCGTGGGCGATCACCGCGACCGGGCGGCCGTTGATGCGCCCGACACCGGTCAGCACGCCGTCCGCGGGCAGTCTGTTGCCGGCGGCGTCTGCGAGAAGACCGTCCTCCACCCAGCTGCCAGGGTCGAGTAGCAGCGAGATTCGCTCGCGCACGGGCAGCTTCGTGGGCCAGCGGGACGAGTCTCCACCGGCAAGGGCAGAGGTGATCGCTGATTCGAGTTCCGAGCGCACCGCGGTGGGGCTGATTGTCGCGCTCATGCCTCACCACGCTCCTGGGCCTGCCCGCTCGGTGCGCGGTGCATCAGGCCGGTACGTCTGACCTTGCACACGAGGGTGTCGTTCTGGTTGAAAGCCCGATGCTCGAACACGACGAGGCCGGTGTCCGGCCGGGTGCTAGATGGGCGGGTGCTGACGATTTCGGTTTCGACGCGGATGGTGTCGCCGGCGAACACCGGTGCCGGGAACTCCGCCTCGGACAGCCCGAGTTGGGCCACGATGGTGCCGAGGGTGAGCTCCGGTACGGAGATCCCGACCACCAGCGCAACCGTGAACATGCTGTTCATCAGGGGCCGCTTGAACTCTGTTTGCGCGGCGTACTCGGCGTCCAGATGGAGCGGCGCGGGGTTCATGGTCATCGTGCTGAAGAGCACGTTGTCGGTCTCGGTAACGGTCCGGCGGTTCACGTGCTGCACGATGGTGCCCACGGCGAGATCGTCGAACCAGCGGCCGGAGATCGGCCGTGTCGGGGAGGTCATCTGCTCTCCTGCAACCTGTCTGAATGGTCGGGCATGTGATGTGCGGGCGTCAGGCATCGACGGCAGCGACTGCCTGTGTGACTGCCTCGATCGCGCTGTGGTCTTCCACGGAGGAGGTGTCTCCGCGGGGCTCGCCGTAGGTGGCCACGTCACGCAGCAGCCTGCGCATCAACTTGCCGGTGCGGGTCTTGGGTACGTTCGCCGTGACGTAGATGTGCTCGAGGGCGGCATATCTCCCGAGCTGATCGGACACCGCGACACGTATTTGCTCGATGATTCGCTCCTGATCATCATCCTTGATGACGATGAATGCCGCCGGGACAGTTCCCTTGGTGGCGTGGGGCACACCGACGACGGCAGCTTCGATCACCTGCGGGTGAGAATTGACGATCTCCTCGATCTCCATCGTCGAGATACGATGCGCGGCGATGTTTATAACGTCGTCGGACCGTCCCAGGATCCAGATGTGCCCGTCGTGGTCGATCACCGCCTCGTCGCTGGTCGCGTAGTAGCCGGGGAAGCGGGAGAAGTAGGTGTCCAGGAAGCGCTGGTGGTCCTTCCACACGGTTCGGGCCAGCGTCGGAAACGGATGAGTGAGAACCAGATTGCCCTTGATGCCGGGAGGAACCGGATTGCCGCTGTCGTCGACGACCAGGCAAAGATGGCCCGGCGTAGGGACGCCAACCGAGCCTGCCTTCATATCGTCCACCCCGTAAATCGGATACGTCCACGTGGATCCGGTCTCGGTCTGGCCGTACGCGTTGACCACGGGGACACCACCGGCGAAGCGGGTGTTGGTCCAACCGAAGGTGTCACTGTCGAGTAGCTCACCCTGAGTAGTCACCAGCTTCAGCTGGGGCAGTGGGTGGCGCGCCATCAGCTCGTCTCCGAACTGGCGCAGCATCCGCAAGACCGTAGGGGCGGCCAAAATTTTTGTGACGGAGTGCTTTTCGCAGATCTCGTAGAAGCGATCCTGGGTTGGAGTGTCGAGTGCCCCCTCATAACATGCAATCGTCATTCCATTGGCTAGACCACCGACGACGGCTTGGATGGGGAAGGTCAGCCATCCTACGTCTGCCGCGACCCAATAGACGTCGTCCTGTTCGGGGCCGACCTGCCAGTGCACGTTCGACCAGGTGCCGGCGAGGAAGCCGCCCGCACTGTGCACGATGCCCTTGGGCTTCGACTCGGTTCCGCTGGTGAATATCAGGAAGGCAGGGTCGTTGGCATCCATCTCGGCCATCGGGGCCGGTCCGGGCTGGCGTTGGACCAGCTCGCGGTAATCGATCTCGCCCTCCTCCAACGCGACGCCGCGACCCGTCCGGTCGACGACGATCGTGTTCTGCACGCTGGGAACCGACCTGCGAGCTCGGCGCAGCGTGTCCAGCAGCGGGACGAGCTTGGTTCGCCGGTAACTCGCGTCCGCGACTACTACAACCTTCGGTTCGGCCTGCTCGAGCCGCGATCGGCTGGCTTCCTCGCTGAAGCCGGCGAAGATGACGGTGTAGATTGCGCCGATATGGTTGCAGGCATGAATGGCCGCGAAGGCCTCGACCATGTTCGGTAGATAGATGGCGACCACATCGCCTCGTTCGACGCCCAGTTCGGCCAGCCCTGCGGCGAGCCGACCCACCTCGTCAGCAAGCTCCGCGTAGGTGACTTTCCGGATGTCGCCGGGCTCTCCCTCCCAGACAACGGCGTACTTGTCCCTGGTCGCGGGGTTCTCCGCCCACCTGTTGACGCAGTTGTCGGCGACGTTGATTGCGCCGCCGCCGTAGTAGCGGAAGTCGCTGAGGTCACCCTCGACCAAGGTGTCGTACCGACGAATCCAGCGGAGCTGTTCTCCGACCCACGACCAGTAGCGCTCGGAGCTCTCGTCGTGTAACGCGCGGGCATGCTTCGCCTCCGCCTGGTACGTCGGCGATTGCCACTCGGGCGTAAGGGGAACCACAGGTGATGAGATCAGCTCGTTGAGGTTGTCCGACATTGCTGCCTCCTTGATGCGTCGGATTGTGGACGTCGAAGTGCCTGAAGCGCCCCGAGTGCGGTTTGGCGTCAGGCGCGTGCCAGCGTCTGCTTGGCGATGATGTCGAGCTGAATCTCGTCGGCACCGCCTCCGATACGGAGGATGCGCATGTCGCGGTAGTGGCGGGCCACCTCGGACTCCTCGACGAAGCCTGAACCCCCGAGTAGTTGAACCGCGTTGTCAACGATCCGAGAGGTGGTGTTCGGAACGTAGTACTTGGCCATCGCGACCGTGTTCGCCGATTCGGGATTCCGGTCACGCAGCTGTTCGGCTGCGTGGTAGGTCAACAGGCGAGCGGTCTCGAGATCGATGTGCATCTGGGCGAGGCGGTGGCGAACGGCCTGACGGTCGATGAGACGCCCACCGAAAGCGGTTCGATTGGTCACGTAGTCGGTGGCGATCCGGATGCTCTCGACCGCATGCCCCAAGCCCATCGCAGCGAGAACGATGCGCTCCAACTGGAACGCACCCATGATCTGATAGAAGCCGCGCCCGGTCTGACCCAGGACGGCGCTCTCCGGTACCTCGACATCATCGAGAATGACCTCACGAGTATCCGACGAGTGCCAGCCCATCTTGGGCAGCGGGGCACCGACGGAAAGGCCGGGCGTTCCGGCCTCGACCAGGAAAGTCGTGATACCCCGATGCCCCGCCTCAGGATCGGTCTTTGCCGCGACGATAATCACGTCGGCGATACCGGCGTTCGTGATAAACATCTTCCGGCCGTTGATGCGGAAGCCGGAGTCCGTGCGGATTGCCCGTGACGAGATTCCCGCGACATCCGAGCCTGCACCCGGCTCAGTTACCGCGATGGCAGCGATCTTCTGTCCCGCGGCAATGGCCGCGGCATATGTGTCGAGCTGTTCGGGTGTGCCGTAGTGGACAATATGTGTCCCTGCCATGTAAGCGCTCACGTGGGCGCTCACCGCAATCCCGCCGCTGGCGCGACTGAGCTCCTCGGCTACGAGTGCGACAGCGAGTTCATCCTGGCCGCTTCCACCGTATTCCTCCGGTGTCATCAGCCCGAGCAGACGGGCTTTGCCCATCTCGGACCATAGAGCCTTCGGTGGGTGCCCCTGCGCCTCGGCCTCGGCCACCACAGGGCGGACGTACTTGCGGGTGAAGCCTTCACACGATTCCTGGAAGGCGCGGTACTCGGGCGTTAAAGTCAAGGCCATCTCTCCTAATTTCCCGACCGGTCGGTAAAGTCACCGTAAGTGATGACGCCCACATGGTCAAGGCCTGTTCGGGTTGTGAGTGCCTGCATCGTCAGGATCATTACGCTGAGCGGTACAGAGGGCAGTGACGTATAGAGGAAAGGTGATTAGTGGCGACGTTGGGAAGACCAAGTCACGCCGCTGAGCAACGCGAGCGGGTGCTCGCAGGAGCCGCGGAGATCTTCAGTCGACAGGGGTACCGCGCTACCACAATGAGTGAGATCGCAAAGGTGGTGGGACTCTCCAAGCCCACGCTGTACCACTACTTCCGCAACAAGGAAGAGCTGCTCAGCCGCCTGTACGAGGACGTGATGAACGAGTCCCTCTCGAACGCCCACCGCATCGAGAGCACGGTTGCGGATCCACTGGGCGCACTTCGAGAACTCATCGCCTACCGAGTCCGCTACACGTGCGAGAACCAGGCGATTCATAAGGTCTTCTTCGAGGAAGAGGAGGAATTGCCGCCCGAGTTGCTCCACTCCGTTCTCGATATGCGCACACAGTTCGAGGACGTGATGAAGAGCCTGGTCAGTCGGCACCTCGAAAGCACCGGCCGGTCCTTGAATGTCTCGAAGACCGTCTACGTGAATACGTGCCTCGGAGCGGCCAACTGGGTCTATAAATGGTACGACCCCGCCGGCCCGCTCGAGCCCGCACAATTGGGGCAGGACGTGGCTGAGCTGGTTCTGCTACCACTGTTGACCTGACGGTTACGGACACACAGTCGATGGTTGTCCAGTAGCGCCAGCGGGCTGTCGGCGCCCTCGAGGGTGTCGCCAATGGCGACGACGGAAACGAGAGTGCGGAACAGGGCGTCGGTGTCGATGGCGAACAGTTCCGGGCGCGGGTAGTCCTGGACGAGCTCGAGCAGCGCCACAGCATATTCGGGCGATCCGCAACGCTGCGGCGGCGTCGCGGACGTCACCAACGCCGCGACGCTGCTCGCTGACGTGTATCGAGCGAGGCAATGGATCCATCTCCAAGGGATCGGGAACGAACGGGTTTGGCCAACCGTACAAACACATTGGGTCGAAATTAGTGCGCTCGGCTCATTGCTGATGGCTTTCGCTGGCGTTGACTGCTGCGTAGTCAGTCGCGGCTCTTCGTCTCGCCGCCCCGCATCACCCCATCAGCCAGGAGGCACCATGGACGCCGTCACGACCACTCCTCGACCGGTCAACGAGCCGGTCGGATCGTTCGCCCCGGGCAGCGCCGAACGTGCGAGGCTGCGGGCGAAGCTGGCTGAACTGAGCTCGAATCCGACCGAGGTCCACCATGTCATCGGCGGTGAGCACCGGCGCAGCGTCGGCCCGGCCATCGACGTGGTTCAGCCGCACCAGCACGCTGCCGTCCTCGGCACTTTCACCAAAGCCAGCGCGCAGGACATTCAGGACGCGGTAGCCGCCGCGACCAACGCCGCTCCGGCCTGGCGGGCGCTGCCGTTCGAGGATCGGGCCGCGGTATTCCTCCGTGCGGCCGACTTGTTGTCCGGGCCGTGGCGTGAAACCCTCTCCGCGGCGACGATGCTCGGCCAGTCGAAGACGGCCTATCAAGCGGAGATCGACACCCCGTGCGAGCTGATCGACTTCTGGCGGTTCAACGTCCACTTCGCTCGCCAGATCCTCGCCGACCAGCCGATCTCCTCGCCTGGGGTGTGGAACAAACTCGAATATCGCCCTCTAGAGGGCTTCGTATACGCCGTCACGCCGTTCAATTTCTCCGCCATCGCCGGTAACCTGCCGACAGCCCCGGCCCTGATGGGAAACACCGTGGTGTGGAAGCCCTCGCAGACCCAGGCAATCGCCGCGTACTGGACGATCAAGCTCCTCGAAGCCGCCGGCCTGCCTGCGGGCGTGATCAACCTTGTCAACGGATCCGGCGCCGAGGTATCCGACGTCGTGCTGGCCGACCCCCGCCTGGCAGGGATCCATTTCACCGGATCGACAGCGACCTTCCAACATCTGTGGCAGCAGGTCGGCAGCAACATCTCCCTGTACCACACCTACCCACGCCTGGTCGGCGAGACCGGCGGCAAGGACTTCGTCCTGGCACACAGCTCCGCCGACCCCGATACGCTGACCACCGCCCTGCTGCGGGGCGCCTTCGACTACCAGGGGCAGAAGTGCTCGGCTGCCTCACGAGCCTTCATTCCCTCGTCGGTGTGGGCGAAGATGGGCAGCGACCTGATCGATAAGGCGTCCGCGCTGTGCTACGGCGACGTCACCGACTTTTCGAAATTCGGTGGCGCGGTCATCGACAAGCGAGCCTTCGACCGCAACGCCGCCGCCATCGCGCGCGCGAAGTCCACGTCGAGCCTGACAATCGCCGCAGGCGGGGATGTCGACGACAGCGTCGGCTACTTCGTCGATCCGACCATTCTGCTCGGCGACGACCCGACCGATGACGCGTTCCGGACCGAGTACTTCGGGCCGATACTTGCCGTGCACGTGTACGACGACTCCACCTCGGGTGCGTTCGACGACGCGCTCGAACTCGTCGATAAGGGCTCGGCCTACGCGCTGACCGGATCGATCATTGCCGACGACCGAACCGCCATCGCCCAGGCCGCAGAGCGCCTGCGTTTCGCGGCCGGCAACTTCTACATCAACGACAAGCCCACCGGCGCCGTCGTCGGCCAGCAGCCGTTCGGCGGTGCCCGCGCCTCGGGCACCAACGACAAGGCCGGATCCCCGCAGAACCTGTTGCGCTGGACCTCCGCGCGCACCATCAAGGAGACGTTCGTGCCGCCGACGGATCACTTCTACCCGCACCAGGCAGCCGAGACCGATATCGAGGACCAGTGATGGCATTTTCCGCCCTGCTCCGGCCAGCGTTACTGGCCGCGGCGCGCTCACCGCGCATGGAGCGCACCGTGACCAAGCTTCCGGTGACCAAGACTCTTGTGGACCGGTTCGTCGCCGGGGAGACCGAAGCCCAGGCAATCGCGGCCACCCGGTCCATCCTGAGTTCCGGTCGCTACATCAGCATCGACTACCTCGGCGAGGACACCACCGATCTCGACCAGGCCAACGACACGGTCACGCACTACTTGACACTGCTGTCATCGCTGGCGGAGCTCGCACCGTCCGCCGAGGGCAACAGCACACCGCGCAGCATCGAAGTCTCGTTGAAACTGTCTGCCCTCGGCCAGTTCCTTTCCCACGACGGGCACAAGGTCGCCTACGACAACGCCCACAAGATTTGCACTGCGGCCGAAGTAGCCGGTGCCTGGGTCACCGTGGACGCGGAGGATCATACGACCACCGACTCGACGCTGTCGATCGTGCGGGAACTGCGCCAAGACTTTCCCAGCCTCGGCACCGTCTTGCAGGCCTACCTCAAACGCACCGAAGCCGACTGCAAGGATCTGTCCGGACCGGGGTCGCGGATCCGGCTGTGCAAAGGCGCCTACAAGGAGCCCGCATCGGTGGCCTATCAGGACAAAGCGGACGTCGATGAGGCATACCTGCGTTGCCTGCGAATCCTGATGAACGGGTATGGGTACCCGATGGTCGCCTCCCACGACCCGCGCATGGTGGACGCTGCCTCGCGGCAGGCCGCTGCCACGGGACGCACGGCCGACCAATTCGAACTGCAAATGCTCTATGGCATTCGTGACCGCGAACAACTTCGCCTGATCAATGACCAACAGCATCTGCGGGTCTACCTGCCTTACGGGCAGCAGTGGTACGGCTATTTCATGCGCCGGCTCGCTGAGCGCCCCGCCAACCTGGGCTTCTTCCTCAGGTCCGTGGCCTCGAGAACATAGCGCGATTCTGGTACGGCGGGCGAGGGGTCCACCGATTTACTCGAACGCCCCAATAAGCATTGCAATGTGCAATTGCAATTGCTAGTGTGGTGCGCATCACGGCTCGAGACGGTGTCGCACCGGTTCTCCCCTTCAGCCGATGCTATACACCCCCATTTCCGCAGGAAGGTCGTTGGCCATGGCCACTGACGAACACAACGCGCATGCACGACCTGCCCGATGTGCGGCAGCGATAAGCACAGAAGTAGCGCCCAGGCCTCGCGCCCACGTTCTGTTCGCAACACTGGCGGCGATATTCGTCGCCGTAACCAGCGGATGCGCATTCTTCAAGGATCCGGGCCCGTTATCGCCGGGGGGATTCCTCGCCGAGATCCAGGATCGCGGTGAACTACGCGTCGGTGTCGCCATCGCCGCGCCGATGACTGTCATCCTGCCCGATGGGACCTATGGGGGACCGAATCTGATTCCCCTGCAAAACCTCGCCGACGAACTGGGCGTCACGATGCGAACCGTGCCCACCACATGGAACAGCATCATTCCGGGACTATTGGCCGGCCAATACGATTTCGCCGCCAACTTGGACAAGACCGAACGCCGTTCTCGTGCCATCGATTTCACCGAGCCGGTGTACACCTACCAAGGCGTATTCGTGATCAGGGCCGATGCCCCGCAGAACGCCTCCGCCGATGTCCTCGCCTCGGGCCGGCTCGTCGCGACCATTCAAGGCAATGCGTCGGAGAATGCGTTGCGCGACACCGGGGGAAACATCCTGCCCTTCGATTCATCGGCGAATTCCATTCAGGCGGTCATCGCCGGTCGTGCGGTTGCCGAATTCGTCGATCTGCCAACCGCGGAATCTCAAGTGCAGCAGGACACCAGGTTCAAGATCATCGTTCCGGATCCTCCCATCTACGACGCGCAATGCAATTACGGCATCGTCAAACAAGTCGATCAATCCTCACGCGAGCGTATCGATGCGGCGATTTCCGCAGCTCGCGCGGACAGCAGTCTGACCGAGGCTATGACGGCCGTGGGCTACTTCGAGGTCGACAACCTCGGCTCCATGCAGAAAGGATCGTGATCTCCCATGGGATCGTATTCAATCGACTGGGGCACGGTCTCTTCCGCGTTCCCGTTCATGCTCGACGGACTTTGGCTCACCCTGAAGATCACCGTGACGACCATCGTGCTCAGCATGATCATCGCGATCCCGGTCGCCGTGGCGCGAATGTCGGAAACCCGGCTCGTTCGGTACACCGCCCAGGCCTACATCGAGATCTTCCGTTGCACGCCGCTGCTGGTCCAGTTGTTCTGGATCTTCTTCGGGCTCCCGATCATCACCGGCGGCAAGTTCACCGGGTTCGTCTCAGCTGTGATCGCGTTGACGCTCAACCTCACCGCCTTCATGGCCGAGGCCTACCGCAGTGGGTTCCAGTCTGTTCCCAAAGAACAGGTCGAGGCCGCGAAAATGCTGCGTCTTTCGCCGCTTGACCAATTGGTTCACATCGTCGTTCCGCAGGCACTGCGTCAGCAGGTCCCCGTCATCCTTTCGCTCAATATCTCCATCTTCAAGGACTCGGCTCTGGTGTCCACGATCGGCGTGGCAGATCTGATGTTCACGGCCAACACCCAGGCAGCCTTGACCTACCGGCCCGTGGAGATCCTCACGCTGGCCGCGTTGATGTACTTCGGCATCGCTTTCCCGATCTCGCTGTTCACCAGCTACCTGGAACGGCGCATGAATTCACCGGTTCGTCGCGCACCGAAGCCGAAGTCGACCGTTGCCACCGCGAACATGCTGGCGACCGCATCGTGAGTACCTCATCCGACCCGGCACAACGACTCTTTCCGGCCACGGCCACCGTGACTCCGCAGGAGGACGACATGACCACCATTTCCACCGTTGCGCACCTGACGAACGGCGATGTGTCACCAGAGCCCGCCGCGAATGCGCTTGTGTCCGCTCGCGGACTGACCAAGAGCTACTTCGGTCGGACCATCCTCGACGGTGTCGATTTCGACATGCGTCGTGGCGACATCACCGTCGTGATCGGCAAGAGCGGATCCGGGAAGAGCACTCTGTTGCGTGCGATGGCCGGCCTGACCGACCCGGATTCCGGGCTCATGACCATCGACGGCACCACCGTTTTCGAGAACGGTCACCGCACCGAAGCGTGGAAGAAAGAAAGCGCCGAGGTCGGGATGGTGTTCCAGACCTACACCCTCTGGCCGCACATGAATGTCTTCCAGAACCTTACCCTCGCGCCGCGAAAGGTCTTGCGTCAGAAGAAGGACGAGTTGCGTGCCCGCGCGGAGGCCGCGCTCAGCGAGGTCGGAATGGCCGACCATATCGACAGCCGGTGTACCGAACTGTCGGGTGGCGAGCGTCAACGTGTCGCGATCGCTCGCGCGTTGATGATGAAGCCGAAACTCATCCTGTGCGACGAGATTACCTCGGCTCTCGATCCCCCTGTCGCTGCCGAAGTCCTCGGTGTCCTGACCCGGCTCAAGCAGGAGGAGGGGATCGCTGTCGCCCTCGTCACCCACGACATGGCGTTCGCCTCCAAGGCGGCCGACCGGCTGGTGTTCTTCTCCAACGGCCGGATCCGCGTGGACACCACCCCGGATCTTGCCTTCAACTCCTGTGACGACCCCGAACTCGCCAAGTTCGTCGATGCGGTGCGCTTCTGACAATCCACACAGAAAGCTTGGTGCACAACGTGTCCCACCCTGCAAAAACTCCGAGAATCGAGTCGAGTACAGCATGAGCAACTTCACGATTTCGACCGTCGATTACCACACCGGCGGTGAACCCTTCCGGATCGTCGCCGATCCTTCCGTCGCTATCGAGGGCGCCACTGTCGCCGACCGCCGAATGTTCGCCATCGACAACTCGGAGGTGGACAATCTGCGCAAGCTACTGTGCTTCGAGCCGCGCGGGCACGCGGATATGTACGGCGGATTCATCACCCCACCCGACGACCCCGGCGCCGACCTCGGGGTGCTGTTCTGGCACAAGGACGGATTCTCGACCGCCTGCGGGCACGGAACGATCGCCCTGGGCGTCTGGGCGATACAGACCGGTCGCGTCGCTCTCGATCCGTCCGGAACGACCGACGTCGTGATCGATGTCCCGTCCGGACGAGTGACCGCCCGCGTGTACTCCACCGGTCAACAGATCACCGGAGTCGACTTCGTGAACGTTCCCAGTTATCGGCTCGACGAGCAGGTCACGGTGTCCACCTCCAGAGGAGAGGTAGCCGTGGACATCAGCTTCGGAGGTGCGATTTACGCGCAACTGGACGCGGCAAGTGTCGGTCTGGCTGTGCGACCCGAACACTACTCGGACCTGATCGCGATCGGTCGAGAAGTGAAGTGGGCATTGAACGACACCGAACACGCCCGCCACCCGGTCGACGATCGGCTCAGCGGAATCTACGGCACCATCCTGTTCGACGATCTCGGCACCGACCACGAGGGCAACCCCCACCAGCGCAATATCACCGTCTTCGCCGACGGCGAGGTCGACCGCTCACCATGCGGCTCGGGAACCTGCGCCCGCGTGGCGACCCTGGCCTCGACCGGAGCGCTCAAACCCGGTCAGAAGTTCATCCACGATTCGATCGTCGGCACCCGCTTCCACGCCCGCATCGTCGAGGAATCGACCGTGGCCGGCCACCCGGCCGTCATCCCCGAAGTCACCGGGATGGCATACCGGACTGGAGAACACCGCTTCGAAATCGACCCTGCCGACGAGCTCGGCACGGGTTTCGTGCTGCGATGAGCGCGGCCATCACCTACGTCGGACCAGATGAGATCTTCGAACTCCTCCCTCCGGCGAAAGCTGTCGAAGCAATCGAAGCGGCACTGCACAACGGTGTGAACCCGGCCGAGGATCCCCCTCGCACCATGACCGAGGTCCGCAACGGCCAGTTCCTGACCATGCCGTCCGACATCGGCGTGAGCGCGGGGGTCAAGATCGCGACCGTCGCACCGAACAACCCGGGCTCCGGGCTGCCGCGCATCCAGGGCCTCTATGTGCTGTGCGACTCCACCACCCTGACTCCGACCGCACTGCTCGACGGGCCGGCACTCACAACCTCGAGAACGCCCGCCGTGTCTGTCGCCGCGGTGAAGTCCGCGCTCACACGAAGGACGACACCGGTGAAGATGGTGGTCTTCGGCGCGGGTCCGCAAGCAGTCGGACACGCCGAAACGGTCACCGCAGCACTCGCGGGAGTCCGCGGCATGGCAGGCATCACCTACGTCGTGCGCCGCCCGCTGAACTATTCCGGCCTCATCACTTCTGGTGTAGCCGTGGTGGGTAGCGATTCGAGCGAATCCCGGACCGCGGTACGGGAAGCGGATGTGATCGTGTGCGCGACCACCGCCAGCGAGCCCCTGTTCGATTCCGCATTGATCCGGGATGACGCGGTGGTGATCGCCGTCGGGTCGCATGAGCCGGGTGTCCGAGAGATCGACTCCGCGCTGTGCGGTCGGGCACAGGTCGTCGTCGAAGACGTCGACACAGCCCTGCGAGAATGCGGTGACATCGTCATGGCGATCGATGAGCACGCCATCACAGCTGAGCAGCTTTTGCCGATGCGTGATGTCGTCACCGGGCAGATCACGCTCGCCGATGACCGGCCGGTCTTCTTCAAGGGCTCCGGCATGTCGTGGGAGGATCTGGTGGTCGCGCAGGCGGTATGTGATCAGTTGTCGATCCAGCGGATGTAAGCCTCACCTGAACCTGCTATTACAATATGAAGTTGTATGAGTTGTGCCTCGTTAGCACCAGGAAGCGGGTGGGCAGATGGCAATCGGCGAGTTGACCTTGAAGTCCGTACCTTCGAGGACGACGTTGCGTGGGCAGGTGGCCGAAGCGTTGCGCTCGGCTTTGATCACCGGCGAGATGAAGCCCGGGATGGTGTATCCCGCGCCGGTCATTGCCGCGCAGCTGGGTGTGTCGGCCACTCCGGTTCGTGAAGCCATGCTCGATCTGGTGCGCGAAGGGATGGTCGAGGTCGTCCGGAACACCGGGTTCCGGGTCACCGAGTTGACCAACGCCGAACTCGACAACCTCGCGGAACTGCGCTTGCTGATCGAAGTGCCGATCATGGGAGCCGTCGCCGAAGCGTGCGAGGGACAGATGGCGCTCGACGTCGCCGAGCTCCGTCCTCTCGCACGCCAACTCGTCGAGGCCGCCGAGGAGGTCGACCTCGGCACCTATGTCCAGCTGGACACGGAATTTCACACTCGTTTCCTAGCACTACACGGAAATTCCAAGATCGTCGACGAAGTGCGCCGACTCCGCAGCTACAGCCGCCTCTATGGTCTCGAATCACTCGCTGCTACAAGCAATCTCGTAACAACGACCGCCGAACACGAACAGATGATCGACCTCGCACTGGCGCGGGATCGTGCGGGGATGGAGACGCTGGTCCGCACACACATCGGCCACGTACGCCGCGAATGGGCCATGCACGGCTCGTCATAGGACGCCGTGAACGATCGCGGCAAATACGATAGGGGCAGCAGCCCGGGAAAATAGCGAGAAATCCCCAGTGGCTCGGCGGAGTCGAGGCCGAGCTGGCGGCATCAGCTCCGGCCGCGGTGTCGGTGCAGGACGCGCAGCAGTGGGGCAGCAACGCGTTGCAGGCGAATCACGAGTTGGAACAGTCGGGTACGGGGAGCGGGGAGCAGGCCGACTTGCCGGGCTAGGTCGAATAGGTCGGTGGTGGTGGACCAGTGGCTGAGCAGACCGTCTCGTAGCGCGTAGATGTCGATGCCGCGGGTATCGAAATCGCGGCCGGTGGGGGCGATCCCCAAAGGGGAAGGGCCGCCACCCATATCGCCCGCGAAGGTGCCGCGCATGCGCCAGGGCGCGGCCATTCCGGTGCCGAGGATCGCGAGGTAGGGGGTGCCCGCGAGCTCGAATCGGACATCGGGGAAGGCCTGCCAAGTCATGGTGACAACCTCGCGGAGCGCGGCCTTCCCGACGAGGTGTTCACCGAACAGGGACGGATCCTCGTAGCGGACATCGTCGGTCACCAGTGCCATTACGGTGTCGAGGTCGTGCCGGTCCCACGCGTCGAGCCAGCGTACGGACCAATCTCGCCACATGATGGCTTGATCGGCAGCGCGCTCGGTGAAGGTCGATACCAGCTCGGGCATGGCCGCAGCGAGCTCGTGCGAGGTCATGCCGTCGACGAGGGTGGGCTCGAGGTTTGTCATGGTGGTGCCCCCGTGGTCAGTTGCAGGCCGTCGATGTGAGTTGTGCGTTCATGAGCATCTGGCAGGCCCAGGCTTTCTGGAGTTTCCAGCGACCGCCCTCAGCGACGAAGGGGATCGATGCCTGACCGTCCACCGGTTTGCCGTTGAGGGTGAGCGTCGCGCTGGCCTGCATCACGCCATTGCCCACGTACTCGACCGCGGTCACGGTCATTGTCACCTTGTTGGCCGTCCCGGCCTGGGTCATCTTGTCGACCAAGTCGGGATCGATATCCGCACCCTGTACTGCGCCTTCCTTCTGCTCGCGGGAGGTGTTCGGGTCCAGGGCCATCATCAGACCCGCGTTGAGATCACCCGGGCCGGGCAAGGGGATCGGCGGCTGGTCGATCGCGGCTTTCGTCGTCGATTGTGCCGCAACATGTTTCGCACTGGGGGTGTCGGAGTTGCCGCAGGCGGCCGTGGTTAGCGCCATGACGGCGCCGAGAATTATCGCCGCCACTCGGCTGCGATTGGTCCACTTCATGGATACGTTCTCCTGCTTCGTCATTCGATGGTGATGGCGTCGATGATGTTCAGCCGTGACGCTCGGACCGCGGGGGGAATGGAACCGAGCAGGCTGAGACCCACTGCGGCCCCGGCGAATACGAGTGCCATCGCGCTGGGGGAGTAGGCGACGTCGATGTTCATGATGTCCGGGGTGACGCTGTCGAAGAAGTACTGGCTGGCCAGCCCGAACAGCAACCCCAAGCTGCCTCCGACGCCGCCGATTCCCGCCGCTTCGGCGAGGATCATCCGTAAGGTGACACGGCGGCTCGCGCCCATCGCCCGCAGCACGCCGATTTCCCGGCGCCGCTCCAAGACCGAAAGTGTCAGGGTGTTCAGCAGCGCGACTGCGGCGATCAGCACGACGATTACCCAGACGGCATTCGCTACGCCCATGCCCTGCCGGATGGCCCCCTCGACGCTGGTCAGCGATTCCGCGCCGGAGTAGACGTGCACCTCGGCCGGAGTTGCGTCCCGAATCGATTGCAGCAGTTCCGCTTTGTCCACACCGGGAGCGCCGTCGATCTGCAGCAGCGTAGACCCCGGTCGGTCGAACCAGTCTCGCATCATATTCAGGCCGATGCCCGCGGTCCCGGTCAGCGCCGAGAAGTAGGACACCACCTCCAGCACCCGGATGCGTTGCAGGCCACGCGGTGTGCGGATGGTGAGTTCGTCGCCGGTGTCCACGCCGAGGGCGCGGCTGAGGTCACGTGAGAGCACCATCCCGCGCCCGGCGATGACCTCTGCCCGGGTCTGCGCGGACACCTGCTGGTATAGCGGACTGACGCTCCCGTCCTGCAGGCCGTACAGAATGATCTTCTCGTCGCCGAGCGTGGCGTAGGCGAGTTGTCCCTCGGTGACATGCGCGACGCCCGGCAGCCCCGCGACATCGGCGGTGAGCCCGGACGGCAAGACACTGGTCGGAAACTCTTCCGGCGGATGGGATGCCACCCACACGTCCACGTCTTCGACCGCGCCGAGCGAGGTCCGCACCGCGTTGAGCAGGTCGTTGTTCGCGCCGGTGATGGTGACGGTCACCGCGACCGCCATGAAGACGGTCATCATGGTCGCCCAGACCCGTCGCGGTGCACGCCTCAGGGTCGCTGCGGCGAGGTTGCCGGCGCGACCGCATCGCTGTGCCACCCAGGCCGCAGCCCGGACCAGACCACCGATGGAGGCGAAGCACCCCGCGATTCCAGCTCCGAAGAACATCGACAGTGCGATTCCGGACCAGAGGAAGTTGCCGAGGTGCAGCCACACCAGGCCGACCGCGACGGTGATGCCGCCAATAGTCACGCAGATCGCGGCCAGGCGCAGCCACGGCCGGACCTGATCGGCGGCGGACGCACCGACCGGCGCGAGGGCTTCGATCGGCGAAACCTTGTACACCTGGTAGGCGGCCACCGCGGAGGCCGCGACGCTTGTGCACACCGCGGCCCCGATGGCGATCGGAATCGCGTACACGGGTAGCGAATACACGGTTCGGGCTTCCACCGACTGCATGAGCGCAACGGGCAGGGTGCGAATGGCTATGTGGCCGAACCCGATTCCGATCAGCGATCCCAACGCGCCGCCGACGAATCCGACGATGGCGGACTCGGTGAGCAGATCTGTGACGATAGTCCGGCGACGGCCGCCGACCGCGCGCAGCATCGAAATCGTCGGCCGACGTTGGGCGATCGCCATCGTCATGGTCGTGTAGATCAGGAAGGCCGCCACGATAAACGCGAGTGCGGCGCCCATCAGCGTCATGTACTGCAGAATGCGCACGCCGTTGCCGGTCTGCACCGCCCGGACGCTGGGTTCGGCGACCAGGGCCCGGCCGTTCACTACGCCGTCGACGGCGCTGCGCAGCGCGCCTGCCTCGGTGTCCGGTGCGGCAACGATCAGCACCGAATCCAGCCGTCCGGGATGCTCGCTGATCTGTTGTGCGATGGCGAGGGTGGTGAGGACGTAGTGGCCTTCGTTGAGCCGCGCCGCAGTGCCGCCGTGGATCACGCCCGCGACCTTGACCTGGTGGAAACCCAAGCGCAAGGTGTCGCCGGTGTTCGCGCCGACACCGGGACCGACCAGGACGCCATTGATGGTCGAGACCAGGGCCGCGAGTTGTTGCTCAACGGCGCCCTGCAGGTCACTGCCGAGCGCCGCGGCCGATGCGTCGGCCCCCAGTAGCAGCAAAGGGCCAGTGGCGGAATCGATTTGGGTTCGGACCATCGGGACGGCCTGATCGACACCGGAAGTCTCGGCGATCTCGTCACGAATCGAGGTCGGGAATCCGGAGTCGGTGACCCCGGTGACCTCGAGCGCCGCATTACCGGCGAGTCCGCCGACCAGCCGGTCCACCGAGCCGGTGAGCGAGCCGAAGATGCCGAAGACCGACACCAGGAAGGCTGCCGATACCGCCATCACGATCACCGAGGCGAAGGTGCGGCCGCGGTGGGTCGCGAATTCCCGCAGGCTGAACAGACGCCAGCGGTCGATCAGTGCCGTCACCTGGGTTCCCTGGCGAATTCCCCGGAAACCATAGTGGCACCGGTTGTTTCATCACGCACGATGCGGCCGTCGGCGAGGGTGAGCACCCGGTCGGTGGTGTTGGCGGCCTCGGTGTTGTGGGTGACCATGATGACCGCGCGTTCCCGCCCCGCCTCGTGGGCGATCTGGGCGAGCAGAGCCATGATGTCCGCGCCGGTCTTGGAATCGAGATTGCCGGTGGGTTCGTCGGCGAGGATGAGCGGTGGGTCCATCAGCAGGGCGCGCGCCAGCGCGACGCGCTGCATCTGCCCTCCCGACAGTTCCGCGGGCCGATGTTCGGCGCGGTCACTCAGGCCGACCAACGCGAGCAGCTCGAGCGCGCGTGCTTTAGTGACGCGAAGCCCGGTGCCGTCCAACAGCTTCGGCACCGCGACGTTTTCCCACGCCGACAGGGTGGGCAGCAGGTTGAAGAACTGGAATACGAATCCGACGTGGTGACGCCGGAACTCGGACTGCTGATCGTCGTTCAGTTTTCCGATTTCGTCGCCGCGGAACCGGATCGAGCCGCTGTCAGGGAGATCCAGTGCACCGAGCAGGTGCAGCAGTGTGCTTTTGCCGGCCCCGGACGGGCCGACCACCGAGACGAACTGGCCCGCTTCGATCGTCAGATCGATGCCGTCGAGGGCGCGCACATCCTGCCTGCCGATCCGATAGGTCCGGATGACTCCGGTGAGTTCGAGCATCAGACGGCCGATCCGGTGATCTCACGTAGCTTGGCCATGGACTTGGTCAGCTGTTTCTGGGCATCGTGCTCGATCACCTGCGACAGCTGCCCGGTCAGTACCGGGCCGGTGAAGTCACCGGAGATGGTGAGCTGGCACCCGCCCGGGCGGCGTTCTATAGCGAAGGTGAACTCGCAGGTGATCCCGGCCGGGCTACTGCCCGAAAGGGTCAGTTCCATGGGGGGTTTGAAGGCGGTGATGGTCAGGTCCAACCGCTGTGTCATGCCGAGCATCCGGATATTCTGCGCCAGCATCGAGTTCACGCCGATGTGCTCGGGCGGAATCTCGGCAAACCCGCCGTGCAACTGGAACCAATCTCCCCAGGTGGAGGTATCCGCGATGATGGTGTAAAGCCGCATCGGGTTGACTTCCAATGCATTGGTGACCTCGAACTTGGCCATGAAGTGCCCTTCTCGTAATTTCGCAGCAAACTCATTTCCTGAATCGGCTCAGCAGATCAACGGGACGGCGGCCCCGACTCCCCCTAGGAGTGTTACTTGGCGTGAATGTGGCTGTGAGCGTCCATGACTCGCCGGAAAATTGCAAGTAACCAAGTGTCACATAAACTTTACAACTGAAACGTATTGCATCCATATTCGGGTGTCGGTTACGCTGACCTGGACAGCGAAGTCACCGGGGAATCACGCATACAGACTCATTCACGACCTCTTCGGTCGAAGTCTATAAGAACGAATTCTATCTGCATGTCGTTTTCGCATGCTGGAGAAGGGGGGGTTCGCGATGGACGAAAATCTCTTGCCGGATTCTGTCGCCATTGTTGGAATGGCCTGTCGTTTTCCCGGAGGAATACATTCTCCGGACTCGTTGTGGCGCTTCCTTTCCGAAGGCAGTCATGTTTCCAGCAAATTTCCTTCCGATCGGTCCATGACGGAATTGGCCGATATGGCATCGCCCGAGGTAGCGGCGGCCATGGCGCCCATGGGTGGATTCATCGACGAACCGGGCCTGTTCGATCCGGAATTCTTCGGGATCAGTCCCCGCGAGGCCAAGGCTATGGATCCACAACAGCGGCTGGTACTCGAATCCACCTGGCAGGCACTCGAAGACGCGGGCATCGACCCGAATACACTGCGCGACAGTGATACCGGCGTCTACGTCGGTGCCATGGGCGGCGACTACGCCTATCTGATTCCCGGACAGAAGGATCTGGATCCCGGGTACGTCTCGCTCGGTGTGAGCCAGAGCGTGCTGTCCGGGCGGATATCGTACATCCTCGGCTTGCAGGGCCCTACCATGAGCATCGACACCGCCTGCTCGTCCTCGCTGGTGGCCATGCATCTGGGCGGCCGGGCGCTACAGGCCGGAGAATGCTCCCTGGCGTTGGTCGGCGGTGTCTCGATCATGTCCACGCTGACCGGATTCTTCGCGCTCGGCCAGCACGGAGCCATCTCGAAAGCGGGCCGCAGCAAGCCGTATTCGGTCGACGCCGACGGCTTCTGCATGTCCGAGGGCGTGGCGATGCTGGTATTGGAGCGGCTGTCGGATGCGCGTCGCAACGGTCACCGCGTGCTGGCCGTCATCCGTGGCGGGGCGGTCAATCAGGACGGCGCTACCAAGGGTCTGACCGTGCCGAGCGAGCACGCGCAGCAGAAGCTGATTCGGGCCGCGCTGGCCAACTCCGGCCTGACCGCTGCCGATGTCGACGCGGTCGAGGGTCATGGAACAGGCACTCCCGTAGGCGATCCCATCGAACTGCGGGCACTGCTCGACACCTACGGCCAGGATCGCGCCGGGGGGCAGCCGCTGAAGCTGGGCTCCATCAAGGGCAACTTCGGCCACACCCAGGCGGCGGCCGGCGCGGCCGGTGTCATCAAGATGATTCAGGCCATGCGCCACGGCGAGCTGCCCGCCACCGTCAACGTGAACGAACCCACGGGGGCGGTGGATTGGTCGCGCGGTGGGGTGGAACTGGTGACCGAACGCGGCGCGTGGCCGGAGCAGGGCCGCCCGCGCCGGGCTGGTGTGTCCTCGTTCGGTATCGCGGGAACCAACGCGCACGTGATTCTCGAGCAGGTTCCAGAGATCGTCGCCGAGTCGGCCCCGGTGTCCACGGAATCGGTAGTGCCCGTGGCGGTATGGCCGATCTCGGGCCGGACCGCCGAGGCGCTGATCGATCAGGCCGTTCGCCTGGCCGACCATGTCAAGGCCAACCCGGAGTTCACCCTGCGCGATGTGGGCTGTGCGCTGGGGACGACCCGCGCGAGCTTCGAGCATCGCGCGGTGGTGCTTGGCAGCAATCGCGTCGATCTGCTCGCCGGTCTGGCCGAGGTTGCCGAGAACAAGCCGGTCGGGCCGATTCGCGGGCACGCCGTGGACCGCCAAGTGGTGTTCGTATTTCCGGGTCAGGGCGCCCAATACGCGGGCATGGCAGCGCAGTTGATGGAGGAATCCCCATTCTTCGGCGAACGGATTCGTGACTGCGAAGAGGCCTTCGCCGAATACGTGGACTGGTCGCTGACCGATGTGCTGCGGCAGACGGATGGTGCACCGTCCATCGAACGCGTCGATGTCGTCCAGCCCGCACTGTTCGCCACCATGGTTTCCCTTGCGGCACTGTGGCGTTCGTACGGTGTCGAGCCCGCAGCGGTGCTCGGGCACTCGCAGGGTGAGGTCGCGGCGGCGTACGTGGCGGGCGCGCTGTCGCTTGCCGATGCCGCCCGGATCGTGACCATGCGCAGCAAGCCGCTGCGCAGCGTGCCCGGTTCCGGCGGTATGGCCTCCATAAATGCCCCGGTCGCCCGGGTGCGTGAACTGATGGTCGGGCTCGAGGATCTGTACATCGCCGCCATCAACTCGCCGTCCACGACGGTCGTCGCGGGGGGCGTGGACTCGGTCACCGCCATCGTCGAGCTGGCCGAGCAAAACAGTGTGCGTGCCAAGAGAATTCCGGTGGATTACGCTGCACACACCCCGCACCTCGACCCGCTGCGCGAGGAGCTGCGGGCTGCGGTCGCGCCGATCGTGCCGCAGGCCACCGACGTAGTGTTCTTCTCCACCGTCACCGGTGATGTGCTACCGGGCGAGCAGCTGGGTCCGGACTACTGGTTCCGGAATCTGCGGGAGCCGGTCGACTTCGAGGCGGGCTTCCAGGCCGCCGTTCAATCCGGCTACAACGCCTTCCTCGAAATGAGCGTGAACCCGGTACTCACCTCGTCCATGCACGAATCCCTCGAACAGTTCGGGGCTTTTGCCGACTCGTGCCTGGTCGTCGGCTCGCTCAAACGCGAGGACGCGGGTATCCGCCGCTTCCTGACCGCGATCGCCGAAGCACACGTGCAGGGTGTCTCGCCGGACTGGTCGACGCTGTATCCGCGCGGGACCGCGCAGCGGGTACCGCTGCCCACCTACGCCTTCCAGCGCCAGAAGTACTGGCTGGCAAGTGTTTCCGGCTCCGGCGGCGGTAAGCCCAGCGGCCTCGGCCTTGCCGAAGCGGGACATCCCCTGCTCGGCGCGATCTCCGAACTGCCGGGGGCCGACCGCTACCAGTTCAGCACCCGGCTGGCGATCGCGACCCATCCCTGGCTGGCCGATCACGCCCTGCACGGCAATGTGCTGGTCCCCGGCACGATGCTGCTGGAACTGGCGCTGCACGCCGGTGACAAGCTCGGCAGCCCGCGGGTGGAGAAGCTGACCATGTACACCCCGGTCACCCTGCCCGCGGACGGGGCCATTCACCTGCAGGTGGTGGTCGGTGAACCCGAACGGGACGGCCGGCGGAAGGTGGCCATCTACTCGCGGCCGGAGGTCAAGGACGAAGCCCCGGGCGCGAGCCAGTGGAGTCTGCACGCCGACGGATTCCTCACCGCCGCCTCGAAATCCGACGATGCCGATATCCAGGGCCTCGAATTGTGGCCGCCGGTGGGTGCGGAACAGGGCATGGAGCCCGAGAACGCGTACATCACGCTGGCCGCACTCGGCTACCAGTATGGTCCGGTATTCCAGGGCATGAAGGCGGTGTGGAAGCGCGGCGAGGACGTGTTTGCCGAAGTCGCACTGCCGGATTCGGTGTCTGACGCCGATAAGTACGGTCTGCATCCTGCCCTGCTGGACGCCGCCATGCAGTGTGGCGCCGCCGCAGCCGCGCTGATGCCTTCGGAGGCCGGCGCGATCCGGCTGCCCTTCGCTTGGGAGCGGGTCGAATTGCGGGCCGTGGGCGCGAAGGTGCTGCGGGTGAAGCTGACTCCCGCCGGAAACGATCGCCTGCGCTGGGTGCTGGCTGACAGCACCGGGCGGGTGGTCGCGATCGGCACCCTGCAGGTGCGGTCGATCTCCATGGGCAAGCTGGCGACTCGCGGTCTGTCGGGTCGTCAGGACTCGCTCTTCGGTGTGGACTGGCTGGCCGTTCCCGCACCGCGCGTGCGGTATTCGGCACGGCCAGGCGAGTGGGTGGTGGTCGGTGGCGAGCCGTCCGGGGTGGCCGCCGATGCCGTATTGGCGACCTACCCCGATCTCGACGCCCTGAGCGCGGCGATCACGGGCGGGGCCGAGGTTCCCAAGGTCGTGCTGCTGCCGCGGTTGGCGGCCTCCGCCGGTGGTGAGCCGGGCGCGCACGTGACCGCGGCGGTCCGGGATGAACTGGCCCGCATGCTCACCCAGCTGCAGGGCTGGTTCGCCGATGAGCGATTCGCCGAGACGAAGCTGGTGGTGCTCACCTGCGGTGTACAGGCGGTCGACCCGGCCGAGGACGTGTCCGATCTGGTCGGTGCGACGGTATGGGCGCTGGTGCGCAGCGCGCAATCGGAGTTCCAAGACCGGATCCAGCAGATCGATCTGGACGAGGACGATATCGGCCTCGATCAGCTCAGCACCGCGGTGCAACTGGACGAATCCGAATTGGCTTTGCGCCGTGGCGAATTCTTCGGCCGCCGCCTGCGTTCGGGTCTGGACAGCGCGGCCGCTATCGGTGCCCGATTGGCCGGACCGTGGCGACTCGACATCCCAGCATCGGGCAACCTCGACGACGTCACCCTGACCGAGGCGAGCGCGGAGCTCGACGTACTGCTGCCGCCCGGCACGGTGTCGGTAGCCCTGTGCGCCGCCGGAATGTCGTTCCCGGTAGCGCTCACGGGGTTGGCCGCCACCTCGGGAACTCCGTCCCGGC
Source organism: Nocardia australiensis (assembly GCF_020733705.1). Classification (GTDB taxonomy): domain Bacteria; phylum Actinomycetota; class Actinomycetes; order Mycobacteriales; family Mycobacteriaceae; genus Nocardia; species Nocardia australiensis. The sequence goes on from NZ_JAJFZM010000002.1 coordinate 542,547, forward strand.
TGGTGCACGAGGCGGCGGGCATCGTGGTCGCCACCGCTGCCGACGTGACCGGCCTCGCGCCCGGTGACCGCGTGTTCGGCCTGTTCGACGAGATCGCCGCGCGCACCGTGACCGATCGGCGATTGCTCGCCGCGGTCCCAACGGCATGGTCGTACGCTCAGGCCGCCGCCGCACCGGTGGCCTATTTGACTGCGCTCTACGCACTGCGCGAGGTCGCCGCGGCCCAGCCAGGTGAGCGGGTGCTCGTGCACGCCGCCACCGGCGGTGTCGGCACCGCGGCAGTGAACCTGGCTCGCCGGCTGGGCCTGGAGGTACTGGCCACGGCGGCCCGCGGCAAATGGGACGCTCTGCGCGGCATGGGTTTCACCGAGGATCACCTGGCCGACTCCCGGTCCACGGAATTCGCCGCCCGGTTCGCGGACCTGCCTGCCGATATCGTGCTGAATCTGCTGCCGGACACTTTCACCGACAGCTCGCTGGGCCTGCTGGTCCCCGGCGGCCGGTTCGTGGAGATCGCCCGGGACGTGGTGCGCGACGCCGATCAGGTGCGCGCCGATCACGACGCGAGCTATACGACGTTCGAACTCGGCGCGCTCGGCGCAGACATGCTCGGTGGGCTGCTCGCCGAACTTGCGGAACTGTTCGCGGATGGCGGCCTGGCACCGCTGCCCTTGCACCGATTCGATGTCCGCCAGGCATCGGCCGCCCTGCGCCTACTGTCGGAGGCACGCCATACCGGCAAGGTGGTGCTCACCTGGCCGCCGACTTTCGACCCGGAGTCCACGATCCTGATCACCGGTGGTACCGGCACCATCGGTGCCATCATCGCGCGCCACCTCGTGAACGCCTACGGCGCCAAGCATCTGCTGCTGACCAGCCGCAGCGGCCGCCAGGCCGCAGGCGTCGATGAGCTGATCGCGGAACTGGCTGCCGCAGGCGCACAGGTCACGGTGGCCGCCTGCGACGTCGGTGACCGGGACGCGCTGGCGGGCGTGCTCGATTCGATACCGGCGCAGCACCCGCTCGGCGGCGTCGTGCATCTGGCCGCATCGCTGGCCGACGCCACATTCGCGGCGCTCACCCCCGAGCACCTGGATGTGGTGCTGCCGGCCAAGGCGTACGGCGCGTGGCATCTGCATGAGCTGACCCAGCATCTGGATCTGTCGATATTCGTGCTGTTCTCCTCCGCGGCAGGCACATTCGGTAGTGCGGGGCAGGCCAACTACGGAGCCGCCAATGTCTTCGTCGACAGCCTGGCCCGGCACCGCTACCACCGGGGTCTGGCTGCCACCTCGATGGCCTGGGGCTGGTGGGCCGAGGACACTTCCAATACCGGTGGCATGGACGAGAAGGACCGCGCGCGCCTGACCCGCATGGGTGTGACGCCGATGCCGACCAAGGAGGCGCTGGATCTGTTCGACGCCGCCCTGCGGACCGGACGCCCGTACGTGCTACCTGTCGGCATGGATCTGTCGCTGCTGCGGGTGGCCGCCCAGGTGACCGAACTGCCGCCGTTCTTTCGGGCGCTGCTGCACACCCGGCCGCGAGCCACCCAGCAGATGGGGGACTCCTCGCAACTGGCCAAGCGGCTCGCGGGCCTGAGCCCGACCGAGCAGCATGAGGTTATCGTGGACCTGCTCAAGACCCCGATCTCCATGGTATTGGGCTACAACTCGCCCGACGCGGTGCTCTCGGACCGCGAGTTCACCGAGATGGGTGTCGACTCGCTCAGCTCCATCGAACTCGGCGCGCACCTGCGAGCGATCACCGGCGTGAAACTGGCCAATTCGGTTATTTTCCAATACCCCACGGTGAACCTGCTGGCCCGCCACGTGCTCGACCAGGTGACGCCGCAGGATGCGGAACTGGCGGATCCGATCGTGGCCGAGGTGGAAATGCTGCTGGATCGCCTGGCCGCGATCCACGGCGAGGTGGAGATGCCCGGCGAACTGCTCGCCCGGCTCTCCTTCGCGGTCGGCAGGCTGGGCGGATCGGCTACCCCAGAGGCGGTTTCGTGACCCGGTTGCTCGCAGTGAGCGACCTGCACATCAGTCATACGGGGAATCGGGAAGTGGTCGAAGCGATCCGGCCCGATTCCCCCGACGACTGGTTGATCGTCGCCGGCGATGTGGCGGAGAAGACCGACGCGATCCGCTGGGCGCTCGGGTCGCTGCGCGAACGGTTCGCAAAGGTGATCTGGGTGCCCGGCAATCACGAATTGTGGACCACCGCGCGAGATCCGCTGCACCGCCGCGGTGAGGGATGTTACCGGCATCTGGTCGACGTGTGCCGGGCCATGGATATCCTCACGCCCGAAGATCCCTACCCGACGTGGGAGGGGGAGGGCGGCCCGGCGGTACTGGTGCCGATGTTCCTGCTCTACGACTACAGCTTCCTGCCGCCGGGGACGCACACGAAACAGGAAGGGCTCGCGCTCGCCGAGGCCCGTGGGGCGGTCGCCACCGACGAGCATCTGCTCGCCTGCGACCCGTATGCCTCCCGGGAGGACTGGTGCCGCGAGCGCGTCGAGTACACCCGCGCCCGGCTCGACGCGCTCGATCCGGAGGTGCCGCTCATCCTGATCAACCACTTCCCGCTGCTGCGCCGGCCGGTCGATCGGTTGTTCCGGTCGGAGTTCGCCCTATGGTGCGGCACCGAGCTGACCGCCGACTGGCATCGCCGGTACAACGTGCGCTGTGTCGTGTACGGGCACTTGCACATTCGCCGCACTGATCACTTCGACGGTGTGCGATTCGAGGAAGTATCGATCGGCTATCCCCGGGAATGGCGGCGGCGCGGACTGCCCGAACCGCTGCTGCGGAAGATCCTTCCGGACCTGGGCAAATCGCCGCGCCCAGGCACTGCGCTGGGCAGGCGGGCCGCCGCACACGCCGCGAGGCTGGCGCGGAGTCTGACCCGACAAGTAACCGACGAACAAGGAACGCTGCCACGATGACCGACCCGATTGCCGGGCGACAAAAACTCGAGCAGGCCCTCGGTACGGGTCTGGCCGCCGTCGAGTTGATGTCCGATGACCAGTGTGCCGACCTGCTCGCCTTGATCGACGACGCGCCCCGGCGTGATCGCGCGCTGGCCGAGGCCGAACTGTCGGACAATCTCGCCCGCGAGCCGCGAGCACTGCGATTCGTGCTACGCGCGGTGCTGCTGAGGAGGCGGCGATGAGCGAGAAAATGACCCGCGATCAGCTGGAGAAGCTGGCCGCCGCGCTGCATGTACCCAGCACGCGCATCGAATACCTGAGTTCCCTGGGGGGTGAGCGGCTGGCGGTGCTGTGCGAGGAGATCCTGCGGGTGCTGCACACCCGCTATCCGCGCGAGTACCGACGCTATTCGGCACTGGCCCAGCGTGTTCCGCTGCGGTTCGGGCTGCCGTTGGCCATCCGTGTGCTGCCGCCTCGAATCCTGGGCCGCGCGCTGAGCGCCGGACTGCTCGACGGCCGCAGTGACGCCTCGCTGGCCATGCTGTCCGCCATCGATCCCGCGGTCGTCGCCAGCACCGCGCCCTTCCTTAATCCGGCGGTAGTGGGTCGGCTGGCCGAGTTCGCCTCGCCGGAGCTGATCAGCGGCGTGATGGCGGAACTGATGGCGCGCAACGACTTCGATACCGCAGATCTGTTCGTCGACACCTTCACCAGCCATATCATGACCGGTGGCCGGCCTGCCGCGGCGGCGGCCAAGCCTGAGGGGGTGCCCGCACGGGGTGTACGGGGCCTGCTGCGTGGTATCGGGCGGCGACCGTGATTCCGGCAAACCGAACCGACTTCGAGGTCATCGTGGTGGGTGCCGGATTTTCCGGGATCTGTGCGGCGATCCGATTGCGACAGGCTGGAATCCACGACTTCGTCGTGCTCGACAAGGCCGACGATGTGGGCGGTATCTGGCGGGACAACACCTATCCCGATGTCGGAGTGGATATCCCGATCTGGGGGTACTGCTTCTCCTTCGAACCGAATCCGGACTGGCGGTACGCCTACGCAAAGGGTCACGAGCTGCAGACGTATGCGGCGCACTGCGTAGAAAAGTATGGCGTGCGTGAGCATTTGCGGCTCGGCATCGAGGTGACCGGAATGCGGTTCGACGACGAGCGTGATCAGTGGAACCTACAGACCGGCCGAGGCCGACTGCGCGCCCGCTTTGTGATCAATGCCTACGGTGCATTCGGCCGCCCCAAGATGCCCGACATCACCGGGCTGAACAGTTTCGCTGGCACGGTGATCCACAGTGCCCGTTGGGATAACACGACGCCGCTGATGGGCCGGGTTGGGGTGATCGGCACTGGATCCTCGGCAGTGCAGATCATTCCCGAGGTCGCCGAGCGGGCCGAGCGACTCACGGTCTTCCAGCGCACGCCGATCTGGGTGATCCCGAAACCGGACTTCCGCATTCCGCGATTGCTGCGCATGGCGTTCCGACTGCTTCCGGGACTACTGAGCGTGCCACGCTGGATCGTGCTCGTGTGGCTGGAGGTGCTGTACAACGGTGTCTTTCGGTTCAAACTGCCGTTCACCGTGACAGCCCTGGAGTGGGCAGCGGGCAGGTCCCTGCGCGCCCAGGTGCCCGATCCGGCCCTTCGAGAGCGGCTTTCGCCGCGCTACCGGTTCGGCTGCAAATTCCTGACGCTGTCCAACCGGTATTACAAGACATTCGCCCGGGACAATGTCCGCCTGATCTCCGAGAACATCGAGTCCGCCACCGCGACCGGCGTCACCACGGCCGACGGACAGCACCATGAGATCGACACCCTCATCATGGCAACGGGTTTCGAGGTGTTCGAGCGCACCAGTCTGCCTCGCTACCCGATCACCGGAACGGTCGGCGTGGATCTGGGCGACTATCTGCACGACAATCGCAATGTCTGCTACGAGGGCGTCACCCTGCCACCGTGCCCGAACGCCTTCATCATTCACGGCCCGTACTCGATGACCGGCTCGTTCTTCATGACCATCGAGAACGCGGTCGCACACGCCGTCCGATGCATCATCGAGGCCCAGCGGCGCGGAGCCACTCGGGTCGCGGTGAAGGCCGAACCCTACGCCCGCTTCGCCGAGGAAATGATTGCCCGCCAGGCGGCCTCCATCTTCTACAACTCGAACTGCGAGGCCGCCCGCAGCTTCTACTTCGATCAGCACGGCGATGTGCCGCTCTTCCGGCCCTCGACCAGCATCGAAGCCTGGTGGCGGATGCGCAGATTCCCACTGGCGGACTACGCCTTCAGCACGTGCGCGGCGGCCGAGCAGCAGACAGGGCAACGGGAGACATCATGACACCACCGGCAATCGGGCACGTCTCCGACACCGCGCGCTGGGTCGCGGTCTATCGCGCACTCGAATCGGAGCGGCCGGACGCACTGTTCCACGACGAACTCGCCGCTGTGCTGGCCGGCGAGCAGGGTACGACACTCGCCGCGTCAGGGATGCTGCCGCGCGGCGCCCGCGATCATTGGCCGACGGTAGTCCGCACCAGACTTATCGACGATCTGATCCTCGACGCGCTGAACCGGGGCTGTGACCGCGTGATCAATCTGGCGGCGGGCCTGGACACCCGTCCCTTCCGGCTCGAACTTCCGGGCGAAATCCGCTGGTATGAAGCGGATCTGCCGGACTCGGTCGCCTACAAGCGAGCGCGGCTCGCGGGTCGGCAGGCGCGGTGTGAGCGGATCGCCCGACCCGTCGACATCACCGACGGCGTCGCGACCGCGGAATTCCTCGCCGAGGCGTGCGAGGGAGCCCGCGCGCCGCTGGTCATCACCGAAGGAGTGCTGCCCTATCTCGAGGCACACCAGGTCCGGATCTTGAGCGATCAGCTGCGGGCGGACGGCATGCATTGGTGGGTAATGGATCACTGGTCGCCTGCCATGCTGCGGATGGTCAATCTCACCATGGGCCGCGAATTGGGCTCGGCCCGATGGACGTTCGCGTCTACCCTCGACTTCTTCCGAGGCTGGTCGGTCGAGACGGCCCGCTCGACTTTCCGAGCCGCCGCAGACTGGAATCGTTCACCGCTGCCATTGCGCGTGACGGCTCTGCTACCTGAAATCGCGCCGGGTCCGCGGCTCGAGCGGTCCTTATTGTGGTGTGGCGCGGTGCGATTGACTCCCCGTGACCGGGAGGGCCGGGCATGAGTTCGGTGCTGGTACTCGGTGGCGGTTTCGCCGGACTGCTCGCCGCCGCCGCCGCGAGCCCGTACACGGGCGAGATCACTGTGGTCGAGCGCGATGCATTCCCCGATGGGCCGCAGCTGCGGCGCGGGCAGCCCCAGGCTCGCCATCCGCACTTCCTGGCACCAGGTGGTGTGCTCGGACTCGAGCGGTTGCTGCCCGGCACCACCGACCGGCTGCTCGCGGCGGGAGCCAAACGTATCGGTGTCGGCGCCGATCTGCTCTTCCGCCCGAGTGTCGGTGCCTGGCTGGACCGCCGTGCCACCGACCGCTTCGGTATCGGCTGCTCCAGGCAACTTCTCGATCACGTGGTACGCGAGATGATTCGAGAGCGGGGCGGGGTGACCTTCCGGTCGGAGTGCGAGCCGGTGAGCTTGCTCGGCGACGGCACCGCCATACGTGGGGTGCGGGTGCGCGAGCTGCGTACCGGCACCACCGAGCTGCTCGAGGCTGATCTGGTGATCGATGCCACCGGTCGCGGATCCCAGGCTGGGCAATGGCTCGACCACCTGGGAATCGCCGTACCCCCGGCGCAGATCGTCGACTCCGGGCACGCGTACGCCACCCGGGTGTATCGCGCGATCCCGGGGGCCGAATCGGGTTTTCCGCTGATCCTGATCCAGGCGGACGGCCGGTCCGGGAACCCCAGCGGCAATGCCAACTTGCTGCCCGTGGAGGACGGGCGGTGGATCGTGGCGGTCGGCGGAACCCGGGGGATGAGTATGCCCGGCGGTGATGACGAATTCCTCGAGTTCGCTCGCCATCGCGTGCCGGACCCACTTATCGGCGAGGTCCTCGCGGAAGCCGAACCGCTGAGCGGCACAATGCGTTCCCGCAGCACGGCCAATCGACGGTACCGATTCGACCGGGTGCGCGCGTGGCCCTGCGGATTCGTGGTCGCCGGAGATGCCGCCACGGCGACGAACCCCGTATACGGCCAGGGACTCTCGGTGGCGGCCCGAAGCGCGAATGTGCTGCGTGCGGCGTTCGGCGCGCGCGGTGTCGATCCCACCGCCGCCGACCGGATACAACGATCGATCTGTCGTGCGGCGCGGGATCCCTGGCAGATGGCGACCAGCCAGGACCTCCAGTTCCGGGACACCGAGGGCGGCAGACCGACAGCGCTGGATCGCTGGCAGCTGCGCTACGGCGACCGCGTGTTCCAGGCGGCGTCGTCGCGGCCGGCGGTGGCGGCCATTGTGTCGGAGGTCATGTTCCTGGCACGCCCCGCACTGGCGATGGGACACCCCGCGGTAGTCACCGGAGCACTGCTGGGACCACGGCGGCCCGCGCCGGGTAAGCCGCCGCTGACCACGTGGGAGCGCGGCTTTCTCGCCGGAGGACGGGTCGCATGAACCGCGCGGTCCCGCTGATGGTGACCTGGATGCTGGCGTCGGTCGCGACGCTAGGAATGAACGATGGTGTGGCGTCAGCGGATTCCGCTGTTCCACCGGCGGATGCCGTCGCGTCAGCGACGAAATCCATTGCCCCGACAACGGATCCTGTGCTGCTCCCGGTGCCCGCCTCGACCGACAGCTGGGCGATCGGTGGCGGCGGTGTCCGACTGCGGGTGCACGAGTATGGTCACTCCGGCGACCCGACCGTCATGCTGGTTCACGGCTATATGTCCACGGCTCGGGCATGGGACCAGGTCGTCGCGCGCCTCGCAACGGACTATCACGTCGTCACCTATGACACCCGCGGCAATGGCGAGAGCGATCACCCACCGGGGCAACAGGATTACGCGCTGCCGGTCCTGGCCGGCGATATCGCCGCGGTCATCGACGCCACCGCAGCCGGGCAACAGGTGCACTTGGTCGGCTGGGACTGGGGAGCAGCTGAGGGCTGGGAAGCTGCCGCCACCACTGAGATAGCCACGAAACTACTGGATTTCACGGCCGTATCCGGATTGAACCTCGACCTGTGGGGACGGTGGATCCGCCGCACCGTGAACGATCCCGCCGACGTGCCCGCGGTTCTCGACCAAGCCGCGCGCTCGGCGTACATCGCACTGTGGGATGTACCGGTCGTCACCGACCTCCTGTGGGACAGTGGCATCACGGGAGCCATGATGGATGGGTTCATCCAGTTCGAAGGCGCTCCGCCACCGCATGTTCCGCCTGTCGACGGCCTCGCCTCGCTGAATCGGTATCGCGCCAATGTCTTCGCACGGCTCAGCGCGCCGACCTACAACCGGCTCATGGTGCCGGACATCCACGTGATCTACGGCTCGCGCGACCCCTATATCGGCGCGGCGGTACAGACACGCGCGATCGAGGGCACGGCCGATCACTTGGCATTCACCGAAATCGACTCCGGCCATTGGTCTCCCATCACCGACCCGCAGCAGCTCACGGCGGCGATCGTCGCCGGATTCGGGCCGGAGCCGGGAAGAAATCCATGAACGAACCCATCGCGATCGTCGGTATGGCGGGCAGATTCCCCGGCGCCGACGACCTCGACGCTCTCTGGGACCTCCTGATCTCCGGTGGTACGGCGATACGTTCGGTACCTGCCCAGCGCTGGGACGTGGACACACCCCTGGACGGCGCCAAGCGCGTGCCGGCGATGGGCGGATTCCTCGACGGGATCGACGAGTTCGACGCCGCACTGTTCGGTATCTCCCCGCGCGAGGCCAGAGACATCGATCCACAGCAGCGGCTCATGCTCGAAACCGCGTGGCGCGCATTGGAGGACGCGGGTATACCGGGACATACCCTGCGCGGCACACGCACCGGCGTCTACATCGGGGCGTCCTGGCACGACTACGAGACACTGCGCAAGCAACGGGGAATCGCCGCCACCCAACACAGCCTGGTCGGTACCGCACTCGATGTGATCGCCGCGCGCCTGTCGTATCGGCTCGGGCTCACCGGGCCCAGCCTCGTTGTCGAGACCGGGTGTTCGTCGGCGCTGGTGGCTCTCGACCTCGCGGTACGGGCCATTCGCACCGGCGACATCGAATCGGCCGTAGTCGGCGGCGTGAATCTCATTCTGGCTCCGGATATTTCGATCGGACTCACGCATTTCGGGGCGCTGTCTTCCGTCGGCCGCTGTGCTGCGTTCGGTGCGGGTGCGGATGGGTTCGTGCGTGGCGAAGGCGTGGCGGCGGTGTATCTCAAGCCGTTGCGCGCGGCGGTGCGCGATGGTGACAGGGTACGGGCGCTCATCACAGCCACCGTGGTGAACAATGACGGCGGTGGCGAAAGCCTGGTCACGCCGAATGACGCGGGACAGCGGGACCTGCTGCACCGGGCCTACCACAACGTGGGACTCGATCTCGATCGGCTGGCGTATGTCGAAGCGCACGGAACCGGAACGGGCCGGGGGGATCCCATCGAAGCCAGGGCGATCGGCGAGATACTGGCGCGGCCACGCGGATCGGCCGTCGGTCCGCTACCGATCGGATCGATCAAGACAAATATCGGACACCTGGAAGCGGCTGCCGGTATCGCAGGGCTGATCAAAGGCGTGCTGTGCCTGGAGCGCGGGGCGATTCCACCGAGCCTGCACGCACGGGAGCTCAATCCCGAGATCGCCTTCGATGCACTGAATGTGGCGGTAGTGCGCGAGCGGATGGCCCTGCCCGAGGCCGGGCCGGTCTTTCTCGGCGTCAACTCCTTCGGCTGGGGCGGGACCAATGCCCACGCCGTATTGAGTCGGGCCGAACTCACACCGCACCGCACCGCATCCCCGACAGCGGGATCGATCGCGAAATGCGCGACAGTGGACCGTATTTCCAGTTCTGAGCTCGGTTTCGTGCCCATCTCCGCGCACACCGACGACGCGCTGCGTCAGCGCTGCCACGACATCGCCGACCTACTGGATGCCGACCCCAGTGCGGTGGGACCGGTGGCCACGGCCCTTGCCCGGCGGGCCCATCAACTACCCCGGCGCATCGCAGTGATCGGTACCGAACCCGGCCGAGTGACGGCGGAGCTGCGGAAGCACGCCACCAGCGCCACCGCCGAACAGCCCGCGGTCCTCGCCGGACGGATACGCGAAGCCGGTCGCGTGGCATTCGTCTTCCCAGGGCAAGGCGCGCAATGGCACGGCGTCGGCGCGGCGCTGTACGGCACCGACCCGGCTTTCACCGCGATGGTGGACGAATGCGCCGCCGCGCTCGCACCGCACGTGGACTGGGATCCCCTCGCGGTCATTGCCGGTGCGGCCGGACCGGATTGGCTCGACCACGTCGATCAGGTACAGCCGGTGCTGTGGGCGCTCTCACTCGGTATCGCCGCCATGTGGCGCAGCATGGGCATCGTTGCTGATCTCGTCATCGGTCACAGCCAAGGCGAGATCGCCGCGGCCACCCTGGCCGGTGCACTGGGTCTCACGGACGGTGCGCTCATAGTGGCGCGCCGAAGCGCCGCGTTGCGGGCGGTGGCGGGAAGCGGCCGGATGTTGGCGGTAGAACTCGCAAGCAACGAAATACCCTCGTGGATAGACGGTTTCGAGGACTCGGTGACACTCGCCGTGCACAACGGCCCGACCTCGTGCGTGCTGGCCGGGGACACCGATTCGATCGAGGCATTGCACGAGATCCTGTCAGCCGACGGTGTGTTCTGCCGCATAGTCGCGGTCGACTACGCCTCACACGGTCCGCACATGAACCGGTTGCGTCCCGCACTGTCGGCGGCGCTCTCCGGGGTGACGTCCGGCCCGGGTTCGGTCGAGATGCGCTCCACGGTGACCGGGCGGCTGTGCGAACCCGGCGAGCTCGGTGGTGATTACTGGGTCGAGAACATCTGCTGCCCTGTATTGTTCGCCGACACCATGGCGTCGGCATTCGACTCGGGCGTAACCCATGTGATCGAGATCAGCCCGCACCCAGTGCTGACCCCGGCCATCGAACAACTGGCCGCCACCCGGTCGAACCCGCCGGTGGTAGTGCCGTCGCTGTACCGTGACCGCGACCCGCTCGCCGAGATGCAGCGCAGTCGCGCCCGCGCCTACCTCAGCGGATTGCATCCCTTCGCCGACATTTCGGGCACAGCCTCGGTCACATTGCCGCCGTATCCCATGCAGCGCAGCTCGTTCTGGTTGCCTGCCGCCGAATCCGGCGGGCCGCAAGCGGGTGGACTGCGCGTTCCCGTGTACCCCAGTGTCGTGGAAATCGGTGCGTGGCACGCGAATACCTCGATAGCGCTCAACCACGCCAGCTGGCTCGATGACCATCGCGTCGGTGATGCGGTCGTCGTGCCCGCCGCCATGATGATGGCGTTCGTGATAGCGGTCGCTCGGACCCGATACGGGCAGCAGCCCGCGGCGCTGCGGGTCGTCCGGTTCACCGATGCGCTGGCTTTGCCGGCGGCGCCGGTGCGCCTCGACGTGGCGCTGCGCGAGGACATTGCCGGCGGAGCGAGTTTCGAACTCCGGTCACTCGCCGAGACGGCCGAGAGCTGGACCACCCACGCACGAGGCCAGGTGATGCACACCGTCGAACCCGTGGACATGCCAGAGCTGCCCGGCGATACCCAGCCCGAGGCAGCGGTGTCCGGTGAGGCAGTGCCCGGGGCAGCCGTCTCCGGCGCGGACTTCTACCGGCTGTGCGCGCGCCGCGGACTGAACTACGGCCCCGAGTTCCAAGGAGTACGGACGATTCAGCCCGTCGACGGTGGTGTCGTCGCCACGATCGAACTCGGCGAGCAGTGTCGGGCACAGTTGTATCGGGGCGAGCTGCACACGGCGCTGATCGACAGCGCGATGCAAGCGGCCTTGGCCTTGTTCGACGACACACGCACCGTTGTACCGGTGGCGGTCGAGGAGCTGCGCCTGTACGCCGAACCGGACGAGTTCATCGACACCGCACGGGTATACGCGGTCCGGCGCTCCGACACCTCCGCAGACATCCATCTGTTCGACGAACGGCGCACCCCGCTCGCCACGATTCGCGGGCTCGAACTGGCCGCGATCGACGACAGCGACACGCCGATTCGCCGATTCGACCGGGAGTTTCGGTTCGTGCTGCGTGCGGCCGAGGCCGACGGCTCGAGGGCGACTGGTTTGGAGGCTGACGGTTCATGCGGGACCGGTGCTGATGTCGTCGTGCTGGACGGTGATGCGACCTGGCATGCGGCCTTGGCCGAAGCGCTGCGTCGGCGCGGTGCGCGGGTGCACACCGGCGGCTCTGTCCACGCGGGCGGCGTGCTCGTATATTGCGTTTCCGCAGGTGATCTCGATGCCCAGAGAGATCGGCTCGTGGCCCTCGCGGATGTAGTGCGCGCGGGCACGAGCACCGGGTCGACGCCGCTGCGGCTGGTCGTCATGACGGTGCACGCCCAATCGGCCACACCGGATGATCGCCCGGATCCGGGGAGCGCGATGTTCTGGGGCTTCGTCCGTGTCCTGCGGCGCGAACACCCTGAACTGTCCGCCACGGTCGTCGATATCGCAGGTGTGCACGAGATCGACGACTGCGCGGCCGAACTCTTGGCCGCGCCCGGCGAAGATCAGGTGGTGCTGCGCGCCGGGCGTCGTTACATCGGACGGCTGGAACAGGGCGAAATCAATGGCAGTGCGGGGCTGCGTCCATGGCGCGCACAGCACTGTCCCTTCCGGTTGCAGTCAGCCACCGGGCGGCATTGGGACGGTCTGCGCTTCGTGCCGCTGTCGGTGCGTCCACCTGGTCCGGGCGAGGTGCTAGTCGAAATCGATGCGGCGGCAGTGAATTTCATCGACGTGATGAAGGCGGCGGGCACCTATCCGGACAGCTCGGCCGGGGCGGGGGAGTTCGGTGTCGAAGGAGCGGGTGTGGTCCGCCGGGTAGGCCCAGGGGTGACGAACCGGGCCGTCGGCGATCGAGTGATCGCGTGCGGATTCGGTGCGATCGGCTCACATCTCACAGTTCGTGCCGACCACACCGCGCCGATCCCGGCCGAGATGACGGTCGAGAACGCGGCGGCGCTGCCGATGGTGACGACCACGGCCTGGTATGCACTGGCGACGCTGGGGCGGGTAGCTCCAGGCGAGACGGTGCTCATCCATTCCGGGACGGGTGGATTGGGGCTCGCCGCCATCGGGATCGCGCGCCGCCTCGGCGCACGAGTGCTCGCCACCGCCGGTTCGGCTGAACGTCGCGACTACCTGCGCCGCGTGCATGGCATCGATCACGTCTTCGATTCCCGCGGACTGACCTGGGCCGATGAGGTTCGGGCCGCGACCGGCGGGCGGGGTGTCGACGTCGTGCTCAACTCCCTGTCCGGGGTCGCCATCGATCTGGGTCTCCAGCTGCTCGCCGAGGACGGCCGCTTCCTCGAAGTGGGAAAGAAGGACATCTACGCGAATCGGTGGCTGGGTTCGCGGGCCTTCACCAAGGGAATCGGCTTTCTGGCAGTCGATCTGGCCGGAATGATGATTCGCCGCCCGGATCGGTTCGCGGCGGCTTTGCGCGAAGCCTGGCAGCTGATCCTGGACGGCGGCCTCACGCCGCTGCCCACCTCGGTGCACGACCTAGCCGAGGCACCGGAGGTGCTGCGGCGAATGGCCCGTGGAGATCACATCGGCAAGTTCGTACTCAGCCGTCCGGCGACGGTATCCCGCATTGTTCCCGAACCTATGCCGGACGGCCGATTCCGGGCGGACGGGACCTATCTCGTCACCGGCGGTCACGGCGCGTTGGGACGCAGCCTCGCACACTGGTTGCTCATGCACGGTGCCGGACGCGTGGTGCTGGTCGGGCGCAGCGCCCCCGACGGGCCGATCCCACTGCGGGACTTCGATCTCGAGCTGCCGCTCCACCAGCGGGCATCGGTGGTCAGCCGACGTGTCGACGTTTCCGATCGGGAATCGCTTGCTGTGGTATTGGATTCGATTCGGGCCGAAGCACCGCCATTGCGCGGGATCTTCCACGCCGCTGGAATCCTCGACGACGCCACCGTGCTCGGACTGTCCGCCGGACAAGTGGAACGCGTACTACGGCCGAAGATCGACGGTGCGCGCCACCTGGACGAGCTGACCGCGGACGATCCACTGGACCTGTTCGTCCTGTTCTCCTCGGCCGCCGCGCTCATCGGAAACCCCGGACAATCGGCCTACGCCGCCGCGAACGCCTATCTCGACGCGCTCGCCGTTGCCCGTCGCCACGATGGCCGGCCGGGGCTGAGCATCCAGTGGGGACCATTCGCCGAGATCGGACTGGCTGCCGCACAGGACAATCGAGGAACCCGGCTGGCCGCTCACGGTATGGACAGCATCACAGCGGCCGAGGCTTGGGTGGCGCTCGCTGGATTCCTCGCCGAGGATCGTCAGGTTGTCAGCTACCTGTCCTTCGATGTGCGCCGATGGTTCGACGCCTATCCCGACTGCGCCGCGCAGCCCAGCTGGAAAGCCTTGCGGCGCCGGGCCGATACCGGCGGCAAGCGAATGGCGGTCAGCGAGTTCCGTTCGGCGCTGACCGAAGTCGCCGAAGCCGAACGGCCCCGCCTGATCCTGGGCAAGGTTGTCGAAATCGCTGCGGGTGTACTGCGAATGGCACCGGAGGATCTCGACACCCAGACGCCATTGCGAGCGATGGGCCTGGATTCGCTTATGAGCCTGGAACTGCGCAACAAACTCGAATCCAACTTCGCACTGCGGCTTTCGCCGACGCTGCTGTGGACCTACGGTACGGCCGAAGCGCTCGCCACCGCCTTGGGAGACCAAATTGCGCACGTGCACGGGGAGCTGATGCCCTCCCTATGAACATCAGGAGAGACAGTATGGACGAACCGGATACTGGCGTACGGCAGGGTGCCGCATTGCGCCGTGCCACCGAGACCATCAAGCGGTTGCGTGCAGAACTGGACCAGCGCTCCGAGACGGGGCCGATCGCGGTCGTCGGTGCCGGATTGCGGCTCGCGGGCGGGATCGGCAACCTCGACGACTACTGGTCGGCGCTGCTCGAGGGTCGCGACCTGATCGGCGAGATGCCCATGCACCGCCGCTGGCCCTTCGAGGACGAGTGGGCGCAACTGCCGCTGCGCGGTGGCTTCATCCCCGACGCTCTCGATTTCGATCCGGAGTTCTTCGGCATCACCCCCCGTGCGGCGCAGGCCATCGACCCGCAGCATCGCCTGCTGCTGGAGGTCGCATGGGAAGCCTTGTGCGACAGCAGGATCGACCCGGTCGAGCTGCGTGGGGAGCAGGTCGGTACCTTTGTCGGCATCACCGGCCGTCAGGACTACGCCGACTGGGCCCGGCAGTACGCCGACGCGCACTGGGCACTCGGCAACGGTCACAGCTTCGCTCCTGGGCGGATCGCCTACACCTTCGGATTCACCGGGCCTGCGGTCGCTTTCGACACCGCATGCTCCTCCGCGATGGTGGCGATCGTCCACGCCGTGCAGTCGCTGCGGCGCGGTGAAGTCGAGATCGCATTGGCCGGTGGCGTCAATCTCATCCTGGCGCCCGGATCCACCCGCGCGATAGATCGGACCGGCTCGCTGTCACCGGACGGCCTGTGCCGGACTTTCGACGCGCGCGCCAACGGATTCGTGCGTGGTGAGGGGTGTTCCCTGCTCGTGCTCAAACGACTGGCAGACGCGCAACGTGACCGCGATTCGATCCTCGGCGTGATACGCGGTGTCGCGATGAACCAGGACGGCCGGACGTCGGGATTCAGTGCGCCGAACGCCGAAGCGCAGCGTCGGGTGATCGAAGCCGCCCTCGCCGACGCCGGGTGCGGCGCAGCCGATCTCGGTCTGGTCGAGGCCCATGGCACGGGAACCTCGCTGGGCGATCCGATCGAAATGAGTGCGATCGTGGCGGCGCTCGCCGCCCGCAATGGTGCGAGGCCCCTCCACGTCGGCTCGGTGAAGACAAACTTCGGTCATCTGGAAGGGGCGTCCGGAGCGGTCGGCCTGGTGAAGGCCCTGCTGACGGTCCGGGAGCGAATGATCCCGCCGCTGGTGCACTTCGACACCCTCAATCCCCGAATCGAGTTGAACGGACACGATATTCGCACTTCGGGCCGGGCCGTGCCGTGGTTGACGCCCGAATGCGGTTCGATGGCCGGAGTGAGTTCGTTCGGGATCATCGGCACCAATGCCCATATCGTGGTCGGCCCCGCCCCGCAGGGAGACGATCGAATACCGCCTCGGGCAGCTCTACCCCGACCACAGTGGCGTCGTGTGCCATGTGTTCCCGCGTTCCTGGGTGACGCTCCGCCCGGATACACCGTATCCGCATAGCCTTCGCGTGAGAAGTGATCTGCGAGCCGCCCCGGTTTGAGGACCGGCGACGATCTCAGCATCTGGATCTCGCTTCTGTGCAGGCTCGTGTCCGGTCCGGTCCAGTTGGCACCCGGAGGCCAGGCGTCGGCGCTGGTTTTCGCGGTCGATGTACACAACATTCCGCCCGAGCAGTGTCGGCGGGTGCCGGCGCCGGGCTACGGACCTACCCGCCCGACAACACCGCATCGTGGTACCTCGAGCGCGCCGCGACAGCGTGCAGTAGTGCGCAGGTGACCACGACCCGACTGAGGTTCCATGCCGTCGTTGCGGGCGCTGGCGGCAATTTGCCAAGCGGCGACGGGCTTCGTTGCGGCACCGCCGATTACGACGTGGTCACGAGAAATGCACTATCCCTGACGTCGCGGGCGCGGCCACGGAAGATTGGATAGCCACCACCCGAATCCGGACCGGCCCAAGAGCCGGTCGACCCATCGGAGGGGATTATGGTCGATTCCCTTTTTGCTGACGTGTCCGAGTTCCAAGTACCGGTCAACGACTCTTACCCGTATCAGATCTTCTCGTTTCGCTCCAACGACGGGACCTACCAAGACCACAAGTTCTCCACCAACTATGCCTGGGCTGCCCGAGCCGCCGACACCGGGCGAATAGCCTGCTTCATCGTCTACTTCTACTGGCGACCGAACTGGCTCGACACCGTCGACACCCACAGGAGCATGGTCGGCCAAGCGGGTGGGCCGCACCCGAAGATGATCTCCATGATCGATGTCGAATCGGGCGGCAGCCCCGGTGGGGACCAATCCGACGGCATCAACCGCGCCTACTGGCGGCTGGCCGACTGGCTGGGCTCGACCCGCCGGGTCATCGGTTACGCCAACCTGCCCGATTTCAACAGCATGTGGCCCGTGCGCCCGGACGGTCTCAACATGATCGGCGCCGGCTACGGCAGCAACCCTGACCTGCCCGGCCAGATCGCGCACCAGTACACCGACGGCCAGGGTTATGGTGGCGGCCTGCCAGAGGGCGCTCCGCCCTTCGGGAACTGCGATATGAACTCCGCCGACGGCTTTTCGCCTGAGGACTTCGCCAATCAGGTCGGCGTCGGAGTCGTCGCGCCGGATCCGATCACCGACTTGTGGATTCAATTCATGGGCATCGGCGGCAACGGCTGGCCTCAGCTGGCCGGTCACACCCTCGTCGACGGTGTTGCCACCGTCGGCCAGACCCTGGGTCTGCCCGGGTTCGCACCACCATCGGGGCCGACACAGGTGCCGTTGCCCCGCGACCCCGATGGCCGCATCCGCGACGAGTGGATCCAGATGCTCGGTGAACAGGGCAAAGGCTGGCCGCAACTCGGCGGCCGGTCCCTTGTCGACGCCATCGCCGCAATCGGACAGAAACTCGACATCGCCGGCTTCCAGCCACCCACCCGATAGTCCTGATCGGAGTATTCGCATACCCACAGTCGCCAGCACGAACGGCCGATTCTTCGTGGTCACCGACTGCGTGCTGCGGGTCCGTGCCGCCGCGACAGCCGCAGCCGACCGACGTCCTGGTCGGCTATCTCGACCTGGTGCTGGACGGCCTCGTCGCCCGGGTACGCCAACGAAAACCTGGACGCCATACTGGATTTGGTGGAGGCCTCAGTGCGGCGCAGGTCCTGAGCTTCTACGCGAAGCCGGCTGTGATGTAATTCGCCGCCGCGGTCGTCCAGGTCACGTCGGTGCCCGGCATATCCTGTGCCGAGTACAGCACGTGCTGGCCCTGCGGGTACGGGGTGAGGTAGCCGATCACGCCGTTGACCGCAGTTGCGTAGCGCTCGAGGTTGATCAGCGGGTTCAGCGTCAAGAATTCAAGCAGCTGGGCGAAGATCAGGTAGCTCACATTGCCGAACCGCGCGCCCTCGACGAACGAGAATGGCGAGATTCCCACGTCGATGAGGCGTAGCGGCGAATCCGCCGGCGATGCGGTGATGATGTCGCCCGGATTCGCGTACTCCTGGGTCGCCACCTGTGTGGGCCAGGTCCCGTGCTGGCCGTGCAGTCCGAACGTCGTCGACGGGCACAGGTCGTTCACCGAATCTCCCACCTTCCGCAGCGGGTTGGCGATGAAGACGGCGAAGGCGATCTCCAGTGGGCTGCCGTCGGTGTTGGTGTACTGTCCCGACGCCACCCCCTCGAGGATCTGACTGGCGCAGATGCCGCCCAGCGAATAACTCAGCAGCCCACAGACATTCGGTGATTGCTGGATCGCCTGCACCCCTGCGGCGGTGCCCAGCCGCACGGCCGTGTCCAACGACGGCCCCCACAGACTCGGATCCGGCCCAACCGAGGCAGGCCAATCCGGTTCGAAGAACCTGAAACTGCTGTTCGAGAGCAGATCGGTGACCGAGGCCAGCGTGCCCGCAGGCGTTCCGTCCGCGTCCCGTGTCTCTCCGGTTCCTCGCAACGTGATGATGTCGATCATCGGGTTCTCCTTGCCCGCAACGAAACTCCCCGCTACTCCACGGTAAGCCGAGAGGGTGATGCAGACCACCGGTACGTACGAGGTGTAGTTCGAACCGCAATCGGAATGGACGACACAGCCGTCGGCTGTCAACGGCATGTGAAAACTGGATCTGGCCCAGATTTCGTGAAATCGATTGCCGTGTTGCTCAGTCACTCAACAGGATGCGTTTCCTCAGCAGGTCGGGCTTGGCCCGGCCGAACATCTGTCGCTTCAGCATCTTGATCCGGTTGACGTGCCCTTCGACCGCCCCGCTGTTCCAGCGCATGGTCAGACCCGCGGTGACCGCGTCCTGATCGCGACGCAGACCACGGACGAACGAGTGCAACGCAGGCTGATCGTCGGCATCGGCGCAGCTCATCCATTGTTCGAGTTCCCGGCCCTCGAGTTCGGTCATCATGACGGCAAACGCGCGGACGTGGTTCGCGAGTGATTTCAGTTCCGGACTGGCATCCAGGGTGCTGTTGCGGCGACGATCCCGGCCAGATCGGAGCCTAGCGTGAACGGCGGCGGGCCGATCTGCGGAATCAGCCCGGCGCGTATCTTGGTCTCGCCGTGGTTGACCGAGGCCGCCGCCACCTGTATCAGGACCTCGCCGGCCTGCGGGCTGGGCCGATCGGTCTCGACGACTGTCAAGACGTCTGGGTTTCCGTAGGTGAACTGGGTCGCCATGCGCATCCGGCGGTTCGCCTCATTCCCCATGTGCATGCGTGTGGATGCCTTCTTGTGTGGGGGTCTCAGTTCGAGAAGCCGCGAACCTTGTGCGGGATGACGCGGACGATCACGCGTACCGTGCCCTGGGGGTCGGGCGGCGAGTCCGCTCCCAGGTATTTGTTCGAGACCTCACGCTGGACGGCACGGTCGCGGTCCTCGACGAGCTCGGCGGTGCCGCGGATCTCCACCGTGCGGTACGGGTTCATGGTGTCGAGGACGGTCAGGCTGATCCGCGCATCGCGGGTGAGGTTGCGGACCTTCTGCCGGTCGGTGGTGCTGGGGAACACCACCGTGTCGCCCTCGCGCAGGATCCACACCACCGAAGTCTGCGGGTCGCCGTCGGGATTCAAAGTCGCCACCGTGGCGAAGTTCGTACCGTCGAGCAACTCCCGCGTCGAATCGTCGAACGTGAGTGGCATAAGGCTCTGACCTCCATAGCTGCACGAGTTGTTACGGTGATCATGCTTCACGATTCTTAGCCCCCGTGGAAGAAGGCACATTCATGTCACTGCGGAACACCTGTGTTTCCGACCAGGTCAATGGCGGGGAGGTGTGCACAGTCCTCGACGTCCTCGGCCGGGTGAGTGGCAAGTGGAGCATCGGCATCCTGATGGAGGCGACTCGCGGACCAGTGCGTTTCACCGAGCTGGAGCGCGCGATCAAAGGCATCAGCCGACGGATGCTGACGCTGACCCTGCGCAACCTGGAGCGGGACGGCCTGCTGGTGCGCACCGTGTACCCCACCGTGCCACCCAAAGTCGAATACATTGCCACCGACATGGCCCGCGAACTGTACGACCACCTACTCGGCCTCACCGAGTGGGCCGAACGACACCGTGCCACTATCGCCCGCGCTCGCGCCGCACACGACAACGCCGTCCCACTAAGAGATAACCCCTGAGTTTCCTCTGTCCTCGGCTTGAGTGTCTGGCCTGGGAGCTGGGGGTTTCGTTTGTCCTGAGCCGGTTTTCGAATTTTGATCAGATCTCGGGATTTCTGAAGTAGATTCGGCCGGTCCGAGGTTCTGCGGTCTGAGCTGAAGGTGAGGGTGTCGGGTTGAGCCTGGCAGCGGTGCGGGATCTGCGTGAACGGCGAGAGTTGGCGAGCCCGGAGGAGCTGGCGGCGTTCGAAACCGGATGTGCTGGCGGGGGCCGCTGACCTTGACCTGGCGTTCGACCCGGCCGAGGTATCTGTCGGGGTCACTGACTCGATATCCGCCGACGGCAGGGTCGCGGTCGACGCTGACCAGCTCCGGATCCACTGCTCTCGCCCGGAGATGTGTCCGCAGGCGGGAGGAGCGGGCCGTTTCCACCGGGGATGTTTCGTCGGCTACCGGCGGTGTGGTGTCCTGGTCGTCGGTGGGCGCGTCCGGATCTGTTGTGGGGGTGAGCAGTTGGTCAGGTTCGGTGCTGCCGTGTTCGGTGCTGCCGGGGGTGGGTCGGTCGTCTCTAGTGGTCTACCCCAAACGGACATAACTTCCGTCAGGGCACGCAAATCTCTGGTCGCCAATTACCTGAGTTTGGCCAGTTGATGGTCCAGGGTTGCCAGCGCGGAGGCTGGCGTGTGGTGCCCGAGCAACAGGGATTGACTCAGTCCGGCGACCATGGCCAGCAGGATGTCGGTCTCCTGCATGGGATTCAGCGTGGCGGCGAGTTCGCCCGCTTCCTGGGCGGCGCTGAACCGGGCGGCGACTGCCTCGCGAAGTAGCGCGTCACCCCTACTGAAGCGGTCCGCGACCGCCTGATCTTTGAGCGCTCGAATTAAGAAGGCGTTGGCCACCAAAGACTCCGTGCGAGCCTCCTCGTCGGTGGGCAGCAGGGCGGCGAGCAGGTTGCGCAGGGTGGCACCGCCTGCCCTGGCCGCGATCCTGCGTTCCAGGCCTTCTCGTAGGTACCCGGTCGCGTAGACCAGCATCTCGTCCCTGGAGCGGAAGTAGTGCTGCACCAAGCCCTTTGACACGCCGGCCTCGGTGGCCACCTGCCCGAGGCTGACCGCCTCCAGTCCGCTGGCCGCAGCGATCCGGCACACGGCCTCGGTGAGCTCCCGGCGGCGCTGCTCATGATCGACCTGCTTGGGCACCTTTCACCATCCGATCGTATTGCCAATTGGGCTCACACAGTTTACCATCCGATCGTATTGTAAAAAAAGGAGGTGCTCGATGGGGTTTCGCTCGCCGCAGGCGCGGACCGAGTACGACAGGGCATACCAAGCCGGGCTGCGCGCGCTGCCCGAACCGGACGAAATCCACGATGTGCCAACGAAATTCGGTTTGGTGCGGGCCTACCGTTTCGGGCAGGCCGAGGGTGCGCCCATGGTGCTGTTGCCCGGCCGTGCCGGTACCGCGGTGATGTGGCGGCCCAACATCGAGGCCTTCGCGCGGCGTCATCCGGTGTACGCGGTGGACCTGCTCGGCGAACCAGGGCGCAGCACCCAGACCGCGTCTATCCGGGATGCTTCAGACCAGGCGGCCTGGCTGGATGCCGTGCTCGCGGCGCTCGGGCTGACCGGGGTGCACCTGGTCGGCGTCTCCTTCGGCGGCTGGCTCGCGTGCAATCTGGCCGTCCGCTCACCAGCCCGGGTCGCGTCGTGCAGCTTGCTCGACCCGGTCGCCACGCTGGCCGGCTTCCCGGCGATGCTGTTGCTACGCACCACTCTCACGCTGCTCCCCGTCATCTCCCGCTGGGCAAGGCCAGCCTTTCTGAGCTGGATCTCCGGCGGGATCGAGGTCCCCAAGGATGACCCGGTGGCCAAGGTGATCAACGCAGGTATCCGCGACTTCAGCATCGCCCTGCCCACGCCCAAGCCGTTTACCGATGAGCAACTGCGATCCATTCGGGTTCCGGTGCTCGCGATCATCGCCGGGCGCAGCGTCATCCACAACCCGAGCGCCGCGCATGCCAGGGCAGCGCTGATCCCGCACGTCCAGGCGGAACTTTGGCCCACCGCAACGCATGCCATCTCCGGCGAGTGCGCCGCCGAGGTCAACGAACGAGTGCTCCGCTTCATCGCGAGCACGCAAGCATCATCCAAACACTGACTGTTTCACCACTACGTTTGCACGAACATCGCGCCTGGAAATGACGATTCGCCCCGCTGGCGCGAGGCTGGCCACAGCGTCACATACTCGCGCGAATCCTCAGCCTGCCGAGCCCCCATGTGTACATGAGTTCGGACATCCGTGCACACGACTGCGGACATTGACAGCCGAAGGATCCCGCCCCAGGTCACGGTGTTCCGTAGAGGTGTTCCGAAAACTGTTCCGATGAGCCCCCGTCATATGGAACGATCGGGCCGTGATCGGGCCCTTCCGTGTCGGATACGTGCGTTGCTCCACCGACGAGGAGGACGTCGAGATCCAGACCGAGCAACTACTGGCGCTCGGCGTGCCGACCGAGCGGATCTTCATCGACCGGGCAAGCAGCCGAAACTGCCTCTCGCAGCGCGCAAGACGATCCACCGCCGCTTCCACGACCCGACGACGACGCCAGCCTCGCCGACCTCGCCGACGAATACAGCGTCGGCCGCTCCACCATTCACCGCATCATCAGCGGAGCCACCCCACGGGCCTAACCAGTGGGCTCATGTACCAGGTGACACGGTTCTTACCGGCACCCCCAACTCGGGCAATCAACCGGACCATCCCCGGTGGCGGCATCGATACGCACTGTGGAGCCGTCAAAACCGTTGCTACGCAACGTTTCACATGCTCGCAGTAGCCCGAAGTGGACACCTTCAGTAGTTGTGCCATTCGCACGATGGAGAACCGTTGTCCCGTCCTTGGACATCATCAGCCGGGGTGGGCCGGCCGATGGCGCGCTGCATCGTACTGCTCGAAATATGCCTCGCCCACGACGAACATTCCGCGTTGCGGCAGCCAGAAATCCCCCAATCGCGCCTGCTCGGCCAATGGCCCCGGAGGACCGATATCGATTCCATCGACCCGTGCACGACTTTTCTCGACGGTCCACAACATCCGCGGATTGGCCTGGAACCATTGACCGTTCGGGGAAGTGCCGGTAAGCCGCACCCGGCCGATGCCCAGCGCCGGACCCGCAACCCGCGACATGAGCGACAGGACAGCAGGGCGTCTCCACAAAGCCGCGGGCAGCATGCGACCGAGACCCGTCATCGCCGCCGTCGCCGCCGATCGCCCCAGCTCGAGATCCCACACCAGCCTGTCCCGCATCTCCACTGTGAACGCGTAGGGCCCCGTCCAGGTTACCGAGATGTGTTCAACCCGTGCGTCTTCGAGCGCCGAGCCGAAATAGCGGGCGCAGCTGACTTCCGGGGAAACACTGCTGTAGATCACCCATTCGCCGGCCGGGTCTCGATGCCACACCGAGTCGTATCCTGCACCGACCGAGCTGGCAGGGAAGTGCCGCAGCGCCAAGTAGTGGCCACTGGCGAATGGCATCCCCATCAGCCCGTAGCCGGCAAATCGCTCCTGATCCTCACCCGCTGGGAGCGCTTTGTTGATTTCGACGATCGATCGTGGGCTGTCGGTCATCGCCAACCTCCTCGACGAGTGGACCCGTACCGGTGCCCGCGCTTCGGCCTTCCTGCTGGGCGCCGAGCTGTCGGCCTTCGTCGTCGAGCTCAGGATCTCGAACATTTCAGCTGGATGACTGTTAGTAGAATTTTTACGCCAAGTGCGCTGACAGCAGCCAGGCCGGTATCGACTTGCGGCCCTTGCTCACGTCCCGAATATCGGTGCCGACGAAGTCTTCGAAGCCCAGAAAATCCTCGGGGAGGTTGGCGTGGATGCGGGCTGGCCGGATCTCGTCGATTGCCCAATAGTTGCCCACCACGTTGCGCAACTCTTCGGCAGTGACGGGGTTGATCGGACCCACGGGCACGGTCGTCCTGTCGAACACCAGCACGAAGTAGGACGCGCCGGGTGCCGCGGCGCGCACGATCGACTCCTGGTAGCCCTGGCGTAGTTCGACCGGCATCGAGTGGAACAGGGTGCTGTCGACGATGGTGCCGAAACGGCCGTCGTAGCCGGTGAACATGCTGATATCGGCGACCTCGAAGCTGGCGTTGATCAGGCCGCGCTTGGCGGCTTCGTCACGAGCGAGCTGGATAGCGGTGGTCGATTGATCCAGGCCAACGGTAGTGAAGCCCCGCTCCGCGAGGTAGAGCGACACCGCAGCCTCACCACAGCCGGCGTCGAGAATGTCACCGTGGAACGCGCCCGCATCGATGAGCGCGGCGATCTCGGGCTGCGGTTCGCCGATACTCCACGGCGGCCGGTTACCCAGCCCCATCTCGACGGCCTCGCCGCGATAGGCGGATTCGAACACCCCGTCAGAAGAAGGAGTTGTCATAGTTGACATGCTAGGCCTCGAGGATCAGTCGCTGGGCGATTTCCGCACCAGGTTGCCCAACTGTTGCGCACCTCGGTGACAGCGCTGCGAGACGCGTGCGCTGCCCACCGGTCGGTCAGGGGTGCTCGAGGATCGAAACCCGCCGTGCCCGCCCACCACGACGGCGGGTCACCGCCTCCAACCCCAGTGGTCTCGAGCACCTCGACCGCGACGTTGTTCGCCACACGTCGAGTGTCGCCGACATCAGTCGGTCCTTCCTGCCGAACCGTCAGGTTCGGCCAGTTCAGACCGAGATCAGATCCGCCGTTGTTCCGACACTACCGAGGCCTACGGGCAGTGATTACGGCGTCACGATCGCGAATCCGGGATCCGGCTTGCCGAACACACCCTTCAACTGGGCCAGCACCGTCAAATTGCCGTCGACCTTGATATCGCCCTTGGCGATGGCGTCCTGCATATTGCCGCCGCCGATCATGTTCTGGATGAACCCGCCACGGGTGAGGGTGATAGTGGCGTCAGGGGAGGGCAGGCCGTCGTTAGGCCAGCGGTCGTAGTGGATCAGTACGCCGTTGCGTAGTTCGGCACGGTGCACCTGATCGTTCTCGTCGCTGAACTTCCAGTCGGTCACCACATGCATGTCCCAGGCCTTGGGCCCGTCGACGAACAGCGAGATGGCGTCGAAGGCTTGGTCCATGGTGAGCGCGGCCAGCAGGCCCTTGGAGTTGGCGGCGGTGGGCGTGCCGAAGGAGCCGTTGCGCAGTTCGTGCGCGCCCGACAGGTAGAAGTTGCGCCAGGTGGCGTTCTCCGAGCCGTAGCCGAGCTGCTCGAAGACAGCGGCCTCCAGATCTTTCGCCTTCTTGTTGTCCGGGTCGGCGAAGACGGCGTAGTTGGTCAGGGTGGCGGCCCAGCGATAATCGGCTGCGTCGTAAGCCTTCTGGGCCTTCTTCAGTACTTCGTTCACCCCACCCATGGCGTCCACGTGCCGCGCGGCCGACTCCGTCGGCGGGTGCTCCCACAAGTGTGCGGGGTTGCCGTCGAACCAGCCCATGTAGCGCTGATAGATGGCCTTCACGTTGTGGCTGACCGAACCGTAGTAACCGTGTGTGTTCCAGGACTTTTCGAGGTTCGGCGGCATCCGGAAGGTTTCGGCGATCTCGCTGCCGACGAAGCCCAGGTTGAGCCCGCGCAGCGTTTGATCGTTCAGGTACCCGTACAAATCCCGTTGCAAGGAAAGGAATTCGACGATCTTGTCGGTGCCCCAGATCGGCCAGTGATGCGAGGAGAACACGACATCGGACCGGCGCGCGTACAGATTGATGGATTCGGTGAGGTACTTGGACCACACGTGCGGATCGCGCACCAGCGCGCCGCGCAGGGTGAGCAGATTGTGCAGGGTGTGTGTGGCGTTCTCCGCCATACACAAGATGCGGCGGTCCGGGAAGTAGAAGTTCATCTCCGACGGCGCCTCGGTGCCCGGCGTCATCTGGAACACCATCCGAACGCCGTCGATCACCTCTTCCTGCCCGGTCGTGGTGATGGTGACGGTGGGCTCCAGCAGCGTCACGGTGCCGACCGAGGTGGTCTGGCCCAGGCCCGCGCCGATCTGCCCTTTCGGGCCGCGCGGCAGGGCCGCGCCGTACATGTACGCGGCGCGGCGCGCCATTGCGGTGCCAGCGTAGATGTTCTCCGAGACCGCGTGCTCGAGGAAACCGGAGGGCGCCACCACAGGACAGCGGCCCGCGGTCACATCCTCGCGGGTGGTCACGCCCAGCGAACCGCCGAAGTGATCGACATGCGCGTGAGAGAAAATGAGTCCGGTGACGGGACGATTCCCGCGGTGCTCGCGATACAGCGCCAGCCCGGCCGCGGCGGTCTCGTTGGAGATGAGCGGGTCGATGACGATGACGCCGGTATCGCCCTCGATGAGGGTCATGTTCGACAGGTCGAGGCCGCGGATCTGGTAGTAGCCGGGCGCGACCTCGTACAGGCCCTGCTTGACGGTCAGCTGCGACTGCCGCCACAGGCTGGGATTGGCTGAGGACGGACAGGTGCCCTGCAGGAAACTGTAGGAGTCGTTGTCCCACACCACCTTTCCCTTGTCGTCTGTCACGACACCCGGCTGCAGCGCCGCGACGAAGCCGCGATCGGCATCGGCGAAGTCGCTGGTGTCGGAGAACGGGAGGGTATCGGCCAGCTTCTTGTTCGCCTGGGCGATCGCATCAGTGGGATCGGTCTGGGTACCGGAGGGTCTCACCTCGTCCGAGGAGCCGCACGCGCTCAACGCGCCGCTGACGCCGACCGCGGCCAATGCCGCCGCGCCGACACCGAGCATGCCGCGACGCGTTACCGGTGACCTGCCAGAACCTGCCTTCTCTGACTCGTTCACACCGTCCTTGTCGTCGACCACTTCGATCTCCTGTTCTCGATCGATCGAGCACCGAACCCAGCCGAGCAACTGTTAGCTGATAGTTCTCTGATTTCTCGATAACGATTCGTTCACATCCGCCAATCGGCCGATTTATCTGCTTACACACGGTCTGATGGAGAGAGGCGATTGAATCGCCCATCGGTCACCATGAGAGCCATCATAAATCATATTGCAGTGCAACTGCAATAGCAGGGTGGGCGACGCACGTCCGTCTAGCATGAGTTGGACTATTCGTCGCGGGCTGTGATCGGATGCAGAGATGACCGACGGGACCAGTCAGGCCACTCCGGGTGTGCGCCGCCGCCGGCGCAATCCCGAGCAGACCCGCGCGGCGATCGTCGAGGCACTGCTGGCGGCCCTCAGGGAGGGCACGTTTACTCCCACCTCTAAGGCTATCGCCGAGCGGGCAGGAGTGTCCGAGCGCAGCATCTTCGTTCATTTTCCCGAGCGCAACAGCCTGCGTATCGCCGCCGTGCAGGCACAGTCGGAGTATGTCGAGACGCTGATAGCTACACCGGATCCCGCGCTGCCGCTGAGCAAACGGATCGACGCCGTCGTGAAGCAGAGCGAGGCGATCTTCGCCGCACAACGCAATCCTCGCCTGCTCGGACTGCTCGAATCACAGTCGATCCCCGAGATCGACACGCGAATGCGGTTGACCGACAACCGAATTCGGAATGCGCTGATCAAAACCTTCGGTACCGAGCTCAGGCGCGACGGCGAGCTGGACCGGGAACTCCTCGACCTCGTGGAAGCAATCGTGGGCTGGGCTTACCGGCATCAGCTGGTCGACCGGCGAGGACTGTCGCGGCGCGCGGCCTCGCATGCCATCGTCCGTTCGCTGCGAAACCTATTGGACAGCAGCGCACCCGGAAGTCCGTAGCAGAAACGGATGACATGCCGCACTACCTCGCCCTGTCGGTCTAGCGTGACCGCTCTGTTCGTCCGCTTCACTCGCCCACCAGGAGCCACCGGTCAGGCGCACCACGAACTCGATGTCCACCCGCAGGTGCGCGAAGTAGCTCAGTACAACGGACAGGGGCCCGGAGGAGTTCTGATCACAGTCGGGCTCCACCGCAGGTTCGGTCCGGTGACCAAATCCTCGATTACACAATGCATTTGCGATCTCCAGTGCCATCTGGACCCACATCCGACCGGCCGCTAAGACTGTTCCAGCACGTCAAATGGGATGGTCGCCTCGACCGGCTCGTCGAGCAGCAGCACACGTCGATGGACCGTGTGTACTCGGTACCGTCGACCGGACCAGTCGAGGCGGTATTCCTCGATCTCCTCGATGCGTTCTTCCTTCTGATCCAGCCGGACGATCAGGTACCGAGGAATGCCCGCGGTTGCGAATTGAATTCGCTTGTCGGTGATATCGACATCAATGGTTGATTCGGAGGTGACTTCGACCACCAGCAGAATGTGCTCACTTACCGTGTTGACGTCATAAGGTTCGCAGTCCCGGATCCAGATGTCGGGGTAGCGGATGTTCAATCGACGATCAGCTGATGCGGATTCCGCATCAGGAAATCGTGCGGCTACGTCGGAATCCACCACCATGCATGGCCCCCCGTCGCGCCGGGCCGCCTCGAGCATCCCAGCCAGCCGCCGGACCACACGGCTGTGCACCGGGCTCTGGGCCATCAGTCGGACCACGCGCCCGTCCACGATCTCGATGTCACCGAGCTCGGCAGTCGCCCCTTCGGCGAACCCCTCGGCCGTTACACGCAGTACTTGTTGCTCATCGGGAGCGCTCATACCCGACATCATTGCAGCCCGAACCGGGCCGGACCACCGCGATGCGCCGGTAGTCGCTTGTCGCGATGCGCGCGACCAAGCCGACTGCCGGCTACCCGCAGCCACTCTGCGGGATCTGCATGTTGGTGCAGCCCCCGCTGTCGTTGCGTCGGATGTTCAGGCCGATTTCGACGGGCAGGTGTTGCCTGCTGCCACAGCTTGCGCACGACGCGCACCATGCGCACTGCCGCGAATCCGATGACCCCCGCGAGTCCGGTCTTGGATGCTGCCGCGCCGTCGTGGTGTCCGACGATGCGGTTCTGGCCACTCCGCTGAGTGCGGAGCGGCCAGAACCTACCGGGGGGTTCGGCTAGCCGACGAGGTTCTTGCGCAACTTCAGGATCGTTCCACCGTCCAGGCCGAGCCCATTGGTCAGGAACTTTCCGAAGTCGCCGTAGTCCTGCTCCATCTGCTGAATCGCGTTGTCCAGGTATGCATCTCGGACCTCTTGCAATGGAATGAGCAGATCCGGGTTTTCCATCAGGCCGGCCTGCTTCACCTGCTCGCGCAGCTTCGCATCCGCGGCGGCGCGGTACTGGTTCGACAGCAGATAATCTTGCCGCGCAGTGGATTCCGGCACGCCGACCGCGCGCAGCAGCACGTAGGTGAGCCAACCGGTGCGATCCTTACCCGCGGTGCAGTGGTAGAGCGTCGCCTTATCGGTGGCGGCGAGATCGCGGATCGTCTGGCCGAACGCGGTGCGGGATCCCGCGCTGAGGAAGCTGCCGTAAACGCGCTCCATGAGTTCTTCGGCCTTGCCGTTACCGAGCAACTCCTCCTGCTGCTGGGGATCCCCCGACTGAATCGCCGCCATCATCTGCTGGAACAGCCCGGTGTCGTCGATCGGCCGGACAACCGGCGCAACGCCATTGGGCAGTTTGTCCTGACCTGCGAACTGCACCTCGGCTGGCGTCCGCAGATCGATCGCCGTACGCAAGTTCAGGCCCGCCAGCTTCTGCATATCGGCGTCGGTCAGCTTCTCCAGCGAATCGGCCCGAATCGCCTTGCCGGACTTGACCGTTTCCCCGTCGTAGGTGCGGTACCCGCCGATATCGCGGACATTCACCGCGCCCTGCAACTCGATCCGGGCGCCAACTGCCGCGGTGTTCGGTTCGGCAACGGCGGTGAGTGGTGTGGTTACCGCCGTCAGCGCGACGGTCGCGAAGGCGGCGCCGATCAGCGAAATAATCGAATTCTTCATGCGGGCCGACATTAGAACCCGTTCCAATCCGCTGCCCGACCTTTCCCCGCATTCGCCGCAACCGACCCGCTCAACGGAATTCCTATCCCACTCAACGGGATTCACACTATCTTGGACATTGCTCGCGCACACCTGCCCAGTCGCCACCGGCGATCAGCGACGACGCCCGCAACAAAATCAGCGAGCAGAACCGCCGATGGCGACCGCATCGCAAGATTGGGCTCGACTTCGCCGAACTCGCGCACCGAATCAATCCGATCGCGCGCGGCTGGATGCGGTACTACGGGGCGTGCGGCGAGGACAGCTTGGCCGAGTGGTGTGAGAAGGTGCCCGTTTCCGGGCAGGGGAGTTGATCAAGCTGGAATTGACCGGAGCACGTCGAGCCGGCCAGCACCCGCCCGGCAGCGGTCACGCCCCCGCGTTGGGCGCAGGCATCGCTGCGGTCGACGCATCTTCGCTGGGCCGGTATGCCCGTAGGAACGCACGTACCCCCTCGACGATGAGTGGTCGGCCGCGGGCGTCCTGTGCGGCGTTCGGTGAACCGAGCCTGTTGATGGCGACCCCGAAGGTCAGCGCGATGAAGTGGTCGGCCGCGAGTCGCGCGTCGGGGATGTCGAGCAGCCCAGCCTCGGCGAGGGCGGTGAACCGCTCGCCGAGGACTTCCTCGGGTACTTGGGCGGTTATGGCGTCGTCGTACTGGTGGGGCAGGTGGGCGGATTCGGTCCGGACCAGTCGGAGCCGTGCGGCGTACTCCGCCGAGTCGAGCATGTCGGTCGCGATCCGCATCGAGAAGGTGACCAGGGCGTCCTCCAGCTCGGCGGCTTCGGTGAGGTTGATGAGGGTGTCGTCGAGGGTGCGTCGGACCGTGATGAGTAGCGAGTGGGAAGTGGCTTCGACGACGGCTTGCAGCAGCGTCTGCTTGTCGCCGAAGTAGTCGTAGAGCGTCCGCTTCGACACCCCGGCGCGTTCGGCGATCGCGTCAACGCTCGCCTGGTCGAATCCGTCGGTGAGGAACAGCTCCCGGGCTGCCGAGAGGATGGCGGCTCGCTTCTGGGCGGAACCCTCACGCAGCGTCTTCGTGTTCGGCATAGTCCGATCCTAGCCGATCTACACTCCCAGTGTAGTCAATCTACACTCGCGGTGTAGCTTGATCGTGGGTGGCGACGAAGCCGCCGGATCGCCTCCGAGCGTGGTGCACACCTTTGCTCGCCCATCGACGATGGAAGGACGTCCGTGTCCGAAATCATTGCTCCCCCGGTCCGTATCGGGAGGTCTGCTGTTGCCGCCCTCGGCATGCTCGCCGTCGCGGCCGGCACCTTGGAGTCGGTGGTGACGCCGGCCCTACCGCTGCTGCAACGCGAGCTGGCGATCACCCCTGCCGAAGGGGCGCTGCTCAGCATCACGTTGCTCATCACCGGCGCAGTCGTCACACCGATCGCCGGCAAACTCGGCGACCGCTACGGCGGCAAGCGGGTCCTGGTCCGGCTGATGGCAGTGGTTTCAGTCGGTGGTCTGTTGTCCGCCCTGGCACCGAACATGCCGATGTTGCTGCTCGGCCAGGTACTGCAGGGGGCGATGGTGGGCGCATTGCCCCTCTCGTTCATCCTGGTGCGCCGATACCTTCCGCCGGGGGAGTCGCAGGTGGCAATCGGGGTGGTCTCCGGATTGTTCATCGGCGGCGGCATGGCGGGCACGCTGCTAGCCGGTCCTGTCGCAGAAGGACTGTCCCGACACTGGATGTTCGCGCTACCGACGATCGCGATCATCGCGGCAACGGTGACCGTGAACGGGCTGCTGCCTGCTGATCCGCCGGCCTGGTCGGACGGCAGTATCGACTGGCCAGGCGTCGTGTTCTTGAGCGGCACGTTGGTGTCGCTCATGGCCGGGCTCTCCATGGCACCCAATGTCGGGACGCAGCCACTCGCGGTGGGCGCCGTAGCCGTGGTCACGGCCGCCTTCGCGTCCGGATGGATCGTCGTCGAGCGTCGAGCGGCCGCGCCGATGGTCGATCTGCGCATGCTGGCAACGCCGGAAGTGTGGAGCTCGTGTGTGATGACATTCGTCATCTGCATCGGTTCCGCGACGTCGATGTATCTCGTCCCACAGTTGTTCGCGGAATCCGGCGACGGGTACGGGTTCGGGGCCAGCGCCACCGACATCGGACGATTCCTGTTGCCCGGTGCCATCGCCGCCGCGGTGAGCGGACCGGTAGGCGGATTCGCGGCGCGGCGTTTCGGCGCGCGTGCGGTGGCCATCGCCGGGATCGTCGTCATGGCGGCCACGCTGATCGGCCTGGCGTGTGCGCACACCGCGGTCTGGCACCTGGTCGTCGCGAAGGCGCTGATCGCACTGGCGAGCGGCACCTCCATCACGGCGTTGCTCACCAGCGTTGTTCCCGCTGTCGATCACAGCGACACCGGTATCGCCACCAGCCTGGTCCTCGTGACTCGCGTGGTCGGCTCCGCCGTCGGTGTCCAGGTCAGCGGCGCGATCTTGACCGCCGGAACCCACCCCGTGTCGGGCGTCCCGGCCGAATCGGCTTTCGTCACAGGGTTTGTCGTCGCCGGCGTCGTCGCCGCGCTGTCGCTTCTCGTTGTCACTGCCGTGAGGAAAGGAGCCCGGGCATGACACTTCCAGGTCTGCGGGCGGACGTGGGTACTACGCCGAAAGGCAAGGTCCTGATCTCCGGGGCCAGTATCGCCGGAGTCGCGCTGGCGTTCTGGCTGCACCGGTACGGATTCACGGTCACGGTGGTGGAGAAGGCAAGCGCACCGCGTCGCGGTGGCTATCCGATCGACGTGCGCGGTACCGCGCTCGAGGTCGTCCAACGGATGGGGATACTGCCGCAACTGCACGACGCGCACGTCAACTCGGGCCGAATAACCTTCCTCGACGCAGATGGCACCCAGGTGGCGTCGCTCAACCCGCATATCGTCGCCGGCAGCGTTGCTGGACGGGATCTCGAAGTGCGCCGCGGGGATCTGGTCGCGGCTCTGCACGCGGCGGTCTGCGAGGACGTGGATTTCGTCTTCGACGACGCAGTCGACACGCTCGACCAGTCCCACCACGGGGTCGACGTCACCTTCCACGGCGGCGACCGGCGCACGTTCGACCTGGTATTCGGCGCCGACGGTCTGCACTCACACACTCGTGAGGCCGTGTTCGGCCCCGAAGAGCAGTTCCACCGCTACCTCGGCTACTGCTTCGCCGGGTTCACCATGCCCAACACCTTCGGACTCTCCCACGAGGTGGTGCTGTGGAACACCCCGGGCAGAGCCGCGGCCCTTGCCGCAGTAGGGGACAACGACGAACTGCAGGTCTTGCTGAACTTCGCCCGACCAGAACCGCCGTTCGGCGCTTTCCGGAACCCCGAAGCCCAGCGGGACCTGGTCGCCGCGGTCTTCGCCGACGCGGGCTGGGAAGTCCCGCGCATGGTCGCCGCCATGCGCGACGCGGATGATCTGTTCTTCGACGTGGTCAGCCAGATCCACATCCCTCGCTGGTCGAAGGGCCGCGTCGCGCTCGTCGGAGACGCTGCGTACGCACCCTCGTTCCTGACCGGACAAGGCTCCAGCCTCGCGCTGGTCGGCGCCTACATGCTCGCAGGTTCGCTGACCACCAACCAGGACCACACCGCTGCCTTCGCGGCCTACGAGAACAACACCCGGGAGTTCGTGACCATGAACCAGGCGCAGATCGGCAACGGTGACGCCGCACTCTTCCCCACCACGGCTCGAGCCCTGCAGCAGCGCAACAACATGCTGCGTGAGCTCGCCACCATGCCCCCCACGACAGGACGCCTGGCCCACTCGGCCCTAACCCTGCCCGAATTCACCCCCTCGTCGTGACCGCAACCGCACCACTGGGTGGCACTCGACAACGGCTGCCGGTCGGACACAGCCGTCCGGCCGCGCCTTCCCTATTCACTCGGTACGGCCCCGCATCCGTCAAGGACTGTGTGAAAATTTGTCATACGTCTGTGGTGGACTGGCAAGCGTGCATCGTGAATCGGGTCCGCCGGTATCCACGCTTTCAGAATCGGCAACATTGGCGCTATCTGATGCTGTCGGCCGATTGGATGGGCACGGCGCGCTCGTGATGTGTGGTTTCCCAGGCTCCGGAAAGTCCACAGCCGCACGCTATCTCGCCGCCCGCGCGGGCGCCTCGGTCTTGGACAAAGACAGCCTGGCGCCACGCCTCGAGCAGTCGGTAATGCTGCGGTTGACCGGCGACCCTTTCGACCGGGATTCGGATACATATCGTTCGGTGGTAGCCCCGGGAATCTACGACAGCCTCATCCGCACAGCGCTCACAATCGCGGTCCGTCACCCGATCGTGCTCGACGCCCCGTTCTTATCACCGATCCGACAGGCCGCCGCCGCCGGCATCCTGTTGCGCGAGCACTTACACACCTTCCACGAGGGACCACTATCTCCGTCAGTCACCACGATCTGGTTGGACAGTTCGATCACCGACATCCGTGCGCGCATGCTCTCTCGCGGTGCCGGACGAGATGCATCCAAACTCGCCAACTGGGAAGCCTATCGATCCGATGTCCTCGACAGCGGCGTGCGCGAGATCGCTCACTCCGTAGTCGATTTCGTCATCTCCAACTGACGGCGGGTGTCAGCTTTGTCGAGAGCTGACGGAAGATGTTGCCCCATAAGAGGAGCAGTCCTTGTGACCGAACACGTTCGAAGTGAGCAGGACCTGGTTTCAGGTGTGCGAATCGGTGCCTGATGATCCAGTGGCACTCGAGCCGACCATGGATCGGCCGCAGTTAGCACGACGATCCCGGGTGTTGCGAGAATGCGCAGCGTTGGCTGGGCCCCGGTGGACCTGCCACCGGGGCCCAGCCATCGCGCCGTCCACCATGTATTCGTCGGGCACGACCGGCAACAACAGCGTCCCCATCCCACGATGTGCAGTATGACGATCGTTGCTGCCATGCCGAGGATGCTGCGCCGCTGTCCACCGTCGAATCCGGCCCAGGCACCTCGCAGACTGTTGCCATCCCACAGTCCCATCTTTCCCACTTGTCGGCGGAGCCACCGCCATGTTCAACAGATTCGCGGTAGCTGTTCTCCAGCGGGCAGGTCGACGACGCGAGTACCGCCGAGGGCCGTGCGGGCCACCACCATCCCCGGATGTTCGGCAACGCAATGACCTACGACTGCCGCATGGGCGCCGAGCGGATGCGCACGCATGGCGTCAAGGACGCGGTCGGCGTCCTCCGGGGGGACGAACGCGACGAGTTTGCCTTCGTTGGCGATATACAGCGGGTCGAGACCGAGCAACCCGCAGGCATCGCGCACCCCGACGGGCACCGGGATCGCCCGTTCGTCCAGCTCAACACCGACGCGCGCGGCGCGGGCGATCTCGTTGAGGGAGGCGGCCATTCCGCCGCGCGTGGGATCGCGCAGCACATGCACATCCGCGCTGGTGGCGACCATGGCCGCGACCAATCCGTGCAGCGGCGCGGTATCGCTGCACAGGGTCGTGCTGAACTCGAGGCCTTCCCGGCAGCTCAGTACCGCGATACCGTGCAGTCCGATCTCACCGCTGACCAGCACGATATCGCCGGGCCTTGCCCGCTGGGGCCGGATATCGACGCCTTCTGGGACCAGTCCGATGCCCGCGGTGTTGACGAAGATGCCATCGCCATGCCCGGCGTCGACGACCTTGGTGTCGCCGGTGACCAACCGGACTCCGGCCGCGAGCGCGGCGGTGCCGACCGCCTCGGCGATGCGGGCGATTGCGGCCAGCGCGGTGCCCTCTTCGAGGATGAACGCGGTCGAGAGCGCCACCGGCCGGGCGCCGGACATCGCCAGATCGTTCACGGTGCCGTTTACCGCGAGGTCACCGATCGAGCCGCCGGGGAACACCAGCGGCTTGACCACGAACGAGTCGGTGGAGAACGCCAGCCGGACACCGGCGAGGGGGAGTACCGCCGAATCGCCGAGCTCGGTGTCGGCGGCCGCGCCGAACGCGGGCAGGAAGAGGTGCTCGATCAGCTCACCCGACATCGCGCCGCCGCCGCCGTGTCCCATCACGATATTGGGCGCGTCGCGCAGCGGCATGGGGCAGACCCAACCATCGATATCAAGTGGTGGCGATGCGGCTGCCCCACTGCCATTGGTCTCAGGCATGGGCGACCCCCGCAGGAAGATCGAGACGCCGGTACAAGTAGTACGCGGCACAGGCGCCTTCGGAGGAGACCATTGTGGCACCCAACGGGTTTCGCGGGGTGCACTTCGTGCCGAACGCGGCGCACTCGTGAGGTTTGATCAAGCCTTGGAGCACTTCACCGGACCGACACACCGAAGACTCGGCAGTGTGCAGATCGCCGACCGAGAAACGCTGTTCGGCGTCGTAGTCGCGGTATCGCGGCGACAGTCGCCAGCCGCTGCGGGGGATCACGCCGATGCCGCGCCACGCCCGGTCGGTGACCTCGAAGACGTCCTCGAGCATCGCCTTGGCCGCCGGATTCCCGGCTGCGGCGACCGCACGAGGATAGGCGTTCTCGACCTCATGGCGTCCTTGCTCGAGCTGGAGCACAGTGCGCCGGATGCCTTGGAGGATGTCCAGCGGCTCGAATCCGGTGACCACCATCGGAACCCGGTACTTCTCGGCCAGCGGCGGATATTCGCCAGTGCCCATCACCGTGCAGACGTGCCCGGCGGCGAGGAATCCCTGGACCCGGCAGCTGGGCGACTCCATGATCGCCGCGATGGCGGGTGGGACGAGCACGTGGGAGACCAGCAGTGAGAAATTCTCGATGCCGAGTCGTTGGGCCTGGTACACCGTCATCGCGTTGGCGGGCGCGGTGGTCTCGAATCCGATTCCGAAGAACACCACTTGGCGATCCGGGTTGTTCTTGGCTAGTTCCAGCGCGTCCAGTGGAGAGTAGACCACCCGCACGTCGCCGCCTTCGCTCTTGACCCGGAACAGATCCTTGTGGCTGCCGGGTACCCGCAGCATGTCGCCGAAGGAGCAGAAGATCACCCCTGGCCGGGCGGCGATCTCGAGAGCCTTGTCGATCACCTCCAGCGGGGTGACGCACACGGGGCAACCGGGCCCGTGGATCATCTCGATCTGATCGGGCAACAGCTGGTCGATGCCGTGGCGGATGATCGAATGTGTCTGTCCGCCACACACTTCCATGATCGACCACCGCCTGCTGGTGGCGGCGCGGATGTGGTCGAGCAGGTGTCGCGCCAGCTCGGGATTGCTGAATTCGTCCAGGTATTTCATGACTTTGCCTCCTGGTCGTCGACGGTCGCGCCCGACGCGGATGCGTCGGAATAGCTCGCCCCAGGCTGTGGGGCGTCGGGGTTGTCGATACCGGCCTGCTTCGCCGCGAGCGCGAAACCGTCGCCGAACTCCTCCTTCAGCACGCCGAGATGTTCGAACTCGGCCAGCGTCCGCAATGCGGATTCTTCATCCAGGCGTTGGATCGCGAACCCGACGTGCACCACGACGTAATCGCCCACCGCCACGTCTGGGATGTATTGCAGACACACGTCTTTGTGCACGCCGCCGAAGTCGACCTCCGACATCAAGGTGCCGTCGCATTCGTGGACGCTGAGGACCTTTCCTGGAACCGCAAGACACATCGCTTGTCTCCTTCGCTCACACCGCGCCGACTACCAGGAGCTGACCGAACGCGATCCCACCGTCGTTCGGTGGCAGTCTGCGATGACTGATGACGCGGAATCCGTCGCGCCGCAGCAAACGGGTGCAACTCGACAACAACAGCGCGTTCTGGAACACACCGCCTGACAGCGCGATCACCGACTGCGGCGCGGCAAAACGCCGTACCGCGGCGTTTACGAGGTCGGCGACGGCGGCGTGGAATCGGGCGGCGATGACCGCGGGCGGCGTACCGCCCGCGGCGTCGGCGACGACATCGGCGAGCACCGGGGCGGGGTCGACCCGGGCAGGATCGCCGTCGCGCCAAGCGAATCGGTACCGGCCCGCGGCACCGCAGGCCCCGCGTGCGATGCCTTCGAGTTCAATCGCGGCCTGCGCCTCATAGTCGACGACGTGCCGCACCCCGGCCAGGGAGGCGACTGCGTCGAACAGCCTGCCCATGCTCGAGGTCGGCACGCAGCCGAGGCCGGTGTCGAATTGGTGCTCGAGTACGGCACGCTCGGCTCTCGGGCATTCGTCGACCGAAGCGATGCCGGGGGACCACTCGATGCCCGCGGCACGCAGATGCGACAGTGCCATCCGGTAGGGCTTACGGACGCTGAGGTCGCCGCCCGCCACGGGCACATAGGACAGGTGCGCCAAGCGCCGGTAGCCCTTGTATCCGGCGACGAGAACCTCGCCGCCCCAGACCGCGCCGTCGGGCCCGTACCCGGTGCCGTCGAAGGCGATACCGAGAACCATCTCGTTCGCATCAATCCCGTGCTCGCCCATCACTGCGGCCAGATGCGCGTGGTGGTGTTGCACGGTGTGCACCGGTCGGTCGGCCGCATGCGCATGGGCCCACGCGGTCGAACGGTAGCCGGGGTGAGCATCGGCGGCGAGTTGGGTCGGGTGCACGCAGGTGAGTTCCTCCAGGTGGGATCGCGCCGTGTCGAACGCCCGCAAGGTGGCCAGATCGTCCATGTCGCCGATGTGCTGACTGAGCCAGGCGTAACGTCCATCGGCGACGGCGCAGGTGTTCTTCAGGTCGGCGCCGACCGCCAGGGTCGGGGGAACCGGGATGGGCAGCGCCAGCGGCAGCGGCGCGTAGCCGCGAGAGCGGCGCACCGGCAGTTCGGCGCCGTCCACGACACGCACCACCGAGTCGTCGCACGGGACGAGAATGCGCCGGTTGTGGCAGAGCCAAGCGTCGGCGAGCCCGGCCAGGCGGGTGCGGGCGTCGGCGTCGTCGTAACAGATCGGCTCGCCGCCGAGATTGCCGGAGGTCATCACCAGCACGCCGGGGCCCGGTGAGTCGCCGGGCAGGCCGAACAACAGCAGGTGCAGTGGGGTGTAGGCGAGCATGACTCCGAGGTCGGGGTTGCCGGGGGCGACCGCGCCGACGACGGGCCGTTCGCCGCGCGGCAGCAGGACGATCGGCCGCTGTGGACTGCTCAGCAGGGCCGCGCCGGTGGGATCGATGGTCACGATCCGCGCTGCGGTGTCCAGGTCGGCGACCATGACGGCGAACGGCTTGTTGCCGCGCCGCTTGCGGCGGCGCAATTCGGCCACGGCCGTGTCGTTGTCGGCGTCACAGGCAAGGTGGTAGCCTCCGATGCCCTTGACCGCGAGAATGCCTCCGGCGCACAGCAATTCGCGCGCCGCGGCGAGCGGCCGCGCCGGATCGCCGGGCCCGATGTAGGACAGGATGGGCCCGCAGTCCGGGCACGCGATGGGCTGGGCGTGGAACCTCCGATCGGCGGGGTCGGCATATTCGCGGTCGCAGCGCGCGCACATGGCGAAATCGGCCATGGACGTGCGCTTGCGGTCGTAGGGCAGCCCGGCGATGATGGTGAATCGCGGGCCGCAGTTGGTGCAGTTGACGAAGGGGTGGCGGTAGCGGCGGTCGGCGGGGTCGCGCAGTTCGCGCGCGCAGTCCGTACAGATCGCCACGTCGGGGGAGACCAGGGTGCGTCCGGCGCCGCCGCGCAGGGTGTCCCCGATCAGGAATCCAGTACCGCCGCGAATATCGACCGCGGTCTGCTCGACTGAAGCGACGACGGCCAGCGGTGGCGGGGAGTCGTGCACCCGGCGAATGAGCTCCCGCACTGATGCCTCGGCGCCCTCGACCTCGATGACAACGCCGTCGTTGTCGTTGGCGACACTGCCGGTCAGCGCGAGCTCGACGGCCGTGGTGTAGACGAATGGTCGGAATCCGACGCCTTGCACGACGCCCCGCACGAGCAGGCGGCGGCGAACGCGGTCGGCGCTCACGGCTGGTCTCCGCTGCCGAGCAGACGCAGCCCGGCCAGCGTCCGCGCCGCGCCATCGGCGTCGGTATTCGGCAGGGTGTCCACCAGCACCACCGCATCCCACCCGTCGAGCAGGTCGTAGGCCAGGTGCAACCCGCGGATGCCGTAGTCGACGATCCGCTGTTCTCCTCCGACACTGTGGTTAGCCGACCGACCACCTCGGGGCCGAATCCGTCGTCGCCGAGGAAGATATTGCCGATCCCGGCAACGAGCACGCACGTGGACGCTCATCTCACATGTGGCAAATCTTCGGATAACGCCGAAGGTCGGGGATCGACCGTATACCGAGATACGCGCCGACCTCGACCGCCACGTTGCGCACCGCGCGCCCTCTCGCATGCTCACAAACAGCGTCGACAAAGCATTGGGTTATCGCCAGTTCATGCATCCCGACCTCGCCTTTCGACAAGCCCCGGGATGAATCTTACCTCGCGGGCGAACTCGCCTCGGCAATGATCTGTCGCCACCCACTCGCCGATCCACGACACGTCATCGCATTTTCGCCCCAAGCGGCACTGATGTAGCGGAGTCGTTGCTGCGGGCTGCCTGCTACTGCTTGCCCTGATCCTCCACATCAACGTCGGTTTCCTGTCTTGTGAACGCGCTTTCGTTTTGTCGGATGCCTCGCCTCGGGCGCAATTCTCGATATTTTCACGCGCCATCCCGCCGAGAAGGGCTACGACGGGACCAGCTTCAGTGGTGTCGCAGGCGAGTTGGGCATCTCTCAGGGCTTGATCGTGCATCATGGCGAGGACTGGTGCCGGGATTTCGCGCAGAAGCTCGGAGGCGGACATGACCACTACACCCGCCTACTCCATCAGCGCAAATTACTGGTGGTTGGTACGTAGCTGGGAGCCGCGGCGACTCGCCGTAATCAGACGCGACACGTGCGTCAAGTTCTTGTGTAGGAGAGAGGAGTGCGGCCGATCGTCGACCGCGAGTCAGCGTCGGCTGGTTGGATGGGTGCGCACTTCGGGGAGAAGGGCGTCGACGGTTGCGCGTTCGAACACTTCGGTACCGGGCAGCATGACGGTGGCCGCGGCGGCGGCCACTCCATATTCGCAGGCACGAACACAGGGGTTGCCTTGGACCAGTTGATAAGTCACAGCGGCGACCAAGCTGTCGCCAGCGCACGCGTCGCTGCGGGGCGGCCCTGCCAACGGCGGCGCGGA
This sequence comes from Nocardia australiensis, assembly GCF_020733705.1. Lineage (GTDB taxonomy): Bacteria > Actinomycetota > Actinomycetes > Mycobacteriales > Mycobacteriaceae > Nocardia > Nocardia australiensis. Next base: position 583,987 of record NZ_JAJFZM010000002.1, read on the forward strand.
TATCTCGTAGTGCATGTCCCGGTCGGAGCACACGGCACCCAGTGCGCCGACCGTGGTGACTGCGTGCTCGGTCGTACCGAGGTCGAGTAGATAGTTGTTGGCGGCGCGGGCATCGTTGAAGTTCGCTATGGGCCTTCCGATGAGGTCGGCCGCTTCTCGTCGGTCGAGGCGAATCAGGAATACGGGCTCTTGCAGTAGTTTTCGCAACTGCATTCCGGTGATGTCGAGGACGATCGGGGTGCTGTAGGGGCGGATGCGGTGGGCGACCTCGGCGCAGAAGTCGTCGCGGAGTCCGGGTGTGGCGCTGCCGGTGATCACGACATAGGAGCAGTGTTGTGCCGCGACGACGATCTCTTCCAAACATCGGATTTCTTCAACCTCGGCGAGTTCGGGACCAGGCGGCACAATGTGGTAACTGTGCCCGGTCCATTCCTCGGCGACAACGATCGCTTCGCGGGTATCGGAACCGATCTCGATCCGGCGATGGTCCATACCCTCCTCATCCAGCAGGCGGTCGAGCCGTCGGCCGACCTCGCGGCCGGAGGTGTGCAATGCGGTAGCGGAACCGCCCAGCCTGCCGATGCAACGCGCGACGTTGATACCGCCGCCACCCCCTTGGACCGAGCTCAACTTGGCGCGGTTCTTGCCGCCACTGATCAGCCGCGGCGCCTCCAGGTATATGTCCACAGTCGGGTTCAGCGTGACTGTCAATATGGTCGACACGTGGGTACCTTCGATACCGGACACGCTCATTCCTTCTCTGAGCAGGATCTGACGCGCGGGAGTGAACGGAACACAGTGTCGAGCATCGAATCCTGCTGATACGGGTGCTGTTCGAATCAGCGTCCCCGGGTACCGACGGCCCGCTACAGTGCCGAAAGGCCCGGATGCGAGGCCGTTGGTCGGATCCTGGTGGAGAACCCGATCAAACCCTGGCGACACGAGTCGTGGATTTTCCGGCGTGACCCCGATTTCGCGGCCAAGGCGACCGGGATCCTCGACCTCTACCAGGGCTTTTATCAAGGTGAACCGCTCGGGCCGGGTTACCGGCTCTGGCAGCCTGCGGGCGACGTCTGCCTCCTAGCCAGGTTGTGTCGAGCAGGAGACCCTGACCGTCATCGGCGGCATATGACTGCGGAGGCGAGGGGCGAAGGTCCTGCTCCGCAGAGCACTTCTACCTGGTCGCGCGGGGTTGCTGCTGGAGACTTTCGGCTCTGTCGGCGGGGATCGGTCGGTGACATCGTCGGCTGAACCAGGAGGATGTCATGTACAAAAGTCCGTCTCATACAAGGCCCGCCCTACCGATATCGATAGGCCCACACGTACCCGACGCCGCGGTCGACTACGCACGCGAGAAGATCGGCCACGCATTGGATTACGCATCCGAACCGGTGCTCTTGGCACGGGTTCGGTTGACCGCGCATGCGGATCCGGCGGTCGAGAATCCGATTGTGGCCCAGGCGAACGTGAATATGGGTGGCCGTGCGGTGCGAGTTCAGGTCACGGCCGCGACCGCGCTGGAGGCGGTCGATCTACTGCAGACACGGCTGCGGTCACGCCTACAACGGCTGTCACGGCATTGGGAGGCCGTGCGCGGCGGACGACCGGTTCGCGGACCGCACGAGTGGCGTCACGGTGACCTCCCTGCCGCGCGGCCACCGTACTTCCAGCGACCCGCCGAGCTGCGTGAGGTGGTACGGCGCAAGTCGTTCGCGCTGGCCACCGAAACCTGTGACGAGGCGGCGTTCGATATGGAATTGATGGATTACGAGTTCCACCTGTTCACCGAATCGGGTAGCCACGTGGACAGCGTGCTCTACCGCAACGGCGACACCGGTTACCGCCTCGCCCAAGTCGATCCACGCCCTCGTGCCGTCACCAGTGGCACGACGCCGATCACGATCAGCCTTTCACCGGCTCCGGTGCTCAGCACCGAGACTGCTATCGAGCGACTCGAACTGGCCGGATGGCCGTTCGTATTCTTCTGCGACCGCGACCTGAACCGCGGTTGCGTGCTCTACCACCGCTACGACGGGCACTACGGCCTGATCACTCCCATCACCTAAGGAGACAGATATGTACGCCGAAAAGGGTAATTGGCTGCTAGTCGAGGGACGCACGATCGATGACACCCCTCGGCGCGGCCTGATCGAGGAGGTCCATTCACCTGACGGTTCGCCACCGTATCTCGTGCACTGGACCGACACCGGCCATCGCGCCCTCACATACCCCGGTCCCGACGCCCATGTACTCACCGCCGAGCAATTGCGAGCGCAGGAAGACATTGCGGCAGCACACTTCTCGTCGATGCAGCACACGAGCGGCGAACACCCCTAGACCCCCTGGACCGTGTTCGAGAGGGCACACATCACCACTGGAGGAATCCATGAGCAACCTCGCCGACCTCAGCCCAGCCGAACGCCAACTCGCCGCCCGCCGTGCCGTAGACGACCTCGGGCAGGGGCGCGACGACCATGCGGTACTGCGTGTGCGCTGCGGTCGCAGCCACCACGTCGCGACCGTTTTCGACACCACGGTCGGCGCGGTATACGAGTCGTCGGTCGGCCCACACGCACATGGGCACCGAGATTTCGTTGACGAGCCACATCACGCGAGTCGGACCGGCACCCGCTTCGCCGATCTGCTCGACGGCGACCGCTTCACCGACGACTTGGTGCCCGCCCACTGTGAATGCGGTAGCTACGAACTGTCGCGAACCGACATGCGCCGCGCGATCGACGCGGACCAGCACACGATCCAGCTGACCTGACCGCAGGCCCGGACCAGTGCAGTGGTGGTCTTCGAGCCGTCTGGAGCGCCATTCCCCACTGGGCGTGCTCAGGTGGCGTTGAGGTTGAAATCGATGGGATCCGGGCCCGGGATCATCTCCGCAGTGACATGGACCTCGACAGTCCCGACGAAGAACGGGGTGATCGGGATAGTTGCCGCGATACCTTCGGAGCTGGTGATGGCGTGCCAGCTGATGCCGTCGAGGCTCGGTGGTGTGGGGAAGACGGGGGCGGCCGACCCGCGCAGGGTGAAGGAGACCTCGATGCCCTCGAGTCCGGCGCCGTCGGGGTCGACGACCCGAGCGACGCAAGGTTCGGGAAACGGCGTTCCGGCCAGGGTTCGCTGGTCGTCGCCCGCGTAGATCGTCAATGTGCTCTCGGCCATGAGATTCCTATTCGAAGCGGCCAGAAATGTGGCGGAGTCTTCCGCAGCGTCGGATACTGCTCGCGTCAATTCCGTTCCTGTTGTGCCGCCGACCGGAAGACGAAGATGTCCTCGTCTGCCTCGACTGCGACCGAGTCGTTGGAGAGCCCGCGAGGATGTCACCCAAGCGCCCGGGGAGCACGGCGAAGACCGGCAGGAGATGGCCGGGGGAGAACGACGAGTCCATTGCGTCGGTGATGCTGCCGGCAAGGGCCGGAACCTCGACCTCGGCTATCCCGGCGGCGCTGGCGAATTGCTCGATGAATTCATCGACGTGGTGGTTGACCGGGACGCGGCTCGGTATCCATCCTTCGAAGAAGACTCCGCGAAACAGTTCGGGCAGCTGTGCGCTCGAGTGCGCCGCGGCGTCGACACCGATGCGGTCACGCACTGTGTGCAGCCAAGCGCGGACGACTCGATAGGTAAAGGCACGGTCGTCCGTGCCGATCGTGCCAGCAATAACACCCAACCATTTGTGTGCCCGATCGACTGTGGGAGCGAACGGGTCGACATGACGAGGCATAGCGGGGCCTGCCTTTCGTATCCGTCTTGTCCACCGTGCGACGGTCGGAGCATGGGCGACAGGGGCGAAGGTCACCACCTGGCACCTACTTTCCTTTCCAGCCGGGATCCTCCGGCTGGTTGCTTGTTCGAATCGGTGAGGACCAACGGCTCTTGGATCGGCGACCTCGAGATCTGCCGCCGACCGCAGGCGAACGCGAATCTGGATGTGTCTCCCGAGGAGGTTCCGATGCTATTTCTCGATCGTGGCGATGCCGGTCGGCGACTGGCCGCGCGGCTGCGCACTGTGAGTGTGGAAGACGCCGTGGTTCTCGGTTTGCCTCGTGGCGGTGTACCCGTCGCGTTCGAGGTCGCCCGGGCGTTGGGTGCGCCGCTGGATGTGATCGTGGTGCGCAAGCTGGGGGTGCCGTATCAGCCGGAGCTGGCGTTCGGTGCGATCGGCGAGGGCGAGGTCCGGGTGATCAATGACTTCGTGGTCGCCGACGCGCGGCTCACCGCCGCGGAAATGGCTCGGGTGGAAAGCCATGAGCGGGCAGAACTTATCCGGCGGGCGGAGGTATTCCGGGCCGGTCGTGCACGGATTCCGCTGGCGGGGCGCATCGCCGTCATCGTCGATGACGGTGTCGCGACCGGCGCGACCGCGCGCGCGGCATGTCAGGTCGCTCGGGCCGAGGGGGCTTCGCGTGTCGTGCTTGCTGTTCCGGTCGGTGCGCGGGATTCGTTGACGGCGCTGTCGAAAGAAGCCGATGAGGTGATCTCTCTCGAGGCGCCCACCCATTTCCTCGCTGTCGGCCTGTGGTACCGCCACTTCGGACAGACCTCCGATAAGAAGGTGGTCGAGCTGTTGCGCCGCGCTGGCGACGGCGTCCCGGCCCCCCTGGAGGTTCCCGCCGGGGATCCGCTGCTGCGTGACGACGAAGTGCGGGTGGTAGCCGGAAAGGTCGAACTCGCCGGGCATCTCACCATTCCGGAGGATCCCATCGGGTTGGTGGTGTTCGCGCACGGCAGTGGCAGCAGCCGCCACAGCCCCCGAAACCGCTATGTCGCGAGTGTGCTCAACCGAGCCGGACTGGGCACGCTGCTGTTCGACCTGCTCACACCGGAGGAGGAAATCGACCGCGCTAACGTCTTCGATATCGGGCTATTGGCCGGTCGGCTGGTCGAGGTCACCCGCTGGCTCACCCTCCAGGAACAGGTGGCGGGGTTGCGGATCGGCTACTTCGGGGCGAGTACCGGCGCCGGCGCGGCACTGCAGGCCGCGGCCGACACCAGTGTCGATATCGCCGCGGTGGTCTCGCGCGGTGGCCGACCCGATCTGGCTCGGGCGGCGCTGGCCGGGGTGCGCGCACCGACGCTGCTGATCGTCGGGGGACACGATCACGTTGTACTGGAACTGAATCAGCTCGCACAGGAGGCCATGTCGTGCGAGACCACGCTGGCGGTCGTGCCCGGCGCGACCCACCTGTTCCCCGAACCCGGTGCGCTGGAAAATGTCGCCGAACTGGCACGCGATTGGTTCGTCGCCCAACTGGGCCCCTTCGAGGCCGGGGAGCGGGTTGGCAAGGAGTCGCAATGACTGTCCTACGTAACGGCCGCTTCGCGGGGACCGCACGGGTCTGTACCGGACGGCCGGAAGGTCCTGAATTGTGGGACCGATTGCCCTTCTCGACTGGCCATTGCGCCCTTCCGACGGGTGTGCGCTGCGGCGATGCTTGATGGAAGCCCCTGATCCCACGCCGATCCGCGCGCGGGACGACGGCAGAAAGAGCTGGGCGATGGACAGTAATGGATTGGTGCCGTGGCAATCGCGGATCATGTACACATGGCGGCGAAACCCGTTGATGCGGACCAGTTATCGCGTGCAGTCGGTTTTGCACGGCATCGTGGTCGCGGCGATCGTCCTGGCGATTCCGGTCGCGGTGACGCTGGGCATGGTGACGCACGACCGGCTAGTCGAGCGAAGTGAGCAGCTGCGATCGGTCCTGCACACAGTCGACGCGACCTTGGACGCCGATGCGGAGCCGGTCGCGACGGCACCGATGGACGCGCCGTCCACTGCCGTCTCGGTGCAGGGGCACTGGGTATTCTCGGGCACCTCGCACAATGGGCAGATCACCACGAAACCGTCGGCAAGACAGGGGGATCGGATTCTGGTCTGGGTTTCGGCCGATGGCAATCAGGTGCCACCGCCTCCGAGTGCGTCGGGGGCGCTTCGGGACTCGATAGCCGTCGCGGTGGCCGCTTTCGTCGGAATGTCCACCCTCCTGCTGCTGTCGGGAGGCGGCATCGACTGGCTGTTGGATCGGGTCAGGCGCGAGACATGGGGCCGGGAATGGACCACGCTCGCCGCAGATCGCAGATGGAATGCCCACTGAGGCAGGGCATTCGGTTTCTCGAACGGAGTCAGGTCAGGACGAGACTTCGCCGAACTGGTTCGGATCTGCCAGTAACCAGCAATGCCTGTCGTCCACGGTGATGGATCTCCTCATGCGTGGCTCGCAGCGACTGTGTCGCAGCCTCGGGTATCACATGTCGCCGTTGCTCCAGACAATCGTCACCGACGCGGACACGATCAGCGAGTGGGACGCAGAACTATCGAGCCGCCTCCGCGATGCGGTATGAGCACTGCATCACCGAGCTGATCGCACCCGGTGTCCCGTCGTTCGATCCGCAGCTGTCGAGACAGGCCGCCTATCCGGCGGCAGTGTGGTTCACCGAGCAGATGACCGCGAACCTGTCCGTATCGGCCGCATCCCAGCCCGAACCCGAGCGACCGTCTCGAAGCCGGGAAGTGTCCGGCGCGGCCGAAAGTCCCACCGCAGTGGGGTCCTCGGCAACTAGCCCGGCACGCTCGCGCGACGTGACGATGGATGGGCACGGAGAGGAGTCGGCTGGTGCGACCATGGCGGGATTTTCTCGAACGCTTCCGCCCGACAGGCACACCCGGCGCGGCGGCGCTGCGTGGTGTTCCCGCGGATCGGGCCGGCGATGCCGAATCCGAGCTCGGGCTACTACTCGCGTTGCTCGACGACGCCCGAACACAGGCCGAGCAGATCCGGGCAGATGCCGTCGAACGGGCGCGCGGGATCCGGGCGCGGGCCCGCGGCCGAGCCGAGGAGATGGTGTTGTCCGCGCGGCAGCACACGGAATCAGCCAGGGCCGAGGCTGTCGGCCGAGCACGCGCGCAGAACGCGGCCGAACAGGATGCGCTCCGGAATGCCGCGGCAGCGGAGATCGAACGGATGCGGACCGCGGTGGCCGTCCGGATGCCGGACTATGTCGCGAGGGTGCGCAGCGAAACCCGAGCGCTGATCGACGGTTCGAACCGAAATTCGGAGGTCGGGCCGTGACCGCGGCGTGGGTGGCCGGGGATGTGCGCGCGCGAGCGCTGCTGGAGCGCCGTCTGGGTGCACGGCGAACGCGCGAGCTGGCCGCTCTGCCGTCGCTTGCCGGCGCCCAGCGGGTGCTGCTGAACAGTCCGTATCGCCGGGATATCGAACTCGGCAGGAGCCTGGCGGACACCGAACACGCGGTGGCAGCCGCCGTCCTGTGGCACCTACGAGTTCTCGCGGGCTGGCAGCCGCGCACCGGCGCCCGGATGGTCCGGTTGCTGGCGGGCGGATTCGAGGTGGCAAATATCGCCGAACATGCCCGCGCGCTGCGTGGCGCGATGCCCGGACCGCCGTTCCGGCTCGGGGCATTGGATATCGCTTGGTCGCGCCTGCGTACCACCGCGTCACCCGCCGAACTACGCCGGATGCTGGCACGGTCCCCATGGGGGGATCCCAACGGCGACACGCCATCCGACATCGTTGCGGGCGTTCAATTGGTCTGGGCGGACCGGGTTGCCAACGGTGTGCCCGATGCGGCTCGATGGGCGAGTAGGGCAGCCGCGTTACTACTGGCGCGCCGACTCCTGTTGGAAGGAGCTACCCCACCGGCCGGTGCGGTTGAGGCCAGGGCCGAGCGGCTTGTGGGCCGAGCCGCATTGCGCGCCAAGGATCTTCCGTCGTTCGCGGCCGCATTGCCCGCCCGGGCCCGCTTCGCGGTTGTTGAGACGACCGACCCCGGCGAACTATGGCGGGCGGAGTCGCGATGGTGGGCGGAAGTGGAGCGCGATGGCCGAGAGTTGTTGCGGCGATCCGGATTCGGGCCCGCCGCCGTGATCGGGACAGTGGCCTTGCTCGCAGTCGACGCCTGGCGCTGCCGGGCCGCACTGCAGATCGCCGCTGCGGGCGGGCGACCATTGGAGGCATACGATGCGCTGGCCTGAGCCGAAAGCCCCGGTGCGGATGGAGCGGATCGCGGTAGTCGCCCCGTCGGACAAGATCCGTGATGCGCTGATGGGTGTCGGGGAGGCCGGTATCGTTCAATTCGATGCACCGGAGCAGGCCGGACGCACGGAGCCACTCGCCGTCGAGGAACAGGTGCACGCCTATGCGGCGAAGGCGGTAACCCGCGACGGGGTGGTGGCGCTGGCGGGATGGTGCCCGTCGACCGCGGTGGACCGTCTCGCGACCCGATTGCGCTCCGCTGCAGCAGCTGTGGTCGTGCTGCCGCATCCGCCGGGAGGCGATCCGCCCACCCTGCTCGGGGCGACGAACCGGCTCGATCAATCGTTCACGCCGCTGGTGCGGACCTACGGCACAGTCCCGTATCGTGATATCGATCCGACCGTCCCGGCGGGCACCGCCTATGTGGTGATGTTCGGGATGATGTTCGGTGACGCCGGACACGGTCTCGTCCTGCTCGCGATGGCTCTCCTGGTGCGCGGCGGCCGGATTCGACGCCTGGCCGGGTTGCGGCGGGTGTGGCCTTTTATCGCAGCGGCGGGCGCGGCCGCCACCGTCTTCGGTGCGCTGTACGGCGAGTTCTTCGGCCCGACAGGGCTCTTACCAGTGCTGTGGCTGGCGCCATTGGATGAGCCGATGGCCCTGATGGCGACCGCGGTCGCGGTCGGTGCGATGCTGCTCGCCCTGGCCTACGGGGTCGGCATCGTGAACCGTTGGCGCGAGGGCGGATTGGGGCTAGCGCTGTACGCATCGACGGGAATCGCCGGAGCCGCCGTATTCCTTGGCATCGCCGTCATCGTCGGCGCGGTACTCATCGGGACCGTACCGGTGATGATCATAGGAGGTGTACTGGCAACGGCCGGACTGATTTTCGCGGCAGCCGGACTGTACGGCGAATCCGGTGGCGGTGCGGACGGAGTCGCGCAGGCCGGTATCGGGCTGTTCGACCTGCTGGTGCGGATGGGGTCCAGTATCGTTTCCTTCGCCCGCCTGGCCGCGTTCGGGATCACGCATGCGGCATTGGGTTGGGTGGTCTGGACCGCCACGGTTTCGCTGGCGCGTGGTGGGCCATTCGCCATCGTGGGTGCCGCGCTCGTCTTCGCCGTCGGCAATGTTCTCGCCTTCGCGCTGGAAGCGTTGGTCGCGGGCATTCAAGCGTTGCGGCTCGAGTACTACGAACTGTTCTCCCGGGTCTTCCTCGGTGAAGGAATCCCGTTCCGTCCCTGGCGAATTGCCACCGTCGATCATCAGGAGTCGACATGACCTGGATCATCACGCTACCCGTACTCTTCGTCGGATTCACGATGAGCGTATTGCTGCTTCGCCGCGGCGGCCGGTTGGCGCAGCGACTGTTCTACACGATCAATGTGGTGTTGCTGCTTGCCGGGATGGCCGTAGTTGCCGCGGCCGTCTCCTCGGGTCCGGCGACAGCTGCGGCCGAGTCCGCCGGGACGTCCGCCGCGAGCGGGAGTTGGGCGGCGTTGCTCGGCGCCGCGATCTCGGTCGCCGGTTCGTCGATCGGTGCGGCCATCGCCGTCTCCTACACCGGCGCGGCCGCATTGGCAGCGCTGAGCGAACGACCGGAGTTGTTCGGTCGCGCGATGGTGATCGTCGGTCTCGCCGAGGGAATCGCCATCTACGGTTTGATCGTCGCGGTCATCCTGATCGGGAAGGCCTGAGATGGCAGCCGTCGCTGTCATCGGTGAACCGGCACTGGTGCAGGGCTATACGCTCGCCGGGGCGGTAGTGTTCGCGGCGGCGGATGTCGAAGCGGTGCGCGACGCGTGGCGTGCCCTCGAACCGGATACGACACTGGTTATCCTCACCCCGGCCGCTGCGGCCGCGCTGGCGGCGCGGCTTCCGGCCGATGAGCCGTTGACTGTGGTGATGCCCGAATGACCGCGCTGGACATCGACCGTGCGCGAGCCGCACTCACACCGGTGGCCGACGAACTCCAGCACCGCGCCACCATGGACGCGCAGCGCATCGTCGCTGAGGCCGAGGCCGACGCAGGCCGAATCCTCGACGAAGCACGGTCACAGGCCGAGGAGATGCTCGCCCGCGCGCGATCGGCCGCCGTCGTCGAGATCGCGGCGTTACGGAACACCGAGAACGCGCGCATCCGCCGGGAACTGCGAGCCGATCTGCTCACCGCCCGTCGCCTCGCCTATGACCAACTGCGCCACGAAGCCACGGTGTCCGTCCTTGCGTTGCATACCGATTCGAGCTATCCCGCATTACGGGATCGCCTGCGCGACACCGCGCGACAGGTGCTCGGATCGCGGGCGGTGATGCGCGAGCCCGCCGAGGGCGGCATCATCGCCGAAACGGGCCATCGTCGACTTGATCTCGGGTTGTCCGCGCTCGCGGCTCGCGCCCTCGACCGGATCGCGCCCGAGATCGACGGGCTGTGGACATGACGGCGCGGCAACCGGTCGATGATGCAGGTACGGCGCGGGTGCTACGTGTCGCTGGCCCGCTCGTCGAGGTCGAGAACTCCGGCGACGCCGCCGTACACGACCTGGTAATGCTCGGCGTGCGTGGGACATTCGGCGAAGTGGTCGCTATTCGGGGCGGCACGCTGATAGTGCAGGCCTACGAATACACCGGTGGACTGCGGCCGGGCGATCCGGCGGTCGCTCAGGGCAGGCCACTGTCGGCGCGGCTCGGCCCTGGGCTGCTCGGCGGCGTATTCGACGGCCTGTTGCGGCCGTTGTCTACCGCACCGACCTGGTTGGCGCCGGGGTCCTACCGGCATCGCGATGCCCGGCGGTGGCGGTTGCGGCCCACGGCGCGGCTCGGTGACCAGGTGGCAGCCGGGGCGGTGCTGGGCACGGTGGCCGGTCCCGGGCAGGTCGAATACCGTGTGCTGGTGCCACCGGCGGCGGGTGGCCGCGTCGAAACCATTGTCGCCGAGGGCGATTACCCGGATGAGGCGAGCGTGGCCGTGGTCGGTGGCACCGCGGTGCCACTGGCCACGCATTGGCCGATCCGCACCGCGCGTCCCTACCGACAGCGTCTCGAACATTCCGAACTGCTCACCACCGGACTTCGTGTGCTGGATCTGCTCTTTCCGGTCGACCGAGGCGGAACCGCCTGTGTCCCAGGCGGATTCGGCACCGGTAAGACCGTGCTCTTGCAGCAGATAGCCAAGTGGTGTGACGCCGACGTGATCGTCTACATCGGCTGCGGCGAACGCGGCAACGAGATGGCCGAGATAGTCGCGGAGATCTCCGAGCTGTCCGATCCACGGACCGGCGGACAGCTCTCCGATCGGACGGTGATCATCGCCAACACCTCGAATATGCCGATGATGGCCAGGGAGGCCAGCATCTATACCGGCGTCACGGTGGCGGAGTACTTCCGCGATATGGGCTATCACGTGGTGGTCGTCGCGGATTCTACCTCGCGGTGGGCAGAAGCCTTGCGCGAGTTCGCATCCCGGACGGGGGAGCTGCCTGCCGAAGAAGGCTATCCGGCGAACCTCGCGAGCGCATTGGCCGCCTTCTACGAACGTGCCGGAGCAGTGCGGACTCTGGGGGGCCGACTCGGATCGGTGGCGGTGCTCGGGGCGGTATCGCCGCCCGGCGGCGACCTCACCGAACCCGTCACGGTGCAGACTGAACGCTTCGTCCGTTGCCGGTGGACGCTGGACCACGAGTTGGCCTACGCCCGGCACTATCCGGCGGTGTCGTGGTCGGGGTCGTTCTCCCGGGACGCCGAACCGCTCGGCGCCGTATATGCCGCAAAAGGCGACACCGGTTGGGCGGCAAGGCGTTCCCGGGTGATCGAGCTGCTCGCAGAGTCGGATCGTCTCGCCGCGTTGAGCGAACTGGTCGGCGCAGAGGCGTTGCCGCCACGCGAGCGCATGATGCTGTTCGCGAGCCGACTGCTGCGCGAGGGCCTGCTACAGCAGAGCGCGTTATCAGACGCCGATGTCTACAGTGCGCCGGAGCGGACCGCACTGCTGGCCGATGCCATCCTGGCGGTCGTCGACCGCTGCCTCGGCGTCATCGCGGGCGGGGTGACCGCGGACGCGGTGGAGGCACTGGATTTCGGCCCGCTGATCCGGGCTCGCGAACTCGCGGGACCCGATCTCGCCGCCACCGTCGCGCAACGCCGCGATGCCGCGCTGGGCCGATTGGAGCAGCTGCTATGAGCGTGGCGTCGTGTAGCGATCCGAAGAGAGGTGGCGCTCAGGCCGCAGCCGGCCACGATGCGTCCGTACCACAGTGGATCGAATACACCCATATCCAGGAGTTGCGCGGACCGCTGATCGTGGTCGCCGATGTTGACGGTGTCGGCTGGGACGAGTTCGTGCTGATCCGGCTCGGCGACGGTTCCGTCCGCCATGGGCTGGTGCTAGAGGTGAATCGTGATCTGGCCGTCGTCGAGGTTTTGGAGAGTACGACCGGGATGAATATCGGACAGACCCGGGTCGAGTTCACCGGGCAGCCGTTGCGGATTCCGGTCGGTGACGGTTGGCTGGGCCGGGTTTGCAACGGTCGCGGCGAGGCGATCGACGGCGGGCCCCCGGTGACCGGCCCTCGGCAGGTGCCGGTGTCAGGCGATCCGATGAACCCGCTGCGGCGCGAGACGCCGACCGAGCCGATCCTGACCGGTGTTTCGGTGGTCGACGCGCTGATGACCATCGTTCGGGGCCAGAAGCTGCCGGTGTTCTCGCTGCCCGGTCTGGCACATCTGCAACTGGCCTGCCAGATCGCCGCCCAGGCGACCGCGGCGGGCGCACCGTTCTGCGTCGTTTTCGCCGGTATAGGCCTCACCCACACCGATGCCGCCTACGCCCGCTCCGTACTCGACGAGCGAAGTGCCGCAGGCGAACTCACCCTGCTGCTGAATTCCGCCGACGACCCCGTGATCGAACGCCTACTGACACCGCGGATCGCCTTGACCATCGCCGAACATCTCGCCTTCGAATCCGGTCGCGATGTGCTGGTGGTGCTGACCGATATGACCAGCTACGCCGAGGCGCTGCGGGAGGTGTCGGCAGCCCGGGGTGAGATTCCCGCGCGCCGCGCCTATCCCGGATATCTGTACAGCGATCTCGCGACGCTCTACGAGCGCTGCGGTCGGCTCCGCGATCACCCTGGCTCGGTGACCGTACTACCGGTGCTGACAATGCCAGGTGGCGATATCACTCATCCGGTGCCCGATCTCACCGGCTACATCACCGAGGGGCAGATCGTCTTCGCCACCGAAATGGGTGACCGCGGGGTGTACCCGCCGGTCGACGCGCTGTCGTCGCTGTCACGGCTGATGCACAAGGGGGTCGGCCCCGGCCGCACCCGCGACGATCATCTTCCGCTGGCCGGGCAGTTATTGGCCGCACTGGCCAGTGCCCGGAAACTACAGCAGTTGGCGGAGCTGATCGGAGCCGACGCGCTGCGACCCGTCGACCGCCGCTATCTCGAATTCGCCGAGGCGTTCGCGCACGAATTCGTCGACCAGCATGTCGATGAGCTCCGCGATCTCGACACCACACTCGAATTAGCCTGGCACGTGGTTCGACGGCTGCCGCGCAGCGAGCTGTCCATGCTACCGAGCGAACTGCTGAATGCCCATCTCGGACCCGAAGAACTACCTGGCGTCGACGGGACCGGTTGAACCCGATGTCGGCGATAAGGGTGCCTCCAGGCCATGCCGGACGACAGTGGCTGCGCGAACGTCTCGAGCTCGCCGAACGCGGCGCGGGACTGCTCGAGGACAAGCTGCGCATACTCCGACCGCAACGGCAACGATTACGCGCCCGGGTGCACGAGACCGCTCGCGCCTGGCAACACCACTGCCGCGAGGCACAGACCTGGACCGTGCGCGCCACGCTGCTGAGCGGTCAGCGCGCGGTGCGACTGGCCGCGCCGGAGCGTGCGACCACCGTCACGCTGACGAGCACGGCGACGGTCGGCATTCGCTATCCGGAACAGGCCACGTGCACATTCCCACCCGAAACGGACCCAACCGCGGTGACAAGCAGTTCGGCGGTGTCCATGGCGCAGCGGGCACATCGCGACGCGGTCGACGCGGCCGCGGATCATGCCGTCGCCCTTGCCGGATTACGCATCGTCGAGCGCGAATTCGCGGCCACGCAGTTACGGGCCCGCGCCTTACGGAAACGTTGGCTGCCGCGCCTACACGCCGCGCTGGTACAGCTCGAACTCCACCTGGAGGAGCAGGAGCGCGCCGAGGCGATCGACCGCAAACTCGCTGCCGCACCGCGAGACAACGGTATCGCGACGGTCGGAAGGGCGGATTCTCAGGGATGTTGACAACGATTCGAAGCAAATGAAACCCGAGGCCGCCAGGACACCACGCCGACTCGGTCGAGTGGAACTATGCGTCGCAGGGCCGATGGTTGGCGCGGCGATGACGATCGAGGGTCACAGCTGCGACTTCATGACCTCGTGAGTATGTCGGACAGCGGTAGACGAGGCGTCGGCGGGGCATCCTCGGCGGATTCGGGTACATTGCCGACCCGGATGAGGACCTGCGGTAGTTGGGTGCGCCCGGTCAGCCGCCGGACGATCGCGCGGCTCTGTGGCACTTCGGTCAGGTGACTCAACGGGCAGGTCGCATATCCGGCGATCGTGCATTCGAGCAGAACTGTGGACAGCACCTCACCGCAGCGCAGCAGCTCCTGCGGCGTATCACGGTCAGTGGACAGCACGAGGACTGCCGAGTCGTCCGCGGTTACCTCGGTACGCCGTGGTTCGCCGATGACAGTCGGGAATTTGCGGCCGATGTCGACGCGCTTGTATTCCTCCTGCGAGATCAGCGCTGCGCGGGGAATTCCAGCCGCTGCTACCGTATGCCCGGCCCACCATCGCAGCTCGGCCTGATACCAGGAGTCGTAACGGCGCAGCGATGAGGCGAGTCTCGAGGCGCTGGCCAGGCTGGTCCGGGCCTCCGCAGATAGCACGTCGAGGAGGGCATCCTCGGGTTCGAAGGTACTGCGCAGCACGGTCTCGAATTCGGCCCACCCGGTCGGGGCCGCGAACGGCAGCCGGTCGGAGTGCCGCCGGACGATGGCGTCGGCGCGTTCGCGTTCACCCTCGGTCACGATCGGGGATGGGCGGAAGGTGACTGTGGCCAGATGGCGGAGACGGGTGGGCTCCGGGAACCTGGTGATGATGGTTCGCCAACCTGCGGCCGCCATCGCGGCATGCAGATGATCGAGTGTGATACCGCAGCTGATCAGCATTTCTCGGCCGGAGGGGTCCGCCGAGGGAAGCATCCGGCCCGGCACGGAGAACAAGCGCAGCGACGTGCCGTTGAACTCCCAGCGCCAAGGCTGGCTGTTGTGCAGCGACGGTGCGCGGCCAGCCAGCAGGACGGCCTTCTCGATGACCTCATCGGTGAGCACACGGTTCATACCTTCACCGTAGGAAGCGCGCCTGCGCGCATCCGGAGTCGTTGGTCCCTGGTTCCGCGCTACTGGTCCCTGGGCCGACGGTACCCACCGACGGCCTGGCCATGACCGTACCGTGCGTTCGAGGTGGCCTTTCCGCAGGTCCGGCCCGACCGGGAACTCCGGCCCTGTTTCGGACGGGGTGACCAAATGCAGTCTGGTGCTGCGGACATCGTGACCGCGGAAACAAGATTCGAGGAAATAGATGATGATGGACTCCGAGGTCAAGGCCCGAGCCGTCTACCTCGGCGACCGGGGCTGTGTTCGTTCCGGTCACTGGACCTGTGGACAACGACCGGCCTGCTGCTCGCATATGTGCTGCTGGCTGGTTCACGGCGGCTGTCGGTTAGTCCGAAGTCGTGCACTACGGAATTCGCGTCGTCCGTGCGGTGGATTCTCGCTGAGGCAGAGGATTGCCTCTCGCCGCCACGTCTCGGTGAGCGACCGAGCGGCTGCGGGTGGCGCACCGACCGGAACAAAGGACTTTCGGCCGCCGGTCGGTCGGCATTGTCCTCTCGCTGCCGGTCCCGGGCGCCGCGCACAGTCGAAGCATGGACTTTGTACGTGACATCGCCGCAATCGGACTGGCCGACGAGGTCGAGGCGGGCGGAAAAGGCGCCAATCTGGGGGAACTGACCGCGGCGCGGCTGCCCGTGCCCGCGGCGTTCGTCGTGCTGCGCTCGGGCTATTTGGAAGCAATGCGCCGCAGCGGGGTGGCCGACGATCTGGCCGCGGAGCATCGTGCCGCGCTGGCCGCCGTCGGTGACCACGCCGAACTCGCCCAGCGCTGTGATCGGCTGCATGCGCTGGTGGCCAAGGCGGGCATGCCCGAGGACCTCGAAGAACAGATCGCGCACACCTACGCCGGACTCGGCGGGGCGGACGGGCCCGCGCTGGTCGCGGTTCGTTCCTCGGCCACCGGGGAAGACAGCGCCTCCGCTTCATTCGCCGGGATGAATGTGACAGCGACAAACGTGAGCGGCACTGCGGATGTGGTCGAGGCGGTGCGCTCCTGCTGGGCGTCGCTGTTCAGCCCGCGTGCCGAAACCTACCGCGCCGAACGGAAGTTCACCGGTGAACCGGCCATGGCCGTCGTGGTGCAGGTGATGGTCGCGGCGGAGCGCAGTGGGGTGGCGTTTACCGCTGATCCTGGGACCGGAGACCAGAGCCGGATCGTGATCGAGGCGGCACGCGGGCAGGGCGAGGTCGTCGTCTCTGGAGCCGTAGAGCCCGACCATTACGTTCTCGCCAAGGAGGATCTGCGAATTCTGGAGTCACACATCGGAAAACAGGGCTTCGCGATCGTCCGCAGCATGGACGGAACTGGCGACCGGACCATCGAGGTCGATGCGGACGACCAGGGGCGGGCACTCGATGATGAGCAAGTACGTCAGATCGCCCGGCTCGCCATGGCAGCCGAAAAGCACTATGGCACACCGCAAGATGTGGAGTGGGCGATCGAGGGCGACCGAATGTGGCTGGTCCAGGCCCGCCCGATCACCACCCTCGGTACCGTGCAGGCGCCGCATGCCGACAGTGGCGACGGAGCGGCGCTGGCGACCGGGTTGGCCGCCGCACCGGGTGTGGCCAGTGGCGCCGTTCGGGTACTCGCCGGACCGTCCGAGGGACATCTGCTGCACGACGGAGAGATCCTGGTCGCCGAGATGACGACGCCGGACTGGGTGCCGACCATCCGCAAGGCCGCGGCACTGGTCACCGACAGCGGCGGAGTCACCTGTCACGCCGCCATCGTCGCCCGGGAACTGGGCGTGCCCTGCGTAGTCGGCACCCGCACAGCGACCAAGGATCTCGTGGACGGGCAGATCGTCACCGTCGACGGCGGAAGGGGCCGGGTCGTCGCGGGCGCGGTCACCCGGCCGGTCCATGCCGTCGAGGTGGCTACTGCACCCCGGGCGACGGTCACCACCGCCACCAAGATCTACGTCAACCTAGCTATGCCCGATATCGCGGAAGCAGTTGCGGCACAGGACGTCGACGGAGTCGGGCTGCTTCGCGCCGAGTTCCTGCTGACTCGTGCACTCGGCGGGCGGCACCCACATGACCTGATCGCTCGCGGCGAGCAGGAAGCCTTCGTCACCCGGATGGCGGACTCGCTCGGCGGGATTGCTTCGGCCTTCGCGCCCCGCCCGGTGATCTATCGCGCAACCGACTTGCGCAGCAACGAATTCCGCGGACTGACCGGTGGCGAGCAGTACGAGCCGGTGGAGGACAACCCGATGATTGGATATCGGGGCTGCTTCCGCTACATCCGCGAGCCGGAGATGTTCACGCTCGAGCTGGCCGCGCTGGCCCGGGTGCGCGAGCAGAACCCGAACGTGCACTTGATGATTCCGTTCGTGCGCACCCGCTGGGAACTGGAGGCATGCCTGGAGCTCGTCGACGCCAGCCCGCTCGGACGGGCCCGCTGCCTGCATCGCTGGGTAATGGCCGAGGTCCCCTCGGTCGTGCACTGGCTACCCGAATACGTCGGCCTCGGCATCGACGGCGTCTCCATCGGCAGCAACGACCTCACCCAGCTCGTTCTCGGTGTGGACCGCGATTCGCAGTTGTGCGCGGAGGTTTTCGACGAGGCCGATCCGGCTGTGCTGGCGGCGATTGAAAAGATCGTGCAGACCGCCCGCGCCCACGGCATCACCTCCTCGCTGTGCGGCCAAGCGCCCTCCACCCGCCCCGACTTCGCCGAATACCTTGTCCGCATGGGCATCACCTCCATCTCGGTCAACCCGGACGCAATCGACACGGTCCGCCGCACCGTAGCCGCCGCCGAGCGCCGAGCGCTGTTGGACGCCGCACTGAACGCGCGGCGGTGACGTGCCGGTGCGTACAACCGCTACCGCGACAAAGCCCAGATCGCGCAGTGGCAGCAGCACGACCCGATCCCGCGGCTGTTCGTCCAAGGAGCTGCCCGGGGACGTCGAAAAGCTCACGCGCGCAACCGGAGTACCGATCAACGAGGCCGACTACGCCCGCATGGAATCGATCGACTCATGTGTGGATTCGCTCACTGCGGTCGAGTGAGCCTGACTTCGAACAGGTCACACACATCAGGATTGGCACACCAGTACTGGGCAGGCAGCGTGGTGGAGCAGATCCCGGGTGGTCGACCCGAACAACAGAGCCGCGGCGGTGGAGTGGCCGTGGCGGCCGACGACGAGCAATTGCGCATCCCGCGCTACCTCGTTCAGCACTGAGCGGGCCAGGCCGGGGACGGGCATTTCGATGACCTCGACATCCGGGTATTCCGTGCGCCAGTCGGCCAAAGACTCGGCCAGGAGAGTACGTTCCTGCTCACCACGGTCGAGGTGGTGACCCACCGGTTCGATGCGCGAGGGCCGGCAGTGCACCGCGGTCAGCGGCACCCCGAGCGCTGCGGCGATCTCGAAACCGTGGGCGATGGCTGGGATGCTGAGCTCGGTCCCGTCCACACCGACCGCCACCGGCCTACCGCGGGGAATAGGCCTGCCGTTCTCGCCGCGCCACACCCCGACCGGGCAGTGCGCATGCTCGGCGACATGCACGGTGGTCGATCCGATCAGCCTTTCCTCGTAGGCGCTCTGCGCACCCACCACGACGATACGGGCGTGCGCGCTCAGCTGCACGAGCGCCTTGGCGGGCGGGCCATCGGGCAGTGCGGCGTCGACCGTCAGCTCCGGGTCGCAGGTGCGCACGAGTCGGCAGGTTCGATCCAGGGTTCGAGTGGCGGCGTCGTATGCGTGCGGTGCATGGACGAGGTCGGCCAGCTGCTGCGCGGCGGTGCGCCGGCGCGCCAGCGCGTGGGCGATTAACAGTGGCGCGTGCAGGGCGCTGGCGAGATAGGCCGCCCAGCGCGCCGCATTCAACGCCATCGCGGAATCGTCTACGCCGACGACGATGGTGTTGTGGTCGGCCCTGGTACCCATAGGTCCTCACTCCTGGGCAGCCCACTCGGCCGCTCTGTGTTCGTCAGAGGTGCGCTGCTGGTACGGAGCACTAATCATGGTCGTATCCCCACTATCCGCCGAGCCGTGTGCACGGGGTAGAGCCACCGGGTAGTGGCGGCGTTGACCAATGTCATCCGCCGGAGCGGCTCAGCACAGGCGACGGATGACCCGAGTGCCCGCGAATTCCGTTGGCAGACGGACCGTGATCATCGTCGATGATGGTGCCGCCACCGGGGCCACAGCTCGTGCGGCCTGCCAAATGGTGCCGACACAGGGTGCGGCTCGGATCCTGTTGGCGGTCCCGGTTCGGGCCCGGATGCGCTGGCTGCCCTGTCGAAGGAGGCTGACGAGGTGATCTGTCTCGAACAGCCGTCGCGGTTCCACGCTGTCGGCCAGTGGTACTACCCCGAGCTGCTGCGCCGCGCCGTTGACGGTTACGACTAGTGATCCGCCACTGCGTGACAACGAAGTGCGGGTGATCGCCGGCAAGGTCGAACTCGCCGGACTATCCGGTTGCAATCCCGGCGCGCGCCAGCTCGGTCAAGGTCGCCTGAACCACCCGTGGACGCGCCGCCGTGACGGGGCCGGACAGACCAACGCCGAGGTCGAGGGTCGCTGCCTCCACGGCGATGACGACAAGCTCGCGGGGGAGGCGGCCGAGCGCTCGGCCGAGTGGCACCGCGTCGGGGATGCCGAGGGCATGGGAGCTGGTGGCGGTGGTGAGTTCACGGAGGGCGTCGACAGTGGTACGCCAGACGCGGCCCGGAGTGGACGGTTCGCACTCGACGGCGTCCACAACGACGGCGAGCTCGGCGCCGTCCCACGCATCGAGCAGTCCGGTCGGTTCGCCATCGCGCACGGTGACGAGAACACCGGACAGATCGAGTGCTTCGATGTCTCGGGCCACGGCCGGGCCGATCCCATCGTCGCGGCGAAACTCGTTCCCGACGCCGATAACGACAGCCTGCGACCCAGTCACAGGCGCACCACGTCGAGCGCGAGGAAGTGTGCCGAGCACGAGATACACGGGTCGTAGTTACGGATGGTGCGTTCGCACAGTGCCGTGAGTGCCGCGTCGTCGAGGTCGAGGTGGTTTGTGACGACACGACGCAGGTCGTCTTCGATGGCGGCCTGGTTCTGCGAGGTGGGCGGAACGATGTCGGCGGAGCGGATGATGCCGTCTGCGTCGACGTCGTAGCGGTGATACAACAGACCCCGTGGTGCTTCACTCACACCGTGACCGGTACCCGCCCGAGGAGTGACGGGAACGGCTGCGCGCGCGGGTGTTTCGTAGTCTTCGATCAGCTGTAGCGCCTCCTCGATGGCATAGACGACCTCGACGGCGCGAACCAGGATGCTGCGGAACGGGTTGCGGCATTCACTGCCCAATCCGCTATCGGTGGCGACCTGACGGGCTATCGGCGACAACCGGGTGGAGTTGAGCGTGTACCGGGCCAGCGGTCCGGTGAGGTAGCGGCGGCCGTCGAGGGTCGCGTGCAGAGCGGTCGAGTGCGGAACTTGACCTTCGGCGACGTGGTCGGCGAATTCGGCAGCGGAGAAGGTGAGTCCGGTACTGCTGTGGATATCTCCGGATTCGATGGCATACCGGTGCGGGTGGGAGACGGCGAGCAGGTCGTGGTTAAGCTCCGCGTCCGGAAATTCGAGGCCACCAGCCCAGCGCGCGGTGTGCACGGCGTAATCCAGTGCACGGCGCAACTGTTCGGCCAGTGGTGCGAAATCGGTAGGGGACGGAACGGAGTAGAAGCCGCCGACTCGCACGTTGATCGGATGGATGGACCGTCCGCCGATCAGTTCGAGCAAGGCGTTGCCGGCCTTTTTCATCGCCAGGCCCTGTTCGACGAGTTCACGATGATCGGCGGCGAGGGTGATGGCATCGGGATAGCCGAGGAAATCGGGTAGATGCAGCAGGTAAATGTGTAACGAGTGGCTGGAGATCCACTCTCCGCAATACAACAGGCGGCGCAGCCGCGCCAGGGGCGGGTCGAGCTCGGCGCCGCACAGCTGCTCGAGTGCGTTGCAGGCGCTGGTTTGATAGGCAACCGGGCAGATGCCGCAGATGCGGGCAGTGATGTCGGGCGGTTCGGTGTAGGCGCGACCGCGCAGGAACGCCTCGAAGAAGCGGGGCGGCTCGTAGATGTTCAGCTCGGCACGCTCGACGGCACCGTCGGAAACGACTATCCGCAGCGCGCCTTCGCCCTCCACCCGCGCAAGCGAACTGACCCGCAACTGCCTACTGCGATGACTCATCGTGCCTCCTTTCCGCGAAGGCCGGGGCCGCCGCCGCGACAGTGTGAAACACTCGGTCGACATCGTCGGTGGACATGCCATTGACACTCAGAATCGGCAGCAGCGCACGGATATTCGGAGTCGCCATCGGGCCGAAGCAGCCGTAGCAGCCGCGATGATAAGCCGGGCACAACGCACCGCACCCGGCCTGGGTGACCGGGCCCAAGCACGGAATGCCATGTGCGACAGTCACACACGTAGTACCGCGGCGCTTGCACTCGGTACAGACGCTGGTGTTCGGCAGGTCGGGGGCACGCCCGGCGAGGAAGGCGCACAGCGTATCCAACAGTTGACGACGGTCGATCGGGCAGCCGCGCAGCTCGAAATCCACCGGCACGTGCGCCGAGATCGGTGTCGAGGTGGCCAGCGTCGAAATGTATTGCGGGCTGGCATACACCACGGAGGTGAACTCGGAGACATCGGCGAAGTTGCGCAGCGCCTGGATGCCGCCGTGAGTTGCGCAGGCACCGATGGTGACGAGAATCCGTGACTGCTCCCGGATCTCGATAATGCGGCGCTGTTCCTCCGGTGTGGTAACCGATCCTTCGACCAGCGACACATCGTAGGGGCCGGGTTCGACCGTGCTGGTCGCCTCGGTGAAATGTGCAATATGGAGGCGTCCGGCCAGGCTCAGCAGCTCGTCCTCGCAGTCGAGCAGGGTGAGTTGGCAGCCGTCGCACGAGGTGAACTTCCACACCGCCAAGGTCGGGGTCTTCGTCTGGGAAGTGTTCATCACAGCTCCCGGATCGATAGCAGCGGTTGGGCTGTCGCGTAGTCGACGACCGGGCCGTCGCGGCATAGCAGCAGCGGCCCGAGTTGGCAGTGCCCGCAGCGGGCGACGCCGCACTGCATGTTGCGTTCGAGCGCGATCCGGATGTCGGTTGCGGCGATTCCCTTGCGCAGCAAGGTTTGCGCGCAGAATCGCATCATCGGTTCTGGACCGCACAGGAACGCCGTTGTGCGACCGGGATCCAGTGTGAACCTGGCCAATGGTTCGGTGACGAACCCGACCTGGCCGGTCCAGCCCACCGCCGGATGATCGACAGTCTGCTGCAATTCGACGTCACCGGTTGCGGCCCACTGCTGTTGGTCGTTTCGGAACAGGATGTCGGCCGGGGTTCGGGCACCGGTGATCAGTACCACCCGCCGGTAGTGGTCGCGCGCCGCGAGCGCCGTGAGTACAACCGGCCGCAGCGGCGCCAGTCCGACGCCGCCGCCGACGATCACAAGATCGCGCTCGCGCGCGGATTCGGGGTCCCAGCCGCTGCCGAATGGCCCGCGCACGCCGATCAACCCACCGACCATGGTGTCGTGTAGCGCGCGGCTGACCGCGCCGACGGCGCGGATCGTGTGTTCGAGGACGCCGTCGGCGGCGGCTGGGCTGCCGCTGATTGATATCGCGATCTCGCCGACGCCGAAGCTGTAGAGCATCATGAACTGCCCGGCCCGAAACCGTTTCGCTGCCTGGTGAACCGGTTCGAGCATGAGAGTCACGGTGTCGCGATTCTGTGGGATATGGCCGACGACCCGGTAGGGCAGCATGGTGTCGCCCGGTGCTGGTGTACCCCGCGCGATTGTGGCGCTTGTAGCGGCGCCGCGCTGGCTCATCGGCTGCTTCCTCTGTCGCCGGTGCCGCTCAGTGACGGGGAGGTGTCGCACGGATTGCGGTACAGATCGAGCAGCCGCGCCCGGGTGGCCTGCAGGCGTTCCAGCACAGCCTCGAGTAGCATGCGGTTCAGGGCGCGGCCGAATACTGGGTCCAGGTCAGCGAGTTCGGCCAGTCGCGCTGAATCGAATTCGATCGCGAGTACCGGTTCGACCGTGTGTGCACCGAAATGCCACCGGTACGGCGGCATCAGCCACGACCAGCCCAGCAGCTCTCCGCTGCCCAGGGTTTGGACGACGATATCGCCGCGGCCTGGGACGTGCGCGTCGAGCCTGACTCGGCCGTCGCGGATCAGCCAGCACCGGTCGGCCGATTGCCCCTCGGTAATCAGCTGCCACCCGGCGGGATAGCTGACGTCGCGACCGGCATCGGCGAGTACGGCGAGTTCCGTTGCGGTCAGTGACGCCAGCTGTGCGAACTGCGACAGTTCGTCAACTGCGGTCATTGGTGCCCCCTTCAGCAAGTGCCGCCATTTCGGCGGTGATGTCGATCTCGGCCGGGCACCAGGCGATACAGCGTCCGCAGCCGACGCAGCCGGAGCTGCCGAACTGGTCGTGCCAGGTGCCGAGCTTGTGGGTGAGCCACTGCCGGTACCGGCTCTCGCCGGACCGCCGGACACTGCCGCCGTGCTGGTAGGAGAAATCCAGTTCGAAGCAGGACACCCAGCGTTCCCAGCGTTCGGCGTGGTCGCCGGTCAGATCGGTGACGTCCTCGGTGGAGGTGCAGAAACAGGTAGGGCACACCATCGTGCAGTTGCCACATGTGAGACACCGAGATGCCACGTCCTGCCACTGCGGCGACTCGTGGGATTCGCGAAGGACGGTGGGCAGGTCGGCGGCCGGCATCGACCGTCCCATCCGTCCGGCAGCAGTGTCGACCGCTGTCCGGGCAGTGGTGACGTCAGTGGTTTCGGCGGGACGCGTGGTGAGGTGCGCGAGCACATCTGCTCCGGTCTCGCTGCCGATGTCGACCAGGAAGCGATGCCCGGCGTCGTCGATCGTTTCGGTGAGCGCGAGGTCATATCCTTTGGAGACGCCGGGCCCGGTGCCCATCGAGACACAGAAGCACACGCCTCCCGGCTCGGTGCAGTTCACCGCGACCACGAACAGGCCCGCGCGGCGACCGGTGTATCCGGTGTCGGAGTATGTCCCACCGCCGAGTACGCGGCCCAGGATCGCGATCGCGGCGAGATCACACCCCCGCACGCCGATAAACGCAAACCGTTGTGCGGAGTCTTCGGCACGTTGCTCGTTCAGGTCAGGCCCCATCTCCCACACCTTGCGGTGTGGCGGATGCAGGAACTGCTTCCACGAGCCGGGTCCGGCCGAATGCGCGAACACAGCCGCATCGTCGCGGCGCCGCAGCCGATACCGTCCGGGCTCGGTATCCACGCTCCACCCGGCGGGCAGCTGTGCTCCGGACGCAAGGTCGTCCAGCACGATCGCACCGTCGCGCTCCTGCGGACCGATGACCCGATACTCCGCCTCGTGCAGGACTTCTACGAGGCGGTCCAGTCCCGCGCGGTCGATCACCATGGTGTCGCCAGGCTTCATGAGGCCCTACCTTTTTCTTGTGCCCCCGAACGGGTTTGATCGGGGTGTGCGAGCGGGGCAGGGATGGCTTTCATGATGGCTGCACTCGATGGCACAGGAGGCTCGGCCCCCTGCCCCGCTGCTTCTTCCTGACTGCTGATTAGGGACTGCGATATCGAATCGCTATGTAGGGCAACGACGGCGGGAAGCGGCTGCACGGTGCATAAGACACAGTCGTCGTGGAAGGGAGAGTGTTCGTGGCCGTCGCCGTGGGCATCGATATCGCCAAAGAAATCCATTGGGCCTGCCTCAAAGTCATTGGGACCGGCAAACTTCTGAGTAATCATAAGGTCGAGAACACTCCGGCCGACATTGCCGATCTGATCGACGAAATCGGGACTGCCGCAACTGAACACGGTCCGGCGACAGTCGGGATCGACGTGCTGGGGGGGATCGCGGCGTTGATCGAGGCGATGCTGCTCGAAGCGTCCATTACCGTGGTGCATGTGTCGGGGTCGGCGGTCAACCGGGCCCGCCGCGGCACCGTCGGCGGCGAGCACAAGAGCGACCCCAAAGACGCCGCGGTGATCGCCGATCAGGTCCGCATGCGCGATGACCTGCGACCGATAATCGGGCAGCGCGAATCCGACATCGACCTGCGGCTGCCGGCCGGGCGCCGCAGCGAGGTCGTCGCCGACCAAACCCGACGAGTCAACCGGTTGCGAGACCTGCTGACCTCGATCCATCCCGGGCTCGAACGCGTCGTCGACCCGACCGGCAAGGCCGGAGCCCATCTGCTGACCCGTTATGTCACCCCGGCCGAGATCCGTGCCGCGGGCCAGCGCCGAGTGCTCGCCCACCTGCGAAGAGCCGGTCACCTCCGCGAGACCACCATGCAAACGCTGGCCACCACAGCCGTTAGCGCCGCCCAGGCCCAGCGCATCACGGTACCCGGCGAAACCGTCGCCGCTGACCTTATCCGCGGCCTGGCCACCGAAATACTCAGTGGCCGTGAGCAACTCAAAGCCATCGACGACAGGATCGAGGTCATCCTGCACGACCACCCTGACGCAGCCCTCATCCGCAGCCTGCCAGGGATGGGGGCCACGCTCACGGCAGAATTCCTGTCCGTCACCGGCGGCATCGACCGCTTCGTCACCGGCGACAAACTCGCCGCAGCCGCCGGGCTGGCGCCAGTGCTCAAACAATCCGGCAAGGTTCGCTACCTGCAACGCCCGACCGCCGGCGACAAGGTCCTCAAACGCGTCTTCTACCAATCCGCGTTCATCGCGATCAGCCGCGACCCGGCCAGCAAAATCTACTACCGGCGCAAACGAACCGAGGGCAAAGCCCACCACCAAGCCGTCCTCGTGTTGGCCCGCCGCCGCGTCAATGTCCTGCACGCAATCCTGCGAAACCGCCAGCCCTACCGGGCTGCCGACCCCGCTTCCGCTGCTTGACAAACGCATTAGAGAGCCCTACCGATCGCAGTATTTGTACGATGTCGAGTCTTGTGAGCGGATGCCGCTGGGACGAGGGCCGAAGGTCACCACTCGCGTCGGCAGATGCCCCGAGCCAACGGCCACTGTGCTCGAGACTGGCCGGTGTCGAAGGCGACCTGCGGTGGAATCACAGATGACCAGGTGGAGCTGCGGTTCGCGGGGACAAGAGGGTCCCGCTCTCAGGTCGGGCTGGCGGCGACCAACAGGGCCGCGGATACGCCGACCAATGTTCTGATCGCTTGGGAACCGATCAGACCGGTGTCGATCGAGTTGCTTCGGCTGTGGCGTCGGCGGCGGTTTGCGGTGCGCACTCGCCGCCTAGTCGGAGCACGGTAGCCAAGCCTGCGGCGAGGCATTCGGTCAGGGTCGCGAGGTCGGGGATCGCAGCAGTGTCCGCGTTGACCGCGACGTAGCAGGTTCCGGCGTACGAGGTCAATGTCACGTTGACGGCTGTGCCGATGGTGGGGCCGAAAGCGTACATACGGTCGATGCGCGCCCCGGCGATATAGAGGAGCACCGGGGAACCCGGGACGTTGGAGGCGACAAAGTCGACATGTTTGAGCATCTCGGTGACCAGTCCGACCGGCAACCGGTTGAACGCCGCCGCGACAGCACCGGACAGCGGTATGGCCGGCTCGCGGCGCCAACCGCCGACCACGGCGTCCACGGCGCACATCAAGTCTTCGGTCTCGGCGATGTCGACCGGCACCGCGAAACGAACGAGCGTGATCCGGTTGCCGCCGAGTGGATCATCGGCTGTGCGAAGACTGATCGGCATGGTCAGCCGTAGCTGGTCGACCTTCGCCCCGTGCCGGTCGTGATACCTGCGCAGTCCGATGACCACCGCGGTCAGAAAGGCATCGTTCATCGTGCAGCCCACAGCGCGCGCGGCGCGGCGCATTTGCTCGATGGGTGCATCCAACATCGCCAGTCGGCGACCGAGACTGCGTTCGATCATCACCGGCGACAGCGTCGCGGTAACGGGCTTGGCCAGGCGGACCACCGAGGTCGCGAGCGCGGCGCTGTCACGTACCACCCGCGCGGGATGAGTGACAGCTCGCCACGCGGTTTGCGGTATCGCCCGGATACCACCGCGAAGCAGATCCGAACCGACCGACCAGTTCCAAGCCACGATATCGCGCAGCGCGCCGTCATGGTCGTACGGCGGCTCGGGCGGATGGCCGCGATCGGTGCCTGCACGATCGAAATCGAGCAGCGCTGTGGCGATCTGAATGCCGCCGATACCATCAGTGAGGCTGTGGTGCACTGTCATCACCAGCGCGCATCCCCCACCCGACAAACCGCTGAGCAACGTCGAGCGCCACAGTGCACGAGCCGGATCGAAGGCGGTCATCGCCTCGGTGCGTGCGAATTCGAGTACCGCGGACCTGGTCGCCGGTTCCGGCAGCACAACCCGTCGCAGGTGCCAGGACAGGTCGAAGCCCGGATCGAGCGCCCACCTGGGCGGGGCGAGACCGAACGGCGCGGTGACCAGCCGATGCCGCAACCTCGGCACGAGGCGGGTGCCGCGATCGATTGTCTCCACCAAGCGATCCCAGTCCGGATCGGTATCGAGGATCAGAACCGAGACGATGGTCGAACGCAGAATCGGATCCCGCTCCATGTTCCACGAGAACAGGTCCGATTGCGACATGTGAGATTCGCGAGGGCCCATCGCCTGCTGCCTTCTTCTTCGCTGTTGTACGTCGTACCGCTTCGCTTCTGCTTCTTCAGACCTCCACGGTGTGGCTCGGTTCCGCCGAGAGTGTCGCGCGGATCTTGTCTTCCAGACCGTCGATCGCCGCACGCGATGATCAGGCATCGGCCCACGTCACTTCCCGCCCAGCCGAGCAGCCTGTGTGGGCCCGAAGGGCGGCACGCCGGGCGGTATCCATACCGTTAAGCCTGCTCGGTCCCGGCCGAAGGCAACCGATCGCGAAGACCTTTATGTCGAGGCCCTTCGTCCTCTCCCTGGACCGCTGCCGGGCCAGGAATCACCGGCGGTCCGGGGGTTCCGCTGTTTCGCCGCGTGTTTCGGCCAGCGCGCGACTCCTCATTCGGCCATTCTGAGCACCTGAACGAACTGCTGGTCGCAGGCCGAGTGCGCGTCGCACGATGGCCGAGCCACCCTCTACGGGCTCGACGCGGTCCTCATCCTGCAATTCGCGAAGGAGGACGAGGCACTGTTCACGCTGGCGCGCAACCCGGCCGACAACCCCGCGACGAGTCCAGCCGGACCGTGGACATCGAGGACGACGACGTACCCGCCTCCTGCGAATGGGGCCCGCACACGCGGGTCTGTCAGTTTCTGTCCGCTTTGGACGGACCCTCGGCCTGGGACTCCGTAGAATCGAATGATGACGTTCCTCCGGAAGTGCGAGGAACCTCCCGACCTCAGCAAGATCGAGAAGCGGGCATCGTCGGTCGCCCAGATGCTGGTTGACCGCATCGTCGCGACTCCAGACGCGGAGGCGTTCCGATTCCCTGACGGCGAGGGCTGGACCAGCGTGTCCTGGCAGCAGGTCGGTGACCGAATCAACATCCTCGCCGCCGGGTTGATAACGCTGGGAGTCGAGGCTCAGGACCGGATAGCGCTTGTGTCGTCCACACGGTATGAATGGGTGCTCGCCGATTTCGCCGTGATGTGCGCCGGTGCGGCCACCACCACCGTTTACCCCACCACCAACGCCACTGGCGTCACGTTCATCGTCGCCAACTCTGGCAGCCGTGTCGTTATTGCCGAGAATCAGACCCAGGTCAACAAGCTGATCGAGCACCGCGCCGAGCTGCCTGACGTACAACAGGTAGTGATCTTCGACGGCGAGGGCGACGGAAACTGGGTGATCACTCTCGACGACCTCGAAGAGCGCGGGCGGAAATTGCTTGCCCGATCGCCCGATGCGGTAGTCGACCGCATATGCGGGATCCGGCCCGAGCATCTGGGCAGCATCATGTACACCTCCGGGACGACCGGCACCCCGAAGGGGGTTCGGCTACCGCATTCCGCATGGACGTACAGCGCCGCCGCGATCGATGCCCTGAACGTTCTCGGCCCGGACGACCTGAACTTCTTGTGGCTGCCGCTGTCCCACGCGTTCGGCAAGGTGATGTTGGCGCTGTCACCGCTGATCGGCTTTCCCACGGCAATCGACGGCCGGGTGGACAAGATCGTGGAGAACCTTGCGATGCTGCACCCCACCATCGTGGGGGCCGCCCCCCGCATTTTCGAGAAGGCGCATGCGCGTATCGAGGGCATGGTGGCCGAAGAAGGCGGGATCAAGAAAAAGATCTTCGACTGGGCGATCGGGGTGGGCCTGAAAGTCTCACGTGCCACACAGGCCGGCGAGGAGCCGTCGCCGCTCGTTTCATTGCAGCACAAAGTTGCGGACAGGCTGGTGCTGTCCACCATCCGTGAACGTTTCGGTGGTCGGCTGCGGTATTTTGTTTCGGCAGCGGCCCCCTTGGACCGCGATGTCGCGCAGTGGTTCGACGCGATCGGCATCATCGTGCTCGAGGGCTACGGCCTGACCGAGACCGCCGCCGCCTCGTTCATCAACCGCCCAGGTGCATACCGATTCGGTACCGTCGGCAAACCGTTCCCCGGCACCGCGGTCAAGATCGCCGAGGACGGCGAGATCCTGCTCAAAAGCCCGGGTGTGATGAGCGGCTATCACAACTGCCCTGACGCCACCGCTGAGGCTTTCGACGCGGACGGCTGGTTCCGCACCGGCGACATCGGCGAGATCGACGCCGATGGCTTCCTGCACATCACCGATCGCAAGAAAGACTTGTTCAAGACCTCGCAAGGCAAGTACGTTGCGCCCTCCGCGATTGCCGCGGCGTTCAAGGGACTCTGTCCGTATGCCGGAGAATTCATCGTCTACGGAGAGACACGACCCTATTGCGTCGCCTTGGTCGGTCTCGACGCCCAGGCCATCACCGAGTGGGCCGGCAAGCACGGCCTGGCCGACATGCCGCTCGCCGAAATCACGCGGGACGAGAAGACCCACGACGTGATCGCCGGCTACATCGATGACCTGAACGCCCAACTCAATCGCTGGGAACAGATCAAGAAATTCGGCATCATCGACCGCGAACTGTCCGTCGAGGCAGGTGATCTCACACCGAGTATGAAGCTGCGCCGCAGAATAGTCGTCGACAGTCTCGCGGACCGTATCGACGCCCTTTATGACTGAATATTGCCGATGAGCGTGCAGATCGGGTCTGAGGAAAGGCGGGATGCGACCCCAACGGCGCGTGGGAACCGGATTTGCAGCGCAACGGCGACGCGATGAACATAGCCTCGGCATTGAACAGATTCGCTCACCGACCGTCCCGCCCTCGGCAAGTTGGCCTGATCGACCAGCTGGGAGCTAACGGCCGCGGGATGTTCGGTCAAACTAGTGCCCAAAACCCAGTGTGATCTCTCCGGGTACGTCCTCGATCGTCGTCACTGATTGGGCACTGAGTGTGAGAACCAGTGCGCTAACACTGTGGCTAGCTGTGATGTCCTCAGTCACCGGCGGGCACCCGTCATTCGCGGCCGCCTGAACCACCATTGGTGCTTGCCCCATCGCTACGACCCACCCGCCCAGCGAAGCATCTCCACGTCGTTGGCGCCGTCCCCGACGGCGAGGGTACGACCGGTGGGAACACCCAGTTCGATACGCAATGACTACAACGCCGACGCCTTGCTGACCCCGGCTGCTGTGACGTCGAGGAATGACTCTTCCGGGTATACCCAACATCTCAACCCAGGAGGTGCGAACCCCGTGTGGGCGGCGCGGTCAGCGTGGCTACCGTCGCAGCACAGCGTTCCGTCGATATCTAAAGCCACCAGGAGAGGAATCTCCGGGTGAACAACCGAGCGTTGATTAGGGCGTGGCACCGGAGAGTATTCAGGCTGCACCGGTTAGTTGTAGCAGTTATGTCGTTGCGCCTCACCGAATCTCGTCAACCGGGGGTGCTCTCGCCGCCTTCCCGAGGCCATGGACCGATCGGTGAAACTGCCATTCAGTTGGTCGACAGTCGCTTTGGTTGCGCACGGACGTGATCCCGGTCCAGCCGTGTCTTGTGGCGACCTTGGGCGCGGCGTGTCCGAGCTGGTCTTCGAGTTCCGCCTCACGTTCGCCCGCGTCGAGGACCTCCTCGAGGATGTGGACGGCCTGGATATCACGCGATGCACTCATGCCCACAGCACGGCCCACCACACCGACATGTTGCGGGTCATCGAACTGGAGTTGTGGCCCCGCATCGACCCGTAGCGCCTCCGCCCGCGCCCCCAGCAATCCTGTCGGCAGATCTCGTCTTCAGTCCAGCGGTCGTTGTCGAGATGTGCGGTGCTACCGGCGCCGAGGGTGAATTCGGCGCCGAGTTCTCCGGTTGCCGACTTCGGTTGGGTCGAGGGGCGAAGAGACACTGCGGTGGCCCCCGCCACGGAGTCGCGTTACGTACAATCTCATTGTGCGTATGCACAAGACAGGTTCACTGGTTTGTTGCGGATCGACGCTAGCGGGCCGAGGTGTGACCCACGCATCATTGCTCGTGACACCCCGATCCGGGGAAGGACCATGCTCGACCAGCTTCGGCTGGGCCTGAGCTGACCAGGAGCACAGCCGATGAACACACAGCATATCGACTACGACACCGCCGAAGGAGTCGACGTCCTCATCGTGGGCGCCGGAGCATCTGGCGGGGTGGCAGCACTCGAGTTGGCCGGCAGAGGCCTCAAGGTCGTGTGTCTGGAGCAGGGAGACTGGAACCTGCCCGACGACTTCACCGGCGACAAACCGTCGTGGGAGCTCACCCGTCTGAAGCAGTGGAACTCCAGCCCGAATGTGCGCCAGAAGCCGGCCGACTATCCGGTCGACGCCACCGAGAGCCCGGTCGAACCGCTGATGTTCAACGGCGTCGGCGGCAGCACGATCATGTTCTCCGGGCACTGGGTTCGCGCGATGCCGTCGGACTTCCGGGTCAAGACACTCGACGGCGTGGCCGAGGACTGGCCGTTCACCTATGAGGATCTGCAACCGTTCTACGACGAGGTCACCCACCATATCGGCGCGTCCGGGCTGGAGGGCGACCCCGCCTATCCGGATCCGCACACCTTTCCGTTGCCGCCGCTGCCGATCGGCAAGTACGGTGCGGTCGCGGCCAAAGGGATGGACAAGCTGGGCTGGCACTGGTGGCCGGCACCGAATGCCATCGCGTCGCGCAACTTCAAGAACCGCCCGGCCTGTCTGCGCTACGGCGCGTGTGAATCCGGATGCCCAACCGGCGCCAAGGCCAGCACCGACCTCACACACTGGCGTGACGCGATCGCGCTGGGTGCGGTGCTGATCACCGGTGCCCGGGTCAGCCAGCTCACCGTGAACGACCGCGGCCTCGTCACCGGCGCCGAGTACATCGACCGCGACGGGAACCTGAAACACCAGGCGGCCCGGGTGACCGTGATGGCCGCGAACGGTGTAGGCACACCGCGCCTGCTGCTGAACTCGACCTCGTCGCTTTTCCCCAACGGCCTCGCCAACTCCTCTGGGCTGGTGGGCAAGCGTCTGATGACGCACCCGTACGCCTCGGTATTCGGCGCCTACGACGAAGAGCTCGAAACCTGGCTCGGCCCGGCAGGACAGGCGCTGCAGTCGATGCAGTTCTAC
Source organism: Nocardia australiensis (assembly GCF_020733705.1). Classification (GTDB taxonomy): domain Bacteria; phylum Actinomycetota; class Actinomycetes; order Mycobacteriales; family Mycobacteriaceae; genus Nocardia; species Nocardia australiensis. The sequence goes on from NZ_JAJFZM010000002.1 coordinate 617,041, forward strand.
GAGACCGACACCGACCGCGGTTTTGTGCGGGGCGCGAAGTGGAACCTGATGCCGACCGGTGGCCCGCTCGCCCACACCCTGTGGGAGCGGGGCGAGGACTGGCGTGGGGGTTTCGGACCCGCCTTTCACAGCCGCCTCGAGCGCACGTTCGGGCGCTACACCGAATGGGGGATCACCACCGAAGACCTGCCGGACGAGCACAACGCGGTCGTGCTCGACTCGGACGTCACAGACTCCGACGGGATCCCGGCCGCGAAAATCCGCTACACCATCGGTGAGAACTGTGAGCGAATGCTCAAATTCAACGTGGAGCGGGCGATCGAGGCGCATCAGGCCGCCGGGGCTGTCGAAGTCCACCCGATCCCAGTGGTACGCCACAGCGCCTGGCACCTGCTCGGGACGGCCACCATGGGCACCGATCCCGCGACCTCCGTCGTCGATCAGTGGGGTCGGGCACACGACGTACCTAACTTGTTCATCATCGACGGCAGTGTCTTCGTCACCTCCACGGGCGTGAACCCGACCGCGACCATCATGGCGATTGCCCTGCGCTCGATGCGACACCTCGCCGACACCCGCCACAGCATCCAAACCGCGTTTTAAGGACAGCATGATGCTCGATTCCGACCAGCGCCGCACCTTCGCGCTTCTCGCCGACACACTGATTCCCGCGTCCGGCTCCATGCCCTCGGCGAGCGCCGCCGGAGTACCCGACGCGTTGCTCGACCAGGTTCTCGGCTACCGGCCTGATATCGCAGAAGTATTCGCCGACGCCGTTGCCTCGTGCACCGGCAAGGACCCCGAAGCCGCTCTCGATGAGCTCGCCGCGCACAAGCCCGACCAGTTCGAGGCGCTGACGGTGCTGGCGGCGGGCGCGTACTTCCTCAGCCCCGCCGTGAAGGCCGCCATGCCGTATGCCGCGGCACCGCGTCCGGCCCGCGATGACATGGATTCCTACGTTGATCTTCTTGCCAACGTTGTCGAGCGCGGCTTCGTCATCCGCTGATCAAGCCCGTCGTGGCTGAAACCACAACCTCCAAACCTGCCCCGGGTCCAGCGAAAGGCAACAGCAGTGAGTGAAAATCACAGCGGGCGTGAAGAATCTGTCTCCACCATCGAATCGGCCACCATCCAACCGATTCCGGTCGACCAGCGCCACGGGCGTAACCGGGACATGTTCACGATCTGGTTCGGAACCAACATCATGATCCTGTCGGTCGTCACCGGAGCGTTGTCGACGACCCTCTTCGGGCAGCCCGCCTGGTCGGCCGCGCTGGCGATCATCGTAGGAAACCTCTTCGGTGCGATCTTCATGGCGCTGCACTCTGCTCAGGGGCCGCGGCTGGGTGTTCCACAGATGGTGCAGACCAAGGGCCAATTCGGTTCGCTGGGATCGATTCTCATCGTCGCAGTCGTTGTCTGCATGTACCTCGGGTTCTTTATCTCGATTCTCGTCTTCGGCGGGGAGTCCCTCGCGTCAGTCATACCGTTCCTGAACGGTAAGGCCGGCATCGCGGTGCTCGCGGCGATCAGCGTCTGCGCGGCCATCTGGGGTTACACCCTGATCCACGCCTACGCGCGCATCATGACGTGGGCGTCGGGGCTGGTTCTGCTGATGGCGTTCATCTGGGCGTTCATCGTGCACCCGGTGCCCGCTCACTTCTTCAGCACGGGCACCGCGACGCTGGCCGGCTTCCTGAGTACCTTCGGGGCGTGTGCGGTGTGGCAGATCGCCTATGCCCCATACGTTTCTGACTATTCGCGCTACCTGCCGGCGAAGACGGGCTCGAGGCCCGCATTCTGGATGAGCTACTGGGGCACCAGCATCGGCTCGATCCTGCCGATGTGCCTCGGGGCAGGCGTCGGATTGCTGTTCCCCGGCACCAACCCGGTTATCGCCCTGACCCAAGCCACCGCCGGGATCAGCGTCGTGGTGGTTGTGGTCTTCAGCATCGGAGTCGCCGCTACGAACGCGATGAACCTGTACTGCGGCACGCTGTGCACGATCACAATTGCGCAGACGATTTTGCCGCGCTTCAATCCACGTGGCCGCGAACGTGCTTTGATCGCCACCGGACTATGCACGCTGGCCGTGTGTGTCGCGCTCACCGCGGGCAGCGACTTCGCCGCGACCTACAACAACTTCCTGGTTCTGCTGCTGGGTTCGCTGGTCCCGTGGACCGCCGTGAATCTGGTGGACTACTACCTGGTCCGGCATGGGGACTACGTCGTCGAGGACTTTTACAAGCGCGACGGCGGTCGCTACGGCCGGGTCAACTGGCCTGCGGTCAGCTGCTACGTCATCGGTGTCGCTGTACAACTCCCGTTCATGATCATCGGAACCGAATTCATCGGACCGATCGCCAAAATGCTTGGCAACACAGATATCTCGTTCATCGTCGGATTGGCTGTCGTTTCACCGCTTTACTACTTCACAGCCACGACTATTGCCCGCCGCAGCAATCGTTCCGCCGTACTTGTCGCCTCGGCGGTGGAGCAGTGCTAGGGACCCACTACACGGCTTCACCCGCAGTGGCTCGTCGGCTTGGTCGTCGTCGGTCCGCCGTATTACGTGGCCGCACGCGTGTTCCGGAAGACCACCTGCCCTGCACCAGTTTGCTTCCGGAACCAAACATGGAACCGATCACGCAACCGGCATGAACCACCCCACCGCTGCGTGACCGAAACGAAGAACCTACCTACAGGCGCCGGACCGGGCGCAGAAAGTACAGGCGAATGATCATGGCATCAACTGAAATTGGGCGATTCACCGTTCGGCGTTCCGCGCCGGATCAGACCCCGGTCGCTGACGTGCCGCCCGCGGGCCACTTCATCGGGGGATCGTTTGTCCAGGGTTCGTCCACCGAGGTCATCGACGTCATCGATCCGACCACGGAAAAAGTCCTTGGATCCGTCCCAGCAGGAACCGTCCTGGATGTCGATTCGGCCGTGGCGGCGGCCGTCGAGGCTCAGAAATCGTGGGGCGCCACCACACCGAAGGAACGATCCGAGGTGCTCTCTCGGATCGCGGACATCGTAGAAGCCAACCGCGAAGTACTCGAAGTGCTCGAGTCCGCGAATACCGGAAAGCCCGGCAGCGTCGCCGAGGACGATGTCTCCAGCACCATCGACACGTTCCGGTTCATGGCGGGGGCGGGGCGGACGATGACTTCCCTGGCCGGTGGAGACTACGCGCGGGGACACACTTCGGTCATTCTCCGCGAACCGGTTGGAGTGGTCGGGGTGATCACGCCCTGGAACTATCCGCTGCTGATGGCTGCCTGGAAGATCGCCCCCATTCTTGCCGCCGGAAACAGCGTGGTGCTCAAGCCCTCCGAACAGACGCCGCTGTCGACACTGAAGCTGGCCGAGCTAATCGCCGGACACATCCCCGACGGGATCGTCAATATCGTGACCGGCCCGGGCCGGACAGTGGGACAGCGCCTGGCCGAACACCCCGACATCGCACTTGTCGCGGTGACGGGAAGTGTTCTCAGCGGCCAGGCAGTCGCAGAAACTGCCTCACGTTCGGTCAAACGCGTCCACCTCGAACTCGGTGGCAAAGCACCCGTCGTCGTCTTCGCCGACGCCGACCTCGGTGCGGCCGCGGCCGGAGTGCGTAACGCCGGATTCTGGAATGGGGGCCAAGACTGCGGCGCGGCCTGCCGGGTGCTGGTGCACGAATCGGTGGCGGAGAAGTTCACCGAACTCCTGGTTCAGGAAGTCGGCAGCCTGGTAGTCGGCGCGCCGGCCGCCGGGGACGACGTCGAAATCGGTCCTATGATTTCCCGCCCGCACTTCGAGCGCGTACGGGACTCGCTGGCCGAGGCGACGGCGGCCGGCCTGCACGCGGCCATCGGCGGCACGGTCATGGACGGCCCCGGCTACTTCATCGAACCGACCGTGTTCAGCGGGGTACCGGCCGGGGCGCCGATCACCCAGCAGGAAATCTTCGGCCCCGTCGTCACGGTCGAATCGTTCAGCACCACCGACGAGGCGGTTGCGAGGGCCAACGAGACACCGTACGGACTCTCGGCGTCGGTATGGACCCGGGACGCGGGCCTCTCCCTCAGCGTGCCCAAGCGGCTTGACTTCGGCACCGTCTGGGTCAACTCGCACCTCGTGTTGGCAAACGAGGTGCCGTGGGGTGGGTTCAAGGGATCGGGCTACGGGCGCGACCTCTCGCTCTACGCGCTCGATGACTTCTCCCGGACCAAGCACGTGATGATCAACCACAGCGAATGAGCCCTGGATACCAGCATCGGAGCCGGAAGTGACACCGCAGCCTCACCGGGCCGTCCCGGTGAGGCTCGTTGCGTCGGTTCCTCCCCTTCCGTTCGGCACCGCGGTGCCGTGGGCCGGCTGGGGCCGCGACCATTGCGCAACACCGGTGTTCGGGCCCGTCACAAATGCTCGGCGATCGAGGGATAGGGGGAGCATCGCGCCGCGCCCACGTGTGGAACTCAGCGATGCCGTGCCGATGAGACGGCACTGAAGCTCCAGTCCACAGAAAATTGGAGCGGGGTCCCCGGCACTGCCGGGGACCCCGCTCCGTCGTTCCGGGCGGGGTCAGCTCAATAGCGGGGCGCCCGCCGCAGCGACCGACTCGCGGGCCGAACCGGACACCATCAGCGAGACCAGGTCGAACACGACGGTAGCCGCTGCAACACAGGTTATTTCGGCGTGATCATAGGCCGGTGCGACCTCGACGACATCGGCGCCGACGACGTTCAGCCCGGTTAACTGGCGCAGCATCCGCAGCAGCTCGCGGGAGGTGAGGCCACCCGCCTCGGGTGTGCCGGTGCCGGGCGCGAACGCGGGATCGAGGACATCGATGTCGATCGACACATATACCGGAACGTCACCGACTCGACGTCGAACCACGTCGACGGCCGCCTCGATGCCCATGACGTCGAGGTCGCCGGCGCGGATGATCCGGAACCCCATCCGCGCGTCGTCGTTCAGGTCCGCCTGATCGTAGATCGGCCCGCGGATACCGACGTGAATGGAGTGATCCTCGACGAGCAGCCCTTCCTCGAACGCCCGGCGGAAGATCGTCCCGTGGGTTACCGGCTGGTTGAAGTACGTATCCCACGTGTCGAGGTGGGCGTCGAAGTGCACCAGGGCGACGGGACCGTGCTTTGCGTGCAGCGCACGAAGATTCGGCAGGGCGATGGTGTGGTCGCCACCGATTGAGACGATCCTGCGGTCCCCGCCGCGGAGGATCTCGCCGGCATGGTCCTCGATCTGCTTGCAGGCCTCGGCGATGTCGTACGGGGTGACCGTAATGTCGCCGGCGTCGACGACCTGGACCTCTTGGAGCGGCGCGACACCGAGTTCGACGTGGTAGCCGGGGCGCAGTGTCCGGGCGGCCTGACGGACACCGATCGGGCCGAACCGGGCGCCGGGCCGGTACGAGGTGCCCCCGTCAAACGGCACTCCGAGGATGGCGATGTCGTAGTCGCCCACCTCGTGGATGTCGGCTATGCGGGCGAAGGTGCCCTTCCCCGCATAGCGGGGAACCTCGGTAGCGGGAAGTGCACCGACGAGGGTGTCTTTGGGTTGGGGCATGTCGGTTGTCTCCTATGTTCGACGTGGTGGATCAAATAGGGGTGACGGCCTGGGGTTTTCGGTTCGAGGATGGTCCGATGCGGACACCGATCGGCGGACGCCCCCCGCGCGGAAGCTCATCGTGGTCAACACCAGCTACGTCAGCGGCAGATGATCCTGGCTGATCGCCGTTCCTGCGCCGAGCGCGGTGGCGTGCATAACTTCGGGGAGGGAGGAGATCGTGGCGGCAGTCCCTGTCGAGAATGCGTGGTGTACCGGAACCAAATGGTGAATACCATGACGCCCGAGGAAGAATTCCTCCCGGAAACGCTGTCACGGGGAGGGGGCGACAACGGCCTGGGCGGTCTGCCTCCATCGATCCGGACATCCACCGACACCGGACCGGTGGATGATGGTTTACCTCCTCCGCCGACGGATAGGATCGTGATCCTCCCCACGTAGGCGAGGACGACGTCGCCGGAATCACCCTGGGTCCACGAAGCTTGCGACGAATATGGTGAGGTGACCGGGTACTGGCCATTGGGGCTCCTGGGCTGCGTCAATACATGGCGCGCAGAGTGCTGACGTCCATCAGACTGCCTCGGACTCGCGCCTGGGCGCGAGTAGCAAAGACGCAAAACTGATCGTCCTGTCCTATTCGATCGCACAAATGGCTTGGTCACCGGCGCTTACGATGTGATCGTGGCAATAACTATCGGCGAGCTCGCAGAGATCCCGCATCTCCGACTCGATGTGCACTCCGGAGCGGCAGGTCTCGGACGTGAAGTCGCGTGGACACATGTCACCGATCTCCCTGAACCCTGGCGCTGGGTGACTGGCGGTGAGTTCCTCATGACCAACGGTATGTCGTTTCCGAAATCAGCGAAAGCGCAGGCCGACCTGGTGCGACAGCTCGCCGCGAAAGGAGTGGCCGGCCTCGGCATCGGCGAGAACATGTACTGCCCGCCACTCACCAGGGCGGTTTCGACGATCAGTGACGAACTGGGGTTTCCGGTGTTGTGGATCCGGTATCCGCTGCCCTTCGTCGCCATCTCGCGGGCCGTCGCGGAGGCCACCCTCCTCGACCAGTCGCAACGGCTGAGTCGCACGGTCCGGATGTATGACCTGATCCGCCGCCGCACCGCTCACGGCGCCGACCCAGCAGCCCTACTGTCAGCGCTGGCGCGCGAGCTGGGATGTGAGATCCAGGTATGTGAACGCGCGACCGGCAAGCCGTGGTTCCCGGACTCGCCGCCGCTGGATCCGACGGTCAGCGACGCCATCGCGGCATTGTCGGACTCGTCGAAGAACGTGGCCGGCGGAGCATACGGCCTTCCGTCCATCGGTGATCGCGCGGCCATGCTCACCGACATCCCTAGGCACGCGGGGGCCGCGTTGGTCGCGCTCAGCGATCCGAATGTCGGCGTCGACCCGATCCAACTCCAGCACGCGGCCACCGTCGTAGCGATCGAGCTCTCCCAGACACGGCTCATGCTCGAACACGAGCGGCGTTACAAGTCGGGATTGCTCACTCAGATGCTCGAAGGGCGGATGGACATTCCCGCTGTCGCCGATCAGCTCGCCGAACTCGGCCTGGATCCGGCCTCCGCGGTGCTCATCGCCGCCCGCAGCGACGACGCGAATCGCATGCTGGACCTGCACAATTCGTTGTGGCGGCGTTCGCTGCCCGGTCTGTGCCGGGTCCGCATGGACACAGCCGATGTTCTGGTACCCGATGGCCCCGACACCGAGGCCGTGCTGATCCGAGCGCTCGGCCCGACCGCCCGGATCGGAGTAAGCGGGACAATCAGTTCGCTCAGCAGGTTTCAGGATGCGGCCCGGGAGGCTTCCTGGGCGTTGTCGATCGCGGAACGCCGGGGAACCGTCGTGTCTCGGTATGGCAGCGCCGTACCTTGGATCGGCCTGTCCGACGTGGCCGACGCGCAGACCCTGGTCGACCGCGTCCTGCGGCCGGTCCTGGACTACGACGAGAAGCACCAGTCGCAACTCGTCGAAACCCTCGACACATTTCTGCAGAACCAGCGGTCGTGGCAGCGAACTGCGCAGGCCATGCACATCCACCGGCAGACGGTGATGTACCGAATCCGGAAGGTGGAGGCGCTCACCGACCGCGACGTGGCGGACACGAACTCACTGGCAGAGCTATGGCTGGCCGTGCGGGCAACCGAGCTGCTCTCAATTCCCAGGGCCGAGACAAGTCCGAGTAGACATCGGAAGTAACCCGCGTGGATCATCCACCACGATCCGGGGCCACCACTCAGCCACGCCGCGACAATCTCATCCGAATGGCGGCCTGTCCGACCCGGCCGACCGCTGAACGCAGGTGCGGGGCCCTGCAGTCGGTCTGACCGGCGGAAGGGTCCCCGCACCGAGGTGGTAGGGCTACCCGTGTACGTGCAGGGGCTTGCCGGAGACGGCCAGCAACGCCTCGCCCAGCGCCTCGCCCTGCGTGGGATGGGCATGCACGAACTTCGCGGCCTCGCCCGCATTCGCCTTCAGGTTGTAGAGCATCTGTGCCTCGCCGATCAGCTCGCCGACCCGATCGCCGACCATGTGCGCGCCGATCACCGAATCATCCGGCGCCACCACGAGTTTGACTGCTCCCGATGTCTTGAGGATCTGGCTCTTGCCGTTGCCCGCGAGATCGTAGGTCACGGTCTTGATCTCCTCGCCGAACGCCTCCCGTGCCGCGGCCTCGGTCAGGCCAACCGACGCCACCTCGGGGTGTGAGTACGTCACGCGCGGGATGCCGGTCTCGTCGATCGGGTCGGGGCTCAGGCCCGCGATCTCCTCGGCGACGAAGATGCCCTGCTGGAATCCGCGGTGGGCCAGCTGGAGTCCAGGCACGATGTCGCCGACCGCGTACACGTTCGGTAGCGCGGTGCGCAGTCGCTCGTCGGTGGTGACGAAGCCGCGGTCGAGGACGATGCCCGCCTCCTCGTAGCCCGTCGACGTGGTGTTCGGACCTCGACCCACCGCGACCAGCACGACGTCGGCATCGAGGACGTCGCCGGACTCGAGGGTGACGCGCACGCCGTCGTCGTCTTGCGCCACCTCGGTCACTCGGGCGCCCGTCTTGGCGGTGATCTTGCGCCGCCGGAAGGCCCGTTCGAGGTATTTGGAGAGCGCCTCGTCCTCGTTCGGGACCAGCCGCGGCAGCGCCTCGACGATCGTCACCGAGGCGCCGAAGGACGCCCAGACACTGGCGAACTCGACGCCGATGACGCCGCCGCCGAGGATCACGGCCTTGGCGGGGACCTCAGGCAGGTTCAGGGCTTGGTCGCTGGTGATCACCCGGCCGCCGATGCTGATCCCGGGCAGCGACTTGGGGTACGACCCGGTCGCGAGGATCACGTCGGTGCCGGTGATCAACTCGCCGTCGACCTCGACGCCGTTCGGCGCGACGAACCGGCCGCGGCCGTTGACCACGTCGATGCCGTACGAATCGATCAGGCCCTGCAGGCCCTTGTGCAACCGGGTGACGATGGCGTCCTTGTAGCTGAGCACCTTATCGACGTCGATGCCGCCGAACGACGCATCGACGCCGAATTGCGAAGCCGTGCGGGCGTTGTCGGCCACCTCGGCGGCATGTAGTAGCGCCTTGGTGGGAATGCAACCGCGGTGCAGGCAGGTGCCACCGAGCTCGTTCTCCTCGACAAGGATGACCGAGCGGCCGAGTTCCGCCGAGCGGATGGCGGCGGCGTACCCGCCGGAACCGCCGCCGAGAACGACCACGTCTGCGGACCGTGAGGTCATATGAAAACTCCTTGTGTGGAATGTGAAAGCTGTGCGGATGAAGGCATTTCGTGGATCTACCGGGAATCGGAGGCGGCCATCGCCTCGGCATGCAGGCGGCCTGCACGGTAGGAGGACCGGACCAGTGGACCCGACATGACGCCGAGGAATCCGATCTCGCGGGCCACCTGCTCGAGGTGCGCGAACTCCTCGGGCTCGGCCCACCGCTCGACGGGATGGTGCCGGGACGACGGCCGCAGGTACTGGGTGATCGTGATCAGCTGGCAGCCCGCGTCGTGCAGGTCCCGTAGTGCCTGGATCACCTCGTCGGTGGTCTCGCCCAGTCCGAGGATAAGGTTCGACTTCGTGATCAGACCATCCGCCCTGGCCCGGGTGATTACCTCGAGCGACCGCTCATAGGTGAAGGCGGGCCGGATCCGGCGAAACACGCGTGGAACGGTCTCGACGTTGTGCGCCAGCACTTCTGGACGGGTGTCAAAGACCTCACGCAGTTGTCCGGGATCCGCGTTGAAGTCCGGAATCAACAGTTCTACGCCAGTGCCCGGGCTCTGCTGGCGAATCCGGCGCACCGTTTCGGCATACAGCCAGGAGCCGCCGTCCGGTAGATCGTCGCGCGCGACACCGGTCACCGTGGCGTACCGGAGGCCCATCGCGCTCACCGACTCGGCGACCCGTCGCGGCTCGTCGAGGTCGAGGTCGGCGGGTTTGCCTGTGTCGATCTGGCAGAAGTCGCAGCGCCGCGTGCACTGGTCTCCGCCGATCAGGAAGGTTGCCTCGCGGTCCTCCCAGCACTCGAAGATGTTGGGGCACCCCGCCTCCTGGCAGACGGTGTGCAGGTTCTCGCGTTCGACGAGGGCGGCGAGCGCTCGGTACTCGGGCCCGGTGCGCATCCGCACCTTCATCCACGGCGGTTTGCGTTCGACCGGAGTCTGGGCGTTGCGGACCTCGAGCCGAAGCAGTCGACGCCCGTCCGGGGCGAGGGGGGAGGGGTGGGGTGAGACGCTCATGGGAACTCCTTCGATAGCCGGAGCCAACGAGATCTCGCGTGAAGGAACCGGCTGCTGTGCGGCGACGCGAACTCGCCGGTGATGTCAGACCCGCATGGTCATGGCCGAGCAGCGCTCGCAGGAAGCGGTGTCAGCAGGGAAGGAGGCAGGCCCTCGATACCTTTGCGGGACTTGGCATCTGGACGCCGAATGCTCGGTGTGTGCGGTCACAGCTGAGCGAGTTCCAGACCGAGGATGCCAAACGCTGCCGCGTTTTGGCAAGGGTGATCGGCGGGCTAGTGATCGGCGAGAAGGTGATTGCGACAAACCTCGGGGGAGTGTGTATCGTTGTGCAAATCACAACTGAAGACGCCGATGACGCGCAGCGGGAGAACCTCCGAGTTTCAGACTTCTGAACTCCGAGGCGCCGTAGGAGCAACTTCCTCCCCGGGAATCTCTCAGGCCCCAGTACCGCAGCGCCGAGGCAACTCTGGAGAACAGGAACGGTCGCAGGCCGGTACTTACCGAAGGTGAAGAGCAACGCCGTAGCCGCGGCAATGCCCAAACTCTCAGGTTTCAGGACAGAGCGGGGAGGTGTCCCTTAGTCGATGTCCGGTGCGGTCCGGACAGACCGAAACCGGAGTCACCTCGTGTCAGTTGAAACCCGCATTGCCTCCAATGGTGGGCCCTCTACCAGCGACTTTCCCTCGCGCCACATCGGTCCCGACGCGTCCGCAGCACAGCACATGCTCGAGGCACTCGGCTACGAGACACTCGATGAGCTCATCGACGCCGCGGTGCCGGACCAGATCCGCAGCGAGAAGGCCATGGACCTGCCGGCGGCCCGGAGCGAGCCGCAGGTCCTCGCCGACCTACGCGTCCTCGCCGACCGCAATCAGACCCGTGTCCAGATGATCGGTCTCGGCTACCACGACACCGTCACACCTGCGGTTTTGCGGCGAAACCTGCTCGAATCGCCGGCCTGGTACACCGCCTACACGCCCTATCAGCCGGAGATCTCCCAGGGTCGGCTCGAGGCGTTGCTGACCTTCCAGACGTTGATCGAGGATCTCACCGCGCTCCCCCTGGCCGGGGCCTCCCTGCTGGACGAGGCCACCGCCGTGACGGAGGCCGTGCTGCTCATGCGGCGGGCGAACAAGTCCAAGTCCGCCACAAACCGAGTGATCGTCGACGCGGACTGCCTTCCGCAGACCCTCGCGGTCGTCCAGGGGCGTGCCAAGTCGGTCGGCATCGAGGTGCTGGTCGCGGATCTCTCCAGTGAATTGCCCGATGGCGACGCATTCGGTGTCGTGTTCCAGGCGCCGGGCGCGAGCGGCGCCGTGCGCGACCTGTCGCCGCTGATCGCGGCCGCGGGCGAGCGCGGCGCGCTGACCACGGTGGCCGCTGACCTGCTCTCGTTGACGATATTGACGCCGCCCGGAGAACAGGGCGCCGACATCGCGGTCGGATCCGCGCAGCGCTTCGGCGTGCCGCTGTTCTTCGGCGGCCCGCACGCCGGCTACATGGCCGTGCGCACCGGGCTCGAGCGCATGCTCCCGGGCCGCCTGGTCGGGGTCTCCGTCGACGTCGACGGAGCGCCCGCCTACCGGCTCGCGTTGCAGACCCGCGAACAGCACATCCGCCGCGACAAGGCGACCAGCAACATCTGCACCGCGCAGGCACTGCTCGCCAACGTGGCCGCCATGTACGCGGCCTACCATGGTCCGGAGGGTCTGCGCGCCATCGCAACCCGAGTCCACCGCCATGCCGTGACGATTGCCGAGAGCCTGCGGGCGGCCGACCACCAGATCGTGCACGACAGCTTCTTCGACACCGTGCAGGTCCGGGTGCCGGGGCAGGCAAGGGAGTTCGTCGCCAACGCCGATCGCTTCGGCATCAACTTGCGCCTGGTGGACGACAACCACGTCGGCATCTCCTGCGACGAGTGCACCACCGACGACGTGGTGCGTCGCGTCGTGGCCGCCTTCGGCGCGACGGTGACGGCAACGCCGAGCACGGTCTCCGGGCTGCCGACCGAGCTCGACCGCACCTCGAAGTTCTTGCAGCACCCGGTATTCCACGAGCACCGTTCGGAAACCGCGATGCTGCGGTTCCTTCGGAAGCTCTCGGACAAGGATCTCGCCCTGGACCGCACCATGATCCCGCTGGGGTCGTGCACGATGAAGCTGAACTCCGCGGTGGAGATGGAGCCCATCAGCTGGCCCGGATTCGCCGGCATCCACCCGTACGCGCCCTCCGAGCAGACCGGCGGGTACCTGGAGCTTATCGGCGACCTCGAGCGGTGGCTCGGGGAGATCACCGGATACGATCGAGTCTCGTTGCAGCCCAACGCCGGATCTCAGGGCGAGCTGGCCGGACTGTTGGCGATCCACGGATACCACGAGTCCCGCGGCGAGAGCGGCCGCAACATCTGTCTCATCCCGCAGTCCGCACACGGAACGAATGCCGCCTCGGCGGTCCTGGCCGGGATGCGGGTGGTCGTGGTGGCCACCGCGGCCAACGGCAACATCGACATCGACGATCTGCGCGCCAAGATTGCCCTCCACGAGGGCAAGGTCGCCGCGATCATGCTCACCTACCCCTCCACGCACGGCGTATACGAGAACGACGTGCGCACGGTCTGCGACCTGGTGCACCAGGCCGGCGGTCAGGTGTACGTCGACGGCGCGAACCTCAACGCGCTGGTCGGCCTGGCCCAGCCGGGCAAGTTCGGTGGCGACGTCTCACACCTGAACCTGCACAAGACCTTCTGCATCCCGCACGGCGGCGGCGGACCCGGCGTCGGACCGGTCGCGGTGCGCGAGCATCTCGCCCCGTTCCTGCCCGGGGACCCACTCGGCGGCGGCGACGGGGGAGCCCCGGTCTCGGCCGCGAACTACGGCTCGGCCGGCATCCTCCCGATCACCTGGGCGTACCTCGCGCTGATGGGCCCGGACGGCCTGACCAGTGCCACCGAGACCGCGGTGCTGGCGGCCAACTACGTCGCGAAGTCGCTCGACGCGCACTTCCCGGTGCTCTACACCGGACCGTCGGGTCTCGTGGCGCACGAGTGCATCCTCGACCTGCGCGCCATCACCAAGAAGACGGGTGTGACCGCCGAGGACGTGGCAAAACGACTGATCGACTACGGATTCCACGCGCCGACCCTGTCCTTCCCGGTGACCGGCACCCTGATGGTCGAACCGACGGAGTCGGAGAACCTGGCCGAGCTGGACCGGTTCATCCAGGCGATGGTCGCGATCCGGCAGGAGATCGACCTGGTCGGCGGCGGGGTGTGGCCGCTCGAGCGCAGCCCGCTGCGTCAGGCGCCGCACACCGCGCAACAGGTCACTGCCGACGAGTGGACGCTGCCCTACCCCCGCCACCTGGCCGCCTTCCCCGTCGCCTCCCTGCGCGCCGCGAAGTACTGGCCACCGGTACGTCGGATCGACGGGGTACACGGGGACCGCAACCTCGTCTGCTCCTGCCCGGCGCCCGAGGCATTCGAAACCCCGACCAGCCAAAACGACACCGACACCTCGGCGAACGCCGACACCCGCGAGGAGGCTTTCGCATGAGCACCGTTTCGTCCGTCTCGACATCCCCCGCATCTCCGCTGCTCGAAGAGCACGCCAACCTCGAGGCCAGCTTTACCGACTTCGCCGGCTGGCAGATGCCACTCAAGTACGCCAGCGAGCTCGCCGAGCACCGGGCCGTGCGCAGCACTGCCGGGCTCTTCGACCTCTCGCACATGGGCGAGATCGCGATCACCGGCCCCGCCGCCGGTGCGCTGCTCGACTACGCGCTTGCCGGCGAACTCTCCAAAATCGGCATCGGGCGGGCCAAGTACTCGCTGCTGTGCAACGCCGACGGCGGAGTGATCGACGACCTGGTCGTCTACCGGCTCGCCGACGAGCACTTCCTGGTCGTGGCCAACGCGTCCAACGCGCCGACCGTGGCACGTGAACTCGTCTCGCGCGCCGAGGGATTCGATGCCGAGGTCGACGACCAGTCGGCGCGGACCGCGCTGATCGCCGTGCAGGGTCCTGCTGCGCAGGACATCGTGCAGGCACTGGTGCCGGACGACCAGGTCGCAGTCGTGACGGAGCTGAAGTACTACGCGGTCATCCCCGCGTCGGTCGCCGGCATCGACGTGCTGCTCGCCCGCACCGGGTACACGGGCGAGGACGGCTTCGAGCTGTACGTGCCCAACGAGCTGGCGGTGCGCCTGTGGCGGGCACTGCTCGACGCGACCGCGGACCGTGGCGGTGTGCCGGCCGGTCTCGCCTGCCGCGACACCCTGCGGCTCGAGGCGGGCATGGCGCTTTACGGTCACGAGCTGACCCTGGACACCAACCCCTACGAAGCCGGACTCGGCAAGGTGGTCCGGTTGGGCAAGGAGTTCGTGGGACGCGATGCGCTGCAGGAACTCTCGGAGCGGCCCATCGAGCGGGTGCTGGTCGGACTGAAGGGCACCAGCCGGCGAGCGGCCCGCGCCGACTACACCGTGTACGACGCGGCGGGCGAGACGGCAGTCGGTGTCGTCACCTCTGGTGCGCTCTCGCCGACGCTCGGCTACCCGGTCGCGCTCGCCTTCGTGGACGCGGCTCTGCGGGAGTCCGGGACGGAGCTGACCGTCGACGTCCGCGGTAAGAAAGAACCCTTCGTGGTCACTCCCTCGCCCTTCTATCGCCGCTCCTGAAGCCGGAGCGCTCGAACACTTCGCGCTCGAACACTTCGCGCTCGAACACGCAGCGCGCGAACACTATTGACCTACCCAGTCACCAACCAAAGCCCTCGAGAAGGTACAAGCATGTCCTCATCCGATCTGCCCGACGACCGCAGCTACACCGACGACCACGAGTGGGTGGCCATCAAACCGGGAGCCGAGTTCCCCGACTGCCCCGTCCGAGTCGGCATCACCTCGATCGCCGTCGACTCGCTCGGCGAGCTGGTCTTCGTGGACCTGCCCGAGGTCGGCGCCACAATAGTCGCCGGCGAGAGCTGCGGTGAGGTCGAGTCCACCAAGACCGTCTCCGAGCTGTACCCGCCGGTCAGCGGCCGTGTGACCCTGGTCAACAGCGCCGTCGTCGACGACCCGAGTCTGGTCACCTCCGACCCCTACGGAGAGGGCTGGCTGTTCGCCGTGCAGGCCTCCGCCGCCGGTGACCTGCTGACCGCCGCCCAGTACGCGGAGCAGAACGGGGTCGTGGCATGAGTATCCTGGACCGGACCCTCGCGGATTTCGATCCCGACGTCGCCGCCCTCATCGGTAAGGAACTCGAGCGTCAGCGCACCGGGCTCGAGATGATCGCCTCCGAGAACCACGCTCCGATCGCCGTCATGCAGGCACAGGGTTCGGTGCTGACCAACAAGTACGCCGAGGGCTACCCGGGGCGCCGGTACTACGGCGGGTGCGAGCACGTCGACGGGATCGAGCAGCTCGCTATCGACCGAATCAAGGCACTCTTCGGCGCGAAGTTCGCTAACGTGCAGCCGCACTCCGGAGCCACGGCGAACGCGTCGGTGATGCACGCGCTGATCAAGCCGGGCGACACCATCCTCGGCCTGTCCCTCGCCGACGGTGGACACCTCACGCACGGCATGCGGCTGAACTTCTCCGGGAAGCTGTACAACGTTGCGGCGTACGGGGTCTCGGAGAGCGACTACCTCATCGACATGGACGAGGTGGCCAGGGCGGCACGCGAGCACAAACCGCAGCTGATCATCGCCGGCTGGTCGGCCTACCCTCGGCACCTGGACTTCGCCCGCTTCCGCGAGATCGCGGACGAGGTCGGCGCCTACCTGATGGTGGACATGGCCCACTTCGCCGGGCTCGTCGCGGCTGGGCTGCACCCGTCGCCGGTCCCGCACGCGCACGTGGTCACCTCGACGACCCACAAAACACTGGGCGGACCGCGCGGCGGCATCATCCTCACCAACGAGGCCGACATCGCGAAGAAGATCAACTCGGCGGTGTTCCCCGGCCAGCAGGGTGGGCCGCTCGAGCACGTCATCGCAGGCAAGGCGACCGCATTCAAGATGGCCGCCCAGCCCGAGTTCGCCGAGCGGCAGCAGCGTTGCCTCGATGGCGCCAAGCTCCTAGCGGAGCGGTTGAGTCAACCGGATGTGAAGGGCGCCGGCATCTCGGTGCTGACCGGCGGGACCGACGTGCACCTGGTCCTAGTCGACCTGCGGGACGCGGAGATCGACGGCCAGCAGGCGGAGGATCGCCTCGACGCGATCGGAATCACGGTCAATCGCAACGCGGTGCCGTTCGATCCGCGTCCGCCGATGGTGACCTCGGGGCTGCGAATCGGCACCCCGGCCCTGGCTGCCAGGGGTTTCGACGCCGGAGACTTCGAGAAGGCCGCCGACCTGATCGCCCGGGCGTTGATCGCGGCGCCGGAGGCGGACGTGTCGGCGCTGGCGACCGACGTGCGCACACTCGCTGACAAGTACCCCCTCTACCCGGAGCTGTAGAGCATGGCTGCGCTGCCCTTACACCCGCTCCTCGCTGCGTTGCGCTCCTCGCTGCGATGATCCGGAAGGATCTCGACTCATGACCATCAGCGTGTTCGACCTCTTCACGGTCGGCATCGGTCCATCCAGTTCACACACCGTCGGCCCGATGCGGGCGGGCGGGAGGTTCGCCGAGGCCCTCGCTTCCCTCGGTGTGCTCGATGCCGTCGCCGGTGTCCGCGTCGACCTCTACGGATCGCTCGCGGCCACCGGCGCCGGCCACGGCACCTTCTCCGCGATCCTGCTCGGGCTGGAGGGATACCGGCCGGAGACCATCGAGACGCAGGAGAAGGACCGTCGCCTCGCGACGTTGCGGGAGACCCGTCGGATCATGCTGGGCGGCGTCCGGGAGATCGATCTCGCCGAAGACGAGATCGTGCTGCATCCGTTGACCATTCGGGACTTTCATCCGAACGCGATGACTGTCGCCGCAACCGACGGCGGCGGGCAGGAACTGCTGCGGGAGACCTACTACTCCATCGGTGGCGGCTTTGTGGTCACTGAGTTCGAGACGGACGCGCCGGCGCAGGCGGACCCGCTGGCGCTCTCGTTCGGTTCCGCGAAAGAGTTGCTGGAGATCACCGAGCACCATGGGATCTCGATCGGCGATGTGATGCTCGAGCACGAACGTGCGGCCCGGCCCGAGTACGAGGTGCGCAGCCGGTTGCTGCACATCAGGGACGTGCTGGTGGAGTGCTTCGAGCTGGGTATTTCGCGGGTGGGCTACCTGCCGGGCGGACTGCGCGTCCGGCGTCGGGCCCGCGACTGGTACGAACGTCTACGTCGCGAGGATCCCAACCGGGACCCCGCCTTTGCCGAAGATTGGGTCAATCTGGTGGCCCTGGCGGTTAACGAGGAGAACGCTTCCGGGGGACGGATCGTCACCGCTCCCACGAACGGTGCGGCCGGGATCATTCCTGCGGTGCTGCACTACGCCACCTACTACACGCCCATGGGCAAGTCCGATCCGGACGGCACGGCTATTCGTTTCCTGCTGGCGGCGGGGGCGGTCGGGTCCCTCTACAAGGAACGCGCCTCGATTTCGGGCGCCGAGGTCGGGTGCCAGGGCGAGGTTGGGTCCGCCGCCTCGATGGCGGCGGCGGGGCTCGCGGAGATCCTCGGCGGCACGCCGGCGCAGGTGGAGAATGCCGCGGAGATCGCCATGGAGCACAGCCTGGGCCTGACGTGCGACCCCATCGGCGGGCTCGTCCAGATCCCGTGCATCGAACGGAACGCGATCTCGGCGGGCAAGGCCATAAATGCGGCCCGAATGGCGTTGCGCGGGGACGGAACTCATCGTGTCAGCCTCGACCAGGTGATCGAGACGATGCGCGCGACCGGACTGGACATGAGCTCGAAGTACAAGGAGACGTCCATGGGCGGGCTCGCCGTCAACGTCTCGGTCAACGTCGTCGAATGCTGATCGAGGGCAACAGGCAAGTCCGAGTCCCGCCGTTCCGAGTTTCGGACCGGCGGGCGCCGTAGGAGCAATCCCCCCAGGAAAGTCTCAGGTCATATGACAGAGCGGGAGGAATCCACTCACGTGGCGTGCCTCCGCATGTCAGGCCCGCCCATCTGGCACGCGAGGCCAAGTTCCGGGCCGACCTCGATGCGGCAAAACAGAGTTGATGCCGACGCGCCGAGCGCCTGTCCGGGACGCAGCCCGCGGGTAGTCTGGAGAACACCCAGCAGGCAGTAACACAGGTGTTCGAGGAGAGAGCGTGCCGTGGCCGATGCGGACCCACCGGCAACCCAGGCGGATCTCGCCGGATTCGATCCGAACGAGGCAGTTGCCGCTGAATTGAGCGCGGCCGGATTCGAGGATTCGCATGAGGTCGGCCGCGGCGGCTTCGGCGTCGTGCTTCGGTGCCGGCAGGGTGCCCTCGGCCGAACGGTCGCGGTCAAGGTGCTCTCGGCGTCCCTCGATCGCGAGAATCGAGAACGCTTCCTGCGCGAGGAATACGCGATGGGCACGCTCTCCGGGCACCCAAACATCGTCGCGGTCTACGAGGTGGGGGTCACCGCCAGCGGCCGGCCCTTCATCGTGATGCCGTTCTGCGGCGCAGGCTCGCTGGAGGCGAGAATCCATCGACAGGGGCCGTTGACCTGGTCGGAGGCCCTGCATGTCGGCGTGAAGCTGGCCGGCGCCCTCGAGACGGCGCACGGTGCGGGGATTCTGCACCGGGACGTGAAGCCGGCGAACGTCCTGCTGACCGACTACGGCGAGCCGCAGCTCACCGACTTCGGCATCGCCCGCACCACCGGTGGGTTCGAGACCACCGCCCGTGCCGTGACCGGCACTCTGGCGTTCACCGCCCCCGAGGTGCTCGAGGGCGGGCCGCCGAGCGTCGAGTCCGACGTCTACGCGCTCGGTGCCACACTGTTCTGCCTCGTCTCCGGTCATGCCGCCTTCGAACGACGCAAGGGGGAGGAGGCTGTCGCGCAGTTCGTGCGGATCGCCGCGAATCACATCCCCGACCTGCGCCAGCGGGGAGTGCCCGGGATTGCGTGCGAGCTGATCGAAACCGCGATGGCGCGCAACCCGGTCGAACGCCCGCACACGGCGGCGGAGTTCGGAAACCTGGTGCGCGAGGTCGAGCTGCGCAGCGGCCTGCCGATCGACGAGATGGCCTTGCCCGGCGCGACGGGATCGGGGGACACGTCCGCGCCGAGACCGGCGCGGGAGCGCTCCCCGTCCGGCTGGGCCGCGCGCACGGGCGCTGACCTGCCGGACCGTACCGGTCGCGGGGCTTACACCACCCGACCTCCGCGCTTGCCGCTGCAGTTGACCAGCTTTGTCGGACGACGGGCCGCGCTTGCCGATGTCGGCGCACTGTTGACGACGGCGCGTCTGGTCACGCTCACCGGCCCGGGCGGGGTGGGGAAGTCTCGGCTCGCGGTGGAGGCGGCGGCGGCGTCACCGCTGCGCGCGAACACCTGGCTGGTCGACTTGGGAACTGTGCTCGAACCGGAACTGCTCGTCGACAAGATCGTCGACGACCTGCGACTCGGCGACAAACCGACCGGCGCGCGCAACCCGATCCGGGCCCTGGTCGACCGACTCTCGGACGCGTGGGGCGATCGCGACGCCCTGATCGTGCTGGACAGCTGCGAGCACCTGGTCGAGTCGTGCGGCCCGCTGGTCGAGGAGCTGCTGCGGTCGATCGGCGGATTGCGCGTGCTAGTAACCAGTCAACGGGTTCTGGGCGTCAATGGTGAACATGTCTATCCGGTCATGCCGCTCTCGCTGCCCGATCCGGCCGCCGGGGAAGAGGAGGGGGCCGAATCCGAGGCGATCGCCCTGTTCACCGAGCGCGCGCGGGCGGCCGAACCGGATTTCGCGCTGACCGACGACAACCGGGTCGCGGTGGCCCGGTTGTGCGAGCAACTCGATGGGATGCCGCTGGCCATCGAGTTGGCGGCCGCCCGGCTGCGCGCGTACGGACTGGACGAGATGCTGGCAATGCTCGCTGACCGGTTCCGGATGTTCGCCACGGCCGGTCGGCCGGCGGATCCGCGGCATGGCTCGCTACAGGCGCTGGTGGAATGGAGCTACGACCTGCTCACCGCCCAGGAACGCGACGTGTGGGCCATGATGTCGGTGTTCACCGGACGTTTCACCGCTGCGGCCGCAGCGGAGGTCTGTGCGGGTCCCGGATACCAGGAACAGGATGTCCGGTTGATTCTGGCGTCGCTGGTGGACAAGTCGATGTTGTTGTCCGGCACCGTCAGTGGTGTCCGTCGCTATCGGCTGCTGGTGACGCTGCGCGACTTCGGGCGCGAGCGCCTGGCCGAGACCGATCTGCGGCAGGCGTGCCTGCAACGATTCGTCGCCCGGTACCGGCGCCTGGCCGCGGAGTTCCGGCGGGGGTGGTTCGGCCCCGGTCAGCAGGCGGTGTACGACGCGGTCCATGACGAGCGGGAGAACTTCCGCGCGGCCCTTTCATATAGCCGCAGCGACGGGCAGCTGTCCCTGGCCGGTATCGAGATCGTGACGTCGCTGCACTTCTATTGGCTGGCCAGCTGCAGCCTGTCGGAGGCGCGGCGCTGGTTGTCGGCGGCGCTCGAGTCCACCTCGATGGACGAGGCGAATCGATCACGGGCACAGTGGAGTTCGTCGGTCGTGGTGATGCTGCAGGGTGACCGTACGACGGCGCTCGATTTGGCCACTCGGGCGCGCGAGCTCGCGATCGCACGCGGCGATCACGGCGACCAGGGGTACGCCGCAGCCGCGCTCGGATTCGCCGCGATCTGTGGCGGCGAACGCGAGCTCGCCCGGGTGCACTACCAGGAGGCGGTGCAGTGCCAACGCGACTCCGGCGACGCCGAGGGGCTCGCGGTCGCCATCGCCGGGCTGCTCAACAGTCTGCCGGAGGGCGACGACACCCACGGTGCCCAGCTCTTGCGTGAGGCGGAGGCTTTGTGCACGTCGGCCGGCGACAAGTGGACCCTCGCGTACCTCACCTTCGCGCGTGGATACGATGCCTTCCGGGCGGGGGACCTCTCGGGTGCCCTCGACCTTCTACGCGGATGTCTGCGGCTCGCAAGGGGATTCGGCGATCGGATCCTGTGCGCCTGGGTGTTCGAGGTGACGTCCTGGATTGCGGTCCAGCGCGGCGACGCCGAACTGGCCGCGCGGATGCAGGGGGCCGCGGCCGCCAGTTGGGCGTCGGGGGAGACGTCGATGCTCGGCTACGGCGGTATGCGCGAAGGGCACGACAAGACCAGCGCTCGTATCAGCGCCGCACTGGGGGAGTCGTCGTCCGATCGGCTGCTGCGTTGGGGCGGTCGGACGACCCTGCAGGAGAGCATTTCCGTTGTTCTCGGGGAGCGGGACTGAATCCCCCCGGCGGGTCCGGAGACTTACGGGTGTGACAGCTCAGCGGTTTGCTAGGGCTGTGTAGTAGGCGGTCTCCATCTCGGTGGGCGGCATGTCACCGCAGTGCTGATAGAGCCGCCAGTGATTGAACCAATCCACCCATTCGGCGGTGGCCAACTCGACCTGCTCAGGCGACCACTCCTGGTCGGGCCAATCGAGCACCCGCTCACGGAGAACTCCGTTGCGGGCCAACCGATTTGGTTTCGGCCGTCGGCATTGATCCTTGGCACGTTCCTGAGCCGCAACAGCCCGGTAAGCATCGCGTCCGCCGTTGCGCTCGGCCTCCCGACTCGCCGGCGCCACCACCCAGATGCGATGCATGCCGCCCTGATGCTCGATTCGCTGGATGGGCTGTCCGTGGGGGAGGCATTAGGTCAGCAATTCCCCGTTATGGGTCGGTCGATTCCGGACATTTTGGCAGGCAATCTCCCAGCCGGGCAATGGGACTGGACCGACGACACCGAAATGGCGTGCACCCTGGTTGCCGAGCTCGGCCGGCACGATGGGATTGATCAGGATCGGCTGGCGGCCAGGTTCGCTGCTCAGTGGGAGCCGCGTCGAGACTATGGCTTCGCAACGGTGGGGACTCTGCGTCAGATCCGGGATGGCGTGCATTGGCGGGTGGCGGCTGCCGCCGCGTTCGGTGGTCAGGGTTCCTGCGGCAATGGTGCGGCGATGCGGGTCGCGCCACTGGGCGCGTATTACGCCGGCGATCCGGAAAAGGTTGTCGCTGAAGCAGTTCGGTCGGCGCAGGTGACACATCTGCACACGGAAGGGGTTGCCGGGGCGGTCGCGGTAGCGTTGGCGGCAGGGCAGCCGGCTCACGCCCGCGTGACCGGAACCCCGCTCGCTCCAAGGGAATTCATTACCGCCGTCATCGATCGTCTCGGGGATGGCGAGATGAGTCAACGGGTACGCCGTGCCCGCGCCCTACTCGGAGCGCCCACACACGAAGCCGTACAGGTGCTCGGTAATGGATCTCGAGTGACCGCGCAGGACACGGTGCCGTTCACGTTGTGGGTGGCATCCACACACCTGGACGACTACCCGGCTGCCATCGCCACGTGTCTTGCGGCGGACGGAGATATCGACACCACCAGCGCGATCGTCGGCGGTATCGTCGCCGCCCACACCGGCCGCGGTAGCCGTCCGGGGCGGATCGGGGTGCCGGAGGCATGGGTCGCTACGCGAGAACCGCTGCCCAGCTGGGTTTCCACAGTCCGTGCGCAACGGCGCCAGAAATCTGGACTTGGATTCGGCCGCATACGAGAATGGTTCGTCAGCGACTACCCCGTGTTTTGAAAGTCGGATCACCGTCGCCACATGTTGATGACGGCCACGTGGATAGTGGCCTCTTGCTGCTGGCCCGCACTACCTCGCTGGTGTGGGCCGCTACTCTTTCCGCTCTCACCGCCGGTCACCGCGCTACGCTCCTCTGTGCGACCCGAATACCCAAGACGATCGGACGCGGAGCGGGACGTCGCATCATGCAAGAATCCCTTGGTGAACAAGGGCGCACTTCCGGATGGGTGGACCATCAACGAGGTAGGGCAACGTGCCCAAGACAGCACCGTGGAGTTGCTGGATCCCAGCACCCCGGTATTTCTAAACCCCACCGAACCTGACCAAGCAGTCCCCTTGGAAGTCGACCTGATCATCGGTTTCACTGGTCTGTGCCTCGCACGCTGCGTAGAGGACGGCGAGTGGTACATGGGTCACCGGGGCCGACCAGGAGAGTCGATCTTCTGCTGGTCCAGCTATGGCGCGGACCTCGGCACCGCGATCGACGGCCTGTAAGACGACATACCAACCTGGACAATATCTTTGGGTTCATTGCGTTGAGGGCAGCACTGCGCGGCGCTCCTCGATGTGCGGGTTCGGAGGTTTCGATCGCACCCCATTCGTTGCCGCGCCGCTGAATAGTGCAGCGCGCGAAGTCCGATCTCGTCAACTAACGCAGATGCTGCCCGAACGCAGTGGCCCCGGATGGGAACGAAACAAATCTGAACGTATCGAGGCAGTTGGTACCGATTGAATGCCTGGGTCGTCGTCAATCCCACTGACCAGCGTATACAGATACTGAAGACGCCGCGCCTGGATTCCGGCGCGGTTCCGGCGGTTGCGGCGAGGGTTTCGCTCTCACCGGGTCTGCGTTTGGCGGCCCGACATCGCAGTCGCGATGCCAGCCGTCCCGTCGAACTATGAAATACGACTTTGCCGGGCCTGCCCACACCGCTTACCTGGAAAGGCTCAATACTTGACCGTCATCGTATGTGGACGTTCCATAGCGCCATCTCTTCTTCGCGTGAGCTGGATGAATTCCAGATGTGATCAGCAAAATTCGCATCTTCAAGATATGAGTCATATCTAGGCTTGCCGGCCTTTATATCGCCCCAATTGGAGACGGCAAGCTGTGCGATACGCGACGAAATGGCACTAACCTTCAGGGTGTGGGCAATATCGGTAGCAACTGAACGCAAGTCGTTGGGGCCGTTCGACGCAGGAAAAGTCAGATCGACCTGAAAATTCAGCATGCCAGGACGGTTACGAGCTTCGCCCGAATACACCATAAAAAGACAAATTCCACCGGGAAGCCCCGCGCGCAGAATCTCATCCCTTACCTCATCGCGGTCAGGGTTCGATCCCGCGTCCTGGGTGGGTGGGCATTCCTGACGTTCCACACTGGAGATCGTCGGCGTCTTTGTTCCTTCCGCAGCTTCAAGTTCAGGCCCCGACCCGCAGCCGATGATTATGTTCGCTGTCGCCAGAATGGCTACCACGAAACATGACCTGACCAGGTTGCGGCTCAGCCTACTTGGCCGCGTGCGGTGGTTGCGTTCAAACTCGGCACCAGTAACCTGTTCAGGCGATCCGCCCGATATTTCCCGTTGCATCAGGATAACCCTAGTCCTCGCCGTCCAGTTTCCATCCGTCGTCTTTGTCGTCATACTTCTTGGTATTAGGCGCGGGCCAGCTATCGATTCCCGAAGGGCTGACCGAAATACCTGCCGGATGCTGAATCATATTCTCGAGCTCATTGGACGCGATCCATACTTTCGTCTGAACCCTGACGAAATTTGTAATTAACTCGACCACAAGTTCGACTGCCGCAGTTATGGCAGCATTAGCGGTATCGACGGTGACAGCGACACTGACGCCAAAGGTTGCCGCAGCCTCCGATGAAAATTCTACAACCTCAGAGATAACCGTCGCCAGCTTTTCTACGAGCGCCAAGTAGAGGGTGCGACCCTCTTCGGCAATCGTAAGTAGATTATCGTGCACCTTTTCACACAGGGCGGTAATCGCAGTCATGGCCGTAGCCTGGTAGGTTTTCGACTCTTTATACGCCTCGTAGGCGCTGCCACGCGAAGTGTCCTCCAGGTGGTGACGTCGGTCATATGGCGCCGAACCGAAGACTAAGCTGGATCGTTCCACCGAGGTGTTCAAGAATTTGGACACATGATCGGTCCCGGAGGAAATACTGGCCGACGACCAGGGCACCTGATGCACGCCCCCAGAGATGGATGGGGAAGGTCTCGGAGCCGGGTACGCAGATAATGAGCTCATCGCCCCACAGTTCCGCAGGTGCGACGCGCTCGAAACGACGAAATCCCTTGCGTTGCAAGAAATTTTGGCTCCTCCAGTGCCCGAAGGGGACATGACCACTACGCCCACTCGCTTCACCAGCGGCAATTGCTGGTCCTGGGAGACCAGCCGATCTGCGGCTCGGCCGTGGCGTCGCACCTGGCCGGGCCTGCGTAGGCGCGTACCGGAGGGTAGGCACCTCGAAAAGCTGGGCTTACCACTGCATCACGATTAGTTGCAACCCTTATCGCACGCGGATCCGTGCGCGGCCATCGATACTGCAACGGCATGCTCTGGAGTGGCGAACAAGGTCGGCCCATTTTCTCGTTCGTGTCATGTGTGGGCGCCGCCGCGAAGCCAGTCGGACCAGGGGATGCTCCAATCGCCGTTCTGCCAGATGTCGAGGGGGTCACCGCCGGTATTGCGGACCTCGACGACGTCGCCGGGGATGATGAAGTCGTAGAACCATGCGGCATCGTTGGGGGAAATGTTCAGGCAGCCGTGTGAGACGTTGGTGTTACCTTGGGCCCACATGCTCTCGGCCAGTTCGTGCACGAAGATTCCGTCGTGGCTGATGCGGACCGCGTGGTTGATGCTCGTGAGGTAGCCGAGCCCGGAGTTGGTCGGCAGGCCGTAGCTGGCAGAGTCCATGATCACCGGGTCTTTTCGGTCCAGCACGGTGTAGATGCCGGGGCGGGTCCAGAACGACAGGACTCTGCCACCGACGACCGTGGTGCCGCCCATGCCCATCGATGTGGGCATGGTGCGGACCAGGTTCCCGTTGTCGAAGACCTCGATCTGTTTGGTGTCGTCGTCGGCGATGGCGACGTGCGCGGGGCCGATGATCACTGACACCTGTTGGTCGCGCAGGCCGTAGCGGCCCTCGCCGAGCGCGCGGCCGAAGAGTTCGGCCGCGATCGTGATCCTGGTTCCCGGTGCGTAATAGTGCTCGGGCCGCCAGTGTGCGTTCTGATCGTCGAGCCAGTACCAGGCGCCGGTGACGGCGGGCTGGGTGGTGACCTTCAGGTGGCGTTCCGCAGCCGCCCGGTCGACGGGTGCGTCGAAATGAGCGACGAGCACGAAACCCACTCCGTAGGTGTCGCTTTCGGCCATCTCGACAAGATTGGCGGAGCGCAGGGAGATGTCGACGAGCTGTTGCGGTCGCACCGTGGCGGAGGTCGTCGTCGCGGTGACGTCGCCGGTTTCGCCATGTGCCACGGCCTTCACGGTGTAGGTGTGTCCGTAGCCGAGTGGTTCGGCGCTGGTCCAGGTTCGATGATCGCGTGCCGGTGCTCCCGGCAGTGGTCTGCCCGTTTCGTCGATCCATTCGACCGACCGCAACGTCCCCTCGGTCACTGTGACCGTGCCGAGGCTGCGCGCATCGACGTTGTGGGTGCCGGGCGGGGGATCGAATCGGATCATGGCGGGTTTGGGGGGCGCGGGTTCTCGCTGCGCGCATCCGGCCAGGGCGAGGCCTCCCGCACTGGCGAAGCTGATCAGCAGCCGACGACGTCCCAATGCCACCGTGTATCTCCCTTCGCTGGGTGCAGGGCCGACCTCTGTCCGCCAGCCTGTGGCACCTAACGCTGACCGAGATGCCGAAGAGCGGTATCTCCACCGATCCGTCGCACAACCGACACCGTTCCGCGATCGATGCGGTTCTCGTCCAAGACGGTCATGGGTGGCCTGCAAGACCCGGACGGTCACACGCTCGGCTGGCGCGAACTGTCAGCAGAGAACCAACTCAGGGCCGCACGATGGTGACCAGGTTGATCAATGACTGCTCGGCGGCCGGGGTATGGCCGAGGTGGCGGATGTAGTCGGTGAGGTCGACGCGCTCGCCGGTCCAACCGCGGGCGGTGAACCATTCGGTGGCCTCACCGCGGGGGTCGTTGTAGATCAACCGCACCCAGTCCGCGCCCGCGTCGTCCTGCTCGGCCGTCGCGGCGGCCTCCGCGGGCAGCGGATCCATCTGCTCGATCGCTACCCGGCTGCCGGGCGTGCTGAGCGAGACGATGGCGTCGAACAGCTGGTCCTGCGCAGCCGGCGACAGATAGATGAGCAGGCCCTCCACCAGCCATGCGGTCGGCAGAGCAGGATCGAAGCCGCTGTCGCACAACGCTTTCGGCCAGTCCTCACGCAGGTCCACCGGCACCTCATGGCGCTCGGCGATCGGCCGGCGCCCAGCCTGCGCGAGGGTTTCGCGCTTGAACTCCAGCACCTGCGGCCGGTCCAATTCGTAGACGACGGTGCCGTCGGGCCACGGCAGCCGGTACGCGCGGGCGTCCAGGCCGGCTCCGAGGATAACTACCTGCCGGATGCCGGCGGCCGCGGCCGCGTGGAGGTAATCGTCGAAATACCGGGTGCGGGCGACCTGATGCTGCTGGAACTGAATGCCGAATTCGGGGGTCAGCAACGGATGGTCGGGCACTCGACCGTCGAGCAGGTCGACCCACTCTCCGCCCGCGGCCCGCACGAAGAGCTCCGCGAACGGGTCCTCCGCCGGCGCATCGGCCGCGCGGCCGCCCAGTGCGCGAGCCGCCGCAACGAACAACGCCGTAGATCCCACACTGGCATTGATGTCCCAGGAATCTCCATCGGTACGCATGCTCGCCAACGTACCGATCGTGGCGAGCTCGGTCATTCCAGCACACCGCTACAGCGGAAATCCTCCTTGAATCAACCGCCATCGCGGCGTTCATTACACCGGATGCAGTGTCGGCGGGGTGAAATCTTCCGGTGGAGGGGCGGTGCAGCGGTGGCAGCCGCAAGTGGGCCCGATCAACACGACAATCAAAATGCCGGCCAGCACAGCACTCCCACTGGCCCCATGTGGCTGAGGCAGTCGGGCGCTACCAGTTGACTACTGATCAGCGAGAAAGGCTGCGACGCTTGCCTTTCCCGTAAGTATGCTCCGGCACTTCCCGGCCGTCGCGATGCTCGTATCGGCAGCAGGCCGGCGTGCGACGCGTCCCGATCGTGATTCTGGAACCGCGTTGAATCGGAAGGCTGTTCACGCCTGTCGGATCGCCGGGCCGTAGCAGCGGATGCTCAGCATTCATGGAGGGATTCGATCGCGAACTCCAAGCGTGTGTCCGCCGGGTCGTCGGATGGCGCCGGCATCACGATTCCTTCTACCAAGCCTTCGTAGCGCTCACGGACAAGGTCGGGAAGGGTTCGGTAATCGCCGCAGATGAGCAGTGTGTTCAGGATGTCATCGGTCATCACGTCGTCGAGTTGGTCCCAGCGTTGCGCCTGCGCCAAGGCGCGCAGGCGCTCGAACAGTTCGGGTAGTCCGAGCCTGGACAACGCCGGCTGGTAGGACGGCGTGGAATACAGGAAGGCGAGAAGTCGGCGCATCCGCTCGCGTTCGCGCTGCACAGCAGCCGCATCGCCGCCCGTCGCGATCGGAACGGCGGCGATGATGCCAGGTGGCGTGCGGGAGCGCTCCTCGGCGCCTGCCCGCAGCGCGGGACGGAGTACGTTCTTCAGATAGCCTGCGTCGGAGTTCGTGGAGTGGGTGATCACGCCGTCTGCGAGTTGTCCTGCGAGCCGGCACATTCCGGCGTTGACCGCGCCGAGGAAGATCGGCGGGGCGGTGGTGGTGTCGTCGGGCCCGGGGTTGAAATAGGGCTGCAACCGGGTCAGCCGGTAGCTGTCGCCTTCGTAGTGGATCGAACTACCGGATGCGAACGCGTCGAACAGTTCCCTCAGCACCGTCAGGTATTCGCCCATCCGGGCGACGGGTTCGGTCCACGGCATCCCGAAACGACCTTCGATGTTCTGCCGGATCTGGGTTCCCAGGCCCAGTTCGAAGCGTCCGCCCGAGAATTTCGCGAGATCCCAGGCGTTGTAGGCCACCAGGGTCGGGCTCCTGACGAAGGCCAGGGTGATCGCGGTACGCAGGGTGATCCGGGTGGTGTGCTCGGCCGCCAAGAGCGCGACCGCGAACGAATCGTGGATCGTTTCCGGGATGTGAATCCCATCGAATCCCAGCTCCTCCAACTGTCCGGCCACGCGCGGCACCCGCGACAGCGGCAGGCGCGGATCAAGGGATGCATAGACTTTCATCGACCTTCTCTGGACTAACTCGGTGCCTAAAATGCGCGGTAATACCGATGACAGGATATTTATCCCTTGGTCACCGGGTGTTTGGCCTGGTGGATCTGTGTCGGGGTACCGAAACTGCGGGGGGTCAATCGTGGTATCGGCGGCAGCGGCGCGGACGCGGGGGAGGCCTGGAACGCTTGGATCATGAGTGCGGCGAAGCGCTGGGAGGCCGCGATACGTGCTGCCGGCGTGCCCGCGCGGATGCCATTGTTGGCCATGATCATAAGGATGAGGTCATCCAGGACGATGTCGGAGCGCAGGTGCCCGGTGTCTTTGGCGCGGCGGATGAGTTCGGCGGCACCGGTCAGCGAGGACGTGCGGATCGCGGCGAAGTTCAGCGCGTGTGGGTAGGCGGACATGAAGGCCGCGGTGAAGCCGTGGTCGCGTGCTTGCAGCTCACAGAGCTTCTCGACCACGCGGCAGAAGCCGTGCCAGGAATCCGGGTCGGCGAGCCCCTCGTCCACGAGGGACCGGCAGGCCAGCATCTGATCGGTGAACGCCTCCGCGACCAGCATCTCCTTGGTCGGGAAATGGCGGTAGAGGGTCGCGGGCCCGACCCCGGCACGCCGGGCGATCTCCCGCATCGGCACATCCAGGCCGGCGCTGACAAATACCGTGCGAGCCGCCTCGAGGATGCGTTCGCGATTTTCACGCGCGTCCGAACGCAGTGCGTGAGGCAAATGAGCAGTCACCGCTCTCACTTTAGCTAAACGGACGAGGCCGTCCGTTACGGTCGGCTGGTTGGTTCCAATCGAGAAGAACATGGAGAAACCAGTGAAAGCAGTGATGGTCTCGGCGTTCGGAGGTCCCGAGGTGCTCGCAGTGGTCGACCTCCCCGACCCGCATCCGGCCGCCGGGCAGGTGTCGATCACGACCGAGGCGATCGGCGTCGGCGGCCTCGACTCCCTGATCCGAAGCGGCGCGCTGGCCAACCATGGCGCCGCACCCGGTCGTATCCTCGGCAGCGAGGTCGCGGGCACTGTGACCGAAGTCGGCGAGGGCGTCGACACCGCATGGGCCGGCCGGCGCGTGTGGGCACTTACTGGTGAGAGCGGCGGCTATACCGAACAGGCCGTCGTCTCGGCCGAGACGCTCGTCCCGCTCCCGGCGGACCTGTCGGCTGTCGACGCAGTGACGCTCGGCAGTTCGGCAATGGTCGCCCATTTCGCCCTGCGCCATGCCCACTTCGCTCGCGGTGAGTCGGTGCTGGTGCGCGGCGCGGCCGGCGGCATCGGCGTGATAGCGGTCCAGCTCGCGGCTCGCGCCGGCGCCGGCGCGGTGGCGGTCACGACGTCGTCGGCCGAGCGCGGCGCTCGCCTGCGCAAGCTCGGCGCGACCCACGTGCTCGACCGAGCCGGCCGGGGTGCGCAGGACGCTCCCGCAGGCTATGACGTCATCCTCGATATCGTCGCCGGTGCGGATCTGCCGTCGTTCTTCGCCAGACTCGAACCGAACGGTCGCATGGTGGCCGTCGGCGTGATGGCAGGCACGCCACCGGCGGACTTCGGCATGGAGATGGTCGCGGCGTTCCGGAAGTCGATGTCGTTCGCCACCTTCAGCGCTGACACCGTGCCGGCACTCGAGCAACGCGCAGCAACCGCCGAACTGTTCACTGCCGCCAGTCGTGGCGAGCTGGTAGCGGTCGTGCACGAGGAACTTCCCTTGGAACAGGCCGTTGTGGCCCACCAGAAAATGGAAGCAGGCGAGGTGTTCGGCAGAATCGTGCTCACACCATCGAGGAGATAGACGGCACCGCATCTCGCCCCGATATCAACGCCCGCTCATGCCGCTGGGCGGGCGTTGGCCGGAGCCCGCCAAGCGCTGTCATTGTTGTTGTTCGTGAACAATGCCGCCTGCTGAAGGACATCTGAACCAACTGGCCGTGTCCATCCGACGCCGGACGAACGCACGCTCATGCCAAGTTCGGGGCGACTGCGGGAGAGTGTCCACGATCTCGGCAACACCGATGACTTTCGGGTGAATCTGTCGTCGATACCTCTGGGTATACCGACAGACAGGAGTTCAGGCATGACGAGACCATTTCGATTTGGCATGACCTCGGTACGGGCGAACGGTGTGGATCTCGGCATCGAGAGCTTCGGCCGTGAGGACGATCCGCTGGTCTTGCTGGTCGGCGGCACAACGATGTTGTCCTGGCCCGACGCGCTGTGCGAGCGGCTCGCGTCGGGCGGGCGGCGTGTGGTCCGCTACGACCTGCGCGACTCCGGCGCGTCGACGACCCTCGACCCGGAGAATCCGGCCTACGACCTGCGGGATCTCGCCGCCGACGCGGCCGCGCTGGTCGAGGTGCTCGGCGCCGGCACCGCCCATCTCGGTGGAGTCGGCGTCGGTGGGATGATCGCTCAGGTCGCCGCGCTGGACCACCCGGACGTGTTCTCCGCACTGACCCTCGTCGGCACTCGGCCGGTGGCGCCGGGCCCGGTCGACGAGGACCTGCCCGACCACGACCCCGCGGTCATGGCTGCGCTGTTCTCCCGCCCGCTGCCGGACTGGACCGACCGGGACGCTGTCGCGGCATTCGCCGCCTCGGGAGCCGAGCCGATGGGCAACGATCCGCAGCAGGCGCGGGCGACGGCGGCCCGAATCTGGGACCGGACGCCGTCAAGCGATCCCGCGGTGCACCAGGCGAATCAGCTCGGGATGGTGTTCTCCCGGATCGACTGCGCTCCGCGCTGGCGGGGCCGGCTCGGTGAGTTCGACGTGCCCACGCTCGTGGTGCACGGTCGCGCCGATCCGTTTTTCCCGGTCGGCAATGGTGAGGTCCTGGCCGCCGAAATCCCTGGGGCGCGACTGCTCGTCCTCGACGACATGGGTACCGCCCTGCGTCGCGCCGCGGCCGACCAGGTCGCTGCCGCCATGCTCGCCCTGTAACCGCCCGGCTGGGAGGCATCCTGGGCCGGCGGAACGCACCATAATGCCGCGACCCGCGCGGTTCGAAGCGGCCACGTGGCTTCCTGGAAGGTCAGCGGCCCAAGATCATCTCGGGCCGATGGTGTCGGCGGAATGTCCGGAACTACCACCAATTGGGCGAATGCTGGTCAAGCTTGGAAGGGGCGATCTGGAAGCAGCGGAACAACTTCGCGGGTGTCGGGCAGGGTGTGGGCAGTGACGAATGTATGCCCGGTTTCTCAGGGGCGGGTGCTGTGGTCATCGAAAGCCCGGCTGCCAGCCGAACAACTCTTGTAGATCCGCCGAGTCGTAGCCGATGGCGGACGCGCCGGTCGCCCGCGCGGGCGCTCAGTCTGCCGTTGGTGGTGTTGCCGGACCTGCTCCAGGCGCAGGCGCAGATAGCGCTCGGTCGTGCTCAGATGCGGGTGTCCGAGAAGGGTCTGGATGTCCACCAGCGGCATGTCCGGATCGTCGGCCATCCGCAACGCGGCGGTGTGCCGCAGGTCGTGCAGTGTCCAGTTCGTCGCCAGCACGGTGTTCGCCCGGCGAAGGACCGCGCGCATCGCCTCGTAGCTGAGTGCCCGCCAGGGCCGTCGCAACGTCCACCAAAGCGGCTTGTTCGGTCCGGGCCGGCTCCGACGGCAGCTCACTCTGGTAAAGCCGCAGCCAGACGAACGCGTCCGGCGATGCGGGCAACCACTGCAATTCGTTGGTGCCCTTGCGAATTACGCCGACGAGCTGCTCACCGTAGGGCGGTGACCGGGATCCGGGATGCCGGCCGAACCGGGCGACTACCGTGCGGCGGTGAGGAGTTCGGCGCAGCGCTCGCCGACGAGCATGACGGTGATGTTCGGGTTCACCGTCGTGTGCGCGGGAAACACCGAGGCGTCGGCTACGCGGAGACCGTCGATGCCCTTCACCCGTAGCTGCGGGTCCAGCGGGCTCATCGGGTCGTCGTCGGCGCCCATGCGCACCGAGCCTGCCGGGTGGTAGACGGTGTTGTGCGTGCGGCGAATGTAATCGGCCAGTTCCACATCGGACTGTGTATCGGGGCCCGGATACAGTTCGCGTGCCACCCAGTCCGACAACGGTGCGGCCGAAGCGATGTCGCGTGCCCTGCGGAGGCCGGCGATCATCACGCGCAGATCGTGGCCCTCGGGATCGGTGAAGTAGCGCGGGTCGACGCGGGGCTTGTCGCGGAAGTCGCGCGAGCGCAGCCGGACGGTCCCGCGGGAGCGGGCGTGGGTGACGTTCGGGGTGAGGCAGAAGGTGTTCTCGGCAGTCGGGTAGCCCTGCCGCAGCGTGTGCATGTCGAACGGCACACTGCCGTAATGCATCATCAGGTCCGGTCGGTCGAGGCCGTCGACGGTCGTGGTGAAGATGCCCGCCTCCCACCATTGCGTCGAGCTGCGCACCATCGGCCGCGTCGTCTCGAAACCGATGACGCCCTCCGGATGGTCCTGCAGATGGGCGCCGACCCCGGGGGAGTCGACGAGAACGTCGATTCCGTTCTCGCGCAGGTGATCCGACGGACCGATGCCGGAGAGCATGAGCAGCTTGGGGCTGTCGATGGCACCGGCGGAGACGATGACCTCACGACCGGCCGATATGCGGGTGGTGCGGCCGAATGCGTTGTCGGTGATGTCTATGCCGACCGCACGCCCGTTCTCGACGACGACCTTCTTCGCCCACGAGCCGGTCCGGACGGCGAGGTTCGGCCGGTCGAAGTTCGGGTGCAGGTAGCTCACCGACGACGACGATCGGGTGCCGTCGGCACGGGAGTTGATCTGAAAGAAGTTGGCGCCGTTGATAACTGTTCGCCCGGAGTTGAATTCGACGCGTGGAATGCCGACGGCCTCGCAGGCGTCGAGTACCGCGACACCGCACGGGTCGTTCGGCGGCACCGTCATGATGTGGACCGGACCGCTGCGGCCGTGATGGTCGCCGGGCGCGTCGTTGGTCTCGATCCTCGGATACAGCCGATACACCGAGTCCGCCCCCCAACCGGTGCAGCCGTGGTCGCGCTCCCAGGAATCGAGATCCTCGCGCGGTGCCCAGAATGCGATGCAGCTGTTGTGTGACGAGCAGCCGCCGAGCACCTTCGCGCGGGCGTGCCGCATGAACGAGTTGCCGTTCTCCTGCGGCTCGATCGGATAGTCCCAGTCGTAGCCCGACTCGAGCAGCTCCATCCACCGGTCGAGCCGCAGAACGGCGTCGTCGCCGACATCGGACGGCCCCGCCTCGAGCAGGCACACCGTCACCGAAGGGTCCTCCGACAACCGCGCCGCGACGGCCGCACCCGCCGAGCCACCACCGACGATCACGTAGTCGTACTCGGTCACTGCTGCCCCTTTCGGTCGGCGAACCAGCCGGTGACACCCGGTCGGAGGTTCTCGTAGACGTGCTTGGCCTCGCGATACTCGTGCAGGCCCGACGGCCCCAGCTCGCGGCCGATGCCCGAGCGGCGATACCCGCCCCACTCCGCCTGCGGCAGGTACGGCCCGAAGTCGTTGACCCACACGGTGCCGTGCCGCAGCCGGGCGGCGATGCGGCGGGCCCGTGCGGCATCCGACGACCACACCGCGCCGGCGAGACCGTACTCGGTGTCGTTGGCGATGGCGACGGCCTCGTCCTCGGTGGTGAACGTCTCGACCGTGACGGTCGGCCCGAACCCCTCGTCGTGTACGCACGCCATGTCGCGCGTCGCGCCGTCGATGACGGTCGGCAGATAGAACCAGCCGTCGTCGAGGCCGCCGGAGCCGTGGTCGCCGGTGGCAAACGCGCCGCCGGTGCGGATGACGGCGCCGTCCGCGCGGGCCTGCTCGACATAGGCGTGCACCTTGTCGCGGTGGGCGGCGGAGATGAGCGGCCCGGTCTCGGTGCCCTCGGCGAACGGTAGCCCGAGCCGGATCTGCCCGGCGCGCCGCACCAGCTCCTCGACGAAACGATCGTGCGCCGACGCCTCGATGATCAGCCGAGCGCCCGCCGAGCACACCTGGCCGGAATGCAGGAATGCCGCGTTGAGAGCATTGTCGACGGCTGCGGCCAGCCGCTCGCCGGTATCGCAGGCATCGGCGAAGACCACATTCGGATTCTTGCCGCCCAGCTCGAGCGCCACCTTCTTCACTGTCGCCGCCGCCTCGCGGGCGATGATCCTGCCGGTGACCAGTCCGCCGGTGAAGGAGACGAGGTCGACGTCCGGATGCGCCGACAGCGGCGCGCCCGCGGCCGCCCCCGCGCCGAGGACGAGGTTGGCCACGCCCGGTGGCACACCGAGGTCGTGCAGCACCCGCAGCAGCAGGATCGACGTGTGCGGCGTGAGCTCCGCCGGTTTGAGGACGAAGGTGTTGCCTGCGGCCAGTGCCGGTGCGACCTTCCACGCCGCCTGCAGCAGCGGGTAGTTCCACGGCGTGATGAGCCCGCAGACGCCCACCGGCTCGTAGACGATCCGGGAGTCGATCTCGGGCGAGCCTGCGTCGACCACGCGGCCCGCGTCCTCGGCGGCCAGTTTGCCGAAGTACCGGAAGCAGTTCGCGATATCGGACATGTCGATGTCCGACTCGTAGGGCCGCTTTCCGGTGTCGAGGGTCTCGGCGCGGACGAATTCGTCGCGACGGGAGTCGATCGCGGCGGCGATCCGCAGCAGCAGATCGCCGCGCTCCGCGGCCGCGGTCTGCCGCCATCGGCCGCCATCGAAGGCCCGCCGGGCGGCGGCGATGGCTGCCTCGGTATCGGCAGCATCCGCCTCGGCGACGATGCCGACAACGGAATTGTCTGCAGGGCAACGAATTTCGCGGGTCGCACCGGACGCCGCGGCGCGCCAGGCGCCGTCGATGTACAGCGTGTCACTCATGCGGTGGGTGTCCCTTCAGTATCGCTGTCGGTGATGTCGTCACCGTCCGGTTTCGACTCGTGGTGTTCGGTCGCCGAGTGCCGCAGGTACAGGTAGCCGAGATGACGTTCGTACTGGTCGAGTATGTCGCCGATGACTTGCTCGCGGGTGTAGCCGTTGAGCGAATAGCCCTGCGAACCCTCCGCAAGGCACACCTCGCAGCGAAAGTAGCGATCATCGGAGCGCTGCGCGAGCACCGCGTAGGTGGGTGTCGGCGTCGACACGGGCCATACACGATACTCGAACGGCGGATCGTTCGCCTGGTCGACGATCAGGCGTGGAGACGGCAGGTGCTCGCTGTGGCCGGACTCGTCGACGGTCGCGGTGACGCCCACGCGGGAGAATTCGGCGGCTACCTCACGCATCGCCGGTACGACGGTGTTGGCGAGGAATTTCCGCGTCGCCGCCGGTCCGGGGTAGTGGACGGTGGCGAGCAGCCGACGGCGCCAGCCGACCTGTCCGGACGGCCCGCGCCCGGCCGCTATGGCCTTCGGCAGCGCCGTCCGGTAGCTGTCGAGCTTGTAGGACTCGTTGCGCACCGCCCGTAGCAGCGCGATACCGATTCCCGCGAGCACGAACGAGAACGGCAGCCCCATGATGATGGTCGCGTGCTGCAGGGTCTTGATGGACCCTCCGGCTCCGGCGAACAGCATCGACAGGGTGAGCAGCCCGATCGCCACCGCCCAGAAGATGCGCGTGCCGCGCGCGCAGTCGGCCATCGGGTGGGGGAGCTTCGAGGTGAAGTTGCCCATGACGAGCGAGCCCGAATCGGCGCTGGTCACGTAGAACAGCAGGCCGGTGATGGTCGCGACGCCCAGCAGCAGCGGCGCACCGGGATACCGCTCGAGCAGCGAGTAGAAACCGACCTCGGCATGCGCGGCCGTCATCTCGCCGAATTCCTGGTCCTCGCGAGCGACCTCCAGCGCGCTGTTGGCGAAGATCGAGATCCACATCAGGATGAAACTGAACGGCACCACTAGCACGCCGAAGATGAACTGCCGCAGGGTGCGTCCGCGGGAGATGCGCGCGAGGAAAAGGCCGACGAACGGCGCCCACGCCACCCACCACGCCCAGAAGAACAGCGTCCAGGAATCCAGCCACGCGGACGGCTGGTTCGGTGTCTCCGGATGGCGGTCCCAGGCGAAGGTGTCGAGAGTGCGGCCGAGGAAAGTCGAGGCGTAGTCGCCCGCGTTCTGCACGAGCCCGTTCAGCAGGAAGGCTGTGCGACCAGCCACGAGAATGTAGACCAGCAGCGCGATCGCCAGGACGACATTGAGCTCCGCCAGCCGCCGCAGACCCTGGTTGATGCTGGACATCGCCGAGATCGTCGTGACAGCGACAGACAGCACGATGAGCCCGACCTGGACGGTCTTGCCCTGGGGCAGGCCGAACATCTCGTGCAGGCCGTAATTGAGCTGCACGATGCCGATACCGAGAGACGTGGCAACTCCGAAAATGGTGCCGAGCACCGCGGCGACATCGATGACATCGCCCCACCGGCCGTGCACCCGCGTGCCCACGATCGGGTACAGCGCCGCCCGGATCGTGAGCGGCAGATTGTGCCGGAATGCGAAGTAGGCGAGCGCGCCGCCCATGAGCGCGTACATCGCCCAGCCGCTGATGCCGTAGTGGAAGATCGTCCACGTGGTCGCCGCGCGGGCCGCGTCGTTGGTCTGGGCCGCACCGGTGGGCGGGTTGAGGTAGTTGTAGACGGGTTCGGCAACCGAGAAGAACATCAGGTCGATGCCGATACCGGCGGCGAAGAGCATCGCCGTCCACGTGAAGAGGCTGTACTCCGGCCGGGACTCCTCCGGCCCCAGCCGGTACCGGCCGTACCTGCTGGCGCCGATGAACACCACGATGCCGACGATGACCGTCGCGAGCAGCAGATACCACCAGCCGAACCAGGTGGAGATGAAGGTCTTGATCCCGCCCAGGGCGGCCTCGGCGCTCGTAGGCGCGGCGAGTGCCCAGACAGCGAACGCGAGAACGATCCCAGCGGCGGCGAGAAACACCGGCTTGTTGAGCGATCCGTGGTCCGGTGCGGGGTCAGCCGGATCGATCGCGGCCGTTCCCCCGTGGCCGCCGTTCCTGTTCCCCGTTGCGGAGTCTTTGTTCGGTTCAGGGTCGCCGTGCTCGTTGTCCCGGGGATTGCCGACACGACTCATGCAACGAACGGTAGCCCGGGCTCGCTGAACAGCGGCCGCGTCCGACACGCATGTCGGGCTCGGAAAATACGGATAAGCAGACCGGAGTGTGGTGTGGGACAGGTGTTCGCGGTGCGGTTGCCGTCCCCGGCGCTCACGACCGTTCGGGACTATGAGCTCGAGGTCGCCGCGGACTTCATCGCCGAAGTCGACGCCCTACTCGACGACGTCCTCTCTGACGAGCAGTGCAATGCCCAACTGGCTGGTCATCATGCCAAAGATGTTGCTCTTCAGGTGGTTTGGGCATCCAATCCATTCGGTTCGAGGTGGTCGAGGTCGGCGATGTGATGGGTTGATAAGCTGATTTTCATGGACATCGAGGTCGACAGAATCTAGCCACCGAACTGCCGGTGGCCTTTACCGAATTGGGCACGGATTGTGCCCCGGTGAATGACCTCGCCCGTTTCGTCGAAGGTTGCAGCCTTGCGCACATCTGTGCGATCTTGCTGTTCCTTCTGACTGAGCCCACCCCGGCACGTTCGCGCCACACCGATCACCGGTTGCGTTCTGCGCGCAGAGCGATGTCAGCTGTCCCGGTCCGCCCGGCCATTCCAGCCTAGGCTGACCCGTCTGGGATGCCTGTCGGCACTTGGGAATCGAGCATCTCCTTCCTCTGCTCCACGACTGCCTGTGATCGATCGCTTCTTTCAGCATTGCTGATCAGCAACCCGTCACGAAAGGCCGTCACATGCAGCATCGCACCTCTCGCTCACGTACCCGTCATCGCCGCGCACAGTGGAAGGCGCCTGTCCCCGTGCTCACGACCTGCACTAATCCGGCGTGTGGAAAAGCCACACTGCCGCATCGGGTGTGCGCGCACTGCGGCTTCTACCAGGGTCGCCAGATCTTGCCCGTGAGGAACGGTGACACGTGAGTGCCGCCGTAGTGAGATCGCGCAGTCGGTGGCGGAGGATTCGTGACCACCTCGCTGAGATCGGAGAGCCGGAGTTCCGTTTCCAACAGTTGATCTCGGCTTGGAGGGGATCGACCGCGGAGACGTTCGCCGACGTTCACACGCTCCCGATGGGGCTTCGGAGTGAATTGTCCGAGCGGTTTGGTGAGCACTTGCACCCCCTTACCGTGGTCGCCGTACAGCATGACGACCACGTCGAGAAGGTGCTCTTTGCCTCCGAATCTGGTGCTCGCATAGAAACTGTCGTGTCGCACTACCGCGAAGGGTGGGATTCGTTGTGTATTTCGTCGCAGGCCGGATGCGGTCTGGGTTGCACATTCTGTGCGAGCGGAGCAGCGGGGCTTGTTCGCAACCTCACCGTCGACGAGATTGCTGCCCAGGTGATGCATCCGCACTGGACTCGCGCCGGCCTCCCGCGGCCAGCGAGCGTCGCATTCATGGGTATGGGTGAGGCACTTGCGAACCCCGCCATCTTCGAAGCGGTTACCTTGCTCACCGACGCCGACTACGCAGGTTTGTCTCCGCGGCGACTGACCGTGTCCACGGTTGGATTCGCCCCGAACCTCGCCCGATTGGTCGACGAGCACCCGCAAGTGACGATCACATTGTCGGTGCACTCACCGTTCCCTGATCAACGTGCCCAGATCATTCCCCTCGAGGACCGATACCCGCTAGCGGAGAACCTGAGCATCCTCGACCGATATGCGGTCGCCAGCCGCAGGAAGATCTATCTCGCCTACCTGCTCATCGCCGGCGTCAATGACAGCGAGGAACACCTCGACGCCCTCGCCATGCTAGTGCGGGAGCGGTCCCGACCGGAGTTGTTCCACGTCAGCGTTATCCGCTACAACGAGGCGACCGGAGCAGACCCGACCTACCGAGCGCCCTCCTGCCGACGGGTCGACGAATTCGTACAGGGACTGCGCACCAAGGGAATTCAGGCAACCAGGCGCCGTCAACTCGGTACCGCTATCGATGCGGCGTGCGGACAACTGCACGCCCGTTATCTCGAACCAGGCGCCGACAACACAGAACCCATCGCACTACATTGACCGTTCGCCGCGAGCGGTTGAAGGAGAACCCCACCCATGTCCACGACCTCCGTCGTCCCTCTCAGAGATCTCACCTTCGAATGGCCTGACGGTACTGTTGCGCTCGACTGCGTCAGCGGCACCTTCACGGCCGCACCGGACTCGTCGGCCGCAACGGCGCCGGCAAGTCCACCCCGCCACGGCTGATCGCCGGCCTGCTGTATCCCGCATCGGGGCCGCCCTGAACAGTATTCGGTAATAGGCTGCACAGCAGGGTATTTCGATACCGCGCCGGAACCCAGTGTTAGGGAACGCCCCCCGGAAAGGCCGCTCTCCGGTCCCTCGAGCGGTGGTTGCTTGTGGGTGCCCGGTGGTATTTCGCGACGTGCGGCCCCGCCGCGATCTCATCCCCGGACTGACCGTCCGCCAGGAGAAGGGCAGGGGTGGGACCGCGTCGGGGTGGCACGGCTGCGCTCGACTACCCGAGGAAGTCGGCGAGCACGGCGGCACCTCGGGCCGGATCCTGGAGCATCCACCAGTGCCCCAGGCCTTCCAGGCGCGCGACCCGGGCGCCCGCGCGTTCCCCGGCGCGAATACGCCGATCGTCGACACCGACATAGATGTCCTCGGTGGCAACGATGTGCAGGCCGGGGCGAATGGCGGCGTCTTCGAGGTTCTTGCCCAGCTCCGCCATGGCGGGCTGGACGGCCGAGCGATAGAGCGACAGGATGGCGCGGCCCATCTCGTCGCCATGCGCGTCGGCAACCGCCTCGGCAACATCGGCGGGCATTCCGAGCTGGACGTTGCGTTCCACTCGCGTCTCCCGCGGGGCCTTCATCATGTCGTCGACGAGTTTCTCGCCCTCGACCGGCGTCTGCCAGATCCGAGCGAGGTCGTGCCACACGAAGTCCGGGTCGAACAACCCGACGACATCGCTGACCCAGCTACGCAGCAGATCCGGCCGATACATCGCGACGTTGACCACATGCCCGCCACCCCAGTCGTGACCGACCAGGTCGACCGGCTCACCGATCGCCTCCAACTCGCCCACCAGCCAATCGCGGTATTCGAGCACCGTGGCGCCGAACCCGTCCGGCAGCGGCGCGCCGAACCCGGGCGGGGACAGGCAGACCGTGTCGTCGCGGCCCAGTTCGGCTCGCAGCGGACCCCAGATGGCATCACTTTCGGGATTGCCATGCACGAAGACAATCGTCATGCCCGCCACAGTAGTGCCGAGGACCGACCCGGGAAGCGCTTTCAAAGCAGCGTGAATTCGCCACCTCGCCCGTCGCCGATCTCACTCTTGCCAAGACTCCGGCCCGTCACACGGGGCGTCCGCAGTCCGCGACTATTCCGCCTGAACAGATGGTCACCGTGGTATCACGGCTGCACGCGAGCTGCGGACGACAGGCCTGCGATCGCAACTTGCGCCGGTGCTGGAGACGTTTCGATTCTTCTTGAAGCCCCGGTGTCTGTCTCCTCAGGCATATTCACTGTGTGGGGACGTACCGACCTACAAGCTCGGCGCAGTGCCGCCGAACTTGCTTACCCGACAACAACTTCGGCAACATGGAAAGTGCCCTGCAGCCCCGGAGTCCTGATGGATACCCGCTTGTCCCACTGTTCGACGACCAGGAGGGTCCTGACCTGCCCGCCTACCGCCCGGCGACCGACGTGACCAGCGATGAGCGACGTCGCAGTGCCGCGTCGAGCAGGGCGGGTGGCGTGTCGTGCTTCTCAGCTGGGGCGAGGTCGACGCCGGGAGCGACGATCGCGTCGAGTGCGTCGAGCACGTCGGCGGAGAGCACGGTGTCTGCGGCGGCGAGCTGAGAGCGCAAGTGGTTCATTGTGCGCGGGCCGATGAGCGCGCTGGTCACGGCGGGATGCGCGGTCACGAAACCGAGCGCGAGCTGGATCATCGTCAAACCGGCCTCGTCGGCGACCTTGGCCAGCTGCTCGACAGCATCCATTTTGGCCCGGTTGGCCGGGATGGTGGTGTCGAAGCGCTGCGGCATGAACGTCGAGCGGCTGGTGGTGATTTCCCTGCCCTCGCGGATCGCACCCGACAGCCAGCCCGAGGCCAACGGGCTCCACGCCAGCACGCCGAGCCCGTACTGCTCGGTCACCGGCAGGACGTGAGTTTCGCTGCCGCGCTGCAGGATCGAGTAGTTGGGCTGTTCGGTGACGTAACGGCGCAGGTGGTGTTCTCGAGCAGCCCACTGGGCCTGCACGATGCGGTACGCGGGGAATGTCGACGAACCGAAGTAGCGAATCTTTCCGGCGCGCTGCAGGTCGGTCAGGGCCGACAGTGTCTCCTCGTCGCTGGTATTCGGGTCCCACCGGTGGATCTGGTAGAGATCAACGTGGTCGACGCCCAGTCGCCGCAGGCTGTTATCCAACTCGGCGACCAACCAGCGGCGCGAACTGCCCTGATGGTTACGCTCCTCACCCATCGGCATGCTCGCCTTCGTGGCCAGCACGATGTTGTCGCGGCGGTCGGCGATAGCCTTGCCGACCATCTCCTCCGACTCGCCGCCGCTGTACATGTCGGCGGTGTCGATGAGGTTGATCCCGGCCTCCAGGGCGGCGTCAACCATAGCGGTGACCTCGTCCTGCGTGGTGAACCCGATCCGGCCGAAGTTCATCGCGCCGAGCGCGAGGGTGCTGACCTGTACACCGGTACGGCCCAAGATGCGGTACTGCATGAGGCGTTCCTCCATGAGTGGTAAGGCGAGTTCGCGATGCGTGAATTGGTTTCGGCTCGACAGTTCTGGCATCCTGAACAACCGGAACCTTGTTCCGAAAGGAAACATACGGAACATTGCTCCGTTTGACAAGGTGAGTGATGGAGGTAGCGGCGCAGTGGCTGACATCGACAGCGGATCGGAGTCGTCGACCCCGCGAAAACGGGCCGACGCCCGGCGTAACCAGCAGACACTGCTGGACGCGGCCGCCGCGGCTTTCGTCGCGTCCGGCGTCGATGCGCCCGTGCGCGACATCGCCGCCGAGGCCGGAGTCGGTATCGGCACGATCTACCGCCACTTTCCGACGCGAGCCGATCTCATCGTCGCCGTGTACCGACACCAGGTCGAGGCATGCGCCGCGGCCGGTCCGACGCTGCTGGCGAACAGCAGCACACCGCATGCGGCCCTAGCGCAGTGGATCAACCTCTTCGTCGACTTCCTGGTCACCAAACACGGCCTCGCCGCGGCATTACAGTCCGACGATCCCACCTTCGCGACGCTGCACGCCTCCTTCCTCAACCGCCTCGTCCCCGTATGCGCCCAACTGCTTGATGCCGCTGCCACGGCGGGCGAGATTCGCCCAGACATGGATGCCTACGAACTGATGCGTGGCGTCGGCAATCTGTGTATCGGCGCCGGCAACACCCCCCGCTACGACGCACGCCGCATGGTCGAACTCCTCATCGCAGGACTACGCCACCACTAGGAGGTCGGCCGCGAGTTCCTCACGTAGCGGCGTACCAGCTACGGGGTCGGTGATCCGACTGGCGCAAACGGAACATGAGGAAATGCCACCGAATTGAGACCGGCAACGCCCGCCACGGCCTGAGACAAACCAGAAATATCCAGGTCAGACAGCTGGCGGTCCGCCACGACATTTGTCTTTCGGCGGCGACAGCCACCCCGAAAACTAGGCGAGTAAACCGCCCTTCTCTGATCGAGCGGTACCCGCTAGCGCCGCTCGCAGCAGGGCGCTCAGCTCGACTGGTTGCTCCACCTCTTCCACCCCTATCCAGTAATTTCCAGTATTTCTCGGCGGTCGCGTAGTGGCGTCTGCCGCTCCGCCTTCGATCGCCGCGCACGACACCTGCCGGTCTCTACAACAGCCGGAGTCGTTGTCTTGGGGGTCATGAGCACCGATCAGGTGTTGGTCGGCGAGCATGGTGCCGAAGACGACATCGGAAAGTCGTCGCATGAGGATTCGGAGGGCTTCCATTCCTCCGTCTCTACCAGCCTTGCGCCTGGCTGATAGTGCCCGCGGGGCGGCAGCGAGCTTGGGTGATTGCGATGCG
The DNA here is from genome assembly GCF_020733705.1 of Nocardia australiensis. GTDB lineage: Bacteria > Actinomycetota > Actinomycetes > Mycobacteriales > Mycobacteriaceae > Nocardia > Nocardia australiensis. The sequence continues at coordinate 661,439 of NZ_JAJFZM010000002.1, forward strand.
GTGGAGGGCAGCGTTGAGTTGACGATTCCCGGTGCGCGACAGTCGATGTCGGGCGCGATTGGACGGCCGGACTGGCAGCGGTGCGGTGCCGTTATGGCGGGCGAAAGCGTCTTTGGATCGGAATCGGTCGGCGCCCGCGGTCTCGCCGATGATCTTGGCAGCTGTCAGTGCACCGCAGCCGGCGACCGCCGGTAGCGACGGTGCCACCTGCTCGACTCGCTCGCTGATTTCAGCCGTGAGTTCAGCGATCTCGGTGGTCAACCGGCGGCAGTGTCCGACCAGGTTCGTCGCAAGCCGACCGACAAGCCTGTCGAACTGGGCCAGGTGCTGCTCGACCCGGTCGTAAGCGCTGGCGAGTTCCAGCATGCCCGGTGGTGTCCAGGCTGGGTCGAGCTCGTGGAGGTGCCAACGCAGCCGAGTGATGATGCATGCGCGTTCGGCAACCAGGTCTTCGCGGTGGTCCACCAGTAGTCGGATGTCGCGCTCGACGCCGTCGAGTCGGGCGATTGGCAGGTCCGGCTCCCGCAGGGCCGCGCGGGCGATGGCGGGCGGTGATCGCTCACATCGAGCGCCATGAAGGTATAGCGCCCGCGCATCAGACCCAGCTCGTCGCCCTGTTGCACGAGTTGGCGGTGGCGGCTGAAAGTGTTGTCACGACAACACTTTGAGACCACGCAGCGCCCGCAATTCGCCCAGCAACGCCGGGCTGACCGCCACTGGGTAGTCGGGTATCCCGAGCGCGGTCCGCTTCTGCCGGTGGCACAGCACGATGTGCACCGGAGTACTGCCATGATGGGCCAATAGCGTTGATTTGAGTTCCAGAACGCTGTCGCGGTTGATGCTTTGGGCGTTGAGTTCCAGCATCAAAGGGGGCCGCTGCTGTCCGCCGTCCAGGTGGCTGACGTCGAGCAGTGCGACATGCGAGCCGAATACCGCCATCTTGTCCTCGCGCCAGTTGACTCGGCCTTCGACGACGACGACGGAATCGACAGACAGATCCGCAGCGAACACGCTGTAGCTCTTCGGGAAGAACAGCACCTCGACCGAGGCGTCCAGATCCTCCAACACCGCGATCGCCCAGCTCTCACCCTTCTTGTTCACTCGACGCTCCAAGGAGGAGATGATTCCCGCGATAGTGACCGTTCCCTCTTTCGGTGGATTGGCGAGAATCCCGGCGATCGGCTTCGGCGCGTTCTTCCGGAGGACACGGTCCGCGCCGTCAAGCGGATGGCCGGAGACGTACAGCCCCAACATTTCCCGCTCGAGTGCGAGCATGTCCTTTCGCGGCCATTCCTCTGCGTCGAAGCGCAGGTGGGCCAGCGGTGAGGAATCGTTGTCTGTCTCCTCGGAGCCGTCTTCCACACCGAACAGGTCGAACTGCCCGATCGCCTCTTGGCGTTTCAAACCGGTGACGGCGTCCACGGCTTCCTCGTGGACTGCGATGAGCGCTCTGCGGTGGTGACCGAAGGAGTCGAATGCGCCGGCTTTGATGAGTGATTCCAGAACGCGCTTATTGCAACAGACCAGCTGCGACTTCTCGACGAAGTTCGCGAACGAGGTGTATTTTCCCTTCTGCTTGCGGGTTTCGATGATCGAATCGACAACATTGGCCCCAACATTGCGCACTCCGCCGAGCCCGAACCGGATGTCGCTGCCCACCGCGGAGAACCGTAGCGAGGATTCATTGACATCCGGGGCCAGGACCTTGATGCCGAGCTGCCTGCATTCGGAGAGGTAGATGGCTGACTTGTCCTTGTTGTCCGACACGGACGTAAGAAGTGCTGCCATGTACTCGGCCTGATAGTTGGCTTTGAGAAAGGCGGTCCAATAGCCAACCAGTGCATATCCGGCGGCGTGCGACTTGTTGAATGCGTATCCGGCGAACGGCAGCACGGTGTCCCAAAGGGCCTGCACGGACTCATCGGAGAATCCGTTCTCCCGCATGCCTGCCCGGAATCCCTCGAACTCCTTCTGCAGGACGTCCAGCTTCTTCTTGCCCATCGCCCTGCGCAGCACGTCCGCGCGCCCCATCGAGAACCCCGCGACGCGCTGCGCGATCTGCATGATCTGCTCTTGGTACACGACCAAGCCGTAGGTTTCAGCAAGAATGTCGTGCAGCGGTTCTTCGAGTTCCGCGTGGATCGGCTCTATCTGCTGCCTGGCGTTTTTGCGATCGGCATAGTTGTTGTGCGTGTTCATCGCCATCGGCCCCGGCCGATACAGCGCGTTGACAGCGACGATGTCCTCGAAGCCGGTTGGCCCGAGTCGTCGGAGTAGGTCACGCATGGCGCCACCGTCGAGCTGGAAGACGCCGAGACTGTCTCCCCGCCCCAGCAATTCATAGGTCTTCGGATCGCTGGTGCCGAGCGAGTCGAGGTCGATCGTCTCGCCACGGTTGGCTCGGATGTTGTCGATCGCGTCGCCGATTACCGTGAGATTGCGCAGTCCGAGGAAGTCCATCTTGAGCAGGCCGATGGCCTCGCACGACGGATAGTCCCATCCGGTGATCACCGCACCGTCGTCGCGCTTCCACAACGGAGTCACGTTGACAAGCGGTTCCGAGGACATGATCACCGCGCAGGCGTGCACTCCCGCGTTTCGGATCAAACCCTCCAGTCCGCGCGCGGTCTCCATGATCGTGGCGACGTCGTTATCGGTTTCGATCAGCGTCCTAACTTCGGCCGCCTCGGGGTAACGCTCGTGCTTCGGGTCGGTGATGCCCAACAGCGGAATGTCTTTGGCGGCGACCGGAGGTGGAAGTGCCTTGGAGATCCGGTCGGCAACGGCGAAACCGGCCTGGCCGTAGTGGACGCGGGCAGCGTCCTTGATCGCCGCCTTCGTTTTGATCTTGCCGAAGGTGATCACCTGCGCGACGCGATCGGCGCCGTACTTCTCCGTCGCGTAGCGGACCATTTCGCCGCGTCGGCGATCGTCGAAGTCCATATCGATATCGGGCATGGACACGCGCTCGGGGTTCAGGAATCGCTCGAACAACAGGCCGTGCTCGATCGGGTCCAGATTGGTGATTCCCATGGCGAAGGAGACCAGCGATCCCGCGGCCGAACCACGGCCAGGGCCGACGCGGATACCCTCCTTGCGCGCGTGATCCATCAGGTCCGCAGTGATCAGGAAGTAGGCGGGGAACCCCTTTTCCACGATGATGTCGATTTCGAACTCTGCGCGGCGCACGTATTCTTCCCCCACTCCGTGGGGGAAGCGCCGGTCGAGTCCACGCACAACCTGCTCGCGGAACCACGAGTTCGCGTCGTAGCCCTCGGGCGCGTCGTAGACCGGCATCCGATCTTTGTGCGCCCACACATCCGCGTAGGACTCCACCCGTTCGGCGATCAGCAAGGTGTTGTCTGCGGCGCCGGGCACCTGAGTGTCCCAGTACGCCCGCATGTCCGCCGCCGATTGCAGGTAGTAGCCATCGCCGTCGAATTTGAACCGGTTCGGGTCGCTGAGGGTCTTTCCGGCCTGCACACACAGCAGTGCGGCGTGCGCGTCGGACTGGTCCTTGCTTACGTAGTGCGAGTCGTTGGTCGCCAGCGGGGGCAGGCCGAGCTTGGCGCTGATCTCGAGCAGTCCGTCACGGACCGATCGCTCAATCGGCAAGCCGTGGTCCATCAACTCCACGAAGAAGTTGTCCTTGCCGAATATGTCGCGGTATTCGGACGCGGCCTGCATCGCCTCGGCATGTTGACCGAGGCGCAGTCGGGTCTGTACCTCACCGGATGGGCAACCGGTGGTGGCGATGATGCCGGAGGCATGCGCGGCGATCAGTTCACGGTCCATCCGCGGCTTGCGGTAGTAGCCCTCCATGCTGGCCAGCGATGACAGCGTGAACAGGTTGCGCAAACCTTGTGAATTCTGCGCCAGCATCGTCATATGCGTGTAGGCGCCACCGCCGGAGACGTCACCGCCGATGCCTTCGCCATTGGATCCGCGCTGGCCGGCCTGACCCCAGAACACCGGCTTCTTGTGGTGTCTGCTGCCCGGCGCCAGGTATGCCTCGATGCCGATGATGGGTTTGATGCCCGCCTTCGTGGCGACCTGGTAGAACTCGTCCGCGCCGAACATGTTCCCGTGGTCGGTCATGCCGACCGCGGGCATCCCGAGCCTGCCCGCCTCATCGAAGAGCGGCTTGATCTTCGCCGCACCGTCCAGCATGGAGTATTCGGTGTGTACGTGCAGGTGAACGAACGAAGACAACAGACGCCCTCCAACGATGCGACCCGGGTTCGGATCGCCTTATTCGAGCCGAGCGAGCGACCGAGGGTCAAACAATCGACACGTGCGTGGCGACAACCGGTGGTTGTTGTTGCTGGCAGTGCCCGCTGCCCGTGGAACAGTCACTCTCGCAGGAGAATTCGTGCGCTTCCGGTGCCCCGTGGGCGCCGTGTCAACTGCCCGGCCGTGTCGAGCCGATGAGGTGGCGGGAGACGCTGTCGAGCACTGCGGCACGGTTATCGATGAGGTAGAAGTGTTGGCACAAGAGCGCACCGGACGCATCGAAGTGCCCACGATCTCGGCGGACCTGTTGCGGGTCGCGCGCAAGGTGCAGAACAGATACATGGCCATGCGCCTGGATCTCACCGACGCCACCAATGTTTCATTAGCCGAGCGATACGGAGGTGTTGACACTCGACCGACGTGATTTCCGCGCAGTTACCCCGCTCACTGGTCATGCCGCGTTCCGCCTGCTGCCCGACGATCTCTAGCCGATCTGTCGGTGCTCACATCGAACCCTCTTTGTCGCCCCTTGCCACCGAAAGGTTCTACCCGCTCGCGAAAGGGCTTGCCGCCGAGGGAATTCCCATAGCGGTGACGTGCCGGGGCTTACAGCTCGCTCGCCGACCGCACTATCGGTGACCGGCCGAACGGGTGACCGCCGGTGCAGAAACCGAGGCGTATCGGGCCAACGCATTGTTCGACGCGCACCGCGACGATCCCGAATTCGAATACCGGTTTATCGCCGACGAGGCCCGCGATTCCCTTGAATGAGCGATCGCTTAGATCTCCTCGTCTGAGTGCTCGTTCAGTCGCCGGCGGTGGGTGACGGCGTTGCCGGACAAACTACGGAACCTTCCCAGACCGCACTGCCTGCCCAACGTGTCTGAGTTCACTCTGCGGATCTGCCAGAGCATCACGGCTGTCGTGACTCAGCAACCCCCGGCGCGGAACCACTCGTTACGCACGGTCCGGGGAACACTTCGCCGCTGTCTCAGTCTCAGCCTCAGCCGCTGCACACGACACTGCCGCCTCGATGCGGATGTCACCCTCGTTCAGCTCGAGGATCTGTCTGCTGATACGGGGCTCGTGCAGGAGATGGGCGAGCGTCGCAGCGACGTCGCCTCGACTGATCTGTCCATGCACTTCAGCGAGCCCGAGTGCAATGAGGCCGGTGCTGGCGTCGTCGGTCAGGAGAGATGGACGCAGGATGAACCAGTCGAGGCCGCTGTGGCTGAGAGTGACTTCCGCTTCCTTCTTTGCGGCAAAGTAGTACTCCTCGTCGGCGGGAAGTTCGCGTTCCCTCCATGCCTCCGGGAAGACGGACACGAGTGCAACTCGACGAACACCAGCAAGGTGTGCCGCTTCGACGGTCTTGGCGACACCGTCTCGGTCGATAGCCTCGGTAACACCTCGTTCGCCACCGTTCGACCCGGCGGTGAACACGATCACGTCGGTGCCGGTGACCACCGCGGCGAGATCATGTGGCGTCATAGCACCCAAGTCGCCGACGTACGTCTTGACGCCGACCGCGGCGAACTCGGCTTCGTCGCGCGTCGACCGTGTGAGCCCCTTGACGTTGTCGCCTCGATCCTTCAGGTGATCGGCGAGCAACCGGCCGATTCGTCCGGTGATGCCGATGACGAAGATGTCCATTGAATGTCTTCCCATCCCCAGGTTGTACTGAAACTTGATGTTGGAGATCCACGGTCCCTCACGACCGCTCTGCTGTCGCATTACGCAAGCCGTCATACAAGATCGTAGCGATGCGCTCCGCGTCGTCCCTCCACCCTTCTGTGCGGATCCCGCAGATACCGCCGAAGGCGCGCAGAACGATGCGCCCGCTGACGTCGTTGCGGACGAGACCGACGGCAGTGCCGGCAGCGAGCAGTTCGTCGAGGGCACGAGCCATTTCGTTGCGAGTGTCGTCGAAGACAGGCGAGTCGGTCGCCAGGATGCTCTCGAGGACTTCTCCCATCCCTCTGCCCACTGCCGCGTGCTCCACGAGCAGCAACAGGAAGATGCGCAGGGCTTCGTCCGGGGCGTGCTGCTCGAGAAGCCGGGCCGGGGTTGCACAGAGCTCTGCGACCTCGTGGCGGTATACCTCCGCGACGAGCACCTCGCGTGTGTCGAAGTGCCGGTACAGCGTGCCGATGGACACACCGGCTCGACGGGCGATCACCTCCACATGAACGTTGTCGTCGGCGAGGAATGCCTCCCGCGCCGCAGTGAGGAGCGCCTCGCGGTTGCGGCGGGCATCGGCGCGCAACGGGCGTGATGACGGCAAGCTGGTCCTCCATAAGGTGAGTCCGACTCCGTTTATGTGTAGGGTTTCCGGAGGCCTGCCCGCCACCTTCATTCCCGCCGATCTGCGGTCGGAGGAGGGGGTGGCAGAACTTGGCCGGCGAGTGGTGGACAGCGTCGGAGGCGTCGACGTCTTGGTCAACAACGCAGGAGCCGCGACCGGGCCGATGCCGACTCTGGAGCGGTCCGACGCGTCGTGGCTCGCCGATCTGGAAATGAATCTGCTCAGCGCGGTCCGACTCGACCGGGCGCTGGTTCCCGGGATGGTCGAGCGTGGCTCGGGTGTCGTGGTGCACGTGTCCTCGATCGCCAGCCATCTTCCGCAGCCGGCCGAGGCCTCGTACGCCGCATCCAAGGCGGCGCTCAACACCTACAGCCGTGAGTTGGCGACGGCGGTGGGAGGGCACGGCGTGCGCGTGGTGTGCGTTCTACCGGGATTCATCGTCACCGAGGGTGCGCGCAAGCATCTACAACAGATGGCCGACAGTCAGGGCGTCGACATCGACGGCGTCACCCAGCAGGTCGTGGATCACCTGAAGGTGCCGATGGGTCGTCCCGGCGACCCTGAGGACGTCGCAGAGATGATCGCGTTCCTTGCCTCGAGCCGCGGCAAGTGGCTCACCGGCGCCCAGTTCCGGGTGGACGGCGGCATCATTCCCACGGTCTGAGTCGCCGCCGCCCCCGACGGAGCGCCCCAACAAATCCACATCGACCTCGCCACGGATGACGCAGTGGCCGCGGACAAACGACTTCTCGACGCCGGCGGCTGCGGCCGACGGACGATCCCGTCGCCCTGCCCGAGAAGGTTCGCGTGTGTATGCCAGCCCAGCCGGACATCCGTTCTGTATTCGATGACTTCGAGCCCCAGTTCGTTCGGTCGGCAGACGGTGTTCAGGTAGGTCTAGCGAACCCCGCTCTACGAGACCCCCGATCTCGAGGAACGACTCCATCTCCTCTTCGCGGTCGGGCGTCAGCGGCCGATCCTGTCGAGCTCGGCCACCGCCTCTTCGGGGAGAGACAGTGCGGCGCCGTCGATGTTCTCGCGTAGGTGCGCAGTCGATGATGTGCCGGGGATGAGCAGAATGTTCGGGGAGCGCTGTAGCAGCCACGCGAGCGCCACCGACATCGGGGTTGCCCCGAGCCGTTTGGCTACCCCAGAGAGCGTCTCGGACTGCAGCGGCGTGAAGCCTCCCAGTGGAAAGAACGGAACGTAGGCGATGCCCTGCGCAGCGAGCTGGTCGATGAGGTTGTCGTCGTAGCGGTGCGCGAGGTTGTACATGTTCTGTACGCACACGATCGGGGCGATGCGCTGGGCTTCGTCGATTTGCTCGGGAGTGACGTTGCTGACCCCCAGGTGTCGGATCAGACCCTCCTTCTGAAGTTCAACGAGGGTTCCGAACGCCTCGGCGAGGGAGCCGGGTTGCGGGCCGTTGGCATCGCCCATGCGCATGTTGACGAGATCGAGGACCTCGACGCCGAGGGATCGGAGGTTTTCCTGGACCTGCTTGCGGAGGTCTTCGGGTCGCCGGGCGGTGGGCCAGCCGCCCTGCGCGTCGCGGTTCGCCCCGACCTTGGTGGCGATGAGCAGCGAATCGGGATAGGGGTGCAGGGCTTCGCGGATCAGGTCGTTGGTGACTCGGGGGCCGTACGCGTCGCTGGTGTCGATGTGGGTGATCCCCGCTTCGACGGCCTCGCAGAGCACGGCAAGAGCGCCGTCGCGGTCGGCAGGTGGCCCCATGACCCATGGGCCTGCGAGCTGCATCGCTCCGTAGCCGAACCTGGTGACGGAAGAGTCACCGAGAGTCCAGGTGCCGCCGGGAAGTGAGGTGCTGGATGCTTCCATCGTGTTCACCTTGCTCCTTGCTTAGGGGGTGGCGCTTATCGCTACCTAGGACCATCATTGGGGAGTTGCTTCCCTTGGGGAAGTAGGCACCTAGAAGTGCGTAACTAACTCAGGAGAAGGATCTGATCAGGTTGGGGACGACGAGTGTGGCTCAGAAGCGAGCGCTGGACAAGGTGGAGTACAACGCGTTCCTTGCGGTGTGCCCCAGCCGTCAGCTGCTCGACCGGATCTCTGACAAGTGGGTCGTGCTGGTCCTGTGCGCGCTCGGCGGCGACGCTTCCGATCAGGATGACGCGGCGGATGGCACGGCAGGCAGCGCAAAGGCCATGCGCTACTCCGAGATTTCGCGTCTGCTGGCAGGAGTCAGCCAGAAGATGCTGACCCAGACGCTACGGGCGCTGGAGCGCGACGGCATGATCACCCGCACCGTGACGCCGACGGTCCCGGTCACCGTCTCCTACGAACTGACCGATCTCGGCCTCTCTCTCCATGAGATGACACGCGGCCTCAGAAGTTGGGCACAAGACCACATGCACCAGGTCCTTGCTCACCGAGCGACGTACGACGAACACGACGTCTGACCAACGTGTTTGCACGTTCTCGGCGCCACACCCGGATTGCACGGAGGGGGAGGCCTGATCTGCCTGGGATAGGCCGACGTGGGAACCAGCGGGCTACGCTACGCTCCTCAGTCTTTGTAAAGACTCTCGAAATCGGTTATCTATCAACATGATTCATTGATAGCTACGCTGTTTCGCGCCTGATCCGAAATCCACCACTCAGCTCAGTGGGGCGCTACCGTTCCCGTCTGCGGTGAGCGTGGGTGCGCACCTTCACTCGGCTTCCGCAGGTGGAGGCACGTGGGGTCCAGATCTGAGAAATCTGGCGTTTAGCGAGTCGTGTTCTGACTGAGGGTGATTCGTGGCCGCCGAGCGAGATCCGGAGGGATATACCCGCGACAGCAACCGCGTCCGGCGCATCGGATGCGATTCAGCGGCGGGCCTGTCCAACTCTGCGAAATCTGGCGCTAAGGAGTTACCGCAGATAGCAGCTGACTATGTGCGGTAGTGTCTGGGTCGAGCTGGCCCGACGAACCGTTCGAGGCCAGTCGACTCCGGAAACTATGTGCGGTAGCGCGGGTGGAGGTCGGTGATGGGTCGGGTTCGGATGCTGCCGACGCCGGCGAGCAGTGTCCGCCTCGCCGACGCGGTGAAGGTGTACCTTGCGACAATCCCGGCCCATAACACCCGCGCGACCTATGCGGCCGCGCTGGATCGGCTGGTGCGTGATTTCGGGGCCGACACGAACGTGGCGCTGCTGGATCGGGAGCCGGATCGGGTGAGTGGGTGGTTCACCTTCGTGTGGGGCGCCAAAGCAGCCAAGACGTTCAATATCCGGTTGACCGCGCTCGGGTCGGCGTGCGCCTACTGGCGTGAGCAGGGCTGGTTGGCCGGTGATCCGCTGGTTCGCCTGCGGGCCAAACCGGCACCGCCGGACACCAGCAGGGCGCTGCGCAAGCAGCGGATCGCCGAGGTCCTGGGATCGGATGCGCCGCTGCGGGAACGGGTGTTGTGGCATCTGCTCTACGAATCCTCGGCACGCGCGGAGGAGGTGTTGACGCTCGACGTGCCGGAGCTGGACACCACGAATCGGTGCGCGGTGGTGACCCGCAAGGGCGGGGCACGCGATCTCATCGCCTGGCAGACCGGCACCGCCCGGTTGCTGCCCCGATTGTTGGCCGGTCGCACATCCGGGCCGGTGTTCCTCACCGACCGCAAGGCCCGCCCGTCGGTGGCCACCAACGATGTCGACCCCTCGACGCTGCGGGGCCGGTTGTCGTACCGGCGCGCGGCGGAGCTGTTCGAGATGTACACCGCCGACTACGACGACGGCCCTTACGTCCTGCACCAGCTGCGACATTCCCGGTTGACCCACGCCGCCGAGGACGGTGCGTCCACACCGGTGTTGATGAAGTTGTCCGGCCATACCTCGGTCCGCAGCCTCGCCAAATACGCTCGGGTGTCCGACGAGGGGCTGCGCCGGTACCAGGCCGACAGCGACCCGGCCGCACGTCGGCGACCGGGCCGCTGAGCTCTAGGCCACGGCCGTAAGGCGTTCGGCCCGTTGATCTTCCGTAGGCACGTGTCAGCCGCTTCGAACCGCGCGGGCTGCGACAGCACAGAGCGCGCTAGCAGTACGAACGGCTCACGAAACCATCGGGGCGGACCAGGACCGTCCCGTACGGCCAGCCATCCACGAGGTGCACCGGAATGTCGGCCTCCACACCGGGATCGGCCGTGAGTACGCACCACTGCGATCCGACGAGATCTAGCGTGGACACTCCGTCGGCCACCCACATGTGCGGCAGACGGGATCCCGGCGACCCGTCGAGGTCGAGGGCGACGTCCTCGGTGGAGGGGAGCTCGGCGCCACCGTACCGGTAGCCCATGTGTACCACTGGCGCGTTGATCGCCCCTGCTGCCTTGCGCGCCTGTGCCATGTCCTTCCCCCAGTGGAGGGACGGATCGTTGAACCGTAGGCGCGCTTGCTCCATCGTCATGAGGGCCACCGGATGGCGTTCGGTGTGATAAGTCTGCAGCAGTTCGGGTCCGGCCTCACCGCGCAGTACGTGCGCGAGCTTCCACGCCAGATTGTGCGCGTCGGCGATGCCGGTGTTCAACCCGAACGCGCCCAGTGGGGGGATGGCGTGCGCCGCGTCGCCCACCAGGAAGACCCGCCCGCCGCAGAGCCGATCGGCCACCTGGCCGCGTCCCCGAAACTTCAGCACACTGCGGATGTCCACCTCGATCGACGGGTCGCCGAGCGCGGTGCGGATCAGGTCGGGAGTCGGCTCTGTATCGAGGCGGGTGAGGAACACCCACTCGCGTTCGCCGTCGACGGTCACCAGCAGGCCGGTCGCGTCCGGATGCTCGATATTGCACATTGCGAACGGTTGGCGCGGACGCAGATCAGCCCCGAACAGAACACTCGTGGTCTCCTGACCGATCACACCGGGACCGGTGAGGCCGACGCCGAGGATCTGCCGAACCCGACTGCGCACACCATCGGCCGCCACCAGATAGCGTGCCCGCACGACACGCCGGTCGGACAGGGTCGCCGTGACGCCGCCGGAGTCCTGCTCGAACGAGTCGAGCGCCACGCCGAACTCCACGTCACCGGCCTTGGTGATCAACATACGGTCGAGCAGGTTCTGTCCGCAGGTGCCGCGGATCCGGGCCGGTGTGTAGGTGAGCTCGGCCGCGGTTTTCGCCTTCCACTCCGCGCCTTCGGTGAAGTCGGCCTCGGCGAGCGTGCGCCCTCTGATCTTCCCCGCCTGCAGGTCGACCGCGGCCTCGTTGACCGCTTGATCCAGGCCGACCTCGCGCAGGATCTCCACCGATCGCGACCCGATGCCGGTGGCCCTGGGGTGGGGCGAGAGCTCCGGCTTCTCCTCCACGACGAAGGGCTCGACGCCGTGGTGGCGCAACAGCACCGCGAGCATCAGCCCGACGGATCCGCCGCCGGCGATCAAAACTTCAGTGGATACAGTGTGCCCGTTCATGGGCACACTGTATCCACTTCTGTAGACTCCTGTCCATGTCACTTATCTGGGAGCGTGAGCCGTACCGGTCGAAAAGGCAGGCCCTGAGCGTGGAGCGCATCGTGGACGCCTCCGTCGCCATCGCCGACGCCGAGGGGCTCGACGCGGTGTCGATGCGCCGCGTCGCCGCCGAGCTGTCGACCGGCACGACCTCGCTCTACCGCTACGTGGACAGCCGCGACGACTTGCTCGATCTCATGGCCGATGCGGTACAGGACGACCACGTGCCGCTGACGGGAGACTGGCGCGCCGACCTCGAGGCTTACGCCCACCATGAGCGCGAGCTGTGGCTGCGGCACACCTGGCTCGCCCCGCTGCTGGCCACCCGGCCATCACTCGGCCCCAACTGGCTGCGCGGCCTGGAACACGCCCTCACCGCAGCCGCCCCGCTGACCTCCGACATCGCCGACGCGGCCTCGGCCGTCGGGCTGATCAGGGACTACGTGCGCGGCGCGGTCATACGCGAGCTCGCCGAGAAACAGACCCAGCGGCGCACCGGTCAGACCGAGGACCAGTGGCGCGCCGCCGTCGCCCCCTACATGCGCAAGGTCATCGAGAGCGGCGCGTATCCCCTGGTTTCGCGCATGACCAAATCCGCCGACCTGAGCCCGGCCGAACAGTTCTCGTACGGGTTGCACCACATCCTCACCGGGATCACGGACTCTCAGCAGACGGCACAGTGATCACGAATGCGCCGAGGCCGACCCCGCCCGAACAGGGAACCGTCTACGCGACACACTGCAATCGGCTGTTACAGCTCGCTTTGCTTGGCCATCCATACTGCTGAGCGGGCCGACCTGGGCGCCCGATTCACTCGTCATCGTCGGGAGCATCCGGATCCCGCAACGGCCGGTGACCTCCGCCCAGATCTGGCAGGTGGAAGCTGTAGTGACCGTCGAGACGGATATGGCGGCGGATGAATGGCGACAGCCGCGCGGCATCCTCGTCACGCACCGGGTAGCCCTGTACGCGCAGCTCGTCCAGCGCCCGGTCCAGGTACACCGAATTCCATAGCACGGTGATATTCAAAACGAGCCCGAGCGCGGAGAGTTGGTCTTCCATGCCGTCGAGGTAGGCGCGGGTGAGTTCGCCCTTGCGGCCATGGAAGACGGTGCGGCCCAGGTCGTGGCGTCCTTCCTGCAGGTTGGCCTGAGCCTTGGATTCCCGCCGGTAGGGTTCGTCGTCGGCCAGGCGCAGGATGGTTGGGTCGGACCGGGGCGCGGAGCTGGCCTTGCAGCCAGCCCGTTTCCCCGGTCCGCCCGCCGCACCCGCCGTGCGCGTCTCCGCGCAACGGGCGCTCCACGCGCCTTACCCGCTGGTCAGGCACCGATAGTGGTGACTGCCGGTTTCGGGGTCCACGGGGTCGGGATGGTGTTGCCGCGATAGCGGTAACGGGTCACCTTGACGCTGGATGCGCCGGTGAATACGACCCCGTTGTGGGCGATGATCCAGGTGCCCGGTCGGCAGAACCGGCGGCGCAACGCGCTCCATCTGAGCCGGGAGTGCTTATGGTGCAACCACTTTGCGATGCGATGCCACGCAAGGTGGTCGATCGCGTGGAACACCTGCTTGGACACCCCGTGCCTGAAATAGTTCGCCCAGCCCCGCAACATCCTGTTCAAACCGGTCAGCAGTTCGTCCAGGCCCTGATGCAGGGTCGACCTGTTCACTTTCTCCCGAACCTTGCCCTTGATCGACGAAATCGCCTTCTTGGACGGCCGGGTATAGATGAAATGCTTCTGCGTCCCTCGTTTCCGCTGCCTGCAGATGTTGTGGCCGAGGAAGTCGAAGCCCTCGTCGACATGGACGACACGGGTCTTCTCCTGTGCCAGACGTAACCCCAGCGGGGCCAGAACATCTGCCACTTCCTCACGCAGCGCCTCGGCATGGCTTCGGTCGCCCGACACCATCAGGACGAAGTCATCCGCGAAACGGATAATCCGCCAGTTGCCCAAGCCCTTTCGTTTGCGTGTGGCCCGCCGCTTGTCGGTGCTCATCGTCTCTCGCCACTGCTGGTCGAAGTGCTCGTCCAGCGCGGAAAGGGCGATGTTCGCCAGCAGCGGGGAAAGAATCCCGCCCTGGGGCACACCAGTCCACGTGTCCTCCGTTTCCCCGAAAGTCGTCATGATCCCGGATTTCAGGAACGCCTTCACCAACGCGCGCACCCGCTTGTCCTTGACCCGCCCCCGCAGGCGGTCCATCAGGGCAGTGTGATCGATTTCGTCGAAACACGCCTTGATGTCCGCCTCCAACACCCACTGATAATTCCGCGGGCGGGATGCGAGGAAATGGATCTCGGAGACAGCATCGTGCGCACGCCGGTTGGGACGGAACCCATACGAGCACGGCAGAAAATCCGCCTCGAAAATCGGCTCGAGCACCGCTTTCAGACTGGCCTGCACGACCCGGTCAGCGACAGTTGGAATCCCCAGCTTGCGCAGCTTGCCGCCCGCCTTGGGAATCATCACCTGCCGCACCGCGACCGGCGAGAACTCGCCGGACTTCAGTGAGTCCCGAATGCCGTCCAGGAACGCGTGCACCCCGATCCAGGTCTCGATATGGGCCACAGTGACCCTGTCGATCCCCGCTGTCCTTGCTCCCGCGTTGCCGGCCACGCGTTCCCACGCGTGTACCAGAAACGCCGGGTCATGGACGAGGTTGAACAGATCGCCGAAACGGGGGGAGGAGTCTTCCCCCGCCCAGCGATGCAACTTGATCTGCATTCTCCGTACCGCGAAATACGCCGAATCGGAATCCGGCCACACCACAGCACTGGTGTTCACCAGCGCATCTTCGGACATTGCACCCTTCTCCTTGACTGGCCCGCTGCCGTCCTTCCCCATGCGCCGGGCTTTCCCCGGCTCGGAGTACTACGACGGCTCCGCCCCGTCCACGCCTTCGGCAGGCGTCGCACCTATCCCCATCCCAGCCCTCTGGCCGAGGGCGGGACGAGGAACGCACGCGGACGGTTCCCACGTTCACTGTTGATCGGTCGACGAGTTAGGCACCCGGCTCTGCCCCTGCGGTTTCGCCACGGCTACGCCGTAGTCCTTCACCGTGGCCTCCCAGCCCAGGCGAGCAATACCCGACCAGGAGTTCCCCACCCAAAAGGGCAGGTGCGCACCGCATCCCAGCCCATATCCACCGGGTTGGAGCTGGTACAAAATGAAGAGGCTTAAAGCCACCGGTTCCTCGCGTATACCTTCCCGTCTCGTTCACCAGGCCCGGCCCATCCGGTAGTCCTGAGCCGACCTGACTTCGTCGAGGCTGCTCCCACCCTCACCGGCGACCCCCGGATCAGGCTGCCTCCAACTTTCACCCCGCCGCTACGACGGCCGGGTCACGGTGGTCTCTCACCTCCGTCCGATCAAACCAGCGCCTCGTGGCGCACTGCTGGGTCTTGAAGATCCGGCCGTAGTAGGCGATGGCCTGGCCGAGGTGGGTGGGGTTACCGTCGCGGGAGATCATGCGCGTGACCTTGCTACCCTCGGGTTGACGCAGGATCACGTCGATGGCGTTGAGCGAGTCGCGCGGGGTACCCGACACGACCATCGCGTTGAGCCCAGCGGCCTGGTCGTTGAGCATGTTCAGCCAGGTACTGCCTCGTTTCGGTCCGAAGTATTTTCGGTTCGGTCGGGCGTGGATGGACCGGACAGGTACCACGAACCGCATCCCGTCCACGCTGGCGACGCAGCCGCTGCCCCACAGCTGGGCCAATGGCACCTCGGATTGGGCGTTGACCAGCACCGTGTTCGCCGCGGCCATCGTCTCCGCCCGTAGGTAGTGCTGGTCGACGTGGCGCAGCCGATCACGGGTCAACGCATCCGCACCGGGCGAGGTCACCGGAACGAGCCCGACATTCATGGCCTGGGCGCACAGGACAGCGGCCACGGACACACCCAAGTCCGCGACGCGGGCCTTGGTGCCGGCGACATGGGTGAATGCCTCCCCGAAATCCGGATGCCAGCTCATCACCTCCAGGACCATCTCCGGCAGATCCACGCGCGGGATCATCGCCGCGGTCCGGCGGCGCAGATCGACCAGGCTCGGCGGGTCCGGCACCGCGTTCAACGCCGCCACGTGCAGTTTCCCGTCCTCGTCCACCGTCGTCGGAGTGTCTTCACCCAACCGGGCGGCCAGCTCCCGGTAGGTGGCGTCGAGGGTTTCGCCCAGCTCACCCAGTATCGCGCGCGGGTTGTCCGGCAGGCCGAGCGCGTTCATGCCCCGGTCGCGGGCGGATTCCCACGCCATACCCGACAGCAGATGCGAGCGCGGGTCACGCCATTTCGAGGAGTGCTCGGCGAAGATGTTGCGGTGCTTGAGATGCCGGTGGAACTGTTCGAGCACACACAGGGTGTAGGCGCCTCGGTCGACGGTCTCGACCGGCCGTGCCAGCGGGTAGACCAGGCGCTGCCAGCCGCCGCTGACCAGGTCGTGATCGACACGGCGGGCATCGAGCCAGCGGGCCGGTAACCCGCCACGAGCAGTGCGTTGCGGGGAGATCAGATCCGCCAGCACGGCAACGGCTTTCAGCACCGGCGCGGCGTCGGCGGTGGCGCCGAAGTCGATGTTGCGCATCATCGCGGGCAGGAACGCCCGCACCGTGGCATACCGGTTGGCCAGCTCCTCGAGCCGCTGCGAGTCGCACTCCGGATCCGCCTGCGGCACAAGTTCATCGATCGATGCGAGCGCGGCCCGCAGTTCGGCCTTGGACACGGTGTTCTCGATCAGATCCCACACCAGCTCCAGCGACAACCCTGGTTCGGCTTCGCTCATCTCCAGCAGCACCCGCACCGCCTGGGCCAGCTTGCCGGCGTTGCGGCTCACCCGCGGATAGCGTTTCAGTTTCTCGTCCTTGGACTGGCGTTCGGCCTTGGCCATCAAGTCGGTGACCATCAGCAGGTCGAACAACTCCAGCACGTCGTCAATGGCCTTGGCGCGCAAGGTGAATACCGTCGCGCACAGCAACGCCAGCAGCCGCTCCCGCTGGGGTTTCATCCGCCGCAGGTGCGCGGTCTTGCCGGTCACACCATGCGCGGCCAAGGCGATCAACCGGCGCGCCGGCACCGCCGCGATATCCACCGACGCCGGGATCACCGCGTTCACATCCCGCACCCGCGCCAGCGCGTTCTTCATGCCCGTCTAGGTCGGGGCGAATGCCCCCTTGCGTAGTCGCTCCAGCTCGACATACCTGCGGCGGTTCTCCTCCCGGGTGTCCAGCAGCCCCAGTAGCTGCCCGGCCTCCCCGCCGGACAGCTGACTTGCCAGCTGCGTCCACAATCGCCGGTCGGCGTCCTGCTTGCCGTCGGTGACCAGCCGCTCCAGCGTCGTGACACCAGGTAGCAGAGCGTTGCGTTCGCGCAACCAGCCCACCGCGCCCGCGAGCAGGGATTTCGGACCGTCGCCGGTCATCCATGCCTGATCAGCGATCCACGCCAGCAGATCGGCCTCGACCTGCGCGAACGAGATCAGCCCCTCCTTGCGCTGGATCTCCCACGCATGTTCGAACCGGGTCTTCTCCCGGTCGGTGTAGGACTTCACGCACGACGGATCCGCGATCTTGAGCTGCTCAGCCAGGTAATCGACCAACTCACCCGGAACATCGAGCGGATCGGGCAAGAACATACCCAGATACCGCACAGTCACCAGCTGGAGCGCGAAACCGAGCCGATTCGAATCCCGCCGGCGAGCCGCAATCAGCTCCCGATCCTTGTCATCGAGATGAAAGAACCGCTCCAGCTCGACCCGCGACAGCACACCGAACCGGCCGTACCCGACCCCGCCCTCATCACCCACAAACCGACATGCAACCACCACACGCCCATCAGCACCCACCGATCCAGCGAATCAACCTTCACAGCAACGTGTTTCGATCACCAGCACTCGCTAACGCCAGTTTCCGTTCGCCTGGACCCCACGTGCCGTGGATATGGAGCACCACTTCGCGCTGCCGGGGCGACTGTGGTCGATGAGGAAGAGATTGCATTCGGTATTGGCGCACGGGCGAAGCCGTCCGGGCATTTCTTTCATGACTTCGGACCAGGCCATCGCCGCACGAACTGCGAGCCTCTCGACTGCAGGTGCTTGTAGCTCCCATCGGATCCCCCCGGGCGTGACCTCGGGTGTGAGGATCGCCCCGCCGATCAGTGACCCGAGGTCGGCGCCGGGGTCGGCCTGCTCGCGAATCACCTCATGCAAGGCGCTGCGCATCCGCTGAAGGTACGCGATATCGGCCTTCGAACCCGTTCCACAGAATTGCTGGGCAAATTCTTTGCCGGCGACGCGCACCTTCCTGGCGAACCTCGGTATCGCGAAGTACACGGTGTACGTGCAGGACTACGGCGCCCCGATCGCCTGGCGTCTGGCGCTCGCCGATCCAGAGTCCGTCGAGGCCGTGATCTCACGGAACGGCAACGCGTACGAAGAAGGCTTCGTACCGGCATTCTGGGGGGGCCGATCTGGGCCTACAGCGCCGACCGGTCCGACGAGAAAGAAAGGGCTCTCCGGCCTGCCCTCGAGCGCGAAGCGGTCGAATGGCAGTACAAGCACGGGGTGGCTGACGAGACCACCAGCGACCCCGATGCCTGGGAACACGACCTCGCGCTCCCGAGTCGTCCGGGGGTGGATCGCGCTCAGCTCGATCTATTCGCCCCCTTGAACGAGCGATCGCTTAGATCTCCTCGTCTGAGTGCTCGTTCAGTCGCCGGCCTTCACCATCCGTTCGGCCAGGGCGGCGAACGAAGCGCCGACGGCCTCAGGGGTGTGTAGTTCGCGGGACGGATACCACCGGACCGTATCGATGCACAGCGACAGGATCGCTAGTGTCGTGACGTCGATGTCTGCCACGGCGAACTCGCCGTCGCGGGTTCCCTCGGATATAACGTCGCGCATCGTGGCGACGATGTCATGTCGCAGTTGGACGACCTCTGCGAGGTTCTCCTCCTCCAGTGCGGACAGTTGGTACTGCACCACGCGGCCCGCAGTGTGGTGCTCGGCGTGCCAGGAGGCGAACGCGTAAACGGCGGCACGCAGGCGTTTCGTCGGAGAACCCGGGGTGTCGGCACCCGTACGGATTGCGGTGAGCGCCGCGATGTGTCCGGCCAGGCTCAGCCGTGCCAGGATCTCCTGCTTGGACCGGAAGTGGATGTACATCGCCGCGGGACTCATACCGGCGCCCGCCGCGATCTCGCGGGTGCTCGTGCCGTGGTAGCCCTTCGCGGCGAACGCATCGCGCGCGGCGTCGAGCAGTCGCTGCACCGCGTCCCCGATCGGACGTTGCGCCACTGTGTCGCCCGCTCGCGTTCCTGATCGCGCCGACATTCGTTCCGCCCTCCGCAGTATCCGCCGACCCGATGTCGACGCCCACCCATTGACTTTCGCATACTCTGATCGCAGACTAAGCGAACGCTTAGATTTTAGGGGTTGAGTTCGAAAGGTACGTGGTGAAGAGGTCAGTTTTCAGCGCCGATCACGATCAGTTCCGTGAGTCCGTCCGCGATTTCCTCGCGCGCGAGGTGGTGCCGAATGTCGAGTCCTATGCCGAGGACAAGCTCATCGCGCGGGAGGTGTGGCACGCGGCCGGCAAGCAGGGCATCCTCGGCCTCGAGATCCCCGAGACCTACGGTGGGGGCGAGGCCGACGACTACCGGTTCAACGCGGTCGCCACCGAGGAACTGGCCGCCGTGAACATGGCGCTCGCGTCGAGCTTCAGCATCCACTTCGACATCGTGACGCCGTACGTTGTCGACCTCGCGTCGGAGGAACAGAAGCAGCAGTGGCTGCCACGGATGGCGGCCGGTGAGGCCGTCGCGGCGATCGGAATGACCGAGCCGTCCGCGGGATCGGATCTCGCGAACCTCGAGACCTCCGCCGTGCGGGACGGCTCCGACTGGATCCTGAACGGCTCCAAGACATTCATCACGAACGGGTACACCGCCGACGTGGTGGTCGTCGCCGCGCGAACCGATCCGACCCAGCGGTCCAAGGGCATCAGCCTATTCCTCGTCGATGCATCACTGCCCGGTTTCGAGCGGGGACGCAAGCTGGACAAGGTCGGTCAGCCCGAGTCCGACACCGCCGAACTCTTCTTCGACGGGGTCCGCCTGCCTGAGGACGCGATCCTCGGTGAGCCCGGAACGGGATTCGTCTCGATGATGGAGCGGCTGCCGCAGGAGCGCATCGGCGCGGCGGTCACCAATGTCGCGCACGCCAAGCAGATCCTGCTCGAGACGATCGAATACGCCAAGGAGCGCAAGGCGTTCGGGAACTCGATCGGGTCATTCCAGCACAACAAGTTCCTGCTGGCGGAGCTGGTCACCAAGATCGAAGTGGCACAGGCCTACATCGACGCCGCGGTGGCCGAGCACGCTGGCAACGGGTTGAGCGCAGTCGACGCGGCCAAGGCCAAGTGGTGGTCGGCGCAGGTGCAGAACGAGGTCCTCGACCACTGCGTGCAGCTGCACGGCGGCTACGGCTACATGCGTGAGTACCGCGTCGCACGTGCGTGGATGGACGCCCGTGTCACCAAGATCTGGGCCGGATCCAACGAAATCATGAAGGAAATCATCGGGCGCGATCTCGCGCTGTGACTTGGTCCCGGCGCCTGCCGGGAAAGGAGGAGAGACAAGATGACCGAAGCAGTCATCGTCGCGACCGCAC
Source organism: Nocardia australiensis (assembly GCF_020733705.1). Taxonomy (GTDB): domain Bacteria; phylum Actinomycetota; class Actinomycetes; order Mycobacteriales; family Mycobacteriaceae; genus Nocardia; species Nocardia australiensis. The sequence goes on from NZ_JAJFZM010000002.1 coordinate 682,075, forward strand.
GGTCGCCGATCGGGCGGGCCGGCAAGGGGACTCTGGCCGGGACGCGGCCGGACGACCTTGCCGCACAGATGGTTCGAGCGGCGCTCGACCAGATTCCCGCGCTCGATCCGAACACGGTGGACGACCTGTACCTGGGGGCCTGGGAGCACACGGGTGAGCAGAGCGAGAACATCGCTCGCCGGGTGGCCGTCCAGTTGGGCATGGACACCGTCCCGGCCGTCACGGTGAACCGGGCGTGCGCGTCGAGCGTGCAGACCACACGGATGGCGTTCAACGCGATCAAGGCCGGTGACGGCGACGTGTTCGTCTCCGCGGGCGTCGAGTGCGTTTCCCGGTACCCGCAGCAGAACGGTGTCGGTGCCGGCGACGTCCAGTTCCAGAATCGGCTGTTCGCGCAGGCGCAGGAGCGGACGGCGCGCCTGGCCGAGACCAACCGGACGTGGACCGACCCGCGCACGGAGGGCCTGCTGCCCGACGTCTACATCACGATGGGCCAGACCGCCGAGAACGTCGCCACCTACCGGGGGATAAGCCGGGGCGAGCAGGACGAATTCGCTACCCGCTCACAGCAGTTGGCGGAGAAGGCGATCGCCGACGGGTTCTTCGAGCGGGAGATCACGCCGGTCACTCTTGCCGATGGCACCGTGGTCCGCACCGACGACGGTCCGCGGCCCGGGACCACCGTCGAGAAGCTCGCGGGGCTGCGGACCGTTTTCCGCACGGAAGGTACCGTCACGGCCGGCAATGCGTGCGCCCTCAATGACGGCGCCGCCGCCCTGGTCGTGATGAGTGATCGTAAGGCCGCCGAACTGGGCCTGACGCCGCTCGCACGGGTCGTCTCCACCGCGGTGAGTGGATTGTCGCCCGAGATCATGGGACTCGGTCCGGTCGAGGCGTCCCGTCGTGCCCTCGCGAAGGCAGGTCTGTCGATCACCGATATCGATCTGGCCGAGATCAACGAGGCGTTCGCCGCGCAGGTGATTCCGTCGTACCGGGACCTCGGTATCGATCTCGACAAGCTCAATGTCAACGGTGGTGGCATCGCACTGGGACATCCATTCGGCGCGACCGGTGCCCGGATCACCACAACCCTGTTGCACTCGCTGCGGGAGCGTGACCTCCAGTTCGGCCTCGAGACCATGTGCATCGGAGGTGGCCAGGGCATGGCCATCATCTTCGAAAGGATCAGCTGATGACCGAAACCCTGCAGACGCCGACGTCGAACGTCTCGTTCGACTTCGCCGGACAGTCGGTGATCGTGACCGGTGGAGCCCGGGGGATCGGCCTCGAACTGGGCCGTTTCTTCCACGACGCGGGCGCCACCGTATATCTCGTCGACTTCGACGGTGACGCCCTGCTGGAGGGCGCCGCCGACGTGGGTTGCCGGTCGACGGTCGCGGACGTGAGCGACAGCGTTTCCGTCCAGGCCGTGGTCGATCGGGTGGTCGCGGAGACCGGTCGCATCGACGTGCTGGTCAATAACGCCGGTATCCTGCGGGACCGGGTGCTGTGGAAGCTCACCGACGAGGACTACGAGCAGGTCATGGCGGTCCATGCGGGTGGCACGTTCCGGTTTACCCGGGCGTGCGTGCCGCACTTCCGCGAGCGCGGCTACGGACGCGTCGTCAACATCACCTCCTATACGGGCCTGCGGGGTAACCCAGGGCAGGCGAACTACGCGATGGCCAAGGCCGGGATCATCGGGTTCACCAAGACCGCCGCCAAGGAACTTGCCCGCTTCGGCGTCACGGTCAACGCGATCTCGCCCAACGCCGAGACCCGCATGATCGCCTCGATTCCGGCGGACAAGAAGGCCGAACTGATCGCGCAGGTTCCCATGGGGCGCTTCGCCGATCCGCACGAGATGGCGGTGGCGGTCGCGTTCCTGGCGTCCGCGAACGCCGGATACATCACCGGCACAGTGCTTCCCATCGACGGAGGGATCTCGATATGACCGGCCGTTTCGCCGGACGGGTGGCGGTCGTCACCGGTGCCAGCCGCGGAATCGGCCTCGCGGTCGCGCAGCGTCTGGTCGCCGAGGGCGGCCGTGTCGTCATCACGGCACGTAAGCAGGACGCGCTCGACGCGGCCGTCGCGCAGCTCGGCGGCTCGTCGGTCGCGATGGCGGTGGCGGGACGCGCCGACGACGAAGCCCACCAGGCCGAGACGTTCGAGCGGGCCGCCGAGGTATTCGGCCGAGTGGACGTGCTCGTCAACAACACCGGCATCAACCCGGTGTCGGGTCCGGTCCTCGACACCGATCTCGAGGCGGCACGAAAGATCCTCGGGGTCAACGTGCTCGGCGTGATCGGGTGGACCAGGCAGTTCCGGCGGCAACTGGGTGGCGGGTCCGGGGCCGTCGTCAACATCGCCTCGGTGGCCGGTCTGCGGCCGGCCACCGATATCGGTGTGTACGGGGTGAGCAAGTCGGCGGTGATCGGGCTGACCGCGCAGTTGGCGGCGGAGAACAGCCCCGCCGTGCGCGTCAACGTGATCGCGCCGGCAGTCGTGAAGACAAAGTTCGCCGGTCCGCTCTACGAGGGCCGCGAGGACGAGGTGGTCGAGAACTACCCGCTGGGCCGACTCGGAGCGCCGGAGGACATCGCCGCCGCGGTCGCGTTCCTGGCGTCCGAGGACGCCGCCTGGATCACGGGGCAGACACTCGTCGTCGACGGCGGCCTGACCTTGGCGGGAGGCGTCTGATGGCAGTCTTCGCATCGATCGACGAGTTACGGTCCGCTGCCGGAACCGATCTCGGGAGCAGTGAGTGGGTGCTCGTCACCCAGGACCGGATCGACACGTTCGCCGACTGCACCGAGGACCGCCAGTGGATCCACATCGACCCACGGCGGGCGGCCGAGGGTCCGTTCGGTGCGCCGATCGCGCACGGCTATCTCACGCTGTCGTTGCTGTCCCGATTCTTCGAAGAGCTGCTCCGCGTCGAAAACGTTGCCGCGGCAGTGAATTACGGACTCGACCGGGTGCGGTTCCCGGCGCCGGTGCCGGCGGGGTCGCGCGTGCGCGGCCATGTCCGGGTGGCGTCCGTCGATGACGTTCCCGGCGGTGTGCAGGTCGCCCTCGACGTCTCCGTCGAGTGCGACGCGGCCGGCAAACCGGTGTGTGTAGCGCGGTCCCTCGCCCGATACCTCGTGGACTGAGCCATCGGCTTATCTGATGGCAGCGGTTCGTGGTCGGGGTCAGCTGCCTCGTAACGTGCCAGCGTGGGCCGTCCTGTGCAGTCTGCGGCCGGTCACGCCCACTGATCAGTGCGTACCCGGCCGCAGCAGTCCCTTCCGTCCGTACGACACCGTTTCGGGGTGACGACGGCATGTGCTTTCGGCTCGTGCCGTCAACTTCCTCCGAGGGCGATTGTCGCTGTGCGTGCGGCGTTCACCGCACTTTTGGCCCACTCTTTGCACTCGCCGACTGTGGCGTCCGGGCGTCCGGGGACGAGGGTCAGGGTGTACTGCTGTGCGCCGCGCCGATCGTGGATGGGGGTGCTGATGGTGGCGACCGGGATGTCGGCTCCGTCGTCGTCCGGCAGATCACCGATGAATTCGGACCAGTCTGCCGGTGGGAGATAACGCAGCACCTCGTCGATAACTCGGCGCGGCATCTCCGAGGTCAATAGGCTGGCCAGCACGATGTTCGACGAAGTGGTCGTGGTGAGCCGCTGGATGAGGTAGCCGCGTTCGCGACCGTTGTCGATGATCGTTCGAACCTTGTCCTTGCCTGCGCCCAGCGGTATCAGCGGCGAGCGGTTGAGCCAGGCGTCTACCACATCGTCGTGTTCCCAGGCGATGTTCACCAGACCGAGCGGCGGTGTCAGCGAGTATCTCTCCGCGATGAGGTCTTGGCGGTCGCCGGGAATGACGGTGCCGAGGCGGTCGACGATGACGATCTGCCCCTGGTGAGTGGTGCTGAGGACGCAGCTCACGCCGACTCGGTCGTGGAGTTCGGCGAGGACGGGCCGGACCAAGTCGAGATTCGCGAGCCCGGATTCGGCCGCAGCGCCCAGCCGCAGCAGGGCAGGCCCGAGCCCGTACGACTTCGACTCGTCGCGGGTCACGAAGTGCGCATCCGTCAGTGCGGTCAGGATGCCGAGGCAGGTGGGTTTGTTCAGGCCGAGACTGCTCGCGACCTGCGTAAGCGTGAGCTGTTCGCGTGGTGTGTCCGCGAGCAGGTTGAGGATTTGGACGACTCGCTCGGTGGGCGGGGATTTCCGCTCGACGGCAGATCGCGCTTCCCCATCGCCGGCACCGGCTCTTGTCTCGGAGCGTCCGGTGTGCTTAGGATCATCACACATGTTGGAATTCGGCATTCATATTTTGTAACACACCGAGCGGAGATGGTCCAGATGTTCTCGGCCGTTCACTCGATTCCAGCCACCACTCATCGGAGACGAACGAACAATGCGCATGTATCTCGAAGGTTCGCAGCGGAGGAGTCGAACGCGACGCGACCTGTCTCATCCCGGCCGGCGGTTGATCTCGATCGCAGTTGTGGGCCTTGTGACAGCACTGGCGGCCACAGGGTGTGCCTCTGAGTCGAACGTCGGCCAGTCCTCGCAGGAACACCAGGTGGCGGCCCAGATGCCCCCGAAGAACCCGTGGTTGACCGACTCGGAGTATCCGATCACCCATTTCGATTCCGCTGCTTCGGATTCCACGTCGGCTGCGGGGCCCACGGTGGCGAAGCAACTATCCGAATCGGACGTCAAGTCCGTCTCGACGACGTACTCGTCGAATCCGACGATCAAGTACATCGGGAAGGACCGGATCATCTTCGCGCCGAGCATGTACGGCATCCAGAAGATCCTTGCGACAGGGGAGAAGTTCGAGCCCGTCGGTTTCCTGCCCTATCCGGGCGCCGAGGTTCCTGCTGCCGAGGGGCGCGATGCTCTGCTCACGAAAACGGATGCAGCCGTCGCAGCACGTGACGACACCGCGATCGTCGGTCTCGGTCAGGACGCCGACGCAGCCGGGATCACCTACCCCAAGATCCCGAACGGCGCATACAACATGATCGACAAGGACGGGTTCCACTACTCGGTCATCGAGGGCATGCGTGTTCTGAAGATGACCGACGACGGCAACCCCAACGGGCCCATGCGGTTCGAGAAGGTCGTGGAACTGCAGAAGGCTCCGCTTCCCGCCGGGCTGTCTCCCGAGGCCATCGCAGCTGTGCACCGGCCGTCGTCGCACATCGTGGCGCTGGGGATGACGTTCGACGGGAACGTGGTCGCCGGATCGGATGCGGCGCTCTTCTTGATGAATCGGGACCTGGACGTGCTGGCGGTGTTCCCGTTCTCCGATGAGGCGCTCGAGAACAACTTCGCGATCGACGACACCGGGATCTACGCGGTGACCTCGCGCAGGATGCTGAAGGTGGTCTCGACCGGATCCTCCCTCTCGATCGACGAGAAGGACGGCGGCTGGGAGTCGGACTACGAGAGGTCCGATCCTGCTGTGGCTCAGGCCGCCGGCTCGCTGACCCGGTCCGGCGGATCGGGCACCACTCCGACCCTCATGGGTTTCGGACCAGACGACGAGCTCGTCGTCATCTCCGACGCCAGCCCTTCCGGCCCAAACCTTGTCGCGTTTTGGCGAGACGAGATCCCTACCGATGGTAGTGGCGGCGAAGCGGTGAGCAACCGCGGCCGGGTGGCCGGCCAGATCAAAGTGGACGTATCGAAGGTCACCCTCGAGCTGTCACCGACCGTCCTTGGCAAGGACGTTCTGGCTACCACCACCGCGTACCCGCAGCCTGCTCCGAATGTCTGGGCGAACATCTTCGCGCCCGGCACCACACGCGAAGCTCCTCATGGGATGCAGAAGTTCCGATGGAACAGCACACAGCGAACCTTCGACAGAGTGTGGACCAACAGCGAGGTCGACAACAGCGACATCACCGTTCCATCGGTCTCGGCTCCGACCGGCCTGCTCTATGCGGCCAGTAAGCAAGAAGACCGATACGAGTACGTCGGTATCGACTGGGCGACCGGCAAGATCGTTGCTCGATGGCCCTTCCCGGACGACAGCCGCAGATGGAACCTCTTCGGCGGCATGATCACCCCGATCGGTGACGGACAGTTCCTCTCCGGAGGGATGTTCTCGATCAAGCGGGTGTTCGCCAAATGACCCGCATCAGGCCGGACTCGCGGTGAACTCCCATCTGATTCCGCAGATGCTGTTCGACCACCAGTAGAATCCCGTGAGAACGTTCCGGAAACAACCGCGACTGCGTTGGGTCGCACCGGATCATTGTCCAACTGTCATCGGGTCGGGATATTTCGAAAGGAAATAGAGATTGTTCGACACCACACGAGTGGTCCTGGCCGCCGCGGTCACGGCGGCGGTCACGTCGCTGGTCTGCCCGGCCTTCGCGACCGCCGCCGAGCCGCACTACAAAGAGTATGTGGCCCTCGGAGATTCGTGGTCCGCCGATGCCACGTTCAGCCAGATCACCGACGAGTTCGCGCCCGGCGGTTGTGTGCAGAGCGCCCGCAACTACCCGAAGCAGGTGGCTGCCGCGCTGTCGGTCCCGGTGTTCCGCGACGCCACCTGCGGCTCCGCCGTCACCGCGAATATGACCGCCCCGCAGGGGGTCAGCGACGGCGTCAATGCGCCACAGTTCGACAGGCTCACGCCCACAACCGATCTCGTGACCCTTGGGATCGGCGGCAATGACGCCGGACTGTCCGCGACCGCGTTCTCCTGTCTGACCATCGATCCCGCCGCCACCCCGTGCAAGGACGCCCAGGTCACACCGGACGGCGACCGCATGTCGGCCGCCATCGAGACCGCCGCCGGCCGAATTCGCGACGCCATCAGCGGAATCCGGCAACGCGCACCACACGCCCGCATCCTGCTGCTGGACTACTTGCAGGGCGTCAGCGGTGGCAGCTGTTTCCCGCGTATCCCCATTTCCGACGGCGACGCGATCTGGCTGGGCGACAAGCTCTTCGAAATACATGGCATGCTCGCCCGGATCGCCGCCGAGTCCGGCGTCGACTTCGTCGACACCTACACTGGCAGCGTCGGTCATGATGCCTGTCAGCCGCCGGACGTCCGCTGGGTGGAGGGTCTGATCCCATACTCCAGCCATCCCGCCGGGCCCGCCGTTCCCATGCATCCCACCCAGCTGGGCGCGGATTACCAGACACGCCGAGTACTCGAAATCCTGGGCGCGTAACGATCCGGTGATCGGTGCGGGTCGCGAAACCACTCGTTGCGGCCCGGTTCCATCGGTCTCGGCTCCGACCGGCCTGCTCTATGCGGCCAGTAAGCAAGAAGACCGATACGAGTACGTCGGTATCGACTGGGCGACCGGCAAGATCGTTGCTCGATGGCCCTTCCCGGACGACAGCCGCAGATGGAACCTCTTCGGCGGCATGATCACCCCGATCGGTGACGGACAGTTCCTCTCCGGAGGGATGTTCTCGATCAAGCGGGTGTTCGCCGAATGACCCGCGCCGAGCCGGACTGGCCGGGAACTCCCACTTGATTCGGCGGGTGCGGCGCGTTCAGGCCTGTTTGCCATATCGGACTCCAGTATTCACATTTTGTAACGTCTGGGTCCAGCCGATCAATCCGGCTGGTGCCGCCTCGACCGCCGCAGCCCGTGACCGCGCCCCTTCGCAATGCGCTCCCGCATGGCCGTCCAAAACCTTGAATAGGCAACGACTGGCCCTCAGATTTTTGCTCGACCACCAGGAGAGTGTCCCCCGTGAGAATGTCCAGGAAACAATCGCGACTGCGTTGGGTCGCCCCAATCGCAGTGCTCACTGCCTTGTCGTCAGTCATAGCCCCCGCGGCGAACGCCGGTGTGCTGTACCCGCTCGACCGCGCGCTGCGCCTGAATCAGATGCAGGTCATGGGTACTCACAATGCCTATAAGACCGGGTTGATTCCAGAGGGCCTTCCTCCGTCGTTGGCGGAAAACTTGGGAGGAGAGGTCGCTATCGAGGAGATCACCGCCGGTCTCGACTACGGACACAAATCTCTGACCGAGCAACTGAGTCGACTCGGAGTGCGACAGCTTGCACTCGACGTCTACGCTGACCCGCAGGGTGGCAATTTCACCGAGAAGCCGATGCTTGCAGAGGTCGGAGCCCCGACACGCATGGTCGATCCGGAGTGGAATGAGCCTGGACTCAAGGTTTTTCACGTCCCGCAGGTTGACCAGCAGACCAGTTGTGTGAGGTTCACCTCGTGCCTCGATGAACTCCAGCAGTGGTCAACCGAGAACCCGGGTCACCTACCGATCACCATCTTCGTCGAGATCAAGGATACGGACGCTCTTCGCACGTATCAGCATCCTCCGATGCCACAGTGGGGACCTGCCGACTACGACGAGCTGGATGCGGAGATTCGATCCGTTTTCCCTGACGATAAAATCATCACGCCAGATGACGTGAAGGGCGACTATCCAACCCTGGAGGCTGCCGTGCTGGATCAGCAGTGGCCGACTCTTGCGGAGTCTCGAGGAAAGTTCATGTTCGTGAACTGCAACTGTCTTGTGGGAGACCGACACCGTCTCGACTACATACGCCCGGACGGCAGCCTGTCCGGGCGAGTCCTGTTCCCCGCCTCGAAACCAGGCAATCCAGATGCCGCAGTGGTGCTTGCTGAAGATCCGATCAAGGATGCTGGCCGAATCCGTCAACTGGTCGAGGCAGGCTATCTGGTTCGCACCCGAGCAGATGCGAACACCGTCGAAGCGCGAAGAAACGATACGACCCCCCGGGAGGCTGCCTTCGCGTCCGGCGCCCAGTTCATCAACACGGACTACCCAGAACCGGACCCGAGGCTGAAGAACGACTACGCCGTTCAGATCCCTGGCGGAACGCCGGCTCGGTGCAATCCTGTGAATGCGCCCGCGAGTTGCAAGTCGCAGGACATCGAGAACCCCGCGTTTCTGCGTATACCGCCCGGTTAGTGTCCTGCGCCGGAAATTCGCTATTAGATTTCTGGTTCGAGGGCAGCGTATCGGAGTGCCGACATGTGCCCGTGTGGAGATTGCTGTTGGTCGTGGCGCAGCGTGGACCAATGATGCAGCGACCGGGCCACTCGAGCCTGGAGAGCCTCGAGTTCCTCAGTGACCTCGGAAGCCATCTTCTTCGCATCGCCGAACAGAATGGAGGTCTGGTCGACGTTGAGGATCGGCATGCCGTAGATCGGACTCGACGAGTCCTCGTGAGCGGCGGGGTTAGTGACATCGTTGGCGCCGATGACGACACCGAAAACATCTGTTCCATCAAGGTGGTCCTTCGGCAGGACGCGCTGTCCAGAGAATGGGTCGAAAACGCTTCCGACCCACCGCAACCCGAGCGTGATTGTCAAGGAAACCCTGGTCGGGTAGCGGGAGTCCATTACTGAACTCCCGCCCCCTCAGAACCGGCCATGCGAGATTTCCTCGCAACCGGCTCGAGCAGGCCGCTGGGGCGTGCTGGCGTTGCTGATGCTGTCTGTGTCCATGCTGGCGTTGGCTGGTTGTCGACGCTGGCAGTGGGCGTGCACTAGGCGGTAGTACTCGTTCGGCTGGTCGACCGGTCCGGCGACGATGAGATGACGCTTCACCGCCGCGCCGATCGTGGTGAACCACTGTTCCCACTGGCTGGGGGATTGGGGTTCATGGTCGGCAAACAGCAAGTACTCCCCGCAGAGCGGGCATCGTCCGTGCTGCGCCTTGATGCGGAGCATGGTGGACGGTGCCAGCGGTGGAGGTTGTCGCTTACGTCTCCGATCGGACCAATATTCGGTCAATGCCGGGTCGTCTGGAGACGCCCAACCGGTGACCAGCGCATGCCGAACGATCTTCGTCCAGGCGAACCGATGGACGTAGGCGCCGCTGACGCGGTCGCCGAAAACCCACCGATCCTGCCGAGACGTGTTGAACCGACCGAAATACCGGGAGGCCACCCAGCTCCTCGATTCGAGAGGGTGGCGACGGATTGCCCACCGGTAGGTCAGCGGCCATAAGTGGTTGTCCAGCTTGGCAAATGCCTCACTGGCCACCACTGGCCGGTGATAGGCAGCCCACCCTCGGATGATCGGGTTGAGCCGCCGGGCGATATCCGCCGGACCGGCCCCGCGAAGGGACCGCATCTCGGCGGTCAGCCGCTGCTGCATCTTTTTGATCGACTCCCTGCTCGGCTTGATCAGCAGCTTGCCGCCGCGCTGCGTGTGATAGCGGCGGACGTTGTATCCCAGGAAGTCGAAGCCCTCCGAGGCATGCACGATTCGTGTTTTCGCCTCGTTGAACGCCAAACCCCTTGGTGCAAGCCACTGTTCGAGCCGCTGCCGGATCTGGTCCGCCTGCTCGCGACTGTGACACATGGCCACGAAATCATCGGCATAACGGACCATCACCGGAGATGCGTGCCGCCCGCCGGCATTGCCGGTGTCGCTGTTGCGATACCGGACGCCGACAGCGGTCTCCATCCCGTGGAGTGCGACGTTGAGCAGCAATGGACTGATGACCCCGCCTTGTGGAGTTCCCTCCTCGGTCGGGGAGTATCGGCCCTTGTCCATCACCCCCGCTTTCAACCATTCCCGGACCTGTTCCCGCGCCGGGAACTGGCCGATCTGGTCGAGGAGGTGATCATGGTCGATTCGATCGAAGGCCGCTGCCAGATCCGCGTCGAGCACCCAAACTCGTTGGCAACCAGCGCCTTGGAGCGTCAACTGGATAGCGACGATCGCGTCGTGGCACGACCGGCCCGGCCGGAACCCGTAGGAACGCGGTTCGAACCGGGCCTCCCACTCAGGCTCGAGCGCATTGCGAACCCGCGCTCGCTGCGCGCGGTCGATCAGCACCGGAATCCCCAGTGGGCGTAGCTTTCCGCCCTTCTTCGGTATGTACACCCGCCTGACCGGCAGCGCCTGCCACGGCTTGGCGTGATGCTGCAGATCCAGCACCAGCTTCGCGCGTGACTCAGCGGTCAGCGCGAGCCGACCATCGATGCCCGCGGTCTTGCGGCCAGTGTTGCGCTCCGCGACCTGGCGCACGCTGACCAGTGTGTTGGCCCGGCTGCGGAGCATCAGCTTCTGCAAATTACGGACCTGTTTGAGGTCCCCTGCCAGCGACGCCTTGAAGATTCGTTGCCTCAGCCTGCGTACCTCGTTCTCGGTGCGCCGCCATCTGACGGCGTCCCAGTCGAAGCCCTCCGGTCCGTTCACCACACCCTCGTCGACGGCAGCGACCGCTATCGCGGTCGTCGCCTGTTGTGGTGTGGTGTCCAACTTGTCCTTCAGTTCCGCTGCCTCGGTGTCTGATTCGTCAAAGGCCCACCCGGCCCACGTCAGCGCACTTTCGTGCCGGAACACGCAGGGTTCCGTATGCGGCCGGTTATACGCGGCGACTGCGGGAGGAGCAGTCGTCTTGCCGCTGGTTTCCCGTTGCCTTTCGGCATGCCGCCGTTCGCTTGTTGGGCCATCCTGTTCCCGCCGGAGAGTTCCGCTCTCCTTACGGTCGGCCTACCCACACCTTTCGAGACGGTGCCGGACCCCGACGGGGTTTCCACGTTCCGCACGAGCGAGATACGACCGGGGTGGATGCCCTCTCTCCCCCGGGGCCCTGGTGCCCACACGACCGGCGAGTCACTTCCAGTCGCCAGTACCGCTTTTCGGCGACAGGCCCTTTCCTCCGCTACTGCTTCCCATCTGCGGAGATACGCTTAACGAGGTGTTATCGAGGGTTCATTTACATTCATCCGTCCGGTCTTCCCCTTGCCTGTAGCCCCCAGATGGAACGGGTGCCCTTGGGCTTCTCCTTCGAGCTCCGCACCCCGCAGTTACCCGCGACGCACGTCGAAGTGGGGACGGGCAGCGGGCACTAGCCCAGAACCATGCTGTCGATCACTCGACCCTCCTGTTCAGCTGGTTCACTCAACTCGTGCGACTTCGTGTCGCACTGACTCGCAGCGGTAAGTGGCGGTGATTTCGCATCGTCAGGTGGCGTCAGACGATGCCCAACGTACATTCGGTCGGGTGCGCTTCCCCGAGTCTGAAGGCGGGGTGAGCCCAGCGGGGCTATTTCGCGGGATCCGATCGGCCGGTAGTGCCGGGGAGCGCGAAGCCGGTCTGGCGCAGCAGGCTGCGCAGGTATGCGGTCAGGTCTGACGGTTGCGGACCTTCGGTTGCGTGGGATCGGGCGGGTTCCAGCAGCAGGTGGTGGATGATCGCGCCGTTGAGCATGTCGAGCAGGATGTCGAGTTCGGCGGTTGGTGAGAGGACGCCGGCGGCGCGTGTCAACGAACCACTTGTACAGCACGCCGGGGTCCTCGCCGCGCCAGGCGAGGTGCCCGTCGGGACGGATAAGCAATGCCGGATCTGTAGCTGCCGAGTCGGTCAACACGGTGACATTCGAGCCGAGATGCTTCACGGCCATGCTCGCCAACTCAGCGGTGGACGTGTCGGGGTGAGCGAGGACGACCCATGCGGGTTGCAGTTCGACATACAACCAGGTTGAGCTGTCGTCGAGGCGCGCACATTCGCGGTCGGGTATGCGATCCCCGGGCCGGGGTACGGGCCCTCGGCGGTTGCCCGGCGGCCCTTTCCGATAGGTGACCCAGAGCTGCGACGCGGTGCGCGTCGCTTTCTGCCGCACCTTCGGGGAGCCGAGCAGCGGGATGAAGATCCGGTTCCGAACGAACGCGCCAAAACACCTTCGCCGACAAGGATTTTCGTGTTGTTGGTGGTGGTGCGGAGCACCGCGGTGGCCAGTGGACGACGCTCGGCGGTGTAGGTTCGAGCAGCCCCGCGTCCGCGCGACCGCCGACGATCAAGGCCAGTTTCCACGTGAGGTTCTCGGCATCACCGATTCCGGTGTTCATGCCCTGCCCGCCGATCGGGCTGTGGATGTGGGCAGCGTCGCCGGCCAACAAGATGCGACCGGACCGGTTGCCGCAGAACGTTTCACATGCGCGTAGTAACTCGACGCCGACACGCCCAGCAGGCGTGCCATACGGTGGATCGAGAACCGCTGCCGCTCGGTGTCGGCAGGCCCCCGGCGGTGGCGGTGATGTCGTCGGGGCCGGCGTAGTTCACCATCAGATCGAACCGGGCCGGTTGTTCTGCATCGCGGCAAAGTACGCCGAAGCCAGTCATCACCGCCGAGGAACCGAGGCATATCGAGCCAACGCGTTGTACGACGCGCACCGCGACGACCCGGAATTCGGATACCGGTCGGAACTCGCTAGGCCGGTGTGTCGATGGCCGAGCGGACGGCGAGGAAATCCGGGTGATGGACGAGGTTGAACACGTCATCGAAGGGACGGCCGGAATCTCGACCGCCCAGTGGTGCAGCTTGCGCGTCTTTCGTACCCGCCATGCCGCCCGATCGGGATCGGGCATGACAGCGCTCGCCGGTATTCACCAGCGCCTCCTTCTCTGCTCTGTGCTGCGTCAAATCTGCTGGGGCCCTTCGCCATGTACGAGGCTTTCCGTTGCTCGGACTATGACGGCCCCTCCGCCCCACCGCGCAGCCATCGATCGACGACGGGTTCGTTCGGCGGTCTCCCAGCGCAGACCGCAGCGCGGTACCGACTCCGTTTGGTCCAGTTCACTGTCGATGTCGCGGGATGGTTTTTCTAGCGCCAGTCATGGCGTCCTGAACTCTTCACACGAAGGCGACCACGTAGAACACCCACCCGGTGATAGCTGTCAAGACCATGTCCGTCGCGGCGACTCTCGCCCATGGCTTGTGCCAACTACTGTGCGGACCCGGCTTCGGCGAAGAGCCGAACGATCGGACCGCCCGCACAATCACTACCGGCCACAACAACAATGAGCTGATCGCGCAAGCCAAATGGATGCCGAGCGCGATCCATACCGCCGTGGGCACCGTTCCGCCCACGACACCGGCGGCACGGTCCTGCCATCCGTTGAGCCGAATATCCAGTTCGAAGATCACGACCACTGCCAGCAAGGAGATCCCCAGCGGCACCTGAACGAACTTGTGCAGCTGGTACCGACTCCGGTACTTCACCTGCCAGACACTCCAAGCAAGTGCCACGACAACAACGACCATGATCAGAATCAGCACGTCGATCATCAGTGAAGCCCTGGTCCCGAGGAAGCCATCGATTCCCGCGAACTTGTCCAATGGTTACCTCCGAAGTCGGCAGTGAAGCAAGATCACCTGACGAAACACAATCCTCGGTGACGGCCAAGAACAGCACATCGAACCTTTGAGCAACCTTATTTGTCCGAAAGAAGGCTTCCGCGTACAACTTTCGATCGATATCACCGCCCAGCTGTTGACCGAATCGGCGGCCGAATAGATTTGCGGCTGTGGATGTTCCCAGTCAATGCCGCAGCGCAACGGTTCTGTCCACGGCACGGCTTCATCGAGGTAGCTCGCATCGACGGCATACGTAACGACACCGGCGAACTGGACATCCGTTTGATACGGCATCCGGGCGCGTCCCGGGGCCTCACGATCTTCTGGACCGCATCCTTGGGGCGAACGCATTCAGCCCAAGGATCAATCCGGTCAGCGAATCGAAGGCTGCCCCGGGCCGGAGCCGCACGCCGAACCGGCGTCGCGTCAGGGCAGAGCCTCCGGCCAGTCCTCCCCGGTGCTCGAGTTCCCGCTCAGCGGAAGTCGGTCGCGATAATGGTCTCGATATTGCGTTCCGCCAGCGCGGTGATCGTGACGAACGGGTCGATGTCACCCCAGGCCTTGGTGGGGCCGAACAAGTCGGTCCGGTAAACGGTGCCATCCTTGGCGTTGATCTTGTCGAAGATGCGCTGGCGGCGTCGATACCGGGCTGGTTCCAGGCGGTCCGCCAGTTCAGGTCCACGCCACGGGTTCCCGAGTTGTAGGAGAACGTGCCGCGGTTCGGGTTCTTGGTGATGGCCACGTGACACGTTGTTCTGGTCATTGACGAGGATTCCGGCCCACGCTCGGGATGTAATGCTTGTGTCCGGAGGGGACTTGAACCGCCGTAACACCCCAGCTCACACCACACGACCACGGGATTCATCGGGATTTGGTCGGGATTTATCGGGATTGGTAGGGCGAGAATAGCGCCGTTTGTGGAGGCGTCCACAGACCTACGCCGTCACGCCGAGCCGACCGGCGAGCGCCCTCGATTCACGTTCGGTGATCTTCCCGCCGTGCGTCACCAACTCGGCCGCCAGCGACCGCGCCAGCGGGTGGCATCGCATGGACTCCTCGGAAACCGAGGCACCGGTGCGCAGTGCGCCCAACGTGCCGAGCCAGTCCTTTTGCTGCGCGTAGGCGCGGGACAGCTCGAGCCACAGTCGCGCTCGCCGGTCGACGCTTGGGACGGCGTCGGGATCGACGATGCTCGCCGCCTCGAGCGCACCGCCCGACTTGCGCAACTCGACCATGACCGAGACCGCAGTCAACTCGGCATTCGCGACGCCGAACAGGGTCCACGGGTGCGCCGAGCCGGTCGGGAGCGCCCGAGCCATTCCCATTGCCTGATCTACGCCCCGCAGCGCGTCGCCCTCGCGGCCGAGTTTCGCGACCGTGATCGCGCCGTGCAGGTGGCACGCGCCCCACAGCGATTGCGCCGCCTGATTGCCGTCGAGGCGCGGCTCGAGTAGGGCGACCGCGTCCTGTGTCAGCTGGTAAGCGTCGTCCTCGCGGTTCGTCGAGCGCCAAACGTTGCCGAGTACCCAGCTTGCCGCGGCAAGGGTGACGGGGTCATCAGCGATTTCGGCCGCCGACATGCACCGGTCGGCGGCGAGCCACAGCAGCGGCGCATCGGCGACCCATGCAAGCACCTGCTCGGACAGTGCATAGGCGCCGGACAGCGCCGCCGCTGCTGTCCGGCGCTCCTTCCCGTTGAGGGTGCGTAGCGCTCGGCGACCGTCACGGATGAGTTCGGGCAGCATCGCGCCAGCATCAGCCCTCGGCGTCGCCGAGGTGTGCCACAGCCGCCACGCCCGCTCGACACGGGCGAACAGCTCCGCCGGGTCGACCGGCGACGGCGACGGCGACGGCGTGAGGTTGACGGATTCGATCGCCTCGCGGATGGCAGGTACTGCGGGATGCCCAGCACGGCGGGCGATGCCGACGAGCAGCTCGTGCTCGCCGGTGATCTCGGTCAGGTCGCGCACGCCGAGAGCTTGCCCTATGCGCAGCAGTATCTCGAGCGTCGGTGGGTTCTTTAGGCGACCGCGCTCGACGTCGCGCAGCCAATCCTCGGACCGGCCAACGAGACCGGCGACGACCTCGCGCGTCTTGCCGGTGCGCGTGCGGATGTTCTGGATGCGCTCGCCAATCGCGCGAGAGGCGTTTTCATCAGGAGTCGGCATGTCTGCCTGCCTTCTTCGCGGGTTGACCTTCTTCGCGAATACCCCCGACCCGTCGGCCGGGGGCGATGTCCTCCGCGAAGAGGTCCCGTCAGCATAACTACGTTGTGCGCGTGGCGATATCGCAAACGGCGAGGTAGGGAGATTCTCCCTACCCGCAGGGTGGGGCGAGGCTACCCACTGCGGCGCATGACGGCGAGCACGATTCACCTACGCCGCGGCGCCGGTCGGACCTTGAGTCACCGGCGCCGGGGCGAGCCACTTCACCCCAGGGGGTAGCCAATGGCCGCATCACCAGAAATAGCGGCACTCATCGCCACTGACGACGACCTACTCGGTCGCGCTGTACTGCCGCTCGCGTGGCCACATGAGGCACCCGACCGGCCGTTCACGCCGGACGCCGCCGCCTATGCCATGCAGCGGCACGCCTCGTGCGGGGTCGACACTTGCGCCCGCAAGCGAGCCGCGCACCGAGTCCTCGTCGAGGCTGGGCGGATTGTGCCCGACCCCCGCAACTCGAAGAACCTCGGATGATCGGCGAGCTTGCCCACCTCGACGGGCACGACGACGACCAGACCTACCAGGCCGTGACCGATGGCCAGATCAGTGCGGACAACCGCACGGTGCCCGACATCGACATCGACACGATGGAACGTGTCGCCGCGGGACTGCGGCGGCTCAACGTCGAGGCCGCCCGGTGAGCGCGGTAGTCACACGGGACGTGTTGACGCGCTGGGTTATTCGCGGCGCCCACTACACCAAACCCCACGACAGCAACATTCAGAACTTGACCGGGCCGTGCCCGTGGATCGGCGTCCGTGTGATGGGACTGCCCCCGGTTCGGTTGACTCCTGATCTGTGACGACTTCGGTTGTCACGGTGGAAGGATCACCTCACGGGGCGTCATCGCGCTCGGTGTGGACATCTCCCCGATGGCGGTGGCCTTCACCACCAATCGGCCGGGCCCGCAGCCCAGATCCAGGGTGGGGCCGTCGCAGCAACAGGTGAACGAGAGAGATGCTCAGCGCCCGGTGAACCCTTGTCGTTCACTGTATTGCCAGCCGAGCACTGATCTCGCCGAGCACTGCGGCGAAGCGGCCACCGGAGATGGTCGCGACCTGTACGGCGTCGCCGAAGGTGTCGACGTCGTTGAACCGCGGCAGCGTCTGCACTCGAAAGCCACACCGGTGCAGCGCCTTTCGGGTCAGTTCGCCGGTCCTGTCGGTGGACATCGGGACGTCGCAGAGCAAACGCGCGGGCTGGGGTGAGGGCAGCCCGAGTGCCCACCAGCCGCCGTCATCTGCCGGGCCGAGCAGCGCGACGTCGTCGGAGTCCATGCTGTGTGCCGCGTGGGTCAGTACGTCGGGACCGATTTGCGGGGTGTCCATGCCGATCTGCAGGACCGGCGCCCCGAAGCGCGCAGCGTCGGCGTGTGCGTTAGCCAGACGCGCGCCGAAGTCGGCACCACGTTGCGCGATCACCTCGAATCGCTCGAGCAACCGGGCCAACTCGCTGCCGCACTCGGCGACCCGGAGATCTCCGGTGAACGCCACAATACGGTGGGTCACCTCGGTGCGCAGCACGGAGTGGAGCGTGTCCCACAGTGCTGCCGCGGCGACGCGCGCCGCTTCGCGCGGTGTCAGGGGCGGCGTCAGCCTGGTCTTGGCGAATCCGGCGATGGGAGCTTTGGCGATCACCAGCAGAGTCGTATCGGAACCGACAGCCTGGCACGTCATCGCAGCAGCCCCAGAAAATCTCGTGTGGCGCGCAGCGTTCCTACCCAGGAGCCGGAAACCTTCGATACACCACCAGCGCGCGGACGGTAAGTGATGTCGCGCTCCACGACGAGCCAACCCTCACCTGCTGCGCCGACGAGCAGCTCGAGCGGGTAGCCCGACCGGTTGTGCAACGGTCCCAGCGACAGCATCGTCGCGCGCCTGGCGACCCGCATTGCGGCGATGTCGTGCACAGGCAGTCCGTATCTGCGACGGAGCCGACCGGCGACGAGCCAGTTTCCCAGCCGCGCGTGCCACGGCCACGCGCTCGAGGAAGTCGGTCGTCGCCGCCCGACGGCAAGATCGACGCCGCCGCGCACCAGGTCGACCAAGCCGGGCAGTTCCCTCGGATCCATCGATCCATCACCGTCCAGCACGGCGACCAAATCGGTGTGCGCGGCCGCAATTCCCGCCTGAACGGCGGCTCCGTATCCGGGCCGCTCCTCCCTGATCACTCGTGCGCCACCGAGGCGCGCCACCGAGGCGGTGGCGTCGGCGGAACCGTTGTCGACGACCAAGGCGTGGTACCCGATGGGGATGGCCGCGAGCACGCTCGGCAACGCATCAGCTTCGTCTTGGCACGGGATCACCACAGTCACGCCGTCCGGATCTACCTGGGCTTTTGTCACTCCTCAGACGCTAAGCCTTCGCCGCCGCCGTAGGGTGCGAAAAGCTATGACGAAACCGTGACATCAGCGCTGGAACAGCGGTGACAGCCGACTCGCTGACCTACCGTGTGACCGTGGATGACGTAACCGAAGCCGCGACCAGACCGCGTGTCCTCACTCGTGGCGACATCGTCGGCGCGGGGCTCGCCGCCACGGTGGTCGCTGCGGCATTCGTGGTCCCGCGAATCGCCGGCGAACAGTGGCGGGGGACGTTGTACGCAGGTGCCGCACCGATCTTCGGCAACTGGCTGCCGCACACCGGGTGGGGGACCGTGCCCGCCATCGCGGCCGCAGCGGTGGTCGTGATGCACGGCCCAGCGGTGGCCGAACGCCTGCGTTGGCGGAGGCTGCTGGCCGCGGCTTGGGTCGCAGCGGTCGTCTGGGCCTTCTCGTTGGCCATGGTCGACGGCTGGCAGCGTGGGTTCGCGGGTCGGCTGACCGACCCACATGAGTACCTGCACGAAGTCGGCGGAGTAACCGACATTCCCGCTATGCTGCGCGGATTTTCCGGTCGGATCCTCGACTTCCAACCGGATTCCTGGACCGCTCATGTCTCCGGGCATCCCCCCGGCGCTCTGATGGTCTTCGTGCTGCTGGACCGGGCAGGTCTTCGCGGAGGTGTGTGGGCGGGTGCGGCCTGCATGCTCATCGGATGCAGTGCGGTGGTCGCGGTGGCGGTCGCGCTGCGAGCGCTCGGCGCCGAAGACAAGGCGCGGGCTGCACTTCCGTTCCTGGTGCTCGCCCCTGCCGCAGTGTGGGTGGCGGTGTCGGCGGATGCCATGTTCGCCGGGGTCACCGCTTGGGGGGTGGCGCTATTGGCGATCGCCTGCCGCCCCGGCGGCAGTCCGGTCGCGGCCGTGGCGGGTGGGGCCGTGCTCGGCGTCGGTGTTTACCTCAGCTACGGTCTCGTATTGATGGCGATACCCGCTGCGGCCGTGCTGGTCGCGGGGCGCACGGTGCGCCCCCTGGTGCCCGCGATCCTTGGCGCGCTGGCCGTGGCGGCGGGGTTCACCCTCGCAGGATTCTGGTGGCTGGACGGCTACCACCTGGTCATGGACCGCTACTACCAGGGCATCGCCGCCGAACGACCCTATGTCTACTGGGTGTGGGCCAACCTCGCGGCAACGCTCTGCGCGGTAGGTCTGGCGGCCGCGCCCGCAGTGCACCGTGCGCTAGCACGGCACCGGTTGCGGTCTTTCGATCCGACATCGTTGCTCGTGACTGCGGGTTTGTGCGCGATCCTGGCGGCAGACATCAGCGGGCTGAGCAAGGCGGAGACCGAACGGATCTGGTTGCCGTTCGATATGTGGCTACTCGCAGCAACCGCGTTCCTGCCCCGCGCCGCCGCACGCGGCTGGCTGGCGGTGCAGGCGGCCGGCACGCTGCTGCTGGCCCATATGATCTTGACGAATTGGTGAGCGGGATGTGCATACTCATCGCTGACGACGATCCGGTGGTCCGGGACGTGGTGCGCCGCTATCTCGAACGCGACGGGCTGACCGTACGCGAAACCGCTGACGGTACTGCGACATTGGCCGCCCTGGACGACACCGACGGCAGGGACGCCGTCGAAAATCGGGAACAGGGTTGCCGTTTCGAGGTTCGGCTCCCACTCAACGGCCACTGAGGTCCGTATCGATCGGGGGCCCGATTCACACCAGCGGCGCGCCGGTGGCCGCGGCGGATCGCAGCGGCGCGAACGCGAACTTCGAGAGGCCCGCGACCGGATCAACCTGCGCGGTGAACCCAATAGCATGTCCGGCCCGTTCCGGGTCGGCGACGATGTGCCGCACATCCCCGGGCCGGTAGCGGCCGGTCACCTCCGGGGCAGGGCCGCCGCGAGCGGCTGCCAGAATGGAGGCGACTTCTCCGATGGTGATCGGTCGACCCGAGGCGATGTTGAGCGGAACGAAATCGGGCAACGGCTGCTCCACAGCCGCGACGTTCGCTGCGGCGATATCGTGGACATGGATGAAATCCCTGGTCTGACCGCCGTCTTCGAACACCTGCGGCGGCCGCCCCGCCTCCAGCGCCGATCGGAAGATCGCCGCGACACCGGAATAGGGTGTGTCCCGGGGCATGTCGTCACCGTAGACATTGTGATACCTCAGAGCGGTGACACCGGAGCCCGTCGCGGACGCCCACGCCCGTGCGTAGTTCTCCTGCGCGAGTTTACTTGCCGCGTAGAGGCTTCGAGGCCGAAGCGGAGCATCTTCGGGTACCGAATCCCACGTGAGGCTCTCGCCGGTGGCGGGATCCCGGTGCTCGAACATCCCCCGGTCGAGGTCCTCCCGGCGCCTGGTTCCAACGTCGGCGCGGCCGCATCGTTCGCCGCGGTAGCAACCCTCACCGTAGACCACCATCGACGAGGCCAGAACCAGACGCCGACACCGCGCCCGATCCATCGCCGCCAGTAACACAGCGGTCCCGAAATCGTTGTGACTCGCATAGGCGGGAGCATCCTGAGCGCTGACACCCGCGCCGACGACGGCCGCCTGATGACACACCACATCGATCCCGGTCAACAAGTGATCGAGCGCCGGGCCGTCGCGAACGTCGACTCGGTGCACACCTTCGGGTACTGGTGCAGCGGGGCCATGCGCGGCGGACAACATCACGTCTACTGCGACCACCTCATGACCTGCGGCAATCAATGCATTGTGCACATGCGATCCGATGAACCCGGCCGCGCCGGTCAGCAGTATCCGGCTCATCCGCGCACAATGTCGAGGGCAGATGCGGCAATTCCTTCAAGTGGTGTCGAGTTTCGAATCGGAGTTGCGGTCATACCGCGATCGTGCCCCACCAGCGCGATATCCCGCGTCGTCCACGCCGCACCGTCAGACTTTCGTCACGGTATGGTGTCGTTCGGTCGGTCTCGCACTCCGCTGACATCTCAACGCTAGCCGGATGGGCGCAACCTCATGCGCAAGGAAACAGCGCTGCCGCGGAGGTGGCGTTGGCCCATTGTTCGGCGAAGAGCCGTGAAATTTCCTGTAGCGCTGGGGTGAGCGGCTCGATCCGGCGGGTGACGAGGGCGTGCTCGTCGGTGGCGGCGACCGGGTGCCAGTAGATTCCTTCGGCGGTGACAGTGATCTCGGGGACCAGCGATTCGCGGGTCAGAATCACCCCCTTGGCGGCGGCGCCTTGGCGTGCCACCGGGCGGATTACCTGATCCGCACGGGCGATGCCGAGTCCGTCGAGGAATTCGTGCAGCTCGGTGAGTGCACCGGGAACCGGTGCGGCGATGGTGGCTGCGACCCGCACCCGGAATCCGAGCGAAAGCGCCAACCGGATCCCAGCGACGGCCTTGGTCCAACTGCCCGCACCGCGGTGTGAATCGTGGATGTCCGGGGTGGCGGAATCGAGGCTGATCTGCAAGGTGAAACTGTTGCGCGGCATGGATTTCAGGGCAGCGAGTCCCCGGCCCTTGAACACCATCCCGTTGGTGAGCACCGTTGTCGGCAGCGCCGTGGTGCACGTCGCTACGATGGTGGCGATGTCGGGGAGTAGGAACGGCTCACCGCCGGTGAGGAAGATTTCCCGAACGCCCCAGTCGGCGGACTCGGCCACCAGACGGGCGATTCGGTCGGCGCCCAACTCACGGCGCGGGGTCTGCGGTGACGATCCGGCACAGCAGTAGTCGCACGCCAGGTTGCAGTGAAAGTTGGTGTACAGCCACAGCCGCGCCCCTGGCATTCGGTCGGCTCCCAGGTCCTCGCGAGGATCCGGCGGGTGCCCGCGGCGCACCACCAGCACGCCGCGTCCTGCATCGTCCACGTCGACGCGGACCACGCTGTTTCCGTTGCGCGCGCACCAAAGTTCGGCGAGCGCGCGTTCCTCGTGGGATCGCACTCGTACTTCACCGGTGGCGCCGTCGGCGAGGGTGCCGATGAGGCGCATCAGTGCGAGGATCACCATCGCGGGTCGACCCCCTGTTCTTCGACCGCGGCGAACAGGGGTTGGTAGCCGTCGAGGTGGGGTCGCACCCATCGCCGCAGGCCCTCGAGCTCGAGGATCTTGCGGTGCTCGGGAATGTTCCAGTTCATAGCGAGGAGCGTGTCCAACCACGGTGTGGAACGCTCGCCGGGCAGCGTGTCGAGTGCGGTGAACATGCAATGGCAGTACTCGTCGGTTTCCCACACCTGTTCCAGCGCGCCAGGCATCAGCTCCTCGCGCCCCATCGCGTTCCACGTGGTGATCCCGATCGCTGCGACATCCGCGTCGCCGGCCAGCACCGCGGCGACCGCGTCGAGTTCGCTCGCTCCGGTGTCGCCGTGCTTGCCGATATCGCTGTCGAACCGGATGATCGCCAGGTCCGACGGCGGCACGCCGGCATTCTGCAGATAGTGCAGCGGCAAGATCGCCGCATGGGCGGAATCCGCTGACCCGAGCGCCAAACGTTGTCCGGCGATCGCCTGTGCGCCGTGCAGCCCGCTACCTGTCCTTGCAACGAACACAGTGGTGAAGCCGACGTCGGTGTCGCGCTGGGCGAGGGCGACGCATTTTCCGTCGGTTTGCATGACCGTGCGGACGTAGGCCAGGTTGGTGTTCCACGCGATGTCGATGTGCCCGGCGAGCAGTGACCGCACGAGCATGCCGTAGTTCGAGTAGAGGACGAAGTCCATGTCGCCATCGGATCCGCGAAAATATTCGCGGATGCCTTCCCAGATGGGAACCACGTTCGGTGTGTAGGCAACGGCCCCGACAATCAGCGGCTCGCTCATTCGAGTTCCCTTGTCCTAGAACAGTGGTAGGCCGGTGACGGCCTTGCCGTAGAAGTCGTAGAGTGCGTCCGCGGTCGGGGCCATGACCGAACCCGCTCTGGCGTCGCGGAAAGCCCGCTCGATCGGCAGGTGTTTGGAGAACGCCGCGCCGCCACACACCCGCATCGCCGATTCGGTGATCGCGAGGGCCGCGTCGTTCGCGGACGCCTTGACCCCGAGTACATGCGTCATCGTGGTGTCATCCGGGGAACTGACGCTTTCGGCTGCGGCACGCAGATACGCTCGCTGCGCTGCGAGCGCGATGCCCATCTTGGCGATCTGCGCGCGGATGGTCGGCAACGCGTTCAGCGCCTGGTCGAGATGTTCGAGTCGGGCGGTGCCGACGTGCGTGACCGCGGCCGAGTTCGCGCTCACGGCGAGTCCAAGGGATACGGCGGCGTTGCCGAGGTTGAACCACGGCAGCACGGTCTCCATCATCACCCCGAATCCGGCTGCCTCGGCCCCGATTCGGCTCTCCGATGGCAGCGACACGTCGATCGTCATCGGTGACGACGCGTTGCCCCGCAAACCGAGACCGGAGAACGTGCCCGCCACGGCGAGTCCCGGCGTTCCAGCAGCTATCGCATAGAGGTCGACCTCCCCGGGCACACCGGAAGTCGATCCTGCGGACACGACGTACACGTCGGCGTAATCGGCCGAGGTGACCCAGCTCTTCTCCGCACGGACCTTGACGGCATCACCGGCCGCTACTGCGGTCGAGACAGGTGCCCAGAAATGCGAACGCGACCCCTTCTCACTGAACGCCAGGGTCCCTAACGAGTCCCCACTTGCCATGGCGGGCAGCAACTCCGGCATACATGGCGGTGGTGCGGCCGCGACGGTGACCGCCGCGGCGGTGTGCATCAGATAGATCATCGCCGTCGATCCACAGGTCGCGGCGAGTTCGGCGACTACGTCGGTGAACTCGACGGGCCCGGCGCCCATACCGCCGACCTCCGCTGGCAGCACCAACCCCAGTAGACCGCTGTGGCGCAGCGCGGCGACGGCCTCGGCGGGAAAGACCCCCTCGGTGTCGACGCGCTCGGCATGTTCGGCGGCGACCTCGAGGACCTGTTTCAAGGCTTGCGATATGTCCACAATTTCCCCTGTCATGAGCGGTTCGGAACGTGCCGTGCTCAACGCTTGCCGGTCACCTCAGGTACCTGCCTCACCTCTCTGACCGGGCCGACGCTCCCGAGGGCTGTAGTGTGAAATGCGGTTCGAGCAGGCGGCACAGACCACCGCGGCGCACAGGAAAACCGCGGCACTCGTGTTGGTGCCGCCCAGCCAGACCTCTGCCCGCGTCAGTTGCAGATAGATGGATATGGCCGCGGCGGTCGCGATCGCGGCGCCGGCCAGCGTTAGGGCTGGCATGCGTCGCAGCGCCCCGACAAGCATCAGCGTCGCCACGACGATCAGGGTGAGCGCGCCGCGTACGTTGTAGTTGCCGAGTGAAATCTCGAGGCCCGCGATTCCGACGAGCGCGCCCCGCGCGGCGGAATCGCCGTTGACGATGCAGGCCGTACCACCGATGATTCCGACCAGGGCCAGGGCTACCGCCCACCCGAGCAGCAGCCGCACAGCGATCGATCCCCCCGCGGGCCGTGATGCCGCGGCGCGGACCGCGTCGACGGCGGCGTAC
Organism: Nocardia australiensis; assembly: GCF_020733705.1. Lineage (GTDB taxonomy): Bacteria > Actinomycetota > Actinomycetes > Mycobacteriales > Mycobacteriaceae > Nocardia > Nocardia australiensis. Next base: position 707,218 of record NZ_JAJFZM010000002.1, read on the forward strand.
CGGCCCGACGCCGTCAACAGCAGAACGAGATGGATTCCCACCAGCATGATGTAGGACCACGGCCACTCTCCCGGCGCCTCGGCCACCGACAGCCCGATCGCGAGCGATTGCCCGACACCGATCAACGCCGCGATGCGCACCGCCGTTCCGGTCAGCAGCAACACAGCCAGCACCGTCTCCACGACAAGCACCGTCCAGCCGAACGCCGTGAAGTTCGGCAGGACCACATGATTCACCAGCCATGTATACGGCCCGAACACCGGATGCTCGGTCCCTAGAACGGTGAAGTGGTAGAGCCCGCTGTTACCGCTGCGCCCGAAGTCCGGCGGCTGCTTCCAGACCACGTTGTACAGCCACAACAGGCCCGCCACGATCCGCAGCCCCGAAACCGCCGCCGCGCCGACTTCCGGCGGCGGCGCAGCCGTCGATGTCACGAGATCGAACGCGCGTCGACCGAACGCAGCCATGGGATCAGTGTCGGCGTTCGCACGCGGGGGTGTGGAGAATCCGGTGATGCCGTCACAGTTTCGTCATCCGTTCCGGACCGCCAGATCGGCATCTCGAGTGCCTACCAGAGTCGGCACGGTCGGTACATCTGGCCCGTCCCGGTCGCGGACCGACGACCTCCCGGTGTGTCCAGCGGGGCTTCTCGGCGATGCCGATCAAGCCGTCGGTGACCGCTCGGCGGGCCGCTCACAGGTATCGGGTGGCGGTCGTCGAGTTCTGCCCGGATTTGGTCAGCCGATCCGGCGCGGCGATGCGCAGCAGGGCCAAGCGAGTCTCGATGGGATCGATCATCCTGCCGCTGAAAGACCCGCCCCTCAGCTCACACCCCTCCCAGCGTCACCAACGTCATGACCCACAACAACTAGCCGTTTCTCGAATCGCATTTTGAAAGGAGGGTGGAACACTGTTCCCGATCGGCTCGAGCTGATCTGGAATAGTCATGAGCACCACGTCAGCGATGAGGAGTTGAATCATTGGTAGTTCAATAAACACGACATATCGGGCGTTAACACTGATGCGCCACGAATATGGAGAGGCTCGACATAAATGGTCAACAGATCGTTATCGAGGTCACCTTATGTCTTTGGCGAGCGACTACGAAGAAGAGCTCGGATGACGTGGGTGCTGTAGTCACCGCCGCTGCGGAGCCCGTCGGATAAATTTTCTGCCTCGCGGTTGTGGCATATGTGGTGTGCGTCGGCTTCACCACCCTGATCGGCGTGTTGCACCCAGATCCGCGCCGACGCGCTGACGCGTTAAAGGTCTTGGAGCTCCTTCTGCGGATGGTTCGACGAATCTCACAATAGAGGCTGGTCAGCACCAACACCACTGCGGTGCACACTGCCCGCTGATCAGTTGGCACGGTACCGCCCCTGAAGCTGGACAGTAGCGGCCGATCAGTTCCCAGAGCGCATCGGGCGCAAGACGTTTCGACAAATCATCTGTCTCAAATCGAACATTTTGCCGCACAAGCATTTCCACGCAGCGAACGAATCACAACCGCGTAGTACACCGTCTTCAATAATTTTTGGCTACTGAACGGTTACATCGAGAATGTTAAACCCATTGCCCATTAACTTTGGGTACGAATTATGAGCTCGGGGTGTACACAAAAGAACCGGAGTGCTTGAATTGGTGAGGATTGGCGAATGGGGAACCGATGACCTTTCCGCGACAGCAGATTCATCCTGACCCGGGATCGAGTGGAGTTGCCGAGCCGGGCATGCCAGTGATACAGCCGGTGCCGCTGTCCGCTGGGCAGCGAGGGTTGTGGCTGGCGCAGCAATTGAGTCCGGACGTGCCGATATGCGAGGCACAGTATATCGAGATCTATGGGGAGCTGGACGTCGATCTGCTGCGTGCGGTGGCGATTCAAGCAGGCCACGAGTTCCAGTCGGGGTATCTACGGTTGGTAGAAATCGACGGTGAACCGCATCAACTGTACGACCCGGCGCTGGAGTCGGCGGGGCCGCTCATCGATATGCGTCGTGAACCGGATCCCGTCGCGGCGGGCTTGATGTGGATGCATCGCGAGTACACCACGCCGTTGGATATGAGCCGGGACCGGTTGGTCGCATCGGCGATTGTGCAGGTCGGGGATCGGCATCACCTGTTGTACAACAGGATCCACCACGTCGCGCTGGACGGCTACGCCGGGATGATGATCGTGAACCGGATCGGGGCGCTGTACACGGCGGCGGTGCAGGGCCAGCCGGCGCAGCCGAACCGGGCGGCGGATCTGCGTTCTCTCTACGAGGCCGACCGCAGCTACCGGGAGTCGAAGCGGTTCACCGACGACCAAGCATATTGGCTGAAGAAACTGGCCGATGTCGGGGAAGAGTCCAGTCTGGCCGCCGGGCACGCACCCACACGCGCGGACAGTGTGGCCGCCACCGCCGAACTGTCGCCGGCGGCGGTGGGATGGATCGACCAGTCCGCGAAAGCATTGGAAGCGAGCCCTGCCGCGGTGGTGATCGCCGCATTCGGATGCTATCTGGCCCGGATGACCGGCCGCGACGAGGTCCTGGTCAACATTCCCGTGTCAGGTCGCACAACCGCCGTGCTGCGGCGGTCCGGGGGTGTGTTCGTCAACGTCACACCGCTTCCGATCGCGCTCGGTCCGCAGGACACGGTCGCGACGCTGGTGCGGCGGGTGCAGTCCGACCTGGTAGGCACCCTTCGGCATCAGCGGTGCGGCCTCACCGATATTCGCACGGCCGCCGGATATGCCGGATACAGCGGGCAGCGGCGTTTCGCGGGCCCGTTGGTGAATGTCATGTATTTCCCCCAGCAGATCCGTTTTGGATCGATGACCGGGGAATTCCATATCCTGAGTTCGGGGCCGGTCGAGGATTTGCTGATCGATGTGTATCAGACCGGGGACCCGCCGCGGACGATCGTCCACTTACTCGCCAATCCCAACCTCTATACCGGCCCCGGATTGTCGGCACACTGTACCGGATTCGTGGATTTCCTCGACGCGTTCGCAGCCGCCACGCCGGGCACTGATCTCGGACAGGTCCACCCCGACAGCGCCCGCCACGGGGCGCGGATCCGGCGCCGCCGCGAGAACCTGGCGTTCTGGCGCGCCGCGCTCGCGGACCTTCCGGAGGAGTTGTCTTTGCCGGTTGACAGGCCGCGGCCGGTGGTGATGTCTCATCGGGGTGCGACGGTCGGTTATACGGTGGATGCCGGGTTGGTTCGGGGGTTGGATAGTTTTGCGCGGCGGCGGAGTTCGTCGTTGTTCATGGTGATCCATGGTGTGTTGGCGGTGTTGCTTGCCCGGTTGAGTGGTACGACCGATATTGCGATCGGTACGCCGGTTGCGGGGCGTGGTGCTGCTGCGCTCGATGACGTGATCGGCATGTTTGTCAATACTTTGGTGTTGCGGACCGATATCGATCTCGATGAGTCGTTCACGGATTTACTCGGTCGGGTCAGGCAGGTCGACCTGGATGCTTTCGAGCATGCCGATGTTCCGTTCGAGCAGTTGGTGGATCGGCTTGTTGTGCAGCGATCTCAGTCCCGGCATCCGTTGTTCCAGGTGTTGTTGGCATTCCAGAATCTGGAACGGGTTGAGCTCGAATTGCCTGGTCTGGCGGTGTCGGTGGTCGATCTGGCTTCCGAGGTGTCTCGTTTCGATCTGCAGTTCGTGTTGTCGGAGGACGGTGACAGTGGTGATATGACGGTGTCGGTCACTTATGCCACGGATTTGTTCGATGCGGCGACCGTTGATTCTCTTGTGCGTCGGTGGATTCGGGTATTGGAGTCGGTTGCCGCCGATCCGATGGTTGCGGTCGGGGAGATCGAGGTGCTCGAGCCCGCTGAACGGGCCGATCTGTTGACACGTTCGGGTGCGCCGACGGTGGCGCCTGCCACTTTGGCGGATCTGTTGAGTACGGCGGTCGCGCGGGATCCCGACGCTACGGCGATTGTGTTCGATGGGCAGCAGTTGAGCTACCGGGAGTTGGACGAGCGTTCGAACCGATTGGCGCGGTTGCTTATTCAACGGGGTGTCGGTCCGGAGGATATTGTCGCGATCGGTATGCCGCGTTCTGTGGATTCGGTCCTCGCGGTATGGGCGGTGACCAAATCGGGAGCTGCTTTCCTGCCGATCGATCCGACCTACCCGACCGAACGCATCACCTACATGATGACCGATTCGAAAGCGGCTATCGGTCTTACCGTGGCATCCGTGCGCGCACAACTGCCCGACGATATCGACTGGCTGACACCGGACAACATCGACAAGGACTGCGGTGCCCAGCCGATCTCCGATCCCGAACGCACAACCTCACTACGGCAGCAGCATCCGGCCTATCTGATCTATACCTCGGGCTCCACGGGTATGCCGAAGGCCGTGACCGTGACGCATGCCGGGTTGGCCGCGCTCAGTTCCGAACAGCGGGAACGCTATGCGGTGACCGCGGATTCGCGGACCCTGCATTTCGCATCGCCGAGCTTCGATGCCTCGGTCTGGGAGTTACTCCTTGCGGTGGGTGCCGGCGCCACGATGGTGATCGTCATGCCCGGCATCTACGGTGGCGCGGAGCTGGTCGAGCTGCTGCGTCGCGAGCGGGTGACCCACGCCGTGATCACGCCGGGAGCGTTGACTTCGATGAATCCGGACGGGCTCGACAACCTGCGAGTCGTCGTTTCTGCCGGTGATGCTTGCCCGCCGGAGCTGGTGCGACGCTGGGTGGGCGACGGTCGTGAGTTCTTCGATGCTTATGGTCCGACCGAAGCTACGATCATGACTAATCAGGGGACTCCGTTGGTGGCGGGTGAGTTGGTTACGATCGGTGGTCCGATTCGTGGTGTCTCGGAATGGGTGTTGGATCAGCGGTTGCAGCCGGTGCCGGTTGGTGTGGCGGGTGAGTTGTATATCGCGGGTGCCGCATTGGCGCGTGGATATCATCGTCGGGCGGGGGTGACGGCTGAGCGTTTCGTGGCGTGCCCATGGGCGCCTGGTGAGCGTATGTATCGTACGGGGGATGTGGTTCGGTGGACGGCCGATGGAGCGGTCCAGCATCTCGGCCGTTCCGATTTCCAGGTGAAGATTCGGGGCCTACGCATCGAACTCGGTGAGATCGATGCGACACTTGCCGCTCATGAGACCGTTGGTTTCGTTACTACCATCGGCTACCGCAACGATTCCGGGGGCGAGTCGCTGGTTTCGTATGTTGTTGCCGCGCCGGATCATTCGATCGATACCGCTACTTTGACCGAACACCTCGCGGGGCGGTTGCCGTCGTATATGGTCCCGTCTTCGATCATAGTGCTGGACCGCATTCCATTGACGCCGGTAGGCAAACTCGACCGCAAGGCCCTCCCGAAGCCGGTACACACCGACAACAAACCGTTCCGGGCGCCCGGGACACCGATAGAACACACGATCGCCCAGGTGTTCACCGACATACTGGGTATCGACACGGTCGGTCTCGACGACTCGTTCTTCGACATGGGCGGAGACAGTTTGGTCGCGACCCGGGTCGCGACGCGACTCGGGTCCGTGCTGGAAACCGAGGTTCCGGTGCGGCTGTTGTTCGAGGCGTCCACGGTCGCGGCGCTCGCAACCCATATAGCGCGGCATGCCGGCACGGGGCGACAACGTCCGCCGTTGATCGCCGGGCCGCGCCCCGAACTCGTGCCGTTGGCACCGGCCCAACAACGGATGTGGTTCCTCAATCAGTACGAACCCGGCGCTGGGGCGTACAACATGCCGATCGCCATTCGGTTGCGCGGTGAGGTGAATGTCGCTGCCCTGCGATTGGCCATGGTCGATGTGCTGCGCAGACATGAGTCATTGCGAACGCGGTACCCGGACCACGACGGAATGCTGATCCAGCTGATCGAATCAGCCGACGACCTAGACCACGAACTGACTCCGGTACCAGTTCTGCCGAGCCAGTTGATCGCAACGGTAACCGAATTCGTCGCCGAGGGCTTCGACGTGAGCACCCAGGTGCCGGTGCGTGCCCGATTGTTCCGTGCGGTCGGCAGCGAGGAACCCGAATATGTGCTGGCCGTCGTGGTGCATCACATCACCGCGGACGGCTTCTCCATGACACCCCTGGCCCGCGACGTTACAACTGCCTACACCGCACGGATTCGCGGTGAAGTCCCAACGTGGACACCGCTGCCTGTCCAGTATGCGGACTACGCACTATGGCAACGAGCTACCCTCGGATCACCCAACAACCCGGAATCGTTGTGCGCCCAGCAGATCCGATACTGGACCGAAACTCTGGACGGTGTTCCCGAGGAGTTGTCTTTGCCGGTCGACAGGCCACGGCCAGTGGTGATGTCTCATCGGGGTACGACGGTCGACTACACCGTGGATGCCGAGTTGGTTCGGATGTTGAAAAGCTTTGCGCGGCGACGGAGTTCGTCGTTGTTCATGGTGATCCATGGCGCACTGGCAGTTCTGCTTGCCCGCTCGAGTGGCACCACCGACATTCCGATCGGCACCCCGATCGCCGGACGTGGCGCTTCCGCACTCGACGACGTGATCGGCATGTTCGTCAACACATTGGTATTGCGGACCGACATCGATATCGATGAATCGTTCACCGATCTACTCGATCGGATCAAACAAATCGACTTCGACGCTTTCGAACATGCCGATGTTCCGTTCGAGCAGTTGGTGGATCAACTCGTCGTGCAGCGATCCCAGTCCAGACACCCACTCTTCCAAGTCCTGTTGGCATTCCAAAACCTGCAACAAGTTGAACTCGAACTGCCCAGCCTGGCTGTGTCGGTAGTCGACCTGCCCACCGAAGTGTCTCGCTTCGACCTGCAGTTCGTGATATCGGACGACCCTGACAGCGGCGATATGACGGTATCGGTCACCTATGCCACAGATTTATTCGACGCCACGACCATCGATTCTCTTGTGCACCGCTGGATTCGGATACTGGAATCTATCGCCACCGATCCGACGGTCGCGGTCGGAACGATCGAAGTACTCGACCCCGCCGAACGAGCCGATCTATTGACACGTTCCGGAGCACCAACAGTCACCCCCACCACCCTGGCCGACCTGCTGACCACAGCAGTCGCCCACGACCCCGACGCTACAGCGATCGTGTTCGACGGACAGCAACTGAGCTACCGAGAATTGGACGAACGTTCGAACCGATTGGCGCGACTGCTCATTCAACGAGGCATCGGCCCCGAAGACATCGTCGCAATCGGAATACCAAGCTCCATCGAATCGGTCCTCGCCGTATGGGCAGTCGCCAAATCCGGAGCTGCCTTCCTACCAATCGACCCCACCTACCCCACCGAACGCATCACCTACATGATGACCGATTCGAAAGCGGCCATCGGCCTCACCGTGGCATCCGTGCGCGCACAGCTGCCCAACAACATCGACTGGCTGACACCGGACAACCTCGACAAGGCAGACAACCATCCCGTCACCGACAGCGACCGGGTACGTCCGCTGCGTGTCGATGACATCGCCTACGTCATCTACACCTCCGGATCGACGGGGTTACCCAAAGGTGTCGCGGTCACCCACCAGGGACTCGGCAATTGTGCCACCGAGCACCGGGATGCCATGGACGTTGCGGCCAATTCTCGTACTTTGCATTTGGCTTCGCCAAGCTTCGATGTGTCGGTACAAGAATTGCTGTCGGCGCTGTGCGCGGGCGCGACGATGGTTATCGCACCCAGCGACGCGCATGGTGGCGACGAACTCGGCGGACTGCTCGACCGCGAGCATGTCAGCCACGCCTTTATCACACCGTCCGCGTTATCCACCGTCGACCGCACCCGTTGGCCGCTACCGGATTTGGGACATCTGGTAGTGGGCGGCGAGGACTACGGCACCGATTTGGTTCAGCGATGGGGCAGCGGTCGCAACATGATCGATGCTTATGGTCCGACCGAGGCCACGATCATGACCAATCAGGGCACTGCATCGGCGGCAGGTGAGTCGGTCACGATCGGCGGTCCGATCCGCGGTGTATCGGAATGGGTATTGGATCAACGACTGCAACCAGTACCAGTCGGTGTAGCAGGTGAGCTATACATCGCAGGCGCCGCATTGGCCCGCGGATATCACCATCGCTCAGCAGCGACAGCCGACCGCTTCGTCGCATGCCCCTGGATACCCGGTGAACGCATGTACCGCACCGGGGATATAGCCCGGTGGACCACCAACAGAGCAGTCCAACACCTCGGCCGTTCCGACTTCCAAGTGAAAATCCGGGGCCTACGCATCGAACTTGGCGAAATCGACGCAACACTCGCCACCCACGAAACCGTCGGATTCGTCACCACCATCGGCTACCGCAACAACTCCGGGACCGAATCCCTGGTCTCATATGTCGTTGCCGCACCCGATCACTCGATCGACACCACAACTCTGACCGAACACCTCACCGAACGGCTACCGTCCTACATGGTCCCCTCCTCGATCATGGTCCTGGACCACATCCCACTGACACCGGTAGGCAAACTCGACCGCAAAGCCCTACCGAAACCAGAACACACCAACAACACACCATTCCGAGCACCCGAAACACCCATAGAACACACCATCGCCCACGCATTCACCGACATACTGGGCACCGACACAATCGGACTCGACGACTCCTTCTTCGCCCTCGGCGGAGACAGCATCATGTCGATCCAGTTGGTGGCTCGGGCGAGGGCAGCGGGCGTGCTGTTCTCCCCGCGCGAGGTGTTCGAGCGTAAAACGGTCAGCGGACTGGCCCAGATCGCCGTGCAAGACAGCACCGCGGCGCCCGCCCTTCCTGCGGAACTGCCCGGCGGAGGCGTGGGACCGATACCGCTGACGCCGATCATGCGATGGCTGCTCGAGCGGGCGGAGTCGGGGTTCGGCCGCTTCTCGCAAGCAATGGTGCTGGGTGTGCCGGCCGGGATCGACGGGCAGCGGCTGGCGGATACGGTGCAGGCGGTACTCGATCGACACGACATGCTGCGCGCGCGACTGCGTCCGGGCGCCGACGGGCGCTGGAGTTGGGATGTGCTGCCGGTCGGAGCGGTTCGCGCCGACGACGTCGTTCACCGGGTTGCGATGGCGGGCGGGCTGGGAACCGCTGAGTTCCGCGCGTTGGCGGCGGCAGAGTTGGATGCCGCCGCGGACCGGCTCGATCCGGGCGCGGGGATCGTGGTGCAGATGGTCTGGTTCGATCCGGTGGGTACGGCAGAGCCGGGCAGGGTGCTGATGCTGGTGCACCATTCGGCGATCGATGGAGTTTCCTGGCGGGTGCTGATACCGGACCTCGCGGTCGCGTGGATGCGGATCGAGTCCGGTGAGCAACCCGATCTGCCCTCGGTCGGGACTTCGATGCGCAGGTGGGCTTATGGGTTGGCCGAGGCGGCCCAACGTCCGGACCGGGTCGCCGAGCTCAAATTGTGGCAAGGGATGGCCGTCGGTGACGATCCGGTGATCGGGTCCCGGCCCCTCGACCCCGCGATCGATGTCGCCGCCACTGTCCGCACGATCACGGTCGACGTGTCTCCCGAGGTGACTGAGGCGCTGTTGACCGAAGTGCCCGCGAAATTCCGCGGCAGCGTGGGCGACGGGCTGTTGGCCGCGCTGGCGGTGGCTGTGACGAAGTGGCGGCGCGAGTGCGCGACGGAGGCCTCCGGCCGCCGCGCGCCAGCGGACGTGGTGATCGGTCTGGAAGGGCACGGCCGAGAGGAGGGCGTTGTCCCGGGCTCGGATCTCACCCGGACGGTTGGTTGGTTCTCCACGAGTTTTCCGATACGCCTCGATCTGTCGGGCATCGATCTCGACGACGCGTACGCGGGTGGGCCGGCTATGGGGGCAGCGGTCAAGTCCGTCAAGGAACAGCTCCTCGCTGTCCCGGACCACGGGATCGGCTACGGCTTGTTGCGGTATCTCAACGAGGACACCGGCCCGATACTGCAGACTCTGCCAACGCCGCAGATCGGCTTCAACTACCTGGGCCGGGTCTCCCCGGGAATTCCCGAGGGGATGCCGGCGGTCGGATGGCTGCCGGTGGATGGCGGTGGTGACCTTGGTGGTGGCGAGCTCGCCGGTGCACGGAATCCGGATATGCCGGTGTCCGCGGTGCTCGACATCAATGCCCTCACCCTCGACGACGGGGGCCGGCCGCGATTGCGGGCGATCTGGTCGTATCCCGCCGGGATACTCACCGCCGACGAGGTGCGCGAGGTCGCGGAGTCGTGGTGTCGGGCATTGACTGCCGTGGCAACTCATACCCGCCACTCCGGGAGCGGGGGACGGACGCCATCGGATCTGGATCTGGTCCGGCTCGGCCAGTCCGCGATCGAGCGCCTCGAGGACAGGTACGCGGCGTTGAGCGACGTCTGGCCATTGACGCCGTTGCAGCAGGGGTTGCTGTTCCATGCGCTGGTCGCCGAGGAGTCGGTGGACGCCTACGTGATGCAGCTGGTCCTCGAGCTGGGTGGGCAGGTCGATCCGCAGCGGCTGCGCCGAGCCGGGCAGGTGCTGCTCGACCGGCATGCGAATCTGCGCACCGCATTCGTCACCGACATCGGCGCCGCGCCGGTGCAGGTGGTCCAGGAAGACGTCGAGGCGCCCTGGTCGGAGCTGGACCTGTCCGGGCTGGACGACGAGGCACGCAATCGCGAGTGGGAGCAACTCATGGCCGCGGACCGGGCGACCCGGTTCGACCCGACGCGGGCACCGCTGCTGCGTTGGATGCTGGTCACCACGGGGCCGCAGCGCTACCGGTTGGTGCTGACCAATCATCACCTGCTGGTGGACGGCTGGTCGACACCGCTGCTGCTGAAGGAGTTGCTGGTGCTCTATGCCACCGACGGCGATGCCTCGATGCTGCCTCGGGTTCGGCCCTATCGGGACTTCCTGGCGTGGATCGCCGGGCAGGACTCGGCTGCGTCGCTCGACACCTGGGCCCGCGTGTTCGACGGCGCCGACGAGCCGACTCTGGTGGCTCCGGCTGATCCCCGCCGTCGATACACCGAATCACGTGAGGTGGTCGGCGAACTGACCGAGGAGCAGACCGCTGCGTTGACCGGTCGCGCGCGGTCCCGTGGCATCACCCTCAACACCGTGATCCAGACGGCGTGGGCGATCGTGTTGCGCGCGTTGACGTCCCGGGACGATGTGACGTTCGGTGCCACGGTCTCCGGACGGTCCCCGCAGATCGCGGGCGTCGAATCGATGATCGGGCTGTTCATCAACACGCTGCCGGTGCGGGTCCGCCTCGATGCCGCCGAGAGCCTGGGGCAGCTGCTCGACCGAATCCAGGCGGAGCAGACCGCCCTGCTCGACCACCAGCTCGTGGGGCTGACCGACATCGAGCGGGTGGCCGGTCCGGGGGCGGTGTTCGACACGATGACGGTGTTCGAGTCCTATCCGATCGATCGCGGTGGGCAGACGGCGGACACCGACATCGCCGGCATGCGGCTGCTCGACGTGACCGGCACCGACGCCGCGCACTATCCGCTGGGAGTGGTTGCGCATGTCGACACGCGACTGCACCTCAAAATCAAGTACCTGCCCGAACTCTTCGACCACGACATGGTGAACTCGACCTTGCAGCGGGTCCTGCGGGTGATCGGCGTCGTTACCACCGACCCGGATCTGCCGCTGGCCCGGCTGGATCTGCTCTCCCCGGCGGAATACCGGGAGCTGACGTCGGTGTCGGGTAACTCGGCGGTGCCGGGGCGAGTGTTGCCGGAGCTGTTGGCGGCGACGGTGCGGCGGGATCGGCAGGCGGTCGCGGTGGTCTACGGGGATCAGCGGTGGACGTACGGCGAATTGGATACCGAGTCGAATCGGTTGGCCCGACTGCTGATCGATCGGGGTGTGGGGCCAGAGGCAATTGTTGCGGTCGCATTGCCCCGGTCGGTCGAGTCGGTGCTGGCGGTATGGGCGGTCGCGAAGTCGGGGGCAGCGTTCGTGCCGATCGACCCCACCTACCCCGCCGACCGGATCACCTTCATGCTGACCGATTCCGGTGCGCAGGTCGGTATCACCGTATCGACGGTAGCGGCAGAACTGCCCGGCACGATCGACTGGCTCGTACTCGACGCCCCCGAGCTACGAGCCGATCTCACCACTACCTCCGCGGCCGCCATCACGCCGGCTGAACGGGAGGTACCGCTGCATGTGGCCCACCCGGCGTACGTCATTTACACCTCCGGCTCCACCGGGCGCCCCAAGGGCGCGATCATCACCCATACCGGACTGGCGAATTTCGCTGCCGAGCAACGTGACCGGTACGCGGTGACGCCATCGGCGCGGATCCTGCACTTCGCGTCACCGAGCTTCGATGCGGCCATGCTCGAACAGTTGATGGCGATCGAGGCAACAGCGACACTGGTGATCGCGCCGACAACCGTATACGGCGGAGAAGAGCTGCAGCGCTTGCTGATCGATCAGCGGGTGTCGCACGCCTTCATCACCCCGTCGGCGCTGGCATCGGTCGACCCGGCAGGCCTGGATGGCTTGCGGGTGCTCGTCGCCGGCGGCGAAGCCTGCCCGCCGGGATTGGTCGCACGGTGGGCGCCGGGCCGAGCGTTCCACAACGGATATGGTCCGACCGAGACGACCATCATGACGAATATCAGTGCGGCGCTGGACCCATCGACGGCGGTGACGATCGGCGGACCGATCCGTGGCGTCGGGCAGGTTGTGCTCGACGCGTCGTTGCGGCCGGTACCGGTCGGGGTTGTGGGGGAGTTGTATCTCACGGGTCCGGGTCTGGCTCGCGGTTACCACAACCGGATGGATCTGACGGCGGCGCGGTTCGTCGCCGATCCGTTCGAAGCCCCGGGACAGCGCATGTATCGGACCGGCGACCTGGTGCGCTGGCTGCGGCTACCCGAAGAAGGCCTGACCCTCGACTATGTGGGCCGGGTGGATTTCCAGGTCAAGCTCCATGGTTTCCGCATCGAACTCGGTGAAGTCGAATCCGGTCTGCTGGCCTGCGCGGGCGTGGCCCACGCGGTAGCGACCGTGCACCGGAGCCCCGCCACCGGCGATCGGTTGATCGGGTACGTGGTGCCCGAGCCCGGCGCCGACCTCGACCCGGCCGAGGTCCGCGAATTCGCGGCGCAGCGGTTGGCCCCACATATGGTGCCCGCGACCGTGGTGATGCTGGACGCGCTGCCGTTGACGAAGAACGGCAAACTCGACCGCGCCGCGCTGCCCGAGCCCGACTTCACCACGAGCCGGGCCGAATTCCGGGCACCGGTCACCGAGGTGGAGACGACGCTGGCGGGACTGTTCGCCGAGGTATTGGGTATCGACGCGGTCGGACTCGATGATTCGTTCTTCGCCCTCGGCGGTGACAGCATCGTGTCGATCCAGTTGGTGACCCGCGCCAGGGCGGCGGGTCTGGTGTTCTCCGTGCGCGAGGTGTTCGAGCACAAAACGGTCGCTGGGCTGGCCGGGATCGCCGTCCACGACCGTGCCGCCGCGGCCGCCCTTCCGGCGGAACTGCCGGGCGGGGGTGTGGGTCCGACCTCGCTGACGCCGATCATGTGCTGGATGTCCGAGCGCGGCGGATTAGACCGTTTCTGCCAGTGGGTGCTGCTCACTCTGCCAGCCGGCATCAACAGGACCGGAATCGCGGCGACCGTGCAAGCGGTGATCGATCAGCACGACATGCTGCGGGCCCGACTACATTCCGACCCCGCGCATCCATCCGGCTGGGCCCTGCAGGTGCAGCCGACCGGGGTGTCCGCCGCCGGGCTGATCCGGCACGTGTCGGTGGATGCGGCACCGGACAGCAGTGCTTTCGCCGCGATTGTCGACGCGGAGGCGAACGCGGCCACCGAGCGTCTAGACCCCGCGGCGGGAGTGATGCTGCAGCTGGTCTGGTTCGACTGGGCCGGACAGCCGGGGCGGCTGCTCGTGGTCATACACCATCTAGTCGTCGATGGGGTGTCGTGGCGGATCCTGGTGCCCGACCTCGCTGCCGCATGGGCGCAGATCAGTGCCGGGCAACGGCCGCGGCTCGCACCCGTCGGTACGTCGATGCGGCGCTGGGCGCACGGTTTGCACACCGCCGCGGGGAGCCTCGATGAACTCAACTGGTGGCGATCCACGCTCAGCGCCGCTGATCCGCCGATCGGTTCCCGCCCGCTCGACCCGGATGTGGACGTGCAGGACACCGTCGCCACAGTCGAGGTGACGCTGCCGACCGCGGTGACCCGCTCGGTGCTCACCACCCTGCCGCAAGCGTTCCGCGGCAATGTGGACGACGCCCTCATCGCGGGGCTCGCGCTGGCGCTGTCTCGGTGGCGGCGCCGGCGCGGCGACGACATCACCGCGACGTCGCTCACTCTCGAGAGCCACGGCCGCCACGACACGGTGCTCCCCGGCGCCGACCTCACCCGCACTGTCGGATGGTTCACCACCACCTACCCGGTACGGCTCGACCTGTCCGATATCGACATCGACAACGCCTTCGCCGCGGGCACTGCCGCGGCGGCGGTCGTCAAATCGGTCAAGGAACAACTCCGCAAGGTTCCCGACCACGGAATCGGTTACGGGCTGCTGCGCTACCTCAACACCGATACCGCCCCCATCCTGCGTGCACTGCCGACCCCGCAGGTGAGCTTCAACTATCTCGGTCGTTTCGACACCATTCCGGAAGCGTTGCGCGACAGCGGGTGGATGCCCGCCAGCGGCGACATCAAAGGCGGCGGTGTGCAGGATCCAGACGCGTCCGTGGCAGCCGTGCTGGGCGTCAACGCGGTCACCATGGATACACCGGACGGGCCGGCCCTGACCGCTTCGTGGGACTATCCCACGGGCGTGCTCACCTCCGCCGAAGTCACCGACCTCGCCGAGCTGTGGCGCGACGCGGTGACAGCTCTGGCCACCCACGCGTCCAGGCCCGGTGTCGGCGGGCTCACGCCCTCCGATGTCAGCCTGGTCGACCTCGACCAGGCCGCCATCGATCGGCTCGAGACCCGGCACCCGGCGCTGGACGATATCTGGCCGCTCACGCCGCTACAGGCGGGACTGCTGTTCCACGCCCAGCTCGCCGACGGCGCCGTCGACGCCTACATCGTGCAACTCTGCGTGGAACTGGGCGGCCGCGTCGACGCGGACCGGCTGCACCGCGCCGCACAGACGCTCGTCGGGCGGCACCCGAACCTGCGGACCGCTTTTGTGCGCGACGGCGCCCATGAGCCGGTCCAGGTGGTGCATCGGCATGTCGAGGTGCCGTTCACCCAGATCGACTTGGCCGAGCACGACGACACCGAGGCCGCGCTCGAACACCTCATGGACAGCGACCGCCACGTCGACATGACCGAGGCGCCACTGCTACGACTGACCCTGATCGGTATCGCGCCCCAGCAGTACCGGCTGATGTTGACCGTTCATCACATCCTCATCGACGGCTGGTCCACGCCACTGCTGATCCGGGAGCTGCTGATGCTCTACGCCAGCGACAGCGACCCGAAGGTACTGCCTCCCGTGCGTCCCTACCGCGACTATCTGAAGTGGCTGTGCGCCCAGGATCACGACGCGGCGGAGACCGCGTGGGCGCGGTCACTCGACGGAACGGTCGAGCCGACGCTGCTCGCGTCCGCGGACCGCGCCCGCCGCCACACCGCCGCCCCGCGTGAGGTCCAGGTGCAACTGAGCGAACAGCACACCGCGGCCCTGGTCACGGTGGCCCAGCAGCAGGAAACCACCCTCAACACCCTTATCCAAGCCGCCTGGGCGATCGTGCTCGCCGGCCTGACCGCGCGCGAAGACGTGGTCTTCGGCACCACCGTCTCCGGGCGCCCGCCACAGATCCCCGGCATCGAATCGATGATCGGACTGTTCATCAACACCGTGCCCGTGCGGGTCCGGCTCGACCACCGCGAAAACCTCGCCCAACTGCTACAGCGAATCCAAACTGAACAAGCCGCGCTGCTCGACCATCACCACCTCGGACTCGCCCGCATCCAACAGGTGACCGGTCCCGGTGCGATATTCGACACCGCGACCGTCTTCGAGTCCTACCCGATCGACCGGGCCGGGCTGTCCGAAGACACCGACATCGCCGGAATGCGCGTCCTCGACGTGCACGGACGAGATGCCGCACACTATCCGCTCGGCCTGATCGTCCACCATGACACCGGACTGCACCTGACCTTCAAATACCAGCCCGAAATGTTCACCCGACACCAGATCGATGCCATCGCCGACCGGGTGCTGCGAGTGCTCGATGCCATCGCCGTACACATCGACCTCCCCCTCACCCAACTGGAGCTGCTATCGCCGGTCGAGCGAGCCACGCTGGTACCTGTTCGCGGTCGGCCCGGCGCGGCGATGTCGGTGTTGCCGCAGGTTTTGTCGGACGGGGTCGCGATGGCGCCCGGCACGGAAGCGCTGGCCTGCGACGGCGAACGGCTGTCCTACCGCGAACTCGAGGAAACCTCTAACCGGTGGGCGCGCGTACTGATCGAAACAGGAGTAGGACCGGAGTCATTGGTAGCCGTAGCGCTACCACGCTCCATCAATGGCGTGATCGCCGTGTGGGCAGTCGCTAAAACCGGCGGCGCATTCGTTCCGATCGACCTCAACCATCCGCACGACCGGATCACAAGCACCATCGCCGATTCCGGCGCCAGCGTCGGACTGACCCTCGAAACCCATAAAGACCAGCTGTCAGACGCCGTCAAATGGTTCACCGTCGACAGCCCCGCCTTCACCGCGAGGACAGCGGCGGCGGCCCCCACCACGATCGGCGACCCCGACCGCACCACCACGTTGCGGCCACAGCACCCGGCCTATCTGATCTACACGTCGGGCTCCACCGGCATCCCCAAGGGTGTCGCGGTCACCCACGCCGGGCTGGCAAACCTTGCCGTCGAAGCAAGGGAACGGTTCGGTCTCACCCCGACCTGTCGCATACTAGGCGCCGCCTCACCGAGCTTCGATGTCTCGATCCTGGAATGGCTCATGGCGACCGCGGCCGGCGCCACCCTGGTCCTCGCTCCCACATCGGTTGTCGCCGGCGCCGAACTGGGCGAGTTGATCAACACCGAACGCGTGACCCATGCCGCCCTCACCCCGACCGTGCTCGGATCACTGCGCCCCGACGGGATCGACACCCTCGACACGCTGATCCTCGGCGGTGAGATCTGCGCACCCGACCTGGCAGCGCAATGGACGCCGGGCCACACGGTGATCAACACCTACGGGGCAACCGAAACCACGATCATGAGTTGCGCCGCCGCTCCGCTGACCACGAGCACCGACAGCCCGATAACAATCGGTGGCCCGGTCCGCGGATTCAACGCCGTCGTACTCGACCGCAGACTGAGCCCCGTCCCGCCTGGGGTAGTCGGCGAGCTATACCTGTCCGGACCGGGTCTCGCCCGCGGCTACCACCGGCAGCCCACGACCACGGCAACTCGATTCGTCCCCGACCCATACGGACCGGCCGGGACACGAATGTATCGCACCGGCGACCTGGTCATCTGGACTGTCGATCAAACGCTGCAATTCAAAGGCCGCAGTGACCTACAGCTCAAAATCAACGGCCACCGCATCGAACCCGGTGACATCGAAACCGCGCTACGCGGTCACCCGGACGTCAGCGGTGCCGCTGTCACGGTCCACACCCATCCCAACGGCAACGATGAACTCATCGGCTACGTGGTAGCGACCCTCCACACCTCAATCGACACCGCCGCACTGACCACTCACCTCGCAAGCCGACTGCCCACCCATATGATCCCCACGACCATCCTCACCCTCGACCGGATACCGCTCACCGCCACCGGCAAAGTCGACTACCGGACCTTACCGACGCCGGACGGACGACAGACCCGGTTCCGGTCGCCGACCACCCCGCTCGAGGCCACCGTCCGCGATGCCTTCACCGAGACCCTCGACATCGAACGAATCGGCGTCGACGACGGCTTCTTCACCCTGGGCGGCAACTCGCTGGCCGCCGCCCAACTTGTGGCCCGGCTCGCGGAAGCGACCGGTGTGACCGTGCCGATCCAGTGGATCTTCACCGATCCGACCCCGGCATCGCTCGCACACCGCATCGACTCCCGGCTGCGCGGCATCGACGAACACGACCCCGACGACGCACTCGCGGTGCTGCTCCCGCTGCGGGCCGCCGGAGCCGACGCACCGTTGTTCTGCATCCACCCGGCAATCGGATTGGCTTGGGGTTTCACTGGACTCGTGCAGCACCTCGATCCCGACCGCCCCGTATACGGACTGCAATCCCCGGCGTTCAGCGATGCCGACGCCGCGTTCGCCACGCTCGACGAACTCGCTGCCCGCTACGTACGGGAGATCAGGACCGTCCAGCCGCACGGCCCTTACCACCTGCTCGGCTACTCGCTCGGCGGCAGCATCGCGCATGCGATCGCCGTCCGGCTCCGCGCCGACGGCGAGTCCGTCGCAACTCTGGCCATGATGGACACCCGCGTCGTCACCGCCCGCACCGTCCGTGCTCCCACACCCACCATCGCGAAGATGCTTGCCGAGTTCGGCGGTCTCGCCGTTCCGGAGGGCGCCACCGATCTCGATGCCGAAGCCGCAGCCGAATTGCTGCACCAGCAAGGCGGATTGTTCACCGCCGTGACCGCCGAGCATCTGGTGATCCTGCGCGAGGACTACACCCGCCTGGTCGATCTCACCATGCACCATCGGCCGATGTCCTTCGACGGTGACCTGATCTATTTCCGCGCCGCCGACGATACCGACGGCAGCCCCAATCCGGCCCTCGGATGGCAGAGTCTCATCACCGGACAGATCATCGAACACCATATTCCGATCCGGCACGAACGGATGATCGAACCCGCCGCGCTTCGCGCAATCGGACTCGTCCTCACAGAACACTTGCGCTCGACCCGCACCACTTAGCTGGAGCCCCTACGCCAGCAAGAACAAGCCGATCATGAACATCAAGCGGATCGTCAGGCGCGCTCCGGCGTCGCGCCGGCCTCCCAGCTCGAGTTCGAGCCGGGGTGCACCTGCCGAGGCAACGCTTTCGACGTTTGGAATAATAAGTAAACGTTTGGGAACAGGGTTACGCACGCGCGAGTTGCCGGAAGGTGGCGATAATCGCAGGTCACCAACATCGTCGACAAGACCAGCCAACCGCACAGACGGCGGTGCAAGATCATAGTCATCGCCTATCATTGCCTGTCATAGGGAAGAGGCTGGAGTGGGAGGTGATCATGGTGACTCGGGCGTGGATTCGGTGGCTGCTTCTGCACGGCCTAACGCGGTCCTATCTGCTGTGGTCGGCGCGTCGGGGCGATCCCCTCGCACAGATCGTCTTCGGCCAGGATCGCTTGCTCGGCGCGTCGCCGTTCATCGAGGAGATCCGAGAGCGGGGCCGTCTGCCCAAGCTGTCGGGAGCGCACGTCACCGCGGACTACGCACTGTGTCGTCACATCCTGCGAGACAATCGCTTCGGCGTGGTCACGCCCAACCATGTAGTCATTCCGAAGCCGATCCGCTGGGTGCTTGCCAAGACGGATCGGGAACTTCCCAACCTCGCGGAACCGCCCTCGATGCTGGTGACCGATCCGCCGGAACACACCCGGTACCGACGCCTGGTCGGGCAGGCATTCAGCCCGAGGGCGGTTGCCGCATTAGAGCAACGGGCCGTTGAAGTGACCGATGGCCTACTCGAACGCCTGGAATCAAAGCCGCAGCCGGACCTGATCGAGGACTTCGCCGCGCAGGTGCCCGTCGCGATCATCGCCGAGATTCTCGGGTTTCCCGCCGACATGCATTCGACCATGCTGAAGTGGGGTTTCAACAGTGCACCGCTGGTCGACCGAGCCCTGTCCTGGACCACGTATCGCCACGCCACCGACGAGCTGGCCGAGGTCAAGCAGTACTTCGACCAGCGTATCGACATGCTCACCGCCGAACCGGGCGATGACCTGCTCACCGTGCTGGTGACAAGTGATGAGCTCACCCGCCGCGAGCAGATCGCCAACGCGGCCCTGCTGCTGGACGCCGGATTCTTGACGACGGTGAACCTGCTCGGCAACGGAATCGCCCTGCTGACCAGCCATCCGGATCAGTTGGGACTGCTGCTGGCACAGCCGGAGCTGTGGCCTGGCGCGATCGAGGAAATCCTGCGCTACGACTGCCCCGTGCGGATGACCGCCCGGATGGCCAACTGTGACGTCGACATCGCCGATCAGCACATCAAGCGCGGTTCCCTGGTCTTACTGTCATTGGCGGGCGCAAACTACGACCCCGGTGTCTTCCCCGATCCCGAACGATTCGACGTGACCAGGGCCAACGCCGCGGATCACCTCGCGTTCAGCAGCGGGGTGCACGGCTGCTTGGGATACCGGCTGGCCCGAATGGAAGGCGTCATAGCGCTGCGGACCCTCTTCGAGCGATACCCGGATTTGCGCTTGGACGGCCCGCCGATCCCGCGTCGCCTGAAGAACCTGCACGCCTACCGCTCCATGCCCGCCAAACTTACTGCCGACCCGGGCAGCCAGGCCGAGCGCACCGGCCGGTAACTCTCAGTTGCCGGTGCTCGGCTTGTGTGGGGATCAGAACATCGACTGATCGGTCGGGATCGGTGCAGGTGGGCGTCGCGGCGAGGGCAGTGCCAGCGCGCGTTCCCCCCGTCTGGCAGCGCGCCACCACCGCTGTCCGGAGTCGATGGCACGCCGGATCTTTCGCACAGCGGGTACCTGTGTGAGCAGGTGTTGCTGATATTGCCACGGCATTTGCATCCCGTGCCGAGCCGCCATCGCATAGGCGAACCGCACGGCGCTGCGGTCGAGATACCGGTCGGCGTGTTCGAACCAGACCATGCTGGAACGGGCGGAGGCCTGTATCGGCCGCAGCGCAGCACGCCGCTGCACATCATAGTTCTCCAGCGCGTCGGCGACCTCGGCATGCTCGTACAGGTTCTGTGCGAGAACGACGGCGTCGACGATTGCCAACCGGGTGCCCGAACCGATGGTGAAGTGTGTCGTATGAGCTGCATCGCCGAGCAGCACCACGTTGTCGTGATACCAGCTCGTGTTCGTTACCTCGGGAAAGCGGCTCCACCTAGCGAAATCGCCTCGCGTCTTGCCGATCAACGAGTGACCGTCGAGAGGGTGGGTGAAGATGTTCTCCAGAACACGCAAGCTCTCGAGGTTGTCCAGGAAATCGAATCCCAGTCCATGCCAAGTCTGCGGTTGGCACTCGACGATGCAGGTGCTGATTTTTTCGGCCACCGACGGGTAGGCATGGAACCAGATCCAACCGGCCGAGGTGTGTTCGAAGGCGAAGGTGAATCGGGTGAAGACCTTGTCCGTACCGAGCCAGATATATCGGTTCTCGCCGAGAGTGACGGACGTGCCGAAACAATGACTACTCAGCTGCCGTACCCGGCTGTTTGCGCCGTCGGAGGCGACGATGAGATCGACGTCGTCGAAACCTGACAGATCGTGGACCTCTCGCCCGTGCTGGACATCGACGCCCAGGTCGCTCGCCCGTCGGGAAAGTACGTCGAGCAGTGCCGCGCGCCCCATGCTGAACCCATAGCCCCCGAAATATGCGGTCTGGCTGTCGCGCAAATGGATTGCCTGTTCACGCCATAGGACCGACTTGGCACGCAGCGCCTGGGCGCTGTCGGGGTCGTTCCGATACAGAATGTCGAGCAGGTCGTCCCAATACACGACGCCCCAGCCATAGGTGGACCCGGGGGGATGGTGGTCGATCACCGTGATGTCATGGGCCGGATCGCGCCGCTTCATCGAAATGGCGAAGTACAACCCGGCCGGCCCACCACCGATACACACGATCTTCATCTCGTCACCCGCTCCAGCCCGGTTGGTCGAACCCAGGCCCACACGATCGGTACTCGATGCAACCGAGCCCGGCACGCTGTGCGTGTCCGGGCTCGGTCGTCGCCGCTAGAAGCTGCCCCAGCCGCCGCCGAATGGGTTCCACCAGCCGCCGTTCCCCCAACCGCCGTTCCCCCAACCGCCGTTCCCCCAACCGCCGTTCCCCCAACCACCGTTCCCCCAACCACCGCCGTGACCCCAACCGCCGTTGCCCCAACCACCGTTGCCCCAGCCGCCGCCGTGACCCCCACCGGGTCTGTCGACGTATTGGGTTGCGGACGTGGGCGTTGTTGCTTGCGCGGTAGGCGCATGCGTCGCGGCAGCGACGACCGGAACCGCGGCAGCTGCGGCTATACCGGCGGCGGCTGCCAACCGGGCGAACATCGTGTGTGAATTCTTTCTCTTGATCATGATAGGGCTCCAGATGACAGTCCCGACCTGGTGAAATTCTACGCGTTTTCGCGGAACTCCAGCAGCTGCCGAATGACCTATATACAACGCTCGCCACATTCCCCACGGTTGTCCAATCCAAGGATGCCCATGGCGGAGGCAGTGGCGAAGGTCGCAAAAGGATACGACGAACGAACCCTGCCGGAGCAACCCCAAGGCCAGGACGAACTGCATACGCGTGGTCGCCGGCGAAAGATCAACCCGCCGAGATGCTTTCGGGGATTCACCTGTGGAGCCGGGCCACCGCGTCGTCCGTGAGCCACCGCACCTCGTCCTCGCTCATCGCCGATGCCGTGTAACCGACGCTGAGGTCGAGGCCACCTGCTCGCTCGTTGGCGATCACGAACAGCGACGGACCGAACACGTCGAGTGACACAGTCGTCGTGACGTCCTCGAGCGTATAGCCGCCGTAGCCGGCCCGGAGGCCGGACTCGCCCGCCGTGGTGACGGCAAGTCCGTCGATACGCCTGCGATGACGTATCGTCGGGCCGAATTCGTGCCGATACAGCTCCCAGTCGGGAAGCTTCATGATCGACGCGGACTCCCGGTTCTTGGCCAGCGCGGTGATCAGCTTGAACGAGGCGTCACGGGCGGTCGCCCAGAAGTCGTCGGTGATCGGGTGCTCGGTACGCAGGATGTCGACGTAGCAACCGTAGGTCTCGTCCGGCGGCGCGGGATCACTGAGGCGACGAAGATCAATCGTGGTCAAAACGGTCATGGCGCCGAGCTGGTACCGCTCGCGTACGGCAAGTAGAAAGGCTGCCGTTACCGCACCGTGCAGCGTCGTTCTGTTGGTTTTGACGGCGTCTTTCAGCGTTGCCGTCACGGTGGGGTCGAGGTGACGCGTCAGCACTCGCGTTTCTTTCTTCCGATCGGGCACCTTCTGCTTGGGGAGTCGCATGGCCGGGGTGTAGGTGGTCTTCTTGCCGCTGCCGGATTTGTCGGGCAGGCCGGCCTCGACCGGTGCGGGCAGCGTGGTGTGAACCGGAAGTTTCCGTTGTGCCGCTGCCGGATCGGCGAGGAATTCGAGAAGCTGACGAGCGAGCATGTTGCCGGACTTGGCGTCGAGAATCGCGTGATCGGCGCAGATGACGATGTGGTTGAAATCGGTATCGGGCGACTCCCGTACCAGCGTTATCCGCAGGCGCGGATGGTTGCCCTTCGGTATCGGCGTGCGGATATCGGAGGCGAGAATCTTGCGCCAGGTGTCCGGCTTGGCATCGTCGACCACCTGCAAAGGGATCTCCGTCGTGCCCTCGGTATCGAACCAGGGCCGACGCAAGGCGAAGGGCGGGAACCGCCGCCAGACGACCTTGCCGTAGCGGATATGCGCGCGAAGGAGCGGGTGCTGGGTCTGTAGCCAGGCCAGCGCGCGCTTCACCAGCGCCGGATCGAGGTGGCCACGCACATGCAGCACATGCATGGCGATAAGCTCGCCATGGGCATGCAGATGATTGAGTAGTAGTTCTTTTTCGCCCAGCGGGCGCGTCTCGCCCATACCATCTCCCACGTTCTCCAGCGGCATTTCAGGTCGCGATGAACGCTGTGAAATGGGCTGGTATTCTGACTGAATCGCAGAACTCGAGTGCAGGGACTTGAGTAATGAATGATATCGAACAACCGATAATCGAGTACATCTCCTTCTTGGTGGCCGAATCCGGGGGAGCGGCGGTCGATCGCACTACTCTTTTGATCGAGTCCGGTGTGCTGGACTCGATCAGCCTGGTCAGGCTGGTGCAATTCGTCGAGAAGCGATTCAAGATCGACATTCCTGATACGGATATTCGGGAGGAGCTGTTCGAATCGGCTGCCACCGTGGCGGTCTATGTTTCGCAGCGAATGTCCGAGGCTGCCTAGAGTTCGCGTAGCCGACCGCGGAGTAGCTTGCCGGTCGGGCTGCGCGGCAGTGCGTCGAGGAACACGATTTCGGCCGGGACCTTCTGCACCGACAGTCTTTTGCGGGCATTGCGAATCAATTCATCGGCCGACACATCCGCGCCTTTGACGACAAATGCGATCAGCTGATTGCCGGTGCGTGGGTCCGGGACACCCGCTACCGCGGCGTCGGCGACGGTAGGCAAGGTCATGAGCGTCTCCTCCACCTCGATGGGGTCGATCTTGTAGCCGGATACCTCGATCAGCAGCTTGCTGCGGCCACGGATGAAGATGCGTCCTTCGTCATCGAGCGAGGCGAGATCGCCGGTCCGGAACCAGCCGCCGTCGAATGCCTGGGCATTGGCCGAGGTATCGCCGAGATAGCCCCGCATGAGCGAGGACGATCGCACTTCCAGCTCGCCGACGGAGGGGCCGAGGTCGGTGTCGAACGGTGCGATGCGGCCCCTGGCGTCGCCCGCTGGCTTGCCCACCGAGGCCCAGCTCGCGTCGGGGTCGGCGGAGTTGTTGTGCGAGAACAAGATCGACTCGGTCGAGCCGTAGGCCTGCCGAAGGGTGATGCCGAGGCGCTCGCGCACCGTTTCGAAGATCGGCCGCGTCAATGCGGCGCCACCCGAGAAGGCCAGGCGCAGTCCGAGGTCGACACTGCCGGGCTGACCGGCGACGATTTCGTACATCGCCGGAACCGCGCCCATGACGGTGACCCGCTCACCGACCATGGTGTCGAGCAGCTTCTTGCGCGAAAACATCAGCGGCAGCGGATCACTCCAGTAGAGCGTCGTCGCACCGCGGGCGACGGCCTGCATAGCCCCCAGCGCGAAGCCCATCGCGAAGTTGCCCGGCAGAATGTCGAGAACGATATCGTCGGGCTGAATGTCCCAGGCTGTGCCGCCGCGCTCGCCATCGGCGATGAGTTCGGCATGGGTGTGCGGTACCACCTTGGGCGAACCGGTCGAGCCGGACGAGAAGAGGTAGAGCGCCGTGGTGTCACCCGGCAGTTGCGGCAGCTGGGCGGTTGCCCTTCCCGCGGGCATGGCATTCGTCAGAAACAAGGGAATGCCAGAGGCCGTATCCGCGATCAGCATCTCGGCCGCGGCGGCAAGGCCGGGAGTCGAGATGACAGCCGCGAGTCCGGCTTTTCGCGTGAGCGTGGCGAGCTCGGACCGGGTGGCCGTCACGCCGAGCGGCATCGCGATGGCGCCGATGGCGAAGAGCGCATGGGCATTGACGAACAGATCGGGTGAGTTCGGAATCAGCAGGGCAACGGGATCGCCGCGCTCGATGCCGCGTTCGATGAAGTCGGCGGCGAGGCGGCCGATCCGCTCGACCAAGGCGGCGTAGGGCGTGAATGTTTCGCGCTGCCGCAATCCGCTCATGGTCGGTGCTCGCGCTGTCAGCTCGAGCAGATTGTCGTAGATCATCCCGACTCCGCAGGGTGCGCCTGCCCCCCTATGACCGAAGGGTAGGTGTGGGATGCGGCATCTGCAAGGCGTCGGCGACATCGAAGACGCCGATAGTGGTCGGGCGCAGAGATGACGATGTACGTGCGCGCATGGATTCGGTGGTTGATGCTGCATCGCCTGACGCGGTCTTATCTCCGGTCGGCGGCACGTCGCGGTGTCTTCTCGCGCAGATTCTGGTCGGTCCGGATCGCGGGCTCGGATCACCGCGTCGCGTTGAGGAGATCCGGCAGCGAGGGCGGATGCCCACGATGTCGACGGTGCGCGTGACCGCGGACTACGAACTGTGCCGACTCGTTCTGCGTGACCGTCGCTTCGGCGTCGTCACGCCCAACAGTCGAGCCTTGCCGAAGCCGATCCGCTGGGTGATGACGAAGACGGATCTAGGACTTCCCAATCTCGCGGAACCGCCCTCGATGCTGGTGACCGATCCGTCGGAACACACTCACTATCGACGAGCGCGACAAGACCTTCGCTTTCGACTGAGGCTGGGACCGAATGTGAGACTCCGTGGGTTCTCCACATCCGCACCCAGCGCATCCTGGGTTCAGCTTGGTCGAGATACCCGCCGGTCACGGCGCGCCTCGAGCTCGTCGTCGTCGTCGACGGCGACGAGCATCGGTTGGCCTGGGACGCACATCATCGTGACGAGGTAGCGGAGCGGGATATCAGAGCGGTTATTGCTGTCCGAGTAGTGGATTACGTCTCCTCCGGGTTCCCAGAACGCCTCGCCGGCCTTGATCGCGCGGGGCGGCTCTCCCTCTAGCTCGAACAGCATTTCGCCTTCCAGCACGTAGCCGAACGCCGGTCCGCTGGAGTGGCGGTGGGGGGCGCTCCGGGATCGCCGGGCGGCCACTCGATCACCACCGTCATCACTTCCGCGTCGGCCGGCAAAAACGGCGGGGTGACGCTCTGAATTACGGTCAACGCGTCCATTGGATTGGTGGTCATTGATGCCCTCCTCGCTGAGTTGGATCACTACGCCGCCGCCGTCGTCGACGGCACGATGAAACCGGTCGAGGCGACCTGCTCCGGTCGAACCGTCAAGCATGCAGGCGCGCTGCTATCACGGCGCGTGGGAGCGGAAACGGACTCGGGTACCCGATGAGCACCCGCCCTCCGTCGGGGGTCTGATCCCAACAAGCGGTCAGTACTTCCACCATTCCGGTACCCAACGAAAGATGTCGCCGGCGACCGCTACCCGGCCGACGGAGCGGGAACGACAGGTGCAGTGGCCACCAGCGGCTCGCCGGTCGCCGCCAGCTCCCGCAAAAGATCGACCCGGACGCGAGCCGCCTCCTCGGGATAGTGTTCGAAGCCGTTGTACCAGTCGGGGTGGTCGAACCCGACCGAGAACACGGCGTCCGGCGGCGAACGTCAGCCGGTCGCCGCCGGACGCCAGACGGACCACGCTGTGCCCGGGGGTGTGGCCGCCGGTGCGAGAGACGACCACCCCCGGCGCCACCTCGTACTCCGCCTCGAACGGCCGCAACTGGCTGCGGTACTCGTCCAAGAACCGCGAGGCGACCGACCGAAGCACATCCGGCACCTCCGGCGGCATGGAGGTGTGGGAGAAATCGGGCGACTCCCAGAACTCGGCCTCGGCGGTCGCCAGGTGGACCCGCAGGTCCGGACGCAGCCGGCCCCTCAGCCCGTCAGCGAGCAGCCCGCCGACGTGGTCCATATGTAAGTGAGTAAGCACCACGTCGGTCACGGACGCGGGATCGATGCCGGCGGCCTCCAGTCGCAGGGCCAACCGCCCGGCCCGCGGGAAGTCCGGAAACTCCACCCCTAGCCCAGCGTCGATGAGTACGGTCCGGCCGCCGCTACGCACCACGACCACGTTCACCGGCCAGTCGAGCAACTCCCGCGGCAGGAACATGTCGTCCAGCCAGGCCACCCGGACGGCCTGGTCGGCGTTGGTGGCCAAAACCTCGGGTGCCAGCGGCATCACCCCATCGCTGATCACCAGCACGTCAATCTCGCCGACCCGCAGCGCGTAGCGCGACTGAGTCAACTCGTCGGGTTCCGGCCTACTGAGGTGTGAGGTGTTGTCCAAGCTCATATTTGTCCCTCCTGATCAGTTGGTAGGGATCGAGGTTGGCGGCCTGATGTGGCCTCCAGCCTGGCTCCTGGCCGGGACACCGTCAGGGGATGCCTGATTTCTCCCGGCGTCGGACGTCTCGAGACAGCGGCGCGCCCGACGGTGAATCCCTGCGAGGGTGATGGGATTCCGTCGCTCGAGTCCACCGCAGGATTGACCTCATGACGGTTTTCCCGAGCCTCGAGATGTCTGTAGCTCTCCGCCTTACCCACGGCCGTATCGGCCACATCCGCCGCCGGCCCCCGTGGGTTGGCACCAGCCGCCGAACTCGGAATTAGCTTGCGCCGCGCGCAACCTATCACGACAGACCGCCGGGCGGGTCAACATAGCGGGCGGCGTCGGCCTTTTCCAGCTCGTGCGGGCGGCGCCAACGACCCGCATCTCCGATGCGGTTCGGCTCAGCGGGTAATTGAGGATCCGGGGCTTCGTAATTCAGCATTAGGGCGCCGTCTTCTGCCGCGCACTATGGTGGGCGAAGATTGGACGCTGGTTGCTTTTGTTGGCGGTGTTTCGCCGAGGTAGAGACTGGTCATGTTCGTCGTGGTCGATCCCGATGTACTCAGCCCGGATCCACCGACAGCATTTGGCCTACAACCTGACCCGCACCGCCAGCCGGGTTCAGCCGCAGACTTCAATGCTCGGACAACTGTTGCGATTACTTGACTGAGCGCTTCTGTCATAGAACGATTCATCTGCGGGAGGCGTGGATCCGGAACCCTGGCGCGTACTGATCAACACTCACCGGAAGGTCCGACATCATGACCCGAGTTGTAGTTATAGGCGGCACCGGCCTGATTGGTTCCAAGGTGACAGCCAAGCTCGAGGCAGAGGGTCACGAAGTGATAGCGGCGTCACCGAAGACCGGTGTCAACACCCTGACGAAAGAGGGGCTTGCTGAAGTCCTGACCGGTACTCAGGTGGTTGTCGACGTGTCGAACTCGCCGTCCTTCGACGATGATCCGGTGCTCGAATTCTTCACCACATCGACCCGAAACCTCCTTGCGGAGGAGAAGGCGGCCGGTGTGGGCCACCACGTCGCGCTGTCGGTGGTGGGCACTCCGGACTGGCCTGACAGTGGCTACTTTCGGGCCAAGAATGCCCAAGAGATGCTCATCGACGAATCCGATATTCCGTTTTCAATCGTGCGGGCAACGCAGTTCTTCGAATTCGTGGAGGGCATCGCCGCTTCGGCAAGCGAAGGGGACTCGGTTCGCCTTCCACCCGCTCTTGTCCAACCGATGGCGGCCGAAGATGTTGCTGAGGGGGTGACCCGCACTTCGCTCGGCCAGCCTGTCAACGGCGTCGTGCAGATTGCCGGACCAGAACAGTTCGGCCTCGACGAATTCGTCCGCACCGGTCTTGCTTTCCGCAATGACTCGCGGCACGTTGTCACCGATCCCTGTGCTCCCTATTACGGGGCGGTGGTACCCGATGAGCGCCTTCTCGTCCCCGGTGATGCCGATGACGCCCAGATATTCCAGACCCGCTTCACGGATTGGCTGGCACGCAATGCCGTCTGAGCCTGTAGACGAAGATTTGCGTGGGCTGACGCATATCTGCCGATCGGTCGAAACTTTCCTATGCAACATGCGCTGAGTCTGCAACGTGCGCTGAGTCGTGTCGGCATCCCAATCGAACGATAGTTGGTCTCATGGAGCAAGCGGTGTCCGTACCCAAACGAGTACCCATCCGCCGAATGGAATTGAACAACGTGGCATCGAACACCACTACCGTGAGCCCAACGGACGTAGACATGGTGAGCGGCGGAGCAGACCGGGAGGTAGGCGATCTTGGACGTCTATGAGGCGGTCACCAGCCGACGGGCGGTGCGCGGATTCACCAGCCAGCAAGTCCCGAGGGAAGTGCTGGAGCGCGTGCTCTCCGCCGCGGCTTGGTCGCCGTCGGGATCGAGCATCCAGCCGTGGAACTCTTACGTGCTGACTGGCGCGCCGCTGGCCGAGCTCGAGAAGCTCGCCGGCGCGCGCGTGGCCGCAGGCGACCCCTGGGACGAGCGGGAATACGAGATGTACCCGCCCGCACTGAAATCCCCGTACCGCGAGCGCCGAGCCACCTTCGGTAAGGAGCGTTACGGCGAGCTCGGTATTTCGCGCGAGGACATCGAGGCGCGCCAAAGGGCAGCGGCCGCGAACTGGGACTGTTTCGGCGCGCCCGCCGCTCTGTTCTGCTACATCGACCGCGACCTGGGCACTCCCCAATGGGCAGACGTCGGCATGTATCTGCAGACCGTCATGCTGCTGCTCCGCGCCGAAGGGCTACACAGTTGCCTGCAAATGGCGTGGTCGGTCTACCGCAAGACCGTTGCGGAGCTCGTGTCACCCCCGGACGAGCTCATCCTCTTCTGTGGCACGTCGATTGGGTTCGAGGACGTCACGGTGGGTTACACCCGTGCGGACCGGGCGCCGGTCGACGAGACGGTCACGTTCATCGACCGGCGGGCGGCAGTCGAAGGACGTCGGCGTGTCAGCGGTCCCACCGTTGCGGATTACATCACAGACAGCCACGAGTGAGGTCGCGACTTCCACATCGACCTGTGCAGCACCGACCAGATCCGCCAGGCACTCGTCCGCCTGATGGAAATCATCGACAGCCCGGCCACCCAGCTCGCCGACACCCACATCGCCTGAGCATCAACGCATTTCACGGATTCTGCGCCAGAGCCACATCAGATGGCCGCCACCCGGGACATCTCTGTGTCCGCAAAAGTCCTCTCGTCGCTCTCCGGCTGGTCAGCGGCGTCGAGGACGCTACTCGGTCAGCTTGGTGAAGTCGGATAGGTCACTGGGCGCGCCCGGGGCATGGTGCCGCACTGCACGTGCCGCCGTCGATTGACGAGAGGGCTGACCGACGCCGCCGCAGTGCCGGGGACCGCTGCCGCCGGCTCGAGGCGGTACTCCGATGAGCGCGTGCGTGTGGATCGCACACGGGGCAGGGTGCGAGAATCGCCCGATGGATGACTACACCACCCACAAGCAGCGCGCCGAGGCACTGCTCAGTGGCCTCACCGCCGGGGATGCGGTCAGCGGAGCGGAGCGGCGGAACGTGATCGCTCAGGCGCAGGCGCATGCTGCCCTCGCACAGGCGGAAGCCCAGCGGGAGACCGCGGAGGCCATACGTGCACTTGGGGCGTTGTCGACACGAAGCGCTGTCTGAACGAAGCAGACCGGCCGGCAACGGGGAATCACGACCCCAGCAGATCTGGCAGGGACTTCGCGGGACGAGTGGTGTTCACTCCGTTCCTCATGTGCCCGTCGGATAGGCCGTCGATGTTCGTTCGGCTGCGGGGATCATATTGTCGGCCAGGCGATATCGTCGATCGCGAGCCACGGTGCCCTCGCGACGACGGCGGGGGTCATATCGGTAATCGCCTTGGTTCGACGGTGCAGATGGGATTGGTCGGCGTAGCCGGCCTCGACGGCGGCATCCGCAGGCGAGCGCCCTGCCGCTAGGAGATGGGCGGCATTGTCGAAGCGGATGAGTTCGGACGCACGCTTGGGCGAGACCCCGATATGGGTCCGGAAGCGAGACCAGAGTCGCTGGCGGGTCCAGCCGGTCTCCGCGGCAAGGGTTTCGATGCGGAGCAGGCCTCTGGTGCGGACGGTCTGGTCCCAGGCGTAGGCGATCTCGGGTGCCACACCGAATCCGCGAGGTACCCGGCTGCGAAGGAACTCGGCTGCGATTGCGAACCGGTCGTCCCACGACGGCGTCGCATGGAGTCGCTCGGTCAAGACCGCAGCGCAGCTGCCCCACAGTTCCGGCAGCGGTGTCACGGTGCCGCCGATGACGTCGGTGTCTCGGAGAATCGCCGCGGCGATGACGGGGGACACGCGGATCTGCAGGACGTCGCCGGCCCCGGCGCTGGTGATGCGCAAGGCGCCGGCATGAAGGCCGATGATCGCGTTCCCCGTAACCGCGCGCCCGAGAACGTCGTAGCGAACTCCGTGCTCGCTGAGATCGAACAGGACCGTGACCGAGGGATGCGGGATCATCGCGATGTCGACAGGGGCGATGTCGTGGTGCCGGAAACCCGCCATCTGGAGTCCCGGAGTCGGTCGTCGGACCGGGACTGCGACGTCGACCCGACTCCAGTCCAATCCGCCTGTTGCGGTCATGCATTCCAGGCTAGCCGCAGCGGGATAACGTGACATTCGTCCAATACGGCGCGACGAGTCCGCGACGAAGCTGTTGGTATGAGCGAATCGAGTCCCACTCAGACGCACCATGACACGACAGTCCGCGGGTTGCACGTCGTCATCGACGGGAACCCGGCGGCACCGCCCTTGTTACTCATCCACGGTTCGGGCGCAACCGGTTCGACGTGGGCACCGGTGGTGCCTTCGCTCGCCACGGAATATCGGGTGATCACGATCGACCTTCCGGGATGCGGCCGGTCCCAGCCGGCGTCGACGTATACCGTTGCGCAGCAGGCGGATCGGACGGCGACGGTGTTGGACGAGCTCGGCGTCCGAAATCTGAAGGTGGTCGGTCACTCCAGCGGAGGGTACGTCGCTACCGCCCTCGTGGAGCGTCGTCCGGACCTGGTCGGCGAGCTGGTCCTGGTCAGCACGGGGCCGAGTCACGCGGCGCTGCTCCCCGAGCCGGCGATCATCCGGGTGCTCGCCTCGCCGCCCCTCGGACCGCTCGTCTGGGGGATCCGTACCGACTCGATTATCCGCCGCGGACTGGCAGCGACTGCGGCAGCGCCGATCACGGTGCCCGACAGGGCTGTTGCCGACTTGCGAAAGACGTCTTATCGAGCTTTCCGCGCGATTCTCGACGCCAACCGCGACTACATCGCCGCGCAGACCGTGCCCCAGCGCCTCATCGACGCCGGGAAGCCCCTCCTCGTGATCTTCGGTGACTCCGACCCTCGTTGGGACCCGGCATCGGCGCACGAGTATGAGGCGGTGCCGGGTGCCAAGCTGGAATACCTTCGCGGAGTAGGGCATCTCGCGATGCTCGAGGACGGCGACGCCCTCGCCCGCTTGATTCTCGACCGCGCACTTTAGGTCGTCACGAACGTGAGAGCCAGGGTGACACCCAAGTGCGGCAACAGAATTCGAACTAGATCACCCACGCACGCCCACACCATCACCCATCCGAGCACGAATCAGGCGGCAAAACGCCCAACTGCACCTTCACGAAATCTGCGCCAGAGCCCGGATCTTCACGTGGATGGCATCGATGATCACGACCGGATAGACGCAGTCCAGCGGCCGGTCGCACCAATCGGTCATCTCCGCGCCCCCCGTATCCCTTGACGTTTTCGAGCCCGCGCTCACGCAGGACGCTTTCGGCATTTGCCTGCATAAGCGCATGGCAATCGCTGGTCCGCAACCGCCCCCCAAATGCACGCCGTGCCATCCACTGTGCCGCATCTCCAAGCGGGTTGACGCGTCGAGAATGGTGACTCGATCGCTGGACCCCACAGGTCGCGGCAAGGCACGATGGGCCATGAGGTGGAAACCTGCCTTGAACGCTTTCGCGATCGCCTTCGAAGGCCGGATCAACCCGACCGTTAACTAACAAACACTGAGGGCGGATCCACCGTTAATCGGACACACCCGATCACCGGTCCAGAGCTCTGGCGCGGGCGATCCAGGTGGTGAAGTGGGCGGCGAGGTCGGTGGGGGTGGTGGGGTGGAGGGTGTGGTGTTGGTCGTGGAGTTCGGTGTAGCGACCGTCATCGGTGATGTCGTGCCATTGGACGGTGGCGACGGGATTGTTCGGTTTGTCGGCGGGGCCGGTGTACAGCAGAGCGGATCCGCCGCCGTCGGCGGGCTGTTGTAGGAGGCGCTGATAGCGCTCGTGTGGGGTGTCGCCGTCGGGGTGGCAGGCGGCCGGTGATTGGGTGCCGGGTGGGCAGGGTGGCAGGCAGCCGACGAGTTGCGCGGGGAGGTGATCGGTGGGGAACAGTCGGCAGCGGATCGGGCCGTTGGCATCGCCGAAGGTGGATTGGGCCAGCGACATCGCGCGCTCGTCGGTATGTGCGCCGACAATGCGGTAGATGCGGACGCCGCCGTCGGGATTCTTGTGTCGGGTTGTGCCGCCGAAGATTTGGATGCGCACCAGCGAGGTGGTCAAGGTATCCAGGGCGAGTTCGATTTTCGCTAGTTTGTTGCGGGTGTAGCGCTCGCGCACGGTCGCACAGTGGGCATCGAAGTCGTCGCGGTAGGCGAAGCGACTGGTGAAGCGCAGTCGGATCGGGGAAGCGGTCCTTTGCGGGGCTGAACCACAGTGCCGCGAAACCATCCGGCTCCCAAGTTTATTCGGCCTTCAAAGCATTCCAATCGATCGTGGTGTGTGAGTGCGGTTGGTGAGCCGTGTCGGATGTTCGTTCACCAGGGTTTGCCCCAGAGTCGGTGTCGGCGCGCCGAATCGGGGTGGATGCGTCCAGCCGCGACCAGCGCATCGAATGCGGCGTGTTTGCGGTCGCAGTCGTGCTCGCGATGCAGTTGCATGGCGACGTGGGCGTCGGCGAGGGTGAACGGTTGCTCGGGTGGGCCGCATGTCCACGCCTTCGGCCATTCGACCGGGCGTAAGCGGCAGCGGCGTGCGGCGGGCGGTGCGCCCGCCACCGGAGGAGATGTTGACGATGTCGCCACCACCGGTTTTTAGTTGGTCGAGGAATACCTCGGTGGCGGTGATCGCGCCGAGCAGGTTGACTTCGACCATGGCGCGGTAATCCTGGTGCTGGTCGGCGGAGAAGGGGCTCAGCAGCAAACCCCGCCGGCCGAATCGCGGGACCTCTTCCGTTACGCACGCGCGAGTGGTGTTCTGGATGTGCGTCACCGACTCCGGCCGGTCGGACCGGAGCGGATCATCCAAGTGTCAAGGAAGGCGCCATGACCACGATCCATCTCCATCAGATGACCACCGCGACGCCTCAGCAGTTCCTTGCCGGTCTCACTGACTTCGGGCCTGGTCGCGAGGAACTCTTCGGCAACAGTGCTGACAGCTACCTCGAGGTCCATCACGAAGGCCCCCATGACGCTGATGTCACGGAGGGCTCGAGCGGCATCTGGGAACGCCTGCACTACGACTGGACCGACCCCCATCGGGTGCTGATGACGACCACCGACTCTAATTTGTGGGGTGGTGCCTCGGGTCACACCTACACTCTCACGCAGCTGCCCACGGGTATGACCGACGTGGAGGCCGTCGTGGTCCGCGACGGCAAGAACCTCAAGGGACGGCTGCTCGCGATCGTGCTCGGACTCTTCGGCACCCGCGTCCTGGGAAAGCAGTTCAAGAAGTCCGTCGAGGCCATCGAAGCTCGCAACGACGGCGCGAGCGGAAAGAACAAACAGACGCGAGAACAGTGAACTGAAAGGCCAGAGCCCTTGGCTGCCGACTTGGATCCGTTCGGCGATGATGGGCCACCCAGGTACGAGCATCTTGTTGGTGGCCCATATCCGGGTAGAAGCGACATATATCCCTTCTACGGTTCGAACACCAGCAGCGGTTTGCCCCCGTGTGCGGGAGCTTCGGCCAAATAGACAGCCTCGCTGAAGTTTTCGACGAGAATCGGCTGGCCCTCCGGCACCCGCAATGCGCCGCTGTCGGCGAGCTGAAGTGTCCGGTCGATCGCTGCGGCCATCCGATCCTTCGGGGTCTCGGTGAACCAGCGGAACAGCCAAAACCCCCGCACGGTCTTTGTTTCGTGAGACCGCATCGTTCGCATCTTCCTGACGCTCCCTCGGTCGGATCCAGATCCCACAACGGTTCGGCCGCCCCACGATGGCGAAGATTCGGAACAGCGCGGCCTAATTCCAGCCCTATTGGCCTCCAATGCTGCCACCGCGGCGGGGGTTGTCGGGATCTAAACCCGGGCGCGGATTGCCTCTCGCTCAATGATGGAGGCCGGACCACATCGTCAGTCTCGACTTGGATCACGGTTTCACGCTCGACTGTGTCGACAAACGATCTTGGTCTCGAGGTCATTTGACGACCCTTTGGGTGTTCGACCAGATGGCACCGCGAGCCTTCGGGCCGGATCGGCGGGTCGCTGCGGCTCGTGTCTCACGCGGACGATCTGGCCGGCGTCTTCTCAGTGAGCCCAGCCGGAGGCGACTCGAAGCGGAGAAGGAGCGACCCGATGACGAATCCAGCAGCGGTAGTGAGTCGAGTGAGACGCAGCAGGCACTCGACGAATGTCGGTTCGGCCACTTCGACGCCATCGACGTTTCGAACGAGACCCGTCCTGGCGCCGCCGCGGCGGGTCGTCGGTTACTTGGCGGGCGTGTTCGACTCAGCCGCCTGAACACGAGCGACAGTGCAGTCCGGTATATCTCGACGCTCGTTTACACAATGCGAGGAAACGCAGTTGAACTCCATCGAAACCTACCCACAGTCCACAGCCGTTGCGAGCATCGCGATGGCGGCGCTGTTCGGCCCGGAGTCCGGCGAACGCAGCCGCCGAGACCTCGCTCCCGGAGCTACTCTGATTCCGGATTGGCTGACCCTGCAGCAACAAGCGTGGATTGTCCGACAGTTCTACGACTGGATCCGAGGACCGGTCCCGATCCGTGCGGCGAAGGTGCGCGGTCACGAAATGTCGGTGCGTACCGTCTGTTTGGGATGGCATTGGCAGCCCTACAAATACACGCGCGAAGCTGGTGACGTGAACGGCGCCCACGTGCTCGGGTTCCCGGACTGGATGGTTCGCCTGGGACGATACGCGCTCCGTGAAGCCGGGTACGATCCGGCCGTCGTCGATGCCTACACCCCGGACACCGCCCTGGTGAACTACTACGACGCGGCAGCACGGCTGGGCATACATCAGGACAAGGACGAATCCTGCCTCGCGCCGGTGGTGTCGCTGTCGGTCGGCGACAGTTGCATCTTCCGGTTCGGCAACACCACCACCCGCGGCAAGCCCTACACCGACCTGCTGCTGGGCTCGGGTGACCTGTTCGTCTTCGGCGGCCCCAGTAGGCTGGCCTACCACGGCGTCACGAAAGTCCACGGGCACAGCGCTCCCGAGGGGTGCGGTCTCGACCAAGGCCGCATCAACATCACGATGCGTATGACCGGACTCGAGGGATAGCCGCATGGGTCACGACCGCAACGACACCGGCGACGGTGTCGTTATCGGGGAGGACGGGCTCGCCCGGCCCGCATGGGCCGCCGGCGACCCGCTGCTGCGCGGCTACTACGACATCGAATGGGGTATGCCCGTCACCGACGAACACGGCGTGTACGAGAGGATCTGTCTCGAGGGGTTCCAGGCCGGCCTGTCCTGGGCGACGATCCTGCGCAAGCGCCCCGCTTTCCGGGCCGCGTTCGACAACTTCGACCCTGATGCCGTCGCTGGCTACACCGACGTCGATATCGAACGTCTCATGGCGGACACAGGTATCGTGCGGAACCGGCGCAAGATCACCGCGACCATAGCCAACGCCCGCGCCACCGTCGAGCTGCGTGACGATATCGGTGTCGCCGAACTGGTGTGGTCGTTCCGGCCCGACAGCACGCCGCGGCCACGGACCTTCGCCGAGATCCCCACCACCTCCGCCGAGTCGATCGCTCTGTCCAAGGAGCTGCGGCGCCGCGGATTCGCCTTCGTCGGGCCGACCACCATGTACGCGCTCATGGAAGCGATCGGGATCATCGACACCCACCTCCTGAGATCGCATCGACGAGGCAGTTCCGGAATCTGGCCTGCATGACTTCGGGCAGCGCTAGAGGCTCTCGGTCTGCGCCCGAAAAGATTCTGGCAGCAGGGATCTCACGTTTGATTCGTCCCAGCGTCTACAAGGTGTCACTGCGCCAGAAGGCGGTCCGGTGGCACCCCGATCACAGAAAGGACGAATACATGTCGCTCGAGAAGAACAAGGAGATAGTCGGCCGCTGGTTCACCGAGTTCTGGGGCAACCCGTTCAATCCCGAGATCATCGACGTACTCGCCGCGCCGGACATTCGTTTCGAGTACTCGCTGCACCAGCCCATGCGTGGGCGCGACGCGGTGCGCGAATTCGCCACCAAGTTCCGCACCGCCTTCCCGGACCTGAACTTCTGGGGCACCGCGGACCTCATCGCCGAAGGTGACTACGTCGTCGGCCAGTGGGAGGGCGGCGGTACCCACACCGGCCCGATCGTGTTCGACGACCTGCCGATCGGCTCGGTCCCCGCAGCGTCCGGTAAGACGATGCGCTTCACCGGCACGTCGGTGCTCAAGGTCCAGAACGGTCTCATTGTCGAAGAACTCGGCCTTGACGACGGCGTCGCGGTGCTGCAGCAGCTCGGAATCATTCCGACCGCCTGACACGGTCATCAGTACAGCATCGATCGTCAGGGACCGCCCCCACTGGGCCGGTCCCTGACGGTCGACGACCACGTCGACCGTGGCGACCCCCTTCCTCCGCGGCTGCGGCAGCGGCACGGCACACCGAATCAGCGGTGCCGAATCGTCGGGCAGGCGTTCGCCGGCGGAATCATAGGCGCGATCGGCCAGCCGAGTGTCCTGGCAGTCGGCTGGGGATCCGCGAGCAGGAGCCGGCTGGGATAGGTATCTCACGTTCGGCGTCCGGTGAACGTTTGCCTGGTGAGAGCGAGAGAAAGGGGAAGCAGGTGAGTACTCGGCACACGGTGATCGACACCGCGGCGCTCGGCCCTGTCACGATCGTCGCGGCCGACGCGGAGGTAACCGGACTGTACTTCCGGCACCACATCCGGCGTCCGGCTCAGGAGCTGTTCGGGCCGTCGGTGTCCTTCGTCGACGACATTGTCCTGGGAGAGGCCGTCGGCCAGTTGCTCGAGTATCTTCTCGGACAGCGCCACAGTTTCGATCTGCCGCTGTCCCCTACAGGTGACGAATTCCAGCAGCAGGTGTGGGAACAGGTCAGTACCATCCCGTTCGGTGCGACCACCACTTACGGACAGATCGCGCAGCGCCTGGGTGACCGTTCAGCGGCCTATCGAGTCGGACAGGCCGTAGGAGCCAACCCGCTGTGTATTTTCATCCCATGCCACCGGGTGATCGGGGCGACCGGATCGCTGACCGGATACGCGGGCGGACTCGATCGCAAACGCACGCTACTCGAACTCGAACTCGAACTCGAGGACGCGGTCAGCGCGGGAAGGCTGTTCTGACCGTGAAGCCACCGTTCGAGAAGATAGTGACCGACTACGGGCCCACCGTGCTGCGGGTCTGCCGGGTCGTCCTCGGGGTCCACGACGCCGAGGACGCTTGGTCGGAAACCTTCCTGTCCGCGATGCGCGCCTACCCGGAACTGCCGGAGTCAGCGAATGTGGAGGCGTGGCTGGTGACCATCGCCCACCGCAAAGCGATCGACGTGGTCCGTGCGGCCGCGCGTAACCCGCTGCCAGTGCAGGAGATGCCCGAGAAGCCGGCCGGCAACGGCGTGGTCGGTTCCGATGACGCCGGTGTATGGACGGCAGTAGCCGGGCTGCCGGACAAGCAGCGTCAGAGCATCGCCTACCACTATGTCGCCGGCCTGCCCTACGCCGAGATCGCGCAGATCCTCGGCGGCACCACCGACGCGGCGCGACGCGCCGCGGCCGACGGTGTGAAGAGTCTGCGCAGAACCTACCCGGGCGCGACTCTGAAAGGAGAGACACGATGAACGAGATGCACCGCGACGATGATGTGATCGCCGCTCTGTCGGCGCCCGTGGACGAGACCACTCTGGCTCGGCTGCACACACTGCTGGAACGCAAGGCCGAGCAGGCCGACCTCGTCGATGTGGCCTACACGACCATGGACACTCCGGTGGGCCGGTTGCTGCTTGCTGCCACGACCAAGGGCCTTGTCCGGGTGGCCTATGCCCGCGAGGACCATGACCAGGTCCTCGACACTCTCGCCCGCAGGATCAGTCCCCGGATCCTGCACGCACCGCGCCGCCTGGACGAGGTGGTGCGGGAACTCGACGAGTACTTCGCCCACCGGCGGAAGTCCTTCGGGGTGTCGCTGGATCTGTCGCTATCGCACGGGTTCCGGCAGGTGGTGCAGAAACATCTACCGGAGATCGGTTACGGACAGACCCGCAGCTACGCCCAGATCGCGCAGCTGGTCGGTAACCCGAAAGCCGTCCGGGCGGTCGGCACCGCGTGTGCAACCAACCCGCTGCCGGTGATCGTGCCGTGCCACCGGGTGCTGCGCGCTGACGGCAGTCTCGGTGGCTACGTCGGCGGCGCTGACGCCAAGCATCTTCTGCTGGACCTGGAGGCCGCCGCATGACCGCTGATACGACCGCACCGGCTTCCACTCGATGGACCGAGCGTGTCGGTCGAGTGGACTGGGAGGCGGTCACCACCGACATCGACGAATTCGGTGGCGCACCGCTGCCCGGTCTCCTCACCGACGAGGAGACCGCCGCGATCGCCGACCTCTACGACCGGCCCGGATTGTTCCGCAGCACCGTCGACATGAACCGGCACCGATTCGGGTCCGGCGAATACCGATACTTCGTCGCCCCCTACCCCGAACCGGTCGAGCAACTCGAGCAGGCCCTGTACCCACGCTTGCTGCCGATCGCCCGCCAGTGGTGGGCGCGATTGAGGCGACCCGCGCCGTGGCCGGACACCCTCGACGAGTGGTTGGCGATGTGCCACGAGGCCGGGCAGCGCAAGTCGACAGCGATCCTGCTGCGCTACGAACAGGGCGACTGGAACGCACTGCACCGAGACCTCTACGGGGAGCTGGTGTTTCCACTGCAGGTCGTGATCAATCTCGACCAACCCGGTCTCGACCACACTGGCGGGGAGTTCCTACTTGTCGAACAGCGCCCCCGCGCCCAATCCAAGGGCACCGCGACCCTGATCCCCCGCGGCGACGGGTTCGTGTTCACCACCCGAGACCGACCGGTGAAATCGACGCGCGGCTGGTCGGCGGCACCGGTCCGCCACGGCGTATCCACGATCCGCTCCGGCCACCGCCGCACCCTGGCACTGGTGTTCCACGATGCCGCCTGAACGGCCGGCCCGCACCTACCTGCTGCTCGACGCCGAAGGACACCCGTACAGATCCGAAACCGCAGGACGGTGGGGCGGGCACCGGCGCAGCAAGATCTACGGACGCCTGGACTGTCGTTCGGCGCTGCGCGCGATCGCGGCCGGCGGCTACGTGAAGTACCGGGTGTTCTTCGCCGACGAAAACACAGCGGTCGCCGCCGGATACCGGCCCTGCGCGGTCTGCTGCCCCGACAGGTACCGAACCTGGAAGAAACGCAAACGGTGACCGTACTGCCCGAAAGCCCTCTCCTGCACCGCGCACCACGCACCGCCGACGACGTCGCCGCCACCGATGTCGAGATCGCCGCGATAATCGCGGTGGCCCGCGCCCGCGGCGCCCACACCCTGACCCTGGGATCGGGCCGCAACCCGGCCGCGATCACGACCATGGCCGCGGTCGCGGCCGAGTGGGAACGCGGCGGCAGGCACATCGCCGACCACGTCACCTGGCCCGAAACCGCGGCATCGTGGCTGCGGCAAGCCCGCCGGTTCACCGCCACCACACCAGATCTGTGGGTCATGACCGGGCCACGACTGGGCTGGGCCCAGATGACCCGACGCCTGCTGTGGTCGACAACGTGGACCCCCCGCGACACGCTCGTCCCCGCAGAGATCGCGGATCCCGCCGCCCTCGCGTTGGTCGGAACCGCATACCTGAACGGACTGACCGGCGTCGATACCGACGGATCGACCTGGACCGTCGCCGACGGCCTGCTTCGACACCAGCACGGCACGACGCAATGACCCGACCCGCCTCCACAGTCCGCTCCTATCGATGCTTCCGGCATCCCACAGGGCGAGCCGATAGGGAGTCGAAATCGACCGGGTACCTTGGCAGTCGGCCGTCGAGATAGATCTCGAACTGATAGTCGCCGTACTGCTGTTTCCGCATGACTGGACTCCGTTTCTCGTCTTCCGCCGGTCGGCGCGAACGGGGGCGTCCCGGAGTGGCTAGAACGGGCCGATCATCGTGGCAGGGTTGACGACTGCATCGAAGTCTTCAGCGCTGATGAAACCGGAGTCGAGGGACGATTCGCAAAGGGGGAGCCCGGTGCGGTCGGCGTTGTGCGCGATGGCGCAGTCCTCGCCGATGACTTGGATGCAGACCATCACCATGGCTTCGCGCTGGGCGGGGTTGACCTTGCCGGGCATGATCGAGCTGCCCGGTTCGTTGGCCGGCAGCGTCAACTCGCCGATGCCGGTGCGCGGTCCGGATGCCAGCCAGCGGATGTCGTCGGCGATCTTCATCAGGGTCACGGCCAAGCCGCGCAGTGTTGCCGCTGCCGCGACGATCCCGTCCAGGCCGCCGTGCACTTCGAATTTATAGGCAATTCCTGCAACTGCTGCCACAGCCGTTCCGCTTGGTCCTGCAGGGGAAGGATCGCCGAGG
The DNA here is from genome assembly GCF_020733705.1 of Nocardia australiensis. Classification (GTDB taxonomy): domain Bacteria; phylum Actinomycetota; class Actinomycetes; order Mycobacteriales; family Mycobacteriaceae; genus Nocardia; species Nocardia australiensis. The sequence goes on from NZ_JAJFZM010000002.1 coordinate 749,318, forward strand.
GAAGCCGCCCGATCAGCCCGAGCCGGTGTCGCTCATCAGGACTGAAGGCGGTTCCGCGATTGAGCAGCAGTGAGGTCAGTGCGATGGGGATCTGTGGAACAGAGCGCGCCATGACAGGCTTTCTCTCTATTCGAAACCGGGAGCCGCTGAACTCGTAAACGGTTTTCAGGTCCGTGGATCGAGACTTAGCAGAACAGTTCGGGGTGTTCGGTGATGTATTGACCAACCGTTGCAGGCCGCTGCCCCGTGATCCTTTCGACGTCATCGGTCGCTCGGTCGTAGCGTCCAGCGCGGTGTAACAGCGCCATTGTGGCCAGGTGTTGCTTCACATGCGCGGGCAGGGCCAGCGGCTCGAGGACCTCCCGGACCCAGATTTCATGCGGAATGTCGGTACCGCGTATCGGCCGACGCAGACCAAGGGTGTACTCGGCGGCAAGTCCATCGATGTCCAGGCACGCGGGGCCGGTCAATTCGTAGATGTCACCGATGCGTTGGGCCGGGTCCACGAGCACCGCTACAACTGTGCGGGACACGTCGCTGGTGGCAATCGGTGAGGTTCGCCCGGATCCGAAGGGCAGGACCAACAGGTTTCGTTCTCGCAGCGACTCCGTAGCAAACGACGTGAACAGCGGATTATCCAGAAACGCCGTGGGTCTGATGTGCACGACCGGTATCCCCGACCAGTTCAAGACGTGCTCGGCGAGATAGTGCAGCCGCTGTTGATGAGACTCTCCCTCGCTGGTCAGCGTCATCTGGGAGACGGTCATCTGGGACATGTTCACGACCACCTCGAGCCGGCCGTATTCCAGTGCGGCGTCGCAGACCACGGCAGTGGCCGTCAGGTAGTCCGGCGAGACACCCATCGAAAAGAACATGCGATCGGCGCCGGTCATCGCACCGACCACGTCTCGCGGGTCGGTCAAGTCTCCGACTACGACTTCAGCGCCGAAGTTCGCCAGGTTCTGCCAGTGGATCCGTGCGAACGACTTGGTAATGACAGCCCGCAAGCCCAGGTATCTCGGTGCGTTCGCGGGATGAGCCTTGCCCGTAGTTGTCACCACCGACGATGAAATGCTCTGTGGTATCAGCGATCTCGGCGGCCCTTGCAGGATAGGTCGGGTCGATGCGAGTGAAGGTGAACTCGGCCAGTTTCGGAATATTCGAACGGAAAGGCAGCGCTCGCGCCCCCGCGGGGGAAATATCGTCGGTGGAGATGTTGTCTCCCACTGCGAGCAGTATCGGGGCTTCGATGACGTCCGGTAACGGATCGAAGTCCGGTAGCGCGGAGATGTTCGGCCCCTTGACCAAAGCCACCTCGTGAGCTTCCTGCTCGGGCAGTGGTGCCACCAGCATCGCGGTGTTCACTGAGGCGTGCATAGGCAGACCCAGTGCTGGGTAGGTCAACTCGGGGGCCTGTCCCATCCCGATGCAACCCATACAGCCGGACTGGTGGATACGGGCCCCGGATCGGATCAGTTCGAATGTCGCGCCCATTCTTGTCAGATCTTCGAAGATCTCCCGCGATGACGGGTTGATGTCGAAGCTGACGTCACTGTGGGTCTGATGCCCGGCGACCATCGCCGCGGCCATCGCGAAATCCCGTAACCCAGGATTCGCCGACGACCCGATGACGACCTGGGAGATGGGCTCTCCGGCGACCTGGCGGACCGGCGTCACATTGTCGGGCGAGGATGGTTTCGCGATGAGCGGTTCGATGATCGACAGGTCGATCTGTTCGTGAACGTCGTAGGTTGCGCCATCGTCGGCGAGCAGTTCGGTGTAGTCGTCCTCGCGGTCTTCGGACCGTAGAAACTCCAACACCGCACGGTCGGCGGGGAATACGGTGGTGGTCGCGCCGAGTTCGGCGCCCATGTTCGCGATCACGTGCCGATCCATCGCCGTCAACATCGCCAGTCCGGGTCCGTGGTATTCGATGATCCGATCGAGCCCGCCCCTGACCCCGTGCCTGCGCAGCATTTCCAGGATCACATCTTTGGCTGAACACCATTGCGGCAGTTGACCGGTCAGCTCGACACCCCAGATTTGCGGCATCCTGATGTACAGCGGCTCGCCGGCGATCGCGAGCGCCACCTCGAGCCCGCCGACGCCGATCGCAAGCATGCCCAGCGCGCCACCCGCGGGCGTGTGCGAGTCGGAGCCGACCATGGACAAACCAGGTTTACCGAAACGCTGCATGTGCGTCGGATGAGAGACGCCGTTGCCCGGTTTTGAGAACCACAGACCATAGCGGCGGCACGCGGACAGCAAAAACTCGTGGTCCTGGGCGTTCTTGTCATCGGTCTGCAGCAGGTTGTGATCGACATATTGCGCGCTGAGGTCGGTACGGACGCGGTCGAGGCTGAGCGCTTCGAGTTCCTGCATCACCAGGGTGCCGGTCGCGTCGTGGGTCAAGGTCTGGTCGATCCGCAGCGCGATCTCCTCCCCAGGCCGCATCACCCCCGAAACGAGATGGGAACGGATCAACTTTCGTGCGACGTTCTGTAGGTCGCCCTCATGGAGGTCATCGGTTGCCATTTGTACTCCTCTCGACGCCTGCTGCCCGTGACGGCGAATAGCAAACGCGATCGCCGGATGCGTCTCCAGCATGCGCCGATATCGCAGCCGCTGGTCTCAGCGTTGATGAGGGTGGGCTGGTGATGCGATGAGTTCGGCGAGCACGGCGGCTTCGCTGAGTTCGGCGTTCTTGGTGGCGGTGAGCAGTGTGAGGTTGTGTTCGCTCGCCAGCTCACGCAAATGCGTGAGTGCGTCAGCGCGCATGTTTTCGGTTAGTCGCGCCGTTCCCGCTCAACGAATGAGCCGTGACGAAATCCGTCAACTAGTGGACACACTGGGTGGAATCCTGGCGATTCTGCGGGCTGCCGACCCCGGCGACAAGCTGGAAGTTTACCGAGAACTGGGGCTGAAACTAACCTACAACCACGATGACCACATGGTTGTGGCCGAAACGAACCCACTGCCACGTGTTGGCGTACTGCCTGTGTCCGGAGGGGGATGCGACCACTACGCACACGCGTTGCGGGCGGAAAAACTGCTGGTTATCGACGGTTGAGGGGTCGATCGCCGCCCCGGCGTCATCATCACAGAGCCGGTCGAATACGGCAACGCAGCGGCTGCGTGGCGATCCGCGAACCCGGCGAGGACGCTGAATGGAACGAAGGCGGCCCGGAGCCGACGTTGCAGGGCGTCGAGTCGAGGAACCTTCTACTCGGGGGAGCCGTGCTCCTCCCAGCAGAAGGTTCGACAGTGTCCCGCCTCATTTTCGACGGGCTGTAGAAATCGAGCGGTGCCGCGTCTGTCTGTGACGAAGGCGTTGGCAGCGATGTTCTACGCAACGGCTGAGCGCGGCGGTCGCCGGGTTCTGCCTGTGGCTGACTGTCAGGGGCGGTGGAGGGCGTCGAAGGTGATCGCGAGTGTGACCGGTGTGTCGAGGACCAGGGCGGTGCGGTGGACTTTGTGGGGCATGTAGCGCAGTCCGGACCAGTCGAGGCGGTACTCCTCGATACGGTCGATGGTTTCCCAGCTCTTATCGAAGTGGACGATCAAATAGGCGGGTATTCCGGTGCGCGCGTAGAGCGTGTGTTTCTCGCTGGTGTCTGTGTCGACAGTGCTCTTGGAGACCACTTCGACGATGAGGGCGATGTGGTCGCGGACGGTGTTGACGTCATATGGTTCGCAATCGCGGACGAAGATGTCGGGGTAGCGGACGTTGAGCCGGTGGTCGGTTCGGCGATCGTCTGTGTCGGCGAAACGGACGGCGACATCGGATACGACCCGCAGGCACGGGCCCGCGGGATCGCGAGCATCTTCCAGTGCGGCCCCCAGTCGGCGCACGACGCGGCTGTGTGCCTCGCTCTGGGCCATCAGTCGCACTACAGTGCCGTCGACGATCTCGACGTCGCCGAATGTGGCGCTGAAGGCGTCGGGCTCGGTGGCCAGGAACTCTTCGGCGGTGATTCGGGGATGCGCGTCGGGATTGGATACCGTCACGGTCAGCTCCTCATGGTGTTTCGTATGCTCGAGCCTACGGCACCCGACGCAGCGGACGGTGGTTGAACCGTCACGGATTTGAGGCCGCTGATAATCCAAGAAACGTTCGCGCACTTGGGATGAGGGATCGTTCTGCCCAGGAGTGGGACCTAGCGGGAACCGAGGATTACCGCCGCCACGGCGCAGTACCCACCTCAACCGGACACAACCCGCGTCACCACCAGAGCCAGAATTTTTTTATTCAGACCAATCCTCTCGGGCGACATCGCGGGCGAACGCTGACAGCGCAATCAAGGAGTGGTTCCGGTTCAGCTATTTCGCTGCACGAACGGTGGACGGACCGAATGCGCCGTTTTTCCGCAGTGCGCTGATCTCTTCGGTTCCATAGCCGAGCACCGAGCGGAGCACGTCGTCTGTGTGCTCGCCCGAGGCAGGCGCTGCGCTCGGCAGCGGCGGTGGCTCGTCGACGAGCCGGATCGGGTTGGGGATCAGGTCCGCACCGTGCTCGGCGGCGGGCAGCCACGGAAGGCGGTGGGTGAACTGCGGATCGTTGCCGAGGGTGGTGGCGTCGTGCACTGCGGCGATCGGGCAGTTCGCCTTGGCGCCGAGTTCGACCCACTCGGACGTGGTGCGGGTGGCGAACACCTCGGCGAGTTCGCGGCGCAGGGTGTGGTTGCCGCGGGCGTGATCGGCGTGGTGGTGACCCGGATAGGCGTCGTACAGGTCGGATCTGCCCGCAGCCAGGCAGAAGTTCCGCCAGAACTCCCGTTCGGAAGCCATCAGCAGCGCATGCCCGTCGCTGGTGCGGTAGTACTGGTAACGCACCGCTCCGGCCATCCCGGCCATGCCGGGGGGGCGCGGTTCGCCGTCGTCCACGGGGTTTCCGGTCACGGCGCCCGCGGCTCGGCGATAGGCGCGCGAGCTTTCGATGGTGAACCAGTTCGTGGCGGCCGCAACGTCGCTTTGCGCAAGGTCGATGTGCGCGCCGCGGCCGGAGTCGCGAGCCCGGAGCAGCGCGGCGCACACCGCCAGCGCGCCCCAGATCGGGGCCACTTGGACGCCGATCACTGGGGAAGCGGGCATGCTCGGGAGCCCGTCCTGGTCGACCGTCGGTTCGGCAAGCCCCGCCCAGGCGTCGAAACCGACTCCGTGTGCCGGAATGTCGCGGTACGGACCGGTCATTCCCCAGCCGGTGAGGCTGCAGACGACGAGCGCGGGATTCCGCTCGCGCATCCGTTCCACGGTGATACCTCGCCGGGCCAGCGCGCCAGGGCGCATGGCTTCGATGACCACGTCGGATTTCGCGACCAGGTCGAGGTAGAGCGCCGCTCCTTCGTCGGTGCGCAGATCGATCTCGATGCTGCGCTTGCCGCGGTTGACGTGCCGGTGCATCAGGGACACCCCATCGATCAACGGCCACGTCATGGTGCGGCCGTAATCCCCGCCGGGCGGTTCCACTTTGATGACGTCCGCGCCGAGTTCGGCGAGCGTCATGCCGAGCGCGGCGGGCAGCAGCAGCGAGCTTTCCACCACCCGCACTCCGGCGAGCGGGCCGCTGATGTGTTCGGTCACGTCCTGCCTCCTAGGCGGGTGTCGAAGGATTTCACGGAGTTTGCGGTCGGGTATTGAAACCGTCGGTTCAATGTGGTTAGCCTACTAACGATCGTTAGTTAGCGTCAAGGGAGATGCTGGGGGAGCTGGCGGGACAGCGAAAGGCACGGTGAGTGCTGTCATGAACGGTTCCCGGTACAGATGGGTAGTTCTGTTTCTATGTTGGTCGGTCTTCGTCATGACCTCCGTCGACCGGGCGAGCTGGGGTCCGGCCGCACTGCCGATCGGTGAGTCGCTCGGCGTTCCGCTGGCCGCGCTCGGAGTGTTCGCCTCGACGTATTTCATCGGGCACATCCTGTCCAACGCGATCGGCGGCGTCCTGCTGGACTGGCTCGGCGGCCGCTCCGTGCTGGGGGTCAGCGCGATGTTCGCGGGCGGGCTGACCGTACTGTTCGGATCGACGAACTCGATTCCGATGGGGCTGGCGATCCAGGGCTGCCTCGGGTTGGCCGCCGGCGTCGATTTCAGTGCCGGGTTCAAGTTCATTTCCTTGTGGTTCACCCCGGAGCGCAGCAGTTTGGCGGCCGGTCTGTTCACGACCGGCGGCACGGTCGGAATCGCCGTCGCCAACAGCGTCGTGCCGCACCTGATCGCGTCGTCGGGCTGGCCGACGTCCTACCGGCTCTTCGGCGCCATCACCATCGGGCTCGGCGTGCTGTGCCTCGTGTTCCTGCGCGTGCCCGACCAGCACGAACCGCGTGCCGGCGCGGAGCGGCAAGCCCGGCTCGCGGTGCGTCCGCTGCTCGGTAACCGCAACCTGCTCCTGCTCGCGGTGGTCGGCTTTCTCGCGTTCTGGGCCACCGGCGGGTTCGCCACCTGGGCGAACACCTTGATGATCAAAGGCGTGGGGATCGCACCGGCCGACGCCGGCTTCGTGCTGGTGCTGGCTTCCATGGTGTCGCTGACGACCAAACCGCTGCTCGGGGTACTGATCGACCTGCGAGGCTGGGGACGGCGGACCCCGACGGCGCTGATCCTCGCCGCACTCGGGGTTGTCCTGCTGCTGTTCGGCACCGGGTCCAGCTATTCGGATTTCCTGTGGTTCGGGGTCGCGCTGGGCTTCACCTTGTACACCTATGTGCCGTTGCTCGGCTCAATGGTCGCGAAGTTCGCCGGTCCACAGCTCGCGGGCTCGGCCGTCGGTCTCCTGAACGCGGTCTGGCAGATGGGCACCATGATCGTGCCGACCGTGCTCGGCCTCGTGTTCCAGGCCAGCGGCTCGTTCTACCTCGCTTTCGCAACCCTGGCCGCGGGCCCGTTGCTGGCGGCAGTGGCGATGATGTTCGTGATCGAGAAGCAGACGGGCTTGCCCCAGCCGAACCACCCTGCGCCGGCGGTGCCCACTGAACACCCAGCGAAAGGCCCCCAATGACACGCACTACCGGTGAACGCGCTCCGGAAACTTCCCGGGAAAGGGTGCTGGACGCAGCCGCCCGACTGTTCGCGGCACACGGTTTCCACGGCGCTTCGATGCGGGACATCGCCGAGCAGGTCGGAATGCGAGCGGCATCGCTGTACAACCATTTCCCGGGAAAGGACGACATGCTGGTAGCCATTGGCGACCGGTATTTCGCCGAGCTGGCGCCGAAGCTCGGCGCGATCGCTGAGCGGGACGGGGATGCGCTGGAGCGCCTTTCCGAGATGGTCGCCTGCGCTGTCGAAGTCGCGCTGGCCGCGCCCTACGAGCACCTGACGCTGGCGCGCGACATCCGACTGTTCCGGGACGACCCCAGGTTCGCCGAGGTGCTCGAAATCGGCCGGACGTGCACCAAGCACTGGCGCACGGTGCTGAACCAGGGCATCCAGGCCGGAGCGGTTCGCCGGGATGTGCCTGCTTCGGACGCGATCTGGATCGTTTACACGTCCATCACCGGTCTGGTGGAGCGCGGGTTTCGCGACGGGATTCTCGACCAGCGCAGCCCGCGCAGTGCGCCGGCCCTTCGGGCGGTCCTGATCGACGGACTGCGCAGCCAGGAAAAATAAACAGGAGAAGTGATGAATCTCGATTTCGCGCCTGAGCACTACGCGTTTCTCGAGGAGGTGGAGCGGTTCCTCGACGAGCACGACGATCCGGAGGTCTTCGACGTCAGCCGGGAGAACATGGCCCAAGTCGTGGACACCCCGAAGCGGCGGGAATTCATGCGCCGAGTGGGGGACCGGCAGTGGCTGGGCATGACCTGGCCGCGGGAGTGGGGTGGGCAGGAAGCCGACGGAACCTACGACTACCTCCTCAACGAGGCGCTCGCCGCGCGCGGCGGCCCGCAGATCGGCAAAGGCGTGGGCATCATCGCGAAAACCCTGCTCGCGCACGGCAGCATCCGGCTGAAAGAGGAATTCCTGCCCAAAATCCTCCGCAACGAGGTCGAATTCGCCATCGGCTATTCCGAGCCGGAGGCCGGTTCGGACGCAGCCTCCATGCGGCTGCGCGCGACCCGGTCGGCGGGCGGCTGGGTGCTGAACGGGCAGAAGACGTGGACCACCTCGGCGCATTTCGCGGAGTGGTACTGGGTTGGTGCCCGCACTGACCCGGAAGCGCCGAAACACCACGGGATCACGCTGTTCCTGGTGCCGCTGGACCATCCGGGGATCACCGTCCGGGAGATCCGAACGATGGGGGACGAGCGTACCAACGACGTCTTCTTCGACGACGTGCTGGTCTCCGACGAGTATGTCGTCGGCGAGGTCGGCCGCGGGTTCCAGTACATTTCGCAGGCGCTGGACCTGGAACGCTTCACCATGTTCGCGTTCTCTCCGCTGCGTCAGCGCTGCGACGTGCTGCGCGAGTACGTCCGGACGGCCGAAGTGGACAGTCGGCCGCTGGCGGCCGACCCGGTGGTGCGCCGGCACATCGCCTGGCTGGAGACCGAAGCAGAGGTTGCTCGCTTGCTCGGCTTGCGGGTGGTCGCGGCCTCGGCGAAGGACGGCCCGCCGCCGACGACCGAGGCGTCCGAGTACAAGCTGTACGCGACGGAATTCTCGAAACGGCTCGCCGACGCCTCTATGGACATCGGCGCGCCGGGCACCCAGCTGCGAGTGCACACCGCCGAGGCTCCGATGTCCGGCCGTGCCGAGTCGACCTACCGCTACACCGTGCTGGACACGATCGGCGGCGGCACCTCGGAGGTGCAGAAGAACATCATCGCGCGCCGGAAGCTCGGCCTGCCGAGGAGCTTCTGATGGGCGGGCCCCTGCACAGCAGCCTGGTGCTCAGCCTGGCCAGCGTCGGACCGGCCGCCCGGGCGGCCCGGTTGCTGGCGGACTACGGCGCCGAGGTGATCGAGATCGGCCCGCCTCCAGGCCACGACCGCACGGTACCGGTCTTCCATGCGTACGCGGCGCATCGCGGCATGCGCCGGATGTGCGTTGACCTGGGACACCGCGACGGAGCGGGGGTGGTCAGCACGCTCGGTCGGCGGGCGGACGTCCTGCTGGAGAGCTTCCGCCCGGGCGTGGCCGACCGGCTCGGCGTCGGCTACGCCTCGCTGTGCCAGCAGAACCCGCGCCTGGTGTACTGCTCGACCACCGGCTACGGGCAGGCGGACGAACGGTCGAGCTGGGCCGGACATGACCTGAATTACGTAGCCGCGAGCGGGTTTCTGGCCTGCACCGAGCCGAACCGAGCGGGCGGCCCGCCGCTGCCCGGCGCGACAGTGGCCGACAGTGCGGGCGGCGGCATGCACGCCGTGATGGCCGTCCTCGCCGCGCTGGTGGCCCGAGGGGAAACCGGTACTGGGACTTACCTCGACGTGTCGATCGTCGGCGGCACGCTGGCGATGATGGGCCTGGCGGTCGACGAGTATCTGGCTACTGGCACCGAACCCGGCCCCGGGCACGGCATCCTGACCGGCGCCTACGCCTGCTACGGCTGCTACCAGGCAAGCGACGGGAAGTGGCTGAGCGTCGCCGCGATCGAGCGCGGGTTCTGGGCGAACCTGTGCCGGGAGGTCGGCCTCGACCAGTGGATCGACCGGCAGACCGACAGTGCCGTACAACAGCGGATCCGCGCCGACCTGAGCGCGGTGTTCGCCACCCGCTCGCGGGACGAATGGGTGACGCGCCTGGCTCCGGCGGACACCTGTGTCGCGCCGGTGCTGACGGCCGCCGAAGCCGCGGAGGACGCCGCCTCGCACGGACTTGTCGGCACCGCGCGGCATCCGACCCGCGGCGAGATCCGGCAGCTGGCCCCCACCCTCGCGGGCAGCGGCAGCCCGCCGGCCGCGTTACCGGACTGGGAAACCACCCACACCGACCAGATCCTCGCCGAGGCGGAATACGGCCGGACGCAGATCGCGGAGTTGCGCTCGAGAAAGGTCGTGGCATGACAACTGTGGACGAGCTGATCGGCCTTCCCCATTACCGGCGGGCCGCCGGTTTCCCGGTGGAACGCGGATATGTCTGGAACACCTGCGCGGCCACCGAGAACGGCAACCCGCTGTTCTGGGACGACGCTGTCGCGGACGAGGTCGCGGGCGGGCCGATCGCCCCGCCGGCCATGCTTTCCGTGTGGTGCCGCCCGCACCACTGGATGCCTGGCGAGGACCCGGAAACGCTGGCGCTGCAGGCGCATTTCGACTTGAAGCGGCATTTCGACCTGCCCGAGGCAGTAGTCACCGAGAACGAGATGGTGTTCCACGAGCCGGTGCGCGTCGGCGACCGGATCACGTCACAGCAGGTCGTGCGCTCCGTTTCCGAGGTGAAGACGACCAAGCTCGGCACCGGGCGGTTCTGGGTGATCGACGTCGAGTATCTCAACCAGGACGACGTGCTCGCCGGGGTGGAGACCTACACGTTCTTTGGTTATCGGAGGCAGGCGTGACCGCTGCAGACATCCAGCTCCGCTACGGCGACATCTCGATAGGCGCCGAGGTCCCGCGGCTCGAATACCGGGTGACCGCCACCACTGTCGTGTTGGGCGCGCTCGCCAGCCGGGATTGGCGGCCGATGCACCACGACCACCATTTCGCAGTGCAACGCAACGGAACCCGCGACATCTTCATGAACACCCCGAACCAGGCCGCGTGGTTCGAGCGGTATCTCACTGACTGGACGGGACCACGGGGGAGGCTCGGCAGGCTTGCCTTCCGGATGATCTCGCCGGTGTACCCGGACACCACCATGGTGCTGCGCGCCGTGGTGACCGCGACGGAGGTCGATCACACCGGCTGCGGGTGGGCAGTTCTCGAACTCGGCCTGTCGACCGACGGGGAGCTGAGTACCCGCGGCAACGCCAGGATCGCGGTGCCTCGCGACGCATCCGACAACCCGTGGCGCCGGACCGGCCGCCGCTGGAACCCGTGAACGGAGGTACGGAATGGACTTCGATTTCTCGCCGGAGCAAGAACTGCTGCGGAGTACCGTGCGCGAGCTGTGCGCCGGACAGGCAGACATCGCGCATGTGCGCGCAATGGAACGAGACGACACTGGCTTCTCCCGTCCGGTATGGAGGAAGCTGGCCAACGCCGACCTCACCGGCATGACGATTCCGGCCGAATCGGGCGGGGCGGCGATGTCGATGCAGGATGCCGCGATCGTCTACGAGGAGTTCGGCCGGGCGCTGCTGCCGTCCCCGCACTTCGTCAGCAGCGTACTCGCGGCGGGCGCCATCGACGCCGGGGCGGACCATTCGACGAAGCAGCAATGGCTGCCGGGCATGGCGTCCGGGGATGTGGTGTTCAGCGTGGCCTGGACCGAACCGGGCGGCGGGTACGGCCCCCAAGGCATCCGCACCGAGATTCGCGGCGGCCGGTTGTACGGGCAAAAGCGTCACGTGACTTTCGCGAACACCGCGGACCGGCTGATCGTGCTCGCGCGAGAGGCTGGTTCGGTGGTGCTCGCCGTGGTCGATCCACGGCTGCCTGGGACCACCATGGTTCGCGAAGCCAGCCTGGCCTCCGATGTGCAGTACCGGCTGGAGCTGGACGGTGCACCGGTCGAGACCGTGCTCGCTGGTGGCTGGGAGATCTGGGACCGGCTCCTGCACCGCGCGATCATTGTGCTGGCCGCACAGGCTGTCGGCGGGGCCCGCGCCGCACTGGGCCTCGCTGTCGGTTACGCGAAGCAGCGGCACCAGTTCGGTAAACCGCTCGGCGCTTTCCAGTCAATCGCGCATTATCTGGCGGACGCGGTCACCGAGGTGGACGGTGCGGAGCAGTTGATGCGCGCGGCCGCATGGCTTGCTGACGAGCAGCGGCCGATCCGCACCGCCGCACCCATGGCCAAGCTGTACTGCTGCGACGTCTTCCGCCGGGTCACCGCGACGGCGCAGCAAGTGTTCGGCGGCGCCGGCTTCACCACGGAATTAGACATCCAGCTGTACTTCCGGCGCGCGAAACAGCTGCAACTGTCCTGGTGGGATGCCCGCTACCTGGAAGAACTGATCGCGACCGCCACGCTGTCCAGAAAGGACACCGACCATGCAGCATGACCTGAGCCGCTTCTTTCGGCCCAGCACCGTGGCCATCGTCGGGGCGTCGGACACCCCCGGACGGCCCGCGACGATGAACACGCGATTCCTTCTCGACTGGGCGGAGCGGGTGGGCAGCACGACCTTCCTGGTCAACCCGAACCGGGACAGCGTCGCCGGGACGCCGTGCTATTCCGGCGTCGAAGAACTGCCCGGACCGATCGACGTCCTCATCACCCTCGCCCCGAACCCGGCACAGACCCTGCGCGCGGCCGCGAACCTGGGCGTCCAGTTCGCCGTGGTCTTCGCCGCGGGGTTCGCCGAAACTGGCGCGGAAGGCGCCGCGGCCCAAGAAGAACTTGTGCGCGCCGCGCACGACGGCGGTATGCGGTTGCTCGGGCCGAACACCAACCTGAACGCGTTCGAGAGCTTCCGCACCGACCTCGAGGGTCCGTCGATCGCCCTGATCTCGCAGAGCGGCCACCAGGGCCGCGGCGTATTCATGGTGCAGGACAACAACGTTCCGGTGTCGCACTGGGCGCCGACCGGGAACGAGGCGGATCTGGAGTTCGCCGACTTCGCGAGCTGGTTCGCGCACAACCCGGCCGTCGGGGTGATCGCGGCCTACGTCGAGGAATTCCGGAGCGGAGCGAAGCTCGCCACAGCAGCGCGGCACTGCATCGAGCAGAAAACGCCGATGGTCGTGGTGAAGGTGGGCCGCTCCAGCACCGGGCGAGCGGCGGCGACCAGCCACACCGGAAAGCTGGCCGGCTCGGACCAGGTCGCGGACGGTTTCTTCCGTCAGCACGGAATCACCAGGGTCGACACCATCGACCAGCTCGCGGACACCGCGACCATGCTCTTGCGTGGCGGCCGTCCCGCGGCCGAAGGCGTGGCCGTCTACAGCATCTCGGGCGGTACCTCCGCGCATGCGGCGGACGTGTGCGCGGAGGCCGGAATTCCGGTGCCGCGGCTCGAACCGCGGACACAGGAAGCGTTGCGCGAGTGGATTCCCGGCTACCTCAAGGTCGACAACCCGGTCGACTGCGGCGGGCACCCGGTCGGCGACGAGCGCGGCCCGAAGATTCTCGACGCGATCATGGCCGACCCGAACATCGGTGCGCTGCTGTGCGTGGTCACCGCGCCTTTCGCGCCGTTGAGCGACCGCCTCGCCGCTGATCTGGTGGCGCTGGCCGAACGCAGCGCCAAACCGGTGTGCGTCGTCTGGGGATCGCCGGTCGGCACCGAGAAGGCGCTGCTCACCACGCTGTACGGATCGCAGCAGGTCATCACCTTCCGCTCGCTGTACAACGCGGCTCTTGCCATGCGTTCCTGGATCGACTGGCACCGCCATCTCCGCAGCCGTCGCGCATCGGAGGCGCTGGCAATCGGCGGATCCGAGCCGCTGCCCGCGGGCGTGCTGTCAGAACACGCCGCCAAGGAGGTGCTGCGCCGCTACGATATCCCGACGACCAACGACGTGCTCGCCCACAGCGAGGACGAGGCCGTGCACGCTTGGCTCGATCTTGGCTCCCCGGTGGTGCTCAAGGCATGTTCCGCCGCGATCGCGCACAAGAGTGAGCACGGGCTGGTCGTCGCCGGGCTGGACACCGAAGACGCCGTTCGTTCGGCATACCGCCGCCTCGCCTCCACTGCGGAACAGCTTGCGCCCGGTGCTGTGGAAGGGGTCTTGGTGTGCGAGCAGGCCAGCGGCGGAGTGGAGGCCGCACTGGGCATCACCACCGATCCGGTCTTCGGAGCGACGGTCATGCTCGCACTCGGCGGCACGCTGATCGAATTGTTCGCGGACACCAGCATCCGCGTCCCGCCGTTCGGGCGAGACGAAGCTCGCCGGATGATCGAAGAGCTGCGCGGCCACCCGTTGCTGACCGGCTATCGTGGCAGTAAACCAGCGGACGTCGAAGCGCTGGCCGACACGATCATGGCAGTCCAGCGACTGGCCCTGGAACACCACGGCACGCTGCGCGAACTCGACATCAACCCGCTGTTGATCAAACCGAGCGGCGAAGGCGCCGTCGCGCTGGACGCCCTGATCCGGACGGAGACGACGGAAGACTGCCGACGCTAGTGCCGAAAGGAGGACACCGTGACCGCGGTAACTCGTCCTGCGGGCCCCACCCTGCGGCGGGATTCGAATCTGGGATGGCAGCACGATCCAACCCCGATGGTGAATGCCTCGGTGCCGCGCAGTTTAAGTTGGTGGCTGGGGTGTCAACCGTGGTCGAGGATCTCGATTTGGACTTCGGTTCTGTAGGTGTTGCGGTCGATGTTGCCTTTGGCGCGGTGTTTGGACGTGGTAGGCGACCAGCAGGGCATAGACCTCCTGGACGACAGCTCGGGGTGCGCAGCTGCACCATCGCCCTCGGGACAGCACCCGCCCGCCGAGGATCGTGGATTTCAGCTCCAGGTAGGCGGTCTCGATCTCCCACCGCTGGTGATAGAGCTCGACCAGGTCACCGGCGCGGTCTCGAAGCGGTGCGCGCCGGTGACCTGCTCCACATCCAACGCTGCGGTGCTGCTGTGGTGCAGCCTAATGAGTATTAGTGGGTCCGCGTGATCGATGGATCAGGCAGACTCGCTAGTGGTAGCGACCGGCGGGTGAGCACATGTGGAGCCTGGACTTCGAGTCCTGATCTGAGATGGTGCCCCCGCCGGTTCGCCGGGAGGAGGAGATCGCTGATGGGATGTCGTGCCCACCGCCGGCCGGTGTGAGCACTGATTCATTAGGTCGCCGACATTCTCCCGCGCGCTGCCGGAACTGGTTGTCCGACAACGACGAACGGGGAGCTGTGGTGCTGCTGGTCGGTGACGACTGGGCATCGGATCATCACGATGTCGAACTGATGGACGAGACCGGGAAACGGCTCGCCAAAGCCCGTCTGCCCGAAGGGATCACCGGGATCACCCGGTTGCACGCGATGATCGGTGAGTACCTCGGCGACGACGAGGACACCGAAGTACGGATCGGTATCGAAACCGATCGCGGCCCCTGGGTCGCGGCGTTGATCGCGGCCGGCTACACCGTGTACGCGGTGAACCCGCTGCAAGCCGCGAGGTTTCGGGAACGCCGCAGCGTGTCCGGTGCGAAGTCCGATGCCGCCGACGCGCACTCGCTGGCCGACATGGTTCGCACCGACGCCCACCAACTGCGGGTCGTCGCCGGTGACAGCGTCGACGCGCAGGCGGTGAAGGTAGTTGCCCGGATGCACAAGACGATGATCTGGGAACGCACCCGTCATACTCAGCGACTCAAACACGCTCTGCGGGAGTACTTCCCGGCTGCGATCGAGGCGTTCGACGACCTTGATGCCCCCGACTCCCTGGAACTGCTCGGCAAGGCCCCCGACCCGCAGACTGCTGCCCGCCTGTCGATCAACCAGGTCAAAGCGGCGTTGAAACGCGCCGGCCGCCGCGGTGACCTCGACGCGAGAGCCGCAGCGATCCGGGCGGTCCTGCGTAGTGAGCAGTTGGGCCGGGCCCCGGTGATCACCGCCGCTTACGCGGCGGGAACCAGAGCCACGATAGCGGTGCTGATGACCCTCGACGCGCAGGTGAAAGCCCTGCACAGCGAGGTCGAGGCCCATTTTGGGCGGCACCCGGACGCTGAGATCATCGGGTCCCAGCCGGGACTGGGCATGATTCTCGGGGCCCGGGTGCTCGCCGAGTTCGGAGACGACCACGCCCGCTACGCGACCGCGAAATCGCGGAAGAACTACGCCGCGACGTCCCCGATCACCCGTGCGTCGGGGAAGTCGAAGGTCGTGGTTGCCCGGTTCGTGCACCAGGACCGCCTCGTCGATGCGCTGCTCACGCAGGCGTTCTGCGCCCTGAAGGCGTCGCCGGGCGCCCGCGCCTACTACGACAAGCAGCGAGCCCGGGGCCTCAACCACAGTGCCGCACTGCGGCATGTCGCCAACCGGCTCGTCGGCATCCTCCACGGCTGCTTGAAAACCCGGACGCTCTACAACGAGACCACCGCCTGGGCGGCCCATTGTCAAGCCGCTGCGACAGCGGCTTGACAATCTAAAAGCTGGGATGTCTCAGAAGCAGTACGGGAATTTGCAGGTCGATGGGTCGTTCGGGCCGAAGATCGCGGCTATCAGTCCGTTGATCACGGTGTCGGCTACCCCGGATCCGGTGTTGATCGCCACCTGCTGGGCGGCGGAGCGCTCTGCCGTACCATGACTTGTGGTGTCGGCCGACGCTGTCACGGGCGCGACGATCAGTGCACCTGCAGTGGCTGCCACAACAATCTTTCGAAACATGTTGTTCCCTATCTTCTTTCGTCGTACTCGGTGAATTTTCGGTCGCTGCGGCGCTACCCGCAGTGGGAGTTGTTTTCGCCCGCGCTGCTGTCGCCGATATCTCCGGACCAGTCGATGCAGTCGCCCTTGGCCCCCATATAAACCGGTCCGGCATATGTGGTGTAGTCGCCGGCATCGATGGCCGTCACGCCGTCCCACCCCGACAGCGCCAACTCGGCCCGCATCTTCTCTTTGCCGCCGGGGTGGTCACGCACCGTGACAACGCAATTGCGGCTTCCGTTGTAGGCGAGGAATACAGTGCCGCCCTTGACATCGCGCTGATCGATGACGTGATACCCCCCACCGCACTGGTCGCCGTAGGACGCCGCCGCCGCGGTGACGGGCTCCACAAGCATTGTCCCGGTGATGATTCCGGCCGCTCCCGCGCACAGGGCGGCGACTTTCGACGCAGTATTCATGAAGGTTCCTCGATTGTCTCGATGTCGCGCTGTCAAGACGAAAACGTTAGAAGCGATGGCGGGACAGGTTTTGCGCGTGAGCGCAGAAGAATTGCCTCCGAGCGCAGTGCACGGACCTCCCGGCATGCCCGGTACGCTGCCTCCGCGGAGCCGGTGGAACGCGACGAGGGGGAGACAACGCCGATGACATCCGATTCCGATCTCGCCGATTCGGCCTCGACGGGTGCCGTTGCTGCCGAGGCGCGCACGGAATTCTGGGGCGAACTGATCTCGACATACCATCGTCGGCGCCTCGGCTACCGGTTCCGCTCGAGGCAGGATTTCAGGGGGCGGGCGGTGCTCCGCCGTACCGCCACGTATCAACTCGTCGGCTGGCAGGCGGATTCGGTGACCTTCTATCGCACGGCCGGTCAGATCCGGGCGGACCCCGACGACGACTATCGATTGATCGTGCCCACTGCCGGTGCCGCGGTGATCCGGCAGGGCAATGATCAGGTGCCGATCTCGTCCGGAGCCGGCGCCTTGGTGACGATCAACCGGCCCTTCTCCTTCAGTCACGGCGACGGCAGCACAGGGCTCACCATGGCGATCCCGTACCGTGAACTCGATCACCGCCTCGGACACCGAGCCGAGCCCGCCCGATTGGTGGATCTCACCTCGGGGCTGGGGCGTCTGGTTGCCGATATGGCGACCGGTCTCGTTGCCGAACGCGGTGCACTCACCCAGCGACAGTTCGACGCCGCGGCCGAGCGTCTGGTCGAGTTGCTCTGCATGCACATCGTCGGTGACCATCCGACCGAAACCGGCCACCTCGCCAGTATCGAAGCCGCTGTCCGTCAATACATCCGCGCCCATGCCTCCGACCTCGAGCTGACCGGTGCCGGTGTGGCCCGGGCCCTGGGCTGGTCGGTGCGCCAGATTCAGCTGGCACTGCAGGCCGCGGGCATGACTCCGCGAGAACTGATCAAGGAAGAACGCCTGCGACTCGCGCACTCGCGCTTACAGGACCCCGCCTTCGCACATTGGAGCATCGGCAGTCTCGCCAGCGGACTCGGCTTCGGCTCGGCGAGCACCTTCAGCACCGACTTCCGACGCCGCTTCGGCGCCAGCCCCCGCGACATCCGCCGACCGTCGCGCCGGCCCCGATCCGCACCCTCGATGGGAAGACGTCAGCGCCGATAGCGTCGACGGCTCATCCGGTCCCGTCAGTCGGCGAAAACCTCGGGAAACGCTGTCGTGATCATCTCCAGTGTCTCGGACAGCTGCTGGCGGTCGGTGGTCACTGCGAGGTAGTGGTACTCGTCGTCGTGGCGGCGCGACGTCGTATCTTCTGGGTCGACCAGGTCGACGTGGTCGCGCCATTCGCGTTCAACGACGGTACCACGCTGAGCGAACCAGGTCACGGCGCGTTCGAGGACGCTGGCTGCCGTGATGGCAGTCTCGTCGTCGTGGACCTCGGTAAAGGCGATGCGGGAATAGTCATCGATCACGGTGTGGACGAAGGCATGACCCATCTTCGGTCCGCGTTGGTTGTTTTGGACTTGCCCGGTGTGGCTGCGCGGTTCTTGCCTCCTTGGCGGCGGCCGACGTAGCGCCGGCCTCCGCCGTCGGGGATGTTCCCGAGTTTCTTCACATCGACGTGGATAAGCGAGCCTGGGTAGGGGTGCTCGTAGCGGCGCACGGGCTCACCGGTAGCGCGGTCGACGTGACTGAGCCGGTTCAGACCAGTCGCGACCAGGATGCGGTGGACCGTCGAAGGCGCCCAAGCGACACGCCAGCTGCACCGGACCTTCTCGCAGCCGTAGCCGTAGCCGGAGGTTGATGCAGCGCTTCGTGGTGGCCGGCGGGGTCTTGTTGGGGCTGGCGCGTGGACGTGAGGAACGGTCTTGCATGGACTCACCGGCGTGGTAGCGATCGACCGAGTGTTTGACTGTGGGCCAGGACACCTGGAATCGGGCGGCGACTTCACTGATCGGCCATCCATCGTCGACGACGAGGCGCGCGACAATCAGCCGGTGCTTGGATGTCAGGGCGGCGTTGGGGTGCGTCATGTGTCCTTTCGGGCATGAAGAAGGGGCCAGCCCTCTCGGAGTCGGCTGGCCCCCTCGTGTGCGTTAATGTCAGGGGTGGGAGCGGGCGGCGAGGTCACGGATGAAGCGGGCGATTTCGGCGGGTTTCTCTTCCGCCATGAAGTGGCCAGCCTGGATGGGCTCATACGTCAGATCGGGCGCCCATGCCCGCCAGAGCGACGCGGCGTCGAACCCCAGCTGGGAGCCCCAGTCCTGGGAGATGACTCCGACGGGCATGGTGAGTTGCTTGCCTGCGTCGCGGTCCTCTCGGTCCATGTCGAGGTCGATGCTCGCTGTGGCGCGGTAGTCGGCGACGATAGAGTCCACTGCATTGACTGAGCTGCCGATGTAGTGCTCGCGGACCTCGGGCCGGAATGTTGAACCATCGGTGTCCCACGCATCCAGGAACGAGCTGAAGAACTCGGTCCCGACGGCGTTGATCATCTTCTCGGGGAGACCCACGGGCTGGGCCATGAGGTAGAGGTGCCAGGCGACCTTGGCGTCTACGCCGTGCAGGACGTTCCAGGTGTCCAAGGTGGGCAGCACGTCGAGGATCCCGAGAAACTGCACCGAGTCCGGATGGTCGAGTCCTGCGCGAACACCGACGAGGGCGCCTCGGTCGTGGCCGACCAGGCCGAAACGGTCGTGGCCGAGTGCTTCGGCTACGCGCAGGATGTCTCGGGCCATGGTCCTCTTCGAGTAGGTCTCTGGGCCCTGTTCTGCCGGCTTGGCGCTCTGACCGTACCCGCGCAGGTCAGGGACTATGACCGTGTGCTGCGCAGCGAGGTCGTGTGCGACGTGGCGCCACATGTAGTGGGTTTGTGGGAATCCATGGAGGAGGACGATCGCGGGCCCAGTGCCAGCCACGGCGACGTTGAGGCTGACTTCTTCGTCTCCGGGCACTGTCTGGTATCGGAATCCGTCGATGGTCAAGCGGTTCATGGGGTGTCCTTCGCAACGGTGTCGGCCGGTTGGGCGGCCGGATGGCCCGAGAAGATGCCCGCGGGAAGTGCCTGCTCCGCGGAAGTTGTGGCGTGTAGTGCGGGGATCAGGACGGTGTCGACGAGGGCTTCGAGGTAGAGGTCGTTGATCTCCAGTCCGTTGAGTCGCCGAAGCAGGATCACGGCGCCGGCGACTTCCTCGAACGGGAACGGGTCGATGCCCTGGGGCAACTCCCCACGACTGACCGCCGCCTGAACGACGGTCCTCGGTAGCCGGGCCCCGGTCGGCCCCACAGATCGTTCGATTTCCTCGCAGAGTTCCGGATCTTCGAGGCCCGCTTGGAACAGCAGCATCGCGGTCTGGCCATCTGCAGAGCGCATGGACTGTACAAGGCGGCGACACAGGGCGAGCAGGTCACCGCGCAAGCTTCCAGTGTTGACTTCATCTGACTCGTCGCGACGTGCGGGACCCGCTTTCAGGGCGGCAACGACCATGTCCCTCTTGGACTTCCACCGTCTGTAGAGAGTGGCCTTGGATGCGCCCGCTCGGCGGGCCACCTCCTCGAAGGTGACACCTTCGTAGCCGACCTCGGAGAGCAGCGAGTTCACGGCCATGAGGATTTCGATCTCTCGTTGATCATCACGAGGGCGCCCCACACGACGAGCGCCTGGCTGTAGCCCGTCGAACTCATCCTTATTTATATACGACACGTTTCGTATCGTAACAGTCTCTGCGGTGAACGCCGCAAACTGCAACGACCCAGATCAATCGTTCGGCCTTTGATCAACGTGCCCGGCCAGTACAGCTGAAAACCGCTCGATATGCGGTGTCGGTTTTGGCGTTGGGCCACACCTCGCCCTCGACGTAGTCGACGATCTTGTCCCACCACGATGGTGTCCCCGAATCCCCGCCATACAGGTTGGGGATCTCGGGACGTTTCATCCACCCAAAGACCCCGGTGGGCGATGTCATCGGGGGCGCCACCGATGACCGAGAGCTGGTTGGCGTTGGTCGAGCCATCCAGCCGGTAGCAGAATCATCCGTATTGAGCGGGGTCCCAGGTACGGGTCGGCTTGTTGGTGATGATGAACCGCAATGCCTTGATCATGATGTCACCTCCTTCCTGGGGCTCGGTCTGGCGCGGACAGGGCTTGTGGGGTGCGCCGCAGGGTAAATGGCCTGGGGGTCGCGGCATTGGTCACGATCGGGCGGGTATCACCGCCGTCGATGACGCGCAGAGAGGTGTTCTCGATGAGGGTGGTGGCTGCACCGGTGATCAGATCGTGGGCGACCGCGGCGCCGGCGCAGGTGAAGGGGCCGGAACTGAAGGGCACAAATGGGCCGTGTTCGCTCGGTCGAATCCAGCGGTCGGGTTGGAATGCCCCTGGTCTGGTCCAGTGTTTGTTGTCGTGATGGAGCAGATAGGGGCTGACGGACAGCAGGTCGCCGGTCTGGAAGGCGATCCCCCCGAACTCGGCGGGATAGGGGACGGGACGGCTGACCATCCAGGAGACCGGCCGGTGCCGCTGGGCCTCACGTACCACCCAGTCGACGGGCCAAGGCCATGGTGAGCCGGGAGAGTGGAGACTGCCCAGCAGCACCGACCACGCGAGCGAGTAGCCTAGCGGTCCCACAATGGACCGGAACATCAGCACATACAGCTGCGCCACCGTTGTATCGGCGACGCCGTCGGGACAGGCACCGATCACGGCATCGAGCAGATCCCGTGGTTCGGCTTCCGCAGTGCGGCCCGTGGCGCTGCGCCGGTCTCGGATCTGCTCGTTCAGCGCGGTGGACAGCTTGGCGCGCAGCAGCTGCGCCCGCGCCCGCTGCGCCATTCGGGCCGGGCGAAGCGCGCCCACACGTGCATTTCGCTCCAGAAGCTGCCGCAACTCGGGAGAACCATCGGGGTGTAGCAACACGTCCGCGGTGCACCGATACACCAGCTCGACCCCCGCTGCGGGCCAGCGGGTGACGGAGGGCATTTCGATCACCGCCGCCGCCAGGGACTCGCGATACTCGGGCGTATGCGTCCGCAGAATCGCGCGCACCGCGCGGCCGAAATCGACCTGAGCAGACCGCGAAGGCAGCATAGAACCGAAGAACCCGGACTTCCCCGCATTGAAAGCGCGGTCACTCAACACCGTCAGCGCCAGACCCGTATCGCCGACACACCACCCGCCCCACGGCAGCCCGAACACCTCTACCGGGCTGGTCCGGCGCAGATTCTCGAGGAAACCCAACGGATCACGCCGGAACCGGCGCATCTCTGCAAAACCCATCGGACGGTCCTCTCATAGAGAGGGTGAGTGATTCATCAGATGTTTTCGAGCGGATTTATCCACTGGCTGTGCGTACAAACGCAGATCAAGCTTAATCTCGACTAATTTTAACTAATTTTACCAGCGAGGCCGTGGAGGTCGACCACGAGGCGAGTACCCCGCCGGGGCCTGTCGAACACTGTGCCAGCAGTGATATCGGTTCACGATCACCCGCGACCGCCGGCAACCGGTCATTGTGGTCTAACCGGTGCAAACCTGATCCGCCTCGGCGAGGGTTCCCGTTGCCAGGCGCGCGTACATGAACATGTCGCGGCGTCGATTGCCGACCTTCTGCCACGATCTGAGGAGCCCTTCGCATTCGAAACCGGCTCTCTCCGCAGTGCGGATCGAAGCGCGGTTCCAAGGTTCCACATAGAGCTGGAGCCGTGGGATATGCAGCTCTTCCAGCGCCCAGGTAGCCATTGCCGCCAGAGCATGCGCGGCGACGCCATGGCCGCGGGCAGAGCGGACCACCCAGTAGCCGAGCGATGCGCGGCCTTCGTCGATGTCCTTCAACCACAGGTCGATACTTCCCAGTGGTGTGTTGTCCCGTCGCCGGACGATCACCATCGGGTATCCGGTTCGATCGGTCGCTCGTTGCCGCTGGCGTTCGACAAACCGCGTTGCGGCCTCACGCGAGAAGGTCGCCGGCACCGTGGTTATAGGAATCAGGTCGTCGGTAGAGGCTTCCCTAACGAGCTCGAGGTCTGCCGCAGACAACGACCACGGGCGGAGTTCCAAGTCTGCGGTGGCTCTCAGATGCGGTATTTGCAGAGCATCGTCCATGGTCAGCCTCCCACAATATGCATAGGATATCGGCCCGGTGTCACCATTACCACTAGGTCCGAGCCGGATCGCGGGCCGAGAGAGGAACTGATACTCGGGTGCCGATTTTCCCGCCCCACATGCCCGATCGCCGCCTACGCCTCAGCTTCCTGTGCAGCAGCGCGGGCGCTGTGCCGTGGCCACTAAGCCAGCAACTCGGGGTGGAACTGCTCAACTCGGTCGCGCATGATGTACATGTTCCAGTAGTGCTCTGCGAGGTCATCCGGATCGACAACTGGGAACTGTGGGCCGTCGGCCGACTCGAAGGCGGCCTGGGCGGCGGCGGTCACCTCACTGCGGGCGATCAGGGACCCGATAGTCAGGGCACCGACGTAGATACCGGCGCCTTCCAGCTCAGCGTTGAGGGAGTACAGGTAGTTGCGGGCGGCGGCCATCACCGGACCTAGGCCGCTAAGATGTGGCATGGGCTTGGCCGCTGAGATGCCCTGAGCCAGCAGGAATGCGCCCTCGCCGCGCTCAGTCCACTCCGGCAGCACGGCCCGGACCAATTCGACCGGGGTGAGCAGCAGTAGCGGAATCAAGCCCTGCAGCGTGGCGGCGTCCAGATTGGTGGCCGGTGTGAAGCTCTGGGCGCCGCTGATCGGCCCATACTCGACCACGTCGATCCTGCCGTAGCGGTCACGGATCGCCTCGACCAGTGCGGGCACCTCGGTGGGCTCGCACAGATCAGCGGAGAACGCGACCGCCTCAATGCCTTCGTTGGCGAGTACACGGACGAGGGAGTCCAGTCGGTCCTTGCGGCGGGCCACCAGCGCGACTCGGAAGCCTTCGCGACCGAAGCGGCGAGCTACGGAGACACCCAGACCTGTACCGGCACCGAAGACAGCGATCACTTTGGACATAGGACTCCTCCTTAGACACAACAGATAGTTGACCACATGGTCAACTTAAGGATGGAGCATAGCACCTAACTTCACCACCCGGTCAAGATAGACTGGTGGAGAAGGTGACCGTGAAGGTCGTAAACGCCAGAATCAGGAGGGACGATCGGGTGCGGGCTGATGCGCAACGGAACGCGGAGAAACTGCGGGCGGCCGCCACCGAGCTCTACCAGGAGCGCGGCCTCCAAGTCTCCCTGAGGGAAATCGCACGCCGGGCCGGCGTCAGCCACGGAACTCTCTACAACCTCTTCGGTACCCGCGAGGCACTCATCGACGAAGTCGTTGTCGGCCTGGCCGCGGGCCATCTAGGCGAAGCCGCGGAGCATTCCCTAGCCTTCAAGAAGGCGGGGGAAGGGTTCGCCTACTACATCGAGAAGGTCTGCGAACTGCAGGCCACCGACCCTGCGGTCGCCGACATCGTGAGTGGACGCTACCCGGCTGCAGTGTGCCTGATGGCCCTCTGTGGTCAGACGAAGGACGCCGCGACACGGATCATCGAGCGAGCCCAGGCGGCAGGCGCCATCCGCTCGGACTTCACCGCCGAGGACCTCCTGCTCTTCTTCGGCACAAACGCACTGCTCGCTCGTGCAGCCGCGGACATCGCACCCGATGTATGGCGCCGCCAAGTCGCCTTCTTGCTCGATGGGCTGAACACAGAACCCGTGCAAACGCGGCTTTCCTCCGTCCCGTTGGCTCCGCCCCAGGTGTACGACGTGATTGGCAGGCTCGCTGGCACGCCGTAGCCGCGCGGAAGCCGCGGCAATGATGAGCCGATGCACAGGCTAACCCAGCGATCGATTCACCTCCGCGTCGCTCGGCGATCCAGTCTGCTTTTGCGGTTCGGTCGGGCCGGGTCTGAACCGTCGGCGGGCGAGTGCGATCAGATCGGGTCCTCCGCGGAAGCACCATAGGGCGATGACCGGGTCGCAGATGGCGCATGCCAGGGACGAGTCGTGGTGGAACGGCAGGATCGGATTTCCCTTGAGATGGTGGGCGATGTCCCAGGCGGTGTGGAGCAGCCAGCCTATGCCGATGAAGGTCCAGGATTCCAAGCCTCGGTAGGCGACGTAGGCCATGAGTGCAACGAAAGCGAGTTCCCACGGGCCGAATCCGCATCCGCTCAGGTAGGCGGCTCCGGCTCCGCCGACCATGATCGCGTTGAAGTGTCTTCTGCGCGGTTCTTTGATGAGCGACATCAGCAGGCAGTAGATGATGCCGACAATCACTAGGGAGATGAGGTTCATGATGGAAGGACTTCTTCTGTGTGGGCGTGGGTCGGTCGGAGTCTGTCGAGTTGTCGCAGCGCGAGTAGCCCGCCGACGCCTGGAATGAGGGCCAGCATCTTGGCGGCCGTAGGGGCCTGTTTGAGGCGCAAGGTCGCGATTACGACGAACAGGTAGGCGCAGCCGTGGGTGGGGCCCATCAAGGATGAAATGGACTTGATGTGGACGGTGAATACGGCCGGTGACCATGGCGAGACGGCTCGGGGTCCAGGGGGGCGGTGCCGGCCGAAGCGGCGCCCGCCGTCGCGGCCAGTGCACGGTCCTGGGCGGGCAGGATCAGTAGTGCCAGCACGCCGGCTGCCGCGCTGGTCAGCAGGATCGAGGTGATCAGCCAGGCGTCGCCAAGGACACCGAGGCTGCTGGCTGTTGCGAAGCCGAGAACGGGGACTGCGATGCCGACGCCCGCGTAGACCCGGCAGATGCGATGCAGTGTCTGCAGGGTCGTGCGGGCATCACGGTCGTCGGCGTCACCGAGGGCACGACGCGAGATCGCGGGGAACATGCTCGCGGCGACGGTGACTGGGCCGATAGCGACGATGGCGGCCAGAACATGCAAGGACAGAAAGAGCTTTGTCATGCCTGGCCTTCCGAGATGACCTGGCGCTCGCCTGCGACCTTCGACGACGGCAGGCGGCCGGCCTTGGAGGTGCCCTGGAGGGTGTCGCCGTCGACCATCACGTCGAACACCAGATTCAACCGCATCGTCTTGGTGATGGTCTGCTTCCAGGTGAGCCGATCACCTTCGAGGACAACGTCGTTCAGCAGTACCTCTTCCCCGTCTCCGTGGGCGGCTCCTATCAGGACTCCGTTGTGACAACGGAGTTCGACCACGGCCTTCATCTTGCCGATGGGGGTGGAGATGGACAGATTCCATGTGCCTTCTGCGGGCATAGCAACGTTCTTCCTGACTGCTGTGTGTGACGGGAACCGGCCGACGAGGAGCGGCGGCCGGGGTGTTCAGAGGGTGGCGGGAGCCGGTCCCTGGGCACGCCAGACGGTGCCTCGCCGTTCGTAGGCGAACAACTCTTCAACGGCGTGCGCGATGCGCGGACCCAGCTCGCGCTCGAGCACGTAGAGCCCGAGGTCGAGCCCGGAGGTGCGACAGGCGAGCGGCATCGGCGGCGACCGCCGAACCATAGTCGCGGCGGATCATGTGCAGGCACAGATCCAAGCCTGCGGCTGCGCCAGCGGAGGTGAGGAACTGGCCGTTGTCGACGTACAGGACGTTCGGGTCGACCTCGATGTCCGGGTGGCCAGAAGCCCGGCCGCAAGCCAGTGAGTCGTGGCGCGCAGCCCATCGAGAAGCCCGGTAGCAGCAAGGGGGAAGGTGCCTGAGCAGATACAGGCGATCCGCGTGCCGTCGGCAGCGGACGACCGTAACGCGTCGAGCACGGCAGGGGAGAGCGGGGCGGTGGCGTCGGCGACTCCGGGCACGATGATCGTGTCCGGATCCTGGAGTCCCTCCAAGCCCCAGGGTG
This sequence comes from Nocardia australiensis, assembly GCF_020733705.1. GTDB lineage: Bacteria > Actinomycetota > Actinomycetes > Mycobacteriales > Mycobacteriaceae > Nocardia > Nocardia australiensis. The sequence goes on from NZ_JAJFZM010000002.1 coordinate 775,904, forward strand.
CAGACAGCGTGAAGGCGCCGGCGTCTATCTCGTCGCGCTCGGCGCAGACCCGAACCTGGTAGCCAGGCCGCCCGTCGGGCAGACGGGTCCGCGAGAAAACTTCGAGCGGCGTGGACAGGTCGAACGGGATGACCTTGTCCAGATTGGGCGCCCTACCTGCACGCCCGCACCGGTGGCATGATCGGCAGTCTGGATCAGTTGATCTATGAGGCGGCCAACGACGCGATCAGCGATGGCAAGGAGAAGATCACCAAAGCCCACCTCGAGGCAGTCATTCTCGACATCGCCGCCGGTAATCGATACGACCCACGCCGGAAGCCGCTGTCATGACCGTTTTCGCGCTCTGGCAAAAGCCCGCCGCCCCGCTGCCGTTCAAGGTCCGCCCGGTCCGCGGCGAAACGACCCTGTCGTTCGTATTCCGGCTCGCTGCCGCGAACGAAATAATCAGGCCCACAACTCTTATACGGTCAATCGGGTGGTTCTATCGGTGAATCGCGAGACCGTCGATCGGTGAATCTCGGCACCGGTCTGGTTCGGAAGCTGTTGGTATCGGCGAATTTTGGCACCACCTGACGGGTTGCGGTGGCAGGATCACACTGCTATCAATCTGCAACGGCCGTAGGAGCTGACCCGTGCCGCCGAACCAGTCCAAGGCGCAGCTGTACGCGGCGATCCGCCGTGACTCGCGAGCGGGGATGTCCGGGCGGGAACTACGGCGCAAGTACAACGTCGGCTATCACACGGTCAATGCCGCGCTGACCTCGGCGTTCCCCGAGAAACGCAAGGAGTATCCGGCGCGGGCGTCGAAGCTGGATCCGTTCAAACCGTTCAAACCGTTCATCGACGAGACCCTGCGGGCGGATCTGGACGCGCCACGCAAGCAGCGGCACACGATCAAGCGGATCTTCGAGCGGCTGCTGGATGAGCACGGCATGACCGATATCGCCTATCAGACGGTCCGTGATTACGTTGATCGGCGTAAACCGCAGATCAGGCTCGCGGCCGGCCGCGAGCCGCCGCAGGTGTTCATCCCGCAGACCTACCGCCCGGGTGAGCAAGCCGAGGTCGATTTCGGTGAGGTGACCGTCGAACTGCGGGGCGAACGGACTGTGCTCTACCTGTTCTCGCTACGAATGTCGTTCTCGGGCCGCTCTGTTCAGCGGGTGTCGGACTCGGGCGGGCAAGAAGCGTTCCTGGAGGGGCACGTTCACGCGTTCACCGTGCTCGGTGGGGTGCCGCACGGCAAGATCCGCTACGACAATTTGAAGGCCGCGGTGGCGAAGGTTCTCGGGTTGAGCAGGGCCAGAACCGAATCCGAGCGTTGGACCGCGTTCCGCAGCCATTACGGCATCGACGATCCGTTCTACTGCATCCCCGGCATCGAGGGCGCCCACGAGAAGGGTGGTGTCGAGGGCCAGATCGGCTACTAACGGCGCAATCACTTCGTCCCTGTCCCGCAGGTCGAGTCGCTCGAGGAACTGAACTCGCTGGTCGAGGGGTGGGACACCGGGGACCTGGCGCGGCGGATCGGGGCGCGGGCGCGCACCATCGGCGAGCATTTCGCGGTGGAGGCGCCGACGCTGAAACGCCTGCCCGCCGAGGAATTCGAGACCGGGTCGTGGCTGGCCAATCGGGTGGATCGGTATTCGATGGTCGCGGCGCGGACCAACAAATACAGTGTCCCGATCCGGTTCGTCGGCCGCCCGGTCTGGATCCTTTTGCACGCCTCCTGGCTGGTCGTCTACGACGGCCGCACCGAGATCGCCCGCCACGAACGCCTGATCGGCAAGGCGCTGACGCGCGTGGAACTCGATCACTATCTCGAAGCGCTGATCCGCAAACCCGGCGCGATGGCCGGGGCAACCGCTCTCGAACAAGCCCGCCAGAGCGGGAAGTTCACCAAAAGCCACGACGCGTGGTGGGCCGCGGTCCGCAAAGGCCACGGTGAGCGTGACGGCACCTGCGCGATCATCGAAGTTCTTCTGCTGCACCGCAGCATGCCTCACGACCAGGTCGTCGCCGGTCTGGACGCCGCGCTGCGCGCGGGCGCGCTGACCGCGGACGCGGTCGCACTCGAAGCCCGCAAGGCCGCCGAAGCCGCTCCGCGGCTGGCCCACGTGGTCGATCTCGACGAACCCGCCCCGGACCCGGATCCGGTTCCGTCGCTGACCGCGCGCCGCCTGGCGCACCTACCGCCAGACACCCGGCCCCTGCCATCGGTCGCCATCTACGACCAGTTGCTCCGCATCACCAAACCGAGAACCGCAGAAGGGAATCCATAGGTGACCAGCCCGACCCCGCGCCGTCACGGCATGACCGACCAGGCCGCCGACACCGCCGTCGACCAGGCATGCCGGATGCTGAGGCTGCCCAGCATCCGCACCCAGTTCAACGACATCGTCGAGACCGCGACCCGCGACCAAATGAGCTATCGGGCGTTTCTGGCCGAGCTGCTGCTCGTCGAATGCGACGACCGGGCGCGGCGCCGCTCCGAACGCCGCATCCGCGCCGCCGGATTCCCGCGCGATAAATCGTTGCGGGCCTTCGACTTCGACGCCAACCCCAACATCGACCCCGCCGTGATCAACACCCTCGCCAACTGCGACTGGGTGAAGAAAGGCACGCCGCTCTGCCTGATCGGCGACTCCGGCACCGGCAAGAGCCACCTACTGATCGCGCTCGGCACCGAAGCCGCGATGCGCGGCTACCGCGTGAAATACACCCTGGCAACGAAATTGGTGAACGAGCTGGTCGAAGCCGCCGACGAGAAGATGCTGGCCAAGACGATCGCCCGCTACGGGCGAGTCGATCTGCTTTGTATTGACGAACTGGGATATATGGAGCTCGACAAGCGCGGCGCCGAGCTGTTGTTCCAGGTTTTGACCGAACGCGAGGAAAAGAACTCCGTCGCTATCGCCTCGAACGAGGCGTTCTCCGGCTGGTCGAACACGTTTCCCGAACCACGGCTCTGCGCCGCGATCGTCGACCGCCTCACCTTCGGCGGGCAGATCATCGAAACCGGCACCGACAGTTACCGACTCACCCGCACCGCCGCACTCAACAACACCGCTAACACCACTGCGCAGGCACCGCAGCAACCAGCATTCACCGATGCTCAGCAGTCACTGGAAACCGTGCTCTGACTAGCGGTCTATCGGCGAATTACGAACCACCCCAACACAGCGAACGCAGCCGGGCCCCGGTTCCCACAGCCCTGGTCCGGCCAGCGGAAGCACGACGACCGCACCCGCACTCGACCCGAATCGGTTCACCACGGCGCTCGGCGCCATCAACCCCGTTGGTGGCCGAGCCCGAGACGTCGTCGCTTTCTGGCTCGGATCGCCCACTGCACGCGTTTGGTGTCGACACGACGTAGGCCTCGATGCCGACTGAGTCCTGAGCGTTCCAGGAGGAACATCGGCAACTGTTTGGCGGAGTGACTCTGGAACGCACTGAAATGCCGATTTTCGGATGTAGCGCAAGACGTTTTGTGCCAAGCGATTCGGTCGGCGCCCCGGCCTGTCGCCGCAGTCGGAGCAGCCGAGGTTCGGTACTGGCACACCGGCGTCGCATCGCCACTAAAAGAAGAAGACCAGGAACCCGAAGAAGGCCACTCCTACGCACAGAAGGACCAGCAACAAAATACCGATAACCACCGAGCAGTAGAAGAGCACCCGGACGGGCCGAGCCATGCCATGCGCTAATAGTCGAAGCCCATCCTTTCTCCCGGCGGCAACCTCCTCCCCGACGACGCGCCCTTTACTGACCGCAATCTTCTCGATGATCGCCTCGACTCCGCTTCCATGCCCGACCTGTTCACTCTCACCCACGCCGCCAGACTGCCACAGAACAGGACACCCAGCAGCCGATGGCAACGCACTACATTGCCGCTGAGCGCGCGATTTCGAACCGGGTGCCCCATGGCCAGCCTTTCTGACCCGCCCGGCGACCTGACACGCCGACCGGAGTGACCCCGAAATTCACCGATACGGCTGCCCTTGATCGCCCCTGAGTGACCTCAGAATTCACCGATAAGTGGCCTCAGAATTCACCCTTACAGCCAATCGGGCATACGTCGAACGCCAGCCCTCACCAATTCATGGTCGCCAAGAACTGGGACGTCCAGCTCAACCTCACCGCACGAGAACGGCTCGCGGTGTTCTCCGGCATCCCGCTGAAGCAGCTGGCACGCAGCCTGCCGATGCCGGACATTCGACACGTCACCACTGATCCGCGCACGCCCAGCCTGCGTTTCGCCGGCGTCAGCTCATCGACGCGCAAGCATTGTCCCGCCTGCGTCGCACAGATTCCCGGCAAACCCGTGATCAGGGTCTACTTGTCGCGAGCGGAAAGCTACTGCCGACACCACCGGCTCTGGTTGGGGCCAATTTCCGCGGGCACGCCGGTGAACCTCAGCTCGGCCCCCGAGAGCAGCCCCTCTCTTGATTCTTCGTCGGGTATAGGAAGCCGCGGGCGACATTCCGGCCTTCGGCCTGTGTATCCCACACCTCTGTTGAGTCAGGCCCGCGGCCGGTGTCGAACCGGGACGCAAAACCCCCAGCGAGCCAGCCCGAACGAGCCGCAGGAACCTCACGAGCCGGCCCGGCCCGACACCTCCGGCAGACTACGGCCAGTGATCATCCAGCCCGTCGAACTGGTGACATTCACTTAAGCCGGAACCTCAAACTCCGTATCAGGCACCGATCTTTTCGTAGAGGGTCACCACGCAGGCGCCGCCGAGGCCCAGGTTGTGCTGCAGTGCGAGGTTTACGTCGTCCACCTGACGTGCTTCAGCCACCCCGCGCAGTTGCCAGACCAGTTCCGCGCACTGCGCGAGTCCAGTGGCGCCGAGTGGGTGTCCTTTGGACAGCAGACCGCCTGAAGGGTTGGTGACGACGCGGCCGCCGTAGGTGTTGTCGCCGTCGAGGACGAACTTCTCCGCGGTCCCATGTGGGGTGAGACCGAGCGCCTCGTAGGTGAGGAATTCGTTGGTGGTGAAGCAGTCGTGCAGCTCGACCACGCGAATGTCTTCGGGGCCGACGCCGGCTGCCTCGTACACCTGTCTCGCGGCCTCGACCGTCATGTCGTAGCCCACCACCTGACGCATATCGTCGGCGTCGAATGTGCTCGGTGTATCAGTCACCAGCGATTGGGCCTTGATCCGCACCTGTCCGTCGCAGGCGTGTGCGCGGGCGAACTCCGGAGTGCAGACGATCGCCGCGGCAGCGCCGCATGTGGGTGGGCAGCACTGCAGCCGGGTCAGTGGACCGTAGATCACCGGAGAAGCGAGTACGTCCTCGAGGGTGATCGGATCGCGGAAGACCGCGTAGGGGTTGTTGGCGGCGTGTCGTCGCGCCTTGACTGAAATCCGTGCGAACACAGCGGGATCAATGCCGAACTCGTCCACGTAAGCTTGCCCGGCGCCGCCGAAGAACTGGGCGTTCGGCGGGGCCGTTTCGTCCCAGCCCTGGATGCCGCGCTGGGTTTTGTCGTGGCGGAACAGCGGGGAGATCCGGTCGGCGAAAGCGTCGGTCAGTGCCCCCGGAGTCATCTGCTCGAAGCCGAGGGCTAGTGCGCAGTCGACGACACCGCTCGCGACTGCCTGGCGTGCCAGGAACAGTGCCGACGACCCGGTCGAGCAGTTGTTGTTGACGTTGACGATCGGGATTCCTGTCGGCCCGAGGCCGTACAACGCAGCTTGGCCTGAGGTCGAATCTCCGTATACATACCCGACGTAAGCCTGGCCGACGGCGCCGTAGTCGATTCCCGCGTCGGCGAGCGCAGCTCGGGCGGCACTCTCGCCGAGGTCCACGTAACTGCCACTTTCCCTGGGTTTGGTAAACGGGACCATACCTACACCCGCAACGACGACGTCCTTCACGAAGCCCTCCTGACATCCGATGAATAGCTCGCACTAAGTCCTAATTGATTGGTGCATCGGTTCGCCACACTCAGAAAGACCAGCTCGTACTCTACCAACGGCCAGGTTCGGTTTATGTTTCTCGTCAATACCCTCGGCTGGAGTTGCGCGTTCGAGCATGTCGCTCGATCGATCGGAGGAGTCAGCAAATATGCCCCAGCAGGTTCGTGGAGTCATCGCCCGCGCAAAAGGTGCGCCGATCACTAAAGCCGATGTCGCGGTGAGTGTCCTGATATTCATGTGTGTGGGAAGTCCGTTCGTGGGGGGATTTGACGTGCTGGTGACCGTTGTGTGCAGCTGTGGGTGCGCAGTAGTCCGGACGGTTTGGTTCCGATGACGACGCGTTGAATTTCGTGATGTTCTCGCAGAATTCACGATGTGGGGTATGAGCGGACGCGTCCGCCACTCCCTGGATCGGTCGAGGGTGATGGTCTTGGAGGCGCACAGCTGTGGTCACGGCCAAGGGCGTTGTCGTGGGAGTAGCAGGTTTCGGATGTCAATTGGTGTTAAACAATTCATACTTGCAAGGGGACTTAGATACAGCGAGGCGCTGAACAGGAACGTGCCCGGTCCAACGAAGGCACAGATCCGTGCCTAATCCTTCCAACGGAACATCGGTGAACCGATGGTGGGATCCTTGTCCAAGATCCGCCGGTAGATCTCCGGCGCCTCCTGTGGGGCCACCGGCTCCGGGATCGCGTGATCGATGGTGACCTCTCCGGTTTCGATGAGCCGGAGGAACTCGTCGATCTGGTCTTGGGTGCGTTCGATGTAGGCGTTGACGTACCCTCCCACGAGTTCGACCGCCTTGAGGAAGATCCCTTCATGATCGATGGCCATTAGACCCGGGTGCCCCGTCGAAAGAACGATACGAGCGCGCGAACTCGCCATAGCAATCGCGGTGTTGACGCCCGTTGTGCTTCCCGAAAGGTCGATGACCCGGGTGGCGCCACCCGTGCGTTCCACAAATTCTTCGATGGCTCCTGGCGACGTCGGGTTGATAAGGACATCGGCACCGAATGTCTCCGCTTGATCAAGACGCCCTTCGGAGATGTCCACGGCGACAACGGATGCGACACCCGCCGCTCGGGCGATCTGCACGGCGATACTGCCGATTGCGCCGACGCCGACGACGGCGACTGTGTCACTGGGCTCGACATGAGCTAGTTCGATGAGGTGCACCGCAGTGTGACCGAGCTGGAAGAATGCCGCCTGCTCGAAAGAGATATTGTCGGGGATGCGGTTGATCTGTTCGACAACCGTCAGCGAATGTGTCGCATGGCTTCCGAGTGGTCGCATGTGGTTGTCGAAGCCGGCCAATACGGCGTCGCCGAGCGCGTAATTGTCGGTTTCTGGCCCCTTCGCGACGACGCGACCACAAATCGTGTAGCCGGGTGTGAATGGGAAGGTCGTGCCGAGCAAGGCGTGTAGGCCATCATTGGTCAGCCACATCGATTCGGTGCCGGGACTGATGAGCGTCCGGACGTTCTCAACCAAGACCTCGCCGGGGCCGGGATCAGGGATCTCGAAGTCGTGGACTTCGACCTGCTTGGGCGCGGACCAGAAGATTCCCGTGGCTTTCATGCGTTGACTCCTAGATTAGTTGGGCTCAATGAAGGGCGTCGCAGCTTGGTGGCGATGGCCGGACTAGCCGAGACGCGGGATGCTGTCGAGGCAGTGAGTACGCCGAAGTGGTGGCACCTCGTGCTTCGAATGGCCTTTTCGCGTCAGCGAGGGCGCCGATCAGGCGCTGGGGTGACCATGAGTTCCATGGTGTCCTCGCCGACGATAAGGTTGCCCGAATACCCATTTCGGGCTGCTTCCCACTTGGATGTGGGGTTGGTGGCAGGCACAAGGTGGGTGAGCACAAGATTCTTTGCTCCTGCGGGCTGTGCCACATCTCTCCCGACTTGCTCGATTGTCGTGTGCGCCTCGAGTAGGTGCTGGCGCAGCGGCTCCCCGATGTCAGGAGGAAGGGGCGACGTCAGTTGCTCGACGAAGTCGGGGTCGATCACTTCGTGTACTAGATAGTCCGCCCCGCGTGCGAGGTCGATGAGGTTCGCGCTGACGTTTGTGTCGCCGGAGACGACGATGGAGCCGTCGGGGGTGTCGAAGCGATAGGCAAAGGCCGGTGCGGCCGGACGGTGATCGACCAAAGTGGCCGTGACTGTAACGTCTCCGTCCGTGAGTATCGGGATGGGCGTTGTCAGGCGCGGTGGTATCCCGTCTGGTTCGATGTTCCAGATGTCGGCGAGATCGATGTCCTGGATGTCGAACAGTGTTGACGGCAGGATCCCATTGTTGTCCCGCACGCGGTCGTTCAGATCGGCAGACCACGCCTGCTCGAGGTAGGCCGACATGCTGGTGATTCCGGGAGTGGGGTCGGATGGATTGACGGTTGCGGGTTCGGGCCTGGTGGAGGGAAATACCCGCGGAAGGCTTCCACGAGGTCCCGGTCCTCGTACCGTGATCGGAGATGATCTAGGTTGTCCAATACTGTTCAACGGGCCGGTGGCGTACATGGCGGGCCAGTCTGCGAGGTGATCGCTATGCATGTGGGTGAAGAAGATCCCATGCACGTTGGTAAGGGCGGAGGGGAGGGGGTCGCTCGCCACAGCGCTACTGTGTCGGAGGCGCTGCAGGGACCCGACGCCCAGATCGACGACGTAGACACGGTTGTCGTAGACCACCGCTGTAGACACCCCGAATCGCGACCCGCCAAGGAGTGCCGGTCCGCCGGCGGTGCCGAGCAGAATCAGTCGGGTACGAGTAGGCGTCTCTTGACGATCGGACGAGCCGAGGGGTAACGCGGCGGCGCTCGGGGTAAGTGAAGCCGCGGCGGCGCCGCCGACAGCGGCGGACCCCAGTGTCCTCAGGAACCGGCGGCGGCTCGACTCGGATATTGCCCGTTCGGCGAAAAGCTTTCCTAGCTCGAGACACATGGGTGCCCTTTCATCTGTCAACACTGCTGAGGTCGGCCGCCGCGCAGCTGCGAGACGAACGATGTTTTTTTGCGACCGAAGAAGGCATGGCATTCGGCGGCATGCGAAGGAACTCGGTCTCCGGTAGTAGGAGACGGGCGTAGCTGCATCGTTCAATGCCTGAAAGCTGCCGTTCCGAGGGTGTGAACACTTGGGAGTATCCGAATCTCCGGCCTCCACCAAACGTGATGCTGGCCCGACGAGCGCGGGCAACAAAAGGCTTGGAGTAACGGTACTTTCAGCCGACTTCACTCGAACTGAACACCACAGCCCCTGCCCTACAAAGGAGTGAACACTTACGCACAAGGTCACGTTTGGGCCGGTCGAGACAGAATATTGCCACTACAGACACAGACGGGCCTTCTTACGCGGAAGTGTTCGACACAAGCTCTAGCCGGGCAACATGCGTTTCAGCCGGCGGTTCGATGCGCTTGACCTGATGCGTCGGCCAGGCTCTGCCTCTCGAGCACGACCTCGCCTCGAGCTGCCGCGAGCGCGCGTAAGCGCTTGATGGGGATCCGCTTGTTGATTGTGGCTGCGGTGCCCTCGGGCCAAGTGAGCAGGAACTGATCACCTTCCTTCTCCACAACGGTCGGCTCGCCGGCGACCGGCAGCGTGCCACAGGCCCGCAGGATGATGCCGAACTGCTCGGTCCAGAAGTATGGCGAGGGCGTCAGCGGCGCTGCCGTATCGCCCTGCAGCAGCGACTGTGCCGCAGTACGTGCTTGTTCCAGCGCACTGTTCCACAACGGGGTGCGTCGGTGACCGGCGGTAGAGGGAAACGCGGCAACATCGCCTGCAGCAACGATTCGCGGTCCGACACGGCACCGTTCGTCGACCAGAATTCCGCCTCGAATCGGCAGATCACATGACCCCAGCCATTCGACATTGGGGGTGCAACCGACCGCGCTGAGCACCAGGTCTCCCTCGAAGCGTCGCCCGTCGCCGAGCTCGGCCACCGGCGGCCCGCTCGTTCCACGTAGCCGCACTCCGCCCGGATGATGCGCGAACTCGACACCAAGACGCGCGGCGGCGTCCGTGAGCAGATCAGCCAGATAGGGCCCGAGCTGGCCCCGCAGCGGGGGTTGCTGGTCGACGACGGTCACTCTCGCGTTCTGCGCGGCGCACGCCGACGCCAACTCCATCCCGAGGATCCCGGCGCCCACAATGACTACCCGTGGCCTTTTGGCCAGCAGTCGAGCCAGACTGAGAGCGTCGTCGAGGTCTCGAAAGGTAGTTTCGACTACGCCATCGTCCGCGGCGCCCAGGTCCGCCAAACGCCGGGCCCGTGCCCCTGTCGTGATGGCGATCTTGTCGTACGAGATCCGGTCGCCGTCGGCGAGCAGTACCTCGCGGCGATCGAGATCCAGACCAGTTGCCTCCGTGCCGAGCCGCTGGTCGACTTCGCACGACAGTGGGGGGAGTGCGATGGCATCCGGTTGATCGCTCCCGGTCAGAATTCCCTTGGATAGTGCAGGCCGGTTGTACGCGGTCCTCGGCTCGGCTCCGATCAGTGTCAGCTGCCCTGTGTAGCCGTGTTGACGCAAGGTGTCGACCATCATGGAGCCGGCGAGCGATGCGCCAACCACCACGATCCGTTCACGCGTCATCGTATGGCCTTCAGGGCGGCGACGGGGCACACGCGCACCGCCGCTTCGGCTGCCGTGACGGCGGACGAGGAGACTTCTGCGCCGTCGAGGATCAGCTCACCATGATCATCGAGATGCATCAGGTGAGGCGCTGCCTCGGCACATAGTCCGTGGCCCTCGCAGCGGTTTTGGTCGAGGATAAGCTTCACGTCAACTCCTTTGTTGTTTGTTGGGTCGGAGCATCGCGCTCGACGAGGTTGCTCCGTAACGCTGTCGGATGCCCTAGGGCGAAACTGTGGCCCCGCGCGCGGGGTCTGGCTGATGTCGAGGAGGTGTATTGCGGTCGGGCTGCATCCGAAGTCCTTCTCTAATCAGAAATGCCGGGTCAGTCCGCCGTCGACGACGATGAACTGGCCCGTTACGAAGTCGGCCTCGTCTCCGGAGAGGAAACAGACAGCACCGACCACATCGCGCGGGGCGCCGGGACGCCGTATGGACTGCTGCGCCGCCAGGAGGTTGTCGATATCCGGGGGGAAGGCGCCTGCGGCCACCCCCTCATCGACCATCTGGGTACGAGTGAAAGGCGGGGAAACGGCGTTGACTGTGATTCCGTACGGTGCCAGGTCCGCCGACAGCCCGGCCGTCAAACCCAGCACACCGGCTTTGCTTGTCAGATAGGCGGTGAGTCCCGGTGGGCCGCTGTAGATCGACGAGGAGCTGATGTTGACAATTCGTCCGCGGCCTTTCTCCATCATTCCCTGGGCGAATACGGTTGAGACCAGGAACTGAGAGTCGAGGTTTGTAATAAGAACGCGGCGCCAGAAGGAGTAGTCGAGCTTGTTCCAGGGCGCAGCTCCGGATATCGCGGCGTTGTTGACAACGATGTCACATGTGCCGAACTGTTGGGTCACCACATCGTGCAAGCGCTGAACGTCGCCGGGATCGGAAACGTCCGCCGTTACTGGAAAGCACGTCAATCCCGCTTCGTGGATCGACTCGCTGGTTTCCTCGGCAGGTTCGCGATCGACGGCGATCACTGTGGCACCTCGCTGGGCGAGGCCGACGGCGATCGCCCTGCCGATACCGCGGCCGGCCCCGGTTACTACTGCGACACGGTCCGCGTGAGTCTCCGACGGTGATGTCATCGTGCGATCACCTCGCCGGCGCTATCCAGTTCAAGATCATCGAACATGACCATGGCGGTGGCTCGGCCTCCGCCCAGTACGCCACCACCGGGGTGCATGAACGGACCGGTCAGGTAAAAGCCGGAGAGCCCTGGCACGGTGTATCCGCTGAGTTCAGGCGTTGGCCTGTTTGTGCCCATTTGGTCCCAGTGCATGGCCAGGCCGATGTAGTCACCGTTGACGAAGCTCGCGCTGCGCGCCTCGATGTCCAGAGGTGTGGCGATTTCGCGCGCTCGCACCAGGCCTGGGCGGTAGTTGGTGATGTAGGTCCCAAGGCGGTCGAGATAGCTGTCAGCCACGCTGTTCTTGATCGACTCCCAGCGGGAGGGCCCACCGTCAGCGAGGTTGCGGGTCGTCAGGCTGAGCATATGCAGCAGCGCCCTTCCTTCGGGCGCACGTGACGGGTCGGCGATCGATGGGCACCCGGCCTCGAGAAGTGGGTTCGAGGGCAGTTGACCGCGTCGAAGCTCGTCGTAGCTGCGATATACGGCTTCGAGGCTGGATGGTGTCAGGGTGATCCACGGCACGCGCTCGAGACCGGGCCCAGCCTTGAAGTCCAGCGGCTCGTCGAGGGATGCGTGCACAACGAGGGCAGAATAGGTCGAGAGACGAGTCTTCGCTGCGGTCCTTGCGATCGCCGGATCGATGCCCTCCACCATGTCGCCCAGACGGTGTGGGTGGATGGCGCCGAGGACCGCGTCGCCGGCCCGGATCTCCTGGCCGTCCGAGGTTCGGACGCCGACGACCCGCGTACCTTCGGTGAGTACCTTCTCGACTGAAACCGAGGTTCGGATCTCACCACCGTGGTCCTCGATGCAGCGAGCGCACGCCTGGGTGAACGCCTCTCCGCCGCCGCGCGGATACGCCATCCCGAAGCGCTCGTTGAATCCGGGGCCCGCGTAGGCGTAGAGGCCCGTATTGAGGTCACCAGGATGCGCCAGGTTGATCTCGGAGATCATCCGGGAAAGAGCGATGTGGACGCGTTCGTCCGTGAACCACTCCGCCAGCACACTGTGCACACTCATCCCGGAGGCGCGGATCATCTCCTTTCCCGTCGGTGTGGTCGCGAGCATCGCGAGCTGCTCGCCGGCGTTCGCGGGGGGCACGAAGAACGACGGCGCGACCATGTCGACTATCTGCACGGCGAGGTCCATGAAGCGGTCGTATGCTTCGGCGTCTCGGGGAGAGATCTCGGCGATCTGTGCCATCGTGGCTGCACGGTCTCGGAAGATCGGTAGGTGGGATCCATCCTCGAATGCCGCGGCATACGAGGCCTCCGGGTGGATGTATTCCAGGCCGTACCGACTCAGTAGGCCCAGTTCGTCATTCGTGATCAGGGGGTTCGCTTGGATGAGAACGTGCACCATGCTGCAGCGCTCGCTGAGGAAGCCCGGCTCGGTCAGCTCGGCGGTGCTCACCCCGCCGCCGATGTAGTCGTTGTGCTCGAGAACCAGTACGCGTTTTCCCGCTGCCGCCAAATAGCCCGCGGCCACAAGACCATTGTGACCGGAACCGATGACGACGATATCTGCATCGGCGTTTGTCTTCATCTTGAATTCCTATGCTGCAGAGGGGGAGAGGGAGGTGAAATATGGAAGATGGGTGCCCCAACGCGCGAGCCACGTGACAGGCGCAGCCGCCTCACAGGACTACAGCTATATCTTCCGCGCGGCGAAAGAGATAGCTGTCAATATTCCTCCACGTTATCCCTGGGGCCAAGTACAAATTGGGGAAACGGTCCATCAGAGCGCTGATCGCGATCCTTGCTTCGATCCGCACGAGTGGCGCGCCGAGGCAAGCATGAATGCCGTTTCCGAATGCGACATGGGCGGCTGCTCCGGCCCGGCTGGAGTTGAATTCCAGAGAGTCGTCGCCCCATACTTTTTCATCGTGGTTTGCGGACTGCAGACTCAAGTAGACCTTACTGCCGGCCTGGACAGGGCAGCCTCCGATCTCGACGTCCGAGAGAACGCTCCGTGTCATATATGTCCCCGGCGAGTCAAGGCGCAGTGATTCCTCGATAGCATTGGTGAGTCGAGATCGGTCCGCAACGATCTGATCCCACTGATCATGACTCTCGAGGAGGCGGAATACGCAGTTCGACATCAATGCGCGGGTTGTATCGGTTCCAGCACCCAGTAGCTGCCAGATGTGCATGACCACCTCGAAGGAAGACATTTCACGTTCGCCCTCGTCGGCAAAGCAGAAATTGTCCAGGACATCCGTGTGGCGGTTGTCTGGCATCGAGCGACGCTCCTCCACGAGCTCCCCGATGTACTGTGTCAGACGTGCATATTCCGTTGTTTCTTCCGGCGCCGACAGGAGTGATTCATTGATGATATCGGCCCACTCCTGTACTGTGTCCCACATTTCCCTTGGAATACCGATGAACGCGTAGAGAACCCGTGTCGGAATGGACTTTATGTACCGGTCGTAAAGGTCCACTGTGCCGGATTGTGTTTCCAATTCGCCCACTGCATCTGCAACGACTTTGGCGATTTCAGGTTCGAGCTTGCGCAGTCGTGCCGGCGCGAAGTTTTTCAGGAGACGCTTCCGAAGTCCGGTGTGAACCGGAGGATCGGTCATTGTGATCAGGGGCACTGGAACTTCGAGATCTTGTTCGCCGAGGGTGAAGTTGCCACGGCTCGAGAAATGCTGTTGATCAGTGAAAATTCGTCGTACGTCCTCGTCCCGACTTACTACGTACAGAACGTCACTGGCCCGACTGACCGGACACTGCGCGCGCGCGTTCTGCAAGTACGTGTCCGGAGAATTTCGATGGGTGGCGTTGTGCGGGGTGAAGATTTCACCTGGGTTCGCGTCGGTCATCGGTGACCTCCTTTATCTTGTGAGGTGGCGCAGGGCGCATATGGGTTGGCAAGGGGTATCCCGCGGTTCAACTGCCGTCGATCGAGAGGTTTTGTCCTGTGACCCGACTCGACTCGTCGGAAGCGAGATACGTCGCCTGGTAGGCAATGTGCTCGCCAGTCTCCGTGTGTCGAATTAGATGCGCTGCAAGCGTGAAGTCACGACCGGCGTTTTCCACTGTGTCTGTTCGTCACGATTTCTCCTTTAAATCTGGATCGATTTCGATTCGCCTCAGTGTGGCGTGCTGTTGTTATGATCCGCTACGGGCGGCCTGGATGGTCGATCGCCATCAGTGATCTTCTTTTTGAGTGCCGCTTTGTCGATCTTTCCCAACGATGTCAGCGGAAGTTCACGTACTTCGACGTACCGCTTCGGCCGCTTATAGCCGGCCAGCGTATCGTTGCAGCGCTCGGCTGCGATGCGTGTGTCGAAGGGGCTGTTCTCGGTGTTGTCGGCAACGACGACTGCGGTGACAGCTTCGCCCCAGTATGGGTCTGGAATTCCGATTACTGCCACGCGGGCGACTCCGGGGCAATCGCGAAGAGCATCTTCAACTTCTGCGCTGTAGACGTTCATCCCCCCGCTGATGATCATGTCCTTTTTGCGGTCCAGCAGGAATAGGTATCCATCATTGTTCAGGTACCCGATATCGCCGGTATGGAGCCAGCCATCGTAGAGCACTTCTAGTGTTTGTTGGGGAAGTTTATGATAACCAGACATGACGTATGGTCCGCGAGTGCACACCTCACCGGGCCTACCTGAGGGTAGCGACTGGCCGTCTTCGTCGAGGATGGCGACATCCATCAGGGCGGTAGCCCGGCCGGTACTCCGCAGGAGTTCTCCGTTGGAGTGGTCCTCACGGGTCAGGCGGGTGATGAAGTTGGGAGCCTCTGTTTGTCCATAGAGTTGCATGAATACGGGGCCCCAGAGATCGATCCCTTGTTGCAGACGCGCGGGGTCTATTGGCGCCGCGCCGTACAGCAGGGTGCGGAGCGCGAAGTCAGATGTCGCGAGACCCTGTGCTGCATCAAGTAGTGCGTAGATCATCGTCGGCACCATGAAGGTGAACGTGATGCGCTCATTGGATAGAAGATCGAGTGTGCGGCTCACGTTGAAGCCGCTTTCGATATAGAGAGTTGCGCCTTTGAGAAGTCCGATCTCGGCCATCGCACCAGCGGCGTGTGCGAGTGGGGTGCTCAGCAGCATCCGCTCGTCGTCTTGCAGTGCGGTTTCGAGGAGTTGCGCGAGCAGATTTGTCGCCAGCGATTGCTGGGTATGTACTACTCCTTTTGGTCGCCCGGTTGTCCCGCCGGTGTAGAAGATGACCCCTGGTGCGCTGGGGTCGATCGCATGACAGGGCGGTGATGTACCGGACGGGTCTTCAAAGAGAGTTGTCCATGCAGTCGCCTCCGGTTCGACACTGCGAACGGCAACGACATGGCGCAAAGAACCACCGGTAGCCACGTCGGGGTGCTGATCATCGGTGATGGCTACTTCCGCATCGCTGTCAGTGAGGATGAAGTTGACCTCGGCGGTTTTCAATCCCGGGTTGACCGGCACCTTGACTGCACCCAGTCGGTAGATGGCCAGACTGGCCACCAGGTATTCGACACAGTTGGGCAGGATTATGGCGACGGGGGTTCCCGCCACGACTCCGAGACGACTCAGACCGACCGCGACACGAGAAGCGGCGTCGCTAAGGTCTCGGTAGCTGAGCGTCCCGCTCTGGGACACCACGGCGGTGCGACCGCCGAAGCGAGAAATCCTGTCTGCGAACAAGTCTCGGGGAACTAGTGCAGTCGTCGAGCGAGTGGCGAGCATTTCCGTCATGCGCTTCCCGCTTCGACAAGAGATGCTCGAACCTGTCCCGAGCGCAGCGCGTCGTGCAGTGGAAGATCGGGCAAGGTCGCGGCTGCAACGATCAGCATGCCGTCGTCGCGAACGCAACATGAGATTGGATGCTTGGGCGCGGTGCTGGTTGTCCGAACAACGCTGCCCTCGATGACCTTCGCCATGACGCAGCCGTTCAGATCGGCTACCCAGATGCCGTCGTCAGCCGCCGTGCAGGCTCCGTCAGGTTTGACGTCCGGCCCGATCAGCACAGCCAGGTCGGCGTAGAGGCGGCGGCCGCCGAGGCTGCCGTCCGCGTTTACATCGAACGCGACGATTCGTTGCCCGACTGTCTCCACGACGAGCAATGTCTGCCCACCATCGACAAGGACCAGGCCGTTCGGCATGAGGAGTTCACTCGCGACTACCAATGATGTTCCATCGGGCCGGACGAGAAGCACCCGACCGGCGACCGGTTGCTCGCCGGCGCCCGCGTTGAAGCCGACATCATCGACATACAGATTGCCCCGGCTGTCACCGACCATGTCACCCAACGGTCCGATGGCGACCTTCTCCAAGTCGGCATAGGTTCGCCATCGGTTGCCGTCCCACATCCCGACCTTACGTTCGTGCATGAGCGCGCCCACCAGACTGCCGTCGGGAAGAAACCACAACCCGTTGGATGGACTGTCGAGCTCGAACGGCGTCCATCGACCAGAACTGTCGGTCCACAGGCGTGATCCTTGCGTATCGGACAGCCACAGCGCGCTGTCTCGGAAACGCAGGCCCTCGCCCCAGACCATCGCCGGCTCGCCTGGGGCGTTCACGCCGGCACCCGAGCCGTGTCCGCGGCGAACAACGTTCTCCCGAGGCCACTGCTGACACGATCGAGTTCGGTGGAGTCGGCACTCAGGGCGTAAACGTAACGGTCGGGCCGGATGATCGCCGCTCGAGCACCGTTGTTCTGCAGCCATTCCGTAGTGGCTGAGCCGGGCTCGGTGACGAGTACGACGGCACCGAGTCGTGCCCAGAGTGCACGAGACGACTCGTCGGTACCAGCGATGACATCACTGTCTCCGACTACGACGAAGGCGTATCCCGTGGCATCGTCCAGGCGATCGCCTGCGCGGTTCCGCGGTTGCGGTGCCAGCTGCCCAATCGCGCCACCCGGATTCTGGACCAGGCCCGGCCCGAGCAGCGGTCGGTAGCGCTCGGAATCCTGCGCTTGCTCTATCGCCGGCGGCACCTCTCCGTAGCTGAAGGCCTCGACCATGTTGGCCTGTCGCGCCGACTCCTCGATGTAGGGCCGAACGTGTGCGGCCCGTTCGGATTCGTAGGTGTCGAGGAGTGTGTCGGCAGATTCTTTTCGGACCACGAGGCTGAGCTTCCAGGCCAAATTCATCGCGTCACGTAGCCCCGAACACAGCCCTTGCCCGAGCATCGGAGGCATTTCATGAGCGGAGTCGCCGGCAAGGAGTACTCGCCCCTTGCGCCATGTGGAGGCCAGGGCCGAGTGCCACTCGTACACGTCGTGGCGCATGACGCGATACGTTCCAGGTGTGTACCAACGAGAAAGCAAGTCGTAGACCTTTTCCGGCCTGCTGAGTTCTTGCACGTCGTGTTCCTTGGTCAGCATGAACTCAAACCGCTGGTACGGCGGGTAGCCGGGAACGAAGGTGACAGGCAACTTGGGCTCGCACCGGACGAACCCGCTATTCGTCGGAAGGTCTGGCGAGGAGACGAAAGGGTCGATGTCGACGATGAGCGATAGCTGGGTGCAGCCCAGGTCCTCCATCGTCGTCCCTACGTGCTTTCTCACTGTCGAATTCGCCCCGTCGGTACCGACTATGAAGGACGCTCGCAGTGTGCGTCGGGAGTCGGTCGTCCGCTCGCGCACTGCCAGAGTTACCCCGGAATCATCCTGGTCGATCTCACTGACATAGCACCCGAGCAGCAGGCTGGCGTGCGGCTCGGATGCGAGCGACCCGCGAAGATAGGACTCGAAGTCGGGGGAGTGGAACTGGTAATCAGTGAACCAGCCTTGATCCGATTCGGTATCGGGCATCCTCAGATTGAGGAAAGCCTTCTCATCCGGACCCAACAGGCTGAATCCTGTTTGCCGCAGGTACTTTGGTTCGAGAAACTCTGCCCCAAGAGTTTGCAGCGTACGCATTGTTTCGTCATCGATATGTGTTGCGCGGGGATGATGCAGGGCGATCCGATTCGGATCGATAACCGCGACCCGGACTCCACTTCTGGCAAGCAAAACTGCCAAAGCCAGTCCAACGGGTCCGGCTCCCACGACGGCGACATCGTATGGTTCGGGTGCTTCTTTCGTAGACATCGGTTCCTCGTCAGCGAGCAGATATGGCTAGGGGGATGAATGGGCGCCGACTATAAGTGCGGCAAGATCTTCAGGGTTGATGAACGAGGGCGGTGGCGGTGGTCCCCAGCTGTAGAGACCACGGGTGCCCTCCCAGACTCCCGGCTTCCACAGCGCGTCCTCCACGATGCAGTCGAGGTCGGAGTAGTACTCACTGAAGTTGCCGGCGGGATCTTTGAGGTACCAGAAGAAATTCGACCCCACGAAGTGTCGGCCCATCCCCCATACGTGTCGCTCGGGGTTTCCTTCGAGCATGCGCGTGGCGCCTCGTCCCACCTCGTCGGCGTCATCGACTTCCCACGATGTGTGGTGCAGGAAGTTCACCGGCGCCTGCTGGACCAGGACGTTGTGATGGTCTGTCGAGCACCGCATGAAGGACGCGATGCCGGGGACTTCGTCGCTTATCTTGAGGCCGATACCTTCGACATAGAACCGCTGGCTCAGTTCCTGGTCGACGGAGCCCATCACCACGTGTCCGAGTTTGCGCACCGCGACAGGGTCTTCACGCAGGATGCTGGGAGCTCGAGCGTCTCCGCGGTCTATTCGGCCGGGACCATTGGTCGGTTCGACCGGCGAAGGACCTTCTTGAACCCGCGGAACGATGGCGATCTCTACCTCCACCGCTGTGATGGGTTCTGTGGTGATGATTCGTTCGTCATCGCGCCGTGCCGGTACATCCAGCTTGGCTAGTTGCGCCTGGATGCGCCCCAGGTCGTCTTCGTCGTCAACGCCGATCGACAGGCCTGCAACCCGTCGACTGGGGGCATGGACGATTCGTAGCTGTCGGCCTCCGTTATGCGTCGCGAGCCATCCACCGTTCGCCGGTGCCAGGCCGAACTCTTCGTAATAGGCCCTTGCTGCATCTACATCGGGGACTGCGATTGTCACCGAGTTCAGACGATGTAAACTCATCCGATCATCCTTTTGCTGCTGGAATTTCTGAAATTCTGGGTGAGTCGGCCAATTCCCTCGATGTAGGAAACCAATTCGTCGCCGGCATTGATATAGCGTGGGGGAGATTGGACCGCCCCCACCCCGGCCGGCGTCCCGGTGAAGATGATGTCGCCGGGATAAAGGGTCAAGACCGCAGACAACTTCTCGATCAGCATGTCAATCGGGAAGACCAGCTGCGAGGTCCGAGCTTTCTGCATCTGTTCGCCGTTGAGGTAGCAGCCGATCTCGAGATCCGATGGATTGTCGAACTCGTCAGGTGTGACCAGAACAGGGCCAGTCGGCGCGAACCCTGGGAATGACTTTCCAAGGCTGAATTGCGCAGGATTCCCCACGAGTTGAAGATCGCGCTCGGAGATGTCTTGACCGACGGTAAGGCCAGCAACGTGAGACCAGGCATCCTGTGCCTTGACTGTGCGGGTGACTTTGCCTATCACCACAACGAGTTCTACCTCCCAATCCACGTTCCCCGAAGGCAAGATGACGTCACAGTGTGGACCGGCGAGTGAAGAGACGAATTTCGTGAAAACCGCCGGCTCGTCCGGGACCTGCAATCCTGCTTCGCTGATGTGGTCCAGGTAGTTGAGGCCGACAGCGAAGACCTGGCGCGGCGCCGGTGAGGGTGCTTCGAGGTCGTTGGGATCGAACGCGCCCGAAGGCTGTGACGTCGCCTCGGCTGCCGCCCACTCGGCGAACTCCGGCCATTTCGCATACAGGTCCTGCATGGAGGCGTATGTGCCGGCGCTGGCCATGGCTATGTCGAACCCTTCCCCGTCACCGGTGATCATCCATGGGGTTCCTTGCAAGTTGCCGATCCGCATCGGTAGTTCACGTCCCTTCTGCGCAGCGTGTGCGGCGCGTCACATCACGCTACATCGATATTTTCTGAAGTCAACACAACTTTCGAATATCGGCGAAAATGCGCTGATCTGCTAAAATTTCGATTCATGACCAAGGGTTACGGGAACGGCACCCGGGCAGACGAGGCCTATCGCCGACTGCGCGCAGAGATCTTCACCGGACGCCTTGAGCCGGGGCAACGACTCAAGTTCCCAGAGCTGTGCGCTCAAATGGGCATCAGCGTGGGAGTGTTACGCGAGGCGCTGGTTCGCCTGGTAGGAGAGCGGCTTGTCGCACTTCAAGCGCATCAGGGATACGCGGTGGCCTCGCTATCCAGCGACGAGCTGACGGATCTGACGACAGCGCGCGTCGAGTTCGAGACCCATGCCTTCGGCCTCTCGATGAGCAAGGGTGCCGACTCGTGGGAGTCAGAAGTGGTTGCGGCCCATCATCTCCTGACCCTACGTGAGCGAGACGTCTTGGATGGAGGAGTGCGCGGCGACGGGTGGTTCGCGGCTCACGAGGCGTTTCACGGCGCGCTGGTGGCAGGATGTGGCAGCCGTCGCATCATTGCGATCACGAGCCAGCTGCGAGCAGAGACCGAACTATATCGGCGCTGGGCAGCGCCACTTTTATATGAGTTCGACCGCGATCCAGCGGCCGAGCATCAAGCCCTTGTCGATGCCGCACTGGCACGCGATATCGACAAGGGCATTGCTGTCCTACGCAACCACATCGCGTTCACAACACAGATGCTGCTCTGTCACCTGGACTCTGCAGCTCTCACTGCCGATTCCAAAACGTTGAAGCAGGTTCCGGCACGCTGACTTCTGACGACACCCTGGCCGATTCAGAACGACGTACTGCATGGCCGCCGAACTGCTGTCGGAGCGCTGAAACGGCCTTCGTAGCTGGTGAGTCATCCTGGCGGGAAGCGAAGCGCGCGAATAGGGCCGCGGAGATGACCGGCGCCGGAACCGCGTGTGCGATCGCTTCCTCGACTGTCCACCGTCCCTCGCCCGAGTCCTCGGTGTAACCGGAGATCGATTCCAGACCAGGGTCTTGCGATATTGCCCGGACGAGCAGCTCGAGCAGCCACGATCGCACCACGGTTCCCGTCGACCATGCACGCAGAACGGCATGTATATCGGTAGTCGCCACCGACCATGAGCGCGTATCCATTCGCGCGCCCCAAACGTCCCCGGAGACACCGCAGTCGAGGAAATCGAGACCGCGCTCGGCCAGCATCGCAGCGTGCGTTTTGTCCTCGGTGAATCGCGAGTTGCCGCCGTCGATGACCGCGTCACCAGGGGAGAGGAGACCGGAGAGGCGCTCGATCACCTAACGTGTAGGACCGCCTGCGGGCACCATCACCCACACAGCAAGTGGGGTAGGCAGCATCTCGATCAGCGCCTCGAGGGTGTCGACATCGCTCGACCTCGGAGTCGGGGTCGTAGCCGACGACTTCTTGGCCCCTGGCGTGCAGGCGCTCGCGCATGTTCGCTCCCATACGACCGAGCCCCACCAATCCCAGTTTCATTATCCTGCTTCGCTTTCGATGTCGCATCAGTCTCGTCTCGAGATCTATGTCTAGTACCCGCCGCGACGACATCCACCTGTCCGATCAGATAGCGACCACTGGCCGGCCGACCAAGTGCGTCCCGGGTGGGTCGATTCGACACTGTTAGCCGACGCATTGTTCGAACGCGTCTGTCAAGGCAGCGAAATCTACGGAGTGCAGCAGAAGTGGCCATCTTTGATATGCAACAGGAGTCTGTTCTCACAGCCGACCCGATTCGCGACGTGGTCGACGACCTGCTTATCGATGGCATCGCCTCGGTCGCCGAGCCATCGTCGTTGGTGATCTTCGGGATCACGGGTGATTTGGCCCGCCGGTCACGAGATCTCCGGTATTCAGGTTCTTCTTCGCTGAACCATTTACCGGAGACCTCACTGCATATCTGCCACCGACACACCAACGCAGCCAACATCTTCCGAACCACCAGTTGAGGCGCCGCACAGCGGCGCCCCCAACCAAAACCCACTATTGAGACACGCCCTAGCTGTACTGCCCACGGACGTTGGTGACGGCGTGGCGAGCTGACAAGGCGAAGACCTCCGAGTGAAGTGCGAGCTGTCTAGGAACGCACTCACTTTCCGGAGGTCTTCGTGTCCCACCGTAATGCCCCGTTGTCGGAGTTGGGGCGGTTGCGTCTGGCTCGCTGTGTCGTCGAGGACGACTGGCCCCTGCGACGGGCCGCCGAACGATTCCAGGTCGCTCACACCACCGCCAAACGCTGGGCCGACCGCTACCGCGACCACGGCACGGCCGGGATGGCCGATCGGTCCAGCCGCCCGCACCACAGCCCGAACCAGACACCGACACGCACCGAACGACGAGTCATCAAAGTCCGCGTCCTGCGCCGGTGGGGACCGGCACGCATCGCCTACCTGCTGGGCTTGAATCCCGCTACAGTGCACCGGATCCTGCGCCGCTACAAACTCGCCCGACTCACACACCTCGACCGGGCCACCGGCCGGGCAGTACGCCGCTACGAGCACGACGCACCCGGCGACCTGGTGCACGTCGACATCAAGAAGCTGGGCAACATCCCCGACGGTGGTGGCCACCGTGTCAAGGCGAGATCGAGGCATCATGGGCTGTGGTCGACCCTGTTATTGCGTATTGGGCGCCGGGCGGGCGGCCTGATGCCTACGTGTCCGGGTCCGCCGGACCCTGTTCAGCGCACGCGATTCTCGCACGGTTCGGAAGGGCTTGGCGCGCACTGTAGTTCGCGTCGGCAAACGCTTCGTCGCGAGGCTGGAGCGCCTCGCGACGAAGCTTCCGGGCAGGGTGAACCTGTCAGGCGATCATGCTGGTCGTACCTTGTCGGGTCGTGCCATGACTCCTGCTTGCACGCCGATCGCTGCGGCTTCCCCTCGGTTTGCGACCTCGAGCTTCTTGAGCACGCTCGCGACGTGAAACTTGACGGTGCTTTCACTGATCCCGAGCGTGGCGGCGATAGCCTTGTTGCGCCGACCGACAGCGAGGTGGCCCAGAACCTCGAGCTCGCGCGCATTGAGCGCGGCGAGCAATTGTTCGTTCGGGCGCGCGGCGGGAGGATCGAGAGGAACGGTGAGTGCGACTTTGCTTCCCCACCCGTCGAGGGATTCGATGTCGAGCGCTCCACGCAGCGTCTTGAGCCGTCCGGACAGTTGCCGGGACAGTGCGTTGCGGTCGATGCCGCCGGCGCCTTGGTCGCGGACGTCGATGAGCACGTTGGATCCGTCGCAGTCCCACGCGATCCGCAAACGTTGCAGAGTGGGTTGGGCGGTGAATGCGAGGACGATCGAGCGGACCATCGCCCGGGCGGCGTGGGCGATCTCGCCCGGCAGAGGCCGACCGTCAGCGGGCGGCTCGACATAGTCGACCTCGACATTCCGATAGCGCAGCAATGGGCGAAGCTCGCCTTGCAGCCGGGCGAACGCGGTGGTGACGGCTTCTTCCGACAGTGCGCGGTCGTTGTCGGGCGCGGAGCGCAGGGCGATGAGCGCGGCAGAGGCTGTTTCGCTGGCGGTGATGCGTGATCGGCGATCGTCGAGGTCGCTCGACCGCAGCGTGCCCAGAATCGAGGACAACGCCGCCTCGTGTACTTCGGTCAGTTCGGTGATCGTGCGTGCCCGCTCGATCGAGGCCGCTCTCGATTCGGCGAGGAAATCCGGGCTGGCTTGGGCAACTTGTTGGTGAATCGAGGTTGCCACAATGCCGAATACTGCGCGCGCTGCAGCCAGGTTTCGTATATCGAGTTGCGTGCGACGAGGAATGAGGACCAGCAATGTGCCGCCGATGTCGTGGACGGCCCAGACGCGACGCTGTGCGCCAGCGATGACGGCCGGTCCATCGTAGGTGTCGCCGGGCGGGATCGATCTTTTGACGGTGTCGAGTTCGTCGATGGTCACCCGGTCGACGATCGCGGCAACGCCGGCTATCTTGCGAGGGCGGCCGGTGCACTCGCGCGTGAAGATCACGACCGCCTCGTGTGGGCAGGTCGGGGCAATGAACTGCGAGAAGCGTCGCGCGATCTCCGGCAGCGGGCCTCCGATCACATTTCTGACGGCGATCCAGGCGTCGGCCGGAGCGATCACAGTTTCTTCCACGCTCACCACACATTCAACCTAGTCCGGCCGTAGTCGTCCGGCACTGGCAATTCGGCTAGTTCGAACCCGCCGATCGGCCGAATGTCCGCAGCGCATCGGCTGGGCAGCTTGAGCCCGGTAGGAACCGAGTCACCTGCTGAAGGAGGGCCATGACCGCCACCGTCGAGCAGACAGGAAGGTTCAGCGACGGGCGCACGATCGTGCTCGAGGAGAACCAGCGACTGCTCAATTCAGTCACTGCCGAAGAGTGGGACCGCGCCGGCGCGTTGATCACCTCGTCACGCGCGGTGTTCGTCATCGGAAACTGAGATCGCGTTCGCTGCTGGCGCCGACCTGGTCACCGTTCTCGGTGCCGCGGGGGATGCGACCATCAAAGGTGCCGTCGAGGCCGGGCAGAAGTACGGGCGCAAGGTCGTCGCCGACCTGATCGGAGTCGACAACCGGGTCGAGCGGGCCCGGGAGATCGCCAAGCTCGGCGTCGCGTTCGTGGAGATCCACGCCGGACTCGACGAGCAGGCCCAGCCCGGCTATTCGATCCAGACCCTGCTCGACGACGGCAAGATCGCCGGTGTGCCGTTCTCCATCGCCGGCGGCGTCAAGGTCGACACCATCGCCGCCGTCCGCGATGCCGGCGCCGAGGTCACGGTCGCCGGTGGCGCGATCTACAGCGCCGAGGACCCGGCCGCGGCAGCCGCAGCGCTGCGGAACGCACTCGACAGCGGAGACCCAGTGCACAGTGAGCCCCCGGCACCAACCCAGCTCGGGGCTTTCACTGGCGTGCGCGTGTCCAAAAGGGCGCTATTTCGCATACGAGGAAACGGTGAACACATGCGATCGGGATTCGTCGGTCTCGGCCGAATGGGCCTGAACATGCGCGACCGGCTCAGCGAAAAAGGCTACAGAGCAATCGGATTCGACCCGCAATCCGCCGCCAGCGACGTTCCCAGCCTCGAAGCCTTGGTCGCATCGTTGGCCGGCCCCAGGACGGTGTGGGTGATGGTCCCTGCCAGTGCGGCAACCCACTCGGTCATCGTCCGTCTTGCCGAGATCCTCGAACCGGGCGATCTCGTCGTCGACGGCGGCAATTCACGCTGCACCGACGACCACGTCCACGCGGACTTCCTCGCCGAACGAGGCATAAAATACGTCGACTGCGGCGTGTCCGGCGGCATCTGGGGACGCCACGAGGGCTACGCCCTCATGGCCGGCGGCGCCCACGCCGATATCGCACGCCTGATGCCAATCTTCGACGCACTGCGCCCCGACAGGGACCGCCGCGACAGCTTCGTGCACGCTGGCCCCACCGGCGCCGGCCACTACGCGAAAATGGTGCACAACGGCATCGAATACGGACTGATGCAGGCCTACGCCGAAGGCTACGAACTCCTCACCGCCGAAGACTCCATCACCGACGTCAACGCCGTACTACGCGCCTGGTCAAACGGCACCGTGGTGCGCTCCTGGCTGCTGAACCTCCTCGTCAACGCCGTCACCGACGACCCCGGACTCACCGCCATCACCGGCTATACCGAAGACTCCGGCGAGGGCCGGTGGACCGTCGAAGAAGCGATCGCCCACTCGGTCCCCGCACCCGTCATCTCCGCCGCCCGCTTCGCCTCCCGCCAGACCACGTCACCCACCATGAAAGCCGTTGCGGCACTACGCAACCAGTTCGGCGGGCACACAGCTCAGAAGGCCGCAATGAACGGGACCACACCGCAATGAGTACGCCGAACTGATCTCGGACGCTCTAGCCAGAGTACGCAGGTGAGCAGGCCTCCAGGCCATCGGTCCCCGGCTGGCAACCTGTATTTCGGGGGGTCTTTCCAGTCTCTCGGCTAGGTCACCGCAGCGGTCTGTTGCATCTACCGTCTCTGGGAGTCATGCCCGGAGACGGATGATGTCCAGATCGAGATAAGGAACGGAAACGACATGCCACAGCACGTACGCGGTGTAATCGCCCGCTCGAAGGGCGCCCCTGTGGAGCTCGCCGAGATAGTGATCCCCGATCCCGGTCCCGGGGAGGTGGTCGTCGCGGTGGCTGCATGCGGGGTCTGCCACACCGACCTGACGTATCGGGAGGGCGGCATCAACGACGAGTTCCCGTTTTTGCTGGGTCACGAAGCCGCCGGCATTGTCGAAACCGTGGGCGAGGGCGTCGACTCGCTGGAGATCGGTGACTTCGTCATCCTGAACTGGCGCGCGGTGTGCGGGCAGTGCCGTGCCTGTAGGCGTGGGCGACCGCAGTACTGTTTCAGTACGTTCAACGCCGAGCAGAAGATGACACTGCTCGATGGCACCGAACTGACTCCGGCTCTCGGCATCGGCGCATTCGCCGAGAAGACACTGGTGCACGCGGGGCAGTGCACGAAGGTCGATCCCACCTCGGATCCAGCAGTGGTCGGGCTGCTGGGATGTGGCGTCATGGCCGGCTTGGGTGCCGCGGTGAACACCGGTGCCGTCGGGCGAGGTGACTCGGTCGCAGTGATCGGCTGCGGCGGCGTCGGGGATGCAGCGATCGTGGGCGCGCGACTCGCGGGCGCTTCGAAGATCATCGCTGTGGACCGTGACGATAAAAAATTGGCGTGGGCCTCCGATCTCGGTGCCACCCATACGATCAACGCCGCGCAAACCGATGTCGTGACCGCGGTGCAGGACCTCACCGGCGGCTTCGGCGCCGACGTCGTGATCGACGCTGTCGGGCGTCCGGAAACATGGAAGCAGGCGTTCTACGCCCGCGATCTGGCGGGTACGGTCGTGCTGGTCGGTGTTCCCACACCGGAGATGCGGCTGGAAATGCCACTGCTCGACTTCTTCTCCCACGGCGGAGCATTGAAGTCGTCCTGGTATGGCGACTGCCTGCCCGATCGCGACTTCCCGGTGTTGGTGGATCTCTATCGCCAGGGGCGGCTGCCGCTGGAGAAGTTTGTCACCGAACGCATCGCGATCGATGAGGTCGAAGGTGCGTTCCACACGATGCACGCTGGAAACGTGCTGCGCTCGGTCGTTGTGCTGTGAGTGGTGAACTGCGTATCGATCGGGTCGTCACTTCGGGAGTGTTCGAACTCGATGGCGCCACTTGGGACGTCGACAACAACGTCTGGGTGGTCGGGGACGACGACGAGGTCGTCATCATCGACGCCGCCCACGATTCCCAACCTATCGTCGAAGCCGTCGCAGGCCGAAACGTCGTGGCCGTGGTCTGTACTCACGGGCACAACGACCACGTCACATTCGCGCCCGAACTCGGCAGAACACTGTGCGCCCCGGTCGTACTTCATCCCGGGGACGGTGAATTGTGGAAGATGACCCATCCAGCGGAGTCCTACTGGCACGCGACGGATAGGCAGCGCATCGCGCTCGCCGGGACGGTGCTCGAAATCATCCACACCCCTGGCCATTCCCCGGGATCGGTATGCCTGGACCTGCCCGAGGCGAAGGCATTGTTCTCGGGTGACACTCTGTTTTCGGGCGGCCCGGGTGCGACGGGGCGCTCGTTCTCCGACTTCCCGACGATCATCGGCTCGATCCGCGAGCGGTTGTTCTCCCTCCCTGAGGACACCCACGTCTACACCGGGCACGGTGAGGGAACAACCATCGGCGATGAAGCGCCGCACCTGGCCGAGTGGATCGAGCGGGGGTTCTGAGATGGATGCGCCGGAGCGCGATGTCGATGAGGCGGCGCTGACTGTCAGCGAACCGAAGACTGCGGCTGCCGGCCTGAAAGCGGTCGCCGTTGCGCTGGAACGCTCCGCCGAGCAAATGGGCATTGCGCGTTCTGCCCGAGCGCTGACCCGCCTCAACCAGCGCCACGGCTTCGACTGTCCGAGCTGTGCTTGGCCTGACCCCACCCACTCTCGTCGGCCCGCGGAGTTCTGCGAGAACGGCGCCAAAGCCGTCGCCGAGGAGGCGACATTGCGCACGGCGACGCCGGAGTTCTTTACGGCGCACTCCGTGGCGACGCTGAGTGACAAATCCGGCTACTGGTTGGGACAGCAGGGGCGAATCACCCACCCGATGGTGTTGCGCCCCGGTGACACCCATTACCGGCCGATCGAATGGGACGACGCCTATCGGTTGATAGCGGATACCTTGCGGGGCTTGGCTTCTCCGAACGAGGCAGTGTTCTACACCTCGGGGCGCACGGCCAACGAGACCGC
The DNA here is from genome assembly GCF_020733705.1 of Nocardia australiensis. Classification (GTDB taxonomy): domain Bacteria; phylum Actinomycetota; class Actinomycetes; order Mycobacteriales; family Mycobacteriaceae; genus Nocardia; species Nocardia australiensis. The sequence goes on from NZ_JAJFZM010000002.1 coordinate 804,768, forward strand.
GTTCCTGTATCAACTACTGGTGCGCAGCTTCGGGACGAACAACCTCCCGGATTGCTCCAACATGTGTCACGAATCGTCCGGGGCCGCGCTGACGAATTCCATCGGAATCGGCAAGGGTTCGGTCACTCTCGACGACTTCTCGATCGCGGATCTGATCATCGTTGCCGGGCAGAATCCGGGTACCAATCATCCACGCATGCTGAGCGCACTGCAGCGTGCAAGGAGCAAGGGCGCACGAGTCGTCGCTGTCAATCCGCTCCCCGAGGCAGGGCTTCTCGGCTTCCGAGACCCGCAGACGGTCAAGGGCTTTACTGGTGGTGTTCGCATCGCAGACGACTTTTTGCAGATACGTCTCGGTGGAGACATGGCTCTGTTCCAGGGTCTTGGTAAGTTGCTGCTCGGGGCCGAGGAGCAAGCGCCCGGCACAGTAGTCGATCGGGCATTCGTCGACTTTCGCACCGCTGGCTACGCCGCCTACGAAAGCCACATTCGCTCGGTCGATCTGAGCGATGTTGAGCGAGCAACCGGGCTGACCCGAGGGCAGCTCGAGCACACTGCCGAGTTGCTGGCGAGGTCGAAGGCGACGATCCTGTGTTGGGCGATGGGCCTGACGCAGCATTCCCATGGTGTGGCCACCATCGAGGAGGCCACCAATCTCCTGCTCTTGCGCGGGATGATCGGCGAGCCGGGTGCGGGAGTCTGTCCGGTGCGCGGACACTCCAACGTGCAAGGCGATCGCACCATGGGCGTCTGGGAGAAGATGCCCGAGGATTTCCTCGCCGCGCTCGACCGTGAGTTCGGAATCACCTGTCCACGCGAGCACGGCTTCGACACCGTCGCGGCTATCCGGGCCATGCGCGACGGACGGGCGAAAGTCTTCTTCGGCATGGGCGGCAACTTTGTCTCTGCCAGCCCCGACACTGCCGTGACCGAGGCCGCGCTGCGCGACTGCACGCTCACCGTGCAGGTCTCCACCAAACTCAATCGCAGCCACATCGTGCACGGCCGTACCGCGCTCATCCTCCCGACGCTCGGGCGCACCGACCTCGACCTTGCCCCCGGCGGCACCAAAAACAAAGTCTCGGTGGAGGACTCGATGTCGATGGTGCATCTGTCCACCGGCCGGTTGAAACCGGTCAGCAACCAGCTGCGCAGCGAAGTCATGATCGTCTGCGAACTTGCTCGGACAATCTTCGGCCCCGATCATCCGGTGCCATGGGAACGCTTCGCACATGACTACGACAGTGTCCGCGACGCTATCGCTCGCGTCGTACCCGACTGTACCGACTACAACGCAAAAGTTCGCGCGCGCAACGGCTTCCAGCTGCCACATCCGCCACGCGACGCACGCGAATTCCGTACCCCCACCGGCAAGGCCAACTTCGCCGTCAACAAGCTGACCTGGCTGCAGGTCCCTGATGGCAGACTCATCCTGCAAACTCTGCGCAGCCATGACCAGTACAACACCACCATCTACGGACTCGACGACCGTTACCGAGGCATCCGCAACGGCCGCAAAGTGGTGCTGGCGCATCCCGACGACATCACTGCCCTCGGCTTCCGCGACGGCGACCTGGTCGACCTGGTCTCGGAGTGGGGCGACGATATCGAGCGGCGCGTGGAGGATTTTCGATTGGTCGGCTACTCCACACCTCGCGGCAATGCGGCAGCATATTACCCGGAGACGAATCCACTGGTTCCGCTGGACCATGTTGCGGCGCAGTCCAATACCCCGGTCTCGAAAGCAGTCGTGATCAGAATCGAACCGGGTGGCAGTTCAGGGCGATCGGCGCGATGAACCGAACCTCTGCTCGTAGGTCATATCCGCGCTTTGCCGACTCGGATACCGCCGAGATGGGGACATGGCCACAGAGTCCGGCCTGACGCTGATCGGATTCCTGCGCGGACCCACGATGAACATCTACTCCGGCGAGCACCGCGTCAGCGTCACTGCTCGCGGCTAGCAGGTTTGCGGTGAGCGGGTGGCGGGGACACGCCCGATGCTCATCGCGGCCGCCTGCACGAGGGGCATAAGGGACTGTGGGTGCGTGGTCTGTGTATCCGATGCCACAGAGATAGCCGCGCGGACGTTTCACGATGCATCGAAGCTCGGTGAACGTTTGAATCGGCGACTCGACGCGCAGCGCCTCATCGAAGGCGAACTTGGCCAGGGGGCTTTCGTGCAGCGCCTCCCATTGGCGGTGGCGGCAAGGGGATGCGGATTGTCGAGGACCCGGCCGAGCTGCCTGCGGCGCTGATCAGCGCGCGCAGGGAAGCGACGTCCTCGTTCGGCGACGACACCCTGTTCCTGGAGCGATTCGTGTTGCGGCCCAGGCACATCGAGGTGCAGATCCTCGCCGACACCCACGGCAATGTGATTCATCTGGGCGAGCGCGAATGCAGTCTGCAGCGCCGGCACCAGAAGGCGAGAGAGGAGGTGCCCTCGCCGCTGCTAGACGCGGCAACGCGCGCCCGGATCGGCGAGGCGGCCTGCAACACTGCCTACCGCACACTCGTAGACGCCCTCTCCGTCATGGGCCTGGCCTGGCGGCGACCACCGCGGTTACACCGACTACCCGTCAATGTAGCGAGGGCCCTGGGGGGCTGGCCACACGCCGCGCACTGGACCCGGTCGAGCGCCTGCGGAGACCATCGGCCGCTCAACCTGCCGGCTCCCGGTTGAGTGGCAGTGCCCGTTGCGCCCGGCAAGTAGACGTCCTCGGCCATCCGCTCGCGTTCCGGTCGACATGAGAGGGGTGGGTCGAAGTAGAACAGCACTGCACCCTCGTGTCTCGCCTCGACGCCCTTACTGCCCAATCGAGACCACATGAGCGAGAGCAGGCAATCGCCAGTCTTCTGGCGCGAATGCTAGCTACGCGAACGAAGCTGTGCCAGAGATGTCGAGTCCTACCGCTGTTCCCTGAACAGGGGCAAGGCCTGTCAAGGGCATCGGCGACATCGAACTGATCGAACTGCCTGGATCGTCCGGTTTCTCTAATTACAGACTGATTGATCCATATCAATTTGCGGGCTGAAGGTTGAGAGTGCTTGAATTATGGAGTGATTGATCCAAAATTAGTTGTTGACCAGCCTTCCGCCCTGCCGCAGACTGGCGGTGGTCCGCTGGCGGTCCAGGATTCAGCCGCCCCCCGGCCGCCCTGGTCGGCGCTGTTGGCCATGGCCGCAACAGCATTCATCGTCATCATGACCGAGACCTTGCCTGCAGGACTGCTCTCCCAGATCTCGGAGGGGCTTGTGATCAGTGAAGCCGCTGCCGGTCAGATGATCAGTGCATACGCACTCGGCGCGGTCCTGTGCGCAATACCGGCAATTACCCTCACACGCGGACACCGGCGCAAACCCATCTTGATCGCCGCAGTGAGCGGCTTCGTCCTGGCGAACACGATAACTGCGCTGGCGCCTGACTTTGCTGTCGCGCTCGGAGCACGCTTCGTGGCAGGCGCATTCTCGGGAATGCTCTGGGGAATGCTTGCGAGCTACGCCCGGAAGGTGTCGCCGCCGGCACTCGCCGGAACCGCACTCACCGTCGCGATGTCAGGCACCCCCGTCGCCTTTGCCGTCGGCACACCATTGGCGACATTCCTCGGCACTGTGACCGGATGGCGCGCGACGTTCGCGGTCATGTCGATTGCCGCGGTCGCGCTCGTCGTGTGGATCGTCGCCGCGGTCCCCGACGCCTCGGGGCAGAATCGAACGGCGCAGACGCCGCTGCGGCGGGTAATCCTCATCCCAGGTGTCGGATCGATCCTTGCGGTTGTCCTCGGCTGGTTCCTCGCACACAACTTGCTGTACACATATGTCTCCCCGATCGTAGAACACCTGGGTAGCGGGATCCGAGTGGACGTCGCGTTGGCGATCTTCGGAGTCGCTTCACTGGCCGGTATCGTCGTCACGGGCGCTTTGGTCGATCACATGCTGCGGCGTCTCGTACTGGCGAGCTTGCTTGCTTTCGCCATTGGAGCCGTCGTCTTGGCAGTTGTCGGCAGCAACCCGATCGCATTCGTCATCGGAGTCCTGCTGTGGGGCATGTCATTTGGCGGCGCGGCCTCCCTGCTTCAGACCGCGCTCGCAGATGCGTCAGGGCCCGATGCCGACGTGGCGAACTCGATGCTCACGACTGTGGCGAACTTGGCGATCTTCGGGGGCGGGGCGCTCGGTGGAATCGTGCTGGGCGCGTTCGGCGCCGGATCCTTTCCGATCGCAGCACTAGTAGGACTTTGTTAGGTGGGGAAGGTGTGGTGGCAGAGTGGGCAGGTGCCGATCCAGATGCCAAGGGCGCGTTGGAGTTTGCGGAGGATGCCGTAGAGGGTCAGTCCTGCCCACGTGCTTTTGGGTTCGTGAGCCGGAGGGTGGTGAGGAACAAGTGCGCGACGGTGACGAGGGTGGCGTGGTGGTGCCAGCCGAGCCAGGAGCGTCCTTCGAAGTGGTCCAGGCCGAGCGCGTCTTTGAGTTCGCGGTAGTCGTGTTCGATGCGCCAGCGGATTTTCGCCAGTCGCACGAGTTCGGTGATGGGTGTTTCGGACGGGAGGGTGGACAGCCAGTAGTCGGTGGGTTCTTTTGTGCCGGTGGGCCATTCGGCGATCAGCCAGGCTTCGGGCGCACTGCCGTCGTCGGCGCGGGTGATGAACCGGCTCGCGGGCCGGACGCGGATCGCGGTGAACTTCGAGGTCATCGCGGCGCCGGGGTTGCCGGGGCCGGATTTGCTGCCGTGGCGCCAGGTCACCTCCCGCAACGCTGTGGGCCCAGCCGCTACGACCATGTCCTTGCAGGTCACCGGCGGATCGGGGTAGCGGGGTTTGGGTGGGCGTCCCCTCGGCGGCGGGGGCGGGGTTACCGGTTGCGCCTGGCCGGGCTGGACGGTGGTGGCACCCTTGACCGCCACGACGTAGGGCAGGCATCGATCGGACAGGCCGGTGCGGAACTCCGTGGCGTCGCCGTAGCCGGCGTCGGCCACGACGACCGGGGGCGCGGCGCGGCCCCATTCGAGGAGTTCGTCGATCATTTCCAACGCCATCTCCCATTTACGGCGATGACGCTCACCGTCGGGGATCGCGGCCTTGGCGCGGCGCGCCGCGATCGCCGCCTGCTCGGCCGGTGTTTCCGCAGTAGCGTCGTCCCAGCTCTCGGGCATGAACAGCCGCCAGTCCAGCGGCGCGGACGCGGTGTCGGTCACCCCGTGCACGCTGACGGCGACCTGGCAGTTGCCGACCTTGCCCAGGGTGCCCGAATACTGCCGGGCCACACACGGCGAGGAGTCACCGTCCTTGGCGAACCCCGTGTCGTCCAGCGCCCACGCCTGCGGCGTGATCACCTCACATGCGTTGCGGGACAAAACTTTCCGCACCGGAACCACATCCCACGGCGAGGTCGTGACGAACTGCTGCAGTCGCTGATGGTCAGTCCCCAACCGCTGCGCCATCGGCTGCATCGACTTGCGCTTACCGTCCAGCATCAACCCACGCACATACACCCCGGCAGTGGCCACCCGATCCTTGCGCGTCAGCGACGCGAACACCTCACCGACAAACGAATCCAGCAACTCATCGACTCGGGCCAGCTCACCGGTATCCACACCGGACATGGTCTCGAGAAACCCGCCAGAACTCGAGAGGGCACGCAGTGACAAACCTAACAAAGTCCTACTAGTGATTGTCGTCGCAATCATCATCGTAGTGGTCGCGGCACGTTCGCACGGCTTCGTTCCGGGCCGACGAAATCAGACATGAGTCCGGCGTGGGCGCGGATCCAGAGACGTCCGGCAGACTGCTCCAGGTCGAAGAGTTGTTGTGATGCATGTGGCTGCGCGATCAGCTTCAAGGGTGATCGGGGTGGGCCACGAGCGTAAAATCTTGGCGGAAATGGCTGGGGGTAGTGATCTTTCGGACACCTCGCTAGTCACCAGAGCTTCACGAGCTGCCCTCATTTCGGCCGCCAGCCGATGTGTTTAGGGCATGGCTGTCCCAGACTGCCAGGATCTGATCGATCGATCCTTCGAGTGCGTCGACTGATACCCCATCTCGGATCTGCGTCGACAGGCCCAAAAGAAACGCGTGAAGCGCGGATGCCGTTGAGACCGCATCCGTTTCTGGTGCGAGTTCTCCATTCTCGACGCCGCGGCGGACGCACGCGATGATCCGTTCGCGATCAACCGCTCGTCGGGACGCGACAACCCCACGTGGGAACTCCTCTCCAGGAGGATCCAGCGTCCCGCACAGGGCCACCAAGCAGCCCGACGTATGCGACGGATCGGTCTGCATCGCCAGTGACGCCCGCAGAGTGGATTCCAGTGCCTCTCTTGGGGAACGGCTGTCGTCAATGAAGCCGGCCATGACCTTGCCGTAGTCACGCACATAGCGGTCGACGACCTGTTCGAAGATCCCGTACTTCGAGGAGAAGGCTGCATAGAAGCTTGCCGAGGACAGTCCCGTCGCCTCGCGCAACTGGGCGAGTGACGTCGCTTCGTATCCCTGACTCCAGAACAGCCCCAAGGCCGCATCGATTGCCTCATCGATATCGAAGGTTCGGGGTCGGCCTGTCCTGGCCATCCCAACTCCTCTCGCCACATTTAGAGATCGAGTGATCCACGTCTCGTAGACCGGAACATTCTAGCTTGGAGGACTTACGGTGTGAACGATCCATAAGTTGAGAGGGTGCAGCTCTTGAGGCAAAATCACGATCCGCTTCCATCCGAGACCACAATGGATATCAGCGAGAGAAGTCGACTCCCGATCAGTGTGCTACGTGCCATGGCCGCAACGGCATTCATCGTCCTCAAAAGAGGCCCTGCCGGTAGGACTACTGTCGCAGATCTAGACAGACTTCGGAGTTGCAAGTTCGACGGCGGGGCAGATCGTTTCGGCCTACGCGGTTGGCACAATCCTTGCGGCAATACCCGCAACGGTGGCGACCCAGACCGCCAACCGCAAGATCATGCTGGTCGTTTCCCTTATCGGTTTCGCGGCTACCAACCTCTGGCTGGCCGCGGTGCGAGATGCGTTCTCCAACAGGATTGTCGGCTGGAAGACTTCCGATCGCTGCGATACCGACCTGGTTCTCGGTGCCCTCGAATACGGTGTCTGGTCCCGAGATGTCCGCGACGGGCAGCTGATCCTGCTCGACAAGCTTTCCCTGCAGCACGTTATCGGCGACGTTGATCTCATGGCAGATTCTGCATTATTGTCGTGGGATCCTGTGGCTGGAGACGAGGTTTCATCGTTGACGGAAGGGGATCACCGCCGTCATCGCACAGTCGTGCGACTCGCGGCGAGAAGGAACAGTTGCTGTTCAAGCGAGTATCGGCGCGGCGCAGCCCGAAAACTGTTGCGCTGAAGCCCTGTTCGGACCTGACCTGACTGGCCGTGATGCTCGTTATCGTCTGCTGATAGGGGTCAGTGCACGCAGAATTCGTTGCCCTCGATGTCGGCTACGGTCACGAAATACTGATCGCGTTCGCGACCGGTCCGTAGCGAGGTAGCGCCGAGGACGTGGAGTTCGGTCACCAGCGCGTCAACCCGTTCGATCTTGCGTGTCAGCGAGTCATCCGGAAGGGTCGCCTGAATGTCCAGGTGGAGCCGGTTTTTGACGGTTTTCGATTCCGGCACAGCGAGGAAACACAGCCGCTCCGGCCCCTGCGGGTTGTGCACCGCAGCGAAGTGAACCCGCTCGTTTTCCGGGAACCCCAGACGGACTTGGTAGTCCATCCAGTCGTCATAGCCGGTCGGGGCTGGGTCGACCTGGTAGTCCAGGGCCGCAGACCAGAAGGCGGCCATCCGATCCGGATCGTGGCAGTCGATGACAACCTGAAACTGTCGAGGCATGGCCAAGAGGATGCCAGCTTGCGAATCGTCTGTAAACGATACGCGGAGAACATGACCGGTAGGAACCGCGCACTGAGAACGTCGTGCCAGAACCATTCACGATGACCTTGGCAAGGGACAGATGCCTATGAATCTGCTGATGCGTGTGATTTGCCGGCTATTCGATACTTCCCGTGGGGCCGAGTGTAGGTCCGCTCGGCGGGTCTAGGTTGTCCGGGAAACCGGAAGTTGGGCCGGGAAGCGAGCGGGCGAGTCAGCTGTCACCGAAGTAGCGAGGGTCGAACACGCGACTCACCCGGCGGCGCTGATTCCGTTGGTTCCTGACCGAACTTGCGGCGCTGGCGGTGAGTTACACGGCAGCGCTGGCCGCCGCAGCCGCCAGCGGCGGATTGGCGGTTTTCCTCCGTAAGCGACACATTGGGCGACCCGCCGAACAACAGTTCCTCGGAGGTGTTGCACGTAGAACCCGACGAGGTTCGACGCTACGCCCAGGTGCTCGACGCCCACGCTGACCGGATCCAGCAGCATTCCAAGGACTTCACCGACCAAGTGGAGGGCCTGAACTTTGCTACCGGCAACTTCGATGTTGTCGGCGATCCGGTATCCCGAGTGGAGCCGAAACCCATTCCGGAATCCACCGCACCCCCGGCGGGGCCGACCGTGTCGTCGCCGGCGGACAACTCCGGCCGCGGGGACACCGGTATCGCCAGAACTCCTCGGCATCGATCCGGTGCGAGCGCTCCACCTTCCCGTTCATCCGGGGCGTTCGGGGCTTGATGTAGACATGGTTGACGCCCTTGTCCAGCACGTGCCAGTGGAACGCGGACTGGAACTCCGCTCCGTTATCGGTCCGAATCGTCTCGACCGCGAACGGCAGCTGCGAACGCACGTAGTCCAGGAACAGGATCGCGGTCTTCTGGTTGTTGCGCGGATAGATCTTCAAGATCCGCAGCCGCGTGCAGTCATCGATCGCGGTGAACTGGTAAAACTTCCCGCACCTGCCAACCAGTTTCACCGCCGGGGTGCCAGGCTCGCCGGGCAGGGGTTCGACGAAATTGACGTCGATCTGCAACGTGGTGGCCGGGCCGTTGCTTCTCGTACCGCTTCCAGCGGCGATCGTGCCGCTTGTAGCGCTGGGAGGCCGGTAGCCGGACCATGCCGAGTCGTTTGAGGATGCGCCAGACCCCGGATTTGCTGATCTGGATGTCGTAGTAGCGCTCGAGGTACATGCGGATATTGTCCGGCCCGAAGCGGTAGCGCTGCCGCAGGTGGATGATCTTCTCGACGACCTCGGCGCGGGTCGCGGCCGGCCCGGTCCGCGGGCGCCGTGACCGCTCGCGCAGCCCGTCGACGCCCTCGGTCTCGTATCGCCGCAGCCACGTGTAGTACGTGGGTCGGCTGATGCCGAAGTACCGGCAGGTCATCGCGACGTTGCCGGTGACCTCCTCGACATGACGAAGGACCGCCAAGCGCCGACGCACTTCGCGGTCCATGGCAGGCTCACTCACCCGAATCTCCCTACGATTCAAGGAATCCGAGTGTCAAGCATCTCCGTCAAGTTTACGTTGACAGCTTAGGTTTCCGCTCGTTGTGGGCATTCATCGACCCACGGCGACATCGGCACCGGAAGCCTGCCGGAGCCGCTGTGCGTCCCGGAATGCCGGCTCAATTCACTGCTGCTGTGATCATCTTGCTCGAGATCGGCCAGGCTGGATCCGCGATGTCGATCAGTTCTCGAATGGGTCTGGCTTTCAGGGGAGGTAATTATTGCGTCGCCTGATGAACTACTGCGTCGGTGAAGGTATAGGCAGGTCAACCGGCGCGGGCCTATCAGCCGCCGCACCCGATGTCATCCGCTTCGAACTTCGAACGGCCGCTGAACGGGTGCGCCGCCGACACCGCCCTGGCCGTCTCCCATGGTCTCACCGCGAGCATTGGGATCACCCGGTAGGGATGGCCGATTGTCGGCTGGGGTGGGATGGCCGGGTGATCGGGCATAGTGGCCTCATGAGGTATGTCTTGCTGATCTGTGACGACGAGACGTCTGTGCCGAGCCCGGCGGAGGTCGCGGCGGATCCGGCGTATCAGGCGTATGGGGCGGAGGTGGATCGGCGGGGAGCCATTCTCGGTGGTGCGCGGTTGCGTCCGGTGGCGGATGCGACGACGGTCCGTGTCCGTGATGGGGAGACGCTGGTGTCCGATGGTCCGTTCGCGGAGACGAAGGACTTCATCGGCGGTATCGACATCATCGAGTGCGTCGATCTGGACGAGGCGCTCGCGATCGCGGCACGGCACCCCTACGCGAGCCGGGGTTGTGTCGAGGTCCGCCCCGTCTGGGAATGACCGCGACGGAGGCGGTTCGTGCCGCGGTCGATGCGGCGTATCGGGAGGAATGGAGCCAAGTGGTCGCCACGCTGATCGGGCTGACCGGGAACTGGGATCTGGCGGAGGACTGCGCGCAGGACGCGTTCGCCGCCGCGTTGGCGACATGGGCGCGCGATGGCGTTCCGGATCGTCCGGGTGCGTGGCTGACGACGACGGCACGTCACCGGGTGACTGATCGGCTGCGGCGGGACGCAACGGGGGCGGCGAAGTTGCGGCAGCTTGCTGTGCTGGAGCGGAATCCGATCGAGGGGGAGGACCGCGCGGAGATTCCGGACGAGCGGCTGCGGCTGATCTTCACGTGCTGCCATCCCGCGCTGCCGTTCCCGTCCCGGGTCGCCCTGACGCTACGGACGCTGGCGGGGCTGAGCACGGGTGAGATCGCCAGGGCGTTCCTGACCACCGAATCGACGATGGCGCAACGCCTGGTACGGGCCAAGCGCAAGATCGTCGAGGCCGGGATACCGTACCGGGTTCCACCGGCGGAGCTCCTGTCGCCCCGGCTGACAGCTGTCCTCGCGGTGCTGTACCTGATCTTCAACGAGGGCTACGACGAAGAAGACGGGCGCGGGGCACTGGCCGCTGAGGGGATCCACCTCGCCCGGACGCTGGTCGGTCTGATGCCGGCCGAGCCTGAGGCGCGCGGCCTGTTGGCGTTGATGCTTCTGCTCGAGGCCCGCCGCGCGAATCGCACCGACGACGGCGTGCTGGTCACGTTGGAAAACCAGGACCGATCCCGGTGGGATCGCGCGCTGATCGCCGAAGGCCTTACGACGCTCGACGAAGTGTTGGCCGTGCGACGCTCCGGGCCGTATCAGGTGCAGGCCGCGATTGCCGCCTGTCACGCCACTGCGCCCGACGCCGCAGCTACCGACTGGCCGCAGATCGCGGCCCTCTATGCGGAGCTCATGCGGTTGGCGCCATCTCCCGTGGTGGCCCTCAATCGCGCCGTGGCGATCGCGATGGCCGACGGCATCCCCGCCGGACTCGCCCTCGTCGACGAGCTCACCGAGTCCGGCGAGCTCGATGGCTACTACCTGCTGCCCGCGACACGGGCCGATCTTCTCCGCCGGGACGGCCGCCTCGCCGCGGCCGCGACGTCCTATGAGGAGGCGCTGAAACTGGCGCCGACCGACGCTGAACGTCGCTATCTGACGGATCGTCTTTCCGAGCTCTGACCAGTACAAAGGCCATCACAGCCGAATTTTTCGAAGTTTTTTTCCGGTCGATGTCGATCCTGGGCGGCCTCCTTCGTCGGTGGGGCGAAACCACCCGAGAGAGAGGCAACGACGATGTCGGACACCGAGTACCTGACCGCCACCATGACCGTCGACCGGACGCCGGAACAGGTCTTCGAGGCCATTACCAACGTCCGCGGCTGGTGGAGCGAGAACCTCATCGGCCACTCTGCCGCCCTGCACGACGAGTTCGTCTTCACCGACGACAGCGAATACGCCGGTGAGACCGTCCGAGCCAAGAAGGGCCTTCGTTTCGCCCGGTTCCAGATCACCGAGTTCGTGCCCGGCCGACGGGTGGTCTGGCACGTCGTGGACTCCGACTTCATCGACGACCGTGACGAGTGGACCGACACCGACGTCACCTTCGACATCACCACCACCGCGCAGGGCACGACGCTGCATTTCACGCACGAAGGCCTCACCGCGGCGGAATCCGCCTGCTTCGAAGCGTGCTCGCGCGCCTGGACCTTCTTCATCACCACGAGCCTGCCGCAGCTGCTCACCACCGGCGCCGGCCAGCCCATTGCGAGCTACCGCCGGTGAAACGCCGCGAGCTGAAAGGACACCGAACCCATGTCTGACACGCACAGCCCCGGGGAAACCGCCGCTAGTAGGGTGACCTCCACGCGCCGGCAGAAGCCGGGCCCTCGCCAAGGGCTCGTGCTGGTACTGGCGTGCGCCGCCATGGCGATGGTGGGCCTCGACATCGCCATCGTAAACGTGGCCCTGCCCTCGATCCAGCGAGACCTCGCAATCAGTCAAGGCGGTTTGCAGTGGGTTGTCGTCGCCTATGGTCTCCTGCTCGGCGGATTCCTCCTCGTCGGTGGCCGGATGACCGACCTGCTAGGACAAAGTCGCGTCTTGCTCGCCGGCCTCGGCTTGTTCACCGCCGCGTCACTGGTGGCGGGCGTGGCGCAGCACAGCGGCGTGCTGATCGCGGCGCGTGGGCTCCAGGGGTTGGGCGGTGCGCTCATCGCACCGGCAGTCTTATCGCTGCTGGCTGTCACCTTCCGTGAAGGGCGGGAACGCAATCGGGCTCTCGGCATCGTCGGAGCCGTCGGCGGAGTAGCCGGAACGGTGGGCGTTGTCGCTAGTGGTCTCATTGCCGCTGGTCCGGGCTGGCGGTGGGCGTTCTTCATCAACGTTCCCGCTGGCCTCGCGCTCATCGCACTCGCCATCACCTGCCTTGCGGCCGATGAGCCCCGTGGCCGTTCCGGGCGGCTCGATGTCGCAGCGGCCAGCACGGTGACCGGCGGACTGCTGACGGTCGTCTACGCACTCCACCATGCCTCCACCCACGGATGGACCTCCGCCGGCACGCTGGCGTGGTTCATCGCGGCCGGCGTGCTGATGACCGTGTTCGTGTGGTCGGAGAAGCGTTCACCAGCCCCGCTCGTACCGGCCAGGGCGCTGAGGAACCGCACGCTCGTCGCGGCGAACCTCACCGCGCTGCTCGCATTCGGCGCGTTCTTCTCGTTCATCTTCATCGGATCGCTGCTGATGCAGCAGAAACTCGGCTACTCAGCAGCGCGAACAGGCCTGGCGTGGCTGGCTACGACAACGACCGGGTTCGGGGTCGCGTGGGCCGTCGGCCGTCTCGCAGCCGCCGTGGGCGTCCGGCGCCTGCTGGTAACCGGCCTGACGCTAGAGGTCGTCGGAGTGCTGTGGCTTATTCGGGTCCCCGTCGACGCCGTCTACCTCACCGACCTGCTTCCGGCGTTCTTGGTCGCTGGACTAGGATTTGGGGTCTGCGGGCCCTCGCTCCAGATCGCCGCGCTGTCCGGTGTCACCGAATCGGAATCTGGACTAGCATCGGGCTTGCTTGAGACGATGCGCGAGATCGGTGGCGCGGCAAGCGTCGCCGCCGTATCAACAGTCTTTGTGGCCGGAACTGGCCTCGACGGCTTCCACGCCGCGTTCGCCGCTATCGCAATCCTGGCCGGTCTCGGAGCTATCGTCGCAGCAACCGGCTTCCGACCCGGCGCGAGGCCGCTCGCCTGCGGTGCGACGGCGATGATCAGCCCGTCTCGGTCGAGGTCATCTGCGTAGCGCAAGGGAACTCCGCAGTCAATGGCGCGTTGTGGGAAAGCGTGATCGACGGCTCGCAGGTGCCCGCTGGTGCAGGCCAGCGGGTTCCTGAATCCGATTGCCATGGCGGCTTCGAGAACCGAGGGGTTTTCCACTATTAGCAGGGGAGAGGGTTGGAGGTTCGGAGGATGGACCGTGAGGTCGTAAAGCGTTAGTGACATTGGACCTCCGCCGAGTCGAAGGCGTTGGTCCACAACCCCGTTCCCGGTTGCCTGCACGTTAAGTACGAGCACGGTCGTGGAGAGTCTGTCGGCTGAGATGCTGGCTTTGGCCAGCAGGGCACGCACCATGTCGGGTCGAGTCGGATCGGGCTGGCCGTACAGTTCCGCAACCGCTTCCACGAGGCGGCGTCCGGTGAGGGTGTTCAGGTCGAAAGCGTTCGGATCGCCCGCGCAGTCGTATGCCAGCTTCGCCAACGTCAATGGTGCCGCCCCGAAATGGCGCAAAGTCTCAGCAATCCTCGGGCTCTACCGAAACTCTCAACAAGCCCGCGATCTCATACGGCATCTCGGCCCCAACACTGAATTCCGTCGCCTCTGGGCCTCGAGTCTCGACGTGAACTACGGCCGCGACAGCGATGCCCTGCTCCACGTCCGCGACCCCACGAACGGCGAACTAGTCTCCTACCGGCTCAGCATCGCCCCAATGGTCGAGGACATGACGGTCCTGCTCGTTACCGCAATTCCTGTGTCCTGTCTCGCTGACGTCGACAGCTGAGGCTGAGCGGCAAGTGGTAGATTCATAGGCGGTCCGCCGCACCTATGTCTGATGTGGGTTGCGAACCCAGCGGCGGCCGAATCAGGATTCCTGGTCGCGAAGCACGCGACCATCCCGGTGCCGGTTCCTTCCGGCGAACCGTTTCCGAACCACCACCAGCAGATCGGTTCTGTCTGGCGTGCGCCGGACCGGCCAAGAAGGGACCAGCTGCCATGACCACCTCAGTCCGCACCCCCGCCACCGAACGAGAACTGCTCGAGAACATGCTCGACCAGGCACGCACCGATCTCATCGATACGGTGCGCGGCCTGTCCGAAACCGACGCCAGGAGACGCCTCGTACCCTCGCAGACAACCCCGATTACCCTGATCAAACACGCCACGTTCGCCGAGCGAATGTGGTTTCAGCGCACGCTGGGGCGACTCGCCGACAGTGACTGCGACGGCCCGCTGTGGGCACACGGCGGGTTCGAGGTGGGCGATGACGAGACCGTAGCTGAGGTGATCGCGGAGTTCGAACGCGCCAGCGCCCGAGCCAGGTCTATCGCAGCGCGGATTCCTCTGGACGAGACCCGCGAGCATCCACATGTGGCAGGCGTGGTCAGCCTTCGCTGGATCTATGTGTTCATGACCGCCGAGTTCGCCCGGCACGCCGGCCACGGAGACATCCTGCGCGAACAAATCGAGGCCCGATGACTCCCTGTGAGGCACCCAGTTCAGCGCGTTGTCCTTGCTTCGCTTTCAATGAGACAAGACAATGAGCTATTCCGGGTAGCGGCGTGTCGTGGTGGCCGAGCGGTGAGGGCGGTGCTGGTGAGGTAGTGCCGGATCTTTTCGAGCTGTCTCGTTGATCCGGCTTGCCCACGACCGATGAGTTTCGGGGCTCCGGTCCGTCCAAGAGGTCGAGGTCGATCCTCGTCATCCAGAGACCACAGGACAGGAGTACAAGGATGCGTTTGACGGTTACGACGTTCATGACCTTGGATGGAGTGGTGCAGGGCCGGGAGCGCCTGATGAGGACCGTAGTGAGGGGTTCGAGCAGGGCGGTTGGCTGGTCCCGTATGCGGACGATGACATGGGTGAGCTCATCGGTACCCGATTTGCCAAGGCCGAAGCGTTCCTCCTCGT
Organism: Nocardia australiensis; assembly: GCF_020733705.1. GTDB lineage: Bacteria > Actinomycetota > Actinomycetes > Mycobacteriales > Mycobacteriaceae > Nocardia > Nocardia australiensis. Next base: position 820,158 of record NZ_JAJFZM010000002.1, read on the forward strand.
GAATCACCCCGGCTTTTCCGGAGACTTCCGCACAAGCAGCCGCCAAATCGCATGGTGTACATATCCTTTCACGTAGTCATTCTGGATTAGATGCTCTGCGTTCGGACGCCATGATCAGATCAAGTGTGCTCCGGGGGTCTTAGTGGAAGGCCGCAGCGGAACTACCGCTGCGGGTCGTTGCGGGCGTGTCGAGACCGCGCCCTGCTGAACCAGAAGGACGGCGGTGGCGAGCACGACCTGCTCGGCGCGGCGCAGGCAATGCTCAGTTGCCAGGCCAGAAACTGCTCACTTATCGAGGCACACCGGCCTCATGCGGCGGTGATCCCCTGCAATGCGCCGACGAGTTCGACGCGGCTGGTGATGCCGAGGCGTGGGTAGATCCGGTAGAGATGCGAGCCGACGGTGCGGTGCGACAGGTAGAGCTTGTCGGCGATTTGGCGGTTGGTGAGCCCCTCTGCGGCCAGGGCGGCGATCTGCAATTCCTGCGGCGTGAGCTGATCGCGGGCACTGGTGGTCCGCCTGGTGCTGGCTTCGCCCGCGGCACGCAGTTCGTTGCGTGCGGCCTCGGCCCACGGATCCGCGCCGAGTGCGTCGAAGGCGTCGCGGGCCGCGCGCAGTGGTTCGCGGGCTTCGCCCATTCGGCGTTGGCGGCGCAGTCGGCGGCCGTGGTGCAGTTGCAAACGGGCGCGGTAGAGCGGCCAGGAGCCGACATGGCCGTTGATCGCCGCGGCGTAGGCGGCGTCCGCGTCTGTGTCATCGGCCAGCACCGTGCGGCTGTACTCGTCGACGACGGTGAGCATCGCGGCGGGCAGCCGCTGCGCCAGATCCGGCAGCTGGGCCAGCAAAAGCCTTGCGGCCTCGGCCTTTTCGGCGGCGACGGCGGCGTCCGCGAGTTCGGGGGCGACCCACCAGCACCGCATCGGGTGGTAGGTGGGGTCCGCGGGGTCGAAGACACGCTCCAGTGCGGTGTAGGCCTCCTCGACCCGGCCTTGGAGCAGGTGGCCCAGGCCGCGGGTCTGCTGTGCGGCGATCTGGATGCAGCGCATGCCGGTGGCCAGCGGGCTGGCGGCGATGGCGCGCAGATGGTTGTCCGCAGGTTCGGTTTCGCCGCGCAGGGCGGCGATCATCGCCAGGTTGGTGTGACCGGCGACGCCATAGAACTCCTCGCCGGTCTCCTGGGCGAAGGATTGGGCTTCTTCGGTTTCCGCCCGCACCTTGTCCCATTCGCCGAGCCAGATTCGGCTCCAGTTCCCGGCGCCGAGGATGCCGGCGAGCAGGCCGAGCCGGCCATGGTTGCGGCCGACAGTCGCGGCCGCGTCCATATACGCCGAGCCGCGGCGGAAATCGCCGAGGAACAGGGCGGCGCTGCCGAGGAAGCGCATGGCATCGGCGTCGGTGCGGTCGGGGGTCAGCCGGGCGAGGTGGTCGAGGATCGCCGGGCCGCGGTCCCACGGCACGCTATAGGCGTCGATGGCGAGTACGCGTGGGTCCTGTGCGGGCAGGCCGAGGCTATCGAGTTGCGCCGCAATGGCTTTGCGCGCTCCCGCGGATGCATCCTGGAAGAAGCAGCGCGACGCGGCCCGCCACAGCAGCTCGGCCGCCAGGTCGATATTGCCCGCACCATGGACCTGCGCGGCGATGTCGACCAATTCGCGGATCCGGTGTTCGGGGTCTTCGAATCCGTCGAACGAGATGACTTCCTGGGTATTGGCGAGCCTGCCGCGTTCGGTCGGCCCCAATGCGCTCATGTTCGCTCGGTCCACGAGGCGTTGCGCTTCGCGGCGGCCGCCCACCTCTCCGGTGAGTTCGGCGGCGTACAGCAACAGTGCGTTCGTGCGGTCGGGGCTCTCGGCGAGTTCCGCCGCGCGGTGCAGTGCCGACACCGCGGTCATGATCGCGCCGCGGGCCCTCGAGCGTTCGGCGTACTGCTCGAGCTGCACGGCGAGGGTGTCGTCGGCGCCGAGTGTCGCCGCGGCGCGATGCCAGAGCTGCTTGTCGGGGACGTGGGGGAGTGCCTCGGCCAGGCAGCTGTGCGCGCCGAGCCGCTGCGCCAGCGGCGCGCGGGCGTAGATGGCCGTACGCATCATCGGATGACGGAAACGCATTCCCGCACCGGATAATTCGGCTAGATCGATATCGAGGGCTTCCTGCAGATGCGCGGTGGTGACCGGAGTGCCCGCCAGTTCGGTGGCGACACGCAACAGGCGCCGCAGATCGCAGGTGACCTCCGCGGCGAGTACGACAAGCAATACCCTGGCCGGATCGCTCAGCTCGGCGGAACGGGCGGCGAACGCGGCTTCGAGGCGGGTGGTCAGCGGGAATTCCTCGACCACCCCGTCGGCGCTGGTCCGGCACAGTGCGCGAGGGAGTTCGGTCAGGGCCAACGGGTTTCCGGCCGCCTGCCCGAGCAGTCGCTGCCGAACGGTGGTGGTCAGCGCGGGGGCTTGTGCTTCGAGCAGTTCGTTGGCGGCGTTCTCGTCGAGTGGGTCCACGACGAGATCGGGTAGTCCGGCTCGGCTCGCAGGATCCATCTGACCGGTGCGGGTGGCGGTGAGGGCGAAGATCGCATCCTTGCCGATCCGGCGGGCCAGGAAGCCCAGTGCGTCGGCGCTACAGGTATCCAGCCAATGCAGGTCATCGACGATCAGTACGACAGGGCGCCGCGCGGCGGACTCGCCGACCAACTGCAGTGCGGCCAGCGCCAGCGAGTACAAATCCGGCGTCCCCTCGTCCTGCCCGAACGCCGCACGCAGTGTGCGCTGTTGCGGCGCAGGCAGTTTCGGCACCTCGGACATGAGCGGATGCAACAGCTGATGCAGGGCGGCGAACGGCATGCCCGCTTCGTTCTCGACGCCGACCGCCGACAAGACGGTCAGTTCCCGTTCGATCGCCGCGTCCCGGACGGTGGCCAACAGTGCCGATTTCCCGATGCCCGCTTCGCCACGTAGCACCAGGGCGGACCCGTTACCGGCGACGGCTCGATCGAGTCGATCGTGCAGCATCGCCAGGTATCGCTCGCGCCCGACCAGCCCCCGGGAGCCTGCGGGTGTGGTCGCCAGGACGTCGCTGGAGCTGAACGCCGACTTCGAGATCTCGCTACCCACTGCTGAATCCTGACAGAGAATCCGCCGTCCGACAACGCGATGGTGGAGGTCGTCGCGTTGCCACGGGATCCGACCGAATCATCGGGCAGTACGACTGAGTAGCCGGTGCAGTCATCGATGCAGTCATTCTGCTGATTCGCGGGAGGTGGTTGGATCCATAAATTCGGTGCCATGACAAACACCTTCACCACCACCGACGGCGCCGAGATCTTCTTCAAGGATTGGGGCACCGGACAGCCGGTCGTCTTCAGCCACGGCTGGCCGCTGAACGCCGATGCCTGGGACGAAACCGCTCGCGTAGTCGCCGAGAACGGCTACCGTGCCATCGCCCACGACCGCCGCGGCCACGGCCGATCCAGCCAGACCTGGGACGGCAACACCATGGACCGCTACGCCGACGACCTCGGTGAGCTGCTCGAACACCTCGACCTGCGCGATGCCGTCCTGGTCGGGCACTCCACCGGTGGCGGCGAGGTCACCCGCTACCTCGGCCGGCACGGCAGCTCCCGCGTCGTCAAGGCCGTACTGCTCGGCGCGGTACCGCCGGTCATGGTCGAATCAGACGCCAACCCCGAGGGCACTCCGATCGACGTCTTCGACGGAATCCGGGCCGGCGTGGCGAGCGATCGCTCCCAGTTCTACTGGGATCTGAGTGAAGCGTTCTACGGCTTCAACCGACCCGGCGCGATCACATCGGAGGGCGCCCGCCGCGCGTTCTGGCGGTTGAGCATGCAGGTCGGCATCCGTGCCGCCTACGAATGCATCGCCCAATTCTCCGAGACCGACTTCACCGAGGATCTGAAGCGGATCGACGTGCCGGTGCTCGTCGCACACGGCGATGACGACCAGATCGTCCCGCTGCACGACTCCGGCGTGAAATCGGCCGAGCTGATCAAGAATTCGACCCTCCGCGTGTATGCGGGTGCGCCGCACGGACTGTTCGGCGAGTTCCGTACTGCCTTCGAGACCGACCTGCTCGCGTTCATCCAGCACTGATTTTCCAGCCTTATCAGCACTTTCAAGGGAGCACTTCCATGAGCACCACCACTGTCGTCCTCGTACACGGCGCGTTCGCCGAATCCGCCAGTTGGAGCGGGGTCATCAACGGTCTGCGCGACCACGATGTCACCGTGATCGCCGCCGCCAACCCGCTGCGCAGCGTCGAGGGTGACGCCGAGGTCGTTCGCGGCATTGTCGACTCCGTCGACGGATCCGTCGTCCTGGTCGGACATTCCTATGGCGGACAAGTCATCTCGCAGATCCACGATCCGAAGGTCAAGGCGCTGGTATATGTTGCGGCCTTCGCTCCGGAGGAGGGCGAGACCATCGGCGAACTCTCCGGCAAATACCCCGGTGGCACCCTCGGCGACACCCTGAATCCCGTAGCCCTCGCCGACGGCAGCACCGACCTCTACATCCGGCAGGACAAGTACCACCAGCAGTTCGCCGCAGATCTGCCCGCCGCGCAGGCCGCGCTCGACGCGGTGACCCAACGTCCGCTGAGCGATGTGGCACTCAACGGCAAGTCGGGAGCCCCGAACTGGCGGAACGTGCCGTCGTGGTTCGTCTTCCCGGCGGCGGACTACAACATCCCGGTGGCGGCACACCGGTTCATGGCCGAGCGCGCCGGTGCCCGCGCCACCGTCGAAATCCCCGGCGCCTCGCACGCGCTCCCGGCATCCCAGTCCGAGGCCGTCACCGAGGTCATCGTCGCCGCCGTCGAAGCCACCCGGTAAAGCCGGCTTTCACCAACGACCTTCGCCATCGAGCTCTTGAAATAGAAGGAACTGTCATGCGTTTCACCAAGACCATCAAACTCGCCGCCGTAGCTCTCGGCCTCACGGCCACCATTGCCAGCGCCGGCTGCGCGACCGCCGAACCCGGGCCCGCGGTGAAGCAGCCGACCGTCGTCCTGGTGCACGGGGCCTTCGCCGAATCCAGCAGCTGGAATGGCGTGATCGACCTGCTCAACAAGCATGGACTGCCCAATATCGCGGCGGGCAACCCGCTGCGCAGCGTCCAAGGCGACGCCGATGCCGTCCGCAGTATGGTGGCCTCGATCGACGGACCCGTTGTCCTGGTCGGACATTCCTATGGCGGCCAGGTCATCTCCCAGGTCAACGATCCCAAGGTGAAGGGCCTGGTTTATGTGGCAGCCTTCGCGCCGGAGGAGGGCGAGACCATCGGTGAACTCTCCGGCAAGTTCCCGGGCAGCACACTCGGTGAGACGCTGAACAAGGTCGCGCTGCCCGACGGCAGCACCGACCTCTACATCCAGCCGAGCAAGTTCCAGCATCAGTTCGCGGCCGACGTGCCCAACGCGCAAGCGGCACTCGACGCCGTGACCCAGCGTCCGCTCAACGACCGCGCCCTCAACGGCAAGTCGGGTGTACCGAATTGGAAGAGCCTGCCGTCGTGGTTCATCATCCCGACGGCGGACTACAACATCCCCGTGGCGACGCAGCGGTTCATGGCCGAGCGCGCCGGTGCCCGCGCCACCGTCGAGATCGCCGGGGCATCGCACGCCCTTGCGGTCTCCCAGCCCGAGCCGGTTGCGAAGATCATCGTCGATGCCGTCAAGGCGGTTTCCTGATCATCCGAACCTCTCCCGGCACTGTGCCGCATGGACATTCCACGCGGCACGGTCATGTGCGATCGACCGCCAGGTCGACGACGCCCGATCCGGACAGGCCGTGTGTGCTTGTCACGATCAGTCATTCACCGCATCCGTTCGAGCAGAAACGCCACCACGTCCTCGGCTGGGTGCATCGCGGCGATCCGGTCCGCAACCCGCGCCACCGATTTCGTGAACTGCTCGAACCGTTCATTTCCGACCATCGGCGCGGTCAGCGCCGCCTGAGGTCGCACAGTGCCGTAGCAATGTCGGCGGGTGCTACTTCGGTCATGAAATGGCGGTGCGATGGTCCAGATCGGTGGCCCAGCTGGACCACAGGGCGGTGGCCTCGTAGCCGAGTGCGGCGCCCCAATCCTGTTGTAGGACAGTCACGGGCATCGCGGCATGCGGCCAGGTATGCGACGCGCACGTCGGCGGGGATCGCAGCGGGGTCGTCGGTCCACTGGTCGAGGAAGTAGCCGAAGAATGCGTCGGCGCTGGCGGTGATCATCTGCTCGGGCAGGCCGGGCGGTTGCGCCATCAGGCACAGGTGGAAACCGACGGCGGCGCTGGTGCCGTGCATGACCTCCCACATGTCCATGGTGGGAAGCACATCCAGGCAGGCGAGGTGGGTGATCGTGTCGGGGTGGTCGAGTCCGGCGCGGAAGGCCCTGGCCGGTACAGGGTGATCTTGCCCAAATCCCGGATACAGGGCGAGAGCTGCATACCGAGCAGGTCGAACAACGCGAAGTTGACCAGGGTCACCCCGTGGGTATCTGTCGCGTGCTCGGTGATCGGCAGATCCTTGGCGTTGCCCAGGATCTCGTCCAGCACGTAGTGCGCCTCGTGGCGCGTAGTGACGATCACCTTGGTTCCATAGGTCGTGTGCTGATCAGTGACGTGGGTGTAGGTCGACAAGCCCTGGTCGGCGAAGAAATGCGGGACCGTGCGGGCGGTGGTCGACTTGCCGCGGGTCGGGAACCGCTGCCCGTCACTGGACGACAGGGTGCCGCCGCCGAAAGTCGCGGTGAGCGGAAACCTCTGGTGATAGTCGATGATCGCGTGCCAAGGAGTACTTCGGCCGTCTGGACGTTATCGTGAACAACGCGGCCTACAGGCTGTTCGGCGCAGTCGAAGAGCTGACCGAGCCGGAATTGCGGAGCCAGCTGGAGACCAATCTGTTCGGCGCGGTGTGGGTCGTACAAGCGGCGCTGCCCCATCTACGTGAACAGGGCAGCGGGCGCATCATCCAGATCTCCTCAACGGGCGGCCTCACCGCATCGCCACTCGGCGGCGGGTACATCGCATCCAAGTGGGCCCTCGAAGGGCTGAGTGAATCCCTTGCCCAAGAGATCGCCGGCTTCGGCATCAAGGTGACTCTGGTCGAGCCCAGCTCATACGCCACCGGCATGATTGCGCGCGCAGCCCAGACCAACGCCAACCCACCTCTACGACGCCCTCCGAGAGGCCTTTGCCGCGTTCGAGAAGACGATCGACCACGGCGACCCCGTCGCTGCGGGCAAGGCTCTCCTCACGATCGTCGACAGCGGCAACCCACCCCTCCGAGTGTTCTTCGGCACTCTCGGCAACCAGATTGTTCCCCAGGTCTACGCCGACCGGCTCGAGACCTGGGCCGCCTGGCAGCACCTTGCAGTGGAAGCTCAAGGAACAACAGGAGACGATGAATGACTTTCTCACCCGAGAAGACATAAACGTCGACGATCCAGCATCGATCGCCACCCGAGTTGTCCCATGCGTTTGTTCACCGGCGGCGAACGACCGGAGCCCGGGGTGGATGTTCGGCAGCCGTTCGCCCAGGGCCTGCTCCTTATTGCTGAGAAAACGCTGCCGCGAGAGCGGCATCGAGCACTGCCGGTCCCGGCCGGCCCTTCGAACGACCTGCGGGGTTGTTCAACCCATCACAGGTGGTATTTCGTGCACACTTCATCGCACACCGGCGAGATGGATTTCTACGGCATCGCCGACATCGCCCGGCCCGAGCACGAGTTGTTCGAACATCTCGACACCTTCATCGACGGCATGCGCGCCGAGGAGCCCTATGTCGTGGGCTTCCCGGGCAATCTGGAATTCCGGTTCGCCCGGCTGGCGGGCCTGCTGGACATCTTCGTCAACAATGTCGGCGACCGCACACCGAGGAGAAGTCCGCAGTGAGCGCCAAGGCGATGGAACGGGCCGTGCGCCTTCTCCCCAGCACTCCGGGCGGTAGCTTCCGGTCGCCACCCATCCTGCGATGAACTGATGCAGGAAACTTTGCGGGCCTGCGGAGGCGACATCGGCCAACAATTCTCGAACTCGAAATCGATTGGGATGGTGAGTATTCCAGGATGAAATATCCCGACTCTCTTGAGGTTGTCCCGCGGTCCGGCTTCGGCGAACCGGACCCGCGGGCACCGGTCTCGATCGCCGCGAAGGTCAACGCGCTCATGGCGGCAACGCCGGCGAACTGCCTGACCGGATCGAACGGCACCGAACGCCGCGCGGGCGCGCCGCGCTCGATGGCTGGCTCGGTCGAGTGCCATGCTGCACTTCAGCGCCGATGGTAGTCGGGGCGGCGAACTGCCGCGATCCCGCGTCACCCGAGGTCGGGGATGGCTTTGAGCTGCCTGCGTGAGGTGACACCGAGCTTGCGGAAGATGTTGCGAAGATGAGCGTCCACCGTCCGCGGGCTGAGGAACAGGCTTCTGGCCACCTCCTTCGTCGTCGCACCGGTCGCGACCTGGCGTGCGATGTGCATCTCCTGCATGGTGAGGCGGTCGTATGTGTGCTCGGAGCGGCTGCGGGCAACCTCGCCGGTCGCCCGCAGCTCGGCCGCGGCCCGTTGGGCGAATGCCTCCAACCCGATCTCCGACATCTGTTCGTACGCGATGCGCAGGTGTTCCCGAGCGTCGCGACGGCGGCCGGCCCGGCGCAACCACTCGCCGTACCTCAGGTGCGCCCGCGCGAGGTGCAACGGCAGCGAACGACCCGTGAGGTGCTCGAGTGCCTCCAGGTAGTGGCCTTCCGCGTCTTCGACCAGTGCCCGCGCGCTGGCCGCCACACCGAGGGCCATGTCGGTTCCAGCGGCTTCCGTGCGCTCGACAAGGGACTCCAGCGCCGACCGCGCGAGCACGTTCTCATCGCAGCGGACGGCGGACTCCACCAACTCGGGCAACGCGAAGCCGGCGACGAAGAGGTCACCACTCGCCACGGCCTGTTGTGCCGCTTCGAGCGCGCCTTCGCCCAGCTGAGGTTCGCGGTCAACAAGCCGGTACCCCGGCTCGTTCCCTCCGCGAACAGGTCGAGCACCTCCTGACGGCGGCCACGCATAGCGGCCAAGTGGACTCTCGGATACAGGTGCGGCAGGTCACCGACCGCGTCGGCGAACGCTTCCTCCTCGGCGATCGCAGCCATCGCCTGCCCGAAGTGCCCAGTGAGCACCGCGTGCAGCGCCGCTTGGGCCAGGCCGAGTCGGATGATCACCGGTGCCCCTGTATCGCGTCCGGTTCGCGCCAGCCAATCGACGATCGTTGCGTGCAGGTCCAGGTCCCACAGTTCGCCCGCGAGCACCGTGGCCAGAGCCGGTGTCCGGGTCCAGCCGGCCTCCTCACCGGTGAGGGCCTGCCGAACCATCGGCAGAGCGGTGCGGTGTCCGTCGGCGTTCAACTGCACCAGCGCGTCGAGGAGGTCCGGCCCTCGCGCTGCCGGCGGCGCCGAACGAGCCGCCTCTAGTACCCGGTCCATCACCCCGGCGGCACGCCCCACGGAGAGCCCCATGTCCAGCGCTGCCACGAGGTATTCACGCGAGCGTTCCGGATCGCCGGCGGCGAGACGCCGCGCCGCCTGCACGATGAGCTCCGGCCCTCGAACCACCCCGTCGGCACCTTGGACGAATGCGATCTGCCCGCGCAGCATGTCGACGGCCGCGTGCTGGGGATCATCCAGCATCCCGGTATCTATGCCGCTCAGCAGGTCCGCGGCCGCGTCAGCCGCGCCCGTCTCGAGCGTCGCCCGCGCGGCGGCGAGCGTGCGCTCGATCTGTTTGCCGGGATCGAGTGACAGCGCCGCAGCTCGGCGGAGGTATGCGGCGGCGGCAACGACACCCCCGCGTGCCTGCACCCGCGATGCCGAGGACGCCAGCTGCGCCGCAACCTGTTCGTCCGGGCCGGTGGTGGCCCAGGCCCGGTGCCAGGCCTGCCGGTCCGGGGCAGCGACCGGGTCGGTGGTATCGGCCAGCGCTCGATGCGCTGTCCGGCGCAGCGTCGGTTCCGCCGCGCGATAGACGGCCGAACGCGCCAGCGGGTGGCAGAAGCGCGGGCGTGCGTCGAACACCACGAGCCCGGACCCTTCGGCGGCGGCACTGGCGGCCGGTACGTCGATGTCCAGACGTTGCGCGGCCGCCCAGATCAACGCCGGGTCTTCGGTGGGGTCGGCGCTCGCGAGGATCAGCAGCAACCGTGCGTCCGGCGACAGCGCCGCCATCCGGATCTGGAAGCTGCGCTCGATCCGGCCCGGGACCGGCGAGGGCGTCGGCAGCCCGAAGACACCGGATTTCGGCAGTTCGATCAGGGCGAGTGGGTTCCCGCGGGACTCGGCGAGGAGGCGATCACGCATCCGCTCGTCGAGCGGGATGATCTGCTCACGGGTCAGCAACGCCCGCGCATCCGTGTCGCTCAAGCCACCGACCATCACCCTGGGCAGTTCGTCCAGCCCACGGAGGGGTTCTTGATCGCGGGCCGCGAACACGATCGCGATCGGCTCCGCCGCGATGCGCCTCGCCAGGAACGTCAGTGCCCTGGTCGATGCGCTGTCCAACCAGTGGGCATCGTCGACGAGGCACAGCAGTGGCCGTTTTGCCGCGGCCGTCGCGAGCAGTTCGAGCGCGGCGAGGCCGACGTGGAACGGGTCCGGCGTGCCGTCGGCCAGCCCGAACGCGACCCTGAGAGAGTCACGGTAGGGAGCCGACAGCGTGTCGAGGTGCGTCAGCGCCGGAACGCACAGCTGGTGAAGTCCTGCGAACGGTAGGTCGGCCTCGAATTCCGAGCCGGACGCGCGGATGATCTGGAACTTCTCCCGGCTCGCGTACTCGATGTGGTCCAGCAGCGCGCTCTTGCCGATACCCGGCTCTCCCCGGAGCACGAGCACACCGCCGTCGCTGTGCTGTGCCGCGCCGACGAGCCCGAGGAGTCGGGTGATCTCTTTGTCTCGGCCGATGAGCGGGTGACGGGATGTCGTGGGCATGGTCGCACCCTATTTACGGGGGATACCGCTGAGGCATCGAGCCCGCCCATGTCGACGGGTAGGTGGTCGACGAGTAGGTGATTGTCACCGACGCGAACGGGGATGTGCATACCGGATCGTGGTGGCATGAGGAAGGACGAGGCGATGCGCACCGACTCCGCATCCACTGCTGTAAACGCCCACTCGCCGATACCCCGCGGCGTGGCGATGGTCGGCCTGGCTACCGCCATGTTCCTGGTCATTCTCGACGCCGCGATGGTGAACCTCGCTGCCTCTACGATCCGTGCGGGCCTCGGGCTCACGGCCGCGGAGCTCACTCTCGTCGTGGACAGCTACCTTGTGGCGTTCGCCGGACTACTCCTGCTCGGAGGTCGCCTCGCCGACGTGGTCGGGGCCCGGAAGGTGTTCCTGAGCGGGATGACGGTCTACTTGGTGGCGACGAGCTCGTGTGCGCTGGCCGGCGACGCAACGACATTGATCGCCGCGCGGATCGCGCAGGGGATCGGCGCCGCGGCCGTGGTACCGGCCGCGCTCTCGCTCGTGCTCGCCCTCTACACGGCTCCCACGGAGCGCACCCGTGCCGTGGGCATCTGGGGCGCTGTCGCGGGTGCCGGCAGTCTCATCGGTGTCTTTCTCGGCGGAACGCTGACCGAGCTGCTGGGCTGGCGGGCGGTGTTCGTGGCCCCGGTGCCGTTCGGCATCGCCGGGGCGACCATCGTGTGGCGCTCGGTGCGGCCGGTTCCTGGCCGGCCCGGCAGGTTCGATGCGCTCGGCGCCATCACGATCACCCTCGGGATCTCCGGGCTCGCGCTGGGCATGGTCTCTGCCTCCGACGGCGGGTGGACCGCGGCCGGAACAGTCCTTGGCCTCGCAGTCGGCTTCGCATCTCTGGTGGCCTTCGTGATCGTCGAGGCGCGCTCGCCCCACCCGCTGATCCCGCTCGGTGTCTTCCGCAGGACGCCGGTGGTCACGGCGAACGTGGTGATGCTGGTGATCGGCGGCACGCTGGTGAGCCTGTTCTTCTTCCTGCCCCAGTATCAGCAGGAGGTACTCGGGATGAGCCCACTGACAGCCGGGATAGCTCAGCTCCCGCTCGCGGGAATGATCATCGTGGGCAGCGTCGCGTCGCCGGTGCTGGCGAAGCGCATCGGGCTGACAGGCGCGCAGCCGGTCGCCCTGGCCGTGCTGCTCCTCGGATTCCTGTTGCTGGCGTTGGATCCGACCACCACGGGCTTCTCCGTCAGCCTTGCCGCCGCGTTCTTGCTGATCGGCACCGGTCTCGGACTCGGCGCCGTCAACGCCACCGCGATGGCCGTGCGCGACAGTGCAGACGGTGAGGCAGGCCTGCTCAGCGGGCTGGTGAACGCTGCGCAGCAGCTGGGCGGCGCGGTCGGGCTCGCCGCCCTGGCCGGGATCGCGATCGGTGCCTCGGGAAAAACCGGCGACATCTCGTTCACGGCCGCGTTCTTCGGCCAAGCCGCCCTCGTTCTGATCGCCCTCGTGGTGTCACTCATCTCCACCGCCGTGACGCCGACGTCCTCGACCACCGCAAGCACCCGCTGACCTGTTTCACAGAAGGGACGACCAACGATGAAACCACCCACCGTGCTCGTAACCGGCGCAACCGGGACAGTCGGATCCGCACTCGTGTCAGCCCTGCAAGCCCGGGGCGCCACCGTCCGCGCGATGACCCGAAACCCCGACCACCCCGTCCCTGGCGCCGATACCGTCGTCGCCGATCTGCGGGATCCGGCATCGATCGCCACCGCGCTGGACGGCGTCGACGCGGCCTTCCTCAACAGCCCTTCGGCCGAGGACGCCGCCGCGATCCAGATCCGGTTCGCCGACATCGCCCACGACGCCGGCGTGAACCGGCTCGTGCTGCTCTCGCAGTACGCGGCACACGCCGACTCGCCGGTGCGGTTCCTGCGCTGGCACGCCGAAGTCGAGGCCCACGTACAGCAGCTCGGGCTCGACCACACCGTGCTGCGCCCCAACCTCTTCATGCAAGGTCTGCTCGGGTTCGCCGGCACCATCGCACAAGGCTGGTTCGCCGCGCCGATCGGCGACAGCGCCGTCAGCGCCATCGACAGCAGGGACATCGCGGACGCCGCTGCCGTCGTGCTGACCAGTACGGGACACACCGGCCGCACCTACACGCTGACCGGCCCCCGCGCCGTGACCCACGAGCAGATCGCCCGCGCGCTCTCCCACGCGACCGGGCAGGACATCACTTTCCAGGACTCGTCCGTCGAACAATTCACCGCCGCGTTGACCGGCCTGCTGTCGCCGTGGCACCTCGCCGGTCTCGTCGAGGACTACGCCCACTACGCCCGGGGCGAAGCCGCCGACGTGCACACGTCCGTCGCCGACCTCACCGAGCACCCGGCCCGCGACATCAGCGATTTCGCCCGCGACTACGCCGCCGCGTTCATGGCGGTGCATACGCCCGCTGAGAGGAAAACTCGATGATTTATCACTGCATTCGGTTCACAGTCAAGCCCAACGTCGCGGAGGAGGAGAAGGAAGCCGCTCTCGCGCAGATGCGCGAGCACATCAACGCCATCCCAGCCATCGAGGCACGCATCGTCGGGCCCGATTTCGGCGGGGAGTTCGACTACGGTGCGGTGTCCGTCCTCGCCGACCTCGACAGTTACGAGGACTACATGAACCACCCGGCGCACCTGGCCATGGACCGGGTCGGGTTGCCACTGGTCGACAAGTTCGTGTCGTACGACATCGCCGACGATCCGGACCCAGAGGTGGGAAGGAAGATCGCCGACATCCACCGTCGCCGGTTCGAGAACGTGCCCGATATCGCCGAACTGGTCGCCGACGTCGGCGAGTACAGCGGCAGCGCCGCACCCGGCAGACACGGACAGCCCCGGCCTACCGCCACACCAGATCTGACCTGACCTGCACCACTCATGCCACGCCGGCCACAACAGCGATCATTCGCACTTCAGAACGAGACGCAGTCATGCCTGAATACATTCCGACGCCGCCAGTACTCGAGCCCGCTGCCGCCGAGTTCGCGGCGGCGACCGCCAAGCCGCCGTTCCTGTTCGAGCTGGGCCCGGTCGAGGGCCGCAAGACGGTCGACGAGGTCCAGTCCGGTGACATTGCCAAGCCGGCAGTCGATGACGAGTGGGTCTCGGTCAGCGGCGGACCCACCGGGTCCGTGGATGTCCGCATCGTCAAGCCTGCCGGGGCCACCGGCACGCTTCCAGTGATCATCTACATCCACGGCGCCGGCTGGGTGTTCGGCAACGCCGGCACTCACGATCGCCTGGTCCGTGAGCTCGCTGTCGGCGCTGATGCCGCTGTCGTCTTCCCCGAGTACGACCTGTCGCCGGAGGCCCGATACCCCGTCGCCATCGAGCAGAACTACGCGGCGGCCGCATGGGTGGCGCGGCATGGCGCAGAGCACGGATTGGACACCACGCGCATCGCGATCGCGGGTGACTCGGTGGGCGGCGCCATGTCCGCCGCAGTCACCCTGCTCGCCAAGCAACGCGGCGATGTCGAGTTCTGCCAGCAAGTGCTGTTCTACCCGGTGACCGACGCCGACTTCGACACCGGCTCGTACCATGAGTTCGCTGAGGGCTACTTCCTGCGTCGTGACGCCATGCAGTGGTTCTGGGATCAGTACATCAGCGACCATGCACAGCGCGCGGAGATCACCGCGAGCCCGCTGCGCGCGAGTGTCGACGAACTCGCCGGCCTGCCCCCGGCGCTGGTCATCACCGGCGAGGCCGACGTGCTGCGCGACGCAGGGTGAGGCATATGCCAACAAGCTACGCAGCGCCGGGGTGCAGGTAGTCGCCACCCGCTACCAGGGCATCATCCACGACTTCGTCATGCTCAACGCCCTGCGCGATACCCACGCGGCCCAGGCCGCGATCGGGCAGGCCATCGCCACGTTGAAGACCGCACTGACGGCCTGAGCGACAGCCCCGCCGTCGACCCGGCCGCGTGCGTGATCCGGCCCAACCGATGGACATCGTGTGGCTATTCCTGCACGCGATTACCGGGCTCCCGGCTTCTGGACTCGATCCAGTTGCTTGCCGACGCTGTGCCGTGCCCGGCCACCGATACCCACCCCGCATCGCGACGACGACGGACCGGGCCTCGACCGGCTCGTCCGACCGAATGGAGAACATCGATGAAATACAGCGGCTATCGGTCCCTCATGGTCCGTGCGGAAGACCGGGTCGCCTGGGTGACGATCGACAACCCGCCAGTCAACACCCTCGATGGCACGTTGGCCGGCGACCTCAAGGCGTTCGCCATCGAGGTACGTTCCGACGACGACATCGTCGTGATCGTCTTCCAGTCGGCCAATCCTGAGTTCTTCTCCGCCCACGCGGACTTCGAGTGGTCTTTCGACCCGAGCACGCTCATGGCCCTGGCCGACCCGGATTCCGACTCGTCGCTCAACCCGTTGCAGCAGCTCAACGAGCGGCTGCGTGCTCTTCCCCAGGTGACGATCGCGAAACTGCGCGGCTACGCCCGCGCCGGCGGTGTCGAGCTGGCGATGGCCGCGGACATGCGATTCGCCGCTGCAGACCGGACCTGGCTGTCACAGCCGGAGTCGCTGATGGGGATCTTCCCCGGTGGTGGCGGCACCCAGTACCTCAACCGGCTGGTCGGGCGGGCCCGCGCGCTGGAGATCGTGCTCGGTGCAGAACTGTTCGAAACCTCGCTCGCCGAGCGCTACGGATGGATCAACCGCGCGGTACCCGACGAGCACCTCGACGCCTTCGTCGACTCGCTGGCACGGCGCATCGCCGTTCTGCCCCAGGGCGTGGCCGCCGCCGCGAAGGAGGCACTCGACGCGGCCGAGGCCAGCGGCCCCGTACCGAACCTGGCAGAAGAAGCAGCCGCCCACGCCAAGGTCTACCCCTCCCCGGACGACGTCGTCCACCGGCTCCGCGTACTGATGAACCACGGCGGACAGACACGCGGCGGGGAACTCCGACTGGAGCGCCTGCTCGAATCCATCCCCTGGGCCCACCGCTCCTGACCGGCCGCCGGCCATGTCCGCCGGACACCGCACTGCTCCGTGTCTTCCTCGGCCGCGGAGCACCGCTACCGAGGCTGCTCGCCCTCGTCGACGCCCGCCTGCGACGGGTGGACGAGGACATCCGCGATGTGGTCTGGGGGCACCGCCGCGCCGCAAAGATGGGGTTGATTCCGCACGATGACCGCAGGCACACCATGGCCGTGTCGCAGTACACCTTGCGCGCCCTGTACTTCACGCAAGGCAATCTCCGTCAGCTCCGCGACACCCTCGCGGGCTTCGACGACGAGGCCTTTCAGCGGGACACCAGGTGGCCGCGTGAGGAACTTCCCTTCCGCCCCTCGGACTTCACCCAGGACCAGGGGCACCAATAGAACCCGTTCGCACCCCTCTGCGGATGGTCCGCCCACCGTATGTGAAAGGTACTTCAGCCGTGCCCACTCTGTTCTCACGCATCATCGCCGGTGAGTTGCCCGGACGCTTTGTCTGGCGGGATCCTGAAGTCACCGCGTTTCTCACCATCGCGCCCTTGCGGCCCGGCCACACTCTCGTTGTTCCTCGGCGCGAGATCGACCGGTGGACGGATGCCGACGGCGCGCTTCTGGGGCGGTGCATGGAGGTCGCCCAGGCCGTTGGGCAAGGGGCGCAGCGGGCTTGGGACGCTCCGCGAGCCGGCCTCGTCATCGCGGGCTTCGAGGTGCCGCACCTGCACATACATGTCGCTCCTGTCTGGGACATGTCCGACTTCGATTTCAGCAAGGCCAAGCCGGAGGAGGACCAGTCCGCTCTGGACGACGCCGCGGAGAAATTGCGTGCCGCCTTGCTCGAACTCGGTTATGAACAGGCCCGGGACACCGACCGCGGCTGATACTCCAAGGAGACGCTGAGCATGAGTATCCACCCTGAACAGGCCGATGCCGCGGCGACCGCGACCTCGCATTGGCTCGCACTCGCCGACCACATGGACGACGGTGCCACGTTCGATTACATCGTGTGCGGCGCCGGTTCGTCCGGTTCCGTTCTCGCCGGCAGGCTCGCGGCCGATCCGGCCGTCACGGTACTGCTTGTTGAGAGCGGCGGCGACGACGATGACGAGCGTGTCCGCGATCCCGACCTGTGGCCGGCCAACCTCGGCAGCGAGCGGACCTGGGACCACGTCACGGAGCCGAACCAGCATCTGAACGGGCGCCGGCTCGCTTACGCCACCGGCCGTGGGCTGGGCGGGGGAGGTGCCATCAACGCGGGTGTGTGGGCCCGTGGCCACCGGAGCGACTGGGACTTCTACGCCGAGACCGCGGGCGATTCCGCGTGGGGCTACTCGCACGTACTGGAGCACTACCGCGGCATCGAGGACTGGCAGGGCGCGCCCGACCCCGAGCGCCGGGGGACCGGCGGGCCGATGCGGATACGACCGTCGCAGGACGTGCATCCGCTCTTCACCGCCTTCCTCGACGGCGCCGAGGCCGCCGGCATCCCCCGATTCGACAGCGCCAACGGGGTCCTGATGGAGGCGAACTCCGGTGGCGCCGTGCGGGACGAGAACATCCACGACGGTGTACGGCAGACCCCCTTCCGTCGCTACGTCGCCGACCGTGTGGGGCAGCCGAACCTCACGGTCCTGCCGCGCACGACGGTCTCCCGTGTCCTGTTCTCCTCAGGCCGGGCCCGCGGCGTCGAGCTCGTGCGCGACGGCAGGCCGCTGCGCGTCAACGCGTCGCACGAGGTGGTGCTGTCGCTGGGCGCGCTCGGCACCCCGGCCGTGCTCATGCGGTCCGGGATCGGGGACGCGGACGAACTGCGGAACCTGGGCATCCTGGTGGTCCAGCACCTGCCCGGCGTCGGCCGCAACCTTGACGACCACATACGCCTGCCCTGCATGTGGGAGGCGACGGACGTGCCGCTGCCGGTGCCCACACGCAGCCAGACCGTCTGCTTCTGGCAGGACGAAACACGGCCGGGCGCACCGGAGTTCGTCATGTACGTCTCGCCGGCGCCATCCGTCTCCCCCGAGAGCGCGGCGCAGTACCCGCCGCCCGAGCGGTGTTTCACCCTGATGCCTGCCATGCGCCTGCGCGGCGGCAGCCGCGGCCGGGTCCGCCTGGCGAACACGGACCCGATGGCCGGACCGCGCATCGAGACGAACTTCCTCGCCGACCCCGACGACGTGCGCTCGGCCCTGTCCGCCGTCGCCATGGCCCGGGAGATCGGCAACTCCGTGGCGCTCCGCCCGTTCGTCGAACGGGAGGTGTCCCCGGCGTCCTTCGCGACAGACACGGTGGAGATGTTTGTGCGGAACGCCGTGGAGACCTACTGGCACCAGAGCGGTACGTCCCGGATGGGGCGGGACGAGGGAGCCGTGGTGGACGCGAGGCTCAAGGTGCACGGCATCGAGGGCCTGCGCGTCGCCGACGCCTCGGTGCTGCCCCACGTGACGGTCGCCAACACCATGGCCCCTTCCATGGTGGTCGGCGAGCGGGCAGCCGAGATTCTCGCGGCCGAACAGAGCTGAGATGACGAGCAGTGCCGAGATGAAAGGCCGTCCTCAGAGGCAGGGTGATCAGGCGGCGCCGTCGCAGGCGGTGGCGGCGGATTTGTCCTGCCAGGCTGCGAGGTCGTCCTGAAGGCTGCGGACCTTGACCAGCGGGCGCTCGATCGCGTCGCGGCCCAGGGCCGGCTGCCGGGGGAGCCTGTCCCCGCTGGTGGCCTCGTGAATCAGGGCGGCGCCCTTGACCGGGTCACCGAGTCGGTGTGGTTGGCGGTGCCGATCCACTCCAGGGTGGCGTGGGCGGGTGTGCCGCCGTAGGCGGGGATGCGCCTGGCTGCGGTCGACAGGGAGTTGGTGCCGAGGAAGTCGGTGCGGAAGACGCCGGGTTCCACGACCACGCTCTCGCCGGACGCCTGATCACCGACTTCCGGGCGCTCCCCGCGGCCGAACGGAACCAGGCCCGCTTCGTCTTCCTCGACCCGCACGCGCGCGAGCTGTACCGGGACTGGCCCCGCGTCGCCGCGGACACCGCCGCCATGCTCCGCCTCGACGCGGGCCGCCACCCGGACGACCCCGCCCTGAGTCACCTGGTTGATGAGCTGTCCATACACAGCAAGGAATTCAGCCGGTTCTGGGCGGACAACAAAGTCCACCGGCGCACGACCGACACCAAGGGCTACCACCACCCCCTTGTGGGTGAGCTCACCGTCACCTACCAGGCCCTCACTCCCGTAGACGACCCGGACCAGATCCTCTGAGGTGCCCGGTCCCCTCCGGACAGTGACCCCTCGTAGGGTGGTTACGGGAATTGAGAGGGAAACTGTTCGTGGGTCATCAGAGGAGAAAGTACTCGCCCGAATATAAGGACGAGGCTGTGAAAATGGTTCTCGAGAGCTCGGGCCGGTCGATCGCGGCGGTCGCGCGGGATCTGGGAATCAATGAGGGAACGCTCACCAATTGGGTGGCGCTGTACCGGAAGAAGCATCCGGTCGAAGAGGAACCGCTGACGATATCCGAGCGTGCCCGCTTGCGGGAGCTGGAGCGGGAGAACCGGGAATTGCGCATGAAGGCGGACTTCTTGGAAAAAGCGGCCGCCTTCTTCGCGAGTCACCAGCAGTGAAATACGAATACATTGCGGATATGGACGCGGAGAAGGCGTATCCGGTCGCCTTCATGTGCAAGAACATGAGGGTGTCGAGATCCGGTTATTACGAATGGTATGACCGACCGGTCTCGGAAACCAGGAAATGGCGCGAGGATATGAAGCTGATGATCCGGGCTGTCTTCGACGACAGCTACGGAACCTACGGGCATCGGCGCATCCATGCGGTGCTGGTGGCCTCGGGTCACGCAGTGGACGACGACATTGTACGCAAGCTCATGCGGGAGCTGGATTTGGTGCCCTGCCAGCCGAAGCCATGGCGGCCGGCCACCACCGAGGCCGACATCGGTCACCGGATCCCCGACCTCGTGCAACGCGACTTCACCGCCGCCGCGCCGGGTGAGAAATTCGTCTCCGATATCACGTATATCCGGACGGCTTGGATTCCAGCAGTCGTTGCAACACCGACGATGCGAGGTTGGCGTTGGCTGCGCGGAAATATACTGCGGCGGAGAAGGATCGGTTTTTCGAGGTTCTGGATCGTGGTGGCACGATTCGCGCTGCAGCTATATTCCACAGCGACCGCGGCTCGAACTACACCAGCTATGATTTCGGGAAGAAACTGAAGAAGATGAACATGCGTCAGTCCGTCGGCCGCACCGGAGTATGCTGGGACAGCTGTATGGCGGAATCGTTCTTCGGCACCCTGAAGGACGAATGGCTGCACCGAGTGTCATTTACCACCCGCGACCAGGCGCGGCGTGCGGTTGTGGAATATATCGAGACATTCTACAATCGGAATCGTCTTCACTCGGGACTCGGCTACAAGGCGCCACTACAGGTCCACGCCGATTATCTGAACCGGCAGGCAGCAGCATGAAATAACCCTTCGGGATGCTGTCCGGAAAACGCCGGGCCCCTCAAATATCTTTCGGGGATAGGTGTTTTCGCGATTGCGCAACGACTGACTGCGGATCGGGTGCCATCGCCGTCGGCCAACGACAGGAAGCGCAATCCCCACCGAACGACGATCGCGTGGCCGAAGAGCGCCGTGCGAGTGATCCTGACCAACCCGCGCTGCACCGGTTACGAAGTGTGGAACAAACAACGCAAGCAGGAGTCGCTGATCGATGTCGATGATGTCGCGCTGGGGCATCAGACGAAGCTCACATGGAATCCCCAGAGCGACTGGGTATTCTCCGATCATCCCGTCCACGAAGCGCTGATCACGAAGAACACCTTCGAACAGGTTCGCCTTCGGCTTGCATCGCGCGGCCCCCGGTCGACCGGGCGGGAAATCACGCGCCACCTACACCCGTACGGGTTCAAGGGCATGATGTTCCATGAAGAGTGTGGGCGACGGATGCAGGGCAACTGGAACCACGGTATCGCTCACTATCGCTGCCGGTATCCCTCGGAATACGCCATCGCGAACCTCATCGACCATCCGCCTTCGGTATACGTGCGCGAAGATGCGTTCATCGAACAGGTCGACACCTGGCTGGCCGACGTGTTCCAGGCCGACCGGATCGAACACTCGCTGCGGATGCTGGAGGAGTCGCAACAGACCAGTCGACTAACGCTGGACCCACCACCGGGTTCCCTGGCCGAGTGTGAGCGGAAGCTGGCTCGACATCGTGCCGCGTTGGAAGCCGGCGCAGATCCTGTTCTTGTCGCCCAATGGATTCGAGAAGTTCAGCAGGAACGACGGTTAGCGGAAGCGCAGATCACGGCCAGTAACCGACGACCCGAACACAACCGTCGGATGACCCGAAACGAAATCAAAGAGGGGGGGAAGCATCTCGGCGGGCTGACAAGTGTTTTGCGAACCGCCGATGTTCGCGACAAGTGGGAGGCGTACCAACAACTAGGTCTGAAGCTGACCTATAGCCACGAAAAACGGGTGGTTACGGTTGAAGCTGAACCGTAACCACCCGTGGGCGTACTGGTTGTGTCCGGAGGGGGACTTGAACCCCCACGCCCGTTAAAGGGCACTAGCACCTCAAGCTAGCGCGTCTGCCATTCCGCCACCCGGACCGGTGATGCTCAGCAAGATTATCGGATGTGGACGTGTGGACCAAATCGTGCGTCTAGCTGGTGATTCTCGGATGGTTTGCCGATGTGCGGACTCCGGGGGTGGTCGTTGCTTGACGGGGTGGTGGTACTTACTATCCGGCTTGGCGGTTCCGGTGGGTTGTGAGTGAGGTCGGGTGATGGGCGAGAAGCGATCTGGGCCGTATTTCTGCGGGATCGACGCGGCGATGGATGTGATCGGCGGGAAGTGGAAGTCGCTGATCGCGTGGGAGCTGGAGACTCATGGGGTGCGGCGGTTCGGTGAACTGCGGCGCGGGCTGGTGGGGGTGTCGGAGAAGATGCTGATCCAGCAGCTGCGGGAGCTGGAGGAGGACGGGATTGTGGACCGTGAGGTCTATCCCGAGGTGCCGCCGCGCGTCGAGTATCGGCTGACCGAGTTGGGTTCAGCGTTGAATGCCGCGCTGGCGCCGCTCGGCGTGTGGGGACGTGAACGCATCGACCGGATCGGCGCAGCCCGCGTCCACGGTTCACTGGAACCCGAGGAAGGCGCAACAGACAGCTGAAACAACGAAACCCCCAGGCACGCTGGGGGTTTCGGTAATCGTTTGAACTTATGGCCGGCTGAACTCGCCGCCGTTCACGCCTGCGGTGAAAGCAGCCCAGCGGATGATGATGTTCGAGCCCTCTTGGATGATCGCCATCAAGCTGCCCCCATAGTCGTTGATTGGGCCCCGGCCGCCGGTAATGGATGCGGCGCGGGCAGGTTTGCGGCGCAACGGAATCCGCGATTCTTTACGGTGCCGGGATTTCGCCATCAGCTCCAGCAGGCTGGCGCCGGATTCGCCGCGGTGGGTGAGGAACACCGGTCCGCGGCCATGATCTGCGCACTCCGATAACTACGGCCGCGCGGGCGCGGTGGGTTCGCCGCGCCATCGGCAAGGATTTGCGATCGCATCCGCCGCCTGCCTGTCGCTGTGCGATTGCCCACCACAGGCGGTAGCCTTCCGCGAGCGCGGCAACGGCGTGGCCGTGGGGACGACGTTTGGGCACGGCGGGCAGGTGGTAGGAAAGGGTACGTGTCAGCAACTGGCGAGGGATCCGGCCCGAATGAACGCACACACGCGGTGTCGGAGGTAGTGGAACTGGTCAGTAAGCTGATCCAGTTCGACACCTCCAATACCGGCGATTTGGCGACCACCAAAGGGGAGCGCGAGTGTGCGCAGTGGGTGGCCGATCAACTGCATGAGGCGGGCTACACCACCGAGTATGTGGAATCCGGCGCGCCGGGGCGTGGGAATGTGTTCGCCCGCCTGGCCGGCGCCGATTCCAGTCGTGGCGCGTTGATGATCCATGGTCACCTGGATGTGGTGCCTGCCGAGGCCGCCGATTGGAGTGTGCATCCCTTCTCCGGCGCGGTCCGCGACGGTTATGTGTGGGGTCGCGGCGCGATCGATATGAAAGACATGGTCGGCATGATGCTGGCGATCGCGCGCCAGTTCAAGATCGAGGGGACGGTGCCGCCGCGCGATATCGTGTTCGCGTTCCTTGCCGATGAGGAGAACGGCGGCAAGTGGGGATCGCAGTGGCTGGCCGACAACCGGCCCGACCTGTTCGAGGGGATCACCGAAGCGGTGGGGGAGGTCGGCGGGTTCTCGTTGACGGTCCCGCGCCCCGACGGCACCGAACGCAGGCTTTATCTGGTGGAGACCGCGGAGAAGGGGCTGGGCTGGATGCGGTTGCGCGCCAAAGCGCGCGCCGGGCACGGATCCTTCCTGCATGAGGACAATGCGGTCACCATTCTGGCCGCCGCGGTGGCCAGGCTCGGGAAACACACCTTCCCGCTGGTGCTTTCGGATTCGGTCGCCGAATTCCTGGCGGCGGTCGCGGAGGAGACGGGTCTGGAATTCGATCCGTCCAGCCCGGATATCGAGGGCCAGCTCGCGAAGCTGGGCACCATCTCTCGCATTATCGGTGCCACACTGCGCGATACCGCGAACCCGACGATGCTGCAGGCCGGATACAAGGCGAATGTCATCCCGCAGACCGCGGAGGCGGTGGTGGACTGCCGGGTGGTGCCGGGACGTCAGGCCGCGTTCGAACGCGAAGTGGACGAATTGATCGGCCCGGATGTCGAACGCGAGTGGATCACCAAACTCGATTCCTACGAAACGACATTTGACGGTCACCTCGTCGACGCTATGAACGACGCGATCCTGGCGCATGATCCGCAGGGCCGCACCGTGCCCTACATGCTCTCCGGTGGTACCGACGCAAAGGCTTTCGCCCGCTTGGGTATTCGCTGCTTCGGCTTCGCGCCGTTGCAGCTTCCGCCGGATCTGGACTTCACGGCGCTGTTCCACGGCGTGGACGAACGGGTGCCGGTGGACGCGCTCGAATTCGGCACCCAGGTGCTGGAACATTTTTTGTTGCACAGCTGAATCAATCCCGGAATCACATCCCCGAGAGGATCTCATGACCTACAACCCCTACGACGCGCTCCCGCAGGTGCCGACCTTCACAGTGACCTCCGAGGACATCACGCCCGGCGAGTCGCTTCGCGATGACCAGGTCAGTGAATTCTTCGGCGTCGTCGGTGGGAAGGACATCTCCCCGCAGCTGTCGTGGTCCGGATTTCCAGAGGAGACAAAGAGTTTCGCGGTCACGGTGTACGACCCGGACGCGCCGACCGGGTCGGGTTTCTGGCACTGGGCGGTCGCCAATATTCCGGTGACGATCACGGAGTTGCCATCGGGCGCGGGTAGCGCGGGCGGCACGTTGCCCGAGGGTGCGATGAATCTGCGCAATGACGGGTCGTTTCCCGGTTTCGTCGGTGCCGCGCCGCCCTCGGGGCATGGACCGCACCGGTATTTCGTGGTGGTGCACGCGGTCGACGTGGAGAATCTCGAGGTCAGCGAGGACGCGACGCCCGCGTTCCTCGGTTTCAACCTGTTCTTCCACACCCTCGCCCGCGCGACTGTGATCGGCACCTACGAGGTGAAGTAGCGTCGAAAAATGATTGTGGCCCTGAGCGAAACACTCAGGGCCACAATCATTTCAGACCTAAGGCACGTTCACGACCGTGTCGGGCAGCGGGTTGGCGTAGAGCGCGACGATCTCCTCGGCGTATTTGGCGACGATCGGGGAGCGCTTGAGCTTCATAGTCGGGGTGAGTTCGTCCCCGCCGGGCTCCCACGCCGCAGCCACCAGGGTGAACCGTTTGATCTGTTCGACCCTCGACAGTTTCATGTTGCCCGCCTTGATGGCGGTGAGCACCTCGTCGATGAGTTCTCGGCGGGTGGCCAGTGTCGCGGCGTCGGCGTCGGGTACGCCAAGCGCCTTGGCTCGCAGCGCGGCGACGTCGGGGTCTAGCACGATCAAGGCCGAGATGAACGGCTTGGCGTCACCGATCGCGACCACCTGGCCGATCAGTGAGGACGCGGCCTTCATGGCGTTCTCGATATTTGTCGGCGCGATATTCTTGCCCGACTCGTTGATGATCAGTTCCTTCTTGCGGTCCACGATGCGGACGTAGCCGTCGGCGTCGATGGTGGCGATATCCCCGGTCGCCAGCCAGCCGCCGGAATCGAGGGCGTCGGCGGTCTTCTGGGGTTCCTTGCGGTAGCCGTGGGTGACGATCGGGCCCCGCACCAGCAGTTCACCGTCCTCGCCCAGCCGCAGCTCGACCCCCTCGACCGCGCGCCCGACCGATCCGGGGCGTGGTTTGTCGAGTTCGGTGTAGGTGACGACACCAGTGGTTTCGGACATGCCCCACACCTCGGAAACGGTGAAGCCGAGCCCGAGGAAGTATTCGAGCGTTTCGCCCGGAATGGCGGCCGCACCGGAGGCGGCGACGCGCAGTTCGTCGAGACCGAGGGCGTGGCGCAGCTTCGAGAGCACGAGGGTCTCGGCGAGCCGGTACTGAACATCGAGCAGCAGCCCACGGCTCTTGCCCGCCAGATCCGCCCGTGCCGCGGCGATACCGGTCGCGACGGCCCAGTTGGCGAGTGCCTTCTTCACCGGGCTCGGTTCGGTAGCGAGCTTGCCGTCGATTCCGGCCTTGATCTTCTGCCAGACCCGTGGCACACCGAAGAACGTGGTGGGTCGCACTTCCGGCAGTGCGGCAGCGATCTCACGCGGGTCCGGGACGGTGGTGATCTGGACGCCGGTGAGCAGGTTGATGCAATGCCCGGAAATTCGGTCGGCGACATGCGCGGCGGGCAGGTAGGACACGGAGCGGTCGTCCAGCCCGACCTCGAGCGGCCCCTCGACCAACGCGATGACCTCCGCGATAACGTTGCGGTGGGTGATCTCGACGCCCTTGGATGGGCCGGTGGTGCCCGAGGTGTAGATGATTGTGGCCAGATCGTCGGGTTCGACGGCCTGCCAGGCGGCCTCGAAATCGAAGTCGGGCGCGGGGTTCGACTCGAGATCGGCGAGGGTGGTGGCGCCCTCGGCGGGGCCGTCCACGACGATCACCTGGTCGATCGGGGCCTCGGCGCTGTTGATGACACCGAGGAATGCCTGCTCGGTGACCACGACTTTGTTCTCGGCGTTGGTGAACAGGTGCGCGATCTGCTCAGGGGAGCTGGTGTTGTAGACCGAGAACGGTGCCGCGCCCAAATGCAGTGCGGCGGTGTCGATCAGGTTGAACTCGGGCCGGTTGGTGAGCATGATCCCGACGGTGTCACCGCGGCCGACACCGAGCGCCGCGAGTCCCGACGCGATGGCGCGAACGCGCTCACCGTACTCCCGCCACGTGATTTCCTGGGTGCCGCCGACGGTCCGCAATGCGACCTGATCCGGTCGCAGCGTCACCGTCTCCTGAAACGCCGCAGGCACCGTGTAGACCGTCTTGCCCGATTTGTGCGCATATCCGACTGCTGTTGTCATCTTCCCGTTCCCGATATCTCCGGCATGAACCGAACCACAGGCATACACACCCGGGGTACGGTTCGGGACCCGATTTTGACATGGTGTATCAAAATTTATGTCAGTGTCTCACGGATCGCGTGGCGGCGAGTGGCGTAGTTCACTCATGGTAGCCAGCAGAAGCGGATCGCGGCGGTCCTTGGGGCGCCGGTAAGAATCAAGGTTGGCGCACGGTGAGCCACATTTTCGGGAGCCTCGCACCACCCGCGAAGGCCGGCACGTAGACGCCCACCCGGAACCTGCGGCCCCGAGGACTGCGATTGCCTGCCGCCCCTTATCTCTAGGTGGGGATGTCCAGGGCCGTGCCGTACAGGTGTGAGACTCGCAGCCTGATCACTACGCGCCGTTCGTTCACCAATTGCCGAAGGAAGGCGGCCTCCTCCGCCGAGTCCTGGAAGCCTGGGACGAGCGCCAGCAGTTCCCGGCCGGTCGCATCCCCTGGCTCCGTGGTCACCTCTGACACCTCCGCATCGCCCTCGGCGACGGCGAACGACCAGATATCCGGCCCGTTCACGTGCAGGGCGAGGCGAGGGTTGTTGCGTACGTGACGCGCCTTGAGCCGGTCGCTCGTGGTGGAGATCCGGATGATCCGCTCGACGGGATCCCAGCGGTAGAGGACGGTGGACAGATGGGGGTGGCCGCTGCGCTTGACGGTGGCCAGCACGCCGAACTGCTGGTCGCCGAGCAGCCGGGTGAGTTCCTCATCGGTGAGGATCCGCGGCGCGGGGCCGGAGCCCGTCTCGTTGTCGGTCACGTGAATCAGCCCTTGCCTTGTGTTAGTTGTGCCTGTTGGTTGTTTGTGCTGGTTGAGAGGGTGGTCAGGCGGCCGGCCAGCAGGAGCAGCCCGCCGAAGGCGATCAGGTAGGAGTTGACGGTCCAGCTGAGCCTGGCGGGCGAGAAGCCCAGATCCCGCTGGATGGCCGGCATCGCCACGGTCACGATGCTGCCGTCCAGGATCGTCATCAGCATCACGGCCGACAGCAGGGTGAGCGCCGGCCAGCGCGATCGGGGTGCGGTATGTGACATGAGGTTTCTCCTGCTCCATAGAGGGACAGGAGAGACCGTAGCAGATAGTTTTGTTGCAGACGATCCGTTGTAGATCTATTTAGGCTCTCTGTCGAACCCGCCGCACCGCTTGCGGTGTTTCGACTGGGGTCGCCAAATGTCCCGTGACCAGGCGATTCATTGCACGCAAGAGCGCCCCACACTCATCCTCCGGTAGCGCACCCAAGGCCGCCCTGTGCACGCCGTCGACGATCGCCTGGCTCCTCCCGGCCACCTCCGCACCCTTCGGCGTGACGGCGATGATCCGGGCTCGCCGGTCCGTACTGGACGGGCGACGCTCGGCCAGACCCGCCTTCTCCAGAGCGTCGACGGTGACCACCATCGTGGTCTTGTCCATGTCGCCGAGTTCGACGAGCTGGATTTGCGTGCGCTCCTCTTCCAGGGCGTGAACGAGCACGCAGTGCATGCGCGCCGTCAGCCCGATCTCGGCCAGCGCGGCCGCCATCCGGGTTCGCAGCACGTGGCCGGCATGGTCCAGCAGGAACGACAGGTCCGGTTCGGTACGGGCGGGCGCCATCGCAGTCATACCCGCAGCCTAGCAACTAGCTCCGTTCCGGATTATCTACTTCCTTCCCATATTGGAGCGAGAGGTGGCGCGCAGGTTCGTATCCGCTGCGGGATTCACGCATCCGACGCCGAACCCAGGGCGCTCGCGGTGAGAGTTCTTCGGCGAGAGTGAACCGAGGGTGGTTACGCCGACCGGACAGAACGCAGGCGCACGTGACCGCCACCCACCTGCCTTCGCGAGGCGGCGCGACGGGTTGGAGGAGCTGCCTTGCGAGATCGGACGACGGGGGACGCGCCCGCGCCTCCGAGGTGTGCGGCCGCTACGCCGAGGACCCTCGACCTGCGCCTGGACGACGAGCATGTCCGCATCCACGGCAAGGGCGGCAGCGTACGGACCGTGCTGCTGGACGACTGCGGCTAAGTTGCCCTGCTGAAGCTGGTCACAAGATCAACGCCGTTTGGTCTGGTGACACGATTCTTACCGGCACCCCTCCTTAGGGCAACCGCAGACGCAACCGCCGCGAGCGCCGCGACAGCGGGAGCAACCACCCTCGCCAGTGGCCCGCACGCCGTGTGCGCACGGTGACCAACTCCAGCGGCAGCATGTGGCCGCGCCGGCGGCGTTTGGCCTCGAGGTATCGGCGCGCACGATCGTTGCGTGGTCGGGTCACCAGCGGCACCACCGTCACGGCGATGCCGTGTTCGCGCACCGCACGCACCTTGTCCGGATTGTTGGTCAGCAGCCGCACCGACCGCAGCCCGAGCGTGACCAGCGCCTCGGCCGCGAGCCGATAGGAGCGCATATCGACGCTCAAACCGAGTCGTTCGTAGCTGTCGAAGGTGTCGACACCGAGTTGTTCGCTGGTGCGCAGCCCGCGCGCCTTGTTGACCAGTCCGGCGCCGCGCCCCTCCTGTTCGAGGTAGACCAGCACGCCGCGCCCGGCCGCTTGGATGAGGTCCATGGACTTCTCGAGCTCCGGTCCACAATCACAGTCGTCGGATTGCAGTACGTCCCCGTAGAGGCAGCGGGAGTGGATCCGCACCAGTGCGCCATCGGTGACGTGTCCGAACAGCAGGGCGTGGCCGCCGTCGTCGCTGCCGGGAATGGGCATCACCCGCACATCGACCTCGCGACCCTTGCGAGTGAGCCGATGTCCGGTTTCAGCGAGGCGGCGCGCTGCTTTGGCCATGCTCCTCCCATGCAAGGTGCAGCGGTCGAACGGACCGTGAAATCGTCGGTCCCACAATCCATATGATAGCCGCAGGCCATGCCGGGGGACACCGAGGAGGCGAGGAACCCCGGATCGGGTGCGCCTCGGGTGTGTGGTCGGGTAGCGGTTTCAGTGCCGCGAACGCTGTCGCCAGCTGTGGGGGAGGCGGGGGGTGTGGCGGGTGATCCACCCCCGCAGATTGTCGCGTGGTGGTTTCGCGGTTGTGGGGGTGCCTGGTGGTGTGTCTGGTTGCCAGTCGGTGGGGGCCCATGGTGCGGTGTCGGTGGGGATCCAGTGGTGTCTGTGGTGGCGTTTGGCTTCGAGGTAGGCGGCGGCGCGGGTGCTCAGTGGGCGGGTGCTCAAGGGTAGGACGGTGACGGTGAGGCCGGCGGTGCGGATGTCGTCGGCTTTGGCGGGGTTGTTGGTGAGTAGTTGCACCGACCGCAGGCCGAGTTCGAGCAGGCTTTGGGCGGCGTGGGTGTAGGTGCGTGCGTCGACGGGGTAGCCGAGTGTCTCGTAGCTGGTGAAGGTGTCGGTGCCGGATTGTTCGCTTTCGCGGTAGCCGCGTGCTTTGGCGACCAGGCCGGCGCCGCGGCCTTCTTGTTCGAGGTACACCAGGACTCCTGATCCGGCGGTTTGGATCATGTCCATGGCTTTGTCGAGTTCGGGTCCGCAGTCGCAGTCCTGGGAGCCGAGGGCGTCGCCGTAGAGGCATCGTGAATGGATTCGGACCAGGGCGTTGTCGGTGAGTTCACCGAATATCAGGACGTGTCCGTATTCGGCGCCCCCGGCGACTTCCATGACACGAACCCGCAGCTCGAGCCCGTTACGGGTGAACCGATGCGCGGTGTCATCGGGCAATGGGGCAACCGTGTTCGACGTGGCCGGAAACCCGGGCCGCATCGGATTCGCGATGGTCACGCGGTGACCTTAGCCGATGTGCTGTATCCGGTAGGTAACACCACGAAAAGATCGGATGCGTCCATTGTCAGCGGCCGCCCGCGTAGCGTTCGACGATCTCGTCGATATCCGCGGTGAGTGGCATCGTGCTGGGCACATCGCCGAGTTTCTGGGTCAGCAGCATCGCCGCGGTGGCCCAGTCCAGGTCTTTTGCCTGTAGCGGTCCGTCCGAGGCGACCACCCGGTAGGCCAGCGCGGCCGAGAACGCGGCCGCGGCACCGGGCGCATTCTTCAATGCGCGGGGGTAATGCGTGATGTCGGCGCTGAGGTAGTCCGAACGCATCTCGCACCGAAATCCACCCACGGTGCACACCGCCCGCACTCCGAGCCCGCGTAACCGTCCAGCGACGTCCTCACTGGAGGCAGTCGTGACATCCGGGATCATTTTCGCGAGCTCCTCGGCGGATCCGACCAGGTAGTCGACCATATGCAAATATCGGTAAAGGTCCTGTGGCACTGGAAGATTCGGCGTCGGGCAGACAATCAACCGAGGCTTGGGCCGCAGCGCGGAAACCATCTCCAGCACCTGTTCGACGACACCGACGGCATGTTCGAAGGTCAGCAGCACGACATCGGAGCCACCGATGGCAGCGCGCGCGTCCGGACGCAGCAGATCGGCCGCCTCCAGCCGGACGCGGTGGTTCTGACAACCGATCAACGCCATCTCCCCGTTCGCGGTGGTGATCACCGCGGTGATCGGCGATGGCGCGAGCGGAACGGACTTGATCAGCTCCGAATGAACTCCGGCGTGATCGAGGTATTCCAGTATGCGACGGCCGTTTTCATCATCGCCGAGCGCGGAGATGATGTGTACCTCGAGGCCGAGGCGGGCCGCGGCCACCGCACGATTGAGTCCTTTGCCGCCGGGATGCTCCTCGAAGATGCCGTGCGCGGGTGCGTCGACCGACGGATGGCGGTCCACTCGATAGAGGTGGTCGATGACCGCGTCGCCGACCACCGTGACCCGCCCGGCGCGTGGCTGCGAATCCGTGAGGGATACAACAATTTTCGGGGTTGGACCTGGCGCGGGAATAGTGTAGCTGCGGTCACCGGCGAGCAGGCCGGCCAATGCGGTGAACGCCTCATGTTCCGAGGAGGTCCGCAGCCGTTTCACCGTGGGAGCTTCCGGAACGACCTCGGCTCCCAGCGAATCATGCAACCGCTGCCACTGCTCGGCGAGATACTCACGGCGCTGGCCGAGGTTCTCCGCATATAAACGCTCGAGATCGATTCCGTCAGGAGAACTTTCACGCAAAAGGCCAAGCGAGAGCGCCGCGTCGGCAATCAGGCGATCGGTCGGCTGCAGCCTGCGCGCCATATCGCGAACGACCGGAATCACCGATTCCTCCGGCGCCGCGCCCGTGCGGTGCGCGCGCTGACGGACCACGACCAGTTCCAGCAGGGGGGCGACGTCGATCTCGGTGCTACGCAGGCGATCCGAACTCAAGCCCGAGTATTTACACAGCCGCGTGAGGATGTTGCGTATCGCGACCATGCGAGCGTCCTGCGGAAGGATTTGCACGCTCCGACCCTCCATGTGGCTGTTGCCGACTCGTTGTGCCGTCCGGCGAACTGCCCCTGCGGCGAGGTTTAGTGCGAGCAGATTCCGGCAATCCCCAACATACCCCGGCAATTGACCTTCATGAAGGGCAAATGCCACACTGAGTTCGACGATCTGATCGTCCACCAGACAACTCGGGAGGGCCTGGTGATGAGAGTGATTCTCTTGATGCGACATGCTCGGCGACGCGGCCACCACAGGGCAGGCGATTGCGATACCGAGTGGGCGAACGGCTTCCGTACGTCCGAACGACACCCACACACCTATCAGCCAACGTCGTCGCCCGCTCCGCTTTTCTCGATGGCAGCGAGCACCGGCCGACTCGGTTCCAGCGTCGGCGGGGACCCACCGCACCCCTGAACCGATCGGCGGTTGCGCGGCGGCGACTCCTCGGCCCGAGGAGGCATTCGTGACGATTTACGAAAGCAGCCGGTCGATGACCAGCAGCGTCACACCCGAGTGGGCGTGGCGGGCGGACCGCGACGAGCCGGCGTGGCAACTGAGCTGGTTACCCAAACAGCTGACGCGCGAACAAGCGCTGGCCGGGATGCAACTGCAGGAAATCCTCAGCCGTCCCGATCCGGCATCGGACCCTGACGCACACGCGCAGGCCGGTGCACTCGGTATCACCGTGCAACAGGCGTTGAGCCTGCTGCACCAGCGGATCCTCGATAGGAGGCATTCGTGACCAGCTGCGTCACCGACTGGTCGATGAGCAGCGACCCAACAGCGGAGTCGGCCCACCAGCCGGCGGACAGGTGGACGAAATCGTGGCGGCCGAGTTGGCTGCCCCACCATCTGGTCACTCGCGAACAAGCACTGGCAGGGATGGATCTCGCAGAGATCTTCGGCACCCCGCATTTCCGGCACGACTCGACGATCCCCGCTCGGGCCTTCTTCTGTGCCGGCCAACTCGGAATACCCCCAGAGCTCATCGGGCTCGAGCTGTTGCATCGGAGGCAGCCATGAATGTGCACATCACCGAATGGACCATGATCAGCGACATCACCCCCGAATCGGCATACCGGACCATCCGGTCGGGAGATGCGGTCTGGCGGCTGAGCTGGCTGCCCGACCAGCTACTCACCCGGGCACAGGCACAGGCCGGCATGGAACTCGACGAAATCCTCAGCGACCCCAGCGGCGTGCACGACCGTCTCGCGCACTATGAAGCGGCACGGCGCGCGGACACGGTCGGCATCATTTGGCAACAGGCGGTAATCCTGTTGTTCAAGCGGATCGCGGGGCGCCTGCACCGCTCGGGCGAGACGTCGGATCAGCATGGGGCTCAGGGGGAACCGGTCGATACCGGTCGCACCCTGCACTCGGAAGGAATGTCGTTGCACCACACCGGACCACCGCGGGTCGTCGGCTGACACCTCGGCGCACACACGCCGACGGCGACGCGGCCCTGCCGGTCTTGTATCGGGTATCGGGGGGTGAGTCTCAGGCGCGTGGCGCGTGTTCGGCGCCGATGGCGTCGGCGATGTTCTTGTAGCCGTGCGCGCGCAGACGGTCGGCGAGCCCGCGGTGAATCCTGCGGGTCCAGAACGGGCCACCGTAGATGAAACCGGTATAGCCCTGCAGCAATGTCGCCCCGGCTAGGACACGTTCCCACGCTTGATCGGGGGTTTCGATGCCGCCGACGCTGATGAGCACGAGCCGCTCGCC
The DNA here is from genome assembly GCF_020733705.1 of Nocardia australiensis. GTDB lineage: Bacteria > Actinomycetota > Actinomycetes > Mycobacteriales > Mycobacteriaceae > Nocardia > Nocardia australiensis. The sequence goes on from NZ_JAJFZM010000002.1 coordinate 853,662, forward strand.
GACACGGAGGTAGAGGCGGCGCAGCACTTCCAGGGAGCGCTCCGCGACCGGGGGGCCCGATAGGCCACCCGCACCCATGGCGGCGACCTCGGCGGCGTCGGTGTGCAGACTGTCGCGGCGGATGGTGGTGTTGGTGGCGACGATGCCGGCCAGCCTCAGTTCCACAGCGAGGTCGGCGACCGCGTCGATATCGTCGTCGGACAGGTCGGGGGCGATCTTCACCAGGACGGGCACCTCGACACTGTCGAGCACCGCTCGCAGCACCGGGCGCAGCGATTCGACCGCCTGTAGGTCCCGCAGGCCGGGGGTGTTGGGGGAGCTGACGTTGACGACAACGAAATCGGCGAGTGGACCGAGCAGCGCGGCGCTGATCGCGTAATCGGCCGCGGCGGCGTCGGGTTCGACGATCTTCGTCTTACCGATGTTCGCGCCGATCGGCACGGTGACACGGCCCGGCGCGGCGGCGCGGCGGCCGCGCAGTCGCTTCGCGGCCGCCGCCGCGCCGTGATTGTTGAAACCCATCCGGTTGATCAGGGCGCGGTCGGCGCGCAGCCGGAACAGTCGCGGCGCGGGGTTACCCGGCTGGGCCTGCGCGGTGACGGTGCCGATCTCGGCGAAACCGAAACCGAGTGGGCCCCAGGCATCGACACCGTCGGCGTTCTTGTCGAAACCGGCGGCCAGCCCCAACGGTGCCGGGAAGTCGACACCGAAGGCGGTGTTACGCAGGATCGGATCATCGCAGACCAGCACCTTCGACATCGCCCACCGCGTCGGGGCGAGACGATCGGCGAGTTTCATCACGGTGAAGACCAGATGGTGGATGCGTTCGGGCGGCAGCAGGAACATCAGGCGTAGCAGTAGTGCGTACATCGGTTCACATTCCCGGTTCGGGCTGGGGTAGCAGCGCGGTTTTGCGGCGGCGCAACAACACTCGGCGACTGCCGTCGGTGTAGGCACGCACGCGCGAGAGTTCCCAACCGCCGAATTCGGCCTGGATGGCCAGGCGCATCGATGCGGTCACCCGGTTCACCTCCGGAGGCAGTCGCAGTGGCACGTATTCATAGTCGTCACTGGAGGTTTCCCAGCTCGGGGGCAGTATGTTGCGCGGGCTCCGGCGCGATCGATGTTCCGGCGTTTCGGTATCCTTCGGCGCCATCATTGCCCTCTCTTGCGCTGGTCCGCGCGAATCCGCTGCAGACCGTCTCCGGTCGCGGACCCGACGAACAGGTCACCGGTGTGCTCATCGACGGTCACCGAATTCGGCTGCCGGACGGTCGGATACCGGCCGATCTCCTTCGGCATCCCCGTCGACAGATCGAATCCGACGACTTCGTTGCTCTGCGTGCACGTCACCCACACGGTGTCGGACCGCTGATCGTAGGCGAGCGCGTAAGGCGACGATGCTACGGGGAAACGCTGACGCAGCACGAGCGGTCCGGTGGTGTAGACCAGCAGTTCGTTACCGGCAGTGTCGGTGATGATGACCCGGCCGTAGTGGTCGGAGATCATATTGGTGGCACCGTCGCCCGCGCGCAGGGACAGACCGATCCGGTCTTTGTCCGTATCGATTTCGGTGAGGGAGGTTTGACGGCGGTCCAGCACGGCGATGCGGTCCTCGACCATCGCGAGCGCGTCGGCCGAGGCCAGGCCCGATACCGAGTCCCGCACATCGCCGCCGGCTGTGATGATGCGGACCTTGCCGTCTGCGGTCCCGACGACCAGGTCGCCATCCTCACGTCGCTGGACGGATCTGACGTCGCCCTCGACCGGGACCTCGCTGATCGCGCCGGTCGCGATGTCCACGCGGATGACCCGTCCCTGGGCGGGGACGAGGATTTCGCCGGGCGCGCCCTGCGCGATCGCCGCCGCGGGTGCGGGCAGCGCCACAGTGCGCAGGTCGGGGTTCGGTGTGCCCGAGGGGCCGATACGGGTGAGTGTCGCGGGGTCGATGATCATCAGCGCACCGCCCGCGTCGAGTGCGACCAGTTTCCCGGTGCCTGACTCGGCCAGCAGCCCGCCGATCGGTTTCGCCAGCGCGAACACCTCGCCGCCGGGCGGAGTGCTCATCCCGGGTGCGACGGCCGCGGTGGCCGGGTCACGGGTCGGCGCGACGGCGGTCCCCTTATCGGAGGAGCAGCCAACCAGCAGCACTAATGCCGCCACACCCGCAATCGCTGAGGAGACCGAGCCACGAGGGCGCATCCACCGAACTCCTTCTACCGCACTACCGACAAAATCAACCGCAACATGACCATCTGACCATGATGACGCACTGTGGCGGCGGACCGGGGTGGCGGCTCCAACTGAATGTGGGTGATCAGGGTTACGGTTAACTCCAATCAGCGTCCACCTCAGGGAGATCCGGTTGAAAGCCGACCATCCATCGGGATTTGCCATCGACGACATAACCGTTGGTCCGTTCGCGCACGGGTTCGGCACGACCGCCGACGGCCGACCATACGCGTTCCGCACGGTCCGGTCGACCGTTGAGCTGGAGATCTACCGCTGCGACCTGGACACCGACGTGCCCGGACCCGACGACGTCACCGCCGTCGCACAGGCCCGCGTCACCGATATCGACCTCGACGACGAACGCAGCGTCATCGCACTGGTCCGGGACATGATTCCGGACGCGGTGGCGGTCGAAGCGAACGCCGAGCGTGACGTGACGACCGTCCGGGCCCTGCTGGGCCGAATCAGTTCCGCCATCGATGGTATGTAGATGGTGATGCCAACCACACGATTCGCCCGTACCGCGCTGACCGCAGCAGCCTCCCTCACAGTGGCTTCGGCCGCGGCGTGCAGCACGGGACCGGACGAGGCGGCCATCGACGCCGCACGTTCGTCGGCCAATGCGTCGCTGTCCTCCTCGGTCGCCGCCTCCTCCAGCGCCGCACACCCACCGTTGCCGACCGCCGCCGAACTCGACGCCCAAATCAAACGCGCCCTCGACCCGGCACTGCCCGACAGCGAACGCACCGCCCTCATCGAGGACGGTGAAATCTTCAAAGACGCCATCCCGGACATGTACACGGCGCTGCGGGACAATCCGCACGCTGTCTACGGCGTCACCGATCCGGTGTTCGACAACCGCGACAGCACGCTGACCGCGACCATGCGCCTGGACAAGGACGGCACCGGTTCCGCGATCCGCACCACGGTGGTGCATTTCGTGCTCCTCGACGGGAAATGGAAGATCTCGCGCACCGACCTGTGCGGCATCCTGCGCTCCGCCGACTACCACACCCCTGCCTGCGGCTAATGCTCGACACCGGTCTGGCGCGGTGGGGCCATATCGTCTACCGCCACCGATACCTCGTCATCGCCGTCTTCACGCTCGCGGTTATCGCCTCGGGCTGGTACGGGCGCGACCTGGCAGACCGGCTGACCCAAGAGGGCTGGTTCGACGAGAGCAGCGAATCGGTCGCCGCGTCCAAAATCGCCGACGACACCTTCGGCCGCGACACCGACAGCGACATCATCGCCCTCTACACCGCACCCGAAGGCACCACCGTCGACGACCCGGCCGTGCGCGCCGCGGTGACCAGCGAACTCGAGCAACTGCTCACCACCCACCCCGACCGCGTCCAGAAGATCGACAGCTACTGGGACAGCCCCTTCGCCGCGCAAGCCACCGACGCCTCCCACACTCACGCCTTCGCCAGCATCGGTCTGCGCGGGGAGGGCACCGCCACCGTCGAGAACTACGCGGCGATCAAAGATGAACTCGGTGCCGGATCAGCGGGCGGCGGACCAGGCTGGACCACGGTGCAGCTGGCCGGGCTGCAACCGATCGTCGAAGGCATCAACCAGGGCATGCAGCACGACATCAAGCGCGCCGAGATCATCGCGTTGCCGGTCGTGGCGATCCTGCTGTATTTCGTGTTCGGCGGGGTCATCGGCGCACTACTGCCGGTACTCATCGGCGGCATGACCGTGCTGGGCACCCAGGGCACCGTGCGCGCGCTCACCGACCACATCGAAGTGAACGTATTCGCCAGCGCCGTAGTCACTTTGGTGAGCCTGGGACTGGCAATCGACTACGGACTGTTCACCGTGACCAGATTTCGCGAAGAACTCGCGTCGGGCCGCACCGTCGAGGAGGCGACCGCACGCACGGTCGCGACCGCGGGACGCACCGTGCTGTTCTCCGCGGCGATCATCGCCGTCAGCCTCGGCGCGTTGTTCATATTCCCCAACGGCGTACTGCGCTCGGTACCCTACGGCGGCATCAGCGCGGTGCTGTTGGCCGCGTTGCTGTCGGTGACCGCGCTACCGGCGGTGCTGAGCATTGTGGGCACACGAATCGACCTGTGGGGCTGGCATCGGTTCTCGCGCACCAAAACCGAGGCACAAATCGATGCCGGATTCTTCTCGCGGCTGGCGCAACGGGCGATGCGGCGGCCGTGGCTGGTGGCAGTACCGATCGTGCTGATACTGCTGGCGCTGAGCATCCCATTCCGCAATATCGAATTCGGCGCGTTGAGCGAACGCTATCTGGCCGAGGACAATTCGGCGCGCAGCGCCCAGGAACACTTCGACGAACTGTTCCCGAGTTTCCGCACCGAACCACTCAAACTCGTGGTGATCGGCGCTGATCCACAGCAGCTCAGCGACATTCGCTACGAAGCCAATCAAGTGCCCGGTCTCACCGGACGATTCGAACCCGGCGCGCCCACCAAGAACGATATGAATGTGCTCAACGCGGGACTGTCCGATAAACGCGACGCGGACACGGTGATCGCCGCCCTGCGAGCCATCCCGGAACCACCGGGCGTGGACATCATGGTTGCCGGGGTTCCCGCGCTCGAACGCGACAGCATCAACGGACTGCTCAACGGGCTGCCGATGCTGGCGGCGACCCTGGTGGTCGCGGCTCTCGCGCTCATGTATGTGGCGTTCCGATCGATGGTGCTAGCGCTCAAGGCCGTCGTCATGAGTGCCCTGAGCCTCGGCTCCACCCTGGGCATCCTGACCTGGGTCTTCGTGGAGGGGCACGGCGCCGGAACCTTCCATTTCACACCGGGACCGCTGATGTTCGCAGTGCTGGCACTGATCGTGACAGTGATCTTCGGGCTGTCCACCGACTACGAGGTGTTTCTGCTGTCGCGGATGGCCGAAGCCCGTGCGGGCGGCGCCGACCCACCCGAGGCGATCCGCTACGGCATCGCCCACACCGGCGGCGTCATCACCTCCGCCGCAGCGATCCTCATTGTCGTGACCGGCGCGTTCGGGTTCTCCGATCTGGTGCTGATGAAATACATCGCCTACGGCATGATCGCGGCACTGGTGATCGACGCGACGGTGATCCGCATGTTGCTGACGCCCGCCGTACTCAAACTGATCTGGCGCTGAGACAACCGGCGCCGAGCTGAAGGAGGACGACCGTGGGCGCGATCAAGGGCGCGAACCTGGCCCTGATGTTCCTGCTGGAACTGGGAGTGCTTGTCGGAGTATGCGTGTGGGGTTTCACGCTGCCGTCGGGTCCGATCACCCGGATCGTCGCCGGGGTGGGCACGCCCGCACTGTTCCTCATCATGTGGGCGCTGTTCGGTGCCGCGAAGGATGCACGGTTCCGGCTTGTCGGCGGGTGGCGTGTCGCCTTGGAGCTGCTGTGGTTCGGCGGCGGCGCACTGGCCTGGTACGAGGTAGCGGGATGGATGGCCGGGGTGGGCTTCTTCGCGTTGTGGACGATCACCGCTGTGGTGCGGGCCGGTTGGCAGGGCGGCCTGATCGTCGATGTGCCGTGACTGTCGCGAGAATCAGCCGCACGACCCCGGCTTCGGCCGAGTCCGGACCCTAGCGCCGGACCGGTAGCACGAGTTGGGCGCCGGTGACGGGATGGTCGAGGACCTCGACGGGATGTTGGTAGACGCGGCTGAGGAGTTCGGTGGTGAGTACCGCGCGAGGGGGGCCGTCGGCGGCGACACGGCCGGATTCCAGGACCGCGACGCGGTCGGCGTATGCGGCGGCGATGCCGAGGTCGTGCAGGACGACCACGACGGCGGCGCCGGCTTCGGCGCGAGCGGTGGCCAGGTGTAAGACCGCCTCTTGATGGCCCAGGTCGAGGGCGGCGGTGGGTTCGTCCAGCAGCAGCGTAGCGGTGTCCTGGGCGAGCACACGTGCGAGTGCAACACGGGCGCGTTCACCGCCCGAGAGGGTCGGAAACGCCCGGGCGGCAAGGTGTTCGACATCAGCGGCGCTCATGGCGGCGTCGATTTTCGTGTCGTCGAGCTCACGCAGTTCGGTACGCACCCATGGCGCACGTCCCATGGCGACGACCTCACGGGCGGTGAACGGGAACCCGACGATGTGACTCTGTGGCAGCACCGCCCGACGGCGAGCCATATCCAGCGGCGACCAGTCACCGACCGATCGGCCATCGAGTTCGACCGTCCCCTCGGAGGGGGCGAGTTCACCGGCCAGCGCGGCCAGCAACGTGGACTTCCCGGCACCATTGGGCCCAACCAACGCCACTACCTCCCCTGCGGCGACTTCGAAGTCCACTGCCTCGAGCACCCGGCGCGGCTGCGCGCCACCCACACGCCTGTCGACACTGACCCCCGCAGCGCACAGGGTGACGGTTCCACGCGGGGTCGGCTCCGGCAGATCGTGCCCGCGTGCAAACAGTCCACCGATCCCATGTCGAACGCCACTCATACCCGACCGTGCAGCCGGCAAACGGCCGCGCATCATGCCCAACCTCCGGCACGGGCTCGGGTGCGGCGCAGCAGCCAGAAGAAGAATGGGCCGCCGATCAGGGAGGTGAGCATGCCGAGGGGGAGATCGGCGTTGTCGACCAGGGAGCGGGCACCGACGTCGGCGGCCAGCAACACGACGGCGCCGATGATGGCGCTCAACGGGACGAGCACCCGGTGGCCGGGCCCAACGAGCATGCGCACCACATGCGGGACGATCAGGCCGACGAACAGGACGATACCGGTGAACGCGACACCGGCGGTGGCGAGGATCGCGACGACCACGATCACGTTGCGGCGCAGTCGTTCCACGTCGACACCGAGATGGCGTGCGGCGGATTCACCGAGTGCGAGCAGGTCCAGTCGAGGCCCGATCAGGACTGCGGCGAGGACACCGCACGCGGTGAGTGGGGCGACGACGCGCACCGCTTCCCAGGTGGCGCCGTTCAGACTGCCCAACTGCCAGAACACGATCTGATCGCGGGCGGCCGGTGAGGCAACGAACAACAGTAACGCGATCAGCCCACCCGCGAACGCGTTGATCGCGACACCGGTGAGCACCAGCGTGACAACCTCGGTACGACCATTCGAGCGCGACAGCAGATACACCAGCAGCGTGGTGGCCAAACCGGCGACGAACGCCGCCGCCGCGACCGACCAGGCGGCCACGAACGCGCCTCCCACCACGATGACCGTGCCCGCTCCGACCGCCGCACCCGCCGACACCCCGATCACACCGGGCTCGGCCAGTGGGTTGGCGAACACTCCCTGCAACAATGCACCCGCTGTCGCCAGCGCGGCCCCGACCAGCATGGCCAGCACCACACGCGGGAAACGCACCTGCCACAACGTCACCTCACCGGCGGGATGCGCGGGCATCGGCCCCCAATCCAACCCGATCCGATGCAGCACGCTGCCCGCCACCTCGGCGGGTGTGGTCGGCACCTGCCCGATTGCCGCGGAAGCCAACGCCAGCACAATCAGTGCCGCGATCGCGACAATGAAGACGATCGTGGTACGCGAACGCCCCCGACTCACGGGTGCGACCGGCCGTGGTTCGTGCGGCATCGCCTCGTCCGCTGTCGCACTCCCGGGTGCTTCGATACGTGGGGAGGCAGCGCTGCCGGGGGGCGATTCGTTCATGGCCGCACCCCACCCGTGCACGATTGCACCGTCACCGATGACGTTGTGCTCATAGCCGGCCCGCACGCACGCGTCCACCGACGATCGCTGGCGGTCTCGAAACTCGTTGCCCCGATGACGCGTTCGGTATCCGCGATCATGCCGGTTCGGTGCCGTACACGGCCTCACTGAGGGCAGAGATGACGCGGCCGGTATTGGGGCCGAAACTCAACAGCACCGCATCCGACATATCGACTATCCGTTTATTGCGGCCCGCCGGGGTTTGCGCGATGCCGGGCACCTTCTCCAAACCCTCGACGCCGCCGACGGATTTCAGTCCATCGGACATGACCAGCAGGACGTCGGGGGCGGCGCCGATCATGGCTTCACTGGTGATCGCGACGAATGGTTCTTTCAGTCCGGCCACGGCGCCCGCATCGTGTGCGCCGAGCGCGGCGATCAACGCGTCCGCACCCGAACCCGGTCCCGCCAGCATTGTGATGGCGCTGCTACGCAGATACAGGAAAGCGATGGTGAGCGGGGTGTCCTGTTTGGGGACCGCGGCGGTGGCGGTGGCGATCTCGTCACGGGTGCGTTGCGCGAGTTGCTGCCCGCGATCGGCGATGCCGAGCGCGCCCGCGACTGCCTCGATCTGCGGGATGACGCCGTCCATGGTGCGTTGCGGATCGAAGTAGATGACCGTGACACCCGCCGCGCGCAGCTGTTCACGCACTGCGGGTGCGGCGCTGGTGCTATCGGTGAGGAACACCGAAGGGCGCAGCGCCAGAATGGATTCCACGTTCAGCGAACCGCTACCACCGGTCACGTTGGGCAGGTTCTGCACGGCGGGGAAGGCGCCGGCGGTGCTGCGGCCGACGAGTTTCGATCCCATACCCAACGCCCACACCGTCTGGGTGAGGGTGCCGTAGCGGTCAGCGGCGATGATGCGACTCGTGTCGGTGACGGTGACTTCGGATCCATCGAACGAACGCACCGTCACCGGCAGCGCCGGTACGGGTTCCGGGCCGATCGGCACCGGATCCACATCCGTCAGCTTCGCGGTGGACTGTCCTTGCCGACCGGAGCTCACCGCATCGCCGCTGGTACCACACGCGGTAGCACCGACAAGCAGCAGCAGCGCCAGGACCGCCAGTACGGCGCGCCGCCCACCGGTTCGCGCACGGTCGACCCTACGCGCCGGATCAACCGCGGTCCTGGACGTCGCACACCTCATGCAGGCAAGGCTAACTTGCGTCACTGTGTGCGTGCACTGACGTCGTCGAGAGCGGCGGCGATCGCCCGTGGCAGCTCGAGGGTCTCGGCGGCGATGACACCGGTCAACTGGCCGATATCGCGGGCACCGACGATCATGCTGGCGACGCCGGGCCGATCCCGGATCCAGGCCAGTGCCACGGCCAGCGGCGAAGTGGCCAGCCCGTCGGCGGCGGTGACCAGCGCCTCGACCACCCGGGTCGCGCGTTCATCGAGGCGCTGGCGGATCTCCGCGGCGGTGGCCTCGTCGGCGCCTCGCGAATCGGCGGGAACACCGTTACGGTATTTGCCGGTGAGGATGCCCCCGGCCAGCGGCGCCGAGGCGATCAGCCCGACACCGTGATGATCGGCGGCGGGCAGCAGGGCGCTCTCGCTGTCACGCGCCAACAGCGAGTACGGCGCTTGGGCGACACTGATCGGCGCGATGGCGGCGAGGCTGGCCAGCTGCCAGGACGCGAAACCGCGCACACCCGCATAACGCACCCGTCCCGACCGCACCACGTAATCGAGGGTGGCGGCCACCTCATCGAGCGGGGTCCGCGGATCCCAGGCCGCGACATTCCAGATATCGAGGTAATCGGTGCCGAGTTCGAGCAACGTCCGATCGAGCTGACGCAGCAGCGTGCGCCGCGAGGCATCGATCGTAGGGGGAGCGGGCTCCCGCGCGGGCACCGACGGATCCACCGACGTGGCCACCGTCCCCGGGACGACACCAGCACAACCACTGAGCACGAGATCATCGCGGGAAACCAGATCGCCGAGCAGCTCGGCCAGAATCCGTTGCGCCGCACCGCCACCGTAGGTGGGGGAGGTGTCCACCAGGGTGCCGCCCGCCTCCGCGAACGCCACCAACTGCACAGCGGCCTCGTCGGTATCGGTGTGCGAACCCCAGGTATGAGTCGCCAAACCTATTCGGGACACCCGTAGCCCGCTGTGGCCGACCGTCCGCTGTTCCATCACCGAGTCCGCGCTTTCGTCACGGCGCCAAGCGTAAAGGGCGTGACGCGACAAAGTCCGCCGACAGCCCGCGCGGAGGCGAAGCAGCCGCCTCGAGCGCGCGTTGCCGCGACACTGTACTGTCGCTGCGTGATTGCGGCGGTGACCATCTCGAGGTGACCGGCCGCGAACCAATTACTCAGTCCGAATGGATATTTCGGATGAGAACTATGAGGAGGGTACGTGGTCGGCGAGTCCATGACCTGGCTACAGGCGCTGGTACTCGGTCTGGTGCAGGGTCTCACAGAATTCCTGCCGGTCTCCTCCTCGGCGCATCTGCGCATCGTGTCGGGAATCTTCTTCGGCGACGACGCGGGCGCGTCGTTCACCGCGGTCACCCAGCTGGGCACCGAAGCGGCCGTCCTGGTGTACTTCGCCAAGGACATCTGGCGGATCGTGCGCGCCTGGTGCACCACGCTGCTGTTGCGCGTGCGCGAACGCTCCAGGCAGGGTGTCCCGATCGAGGACCAGGTCACGATGAAACTTCCCGTCGTGACCGGCCGCCATGCCGCGGCCGCAACCAGCGTGCTCGAAGACGACGCGCAACGCGAACTGGACTACCGCATCGGCTGGTATGTGATCATCGCGACCATCCCGATCGGCGTGCTCGGCCTCGTGTTCAAGGATCAGATCCGCACCGGCGCCCGCAATCTGTGGCTGATTTCGTTCATGTTGATCGTGTTCGCGCTGGTCATCGCCGCAGGCGAATACTACGGGCGCAAAATACGCCCGATCGAACAGCTGACCACCCGTGACGGACTGGTCATGGGTTTCGCCCAATGCCTTGCCCTGATCCCGGGCGTGTCACGCTCCGGCGCGACCGCGACGGCGGGCCTTTTCCTCGGTTTGGAGCGGGAAGCGGCGGTGCGGTTCTCATTTCTGCTCGCGATTCCGGCGGTGACCGCTTCGGGCCTGTTCAGCCTGCCCGATGCATTCGAACCCGCGGGCGAGGGTCTCAACGCCAGCGGCCCGCAGCTGCTGGTCGCGACCATCGTGGCCTTCGTAGTCGGCTATGCGTCGGTCGCGTGGCTGCTGAAGTTCGTGGCGAAGCATTCATTGAACTGGTTCGTCGGCTATCGCATCGTGCTCGGCCTGACCGTGATGGGTCTGCTGGCGGGCGGGGTGGTGTCGGCGACATGATCGTTAGGCTGGCCCCATGACGGTGATCCTGCTACGGCACGGTGTGTCCACCTCGAACACCGCCCACACCCTCGCCGGTCGCAGCGCCGGTGTCGAGCTGACCGACCGTGGCACCGAACAAGCCGAGGCCGTCGCCGAGCGACTCGCCGAACTCCGGATCGAGCACATCGTGGGTTCGCCACTGTTGCGCTGCCAGCGAACGGTGGCACCGCTGGCACGCAAACTCGGGCTGGAACCGGAGTACGACGACCGGCTCATCGAGGTCGATTACGGCGACTGGACCGGCAAAGCTCTCGCCGACCTGTTGACCGAACCGCTGTGGAAGGTGGTGCAGCGGCACGCGTCAGGCGCGGTGTTCCCCGGCGGGGAGGGGCTAGCGCAGGTGCAGGCGCGAGCGGTCTCCGCGATCCGTGAACACGACCGGGTATTCACCCAACAGCACGGCCGCGACGCGCTGTGGGTGGCGTGCACACACGGTGACGTCATCAAATCCGTACTCGCTGACGCGTTGGGCATCCACCTCGACGGCTTCCAGCGCATCGTCGTGGAACCGGCGTCGATCAGCGTTGTCCGCTACACACCGACCGCACCGTATGTGTGGCGGCTCAACGACACCGGCACTGATCTGTCCGCGCTCACACCACCCGATCCGCCTCGCGCCGAAGCAGATTCCCGCACCGACGCGTCCGCCGACTCCGGCGACTCGGCGGACGCCGAACCGGTAGACACCTCCGGACCGGTACCCGGCGGGGAGGTCGGTGGTAGCGCGAACGCGGATAATGGGAATGCGGAGCGCAGAGATTCCTTGTAAACGAGTAGTCGGCGTGGTGGATGTCCGGGCGCCGTGGGTAGTCGATCAGGGTCACGTATCAGGAGGTGCATGTGTCACGAGCAATCCATGTATTCCGCACCCCCGATCGTTTCGTCGCCGGGACAGTCGGTGAGCCGGGCGATCGTTCATTCTATCTGCAGGCCGTGCAGGAACCGAGAGTCGTGAGTGTGCTGCTCGAGAAGCAGCAGGTGAAGGTGCTCGCCGACCGCATGGGATTGCTGCTGGACGAGGTCGCGCGCCGGTTCGGCGCCGAGGTCCCTCCGCAGGCCGACGATGTGAGTGACGTCGACCCGCTGGTGACCCCGATCGATACGGAGTTCCGGGTCGGCACCATGGGTTTGGGCTGGGACGCCGACGCGAATGCCGTGGTGGTGGAGTTGCTGGCGATCACCGAAACCGAGGTCGACGAATCGGTGGTCCTCGACGACACCGAGGAGGGCCCGGACGCGGTGCGGGTGTTTCTTACACCGATCCAGGCGCGCGAGTTCGCGCTGCGATCGACGCGAGTGATCGCCGCCGGACGCCCGCCATGCCCGCTGTGTGGTGAGCCGCTCTCGTCGCGCGGGCATATGTGTGTGCGCACCAACGGCTACAAGCGCGGGGATATCTTCGGCACCGCCGAGCTCGAGGAGTAGCCGGTGGCAGTGGCCCCATGGCATCACGCCGAGTTGACGGTGATCGGACGGGTGAGTGTCGCGAGCAATGTCACCCTGGTCTGTGACGCGGCGGGTATCACGGGCCCGGACGGTTCGCCGTTGCGTGTGGTGTACAAGCCGGTGCGCGGCGAGCTGCCGTTATGGGACTTCCCTGACGGCACCCTCGCCGGTCGTGAAGTGGCGTCGTATCTGATTTCGGAAGCGCTCGGGTGGGGTGTCATCCCGGAAACGATCTTGCGCGACGGCCCCTATGGTCCCGGCATGGTGCAGCGCTGGGTGGACGCGGTCGACAATCACACCGAGGCGGGCAATCGGCTCGATTTGGTGGATCTGGTCCCGCCGGATGCGGTTCCGGATGGTTTCTGCGAGGTGTTGCGCGCGCAGGATCCGGCGGGCAACGAGGTGTCGCTGGTGCACGCCGACGATCCGCGCCTGCAGCGCATGGCAGTACTGGATGTGCTGCTCAACAATGCCGACCGCAAAGGCGGGCACGCTATCGAGGGCGTCGACGGCCAGGTGTACGGCGTAGACCACGGCATCTGCCTGCATAGCGAGCACAAACTGCGCACGGTGTTGTGGGGTTGGGCGGGCCGCGCAATCGAGCCGGATCTGATCGAGGATGTCACCGTGTTCGCGAAGGCGCTGCCCGACCGGCTCGCCGACACGCTGGCCGCACACCTCACCGACACCGAGATCGAAGCGCTCGCGCGGCGCACCCAGGATCTGCTCGACAATCCGGTGATGCCGACACCACGCACGGCCCGCCCGATTCCCTGGCCCGCCTTCTGATCAGTACAGCAGCGGGCGTACCTGTTGCCCGGCGAAAGCGATGAAGCCGACCGGGTCGGGGTCGTCGTCGGTCGGTTCGAGCACGACGGTGTCCGCGCCCGCCTGAACGTAGTTGTGGATGGCCTCCGCGATCGCCTCCGGTGAACCCGCTACGCCGGCACCCTGCTGGAAACCGTGCTCCGCCGCTTTGGCCGCCACGCGTCGCGCGCCATCGGGTCCGGTCGCCGTGGACAAGTACACGATGACCCGATGTGGTTCGGTGCGACCGGCCTTCGCGCGTCCTTCGTCGATGAGTTCCACTGCGGCGCGTACGCCGTCGGGTGCGGTGCGCGAGGTCAGTATGGTGCCGTCGGCGAGTTCACCTGACAGCCGCAGTGTGCGCGGCCCGGTGGCGGCGGCGAGGATCGGTGTGGGTGTGGCGGGCAGCGTATCCAATGCCACCGTGTCCAGGCGCACGTAGCGGCCCGTAGTGGTGACGGTGTCTCCGCTGAGCAATCCGCGTAGCGCGCCGAGGTGTTCGCGCAGCAGCGTCATCGGTGAGGCGACGTCGCCACCGATCTGCGCCATCCAGCCCCGCACACCATGCCCGAAGCCCGGCTGGAAACGTCCGGGATGTATTCGCGCCAGGGTGGCCACTTCCATGGCGGTGAGTGCGACCGAGCGCAGCGGCACAGGCATCACACCGATACCGACTCGCACACGCTGTGTGCGTGCCAGCACGGTCGCGGCGGTCGCGATGCCACCACCCCAGAAACAGTCCTCCCACAGCCATAGTTCGTCGAGGCCGCTGTCTTCGGCCGCATCACTTACCGCGGCGAGATCCTCCGGAGGGATCAGCGGGAGCGCGACGGCGCCGAGGACAGTCATCGTGTCACGCTATCGCCGAGCACCGGCAACTGTCGCCGACCAGTGCCGCCGAGAGCCCTCGACGGTGGACACGAGGGGCGGAAATGTCGGGTTCGCCCTCGTCGCAAACCGGGCCGTCCTGGTATCGAACCAGCGAAACGCTCAGCATCGACCTCCGTTGAGCACCGGGTTTTCGCAGGTCGTTGTCGGGCTCGGAGTTGTGTGTGGTGTCCAATCGCACGGGGCGAAGACCGATCATATCGGGCGCACCTTTACCCTCGAATCATGCAGTCCTGGTCCGATATCGCCCTTCCCACTATCCCCGGAGCAGGGCCACCGTTGCGGTTGTTCGACACCGCCGACCGACAGGTCCGGCCGGTCACGCCCGGCCCGACGGCCACCATGTACGTCTGCGGGATCACCCCCTATGACGCCACCCATCTCGGACACGCCGCCACCTACCTGACCTTCGATCTGGTCAATCGGCTGTGGCGCGACGCGGGCCACGATGTGCACTACGTGCAGAACGTGACCGACGTCGACGACCCGCTGTTCGAGCGCGCCGAACGCGACGGCCTGGATTGGCGCGATCTGGGCACCCGCGAAATCGAGTTGTTCCGCGAGGACATGTCGGCGCTGCGGATCGTGCCGCCGCGCGAATATGTGGGCGCCATCGAGTCCGTCGACGAGGTCGTCGAGTTCGTGCAGAAGCTACTGGCCTCAGGTGCCGCCTACACCGTCGAGGACGCCGAGTTCCCCGATATCTACTTCCGCGCCGACGCCACCGAAACCTTCGGCTATGAGTCCGGCTACGACCGCGCCACCATGGAGCGGCTGTTCGCCGAACGAGGCGGCGACCCGGACCGTCCCGGCAAGCGCGATTCGATCGACGCCCTGTTGTGGCGGGCGGCCCGCCCCGGCGAGCCGTCGTGGCCCGCCCCGTTCGGCGCCGGCCGTCCCGGCTGGCATATCGAGTGTTCGGCGATCGCACTGAACCGTGTCGGCCCCGAATTCGACATACAGGGCGGCGGCAGCGACCTGATCTACCCGCATCACGAGTACTCCGCCGCGCACGCCGAGGCGTTGATCGCGGGCCGCCGCTTCGCCCGCCACTACGTCCACGCCGGGCTCATCGGCCTCGATGGTGCGAAAATGTCCAAGTCCAAGGGCAATCTGGTGCTGGTCTCACAGTTGCGCCGCGCAGGCACCGACCCGGCCGCGATCCGGCTCGGTTTGCTGGCCGGGCACTACCGCAGCGACCGTATGTGGACCGACACCGTCCTCGACGACGCGATCGGACGGCTGCGGTTGTGGCGTCGCGCCACCGAACTGGAATCCGCTCCCGCGGCCGAGGACACCATCGCACGGCTGCGCCAGCACCTCGCCGACGACCTCGACACCCCGAAAGCTCTTGCCGCGATAGATAATTGGGTGCGGCAGGCACTCGACTACGGTGGCGCGGACAGGTCGGCCCCGAGCTCGGTCGCGGCGGCGGTCGACGCGCTGCTCGGTGTGCGCCTGTAGGCACATCACCCGTGGTGGACCCCGGGCCCGGCTCCGCGACCCGGAGGTGCGCAGCATTCATCCCATCCTGGAGTGCAACACTGACCTTCATCGGCTTCCTGGCGATGTTGTCGGTCGCGGAGATCGCTGCCGCGTTGCGGCGCGACCCCGCCCGCAAGACACCCGAGCAGCGCCTGGTCGGCGCTCGACAGCTACTGGCTGCGCAAGCCCGCGTTATGCGCGTCTGGACGATGACAACGTTCATGTCCGGTCTTCCCGGCCGGTCAAGCTGTCGACGAGGAAGGCGATGATTTCGTCGCGAGCCCGAGTGGTGGGCTCCCCGTCGGAGTCGATGAGGTGCGCGGTGACCACACTGTGCGGCGAGGCGACAATCTGCTCGAAGAACGGCGGCGGCTCAGGGTTGGCGGCGGCTGACGGGAGCACGCTGGGAACGAAGCGTGGCCCCAAGGACGCACTGTAGGAGGCGAAACGCGCTGCGGTACAAAATCGGTCGCCCTCGAACCTGTACGCACGGACGGTCAGGTCCTCCCGGTCGAGACGCTTCCGCACCGCGTCCAGTTCCTCCTGTGAGATCTCGAGGCCGGCCGGATCGTCGAGCGGCAGCGACGGCTGACAAAGCACCGGCGCCAGCACTGCGGGTTCGAGCATCATGGTGAGCGCGAAATTTCCGGTGAAGCACATCCCCAAGGCACCCACGCCCGGACCGCCGCATTCTCGATGGGCGAGCGCGGCGAGCGCGCGCAGCCAATCGGCGATCGGGCTGGAGACGCCGGCACCGAATGCTCGGAACTCGGCGCTCACACAGGCACGTTTGAACACCGAGACGCCTTCCTCGGATTGCGGGTAGGCGCCATCACGGCCGAAGAGCGACGGAAGATAGACCGTGAGCCCAGCGTCACGAACCCAACGGGCGAATCGAACCACATCGGGACTGATCCCGGGCATTTCCGCCATCACGATCACCGCCGGCCCTGCGCCGCAGGTGTATACGGTGCGGGTGACGCCGTCGAGGGTGATCGACCGGTGGTTGAAGTCATCGAGCCGGTCATCACGAGCATCGTTCGAAGATGTTTGCTGCACAGTCGAAACCATGCCGGACGGCCTGCATGACCACCATTGGCGGGAATGCCACTAATCGGTCTAGTCTTGCCATGTGATTGCTCACCTGGCGTTAGACGGAGTACTCGAGGGTGCGCTCGGAATGGGGATCGACATCGTCGACACGGCCGCCGAGGTCGCAGCCGACACTCGCGCGCAGGACGACCACCGTCTGCGTCAACGTGTCATTTCCGTCAACGGCGCAGCAGTCCGATCAGGAAGCGGACGATCGATCACGGTCGGTGACCCATTGTCTCCCAAAGACTTCGGCCCCGGAGACGTACTAGTGATCCCCGGCCCCTCCGCTGCCACCGAAACTCGTGTCGACAAACTCCTGTCCCGCCCCGACGCCCTACATGCCATCGACGTAATACAGCAGGTCGCTGACGCGGGCGCTACGGTGGCCGCCTCATGCTCTGCCACATTCATTCTGGCGGCATCCGGATTGTTGTCAGGACAGTCAGCCACTACCACCTGGTGGCTGGCACCACTGTTCGCCCGCCGATTCCCCGATATCGATGTTCTCGCCGACCGAATGATCGTCGACTGCGGGAGCGTACTCACCGCTGGCGCGGCATTCGCCCACGCCGATCTGATGCTGACCCTCGTCGCCCGCCTCGAGGGTGCCGACCTCGCCAACCGGGTTGCCCGCTTTCTTGTGCTCGATGCGCGAATGTCGCAGTCGCGGTACATGGTGCTAGAGCACCTCCGCGCTAGCGATCCAGCCCTGCGGGCCGTCGAGCGATATGTCGGCGCAAACCTCGCGCGCCAGCTCAGTCTGAGCGAATTAGCCAGTGCAGCAGCGATTTCCACGCGCACATTAGCGCGGCGCACGCAGGAGTCCCTCGGCATGTCGCCCACGGAGTACGTACACCGGCTACGCATCAGTCATGCAGCGACACTGCTTGCCACAACTCGGAAACCGGTCGATGCTGTCGCCGCGACCGTCGGTTACGCCGATCCGGCCGCCTTTCGACGCATCTACCGCAGGCACACCGGCGAAGCACCCAGCTCGACCCGAACACGTGCACAGACTACGAAATAGATCTCGGCATGCAAGTGACCCAGTGTTCCGGTCCTGAGATCCGGTTGCAGTAGCGGTCGATGATCTTTAACCGCGCGAGTGGTGGTCGACTTGCCGCGCGTCGGGAACCGCTGCCCGTCCGACGACGATAGCGTGCCGGTGCCGAAAGCCGCTGTCAGCGGCAATCTTTGGGGGTGAGCGTGAAATGTCGGAACAACTTCTCGCGGCTGGCATCCGGAAATTCCCGCAGACGCTGCAACTCCTCGTCCGCGAACACCTGCGTCGCCACGAAACCTGACCTCCAGCACGCCGACCAACCTCATCAGCAGAAGCCGAGCACCAACCGAGCCCGTCCGCAGCCCGAACCTGCAATACGCGATCACCGCTGGTCAAGACAACTTCGTAGTTTTTCGCGCGATTACTACCGGGACCCCTATTCGTGCGGGGCGTTTGGCCTGATCTCGCGGCAGGGACGCCCACCGGCCAGACGCCACAACGAGGTGACCTCCGCCGCGCGTGCGGCGTGCAGAGGATCAGCAGTGTCACGCGTACGCGGATGACGCGCCCTGGTGTCGATCCGGTCCACGACACGCAGCCCGGCGGTTTCGATGAGGCCGGCAACCTCGGCGCTAGCGCGCAATCCGAGCCGTTCGGCCAAGTCCGACAGAATGAGCCAGCCCTCCCCACCCGATACCAAGTGTGCGGACAGACCGTGCAGGAATCCGCGCAACATGACGCTGCCCGGGTCGTAGACGCCCTGTTCGAGAGCGGCGCTCGGACGCGCAGGCAACCAAGGCGGGTTGCACACGATGATATCGGCGACACCGGGCGGGTACAGATCCGGACCGGTCACCTCGACTCGATCGCCGAGGTCGAGCCGGTCGATATTGTCGCGCGCACACACCAGTGCGCGCGGGTTGATGTCGGTGGCCACGACCCGCTCGATACCACGCCGGGCGAGCACGGCGGCGAGCACGCCGGTCCCGGTGCCGAGGTCGAAGGCCGTGCGCGCCCGCACCGGCAGCGGCGCCCGCGCGACCAGATCGACGTATTCACCACGCACCGGCGAGAACACCCCGTAATGCGGGTGAATCCGCGCCCCCAGCGCGGCCACCTCGACCCCGTTGGCGCGCCACTGCTGCGCACCGATGGCACCGAGCAGTTCCGTGAACGCGATCATCATCGATTCTCGTGGCGGCCCATAGGTTTCGGTGCACGCCTGCCGCACATCCGGTGCCCTGCGCAACGCGATCGAATAGTCCGCGCCCAACTCGATGACCAGCCTGCCGAGCACCCGCGCGCGGTGACTACGGAATCGGCGATAGTGGTGGAACGATTCGGCGGGCGCGCCGCCCGGCCGCGGCGCGGTGCGGTCGATGCGCCGACGCAACGCCTGAATCATCTGGCGGGCCTGATGAAAGTCGCCACGCCACAACAGTCCCGTGCCCTCGCAGACCAGACGATAGGCGGTATCGGCGCGCATACGTTCATCGGCGACGACCACACGCCGGGGTATCGGTGCGGCGCTCTCGGAGTGCCAGCGAACGCCATGGGGAAGGTCGTGTTCGGTCCAGTGCATGGTGGGCACGGTGTGCTCCTCGTGATCGAACGTGCATGGGCGCGGAGAGCACTTCGACGAGAAGCGAAAGGCCGGTATCAGACCCCGGATCGGGGACAGGGAGGATACGGACTCAGTCCTCGCACGTCGAAGTGCGAGCCGAGGAGTCGCCGAGGACCATGCCCAGTGTCATGAGACGTCCTTTCAGCGGAAATACCCGATAACCCTCGCACACGCCCCGGCTACGGCGGCGCACCGGGTTCGACGCACGTGCGGCCACTCGAGGTTGCCGGGTCCCGCGCGGTTCCCGGTTCAGTGCCCGAGCGCGTCGTCGAGGGCGGCCGTGAACGCCGCGATCGCGGGATGACGGTCCGCGCCCGCGCGAAACGCGATCCGCGTGTGACGAGCGATCGGCAACTTGGTGAGCACCACGTTCGCCGGCGGATCCACCGCACCCAGTTCCGGTACCAGCGCGACGCCGTGCCCGGCGGCGACGAAGGCGAGCACCGTGGCGAACTCATCGATGCGGTGGCGGATGTGCGGGAGAAACCCCGCGGCCTGGCAGGCGCGGATGGTCATAGTGTGACATCGGGTGCCCGCGGTGGCCACGATCCACGGCTCCGCACGCCAGGCGTCCAGCCCGGCACCGGGGGATTGCGCGTGGTCAATTGTCGAAGCCAGGAACATCGCCTCGCGGTAGAGCGGCTCGGTGCGTACCCCCGCCTCGGCGGGGAAAGGCACCAGGTCGTAGTCGTGGACCAGCGCCACATCCAATTCACCCGCGCGCAGCGCGTCGGCCACCAGTGCGGGATCCAGCTCCGCCACCCGGGGTTCCAACCCGGGATGTTCGGTGACGAGCGCGCTGAGCGCGGCGGGAATGAAAGCCTGTGTCGCGGAGGGAAACGCACCGATTCGCAACGGTCCGGTGAGTCCGGCCTCGGTGTTCACGAGGTCGGCCTGTGCTTGTTCCAGTCGCGCCAGCACCGCCTCGGCATGCCCGACGAGGGTGTGGCCCGCGGCAGTGAGGGTGACCCGGCGGCCGGTGCGCTGCAACAGCTCGACTCCTGCTTCGCGCTCCAGCGCGCTGAGCTGCTGTGATACCGCGGAAGGGGTGAAGGCCATGGCCTGCGCGACAGCGGCGATGGTGCCGCGCAGGGCCAGTTCACGCAGCAGCCGCAGTCGACGAACATCAAGCATCAGCTGAGCTTACGCTCGGCACCACAAATGCGAACTAGACCTACGCCTGGTAGCGGTTCAAGCTGGGTATATGGTGCATCGCGAACCTCTGAAAGGGATCTTCGTCCCACTCGTCACCCCATTCACTGCCGACGGCGATATCGCCATCGACGCACTCGAATCCCTGGCCAACCAAGTGCTCGACGAGGGCGCGACCGGACTGGTCGCGCTCGGCACCACCGGCGAGCCCGCCGCACTCGACAGCGACGAGAAACGCGCGGTCCTCGATGTCTGCGCCGCGGTCTGCCGCGCGCGCGACGCGACGTTGATCGTCGGCGCGGGTGACAACAACACCCGGACCACCGCCGCCGCACTGCACGCGCTGGGGTCACGCCCGGAGGTAGCGGCCGCACTGGTTCCGGTGCCCTACTACACACGCCCCTCCGAAGCAGGCGTTCTCGCCCACTTCACCGAACTGGCCGCGACCAGCCCCGTCCCATTGATCATCTACCACATCCCGTACCGCACCGCCCGATCCCTCAGCGCGCACACCCTGCGCCACATCGGTCTGCTCCCCGCGGTTGTCGCGGTGAAATACGCGATCGGCGGCATCGACGCCGACACCATCGATCTGCTGGGCGACCTCCCACCGGAATTCACCGTGCTCGCCGGTGATGACCAGTTCTTCTCACCACTGCTGGCCCTCGGCGCGACCGGCGGCATCCTCGCCACCGCCCAACTGACCACCGCCCCCTTCGTCGCCACGGCCGCGGCCTGGGCCGCCGCGAACAACACCGTCGCCCGCGATCTGGGCGCCGGGCTGGCACGGGTGGCGGCTGCGGCGTTCCGCGAACCCAACCCCACGGTGATCAAGGCGGTCCTGCACGCCCAGGGACGCATCCCCGCACCCGATGTCCGGCTGCCGCTGCTGCCCGCCGCACCGGAGGTGGTCGAGCAGACGATGAAGCTGCTCGCGGAGCTGCCCCAGGCGCACTCAGCGCATCCGCAGTCAACACGGCAACCGCCGCACCGAACATGGTGTTCTTGATCGCGCCGAGCGTCCCGGGATCCTTGCCACCCAGCCCGCCGAGCAGTTCCAGCGCCGCATCGGTCACCGCACCCTCGGGCGCGGTCGCGTCGACCAGATCGAGCGCCTGCGCGTCTACACCGCCGAAACGACGACCCGTGGTCATCGAGGCGACCGCGGCCTTCGGTGTCAGCTTGGACTGGATCAGCGCGGCCATGCCCGGGGTGAACGGGATGCGGATATCGACCTCGGGGAAACAGAAGTAGCCACGGTCGGCGCGCATAACGCGATAGTCGTGCGCGATGGCCAGCATCGCGCCCGCCCCGAACGCGTGCCCCGGCAACGCGGCCGCGGTCGGCATCGGCAGGGTGAGTACGCGGGCGAACAGTGCCTGCACCTGTCCGACATACCACTGGGCACGTTCACCATTGGCGGCCAGCCAGTCCAAGTCCAGGCCGTTGGAGTAGAACCTCCCGCTCGCGGTGGTCAGCAAGCCGTGGGCACCCTCGGCGAGCGCGGCGTCGAGGTGGGCGTGCACGGCGTCGAGGAAGGTGGGGGAGAAGCGGTTTTCGTCGTCTCCGAGGTCGAGGACGGCGATCTTGTCGTGGTAGCCGAGAGTGGGTGTCATGGTTATCCTTTCGGGCGTGGACCCACGTCCAGAACCGCACACACCGCGGCCCGGAGATGTTCGCGGGCAAGAGGATCGGCGATCCTGTTGCGACGCAACAGGATCGCCGTGGGCAGATCGACCAGGCAGATGGTGATCACATCGACCGCGCGAGCATCGCCTCGGCCCCATAACGCCCGCGCCAGCCCGACCATCAACTCCACCAGAACCCGGTCGGTGCGCGCCAATTCGGCCGCGACCGCATCGGGTAGTTCGTCGCCGAGCAGTTCATCGCGGGAAATGACATGCAACAACTTCGCGGACGCGGGAAACCGTTCGGCGAAGGCGGCCGGGGTCTGGGCCGCGGCCACGATCGCCGCCTTCGGCCCCGATTCCGTCAGTGTTGTCGCGGCCAGGTGGGCGTCCACGAGTTCGGACTGCATGGCGAGATAGCGATGCGCCGCCCGCAACCAGGTCCGCCCCAGTCGATTTCGCTCTCGCACTCCATGTTTCACCCAGTCACGGATATATTTCTCGGTTCGCGATCCGCACCACGCAGATTTCGCAACGCTCCAACCAGACACCAATACGATGCGGTACTGTTCGGTCCTCGCCCCCGCCCGAACGAACAGAACGGCGCACCGATGTCACGAGTGGTCACCAAGGAGCAGTACTTCGACACCGCTCTGGCGACGCTCGCCGAACTCGGCTTCAAGGGCCTCAACATCGGCCTGCTATGCCGCCGCCTCGGCGTCACCAGCGGCTCGTTCTACCACCATTTCGGCAGCTGGCAAAGCTTCGTCGACGCACTACTCGAACACTGGGAAAACCGCCAGGTACGCATCCTGCGCACCCTGAACTTCAACCAAGGCAACCCCGACGACGACATTCGCGCCATGTCCGACCTCGCCGCAGGGCTACACCACGCCGCCGAAGCCGCCATCCGTGCCTGGGCCGCCAACGACGAATCGGTGAGCCTCGCCATCAAACGAGTCGACGAATCCCGCCGCCGCACCGTGCACAAGTCGATCAAAGGCGTTGTCGGCGACGACAATACCGCCGCCGTCGTCACCTCCCTCGGCATGGCCATGCTGATCGGCTACCAGCAGATCGCCCCCAACGAGGACGTGCCACTCGAGCGCCTGCTCACCGAATACGCCCGACTGATCTACTCACACGCCCGCCACTGACGGACCCGCTCACCCCAACAACTCATCGACATAGCACCACCGCCACGCCTCGCCCGGCTCCACACTGCGCATCACCGGATGCTGAGTGCCCTCATAATGCTTCGTCGCATGATTACCGACCGACGACTCACAGCAGGCAACATGCCCGCACACCAAGCACATCCGCAGATGCACCCAGCTCAACCCCTCCGCCAAACACTCCTTGCATTCATCGGGCTCAGACGGCTCCAACACCAGCGGCGCATCCCGCAAATGCACACAACCCTCGGCACCCGAAGCCAACTCCAACGGCTCGACAGTCTCTTCCTCGGTCTCGTCGAACCGATCGATCATCGACTCTTCCAAATCCAGCCGATCCAGCACATGCTGCAAGATCACATAATCCGAACCACCCGAATCCCTTACCCGCAGCACCGATTCCCGTTCAGCGCGCAACATCTCCAGCCGTAACCGCCGATACTCCGCCGTCGGCGTCACCAACTCCGACTCGGCGCGCCCCAACCGCTCCCACGCCGCATTCGTCTGCCACGCGACCCGACCACGCAACGACTCGATCACCGCAACCGGCGTATCCGGTGTAATCCACCTATCCAACTCCGCCAAACCCGCCGACGACGCCTGCTGCAGCAGATTCGCCTTCTGCAACGCATCCTCCGCACGGCTGGGCCCACGCAAATGCAGCCGACGCACCAACCACGGCAACGAGGACCCCTGCAACAGCAGCGTGCCCGCGACCACGATCAACGCCAACAGCTTCAACACCGGCAACTGCGGGGTGTCCTCGGGCAACAACAACACCGCCGCCAACGTCACCACCCCGCGCATCCCCGCCCACGACACCACCGCCAGATGACTCAGCGGCTCCTCCGCACCGGACCGCTTCATCCGGTGAGACAGCAGCGACCACGGGAAAATCCACAACGGCCGCGCCAGCAACACCGCCAGCAACACCGCGAACGCCGCGACAACCAGCGTCGTGTGATCGAGCCCGCTACTCCACGCACCCTCGATGATCGCGCGCATCTGCAACCCGATGATCAGGAACACCGCACTCTCCAGAATGAACTGGATCGTGCGCCAATTGGTGCGTTCCGCGATCCGCGACGCCGCACTCTGCCACGCCGGCGCACCATGCCCCAGGATCATCCCGCACGTGACCACCGCGATAACCCCCGAAGCGCCAAGCTCTTCCGCAGGTAGATACGCGACAAACGGCGCAAGGAACGACAGCGACGTATCCAGCACCGGATCGGTGATCCTGCGACGTAACATCGCCAGCACATACGCGACCACGATCCCGACCACCGCGCCACCACCGGCAGCGAGCAGGAAATCACCACCCGCCCGCCACACCGACACCGCCCCCGCCGACGCCGCGATCGCGGTACGCACCGCCACCAGCGCCGTCGCGTCATTGAACATCGACTCGTCCTCGAGGATGGTGACCAGCCGCCTCGGCATCCCGATCCGCCGCGCCACCGCCGTCGCCGCCACCGCATCCGGCGGCGCCACCACCGCCCCGAGAGCCACCGCCACCACAAACGGCACCGGCAACAGCCACCACACCACCGTCGCCACCACGAACGTGCTGAACAGCACCAAACCCACCGACAACGACATAATGGTGCCGGCATTGGCGCGGAAATCCACCAACGACGTCCGAATCGCCGCCGTATACAACAACGGAGGCAGCAACCCGAGCAGAATGATCTCCGGATCCGGATGAACCTCCGGCACATGAGGAATGTACGACGCCGCCACACCCGCCACCGTCAGCACCAGCGGTTCCGAAACCCCGAACCGCCGCGCCAACGCCGCCAGCGACACCGCCGCAGCGACAAGAACAACCAGGCCGATCGCGACATGCACTATGGCATTCTCGCAGAGCAAACGACCAGCGTGAACCGACCGTGCAGTACATGACACGAACTCTGTCGCCGGTTCGACGGAATCGCTGTGCCGGTCCGATCCGCGCGCAATGCTTGTCGATACACAAGGAGGTAGATATGGAGGAGTTTGCCCTGTGGCGGGCGAGCGGGCGAAGATACACCCATCGCGGCCACCAGATCTTCTGGCGCGACGGCGGCGCAGGCGCCGACGGCACACTACTGTGCATGCACGGATTCCCCACCGCATCCTGGGACTGGCACGCGGTATGGCCCGGACTATGCGAACGGTTCAGCCGCGTGATCGCACCCGACATGATCGGCTTCGGCTGGTCGGCTAAACCGCGAAATTACGACTACCGCATCACCGACCAAGCCGACATCCACGAAAACCTACTGCGCGAACAAGGCGTCGAACGCGTTCACATCCTCGCCCACGACTACGGCGACACCGTCGCCCAAGAACTACTGGCCCGCGACACCCAGCGCCGAGCCGACGGCGACGATTCCCTGATCATCGAATCGGTGTGCCTGCTCAACGGCGGCCTATTCCCCGAAGCCCACCGGCCACGGCTGGTACAACGGCTACTGGCCAGTCCACTAGGACCGGCAGTCGGGATCTTCGGCGGCGAAGGCACCTTCGCGCGCAACCTCGCGGCCGTCTTCGGCCCCGACACCAAACCCACCGAAGAACAGCTGCGCCAATTCTGGATCCTATGGTGCAGCAAGCACGGAAAACGCAACGGCCACAAACTCATCCGCTACATGAGCGAACGTAAATCCCACCGCGAACGCTGGGTCGGCGCACTTCAGCAGACCTCGGTGCCGCTGCGACTGATCAACGGCCGACTCGACCCGGTCTCCGGCGCTCACATGGCCGCCCGCTACCGCGAACTCATCGCCGAACCCGACGTCGTCGAGCTACCCGACGTCGGCCACTATCCGCAACTCGAAGCGCCCGAGGAAACCCTCGCCGCCATCCTCGATTTCCACGGCACACGGGTGTAGCAACGCCGCCATCCCGCCGTCATGGGCCCACACACATGATGGCGGGATGAGCGCGCCCAGCCAATAGCGTTGCCGCCGAACACAAACCGGCAATTCACTACCGCCGCGCCGTCACGGCGCGACCGCGACAGTAGCCGGCTCATCCCGATTCGAACCGGGATCGAAGCCCGGCAGATACCGATTCACCACCGGAATCAGCAACTGGATCAGCGGGCCGATCCCGAACGCGTACACCACAGTCCCGACACCAACGCTCCCACCGAGCAGCCAGCCAACCGCCAGCACCCCCACCTCGATCGTCGTGCGCACCAACCGGACCGACAGACCGGTCCGGCCGACCAGTCCAGTCATCAGTCCGTCACGCGGGCCAGGCCCCATACCGGCACCGATGTACAAAACCGTCGCGATCGCGTTCAGCACCACCGCGGCACACATCGCACCGATCCGGCCCACCAGCACATCCCACTGCGGAAGCAGCCACAGACCGACGTCGACCGACACCCCGATCACCACCACATTGCTGACCGTGCCCAAACCGGGCCGCTGCCGCAACGGAATCCATGCCAGCAACACAGCCACTCCCGTCAACGCCGTCACCGCGCCGAAGCTGATCGACACATGCGCAGCCACCCCCTGGTGAAACACATCCCAAGGATCCAACCCGAGACCGGCACGCACCATCACGGCCATCGAGAACCCGTACAACCAAAGCCCGACATACAACGCGAGCACACGGCGAAGCAGCATCCGCACAGCATGAACCACAACTGGACCCTGAATACAGATCCACTCGAGATCTACTGGCCTTATCGAGGCCGATTGTGGACCAGGGGAGCGCAGCACCGGCGGCGAGTTGGCCCTGCGGATGCAGACCTCCCGGATACGCTGCCCACAGCCCGAATCGACCGCCCAATCGAGGGCACGGCCCGATGCGTGGCGAACCAATCGCAACACCGGAGGGAAGCCATGAGAAAGCTCGTCGTCATGACCGCGCTGGCGTTTGCCCTTGCCGCGGGAGCCGGATGCTCCAATGACTCCTCGACAACGACCACAACGACCACGCCGTCGCCGACATCGACCACGCCGAAGCCCAGCACGACCACCCCGACACCCGGGGCCCCGACAACACACGCCGAGAACCCCGCTCCACAACCGACCACCCACGCGGGCAACCCAGCCCCGCCGCCCGCACCCGCGCCCCCGCCCGCACCCGCGCCTGAACCAAAACCCGCACCTGAACCAAAACCCGCACCAACAAGCACCATCCTCATCCCCAACCCCAACGGCGACCCGAACGAAGTCCCCTGCGAGGGCACGATCTGCACCAACCCCAACCACGGCGCGGGCCCCGACCCCAACGACAACGGCCAATCCGAAATGCCCAACCCCAACGGCGACCCCGATCCCGTCCCCTGCGAAGGCACCATCTGCACCAACCCCAACCACGGCGCCGGTGAAGACCCCACCGCCCCGAACGGCTGACCGAACCACCCACGCGGGACCCTGCTGATGTGGCGGGGTCCCGCGTGGGTGGTTCGGCCTCCGCAGCTTGCCGACCACATCAGATCACCGTAAATACCTGCCACACAACAATTCTCACAAAACATCGCCACCCGATCACGAACCCGAATCATCAAACCCACCGCCGCACTGCGCGTATCGCCGATAGTCGGGCAACATCAAAGAATGCTCGACCTACTAGGCTCGAGCCGAGCGGAAACCGCAGCGGGCGCACGCACCGCTGCCGATGACATATCGTCCGAACACGAAAGGAACCGAGATGGGTGTGACTCTGGCCAAGGGCGGCAATGTGTCGCTGTCGAAGCAGGCCCCGAATCTGACGGCGGTAGCGGTCGGTCTGGGCTGGGATGTGCGAGCCACGACCGGCTCCGACTTCGACCTGGACGCCAGCGCCCTGGCGACCGGATCCGATCAGAAGGTGCTCTCGGATCAGCACTTCGTCTTCTACAACAACCTGCGTTCCCCAGAAGGCTCGATCGAACACACCGGCGACAACCTAACCGGTGAGGGCGAGGGCGATGACGAAGTCATCAACGTCGACCTGGCCGCGACGCCGCCGACGATCACCAACATCTTCTTCCCCGTATCGATTCACGACGCGCTGGCCCGCCAGCAATCCTTCGGCCAGGTCCGCAACGCCTACATTCGGGTGGTCGACCGCGCCAACGGTGCGGAACTGGCCCGCTACGACCTCACCGAAGACGCTTCAACCGAGACCGCCATGGTGTTCGGCGAGCTGTACCGCAACGGCAACGAATGGAAGTTCCGCGCCATCGGACAGGGATACGCATCCGGCTTGTCCGGCATCGCCCGCGACTACGGCGTCAACGTCTGAGCGGGCACGGGGGGCAGCGGGAGAGCGATCCGCGATAATGACATTCGTGCTACGAACCGCGGCGCGCAGCGATCGCGGACTGGTCCGCGAAAACAACGAGGACAGCGTCTTCGCCGGGACACGACTGCTGGCACTGGCCGACGGCATGGGCGGCCATGCCGGAGGCGAGGTGGCCTCGGCGCTGATGATCGCGGCGCTGATGCCACTCGAGAATGCCGACCCCGCCCACGACCTGGCCGCCGGACTCGATGCAGCGATCAGAACGGGCAACGCACAGATCGCCGAGCACGTCGCCGAACAGCCCGAACTACAGGGCATGGGTACCACCCTCACCGCACTCCTGTTCGCGGGCAACACATTGTGCCTGGCACATGTGGGGGACTCGCGCGCGTATCTGCTGCGGGCCGGACACCTGACCCGGATGACCCGCGACGACACGTTCGTGCAGTCGCTGGTGGACGAGGGCCGAATCACCGCCGAGCAGGCGCGAACTCACCCACGCAAGTCACTGATCATGCGGGCGCTGTCGGGAATCGAGGTCCAGCCCGCGCTGGCCATACAAGAAGTCCACGCCGCAGACCGCTACGTACTGTGCTCCGACGGCCTATCCGATGTCGTGACCGACGAGCTGATCGCCGCCACGATGCGTGCGGGCACCAGCGACGAATGCGCCGACCGACTGATCGAATTGGCACTGCTCGGCGGCGGCCCCGACAACGTCACCGTCGTAGTCGCCGACGTCGAGGTACACCCCGGCCGGTGACTACGCCATCGCGAGTTCGGCCCCGGTCCATCCGGGGTCGAGCGATCGGCGTATCAGCAGCGACGATGACCCCGGCGGATTTCGAATTCCTGTCGTCTCTGCGCGGACCGACGCGCCACCGAGCGGGCTTCCTTACCGGGTAGACGGTCCGCAGTAACGATGCAAGAGCGTCGCGACGCCATGGCGCACCCCTCACTCTGAAACGTCACTGTGACGAAATAGTGCCTATAAAGGCCGGTGCGAGAGGGGAGAAGCCCGACTCGCCGGCGCGAACATCCACCCGATCCGCAACAAACGAAGCCTGTCGGATAGTTATCGCCAAATCGGGGTTGATCGAGCCAATCTACGAATCATCAAAGATTCACAAAATTCGCAGCTGCCATAGATTGCGCATAGCGCAACCAGTGAATTCGCAAGTGCAACAAATGAACCTGAGCAGCGCGCTCGATACGCCACTCGGATGGCGGCACCGAACCGACCGGATTCCGCGAACGAGCGAGCAGACACCGACATGACACCGGTGCACCCAGCAAAATCAACCCCTCTCGATCCACCCTCCTGTCGCGCCGATAATCAACATTATGTCAAGTAAGATCGATGGCAAGGATCCCCCTAACCGCACCTAGCCGAGACTTGAATGAGTCATACTTCGGAATGTGTCCACGAACTCGGACTTCGAGCACATGCTGCGTGGAGCCACACTGCGTGTGACAGCACCGCGGGTCGCGGTGCTGTCGGTGGTGCACAACCATCCTCACTCCGATACCGACTCGATCCTCGGACTCGTACGCGAAATCCTCAGCGCGGTGTCACATCAGGCCGTATACGACGTGCTGCGAGCACTGACGGCCGCCGGTCTCCTCCGGCGCATCCAGCCAATGGGGTCCGTGGCGCGCTACGAGACACGCGTCGGAGACAACCACCATCACGTCGTCTGCCGGTCATGTGGCGTCATCGCCGATGTCGATTGCGCCGTCGGTAACGCTCCCTGCCTGACCGCATCCGACGACAACGGATTCCTCCTCGACGAGGCCGAAGTCATCTACTGGGGTCTGTGCCCCGACTGCTCGGCACCACAGACTGTGCGAACCCACCCATCAGCACAGCCCGATTCGCTCACACCTGAAAGGAAACGCCGTGCCTGAGGAACACCCGCCCATCGGAGAGGCGAACACCGCGCCCACCGAAAGTGGTTGCCCCGTCACCTCCGGTCGCCTCGACTTCCCGACCGAGGGCAGTAGCAACCGTGACTGGTGGCCCAACCAACTCAACCTCAAGATCCTCCAGCAGAACCCCGCCGTGGCCAATCCCATGGGCGAGGATTTCGACTACGCCGCCGAATTCGCGACCCTCGATCTGGCTGCCGTGAAACGGGACATCGAGGAGGTGATGACGACCTCCCAGGATTGGTGGCCCGCCGACTACGGCCACTACGGACCACTGTTCATCCGGATGGCCTGGCATGCCGCGGGCACCTACCGCATCAAAGACGGACGCGGCGGCGCCGGCGCCGGCATGCAGCGGTTCGCGCCGCTCAACAGCTGGCCCGACAATGCCAGCCTCGACAAGGCTCGACGCCTGCTGTGGCCGGTGAAGAAGAAGTACGGGAAGAAGCTCTCCTGGGCCGACCTGATCGTCTATTCGGGCAATGTCGCACTGGAGTCGATGGGCTTCGAAACCTTCGGCTTCGGCGGCGGCCGCGTCGACCAGTGGGAGCCCGATGAGGACGTCTACTGGGGCCCTGAGCGCACCTGGCTCGGCGACGAACGCTACACCGGCACCCGAGACCTCGAGAACCCCTTGGCCGCGGTCCAGATGGGATTGATCTACGTCAACCCGGAGGGGCCCAACGGCAATCCCGATCCACTCGCCGCTGCCGTCGACGTTCGTGAGACATTCCGCCGCATGGCGATGAACGACGTCGAGACCGCGGCCCTGATCGTCGGCGGCCACACCTTCGGCAAGACCCACGGCGCAGGTGATCCCGAACTCGTCGGCCCCGAGCCCGAGGCGGCGCCATTGGAACAGCAGGGCCTCGGCTGGAAGAGCACCTTCGGCACCGGTGTCGGCAAGGACGCCATCACCAGCGGCCTCGAGGGCACCTGGACCCCCACTCCCAACACATGGGACAACAGCTTCCTCGAAACCCTCTACGGCTACGAATGGGAGAAGACGAAGAGCCCCGCCGGTGCGTGGCAGTACATTCCCAAAGACGGCGCCGGGGCGGGCACCGTGGACGACGCCCACGACCCGTCGAAGTCGCACACCCCGGTAATGCTGACGACGGACCTCTCGCTGCGCGTTGACCCGGTCTATGAGCAGATCACCCGCCGCTGGCTCGACCACCCCGACGAACTCGCCGACGAGTTCGCCAGGGCCTGGTACAAGCTGACCCACCGCGACATGGGCCCCATCGCCCGCTACCTCGGTCCGCTGGTCCCACAGGAACCGCTGCTGTGGCAGGACCCCGTTCCAGCAGTCACCTCCGACCTCATCGGGCCCGATGAAATCGCCGCCCTCGAGGACCGGATCCTGTCATCGGGTCTGACTATCCCCCAGCTTGTTTCGACCGCGTGGGCTGCGGCGTCGTCGTTCCGCGGCAGCGATAAGCGCGGTGGCGCCAACGGTGGCCGCATTCGCCTCGAGCCGCAGAGTAGCTGGGAGGTCAACAACCCCGACGAGCTCGCGCAGGTGGTTCGCACCCTGGAGGGAATTCAGGAGTCCTTCAACTCCGCCCAGACCGGCAACACCAGGGTGTCCTTCGCCGATCTCGTCGTACTGGGCGGCGGCGTGGCGATCAAGCAGGCCGCCAAGAACGCCGGGCACGACATCGAAGTGCCGTTCACACCAGGACGGACGGATGCCACGCAGGAGCAGACCGATGTGGAGTCCTTCTCCGCACTCGAACCGCAGGCCGACGGCTTCCGCAACTACCTCGGTAAAGGCAGTCGTCTCTCGGCCGAATACCTGCTGATCGACAAGGCGAATCTGCTGACGTTGAGCGCCCCCGAGCTGACCGTTCTCATCGGTGGTCTGCGCGTGCTCAGTGCGAACCACAAGCAGTCGCCGCTGGGCGTGTTCACCTCCACACCCGAATCGCTGACCAACGACTTCTTCGTGAACCTGCTCGATATGGGCACCACGTGGGAGCCGTCTCCGGCCGAGGACGGAACCTACGTGGGTAAGGATCGCGCCACCGGTGCGGCCCGGTGGACCGGCAGCCGCGTCGACCTCGTTTTCGGGTCGAATTCGCAGCTGCGTGCTATCGCGGAGGTCTACGGGACCGATGATTCGAAGCAGAAGTTCGTGCGGGACTTCATCGCCGCGTGGGACAAGGTCATGAACCTCGATCGGTTCGACCTGGCCTGATCACAACGCGAATCGCACCCCGCGACTCAAAGGTCGCGGGGTGCAGTGCGTTTCGCATCCCGCTCACTCCTCGGTACCGTCGGCCCTGACCTGCACATATCTGAAATACGCTGTTGTCAACTAACCTTCATGCGGTGCTAGGACATTCTCATGCGACCAGCGGCGCGTTCGCGTGGTCGGTGGCAGCCGCGACGTTGCCTGTATCGGCGTTGATCTATCCCGCATTGGCTACTGGAGATACACATCTCGGTCCCGTCGATCTGCTGCTGGGTACCTTTCTCACCGCGGGTGCCGCGTTACTGCCCGACGCGGATCACCCGAGCGGCACGATCGCTCATGTGCTGGGACCGGTCTCGCACTACTGCTGCCGTTTCATCTCCTGGATATCGGGCGGACATCGGCACGCGACCCATTCGTTCGCGTTCGTGATCGCGGTCGCGTGCGGGACCTGGGCCGGCGAGCATTGGATCGGCCGCTATTTCACACTTGCCCTTGCCTTCTTCCTCCTCGCGCTGGCCGTCAAAGCGCTCCACATTTGCCCGGCCGGCGATGGTTTCAAGGCATGGGGCACGGTCGTAATCCTCGCCGCCGCCGGAACATTCGCGATGGATCACTGGATCACCGACAAACCGGCCTGGTTACCGTTCTCGGTAGGACTGGGCGCATTGGCCCACCTCGCCGGCGATTGCCTCACAGACCGCGGCTGCCGACTGTTCTGGCCGTTCTCCCTGCGGACCCGCCTTCCGATCATCGAACGCACCGGGAACAAGGTCGAAACCTGGGTCCTGTCACCGCTGTTCACGGTAGGTACCCTCGCCGTCTTGTGGTACGTATTCAGCACCAGTCCATAACCATTGATACCGGTGGTGACTGCCCTATCGCGGCGAGTGCTCGCGCTGACGATACGGCAGTCACCACGTTCGGGCGCGAATGCCCGGCCCGGGCATCTTTGCTTCTTTTGGGTGATATTCAATGCATTACGCTGCGTCACTGTGTGGCAATCCATGTATTAATTCGCATAGTCCCATATCGCGATGGCTAGTGAACTCAGGGACGTCACCAATCGGCGCATCGAGCCGCCGCGATGGGCCATTCGACTGGCACAACAGAATCAACCATTGGAACCAATTTACCCAGCCGCACTCCCCCGCTGGGAACTTCGCCGCGCCCTGCGCAAAACATTGACCAGTCCCCGATCTACCACGGCACACGCCAAACCCATTCGAACACAGATAATCTCGACAAAGAATTCACCCTGCCGCAGCGGCGGCTACCCTCCCCTTCCTTGCTAGGCCCGGCGTAGCCGGACCTGTTGTATTCCAAGGACAGTCACATGCGTTGATGCGCATATCTACGTATCTAAATGCAATATTCTTGTCTGGCTTACCGACGACTCCCATCGGGCTAATCTGAGGTATGCACGCCGGACATACGATGCGACCCCAGCGCTGGACACCGCCGCCGGCGCTCCCCCGCGCACGCGAAACCCGCAGTGCGACAACACTTCCCCCGGTTACGCGCATAGAGCTACGCGGGACCGGACCGGAGGATGTGGTGCTGGCTCCCGATGGGCGGGTACTCGCCGGCGTCGAGGATGGTTCGATCTTCAGCATCGATCCGGCCGATGGGGATGTGCGCTTGCTGGTGAATACCGGCGGGCGGCCGCTGGGGCTGCACGCCAATAGCGACGGGACGATTCTGATCTGCGATGCGACCCTCGGATTGTTACGCCTGGATTCCGACGGCAGCCTAGAGGTTCTCGTCGACACGGTCGAGGGGCAGCCACTCCCCTTTGCCAGCAATGTCGTTCAGGACGACGACGATTCGATCTATTTCTCGTCGTCGTCGCGCCACTATCGGCTCGACGAGTGGATGGGCGACATCCTGGAGCATTCCGGTACCGGGCGACTGTTTCGCCGCGACCGGACCGGCCGCGTCGAAACCCTGATCGACGGGCTGCAATTCGCCAATGGGGTTGTCCTGTCCCCCGACCGTTCTTGCGTGGTCGTCGCCGAGACCGGCGCGTACCGGGTGACTCGGCATTGGCTATCCGGACCGAAGGCCGGCACACAGGATTATCTCATCGAGAATCTGCCCGGCTTCCCCGACAATATGGCCCTCGGTAGCGACGGGCTCATCTGGATTACACTCCCCTCGCCGCGAAATCCATTGCTGGATCGCCTGCTTCCGCTTCCGGGCTTCTTGCGCCGGGCGGTCTGGGCGCTGCCCGAATCGCTGCACCCGAAGGCACCGAAGACCATCTGGGTAATGGCAGTCGACTTCGATGGCAATGTCGTCCATGACTTGCAGATCGAAGGCACCAATTTTTCGATGGTCACGGGGGTCGTCGAGAACGACGGCACGTTGTATCTGGGCAGTCTGACAGAATCCGCTGTCGCGGTGACTCGAATCCCCAGCTAGGCAGAGCGGTATTTCGCGCGAATTTCAGTGCACAACCGCACACTGACCGAATCGACCGATCCTTGCTGCTCCGATGACATTTCGGGTGGATGGCGAGCTGGTAACGCCCGATCAGCTCGGTGAGCGAGTGTCACGGCCGAGTGGGCGGGTCGTGCGCTGCGGCGCAGGAGGAACGTTCGTCGGACGTAAGCTGAGCCATCCGCGCTGTCGAGTCACAGGAGCTGTTCGGGGTGGGCGTCGGCCTCGCTGCGGACGTCGGCGGCGAATTGCGCCTCGATTTCATTGTCATCGCTGGGGGTGTGTGCCGCGTAGAGCAGCAGGCAGCCGCGAATGCCGTCGAGGAGGTCTTCCAGGAGGTCGAGAGCCGGACGGACCGGGTCGAGGCGACTGATTCGGAATTCGGCGAGCAGTGCTTCGCGAGTTTCGTTGTCGAGATTGAATTTGCGGGCTTGTTCTTCGATTTCGGCTACTCGGGCGACGACGGCCCATGGTGCGGGGACCTGCCCTTCTGATACCGACATGGCCTCGGCGATCAGATCGACGACGATCTCGGTCGGTGTCTCGCCGGTGTCGAGGCGCTCGAGGACGAGGGTCGGGGTTTGGACCTGGAGCGCTTCGATGTCGTCGGCTTCCACGACGACGTCGACGGCCGGTATTTCGGCCAGCTCCCCAGCTACCGTCGCGGCGGCGTCGAGCCAGTGGACGGCGGCGACGGCCGCCGAGGCGGGGTCGAGTTCGGTGAACAGTTCGATGGAGCCGAGCGGGTCGGCGCGAAGTAGTTCGTCGGCGACGTGGACCTGGGCGGGTGAGATGTCGGGCCGGGATAGTTCGACGGCTTGTCTGGCTCGGCCGGACAGGTCGCCGAGTTCGGCGGATTCGATCGCGGTTTGTTCGGTGGTGACCTCGGCGAGGATGGTGGCGCGCAGGTCCGGGTCGTCGATGGTGTGCAGGGTGCGCCCGATGCGGTGCGCGGATTCGACGACGCCGCTGTAGGAGACGATGAGTCCGTGGTCGGTCGGCAGGTTCGGGGTACGGATTCCGGCTTCGACTTCTTTGAAGTTCCGACGTTCTTCCGCGCGGCGCCAGGCTTCGCTGTTGGGGATTTCGGGGTCGCCCGCGGCGCTGGCCGGGTGGGTGTAGGTGCGCCATTGGAAGCGTGAGAGGGTGGTCAGATTCGACGCCAGAGCTGTTGCCTGGTCCTGGCTTATGGGCGGCAGCATGGCCACCGTCGCCGCGAGATCGCCGCGTCCGGTCGCCCAGATGGCGACGATCGCGTTGCGGTCTGCGTCGAATGCGTATCGGGTCACTCCGCAAGTCTTGCTGATCGGTCACGGTTGTGCGCGCGCATGCCGTCACTCGGGTGTGTGAACGGGCGTTTCTGGTCGGGGCGAGCTTGTCGGACCCCGCGCGGGGTGGCGCGTACCCGGGTGGGTGATATGGCGCCACTGGATTCGATCGACCAGTTGCGGGCGGTGACAGTCGAATTGGCGCGACTTTCGCGCGAGGCCTGACTCGGAAATGACTCGTGATCGGGGTCGTGCGGGCGGCTGGGTGTCAGGGGTGGCGGGAGCGGGTCGGAGGTTTCGGCGCCGGGGTGGTGAGCATGGCGACGATCATGTCGATGATTTCGGCGGTGTCTGCTGCCGGGTGACGGGGGCGGATTCCGGTTTCGAGTGCGCGTTCGTAATCGGCGATCAGGGCGAACATGACGGTGGCCATGGTTTCGAGGCGTTGGCGGCGCAGGCGTGCGGGAAGTTGTGGCAGTGCGGCGGTGAGGCGGGTGGCGATGATGCGGACGGCGGCGCGGTCGGCACCGGCGAGGCGGCGGGGGTCGGCGATCACCGGGTGGGTGCGGACGACTTCGAGGAAGCGCCCGCAGTGGGTGACGCCGTCCATGGTGGTCAGTTCGAGGATGGGTGCGGCGAGCATGCCGACCAGGGTGCGGACGTCGTGTGCGGTGCCGTCGGTTTCGCTGTCGGCCAGTAGCCGCAGTCTGCGGTCTTCGAGCCAGTTCATTCGCCGGTCGACGATGGCTTCGATGAGTCCGGTGCGCGAGTCGAAGTAGTACTGGACCGCGGAGTTGTTGCGTTGCCCTGCGGCTGCTGCGATGTCTCGGAGCGGAACGTCGACGCCTCGTTGCGCTATGAGGCGTTCTCCGGCGTCGAGCAGCGCGGCTCGGGAGTTGTCGACGTGCATGGCCGAACTGTACTAAACCCTGGTATTGACGATGTTAAGCATCAGTGATTAATTGGTGGCTGGGAACGGTGGTGTGGTGACCGCACCCCAATACCTCCGCACCGAAGGATGCCGCTATGCGATTCACCTACGCCGAGACGATGGTCGACCCCGCCTATTACGTGCCGCTGGCTCGCGCGGCGGAGGAGGCCGGGTATTCGACCATGGTTGTCGCCGACAGCGTCGCCTACCCGAAGGACTCCGACGCGACCTACCCCTACACCCCCGACGGTAATCGGGAGTTCTTGGAGAACAAGCCGTTCGTCGAGGCGTTCGTGGTTTCGGCCGCGATGGCCGCGGTGACGACGACGCTGCGGTTCACGCCGTTCGTGCTGAAGTTGCCGATTCGTCCGCCGGTGCTGGTCGCGAAGCAGGCCGCGTCCATCGCGGCGATGAGCGGTAACCGGCTGGGGCTCGGTGTCGGAATCAGCCCGTGGCCTGATGATTTCGACATGATGGGGGTGCCGTTCGAGCATCGGGGCGCGCGGATGGACGAGTGCATCGATATCGTGCGTGGGCTGACCGGTAGCGCGACATCGGCGGTCGCTCCCCCACTGTCGGCTGACGGCTACTTCGAATTTCACGGCAAGTTCTACGATATTGCGCCGATAAAGATCAATCCGGTGCCCAGCGAGCCGATCCCGATCCTGATCGGTGGTCACAGCCGGCCCGCGCTGCGGAGGGCGGCGCAGCGTGGCGACGGGTGGATGCACGCGGGCGGCGACGCCGAGGAACTCGGCCGGTTGCTGGATCAGCTGAGTGTGCTGCGTGCTGAGTACGGGACCCGCGAGGACTTCGAGGTGCACGTCATTTCGCTGGACGGGTTCACCGTGGACGGCGTGAAACGCCTCGAGGACAAGGGTGTCACCGATGTGATTGTCGGTTTCCGCTACCCGTACACGATCGAGGCCGATACCGAACCGCTCGACACCAAGATCGCCCATCTGTCCCGGTTCGCCGAGAAGGTCATTGCGAAGGTAGGTGACTGAACCACCGGCAGCAACGTCGGAACTCCTAGCAGCGGTTGGAGTCCCGGCGCCGCACCGGCGTGCACGACCATCGGTGTTCTCGTGAGTAACCGGCACGGTAGCGTCGGCTGATGACTACCACCGCGGATTTCGCATTCGACACCGACACTGCCTGCGCACGCGTTGGCGACCATGAATACGGTTCGTGGTTGTCGGATCGCTGGTCCACGCTGGGTGGCACTGCGAATGGTGGCTATCTGCTCGCCACCGCTTTGCAAGCACTGCACGACGAGCTTCCGCATCCCGACCTGCTGTCCGCGTCCGCCCATTTCCTGCGTCCGGGCACTCCGGGCAGCGCTCTCATCCACACCGATATCGCCCGCATCGGGCGGCGCACGGCGACCGGTCAAGCGATCCTGACTCGTGATGATCGTGAAATCATCCGCGTGCTGGCGACTTTCACCGATCTGGCCACCGCTGCGGGTCCTACGCTGGTGCGCAATACCCCGCCCGCGCTGCCCGCGCCCGCTCGGTGTCTCGACCCGCTCGGTGGCGTCGTTCCAGATGGTGCGACCATCGCCGAACGCATCGATATCCGTATGCCGGAAGTCGCGGGCTTCTGGCGCGGTGAGCCCGGTGGCACGACCACCGCCGAATTCTGGATGCGTTTCGCCGACGGTCGCGAGGCGGATTCGATCGCGCTGGCCCTGCTCGTCGACGCCGCCATGCCGGTGGTG
Source organism: Nocardia australiensis (assembly GCF_020733705.1). Classification (GTDB taxonomy): domain Bacteria; phylum Actinomycetota; class Actinomycetes; order Mycobacteriales; family Mycobacteriaceae; genus Nocardia; species Nocardia australiensis. Next base: position 892,960 of record NZ_JAJFZM010000002.1, read on the forward strand.
TTCGATACCGGTGTCTCGGGGTCCTCGACAATCGAACTCACGGTACATATCCGGCGCCGCCCGGCTCCGGGTTGGCTGGCATGTCGGGTCCACACCGACTATCTCATGGACGGATTCCACGAGGAGGATTTCGAAATCTGGGACAGCACAGGAACCCTCGTCGCGCAATCACGCCAACTCGCCCTCATCCCCCAGTAGGCCTGTCAGCTCAGCCGATGAAGGACTAGGTCCGAATCGGCCCCAGGCGCCAGTTGTGCCGTCGCAGGTCGTAGGCCACCAGGTACCAGTGTCCGCCGAGTGCGCCGACGCGATGCGGCCCGGAAGCCTCCTTAGAGTCGATCCCGACGACCGCACACGAGGCAAGGACAGAAATACAGAAAAATGATCACTCGTGAGATCCAGCTGACTGCCCAGATCACCGGCACCGCCACGCTCGACCATGTCACCGTCGCCGAGACCGAGGTGGACGGCGATCCGCAGTACCCAGCACCTCGCCGCGGCCGACGACTTCCGTTGGCTGCGGCCGCTGCTGTAGCCCGTGCTCGACCGCACGGCCGGCTCGCCCCACTTCACCCGGAACAGCACCGGCCTGGACGTGGTGGCCGACGGACTCGACCTGCTAGCGGGAGGGACGCTGTCGCGCAAGGAGCTGGCCCGGCGGCTGGCCGAACGCCATCCTGGATGTGACGGGCGGATTCTCGCCGGGCAGTTGGAACTGCGCACCCCCCTCGTCCATGGTGCGGCCACCGGCGCGTGGGGCTCCCGGGGCAACCGGTCGGCGGTCTCGGTCACGCCCGCCGAGGTCTGGCTGGGACAGCCGATGGCGACGGCGGCCGCCAAGGATTCGGCCAAGGAGCTGATCCGCCGCTATCTGGCCGCCTTCGGGCCGGCCGGAGTGAAGGACGTCCAGGCCTGGTGCGGCCTCACCCGCCTGGGCGAGGTCGTCACGGAGATGCACGAACTGCGCCACTACTCCGGTCCCGACGGCAGGGATCTGATCGATCTGGCCGACGCTGAGCTGCCCGACCCCGAAACGCTCGCGCCGGCGCGGCTGCTGCCCGCCTTCGACAACGCCCTGCTCGGCCACGCCGACCGGACCCGGATCATCAGCGACGAGGATCGGAAGCGGGTGATGCCCGGCCGGGCACAGGTACGGCCCACCTTCCTGGTGGACGGCTGGGTGCGCGGAACGTGGTCCTGCGACGCCGGGACGCTGCTGCTCACCCCGTTCCGACCGCTCTGCCCAACCGATCGGGCGGCCCTGGAACAGGAAGCCAACCGACTGCTGCCATTCGTGGGAGGCGGGGTGGTGGCCTACAGCGACCTACCACTCGAACAAGGCTAGGTGCGGCGAGCGCCTGATTGGTGGTCAGAAAGCAAACACTGCGTCGTCATCGTCGCGCCGAGGGCGCAAACCAACACCACGTTGCCGATCGTGCGGCCGACGCCGAGCAGCGTCGCATAGCACTGCCCCTGTGGAGTCCGGGTAGCAGAAGAAGACGTCGATCACGATGGCGCAAGCGTTCGTAGCAGCGGACGAGGCGGTGGTAGGTGTGCTGTCAGGCATGGGTGCGCTCGAAAATCGGTCCCAGAGCGGTTCGGTCAGCCATGATGGCAGTACAGGCACACGTTTCCTGGTGATCACAGCGCGTCGCAACTCCATGGTCGCCAAAACCTGTGCCGACTTTGGCATCGGGGGGCGCATCCGCGCCTATCTGCGCGATCTCTCGGTCGAGGGCCAGGATCATGCACGAACGATCGGGGAGGTCCAGGGATGAGCGAGGCGCGCAAATTTTTCACGTATCTCGTTATTCTGGGGGCCGTCGCGTCAGCGACGCTGATCGTCGCGGTGGCGGCATTTTGGCTCTGGTACAGCGCTTTCGGTGCCTGCCGGGCCGAGGACCACCCCGGTTTGGCGGCGCTGGGACCACTTGCGTTGATGCTCGCCGGCGTGCTCGCTGCCGCGTTCCTGATACGCGGTTCGCGCGGCACCCGGCGCTGTTTGGCGGTGGGGATGCTGATCGGCTCGGTCTTGTCGGGAATTCTGGTCTTCGACTACGCCGTCGAACCACCGATCTGGCAGAGCGAGTGCCACGGTTTCCATTGGGACAACCCACCCCCGCCTAGCGCCCCCGAGCCGGCTGAATAACAGCGGCCAGCGGGCTCGGTCGACACATTCGGGCCCGACCTGTAAGGCGTCATTCGGGAGGATGGGGAACGCAGATCTGCGACGCGACCATGTGTCCGCACTCAGTCGGTGAGGCGATGAGACTTCTCGCCCTGCTGGACATCGGTTGCTGCGAGGCTGCCGAGAAGGCGGATGTGTTCCTCGGTGAGTGAGCCGGGTTCGGTGGTGTAGCCGAACATGGTCCAGCCGGGGCTGTCGGTGATCGAACTGGCCGCGTCGGACTTCTCGGCGAATACCGTCAACGCCGCCTCGACGAACAACGCGCGCCGCTCCACCCTGGCGCTCGGCGCAATTCGCGCCGAATAGCTATGCCTCGACCGGACGGTACTCACATCTGTCGACCCTGATGCCGTCGCGGTCCGGCCGAGCGGCGGTCAGTTCCGCGTGAGCAAAACGACGCCAGCGGTGATCACGGCCAGTGCGATGGCTGCGATGCCGTAGCCGAGGCGGTGGTTGCGCAGTGCGGGCAGGCAATGGTCGACAGCGACGCGTCCCGGGCCGGTGAGGGCGAGAGCGGCGGCGGCCAGGGCCAGGATCAGTTCGTATTCGACCCCTTTGGGCGCGAAGAAGGCGCCGGTCCCTTTCACCACGATGGCATTGATCATGGTGCCGAGCACGGCGGCGGCGGCCAGCGGGGTCAGTAGGCCGAGGGCAAGACCGAGACCGCCGAGCGTCTCGCTGAGTCCCGCGATCGCGGCCATGGTCTCGCCCGCGGGGTATCCACTCGCGGTGAAGAATTTGCCGGTGCCCGCCACGCCAGCGCCGCCGAACCAGCCGAAGAGCTTCTGGGTTCCGTGTGCGGCGAGGGTCGAGCCGACGGCCAGCCGCAGTACCAATAGTCCGGCGTCGTAGGCGGTCTGACCACCGACAGTCTTCGCGGCATTGTCGCCGGTCCGTTCGAGGGTGGTGGTGGTCATGAGAGGTCTCCTAATGGTGGGTTGTTCGGGTTCAGCCGAGTTGAATGGAACGTTTGGCCAGTCCGTGCCAGAAATCGTCGATAACGGTGCGGTAGGTGGCCAGATCCGACTCGCCCGCGCCGAGTGCGACGAACAGCGGGGCGAAGTGTTCGGTGCGCGGGTGCGCGAGATGCGGTGCGGGCGCCTTGTTTTCGAAGTCCAGCAGGGTGTCGATATCACCCGCCGCCAAGGCGCGCTGCCCCCAGTCGTCGAATTCGGCCATCACGGGATGGACCGAACCGTCGCCGGTGAGAGCACGCAGGTTGTGGGTGAAGAAGCCGCTGCCGACGATCAGTACGCCCTCGTCACGTATCGGTGCCAACTTGCGGCCGACCGTCATGAGCGCTCGCGGATCCAGCGTGGGCAGCGACATCTGCAGCACCGGAACATCCGCGGCCGGATACATCTGCGTCATCGGCACATAGGCGCCGTGGTCGAGGCCGCGGCCGGGCACATCGCGCACCGGACTTCCGTGACCGCGCATCAACTTCCGCACCCGAGCAGCCAGTTCGGGCGCGCCCGGCGCTGGATAGTGGACGTCGTAGTAGCGCTGCGGAAATCCCGAGAAGTCGTAGGTCAGCGGCACCGTCTCGGTAGCGCCGATGGCTATCGGAGCCTCCTCCCAATGCGCCGAAATCATCAGCACGGCTTTGGGTTTCGGCAGCCGCGCCGACCATGCCGCCAGCTGCCCCGGCCAGATCGGGTCGTCGGTCAACGGCGGTGCGCCGTGCGATAGGTACAACACGGGCATCCGATGGGCCCGGTATGTAGTCATGCCACCTCCTAGTTGTTCAAATTTGAACAACAGGAGCGTACCTGTTTGTTCAAATTTGAACAACACCGGTAGGCTGAACAGGTGGGCGAACCCAAATGGCTCAACGCCGAGGAGATGCGTGCCTGGCAGGCGCTACTGTCGGGCTGGGCGCTACTGGACCGGCAGATCGAGCAGCACCTCAAGGAGGACGCCGGACTCTCCCACGCCCAGTACGAAATACTGGTCCGCCTCGCTGCCGCCCCCCACGGCAAGATCCGGATGACCGAGCTCGCCGATTCCCTGGTCAACTCCAAAAGCGGCCTGACCTACCAGGTCGACCGACTCGAAAAGGCCGGACTGGTCCGCCGCGAATCCTGCGACACCGACGTACGCGGGATAACCGCAACCCTCACCAAGGCCGGCCGCCACAAACTCGACGACGCCGCCCCCGCCCACGTAACACTGGTGCGCGAACTCCTGATCGACGTACTCACCCCCACCCAACTCTCCGCCCTCGCCGACGGACTCAGCGCAGTCGCCCACCGCATCCAGACCACCGACCCACGACAGCGGCGACGTTAATTCACGCCATCACCTGCCGTGATCAGCTCTGCCCAGCAGCGAATTCGATGAACCGCGCCAGCCCATGTCGTTCCCGGCGTTCAGTGCGCGCGAGCGGTGCGAACTGTTCCGCCATCACCTCGCCGATGGTCTCCGTTGCGGCGGCGAGCCGGTCACTGCCACCCGGTGTGCGCATTCTCGATCCGAGGCTCACGGTGATCCACGAAACGCTGGCGCCGCAGACACCCCAGGAGGAAAGTGGCCGCGCGCCATCTCACGCACGAATCCGAAATGCTCGAATACGGGTCGCCGCGGTCAAGCACTCCCTACGTAACGGCCGACCTTGCTCGGGCGTCAGCGCTGCCCGAGCATCCGCGATTACGCCCACGCATCATTGCACGCAATGCCATGATGAACGCCGCAGGTAGAGCGCCATTTCTCGATTTGATCGGCCAATCGGGCCAAGGTGGGACCAATCCGAATTGCGCGGCGGCTCCGATTCACTCGTGTGTACCCAACGATGTGGCACCCGCCCCATCGTCCGATCACGGTTAACCGAAAGGGTCACTTCATGAAGATGCTCAGCGTCAACAATGCGGTCCTGTCTCTCGCCATCGGCGGATGCGTCGCCAGTACCGCATTATTCGGAGCCGCGACCGCCCAGGCAGATGCGATGGACAACCTGGAACCACTGTTGAGCTCGAGTTGCTCATTCACTCAAATCGACGCCGCGCTGCACGTGGTCGACCCCGATGCCGCTGCCCAACTGGATGCCTCCCCCGCCGACAAGGCCATGATCGAGCAGGCGTACAACCAGCCCCCTGAGCAGCGCAGGGCGGCATTCGAGCAGATCCTCTCCCAGCAAAAACAACTGGATGCGACCATCAGCGAAAATCCGGAGTTCGGCCCGAAGCTGCGCCTGGTCGTCGACTCCTGCCACAACTACTGATCCACCGACGTTTCGAGCACTACGGCGGCGCGACAGCGATCCGGCCTGCTGATCAGCTACCGGCGACCCGGTAGACATAGCCCCCGCTGAACGCGGCCCGAGGCGGGTCCGAACTGATTTCGGACCCGCCTCTTCGCCGCCGGACGGCGGGCAGGGGGCACACGCCGCTCACGCCGCTGACGAACCTCAGCCCGGCCGCCGGACGGCACTTCCGGGACAACACGGTCATCGCGCCTCCAACGCATACCCGATACCGTGCACGGCTGGATGTGGACAGAAGCCGTGTCAATCGTGGAGATCGCGTGTGCGACTACTTGCGCGCGATGCCGCCCGCGCATCCGGCTGGAACGATCGGGCCACCTGGTGGGTGTTCTCCTTGGTCGGCAGCCCGGCACCGAGGTCGAGGTACTGCTTCATTCCGACCTCACCCGCCAGATACCCGCGCCGACCGCACCTCGACGAGCTCCATGACATCAGTTGTCGACCGCGACCGGGATGAAGTGCGTGCGCGGCCCAGCGATTCGGGCGATCATTGCCCTCAGATGTACAAACACGCATTCTCGATGGCCGGGTCCCGCAAACACCGCCGCACTACGACCAGCAGTAGTATGAACCCGTGTACAGTCCGACTGATGCAGCGGCGCGATGGCGCGGCGCGTTCGTCGGATCCGCGTCCGGTGCGGTAAGCATCGGCGCGCACGCCCTCGGCGGTGGCGCCGTCTCCCCCGATCAATCCGCCGTCGTCCTGCTGATCGCCGCCTGCGCACTCGTCGGGGTTGGTGTCGCCGCGATACGCGTCCGGCACGGTCTCGTTGTTTTGATGACACTGCTTGCCATCGGGCAGGCAGTCGGCCATACCGCGCTGTCACTGGCACCCGGCCACCACCACGCCCCGCACGCACCCGCGGCGATGCTTGCCGCCCACCTGATCGCCATCCCTGCGGGTGCGCTACTCATTCGCGCCGCCGAATTCGCCCTCGCCCGAGCGGCGTCGAGCGTGCGGCGTACGGCGCGGGCGCTGCGCGCCGCACCCATCGCTGACCCGCGGTTTGCCTACGCGACGCCCACAGGCGTCGCCCCCACTCCCCACCGGTTACTGCTCAGCTCGGGAATCGGGACCCGCGGGCCGCCACGGATGCGCTGACCGACCGATCACGCCGCAGATGATCGGCGCGCGTTGTCGTGCGTGCCGAACACCACCCGCAATCGCGGTGCGCTGGCGCATTGCCGAGCTACCGACCCCGGCCATAGGCGCGGCGTACCAACCACTTTCCGAATCGGAGTTTGTTATGCCTATGCCAACCCGAACATCACCATCCCGCTCGGCTCGACTCTTACGTGGCGCCGTCGCGGTCGCGGTGACGCCATTGCTGCTCGTGGGCTGCTCGTCCAATGACAATCCCGCCGCCCGTGCCGCGGATTCGATCACGATCAGCAACCAGTGGATCAAGGCCGCCGACAGCGACATGTCCGCCGCGTTCGGCGACCTCAATAATGCCGGCGACAAGGACGTGACCGTCGTTTCCGCCACCAGCCCCGCGTCCAATCGCATCGAACTGCACGAAGTCGTCGCGAGCGCGGACGGTACGAAGAAGATGCAACCCAAGGAAGGCGGCTTCGTCATTCCAGCGCACGGCACCACACCACTACGTCCAGGCGCCAACCACATTATGTTCATGGGCCTCAACGGACCGCTGCGCACCGGTGCGCAAACCCCGGTCACGCTGACCTTCGACGACGGGTCGACCACCACATTCACCGCCCAGGTACGTGACTTCCCCGGCAACCAGGAGAATTACGCGCCCGAAGGTGAGATGAGTGGCGACGCGTCCCCGCATGCCGGGCATTCCCCCGCGCACGGTGGCTGAGCCGCAACGGCGCGCCGACCCCGCGGCGCGCCGGTCCGGACGCATCAACCGGCGGCGACTATTCGGTGGCGCCGCCGCCGCGGCGGGTGCGGCCGGGATCGGGGTTGGTGCGGCAGGGCTCAATAGCCGGCACCGCACCGAGACCTCCACGTCAGCGGCAATCGAGCCGTTCTATGGTCGGCACCAAGCGGGCATCGCGACCACACCGCAGTCGCAGGTCGCGTTCGTCGGCTTCGACCTGCGCGCGGACACCGATCGTGACGACATCATCGGCGTACTGAAGATCTGGACCGATGACGCCGCGCGGCTCACCCAGGGCCACCCCGCACTCGCCGACACCGAACCCGAACTGGCGCAACGACCTTCGCGTCTCACCGTCACAGCCGGGCTCGGTGCCCGGGTGTTCACGGTGGCCGGACTGGAGAATCGGCGGCCCTCGTGGCTACATCCGCTGCCGCCGTTCGCCATCGACCAGCTCGCCTCGGACTGGAGTGACGGCGATCTGGTGCTTCAGGTTTGCGCCGAGGAGACCACTGCGGTCTCCCATGCGGTGCGGGTGCTGTGCAAGAGCGTGACATCGCTGGTGTCGGTGCGCTGGGTGCAGCGTGGGTTCCGTGACGCCGCACCCGGACGCAATCCGCGCAATCTCATGGGGCAGGTCGACGGCACGGTGAACATCGCACCGGACACCCCCGATTTCGACCGGCTCGTGTGGGATGACGGCGCCACACAGCCATGGCTGGCCGACGGCACCTCACTGGTGCTGCGGCGGATCGCGATGCAACTCGACACCTGGGACGAAATCGACCCGGAGGGAAGGGAGCTCACTATTGGCCGCACGATCGCCGAGGGTGCGCCGCTGACCGGCCAGCGGGAATCCGACGACCCGGACTTCGCGGCCGTCGACGCGCACGGGATCGCGGTGATCCCGCCGTCGTCTCATATCGCCAGGGCCCATCACACCCACGACGGCGAGCGGTTCCTGCGGCGCGGTTACAACTACGACGACGCGCCGATGCCCGGTCGTACCTCGAATTCCGGGCTGCTGTTCGCCACGTTCCAGCGAGACGTGGATGCCCAGTATCTGCCAGTACAGCAACGACTCGCCGAGTTCGACGCGCTCAATGTGTGGACGACGCCGGTGGGATCGGCGGTGTTCGTCATTCCGCCGGGAGTGCGGTCACCGGGCGGGTATCTCGGGCAGTCGTTGTTCGAGTCATAGCGGCAACCGCGCGGCCGGCGTTCGACGACGCCGGCCGCGTGAACCTATGTACTACGTCCACAACGCGGCGACGAGCACATTCGCGATCGCCAGACCGCCCGCCGCATGGGTCATCCACGCAATGTTCTTGCCGCGCTTGGCATCCGCGTGCCCCATCTCGGCAAACGCCGCGACCAAGACCGCGATGACCAGCTTCGTGCCGATCTTCATCATGTTCGGGTCCTTGCCGAGCGAGTCGATCGACTCGGCCATGCCGACGAGCACGACGCCACTGATGATCTGCACGCGCGCACCCCACACCATCAACCCCGAAACCAAGGGATGCCCGGCGGCGTAACCGCCGACTACCGCGGCCATACCGAGCAGATGGGTGACAACCACGATGTTGTAAACGAAATCCATGAGATCACACGCTAGTTCATCGAACCGCGAACTACTACGCTGCGTCGTGGATGTATTTGCGCAAACGGAGGCGGGCTGTGCTGAAGGCTGCATCACGCAGGCATGTCGTTTGCATTTGGATGCCTGCGCGACATCGCGCACCCGGATTCCGCCGAGAGTGATGCCCCGCTCCACATCGGCGTGCGCGGGTCCGCGTTACGCCATGTCGGCAGTGACATCTTCGATCGCCTCGCCCATCGGGTAGACGCGCCGGCCCGCGTCCGGCATATGGCGGCTACCACTCCCCGGCCGTCCACACATTGGCCCCGCACACCCTGACTACTCGCCCGACGCCGGGTATCTCCACGATGACCAACCGGATACGAACAGGAGGAGAATTCAATCCACGACGCACCGAGAGGACCCCGCCATGAGCACGGAATCGATCGAGGACGTGGTCGACGTACTGACAGCGCAGCATGCGCAGATCAAGGACCTGTTCGGCAAGCTGCGGTCCGGACAGGGCGACAAGCAGGCGCTGTTCACCGAATTGGTGCGGTTGCTCGCCGTGCACGAAAGCGCCGAGGAGGAGGTTGTCCACCCGGTGGCAAGCCGCGCGCACTTCGGGGTCGAACCGATGGTCAAGGCGCGCTTGTCGGAGGAGAACAAGGCCAAACACGACCTGGCCGAACTCTACGACCTCGGCGTCGAGCACCCGGACTTCGATGCGAAGCTGGCCACATTCGCCGATGCGGTCGCCGAACACGCCGCCCATGAGGAAGGCGAAGAATTTGCGTTGCTGCGAAAGTCGTTCTCGGTGAGCAAGCTCGAACACATGGTCGGCTCGGTCCGTGCCGCGGAAGCGATCGCGCCGACCCGGCCGCACCCGCACGCCGGAGAGTCCCCGATAGCGAACATGCTCACCGGACCACCATTGGCATTGTTCGACCGGGTCCGCGACGCGGTGCGCGATTGGCATCGATCAGCCGACCGGTGACCGGCCACGTCGAAACGAGTTACACCAGCTTCTTGACGTCCTTGCGAATGCCGAAGGACGTAATGATCTCGATGACGCCGAGGACGATCAGCCAGATACCGGCAATTAACGCGAGGGTGGCCACCGACTCGACCGGCCACACGATCAGCACCACACCCGCGATCGCGGTGATGACACCGAAGAACGCGATCCAGCCACGTCCGGGCAGTCCCGGCTCCGACAGCGCGCCCATCGCCGAGGCCACACCACGGAACAGCCATGCGATGCCGATCCAGATACCGAGTAACAGAATCGATGCCAGCTCGTCTCGGAAACAGAAGACGCCGATCACGATCGACAGGACGCCGATGATGAACGACAGCACCCGCATTCCCGGTCTCGCCGGCGCGCCGAACGCGGCGAGCAATTGCAGCACACCGGTCACGACCAGATAGATGCCGAAGATGATGCCAGCCACCAACAACGTCTTGCCGGGCCACACGAGAATCAGTATTCCAAGGATCACCGACAGGATGCCAGTGACGAGAACCGATTGCCACGCACTCCGGGCCAGCATTTGCAGTGGTCCCTCTACCACGCTGTTTGTCGTCATTTCGCGATGTTAAGCCTTGGCGGACCGGTTTCTGACCATTTGCTACACAACGCGCCGACCGGCGCTCAGCGGTCTCGCACCGCTACTGAGCCGCAGCAGTGACGTCGACGATCGACGCACATGCCGAACTCGTCGCCCCACATCTGCTTCTCCAGCAGGACCGGCGCGTCCTTATCTCCGAACTCACCGAAGGTGCGGATGGCCAGCGTGCCACCGAACACATCTCGATAGAACTCGACTGCCGCTCGAGCCGAGTCTCCAAAACTGATGTAGGGGTCGAGTCGGGAGACCATGGGGACGCCCGATGAGGAGTAGTTGCCGCCATGTGGAGGTTAGTCCTCCTAGCAGCGTTTGTGGGATAGATAACGTCCGAGTCGGCAACGTTTACTGCCGAATTCGGTCGGGTAGTCATCGTTCATTGGCTCTCGTCGTGTGCACTCATGGGTGGAGGCGGTCGGGTCGGGTTGACGAGTCTCAGGTGGCTAGGAGAAGAGGGTGGCGGTTGTACTCGTGCTGCAGGCACGCGGCCTTGGCGATCTACTCACCGCGGTCCCGGCGTTACGTGCGCTACGCCGGGCGAGGCCGAACGACCACATAGTCCTCGCCGCCCCACACCGGCTGAAGCCGATCGTGGATTTGATAGCGCCGATCGACGAGTTGGTGCCGACCCAGGAACTCGGCGCATTTCGCTGGGACGCCGCGCGGCCGGAGCTGGCCATCAACCTCCATGGCCCGAGCGCCGAGAGCATCGTCACCCTCACCAAGACCGATCCAGGTCGCATCCTCACTTACCACAACGCCGCCTTCCCTGAATTGGCCGGTCCGGAGTGGCAGCAGGACATGCACGATGTCGATCGGTGGTGCCATCTGCTCGAATCCGACGGAATCGTCGCCGATCGGCGCAACCTCGGGCTGGTGCCACCGGTATCGACCACCAGTCATCGGGATTGCGTTGTGGTGCACATCGGCGCGGGCGCCCCGGCACGGCGGTGGCCACCCGACCGTTTTGCTGCGGTAGTCCGTCATCTGCTCGTGCTCGGCCGCGAGGTCGTGATCACTGGCGACGAGACCGAACGCGATATCGCGCTGAGCATCGCCGCGCGTGCGAGCCTGCCGACGCATCGGGTATTGGCGGGCGAGCAGAACCTCATCGAGCTCGCCGCGACCGTCGCCGAGGCAGCACTGGTCATCTCCGGTGATACCGGCGTCGCGCATCTGGCCACGGCGTTCGGAACTCGAACTGTCCTACTGTTCGGCCCGACACCGCCGCACTGGGGTGGACCACCCCCGCACCTACTCGGCAGGCATGCGGTGCTGTGGGCGGGGCAGGTCGGCGACCCGAACGCCGACACCCCTGATCCCGGACTACTGCGGATCGGTGTCACCGAGGTGATCAACGCCGTGGACAAACAGCTCAATATGCGGAACTGGCCCGGCACCAAACCCGACCGCCGCCGGACCGCGTATCGCCAGGTGGGCTGAGTCCCGCAGCTGCGGACACTACGTCCCGATCGGGCGATGTCGGCGATATGACGCGCCACCGTCAGGGCTCTCCTTCCTCGCTTGCCGTACTGAGTGCCGCCGAGTACGCCGCCAGGGCGCTGGGCCAGAACTGTTCGAGGTAGTCACGCGCATCACCGAGACCGCGCGGATCCAGGGAGTACATGCGTCGAGTGCCGCTCCGGCGCATCATCACCAGCCGGACCTCGCGCAGCACGCGTAGATGCTGAGAGGCAGCCGAGCTACTGATCCCGGCGATTTTCGCGAGTTCCCCTACCGACAACGGTGCCAGAGGCAATGCCTCGAAGATCGCACGACGCGTTGGGTCGGCCAGCGCCCGCAAGGCGCGAACTCCATTAGTGGGCACTTAAATAGTGTGCCCGGACATCGTCCCCATGGCTAATACCGTCTCGCACGATGTTCCAGCCGGTCAGACCCGCAGACATTGCATTTCGTTATCGAGTCGTGACACATCAGCTGGCCTTTTGCGTGCATGTGATGGTCGCCACATGATTGCGGAACCGCCGAAAGGCTCCCGTACGTTCGAGCCATGCCCGTGACCGTTCCGTTACCTTTTGGCCGCCGTGGCGCGACCCGTTCACGCCGCTACCGTGTCGCCACCCGCGCGGTCGCCGTGTCGGCCGTCGTCAGCGCCTCGCTCGGTGTGCTGGCTGCAACCGAGCAGCATCGCACCGAAACACCTCCGGCGGGGCAACCGCTCGCCGCAACCTCCGCCGCGTCGACCACCGAGTCCGCCACCAACGACCCCACCGATTCCGGCACCAACGACCCCACCGATTCCGGCACCAACGACCCCACCGAGTCCGCCACGAACGACCCCACCGAGTCCGCCACCAACAACGCCACCGAGTTCACGCCCGAGGCGCAGATTCCGCAGGTCGTGCCCGAAACAGTGCTGTGGGAGCAGCAACAGATGGCGATCGAAGCCGCGCGCCCGCGCACCGTTCGTCCCGTAACCGGCATGCTGACCTCGAATTTCGGCACACGCTGGGGCGCATTGCACGCGGGCCTCGACTTCGGCGATCCGATCGGCGCCCCGATCGCCACTGTCACCGACGGCACCATTATCGAGGCAGGCCCAGCCAGTGGTTTCGGCCTCTGGGTGCGCGTGCAGCAGGATGACGGCAGCGTCGGCGTCTACGGACACGTCAACGACATCCTGGCCACCGTAGGCCAGGAGGTCCGCGCGGGCGACATCATCGCCACCGTCGGTAACCGCGGCTACTCCACCGGCCCGCACCTGCACTACGAAGTACACGAGCCCGGTGTCGGTCCGGTCGACCCGCGCCCCTGGCTCGCCGCGCGCGGCGTCGAAATCACGGGTGATCCCGACTAGAACCCGCGCCGAGTCGGCCGATCCGGCGATTCGGTATGGGACGGAGACGTTCGCGAGTCGGTGAGGGGCTCGCGACCGTCTCCGCTGTCACCGCCGCAAGACTCGCGCCCTGAGATACCCCTAGCACCGCCGTACTACCTTCGAATGGCGCTGTGGTGGGACGCGGCGCGGCGCCTGCGATTCCTACCGTCGGATCATGCCGATGATCGACACCGCCTCCGCGTCTACGGATTCCGCACTTCGGCCCCCGCCGCGACACCGAAGACTCACCGCCTCCGATACCCCCCGACTGCACCGCCCACTGCTGTGGATGGTGGCCGCGATGGGCGCGCTCGCGGTGATTTCGCTGGGCGCCATAGTGATCGACGACCGCACCCTGATGGGCGAGTCGGTGTGGCTCAAGCCGTTCAAATTCGGGTTCGCGTTCGTGCTCTATGGATTCACGCTGGCATGGCTACTGTCGTTGCCGCACAAGGGCAGCCGGGTGACCTGGTGGCTCGGGACGATGTTCGCGGTGACCGGGTTCGCGGACGTCGGGTTCATCGCCGTGCAGGCCGCGCGCGGCACCTACAGCCATTTCAACAACTTCCAGACCGACACCATCAACGTGATCGGCCAGAAGATATTCATGTCCGGGGTCCCCGGCCTCTTTCTCGCGAATCTGATTATCGTGCTGATCATTTCGTGGCAGCGGCTGGTGGATCGGCCGACCGCGTGGGCGATCCGTGCGGGGCTGCTGCTCGCCGTCACCGGTATGGCGCTCGGGTATCTGATGGGTTACACCGGCAAGCAGTTCGTCCGGGACGCCGACGGGCGAGTTGTGGAGCTCATCTCCGGACATACCGTGCTCACCGACGGTTCCCGATCGCTGGCAGCGCGCGACGGAGTCGGCGGCGTCATGCCGATCACCCACTGGAGCACCATCGGCGGCGATCTGCGTATTCCGCACTTCGTCGGACTGCACGGCATCCAGGTGCTGCTGCTCGCTGTCGTCACGCTCGCCTGGCTGGCCCCACGCTATCGCTGGCTACGCAGTGAACGCGCCCGTGCCGCCCTCATCGGAGTGCTGGCGATCGGCTACACCGGACTACTTGCGATCGTCTTCAGCCAGGCGATACGTGCCCAGCCGCTGATCCACCCAGATGGCATCACGCTGACCGCATTCGGCGGATTGGTCGCAGGCGTCGGCATGCTGACCATCAGCATCTACCTCAGGACCCGCCGCAGCGTGCCGAGCGCGACCACGGCCGCCGCAGTCCAGGACGCCACCGCGCCCGGGTTGCGGGACTCGCGGACCACACACATCCGGCCCGGGCGAACGCAGGCCGGATGAGGCGGTCTCAGCGCAACCGCTCGGCTTCCTTGGTGAGATTCAATAGCGTCGCACTCAGTGCCTTCAATTCCTCTGTGTCGGCCCCCTCACCGATCGCGGTGGCGACGTCCTCGGCTGCGCATCGGGCGGCGAACCAGCGGTCGGCCAGGTCGGCAGCCTCCTGGGCGCTGAGCACCACGGAATCGTCGGGAATTCCGGTTCCCTTCAAGCTATTACGGTTTTCGTAGGCACGTTGGCGACACGATTGGCGGCAGTACCGGCGACGACGCCCGGCCTCCGACTCCGCGATCTCTCGCCCACACCACAAACAGGACAGCAAGCGCCGCATGCCGCAGAACACTAATGGTCGCCGGGCCTTCTCGTGCGCAGACCCCTACCCACGTTGGGAACTCGTCGGTGGCGCGCGCACGTTGGATAACGGACGTGCGAGCACGCCCAGTCGTGGGCGCGACGAATCGGGCCACGGCGGACCAACTACAATGCAACGGTTCACCGTCGCCGTGTCGGGAACTATTAGCGCAGGCCCGTTCGTTGCACATAAGGTCCAGCGAGCGTGAGCTCGACCGGACACGGTCGCAGCGCATAAAGACTCGAGCACACAGGGAGAGGCACACCATGGCAGATCGCGTACTCCGGGGCAGTCGGCTCGGAGCGGTGAGTTACGAAACCGATCGCGACCACGACCTGGCTCCGCGGCGGATCGCTCGGTACAAGACCGATAGCGGCGAGGAGTTCGACGTCCCGTTCGCCGACGACGCCGAGATCCCACCGACCTGGCTGTGCCGCAATGGCCAGGAGGGCACCCTCATGGAGGGCACCACTCAGGAGACCAAGAAGGTCAAGCCGCCGCGCACCCACTGGGACATGCTGTTGGAGCGCCGCAGCAAGGACGAGCTCGAGGAGCTGCTCAAGGAGCGCCTCGACCTCCTCAAATCCCGTCGTCGCGCGTAACGTCACCCCCGACAGCAAAGGCCGCTCGCATCAATTCCGTTGATGCGAGCGGCCTTTGCCGTATCTGCTTGCCTTACTTGCTGGCGACCTTGCGGTAGCGCAGCAGGGCAAGAGGAACGGCTACCGCCAGAATCACCAGCGAACACGCGACGGCGTATTCGATGCAGTGATCCGCGGCCCAACCGGTCGCGGGGACGAACGAGGGTGGGGCGCCGTTATCGAAGAGTTTTCGACCCGCGGCCGAGACCGCCGTAATCGGGTTCCATTCGGCGATGGTGCGCAGTGGCCCCGGCAGGGTTTCGGCGGAGATGAATGCCGAGGATATGAAGCTGAGCGGGAACAGCCAGATCAGGCCTACGCTCTGGGCCACCTCGACGGTCGGCGAGAACAGGCCGGTCAGGGCACCGATCCAAGACATGGCGAACGCGAAAAGCAGGATGATGCCGAATGCGAGGGCCGCGTCGGCGACGCCGCCGTTGATGCGCCAGCCGACGACATAACCACACCCCACCATCACGACCAGGCTCAGGACGCTGACCACCAGATCCGACAGCGTGCGCCCCATCAGCACCGCCAACCGCGACATCGGCAGGGTGCGCATCCGATCGATGATGCCCTTCTGTAGATCGCCCGCCAGCCCGACCGTGGTGAACGCCGCGTTGAAAGCGACTGTCTGAGCGAAGATTCCGGCCAGCAGGAATTCGCGATACTGCCCGCCGCCCAGCGAGGCGCCGAAAATGTAGGCGAACAGGAACACGAACATCAACGGCTGGACGGTCGCGGTCACCAGCAGCGTCGGCACCCGCAGAATGGTCAGCAGGTTGCGGTAGGCGATGATCGCGCTGTCGCGGATGAAGCGCAGGTGGGGCTCGCATTCGATGCCGTGTTCGGGCTCGGCCGCCGGGTCGAGTGGGGACTTGGGAGCCTCGTCCGGCGCCATTGCCTCGATGGCGGTCACGACCGAACCTCGCTTGCTTCGCTCACGACAGGATCTCCTCTTGTAGGTCGTCGGTTTCCGGCTCGCTGTCGGCGGGTTCGCTGGGCGCGGTGCCGGTCAAGGACAGGAATACTTCATCCAAGCTGGGACGATGCACGCTCGCGTCGACGACGCAGACCCCGCCGTCATCGAGCCTGCGCAGCGCCTCGACCATGGTGCGCGAGCCGTCACCGACCACCACGGACACCCCGTCGGCATCGCTGCTCGGCTCGCCGACGCCGACCTGCGCCAGAATCGATAGCGCGGGCGCCGGGTCCTGGCCCGCGGCCAGGGTGATGGTGAGCCGGTCGCCACCGATCGAAGTCTTCAGCTCGTCGGCCGAACCACGAGCGATGACGCGGCCCCGGTCGATGACGGTTATCCGGTCGGCCAGCAGATCGGCCTCCTCCAGATACTGCGTGGTGAGCAGAACGGTGGTGCCGTCCTCGACCAGATCTCCGATCACCCCCCACATGTCCTGCCTGCCGCGCGGGTCGAGTCCGGTGGTCGGCTCATCGAGGACCACGACCGCAGGCCGCGCGACCAAGGCACCGGCCAGGTCGAGGCGCCGGGCCATGCCTCCGGAATAGGTCGCCGCGCGCCGGTGCGCGGCGTGCTCGAGGCCGAATGTGCTGAGCAATTCGGTCGCACGAGTGGTCGCCTGCCGATGCGACATGCCGTACAGCCGGGCCACCATACGCAGGTTTTCGTATCCGGACAGATTCGCGTCCACGGCCGCGTACTGGCCGGACAGTCCGATACGGCGGCGGGCCGCGGCGGGGTCGTGCAATACGTCGATACCCGCGACGCGCACCGATCCCGCGCATGGCCGCAGCAGGGTGGTGACGATGCGGACGGTGGTTGTCTTACCCGCACCGTTGGGTCCGAGCAGACCCATCACCGTCCCCGCCGGGATCTCCAGGTCGATCTCGTCGAGTACTCGCAACCGGCCGTAGTTCTTGACCAGACCGAGTACTTCTACCGCCGAACTCACGAATGCACCTCGCTAGCAATGGGTTCCGCCGTGACACTCACCTGTCTGCCTCCTTCGCTGTGCCGCTGTCGCCGTCCAGATGCCGGTGCAGGACCGGTCCGATGACGGCAAGCGATTCAGGTGTCGTCATTTCCGAATGCCGGCAGGGCAGCGTGTGGTCGTGGATGGCCCCGGTGATGAACGGCTCCCAGGCGTACGCGCGACGGGCGGGGTCGGTCCGATTGATTTCGTCCTCGGCGGCGGTGAAGAACAGCAGATCACCGTCGAAGGTCCGAGGACGGAAACCGTGTGCCTGCACGGTTCCATTGGTGTAGCCGGTGTAGAGCCGTTCCAGATGATCGACGGTCAGTGTCGCGAATGGACCTGGGCGCGACCGCAGCAATTCCGCGAGGTCTCGCAGCTCCATCGACGGGTCGAGGTCCACTCCGTCGCCGATCATGTCGACGCCGAATTCGCCGATGATCTCGGCGACACCGGGGATCGCGTGTTCGAGCAATTCGTCCGACAGCCGGTAGCTGTCCATCATCGACAGCAACCCGACCTCGGCACCCGCCTCCTGTAGTTGGACGGCCACTTCGTGCGCGATCAGTCCGCCCAGCGACCAGCCGAGCAGGTGGTAGGGCCCGTCCGGCTGGATCGACTTGATATGCGCGACATAGTGTCCGGCGGCCTCGGCGATCGAGGTGAAGCCGTCCTCCCCCGCGACGTGCGGAGCTTGCAGCCCGTACACCGGACGCGTCGGCGCCAGGTGCGCGAGCAGTCCCGAGTAGCACCAGGCCAGCCCGATCGCGGGATGAATGCAGAACAACGGCGGCTTCTTGTCGGGAGCCTGGTGGCGGATCGGCAGCACCGGCGCCAGCGCGGCCGCGACGGCGGTGCCCGCGTTGTCCGGTGTGTCCAGCCGGACCGCGATGGCGGCCGGGGAGGAGTCACCGAACATCAGCTGCACCGGCAGCTCGATGCCCATCGCCCGTACCTGCGCAACGACTTTCGTCGCAAGCAGTGAGTTGCCGCCCAGTTCGAAGAATCCGTCATCGGCGCCCACCGATTCGACACCGAGCACGTCGGCGAATGCGGCGCACAGCGCCGCCTCGATCGGCGTGGCCGGCGCCCGATAGCCCTCCGCCGCGCGGAACACCGGTTCCGGCAGCGCCGAGCGGTCCAGCTTTCCGACCGGGTTCAGCGGCACGTCATCGATCAGCATGATCGATTGCGGCACCATATAATTCGGCACCAGCGCCGACACATGCTCGATGAGTTCACCGACCGTGACCGCAGTTCCGTTGCGCGGCTTCACATATGACACCAGGGCCGTGACACCCGCGGGGGTGAGATAGCCGATCGTGGTGGCCAACTCGACCGTGCGGTGCCGGGCCAGCGCGGTATCGATCTCACCGAGTTCGATACGGAAGCCTCGGATCTTGACCTGATGGTCGGTGCGACCGACATATTCGATGTCGCGGGCCACACCGTCCGCTCCACCCCCCCAGCGCACCAGGTCACCGGTGCGATACATCCGCTCACCTGGTTTGCCATAAGGGTTGGCGACGAACCGCTGGGCGGTGAGCCCGGGCCTGTTCAGGTAGCCACGTGCCAGCGCATTGCCTGCGAGGTGCAGTTCGCCGGTGACACCGACGGGTGCCGGATGCAACCGTGCGTCCAGGACTGCCGCACCGACGCCGCGGATCGGGCCACCGATGGTGATCGGTCCGCGCGGCAATATGGGCTGGGAGATCACCGTGACGATGGTGGTTTCGGTCGGCCCGTACACGTTGTACAGGTTGCGTCCCGGCGCCCAGCGGGCGACCAGGTCCGGCGGCAGTGCCTCGCCGCCGACGAGCACATGCTGCAACTCGGTGATACCGGTCGGATCGACGGTGCCGAGAGCGGAGGTGGTGATGAACGCATGGGTGATGTGCTCCTCGATGAACACCTGTCCCAGCTCCGCGCCGCCGACAACACCTGGCGGGGAGATCACCAGCGTAGCCGCGCCACCGAGGGCGAACAGCAGGTCGAGCATGGCGGCGTCGAAGCTCGGTGTCGCGAAATGCAGGATGCGGCAGCCGGGTTGGACATCGAAACGCTCTGCGGTCTCTGCGGCGAAGTTGGATAAGCCGCCGTGCGTGACCACAACGCCCTTCGGCGTGCCGGTCGAGCCGGAGGTGTAGACGACGTATGCGGGATTGTCCACGCGCAGCAGGGTGGTCCGCTCGCCCGGCGCGATCGGCGCGTCCGAAGTGCTGAGCACCTGCGTACGAACATCGATATTGTCCAGCACGATCCACTCCGCCCCCTCGGGCAGCCGATCCCGGTGCTCGTGGAGCGTAATGCCGAGCACCGCACCGGAATCCGACAGCATGTGCGCGATGCGATGCGTGGGATACAGCGGATCGACCGGTACGAAGGCCGCACCGGCCTTCGCGACCGCGAGCATGGTGGCCACCGACTCCACCGAGCGTGGAATACCGAGCGCCACCGGGGTTTCCGGCCCGACACCGCGGCCGATGAGTACCCGCGCCAGCCGGTTGGTCCACCGGTCGAGGGCATCGTAGGTGACCTCGGTACCGCCCGAGCTCACCGCGACAGCCGTACGATCGGCGCCGACCGCGGCCGCGAAAAGCTCCGGGAAGGTGATCGGCCTGCCCGGCTGCGCGCCGCGTACCGGCGCGAGCTCGGACCATTCGGCGGGGTCGAGCAGATCCAGATCACCCACGGCGGTGGTCGGATTCGCGGATACGGCCGCCAGCAACCGGGCCATCCGGGTGCCGAGCCGCAGCGCGGTCTGCTCGTCGAACAGATCGCTCGCATAGTTCACCGACAGCGTGATGCCGTCCGGCTCCCGTTGGGCTGTGTGCGATTCGGTCAGCGTGAACTGCAGGTCGAACTTCGCGACCCCGGTGTCCACATCGTCGGCCTCGATGCGCAGTTCCGGCAGTTCGAGCACCCGTACTGGTTCGTTCTGCACCGAGAGCATGACCTGGAACATCGGGTTGTGTGCCTGCGAGCGCGCCGGATTCAGTACCTCGACCAAGCGCTCGAAGGGCAGGTCCGCGTGCGCGAACGCATCCAGGTCGATGTCGCGCACGGCGCGCAGCAGGTCGGTGAACCTGGCATCGGGATCGATCCGGGTGCGCAACACCAGCGTGTTGACGAACATGCCGATCATTCGGTCCAGTGCGGGATGGCCGCGCCCGGCAATCGGTGTGCCGACGGCAATGTCATCAGTCGCGGTCATCCGGTGCAACAGCACCGCGAGCGCGGCGTGCAGGACCATGAACATACTGACGTTATTGCCGATGGCCATCGACTGCAGTTCCCGATGAGTGAACGCATCGATCCGGCATTCCACCAGGCCGCCTCGATAGGACGGGATGGGCGGACGTGGCCGATCGGCGGGCACCGCGAGCCGCTCGGGCAGACCGTCGAGGGTGCGGCGCCAGTAGTCGAGCTGACGGCTGACCACCGAATCCGGGTCGCCCTCGGTACCGAGTGTGTCCTGTTGCCACAGGGTGTAATCCGCGTACTGGACCTCGGGTTCGGACCATTCCGGAGATCGGTCGAGACAGGCCGCGCGATAGGCGACGGCCACGTCGGCCGCCAGTGGCTCCAGCGACCATCCGTCCATGGCGATGTGGTGCACCACGAGCACGAGGATGTGCTCGGTGCGAGTCGACTCGGTGGAATCGATCGTGATCAGCGCGGCACGAATCGGCACCGACGTCGCGAGGTCGAAACCTGGTGCGGTGAAACGCCGCACGGCGTCGGTCACCTCATCGGGACGCAGTGTCGCGACGAACAGGGGCAGCGCCGCTGCCGCCCGGTCGAGAACCACCTGGGCCGGTTCGCCGTCGACCTCCGGGAATACCGTCCGCAGGGTCTCGTGCCGCCCCTGCACCTCGTGCAGCGCCTCCACCAGCGCGTCGGCGTCCAGTGCGCCGTGCATGCGCAGCACGACCGGAATGTTGTAGGCACCCGCGGTCTGGTCGGGATCATCGGTGTGACCGCTGTTTTCACCGACCTGATTGAACCGGTTCAGGAACCACAGCCGATGCTGCGCCGCGGACAACGGAATTCGTTCCGGACGGTCGCGCCGCGCCAGCGCCGGCCTGCCGTCCGCGCCGGCGTGCCCGGAGTCCAGCAACGCGGCGAGCTCGGCGACGGTGGGCGACGCGAAGACCGCACGCACCTCGAGCCGGATATTGGTCGCCGCGGCGAGCCGGGCAACGAGTTGGGTTGCCAGCAACGAATTTCCGCCGACATCGAAGAAGCTGTCGCCTGCGCTCACCGCGTCGACGCCGACCAATTCGCCCATCACCGCGGCGACGAGACGCTCGGACTCGGTCTGTGGCGCGCGGGCGTCGGAAGCGGCGATCAGCTGGGGTTCGGGCAGCGCCGCGATGTCCAGCTTGCCGACCGGGGTCAGCGGGATCCGGTCGAGGACGGTGATGCTCGCCGGGACCATATGCGACGGAAGCAGTTGTGCCACATGAGCACGTACCGTCTCGGTGCGCACACCCACCGTGTCGTCGGCGGGCAAGATGAACGAGACGATCCGATCGGCGCCCGCGATGTGCCGGACCTCAGTGTGTGCGAACCGCACGTCCTCGTGGTCCGCGAGCGCGGTCGTGATCTCGCCGAGTTCGATGCGGAACCCGCGAACCTTCACCTGATGGTCACTGCGCCCCAGGTAGACGAGTTCGCCCGACTTGCTCCAGCGGACAACGTCACCCGAGCGGTACATCCGGGAGCCCGCCGGGCCGTATGGATCGGCCACGAACCGCGACGCGGTGAGCCCGAGCCGGTCGAGATAACCCCGCGCGACACCGAATCCACCGAGATACAGATCGCCCGGCACACCGACCGGCACCGGACGCATCCGCTCGTCGAGTACCAGCGCTCGCGCACCACGCACCGGCGTGCCGATGGTGATCGGCTCGCCGACGGCCAGCGGACCCGCCATGGTGATGACGATCGTGGTTTCGGTGGGCCCGTACACGTTGTACAGCCGCCGTCCCGGCGCCCAACGGGCCACCAGATCGGAGCCGCAGGCTTCGCCACCGACCATCAGCGCGCGCAGGTGCGGCAGCGCCCAGCGGTCCCGATCGATGGTGGCCAGCGCCGCCGGGGTCATGAAGGTGTGGGTGATGCGTTCGCTGTCCATCAGTGCGGCGAGTTCGTCGCCGCCGAAGATGTCGGGCGGGCAGATCACCATCGCCGCGCCGGATCCGATCGTTAGCAGCAGGTCCAGGACGGCGGCGTCGAAGCTCGGCGAGGCGAAATACAGTGTCCGCGATTCCTGGTCGACGCCGAGGCGGTCGCGGAGCTCGTCGCCGAAATTGGACAGGCCGCTGTGCGTGACGGCCACCCCTTTGGGCTTTCCGGTCGAACCCGACGTGTAGATCAGGTACGCGAGGTCCGCGAGGTCTACTGGACGCAGCCGATCCAAATCCGATATCGGGCCGTCGTCGAGCCCGGCCAACTCCGCGACCAGCGCGGGATCGTCCAGTCGCAGCCAATCGGTGGCAGCGGACCCACCCCGGATACGGTCGAGGTAAGTGGATAATGTGACACCCACCCGGCATTCGGAATCGGTCAGCATGTGCTGGATTCGGTCGGCCGGATACTTCGGATCGACAGGTACGAACGCAGCACCCGTTTTGGCCACGGCCAGCACGGTCACCACGGAATCGATGGACCGGAGAAATCCGAGCGCGACCCGATCACCGGCGCCGACACCACGTCCGATCAGCGCGCGCGCCAATCTGTTCGAGCGTCGGTCGAGCTCCCCGTAGGTGAGCGAGGTCGTGCCATGGCGTCCGCCGTCGGCGAGCGAGCGCAGTGCGGTTCGCTGCGAATGCCGTTGCGCGGTGCTGGCGAAGTAGGCGGCGAGGGTGTATTGCGCAGTGGTCGCGATACCCACGGCCGGTGTCAACGCACGGCGTTCGTGCTCGGTGCGGGCGTCGATGTCGCGCACCGGGATTCGCGGATCGGCGGTAATCGCGACGAGTACCCGCAGGAATCGGTCGGCCAGTGCTTGAACCGTCGACTCGTCGAAAAGTTCGGCGGCGAAAACGAATTCGAAGCTGCGGCCGGGTTCGCCCGGTCCGGCGTCGCCGTGTCCGACCCGCAGTTCCAGGTCGAACTTGGCCAGCGCGATATCCAGTTCCTCCGCCTGCAGCGCTAGGCCGGGCAGCTCCAGCGCCGGTACCGGCCCCTCCTGGATCGTCAACGCCACCTGGAACAGTGGGTGGCGCCCGCTGGTGCGGCCGTTGGCGGCAAGTTCCTCCACGACCCGTTCGAACGGAATATCGGAATGTGCCATGGCGGCCAGTTCGGAATCCCGGTCCGCGCGAAGCAGCGCCGCGAACGGGCTGTCAGGGTCGACGTCGGAGCGCAGCACAATCGTATTGACGAACATGCCGACCAACGCGTCCAGCTTGGTGTCGGTGCGGCCCGCGATCGGGGTGCCGATCACGATGTCGCGGCCGCCGGTGACGAACCGCAGCAGCACGGCGAGTGCCGACCGCAACACCATGAACATGCTGACGCCCTGTTCGCGCGCCAGTTCCGCGAGCGCCTGCCGCACCGGGTCGGGCACCGTGAACGCCACCGCACCCGCCTGCTGGGTCGGCTCGGCCGGCCGTGGCCGATCGTAGGGCAGCGGTAGTTCATCGGGCAGGTTCGCCAGCTCGGTGCGCCAGTACTCGAGTTGCGCGCTCGCGACGCTCTGCGAGTCGGATTCGTCGCCGAGGCAGGCACGCTGCCACAGCCCGAAGTCGGCGTATTGCACCGGAAGTGGTGTCCAGCCGGGTGCGCTGCCATGATGTCGTGCCGCGTACGCGACGGCCAGGTCCCTGGTCAACGGGCCGAGCGACCAGCCGTCGGCGGCAATGTGGTGCACCACAATGCCGAGCAGGTAGCGCTGTGGCCCGGTGCGCAGCAAGGTGATTCGCAGCGGGGTGTCCTTCGTGAGATCGAAACCACGGCGGGCGAGCTCGCCGAGCGCGAGCTCGGCACCCGTCTCGTCAATGGCTTCCGGTTCGACGATCTGAAGGGCCCGCGCGGTCGGCAGCACGAGTTGCTGGGCGCCGGTGTTGTCTTCCGGGAATACCGTGCGCAGCACCTCGTGTCGGTCCACCAGGTCGGTGAGGGCCGCGCGCAGGGCCGCGATATCCGGATCACCCTCGATTCGAATGACGAATGCGATGTTGTAGGCGCTGGATTCGGGAGAGAATCGATTGAGGAACCACAGTCGCTGCTGCGGCAGCGACAGCGGAATGCGTCCCGGACGCGGGGTGTGTACAGCCAGCGCCACCCGTTGCGTCCGGGGCGCTTCCGAAATCCGCTCGGCCACCGCAGCGACGGTCGGCGCCTCGAAAAGCATCCGTACCGGCAGGTCGACGCCGAATTCGGCGTGCAAGGCCGCAGCGAGCCGGGTAGCCAGCAATGAGTTACCGCCGATGTCGAAGAAGCTGTCCTCGGCGCCGGTGACCGGGTTACCGAGGATATCGCCGAATACACCGGCGACGCGCGTTTCCGTCGGGGTCCGTGGGGCCCGCGACGCGCCGATGGCGGCGAAAACCGGTGCGGGCAATGCTTTTCGGTCAAGTTTGCCCGACGGACTGACCGGCATTTCCTCCAGCACGATCACCGAGGCGGGAACCATGTATCCCGGCAGCCGCTGACGTGCGGTTTCCGTGACAGCGGCGGCCTCGACAGGCGCGTCCACGGTCAGATAGGCCGCGAGGCGCGGCTGCCCCTGTTCATCGACATGCACGACGGTGAGGGCAGACTGCACGCCCGGATGCGCGCGCAGCACATGGTCGATTTCGCTCAATTCGATGCGGAATCCGCGGATCTTGATCTGGTCGTCGGCCCGTCCAAGGAAGCGCAGTTGCCCCGATGTGTCGGCCACCACCAGGTCGCCGGTGCGGTACATCCGCTCGCCGCGCCTGCCGTGCGGGTTGGCCGGAAAGCGTTGCGCGGTCAGGCCGCAGCGGCCGTGGTAGCCGCGCGCGACGCCGGGACCGGACAGATACAGCTCACCCGGAGTGCCCGGCGGGACCGGATTCAACCGTCCGTCCAAGACGAACAGCCGCATCCCCCGCACGGGACGACCGAGCGGGACCGGACGACCGGCCGCCATCGGGCCGGACGCGGTGGCCGCGACGGTCGCCTCCGACGGTCCGTACATGTTGTGCATGCGGTGCGCGGCCGACCAGGTGTCGACCAGTTCTTGCCCGCATGCCTCGCCACCGACGATGACCGCCTCGAGATCGTTGAGACCCGCGGTCGGGACGGTCGCCAGTGCCGCGGGCGTGATGAACGCGTGGGTGACCCGTTCGTCGCGCAGCAGCGCGGCGAGCTCGGTACCGCCGTACATTCCCGCGGGAGCCACCACGATGGTTGCGCCCGCCGCGAAACCGAGCAGCAATTCCAGCACCGACGCGTCGAAGCTCGGTGAGGAGAAGTGCAGTGTCCGTGCCGAATCCGTGATGCCGAACAGGTGCATCTGCTCATCGGCCAGCGACGCGATCCCGGCGTGCGTGACGATCACGGCCTTCGGCTTTCCGGTGGACCCTGATGTGTAGATGAAGTACGCCGGATGGCTGACTCGGATCGGCTGGTGCCGGCGTGCGTCGGTGATCGGACCGGTGGAGTAGCCTGCGCACTCGGATTCCAATTCCATGGAGCCGAGCACCAGCCAGTCGACGTAGGCCTTGTGGTGTTTGCCGCGCACGGCGGGCCGTTCGGGCATGGCGGCGAGGCACTCCGGAGCGGTCAAACCGAGCACGGCCCCCGAATCGTCGATCATGTGCCCGATCCGCTCGACCGGGTAGCTCGGATCGATCGGCACATAGGCGGCACCGGTTTTCGCGACGGCCCATACCGCGGCGATCGAGTCGAGACCGCGTGGCAGCGCCACCGCCACCACGACTTCCGGGCCCGCACCGTGCTCGATCAGTGCCCGCGCCAGGCGATTCGACATTTCGTCGAGCTCGCGATAGGTGGTGTCGGTGCCGAGGTAGCGCACCGCAACCGCGTCGGGCACCCGCTCGGCGGTGGCGGTGAGCAGCCGAGCCAGGCTGATCGAGGGTGAGCCCGGCGCACCCGCGATCGGCACCAGATTCCCGGCTTCGCGCCGGTCCAGGATTTCCAGATCTCCGATCGGCAGGCTCGGAGCCGCCACCACCGCATTCAGCACCGCCACGAACCTGCGGGCGATGGATTCGATGGTGCTTTCATCGAAAACATCGGTGGCGTAGCCGAATTCGGCGAACAGTGTGCCATCGGCGCTGTCGTCGTGCACCTCGAGTTGCAGATCGAACTTGGCGAGGTCGGTGGCGATCGGCAGCACGTGCGCGCGCACGCCCGGCAGATCGATACGCAGCTCCGGCGCGCGGTCGTAGGACAGCATCACTTGGAACAGCGGGTGGCGCGCGGTCGAACGCTCCGGATTGACGACTTCGACCAGCCGTTCGAACGGAACGTCGGCGTTGGCGAAGGCATTCAGGTCGGTCTCGCGCACCGCGTCAAGCATCCGGTCGAAGCCCGCGGCGGGGTCGACCTCGGTGCGCAGCACGAGCGTATTGACGAACATGCCGACCAACTCGTCGAGCGCCGGATCCGATCGCCCCGCGATCGGGGTCCCTACCGCGACATCGGTCGTCGCGCACAGCCTGGCCAGCAATGTGGCCAGCGCGGCGTGCAGCACCATGAACATGCTGACGCCCCTGGCCGCCGCCAATTCGCCTGCGGCACGGCGGGTCTCGGCGGAGACGGTGAACTGCACCCGACCTCCGGTGGTCGACCGACGGATCGGCCGTGGCCGGTCCAGCGGCAGGTCGAGCTGGTCCGGCATCGCGGTCAGTTCGGCACGCCAGTAGGTGAGCTGGCGGGCCAGTGCGCTGGCCGGATCGGCTTCGTCGCCGAGCAATTCGCGCTGCCACAGCGCGAAGTCCGCGTACTGCACGGGCAATGGTGTCCATTGCGGCGCGACACCGGCGGCACGTGACGTGACCGCCGTCATGAGGTCACGCGCCAGCGGGGCTACCGACCAACCGTCACCACAGATGTGGTGCAGCACAAGGAGAAAGACGTGTTGGTCCGGTCCTGTGTTCCACAGCGCGACCCGGATCGGTGCCTGGCTGCGCAGATCGAAGCCGTAGCCGGCGAATTCGGCGGCGAGCGCGGCGACGTCGGCACCGTCACCGTCGATCGGGTCGAGGGTGAGCGGGATATCGGCCGCCGGGTGCACCACCTGGCACGGCCCGTCGGGGGAGTCCGGGAAGGTGGTGCGCAGACTTTCGTGGCGTTCGATCACGTCGACGAGTCCGGCGCGTAATGCCGCCACATCCAATGGACCGTCGAGCTCGACCGCCAGCGGCATGTTGTAAGCGGCGGCATGCTCGGCGAATCGGTTGAGAATCCACAGCCGTTGCTGTGCCAGCGACAGCGGAATCCGCGCGGGGCGCCCGACCGGGACCAGTTTCGGGAAGGACATGTCGGCATCGTGCATCGCGAATCGCTCGCCGAGTGCGGCGATGGTCGGTGCCTCGAACAGATCCCGGATGGTGAGTCCCGCGCCGACGGTGGCATTGATGCGAGCGACCGCGCGTGCGGCGATCAGCGAGTTGCCGCCGAGATCGAAGAAGCTATCCTGCACACCGATTTCGGCGGTGTCGAGCACTTCCGCGAAGATGCCCGCCAGCACCCGTTCCACCTCGGTGGCCGGCGCGACAGTACTCCGCTCACCCGGGCGCTGTTCGAGGGTGGGCGCGGGCAATGCCTTGCGGTCGATCTTGCCGTTCGCGCTGAGCGGTAGTTCCTCGAGCAGGATGAGCACTGCCGGAACCATGTAGTCGGGAAGGGTGGCGCGCAGGACGGCCAGCAGATCAGCACTGTCGACGGCTGTCGCGTCACCGTCGGCACCGGCCGCGGGCGTCGTGACGACGTAGGCGACCAGCTCGTCGCCCGTGCGGCCGGCGTGCGCCACGCAGACCGCCCGCGCGACCCGCTCGTCTGCGAGCAACGCCGCCTCGATCTCGCCCAATTCGATGCGCAGACCGCGAATCTTCACCTGGAAGTCGCTGCGCCCCAGGTACTCCACTACCCCGCGTGCGGGGCCGTCGGCCTGCCAGCGTGCGAGATCACCGGTGCGATACATCCGAGTGCCCGGCGTGAACGGATTGGCCACGAAACGATCCGCGGTCAACCTGGCCTGGCCGAGGTAGCCGCGGGCCAACTGCACACCGGCCAGGTACAACTCCCCCGCCACACCCGGCGGGACCGGGTGCAGCCGCGAATCCAGCACATAGGTCTGGGTATTCCAGACCGGCGCACCGATGGGAACGCTGACCGGATCGACCGGGCACGTCCAGTAGGTCACGTCGACCGCGGCCTCCGTCGGCCCGTACAGGTTGTGCAGTTGCGTGCCGGGCAGCGCGGATTGGAAATCACCGACGGTCGCCGGGGGCAGTGCTTCACCGCTACAGAAGACGCGACGCAATCCGGTGCAGCCACGCACATCGGCGGCGGTGACGAAGACCGAGAGCATCGACGGCACGAAATGGGCGGTGGTGACGGCTTTTTCGGCGATCAACGCGGCCAGGTACCCCGGATCGCGATGCCCATCCGGTGCCGCGATGACCAGTCGCGCGCCGATCTGCAAGGGCCAGAAGAACTCCCACACCGAGACATCGAAGGTGGCGGGGGTCTTCTGAAGTACCGCGTCGGTGCCGTCGAGCGGATACTCGTGCTGCATCCAGCGCAAGCGGTTGATGATCGCGGCGTGCGTGATGCCTACACCTTTCGGCTTCCCGGTGGAACCCGAGGTGAAGATGACGTAGGCGAGATGGTCGGTGCGCAGCGGCACGATCCGGTCGGTGTCGGTGACCGGATGGCCGTCGTAAGCCGAAAGCTCGATAGCGTCGATGTCCAGCCGATCGGCCCGCGCCGGCAATGTGAGCTCGTCACGCGCGGCGACCAGCACACACACCGGTTCGGCCTGCCGCAGGATCTCCTCGATCCGCTCGGCCGGATGGTCCGGGTCCAACGGCAGGTAGGCCGCCCCCGACTTGACGATCGCGTATATGCCGACGACGAGTTCGACGCCGCGGTGCATGCACAGCGCGACAGCCTTCTCGGGTCCCGCGCCGCGGGCGATCAGTAGCCGAGCCAGCCGGTTGGCCCGCTCGTCGAGCTCGCCGTAGGTCAGCGTTTCGGCACCGAATTCCAGTGCCACCGCATCCGGTTCGGCGACCGCGCGTTCGGCGAACGCGCCGGCGAGGGTGCCTTCCTGGACGGGTGTCGCGGTGTCGTTCCATCCGCGCAGCACGCATTCGCGTTCGGCGTCGGTGATCGCCGCGAGTGACAGCGCCGGCGTGCTCGGGTCGGCGGCGAGGAACCGGGTCAGGAAGTCGAGAAAACGGCTATGATGCACTGCCACTTCGGATTCCGCGTAGAGCTGCGGGTTGGCTTCGAAGTCGATGTGGATACTGTTGCCGTCGCCGTTGTAGAGGTTGATCGACAGATCCTCGACCGGACCGGTCGAGAGCACATGCAGCGTGCCGAGCAGACTGCCGAACTTCAACTCGGTATGAAACAGCATGATGTTGACCATTGGCCCGAAGAAGCCACGAGCGTCACGGGAGTAGCCGCAGTCGCGCCGGATGTCGTCGTGCCGGTAACGCTGATGCCGCAGCGCCCCCGTGATCTGCAGTTCCGCGCTGCGCACGGCATCTCGGACGGTGGTGTCCGCTTCGAAGCTCAGGCGGATCGGCACCACATTCGACACCACGCCCGCCGAGCGGCGCAGCGACACCGTGGTGCGGGCCGAGACCGGAAGGCTGAGCACCACATCGGAGTTGCCCGTCACCGACCGTACGTAGGCGGCGAGCGCGGCGACGAACAGGGTGGAGTTGTGGGTATCGCAGGCCTCGGTCGCCGCCTCCACCGCCGCCTCGGCCCGTTCATCGAGCGTTGCGGCCGCTATGTGCCTGCCCGTCTCGGGTGTGGTGCTGGTGATGGTGTTGTTCGACAGCGTCATCGGCTCGCCTGCACCGTCGAGCTGTTCGAGCCAGTATTCGCGGTCGGTGCGGAACCGGTTGGAGTCACGGTAAGTCGACTCGTCGGCGTAGATCTCCGCCAGCGGCGTAGCGCGGGAGGTGACCGGCTCGGTGAAGTTCTCCAGCGCCGAGTAGATCTCCGCGGTGCGGGTCAGCGCGTTCATCGCGCCATAGCCATCGATGACGATGTGGTGGGCTCGGGCGTACCAGATGTAGTCCGAATCACCGGTACGCAGCACCACATTCGTTGTGAGCGGGTCGCGTTCCAGATCGATCGGTGAACTCGCGTGCTCGTTCATCCAGCGCAGCGCGGCCGCGCGCGGATCGGCTTCCTCGCGCAGATCGATCCTGGCCCAGCCCGGACGCCAGGAGATATCGACCAACTGGTGTGGCACACCGTCGATTTCGACCAGGCGCACGTGCCCGACCTGTGTCTCTGCACCGAAACGCTCGATCGAGTAGAGCAGCCGTCCGACATCGAGATCACCATGGATCTCGACATACTGAGCGATGGTCAGTGGCACGTCCGGGCGGATCCGCTGGGCGTACCAGAGAGCTGTCTGCGCGGGTGAGAGTGCAAAGGGTTGTGCCGAGTATTCGCCGGATGAACATTGGGCTACACGATCGGTGGCCAATGAACTCATCAATCACTCCATTCCTGCCGCTATTAACGCACTCCCCTAACACCGACACAGTCGGCGTTCGCACGCCGGCTGGTAGGCCGTGATCCACGCAGTTAGATTCGGAGCATCGCAGCACCCGGATGGCCGACGGTTCAGATTCGTTTCACATCCGCAGTGATCGACAAGAGGTCACAATCGACAGCTACCTATTCGCAAACATGCCATTTTGGGCGCTGGACACACCAAATTACCAGTTAGAGAACACTTACCGGAGGTTTTTCCATCAGTAGCTACAGGTTGGCGAACGGCACACATCTCGCGAGTTGGGGGCTTCGACCGACGCGCGGTCCGGAAAGACGACACCGATACCGCGCAGTGGGACCACCCGGCAGGGGCGGTCAGACCACCCGCTGATCGACGACGGCGCCGTCATCCGGCGTGGTCTCGGCATGTGGGGTTCGGCGCCGCAGGATCGCGGCGACGACCGCGGCAACGGTCATAATGACCGCGAGGAGTTCCGGTGTGGGGCCGAATCGCGTCGCGGGCGTGGTCGAACTGCGCAGCGGGAGTTCGGCAACCAGTGCGGCGGGCACGAACTTGGTGGTTTCCTGCTGCACCGCTCCATCGGCGCCGATGATCGCGCTGACGCCAGAGGTCGCCGCGACGACGAGGGCACGGCCGTGCTCCACGGCGCGCACCCGGGACATCGCCAGCTGCTGGTAGGTCATCTCGCTGTCGCCGAAGGTCGCGTTGTTGGTCGGCACGGCAAGCAGCTGGGCGCCCGCGTGCATCGAATCGCGGAAGGCGCGATCGAAGGCGACCTCGTAGCAGGTGGCGACACCGATCTCGGCGCCGTCCGCGCGGACCGCGCCACTACCGGAGCCCGGCACGAAATATCCGGCGCGATCGGCGTAATCGGAGAACAGCCGGAAGAAACTACGCATCGGCAGGTACTCACCGAAGGGCTGGATGATCTTCTTGTCGTGCCGCTCCCCCGGCCCGGCCGCACCGTTCCACACGATCACCGAGTTGGTTGTGGTGTGGTCGGAATTCACCAGCACCGCTCCGACCAGGATCGGCGCGCCGATCTGCTCCGACGCCCGGGAAATGAGCGCGGCGGCATCGGCATTGCGCAGTGGATCGATATCCGACGAGTTCTCCGGCCAGATCACGATGTCCGGTTTACGCACCTCGCCCTGCGCGACCGCGTGGGCCAGCTCCTCGGTCCGCCGGACATGGTTATCCAGTACCGCGCGTCGCTGGGCATTGAAGTCCAAGCCGAGTCGCGGCACGCTGCCCTGAATCGCGGCCACGGTGACCATCCGGTCACCGTCGTCCGGACCGGGCAGCGCGGATCGCAGGATCAGGCCGGTCAACGGCATGATCACCAAAGTTACTGCCAGAGCGGCAGTTCCTAGACGGGAAGTCCGTGAACCAGCCGCCGTCGCGACAGCGGCGCTCGACTCGGGTTCGTTGTCCGACATCGTGGTCGAGTCGCCGGATCCAGCGGACGTCCGCGACATCACACGCAGCACCGCCGCGGCCGCGGCGGCCCCGGTCAACGCGACCGCGAATCCGATCAAGGGCGTCCCGCCGACCATGGCGAGTGGCAGGTACCACCCGTCTGCCTGACCGAACGCCAAACGCCCCCAGGGAAATCCGCCGAACGGGAAGCTGGAGCGGATCCATTCCGTCGTCGTCCATGCCAGCGCCACCCACAGCGGCCATACGGGCAGCGAGCACAGCAGCCGGACCAGCAGACCGAAGAGTCCGACATACACCGCACACGTCGTCGACAAAGCCAGCCATGGCACGGGTCCCACGTAGATCCCGGTCCATGGCAGCAGCGGCACAAAGAATCCCAGCCCCGCAAGGAATCCGTACCCGAACCCGCCGCGCAGTCTGTTGGCTCCCCGCACGGTCAGCGTGAGGACGGCGATGCCGATCGGAGCCAGGAACCACCATGGGCGCGGCGGGAAGCTGCCGAACAACAGCACTCCGGCGACTATCGCCGACAACGCCCGCGAAAGCGCCGGATATCTGCCGAAGACCCTTCTCAGCCCACCACCCCGGCCTGCGGCGACCCGCTCGCGGCTCATCGGTGATCGCCTACTTCCGTGTCAGCGGACGCCGCAGCGCGGCGCACGCCACGCGATCGAAGCTCTGGACAGGCACACCGGTCGATACCGCCGAAGTCCCGCCGCGACATTGCCGCACCCGATTCACGCTTCATGAATGGTGACTCCGCGGTGCACGGTGCGCAGACAGGTCGGCAAGGTCGCGTCGGGACCGAGCGGAGGCAATCCAGGCACACGCGAGCGGGGGTCGGTGGACCAGCGCTGCACCGAATCGGCGGCCGCGGCGACGACGAGTTCCGCCGCGTCCCATACCGCGTAAGAGGCGGGAGCGCCGGGAACCAGCGTGCCCGCGATTCCGTCGCGGACACCACCCGCTCGCCACGCGCCTCGGGTCGCGGCGGCGAAGGCGGCGCGCGGGGACAGCCCATTCCCGGGGGTCCGATGGTTGGTGGCGGCACGGATCGTGGCCCAGGGATCGAGCGCGGTGACCGGTGCGTCCGACCCGATGGCCAGCGCGATGCCCGCGGCGGCCATAGCGGCGAACGGGTTCAGAGTCGCCGCACGCTCGGCACCGAGGCGCGTCGCGTACATGCCGTCGCGGCCACCCCACGCCGCGTCGAATCCGGGTTGCACACTGGCGATGACACCCCAGCTGCCGAGCTTGCCGATCTGTTCGGCATCCATCATTTCCGCGTGTTCGACACGATGTCCGCGCGAGGCTACGGCCGGGCCGCCCAGCGCGTCGACCACACGCTCGAAACCGGCGACGACAGCATCCATGGCGGCATCGCCGATGACGTGGAAACCGGCCTGTATTCCGGCCTCGGTGCACGCTCGAAGATGCGCGGCGATCGCATCGGAGTCGAGGTAACCGAGCCCTGATCCGGTGGAGTCGGCGTACGGGTCACGCAGCCAGGCGGTGTGTGACCCGAACGAACCGTCGACGAAGAGGTCGCCGCCGAGTCCGTGTACACCGAGTTCGCCGACCAGCGCCCGCGCCTCGGCGGCGGTGCGAACCGCTTCACCCCAGTAGGCCCGCACCTCGACGCCGTGCTCGAACTCGAGGAGTTCGGAGAGATCGGCGCGCCCCGCGATTTCCGGTCCCGCGCATTCGTGCACGGCGGCGATTCCGCGCGCGGCCGCGGCGTCGAGCGCGGCCTGGCGGGCCCGATCACGTTGTGCGCGGCCGAGTCCCGCGAGCGCGGCGGTTCGAACGAGGTGATGGGCGGCGGCTCGCAGCGGTTCGCCGCGAGTAAACCCGGTGGTGTCTGTCACCCCGGGCACCGCCTGCAGGAGGGCGGTCGACACCACCGCCGAGTGTGCGTCCACCCGGGACAGATACACCGGCCGACCGGCTCCGGCCGCGGCGTCGATCTCGTCGATCGTCGGCGGGCGGGCATCGGTCCATCGGGTTTCGTCCCAGCCGTCGCCGATGATCGCGCCAACTGGGTTCGCCACGGCGTGGTCGCGCAGCAACTCCATGCAGTGAGCCGGTGATCGAGCCGCCGACAGGTCCAGCCCGGTCAGCTGCAATCCCAACGCCGTGACGTGTACGTGCGGGTCCACGAATGCGGGCGCCACGAATGCGCCGTCCAGGTCGATCATCTCCGCATCGGGATGCAGTGCTCGTCCCGGTTGCTCGGCGCCCAGCCACACCACGGTCCCGTCGGTCACCGCCATCGCTGTCGCGTCGGGTGAACTGGAACTGTAGAAACGACCGCCGATCAGCAACTGGGTACTCACGGGTCACCAGTCTGCCGTATGTGGCGGGTCAGCCTTTCAGCACCGCGTCCGGGGGCAGCGCGAGCACCGCCATCACATCCGCGTACTCCGGTGATACCCCACCCGATCGACGACTCGGCGTGGCACGCATGCCCGCCTCGACAGCGATCAGTTCCAGCCGCAGCGCGGCGGCCGTGAAACCGGAAATCGATTGTCCCGCAGCCGTTGCCGCGCGCCTGACAACCGCGGCCAGCTCCTCGCTCACTGTGATAGTGAGCTCTTCGGTGCCCATCCGGCAACATTACCCCTCCGACGATCATGCGAAACCGGTGCGCGACAATCGGTGTGATTTGCCGGATAGCTCCGGTTCGGCAGAGGGTTAGTTGTGGCCGATCGCGGGGCGGGTGTTGGTCCTGCCGTCGTCGTACCACTCGTTGACCACGACACCATCGACCACATCGTCACCGTCGATGATCACGCCATGGTAGGGCACCGCATCGACGATGCTGCCGAATCGGCGGGCGGCGAAAGCGGTAACCAGCGGACGGATCAGGAAGCGAGTGGGCGGCAGCAGCAGGAGCAGGCCGAACAACGAGGTGACCAGGCCAGGAACGAACATCAGCACGCCGCCCGTCGCGACGAGGGCGCCCTCGGCGACCGCGGTGCCCGGCGCGATCTCACCGCGACCCGCGCGGCGGAACTGCTCGAACACGCGCCTGCCCTGCGCGCCGATCATCAGCATGCCCGCGGCCGATCCGGCGATCAGCAACAGGATAGTGGGGATGACCCCGATAAGGTGGCCGACGCCAACGAGCGCGGCGATCTCGACGATGACGTAGAGCACGAACAGTACGGCGGGCATGGCGATCCTTTCGGACGATCTACCCTTCCAACGCCCGAAGTACTGTTTTTTCTCCTGAACGCACCTGATAGCTCGCTGAGATCTCCCCGCGCTCACCCGCCGGGGCGAACCAAACCTGTCTCATAGGCGAGTACCACCGCTTGAACCCGGTCGCGCAGACCGAGTTTCGTCAGCACCCGTCCCACGTGCGTCTTGACGGTCGCCTCCGAGAGATACAGCTGTTCGGCGATCTCCGCGTTGGAACGACCCGCCGCGATATGTTCGAGCACTTCGCGTTCCCTGGCGGTCAGCACATCGAGCACGCCAGGGTCGCGCATACCGCCTGGGTCGTCGGCGATGAGTCGATCCAACAGCCGTTTGGTCACCTTGGGTGAAACCACCGCGTCACCG
Organism: Nocardia australiensis; assembly: GCF_020733705.1. Taxonomy (GTDB): domain Bacteria; phylum Actinomycetota; class Actinomycetes; order Mycobacteriales; family Mycobacteriaceae; genus Nocardia; species Nocardia australiensis. The sequence goes on from NZ_JAJFZM010000002.1 coordinate 929,281, forward strand.
GCCGCGACGCTGCGAATGGCGGAGATCAGATCCTCCGGCGGCGTGTCCTTCAACAGGAATCCACTGGCTCCGGCCCGCAATGCACCCAGGGCGTGTTCGTCGAGATCGAAGGTCGTCATCACCAGAACCCGGCAGCCGTCTCCCGCGTCCACGATCCGACCGGTGGCCGTGACACCGTCCACGACCGGCATTCGAATGTCCATCAGCACGACGTCGGGCCGCAATTCCCTGGCCCGCGACACCGCGAGCGCCCCGTTCTCGGCCTCCCCGATCACTTCGATATCGGGATGTGCACCCAGCACCATCTTCAGTCCCATGCGCATGAGTTCCTGGTCATCGACAACGAGCACGGTGATCGGCACGCCGTAAATCTATCGTCTCCGGCCGACCGACTTGCGAAACCGTCCGGGCACAGCGGGGCAGCCGACACCATGCGACTACCTCCAGAAAGGCGAAAGCGTCTGCGCCACTCGATGATTCCCGTAGGAGATGCTCAGAACTCACCGTCCGGATTCAGCGGAATGGTGGCGTGAACGCGCCAAGCGCCGTCGGGGGTGCGGCCGGTTTCGAGAGTGCCGCCGAGCACGGCGATGCGTTCGCGCATCCCGGCCAGGCCCATGCCACCGCCCTTGATCGGGGTCGCGGTTTGCGCTTGCATGGGGACACCGCCGGAGTCGGTGACCTCGACGAGTACGTCCGCGTCGCGGCGCAGGACCCGGACCCACGCCTTCGGTTGGGCGCCCGCGTGCCGCAGGGTATTGGTGAGCGATTCCTGCACGATGCGGTGCACGCCGAGACTGACCTCCGGTGCGATCGTATCGAGTTCACCGGTCAGCTCGAGTTCGGCGGCAAGGCCGGTGCCTCGCATCATGTCGACGAGCTTGGCGATGCCCGCGGTCCCGTGCTGCGGCACTTGTTCGAGGGTGGGTTCGATGCGCAGCAGCGCGACGGTCCGGCGCAGTTCGCGCAGCGCCTCCCGGCCGGTGCTCGCGATGGTCGCGAGTGCCTGTTCGGCGGCGTCGGGATCGCGGCGCAGGGTGTATTTCGCGCCGTCGGCCTGCACAATGATCACACTCACCGCGTGCGCGACCACGTCGTGGAGTTCGCGAGCGATACGGGTGCGTTCGAATGACACCGCGTCGTGCGCGCGGCGTTCCCTGTCGAAATCCGCGACCGCGAGCCGCGCCGCGACCTCGGTGTCGTAGGCGTGGCGCGCGCCGATGAACTCGGCGAGCGTCCAGCACAGCAGAAAGAACATCGCAGTGAACAGCGCATCGCCACCGGAGGGCGGGCCTATCAGTAGGAATGATGTGGTGCTGTCCACTACGAGACCGATGGCGAACCACAGTCCATCCTGGCGGCCGACATAGGCGACCAGCGTGTAGAGCATGATGCCGAGCCCGAACAGCGCGATGTGGTCGGCCTTGTCGTTGGACAGGTAGCTGACCATCGTCGAGGTGACCGAGAGCGCCAGCATGGCTACTGCCATCGCCCGTGGGTGGCGTCGCCGGAAGGCGACCGGCACCGGAAGCAGCACGCCGATCGTCAGGTAGGTCAGCTTGTGGTCGGAGCTTCCCGCGCCGAGCAGTTCGAGGACCAGTAGCGCCAGTGCCAGCGCCGTATCCGCGACAATCGGCCTGTCACGAAGCCACAAACTGAATCGGCGCACGGATGTCAGCCTAGGTCCGTCGCCGGCGAGGCTGTGCAGCCCACTCGCGTGTCGGCCCGCTCACCGGGTTAGCGGTCGGACAGGCGACGACAATCGAGTACGCGCCGGTCTGGTTGTCTTGTCGGGTGGATTTCGCAGATTGGGCGGCCCTGTTGGTGGCCGCGTCCGCGGCGGGTTGGGTGGACGCGGTGGTCGGCGGTGGCGGACTGATCATTCTGCCTACGCTGTTTCTGGTTTCGCCGGGCATCGCGCCGCAAACCGCGCTCGGCACAAACAAATTCGCGGCAGTCGCGGGTACGGGTGCCTCGGTGGCCACCTTCGCCAGAAAGGTGCCCATGCAGTGGCGAGTGCTGTTGCCCGCGGCGGGCATCGCGGCGGTGACCGCCTCGGCCGGCGCGGCGGCGGTCTCACTCATCGACCGCGACCTGTTCATTCCGATCGTCATGGTGGTGTTGGTCGGGGTAGCGGCGTTCGTCACGCTGCGCCCCACGATCGGTGTGACCATCGCCACCCATCCGCCGTCACGCCGCAAGTTCATCCTGGTTGTCGCGCTGGCGGCCGGACTCGTCGGCGCTTACGACGGTCTGCTCGGTCCCGGCACCGGAACCTTTCTGATCATCACCTTCGCCACACTGCTCGGTACCGAATTCGTACGGGCCGCGGCGATGGCGAAGGTGATCAATTGCGGATCGAATTTCGGCGCCCTGATCTTCTTCGGAGTGACCGGTCACATCATGTTCGGGCTCGGCGCGGCCATGGCCGTCTGCAATGTGGCGGGCGCGATCGCCGGTTCTCGAATGGCATTGCGCAAGGGGGCCGAGTTCGTACGGATCGTGCTGTTGGTGGTGGTGATCGTGATGGTGGTCCGGTTGGGCTGGCAGCAGTTCGGGTGAGCGCGGCCGTCCGGCCGACGATCTCAGCCGACCGGCGCGACGTGCATGGTGGCATTGGAGGCTAGCCAGGGGCGCAGCACTGCCGAGGTGGTCTCGTGGATACGTCGCTGTAGTCGTTCGCCGTCCTCGATCCCCGCTTGCGGGCTCTGGAACAACACGGTGAGCGCACCGGACACCGCGCCGACGACCGCGCCGACCAGCGCGGCGGCGCCGACCTCATCCAACTCGCCCGGGAAGGCAGCGTGCAGTTGCTTGGCGATCTCGCGTTGCGCGATCAGTTGTGCGTGCGCGGCCCGGCCACTGACCGCGGGCACAATCCGCGACACCTGTGCGCGCAGCGCGGCAATCCTGGCGCTGAGATCATCGATGAGATGTTCGCCCGGGTTGTCGCCCGCCGCGCGCAGCGCGCGCAACAACACCTCCACCGGACGTTCGCCGGGGCGGCGGCTCGCGATGGCAACCACCGCTGCCCGGACCCGTTCATCCTGTTCCGGGAACAGCAGTTCTTCTTTGCTGGCGAAGTAATTGAAGAACGTCCGGGTACCGACTTCGGCAGTGGCGGCGATATCGGCCACCGTCGCTTCCTCGTAGCCTCTTTCCTCGAAAAGTTCGACGGCTGCCTCGAGGATGGCGCGGCGGGTTCGTTCTCGTTTGCGATCGCGGAGGGCGGATGGCGGCACGCGGGCAGGCTACGCCACCCGGCGCTGTTTCTCCGGCAGCACGTGCGGCGCTGCGTGTCCGCGGCATGCCTCCAGTCGAGGCAAGCCGGTTCGTAGGTGCACCAGCGGCATTGGTGCTCGGGCTGCCTGTCGGCGGATCGGGCTGCGCGAAGCAGTCTGTGCCGCAGCGCAGTTCGTGCCATTTTGCATTCGGTGCATAGTTGCGGCGGATGCGTTCGCGGTGTCGGATGTGTTTGTCGGACCGAGCGGCTAGGTTGGTGCGGTGAGCATCGCGACTTCCAAAGACGTGGACGCCGAGTTCGTTGCGCTACCACTTCACATGCTGGCCGACGCCGCCTTGTCCGCGGCGAAAGCCGCAGGCGCCGAGCATGCGGACCTGCGCGTGCATCGGCTCGTCACGCAGTCGATCACCTTGCGTGACGGCCGGGTGGAGGCGATCGACAATTCGACCGACCTCGGCTTCGCGGTGCGCGTGATCGTCGATGGCACCTGGGGTTTCGCCTCGCACGCGGCACTCACCACGGACGCGGCGGCCGAGGTAGCGCGCCGAGCGGTGACGGTGGCGACCACGCTGCGCGGACTCAACCGCGAGCGTGTCGAACTCGCGGCCGAACCACGCTATGACGACGCGCGCTGGGTGTCGCCCTACGACCTCGATCCGTTCGCGGTGCCGACGAGCGACAAGGTCGCACTGCTGCAGGACTACTCGGAGCGACTGTCCAGCGCCGACGGTGTCGACCATGTGAGTGCGTCGGTGCTGCAGGTGAAGGAACAAACCTTCTACGCCGACACCGCCGGTTCGACGATCACCCAGCAGCGAGTGCGACTGCATCCGCAGCTGGAGGCGATCACGGTCGATTCCGCGGCGGGCGTTTTCGAAACGATGCGCACCCTCGCCGCGCCGGCCGGTCGCGGCTGGGAATACGTCACCGGTGTGGACGGAATCTGGGACTGGAGTGGCGAACTCTCGCAGATCCCGGGCTGGTTGGCCGAGAAGGTGAAGGCACCGAGTGTGCAGGCCGGGCCGACCGATCTGGTCATCGATCCGACCAACCTGTGGCTGACCATTCACGAATCCATCGGCCACGCCACCGAATACGACCGGGCCATCGGATACGAATCCGCTTACGCGGGTACCTCGTTCGCGACACCGGACCAGCTGGGCACGCTGAAATACGGTACGCCGATCATGCACGTCACCGGCGACCGCACTCAGGAGCACGGACTGGCCAGCGTCGGTTACGACGACGAGGGCGTCGCCGGACAGCGCTGGGATCTGGTGCGCGAGGGCACCCTCGTCGGGTACCAGCTCGACCGCGTGTTCGCCCCGCGCCTCGGGCTGGAGCGCTCCAACGGCTGCTCCTACGCGGACTCCGCGCATCACGTCCCGATCCAGCGGATGGCCAATGTGTCATTGCAGCCCGATCCCGAGCACGACACCAGCACCGAAGAACTCATCGGCCGGGTCTCCGACGGCATCTACATCGTCGGCGACAAGTCGTGGTCGATCGACATGCAGCGCTACAACTTCCAGTTCACCGGACAGCGGTTCTTCCGCATTCGCAATGGCAAGCTCGATGGGCAGCTGCGCGATGTCGCCTATCAGGCCACCACAACAGACTTCTGGGGCTCGATGGAGGCAATCGGCGGACCGTCCACCTGGCGGCTCGGTGGTGCCTTCAATTGCGGTAAGGCGCAACCGGGTCAGGTCGCCGCGGTCAGTCACGGCTGCCCGTCGATCCTGGTGCGCGGCATCAATATCCTGAACACCCGGACGGAGGCGGGGCAGTGATCGGAACCGGTCTGTTGCCTGCGGGCGCGGTCGTCGAACAGGCTCTGGCGCTCTCGCATGCGGATGAGGCGATCGTGATCGTCACCGACGTGCACGAGGCGTCGCTACGCTGGGCGGGCAATTCGATGACCACCAATGGCTCGTCGGTCTCGCGCAACTGGGCGGTGGCCTCGATCTTCCGCGATGGCCCGAATTCGGCGCGAGTCGGCAGCGTCAGTTCGACCAGCGTCGCCTCTGAGGACATCGAAGCGCTCGTTCGCGCCAGCGAGGATGCGGCGCGCACCGCCGCACCCGCCAAGGACGCGATGCCGTTGCTGACACCGGACACGGGCACGGCCGATGATTGGGCCGCCGCACCGGGCAGCACCGGCATCGAGGTCTTCACCGATCTGGCTTCCGATCTGTCCGTGGGCTTCGATGGCGCCGACCGGCTCTATGGTTTCGCCCACCACCAGATCCACACCACCTGGCTGGGCACCTCGACCGGCATTCGACGACGATTCGTACAGCCGACCGGTTCGGTCGAGATCAATGGGAAGCGTGGCGAGGGCGCCGATCTGGCCAGTGCCTGGGTCGGTGTCGGCACCGCTGATTTCACCGACGTCGATATTCCCGCTCTGCTGCGCGAGCTGTCTCGACGGCTCGACTGGTCGAAACGGCGCGTCGACCTGCCCGCGGGCCGCTACGAAACGCTACTGCCGCCCTCGGCCGTCGCCGACCTGATGATTTACATGGCCTGGTCGATGGAGGGCCGCGGCGCACAGGAGGGTCACACCGCCTTCGCCCGCGCCGGCGGAACGCGAGTCGGCGAGCGGCTCAACGACATTGCGCTGACGCTGTATTCCGACCCCGGCGCCGAGGGCCTCGAATACCGTCCGTTCGTCGCTACCGCATCCTCATCCGAGACGCTATCGATCTTCGATAACGGTCTACCCGCCCGGCGGGTCGACTGGTTGCGTGAGGGCGTCATCGAATCGCTCGTCTATCCCCGCGCGACCGCGGCCGAATTCGATGCCACCGCAACGCTTCCCGCCGGCAACCTCCTACTCACCGGCGGATCCGGGGCCACCCTGGACGACATGATCGCCCGCACCGAGCGCGGCCTGCTGCTCACCACCCTCTGGTACATCCGTGAGGTCGACCCGGCCACCCTGCTGCTGACCGGCCTCACTCGCGACGGCGTCTACCTCGTCGAGAACGGTCAGGTCACCGCCGCGGTCAATAACTTCCGCTTCAATGAGAGCCCGATCGACGTGCTGCGCCGAGTCACCGAGGCGGGTGCCACCGAAACGACGCTGCCGCGCGAATGGAAGGACTGGTTCACCCGCACCGCGATGCCGCCGCTGCGAATCCCCGATTTCCACATGTCCTCGGTCAGCCAGGCGACATAGCCGGTCGAGACGCCCAGGCGCCGGTGGCGACGGCCTCACGGACGAATGATTCGAAGGACCGGGGCGCACGGCCGAGGACCCGCTGGATGCCGTCGAAGGGAGTCGAATACGCGCCGCCCGCGTGCCCCCGGACGGATACGGTCAAGAATTCGATCGACTCATTCCCGAGGCCACGTTCGCGAGCCCGAACTACCCACTCGTCCAAGGTGATTCGCTCGTAGGAGATGTCCCGGCCCAAAGTTCGGCCAATGATGCCGACCGCCTCGCGGTGACTGAGTGCGCGGGGGCCGGACAGTTCGTAGACGGCGCCGCCGTGGCCAGGGGTGGTCAACACCTCGACCGCGACATCGGCGATGTCGGTGACATCGGTGAAGTCGAGGACCGGGTCGAGATCCGCCTCCACGCGTTCGACACGGCCCGCCATGATGCCGTCGCGCAACGGACCGGTAAGGAAATTCTGATGGAACACACCCGGACTCAGAATCGTCCACTCCACACCGGAATTCCGCACCGGCTGCTCCAGCGCCACCATGTGCGGGTGTACCGGCTGGGCGCGGGCGCTGCGTCCCGACAGCAGCACCAGTCGCCGCACTCCGCGCGAGACCGCAAGTTCGACGAATTCGGCGACCGCCGCCGCACCGAATCCGACTTCGCCCTGTTCACCGGCGCGCACCTGTGCGGTGATCGGTGTCGCGAGATAGACCGCATCGACATCCGTCAGTGCTGCCGCCCAGGTGGATCGGTCGCCCCAGTCGAACGGCGGCTCGGCCGCCCTCGACGCCGCGCGCACGGTGCTGCCACGCTGCCGCAGCCCCGCGGCGACTCTGCTGCCAGTCTTGCCGGTCGCCCCCGTGACCAGTACATTTCGCGCATCCAAAGTTGTCTCCTTCATGACGATCGCGGATACGAGCCGCACACTCGATCGACCACATTCGCGTCGGCATCGCCCACATGTAGGCGACCGGTGACATCCGCGGCGGTATCGACCCGATCGCGCGGCCTGGCCGTCATCGGCAATTTACGACAGCCCGCCTGACTGTCCGGCCGCGCGGCCGAAACTCGTTCAGTTCGGTGTGATCTCGATGCCGATGGTGCCGGACTTGCCGCGCCGCAGATTGCTGCCGAGGATCACCAGCGGGCCGAGCAGCCAGTACTTACGTTTGAGCAGCTTGCGCACGCGCTCGGTGCCGTCCGCATCGAGGATTCGGCCGGTCCCCTCGATGACATCGCCATGCGGTTTCCCGCTCGCGTTGCACGGTTGTACGGTCACCGCTGGATTGCGGCGCAGCCGCTTGACCTTCCAGCTGTCGGTGACGGTCCACACGTACAATTTGCCGTCGTCGGGCGCCGCCCACACGGCGGTGCCGACGGGGGTGCCGTCCTTACGGAATGTGGTCAACAGAACGTAATCGGCCTTGCCGACGGCGCCGAGTGTATTCGTCATCAGCGCAGCGTATTCGGTTGGCCGGGCGGGCGTTGGTCGAGCATTCGGTACTCGCCCGCGTCGAGGCGTTCCAGCAGTCCATCGGCTGATCAACGCCTCATCTATGAGCACGCGGAACTCGTGTTCGCCCGCCTCGGTCACCTCGGACAGGGTGCGCCCCGGTCCCTGTTCGCTGCCCTCGGCACCGATGGCGGCGAGTTCGCTCGTGCGTCAGTTGTGAGCGCCTAATCTGCGGTAGTCAAACTCGATTACCACAGCGTATGGAGGGTTACGATGGGCGATACGGCAGTCCCGGTGCTGTGGGGTGGCGATCTGAAGAACACCCTGGACTTCTATCGGACGCTGGGATATGCCGTCACCTACGAGCAGACCCGGCCCTATGTGTACGGCGCGGTGGAGGGCAACGGTTGCGCGCTGCACTTCGGGGCCGAACCCAGGGGCACCGAACTGCCCGCCGAGTCGGTCATCTGCCTGGTCATGCTCGACGATGTGGCCGCCAGACACCACGCCTTCACCGAAGCGTTGCGTACCCACTACGGCAAAGTCCCAGCCAAGGGATACCCCCGAATCACCCGATTTCGGCCGGGTCAAAGCAGATTCACCGTCGTCGACCCGGTCGGCAACTCGGTGATCTACATCCAGCGCGACGAGCCCAAGGATATCGAGTACGGCGGCTCCCGCGAACTCGCGGGCCTGGCAAGGGTTTTGGACAATGCGCGAATCTTGCGCGATTTCAAGAATGACGACGCGACGGCGATCCGCGTACTGGAGGTCGGACTCGGCCGCTTCGGTGCCGAAGCACCGCGACTCGACAAGGCCATGGCGCTGGCCGCTCTGATTGAATTAGCCATCGCCGCCGACGATCCCGCCCGCAGCGATACGCTGCGCACCGAGCTCAGGGCGATGCGGCTGACGGAGGCGGAACGCTCTGCGGTCGAAGGCGAATTGCGTGCGGCGGCCGACCTGGCCGACTGATTGCCCGATCACGCCGAGCGCCGCATCTGTTCGACCGAGACTCGAAGGCGGACCGGAAACGTTCGCCACCGGAGCCCGGAAGGGCACTCGGACGCCGCCCCGGATGCCGTTCGCCTTCTTACCCGACCAGGGTCAGCACCTGCGGTCCGTCCTCGGTAATCGCGACCGTATGTTCGGAATGCGCGGTACGGGAACCATCGGCCGACCGGATAGTCCAGCCGTCCGCGTCGGTGAATATGCGATCGGTAGTGCGGGCGAACCACGGTTCGATGGCGATGGTAAGCCCCGGCCGCAGCCGGTAGCCGCGCCCGGCCCGGCCCACATTGGGTATATGCAGGTCTTCGTGCATGGTGCGACCGATCCCATGCCCGCCGAATTCCGTATTCACCGGATAGCCGTAGGCGCCCGCAACCTCCGCGATGGCAGCGGAGATATCTCCGATCCGCTTGCCCGGCACCGCCACCTCGATGGCCGCCGCCAATGCCTCCTCAGTGGCGCGCACCAGCTGCACATCCTGCGGCTGAGGGTTGCCGACAATCACGCTGATCGCGGAATCCGCCGCCCATCCGTCGATCCCGACGGCTAGATCGATGGTAAGCAGATCGCTATCGCGCAATGCGTAGTCGAATGGAAGTCCGTGCAGCACTGCATCATTCACCGACAGGCACACGGTGTTACGAAAAGGGCCGCGCCCGAACGACGGGGCGTAATCCACATAGCACGACACCGCACCGCGCTGCCGAATCCGTTCCCGCACAATCGCTTCCAGTTCGAGCAGGTTCACGCCGACCTGCGCGCGCTGGCGCAACTCGGCCAGGACCCCCGCAACGAACTCCCCCGTCACCCGCATCCGGGCGATCTCGTCCGGGGTCTTCAGTTCCACCATCATCGGCTCCAATCGGTATTTTAATACCACAGTAGCTTGCCTGGTATTTTAATACCAACTCGCAGGTCCGGACACATGCTTGCGGTATTTAAATACCGACCATAGTCTTGGAGCCATGGTTCGTCTCCCCCTGACCGCCGCCCAGCTCGAGGCGGGTCGCCGCCTCGGCGTTCGCCTGCGCGCCGCCCGCGCCGATCGCGACCTCACTGAAACCGCTGTCGCGGCGGGCATTTCGCCGGAGACGCTGCGCAAGATCGAAACCGGCCGCCTGCCGACGCCGGCCTTCGGCACCATCGTCTCCCTCTGCGCGGTACTGGACATCCCGCTCGAGGAACTCGCCGATGCTTGGCGCTCGACGAGCCTCGCCGAATCGGCGTAGCGGGCGGGTTCCCGCTACGCCGGATCACTACCCGGCTTCGGCGTAATCGCGATACCGATGGAACCATCCGCGCCCCTGAACAGCTTGTGCCCGCGAATGGCGAGCATGCCGATGATTCCGTACTTGCGGGCGACGAGATCACGCACACGCTCGGTGCCATCGGCGCCGAGGACCTCGCCCGTGCCGGCGATGATCTCACCACCGCCGGTACGCCCCCGGTTGTCGCAGACCTGCAGTGTGACGTCCTGATTGCGACGCAACCGCTTGACCTTCCAGGTTTTCGGGTTGGTCCACACGACGATCCGGTCACCGTCGGGCGCGACCCAGACCGGAGTCCCGACCGGGGTGCCGTCCTTTTTGAAGGTGGTCAGTCGCGCGTACTTGCTCGCACCGATGTCATTCCAAGTCATAGGACATACCGTAGGTCCTCGCGCGAGTAGCTACATCCGTCTGCGATCACAGTTTCCGCATACGCTCCCCGACGTACCCATAGAATTATGAAAAGCGCCTATTCCGAAATAGCGGGCCGATGCGGATTCGACCGGACCCGTTACGCAAAGCGAGCCCGGACGAATACCGAGTTGATCTTTCCCTGCCCGCGCCCGCTATTGGTTCGCGCCGGCGACACCGCCGATAATTCCGCCGATGACGCAGCCGACTATCGCGCCGACGAGAATGAACCACACACCGATGAGCACACCGATTGCGCAGCCGATCAGTACGCCCGCGACCGTGGTCCCGGCGTCACCGATGGCCTGCAGCGCAATGGATTCCGGCGAGTTGACGACGCCGGGGGCAGGTCCGCCGACCGGCGTCAGGGTCAACTCGTCGCTCTCGGTGTTGAGCACCGGCGTGACTTCGAGTGCCTGACCGGTCTGCATCCGCATGGTCGTCGGGATCGCACCGACCACTGCGCCGTCATCCGCCAGCACGGTCACCGCGTCGGGCGTCAGGGAGAACTTCCCGGAGGCCAATGTGACTGTGGCACTGGAGTGATCAGGCGCGAGTGCCGCGGTGTAGGCGATCGGCCCGTCCACCCCGTTGACACTCGGTCCGGCCAGCCCCGCCTCACCGTGTGCGGTCACGGCCGCAATACCGCTCGCGGCGATTGCCATGATCGCAGTCGCCACCAATTTCCTGATAATCATAAGTGTTTCCAATCATTCTGCCGCGATTGGCGTTTCCCCGGAAACGGCCACGGAACACTAATAATCATGCGCTCTTGACATGACAGCTGTCGCAAGAATGAGAAATCTCAATTGCTGTGCAAGATCACATAATTCGACTACCAAGTATTTGGGGGTTGATTTTCATGACGATTCAGATTTCACTTCGGTGACCGATCGGTGCGGGTCGGAACCCGCACCGATCGCCGACCCGGCGCTATTCGAGTTCGCCCTCGGTTTCCAGGTAGACCTGACGCAGCCGGTCGAGCGTGGCCTGTTCGGGCTGCTCCCACAGGTCACGTTCGGCGGCCTCGAGCAGACGTTCGGCAATCCCGTGCAGCGCCCACGGGTTCGACTGCTCCATAAACTTGCGGTTCACATCGTCGAAAACGTAACTCTCCGCGAGCTTTTCGTACATCCAGTCGGCGACCACATTCGTGGTGGCATCGTATCCGAAGAGATAGTCTACGGTCGCTGCCATTTCGAAAGCGCCCTTGTATCCGTGCCTGCGCATTGCTTCCAGCCAGCGTGGATTGATCACGCGGGCGCGGAAGACACGGGAAGTCTCCTCCGAGAGAGTGCGGGTGCGGACCGCGTCCGGCCGCGTGCTGTCACCGATGTATGCCTCCGGATTCTTGCCGGTCAGCGCGCGTACGGTGGCGACCATGCCGCCGTGATACTGGAAGTAGTCGTCGGAATCGGCGATATCGTGTTCACGGGTGTCGGTGTTCTTGGCTGCCACCGTGATTCGTCGGTACGCAGTGCGCATATCGTCGGCGGCGGGGGCGCCGTCGAGGTCACGGCCATAGGCGAAGCCGCCCCACGCAGTGTAGACCTGCGCGAGGTCGTCGTCGGTGCGCCAGCTCTTGGAGTCGATCAGTTGCAGGATGCCCGCGCCGTAGGTGCCCGGCTTGGAACCGAAGATGCGCGTGGTGGCGCGGCGCCGATCGCCGTGCTCGGCGAGGTCGGCCTGCGCGTGCGCGCGAACATAATTCGACTCCAGCGGCTCGTCCAACTCCGCGACCAGCCGCACCGCGTCGTCCAACAGCGCGAGTACGTGCGGAAACGCGTCGCGGAAGAAGCCACTGATGCGCACGGTGACATCGATGCGGGGCCGGGCCAGTTCGTCGAGCGAGATGACCTCGAGGTTCGTCACGCGACGGCTCGCCTCATCCCACACCGGCCGGACACCGAGCAGGGCGAGTACCTCGGCGATATCGTCGCCGGAGGTGCGCATCGCCGAGGTGCCCCACACCGAAAGCCCCACCGACCGTGGGAATTCGCCATGGTCGGCGCGGTAGCGATCCAGCAGCGAATCCGCCATGGCCTGACCGGTTTCCCAGGCCAGCCGCGACGGCACCGCCTTCGGGTCGACCGAGTAGAAGTTGCGGCCGGTGGGCAGCACATTGATCAGCCCGCGCAGCGGGGAACCGCTGGGACCGGCCGGAATGAAACCACCATTGAGCGCATGGAGAACTCGTTCGATCTCGACACTCGTCTGACGCAATCGCGGCACGACCTCGGCCGCGGCGAAGCGCAATACCTCTCCTACCGCATCCAGGCGCGCACCGGTACCTGCGGGCAGCGCGGCGCCGAATTCGGCGACCACGTCATCGACGGCGTCGACGGACCAGCCCGTGGCCTGTAGCGCGCCGACGAGCTCACGGGCCCGGCCCTCCACCGCGTCGACCCGATCGCGGGCTTCACCTCCGGATTCGTTCAGCCCCAGCGCTTCCCGCAGACCAGGCACATTCCGTTCACCGCCCCAGAGCTGGCGGGCCCGCAGCATGGCGAGCACGAGGTCCAGCTCGCTCTCCCCTACGGGCGCCTGGCCGAGCACATGCAGGCCGTCGCGAATCTGCACGTCCTTGATCTCGCACAACCAGCCGTCGACGTGCAGCAGCATGTCGTCGAAAACGTCTTCCTCGGGGCGCTCGGCCAGTCCGAGGTCGTGATCCATTTTCGCCGCCCGCATCAGGGTCCAGATCTGCTGGCGGATGGCGGGGAGCTTGGCCGGGTCGAGGGTGGAGATATTGGCGTGCTCGTCGAGCAGCTGCTCCAAACGTGAGATGTCGCCATAGCTTTCAGCGCGCGCCATCGGCGGGATCAGGTGATCGACGAGGGTGGCGTGGGCGCGACGCTTGGCCTGGGTGCCCTCGCCCGGGTCGTTGACCAGGAACGGATAGATCAGTGGCAACTCGCCCAGCGCGGCGTCGGTGCCACAGGAGGCGGACATGCCGAGGGTTTTACCCGGCAGCCATTCCAGGTTGCCGTGCTTGCCGAGATGCACCATGGCGTCCGCGGCGAAGCCATCCGGCGCGGCGATCCAACGGTAGGCGGCGAGATAATGGTGGCTGGGCGGCAGGTCGGGGTCGTGGTAGATGGCCACCGGATTCTCACCGAAACCGCGCGGCGGCTGCACCATCAACACGACATTGCCGAAACGCAATGCGGCAATAACGATTTCGCCCTTGGGGTCGGCGGAGCGATCGACATAGAGTTCGCCGGGCGGCGGGCCCCACGCCTCGATCACGGCCTCGCG
>NZ_JAJFZM010000017.1 GCF_020733705.1 Nocardia australiensis
GCACGACACCGCGCCCCTCGGATGTCCCGAAGCCCGGTGCCCCTAAACCGGGTGCCCCGCAGGCCCACCCCAAACCGCATGCGGTCAAGCCGGCTCCCGGCCCTGCCCAACAGCACCCGCACCCGGTCAGTGTCCCCACGGCCAGCGACCCCAACGTCTGGGGCCGCGTCGATGACGACGGCACCGCATGGGTGAAGACCGCCGACGGTGAACGGATAGTCGGCTCCTGGCAGGCCGGTGACGCCGCCGAGGGCTTGGCGCATTTCGGTCGCCGGTTCGACGATCTCGCCACCGAGGTGGCGCTGCTCGAGGCACGCCTGGCGGCCGGCGCGGACGCACGCAAAACCAAGGCCGCGGCCGTCACTCTCGCCGAGTCGCTGCCGACCGCCGCCGTCATCGGCGATATCGACGGGTTGTCGCGTCGACTCGCCGCGATCGCCGAACATTCCGAGGAAGCGGCGGCGCACGCCAAGGAGGAAAAGGACCGCGCCAGGCACGAGCACACCGAACGCAAAGAATCGCTGTGCGCTGAGGCCGAGAAGATCGCCACCGAATCCACCCAATGGAAAGCCGCGGGTGATCGGCTGCGCGAAATCCTCGACGAATGGAAGTCCATTCGCGGCGTGGATCGCAAGGTCGACGATGCGCTGTGGAAGCGGTACTCGAAGGCACGTGAGGCGTTCAACCGTCGCCGTGGCGCCCATTTCGCCGAACTCGATCGCGAACGCTCGGCCGCGAAGACCCGTAAGGAAGAACTCTGCGTCCGCGCCGAGGAGTTGTCCGGGTCCACCGACTGGGTCGGTACCGCGGGCATCTTCCGCGATCTGCTCGTCGAGTGGAAGGCCGCGGGTCGGGCACCGCGCGAGGCCGATGAGGCGCTGTGGCGGCGCTTCAAGAGCGCTCAGGATGTATTCTTCGCCGCCCGCAACGCTTCCGCCTCCGAACGCGACGCCGAATTCGAGCACAACGCCGCCGCGAAGGAGGAGCTGCTGCGGGCCTTCGAACACATCGATCCGGCCAATGGCCTGGACGCGGCCCGCGCCGCGCTGCGCGAATTGCAGGACAAGTGGGACGCGCTCGGCAAAGTGCCGCGCGAACGCATCCAGGACCTGGAAGGCAAGCTGCGCGCCATCGAAAAGCGGGTCCGCGACGCGGTAGACGCGCAGTGGCGACGCACCGACCCTGAGGCAATGGCCAGAGCCGCCCAGTTCCGCGAACGCGTAGCGCAATTCGAGGAACAGGCCGCCAAAGCGACCGCCGCGGGTAATAAGCGCGACGCCGAGAAGGCACTGGAACAGGCCAAGCAATGGCGCGAATGGGCCGACGCCGCTGAGGGCGCCGTCAGCAATCTGTGAGCCATCGCGGCCCCAGCCCCGCCACCGAGCTGATCTTTCGCGGCCAGCTGATGTCCGGGGCCATCAGCACGACACCACCGACGCAGCGGGGCACAGTCCGTCACACCCCGCCTGACACACCCACCACGGAGCGAGCTTTACGAGCGACCGCTCGCGAACACACAGCGCCGCAGGCGCTGCAAATCAACCGAGACCGCGATTGCGGCGTTCTTCCTCTTCGGCGGCGGCGGCGATACGGCGTTGTTCTTCGGCGGCCAGTTGCACGGCGGTCCGGCTCCAGACGACGCGCACCCAGTGGAATGTGAGCACGATGATAGCGATTGTGCCGAGGATCAGGCCGATGCCTGGGCCCGCGCCGAAGTAGTTGGCGCCACCGGGGCCGCCGACCGCAGGGGTTTGCCGGTGCCAGATGGACAAGACGCCGAAGACGCTGGCCATGGCGGATCCGGCGACGGCGATCCAGGCCAGCACCCAGCGACGAGTCATCAGCGCGAGTAGCGAGAAGCCGATGCCGAAGATGACGACGAACCAGACGAAGATTCGCGAGGGCAGTCCGATGTGCTCAGCGTGGGCGGCGTCGGTGCCGAGCAGGATGTCGAAGCCGCGCGCGGTCCCGGCATGCGGCAGGATCAGCGACACCAGCAGCACGAACACCGTGCCCGCGACCACCATGGCGCGGACCCCTGGATCTATTTCGCCGGCCATGCGGCGCTCGACCATGTCGAGATCGTCGCGGAACTGTTCGAAGTTGTTGCTGCTTTCGACCGAGTTCACTTGGCCCTCGTTTCGTTCGGCGTCGTGATGGTGGGCTGTGCCGGGCTCTACTGTGCCATCGTCGGCCCCTCCCTTCGCGACCGGCCCACTACGCGAAGTAGTATTTGCCGTCGGGTCGGTGGCGTCCAACTTCGGCGCGACGTTGTCGGCGGCGAGATCTCCTCCGGCCGCATCGGCCTCGGCATCGCCGCCGGACGTCCGATCAACGTGGCCGAGGCCCTGGGGCTGGTCCGAATCCTCTTCGGGCACAGGCTGATTCATATCCTCAGCGCGCGAATCGTCGCCGTTGGAGGCGCGCTCCGCATCACCTCGGCCATGCGTGGGGTCACCGTCCACGCCCAGCGATCCGCTCATATCGACACCTCGCTGATGTTGAGTGCGCGCCGCTCGCTCATGTACCGCAGCCATTGGAGCAGCCCGCGGCGGCCGGTTCCGGGGCCGGTGCGCCGATGCGCGGCAGACCGAGGCCGACACCGATCGGTTCCGTCTTGGGGGTGATGCCGCGCTCATGCGCATCGCCGGCGCGGGTGCGGCGGTGGCCACGGACGGCGCCGTCGGCGATCAGGTAGTGCGGGGCGGCGCCGGTGATATCGACGGTGATGACGTCGCCGGGCCGGATCGTGCCGGGGCCACCCGATTCCGCGACCGCCACCGGCGGGCGGAAATGCACGAGCCGTCCGTCGCGGGCGCGGCCGCTCATGCGCGCGGTGGCGGCGTTCTTCTTGCCCGCTCCCTCGGCGACGAGCAATTCGACCTCGGTGCCGATCAGCTCACGGTTCGCCCCGAGGCAGATCTCCTCCTGCAGCGCGATCAGCCGGTCATAGCGTTCTTGGACAACGGCTTTGGGCACCTGGTCAGGCATATCGGCGGCGGGGGTACCAGGGCGTTTGGAATACTGGAAGGTGTAGGCGCTGGTGAAACGCGCCTGCCGGACCACGTCGAGGGTCTCCTGGAAATCCTCCTCGGTTTCCCCGGGGAAGCCGACGATGATGTCGGTGGTGATCACCGCGTGTGGCATTGCCGTACGGACCTTTTCGATGATGCCGAGGTAACGCGCCTTGCGGTAGGAGCGGCGCATTGCCTTGAGCACCCGGTCCGAGCCGGACTGCAGTGGCATATGCAGTTGCGGGCAGATGTTCGGGGTGTTTGCCATCGCCTCGATCACGTCATCAGTGAACTCGGCCGGATGCGGCGAGGTGAACCGCACTCGCTCCAGCCCGTCGATAGTGCCGCAAGCGCGCAACAGCTTGGCGAACGCGCCACGGTCGCGAGCCTCGTCCGGATCGGCGAAGGAGGCGCCATAGGAGTTCACATTCTGCCCGAGCAGGGTCACTTCGAGTACGCCCTGGTCGACCAACGCCTGCACCTCGGCGAGCACATCGCCGGGGCGGCGATCGACCTCCTTGCCGCGCAGCGACGGCACGATGCAGAAGGTGCAGGTGTTGTTGCAACCCACCGAGATGGACACCCAGCCCGCGTACGCGGACTCCCGCTTGGCGGGCAGCGTGGACGGGAACGCCTCTAGCGAGTCCAGGATTTCCACCTGCGCCTCGGTATTGTGGCGGGCACGCTCCAGCAGCACCGGCAGCGAACCGATGTTGTGTGTACCGAACACCGCATCCACCCACGGCGCCTTGCGCACGACGACGTCGCGGTCCTTCTGCGCCAGGCAGCCGCCGACGGCGATTTGCATACCGGGCCGGTCGGCTTTGATCGGCGCCAGATGCCCGAGCGTGCCGTAGAGCTTGTTGTCCGCGTTCTCGCGGACCGCGCAGGTATTGAGGACAACCAGGTCGGCAGTCGCCCCCGGCGCGGCCTTCACGTATCCCGCGTCCTCCAGCAGGCCCGACAAGCGTTCGGAATCGTGCACATTCATCTGACAACCGAAGGTGCGGACCTCGTAACTGCGCCCCCCGCCCTCGGCCGGGAGCTGGGTGGGCGACAACACTGCCTGTCCGATCGAATCCACCCGTCCAGGGTACGGGGACCCACCACAGCATTTTCGAGCGCATCGGCGCAGGCTCGGGCCGCATCGGCGGGGCCACGCGGCCCGCGCCAAAATGTTACATCCACGTGTCTATTCGGCGCGGCGATGCGGTGTGTCGCCGAAACTCGGGCAAATCCGCGATTTCGGCTTAAGGTCTTGGATCATGACCGACGCCGCTGCCGCGCCCGATATGACCGGGGCCGCCACGACCGGGGATGAGGGCACCAAAACCGGTGCGCCGATGATCTCGATGCGCAATGTGGAGAAACACTTCGGTGAGTTGCACGTGCTGCGTGAGATCAACCTCGAAGTTCCCCAGGGACAGGTCGTCATCGTTCTGGGTCCGTCCGGATCCGGAAAGTCGACACTGTGCCGCACCATCAATCGACTGGAGCCGATCGACTCCGGCGATATCGCCATCGACGGCGTGCCGCTGCCCGCCGAGGGCCGCGCGCTGGCCGCTCTGCGCGCCGATGTCGGAATGGTGTTCCAATCGTTCAACCTGTTCGCACATAAAACAATTCTCGAAAACGTCATGCTCGCGCCGCTGAAGGTGCGCAAGGTCGCCAAGAACGACGCACGCAAACGAGCGATGGAATTGCTCGAACGCGTCGGTATCGCCAACCAGGCCGACAAGTACCCCGCGCAGCTGTCGGGTGGCCAGCAGCAGCGCGTAGCCATTGCCCGAGCCCTGGCGATGAACCCGAAAGTCATGCTGTTCGACGAGCCCACCTCCGCACTGGACCCCGAAATGGTTCAAGAGGTGCTCGAAGTGATGGTGTCGCTGGCCAAGGAAGGGATGACCATGCTGGTGGTCACCCACGAGATGGGCTTCGCTCGCCGTGCCGGAAACCGAGTGTTGTTCATGGCCGACGGACAGGTGGTCGAGGACGCCGAACCGGAATCCTTCTTCACCGCGCCGAAATCCGAGCGCGCGAAGGACTTCCTCGGAAAGATATTGAGCCACTGACCATTTGCCGATAAGACCATCGAAACCATGATGAGGGAAGGAACGCGATGAGGATCAACCGTGCGCTTCGAGTCAGTGTCGGGGCGATCGCCCTGGCACTGACCGCCGCCACCGCAGCCGCTTGCGGCGGAGGCGACAGCAAATCCGCCTTGGATAACGCCAAGGAGGGCAAACTCACCATCGGAATCAAGTTCGACCAGCCGGGCCTCGGCCTGCGCAACAAGGACGGTTCCTACAGCGGCTTCGATGTCGAAGTCGCCAAATATGTGGCGGGCAAGCTCGGCGTCAAGACCGAGGACATCACCTTCAAGGAGGCCCCGTCCGCCCAGCGCGAGACGCTTATCGAGAATGGTCAGGTCGACTACATCGTCGCCACCTATTCGATCAGCGACAAGCGCAAAGAGAAGGTCGACTTCGCCGGTCCCTATTACATCGCGGGCCAGTCGCTGCTTGTGCGCGCCGATAACACCAGCATCAACGGCCCGGACGATCTCAAGGGCAAGAAGGTCTGCTCGGTCAAGGGCTCGACTCCTGCGAGCAATATCGAGAAGAACTACCCCGACACCCAGCTGCAGACCAACGACACCTACTCACTGTGCCTCGAGGGGCTCAAGGGTGGATCATGGGACGCGGTGACCACCGATGACATCATCCTGGCCGGCTACGCCGCGCAGAGTGCGGGTTCGTTCAAGGTCGTTGGCAAGCCGTTCACGACGGAGAACTACGGGATCGGCCTGCAAAAGGGCGATCAGGAACTGCGCGACAAGGTCAATGACGCGATCGAAACCATGATCGCCGACGGTTCCTGGAAGAAGGCATTCGACGACACGGTCGGCGCCTCCGGGTACCAGGCTCCGACGCCGCCGACGGTCGTCCGGTACTGAGTCCCGTGTGCGAGTGGTCCGGACCTGCCGGGCCGGACCACTCGCCGCTGCCCCCTTGTAAATCCACACCGATCGGAGGGACGCGTCCGCCGTGTTCGACCTGATCTCGAGGTACGACGATCAAATCCTCGAAGCTTTCTGGGTGACCATCCAGCTGACCGTACTGTCGGGTATAGCGGCACTGGTGCTCGGCACCATCGTCGCGGCGCTGCGCGTGTCCCCGGTTCCGGTCGCCCGCGCGGTCGGCACCGCCTACGTCACCCTCTTCCGCAACACCCCGCTGACGCTGATCATCGTGTTCTGCTCGCTGGGTCTCTATACGACAATGGGCTGGCGGCTCGCGCCGGAGGGCCCTGAATCGGTGGCGCAGAACAACTTCCGGTTCGCGATCGTCGGGCTCAGCATCTACACGGCGGCCTTCGTCTGCGAATCGCTACGCTCAGGCATCAACACGGTGCCGATGGGCCAATCGGAGGCGGGCAGGTCGCTCGGCTTCAGTTTCGGTCAGAATCTGCGCCTCGTCGTCTTGCCGCAGGCGTTCCGCTCGGTCATCGCGCCGCTCGGCAGCGTGCTCATCGCGCTGACCAAGAATTCCACGATCGCCTCGGCGATCGGTGTCGCCGAGGCCGCACACCTGATGGCGGGCATGATCGACTCCGAGGCCGCGTTGCTGGCCATCGGCGCAATCTTCGCGCTCGGCTTCGTAATCCTTACCCTGCCGCTGGGTCTGCTGTTCGGCTGGCTCGCAAAACGATACGAGGTTGCCCGATGAGCGCAGGCGCATCCGTCCTGTTCGATGCGCCCGGCACCCGTGCGCGCATCCGCTACAACGTCTACTCGGTGCTGGTGGTGGTCGTCGCCGTCGGCGCGCTCTGGTACCTCTACAGCGGCTTCGCCGACAAGGGCCAGTTCACCGCCGATAAGTGGAAGCCCTTCCTGGAGAAGGAAATCTGGACCACCTATCTGCTGCCCGGCCTCAAGGGCACGGTAGTCGCGGCGCTGCTGTCGATCGTTTTCGCGATGGCGCTCGGCATGATCTTCGGCATCCTGCGACTGTCGGAGCATCGGGTGGTGCGCTGGATCGCCGGCGCCATCGTCGAACTGGCCCGGGCCATCCCGGTGCTGATTCTGATGATCTTCCTGTTCGCGATCTTCTCCGATTACAAGCTGTTCAAGGTGGACGATCTGGCGCTGGCCGCCGTAGTCACCGCGTTGACCATCTACAACGGTTCGGTGATCGCGGAGATTGTGCGGGCCGGCATCAATTCATTGCCGAAGGGCCAGACCGAGGCCGCGGTCGCGCTCGGTCTGCGTAAAGGACAGCTCATGCGGCTGATCCTGCTGCCACAGGCGATCACGGCCATGCTGCCCGCGCTGATCTCGCAAATGGTTGTCGCGTTGAAGGATTCGGCGCTGGGTTATCAGATCACCTACGTCGAAATCGTGCGGTCGGGCCAGCAACTCGGTGCCTCCGAGCAGAACACGATTCCGTCGCTGATGGTCATCGCGGTCATCATGATCGCGCTCAACAGTGCACTGACCCTGGTCGCGACCAGGGTGGAGAAGCGGTTGCGTGGGCGCAAACGTAAGGGCGGCACCGTGGTGGCGGCCGATTCAATCCTCACCGATTCAGTACCCGGCGTCGATCTCACGGCGAAGTAGCCGAGATCGGCACGGTGGCATTCGGCGAAACCTGGTGGGAGCCGTGCCGGTCGCTGAAGCCGTATAGCGTTCGACGCGAGCGAACCTCGCGTCGAACGCTATATGGGTGTTCGGGGTTCCGGTAGTAACCGCGCAAAAACCAACGAAGTTCGGGTAGCTGCTGGTCGTGGCCTTATTTCCTGAAGTTTGGTGGTGTGCAGCTCGTCGCGGTGGGATCATGGATTGCATCGGGACGTAGGTGAGGGATTCGCCGGGCGCCTGCGTTTTCTTCCCGGTCGCAAGGTGCGCTCGACGGTCGGTGTGCCTCGGAACAACGGCGTTACGTACGACAAGCGACTGTCGCCGTTTCGGCGGTGACGGGTATGCAGGGGACGGAAATCCTTCCGGTGCACCCTGTTTCGGACAACCCCAGGTGTTGAGAGACTGTGGCTGATCGATGACGGTCATTCATCACCTGGGTAGACCGACGCAGCGTGCACCGTCGGATTCCGTCCGCTGCGATACCCTCACCGCCGTTTTACGAACAGCGGAACGACAACGATGGGCCAGCTTCAGAATTCCAGGGCCGGGATCTGAGAAGCAGATGATGCCGACGCCGCATAGACCAGCGTCGGCACCGTTATCGACTACAGCTGGCCAGCCACCGTATGGTAGCGGGCCAGGTGCTCGCCCTTGGGGCCACGGCTCTCGCCCACTCGGTGGAATCCGGCCTTTTCCAACACTCGCGCCGATGCGGGATTCGCCAACTCGACATCGGCAAAGACGGTATCCACATCCGGCACTGCCAACGCGAATTCGGTCAAGGCCCGAGTCGCTTCCGCGGCATAGCCCTGGCCCCGCCGCGAGGCCACGACACCGTAGCCGATCTCGAGTTGTCCGCCATGGGGCGGCCAGAACAGTCCGATCGCGCCGACCACCAATCCGGTGGCGCGTTCGATGATCAGTCGTTGCCCGTGGGGTTGCAGCCATGCCGGATGCTCAGCGAAGAGCGAGGCGATCACCCTGTCACCTTCGGAGGGAAAATCTTCCGCCCAATCGGCCTGCCGGTCGTCGTCGAGCACGGCGGCGGCTTCGGTGCCGGTCCATGAACGCAGCAGGAGACGCGCAGTGGTCAGAATTGCGGGATCGTTAGTGAGAATGCGAGACACGTTGGGGTCCTTGTCCTGTGAAGCCTGACCCGGCCCACGCGTTTCACTCTCGGGCGGACCGGAAGAAGACATGCTGAATACAGCTCGCGGCAGCCATATTCATCAACCTCCGAACGCATACATGCGCGAATCTCGCGACAACCGATGTTATCAGGCACGTTAAGCCGAGTTCGATCTCATCGACTGGGACGGCCTGCGTGGGCTGCGACCGGGTGCGCCGTCACCGCTGCGCGCGTTCACCGCGCTACCGATGTGTGACAGAAATGATCGTTTTTGTCCCACGGCGGCACGTCGTCGAGTCCGATGCATCAGCCCAGCTCGCCGCCAAGACAATTCGGGTCACAACTCGTGTGCGGTTTCTATGGGACGAAACCGCAGATGTCAGCCCTTTGTGGGACAGTCCGGGGTATGGCTCGGTTCGGGTACGCGCGGGTCTCGACCCGCGGGCAGAAAGACGATTCCCAGATCGACGCGCTCACCGCGGCCGGGCGGTTCCTGTTCCATGTCATCGCCGCGATGGACGAGATGCTGGCCGACCTGATCAGCGAGGGCACCCTCGAGGGTCTGGAGTCCGCGCGGGCCCGCGGCCGCGCCGGCGGGCGCCCGCCGAGCATGAGTGAGTTACAGGTGCTCAAGGCACGCGAGATGTATGCCGAGTGCGACGAGCGCGGACGCCGCCGCTACACCGTCGCCCAGATCGCCGAGACGTTCGCGGTGTCCCGCAAGACCGTCTACCGCAACCTCGAACGGTGAGTGCTCGGGAGTTGTTGGTGCGGGACCGATCTCGCCCGTCCGGTGGTGTGTTCTCAGCCTCGGCGCAGTTGTTCCTCGGCACGGTCGAGCAGTTCGCGGACGTGGCGGTGGGCGGCGAGGTAGTCCGCGGTGGTGGGGGCGGTGTTGTGGCCACGGCTGTCCGCGAGGGCGTGGGCGTGGTCGGTGATTTCGCGTTCGGCTTCTGCTTCCAGCGCCCGGACCGCGTCTTGTGCACGAGCGGCGGCGGCCTGCTCCGGGTGGGCCAACTCCCATTCGCGGCTCGTCCGCGCTGCCGCCGAGAGTAACCGGGCCAGGCAAGCGCGGGCGATCCACGCCGAAAGGTCGTCTCCGGCCGCTTCACGAACCTGCGCCAGGTGCGCTTCTTCCCGGTCTCCTTGAACGCCTCGGCGAGATCGCGATGAGCCTTGCTGAACGCGGTGGTGTCGAACACCGACTTCTGGAACTGCGGCGTCGCTGCACTGCGGCGCGGACGCCGATCTCATCGTCGACGGCGTGCTGATCGAACTCAAGACGCGATTGGGCAGCCTCAACCGCAAAATCCGGCCAGCGCTCGGACTCACTCTCACTGGCCGACATCTACCAGGTCATCGGTTACGTCCTGTTCGACACCATCGACGCGTTCGGCCTCCACACCGTGGCGCTCTACTCCGCCCGCTACGGGGCCCTGCACCAGTGGCCGCTGCGGCAGCTGCTCGACACCCTCGCCGGCGCACCGATCGACCTCGCCACCGAGCGGGCCACGGTCTCGGCACTGCTCGGCACCCGATAGCGCGGCATCCGGTCAGAACAGGGTGTCGCGCACCCGCAGCGGCCGATAGCCGGTCGGTCCGAGCGCCGCGAGCTCGGCGTCGATATCGACCTCGATCGCGCCGAAGAAATTGATGTTCTCGCCGTGCGCCGGACTGATATGGGCCAAAACCTCGTCATCGATGCGCCGTCCAGCACGGCGCATCTGCTCGACCGCGAGACCGTAATACTCTGTGGTCCAAGCGATCACCGCGTTCGTAGCCAGGGTCAAACACCACGCTTGCTCGGTCTGATCCTCGAGCTGGCGGGCGCGGATCATGCCCTCGTGCGCGTAGAGCAGGTCCCGGCGCAGCGCGTGCAGCGATTCGCCCTTGTTGAGCTGGCGAGCAATCTTGCGCCGATAGTCCGGATCGGCGAGATATTTCGCGGCGTAGATGGTGCGCCGCAGCGCCCCGTACTCCTTGAGCGCCGCGGCCAGGGTGTTCTGCCGCCCGGACGCCGAGAGCTTGCCAACCAGCAGCGAGGCGGTGGCGTGCCCGAACTTCAACGACCCGGCCAACCGCAGCAGGTCGTCCCAGTGCTCATCGATCAGATCCAGGTTCGCCTTGCGCGTCATCAACGACCCGGTATGAGGGAAACGGGCCTCGGTCTCGGCGCGAGCGCCGGGCCGATACAGGGTGATTCGGCCCAGGTCCCGGATCCGGGGCGAGAGCTGCATCCCCAGCAGGTCGAACAACCCGAAGTTCACCAAAGTGACACCGTGGGTATCGGTGGCGTGCTCGGTGATCGGCAGATCCGTTGCGTTACCGAGGATTTCATCGAGCACATAGTGCGCTTCACGTTTGGTGGCGACAATGATCTTCGTGCCGCAGGTGGCATGCTGATCGGTGACGTGGGTATAGGTACTGAGCCCTTCGTTGGCGAAATAACGGCTCAACGCCCGCGCGGTGATCGACTTGCCGCGCGTGGGGAACCGCTGCCCGTCGCTCGACGAGAGCGTCCCGGCACCGAACACCGAGGTCAGCGGTAACCGTTGGTGGTAGTCGATCAGGGCCAGGTTCGCCGCGCGCAGGGTCTCCTCGCGCACATACCATTCCGAAGTCCAGGCCAGGATGTCATAGGAGATGCCGCAGGCCTCGGCCATCCGGGTCAACCCCAGATTCGTCGAGTAAGCCAGCAGCACCGCGATCAGGTTGCGTTTCAACTCCGGTGTACGGGACTGCTTTCCACCGGCGTGGGTGAAACAGTCCAAACACCCGGTGCGTTTGTCCAGCTCGATCAGCAGCGACACGATCGGCGCGAACGGCAGCATCTCGGTCAGCTCCGCCTTGAGCGCCTTCGCTTCGTCGGGAACGTCCTCAGCGGTCAACGGTGAGATCACCAGCTCCCCGGCCTCGTCCACCCGGACCGGGCCGTCCCCGTCATCGAGCACTGCCTCGAGTTCGGCGACCGCGGCGTGCAGCTCGTCGACCACCTCGGCCAGCGCCCGCCCCGGATCGGCGGGTTTGCCGACCAAGCGGCAGAACTCGACGCGCTGCGGGCCCCACTGCTCGGCGGTGAGCAAGTAAGCGGCCGGGTCGGCGTAGCGGCGTGAGCCGGGCACGAACACGTCCCCGCTGCGCAACCCGTCCCGCAACCCGAGCAGCACGCACAACTCCCAGTAGTGCCGATACGCGGTCGAGCTGCCGGTCTTTCGGGCTTGGTCGAGGTAACCACGCCACTTCGCCGGGACGAACCCCGCCGGTGCTTCGTCGAAGACCTTGCGGCGCCCGGTGGCGTTCAGTTCGCGCAGCATCGCGACCGCGATCAGCAGCTCGCTCGCCGCGGTGCCACCAGCGAAACGAACCGATTCCAGCACCGCGGGGGTGAACTGGCGCGGATAGTTGTAGGAGGAATCCAGGGCGGCCAGATGTCCGTGATCACGGGGAAGGCGCGGTTTGGCCTGTGCGAGCGCGGCACGCAGGCGTCAGCGTGAAATACCGGAACAGCTCCTCGCGGCTGATCTCCGGGAACCCCCGCAGACGCTCCAACTCCTCGTCCGCGAACACCCGCGTCGCCACGAACCACACCCTCCACCCGCGCCGAACAACCTCATCGGCAGACAAGCCAAGCACCAAACACTCAGCGCCGCAGCCAGAACCACGAAACCGCCCGACCAGCGGCTACCCGAACTTCGTTGGTTTTTGCGCGGTTACTACCGGAACCCCTGTTCGCGGCGACAACTCCGAGCCGGTGGACGCTGCCGATGGGCCGATGGTGTATCGGACCACGGCACGCAGGCCGGTGGAATGGCCGATTGTCGCGTTGCTCGCGCTAATCGAGCGAATCGGGAAGATTTTCGGCGTCAGCGGCCGAGCCATGGGCTGCCAGTTCCGCTTTCACCACCCGATAAGCGGTGGACTGGTTGTAGCCGCGACGGGCGAGCATGCCGACCAGGCGGCGAATTGCCTTGTCGCGATCCAGGTTTGCAGGCATGGTCCGCAGTTTCCGGCGGACGAGGTCGATGGCGCGAGATTCCTCGTCATCGGCGGTGATAGCCGCGAGCGCGGGAGCGGCGTCGGATTGGGCGACACCCTTACGACGCAGTTCCTGGGCCAGTGCCTGTTTCCCCTTACCGGAGAAGGTATGACGGGCGTGCACCCATTCTTCGGCGAAGGCGGCGTCATCTATAAGGCCGACGTCGGTGAGACGGGCGAGGGCACTCTCGGACACCTCGGCGGTAAATCCCTTGGCCGCCAAGCGTTGTGCGAGCTCGGCGCGACTTCGAGCACGGACGGCGAGCAGGCGTAGACACGCATCCTTTGCCTGCTCAACCGTCCCGCCCTGCGGGGCTGGTTCCGATGAGGACCGGCGGGTGCCGGCCTGTTTCGGTCCCGATGGACCCCACTCGGATCCGGCCGCCACCGAATCCGCCTCCCATCGGCTTCCCGAACCAGAATCGTCCGATGGGCCGGTCTGCGATCCCCTACGCCGCGATACGGCCCCGGTCGAGCGCGCCCGCTGCGGTTCGAGCGCGCCCGACCAGGTTCCTCCCATGTCCGAGGCGACCGGATCGGCGGATCGGCCGGCAGCGGACAGGAGTTCATGCAACCGGCGCCGCGCATCGTTCACCGGGTCGGCCCGCTCCTCGGGAGCGAGCCGACCGGAACGTTGCGGCATACGTCGGTCGTTCATCGGATCAGAAATCGGCGGGCACCTCGGCCGCGTCACCCGCGGTCACATCGGCGCCGATACCGAGCTTTTCCTTGATCTTCTTCTCGATCTCGTCGCGGATATCGGTGTTCTCCAGCAGGAACTTGCGGGCGTTCTCCTTGCCCTGCCCCAGCTGGTCGCCCTCGTAGGTGTACCAAGAGCCTGACTTGCGGACGAAGCCGTGCTCGACACCCATATCGATGAGCGACCCCTCCTTGGAAATGCCGTGGCCGTAGAGGATGTCGAACTCGGCCTGCTTGAACGGCGGGCTGACCTTGTTCTTCACGACCTTCACCCGGGTACGGTTACCGACCGCGTCGGTACCGTCCTTGAGCGTCTCGATGCGGCGCACGTCCAGGCGGACGGAGGCGTAGAACTTCAGCGCTTTACCGCCCGTGGTGGTTTCGGGAGAACCGAACATCACACCGATCTTCTCGCGCAACTGGTTGATGAAGATCGCGGTGGTGCCCGAGTTATTCATCGCACCGGTCATCTTGCGCAGCGCCTGGCTCATCAAGCGGGCCTGCAGACCCACGTGGCTATCACCCATCTCGCCTTCGATCTCGGCGCGCGGCACCAGCGCGGCCACCGAGTCGATGACGATGATGTCCAGCGCGCCGGAACGGATCAGCATGTCGGCGATTTCCAGCGCCTGCTCACCGGTATCCGGCTGCGAGACGAGCAGGGCGTCGGTATCGACCCCGAGCTTGCGGGCGTACTCGGGATCGAGCGCGTGCTCGGCGTCGATGAAGGCCGCGACACCGCCCGCTGCCTGCGCATTGGCCACCGCGTGCAGTGCGACGGTCGTCTTACCCGAGGACTCCGGACCGTAGATCTCCACAACACGACCACGCGGCAGCCCTCCGATGCCGAGGGCGACATCCAGCGCGATGGAACCGGTCGGGATCACCGAGATGGGCTGGCGGGCCTCCTCACCGAGTCGCATGACCGCGCCCTTGCCGAAACTCTTCTCCACCTGAGCCAGCGCAAGCTCGAGCGCCTTGTCGCGGTCGTAGGCCTGTGGTGCCATGTCTTGATCCCCTTTTCGACGGGTGAGTCTCGTTTTTTGGTTGGCGCCCACATTAGAGGGCGGCACCGACAAGTTCTGACGACCAGCCTAGACGAACAGGTGTTCGAGTCAAGCGACGTGCCCGGCAACTCCGGAAGCGACTTCTCCGGCCTGGGACAACAGTTAGCTATCGATCATCGCACCAGCGAAATAGATCATCGCACCAGCGAAATCCGATCACTGTCCAACAGCGTCTGCGCCTGATGAACACCCGGCGGATCGAGGCAACCTGCGGCAACCGCACCAAGGCGGCTGGGCACTACGCGAAGAAACCCTGAGCGCCGCCGAAGTCTCAGAAGAGTTCGTCGAGCAGCCGGTAGTAGTCCAGCCGACGCTGATCGGGCTTGTCGAGTCCATACGCCGTGAAGAAGGTGCGCACCTCATCGGCGCCGAAGTCGTCCGACAGATCGCGCGCGGCGAGCGCGAGGTCGCGATATCGGTCCGCCACACCGAGACCGCCGACGTCGATCAGAATGCCGCCCTCCAGCATGTTGGCGGGCGTGAAATCGCCATGTGCGACAACAAGGTCCGCCTCATCCTGGCGCTCGGAAAGCAGCCTGGCAAGCACCTGCCCGGGGTCGAGGCCACGGTGGTCGTCATCGAAATCGGCCGGATCGACCAAACCCTCGATCACACGTCTACGGGCCTGCGCCAGCATGACATCCAGTCCCCCGTCGAACGGGCACTCGGCAATCGGAATGCTGTGCAGTCTCCGCAGCAACGCACCCATGATCGCGCCGACTGTCGCGCACGCGGTATCGGTGACCCGCGTCCCATTGTCTGCCCGAGCCGCCAGACTCGGCACTGCGGCGTCGGCCAGCACCAGGACGTCCTCGTCGAACAGGACGAGGCCAGGCAGTCGAATCCCGCGGTTACGCAGCCAGTTCATCCGCGCGTGCTCCGCGACCGCCCCGGGACCACGCTTTACCCAGTAGGTGCCGTTGACGAACGTGACACCGCCGCTGAGTCCCTCATGTTCATCCGAATACCTCGGCGCATCGCCGAATAGCGCGGATACGGCCTCGGGCCATTCGATCGGCAGCCGATCCAACGCGTTGAGCGTCGCGCGCGTCGACTCGATCAGCTCTGTATCCGACTCCGCGCTACGCAGTGCCAGCGCCTCACCCAAAAGCGTCCGTGCCTCGATAAGCCTGCCCTGCTCGGCCAGTGCCGTGCCCAGGTGCTGCAGGGCAAACGACTGCACCTCCGGCACGTCGCCGCGCGCGAGTGCCAGCGCATGCCGATAGAGCGATTCGGCGGTCGGCACATCACCCCGGTAGCGGTACACGTCGCCCAGATTGATCAGTACCGCGGCCCGCCGCCGCTCGGTATCGGCGAGCTCCAGCGCGCGATCGAGTTGGTCGAGGGCCTCCTCGTAGCGACCGAGCAGCAGTAGGTCGGTGCCGAGATGGCGGAAGTCGGCGTAGTCGGCGGGCCGGGCCGCCGCGACCCGAGCGGTCAGCCGCTCCCGATCGGCGGCAACCATGCGCAGCCGCTCGTCGAGGCGGAAATTCTTACCAGCGGCCGCGGGGCACATCGAAGTCCGCACACAATGCGCGCCATACATCCCGTGGATCGACGCCCGCCTCGATGGCGGCGGCGCCGGTACGTCCGCCCATCGCCGGGATCACATGATCGGTCAGCAGTGCATCACCGCGGGCCACCCCGAACTCGGTGTGCAACAGTTCCTGGAACTCGGTCAACCGCACCGGGTTCAAGATACTCGTGCCCGCGCGGTCGGCGCGGCTGGCCCAGGCTCCTACCGGGCACTCACATTGTCGAGCACCTCATGACACAGCCGGATCGGATCCGATACCGCGGCGACTCCCGCTGCCGCGGCCTCGGCGGCGGCGGTATAGCCGGGGTCATCGAGCAGATCGAGCACGGCGGTACGCACGGATTCGGCGGTGAGTGGACGGATCAGGATCGAACTGCCTTGCCGGACGGCACGATTGGCGAGTTCCCACTGGTCTCCGCCACCGGGAACAGTAACGATCGGGACCCCCGCGAGTAACGATTTGGCCAGCAACCCATGGCCACCGCCACCCACGACAACCGAAGCGTGCGTGAGCAATTCGTCTTGGCGGCCGAGTCCGGCGCTCGCCCAATCGGGCAGGCCGGCCGGCGGGGTGTCCAGCATCGAAATCGCCACACGCACACCGGCTCCGTCCAATGCCTCCAGGACGGTATCGACCATGCCCACGACGCCGGTGTGCGCGGTCGACGGTGCCACCATCACCAGCGGTTCGTCTCCGAGCGGCGGCGAAAGAAGCTCGCTCGTCGGCTCCCACAGCAGCGGGCCGACCAAATGCGTGTTGTCCGGCCAGTCCGGACGCGGCATCTCGAGGGCGGGCAGGGTGGCGATCAGCCGGGCGGCGGGCCCGGGGTCGGTGGCGGGCAGCCCGACGCTCTCGCGAGCATGTTCACGCTGACGCAGACCGTTGCGGATGGCCCTGGCGGTCATGGTGCGCAATACGTTGTCGCGCAGTTTGCCGCGCACACCCTCCCCCGGCGCGAGTCCGCTCCCGATGGGCGGCAACGCCTTCGACGGTAGGTACAGCGGATGCGGGGACAGCTCCACCCACGGCACGCCGAGTCGTTCGGCGGCCATGCCGCCACCCGCGGTGAGCACATCCGACACCACCAGCTCCGGCAGCATCGCGCTCAGGTCCGGCAGGATTTCCGTCGAAATATGTGCGGCCCGTTCATGAATGCGCCGGCCCGCGTCACTGTCGTCGTCGACCGCGCGCGGCGCGAGGCCCTTGAGCCTGCGCACCGGGATACCGGCATCCCGGGCGGCATCGAACCACCGCGGTCCGGTGAACAGCACGGGCTCATCGCCGACGGCCAGGAACCGTTCGCACAGCGCCAACGCGGGAAACGCATGCCCTGGATCCGGCCCAGCTACTACGGCAACACGCATTCGACCAGACTGCCACACTGACAATCGCGCCGGGCGAAGCCATCACGTCTTGCCCGCCCGCAGGATGTTTCCCCAGGCGATGTGCAATGGCCCCGCAGCGCACAACGCGAGATGCCACGATGGTCTAGACCATTGAGACCGTAGCTCGAGGATGACAGTGCCCATCCGCACTGTGGATGAATTGATGAGCCTGCTGAGCGATTGCGCCGACATCTGGGATCAGCCCGGTCGCGGCGGCGGGCTGTCATAGAGCGCGTCGCTGCCGCGAACTGAATCGCGCCCACTCGCCCGGAATCCCCGCGTTGTCATCGCATACATCGCCGATGTAAGGATCCGAGGCCACGGATCGGCCCCCGCGCGGCCGTCAGCCCGCGAAGGTATAGAGCTCGAAGCCGACGGCATGTGCGGCGGGGAATCCGTCTTGCGGGCCAGTGGCCTGCTCGACGATGGCGCGCACCTGGTCGGCAACCGGTTCGGAACGGAGAACCTCCAGGTAACGGCGGTGTTCGGCCAGGGATGCCGCGGCCCGGTCGACGGTGCCCGTGACGTCGACGGCGTGTGTCACGGTTGGGCCGACCACAGCTGCCCAGCGCACCGACCACGGTGGGAGATCGGTGAGTTCGGGGAAGATCCACTCGTTGCCCGCATCGGAGATGGCGTCGAGACCGGCTCGCCCGACCGCGCGATGGTCGGCGCTGTTGACGTAGCCGGGTGCCCAGGTATCGCCGAAGTTGAACAGCACCACCAACTCCGGCCGATGACGCCGGATCGCGGCGGCAAGATCACGGCGCAATGCCAGGTTCCCCTCTATTCGACCATCCGGGTGGCCGAGGAACTCCACCTGATGTACGCCGACGATCTTGGCAGACGCGATTTCTTCGGCCTCACGCAATGGCCCCGCTGTCACGGGCGGTATCCCGGCAATCCCAGCCTCACCGCTGGTGACCAGAACGTAGCGAACGTCCTTCCCCTGATCGGTCCACCGCGCGACGGCCGCGGCAGCGCCGTATTCGATGTCGTCTGGGTGTGCGGCGATCACCAGCCCGCGCTGCCAGTCCTCAGGTAGCTGCTCCACAAGAGCCATTCAAACACTCTGCGCGATCGCGACGACCTATGTCTGCCGAAACCACATGGGCGCGCACCGAACCTGGTTGCGCGCCCTGTTCACGCCCCCGTGATTGCCGTTCCTGGTACTTACCGCTTGTCCACCGACATCGTGGGCACCCGCGAACAGGCGGGGCTACAACTTGGTGACGGAGGACTTGTCCGAGCCCGACACCGCCTTGTACAGCAGGTACAGACCGAACACCACGGCGCTGATCAGAAGAATGGGGAACAGCCCCTTGATGAGTGCGCCGATGATGGCGAGCGCGATCCAGACGACCGCTACGACACCGATAATCTTCCACAACATGCCAGCCTCCAGAGGGTCTAGGGCGAACCGCCACTCGACGATCCGACTTCTCCATCGTGGCAGCACAAAAGGCGAAAATCACCAGGTCACCACCAATATCGGGGAAAGATCAGGGTAGACCCCGAGGCGCTCGAGCACCGGTCACCTGATGGTCGGCGACCTCGGTGAGCGCCTGCGCCCAGCCGTCGAGTCGATCCGCGGCGTGGCGCAGGTCCGATACGATCATGTCGAAATCGTGTCGCAGCACAATGGTTTCGGGTACTGCGAGGATTCGCCCGGCGGCCGCGACTACCTGCTCGTATTCGACGACCCCCGAATCGAGGCGAGTGAGGGCCAACCCGACATTGCCGGAAATTCCTGCCGTCGCGTCGGAGGTCGTTGCGCCCATCATCCCGAGCGCGTGCTCCATCGCGGTGATGTCGGCGGCCAGCGCGTGCAGGGCGGCGGCACCCGATTCCGCGGTTTCCATCATGTCGGCCAATTCGTCGTCGGGAAGCCGCTTCGATCGGGCGATCTGTGCGGTCAATCCGTGCATGGCCCGCTCCGCGTGGATCAGCCTGCCGATCGATGCCCGGGCGCGCGACCACAGCGGGGGTTGTCTACTCGGCACGAAGCTCGCGTGTGGCAATGGCGAACTCCGCAATCTCAAATAGCGGCGGGCGCTCAGCGCGGTTCCCGTGACGAGGGCGACGGCGCCCCCTCCGACCACGATGACCGCCCAGGCGGGGGCGGCGATAATGGCGAGTCCGACGGTTCCCGCCGTCGTAATTCCGGACGCGGTGCCGAGTTGGAAGCTACGTCGGCGCGCCCGGCGGCGCTTGCGTAACTCGCGTTCTCTCGGGTCTGCCCAGCGTCGCACCGCCGACAACGCATGTTCACCGGCCTCGCGCAGATTGTCCGGAAGACTACCGGGCGGCACGATCGCGGACTGGGCGCGTACGACAACTCGACGGCCCAACCGCTCGGCGGCCGGTTTTGCACGAAGCTGCCGCTCGTGGAGTTGCTTTCGACTCACGGCTGCTCTCCCACCGAACCCGTTCTCACCCTCGCGGCTACTGCTGCGCGGTCTGCCCCTTGTTGATCTGCGGCTGTGCGGGATTCACCTGTGCCTGGGCCGGATTGACCGCCGGTGCGCCGGTGCCGCCCGCGGGCAGCGCGTCGCCGCGCATCGACGCACGGATCTGTTCGAGCTTGCTGTGCCCGGCCATCTGGATGCTGGCCTGCTGCACCTCGAGCATCCGTCCCTGCACCGAGTTCTGGGCGAGTTCGGCGGAGCCGAGCGCATTGGCGTAGCGGCGCTCGATCTTGTCACGCACGGCGTCGAGGCTCGGCGTGGAACCGGGGGCCGACAGCGTCGAGTCCATCTGCTGCAGCGAGGCCGAAACCTGCTCCTGCATCTTTGCCTGCTCGAGCTGGCTGAGCAGTTTCGTGCGCTCGGCAACCTTCTGCTGCAACAGCATCGCGTTCTGCTCGACCGCCTTCTTGGCCTGCGCGGCCGCCTGCAGGGACTGGTCGTGCAGGACCTTCAGATCCTCGACGGACTGTTCGGCGGTGACCAGTTGGGCGGCGAACGCCTCGGCCGCGTTGGTGTACTGGATCGCCTTTTCGGTGTCGTTCGCGGTGGCGGCCTGGTCGGCGAGGGTCACCGCCTGGCGCGCGTTGGCATTGAGCTTCTCGACCTCGTCGAGCTGACGGTTGAGCTTCATCTCCAGCTGACGCTGATTGCCGATGACCGATGCGGCCTGCTGCGACAGGGCCTGATGCTGGCGCTGAGCTTCCTCGATAGCCTGCTGAATCTGGATCTTCGGATCCGCATGCTCCTCGATCTTCGAATCGAAGAGGGCCATCAGGTACTTCCAGCCCTTCACGAACGGATTAGCCATCGATTGATCCCGCCTCCATCTGATGTGCCGCGTTGCCACGACTGTAGTGCGCGACCGTCACGCACCCGATATGTGCCTATCCTCCACCATGTGGCACCCAGCCGGGCGGACCCGGCCTTCCGACGCCTAGGGAGAATCTATCCGTTCTCGGCACCGGTCCGCAGCGTTGCCGGCGGCTGCCACCACTGCTCGTGCGTCACATGCCCTTCACCAGAACCAGCATGTCGGATTTCGGCGCCGGAATGACGATCCGCGTGTCCTGCGCGATGTGCGGCGGCGAACCGGCTCCGGCCACCGACATGGCGGCGGTCGCGGGTGCCGACGCGGACGCCGGTGCCAGCGCGGGCTCGTCGGGCTCGACCGCGGCGGTCTGCTCGGTCTCCGGCGTAGCGGCGGCGTGGGCGGACTCGCGAGCGGGCACCCCGTTAGCGCCCGCCATGATCGTGCTCACATCCCAGAGCACCCTCGACAGCGGCACATCCAGGGCGGCGCAGATGGCGGCCAGCAGTTCGCTGGATGCCTCCTTGCGACCGCGTTCGACCTCCGACAGATAGCCGAGACTCACCCGCGCCGAGGTGGAGACCTCACGCAAAGTCCGATTCTGGGCGAGACGAGCACGCCGCAGACTGTCCCCGATCGCCTCTCGCAGCAGCGTCATCTCGTTCTCCTTCGCTCCATGGCAGCGGGCCATACGCGGCGCGGTCGAGCACTGCGCATGCCGTCCTTTCTGACACAACGTCGAACGCCTGCCGGTTGGTTCCCGTCACAGCGAACTTCGATTACCCCGCAGATCCCGCAGTAACTCCCGGATAGCCGTGTGCGTCGCACCGATTCTGATACTCCACCGGTCACCGTGGAGTTTCAAACGGACCACCTCTGTGTGCCCGGGACCGGCCAGCCCGAGAAAGACGGTGCCGACGGGATGGCCGTCCTGTTCGTCCGGCCCGGCGACGCCGGTCAGCCCGACACCCCAGTCCGCGCAGCATCTGATCCGCGCACCTACGGCCAACTGCTCGGCCGTGCCTGCCGCGACGGGACCGTGGGCCGCGAGCAATTCGTCACTGACACCGGCCAGGGTGTGTTTGAGATCGGTGGCGTACACCACCAAACCGCCGCGCAGCACCACGCTGGCGCCCGGCACTCCGGCGATGGCCGCGGCGAGCAGACCCGCAGTGAGGGATTCCGCCGTCGCGACGGTCTGCCCGGCGGCGGCGAGCGCCCGCACCAACTCGGCGGCGGGCGCGCCAGCGATCAGCGGATCGGTCATGACCACGCCCATAAGACTCCGGCATGATCGAGGACCGCGCCGACGTACTCGTTCATGCCCCGCGTGCGCGACCGGACGAGCCAGCGAACCAGACCCTGGCCGCCTGCCCCACGTAGTCGAGCCCGGTGAGTACCGTCAGCGCGACAGCCACATACATCAAAACCATTCCCGCAGTAGCGAATCCACCGGCCAGCGGCAACAGCAGCACCGCGATGGCGACGGACTGCACCAGCGTCTTCAACTTGCCACCATGCCCGGCCGGGATGACGCCACGGCGCACCACCGCGAGCCGCAACAGGGTGACCCCGATCTCGCGACCACAGATTACGATCGTTATCCACCACGCCAGGTCACCGAGTACCGAGAGCCCGATCACCGCCGAACCGATCAGCGCCTTGTCCGCGATGGGATCGGCGAGCTTGCCGAAATCGGTGACCAGTCCGTATTTGCGAGCTAATTGCCCGTCGAAGCGATCGGTGATTGCGGCGATACCGAACAGTGCGGCCGCAGTGATCCGCCA
The DNA here is from genome assembly GCF_020733705.1 of Nocardia australiensis. GTDB lineage: Bacteria > Actinomycetota > Actinomycetes > Mycobacteriales > Mycobacteriaceae > Nocardia > Nocardia australiensis. Next base: position 22,570 of record NZ_JAJFZM010000017.1, read on the forward strand.
ACCGGTCTGGTGACCGCCGTCTGCGAACAATGCGAGCACGAACAACGGCACGAGCGCGATCCGCATCATCGTCAGCACGTTCGCGATATTCATCAGCGGAACCACCGGCTCAACCGGCGCGGGTACGAACCCGGAGTGCGCCGGACTCGGCTCGGTCCAACGGCGATCTATTTCGTCGGGTTGCACGCTCATACCCCTGCCCCACCGGGGGCAGCGCACGAGAACATGGCTCGCGCACGAGGCTCGAGCGGTGACAAGATCCGCTCGCTCATGGGCCGCGTCCACGCTCGGTCACGCCGCTCCGCGCGAAGCGGTGAGCGGAGCGATCGGATGTGCGGCACACCCCCAGCCTATCGGTAACCGGGCCGACTACTGTGCACCCCATGACCTCTCGGGGACCACTAGGTGGTTCGACCAGCGACGCGCATCCGGGCGCGGCACCTGCCGCACATAATTCCCTACCCACTGTGCGTCGTGCTCGAACCTCCGATGTGCCCGATATCAAACTTCTCGTCGATGCTTACGCCGGCCGGATCCTGCTGGAAAAGAACCTGGTCACGTTGTACGAGGCGGTACAGGAATTCTGGGTCGCCGAACTCGACGGCCGGGTGATCGGCTGCGGCGCGCTACATGTCCTGTGGGCGGATCTCGGCGAGGTACGCACGGTGGCGGTGCATCCCGACGTGAAGGGACACGGCATAGGAAAGCTCATCGTGCAACGGCTGATCACGGTGGCCAGGGAACTGGAACTGAGCCGGGTATTCGTGCTGACCTTCGAGGTCGACTTCTTTTCCAGGCACGGCTTCGTGGAGATCGATGGCACACCGGTGACCGCCGAGGTATATGCCGAGATGTGCCGGTCCTATGACACCGGTGTCGCCGAATTCCTCGACCTCAGCTTCGTGAAACCCAACACCCTCGGCAACACTCGAATGCTGCTGAATCTCTGACAGGAAGCGATCCACCGTGCCGATCTTCGCCGTTCACTACACCTACTCCGAGGCCACGGTCCCCGGCCGCGACACCTGTCGCCCCGAGCATCGGGCCTGGCTGTCGGGCCACCTCGAGGCAGGCAATCTACTCAGCAGCGGGCCGTACCCGGATGGTTCGGGCGCATTGCTGCTGTTCCAGGCTCCCGACGCGGCCGCGCTCGTGAACACGCTGGCCGAGGATCCCTTCGCGCGCGAGAAACTGATCGATGCCGTCCGTGCCGTCGAATGGCTCCCGGTGATGGGCACGTTCACGTCCTGATCGACCGGCCTGATCTGCTCGGCCGCGACCGTTGGCGTCGTCCTGTATGGCGATGTCAACGGTCGCGGTTCGTTGGACTATTGGCCGCCACCGGGATGGCTGTCGACCTGACTACCCGCCGTGCCTCGGGTTTTGACGAGACTCGCCACCGTCGCGACGATCAGAATTCCGAGGATGACACCGAGCGATGTCGGCGTGGAAATCTCCGGGACACTCACATGCTCGCCACCATTGATGAACGGCAGCGTGTTCTCGTGCAACGCGTGCAGGACCAGTTTGACGCCGATGAACGCGAGAATCGCCGACAATCCGTAGGACAGATAGACCAGACGCTCCAGCAAACCACCGATCAAGAAGAACAGCTGGCGTAATCCCATGAGCGCGAACGCGTTCGCGGTGAAAACGAGGTAGGGCTCGCTGGTGAGACCGTAGATGGCCGGAATCGAATCCAGGGCGAACAGCAGGTCGGCGAAACCGATCGCCAGCAGCGCCAGCAACAGCGGCGTGACCACCTTTCGCCCATCGACGCTGGTGATCAACTTGTCGCCGTCGAAACTGTCGGTGGTCGGCAGCACCCGCTTGGCCAGCGCGACGATCCGGCTGTCGCGTTTCTCTTCGTGCTCGACCTCGTGACCGCTCTCGCGCAGCAGACCGAAGGCCGTGTACACGAGAAATAGGCCGAACAGATAGAACACCCAGCTGAACGCGCTGATCGCCGCGGCACCGACCGCGATGAAGATGCCACGCATCACCAGGGCGAGCACGATGCCGATCAACAGGACCTTCTGCTGGTATATCCGCGGCACCGCGAAGGTCGACATGATTATTACGAAGATGAACAGGTTGTCCACCGAGAGCGCTTTCTCGGTGACGAAGCCCGCGTAATACTCGCCCGCGAAAGTCGAACCCCATCGCCAGGCAACGAACCCACCGAAGAGCAGCGCGATCCCGATGTACACCGCCGACCAGCTTCCGGATTCCTTGAAGCTCGGATCGTGCGGTGTGCGGACGTGTGCGAAGAAGTCGAAGACGAACAGCCCGAGGATCACGACAATCGTGATCACCCATTCGAGTGCGGTTACATCCATGCGGCGGGCCGATCGACGGGGAATGTCATGACAACCAGCATGCCCGATTTGCCCCATTTTTGTCGGCTTGCGGAGCAGTTGCTGTCGATAATTTCACATGCGGCCACCGCAATACGCGCGCGACAGTGGCCGGCGTGACCGACGCGGCAAGAACTGATCTCAACTGCTACAACAAGACTCGTCGCCACCGGCCTCGTAACCATCCGACCGGCGCCGCACCGGTCGGCCACCGGGCAAAAAGGTTTCCCACGTCGCGTCCGGATGCTAGCGTCGACGACGACGTAACAGGGACACACAGAAAGGCGTAGGCAGATGATCATGCAGATCCGACAGCGGGACTTGCTCGATGGTGCGCGCCGCGCCTGTGCCCGACTATCGATCCGGACCGAGCGCCGGTCGATGCGCGTCCGGAGCGGCCCCTGAGGTCTCGATTTCGAGCAGACCTGCAAGGGGTCATTCCGCGGCACAGGCCAAGGGATGCCCCCTTTTTCGTGCCACCACAATTTCACAGCGACGATTGGCAGTATGCCCGCGCGGCCGAGGAGACCTGACTGTAAATCAGGTGCGTTCACGCCATCGGAGGTTCGAATCCTCCTACTGCCACGAAGTTTTCGGGCCCGCGTAGCTCAGCGGAATAGAGCGGCGTCCTCCGACGGCGCGGGCCGGTGGTTCGATCCCACCCACGGGCACCGAAAACTCATCCCTCGTAGCCCAATCGGAAGAGGCACCGTCCCTAGAAGTCGGCCAGTGCGAGTTCGAATCTCGCCGAGGGAACCAGTCCGCGCCGCGACGCGGACGCATGCGTTCGTAGCTCAATTGGACAGAGCACCGGAATACGAATCCGGTGGTTGGGGGCAAGTCCTCGCGAGCGCACCGATGGAGTGTGGTGTAGTCGGCACTTACTCTTCGTTCGAGCCCTCGGCCCCTTCCGGGTCGCCGCCACGGATCGACCACAGCAGACCCTCGAGTTCGTCGGGCTTGATGAGCACATCGCGTGCCTTCGAGCCCTCGCTCGGGCCGACGACGCCGCGGGTTTCCATCAGGTCCATCAGGCGGCCCGCCTTGGCGAAGCCGACACGCAATTTGCGCTGCAGCATAGAGGTCGAGCCGAATTGTGAAGTGACAACCAATTCCACGGCCTGCAACAGCACATCAAGGTCGCCGCCGATATCGGGATCGACGTCCTTCTTCTCGCCGGCCTTGGCGGCGGTCACGCCCTCCTGATAGTCGGGTTCGGCCTGGTTCTTGGCGAAATCGACGACGGCATGGATTTCCTCGTCGCTGATGAACGCACCCTGTAGACGGGTTGGCTTGCCCGCGCCCATGGGCAAGAACAGGCCGTCACCCATACCGATCAGTTTTTCCGCGCCGGGCTGGTCGAGGATGACTCGGGAGTCGGTCAACGAGGAGGTGGCGAAGGCCAGGCGGGAGGGCACATTGGTCTTGATCAGACCGGTGACCACGTCCACCGAGGGGCGCTGGGTGGCCAGGACCAGGTGAATGCCTGCGGCACGGGCCTTTTGGGTAATGCGGACGATGGCTTCCTCGACATCGCGGGGGGCGGTCATCATCAGGTCGGCGAGTTCGTCGACGATGGCCAAGATATACGGGTAGGGCCGGTATACCCGTTCGCTACCCAGTGGCGCGGTGATCGCGCCGGACTTGACCTTCTTGTTGAAGTCGTCGATGTGGCGAACCTTGTTGGCCTGCATGTCCTGATACCGCTGCTCCATCTCCTCCACGAGCCAGGCCAGCGCGGCGGCGGCCTTCTTCGGCTGGGTGATGATGGGGGTGATCAGGTGCGGAATACCCTCGTAGGGGGTCAGTTCCACCATTTTCGGGTCGATAAGGATCATCCGGACCTCGTCCGGTGTGGCCCGCCCCAGCAGCGAAACCAGCATCGAGTTCACGAAACTCGACTTACCCGATCCGGTGGAACCCGCGACCAGCAGGTGCGGCATCTTGGCCAGGTTGGCGGAAACGAATTCGCCCTCGATGTTCTTGCCTAGTCCGATCACCAACGGGTGGTGATCGTTTCGGGTGGAGGGCGCCTTGAGCACATCGGCCAGGCGCACGAGTTCGCGATCGGCGTTGGGTACTTCGATACCGACCGCGGATTTACCGGGGATGGGGGCGAGCAACCGAACATTTTCCGTCGCAACGGCATACGCGATATTGCGGGTCAGCGCGGTGATCTTCTCGACCTTCACGCCGGGCCCGAGTTCGACCTCGTACCGGGTGACCGTCGGGCCGCGCACGAATCCGGTGACCGCCGCGTCGATCTTGAATTGCACCAGCACCTCGGTGATCGCCTCGATCATCGATTCGTTGGCGGCACTGCGCTTCTTGGGCGGATCACCTTCAGTGAGCAGCGTCAGCGGTGGCAGCGCGTAGTCGCCCTCGATCTCTCGATCGGGGATCAATTCCATCTGCTTGGGCGGGGGCGGCGGTGTCTGGTCGGTCACCTTGACCGGCCGCTTCTTCGGCTTAGGCTTCTCCTCGGGCGCTTCGGCCGCAACGGGTTTGGCATCACGAAGCGGCGGCTCGCCGAGTGCCTCTGTTACGGCGTCGGGATCGCCGAACTCATCGGGCGGGTAGTTCTCGGCGGGGGTGCGTCCGCGCCGCTTCGACCCGGCGGAGCGGTGCAGCGGGAATCCGTCGGCGTCGTAGTTGGCGGGGTCGTATTCGCCGTCGTAGTCACCGTATTCGTCACCACCGCTGCCGGTGCCGAAGTATTGGCTCAACCGATGTGGCACCTCGCGTACGGTGGTGCCGGTCAGGAGCAATAGCCCGAACACGATGGCGAGCAGCAGAATCGGCACCGAGAGCCAGGCCGTCAGTCCGTTCGTGAGCGGCCCGCCCACCACGAAACCGACGAAACCCGCTGCGTGCGAACGCCCGTGCCCGTCGGTCGGCGCACCGGCCGCGATATGCCACAACCCCATGATCGGCAGTCCGACCAGCAGTCCGCCGAGAACCAATCGCGGGCGAATTTCCGGGTGCGCCTCGGTACGCATCAAGACGATCGCGATCGCGGTGGCGACAAACGGCAGCCCGGCTGACGCCGAACCCGCGATCGCGCGAATAACGGCCTCCACCCAGTGCCCGATCGGCCCGCCCGCCGAGAGCCAGACGGCCGCGGCGATAACGGCGCTGAGCGCGATGAGGGCGAGAGCGACGCCGTCGCGGCGATGCCCGTGCTCGATCTCTCCGGCCCTGCTGATCGCGCGCGTGGTGGCGCCGAGGCCGCGAGCGAGCATGTTCCAGCCACTGCTGATGCCGCGGCTGATCACCATCAGCGGAGCGGTATTCGACTTCCCGCGCGCCGGACGGCGTACCGGAGTGGCGCGACCACGCGGCGCGGCGGCACCGCGACGAGGCGCGGCGCCACGCGGAGTGGCCGAACGAGACCGAGCAGTGGTGGTCCTCCCCCGCGCCGATCCCGCCCGCGCACGAGTGGTCGTGGAGCTGCGGGACTTTCCTGCCATGGACTCAGGCTAGCCGCAATCGCACCATCCAGACCATCAGCAACACTGGTATCGCTCGTCTCAACCGTGCAGAATTGGACGGAATCCCAGGTGGCGCACGCCGCCGTACGGACACATTTTCCCACCACGCCGCGCCAAGGATCGGGCCGGAAGCACCGATCCCGGTGCCTTTTCCCGTGTTCGACGACGACCGGCGTCTAGACCGAGCGATCCAGGCTCAGCACAGCACGCACCGATTCGGGCTCACCGGCGGTCTCGATACGCACTTCGTCCCGGCCGAAGGCGTGTAGCAGCAATTCCGACGGCTTCCCCGTCAACGTCACCTCGCCAGTGGCGCTCGTACGCACGACCACGCGCTCACCGTCCGGCGTTGCGAGAACAACGGTGACCGGCGCCTTCCGATACGACATCCGGCCGGTCTTGCGTAGCAGCGCCCACAACCTCGCCTCGTCGTCGTCGGGCAGTTCGCGTGGCTCCCAACCGGGCGAGCCGCGACGCACATCCTCGTGGTGGACGAACATTTCCGACAGGTTGGCCACCGCGTCGACCGGTCGCAGTGGCGACCACCACGGCGGGCCGGTGCGAACCTGCTCGAGCAATTCGGGAAACGGCCTGCGTGCGGCCTGCTGCCGCACCCGTTCGAGATATCCGGCGAACGGCTTCAGCAGGATCCCCGGCGCCGCATCGGGGCGTCGTTCCCGAACCACCAAGTGCGCGGCCAAATCTCGCACGGTCCATCCCCCGCAAAGGGTCGGCGCGTCCGGTCCCATGGTGGACATCATCGCGACCAGTGCCCGACGTTCCCGCTGCGCCATGTTCACATGCTCGAACATAGTCGGTTTCTCGAGTATGGCCGTTGCCAGACAGATTCGATCGGCCGCGAATTCCAGGGTGGCGCCGAAGGCTTCGGCTCTGTAGCTTGTTCTCGGTCCATCGGGTCATGGACCATGAGGCAAGAAGGGGATTCTTTGTGAAGAAGTTCGTCACCGGTGCCGCCATCGTGGCGGCGACGGTTGGATCTGTGCTGGCCACCGCAGCGCCCGCGCAAGCCCAATACGGCTACTACGGCGCAATCGCTGTGGCGCACAACGGAGATTACGCAATCTCGAACAACTACAGCAGCTACGCCGAAGCAGAGAGCAACGCTGTGGCGGGCTGCGGCCTCGGCTGCGAGGTGCTGATCTCGTGGACCAACGGCTGCGGTGTGCTCGCCAGTTCGTCGAGCCAGTGGAGCGGTGCGGCTCGCGCGAGCTACTCCGCGGCCCGCTCGGCCGCGTTGAGTCGCCTCAACGGCGGGTACGTCGTGGACTGGCGCTGCACCAGCGGTTACTCGCTGTAACTCCGAGGCCATCACCGTCGCGACGACCGTCCAGGTCCGCGACATTCAATTCAGGGGAAAAGTAGTGAAAAACCGATCAATTCGAGCGGCGGTCGCGGTAGCGCTCGCCACTGCGGCATTCGGCCTCGCCGCATGCAGCTCCGACAAGGACTCCGACTCCGGCACGAGCACGACGCAGGCCGCCGGCAAGTTCGAAGAGGGCAAGAACTCCGACCCGGTCGACGGTTCGGCCAAGCCGAGTACGCCGCCGCCGAACCTGGCGAAGCCGTCCACCCAGCTGCTCAACGACCGGATCACCAAAGCCTTCGATCCGAATGTCGGCAACGAGGAAAAGATCAGCTGGGTGCAGGACGCCGAGCGCGATCCCGAGCTGGTGAACAAGCTTGTCGACGCGGCCAAGGCACAGAACGTCAAGGTGGAGATCACCGGCGTACAGGAGCCGAAGGACGGCAAGCTGAAGGCCGACGCCAAGGTCACCATCGACGGTTCGCCGGTGGAGAACGCGTTCGTCGAGTTCGTCGCCGTCGGTGACCAGTGGCAGGTCTCGCACCAGTTCACGTGCAATATCGTGAAGTCCGCGAAGCTGGATTCGGCTGCCTGCCAAGCGAAGTGAGTTCCAGACAGTAAAGAAACCGCCGGATGACCAATCATCCGGCGGTTTCTTGTTGTGCGGGTCTCAGACTCCGATGACGGTCGGCACGATCATCGGGCGGCGCCGATAGACATCGGCGACCCAGCGACCGACGACACGGCGCACGCTCTGGGCGATACGGTGGGTGTCGGTGACGCCCTCCCCCGCCAGCCGCAGCAGTTCGGCGTCCACGAGTTCTGCGGCATCGGCCAGCGCGGTCGGATCGTCGGAGAAACCGCGCCCGCTCACCTCCGGCGGGCTGACCGCCTTACCGGTCGAGGAGTCGACGGCGACGGTGATCGAAATGAATCCGCCCTCGCCGAGCACCAGCCGATCCGACAGGGTCGATTCCCCGACATCGCCGACGGAAAGTCCGTCGACATAAACATGTCCGACCGGAACCCGCCCGACAATCGAGGCGATCCCGTCGACCAGGTCAACCACCACGCCGTCCTCGGCGAGCACCACCCGGTCCTCGGGCACACCGGTGGCCACGGCAAGGGCGGCATTGGCGCGCAGATGCCGCCATTCACCGTGCACCGGCATGGCATTCGTCGGCCGGACCGCGTTGTAGAGATAGAGCAGTTCGCCCGCGGAAGCGTGCCCGGAGACGTGCACCTTCGCGTTCTGCTGGGTAATCACCGTGGCACCGAGCCTGGCCAGCCCGTTGACCACCGCGAATACCGAGTTCTCATTGCCCGGGATGAGCGAGGAGGCCAGGACAACCAAATCGTCCTGGCGGATATTGATCTGACGGTGTTCGCCGCGCGCCATCCGCGACAGCGCCGAGAGCGGCTCGCCCTGCGAGCCCGTGGAGATCAGCACCAGCTTGTCGCCGGGCAGTGTGGCCGCGACATCAAGATCGACGACCACCGAGTCCGGCACCGTCAAATAGCCGAGATCCTGGGCGATTTCCATATTGCGGACCATGGAACGTCCGACGAAGCACACCCGCCGTCCGTATTTCTGTGCCACGTCGACGACCTGCTGGATGCGATGCACATGGCTGGCGAAGGACGCCACGATGACACGATTGCGTGCCTTTCCGATCACCGTGTCGAGCACGCCACCGATCTCGCGTTCGGGCGTGACGAAGCCGGGCACCTCGGCGTTGGTGGAGTCGACCAGGAATAGGTCTACGCCCTCGTCACCCAATCGGGAGAACCCGGCCAGGTCGGTGAGCCGACCGTCCAGCGGCAGCTGATCGAGCTTGATATCGCCGGTGTGCAGCACCACGCCTGCGGACGTGCGGATAGCGACGGCGATCGCGTCCGGAATGGAGTGGTTGACCGCGAAGTATTCGCAGCCGAATGGGCCGTGCGTGGTGTGCTGCCCCTCGACCACCTCGACCAGCTTCGGGCGCAGCCGGTGCTCACGGCATTTGGCGGCCACCAGCGCGAGGGTGAACTTCGAACCCACGACCGGGATGTCGGAACGCAACCGCAGCAGGAACGGCACCGCGCCGATGTGGTCCTCGTGGCCGTGGGTGAGGACGATGGCGACGATGTCATCCATCCGGTCCTCGATGGGCCGGAAGTCGGGCAGGATCAAATCGACGCCGGGCTGCTGGTCCTCGGGGAACAGCACACCGCAGTCGACGATGAGAAGCTTGCCGTTGTATTCGAAAACGGTCATGTTGCGGCCGATTTCGCCGATTCCGCCCAGGGCGAAAACGCGTAGACCGTTCTTCGGCAGCTTCGGCGGGCTGCCGAGCCGATCCGCCAGTGGTCGATCGGTCGGACGAGCCGGAGCCTGCTCGGCCCGGCCGCGACCGGACTGCTGACGACCACGGCCGGGCCGCTTGGCCGGCGCAGACGACTCGGGTGCCGTCTTTTTGGCCGCGGGCTTCTTGGCTGGTGCCTTCTTGGCTGGGGCCTGAGCCGCAGCGGTCGCGGACTGTTTCGCGCGCTTGGGTTGTGTCGCGGACTGCACGGTACTAGCGGCCTGTCCAGCGGCTTCGACCTGTGCCGCTTCGGCGGACAGCACCATGCTGTCGAGCTGTGTGGGACTGTCCTGCGGTGCCGGTTGCGCTGCCGGCACCGGCACCGGCACTGGTGCGAGCGCGGGCGCGCCCGCGGCGCGTGAGGCGGTACGGCGGGGACGGCGTGCTGGCGTGTCGCTCATCAGAGAACCCCTGCCATACGTAGATCGGCGGACAGCTCATCGAGTTGTTCGAGCGACGGCATCAATTGCGGCAAGCGCGGTTCCCCTACCTCTACACCCAGCAAATGCAAACTGGCCTTGGTCATCGCGACACCACCGAGCCTGGCCATCGCCCGATACAGCGGCAGTAGACGCACATTGATCTCCTGGGCGCGCACCACTTCGCCCGCCGAATAGGCGTCCAGCATTTCCCGTAGCCGCTCCGGCACCAGGTGTCCGATCACGCTGATGAATCCGGCGGCACCGACCGACAGCCATGGCAGGTTCAACACATCGTCACCGGAATAGAAGGTCAGGCCGGTTCCGGCGATGAGGGCAGCCCCGGAACCGAGATCGCCCTTGGCGTCCTTGACCGCGACGATTCGCGGATGTTCGGCGAGCCGTCGAATGGTTTCCGGTGCGATCGGCACCACCGAGCGCGGCGGAATGTCATAGAGAGTCACCGGGAGGTCGGTCGCGTCGGCCACCGCGGTGAAGTGCGCGATCAGACCTTCCTGGGTGGGCCGGGAGTAATACGGTGTCACCACGAGTAGCCCATGAGCACCGGCCCGCTGCGCATTGCGGGCGAGTTCGATGGAATGCATCGTGTCGTAAGTGCCCGCGCCCGCGATCACCGTGGCGCGATCGCCGACGGCGTCGACGACGGCGCGCAGCAGATCGGCCTTCTCGGATTCGGTGGTGGTGGGCGACTCACCGGTGGTACCGGAGATCGCGAGCAGATCGACGCCGCGCTCGACCAAACGGTTCGCCAGCGCGACACCGGCATCGACGTCGAGCTTGCCCTCGGCACTGAAGGGGGTCACCATCGCGACACCTACCGTGCCGGACGCGCGCAGCTCCGTTGGCGTCGATTCACCGTTCGTCATGGTCAGAAAGGCTACCCGCTCCATGAAACGCCCTCGACACCCTGACCGCCGTTCGGCCTGCCCATGCCGGTGATTCACATCGCATGACACATCGATGACATCAAATTGCCGCTTGTGTGACGCCACCTATGGCGTCATTATGGTGTCATGAATCTCGACAAATACACCACGCGACTGCGCGACGACCTGATCGCCGCCGCCGCACTCGGCGACGAAAAAACCCAGGCCACGGCGGCGGCACTAGCGGCAGCGGCGGAAAGCGCCACCCGGCTGGCGCTGCTCGCGGCGCTGTCAGACATGGCCGCGGAGGTCAGCACCGCACTGGGCGACCGCACCGTCCACGTGTCGGTCGACGGCACCGACGCCACCGTCGATGTGCGCAAGAACTCGGCGACCACCGCCGAGGATCACCCGAGCTTCGAAGAAATGACCGGTGATATCAGCCGCGTCACCCTGCGATTGGTCGAGCAGATGAAGTCTCGCGCCGAGGAAGCGGCCGCGCAGAGCGGGATGTCGCTCAATTCGTGGTTGTCGGGGGCTGTTTCCGGTGCGCTGCGCGATCAGATGCGCGGATACGGAACCAAGCGCGACGCCTGATCACACCAGCGGCGCCAGGTCGCCGTTCGTGCCGATCACAACCTCGTCGAGTTCGAGCCAATCCGCCATGTCACGCAGTGCGCCGGTGAGCGCGGCGGCGGTGGCCGGGGTGCAATGGCCCGGTTCGGCGAAGGCGCCCGGAACCAGCAGCCGCCCCGAGGCACGTTCGGCACGAAGGTCGACGCGGCCGACGAGTTCGCCGTTGTACAGGAACGGGAACACGTAATAGCCGTGCACCCGTTTGGGTTCCGGGGTGTAGATCTCGATCCGGTAATGGAAGTCGAACACGCGCTCGGTGCGAGCCCGGAAGAAGATCAGCGGATCGAACGGGCACAGCAGCGCCGCGCCCTCGATCCGGCGCGGTGTCGCGGCACCGCTCCGCAGATAGGCAGGTTTGTTCCAGCCGGCGACCTCGACCGGTTCCAGTTCTCCGGCATCGACGAGGTCGGCGATCGCCGGTTCGGTCTGGGTGCGATGGGTCCGGTAGTAGTCACGCAGGTCCGCCTCGGTCGCGATCCCGAGCGCGGTGGCCGCGCGCCGGGTCAGTTCCCGCATCGCGTCTGCCTCGGAGACGTCTCGCGCCAATATGTCTGGTGCGATCACTCGCTCTACCAGGTCGTAGTGCCTGGTGAAGCCGATCCGCTTGCCGACCGACAACTCACCGGCGGCGAAGAGTTGCTCGCAGATCATTTTGGTGTCGCTGAGGTTCCACCAGGAGCCCTTGGGCTTGGGCTTATCGAGTTCCAGGTGGCGTTCCACCTCACCGGCGGTTACGGCACCGACATCGGTGATCACGTCGAGGATGTCTTTGCCGAGGGTGGGATTGCGTTCCACCACCCGGCGCATGCCCGCCCAGCGACCGTTGGCGTACTTCGCCATCCGCCACCGCATCAACGGCCAGTCCTCCACCGGTATCAACGCGGCCTCGTGCGCCCAGTACTCGACCAGCCGCCGTGGTCGGCGCGAACCATTGCTCCATGCGGCCTCGTCCAGCACGGTCCGGTCGTAACCGCCGATCCGGCTGAACACCGGCGCATAGTGCGCCCGCACCACTGCGGATACCGAATCCAATTGCAGTAGTTGGGTTCTGGCCAGCACATCGAGCACCGCACGGCGGTTGGTCGCGGCCGGTTTACGCCGCCCGAAGCCCTGCGCGGCCAGCGCCGTCCGGCGGGCTGCCGCCGCACTCATCTTCCGCATGACCGGAACTCTGCCATGGCCGTGTGACAACCTCGGCCCACAGGTCGCAAGGTCCTCCCGCTACTTGCGCCGAGGACGAAATCTCGGGAGGCGTAGCGTCGACGTGCATGCGAGCGTCGCGACCTTTTTCCACTGTGGGCACACAGAAGCTGGCCGAGCCCTGTCGCACGGATGTCGCGGTACTCACCAAACGCCTGATGACGGCGATTTTCACCGACAACCCGGAATGGACGGACTACACCTCGGTGCCGCGCGCGGAACTGCGCGACGGGTGCAGGCAATATCTCACCCGTGTCCTGGACCTGTTGTGTGGTGAAGCGACCGATCCAGAACATGACGACGTCGCCGCCGTAATCGGCCGGTGGCGGGCCGAACAGGGCGTGCCACTCGAGGCGATGCTGCGCACGTTCCGGCTCGGCGGCGCCATTGTGTGGGAAGCGTTGCTGGACAACGTCGAAGCCGTCGAAATCGAACCGCACGAAATTCGCGCGGCTGGCACGGCGATGTGGGCGGTGATCGACGGATTGTCATCGACACTGTGCACGTCCTATCGCAATACCGAGCTCGAACAGGTACGCCGAGACGAGCGGCGCAGACACGCGCTCATCGAGGACCTGCTGTCGGGGCGCGCGGGCGACGCGACGTTCGCCGTGCGGGCGGCACGCGAGCTGAATATGCCCGCGTTCGGGCCGTACCTGGTGATCGTCGCCGATACCCTCCCTGATGGACGATCGGCGCTGGCCGGACCCGAGACCGTGCTGGCGGCATTACAGATCCGGTCGGTTTGGCACGCCCGCGTGGACACCACGATCGGGCTGGTGTCACTCGAGCGCCGCGCTGGGGCCGCGGTATTGCACCACCTGCGGCCGCTGGCCCGTGGTCGGGCGGCGTCCTCGGCCACGGTCGCCGGGCTCGCCGAGTTGGGCACCGGCCATGCCCTCGCCCTGCTCGCCCTGGATACCTTGCCAAGAGATGCCACCGGCCTGGTATCGCTGGATGAGCGCTACCCTGAGGCCCTCCTGGTCCGCTCTCCGGACCTGGTGCGACTGTTGCTCGACCGCACGCTCGGTCCGATTCTGGAACTACCCGCGAAGGATCGCACCGTCCTGCTGCAGACCCTGGCCGGCTGGCTGGCGGAGAACTGTTCGGCCGCCAATGCAGCGGCGCGCCTGCATTGTCACCGCAATACCGTACTCAACCGGCTACAACGCATCTCCGGACTGATCAACCGCCCGCTCGATGGGCAGCGATCCCACCTCGAGCTGTCCCTCGCGCTCACGGCGCTCGAACTCCCCGGCCACACAGCCTGATCGGCCCATCCGGATTGGGCACAACGCCCATTTTCGTTCCCGCATTCCTGGGCTTTCGGGACATTGTTTGTGCATTTCACGCCGACGAGACTTGAAGACTATGCCCACGCCCAATCTCGGCGTGGCCGTATTCGTTCGAGACTGAGGAGCACCACGAGTGCCGGAATTCGATCTCTTGGTCATCGGGGGTGGCCCCGGCGGCTACGTCGCGGCCATTCGCGCGGCCCAGCGTGGGCTCTCGGTAGGTCTGGTGGAGAAGGAGCGACCGGGCGGGGTCTGCCTGAACTGGGGTTGTATCCCGACGAAGGCGATGCTGCGTTCGGCGGAGGTATTCCATACCGTCAGTGCCGCAGCCGATTTCGGTGTGTACGCCGACAATGTGCGGTTCGACTTCGCGGCGATTCGCCAGCGTAAGGATGGGGTCGTCAAGGAGCTCACCGACGGCGTCTCCGGATTGCTCGCGGCCAATGGCGTCACCGTCATCGAGGGCCATGCCCGCTTCACCGGCCCCACCACCGTCGAGGTGCATGAGGTGGGTCCGTCTCCGATCGGGCCCGACGGCCCGCGCTACGCGGCCGCGCCGACCACACCCGTCCGACAGGTCAGCGCGCACGATGTGATCATCGCGACCGGGTCGGTGCCCGCCCGTCTGCCGATCCCCGGCGCCGACTTGCCCGGCGTCATCACTTCCGACGGCGCGTTCGGCCTGACCACAGTCCCCGACCGGCTGGTGATCGTCGGAGGCAGTGCGGTGGGCGCCGAATGGGCAAGCCTGTTCGCGACGTTCGGCAGCGACGTCACCGTCGTCGAGATGCAGGACCGCGTGGTGCCCGCCGAGGACCGCGATATCGGCTCGGCCCTCGCACGCTCCTTCGCCGCACGCGGCATCAACGTGCTGACCGGATCGACCGTCGCCTCGATCGCTCAGGCTGACGCCTTGCGTGTCACCATCGAGGGCCCGCACGCTCGCGAACTCGATGCCGATGTGGTCCTAGTCGGTGTCGGCCGCCGCCCCAACACCGCAGACCTGGGGCTTGATATCGCCGCAATCCCCACCGACGAGCGCGGTTTCATCCCGGTCGACGACCGGTTACGCACCGATGTCGAGCACGTCTACGCGATCGGTGACGTGACCGGGCGGGCGCTGCTGGCGCACGTCGCCTCCCATCAGGGTCTCACCGCCGCCGATGTCATTGCCGGACACGACAACCGGATCGACTACACCGCGATCCCCGCGGCGACGTTCACCCATCCGGAGATCGCGAGCGTCGGCCTGAGCGAGGCAGCCGCGCGGGCGGCCGGGCACGAGGTCGTCGCCGCCCGATTCCCGTTCGCGGCGCTCGGTCGAGCCAAGACCTTCGGCGACACCGAAGGTTTCGTGAAAATCGTTGCGGGACAACAGCACGGCGAGGTGCTCGGCGTGCACATCATCGGCCCGTCGGCCAGTGACCTGATCACCGAGGGCGCCCTGGCGATCACCCTCGAGGCAACTCTGGACGAACTCGCCGACACCATCCACGCCCACCCCACCCTCGGCGAGATCGGCATGGAGGCAGCGCTGACCGCGCTCGGCCTGCCCGTGCACGTCGCGCCGCGTAAGCGCTGACGAGGAGCACCGTGACCGACACAATCGACCACGCCCCCATAACTTTTGCCGCCGAGGACGCCGAGACACTGCGCGGCTATCTGCGCGACATGATGTTCGTGCGGCGGTTCGAGGAACGCGCCGCCCAGGGCTACGCGCAGGCAAAGATCGGCGGCTACTGCCACCTCAATCTCGGTGAGGAAGCCACCGTAGTCGGACTGGCGGCAGCTATGCGCCCAACCGACTACCTGTTCACCAACTATCGCGAACACGGCTACGCCATCGCGAAGGGCATCGAACCCGGCCGGGTCATGGCCGAGCTCTACGGCCGCACCACCGGTACCTCGAAGGGCTGGGGTGGCTCGATGCATATGTTCGATACCGCTACTCGACTGCTCGGCGGCTACGGCATCGTCGGCGGTCAACTACCGCTCGCCGTCGGCGCCGCACTTGCCATCGACTACCGCGGCGGTGACGACGTGGTGGTATGTCAAATGGGCGATGGCACAACGAATATCGGCGCCTTCCACGAGTCGCTCAACATTGCCGCGCTGTGGCGACTGCCGGTGGTTTTCGTCGTGATCAACAATCAGCTCGGCATGGGCACTACCGTCGAGAACGCCTCCGCCGAGCCCGACCTGTACAAACGCGCGGCCGGCTACCGGATGCGCGGTGAACAGGTCGACGGAACCGACGTGCTCGCGGTGCGCGATATCGCCCGCGATCTGGTGGAGACGGCGCGGCGGGAAGGCAAACCGGCGCTGTTGGAAACGGTCAGCCATCGCCTCAAGGGGCATTCCGTGGTCGACCCCGCGAAGTACCGCAGTAGCGAAGATGCCTCCACCGCACGGGAATCCGATCCGATCGCACGGTTGCGCGCGGATCTGATCGAGGCCGGTGTGCTGGATGACACCGATGTCACGGCGATCGAGCAGTCCGTCGAAGCGGAGGTCGACGCCGCGGTGGCCTTCGCCGACGCCAGCCCGCACCCGGACCCGTCGAGCCTTTTCGACTACACCTACGCCACCCCGGTCGCGGGCGAATCCCGCAGGCTGCCCGCCGATCCGCTCTTCTGAGCCAGTTCATCCGACCGCTGCCATTGATATCAATAAGGACAACCGTGCCTGTCATCACCTATCGCGAAGCGCTGCGCGAAACCCTGCGCGCGGAAATGCGGCGTGACGACGATGTCTTCCTGATCGGGGAAGAGATCGGCGTCTTCGAGGGCTCCTACAAGATCACCGCGGGCTTACTGGCCGAATTCGGCGAAAAGCGCGTGCGTGACACTCCGATTGCCGAAGAAGGTTTCGTCGGCGCCGCCGTCGGCGCCGCCATGCTCGGGCTGCGACCGGTCGTCGAGCTCATGACGATCAACTTCTCGCTGCTCGCGCTGGATCAGATCGTCAACCACGCCGCCAAGATCTACGGAATGTTCGGCGGCCAGACCAGCGTGCCCATGGTCATCCGAACCCCAGGCGGTGGGGGTCAGCAACTCGGCGCCACGCATTCGCAGAATATCGAGCTCTACTACGCGTTCGTGCCCGGACTCAAGGTGGTCGCGCCGAGCACCCCAGCCGATGCTCGCGCACTGCTGCGCGCCGCGATCGAGGACGACGATCCGGTGCTGTTCCTGGAGAACCTCGCCCTCTACAACACCAAAGGTGAAGTGCCCGACGATCTTCCGCCCGCCGAAATCGGCAAGGCAGCCGTCACCCGAGTGGGCACCGACATCACCCTCATCGGCTACTCACGGATGGCGACCATCGCCACCCAGGTCGCGGAACAGCTGCACGCCGAATCCGGCATCTCGGCGGAGGTCATCGATCTGCGCAGCCTGCGCCCCCTTGATCGAGACGCCATTGTGGCCTCGGTGCGCAAGACCGGATGCGCGGTGGTGGCCGAGGACGACTGGCTGACCTACGGCATCGGCGCGGAGGTCGCGGCCACAATTTCCGATGGCGCCTTCGACTATCTGGACGCGCCCGTCCGCCGGGTCGCCGCGGCGGAAGTGCCGCTGCCCTATGCCAAGACCCTCGAACAGATCGCCCTGCCCTCCGCCGAGTCCCTGCATACCGCCGCATTGGAAACCCTTGCGGCCGTGGGCCGACGCCGCTGAGAACCCGAGGACACCAATGACTGAAATCACTATGCCCCGGCTCTCCGACACGATGGAAGAGGGTGTCGTCGTGTCCTGGCTCAAACAGGTCGGCGACAAGGTCGCGCGCGGCGATATTCTCGCTGAAATCGAGACCGACAAGGCGCTCATGGAGCTGGAAGCCTTCGACGACGGCGTGCTCGAACAAATCTTCGCCGAGGCCGGCACGCGGGTGCCGATCGGCAGTCCGATCGCGATCCTCGGCGACGGCAGCGGAATATCGTCGAAATCCGCCGCGCCGGCGCCTCTTCCGGCCGCATCGACCGCCCCGGCGCCGACCGCAGTCACCGAAACCGTTCGCGCACAGGGCATTACCTCACCCGATGCGCCTGTCGAGCGCCGGAAGTCCTCACCACTGGCCCGTAAGATCGCCCGCGAGCTGGGCATCGATATCGACGGCGTGACCGGCACCGGTCCCGGCGGCCGGATCACCCGCCAGGACGTGGAATCCGCTCAGCCTCCCACCGAACCCGCGATCAACGCTCCCGTAGCCGCCGCACCGGCCACCGCCGCCGGCGACTTCGAGGAGGTGGCGCTGAGCACCGTCCAGCAGGTTAGCGCCAAACGCCTGACCGAGAGTATGCAGCAGGCCCCCCACATCTATCTGACCAGCGCGATCGATGTCACCGAACTGCTGGCCTTCCGTGCCGAGATCAATGCGAGCCTGCAGGCCGCGGGTGCGGGCAAAGTGAGCATCAACGACCTGATCGTCAAGGCAGTCGCCGTCACCCTGCGCGCCGACCCATCACTGAACGTCTCCTTCGCGGGCGACAAACTGTTGCGCCACAACGGTATTCACCTCGGCGTCGCAGTCGCGATCGCCGCGGGACTGGTGGTTCCGGTCATTCGAGACGCCGACCGCAAGTCCGTTTCCGCGATTGCCGCCGAAAGCCGTGACAAGGCCGAACGAGCGCGCGAACGCAAACTGCGCGCGAACGAAATGAGCGGCGGCACTTTCACCATCTCCAACCTCGGCATGTTCGGCATCGAACAGTTCACCGCGGTCATCAACCCACCCGAAGCCGCCATTCTCGCAGTCGGCGCCGTCACCGACGGGCTGCACCTCGAAGACGGACAGGTCGTAGTGCGCAAAGTACTGCGGGTCACCCTGTCCGCCGACCATCGCGCCGTCGACGGAGCGACAGCCGCACAGTTCCTCCAGCAATTGCGGCAACTGCTGGAACACCCACTGCGCATCGTGACCTGAGAGGTGTTGGGCTGGGTTTTTGGCCGCTGGTGCGGCGTGTTCGCGCTGTGTTGTTTGGCAGCGCCTTCGGCGCTGCGTGTTCGCGGCCCCCTATGGCTCGCGTCCGAGGGGCAAATACTTGCTCCTGCGTCGCTTCGTATTTGCCCCTCGGACGCGAGCCGGCCGCGAACTCTAGTGCTCGATCTCGCTACGCTCGAAAACTGGTGTCATAGCGAGTGGGCACGTAAGTGGGGTGGTGCGGCACTGACTGTTTCTGTTGCTGGGCGGCCGGTGGGTGAGGTGTGATGTTCGGGCTCAGCTCCCTGTTGTCGTGGGGAGTGGGCATGTAAGCAGGCTGGTGGGGCGCCCGGCTCGGCAGCCAATAAGCGAATGAACCCTGTTGGAGCCCAAGGTAACTCGGCGGCGACCTTAAGGGATCAGTGTCGATGGCACGCCCCCATCAGCGCTTCACGAAACTCACCGACCGGCGACTCGGTTAATCAGCCTCACCCTGACTGTTCACGCCCAGACGTAGGCTCACCGATCAATTCCCATTTGGTGACTGCCCGCCTCCGCCGCTCCCGGTACGGCCAACAAACCGACTGCGCCGGCAGCTCCTATCAGGTGGACAGTGACACCTCACCGGCGGTGTCGATCTCGGTGCGCCGGTCGCGATCGGGTGCGTTCGCGAGGACCGTCGCCAAGATCCGGCGGCCCATCGGTAGCACTCGCACGGTGACCGAGCCCGCGTTGGCGGCGTCCAATTCCCTTGTCGCCGATTCGATGACCTGCTGACGGACCCAGCGTGGCACCCCGGCGAACCCGCCGTCGTCGAGCAGGACCACCTCGACACCGCGCGAGCGGGCGCCGCGTGCCGCGCTGCTCAACTCGTCGGTAACCAGTTGTGGTGCCCGAAGTCCGTCGCGCAGTTCGGCTTCCAGCAACCTGCACTGCTCGCGCTCGGCGGCGGTCAGGTCGGCGCCGCCCGCGATGCGTTCGAGAATCGGCCGGGCAACCTTGTCGAGCCGAGCCAACTGCCGGTCTCGCTCGCCGTTCTCGGCGGCCATCGTCGCCTCGGCGGCCGCCCGCATCGTGGCCTCTTCGCGCAGTAGGCGCAGCGATCGCTGCGTCGGTCGCATGATCGCCGCGCACACCGAAATTCCCGCGACGGTCGCGACCGGCACGATCGATCCGACCACCACGCCCGTCTGAACTCCGGAGACCGAGGCGACGACAGTGATCACCGCCGCGATCCCGACAACTCCCAGCCACGCCGCCCCCAGGCGGCCCCGCAGCACCAACACCGCGAGTACATAGGACGAGGCGAACGCGGTCCACACCGTTTCGGTCAGGCCGTTCGCGATGTCGATCGTCGTCAGTGCCGTTGCCACCGGTCCGGCAACCGCGACGAACACCGTGGCAGACCACGGCAGTGGATCGACCGGAATCACCAGCACGACCACACCGGCGGCGACCATGATCAGCAGTGCGGAAACCGCTGGTATCAGCGGTGATTGGGTGAAGGTGTGCAGCATGTAGAGCACGATGGTCACTTCGAAGATGATCAGGAAAAGCCACGCCCAACGATCGCGCAGACCGAGCAGGTCACGCAGGCCGAACTCGGTATCACGGTCAGCCATCGCCACCCCACACGAGGGTGACTGTGGTTCCCTGCCCCGGTTGGGATTCCACGAATCCCGCGCCTCCCACGAGTTGCCGCATCCGGCCGAGAATGCTCACCGACACACCGAGCCGATCGGCGGGAACCCGGTCCAGCTCGAATCCGGCGCCATCGTCTCGGAACACCACCCGGATACCGCCCGCACTGATCGTGACGGTGACCATCCGCTGCACCGCGCGACCAGGCACGGTGGCGTGGCGCAAGCTGTTGCGTGCCGCCTCGGCGAGGGCGGCGGCGATCGTGCCCGCGGCGTCGACCGGCAGCCGCAGATCGTCGAGCCCGGCCCAGCGGCGCGCGGTGAATTGGATTCCCGGGTTAACCTCATGCACCGCCGATCGGAGGAATCCGACCGCGGACTGCGCGTCCAACCGATCGGGTTCGGTGTTGTCGCTGCGGCATTCATCGAGTTGCTCGAGTGTCCGTTCGGCCTGACGGCGCAGCACCGGCGACTCGGTACCGGCCCGAGACGCGTCCAGTAGCGTCGACAGCACCCCGTCATGAATGAGCGCGGCGAATCGGGCGCGTTCACGGTCCCGCGCCGCCGCACCCGCCACCGCGGCCGCACGCCTGCTCGCCATTACCGACTCGCGATCCACCCGTGCCGCCGCCGCGAGCGCATAGGTGATGCACCACAAGAACATTGCGCACAGTCCGGCGGCCCTGGCGAAGTCACCGATCAGCGACCAGGTGGTCGCGCCCGGTACCACCGCACGATTCGCCAGCACCGCCTCCGCGACCGCCACCAGCAGGTAGATGATCGACAGGGGTGGACGCCACGCCAGCGCGGCGGCGAGCACGCCGAGCGCGAGCACTCGATACACCCACACCGAGGAGGCGTCGGGCACGTTATAGACGAAGGGGATCATTGCCATCGCCGCGAGAAAACTCACCGCCGCTACGCCCGCCACCGCACGGATAGCGCGCCTGCCGCGCATGAGCGACACCAGCGCGAGTATCGGGAACCACCCCAGCGCTGAACCGACCACCAGGACCGTCCAGCCGCCCGCGACGGATCGGCTCTGCTCGGCGATGTCCGGGAACTCCACCACGGCGACGATCACTCCGGCGATACCGACGGTCAGGCCGAGCTTACGCAGGATCCGATCGGACGCGGGCTCGGCATCGCTGTCGCGCGACATCGCCGCCAAACCACGCCGCCACCGACCCACCCTGACCTGATCAGGTATCGGTGCGGCCACGGGTGTCGGAGTGTCCAGCGCGCTGGACGCGATCATGCGTGTGGACGCCGCTCGGGAACCGGCAGCCATCCGTCTTCCACCGCCCGCTTGTAGAGATCGGTTTTGGTGGGCGCCGGGCGACCGGCATCGGAGTACTTCTGCCGAATCCGGCCTAGGTAGTCATTGACTGTCTGCTCGGACAGACCGGTCAGCCGCGCCACCCGCGAGGCCTTCTCACCCGATGCGTACAGGGTGAGCACCTCTTCCTGTCGCGGGCTCAGGCCAACATTGGACAGCTGCGGGTCACCATCGATGGCCGCGGCCCAGTCGGTGGTCACGACCTGTTCACCGGATGCCGCACGACGTACGGCCGCGACCACGGTCGGCACATCCTCGGACTTGCGCACCACACCGAGCACACCGGCCTTCGCCGCGGCACGGACCAAGAAAGCATTGTCCGCGCCGGTGAAGACCAGCACCTCGATGCCACGATCACGCAGGGCGCGCACGTTGTCCTCGGGCGAGGATCCGTCGGCCAGCCGCAGATCCAATACGGCCAAATCCAAGGCCGGCCGCCCCGGTACGGTATCCGGCCGTTGCGCGGCGGCGGTCAATAGTTCCGGCACGGTCCCCGCCGTCAGCACCAGGTCGAGATCCGGTTCCGGTGCGAGCATGGCCGCGAGCCCGATCGCGACCGATTCATGGTCTTCGACCAGCCCAATCCGGCGCGATGTGCGCTCGTCCCCTTCGACCCAGGTCACCACGAACTCCTATCCCGAGCAACTCGTTCACAGCACCGAAACAACGTCACACCGAGTATGCCCGGCCGGTCCTCGCTGAGGTCAGCCACCAAAAATCGGGGGACACCTCGGATCTCAACCGTGGCACATCGTCACCGGACTCTCTACCGGCCCTCGGGCCGGATGAGGACATCACCGGCATCAGGACATCAACTGGGCCGCGATGGTGGCGCCCAGTTCCCAGCACTGCTGGATATCATCCTTGCTCGGCGGGCCGGACACGATCACCGGCGCGGCGGCTTTTTCCCAGCCGAGCCCCTTTGTGATGCTCTCCACGCCCCGTTGAGCGCCCTCGGTACCTTCATTGCCGTGCAGGTACAGGCCATACGGACGGCCACGGGTGGAATCCAGGCACGGGTAGTAGAACGTGTCGAACGCGTGCTTGAGGGCGCCGCTCATATAGCCCAGATTCGCCGGTGTCCCGAGCAGGTAGCCGTCGGCGGTGAGCACGTCCGTGGCGGTGACGGACAATGCGGCGCGCCGGTGCACTTCGACACCTTCGATCTCGGGATCGGTCGCACCGGACAACACCGCTTCGAACATCGCCTGCGTGTGGGGCGATGGCGTGTGATGAATGATCAGTAATTTGGCGACGATGGCTATCCCCCACCGTTTTCCTGGTCGAGCCGCTGGTCACGTTCGAGCTTCTCCAACGCCACCGCGCGACGCATGGTTTCGCGCGCTCGGCTGCGGTCGCCCGCGTAATCGTAGGCGCGGGCCAGCCGATAGGAAACACGCCAGTTGTCGGGGTCGGCCTCCCACTCCTGCTTGACCTGGTTGAACAGTGCGTCGGCGGACTCACGTTCGATGCGGCCGGACGGGCGCCTGGGTAGCTCGGAGGTATCAAGTTCCAGGCCCTCGTCGTGGATGCGACGGGCCAGATACTGGTGCGACAATGCCGCGCGCACCGTCGCGTAGACGATCCACACACCGATGAACGGCAGGATCAGAACTCCGATGCCGATGATCATCGCCGCGACATCGCCGGACCCGATGAGGCTGAACGAGATTCGGCCGAGCAGCAGAAAGTAGAAGCCGAGGACGAGCACGAGCACCGCGAGCAGCGCGACAACCTTGCGAACCTCGGTACCACGCCCGGAGTCCGCCGGGTCGACCGAATCCTGTTCGCTCATGCCTGCACCTCACCCACACCAGGCACCAGCACGAGCACGAGCACGAGCGAATGCTCGACTGTGCCCGAATTTCGCTCGCTCATGAACGCACCTCGCCGACGATGTGCGCCAGGGCGTCGCCGCCCAGCACGGCGGGCACGCGCCACAGTCGCACTGGGCCGGGCGCCGACTCGTTCGGCCAGCTCGCTCATAGATCCAGCAGGGGGTCGAGTCCGACGGTCAGGCCGGGGCGGTTGGCGATCTCGCGGACGCCGAGCAGGACGCCGGGGGCGAAGGAGTTCCGGTCGATCGAATCGTGCCGGATGGTCAGGGTCTCACCTTGCGTACCGAACAGCACCTCTTGGTGCGCGACCAGCCCAGCCAGTCGTACCGAGTGCACCCGAACCCCATCGACATCGGCGCCGCGTGCACCGTCGAGTTCGGTGGTCGTGGCATCGGGGCTCGGGCCGACGCCGGCGCGTTCGCGGGCCGCCGCGATCAATCCGGCGGTGCGATAGGCGGTGCCCGATGGCGCGTCGGCTTTGTTCGGATGGTGCAGCTCGATGACCTCGACCGAATCGAAGAATCGGGCCGCCTGTTCGGCGAAACGCATCGACAGCACCGCTCCGATGGCGAAGTTCGGCGCGATCAGCACGCCCGTCTGCGGCCGTTGAGCCAGCCAACCGCGCACCTCATCGAGGCGGGCGGCGTCGAAACCGGTGGTGCCGACCACCGCGTGAATCCCGTGTTCCACCAGGAACTTCAGATTCCCCATCACCACGTCGGGGTGGGTGAAGTCGACAACGACCTGGGTATTCGACTCGGTGAACGCGTCGAGCGAATCATCCTTGTCGACCGCCGCGACCAACTCCAGATCGGCCGTTGCCTCCACCGCCGCACAGATTGCCTGTCCGACTTTCCCGCGTGCACCGAGCACTCCGACCCGAATGGTCACCGCACCTCCTCATTCCGCTCCAGTCCCGGCAAGCCTATCGAGAGCGCGTGGTCGGACCTCCGTCGACACCACCCGTGCGGCCCGGCGCTCGCACGCCTGGAATTCAATCGGCCAATAGCCGCAGTGGTTCCCTTAGTTGTGCGAGACCGTTACCGGCTCCATGGACAGATCACCGGCACTCCAGATGCCCGAAAGTCCTCACCGTTGCGAGTGACACCGCGACGAATTTCCCCGATCGTCAGCACACTGAGGAACAGTCGATCCTCATCAATCGCGTGCAACCATTCCATCAGCCTCGCCACCAGCCAGGTTTGCCGCCATCTTTTCGAGGATGCGAACCGTCTCGCGGTACTGCATTCGCCCGCCTCCTGGGTAGATTCGTCGACGCACTCCCGCGTCGGAATCCGGAGCTGACAGCCGCGGAGCTCAGTCGAAAACGATCACCTGACGCAGCGCATTCCCGGCGGCGAGTTCGTCCATCGCCTGGTTGATCTCATCGAGACCGACGTGCGCGGACACAAGCCGCTCCACCGGAAGCCGACCGGCCCGCCACATCCGCACATATTCGGGGATATCGCGCGACGGCACAGCCGAGCCGAGATAGCTGCCGACGATCGAACGGCCCTGCGCGACCAGCGCGAGTGGTGAAATACTCGCGCGCGCGTCGGGGGCGGGCAGCCCGACCGTCACCGTATTACCACCAGGTGCCGTTGCGGCGACCGCGGTTTCGAAGGCGCGGATATTGCCTGCGGCCTCCACCACCACCTCGGCCACCACGCCCTGTTCGGCGACTTCGGCCGGTGTGTAGGCCGATGTGGCGCCGAGTTCCTTTGCCAGAGCGAGCTTTTCCGCGACGGTGTCGACGGCGATCACCTCGGCGCCGCCCAACGACACCGCCACCAGCAGCGCCGCCATGCCGACCCCACCCAATCCGACGACCATGATCCGGTCGCCGGGACCTGGTTTCGAGGAGTTGAGCAGCGCCCCGCCACCGGTCAGCACCGCACAACCGAGCACGGCGGCCACCGCCGGCGGCACATCGTCATCGACGGGTACCACCGAACGGCGATCCACCACGGCGTAGGTCGCGAACGCCGACACACCGAGATGGTGGTGTACCTCTTCACCGTCGCGACGCAGCCGCCGCCCGCCGCCGAGCAATTCACCCGCGTTGTTCGCGGCACTGCCCGGCACGCACGGTGTCCGCCCCGCACTCGCGCATCCCGCGCACTCCCCACAGCGCGGCAGGAACGTCATCACCACACGCTGACCGACCGCGATATCGCAATCCCCTGGACCGACCGCCTCCACCCGGCCCGCCGCCTCGTGCCCGAGCAACATCGGCACCGGCCGCACGCGGTTCCCGTCGACCACCGACAGGTCCGAATGGCACAAACCCGCCGCCTCGATCCGCACCAGCAGCTCTCCCGGGCCCGGTTCGCCCAGCTCCAGATCGCATACGGTGATCGGCGCCGATTCGGCGAACGGCACCGGCGCCGCGATCCGCTCCAGGACAGCTCCACGAATCTTCATTCCGCCGACGCTACCGCCCGTGGACTCCGGCGCCCAGCGATGCCCGGTATTGCGCCGCCCGGCACGCGATCGCTCCAGCGGGTTGACGAATTCGATACCGTTGGTGTTACTGTTTTCGGCCGTGACGGTGCTCCCGTTGGCCGCCTTGTACCGAGCCCGGGGTCGGGACCGTCACGACACAAGGAGAAATCCTCTTGTCAGTACAGTTCAATCACACCATCGTCGGTTGCCATGACAATCGAGTATCCGCCGAATTCTGGGCGGACATCCTCGGTCTGGAAATCGGAACCCAATGGGGTCCGTTCATCCCTATTCTCACGGGTAATGGAGTCACCTTCGACTTAGCGAACGTGCCCCCACACATCACCGAAATCCAGCCCCAGCACTACGCATTCCTGATCTCCGAAGCCGAGTTCGACGCGGCCTACGCCAAAATCCAGCGCTACAAACTGGACCATTGGGCCGACCCGCAACAACACGGTGTCAACGAGATAAATCACAACGACGGTGGCCGAGGCGTCTACTTCCTCGACCCCGCCGGTCACTTCATGGAATTGATCACCGTCCCTTACGGCGGCTGGCCGAAGTAGACCACAGGGCGGCGGCCATTCGCGGACGCCGCCCTGCTTCGCTCCAGCGCCTACCGATGCAGCGGAAGGCGATACCGAAAGATCACGCAAATCCGCAGCACCGCAATGGAACCCGAATTCATGGTCGACGTTCATCGGTGTTCGGCGTCACTGCATGAACCGTCAGCGAAACTCGCGCCGTGATCGTCAGTGCTGCCTACGGTGCGGGTTGCGCCGGGGCCGGCGGCCAGGGCAACCGAGCCACCCACACCCGCCGCCACCGACAGCGCGATCTTGGTGAGATCCAAGTGAATCGGCTACCGCTGTGCAGCAAACCTTTTCGCATGCCGCGCGCCGCCGAAGCGTGAGACGGACCCCGCCCTATGATTCGCGAATGTTTGGTGACGTCTCCGCTTCGCATGATCTGGTTGCCTCGGTCGAGGCGCTGCACGCCGACTTGGCCACCTGGCTGGGTTCGGAGGCGTCCGCGGATGTCTTCGACCGATTCGCCGCCGCGCAGCACGAGCAATTCTCCATGGTGACCACAACTGGCGAGGTACTCGACCGGCCGGATTTGCTCTCGGGACTACGTGCCGCCCGAAATCTCCAGCCAGGGTTGACGATCAACGTATCCGCCGTGGAAGAGCTTGCCCGCGAGGGCAATACCGTCGTCGTCCGCTTCGTTGAATCCCACCGTGTCGCCGGAACGGAAAGCTGCCGACGTGTCACCGCGGTATTGGTGGCCGATGATCCCGGATTCCGCTGGCGCACTGTGCACGAGACCGAAATCTCGACCTGAAACATCAGTGGCGGACGCTGTACACAAGCAAACGCGATGCTATCCGGCGGTCAGAACCTGGCCTTCCGTGCGAAGGTGCTCTCCGGATCGACCGTGATCAAATCGCACATCCGCACCAGCGCATCCGGTACGGCGGCGCCGAAATGCGCCAGGCTCGGCGTGATGACGGCGTCCGCGTCGGTGTGCCGGACGACATTCATCAGCCGATCCGCCGGGTGATCGGTGACAGCACTGAACACCACCGTCTTGGGCAGCTCGTAGCCGAGCCGTTTCGCGATGCTCCGTATTTGTATTTCATCCCATTCGAGGGAGACCCCCGAAATGTCTTTGCGGAGATATCCCAGCGCGGTGGGCTTCGCCCTCATCAGCGTTCCTGTTCTGGTGATGGTCGGGTGGATCGGCCGAGCGGCCGCGGGCGATAGTTCTTGACGGCATCGATCCGGCCGTGCCGACTCTCGGCGCCGGTGAAGCGTTGCCGAGAGCGAGCATCAAATTTGATGTAGCACAAGGGTATGTTCGAACGCGGTGAGCATCCACGCCTGCCTGGCCGAAGTCGACTCGGATGTTGCGTGCGTTGATCGCAGGCACCTCCTCGTCGCGACCGGTCGCCCGCGGACCGAGCCGCCGCATCGCTTCGTCGAGCTAGTTCCAGAGAGTGTGGATTCCACGAGACTAAATATTGACATCACACGCTGTCAACAGCGTGCGATGTCACTATTGCGTCACGCTTGATTGCAGTGCACGACAATCGATCTGACCAGCTGAATGGCGGCCTGTCGAGCTCCGGGATCGCGACCCCACCACCGCACATCGGCCAGTTGTCACGAACGTCGAGAGACCGGGTGAGCCGAGCCAGCGCATCGCCGCCCCGGCCGAGCGGCTGGATGCCATGGCCGACAGGACGTTCCCGCGATCGATCGGTCCGAGCCGCGCGCTGGTACGGCAATACGCTTGTCGCGCAATGATTTATCTGAAGGTTATCAACTAACAGCCGGATAGCTCCCACCGAACGGCAATCAGTGGGGATCATGTGACGGTCGACAGGAACACAGAAGGAGATCAGGATCTACTGCCAAAGGGCAGCGGCCGAGGCACCGAGGAGATCTGGATGATCCGACGATCGAAGCGGCAAGAAGCGGACGAACTCAGGTCCGAGTTCATCGCGAACAGGGAGAAGGTCAGGTCCTGGATGACCGACTGGGACTGTCGCGAAGTCGTGTGGCCAGCTTTTCCGGATGTTCCGCAGCCATGGTCGGTTCTACCGGGCGAAGAGCGGAGCTGGCTACAGCACCACGCGCCGTACATCACCGACTACGGGTGGCTACTCGTAGGCGAGTCGGTCTCACAGGCCATAACCCACGTGCACGGTCACTGGCGGTTCGGGCAGCGACACGAATTCGAGTCCCTGGACATCGACATCCGCTGCACCGTACTCGATCCCGGCTACCTGGCCGAGACACTCGCCCTCGGAGCGCACGCCGCGAACCTCACGGGCTGGCGCGAGGACGATCTGCAGCCCTTATACGAATGGCTATTCGCAGGGGCCGACACCCGTCCACCGCACCATGGGGTGCGTGGCCAGAAACGCACCGGATTAATCCTGTTCGAATTTCGTAGATGGCCCCGGGTCATAGATGGCCCAGGAATAATCGCTCAACTGAATATGAAACTAACCGAAACAACCCTCGACGGCTCACCGCTCGACGAGAACGGCGGATCGACATAAGGGGTGGAGACAGAACGCATCCCTCACCTCGCCACGGTCCGCAGGTCGCCCAGTGGGTTGCCACACCGAATGGAAGGGATGGGTAGAGATGCCTACACAACGCGAGGTAGACGAAACCAAGATCAGGCAGCAAGTCGACAAGATAGTCGAAGGAATCCAAGCCAAGGATCTCGAGGGCCTGAAGCAGCTGTACGCAACGGACGTCGTTTCCTTCGACGTCGAGCCGCCGCTGCAGCATGTAGGGATAGAGGCGAAATTGAAGAACTGGGCGAAAGTGCTCACGTTCTTCCGGGATGTGACTTATGAGGTTCGCGACCTGACAGTCACTGTGGGCGATGATGTGGCGTTCGGGCACGGCTTCGGTCGGCTCAGCGGCACGCTGAAGAACGGAACGGCGACGAGCGGTATGTGGGTCCGGGGAACTTTCTGCTTCCAGAAGATCGATGGCAAGTGGTTGATCGCGCACGACCAGGCTTCTGTGCCGTTCGATATTTCGAGCGGCAAAGGAGTGGCCGACCTCGAGCCCTGACGATTCACACAAGGACGCTGTTATGACCGCAGTGGCGCTCGTGGAGTAGCTCGATGCCACTGACCTGGGAATTTATGAGAGCGGATGACGGGATGTCTCCCGCACCAGGTCACGGAACTGGTCCCAGATCCTGGGCGCGCTGCCGTGCAACACGTGATCGGACTGCGGCAGCAGACCGTAGTCGCCATCGCGGTAGACCTCGCGGTGCTCACCGTGCGGGACGAGTCCCTGCAAATCCTTCTGGTGGAACGCGGGATCCCGCCGTGGCAGGGGTTCCTGGCCATACCCGGCGGATTCCTCGACGACAACCGCGAGGACCTGGACGCGGCGGCAGAACGCGAACTGACCGAGGAGACCGGCCTGGACCTCGGCTGCGCACATCTGGAGCAGCTACGCACCTATGGCTCACCGAACCGCGATCCACGCAGGCGCGTGGTGACCGTCTGCTACCTAGCGTTCGTTCCCGACCTTCCAGCACCCGAAGCGGGTGGCGATGCGCGAACCGCAGCGTGGAAACCCGTCGAATCTGTGCTGAATGCACACACCGAACTGGCCTTCGACCACGTACGAATCGTCGCCGACGCGGTCGAGCGAGCCAGAAGCAAACTCGAGTACACCACGCTCGCTACCCGGTTCTGCCCACCGGAATTCACCGTCGCCGAGTTACGCAAGGTGTACGAGATCGTCTGGGGCGATGCCCTTGACCAGCGGAATTTTCACCGCAAGATTACCGGCGCGGAGGGTGTGCTGATCCCCACCGGGGAGCAGACCAACCGCCACGGTGGCCGCCCAGCTGCGCTTTACCGCTGCGGCACAGCAACTATCCTGCATCCCGCGATACTGCGCACAACTACCCAATCCAGCTTGAACAAGGTCTGTCGATAATCCGGCTCTGTCCGACTTTCGGAAAGAAGGTGAGGCAGTGCCGAAATTCTGACACCCTCCGACACCCGTTTGTGGGGTCGCGCTGGGCGCGAGGTGTTGCTCGATTCGTCGCTATTAAGAATCCGCCGCGCCTTCGTCTCTTGCTGTCGATGGTCCGTTCTTCGGCGGAGCGCCCCCGGCATGTCGGGCAGTAATCTGTGGTGACACACCTACCCGCCCAGGCTAGCTCACCGCTCCTGGCCTGAACGTTTTCGTGGAGCGGATGACGGGATTCGAACCCGCGACCCTCACCTTGGCAAGGTGATGCGCTACCAGCTGCGCTACATCCGCATTCGCGTTTCGGGGGGGTTTCTGCCACCGTGGCGCGAGAATGAACATTAGCCGACGGGGGCTATAACTGGAAATCGTATGGTGGGGCCAACTTTACGAGTCGGCCCAGGCCGGTCACGCTGCCTGTTGCAGTGCTTCGCGGTTGCGTCGTAATCCCAGACCGGCGGCGACGAGGCAGGCCAGCGCGACGACGCCGATGAACCAGGGGAAGACGGTGGTGAGGCCCCAGGTCGTGGCTGCCCAGCCGGCAAGGATGGTGGGTAATGCCATGGCGGAGTAGGCGAGCAGGTAGTACGCCGACATCGTTTCGCCCCGCTTATGTTGCGGCACAACCCCCGACAGGTGACGCAGCGAACCGCCGAAGCCGAGACCGAAGGTCGCGCCGAGCACGACGCCGGCGGCGAGCACCACGACCCAGTTGTGGGTGCCGAGAGCGGGCACGGTAAGTAATAGGGCGATCGCCATGCCGGTGTCGCCGATTATCGCCGCGCGCTGCGCGGGTACGCCGGTGGCGAAAAGCTGTGTGGTTGCGGCGGATAACGCGGTGGAGGCGACGACGGCGCCGCCGAACACCAGGTTGTGGATGCCGGTTTTCTGTGTTGCCAGTGACGGATACAGCGACAGCAGCACACCGAGCACCGACCAGGCCGCCATCACACCGATCGCCGAGAACCAGAAGTCGCCACGGATCTCGTGCGGCACAGCCGGTTTGGCGATGCGGATCCGACCTGCGACCCGCGCATGGTGCGGTTCACGCAACGCGAGCACACCGATACCGATGATCAAGCAGACCACGGTGCTGACAACGTAAGGCGTGCGTAATGGATTGGGCGCGTATTGCGCCAGCAAGGCCGATCCCAGAATCGCCACGGCCATACCGACATTGAAGGCAACACCACTGAGCTGCCCGGACCGCCCGCCGCGGTGCGGTCGCATATCCAGCAGTGCCGCCGCGCCGACCACGACCGTCGAGCCGACGGCAATACCGTGCAACGCGCGAGCCAGCAGCAGCATCGGCACGGAATCCGCCAGGCTGAAAACCACCAGCCCGGCGATCATGGTGGCAATGGCACCCAGCAGAACCGGCTTGCGCCCGACTACATCGGAGATCCGACCGGACACCAGTACCGCACCGAGCGCGGCAACGGCGTACACCGCGAAAACAATGGTGGTGGTGAGCGGCGAGAGATCCCACTCTCGCTCATAGATGCCGTACAGCGGCGCCGGCACACCGGATACTCCGAGCGCCACACCGCTGGCGGCCAGCACCAGTGCGTAGGCCCACCGTTGTGACGTCCGTTCTTCGGCCGCCATCACCGCCGCTGCCATCGCAGCTCCCATCAGGTAGGTTTGACACTCATCGAACTTACTCACTCACCATACATTCGGTATGATGAACTTCAAACCCAAGTGAGGTAGATCATGACCGAAGCTAAGGAGCTGGCGCCGGGAACGGTCGCGCCGTTGGCCACGGTGCTCGGTGCGCTACAGGACCCGGTGCGGCTGGAGATGGTGCGCCGCTTGAGCAATGCCGGCGACGCCGTGCGCTGCGGCGCGCTTTACGACGTGATCAATAAGTCGACCGCGACGCATCACTTCAAGATTCTGCGCGAAGCAGGGGTGATCGAGCGACTGGTTATCGACGGCCAGACGTGTCAGCGACTACGCACCGAGGACCTCGACAGCGCATTGCCCGGTGTCCTGGCGCCCATCGTCGACGCCGCCAACCGCGCCCAGACCGACTGACCGGCGGTACGCACGCGCAACGCCCACGCAGTCTCGGTCCAGTTATGCGGCAATCGGGGCCGCCACGCTCGCAACAGTATTCGTACGCACCGCGCTGTATACGCACCCACCACGCGGCAGCGGACGTCCCTATCCCCCATCTCCTTCTGGCATTTCGGGTGGGAGTGGCGGCGGACTCAGCACCGGCGGCGTGAAGTGGAAGGTCGGTACGGGCGGCAGCGGCGGCATTTCCGGAAAGGTCGGCACCTTCAGGCGCTCCTCGCTGTGGAAGGTTTGCGTCACGATTCGGTTTGCGCCCCACCAAATTCCGCATATCGCCAAGACCAGAATCGGCACCGCCGCCAGTGCGACCCAGCCGACTCGGAACGGTCTCCGGTCCAGTAAGACCGCGGTCAGCATCTCGATCAGCAAGGTAACAGCGATAATCGAGGCGATCGCGACTGCAGCCCAGAACGCTGCGGGCTGACGGGACCAATGCCGCAGCACGGCAAGCAATCCCAGCACGGCCGGTGCGGCAAAGCTCAGAACGATCACCCCACCGGCGGCATAGTCGAAACTGGCCTCTCGATCGTTCTCGCCGCCCTTTCCGCGCAACCAGGCACCGAAGAACAACATATGCGCCAGCGCCGCCCCGACCACGCCCGCCACCAACAGGATGTACCCGCCGCGCACCGAATCCGCCGTCCAGTCCAGCCGCACCACGATGGTGCCGAGATCGGCGATCAATGTCGCGAACACCAGCCCGATCAGCGCGAGCATCGGCCCGGCCCTGCGCAGCAGGCGCTGACGTAAATAGCCCGGCGGCAATTGCTTTCGTAACCCCCGGAACACTCCGGTCCAGGCCACCGGGATGATCACGAACAATGCGAGGCTCAGCACCCGCAGTACGCCGGGGCCGAGCCACATCGAGGCGATCACGAAGCTGATCGCAAAAAACCACAGCCACACCACCAGACGCAAGAGGGCGCGCCAGGTGATGGCGGCAAGTAGTTTACGGGCCTCGGTATGCTCGGGCCGCGAGCCGAGCAAACCGCGCAGGATTCGCACGGCTGCGCGCCGCGATATCTCTAGTTTCGCTTTCTGGGCGAGAAGGTCGGTGTTGGTCGGGTCGGCGACAAGGCCCGCGTCGACGTGCTTTCCGGCCGCTTCCCGATCGCCGAGCCGCCGATATACGCCCGCGACGTACGCGTGTGTCCCCGCATGTCCGGGCGCGAGCCGTATGGCCTGCTCGAGCGCTTGCCGGGCCTCCGCTCGGGTGGCGACGGACTTGCCCGGCATGCCGGAGAGCACGGCAGCCAATGTCAACAGGCCGGGCACCTGCGCTGGATCCAGCGCGACCGCGCTGCGCGCGTGCGACAGCGCCTGCTCGTGCTTACCGAAGGTTTCGAAAGACAGTGCGGCAGTTAGATGTGCGTCGTAGCGGTCGGGGTCGGTGGCCAGCGCCGAGCCCGCCATCCGCAATGCCTCGTCGGTCCGACCGAGCCGGTAGGCCAGATCGGCCATCCGCTCCAGCAGTGCGGGATCGTGCGGCGCGGCGACGAGCGCCTCGCCGATGATCTGACGCGCGTGCTCGAGCCGCCCCAGCTGTACTGCCGCCTCCGCCCGCGCGAGCGCTGACTCCGTCGTTGCCATATTCCCCCGATCACATTCGGCGCCAACGCTTTCGGTTGGCCACCCGATCTGTCAGCTATCGACCAATCGACGGACCGGAGCAGGCAGCTCCCGGGCCCGGCGGTAGGGCCCGGCGACCGAGGCGGCGAACGGCCGAGCCAGCAGCGTCGCGGCGATCGCCGACACTTCCTGAGTGGTCACGGCATCGATGCGCGCCAACGTTTCCGACACGCTGCGATGATTGCCGTAACTCAGTTCGCTGCGGCCGATCCGGTTCATCCTGGACGCGGAATCCTCCAGTCCCAGTACCAACCCGCCGCGCAATGCCCCCTTGGCTCGCGCGCATTCGGCATCGGTAATCCCGTCCGCGGCAACCTCTTCCAGCACACCACGGGTCAACGACGCTACCTCGCCGAGGTTCTCCGGCTGGCAGCCGATGTACACCGAGAACGCCCCGGTATCGGCGAAGGTGTCGACGCTCGAATACACCGAGTACGCCAGGCCACGTTCCTCCCGAACCCGTTGGAACAGCCGCGAACTCAACCCGCCACCGACCACGGTGTTCAGTACCGACAGCGGCCAGCGCTGCTCGCCTTCGTGCCTGCCGAAGGCACGCACGCCGAAGGCCAGGTGCGCCTGCTCACTGTCGCGGTTGATCCACTGCAGGTCCGGAGCGCTATGCGGCCGGAACCGGCCTTCACGGCGCGGCATGGGCGCGGCCGCCGGATCGAGCCGATCGGCGAACGCGCGGTGCACCAGTTCGACGGTATGGTCGTGCTCCACGTTGCCCGCGACCGCGACAACCATCCGGTCCGGCCGGTAGCGCCGCAGATGGAATCCGCGCAATTGCGTTGCCCGCATCGCCTCGATGGAGTCGGTCGAGCCGATTACCGGTCGGCCGATCGGGTGGTCCCCGAACAGCGCACTCAGGAACGCGTCGCCGACCAGGTCCTCCGGATCGTCATCGCGCATGGCGATCTCCTCGAGCACCACCTGCCGTTCCACGTCCACATCCGAGGCCCGGCACAACCCGTTGAGCACCACATCGGACACCAACTCGACGGCCAACGGCAGATCATCGTCGATCACGTGCGCGTAGTAGCAGGTCTGCTCCTTTGCGGTGAACGCATTGAGCTCGCCGCCGACCGCGTCCATCGCCTGCGCGATATCCAACGCCGACCGTGTCGGAGTCGCCTTGAACAGCAGGTGCTCCAGGAAGTGCGCCGCGCCCGCGACAGTTGGTCCCTCATCGCGCGAACCTACCCCGACCCAGACGCCGACCGATGCCGATCGGACGCCGGGCACATGCTCGGTTACCACACGTAATCCGCCTGGCAGGACGGTGCGCCGCACCCCGGTATCGGTCATCGGAATTTCGCCCATCCGGAGCTCTGGTGACGAACCCCCCTGCTCGCCGAGGAGCAGAGGGGTTCCCGTTTTCTTCTTCGTCACGCAGACAAGTACTACTCGGTCTCCGCCGTGCCCGCATCAACGGTCTCGTCGGCGGCGGGCTCGTCGGCAGACTCGTCGACCGGCACCAGCGAAATCTTTCCGCGGTTGTCGATATCGGCGATCTCCACGCGCAGTTTGTCGCCGACGTTCACCACGTCCTCGACCTTCGCGACACGCTTGCCGTTGCCCAGCTTGGAGATGTGCACCAGGCCGTCGCGGCCCGGCAGCAGCGAGACGAACGCGCCGAAGGCGGTGGTCTTGACGACCGTGCCGAGGAAGCGCTCGCCGACCTTCGGCAACTGCGGGTTCGCGATGGCGTTGATCTGGTCGATCGCCGCCTGCGCCGCCGGGCCGTTGGTCGCACCGACGTAGACAGTGCCGTCATCTTCGATCGAGATGTTGGCGCCGGTCTCCTCGGTGATCTGGTTGATCACCTTGCCCTTCGGGCCGATGACCTCACCGATCTTGTCGACCGGGATCTTGATCGCGGTGACGCGCGGAGCGTAGGGGCTCATCTCGTCCGGGCTGGCGATGGCCTCGGCCATCACTTCCAGGATGGTGGTGCGGGCGTCGTGCGCCTGGGCCAACGCACCGGCGAGCACCTGCGAGGGGATGCCGTCGAGCTTGGTGTCCAGCTGCAGGGCGGTGACGAACTCGCTGGTGCCCGCGACCTTGAAGTCCATGTCGCCGAAGGCATCCTCGGCGCCGAGGATGTCGGTCAGTGCGACGTAGCGGACCTCGTCCTCACCCTTGTCGTTGGTGATGGTGTCCGATACCAGACCCATTGCGATACCCGCGACCGGCGCCTTCAGCGGCACACCGGCATTGAGCAGCGACAGGGTCGAGGCGCACACCGAACCCATCGAGGTGGAACCGTTGGAGGACAACGCTTCCGACACCTGACGGATGGCGTAGGGGAACTCTTCCTGGCTCGGCAGCACCGGCATCAGGGCGCGCTCGGCGAGTGCGCCGTGGCCGATTTCGCGACGCTTCGGCGAACCGACGCGACCGGTCTCACCGGTGGAGTACGGCGGGAAGTTGTAGTGGTGCATGTAGCGCTTGCTGGTCTCCGGGCCGAGTGAGTCGACCTGCTGCGCCATCTTCACCATGTCCAGCGTGGTGACACCGAGGATCTGGGTCTCGCCGCGCTCGAACAGCGCCGAACCGTGCGCGCGGGGCACGACTGCGACCTCCGCGGACAGCGCCCGGATATCGGCCAGGCCACGGCCGTCGATGCGGAAGCCATCGGTCAGAATGCGCTGGCGCACAAGCTTCTTGGTAACCGAGCGGAACGCCGCGCCCAGCTCCTTCTCGCGACCGACGAAGTCCTCACCCAGCCGCGAAAGCACGTCGAGCTTGATCTCATCGATCTTCGCCTCGCGCTCCTGCTTGTCGGCGATCGACAGCGCCGCGCCGAGCTCACGCTTGGCGGTGCCCTCGACGGCCTCGTAGACATCGGCCTCGTACGGCGGGAACAGCGGGAACTCACCGGTCGGCTTGGCCGCCAGCGATGCCAGGTCCTGCTGGGCCTTGCACAGGCGGGCGATAAACGGCTTCGCGGCCTCCAGGCCCTCGGCGACAACGGCCTCGGTGGGCGCCTGCGCGCCACCCTCGACCAGCGCGATGACCTTGTCGGTGGCCTCGGCCTCGACCATCATGATCGCGACGTCACCGGACTCGACCACGCGCCCGGCGACGACCATGTCGAACACGGCGCCTTCGAGCTGCTCGACGGTCGGGAACGCGACCCACTGGCCTTCGATCAGCGCGACACGCACACCGCCGACCGGACCGGAGAACGGCAGTCCCGCGATCTGGGTGGACGCGGACGCGGCGTTGATGGCGACGACGTCGTAGAGATCATTGGGGTCCAGGCTCATCACGGTGACGACGACCTGGATCTCGTTACGCAGACCGTCGACGAACGACGGGCGCAGCGGCCGGTCGATCAGGCGGCAGGTCAGGATCGCGTCGGTGGACGGGCGGCCCTCACGGCGGAAGAATGAGCCCGGAATGCGACCGGCGGCGTACATCCGCTCCTCGACATCGACCGTCAACGGGAAGAAGTCGAACTGGTCCTTGGGATGCTTGCCCGCCGAGGTGGCCGAAAGCAGCATGGTCTCGTTGTCCAGGTAGGCGACGACCGAGCCGGCGGCCTGACGGGCCAGACGGCCGGTCTCGAAGCGGACGGTGCGGGTGCCGTAGCTGCCGTTATCGATCAGCGCGACGGACTCGAACACACCGGGTTCGACCTCTACGGCCGAGGTCGTGCGTTCAGTTGTTTCGGTCATTTTCTTCTCTCAACCTCTCGTCTTTCGCCGAGTCGTGCGCGTCATGGGCGCGATTCGGCTGTCGTCAGCCATACCGGTTCCGGGCGCGCGGCAACCCTCCTGGCTGCAACGCGCGCACCCCGCCAGATCCCCTTGGATTCGGCGACGCGGAGGCGGTCATCGATCGAAGCCCGCCGACACCTGCCGGGAGGCCACTACCGAAGACCGACGCCACGTGACGGGTGCATACGGCTGTGCAATGTTGTCGTGCAGTTGGGGCGGTGCTGCCTCGAGCAACTCTCGAGCAGTCGCTACCGGCACCCACCCCGAATACACAAAAGGCCAACGGGAAGAGTGTACGTCTCCCCGTCGGCCGTCTCACCAACTACCTGCCAAAGCAGCGAGTCAGCGCTGTTACCTCCGCAGGCCGAGGCGCTCGATCAGCGAACGGTAACGCTGGATGTCGTTGGCCGCCAGGTACTTCGAGAGCCGACGACGGCGACCGATCAGGGCAAGCAGGCCGTGGCGGGTGTGGTGGTCGTGCTTGTGCACCTTCAGGTGCTCGGTGAGGTCGGAGATCCGCTTGGACAGCAGCGCGATCTGGGCCTCCGGCGAACCGGTGTCCTTCTCGTGCAGGCCGTATTCCTTGAGGATTGCCGACTTCTGCTCGGTGGTCAATGCCATGGGGCATCCACTCCTAATTTTTCAGTGCCGCGCTCGGAGACTCCGGTTTCCCGGGTCGGGCGCCACCGCGGACCGCAGCAAACCCGAGGACTCACCCTACCGGACGACTACCGGCAGACCGAATCGCGGTCACCTGCGTCGCCAGGCATCAGGCACCCAGCACTTTGCGAGTGTTCTCGACGTCGCGGCCCATCGCTTCGAGAAGATCCTCGATCGACGCGAACTTGCGCATGCCGCGCAGGTGTTCGACGAAGTCCACCGCGACGTGCTGGCCGTACAGGTCAGCTTCGCCATCGAGGACATGGGCCTCGACGGTGCGGGCTCGCCCGGAGAAGGTCGGGTTGGTGCCGACCGAGATCGCGGCCATCACGCGTTCGCCCGGTGTCACGGTGCCGATGGTCGGGCCGGGGCCGAGCACGGTGAACCAACCCGCGAATACGCCATCGGCGGGGATTGCGGCGTGCATCGGTGGCGCGACATTCGCGGTGGGAAATCCGAGTTCCCGGCCGCGGCCGTCGCCGTGCACCACCACGCCTTCGACCCGATGCGGGCGGCCTAGGGCTTCGGCGGCCGCGGCCATATCGCCCGCGTCGACACAGGCACGAATGTAGGTGGAGGAGAAGGTGACCGCGTGCTCGCCGATCAGCTTCACACCATCGACCTCGAAACCGAAGCGCTCCCCCAGCTCACGCATGGTATCGACGGTGCCTGCGGCCTTCTTGCCGAAGGTGAAGTTGTCGCCGACGACGACCTCGACCACATGCAGTCGCTCGACCAGTAGATCGTGCACGTAGCGGCCAGGTGTCAGTTTCATGAAATCCTGGGTGAACGGCATCACGCAGAACACGTCGACACCGAGTTCCTCGGCCAATTCGGCACGCCGGGCCAGCGTGGTCAGTTGCGCCGGATGTGAACCGGGGCGCACGACCTCCATCGGGTGCGGGTCGAAGGTCATCAGCACCGCCGGAATACCGCGCGCGGCAGCGGACTTCACGGCTTTGCTGATCAGCTGCGCGTGGCCGCGGTGCACTCCGTCGAATACGCCGATCGTGACCACGCATCGCCCCCAGTCTGCGGGGACCTCGTCGAGACTTCGCCATCTCTGCACAGTCCGCAGCCTATCGTGCGCTGCCGGACGCAGTCCGACCGAAGTCCGCGCCGGGCTGGAGCAAGCCGCCGATCGAATGATGCCGGACGTAATGCGACCGAAGTCCGCCGCACCGCAGCCGAGCCCGAGGCAGCTGCCTATCGTGCGGTGCCCGATGTAAACGACGCGCCGCAACGAAGCCGACGATCCGCGGACGCGAATCCGGTAGCGAACAGCATTCGGGCGAGCTGATGTCACACAACGCTTCCGGTCACATATGCAGGCGGTGAATACCGGGGTTCGGCCGCGCGGGGTGTGTGAATTCGCAGGCATATGCATAAGCTCGGGTATGTGCCCGGTAAACGAGATATCGCCACCCGACGCGAGCTGGCCGACACATCGGCGCAGGTGACCGGCAATTCCGCGCAGGCGGTCAGACCGTCCGCACCGGTGGCCGATGCGGCCGGGTCGGGCGGCACCACGACGATGGCACCGGCGCTCTCCTCGGTGGCCCAGGACTATCTGAAGGTGATCTGGACCGCCCAGGAGTGGTCGCAGGAGAAGGTTTCGACGAAATTGCTCGCCGAGCGGATCGGCGTCTCGGCGTCCACCGTTTCCGAGGCGGTCCGCAAACTCGCCGACCAGGGTTTGGTCGAGCACGCCCGCTACGGGTCGATCACGCTCACCGAGAACGGGCGGCTCGCCGCGATTGCCATGGTGCGTAGGCACCGGCTTATCGAGACGTTCCTCGTCAGCGAGCTCGGTTACGGCTGGGACGAGGTGCACGACGAGGCTGAAGTGCTCGAACACGCGGTGTCGGAACTATTGATGGCGCGCATCGACGCCAAACTCGGCTTCCCCGATCGCGATCCGCACGGCGATCCCATCCCATCCGACGACGGCGCGGTCCCGACCCCACCCGCCCGCCAGCTCAGCGACTTCAACGATGGCGAATCCGGCCGCGTCGCAAGAATTTCCGACGCCGACCCGGACATGCTGCGCTACTTCGATTCAGTGGGGATCGCACTGGACACACCGATCACCGTCGTCGAACGCCGCGACTTCGCGGGCACCATCGCCATCCGCATCGGCACCGGCACCAGCACCAGCCCCACCGACCTCGGCCGCCCCGCCGCCGAGGCCATCTGGCTCACCTCCGCCGACTGACCGCACGTCAGCCGTCGAGGCCGCTGAGGTAGAGCCCAGTGGAGTCGACGCCGACCGCAGTTGCCGAGGCGAACAACGTTTGGTGGACAACAGTGCGCGCGGTGCCAGGGAACCGTCGCCCCCTGCAAGGGCCTCGGCGAGCGGCCACACCTGATCGCAGTGGGCTCCCGGTAATGCCGCTGATCGGCACCTGCGCACTGTGCGGTCATCCGATTGCGGCGCACCGGAATCGGGCAGGGTGAACCAGCGAGATCACACGCACCCGTATCGGTCACACCGCCGCACCACTGTCAGCCGTGCACCACAAGCTCGGCGACGCGCTGCGCGATTGCGGTTCCGAGATCGGTTGTGGTGGCGGTGCCGCCGAGGTCCGCTGTGCGGATGTCGCCTTTGTCGAGGACATCGCAGACGGCGCGGTCGATCGCGGCAGCCGCGTCGTGTTCACCCAGTTGCTCGAGCATCATGGCGGCGGCGAGGATCTGGGCTACCGGATTGGCGATGCCCTGACCTGCGATGTCGGGGGCACTGCCGTGTACGGCCTCGAACATCGAGGGGGCGTCGCCGGAGGGGTTGATATTGCCGGAGGGTGCCATACCGAGTCCGCCGGTAACGGCGGCGGCCAGATCGGACAGGATGTCGCCGAACAGGTTCGAGCCGACGATCACGTCCAGACGGTCGGGGTGCAGCACAATTTCGGCGGCGAGTGCGTCGACGTGCATTTGCCTGGTCTCGACCCCGGGATACTCGGTGGCGATCCGCTCGAAGACGCTATCCCAGTACGGCATCGAGTGGATGAGCCCATTCGATTTGGTGGCCGAGCACAACCTTCCGCCGCGTTGGGCGGCGCGTTCGAATGCATAGCGGATGATCCGTTCACAGCCGACGCGGGTGAACACCGATTCCTGCAGTACGAATTCGTCGGGGCGACCGGGGTTATGTGTGCCGCCGATTTCGGAATATTCTCCTTCGGAGTTCTCTCGCACGATAAGAATGTCCAGGTCGGCGGCGGTTCGATCGCGCAACGCCGATTCGGTGCCGGGCAGTAGTCGCACCGGGCGCAGGTTGACGTACTGACCGAAGGCACGACGCAGTGGAATCAGCAGACCCCACAGCGAGATATGGTCGGGAACCCCCGGGAAGCCGACCGCGCCCAATAGGATCGCGTCGAATTCGGTGAGCCGGTCCGGTCCGTCGGCGGGCATCATCGCGCCGGTGCGCAGGTAATTCTCACAGGACCAATCGAATTCGGTCCATTCGATGCCGGGCAGGGCCGCGTCGAGCACGCGGATGGCCTCGGCGGTCACATCGACGCCGATGCCGTCACCTGGAATGGTCGCGACGCGGTATCTACTCACCCGGGCTCCTCACAGCTTCACTCCGATGTACTTGGTCTCGAGGAATTCGTCGATACCGGTGAGACCACCTTCGCGGCCCAAACCGGATTCCTTGACTCCGCCGAACGGTGCGGCCGGATTCGACACGACTCCCTGGTTCAGTCCAACCATTCCGGTCTCCAGAGCCTCACACACACGCAGCCCGCGGCGCAGGTTCTCGGTGAACACGTAACCCACCAGGCCGTATGGGGTGTCGTTGGCTCGGGCGATGACCTCGGCTTCGGTGTCGAATTCCGTGATGGCGGCGACCGGACCGAAGATCTCGGTGTGGCACATCTGGGCATCATCGGGCACACCGGTCAGCACCGTCGCGGGATAGAAAGTGCCGGGGCCGGGAATTTCGGAACCTCCGGTGAGCACGGTCGCGCCACGCGCGCACGCGTCGGCGACCAGCCGGTGCACCTTGGCGACCGCGTCCGCGTCGATGAGCGGACCGACCACGACCCCCGGCTCCGTACCGGGTCCCATTGGCATGGCGGCGAGCCGCTCGGCGAGCCTGCGGCCGAATTCCGGTGCGGTAGCGCGTTGCACGAAGATCCGGTTCGCCGCGGTACACGCCTGGCCGATGTTGCGCATCTTCGCCGCGATGGCTCCCTCGATCGCCTCGTCGAGGTCGGCGTCGTCGAACACGATGAACGGCGCGTTGCCACCGAGCTCCATCGAGGTGCGCATGACCGTGCGTGCGCACTGCTCCAGCAACAGCTTCCCGACGGCCGTCGAGCCGGTGAACGACAGTTTGCGTGAGCGCGGATCGTCGATCATCGGTGTCATCAGTGCGCGCGGATCGGTGGTGGTGACCACGTTGACCACTCCGGCCGGTACGCCGGCCCGGTGCAGGATTTCGGCAAGGGCCAGCATCGACAGCGGCGTCTGCTCGGCCGGTTTGACCACACAGGTGCATCCGGCGGCCAGCGCGGGACCGATCTTGCGTGTCCCCATGGCCATGGGGAAATTCCACGGCGTAATGAGCAGGCTTGGACCGACCGGCTGCTTGGCTACCAGGAAGCGTGATCCACCCGCCGGGGCGGGCATATAGCCACCATCGAGCCGGACGGCCTCCTCCGCGAACCAACGGAAGAACTCTGCGGCATAAGCGATTTCGCCGCGCGCCTCGCCCAGCGGCTTGCCCATTTCCAGCGTCATGATCAGCGCGAGACGCTCGGTGTCCTCGAGCAACAACCGGTGCGCGCGCATCAGGATTTCGCTGCGAGCGCGGGCCGAGGTGGCCGCCCACTCGGCCTGCGCTCCGGCCGCGGCTGCCAGGGCATCGAGTCCGTCGGCGGGTGCCGCGTCGGCGACGGTGCACAGCGTCTGCCCGGTCGCGGGGTCGATGACCGGCAG
Source organism: Nocardia australiensis (assembly GCF_020733705.1). Classification (GTDB taxonomy): domain Bacteria; phylum Actinomycetota; class Actinomycetes; order Mycobacteriales; family Mycobacteriaceae; genus Nocardia; species Nocardia australiensis. The sequence continues at coordinate 66,278 of NZ_JAJFZM010000017.1, forward strand.
CCGCGCGGACGTATCCCGCCACTGCCCGCCGATGAACAGATCCGTCGGCACGGTATCGATCGCGGCCCGCTGCGCCGCGGTCAGGGTGGTTTCGGTGAGCGTCACCGATGGCTCCTTTCATCCCCGGCGCAGCTTTCACCATTGCTGCGACCCCTGCGCTCATGTTATGCATATTGTCGACAATCCGACAATATGCAATTTTCGGATGTTCGCTCGAACCCACGCGTTCACCGGAGGTGGATCACCATGACCGAGCTATCCCCCGTCCTGAAGCAGGCCACCCCTGTGACCGTCGACCACGGCGCGGGCTGCTACCTATATGACATCGACGGACGTCGTTACCTCGACTTCACGGCGGGCATCGGCGTCACCAGTACCGGGCACTGCCACCCGCACGTCGTGGCCGCCGCTCAGGCCCAGGTCGCGAGCCTGATCCACGGTCAGTACACGACCGTCATGCATCGGCCGCTGCTGGAACTGACCGAACGGCTCGGCGCGGTTCTACCCGACGGTCTGGACGCGCTGTTCTTCGCGAACTCCGGCAGTGAGGCGGTCGAGGCGGCGTTGCGTCTGGCCAGGCAGGCGACCGGACGACCGAACGTCATCGTCTTCCACGGCGGCTTCCACGGCCGCACCGTCGCCGCTGCCACCATGACAACCTCGGGCACGCGATTCTCCGCCGGCTTCAGCCCGCTCATGTCCGGCGTACATGTCGCGCCGTTCCCCACCGCGTTCCGCTACGGCTGGACCGAGGAGGAAGCCACCGATTTCGCGCTGCGCGAACTCGACTACATTCTCGCCACCCTCACCTCGCCCGCCGAGACCGCCGCGTTCGTAGTCGAACCGGTGCTGGGCGAGGGCGGATACATCCCCGGCAACAGCGCCTTCTTCCACGGGCTGCGCGAACGTGCCGACCGGCACGGGATCCTGCTCGTGTTCGACGAGATCCAGACTGGGTTCGGACGGACCGGAAAATTCTTCGGGCACCAGCACTTCGGCGTGCGACCGGACGTCATCACCATCGCGAAGGGACTGGCCAGCGGATTCCCGCTGTCGGGTATCGCGGCGTCGCGGGAGCTGATGGCAAAGGCGTGGCCCGGATCCCAGGGCGGGACCTACGGTGGCAATGCCGTCGCGTGCGCGGCGGCGGTGGCTACCCTCGACGTCATCGAATCCGAGGATCTGGTGGGCAACGCCGCCGCGCGCGGCGCGCAACTGATCGCCGGTGTCCGCGCGGGCGCGAGTAAGGCGATCGGCGATGTTCGTGGTCTCGGCCTGCTCGTCGGATCCGAATTCACCACTGCGACAGGAGAACCCGACACCGAAACCGCCTCGGCCGCACAGCGGCTCGCGGTGGACAAGGGTCTGCTGCTGCTCACCTGCGGCGCACACATGAATGTGGTCCGCATGATTCCCCCGCTGATCGTGACCGAAACCCAGATCGACGACGCACTGGCGATCTGGTCCGAGGTAGTCGCCGAGCTGTAGGCAGGTCGTTCGGCAACCAACCCCGCCCACGCTCGTCCGACGAGCGGCGACAGGAAGCAGGATCCATGGCCCGATACATGACCATCACGCTGACCAAGGCCGGGGTGAGCTGCCGCGCCCGGCTACTCGACACCGAGGCGCCGGGCACCTGCGCGGCCGTGTGGAACGCCTTGCCGCAGGAGGGTGATGCCTTCCACGCCAAGTACGCCCGCAACGAGGTATACGCGCTGGTGCCACGCATCGGCGCGGCACCGCACCGGGAGAATCCGACCGTCACCCCCATTCCGGGCGATGTGTGCCTGTTCGATTTCGAGCCCTGGGAGATCGGCAACCCGGCCTACGGCTATGAGACCGGATCGACCGCGCACCACAATCAGGGCGCAACCGATCTTGCCCTGTTCTATGGCCGCAACAACCTGCTGATCAACGGCGATATGGGCTGGGTGCCCGGCAATGTATTCGCCACTATCGAGGATGGTCTCGCCGATATCGCCGCGGCGTGCAACGCGCTGTGGCTGCACGGCGTGCAGGGCGAGACTCTCGCTTTCGCGCGAGCCTGACCCGGCATCCGCCCCCGTCGCGCCTACACCAGTACACCCTCGGCGTAGCGCGCGACGGCAAGGACCAGGTCGTCTGAGTGACGCGGTCCGATGATCTGCAGTCCGACCGGCATTCCCGCCCGAGTGGTCCCGGCGGGGATGCTGACCGCGGGCTGCTGGGTGAGATTGAACGGATAGGTGAACGGCGTCCACTCCGGCCAGCCGTGCATATCACTGCCGGGTGGGACATCGTGACCGGCCTCGAACGCCGTAATCGGCATAGTCGGAGTGATCAGGACGTCGTGGGCGGTGTGGAAGGCGCCCATGGTGATGCCAACCTCGGCAGCCACGTTGCGGGCGTCGAGATATTCGACGGCGCTGACGGTTTCACCATGTTCCCAGACCGTCCGCAGGCCCGGGTCCACCCGATCGCGGGTGCCGTCGGGGAACCTCGACAGCATCGTGGCGGCGCCAGCGGCCCACAGCAGTTCGAACGCCTCGCGCGGGTCACCGAAACCGGGATCGGCGGCGATGACCCGCAGGCCCGCCTCCTCCAACAGACGCACCGCAGCGTCGACGATCGCGGCAACCTCGGCATCGACGGTCGCGTAGCCGAGAGTGGGCGAGTAGCCGACGGTGAGACCGCGTACGTCGCGTTGCATCTGGCTACGGAAGGTGGTCACGGTGGGTGCGAGGGCGGTCGGGTCGCGCGGATCCGGCAGCGAGAGAATGTCCATGAGCAACGCCGTGTCCTCGACCGTGCGGGTCATCGGCCCGGCGTGCGCGAGCGGACCGAACGGGCTCGCCGGATACAACGGAATCCGCCCGTGCGTCGGTTTGAAACCCACGATGCCGCAGAACGCGGCCGGAATGCGAATGCTGCCGCCGCCATCGGTGCCGACCGAGACCGGTCCCATCCCGCCCGCGACGGCGGCGGCGCTGCCACCCGATGACCCGCCCGCCGTCGTCGCCGGATCGGCCGGATTACGGGTGATGCCGGTCAGCGGGCTGTCGGTGACCGCCTTCCACGCGATCTCAGGTGTTGTCGTCTTGCCGAGGAAGACCATTCCGTCCTCACGCAGCCGGGCGGCCACGGGGCTGTCCACCAGCCACGGCCCGGCCGGGTCGATCGAGGTGGAGCCGCGCCGCGTCGGCCACCCCTCGGTGAGGAAGATGTCCTTGATCGAGATCGGGACTCCGTCGAGCAGACCGCGGGCATGTCCCGAATGCCACCGCGCCTCGGAGTCCTTGGCTTGGACCAGGGCGCGATCGGAATCCACCAGGCAGTAGGCATTCAAATCACCGTCTCGCGCAGCGATGGCCTCGAGGATCGTCTCTGTCGCCTCGACCGGCGAAAGTATGCCGGCCGCATAGGCCGACGCCAGCTCGACCGCCGTCATCGCGGCCGGTTCGGTGGGGATGTTGATGTCGGGGTAGCTCATAGCTGCGCTGCTCCTTCAGCCGGGTACATACCCCAGCTTCTTGTCGACCACGTTGGCCAGTGGACGGCTGGCCAACCATTTGTCGAAATTCTCGGTGAACACGGTGACGATCTCGCGGCGCCAGCCGATGAAATCTCCGGAATTGTGCGGGGTGATATGCACATTCGGCAGATCCCACAGCGGGTGATTCGCCGGCAGCGGTTCCGGATTCACCACGTCCAGGGCCGCTCCTGAGATCGCTCCATTACTCAGCGCGGCGACGAGATCGTCGGTAACTACGAGTTCCCCGCGGCCGACGTTGACAAACCTCGCGTGCGGCTTCATCGCGGCGAAAGCCCTGGCATCGAACATATTCCGGGTCTGCGGTGTCAGCGGGGCGATCGCGATGACGTAGTCTGCGGCGGGCAGTTCGGCGTAGAGGTCATCGCCGACCGTGCCGAAATCCGGGTCCGTTGCGCGCGCCTGCCTGCCTACCGCGCGGACACTCATCCCCACGGCGTGCAGCAGCCGCGCGATGGTACGTCCGATCGATCCGGTGCCGACGATCAGCGCGGTGGCGCCCGCTACCCGCTCGGATTCGCGATGGCGCCATTCATGACGTTGCTGCAGACGCAGCGAACCGGGCAGGTCTTTGGCGAAGCCGAGAATCTGGCCGAGCACGTATTCGGCGATGGCCCCGTCGAAGACACCACGGGTGTTGGTGACCAACACGTCGCTGGCCTGTAGCTCGGGAAACATCACCGGGTCGACCCCGGTCGCACCCATATGCAGCCAGCGCAGTCGATCGGCGGCATGCCAAGCACCGGGCAGCGCCCGCGTCAGGAAGTCGTAGACAAATAGGACATCGGCGCCACGCAGTGCTCGCGCGAGCTCCGATGCCTCGGCGTAGCGCACGACAGCTCGGCTCGCGACCGGGGCCATGAGGTCCGGGGCGGGCATGCTGTCACTGTGCAGGACGGTGACAACTGGACCCTGTTCCACGTTGACACACTAAAATCACATCGTATGATTGTCAACAATCCGATCGTGTTCGGAGGTCTACCTGGCTGAGCGCGAGAGGGGCCGAAGTGGAACTCAGCTTCCCCGACATCGAGGGCCCCGTCGCACAACGCGGCATCGGGATCATCGCACCATTCGACCTAGCGCTCGAACGCGAGCTATGGCGCTGGGCGCCCCTGGAAGTGAGTCTGCACCTGGCCCGGACGCCCTACGAACCGGTCCCGGTGTCGTTGGCGATGGCCGAGTTGGTGTCCAACCCCGCGCATCTGACCGCCGCGACCCGCGATGTATTGCACGTGGAGCCGGAAGTGGTTGCCTACCTGTGCACCTCGGGCAGTTTCATCAAAGGGCTGGCCTATGAGAAATCGCTGCGGGAAACGATCTGCCTGGCCGGAGCACCGGACGCGGTCACCACCTCAGGCGCACTGGTGGAGGTGATCCGGCACCTCGACCTCACCAAAATATCTGTCATCACGCCCTACGACGAGATACTCACCCACAAGCTGCACGACTTCCTCGGTGAGGCCGGATGCGAGGTGATCCGTTCCGATCATCTCGGTTTGGGTGGTGGTATCTGGAAGGTCAACTATCGCACCATTGCCGAACGCATCATCGGCGCCGATGATCCCGAGGCCCAGGCCATCTTCGTCAGCTGTACCAACCTGCCCACCTATGACGTCATCGAGCCGCTGGAAAAGGCCCTCGGCAAGCCCGTGCTCACCGCCAACCAGCTCACCATGTGGGCGTGTCTCGGCCGGATGAAGCTGCCCATGATGGGTCCGGGAAAGTGGCTACTCAACGTTTTCTGAAATGGAAGTACATCGCATGCAGGCACCCACCGTCGGTTTCATCTACCCCGACCACGCGGCCGAGGATGATTACCCGCACGCCGCGGCGGCACTCGGCGTAGCGCTGCCGGTCGCTCACATCTACGGCACCGACCTGCACGCCGTTCCCGAACTGCTCGATCTGGGCAGCCCGGACAAACTGCGTCACGGCGCCGAATTGCTCGCGCCGCACCGGCCCGCAGCGGTGGTATGGGCTTGCACCTCAGGCAGTTTCGTTTACGGACCCCGCGGTGCCCGCGAGCAGGTTCGCGCACTGGCCGAGGTTGCGGGTGTGCCTGCGTCGAGCACCAGCCTTGCCTTCGTCGAGGCCGCACGGGCGCTCGATGTGAGGACCGTCGCCATCGCGGCCAGCTATCCCGACGCGGTCGCGCGATTATTCGTAGAGTTCCTCGCCGACGCCGGGATCGAGGTGGTCTCCATGTCGAGCGCGGGCATCGACACCGCCGCCGAGGTCGGCACGCTGGACTCGGACGCGGTGCTGCGGCTGGCACGCACCAACGACCACCCCGACGCGGCGGCCCTGCTGATCCCCGACACCGCCATGCACACCCTTGCGGTGCTCCCCGAATTGGAAACAGCACTGGGCAAACCGGTACTCACCGCCAATCAGGTCACCATCTGGGAGGGGCTGCGGTTGGCCGACACAGACCCGACGGCCACGACCCTCGGTACCCTATTCTCGGAAAGGCGGACCCATGTCGGTCCTTGATTTCGAGCCGGTCAACCAGCAGTCGACCGCGGAGATGATCGCTGATCGCCTGCGCGAGGCGATCATGCGCGGCAGCCTGGAACCAGGCACCCAGCTCGGCGAGGCCGACCTGGCGGCTCAATTCGCGGTATCGCGCGGTCCGGTTCGAGAAGCGATGCAGCGCTTGGTATCCGAGGGGCTGCTGCACAGTATCCGCAATCGAGGCATCTTCGTCATAGATCTCACCGTCGACGATGTCGTCGATATATACCGCGCGAGGACCGCGATCGAAAGCGGGGCGCTCGCACTGATTCTCGACGGCCGCCGGGACATCGCGTATGCGGCACTCGAGCCCAGCGTCGCCGATATGTGCGCCCAGGCCGAGGGCGGCGACGCCGTTGGCGTATCCGACGCGGATCAGGCTTTCCACGAGGCGCTCGTCGAGGCCGCAGCGAGCCCGCGGCTGGTGCGCGCGGCGCGAACCCTGCTGATCGAGACCCGAATGTGCCTTGGCGCCTTGCAGACAACGTATCCAGACCTGTGCGAACAGGCCGACGAGCACGTACGACTGCGCGAGGCGATCGGCTCCGGCCCGGTGCGGCACGCCCGCGCGCTGCTCGTCGAGCATATGGATGACGCAGTGCATCGGCTGTGCGGCCAACACAGCCCGGGCTGACCCGCGCGCTCGGCACGGCACGAGCGCGCATATCGGAGCGATCAGCGGGTGGCTCGGATCACCCGACGGCAGGCGCTGTTGGCGCGGGCATCGTTGTCGCGGTGCGCTTTTCGGTGGCGGTGGCGAGCCAGAAGAACACCGGCGGCAGCACGATTTCAATGACGGTCAGCACAATCTGGAACCAGTGCGGCCACCCGTACACCGCCAGCGAGATCAGCCTGCCGACCGCGCCGAGCAGGAATACACCGGCGAGCCACCGGATCGCGGCCAGTGAGATCGGCGCCTGACGGGCGGCCCAAATCCACAGCGCGCCGTAGCCGACGAAAATCGCGCCGAAGAAGCGGGATTGACTGTCGGCGGTCACGCCCGAGGAACCCATATCGGGAACCCCGTCGATGCCGAGTGCCATGTGAAAGAGGCCGATCGCCACGCAGGCGACGCCCATCGTCACGGTGAGCCATTTGAGCGCCGCAGTCATGAGATTCCTCCGTTAGCGCGGACGTATTCGGCTGGTGCGCCGCGGATTTCGAATCTCAGGCAACACCGCCATCTAGTAGACGTCCGTCTACTAATAAGTAGACTACGACGCTTTGTAGACGCACGTCAACTAAGCTATCGAAGATGACCGCTCGCCGACGCCTCGCACCTGACGAACGCCGCCGCCTGCTGCTCGACGCGGGCGCGAAACTGTTCGCGGAACGCACCTACGACGCGGTGCTGATGGAAGATGTCGCGACGGCGGCAGGCATCTCCCGGGCCCTGCTCTACCGGCATTTCCCGACGAAAAGAGACCTCTTCGCGGCTGTCTATCAACTGGCGGCGAACCAATTGCTCGTGACGACAAAGCTCGATACCGAAACCCCGCTGCCCGATCAGCTCGCCGCCGGGCTCGATATCCACTTCGACTACTTCGAGGCCAACGCCCAGGCCGTGATCACCGCCAATAAAGTGCTGGCCGCCGATCCAACCATCCAGGCCATCATCACCGGTGAACTCGGCGAACTCCGACGCCGCCTGCTAGACGTGATCGGCGTCGAGGGCCCCCTCCGAGACAAGACCTCGACGGTCCTCATGGGTTGGCTGACCTTCGTGCGAGTGCTATCCATCGACTGGCTGGAAAACCACACCGTCTCCCGCACCGAACTCCGCAGGGTCTGCGTCGGCGCACTGGTCGGCGCACTGGAACCCATCCTCGAGCACACCCCGGCCGCGCCGGACGAATAATGGAAGACCTTCGCCGATAGTGCTCGGACACAACGACACTAGAGCTGATCGAGGTTCGAAGGACGCTCGACCATCACAAACACGTCGCCCTTTCGGGCTCTGGCAGCAACAACACGATGCCGCGACCATGCCGATCAAACACAGCTTCGGGCACACACTTCGGAGGCAAGGCAGCTAACCGGGGGCAGTCCCGACCGCCAAACCCCGGGGTCCCGCACGTCCCCCCATTACGCACCCACTCGCCACAACAAAAGCCTCCGATCCAAACGGATCGCCAACCCCCAAGCGCCGCACGAGCCCCCACACGCGCCCACTCGCCATGACCCATTTCGAGTGCAGCGAGACCGAGCCACCCAACTGCTAAAGCACGGCCACCTAATTGGGCACAGAAACGATCAGTGCCGCACGAGCCCACTTACGTGCCCACTAGGCACGACAACAGTTTTCAGCGTAGCGAAAGCGAGTCTCTCGGCTGCCGAAGCACGAGACCTACCTGTATACAGAAACAGTCGGTGCCGCACCAACCCCCCATACGCACCCACTCGCCACAACAACAGCTTCCGAGCGAAGCGAGACCGAGCCCTAAAGTTCGCGGCCGGCTCGCGTCCGAGGGGCAAATACGATGCGACGCAGGAGCAAGTATTTGCCCCTCGGACGCGAGCCAGAGGGGGCCGCGAACACGCAGCGCCGCAGGCGCTGCCAAACAACACAGCCGCGAACACGCCGCGCCAGCGGCCAAAAAACACAGCACTACAGATTCGATGGACGCACAACCATCACAGACGCGGCGCGCTTGCCACTCTCCTGAACCAATGCGATCGCGCGCCCCTGCGGATCGATGGCAGCGTACACACCGGCGATTCCGACGGGCTCGAGCCAGCGGCCGTTACGGAGGTCGTTCGCCTGTGTGTCGTCGATATCGCGGTGCGGGAAGGCGGTTCGAATGGCGTCGTCCATGCCGAGGCTCAGCAGCGAATCGCCCGATTCGGCCGCGACCGCCAACTCCTCCAGTGTGCGGGCATGCTCGAGCGTGAACGGGCCGACCCTGGTGCGACGCAATGCGGTCAGATGTCCACCGACTCCAAGGGCAGCGCCGAGGTCGCGGGCGAGGGCGCGCACATAGGTGCCCGACGAACATTCGACTTCCACGTCGAGATCGACGAATGCGCCGTCCGAAATATCGTGGCGGGCAAGGATGGCGAAGCGTGACACCGTGACCGGTCGCGCCGCGAGGCGCACTTCTTCGCCGGCGCGATGCCGGGCATAGGCCCGCTCGCCGTCGACCTTTATGGCGCTGACGGTAGCCGGGACCTGTTCGATGTCGCCGGTGAGTTCGGCTGTGTGCGCGGCGATTTCGGCATCGGTCAGGTGGATAGCCGAGGTGGTCGTCAGCTCCTCCCCCTCGGCGTCGTCGGTGCTTGTCGCCCGGCCGAGCCTGATGGTCGCCGTGTATGCCTTGGTGGTGAGGGTGAGCAAGCCGAGTAGCTTGGTGGCGCGCTCCACGCCGAGCACCAGCACTCCGGTCGCCATCGGGTCGAGTGTGCCCGCATGCCCGACCTTCTTGGTGTGCAACAGTTTCCGACACTTTGCCACGACGTCGTGGCTGGTCCAGCCGCCGTCCTTGTCGACGATCAGCAGACCACCGAGACCATCGGTGCCCGCCATCAGCCGTGCACGATCGCGGTCAGGATGCGGCCGTCGCCGATCATCCAGCGGCCGTCGAACGATGTCAGTGCGACACCGCCGTCGGAGGTCTGTCCTGGCACCAGCAGATCGCTGTGAAAGGTTCCGGTGGCGTCGGCGTCGGAGCTGTCGTCGATGGTGAAGGTAATGTGCGCGTCCTCGAAGCCGAGCCAGCGTGCGGTCAGCGGCCACCACGCCTTGTACGTGGCCTCCTTGGCACAGAACAGTAGTCGGTCGAAGTGCAGGTCGGCGATGGAACTGTCGGCGAGGACGTCGCGCAACCAATCTCGCTCCGGTGCCAGGCTGACCGATTCCAGCACGCCCTCGGGCAGCGGTCCGTGCGGCTCCGCATCGATGCCGACCGACCGGAACCGCATCTGGTGCGCCAGCGCCGCCGCCTGGTATCCCTCGGTATGGGTCAAGCTTCCGACGATCCCGCGCGGCCACACCGGCGCACCCCGCTCGCCCTTGCCGATCGCCACCTGTGACTCCCCCAACTGGGCCAGGGCCAGGCGAGCGCAATGCCGAGCACCGATGAAGTCGCGGCGTCGCTTCTCCACCGATTTCGCGATGAGATGCTCCTCCGCGGGATGCGGCTTCAGATCCTTCGGGTACTCCAGTAGCTCAGCGGTGGCCACACCCGTGGGCACAATGTTCTCGATCATCAGCGACGAGCGTAGTCGAGCGCACCCGGTCAGGATTCCAGTGCCGCGATCACACTCGCCGAATCGGCCACAGCGCGCGGTCTACTCAGCGGCCCGGACCGAACGGCCCGGCGCTACAAACCGCGCCGCTGCTGTGCCTTGTTTCGCATCTCGTCCGCCGCGGCCTCCATTTCGGGAGTCACCTTGAAATGGCCACCCCATGAGTTCAGCGCTCCCGGCGGATATACCGGGGTGGGCAGGATTTGACGCAGCAGCTGATCGGGCAGACCACGACGCTGCCATTCGCGGGGATAGCCGAGGGAAACCTCTTCGAAGCGGACACCGTCGTAATAGGTGGTACGCGGGATGTGCAGATGGCCGTACACCGAGCAGACCACGTTGTAGCGGGTGTGCCAGTCGGCGGTGCGGTCGGTGCCGCACCACAGCGCGAACTCCGGGTAGAAGAGCACGTCGGTGGGCTGGCGCACCAAAGGAAAATGGTTGATCAACACCACCGGTGTTCCCGGCGCGAGCGCATCGAGTTTCCGCTGGGTGACCTGGACACGGGCGTGACACCACGCGTCGCGCGTCGCGTACGGGTCCGACGAGAGCAGGAACTCGTCGGTCGCCACGACATTGCGGTCCCGGGCGACGGCCAGTCCCTCCGCCTTGGTGGTGGTGCCCTGCGGCAGCCACGAATAGTCATAGAGCAAGAACATCGGCGCCAGGGTCACCGACCCGCCGTATTCCTCCGCCCCGGCCCCCGCCCATACCGGGAATGGATCCTCGGGTGTCAGCACATCCAGATCCCGGCATATCGACACCAGATAGTCGTACCGCGCGGCACCGTGCATCTGTACGGGATCCTTCACCGTGGTCCACAGTTCGTGGTTGCCCGGTACCCAGATCACCTTCGCGAATCGGCTGCGCAACAACTCCAGCGCCCACCGGATGTCGTCGGATTTCTCCCCCACGTCCCCGGCCACGATCAGCCAGTCCTCCGGCGAATCCGCCCGAATCTGTTCGACCACCGGACGATTCCCCTGGTGGCCGACATGAACGTCGCTCACCGCCATCAACTTGGGTATCACCACACCTACCTTGGCACAGATGCCGCGACTGCCGCTGTCCGGCTCGCACGAACACCGCCGCCCCGACGGCCGACCGCACCGTCGACAGTATTGTCCAGCCGGGACTGACGGTTTCCGATCGCTCGGTTCGCCCGGCGACAGTCGTGGTGCGCAGATACGTCGAGCCCTGAAGCCCGGGTAAGGCAGCCAGCACCGTGGCCGTGATCAGGCCGCGCTGGGAGCCTTACCCGGCACCTCGGTTCCCACCTGAGCCCAGCGACCTGATTCGGCTCGCCACACCACCGCCATCAGCCGCAACACCATGAAAGCCACCAGACCCGACCATATTCCGGCGAGGCCCCAGTCGAATACCAGCGACAGCCAGATCGCGGGCAGGAAGCCGAGCACCGCCGCACCAAGAGTCGTGGTCCGCAGGTAAGCGGCGTCGCCGGCACCGAGCAGGACACCGTCGAGGGCGAAGACGATGCCCGCGACGGGGATGATGGCCACGAAGAACCACCAGGCGATATGGGTGCGATCGAGCACGGCGGGGTCGTCGGTGAACAGTTTCGGGATCAGCACCGCGCCCGCGGCGAAACATGCGGCCAGCATCAATGCGAAGATCTCCGACCACCAGGTGACGCGGCGCGCCAGTCGGCGTGCGCCGCGCGCGTCACCGGCGCCGAGCGCCGCCCCGACCAGAGTCTGCGCGGCGATCGCGAGCGAATCCAGGGTCAGCGCAAGGAAATTCCAGAGCTGAAGGACCAACTGGTGCGCGGCCACCGAGGCGGCGCCGAAGCGCGACGCGACCGCCGCCGCGGAAACGAAACAGGCTTGGAAGGCGAGACTGCGCATGATCAAGTCACGGCCGAGCACCAATTGCGCGCACATCACCGTCCAGTGCGGCACCAGCGAAACGCGCGCACGCACGATCGCCATCAGGAACAGCATCGCCGTCACAGACTGACCGGCGACATTCGCTACCGCGGAGCCGGGTAGTTCCAGCCGTGGTGCGCCGAGCAGACCGTGCACCAGGATCGGACACAGCACGCCCGAAACCGATAGCCCGGCAACCACGAACGCCAGCGGCCGTCGTGTCTGCTGTACCCCGCGCAGCCAACCGTTGCCCGCCATCGCGACCAGGATCAACGGAACACCGAACAATGCGATCCGCACCCATCGCAGCGCCTGTTCTGCAATATCCCCGCCGCCCGCGATGGCGCTGGTCAATGGCACCGCGAAGATTTGCACCACAGCAAGAATCAGCGTGCCGAGTGCCACCGCGATCCACGTCGCCTGCACACCTTCGGCCACGGCGCCGCGCTCATCCCCCGCCCCGTGCCTACGCGCGGCACGCGCCGTGGTGCCGTAGGACAGGAAGGTCAGCTGCGAACTCACCTGCGCCAGAATCAATCCACCAACCGCCAGGCCCGCCAGCGCCAAGGCTCCGAGCCGCCCGACCACCGCGAGATCGAACAGCAAGTAGATCGGCTCGGCGACCAGAACCCCGAGCGTCGGCACCGCGAGCCCGAGAATGCGTCGAGGTCCGGCCGCGGCCGCCGGATCGGAGTGCCCGTATTCGTTCCCGTCGACGACTGGGCTGCTCGGGTCCTCGATACTCACGAATACCTCCCCATCACCGACTGTCACCGTCGCACAAGATATACCGCTGCGGCACGACAACCATCCTGTGCCGGAACTCGACGGGCAGCGCCGAGCGCTGTACGACACCGAAGGCCGCCATCCAGAGGTCCCGTGCCCGACCCACCATCCCGGTCGCGCGGACCGCGCCTCGAATACCCTGATCGCGACCGATTCCGATGGTCACTGAGCCGGCCCGAGCAGGTGCCGCAACCGGTCGACATCACATCGACGGGAAAATGCTGCCTGGCTGCCGGCGTCCGAGTGGTGAATGAGTCCGGGCTCGATCGAGTGCCCGGGATGGCCGCGCCGCCACACAGCCATGTTCAGGGCATTGGACACCAGCGTGACCATCTTCGTGGCCGATACGGTCCATCCGGTCCAGGTCGACACGTAGGTGAAATCGGCTACCCATACCAGATTCGGTGCATCGGCGGTGAAGTCGCTGTTGAGTTTGTCCCCTGCACGCACGCCGTCCTTCCCTCCACTCCCAGCGTGGTGGTGGGCGCCGGGATCGTCGTTACCGGGATCGCGGTGGACGATGTGGTCACCGCATCGAGGGCGGCGGCCGGTGTCGATCGCAGGCGCAGCGGGTCGACGGTGCGCAGCGAGAGCGCCGCGACCACCGCGGCGAAGGTGGCCGCGGCCACGTGCCAGAAGTTGTACAGGCCGTGGTTCCCGTCCGGGTTGAAGATCAACATCAACCAGGTACACAGGCCGACCAGCACCATCAAGGTGGTGGTGGACAGGGCGAATCCGGCGGCCAACGCCAGCGGCCACGAGTAGTACCAGGGCAGCGCGGCGGGAGACAGGATGACGATGCAGACAAACGCGATCATGATGCCTAGCACGGCCTCGCGCTCACTGTGTTTGAACCGCCACCAAGTCCAGGCCAGGGTCGCGGCGAGGACGAGCATGCAGATCGCCCGGATCGGGTCGATGACCTGATCTCGCGTCAGCGGGGTCACCCAGGTGACCATATGGGCTAGGAGGGTCGGCAACGACAGCCAGTTGAATATCTTCTTCGATCCGGATAGTGCGGTCAGCCAGCCGATCCCCACGCCCGCAACTGCCGAGGCCGCCACGAACACCACGGTGAATACGGTCAGGCCGAGCCCGGCGATCCGGGCGAACATCGCGAGCGGGTGCGGCAGCACCTCACCGCCGGCGTCATCGTCTGCGGCGCTTTCGGCAGGCAGCGCGGCGCGGCGCTCCCGTTCGTGCACCATCCAGATCCACACCAGGAAGGGCAGCGCTATACCGGCTGTGGCTTTGATCGCCACCGCGATCGCGAGCACCACGATGCCCGCGACATGATGACGTTCCAGCACCAACGCGATCGCCGCGCACATCAGCCCGACCATCAGCAGCTCGTTGTGCACGCCGCCGATCAGATGGATCAGCACCAGCGGGTTCAGTACTGCCAGCCACAGCGCAACCGTCGGCTTACCGCCCAGATGCTTGGTCAGATAGGGGACCGCCCACGTCATCAGCACCAGGCCGGGCAGCATCACCAGCCGCAGCGCGATCGTCCCGGCCACCACGCTGTCGCCGGTGACGGCGGTGATGGCGCGGCCGATCAGCAGGAAGATCGGGCCGTACGGCGCCGTGGTGGTGGTCCAGACGGAGCTCACATTGTCCAGCAGCACACCGGGATTGGCGACCGGGCCGACCGCATATGGGTCGAAGCCGTCGCGCAGCAGTGCGCCCTGGGCCAGGTAGGAGTAGGCGTCGCGGCTGAACATGGGAGCCGCGAAGAGCAGTGGGAAGGTCCAAATGCCCACAATGGCCCGTAGTTCGTTCAGCGTCACCTCGGCACCGGGGCGGTCACCAGCCCCGATAGTGGTGCGGCCGAGCCGCACCCAGGAGATGATCATCAGCAGCACGCCGATCCAGATGAGGATCGTGGACAGCGCGTAGCCGTGGCCGAAGCGCATCCAGGACAGGTGTAGGGCTTCCAGCAGCGGGTCGTGTATGCGGGTGGCTCCTGCGCCGAAGCCGCCGAAGGTGATCATGATCGCGCCGAGGAAACCCCATAACGCCGCATGCCCCTCGGCGCTGCGGGCGAAGTCGGCGGAAGTGCGCATCCAGTAGCGGAACCCGGACCGTGGCGCAGCGTCAACAACGGGGTCGGAGCTGCGGTCGGCCGCACTATGGGGTGCTGTGGTTATCGAACCATTCATCTTGGGTGCGGCAACAGCGCGGGTTTCGGGGTATGCCATGTGTTGTCGGTCCCCCCGGAATGGTTGGCGGTCGCAACCGCGAGCGGAAGGTCGGTGCCTCGTTTACGGCTTTACTGCCGCACCCTATCCCGCCGGTGCTCGCGGCATCGACTCTAGCGTGCCCGGGGGCACCGAGCACGCGGTTTGCCGCCGGTTTCCCGGACAGCATTGTGGTGGGCAGCACAATGTCCGGAGTGGTGCCGCAACCGGCGTGGTTGAATCCGCCCTGTGCACGCGGGTCAGGTCGTTCACCCGAGGGCAGCCAGCAGCGCGGCGACAATGGTTTCCGGGGTGCCATCGGTGGTGTATCCGGCGGCGAAACGGTGGCCGCCGCCACCGAGCGCGGTCGCTATCTCCGCAACATCGACACCATCGTGCGCGCCGGGTGCGCTGTCACGCGAGCGCAACGACACGATCCAGCGGTCGGAGACGGTGCGCGACTGTTTGAAGACCGCCGCCACCCCCGCCTCTGCCGTGGTGCGGACGATATCCACGACACTCTCCACCTCTTCCGAACGCACGTCGGCCACCTCATCGCGGCGTACGAACACGTACACCAGCCCGATGCCGCCGCGTGCCTCGGGCACCAACTCGGCGGTGCCGAGCACGCGCGAGAGCATCGGAAGCCAATGGAACGTATGCGTATCCATCAGCGTGCGGGAGATCTCCGCGCCATCGATGCCGGTGGACAACAGCCGCTCGGCCAGCAGATGGGTTCCGGGACGAACCCACCGGAACGAACCGGTGTCGGTAACCAGCCCGGCGAACAAACAGTGGGCAAGTTCAGGATCGATCGGCACCGGCCATTCGTCGAGGACACGCATGACGATGCTGGTCGTCGACTCCGCGCTGGGGTCGATGATGTTGATCTTCCCGAATCTGGTGTTGGAGCGGTGATGATCGAGTACCAATATCGTTGCGGCACCAGGCAATCGATCGGCCAGCGCACCGAGCCTGCCGACGCTGCCGCAATCCACCGCGACGAGCAGATCCACCTCGTGGGGCACCTGCTCAGGCGCGACCAAATGGTGCACGCCCGGCAGCGAACGCATGGACAATGGCAGCTCGGCCGGTTCCGCGAACGACACCCACACCGGGACGCCACGACGATGCAGCACCAGCGCCAATGCCAGCCCGCTGCCGATGGTGTCGGCATCGGGCTGGACATGACAAACAATCGTCACCGACCGCGCCGCCGTCAGCGCTGCGACCGCGGCGCCGAGATCCAACGTCCCGGCATCGACCGCTTCGGGCATCGTCGTCATCAGATACCGCAAGTCACTCGTCGGTGTCGCGTTCGACCTTGTAGGGGTCGGAATCACCGGCATGAGTGGCATTCGCCGCCACCTTCGCCACCGCCTCGTCGGCGGCTCTGGCCTTGGCCAGTAGCTCTTCCATATCCCGCGCGACATCGGGAACCTTGTCGAGCACGAAGGCCAGCGTCGGGGTGAACTTCACGCCGGTTCCGGCGCCCACCTTCGAACGCAGCACGCCCTTCGCCTTCTCCAGGCCCGCGGCGGCACCCGCGTAATCCGGTTCGGTGTCCAGGGTTTCACCCAGCACCGTGTAATACACCGTCGCCTCGCGCAGATCGCCGGAGACCTTGGCGTCGGTGATCGTCACGAAATTGAGCCGCGGATCCTTCACCTCGTGTTCGATCGCGGTCGCCACGATCGCGGAAATCCGCTTGGCGAGTCGGCGTGCCCTGGCTTGATCCACCATGGCTGAACCCTCCTCACTACTAACTTGTTCAGCTTGTCAGTCTTCGGGCCCGAAGATCCTGCGGCGCACTGCCAGCAACTCTAGCTCCGGACGGGCGGCAACGTGCCGCTCACACTTGTCGAGTACCTCGGTAAGGTGATCCATTCCGGCACTGACCATGGCGACTCCCAGCAGCGAGCGGCGATGCCGATCGTGCTCCCCGCCCTCAGTGGCGCTCACGCCGAAGCGCTGCAATTCAGCCAAAACCGGCCGGATCACCGAGCGCTTCTGCTTCAGCGAATGAACATCGCCGAGCAGGATGTCGAACTCCAGTGCACCGAGGTACACGCACACCTCTTCAGTTCTGCGATATCGAAACAATGGAACCGGTAGACCGCGCCCGCCCGAGCCCCGGTTTCACACCGGGTCACGGGCAGGCGCGACGCTATGCGGCTATCAGTCGCGCGGCTTCTCGCGCAACTCGTATGCCTCGATGATGTCGCCTTCCTTGATGTCGGAGTAGGTGACGGTCATACCGCATTCGAAGCCCTCACGGACCTCTACGGCGTCGTCCTTCTCACGCTTCAAGGAGGAAATCGTCATCGTCTCGGCGATCACCAGGTTGTCACGCAGCAACCTGGCCTTCGCATTGCGCTTGACCGAACCCGAGGTGACCATGCAGCCCGCGATATTGCCGATCTTGGAGGACCGGAAGATCGCGCGGATCTCGGCGCGACCGAGCTCGACCTCTTCGTAGATCGGCTTGAGCATGCCCTTGAGGGCCTTCTCGATCTCATCGATGGCCTGGTAGATCACCGAGTAGTACCGGATGTCCACACCTTCGCGGTTGGCCAGCTCGGTCGCCTTGCCCTCGGCACGGACGTTGAACCCGATGATGATCGCGTTCGACGCCGACGCCAGGTTGACGTTGGTCTCGGTGACACCACCGACACCGCGGTCGATGACCCGCAGCCGCACCTCGTCGTCCACCTGGATACCGAGTAGCGCCTCTTCGAGGGCCTCGACGGTACCGGAGTTGTCGCCCTTGAGGATCAGGTTCAGCTCCGAAGTCTCCTTCAGTGCGGCATCCAGATCTTCCAGGCTGATCCGCTTGCGGCTACGCGCGGCCAGCGCGTTGCGCTTGCGCGCATTGCGGCGGTCGGCGATCTGGCGTGCGATGCGGTCCTCGTCGACAACCAGGAGGTTGTCACCAGCGCCCGGCACCGACGTGAAGCCGATGACTTGGACCGGCCGCGACGGCAACGCCGCGAGGACGTCCTCGCCGTGCTCGTCGACCATGCGACGGACACGACCATAGGCGTCGCCAGCCACGATCGAGTCGCCGACCCGCAGCGTGCCGCGCTGGATGAGCACGGTCGCCACCGGGCCACGGCCGCGGTCGAGATGCGCCTCGATGGCGACACCCTGAGCATCCATGTCCGGGTTGGCACGCAGATCGAGCGATGCGTCCGCAGTCAGCACGACCGCTTCCAGCAGCGCCTCGATATTGGTGCCCTGCCTGGCGGAGATGTTGACGAACATGGTGTCGCCGCCGTACTCCTCGGCCACCAGACCGTATTCGGTCAGCTGCTGGCGGACCTTGTCCGGGTTCGCGCCTTCCTTATCGATCTTGTTGACCGCCACCACGATCGGCACATCGGCGGCCTGCGCGTGGTTGATCGCTTCCACCGTCTGCGGCATGACGCCGTCATCGGCCGCGACCACGAGGATCGCGATATCGGTGGCCTTCGCACCACGGGCACGCATGGCGGTGAACGCCTCGTGACCCGGGGTGTCGATGAAGGTGATCAGTCGATCTTCGTCGTTGACGTGCGTCAGCACCTGGTAGGCACCGATGTGCTGGGTGATGCCACCGGCCTCGCCCTCGCGGACGTTGGCCTTACGGATGGTGTCCAGCAGTCGGGTCTTACCGTGGTCGACGTGACCCATGACGGTCACCACCGGCGGCCTGATCTGCAGGTCTTCCTCGCCACCCTCGTCCTCGCCGTAGGTGAGGTCGAAGCTTTCCAGCAGCTCGCGGTCCTCGTCCTCGGGGCTGACGACGTGCACGACGTAGTTCATCTCGCTGCCGAGCAGCTCGAGGGTCTCGTCGTTCACCGACTGGGTCGCGGTGACCATTTCGCCAAGATTGAACAGCGCCTGGACCAGTGAGGCCGGGTTGGCGTCGATCTTCTCCGCGAAGTCCGACAGCGACGCACCGCGGGCGAGACGGATGATCTCGCCGTTGCCGCGTGGCAGCCGCACGCCGCCGACGGCGGGCGCCTGCATGTTTTCGTACTCGGCGCGCTTCGCCCGCTTCGACTTGCGGCCACGACGGACCGCGCCACCGGGACGACCGAACGCACCGGCAGCACCGCCACGTCCACCCGGGCCACCGGGACGACCACCGCCGCCACCGGGACGACCACGGAAACCACCGGCCGCGGGCGCACCGGCACCGGGCGCACCCGTGCCGCCACCGCCACCGGGACCGCCGCGGTAGCCACCGCCACCGCCACCACCCGGACGACCGCCGGGACCACCCGGACGACCGCCGGGACCACCGGGACGACCGCCACCGGCGCCGCCACCCGGACCCGGACGGGCCGAACGAGCGGGCATGGCACCGGGATTCGGACGCGGCGGCATCGAGCCGGGGCTCGGACGCGGGCCACCGGGACGCGCGCCACCCTGCCCCGCGGCCGGACGGGCACCGCCCTGGCCGGGAGCCGGACGCGCGCCACCCTGTGCGGGGCCGGGACGCGGGCCGTGCCCGGGGCCCGGGCGAGGTCCACCCTGGCTCGGGGCCGGACGCGGCGCCGGACGCTCACGCTCGGGAGCCGAGGAATAGGGATTGTTGCCGACCCGAGGGGTCTTGGGGCCGGGCTTCGGGCCACCAGAGGCGCCACCGGGACGCGGGCCGGAGGCCGGTGCCGGAGCACCCGGACGCTGCTGCTGACCGGGACGCGGACCACCAGGGGTCGGTCGCGGACCGGTCGGCGCCGCCTTGGCGACGGGCGCCGACGGCGCGGCGTCCGATACTGGCGCGGACTCACGTGCGACGGGCGCGGCCGGTGCCGGCTTCGCCGCCGGGCCTGGGCGCACCGCATCGGCGGGCCGAGCGGCGGGCACGACGGTCTCCTTCGCGGCGGGCGCCCCGGGGGGGACGGCCGGAGCCGGGGTACGCGGGCCCGGACGAGGGCCGCCTGGTGTCGGCTTGGCGGCCGGACGGGCCGCCGAGGTAGCTCCGGGACGCGCCTCGGTCCTGGATGCTCCGTTGGTCGGTGCGGACTTCGCCGCGACCGACTCGCGCAGCCGACGCGCGACGGGTGCTTCCACCGTCGAGGATGCCGACTTCACGAACTCGCCCTGCTCCTTGAGCTTCGCGAGTAGTTCCTTACTTGTGACTCCGAGTTCTTTGGCCAACTCGTGCACGCGGGCCTTGCCTGCCACTGCTCTCCTCACTGAGAGGTCGAGCAGTGCCTCCGCCTAGGGAAGGCGGGCCCGCACGACCTCGGGTTATCTCCGATGGACGTTCATCGTTGGTGCTTCACGGTGTGCTCATGAGTGCTCGTGCCTGTTCTCGAGGTACTTCTCCAGGGCTGAGATATCCAGATGTCCGGACACTCGTAGTGCTCTGCCGAATGCTCGACGCCGCTGCGCCGCGCTCAAACAAACCGAAACGGGGTGCATCCAGGCACCCCGTCCGGGAAGTCTGCGCTGCGGATCGGGAACAACCACAGCAACCTCGCAACCGTCACCGGCTTCGGATTCCCGCACCACGATCCGTAACAAATCGGCGGCCAACTCTCGCTTCCGACATCCGATGCACGTTCGCACCGGGGCTGCCGGACGCCGGGGCGCCGCAGGCTGCTGGGTGGTGCGTTCGGACATCGAAGCCGAAGGCTCGCGCTGAACCTCAGACCACTCTACCGCTGCCCCGGCCCGAACACCGAACCCCGCCCCCGTGGAAGTTATCAACCTGTCATCCGCAGGCCCCGCCGTCAGGCTGGTTGGCGGCTCGCCGGACGCGGTATCGGTCAACTTCGCTGCGCCTCCGTCCGCACACCGCCACCCGTGTCCGGGGCCGCGTCGCTGCGGATATCGATCCGCCAGCCGGTCAGGCGGGCGGCCAGCCGCGCGTTCTGCCCCTCCTTGCCGATGGCGAGCGAGAGCTGGAAGTCCGGCACCACTACGCGAGCGGCGCGCGCCTCGGCATCGACGACGGTGACCGAAACCACCTTCGACGGTGAGAGCGCATTGCCGACGAAGGTCGCCGGGTCGTCCGCGTAATCGATGATGTCGATCTTCTCGCCGGCCAGCTCGCTCATGACGTTGCGCACCCGCTGCCCCATCGGGCCGATGCAGGCGCCCTTGGCGTTCACACCGGACACGGTGGTGCGCACCGCGATCTTGGAACGGTGCCCGGCCTCGCGCGCGACGGCGACGATCTCGACCGATCCGTCCGCGATCTCCGGAACCTCCAGCGCGAACAGCCTGCGCACCAAATTCGGGTGCGTCCGCGACAGAGTGATCTGCGGGCCGCGCGGGCCGCGCGAGACACCGACGACGTAGCACTTGATCCGGTCGCCGTGCTCGTAGGTCTCGCCGGGCACCTGCTCGGCGGGCGGAATCAGCCCCTCCGCGCCGTGTAACTCGCTGCCGATGCGCACCACGATGGTGCCACGGGCATTGGCACGCGCGTCACGCTGCACCACGCCACCCACGATGTCGCCCTCATGGGTGGCGAACTCGCCGAAGGACTTTTCGTTCTCCGCGTCACGCAGTCGCTGCAACACCACCTGACGCGCGGTGGTCGCCGCGATCCGGCCGAATCCCTCTGGGGTGTCGTCCCATTCGGAGATGGTGTTGCCGTCGGCGTCGACCTCCATCGCCATCACCCGCACCACACCGGTCTTCTGGTTGATGTCGATGCGGGCGTTCGGCTGGTGCCCTTCGGTGTGCCGGTAGGCGGTGAGCAATGCCGACTCGATGGCGGAGATCACGGCCTCGATCGAGATCCCCTTGTCGGCGACAATCGCGCGCAGGGCTTCGATTTCGATGTTCATTCCACGATCCCTTCGGTCTGCGAATCGGACGCTGTTGCTGATTGCGGCAGTGCTTCGATATTTCCTCGAACGTCCGCGACATCGGGGTGCGGCGCTCGAACGCCGTCCGCGAATCCGCCTTCGTTGTCTTCCTGTCCCGGCACTGGACGGCCGGGGATTACTCCACCCGCGAGTTCCAGCTCGCGCGCACCGGGCGGGTTGAACTCGACCTGCACGACCGCGTGGGCGATATCGGCGAGCGGGATGTTCACCCGGCGCGGGTTACGTTTGCCACCGAGCACCAGCGCCACGGAGTCGTCGCTCAGCTCGCCTACCCTGGCCTCGAACCTGTCCGAACCGCCGGTTTCGGGCGCGGGTGCCCCCTGACGCAATGAGATACGAACCTTGCGCCCGCGCGCTCGCCGCCAGTGTCGTGCGACGGTGAGCGGGCGATCGATGCCCGGCGTGGTGACCTCCAGCAGATACGGCGTCTCACCGAAATCGCCTGCCTCGTCGAACAGGTCCGAGAGACCCGTGCTGATCTCGGCGATGGTGTCGAGATCGGCGGCATCGTCGCTGTCGAGGACAACCTGCACCCGAACCGATGGATCGCTCCGCTGGCTCTGCTCCTCGGCCCGCGCTTGCGTGTGCTTGCCGGCCGTCGAAATCTCGACGCCCTCGAGGTCGAATCCTCGGCGTTCGACGAGTCCAGCAACCAGCTGGCTCAGCCTTTCCTCGGTCGGCATCGGCATGGTGGGGCGGCTCCTGGTTCAGTTGTGACGCGGCGGGGCAAATTTTCTACCGAAGGTCTAGCGTAACGCGCCACGAGAGTGTAAGGGACCAGCGCCCTCAGACAAGTTCGCCGTGCCCACAGCAGTCTGCCCGCCAAGGATCCGCACGCTCGAGGCGTGATTCTTAGTGGGCGAGCAAGTCTGGCACGATGGTGCGCGTGCCCATCCGCCTTCCCGCCCTGCCGCACGCCGGGTGCACCTCCGGCATCCTCCTTGACCGGCACGATCCCCGTCCATCGTCGGTCGATCGTCGCACCGCGTTGCGACTGGCGGGCGGTACGACAATGGGAGCGCTCGCCGTCGGCGCTGCGGCAGGTTGCGCCGACGACACCGTCTACGAGCCGGATCCACTTGCCGCGCAAGAGTTTATGGCCCGCGCCGACGCCGCGGCCGCAACCGCGGCGATCGCGCTGACGCCGCAGCGGCACAGCGCGTTGACCACAGTCGCGACCGAACGCACCGCACATGCCGACGCGCTGCTCGCCGAGATCAACCGGGTGATCGGCGTCTACGGCGACGGCACGACCCCGGCTCACCGCACCCGCGCGGTCGACGCGCCCGCCGGGGCCTCCGCCCCGGCCACCTCGGGGGCGGCGGTACCGCCGGTGGCACCGCCCACCATCGAGGAGCTGCGCGATCGTCTCGTCACGTCCCAGCAGTCGGCCGCCGAGCTCGCGCGCGGCCAATCGGGTTATCGCGCCGGTCTGCTGGCCTCCATCAGTGCGGCCTGCGCGACCGAAGCGGGGGTATTGCTGACATGACCGACGCCGAACGCCGAGCCCTGCTCGACGCACTGAACGCCGAATACGCGGCGGTATACGCCTACGGTGTGATCGGCGCCTACGCCTCCCACGAGCGCGACCGCATCATCAGCCAATACAGCGCCGCCCACCGGTCCCGCCGCGACAGCACCGTCGACGCACTCGCGGCGGCGGGTGCCGCAGTACCCCCCTCCGACGCCGCCTATACGACGCCGTTCCCGGTGGACGATCCGATCCCGGCGGCACATTTGGCGGTCACCGTAGAATCCGATTGCGCGGCCGCCTGGCGCTCTGTTGTGGAACGCGCCGAGTCCGAACCCGTCCGCCGGACCGGCATCGACGCCCTCACCGAATCCGCTGTGCGCCTTGCCACTTGGCAGTCGATCCTGGGCACGAACCCGCCGACGGTCGCCTTCCCCGGCAAGGTTTGACCACGCGTCAGGGCATACAACATCGTGCCTTTCCCGTGCGCTCGCCTACGCGACACGGCTCCGTCGGCGGAGATCCACACATCCGGTCGCAACACGCGTCGGCAACCGCGATTAATGAACCGACGCAGCGGCCACACGGCATGCGGCGGCCGATCTGGATGGGTGTCGAACCCGGACCCAGAATCGGCCGCCGCACCGTAGATCGATCGACCGCGCGCTACGGGCGCATCGCGTAGACGCCGTCGCAGGACGCGACCTGGTTCCATACCCGGTTGAAACGCTCGCGGTCGCCCGCCGGACTGCGCAGCGCGCCGATCGCCCATTCCTGTTGTGCCGCAGTGGCGGACGGCTTGCCGTACAGGGTGGTGGCGTAGCCGTTGAAGTCGCGGATCTGGAAGTCGAAGATCTGATCCAGCACGTCACGGTCCAGACCGGTGATCGCGGCCTGCTCCAGGATGAGCTGGCCGTAGACCACCAGGGAGAACAGGTGGCCGATGGTCAGCATGAAGTCCAGATCCCGCTGCTGGCCGGCATCGGGGGCCGCGGTGGTCAGCAGCGTGCGCAATGCCTGGGCCTGCTCATAGAAGCGGGCCACATTCGCGATATCGGTGCGCTTTTCATACACCGGGGTCCAATCGGCGAACTGCACCTTGCCCGCACCACGGGCCGGGCCCTGCCGCCAGAAGAACGCATCGTCGGCCGCGTCGAGGCGGGTGCCGACCTCCGGGTAGTCCTTCGGGTTGAACAGGTAGTTCGGCATGAACTTGAGGATCTGGCCGACATTGACGTGCACGGTGCCCTCGAGCCGAGGCAGGGTGCCGATATAGCGGGCGACCTGGGCGAAATAGGTGTTCTTCTCGAAACCCTTCGCGGCCAGCACATCCAGCAGCAGCGTCATGACGGTCTCGCCCTCGGAGGTCACCTTGGACTTGGTCATCGGGTTGAACAGCAGGTAGCGCCGGTCCTCGAGGCTCGCGGTGCGGAAGTAGTCCACGGCCCGATCGCTGAACAGCTTCATCGCCGTGATGCGCGCGTATGCGTCGACGAAATTCGTTCGCACATGCGGGAATTCGGTAACCGAGTGGCCGTAGAGGATGCGGTTGTTCGAGTGCGTGATGGCCTCGTAGAAGGAGTGCTCGACCATGCCGATGCTGCCGTGGCAGAGATTGAACTTGCCGACGTTGACGGTATTCAGTGCCGCCGAGAAGGCGTCCGGGCCGGTCGAGAGGATGTCGGCGGCGGTCACCGGGTAGTCGTGCAGCGCGAAGGTGCTGACATACAACTGCCCGTGGATCACATTGTCGATGAGTTCGTAGTCGTCGTGACGACTGTCGGCGGCGAACCACACATAGCCATCGGCGCCCTCGATATCGGCGCGCCGGGAGAACACCGACACCATGCTGGCGACATTGCCGTTGCCGATGTAGTACTTGGTGCCGTTGGCGCGGAACAGAATTCCCGCCTCGTCGTCGGGGCTACCGGGCTCGGTCGGCGTGAGAATCAGGTCCGTGTTGTAGATATCGGCGCCGTGATCGCGCTCGGACAGGCCGAACGCCATCACCTGACCGTCGACGAGGTCGGCGGCGGCACGCTTCTTCGCCGGCTCGTTGTCGCTCTGCCAGATCGGGCCGAGGCCCAGAATGGTGACCTGTTCGGCGTACCAGTACGCGAGACCGTAGAAGCCGAAGATCTCCGAGAGCGCCGCGTTGCGGGCCGCGTCCCAGCGGCGGTTCTCGTCACCGTCGGCGTAGGCGGCGGGTGTCAGGAAGGTCGCGAACAACTTTTCCTTCTTCGCGAACTCCAGGAAGTCCGACACCCATACCGCGTCCGCGTCGTCGGCGAGCAGTTGCCGCTTGCCCCGCGATTCGAACCACTCGATGGTGGCCTTCAGCAGCCGTCGCGTCTCGGCGTCGAATTGCTGCGGATCGTAGGTGGCGGGGTTGAACAACAGCGCGTCGGTGCTCGTCATACGCGCTAACTTACCAGCGGGTAACAGCCGGTCGGAGTGGGTCCGCGATTGCCTGTGCCAGCGTTTTGCCTACGCGACCGTAGGTTGCGCCGACAGGCCGAGGCAACATCGGAGATTGCCAGCCGAATGGGTCGCTGCCATCGGCAGCGACCGCACTTGCCGGAACATCTGCCCGGTCGGCCTATCGTCCGCCGCGCACCCGCGCTAGCACCGATTCCACCACCGATTCGGCAGGCACCTCGGTGGATTCGCCGGTGAACCGATCGCGGATCTCGACCTTGCCCTCGGCCCAGCCGCGGCCGACGACCACGATCAACGGAACGCCGATCAGCTCGGAATCCTTGAACTTCACGCCGGGCGAGGCCTTGCGGTCGTCGAGGACGACCTCGAGACCGGCCGTATCCAATTGCGCGGCAACCTGTTCGCCGCCCTCTCGCGCGGAGTCGTCCTTGTTCGCGATGACGACGTGCACATCGAACGGAGCGACCTCAGCCGGCCAGCGCAGGCCCTTCTCGTCGTGCTGCTGCTCGGCGATCACCGCGACCATGCGGGAGACGCCGACGCCGTAGGAACCCATGGTCAGCCGGACCGGCTTGCCGTTCTCACCGAGCACATCGACATCGAACGCGTTGGTGTACTTGTTGCCGAGTTGGAAGATGTGCCCGATCTCGATTCCGCGCGCGGAGACCAGCGGGCCGCGACCGTCGGGCGAGGGGTCGCCGTCGCGGACCTCGGCGGCCTCGATGGTGCCGTCGGGGGTGAAGTCACGCCCGGCCACCAGACCCACGACGTGCTTGCCCGGCTCGTCGGCGCCGGTGATCCAGGATGTGCCGGTCACCACGCGCGGGTCGACGAGATACCGAACCCCGTTGGCCAGCAACGCCTTCGGGCCGATGTAACCCTTCACCAGGAAGGGGTTCTCGGCGAAGTCGGCCTCGGTGAGCAACTCGACCTCGGCGGGTTCGACCGATGCGCCGAGACGCTTGGTGTCGACCTCGCGGTCGCCGGGGAGGCCGATGCCGAGGATCTCGTGCTTGCCGCCGGGGTGGCGCAGCTTGACGATGACATTCTTGAGCGTGTCCGCGGCGGTCACCGGTCGGCCGAACTGCTCGGCGATACCGGCGGCGTTCGCCCAGTCCACCAGGGTCGCGATGGTCGGAGTGTCGGCGGTGTCATGGATGACCGCGGCGGGTTGTCCCTCGATCGGCAACGGCGCGGGCGCGGGCGTGATCACCGCTTCGACATTCGCCGCATAGCCGGACTCGACGCAGCAGACGTAGGTGTCCTCACCGATCGGACTCTCGGCCAGGAACTCCTCGGACGCGCTGCCACCCATGGCGCCGGCGGTCGCCGCGACGATGACGTACTTGACGCCGAGCCGCGCGAAGATCCGCTGGTATGCCTCGCGGTGCGCGTCGTAACTCGCCTTCAGGCCGTCGTCGTCCAGGTCGAAGGAGTAGGAGTCCTTCATGGTGAACTCGCGGCCGCGCAGAATGCCTGCGCGCGGACGCGCCTCGTCGCGGTACTTGGTCTGGATCTGGTATAGCGTGACCGGAAGATCCTTGTAGGAGCTGTATTCGCCCTTCACGGTGAGCGCGAAGAGCTCCTCGTGGGTGGGGCCGAGTAGGTAGTCCCCGCCCTTGCGGTCCCGCAGCCGGAACAAGGTGTCGCCGTATTCGGTCCACCGGTTGGTGGTCTCGTAGGGCTCGCGCGGCAGCAACGCGGGCAATGAGATCTCCTGGGCGCCGATGGCATCCATTTCTTCCCGGACAACCCGCTCCACCGCACGCAGCACCCGCAGCCCCAGCGGCAGCCATGAGTACACGCCCGGAGCGACGCGGCGTACATAGCCGGCGCGGACTAGCAGTTTATGGCTCGGCACCTCGGCGTCGGCGGGATCGTCACGCAGGGTACGCAGGAAAAGTCGGGAGAGGCGGGTGATCACGCAAGGAAGGGTAGTCGCTGCCCTCGTGATACCTGCAACGCATTATCCATTTCGACACGAGACGGGGGCTCCACCTGGTTATGTCAGGCCACCGCATCCGAGCTCCAGCCGCTCACGGCGGTATCCAATTCGGCGTCAGCGCTGGCTCTCCGTGGTCACGTGCGCGACCGGCTCCGAGCCCTGACGGCTGACGCCGGTACCGTATCCGCTCGTGCTGGTGCTGCTGCCTCCCTCCGAAACCAAGTCCGACGGTGGTTGCGACGTGCCGCTGGAGCTGTCGTCATTGGCGATGCCGCAACTCACGCCGGTGCGCGACCGTCTGCTCGACGAAGTGGCCGAACTGGCCGCCGACCCGGCCACCGCTCGCGCCGTGCTCGGCCTCGGCAAGGGGGCCGATATCGAGATCGCTCGCAATGCGACCCTGCGCACGTCCCACACCCGCCCCGCGCTGGAGCGCTACACCGGCGTCCTCTACGACGCACTCGACACCCGCTCGTTCACGAAGGCCCAGCGCGCCAAAGCCGATGCCCGCCTCGCCATCGGCTCGGCCCTGTTCGGCGCCGTCCGCGCCACCGACACGATTCCTGCCTACCGCCTGTCGGGCGGATCGAAACTGCCTGGCCTGCCTACACTTTCGGCCCTCTGGCGCGAGGTCCTGCCCGACGCGCTGCACACCGAAGCCGCGGGCGAGCTGGTCATCGACCTCCGCTCCGGGATCTACCAGCAGTTGGGCCGGGTTCCCGGTGCCATCACCGCCAACGTGCTCACCGAGCATCCCGATGGCACCCGAACCGTGGTGAGCCACTTCAACAAACACCACAAGGGCCTGCTCGCCCGCGCCCTGACGCTCACCAGGGCCGACCCCACCGACATTCGAGCGGTCGCCCGCATCGCCACCAAGTCCGGGTTGCGGACCGAAATCGCCTCCCCCACTGAACTTCTCATCCTCACCTGACCAACTGTCTCCCCAACCTGAAGGGTGGGGATCTCAGGTTCGCACCCCATGTCGGTGATCGCGGCGGGCCGCGCGTGTGCGGGAGGCCATGTCGCCCCGACGGTTGCCCCTGACGCAGGGTCAACCTCTCAGCATGGTTGGCATGACTACGAAAACCAATGCGATGCGGCACTTCACGGTCCACCATGACGGTGTCACGATCCCGGTGTCTCGCGGCGGCCGGGGACGACCGCTGGTCCTGTGCCCTGGGCTGAGCTCGACACAGGCTGACCTGCACGAGCTGACCGAGCTGCTGCGGTGCGACCACGACGTGATGACCTTCGACCTGAGGGGCCATGGCCTCGCCTCGGCCGTCGACCGGTACTCCTTCGAGGCGTTCCTCGGCGATCTCGGTGCCGTGATGGCGGAGCTGGGACGCCTCGCCCTGCCCTCGCCGCCGGTGCTCGTGGGCTACTCACTGGGCGCGGACCTGGCCGTGCACTATGCCTCCGAGTGTCCTGACGCCGTCGCCGAGCTTGTGCTCATCGACGGAGCGAACCCGGTGCCCGAACCGTTCATCATCGAGGCCGACCTGCCGGAGTTCCGCGCGATGTTCGAGGACCCGGCGACGCGGCGCGAGCTCGAGCGGGCCAAGGGCACCCCGCGTCAGGTGTTGCTCACCGCGCAGGACATCCTCGATCTGAATCTCGAAATCGATGTGGTGCGGTCCACAATCCTCGACCGGTACCGGAAGATCGACTGTCCGATCAGCATGATCATGTCGACCTCGATGGCTGGCGACAGCGGCGAAGGGCGTGCACCGTGGCGCAATCAGAACTGGCGTGCCGGCATCGAGCGGCTCGTCCGGGAGCAGCCGCACATCTGCACCTCCTGGCTCGACGCCGATCACCGGCTGGTCTTCACCCACGCCCCGGAAATCGCCCAGATCATCCGGAGTACACAAGGCCCAGCCGGCCAGGCGGCCTCGTGAACAGCTCCTAGGTCTAGGAGACTGGTCTGATGCTGACCATCGGCGAGCTGGCGTCGTACGCCGGAGTGACGGTGCGGGCGGTGCGGCACTATCACGCCAAGGGGCTGCTGCCGGAGCCGGAGCGGGACCACTCAGGCTATCGGAGGTACAACGGCGGCGCCGTGGTCGAGCTGATCAAGATCCGGACCCTCGCCGAGGCCGGGGTCCCGCTGGCGCGAGTGCGGGAGCTGCTACAGGCCGACGAGGAAGAGTTCGCCGTGGCGGTCGCAGACATCGATAGGCGGCTTCGGGCGGAGATCCGGGAGCGGCAGCGGCACCGCGAGCGGATCGCCCGCCTGGCCTCCGGGGACAGCCTGGCACTGCCCCCGGAGGTGGTCGAGTTTCTCGACCGACTGCGGGAGCTCGGGGTCGACGAGCGGATCGTCCAGGTCGAACGCGACGGATGGATCCCGCTGGCCGCGCACTCACCCGAGCGAGTCTCGGGGTGGATGGCACGCAAACGGGAGCAGATCGCCGACCCGCAGCTCATCGACATCTATCTCACCCTGGGCCACGCTTTCGACCGGACCGACAACGACCCACGGCTGGCCGAGCTGGCCGACGAGCTAGCCGCCTACATCACGCAGTTGGCCGACGAGCACGGCGAGGACTACGTCGGCGATGTAGACATCGAGCCACCGTTCGCCAAGCTGCTGGACGCACTGGCGTTCGACACCGCGCCGCCGGCCCGTCGGCTGGTCGAGCTGCTGAAGAAGCGAGGCTGGACCGGCTGGACCAAGCTCGAGCGCGTGGAGCCAACACGGGGTGTGGCCGGAACAGCACTGGAAGGGAGGTGACCAACGCACAGAGACCCCAGCCGAAGCTGGGGTCTCTTGTGTCACACCGACCGTTGCGCGAGCAATATCCTCTGCGCCCCGGCCTCGGAAAGAGAGCCTGTCACACCCGGCCGGAATCGGCACGTCGTAGAAATCCCGTTTGCAAGACCCATCGCACGTGCAGCTGTACGGCCGGTCACACGCTATGCGTTCTGGGGAAATCGTCGACCGACGGCATGATTAGATAACGAAACAGCATCAACGTTGTCGTCCTGTGACCAAACTGTTCGACTCGTGACCTCGGCTCACGATCGCCGGCCGGGCGATCCGGCACTTTGATAGTCGTCCCCGCCAAACCGCTTGCGACACAAGCACAATCAACGGCGGCCGCGGTCTGGGGCACGGATCGATGCCGATGCTATCGACCGGCGGACTCGTCCCCGGCGTCGGTTGACCGCCCGCCTCGATCGCCCTCGGCAAGCACAAGCGCAAGAGCGTGACGATCGAGCTTTCCGCGCGGTGTGCGTGGCAGGCGCTCGACCGTGCGGACCCGCACCGGCATGCTCGGACTCGGCAATGTGGCTCGCAAATGCCGCCATATCTCCGCGGCGCTCGGGACGTCGTCATCGACCACGATCGCCGCGGCGGGCACCTCGCCCATGCGCGCGTCGGGGACTCCGACGCAGGCGGCCTCTGCGATACCCGGTATCGCGGTGAGAGCCGCCTCGACATCGGCGGGTTCCACATTGAGACCGCCGCGGATCAGGGTGTCGCCGACACGACCGAACAAGCGCAGCCGGTTACCGAGCACCTCTCCCCTGTCGCCCACAGACATCCAGCCGTCGACCGGCCCATCGACCACGCCGTCCTCGGTGAGGTAACCATCGAACAGCATGTCGCTGCGCACGAACACTCGGCCGGCGCGGATTTCCGCCTCCACGCCATCGAACAGTTCCCCGGCCGAATTCTCGTCGGTGGACCCGAGTTCCCGATCGAAAGATACGAAACTCAATTCCGACGCGCCATAGAAGTGCACGAGCGACGCATCCGGCAAGATCTGTTGCAGCGCTTGCCGTCCCGTGCGCGGCCAGCGCGCCGCCGAGGACAGCACCTCGCGAACACGCCGGAACGGCCCCTCCCCTGACCGCACCACGTCCCAAGCGATGGTGGGCACCGAATACAGATGTGTCGCACCGTCATTCAGCGACTGCACGACCGGTCGCAGGTCCACCATCGCGCCCCGGGTGAGAGCATGTAGCGCGCCATAGAGGAAATGGGTGTGATCGAGGACACCGGGCACCGCGACACGATCGCGGCGGCCGATATCGAATGTCGCATCGGAGCGGTCGAGGGTCGTTGCCCACGAACTCTGATTGCGCAGGAACAACTTCGGCTCCCCCGTGGTGCCAGAGGTGACGCCGACCAGCAGTTCGGTGCCGGGACGGGCCCGGCCCGAAACGCCGTCGGATTCCAACGCGGCGGCCGTCTGGATCGCACCGTCGAATCCGAGTCTTCGTAGTCGGCGGTGCTGGTGCGAAGCGGCAACGACCGCACCGGGTTTCGAAAGCTCGAGCACCCTGTTCAGCTGGCTCGGCAGCAGGTGCCGGTGTAGTAGCACGACGCTGATACCGGCGTACGCGGCCGCGGTGACGGCGACCAGCGATTCGACATCGGATGTGGGCAGCACGGCGACGCGGTTCATACCATCGAGCCCGGCCGCAGTGCGGGTGACCCGCGACCAGAACTCGCGGTAGCCGACACTCTCACGGGCGGATACGACGGCCGTCGACTCCGGGAATTCAGCGGTTTGCCCGGCGATGCGCTCGGCCAGCAACTCAGTCATCGTCGACCCCCCGTGCGGCGAGGGCGTCGCCCATCGCATCAGCGGTGCGCAGCGCCCGTACCAGTACCGGCGTCGCCAATGCCGTCATCGACCATTGCAACCCGCGTGCCCGCCGTGCCTGGGCAACGTCGTGCACGATTTCGGTCAGCAACGGGACACAGCGGATGGCCAACGCCAGCATCAGCCCGACCCGATCCGGATCGACCCCGACCTTCCGCAGCGGGCCGAGCGCACGCGTCACGGTGTCGAGCATGTCGGTCACCCGGGTGGTGAGCGTGACCAGCGCCGCGAGCGCCACGGAGATCAGCAGTACCCCACACACCACGACCGCACGCGCGGGCGAGGTGATCAGCATTTGGAATACCGCGATGATCAGCAACATCCACACCACCGGACGCAGCTGCGCCACCGCGACGGTGAACGGGATACGCGCCAACGCGAACAATCCCGCCGCTACCACGCCGGCTACGCCGACCTCCAGTGGATTGTGCACGAATACCGTCGCCGTCACGATCGACACGATCAACAGCAATAGTTTCGCCCCGGCGGGCATCCGGTGCAGTGGCGAATCCCCGGGCCGGTACAGGCCGATCATCCGACCGATTCCCGGTAAGCGGGTACGGCAGCATCGGGTGCGCCGTCGAACGCGACGGCACCGTCGTCGATGACGATCACACGCTCGAAACTCTCCAGCAGCGCCAACTGATGCGTTACGACGATCACCTGCTGGTCCATGGCGTCCAGGGCTTCGGCGACCACCCTGGCATTGCGCAGATCCAGCAGCGTGGTCGGTTCATCGGCAATGATCACCTCGGGCCTGCGTATGAGGACCGCGCCGATGGCGAGCAACTGTTTCTGTCCGCCTGAGAGCAGATGCGAGGGATGCTCGCCATGCTCGTGCAGCCCGAATCGAACCAGCGTCTCCTCGACGCGCGCGGCGACCTCCCCCTTGCTGAGCCCAGTCCGGCGCAGCGAGAACGCGAGATCCTCCGAGACGGTCGGCATGACGATCTGGGTATCGGGATCGGTGAAGACGAACCCGACCTTGCGGCGGACCCGCGCCCCCTTCTTCGCCGCGTCCACCCCGTCGACCGTGACGGTGCCGGATGTCGGCGCAAGCAACCCATTGATCATGCGCGCCAGTGTCGATTTGCCGGACCCATTGGATCCGATGATGCCGACGCGACGCTCAGTGATGCGAAGGTCGATGCCGTGCAACACTTTCCGCTCGCCGAAGCGGTGGCTCACCGAATCGAAGACAATCTCACTCATGACTCCACCTCGCTAGCGCTCGCCTCCATCACGAGCGAGTGCTCAGCTGTGCCTATTGTTCGCTCGCTACGCTCACTCATGACACCCGCTCCACGAGCATGGCGATGCCCTGCCCGCCGCCGATGGCGCAGGCCGCGAGCCCCAGCGCGGGGCCGTCCGGCCGCAGCATCTGACTTGCCAACCGCACCAACAAGATAGCGCCCGACGCACCCCACGGATGCCCCATGGCGATGGCACCACCCTGTGGGCAGAGCTTGGCTTCGTCCAGCCCCAGTTCGTCCGACACCGCGAGCACGACCGAAGCGAACGCCTCGGTGATCTCGACAATGCCGAGGTCTGTCGGGTCGATTCCAGTGCGCCGCAACAGTTTGCGGATCGCGGGCACCGGCCCGAGACCGGGGTACGCCGGATCCGACCCGGCTACCGCCGACCCGAGTATCCGCAGCGCGGGCAGCCCTGCGGCCGCGGACTCGCTGGTGACCGCCACCGCCGCGGCGCCATCGGAGATACCGCACGAATTGCCCGCCGTTGCCGTCCCGTCGACGCCGAAACTGGGACGCAATCGCGCCAGCCGAGCCTGTGTCATGCCCGCGCGGATGCGTTCATCCCGGTGTACATCACCGATCGGCACGATCTCCGGCGCGAAGTCGGCGGCCGCGGCGAGAGTGTGCGAGCGCGCGGCGTACGCATCCTGTCGTTCGCGGCTGATGCCACGTACGCGCGCGAGATCATCGGC
Organism: Nocardia australiensis; assembly: GCF_020733705.1. Lineage (GTDB taxonomy): Bacteria > Actinomycetota > Actinomycetes > Mycobacteriales > Mycobacteriaceae > Nocardia > Nocardia australiensis. Next base: position 100,679 of record NZ_JAJFZM010000017.1, read on the forward strand.
GGCCACACCCATGTCAGGATCGGGAAAGCCTTGCGGCGCAAAGGGAGCGCGGGTGTATCGCACTGGTTCGGCATCCGCGACCGGCGGCCAGAACCGCCACGGCGCGGTGCTGGCCGATTCGACGCCGCCGGCCAGAATGAGTTCATCGGCGCCGGATTGCACGCGTAACGCCGCCTGCATAATCGCGTCGAGGCCGGACCCGCACTGGCGATCAACGGTGACGCCGGGAACCTGGACACCGAGACCGGCCCGCAGCGCGGCGATCCGCGCCGGATCACCGCCTGGTCCGAGGCAGTTGCCGAGGACGACATCGTCCACCTCGGCGTCCATGCCCACCGCGCGTAGCGACGACAGCACCTCACGCAGTACCGGAGCGGCCAGATCGGTGGTCGTCAGGTCGGCGAACCCGTGCCCGGCATTGCCGATCGGTGTTCGACGCGTCGCTACCAGCACGGGGATCCGGTTCATGTCAGCAAGTCTTTCAGGCGGCCACGGGCCACCTTGCCGCTGTTGGTGCGAGGCAGCACCGGGAACGGAACCCAGCGACGGGGCATGGCCTCCTTAGTCAGCACCCGGCGCGCCTGCGCGCGGACCACGTCGATATCGACGGCACCATCGAGTTGCACTGCGGCGGTGACCGTTTCGCCGAACACCGCGTGCGGCGTCCCGATAACGGCCACCGCGGCGACGCCGTGGCATGTCTCGAGGATTCGTTCGACATCCTCGGCGACGACCGTGGTGCCACCGACATTGATCGCGAATTCGCCCCTGCCGCGAACGGTGAGTTCGCGATCCTCACCGAGTTCGGCGATATCGCCGACACCGAACCATTCCGGAGCGCCGATCACGGCGTAGGGGGTTCGGACGTAGAGCAGCCCGTCGCGGACCTCGGCATCGACATCGCGCACCAAACGCAGTGGTTCGGGAACCCGCCGCGCCGCGACCAGCGAGACTTCCGCCGATCCGTAGTACTCGATGATCTCGACGCCGTCCGCCGCCACGCGTGCTCCGTCATCCAGGGCGATGCCCGCCACGACCGCCGTCCGCAGTTTCGGCGCCTTGCCAACCACTTCGCGAAGCACCGCGGGTACCGCGTGCACCACGGTGGCCCGCGACGGATCGTCGGTCACGCACGCACCGCGCCACAGCGCGTGCAACGCGCCGAACAGATGCATCGTCGCGTGCAAGGGGCCGGTGATCAGCACCCGGTCGGCCGGATCGATGCCGGTGATCGTGGTGAACATCGGGAAGCTGTCGTACCAGGACGCCGCCGTGCGGACGAGCGGGCGCGGACGCCCGGTCGAACCCGACGTTGTCACCAGCAGAAACGCCGAAGACGGGAGGCTCGTGCGGGTGGTGCGCGCATCAGGGTTCTCGACAACCACCGGGACTCCGCGCCGGGCGGCGGCGCACACACAGATCAACGCGTCCGCGACCTCCAGCCTCGACGCGTCGTAGACGAGTACGTCCGGAGTTTGTTGCCGATTCCACTGCTCGATCGCATGGTCCAGTTCGCCGTAGGTGTACGCGCGCCCCTCGAGCTCGATGGCAGGTCGATCCGCGGCACCGCCGAGTTCGCGACTAGGCACGAATCAGGCCAGGGTAGGCGCGGTGCACGCCCTTGGCGACGACTGTCGCGACGACCACCTTGACCAGGTCGCCGGGAATGAACGCGAAATTGGTGGTGATGGCGTGACCAACGCCGAGATCGGTGCGCAGCAGCACTCCGATGGTGCCGAACAGGTAAATGATCACGAGCCCGCCGAATGCGTTGATCAGCAGACCGAGAACGATCGGGTACTTCGGCAGAATCCGGGCGGTCAGCAGACCGATGATCAGCGTCGCGGGAATCCAGCCGATGAGATAACCGGCGCTGGGGCCGGCCAGCGCCGTCAGCCCGGTCCGGCCACCGGAGAGCAACGGCAGCCCAATCAAGGTCAGCGCGAGGAAAACCAGAACCGCCGCCGTGCCCTTGCGCGCCCCGAGAACCGCGCCGGCCAGGATGACACCGAGGGTCTGTACCGTGATCGGCACGCCGCTGAATCCGACTGTGATGGCGCCGGGCAAGCCCAATGCCGCGATCAGCGCCGCGAATACGGCGATCTGCGCCATATCCCGCGAGGAAAGAGCCACCCTCGATTTCTGAGGGTTCTCGACACCATCCACGACGTCCTCCATTACAAACTTGAACGACGTTCAAGATAACAGGCGGCGTTGTCACGGGCTCACCGCATGCCCGGGTCAGCGGTGAGGCCCCGAATAGGCAGCGCGGTATGCAGCAAGGTGCGAGATTCACCGTCCTCGAGATCAACATCGAGTACGCGTTCGATGCGAGCCGGACTACGGCACACCGGTCCGAATGAGTGACCGAATCCAGCAAAGCGCCGATAGCGACACCGCCGCCCGCGCATCCTGAATCCGGACGCCACGGCTGGCGGGGTTTCGCCGGTAGGTGCGAATACCGATGCTCACCGACCGAATCGAGGAAGTATGCAGACAATCGCGCACTGGGTCGACGGCAAGAGCTTCACCGGAGCCGGCGAGTCGAGCGCGCCGGTGACGAATCCGGCTACCGGCGTGGTGACCGGAGAGGTGGCGCTGGCGAACGTGGCGGACGTGCGGGCCGCAATCGATGCGGCGGCGGCGGCCTTCCCTGGATGGCGCGACGCCTCGCTGGCGCGACGGACACAAGTCCTGTTCCGTTTCCGCGAATTACTCAACGAGCGCAGGCAGGAGCTCGCCCGGTTGATCACCGCCGAACACGGCAAGGTGGGCTCGGATGCGCTCGGCGAGGTGGCGCGCGGCCTGGAGATCGTCGAATTCGCCTGCGGTATCCCACATTTGATCAAGGGTGACTACACCGAGAACGCGTCGACGAAGGTCGACATCTTCTCGATCCGTCAGGCACTCGGCCCGGTGGCGATCATTTCGCCGTTCAATTTCCCCGCGATGGTGCCGATGTGGTTCTTCCCCCTGGCGATCGCGGCCGGGAACACGGTGGTGCTCAAACCGAGCGAGAAGGATCCGTCCGCGTCACTCTGGATGGCCGAACTGTGGCGCGAAGCGGGTTTGCCCGCCGGGGTTTTCAACGTGGTGCAGGGCGATAAGGTCGCGGTCGACGAATTGCTGGACAACCCGGGCATCAAGGCCGTTTCGTTCGTCGGCTCGACACCCATCGCGAAGTACGTCTACCAGCGCGCCACGGCCAACGGCAAGCGCGCGCAGGCGCTGGGCGGCGCCAAGAACCACATGCTGGTGCTGCCGGACGCGGACCTCGAGCTGGCCGCTGATGCCGCGGTCAACGCCGGTTTCGGCTCCGCGGGCGAGCGGTGCATGGCGATCAGCGTGGTGCTCGCGGTCGGCACGGCGGGCGACGAACTGGTCGCCAAAATCTCCGAGCGCGCCCGGACCATCAAGACCGGCGACGGCACCCGCGACACCGACATGGGACCGCTGGTAACGCGCGAACATCGCGATCGGGTCGCCACTTACATCGACGCGGGCGCGGCCGCGGGAGCCACCGTCGTGCTCGACGGGCGAGACGTGACGGCCGATAGCGAATCGGACGGATTCTGGTTGGGGCCAACCATTCTCGACCATGTCGGCCCCGAGATGAGTGTGTACACCGACGAAATCTTCGGCCCTGTCCTTTCGATCGTCCGGGTCGAGAGCTACGAGGCCGGGCTCGCGCTGATCAACTCCAATCCGTATGGCAACGGCACCGCGATCTTCACCAACGACGGCGGCGCGGCACGGCGGTTCCACAACGAGGTGGAGGTCGGCATGGTAGGCATCAATGTGCCGATCCCGGTTCCGATGGCGTACTTCAGCTTCGGCGGCTGGAAGAACTCGCTGTTCGGCGACGCGCACGCGCACGGCACCGAGGGTGTGCAGTTCTTCACCCGTGGCAAGGCGGTCACCAGCCGCTGGCTCGATCCAAGCCACGGCGGGCTGGAACTCGGTTTCCCGCAGAACACCTAGAACCCACCAGCGACGCAGGAGAATTGCCGATGATTTTGTCCGACGGCATCACACCGGACGACGTCCGCACGGCCGCGGCCCGCGCCTACGAACTCGATCGCGAACACGTGTTCCACTCCTGGGCGGCCCAGGCGCACATTACGCCGATGACGATCACTGCCGCGCAGGGCTGCTATGTGTGGGACGGTGACGGCAACCGCCTGCTCGACTTCTCCTCCCAGATGGTCAATACCAATATCGGCCATCAGCATCCGAAAGTCGTTGCGGCGGTGCAGGAGCAGGCGGGCAGGCTGTGCACCGTCGCACCGCAGTACGTCAACGACGCGCGGTCGGAAGCCGCGCGGTTGATCGCGCAGCGCACACCGGGTGCGTTGAACAAGATCTTCTTCACCAATGGCGGCGCCGACGCGGTCGAGCACGCCGTCCGGATGGCTCGGTTGCACACGGGCCGCTACAAGGTGCTCTCGCGCTACCGGTCGTACCACGGCGGCACCGAGACCGCGATCAACCTCACCGGCGACCCGAGACGCTGGCCGAACGATCACGGTAACAGCGGCGTCGTCCACTTCTTCGGCCCGTTCCTCTATCGCTCGCAATTCCATTCGAGCACCGAAGCCGAGGAGACCGAACGCGCGCTGGTCCACCTCGAGCAGACCATTCTGTTCGAGGGGCCCGACACCATCGCCGCGATCATTCTCGAATCCGTCCCGGGAACCGCCGGAATCATGGTCCCGCCACCCGGTTACCTAGCCGGAGTGCGGGCGCTTTGCGACGAACACGGCATCGTCTTCATCGCCGATGAAGTGATGTCGGGCTTCGGACGAACCGGAAAATGGTTCGCGATAGAGCATTTCGAGGGCGTGGTACCGGACCTGCTCACCTTCGCCAAGGGTGTGAACTCCGGGTACGTACCGCTCGGCGGCGTCGCGATCAGCCCCGAGATCGCGGCGAGTTTCGACGATCGGCCCTATCCGGGTGGCCTGACGTATTCGGGACATCCGCTGGCAACCGCGGCGGCGGTAGCCACGATCAACGCCATGCGCGATGAGAGGATCGTCGAGAACGCCGCCGACGTCGGCGCCCGAGTACTCGGCCCCGGCCTGCGAAAACTCGGGCAGCGCCACCCCAGCGTCGGCGAGGTACGCGGTGCGGGTGTGTTCTGGGCGCTGGAACTGGTGCGCGACAAGACAACTCGCGAACCGCTCGCACCCTACGGCGGCACCGGCCCGGCAATGACCGAAGTCGTCGCCGCCTGCCGCGCGGCCGGGCTGTTGATGTTCGTCAATTTCAATAGGCTGCATGTGGTTCCACCGTGCGTCGTTACCGACGCCGAGGTCAAGGAAGGACTGTCGATTCTCGACGACGCCCTCACGCTGGCCGACCGGCACACCGTATGACGGCACTGCACATCCCCCGGCCCGGCAGGCTCAGCCCTGCTGGGCCGCTTCTTGCGCGTGCTGCGCCTGGGCGAGCTGCGGCGGCGTGAAGCGCAGGGTCAGCGCGATCACGCCCGCCACCAGCGCGATAATGGCGCAGACGAACAGCGCCAGTGTGTAACCGCTGCCCAATGCGTCGATCTCGGCCGAGTTCATATCGGCCGCCTTACCGGTTCGACCGCCGAGCGACAATGTGCGCGAGGCCGCGATCGGGGTGAGCAGCCCGATGAACACCGGTGTCGCCAGGTTCATGAACATCTGTCCCACCGCGGACAGCGGACCGATATTGGACTGCGGTACGCCGACCAGAACACACAACGGCGCGAGCACCATTGCCATGCCGACCCCGAGGCCGATCACGATCAGCAGTGGTAGCAACGTCGGCGCATATTGCACGTCACGATCCAGCGTCGAACCGAAAAGCAGCCCAGCAGCCAAGACCACCGCAGCACCGGCGAGCAACCAGCGCGGCGCGACCATCAGCGCGGCCTTGGAGGCGAGCGCGCTGCCGACGCCGATGCCGACGGTGAACGGAATCGAACCCACACCCGCCACCAGCGGGCTGTAGCCGAGCACGTTCTGCAGGAACTGGGCGACGAAGAAGGTCATCGCGCCGAGCACGCCACCGGCCAGGAAGATCAACAGGAAGGTCGCGACGCGATCGCGGCTGTCGAACAGCGACCACGGCAATAGTGGATCCTCGACCCTCCGTTCGACGACAACGAAAACGACAAGCAGCACGACCCCCGCCACCAGGGCGCCGATAATGGCCGGGCTGGTCCATCCCAGCTGCGGACCTTCGGTCGCACCGAAAACGATGGAGGCACAGGCCACCGTGCCGAGCAGGGCACCGCGCACATCGAGCGAGGAACGGTGATGCTCGGTATCGCTCAGTCGGTACCACGCACCCAGGATGATCAGGGCGCCGATCGGCACATTGATCAGGAAGATCCACCGCCAGGACAGCTCGGTGAGCGCCCCGCCGACCACCAGACCGCCGACCGACCCGATACCGACCATCGAGCCGACGATCGCGATCGCCTGATTGCGCGCCTTACCTGGCGCGAAAGTGGTTGCCACCAAGGCGAATGCCGTCGGCGCCGCGACCGCCGCGCCCGCACCCTGCACCGCACGCGCCGCGAGCAGCATGGCCTCGTTCTGCGCGAGCCCACACAGCAGCGAGGCGAAGGTGAACAGTCCCACGCCGACTATCAACATCCGTTTGCGCCCGAACGCGTCGCCGAGCCTGCCGCCGAGCAGCATCAGTCCCGCGAAGGTGAGACCGTAGGAGGTCACCGTCCACGCACCACCCGCGCTGGACATGCCCATCTCCTGCTGCAATCGTGGCAGGGCAAAGATCACCACCGTGCCGTCGAGCACAACCATGAGCTGCAGCCCGCTCAACACGAGGATCGCGAGCCCGAAGGCCCGCTGCTTCACCGGATACTGCATCGTCGCAGCGGGATTATCGAGCACGATGAGCCACTGTAGTTGACCCGTAGGTAGCACCGGGGGCCGACGCGAGCCCGGTTCGCCCGGTCGCCCGCGAATCCGGCTCGGAGGATGACGGACGGCGCACGCGCCGACCCTGCCGGAATTCGCATGTCGGGCCTAATCGGCGGGAGCGGCGTCCGTGGTGAATTTCGCCGTCGGGCCGATCACCACGATGGCGGGTGGGCGGATCCCCTCATCACGAACCCGCGCGGCGACTGTGCCGAGATCCGCGCGCAGCACCCGCTGAGTGCGCAGCGTGCCCTCCTGAATGACGGTCGCCGGAGTATCGACGGCCCGGCCGCCCTCGATCAGCGCGGTCGCGAATTGTTCGATGCGCTCGACCGCCATCATCAGCACAATCGTTCCGCGCAGCCGGGCCAGCGCGGGCCAGTCGACAAGCGAGTCCGGATGGTCCGGCGCGACGTGCCCGCTCACCACCACGAATTCGTGGGTGACGCCGCGATGGGTCACCGGGATGCCCGCTGCCGCCGGGACGGAGATAGGGCTGGTGATACCGGGGACCACCGTGACCGGGACGCCTGCCGCCACGCATGCCTCGACTTCTTCGAACCCGCGGCCGAAGACGTACGGATCGCCGCCCTTGAGCCGCACCACGAATTTCCCCGCTTTGGCGCCATCGATCAGCGCGGAATTGATCGCTTCCTGCGCCATGGCGCGCCCATAGGGGATCTTCGCCGCGTCGATGACCTCGACATCGGGTCCGAGTTCGGCGAGCAGCTCCGGCGGCGCGAGCCGGTCGGCGACAACCAGATCCGCACGCCCCAGCAGCCTGCGCCCGCGCACGGTAATCAGATCCGGATCGCCGGGGCCGCCGCCGACCAGTGCGACTCCCGGCGCGATCGGCGTCGAATCATCGGTCACCACACCGGATTGCAATGCCTCGAGCAGCGCGTTTCGCATCGCCGCCGAGCGTCGATGCTGTCCGCTGGAGAGCACACCCAGCGTCAATCCGTCATAGCGAGCCGTCGCGGGCGTGACGGCGGTGCCGAGCCGGGCGACGTCGGCGCGTACACAAAAGATCCTGCGCCTGGTGGCCTCTGCGACCACGGCCGCGTTGGTCTCGGGTTCGTCGGTGCACGCGATCGCGTACCAGGCGTCCTCCAGATCACCATCGGCATACGCACGCAGGGTGACGGCGAGCTGACCGGATGTCGCCATCCCCTCGACCGCCGGAGTGACCTCACGGCTGATCACGTGCACATCCGCACCGGAGGCGATCAGCAGGCCGAGACGCCGCTGCGCCACCGTCCCGCCGCCGACCACAACGACGCGGCGCCCAACGAGATCGAGCCCGACCAGATAGTTCGGGTCGCCCGCTGGCTGGTCATCGGTGGAGAAAGACGTGTTCGGCACAGTGTGGGAGCCTAAGCCCTGGCGTCGCCATCGCAGCAATCACCCGGCGCGGCCCTCATCGAATGGACAGGCGGCCGCAGCAAGTCGTGGAATCGCTGCGGCCGCGCTTCCTTCCTATACTCGGCCTATGAACCGATGGACTCGAATGGTGCGGGCAGCGGTGGCCATGATCGCGTTGATAGGAATACCGGCAAACGCCGGTGCCGCACAAGCGGATCCGGACCAATATGCCCCGAATCCCGGCATCGAGTCGACCTATCTCCAGCCGGGGCCGTGGGCGGTGACCGAGAAGCTCGGGTTCGGCTGCTGCGATTCCACCGGCGCGAAATTCGACGTCTGGTACCCGACGGATCTGGGCGGGGCGAAACATCCGATCGTGTTGTGGGGCGACGGGACGAAAGCCGTGCCCAGTCAATACACCTACCTGCTTCGGCACCTCGCGTCATGGGGCTTCGTGGTGATCGGCACCGAGAACCAGCAAACCGGTTCCGGCACCGACATTCTCGGCTCACTGAACTTCTTGAAAGAACAGGCCACAACCCCCGCTAGTGTTTTCTACGGGAAGCTCGATACGGCGGCGGCCGGCGCGATCGGGCACTCGCAGGGCGCCACCGGCGTCGTGAACGCGATGCTGGCGTCGGATGGTGCGATCAAGACCGCGGTACCGATCGAAATACCCAAGCAGGCCCTGTGTTCGGAGGCGATCAAATGCACCGACACCCGCAAGCTCACGTCGGGATCGGTGTTCTTCGTCAACGGTTCGGCCGACGGATTCATCTCGCCCTCCACGCAGGCGTTGCCGTGGCAGCTGGCGGGTTTGCAGTCGAATCAGGCGTACTACGAGGCGACCCCGGCCAATGTGGCGAAGGCGTGGGCAACCCTCAACGGTCCTGACCACAATGATGTGCAAGGCCAGCCGGATTGCGCGCAGGCGTCGAATCCCTGTACCAGCGGCGTTTACGGCTACCTCGGATATTCAACGGCGTGGATGATGGCGCAATTGCGCGGCGACGTCGCGGCAATCGAGGCCTTCCGCACCGGCACCGGTGAACTGCTCGCGCCGTCGGCGAACTGGAGCAACCAGGTGAGCACCGTCATGCGCTGAGCAGTGCAGCCGCGCAGGCCGATCGATCGATCGTCGACGGCAATGTCCGTCGACTCGACTGGATGCCATCACAATCGGATAGTGCTTGCCGGGCTCGTCAGCGGAAGTTCGGATATTCCTGCACCCAATGGAAGCCGCCGCGGTGCACCGGATATCGGTCCAGGTCGACCTGTTCCAGTGTGATCGTCACCGGTTTGCCGTTGAGTTGTCCGGTCAGTCGCAACAGATCCGAAGTCGGCTGATCGAAGGTGAAGTTCGCGATCGGGGCGGGCTGCGCGTCCGGCGTTGCCGGCGGCCCCGAGACGACGATCGTGTGCGCGGCGGTGTCCACATTCGTGAGGGTCGGCACCAGGGTACCGTCCATTCGCTGATAGGTAGTGCCTGAAATATCGAAAACAAGCCGCTGCCAACGATTTTCGTCGGTGGTCAAAGGCGGGACCGGATAGCCGTCCATGGTGAACTCCGACACCGTCCAGATCCCGTACAGCGGCGGCTCCGGAGTACCACCCCCACCCTGGTCCCAGTACTTCATACCCATATGCACCCCGCCAGTGAATATCCAGATCCCGAGCACCGCCTGCACCGCGACCGCGATCGCCCTGACCCGGCGGCTGCGGAACGGATCGGGCTGCGTCGCCGGTTCGGAGGGCCGCTGTAGCACCAGCATGTCGGCCAGCCGTCGCGCCTGCGGCGCGAGCACCACCATGCTCAGTAGCACGAGGTGCAGCGAGAGGATCTTGACCGGAACATCGAAGGTCATGTTCAGCACGAAGACCTGGGCCATGCTGACCAGGCTCAGCATCGCACCGATCGTGGCGGTACGTGGCAGGAACAGCAACAGCCCACCCAGCACCTCCGCACAGCCGAGCAAGATTTGGTACACCGGTGACGAGCCGACCTGGTTCCACAGCACCGAGGTGGGACTGAACTCGCCATAGGGTTGCAGCAGCGCCGTGAGCGACGGCTCGGGCATCTGCGTCGGAATCGCCTTGGCCAGCCCATACCAGAGCATCTGCCCGCCCAGGCACAGCCGAATGAAGATCAGGAACCAGGCGTTCAGCCGCTGATAGTTCGGGCGGTGCCGATCCAGCGCGGTCCACGCGACGGTCGCCACCACCGCGACGATCAGCAGACAGACCACGAATGCCCAGATGAACTTCTGGTCGCCACTGCCCGACATGAGATTCAGCGCGACGTCGGTGCCGAAGATCCGCCGCCCGGCCCACTCGATGATCGGACCGAGAGGTCGCCACAACCCGACGATCCAGGAGTCCGGCACCAATGTGGTGAAGTAGCCGGTGAATACGAACAGGATCTGCGGGAAGATTAGGCAGAACAGCCCGAAGTAGACGAAGCCGAACCGAAAGGCGAGGCGCGTCAGGGGATTCCATCGCGGCCGATCCACATCGACGGACGTGTCACCGTCCGGTTCGAGTACCTCCGCACCTTTCGAGTAACTCCGCACTTTTCGAGCACCTCCGCACCTAATGAATCACCAAACCCCCGGGTGTCGCACGTCCCCTCATAACGCACCCACTCGCCACGACAACAGGTTCCGAGCGTAGCGAGATCGAGCACTAAAGTTCGCGGCCGGCTCGCGTCCGAGGGGCAAATGCGATTTTGCGACGAAGTCGCGAGCATTTGCCCCTCGGACGCGAGCCATAGGGGCCGCGAACACGCCGCGCCAGCGGCCAAAAACACAGACCCGAAGATATCCGAACAACCCCTCGCGCACATCCTGCGAGACCCTGATGTTCATCCCCTACTTCCGGCGTACGCGGCTGAACCAAAAGGATGACTCCCGGCGTTGTCAACCCCCGATATCACTCACTGAGTTGTGCACACATTTTCGCGCCGTTCCCCTGCCCAGCGAACTAGAACGCGTTACATTTTGCCCAACTCGATCGTGAAGAGGAGAAGCATGGCCGACGATCCCGATCTCACCGCGCGACGGGAGCTCACCGTCAGCGACCGCGATCTCGACGCCCTTGCCGGCGAGCTGTCCCGGTGGCTCGGTTCGAAGGTCTCCGCCGACCACCCGCCTGCGATCTCGGCGGTGTCGAGGCCGCAGGGCGCCGGGATGTCGAGTCCAACTGTGCTGTTCGACGCCGAATGGAGCGTCGACGGCAGGCCCGACGGAGGATCGTTCGTCGTGCGGATGACACCGGAGGCCGAGTCGTTCCCGGTCTTCGAAAACTACGATCTGGAAACGCAATACAAGGTCATGTCCGGCGTCGCCGCCAACTCCGACGTACCGGTGCCCGAACTGTGCTGGCTGGAAACAGATGAGAAGCCGCTCGGCACAAAGTTTTTCGTGATGAAGCGGATCGACGGCCGAGTGCCGACCGACAATCCGCCCTATGTATTCATCGGTTGGCTGTTCGACGCGAGCACCGAAGAACGCGCCCGCCTCACCGCTGGCACCATCGAGGTGATCGCGAAGGTGCACGCGATATCCGATGCGGCTGCTCGATTCCCCATGCTGGATGGCCCGGGCCAGGCGTTGCGCAGGCATGTCGAATGGCATCGCAAGTGGTATCGCTGGGCGTTGGCCGACGACGGGTTCGGGATCCCGCTTATCGAGCGCGCCTTCGACTGGCTCGACGCGCACTGGCCCGCCGACCCAGGACCCGACGTGCTCAGCTGGGGCGACTCACGACCGGGCAACATCATCTTCGACAAGTTCGACCCGATCGGAGTGCTGGATTGGGAAATGGCCGGGCTCGGTCCGCGCGAACTGGATATCGCGTGGCTCATCTTCATCCACCGGTTCTTCCAGGACCTCGCCACCCAATTCGATCAGCCCGGCCTCGCGGACTTCCTGCGTCGCGACGACGTCGTGGCGAAGTACGAAGAGCTCTCCGGATATACCGTGTCCGACCTCGACTTCTATATCGTCTATGCCGCGCTGCGGCATGCGATCGTAATGGCCAGGGTGAAGCGCCGAATGATCCACTTCGGCGAAGACACCGATACTCCCGATCGCGACGACTACGTCATGCACCGAGCGAGCCTCGAAGCCTTGATCGACGGAACCTACGAGTGGGATTGAGACCGAACATGCCTGCACCCCTTGATGAATACCCGATCCATCAGACTCATCTCTCGTTGGCGAGGGTGGCCAGCAGTGACCGGAACTTCTACGACAGAAGCTATTTCAACGGCCACGACCGCGATGGCGGCAACTTCTTCGTCACTGGCCTCGGTGTCTATCCGAACCTCGGAGTCATCGACGCGTATGCCACGTTCCGGCGGGGTGACACCCAGCGCGCGGTTCGCTTCTCCGACGCGCTCGGTGATCGCAGCCTCGACCAGCGTGTCGGCGGCTACCGCGTCGAGGTTCTGGAGCCGCTCCAGCGGATCCGAGTGATCTGCGAACACGATGACCTCGGCTTCGACCTCACCTGGAACGGCGCGTTCCCGGCCGTCGAAGAACAGCCGCACCTGATCCTCAATGGCAACCGCCCGATCATCCAGGCGACCCGCTTCGCGCAGGTCGGATCGTGGGAGGGGACGCTGCACGTCGACGGCTCCGATCTCACGGTCGATCCAGCCGTGTGGACGGGGACCCGAGATCGGTCGTGGGGCATCCGTCCGGTGGGTGAGCCCGAGCCCGCCGGCCGCGCCGCTGCCGAACCCTCGGGCGGGTTCTGGTGGCTGTATGTGCCGATTCGCTTCGACGATTTCGCCATCGTGGTGATCGTCCAGGAAGAACCCGACGGCAAGCGCACCCTCAATGACGCGACCCGCATCTGGCCCGACGGACGCGTCGAGCAGCTGGGCTGGCCCCGCATCCACATCGAATACTGTTCCGGTACAAGGCATCCCGTGTTCGCGCGACTATCAATGACGGCACCCGACGGTAAACCGATCGAAGTGGAGATCCGGCCCGGAACCAATGTCGCGCTGCACGTCGGCTGCGGCTATGGCGGCGACCCCGACTGGCTGCACGGCCGCTGGATGGGTCGCGACTGGTCAGACAGCACCATCTATGACCTCACCGACCCGGCCATCGCCGCCCGCGTCCCCTACGGCGTCATCGATCATGTAGGCCGGGCCCGCTGCGGCGACGCCGAAGGCTGGGGCCTATTCGAACACGCCAGCCTCGGCCGCCACGCCCCCACCGGCTTCGCGGACTGGACCTCCGTTGCGCCATAGCCGCGCTCGTACCGGTTGGCGCCTGCGCGGACGGGTATTAACGGTGTCCAGCGAAATGTGCCGCGGCGATGACGATGGCGTCGACGGTGCGTTTGGTAACGACGAGCCGACCGGCGCCGGCAAGTAGCGCTGCGGCTTCGGCGACCGAGGCGGTGCCGAGTGCGGAGTGGGTGCGTGATGATGGGGTGGGGACGTCGACTTGCGCGAGTTCCTCGGCCGTGTACGCGAGGATCGGGGCGGTCAGTTGCTCGGCCGCTGCTCGAAGGCCGGGTTCGGCGGCGCGGCGGTCGAGAGTCGCCAGGCAACCTATTGGGTTGTCGCCCAGCACTTCTCCGATAGCGGACAGAATACGGTCGGCGGGGGTACCGGGCCGCAGGCCGAGGCCGACGGCGAGTTCAGCGGGCTTCATGCGCGCAGTCGGTGGCCGCGGCGACGAAGCGCACGACGGCTTCCGGGTTTCCGGCCGGGTGAGTGTGCAGGTAGGACGCGTGCACGCGATGGACCAGCGCACCCTCGTGAACCCTATCCGCGCCGACGCGCCATCCCCACGCGGCGGTGTCGGCACCGGAGACGACCAACCTGGTGCGGTGGAACTCATGTCCGCGCACCTGCTGTCCCGCCCGCCACAGCACGGAATCGGTCAGCGCCACCGCATCTCGGTAACCGAGGGTCAGCCGTGGCCCGAATTCCGCGTCCGCCTCGACCACCCCCGCCATCGGATGTCCATCCAATGACCTGGTCAGATACAACAGTCCCGCACATTCGGCATGTACGGGCAGACCACGGCGTGACTGCTCGCCGATCTGCGCGAGCAACCGAGTATTGGCCGCGAGCTCAGCGGCGTGCTCCTCCGGGAACCCGCCTGGAAGCACCAGACCCGCCGTCCCGACCGGTAGTTCGTCGTGCATCGGATCGAAGACCGCAACCTCCGCCCCCGCAGCCGCCAACAGCTCGCGATGCTCGGCATACCCGAAGGTAAAGGCCGGCCCCCCGGCAATAGCAATCACCGGAGCGAAACCCACTGCAGCAGAGCCTGTCCCGTCAACCACGGCAGCAAGACCGGGATCCCACGCCGGTCCCGATACGGTTGAGCGGGCCAGTGCGGCGATCGCGGGCAGGTCGACGTGTGCGGCGACCAGGTCCGTCATGGCGTCTACCGCGGCGACGGCGGCGGTGCCGTGTTCGACGGCGGGGATGAGGCCGAGGTGGCGGGAGGGGACTTCCAGTTCGGCCATGCGCGGGAGCGATCCGAGGACGGGCAGGCCGACGCGATCACAGGCCTCGCGCAGGACCTGGTCGTGGCGTTCACTGCCGACGCGGTTGAGGATCACGCCGCCGAGACGGATCGAGCTGTCGAAGGTGGCGAATCCGTGCAGCAGCGCAGCCAGGCTCTGACTGTGCCCACGCGCGTCGACCACCAAAATCACTGGCGCGCCGAGTAATCCGGCGACTTGCGCGGTGGATCCTTCGGCGACGGGCGCGGATTGGTTCGCGTCGATGCGCCCGTCGAACAACCCCATCACGCCCTCGACAACCGCTACATCGCAGCCCCGGGCACCGTGCTGGTACAGCGGCACAACACGTTCGGTGCCGACAAGCACCGGATCGAGGTTGCGTCCCGGCCGCCCCGCCGCGAGCCCGTGATATCCCGGATCGATGTAGTCCGGCCCCACCTTGAACGGCGCCACCCGATGTCCGGCCCGCCGCAACGCGCCGATCAACCCGGTCGCCAGGGTCGTTTTCCCACTCCCCGACGCGGGCGCGGCCACCACGACCGCCGGAACACTCATCATGACCGCGCGGCCTCACGATCGGCGAGTGGTACCTGACCGCGGGACCCTCCCGAAGTTCGCCGCAGCCCTGGACCACTCGTCACGACGCCGGTCACCATTCGATGCCGCGCTGGCCTTTTCGGCCTGCGTCCATGGGATGTTTGATCTTGGTCATTTCGGTGACCAGGTCGGCGGCGTCGAGGAGGGGCTGGGGAGCGTCGCGGCCGGTGATGACGACGTGCTGGTTGCCGGGACGGTTGCGCAGCGTATCGACCACCTCGTCGATGTCGACCCAACCCCACTTCAGCGGATAGGTGAATTCGTCCAGGACATAGAATCGGTGCTGTTCGGCTCGCAGCCGGCGGGCGATTTCCTGCCAACCCGCGAGCGCGGCGGCGGCATGGTCCTCATCGCTGCCGGGTTTGCGCGACCACGACCATCCTTCACCCATTTTGTGCCATTCGACCGCGCCGCCGACTCCGCTCTCCTCATGCAGGGTGCCGAGGGTGCGAAAGGCGGCTTCCTCGCCGACCTTCCATTTGGCGCTCTTCACGAACTGGAAGACCGCCACATCGAACCCCTGGTTCCAGGCGCGCAATGCCATCCCGAACGCCGCGGTCGATTTCCCCTTGCCCGGCCCTGTATGGACCGCGAGTACCGGCTGATTGCGGCGCTGCCGTGTCGTCAGCCCGTCATCGGGAACGGTCTCCGGAACACCCTTGGGCATGTGCTATTCCTTCCTGATATTTCGGCCGCCCGGTCGAATACGCCGGGTACCCGGCGCTGCGGCCCGCGCTGAGCTCACCGGTCCGCGTCGGCGAATTCTGTTCGGACACTATTTGATCGAACGCTACGGAAATAGCCGACCGAAAATACGCGCGGACCGATGACTGCCCGAATCACGCGGCGCGCATTCCGGCACGTCCAGATCCGGCCCGCACGACATCGGCCACCGATTCGCCGGACAGTTCGGCCAGCCGCAGATATCCGGCCCGCAGGTCACGAGCCAACTCGGCGGCGAGACCGAGGCGGACGATGCCGCGTTCGCAATCGACGACGATCGATGTCACGGCGTCATGGGCAAGCAATCCGGCGGCGGCGCGGGCACGCGGCACCGGGTCGGCACCACCGGTGGCGCGACCGTCGGTGAGCAGCACCAGCATCGGCCGACGGTGCGGGTCGCGAACCCGCTCGCGGCCGATCACCTCCCGAGCCTTCAAAAGCCCTGCGGCGAGCGGAGTCTTGCCTCCGGTGCGCATGCCGGACAGGCGGCGCACCGCGATGTCGACCGAGGAGGTAGGCGGCAGCACGAGTTCGGCTTCCTGACCCCGCACGGTGATCACGGCGACCTTGTCGCGGCGCTGGTATGCGTCGCGCAGCAGCGCGACCACGGCACCGGTGACGGCGGAGAGCCGGTCCCTGGATGCCATGGATCCGGACGCGTCGACCACGAAGATGACCAGATTACCTTCGCGCCCTTCGCGATACGCGCCGCGCAGATCATCCGAGACCAGCTTCAGCGGTCCATCGGCACGGCCACGTGTGCGCTGATGCGGTGCCGCGGCGAAAACGGTGCCGAGCAGGTGCAGACCGGTGGACGCGTCGGTGGTGGAACGCACCGTGCGCCCCTGCTTGGTCTGCGCGCGTGAACGGCGGCCTGCGGCACCCTCGCCGACGCCCGGGACCTCCCATCGGGGCGGGGACACCGAAGATGAAGCGGGAGTAGCGGTTCGGCCTTCGCGAGCGGAAGGCGACTGTCCGCCACCCGGTCCACCGTCGGGGCCGTCGTCCTCGGGTCCATCATCGTTCGGGGAATCGGAAGTGTCGCCGGTGGAGCCCGATTCCGGATCGTCGATCCGGTCGCCCGAATCGGATTCATCCGTACCGGGGGCGGACCGCTCGTTGTAGTCCGGTTCGGATTCCGCACGGTCCGTGGAGTTCTCGCCGCCCGATTGCTGATCGGCCGCCCGCGCCACTTCTTCCTCGGCATCGCGCATCGCGTCGTCGAGCTGGTCTTCGCTGATGCCAGGCTCGTCGAACGGATCGCGCCGACGGCGATGCGGCAGTGCCAACTCCACGGCGACCCGCACATCCTCTTCGCCGACAGTCTCAGCGCCCCGCCACGCCGCATGCGCGGTCGCCGCCCGCGCGACCACCAGGTCCGCGCGCATCCCGTCCACATCGAAAGACGCACATAACGCCGCGATTCGGCGGAGCTCCACATTATCGAGTGTGACGGCGGCGACCCGGTCGCGGGCGGTCAGTATGCGCTCGGCAATCGCACGATCGGCCGCGAGGTAGCGGCCGGCGAACCCGGCCGGGTCGGCCTCGTAATCCAATCGGCGGCGCACCACCGCCATCCGCACACCCACCTCACGCGAGGCGGCGACATCGACGGTGAGCCCGAACCGGTCGAGCAGTTGCGGGCGCAGCTCGCCTTCCTCCGGGTTCATGGTGCCAACGAGCACGAATCGCGCCGGATGCGAATGGGAAACGCCGTCGCGTTCGATATGCACCCGCCCCATCGCCGCCGCGTCGAGCAGCACGTCCACGAGATGGTCGTGCAGCAGATTCACC
This sequence comes from Nocardia australiensis, assembly GCF_020733705.1. Classification (GTDB taxonomy): domain Bacteria; phylum Actinomycetota; class Actinomycetes; order Mycobacteriales; family Mycobacteriaceae; genus Nocardia; species Nocardia australiensis. The sequence goes on from NZ_JAJFZM010000017.1 coordinate 118,576, forward strand.
TCGTCGACGTACAGCACACCGTGATGGGCTGCGGCCAGCAGCCCTGGCCGGAATGCCTGTTCACCGTCGCGCAGCACCCGTTCCAGATCCAATGAACCGACCACGCGGTCCTCGGTCGCTCCGACCGGCAATTCCACCAGCCGCGCCGGGCGCGCCCCGGTCTCGCCCGCCACCGGCGGCAGCAATTGCGCCAACGCCCGCACCACGGTCGACTTGGCGGTCCCCTTCTCTCCACGCACCAGGACACCGCCGATACCCGGGTGCACCGCGCACAGAATCAGCGCGAGCTGTAACCGCTCCTGCCCCACCACCGCCGAAAACGGGAATCCCACCTCACCGTCCGCCCGCGCACGCGCCCCGGTCGACGAAGCGTCTGATGATGTGGTTTCAGCATGGGACGAAGACACGCTCCGACTCTATTCGCGCGGCCCCGCCGACCCGCGAGCGCCCCACCCAGACCCCGAAAACCGGTGCCCGCCGCAAAATCTCGAGGCGGGCGCCGGTTGCGAACGAGTTCTATCCCCGACGCATCGGGAGGTGCATGATGCCGTCGTCGTCGAACTCGTCGCCGTCCGGTTTGAAACCGTGCTTGGCGTACATGTCCATCAGATAGGTCTGTGCGTTCAAGCGCACGGTGGCCGAACCGACCTCGGCGAGCGCAGCCTGCAACAACCTGGTGGTGTACCCGTGGCCGCGCGCCGGAACCGCGGTGCACAGGCGTCCGATCCGGAAGGACTTCACGCCATCGTCGTGCTCCTCCAGCAGGCGCAGGGTGCAGATCGCCTCACCCTCGTCATCGAGCCAGAAGTGCCGGGTCTCCGGCAGCAGGTCGAGCCCGTCCAACTCCGGATACGCGCACTTCTGTTCGACCACAAAGACTTCCACGCGCAATTTCAACAGCTGATAAAGGGTGGCGGTGTCGAGATCCTGCGCCCATGACCGTTTGAGTGCAACCGTTGACATCATCGCGTTTTGTTACCACACCTTCGCGGTCGGCGCGACCGCGTCGCGGTTCGCGGTGTTGTCCGACACGCGGGTCAGGTGCAGCGTCTTCGACGACCAGTCCGACACCTCGCGGTAGAGGGCCTGGTTCTCGGAGAGCTTGACGCCCAGCGAGGGGACCATTTCCTTCAGCTTCGGCGTCCAGTTTTCGTACTCGCTCGGGAAGCAGCGTCGCAGGACATCGATCATGGCGCTGACGCCGGTGGACGCGCCGGGCGACGCGCCGAGCAAACCCGCGATGGTGCCGTCCCCAGCGGTGATCACGGCGGTACCGAATTCGAGTACACCGCCCGCGCCCTTGCGCCGGATCACCTGGACACGCTGGCCCGCGGTGATCAGCTCCCAGTCGCGGCCTTCGGCGCGGGGGACGAACTCCTTCATGGTGTCCACCTTGCCCGCCTCGGACTTCAACAGCTCGGTGATCAGGTACTTGGTCAGCCCGAACTCGGTCGCGCCGACGCCGAGCAGCGAGAAGATGTTGTTGGGCTTCACCGATTTGAAAAGGTCTACGTTCGAGCCGTCCTTGAGAAACTTCGGTGTCCATCCGGCGTACGGGCCGAACAGCAGTCCGGGCCGACCCTTGATGACGCGAGTGTCCAAGTGCGGCACCGACATCGGCGGCGCGCCGACGGCGGCCTTTCCGTACACCTTGGCCTCGTGCCGCTGAATGAGCGCGGGGTTGGTGCAGCGGAAGAACTGGCCGCTGACCGGGAACCCGCCGAAGCCCTTGGCCTCCTTGATCCCCGACTTCTGCAGCAGCGGCAGCGCGCCGCCACCGGCGCCGACGAAGACGAATTTGCTGATGAGCGTGCGGGTTCGGCGCGTGCGCAGGTTGCGCACCTTGACCAGCCAGGATCCGTCGGACTGCTTGGTGAGGTCGGTGACCTCGTGACCGAAGGCCAGATCCGCGCCGGAAGCGCCGAGGTAGGCGAGCAGTTCGGCGGTGAGCGAACCGAAGTCGATATCGGTGCCCGCGTCGGTCCAGTTCAACGCGACCGGCTCGGAGAAGTCGCGGCCCTTGGACATCAGCGGCAGTCGCCGGGCGAATTCGTCGGGCGAATCGATGTACTCCATGCCTTCGAACAACGGGTGCCGCGACAGCGCCTCGTACCGCTTGCGCAGGTAGTCGACGTTGTCCGCGCCGTGCACGAAGCTGACGTGTGGGATGGGGTTGATAAAGGCCGACGGATCACCGAGCAGGCCGTTTTCCACACCGTAGGACCAGAACTGGCGCGACACCTGGAAGCGCTCGTTGATGTCGATGGCCTTGCTGACATCGACGGACCCGTCAGGGTTCTGCGGGCTGTAGTTCAGCTCGCACAGCGCCGAGTGACCGGTGCCCGCGTTGTTCCACGGGTCGCTGCTCTCCGCGGCGGCGGCGTCGAGGCGCTCGAAGAGCGAGACCGACCAATCCGGCTGCAGCTGCCGAAGCAGCGCGCCCAGGGTGGCACTCATGATGCCGGCACCGATGAGTACCACATCGGTCTTTTCAGTCATGGCAGCGTTCGGCACGGGTAGATCGACTTCCTTGTCCTTCTGCGACGGTCCACCGGCACGGGTGGCCCGCCTGGGCACGGGCGCTATGAACTTTTTCGAGCCTGGTGTGACTCGGCGGGATGTAGGTTACCCGCCGTTCACCTAGGTCCAATTGTGCACCTCACCGCTCCCGTCACCGACAGCGAACCTGCCGAATGTGACATAGATTCCTTCGGGGTTCGATGGCCGATCCGGCGCTGACGTCGCTTAGATTGGTTGTCGTGACGAACGAAACCCCGCGGGGCGTGTCGGATATCACGGCCGGCGAGCAGTGGCAACCAGACGTTCTCGGCGTGGGATACGAGCAGCGAACACTGCCGCTGGGACCTGATCCCGACGGTGAGGGCGATGCCGTGGCCACACTCGTTCGCCACACGGCGGATTCCGGTGCCGCGGCTACCGAGCCCGCGGTGCTCTATGTGCACGGCTTCACCGACTACTTCTTTCAGCAGCACCTCGCCGAGCACTTCGCCGATCGTGGCCACCGCTTCTACGCCCTGGATCTGCGCAAGTGCGGACGGTCGCTGCGGGCCGGGCAGACCCCGCATTTCGTGACCGATCTCGCGCTCTACGACGACGAGCTCAACGAGTCGCTGCGGATCGTGCGAGAGGAGACCGGCGGCGAAGTGCTGCTGGTCGCGCATTCCACCGGCGGGCTGATCGTGCCGCTATGGCTGGACCGGCGCAATCGCGCCACCGGCACTGTCGCGGCGGGCATCAACGGCCTAGTGCTCAACAGCCCGTGGTTCGACCTGCAGGGCCCCTCCTACTACCGCACTGTCGGGACTCCGGTGATCAACGCGCTCGGCCGATTCCGGTCGATGATCGAGCTGCCCGCCCCGGCGTCCAGCTCTTACGGTGACAGCTTGCACCACAGCGTGGCCGGCGAGTGGGACTACAACCTCGATTGGAAACCGCTGAGCGGCTTCCCGATCCGCTTCGGCTGGTTGCGGGCGATCCGCAATGGCCACGCCCGGCTGCATGAGGGCCTCGATGTCGGTGTACCCGCACTGATTCTGCGGTCCAAGATCACCAGGTTCGCCCGCGAATACGGCCCCGCCGTCGATGTGGCGGACGCGGTGCTCGACGTCAAACAGATCCAGCGCTGGTCGGGTTGTCTCGGCGAGCGCACCAATATCGTCCCCATCGATGGCGCACGCCACGATGTATTCCTGTCGTCGGCGCAACCGCTGGCGCGGGCGTTCGATGAACTCGACAGCTGGCTGGATTGGCTGGCCGTCTACCTGCGCAAGTCCGCGTCACCAGAGGCTGGTGCGTAACACGATCTGGGTGGCCAGTTCGTGGTCGGCCTCGGTCGCGACATTGTCGACGTCGATCTCCACCATGCGGAATTCGCCGTAGACGTAGCGGCCCGAGGCTTCCGCGACCGCGCGTGGCAGGTTCTTGGTGACCAGCAGCGTCGCCGACAGCTCCACCGGTCGGCAACCGGCGTCGGCCACCGTGCCGTCCGCACCCGGTGTGGCGGGGTGACCGCGGTCGGCGACCACGAGGCTGATGAAGCGGCCGAAACCGCCCGCGCACAGCTGCCAGCCCAGTTCGGCCCCGGCCCCGCGGCCTGCGACATTCACCCAGGGCACCCCGAGCTCGTCGAGGATGGCGTACACACCCGCCGGGTCGAGGTCCGCTATCGATTCCACCGCGATCGTGCGCAGGTCCGAAGTGTGCAATCGAGCGCATACCTGGTCGTACACGTCGACCGGATCACCCGTGTCGGGCAACAGCAGCACGCTGTGCCGGGATTCGGGCCCGTCGACCCGCACGGTCCATGCCCGGTCACCGACCGTGATCCGCCGAGATTTCATGACGGAAGACGGTACACGCCCCGGTTGAACGAGACCGCGTGTCCGATTTCCCGCGCGTCAACAAGGCAGGCGTTGCTACAGCGCTACCTGGGCTTTTGCGATACCGAAGACATCGGCGGCGTCGGCGGCGACGAACGCCGCTTCCACGGGTCGGCCGTCGGCGTCCAAAGGGGCGATCCACCCAGAGAAATGAGCACGACGCCCTCGTCCAGGTAGTACCGCGCCGGCGCGGGCAGATCCTCGGCCGCCGAGCCGACGACGACCACCACATGCACCCAGCTCAGCACGGTCTCCGATTCACCGGGCTCGCGCACATCGAGAACCCGCGTAGCGGGCGACCCTCGTGCGTGCCAGTTGCGTAGCATCCTCGTATCGCGTGGCCGCCATAGCCGCCTCCCAACTCGTTTCGGCACAGCGAATCTCGCCGACTCCCGTGGGCCGGTGCCGAGGAGCGGCTACTGCCTCGACGCGGCAGCTCCGGAGATCAGATCGGAGGCAATAGCGGGCAGGTCAACGGGTGCTCCGGCGGCGATCAGACACTCGATCGCGGCGACGTCGAGGTACTCTTCGATCAGATCGGCGAGCAGATCGAGCTGGGCCGAGCGAACATCAGCGACCGAAACATCTTGCGCGACTACAAAACCCGTACGACCGGCCTGTGTGGCGACCGTCCGTAACCAGTGCCGCCGGAATTCGTCGGATTCCAGCAGGCCGTGCAGGTGGGTGCCCCACACCGCGCCGCGAACACTCCCCTCGGGCGCACCGTCCAGTTCGAGCCAGGGCGAATCACCGCTGCACACGACGCGGCCATGGTGAATCTCGTAGCCGTGTACGGGGATACCGCCTTCGACGCTGCGCCCCGTTGCCCGCGAGAGCACCTTCTGCTCCGCGAATTCGATCCGCATATCGAGCAGCCCGAGTCCAGCGACCGCGCCCGCCGCGGATTCGACCCGGTCGTCGATGCGTTCACCCAACATCTGATAACCACCGCAGATGCCGAGGATCGGCTCGCCCGCAGCTGCTCGCCGGCGCAGTGCGTCGGCAATGCCGTTGCGCCGCAACCACTCCAGATCGGTGACGGTGGCCTTGCTGCCCGGCACCACTACCAGGTCCGCCCCCGCCAGCCGAGACGGATCGCTCACCCAGCGCACCGAGACACCCGGCTCACAGGCCAGTGCCTCGATATCGGTGGAATTGGAGATACGTGGCAGCCGGATCGCGGCAACGGTCAGCCATTCGGTGCCGACGGGCGGGCGCGGGCGACCGACCGGCGCGTCCGCGACGGTGCCGAGCGAATCCTCCGCGTCGATCCACAGGTCCTCGGCGTACGGGATGACACCAAGAGTCGGGCGACCGGTGAGTTCGGCGAGCCGGTCCAGCCCTGGACGCAACAATTCGACATCACCGCGGAACTTGTTGACGACGAACCCCGAAATCAGTTGCTGGTCTTCGGGTTCTAGCACGGCAACGGTACCGAACAGATGGGCGAGCACACCACCGCGGTCGATATCGCCGACCACGAGCACCGGTAGCCGCGCCGCGCGCGCGAGCCCCATATTCGCCAGATCGGTTGCCCGCAAATTGATTTCGGCGGGTGATCCCGCGCCCTCACAGATCACCACATCGAATTCCGCACGCAGCGCGGTGAGTTCGGCGGCGGCGACCGTCCGCAACTCCCGCCGATGCTGGAAGTAGTCGCGCGCTCCGACCGTGCCGACCGCGCGGCCGCGCACCACCAACTGCGAGCGCCGATCACTGCCCGGCTTGAGTAGCACCGGGTTGAATCGCACGCTCGGCTCCAGTCCGCACGCGGTCGCTTGCAGGGCTTGGGCCCGACCGATTTCGCCCCCGTCCAGCGTCACAACGGAGTTATTGGACATATTCTGCGCTTTGAACGGCGCGACCCGCACCCCGCGTCGCGCCAGCATCCGGCAAAGCCCGGCCACCACAACGCTTTTCCCCGCGTCCGACGTGGTACCCGCGACGAGCAGAGCGCCCTTCATGAGGCCGCGCCCGCGGGGCGGCTACCGCGCACGGCAGGGTAGGGACCTATGCGCCCGTTTCGGTGACCACTCAGCAGCATGAGCTTCGAACCGCGTGGTCCAGCACTCACGGCAGGGTCAGGACTTCCGCACCGGTTTCGGTCACAACCAACGTGTGTTCGAATTGCGCGGTCCACTTGCGGTCCTTGGTAACCACGGTCCAGTTGTCGTCCCAGATCTCGTAATCGATGCCGCCGAGATTGATCATCGGCTCGATGGTGAAGGTCATGCCGGGTTCGATGATCGTCTCGACGGTCGGCTGGTCGTAATGCAGGATGACCAGGCCGCTGTGGAAGGTGGGACCGACACCGTGGCCGGTGAAATCGCGCACCACGCCGTAGCCGAAGCGATTGGCGTAGGACTCGATGACGCGCCCGATCACATTGAGCGCGCGACCGGGCCGAACCGCCTTGATGGCCCGCGCGGTGGCCTCCTCGGTCCGCTCGACCAGCAGCCGGACCTCCTCGTCCACATCACCGGCGAGGAAGGTCCTGTTGGTGTCGCCGTGCACCCCGTCGATGTAGGCGGTGACGTCGATGTTCACGATGTCGCCGTCCTCGATCACGGTCGAGTCCGGAATCCCGTGGCAAATCACCTCATTGAGCGACGTGCAGCACGATTTGGGAAAACCCTTGTAGCCCAACGTCGACGGATATGCCCCGTGATCACACATGTACTCGTGTGCGATCCGATCCAATTCGTCGGTTGTGACGCCAGGTGCGACCGCCTTGCCCGCTTCTTCGAGCGCGCGCGCCGCGATCTTGCTCGCGATCCGCATCTTGTCGATCGTCTCGGCCGTCTGTACCCAGGGTTCACTGCCCTCATTGACGGTCTTCTTCCACGCGTACTCCGGTCGTTCGATGGAGCGTGGAACTTCCCGAGTCGGCGACTGGATCCCGGGAACAAGCGGCTGACGGGTACGCACTGACATGCGTACCAGACTATCCGTACCCTCGGCCGACCATCCCGCGACTCCTACCGGCTGACGTGCCGCTCTCTCCGGACCGCCGATCGAAGGCGGAACACCGCTGCTCACAACGACCCTTCCGGCACTAAAAAGCATAATATGCGATATTTCATGCCCGAAGGAGTGGGGTCATGACGTTGCAGATCAAGCGCTCGATTTCTCCTCGGCGGCCCACATACCCTGCTTCTCGAGCATTGCGATGAGTCCATCGGCGCCCGACATGATGTGATCGTGCATCAAACTGCTGGCCGCCTTCGCACGGCGCTTCTGCAGCGCCTCCAGGATCGCGGGGTGAAAATGCCGTGTCTCGTCGACGCGGCCCTCGATTTCGCCATAGAACCGATTGGGCAGTTGCTTGACGATCGCCCCCAACAGCATTGCGAGTCTGCGGGAATCCGACGCGAGGTTGATCGTCCGATGGAACTCGTGGCCGAGGGCCACGGCCCGCTCCGAACCGGCACCATCGGCGACCGCTCGCTCCTGCTCGGCGATGATATCGGCCAGGTGCGCCAGCTGATGGGGTGAAAGGGTTTTCGCCGCGCGTGCCGTCAATTCACCGGCCAGGGTCGACTGCGCCCAGAAAAGATCGCGCACGTCCTGTCTGCTGAAGGCCGAGACCATGAAACCTCGCCGCGGGACGAGCTCGACGAAACCCTCACCGCTGAGCAGCAATAGCCCCTCGCGCACCGGTGTGTTACTGACGCCGACTGCCTCGGCGATGGGCTCGGTCCGAAGAAACTCTCCGGACCGCACCCGACCCGAGATGATCAGTTCCCGGACGTAGCTCGCGACATCCTCGGAAAGCTGCTGCCGCCGGGAGTTCGCGGCGCGCGGTAGTCCCTGCGTAGTCGATTCCATCCGGAGTCGGCCCCCTTCCATTTGACATATTCGTACATTATGCCTCATGTTTCGCGAACCGAACTATCGGCATTCCACAACGAATGTCGGGGCCTGTGCGTCGAATTGGAGGCGGCGCCGATCATCACGACGGCGGGTAGTGATCGGCGCCGTGGCCCCGGACGTGACCCTGGCGCATGCCATTGACAATGGAACTGGGTTCGGCCGCCACCAACCGATTCGAGCAGGGCGTTATCTCCGTCGGCACCGCCGTCGTCTTCGAACGCGCGGCATCATCGGCACCGCGACCGTCACCGGGCTGGCCAACGCCCGGCACGCCGTTGACCTGCAAGCTTTCGGGACGAACGGGGGCCGGGAGGACACGGCGGGGTGACGGCGTCACACCTGAAGTGATTTGCCTCGGACGTCTCGTTCCCGTTGACGAGCAGCATCGGACCTGAGCCCCCCGCGTAACGCCGTCGCCGTGGTAAATCGAGTTATTCTCGATCAGGACGATTCCACCGCTGAACCGTCCGTGAGTTCATCCCGAATCGAGGCCGAAGATGGCCGATATCCTGCCGACACAGCGCAGCGACACCGCAGGAATCGTTGCCGAGTTGAGCGCCGAGGGCTTCGACGACGCCAAGGAGATAGGGCGCGGCGGCTTCGGCGTGGTGTACCGGTGCCTACAACCCGACCTGGACCGGGTCGTCGCAGTGAAGGTGCTGACCGGGGAACTCGATCCCGATGGACTACAGCGTTTCATTCGCGAGCAACAGGCGACGGGCCGATTATCGGGACACCCCAACATCGTGGCCGTCTTCCAGGCGGGCACCACGCGCGGCGGACACTCCTACCTCGTCATGCCCTACCACGCGCGCGGCTCGCTCGAGCAGCGCATTCGCACCACCGGCCCGCTCGACTGGGCCCAGACCCTGCGACTCGGGGTCAAAATGGCGGGTGCGCTGGAAACCGCGCATCGAGCGGGCATCCTCCATCGTGACGTGAAGCCGGCCAACATCTTGCTGACCGAATACGACGAGCCGGAACTGACCGACTTCGGCATCGCGCGGACTCAGACCGGATTCCGGACGACAAGCGGAATCATCACCGGCTCACCGGCATTCGTCGCTCCGGAGGTGCTGCGCGGTGCGCCGTCGACGGTCGTCTCGGATGTGTACAGCCTCGGGGCGACGTTGTTCTGCGCGCTCACCGGTCACGTGGCCTACGAACGCCGCGAGGGTGAGCAGGTGCTGGCGCAGTTTCTCCGAGTATCCACCCAGCCCGTCCCCGATCTCGCCGAACGTGATGTACCGGAAGAGGTCTGCGCTGTCATCGAGCATGCTATGGCCACCGAGCCTGCCGACCGGCCCGACAGCGCGGCCGCCCTCGGTGCGGAACTACGCAGAGCGCAGGGACATACCGACGTGCCGGTCGACAACCTGGTGGTGCCTGCCACGCACCGGTCCCCGGCCGTGCCCGCCTCGCCCACGAAACCACTGCACGAAAGCCCCACCGCCCCACCGACTCCCGCGACCAAGTACCGCCCGCCGACCCCAGCACGCACACTCATCGTACGAAAGCGGCTGCTCGACCAACTACGGTCGGCCGAGCACTCCCGACTGACCTCGATCCACGCGCCGAGCGGATTCGGCAAGACGACACTGGCCGCGCAGTGGCGCGACGAACTCCTACACACGGGGACGGCAGTCGCGTGGCTGACCGTCGACGAGGACGACAACAACGCCGCCTGGTTCCTCGCGCACCTCGTAGAAGCGATCCGCTCGGGCTACCCACCTCTCGCCGACGAGCTCGACCGGGTCCTCGAGGCCAATCCCGACGACCCCACACGCCCAGTGCTCACCGCGCTCGTCGACGGCCTGCACGCTCGCCGCGACCAGGTCACCGTCGTGCTCGATGACTGGCAGCGGGTCACCGCCGCCGCGACGGTGGCCGCGGTTGGCTTCCTTCTCGAGCACGGCTGCCACCATCTGCCGATCGTCATAACGAACTCCGCCAGGTCCGAGCTGCCGCTGAGCCGATTGCGAATCCAAGGCGAACTCGTCGAAATCGACGCGGCGTCATTGCGTTTCGACGCCGACGAGGTGCGCGCCTTCCTGGAGGAGGCGGGGGAATTGCGGTTGACACGCGCCGATGTGGACGCGCTCACGCGCGCCACCGACGGCTGGATCGCCGCGCTCCAGTTGGCGGTGCTGTCGCTGCGCGCGGGCGAGGATCCCGCGCGGCTGCTCGACAGTTTGTCCGGGCACCCCGACATCGGTGAGTTCCTGGCCGAGAATGTGCTCGACATATTGGATCCGAGCACCCTCGAATTCCTTATGGCCACCTCGATCTGCGAGCGCGTCTGCGGCGATCTGGCATCCGTGCTCACCGGTAAGGAGCACGCGAGCAAGCTACTCGAGGACCTGGAGGAGCATGGGCTGTTCGTGCAACGAGTCGCTCCGGATCGGAAATGGTTTCGCTACCACCAGTTGTTCGCCGGATATCTGCGACGACGACTGACCCAGGATCATCCCGGGGAGATCGCCGAGCTGCATCTGCGTGCGTCGTCCTGGTTCGCGCGCCACCATCTGCTCAATGACGCGGTTGAGCACGCGCTCGCTGCCGACGATCCGGATCTGGCCGCCGACCTGGTCGAACGGGACGGTGGATATCTGTTGGAGCGATCGGAGATGGTGTTGGTGCTCGGCATCCTCGCCAAGCTGCCCGCACGTGCCACCCGCGCTCGACCCAGGGTCCAGCTGCTCGCCGCCTGGGCGAACCTCGTCCTGCGCCGCCCGGGACCCACCGCGGCCGCCCTCACCCGGTTCGAGGCCGCACTCGCTGAGGCTGCGCCCGCGGAACCCGAACGCGTGGACCTGCGAACCGAGGCAGACGTCCTGACCAGCGTCGGTGAGATGTTCGCCGACCGAGTATCCGACATCGCGCGGCTGACCAGGGACGCTCTCGCGCGCCCGAACGCGTTCTCTCCACGGGTGCCGGGGGTGGCGGCCAATATCGCCGCCTACGCCGCGATCCACCGCTTCGATTTCGCCGCCGCCCGCCGATGGCAACAGTGGGCCGCCCCGTATCACGAGGTGACCGGCCCGTTCCTCACCGTCTACGGGCGCTGCTTCGCAGGAATCGCGGCGCGAGAACAACTCGACATACCGGCCGCAGCGGAGTTGCTGCGCGATGCGCTCAACACCGCACGCGACACCATGGGGGCCACCTCGCACGCCGCCCGCCTCACGTCCGCCGTGCTCGGTGAATTATGTTACGAGACAGGCGATCTCGACTCCGCTTCGGAGCTGCTCATGGAGAGCCGGGAATTGGCCGCCGAGGGGGGAGGCGGCGTCGACTTCATGATCGGCACCTACGCGACGGGCGCGCGGGTCAACGCGCTGCACGGCGACCGCGACGCGGCACGAGAACTGTTGGACGAGGGCATGACCCACGCCGGACACCTGGACCTCCCGCGCCTGGCCGCGCGCGTGCGCAACGAGCGGATCCGGCTCGGGTTCGAGCTCGGCGAGCGGCGAGTCGAGGAGATCCTGCGGCGGCGGGTAGTACGGCACGACGACGGGATCGTGACACTGATAGATGAACTCGACGAGGACTCCGCCATACGGCTGTTGCTCGCCGACCCCGACCGTCGCGACGAGGCGGTCGAACGGGCGCACACCCTCGTCTCGGAAATCGACGCCGCTCGAAGGCCATTGGCCGCGCTGCGGGCGCGATTGCTCCTCGGCGTCGCGTTCCGGCTGGCCGACCGCCCGGACGAGGCGGACCGGACGCTTACCCCCTTGACACAGCGATGCACACAACTCGGCCTGACCCGCCTCCCCCTCGACGCGGCGGCGGGCACGCTCGGCCCATCGACCTACTGAAAACCAGATGCCGTGCGCCGTCACGACGGCGCACGGCATCCGAACCACTCAGAGCGCATCGGTCACAACGAATCGGCAAATTCCATTGCGTCTCAGCACATCTCGATGATCCATTCAGAACTCATCCGAATGCTGCGACGAGTGACGTTGCCGCTGCTACTGACGCTCTCGGTGCCGCCCTGGGACTGGCTATCGCGCTATCCATAGGCGAACCCGGCGCCACCGTCATGGTGTGCCCCGCAACATGGAAAACCTTGCCCGCCACTACCTTCGGCCTCACCGACCGCAGTGAGGTCTTCAACGCGGCGGCGAGCACCTACCTGTTGTTATCGGTAACGCTTGTCGCCCCGGTTGTCCTCGGCAGCCTGAAAGGCCACGCCGCACCGAGGTGAACCGAGGTGGCGGTTCGCTCGGTTCACTGTTCCGGTAAACGGCGGCGACCACCGGCCACGTCGGTGACGAGATCGGTGTAGCCGTCGACCAATTCGGCCAGGTGGTACCAATACTTGTGGGTGCTGTCGCTGCGTGCGCCATCCACATCGATGGCCTGATTCGCCTCCACCCAGCTGCGGGCCATCCGGTCAACCACCGCGCCGAGACTCTCGGTATGCAGTGAGGCACCGTTGCGGTGCTGCGGAATCTCCTGCGCGATCCAATCATTGATGTCTTCGACGAGTTCGCCACGACGGCAATCGATTTCAAACACCAGGTGCGCGTCGACCACCTGTCCACGCCGGGCATGCAGCTCGGCGAGCGCGTGCGCGGATCGCAACAGTTCACGGTCTTGAAAGCGACGCCCCTGGAAAGCACACAATATCTGCGGAGCGGTCGGCAGCACCCCTACCGTCGGCGCGCTCATCGCCACACCCGAATTGCACCCGTCACCAACACGCCTTGTACCAACATAATTGGCTCTCGATTCGGTTATCCCGGTCATCGGATCGGTTGTTCTAGCAGGATCATGCTCTTACATCCGCAAGAACGCAATAGTGCGTTCTCAATGCTGTAGCCGAGCGTTCCGGCGATCTACAGACGTCCGCGACCGCGCCTCGGCAGCGACTTCGAGGCCCGCTCCAGCGTGACGACGCCCGTGTCCGAGTACGAAGCACAGACGTCGAGATATTCATATAAGACCAGCTCATGACACAATTACCGCCCGTCCGCACAGGGTACCGGCCGCGAGCCTGCGATAGGCATCGGGACTACCGCCATGGGGGGCAACGGTCGGCTGAAAACCGACGAAGTCGAGCACCCGGATCGCGCCCGCCGCACCGGCCATCTTTCGCACGTTCTCGGCCGCCGACGCGTCGGAGAGCACTGCTTCATGTGCGCCAACGGATTTCGCGAACTCGAGCTTCTCATCGTTGACATCGAGCACGATGACGCGGGCGGGCAAAGATGGCGCAAACACTGGATGGCGTGCCGCGCGCTTGGCCGGAATCCGTAGCACGGTTGCGAGCACCCAGACCACAGCCTGCTCGAGAGGTAGTCTCTGACGCAATGACCACGGTAGGGGTAGGCAACGTGGCAGCGCGTTCTCTCTGAGGCACCGGCGAAAGGGTTGTTGTCATGGCAGGCAAGCGGACGGTCCTCACCGCGGGATTGCGCCGACTCTCGGTGCTGCTGTCCGACATGCGCGAACACGCCGGACTGACCAAGGAGGAGGTCAGTGGCAAGACCGGAATCAATATCACCACGCTGTACCGGATCGAGACCGCGCAGGCCAGACCCCAACGCCGCACCCTGGGGGCGATGCTCGACCTGTACGGCGTAACCGACCAGCAACGCGCGGACGCCCTGGAATTGCTGTCGGACGCGCTCAAGCCAGGAATGTCGCGGCCATACGAGGCCAGCCTGACCGACGTGTACGCCGCGTACATCAACTTCGAGTCCGAGGCACTCTCGGCCCGGCACTACCAAACTTCGTTCATCCCAGGGCTTTTGCAGACCGAACAATACGCAATCGCGGTCATCGACACGTCGATGCCGAAACTCGAAGCATCGGCGTTGGAACGCCGGGCGCGGGCGCGGCTCGATCGCGCCGCGGTGTTGACCAAAACCGACCCACTCGAACTATGGGTCGTGTTGGACGAGGCCGCGATTCGCCGGATGGTCGGCGGGCCCGAGATCATGTACGGGCAGCTGACGCGCCTGCTGGAGGAAACCGAGAAGAAGAACGTTATCCTGCAGATCCTGCCGTTCGAGGCAGGGGCCCATCCCGGCATGGCCGGATCCTTCACCCTGCTCGACTTCCCCAATCCGGCCGACCCGGAACTGGTCTACGTGGAGGGCATCGCCGGTGACGAGCTGATCGAGGGACACATCGAAATCCGGCGCTTCGGCGTCATTTTCGACCAGCTGCGCGCCATGGCAATGAGCCCACGCGATTCGATGAACCTGATCAACAAGGCCGCCGAAAGCATGCATTGACACCTATCCCCGGCTGGCACGCCGGTAGCCGACAGTAGCCGGAATCGCGAAAGCCAGGATCGCGCCGATCGACCAGGCCATGCTCGCCCGCAGCGGCTCGCGCACCGGGCCGCCCAGCGACAATCCCGGGGCCGCGGCGGCCCGCATGTGACTCAGCTATCAACGAGCCACCGAATTGCCTGGCACCGGACCGATCATGGTGGATATGCCGGAATCGCGGAGGTGACGCCGGACGTGCGGGTGGGTAGTGTGTGCCTCGATGACCAGCATGGAAGCTCGTTTCCGGGATGCTGCCCGGACCGTGCCACTGCCCAGCCCGTGGAACTTGTCTGCCTATTTGGCGGGCGTTGCCGCGCACCGCGGCAGGTCGATCTCGCTGCACCAGGTTCCCGCGCCCGCACTCGCGGAGGCCGGCTGCCGGGGCAGCGGACTGTGGGTCGCGCGCAAACATGACGACATCATCATTTACGACTCCGGCGTCACTGAGCGCAATGCCGAGCACATCATCCTGCACGAAGTGGGCCACATGCTGCTTGGACACGACAGCGAGGACACCGACCTCGACCGCGCGCCCGGCCCCACCCTGGCCACGCTGCTGCCCTCGATCTCGCCGTCGTCGATCCGGCATATCCTCGGCCGCAACGACTTCGGCGCCGAACGCGAACAAGAAGCGGAAGTCTTCGCCGATATGACCATGGTCTACGCGACTCTCCCCCGCCGCCGCGACCGATCGTTCCGCCTCTTCGGCCGCCGCCGCTGATCCCACCTGCCGCCGAACCTGACATTCCCCGCGGCACTCCTCGCCGAGCCCGCTCGGCTATGTCCTGTTCGCGAGCATGTAGTCGGTGCCGCCGATATATGTGGTGTGGCCGGGGGCGGCTTCGGCAGTGGTCGCCGCGACCACCGCGGCGGCGAAGTCTTCGATGGTGGGCAGCGGACCATGGTCGCGACGCGCCGAGACCGCGTCGGGGTTCCGGCGTTCCAGCAGCCGCACGATCATGGTTCCGTCGATCATGTCGCCGGATACGACATTCAGGCCGACGCCGTTGGCGGTGAGTTCGGGGATCATCGCACGTAATCCGTCTTCACCTGCGCGTTTACTGGCCGCGATGGGCTCGTAGTCGGCCGGCACCGGTTTGCGACCGTGGAAGTGGGCCTGGTGGCTGGTGACGAAAACGATGCGTGCGCCGGAATGCATGTGTGGCAACGCCGTTCGCACCAGCCCGAGTTGGGCGTCGCGGTTGATGGCCATGGCGTAGTCGGGGCTCGCCTGCCGTTCCAGTCCACCGGAGGCATTGAGCACCAGCACATCCAAGCGGCCGAAGCGTTCGACGACCCCCTCGATGAGCGCGCGCACGGACTCGAGGTCGGTAATATCGGCGCCCGCCGTCGAGGCACTGCCGCCCGCAGCGATGATATCGGCGGCCAAACGCTCGGCGCGGGCGCGCTTTTCGCGATAGTTGATGATCACATGATCGCCGCGGGCGGCCGCGAGTCGGGCGGTTTCGGCACCGATGCCACGCGAGGCCCCGGTGATCAGGACAATCCGCTGCTCGCCCGAGTTTCCTGTTTCGCCCACCATTTTCCTCTCGACTACCCGCGGCCATGCTTCTGATTTAGAACTACTATCGTGGTTCGAAATGAGAAGCGCAAGTGGAGCAAAGCCGTCACGCGGCCGGGCCGATCCGGCGCACGAGCCGATGCTGGCGACCATGGAACTCATCGGCCAGCGCTGGATGCTGCGTGTCTTGTGGGAGCTGGAGCCCGGCTGTCTGGGCTTCCTGGAACTGCGCCGCCGAATGGGCAACTGCTCGTCGAGCATGCTCTCGACCCGCCTGCAGCACCTGCAGATCGCCGGGCTGATCACGAAGAACCCCGATAAGACCTACGAGCTGACAGCCGCGGGAACCGAACTCGGCGCGGCCATGCAGTCGGTGTGGGAGTGGTCTAGACGGTGGTCCGAAACCGTGACAACGCCGGAGCACGACGCCGAGTAACGCCACACCGCCGATCCGCACCCGCACACGACGAAGGCGGCTCCCAAACCAACCAGGGAGCCGCCTTCCCGCATTCGCGAAGCTATTTCAGCCGCAGCTTGCCGAACAGGCCGTCCTTCTCATCGTCCGGACCCGCCGTGAAATACAGCGAGTCGCTGTCGCCGAGGCTTTCGCCATTGCCGAACATCAGGGCCCACAGCCCTTCGATCTCGACCGGCTTGCCGTCGGCATCGCGCAGATAGTCGACGAACTTTCCGGTGGTGTCGTCATAGGCAAGGACTTGGCCGAGGCCGCCGAAGTTGCCGACGAGCAGCTTGCCACTGAGCGGACCGAAGTTATCCGGTGCGACGGTGACCGCCCACGGCGCGTTGAGGCGGTTGCCGTCATCGAGGATGCGAATAAGCTTGCCGGTCTCGTCGAACTCCGCGACCTTCCCCTTGGCAGGCTTGCCGTCGGCGGCCTTGTCCTGATCCTTGTCGAGCGAATCCTCTTCGCCCGCATCGATCTTGGTCGCGTCGTCCTCATCGGGTTTGGTCACCGCGTATGAAACGAACACCCGCTTGCCGATAGTGCTGACATTGAACGGCGCCGCATCACCTGGCTTGACCTTTCTGCCCTTGTCGGCGGCGGCCGAGTCGATCGGATCGCCGGTGGCGAACGGGTTGAGGAAGCCCGCGGTCGGGATCGGCTGCCAGTTCTGGTCGAACGTGCGAATCTGCGG
Source organism: Nocardia australiensis (assembly GCF_020733705.1). Lineage (GTDB taxonomy): Bacteria > Actinomycetota > Actinomycetes > Mycobacteriales > Mycobacteriaceae > Nocardia > Nocardia australiensis. Next base: position 135,821 of record NZ_JAJFZM010000017.1, read on the forward strand.
GTCGGCGCCGAAGTCGGCGGCGAGCAGCTTGTCGCCCGACGGCGCGAGTGCGATGCCCAAGAACTGCATGCCCTGCGGTTGTCCGTCGAACATCAAGTTGGCAGGGCCGTCGTGCCGGACGATCTGCCCCTCGAAGCCCTGTTCGGTCCAGCCCACGATCTTGCCGGAGTCGGTGGCGAAGATGAAGCGTGCGGAACCGGTGAGCAGCTGCGGTGCGCCGTCCACATCGACCGGCTGGTCACGCACGACAAAGACGTCCGAGGTGATCGGCGCGCCGTTGAAAACGACACCGGTGGTCTTGCCCTGACTCTTGTCCGAGGTGTCGGCATCGGCTCCGGGAATGGTGACGATCTTCAGCGGATCCTGGAACAGCTTCTGCACCACGGGATCCGGTGAGGCCGTGACATCGCCGACGAATTGGAACGACTTGCCGCCCGCGCCGACCCAGAAGTGTCCGCCCGCACCCTTCGGGCGATTGGCCAGGCCCCACGCGTTCACCAGGTCGGGATCGGTGAATTGGGCCTTGTACTCGGCGTTGTTGGCGGCGAGGTTGGTCTGTTCATAGTGATTGCCATCGAGGGCGGGCACGTCGTTCGACGATTCCGAATCCGAGCAGGCGGCCGCGACGATCAGTGCGGCACCCAGCACTGATACGCGCATCAGACCGTGTCGGGTCCGCGACCGCCACGCACCGGTTCGGTGCGACTCACTCCAGCGTCCGTTCAACTTCTTTGTCCTTTCAGCCGCATACCAACCCTCTTGGCAATTAGGCGACGCTAACCTTAACGTGACGGAATATCGGGAGTATCGGAACACCCCGCAAACGGCAGGTTTAAGCTGTCCGCCGTGGTCGAACCCCAACCGTCCGTCGCCCCCCATCCCGATATCGCACTCCTGGCACCACTGCTGGGCACCTGGCGCGGCACCGGGCACGGCGAGTACCCGACCATCGACCCGTTCGACTATGTCGAGGAGATCCACTTCGGCCATCTCGGTCGACCGTTCCTCACCTACCGGCAACGCACCCGCGCCGCCGACGGCAGCAGGGCGATGCACGCCGAAACCGGCTATCTGCGGTGCCCGCGACCGGACCGGGTGGAGCTGATCCTCGCCCACCCCACCGGCATCACCGAGATCTGCGAAGGCTCACTTGCGATCACCGACGGCCGGGTCCACATCGAGCTCGACTCGACCACCATCGGACGCAGCAGTACCGCGAAACTGGTGACCGCCCTTGGCCGTTCGATCCGGCTCTCGGGCGACACCATTGACTACACCCTGCGCATGGCCGCAGTCGGCGAGCCGCTGCAACACCACCTCGCCGCCACCTTGCACCGAGCCTGAACCGGCCCGATTTCCGTCGGCGCTAGCACACCGCAGCGCGAGATAGCTGATCACAGGTCCGATAAAATTCGAGGAAAAATGTGATCCGCGACATAGCGTGTGTCACGATATGTGACCGGCCACTTCGACGCTTATCGCACGCGTTTACTTCGTGGACCACCCTGCTGGGGAGAGCTCGAAACCCTTTCACGTCGATACCCTGACCCGAGGGAGCCGAACAATGAAAAGGTCAACCACCATCCTCGCAACCGCAGGTCTGATTCTGGGCGGCGCTGCCGCCATTCAAGTGCTCGACGGCGGAGACGCCGGGACCGCAACACCGGTCGTAGAACCCCATGGCCGGATCGAGTTGACGGTCTCCGATATCAAATGCATTCAGTATCCGGCGGGCAACGCCGCGAACATATCGCGGGTGACCGCGACGGCGTTGTCCGAACTACCGCCCTTCACGAGCAACGTGGCAAACGCGATATCCCCTCGGTAGCCGACGAACCATGAGTGCGATCCGCCGTCGACCTCGGCCTCTCCGGTCTTGCCGTAGACCTCGCCCTGGTCAGCGATCCGCTCTGCGGTACCACCGGTAACCACCAGACGCATCATCGAACGCAACCCATCGACCACCTCCGGTGCGATGGCCGACCGCTCGCCGTCGATCTCGGTGGTGCGACCGGCAATCAGATACGGCACCGGCGCCGATCCGTGCGCGATCGTCGCCGCCATCATCGCCATACCGAATGGACTCACCACAACTTTGCCCTGGCCGATGCCGTCCTCGGTGCGCTGGATCAGGTCATCGGATGACGGCACCGAACCCGACGTCGCCGGTAGGCCCACGATCGTGTAGCCCGGTCCCACTCCCAACTTCGCCGCAGCCGTATGCAGCGCGTCACCCGGCAACTCGCTGGCGAGTTTCGCGAACGAGGTGTTGCAAGAACGTTCGTACGCCCTGGCCATCGACACCGAGCCGAGTGCGAACATGTCGTAATTGGGAATTGTCCGCTCGCCGATCACGATCTGGCTCGGGCACGGCACCATTGTGTCTGGGTTGACCGTTCCAGCCGACATCGCCGCGGTCGCGGTGACCGTCTTGAAGACCGAACCAGGCGGATACTGTCCGATGGTCGCCACCGGACCATCCCGATCGGCGGCCGGATTCTGCGCGACCGCCAGGATCGCACCGCTGGATGGGCGCAGCGCCACTATCATGGTCTGCTCGGTGCGAGCGTCGACGGCGCGCTGCGCGGCGTTCTGTACAAAACGGTCCACGCTGAGCGAGAACGACGGCGCGGGCTGCGAAGCCACCTCGGTGAGCACATCGGTATCGGCACCATTGGAGTTCATGGTGACCACACTCCAACCCGCCTTGCCGTCTACCTCGGCGATCACCGTTTTACGCACCTGCGCGAGCAGATCCGGCGCGAAGTTCCGGTCGGTGGCGACCATGTCCCACTGCTGGGTAAGCGTCACCCCCGGCAAACCGATGAGATCGGCACTCACCTCGTTGAATTCTTTCTCGCTCAACAACTCGACGGTATAGGCGTCCTTCGCCGACCGCGCCGAGCGCAGGATGGCCTCTGGGGTCAGCCGTTCATCGAATCGGTGCAGCGCCGCGGCCAGGGAGTTCGCAACGAAGTTCGGATCGGGTGCATCGGTGACGGTGAAAGTGACCCGAGTAACCTTGCCCGGCACCAGCACGTCGCTGCCGGACTGCTCGTTCACCCTGGCACGCGGCGCGGGATTGGCGCGCAATGCCATGGTCTGGGTGTCACCGAGATTGGGATGGATGTCCGAAGATGTCCAACGCACCATCCAGCGTCCGTCGCTGCGGCCCATCTGTAGTTGGCCGGTGTAGCGCCAGGTCCGGTCCTTGGGCAGCCGCCATTCGTAGGTGTAGTCGACGGTCGCGGTATCGCCGGTCACCCTGGCCGCGCCCGAATGCGCCGACAGTTTTTCGGCCTGCAGGTGCTCCCATGCGGAACCCATTGCCGCAGTGGCTTTCTCGGGCTGGCTGGTGAACTCGGCCGCAGCGTCGAGATCACGATCGGCGAAGGCGGAGAGGAAGGCGTCCGCCGCCGGAACCGGTCCTTGTGAGCTCGCCGAACAGGCGGTACCCGCAGCCGCGAGCACCGCGACGGCCAGCGTGATCAGCATGCGTCTCGACATCGGCACCGATGGTAGTAGCCATCGACGAGCAAACGCCTGTGGCGCACCGTAGTTCGGCCGAACAGACAACGATTCTTCAGTCGAGCAGCACCGTGGCGAAAGTAGCGATCTGCTGAAATCCGACCCTACAGTAGGCGCGGCGGGCAATCACATTGAAGTCATTCACGTACAGACTGGCGGTGCGCCCGGAGGCAATCACGGCATTGGCCACCGCGGCAGTGCCACCGGTGCCGAGCCCAGCACCACGGTGCTCCGGGTGCACCCATACGCCCTGGATCTGGCCGGTGCGCCGCGACAGCGATCCCACCTCGGCCTTGAAGACCACCGCATCGTCGTCGAAACGTGCCCAGGCACGGCCGGATTGGATCAGGCTGGTAATCCGCCTGCGATAGCCGCGGCCACCGTCACCGGCCCGCGGGTCCACACCGACCTCCTCGATGAACATCGCGATCGCGGCGGTCAGGTAGCGATCCACCTCATCTGGCCGGACCCGGCGGACCTTCGCGTCCACGGTGGCGAGCGCGGGCTGTCCGAGCGCGAGCAATGGTTGCTCAGCGCGCACCTCGCGCTCCGGACCCCAATGTGTGGCGAGCATTTCCCACAGCGGTAGCGCCAACTCCTGGCGTCCGACCACCGAGGAACACACCCGCGGCCACCGCACCGCTCGATCCGCGAACGCGCGCAACGCGTCCCGGTCACCGCGCAACGGCATCATGTTGGCACCCGAGAAACACAGCGAGTCCGACGGCCCGCCACGGCTCCACAACTCGCCGTACCCGGCGCCGGTGTCCAAACCGAATTCCTGTAGTCGTGCCGCGATCATGCACGAAGCAACCGGATCGGCATCCAGTACTCGCAGGACCTGTGCCAGGTCCCGGTTCGTGAGCTGACGCGCGGGGGCGTACTTCGCCCGTCGCGTCGGCTCCAGCAGACTCCGCACGCTGACAGCCTGCCACGAATCGGCCCGCGTGGCACGCCGATGCCGAATAGCAATCACGACCCGGCGCATACGAGCGCCGTACACCTAGCCGACGGTGACTACCGGATCCCCCGCGCCCATGTCCATCTGCTCGGCCAAACGCATAGCTTCCTCGATCAAGGTTTCCACGATCTGCGCCTCAGGCACCGTCTTGATGACCTCGCCCTTGACGAAGATCTGTCCCTTGCCGTTGCCGGAGGCAACACCGAGATCGGCCTCGCGAGCCTCACCGGGACCGTTGACGACGCAGCCCATCACAGCCACCCGCAGCGGCACCTCCATGCCTTCCAACCCGGCGCTCACCTCGTTGGCCAGCGTGTAGACGTCGACCTGGGCGCGCCCGCACGACGGGCACGATACGATCTCCAGCTTGCGTGGCCGCAAGTTCAACGATTGCAGGATCTGCCCGCCCACCTTGACCTCTTCCGCGGGCGGCGCGGACAGGGACACCCGGATCGTGTCACCGATGCCTTCCGACAGCAGCGCACCGAACGCCACCGCCGACTTGACGGTGCCCTGAAATGCCGGCCCCGCCTCGGTCACGCCAAGGTGTAGCGGGTAGTCCGACCGCGCGGCCAACTGCCGGTACGCCTCGACCATGATCACCGGATCGTTGTGTTTGACCGAGATCTTGATATCGCCGAAGCCGTGCTCCTCGAACAGGCTCGCCTCCCACAGCGCCGACTCGACCAGCGCCTCCGGGGTGGCCTTGCCGTACTTTTCCAGCATCCGCTTATCCAGCGAACCCGCGTTCACCCCGATGCGAATCGGAATGCCCGCCGCGCCAGCGGCTTTCGCGACCTCGCCGACCCGGCCGTCGAATTCCTTGATATTGCCCGGGTTCACCCGCACCGCAGCACAGCCCGCGTCGATGGCGGCAAAAATGTAGCGCGGCTGGAAGTGGATATCGGCGATGACCGGAATCTGGCTCTTACGCGCGATCGTGCCCAACGCGTCCGCATCCTCTTGACGTGGGCACGCCACCCGCACGATGTCGCAGCCCGAGGCAGTCAGTTCCGCGATCTGCTGCAGGGTGGCGTTGATGTCGTGAGTCTTGGTGGTGGTCATCGACTGCACCGAGATCGGATGATCGCTGCCGACACCCACGCCGCCGACCATCAGCTGGCGGGTCGTTCGGCGTGGCGCGAGGACGGCCGCGGGCGCGGTCGGCATCCCCAATCCGATTGTGCTGGTCACTTCCGGCTGCCTACTTTCCTGCGTTTTGGTGAGCCGTTCGCTTACCGAGTTTAGTCGCGCGGTAGCCACTCACCCTGTGACGACCATGACATGGTGGATCCCCAATGCCCGCGACAGGGTACCGCGTCGAGGCAGCCGCGGAAAGATACCGGCGGATCTAGGTCAGGGGAACAACTTGATGGGGTTGATGATGTCAGCGGCCAGCGTGAGGACCATGTACGCGCCGCCGATCACCACCGCCAGATAGGTCACGGGTAACAATTTCAGATAGTCAACCGGCGCACCGGGCGCGAGCCCCTTCCAACCACGGATGGTGTTGCGGATCTTCTCGTAGATTACGACCGCGATATGACCGCCGTCCAGCGGTAACAGCGGCAGGATATTGAAGGCGCCGAGGAAGAAGTTCAGGCTGGCCAGCACCAGGATGAACACGCCCCAGAGGCCGCGCTCGGCGGTTTCGCCGCCGATCTTACTGGCTCCGTAGACGCTGACCGGGGTTTCGGGGTCGCGCTCGCCGCCCGTCACGGCCGTCCACAGTGCGGACACCTTCTGCGGCATCTGCGCGAGCGACTGCATGGTGCGCACGAACATGTCGCCGGTGAACGCGCCCGACGCCGGGATGGCCGCCAGCACGTTGTACTTCACCGGCTCGTAGTACTCGGAGCCGACGCCGACGGCACTGACCTCACGGCCCGGCCCGCCATCGGATGGGTAACGCGTGACGCGCTGCGGGGTCACCGGAATGGTGAGGGTCTGCCCGTCCCGGTCGATCGTGTACTCGAAGGCCCCGGTCTGCTTCTGGGTCGCGGACTGGAACTCCGCCCAGGTCTCCACCTTCGTACCGTTGACCGCCGTCACCACATCGCCGGATCGCAGACCGGCCTGTTGCGCCGGACCGATGCCGGTGCACGGCTGTAGCGTGCCGTCCTCATTCTGCTGCGCGACGCAGCTCATCTTGCCCAGCGCCGTCGCCGGCGGCTGATCGAAGCGCGGCAGGCCCCAGCCGATCGCGAGAATGACAACGAGAATGAAGCCGAGTAGGAAGTTCATCGCGATCCCGCCGACCATGACGACCAGGCGCTTCCACGTGGCCTGCCGGTACATCGCCCGGTCGAGGTCCTCCGGCTCGATCTCATCAAGCGCCGTCATGCCCGCGATATCGCAGAAGCCGCCCAGCGGCAGCGCCTTGAGTCCGTATTCGGTCTCACCGCGCTGAAAAGAAAACACCTTGGGGCCGAAGCCGACGAAGTAGCGGCGCACCTTCATGCCGGTTGCCTGAGCAGCCCACATGTGCCCGCATTCGTGCAGCGCGACCGAGATCGTGATGCACAGGGCGAACAGCACGAACCCCAACGCGAACACCATTAGCTTGACAGCCCTCCTGCATTGCGCAGCTCGCCTCGATACATATGCGACCAGTGGCCGCCGCACACACGCAGCCGTCTTGGCCGCGAGCACCCCGACCACAGTAACCGGACGTGGTCCGGTGCTCGCGGCTCAGTCTGCCAGGCCGCCCTCACACGGCGCGCCCGATCCCGTCGAAGGTGCGCCGATGACGACCGTCGTCCGCGTCGCGGCCGCCCTCATCCGACGACTAGGCCGCGGGCATATTCGCGCGCCCAGCTGTCGGCGGTCAGCACCTCGTCGAGGGTCTCCGGTTCGGCGCGCCACCGGTCGGCGGCCTCGACCGTGCGGGCGACGGTGCGCACGATCTGCGGAAATCGAATGGCGCCGTCCAGGAACGCTTGCACGGCAATCTCATTGGCGGCGTTGTAGACCGCGGTGACACAGCCGCCGGCCTGACCTGCCTGCCTGGCCAGCTCCACGGCCGGGAACACCGAACTGTCGAGCGGTTCGAACTCCCAGGTCGAGGCGGTGCCGAAATCGCAGGCCGCCGCGGCGCCCGGTACCCGGTCCGGCCAGCCGAGGGCCAGCGCGATGGGTAGCTTCATATCGGGCGGGCTGGCCTGCGCGAGAGTTGAGCCGTCGGTGAAGGTGACCATGGAATGCACGATCGATTGCGGGTGCACGGTGACGTCGATGCGGTCGTAGGGAATGCCGAACAGCAGGTGCGTTTCGATCAATTCCAGGCCCTTGTTCACCAGAGACGCCGAATTCAGGGTGTTCATCAGCCCCATCGACCACGTCGGATGTGCTTTCGCCTCAGCGGGATTCACCGATTCCAGCATGTCGGCGCTCCAGCCACGGAATGGTCCGCCAGAGGCGGTCAATACCAGGCGATCGACCTCTTCCGCCCGCCCACCGCGTAGGCATTGCGCCAGCGCCGAATGCTCCGAATCGACCGGCACGATCTGGCCGGGCGCCGCCGCCCTCGTCACCAGCGAACCGCCCGCGACGAGCGATTCCTTGTTGGCCAGCGCCAGTCGAGTGCCAGACTGCAGCGTGGCCAGCGTCGGCTCCAAACCAAGCGAACCGACCAACGCGTTGAGCACGACATCGGCCTCGGTGTGTCGCACGAGCTCGGTTACCGCGCCGGGGCCGCCGAGGCCGAGGCCGAGCTGCTCGGCCGCGGCGGGATCGGCGACGGCGACATTGCGCGTTCCGGTCGCGGCGATCTGCGCGGCGAGCAGTTCGGTATTACCGCCTCGGGCCGCCAACCCGACCACCTCGAACTTGTCCGGGTTGGCCGCGATCACCTCGAGCGCTTGGGTCCCGATGGAACCGGTGCTGCCGAGCAGTAGGACTCTCACAATGTCGGACACGGCCCCATTGTGGCAGCGAGTCGAGCGACGCGCCCCCATGCGGTAGCCCCGCGCAACCGATTCAAATGCGGCCCTGCTGGCTACGACAACCGGTCGTATGCCACGATATCGATAAGTAATCGACCCACCAGCTGAGGAGCGATCGTGGCCGCCACGGAACTCGAAACCACCGACAGTGACAGGGGCGTCCTCATCCCGGTGGACACCGCCGCTGAGGTTCCGTCCGCAGCTTGGGGTTGGAGCGGGGAGTCCCGCCGGACCTTCCAAATCGCGGGCTGGGTCGTCGCGGTCATCCTCGTGGCCATGACGATCGGCAACCACAAGGGCAAGGTCGAGGACATTTTCCTGATCGGCTTCGCGCTTGCCATCGCGGGCATCCTCATTCGCGACTCGATCCAGCGTCGCAAGCCGCGCTAGTCACGTAACGATCGCGGCGGGATTCAGCGTCCCCGCCGCTTTGCCTGCTTCTTTCCTGGGCCGGGTCGGCCGCCGCCGGCCCGTTTGGCCTGGACCTTCTTCGACTGCTGCTGGACGGATGGGGTCCGGGCCGCCGGTGATCGTGAGCTGCGTTCCGAGCGGCCGCGTACGACACCGACGAATTCTTCGACCAGGGTGGTGGTCAGGTCAGTCGGCCAGGCCAATGCGATCTCGGTGTCGGGGACATCGGTGACCGTGCGATAGACCAGATCACGTCGGGCATGTAGACGAGCGATCGAATGCGGCACGATGGTGACCCCGACCCCCGCGGCGACCAGTTCTATAGCTCCCGCGATGGCATCGATGTCGGAGGAATCCTGTATCCGCTCATCCGCCAGCTCCGCGGTGCTGACCTGCTCGAACGCCGCGATCGGGTGATCTTTCGGCACCACGACCACCGGCAGCTCACGGTAGAGCGGGATCATGCTCAGGCCGTCCCGATCGATCGGCAGCCGGACGAAACAGGCGTCGACGAGTCCACCCCGCAGCGCCGCGAGCTGTTCGACCATCGGGATGGGGACGACTTCGAGCGGGGTCTCGGGGAACCGCTCGCCCCAGATCCTCGTCCATTTGGACACGGTGACGCCCGGCACGAAACCGACCCGCAGTGTGATCTCCCCTATGGGCACCGGGTCGCTCGCGGCGTCCGCGCGAGCGATCAGTTCGCGGGCCGCGCGCAGCAGTTCCACGCCGTCGTCGGTCAATTGGGTCGGCTGGGCGCCCGGCACAAAGAGTTTGGTCCCGAGCTCGTTCTCCAGATCGATGACCGTGTGGCTCAGCTTCTGGCGCGAAATATGCAGCGATTTCGCCGCGCGCGCGAAATGCAGTTCCTCGGCTACCGCGACAAACCAGCGCAGCCGCGTCACGTCGATGGACTCGGGGTTCATTCCAGAAAGCGTATTGCCCGGCGGTGTCGGCGTGCGCACGGGTGCCGACGCTCGACGGGGTGGTCAGGAACCCCAGTCGGGCCAGATAGTCTGTATCGGTGAGCCCGGACAAGAAACCGCAGACCATGAAGCCGCTGACCGCGGCGAACAAGCTCGGCATCTACCTTCCGGCAGCCCCCGAGGAATTCCGGAACTCGCCGATCTCACGCGCCGATCTCGAAGATCTGCGCACCAATCCCCCGGAATGGCTGATCGAACTCCGCCGCACCGGCCCGTTCCCGCGCGACGTCGTCGCCCGCAAGCTCGGCGTCTCCAACACCGGCCTGGCCCGCGCCGAGGTCTCCGATTTCCTCACCACCCATGAAATCGCCGACCTGCTCGCCGACCCCCCGGAGTGGCTGATTCGCGAACGCGAAAGCTACGCCGCGGTGCTGAAGGAGAACGAACGCATCAGGGCGCAGCAAGCCGAGCGCCGCGCGGCATCGAACCGGCCCGCGAAAAACCGCACCTAGGTCGCACCCGGCCACATTCGCGCGGCCGTCGGCCTCATCGCCTTGCGGGCATACCGGCAACCTCGCAGCACGCCGATCGTCGCATCGGGACCCCGACATCCAAATATGCTGTCCTGGTTTGAATTTCGTCTTACATAGTCCCTCGGTGTCCGCTACCGTTGATTCAGCGGCATGTGTCGTGCTGAACACCGGGGGGAACTGCCGATGGCGGATATTGGCAATGAGTGGGGGCGACGGAGTGCTCGCCACCGATGACGCACCCGCTATCGAAACCACAGTCACAGCCGAACTTTTCACGTCGAGTCCGGCCTCTTTCGGTAGCTGTTCGGTGATCATCGGTTCAAAGCAGGGGTTGAGTTGAGTCCATTACGTGAACTGGTCGGCAAGCAAACCCGTGCGATCCACTTGGCCTCCGATCGCGACAACGTCGTCCTCGGCACAGCCGGTACCGGGAAAAGCACAATGGCCGTTGCACGCGCGGTCCATCTCGCCGACCCGGACACCGCGAATAGCGGTCCGACGCTGCTACTCACCTATAACAACGCACTGATCACCTACCTGAAATACCTTGTCAGCAGGCATGTTCGGGACGTGTCACCCGGCTCGAACATCCCCAATCTGACGATCGAGACCTACTCCGCGTTCGCTCGAAACTATCTTCTGAGCCGCCGCGTGCTCGAGCCGAGCGACGATATCGCCAACGGCAAAGACTGCCGACTGTATGTCGATCAGGCGGTCGGCCGGCTTCGTCGCGAGGATCCGCTGTCACCGACGCTACGACGCGATATCGGCTGGTTCGTCGATGAATTGCAGTGGATCGCCGGGATGGGACTACCGGACGAACACAGCTATCAAACGATCCGAAGACGGGGGCGGCAGACACAACTGCGGACCGGCATTCCGCGTAGCCAGGTCTGGCGAGTTCTGGAGCTGTATCGAAACATTCGTCGCCACCGTGGGCGGCGGTTCGACTGGATCGACATCGCTTCGGCCGTCCGCGAGACGCAGAAATCCGATACCACCACCCGCCAGTATCGGCATATCTTGATCGACGAAGGCCAAGACCTGACACCGGAAATGATCCGCACAGTGGCCGCGGCGGCTCGGCCGGGCGGGTCGGTCACTTTCTTCGGCGACTACCACCAGGCCATCTATGGGCAGGGACTGTCATGGCGTGCGGCCGGACTTCGCCTCGACGGACGGCCGGTGGAACGCTTCGTCGACAACTATCGCAACACCATTCCGATCGCACGGCTCATGACTGCAATAGCGCAGTCGAAATACATGGCCTCCGATGACGAGGACCTCGTCGTTCCCGGCCAGGCGGTCCTCGAAGGCGTCTCACCGACCCTCATCCGTTGTCAGGACCTCACCCATGAGGCGAAAACGGTGCGGCGGCTTGTCGCCGATCTCGCGCGCGATCAATCGGTAGCGGTGTTGTGCCGAACGTGGGGTGAGGCTACCCGGGCTGTTGCCGGTCTCCGGTACACCGAATTGAAGACTGGAATGGATAGCTGGCACCAGGAGCCCGGAATCTACTCCGGCCCTTATCATTCCGGCAAAGGGTTGGAATTCGACGTCGTCGTGCTGCCGTTCCTCAACGACGATCGAATCCCGTTACCATCCGCGCTGGCCTCGTTCGGCCATGATGAGGCGTGTGCACGGGAAGCACGGTTACTGTACGTCAGCGCGTCGCGAGCTCGTTCGAGACTGGTCATGACCTACAGCGACACCCTGACTCGACTGATGCCGAGTGAGGAATCTCTGTGGGAAGAGGTGATTCGCGCCTGATCCATCGATTCCGGATCGAATTACGCGTGGACGCAACCACAATCCCCGAGCACCAACCGATCTACGGGCCGAGGCACTGATTCCGACCCCGGTGTCTACCTCCGCACCAGCATCCACCGCAATGACCCGATCGAAGAAATCATCATTACGCCGAACGTGGCTCGGTGATCGCGAGGGCTTGCAATCGACCTAGCGCCCACTGCGTTTCGAATTCCACACCCATCTCGAGGACCCCGTCGTCGAAGGTGGCACACGGTGAATGGTTGGACGGGGCCGCGGCCGGATCCTGACCCGGAGTGCAGGCCCCGAGTAGCACGAAGGCGCCGGGGACTTTGTCGAGGAACCAGGAGAAGTCTTCGGATGCGGTGAAGGGTTGGTCCATGAGTCGAACCGCTTCGGGACCGAAAAGGTCGCGGGCCGTGCACATTGCGAAGTCCGCTTCGGTATCCGTGCTGACGGTGGGAATCGCGACCTCCTCCAGTTCCACCGCGGCGGTGACATCATGGGTCGCGGCAATACCGTCGGCGACGCGCTGGACGAGGCGGCGTAGTCGCGCCGAGTTCTGCGTGGTGAAGGCCCGTGCGGTGCCGCTGACGTGCGCGGTGTCGGGAATGACGTTGCCACTGTGGCCGCCTTCGATGTGACCGACGGTCACCACGACCGATTCGAACATGCTGAAGGTCCGTGTCACCGCGACCTGCAGTGCGGTGACGAATTCGGCGGCGGCGACTATCGGGTCCCGGGCGGTCTGTGGCGCGGAACCGTGACCGCCCTTGCCGTCGAAACGGACGGTGAAGGTGTTCGAGGCGGACATGATCGGCCCGCGACGCATACCGAATACGCCGGATGGCAGGTCGTAGGAGAACACGTGCAGTCCCAGCGCGGCGTCCGCCCTGCGACCGGACGCGTCGAGCACGCCCTCGGCCAGCATCGCGAGCGCGCCACCCCAGTTCTCTTCGCCGGGTTGGAAGACGAAGACCACGTCGCCGGGCAGGTCATCACGCCGGGCAGCGAGGCGGTGGGCGGCACCGACGAGAATTGCCATGTGCAGGTCGTGGCCGCAGGCGTGCATGGCGCCGTTCGTTGCCGCGAAGTCGAGCCCGCTGTCCTCGACGACGGGTAGTGCGTCCATGTCGGACCGGATCAGCACGGTCGGCCGGTCGGCGCCGCGAACCGCCCCGCCGCGCAGTACCGCGGTGATCGAGGTTGTCGAGTGCCCGAGCGAGATCTCGAGGCCGAGCCCGTCGAGCGCGCGCAGTATCCGGGACTGCGTCCACGGCAGCCGCAGCCCAACCTCCGGTCGGCGGTGCAACTCCCGCCGCAGCCGGATCAGGTCGTTGGTCGAGTCGGTCATTGAAACTCCTCGGGTTCGGGGGACGGTCTGCGGCGACCGTTCGGGGTGGATAGGGTGGCGGCATGCAGTGGTATGCGGCGGCAGAAGAGTGGGCACGCGCCGCGGGTGGTCGCCTTTACGCGGCTCCGGCCACTCCGTTCGACGCATCCGGAACCGCGCGCCCGGAGTTCGCGCTGGGCTACTTCGCTGCTCTCACCGCCACAGGTGCGGACGGGTTGGCGATTGCCGTGCATACCGGCCGCGGCCCGCACCTGCCTGCCGCTGTGCGCACCGAACTGATCCGGATCGCACGGCAGGTGTGCCCGTCGGTGGTCGTCGGGGTCAACAGCCCTGACGAGGTCAGGCTCGCCGCCGCGGCGGGCGCCGACGCCGTGCTGGTGTTTCCCGCGCCCGGCGACACGAATGCCGTTATGCGACACCTCGACCGGCTGTGGGACAGCGGCGGACTCCCACTGATCGGCTTCGATTTGTATACCGCGCCGTACTCGGACGCGACGTTCGCCACCATGGTGGACCACCCTGCGGTGGCAGCTGTGAAGCTCGCCCGGCTGTCGGACGCAATCGCCTGCCAGGACCGGATCGCATTGGTTCGCGAGCGCGGCAAACTCGCCATAACCGGCGAGGATCGCATGTTCGGCGCCTCCCTGACCTGGGGCGCCGAGGCGGCATTGGTTGGCATCGGTGCCGCCGCGGTCCCATTGACGCGCGCGGTGCTCGATGCGTTCGCCGGTGACAACCTGCCCGCGTTCCTCGACGCCACCCGCAGGCTCGACGAGTTCGCCGCGGCGACCTTCCGGGCCCCTTTCGACGGGTACGTGCAGCGGATGACCTGGGTCGCGGGCGAGCAGGGTCTGTTGCCCGAGGACATGCTGACCGATCCGTACGCGCCGCCGCTTCCATCGGATGAACGAGACCGTGTTCTGGACATGCTGCATCGGCTATCGATCGCTCAGTTGCCCACGCGCGCGAGTTGAGCGGCCGACAGGGTGGTCTCGATTATGGCGCGGCTGCGCGGCCACGTCACCGGGGCCGGCGCGCCGTCGGCCATCGCCAGCACCGCGCGCAGGCAGTCCAGGTATCCGAGAGTCCGATAGTGATCGGCCCCGTCCAATGTCATGCGGTGCACGTCCGACTCGGTGTGCACGGTCACCTCATAGCTCTCGCCGCTGCCCGCCCCGACAACGTCGACGGTGACGGGCACCCCATCGGCGGTGACCGCGTGGAAGGCGGCGGTGTTCTCCGAGATCGTGCGGGAATCCGGTAGCCGAGCGGTCACCCCGCCGAGCGGAGTCATCGCGCGGTCGAGGATTGCGTCCAGCATCTCCCAGGCATGCAATCCCATCGAAATCGCTGTCCCCCCACCGTCATTCGGGTCGTCCTGCCATCGCCGCTCGGGGGTGGTGAATGCGTCGATGCCGTGCCTTACCGACACGTGAGCCGCGATCGGCTCGAGGCCATCGAGGTCCGCCGCCAACGCGCGCACAGCCGGGGCGAACCGCAGCACCGACGCGGTGAGAAATCGTTCGGTACGGTCGCCGATCGCCGAGTCGAGGTCGGCGAGCCCGGCCGGGTTCGCCGCCGGAACCTTGTTGAGAAAGCACACACCACCGTGGTCGAGTACCGAGGCCACCACCGTTGCGACGCGATGCGGGCGCGGTGTCACGATCACCACGTCGGGTCGCCAGTCCAGCAGGCCCGCCAGGGAATCGTGCTCGACCGCGCACCACTCGTGGACGAACCGGCCGCGCCGGAGGCGGTCATCGGGATCCCAGACCGCCAGCTCTTCGACGCCGAGTGCTCGCGCATTGCGTGCGTCGCTGAACGGGTGAGAATGGGCCACTCCGGCGAAACCGATCCGCATGCGAGGCTCCTTCGGGTCGTATCGGGTCAGTTCATATCGACGTCGCGCGTCTCGGGACTGAGTACCGCGCCGAGCACCGTGAGCAGTCCACCGAAGCACAGCAACACAACCGCGGTGTACGGCAGCGGCATGAACGTCGACAATCCGCTCTGGATGTAGGCGTAGAACGCCGGGATGACCATGCCGAGCGAGTAGCCCAGACCGTAACCCGAGGCCCGGACGCCGAGTGTGAAGCGCTCGGTGAGGTAGGTCGTCAGGCAGCCCCACGGGACACTGATCAGCACCGTCACCGAAATGAGCAGGGCGAGTACGGCTCCGAACGTCCGCACGTTGCCCGACGCGATGAGGGTGTACGGGATCGGCGCGACGAACACGCACAGCAGCCCGCCCACCATCAGCATCGGTCGACGCCCGACCTTCTGTGAGAGCAGTCCGCTGCCCATATAGACGGCCACCACAATCGCGTTCGCGATCACCAGAGCGAGCGTGGTGGAGTTCGGGCTGAGTTTCGCCTCGCTCTTCATCAGACCGGGCAGCACCGTGGTCAACATGTAGCTGGTGAACCACAGCCCGGTGGTGAGCACGAACACCTGTAGGAAGTCGCGGCCGGAGCGGCCCTTGAACAGCTCGAGCAGCGGCGTCTTCACCTTCTCCGAATGCTGCCATTCGCTGCTGTCCTCGACATTGCGCGAATACCAGATGGCGAAGCCCACCGACAACACAGCTCCGATGAAAAATGGTATGCGCCAACCCCATTGGACGTATGCCGAGTCGATGCCCTGTGCGGGCATGATCTGCAACAGACCGAGCGTGATCAACGCGATCGAGCAATACGCGAGGGGGAACCCCGTCGATATGATCGCGCCGTTCAGACCGCGACGCCCCTTCGCGCTCTGCTCGAGTGCCGTCGGAGTGGCCGAGGTGTACTCGCCGCCGAGGAACACGCCGTCGACGAATCGCAGCACGATCAGGAGGATCACGGCCAAGATGCCGATCTGCTGGTAGCCGGGCAGCAGACCGATGGCCATGGTCGTCACACCGAATCCGGACACCGATATCACCGTGACCCGGCGCCTGCCGAATTTATCGGCAAGGTGGCCGAAGAGCATCGCCCCAAGCGGTCGTCCCACCAGCGTCGCGGCGAACACCGAACCATTGATCAGGGCGATTGTCCCCGTGGACGCCCCGGTGGCCTGGAAGTACACCGACGCGGGCGCGAGCACGATAACCGGCAGATAGATGTCGAACAGGTCGACATAGAACCCCAACCACGCGCCGAACACCGCTTTTCTGGCGCGCTTCGCCTTCGCCCCGTCCACCGGGCCGTCGGTCGTGGTGACCGCTGTTGAGCTCATGACAACCATCCTTCGAGCCTTGCGGCGATGAAACCGTCCTCCTCGCGCAGCCACTCGTACGCGTGGACCATTCTGGTGAGTTCGTCCGCCTGGCCAACCGAGAGGCCCTCGGCGGGGTCGATACACCAGGTCCCTTCGAGCAGGCCCTGGCGGCGAAGTACCTCGTGCACGCCCGCGATCACGCCGGCGAAATCATTGCGGACATCGAAGACCGCGGCGTTGGCATCGGTGACGCCCGCGGTCATCGACAAGGCCGCGACCCGCGCGGCCTCGTCCCCCGCCCATGCCTTCCGGACAAGTTCGTGCAGGTGAACCGCGCACCGCGTCCACACCGCCCAATGTCCGAGCAGGCCACCGACGAACCTCCTGGTCACCGGCCCAGATCGGCCGCGCAGCACGAATGGGGTGAGCAGGTCGGTGACGATGTTGTCGTCGTTTCCGGTGTATAGCGCGACCTGCTCGCCCCGGTCGGAGTCGACGATGCCTTGCACCAGCTCGAGTGTCCGGTAACGGTCGAACGGGGCGGCCTTGACCGCGACCGTGGAGTCCTGGTCCGCGAGCCGACGCCAGTAATCACTCGGGAGGTACCGGCCACCGACGGCCTCCTGCAAGTAGAACCCGATCACGGGAAGCACCTCGCCGACGGCAGCTGACCTATCGAGCAAATAGTCGAGGTCGTGCTCGGAGAGTCCGCCCGGGGAGACGAGCACCGCGTCATAGCCCAGGTCACGGGCCAGCTCCGCCTCGGCGACCGCCTGCGCGGCCGGTCCGGCCACACCCGCTATACGCAGGAACGGACGATCCCCGACGCGAGCGTCGAACTCCTGGGCGGCCAGTTCGAGCACCGGCCGCAGCAGGCCGATTTCGGGCCTGCGGATCTCGAATTGAGTTGTGTGCACGCCGACTGCCACACCGCCGACACCCGCGTCGATGTAATACCGCGTTAGCGCTCGCTGCCGTCTTTCGTCGAATCGACGATCCGCATCGAGTGCGAGCGGATGCGCGGGAATCACTGTGCCATCACGCAGCAGCGCGGCCTTCGCCGCCGAAAGTCCCTGTGTCATCAGAATTTTCCGTCCCGGCGCTCGAACTTGGTCGGCTTGTTCCACAACATGCCGCCCGCGCGGATCCACTCGGCCTGCATGTCGATCAGTTGCCCGATTGTGCGATCCGGGTAGCCGAACAGCGCGTGACATTTCGAAGCGTTGTTGAGCAGGCTCGTGGCCCCCGCGGCGCCGGTGAAGTTCGGTTCGACCCCGAGCCGCTGCCCCAATTGGCTGGCGATGGTTCGAACCGACGCGGTCTCCGGCCCGGTGAGATTGAGCAGGAAGGGCGCGGTGTCCGCATGTCCGAGCGAGCGCAGGACGACCTCATTGGTGTAGCGCTGCCACACCACGTTGACCGCGCCGATCGACAGGTCGACCGGTTCGCCGTCGTGGACGCGACGCGCGATATCCGCGACGACACCGTAGCGGGGCTCGCAGGCATAGTTCAGCCGGATCAACGCCACCTGAGTCCCCCGAGTCCGCGCACCGTGGGTGAAGACCTGTTCGCGACCCCGGCACGTGATGGCGTATTCACCGATCGGGCCGGTCTCGTCCGTCTCGACAGGTCCGCCGGTCACCGGCTCGGACAGCGGGTAGACATTGCCGGTCGACAGCGCCGAGATCCGCGCGGTCGCATATCGCCGCGCGACGTAGGCGGGCAGGACGGTGTTGGTCATCCATGCCTCGTCGGTATTGGTCGCCGTGCCGAACTTGGCACCGACCAGAAACACCACGTTCCCGGCGTCGGGCAGCTGGTCCACCGCCGTCGGATCTGATAAATCGGCTATGACCGTTTCTACCCCGGTGGCATCCAACCTGGCGCGGGCCTCGACGTCCGACCAGCGCGAGACGGCCAGCACTCGCACGTCGTCGCGATCGGCCTCATCGAGCGCGCGCCGGGCCATCGTTGCCACACCCGATCCGATTTTTCCGCCCGCACCCAGCACAATCACGTCGTTTTGCCACGACGCCGCATCGGCGACAAGGCCCGCACTCGGCCGACTGAGCTCTCGCTCGAGCTCCTTCTCATTCGTGAACATCAACCGGCCCTTCTCCTGTTGGACTATTTCGGTCTGGACCGTAATAATGCTTTGGTGTGGTGTCAAGCACAATAGGAAAGGACCCGAAGCCGTGACCGTCAGCGTGTTCGACCTGTTCTCGGTCGGCATCGGCCCGTCTAGCTCGCATACCGTCGGCCCGATGCGCGCCGCGCGCATGTTCACCGCCGAGCTCGACGAAACCGGCACACTCGCGCACGTGACGCGGGTGCGAGCCCTACTCTGCGGCTCGCTCGGCGCGACCGGGCGCGGACACGGGTCGGATCGTGCCGTGATCGCCGGGCTACTCGGCGCCGATCCCGAAACCGTCGACCCGCGATCATTGGCGCGATGGCAGCGTTCGGTCGCCGACACTATGTCGATCAATCTCGCTGGGCGGCACCGAATTCCGTTCGAAGACACCGACCTCGTGCTGGACGGGGCCACCCGACTGCCCGGACATCCCAACGCCATGGTGCTATCGGCAGACCTAGAGGACGGGTCTCGGTGGGAACGGACCTACTACTCGATCGGCGGCGGGTTCGTCACCCAGGACTGTGATTCACCCGGTCACGCCGACATCGTCGCGGTCCCCCATCCATTCCGTTCCGGCGACGAGTTATTCGCTCGCACCGCCGAAACCGGTCTCGCCGTCAGCGACCTCGTACTCGCGAACGAGCAGACTCTGCGACCGGGGACAGATGTCGGTGCCGGTCTCGACCGAATCTGGGCGGCTATGCGGGAAAGCGTGCACGCGGGGCTGCACACCGACGGCCAGCTGCCCGGAACACTGGCCGTGCGGCGCCGCGCCCCGAACCTTCGGCGGCGGCTCGAAGCCATTGGCCGACAACCGGATCCACTGCATCAGCTGGACTGGGTCAATGCCTTCGCCATGGCTGTCAACGAAGAGAACGCCGCGGGCGGTCGCGTCGTCACCGCTCCGACAAACGGCGCCGCCGGCATCATTCCGGCTGTACTCCACTACTACGACCGTTTCGTTCCCGGCGCGGACGCCGCAGGGGTCCGGCGCTTCCTGCTCACCGCGGCGGCGATCGGGGCGCTGTACAAGGGCAACGCGTCCATCTCGGGCGCCGAGGTCGGCTGCCAGGGCGAGGTCGGGTCCGCATGCTCGATGGCCGCCGGTGCCCTCTGCGAACTTCTCGGCGGCACACCCGCTCAGGTGGCGAACGCCGCCGAAATCGCTATGGAGCACAATCTCGGATTGACCTGCGACCCGGTCGGCGGATTCGTGCAAATCCCCTGTATCGAGCGCAATGCGGTCGGCGCGGTAAAAGCCATCAACGCGGCGCGAATCGCCCTGGCCGGTGATGGGAACCATCGCGTCAGCCTGGACACTGTTATCAAGACCATGCGCGACACCGGAGCGGACATGCAGTCGAAGTACAAGGAAACATCGTTGGGGGGACTGGCAGTCAATGTCGTCGAATGCTGAACACACGTATCGGATCGGCGTGGTCGGGCCGTCGGACCTGGTGTCGTTGGTCAAACGCGTCGCGGCCGTCACGTTCGCCGACCATCTCATCGTCGCGCTGGCCTACCGCAACGAAGCACAGGCCGTCGAGGTCATCGCCGCGAACCCCGATGTCGACGCACTGCTTTTCACCGGCGTCATTCCCTACACGCTGGCTCAGTCCGCGGGCGTGATCTCCAAGCCGGCCGCATACATCGACTACACCGGGGCGACCCTGTACGGCGCGCTTGTGGAGTTGATGTCCGCCGGCTACGACCCCGCTCACATCTCGATAGACACCCTCGCACGATCCCTCGTCGTCGAGAGCCTCACCCACGTCGGCATCGCGACCGGCGACATCGCAACGATGGAGTACCGCAATGGAATCGACGCGCAGCGCCTAGCCGAATTCCATCGCGAATACGCGCGTACGCACCCCGGCGCGGTGGCGATCACGTGTGTCCGATCGGTGTACGAGCTGATCCGCGAGGACGTCGACACGATTCGCCTCGCCCCGGCGATCGCCTCGGTCCGCACCACGCTCGAGACGGTCACAATGGAGCTGGCCGGGCGCATTTCGTCCGACGCGCAGGTGGTTCTCGGGATGATCGAGCTGCCGGAACCGGACGACGCCCTCGCCGATGACGTTCGCTCGATCGCGGGCAGCGTCTTTCCCACCGGGCCGTCGAGCTACGTACTGGTGAGCACCCGCGGCGTGTTGGCTCAGCACACCTGCGACTGGACGGTGATGCCCCTGCTCGAGCAGCTGTCCGAACGCCACACCCAGGTACGCATCGGGCTCGGGGTCGGGCGCTCGGCCGCGGACGCGGAGGCCCTCGCCCGTCGCGCCGTCGACCGTTGCCGCACCGCAGGGCCGTTCGCGGCGGTCGTCTCGGTGGGACAGGGCCGTGACTTCGTTATCACCGAGACGGCGGGCGGTGAGCGCGGCAAGGACGAGCGGGTGAGCCTGCATGTCGCCGCCAGGCGAGCCGGCCTGTCCCACGCGACCCTCGTGCGACTCGAGGCAGCCGCGGCCGCTCACCCGGACAACGAGGTGACCGCCGCCGCGATAGCTACCTCGCTGGGTATCGAACCCCGTTCCGCCCGTAGGACTTTGAAGCAACTAGAGCGCGCGGGGCTCGCCCAACCGGTCGGCACCGTCGCCAGCGGTGCGGGCCGACCGGCCGTGCGGTACTCGCTACGACTCGAGACCTAGCGGACGACGGCACCGTGACCGACGCCCACGCCCCGCCTCGAACCCCCACCCCGGTAATGCTGACGACGAAGCTCTCGCCGCGTGTCGATCCGATCTATTCGGTTTTCGCGTATTATGCCATTTCGTCAGCCCCGATCGCCTACCTCATGTCGGCCGTACAGCTGAGCGAGTCCGACGAGCACCACGTTCGCGTCCTGGTCAGCGCGATCACGAAGCGCGTCACTGAATCCGGCGCCGCTGAAACACACCAGGCGACAATTCGATGCATCCAACCCGTTACCGGCCAACAACTCTCGTGCGCGGACAAGTCGATCCAGATGGTTGAGGCCCATGGTCGCACCCCACTTCGCCTCACCGATCATCGACACTGCGGCCTTATGCCCACCATCGCCCGACTGCATAACCGCTACGTCGATCTGAATCTGCTTGCGAGCAGCCGAATCGGTGACGATCCCGCAGCCGATCTCACCGAATCCAGCATCCGAGTCAAGCATTTCAATGCCGTCGCCGAGCATGAATTCCCGGCACATTGCCTCGAAGTGCGGCCCAGCGACCTGCGCTGTGAACCGCTCCTTCGACCGCGCCCACACCTGTTGCGCCTGGCCACTTTCCAGCCGCGCCCACGATGGACGCATGACAGCTTCGTAGAAGTTGATCAGCGGTTCGGTGATTCGGTACACGGACTTCCCCGCCCGGAACACGTCTTGCTCGCGCACCAACAGGTGACAGTCCTCCAGCACGGTGAGTGGGTGCGAGATATCCACCGCCTTTCGGCCGATGTAGCTAGCAATACCGCCACGAGTGTTGCTGCCCTGCGCGACCGCGGCCAGTACCGAATGGTATAGCGCGGTGTCGCGAATCTCGGCCTCCTCGGCCAATAGATAACGCGCCTCCCGGAACAGCGGACTCAACGGCGACAGCACTGTCCGAGACAACCACGGGTCGAAGTCGGTCAGCGAGATAGGGACGTCATCGGCCAAAAATTGCCGTCTGTACGCAGGAGTTCCACCCAGCACGGCATGCAGTCGCACCGCTAACGCAGGATCCTTCTCTACCCCCCAGAACGCCGCGGCGTCGCGATAGCCGAATGGGCGGACCACCATCTCCATCTGAGCGCGCCCTCGCAGCGGCGCATTGCTGGCCAGCAGCCCACCCATCACCGACATCGCCGACCCGCACAGCAGCAGCCGAGTACCACTCGGCTCGACCTGATACCGATCAATCTCCCGCTGCACCAAAGACGGAAGCTCGGGAACCGCCTTCACCAGGTACGGAAACTCATCGATCACCACCAGCAACGGTTTGTCGGCGTGCTCACGCGCGGCTAGACCGAACAGGTAGGTAACCGCATGGTCCCAGCTATCGAACACAATCGGCACCTCCGCCCCGGCGAACTCGGCCAATGCCGCCCCGAACTGCCGCAACGACTCCCCGGCCGTTGCCGTCGTCGCGCCGAAGTAGAAACCCCCGACCCGCTCAACCAACGCCCGCAGCAGATAGGTCTTCCCCATTCGCCGCCGACCACTGACAATTCCCAGCCGCGCCGTCTGCGTCTTCCCCGACGCGAAAGCCACCAGGCCGTCCCACTCCGCAACGCGGTCGAACAAGCGCTCCGGCTTCGTCGTCATCCGAAATACCCCCCGTTTAACGTTAGGATCATACCCCTAAGGACTGTACTCCTAATGGATCAGTAACCGTTGGTTGGCGGCCCTACCCACTGCCGAGAGGCCCGTCCACAGCACAGACGGCTACGAAGACTCACCAGCGGTTTCGATTCGAATATGTTGCATACCAGAATTATTCGAATGCAATGGTGATCGTGCCGCCAGATCGCCTGCCAGCCGTCCACCTCGGTGCGATGCTCGCTCATCCGGGATGCATGTCTGGGTGCGATGGAAAACCGAAACCTCTTGCGGCAGGTAGCGAAGGAGCAGGAGCGTGATGAACGCTGACCTATCCGGGGTGAACTGATTCAAGAGCAGCTACAGCGAAGACAGCGGGCAGTGTGTCGAGGTGGCATGGCTCAACGGGGGCAGATTGTCCGTCACGTACAAGTGGCTGTCCGGCTACTCTGCGCCCAGGCATTCGCTGCGGAACTCGCGATTGGGGCGTTGATGCGCCGCCGGTTCCAGCGTCGCCACTACCGGTTGCCGCCAATGCTGAGGCCGCCATCTGCCGGGATGCATGCCCCGGCGATGAACGAGGATTCAGACGAAAGTAACCACGCGACGAGTTGGGCGATCTCCAACGCTTCACCTAGACGCCCCATCGGGGTCATGACTCGTCGCGCTTGTTTGCCTTCATCCGTTGCGTTCTCGAGTAGCATCGGCGTTTGGATGAACCCCGGGCATATAGCGTTCACGCGAATACCCTTACTTGAACCTTCCAGCGCTGCGGCCTTTGTCAGTCCGACGGCGCCATGCTTGGAGGCAACGTACGCGGCCCCCTTAGGGACGCCGATCAAACCGGCCGCCGAGGCGTTGTTCACGATCGATGCTCCGCTCCGCAAGTGCTGCAGCTCATATTTCAGGCAGAGAAACATGCCCACCAGATTCACTTCGACGAGTTCGCGGAAGTCTGCGAGATTTGTATCGGTGAGTGCAGTACCGAACGAATAGTTTCCCGCTGCTGCAATTCCCGCGTTATTGAAGACTCCATCAAGCCCGTCGAACGCAGACATTGCGTCGACGGTCATGCATTCGACCTCCGCTTCTTTGGTTATGTCTGCAGCGAGTGAGACAGCTTCTCCACCTGCGGCATTGATGGCTTCGGAGACGGCGGAGACTTTCTCGAAGTTACGATCGACGACAACAACACTTGCGCCTTGGCCACCCAATAGGGTTGCAGTCTCGCGACCGATCCCGGATGCAGCCCCCGTGACCAGAAATTTGCGACCAGCGACGGTATTCCGACCGTGCCGCCACCCCGAGGGCTCCCGCTCGATGCGGCCCACGGACGGGCGGTTTCGCCATTGTTCACTTGCAGCACTGCAATTTTCGTGATTATCTGACATGCCCCGAAGGCTAGCAAGGATGTAACTTCGAGTACACGGGTCGAAGGAAAATGAGATTCCGATATGCGGAATGTCAGACCTCAATTATTTTGACATCTAAGACAATTGAGTAACCTTGAGCGCGCGATGGGCATCGGATGCGGCTGACATGAGCTGCGCGCCAACTGCTTCCAGGTCGGTGGTTTGCATACGATAGATGGGCATACAAACCGAGAGGGCCGCAATCGGCTTCCCTCGATCATTCAGCACAGCCACCCCCACACCGCCGACCTCGGCGCGAAAGCCCCCCCGGTTCACTGCATATCCCGTTGACCTGACATGTTGCAGTTCCTTGCGCACAGCTGCCGGGTCGGTCAGCGACCGTTCGGTGTATCGGCGCAGCGGACCTGCGAGGACCCAGTCGACTGCGTCGTCGGGAAGTGCTGCGAGCTGCGAAAGCCCTGGCGACACGCAGTGCGCGGGGGACCTGCTGCCGAGTGTGCTCACCGAGTGGACCGGCTTCGGCGAGACGAGCTGCTCGACATAGATGACGTACCTCCCCTGAAGCACTGTGAGGTGAATGGTCTCCTGCGTCTCGTCATGGAGTTCGTCCATGATGGGCCGCAGCCGACTCCGGATGTCCTGTCCAGCTTGCAGACCCGGCGCGAGGCTGAGCAATCCTGGTCCCAGTCGATATCGAAGCTCGTCGTCCTTCTCCACCCATCCGCGCTCGACAAGCGTCTTCGTCAGACGAAATGCCGTCGTCTTGCCGACGCCGAGGCGATCCGCCAGCTGGGTGACGGTGAGTCCGTTGTTCTCCGCCAGGAGCTCCAGGAGCGAGAGCGCCCTATTGACGGAGCCGAGCGTGTCCGATGCGCGCGATTCGACCATGGAATCACCATAACGGAACCAGCCCCGGAAGTTTCGTTTCGCTATGAGGAACATGCGTTGAGCATTAAGGAATCTCATGTCTATGGTGCAGATCACGTCACAGTCGTGACGACCACTCGGTCAGGAGGCCGCTTTGGAGAAAGCCCAGGACAGTGCCCGCAGAAAGCAAGTTCGCTCTGCGGGGATTGCTTCGATCACCGGATGGGCGATGGATCTCTACGATCTGACGATCATCCTCTACCTCGCCCCTACTATCGGGCCGCTGCTGTTCCCTGCGCACAACGCCACGCTCCAGCTGACGTTCGTCTACGCATCCTTCGCGGTGACACTCCTGTTCCGCCCGCTCGGTTCTGCGCTGTTCGGCGCCTACGCCGATCGCAACGGTCGCAAGCAAGCGATGATGATCGCGATTCTGGGTGTCGGGCTCTCAACGGCATTCATGGGAGCGGTACCGACTTACGCGACCATCGGATTCGCTGCCCCGATTCTCTTCCTCGTCTTGCGCGTCGTGCAGGGGGTGTTCGTCGGCGGCGTCGTCGCATCGACGCACACACTCGGAACCGAAACTGTCGCACCGGAACATCGTGGACTGATGTCGGGACTGGTCGCCGGCGGCGGCGCCGGTGCCGGTGCCGTGGTCGCCTCGCTGGTGTATTTCGTCGTTTCGGCCGTTGTCCCAAGCGAAGACTTCGGCTCGTACGGATGGCGCGTGATGTTCTGCACCGGCCTTCTGACTGCGGCCTTCAGCTTCTACATCTACCGGCGCACCGAGGAATCGCCGCTGTGGCACGGGAAGACGTCGGGACCGACAGTCCGAAAATCGCCTCTTCGAGACATCTTCGGGCCTCGCTACCGCAAGACGACGCTGCTCAACATCGCCCTCTCGGCAGGCAGCGCAACCGCGTATTACCTTACGGTTGGATTCTTCCCGACCTTCTTCGGCGCGAACCTGGGTATCAGCAAGACGACCTCGGCAATGATCCTGATCATCGCCAACGTGGGAGTCATGGTGGGAGGAGTCCTGGGTGGGCACCTCAGTGATCGAATTGGCCGACGGGCCGTCTTCCTCTGCTTCGGCGTGCCCAACGTCGTGCTGCTGCCCTTGCTCTACCTCTGGCTCGCATCCCTGAACTCGGACTCGATCGCCCTGGTCACCGTCATCTCGACAGCGATTGCCGTGATCGTCATGGCAGGCTCCGCACCGGTACTGATCTTCCTCAACGAGCGTTTCCCCACCGAGATTCGCGCGACGGGTACCGGCCTGAGCTGGAACATCGGCTTCGCGATCGGTGGAGTCATACCCGCGATCGTGACGGCCGTCAGCCCGAGCGTCAGCGACATCCCGGTCCGGCTGACCATCGCCATTGCAGTCGCCGCGGTTGTCTTCCTCCTGGCGGCCCTGAGCGTGCGTGAGACCCGCCATCTCGGCCTCGGCGAGCGCGATAACGTCCAGCCTCCGGAAGCCGCCGTGGTCGTGGCCGACGGAGCCTGACACCGGCCGATTCAACACCAACCGTCACCTTCGAAGTACAGGAGCACGACATGCCCATTATCAACGTCAATCACGCCAGCCCACTGACGGCGGAGCAGATCGAGGCCCTGATGGCCGGCTTGACCGACGTCTACACCTCGGTCACCAACTCCAATCCCGCAGCCGTCCACGTACTGGTCCAGCAGGTGCCCACGGAACGCTGGGCCGTCGGGGGTGAAAGCCTGTCCAGGCGCAACGCAAAGTCTTGACGAGCCCGCTCTGCCGTATCAGGAAAGGACAGAATGGAACTCGCGGAAACTCTCGACAGCCACGCCGATCGACCGACCGTTGTTCTGCTGCACAGCCTCGGGACCGATCACCGACTCTGGCGTCATCAGATCGGCTCCCTGACCGCCCATTACGATCTGTCGACACCAGACAGTCGGGGGCACGGCAAGTCCCCGCAGGCCGGCGCAGTCGGCATCGACGCCTGGACCGACGACCTCTACGGGGTCATCGAGGATCTCGGTCCGGTGCACCTGATCGGGTTGTCCATGGGTGGGCTGCAAGCGATCGCCGTCGCCGCGAAGCACCCCGAACTGGTCCGCAGCGTCACCATCGCCAACTCGTTCGCGCGGCTCCCGATCGATGTCGCTGATGCCCGCATCGACAGCTCTGCGGAGTCGATCACTCGAAACGGCATGGCCGGATTCGCAAAGGACTATCTCGACCAAACACTCACTCGACCACTCGACACCGCGGACTACGCTGCCCTCTACGATGCGATTTCCACGATGAGCCCCGAGGCATACCTCGAGTCCGCAACGGCGACGTTCCGTGCCGACGTTGTTCCCCTGCTCGACTCGATCGCCTGTCCCGCGCTCGTCGTCACGGGCGAACTCGACGCCAAGATTCCGAGCGAACGCACGGCCGAGATCCTCGGCGGCATCGACCACGCACAGCACGAGATCGTTCCTCGCGCCGGCCACCTGTCGTGCATCGAGAACCCCGCCCACTTCAATGCCGTGATCGCGTCGTTCCTCGCGCGCGTCGACGACCGCGCCGCCATCGACTAGAAAGCATGCGCATGACCACAACGATTATCACCGGAGGCGCCAGCGGCATCGGCCGAGCTGTCGTCGACGAACTGCGCGATGACGGGCACCGCACGATCGTCATCGATCTCGCAGAGCCCCCGGCCGACGGGTTCACCGACCTCTACATCAGGGCAGACCTGAGCACACCGGAGGGCATCTCCACAGTCCTCGAATCTCTTGCCGGACAGGAGATAGACAACCTCGTTCATTGCGCCGCAATGGGACAGTGGTCGTCGTTCCGCGACACCCCACGAGAGGCCTGGGAGCGAATCCTGCGCACCAACCTCGAGGGAACTATCGCCATCACCCAGGCAGTAGTACCGCTGATGCCGCGGGGTTCGAGGATCGTGCTCTTCGCCTCCGGCACCGTATTCAAGGGCGCCAGGAACCTCTTCGCGTATGTCGCGTCGAAGGCCGGGGTCATCGGCTTCGCCCGCTGTCTGGCAGATGAACTCGGTGACGACGAAATTACGGTCAACGTCGTCAGTCCGGGCATCACCGCTACACCCATGATCACGGACATGGCCCACACCGAAGAGAACAACATCGCCAGCCGCTCGATCAAACGACGCGCCTACCCGGAGGACATCGTCGGGCCGGTGAAATTCCTGCTCGGCCCCGGCGCGGCCTTCGTCACCGGCCAGACGATCTGCGTCGACGGCGGCTCGGTCAAGAACTAACCCCCGCATCATCTCCATCTTCGTCAGAGAACGGAAACCAACCTTGTACGAGAAGAAGTCACTCATCGCCGACGGGTTCCACACCACCTACATCGAGGCCGGCAACCCCGACAAGGACACGATCGTCCTGGTCCACGACGGCGGTTTCGGGTCCACCGCCGAACTGTGTTGGTCCGAGATGATCCCGCACCTGACCGATCATTTCCATGTTCTCGCCCCTGACCTTCTCGGATGGGGTGGAACCGACAAAGCGGTCTTCCTCGACCAGCCGCCATACGCACCCCGTGTCAAGCACATCGCGGCCTTCTGCCAGGAACTCCGTGTCGACCGGGCACACTTCGTCGGAGCCTCCTTTGGTGGCTCGATGGTCATGCGGGCAATCTCCGACCCTACGAACCCGTGGCCGGTCGACCGCGCGGTGAGCATCTCCGGAACAGGCGGCCCCTACCGGCTGCCCGAAGGCATCGCAGCCCTGGCCGACTACACCCCGAGCCTCGAGGATGCCGCCAGGATGACCGGCTACCTGGTGCGGAGTCTCGACGGAATGGACGAGCACATCCGACAGCGGTTCGAAAACAGCCTCATCCCCGGGCACTGGGAAGCGATGACCGCGCCTCGGCTGAGCAACCCGGCAGCCGAGCGAAGCCCGAACGCCGACCCGTTCCTCGAACTCTGGGCAAAGACACAGGTCCCGGTGCTTCTCGTCGAGGGTACTCGCGACGAACTCCTCGAGTCGGGGTGGTCGAAGAAGCTCGCCGACCTCACCCCGAAGGCGCGCACAGCTGAGATCGACTACGCGCACGAACCGAACATCGACGCGCCCGCCGAGACCGCCGGCCTGATCGTCGACTTCCTCACCGGAGGTCTTGAATGACCCCGACCGCACTCACCACAAACGAAGTGGACCCGTGCGACGTCGCGCAGCCCGGTCACTACGATGCCTGCCTGCCGATCGTCGAGGACGACGATTTCCTCGAGCGCGCGGTGCAGGATGCGGACCTGCCGGCTCTGCTTGCCGCCCTGGCACTCGCGAATGCCGATCCGTCGTTGCTAGCCGACGAGCTGCGGCCGCCGCTGCCACCGATGGACTCGGTGATCGCTCCTCAAGGGGGGATGTCCGCCGACGCCCAGCAGCTGGCCCGCAAGGTTGCTGTGAACGCCCTCAAGGCATTTCGCGATCGAGGCTCCGCTGCTACGGCGCCGCCGTCCGAGGAATTCCTCGCACACATCATGCGCTTCCTGACCAAGGACGCGAGCGACGATTACCTGCCCCTGCTGAGGCACGAACTGGGCATTCCGAACGACTACGGCGCACCGGCGTGGAAGAAGTCGGAGATCGCTCCAGACATCGATTTCAGCGTGGCGATCATCGGCGCAGGAATCTCCGGCATGGCCGCCGCACACCGACTGCAGCAGGCCGGGATCGACTACGTGGTGTTCGAGAAGAACACCGAGGTCGGCGGCACCTGGTGGGAGAACGTCTACCCCGGTTGTCGGCTCGACACCCCGAACTTCGCCTACAGCTACTCGTTTGCGCAGAAGGCCGACTGGCCACAGCAGTTCTCGACACGGAACGAGATCGAGAATTATCTGCAAGACGTGGCAACCACGTTCGACCTGCGACCCAACATCGAGTTCGGGACCGAGGTAGCTTCCCTGTCGTTCGACGACGACAGCCAGTCATGGATCGTTACGACGGAGACTGAGGACGGTGTCCGCCGAACCCGCCGGGTGAACGCCGTCATAACTGCTGTCGGACAGCTCAATCGACCGAACATTCCGGAGCTCCCCGGGCTCGACTCCTTCGCCGGCCGCTGGTTCCACTCGTCGCAGTGGGACACATCGGCGGACCTGAGCGGGCTGAGGGTGGCAGTGGTCGGTACCGGCGCGAGCGCGTACCAGATCGTTCCCTCGATCGCGGGCACGGTGCAGCACCTGAGTGTCTTCCAGCGAAACGCCCCGTGGATGCTCCCTACACCCAACTACCTTGCAGATATTCCTGCCGGTATGGCGTGGCTGCTGCGTCATGTCCCGCACTACGGCCGGTGGTATCGCTTCTGGCAGTTCTGGATTGCCGCCGAAGGGCGTCTGCCGTTCGTGGAGGCCGATCCTGACTGGGCGGAAGAGGACAGTACCTCGGCGAAGAATGCGGAGCTACGACGCCAGCTGCTGGCTCATCTCGGCCGGCAGCTCGAGGATCATCCCGACCTCCTGGAGAAGATGACTCCCACCTACCCACCGGGTGCCAAGCGCATGCTCCGCGACAACGGAGTGTGGAGCTCGACCCTCATGCAGTCGCATGTCGATCTCGTCACCGACGGCATCGAGGCCATTACCCGGGCCGGGATCCGCACGGTAGACGGCGTCCTGCACGAGGTCGACGTCATCGTCTTCGCGACCGGATTTCGGGCTTCCGACTACCTCGAACCAATCACCATCACCGGGCGCGACGGAAAGAACCTCCACGAGTCATGGGCCGGGGACGCGCGGGCATACATGGGCGTCACGATCCCGTCCTTCCCGAACCTCTTCATGCTCATGGGTCCGAACACCGGTGTCGTCGTCAACGGCAGCTCCCTGTATATGGCGGAGTGTGCCGCCGAGTACACCGTCGAGTGCATCGGCGAACTCCTCCGTGCCCGTAAGAAGACCATCGAGCCGCATGTCGAGGCGATGGACGAATTCTGCGATCGGGTCGACGCGGGAAATCGTCTCCGCACTTGGGGGGTTGCCAACGTGCACACCTGGTACCGGAACCGATTCGGCCGTGCCACACAGGTCTGGCCGTTCTCGCTACTCGAGTTTTACCAGCTGACGAGGACCCCGGATCTGTCGGCGTTCGACCTCACGGGCGACTTCGAATGAGCACGCCGAATGTGACCAGTGCCGGCAAGGCAGCGTCCCTGCTGACCGGTCCGATGCCGACTGCGTTGCGCGTGGAATCCCGCGAGCAGGTGTCCGCCGATGTCGTGTCGCTGACGCTGGCCGATCCCCTCGGACAGCGTCTCCCACCGTGGACACCTGGATCGCACATCGATCTGATCCTGCCCAACGGGATGTCACGCCAGTACTCTCTCTGCGGAAACCGTTGGGATACATACCGTTACCGGGTCGCTGTCCTGAACGAACCGGACGGACGCGGTGGATCGCGGTGGATTCACGAGAACCTCCGCGAAGGCGAAGTGCTCGGCTACGGCGGGCCGAGGAACCACTTCCCCTTGGTTCCCGCTGACCGCTACCTGTTCATTGCCGGCGGCATCGGCATAACGCCGATAATCCCGATGATCGAGCAAGCGGTGCGGACCGAGACACCGTGGCGCCTGGTGTACGGAGGCCGCAACCGGCAGTCGATGGCATTCCTCGACGATCTCGAAAGACACGGGGAGCGCGTGCACTTTGCGCCCCAGGACGAGGTCGGCCTACTCGATCTCGACGCGGCCCTGGCCGATGTGGAGCCCGGAACCAAGGTGTACTGCTGTGGGCCGGCCGGATTGCTGGAGGCAGTCGAAGCTGCCTGCCGGCACCTACCGCCGTACGCATTGCACACAGAGCGTTTCACAGCATCGGCAGCAGAATCGTCACAGGATCGTCCGTTCACACTCAGCCTCCTTCGATCGGGCACCGACATCGGTGTCCCTCCAGGGGTGAGCGCTCTCGACGCACTCGCCAATGCGGGAATCGGAATCCTCTCGTCCTGCCGTCAGGGGACGTGCGGAACCTGCGAGGTCACCGTGGTCGACGGGGTGCCCGATCACCGTGACAGCGTGCTCAGTGAAGTCGACCGACAGGCGGGCGACTGCATGATTTCGTGCGTCTCGCGAGCACAGACCGAACGCCTCGTCCTCGACTTGTAAACACAGAAGATCGGACCATGATGCCAGCACAGCGTGCACCTGTTACAGAACTGGATATCGACCCCTACGCGCTCGAGAACCTCCTCGACCGATCACGGGTACAGCAGGAAATCCGGAAGACAGCGCCGGTCGTCTACCTCAATGCCTACGGCGTCTACGCCACCGGACGCTACGACACGATCCGAGAGGTGTTCGCCGACTGGCCCCACTATCAAGTGGGTGCCGGAGTGGGCCTCGCCAACTTTCATACCGAAACGCCGTGGCGTCCAAAGGCAAATCCGACAGAGACCGACCCTCCCGAGCACGACGCTCCCAGACGGGTGCTCACCGACGTCCTTGGTATGAGAGCACTGCGGCGGCTGCGGG
Organism: Nocardia australiensis; assembly: GCF_020733705.1. Classification (GTDB taxonomy): domain Bacteria; phylum Actinomycetota; class Actinomycetes; order Mycobacteriales; family Mycobacteriaceae; genus Nocardia; species Nocardia australiensis. Next base: position 168,585 of record NZ_JAJFZM010000017.1, read on the forward strand.
AGCACTGGATCGAGGAGGCCGAAGAGGTCGTCGACCGGGTACTCGCCCGCGGCCCGGAGATCGACGCCATGACGGACTTGGCCTCCGCCTTTCCCTTGAAGGTCTTCCCCGACGCCGTGGGTCTTCCCCCCGAGAACCGGGACAACCTCCTCGCATACGGCGATCTGGTCTTCAATGCCTTCGGCCCCCAGAACGAGCATTTCCACCGCGGGGCAGCTCGGCTGTCCGAGCTCTCCCAGTGGGTCACCACTCTCTGCGAGCGCCAGAGCCTGAGCCCCGACGGGTTCGGTGCCAAGATATGGGAGGCATCCGACCGTGGAGAGCTGACAGCCGACCAGGCCCCACTCGTCGTTCGCTCCCTCCTGTCGGCCGGCATCGACACCACGGTCCACGGTGTCGCCGCGATCCTGCACGCCTTCGCCACACATCCAAACGAATGGCAGCGACTCCGCAGCGAACCCCAGCTGGTTCGTCGGGCTTTCGACGAAGCCGTCCGCTGGGCATCACCTCTCCAGTTCGTCTTCCACACAACGTCGGAGGCTGTCGAACTCGAAGGCGTCCAGCTCGGAAAGCACAGCAAGATCATGCTCGTGATCGGCGCCGGCAACCGGGACCCGCAGCGATGGGAGGATGGAGACCGTTTCACGCTCACGCGCGACCCGTCCGGCCACGTCGGCTTCGGGATGGGTCTTCACCAATGTGTTGGCCAGCATGTCGCACGACTCGAAGCGGAAGCACTCTTGACCGTCCTGGTCGACAAGGTCGAGAAGATCGAACTGGCTGGTATCCCCGAGAGAGGCGTGAACAACACGCTGCAAACGTGGAAGACGCTCCCGGTGCGACTTTCGAGCTGATTCCGTTGGCCGGGGTGCGGGCGGAAATCGGAACAGCAAGGCCGGGACGTTGCTTGATCCTGCGCGGACGACAGGATCGGCAAGTCCGCACTTGTGGAGGAGTTCGTGGACCGGAACCGAGTGCCGAAACGCCTCAGCCTTCGGCGGCCAATTGCCCGCAGGCGGCCGCGATTTCCTGACCACGGGTGTCACGCACCGTGCACGGCACACCCTGGGCATTGACGCGCCGAACGAATTCGGCCTCAACAGGTTTCGGGCTCGCATCCCATTTGCTGCCCGGGGTCGGGTTCAGCGGGATCACGTTGACGTGAACGCGAGATCCCAATGCCTTGTGCAGCTTCTTGCCGAGCATGTCGGCGCGCCAGGGCTGGTCGTTGATGTCGCGGATGAGGGCGTATTCGATCGAGACACGGCGGCCGCTCTTGTCGGCGTAGTAGCGGGCGGCGTCGAGGACCTCGGAGATCGGCCAGCGGTTGTTCACCGGGACCAAGGTGTCGCGAAGCTCGTCGTCGGGGGTGTGTAGTGAGACCGCGAGGGTGACCGACATGTCCTCATCAGCGAGTTTTCGGATGGCGGGTGCCAAACCGACTGTTGACACCACCACGTTGCGCTGGGAAATACCGAAACCGTCCGGCGCGGGCGAGGTGATTCGACGAACTGCGGCGACAACGCGTTTGTAATTGGCCAGCGGCTCGCCCATACCCATGAAGACAATGTTGGATAGGCGGCCCGGCCCACCGGCGACATCGCCGTCGCGCATGGCCGCCGCGGCGGCGCGCACCTGGTCGACGATTTCGGCGGTGGACAGGTTGCGGTTGAGGCCGCCCTGGCCGGTGGCGCAAAAGGGGCAGGCCATGCCGCAGCCTGCCTGGCTGGAGATACACAGCGTGGCACGGTCCGGGTAGCGCATGAGCACGCTCTCGAGCAGAGTGCCGTCGCCCGCGCGCCACAGGGTCTTTCGGGTCTCGCCATCGTCGCACGCGACATGCTTGACCACCGACATCAGCGGCGGGAAGAGTGCCTCGCCGATCTTCTCGCGCACCAGCGCGGGCAGATCGGTCATCTGCTCTGGGTCGGCCTGCAGTCGTCCGTAGTACTGCCGGGCGATCTGGTCCGCGCGAAACTTAGGTAGCCCCAGTTCCTCGACCGCCGCGCGGCGCCCGTCGGCGTCGAGGTCGGCGAGATGCCGCGGCGGCATACCACGGCGCGGAGCATCGAATACGAGCGGCAGGGAGACGGTCATAGTTTCTCCAGTGTCCCATCCCAGGTCGCCGCCGCCCGCCGAAGGTGACCATCACTACGCCCGACGCGACGAAAGTCACGTCGGACCGAGGCCGAGACCCTACCTTGACCCGACATCACGACATTCGGTTCATCGGCACTGAAATGCGCGTACCAGCCATAGCGATCGGTAATGATCGAATGATGACCCACCGCGCCGAGCCGCCAGATCGTGATGCCCCGGTCACTCCACCACCGGCCGCACCCGGGCCTCCGACCGCGCCCAAATCGCGGAGGATCTCCAAGACCGTGACGAAGTCCCGAGTCGGCTCGACCTGGATCGGGCTGATCGCCGCCGCACTGATTGGCGTCGTGCTGCTGATCTTTATCCTGCAGAACCTCGAAAATCAGCAGGTCGAAATGCTCTTCTGGAGCTTCTCGCTGCCAGTGGGGATCCTGGTGCTGCTCTCGGTGATCGCGGGCGCGTTGGTGATGGCGCTGGTCGGTGGCGTCCGGATCATCCAACTCCGCCACGCCGCAAAGCGTTAGCGCCTCTCTATGGGGACGGGACGACAGTGAACGACCGGCACTTCGCTCGGGAGGTGGCGTTCTCAGCCGTTAGATGAGGGCCGTTAGATGAGGGCAGAGAGCACCAACCAGGAAACGAACGCCGAGGGCAGCATCGAGTCGAGGCGGTCCATGATGCCGCCGTGGCCCGGCAGCAGCGTACCCATGTCCTTGATGCCGAGTTCGCGTTTGATCTGGGATTCGATGAGGTCACCGACGGTTGCCACCAGAACCAGGCCGATGCCGAGCACCACGCCGATCATCGAATTGGCATCCAGCAGCAACGTCACCGTCAGCAGGCCGCCGATGACACTGAAGACCAGCGAGCCACCGAAGCCTTCCCACGATTTCTTCGGGCTGATCGAGGGCACCATCGGGTGGCGGCCGAACAGGACACCGGCCACATATCCGCCGACATCCGAGCAGACCACCAGGATCATGAAGGTCAGCACCCGCAGGTTGCCGTCCGGCTCGAGCAACAACAGGGTGGCGAAGGAGGCGAGCAGCGGAATCCACGCCAGAGTGAATATCGCAATGGCCGTGTCGCGCAAGAAGTTTCGGGGCGCGGTATGCAGACCGTGATCGAACAGGCGCCACACCATGCATATCAGCGCGGTGGCCGCGAACGCACCCGCGACACCGCTGGCGCCCCACGGCCAGCCGAGCCAGAACACCGCCTGCCCACCCACGATGAGCGGAATCCGGGGCACACGCACGTCGGCCTCGCGCAGCCGCTTGGCAACCTCCCAGGTCGCGATGCCGACCCCGACCGCGGCCACCCCGATGAACACCTTCGGTACGAACAGCAGGATCGCGATCAACGACAACCCGAGGCCGAAACCGACAGCAAGCGCGGCGGGCAGATTGCGCCCGGCACGTGATCCGGAAGCCGCGGGCGCCGCGCCCACGGGCTCGGATGGGGCGTCGGGATCTACTTGTTCTGCATGGGTGACCGGCACAGCCTCAGCAGCGGCGGGCTCCACCGGTTCTTCCGATCCAGGGACTGCCGTGGCATCGCCGCTATCGTCGGCAACCGCGGGATCACCCACGGTCACGGCGTCGCTCGCGCGCCCGTCCGACGCTTCAGGTGTGCCATTACCCGGCAACGGCTCCTGCGCCGCACCGGTCGCGGCAGCTTTCTCGGCCACGATTGTCCCGTCGCTCACTCGTCGTTCCGTTTCCCCCGCCCGGGCGGGCCTCGGTGTCTGATCGCGGGTTCGCCTTCGGGGCCAATGGCCCACGCCGCGCTCTGTCGTCAGACCTCGAGCAGTTCAGATTCCTTATGCTTTACCAGTTCGTCGATCTGGCTGACGTACTTGGCGGTGGTCTTGTCGAGCTCCTTTTCGGCGCGCCCGACCTCGTCCTCACCCGCCTCGCCTTCTTTCTGGATGCGAGACAACTCGTCCATGGCCTTGCGCCGGACGTTGCGAATCGAGACCTTGGCGTCCTCCCCCTTGCTCTTGGCCTGCTTCACCAGTTCCCGGCGGCGCTCCTCGGTGAGCTGCGGGACGGAGATGCGGATGATGTCACCGTTGTTGGTCGGATTCACGCCGAGATCGGAGTTACGGATCGCGGTTTCGATCGGTCCCATCTGCGCCTGCTCGTAGGGCTTGATCACCACCATCCGCGGCTCCGGCACGGTAATGCTCGACATCTGAGTGATCGGGGTCAGCGAACCGTAGTAGTCGACGACGATCCTCGAGAACATGCCCGGGTTCGCGCGACCGGTCCGGATAGATCCGAGATCGTCCTTCGCGACCGAGACAGCCTTCTCCATCTTCTCCTCGGCATCGAAGAGCGCTTCATCAATCACGACCGTTTCCTCCACAGCGTCGTATGTCCATCGTCCGACTTACCTCAAGTGTCCCTCGGGGTGTGCGGGGCCGGTGCCCCGCAGGAGTCAGGACTGAACCAATGTGCCGATCTTCTCACCGGCGACCGCCCGGGCAATATTGCCCTTCGTCAACAAATTGAACACCAGCATCGGCATCTCGTTGTCCATACACAAGCTGAAAGCCGTCGCGTCCGCGACCTTGAGGTCTCGTTCGATGACCTCTTTGTGAGTGATCTCGGTGTACATGGTGGCGCTCGGGTCCACTCGCGGATCCGCGGTGAACACACCATCGACTGCTTTCGCCATCAACACCACCTCGGCGCCGATTTCCAGCGCACGCTGGGCGGCGGTGGTGTCGGTGGAGAAATAGGGCATGCCCATTCCCGCACCGAAGATGACCACGCGCCCCTTTTCCAGATGCCGCTTGGCGCGCAGCGGCAGGTAAGGCTCGGCGACCTGTCCCATGGTGATCGCGGTCTGCACTCTGGTATCCACGCCCCGTTGCTGCAAAAAGTCTTGCAGCGCAAGGCTGTTCATCACGGTGCCGAGCATACCCATGTAGTCCGAGCGGGCGCGTTCCATGCCGCGCTCCTCGAGTTCGGCGCCACGGAAAAAATTGCCGCCGCCGATCACCACTGCGACCTGCACGCCGCTGGCGACCACCTCGGCGATCTGCTCGGCGACGGTCTGCACGACATCGGGGTCGAGTCCGACTGCGCCGCCGCCGAACATCTCCCCACCCAATTTGAGGAGTACCCGGCGATATCCTGGACGGTCGATACCCGGGTCCGTCATAGGTGTGCTTCTCCTTCGGCGGTAAATTCGATTCTCGGCAAGCAGGTCGGCCGGACGCATTGTAGAGCGCCCCTATCCTGCCCTATTCGGATTGCGTGGGAATAGAAGACCCCCTCCGAAGTACCGGGCTCGCGCCCGGACAGCCGAAACCCCTCGCACGCCGATGGGACGTGCGAGGGGTTTCGTGGGTGCTATCAGGCCTGACCGACCTCGAAACGGGCGAAGCGGGTCACGGTGACACCGGCCTCGTCCAGCAGGGCCTTGACGGTCTTCTTCGAGTCGGTGACCGACGACTGCTCGAGCAGCACGACGTCCTTGAAGAAGCCGTTGACGCGGCCCTCGGTGATCTTCGGCAGCGCGGCGTCCGGCTTGCCCTCTTCGCGCGCGGTCTGCTCGGCGATGCGACGCTCGTTCTCCACGATGTCGGCGGGCACGTCGTCGCGGGTCAGGTACTTGGCCTTGAGCGCGGCGACCTGCATGCCCACCGCACGCGCGGTGTCGGCAGCGGTGTCGCCCGCACCGGTGTACTCGACCAGGACACCGACGGCGGGCGGCAGGTCCGAGGCACGCTTATGCAGGTAGGTGGCGACCTGGCCGTCGAACGCGACGACACGACGCAACTCGAGCTTCTCACCGATCTTGGCGGCCATGGCCTGGACGGTGTCGTCGACGGTGGAGCCCTCGAGCGGCAGCGCCTTCAGGGCGTCCAGGTCGGCGGGCTTGGCGTCCGCGGCGGCGGTGACGATCCGGTCGGCCAGCGCCTGGAACTCGGCGTTCTTGGCGACGAAGTCGGTCTCGGAGTTGATCTCGACCATCACGCCACCCTTGGCGGCGACCAGGCCCTCGGCCGTGGTGCGCTCGGCGCGCTTGCCGACATCCTTGGCGCCCTTGATGCGCAGCACCTCGACGGCCTTGTCGAAATCACCCTCGGTCTCGACCAGTGCGTTCTTGCAGTCCATCATCCCGGAGCCGGTGAGCTCCCGCAGCCGCTTCACGTCAGCGGCGGTGTAGTTCGCCATCGGTGGCGATCCTCCTGTGTGTTGTCATGGGTGGTAAGAGCACCTTGCCGACCTCTCCCGCACAGGAGAAGCCGGCAAGGTGAACAAAAGCCGTCGCGGTGGCAGCGACAGCGCCGGAAGCGGCGGCTCGCGCAACCACAAGGGCTCCGCTGCCGCCGCCATCCAACACTGCGTAGCTCAGAAGTCGGCCGGGGTGGTGGCCGGCGGGACCTCGGCAACCTCGGCGTCCGCCGCGGTCTGCACCTCGGGCTCGGTCGCGGCGGGTGCGGCCTGCGCGAGCAGCTCCTGCTCCCACTCGGCGAGAGGCTCGCCCGCGCCGGCTTCCGGCTTGTCGTCACCGGAGGAGGCACCGGCCCGCGCCTGCACACCCTCGGCCACCGCGGAGGCGACAACCTTGGTGAGCAGCGCTGCGGAACGGATCGCGTCGTCGTTACCCGGGATCGGGTAGTCGACCAGGTCAGGATCGCAGTTGGTGTCCAGAATCGCGATGACCGGGATGTTCAGCTTGCGCGCCTCGCCGACGGCGATGTGCTCCTTGTTGGTGTCTACGACCCAGATGGCCGAGGGCACCTTGGCCATGTCGCGGATACCACCGAGGGTGCGCTCCAGCTTGTTCATCTCACGCGTGAGCATGAGGATTTCCTTCTTGGTGCGACCTTCGAAGCCACCGGTCTGCTCCATGGCCTCGAGCTCCTTGAGGCGCTGCAGGCGCTTGTGCACGGTGGAGAAGTTGGTGAGCATGCCACCCAGCCAGCGCTGGTTGACATACGGCATCCCGACGCGAGTTGCCTCGGCCGCGATCGACTCCTGCGCCTGCTTCTTGGTGCCGACGAAGAGAACAGTGCCACCGTGGGCGACGGTCTCCTTGACGAACTCGTAGGCCTTGTCGATGTAGGTCAGCGTCTGCTGCAGGTCGATGATGTAGATGCCGTTGCGGTCGGTGAAGATGAACCGCTTCATCTTCGGGTTCCACCGTCGAGTCTGGTGTCCGAAGTGTGCGCCGCTGTCGAGCAGCTGCTTCATTGTTACGACAGCCATAGCTCTCGTATCTCTCTTTCATTGCCGGTTGACGCAGCAGATCGGCGACCTGCTGCCCTGGCGCCTCCGAATCATCGGACCCGACCGTTGGTCGGGACCAGCCGATGGTTCCCTGCTTCGCACACGCGCTGCCACGAACGATCTCTCCGATATGAGTTCGATTCGAGCAGCGCCATTGCGAACAAGCACGGGTGGCGCGCGAAGTCGGTCCATTCGTGCACAGACCGCTCGATCATTCTACGGGGTGGGGGCCCCACCGTCTAAATCGACCTCGGCGGCATCAGCTGCGCAGGGCCGCTGGTCAGGAGAAATACGTGATATCCACAATCGTGTGGTTTGTCCACAATCGGCGACTTGGGGTGCTGCGGCAGGCATGGGCGAGTGAGGGTGGAGGAATGAATCGCATCAGCATTTCCATGACGACGCTCGTTCCGCTCATGTTCACAGGCTGGCTGGTCACGGCGCCCGGCGCGACGGCGGGGTCACCAGAAACGACCGGGCCTGCCGCCACGTCGATGGAGGTCCACGCGTCATTGCCCGCGCAAGGCTCCACTCCGGGTGCCCTGGCGATGTTGCTCACCGCAGGCACGGGTTCAGCGCGGACATTGCTGGAATCGAACCCTGAGCTCGCATCGGTACCCGGCCTGTTGTGTCTCGCCGTCACGGAAGCCACGCGCGGCGATGGCACGGGTTCGGCGGACACCGTGCCGCGAATCGTGAGCGCCGTGTTGCGGTTGCTGGAACTGGTCCGGCAGGTCCCGCTTCCCATCCCGCGCTGACACCGGATGAATCGCGTCGGTGCACCGCGACCGCGCGACGTGAGTCGGGTCGTGACAGGCCTCGCCGGAGCGGTCTTCCTGCTGTGCATGCCGGGGCCGCCGCCGGTGGTGGCTGCTCCGGCCGGGCAATTCGCGTGGCCTTTGCAACCGCGGCCCGCGGTCGAGCGGCTGTTCGACAAACCAGAGAGTGACTGGTTACCGGGGCACCGAGGAGTCGATCTGGCCGGGACGGCTGGTCAGGCGGTACTGGCAGCCGGTGACGGGATCGTGGTGTTCGCCGGAACCGTGGCAGGCAAGCCGGTGGTGTCGATCGATCATCCCGGCGGATTGCGGACCACCTACGAGCCGGTCGAGGCGACGATTTCGGTGGGCGCTCGGGTGGCGCGTGGGACTCGGATCGGGACGTTGGAGCCCGGTCACGAGGGTTGCACTGCCGCGGCATGCCTGCATTGGGGTGCTCGACGGGAGGGCGATAGGCACAGTCGCCGGGAGTATGTGGATCCGCTCGGTCTGGTGCATTCCACTCCCCTGCGCCTGAAACCGGTGCTCCGTCAGGGCTGAGGCCGAACACATCGGACTCCTCATCAGGAGCTGGTGAGTTTTGTCGCGGGCTCTACCGAACAGTCGTTCCTACGGCCAGGATCGACCTATGAACAATGCACTCGGTGATCCACCGTTCACCTATACCGAGGTGGGCGCGACCAAGGGGCGACTACCCGACGGGTATCACCGGTTTCGGCTGCGGCGCCCGATCGGGCATGGGCGGGCGCTGTTCGAGTTGGCCGGTGCCGAGATTCTGGCGTATCGAATGCAGAAGGGCACCGGCATTTTTCACGAAGCAAGCACACCGACGGCCGCGCCGGGGACCCGGCTGACGATACGACTCGGCATGGGGCCGTTGGCAATTACGGCGCCATGCCGAGTGGTGTACCTACTCGATGAACCGGATCGGCGTGGATTCGCCTACGGCACGCTGCCGGGACATCCAGAAATCGGCGAGGAGTTGTTCGCGGTCGAGTACGACTCGGCCGACGAGACCGTGTACGGACTGGTGACCGCGTTCTCCCGCGGTGGAGCCTGGTACGCGCGGCTGGGTGGGCCGGTGGTTCGCCTCCTACAGCGTTTTATTGCGAGCCGGTACATCAGTGCGCTCCCGACCGGCGACTAGACATACGGGCCAGTAAACAGCGAGACCGAGGCGGCAACGGGGTACGGACACATCATCGCGAACCCGCTGGCGCCGATAGCCCGTGGTGTCATCACGGGCCAACGGCGCCAACGCCTTACAGCAGCGCCTCCAGCGTGGCCGCCTCGGCGCGCAACTTGTCACGACGCTCGACAGCTCCGAGGCTGTCGTATTCGGCGGCGGCGGTTGTACGGTCGGCGATTTCGGCGCGCACGACCCGTTCGATGTCCGCATCGGTGAGGTCGCGGCGGCGCGCTTCAGCCGCGCCGGGACCGACCGCGCTGGTCTCGATCGCACCGGCCCGCACTTCGTCCGCGTCTATGGCTTCCGCGTTGTCGATAGCTCCCAGCGCCGACCGTAGCGCCGCGATGGCGTTGCGGTCACGTGCCTTAATGGCGGCGGGGAGGGCGGCGCGCAAACGCGCACGGAGCGTACCGGACTGGTCGATCGCTTCGGTGGACATGCTGGCCGACCGTACGCGCGATGGGGTCGACGATCGACCGTTTTCCTCGAGACACTCGGGGCATGTTTCCGGCCTCGGAACGACGATCACCCGCACAAAGCCGTCGCGGTCGCGCCGTGTCGGCCCCGCGACGATGCAATCGCCAATGGCGCCGCAGTTCCCGCAACATCCGATCCGGCCGGATCGGTAGGTCACACCCGAACAGGGGCAAGACTATTCAGGTCCGGGGGATGCACCCGGTCGGCGGCGGATCGCGGCCCTCCAACTATCTACTCGACGGCCTTTATCCCGGAGCAGCCAGAGCACCTGAACCAACGCGACCGACGCGGAGGACACCGTTGCACACACGAGCTCTACCGGACCGCGTCGCGCATCCAGCAGCCGCCGCAACGGTATCGAAATCGCCTGGGCCAGAATGGGATACATTCATAGTTCGATCAACCCGGCTGCGGTCCATGCGCAAGCGACGGCGACAATCACCAGCACCGTCGCGGTGACAGCACGCGAGCCGTGTTCGAAACGCCCATCCCGCAAACTGCGATTACGCCGATAACACACCCCGGCAAGAGCTGTCAGCGCTGCGGCGGCCCCGACCGGCGCGATCGTCGCCGCCTGCCAGCCATTCATCGCAGCGTAATTGAGAAACAACGCGGCGACGACCATCACTCCGATCGCCGTACGCCGCCACGCCAATGCGGTCCGTTCCGCGGCCAGGCCCGCCGGGCTCATCGCAGCAGTACCGCGATGCATGCCAGCACCGACACCAGCGCGATCCCCGCCGACAGTATCGGCACCATGATTGTTTCGGGCAACGGCCCGCCGCGACGCATAACCGCGCCGATGCGCCGCCAACGTCCGTAGGCGCCGACCGCGATAGTCACCGCCAGCAGAATGCAACTCAACGCGAGCGCCCGCCGGACGCCCGACATCCCGAACGGCTGCACCAGGGTTTGCACGGCCACACCGCCCGCGAGTAGACCGAGAGAGGTACGCATCCATGCCAGAAAGGTGCGCTCGTTAGCGAGCGTGAAGCGGTAATCGACCTCTTCTTCACCCTCGTCGGACTCTTCGGCGGGACTGGGGAGGTTCACGCCGCCTCGGCAACCACAATGCGGCATACCGCGAGCTCACACCATCGCTGCGGAATTCGGTGCCGATCGCTGGGGTTCACGGGCGCCTCCTCCATCTCTGGTCGATTGACGTGCGTTGCCTGAGCAAACATCCGCAAGGGCAGCGTAGCCGTGGCCGGAACGGCCGTCCACGAGCCCCACTGCGCGACAGCGAAGCCGGAGAGCCCGCTCGCCTCAGACCGTAATCGCATCCGGGTACGTCATCGCGAGTCGATCTACTACGGAAACCATGAGCGCGCTTTTGGGCAATCCGAGCGATGCCAATTCTGTGGCGATCGCATGGTCACCGAGGTAGTCGATGAGCCGTTGCGCCGCGACGGTGGGCACCACGTAGCTCGCCATGAAGGCGCGCGCGAACCGGATCCGCACCGGCATCCGTATTTCCTTGCCGAGAACGGCGTGGTTGCTCACGTCCACCAATCCTCCAAAACTGGGTTCACGAAGACCGGACGGCCGGGATCAGGCTCGGGGGTGGGCCTGATCGTGCACCTTCTTCAAACGTTCGATGGAGACATGCGTGTACAGCTGGGTGGTTGCCATGCTGGCGTGACCGAGCAGTTCCTGGACCACACGCAGGTCGGCGCCACCCTCCAGCAGATGTGTCGCCGCGGAATGCCTCAGGCCGTGCGGGCCCATGTCAGGCGCTCCCGGTATCGCCGAAACCACCTCGTGCACAACATTTCTGGCCTGACGCTGATCGAGGCGCTTGCCACGCCTTCCCAGTAGGAGCGCCCGCCCGGAGTCGGCGCAGGCAAAGGCGGGACGACCGTACTGCAACCAATCCGCGATCGCCGTATCCGCGGGCACGCCGAACGGCACGGACCGCTCCTTGTTGCCCTTGCCGAGCACTCGAACCAGATGCCGTTCCCGGTCGAGGTCGTCGATATCGAGTCCACACAGCTCGCTGACCCGAATTCCCGTCGAGTACAACAGCTCCACGATCAACCGATCACGCAGTGCCATCGGATCACGTTGCACGGCACCCGATTCCGCCGCATCCATGGCGGCTACCGCCTGCTGGGTGCCGAGCACCGCGGGCAGCACCCGATGCGCCCTCGGTGACCCGAGCCGCAGTCCTGGATCAATTTCCAGCCGGCCGGTCGCGGTCAGCCATGCGGTGAACGTGCGAGCCGACGATGCCCGCCGCGACATCGTCGTGCGGGCGACCCCCGACGCCGCCTGCTGCGCGAGCCAAGATCGCAGCAATGCCAGATCCAGTTCCCGGATAGCCGAATCGGATGATCGGGCATACAAATGGGTCAACAGCGCGCGGGCGTCACCAAGATAGGCCCGCACCGTATGCGCCGACCGGTTGCGGCCGAGGCGCAGGTGCCGCCCGAACTCCTCCAGTAACGCCTCGAGATCCTCCGGCAACTCCATTGCTTCACCGTCACCCGCCGACAAGCGGTTGGCAAGCCAGCGCGCCGTAGATTACCTCGGTAATCCGTTGTCGCACCGGCCGTTTCCACCCGCAGGCCAACTCGATAGCCGCGCCGGCCCGCTCCGGGGGGCCTGGCAACATCGCCCCAGCACCCGATATCGACTGGCAGGCGCGCGGATGCCTGCGATCAACCGCTTGTCGTCGTCGAAATGTGGCCAGCGAACGCGCATTCGGGGTCGGCGACCGATCGGCGTCATCAGGCCGATCAGCGGGAAAGCCGAGCTCCGAACCTGACAGCCTGCCCTCATGGGCCGGGCGGCTGGTCGACCCGATACCAACCGTACTCGTCCACCCCGACCAGTCCCGCAAGCTCCAAAGCCGGGAGCACGCCACGCACCGTCGAGAGCGCCACACCGGACTGGTCGGCGAGGTCTCGGGGCAGGCGGGCGCCGATTTTCGGTAGCGCGGCGAAGACGGCAGCTTCGTCGCCTGACAGTCGATCGCCGGGATCCGGCTTCAGGTCGGCAGGTAGTGACAGCCGCAATGGTCCCGCTTCGTCGATCACGTCCTCGGCGCGGGTAACGAGGACCGCCTCCCCCTCCCTGATCATGCGATGACAACCGACCGAGGATGCCGAGGTGATAGGTCCCGGGACAGCCAATGCCGGGCGGCCGAGCCTGCGAGCCCATTTAGCGGTGTTGCGGGAACCGCTGCGCAAACCGGCCTCCACCACCAGGACGCCGTCGGCCAGGGCGGCTATGAGGCGATTTCGGGCCAGGAATTGATGTTTGTGGGCGACAGTGCCGGGCGGATATTCGCTGACGACCAGTCCGCACTCCGCGATCTCGGAAAGCAGCCGGGCGTGCTGCGCCGGATATGGCCGATCGACGCCGCAGGCCAGAACCGCGATGGTCGGACCATCGACTGCCAGTGCCGCGCGATGTGCCATGCCGTCGATACCGAACGCGGCACCGGAGACAATCGTCCAGCCCTGAACGGCCAGATCGCCTGCGATCTCGCCGGTTACCCGGTCTCCATAACCGCTGCTACATCGCGCACCGACCACTGCGAGAGCCCGCTGGCTCGATTCGAGTAGCGAACGCGGACCGCGCACCCACAAGGCCAACGGCACCGCGCCATCCCGGTCGCGACCGGGTTCGAGTTGACTCAGTCCGAGCATCCGCCACGCGGGCCACTCGGGATCGTCCGGCGTAATCAGTCGCCCGCCGATCCGCTCGATGAATTCCAAGTCTCGCGCCGCAGTGTCGATTCCGCGACGCTTCTCGGTTGGCCCGCGCAGCGATTCCGGCAATGCACGCGCCCGTACCGCGTGCGCGGCTTCCAGAACCCCGACCGAATCGATCAACAACGACAGTGCTGCACAAGGACCTTCGACAACCCTCGACAGGTAGGCCCACGCCAAGCGCCGCTGATCGGCCTCGCTCGCATCACCCGCGACCGCCACCCCTGGGGCAGAACCCGCGATCCCCGCTGTACCGACTAGCACGCACTCCGACGGTGCTACGCCACCATGACCACCAGTAGCGAACTGCCCGGCATCTACCCCGCCGACAGGCATCACACGCCCACCATTCCGGATCGCGACCACGGCGGAATCCGTCACACCGCAATCGCCCACCCGCGACCACCCCGCGGCTACGCCGGGTTCGGACACCACACCTCCCCCGCTACCCGGCCCGAAGGACGCAGCGGCATCGGCATCCACACCCGTGGGTATTTCGGCACATTCCAGCGGCCCTCCAACAGCCGGGACCGGTGCCGCGCGCTCCACACCTGCTGCGGCTGATGGCGTGTTCACGGCCCTGGTCATTGCGCACCTCGCTGTCGAAAGTTCAACGCCGACATGACGTCCTGTGCGCTGGGCATACCGCCAGCACGCAAATCGCAGACCGTCCACGCGACTCGGATAGCGCGATCGGCGCCACGAGCCGACAACCTGCCGAGCCGCAGGGCGGTCTCCACCGGAGCGAGGGACTCTCGGGGCAGCCGAAACCGTTGCCGTAGCGCATGTCCGGGCACCTCGGCGTTGGTGGACCAGCCGAATTCGTGCCAGCGTCCAGCAGCGATCTTCCGTGCGGCCCCCACCCGTTCACGCACCACCGCACTGCTTTCGGCGGCCTCGGCGCCGAACCCGGCGCCGACGTGACCGTGCATCCGCACCCAGATATCAATGCGATCCATCAGCGGTCCCGATAATTTGCCGAGGTAGCGGCGACGCGCGAGCGGCGCACAGATGCAGTCGATATCGCGCGCCGGTGCGCACGGGCACGGATTGGCGGCAAGTACCAGTTGAAAGCGTGCCGGGAAGCGCGCCACACCGTCACGACGGGCGATGCGAACTTCGCCCTCCTCCAGCGGAGTTCGCATCGCCTCGAGGACCTTCGTTCCGATCTCGGCACATTCGTCCAGGAACAGGACCCCACGATGGGCCCGGCTGACCGCGCCCGGCCGGGCCATCCCCGATCCGCCGCCCACCATGGCGGCCGCGGAGGTGGAATGGTGTGGTGCGACGAAGGGCGGCGCGGTGATCAGGGGTTGCTCATCGGACAACGCGCCGGCGACCGAATGTACGGCGGTGACCTCCAGCGCCTCGGCTTCCGACAGCGGTGGCAGCAGGCCGGGAAGACGTTGCGCGAGCATCGTTTTCCCGATCCCAGGCGGGCCTGTCAACAGCAGATGATGCCCACCGGCCGCGGCCACCTCCAGCGCCCACCTGGCTTCTTCCTGACCGGCCACCTCACTGAGATCGCCTTCAGTGCGCACCACGTCGGGACGGGCGCGATCCGGCTCGGCCAGCGTGCCTTCGCCACGGAGCCAGGCGACCAGGGTGCGCAGGCTCGACACTCCATAGACCGCAATCCCATCCACCAAACCGGCCTCGGGCATGGCGGATTCGGGCACCACAACCGACGTCATACCCGCATTACGCGCGGCGATCACGGCGGGCAAGATACCGCGAACGCGCCGAACCCGTCCATCGAGCGCGAGTTCACCGAGCAATACGGTCCCTGCCAACCGTTCCGAAGGTATTACTCCAGCGGCATCCAAAACCGCTGCGGCCAAGGCGGTGTCGTAGACGCTGCCGAGCTTGGGCAGGGTGGCGGGCGACAGCGCGAGCACGACCCTACCGTCCGGCCACTTCTCGCCAGAGTTGACCACCGCGGACCGCACCCGATCGCGCGATTCCTGCAATGCCGTATCCGGTAGCCCGACGAGATGGACCGAGGGCAGGCCCTGCCCGATATCGGCCTCGATCTCGACCAGTTGACCGGTCACCCCGGTCACCGCGACGGAATGCGCCCGGCCGAGTGCCATCAGAAAACCGCCTTCAGATGGTCGATGACCGGCTGTTGCCCCCGGGGCACCAACACCGAGATCACGTCGAAGCGGATGTGCTGCCACGGCCCATCCTGCTCGGCCAACCACAACAGGGCCAGCCGCCGGATTCGCTGCTGTTTGATGAAGGTGACGGCCTCGGCGGGAGTCCCGAAGTTCAGGCCGGAACGGGTCTTCACCTCCACGAAAGCGGTGACACAGGCGTTGCGGGCGATCAGATCCAGTTCGCCGTACCTACACCGCCAGTTCCTGCCGACGATCTCCATCCCGGCGGCCTGTAGGTACCGTGCCGCCAGCTCTTCCCCGTGTGCGCCGAGCGCCTGTTTGTGTGTCACTCGGCCAGACTGCGCCCACCGCGCATCGACTCCGATCCGCCGACCTGCGCGAACAACTTACCTGTTGATAGCGCTTCAGCTGTGGACAACCGCCGCTGGACACCCATCGACCGCGGTCGACCTGTCGGCGCAGTGTGGTAAAGCCCGTGCGCCTACCTATTCGGGCAAGCGCAGGTCCGGCTTCTCCAGCTCTTCGATATTGACGTCCTTGAAGGTGATCACCCGAACGTGCTTGACGAAGCGGGCGGGCCGGTACATATCCCAAACCCACGCATCGCTCATACGCACCTCGAAATACACCTCGCCGTCAGCATTCTGTGGCCGCAGCTCAACGGAATTGGCAAGGTAGAAACGGCGCTCGGTCTCCACCACGTACGAGAACTGCCCGACGATGTCTTTGTACTCGCGATATAGCGAGAGCTCCATCTCGGTTTCGTACTTCTCGAGGTCCTCA
The DNA here is from genome assembly GCF_020733705.1 of Nocardia australiensis. Taxonomy (GTDB): domain Bacteria; phylum Actinomycetota; class Actinomycetes; order Mycobacteriales; family Mycobacteriaceae; genus Nocardia; species Nocardia australiensis. Next base: position 184,998 of record NZ_JAJFZM010000017.1, read on the forward strand.
GCACTCATCGGGTGGGACGTCCTCCTTCTCGCCGCATTGCGTGTGCTGCCATCATCGCGCATGGGCAGCATCGGTAGCCACTCGGCTATCCCCAACAACGGCCTCGGCACCTTCGGAAATCATGTCATCGGTGCCAGTAGCGAGTAGCGCATCGGCCGCGTCGAGTGCGCCGTTCTCGGGCCGCAGACCTGCCGCTTCACGCACATTGCGCCAAGACCGCCGATGCTCGCTGCTCGGGCCCAGCCGGTTCAATGCCGCCGTGTGCTCGGGCGTGTTGTAGCCCTTATGGCCCGCGAACCCATACCCCGGCAACCGCTCGTCCAGCTCGACCATCATCCGGTCCCTGGTCACCTTGGCCAGAATGCTTGCCGCCGCGATGCACGCGGCGGCCCCGTCACCGCCGATAACCGGCAGTGACGGCACCGGAATGCCCGGTACCCGGAAACCATCGGTGAGCACGTATCCGGGGCGCTGCCCGAGTCCGGCGACCGCGCGCCGCATCCCCTCGATATTGGCGACGTGGATGCCGATCGAGTCGATCTCCCAGGCCGGGACGACAACAACTTTCCAGGCCAGAGCCAGCCGAGTGATCACCGGATATAGCTCCTCGCGCACCGCCTCGGTGAGTTTCTTGGAATCGTCGAGACCGGCCAGCTTGTCGTATGCCTTGGGGGCGAGCAGGCACGCAGCCACCACCAGCGGTCCCGCGCACGGACCCCGCCCCGCCTCGTCGACACCGGCGACGGGACCGAGGCCGCTGCGGATGAGCGCCGCTTCCAGCGTGCGCAATCCGCCGGCCCGGCGCATGATGACGCGCGGCGGCCAACCCTTACTCGGCGTCCCGCCGCTAGCCTGTGCCACTCGATCTTGTACCACCGTTCAATTATCCTGCGGCCGCACCGATCAATTCGTTTGGGGATCCTGGGCCCCGACCGGCCCGATTCGCCCCGGTGGCCAAATCTTGAACACGGCTTTGCCGCGGACGTTGTCCACCGGCACAGTGCCCTGCAGGTCGTCGGCGACGTGGGCGCGCGAGTCGGCGGAGTGGTTGCGGTTGTCGCCCATCACCCACAGATTGCCCTCCGGCACCTGCACCGGACCGAACACCCGCCCGGCGGGATAGGTCGCGTTCTGCTTGCCAGGGTTCCAGGCGAAGTCACTCTTGACGTACGGCTCGTCCAATGGCTTGCCGTCCACCAGGATTCGGCCCTGGTCGTCGCAGCACTGCACGGTCTGACCGCCGACGGCGATCACGCGCTTCACGAGGTCGTTCTCGTCCGGAGGCACCAAACCGAAGAAGGAGAAGAAGTTCTGCACGCCGCGTACGGCGGTGTTGCTCGACCGGATCGACTGGTAGCGGGTGTTCCAGGACGGCGGACCGACGAACACCACGACGTCACCGGGCTTCGGATCGCCCCAGTAATAGCTGAGCTTCTGCACATAGATGCGGTCGCCGGTGCAGCCGGAGCAGCCGTGCAGGGTGGGTTCCATCGACTCGGACGGAATCACATACGGGCGCCCGATGAAGCTGACCGTCAGCGCCGCAATGACCGCCGCGATCACGATGAGTACCGGCAACTCCTGCCAGAACGGGCGCTGCTTCTGCTTGGCCCGTCGCCTGCCGCGACGGCGGCTCGATCCCTCGTCATCCGACTCGGACACGGTCATCGACCCACTTTCGTCTGCCACGCCGAACAGATTAGCCCGGCACCACAATGATCTGCGTAGTGCCGGGCTATCCGAGTGTTCGACCGCGTCCGCCGTCAGGCGGAAGGATTCAGCGCTTTTCCTTGATCTTGGCGGCCTTACCGCGCAGATCGCGCAGGTAGTACAGCTTGGCGCGACGGACGTCACCGCGGGTCACGACCTCGATGTGGTCGATGTTCGGGGTGTGCACCGGGAAGGTGCGCTCCACGCCGACGCCGAACGATACCTTGCGGACCGTGAAGGTCTCGCGGATGCCACCACCCTGACGCCGGATCACGACGCCCTTGAAGACCTGGATGCGCTCCTTCGAGCCTTCGATGACCTTCACGTGCACATTCAGCGTATCGCCCGGCCGGAAGTCGGGGACGTCGCTGCGCAGCGACTTTTCGTCGACGAAGTCAAGGGTGTTCATTTTCATCCTTCTGATGTTTGCGCGAACAGAGGACCCTGGCGGCACGGTAGGTGCTCGACCGGTTCATGCTCCGAATAAAGGGGGGTGCGCCGGGTCGACAATCTCCCAGGGCAACCTGAGCATTGTGCCAGATCGGCGCGTGGCTGAGAAAATCGACCCCGCCGACGCCAGGCTACGGCCCGCTCGGCGCTGCCGTGATCAAGAACCGATTCCATGCCATCCCGGCAACGGCCGTTAGTGCCGACGTAGCTGCGGCCCCGATCAGTTATCGGTGTCCTCCGACAGCCACGACATGTGAAACAGGTGCGGCGGCGCGGACGGTGCGGGTACCACCGTCCTGGTCAGTTCGGCCTCGGCGGCGGCACGAACATGCTCGGCATCCGGTTTGCCTGCCACCAGATCCTGGACGAAGATCTTGGCCCGGATCACCGGGCGACGGTAGCGCCGCTCACGGACGATGGCGCGGTTCATCAGTCGTCTACGATCCCCGTATCGCCACCGCGCCCACGGCGCGCCGGGCCTGCTCAGCCGAAGCGCTCCGACGAAAAGCAGCGGCAGGAAGAACATGCCGAACAGTCCGGTCCAGATTTTGCCCTTCGCGATGACAATGGCCGCGAGCGCCAGGTTCACCACCGAGAAAGCGACGACAAAGATCCGCACCTCGACGCTGGGATCACGACGGAAGTCGTTGATATCCAGCATCCACAGCGGGTGGAAACCGAGCAGGAGCAGGCCGGTCACCGCCAGCGCGACGAATACCGCGTCCACCGAGGTGCGGCCCTGTTCCTCCCAATACACGTCGCGCAGATAGAAGATCAGCGCGAATTCGTCGAGCACCAGGGCCGCACCGACACCGAACACCGCCGCGAGCGCACTCGCTGTGGCGGTGTCGGTGCGCTGGTACAGGGTGACCATCCCGATGCCCGACAGCAGCACCAGGACGACCCCGAACACCATGTGGTGGATGTGCACGCCGCCGGACCGCAGGTTGCCAGGCCACCAGCGCACCTGTTTGCGGATGAGCCGAACGCTCAGCCGGATCAGCAGGAAGCCGACGATGAACCCGAGCAGAAAGCACAGCAGCGGAAGCCTGCCCTGTGCGATCACATCGTCGAGCCACCGTCGCATGAGCGCCTACGTACCTCCGCCCGCCGTCGTCCTACTGTCCGAAACCGGCCCGCCGCAAGGCATCCGCCATCGAGCCGGTCGGCGCGGGAGCATTGCGACGCTGGTTTCCACCTTGACCACGTCCCTGGCCCTGATTGCGGCCCTGGGCTTGATTACGCCCTTGGCCCTGACCGCCGCCCTGACCGCCGTTGCGTGGCCGGCCACCGTCGGCTCCGCCTCGGCCGCGCTCGACCTGACCACGGCCGCGCCCGTCGCCGCCCTTGCCGGTATTGCCCGGCTCGTCGTCCAGGCGCAGCGACAGCCCGATCCGCTGCCGGGCGACATCGACCTCCATGACCTTCACCTTGACCACGTCGCCGGACTTGACCACCTCGCGCGGATCCTTGACGAAGTTGTGCGACATGGCCGAGACGTGAACGAGGCCGTCCTGATGCACGCCGACATCGACGAACGCGCCGAACGCGGCCACATTGGTCACCACACCCTCGAGTACCATACCGGGTTGCAGGTCGGCGACCTTTTCCACGCCCGCCGCGAATTCGGCGGTCTTGAACTCCGGGCGCGGGTCACGACCCGGCTTCTCGAGCTCGGTGATGATATCGGTGACGGTAGGTACACCGAACTTCTCATCGGTGAACTCGTCCGGCCGCAATGCCCGCAGCACACCGGTATTGCCGATCAGTTCGGTGACGCCCTGGCCGGTCGATTCCAGGATGCGGCGCACCACCGGGTAGGCCTCGGGGTGCACCGCGGAGGTATCGAGCGGGTCGTCACCGTTGCGGATCCGCAAGAAGCCCGCGCACTGTTCGAAAGCCTTCGGGCCCAGCCGCGGCACCTCGAGCAATGCGGTGCGACTGCGGAATGGCCCGTTCTGATCACGATGCGCCACAATGCTTTCCGCGACAGATCCGGCGACACCTGATACCCGCGACAACAGTGGCACCGACGCGGTATTGACGTCGACACCGACCGCGTTCACCGCGTCCTCGACCACCGCGCCGAGCGAGCGGGCCAGCAGGGTCTCGGATACGTCGTGCTGGTACTGGCCGACGCCGATGGACTTCGGGTCGATCTTCACCAGCTCCGCAAGGGGGTCCTGCAGGCGGCGCGCGATCGAGACGGCCCCGCGCAGCGATACATCCATCTCGGGCAATTCCTGGGTGGCGTACGCCGATGCCGAGTACACCGAGGCGCCCGCCTCCGACACCACGATCTTGGTCGGTTTGTTCTCCGGGATACGCGAAATCAGTTCGGTGGCAAGGGTATCGGTTTCGCGCGAGGCGGTTCCGTTGCCGATGGCGATGAGTTCGACACCGAACCGGGCGACGAGTGCGCCGAGCACGGCGAGAGATTTCTCGGTCTGGCCCTGCGGCTTGTGCGGGTAGATGACCTCGGTGGCGACGGCCTTGCCGGTGGCGTCAACCACGGCGACCTTCACGCCGGTGCGGTAGCCCGGGTCGAGGCCCATGGTGGTCCTGGTGCCCGCGGGCGCGGCGAGCAACAGGTCACGCAGGTTCGTCGCGAACACGTCGACGGCGTCCTTCTCAGCGGCCTGACGCAGTCGCATCCTGGTGTCGATGCCAAGGCTCACTTGAAGTTTCGTGCGCCAGGCCCAGCGCACCGTATCGAGCAACCAGGTGTCGGCGGCGCGACCACGGTCGGCGATATCGAATTTCAGGGCGATGCGGCCTTCGTAGATGCTGCGCTCGCCGGGTTCGGATTCCTCGGTGTCCGGCTCGAGCTGCACCGAGAGCACGTCCTCCTTCTCCCCGCGCAACAGCGCGAGAATCCGGTGCGAGGGCAGCTTGGTGAACGGCTCGCTGAACTCGAAGTAGTCGGCGAACTTGGCGCCCGCCTCTTCCTTGCCCGCGCGCACGGTCGAGGTGACCTGACCGCGGTTCCACATCAGCTCGCGCAGTTCGCCGACCAGATCAGCATCCTCGGCGAAGCGTTCCACCAGAATTGCGCGCGCGCCGTCGAGTTGCTCGGTGGTGTACTGCGCGGGATCGGTGGCCGGATCGGTGATCAGTGCGTCGGCGACGGGCTCGTGGCCTGCCTCGCGCGCGATCTGCGCCTTGGTGCGCCGCTTCGGCTTGTAGGGCAGGTAGATGTCCTCGAGCCGAGCCTTGGTTTCGGCGAGCATGATTTGCTGATGCAATGCGGGCTCGAGTTTGCCCTGGGTGCGGATGGATTCGACGATCGCGGCCCGGCGCTCGTCGAGCTCACGCAAGTAGTGCAGGCGCTCGTCGAGCTGGCGCAGCTGCGCGTCGTCCAGACCTCCGGTCACCTCCTTGCGGTAGCGCGCGATGAAGGGCACGGTCGAACCCGCATCGATCAGCTCCACGGCCGCGCGGACCTGACTCTCGCGCACCTCCAACTCGTCGGCGATACGACGATTGACGCTGGCTTGGCTCGCGATGTCGGAACTGATCGTTTCGGAACTGGCGGTCTCGGGCGCTGTCGTCACGTCCGCAGACACTACCGTCGCCCGCTGACAAGGCGCTCGCGCCCGGGTGAACTGCCGCGTCTGTGTCGGCCGCGCGGGCGATTCATGGCTGCCTCGACCCCCGCAGCAAGTCGGTGGCCAGCTCGCGCATCTGCGCTTTGCGGACCTTCCCGGTTACTGTCATCGGGAACTCGTCGGCAACATGCACATAGCGCGGAATCTTGAAATGCGCCAACCGGCCGGTGCAGAATTCACGCACCGCCTCGGTATCCAAAGGCAGTGCGCCATCCCGCATTCGGATCCACACCATGAGTTCCTCACCGTATTTCGGATCGGGGACGCCGATCACCTGGGCGTCGAGGATGTCAGGGTGGGCGTAGAGGAATTCCTCGATTTCCCTCGGGTAGATGTTCTCGCCGCCGCGGATCACCATGTCCTTGATCCGTCCGGTGATCGCGACATATCCGTCGGCGTCCATCACCCCGATATCGCCGGTGTGCATCCAGTGGGCGGTATCGATCGTCTCGGCGGTCTTCTCCGCTTGCTCCCAGTAGCCGACCATGACCGAGTACCCGCGGGTGCACAATTCGCCGGGCTCACCGCGTGGCACCGTCAAACCCGTTACGGGATCGACGATCTTGACCTCGAGGTGCGGGCCGACGCGCCCCACCGTGGCGGTACGCCGCTCAATGCTGTCGTCGCGACGGGTCTGGGTGGACACGGGCGAGGTTTCGGTCATGCCATAACAGATGCACACCTCGCCCATACCCATCCGGTCGATCACCCGCTTCATGACCTCGACCGGGCATGGCGATCCGGCCATGATTCCGGTGCGCAGGGTCGACAGGTCCGGCGTCGCGCCCGCCTCCAGTACGGTCAGCATGTCGATGAACATCGTCGGCACCCCATACAGGGACGTGCATTGCTCGGCCGCGACCGCCTCCAGCGTCGCCGCCGGATCGAACGACGGCGCCGGAATCACTACTGCCGCACCATGACTCGTACTGGCAAGGTTTCCCATGACCATACCGAAGCAGTGATAGAACGGGACTGGAACGCAGATCCGGTCCTGCTCGGTGTAGCCGCAGAGTTCGCCGACGAAGTATCCGTTATTGAGGATGTTGTGGTGGCTGAGCGTGGCCCCCTTCGGGAAACCCGTTGTGCCGGAGGTGTACTGGATATTGATTGGGTCGTCGGTGGACAGCGTTGCCGCGATCTCGCGCAGCCGGTCCGCATCGATAGCGCCGCGGGTCAGCGCTTCCCATTCAGTGGTGCCGAGCACCAGCACCTGCCCCAGGTCGGGGCAGTTCGGCCGGACCTCATCGATCATCGCGACGTAGTTCGACGACTTGAACGCGGGCGCGGCGATCAGCATTCGGACACCGGCTTGGCGCAGTACATATTCCAGTTCGCTGGTGCGGTAGGCCGGGTTGATATTGACCAGAATCGCGCCGAGTTTCGCCGTCGCGTACTGCACCATGAACCATTCCGGGCAGTTGGGCGCCCAGATACCCACCCGGTCACCCTTGCCGATCCCGCGCATGGAGAACGCGGTGGCCAGAGTGTCTATCGCGTCGGCAAGCAGACGGTAGGTCCAGCGTTGTCCGGAATGGAAGTCCACCAGTGCTTCCCGGTCTGGATAGGCGGCCACCGTCCGGTCGAAGTTGCCGCCGATGGTGTCGCCGAGCAGCGGCGTTTCGGAACCACCGGATGCGTAACTGGGTAACGCGGTCATCACTTGCTCCTCTGCTGACGCAATTCGAATCGCTGCACCTTGCCGCTGGGAGTTTTTGGCAGCGAGTCCACGAAATGCACGCGACGCGGATAGGCGTGCGCGGCGAACTTCTCCTTGACCAATGTCTGTAGTTCGGCGACGAGTTCGGGGCTACCGGTAAAGCCGTTGCGTAACACCACGAATGCCTCGAGCACTTCGCCGCGTAGCTCGTCCGGCATGCCGACCACCGCCGCCTCGGCGACCTGATCGTGCAGCGCGAGCACGCTTTCCACCTCGAACGGGCCGATGCGGTATCCGGCCATGATGATGACGTCGTCGTCGCGGGAGGAGAAACGGAAGAACCCGTCGGCGTCCCTGGAACCGGCATCACCGGTCAGATACCAGCGGCCGTTCTCGGTGTAGCGCTGCGCGGTGCGTTCGGGAGCGTCGAGATAGCCGACGAACCACAGCAACGGGCTGCGCTCGGTGTCGATGGCGACCCGGCCCATTTCACCGGTTGGCGCCTCGGTATCGGCGTCGGCGGCAAGCACCGCACACGTCCAGCCGGGCAACTGCCTACCCATCGAGCCGAGTGGTAAGGCGGCGCGCAACTCGTCGTGCCACGCATTGCAGATGAACATGCCGTGTTCGGTCTGGCCGTAGTGATCGCGTACCGCCACCCCGAGGTTCTGGGCCGACCAGGCAACCACCTCCGGCGTCAAAGGCTCACCGGCCGAGGACGCCCGCCGCAGCGATATCCCCTCCGGCACCGGCGCGCTGTCGGCCCGCAATGCCCGATACACCGTCGGCGCGGCGGCGAAGTTCGTGACACCGAAGCGCTCCAGCACCTGCCAGGTGAGCGCCGGTGAGAATCCGGCGTGCAGCAGCAGGCTGCGCGCTCCGGCGGCAAGCGGGCCCAGGATCGCGAAGTACAACCCGTAGGCCCAGCCCGGATCCGCCGCATTCCAGAACACATCGTCGGGACGCACATCCAGGGCGAATTCGTGATACGCGTGGAATGACGCCAGCGCGCGAACCGGGATGGGCACGCCCTTCGGAGTCCCGGTGGTGCCACTGGTGAATAACTGGACGAGCAGTGCGTCACCACCGACCGACACCGCCGCGGCCCGAGGGTCATCGGCGGACTGCGCGGCCATCAGATCCCCGAAGCGCGGTGCGGCCACATGCGCGCCGGCATCACGATCGGCGGTCTTCGTGTCGCCCGCGACGATGACCTGCCACGGCGCGTCGGCGGGAAGGTCCGCACCCGGTGCGAGCTTGCCCGCTTGATCGGCGTCCGCGATCACCAGCATCGCGTGACTCGCCAGCAGCCGCAACGCGATGGCCGGCGGCGCGAACGCGGTGAACAGCGGAACATGCACCGCGCCGCGCCGCCAGATACCGAGCAACGCGACCACCAGATCGGCTGATTTGCCCATCAGGGTGGCAACCCGATCGCCGGGCCCGATGCCGAGTTCGGCCAGTGCCGCGGCGAACCGTGCCGAGCGCTCACGCAGTTCTCCGTAGGTGAGGTCGATCGAGGACAGGTCGGGATCGATGATGGTGAACGCGACCCGATCCGCGGGATGCCCGTCGCACAGCAGTTGCGCCGCACACACGTCCGGCCCGTCATAGCGCTCCAACAGGTCGCGCACCCGCTCGTTCAGGTCCGTGCTCATCTCGCCTCTCCTCATCCGTGGGCCACCTCACCCCGTGTCGAATAGGATGTAGCTCACATCGTGTTCGCCACTACCCCCGAAAAGGGCTGAGTTTTGACTCCCACCACTTCCGCACTGTTGCGTCCCCGTGACAGCGACGCGTTGCGCGCCGAGATCCGTTGGGTAGCGACCAAGGCGGGAGTACCCGTGGTGTTCGGCGGTGAAGTGCACAACGACGCGCTGTTGCTGACGGAATTCGTCGGCACCATGACCAATGGGTTGCGCGGTCTCTCGGTGCTGCGCACCTCGGGACTCGGCGGGCGTGCCATGGATATGCGTCGCCCCGCGTCGGTCGCGGACTACCGCAGCGCGTCATCGATCACCCATCACTACGACGGTCCCGTCAACGGGGAACGGATCCGCTCGGTGCTCGCGGTCCCGGTGGTCGTCGACAACAACTCCCGGGCGGTCCTCTACGCCGCCAATCGAGGCGGCAGCTCACTCGGTGATCGCACGGTCGATCTGGTTGCCGAAGCGGGTCGGCGGCTGGCCACCGAGATCGCCATTCGCGACGAGGTCGACCGGCGTTTGCGAATGCTGGAGATGACGACCCCGTCCGCCGGCACCGCGCCCGCCATCTCCGAAGAACTCCGCGACATCCACGCTGAACTGCGCGGAATGGCACGCTGCGCCGAGGGTGAGAAGCTTCGCGGTCGACTGCACGTGGTCTGCGAGCGCCTCACCCGCGCGATGGTCGGCGCCCCAGGCCAGGACGCCCCGGTACTGTCGCGTCGCGAGCTGGACGTGCTATCTCAGATTGCCCTTGGTTGCACCAATCAAGAAGCTGCACAACGACTTTCACTCCGTCCCGAGACGGTCAAAAGCTACCTTCGCAACGCCATGATCAAACTCGACGCGCACTCCAGGCACGAGGCGGTCGTCCTCGCCAGACGCCACGGCCTACTGCCGTAGCGCGGCGGTGCGGTCATCCTGGTTCGGCCCGTTCGGTTCCCAGCACGCACCGGTGGGCGAGACGCGATCATGCGTCGGCCCGCTGCACGGTGACGCCTCCGGATCAGTCGCGGTTGCTCAGCGCTCGTCCGGTAGCAGATCAGGGCGCCGTCGGCGGGTGCGATCGAGCGATTGTTCGCGACGCCACGCGGCAACCTTGGCATGATCGCCCGACAGCAGAATCGGCGGGACCTCCAGGCCACGCCAACTGACGGGACGGGTGTAGCTGGGGCCTTCGAGGAGCCCGTCGGAGAACGAATCCTCTTGGTGCGATTGCTGATTACCGAGAACGCCCGGCAGCAGACGTACGACCGCCTCGGCCATGACGAGGACCGCGGCCTCACCGCCTATGAGGACATAGTCACCAATGCTGACCTCTTCGACGCGGACCCGGCGGGCGGCGTCGTCGAAGACGCGTTGGTCGATGCCTTCGTAACGGCCGCAGGCGAATACGAGGTGCGCTTCGGTCGCCCAGCGGTGTGCGGTGGCCTGAGTGAACGGCACACCCGCCGGGGTCGGCACGACGAGCAGAGCATCATCGGGACAGACCTCGTCGAGTGCGTCCCCCCAGACGGTCGGTTTCATAACCATGCCGGGGCCACCGCCATATGGTGAATCGTCGACGGATTTGTGGACATCATGGGTCCAGCCGCGCAGGTCGTGCACATCGAGGTCGATCAGGCCCTTATCGATGGCCTTGCCGAGCAACGCCGTTCGCAACGGCTCCAGATATTCCGGGAAGATTGTGACGACATCAAGTTTCATTGCGTCTCATCCCGCCTTCATTTTCATTCCGGATCGAGGAGACCTTCGGGCGGGTCGATGACGACGAGTCCGTCGGCGAGCGAGACGGTCGGCACGATGGCATTGACGAACGGGATCAGGATCTCCCTGCCGTCGACCGCACCACGCACCGAAAGCAGTTCTCCCGCCGCGGAATGCAGTACCTCGGTGACCGTGCCGACGGCCGTACCGTCGGTGAGCTGGACGGTCAGGCCCTCGAGCTCATGGTCGTAGTACTCTTCCGGATCCTCCGACGGCGGCAGATCCTCGCTATCTATGACGAACAACGTGCCACGCAGCGCGTCAGCGGCGGCGCGGTCGCTGACCCCCGCGACTTGCACGAGGAGTCGGCCCGAATGCGCTCGGGCCGACTCCACGGTGAAGTCACGGACTTCCTTGGAACGTGCCGATCGCCCGCGCAGCCGTGCACCGGGCGCGAAGCGCGCCTCGGGCTCGTCGGTGCGTACCTCGACGACCAGTTCACCGCGCACGCCGTGCGACTTGGCGACCCGGCCTACAACGAGTTCCATCTAGGCGTCGGTGTCGACCACGTCGACCCGGATGCCCCGGCCACCGATCCCGGCAACGAGGGTGCGCAGCGCGGTCGCGGTGCGACCGCCGCGCCCGATGACCTTGCCCAGATCCTCGGGATGGACATGTACCTCGACGGTGCGCCCGCGTCGACCGGTGATCAGCTCGACACGGACGTCATCGGGATTGGCGACTATGCCGCGAACCAAATGTTCGACGGCATCGGCGACGACTGCGCTCATGACCGCGCCTCGCCGGCGCTCGGTTCGCTGCGCTCGCTCACAGTTACTCAGCAGCCTCGGTCTCGGTGGACTCGGCGGCGTCCGCGGAGTCCTTCTTGGCGGCCTTCTTCTTCGGGGTGACAGCCTCGGCGACGGGCTCGTTGTCGGCGGCGGCCAGGGCGGCGTTGAACAGGTCCAGCTTGGAGGTCTTGGGTGCCTTCACCTTCAGGGTGCCCTCGGCGCCCGGCAGACCCTTGAACTTCTGCCAGTCACCGGTGATCTCCAGCAGACGCTGCACGGCCTCGGTCGGCTGCGCGCCGACACCGAGCCAGTACTGCACGCGATCGGAGTTGATCTCGATCAGCGACGGCTCTTCCTTCGGGTGGTACTTGCCGACCGACTCGATGGCCCGGCCGTCACGACGGGTGCGGGCGTCTGCGATGACCACGCGGTACTGCGGGTTGCGGATCTTGCCGAGGCGGGTGAGCTTGATGCGAACAGCCATATGCTGATCTGCCTTTCAATAGGTTGGTCACGGCGCAATTCAGCGACCCGCACGGTCTGCGAGCCCGGTTTTGCGCTTGGAGTGTGTGACCGCCGCGCGGTACGTAACCGGAGACGGGCTGACACTTGTCCAGGAAGGACGGTGGTCCATTGTGCCAGAACGGCCCCGCCCCGACGAAATCGCGTCCTGGTCGCGGCCCGGCTACGCCGAATCCGACCCCAACGCGCGACAGCGACCGGTCGTCGATTCAGCGGTGACCGGTGATGGGGGTCGCGGTTTTCATGACACGCCCGCGCAGCACGACACACTCGGGGTCGGTGAGCATCGCCGGGTTGGTGCGCGGGTCTTCGCGGTAGACGACGAAATCGGCGGGAGCGCCGTGGGCGATTCCCGGGCGGCCCAGCCAGGTGCGGGCATTCCAGGAGGCGGCGCCGAGGGCGTCGTGAGCGGACAGGCCGGCACCGGCGAGGGCGGTGATTTCGTCGGCGATGCGGCCGTGGCGGATGGAGCCGCCCGCGTCGGTACCCGCGAAGATGGGCACGCCCGCGTCGTGCGCGTTGGCGACGGTGTCGCGGACACGATGATGCAGATCGCGCATGTGGGCGGCATAGGTGGGGAATTTGCCTGCGCTGTCGGCGATCTCGGGGAAGGTGTCGATATTGATCAGGGTCGGCACCAGGGTGGTGCCGTGTTCGGCCATCAGCTCGATAGTGTCATCGGTGAGGCCGGTGCCGTGTTCGAGACAGTCGATGCCCGCGTTGATCAGGCCGGGCAGCGCGTCCTCGCCGAATACATGCGCGGTGACACGAGCGCCATTGGCGTGTGCGGCGTCGATGGCCTCCTTCAGAATCGCATCGCTCCACAGCGGACGCAGGTCGCCGACCGACCGATCGATCCAGTCGCCGACGATCTTCACCCAGCCATCGCCGAAACGCGCCTGTTCGGCCACGATATCGGGCAGATCCCGCTCATCATCGAGTTCGATACCGAGTTCACGGATATAGCGCCGGGGCCGCGCGATGTGTCGTCCCGCGCGAATGATCTTCGGTAGGTCCGCGCGGTCGTCGATGAAGTGGGTGTCGATGGGCGATCCAGCGTCGCGCAACAGCAGCGCACCGGCCTCGCGTTCGGTCTCGGCCTGCGCGATCGCGCCGTCTCGGTCCTCGTCGCCGCCGCCGTACCTGATCCCGACATGGCAGTGCGCGTCGACCAGGCCGGGCACGATCCACCCTGCGCCACACAGGGTTTCGGCACCGGCGACGGGTTCGAAGGACACCAGGCCGTCACGCACCCATAGGTCGCGGACCTCATCATCGGGGAGAACCACACCGCGCAGATGCATAGCTACCTCCTTGGCGTCGTCGGCTGTCCCCAACCTACCTCAGGCCGATACCCCACCCGCCACCCGAACACCGAGGTCGGCGGACATGACATCGCATGTACGCCGACCTCGGATGACCTGCGGCCGCAACCTCATTCGGCGGCGGCAGGACCTGACTGGACTACCGAACCTCGGGTGCCGCACCAGCTCACCCACGTACCCACTCGCCACGACACCAGGTTCCGAGCGAGCCCAGACCGAACACTAAAAGCCACGGCCGACACCCAACTCGATCACCAAACCCCAAAGTGCCGCACATCCCCCACACGCACCCACTCGCCACAACCACAGCTTCCGAGCAAGCCGAGACCGAACACTAAAAGCCACGGCCGACACCCAACTCGATCACCAAACCCCAAAGTGCCGCACATCCCCCACACGCACCCACTCGCCACGACCACAGTTTCCGAGCGAAGCGAGACCGAGCCCTAAAAGTTCGCGGCCGGCTCGCGTCCGAGGGGCAAATGCGATTTTGCGACGAAGTCGCGAGCATTTGCCCCTCGGACGCGAGCCATAGGGGCCGCGAACACGCCGCGCCAGCGGCCAATAAACACAGCTACTTCTTGGGGAATTTCAGCTGGGAGAGGTCGATGCCCTCCAGCCCCGGAGGCAGCTGATCGAGTCCGGCGGGCATCCCGGAAAGGTCCGGCATTCCGGCGGGCATACCCGGCATCCCGGCCGGCATGCCGGGGAACCCGCCGCGCACCTTCGGTGGCGTCGGTCCACGACCGCCTTTCTTGCCTTTCTTCCCCTTCTTGGTGTTGCCGCGCCGCGAACCGGGCAGGCCCATCTGCCGCCCCATGGCGGCCATCATCTTCTTCGCTTCGAAGAAGCGGTCGACGAGCTGGTTGACCTCGGAGACCTGAACTCCGGAGCCATTGGCGATGCGCAGGCGACGAGAGGCATTGATGATCTTCGGATTGTCCCGTTCGGCCGGGGTCATGCCCCGGATGATCGCCTGCACTCGGTCGAGCTGCTTGTCGTCGACCGCGGCGAGGGCATCCTTCATTTGTCCCGCGCCGGGCAGCATGCCGAGCAGGTTCCCGATCGGGCCCATCTTGCGGATGGCGAGCATCTGATCGAGGAAGTCCTCCAGCGTCATCTCGCCGGAGCCGATCTTGCGGGCGGCGTCCTCGGCCTGCTGCTGGTCGTAGACCTGCTCGGCCTGCTCGATCAGGGTGAGGACATCGCCCATGCCCAGGATGCGGCTGGCCATCCGGTCCGGATGGAAGACGTCGAAGTCCTCCAGCTTTTCACCGGTAGAGGCGAACATGATCGGCGCACCGGTCACATTCCGGACCGAAAGCGCGGCACCACCGCGCGCGTCGCCATCGAGCTTGGTAAGCACAACGCCGGTGAAGCCGACGCCGTCACGGAATGCCTCGGCGGTGCTGACCGCGTCCTGACCGATCATGGCGTCGAGCACGAACAGCGTCTCGTCCGGCTGCACCGCGTCGCGAATACCGGCGGCCTGCCGCATCAGTTCCTCGTCGATACCGAGGCGACCCGCGGTGTCGACGATGACCACGTCGTATTGCTTGGCGCGCGCCTCGGCGACACCGGCGCGGGCGACCTCGACCGGGTCGGCCGCCGAGATACCGAGCGCGTTCTCGCCGGTGCCGACACCCGACACCGTAGTGCCCGGGTGTGGCGCGAACACTGGCACATCCGCACGCTCACCGACCACCTGAAGCTGGGTAACGGCACCGGGACGCTGTAGGTCACAGGCCACCAGCAAGGGCTGATGCCCCTGTCCCTTGAGCCATTTCGCGAGCTTGCCCGCGAGGGTCGTCTTACCGGCACCCTGTAGACCGGCGAGCATGACCACCGTCGGGGGGTTCTTGGCGAGGGTCAGCCTGCGGGTTTCGCCACCGAGGATGCCGACGAGCTCCTCGTTGACGATCTTGACGACCTGCTGCGCCGGGTTGAGCGCCGCGGAAACCTCGGAGCCCTTGGCCCGCTCCTTGATTTTGGCGATGAAACCACGCACGACCGGCAGCGCGACGTCAGCCTCGAGCAGAGCAAGGCGGATCTCGCGACAGGTGGCGTCGATGTCGGCCGGTGACAGACGCCCCTTACCGCGAAGATCCTTGAGGGCACCGGTAAGCCGGTCGGACAGGGATTCGAACACCGATCGCGCTCCTGATCTCGAGGGACGTCACTTTGATATCCCAGGGTAATGGGACCGCCCAGGTGTTCGCGCAGGCGGTGTGTCCTTCGAGGTCGCCGAGCTCGCCGGACTACTCGAGTGAACGACGGCGCGGTTTGGCCTCCTTGCTGTAGTCGTGGTTCTCGATGGCCACCATGTAGACCGCCTCGCGGGCGGTCAGGCCCAGCTCGAGGGCCATATCGTCGAGCAGTGCCCAGCCGGCGCCGTTGGGTCCATCGTTTGCGGCAACCGTCGAAGCAATCGTCATCGCGGTCACGGCCTGTTGTCCGGTGAGGGTCCGGCCGGGTAGCCAGGAAACGACCCACCGATCACCGCCGACACACCGCGCCATATGCGTGGTTTCGTCACTCGTCATCGTTGACGCCGAAACAACCTCAATTGCCACCGACCTGCTCCCCTCATGCTCGCGATAGCCGGACGCTCTGATATTAGGCTCGGCAACTCCACTGCACGCAATTTCCAGCAAATCGCGTGCAACAGTTCTGTTGCGCCGCAACCGACATCAGGAATCCGACCCCGAACCGGGCGGTTCCGCATCTTGCGGAGGCTTCGGCGCCGGGCGCGGAACCACGTCCATAATCGCCTTTTCGATCGCTTCGCGGCGTCCGGGACCGTCATCGGTGCCGAGGTCGAGACTGAAGGAGTCGACCACCGCGGAACCCATGGTGACCACCTTTGCCCAGCACACTTCGGCGCCGCAGCCCGACAGCGCGGCAGCCAGCCTGCTCAACAAGCCGATGCGGTCTTCGGCGCGCAACTCCAGAAGCACCTGGCCGGGCACCGAGGTGCCGGACCAGATCAGCCGGGGTTGCGCCTGCGCGTACGGGCTCGGCCCGGCCCCCGCGGCCTCGCGTTCCCGTTTGGCCAGCAGCGCGGGCAGATCAAGATTGCCGGAAATGGCCCGAATCAGCTCTTGCCGCAACAGGCCAGCATCCGGCGGGGCACCGAATTTGGGTGACACAACGAAGGTGTTGACGGCCGAGGCGCTTTCGCTGCTGAGCGCGGCAGACAGCACCCGCAGCGAGTGCAACGCCAGCACGCCGGCGGCATCCGACAGCAGGCCGGGAGTGTCCGGCGCAATGACCGTCACGGTGTAGGTGTGCTTCCCCTCGCCGGGGCGCAGATCAACGTGCACCCCGCCCACGGTGGCCTTGGCAAGCAGTTCCGGCGCAATTGGTTCCGGTATCGGCAACTCACCACCGGCCATCACCAACCGGCAGCGACGCACCAGATCACCGATCAGCGATGCCTTCCAGTCGCCCCACACGCCGGGGCCGGTGGCCAGCGAATCGGCCTCGGCCAGGGTGTGCAGCAACTCGATCAACTGCACGTCACCGTCGAGCGCATCGACAATGAACCGCACCGTGGCCGGGTCAGCGAGATCACGCCGGGTCGCGGTTTCCGGCAGCAGCAGATGATGGCGCACTACGGCGCTGAGGGTCCGAACATCCGATGGCCATAGACCGAGCCGACGCCCGATATGGGTGGCCAACTCGGCCCCGACGACACTGTGATCGCCCGCGCGGCCCTTGCCGATATCGTGCAGCAGCGCGCCGAGCAAGAGCAGATCCGGGCGGGCGACTCGTGTGCTCAACGCGCTTGAGTACGCGACGGTCTCCATCAGATGACGATCGACGGTCCAGGTATGCATGGCGTCGCGTGGTGGCAGGTCGCGCACGGCGCCCCATTCCGGAAGTAGCCTGCCCCACAACCCCGTTCGGTCCAGCGCCTCGATCGCGTCGATGACACCACGGCCGGCGCCGAGCAGCACGAGCAGATCGTTGAGCGCGTCCTTGGGCCATGGTTCCCGCAATTCCGGCGCGTCTTCGGATAGCTGGTTCAGGGTGGTGGCCGACATCGGCAGCCCGGTCTGCGCCGAGGCCGCGGCCACCCGCAGGATCAAGCCCGGATCGCGCTGCGGGCGCGCGTCCCTGGCTAGCACCACCTCCCCCGCGTGCTCGACAACCCCTTCGTCGAGTGGTCGGCGCACCGGGATCCGCCGCAACCTGGCCAGGCCGCGCCGTGGCAGTGCGTTGGCCGCGGTCCGCAAGCCGACATCGACGGAGTAACTCACCGTCCGTGCGGAATCGCTCAGCGTACGGGCCAGATCGAAACGATCACCGATGCGCAATGCCCTGCCGATCTCATCGGCATCCTGGGCCCGTAGCTGGTCACGGGCACGGCCCGCCACCCGGTGCAGTTCGGTACGAACATCCAGTAGACGACGGTGCGCCTGTTCGAAGCCACCGCCGGGCACGTCCGGGCCGAGACCGGGCATGGCGTCGGTCAGTTGGGCGATGGCCAGCGCGTCGAGCAGTTGGATATCGCGCAGGCCGCCGCGCCCGCTCTTCAGATCGGGTTCGGCGCGATGGGCGATTTCGCCGCTGCGCTGCCACCGCGCCTCGACTTGGTCGATCAATTCATCGAAGCGCGAACGGATTCCGGTTCGCCACTCGCGGCGCACGCCACCGATGAGCAGGTTGCTCAGTTCCGCGTCGCCGACGATATGCCTGGCTTCGAGCATGCCGAGGGCCGCGATGAGATCGCTCGACGCGACGCGCAATGCCTGCGGTACGGTGCGCACGCTGTGATCGAGTTTGATGTGGGCGTCCCACAGTGGGTACCAGAGTTGATCGGCGACCTCGGCGACGCGAGCCGGGTCGACATCGTCGTGTAACAAAACCAGGTCCAGGTCGGAGTACGGCAGCATTTCCTTGCGCCCGAGCCCACCGACAGCCACCACGGCCAAGCCACTGTCGCGGGTGATGCCGAGTTCGACACCGGTGCTGGTGAGCCACAGTTCATACAGGTCGACCAGCGCGAGCCGCAGCGATTCGGCGTCGAGTCGGGGATTACGGGGCAGCCCACCATCGAGTAATTGGGTTCGAGCTCGGACCAAATCGGCCGCACCATTGGAAACTCTGTCGCCGGCGGCGTCCCCGGTCGCCTGTCTGTCACTGTCACGGTCGTACTGACCAGCCACCAAATCCACCGCCCATTCAATACATGCGACCCCGCCCCGACCGGATCATCCAGTGGGAGCGGGGCCGCCGCTCGATTCGATATTCGTGTTGGACTTGCGTTGCTCCCGGGTCCCTTCGTGGTCGCGTCGCGCTTCCGCCTCCGGGCCCGTCGCGTGCGCTGCGGTCTACAACGCGTCGATACCGCGTTCGCCCGTCCGTACCCGGATGATCGATTCCACCGGAGTCACCCAAACCTTGCCGTCACCGATCTTTCCGGTACGGGAGGCCTCGACGATCACCTCGACTACCTTGTCGACCGACGCATCATCCACGACAACCTCGACCCGAACCTTCGGAACGAAATCCACGGAGTATTCCGCCCCGCGGTAGACCTCCGTGTGGCCCTTCTGGCGGCCGTAACCCTGCACCTCGCTGACGGTCATGCCCAGCACGCCTGCCTGCTCGAGCCCGGTCTTGACGTCCTCGAGAGTGAACGGTTTGACAATTGCGGTGATCAGTTTCATTGTCGTCATGCCTCCTTGACGGCCGTACGTGCCGTGCCACCCACAGCAGCGAAATCGTATGCCGTTTCAGCGTGCTCGGACTCGTCCATGCCCACCGCCTCGGCTTCCTCGCTAGCGCGCAGCCCAATGGTGAACTTCACGATATAGGCAATGACCAGCGAGGCGATGAAGGAGAAGGCCAGCACGGCGCCCGCGCCGACGGCCTGACGCCACAGCTGATCGAAACCGCCGCCGTAGAACAATCCGGTCTTGCCCGCACCGGCTTCCGGCGCGGCGACGAACCCGATCATCAGGGTGCCGACGATGCCGCCGACCAGGTGGACGCCGACCACGTCGAGGGAGTCGTCGAAGCCGAACTTGAACTTCAGACCCACCGCAAGCGCACACAGCGCACCCGCGACCACACCGATGATGAGCGCACCGAGCACGTTGACCGACGAGCAGGACGGGGTGATGGCGACCAGACCTGCCACAATGCCCGAGGCAGCGCCCAGCGAGGTGGGCTTGCCGTCACGGAACTTCTCCACCAGCAGCCAGGCCAGCATGGCCGAACAGGTCGCGAGCACGGTGGTGATGAAGGTCGAACCGGCCAGGCCGCCGGAGGTGACCGCGGAACCGGCGTTGAAGCCGAACCAGCCGAACCACAGCAACCCGGCGCCGAGCATGACGAACGGCAGGTTGTGCGGACGGAATGGGGTGCTCGGCCAGCCCTTGCGATTGCCGAGCACCAGCACCAGAGCCAAGCCGGCGGTGCCGGCATTGATGTGCACCGCGGTGCCACCGGCGAAGTCGACCGCGTGGAGCTGGTTGGCGATCCAACCACCCTCGTGCACGATGTTGCCGGCGGCGTCCTTCACATCGAAGTCGAAGACCCAGTGCGCGACCGGGAAGTACACGACCGTGATCCAGATGCCGGCGAATAGCAGCCAGGCACCGAATTTCAGTCGATCAGCGACCGCACCCGAGATGAGGGCAACCGTGACGATCGCGAACATCAGCTGAAACGCGACGAAAACGCTCATCGGAATCGTGCCCGCGAGTGGAATATTCACCGCCGCGGTCGTCACGGCGCCGCTGGCGTCCTTGACCTCGGCAACCGAATTGCCACTGATCAGCCCCTTCAGGCCGAAGAACTGGGTCGGATTGCCGACGACGCCGAACTTGTTGTCGCCGAAGGCCATCGAGAATCCGTACAGCGACCACAACACGCCAACGAGCCCCATCGCGCTGATGCTCATCATGATCATGTTCAGTACGTTCTTGGAACGCACCATGCCGCCGTAAAAGAATGCCAGGCCCGGCGTCATCAGTAGCACGAGCGCTGAACTTGCCAGCAGCCATGCGGTGTCACCGGTGTCCGGCGCGCCGGTAAGGGGAAATGCCACCTTAATGTCCTCCTCATCTCGGGCCCAGCCGACTCCGGCAAATGGACCTGAACGAAAGGGTGCTCATTCGGTGTTTCATCCGCGACGCTGTCGTGTTTCACCTAGGTGAACGCATGGCGCAGTTGTGTTGCTAGCACGTTTCGTGACCCCAACCACCCGTTTCATGAGTGTTGCGCGATGCGTGTCGCAAGTATCTCGAAGAACGGAACCTCATCGTTACCGACGAGTAGATCTGGTGGACAACCTGTTACCCCAGCAAGGCGTCCACAAACGCCCCAGGCTCGAACGGCGCCAAATCATCGGCCCCTTCCCCCAACCCGACCAACTTCACCGGCACCCCCAGCTCGTGCTGAACCTGAAAAACAATCCCGCCCTTGGCCGTCCCGTCCAACTTCGTCAGCACCACCCCACTGATATCGACAACCTCAGCGAAGACTCGCGCCTGCATCAGCCCGTTCTGACCAACGGTCGCGTCGAGCACCAGCAGCACCTCGTCGACTTCGGCCTTTTTCTCCACGACCCGCTTGACCTTCCCGAGCTCGTCCATCAGCCCGGTCTTGGTGTGCAGTCGACCGGCGGTGTCGATCATCACGACGTCGACCCCTCGTTCGATGCCCGCGCTGACCGCGTCGAAGGCGACGGCGGCCGGGTCCGCGGCCTCCTTGCCCCGGATGGTGTCGGCACCTACTCGCTCGCCCCAGGTCTGGAGCTGGTCGGCGGCCGCGGCGCGGAAAGTGTCGGCCGCGCCGAGCAGCACGCGGCGGCCGTCGGCGACGAGCACGCGCGCCAGTTTGCCGGTCGTAGTGGTTTTTCCGGTCCCGTTGACGCCGACGACGAGAAGGATCGAGGGGTGGTCCGCGTGTGGCAGTGCGCGAATCGAGCGGTCGAGTTCGGGGCGCAGCGCCTCGATCAGTACCTCACGGAGCACGGCGCGGGCCTGGTCGGTGGTGCGTACGCTGCGTGCCGCCATTTCTTCGCGTAGTCGTTCGACGATCGCGGCGGTGCTCGCGGTGCCGAGGTCGGCCAGCACCAGGGTGTCTTCGACCTCTTCCCAGGATTCGTCGTCGAGGTCACCGCCGCCGAGCAGGCCGAGCAGGCTTTTGCCGACGGCGTTCTGGGAGCGCGACAGGCGACCGCGCAGACGGAGCAGGCGGCCTGCGGTGGGTTCGATTTCGTCGAGGGCGGGCGTTCTAAGGGCATCATCCGCGGTTTCGGCGGGCACCGAGGTGACGGACGGAGCCGCTGATTCGGACGGGGCAGTCGTGTCGGCTTCCGCTGTGGCGTCGGAGTTCACTGTGGCGTCGGCTTGCGCGGGCGCCTCGGTCGACGGTGCGCTATCGGCAGGTGCCGCGACGTCGGACGGGGGCGGGGTTTCCGTCGGCGCGGCAGTGCTCGGCGTCCCGGATTCGACTGGCGCGGCATCCGATACGGCCGCGGGACCCGGCTCGTCGGTGGCGGTGTCCGGCGTGGCGGTGGCCGAGTCGGCCTCGGCGGGCGTGGGCTCGAGTAGACCGACATCGTCATCGGGCAGCACGACGTTGGTGATGCCGCGCTTCGGGGCATCACGCGGAGTCGCGGCATCATCACCGATATGTGGCTGCCCGTCGGTATCCGTGCGCTCTATGGGCGCGGGCTCCGGGCGTGTCGCGGCGGCCTTGCCCCCCTGACTGAAGCTGAACCCGCCCGCCGCCGAATATCCGCCTGACCGGTCGGTCAATTCCTTCTCTGAGGTGGGCGGCGCCAACGTGATGCGGCGGCGTTTGTACAGGACGAATCCGGCGACAAACGCGGCCACCAGCAGGGCGGCGACGACGGCAATCAGGATCCAGGCTTCGGGGCTCACGCGGACCATCCTTGCAGAACCGGAAATCCCGCAATACCACGCCGTCCCGGCACACCGACACAAGCCCCGAGATTTCTTGTCCTGCGGAACTTCTCGCGAAGGGACAATAGGATCGGCGACGTGACCGATCGAAACGTGCTTGGGGGGCCGCTGGAAGAGTGCGGCACCGATCCTCTCACCGGGTTCTACCGGGACGGCTGTTGCAGCACCGGACCGGAAGATCTCGGCAGTCATACGGTGTGCACGGTCGTCACGGCCGAGTTCCTCGAACACCAGGCGTCCATCGGCAACGATCTGAGCACGCCGCGCCCGGAAAACAACTTTCCGGGGCTGCGGCCCGGAGACCGATGGTGCGTGGTGGCCGTGCGCTGGTTGCACGCTCATGAGGACGGCGTCGCCGCACCCGTCGTGCTGGCGGCCACCCATGAGAATGCCCTGGAAGTGATCTCGATGGAGATTTTGCGCAAATACGCCGTAGACGTGCCCGACGACGTCAGCGACCTGCTCTAAGCGGACGACGATCCGGCAGAGCTCAGCGCGACGCGCCTGCGGTGGGCCTTCTGGCGGCAGGCAGGCGAGCAGCGACGAAAACTCTCGTGTGACGGGACCTTCGACCCCGGGCAGGCCTCAGTCCGCCGCGCCCACCGTCGCCATATCCTCGCGGCTCAACCGCTGGCTGATCACCTGAGTGATGCCATCGCCACGCATACTGACGCCGTAGAGGGCGTCGGCGATCTCCATGGTCGGCTTCTGGTGGGTGATCACGATCAGCTGGCTCTTTTCGCGCAACTGCTCGAAGAGCCCGATCAGACGGCGCAGATTGGTGTCATCCAGGGCCGCCTCGACCTCGTCCATCACATAGAAGGGCGAGGGGCGGGCACGGAAGATGGCCACCAGCAAGGCGACAGCCGTCAGGGACTTCTCGCCGCCGGACAGCAGCGACAGCCGCTTGACCTTTTTGCCCGGCGGCCGGGCCTCGACCTCGATGCCGGTGGTGAGCATGTCTGACGGATCGGTCAGCAGCAGCCTGCCCTCGCCGCCCGGGAACAGCTTCGCGAAGACGCCGACGAATTCACGCTCGACATCCTCCCATGCCTCGGTGAAGACCTGCAGGATGCGCGCGTCGACATCGGCGACCACATCGAGCAGGTCCTTGCGGGCGCTCTTGACGTCCTCTAGCTGAGTGGCCAGGAAGTTGTAGCGCTCTTCCAGGGCCGCGAACTCTTCCAGCGCAAGAGGATTCACCTTGCCGAGAGTGGTCAGATCCTTCTCGGCCCGTTTCGCGCGACGTTCCTGGGTCTGCCGGTCGTAGGGCATGGGGGCGGGCGCGATGACCTGGTCGCCGCGCTCCTTGGCCTGTTCGTATTCCAGCCATTCCAGATCCGATGGCGGCATC
Source organism: Nocardia australiensis (assembly GCF_020733705.1). GTDB lineage: Bacteria > Actinomycetota > Actinomycetes > Mycobacteriales > Mycobacteriaceae > Nocardia > Nocardia australiensis. The sequence continues at coordinate 208,776 of NZ_JAJFZM010000017.1, forward strand.
GGCACATCCGGTCCGTATTCGGCGATGAGGTCGTTGAGCGCGATACCGAACTGCTCGGAGATGGTCGCCTCCAGCTGTTCGATTCGCAAGGCCGCCTGGGCTTTCGCCACCTCGTCGCGGTGCACTGCATCGGTAAGCTGGGCCAGCTGGGTGGCGAGGGCGCGGGCGCGTTCCTTCACCTGATCGACCTGCGCGGCACATTCGGTGCGACGGCGCACCAGATCGTCGCGCCGGGTGGCGGCCTCCGCGACGACCGCCTCGAGTTCGGCGGCAACCCGCGCGCCGGACTCGGCGACCGCCGCGGCCACCTCCGCGGCTTTGCGGCGTGCGGCGTGCGCGCGCTCGGCCCGCTCGCGTGCCTCGCGCTCGGCGCGGGCGGCGCGGCGCAGCGAATCCGCTTTGCCGCGAACCGATTCCGCGCGTTCCTCGGCGGTGCGCACGGCCAGTCGCGCTTCGACCTCCATCGACCTGGCCTCGGCCAGTGCGGCGGCGGCTTCCTCTCGCTCGCGACTTGCGGACTCGCTACCCGCCACGCCGACCCCGTCGGCGTCGATATCGGCGTGCTCGAGCTCGGCGTTGCGCAGGCGGTCCTCGAGATCGGCCAGCGAGGCGAGGGACTCCTCGCGGCTCGCCTCGGTGTCGGCGCGCTGACCGGTCAGCTTTTCCACATCGGTCTGCGCGGAACGCGCGATCTGGCCGAGCCTGCCCAGCCGGTCATAGATCGCGACCAGCGCCTGATCGGATTCGTGCAATGCGAGCAGCGCCTGGTCGACGGCGTCCTTGCGGTCGACCTGCTCGGCGAGCGCACCCGAGAGCGCCGCCTCCAATTCCTCGGCGCGCCGCTGCGAGGCGACCAAATCGGCCTTGGCGGTGTCGATATCGGCCTGGATCTCCAGTTGGCTCGGCGCGCGATCGGATCCGCCGAGCACCCAGCCCCTGCCTGTGAGGTCACCATCACGGGTGACCACGCGCAACTCCGGCCGCACCGCCACCAACTCAACGGCGGCGGCCAGGTCGTCGACCACCGCGACACCGGCGGTCAGCGCGAGGATCGCGCCGCGTACCGAGTCGGGGCCGTCCACCACATCCGCCAGCCACCGCGCCGCACCCGGCAATGCGCCGGCGTGCGCGGCCGACCGCTCGGCGCCGCCGAAGACCAACGCGGCGCGACCACCGTCGGCTTGCTTCAATGCTTGTACCGCCGCATGCGCGTTGGCGCCGGTGTCGGCGGCGACCGCGTCGGCAAGCGGGCCGAGTGTCGCGGCAACTGCGGCTTCGAATCCGCCGTCCACCCTGATCAGCCCGGACAAGGGCCCGAGCAGGCCTTCGGCCCGGTTCTCGACCAGCCAGGCCGCGCCGTCGCGTCGCGCGAGCCCCATGGCCAGCGCTTCGATACGCGCGCTCAGCGAAGCGACCCGCTTACCCGCGTCACGGTCCTGGTCCCGCAATTCGGTGACCCGTTGATCGGCGAGTTCCAGCGCCTGCACCGCGTGCTCGTGCTGCGCGTCCAGCCCCGCCTCACCCGCATCCAGTTCGCTGAGTTCGGTTTGCACCGTGTCGAATTCATCCTGCGCCGCGTCGCCGCGATACCGGGCTTCGATGATCGCCGCCGACAGTCGGGCGATCTCCGTGTCCACCGACTGCGCGCGGGTACGCAGGGTGTCGACCTGCCCGGACAGCCGAGCCAAACCCTCACGCCGATCGGCAATGGCTCGCACCGCGGCCAGATGTGCCTGCTCGGCGGCCTTCGCGGCCTGGTCACGTTCGGCGAGCTGATCGCGCGCGGTCTCCAGGGTCTCGACCGCGATCTCCACCGACTCGCGCAGTTCGGCTTCCTCCGCTTCGACCCGGTGCGCCTCGGCCTCGAGCTGTTCGGGGTCACGACCGGTGCCGACCGGGGTTTCGGTATCCAGATGCCGTGCGCGGTCGCCCGCGATACGGATGGTGGCGTTGACCCGCTCGGCCAGCGCGGAAAGCTGGAACCAGATCTGCCCGGCGGCCTCCGCGCTCGGAGTGAGCCGCGAAAGCTGGAATTCCTGCTGCGCCAGTGCGGCATTGGCGGCGTCGAGCTCCGACTGCACGGTGATGTGCTGTTCGCGGGCGTACGCCTCTTTGCTCTGCTGGCTTTCCAGTTCGCGGCGCCGAGTAACCAGATCGTCGGCGGCCAAGCGGAGTCTCGCGTCACGCAGGTCGGCCTGCACGGTCTGTGCACGCCGCGCGACCTCGGCCTGCCTGCCCAGCGGTTTGAGCTGACGGCGCAGCTCGGTGGTGAGGTCGGTGAGCCTGGCGAGGTTGGCCTGCATCGCGTCGAGCTTGCGGACCGCCTTCTCCTTGCGCTTGCGATGTTTGAGCACGCCCGCGGCCTCTTCGATGAAGGCTCGACGGTCCTCGGGTCGCGATTCCAGAATCGCCGAGAGCTGGCCCTGGCCGACGATGACGTGCATTTCGCGGCCGATACCGGAGTCGCTGAGCAGTTCCTGCACGTCCATCAGTCGGCACGAGCTGCCATTGATCTCGTACTCACCCGCGCCGTCGCGGAACATGCGCCGGGTGATCGATACCTCGGCATAGTCGATCGGCAGTGCGCCATCGGAATTGTCGATGGTCAGGGTGACCTCGGCTCGACCGAGCGGCGCGCGGCCGGAGGTGCCCGCGAAGATGACGTCCTGCATCTTCCCGCCGCGCAGCGCCTTCGCGCCCTGCTCCCCCATCACCCAGGTGAGAGCGTCGACCACGTTGGACTTGCCCGAGCCGTTGGGACCGACCACACAGGTGATGCCCGGTTCGAACCGCAGCGTCGTCGCGGACGCGAAGGACTTGAAACCCTTCAACGTCAGGCTCTTCAGATGCAAATTCGACGACCTTTCCGTGCGGTGGCCGGATATTCGTCCACCCTGCGGGGCGATCAGTCATGGTATCGGTCGCGGGCCGATTGCCCGGTAGCCGGGCGGGGAAGCGCCGCATACGATCCTGTCTGATCGCATGCCGCAATGTTTGTTTGGGAGCCAAGAAATGCCAGCCGCGTCGGCCGGAACAATCGTGGCATTGCGGCTTGCCCGGATCGCCGCACTGGTGGCGGGCAGCTTGCTGTTCCTCTATGCCTGTGAGTTCGGCGACGGCACCGGATCGGCGAGTTGGTGGGTCGAGGTCGCCTTCGCGGCAGGGTTGGGGATCGCGGGACTGTGCGCGGGCTGGTTTCAGATCACCCGCGCCCAGGCCTCGGCCGATCGCGAATTGCGTGATTGCTCCGACGGCCACGAACTGCGGGTCCGGATGTCCCCGTCCGGCAACCTCGTCGTGCACGCACGCGACCGCAGGGGCACTTATCCGGATTACGAATGGACGTGGACGTTCCGCCCGGCCACCTTCCCCGCGATCCGAACCGCGCTCGGCGGCGGCGAGGGCGACCTGGTCGACTTACTCGAACGCACAATCCCCGAACTGGATCAACACGGCTACGACGACCCGGGAGCCTGGCTGCGCGAACACGACATCCCGGCCCGCTACCGCGAAAGGGGCGATCACCCCAATCGGATCACCCGCGAACTCCCGGTGATCGAGCTCGGACGGTGGGTCCCCTCTCGACGGGCACCGTCACAGCGTGATCGGTCCGCGCCAACTCATCGCCGCCACAGCTCCCGGCCTGATCACGGCGAGCCACGCGCCACGTCACGTCGCGACTTACCGCCACCAGCCCGGTCGGGTACCCGTCCGGCGGACGGACCGCGTTCGGCGGAATTCGATCCGGATTCTCCGTCCCGCCAAGTCCCCAACCGTTCCGGCGGGCGCCACGGGTGGGCATCGCAGCGGTAGGCCGAACGTCAGCTCGGCCGGCGGCAGAACCTGCCGGATTCGAAACCGGTCAGGATGCGGAGAACCAGCACCGCGCCCCACGGACCGATCACCCACAGCGGCCACGGATAGGTGAACTCGCCGACGCCGAGCGAGATGGCACCCCAGATCAGCACAACGAGCACGCTGACTCCGAGCCACGCGCTGCCCTCGATCTGCTGCCAGATGGGGAGCCGCTTGCGCGATTCAGCGCGTTCGGTGGGCTCTTTCGCCAGCTTCGGCAGGTCTGCGAGGACGAGTTGCAGGTCGTCGCGAGTAGTCGTTTCGTACACGCGGGCGACCCGCTGGTCGTATTCGGCGAGATCGATCCGGCCATCCGTCATATGCCTGGCGAGCAGCCGCACCACCTTGTCACGCTCCGCATCGGAAGCCCGGGTACCAAGCGAGATGTCCATATCCGGTCCTATCGACGAATCTCATACTCCACAGTGGAATGTAAAACAATGATGAATCCTCCAATGTGGAATGTCAATGGACTACGAGATCTGCCGCCCCTCGATGCGCGGGCCGCGCGGCCGATCGCGCGATTCAGAGGATGGCGAAGGCCACGACCAGACCGAGCGCGAAATGCGCGGCGGCCACCACCAGGACTTCGGTGGTATAGGTATCCGATTGCAGCGCGGCACCGATATCGATACCGAGGGCACGTTCGATGAGCCGAACGGAAATGACCTGGGCGATAATGCCGACCAAACCGTAGACGCTGGCCGCGACCAGCCCCTCGGAGAGTTTGCCCGCCGACGCGTAGGTCGCGAGCACCACGATGAACGCCATACTGACCATGCCCGCGGCGGCGACGATGATGGCATTGGGCTTGCCCTGCGCGACGAGACCGCGCAGCTTGCCCGGGGTGGTCAGATCGATCGCGAAGAAGCCGATGAGCATCAACACCAAGCCGACCAGGGCGTAGAGGACGATCGCCCCGACTCCCGTGCCGAGTGAATTCCAGTACCCCGATTCGAGGGCGACTGTGGTCATCATGGTCCTTCCGAGGTGAGTTGCCTACTGGCCGAGGTTATTCCGCGGCGGTTACCCGACGATGCGGTGTGGCACGAAGGCCGAGCCGTCATCGGTGATCAGACCCGCGGTCTCGCGAATACCGAGTCCGGCGGCGGTATCGCCGACGACCCAGGTACCCAGTACCGGCCGCATATCATCGAATTCCGGTAGCGGGTCCAGCAATTGGTAGACGAACCCCTCTTCGCCGTAGATCCCGCCGGTGGCCGTTTCCATACCCGCGCCGACAATCGTCATGTTGGCACCCTCGCGGCCCAACTTCGGCTTGCGAATGTATTCGGTGAGCTCATTGGGCGCATCAAGGTAGGCGGGCAACAGATTCGGATGTCCGGGATACATCTCCCACAGCACCGCGAGGATGGCCTTGTTGCTCAGCAGCGTCTTCCACAGCGGCTCGATCCACATGGTCTGCGGCAGGCTCGCGACGACCTGTTTACCGAAGTCGTCGTCGAGCACCCATTCCCACGGGTAAAGCTTGAAGATCGCGTCGATGGGCGCCTCGGCCAGGTCGACGAACCGGTCGAGGTCGGTGTCGATGCCGATCTCCTCGATCGGCAGCGCGATGGTGTCGAACCCGGCCTCGGCGGCGGTCTCCTGCATATAAGCGGCGGTGACGTTGTCCTCACCGGTGGCATCGGCGCCGGACCAGGTGAAGTGCAGTTGCGGCAACGGCAGCGCATCGCGCAGTTCGCTCCAGCGCTCGACGAGTTTCTCGTGCAGCGAGTTCCATTGGTCGCCACCGGGATACAGCGAAGTCAGCCAATGCCACTGCACGATCGCTGCCTCCAGCAGCGAGGTCGGCGTATCGGCGTTGTACTCCAGCAGTTTCGCCGGACGCCGCGCGTCATAGCGCAGGTCGAAGCGGCCGTACACGTACGGGTCGCCGCGCCGCCAGGACTCGGCGATCGGCCCCCAACTCCATTCGGGCAGACCGAAATCCCGGTATCGCTCGGTGAGCACGACATGCTCGACCGCGTTCAGGCACATCGAGTGCAGCAACTCGACATCCGCTTCGAGCGCGAGAATCTCCGCCATCTCGAACTCGTAATGCACCGATTCGTCCCAGTACGGCCGGGGCTGACCGCTGGCGTCACGCCCCGGCGCGCCGTAAACGAGCCCCTGCCCCTCGACGATCTGTTGCCAGCCCGGTCGCGGCGTGGTGCGCACCCGCCGCATTACGAACCGCCGCCGCTCTTGCTGCCGAGGCCGCCGCGCTGGATGGAGGCACCGCTCTTGGTCTTGATATCCGCGCCTTTGGGTTGGACGGTACTGCCACCTTGCGGTGGGCTCCCGATGGTGTTGGTGCCGCCGTAGTAATAGCGGTACTGGCTGCCGTTGTAGATGAAAATGCCGTTGCCGCCGCTGTATCCGCCGCCGGAGCTGACCGAGGCCCGATCGCACAGATCGTCGTCAACCACGACCTCCTGGCCGTTCTGATCGATCTGGGTGCAGTACGCGGTTACCTTGTCAGGTTTGGTGAGCGCCCGATAGGCCAGGTACCCGCCGCCGACCAACCCCGCGACACCGACGATGGCGACACCGCCTATGAGGATCCGATTGCGGGTTCGCTTCTTGGCCTCCTCCGCGACAATGGCGGCGCGCTGCTGCTCCTCGGCGTGCTTGCGCGCCTTGTCGCGCGCCCTCGCCTCGGCGACTGTCGGCGGACGTGGCTGGGTGACACCCGCGGTCTGCCGTTGGATACTGCCCGGCCGGGGCGGCGTCGCGAACTGCGGCGGTTGTGCCTGCTGAGGAGAACCCGGCTGCACGGGCTCGGAGGACGCCCCGGGAGTGCCGGGATCGGCGGTGCCGCTTTCCGGTTCCGGTGGTGGGGGTGGCACGTGGTGTTCGGCGAGGGTCGGCCTCTCCCCTTCCGACATGGATTCACCGGACCCAGCGGGTGGTGACGGTGTGGGTGGTTGCGGGGGCGCGGTAGCCGGATCGAGTTCGTCGGGCCGGCCCCGGTCCCCGCCGGGGACCTGCGTACTCAACGATCACTCCCCTTGGTCGCTGCCAAGTCCACTACCGCTCCTCGAATCCGGTCAAATCACCCCTCGCGGCGTCCCAGCTTTCCACAACGAGATCCACCCGGCCCGGAGTGTCCCCGGAACGCAGCAAACCCAGCAACCGCTCGCAGGCGTTTCGCGGTCCCTCCGCGACCACGTGCACCCGTCCGTCACGGGCATTGGTGGCATGCCCCTGCAAACCGAGTTCCAGAGCTCGGGCCCTGGTCCACCAACGGAATCCGACACCCTGCACCCACCCGTGCACCCAGGCACTGAGGCGGACCACCTCGGATCCGCTGGGCACCGTTTGGTCCGTCACCCGTCGACGTCGAACGACAGCGTGACCTTGGTGCCCGCCTTCAGCGTCCGCCCTACGGTGCACACCTTGTCGATTGCGCGCTGCACAGTCACCAGCAGCCGCTCGCGAGCCTGCTCATCCAACTCGCTGAGGTCGAGTTCGAAGGCCTCCTCGAGCTGCGGATACACCTCGTTCTCGCGGTCGGCGTCGCCGGAGACGCGGATTGTCGCGTCGAAGTTGTCCCCCAGTTTGCGTGACAGCGGGAAATCCGCGCTCAAACCCGCGCACGCCGCGAGCGCGATCTTCAGTAACTCCCCCGGGGTGAACACACCGGGCACACCCTGCGATCCGATCAAGACCTCGGCGCCGCGCGAACTGCGGCCGGTGTATGCCCTGGTCCCAGTGCGCTCGACCCACAGCGTGGTTTCCTGTGGTGGGGTCGGTGCGGTGGTCGGGTTCACGGATGCAGCGGTCTGGTCGGCCATGGTTCGATCCTGCCATCTTCGTCGGAAACGGTGCCTGCGTGCTCGGCGTCTCGTCACGCAACCATCGTCGGCCCAGCCATATTCCTAAAGGCCCTATTCCTGGAAGCGGTAGCCCATGCCGGCCTCGGTCAGCAGATGCTTGGGGTTGGCGGGGTCGACCTCCAGCTTTCGCCGCAGCTGCGCGAGATACACACGCAGGTAATGGGTTTCGGTGGCATAGGACGGTCCCCAGACCTCACGCAACAATTCCTTGCGGCCGACGAGTTTGCCGCGGTTGCGGACCAACATTTCGAGCATGCCCCATTCGGTGGGGGTCAAATGGACTGTCGCACCGCTCTTGGTTACCTTCTTCGCTGCCAGATCGACGGTGAACGACGACGTCACCACCACCGGACCGGACGAGTCGGTGTCGGTGGCGCCGCGCCGGACCGCCGCACGCAGTCGGGCCAGCAATTCGTCCATGCCGAACGGTTTGGTGACGTAGTCGTCGGCCCCCGCGTCCAGCGCCTCCACCTTGTCGGTCGAATCGGTGCGCGCCGACAGCACGATCACCGGGGTCTGGGTCCAACCGCGCAGCCCGGCCAGCACCTCGATCCCATCGATATCCGGCAGGCCAAGATCCAGGATCACCACGTCGGGGTGCTTATCCGCCGCGGCTCGCAGTGCCGCGGCACCGGTCCCCGCGGTGATCACCTCGTATCCGCGCACCGAGAGGTTGATCCGCAGGGCGCGCACGATCTGCGGTTCATCATCGACCACCAGTACCTTGGTCACCGGCACTTCAGGCTTGCTGTCGGTCATGGCGACTTCCTGTGTCATGCGGGCGACCCCGCCGTCATCAACCACGTTCAGCGTCTTCAGTTTCCGGCCCACGGCCTGCCGGCAGATCGACGAGCATCGTCAACCCACCGCCCGGTGTCGGTTCAGCGTGCACCTCGCCTCCCATCGCCTCGACGAATCCGCGTACCACCGAAAGACCGAGCCCGACACCGGTGGTGTTGTCTCGATCGCCCAGGCGTTGGAACGGTTCGAACAACTGCTCTTCGGCGCCGGGCGGGATGCCGGGACCGGCGTCGATAACGGCGATTGATACGTGATCGCCGGTGCGTTCGGCGGTCACTCGTACGGGGGTGTCCCTGGACGAGTGCCGCAGCGCGTTATCGATGAGATTGGCCAAGACGCGCTCCAGCAGCCCGCCGTCCGCCAGCACCGAGACCTCACCACCCTCCACCTTGACCCGATCCATTGCCGCACGCCGCAAACCGCGCGCGCCCATCCCGACGCTCACCAGCGCGCGGTGTGCCACCTCGTCCATGTACACCTGCCGCATTTGCGGTGCGACAACGCCGACCGCAAGCCGAGACGAGTCGAGCAGATTGCCCACCAGCGCGGTCAGCTGATCCACCGATTCCTCGACCGTTTCCAGTAATTCAGCGGTGTCCTCCGGTGAGAACTCGATGTCTTCGCTGCGCAGGCTCGATACGGCCGCCTTGGCGCCGGCCAGCGGTGTGCGCAGATCGTGGCTGACCGCCGAGAGCAAGGCCCGTCGCAGTCGATCGGCCTCCAGCAGCGCCGCCGAGGCGCTCGCCTCCTCGGCAAGACGCGCCTGACGCACCAGCCCGGCGGCCTGATTCGCGACCGCGTTGAGCACCAGCCGATCACCGGGTTCGAGCGGGCGCCCGGCCAACAGCAACCAACTCGACGCGTCTCCCGCCTCGATCGAGGTCTCGGCATCGCTCACCCGGCGCGGCGGGCGCTCGCCGACCTCGGCGAGTATTTGCTCGCCGCACAGCAGGCTCACCGCCCGCTGACCGTAGGTCTCCCGGATCCGCTCGAGCAGATTGGGCAGATCCGCGCCGTGCAGCACCGCCCCCGCGAACATGGTGAGCAACTCGGCCTGCCGGGAAGCCTTGCGCGCCTGGCGGGTCTGTTTCGCCGCCACGTCCACCAGGGCGGCGACCGCGACCGCGACGATGAGCAGCACCACCACGGTGAGGAAGTTGTTCGGCTCGGAGATGGTCAGGCTGTAGCGGGGCGTGGTGAAAAACCAGTTCAGCAGTAATCCGGACAGCAGCGCCGAAAGTGCCGCGGGGACAATGCCGCCCAGCAGCGCTACCGCGACAACGCCGACGAAGAAGACCGCGCTGATGCCGCCGAGATCGAGATGCTTGCCCAGGATCGTCGAGCCGATCACACACACCAGCACCGGAACCGCGACAGCCGCGGGCCAGGCGACCACCGGTTGGCGTGGGCTGAACGAGTAGCGGCGCAGACCGCGGTTCGCCTGTTCGTGGGTCACCATATGCACGTCGATTTTCTCGGAGCGTTGCACCACCGTCGATCCGATACCCTCATCGAGCATGCGCGCCCAACGCGAGCGCCGCGAGGTACCGAGCACCAATTGGGTGGCGTTCACCTCACGCGCGAATTCCAATAGCGCGGTGGGCACATCGTCGCCGGTGACGGTATGACTCGCTGCGAGTTCACGCAGCCGGGTCAGGCGTGCGGTCGAGACGCCTGCCAGCCCGTCCCCGCGCACGACGTGCACAACAACCAGCTCCGCACTGGACTTGGTGGCGATCCGACTGGCTCGGCGCACCACGGTTTCCGATTCCGCACCGCCGGTCACCGCGACGACAACCCGTTCGCGGGCCTCCCACAACTCAGTGATCTTGTGGTCGGCTCGATATTTCGCAAGTGCGGCGTCGACCTGATCGGCCAGCCACAGCAGTGCCAATTCGCGTAGGGCGGTCAGGTTTCCGGGTCGGAAGTAATTGCGCAACGCCGCGTCGACCTTATCGGCGGCATAGACATTGCCGTGGGAAAGCCTGCGGCGCAACGCTTCCGGTGTGATATCGACGAGCTCGACCTGATCCGCACTGCGTACCACCGCATCCGGAACCGTCTCCCGCTGCACGATGCCGGTGATCTGCTCGACGACGTCGTTGAGGCTCTCCAGATGCTGCACATTGACCGTCGACACCACATCGATGCCCGCTTCGAGCAGCACCTCGACATCCTGCCAACGCTTCTCATGCACGCTGCCGGGTGCGTTGGTGTGTGCGAGTTCGTCGACGAGCACCACCGCGGGCCGCCGCCGTAGCACCGCGTCGACATCGAGTTCGGGGAGTTCGGTACCTCGATAGGAGACCATCTTCGTCGGAATCCGTTCTATACCCGCGAGCAACTCGGCGGTCTTGGACCGACCGTGCGTCTCGACGACCGCCGCAACCACGTCACGGCCGCGCTCCAGTCGCCGGTGCGCCTCGCCGAGCATGGCGAAGGTCTTGCCGACTCCTGGTGCCGCGCCGAGGTAGATGCGCAGTTGCCCGCGTTTCACTCCTTCATCATTGCGCGCCGCGGTGTGCCTTGGTCGATTCGCACCCATTGTCCGCCGAAACCCGGGTCCCACCGGCGGCGTTCATATCCGCGACCGAGCGATTCCAGCGCGCGGATGACCAGCGCGCAGCAAACAAACCCGACAATCACAGCAACCGTGACAGCCGACATGACCGATCCTCTCCATTACCGACGCGACACCGGTTGCGCAGGAGCCCGCGCGACGGCCGGTGTCCCTTTCTACCGCGACGATTTCGCCACGAACTGGATCTTTACGGTGTGTTGACGGGTTGTCCGGCCACCTTGACGGCATCCTTTCACCTGCAATCGCCGGTCGGCTCACCTGCAATCGCCGGTCGGCGTAAACGAAGCGTCAATGCTCGTCGACACGGCGCTAAAGACCCGTAAGGAAGCTCGGCACCAGCCCGAATGACCGCTTGACTCGCCCTGTGGCGCTCCATGAAGGGGGCGCAAATGGAGGTTGTGTAAATGTCTGTCGTGGTGTTCACGGTGCTGACCGTGGCGATCTTCGCGCTGCTCGGCCTGATCCAGCGGGGGGTGGAAAAGCTGTGATCGCGAATCTGATCGGTCTGGTCCTGGCTATTCTCGTCGCGGTCTTCATGGTCGCGGCGCTGCTTTTCCCCGAGAGGTTCTAGGTGAACACCACCACCGCGGGGATCGCGTTCGCGGCATCCCTGATCATTGCGCTCGCCCTGATCCATGTGCCGCTGGGCGACTACATGTACCGGGTCTACAGCGGCACCAAGCACTCACGCGCCGAGCGCGTCATCTATCGCGCCATCGGTGTACAGCCCGGCGTCGAGCAGAGCTGGGCCGTATATGCCCGTAGCGTGCTCGCGTTTTCCGCGGTCAGCGTTCTGTTCCTGTTCTTCTTGCAACTGATCCAGGGCAAGCTCCCGCTGCACCTGAGTGATCCTGGCACCGAAATGACTCCGGCGCTGGCGTGGAACACCGCGATCAGCTTCGTGACGAACACGAACTGGCAGAACTACGCCGGTGAGTCGACTCAGGGGCACCTGGTGCAGATGACCGGGCTCGCGGTGCAAAACTTCGTCTCGGCGGCGGTGGGCATCGCCGTGGCGGTCGCGCTGGTGCGCGGTTTCGCGCGCAGGCACACCGGCGACCTCGGCAACTTCTGGGTCGATCTGGTACGCGGCACGTTGCGGATTCTGCTGCCGCTGGCGTTCGTCTTCGCCATTGTGCTGGTCGCGGGAGGCGCGATCCAGAACTTCCAGCTGCACGACCAAGTCGCGCAGACACTCAACGGCTCCCAGCAGACCATTACCGGCGGCCCGGTGGCCAGCCAGGAGGTCATCAAGGAACTCGGCACCAATGGCGGCGGTTTCTACAACGCCAACGCCGCGCACCCGTTCGAGAACCCGACTACCTGGACGAACTGGGTCGAGATCTTCCTGATTTTGATGATCAGCTTTTCGCTACCGCGAACCTTCGGCCGAATGGTCGGCAGCCGGAAACAGGGCTACGCGATCGTGGCGGTGATGGGCACGATCGCGCTGTTGAGCCTGACGTTGCAGAACCTCTTCCAGCTCCAGCATCACGGCACCGTGCCGACCGCCATCGGCGCGTCCCTCGAGGGGGTCGAGCAGCGCTTCGGCGTCGCCGATTCCGCGACGTTCGCCACCGCGACCACGCTGACCTCGACCGGAGCCGTCGACTCGTTCCACGACTCCTACACCAGCCTCGGCGGCATGATGACGATGTTCAACATGCAGTTGGGTGAGGTCGCCCCCGGTGGAACGGGTTCGGGCCTCTACGGCATGTTGATCCTCGCGGTGATCACCGTCTTCGTGGCCGGCCTGATGGTCGGTCGTACACCGGAATACCTGGGCAAGAAGATCACGCCACGCGAAATCAAGCTGGCCGCTTCATATTTCCTGATCAGTCCGCTGATCGTGCTGGTAGGCACGGCAATCGCGATGGCGATGCCCGGCCAGCGCGCCGCCATGGCCAACTCGGGACCGCATGGGCTCTCGGAAGTGCTGTACGCGTTCACCTCCGCGGCGAACAACAACGGGTCCGCGTTCGCGGGTCTGGCCGGCAATACCGAGTGGTACAACACCGCGCTCGGTCTGGCCATGGTGTTCGGCCGATTTCTGCCGATGATTTTCGTGCTGGCCCTTGCGGGTTCGCTCGCCCGGCAGGGCACAACTCCCGAGTCGATCGGCACGTTGCCGACCCATCGGCCGCAGTTCGTCGGCATGGTAGTCGGCGTCACCCTGATCTTGGTCGCACTCACCTTCCTGCCCGCACTCGCGCTCGGGCCGCTCGCCGAAGGAATCCACTGACATGCCTACTCCGACAACCGAACTCGCTGGTCCCGCTCCTGAAATACCGCACCAGAGTGCACGCCGCGGCGGCCCGGAGCACGGCGTCCTCGATCCGAAGATGCTGCTGACCTCCCTACCCGGCGCGATACGCAAACTCGACCCGCGCACTATGTGGCACAACCCGGTCATGCTGATCGTGGAGATCGGCGCCGTCTGGTCGACCGTGCTCGCGCTGACGAAGCCGAGCTTCTTCGCCTGGGCGATCGTGGTGTGGCTGTGGCTCACCGTAATCTTCGCGAACCTCGCGGAAGCGGTGGCCGAGGGACGCGGCAAAGCCCAGGCCGACACACTGCGAAAAGCCAAGACCGACACCATGGCTCGGCGGCTGCTGAGCTGGTCACCGGGGGCGGGGTCGGTCGAAGAGTCGGTCGGTGCGCCGGCATTGCAGCGCGGCGACTATGTGGTCGTCGAGGCCGGTCAGGTCATTCCCGGCGATGGCGATGTCGTGGAAGGCATTGCGTCGGTGGACGAATCGGCCATAACCGGCGAATCCGCTCCGGTCATCCGGGAATCCGGTGGAGATCGCTCGGCGGTTACGGGCGGTACCACCGTGCTTTCGGACCGGATCGTCGTGAAAATAACCCAGGAGCCCGGCGCGAGTTTCATCGACAAGATGATCGCTCTCGTCGAGGGCGCGAGCAGGCAGAAGACGCCCAATGAGATCGCGCTGAACATCCTGCTCGCCGCGCTGACGATAATCTTCGTGTTCGCGGTAGTCACGCTGCAGCCGATGGCCATCTTCGCCAAGTCGAACAACCCTGGGGTGCCCGACACTTCGGCTCTTGACATGCATGGCGTGACCGGGATCGTCATGGTTTCGCTACTGGTGTGCCTCATCCCGACCACCATCGGCGCGCTGTTGTCGGCTATCGGCATCGCGGGCATGGACCGGCTGGTGCAACGCAATGTGCTGGCCATGTCCGGGCGCGCGGTCGAGGCCGCGGGCGATGTGAATACGCTGCTGTTGGACAAGACCGGCACCATCACCCTCGGCAACCGGCAGGCCTCGCAATTCGTCCCGGTACCTGGCATTCCGGATGACGAACTGGCCGATGCCGCCCAACTGTCCAGCCTCGCCGACGAGACCCCCGAGGGTCGATCCATCGTCGTCTACGCCAAACAAGCGTTCAATAAACGCGAACGCACCCCCGGTGAGCTGACGGGCGCGACCTGGGTGGAATTCACCGCGCAAACGAGAATGTCGGGTGTCGATCTCGCCGACGGACATCAACTACGCAAGGGCGCGGCCAGCGCGGTCACCGATTGGGTTCAGACACACGGCGGTTCGGTGCCCACCGAGATCGGCGTGATCGTCGACGGTGTCTCCGCCTCCGGCGGTACTCCCCTTGTGGTCGGCGAACACCACGACGGCACCGCCCGGGTGCTCGGCGTCATTCACCTGAAAGACGTGGTGAAGCAGGGCATGCGGGAGCGTTTCGACGAAATGCGCCGGATGGGCATCCGCACGGTAATGATCACCGGCGATAACCCGTTGACCGCCAAGGCGATTGCCGACGAGGCGGGCGTCGACGACTTCCTCGCGGAGGCGACCCCGGAGGACAAACTGGCGCTGATCAAACAGGAGCAGGACGGCGGCAGGCTGGTCGCGATGACCGGCGACGGCACCAATGACGCCCCCGCGCTGGCGCAGGCCGATGTCGGCGTCGCGATGAACACCGGCACCTCGGCGGCCAAGGAAGCCGGGAACATGGTCGATCTGGATTCGGATCCGACCAAGCTCATCGAGATCGTGGAGATCGGCAAGCAGTTGCTCATCACTCGCGGTGCGCTGACCACGTTTTCGATCGCCAACGACATCGCCAAGTACTTCGCGATCATTCCCGCGCTGTTCGTGACGATCTTCCCCGGCCTGGGTCTGCTGAACGTCATGCGGCTGGCCAGTCCGCAGTCGGCGATTCTCTCGGCGGTCATCTTCAATGCGATCGTCATCGTCGCGCTGATACCGCTAGCGCTACGCGGGGTGAACTACCGGCCGTCCAATGCGTCGAAACTGTTGAGCCGCAATCTGACGATCTACGGGTTCGGCGGCATCGTCGCACCGTTCATCGGCATCAAGCTCATCGACCTCGTCGTCCAACTCCTCCCCGGGATGTCCTGATATGTCAATCTTCACAATGCGGAAGTCAACCTGGATCCGCCAGCACCTGGCCGCACTACGTGCGCTGCTGGTGCTGACCGTCATCACCGGAATCGTCTATCCGCTGGCGGTTTTCGTGATCGCCCAAGTGCCCGGCCTGCACGACAGGGCGAATGGGTCGCTCATCGAATCCGGTGGCGAGGTGGTCGGCTCCAGCCTCATCGGGCAGTCCTTCGCCGATGCCGACGGCAAAGCACTCGCGCAGTATTTCCAAAGCCGTCCGTCCGCGGCGGGCGACGGCTACGACCCGTTGTCCTCCGGGGCGAGCAACCTCGGCCCAGAGAGCATCGTGGACACTTTGAACGCGGATCCGAGCAATGCGAAACCGAGCCTGCTGTCCACGGTGTGCGCACGCAGCAAAGAGATCGGCGACCGTGAGGGGGTCGACGGCAGCCGTCCGTTCTGTACCGAAGATGGTGTCGGCGCCGTTGTTTCGGTGATCGGCCCGCGTGACACCAACGGTGCGGTCAGTCATCCGGTGCGGGTGGTGAGTGTCAACCAGGCATGCCCCGCGCAGCCGTTCGTCGCCACCTACCTCGGTGTGCGGGTCGAATGCGCCAAGCCGGGCGAGGACTACTCGGTGGGCCGCATCGTCCCGATTCGCGGCGACGCCCCCGCCGATTCGGCCGTACCCGCCGACGCGGTCACCGCCAGCGGCAGCGGCTTGGACCCGAATATCTCACCGGCCTACGCCGCGATTCAGGTGGCTCGAATCGCCAAGTCTCGCGACATTTCCGAGGATCAGGTGCGTCAGGTCCTCGACGCGCACACCGCAGGCCGCACGCTGGGCTTCCTCGGCGAACCGCGCGTCAACGTGGTCGAACTGAATATCGACCTGGACAACCGCGACCCCCCGCGCGGCTGAGCACAGGGCCCGCCACCACGGCGGGCCCTTCAGGGTGGCACCGACGACCGGTCGCACTGTCGGCCGCACGGCGCCGCGCAGGCCACAGCCGCCCCACACGGCAATCCCACGCCCCAGGATCAGCGCGTGATCAGTTGCCAGTCCTCGGGCAGCCGCGCCGCGGTGACCTGATTGCCTTGCACCTCGAGATCGACGGTCACCGAACCCAATCGCAGGTCACCGATCGTGATCTTGCCCCACTCCGGTGGCAGCTGTGGCCGCACAGTCAGCGTGCGGGCGGGGACATTCGGATTCAGCCCGAGGAACGCGCGCACCAGCAGCAGCGGCGCCGCGCTCGCCCACGCTTGCGGCGAGCAGGATGTCGGATACGGCACCGGAACCGCGAACTGGGTGCGCGGAAAACCGCAGAACAATTCTGGCAGGCGACCGCCGAAAAACGCTGCCGCATCCAGCAATCCGCTCGCCAGCTGGGTCGCCAGCTCGACCGCGCCCGGCACGTGCTGGTAGCGCAGCAGACCGGCGACGGCGATCGCGGTGTCGTGCGGCCACACCGAACCGCAGTGGTAGCTCATCGGGTTGTAGGCGCCCATCGATGAGGCGAGCGTCCGAAGCCCGAAACCGGTGTTCATCTCCGCGCTCGATAGCCGCTCGATCAGTTCGGCGGCATGCTGGTCGCTGGCGATGCCCGCCCAAAGGCAATGCGCCGCATTGCTTGTCAATGCGTCGACCTGCCTCTTGTGCCCATCCAACGCGACCGCGTACCAGCCGCGGTCGGGCAGCCAGAACTGCTCGGCGAACTTGCCGTGCAATTCCGCCGCGCGCTCACGCATCTTGCGCGCGACGCGCACGTCCTCGAACGCCTCGGCCAGTTCCGCACGGGCTACCAGAGCGGCGTGCACGTAGCCCTGGACCTCGCACAGCGCGATCGGCGCCTCCGGGAAGTGCCCGGCGGCATCGTTGATTCCGTCGAAGCTATCCTTCCAGCCCTGATTGATCAGACCACGATCGGTGGCGCGACGGTACTCGACGAAACCGTCGTGGTCCCGGTCGCCGCAGTCGATGATCCAGCGGACCGCGGCGTCGGCGGCGGGTAGCAGCGCCTTGATCACCTCCGGATCGGCACCCCACCGATAGCATTCCGCCAGCAGCATCACGAAAAGCGGTGTCGCGTCGACAGTTCCGTAATAGGTATTGCCGCCGAGCACCTGCCCGCTGGCCGGACCACGGCGCATCTCGTGCATGATCCGCCCCGGCTCCTCCTCGGTGAGCGGGTCGACGGTCTGGCCTTGCAGATCGGCCAATTGTTGCAGGGTGCCCAGCGCGAGGTCGACCTCCAACGGGAGCGCCATCCACGCGGTCAGCAGACTGTCGCGGCCGAACAGCGTCATGAACCACGGCGCACCAGCGGCCACGAAGGGACGACCGGAGCTGGAGTCGTCATGAATCTGCAGAGCACCGAGATCGCTTTCGGAACGTCGCAGCACCTGGGCGAGTACCGGATCAGTCGCGGCGATATTGGTCGCGGTATCGCGCCACGCGGCGATCTTGCGGCTGGGTGCGCTGAGACGTGGGCTCTGCCCCGGCGCCAACGGCGCCTGGACCCGCTGATTACCGACCTTCGGCTGGGCGATGATCTCGGTCTTCCAACTCGTGCCGGGCAGCACGACGACTCGCCACACCAGCGAGCCGTGCATAACTTCCGGTTCGACAGTCGAGGACACCGACAGCCCGCGCGTCCGATCGGTCCGGTCGTGCAACAGCAACTCGCCCTCACCGACTGTGACCTCGGCACGTCCGTGCCCGGCGCGGCCCTCTTTCACCGCGAACAGATCCACGAAATCGGCGTCGACGTGCAGTTCCAGGTTGACCGCGGTGGGTTCACGGCCCATGTTCTCCAGCCGCAATGTTTCGTGCATACCGTCGGCGATGAGCCGCTCGCGCACCACCAGCAAGGTGCTGTCGGCAAGCCCCGCCTGTGGTGGCCTGCGCAGCACGAACCTGGCGGCGAACGCCTCGGGACTCAGCACCGACAGCGACTCGGCGGGCTTGCCGTCCACCAGCAGTTCCCATCGGGACAGGACCCGGGCGTCCCGGAAGAACAGCCCGTGTGGCCGCCCCGGCTCGACATCGCCGAGCCGGTTCGACAGACAGAAAGTCCCGCCCTCGACCAACGTCACGGAACCGCCGCAACCGCCGAGCCTCGACGGCTCACCGGCGTTCAATGGCGTTGGGGTGGGCGGTGCGGGTTTCGCCGCACCGCCGTCGTCTAACGTCATACGGGCTCGCTCGCCGCTACCCGGATCGGGACCGCATCACCCAGCCAGCGGCTGGCACGAGCGGCGGTACTCGACCGCAATAGCTGTTGATAGACCTGTTCGTAGCCTTGTCCCAGCGTGCTCGCACCGAAATTCGCCTCGACATGCGCGCGGCAGGCAGCCGGATCCATATCGCGCATTTCGGCGATAGCGGCGGGTAGCTCGGCGGGATCATCACAGATCCGACCCGTCACCCCATCGACGATCACCTCCGTGACCGCGCCGCCGCGCAGCGCGACCACCGGTGTGCCACAGACCATCGACTCGATCATCACCATGCCGAATGGTTCCTCCCAGCGGATCGGGAACAACAAACAGCGCGCGCCTGCAAGGAGTTTACGCTTGGCAGCCGCGTCGGCGAGGCCGAACACATGGTCGCGCTCGGTCAGCAACGGACGCACCTTCTTCTCGAAGTACGCCTGCTCCGATGGCTCGCTGCACTTGCCGGCGAGCACCAGCGGGATACCGGCCGCGTGCGCGGCCTCCAGCGCCAGGTGCGGCGCCTTGCACTCGTTGAACCGGCCGAGGAACAGCGCGTAATCCCCTTTCTCCGGTTGGAACGGCCACTGCTCCACATGGAGCGCATTGTGTACGCGCCCGACCCAGTTCAGGTCCGGCGCCAATGCACGCTGGCGGTCGCTGATGGCCACCAGTGCCACCTCTTTCCCCAGCTCGTGGTAGTACCGGTAGGAATCGTCCTCGACCGGTCCGTGCACGGTCACCACCGTCGGCAACCCCAGACCCCAGTAGGACGGGGCATTGAGGGGGCCGGCGAAGGTGTGATCGTGCACCAGGTCCAGGCCGGAGGTGGCAGCAATCCGCTCAATCGCCCGCCGCGTCTTCAGCGCGTGCACGACCTCCGGAAACGGATCACCGAGCCGCTCGGGCAGCGCCCGGTCCCAGACCGGGACGAATGTGGCTTTGGTACCTGGTTCACCGGCACCGAGCAATGTCACGTGGTGCCCGCGTGTGACAAGCGAGTCGACCAAATCGGCGACTACAGCTTCGACACCCCCGTACGCCTTTGGTGGCACGTCGAAATAGGGTGGAACAACCATGGCAATACGGAAGCGTTCGCCGACATGATCGATCGACAGCAAATCCGAACAGGCGATGGGCGCCGAAATCGGCGCGGATAACCCTGCGCTCATGACCATCCTTCCAGGGACAACCGTTTGCACATCCACCCAGCACTCGGTGCGCTGGGCGCCGAACGTGGTGGCCGCCGCGGCGGAGGTGAAGACTAGAGCCTGCACCGCCGTCCATCGGGCTTGGTTGGCCTGGTCACGCCGTAGCGCGATCAGGGGGGCCGTCAAACAACGTACCTCCAATAGATGAATTCGAACCAAGCAGTTGGCCTTTTCGGGGTCTGACCAGGAGTTGGACAGTGGCCGTGGTCGCCGCTGCGCGGGCGAGGCGTCTCGTTACCCGCGATGCTCGTCCGAGCCGGTCCAGGCGAGCAGGTCGTCCAGTGGCCAAGTGTTGATAATCCGCTCCGGTGCAACACCATTCGCGACGGCTCGTTCGCAGCCGTAACCCTGCCAGTCCAGTTGTCCGGGTGCATGTGCGTCGGTGTCGACGCTGAAGTGACAGCCCATGTCCGCGGCGAGCCGCAATAGGCGTGCGGGCGGATCGCGACGCTCAGGCCGGCTGTTGATCTCGACAGCGGTGCCATAATGGCGGCACGCTTCGAAAACGAGCTCCGCGTCGAAACTCGATTCGGGGCGGGTACCCCGCTCTCCCTCGACTAACCGCCCGGTGCAGTGGCCGAGGACATCCACATGCGGGTTCGCCACCGCGTACACCATCCGCTTGGTCATGGTTTCGCTGTCGGCGCGCAGATGTGAATGCACGCTGGCGACCACGATATCGAGCCCGGCCAGCAGCTCGGCCTCCTGATCCAGGGTGCCGTCATCGAGAATGTCCACTTCGATACCGGTCAGAATCCGAAACGGCGCCATCCGCTCGTTCAGTTCGGCGACCACATCCAACTGACGCCGCAACCGGTCCGCGGACAGTCCGTTGGCCACCGTCAGTCGCGGCGAGTGATCGGTCAGTGCGCAGTATTCGTGCCCGAGCGCCGCGGCGACACCCATCATTTCGGCGATCGGGCTGCCACCATCGGACCAATCGGAGTGAGTATGCAGATCGCCGCGCAGCAGCGTGCGCAACGGCATGCCCGGCACCCCGATCGGCCGCGCTTCCTTGCGCAGCTCGACAAGATAGTCCGGTATCGCACCGGAATACGCCTGCTCGATCACCGCCGCGGTCTTCGGCCCGATCCCGGCGATATCGCGCCAGCCGCGCGCGGCCCGATGCGTTTGCCGCTCCGAATCAGGTAGCGCCGCAACAATATTCGCCGCGCGTCGATATGCCTTGACCCGATGTGTCTGCGCGCGCGAGCGTTCCAGCCAGAAGCCGATCTCACGCAACGCCTCCACCGGACCCGGCACCTGTGATGAGTCCGGCTCAGCGGTCGGATCATGTTCCGCCACAGCGGGTCAGCGAATCCTGCTGTACTTCATGAAAGCCACTCCATCCTCGAAAACCCGGCTGGTGATCACCCGGAATCGCGCCGCATCCGGCTGGCGCATACCGGCGCCGAACAGCGGTCGACCCCGACCGAGCACCACCGGATACAGCTTCAGGAAGATCTGGTCGATTTCCGGCAATAACGCTTGGGCCAGCTCGCCGCCGCCGCACAGCCAGATCCCGAGCCCGTTATCCCGCTTGAGCTCCCGCACCTTCTGCAGTGGGTCGGTGGCGATCAGCTCGACCGCCGGATCCGGGCTCTCCGGCAGCGTCGTCGACACCACGAACTGCCGAAGGTGCGCGTAAGGACTCGAGGTCCCGGTCCGCACCCCGAAGTCGTGGGTCTTGCGGCCCATCAGCACGGAATCGAAATAGCGGTTCTGCCTATCGACACCGAGCGCCTCGCGCACCTTGGTTGGCAGCGTCTCCGGGTATTGCGCGGTGATCGCCGGACCATGATCACCGCCCACCGGGAAGAAGTCGACCGAGCCGTCCTCGGTGGCGATGAATCCATCTATGGTCGAGGCGACGTAGTAGGTGAGTTTGCGCATATGTCCTTCCTCCACGGTCGGAGTGACTGCCCGAACCGCCTAAGAAGAAACGGTAGCTCGCTAGCGCGGATGGGGTCGAGGCTTCGGCTGGCAGCGCGGGCAAGAGTAGGACGAACGGTTCATGAACCGTTCGCGACGGATCGGCGCACCGCAGCGACGGCACGGCTCGTCCTGACGGCCGTAGGCGGCCAGCGAACGCTCGAAATACCCGGACTGACCGTTCACGTTCACATACAGCGCGTCGAACGAGGTGCCACCGGCGGCCAGCGCTTCGCCCATCACCGCGCCGACCTCGGCGAGCAGCCTTCGCAGGGCAGGCCTGGTCAGCCCTGCCGCCGACCTGTTGCCATGGATCTCGGCACGCCACAGAGATTCGTCGGCGTAAATATTGCCGATTCCGGAGATCACAGACTGATCCAGCAACAGCCGCTTGATCTCGGATTGTTTGGCACGCAATACGGCCACCACGGATTCGGGCTCGAAGAGTGGATCGATAGGGTCGCGCGCGATATGTGACACCGGTTCGGGCAGCAAAGCACCGTCCACTGCGACCAGGGGCGCCAGGGCCCAGCCACCGAAGGTGCGCTGATCGACAAAACGCAGCTGGGTGTCATCGTCGAGGGTGGCGAGAATGTGGGCATGCTTCTCGACCGGGGCATCGAACGGTTGCACCAGCATCTGGCCGCTCATCCCCAAATGCACGACGAGCGACACGTCGGGATCATCGAAGGTCAGCCACAGATACTTGCCGCGCCGTTGCGCGGCGGCCACTCGTAGTCCGGTCATCCGAGCAGCCAGATCGGCGGCGCCTTCCAAATGGCGGCGCACCGAGCGGGGATGGGTCACCGTCACCGACTCGATCACGCGACCGACCACGTGTTCAGCGAGTCCGCGACGGACCACCTCTACCTCGGGGAGTTCGGGCACGTCAGCCTTCGGCGATCAGCACCTGGTAGGCGGCGCCCGCGGCCTTCTGTTCGGCTTCCTTCTTGGAGCGGCCGACTCCGGTGCCGTAGGACCGGCCACCAACCACCGTGGTCGCGGTGAATTCCTTGTCGTGGTCGGGACCCGTCGATGTGATCTCGTAGCTGGGCACGCCTAGTCCACGTTCGGCGGTGAGCTCCTGCAGGCTGGTCTTCCAATCGAGGCCGGCCCCCATCCGGGGACCCCGCTCGAGCAGATCGGCGAACAGCCGCAACACCACTTCACGCGCTACCTCGATGCCATGCTCCAAATGCACCGCACCGAGCAGCGACTCCATACCGTCGGCGAGGATGCTCGGCTTGTCCCGGCCGCCGGTGAGCTCTTCGCCCTTCCCCAGCAGCAGGTATTGTCCGAGCCCGCCCTCGCCGAGCCCGCGTGCCACCTCGGCCAGCGCGTGCATGTTGACCACACTCGCGCGCAGCTTGGCCAGCTCACCCTCGGACTTCTCCGGGTGCTCGCGATAGAGCCGCTCGGTAATGCTGAGGCCGAGGACCGAGTCGCCTAGGAATTCCAGGCGCTCATTGGTCGGCAGCCCACCGTTTTCGTAGGCATACGACCGGTGAGTCAGCGCGAGGCGCAGCAAATCGGGCTGCACGTCCACGCCGAGCGCGGCGAGCAGCCGACCATGGTCATCGGACGGGCCTGTTTCGTCCTTACTGACGGTCACGTCGTTACGACAGGTCGAACGATCAGACAGCAGCGGTGACCTGGCGGCCCTTGTAGGTGCCGCAGGAGGGGCACGCGATGTGCGGCAGGGTCTTCTCGCCGCAGGCGCGGTTCGGGCACGTGATCAGGGTCGGCGCGGTGGCCTTCCACTGACTGCGCCGCGACCTGGTGTTGGAACGGGACATCCGGCGCTTGGGAACGGCCACGACTACTTCTCCTCTTGTCGTACTGCTTGCCAGTTAGGCAGAACGGTTTTGGTCTTGATGGTTTTAATCGTCTTTGTCGGCCGCGCCCGAATCGGGGCTGCCACTGCCGGGCGACTCGGTGGCGAACTTCGCCAACCCGGCCCAGCGAGGGTCAAGTATCTCATGCCCATGATCGGAACCCGCAATCGCCATCCGGACACCGCATTCCGAGCACAGCCCGGGGCAGTCCGGCGAACACAGCGGCTGCAGCGGAAGCTCCAGACCGATGGCGTCGATGATCACCGGTTCCAGGTCGATCGTGTCGTCGACGAGACGGTGGACCTCGTCATCCTCGGTGGTCTGTTCGGTGGCGCTATCCGGATACGCGAACAGCTCGGTGAGGTTGAGCTCGATCTCCGCGGTGAACGGCTCGAGGCAGCGCGTGCACTCTCCGGCGGTTTCACCCGAGACCGTGCCGGTCACCAACACACCCTCGGACACCGCCTGCAGCATCAGATCGAGTTCGACCTCGGAGCCTGCCGGAATGGCGATCAGATCCAGCCCGATCCGATCCTTCGTGGTGACCGTGCGACGCAGTTCCCGCATCGTGCCGGGGCGACGACCCAGGCTTCGGGTGTCCAGCACGAAAAACGCGTCCGGCATGCGGCGCGAAGCCGCATTGGAACGCGAGGCGGAACCGGAACCGGCGGGCATCACGAACTCACTTACGTCGAAGGGGAAAATGGGCAACCAGTCAACAGTACTCGAGGTGTGGACCGAAGCTCAAAACGCCCGCCGCTTTCCCGGCCTCGGCCGGAACGAACCTGCGGCCGCTAGCGGCGGTACTCGGTGGCGTAGTCGGGTGAGCCCGCACCGGAACGCAGCTGGTGGCGGCCCCGATTGACGGTTCGAAGAGTGTTGTTCAGAGTGTCTTCGAACTCTGCGAGTTTGTTATCGACGTACTGGTCGCATTCGTCACGCATGCGATCGGCGTCGGCGTGCGCCCCATCGATGACCTGCGCCGATTCGGCGTGCGCGGCGCGCACCACCTCGGTCTGCGCCACCAGACGCGCCTGCTCGGCCTGCCCCTCGGCGACGGACCGGCCGTAGGATGCCTTGCCCGCCTCGATCATCCGCTCCGACTCGGTGCGGGCCCGGCCGGTGACGGCCTCGAATTCGGCGTTGCCTTCGGCCACGACACGATCGGCCTCTGCTTGCGCGGTCGTGACCAAATGATCGGCGTGCGCGCTCGCCTCCGCCACCATGCGGTCGGCATGGTCTTTGGCATCGGCCAGGATTCGGTCGGCTTCATCGCGAGCGGATCCGACGGTCTGACTGGCCTGCTCGTTGGCGCCGGTCACCGTCGAATCCGCGGCCGAGCGGGCATCGGAAACAATCTTGTCGCGGTGATCGAGCACGTCCTGGGCGTCGTCGAGTTCGCCGGGCAGCGCGTCACGCACGTCATCGAGCAGTTCCAGGACATCGCCTCTGGGCACGATGCAGCTGCGGGTCGGCGGGATGCCACGCGCCTCCTCGACGATGGCAACCAGCTCGTCGAGTGCTTCGAATACGCGATACATGCTTACTAACCCCACTCTCATGCGGACTTACGGCGAACTCTCCACCGAGGCCCAGTGTGCCTCCCGTCACGGCTGGCGCCGAGTCATCCTCCGGTGTGTCGTCACAGTGTCTCGAACGCCACAAAATCAAGTGGAGGATCCCCCTCCGTTTGGTGATACATTTGTCCGGGAGGTCGGAACAAGATCTTCATAAGCGAAGCCCAGGCCCCCACCGGGACTGTGGGACAGGAGGACGCCAACGGGCGGACATCCGGAAGCGGGTGATCGACGAGTCTCGAAGCGATAGTCGTGAGCCGGCGGGAAGGAAAGCGATAACCGTCGCTGTTGTCCATACCAAAGGCTCGTGTTCGATCGGAAGACAATGACTGTTCTGGAAGTCCCGCAACCGGCGGCTGCCACCATCTACGCACCATGGGTGGGCCCATACCCGGTGCTGCGGTCGGTAACGGTTGCGCGGCCGTTCGAACGGGTCGTGCAGTATCTGCGCGGTGACCGCGCCTTCCCGCAGTTGATTCGCTTCGCGCTGGTCGGCGGTTCCAGCAATATCGCCTACGTTCTGCTGTTCTTCGCCATGCACGGCATCGGGCCGCTGGTCGCCAATGTCATCGGATCGATCGTCAGCACCGTGATCGCCAATGAGCTACATCGCCAGCTCACCTTCCACGCCTCCGGCCGAGTCGGCTGGTTCACCGCGCAATGGGAGGGCGGCGGCCTGGCGCTGATCGGTCTCGGCGTGACCACCGCCGGACTCGCCGCACTGGATGTGTGGACCCCGGGCATCGGCGGAATCGCCGAGGCGTCCGCGATTCTCGCCATCACCGCAGCCGTTGGCGGCGCGCGGTTCCTCGCCCTGCGCGGTCTGGTCTTCTAGTCAGCGACATACAACCGCCCTGCTTCCAAAGATCGTCCGAAGCAGGGCGGTTTCGTCTGTGCGGCTCCTAGGCGCGGCGTTCGGCCAAGCGGGCCAGCAGGCGTTTGTGAACGAGAGGTGGGAGCATGTCGGTGACGTCACCGCCGAAGTTGGCGACCTCTTTGACCAGCGAGCTGGACAGGAAGCTGAAGGCCGGGTTGGTGGCGATGAAGAAGGTGTCCACACCGGAGAGCTTCTTGTTCATCTGGGCCATCTGCAGCTCGTAGCCGAAGTCGCCCGCATCGCGCAGCCCCTTCACGATCGCGCTGATGCCCTGCTCACGCGCGAAATCAACCAGCAGGCCGTACCACGACTCCACCCGAATATTCGGCAGGTGGCTGGTCGCGTCACGCAGCATCTCCATGCGCTCCTCGACGCTGAACATGCCCTGCTTGTTTTTGTTGATCATGACGGTCACCACGACCTCGTCGAACTGGGCCGCTGCCCGGTTGAAGACATCGATATGCCCATTGGTCACCGGGTCGAACGAGCCCGGGCACAACGCTCCTGCCATACGCCAAACGCTAGCAGGCGGGTATCGGGGCGCAGGCTCGGGTGCGGGCCGCTAGTTGTCCGGCTCGTACTGCGCGAGTTCGATCCTGGTCTCGCCGTACTTCCTCGGTTCGGCCGGGACATAGCTTGCGGGCCAATCGATCTCGGCCGAGCGAATGGACCTTTCCACCACAACGACGGCCGCCGGCGTCAGCCAACCGTGCTCGGCCAACGCACCCAGGTCGGCCACCACCGAACCGGTGTCGAGCTCGTATGGCGGATCGGAGAACACCAGATCGAATACGCCCGCTGCCGCACGATCGAGCACCGAAGCCACCGCACCGACGCGCAGTTGCGCGCCGGGCAGCCCGAGATCATCGATATTGCCGCGCACGACCGCGGCGGCCTTGCGGTCGGATTCGATCAACAGCGCGTGTGCGGCGCCGCGCGAGAGCGCTTCCAGACCTAGTGCGCCCGATCCGGCGTAAAGGTCGAGCACGCGGACACCCTCGAAATCGATCCGGGCGTCCAGCGCGCTGAAAAGAGCTTCACGCACCCGATCGGACGTGGGTCTGGTCCCGGCGGGCGGCACCCGCAGCCGCCGCCCGCCTGCCGTTCCCGCGACGATTCGCGTCATTGTGCCGAGGACTCGCGCACAGCCAGCTCGATCAGCAGATCGCCGCCCTCGACCTGCTGCACCGGGCCGATCGCGACCCGTCCGACGATGCCCGCGCGTGGCGCGGTGATCGCGGCCTCCATCTTCATCGCCTCGATGGTGCCTACGGTGTCACCCGCCGCGATCGAATCACCTTCCGACACAGCCAATGTCACGACACCCGCGAACGGCGCGGCGATATGGCCCGCATTGGTCTTGTCCGCCTTCTCCGCGGCCGGGATCTCGCTGGCGATGGCGCGGTCGCGTACCGCGACCGGGCGCAGCTGACCGTTGAGGATGCACATCACCGTGCGCATGCCGCGCTCGTCCGGCTCGGAGATGGCCTCGAGACCGATGAGCAGCGTTACTCCCTTCTCCAACTGCACGCGATGTTCGTCGCCACGGCGCAGTCCGTAGAAGAACTGGTTGGCCGACAGGCCGGTGGTGTCGCCGTACTTCTCGCGGTGCGCGAGGAATTCCGCGGTCGGGGCCGGGAACAGCAGCCGGTTGAGGGTGTCACGTCGCTGCTGCGCGGAACCTGCGAGCCCGGCCTCGTCTTCGGCCGTCAGCGCGGTTTCCGGTTTCGCGGGTCCACGGTCTGCCAGCGCGCGGCTGCGGAACGGTTCGGGCCAGCCGCCTGCCGGGGTGCCGAGCTCCCCGCGCAGGAAACCGATGACCGAATCCGGGATGTCGAAGCGACCCGGATCGGTGGCGAAATCCTCGATCTCGACGCCGGTGCCGACGAGCGCAAGCGCCAGATCCCCGACCACCTTCGACGAGGGCGTCACCTTCACCAGGCGACCGAGCAGGCGGTCAGCCGCGGCGTATTTCGCTTCGACCTCTTCGAATCGGTCGCCGAGCCCGAGTGCGATGGCCTGCTGGCGCAGGTTCGACAACTGTCCGCCCGGGATCTCGTGGGTGTATACCCGGCCGGTGGGGGCGGGCAGGCCGGACTCGAAGGGCGCGTACACCTTTCGCAGCGCCTCCCAGTACGGCTCCAAGTCACAGACGTTCTGCAGATTCAGGCCGGTGTCGAATTCACTGTGCGCGGCGGCGGCGACGATCGCCGACAGCGCGGGCTGGCTGGTGGTGCCCGCCATGGCCGCACTGGCGCCGTCGACGGCGTCCGCGCCCGCCTGCCATGCCGCGAGGTAGGTGGCCAGCTGACCACCCGGTGTGTCGTGGGTGTGCACGTGCACCGGCAGGTCGAAGTTGCTGCGCAGCGCCGTGACCAGGGTCGCGGCGGCCGGAGCGCGCAGCAGTCCGGCCATATCCTTGATGGCGAGCACGTGCGCGCCAGCGTCCACGATCTGCTCGGCGAGCTTGAGGTAATAGTCGAGGGTGTAGAGGGTTTCGTCCGGGTTGGACAGATCGCCGGTGTAGCTCATCGCGACTTCGGCTATGGCCGTACCGGTTTCGCGCACCGCGTCGATGGCAGGACGCATCTGGTCGACATTGTTGAGCGCGTCGAAGATGCGGAAGATATCGATGCCGGTACTTGTCGCTTCCTCGACGAACGCGCGCGTCACCCGCTCCGGATACGGCGTGTAACCGACGGTGTTGCGGCCACGCAGCAGCATCTGCAGGCAGATATTGGGTACTGCCTCACGCAATGCGGCCAGCCGCTCCCACGGGTCCTCGTACAAGAAGCGAAGCGCCACATCATAAGTCGCGCCACCCCAGGCCTCGATGGATAAAAGCTCGGGGGTCAGCCGCGCGACGTGCCCGGCGACATCGAGCAGGCCGTTGGTACGCACCCTGGTCGCGAGCAGCGACTGGTGTGCGTCGCGGAAGGTGGTATCGGTGACGCCGAGGGCCTTCTGGGCGCGCAGCGCCTGCGCGAAGCCCTCCGGCCCCAGCTGCAGCAGGCGCTGTCTGGAACCGGCGGGCGGTGCGGCGCTGAGATCGAGAGCGGGCAGTTTGTCATGCGGGTAAATCGTGGTCGGTCGCTCGCCGTGCGGCTTGTTCACGGTGATGTCGGCCAGGTAGTTGAGAATCTTGGTACCGCGATCGGCGGACCCGCGCAGCGTCAGCAACTGGGGGCGCTCTTCGATGAATGATGTCGTGACCCGGCCCGCGCGGAAGTCGGGGTCATCGAGCACCGCCTGCAGGAAAGGAATATTGGTCGCCACACCGCGGATCCGGAATTCCGCGACCGCGCGGCGCGCTCGCGAGATCGCGGTCTCGAAGTCGCTTCCACGGCAGGTGAGCTTCACCAGCATGGAGTCGAAGTAGGCGCCGACCTCGGCACCGAGGTTGGCGCCACCATCGAGGCGGATACCGGCACCACCTGGAGTGCGGTAGGCGGTGATCCGGCCGGTATCGGGGCGGAAACCGTTGGCCGGGTCCTCGGTGGTGATACGGCACTGCAGTGCGGCGCCGTGAATGGCCACCGTGTCCTGGCTCAGGCCGAGCTGCTCGAGGGTCTCACCCGCCGCGATGCGCAGCTGCGCCTGGACCAGATCGACATCGGTGATCTCCTCGGTCACCGTGTGCTCGACCTGGATACGCGGGTTCATCTCGATGAAGACGTGATTGCCGCGCTCGTCGAGCAGGAACTCGACGGTGCCTGCGCAGCTGTAACCGATCTGGCGTGCGAAGGCGACCGCGTCGGCGCAAATCCTCCCGCGCAGCGCGGGATCCAGGTTCGGTGCGGGCGCGAGCTCGATCACCTTCTGGTGGCGGCGCTGTAGTGAACAGTCCCGTTCGAACAGATGCATCACGTTGCCGTGCTGATCGGCCAGGATCTGCACCTCGATATGGCGCGGATTGACCACAGCCTGCTCCAGGAACACCGTCGGATCGCCGAACGCCGACTCGGCCTCCCTGGACGCCGCCTCGATGGACTCGCGCAGCTGCGCGGCTTCGGCGACGCGGCGCATACCGCGTCCACCACCACCCGCGACCGCTTTGACGAAGATCGGGTACGTGAGTTCCTCGGATGCCGCGAGCAGTTCCTCGACATCGGCCGTGGGCGCGCTGGAACGCAGCACCGGCAGCCCGGCGGCCTTGGCCGCGGCGATAGCGCGCGCCTTGTTGCCCGCCAACTCCAGCACATCGGCGGACGGTCCGATGAAGGTGATGCCCGCACGGGCGCAGGCCGCGGCCAGATCAGGATTCTCCGACAAGAAGCCGTAGCCGGGGTAGATCGCGTCCGCGCCCGCCGACTTCGCGGCCTCGACGATGGCGTCGATCGACAGATAGGCCCGGACCGGGTGCCCCTCTTCGCCGATTTGATAAGACTCGGCCGCCTTCAACCGATGGACGGAATTGCGATCCTCATACGGGAAGACCGCAACCGTCCCGATACCGAGTTCGTAGGCCGCGCGGAAGGCCCGGATCGCGATTTCACCGCGGTTTGCAACCAAGACTTTCGAGAACATTGGCCTAACGTACCTGCCGCCCAACTCGGCCCGGACAGCGAAGGTCCTTCGCACGAATCTTCACAACCAGACCTAGCACGCTTGCGAAGTTTCGTTAGTGCGGTTGTGATATCGGCTGCGCGCCTCGGTCATCCTCGCCTATGCTGGATGGCGCAGCTGGTTCGCCGAGCGCAGACGAGATGGAGCCCCTACGTCGCGTATCGGAGTCGAACTCGCCGGTCGTAGTATTCGCCGGTCGAGTGAGAGGGAACCCGGTGAGATGCCGGGACTGTCCCGCAGCGGTATGCAGGAACGACCGCCGTCATAGGCACTGGGATACCGGGCAGTCTTGCCCGTGACCTGGGAAGCGACGGCCAGTAGGTGAGCCCCGGCACCGACCGGGGTCGGCCAGAAGGCCCGTGCCCGCAAGTCCGAAGACCTGCCAGCCGTGCCGGATACGCCGTATCCGGCGGCCACCGCCTCGTGGATTGGGCGTGCGGATCACCGGTGTAGACGTGTCGGGCTCTTGTTGTCGGATTTTCCGGCATGTCATACGGTTCCGTGCTGCTCGTAGGGGCGAGGGCTTTCGACCTCAGCACTGGAGAAACATCGTGACTGTTTCACTTCGGACGCCATTCACCGCAACGGTCCTCGGTCTGCCACGGGTAGGGCCGAACCGCGAGCTCAAGCGCGCCACCGAATCCTACTGGGCCGGACGCGTCGACGCCGCCGCGCTGCACGCCGTCGCGCGTGACCTGCGCGCGGCCCAGTTCGCCGAACTACAGGCCGCCGGGCTCGATTCGATTCCGGTCGGCACCTTCTCCTATTACGACCAGGTACTCGACACTGCCGTCATGCTCGGCGCGCTGCCACCTCGGGTGGCGGATATCGCCGATCCGCTGGATCGCTATTTCGCGGCGGCACGCGGCACCGACACCGTCGAACCGCTGGAGATGACCAAATGGTTCGATACGAACTATCACTATCTGGTCCCGGAAATCGGCCCGGACACCGTGTTCTCGCTGCATCCGGACAAGCTGCTCGACGAATTGGGCGAGGCGCTCACACTCGGTGTGCCCGCCCGGCCGGTGGTGCTCGGCCCGGTCACGTTCCTGAAGTTGGCGAAGGCGACCGGCGCGGCCGCGCTGGATCGGCTCGGCGAACTCGTCGCGCTGTATCGAGAGCTGCTGCGGCTACTCGCTACGGCGGGCGCCGAGTGGGTGCAGTTCGACGAGCCCATTGTCGTCACCGATCTGTCCGATGACGAGATAGCACTACTGCGACGCGCGTACGCCGAATTATCCGCGACACCGGATCGTCCCGCGATCCTCGTGGCAACCTACTTCGGTACCGCGGGGGCCGCGCTTCCCGCATTGGCCGACACCGATATCGACGGCATCGCACTCGATTTCACCGCCTCGACCGAGATCGCCGCGATCCCCGCGCTCGCGGGCAAACTGCTGGTCGCCGGAGTCGTCGACGGCCGAAATGTGTGGCGCGCCAACCTGGATCGCGCCCTGGCGACACTCACCACCCTACGGGGCGACGCGGAGTCCATCGCCGTGTCGAGTTCCTGCTCGTTGCTGCATGTGCCCTACACCCTGGCCGTCGAGACGGACCTAGACGAGCAATTGCGCTCGTGGCTGGCGTTCGGCGCGGAGAAGGCCGCCGAAGTGCGCCTGCTTGCGACCGGGTTACGCGACGGCCAGGCGGCGATAGCCGACGAAATGGCCACTGCCCGTGCGGCTTCGGTGTCGAGGCATACCGATCCGCGACTGGACGATCCGCAGGTGCGAGCGCGACTGGCGCGGCTCGGCCGCGACGCCACGCGGCGGGCACCCGCCGAGCAACGACGGACCATACAGGCAGAACGTCTGCACTTGCCCGCGCTGCCGACGACCACAATCGGGTCCTATCCGCAGACCTCGTCGATCCGGCTCGCCCGTGCCGCACTGCGCAAGGGTGAGATCGACCGGTCGGAGTATGTCCGCAGGATGCGCGCGGAGATCACGGATGTTGTCGCGCTACAGGAGAAGCTGGGCCTGGACGTGCTGGTGCACGGTGAGCCGGAGCGCAACGACATGGTGCAGTATTTTGCCGAACAGCTCGATGGCTTCGCCGCCACGGAGGCGGGCTGGGTGCAGTCCTACGGCACCCGTTGCGTGCGGCCACCGATCCTGTACGGCGATGTGGCACGGCCCGCCGCGATGACCGTCGACTGGATCGCCTTCGCCCAATCGCTCACCGACAAGCCGGTCAAGGGCATGCTCACCGGCCCGGTGACGATCCTGGCCTGGTCGTTCGTCCGCGACGATCAGCCGCTCGCCGAATCGGCGCGGCAGGTGGCGCTGGCGATCCGTGACGAGACGGTCGATCTTCAGGCCGCGGGTATTCGCATCATCCAGGTCGACGAACCCGCATTGCGGGAACTGCTCCCACTGCGCGCCGCCGACCAGCCCGCCTACCTCGAGTGGTCGGTCCATGCCTTCCGGCTGGCAACTTCCGGCGTCTCCGATGCCACCCAAATCCATACCCATCTCTGCTATTCGGAGTTCGGTGAGGTGATCGACGCGATCGCGGGCTTGGACGCCGATGTCACGTCGATCGAAGCGGCTCGCTCGCATATGGAGGTTCTCGACGATCTCAATGCGGCCGGTTTCGACCTCGGTGTCGGCCCCGGTGTCTACGACATCCACTCCCCCAGGGTGCCCAGCGTCGACGAAATCATCAACGCGTTGCGTGCTGCTTTGAAAGCTATTCCAGCACACCGGCTTTGGGTAAACCCCGACTGCGGCCTAAAGACTCGCGGCCCCGACGAGGTAGAAGCGTCGCTGCAAAACCTGGTGGCCGCGGCCCGCGCCGTGCGCTGACCTCGAGTAATCACGCGTGAATCGTCCGCGCCGGGTCACAGTGGCCCGGCGCGGACGATTCAGCATCACGAAACCAATTCTCTATCAGTCGTTTTCGACCTCAGGTAGCGGCTCAGGCCGCGGCCTCGGTGTAAATCGCTCGCACACGTCGCCGGTGCGTGTCACCGGCCGAATCCGCGCCCTCGCACTTACACCACGCCGCCAAGCGGTATGGCACCCCGGACAACGCTCCATGCGAACCCCTCCTCACACCACCGAAACAACGAATCCCCATTTGTTTGTCTTCGACGCACTGAGAGCTGAGCCGGTTCCCCTTTTTCACGGGCAATTCCACTGACACCGCCGGGCGCGATCGAGTGCCGGCACACGTGAAGTCGCACCCCGCCACGTCACAGTGCCGCCAATGGCGCGACGACGACGCCCCACGGATGCCTTTCGCACCCGGCCACGTCGGCGTCCCGCCACGCATGCCAACAAAACTCTAGACACCAATCGAACCATCGATTAATGTGACGTTATATAGCGGCACGATAGACAGTGACTCGCTAGCCGAGTTATCCCGGGCGATCCGCCGATCTCGACAGAAACGGACTTCTTCCTCCATATCGGCGCCTTCGCCGGCAACCAACCACATTTCGACACCGAAACGGAGAAATTCGATGATCACCAATAGCCACCAACTGGCCGCCCGTCGCCTGCTCACCTGTGCCGCCATCGTCGGCGCGATCACCACCGCATCGGCGGGAATGGCGTTCGCGGAGTCGCACAACGACCATTCCTCCGGTCGTGGTGGCTCCTACAGTGACGGCGATACGACCGGCGCACACCACATCGATCCACGTGGCTACATGCACACCGATTCCGATCCGCTCGAGCAGAGCCAGCACGACGACGCACTGCGCGCGTACCACGAGCGCCAGAACCAGGTCGAGGCAGCTCAGAACACCTCGAGCAGCAACTCCCGCAACTCGACCTGGAATCAGGTCCAGAACTCCGAGGGCGGCTGGAAGGTATGCAAGGCCCAGGCGACCTGGTGCAAATAGACCGGGAATTCCGGCGTAAACAGCTCCAGCAACTCGGGCCCGAATAACCGGCTGCGCAGATCGCGGCACTGAGTCGAGCCAGATCCATCCCCCCTATGCGCCGCTACTCAATGGCGCATTACATGACGTGTGAAGTATTCCGGAATGGCCCGATCGCTATCGGCTGATAGGGCACAAAATGAAAGAGAGACGCCGATGACCATACTAAGCAGGCGCAAATCGGCAGTGCCCACATCTACTGACGCAGGTCGTTCGAACGTAGGTAGGTCGAAAGCCGGCACGTTGGCCGTCCTCGCCGCCACCGCGTTCGCTGCGGGTTGTATCGGAACCGGCGCGGGAATCGCCGAGGCCGATACCGGCGTCGCCTGTCTGTGGGCGGGCGATGGCTACCGGCAAGGGCTGACGATCAGCGCGGGCGGCTGGAATTTCACCTGCCGTACCGATTCCGGCGGTGGCCCTTACTGGGCCGTCGACCATGCGGTGAACGGGCACAGCACCGTCCACAACCCCGGCGCAAACTCCAACCCCGCGGGTCTGTTCAGTCCGGGCGCACGCCAGCCGGGTACCTCCTACAACGACTTTTGCGTCGGTAGCCAGCTGATCGAGGGCGCCGAGGACATCTACCAGGCCGTCGCGGACCGAAACGGCGCCATGTACTGGAAGGCAGCGGGGTCGATCGACCTGTGGACCTTCGACGGCGGCACCGGCCCGCAGCGGTCGTGGCGGTCCTCGAGTCTCTGCTATGACGGCGTGCTGAGCTGATCATGCGACGGCAACTGGCGTGCCGCCGCACGCGCGGGCCGCTGCGCGGATTCGCGCCGGACGCGCTCGTCGAGCTCGGCAGGCACGTACCGCACGATGTCCGTTCGCGAGGCCGCCATCAACTTGCGGCGGACGGACGCGACCTGGGCGTCGACCGTACGGATCGAACTGCCGCGCCGCGTGGCGATGGCGCTGTTGGCCCACCCCGCGGCAGCGAGCACGGCGACATCCCGTTCCGCGGGCGAGAGTTCCCGCCAGCGTGAGTCGGCGCCGCAGTCGGTGCGATCGCCGTTCGGCAGGTCGGTGACATCGAGCCTGCCCAGGATGAACCGTTGCAGCTCATCGAGTTCCGGACGCAGCCGACCACCACGCCGCGCGGCCGTCGCGTACGCCTGCTCACCGAGGACCGACGTCGCCACCTCGATGGCGTAATCGGTACCGCGAGCCACCACCGGCACCCGATCGGCGGCGATGCCGATCCATCGATGCAGGGTGGCGATACCCCCTTGGATATAAGCGATTTCGGTGGCCACGGCCCTCAGTGCCGCCGGACCATCCTGCCCTGAAGCCATCCGGTCGGACAAGATGTGGGTTCGCGCCTGCATGGCGCAGTGGATGATCCAGCTCGCCGTCCAGGTATCGCCCGTGGCCAGATGTCGTGCCACCGCGACCTGCTCGATCTCGAGTGCCCGGTACGGGTCGCCATGCTGGGATATCGCGATCAGCCACGCCACCTCCGCCCACGAGATCGCCCACCAGGAGTCGGCGGCAACGGCCCGGTCCAGATGCCGACGCGAGACCCGTAGCGCTTGTTCGGCGTCGGCAAGATACGCACAGGCCAGCGCCTCGAACAGCTCGCTGCGTTGCGCACCTCCGCCGTCCCCGGCTTCGGCGAATTTCCTTTGCGCCCTCGCGAATACGATGGCAGCCCGCGGATCCAACTCGATGAGCAGCAGCTCCAGCCCTCGGGTGAACTCGACCGGGGCGGGCAGACCGATATCCTCGCTGGCGCTCTCGCGCCAGTTCGCACGCACCGCCGGATCGGACAGGCATCGGTCGGCGCACTCGTCGAGCAGTCGCGCGGTGAAGTCACGGCGGCCCTGCCACAGCGCGACCCATCCGACCAAGGCGGTCGCCGTGATCCGCAGTTGAGTCGGTGGCGGGTCGACGTATCTGGTAGCTGTCAGCGCCTGTTCGGTGAGCCCGCCCACCGCACGGTTGGCGCCGGTGATGAACGGAATCCGCAGCGCCATCAGGGTTACCGCAGTCTCCAGTCCTATGACAGCCTCGGTCGGCTCGGCAAGACTGGTCTCGATGGCGGTCAGGATATTGCACCAGGCCGATCGCGCCCAGTTGAGCCAAGCCTGTTCGTGCGGGCCGTACCATGCCTGCTCCCCCTCCACGACGCGGTCCCGGTAATAGCGCCGATGCCGAGCCAGCAGCGACTCCGCACGCATGCCGTCATCGCGCTCGGCAAGCCGGTCCCGCGCGAATACCCGGACGGTCTCGAGCAGGTAGTACGACACCGTGCTCGCCCCGACCCGCACGGACACCAACGACCGTGCCGCCAATCGCTCCAGCAGCGACTCGATCATCGGCGCGGGCAGCGCGACGTCGGTACAGACGGCCACGATAGCGTCGGAATCCGCCCCGCCGCTGCGCGTTTCGTCGCCCTCGGCGTCGCCGCAGGCGGCGAACACCGACATCCGGTCCAGCAGTAGCTGTTCGCTCTGGGTACACAGCCCATACGACCAGGCGATGACATCGCGAACGCTGCGGTGGCGTTCCTCAGCGCCCACCCGGACCCCGCGCGACCATTGCATGCGCCGGTCATCGGTGTCGCCGGTGAGTTCGCGTAGCACGATGACCGGTGGCCGGTGCAACAACCGCGCCGCCGCGAGTCGAATGAACAGCGGATTGTTGTCGACGTGTCCACAGATCCGTTCGGCGACGGCGAGTTGCTCGGGATCTTCGGGTATCGGGCGTCCGGTGAGCTCGGCTCGCCGCCGGAACAGTTCGACGGCGTGTCCGGCTTGCAGTGGCGGCACGCCCACGATGTGCTCGTCGATCCAGCCCACCGGTTCCCGGCTGGTCACGATGACGGTCAGCAGCGGCGCGGCACTCAAGATGTCGACGATCAGCGGACCGACGGCCTCGAGCACGTGCTCGCAATTGTCGAGCACCAGGATCGTCCGGTGGCTTCCGGTATTATCGCCGCCGGTGAACGCCTCCACCAGACCGTCGCGGGCGGATCGAATGGCGATATCGGACGACACCACCGACTGCACGAGTTCCTCGGCCACGATCGTGGTGTCGACGCCCGGCGTCAATCGGGCCAGCCTCGTCCAGAAGACCTTGTCGCGCGGTGTCTTCCGATACCTCCGAAGCGCTTCGCCCGCGAGCGTCGTCTTGCCGATGCCGCCCGGGCCGACCAGAGTGATCAGTCGAGCATTGGGCGAGGAAAGCAGCGTTTCGATCCGCTGCAACTCGCAATGTCTGCCGACGAACTCACGCACTGTGTCCGGAACATCACCGCCGGGTTTCACTGCAGACATGCTCGCCAATCTATCGATTCCGAAGCGACCGGTTCCCACAGCGTAGTAGGCGGGCGGGCGCCTATCGATGCCGTCAGTCCTTATCGATGCCGCATGTCCTTGCGGGCGCGGCGCGGCTGACGTTGGGATTCGTCCCGGACGCGCTCGGCGAGTTCCTCGGGAATGTAGCGAACGATGTCATTGCGCGAGGAGATCATCAATTTCTGGCGAATCGTCGCGACCTGCGCGTCCACAGTCCGGATGGAACTGCGCCGGCGAATCGCGATCGCGCTGTTGGGCCAGCCGGCCGCGGCGAACACAGCGACATCGCGCTCGGCTCGGGACAGCTCGTTCCATGGCGACAACGAACGCGCCGACCGGGTCACGGTGGCGGGCGAAGCCGACCACGGGCGTGAGCGCGGTTCACGGCGGGCTGCCTCGACCGCGAGCCGAATCTCCCTTGCCACCAGGTTTCCGACCGGTAAGCCGCGATCGGCGCCCTCGATGCCGAACACGATGTCGTGCCAGGCGACCCGTGCCTCATCGAGCCATGCCCTGTTCTGTGGGCCATACCACTTGACGTGCCCCGCAACGGCTCTGCTCCGGAAATACCGACGGTGCGTTGTGGCCAGACGAGCCGCCGCACCGGCGTCCCGGTGCTGCAACCGATCACGAGCGAAGACCTGCACACTTTCGGTCAGGTACCAGTTGAAGCTGGTCAGGGTGAAGTGCACCGAGAGCAACGACCGATCCGCGAGCCGCTCCAGCAGGTGCTCGATGTCTTCCGACGGCAGCGCGTCATCGGCGCACACCGCGATCACGGCGTCGAGTGCTATTCCCGGACGGGGTGATTCGTTGTCGGTCTCATACCCCGCCGCGAAGACGGACAACCGCTCGAGCAGCAACTGTTCGCGCTCACTACACAAATCGAAGGACCAGGCCACCACGTCGCGCACACCGCGATGGCGCACATCGATGCCGGCCTGGGCGCCATGCGCCCACCGCAAACGCTTATCGTCGACGCCGCCGGTGAGTTCGCGCAAAACCATCGCGGGCGGTTGATACCGCAGCCGCGCCGCGGCCAACCGGATGAACAGCGGGTTGTGGTCGACACGGCGGCAGATCCCGGCTGCGAGAGTGGTCTGGCGCGGATCGTCCGGAATGCTCCGGCCGACGAGTTCGGCACGCTGCTGGAACAATTCGAGTGACTGGCGAGGCGAGAGTGGCGGCACCGCCACGATGTACTCGTCAACCCACCCGATCGGTTCCCTGCTGGTGGCAACGATCGTCAGATCCGGCGCGGCCTCGAGTAGATCCACGATCAGCGAACCCGCGGCCTCGAGCACGTGCTCGCAGTTGTCCAGCACCAACACTGCTCGATTGTCGCAGCGGCCACCGCCACCACCGGCCGCATCACGCTCGGGTCGCTGCGCGACCGCGTCACCTACCGCCGAGCGCAACATATCCCGCTCGGTGGCCGCGCGGTCCGGGTCCCATTCGGTCAGGCAGGTCCAATAGACGCGACGCTGCCGGGCGCGATGCACCCGACCGGTCGCCTCCGCGGCCAGTCGTGTCTTACCGATTCCGCCGGGACCGACCAGGGTGATCAGCCTGGCACCCCCGGCCAGCATGGCCACGAGCCGGTCCAATTCCTTTTCGCGGCCAACGAATTCGCTGGTGGATGCCGCCAGCACGTCGCCGCGAGTGTGTACCAGGGACATACGAACGAAAGTTAGCCGACGCAGCGCCGACGCGTTGGAAATTTTCGGTTACGGGTGCGCTACGCCGATATTCGCGACGTTGTGTGGGTCGCCTGCTGGTAGTGCATCTGCACGACCGCGCTGTCGAAGGTCATCACGTCGACCAGCTGCAGATCCGCCATCACCGCTGGTGTCGGAAACAGCGGAACGCCACTGCCCAGGACCAGCGGATGAACGAACAGCCGGTATTCGTCGATCAGATCGTGTCTTATGAAGGCCGAAGCCGTTTCGGCGCCACCGAACAGCACCATATTGCAGTCGGGCTGCTGTCGTAGTCTTGATATCTCCTCGACCATGCCCTCATGCACAACTCTGGAGTTCCAGTTCGCGCGGCGCATGCTGCGCGAGAAGACGAGCTTCGGCGTCTGCTTCCAGCAGCGCGCGAACTCGACATAGAACTCCGAGATGGCCGGATCCCCATCCGCCGTCGGCCAGAACGATGCCATCATCTCGAACGTCTTGCGCCCGTACAGGAATAGGTCGGCCGCGCGGAGTTCATCGAGGAATGACTCGCACAGCTCCTCGTCCACCATCGGCCAGTGGATTTCCTGATCCGGCCCCTCCGCAAAGCCGTCAAGCGACATCTGCATCCACAGTGTCACGCTTCCCATTACACAACCCATCTGCTGCCCTCATGCCAGAGTCAAGATTGTCGAGGTAGGAGCGGGGATCGCGCATCGGTAGATCCGCGCACAACATACCTAGGTATAGAGTGCGCCGCTGCGCGTCCACCTAACCTACCGCTGTTTAACGGCACGTTGCGTGCCCAGTACCTTCAGCTGTGGGAATAGCGACAGCACGCCCACAGTGGCGGTCAATCCTCGGTGAGCGCCTCGGCCAGTTCGGTGTCTTGATCGAGGTACCGTGCGACAAACAGATTTACGAGCTCCGCAGTTGTCTCACCGGGCAGACTTCGGGCTGTTCGCAGGCGGTCACCGAGTTCCACCTGTTCCGCCGAACCTCGTTCGGACTGTTGGAAACTCGCGAAGGCCGTCCGGCGGAACAGGTCGACGAAACGACGCGCGATGCGGTCGGCGTCGCCGCGGAGCCTTTCGAGTTCGTCGAGAATCTCGGGAATTGGTACGCCCGCGCCGGCCAGCTTTTCGATGACGCGAATCAGGCGGCGGTCGGAGATACGGTAGGTTGCCGCGTCGACGGGCTCGTACAGACCGGCCGCCACCACCCGGGCCAGGCCATTGGGAACGTCACGGTAGCGCTCGACAAGTTCTGTCGCGGCAATCGTTTCGCCCGGCTCCGCACTCGGCACGGCAACTGACGATTCCGCCTCCCCAGCATCGGCCACGCCGAGGATATCGCCCAGATCGTCACCGCGACCCCAGGCGTTGAGGAGTTCCTTGATGCCGTTGAGTTTGATCCCGCGGTCCAACAATCGGCTGATGGTCCGCACCCGATTGAGATGCTCCGGCCCATAGAACCCGGTCCGCCCCTTGACCTGCGGTGGGGGCAGCACGCCGCGCTCGTGATAGACCCGCAGACTCCGCACGGTCGTGCCAGCCTGACGTGCCAGCTCGTCGATCGTGTATTCCACACCGGCAGCCATTCTTCAAGGATGGCACATCGGGCCCATTTCGACCGCTAGCGCAGCTGCGCTGTGTTCACCGCCATAGACCATCAGCGACATTCCAGCAAACGCTGCGGCAGCGTATTTCGACGGCGACCGGGGCCGCGCGGCCTTCCCCATGGTGGAAACAGCCCGGGCGCGCCCCCGGCACCCACGCATATTCTTCCGATATGAGCGAGCACGGTGAGCCGATCACGAGCGATCCGGCGGCCATCGGCGATCCGGCGGGCGCCCGGGTCGGTGCCGCGGAGCGGGAGCGCGCGCTGGCCGAACTGTCACAACACCTGGGCTCGGGCAGGCTGGACCTATCCGAATTCGAACATCGCAGCGCGGTGGTGTCGGCGGCGACCACCAAAAGTCAGCTGGCCGCGCTGTTCGCCGACCTGCCCGGCAGCACACCACCGGCCCCACGGCTGCCGGTATCGAACCCGCTGCCACGACTGGCCACTGCGGCCGGTGTAATCGTCGTGCTCGCCGTCGTCGTTGCGATCGCCACCGGAAACTGGCTGTGGCTGCTTATGATCGGCTGCGCCCCGGTAGTTTTCGTTCGCCTCGCCGTCACGAGTAGGCAGCGCACCTAGAACCGGGTGTGCGGCCGGACGTAGTTGGCGAGATCGACGAGCCGATATCGGTGTAGGCGGTGCGGTGAGATGCGCGCCAGACCGCGCAGGCTGGTTTCCAATCCGAGTTGCAGTCCCAATTCCGTGACAGGAAAGCCGAGGATCGTCGTATCCGGCCCGGTCGATTGTCCGCCCGCGCGAAGCCATTCCAGCGCCGCTCCCACGACGATAACCTGCAGTTGCAGGGCCCGTGGTTCATCCGGCGCCGCGTCCAGCCGGGTCGCGGCCTCGGTGAGATCCACCTCGGTGATGTCGGCGACGGGCCGCGATACCAGCAGCAGGCAGCCGGTCATCCGCGCCACACTGTGGTAGCGCGACGCCTCGGGCACCTGGTCCAGGATCGCGACGGCCTCGAGCAGTTGACCATCGGCGGCCAAACGCCGCGCCAGCCCGAACGCCGCACTCACCGCTCCATGGTTGGTTCGCCACACGGTCCGGTAATACTCGGTGGCGAGTCGATGCCACCGTTGCGCGTCGGCGGCCGTATCCAGGTGCTGCAGTGCGAGTTCCGCGGTAGCCGCGAGCGCCTGCGCGGGTGCCAGCTCACCGGGCAGCATGCTGTGCACGAGGTCGAAGTATTCGTAGGCGCGCTGGTACTGGCCGTCGAGCAGCGCGGCGATGGCGGTGTACCACTCGAGACGCCAGTCGGCGTTGTAGCGCGGTCGCAGATCCGCGAGCCGATCACATCCCAGCACCACATCACCGAGGTCGAGATGCGCGCGCACCGCGATCAG
Source organism: Nocardia australiensis (assembly GCF_020733705.1). GTDB lineage: Bacteria > Actinomycetota > Actinomycetes > Mycobacteriales > Mycobacteriaceae > Nocardia > Nocardia australiensis. The sequence continues at coordinate 251,299 of NZ_JAJFZM010000017.1, forward strand.
CGTGCCCTCCAGTTCGAAGGTCTCCGGTTCCGGAATCGTTCCGGAGACAATCCGATCGGCGGCGCGGCGCAACGAGTCGAGCGCCTTCCTGGGATCGCCGTGCAACAGCGTGGACAACAGGTCCGCACTCGGGTCGTCACCGTCCATCAGCGGAACCGACAGTGCCGCAACCACACTCGGCGCATCGAGGGCGGGTAGCCGGTGCCTGCCGTCGGTCATGCCATCGGTTTGCCCGATGAGGGTCTCGATTCCGAAATCGCCACGCATTGAACCGAATTCGATTGACGCCTGCGGATGTTCGAGCCCCGTATCGGCCGCGAGCACCATGCGCAGTACGCCGGCGAGCTGACAGTAGAACGAATAGGCGGAAGGAAAACGGCGTTTGGGATCCGGATCGGTCGCCCGGCGCAGCAGGCGATACAAGGCGGGATTGCGGCGGAACAACGGCTGCTGCTCGGGTGTCGGCAGACCGGGCAGATAATGGCCTTCGCCATCCTTGGGCAACTCGAGAATCAGCGCGGCCAGCGTCCGGCCGACGGTATAGACATCGGATGCCACGGTAGGGCCGGTGTCGGTGATCTCCGGCGCCTGGTAGCCGGGAGTGCCGTAGATACTGCCGTAGGACTCCATCGCCGCGACCGCGCCGAGGTCGATAAGTTTGACCTCGTCCTCGCTGACCATGATGTTGTCGGGTTTGAGATCGTTGTAGGCCAGCCCGAACGAGTGCAGATAGTCGAGCGCGGGCAGGATCTCCATCATGTAGGCGATCGCGTCCGACACCGAAAGACGTTCCGGGGCACACAGATCGAGCATCTTCTTCAGCGATCGGCCACCGACGTACTCCATGACGATATAGCCGTCGGCGACATCGCGGGTCGACCGATGTTTGACGAAGTTGTAGATCTTGACGATGCCGGGATAGGCCACCTCGGAAAGGAATTGACGTTCGGCGAGGGCGACCACGTGCGCCTCGAAGTCGAGCGGATTCTGCAGCCCCTTGAGCACAACCCAGCGGTCGCTCACATTGCGGTCGATGGCGAGGTATATCCAGCCGAGCCCACCGTGGGCGAGACTGCCCTGCACCTCGTACTGGCCGGACACCATTTCACCCGCTTGCAGGGCGGGCCGGAAATTGAACGGCGATCGGCAGCGGTCGCATTCACCGACCACCGCACCGGGCTCGTCCTCGATGGTGCGCCCCACCGGCTGCTGACACTTCCAACAGAATCGTTTGTGCTCCGGCACTTCCGGACGTTCCAGCATCGACGTGCGCGGATCGAGCGGGCTCACCTGGGGCATCGCGACCAAACCGTCGCCGAGGCGTCGAACGCTGGGACGCGATCTGGCGCTGCGACCTGAACCGGGATCGGATTCGAGTTCGGCCAGCAGCGCGGCCTCGTGGTCGATAGTGCGCTCGGACGCGGCGCTCGCCGAAAGGGCCCGGCGCGCAGAGTCGCCCGAAATCGGCTCGGAGAGGGTGCGCCGTCGGGGCTGCTTCGCCTCGCTGATCCGAGGTTTCGACCATGGATGTGAAACCCGTGACGGCACATCGGCATTCGGAGATCGCCTGGTCGTCCAGGGATTCGGCATCCGTCGCGGCACGTCTGTACCCCGCACGCGCCTATTCGACCACGGGTGCGGTAACGGACGGTCGGATGCGCTGGGGTGCTCCGGCATGCGAACCTCTCAGACCCACCGTTCAAACGGGGTTCCATTCTGGTCCGCCACCTATCATTGCGCGCAAGCATTTGTTCCCACCATTGGGAATAGATCCGCCCCGGGCGTGTCGCCCGGGGCGGATACTGAGTCACTCTTCGTCGGGCTTATCGAGAACCACGACGGCCTCACCCGCGCGGCTCGCCGGCCGCTCGGCCACCACCGGGAACTGACCGGTGATGCCCTGCCGGATTTCCGCGATGCGCAGCACCCGTTTGCGCGCCAGGAACCAGCCGCCGAACATCGCCGGGACCACCACCGCGAACATGGCGATCACCGCGCCGCGCTGTAGTTCGTCATCGCTGAATGCCATGAGTCCGACCACCACGACCAAGAAGATCAGCGTCGCGATGCTTGTGTACGGCGCACCCATCAGCCGGAAGGACGGTCGCTGCACCTTCCCCGCCTTCGACCAACGCCACAGCTGGAGTTGGCAGACCAGGATCGCCGCCCAGGCGATGATGGTGCCCAACGCCGACATGTTCAGTACGATCTCGAACGCCTTGCCCGGCACCACCGCGTTGAGCCCGACGCCGAACAGCGCGATCGCGCCGGTTGCGAGGATGCCGACATAGGGCACACCGCCGCTGGACATGCGCGAGGCGATCGTCGGCGCGCTGCCGTTCATCGACATCGACCGCAGGATTCGACCGGTCGAGTACAGGCCGGCATTCAGGCTGGAGAAGGCCGCGGTCAACACCACCATGTTCATGATCGATCCGGCACCGTTGACGCCGATGCTCGAGAAGAAGGTGACAAACGGGCTCTCGCCGGACTTGAACGCGGTGTAAGGCAGCAGCAACCCGAGCAACACCAGCGATCCGACGTAGAACAGCGCGATCCGAGCGATAACAGAGTTGATCGCGCGGGGCATGATCTTTTCCGGATTCTCCGCCTCACCCGCCGCGGTGCCAACCAGTTCGACTGCCGCGTAGGCGAAAACGACACCGGTGGTGACGAGCACCAGCGGCAGGACGCCGCTCGGGAACAACCCGCCGTTTTCACTGATCACACTGAACCCGGTGGGCTGATCCTTGATGCGGAACCGGCCGCCGAGGAAGACCACGCCAACGATCAGGAAGGTAACCAGAGCGACGACCTTGATCATCGCGGCCCAGAACTCCAGCTCGCCGAACCAGCGCACCGACACCATATTGATGCTGACTACCAGCGCCAGCGCGACCAGCGCGATGACCCACTGCGGAATCGCCTCGAAGGCTCCCCAAAAGTGGACATACGTGGCGATCGCGGTGATGTCTACGATGCCGGTCATACACCAGTGGAAGAAGTACATCCAGCCGACGGCGAAAGCCAGCTTCTCACCGAAGAATTCACGGGCGTAGGAGACGAAGGAGCCCGAGGACGGACGATGCAGCACCAACTCGCCGAGCGCGCGCAAGATAAAGAATACGAACACACCGCAGACGGCATACACCAGGAACAGCCCGGGGCCCGCGCTGGCCAGCCGGCCGCCGGCGCCGAGGAACAGCCCGGTGCCGATAGCGCCGCCGATAGCGATCATCTGCAACTGACGGGGGCGCAGCGCCTTGTGATACCCCTCGTCCTCGTTGTGCAACGAAGCCGCCGGCGCGGGCGCCTCCGTAGGAGGTCGAACTGTGGTCATGGTGACGGCCTTTCAGTGACGGCGATCATATCTGCGATCAATGTACCGTTAAGTAGCGGCACGTTCAATAGCGAACCTCCAACTTATTTTGATGGCGATCGATATTTTGGCGAAAACCCCGCATATGCAGCGGAAATAGACTCAAGATCGTTGAGCGTGCCGCTGTATATCGGTACGCTCAACATGAGAAACGGCTGATGGAGCGGATATGGCGTGGTTCGAACGGGAGTTCATCGCGGTCCCCGACGACCGCAAGAACCAATTGGTCTACAAGTGGCCGGATGTCAGCATCCGGCGCTACAGCCGCGCGATCGTCAATACCGACGAGATCGCCCTGTTCGTCAAGTCGGGGCGGGTGGTAGCCGCGCTCGGGCCGGGACGCCACCGCATCGACGCGGATGAACTGCCGGTGCTCGGCGCCCTGGTCGATACGGTCACCGGCGGGAACTTCTATCGCGCCGAGCTGTATTTCATCTCGTCGCGGGAGTTTCCCGGCATCAGGTTCGGCGGGCGGCTGGCCGATATCGTCGACCCGGTCAGCGAGCAGGTGGTGACCCTGCGCGCCTTCGGCGAGTTCGCGCTCTCGGTACGCGATCCCGCCGAGTTGCTCACCGCCCTGACCGGCACCGCGGACCTCGCGGACCCGGCGCGGGTTCAGAGCTGGAGCGGCGATCTGCTGCTCAAATCCATGAAAGTCGCTGTCACCCAGGGTATTTCACAGGGCGACTGGCAGGTACTCGGCTTGTCGGCGCAGTTGGAGCCCATCGAGGCCGCCGTGCTGCGGCAGACCAATATCGCGCTGTATGAGTACGGGCTGCGCATACCGCGCATGGGCAACTTCGATATCACCCTGGCGCCCGAGGATGCCGAGCGGCTCAAACGACTCGCCAAGGACGTCAAATATATTCGGCTGGCCGGCGACTTTCAGCGTTACGCCGCAGGTGAACTCGCGCTCGGCGCGAGCCAGGGCTTCGCCACCGGCGCCACCGGGCACGGCTCAGAGGGTGGCTTCCTCGGCGCCGCACTGGGTTTGAACGCCATCCAGCAACAGGCCACCAAGCCGGCCGGTCCACCGCAGCTACCCGCCGCCGACACCACCGCGAGTCAGCCGGTATGCGCGGACTGTCATACCGCTAATCCGGCGGGGGCGCGATTCTGCACGAACTGCGGCACCCGGCTCGCACCACCGGCGGCGAGGCACTGCCCCGGATGCGGTACGCAAACACCTGCCGCGGCGAAGTTCTGCGGCAGCTGCGGCACACCGGTGCCCGGAGGCTGACCACGTCGGCCTCCGGGCCCCGCTGAGACCGTGCAACCTCAGCCTGTCACCGTCGAAACGACGGCGCTGGACTCACCACCACTGCTGACCATGCTGCGCACCTGTCGCGCCGCCACTGAAAGCGTGGCCAGGTCGTAGCTGCCTGCGGCGAAGATCTGCCCGAGCGACACACCGGCCCTGGCCAGCCGCGATTTGTTGGTCGATTCCCAGTACGCGATCTTCTCGGCCGCGTTCTCGTCGGAATCGGTCGCACTGAGGACGTCGAGGGTCAGCGAGCGCAGCGAATCGTAGAGATCATCGCGGACCGCGAGCCGGGCCAGCGTGCGCCAGCGGTCACCGCGCTCGAGCTTGCCCACCTCGGTCAGCAACCGTTCGATATCGAAGTGGTCGTTGAGCGCTATGTGCAGCTCCCCGACCTCCACGGAGTCACGTTCGGCGATATCGGCGATGTCGATGACATCCAGCAGCGGGAACAGGTGAATGAGCCCAAATGCCTCCTCCGCCAATTCTCGTGGTGCGCCACGCTCGATCGCACCACGCGAACGCGCCTCGAGGTCCTCAGCGAGGTATCCGGTGAGCCAGCCGGAAACCTGTCCGGCGAGGGCATGCACACCGTCGCGATACCTGGCGATGTCCGCGCCGATCGCGATCGGCTGGGGCCGGTTGGCCAGCAGCCACCGCGATACCCGATCGAGGGTGCGCTTGGTCTCGAGCTCGAGTTCGTTGCGCACCGCGGTGGTCACCGGCGCGGTCCGAATCCGCCGCCAGAGCGTGTGCATGTCGAATATCTCGACCGCGGCGCTGAAGGCGCGAACCGCGTCGTCGGTGGTGGCACCGGCCTCCTCGGCGAGCCGGAACGCATAGGTGATCCCGCCGTAGTCGACCACGTCATTGATCACCACGGTCGCCACGATCTCGCGGCGCAGCGGATGCCGGTGAATGGCGGTGGCGAAACGTTCCCGCAGCGGTGCCGGGAAGTAGGCGGGGAGCACGTCGGCGAAGGCCGCGCTGTCGGGAAGCTCGCCTGCCAGCAGATCGGCCTTGAGCGAAAGCTTCACGTGCGCCATGAGATTCGCCAGCTCCGGCGAGGTCAGACCCCGCCCCTCGGCGGCGCGCTGCTCGAGCTCGGCGTCGGTCGGCAACGCCTCCAGCCGCCGGTCCAGACCACGGCGGGTCTCGAGATCGGCAAGCAGACGCCGGTGCACACCCGACATCGCCACCGCGTCCGCGCGCGACATCCCCATGCGAAAGTTCTGCGAGATATTGTCGCGCAGCACGAGTTCGGAGACCTCGTCGGTCATGGACGCGAGCAGCGGATTGCGATCTGCCACCGTGAGATCGCCGCCGGAGACGACCGCGTCGAGCAAGACCTTGATATTGACCTCGTGGTCGGAGCAGTCCACGCCCGCCGAATTGTCCAGTGCGTCGGTGTTCATCCGGCCGCCGTTGCGGCAGAACTCGATGCGGCCGAGCGCAGTGGCACCGAGATTGCCGCCCTCACCGATCACCTTGGTGCGCAGCTGATTCGCGCTGACCCGCACCGCGTCATTCGACTTATCGCCGACCTCGGCATTGGTTTCGGTACTTGCCTTGATGTAGGTGCCGATACCACCGTTCCACAGCAGGTCGACCGGGGCCTGGAGGATGGCCTTGATCATCTCCGGCGGTGACAGCGTGGTCACATCCGGGCCCAGATCGAGTGCCGCCCTGACCTCGGGAGTGACGGGGACGGCCTTGGCGGAACGGTCGTATACGCCGCCACCGGCGCTGATCACCGAGGGGTCGTACTCGGCCCAGGACGAGCGCGGCAGCGCGAACATCCGCCGCCGCTCGACGAACGAGCGGGCCGCGTCCGGAATCGGGTCGAGGAAGATGTGCCGATGGTCGAACGCCGCGACCAGGCGAATGTGCTCCGAGAGCAACATGCCGTTGCCGAACACATCACCACTCATGTCACCGACACCGACGACGGTGAAATCGTCTGTCTGCGTGTCGATATCCATCTCGGCGAAATGACGCTTGACGCTTTCCCACGCGCCCCTCGCGGTAATACCCATGGCCTTGTGGTCATATCCCGCGGACCCGCCCGAAGCGAAGGCGTCACCGAGCCAGAAACCATACTGCTTGGCAACATCATTGGCGATATCGGAGAACGCCGCGGTGCCCTTGTCCGCGGCAACCACCAAATAGGTGTCGTCCTCGTCACGGCGCACCACCCGCTCCGGCGCGAGCACGACACCGGTGGCGTGGTCGACATTGTCGGTGACATCCAGCAGGCCGGAAATGAACGTTCGGTAGCACGCCACACCCTCCGCCCCGAACGCCTGCCGGTCCACCCCGGCATCCCCGGTCGACGCGGGCGGCTGCTTCACTACGAAACCGCCCTTGGCGCCGACCGGAACGATGACCGCGTTCTTCACGGCCTGGGCCTTGACCAGCCCCAGAACTTCGGTGCGGAAATCCTCCAGACGATCCGACCAGCGCAATCCACCACGCGCCACCGCACCGAAGCGCAGGTGCACGCCCTCGACCCGGGGCGAGTACACGAAAATCTCGAACTGCGGCCGTGGTTGCGGCAATTCGGCGATAGCGTGCGGATTCAGTTTGAACGACAGGTACTCCAGCGGGTTGCCCTCGGCGTCGCGGCGGAAGTAGTTGGTACGCAGGGTCGCCGAGATCAAGCCGAGTACGGCCCGCAGAATCCGGTCGGTGTCCAAGCTGAGCACGGCCTCGATCTCCGACTGCACCCGCTGCGCGATATCGGCCGCCCTGGACTCGGCCTCCGGGCCCACAACGTCCGGATCGAAGTAGGCGCCGAACAATTCGGTGCACGACCGCGCGGTCGCGGGATGGGTCAGCAGCACTCGCGTGATATTGCCGAGCGTGTAGGCGAAACCGGCCTGCTGTAGGTATTTCGCATAGGCCCGCAGCATCGCGACCTGCCGCCAGTGCAGCCCGGCCCGCAGTACCAGTTCATTGAGCCCGTCGACCTCGGCGTGACCGAACCACATCGCGGCGACCGCAGCCGGGAAGCGTTTGCGCACACTGGTTTCCGGCAGGGAGTCGACGTCGACCGAGGCCGCCAGATCGGCTTCGATATCGCTGTCGAGTGCGCCGCGCAGCAATGCGGCGGGAACTCGCAGCCCGAAATCGTAGATCCAGCGCTGCGAACCGTCGCGCAGCGTAATGCGGTAGGGCTGCTCGTCGAGGACCTCCACACCGAGACTGTGCACCACCGGCAGCACCCGGCTCAGCGATACACCCGCACCGGCGACGTAGAGGGTGAATCGCCATTCCCCCGACGGCAATTCGGCGTTGCGGTACAGATTGGTATCGATCTCGCCATCGGACAGGCGTTCCAGCCGCCGCAGATCGGCCAGTGCGCGGACCGGCCCGTGCTCCTGCTGGTAACTGGAGGGGAAGGCCGCCGCGTAATCCTGGGCGAGCGCCAGCGATACGTCCGACGCGCCGGCCGCCTCGGCCGCCAGCCCGTCGGCCCAGGTCCAGGTGGTGCTCAGCAACAGTTCCTGAATGCGCTCCCGATTGGATTCGGTGATATCGGCGGGCTGCGCGTCGGGCTTGCGGTGCACCGTGAAATAGACGACGGCCAGCTCGGATTCGGTGGCACGGGCCGAATACGCGATCTGCTCGGCGTCGAACTCGGTGCGCAGTATCTCCCCCATGCGCAGCCGGACCTCGGTCGAATATCGGTCACGAGGCATGTAGACCAGGCAGTAGACCGCACCGCTGCGCGCGTCGCGGCGGATGAACAGCCGAACCTGCCGTCGCAGACCCAAATCCATGACGCTGGAGACGGTTTCGAACAGGCGACGCGCATCGGTGGAGAACAACTCGACGCGCGGGAAGGACTGGAGCATCTCCAGCATCGCCTGGCCGGAGAACGAATTCAGCTCGAATCCGGACCAGTCGATCACCTGTAGCACGCGACGCGAGATGACCGGAATGTCGAGGATGTTCTCGTGCAGACCGGTCACGGTGAACGTCCCGACGAATACGTGCTCGCCCTTCACCATCGCGACGGTGTCACCGGTGGGTCCGCTTCCGCTCGGATCACCGGTGCCGTAGTCGGCGACGCTGACGAAATAGAGATCGCGGGAGCCCGGCAGCAGCGAATCGACCGAGCCATTGGCCAGCCGCAACACCGGCCGCTTCGCCCCGTGCACCGGAACACTGACGTCGGCGACGGAACCGCCACGCAGCACACCGAGGCCGGTGCCGGGCAGCTGCCACGGCTCGAAGGGGGCGTCGGGCAGCGGCGCGCTGCGCCGGAAGTGGTAGTAGCCGTAGCCGAGCGCGGTGAAGTGGCCGTCGGCCAGCCAGCGCAAAAGCTCCGCGCACTCGGGGATTTCAGGATCGCCCGCCCACTGCGCGGCAACGTCGAGGCTGTCGGCGAGGGAGTTCATCGAATCGACCATGGTCGCGGTGTCGTCGGCCACGCCACGCAGATCGTTCAGCAGCGACTCGAGCGCCTGTTCGATTCGGTCGACAAGCGCGTCGGAGAGTCCGGTGGCGAACTGCACGTGGATCCACGATTCGGGCAGCGTGCGGCCATCGCCCGCCGACCCGAGATCGGTCTCGCCGTCGTGCGCCACGATGCCCTGGAGCCTGCCCTCGGTGTCGCGGGTGACATCGAAGACGGGATGGATGACCTCGGTCGCGGTAGCGCCGAGCCTGCGCAGCGCGGCGGTCACCGAATCGACGAGCAGCGGCATGTCGTCGTTGACGATCTGAACCGCGGCGCCGAGTCCGGTGCTGTCGTCGGGCCGGTACACCCGGGTTGTCGCCGAGCCGGGCTGACGGACTGCGGCCAGCTCGAGGTGCTGCCGGAAGATTCGCTGCGCGCGATCGGTGATCGCGGAGGCCGACGGGTCCGGTTGGATCCAGCGGAAGTACGCCGCCTCCAGGTCGGTCGGATCATCGCGGAACCGCTTCGTAGTGATCGTCTGCTGTGTGGTTGCCACCATCGACCTGTTGCCTTCCAGTGGGCTGAATTTCGTAACGTGCGCTTCCCACACGTTACCTGAATAACGTACCGCTGCATAGCGGCACATTGACTAACGGCATAACGCTGATCAGGTAGTTACCTGTTGAATGGTTCAGTTCAACGGGTCAAGCCGGCCCGGTTGAGGAAAGTCTGTGCGGCCGCACGGCCGGTGAACGTGCCGGTCTCCAGACGCAGACCGGTCCGCGTGTCGGCGTACCACACGGTTGCCGAAGGCCCGATCGCCGCGAATACGGGGCCGTCGGCCACGACTGTCGCGCCGGCCGCCCGCCATCGGCTGACTGTTTCCTTCAGCCGTTCGGACGACGCCAGCTCCGCATAGAAGGTCAGGTCCTTGCCACCGGCAATACCGCCGGACAGCAACAGATGGCCTGCACTCATGACACATTTATCGGTCACTTCGCCGGCATCGAGTCGTTCACACGACGAACCGGAACGGATCAGTGCGGGCAAAGCACTGACGGCATTCGATTGGTCGGCACCGTTCAGTTTCGGCATCTCCGGCAGACCCGGCCCACACGAGCGCACCGCCAGCACACCGACCAGCGCAATAGCAGCGATGACGGCACCGGCGGCCATCCGCAGCCAGCGCGGAAGCTCCTTCCGGGCAACGTCTCCCGTCTTCCCGGTGACCTTCTCGGCGACACCGGCCCCCACCGCGGCCACCCCGGACACCCCGGCCCCCGCGGTTGCCGTGACCGTGCGGACGGCAGCGCGCAACGGCGCACCGCAGTGCGCACAGCTGGAGAGCGCCTGGCCGACATGGCGGTGCGAACAGTACTGGCAGATCAGTTCGGATACGGCGTTCAATGTCCGGTGATCACAATCGAGGAGATGGCGGTTGTGTTGATCGAGCGATCACCCTTCGATTCCAGAATCGTCAAGGTAATACGGGTCGCGCTCACCGGGGGCTCAATTTTTGTGACGACGAGGGTGCGCTGGTCCAGCGTCGCCTGGGTGTAGCCACTCGCGTCGGCGTTATCCAACTCGTAGTGGATACGGCTGGCCGTGCGGTACTTGTCCCACTGGTCGGTGCCGTCGGCACTGACATGGTCCCAGCCGGGGATAACGCCGATCGAATCGATCTGATAGCTCTTCCCCAAGTCGATGGTCATTACCTGACCGTCCACCTTGTAGGCACGCACACACGCCCACGCCTTACCGGTCTCGCCGCCGAACGCATCCATTGCCGAGGTACTTCCGGGCGGACACTTCGCCTGAGCCGATTTGATCGGGATAACCCCGCTGGCCACGGCGGGCGGACCAGTGGTTGACGGCGCGGCAGTTGTCGGCGGCGCGGTAACCACGAGTACCTGATCGGACTCCTGCTTCTTTCCGCCTGTCGTCACGAGCAGCAGCACTACGAGTACCGCGACGACCGCGCCGATCGCGAGCGCCACCTTCGGCTTTCGCAACTGCGTGAGCGTGTCGCGTGCGACCTGGTCGGCAGGCCCGAACCGGTTCGACGACGACGCCGCGGCCGGTTCGGCCGCCGGAGTGCGAGGCGGATCTTCGGCCTCCGCCTCCGCGGGCATCACCGCGGCGGGCTGGCGGAACTCCTGCGTGTAGGCCGCGGTCGAATCCGGCTCCGCTTGGCCATTGAGCAGCGCGAGAATCCGCTCACTCGCCTTGGGTCCACCACTCGCACGTGGCCGATCGACGGGCTCCGACCAATTTGATTCGGCCTCCAAAAGGCCGACCGATGCGGCGCCCGCGCTCGCGCGCTCATAGGAATCAATCCCGGCGGGCCCGAACGACGGATCCGACAGAAGTGTGTCGAGAACCGCACCTCGATGACGGAGAAAAATATCTCCCGGATCCTCGTCGGGCATGGTGCGGATCGTATCGGCCGCAGCATCACATCCGGATCGAGGCTATTCCCGCTGGCGAGAACAGCCGCCAGGTGCGTTCAGCGCCGCTGGTCCTCGGTCACGAAATACTCCGGCGGCACATCGAACACCCTGGCCAGGGCAATGACCAGATCCAGTCGCGGGATGGCGTCACCGTGGATCAGGCGGTACAGACCCGACTGCGACACCGGCACGTCCGGATAGGCCAACTCCAGATGCTGCGCAAGCGAATACAGCGTCAGCGACCGCGTGGAGCCGTCCTCGGTCGACACCACCGACTCAGCGATGAGTCCCGACAATCGGCTCGAGAAAATGGCCGCCGCCGCCTGTCTGGGAGATAGCGAGTCTCCACCGTCCTGATGAGGAAGGTCGCCGCCATCGGAAGGAGAATCCACTACCACGGTGATAGACATTACCGACCTCGCTCAGCTGACGCGACGACCACCGGGTTGCTGCGCGGTCGCAGGAACTTCGGATCCGTGCGGCGCGGCACTGATCGCGGCCGGCCCCTCGGCGGAATCGAAATAACGGGTCTCCCCTCTCGGTTCGATCAAATCGACGCGCACAGTGCGCATCGGAATACTGACATCCACCGTGGTCGCACCGACCTGATTAATGGTGAGATCGACGGCCCGCCTACGGGGAGCGCCGGGCTCGTTGATGGTGACAGTGGTTTGTGCCGTCGACGCTCTCGGCGACAGCTGATCGAATACGGCGATTGTTGCTGGAGCATTCGTGTCGGAATCCGTCCCTGTACTCCCTCCGGTCCCGCCCTGTGCCTCGACCAGACGCAACGAACGGGAGTCTCCAACCGCGGCGACGAGTTGTTGCCAACTCTGCGGCCGGGCCGAGTGCACCTCCACATCCGCGCCGACGACCATGGCCCGCAAGACGATCTGCTGCGCGACCGGCAACTTCGCGTGCACGTCGATGGTGCGGCGACGCGGGTTGTAGCGGGCCGGATCGAACAGTGGCAGCGCGAGGGTATGACGCGGTTGCCCGCTGAGCGACCCGAGGATCTGGCCGTTGGGACCGATCGGGATCGCGAGTTCGGCGGCGATCTCCTCGGGGGCGACATCGGCGCCGGATTCGTCGGTTGGCACGGCACGCACCGAGGTGGCGGTGGGTAGTGACGCCATCAGCGCCACCGACTGGCGACCGGTAAGCAACCTCAGGTAGTCCGGCGGCTTGTTGGTCACGGCCGGACCGACGAACCGCACCAGCGCACGGGGCGCCGCCACGTCCTCGGTCAGGCTGACGACCAGGGTGGTGCGACCCCGGTTCCACGACCAGCAATCGCCCAATCCGGCGCCGTCGAGCCGGGTCCAGTCGATCAGGTAGCTCGTCACACAGCGGCCCGGCGCCGAGGATTCGAGGCAACTCCAGGTTTCCCTGAGATCGTTCAACTCGACTCCGCCGTGCAGCAGGCGGGTCGCGTCCCGCAATGCCGATGCGGGCAGCGGCCTGGCTTCGATACCTCGCTCACGCAACCGACCCGCAATGCGATGTACCGCGCCTGCCAGCGCTTTCGGTGCCGCGACCGCGCACGGACCACGCCGTGCCAGCGCGGCCAGATTGCGTTCCTGATCCAACCGAACGACCAGCCAGGTCAGGCGATCACCCACCACCGGGTGGGAGCCGATGAGCTGGTCGTAGAGCATGCTGTAGCTGCCGGTCGACCGGACCCGCTGGCCGGTCGTCACGATATCGATGTCGACGGAGATGCCGAATTGCTCGAGCATCGGCAACAGCACCTCGACCGCCATCGTGTCCTCGGTGTAGAGGGACCGTTCGGCGATGACAGTGGGCAGATCCAGATTGGGTGCGAGCTGGATCATCGCGACCAGTGTCGTGTCCGCCTCCGAGATACCGCACACCCCGGACGCGACCTCCACGTCACGAATCCGGCCCGGCTCGGCCCGCTCTCGCGCTCGCGCCGAACGGCCGACCCGGTATGCGGCCCAGTCGAGCAGCCATCTGACCGTCGTGCGGTTGTTGACCCGAACCGTGACCGTCACGAACAGCACGGTCACCACCGAAGCACCGACCCACCATGGCGTGTGGGCGGACATGGCGACCAGCGGCGGACTGCCGACGATCACGAACGCGGCGAAGGGACCGCGCTCGACGCTGCCGCCCCGAACACTCGGAAAGCTCACCGCCGCCTCCGGCTTGCCGAATTCGCATAGGTGACGGCCACACCGAGCACGGCCGCCGCGACGATGACGACGGTCGCGGTGATCGCGGGCCGCGCATCCTTGGCACGGGGCGGCGATGGGATGGCCAGCGGTGCCGACCCGAACAGCCCGGCGGGCGGCTTCGGCGGCGTGCGATAGCCGAGCGCGACGAGCGGGTCGATCACGCCGGCACCGACGGTGTTGTCGATACCGCGCGCCGGCGCGTGCGCGCTCGCTTGCAGGCGCGCACCGATCTCACCCGGTGTCTCGTTGGGGAATCGCGACCGCAGCAGCGCGGCTACCCCGCTGACATAGGCGGCGGCGAACGACGATCCGCCGACCGGCACCAACTTGTCGGGTTCACCTACGCCGTTGATCAGGCCGCCACCGCCGGGACCGAGCGATTCGATACCCGCACCGGGCGCAGCGACCGAAACCCAGGGCCCGGTCAGCGATTCCGACATGGGCGCACCGGTCGGAGCGGTAAATCCAACGGTCAGCACATCGGGCGCGAACCAGCCCGGGGTTGAGATCGTTTTGACGTCCCGCCAATTCCTCGGGTCGCCGGGTCGGGTCGGGTCAATCCCGGGATTCTCCGAACAGCCCGTCCCGCTGGTATTCCCGGCGCCCGCGACGATCAGCGCACCCCTGACATGCACGGCGTAACCGATGGCCGCCGACAGTACCGACTGGTCCACGCGCAGCTCGGTCGACAGACAGATCGGCAGCGAGACCGTGATAACTCCGGCCCCCTGGTTCGCCGCATGGGTGATAGCTCGGGCCAGGGTACGGATCTGGACCGAAAGTTGCTGCACCATATCGGAATTCTGGTGTTCGAAGGAAATAGCGCCGGACTGGTTGCGGATCGAGATGATTCTGGCGCCCGGCGCGACACCGGTGAAACCGTCGGCGGGATCGGACGCCGCGCCGATGATCCCGGCGATAAGGGTGCCGTGGGCATCGCAATCGGATAGGCCGTCGCCGCCGGCTGTCATGTAGTCGCCGCCACCGACCAGATTCGGCAGGCGCGGATGAGGACTGACCCCCGTGTCGATGACGGCGACCGTGACACCTTCACCCTGGCTGAGCGAGCGGGCCCGGCTCAGGTCGAGCGCCAGTTCCGGTGCGGGCGTGCGGGATAGATCGCTATCGCGCAGGACACCGGTCGCCAAACACCCCTTGTCCTGTTTGGTCGGCAGCTCGGGTCCTGGCGTGTCATCGGGCGGCGGTGCCCCTACCAGCACCTGCGGCGGCTGTATCGCCGTCGCCGGCGCCGCCGTGATGGCGAGCACCACTGCGGCCAGTACCGCGGCAGCGGCCTTGCCGAGTTTCATCAGATAGCTCGCATGGCGGTATAGACACCCATGATCCAGAAGGCGATCACCGGGACCACGAGGATGAGCAGGTACTCGATCAGGTCGATCACCCGGCGAGTCACCGGCGACAGCCGCTTACCAGGCAACCGCAACGCCGCGACGCATCCGGCAGCCGCGATCAGCGCGACAATAAACACGACCGCCACGCGCGGCGCCGGCGTCTCGTACGCAACGACCAAACCGAAACCGACCCCGGCCACCGTGACCGCGGACGCCGCGATCAGCGCGATCGCCTGGACCCGGTCCGGGTACCAGCGTGCCCGCATCGCCAGCACACCGGCCACCGCCGCGGCCATCACGATCTCCCGAATACCGCCGGGGCTGACCACCGAGGTGACAACCGTGCCGATCGACAACAGCACCGATACCGCCGCGATGAGGCCGCGCAGGCTGGTCACGGCCAACCGGGCCCGGCTCTCGATACCGATGGCGGAATTGTGACGTTGTTGTTCGCTGCTCTCGGTATGCTCGTCGCCCTCGCGCGCGGTCTCGGCATCGAAGATATCGGTGAGGGTGGTCGGCGATACCTCATTGCCCGGGTCGGGTAGGTCCGGCGGCCGGATCCGCGCGATCACCACAGCGATTCGTGGTGCGGCGGTGAGCAGGACGAGGCCGACGAAGACCGCGCCCGCGGACGCCTGTCCGACAGAGAGGTCCATATACGTCAACGGCAGGGCGACCAGAGTTACCGTCGCGCCGAGTGCCGTCACCGCCATCAGCGTCGCGATGCCCATACCGGTCAGCCGCATCATGGTGGCGGCGGCGACCGCGGCGACCACCGATCCCGCGGCGAGGTTGGCTGCGGTGAACGGTCCAGGCTGGTCGTATGCGGGCGGGACCAGCATCGCGCTGCCGGCGAACAGCAACGGCGTCGCCGACAAGGCCAGCCCGAGGCAGACAGCGGGTGCCGCGCCGCGCCGCCGCGCCATCATGGCCGCGATCCAGCAACACACACCGATCAGCAGCGCGGGCAGCGCACACCACCCGGCCGAACCGGTCTCGGTCCACGACCACGCCAACATCGCGGCGATCGAGGTGGTCCCGGCGCCCAAAGCGGCCAAACCGACAATCGCCGCGGTGCCCCCATCGAATTCGGCGAACTCACGCTGGTTGATCAGGGCGAGAGCGTCGGTGATGTCCTCGACGACCGGCGTGAATTCCTCGGCCGATTCGACCACCGAGAGCATCAGCACGGCACCGTCGGTTATCTCGTGGTCACCGAGGCTGCGCCAGCGCGGTATCGGCGGCTCCCCCGGCCGGCCCAGGCTCCATTGGCCTTGTGGCGGAGTGAAATCGACGCTCTCGTCGTCGATGGCACTGGCGAGCACGACCAGTAGATCGTCGATGAACGTTTCGATGGTGAACTTGGTCGGCACCACCACATCGACCTGATAGGTGGACACCATTACCGCGATCCTGGCGCGCGCGACCTCGGCAGTCGGCTGCGCCGCGGCAGGCGCGGGCGCGATCGCAGTGCTCATCGCATCCCTCCATTGTTGCCGGTGTCGCCGGTCGCATAGCCGGGAAAGCTATCGGAGAGATGCGCCGCGAGCTCCTCGAAAGCCACACCGGTGTCCTTGTCGAGCAGCCGCAGATCGATCTCGCCACCCTCGGCAAGGTGCTCGTCGTAGGGCACCACACACGTCGGCCGCTGCGCGGTCGCGAACAGCTTCTCGATGGCCTCGACATCGACCGTCGGCTTGGCGGGCTGGTGGTGCACGATCGACACGATCGACTTGGCGATCAGGTGATGCAGTCCGTGCGAGGCAAACCAATTGAGGGTCGCCACCGCACCGGTGACACCGCCGACGGTGGCCGGGGTGACGACCACGACGGCGTCACTGGTCTGCAACACAGTGGCGGTCGCGGAGTCGAGAACGCCGGTGCCGCAATCGACGAGCAACAGGTTGTAGTGCCGGCGCAGCACCTCGACGGCGGTGGCGTACTCCCGTCCCGAGAGCGCCTCATTGGCCTCCGTCGTCCACGGGGAGGCGATGACGGCGAGGTCCGCGGTGTTGATCGAGGTGAACGACTGCACCGCGGAGAACGCGTCGAGATTCGTCGCCTGTGCGAGATCGCGCAGGGTGAGGCCATAGGGGTGACGGTTGGTTCGAGTCGCGAGATCGCCGAAATCCGGGTTGGCGTCGATGGCGACCACCCGATCCGGTCGCAGGCTGGCGAAGGTCGAACCGAGCGTGGCGGCGGTGGTGGTGCGGCCGACGCCGCCCTTCACGCTCACCACCGCGATCTGGTAGGTCGAGGTGAGTTGTCTGCGGATACGCGAACGCCGATCTTCGGCACGCTGTTCGGCCGGGGACAACCCGAGGTTGAAACCAACCTTGTTCAGGGCACCGCGCATACCCGAGTTGGAGCGCAGCTGGGCGCGTCGAGCCGCCGCGATATCGGCAAGCAGGTCGATGGAGGTGAGGGTGGCGGGCAGCACCTCGATTCGAGGTGTCTGCTCATAGGCCGAGTGGTCGACGCGATCGGGAACCCACTGCGTCGCCGGAACGGCGTATTGCCGTTCGGCCGTGGGACTTCCGGCGACGGGCGGCGAACCGTGCGACGCCCAGCCCGGCGACGTCGTGCCCAATGGTGCCGCCTCCGAATAGGTTCCGGACTGCGGCGGCTGCGACGCCACCGCACCGTCACCCCACGCCTGCGACGTGGGGTGGGCCGACGTGGTCGGTTGCGACGCGGCGTGGGGGGTGTGTTGCGACGCGGCGTGCGGGATCGGCTGCGGCTGCGGCCCGCTCGCACCCGGCTGCGGTGCACCCGTGTTGGAGGGCGGCGTAGCCGTGCCGGTCTGCGGAGTCGCACCCGATGGCGCGGTAGCCGCCCCCTGGGGCACGGAGCGATCGGCGGATGCCTGCGCGGCTGTCTCCTGCGGCTGCGGCGGTGGTGCACCGATCACCGGGTCACCGGCGGTGCGGTTCGGCGACAGATCCGCGCGCGCGCCGATCTCCGGTGCTACCGGGGTCGGCGTCGGCGCGACCGATGCCTCGCCGGGTTCGCCGGTCGGCGCGAAGAAAGCGTCGTAGCCGCCGCGGGCGCGGGCGGACTCCGTCGAATGACCGTTGGTGCTCGGTGCTCGGCTCATTTCCGTAGTCCTCTCGACAACAATGGCACGATAGTCAGCCAATTCGGCTGGTATCGAACCAACTTCGACCGGGTAGCAACTCGAGGAGTGCGCCGATGCCCGCCGCGACAGCGGAGTCATCACCCGGTGCGTACGTCGACCAGACCGTACCGTCTGCGGCCTTACTCGGTGTAACGACAATCCGCCCCGACAACGTATCCAGCACGCTCACACAGACTTCCGTCTGTGTCGAGCCGCCGTCGCGATGCTCGATCATCACCACCTCGGCGCTGCGCCGCACCTCGTCGAGCACTCTGCTGAGCACTCCGGCGGTGTGCGGATTCGCGCCGAGTTCCAAAAGCGCCCTGCGCCGTTCACTCTGATCCGACGGCACCTCGGAGAGGTCCTCGAGTGTCGCGGTCATCGGCTTGAAGCGCAGTATCTGATTCTCGCCCAACGCCGCGATCAACGCCGCGGCCATATTCTCCAGATCTCGTTGTTCTTGGAATACCGACTGGATCACGACATTGTCATCACAGCGCACGGCGAGAACATGCGTCTCGCCGGAACGCACGAGCGACAGTCGCAGCACGGCTTCGAATTCGCCCCCGGGACCGACGTCCACGATCCGGGCGACTAATTCCATATCGGGCCGGTATAGACATTGCAGCCAGTGTTCGACCGTCGGGTGCACGTTGCCGTCGTCGATAATGCCCGCGTCGGCGAGCTGTTTCGCGACGACCGCATGTACCCGTTCCTGATCCTCGACCCGATAGACGTTGGGCATCAAGGCCAGCACCAGGGGATATGAGTCGATGCCGACCATGTCTTTCAACAAGAGGGCGGCATCGACATTCAGGTCGACCACTATCGGGTCAGTTTCCACACCTTCACCAAACACGTAGTCATCGAGTGCGGTCAAGCCGCGCCACTGCGGAATTGTTGTGGCGGATAACGCCACAACACCGCTAGACGAGCTTGAACCCGTTACCAAGCCCGCGGTCGGTGGTGTTCATCAAATCAGTATTCTCCTGAACAACAGAGTTTGTCTTCTGCAAACCTGCCCGGAAACTGTCCAGATCGATCTTCAGCTGGTCTGTGGTTTCTTTATATCCCGCAGCACCCTGGCCCGTGAACTCAGCCAGTAATTTCAGTCGCAAATTTTCCAATTCCTCGAGATTTGTCGACATCTTCGAGAGCAGACTCCCCAAATTAGTTCCGTGCTCGTAGATCCGAGTGTAATCGTATTTCATGAGTTTTTAGCCTTTCGCTCCGATTAATCGTCCGAGAATATTCCGATCAGAAACTGTTGTCGACCTTGGAATGTATGTCGGAGGAGTATTTAGCTCCATCTTCGTTTACCCCGTCGGTGCCCGCAAGGCGAAGAAGCCGCTGCTTGCCATCCAAGTCGTCGGCATCAATCTTGACACCGGCCTGAGTCAAAAGTTCAATAAGGTGGTTCAAGGTTACGTTAAGCTTCTTACCCCTGGCGTGGGCGTCAGCGAATACACTCTGAGCAGCCATACCAGCCTGCCCCTCGAGCGCGGCTTTCAACTCGTCACTCATTGACGCCAAGCTCGCGAGTTGATATTCGAGTGTACCGTGGTTGTCTGCCATACTGCCCGACACCGATTTCAAATTGGCCGAATCCGCGTTCAATCCTGTGATCGCCATATTGTGTTCCTTTCACGTGGGGTATTGACATCTGCCGCGGCGTACATAACCGAGGACGTTCCGCGAGGAGTAATGCCGAATCATCATCGGCACGCTCGATCGCACCGATCAGGCCGCGTCATCGTCGGCCTGATCGCCCGGACCGTCGTTATCGTCGTACTCGATAACGCCGATAGCCGGAGGTTGCTCCAGAACGGGCACATCCTGGGGTTCACCGGGTACGAACACCGTCGAGGTGCCACGGTCCTCGTCCCGACGCCGCCGCAACTGAGCCTTGGGTGCCGTCGCGCCGCGCGGCGGGGTGCTGCGCGATGCGGGTCCGGCGGTGGGCGTGGTGTTGGGCGTCGCGCCGAAAGCCGTACCCTGGCCCAGCGACCAGTTCGACGGCATCCGGAAACCTGTCGATGCGCCCGGCATCGTTCCGAGTCCGCCACGGAACATTCCCAAGCTGACCAGACTCCCGGCACCACCGTTCAGTCCGGCCAAGGTCGGTGAATACGGCGATGTGCCGGAAAACCCGGGCTGCTCCATCGAAGTAGTGCCGTCCGCCGGTGTGTCGGTCAGCGATGGCGCGGCCTGGCTCATATCCGGCAAAGCCTGCTCGGCGTTGGGTGCGGTCGGCGTTGTGTCGGCCGGGTTCGGTGTGGCGTGCGCCGGATCGGTACCGGTGTGGGGGGTGGGGTCGCCACCGGTGCCGTGGGAAGTGTTCGTCGGTGAAGTCGGCCCAGGACTTGAATGAGTGTCGTGTAGCGCGGTACCGCCGCCGGGTGCGGATTTCCCCTGCGCCGTTATCTGGTCATGTTTGTCGATCATCGATGACACCACCGGGTGCTGCGGGCCGCCACCTCCGATGTCACCACCGAGCTGGCCACCCGTGACGATCATCGGCGGCGTCAATGGCGGTGGCATACTCGCGACCGCGGTAGCCGCCAACCCCGCATACACGCCCATCGTCGCGGCGGCCCGGCCCCAAAGCACTTGGTAATACGCCTCATTCGCCGCCAGCGCCGGCGCGTTGTGCGTCATGGAGAAAGTGACTCGATTGATGTGCACCGCGGCGAGCTCGACCGCCGATGGCATGGCGACCACCGCACCGGCATACGCGTTCGCGATCGCGGCCGTCGCTGCGGCGGTCGCACTTGCCACGGCAGCCTGATCGGCCAGCCAGGCCGTATGCTTGGCGAAGGCCGTCTGCGCGATATCGGAGGACGAGCCCTGCCAGCCCGCCGCCAGCACGCCGGTGGACCCGTGGTCTGCGGCCGCCGCCGCATTCATCGCGGCGGCAAACTGCACATCGGCGGCCGCGGCCGCGGCCATCCCGGCCGGGCCTGAACCACCTGTTGTCAGTCGCATGAGGTTTATCTCTGGCGGTAATGCGATGAACGTGAAGGGCAGCGGCATGGCAGCAAACTCCTGGTAGTCCCGCTGGGCCCGCTACACGAAATTCGCGGCTTGGGCATCGACACTCGCCCCACCGGCGCCGTCGGTACCCAGGTAGGTAGCGGCAACCTTCGGGAGCGCTGTGGCCGCATTCGTGACCTCCTCGAACCCCGGCACCGACAAGTCCGCGAACCGAATGGACTTCTCGGCCCTTTGGGTGGCCGCCCACACGCTGACATCGTCGATCGCCGCAGGCATCGGGACGGCAGCCGGGGCCCAAGAACCGACAGCCGAGGCAAGTACGGCACCGGTTTGGAATAGCTGCGCGCTGACGACCGACAGTTGCTCTGGTGAAATGTTGAGAGCCATAGGAAAACTCCTAACGAGGGGGGTTTCGCGTCTCACGCGATACACCTAGAACGCTAAGGCATCCCCACCCTTGGGAATGACGCATTGCACAGGCCCTACGACCTGGCGCTTCATTCCTCCGGCAGCCACGCGGTCTGGACGAGTTCCCTCCGCGAGAGCAGTGGTTCGACAAGAATTCCGCGACCCACCGGTTGCTTCGTGGCCTTCACATCGCCGATAAGAACGCCATCAAGTTTCGAACCATCCAGCACGATGCCCGAAGAGTTCAGGTTTCGCATTTGCCCGAGCACGTTGTCGTACATCGCCGAATCGGCCTGCGCGATGGCTCGTGCGACCACGAGATGCAGCCCCGTGTCCCGGCCATCGACAATAAGGTCTTTCAACGTCTCGAGCGGATTCAACGCACCACGCTGCGCGACCATGTGATAGTCATCGACGACGACGAATATCTCCGGCCCGCTCCACCAGGAACGCTCTTTGAGCTGCTGTGAAGTGACGTCGTCGGGAGCGCGACGCGTACGCATCTTCGCGGCGAATCCGGGCAGACCCTCGATCAGATCCCGCTCGCTGGTCAGATAGCCGACCTGCTGCTCCTTCGGGATGGCGTCCATGTGCTGGCGGCGATAGTCGACCAGGAGCACTCGGGCCTGGTCTCGATTGAATTGCCGCCGAATTGATTCCAGCAGCGCCTTGAGCACCGTGGATTTCCCCGACCCCGATGAGCCGAGCACGATGAAGTGGCTCGTCACACCGAAATCGATACTGGCAGGGCCCAAATCGGACTCACGCACCCCGATCGGCACAACCAGCCGTTGCGCCATATTCATCGGCGCCGGCAGCTGCGCGTGCAGCTCGTCCAGCCGGACCTGGGCAGGCAGCAGTTTGACCTCCGGCGCCTTACGACCGGCGTAGAGACGGTTCAATTGCTCGACAGCCGCCGTGAGTCCCGCACGCGCCGAGTCGGATTCGCCCACACCATCGACGCGCGGCAGCGCGGTCAACATATGCAATGCCTCGGTGGAGATGCAACGTCCCGGACGGTTGGGCGGAATCGCATTGACGATATTGCGATGTGCGGAAAACACCGTGTCTGTGAGATCGCCGAGGCGCATTTCCCATCGGGTCTGCATCAGATCCTTGATGGCGGGACGGATCGCCGCCCACCGCGAACTACTGATCACCAGGTGGATGCCGTAGTTGAGACCTTGCAGCGCAATCGCTTCCACCGACGACAGATACTCGTCGTTGTATGGGCCGGAGACTGAGAAGCCGATATCCCAGCCGTCGATGACAACGAAGACGTCTCCGTGAATATCACCACGGGCGGTCAGTTCGGCCGATTCGCCCGGCACGGTTCGACGCCGCCGGAACTCCTGCATGCCATCGATGCCGAGGTCACTGAATAGTGTCTGCCTGCTCGCGATGAGGTTGGCGATCAACGCGAACGTACGCCGGACACGGTCGACATCGCGAGCCGTCGCGACCGAGCCGACATGCGGTAGGTCACGCAGCCCCGATAGGCCACCGGAGAAGTCGAGGCAGTAGAACTGCACCTGTTCCGGGGTGTGGGTCAGTGCCGCCGACAGGATCAGTGTCTGTAGTGCGGTTGATTTACCGGACTGTGGGCCACCGACGACGGCCGCGTGTCCACCGGCACCGGACAGATCCACCGTCCAGACGTCCTGGCTCTGCTGACGCGGCTTGTCCACAATCGCCAGCGGCAGCCGCAACATTCCCGCGGTCGCACCGCGGGTGAGCTGGTCAAGGGTGGGTGACACGGTCAGCGGCGGCAGCCACATCGCGTGCGCCTGACGGCCATGGCCCGCGAACTGCTGTAGCACCGTCTCCATCACGGTCACCGGATCGCCCTCGGCGATATCCGGTTCCACGGGAACGGCTTCCACCTCCACGGGCGGCGCGGGCCGCACGTCGATGACCTGCGCGGCGGTAAACCGTTGCGGCGGCCGGTAACTTCCGCCCGCCCGGCGCGCACGGTGCGCGGAGGCCGCCGCGGTCTGCACCGGCGGCACATATGGTGAGCCGACATAGGCGGCCTGGAATCGCTGTAGGTCGCCCGAACCGACCCGCAGATAGCCGGCGCCGGGCTTCTTCGGCAGGTGATAGGCGTCGGCGGTGCCGATCGCGTCACGGGAGTCGCTGGTCTGGTTGGTACGCAGGGCAATTCGATAGGACAGGTGCGCTTCGAGTTCACCCATCCGGCTGGCGGGAACCTTCTGCGAGGCGAGCAGCAGGTGAATGCGTAGCGAGCGACCGAGGCGACCGATGGCGACGAACAGTTTCGTGAAACTCGGGTGCTGTTCGAGTAGCTCGGCGAACTCGTCGAGGATGATCAGTAGCGTCGGCAGCGGAGCCAGCTCCGCGCCTTGCTCGCGCGCCCGTTCATAGTCCGCGACATTCGCGAAATTGCCCGCATCACGCAGAATCCGTTGCCGCCTGCTCATTTCGCCGTTGATGACGTCTTCCATACGGGTGACCAGATCGGCCTCTTCTTCCATATTGGTCACCACCGCTGTCACATGCGACAACCGATCGAAGCCGAGGAAGGTGGCGCCGCCCTTGAAGTCGACGAGCAGCAGGTTCAAGACATCCGAGGAATGCGTGGCGACCGCCGAGAGCACAAGGGTGCGAAGGAATTCCGACTTTCCCGAGCCGGTCGCGCCGATGCACATTCCGTGCGGGCCCATACCCTCCTCGGCGGATTCCTTGATATCGACGTAAACGGCGCCACCGGCCGGGTCGTAACCGAACGGGATATTCAGGCGCGCCCGGTCGCTGTCGCGACGCGTCGGCCACTGTCGTTGCACCCGGATGTCGCCGGGGTCGGTGATGGCGACCAGTTCTTCCCATGAGGTGCCGCCACTGGCCTGCTCGGCGGCCACCGCTTCTACGACCGTGGACAACCGGTAGGGCGAAATGTTGCGCGCCAATGCCGTCATCGCGGGCGACGAAAGCGCGTCGGCCACACCGACACGCCGCAATCCGCGGACGGTGACCTCGTTGAGCGAACGATCCTCGTTGACCGTGAAAGCCATCGCTCGCGGCAGACTCTGCTCCGAGGTACCCAGCCGCAGCCAGGTGCAGCCGTCGATGCCCGAGATATCGCGTTCGTTCGAAGACCCGCCGACATCGACGATCAGCAGATAATGTTTGCGATCCAGCGTCGGCTGGGAGTTCGCGGAAAACGGGCCTCGATTGAGACCCGCCAGCACCTTGGCCCGCATCTCCGCGACCGTGCGGTACACCATGCGGCTCGAACCGATCGCGTCGGTCTCCTCGGGATGCTGAGTATGGGGCAGCCACTTCAGCCAGGCCCATTCCGGCGCATCGGGATTCGACAGCACCGCGGCCACCGCTACCTGGTCCGGACCGTGCAGAACCACCACCTCGGCGACCATCGCGCGCACCAGATCCCCCATCGCCTCGGCGTCACCGCCGATGCCGATCTGCGGCGCCGAGAGCAGGTTGATGGCAACCGGCATACCACCGACGGTGGAATACGCCTTCGCGAAGCGGGTGAGTTCGACGACGCCGACCGGATCCAGGTCGGTGGTCGGCGCGGCCTCCGGCACGATCACGCGTACCTGGTTGGCGATCCGGCCACGGCCGACTCGTACCCGCAGGAACTGCGGGCTCGCGACCTGCACCTCCCACATGCGCTTGCCACCGACCAGCCGGGTGATCTCCTCTGGACCGGGATGGGTGTAGCGCAGAAAGCCATAGAGCTCGATTTCGGCCGCGTGCACCGTCTTGCGGTTGTCGGTGATGCTGCGCAGGTAGTCCTTGCGTTCCTCGTTGAGGCCGGCGGAACCACCGCCGCCACCACCCGCGGCCGAACCGCCCATCATGCCGAACATCGACACCAGCATCATGACCGGGAACATCATCATCATCGGCGACATGGTCTGTAAACCGCCGCCGCGGAACATCATCACCATCATGCCGCCCATGGCCGCGACCATGACGACGGGCATGATCATTTTGAGGCGTGACGGCGGTACCGGTTTCGGCAGTTCGGTAGGGGGCTGGAGCCGCAGTTCGGTCACGGCGGGCGCTTTGGGACCACGGACCGTGCGGGCCGGGCGCACGAATCGACGCGTACTGGTCACGACGGACCTCCCAACCCGGCGACGACCTGGTCGGGCGCGATGCCGTCGTGGGCAAGCTTGGCATCGGCCTGCGACAGCGTCGGGCCTACCGCGAACAAGGTGACGATCGACCACGGCGCCTGCACCGGTGTGCGCAGCGCCAGCGCGGTGAGGGTCGGATCGGAGCCGCTCGCGATTTGCGGAGCGTCGATGCCATAGCGCACGCCGCTGTCGGAAATCCAGTAGAGCGATTCACGCAGCGGCGATGCCGGTTCCGCACCGGTCACCTGCACGAAGCGACCGGTGTCGCGCGGCATGTACGCGGCATCGGCGGTGCGGCCTCCCGAGGGCGCGGCGGTCACCAAATCGACTGTCCTGCTTTGCTCTTCGGCCGCCAGCGGTAGTTGCCTTCCCACCAGCAGCTCACTGACGGCATTCGGATCGGTGCCGGTACGCGACCAGTGATAGCAGGTCACCTCCGAGCGTTGCGGATCGATGATCTCGATCGGCCGCGTCGGGTAGGTAGCGGTTCCCGGCCACGAGCCGGGGCGCAGGTTGGCGGCGATCACGTCCGGGCCGACCATTCTGGTGGACGCCGCGCCGTGTGAATCGGCATTGCGGATCATCGATGCCAGCACCCCGGTGACGCGTACGACACCGTTCTGCGACACCAGGTAGTAAGCCGGGGGCTGATCCGGGGTGTTCACTGTCAGCACCGAGCCGACCAACACACTCAGCCCGTTGCTGAAGGTCATCGACTCACCCGCGCCGGGCACCTCGGGCACCCGCAGTGGCGGCACCTCCGGGATCGCGTCGATCAAACCCTTGGTGGCCGCCAGGACCGGCGCTGTCGCATCGATGCCGAGGGCGAGTGCCACCGCGGAATTGGTGAGATCGATGGCCGCGCGCACGACGCCTCTATCACCGTCGACGTACACCAACCAGGTGGTGTTGTCGTCGCGCATCAATCGTGCCTCGTTATCGGTCAACGGGCGTGCGGCGTCACCGTCGACCGACAGTGGACCGCCGATAACGGTGGAACGCACCGCCGATTGATTGAGGGTAGGCAGGCCGGTCGCCCGGTCCACCGGCGCGGAAGCACCCGACTTCGCGGTGTCACACACCGTCCACGACGAATCCTTCTCGGCGTTATCGAAAATGGTTCCGGGCGCACCCGGAATGCCGACCAGCGGCCCGCGCGGATACTTCGACAGTTCCTCGCGCGAGACCGGCACCGGCTTTTCGGCGGCCCCGATGATCAGCCGCGCGGAGGTGAGATTCAAGGCCGGGTACAACCGTGGACCCAGATGCACGAACAGCGCACCACTGTCCTTCTCCGAGACGATCTTCGCGTCGGAGACTTTCTTGGCGGGTTTGAAGAACGCCAGCACCGCCGAGCCGGCGATGACCACACAGACGATCGCGATACCTATCGATAGCGCGGTGGAACGGCCGCGTTGTGGATCGTCGATCATCGACGCGTCCCGGCGCACCAGGGCATGCTCGATTCGGCGCAGCAGGAACCGCCAACCAGATATCTGGTGTTTGGTCACCACCCGGAAGCGTGCCACCGGTTCTCATCCTTCCGCCGACCTGCCGCCAAACCCTACTGGCGGGTCATCGACCGGCCACACGAAGACTTCCCACCACTGGGAATCAAGCCGGTCGGTCGGAGTAGACATCGGCGTATGAACGGAAACAACCAACGGCGCAGTAGTACTCGATCACGAGTTCAGGATTCCCGACACCGAGCTCGGCGAGCGACTGATCCCGGTCGCGCCTAACCGCGGCACCGGCCATTACGCGCTGGACTTCGCCCGACCCCAGCATGGTGACAACACATACGATCTTGCGGCGGTAACCATCGGGAGGGGCACGGCGGAAGTCGCGAGGGTGCATGTACTGGCTGCGATGCAGTCATACAAAAGCCACCAGGCGCCGAACCGCTCTCCGAGTTCGCCCTCGACCTCGGCACCCGCAAGCCGCCGGACTGACGCAAGGTCATGCAGGAGGAAAACCACAGCCTCCACGTGGCCCGCGCCGCGGATGGCAACGTCGTCGGATTCGCCCACCCAACACTCCAGAGTGGAACCGGCTATCTGGATGTGCTGCATGTGATGCCGGTATGGCAAGGCACCGCAGTGGGCGGTCGTCTGATGTATAAGGCGGACGAGTTCTGGGGAAGGTTGGCGACTCGGCCGACTCCCACAGGACCTGATGGCCCAGCGGGAGCCGGCCGCTCGTTTCCGTCACACCCGGGCGGAGGGCGCCAAACTATCCAGTGCGGCGGCGATGTCGAGGGCGTCGATCATCATCAGTTCCTGATCGGTCATCGACATGATGTCCACATTGTCGCGCGTGAAGCGGTAGTCGCGCTCGGCCTCGGCCGCCTCGACGACATTGCGCACGAAACGCCCATTACCGGCCAGATCGATCAACCGCCTGCCGTTGCGGGTTTGCCCGGCCAATTCGGCGCAGCGGGCCTGGAGCACCTCACGCGCGTCCTCGGAGAGAATCGAATCCTTGTTGCGCGCAATATGTTCGGCGATTTGCACCAGTTCGTCGGCCTCGTAGCTGGAGAACCGGATCCGCTTGGTGAAGCGGGAGGCGAGACCGTCATTGGATGCGAGGAATCGGTCGATCTGGTCCTCGTAGCCGGCGATGATCACGACCAGCTTGTCGCGATCGTTCTCCATGCGCGCCAGCAAGGTGTCGACCGCTTCCTTGCCGAACGCGTCGCCACCGGACAAACCTTCTTGCACAAGCGTGTACGCCTCGTCGATGAACAGCACCCCGCCGAGCGCGGAATCAATGAGCGCGTTGGTCTTCGGCGCGGTATGCCCGAGATGGGTGCCGACCATATCGTTTCGCGACACCTCGATCACGTCGGCATTCTCGACGACACCGAGCCCGGCGAAGATTTTGGCGATCACGCGGGCAATGGTGGTTTTACCGGTACCGGGGGGGCCGGAGAAGATCAGGTGCTGCGACCGCGACTCCACGGCCAGCCCGCGTTTGGCGCGCACCTGATCCATCAGCACACCGGACTTGAGCCGGTCGACCTGCTCTTTGACCGAGTCCATTCCGATCTGCGCCCGCAACAGGTCGGATGCCTCCGTGAGCCGGGAATCGCGCTCCTGCTTGGCCGCCGACGCAGCCGCCTCGGCCGGATCGTCGCCGGACTTCGGATCCCACTGGTTGGTGCGGGAGGCGATGAGTTCCGCCGAGGCGACCTCGAGCCGGAAGGACTTGTCCTTGACCGCGCGCTGCCATTCCGGGCGGTCCTGCCACAGCCCCGAGCCCTGGAGGCCGTTGAGGATCTTCTCGGCGGCATCGTGATCCCCGTTGTGCCGCAACAACATTCCGAGTAGGAAGTGCGCATCGGCCCAGATGTAGGACAGACTGCCTGATGCGCTGTCCTCGACGATGCGCTGCGCACGGGGCAGCGCCTCACCCAGACGTCCCAGATGCGCCAGCGATTGCGCCGTCATCAACTCGGCCGCGATATCGAGCAGGCCGTCTTCGAGCGTCGCCCGCTTGTTTCTGGCAGCCAGCACATCCGGCCAGCGCTTGGTGCGGAAGTACAGCGACATGCGTACGAAGTCGGAGACATCGTCGCTCGGTACTTCCTGGAGGATGTTGATGGCTTCCTGCCATTCACCACCCTGGGCATAGGCGCAAGCCTGCGCGACCGAGATCTGGTCACGGTCGGCCATGGCGATGCGCAACCCATACATCCCGATCTCGACCTGGCACCACAGCGCGCGATCGACAAGACCGGCTCGTTGCTGGTCACGATAAAGATTGTGCACCGACCGGTAGGCGCCGTAGATCACCTCTTCGGTAACCTCGCCCGCCATCGCGCGCCCGAGCCAGGCATCGCACATATCGGGATCGAGGTCGGTGGCCGCCCGGAACGCCGCCACTGCTTGCTGGTCGTTGCGCACACCGCCAACGACCAACGCCAAACTTTGAACCCCTGTGTAGAACGCGTCCTCGGCCGCTGACAATTTCGGGCTTCCCTTCCGCCGATCTCGCTTGCCGCAACGATAGTGGCCGCCACCGCCACCACTCCCCCGGAAATCATTCCCAGTGCCGGGAAGTTTGCGGCTCGTCGGGCTCCCGAGTGAGACCGGGTCACCCCCAGAGCGATACGCCAGCAATTAACGTGCCGTCACATGACGGTGCGATCGCGACTCAACAGCTGGAAAGCCCTACGATATCGACGCAGGCCAGCAGCGGCTGGCGGCCGCGATCCGGATCGCCGGGCCGGCACTCGACACCCACAGGCCCCATCGACATCGCTAAAATTCTTGCCACTAATTGAGTGCACGCTATTGAACGTCTCAACAGAGTTGGGTACTGTAATGAACAGATCGACGGTCCCTCATCCCGGCGATCTGACCTAGATAAGCAGTGACCGGTTGCGCCGGCACGCCACCGGTCACTGCGAATCTTCTCTGATCCGAGCTAGCTGAGTATCGACGCTCCCGGTTCATGAGAAATGTGCGCCAGGCGCTCGGTCGTGAGTGATCTTCGATCCGTACGAACCATCACGGAGACAATGATCGGGATGGTCGACAACACTGATGGCCGCATACTTTGCCGACGATGCGTGGCGTGCCGCCGAACACGCGGCGCGACGTACCGCCGAGGCGGCCGATAGGTTCGCCCGGGCGCGAGCGGATTGGGTTTCGGCAACAGACCTGACCCTCAGGCGGCTGACGGATTTGCAGCTGGCCCGCTCGATCCCCTACTACATGTAGCGGCGAGTTCGCCGCTGTCACAAGGGCGCTCGAACTCAGCCGGGCTTGCGGTGCGAATCATCGGCAGCCGGGTCCGCCGTCGCGGGCGCGATCACCCGCGGTGGATCGGCGGCGGCTTCGGGGCGCGGGCGATCGGCGACCTGCTCGGGCGCGGGCTGCGGACCCGGGCGCGTATCGGCAGGCGCGAAGACCGAGGCTGCGACCTCCGGGGAGCGAGAAGCTCTGGACCATGGTGTTTCGCCGGGCGCTCGGTCATTGGCCGCGTGACTGCCCGAGGGTGAAATAGCCTTGGCAGCGGAAGATTTCGACGGCCTGGAGGATTTCGACGACTTGGGTTTCGTCGATTTCGAGGGCTTTGCGCGCGCCCACGGCGTGGCCGGACCCGCCGACCCGCCACGCCCGGCCGGTGGCATGGCAGCCGGAGTGGACGGGTCGGACGGCAATACCGGTCGGGAGGCATCGGGACCGATGAGTGACTGGGCACGGTCACCGAGACCGGAGCCCACAGGTTCGGCGACACCCGATGGACTCGACCCCGCGTAACTTTCGGGCACGGCGGAAACGGTCGGGTGCGGTGCGGCTATTGGGCCGTTGTCGTTGCTGGTCACCGGATTTTGCCCGGCGCCGTTCGAACGGGCGGCCGGATCCATTTCACCCCCGGTGAACCTACGGGCGTCATCGCGTTGCCCCGGCGCGATATCGGATTGGCCTGGCGCGCCGGTGAACTCGCCCGGCATACCGCCGGGCCGTCCCATCCCACCAGCCGGTTGACCTGGCCCGCCACCGGATTGGGCCGGTACGCCGCCGGATTCACCCTGCCCGGGAGTCGCGTGCGCCGGGCGGGGGTCGGATCGGCCCGACTCATCGAGCGAATGTCCCGAATTGCCGGAGTGTGGTCCTTGGCCGCCGTCGTCGTCGTCGGCGGCGGCGGCGGCGGTTCGCGGACCATCCACACCGGTGTTCGGTCCGTCGGTCGGGTACGGTCCGATCGCACCGGACGGGCCGAGCAGCTGTCGCGGATCCGGCGACGTCCCCGATTCGGGGAACAGGCCGCCGGGGCTTTGGGTCTCGTCGAAGCGGTTCGTGGTGGTGAAATCCAACGGCGCGACATTTTCGGCGAAGGTCGCGGCGTGTTTCATAATGTCGTCGGCGTGCTGGTCGAGGAGCCTGGCGTAGCGCAGCACCTCATCGGGTTCGATGTGCAACGTCTCCGCTGAACTACTGGGATCGGGCACCCCGAGCGCATGCTGTGCCGCGTTGTAGACAACACCTTTGATCATGTCGTCGATAGTGGTTTCGAGCGGTTCGATCGCCTTACCGATCACCTCCGCCACGATATAGCCCACCAGCATCTGCGCCATTTGATTCAAGATGTAGCGCGCGGCCTGGCTAACCGTTGGCAGCATCGGAGCGAGTGCGGGCGTCACCAGCACCATCGCGTAGGCCGCCGCCAGTGCGGCGAGCTCGGCCAGCACCGCCACCTTCACCACGGCAATCACCTCGGCCGCGATATCCAGTGCCTTCGCCACCATTTTGCAGGCATTGTCGAGTGCGGCCATATGAGTGGCACTCATCTGCGCCCACGACGAGACCAGCGCACTGTAGGAATACCCGGAGTAGACCGAGCTCATATCGTTGATCGCACCGGTCGCGGACTCGTGTGTGTTCTGGATATTCGTCGCGAACGTGCTGACATGTTCGCCGAGGGCTCGCACGTCGTCCTCGTTGATATCCGGGTACGGAATGCCGACCATGTTGAGGAAGAACGCGACCTCGTGCGGTAGTTCTATCGCCACGGTTGACCTCCTTCCCCGCTGCTACTCAGAGCACCCGGACAACGATCGCGTCACTGGGCATTCGCGACCATTTGACCGTCGAGCCCGAGTAGGGCGCCTCGATGACCATGCCGTTGCCCGCGGCGAGCTGAACGTGCTCAGGTCCACGAGCGCTGAACGAGCCGCCGGGGAACACCAGATCACCGGGCCGAACGTCACTGGAATGCACCCGGACTCCGCTGTAGATCTGCTCGTAGGTCGTGCGCGGCAGCACCACCTCACCGTGCGATGCCTGCGCGATCGCGTACTGGGTCAGGCCGGAACAGTCGAAGCCGCCGCCACTCGGACCGCCCGCGCCGCCGCCACCCCAGATGTAGGGGGTGCCGAGCCACTGACTCGCGGCACTGACCGCATTGCCCCCGGTGGTGCCGTCCGAGGGTTTCATGGTGCGGCGCTGTAATCGCGACGGTGAACCCGATCGGGTGCGCCGACGCCGGCGGGCGGGCACCGAGCGCCGGCTGGCCCGGCGAACCGGTGTGGTGGGGGGCGCGATTCGCGACGCTGTGCGCTGCGCTTCGGCCATGTCGGCGTGAACCCTCTTGGTGGCGTTGGCGATTGTGGACTGCGCGGCATCGAGCATCGCCGACCCGCTGAACCTGGTATCGGCCACCGAGGCGATCGCGCGCGCCCGCGCTTGGAAATCCGCGATCTGATCGGTCAAACGGCTGCGGCCGTTGAGCGTTCCCTCGCCCGATTCCGCGACGGCCGTGCGCACGTTACCGTCTTTGCTCGCGTGTGATTCGGCGACCGACATATGCACGCCACGCGCATCGGTGTACCCGGCCGCACCCGCTCCCGTGTGTGCGCGCAGATCAGCGGTAAGTGTATGGACGCCCGCTGCATGGCCTGGGTCGGGCTGCCCCTCGCCGTAGAGCCCGAGCAGTGACTGCAGCACACCATGCAGGTCGTCCGTCAGTGCCTGCACCATTCGTCTGGCTCACCGTCGCGCATCACCAACCGCCTTTCCTAACCTGCTGGCGTCCTCACACCCGGTGGGGAGGTTTGTCATTCAACTATGCGGCACTCCCCAAGCATGGGAACCCAGGACAATGAGACGGACTTCGGAGAGGCGGGTGCCACGGCATGGTAGCGAAAACGGCGAGCAACGATGCCCGGAAAGTGCTGCCGATCGCGGCCACCTCCACGCCTGCCGTCCCCGTCGGAAAACACTACTACCCCGTCAAATTGGTTGCACCGCCCGGCGCGTCCGCCGGTCCCAAACTCTTCGTCGAACTCGCGGAGATCGCGATACAAAACGCGGTCGACCTCCTCGGCCGCGGCACGACGCAACCGCCGCCCGCAGTCGACGCCCTGCTGAAACCATCCTTCTACAAAAACCTCGGCGCAGGTGCGACAGCCGAAAAATACAAGGAAGCCGTCGACAAGGTCGAAGCCAAGCAGACTTCATTACAGGAAATGGACAAGAAGGTACTCGAGACCTCCGGTGTCGTGGCCGATGAGCAGAATCGGGCACTACGATTCATCATCGGTATCGTGGAAGACGTTCAGCGCAAATTGAAAGCTTTCGGGACGGCCAAACTGAAGCCCCACGAGGATACGGCGGTGATGGACCTCCTCGCATCCGCCATCGAAGTGGTGTACCACAAGGTCACCATAGTTGCGAAGAACAACGATGATCTGGCCAATGGCGGCGGCAAAGACGGCGGTGGCAAAAACGATGGCGGTAAAGACAAATCCGGCGGCGACAAATCCGGGGGCGGTAGTTCAGGCGGCGGCAATGCTGGAGGCGGCAATGCCGGTGGTGGCGGTGGGGACGGCCTATCGTCCATAATGCAGTCCCTTCCGATGCTTGCGGCGATGTTGCCCGCTATGGCGATGCCCCTCGTGCAGCAACTACCTGAGCTACTGAAGCACGATGACGCAGCGGACAAAGAGCACGACGACGAGAAGGCCGACGATAAAAAGGCGCATGCCGGCGCTACTCCCGCGCCCGCCGATCCGAATGCACCACCGGCAGGTGCGACCGCGCCCGACCAAGGCCAGCCGGCACCCCCAGCGAACAACAACGCCGAGCCCGACCGGCCGGAATCGGATAAGCCCGAGTCGAATACGCCTGAAGCACAGGGCTAGTCACGCCGAGAAACGACTGCCGTTCGCGCATATCCGATAGGCAGTCGACTCTGGCACATGATTCTTATTACACCGGCCGCGGAGCTTCGACCTCCGGGGGTGCGGGAAGTTTCGGTGGCGCGACGACCGCGACGGGTGGCGGCGGGGCCGGGGTCGTCATTTGCGAAGAACCAGCGAGATCGACGCCGCTGGGATGGTAAATGGGCGGCATCAGGTTTGGATCCATCGTCTCCAGCTGTCCATTGACGATGATCTGGACACTACCGTCGCCGGGGCGGACGACCAGTGCCGTGCGATCATCCCACTGCGCGACGTCGCCGGTATGCACGGCCGACAAATCGCCGCCGGCGGAATAGACCTGCGTCCACGGGTTGCCCGGCGTCGACTGTCCCAGCGTCCCCGTATAGGCGGCACGCCCATCGCTACCATTCGGATTGTTGAGCTCTCGCTGCACGGCCTCCGCCACGGCCGAGGAAACCTGCTGCGACGGCAGGTCTTTGATCTTCAAATCCACCATCGACTGCGAGGTATTCGCCGGCGGCGGCAGGGTGGTCGGAGTGGCGGCGACCGCCGCACCCGGTGCTGCGGACTCCGCGGGCTGAGAATAGGCCGCGGGCACCGCGTTCGCGTCGGCGGGCTGGCCCGCACCACCCCGTTCGAGTTCGCGCACCCGTCGCTTTTCGTCGTCGAGCTTGCGCTCCAGCTCGTTGACCCGCGACTGGTCACCACCATTGCCGTTCGCGTTCTGCATTATGCTCGACAGGATCATCGGGAGCGCCATCTGCGCCATCGGGTTCGCCGCACTCGCGCCGGCAGCACCCGCAGCGCCGGCGGCCTGCCCAACGGAGCCATTCGCACCGGACCTGGATTTCGGGTCGGCCACAATCTCATCGAACTTCTTATTGATCTTGTCCAAGGCAGCGGCATTGGGATTGGCGCCACTGGCGGCCGCGCCGGCCGCTGCGGCCGCGGCTGCGTCCTTGGGGTCACCGGTGATCAGGTCTTTATATAGGTTCTTATAGTCGGTCTCAGCCGGTGCGGGATTGGTGTTGGGCGGCGTCCCGCCGCCGCCACTCGGCGTTCCGCCGCCGCCACCTCCGCCACCACCACCCCCACCACGACGGCCACCGCCATCGCCGCCGCCACCCCTGCGAGCACCGCCACCCCCGCCGCCGCCGGTCTTCTTGCCTCCACCGCCGTCTTTCGGCCGCTTACGTTTGATCTGGTTTTCCCAATCTTCCACGGCTTTCGATACCTGGTCGATTTTCCTCTCGACGTCCACAACCGTGTGCCTGATCGCGGCGAACAGGGGCCGCTCCTGGAAATCCTTCGTCGTGGATTTATCGACCTTCCCATCATCTTTTTCAATGGGCACGATCAAAGCGGCATCCAACTTTTCGTTGAGCTCGTCGATATGCTTCGCTATATCCGATTTCGCTTTTTGCAGAGTCTCTTTCAGTGGCTTCGCCGGTATGTATTTCACATCACTATCGACGGCGTTCAACTCATTTTTCAAATGCTTGAAAGCGGAGATATTTTCAAGGTAGCGGTCTACCATCGCCCCCTCCGCTTTCTTGCCGTTGGAAGTCATGTCATCGGGAATGTCGTTATCGTTAAGGAATCCCGAAAGATCCGTGATTTTCGACGTCTGCCCGGCCCCCATGAGATCGATCGAGTTCTGCAATAATTTCGACATTGCTTCGCGGTAAATCGTCAGCTTGCGCGACTCGCCACGTACCGGATGGAGTTCAGCGAGTAAGAAATGCTTCTTCTTGTCATCTTTGGCTAAGACCGCAAGTTCTTTACCTTTAGCATCCACGAAGACCAGTCGGCCGTCGATGATCTTGAGCCCTTTGACATCGGACAATTTCAGGCCGTCGGTCGACCATCCCGCCATAATGTCGGAGTTCCCCGCATGTGGCGCGGGGACCATTATCTCCAGACCATTTTCGCCGACTCGGACACTATCTATGCCGTCTACATTGCGAGTCCATTCCTCGCCGTCCGGACCGGTGAATATCAGTTTGTCTTTTTCGACCAGCAGATCATAGTCACCTTTATGAATCCCCTCCCCCGGTCGTAGAACTTGACCGGCGTGGATCATATCCGTGCCGTTCGGCGATTTGTCGGCGTACTTGTCTTTATCAGGAACGTATGTGAGTTTGCCGTCCTTATTGGTCTCGAAATGGTAGCCGTAATCCTTCGGCTTGGCCGCCTCCGCGGCATCGTTCAGAAGAGGCGACGGCTTTCCCTTATCCTGATCCAGGAAATGGAATTGCTGTTTCTGACCAGGTGGGAGTATGCCGTTGGGGGGCGCCAGCAAATTCGGTGGCGTCCCGCCGCCGTTCGCGTCCGGGTCCGCCATCAGTTCACCGCCTCGCCAGCTACCAAATCCCCGTCAGTCCGCAGACGGCTGCCACCGCGCATCGTCTGACCTCGCATTTCGTAGTAGAGCTTCACGAACGGTTCGGCGTCACATCGGGCCCTGCACCTGGTGGCGAGGTCGGCGCGACCATCGCACCCGCGGGCGGCCCGGCAATATCCGGGGCCGAGACCGTGGATACCGCCGGACGATCGACGCGCTCGGGCGCGGCGGTTGTCACTGCCGACGGTGCCGCGACGAACTGCGGGTGCTCCACGATCTGCTCATGGGCGTACACCGCGTCACGCAGGCTTTGCCGATCCGATTCCTGCGCCAGCAGCAACACCAGTTCGTTGCAGCGGCGTTCGAACACCATCGTGCGCAACGCCGAAACCTCGGTGTCGACCCGTAACTGCCCGAATTCCACCCGGCCGACATCGACCCGTTGCGACAGCATCGATGCGGACAAGAGGTCGTCCGCGTCACGCAATTCGTCCCACATTTGACGTGACACCGCCTCGCCCGCCTGCACCTTGGCCAGGATTCGTTCGCGAAGTTGCCGTGA
Organism: Nocardia australiensis; assembly: GCF_020733705.1. Taxonomy (GTDB): domain Bacteria; phylum Actinomycetota; class Actinomycetes; order Mycobacteriales; family Mycobacteriaceae; genus Nocardia; species Nocardia australiensis. The sequence continues at coordinate 288,571 of NZ_JAJFZM010000017.1, forward strand.
TTCCACGGTGTGCGCCGACGGCTGCACGGACCGGCCGACCTGGGCGTGCGCATCCGACGCCAGCTCCACGGTGCGCGCGCGAACCTGCGAATCAGGCAGTGCCGAAACGTGTTCCAGCGCCGTGATGGATCCGGTCAGCCCGAGGCGGTCGGCGGTGTCGGGTGTGAACTCGCGCAGGTCGACGTCGTAAGTCGGGCCGACGAGTCCTTCCATCGCGACATCGCTGAACCGTGAACGCAAACCAGAATCGATCGGTCCCGACGAAACGAGCGCCGAGAGTTGGGCATTCGCCTTCGCTCCCCACGCCAGGCCGAACTCGGCGAGGATGCGCGCGGGATCGGATACACCTTCCCACGGCGACGCGGCGCCTTCGGTGTCGGCACCGAGCAGCTCGTCCCACAGCCACGGCGAGGACACCTCGCGCGGCAGGAACAGTCGCGGCGGCAGCCATCCGCGCCCCTCATTGGAGGTGATGAAGACACCGGCACCACCCGGACCACGCATCACCGAAACCGCCCAGGACATCCCCACTGGAGACTCCACCGCCGCAAGCACACTGGCAAGCAATGTCCTGGCGAGCACCAGGTCATCGTTCTCGGCGTTACCGACGACATAGGCCGGTTCGGCCTGCTTGTTCTTCGCGGCGGCAACCGCCGCGGCGAACGGGGTTGCCATCGGCATCGCGTCCGCGCCGCCGGACGCGCCAGCGGGCTGGGCACTCGGTGCGCGCTCGTCCGAGGCGACCTGGATGGGTGGCGGCGTGGCGCTCACCGACGGCGGCGTGGTCACCGGCGGCGGCGTCATGCCGGGCATCGACGACGACGGCGCGGACGCACCACTGCTGCCCGATGCTCCGGTCGGCGCGGCGTGCTGGGTATTCGGTGCGGTCGCGCCGGGAATCTCGGAGGGGGCATGAGGAACGCTGGGTCCGCCGGTGACCGGCCCATTCGGTTGCGTTGTCGTGGGCGTGACACCGGTTCCGTCGGGGCCGGCCGAGGTAGGACCACTCGGCGGGCCACCGGGCGGCGGGCCTCCCGGTGGCGGAGTGACCTGCGTCGCCGGTTGGTCGGGAGGCGTGTGACCGCCGACCGGCACGGGCGCCGGATGCGTGTTCGGATCGTCCAGCAAGCCGCCGGCCCGCAGAATGTTGCGCCCGTTTTCGTCGTCGGTAGCTTCGTAAGTGTCTGCCGCGTCTCGCAACTGGTCCGCGGTGCGGAAATGTTCGTTGGCCAATGCTTCCGCCGCGCGATGCCTGGCGTCGTAGTACTCCGTGAGCGCCTGGTGGACCGGCGCGGCGATCGTGCCGTAGGTGGGTATGAAGGTTTCGAGCCAATCGGTGGGCGGCTGACCCCAGTCACTGATTCGCTTCCCGGCCTCGATGTGCTGGAGTGCCAACTGACGCAGCACCGCAGCTTCGATTTCCGTGCTGTTCGGCATGCTTGATCAGATCCCTTCCCACCGACGACCTCATCATTGTCGATCGTTCCCACCACTGGGAATCTCAGGTGGGCGCCGAGGAGACCGCATTCACACGAATTCGACTGTTGAACCACCTATTTCAGTCACTGGCACATTCCCGATCCAGGATTACGACGGCGGACCGGCGGTGATAGTCGGACGACGAGCGACACGGCCGGCAGCCTGGCCGGGCTGCTCGGGAACGGTGAAAGACGGGTGCCCGACTATTTGGGCGTGCGCGTACGTAACATCCCGGAGAACCTGTCGCGACGGCGAATTCTCCAGCAATAGCACAAGTTCATCGCAACGCCGTTCGAACATCATGCCGCGCACGGCCGTCAGCTCGGATGCGGAGCGTCCATCGACACGTTCGGATCGAAGCTCGCCGAGCGCTACACCGGAGACGTCCACCCGACGTGCGAGCGTCGACGCCGCGACCAGGTCGTCGGTGTCCCGCAGCTCCGCCCACAAGTCCTCAGACACCACCTGCCCGCGACGAATCGTGGTGAGGATCCGCTGGCGTAGCCGCGGCGCACCCAGTGCTTCCGGGGATCCCAGCTCTCCTTTGCCGACGCGGACGTGCGCGTCGATCGCCAAATTCACACAGCGCGCGCCGATCTCCGAATCGGGAAGCGCGGTCGCGCGTTCCAGCAGTGCGGGTGCTCCGACCAGGCCGAGCCGATCGACGCGCCCCGATGCCGGCCGGCTGAAATCCATTGCCGCCGAGGCAGCGATCTCTCCTGCCATCGGCACATCCCGCAGTTGCTGACGCAGGCTCGGATCGAGCGGCTCCGAGGACACCAGCGCCGACAAACCGGCTCCCGATTTGCGGCCCCAGGCTATGGCGAATTCCGCGAGGACGCGCGCCGGGTCGGCCAGTCCCTCCCAACCCGCTTCGTCGGCAACCTCCCACACCCAAGGAATGGACACTTCGCGGGGCAGATACAGCCCGGCAGGCAACCAGCCCCGGCCCTCGTTCGAGGTGACGAACGCGCCGAGTCCGGTCGAGTGCCGCATGACCGACACCGCCCAGCCGACACCGATCGCCGCCTCCTCGACCGCCGCGAGCAGGCTGGACAGGATGGTTCGGGCCAGCACCAGATCGCCGTCGACGCGGTCGCCGAGCACGAACGACGGGGCGGCGGCGGATGTCATCGCGGCGCCGACCACATCACGAATCGCATTGCCGCGGTCGTGATCGTGCTCCGTGCCGGCGTTGTCCTTCTGCCCTTCCGTGCGCGTCACCGCCTGCGGCTTGCCGACCGGTCCTGCGACATTCGCCGACGCCGACGCTGCCGCCGAGGTGATCGGCCCCTTCGGTGGCTCCGCGCCCCCTCTCGATTCGAAGGGCGTGGCCGTGGGACGTGCCTGGCTCGGCGGCGCCGACACCGACCCCGGCGCGGACGCGGACGCGGACACGGACGCGGCGGTGGCAGTGGTGGCGGCGGTCGGGGCGACGGATGCGCCGGTCGGGGGCATACCCATCGGCAGCGTCGATGCCATGGCCGCCGCTTGCATCGCGGCCGCCTGGGTGACGGCCTCGTTTGCCACGGTCAGCGAATCAGGCAGAGCGCCGGCATGATTCGGGTCGGCGGCCGTCGCCGAAAGATCATCGGTTCCCGACCGTGCCGCGACACCCGCTATTTCGGGAACATCACCGTTGTCGACGCCATCCTGCCGGATACCGGCGGCGTGCCCGGTTGCCATGGGCTGCTGCCGCGACGGCGAGCCCGCCGCGACAGCCCCGAGATGATCGTCGGGATTCGGCGGCGGACTCTCCGCCCCCGCCGGGGCGCCGTTATGCGCGGCCGGAGCGGCAGGCACCGGTCGCGCGACCAGCGCCGCGTCGCCGGCCCCACCCCCGCCGGGCACCACACCGGTGTCGGCGTCCGGCGACATCGGTTGTGCGGAAATTGGCTCCGGCCCGAATACGCGTACCAACTCTTCCAACGGCACACCCATGAGAAGACCGTCGTCCACCATGCGGCGCCGCAACCCATCACCGAGGTGGCGCGGGTCGGGCAAGTCTCGTTGCAGCCGGTCGATCCACGAGTGATGCCGGTGCGGGGCTACATTCGGCTCGTCTCGATGACTGGTCGGCCACGGCGGCCGAACGCCGAGCTTGTGGCCTATGCGGTCCAGGGGCCGCAGGTTTTGCGGGCTGATCGCAGCCATGGCGGCATGCACCACGTCCTCGACTTCGCGCCGGGCCGCACCGAGGATGCCGGGTATCCGGGCCCGAGCGGCCTCGGCGTCGGATTCTTCCTTCTCCTCATCGGCGGACCGCTGCGCGGACTGGGCCTTCCCGGTGGCTCGATCCACGATGTCGAGTATCTGATTCCTGGTGCGGTACACCAGGTTCGCGAAGTCGCCGAAGGTATCGGCGGCGGCATCGAGCGCGTCCGCGAACGCCTGCGGGTCGCGGCTCTGGCGGCGCATGTCCTCCTTGGCGGGTTGCAGGCCGGCGCTGGCGCGCACATGGTCGTCGAACGCGCGGCGCCTGCTTTCGTCATCGACGATGTCGATGACGGCAGCGGCATCACGAGCCGTGTGTTCGAGCGCACGCCACTCGGCAGGTGCGATCGTCGGCCAATTATCCCCGACGATCGCATCCCAGTACGGGCTGTTGCGCTCGGCATCCACTGCTATCGGTTCTCCATCGGTGTCTAGACCTCAGTGCGGCGTACCGAGGCGCCACCGGCGATATCCGCGTCGAAGTACGCGTTCAACGCGGTCAACACCTGCTCGAACGTCGACTGCGCACCCGCGCCGCTGACCGTCAACGCCTCGGCGAAGGCATGCAGAACCCAGTCGAGCTTGTCTTTCAGGCGGCGATCGAGTTCCGATCCCGGCGCGCTCGACACGACAAGATTCCGCACCGCCTCGGCGATTTGCCGGTGGCGGTCATCGTGACCGTGCAGCACTTTGTTCGCCGCGGCGAGCACCTCGTGGTGGCTGTCGATGTCCAGTTGATCACCCATATCGGCTCCTCGACGTGTCGGTGCTGCGGTCAGGCGGTTCGACCGAATTCAGCGAGTTCCATGGCCCGGTAGGAAGCCTCCGTCGGCAGGTCGAAGGAATCGATCGTGTATGGACGCGACCCCTTATACTCCATCTCCGCTCGCAGTCCCACTCGCGACTTCGCGTGCGCCAGGCGGGCGACCCGCAAAATCTCGGCGGCAAGCCAGGCGTCGCCGTTTTCGCACGCGTCGTCGGTGATGTGCAGGCCGACAATCTCGCCGTCGCGGTCGCAGGCGACGCCCACGGTGTGCTCGGGGTTGAGCACCTCGTAGATCATTGCCGACCAGTTCGGTTCGGCGGCACCGGATTCGTCCGGGTCGTAGTCGTCGATATCGCTCGGGTATGTGTCGGTCATCGGGTGCTCTCCGAGAGTTGCTGAGCGGGTTGGGATCTGGTCGAGTATTCGCTATCGGTGCCCGGATCGTCCGGGGCGGCTGCCAGCCGTGCGCCGAGCGCGGTCCACGCGTCGTCCTCGATACGCATGACCTGGCTCAGTGACCAGAAACGCGCGCCGAGATACAGCTCGCCGGTGCCGTCAGCGGCGACATCGAGGTAGTCGGGCCCGTCGGTGGACGGATTGAGTGTGATCGCGGTGACGGGCGGTCGCGTGTCATCGACATTCACGAGCATCGCGCCGCCGCCGGGAATGAAGCTCTGCCGCAATCGCGGGCTCGTGCCTATCGCCACATCCGGGCTATTGGTGGTGATGGTGATCTCCGGATTGAGCATCAACTGCATCACCCAGGAACGGGCGGTCCGCGCCGGATGGTCGGCATTGATCGAAATGGCAAGGGTAGCGGCGAGATCCACTACGAGCAGCGAAGCCGAGCTGGTGACGCCCACGATCACCAGCCGCTTGGCGGTGCCGACCGGATGCGGTAGATCATCGGCCGCGAAGGACATGGCATCCGCACCGCCGTTGGGTTTGGTGAGCGGATACGCACTCACGGTTCCGGTCGCCACATCGATCGTGTACGCGACAATCGTCTCGGCCGCCTGCTCGGCCACACCGACCAGGCGCACCAGCCCCTCGTCGTGCAGCCAGCGGACCGTATCGGTGACAGTGACCTCCGGCACGGGTTCGGTCATGATGATTGTCCCGCCGCGGCGGTAGTCGCCTCGGGCGCTTCCGCCTCCTCCGGCGGATTCATGACAACCTGGTACTGGCGCGCGGCGTCGGCAGTGCTCTCCTTGATCGCCGACATGATCTCGGTGACCAGTTCCGCGCCGGTGAGCCGGGAGGTGGTGCCCGGGGCTAGATAGAGATCGGTCAGCCGCCCCATCGAGTCGACCTCGGGGATGACCGCGCCACTCGGCGAGGGCCGCCGGGCCCGGATGCCGTCGATCTTCTCGCGCATTTCGGCGAGTTGGTGGCGTAGGTCGCGCGCGGCGTCCAGCGCCGCCTGCACGTCGGGGTGAATTGTCATGCGGTACCTCCGGGTTGGGACGGGCTCTGATTTGCCGGGGCTGGCGTCGGCGGCGTCACAGTCGGTGCGATGGTGGGCCGTTCACCGATCACCAAATCCGTATGCGGCGTGTTGTCGACGTACATCAGCCGGTCGGGATGCCAGGCCACCACCCGGCTGCGGTCGCCGCCACCGCCCGCACCGCCCGGACCACCCATTCCCGGTGACATCGGCATGTATGGCATCATCGGCGAACCACCTCGGCCGGCTGCTCCGGCCGCGGCTCCCGACGCCGTGTTGAGCGGTTCGATCACCGAGGCGCGAGGCAACGGCGAACCACTGGCCAGGCTGCTCGCCGCGCCAACCATCGGCATGGCACTCGCGACGAATTCCTGACTCTTGGATATCTCCGAGCTCAGGCCGGCCGGTACTCCGTAGTCGCCACCACCACCGCCACCTCCACCACCGCCGAAACCGCTCGGAATTCCGAGATCTCCATAATCGCCGTAGCTGTAATCGTCGGCGCCGTCGATGTATTCGTCCATGCCCTGGTTCTGCTGCATGCTCTGCATGCCCTGCATCCCACTCATCAGCATGGGCAGCATCGAGGTGAGCATGCTGGTGTCGCCTGCGCCCTGGCCCGCCCCCGCGGCGGCACCGGTACCGCCGCCGGTGCCCTGCCCAGCGGTCGCATCCTTGTCCGCGGGGACTTTTGCGCCGACTTCGGAGGAGTAGTCGGCGATCGTCGTCGTCGAACGCTCGTTCTGTTCGTTGAACTTGTACAGCGCACGGGTGATCGCGGGCTTGTTCTTCGAGTGAATCGCGGCGAGGAGCTCCTTGCGCGCGGCCTTGATCTCCTGCGGCGTCGGGTGCTTGGCCTTCGCCGCCCGAAATGCGTTGCTGTAGCCCTCGATACCGTCGGCCAGTTTCCCCAAGCCACGGCCCAGCTCATCCATCCGGCCTCGATGCCGGTCGAGTTCACCGGCCGCCTTCGAGCCCACCGGGGTCCAGTTCCGCATCAACTGCGACACATCCCCCACCCCGGTCGTCGCCGCGGTGTACGCGTCGGCGCTGAATTTCCTTACCGCGTCGGCGAATCCGGTCGCGGCACCGGGACCGGGACCGTTATGCAGTCCCTCCGCGAATGTCAGTGGGTCCACCGCCGCACCGGCGGCGGGGAATCGAAGATCCGGTGGTACTCGCGGCCCGAGCGGTGTCACCGTGCCGATCGGGTTGGGGACAATCTCACCGCCCCCACCGCCGACCTTACGGGCGCCCTCATCATCGGTCTCGGTGTATTCGGCGGCCGCGGCCCCGACCTTGTATGCGGTGTCCTGGATCTTGTTGATGGTGTCGATGACCCCGTTGATCAGTTTCGTCACCTCACCATTGAGGTGTGGCACCGCCGCCGCCGATATCGGATCAGCGCCCGCGGGCACAACCCAGCCGCGGGGCAGCACCATCCCGGTCTGATGCGCCATCCCGGCGAGTTTCTTTGCGGCACCGACGAGTTCGTGCGGATCAACATTCAGCCCCATCACCGACTCCTCTCACCAAACGGTTCTCACGATCAGCCCGCGGGCGCGGCAGCCGGCACCGCCATGCCCACGGACTGGTCGTCCGAAACCGGCACGGCGGAATCCGTTCCGCCTGCCGGCGCGGTCATTTCGATGCCGGGCGGACGGGCGAATCCCATGAACGCACCCAAGTCACCATCGGAGTCGGACATCGTCTCCCCCGCATCCGTCTTACCGACAATCGAGGTCTGCACACCGTCGACAATGGCCTCGAGTGTGCCACCATCTGCGCCACCTTCCTCGGGAGGGAAGACGACAAGCACCGCGCAGCGATTCTCCCAGACGCCGATATCACCGGTTATGAGCGGCTTGTACGGATCGACCGCCTCCCCGATGTCCTTGACGCTGTTGGCGTCCTTGGAGCTCTTCCACTTGGCCGTTGTCTTCTCGTACGCGCCCCGCGCATCGGTACCGCTCTTATTGTCGAAGGCCGCGTCCAACGCCTGGGCGACGACCGGTGACACCTTCTGGGTACGACCATCGGGGAACGGATAATCGATGCGTCCGTCCTCATCGGGCACCCGGCCAGGGGGCGCCGTGACCGGCGATGTGGTGGACTGCGCCGGGGCGGAGACCGATTGCGCCGCTGCCTGGTTCGCGGCCGCAGCCGCGGCCGCGGGCGCCGCGGCGGCTTGGGCCTGAGCGGGCGGCGCGGTCACCATCGGTGGGACGACAGCGCGCGGCTGGTCGTAGCGACTCGGATCGAGCTCGGCGCGCCGGCCCTCGAGATCCCGGTCGGCCATACCGCGCTGAGCCTGGTTCGCGGCGATCATCGACAATATGGATGGGTCCATACCCATACCCATCCCGCCACCCATCATCCCGCCCAGACCGGCGGCGGCCGGTGGCGTGATCTGCGGTGCGCTCGGGTCTTTCGGCCCGATCCGGTCGAGGGCATTCGACAGCTTGTCGTCGGCCTGGGAAGTACGGGGGTTCAGCTGCGGATTTTTATTTGTGTCGTCCAGATCGTCCAGCGCCGTGGGCCGTGTTTTGATGTCGGGGATCGTGGACGTCAGCCTGCCGTCGGGGCTGCCCGGTCCCTTCTGCGTGAGATCAGGAGGCGCCGCCCCCTTGATCTGCGTCTGCAATTTTTTCATGGCATCGTTGAGACCAGCTTGGTTTTTCTTGTCCATTTTGCTGATCAGCGCTTCCATGTCGGCCATCTTCGATTCGATGCCGGCTTTTGGGCCTTTCTGGTCATCGCTGGCATTTTGCCATTCAGCGGCGCCTGCCTCGTACGCCTCCGCCATGAAGGTCATTATGTGCTCGGTCTCGCTCATCGGCGGCGGCGGCGGCGTCGACGCGGCGCCGGTAACACTGTCTATTACGGTATTAATCCTGGACTTCGCCTGGTCACCTTTATCGCCAGAACTTCGAATGTCTTTAATGATATCTTTGCTGGATTTGTATATCTGATCGCCGCTGTCTTTCATCCGCTTCCGGAGCTTCGCATACTCCGCTATACCGGCCAACTCCGCACTTTCCGTGACTTCCGGGGGTGGCGGCATCTCGGGCGGGTCGCCTTTCTCATCTTCACCGTAGCTGGTGAAATACTTTGCAAATGTATCTATCAACGGCTGGAAGGATAGGTTCAATGAAGGGCTGAATTCGTATTCCGGACATTCTTTCTTGATCTTCTCGAGGTCCGGCATCATCATCGGAGCTATTTTTACAGCCACGAAATACTCCTCAGACCTCGGCAGTCGCCGGAGAAGGCTTGATTTCGGTGACCGGTATCTTCGCTACCGACGTCGGTTTAGCGGGGGAGCTCGACATGCTAGACGCAGCAAAGTGGCCCAATAGACCACCTATACCCGCTCCGACCCCACTGCCATACATCCTCATATTGTGTATCGCGACATCTGCGGGGGTGCCGGTCCTCCCGAGCATACGGTTCAGCATTCGCCCAACGAACCTCCCGGCGAATGTGCCAGCAGCATGACCCGTTCCGCCACCTATCGCACCCGCCAAACCGCTCTTCCAGGTATCACCCCAACTATGCGAATCGCCGCTGATCCAACCAGCGGCCATACTGCCGACCACGCCACCGAGCACCCCACCGAAACCGGGGATGAGAGCCGCACCAACCGCGGGAGCCGCAAAAGCAACAACACCGCCAAGGGTCTTCCTCCACCAGGACATCAGAACGCTCCACCTTCGCAACGAGTCCGCTCAGTCCGACCTTGCATCGCGACCATGATCAACCCCTCGGCATGGCCGTCCACACGGCAGCTCGCACCGACCCAGAGAACCATGACGATCAGTCCACCTTTCGATCGAGGCCGCGGTTCTGGACACCCTCGGCCTGGGCCAGCACGCACCGAGTCGAGTGGCATTACCAGCCAGTACGCGGATAGCGCTTCCGAACCCACTCAGTGTCTGCGATTCCCAACAATGGGAACCGTCATCCTGGTGGAACCTGATTGCCTCGACTACGCAGAACTACACTGACGTGCACGAATTATTGTGGCCGCCTTTCGCTTCCAGCCGCCGGTGACCGATGGACGAGGAAGGACCGGATGAACATCCGTTACCCGCTCCCCACACTTGCGAGCGCCGAGACCGCCATCCCCAGTGCGGATCCGATACCGGAGGGCGGATCGTGACAAGTACCGAAATGTGGCCGCCGGAATCGGATGTCGAGGTCGATGGACCTGCCGAGGGTGGCGATACACCGGGTTCCGCAACGCCGTGGTCGAGCAATCCGGAGCACCAGCGCGGTCGGCCCCGGTCGGTTCAACCCGGGCAGCCGGCCGACCCGGCCGCGCCGACGCAACAGCCGGGAGTCACCGCGCCCAGCCAGAACGTGACCGGCGCACCGGGCAAGGGCAATCAGCCCGGTGCCGCGCCGAATACCGCGACACCACCGGCCGGCGCCGCACCAGGACAGCAGGCCCCGCCCGCTACCGCGCCACCTAGTCCACCCACTTCGCCCGCCCCGCCGGCAAATGCTCCCGCCCCAGCGCCGCCGCCCCCCGCGCCCGAGCCCCCCGCACCGCTGATAGATCCGGACAAGATCACTCAGCTGCTGCCTGCCGCCGCTATGGCGGGGACGATGGCAGTGAGCGCCCTGCCGATGATCGCCTCCGCGCTCGCCGGTCTCGCCGGCCAGGGCGGCGGAGGTGGCGCTACCCCCGAAACGGACGCCTCCCCCGCGAGTGGCTTGACGCCCGAAGCGCTGCGCGCGCTGCAAGCGTTGAAGACCCTGGCCGAGGTCTACGGCGGTGGTGACACCACCGATCCCGAGGTGAAGGCCATGCGTGATGAACTCGGCGTCACCCCCGGCTCCGGCTCCACCGCCACCGCCATCAAGGCGCGCCGCCTTTTCCAGCGCAATGCCGCCACCGCGTTCAATACACTCGATAATCAGCTCGCCAACTACACCACGCGCCTAGCCGGTAATCACAAGGTCGATAAGAAAGCCATCAGCGCGCTACTGCGCGAGGTCAATGTCGCGCTCGCCGAACTCGGCCCGCAGGCGTACACCAAACAGGGCCAGTACAAGGTTCACCAAATCCTCACCGCCGCACTGCAAAAGGCCCACGCCATCGCCTCGGCGGGACAGGCCAATTCCACCGACACCGCCGCCGCGATCAACGGGCTCACCAATCAATACCTCTACAACATTGCGGGCGTGGAGGTTTCCGGCAGCTCCGGAAGCGCCACACCGAACTCGGCGGCGGGGCGGGCGATCGCCGCCGCCGTCGCGCAAACCGGCAAACCGTACGTGTGGGGCGGGGAGGGGCCCAATGGGTTCGACTGCTCCGGCCTGATGCGGCACGCGGCACGGGCAGTAGGGGTCACCATCCCTCGAACATCCCAGGAGCAGTACGCCCAGCTGCCCAAGGTGAACCCCGCAGATATTCAACCCGGCGATCTGATCTTCCCGGCCTCGTCGTTCGATTCCTCGGGCAAACCCACCCACGTCGTCATGTACATGGGTAACGGCGTGTGTATTGCGGCATCTCGCACCGGAGTTCCGATCGGCCAGGTCCCGTTGCCGAGCAACTTCCGTGCGTCCCGTTGGACCTGATGCGATCCACCGGCCGGAAGTAGCCCGCACAACCGAACATCCGCAGGTTCGCCGAGCCGGTCACGGCCCGCCGGGCAGCACCCGCCTGACTCGCACGTCCGGCGAGGTCGGAATCGACTGTTGCACAACCCGGCCGGTGGCCGGGTTGATGGTTATGAGTTCGGTGGTGTCGACCGCGACGCCGACATTCGACGGCACGTAGTTCCGGTCCTCCCGGTAGCCCCAGAAGACCAGGTCACCGGCGGACACTGCGGATATGTCGACCCGCTGCCCACACAACGCTTGCGCCGCGGTGGTGTTGGGAAGCACCCCGGGGACCGATCCGCCGCCCGGGTCCGCCGTCTTCGCGCACGACTGGCCGACCGCACCCGAATCCGATGACGGCGCAGCTGCCGAGGGCGCACCCCCGGGCGATAATTCGCAGCGTCCGGTCATCGACCCGGCTGACGCCGCGGCAATAATGCCACCGGCCAGATTCGCGGGATCGGCCCCGATAGCGGCCGCATCGGCGGCCGCCAGCGCTGCTTGTGCCGCCGCACGCGCACACTCGACCGCGTATCCGCTGTTGAGGGTGTTCACCGGCGGCAGCTGGTACGGCGCGGTCAGCGAGTTGAGGCAGGCACGTTGCCATTCATTTTCTGGTTCGATCGGTGCTCCCGCATAGGGATTGGCTGTCGGTGCCGGTGCCGGACTCACCTTGGCATCGAGACCAGGGCGCGGGAGTACCGCATCGGCGGCCGGGTTCGGACCAACATTGGTATCGCACTGGTAGAGGAAATCGCTGGCGACCGACGCGCCCGAGGCACTACCGAACAGCACCGCGAACAGGAGAACGCCGCCGACCGCGACGGCACCGACGGCGAGCACCAGCCAGGTCGGGATCATTGAGAGAATAGCGACGCGACGGAGCATAACGGCTACCTGGGTCCGTCATGCCCGGGAGCAGGCCGCAGCAAACGCGCAACCGGTCCCATATTGGGGGACACGCGACCTCTCCGCCTATCGCCGATCGGCGCGACAATTTGTTGTATTTCTGTCTTACCGGACAATAAAGCGTCGGCCTCGGTGGCAATATTAGCTGCGTGGCGCATGGAACGGAAAGCGTCCCGGTTTTCGACATCAGTCACGAGGTGGTTGGTTCTATTATAGACCTCGGACGATACATGATTTCGTACCGCCATCTCGATACGTCCCGCACCGTCTGTGCTGACAGACGACAATCCATGGTTTGCGAATAATTCCCTGTCTTGGTCAGTAAATTCGTCACCAATAGCGCGCCGGTGCAGCGCTCTTAGCATTTCCCTTCTCCTGTCGGTATCACCCGTTTCAAGACCTTCTCTCTGATACCTCTCGAAGAACCTGGACTCCGGACCATCTCTGAGGGTAACTGTATTTGTGTTAGCCTCACGATACATATGTCCGACGCCTTGCATAGTGACCAGCGCGGCCGCTGCTTCGTGGTGCAGCTGTTCACCGTTTCCGATTCTCTCGGACAGGTTGAGCGCCTGACGCGCCGCAGCGGAATAGAATCCGAGATGTTTATACGAAAACGAACCGTCGCTCGAATTCTTTAACGCCCTCTGGTAGGCATCGTTCGTCCTTGTCATTATGGGCATATTAGTCCAGTTCGAACCACTGACCGCACCCCAAAGATCAAGGGTACCGCCGGTCGCTCTGTCAACACTCCGTATAGCCGCTTCCGCCCCCAAATAAGTGTCGACACCGCCCCAATTCGTATATGCGTCGGTGAGACCCTGAGACAAGACGCGCCATTTATACACAGACTGCATCCCCGCACGAGCATGCAAAGGATCGGTTTTATATTGCAGTTCGTTGAGCCACGCCCGCTCTTCATCTCTGGCGTGCGGCCTCATTGGATTCCGGCGCCCGGTAAGCATTTCGGCACCCAGGGTGTTACCCAACATGTTCAACGCAATAGCACTGGACATCAATGGATTCTGAGTGATTGTGCGATGAGGAGCAGCAGCCCCACCACCCGTTCCCATCCCCAATGCGGTCCCGCCGCTACCGGCGCCGTAACCACTACGCCCCTGCGCAACGAGCGCAACCTTGTTCCCTAGGAATTCATTAGCTCTACTGAGCCCGGCGTTCATCCGATCCGTCTGCTTGATCGCGACGTACTGGAAGACCAACACAATAAAGAACACCGGTATAACCTGATCGCCCGCCTGTTCGAACAATTTGCGGAGCACGAGCATATAGAAACCGAACGCGGCGGTGAATGCACCCATTTTAAATGCGGCTATGGCGCTGTCCGCCATATTCTTGATCAGGTAGGTCTGCGTAGGACCGTATATGAACCCGCCCGCAGCGAAACCGAGAATTGACATAATTCCGTGATAAATGCAGTCCAATGCCGCTGCCGGAATCATGATCAATTTCCACGCCCAGTACAGCAACATGAGATCGAAAACCAGCAAAAATAAGCCGGCGCCGAGCTGACCGAAAGTCGGCTTTTTCGTGGCCGCATATGCGACACTATCGTTACACTGATCCATCCCCTTCTTGATCAAGCCCTCGTCAGCGGCCATCGCGCCCGCTGTCCACGCCGCCCGGCAGGCCGGATTCGTATCGACCACATGCCCGAAATTCCACACCTGCAATGGGCGACGGAGGAAGACATCCGCCATTTCCGCCTGCATTGTCGTGATGTATTGCCCGGGGTTCGGTTGCGAGTCCCCATTCAAACCCGCTGCGATCGAGATGCCCACATTGCGCCCCTGCGCGAGCAGTCCATCCGACGACAGCGCTTCCGCCAATGGTTCGGCCAGAAAAATTGGACCGACAATCGCAACGACAAACATCGTCGCCACTTGCGCGGCCGCTTTCGCATGATGTCCGCGCACTATGAATACACCGACGACCGTCGCGCCGATCGTCACGGACGTGACCAGCAATATCGGGGTAGCGATTACCTCGACCAGACCGTGCGCCGCACCTGTCAATGCCCCCGCGAATATATCGAGCCATTGAAAACTGAACACATATCCGATAAACCATATGCCGCCGGTCCCGATTACTATCCACCCGGCGAATATGAACCCGATCCCCATCGCCAGCGGAACATATTCGGGATTGAAAAGGCTACCGTGGTTCAAGGCGATCACATAGTTCGCGACGTCGACACCGTCGGTATCCTTCACGCGCATCCCGCTCAGCACGTGATTGACCGAGGCCCCGGAAGGGTCGGTGTCGGTCGCCGCGGTCGCTATGGCGCCGAGAATGCCGGGAAACACCGCGAGCAGGAAAATGAGCCCCAGAATCCACACGGTCCAGCGACGGGCGCGGGTCGCGTGCACCCAATCACGACAGCGCCTCGATATCGCCCGACGCTGCCAGCGCGAGGGGTCCCAGAACGCCAATTCCCATGTCGTCCAGGACCTTCTACCGCCGCGGTCGGTCACGGCAGGGGCTTTCTCGAAGCGAGCGCCGTACGGGCGCTGCTCGGTGTGCTGGTAATCGCCGCGGCTCGATCGAGGCGGGCCGGACCGAGTACCTTGCCGCGGCCGATCCTATTGAGAGCGTCACGCATGAACATCTCGCCGCGGCGTTCCTCTGGCACCTGCCGGCCGGAACCGACCGGCGGCGAGGTCTCCTCTCGCAGTACTTGCAGCAGAAACGGCGTTTCCTCCAGGTCGACGCCGAGCCACTCCAGACTGTTACGAGCCAGGGTTTCGTCGCGCTGCCGGAAGATGAACCGATTGGGAATGAGATTGTGCGCCGCACCTTGGAAGTCTGTCGCGGGATCATGCGAGGCGAGGCCGATCGCAGCGAGATGCTTACGGCCATCCCGGCTGAAGTCGGAGGTCACCGCAGAGCCAACCTGTGTCTGGGTGAAATGATGCGCCTCATCACCGACGAGCAATCCGAATCTGCCGTTGTCGCTGAGGAATGCCTCACGGGCGGCGACACCGACCAATTCATACAGTGCGGTGCCGAGGCGCTTGGTCAGCGGAAGGCGGCTGTAGAGGTGCGGCGTAATGAGTTCCTCCGCCGTCGGCAACGCGAGATTGTGGCTACGCACCACGGTGGCGGCGGCATCGAGACGCAAGGGTCGCAGGGACGGATCGAAGAGCACCGGCATTCGCTCGACGATGGTGCCGAGGCGGGCCGCCAGATCCGCGTATTCCGGTCCATTGGCCGGGCCGTCACACAGGCTTCTGACCACATGGACCAGATCGAGCAGGCTCCGAATATTGTGCATGGCAATGCCTTTTGGCGAGAGCAGATTACTCGCCAAGGCCCCCGCGCCCGAGGTGGGCGAAAGGTCGAGCAATGGCAGGATCGAATCCAGGGCCCGCTCGCCTGCGATCCGCGGATCGAATAGGCGAAGCGGATCCAGCGACACGGTCGGATTCGCCAGGTCGATGATGACGGCCTTATCGATGGCGGTGGCGAAGTGCTCCCACTCACCGACCTGACTGCGGTCGATGGCCAGGAACTGCCCGCCCATATCGTGGACGAGCACCGCCATGAGTTTCAGGAAGTACGACTTGCCCGACCCGAGTTCCCCGGTGACCGCGAATGATGCGGACAGATCATGCAGGGCCGCCTCCATAATCCCGAAATGGATCGGCTCGAACTGCCCCGACAGCAGATTGACACCGATTACCGGACCGCTGTCGTCGCCGATCTGGCTGGAGGTGAACGGCACAAAACCGGCCCACATATCCGAGGGCACGATGTGCGCGAAGTCGTCGAATGCCCGGCGCGGCGGACTACCGGGAATCAGCATCGACCACAGGTCCACCTGCGTGCCGACCGGAGCGATCAGCTCGACCTGGAAACGCTTGTAGCGGCGCTTCAGCGAGTTCACCGCGTCCAGCGTCACGTCGCGCGACGGCCCGCCGACGGCGATCACGGTCGTGAACGAGATTTCCGACTCGCCACTATTGACCTCGAAATGCTGGTTGTATTCACCCAGCATCTGCGCCTTGGATGTCAGTGTGTTCTGCGCGAAGGATACCTCCTGGTCACGCTGATCCATTTGCTCACCGAGCCGACGCAGGTTCAACTCATTATTCTTGAGTACCTGGTCAGCGGGCTTGGTCGAAATCCGCATGCCCCAGTCGACACTGACATTTTCGACATTGTCGAGGACGTTCAGGAACTCACTGTTTCCGGGGAAACTCATTCCCGAGTAGGGAAACGAATGCGGCGTGAGCATCGCCTGATATGACGGTTGGTAGGGGAAATCCGGCTGCACCACCTTGATGACCGGAACGAATGACGGCCGGACGCGACGGCCGCTTTCGGACTGCGCCCCCTCGTCGAGCGCCGCGGCACGGAACACCGCCGCGGTCACGTCATCCAGAACACCGGCCTGGGTCGGCGCGACCGGATCATCTGCCGCACCACGCGACAGATAGTGTTCCCACATCCACTGGAACATGGAGGCGGGCACCGGAACCGGATCGAAGTCACCGCCGATACGCGACAAGATTTCTTTTGCTTTGTCGTTGTAACCATCCAGCTCGGCCCGCGAAATCGCCGTCGCATCGATCGTGGCGGTACTGCCGCGCCACATCCGCGACAGCGCGGAAATACCCGAGTTGGCGGCGCCGACCGGAATCGACAGGAGAAAGATGCGAGTCTGCGGCACGATCGACCGAACCCGCTCATAGGACGCGACGACCTCGTCCGCATAATCTTCGCACTCGTCGAGATCGACGCCCTCGACCATCTTGGTCAGTACATCCAAAATATTCAAACGTGCCTGAATGCCCAGCAGCAACGAACCGTCCGGCAGGCTGTTGATCATCGCATGATGGGCCTGCCGCACATCATGTTTGTCGCTGGCCTTCCGTAACCCGTAGCCGAGCGGATTGATGAAATATGTGGCAGTAACCAATCCCGAATGTGTGAATTGGAGATGTCCGCGGATCGCGGCAGTGGGCTGTAGGTCTCTTTCGAAAGCCATCAGCGACGCCGTTCCGATGCCGCATTGCGGCTGTTCCCGATTACCTCGAGCAGTTCGACACCGTCGGGCCGGCGCCGCTTCGACCGATTGGGCATCGGCGGATCGGGCAGCACCAGGACCACGCTTTCGTCGATATACATGGTTTGCCGCGCCGACTCGGAGTTGATCGGCATACCGGAGGCGGATACCGGTTTACGAGACACGATCAGCCGCCCCATCCATAGCGCACGTGAGGTCATCCGAACCCCGGTATAGGGCACCAGCCCCAAAGCAAAGACGACGGCCACCGTCACCGCGAGCCCGGTGATGAAGGTGACCGCGGGGTTGACCGGCAAGGTCATGGCACATACCGACGACACCGTGATCAGGACCACTCCGCCCGCCATTTGCGGCAACGTGTAGGGCCCGAAAGGGAGCTTCTGACCGTTCTGCGCCTTGCCGATCATGGTCGGCACCCGTTTGATCGGTGTGAAGACCTTGATCACCTGGCTCACCGATATCCGCCGATCGGGTTATCGGGAACGATAATCGTCGCGTCCGAGCGCGCGAAATTGATCAATGTCGGCAGCATCCAGAACATCAGTGCGGCAAGGATCGCCGATCCGGTGACGCCGAGGATCTTGGCCGGTGACAGTTTCGATTTGGCCGCCTCGGAAATCAGCACACCCATGCTGATAATCGTGATGAGGATCAAACCCGCCCAGCGCATAAAGATAAGTACGCCGTAAAGGATGGTGCTCAGATTTCCCATCAGGCTGCCTCTTCTCGGATTAGTTCTGTTTGGCCGGCGGAATCTGCACGGACGTGGTCGGCGGCGCTGTGGAGGTGCCGGGAGTACCGCTGCTGTGGGCGTCGCCGTCACCGACGATGGCCAGCGGATTCGACAGGGCGGGAATCGAATCGATCGACCGCACCTGCCACTGCCCGCTGGTGCGGACCATCGTCAACGGGTAGGCCAGCGTCGCGGCGGTACCGCTCTCGGACTTCGGGTTGACGGTGGCCAGTATCCGTGCGGGCCCGTTGCCGGCGCCGCAGCTGGCGTCGTCCGACGAGATCGATACCAGCTCCACATTGCTGAACGGTGCGGGCTGCAGCGCCACAATTCCGGCGTCCTGCGCGGTATAGCGAACCACGTCACCGGAGCCGGCCAGTAGCGCGCTGAGGAAGCCCGCCGCCACCTGCGACAACGGGGTGTCGGTCCCACACGGCGAACGGTAGGCCAGGGCCAGATCGGGACCGCGGGCAGGTGGCTGCACCAGCGCGGGAAGCGACAACGCCCGCAGCCGGCCCTCGGTCAATGACACTGCCACGCGATAGAATTGACGTGCTTCATCCGTGGTGGCGCCGGCTTTGCCGACGCGCACCGACACCGTAACGGCCCACACATCGAGACCACCGGCAGACTTCTCGCGCGAAACGTAGACGACCGAGGGATCCGACACCTGCCGAGCCGTCGATGGCAGTGCGGACTGCTGTCCCGCGCTGACGTACTCGCCGATGCGTTCTTGTTGTCCCGCTGTGGCACTCAGGTAGGTGACCACGAACTGTTCGGCAAAAGACCCGGCCAATTCCGCGTGCCCGACGATTGTTGTCGTGGTGTCATCGGAGGGTCCCGGTGGGTCCGAGGCGAACAGACTGAGGATGGCGTGCCCACCGCCCAGCACCGCGAACACTGCCAGCACCGCGACCAGGACGTTGTCGCGACGACGGCGAGCAGCCATCCGGCGAAGCAATGCTTCACTCGAATCTGCTTGTCCGCGAACCGCTGTCCTCACTCTCGAAATGGTAGAGAGCGGCATCGGTCACAGCCGTCGCTTCATTCCCATCAGTGGGAACGGCTGTGCTACGCCGGGGTTCGCTTCATCCGGCCCGCCAGCCAGTGCCGCAGCTGATCGTCGTAGCCGATGGGGGCACTCGGCCGTCGCGGCTCGACGATCTCGCGCGGTTCCAGCATCGGCACGTCGATCCCGACGCGAACAAGTTGCGCGATCGCCAGCGGCCTGCTCGAGTATCCGGGATATGGATACAGCAGCAGCGACGTCGGCGTGTAGCCACCGCCGTAATCGAGTGCCCGCACTGTGACCCCGACGCTGTCGCCGGTTTGCAGTCTGCCACTGAGTTCCCGCAGACGTGCCCGATCATCGGCATGGAATACATCGACCGGCCGAAACAGGTAATCCCACCGAACCCACGGCGCCGGATCGGTGAGCCAGTGGGAAATGCTGGTGTGCTCGAGCTGGATGACGGCCAGATGTGTGCCGGCGCGGCGATGGGCCTCCCGCAGCCCGATTCGTTCCAGCGTCGGCCACGCCGAGGGCACTGCTTCGGAGGTGATGTCCTCGATCAGCCACCACGCACCGCGCGTCCGATCGTCGTCACGCGCACGCATGGTGACCCGCCACCGCCCGGAACCCGCGGGACCGTGCGCCAAGGTCGTATCGAATTGCAGTTTCTCACCGGCCTGCGGACTGTAGAGGAGGTCGAGCACCTCGGCATGCCTGTCAAAAGTCGAAACCCGGTGAAACAACTCGGCAATGGACATTCTGGGCACATACTGCTCGGCCGAGCTCCCCGCAAGCCGGGTGATTCCGGTGGGCTGTTCAATGGTCTGGCTACCGAGCTCCCAGATGACGCCGACCGCAGGACTCGGCTCGGGCACCGCCGCATCGGCAGGCCCCAGCCACAGCCGGACCGCGTGCACATCACCGGCGGGCCCCAAGACCGGCCGCAGCAGCAGCCGGTGCTGCCCGACACTGGTCGATATCGCCAGATCGACCTCTTCGGCCTGGTCGCGAGCCGATTGAATGACCTCGGTCAGGGTGGCGGTGGTCAGACTGTCATAGAGGGCAGGTGTTTTCGACAACACACGTTGCAGCACGCGCTGCCAGCCCGCGAAGTCTCGCGGTGTATCCCCCACCGACGCAACGGACATGACGTCGGGCGTCAATGTCTCGATCGTCACCCACGGAATCACTGCTTCACTTCGCATCGCACTGCCCATACCAGCCGTTCTTCCGGGCGTGACCCAGATGAGACATCCTGTGACATAGGCAATGTACCGTTGTTTAGCGGCGCAATCAAGCGGTCAGCACGGCCCTGAAGGCTATCCGACGACCCTTCCGCCCCAGATCACAACTCCCGCAACGCCATTGCGAATAGTCCAGCTCCGAGCATCACGCCGACATCTTCGAGCGGCGAAGGGATGACGCGGAGTCCGGGAAGATAGCTGAGCCGAGCGTGCGTCGCGACCGCGTCACCGAGCGGTTTCCACAGCGCCGGACCGGCATCGGCGACCACACCGCCGAGCACGACCAGATCCAGGTCCAGCAGCGCGGCCGTGGACGCGATCGCCTGACCGAGGGCGGTACCGGCCCGCCCGACCGCCGCACTAGGAATATCCTCACCCACCTTGGCCGCCGCCACCAGCGCGGCCAGCGACGGCCCCACCCAGCCCTCGGACTTCGCCCAGCGCAGAATCGCGGCGCCACCGGCGACCGTTTCGAGACAGCCCCGTCCCCCACACGTGCAACGTTCATCGGAACCGGCCACGACCATGTGCCCGATGTTTCCGGAATTTCCGGTCCGGCCGACGACCGTCAAGCCGCCCACCAGCACGCCGCCGACTATCCGATCCGACACCACGAGCGCCAGCGCGTCCATAGCGTCCACCGAACCACCAGCGGTGTGTTCGGCCATGGCCAGACATGCTCCGTCGAGAGCGAGACTGACCTTCGCGGCAGGGAACGCCTTCGACGCCGCGTCGACAATGGTGAAGCCGGCTCGCCACTCCGTGATTTCGGCCGGCGCGATCACCCCGGCCGCCATGTCGATCGGCCCCGACGAGGCGATCCCGATGGCGGTGACCTCGTCACCGGCGGCGACCTCTAGCAGCAGGTTTCGGCACGCGTCCCACGCGCCCCGGGCCGGCACCGGAATCCGCACAATTTCGTCGTCGGCATCCTCCGGTCCGTCGACACGGCCCGCCGCGAATTCCGAATCACCGATCTGGAGCGCCAGCACAGTCATGAATTACCCACCATCACACAGAAGTTCGTCGCCAACAGTCCGCGCAGCATAGGTCATACCCCTGCGGTACCAGTCGGTTTCAATGCTCGACCCAGCACCAGGTGCCTGCGTGGCGCCGTAATCGCCGGTGCGGAATGGAACTCGCGTGGACCGTTGCGGATGATCTGCATGGGCCGCTTGTGATCGGTCGGCATTATGCGATGCCGATCGAGATTCTCGACGACATTCCCGGTGTTGTCATAGGCCACCCCCGCCCAGATCATCGCCCGGGGGGCGTCTCCGCGACCGATCAGCATCTCGACGAGTTGCTCGCATTGCGCCAGCAACGGGCAGGCCCGGCAGGTGGTGACAGCGGCGCGCCAGGACTCGGGTGTGCCCGCATCCATGTCCCAGTGGTCGGGACTGTCCGCGCACGGGGGCCGTTGTGCCGATTTGGGTTGAATCGGTGACATCTTCACTGGCACAGAGGATTCCGTGCGCGCTGGAAGGATCCGCGTAATGCTCATAGCTATCTCCGGGGATGCCGAGGGACGCCGAAATCTAGAGAGGCGTGTCCCATGGATCGGAAGGTCATCAGGGCTGCTCAACAGTCCCCGGAACCCAGCTGTGAACAACTGGTCATCGCACGTTAGCTTGCCGTTGTCGTTGAGGCAACCATTTTCGCCGCTAAGTAACGGCCCGTTGACACGACCGCAATGCTGCGATACCGTTTTTTGACGGCGCGTTATAGAACGGTCCATTTTCGAGGGGGCCCCGAATATGGTTTCCTGGTAAACATGGCTGCAGAATCAAATTTCACCATCGATGAACTGGCACGGGCAGCCGACACCACCGTGCGCAGCGTTCGCGTGTACCACGAACGAGGGCTGCTGCCCTCACCCGAGGTACGAGGGCGGATCGGGTACTACGGGTCGGATCATCTCGACCGGTTGCAGACCATCAGCCGACTGCTCGGTCGCGGTATGAAGCTGAACGGAATCCGGGAGCTGCTGGAAGCCTGGGATCGTGGTGACGGACTCGCGGACGTACTGGGCGTCAGTAATCAGGACAGCACCGAATCACCGGTCGCGGCAGTCGCCGAACCGGATGAGACGACCTACCCCGAGCTTCCGGAGTACGCGAAACGAGCCATCGCCACCAGCGACGACCCGCTCGAGACCTACCGGGTCACCAATCCACGGTGCTGCGATTTGGCAACTCGGCTGTCGGACTCCGGATTGCCGGTGCCCGACACCTTTCATCTGGTCGAGCGGCTCAAAACGGACTGCAATCGGATCGCCGACCAGTTCGCCACCGAGTTGTTCTACCGGCTGGCCGGGCAGACCTACGAGCAGTCCGCCAGGACTCCGAAGGATCGTGCCAGGCTGGAGACCGATCTGGCCATTGCCCGGCTGATCGTCACCCGGGCGGCCTCCGAACTGATCGATGAGGCATTCGCCAAGCACTTCGAATTACCCACCACACCACAGCCTTCCGAGTAGTGAGCGGGTGGCCGGGCGCGGTGTTCAGAGTCCGAATGCCCGGTTGACGGTCGCCATATCGAAGTAGTCGCGCCACGCGGTGATGACCCCGTCGGCGACCTCGAAGACGCCGACAACCGGGAGTGGGGTGTCCTTGCCGTTGCCGCGCAGATGATCGGTGCGTTCGTTCATCACGATGCTGCCGTTGGTCACCTGATGGTGGATGTCGAAGTCGATGGCGTCGAAGGTTGTCAGGAACCCGGCGATGAAGTCGCGGATAGCGGTACGGCCGTGGATGGGTTCCATCGGAATGTTGTGGTAAATGGCGTCTTCGGCAAAGTAGGCGCTGATGGTGTCCGGGTCGGGATCCGACCAGCTCTGACACATGGCGCGGACGATTTCGTCGGGACTCGGCATTCGCGGGCTCACTTTCTCAGGCAGACGCGCGGTTCGCATCGCTCGTTCGATTACCCAATTACACCAAACGGTTGCTTGGTTCGGCCGCCGTATCGGCTGGATCCCCCTCGCGCTCACCGGCGGACACCACCGCTGACCAGCAGGTCCCGCTGCGGCACGCATCGTCGGCATCCGGGAGTCAACGCTCTTGCGGACACGATACTCGAATCCCATCACCCTTCTGATTACTGGATAGCTTGGCGCGCAACCATTCCGACGACCAGCCCTCTCTGGCATGGCAACCCGCTTGCCACCGCCGCAATCAGCGGTGTCATCGTAGGCACCCCCTTAAACTGACGGCATGACCGACGACGAACCCCTGCGCTACCGATTGATCACCGGCGTCGATGACGCGACGTTCTGCGAGCGCGTCAGCAGCCTGCTCGACCAGGGCTATCGGTTGCAGGGCCCGCCCGCCGTCACTTACAACGGCACGAATGTGATTGCCGCGCAGGCACTTGTATGGGGCCCGTACTGAGCACGAATCCCCATCGGGCACACAGCGCCGTAGCGCAGCCCCCCGGATCTGCGCCATCAGAAGATCTCATCCGGTATGGCATGCGGCCCATACGGCTGTGCGCGAGCGGCGACGATCCGGCGGCGAACCAGGGCAGCCGCAGCGTTGTCGCTGATCCGGTTGACGACTGAATCCGGGACTTCCGCGTTCACCTCGACCAGATCGGCGGCCGCTTTCCAAAATGCCCGTGCTTCGCACGCTACGCAGAGCGGGTTCGACGCGAAATGCCTCGCATCGGCGCAGATATGCGGGCGAGAACTGCGCATTGTGCGATGTTTGCGAATTCGAGCCGCTACGATCTTGCGGGTGCGCAAGATGTACGCGGGCGCTCGGCTGCGGCGGCTGCGCGAGGAACGGCGGATGACCCAGGCGGCGCTGGCGAAATCCCTCGACCTCTCGCCCAGCTACCTCAATCAACTCGAGCGCGACCAGCGACCACTCACCATTCCGGTGCTGTTGAAACTCAACTCCACCTTCGATCTCGACGTGCAGTTCTTCGCCGCCGACTCCGATGCCAGGCTGGTCTCCGACCTACATGAGGTACTGGTCGATGCCGCGGGCGGCGACAGCGCGCCACTGACCGAGGTCGAGGAGCTGGCGACACGACTACCCGAGGTCGCGCGAATCGTCGTCGCGATGCATCGACGGCTACGCGCCGCCACCGACCAGCTCGATCTTTTCTCCGCCCGCGTCGCCGCGCCCGCCGGCACGCCCGGCGCTCCCCTGCCGTATGAGGATGTGCGGGACTTCTTCTACGACCACCACAATCACATACCGCAGCTCGACCACGCCGCCGAACAACTCTTCGAGGAATGCGGGCTCACCATCGGCTCGCTCGATCGTCAACTTGCCCGTGTCGCCGAAGAACGCGCCGGGGTAACAGTTTTGGTGCGCGGTGACGGCGCGGATCCGTCCATCCCCAAGCGGCATTACGATCCCGACAGCCGCACCCTCACCCTGGCGCGCCGCTTGCGGCCCGGTCAACGCGCCTTCCAGATCGCCACAACCCTCGGCTTCCTGCTGTTCGGGCGGGACTTGGACGCGATCCTCGCCGAAACCCCCTCACTCACCGGCGAATCCCGTACCTTGGCACGGGTCGGGCTGGCCAATTACTTTGCCGGTGCGCTGGTCCTGCCCTACGGCCGTTTTCTGCGCTCGGCCGAGGAGCTGCGCTATGACGTCGATCTGCTGAGCCTGCGTTTCGAGGTCGGATTCGAAACGATCTGCCATCGGTTGACCACCCTGCAACGGCAGAGCCAGCGCGGGGTGCCGTTCTTCCTGGTCCGCACCGACCGAGCGGGCAATATTTCGAAACGCCAGTCCGCCACCGCATTCCACTTCTCTCGGGTGGGCGGAAGTTGCCCGCTATGGGTAGTGCACGAAGCCTTCGCCAACCCGGGCCGAATTCTGACTCAGATCGCCACTATGCCCGATGGCCGCCGCTACCTGTGGATCGCTCGAACCAGCATGACCGTCCCACACGAATTCGGTACGGCGACAAAGAATTTCGCGATCGGCCTCGGCTGCGACATCGAATACGCCGACCGCTTGGTGTATTCCACCGGTTTGCAGCTCGACAACCCGGCCGCAGCGGTGCCCATCGGCACGGGCTGCAAGATCTGCGAGCGACCGAGCTGCCCGCAACGCGCTTTCCCCCAGATCGGCGCGTCCCTGGACGTCATCGAACACACCAGCACCGATCTCCCCTACCCACGCGCGGTCCGCGAGTAGTGGCCCACCGTTCGCTCACCGATGACGGGTCATTCGGCGCGAGCGTCGTCTTGCGGCCGAGACTCGACGAGATGGGTGAGCTTATCGGGGTTGCGTACGGCGTAGATGCCACGAATCCGCTCGTTCATGGGATCGATGTCGAGGACGACGACGGCGAAGGGCGCGCCGTCGGAGAGAACCACCACGCAGGGATCACTATTGACCCACTCGTAGCGGATGCCGATATCCGGAACGCTGCTGATCACTGTCGGGCTGGTGATGAGTCGAGCGATCTTGTCGGGCCCGTAGATCGGTCGCAGCGCCGCGCGTCCCTTGCCTCCGGCGTCGGACACTAACGTCACCTCTGGTGCCAGCAGCTCGAGCAACGCGGTCACATCACCGCCCTGCTGCGCGGCCAGGAACTTCTCGGTGACTCGCCGCTGCGTCTGGGGATCCGCCTGATAGCGGGGACGGCGGGCCTGGACGTGTTCGCGGGCTCGGTGCGCCATCTGCCGGACCGCGTCGGTTTCACGACCGAGAATGCCCGCGATCTCCCCGTACGGGTACCCGAACACCTCATGTAGCACGAACACTGCCCGCTCCAGCGGCGTCAATGTCTCCAGCACGACCAACATCGCCATGGACACCGACTCCGCGCGCAGAGCCGGATCGGCGGCGTCGGTTTCCTCGCGCAGCGCCGGGTCGGCGGTGGCCAATGGTTCGGGCAGCCACGGACCGATATACGTCTCGCGCCTGCGCAGAATGACATCGCGCCGATCCAGCGCCTTGTTGACCGCGATACGCACCAGATACGCACGCGGATGGGCGATTTCGGCCGCGTCGCCGCGACTG
The DNA here is from genome assembly GCF_020733705.1 of Nocardia australiensis. Classification (GTDB taxonomy): domain Bacteria; phylum Actinomycetota; class Actinomycetes; order Mycobacteriales; family Mycobacteriaceae; genus Nocardia; species Nocardia australiensis. The sequence goes on from NZ_JAJFZM010000017.1 coordinate 315,028, forward strand.
CGCGCCACCCACGACAGCCAGGTTTCCTGCAGCACGTCCTCGGTGTCGGCGACACTGCCGAGCATGTTGTAGACCATCGAGAACAGCAGTTCTCGATGCTCGGCGAATTCCCGGGTCGGGCGCTGCGCGGCGATCTCGGTCATCTGTCCTCCTCGTGGTGTCCAACATAGGAGCGAGATGGTGCCACGGAATGTGACACCGCACGCTGCGAGTGTGATCCGTCTCTCGATCAGCGGTGACAATGTCACGTCCGGCGCGGCCCCCGGTGTCTCGAATGGCAACGGACGAAACCCGTCCGGGCGAGAGACAAGGACTTCACAGTGAGTTCACCTACCGAATCGTTCCTCGCGACCCGCCGCGGCAAGCTCATGCTCGCACTGCTGTGCCTAGTCGCCTTTCTCGACTTCGTGGACGGTTCGATCGTCAATGTCGCGCTGCCGACGATTCAGCGCGAGCTCGGGTTGTCGATGTCGACCCTGCAGTGGATCACCAGCGGCTACCTGTTGACCTACGGTGGCTTGATGCTGCTCGGCGGCAGACTGGCCGACCTGCTCGGGCGGCGGCGGATCCTGGTGGTCGGCACGATGATCGTCGGCATCGCGGCCGCCGTCGGCGGGCTAGCCGACACCAGCGCGATACTGATCGGAGCACGCGCGGTGCAGGGTGTCGGCGCCGCGCTGATGCTGCCCGCCGCGCTGTCGATTCTCACCACCAGCTTCCGCGAGGGTTCCGACCGCACCACCGCGCTCAGCGTATGGGGCGGTACCGCCGGACTTGCCTCGGCGGCAGGCGTTTTCCTCGGCGGGGTGCTCACCGAGGGACCGGGCTGGCGCTGGGTCTTCTACGTCAACACCCCGGTGTGTGTCCTCGTGCTCGCCGTGATCCCGATGCTGGTGCCCAACGATCGGCGCAACGAGATCCGTGGTGGTTTCGACGTTTTCGGCACCGCACTGGCCACCGGCGGGCTGATGCTGCTGGTGTATGGACTGGTGAAGGCTCCCGAGCACGGGTGGGGCGATGTCCACATCATCGTCACCCTCGGCGTGTCCGTCGCGCTGCTTGTCGCGTTCGTGGTCAACGAGAAGCGCACCGACAATCCCCTGGTCCCGCTGTCGATTTTCCGGATCAAGGGACTCGCCGCGACGAATGTCACCCACCTGATCCTCGCCGCCGGCATGCTGTCGATGTTCTTCTTCGTCACCCTCTATATGCAGTCGGTGCTCGGCTACAGCGAATTCGAGACCGGCAACGCCTACCTGCCAGTGAGCCTCACCATCGGTATCGCCGCCGGTATCGGAGCGAAGATATTCGCGAAGACCGGCACCAGAGCAGTCATCGTCGGTGGCGCCCTGATCGCGGGTCTCGGCATCATTTGGGTGTCCCGAATGCCCACCGACGGTTCGTACATCACCGACGTACTGCCCGGCATGCTCGTCATGTCGGTCGGCGCGGGCGCCGCACTCGTCGCCAACACCACCGCCGCCAATGCCGGGGTGCCCGGGGAACAGGCCGGGCTGGCCGCCGCGCTGCTGAACACCGGCCAACAGCTGGGTGGCGCACTGGGACTCGCCGTACTGACCGCGATCGCGACCTCGCACACGAATGCTCGACTCGCGGGCGGCGCAATGCCTGCCGACGCCATGACCGCCGGCTTCCAGCGCGCACTGCTCCTCGGCGGAATCGTCTGCGTACTCGCCGCCGTCGCCGGACTGCGGGCCGCGAATTCACACGGAGAAACAGCCTCCGACGCTACCGAGACAATCGCGCCGCATACTCCGGTCACCAACGCTGGATAGCCGGATCCGCGATCACCTGGCGCCGGCGCGGATTCGTCAATAGCGATCCGTGCCGACGCATTCGCGCGTTCTTCAGGACTTCGCGAGGTACTCGAGGCGATCGGTGTTGACGGCGGCGTGCATCATTTGGGCCAAGGCCGGATGGTTCTTCAGCCCCGGATCGGATTCGACCAGCTCGCGAGCCTGCTGCTGGGCGGCGGTGATCACTTCCAGATCATCCAGCAGCGAGAGCAGGCGCAGCGAGCTGGTGGTACCGGATTGAGCCGCGCCGAGCACGTCGCCTTCCCGGCGTTGTCGCAGGTCGAGGACGGCGAGTTCGAAGCCGTCGGTGGTGGCCGCGACCGCATTCAGCCGGGCCATCGCCGTACCTGCCGGATTCGCGTCGGTGATCAGTAGGCACAGGCCGGGGTGTTCGCCTCGGCCGATACGACCGCGTAACTGGTGCAGTTGGCTGACGCCGAAACGGTCGGCGTCGAGGATGACCATTACGGTCGCGTTCGGGACATCAACGCCGACCTCGACGACGGTGGTGCAGACGAGCACATCGATATCGCCGTCGTTGAAAGCGCGCATCACCTGATCTTTTTCGTCCGACGGGAGCCGGCCGTGCAGCAGCCCGACCCGGACGCTCGCGAGCGCGCCGGTGCTCAGCGTCTCGAATACCTCGACTGCGGCCTGGGTGGTCGGGCCCTCCTTCTCCGTCTCCGCGGCTTTCTTGCCGCCCTTGCCGGAGCCGTTCTCCTCATCCGTGCCGATCCGGGAGCAGACGACATATGCCTGGCGTCCGGCCTGCACTTCTTCCAGGATTCGTTCCCAAGCGCGGTCCACCCACTTCGGATGTTGTTTGCGCGGCACAACTTTCGACACGATCGGCGAACGACCACGCGGCAGCTGGGTGAGGGTTGAGGTCTCCAGATCGCCGAGGGTCGTCATCGCGATGGTCCGCGGGATCGGCGTCGCGGTCATCACAAGTAGGTGCGGACTCGCGCCCGCTTTCGCCTTGGCGCGCAGCGCATCCCGTTGTTCGACACCGAATCGGTGCTGCTCGTCGACGACGACCATGCCCAGGTCGAAGAACTCCACCGCGTCCTGAATCAGCGCGTGTGTGCCGATGACGATGCCCGCCTCGCCGGTCACCGCGTCCAGCAGCGCCGCCTTCTTGGCGCTCGCCGACATCGAACCGGTCACCAGCACCACCTTGGTGGCCTGCTCGGCGGCTCCGAGCTCACCGGCGGTACCGAGATCGCCGAGCATCCCACGCAGCGACCGATAATGCTGGGCGGCAAGAACTTCCGTCGGCGCGAGCAGCGCACACTGCTGGCCGGCGTCGACCACCTGCAGCATCGCGTGCAGCGCGACGATCGTCTTGCCCGACCCGACCTCGCCCTGTAGCAGGCGGTGCATGGGATGGCTACGCGACAGGTCGACCGAGATCTCCGAGATAACCTGCTGCTGTCCCTCGGTCAATTCGAAGGGCAGCCTCGTATCGAAAACAGCGGCGATACCGTCCGGCCGTGGCGGGCACGGCTTCGCGGCGCGGCCTTCGGCATCGCGACGCCGCTGCGCCAGCACCAGTTGCAGCGCCAGCGCCTCATCGAAACGCAGCCGCTGCCTTGCCTGTTCGATATCGGACTTGCCTTCGGGCAGGTGAATCAATCGCAGTGCGTCGGAGACCTGCATCAGCTCGCGATCGGCCCGAATACGCTCCGGCAGTGGGTCATCCATCGGGTCGAGCTGATCGAGCACCTGCCGGATACAGGCCAGCAGATCCCAGCTCTGCACCTTGGCGGTCGCCGGGTACACCGGAATGTACTCCCGCTCGAAGAACGAGACATCCACGCCCCCAGCACCTTTCGCGCTCTGTGCCAAACCGCGCAGCGCACCGCCGCCGCGCACCGAGGTCAAATTCTCGACCGAGCCGTCGCCCTTCTCCGGCAGGATCAGATAGTCCGGGTGCGAGAGGTTCCAGCGATCCGGCCGCCACCAGTGCACGGTTCCCGACATCATCGCCCGGACACCTTCGTGGACAAGGTAACTCACCTTGTCACCGTTGAAGAAGGTGATCTCGATCGGACGCGCCGAGCCGGTATCGAGCACCACCTTCAGCAGGCGGCCCCTACGGTTCTTCATCGGCCGCAGTTCGGTTTTCGTCACCCGGCCGATCACGGTGATATGCGCGCCCTCCTCGGGTTCCTCCTGGGTAAGTGGCTGCCCCTGGGTGGCGTAGCGCAAAGGGTAGTGCCGCAACAGATCCTCGACGGTGTGCATGTCGAAGGCATCGGCGAGCGGCTCGGCCGCTTTCACGCCGAGCAGGTGGTCGAGCCGATCGCTCAGTGTCGCCATGGTTCTATTCCACCCCTATCTGCACCAGATCTCCGTGCTGCCCACCGGAATACACGGCGACCTCGACACCCGCGAACCCTTGCGCGATATGTTCGGCCAGCTCGCCGGCCAGACCGGCGGGCGCCGTCGCACCCATCAACAACGTCACCAATTCGCCACCGAAACCCAGCATTCGATCCAGCAGGGTCAGTCCCGCCGTCCGCACATCCCGGTCGATAACTACCACATCGTTGCCGACCAATCCGAGCCCGTCACCGGGTTCGCAGGTACCGACCATGGTGAGCGCGCGCTCGGTGGCGGCGCGCAGCGAACCCCATCGGGTGGCCGCCGCCGCCTCCGACATCGCGAAGCCGTCGTCGACGGCGATCCGTCCGCGATCGTGCACGGCCAGCGCCGCCAGGCCCTGCACCATGGATCCGCTGGGCAGCAACAGGACGTCGCGGTTCGCGTCACGAGCCGCGACACCGACGGCGACCAGTTCATGCGCGGGCAGCGCGCCATTGGGCAGCACCAGCACCTCCCGATGGGGCAGTTGCCGGATAGCGGCCAGCAGCGCGGCACTCGACACCGCGTCATCACCACCGAGCACGACCGCTCCCGCCGCTTCGAACAACGCCGCGGCGCCCGCGCCCGCCGCAACGGCCAGCACCCCGCGATCCGCGGGACGATCCGCGGCGTCCTCCGAGAGCGAGGTGCCCGCCACCGCTTCGGCGGCGACTACCGCCGAACCGGTCTGTCCAGCCGAATAGGCACGCGCGACGCCCACCTTCGGTGTGAGGGATCGGGTCTGCTCGACGGATTTTGTGTGCGCATCGGTGTAGGCGTCCGGGTGGATCGAGTCTGGACGCGCGGTGACCACGAAGCTCTCGATTCGAATATCACTCAACGTTCCGGCGGCCAGCCCGGCCTCCACCGCTGCGCCCGCGTCGACACAGTGCACATGGGCCGACCAGGATCCGGTGCCGTCACCGACAACGACCACCGAATCCCCCAGTTCGGCCAGGGTGTCTCGCAACCGGGTAACGCGCAGGCCATCGGTGTGCTCCAGCAGGTACATCACTTCGAAATGGGGTGCGGATTCCACCTGATGGCCGGGCGCGGCGGACACGATCGGGGATTGCGATCGAGTCGGCAAGGTGTCGGTGTCACGCACATACGCGGGCCGTTCGGGTGTCTGCCCCAGAGTGACCGAAACCAGGCTGTCCAGCAGCACCACCAACCCGCGCGCTCCCGCGTCCACCACCCCCGCCGCACGCAGGACTCCGAGTTGCGCCGGGGTATCGCCCAGCGCCTTCGCGGCGCCTTCGGCAGCCGCCACCGCCACCTCCGCCAGCGACAGATCCGGGCAGGCGCCCGCGCAATCCGCCGCACGATCCAGGACAGTCAGTATGGTCCCCTCGACCGGCACACTGAGCCCTTCGCGCACCAGGGCCGACGCCCTGGCCAACGCGTGACGCAGGGTGGGCCCGGTCAGTGGTCCGCCGATCACCGCTTCCGCGATACCGCGCAATACCTGCGACAGAATGATCCCGGAGTTGCCACGGGCGCCGAGCGTCGCGCCCCGCGACATCGCGGCGGCGACATCATGCGCCGATAGCTTGCTCACGGAAGGCTCACCGGTCGTGGCAATCCGTACCGTCTCCGCGGCCTGCATCGCCGCGCGCATGGTCGCCAGCATGTTGGTTCCGGTATCGGCGTCCGCGATCGGGAAGACATTGAGCGTGTTGATCTCCTCGCGCCTGCGTTCCAGCCCCTCGAGGCAGGCGCGGCCCCAGCGCAGCAGCGCCGCACCGTCCAGAGCGCTCGGGCGGACGAAAGTCCGGCTATCGCTCGTCATGTCCCGCACTCCCGGGCACCGCCACCTCTTTCCGCGTCCATTCGTACCGTCGCGCACCACTACCGTCCGCCAGGTTAGCGGGCGTGGGCGACAGTCGATTCGGGCCTGGTGGATCACTACGCCGGCCGAGGTTCGCTGGTCCGCGTCACGTATCCGCGAACGGACCCGGTTTGGCGGATCGGGGACCCGGCGGTTAACCTTGCAGGGTTGCCTCGCGCGGCCGTCGACCGGTTTGCGCTGGCCGACATCAGTCGGCAGGGCATAAGACCTTGTTTCCGGGCCTGCTGCCGCAAAGCAGCGGTCCACACCATGACATGAAGGAGTTCGCGACTATGGCTGCCGTCTGCGACGTCTGCGCCAAGGGCCCCGGCTTCGGGAAGTCGGTCTCGCACTCGCACCGGCGTACCAACCGTCGCTGGAACCCGAACATCCAGACCGTTCGCGCCCAGGTTGCGCCGGGTAACACCCGCCGCATGAACGTGTGCACCTCCTGCTTGAAGGCAGGCAAGGTTGCTCGCGGCTGATTAGGCCGCACCACAACCGACGCACGCCCCGGCACCCTTTGGGTGTTCCGGGGCGTTGTCATAGATATGGTCGAGATGAATCCGAATCCGTGGCGCATCTCCCCACTCGCCGCCGAGCACACCCACAGCCTCGCCGAGTGTCATATCGCCTGCTGGCGCGAAGCATATCGGGATCTCGTGCCCGCCCACGTGCTCGCCGCCTTCGACGTCGAACGACGGGCCCAGCAGTGGGAACGGCTTCGGGTCGAAAACTCGGGACACACCTTCGTGGCGCTCGTCGATGACAGCGTGATCGGCTTCGCCGGTTCGGGTCCGACCCGTGACCAGCAACCTGCGACACCGATGGAGCTCAGCGCCATGTACGTGCGCGAGTCCTGGTACGGCACGGGTGTCGCACATGAGCTCATGCGCGCCGCTCTGGATCCCGCGCAGGCATATTCGCTATGGGTGTTCGAGGAAAACCCGCGCGCGCGGGCCTTCTATCGCAAATATGGGTTCGAACCCGATGGCACCCGCCGAGTCGAAGCATTCACTCCCGCGATGGAAATCAGAATGGTGCGATCCCCGGACCGCGCACACCTGTGAGTCCGTCGGCGGCACTTGACCTCTCGGTAGTCGTCGCCGCCACGGTTCATCCGCGTCGGGGGCGCGATAGGGTGAATGACCATGACCTCCACCGAGCAGACCGAGTACGTCACCATCGTCGATGGTGTACTGCAGATCATCATCGCCACCGCGGCCAACGGCACCTCGATGGATTTCGCGGGCATCAACGCCGGGGCGGCAGCGCTGCGGGCACTCGGCCCCGAGGTGGGCGCGGTGCTGCTGACGGGTACGGGCGCCAACTTCTGCGCGGGAGGCAACGTGCGCGGTTTCGCGGCCGCTGAGGACCGCGCCGCACATATCCACAGTCTCGCAACAGATCTGCACGATTTCGTGCGCGCACTGGACGCGACCACGGTGCCGGTCATCGCGGCGGTGCGAGGCTGGGCGGCGGGCGCGGGCATGAGCCTGGTCTGCACGGCGGATATCGCTATCGGCGGCCCGGCTACCAAACTACGTCCGGCATATCCGGGAATCGGACTGAGCCCGGACGGTGGGATGTCGTGGACGCTACCGCGTCTGGTCGGCATCGGCCGCGCTCGTGAAATCCTGCTCACCGACACCGTTCTCGATGCCGATGAGGCGGTGCGGCTCGGAATTCTCAGCAGGCTGGTCGCCGATGACGAGGTGCGAGCCGAGGCGGGCGAACTCGCCCGAACCCTCGCCACCGGACCACGATCCACCTACGCGAGCATCAAATCGCTACTGGCGCAGTCGATTTCGTCGACGCTCAGCGATCAACTCGATCACGAACGCGATGCGATCACCGCCGCCGTTGACAGTGCTGCGGGCATCGAGGGTGTCAACGCCTTCGTCGAGAAGCGCCGACCCGACTACACATGACCGATCCACGGCCCGCTGTCACCGCGACCGGGTCTCCAGTACGAATCGTGCCACCGCGTCGGTGAAGGAATCGTTGTCGTCACCGGCCGCTGTATGGGCCGCTCCGCCGATCTCGACGAGCTCGGCGTGCGGCACCAGCTCCAGGAACGCGGCGGCCCCCTCGGCGCTCACCACATCGGATTTGGTACCGCGCACCAGCAGGACGGGGATCGTCAACTTACGTGCGGCGGCCTCTAGCTGATCGGCCTTATCCGTCGGGTCCTCGACACCATTGGCGAGCATGCTGGGATCCCAATGCCAGTACCAGCGTCCGTCTCGTTCCCGCAGATTCCGCAGCAGGCCGTCGGAACTCTTGGGCCGGGGCCGATGCGGCATGTATTCGGCGACCGCGTCGGCGGCCTGGTCGACGGTGTCGAAACCGTCGCGATGTTTGCCGAGGAAGTCGATGACCCGCGCGACACCCTCGGACTCGGGCCGGGCGACGATATCGACGAGCACGAGTGCGCGAATAGCCTCACCACCGTCGACGGTGGTGGTGAGCAGCCCGGTGATCCCGCCCATGCTAGCGCCGACCACGACCGCGGGGGCGCCGAGCTGCTCCAACACCGACACCAGATCATCGACCATGGTCTCGCGCCGGTAGTCGGCATCGGGCGCCCACTGGCTGTCACCGTGACCGCGTGCGTCCACGGTGACCACCCGCATCCCGGCGGCAGCCAGCTTCGCGCCCGTCTGCTTCCACGAGTGCCGGGTCTGCCCACCCCCGTGCAGGAACACCACGAGCGGGCCGTCGATGGGACCGTACTGGTCGGCGACCAGTACGACCCCACCTGAACCAACCAACCGGAGCCTGACCGGATCGAGAAGATTGTTCGCATTACTCACGATCTGAGGATCGCACAGCGCAACGCGGCGGCTGCGCGAGGCTCACGAATCGGCTGTCAGCACGACAGCGACAACCTCATCGCCAGGCACGCGATCTTGGCGTTGACCGAGGCGGAAATGGTGGAGGACCCGGTGGAGGTGAATTCCTCGGCAACCGGAGCCGAGGACGACTCGGTGGCGGGCTCGAGCGGCAGCGGTGCCGCCCCGGCGACGGTCGCGCCGCCTGCCAGCGCGGCACACAGGGCCAGCGTGGCGATGGTGCCGCGCAGAGCGCCGCGAACAGTCTTGTTGTGCATAGTGCTCCTCATGTGATTCTCTATTCTTGATGGGGGTCGAGCGTTCAGGGCAGGCGCCAGTCCACCGGCTCGGCGCCGAGTTCGTCCAGCAGTTCGTTCACCCGGGAGAACGGACGAGAGCCGAAGAAACCGCGCGACGCCGATAGCGGCGACGGATGCACGGACTCGATGAAGGGCACCTCCGCCGCGGACAGCGTGGGCTTCAAGGTCGACGCGTCTTTACCCCACAGAATGGCGACCAGCGGCTCGTCCCGTGCGACAAGCGCACGAATTGCCTGCTCTGTCACCGCTTCCCAGCCTTTGCCGCGATGCGAGGCGGGCTCCCGAGGCGTAACGGTCAGAACTCGGTTCAGCATCAGCACACCCTGATCCGACCAGGGGCTCAGGTCGCCACACGACGGTGTCGGGTGCCCGAGGTCCTTGTTGTATTCGCTGAAGATATTGGCGAGACTGCGCGGGACCGGCGAAACATCGGGCGCGACAGAGAAACTCAGTCCCATCGCGTGCCCGGGCGTCGGGTACGGATCCTGGCCGACGACCAGCACCCGCACCGCGTCGAACGGACGCTGGAAAGCACGCAGCACGTTCTCACCGGCCGGTAGGTAACCGCGGCCGGCGGCGTTCTCCGCGCGCAGGAAATCACCCATGACCGAGATCTGTTCCGCAACCGGCTCCAGAGCTTTCGCCCAACCAGGATCCATGATTTCCGTCAATGGTTTCGCGCCCATGACCGGACAACCTATCGGGTCTCCGGCCCGGCCACCGAGTCCGCCCCACCGAACGATTCCCAGCCGCCGCGCCCCGGACGCCGGACGCCGTCCACCGTAACGCCGTGACCTGCCCGCACCCGGCCGATCGGTACCCAGCCCACAGGCAGATTCGCCTCCGGCGGCCAGGTCGCGGCGAACGCGTGGTCCTCGCCGCCGGTCAGAATCCATTGCGCCGCATCGGTATCCAGGTGTTCGGCGACCGTCTCCAATGCCGGGTCGCGCAATGCCGCGCGGGAGAGATCGATGCCGACACCGGACGCCTCGGCGATATGGCCGAGATCGGCGAGCAGACCGTCGGAGACATCGGTGAGCGCGGTCGGCACTTCTACCGGACCGGCCGGCGCGGTTATCGCGGAAGAGTCGACCAGGTGGTCCAGCACCGACGCGTATGGCGGCTGCGGAAACCGGTGGGCCGCAAGCACATCCGTGTACGCATCGGAACGCTCGATACCGGAGGAGAGCACCTCCAGTCCCGCCGCGGACCAGCCGAGACGCCCCGCGACCGCCACCGTATCGCCCACTCGCGCACCCGCTCTGGTGATCGGCGCCCGGCCGCGCAGATCACCGAAGGCTGTCACCGAAATAACGATCTCCGGGCTGCGAACCAGGTCACCGCCCGCGATAGAACCACCCGCTCGAGCGGCTTCGGCCCACATTCCAGCGCTCAACCCGTCAACCACATCGATCGGGGTATCGGCCGGGCAACCGAGCGCGACCACGAACGCGGTCGGCACCGCACCCATCGCCACCACATCGGCGGCGTTCTGCGCGATGGCCTTGCGCCCGATGTCGTGTGGACTCGACCAGTCGATCCGGAAATGCCGACCCTGCACCAGCATGTCGGTGGTCACCACGAAACGACCATCCGGAGCCGCCACTAATGCGGCATCATCTCCTGGACCGAGTAGCACCCCCGCCGCCTGCACCCGGCCGGCGTTGATTCGCTCGATGAGCGCGAACTCCCCCAGCTCACCCACCGTCTTGGGCCCCGTACTCTCGCTGATGACCGGCCCTTCCCGACGTCGTGCTGGCTGGAATCGCCACGACGGTACTCTTACCAGGGCAATCGAGTACTACTGGGCCGGTGCGTAGCACCCGCGACAGACAAGCCGCGGCACGCCGACTGGCACCGACCCGACCTGGAAGGACCGGTAAAGATGGCGGCAGATTCGTCGGAGCCCGATTCATCGAAGCCCGATTCATCGGAGGGCACCTCAGCGCAGGCCGCCGCAGATTCCGCGTCGACCGGCGGCGACACCGAAGCGAGCTCCGCCGAATCCGCCGCCCCGTCCAGCAGCTATTCACCGGCACTCATCGCCACGGCGGTCGCCTTGCCGGTAGTCCTGATCGTGGCCGTACTAGTTGCCGCGATCCTCGCGCACCGAGCCCCTACCGAACGAGAACCCCTGGTACTCGGCCCGGTGCCCGCACCAGCCGCGACCGGTCCGGCCTGCACCGCCCTGCTCCCGGCACTGCCCGCCGACCTCGGCGACTACACGAAGTCCCAACTCGTCGAGCCCACCCCGCCCGCCACCCGCGCCTGGCAGCACGCCGACGGCGGCGACCCGATCGTGCTGCGCTGCGGCCTGGACCGCCCGCTGGAATTCAATCGCGCCTCCGCGCTGCAAATCGTGAACGGCGTCCAATGGTTCGAGGCCAGAGATCCGGCAAGCAAGGCGAGCACCTGGTTCGCCGTCGACCGCGAAACCTACATCGCCCTGACCGTGCCCGACGGCTCCGGTCCGACTCCCCTACAAGAGGTTTCGGACACCATCACCGCGAACCTTCCAGCGCAAGCCATCGACCCGGGTCCGCTGCCGAACTGACCGTCGATAGCCACAGAACGGTTCGGGGCACACGTCTTCCCCACTGCCGCAGCATGTTTCAGTCCCGATGCTGGACCGTCGCCTTACTGGCGGTCAAATCCACATCGATCCCACCGGGCGCACCATCCCCGGGATTTTCTCGATGCATCAGTGTGGACTGCTGCTGGGCGAATTCGTGGTGCCGCCCGGCCGCGAACACGGCGTCGAACTGCTCGAAACCAACCGCCGAAATCGGTCGATCGGTCCCACGCATCCAGGGCACCAACGCCTTGCCGGTCACCTTCCGCCACGTCATCTCGGTGAAGGCGAGCGCGACAAGCAGTAGTGCCAACCCCGGAATCGTCACGGCCACGAGCATGATTCGAGACTACCGGCGCGCCCCACGAATCGGCTAGCGCAGCCCGGTGCCCCTCGCGATCGCCGTATCGATCAGCGTCGACACCAAACCCGCATAATCGACACCAGCCGCCTCCCACATACGTGGGTACATGGAAATCGAGGTGAAGCCGGGCATGGTGTTGATTTCGTTGATCACCGGACCGTCCTCGGTGACGAAGAAGTCGACGCGGGCCAGGCCCTCGCAGTCGAGGGCGCGGAAGGCGCGCACGGCAAGTTCCCTGACACGGTCGGATATGTCGTCGTCCAGCTTCGCCGGGACGTCGAATTCGCAGACGTCGTCGAGATATTTGGTGTCGAAGTCATAGAACTCGGGGGCGTCGGACGCTGTTTCAGGCATCCTGATCTCGGCAACCACGCTGGCCTCGACCCGGCCATCCGGGAATTCCAGCACACCGCACTCGACTTCACGACCCACGATGCCTGCCTCCACGATCACCTTCGGATCATGCGCGCGGGCCGCCGCGATGGCCGTGTCCAGCTCACTCCAATTGGTGATCTTGGTAATTCCGATAGAGGAGCCACCGCGCGCGGGCTTGACGAACGCGGGCAACCCCAGCCGCACCCGGTCGTCCTCACTCACCGTGCTGGTTCCCGGCCGCAACACCACCTGAAGGCCGATCGGCAGTCCTTCCGCCGCGAGCAGCTTCTTCGTGAATTCCTTGTCCATACCCGCCGCGCTGGCCAGCACGCCCGGTCCCACGTACGGAATACCGGTCAGCTCGAGCATGCCCTGCAGCGTGCCGTCCTCACCGAAAGGACCATGCAGGACCGGGAAAACCACATCGACCGAACCCAATGCGGCACCGGGATCGTCGAGCGCCACCAGCGCACCGGACCGGCTCGGGTCGGCGGCCAGTACCAGCGCGGTGCCCGCGCTGTCCACCGACGGCAGCGCCGTATCGCCCTCGGAATTCCCCTGGAATCCGAGCGCCGCGATATCGGACGAGCCGAGCACCCAGCTGCCCTCGCGGGTTATGCCGATAGGAACCGCCTCGTACCGTTCCGGATCCAGGTTGCGCAGCACGCTGCCGGCCGACACACACGACACGGCGTGCTCGTTGCTGCGCCCGCCGAACACCACAGCCACCCTGATCCGGTTCGTCATGAACCGAACCGTACCCGTTGTAACGGTTTCCCTAACCTTCTGCCCTGGACACCTTCGAGGTCAGGGCGCTACGTGCCTATCGCGGCCAGGCATGGATTATTCCGGTTTGATCCGGCGACCGAGCAACGTGCCGACCGCCGCACTGACCGAAACGCCTTCGTGGCACACCTGATGTACCCCGTCGGTCAGCGGCATCTCCACATCGTGCGCGGCGGCCAGCGCACGAATGGATGTGCAGGATTTCACACCCTCGGCGACCTGCCCATGAGTGGCATCCTGGGCGGACTCCATCGACCCGCCCGCGCCGAGGACATACCCGAAGGACCGATTGCGTGACAGTGGCGACGTGCACGTCGCCACCAGGTCACCGACGCCGGCCAGACCCGCGAGGGTGACCGGCTGGGCGCCGAGCGCGACACCGAGCCGAATGATCTCGGCCAGTCCACGGGTGATCAGGCTGGCGATCGAGTTGTCGCCCAAGCCCATTCCCGCCGCGATCCCGCACGCCAGTGCGATGACGTTCTTGCACGCACCGCCGATCTCGCACCCGATCACATCGGTGTTGGTGTAGGGCCGGAAGTATCCGGTCGCGCTGGCCTGCTGCACCGCGACCGCACGCGCGGCGTCGGTGCAGGCGATCACGGTCGCCGCGGGCTGACGTGCGGCGACCTCCCCGGCCAGGTTCGGACCCGACAACACCGCGATTCGGCTCTCGTCGGCGCCGCTGACCTGAGCGATCACCTCGCTCATTCGCAGGAGGGTTCCGGTCTCGATCCCCTTGGCCACACTCAACAACGTCGCGTTGTGATCGGACAGCGCCGTGCCGATGGCGTCGTTCCATTGTTCGAGATTTCCGCGCAGCGACTGCGACGGCACCGCGAGTACCACGATTTCGGCGCCATCGATGGCCCGTGCGGGATCATGGGTAGCCGTCACCGGGGGCAGTTGCACATCGGGCAGGTAGAACGGATTGCGATGGTCGGTCGTCAATGCTTCGGCCACCTCGGGCCGCCTGGCCCAGATCGTGACGTCGGTTCCCGCTTCCGCCAACACCTTCGCGAATGCGGTCCCCCATGATCCCGCTCCCATTACTGCCGCCCTCGTCATCAGCCCAATATGCCATCCCGGATGGGCACCGCACCCGATACCCCGGATCCGGTGTGTTTAAGGAAGGATTGACGCATGCGTCCGCACGCCGTGCACGCCGTCATCGCGGTGAAGAACCTCGATACGGCCAAGAGCCGCCTGGCCGACCGGCTGCGCCCGGAGCATCGGGCGCGGCTGGTGCTTGCCATGCTCGCCGATACTGTGACCGCCGCTGTCGCGGTGCCGCAGATCGCGTCGGTCACCGTGGTCACCCCCGATCCGACGGTCACAAACCTGGCTCACACGCTCGGCACCACAGTGCATCCGGAGCCGTATCGCGGCCGGGTCGACCCCGCCGCCCCGGATGGCCTCAATACCGCCCTGACCTCCGCTGCCACGGCCCTGCGTGAGCGGCACGGCCCGATCGAACTGCTGGCTTTGCAGGCGGATCTGCCCGCGCTGCGCCCGGAGGAACTGTCGGACATGCTGGCCACCGCACCGCTCGGACGACGTTCGGTTGTGGTCGACCACGCCGGTAGCGGTACCGCCGCGCTATTTGTCCGAGACACCACCGCACCGCTTGATCCCCGATTCGGACCCGACTCCGCGCGCAGGCATATCGCCTCGGGCGCGGTTGATTTGACCGGGATCTGGCCGGGGCTGCGATTGGATGTCGACACCGCGGCCGATCTGAGCTGTGCCGTCACCCTCGGCGCCGGTGATTCCACCCGAGCTGTGCTGCACGACATCGGGTGGCCCGAACGTGTTCATGAGCACGTTCCGAACGTATGCTAAATAGTCGCCACACTCGACGTGATACTCACGTCAATCGTGGTGTCGACCTGCGCACAGCCGACTGGGTAAGGGATGATATTCGGCGTGAGTGAGCGAAGCGAGCGAACCGTATATCAGCGCGCATCGCGCATGTCGGAGCCGAGCGTCGGCGACCAGAAGTTACTTCCCACGCCACCGCCCGCCGCGACACCGCTGCCGGAAGAGTCCACGATGGAGCGGTTGCCACGCGATCGCTACCTGAACCGCGAACTGAGCTGGCTCGACTTCAACGCCAGGGTGCTGGCCCTCGCCGAGGACGAGTCGCTGCCGTTGCTGGAGCGCGCGAAATTCTTGGCGATCTTCGCGTCGAATCTCGACGAGTTCTACATGGTTCGCGTCGCCGGCCTGAAGCGCCGCGCCGAGACCGGGCTGTCGGTGCGTTCGGCGGATGGCCGCTCGCCCACCGAACAATTGGAGCTCATCGCGGCACGGGCCCAGGAGATCGCCGATCGGCATGCCCGGGTCTTCCTCGATTCCGTGCTGCCCACGCTGACCAGCGAGGGCATCGACATCATCGACTGGAACGATCTGGACGATGATGAGCGCCAGCGTCTTTCGGGACATTTCCAGGATCAGGTCTTCCCGGTACTCACCCCGCTCGCGGTCGACCCCGCCCACCCGTTCCCGTACATCAGCGGCCTGAGCCTGAATCTCGCGGTGACGGTGAAGGATTCCGCCACCGGCGGCGAACACTTCGCCAGGGTTAAGGTGCCCGATAACGTCGACCGGTTCGTCCGTGTACGGCGCACCGACTCCGGCACTCCGATCGCGGCGTTCCTGCCGATGGAGGAGCTGATCGCGGCCCATCTCGACCAGCTGTTCCCCGGTATGAAGGTGGTCGAGCACCACGCGTTCCGGATCACCCGCAACGCCGACTTCGAGGTCGATGAGGATCGCGATGAGGACCTGCTGCAGGCCCTGGAGCGCGAACTCGCGCGGCGGCGCTTCGGTTCGCCGGTGCGGCTGGAGGTTTCCGACGATATGACCGAGCACATGCTCGATCTGCTGTTGCGGGAGCTCGAAGTCGACGCGGGCGATGTCATCCAGGTGCCCGGCCTGCTCGACCTGTCGTGCCTGTGGCAGGTGTATGGCGTCGATCGGCCGAACCTCAAGGACGCACCGTATGTCCCGGCCACCCCTGCCGCCTTCGGCGAGCGGGAGACCCCGCGCAATGTCTTCGCGGCGCTGCGAGAGGGTGACGTGCTGGTGCACCACCCCTACGACTCGTTCTCCACCAGCGTGCAGCGGTTCATCGAGCAGGCCGCCGCCGACCCGCAGGTGCTGGCGATCAAGCAGACCCTGTACCGCACCTCCGGCGACTCCCCCATCGTGAACGCGCTCATCGATGCCGCGGAGGCGGGCAAACAGGTCGTCGCGCTGGTCGAGATCAAGGCACGCTTCGACGAGCAGGCCAACATCAAATGGGCGCGCGCGCTGGAACAGGCCGGCGTGCACGTCGTGTACGGCCTCATCGGCCTCAAGACCCACTGCAAGACCTGCCTGGTGGTGCGGCGTGAGGGCGCCACCATCCGCCGCTATTGCCACATCGGCACCGGCAACTACAACCCGAAGACCGCGCGCCTGTACGAGGACGTCGGATTACTCACCGCCGCACCGGAAATCGGCGCCGATCTGACCGATTTGTTCAATTCGCTGACCGGTTACTCACGAAAAGCCAACTACCGCAACTTACTTGTGGCGCCGCAGGGGGTTCGCGCCGGAATCATCGAACGAATCCAACGCGAAACCGAGCTCGCCCAGCAAGGCGTCCCTGCCCGAATTCGACTGAAAGCCAATGCAATTGTCGATGAGCAGATCATCGACGCGCTCTATCGCGCCTCCCAAGCCGGCGTACCGGTCCAGATCGTGGTGCGCGGTATCTGCGGGCTGCGCCCCGGCGTTCCAGGGATGAGCGATAATATCGAGGTTCGCTCGATTCTCGGCCGCTTCCTGGAACATTCGCGAATCATGCACTTTCAGGCGCAGGATCAGTACTGGATCGGCAGTGCCGACATGATGCACCGCAACCTCGACCGCCGCGTGGAAGTCATGGCCCAGGTGAAGGATCCACGACTCACCGAGCAAATGAGCGGGGTATTCGATTCCGCTCTGGATCCGATGACCCGCTGCTGGGTTCTACAGGCCGATGGCAGTTGGCACGCCTGGCCGGAACAGACGGGCAGGGACGGCGAACAGGTTAGAGACCACCAACAGTTCCTCATGCGACTGCGGAGGCCGGACCAGCCGTGACCGGGGCTACGGGATACGAGATGGATGGGGGCCCGATCTGGGATCCCCGGGTAACAGCGAACATTCACGCCGCCGGGGCGGTGTTATGGCGACGTTCGTCCGCGGATTCGGGCGTCATCGAGATCGCCGTCGTCCATCGCCCTAAGTATCAGGATTGGTCGCTGCCCAAGGGCAAACTCGACCCTGGCGAAACACCGGTGCTGGCCGCAGTGCGCGAGGTGCGGGAAGAGACCGGCCTGGACTGCCGCCTCGGCCGCTATCTCGGCCATGTGACGTATCCGGTTCCAGGACACCGGAAACTGAAGCGCGTCGACTATTGGGCCGCCGAGGTCGCCGGTGGTGAATTCGCCGCCAATTCCGAGGTCGACCTACTGAACTGGTACCCGCTCGACCGAGTGATGGACCAATTGTCCTACCCCATGGACCGGCAGGTGGTACGCGCGTTTACCAGGCTGCCCGCTGACACCGGCTCATTGCTGCTGGTACGGCACTCGAAGGCGGGCCGCAGGGACCGATTCAACGGCCCGGACGACGAACGCCCGCTGGAGCGGGCCGGACAGCACCAGGCGCAGGCCCTGGTGCCAAATCTATTGGCATTCGGCGCATCCGAGATCTACTCCGCTCCGCCTTCGCGCTGTGTCCAGACGGTGATGCCGTTGGCACAGAAACTCGGCGCGGACATCGTCCTCGAGCCGCTGTTCTCCGAAAATGGTTATGCCGCAGCGCCGGACGCCGCCCATAAGCGCGTACGCGAGCTCGTATCGGATCGTTCGGTGCCGGTGCTGTGCAGTCAGGGCAAGGTAATTCCCGACCTGCTCGGCTGGTGGGCACAGCGCGACGGCATCACACTGCCGTCCGCGCGCAACCGCAAAGGCAGCGTATGGGTGCTGTCGTTCGCGGCTGGAAAGCTGGTTGCCGCCGACCATCTCGACCGCTCGCTCTCGGGCGCCGTCGTCAAATCCTGACGGTGTTGAGCGCCACGGCAGCAGACGGACCGCGCGAAGCACCGAAATGGCCCCGGGGGCGAACCCCGGGGCCGTTTCGAGCCGGTAGGAGAGAGCGATCGGGCCGTCAACGCCCAATCACCGGGCAGCACAGCGTCGTTTGACGACGCCACACCTCCGCGTCAGCGCCCGCGACGGGCGGGAGCCTTCTTCGCTGTGGTCTTCTTGGCGGGGGCCTTCTTCGCTGCCGTGGTCTTCTTGGCCGCAGTGGTCTTCTTGGCCGCCGTCACCTTCTTCGCAGGCGCCTTCTTGGCTGGGGCCTTCTTGACCGCTGCGGCCTTCGCGGGAGCCTTCCGCACTGCCGCCTTGGTCGCGGGCGCCTTACGGGCCGTGGTCTTCGCCGGGGCCTTCTTGGCGGGCGCCTTCTTCGCTGGAGCCGTCTTCTTGGCGGCGGCCTTCTTCGCGGCCGCCTTCTTGGCGGCCTTCTTCGCCGCCGTCTTCGTCGCTGCCACCGGCGCATTCGCGCCGCGCTTCACGGCGGGACCGCTTGCGGTGAGCTTCTGCTTACCGGCAATCACTGCCTTGAATTGAGCGCCCGGCCGGAATGCGGGCACCGAAGTGGGCTTCACCTTGACGGTTTCACCGGTGCGCGGATTCCGCGCAACCCGAGCCGCACGCTTACGCTGTTCGAACACACCGAATCCGGTGATTGTGACGCTCTGACCCTTGTGCACCGCGCGCACGATGGTGTCGACCACGTGCTCGACTGCCGCGGTGGCCGTGCGCCTGTCCGTACCCAACTTTTCGGTCAGAACGTCGATCAGTTCCGCCTTGTTCATTGAATCCTCCGCAGACTAATGGCCCGTCGTCGGACCGACTAGGTACCACGGTAAACCCAGTTTGGACAAGAGTCTATGTGCCACGCCAAAATTCATGTGGTTTAGCACACGTCCAGCTACCACTCCAAGGGGTGCACAGCTATCTACGCTGGGTGATTACGCTTGCGAAATATGCGCTGGAAGGGTGGCGGGTTTCCAACTTGGCCTTGCCTTTTCGAACTCGTCGATGGCGTCACTGCGCCGTAGCGTGAGCCCGATGTCGTCCAAACCTTCCAGCAGACGCCACCTGGTGTAGTCATCAATATCAAACGGCAACACAGCGGTTCCGGCTGTCACCGTGCGCGCTTCGAGGTCTACAACCAATTCCAGCCCGGGCTGTTCCTCGAGCAACTTCCAGAGCATTTCGACATCGTTCTGTGACATCTGCGCGGCAAGAAGCCCACCCTTGCCCGCATTACCACGGAAGATGTCCGCGAAGCGTGCGGAGATGACAACCCGAAAACCGAAGTCCGACAGGGCCCAAACGGCATGCTCACGTGAGGATCCGGTACCGAAATCCGGTCCGGCCACCAACACACTGCCACGGTTGTAGGGCTCAGTGTTGAGAATGAAGTCCGAGTCAGATCGCCATGCGGCGAACAAGCCGTCCTCGAATCCCGTTCGGGTCACACGCTTCAGATACACAGCCGGAATGATCTGATCTGTGTCGACATTGGAACGGCGCAGCGGGACACCGATCCCCTTGTGCACGGTGAAGGCTTCCATTACTTGATTCTCCTGGGTCATAAGGCGATTTGGACTGCCATCGGTATTGATTCGAACCGACGCGATGGGATTCGGAACAGCTTGTGCGGGAACTTCCCCGCGGTAGGTCAGTTCAGGTCCGCGGGCGCCGCGAGGGTGCCTCGGACTGCCGTCGCGGCCGCTACGAGCGGAGAAACCAGGTGCGTGCGGCCACCTTTGCCCTGCCTACCCTCGAAGTTGCGGTTCGATGTCGACGCGCAACGCTGCCCCGGTTCCAGCTGATCCGGATTCATTCCCAAGCACATAGAGCAACCGGCTTGACGCCATTCGGCGCCCGCCGCGGTGAAAATCTCGCCCAGTCCTTCTTTTTCCGCTTGCGCGCGAACTCGCATCGAGCCCGGTACAACCAACATTCGGACACCATCGGCGACCTTGCGTCCCTTCAAAATCGCGGCCACCGAACGCAAATCCTCGATGCGCCCGTTGGTGCACGAACCGACGAATACCGTGTCGATCGCCACCTCCCGAAGTGGAGTTCCCGGCTCCAAATCCATGTATCGCAACGCTTTCTCCGCGGACTCGCGAGCCGTCTCATCGGCAATCCGCGCCGGATCGGGCACGACATCCCCCAGCGGCGAACCCTGTCCTGGGTTGGTGCCCCAGGTGACGAACGGCGTCAGTGCATTCGCGTCGATGTGAACCTCGGCATCGAAAGTCGCGCCCTCATCGGTCCGAAGCCCATCCCAGGCGGCCACTGCGGCATCCCAGTCGGCTCCCTGCGGCGCGTGCGGGCGGCCCTTCAGGAATTCGTAGGTTGTTTCATCCGGCGCGATCATGCCGGCCCTTGCGCCCGCCTCGATGGACATGTTGCAGATGGTCATTCGCGCTTCCATCGACATGGCGCGGATCGCATCGCCGCGATACTCGAGCACGTAGCCCTGACCGCCGCCGGTGCCGATCTCGGCAATGACGGCGAGAATCAGGTCCTTACTAGTGACACCGTCCGGCAATTGCCCGTCGACGGTGATCGCCATGGTCTTGAATGGGCGCAGCGAGAGCGTCTGGGTAGCAAGGACGTGTTCGACCTCGCTGGTACCGATACCCATTGCCAGCGCGCCGAATGCGCCGTGCGTGGAGGTATGGCTATCGCCGCACACCACGGTGGTGCCGGGCTGGGTCAGACCCAGCTGCGGCCCTACGACGTGCACGATGCCCTGATCCAGATCACCCATCCGATGCAGTCGCACACCGAATTCCGCGCAATTACGTCGCAGCGTTTCCACCTGGGTGCGCGAAATCGGGTCGGCGATCGGCTTATCGATGTCGGTCGTCGGGACGTTGTGATCCTCGGTCGCGATGGTCAGATCGGGCCTGCGCACCGGCCGACCGGCCGCGCGGAGCCCGTCGAAGGCCTGCGGACTGGTCACCTCATGCACGAGATGCAGATCGATGTAGATCAGATCCGGCTCACGCGAAGCGCCTTCGCCCTCGCCGCGAGCGACGACGTGTTGTTCCCATACCTTCTCGGCCAGCGTGCGTGCGCGGTCGGCCATTATGGATCACCCTTTCCGACGAGCATCCGGTCCGCGATCTGGGCTGAGAGCGCGGCGCCGGTTGCATAAAAGTTTGCAGATAGCGCCGACCGGATATCCGCGAGCGGCCGACACCGGAATCCACCAGCATTGGCAATCTCACTATCCGAGACGCTAGTATCGTTCTATGAGACAGCATAGCGGTATCGGCGTCCTCGACAAAGCGGTGTCGGTGTTGTACGCCGTCGTGGAGCATCCTTGCGGTCTCAACGACCTCTGCACCCGCACCGGCCTGCCACGCGCGACCGCCCACCGCCTGGCCGTCGGCCTCGAGGTACACCGCCTGCTGGCCCGCGACAACAACGGCCTGTGGCGCCCCGGCCCCGCACTTGCCGAGCTCGCCACGGGCGCCTCCGATCCGCTGCACGAGGCCGCGGCGGCAATTCTGCCCCGGCTGCGCGAGATCACCGGCGAAAGCGTGCAGATCTACTGCCGCGACGGCAATGCGAGGGTCTGCGTCGCCGCACTCGAGCCGACCGTCGGCCTGCGCGATACCGTCCCGATCGGCTCCCGGCTGCCACTCACCGCGGGATCCGCGGCCAAGGTGTTGCTCACGTGGGCCGATTCGGAACTGCAACGCACGATTCTCGCCGACGCGGTATTCGGCGAGCGCGCGCTGGCCGAGGTACGCAAGCGTGGCTGGGCTCAGAGCGCTGCCGAACGCGCCAGCGGCGTCGCGAGCGTCTCCGCTCCGGTGCGCGACGCGGCAGGCACTGTGATTGCGGCGGTATCCGTATCGGGCCCCATCGATCGCATGGGCAGGCGACCCGGCGCGCGTTGGGCTGCCGACCTGGTCGCCGCCGCGGAAGCGATACACAAGCGCCTGTAACAGGTTCTAGTGGCACTCACTACAGTTGGCCCATGGGAGCAAACCAACGGGCACAGATCGTGATGTCCGACACCGAGGTCACCGATTTCCTGACGCGCAGCCGCATCGCGACCCTCGCCACCATCGGCCCGAAGGGCACGCCGCATTTGATCGCCATGTGGTACGGGCTGATCGACGGCGAGCTGTGGTTCGAAACCAAGGCCAAGTCACAGAAGGCCGTCAACCTGCGCCGCGACCCGCGCGTCACCTGCATGATCGAAGCGGGCGAAACCTACGACACCCTGCGCGGCGTCTCCATCGAAGGCCACGCCGAGATCATCGACGATCCGGACCGGCTGTACGCGGTGGGCGTCAGCGTGTGGGAGCGCTACACCGGTCCCTACAGCGAAGAGGTCCGCCCTTTCGTCGAGCAGATGCTGCACAAGCGGGTCGCGATCCGTGTGGTGGCCGACCGGCTGCGCAGCTGGGACCACCGCAAGCTCGGCCTGCCGGCGATGCCGGTCGGTGGCACCACCGCGCACGCGCTCGACTGAATAACCGGGGCGGGCCTTCCGCTCGGAATCCCACCGAACGGCGCGAAATCTGCCTGACAAGGCGACGCGGGCACGTTAGCGTCGAAACGTTCGACAAGAATCGGCCGCGCACCATCCACCCGCCGGGCACCCCGCACGGGGCCGGGCGCGGCCGCGACGACGAGGAGCATGCGATGGCGGAAGCAGATAGTTCCAACAGCAGTGCCGAAGAGGTGAAGCGCAAGTTCAAGGAGGCGCTGGAACGCAAGAACCAGAACTCTGCCCGCGCGGCCGATCACTTGGACGGACGATCGAAGGCATCGTCCGCACACGGCAACGCCAGCCACAAGCGCGAGTTCCGACGCAAGAGCGGATAGACCCGCAGATACGAGCAAGGCCCTCCGGACACCGGACCGGAGGGCCTTCGCCATGTCAGAGCGTCCCCGAAAACGAGAAAGGCTCACGCTCTTGTGAGCGTGAGCCTTTGACAAGTTGTAGCCCCGACGGGATTCGAACCCGCGCTACCGCCTTGAGAGGGCGGCGTCCTAGGCCGCTAGACGACGGGGCCAGGACTGATCCCCCACTTTCGTGGTGATCATCCGTGTGATCTCGAGATCGTAATGATCTTCCGATCAGAGGAAGCTCGGCTAGCTTAACCGGCCGAAGCTCGGCGACCAAATCGCCGGTTGCTGTTGATCTTTCGGCCGCGAACCGAGGTCGACAACAATCTCCGCTGGGGTACCAGGACTCGAACCTAGAATGGCTGAACCAGAATCAGCTGTGTTGCCAATTACACCATACCCCAATGCACCGGGCGCTCGGCCTCGTGTCTGGCTGACTCCGAGGCCGTGTTCCTGGCCGAGAAAGAGAGTACCAAACAGCGCCCGGTTAACTACAAATCGCCTGGTCAGAGACCGGTTTTTGGCTCTCGCGGCCGTCGTCAGACCGTTGCGGCCCATTCCCGCGCCGACCGCAACCGCTCCAGCGTGGTCCCGCGACCGAGCAGTTCCAGCGACTCATACAGCGGCGGGCTGATGTGCGAACCGGTCACCGCGACCCGCACCGGCGCGAACGCCTTACGCGGTTTGAGCCCCAGATCGTCGATCAGCGCACTTTTGAGCACATCCTCGATGGCGGCGGTATTCCATTCCGGCAATGACTCCAGCGCCGCGACAGCCGCCTGCAATACCGGAGTGGCCTCGGGACCGAGATTCTTCGCACCCGCGGCGGGATCAATCGCGAAATCTTCGGCGGGCGCAAACAGAAAACGCAACAGGTCCCACGCATCGGCCAAAACCACGATCCTGGTCTGCACCAGTTCCGCAGCCGCAGCAAACGACTTCTCGTCGATTTCAGCGCCGATGTGGTTGTGTTCGGTCAGGTACTCACGCAGTCTGTGGGTGAAATCACCCGACTCCAGCAACCGGATATGTTCGGCGTTGATCGCATCCGCCTTCTTCTGGTCGAAACGGGCCGGATTCGAATTAACTTTCGAAATATCAAAGGCGGCGACCATCTCGGCCATCGAGAACACATCGTGATCATCCGCGATGCTCCAGCCGAGTAACGCGAGATAATTCAGCAAACCCTCCGGAATGAATCCCCGATCGCGGTGAACGAACAGATTCGACTCCGGATCGCGCTTGGACAACTTCTTGTTGCCCTGCCCCATCACGAACGGCAGATGACCGAACTCCGGGGTGAAATCCGCGACGCCGATTCGGCGCAGCGCACCATAGAGAGCAATCTGTCGCGGCGTCGAGGAGAGCAGGTCCTCGCCACGCAGCACATGGGTAATCTTCATCAACGCGTCATCGACCGGATTGACCAGCGTGTAGAGCGGGTCACCGCTACCACGGGTGAGGGCGTAGTCCGGCACACTACCCGGCTTGAACTTGGTCTCACCGCGCACCAAATCCTGCCATGTGATGTCCTCGTCGGGCATCCGAAGCCGTATTACTGCGGGCCGACCGGCATCGCGGTACGCCTCGATCGCCTCCGGTGTCAGATCTCGGTCGTAGTTGTCGTAACCGAGCTTCGGATCACGCCCCGCGGCGCGATGACGCTGCTCGACTTCCTCTGGCGTAGAAAAGGATTCGTACGCTTCTCCGGCGTCCAGCAATTTCCGCACCACGTCGAGGTGCAAATCCCGTCGCTGCGACTGCCGGTACGGCCCATAGGGGCCGCCGACTTCCGGCCCCTCGTCCCAGGTGAGGCCGAGCCAGCGCAAAGCATCCAGAATTGCACGGTAGGAATCCTCGGAATCCCGTGCGGCGTCGGTATCTTCGATACGGAATACGAACTTGCCGCCGACATGGCGCGCGTACGCCCAGTTGAACAGCGCGGTCCGAATCAGGCCGACATGCGGTGTCCCGGTGGGTGACGGGCAGAAGCGGACCCGTACTTCAGTCATGGCTCCCTTTCGATACAGGTTGTTTCGAGCGACCGGCGAGCAGTCGCTAGTGGCGTTTAGCGGCAACAGGATTGGTGAGCGTACCGATACCTTCAACGGTCACAGACACGTTCTGCCCGGACTGCATCGGACCGACGCCTTCAGGGGTTCCGGTGAGAATGACATCGCCCGGCAGCAATGTCATTACGGCGCTCACCCACTCGATCAGCTTCGGAATATCATGTAGCAGAAGCGAAGTGCGGCTACGCTGCCGAACCTCACCTTCCAGCTCCGTGACGATCTCCAGATCCGATGGGTCCAGGGATGTTTCGATCCATGGGCCGAGCGGGCAGAACGTGTCGTAGCCTTTTCCGCGTGTCCATTGACCGTCGTGGCGCTGCTGATCGCGGGCGGTCACGTCGTTGGCGGCGGTGTAACCGAGCACCACATCGAGGGCGCGAGCGGCCGACACATCCTTGCACGGGCGACCGATCACCACGGCCAGCTCGCCCTCGTAATCGACCTGAGAGGAACTGGGCGGCAAGACGATCGGCGCATTCGGGCCGATGATCGAAGTGCTCGGCTTGAGGAAGATCACCGGATCGGTAGGCGCGGACCCGCCCATCTCGGCCGCGTGCGCGGCATAGTTCTTACCGATGCACACCACCTTGCTCGCCAGGATCGGTGCGAGCAGGCGAACATCGGCCAGCGGCCAACTCCGCCCGGTGAACGTCGGCGTACCGAACGGATGCTCCGCAATTTCCTTGGCGACGGTGTCGCTTCCCGCTCCCTCAATGCTGACGAAAGCGACCCCATCGGGACTGGCAACTCGACCTAGACGCATGCGAGCAGTGTATTTGGCCGCGCGGGCGCGGCGAGGCGCGGCCCTCGTGAGCTGTGTTGAATGGCGACGCTCCGCGCCGCGAGGCGTGGCCCTCGTAACCTCGGGTCTTCCCTCCTCCGCTCCTCCGCTTCGCTCCTCCGCTCCGTCAGTCCAGACCCGAGGCGGGCCATGCCAGAAGACATACAGAGGAGTTGGGGTGCCTGCACGGCGTTGTTCGGTGTGACTCGATGGACAGCTCTTGGGGAAATCAGCTTGCGCGGCGGGTGTACGGTAGGTCTCGTAATTCACACAGTGGGAACATGTTCTCATATTATGAGATTCTGAGGTGACGTTGTGGCGGCCGTGACAGAGGTTCGTGAGGTTCGACGGCGGTCGATGCTCGGTCTCGGTGTGTTCGCACAGTCCTCCAGCGCGGTTTTCATCCACGGGGTCCCCTTCCTGCTGCCGGCGCTGACCGCGGGTGGCATGCCGCTGGCGACGGCCGGACTGTTGGTAGCGATGCCGACTGTCGGGCTGGTGTGCACCCTGATCGCCTGGGGTTATGTCGTCGACCGCATCGGCGAGCGGAAGGTGCTGGTCGGCGGCCCGTTGCTGATGTTGGTGGCGGGTATTTCCGCCGCTACCGCGTCGAACCACATCGCCCTCGGCGTCCTGTTGTTTCTGGGCGGCATCGGTGCGGCGAGTACCAATGGCGCGAGCGGGCGGGTCATCGTCGGCTGGTTCCCGCCGCATCGGCGCGGGCTGGCCATGGGGATCCGGCAGACCGCGCAGCCGCTCGGTGTCGGCGTCGGCGCGCTGGCGATTCCCGCCGTCGCTGCGGCACAAGGGGTTTCGGCGGCAATCCTGGTTCCTGCGATCATGGCTGGCATCGCCGCGATCGGCTGCCTGATCTGGGTCGTCGACCCACCGCGCCCCGAAGGCAAGGCCGCCGATCGAGCCAACCCGTATCGCGGCGTATCCACACTGTGGCGCATCCACGCGGTGTCCGTATTACTGTGCGTCCCACAGGGAACGGTGTGGACCTTCGCGCTGCTGTGGCTGCACCGCGACGTCGGCTGGTCACTGCCCGCCGCCGGACTCCTGGTCACCGCGACCCAAATCCTGGGCGCCTTCGGCAGAATCGGCGCGGGCCACTGGTCGGATCGGATCGGCAGTCGGCTGGGCCCGCTGCGCACAGTCGCGATCGCGGCCGTAATCTCCATGGCTGCACTGGCTTTCGCCGCCTGGACGCACGCGTGGTGGGCCGCCATCCCGCTTCTGATCGCCGCGTCGGTCATCACCGTCTCCGATAATGGCCTGGCCTTCACCGCCGTCGCCGAAATCGCGGGCCCCCACTGGAGCGGTCGCGGTCTCGGCATCCAGAACACCGGCCAAAACCTCGCAATGGCCGCCATCCCACCGGTTTTCGGCGCCCTGATCACTGCCACCGGGTTTCCGGCAGCCTACTTGGCGGCCGCGATATCAGCGGTCGCGGCAGTCCCCTTGGTCCCTACCAGTCGAGCAACCCAACAGTATTGACCTTGCGCTCACATCCTGGGCGGCGCTACCCAATGATTCGCTTCGACCCCGGCCACGCTCACGCGGCCGGGGTCGTTCGGTCAGTCACGGATGTCGGATACCCTCGGACACAAAGCCTTCCGAGATCCCGGCGACCGTGACGTCAGAATTCGAGAGAACCGGCTTGTCCCCACACCAACTCGAAGTTCGGTGCGTGGAGCAGCGCTGCCGCATACGGGCTGCTCGCTCAGTCCGCTTGCGAGTTGGCCTTCGTTCGTTCTACCGCGACCGAATCAGACGGCGGCGGCGATGCGGTCGCCGACCTCGACAGTGGAGGCGGTGCCGGCGCGCGAGACCAGGTCCTTCGCGACCGCGGACTCGATGCGGGTGGCGGCATCGGTATTGCCGAGATGGTTGAGCAGCAACGAGACCGAAAGGATCGCCGCGGTCGGGTCGGCCTTGGACTGGCCCGCGATGTCAGGCGCGCTGCCGTGCACCGGCTCGAACATGCTGGGGTTGGTGCCGGAGGCATCGATATTGCCGCTGGCGGCCAGGCCGATACCACCGCTGACCGCGGCGGCGAGGTCGGTGATGATGTCGCCGAACAGGTTGTCGGTAACGATCACATCGAAGCGGCCCGGATCGTTGACCATGTGAATGGTGGCGGCATCGATGTGCTGGTATGCGATCTCGATGTCGGGGAACTCGGCGCCGACCTCACTCACCGTGCGCTGCCACAGCGAACCGGCGAAGGTCAGCACATTGGTCTTGTGCACCAGAGTGAGGTGCTTGCGACGGGCCTGCGCCTTGGCGAAGGCGTAGCGCACGACGCGCTCGATGCCGAAACGGGTATTGGTGCTGACCTCGGTCGCGACCTCATGCGGGGTATCAACGCGGATGGCGCCGCCGGTGCCGGTGTAGGGCCCCTCGGTGCCCTCGCGCACGACCACGAAGTCGATGTCGGGGTTGCCCGACAGCGGGCTGGTGACACCCGGGTACAGCTTCGAAGGCCGCAGGTTCACGTGATGGTCCAGCGCGAAACGGGTGCGCAGCAGCAGGCCACGCTCCAGCACACCGCTCGGCACCGACGGGTCACCGATCGCGCCGAGCAGGATCGCCTCATGCTGCTTCAACTCCGGCAGCACCGATTCCGGGAGGATCTCACCGGTCGCGTGATAACGCTTGGCACCGAGGTCGTATTCGGTCTTCTCGACCCCGGGCACCACGACGTCGAGCACCTTGAGCGCCTCGGCGATGACCTCGGGACCGATTCCGTCACCGGGGATGACAGCAAGCTTCATGACAACAATGCTCCGTTCCGTATTGCCGGTCACCGGCAATGCCGGGTTCATGACGAGCTGTGCGCACCCGCCCTGGTATTCGGATGTCTGCGCGGGTCCGGGGCGGACAGCAGCACCGTCACCGTACTTGGTGGGCCGCACCGGTCCGTCGTCGGGCGTGTCGCGCGAAGCTCGTTCGTGATCACTCGGCGACGTCACCGTCTCCGCACTCATCACGCCTGTTGCGCGCCGCCACCAAAGGTGGCGGCGCGCAACAGAATTCGTGAACGACCCGTGACGACGTCCCGCCGATCGGTCAGATCAGGTCGACGAGCACGACCTTCGCGGCGCCGACAGCCTCGACGATGGCGGCCTGCACGTCGGCACGCACGTCACGGTTGACCCGCAGCACCACCGTGGCGCCTTCCTTGTCGACGTCCTGGCTCAACTGGGCGGCGAGAATGTCGATCCCCGCCTCGCCGAGCTTGGTGCCGATTTTGCCGAGCGCGCCCGGCTTGTCCTCGTAATTCAGGACGGCCAGGTTGAGGCCCTCGGCGCGCAGGTCGTAGTTGCGGCCATTGATGTTGACGATCTTCTGGACCTGCTGCGGCTCGGTCAGCGTGCCCGCCACATTCAGCGTGCTGCCATCGCCGAACACCGCGCGCAGATCGACCACGCTGCGATGGCTCGGGCTCTCCGACACGGTGGTCACCTGGGCGGTGATGCCACGGTCCTTGGCGAGCGCCGGCGCGTTCACGAAGGTGACCTGGTCTTCGACCAGTGCCGAGAAGACCCCACGCAGTGCCGAAAGCTCCAGCACCGCAACCTCTTCGGAGGCCAGCTCGCCGCGCACCTGCACCTCGACGCTGACCGGCAGCTCGTTGGACAGGGCACCGAGCAGGGCGCCCTGCTTGCGCACGATATCCAGCCACGGCGCGACGGAATCACCCACCGCACCACCGGTGACGTTCACCGCGCCCGGCACGAACTCACCGGCCAGGGCGAGCAGCACCGACTTCGCGACATCGGTGCCCGCGCGGTCCTGAGCCTCCGAGGTCGAGGCACCGAGGTGCGGGGTGACGACGACCTGCGGCAGCTCGAACAGCGGACTATCGGTGCACGGCTCGGTTTCGTACACGTCCAGGCCGGCGGCCCGCACGTGTCCGGACTTGATGGCGTCGGCGAGCGCGGTCTCGTCGATCAGCCCGCCGCGCGCGGCGTTGACAATGATGACGCCCGGCTTGGTCTTGGCGATGGCCTCCTTGCCGATGATGCCCTTGGTCTCGGGGGTCTTCGGCAGGTGCACCGAGATCAGGTCGGCGCGCTCGAGCAGCTCGTCCAGCGGCAACAACTCGATGCCGAGCTGTGCGGCGCGGGCAGGCGACACATAGGGGTCATACGCGACGATCTTGGTTTCGAAGGCGGCGAGGCGGGCGGCGAACAGCTGACCGATGCGGCCGAGACCGACGACACCGACGGTCTTGTCGAAGATCTCGACACCATTGAACTTGCTGCGCTGCCAGGTGTGCTCGCGCAGGGTCGCATCGGCGGCCGGGATCTGCCGCGCGGCGGCAAGCAGCAGAGTGACCGCGTGCTCGGCGGCGGTGTGGATGTTCGAGGTGGGCGCGTTGACGACCATGACGCCACGCTCGGTCGCCGCGGGCACATCGACATTGTCGAGGCCGACGCCGGCGCGGGCGATGATCTTCAGGTTCTTGCCCGCATCGAGCACTTCCGCGTCGACGGTGGTCGCCGAGCGAACCAGCAGTGCGTCGGCGTCGGCGACGGCCGCGAGTAGCGCGGGGCGATCGGGGCCGTCGACCCAGCGGACCTCGACACCGTCGCCAAGCGCGTCGACGGTCGACTGGGCGAGCTTGTCGGCGATCAGAACAACAGGGCGGCCTGCTTGGCTCACGGTGGAGTACTCCTGGGGAGAAAGGGATCGGCAATTACCGCCGCTCAGCTTAGTGGGCGAGGATTCACCACGGCCTACCACCCGGTGGGCGAGTGACGTCAGTGCGACCCGAGGGGCCGATACGAACGCAACCGGTCCCGGTGCCGTTAGGCATCCGGGACCGGTTGGAGGTCGAATCAGGCGACCGTCATTCGTACTCAGCCGCCGAACGAGCCGGTCCACAGGGTGCTGAGGATACCGTGCAGGGCCGCGCCCACAGTGCTGAAGAGACCGTCCAGAGCGGCGCTACCGGTGTCGATGATAACGGGGATCATGATTACCTCTCATTGAAAAAACACTCCAGAAGAACTGGCTGACATGTGGCCTATCGAGGCCGGAACAAATCCGGTTACAAAATTCGGAGCAATTGTGACGCAGACTACATCGGCCATCAAAGGTGAGCTGGACAACCGTCCATATATGCCCTGATCAGCGGCAACATGCCCTAATAGGTCGTGGCCAATTTTCGATTCCTCTAATTACTTCAGCGAAGGATCAATACTTCGAGTTGTTAAGAGAAAGCTGAAAGGAGTCTGAGGATAAATTGAATTGACCGTATAAACGCGGTGCGCACCGGAGACCCGGCAGCACGCTGATTTCCGACCGATCGCCAACCCGGTCGCCATCAGCGGGCCGCCGAACCCGGCCCGATCATGTGCGATGAACGCGAGCAGACACGAGTTGGCCGCGTCCAAGGTCGCGGTATCGGTTCGCAGCGCGGATGGCGTCATGTGGATCAACGCATGGCGACCTCACAGGAGAGCACTCGCGGTGCGTGAGCATCCCACCACCGCCGCCGCGCCGATGCACCTACCGACGTCGATGGAGCAATGCGAGGTGCCCGCGAATTCGGTTGCGGCCGTTGACGAATTGACCGAGCTCGAGTCACGTACGCGCGAAATGGGCAGTGGCGCCGCACTGGCCGATGCACGGCCGCGAAACTAAGCCTCGGCCATAGCTTCCTCGTACGCCCGCGCGAGTCGCTCGGTGGCGCTCGGTCCGCCGTGATCGGGACGTGGGATTGCGAGATGCGACTCGCGCAGTTCGTCCATGAACTCCGCCCATAGTTCCGACCCACCGGCCTCGAGCAACTCGGCACGAACGCGCAGCTGTTTCGTGGTCGGCCGATGTCGCAGGCCCCATGAGCCGAGCTGGGCCATGATCGGCACCAACTGAATGGCGGGTTCGGTCAGCCGATACTCGGCCTTCTGACCGGGACGGGCATCCGCCCGACTGAGCAGGCCCGCCGCGACCAGCCGCTTCAACCTGTCGGACAGGATATTCGAGGCGATTCCCTCCTCCGACCCGGCCAGCAGTTCCCGGAAGTACCGGCGATTGCCGAACATGACGTCACGCAGCACCAGCAGTGTCCATCGATCCCCGATCACCTCGATTGTCGCGTTGATCGGACAACCCGAGCGTCCCTCGTCGCGCATGCGGTGTTCCTCCTCGGCGAACTTCTTCGAACTGCCGATTGCAATATACAACTGGTTGCGATTATCGCATGAGCAAGTGATTGCATAGAGCAATCAGATGACAACGAGTTGACTGTGCCGAAGCTACGCGTACATAACCTCGCTTCCTCGCTTCCTCCCGGCGGGCGATGTCGGCATCGGCGCAACCATCATGGGGTGCAACACGTTCGGGCCGATCGTCCCATCCTGCTCGGCGCGGGCGAGCGACCCTACGACGATCCGGGAACGTTGCCCGGATACGAGTGCACGTCGGTGGTCAGTTCCCCTCCGGTCACGCACGCACAGTTCGCCAAGGTCTCTTGAACGACGAAATCTTCCCCCGGATATGGCAAGAGGCCCGCATCCCCTGCCGGGTGCGGGCCTCTCAGAAGTCACGCTTGATCAGATAGCGCGGACGTCCTGGGCCTGCGGACCCTTCTGGCCCTGGCCGATCTCGAACTCCACGCGCTGGCCCTCTTCGAGGGACCGGAAACCCGAGCCGGAAACGGCCGAGTAATGCACGAAGACGTCAGGGCCGCCTCCGTCTTGAGCGATAAAGCCGAAGCCCTTTTCGCTGTTGAACCACTTCACACTGCCTTGAGCCATGTTCTTTACTTCTTACTTCCTGTAGGCGAGCCGAGTAGATCACTTTGATAAGCCCGGTCTCGCCGTCAACAATGCCATCATCCGACGAATTACTCCACATCTGACACCCCCCACTGTGAGCAAACCGACGTTCCCAGGGCGCGACGGTCACGAATCCGGGCGCGGAACCAGACCCCGGAATCGGCGCTGACGGCGGGCGCTGGCAACAAACCGGCGCCCACCCGATCGCCATATTGCGGTCGCACAACGATCTCGGTCTTGACCCTCAGTACGGATCCGCGGCAACCGCCGCGCGCTCCGTTGCACGCGGCTGCCGTGCCCGGTCGCGGAGAATCAGCGGGACAACGGCCGCGGCAAGTCCGGCTCCGATAAAGCACACCGACGTAAGGGCAGCCCCTCGAGTGAGCGTGGCGGCAGCTAGAACGGGGGTGATGCTGATGCCCAGTTGGAAAGCCGACACCGTGGTGGCACCGGCGAGGGTCGGGGCATCGGCCGCGATCGCGAAGACGCGGGCGTAGATGGCCGGATTCAGCACGAAAGCGGCGATGCCGAGCAGGAATATCGCAGGCACCGCTGCCCAAACCAGAGGCATTACGACAACCAGGACGACCGAAAGGATCACGATCGCCGATGCGCCGGCGAGTAGCGCGAGGTGAGGGCGCCGATCGGAGACACGGCCGCCGATCGACAATCCGATGAAGGCCCCGACACCGAAGAGCGCGAGAACCGCCGGGATCCAGACTGCGGGGACAGCGGTGATGTCGGCGAGCATCGCCGCCAGGTAGTTGAACGTGATCATGTACGCCGCGGTGGTGAGGACCGTGATTGCGTAGACGCACCAGAGCATCGGTTTCCGCATCATGGCGAGCTCGCGCGACACACTCGGCCCGGTAGTCGTGTTGGCGTCCGCGTCGTCGGCGGGAAGTCCGAAGCGACAGCCGATGATCCCGGCGACCGTCAATGCCACCACGACCCAGAAGCCGCCGCGCCATTCGATGAAATGGCTGAGCAGCGTGCCGGCGGGACCACCGGCGATCATTGCCACGCTGAGGCCACTGACCACGATTCCAGCGGCGCGGGCGTTGCGGTCCGGCGTCACCAGGCTGATCGCGGTCACCGACGCGACAGCGAAGAAGCCCGCGTAGGCGATCCCCGAAATCATCCTGGTGATCAGCAAGATCTGGTAATTGCCGACCAGTCCGACGGCGACGCCGGCCGCGAAGACGCCCTGGGTTACCACCAGCGTGGTGCGGCGAGGCCAGCGCAGGCTCAGCACTGCCAGGGGCGGGCCGCCGAGTACGACTCCCAGCGCGAATGCCGTGATCAAGAAACCTGTTGCGGAGAGCGAGGTATCGAGGTCGGTGGCGACCGCGGGCAGTACGCCTGCCAGCAGGAATTCCGCGGTTCCCATCGCGAACAGGCTGAAACCCAGCAGGTACACACCGATGGGCAGCCGTTCGGAGCGACTGACTCGGGACCTCCGCGTGTCGGTGTCGGCCATCAGTTGACGCCCCTGACATCAAGCAGGCCCGCCGAGACAGCAGCGGACAGCTCCCGATCGAGCAGCCAGCCGGTCATGCTGACGGCGGCGGTTGAACCCGCGCCCGCGGCGGCGATTACCTGGGCACGCGGGTTGACCACATTCCCGGCCGCCCAGACCCCGGCGCAACTCGTCGCACCTCCGGAGTCGACGGCGACGAGTCCGCTCACGGGGTCCCTGGCCGCACCCAGTGCGGCGAGGATCGCGTCGTGGGGCACTGGACGCGGTGCCACGAAGATGGCCGCACACCGGACTGCCGCGCCGTTGTCGAGTTCGATGGTGACCGCGTGATCGCCCGCGGCGTCCGCGCTGGTCACCACCCGCGTCACGCCCACGTCGATCAGGCGCACGCCGTAGGCCGTGAGGCGCTGCCGCTCGGCGACGCTGACTTCGATGCCGTTGACACAGAACGTCACATGCGAGCTGTAGCGGCGCATCAGCGCGGCAAGATGGCTCGACACCGCCCCCATCGCGCTACCGATTACGGCGATGGTTCGCCCCCGCACTTCATAACCATGGCAGTGGGGGCAGTGGTGCACCTCGGATGCCCACCGCTCGGCCAGGCCCGGGATGTCTGGCAGCTCGTCGGCCGATCCGGTTGCCACCAGCACCGACCGAGCACGCACGACGCGGTCGCCGTCGACGCACAGCTCGAACGTGCCGTCGGATGCGCGGCGCGCGCCGGTCACCGATGCCCGCACCAGCGTCCCGCCGTAACGGGTCAGCTCGGCTTGCCCGCTGAGAACAAACTCGCTCGGACGCATGCCATCGCGGGTCAGATACCCGTGCATGTGGTCGGCCCGCCCGTTCCTCGGCGCACCACCATCAACGACCAGGGTGGCGAACTGTGCCCTCGCGAGCACGACCCCGGCCGACAATCCGGTGGCTCCACCGCCGACGATGACCGTGTCCCACAACACCTCTGACACCGATCCATCAGTTGAAAACGTTCTCGCGTCCATTCGGATCACCTCCGCTCACAGGATCGCGACCGTCAACCGATATCGACAACTACTGTTGCTGATTCCGGGACACATTTGGTTGACTGCGTGTCATGAACGAGCAACCGAGCGTCGGTGCCGTGATCGAACAGATCGCTCCTCGCCTGCGGCATGTCCGCGAGAAGAAGGGCCTCAGTCTGGCCGACCTCGCACGAGCCACCGGCATCTCGACCAGCACGCTGTCGCGGCTGGAATCAGCGCAGCGCAAGCCGAGCCTCGAACTCCTGCTACCGATTACCGCAGCACTGGGCATCCCCCTCGACGAGATCGTCTCCGCGCCCCGGATACTCGATCCGCGCGTGCCGCAGCAGCCCACTAAAAAAGACGGCCGCGTCCTGATCCCGTTGTCACGACATCAGGGCGAACCACGCGCATACAAGATGACCATTCCGTCGCACGACGAACAGCCCTACCTTCGGACCCACACGGGCTATGAATGGCTCTACGTACTGCGCGGACAACTCCGCGTAAAACTGGGCGACCACGACTTCATCATGGGAGTTGGCGAAGCAGCCGAATTCGACTGCCAGATTCCGCACTGGTTCGGCGCCGCAGGACGTGGCAGCGTCGAACTACTCAGCCTCTTCGGAAAGCAGGGCGAGCGGATCCACCTCCGCACCACACAACATTGAGGCAGAAGGCACGTGTCAGCATCGGGGCGTCGGGCCGACCTCGACGAATCAGCCGATCAGGAAGACCGAGACCTCGTGCGAACGGCGTCGAGGTCGACCCGCGGCCTCCGATGCGTTGTCGGCGTCGCCGACAGCGATCGAGATGGCGGGTGGGATCGTTGCGGCTGTCCGGATGACGGTGCGTGACAGCGGCCGATGCGGGTGGCTCTACAGGTAGCGCAGTTGTCGTGACTTCGCTTCCTGGTAGGCGGCCCAGCCTGAAAGGTGTTCGGGGACACCGACTTCCCACCAGGCTCCGGCCTCCGTCCAGGCGGCGGGCCGGGTGCGGACCACGAGCACGGCCGGTCGGGACTCGGCACGGGCGGCGACGCGGGCGTGGGCGTAGGCGGCGCGGAATTCGGTGAGATCGGTGGCGGTGAATGTAACGCAACCCAATGCGGTTGCGTGGCTCGCGAAATCGACACGGGGCGGTTCGGTGTGGTTGGTTCGGCAATCGGCGTAGAAGTTGTTGAACGGCTCGCCGCCCTGGCCTTCCTGCAACCGCGCGATCACCGCGTAGCCGTCGTTATCGCAGACGACCGCGACAAACGGGTGTCCGGCGAAGGACGCCGAGAACAGCTCCGAATTCAGCATCAGATAGGAACCGTCGCCGAGCATGGTGGTCACCAGGCCGTCGGTGTGCGCCATTGCCGCACCCCACGCACCCGCGAGTTCGTAACCCATACAGGAGAATCCGTACTCGACATCCATCGTTGGCGCGCCGCCGGACGCCCGCCAGCCACCGACCAGCTCACCTGGCAGGCCGCCCGACGCCGTCATGACGTAGTCGCCCGGATCGCTCAGCTCGTTGACGATGCCGACCACTTGGGCGTATGTGGGGGCTCCTCCGGTGGGGGCACGCAGCGAATCGATGTGGGCGTCCCATGCCGTGCGCGTCCGGCTCGCACGAGTCGACCAGTCGACATCGGCTCGCCAATCCTGGCCGGTGGCGGCGAGATGCGCCGCCAGATCCGCGAGTGCCGCGTCCGCGTCGCCGACAACCGCGAGGGCGCCGTGCTTGACGGCATCGAAGCGGGCGGCATTGATCATGACCAGCGTGACGTCAGGTGCGAATACCGTCCACGACGCGGTGGTGAAGTCCTGCAGTCGCGTGCCAACCGCGAGTACCAGGTCGGCTTCGCCCGCCAATGTGTTCGCGGAGGCCGCGCCGGTAACACCCAGCGGGCCCGCGTACAACGGGTGCGAATGTGGGACGAGAGTGCGTCCGGCGGTGGTCTCCACGATTGGCATACCGTGGCGCTCGGCGAATTCGATAGCACGGGTGCCCGCACCGGAGTACCGGACGCCGCCGCCGAGCACCAGCAGCGGCCGGGTCGACGCACGTAATGTAGCGGCAGCATCGGCAATGGCACGATCGTCGGCGCGGGGGCGGATGAGCCGATGCACGACCGGTTCGAACAATTCCCCAGGAAAGTCGGCGATTTCGGCCTGGACGTCCTGCGGCAGTGCCAGCGTGACGGGCCCGGCATCCGCGGCGTCGGTCAGCACTCGCGCGACCTGAGGAAGCGTGGCAATCAGCTGTTCGGGGCGAGTGATCCGGTCGAAATACCGACTCACCGAGCGGAACGCGTCGTTGACGGTGCGGGTGGGATCGTCGAAGTGTTCGACCTGTTGCAGGACGGGATCGGGCGCGCGACTCGTGAAGGTGTCGCCCGGAACAAGCAGCAGCGGAAGGCGATTCGCGTGCGCGACCCCCGCGGCGGTCACCATGTTCAACGCGCCGGGACCGATCGACGAGGTAGCGACACCGACCTGACGCCGCGCAGTGGCCTTGGCCAGACCGACGGCGGCGAGGGCCATCCCTTGCTCGGTATGTCCTCGCCACACCGGAATCTCGTCGCGACGCTCATGCAAAGCCGTACCGAGACCCAGCACATTGCCGTGTCCGAAGATCGCGAAAACAGCGGGAAACAAGGGAACTTCGCGGCCGTCGATGGTCTCCGAACACTGGGCGATCAGCCATGCCACCAATGCCTGCGCCGTGGTCAACCTCATGCGTGCCACCTTTCGATGTGAGCCCCCTTGTCAGGTGAGCCGTTCGGCCGACCACCAGCCATTTCGACAATCACGCCATGACTACGCGAAGACCAAGGACACCATTGCGATTGCCCCACAATCGGATTCATAGGAATGCCCCTCGTGATCGAGGCTGCGCACTGGCTGGTACCGCATCCACGATTCATGAGCAGCGGCCGTTATGGTCGGTGACCGGACAGCGCGGGTCGAGCGGTTGGTCGGCCCAGCTGTCGCGCACCCAACTGTGGGTCGGGTCGTCGCAGAAGGCCATCGAACGTTCCGGCGCTGGGCCTGCCAGCACGTTGAGGTAGTACATCGGATAGCCCGGTGCGGCGATGCAGGGCCCGTGGTAGCCGTGTGGCACCAGGAAGACGTCGCCGTCGCGGACGGCCACGTTCTCATCCAGCGTTCCGTCGACGGTGTAGGTACGGTGCATGCCGAAACCCA
Organism: Nocardia australiensis; assembly: GCF_020733705.1. GTDB lineage: Bacteria > Actinomycetota > Actinomycetes > Mycobacteriales > Mycobacteriaceae > Nocardia > Nocardia australiensis. Next base: position 353,608 of record NZ_JAJFZM010000017.1, read on the forward strand.
TTCTCGACGTAGTGATTCCGTCGCGCCCGGCGATGCGGAAGTAGTAGATCTCCTCGTTGATCACCTCGCACACACCGGCCTCGTCATGCTTGTGCGGCGGATAGGAGGACCAGTTGCCGTCCGGGGTGATCAGTTCGCAGGCGTTGAGTTTGTCGGCGTGGTCCCAGATTCCGGGCACCCCGAAGTTGGTGACCTGCCGTGTCGCAGGCCCGGCACCACGCACCTCGACCGGAACCTTCTCGGCTGGACCGTATTTCGGCTCGAGCCGATTCGCGCACCGCGCCATCGGCAGCGCGACCTCGAGCCCGCCGACCGTCGACAACTCGACTTCGGCGTCACGCGGCACATAGACGAAGTCGGTGACACGAGCGAAAACCGAATCCCGCCCGGCCAATTCGAACTCCAGCCCATCCACCCGCACCGTGCACGCACCGGCGAGAGGCAGCACGAAAGCCTCGTACTCTCCGGTGCGAACCATTCGCGTCTCCCCCGCCCCCAACCGCAGTACACGCAGCCCGGCATAACTCCACCCAGCCCGTTCGGCATCGAGTAGCACCGGATCCAGCCCGTCGGCCAACGTCCCAGCCGCACGCAGCAACCTCACCGCCACACCCCCATCATCGAGCCTCCCGCAGCATTTGGGCGGCGGCGTCTACTGCGGTTGCTACGTCACCGTCGGGCGGGTACAGGAGGGATCGGCCGATCACCAGGCCGCGCACGACATCGTGACTCATTGCGACACCCCAGGCGGCGAGGTCAGCGGCGGGGTCGCCGGATGGGGTGCCACCGAGAACCACGACCGGCAGTGTCGTCGCATCCAGGACCGAAAAGTCTTCTGGTGCGGGGATTTTCAGCCAGGTGTACGCGGAGGTGACACCGAGACCCGACGCTACCGTGATCGCGCGCGCCAGCGCGGGCGCGTCCCGGCTCATCACCAGCGCGCCGGAGTGGTCGCGGTGATAGGGCAACGGTTCGACCATGGCCATCAGTTCGTGCGCGGCCAATTCGGAGACAGCCTGGGCGCAAGCGTGCAGTGTCGGAATGGTGCCCGCATCGGCATCCACCAGGCGCAGCAGCATTTTGCCGCCGTCGAGGCGGAATCGGACCAGTGCGTCAGCGTCGTATCCGGTGAAGCGGTCGTCGATTTCCCATTCGGCACCGGCCAGGCCGCCGCGGTTCATCGAGCCGATAACGATCTTGTCGTCCAATGCGTCCAGGAGCAGCAGTTCCTCCACCACATCCGGGGAACCGAGAACGCCGTCCACCGCCGGGTGCGCCAGTGCGACCAGCAGTCGCTCCAGCAGGGTGCGTCGATCCGCCATGGCCGTCAGATCGGAGCCGACACCGAGCGCGCCGCGCGCGGGATGGTCGGCGGCGACGAGGAAGAGGGTCTCGGTGCCCGACAGCAGGGTCGGTCGACGACGCCGCTTGGCGTAGGCGCGCTCGATGGCGGCCGGGTCGGTTACCCGCACGCGCAACAGTTCCAGCCAGCGCTCATCGGTCAGATACACAGCACCTCCTCGATTTCGGTGCTGGTCGGCATCGCGTCGGCGCAGGCGAGACGCGAGGCGACCAGCGCACCCGCGGCGTTCGCGTAGGTGGCGATCCGTTCGGGCTCCCAATCCGAGAGCAAACCGTGGATGAGGGCACCGCCGAATCCGTCGCCCGCGCCTAGCCCGCACACCACCTCGACCCGGCACGGTGGCACCGACCAGCGACCCTGTTCGGTGGCTACGAGGACGCCGTCGGCACCACGTTTGATGACCGCCAGCCGGACGCCGCGCGCCAACAGGCGGTCGGCCGCCAGATCCGGGTCGGCGGTGCCGACGGCCACCTTGGCCTCGGTTCGGTTGCCTACCACCACATTCACGTAATCGAGCATCCAACTGATCTCGGTACGTGCGGTGGACTCGTCCGGCCAGAACATCGGCCGATAGTCCAGATCCAGCACGGTATGTCCACGGCGAGCGCGTCGTTCGAGAACACTGCGCTGGGTAGAGCGCGCGGGCTCGGCGCTCACACCGGTACCGGTGACCCAGAGCAGCGGCACGGAATCAACTATGTCCCAAGGTATCTCGTCCTCGGCAATGGTGAGATCCGGAGCGATCGGTGCCCGATAGAACAGCAACGGCGGGTCGCTGGGCGGCGAGAGTTCGCAAAAGACCACCGGGGTCAGCAGATTCGGCGCGGTCGTGACGTAGCGCGATGAGACGCCGAAACCATCCAGCGCGTTCCGCACGAAATCACCGAAGCCGTCGGGCCCGACCTTGGTGAGCACGGCCGAGCGCCTGCCGAGTCGGGCGGCGGCGACCGCGACGTTGGTCGCGGTGCCACCCAGGAACTTGACGAACGTCTCGACCTCGGCCAGCCCGACGCCGCTCTGCTGCGGGTACAGATCGACGCCGACTCGACCGATCGTCAGAGCTTCCAAACCCCCGGCATCTCTCATGACGTCACCACTCGCTGGAGTTCGTGCTGCAGCGCGTCTAATTCCGCGCCGCCCGCCATTTGGCGCGTCAACTCCTGGACATCGATCTCCGACTTCTCGTAGGAACCCAGCATCGCACCGCGTTTGAGCAGCAGGAACCGGTCGCCGACCGGATACGCGTGGTGCGGATTGTGAGTGATGAGCACGACACCGAGCCCACGGTCGCGAGCCTGGATGACATACTTCAGCACCACGCCGGCCTGCTTCACACCCAGTGCCGCGGTCGGTTCGTCGAGAATCAACACCTTCGCGCCGTAATGGACGGCGCGGGCGATGGCCACGCACTGTCGCTGGCCGCCCGACAGTGTGCCGACCGGCTGCTCCATGTCGTGGATTTCGATCCCCATATCCTCCAGGGCATGTCGCGCGATCTCACGTCCCTTGCCACGATCGAGCAGCCGGAATGGACCGTAACCGAAGGTCGGCTCGGAGCCGAGGACGAAGTTCCGCCACACACTCATCAGCGGCACGACAGCGAGATCCTGATATACCGTCGCGATGCCACGATCCAAAGCCTCTCGGGGAGAGAAAAATCGGGTCGCCGCGCCATCGATCCGCAGTTCGCCGCGATCATACTGGTGCACGCCGGCCAGAATCTTGATCAGCGTCGATTTGCCCGCACCGTTGTCGCCGAGGATGCAGGTTACCTGTCCCGCGTTCACGACCGTGGTGACGTCCCGCAATGCGACCACACCGCCGTAGCTCTTACCGATATCGATCGCTTCGATCAATGGAGTAGTCATCGGCGTACCCTCTCGGCTCGCTTCTGGAATCTATTGTTGACCAGCACCGCGGCCAGCAACAGCACGCCGAGGAACAGCATGAACCAGTCGCTGTCCCATCGGGCGAACACAATGCCCTGACGCGCCATACCGAAGATCAGCGCTCCGATCGCGGCCCCGACGGCCGAACCGAAGCCACCGGTCAGCAGGCACCCACCGACCACCGCCGCAATGATGTAGTGCAGCTCCAGCCCCACACCTTGATTCGCCTGCACACTCGCGAAACGCAGGATGCCGCACGAACCGACGACCCAGCCCGCGAACGCGGTCGTCATGAACAGCACGATCTTCGTCCGGTCCGCGGGCACACCGACGGCGCGGGCGCTCGGCAGTGAGCCACCGACCGCGAATATCCAGTTGCCGAACTTGGTGCGTACCAGCACAACCGCGGCGATCACGGTCAGCACCACCCACCACACGACCGATGCCTGCAAATGCGTGTCACCGATATTCAACGTCGACGCGAATACCCAGCCGGCCGAGTTGTAGCCATCAGCACTACGAATGCCGGACACCTGAACGGTTCCGGTGACCAGCCGTGTGACACCGAGGTTGAGACCTTGCAGCGCAAGGAAAGTGCCTAGCGTGACGATGAAACTCGGTAACCCCGTTCGCATTACCAACCAGCCATTGAACGCACCGACGGCCAGCGCGAACACCAGCGAAACCAACAGTGCCGCCCAGACATTCCAACCCCCGTTCACCGCGAGCAACGCGGTCACCAAGGCCGTGGACGCGGTCATCACCCCTGCCGACAGATCGAACTCGCCGCCGATCATCAACACCGCCACCGCGACCGCCATGATGCCCAGCGTCGAGGAATCGTCAAGCCAGGTCGCGATGCCCAATGGGCTCAGGAACCGGTCGGTGATGATCGAGAAGAACGCGAAGACCAGCATCGCTCCGAGTAGCGCACCGATCTCCGGTCGGACCATCAGCCGCTGCAACAGCGAGGGGCCGTCCGGCGCATTCGCCTGCGTGGTCTCGGAAGTTTTTGTGGCAGTGCTCATGTCATCTACTCCTGACCTACCGCGTGCCCTGTGCCACGAGCGCGGCGACGGCATCGACGTTGTCCTTGTCGACGAATGCCGGACCCGTCTGCACCGATGCGCCACCACCGACGGAGTTCAGGTTCGCCCGATACAGCTGCAGCATCACCACCGGCAGGTAGCCCTGTTCGTACTGCTGTTGGTCCACCGCGAATACCAGCCTGCCCGCCCGAATCGCGTCGACCACATCGGAATTGAGATCGAACGTCGCGACGGTGGCGGCGGACTGCGATTCCTTCACCGCGTCCACCGCACGCGCGGCGACCTGTGAATTCAGCGTGAGTACCGCGTCGATGGACTTGTCCGCTTCCAACGCGCCCTTGATCCGGGACTGCGCGTCGGTCGGGTTGTTGATGTCCACTTGAAGTGTTGTCCCATTACCGAATGCCTTGGTGGCGCCCTCACAACGCTGGTTGGCGCCGATATTGCCCGCCTCGTGAATCACGCAGAGCAATTTCTTGCGGCCCGCGTCGGCCAGGCGCTTACCCGCCGACTGCCCGGCCAGTGATTCGCTCTGCCCGACGTGGCCGATCGCGCCGAACTTCGCGCTGTCACTCTCGCCGGAATTGATCGTCACCACCGGAATGCCCGCTGCCACTGCCTTTTCCACGGAAGGCCGTAGCGCCTCTGGATTGGCCATCGACACGACCAGGCCGTCCACACCCTGTGCGACGGCATTGTCGATCAGCTTGGCTTGTTGTCCGGGATCGCCGGAAGAGTTGTATTCGACTGTGACACCGAGGTCTTTACCCGCCTGCTCGGCGCCATTCTTGACGACATTCCAGAACGCATCGCCGGGGCTACCATGGGTGACCACCGCCACCGAACTCAATTTGCCTGCGACGACCGGTGATTGGGTCGAGACCGGGGCATCGGTACCCGGTCCGCTACAGGCGGCGAGGACGGCGGTCACCGCCAACCACGGCACAATCCGCTGCCACCGTCCGGGCCGGTGCGCTCTGAGAGACATCGTTGTCATCACTTCCCAACTAGATTCGAGCCGAGGTCAGCGCGGAACCGACGTCCGCCAGGTATCGCAGACTTTGTAAGGCGTCACGACTCGGCAGCCACGCGGCAGCCACGTCTGGGTTCGTGTCCGAGTCGACAGCCGTATCCGGGTCGGAGTGCGCGTCCATGGGGAGGGCGGTGTCCTGTTCGAGGACGTACCAGCCGCGGTATCCGGCCGCGTGCACGCTGCGCACCAGTGCCTCGACATCCACGTCGCCCGCACCGAGCGGAACATATAACCCGCGGCGGACCGCCTCGCTGTATTCGATTGCGCCCTCGCGTACTTCATTCGCGAGAGTGCTGCGGACGTCCTTCAGATGAATGTGCCCGATCCGGTCGGGATACTGCCGCGCCAGGAGTACCGGGTCGGTGCCGCCGATGAGTAGATGGCCGGTGTCGAGACAGATATCCAGATCGGAATCGGCGAGAAAACGTCGCACTTCCGGCTCGGTCTCGACATAGGTTCCGACATGCGGGTGCAGGGTGGTCCGCAGACCATATTCGGCAGCGACATCGCGGATAGCGGCGGCGGTTTCGATGAGGATGTGCCAGTCGGCATCGACCAGTGGCGGTCGGGTGTCGTATCCGTCGAGCCCGGTCGCTGCCGCGAGGATAAGCGCCTCGGCACCGGTCGCGGCGAACAAGGCAGCGGTTCGTCTTGCGGTCTGGATGGCAGGGCGAGCGTCCAGGTGCAACGGGAGTGCCAGGAACCCGCCGATCGCGCGTATGCCGAATTCGTCGAGCAGCGAGCGCAATTCGACTGGATCGCGCGGTAGGTACTCGGGCGGCCCGAGTTCCATCGCGGAGATTCCCAGGGCGACCATCTCGGTCAAGACGGTGTGCGAGTCGAGCACACGACCCCAGCCGGGGACTTCGCAGACTCCCCAGGAGATCGGCGCCGCCGCGATACGCAATGGGTGGCGAGGTTCGGTCATCGGGACTTCTCCGACCTATCGACGGTTGCGCTCCGCATAGTTGGAGCGCTCCAACTATGTAACGTAGGTCATATCGTGTCAAGTACTGCACCGGTGCCTGTTTTAATGCTTCAACCTGCAAATATAGCCACACCCAGGTTCGATGAACCGCGAAGTAGTGATGAAAAATGTCCGATTAGAGCGCTCTATTGATTCAGGCGCCGCAACCTTGTAACGTCCGACACGGCGGGATGACGGAATACGGAACGGAGGCGACATGACGCGACCGACCATGGAGGATGTCGCCGCACGCGCCGGCGTCTCACGCGCCTTGGTCTCTCTCGTCATGCGCGAGTCACCCAAGGTGAGCGATCATCGCCGCCGTGCGGTGCTCGAGGCCGCGAAAGACCTTGGCTACCAACCACACATCATGGCGCGGTCACTGGCCAGCCGGACCTCCAACATCGTCGGCGTCATGGTCTCCGACCTGCGCAACGCCTTCTTCGCCGACGTCGTAGACGGCATGGACGCCGCCGCACAGGACGCCGGACTCGAGCTGATCCTCAATACCGGCCGCCGCAGCGTCGCCCGTGAACGGACCGCACTGGAAAGCCTGCTCTCCTTCCGCCCCGGCGGCATCGTCCTGCTCTCCCCTGTGCTGCCCGCCGCCGCGATTCGCGATGCGACACAACAGAGTCCGGTCGTGCTGATCTCCCGCAGCTCTACCATCCCCGACGTCGACACCGTCAATGACGACGGCGAAATCGGTGCCACGCTGGCCGTCGATCACCTCGCCGACCTAGGCCATCGTCGCATCGTGCACCTCGACGGCGGCGCCGCCTTCACCTCCGCCGCGCGCCGCCGCGGCTACCGCGCCGCCATGACGCGACACCGCCTCGAGCCGATGATCATCGAGAGCGAGCACACCGATTCCGCGGGCATCGCGGCCGTTCACAAACTGCTGAATCTATTCTCCCGCGACAACTTTCCGACCGCACTGGTGTGCGGCAACGACTTCAACGCCGTCGGTGCCATGTCCGCGCTGCAAGAGGCGGGATTACGTGTGCCACAGGATGTTTCCGTCATCGGCTACGACAACACGTCCCTGGCCGCGCTACGCCACGTCGCACTGACCACCATCGACCAACCACGCACCCAAATGGGCCGACTGGCAATAGAAGCACTCGTCGAACGCCTCCGCGATAAACGCACCGACCCGGTGCGCCGCAGACTACAACCGTCCCTGGTCGTCCGCTCCACGACGGCCGCGCCCGCAGGCTGAATCTCGTTCACCAACCGAAATAGCCATCGTCAGTATCGCTTTCATTCAGATCCTCGAAATACGCAAAACGGCCGGAGCTCAGATCCGCTCGATCCCCTCGCCCCGGCGCGCGCCCCGGTCAACTCGACGACCTGCCGCTGTCACGTCCGAACCGCCGAAACGCACTGGGCCACACCAACTCGAGCCGCCTACACCCACTACTGGTCCAGCTCACCACCAGAAGGAGAGTTCGATGCCATCCGATAACACCGTCACAGTCGGCCTGGCCGGCACTGGACGAATCGGTTCCGCACACGCCGAAACCCTGAAGAACCTGCCTGACGTCGGCCGCGTCATCGTCGCCGACGCCGACGCCGAACGCGCCCGTGGTGTCGCCGCGAAGCTCGGCCTCGAGGTCGTACCCGACATCGACACCCTCCTGGCCTCCGATATCGACGGCCTGGTCATCGCCACCGCCACCGACTCCCACCCCGAACTCATCACCCGAGCCGTAGACCGCGCCATCCCCGTCTTCTGCGAAAAGCCGGTAGCCGCCGACATCCAAGGCACCCTCGCCGTAATCGACCACATCCAAAACTCCCCCATCCCAGTACAAATCGGCTTCCAACGCCGCTTCGACGCCGGCTACCGAGCCGCCCGAGCCGCCATCACCTCCGGCAACCTCGGCTGGCTCCACACCCTGCGCGCCACCACCCTCGACCCCACACCTCCACCCGCCGAATACATCCCCCACTCCGGCGGCATCTTCCGCGACTGCGGGGTTCATGACTTCGACATCATCCGCTGGGTGACCGGACGCGAGGTCGTCGAGGTCTACGCCACCGGCGCGAACCGAGGTGAACAGTTCTTCGCCGACGCGGGCGACGTCGACACCGCCGCAGTGTTGTTGACGCTGGATGATGGTGCGCTGGCAACAGTTTCGCTCTCCCGCTATAACGGCGCGGGGTACGACGTACGGCTCGAGGTTCTCGGCTCCCGAGGAAACGCGATAGTCGGCCTCGACGACCGCGCTCCACTGACCTCGGCAGAACCCGACTACCCCCCTTCGCTTCTCCCCGTATACCCCAACTTCATGGAACGCTTCCGGCACGCGTACACCGACGAACTGGCAGCTTTCCTATCAGTCATCAGCGGCGATCTCGCCAATCCTTGCACTGTCGCTGATGCCTTGGCGGCGTTCGATATTGCTGAGGCGTGCGAACTTTCGCGTCACGAGCGACGCCCTGTGGCAGTCGTGAGAGCCCGCCGCTGACCCGAGATTCTCGGCCACCGACCGATCATCTTTCCGCACGAAAGTCACCAAATGACCTACTCCCGTGCGGCCGGATCACCGTGGCCGACAAGATGATCGAGGCCGACCAGCACCGGAAACGCGCGCCGCACCTGGTCACGATCGTCCGCGACCGCGCTCTCTTCCCGCTTTGTCGAACGACTGGGCGAACGGGCCGCTATCCAGTCGCTGACGTAGCCGATCTACCGTGCGTGCCGATCCGCTCGGCAACGAGGGCGCGGAACGCGTCGAGGTCGCCGATGACCTCTTCTGCGCGGTCGCACCGCCGGTACAGGTCGTAGTAGCGCGCGCCGATAACGTCGGGGTCTGCCACAGCGTCGCCGGGGATGATGCCGGAGGCGATGGTCACGGTCGCCACGTGGATCCCGCGAGGGTGGAGTTCGGCATGCAGCGTGTGTGCCCAATTGCGCAGACCGGCCATGGCCAGGCCCACGTTGGCCAGAAACGGCGCGGGGACGGTAGAGGACACCCCGGTGGTCAGCAATACAGTCCCCTCGCCGCGGGCCAGCATGCCCGGCAGCACGGTTCGCACGGCCGTCACCGCTCCGAGTACGTGCAACTCGAACTGCGCGGCGGCGGAGGCGGCCGTAGTCTGCGCGGCATTGGTGATCGGTCCGGTTGGGCTTGGGCTGTACTCCAGCACATCGACCGGCCCCAATTCGCCCTCGGCCGAGGTAAGGGCGGCGGCCAGAGCGTCACGGTCGCGGATGTCGGCGGGGAACGCGACGGCGGTGATGCCCTGCTCGGCCAACTCGCCTGCCAAGTTCTCCAGCCTGTCCTGGTTTCGAGCGATCAGCCCTACCCGGAAGCCGTGGCGACCGAATATCCGGGCCACGCCCATCCCCAGCCCAGGGCCGGCCCCGATAATGGCGAGCGTCTTCGTCACCGCGATGTCCTCTCCGGCCACGGCTATTACGGCGTGCCTGGATAGTTACTCTTTGTATGTAACAACATGATTTGTTACTAGGCTGTCGACCACAAGACGGCACATTTATGTCGGTGACGTACACGGAGGTAACTATTGGCCCGCCACAACACCTCGCACGCCGCACCTAACCCGCCTGCAGACGCCACCGAGTACGAGTCGGATGAGCAAGCATGCCGGCAGGTCCTGCAGATCCTCGCCCTGATCGGCGACAAGTGGAGCATCCTGGTCATCGGCCAGCTGCGCGACAGGACTCTGCGCTTCGGCGAACTACACCGCGCGGTCACCGGCATTTCGCAACGCATGCTCACCCTGACCCTTCGGCAACTCGAACGCGATGGCCTACTCAGCCGCACCGCCCATCCCGCCGTCCCGCCACGCGTCGACTACGCCCTCACCTCGCTCGGCACGACACTGCTGGATTCCGTTGCGGCCCTCGCCGATTGGGCCAACGCGCACCGACACGAGATCAACGACAACCGATGCCGCTACGACACCACCCACCCGCCACGACTACCGAGCTGAACCGTCACATTGCTAGTCGTCGGCGCCCACCACGACATCAGCCTGCGGTACTTCGGGTTGCTTCGGTGCCGGCGGCACCCAGCCGCGCAGTGGCTGCACCACCGATCCATAGAACGCGTCGGCCGCAGACGTCACACTCGCAACGAAGCTCGCCGCGGTCCCCGATCGCCGATTGCCCATGGGGAAGGTCTGCTCCAACGCGAAGGACACGATCACACCGGCACGCCCGCCTGTCAGCGCTTTGGGATCAGTGCGCACCGTATCGAGGTGTTCGCATACTTCGTTGCCCCGCTCTGAGAACACCACTTCGACTTGAACGTTGCCAGGCGCGTCCTCGAGCTGTTTGAGCAACCACGACAACCGACGCGCCGAGGTCCCTTCGGTCGGTGCGTCGAGCGTGGTGCGGCAGCGAATCTTGTTGGTTCGCACGTCCGCGCAGACGACCAGATCACCCACGGTGCCGGGGATCCGCAATACCGCCTCGAACGTTCCGTCGGACGCCAGTCGCTCCGCGACAGCTGCACTACGGGCGGCCGGATCGGTGTAATGCCGCCGAGACAGAACATGTTTGACCGTCACCCCGAGTTCGGCGGTCAAACGCAATGCGAGGTGCCGTGACAACGACACCCACGTGTCGGCGACGAGCAGAGCTTTCTGGTCGCCCGCGCGCAAAGTCCCTGCCGTCACCGCGTCACGGACGGCAACCCAGTGCCGTCCCATGTCGACGAACTCGGTTGCCCCTGACCGGGGGTGGTCGAGATAACGCAGGAACTCACCGAGAATCCAAGCGTGCAGGTCGTTGTCGATACCGCCGTGCGAGAGCAACATTCGCGCCTCATGCGCCACCTCCGCCCACGACAGGTGCCGGAGTGCGACCTTGGCGATCTTTCGGCGATCGACCTCGACGGGCAGCTCACCGGGGCCGGCAGGCACATCGTTCGACAGGCTGACCACCACGTCGTACTTCTTCCGCCGAGCAACGTCGAGATAGCTCTCGAGCTGATCGCGTTTGAGCTTGCTGTTGCCGGTCTTGACTTCGAGCAGACCGGTCCACACCCGATTACCCCGCACCACCTTGAGCACCGCGTCCGGGATGACCTTCGACTCACCCCGCTCGTACTGCACCTCGACATAGCCCTCGAAAGCTCCTGCTGGAGCGCCCATCCGGGCACACAGCGCCCGCGCAAACGGACGCACAACCTGCATCGTGGCGATCAGGGCCGACGTGGCACGCTTCTCCTGTTCCTCCCCGGCGCCGACCCCGAATACCGAGAACAGCCGAGCGGGCTGCCAGGTGTCGAGCTCTGCGAGCTTGAACACCATCGGCTTGGCCTTCTTCGCCACCTGCTTGGCGGTGCGTACACCCCGGGGCCGGACCGGCGTCCCGGCAATCGATTCGGCGGGCTGTTCGCGCGGTCGGTCCGGCGCGGCGATGTCAGCGGAGTCGACAACCGCTGCGACGACATGTTCCGGATCGCTCGCCGGTGCCGCGTCGAGTGACTCGCCGGTCGGTTCGGAGTCCGGATCACTGTCGATGTCGACACCGAAATCTGTTGCCAGGCCTGCCAACCCGGAGTCCCAGCCCTGCCCTACCGCGCGGACCTTCCACTCGCCACCACGGCGGTACACCTCGCCGAAGACGAATGCCGACTCGGTGGAGGCGTCGGCGGTGACGTACTCAGCCAGGGAATGCCCCACTCCGTCTACGACGCGAAGCGCGAGTTTGCCGAGATCCCCAAAGGTTCCGGCACCGACACTGCCGACGAGCGCCACCGTGTGGACATTATCCGGAACGGCCGATAACTCGATCGCGATCCGAGCCTGCGCGCCCTCTTCGGTTGCGCTACTGCCTAGGAACCGCACCGATCCGTCCGCGGACGCCGGCTGGTTATAGAAGACGAAATCCTGGTCGGAGCCAACCTTTCCATCAGCCCCCAGCAGCAGCGCGGACGCATCGACTTCGACCTCCGACTCTGTCCACCCGATCACCACATCAATGCGAACCACATCACCCGGCAGCGGGACATTCTGCCCCTTGGACAGGATCGGATACGACATAGCGTCTCCCCTTCGACGATTCGGCACGCACAGTCACAGACAGATCCGGTTCAGCCGAACCAGCAGCCACCCCGTATCACCTGACCACCGCACATCGACGGCGATGCAGTGGTTTTCGGGCGGGACGGTACTGCTGTTACAGGGTGCGGGGATGTGAGGTACGTGCGTCGATCAGGGGTCACTCCGGCAGCGACCTTACTCACGATTCGGCACCGAAGTTCGCAGATCAAGGACGCCGAAGCAACCGCACGTCCAGCGCTGAGAGTCGAAGCGGAGCCGGCCACCTCGATGTACCGTTGACCGATACGACTGATGTGCGTTTCACACCTTCGGCTTCGGCACGTCGGTCGCGGCGATAGGAACAGCGACGTGACTGGTCTCGAGGATCAAGCCGGCCGTAGAGCATGGCTGGTGTTGTTGAAGACGGACTATCGCAGGCTGGGCAACGAGAACAAGTACGACGATGATGCCGCGACGCACTACAGCTGGGACAGCCGGGTTCCGAACTGGCGACAGGTCAGGGCTGGAGACGTCATTGCGGTATGGGACGAAGCGGAGTTGATCGGAATCTCCGTAATCGAGGCAATCAAGCCGGGGCGTGGTAATAAGCCGATCGCGCGCTGCCCAAACTGCGAGCGCACCAACATCGAACGACGAACGACGATGAGTCCCACCTACCGCTGCTACAACTGCAAAGCCACCTTCGAGGAACCCGAGTACGAGGAAACCGAGGTCGACACGTTCCGATCGGATCATGGCCAATCGTGGGTCGAGTTGCCGGGCTCCCTGACAGCTGGCGAACTGCGCGCGCTTTGCGTCATGCCCAAGTCCCAGAACAGCATTCGCGAGCTCAGATGGAACGACTTCGCCATGGCCATCCGCAGTAGTGGGCTGGGTGATCCACTGACACCCCTGGAAGCAACGGCAGCGCAACTGATCGGAGGTCACATCACAAGACCAGTGCGGGTTAGGCTCGGGCAGAACAGCTTTCGTGCGGCGCTGCTGCGAAAGTTCGGAGCAGAATGTGTGTTCTCCGGACCAGTTCCAGAACCGGCTCTGGAAGCCTGCCATCTCTATAGCTATGCAACGGTCGGACAACACGACCCGCACGGCGGCGTCCTTCTCCGACGGGATCTGCACAGCCTATTCGATCGCGGACTGATCGCAGTCGACGGTGCAGACGCCATCGACGTATGCCCTGATGTTCGCAGTTACCCGCTCTACGGCGAACTACACGGACGCCCGTTCGGCATCAAACCGAATCCGAAGCAACGAGAATGGCTGCGCCTGCACTGGCAGGAGTTTCGGGCTGGGTAGGTGTGCAGTCGAACTGGTTTCCGCGACCCGCAAAGCTCACGAGACCGAAAGATCATCCCGGGCCGAGTGAACATTGACGCTGCCGCGTCGACGCGTAGACCATCCCCCACCGGAACGGCTCCTGGTGCGCTTCTCCGAGTTTCAAGCTGCGAGCTGAGGACGCTCTCCGCTGTGTAGGCCGTTTTGTGTGGACGGCCGCCGAGTGGGGTGCGGGAGTCGGTTGTTGTTGCTGCGCAGCAGATTTTGACCGAGTCCGCGGTGGCTCGGTTGTCGACCAAGGAGGTGGCGAAGCGGGCGGGTGTCGCCGAGTCGAGCATCTTCTATCACTTCGGAGATCGAATCGGACTACTGCAGGCGGTGATTCAGCAGCATTTGCGGCCGGTCAAAGATGTGTTGGGTGCAGTCGATAGTGACCATGGCTTGCGAGCCGGCCTAATCGCGATCGTTGAGGCGCTCGAGGGGTTTTTCCTGGATGCAATTCCGGTTATGGCGGCGGTACAGTCGGATGCCGAGCTTCGTGCCAAGTATGCCGAACGCAGTCGCGAATTGGATTTGGGACCGCACCGGGCGGTGGATGCTGTCGTTGCACACCTATCGGAACCGCAGGCCGGTGAGCGCGTCGCCGAAACGGTAGATCTGCGAGCAGCCGCACTGCTGCTGGTCGGGGCCGCCCACCAACGAGCCTTACAGCGACAGCTCAGTCCAGCCGAGGCGGTGGCGTCACTGCCGACACCCGAAGCAGTGGTCGACACGGTCATGCCGCTATTCCTCCCCCGCTGCCCGAATCGGTAGTCGACACCTTAATGCCGATCTCTCACTCAGATTGCTACGTCGCTCCGCAAGCGCGGCCATCCGCAGCCCGAGGGACCGCGAGTGGCACACCTTGGAGGGGCTTCTCGATGTTTGCCGCAGCCATGTGCCACTGATGGAACTTACGTCCCGGTCCCGGCGTAAAAGGTCACATCGGTGGGAGGCGGGCTATGACCTCAGCGAGTTGCTCGACGTTGCGGCACTCGTGCATTGTGACGCACTCGGCGTACACCTGCGCGGCGGAGTCACTCATGGACCAGGACCCGGAAGGCTCCGGTTTGAGCCAATCGGCGCGCTTGGCTCGGTCGCACATCGCTTGCAGCGCAACCAGATTCGGGTAGGCGCGGCTGGTTCGGGCGTCGCCGAGGATTAGCAGGGAGGTTCAGGGACCGCCCAGTGGCGCCTCATTCCGGCGATGAGGCGGTCGGTAAGTTCTTCTGGGCGTATCGTTTTCATGGTCAGGTACGGGGACCAGCCGCGCCGGATGCGGTGGTGACAGGGCCGTCGCTCTGCCCGGTGCCCGCTCCCCTGTATCCGCCTAGCTCGGTGAGCACCTTGTCCACCGGGCCAAAGTACTTACTCATCGGTAACAGTCCAGAAGGTCCTCGTTCGGTGACCGGTGCGTCACATTCGCGTCCGAAATGCCGTCCCGGAATGGACCCTGACTCGTGATACCAGCGGACTAGGGGTCGCCTCATACCAAAGGATGAACATTCTCCGTAATGGGGTTAGCCCCATTGCCTTTCGGCCGAACTGCGGCAGAGTGGGGAACGTGCAGCCCCTCCCCGAGGGATGGTGAACGCGCGGTTCACCGCAAGAGAGAAAGGATCCATGGTGTCTTCGACAGCAAAGTCGACCACTCCCGGCCGGAGGCTGGCCCGAGTGGCCGTCGCCGGCGCGTTTGTCGCAGTTCCATTGGCCGCGTTGGCGGTCCCGGCCTCGGCTGATTCGGCAGCCAATGGCCCGGCCATTACCGAAGTCCGGCACCACCCGCGAAACCACGACCGCAATGACGACTGGAATTGTGATCGTCGCGGCCCGCAGGACGACTGGAATCACAGCGACGGGCGCTGGGACGATTGCGATCGCGGTCGCTGGCACGACCCGCGAGGCTTCCCTCGCCACCTGCTGCCACACGGCCTGTTCGGTAGCAGCTAGTCCGCAATCAGGCGGGACATCAGGGGCCACAACACCACTCCGTGTCGGTCGCTGTCGGGGGTTCCGCCCGTTTGGACACCGCGTCGGCTATTCGCCTGACCGCAGCCTCATTCGCTGGGCGCGCTGATTCATTGCCTGCCGCACGGCCCGTCACCAACGGGCCGTGCGTGCGTTATCAGCCCAGGGCGCAGGTGGTTTCGATCGGCTCAATTCGGCATGTGTGCACGGAAGTGGCTGGGCTCGGCGTCGGCGGGAATGTCGCAGGCCGATGTGAACGGCTCGACCTGGGCGCGCAACTCGATGAGGTGGCGGGCATGCGCGTCGAGCGACCGGTCTTCCTCGGACAGTGGCTCCCATTGCCGCACCGGCCGCGCCTTTCCACTACCCTCGACCGCCACGACAACCGCGAGGCCATGCGCGGCGAGCGCCGGATTGTCGGAGTGGGTGTCGGTGGATGTCACATGCACGCTGATATGCATGCTGCGCGGCCCAGTGTGGATCAGCCGAGCGGTGACCTCGACAATGTGGCCGATGACGATCGGCCGGTAGAAGCGAATACCGCCGAAGTATGACGTAATGACATGCTGCCCAGCCCAATCGACGCCGCAAACGTAGGCGGCGTCGTCGATCCACTGCATCGTGCGGCCGCCGTGCACCTTGCCGCCCCAGTTGATATCCGATGGCGCCGCCAGGAATCGCAGTGTGGCGCTCGGCGCGGTGCCCACGGCGGTGTAATGCTGAGCGGCCATGGACTCCTCGATCCGCTTGCGTACCGAGACTCTGGCCCGCGCCTGTCGATGCCGTTGCAGCTCGAGAATTGTGTTCGGATTCCACTGCGGAACTTCCACGGTCTGCTTGTCGGCGTCGACCGCGACGAAGATCGTCAGACATTGCGCCGTCTGCACCGGCTTCATCCGGGTGGGATCGGTCGAATAGACGCTGATGAGGATGTGCATGCTGGTACGGCCGGTGTGCACGAGATTCGCATGCAACTCCACCAGCTCACCAACCGCGATCGGCCGGTCGAGATGAATGTTGCCCACATAGGCGGTGACGCAGTAACGGCCACTCCACTGGGCCGCGGCAGCGTAGGCGACCTTGTCGATCCACTCGAGAAGCTTGCCACCGTCGACAGATCCCGCGATACCGGCATCGACGGGCTTGACAAGAAAACGATGGATCGCCTCGGAGCGTCGGCCTGCCGATGCGGGGCTCGGCACGGAGTCGGAGACAAGGGGTGGAGTGGTCACGGCTTACCGATCTGTTCGGGTAGGCGATGTGCGGATGCACGGTTCCGACTCCGTTGTCTCCGAGGACAATAGGCATCCGCGCCGCTACGGGCGAGTAATCGCCCCCAGATACGACGGTGGCCCACCCCGACGAATCGGGATGGGCCACCGTGGTATTCGTGCGTGTTACGCGGTTTCGGTGATCGGCCGGTCGACCCAGCTCATCAGGCCGCGCAGCTTGGCGCCGGTGACCTCGATGGGGTGCTCGGCGTTGGCCTTGCGCAGCCCCTCGAGCTCCTTGTTGCCGCCCTCGACGTTCGCGACGAGACGCTTGACGAAGCTGCCGTCCTGGATGTCCTTGAGGATGTCCTGCATGCGCTTCTTGGTGTCGGCGTCGATGACGCGCGGGCCCGAGAGGTAGCCGCCGAATTCGGCGGTGTCGGACACCGAGTAGTTCATGCGGGCGATGCCGCCCTCGTACATGAGGTCGACGATGAGCTTCAGCTCGTGCAGCACCTCGAAGTAGGCCATCTCGGGCGCGTAGCCGGCCTCGACCATGACCTCGAAACCGGTCTTGACCAGCTCTTCGGTACCACCACAGAGAACGGCCTGCTCACCGAACAGGTCGGTCTCGGTCTCTTCCTTGAAGGTGGTCTTGATGACGCCCGCGCGGGTGCCACCGATGCCCTTGGCGTAGGACAGCGCCAGCGCCTGGCCGTCACCCTTCGGGTCCTGGTCCACGGCGATCAGCGCCGGAACGCCCTTGCCGTCGACGAACTGACGACGCACCAGGTGGCCGGGGCCCTTCGGCGCGACCATCGAGACGGTGACGTTGGCCGGAGCCTTGATCAGACCGAAGTGGATGTTGAGGCCGTGGCCGAAGAACAGCGCGTCGCCGTCCTTCAGGTTGGGCTCGATGTCATTGGTGAAGATCGACGCCTGCGCGGTGTCGGGGGCCAGCACCATGATCACGTCGGCCCACTCGGAGACCTCGGCGGGGGTGCCGACGGTCAGTCCGGCCTCTTCGGCCTTCGGACGCGACTTCGACCCCTCGGCGAGACCGACGCGGACCTCGACACCGGAGTCGCGCAGGCTCAGCGAGTGTGCGTGCCCCTGGCTACCGTAGCCGATGACAGCGACCTTGCGACCCTGGATGATCGACAGGTCGGCGTCGTCGTCGTAGAACATCTCGACTGCCACTGTTATTAGTTCCCTTCTGAGAATTCGGTTATGAAAAGTTAGCGGGTCGCCGTGATCGACTTGGGACCACGTCCCACGGCCACCACCCCGGACTGCACGATCTCGCGGATTCCGTACGGTTCGAGCATGCGCAGCAGCGCGTCGAGCTTGGACCGGGTTCCGGTCGCCTCGACGGTGAGCGCGTCCGGGGACACGTCGATGACCTTCGCCCGGAAGAGCGTAACGGCCTCGATCACCTGGGTACGCACGCTGGCATCGGCGCGCACCTTGACCAGGATCAGCTCACGAGCCACCGAGGCGTCGGAGTCCTGCTCGACGATCTTGATGACGTTGATCAGCTTGTTGAGCTGCTTGGTGACCTGCTCGAGTGGCAGATCGTCGACGGTGACGACGATGGTCATCCGCGAGATCTCCTTGATCTCGGTGCCACCGACCGCCAGCGACTCGATATTGAAGCCGCGGCGGGAGAACAGTGCCGCGACCCGCGCCAGCACACCGGGCTTGTCTTCCACCAGCACGCTGAGGGTGTGCGTTGTACTCATGCCTGCTCCTCGTCCTTATCCTGAGCCGACTGCTCGCGCGCCATGGCTTCGTGGATCACCGCAGGCTCGGCGGCCGACTCGTCCTCGTCGAACAGCGGGCGGATGCCGCGCGCGGCCATGATCTCGTCGTTGCTGGTGCCGGCGGCGACCATCGGCCACACCTGGGCATCCTTGCCGACGATGAAGTCGATCACCACGGGGCGGTCGTTGATGGACTGCGCCTCTCGAATCGCGGCCTCGACATCCTCTTCGCGCTCGACCCGGATGCCATGGCAGCCAAGGGCTTCGGCGAGTTTGACGAAGTCCGGGATGCGCAGGGTGTGGGTGCCGAGATCGGTGTTGGAGTAGCGCTGTTCGTAGAACAGGGTCTGCCACTGGCGGACCATGCCCAGGTTGCCGTTATTGATCAGCGCGACCTTGATCGGGACGCCCTCCACCGCGCAGGTGGCCAGCTCCTGGTTGGTCATCTGGAAGCAGCCGTCACCGTCGACCGCCCACACCTCGGTATCAGGGGCGCCCATCTTGGCTCCCATGGCGGCCGGGACCGCGTAGCCCATGGTGCCGAGACCACCGGAATTCAGCCAGGTGCGCGGCTTTTCGTACTTGATGAACTGCGCCGCCCACATCTGGTGCTGACCGACACCGGCACAGTAGATCGCGTCGGGTCCGGCCAACCTGCCCAGCGTCTCGATGACGAACTCCGGCGAGAGCGAACCATCGCTCGGCGTGCTCCAGCCCAATGGGTAGTTGTCGCGGGCGTTGTTCAGGTACTTCCACCACTCGGTGAGGTCGAGCAGCGGGGCCGCGGTAGTAGTGGGATCGGACTTCAACGTCTCGATCAGCTCGGCGATCACCTCACGGCAGTCACCGACGATCGGGACATCGGCGTGCCGGTTCTTGCCGATCTCGGCCGGGTCGATATCGGCGTGGATGACCTTGGCGCCCGGCGCGAAGGAGTCGAGCTGGCCGGTGACGCGGTCGTCGAAACGGGCGCCGAGAGTGATCAGCAGGTCCGAACGCTGCAACGCCGCAACCGCGCCCACGGTGCCATGCATACCGGGCATACCCATGTTGAGCGTGTGGCTGTCAGGGAACGCGCCGCGCGCCATCAGGGTGGTGACCACCGGGATGCCGGTCAGTTCGGCCAGCTCCAGCAGCTCGGGCGAGGCGTCGGCCTTGATCACGCCACCACCGACATAGAGCACCGGCTGCTTGGCTTCCATGATCATCCGGGCGGCCTCGCGCACCTGCTTGCCGTGCGGCTTGGTGACCGGGCGGTAGCCGGGCAGCCGCATTTCCGGCGGCCAGGTGAAGGTGGTGTTGTTCTGCAGCACGTCCTTCGGGATGTCGACGAGCACCGCGCCCGGGCGACCGCTGGCGGCCAGGTAGAACGCCTCGGCCAAAATGCGCGGAATGTCGATGCCCTCGGTGATGAGGAAGTTGTGCTTGGTGATCGGCATGGTGATGCCGGAGATGTCGGCTTCCTGGAAGGCGTCCGTGCCGATCAGGCTGCGGCCGACCTGGCCGGTGATGGCGACGATCGGGACCGAGTCCATCTGCGCGTCGGCGATCGGGGTGACCAGATTGGTCGCGCCGGGACCCGAGGTGGCCATGCACACACCGACCTTGCCGGTAGCCTGCGCGTATCCGGTCGCGGCGTGACCCGCGCCCTGCTCATGACGCACCAGCACGTGCCGGACCTTGACCGAATCGAACAGCGGGTCGTAGACCGGGAGAACCGCGCCGCCGGGAATGCCGAATATGGTGTCGACACCGAGCTCCTCGAGCGAACGGACGACGGACTGCGCGCCGGTGACCCGCTCGGGCGGGACCTGGCGGCGGTTGGCCGCGCTCGTCGAAGTGCCGGCGGGCGATGCCGGCTGATTGGCCGCAGGCGACGGCCTGCGGGTCGAGGGCCCTGGCCGGGCGGTTGGTGCGCTCACCGTCTTGGTTTCCTCACTGATTGTCGTTCTGACCCCGGACAACACTGGCTGTGCACGCGGTGCATGCGTCGCGCCGTCGTCCGGAACGGTCTATAGTCCGAACACAAAAAAGCCCCCGACAGCACAATGCTGTTCGAGGGTGGCGCGTCGCGCGCGAGCTGACGTATTCGACTCAGGTAGTCAGCCTCAACGCTGGACGCGCCGGCCGAGTACGAGCAACTCGTTTCGATTCACGCGCATGACGGTATGTGTGCGCGAGCCGATCAGTCAAACAAGTCCCATTATGTGGGACAGAGCGGGTGCTCGAGTCCGTTCACCATGATGCGAGGATGGTGGTGTGTCATCACCGCATCAGTCCGTGCCACCGGCTAAATCGTCCCACACGCCCGCCGCGGGATCGGATACGGGTGGCTCCTCGGACCCATCCCGGCCGCAGGCGACGGCGCAGGTCATCCGCATTCCGCAGCTGGCCTACCTCGGCGTGTTGGTGCTGCTGTTCTGCGTGTTCTTCCCGTTTGTCGGCTGGCCCGTCGCGCTCTGGTGGCTGCTGTTGATCCCGGTGGTAGCGGTCGTGTGGGTCGCTCGCACGCGAACCACCATCTCCCAGGAGGGGCTGGATTTGCGGACGATCTTCCGGTCGCGCCACCTCGATTGGTCGCAGATCGCCGGGGTGCGCATCCCGAAGCGTGGTTTCGTGCGCGCGCATCTCACCGACGACAAGGACGTGAAACTTCCCGCCGTCAGCTACGACCGGCTGCGTGATCTGATCGCGGCGTCGGGCGGCCGGATCCCTGATCTGTTCGCGGCGGCGCAAGAGGCCGAGGACCGGGAGTACGAGCAGCGGCGTGCCGAAGCGGAGTCGGAACAGGCCGGGTCGGAACAGGCCGGGTCGGAGCAAGCTGGGTCGGAGCAAGCTGGGTCGGAGCAAGCCGAAGCGAAGGCTGTGACCGACGCGAATCATGAGACCGAGTCGAACGGCGCGGCCCAGACACGAGAAACCGACACCTAGGCCATCGGTCGCTAGGAATATTCGGGTGGCAGAACTCCCACGCGGCCACCGGACCCGGGATTGCCGACAGTGCCGGAACCGACACAACCGATGACACTGTCCGCGCCGACGTCACCAAACGCGGCAACACATCCTCGAATCAGGGCTGCTGCCGAGAACACGGCGTCGATGGCCACCAGCCGCCGATGACCGCCCATAGGCCCCAACTCCCCCGGGAGTAACGTTAAGACGCCGAGGAAACTCTGCACAGTCGCACATCAGCCCCCGCGACCTCCCGAGGACTCTTACATGCCACCGCTTCGTTCACGCACTACAACCATCGGCCGCAATGCCGCAGGCGCCCGCGCACTCTGGCGCGCCACCGGTATGACCGACAACGACTTCGGTAAGCCGATTGTCGCCATCGCGAACTCCTACACGCAGTTCGTGCCGGGTCACGTGCATCTCAAGAACGTCGGCGAGATCGTCGCCGACGCGGTCCGCGCCGCGGGCGGCGTGCCACGCGAATTCCACACCATCGCCGTCGACGACGGCATCGCCATGGGCCATGGCGGCATGCTCTACTCGCTGCCCTCGCGCGAGATCATCGCCGACTCCGTCGAGTACATGGCAAATGCGCACACCGCCGACGCGCTGGTGTGCATCTCCAACTGCGACAAGATCACTCCCGGCATGCTCAATGCCGCGATGCGCCTGAATATCCCGGCGGTGTTCGTTTCCGGCGGTCCGATGGAGGCCGGTAAGGCCGTGGTCGTCGGTGGCGTGGCGCAGGCGCCGACCGATCTGATCACCGCGATCTCCGCCAGCGCGAACACGAACGTCAGCGAGGAGGGGCTCAGCGAGGTCGAACGCAGCGCGTGTCCGACCTGTGGCTCCTGCTCGGGCATGTTCACCGCTAACTCGATGAACTGCCTCACCGAAGCGCTCGGTCTCGCACTGCCGGGTAATGGCTCCACGCTGGCCACGCACGCCGCGCGGCACGCGTTGTTCGAGCGGGCGGGCACCGTGATCGTCGATATCGCCAACCGGTGGTACCGCGAGGACGACGCCTCGGTGCTGCCCCGGAATGTGGCCAATGCCAAGGCATTCCGCAATGCTATGGCCCTGGACGTGGCGATGGGCGGGTCTACCAATACGGTGCTGCACACCCTTGCCGCCGCCCAGGAGGGTGAGATCGACTTCGATCTGCACAGCATCGAGGAGACCAGTCGGCGGGTGCCGACGCTGTCGAAGGTCTCCCCCAACTCCGACTACCACATGGAAGACGTGCACCGGGCCGGTGGCATCCCCGCGATCCTCGGCGAACTTCGCCGTGCCGGGCTGCTGGAGACCGACGTCTCCACGGTGCACACCAAAAGCTTCGACGAGTGGCTCGACACCTGGGATATCCGCTCCGGCAAGGCATCCGAGGAAGCCATCGAACTGTTCCACGCCGCGCCGGGCGGGGTGCGCACCACCGAGCCGTTCTCCACGAACAACCGGTGGTCGTCGCTGGATACCGACGCCGAGGGCGGCTGCATCCACGACCTCGAGCATGCCTACACCCAGGAGGGCGGCCTGGTGGTGTTGCGGGGCAACATCGCCCTCGACGGCGCCGTCCTCAAAACCGCGGGTATCGACGAGGAACTGTTCTCGTTCCAGGGTCCCGCGGTAGTTGTGGAATCCCAGGAGGAGGCGGTCTCGGCGATCCTCGGCAAGAAGATCAAGCCGGGTGATGTGATCGTGGTCCGTTACGAGGGTCCCAAGGGCGGGCCGGGCATGCAGGAAATGTTGCACCCCACCGCCTTCCTGAAGGGCGCGGGTCTGGGCAAGGTGTGCGCGCTGATCACCGATGGCCGCTTCTCCGGCGGTACCTCGGGCCTGTCGATCGGCCACATGTCCCCCGAGGCCGCGAGCGGCGGTGCGGTCGGCCTGATCGAGAACGGCGACCAGATCCGCATCGACGTCGCCACCCGCACACTCGAGGTGCTGGTCGATGACGCCGTGCTGGCCGAGCGCCGCGCGAAAATGGAAGCGTCCGAACGCCCCTGGCAGCCGGCCAACCGCGTCCGCCCCGTCACAACCGCCCTGCGCGCCTACGCCGCCCTGGCCACCTCCGCCGACAAGGGCGCCGTCCGCCACGTGCCGTAACCAACCCAACGAAAATGGCGTCCCCCTAATCCAATTCGGGGGACGCCATTTTTGTTAATTCAGCACTCATTCACTGCATGCCGACGAGGGGGTTACCGCCGTGCAGCCAGAACCACGTGCCCACCGCGGCGGCGACCGCGAGTATCGCGATCACGAAGGAACCGTAGGACGGGCGGGTGGCCCAGCCGCGGTTGCGGTCGAAGGCCCAGCGGCCGGGGCCGGTCAGGATGATGACAGCGGCGACGCCCGCGAGGATGCTCTCCAGTTCGACCCCGCCGGCGACCTTGTACTGGAAGCCGGGAACCATGCCCTGCTTCCACATCCACGCGTCGAGGATCGTCGCCAGCACCGCGCCTGCCGCGAACGGGGTGGCCAGGCCGAGCACCAGCAGCACACCGCCTCCGACCTCGCCACCGATGACCAGGACGGTGGACAGCGTCGGGTGATCCCAGCCTCCGTCCGCCATCATGTCGCGTGTGCCGTCGAGGCCGGGACCCTCGAACCATCCGGTGAGCTTTTGCAGACCGTGGTAGATGAAGGTGCCGCCGACGATCAGGCGCAGCACGAACAGTCCTAAATCGAGGGTGCCGCGACGGTCGCCGTTGCGGCGGCGTAGTCCACGGCCCGAGTCACCCAGCTGGCTGGCGGCGGGTGGGATGCTCGCGTAGGCGTAGGTGGGGGCGGCTTCGGTCGCGGTCGCGGTCGCGGTCGCGCCCTCGCCCACCGTCGGCACCTCGGGGCCAGGGTCGAGCCCGAGTTCTTCGTCGGTACGCGGTACGTCCTTGGTCAACTCAGGCCCCTTCGATCGACCCACTGCGGGAAATTGCTGGGTTGGCGAATCAAACGGGCTGCTTACTCCGCGACCGGTCGTCGACACCGCCGACTGCTCTGCCGTGGACGGCGATGAACTGCTGCCGACCGGCGTCGAGCCCGTGGATGAGTCTTTCGGCTTCTCGCTCACGGCTCAACAGCCTATGCCCCATTACCCATGGACGCGCAGTCCAAACCTTGGGCGGCGTGTCCGTCTTCGGAGTTTTCGGGAGGGCGATACCCACCCAGGAGGGGCGCGCCGGACGCTGTTTCCGTAACGTCTGAACTATGAATTTGGTTGCCGCGGGCCGTGTTGCTCTGAGCTTGGTACTCGGCTCGGTCCTACTGGCCGGATGTGCTCGGTTCGACGATTCCGCGTCCAGCCCGTTCACGCCCGAACCGACCGTCAATCCCGCGGACCCGAAGCCGCCGAAGCAAACGCCGACCCCGGGTGCCCGTCCGACCGGGCCGTGTATCGATCCGGATCCGAATGTGGTGACCACGTGTCTGGATTCGACCGGCGGGGTGGTCGCGGTCGGTGACGGCGCGTTGGTCGCCGAGCGACGCACCGGCATCATCTTCAAGGCGGTGCCGGTCGATCCGAGCGCGCCGCAACCGCCACCGATCGAGGTCGCGAGGGTCGACGTGGACGGGTCCGGAGACGGTGGCATTACCGACATCGCGCTCTCGCCGACCTATCACGAGGACGGACTGATCTACGCCTACATCACCACGCCGAGCGACAATCGGGTGGTCCGTATCGCCGACGGCGGGTCACCGAAGGACATTCTGACCGGAATTCCGAAGGGCGCCACCGGGAATCACGGCGCGCTGGAGTTCTCCGGTGACCAGCTGCTGGTGCTGACCGGTGACGCGGGCAATCCCGGCGCGGCCTCGTCGCCGTCGTCGTTGGCGGGCAAGGTGCTGCGGATCGACGCACCGGCGCCGGGAGCCACCTCGCAGGTGGTGACCTCCGGCATCGGTACCGCGGGCGATATCTGCAGCGACGGTAAGGACACCGTCTGGATCACCGATCGCACCGCGACCGAGGATCGGTTGCAGCGCCTTGCACCGGACGGTTCGGTCACCACCGCGTGGACGTGGCCCGACCGGCCCGGGGTCGCGGGCTGCGCGGCAGGCATCGACGGCGTCGCGGTCGCGTTGTCCGACGGGAAGGCGCTGGCGATCGTCACCGCCGATCAGGACACGCACGCGGTGACCACGGCGCCGACGCTGTTCGCGCAGGACAAGTACGGGCGGCTCGGTGGTGCCGCCTCAGGTGGTGACGGCACCATCTGGGTGGCCACCGTCAACAAGGATGAGGGCAGCGAACCGGGGCCATTCGATGATCGGGTGTTGCAGATTCCACCGCCCAAGGGTGGCGGCGGAGTGGACTGATTCGCCGGTTCGGGTCGCGGCGCCTGACCGGTGCCGCGACCCGATTCGATTGTGTCCGTCCGGGATCGGCGTAGCGGTTTCAGCCGCAGGCGGCGAGGACCAGTTCGCGAACGCGGGCGGCGTCGGCCTGGCCGCGAGTGGCCTTCATGACATCGCCGACGATCTTGCCCGCGGCCTGCACCTTGCCCGAGCGGATTCGTTCGGCGATATCGGGGTTGGCGGCAAGGGCCTTCTCCACCTCGGCTTGCAGCGCGCTGTCATCGCTGACCATGCCGAGGCCCTTGGCCTCGACGATCTCAGCGGGGCCGCCCGCGCCTTCGAGCACGAAGTCGACGACCTGCTTGGCGACCTTGTTGTTCACCGTTTTCGCCTCGACGAGCTTGATCACCTCGGCCACCTGGCCCGGGGTGATCGGCAACTCGGCCAGCGAAACCTCGCGCTCCTTGGCCTTCTCGGTGAGGTAGGCGACCCACCATGAGCGCGCCTCGTTGGGCGGGGCGCCCGCGTCGACGGTGGCGATGATGAGGTCGAGCGCGCCCGCGTTGACCAGGTCGCGCATCACCTCGTTGGACAGCTCCCAGTCGGCCTGGATGCGGGCGCGGCGCAACCACGGATATTCGGGGATGGTCGTGCGCAGTTGCTCCACCCAGTCCGCCTCGGGCGCAACGGGTTCCAGATCCGGCTCCGGGAAGTAGCGGTAGTCTTCGGCGGTTTCCTTGACCCGGCCCGGCGAGGTGGAGCCGTCGGCCTCGTGAAAGTGCCTGGTCTCCTGCACGACGGTGCCGCCGTCGGCGAGCACCGCGCCCTGGCGGCGCATCTCGTAGCGGACCGCGACCTCGACGCTCTTGAGCGAGTTCACGTTCTTGGTTTCGGTGCGGGTGCCGAATTCGGTGGCCCCGACGGGCATCAGCGAGACGTTGGCATCACAGCGCAGCGAGCCCTGCTCCATTTTCACGTCGGAGACGCTCAACGACTGGAGTACCTCACGTAGCGCGGTGACGTAGGCGCGGGCCACCTCTGGCGCGCGATCACCGGCGCCGGTGATCGGCTTGGTGACGATCTCGATCAGCGGCACACCCGCGCGGTTGTAGTCCAGCAGCGAGTGACTCGCGCCGTGGATACGTCCGGTCGCACCGCCGACATGCAACGACTTGCCGGTGTCCTCCTCCATGTGGGCGCGTTCGATTTCGACCCGGAAGATGCTGCCGTCATCGAGGACAACCTCGAGGTGACCGTTGGTGGCGATCGGCTCGTCGTACTGGCTGATCTGGTAGTTCTTCGGCTGGTCGGGGTAGAAGTAATTCTTGCGCGCGAACCGGCCGCACGGGGTGATCGAACAGTTCAGCGCGAGCCCGATCCGGATCGCCGACTCGACGGCCTTCACGTTCACCACCGGCAGCGAACCGGGCAGTCCGAGGCAGACCGGGCACACCTGGGTATTGGGCTCCGCGCCGAACTCGGTGGGGCAACCGCAGAACATCTTGGTCGCCGTGTTCAGCTCGACGTGGACCTCCATGCCGAGCACCGGCTCGTACCGCGAAAGGACATCGGCATAATCCATCAGCTCGACCGTGGGTGCGCTCATGGCGATTAGTCTATTCACCCGCTCGCGGCCGGGCTCCCAGGGTTACGACGCCACCTCGGCGGCCGCTATTTCGCCGGGAAGCGCTGGGTCAGCCAGGTGGTGATGTAGCTGAGCACCTCGGGTGAGGTGGTGGTTTCGATGGTGCTGTACTCGCTGGGTTTACCGGTCTCGGTGGGCTGCATGAGGTGGTTGAGGCCAGGGAAGGTGAGGACGGTCGCGTCGGGATCGGCAGACAGGTTCGTGCGCATCGGCTGTTCGTTTTGAGCGGCGGGGACCTGCAGGTCTTTGCCGCCGTAGAAGGCCAGCACCGGGACACGCATGGCCTGCAGCGCGGGTGCCGGGTCATAGCCGACCAGTGCCGCGAAATACGGCGTGAACTGGGCGTCGATATCGGAATCCTTGGCGCGCTTGTTCTCCGGGGCCGCGGCGTTCTGGCGGTGCGCCAGTTCCTTGGCGCCCGCGATATCCCCGGTGCGTACCAGCGCCATCAGGTCGGCGGTATCACGGACCTGGGTGTCGAGTTCGTCGGCCGGGGTGCCCTCCGCCGCGCCGATGAGCTTGGTCTGCTCCACCACCACGTCGGCGCCGACCACCGCCGGACCGGCCATCAGGATGGCGAATGCGACACCGCTGTCCGGACGTGATGCCACCAGCGGCGCGAGGTACCCGCCCTCGCTGTGCCCGAACAATCCGACCCGGGCCGGATCGACATCGGGACGGGCCCGCAGGAAGCTCACGCCCGCCGCGGCATCGTCGGCCAGATCGGTGTAATTCGCGTCGTCGAGTTTGCCGCCCGTGCCGCCGACGCCACGATCATCGACCCGCAGCACGGCGTAACCGGCGCGGGTGAGGGTATCGGCGATGAGCAGAAACGACTTGTGGCCCAGGATTTCCTCATTGCGGTCCTGCGGTCCGCTGCCGGTGATCATCAGTACCGCGGGGAAACGTCCGTCGCCCTGCGGCTTGGTCAACGTGCCCGCGATAGTGATGTCGCCGCTACGGTAGGTGACCTCGTCGGACTGGTACGGGAACGGCGGTTGCGGCTCCTGCGGGCGGACCGGCTCGGCGACCTTGCCCCGCTGCAGCGTCAACGGGAAACTCTGCCCCGACTGGGTGTAGTCACCGGTGATCTTGTCGGTGCCGGAATCGTAGGTGCCTCGGTACTTCGGATCACCCGGGAAATCGGCGATGGCGAATTCGACCGCGGTGCGATCGGTTTTCACATCCTTCAGCGGTGCCGCGTGCACACTCTGCATCGGGATATCGATGGTGGCGGCACCGTTGTCGGTGAAGGTGACGCCCAGATCGATCGGCTTACCCGGGATCTCGATGGCCCCGTGCCAGTCACCGGTCGTCGGCTCCGGCGGGTTCGAGTCCGAACCCGACGAGCACCCGACCACCAGTGCGGCAATTACCAAGAGAACAAACGCGGTCACTCGCCCTGTGCGCATACCGCCACAGTACCGAGGCGAGCGCCGCGTTCATCCGAATTGTCAGGCGGCGGTTTGCGCCTCACCACCGCGGTTATGAAATCAGCCCCGCGAGCATGGGTTTGGCGTCGTCGAGCCGGTCCACGCCGCACGGCATCGACCTCAGCGCCGCTGGCTTCAGTACGGAACCGGGACACCAGCTGCTTCAGATCGGCGGTCGTGATGTCCACAGCCTGATCGGATTCAACTCGCCCGGATCATGCACCACGGACGTAGCGAGCCGCTGCGGCAACGGCTTCCATGTCGATGTTCAGGCTCGGGTCGCGCTCCCGTGCTTCGCGGAATTCCGCCATCACGTCATCGATGCCGGTGCGGCGGGCCAGTGCCGTGAGGTCGCGGCGTATGTACTCGGCGACCGGTAGTCCCTCGGCGGCGGCCCGGCGAACGAACACCGCAATGACATCGACGGGCAGGTCATCGAGAAATGTGACGGCGTCGGTGTCGGCCACGGTCATGCGGTCCGGGGCATTCGCCGCGACGAACTCCACCACCGCGTCCACCGGTGCGCGCCGGCGAGCCCGCTCGATGAGTTCCAGACGCAGGTACGCGGCGGGCGCCATGCCAGCGGTGTGTGCGCGACGACGAAACACCTCGGCCGTGGCTGTGGGCAGATCGTCGATCTCGATGAGTGCCATACCGGTCAATGTAATTGGGCCGCCGCCATTCGGCCAGGAAGCCGGCACTCGCATCCCGACAGCGCGACGGTCGTGATCTATGCGGGCAGCGATCTGCGGCCGAGGCGGACCGTCAGATTGCTCAGCCGAAGAACGCCTCGGCTTCGCGGTAACGGTCGTCGGGGACCCGCTTCAGCTGTTTGGTGGCTTCCGCCAGCGGGACCAGGTCGATGGCGGTACCGTGCAGCGCGACCATCTGCCCGAACTGACCGGCGTGCACGGCCTCGGCGGCGTGCAGGCCGAAGCGGGTGGCGAGCACGCGGTCGTAGGGGGTCGGGCTGCCGCCGCGCTGGACGTGGCCGAGCACGGTCGTGCGAACCTCTTTGCCGATGCGGCGTTCGATTTCGACACCGAGTTGTTGCGCGACGCCGGTGAAGCGCTCGTGCCCGAACTCGTCGACGCCACCCTCGCGCAGGGCGAATCCGGAATCGGGTGCCGGGTGCGCGCCCTCGGCGACCACACAGATGAAGTGCTTGTCGCCGCGCTGGAAGCGACGCTTGATCATGGTGCAGACCTCGCTGACGTCGAAGGGCACCTCGGGCACCAGGGTCAGATGCGCACCCGCGGCCATGCCCGCGTGGATCGCGATCCATCCGGCATGGCGGCCCATCACCTCGACGAGCATGACGCGCTGATGCGATTCCGCGGTGGTGTGCAGTCGGTCGATCGCCTCGGTGGCGATGGACAACGCGGTGTCGTGGCCAAAAGTGACGTCGGTGCAATCGATGTCGTTATCGATCGTCTTCGGGACGCCGACCACCGGAACGCCCTCGTCGGACAGCCAGCTCGCCGCCGTCAGCGTGCCCTCGCCGCCGATCGGGATGAGCGCTTCGATGCCGTTGTCGTCGAGGGTCTGTTTGATCTGTCCGAGTCCGGCGCGCAGCACGTCCGGGTTGGTGCGCGCGGTGCCGAGCATGGTGCCGCCCTTGGTGAGCAGCCGATCGGTGCGGTCGTTGTTGTGTATCGGAATCTTCCGGTCTTCCAACAGGCCGCGCCAGCCGTCCTGGAAACCGACGATTACGTCTCCGTATCGTCCGTTCGCGGTGCGAACGACGGCGCGGATGACCGCGTTCAGTCCTGGGCAGTCTCCGCCTCCGGTCAAGACTCCGATGCGCATAGTCGATATCTTGCCCCGCACGGCGGGCGGGTCAGGGCTCACCCCCGTGAACCCTGGGTTACGGGGGGTCATCGTCGCGCTCAGGTCACTCGCACGCGCCGCCGGACAGTTCGTTCAGATGCTCCGACAGCAGCGTCGCCAGCTTGTCCAGCACCGCCATCCCGTCGGAGAACGTGCCCGAATCGGGTTGGGCCGCGAACGCGACCGCGAGTTGTCCATTGGGCACCGGGATCACGCCGAACTGCCGCACCAGGTAGTCCCCGGACGTATCCGGCCCCCATCCGCCCTTGAATTCGGCGCCGGTGAACTCGCCGAGGCCCCACCGCTGACTCGGCGTGATCTGCGCCATCAGGTTGGTGACATTCTCCGTCTGCGGCAGACAGGGCAGCCGGGAGGCGAATCGCACCTGCTCGCTCAGCGCCCAATCCGCCTGACCGAAAGCGGAATGTTCGGCCCGGGCACGGGTGGCAGGCACGGTGGTCTTGGTGTCGCCACCCTGCCGCAGTATCGCCTCCACCGCCTTCGCCGCGTCTTGGCCGGTGCCCAGCGACTGCCACAGCGTGTCGGCGGCGGCGTTATCGGAGGCGGTGATGGCCGAGGAGACGGTGTAGCTGGAGCTGACCGAGTTGGCACGCAGCGCGGCGATGGTCAGCGGAATCTTCATGGTCGACCAGGCAGGACCGGTGGTCCAGTCACCGAAGGTGACCATCTGGTCGCCGCCGACCGGCATGATCGCCATACCGATATGGCCGCGCAGGCCGGTCTGTAGTTCGGCGAAGTCGGCGGCCAGCGTACCGGGCACCGTCATCGACAGGTTCTGTTGATCGGTGCGCGCGGCGGCCTGGGTAACGCTGGTGGATTGTGCCGAGGTGTCGGCACCGGAATCGGTACCACAGGCGGTGACGAGGAGCAGCCCGGCCAGAATCGCTGTACCGACAGCTTTTCGGGAGCCGACGGTCCCGCGGAAACCGAAAACGTTTCGGATTCGCCGGGATCCGTCAGCAGACATGTGTTGGCGCATGTTTATCGCGAGCTCCAATGGGTACCTTGTCGATGCGGCGTCCGGCCACCGTACTTGGCCCTGGGGCCGCGTGCCCACCCTGCCGACGCGCGCACCGGCGTCTCCAATGACGCTTTCCGGCCACGGATTCCATTCTGTTTCGTCCGCCGCCACCACACTCTTACCTACTCGGACCAGGCGGTTTTCCGGAGCGAACTGCCGAACCCACTCGGCTCCGGCACGCGAACGACACACCGCGACAATGGCCTACAAATTCATCGAACCACTTGACGCGACGAGTGGCCGACGCAACTGACAGCGCATGCCACCCCCGGCGCGCCACTGCCCACCCGATCGAACGATCTCGGCTGTGGACGGGGCGTGATGAGCTGCGGCGGCAGATCGGCGATGCGTGGATCAAACGCGTTGGACGACAACGTGACTCGCCCAACGTTTCGGTAAGCAGGACCGAGATTCCAAATACCATCGATCGCAATTGCATTCGAATCACGGAAGGAATCTCTACAACGAAACCGTCGCCGACTGGCTATTCACATCGACCGGCGCAGCAATAATGTGGAATTCATTGTCAGAGTTACCTCTATCAGTGCGAAATATCACACCCCTACGTCGGATCGATAAGTGAGTCCAGTCACGCCTGAATGTCCGCTGATCAGTGATTTGTCCACTGAAACAATTTCACCATGCCTGAGCCCGCCGAATCGACTACCTTTTCGGCAGCGTTCATGAACCTCGGCCGAAATCGCGATGCCCGCGGTCGAGAAATTAAAGCCTCCTCATGCGAATCCCGTTGAACAACTGCACAACCCGGAATCTTCAAACCTGCGCCGGAACCAATGCCGTTGTCTGAGTTTTGAGTTCGACCACTTGATCGACTGCGGGCAAGCGAGGCTTGCAGTGCTTCGCCGAGATAGCGACCAAAGGAACCCGACGTCACCCATCGGCTCAGGCCGGGGTGGCCTCCCATGCGAACCCGTCCGGGTCGGCGAAAGGGCCGACATCGCTGCCGATGACGATCCGGTGCGACCCGGTACCCTCCGCGGGGACACCAGCATCCTTGGCGGCGGCACGGCGCCCATAAAGTGCCAGCTTGACCGAATCCGACGGAGTATCGAACTCGACATACTTGCTGCCGAAGCTCTTCGCCACGGCCAGGCCGCGCTCGACATAGAACCGCTTTGTCGCCTTGACGTCGTCGACCCCGAGCAGCACCACGAAGTCGTCGACCTCCCTGGTGGCCGGGCCGGTGTCCTTCTTCGACGACGTCGCGACCTTCCAGATCGCCCCGTCCGGAGCCTGGACGACGCCGCCGTAGCCCCAGAAACTCTTCTTGGCCGGCTTCAGCGTCGTCGCGCCCGCGTCGAGAGCGGTGCCGATGAGGCTGTCGACGGTGCTCGGCGCAGAAACCACGAGCGACAGTATGAAGCCACGAAAGCCGGTCGTCGGTGCCTCCGAGGCACGCACGCGCACCTTGTCGCCGAGACCGAACGCCGCGGTGTAGAAGGCCGCCGCGGCTGTGGGGTCGGGCACCTCGAGGATGACGGATTCGATAGAGATCTGTTGAGTGGTGTCCATGGCAGTCACGCTATTTACTGCTCGGTGACCGGCGCTTCTCGATTCCTGATCGGTTCGGTCGCTGTTTCGCCATGTATGGCGGTATCCCGCCGTGGTGCGGCTGGGCGCGCGGTCGCTGGCTACCTCCTCTCGGAAACGCACGTTGGTTTCCCAGCAGAGAGAGGTTGCGCCGCCAATGACCCATGTCAGCGAACTACGGTGAGGCGATGCTACTCGAACCGGACGACCAGTTTGCTGGATTCGTTGTGCAGGCCCGGCTCGGCTATGGCGGTAGCAGCGATGTGTATCTGGCTGAGGATCCGGAACGGTCGCAACCGGTAGCACTGAAGATTCTGGGGCCCGAGGACAGCCGGTCACCCGAGGCGCGTGCGCGATTTCTGCACGAGTTCGACATCCTGTCCACGCTGCGGCACCCCAATATCGTGCGGATATACACACATGGTGAAACCGATGGCAGGCTGTGGTCGGCGCACGAGTACGTGGCGGGCGCGTCGGGGTCCACGTTGGTGCGGATGCCGCACCGACGTCCGGATCTGCGGCGGGTGCTTCAGGTACTGGCCGATGTCGCGGCGGGGTTGGATTTCGTGCACGCGAACGATGTGGTTCATCTCGATGTCAAACCGGCGAACCTGTTGGTCGGGTCCGACGAGCCCGCGACGGTGAAAGTCTCGGACTTCGATCAGGCCCGGTGGCTGCACCGACCCGAACCGCCTCTGGCCACCAACGGTTTCGTCGTCGTATCGGTACCGTATGCCGCGCCGGAACTGCTGCGAGCAGGCACTGTGTCCCCTGCGACAGACCAGTACGCGCTGGCCTGCTCGACGATCGAGCTGCTCACTGGCCGCACACCGTTCCCCCGCGCGAACTTGATGGCCATCGCTGAGGCCCACCTGTACGAGCCACCCCCCGAAATCTCCACGCGCCAACATTGGATCCCACCCGAGGCCGACGCGATCCTGCGTCGTTCGCTCGCAAAAGACCCCGACGCCCGCTACGCCTCATGCACCGAACCGATCCGCCTGCTCACCGAGGTACTTCACGATATCGATACACGCCGTCGTGCTCCCCTACTGAGCCGTCTGAGCGCGGCATTCACCCGTCAGTAGACGTACACCACCGCGTTCTCACCGCCGCTGCAGGTAACGACCTGTCCTTCCGCGACGCAGTTCATCGTGTATGTGCGGCCGGTGACCGGGCTGGTCGCGACGACCGAACGCGATGAGCGCGAAACGTTGGCGGTGGCGGATTCGGCGTATGCCTCGCGTACCGCCTCCGCGAATTGGCAACTGGTGACACCGCTGCCGGTGGCGGCCCTCGTGTAGTTCCCGGAAGCCGACTGGCCATTGGAGCACGGGCTGGCTCCGGCCGGGAGCGCGGCCGGAGTCGAGGATGTGGACGCGGAGGACGTCGTCGGTGCGGTGGTGGCGGGACCCGGATTCGCGCCAGGGCGAGCCGTCGATGTCGAGGTGACGCCGGATTCGCCGCCTGCCGCAGATGTCGTCGTATCGCCGGAACCGAGCACCTGCCAGCCGACCACGCCGCCGACGGCGATGGCTACGACAACCGCGAGACCGATCAGCACCGGCGTCAGGACCGATCGACGATTCGATGACCGATCGTATGGATCCGGCCCGTAGTAGTCGTCATCCTGATATTCGCCGGGCGCCGAGTAGTCGGCGCGAGCCGAGTACTCGGAGGCTCGGGATTCACGGGCGACATGCTGCGGTTGGGGCGGTGGCGGGAATGCGGGGCCCGACGGCGCGCCTCGATAGTCCGGCCCGTCATCCGAATACCGCTGCGGCGCATACCTTTGGGTCTGCTCATGCTGTTGCGGATCCGAATATGCTTGCGGCGCCGGATTATTCCGCGACGGCGCGGGGTAGTTCTGCGCCACCGGGTAGCGCCGCGTTTCGGGCGCGGGCGGTGTGTACGTATCCGAATACTGCTGTGCGCCGGGGTCTTGCGCGTCCGGATACAACTGCCCGCCCGAATACTGCTGGTCCTCCCGATACAGATGCGCGTCCGGGAACGGCCGGACCGGCGGCTGCTGCGCGTCGGCCGTGGACGGCTTGGGCAGCTGGTCGGGTAGCGGCGTGAAATACAGTTCGGTGGCGGTCACCACGGTTGGATCGGTAGGAGTGATCACGAACTCGCCGGTGGCTTCCGGCGGAATGAACGCCGACTGCCGCTGCAATACGGTCGGATCCGTCTGACCGAAGGTCGCCGGATCGGGTGCGCGCACCACGAATGTCGGCGTGTTCGCTACGGGCGCCGCGCTCAGCGCGGCCCTCGCGGCACGCGCCAGGTCGGTCGCCGTGGGATGACGATCGGCTGGATCCTTGGCCATCCCACGCGCGATCACCTCATCGAGCGCGGGCGGTATCCCCGCCCGCTGCACGCTCGGACGCGGCGGTGGCTCGGAAAGATGCGCCCGGACAAGCACACTCATGCTCGCGACCGGGAACGGCGTTGTTCCGGTGAGCGATTCGTGCAGCACGCAGGCCAGCGAGTAGATATCGGCGCGACCGGTCACCGGACCCACATCGAACCGTTCCGGCGCCATATAGGTATAGGAGCCGACGGCCATACCGACCTGTGTCATCGCCGCGTCGCCCTCGGTATGGGCGATGCCGAAGTCGACGAGATAGGCGAAATCGGCATCGGTGACCAGGATGTTGGCCGGCTTGACATCGCGATGAACCAGACCGCCCGCGTGCGCGGCATCCAGGCCCGCGGCGATTTGCTCGACGATCGCGACGGCTCGTTCGGCGCTCAGCGGCCCCTGTTCGCGCAGCAGCGCACGCAGATCGACGCCGGGCACCAGACGCATGTCGATGAACAGCACACTGTCGATCACGCCCCAGTCGTGGATCGGAATGATGTGCGGCTCGGCCAGCCGCGCGGCGGCCTGTGATTCACGCCGGAAACGCAGCTGATACGCGGGATCCTGGGCGAGTGCCTCCGAGAGGAGCTTGACAGCCACCACCCGGTCTTTCACCGTGTCGTACGCCTCGTAGACCTCGCCCATGCCGCCCTTACCGAGCAGCGAACGCAGCTCGTATGGGCCGAACCGACTTCCGACTCTCCAACCAGGTCCGTCCACCCCGTCATCTCCTCATTTTCCTGGGTCGCGGTCACGCACCGCAATCACGTTGATTCGCGACCGGGGCATGTCGTCAACCAGTGGATTCTCCTGGCGAGACCACCCGTGGTCAAACGCAAACACGATCGCGGCGGATCGATCGCGCAACTCTAGTTTGCCGAATATATGCCCCACATGGCTTTTCACGATTACTTCAGAGATTCCGAGTTCCCAGGCTATCTCCGAATCGACGCGTCCACGGCCGATCAATTCGAGCACCTCGTACTCTCGTCTTACCGGCGGCCCGGATGCCGATCGTCGAGGCGCCGGCCGTCGACTGAGTCCGTGCCTGCGGCCACTACAGCGGCGCCGCAGACCACCATGCCGACACCGCGTCCCGCGCCGAAGGCGGGGCATTCCGCGGGTCGCCGGAGGTGCCGTGATAGCTCACATACAGCAGGTAGCTGGATCGGGCGGGATCAGATTCGAAGCTGACCAGTAGTTTTGCCGTCTCATAGTCCTGAGTGAGCGAACCGGGCGGGTCGGGCACGGTCCACAGATGTGCGTTCTGGGTTGCGTCCTTCTTGCGCCCCGGTGTCGCTGTGTTCGACGGTAACGCGACGACGACCGCCCGCGCGGTCGCCGGTGAGTCGTAGGCAAGGATCGTGTAGTTCATATGCTTGGTATCGGAGACATCGCGACTGCACTCCCATGCCGCGACCCACCGGCTCGATTGCAGCGGTTCATCTTTGACTCGCAAACCGTTCGCGGGCTTGGTGGACACACATTCCGCGTCCTGATAGGCGGTGTCACCGAATGGGCCGGTCCCCTGCGGCAGCAGGTTGGGAAACGCCCTGCGGCTCACAGCCAGGGGATCCGCAGGGGGTGTCGACGGGGCGGTCAGCGGCGCGGTCACACCGGACGACACATCAGCGTCCTCTCCCGACCTCCATCCGAGGGCGACCAGCGCGATAACAGCGAGTAGCACGACAACGACAGCCACCACCCCGAGGACGATCCACATCGTCGCGCCCGAGGACCCACGCGATGGCATCGAGTGCGGGCCACCGAAATTCGGCCCTGGGGGCGGAGAAGGCGGATAGCCCGGCGACGGAGACGGCTGCGCGGCAACGGGGTTCGCCGCTGCCGGTGCCCCATACCTGGGCTGCTGCGGCGCCGCGACCGGCTGCACCGCCCCAACCGTCGCAGAACCCGGGATCGGCTGTGCTACAACGTGATTCGCGAGTCCCTGGCCCGAGTAGGCCGAAGGTTGCACGGGGACAGCCGAATTCACTGGCGGTGCGATCACGGCCGCCCTCTGGGCGAGATACCCGGCGGCCGGGAGCGGCGGCGGCACCGCGACGATGGCCGGACCCGGTCCCGGCCGCGGCGGCGC
This sequence comes from Nocardia australiensis, assembly GCF_020733705.1. Classification (GTDB taxonomy): domain Bacteria; phylum Actinomycetota; class Actinomycetes; order Mycobacteriales; family Mycobacteriaceae; genus Nocardia; species Nocardia australiensis. The sequence goes on from NZ_JAJFZM010000017.1 coordinate 391,416, forward strand.
AGACGCGGTGAGGGCATGACGGGCGGCGGCGGCGAACGCGGAGCACGAATCGAAGCGCTGCTCGGGACGTTTGGCCATGGCCTTGGCCAGCACCACGTCCAGCGCCGGATTCAAACCCGGCCGTTTGGTATTCAAGGGCGGCGCGGCGAGCTGGAGGTGACCACGGATGATGTCGTTCGGATCGGGGGCATCGAACGGAGCCATCCCGGTGAACAGCCAATACAGCGCACAGGCCAGCGAGTATTGATCGGAGTGATGGTCGAGGTGGGCGCCGGTCATCTGCTCGGGCGAGGCGTAGGCGAGCGTCGCGGTGAACATGCCGACCTGCGTCAGGTGCGTGGAATCCTCACGCAGCCTGGCGATGCCCAGATCGGCGAGAAATACCCGCTCGCCGTGCCCGCCGATCGAACGCGCCAGCATGATATTCGCCGGTTTCACGTCCCGGTGCAGCACGCCCATGCCGTGCGCGTAATCCAGTGCGTCCGCGACACCTTCGATGATCTGCACCGCACGCTCCGGCGGCAGTGTCAGCGGATTCACCGTGGCGGCATCAACGCCGTCGACGTACTGCATCGAGATCCACAGCTGCTCGTCCTCGGAGCCACGGTCGTAAACGGTGACGATATTCGGATGGTCGAGGTGAGCGGCCAGATCGGCCTCCCGCTCGAAGCGGGCCCGCACCTCGGCGTCGGTGAACAGCTCGCGACTGAGCAGCTTGAGCGCGGTCTGCCGAGACAGCCGTGGGTGCCGGGCCAGATACACCGATCCCATGCCGCCCTGCCCGAGCAGACGCTCGATGGTGAACCCGGCGAACACCTCACCGTCGTTCAGCAACGCGACCCCCTTCGAGGTGAATACAGGCCAGTCAGCTTAGCGGGTAGCCCTGTGGCCACGATGTTTCGAATTCTCCGTGAAAATCAGCGAAACTGTCTGCAGGCATCATCGTCTCGTCATCGCTGGCGGTGCTGCCAACGTCCGGTCACCGACCGGACTAGCTTTGGGTGTGACGGTTAGTTTGCACCGCCGACGAGCAACGGTCACATGTTGTGGTGGTGGGGAAGACGCGGTGGTGAGGTTTTGAGTTCGATTCCCGCTTGTCGGGTTGTGTTGCGCTGTGCTGCCCTTGTCACGCTGCTCATGGTGACATCCTGCGGATTAATACCGAACAAACACGCCCCGGCGAGCGCACCGACGATCACCGTCGATCCCGCCGGTTCCTGGCGTCCCGGACCAGCGGTCAAACTGCCGGATTCGCTGGCCGCCGAATTCACCCAGTTGCAGCCCAGACTGCCAGGTCAGGTCGGGATGGCGATCATGCCTGTCGGCGGCGGCCGGATGACCATCTTCGGCGATTGGACCAGCGGTATCGCCTGGTCCACCATCAAGGTGCCGCTCGCGATCGCGGCGCTGCGGCACGATCCGGTCGTCGCCGAGGGCTACGCTGAGGCGGCCATCACCGTCTCCGATAACGGTGCGGCCCAAGCGCTTTGGAATTCACTCGGGGACGGCCCCGAGGCCGCGAAGGCGGTCCAGGAGGTGCTGGACGAGGCAGGCGACTCGGTGACCGGCGTGGCCGGACCACGAACCAGGATGGATTACAACTCCTTCGGATCGACCGAGTGGTCGCTGGCCAACCAGGCTCGTTTCGCCTCGAAGCTGCCGTGCCTCGAGCAGGCTTCCGCCGTCACCGAGTTGATGCAACAGATCACCCCGGAGCAGCGCTGGGGACTCGGCTCGATCACTGGCGCCGAGTTCAAGGGTGGCTGGGGCCCCGACGACGATACCGGCGTTTACCTGGTCAGGCAGTTCGGCGTGGTGCCGACCAAATCCGGTAGCGTCGCCATCGCCCTTGCGGCACAGGCAGATTCGGGCGAGTTCGAGGACTCCACCGCACTGCTCGACCGGCTCGCACTGCTGATTTCCCATCACCTCGACGACCTGCGCGGCGGTAAGTGTCCCCGCTGAGCGCGATCAGCCCGGGGTGACCAGCCCGGATTCGTAGGCGAGCACGACAGCCTGTGCGCGGTCGCGCAGATCGAGCTTCGAGAACACCTTGGACACATGGGTTTTCACGGTCTGCTCGGCCACGAACAGTGATGTGGCGATCTCGGTGTTGGACATCCCCTTCGCGATCAGCTCCAGCACCTCACGTTCACGCGGGGTCAGCGAACCGAGCGCGGGCGTCGGCTTGGCACGATTGGCGCTCCGGCGCCGCGTGACATCGGCGATCAATCTGCGAGTGACGGTGGGCGCCAGCAACGCCTGGCCGTCGGCGACCACGCGGACCGCGCGCACCAGTTCCTCGGCAGGCGCGTCCTTGAGCAGGAATCCGCTCGCGCCGAGACTGAGCGCCTCATAGACGTAGTCGTCGATATCGAAGGTGGTGAGCATCAGCACCCGCACCGGCGGTTCGAAACCCGCCGCCAGGATGGCGCGAGCGGCATCGAGACCGTTCATCTCCGGCATGCGCACATCCATCAGCACCACGTCGGGTCGCAGCCGCTTGGCCTCTGCCACCGCGATCTTCCCATCCGACGCGTCACCGACAACACTGATATCGGACTGAGCACCGAGCAACGCCCCGAAACCTTGGCGCACCATCGCCTGATCGTCGGCGATCAAAACCGTTATAGCCACGAGGTGAGCTTAAGCTGGTCCGCGTCGGTTCAGCCGTCGACCATCCCCGCGAAGGACGGGTCGAGGATCGGGGCCGGCGTCAGGGGTAGCCGGGCTCGTACTTCGAAACCACCGTCGGGCCGCGGTGTGGCACTCATCTCGCCGCCGGCGGCCAGTGCGCGCGCACGCATTCCGGTGATCCCGTGGCCGCCGGTGTCTGCGTGCCTGGCGCCCGGCGCACCGAACCCGTTGCCGACCACCAGGTACAGGTCGACGCCGCACACGATGTCGACTGTCACCGGCGCACCGGGCGCATGCCTGGACGCGTTCGAAAGTGACTCCTGCACAATCCGGTACAGCGCGAGACCCGTGGCTTCCGGCACCGTCTCGAGAGGCCCGTCGATCGTCCATTCGATCAGCACACCGGCCCGGCGGGCAGCCTCGAACAGGCTGAGCACATCGGTGGCCTTCGGTTGCGGCGCGTGCTCGGGCAGCTGACCATCGCTGCGCAGCACACCGAGCATGCCGCGAATCTCGTTCAACGCCTCGCGTGCCGTGGCACCGATGGATTCGAATTCCGCGCGCGCGGCGGGCGTGACCCCCTCGACCCGGTACGGTGCGGTCTGCGCCTGCACCACCACCAATGACATGTGGTGTGCCACCACATCGTGCAGGTCACGAGCGATGCGCGCCTTTTCCTCGAGGATCGCGCGCCGCGCACGTTCGACCTCGTTCTGCTCTTCCTGGCGCACCAACTGCTGGCGTGACTGCACCAACCAGCGCACCAGCAACCCGAGCAACACCACGGCCGCGAGCGCGATCGGCCAGCCCCATACCGAACTCGCGAGATCACCGCCGCCATCGGCCATGGTGGTGCCGAGCAGCAGTGAGGTGGCGACCCAGGCAACGGCGATGATCGGCACCGCCGCACGCACCGCCACCGCGAACAGCAGCGCGAACAGGCACAGGATGTGTACGACCTGGATCGGAATGTCGTTGTGCGGTTGATGCGGTATCGCCAGCGCGATGATCAGCGCGGAACCCGCCGAAATCGCCCAGCCGAGCGCGGGATTGATCCGAACGAGCAGGATCGGGAACGCGGCGAGCGCGGCGATGAACGGCTGCACCGCCACCGGCACCGCGTGGGTGAGGTGCAGGGTCGGCCATGCCACCGCAATGAAGGTGCTCGCCACGATCACCGTGAACACGTCGAACCACATCCGAGCGTTCATCACCCGCGTCCCGGCACGCCTTTTCTGCTTCATACCTATGAGACTAGAAACCCGAGCCAGCCGCGGTCCTCATACCCACGGGTGAATTCGCACCCGATACCCGAGTGTTAGCCCATTCGGCACCTCCCCCGGCGGCGTGGCGTGGGAACCGCACCACGGCAGGAGGCACCTCGGCACGACCGCCAATACGGTTACTGTCCATGAGCACACCGACCACCGCATGGCAGGCCGGCACCGAAGCAGCGGCCGCCACCGACGACGTTTCGCGCCGATCGGGCATCAGCCCCTCGGAGCATCGACGCTCGGGATATCGACGCGGCGCGGCGCTGACCGCCGCAGCGCTCACCACCATGGCCGCCACAGTCGTCTTCGCACCGGCAACATATGCCGTCACGACCGATCGGTCCGCGATGCAGAACGCCGCGGCGACCGCCGCGGTCGGCAAACTCACCACGGGCCCCGGCCTGGACGCCGCGTTCCCCGACGACTTCACCACCATGCTCGGATACCGACCCGGCATCGTCAACGGTCTGATGGCGAACCCGAACGGCGACTGCTCCTCACCGGTCACCCTGCCCGCCGAATTCGATACCGCGTGCAAGGCCCACGATCTCGGCTACGACCTGCTGCGCTATGCCGATCGGCACAATGCGCCGCTCGGCCCTTGGGCCCGCCAGGCGCTCGACACCACCCTCGGACAACACATGCACGAGGCGTGCGCGACCCGCGAGGACCCCTTCTCCCGTACCCGCTGCGACACCATGGCCTCCATCGCGACCACGTTCGTGGACCTCAACTCGAGGCGCCAGGACTACGGTCCGCCGGTCGTCGAAACACTGACGGTCACAACGGCTTCCGAGAATGCCCGCAGCTTCGGCGGTTGGCTCTGGTTGATGATCGGCGGCGGTCTGGTCGGCCTCGCCGGGGCTGTGGCGGGTGTTTTCCCCGTCATTCGCCGGTCCGCCGATCGCACCCGAGCGCGCCGTACCCGCGCCGCCGTGCCTACAACGAATCACGCTGAAGCACTGGGTATTCCTCGATGATCACGTCCAGACCTTCCGCGCGAGACGCAGTACCCTCCCCGGTGCGATGGAAAGCACGCGTCGCCATGCGGTTTCGCGGATTGGCGCGGCCGCGCATCGGCACCACACTCGCCGTCGGAACCGGTACGCTGGTCTCGCTGATGCCCGGACTACTGCCCCGAACCCCGGTGACACAGGCCGCACTCACAGGGTTGCTCGTCACGGTGGCCCTCGGTATCGCCGGTCTGGTTCGATTCCTTTCCGGGCGATGGGATTTCGATATCAATCGCCCGCTGGCCCGCTGGCGGCTGCCCTTATCGGCAGCGACCGCGGTGGCAATCGCCATCGCGGCGGCCCACGCCGGTCACTGGCAGAACGGGTTGCGGGCGGCAATGGGGATCGCGCCGATCGCACCCGACTATTGGTTGCGCTGCACCCTCGGCGTGGTGTTGATCGCCGGTGTGGGCGCCACGATCGCACGCGGCGTCTGCTGGTTCAAACGCATGCTCGGGTGGTCTCGGATGATCGCCGTCGCGACGGTCGCGTCAACGGCCGGCTACCTTGTCGGCATCCCGGCGTTGGTCGATTGGCGGCGCGACGCCTACGCGGCGGCCAGTGCGTCGATCGATCCCGCTTTGGTGCAGCCGATTTCATTCCTACGGTCCGGCAGCGCCGAGTCGGCGATCAGCTGGCCGTCCCTTGGCGCGGAGGGTCGCAAATTCGTCAGTGGGTCGCCGGCCGGGCCGATTCGCGTGTACGTGGGCCTCGACTCCGCACCGGATCTGGATTCCCGGGTGGCCCTTGCGATCTCGGAATTGGAGCGGGCGGGCGGATTCGAGCGGTCCAATATTGTGGTCGCGATACCGACCGGGTCGGGTTGGATCGACGCCGATGCGGTGCAGGGCTTCTATCAGCGCTTCGGCGGCGACGTAGCCCTCGTCGGCATGCAGTACTCCTACGCGCCGAGCTGGGCGACCTTCCTCTTCGACCGCGACGAGGCGGTTTCCTACGCGCGAGCACTGTTCACCGCCGTGGAGGACCACCTCCGAGGGCTGGGCCACCTGCCCAAGCTGTACGTCTACGGCCAGAGCCTCGGTGCCCTCGGCGGCAGCTCGATCTTCGCCGACGACGCCGATCAGGACCGCCGGACCTGCGCGACGCTCTGGGCGGGCCCACCTGCGGGCCAGGCCCACCACGCCGGAGCGACGATCCTGGCCAATAGCTCCGATCCGGTGGTCCATTGGTCGCCCGCGCTGCTGTGGCGCGCCCCCGACCTCATCGGCGTGCGACTGGACGCGCCTGTCCCACAGTGGCTTCCGGTGGTCAGCTTTCTGCAGACGAGCGCCGATCTGCTCGGCGCACTGAATGCCCCCGCCGGTCACGGCCACCGCTACGGCATCGACCAGGGCACGGCCCTCGGCACCTGCTGATAACCCGCCCCTTGCCCAAAGCTGCAACATGTTCTAGTTTGCACACATGGCCTTTATCGTCGACGCCACCGTCGACATCGACGCTCCCGTCGACCTGGTATGGCAGGTGATCACGGATTTCTCCCACTACGGCGAGTGGAACCCCTTCGTTACCGAATGCCGCAGCACACTCGTTCCCGGCAAGCCGATCGATATGCTCGTCCAGGTGTCGGGCTCCACGCCGCGCCGCCAGCGCGAATGGATCCGCAGCCACACCCCCGGCCATGAGCTCAGCTACGCGATGAAGCCGGTCCCGCTGGGCGCTCTGCACAGCCTGCGCTCACACACAGTCACCGCGCTCGACGGCGATCGAACCCGCTACGAGTCCCACTTCGAACTCGCGGGCTGGTTCCAGCCGGTGGTGAGCACGATTCTCGGGAAGAACCTCCAGCGCGGCTTCACCGGCATGACCGCGGGCATCCGCACTCGGGCCGAATCCCTGCACGTCTGACGTCGATCCGGGTCATTCCGGCGGCAGTCTCCCCATACCAGCGACGTTCACGGCGCGTACCAACGGTCCGGCGCATGTTGACAGAACGACTCCCCGAGCCTGTGGCAGTCGCGGCGTACGAGTTCATGGCAGGCCCGCTCGTCGACAACCCGTATCGGGTCGGCAAGCGGCTCATGCCTCCGCTGGATGACCGTTGGTCGGCTCGGCGAGGCACCTACCGGATTTTGTACCGGATCGATGACAAACGGATGGTTGTCACCGTTGTCGATGTGGCCCACCGTCACGGCGCGTACCGGACCTGAATCAGCACATCGCAAAACGCCGACCGACCCCGGGCTTCAGCCATGCGGGGTCAGTCAGGCGTCAGGGCTTCAGTTCCCGGGTACGGCGGGCAGGGCGCCGCGGGCTGCTTCGTAGGCGGCGCCGACTCGGTAGAGGCGATCGTCGGCCAGTGCGGGGGCCATGATCTGGAGGCCGACCGGCATGCCGTCGTCGCCGCTCAACCCCGACGGCACCGACATAGCGGGGTGGCCTGCCATGTTGGTGGGCAAGGTGCACAGGTCCGACAGGTACATGGCCAGCGGATCGTCGACCTTTTCGCCCAGCTTCCACGGCGTGAAAGGGCTGGTCGGCGAGACGAGCACATCGACCTGTTCGTAGGCATTGTCGAAGTCGCGCGTGATCAGCGTGCGCACCTTCAACGCCTGGCCATAGTAGGCGTCGTAGTAACCGGCCGAAAGCGCGTAGGTACCGATCATGATGCGGCGCTTGACTTCCGGGCCGAACCCGGCGGCCCTGGTCGCCGCCATGACCTGCTCGGCACTGTGATTGCCGTCGTCGGCGACCCGCAGGCCGTAGCGCATGGCGTCGAAGCGAGCCAGGTTCGAGGACACCTCGCTCGGCATCACCAGGTAGTACGCGGACAGCGCGTAATCGAAGTGCGGACAGGTGACCTCGACGATCTCCGCGCCGAGTTCTTTCAGCACGGCGACCGCGGCATCGAACGAGGCGAGCACACCCGGCTGGTAGCTGTCGGAGTGAAGTTCCTTCACCACACCGACTTTCACACCGCGCAAGTCTCCCTGCGCACCCGCCCGCGCGGCGGCAACCACCGGCGGCACCGGCACATCGCGCGAAGTGGAATCGCGCGGGTCGTATCCGGCGATCACCTCGTGCAGCAGCGCGGCATCGAGCACCGTGCGTCCACAGGGCCCACCCTGATCCAGCGACGACGCACACGCGACCAAGCCGTAGCGCGACACCGTGCCGTAGGTCGGCTTGGTACCGACCGTGGCCGTCACCGCGGCAGGCTGGCGAATCGACCCACCCGTGTCGGTGCCGATGGCCAGTGGCGCCTGGTTCGAGGCCAGCGCAGCCGCCGAACCGCCACCGGAGCCGCCGGGAATTCGACTGGTATCCCAGGGGTTTCGGGTCGGGCCGTATGCGGAGTTCTCGGTGGAGGAACCCATCGCGAACTCGTCCATATTGGTTTTGCCGAGGATTGGAATCCCCGCGTCACGCAGTCGCTTGGTCACCGTCGCGTCATACGGCGACACCCAGCCCTCGAGGATCTTGGAGCCGCAGGTGGTCGGCATGTCCGTGGTGGTGAAAACATCCTTGAGCGCCAACGGAACTCCCGCGAGCGGTGAGGCGGGCGCGCTACCCGCGGCCAGCGCGGCATCCACCTCGGCCGCGGTTGCCAGCGCCTGGTCCGCCGCGACGTGCAGGAACGCGTTGATTTCACCGTCGGCCGTCGCGATCCGATCGAGATGGGCCCGGGTGACCTCCACCGAGGACACCTCACGACCATGGATCTTGCTCGCCAGCTCGGCCGCCGACAGCGTCGTCAGATCGGGGCCACCTGCTGAACTCATTCGCCATCCCCCAAAATCTGTGGCACCAGGAACCGCTGCTCTTCGACGGCAGGAGCACCGGACAACGCCTGCTCCGAAGTCAGGCACGGCACGACCTCATCGGGGCGCGTCACATTCGTCGCCGGATTCGGCGAGGAGGTGGGGGGAACATCGGCGGCGGCGACTTCGGAGATGGTCCGCACGTGGCTCAGGATCGAATCCAGCTGACCGGCGAACTGATCGAGTTCGGACTCGGACAGGGCGAGCCTGGAAAGCCGGGCGAGGTGTGCGACCTCGTCGCGGGAGATGGCGGGCACCGCGGAACCCCTTTCGGCATGTTGAGCATGGTGAATCGACCAGCCACAGCCTAATGGGTGCGATCGGGGGCACTCCGGCCGGAGTCCCGCCGCCGGGCCGCGCGCGACCGGGAGCGCCACCGGCCGACTCGATGCGAGTCCTCCCACGCAGACGTCGGTCGCGCGACGACACACCCCGAGCACTAGCGGGACACGCCGCGTTAGTATGAAATCGCCGAGTGGCATTCATCACTGACACGACTTCGAGTCGATAACCCGGACCCGGGGGTGTAAGTATTGCCAGACCCGGGTATCCGTACATGACCTCGGCCGCTTAGGAAAGGAACGCGCGTGTCATATCTGCTCCGCGTGCAACTTCCAGATCGACCGGGAAGCCTCGGTGCCCTCGCAGTCGCATTGGGTTCGGTCGGCGCCGACATACTTTCCCTGGACGTGGTCGAGCGCGGTGCCGGCTTCGCGGTCGACGATCTCGTCGTCGAGGTGCTGCAAGGTGCGCTGCCCGACACCTTGATCACCGCGGCCGAATCAATCGGGGACGTGCGGGTCGATTCCATTCGCCCGTATTCCGGCATCCTCGACACCCACCGCGAACTCGAACTCGTCGATCGGGTGGCCAGCGCACGTGACGACCGGCTACAGGTATTGGTCGACGGCGTGCCCAAGGTGCTTCGGGTCGGCTGGAGCACGATCCTCGACATGGGCCCGCATGGCACCTACCGGGTCGTCGGCAGTCCGGGTGCGCCTGAAACACAAGCGGGTTCGCCGCCGTGGATGCCGCTGGAGAAGCCCTCGGTACTCGATCCCGAGGCGGAGTGGGTTCCGCAGATCTGGACCGATATGGACACCAAGCTGGCCGCGGCGCCGCTCGGCAACACCGGCAAGGTGCTGATGCTCGGCAGGCCGGGCGGCCCCGACTTCCGGCCGTCTGAGGTGGCGCGGCTCGGCTACCTGGCGGGCATCGTCGCGACCGTCCTCGGCTGAACGCGAATCTCCGCCGGTCCTCAGTACATAGGCAAGCGCAGGACGGTGAGGTATTCGCCCCCATCGGTGCGCCAATCCCGTTCCGGTACCGGCACGAAACCGAACCTGTCATAGATCCGGCGAGCGTCCACCATTGCCGGCATGGTCGTAAGGACCACTGCGGCAAAGGATTCCGCGACCGCCATCTCGATTACAGTACGAACCAGCGCCGTCGCGGCACCGAGACCACGTGCGGTCTTCGATACCGCGAGCATGCGGAACTCCAGCTCATCGGGTCGGGCGATCTCCGCGTAGGTGGTGGCGGGCCGTGCCACCATCAGCGACCCGATCACCCGATCACCGTGCGCCGCCACCAATATTTGCGCGTTGGCCGCCCGGTGGGTGATGTCGGCCAACTCGTCCCTATAGGGGCTGTCGGGATGCACATAGCCTTCACCGACGTAAACCTCCACGGTCAACTCACCGACCGCGTCATATTCATCTGGCCGGGCTGTTCGAACCACAACTCGGGCGTCCATCGCGTCCATAATCGCCAATCCTGCCACTCGGCCCGCGCTGACCGGCCATGCCCGTGCTCGCGAAGCTTCAGGAGAGGCCGGCCACCTGGAAGCGCTCCGGTTTACCGGTCGGGTAGACGACGGTGAGATAGTCGCCGACGGCCGGCCAGGAGTTCACGTCCCAGGCGAAGCGGCCGTAGACCACGGTACTGGGAACCGACGGGCCCGTCAGATTGCCGGTAATGGTCACGAACTGCTCGCCGGGGGCGTCGGGCCGTGGGCTCACCCCGGTGAGATACAGCGAGCCGGTTTCGGCCTGCGCGGGGTTGATCCCCCGGCGCCCACGCGCGTAGAGCATGATCAACCCGACAAGGGCGACGGCCATGATCACCAGCATCCCGAACTGCAGCATGCTCACCATGCTATTGGGCCACGTCCGCGTCGATGAGCGCGCCACTGCCTTTACCTCGACGAACGTCGTGGCCGGCGGCCCCAGCCCGGATCGCTACAACGCCGCCAGTTCGCTGGCACCGTGCTCGGTCCGGCGGACCTGCCAGACCGCGGTTCGAGTTCGTTGTGAGCGACCGTTGCCGCGATCGATCAGGGTGCGGTTGTTCGTGGTGAAGATTAGTTGCGCGCCAAGGGAATTGGTTTCCGGATTCTGGAAGAGCTGGATCAGGCGGTCGATATCCTCGGCGGGGAGATCGGCGCCGATATCGTCGATCGCGAGCACTCGGCCGGAGTCGAGTGCGTCAAGCATGGTCGGCAGCAGGCGCAGCATGGCGAGCGTCGCGGTGGATTCGTCGGTGATGCCGAAGATGGCGTCGATACCGGTGTGTGCCAGGCCGAGGCCGACGCCGCGGCGGGCCACCATCCTGGCGTACAGGGCGTCGCGGGCGGACATCAGATTGGACAGCTCGCGTTCGAGCATGACCTGGGTAATCCCCTTGTCCCGCAACAATTTATCGGCGCCGTCCGGTGCGGACGCGCACAGCTCGAGTTGTTTGGTGGTGGCGCCGATGTCGCCGTCGAGTTCCCGAAGATAGTCAGCGTAGAGCGGGTCGTTTTCCGCGATCAGTAGGTCGGTGATGCCGAGATCGGCCGTGCGCAGCAGCATCAGCAGCCGGGCCGCATGATCCGGCGATGCCGAAATATGGCTGCCGAGCCGATGCTCGATCGCGCTCGGTTGCGCCGGACCGTGCTGCACCTCGAGCATCGCGGAGAACCAGCGGTAGGCGGGCACCAGCGCCTCGGCATACATCTGCCCGGCCAGGCTGAGCAGCAAAGCATTCGGGCGCACCAGCGGGATCAGCGCGGCGATGCCGTATCGTGCCGCCTCGAACATCGGGCCGATCTTGATCTGGTCCCCGTTGCGCTCGAACACAATTCGCTTGCGCGAGCGTGGATGGGCATGCAGCCATTCCGCCGTGACGTCCGCGTTGTCCAGCTGGAAACCATAGGTATAAGGCACCCCTTCGGCAACGAAGCTCGCGACGAATTCGGTGGGCCGGTTCGGGATTCCGAGATGCGGGAAGCGCACCGGCCCCGCATAGGGATCCCAGCCGGTCACCGAATTCAATACCGCGTCCCGCATCTGCGCCAGCGCGTCGATCAGGCTCGTCTTACCGGCCGCCGCGGTACCGTACACCGCCGTCACCGGCACCGCGACCGGGCCGCTCCCCCGGCTCGAGCGCAACTCCTGCCGGTCGGCAAGCGATCTGTGGTTGGTCACCTGAAAACTCCGCAGCATCACGCCATCCTTTCGTGGCCGCCACGCCCGCGACTGCCCACCCCCACAAACGCGACACACCCGCAAGCGTGCGCGGCGAGTGCGGCGATCACCGACGCACGGCATCTACCAGCACGGATAACGACGAATCTGGACCGAATCAGCCCGAGCGACACCCAGGTTCAGGGTAGTTCAACGGCACATTCGGTATGCGAGCGCCGACACCGCGCGTTAGCATGCTGGCGCCACGGTTGCTCGTGTCGCGTTATTGCAGGCAAGCCCTTGAACGGATGGTAACGATGGAACTGACGGTCGCGCGCTTGGTAGTCCGAAGCTCCATCACCGCTGCCATCGCCATAGGGTCGATGGTCGTGCTCGGCCCGCAGGCGGCCGCCGAAGCGCCCTGCCCGGACGGCACCGCACGAATCTTCTTCAGTAACGAGACCAACACCTGCCAGGGTGGCGGCACCTATAGCTTCGGTGGATCCCCGGCGATCTCGAAGGTGTGCTCGGTGGGCTCGGTCAACGTCACCGTCGACGCCACCATCAAAACCTCCAAGACGAAGACCGCCAACCGCCACCTCGACCTCAGCAACGGTCAGTGTGGCCGCATCGACATCCCTGGTCAGCTCGACGCCACCGTCACCGTCACACCTACCTGACCCCGGCGCCGCCCGTCCCGAATAACAAGGCACGGTCTGTGCTACTCCTTTGCTGCCGCGTCCTCGGCCGCCGTGTCTGCTGCCTGCGCGCCCGGCGTCGCCGCGGCCGGGCCTTCCTCCAGTAACAGCCGGAAGCCGTCCTCGTCGAGAATCGGCACACCCAGCTCCTCCGCCTTGGCTGCCTTCGTTCCCGGGGACTCACCGATGACCACGAACGCCGTCTTCTTGGAGACCGAACCGGACGCCTTGCCGCCGCGCATCAGGATGGCCTCCTTGGCGCCGTCACGGGAAAACCCTTGCAGCGAACCGGTTACCACGATCGAGAGCCCTTCGAGGGTGCGCTCGATGGATTCGTCGCGCTCGTCCTCCATCCGCACGCCTGCGGCCCGCCATTTGTCGACGATCGCGCAATGCCAGTCGACGGTGAACCATTCCATCAGGGCGGCGACGATGGTCGGGCCGACACCGTCGGCGGCGGCCAGTTCCTCCGCCGATGCCGCTCGGATTCGATCCAGGCTGCCGAATTCCGATGCCAGCGCACGTGCGGCGGTGGGGCCGACATGCCGGATCGACAATGCGACCAACACCCGCCACAGCGGACGATCCTTGGCCGCGTCGAGATTCTCCAGCAGCCGCTTGCCGTTCGCCGAGAGACTGCCATCCTTGTTCGCGAACAGTGTCGTGGCGAGCAGTCGCTGCTCGGTGAGATCGAACAGATCGCCCTCGTCGGTGATCGCCCCGGATTTGAGCAGGTCGACGGCGGCTTCGTAGCCGAGCGACTCGATATCGAACGCGCCGCGCCCGGCAACATGAAACACCCGCTCACGCAGTTGCGCCGGACAGAACTGTTGATTCGGGCAGCGAATATCGGCGTCGCCCTCCTTCGCGGGCGCCAGCTCGGTTCCGCATTCCGGGCAATGCGTCGGCATGACGAATTCGCGTTCCGCCCCGGTCCGCGCGTCCACGACAGGCCCGAGCACCTCGGGGATCACGTCGCCGGCCTTGCGGATGGTGACGGTATCGCCGATCAGCACGCCCTTGCGCTTCACTTCCGAAGCATTGTGCAGCGTCGCCATCGCGACCGTGGAACCCGCGATGAACACCGGCTCCATCACCGCGAACGGGGTGACCCGACCGGTACGACCGACGTTCACCTCGACATTCAGCAGCTTTGTCGTGGCTTCTTCCGGCGGGTATTTGTAGGCGATCGCCCAGCGCGGCGCCCGCGATGTCGACCCGAGGCGGCGCTGCAACGCCATCTCGTCGACCTTGATCACCTGTCCGTCGATCTCGTGCTCGATGTCGTGCCGGTGCTCGCCCCAGTAGACGACGCGCTCGATGACCGCGTCGATCCCCTGCACCCGCTTGGTGTGCTCGGACACCGGCAGACCCCACGCCACGAGCGCGCGGTACGCCTCGTACTGCGATGACGGGGTGTATCCGTCGATGCGCCCGAAGCCGTGACAAATCATCCGCAGCCTGCGGCGCGCGGTCACCGCCGGATCCTTCTGACGCAGCGAGCCCGCCGCGGTATTGCGCGGATTCGCGTACGGCGGTTTACCTTCCGCGACGATGGCGGCGTTGAGGGTCTCGAAATCCTCGAGCCGGAAGTACACCTCGCCCCGCACTTCGAGCAGATCGGGGATCGGGAATTCGTCGCTCGGCGTCAACTCACCGGGGATGTCCTCTATGGTGCGGGCATTGAGAGTGACATCCTCGCCGGTGTGCCCGTCACCACGGGTCGCGCCACGCACCAGGCGGCCCTTTTCGTACACGAGGTTCAACGCGACACCGTCGATCTTCACCTCGCACAGGTAGTGCAGGTCCGGCCCGGTCTCGGCCTCGACCCGGCCGGCCCAGACACGCAACTCGTCGAAATCGAACACATTGTCCAGCGACAGCATCCGCTCGAGATGGTCGACGGCGGTGAAGTCGGTCGCGAACCCGCCACCGACCAGCTGCGTCGGCGAATCGGACGTCCGCAGATCCGGATGCCGCTCCTCCAGCGCCTGTAGCTGCCGCAACAACGCGTCGAACTCGCCGTCGGAAATGATCGGCGCATCGCGCACGTAGTAGCGGAACTGATGCTCACGGACCTCGTCCGCCAGCTGTTGCCACTCCACCCGCTGCTGCGCCGCAGCCGGGACCGCCACACTCTCGCTGTCACTCACCCAACGCACATTAGTCCAGCCCACCGACATCCCAGCGCCACATTCCCGCACGTCGCCGCCCGTACCGGCGACTAGTCGGGAGTGATCGGCTCGACCGTCGGTGCACAGGCTGTCAATCGCGGCGTGGTCAGGAGAAGGTGAGGGATTCGGGTTCTTCGGCGTAGGCGCGGGCGACCTCTGCGGACAGGCGGAGGGCTTGGCGGGCCCACTCCAGTGCGGCACCGGACAGGCCGCAGGCGGGTGCCACCAGGATCTGGGTGGCGAGTGTGGTGCGGGGGAAGCCGAGGCGGTCCATGAGGCGGACGCCGGGCTCGGCGATGTCGCGCCAGGTTACCGGTTTCGCCCGCGGTGTGGCCGGGACCAGGCCGAGTACCAATTGCTTTCCTGCGTCGAGCATTTCGCCGACGCTGTCGAGTTCGCGGGTGCCGATGGTGGCCAGGTCGAAACCGATCGCGGCGGCGGTGCTACTACGAAGGAACTCCAGCGCGGGCGGCTCTGCGCAGCTGTGAACGAGTACCGGCGCGGACTGCGCGGTGACCACGGCGTCCAGCACGGCGAGCGCCTCCGGTTCCGGCATAGCGCGAATGGTGTTCAGAATGCTCGGTCCTTGCAACGCACCGTCCAGTACCGCAGTCAGCGACGGTTCGTCCAGCTGCACAACCACTTCCGCGCCCAGTCGTCTCCTGACCTCGGCCACATGCTGGGCAAGTCCCTCGGCGAGTGATTCCGAAACATCGCGTACCGCACCGGAATCGGTGAGGATTCGATGCCCGCCGGGCAGCTCCACCTGTGCGGCGAGCGTCAGCGGACCGGCGGCCTGCACCTTGACGATGCGTCCCGTGCCCGCCGAACCCGATGTTTCCCAAGCCTCTTCGAGCGCATCGAGATCCACCCGCAGCAGATCCCGGGCCCGACGCGACACCGCGCCCGGCCGCGACGCCAGCCGATAACCCCGCGTTGTCGTATCGAAACGCATGTCGATCAGCAGTGCCGATACCCGGCCGATCACGTCCGAACCCGTACCCCGCCCGGGCAATTCGACCAAATGCGCGAGCCCCGGCAGCTCACCGACAATGGTGGCCGCCGCCTCACGCGGATCGGTTCCGGGCCAGGAGCCGACGGCTGTAGCGACGCCACCGGGGATCCGCACCGCCCGATCAACGTCGGTCTGGTCGGTCTCACTCACGCTGTCTCCCCCGTACCGGGTTCGCGCCCGCTGATTCGCCGCACCTCGGCATCGGCCGAGACGATAGAACGGTAGTCGATCACCACTGGAGCGCACACGAACCGATCGGGCGAGACCCGGGCTGCCGCCGCGGCGAGCACGGCGTCGGTCACCGGGTGGCGCCTGTACCCGCGCCGCGCACGGATTCCGGCACCTCGCTCGTCGTCCCGTTGATGGTGCCGCTGCCGATCACTTTGTCGCCCTCGGCATCCGGCTGATACAACACCACGGCCTGGCCACGCGCGACACCCGTCAGCGGTTCGCGCAGACGCACCGTCAGCCCCGCACCGACCGCCTCGGAGACCGCCGGTGCCAGGCCACCGTGGGCACGCACCTGCACGACGCACTCCATCGGCGCGTTCGGCGTTTCACCGGAGGTCCAGATGGCGCGATCGGCCCGCACACCCCAGACCTCGAGGTCCTCGGCCGAGCCGACCCGAACGGTGCCGGAGTCAGGATCGATGTCGGTGACATAGCGTGGTTTGCCGTCGGCGGCCGGTCCCGGCAACCCGAGTCCCTTGCGCTGTCCGATCGTAAACCCGTGCACGCCTTCATGGTTCCCGAGCACTTGCCCCTCGCCATCGACGAGTGCGCCGGGCCGGATGCCGATCTTCGCGCCGAGGAAGGCACGGGTGTCACCCGAGGGAATGAAGCAGATGTCATGGCTGTCAGGCTTGTTCGCCACCGCGAGGCCGCGCTCGGCGGCCTCTTCGCGAATCCGCGGCTTGGGGGTGTCGCCCACCGGGAACATCGCGCGCGAAAGCTGTTGGGCGGTCAGCACGGCCAGCACATAGGACTGGTCCTTGTCGGCATCGACGGCGCGGCGCAGCACCCCGTCATCGAGCCTGGCGTAGTGCCCGGTGGCCACGGCATCGAAGCCGAGGGCAACCGCGCGGTCGGCGAGTGCGGAGAATTTGATCTTCTCGTTGCAGCGCAGGCACGGATTCGGCGTCTCGCCCGCCGCGTAGGCGGCCACGAAATCGTCGATCACATCTTCCTTGAAGCGATCGGCGAAATCCCATACATAGAACGGGATTCCGAGCACATCGGCGGCTCGCCGGGCGTCACCGGCGTCCTCCTTCGAGCAACAGCCACGCGATCCGGTGCGCAATGTGCCCGGCGTAGCCGACAGCGCCAGATGCACGCCGACCACCTCGTGACCAGCGTCGACGGCACGTGCCGCCGCTACGGCCGAATCCACGCCACCACTCATCGCGGCGAGTACTCGCATATCAGACACCTCCCTTCGCACCGGCCAGGCCCGCGGCCCTGGCCCGCTCGACAACCTGGGGCAAAACCTGTAGCAACGCGTCGACGTCGGCGCGGGTCGAGGTGTGCCCCATGGAAAAACGCAGTGAACCGCGCGCCTGCCACGGCTCGACCCCCATGGCGATGAGTACATGACTCGGCGTCGCCACGCCCGCGGTACAGGCCGAGCCGGTCGAACACTCGATCCCGGCCGCGTCCAGCAGCATCAGCAGCGAATCACCTTCGCAACCGGCGAAAGTGACGTGCACGTTGCCCGGCAGCCGGTGCTCGTCCTCGGGTCCGTTGAGCACGGAATGCGGCACAACAGCACGGATACCCTCGATCAGATCGTCCCGCAAACGGGTCAATTCGGCGGTGCGCGTAGGCAATTCGGTTACGGTCTGACGCAGCGCGGTGGCCAGTCCCACCGCCGACGCGGTGTCGGAGGTGCCGGAGCGCAGGTCCCGCTCGTGCCCGCCGCCGTGCGACAGCGGCACGCACGACACCTGCCTGCCGAGCAGCAGCACCCCCACACCGTGCGGGCCGCCCACCTTGTGTCCAGCGAAGCTCGCCGCCGATAGTCCGCTGGCACCGAAGTCGATCGGCAGCTGGGCCGCGGCCTGAATCGCGTCACTGTGCATGGGCACACCGAATTCCTGTGCCACGGCGCTCAATTCACGAATCGGCTGGATGGCGCCGACCTCGTTATTGGCCCACATGATGCTCACCAGCGCGACCTCGTCGACGTGTTCGGCCAGCGCCGCACGCAGCGCGCGCGGCGACACCACACCGTCGGCGTCCACCGGAAGCCAGGTCACCTGTGCGCCCTCGTGCTGCTCGAGCCATTCGGCGGTGTCGATGACCGCGTGATGTTCGGTCGAACCCGCGATGATCCGCGTCCGCCGCGGATCGGCGTCACGACGCGCCCAATAAATGCCCTTGATCGCCAGGTTGTCGCTCTCCGTACCGCCCGACGTGAAAATCACCTCGGAAGGCCGGGCGCCCAGGTCGGTGGCGATCGACTCGCGCGCCTCCTCCAGCATCCGCCGCGCCGCGCGCCCTGATCCGTGCAGCGACGACGCATTACCCGTCAGGCCGAGGACAGCCGTCATCGCCTCGATGGCGGCGGGCAGCATCGGTGTGGTCGCCGCATGATCGAGGTAGACCGTCTTGGGCACACCGTTGAACGGACCCGCATAAGCCGACTTCATGACCGACAAAGCCTATCCCACCGCTGACCTGGGCATCTTGCGGGTACACCCCTGCTTTCTACGATTTCTCTACGATTCCTAACACGTGTATCACCTATCGCATTCCCGGATTCGGTCGATTGACTACCGAGCAGCCGGTCCGACGTCGGCGCAAAAGGGCGGCTCCCGCTGGCAGGAGATGCGACGGTCGCGCGGCAGCGGAACGTCGCGGCGCAGGACCGCCCAGGGCTGGATGCGCCCACCCAGCGGCGCCACTGTCCGACCACGACCCATGGATCGGCATCGGCCGATGCCCAGTTCGAGGGTTGCGTGAACATTGCGTGTTCGAGTCAGGTCGGTGGAGGCCCCCAGCGCCCGAGCAGATCACCACGACGGCGTTGCTCTTCCCGGTCAGATGCATCGATCGACCATGCCCAGGAACAACGCGGACAAATCATCGAGCTGCTCCCGTCGAGCATCCGTATCGGACCGTCGACCGAACTGAACTTCGTTCCGGGCCCCGACCACACGGTGGTCACCGATGCTGATCACGGGTGCATGCCTGGTGCACATCGGAGATGGCTGTCAGATCGCTGAACATATGCTGAACTTGTGTTGCCAGCGCCGGCGCCGATGCTGGTCGGCGCAGGACTGCCACGGGACGAGCCTGGCCGCTGGGCCATCGAAATGAAATGGGACGGAAACGGGTGGGTTCCCAGATTCTCGTAATGCTGCGGGAAGTAACTCGTCTGCGAAGGTGTCCGTAATCCACTTCGCGGCAACGGGTTCGGTCTCAACAACCACAGCGCATATCGGGTCGCGGCGCCCTGAAACGACCGATATGCGACATGTGAGGATACTGTGGTGTTGTTGTAAGGGTTTGGTGGCGAACAAGTTTGTCGGCACTACACCGCGCGTAGTCTCGATCCGGTGAAAGATGCCGTGTTCGAGACCCGTCGCCCGAACGATTACCTACGCCGTCTCGCCGACTCTGATATCGGACGTCACTACAAGGCGATCGCACTGGAACAACTCGGAGTTCGAGCGGGCGATACCGTCGTCGACCTTGGATGCGGACCGGGTGCCGATCTGGCAGTCCTCGCGGATGCGGTCGGATCGGACGGGCACGTCATCGGGATAGACATCGAAGCCGCAGCCCTCGACGAGGCATCCGCCGATCATTCAGCCGACTCCCGAATCGAGCTGTGCCACGGCGATATTCACGCGCTCGCCCTGGCCGATGGCAGCGCCGACCGCGCGCGCACGGATCGTGTGCTCCAGCATGTGGCAGAACCCGCGATGGTGTTACACGAGGCGCGCCGGATTCTGCGGCCTGACGCCACTGCCGTCTTTGCCGAACCGGACTGGGACACCCTGGTCGTCGACCACCACGACCGGCAACTGTCGCGCGCCTACACCCGCTTCGTCGCCGACATCGCCGTCCGTAACGGCACGATCGGCCGGCAGCTGCCCGCCCTGGCCCTGCGATCCGGCTTCGACATCAATGACGTACTTCCGATCACGACCGTCTTTCGCGACCTCCGCACCGCAGACCGAGTCCTCGGCTTCGAACGAGTCTGTAAGCGTGCCGTCGACGCCGGCCACCTGACACAGCAACAGGCCGACAGCTGGACCCGCGGACTCGCCGTCGAACCGTTTTTCGCATCGGTGACGCTGTTCATCGTAACCGCCACCCGAAAGCCGTGAGCCCACAGTTCATCACCGGCCGACAACAGACATGCGAGCCGAGCATCACCTGGAGGTGGCGCAGTTCGTCGACGCCGAGGGCGTGGAGTCGGCGAACTCACCCCGTACCTGCTCGACATACCACCACAGCAACTCCCTGCCCTCCTCGAACAGAAACGCCTCCCGATCCCGCGGGCCCGAGCCATGAGCTCCTTTGCCCGCCACGACGAACCGCCCCCACTGGCCACGCTCCCAATGCACATCGCCCATGCCGACCGAGCACAACTCGCTCGCCCGCACCCCGGACAGATACGCGATCTTGGCCATCACGTAGTCCCGGGCCGCGACCGGATACTTCCGGGCCCGCGGTAACTCCGCGCGCCAGATCCCGAAGAACTCCGTCAGCGCGCGCCGTGAGGGTGGGATCCGCACGGTGAAGTCACCGCGGTGGCGCGGCCGGTTGAACGCGTCGACTGGTGACTCGACCGCAACCCCGAACCGGCGTGCGATCTCACCGCCGTAACGCTGCTCGAGGAACGCGAAATACCGGTCCACGCGGCGATCTTCTTTCGCATCGTCGCATGGCCGCGCTTGCCCGGGCCGGCGAAGTACTGGTCCAGCCGCCGCGATGTCAGCCGCCACGGCGCGCAACCGTAGTGCCCACATACCTCCAGCATCGGACGTACGGCAGCCTGCAGCGTCGCCGGTGTTAAACCGGCGACATCGCGAGCCCACATGTACTCGGCGATGGTCTCGTGGAACAGTTCCATCTCGTCACCGGGCTCACACGAGGCAGCCGCTCGACGTTGCAGTGTGGCAACGTCCGCGAGCCCATCATCAGGCACTCAGGCCGACACGGGCGCGGACGGGCACCCGCCCGCCCTCAAACACTTTCAAGACAGGGCCTAACTTCTCCGCTCGTCTTCGGCTCGCTGTCGTCGGTATTCCGCCGCCCTGGTCTGGTAGTTCTGGTGTTCCCGCGCGTGGTCCGGGGGAAGGTGCGGCACGTCCGGGGGCGTCGTGGCGAAAAACCGCGTGAGGGCGGTGTTCGAGTTCACGGCGAGTTCCCCGGATCGCGGGAACATCGCTGCCTCATAGCGTGCGATCGCGTCGTCGAGACTGTTCCCCTTCTCGATGGCGTGTGCGAGTTCCGCGCCATCGAGCAATGCGAGATTCGTGCCGTGACCACCGAAGGGCGCCATCAGGTGGGCCGCGTCACCGATCAGAGTCACGCCGGGGATGTGGTCCCAGGTCAGCGGAGCGGGCAGAGCCCAGAAGCTGCGCGGCACGTAGTCGCCGTCGTTGTCGGTGATCAGCGGGCGCATGACCGCGGACCATCCGCTGAACTCCCGCAACAGGTAGGAGCGGACGGCCTTGCGGTCGGTGAGGTCCACGCCGGACCTGACAGGCCAGTCGAGTTCGGCACGGAAGGCCACGTAGCCGCGGACCACGCCGTTGCTGTTGCGCTGGACGATCACCGCGCGGCCGTTGCCGTCGGTGGAGAACATGTGGCCCTCACCCACGATCGCGGCGATCTCGGGGTGGTGGGTGTCCACGTCGTCGAATCGGGCATCGAGAAAGCAGACGCCGAGGTAGCGCGGCACCGCGTCGGTGAGCAGCCGACGAACCGGAGACCACGCGCCGTCGGCTCCGATGACGAGGTCGGCTTCCGTTCCGACGCCGTTGGCGAACTCCAGTCGGTGCGTCCCGCCGCCGACCGGAGTCGCGTGCACGAGTTTGTGTCCCCAGCGGACCGTGCCGGGCCGCAGGTGCTTGTAGAGCATGGTCCGCAGTTGGCCGCGGTCGATCTCGGGAGCCGCCTCGTCACCCTCGGTGGGAGTGAACTCGGCCAAGACGGTGCCGTGATGGTCCCGGCGACTTTTGGCTTGGCCCTCGACCCGGGCCAACGCCCGGAACGCGTCCATCAGCCCGGCGTCCTCCAACGCGATCTGGCCGGAGTCGGCGTGCAGATCCAGTGTCCCTCCCGGGTCGCGGGCGTCCACGGCGGCGTCCGTGTCGTACACCGCTGGCTCCATGCCATATCCCTGCAGGATATGAGCGCACATCAAGCCAGCGGGGCCGCCGCCGACGATGGCGATGCGAGGTGGGGTCATGAGGGTGAATCCTTTTTACTCATGCTGGGGCGGTGTGCTTCTCACCGAGGGGCGTAGGCCGGACGGCCTCACCCCGCTCAGAGTAGATGAAACTGTTCGAAAAGTATATCGGTTCTGTTTTTAAGTCTGTTCTACCCGAGTGCTAGGTTGGGGGCGTGACCGAGACGGGGCGCCGCGAGCGCAAGAAGGCCGCGAACCGCCAAGCCCTGGCCGACGCGGCGCTGCGGCTGTTCCTCGAGCGCGGCTACGACGCGGTCGGCGTGCGGGAAATCGCCGACGCCGCCGACGTCTCGGTGGCCACGCTGTTCAAGCACTTCCCCGGCGGCAAGGAAGCACTGGTCTTTGATCAGGACGCCGGGCGTGAGACAGCGCTCGTCGCCGCTGTCCGCGAGCGTCCCACCGGCCACTCCATCCCGCAGGCACTGTGCCAGCTGCTGCGGGACGAGCGCTCCCGACAGGCCCGCGAAGACCCGCGCTTCGCCGATTTCCGTCGCCTGATCGACACCACGCCGGCATTGCGCGAATACGCTCGCCGCATGTGGCTGCGCCACGAGAACGCCCTGACAACGGCGATCAACGCCGACACCGGGCTACCCGAGAACGACCCCGCCTGCCAGGCGCTGGCCCACTTCGCCCTCGAAGCGGTCACCCTCGTCTACGGACGAGACGACGCCGAGTCGGCACTCGACCGAATCTTCGCCCTCCTCGACGCCGGATGGACAGACACGACGAAGCACTCCACAAGGCACGGCGGCGCCTGACCACACCACCGAACCGCTCGCGATTCCCGGTGTCGTTCAGGACATCACAGCCGAGGGTCACGTCCCCAGCGGACGGATGGCGAATGGTCATTCGATCCGCGCAACGATCGCGCGCTATCGGCGCGGCGTTCCAGTCATCATGAGGCCAGCTGAAATGCACTCACATGCCGCATATCGCGTGTTGGTTAACCGTCCGAATCGGTTGACCAACAAGGTCTTCCTGCTTGCTGGGTGGCAAGACGAGGGGTCGGGATTCACCGATGTAGTCCCTCAGGCAAGTTTGGTGTCGATACCCTCGCGCGGGTGAACCCGAGAACTTGAGCGACCACCGCGCGCAGGTTGTCGTAGCGGACTTTCCCGGTCGGGACTCCGCCGAGGCGCAGCACCGCATGTAGGTGTCCCTCGAAGAACGCTCCTTGCCCCGCCGACAGCGACGCGCGATGAATTGCCTTGCCGGAAAACGACATCCGGAAACAGAACAAATAGCAGATGACCAGCTCACCGCGCAGTCGGATCATGACGTCACCGAAGTCGACCTCGGCCTCGTCGCCTGGCCGGTGGGTTTGCGGGATGAACACCTTCGACGGGGCGCGGCCGGTCTCCGCAAGAATCTGCGGACGGCGTTGCCTCACATAGCGTCCCACCACCGGATAGGACACCTCGGACATGCCGTGCTCGTCGATCAACCGCTGAAAAAGCCGGGTCAGGGTGTGGCGTTGCTTACGCGGGGCGTCCAGATCCGCCAACAGGATCGCATCGATGATCGGCTTGAACGGCTCCAGCTTCGAGGGCCGCGGCGTGTATTCCTTGCGTTCGTTTTCGGCGCGGCAGGACCTTGTTTTTGGGGGCCAGCGTCGTGGCCCTGCAGCGTCGTAGGCTTCCGGGATGAGGATATCGCGTACGCGTATTGGGGCGTTGTGCTTCGCGGTGGTGACCGCGGCCGGAGTTGCTTCCGCTGCTCCAGCGTTTTCTTCACCGTTGACGGATTGCGGCGAGTGGCAAGTCGACACTGTCGCTTCGGGTCTGGAGCAGTTGGAGAACCTCGAGCCCGATGGGCGGGGCGGCTTCTATGTGTCGGGAGACACGAAGGTCTATCACATCGACGGTTCCGGGCAGGTGCGGACCGTTCTGGAAAACCTGGCCGCTCCGGGCGGTTTGCAGCTCGACGGAACAATCCTGTACGTCCTCACCCGCACAGACGGCAAACTGTGGCAGCTGGATACCGATTCTGGTGAATTTTCGCTGTTGTCCGACTTTCCCGGGAACGGACTCCTGCGGTTGCCCGACGGGGATTTCCTGACCACATGGGTGGGCACCGAGGGCGGCCCGTCGCGAGGTGTGTCGCGCTATGACCGTGACACCGGTGAAGTCGTCGCGAATTGGTCGCCGGTGCCGCGAGGGGAGGGGCTGGCGCTGAGTCCGGATCATCGGGTGGTGTATACCGATGATCTGTTCACCGGACAGGTTTATCGGATTCCGCTGGATGCACCGGATCGGTGGACCGTGGTGACGACGCTGCCCGGGCTCTTGGCCGGACCCGACGATCTGACCGCAAGCGCGGACGGCGACCTTTACGTCGCCGCCCACCTCGCCGGTGCGATCCACCGCGTCGATCCGGAGACAGGAGCAAGCTGCGCCATCACCGCCGCACTGCCCGCCGGTTGGCCGGGGCCCAGCTCGGTACGCATCGCGGAAGACGGTGACCGGTCGGCCCTGTATGTCACGTCCTTCGACGGCACGCTTCGTCGGTTGCGCCCGCTGGCCGATATGGACTTGGCTCCCGTTCAGGGCTTCTGAGCCGCTTGCCACCCCGGGTGTCTCACCAAGTGAGCTGCGCTGGCGCCACGATCGCGCCCTCGCCTCGCGCACAGCCTCCACCTCGACCACGACATCGGCGTCGGCGACTGGTTCACCACCCTCGCCACCCGTCCCAGGCCGGGCACCCTGACCGCCTGGTGGTCCCCGACCCGCTGCGCGCGACTGTGGGGAGATCTGGCCCGCCCCGACGGCTACGGCCGCCTCGACCCACCGGACACGGCACCACCGCCCGGCCCCGGCCAGGGCCTCGAATCGCGACATTGGGCGGTCACGGACGAGCTGAGCGTGTGATGTGACCGGCGACGCTCCGGCTGGCATCATCGACTGCTGCGTTGCCGGACACACAACAGCCCGACCCAGATTTACGATTTTTCTACGATTTAGCGCCGAGTCACGCTGGGAAATGATGGGACACGGCGAGCCGCCATAGGACGACCAGAATCGATCTACCTGCACAAACGGGTTTTTTCGGGTTCCGTAGGTCAACGACGGAATCCAGGCCGGGGTATCCCCCGCTTTCCACGATTTGCAACCCACCGGCCACCCTCCGGTATTCCCGTGGCCCGCGCGGCGAAGCGTCCCGCGATGAGCGCTCGCCCGGCCTTCCCCACCATGGAAACCGCGATCAGCGCGGCCGCGGCCATCGCGCCAGTAGGATCTGGCGACGTTGTTCGGAGGTCGAGGATGTCGCAGGAGATAGGGCACATGGCATTCGACGCAGCCGCACACTCGTAAACGGCGTTGCCGACGTAGTGAACGAGGACGAATGAGAGAGCCCCACCCGAACGTAAAAGCCGCACACGCCATGATGCGGGAGTTGAAACACCGCATCGCCACTGTGCAGGAACGGGCCGATGGGATCGTCGCGCGTCGCCCATCTCCGAGCGGTCTGGTTATCCCCGAGGTCGACGCGAAGGGCCGGCTGCGGGACCTTTATCTGGCGCCCGGCACCTGTGATCGGTTCGACAATCAGGAACTGGCCGCCGACATCATGGCCGCCATCACCGAGAGCACCGCGGACGCGCGGCGGCAGTACCACATCGCCATGAACGACCCCGACAATCTGCCGCGGCCGATCGAGGAGACCATGCGGGAATGGCAGGCGAGGACCGAACCGAACCGGCAGGTCCCCAATTTTGGGAAGGCGGAAGAATAATTCCCGGATAAACGGCGGGAGGACCGACAGAACATGCCCAACTACCTGGATCTCGAGCCGCCTCAGCTGCTCAAAGTCGCCGAGCAGCACGACGAGGCCGCCGCGAAAATCCGGAAGTGGGGTGAAATCCCGCATACCTGGCTCGCCGAATTCGAACCTACCTACGGCACGCTTGCCGAGCCGGTGCGGTCGGCTCTGGTGGATTACTACAACAGGCGTCACGACAGCGCGGAGCGCCAGGCCATCGCCCATGAGCGGGCGCGAGACCAATTGATCAAGGCGGCAGCGGAACTCGCGCGCTCGGACGACGACGGCGGGCACGACATCACGCAGACCGGTAATTTCGGCCAGACGGCCCCGCCGGGTAGTCCCGCACCCGCCGCACCAGCGAATCCCGTGGCGCCGGTGTATACCGGCGGCCCGGATACGCCGATCGCGAACGACCCCCAACCGAGGCAGCCTGCCGCCACCACACCGGACCCCTCCACGGGCAGAACCGACGGGACCGGCCGCCCCGACCAAGTTCCACTACCCCCTGCCGCGTCGGCACCGCCGCCGGTCCTGTCGATGCCACACCTCTCCGACACCTCGCCCTCCGGAGCCACCCCGGCGTCCGAGTACCCGACCGACCTCGGTATATCGGAGCCAACAGCCACCGGCGCCGACACGAACAGTGCCGCCGGTGTGACCGATGGGATGATGGCCGCGCCACTGCCGACCGGCCCGGCCCTGGCCCCGGCGGCGGTCGCGGCCGGTGGCGCGGGCACGGCACCATCGGCACCACTGTCGGCAGGCCCATTTGTGGCAGCCGTCCATGCGGCGGAGAACAGGCGGTCGCTACCACCGCTCGTGGTAGGCGATCGACTCGAAGACGACCTGGTACTCGCCCGCACGCTGCTCGCCGCAATCCTTGTCGCCGTTGCCGATTCGGCACCCGGTCCGGAATGGGCGGTGGCGGTGTGGCGGACATCCTTCGGACCCGTTATTTTCCTGACCTCCACCGAGGGACGCGGCTGGATTCCCCCCGGGCTGTTGCTGCCGTCGGAGGTCGCCCTGCCGTGGCGGTGGAACCCGGACATCGGCACCGCGGCACTGGAGGCCATCGCGGCATTGGAAGGCACCACCGACCCGGCGCGGATGCTCGCCGAGTTCGGCTCGAAGGGGAGCAGGAACGATCAGGTCCGGCTGAGCGCCCTGGTGTCGTCCGCGGCCATCCCCGACAGTCTGCGCGCAACCCTCGGTCACGATGTCGCCATCGAGGACTGGGTGCCCGCCGCCGAGTCCGCCGTCGACCTCACCGTGCCCGGTACCGGGCTGGTCGACCGACTCGCGCTGGCCGGCTCGGACGAGTTGCTACAGCAGGCGTCGACGGTGCCCGAAACCGATATTCGGGCCAAATGCCTCCAGCTGGCCCAGGCCGCGGATATGGGGGTCCAAGCCGCCGTCTCCGACGTCGATCGGGAGACCGCCATCCACCGCGCCCTGCGGCGGCAAATCCTCGATGCGCTGCACTCCGGCCGGCCCATCCCGGCGGGTTGGTGGGGCCAGCTACGCGCCGCCGATGACACGGCCGCGGCGGCACTGCGGTCACGACGGGTGAATGTGTCGTATGTTTCCGTCGATGCCCACCCGGACACACCGACCACGGAAGCCTTGCGCGACAAGGTTTTCCAGCGCCGCGCGGATGCACTGCTGCTGTTATTCGCCGGTGGCGAACCCGACCGGCAGACGCTGCGTGACGCGCTCTACGACTATGGCCAGATAGTTGATCACCCACTGTTCCCACCGGCAGCACGCGCGGTGGCGATGCGAACGGCCGAGGCGACCGGCACCGGTCGGGCGGTCTCGAACGTCGACAGTGGGCGCGGCACCGCCGCCGTCAGCGTCAGTTCCGACGCTCTCGGCGGGCCGCCGCCGTCCATCACCGAGTTATTGAGAGGTCCGGCGGAGTCCGAGCGCTTCAGTGAGCAGAGGAGAGCACGATGAGCGATGTAGACGACGCCGTCGGCAAGGTCAAAAAACACTTCGAGCCGGGGAGCTGGAACGGCGGCTTCGGCTTCCAGGACGACCAGGCCAAAGATTCGCTGAATGCGCTGTCCAAATTGAGATCGAAGGAATTCGAGGATGCGTTCAAACAACTCAAGGACATCAGCCATAGCACCGCCGCCGGCGGTAAGGGTAACGTCCAAAATAAACAATATTTGAGCGATATGCTCACAGACAAAGCCGACGAGATGAAGGAGGCCGACAAAGAAAAATACAAAGGCATCATCGACGCATTCAAGTCCGGCAAACCGGACGATTATATTGAGGCCAAAAGGAAGCAAGAGGAAGCGGCCGAAAAGCCGAAGTACGGACGTTTCGGCTGGAACGGCGAGCAAGATGAGGACGGAAAGCACTTCAAGGTTATCGACTTATGGGAACCAAAGGGTGCAAGCGAGGCGCTGAAGCTTCTGATCAGGGATACCGAGTACACCATGCAGTGGCAGCTGGACACGCTCGGCGCCGGTAATCCGAAGGCCGCTCCCGATTTCAGCAATCTGATCGAGAGCGATTCGGTCAGTGACGTAGACGGCTGGTCCGCCGTGCGAGAAAAGCACGGGGAACTAAAAGACAGACTGACCGCCCAGAAGAAAAAACACGATGAAGAAAACAAGGACGTCAAGAGCGATACGTACGACTCCAAGCTACTGGGTGCCGATACGGTCAAGAAATTCCTGCGCATCAAGGATGAGCTCAACGAACACCTCAAGTTCAAGCTCGATCTCGCCGTCACCAACCGTGTCGGCGACAAGCTCATGGACGACAACTATCAGCGCACCAGCAGTGGCGGCGCCCCCGCGACGGTCCTCTACGAGAAGGACAAGAAGACGGGCACATTCGTTCTGACCGACGAAACCGAACAGCAGTACTACGTCAAGTACATCAATAGCGCTACGGCCAGCTGGGAAAAGGCGTTCAACCTAGCTGAAAAAGAACTGCTGGAAAATGCCGGGAAAATCGACAAGCGTGATCCCGGCGACCCCAAGGGTTCCGGCAAACCGAAAGGTTCCGGCGACCCCAAGGGTTCCGGCGCCCCGAAAGGTTCCGGCGCCCCCAAGGGTTCTGGCGCCCCGCAAGGTTCCGGCGCCCCCAAGGGTTCCGGCGCCCCGGAGGGTAATCAGACTCCGACGACAAGCACTCCCCCTGACCCGCTGGACAGCCTGGGCGATAAGCCCTCGAAACCCAGTACACCCGACCCTACGTCCAGCGACCCGGGACAGAATACGAACCCCGGCGGCGGGGCGCGGCAAGGCTCTGCCGCGGGCGGAGGCGGGGGCTTGGACATCATGGGCATGGTGATGCCGTTGATCATGGCGGCGGGAACCGTGATCCCCACGGTAGCTCAGGCAATCAAGCAGCAGCAGGATGACGAAAAGCGCTCGAAGGAAGAGCGCGAAGAGCGCGAACAGGAAAAGCAGGAAAAGGCGGAGCAACAACAACCGCCTGCGGTCGATGCTCAGCAGGCCGCCGTCCCCGGTCAGCCTCCCGCTGTCAGCGCGCCTGCCCCCGCCGGTGCCCCGCCTGCCGTCAACACCGACAACAACAGCGACGCCCAGGCGGATCCCGCCAACGGCGGTCCGACGGCAACCGAACCGCCCCAGGCAGCGCCGCCGGCACTGCCCACCCTCCCCATCCCGAAGCTGTCCGTCCCGCCCGCACCGCCCGCAGTCCCGGCCCCCGCCACCGGGCAAGTCTGACGATGGTGACAACCGCAGCGGCCGGGAAGTTCCTCGTCGACCTGGCCGAGCGGTTGACGGTGTGCTGCGATCCCGGGACCATCCGCGCCGTACTGGATCGTGCCTGTGGCCGACAGCTCGACTCGCACGCGCCGGATGGACGCCGGGCCAGCACGCTGACCGTCTCCGGTATTCCGTTCGAAGCCAGTGTGAGCGGCCGCGGCGGGCAGTTCTCGCCTACGCTTCGCTATGCGACGGAGACCGCGACGCAGGAGATGGAGTTCGGCTCGCGCATCACCGCTCAGATCGCCGCGATCCGGGACCTCGTCGCCTGGTTGCCGAACGGCGATGACAATGTCGCCGACATGTTCCAGTCCTTCGTCGAGACGCTGTATCCCGATCCGGCGAAAGTTCCGGCGCGGCATGGGTTCGCCACATGGCTGGGGCTGGTCCATCCCGCCGAAACGCCACATCATGCGGCCCGTCTCAAGCTGTACGGCGATCCAACGATCGTGCCGGGGGCGTTGCACCGGTTGCGCAGCGCATGGCCCGGATTCGCGGAATTGGCCGCCGTACCCGACCACGACACACTCTTCAAGCCGGCTATTGCCGCGATCGAGGTGAACGCGCGCGGCGAGGTGAACCACAAGATCTACTCGAGGGCCAGGTACAACGACGTCGCCCTGCCGATGAAACTGGTCCGCTATTTCGGCGACGCGGCATGGGAATTGCTGTCGGAGTTCGTTCGGTGTGGGGTCGACGCGGCCACCCTCTACCAGCACGACGTCATGATCTGTTGTGCGCGCGGCGCGGGCACAACAGAATTCTCACTCTCCCTGGTCGCGACCCCGAACAATGACCTGACCGAGGTGGTACGCGAACTCGCGACCCGTCATCACGGCACCACTCATGCCGTTGACGCCCTCGCCCATGCCGCGCAATCGTGCGGGGCGAGATTGACCTATTCGGCGCTCGGACTCGGCTTTTCGCCCGAAACCGGCATCGGCAAACTCAACGTCTACGGCGCACCCACCTGGGATGCCGCATAGCACTGGCACCACCGGATGCTCGATCACCCGCCGGCAGAACCCACGGGCGCCACGATCGCGGCCGTCACGACGACGACCGCTGACGCGACAACGACCGCAATGCCATCAGGAAGTCATCCCGAACGAGGCGACCGCAGCCCCGCGATGCGGGACGCCGTAGAAGGTAACGGGAGAAGCCAAAATCGTTCCGGTACACGGCTTACAGAGCCTTGAGTTCCTCGGTGATCTCGGAGACCATCTTCTTCGCGTCGCCGAACAGCATGGAGGTTTGGTCGGCGGTGAACAGCGGGTTTTCGATGCCGGCGTACCCGGAGGACATCGACCGCTTGAGGACGATGACGGACTTGGACTGGTCGACGTTGAGGATCGGCATACCGTAGATCGGGCTGGCGGAGTCCTCGCGGGCGGCGGGGTTGGTGACGTCGTTGGCACCGATGACGACGGTGACGTCGGTGCGCGAGAACTCGCCGTTGATGTCGTCCATTTCTTTCATCGCGTCGTACTCGACATCCGCCTCGGCGAGCAGGACATTCATGTGGCCGGGCATACGACCGGCAACCGGGTGGATCGCATACTTGACCTCGACACCATTGTCCTCGAGCAGCGCCGCCATCTCCTTGACCGCATGCTGGGCCTGCGCTACCGCCAGACCATAGCCGGGCACGACGATGATCTGGTTCGCGTACGCCATCTGGATCGCCGCATCCGACGCGGAGGTGGCCTTGACGGTGCCACCACTCGATGCGGCGGCGGTGCCGCCGTCGGCGTCACCGCCGCCGAAGGAACCGAAGATGATGGCCGGGATCGACCGGTTCATCGCCTTGGCCATCAGGTTGGTCAGGATCGACCCCGAGGCGCCGACGATCATGCCGGCGACGATCATCGCCTGATTGTTGAGCGCCAGACCCGCCGCGGCGGCCGAGAGGCCGGTCAGGGCGTTGAGCAGCGAGATCACCACGGGCATGTCGGCGCCGCCGATCGGCAGGACCACGAACAGGCCCATGACACCGGCCGCGACGAGCAGCCCGACGATCAGCCACGGCGACTGCGGGTCTCCGTCGGCGTTGACACCGATGTAGACGGCCAGGCCGATCGAGACCATCGCGAGGATGATGTTCGCCAGCTGGAACGCCTTCGCCGAGGCAACGACCTTCTTCTCGAGGTTCTTGTTCAGCAACTCCTGTAGCTTCGCGAACGCCACCAGTGAGCCCCAGAACGAGACCGAGCCGATAATCGCGGCGAACAACGAGCCGACGATGAACGGCGCCGACGGCACCGTCTGGACCGCGGTGAAGCCGTCGGAGTTGAGGAACTCGGCCCATGCGATGAGCGCGACGGTGCCGCCACCGACGCCGTTGAACAGTGCCACCAGCTGCGGCATCGACGTCATCTTCGTGCACAGCGCCGGCGGGACACCGAGGACGACACCGACCGCGAGACCGGCGACGATGAGGATCCAGTTGTCGGTGTCGCGGACATCAATCAGAACGGCGACCACGGCGATCAGCATGCCGACAGAAGCGATGTAGTTGCCGCGGACCGCGGTCCTCGGGCCGGTCAGACCCGACAGACCGTAGATGAACATCGCGAACGCGACGATGTAGAGGATCGAGACGATGTAACCCATCAGGCGTCAGCCCCTTTCGTCTCGGCCGCCTGCTTGGTGGGCCGAGTGGCATCCTTCTTCGGCTTGAACATCGCGAGCATGCGGTCGGTGACGACGAAGCCGCCGATGACGTTCAAGGTGCCGAACACCAGTGCGACGAACAGGATGACCTTGATCGACCAGGGGGCATCACCGGGTAGATGACCGAGCACGACCAGCGCGCCGAGGACAACGATGCCGTGGATGGCGTTGGTGCCCGACATCAGCGGCGTGTGCAGCGTATTAGGGACCTTGGAGATGACGGCGAAGCCCACGAACCCGGCCAGAACCAGGATCGCGATGTTCGCCAGCAGTTCGGTGTACATCAGGCGTTCACCTCCTCACGGATGACGCAGGCGGCGGCGAGGATCTCGTCGTCGAAGTCCGGCGCTAGGGCGCCGTTGTCGTCGAGCATCAGCTCGATAACGGCCTGCAGGTTCTTCGAATACAGCTCGGACGCGTGCCCGGGCATCGTCGCCGGCAGGTTCAACGGGCTGCAGATCGTCACACCGTGCTTGACGACGGTGCGGCCGGGCTCGGTCAGCTCGCAGTTGCCGCCCGTCTCGCCCGCCAGGTCAACGACCACACTGCCTGGCTTCATGCCCTGCACGGCGGCGGCGGTCACCAGGCGCGGCGCCGGACGGCCCGGCACCAGCGCCGTCGTGATGACCACGTCGAAGCCCTTGATCGCGTCCTCGAGCGCCCGCTGCTGCTCGGCCTGCTCGGCCTCGGTCAGCTCGCGGGCATACCCGCCCGCACCCGCGGCGTCGATGCCGAGGTCAAGCCACTGCGCACCGACGGAGCGAACCTGATCCGCGACCTCGGGACGCACGTCGTAACCGGTGACGCGGCCACCGAGACGCCTGGCCGTCGCCAGCGCCTGCAGACCGGCGACTCCGGCACCGAGGACCAGCACGCTCGCCGGCTTCACGGTGCCCGCCGCGGTGGTCATCATCGGGAAATACCGCGTCGACTCCGATGCCGCCACCAGGACAGCCTTGTAACCTGCCACGTTCGCCTGCGACGAGAGCGCATCCATCACCTGTGCTCGCGAGATACGCGGAATCGCCTCGACCGCGAAGGCCCGCACGCCGGCTGCCCGCAGGTCCGCGATCCGGTTGTCCGCATTGCGGGGCGCCAGGAAGCCGATCAGAGTCGAACCCGGGCGCAGCTTCGCGATCTCCTCCATCGACGGCGCGGCCACCTTCGCCACGATGTCCGCGGACCACGCGTCACCGATGGTGGCGCCCGCCTCGACGTACAACTCGTCAGGAATCCGGGCAGCCAGGCCGGCCCCCAGCTCCACCACGACGTCGACGCCTTTGGCGGACAACGACGCCACAACCTTCGGCACCAACGCCACCCGCCGCTCGCCGTCGTTCGTCTCCCGAACGACACCAACACGGACCGCATCTGGTCGACTAGCAATCACGACATCTGTCGACGAATCGTCTGAACACACATTCGCACCTCTACATTCAATGGGGGACAAAGACTTCCGAGTCAACGATCAGATTCGGTCAGCCCAACGATCGAAGTGGTCTTTCTCCTCGAGACGGCAAAATACGGCGCACCGTCATCGTCGATCGACGACGACGGTGCGCTGCGTGGCAACATCCACGCGGGGTGTCGCGGCCGGATTCAGCTCGCGGACATCACCCGTCGCCCGATCTCAGGTCACCTGAGCGAATCCCAAGGGATCTCGCGATGTTGCACCGCCCTCGACCGGGATCATGCTTCCCGTGATGTAGCCGGCCGCCGGCGTCAGCAGGAACGCGACAGTTCCCGCCACCTCGAAGGGTTGCCCCAACCGCTCGAGCAACGGCTGCCGAGTGATCGATCGCGCCGCGTCGGCCCCGACCGCATCGAGGTTCTCGACCATCCGCGTTGTCAGGAAGAATCCGGGCGCGACGCAGTTGACCCGCACGCCGGCCGGGCCGTACTGCTCTGCGAGCTGCTTGACCCATATGTTCAGGGCCGCTTTCGCCGGACCGTATCCCGGGGCCGCCTTGCTCGCGTACTGGGACCACACGCTCGAGATGAAGACGATGGACCCACCGCCGTTGTGTGCGACCAGTGGCGCGAGCTGCTGGCCGAGTAGGAAGGCGTGCCGGGTGTTGACCCGGAAATCGTCCTCCCAGTCCGCGAGTGTGAACTCCGCCAACGGCTTCGCCGTCGTCTTGCCGATCACGTCGACAAACCCGTCGATGTCGCCGAACTCTCGCTCGACGAACGCCACGACCTCCGCGACCCCGGACTCAGTCGTCACGTCGGCACACAGCGACGGAGCGTTCAGTGCCGCACCGATCGACTTCACGCTCGTCGCGTCCACGTCGACACACGCCAGCTCGGCTCCCATGGAGGCCAACACCCGGCTGGTGTACTCACCGATACCGCCGCCCGCGCCGATCACGACGATCCGCTTTCCGTCCAGCCGGAACAGGCTGTCGTATGCGACTTCGGATGCGGCCAGAGGTTCATCGGCACGAAATGCTTCGGACATCATCATTCCCTTTTCGAGATCGGCTCTACGTAAACGCCCGACGAGATCTGCTGGGCGGGCTACACGGTCGTCAGGCCGTCGGCGAGGCCACCAGATCGGGTGCCGAGACAGCCTCGGCAAGGAAGCTGCCGAGGATCTGCCACGTCTGTTCAGGATGAGTGATGTTCGGCGCGTGCATGGCCGCCATCGTCACGACACGGGCGTGCGGCGCGAACTCGGCAATGCGTGCGGCCCAACCACTTTCGACCAGGACGTCGTTCTCCCCCTCGAGGAGCAGGACCGGCGTGGTCGTGCCGGTGAGGTTCGCCGGGTAGGGATCCGCCGGCCGAGCCACCTGTGCTGCCTCGGGCACCGGGATGTGCGGTGCGAACATGCACTGGTAGTGCCCGGGCTGGGTCGCCCACTTGTGTCGCAGCGCGACCTGCGCCTCGAACTCGTCGAAGGGGTCACAGAGCAGTCCGACGAGACGGCGGACGTCCTCGACGGTGCCATCGAAGGCCCCGAGCTGCGCCATGGTCTCGGTCTTCCACGGTCCCCCGGTTCCGTTGACGGTCGTCACCGATGCGATGCGGTCGACGAACTTCGAGTCGGTCAGTGCGCGCAGCGCGATCGAACCACCGAACGAGTTCCCGACAAGGTGGACCGGGGAATCGATGCCCAGTTCGTCGAGAAGCCGGAACAGGTGGGAGGTCCGGAAGGCGAACGGCGAGGTGTCCAGCGCCACGGTCTTCGCCGTACCGCCGAACCCGAGCAGGTCAGGGGCGATCACGTGATAGTCGGCAGCGGCAAGGGGAATCACGTCACCCCACGTCACATCGGCGCTGCCACCCCACGCCCCGTCGTGCAGGAACACCACTACCGGCTTACCCGGGGTGCCCGCGGACAGGTAGCGCGTAGCCGCGCCGTCCACCGTGACAATGTTCTCGATTGTCATGTCAACCTCTCGTTTGATGACTTACGAACCGTGTATCGACAGTTCGGCTCTGGTCCTGACGTCCGGGGTATTGGGTTCGAATGTGTAGTGTTCCGGCCGCACTTCGCTGGTTCCCTCCCAGTACTCCCGGGTGGTGAACGGCCACATGATCGGTGATCGCCCCTTGGCGTCCTTGTACCAACTGCTGACCCCCGACCATCCCCAGGCGCGGAGACGGTTCGCCTGGTCCATCGCACGCTGGTAGCGGTCGTAGACCTCGGGCCGAAGGTCCATGGCGGCGTGTTCGCCTTCGAGTAGCGTCTTCATCGCACTGACGAGGTATGCGGCCTGACACTCCAGGAAGAAGACCAGGTTTCCGTGGACGACGAGGTTGGTGTTCGGGCCGTACATCATGAAGAAGTTGGGGAATCCGGGGACCGTGAGGCCCATGAAGGCGCCCGCGGCGCCGTCCCACGTCTCGTGCAGATCCCGTCCACCGGAACCTGACACCGAGATCGTGCTCAGGAAGTCCGACGCGGCGAAGCCGGTCCCGAAGAGGATCACGTCCGCCTCGATGTAGTCGCCGGCGTCGGTCCAGATCCCCTTCGCGTCGGCGCGGGTCACGCCACCCTTGACGATGTTCACGTTGTCCCGCTCGAGGGTTCGGATCCAGGTCCCGTCGTCCCGAATGATCCGCTTGGCACCCGGGGGGTAGTTCGGCACGACGTGCTCGACGAGCGCCTCGTCCTCACCGATCTGGTCGAGAAGATATGCCGTCAGCTGTTCGCGGATCTCCTCACCGGGCCCGGAGACGGCCCGCTCGGTGGGCGGGAACTGCGGATCGACGGTCGCGGCGTCGAGTTGGCCGATGACCCGGGGCAGGAAGATCGTGAAGCGGTAGTACGCCCGATACAACGGAAGGCGCCGGAGCAACCACCGCTCCCCCTCGTCGATGTCGCGGCGCAGTTCCGGGGTCGGCATGAGCCACGGCGGGGTCCGCTGCACAATCGTCACCTGCTCGGCGACCTGTGCTGCCGCCGGACCGAACTGGAGTGCGCTGGCGCCAGTACCGACCACGATGACGCGCTTGCCGGTCAGGTCAACCGAGTGGTCCCATTCCGCAGAGTGGAATGCCGGGCCCTCGAAGGTCTCGATCCCCGGGATGTTCGGGATGCTGGGATGGTTGAGCTGTCCCACCGCACTGATCACCGACTGGAATTCGCCGGTGTCCGTCGCGCCGTGCGCGTCCTTCGTCGTGACGTCCCAGTGCTTCGCCGCGTCGTCCCAGTGTGCGCCGGTGACCTCCACGCCGAAGCTGATGTGCTCGTCGATGCCGAAGTGCTGTGCGAAAGCCCTCAGATAGTCGAGGATCACGCTCTGCCGGCAGAAGTAGGACGGCCAGTCGTAGGGGAAGATCGAGTAGGTATAGATGTGGCTGTGCACATCCGTCCGACAGTCGGGGTAGGTGTTCTCGGACCAGGTCCCACCAACGTCGTCGCCCTTCTCGTAGATGACGAAGGGGATGTTCGCCTGCTTCATCCGCAGCCCCGCGAGCAGGCCCGAGATTCCCGCTCCGATGATCGCAACCCGAAATTCTCTTTCAGGGGACAAACTTTCGAGCGTCCAGTCGGGCGCGCGTCGGTCCTCGTAGTCGGGAACGAGTGCCTGGTCGAGTAGCGCGGCGACCTCGTCGTCCAGACCCCCGAGCCCCCAGGCGCCGATGGCGTCGAGCACGCGCCGACTCGGGCGCGCCGGCACCGAAGCTCCGTTGGCCGCCAACTCTTCGAGTCGTGTCAGACAGTACTGTCGCACAGCGACTTCCGTCTCAGCATCCAGATTCCCCTGAGGCAGAAGAGTCGCGTCGGGTCGCCACTCGTCGCGCAGAACTCCGGTGTCGTCGGTCAGATGTGCAACCACCATGAGTAGTGCCGGGGTCTCGGCATACTCGATGAATTCTCGCAATTGTTCAACACTGGGAAGAGTTACAGCACTCTCGTCCATCTCGATCTCCCGATTTCTTTTATCAACCATCTGCCGCAGGTTCGCCGCGCGACACTAGAAGGCGGAATTCCCTTCAGCTGGACTGCTCGGTCCCGCCCAGTCGGCGTTCATAGAATTCGTTCACCACGCCGGCAACCGGTCCGACATTCTCGAACGCCGCCATATGGCCCCCCTCGACCATCCGGAGCTCTGCCCCGGGAACAGCGGCAGCCAGAGCCTTGATCACCTCTGGAGTCGCACTGGTATCACCCTCGCCCCCGATCACCAATGTTGTTGGGGGGGACTTCCATTCAGAGGAGGACTGAATATAGTCGAGGTCGCACATCGCATCGAGGACGGATCCGTGCACACCCCCGTCGGTTGCCCTCAGACAAGCCCGGGCCCGCTCGACGAGCAGCCCGTTCGCCCGAATTGTGTCCTCGTCGAACCAGCGTTGCAGAGTGGGCTCCACGAGCTGCGCCATGCCGCCGTCGCCGCGCGCAACAGCGGCACGGTGCGCAGTGTGCTGTCGGCCCTGCGCGTCGAATGCCGCTGTCGTACCCATCAAGACCAGCGACTCGACACTGTCACGATGTCTCGTGGCCAGCGCTTGTGCCACCATCCCGCCGAGGGAGACGCCGAGAACAGCGCTCGTTTCGATCCCGAGCTGATGCCACAGCGCAGCAACATCTTCGGCGAGCAGGTCGAGGGTGATCTCGGTTGCGCCGTACTCGGTTCCACCGTGTCCACGAAAATCCGGGCACAGGTAACGTCTGCCGTTGCCGAGTTCGCCGGCCAACTCCTCGTACCAAGACCCGTCGAGAGCGAGGGGATGCAGGCACGTCACGACACGCCTTCCGTGTCCGAACATCCTGTAGTTGAGCAGCGTGCCGTCAACCGTATGAACTCGACCGCGAATCACCAGTCGTTCTCCTTCCAAAACTACTGTGCAGATACACATCTGGCACTAACGAGCCCGCTCTTCCTCCGCGGCGCGCACCGCGTCCTTCAGAAGGCCGGAGAGCTGGTGGTAGTAACCGTGAAACAGGTCGGAGCTGATCCGCATCTCCTGTGTCCGTGGGCGTTCCAGCTCGATTCGGATGTCGGCCACGACCCGACCGGGCCGACTCGCCATCAGTAGCACCCGGTCGCTCAGCAGGATCGCCTCCTCCAGGTCGTGCGTCACGAAGAGCACCGTGGGTCGTTCCGCCTCCCACAGCCGGAGGAACTCCTCCTGCTGGATGGCCCGGGTCTGGGCATCCAGCGCAGCGAACGGCTCGTCCATGAGCACCACCCGCGGACTCTGCGCGAGCGTGCGCGCGATGGCCACCCGCTGTCGCATCCCTTGCGACAGATGCGTGATGTCGGAGTCGGCGAACTCCTCGAGGCGGACGCGATGCAGCCACTCGTCGCTACGTTTCCGACGCTCCGCACGCCCCATCCCGCGGACCTCGAGTCCGAGTTCCACGTTGGCACGCACATTGCGCCACGGCAGCAGGGCATCCCGGGCAAAAAGAAAGGTGACATCCTCGGGAACGGAGGTGATCTCGGCCCCGTCGAGCCGTACGGCCCCGGTCCGAGGTCGAACCAGACCCCCTGTCATCGACAATGCCGTGGTCTTCCCGCACCCCGAGGGGCCGACGATGCTGACGAACTCGGACGGAGGGACGGAGAGGTTGAAGTTCTCCAGGGCCCGTACCGGACGATCTCCATGGATGAAGCTGTGATGGATGTTCTCGAACTCTACGGACAATCCCGTATCAGTATTGTTTTCAACAGATTTGGTGAGTGTTGCCATGAGAAGTTCCTCATTCGACTCGTGAGTGTGCGACGGGCGGCGGTGCAGTGCCTCACCTGGCCCGGGCGTAGTCCGGAACCAGGTCCTCGTAACGCACCGCACCCGGGGTGATGTGCCCCTGCTTCTCGGCGATGCTCACCATCAGCTCGATCGGCTCGCGCGACACCTGGAACATCGGCTTCGTGCTGGGGCCAACCGTGTCGTTGAGGAACCGGACCGACTCGACGGCAACCTCCGACATCTTCCCGTCGAAACTGGTCTTGTTCAGAAGCGCGGCAGCGTCGTCCGCATGATCGGCGATCCACGTCATGCCGTCCGCCTGCGCGGCGAGCCAGGCCCTCACCACGTCCTGGCTGGACGTCGCGAAGTCCTCCCGCACCACGATCGCCCCGACCGGCTGCCGATTGAGCACCTCCGGCACGTCCGCGTCGCTGAAGTTCACGAACAGGCCACCGCCCGATTGATGCGCGACCGCCAGACTCGCGCCACGGGTGTAGCTGAGATACGCGTCGATCCGATCGGCTTTGAGCTGGGCAATGGCCGGCGAGATCTGCCCGACACCAATTCTCGTCACGTCCCGCTCCGACAATCCCACCGCGCCGAGCGCCATGAGAAGCTGCTGATCGGCGCCCGCACCGAGTGCGGTTACACCGATTCGCTTACCACGCAGGGCATTCATCTTCTCTGGGAAGGATGCGTTGTCGCCAGGCCACGAGCCCTTCCCTACGACGACCGAGTAGGTGTTCACCGGAACACGCAACCCCACCACGACGGGTCGCTGACCCGGCGTGGAGTTGGCGAAAGCGCTGATCGCCACCGTGATGTCGGTCATGCAGCCGCCCATCGCACCAGACGCGAGCAGCTGATTGGCCTGTACCGCACTCGAAGGGACGAGCAGCTTCGGTACATCGAGGTTGTATCTGGCGAACTGGCCCTGTTCCTTGTTCACCTGGTCGATGAGGAAGTTGTCGCCTGGAGCCGTCGCCACGACGAATCTCGTCGAGTTCGCGAGGGCGTCCGGCGCCAGACCACCGGATCCACCAGGAGCCGGGGTCGACCCCGAGCTGTCAGCACAGCCCGCGAGGAATGCGCCGGCACCGACGGCCGCCAGTCCGACGCCGGCTATCGACAGGAACTCTCGGCGGCTCCTCCCGGCGCCGACAGACGCCGGGGACCTATATGCGGATCGAGGCAGTTCGAAGGGGAACTTCATGTCCGTGGCTCCTGATTCGGAATACGGGACGATCGACGACAACACGGCGAATGACGGATCATCTGATGAGAAAGACTGCCGGAGTACAGGTTCGGGTGATGCTGCCGTCGGCATGCGAGCCGGTACCGGCCCGACCGGCATGTGACCTCCGTTACATGAATATTCACGCGACACGGGAGGTCCGTCAAGGAATTTCGAGCGTTGCGGCTGCTATCACCCCGATAAGCGCCTACCCCTTGTGCTCCAGACCACACGCGCCCCAGCCTTTTTGGAGCAGTCGATTCGGTTCGGGAGACACACCCCGCCGGAGCGGAACCCTCACACCGAGCGCGACGCAGACGAAATTGCGCGAGGCCGCGGGAACGGCTGACCACCAGTCGGATCAGTGAAGGAACGATCATCCATGTCCCAGTCCTCAACCTCCCCCGCCGGCACCCTCCGTTACGATTTCTCCGACCGCATCGCCATCGTCACCGGCGCCTCCCGTGGCATCGGCGCCCACGTTGCGCTGGCGTTCGCCGGGGCGGGCGCCAAGGTGGTTCTGCACGGTCGTGACACGGAGAGCCTCCAGTCGGTCGCAGACCAGGTCCGCGCTCTAGGCGGCGAGGCGGTGACCGTCACAGGCAACATCCGCTCCGAGGAGACCGCGCAGGAGCTCGCAGCAGCGGCGATGGACGC
This sequence comes from Nocardia australiensis, assembly GCF_020733705.1. Lineage (GTDB taxonomy): Bacteria > Actinomycetota > Actinomycetes > Mycobacteriales > Mycobacteriaceae > Nocardia > Nocardia australiensis. Next base: position 433,112 of record NZ_JAJFZM010000017.1, read on the forward strand.
GTTCGGCCGCATCGACATCCTGGTCAACAATGCCGGCGGCAACTTCGCCAAGCGACTGGAGGAGCTCTCCACGAACGCCTGGAACGCAACGATCGAGACCAACCTCGGCGGCGCATTTCAGTGCGCGAAAGCGTGCTGGCCGGTCTTCGCCGCGCAGAACGGGGGCGTCATCGTCAACGTCGGCTCGGTGTCGAGCTTCTATGCTCATCCCCAGCGCGGCGCCTACGCGGCAGCAAAGGCAGGGATCGTATCCCTGACGCAGACGATGGCCTGGGAGTGGGCGGGGCAGAACATCCGCGTCAACTGTGTCGCGCCGGGAGCAATTCTGACCGACGCCTCTCGCTTCGCGGCCGCGGACACCGCCGACAAGGTCGCGGCGTACATCCCGCTCGGCCGCCTCGGCACTCCGAAAGACATCGCCGACGCCTGCATGTTCCTATGCTCCGATGCCGCGTCGTACATCACCGGCGAGGTCCTCACCGTCGCCGGCGGTCCGCTGGCGTCGTCGCCGTCCGAAATGCCTCCGCGCTACGCGCCCGAGCACGCCTGACCCCCGTACTCCCACCCCGGTCGGCGGCAGCCCGGGGCTGCGGCCGGTTTCGCCCGATCGCACCCGGAGGACGGGATGCGAACTACCACTCTCAGTCCAGGGAGATGACGATGACCACTACGCAAGATTCGAGGCCCGAAATCCTCGACATGGAACGCGGGATTTTCGCCGAACAACGCCGCGACCGCCACAAGGCACTCTTCTCGATCTGGGCGCTGCGCGTGTTCTGGCTGGCCCTGTTCCTCGGTGTCTGGTCGCTCGCGTCGCACCGCGGCATCATCGACCCGCTGTTCATCTCGTCCCCGGAGGACGTCGGACGCGCGTTCGTCGACCAACTCACCGACCGCGCCTTCTGGGTCGACGTGCAGAGCACCATCAGCGGCGCCATGCTCGGCCTGCTGGTCGGCGCCTCGCTCGGTGTGCTCAGTGGTGTGATCCTCTCCCGGAGCGAGGTGTTGAACCGCGCCGTCGCGCCGTTCGTGACCCTGCTCAACAGCCTTCCCCGCCCTGCACTCGCTCCCATCTTCATCCTGTGGTTCGGACTGGGCATGGTCCCGAAGGCGCTGGTGGCCGCCAGCATGGTGTACTTCGTGCTGCTGACCAACACGACGAGCGCCCTGCGCGGCATCGACCACGACATCGATCAGCTGTCCCGCTCGATGTCGATGTCACCCTGGCAGCGATTCGTCAAGATCGAGTTCCCGAGCGCGCTGCCGGCGATTGTCGGCGGCCTACGGCTCGCGGCGGTGTACTCGGTGCTCGGCGCGGTGCTCTCCGAGATGGTCGGCGCCTACACCGGATTGGGGCAGCGCCTGGTGACGCTGACGAACAACTTCCAAGTGGCGGAGTCGTTCGCCGTGATCCTCGCCATGGGGTTGATGTCGATGCTGCTCGACGCTGGAATCTCGCTGTTCCAGAAGGTCGTCGAGAAGCGCGCGTGAGGGGTAGCGACCATGAATCCACCCATCGTGATCACCGGCGGCGCGAGCGGAATCGGTTCCACCCTGTGCGACGCCTTCGCCGGCACGCACCCGATCGTCGTGATCGACCGACAGACCCCCAGCCGGCCGACGCCCGGTGTGACATACCTGCTCGGTGATCTCGCCACCGTCGACGGCATCGACGCGATCACCGAGCAGCTGCGGGGACAGGGGATCACCCGCATCCGCGGACTGGTCCACTGTGCCGCCGTCGCACACTTCGAGCCTTTCGCCCAGACTCCCCGTGCATCCTGGGAGCACCTTCTCCAGGTCAATCTGCATGGCACCCTCGCCGTCACCCAGGCCTTGCTCCCGCTGCTCATGGACAGCGGGCGGATCGTCCTCTTCTCCTCCGGAACCGTCTTCAAGGGTCCGGGTGCCGCCGCGGTCTACGCCGCATCGAAGGCCGGTGTCATCGGGTTCGCCCGGTGCCTGGCCGAGGAACTCGGGGAACGGGAGATCACGGTCAACGTGATCGCACCCGGGCTCGTCATCACGCCACTCGTCACCTCTATCGCACAGACCGAGGAGAGCAACATCAGCACGCGGGCGATCAAACGGGCCTCCTCCACCTCCGATTTCGTCGAGCCCGTTCGCTTCCTGCTCTCCGATGGCGCGTCGTTCGTGACGGGCCAGACCCTGGTGGTGGACGGCGGCTCGATTCGCGGCTGAGCACCCGCATCCGACTACCGCACAAACGATCTGAACAAGCAACCAACTGGATGTCGACGTCACCCGGATGCCGGCTTCGATATGGCAGGCGCTAACCTGACGCCAGCCCCGCCACTGTGTGCCACGACACACAGGCAGGGTCGGCGCAGCATTACGGCCTTCCACCACAGCGAATGACACGAGGCACTTCCCATGAGATTCGAGCAGTTACGGTATCTCGAGGCAGCGGTGCGCACCGGATCGTTCCGACAGGCTGCGAAGGAGGTCGGCGTCACGCAGCCTACGATCACCACCCAGGTTCAACGCCTGGAGGAGGACCTGGGTGTCGTTCTTGTGCTCCGCGGAGCTCACGGGGTGCGGGCGACCTACGCGGCCGAACGGATCCTCCCGCACGCCCGTGCGGTGATTCGGGCAGAGAACGCACTACGCCAGGAAGCCAGTGCGATCGACAATCTGAAGATCGGAAGCATCCGACTGGCCGCGGTATCCACAGCCAGCCTGACCGTACTTCCCAATGTCGTGAAGCTGCTGCACCGCGAGCACCCGAACATCCGCTTCGAGGTCACCGAAGGCGGGTCGGACACGGTCCGAGAAGGGGTCTCGACCGGGCACTTCGACATGGGTCTGCTGAGCACACTCAAGAACGACGATCGCGATGCCGACAGCCTGCAGTACATCGATCTGCTCACCGGCAGGCTCGTCCTCGTGATTCCGGAGGAGAGCCCACTGGCCGCGCAGCAGTCCGTTCAGGCATCCGACCTCGCCGGCCAACCGCTGATCTTCTTCTCGAAGGACAGCATCCTGCGCGCGGCGTTCGAGCGACTACTCGAAGGCATCGAGACTCGTCCCGTCTACTTCACCGACAGCGCCGAGACCTCCATCCGCATGGTCAAGGCGGGAGTGGGCATCGCGATCGCAAACAGCTTGGCTCCCTCGACCGTCAGTGGTGACGGTGTCATGCTGTCGCCGGTCTCGGCCGAGTGGGCCGAGACGCGTCTGGCGGTGGTCGTGCGCAAGGGCGAGATGCGCAGCCCTGTCGTCCAAACGCTGTTGAAACTGATGCGCCAACAGGTAGCCGGTACCTGACATTCGTGACCGCCCCGCAGGCCTTCAGACCGGAGATTTTCGTGGCCGACGGCCGGGCAAGACCGCTAGAGGTCCAGCACTAAACGCGAACTCACGGAGCGCGAAACGCAGATCATCATCGTATTGTTGGCTTCCCTCTCACGTTCACTGAGCACCGAATCCCGATGATCCGGAACCCCTTCCACGACGGTGACCTCACACGTAGCACACGTGCCCTCCAAGCACGACGCCAGAACCGGCACGCCCACGGCCTCGACCGCGGAAAGTACGCTCTCACCCGGATTGACGGTAACTGTCACCCCGCTCTGGATGAGCTCGACCTCGAACGCCTCGTCGTTCGCGCTCTCGACCGTGTCCTTCGGTGCGAAGCGTTCAACGTGCAGCGCGTCGGACGGCCAGTACGATCGGCACCTGTCTTCCACTGCGGTCAGCAGGGGTTCGGGCCCGCAGCAGTAGACCAATGTCTCCGATTCCGGCGCGGCCAGCGCCGAATCCAGATCGATGAGCCCCACTTCATCTTGCGGGTAGAGCCATGCGTCGGCACTGCCGATGTCCAGGACCCGATCGGTGAATGCCATCGACGACAGGGAGCGGCCCCCGTAGTGCAGGGACCACTGCGATCCGGACTTCACCGCGGCCGAGATCATCGGCAACATCGGCGTGATACCGATGCCGCCAGCAATGAAGACGTAGTTCGGCGCCGGTTGGAAAGGGAAGAGATTGCGAGGACCTCGCACCACCACGTGTATGCCCTCGTGCCACTCCTCGTGGATCCGCCGCGACCCTCCCCGGCCGTCGTCCTCACGAAGAACCGCGATCTTCCAGCAGCTCCGGTCGTCGGGGTCGCCACAGAGCGAGTACTGACGAATCATGTCCTCGGACAAAACGACCTCGATATGCGATCCGGGGTCCCAGCACGGTAGGTCCACGCCGTCGGCCCTACGAAGTTCGAGTTCGACGATCTCGTCGGTCAGTACGGTCCGGCGGTGCACGATCACCATGGACTCGTTCAGTTCAGATGGGTTTCGCATCGAAGTCTGTTTCCCGCATACGCTCGGCTGCTCCGTCTCAGTCCTCGATTACCGTGATCGCACCGGACGGGCAGATACTCGCCGATTCGACCACTCCCTCGAGTTCCTCCGCCGTGACATCGTCCCGGAGAACGAGCACCAGACCGTCGTCTGCACCCTGGTCGAATATTGCCGGCTCCCGGCCGACACACAACCCTGCCGCAACGCACTTCTTCTTATCGGCCACAACTCGAATCACTACTGCTCCGCTCTTTGATCATGTCTACTGTTCGCGGCGTTCCCTCATCAGTAATGCCGCGTACCCCCTGCGGTTTCGCCCGCTACCACGTCACCGGGAGTTCGTGGAGTCCGTAGAACGCCGAGTCGTGCTTGAACCGAAGTTCATCCACCGGTGCGGCCACCCGGAGTCCCGGGATGACGTCGAACAGGGTCTCGAACACCACCTCCAACTCCATTCGGGCGAGCGCCTGACCGACGCACTGATGCACTCCGTAACCGAACGTCATGTGCTGGCGGGCCTCCTTACGGCCGAGGTCCAGCACCTCGGGTTCGGGAAAGATCGTCCCGTCCCAGTTTGCGGCGGACACCGCCGCGATGACACCTTCGCCGGCCGGAATCGTGTGACCGCCTACTTCAATGTCCTCGGTTGCGATGCGCGACGCGTTGCTCTGCGTGATCGAGGTGAAACGGAGTAGTTCTTCGACCGCGTTGGTGACGGACACTTCCTTGGAAGTCATGCGCGCCAACTGTTCCGGGTTCTCGAGCAGGACCAGCGTTCCCAGCGTGATCATGTTCGCGGTGGTCTCGTGACCACCGAGAAGGAGGAGATTCGCATCCATCACGGCTTCGTCGCGAGTCAACTCGCCGCTGGCCACCTGTTCGGCCATGAAGCTCATCACGTCGTCTCGCGGGTCCGCTGTTCGCTCGTCGAGCAGATCCCCGAGATAGTCGAGCAACTTCTCGGTAGCTTCCTCGACCTCCGCGGTAGACGCCGTGTGGTCGATCCGTACGGCACTCTGCACCTGGAAGAACTCATGATCTCGATACGGGACGCCCAACAGCATGCAAGCCACCGTCGAGGACACGACAAGCGCGAACTCGTGGAAGAAGTCGACCGGCGAGGGCTTGGTGACAAGCTCCTCGAGCAGTTGCCGCACCAGTTCCCGCACCATGGGGCGCAGGTTCTCCATCCGACGCACCGTGAAGAACGGGATGATCAGTCGACGATGCCGACTGTGCTCCGCTCCGTCCATCCGCTGGAACGACCCGTCCTGCGTCTTGCCGACACGCTCGGCCTCCGAGAGGAAGGGAAAGTTCGGTCGTTTCGGATCCGAGCTGATTGCCGGGGAACGCAGGACCGCCCGGATGTCTTCATAGCGTGTGAGGAGGGACGCAGATCTGTTGTCCCACAATCGAACCTGAGCAACGGGATTGGTATTGCGCAGTTCCTCGTACTCCGCGGGCACCTGGAAGGGGCAACGCCGCCGCATCGGATACTTGGGGAGCTCGGATGCCGGAAAATCGGGGGCCGGAATGGATGACGTCATGTCTTACCTCCACGGACAGGGATTGGTGTGACGACGGTCTCTTCGATACTTGCGTCGGTGAGTGATCCGGTCAAGGCGCTTCCTGGGCGGAGTCGCATATCGCAGTGATAGCTTCCGCACTCTTGCCCTGCCGGCGGCGGGCGACCTGCGGGCAGGCCTACCACGCGTCGCCGGATTCGTTCTCCGGGAACGTGTTTCATCGAATTCAGGAGACAGTTGTTCGCTATCACCGTTGAAGCTCACGCGATCTTTCGTGGGTAGCGTGATCCTGGCGGTGGACTTGTCGCGGTATAGCAGGCGGCAAGACCCTGGCCTGTTACAGCGCGCGACGTGCGAGGCTGAAGATCTGGCCCGTAGGCCCGCCGACGCGTTGCCGCGCCAGCCAGCCAACCAGTTCCGCCACTTCGGTCGGCGACTTCACGCGCTCACTCGGCAGACCTTCAGGGGCTGCACCCACCTGGACGAGGGCCGCTGTGAGCCGGGTGGCGACAGGCCCGGGAACAACTTCGTTCACATCGATTCCGTGCGCCCACACTTCTTCGGAAATAGTCTTCATCAAGTAGCTCAGTCCGGCCTTGGACGACCCATAGGCGGAAAATCCGGCCGCGGGACTATGTCCCATACCCGACCCGATCATGATGATTCGACCGCCACCCGTATCAACCATATGCGGGAGGACCGCACGAGACATGTTGTACGGGCCGATCAAATTGACGGCGATTACGCCGGCCCAGTCGGCAGGGTCGGAATCCATGACAGGGGTCGGAGCGCCCGTGCCGGCGTTGTTGACGAGCACATCGATGCGGCCGAAGGCGGAAACGGCTTCGTGGACAATGTCATTGCACGCGTCGTAGTCGGAGATGTCACAGGGGAGAGCGAGCGCCTTCGAGCCGAGCGCCTCCACTTCACCGGCGACGGCGTCCAATTCTGTTGTGGTCCTCGAGATCAAGACGATGTGTGCGCCCGCGCCGGCCAGCTCGAGCGCGCATGCGCGGCCGATTCCCCGACCGCCCCCGGTCACGATCGCTACCTTGTCCGCAAGTTCGAACGTGTCCTGCGTGGTTCTTGCTCGACTGCTCATGTCGAAAGTCCTTTGCTGGGTATCAATTCCCGCGTTCGTCGGACGGTTCTTGCTCCTCGTCGGATCGAACGATCTGCCCGCCGTCGTCTTCCGCGATCGTGTGGCGACGGTCTCGTCGATAGTCGTGCCGACGAGTGAGCCGGTCAATAAGTCGCGCTGCGCGGGCTTCCTATCACTGTGATAGTTGCCGCGCTCTTGCGCTGCTCGCACTGGAAGCTCCGGTTCGATGGTGATCGAGGTATCCGGATTCCTTCGGCTGCAAGGGTATTCGAGGAGCCGATAGGCAGTGGATATCACAGGGTTAGGTTCTTCGGGCTTCCTGGGAGTGTGATCTCGGTCAACACTGGGTTCACGCGAGTGCGGGTCCAAATTCGTGGCACTCGCGGTCCATATCTTTCGAGCAAGGGAGCCCTCCTTGTCAGTCGATTCGGTGCAGTCCACTTCAATCGCCGCGCAGATCCTGGCGGCGATCGGTGAGGCCCGCGCAGCGGGAGGCGTGGTTCTTCCCGAAGCGACCGCGAAGAACCTTCTTCGGCAATTCGGAGTGAATGTTCCCCGTGGTGTCAGTACTGAGGACCTTGCGTCCGTACCGCCGGACCTGAACCCTCCGCTCGTGTTGAAGGCGGTGTCGCCGACCCTCGTCCACAAGTCCGACGCCGGCGGTGTGCGGCTCGGTTTGCACGCTCACGAACTCGGCGAAGCCGCTGAGGACATGCGGCGTCGACTTGCGGAACTCGGCCACACCACGACCGGCTACCTGGTCGAGGAAATGGTGCCGAAGGGCATAGAGGTCGTGCTCGGCGCTGTTCGTTCCGAGGGGCTCGGTTGGGCTGTGATGGTGGGTCTCGGAGGTGTCTTCGTCGAGGTCCTCGAGGACGTCTCGTTCGGGCTCGCGCCGCTTACACGCCGTCAGATCCGCGCCATGCTCGAGGAGTTGCGTGGAAAGGCGCTCCTGGAGGGCGCCCGGGGCGGCGAGCGCGCCGACATCCAAGCCCTCGTGGACGTTGTGCACGCCATGGCCGGGCCCGGCGGGCTCCTGGACGCGATGCCCGACGACGTGGTCGAGATCGATCTCAATCCGATCATCGTGTCGCCGACGGGCGCCGCGGCAGTCGACGCACGCTTAGTTCTGGGGCCCGTGTCTTCGGCTGCCGCCACGGCTCGCGCCGACGAATCGGTGCCGGTATCCGGAGTTCGGCAGTTCGGCAAGGGATTCGAAGCTCTGCTGGCGCCGCGCACCGTGGCTGTGCTGGGCGCGAGCGGGCGGGGTTCGAACGGCGGGAATCTCTTCATCCGCAACCTTCGTCAGTTCGGATTCGAGGGTGAGATCATTCCAGTCCATCCGAGCGCCGACACGATCGAGGGATTGCCGGCGATCCCGTCATTAGCGGATCTCGAGTGCGATGTCGACTACGCGTACATCGCACTGCCTGCCGCCTCCGTCGCACCGGCCCTGGCCGAAGGAGGTGGCCGAGTCGCCTTCGCGCAGGTGGTTTCGAGTGGATTCGGCGAGACCGACGAGGGCGTGGAACTCGAACGAGAACTCGTCGCCACCGCGCGCAGGGTGGGAACTCGGGTGATCGGCCCCAACTGCCTGGGCACCCACTCCACGCCGGGACGACTGTCTTTCATTCCGGAGGCGCCGACCGCTGCGGGTTCCGTATCGGTGGTGTCGCAAAGCGGCGGGCTGAGCGTCGACATTCTGCGGTTGGGTGAGGCCCGCGGAGTCGGACTCCGCAGCGTCATCAGCATCGGAAACGGTGCCGACGTGTCGGCGGCGGAACTGGTCGAGTACTTTCTCGCCGATCCGGAAACGAAGGTCATCGGGTTGTATCTCGAATCCCTGTCCGCTGGAAGGGAAATCCTCGAGGTGCTGAACGGCAGCGCTACCGACAAGCCGGTTGTCCTGTTGGCAGGGGGACGGACGGCGGACGGCGCACGTGCTGCGAACAGTCATACCGGCGCGCTCAGTGGCAATCACCGGCTGTGGCCCGCACTCGCCAGGCAGGCAGGTGCCGTCCTCGTCGACACGCTCAACGAGTTCGTCGATGCGCTCCACGTCTTCGACCTGTCCGATCCATCGTTGCAGGCAACGGCCGGCGACGTGGTGCTGTTCGGAAACGGCGGTGGTGCAAGTGTGCTCGCCGCAGACGCCCTCGATCGTGTCGGCCTGGCGACGCCGCCGCTACCACAGATCGCGATCGACGAGCTCAACGGTCTCGGTCTGCCTCCCGGTAACGGGCTGGCGAACCCGATCGACGCACCGGCCGGCACTCTCGCCGTGGAGGGCGGGGCCATCGCGGAGAAGATCGTGGGAACCATCCTCGCCCACAGCGATCCTTCGGTGATGATTTCCCACTTCAACGTCGGCATCATCGTCAGAAATCTCGCCGCCACGCACGGAGACGTGCCGGCCGCGATCATCGCTGCGATCGTGCGGGCGCGGGACGCGGCCGCACGCCGATGCCACCACATCCTGGTTCTCAAGTCGGACGGCAAACCCGACACAGATGCACAGATCACGCTTTACGAGAAGGAGGCGCGGAAGGCCGGAATCCCGACATACCGCGAACTCGAGGCCGCCGCGTCCGCAGCGCGGGCTCTGCTGCGGCATCGCCGCCTCACGGCCGCGCAGTGAATTCGCAACAAGGCTCGGATGCCTATCGATCGGCCGGAAAGGGCAACACCATGACAATTGACAGCGTGGGTGCGGAGTCGAGCACCCTCGAGGAACGACACGCTGAGCGCCGCAACGCCGCGCTCGCGATGGGCGGGCCGAAGAAGCTGAAGCAGCGCGTGGATGCGGGTCAGCTGAATGCGCGGGAGCGGGTGGCGTTGCTGTTCGACGTCGGCACGTTCCGCGAGTCGGGGCTGTTCGCCACGTCGGCTGTTCCCGCCGATCACAATCGAACTCCTGCCGACGGCAAGATCACCGGCACCGGTGACATCTCGGGTCGGCCAGCGGCCGTCATCGCCTACGACTTCACTGTCAAGGGTGCGTCCAGCAGCTCGGTGAGCAACAAGAAGATGCAGCACATGAAGGACCTGGCGCTGCGCACCGGCGTACCCGCCGTCTACCTGGCCGAGTCGACCGGCGTCCGGATGCCGGACGTCATGGGCGGCATGGGAATGGGCAGCGGAAACGACCGCACCCGGTTCCTGAGAAGGCGCGAAAACCCCTGGGTGTCTGCGGTTTTCGGTTACTCGTTCGGATCGGCCGCGTGGCACTCGGTGTCGTCGGATTTCGTGGTCTTCCGCAAGGGTGCGGTCATGGCGGTGTCGAGTCCGGGTCTCGTCAGCCGGGCAACCGGCCAGGACGTAGACGCGCAAGAACTTGGCGGCTGGAAGACGCACGCCCAGATCACCGGTATCGCGGACGCGGTCGCTGACACCGACGAAGAAGCGATCGGGTTGGTTCGGAAGTTCCTGTCCTACCTGCCCGCGAACAATCAAGAGGCTCCCCCGCTCGCTCCGGTGCCCGCAGGGTCCGGCTCGCGTGTGGACGAGTTGCGAACGCTGGTACCGACGTCACCGTCGAAGGTCTACGACATGCGGAAGGTCATTTCCTGCATCGCGGACGACGACAGCCTGTTCGAGTTGAAGTCTCAGTACGGCAAGAGCCTGATCACCGGACTGACCCGCTTCGGCGGCCGAACCGTCGGCGTGATCGCGAACAATCCGATGTTCAAGGGCGGTGCAATCGACGCCGATGCCTGCGACAAGGCCACGAGCTTTCTGGTGCTGTGCGACTCGTACAACATCCCCATTCTGTTCCTGGTCGACCAGCCGGGGTTCCTCATCGGCCTGGAGGCGGAACGGAACAAGATCGCCGGCAAGGTCATCAACTGGATGAATGCCCTCTCCCTCGTCACCGTCCCGAAATTCACCGTGATGCTCCGCAAGAACTACGGACAGGCCTTCGTGAATATGGGCGGCTCGGAAACGGCTGACGCGGTTGCCGCCTGGTGGAGCGCAGAGGTCAGTTTCATGGATCCTCGGTCGGCGGTCGGCGTGGTCTACGGGGTGGACGCGGAATCCGACCCCGAGACGTTCCAGGCACGGTACGAGGAGATGGCCCGCGAGTCCACCGCGTACGACATCGCACGCGTGTATGGCGTCCATGAAGTGATCGATCCGGTGGACACGCGCGAATTCGTCCTCCACGCGCTACGCGCGAACTTCCGCCACCGCACGAACGGTGTCGGTGAACATCTGTTGAGCAACTGGCCGACCAGCTACTGAGGTGATGACATGACGCAGTACCCACCAAGCGTGCTGATCGCCAATCGCGGCGAGATCGCCCGCAGGATCATCAAGACCGCACGCCGACTCGGAGTCGAGACGGTGGCCGTGTACCACCCCGTCGACGCAGAACTTCCCTTCGTTCGAGAGGCCGACAGGGCGATCTGTCTCGAGGGCGGAAAGCCGCTCGAGACCTATCTCGATGGCGCACGAATCATCGAGACCGCGCTCGCGACAGGTGCGGCCGCGGTTCACCCCGGATACGGGTTCCTGGCCGAGAACGCACAGTTCGCCAGGGCCGTCGTCGATGCCGGGCTGCTCTGGATCGGACCGGCCCCCGAGGTCATCGAGGTCATGGGAGACAAGGTCCGAGCTCGCCATGCTGTCGCTGCGGCCGACGTTCCGGTCAGTGGAGGCACCGCCGACGGCCTGTCGTCCGTCGACGATGCCGTCACCCAGGCCCGGTCCATCGGCTTCCCGGTCATGCTCAAGGCCGCAGCAGGCGGCGGCGGGATCGGGATGGTCGTCGCGCAGGACGCCGAGCAGCTACGCAAGATGTTCGCCGGAACCCAGTCGATGGCAGAGCGCAGCTTCGGCTCCGGAAAGGTCTTCCTGGAGAAGTACGTCGCTTCGGCACGACACGTAGAGGTTCAGGTGCTCGGCCTGTCGGACGGCAGGGTGATCGCCCTGGGCGAGCGGGACTGTTCGGTGCAGCGACGCCATCAGAAGGTTGCCGAGGAATGCCCCGCGCCGCACCTCGACGAGATGGTGCGGGCACAAATCAGTGACGCTGCTGTTCGCGCGGCGGAGGCCGTGGGTTACGAGAACGCCGGCACGGTCGAGTTCTTGCTGGACACCAGCACAGGAGAATTCGTCTTCCTCGAGATGAACACCCGCATCCAGGTCGAGCACCCGGTCACCGAACTGACCTACGACATCGACCTCGTCGAGCAGCAGCTGAGCATCGCGGCGACCGGCCGCACCACGGCAGACCTGAACGTGTCGCCACGCGGCCACTCGATCGAGTTCCGCATCTGCGCCGAGGATCCGGTCCGTTTCTTCCCCGCACCGGGAACGATCGAGAAGTGGCAGCCGCCATCGGGACCGGGAATTCGAGTCGACAGCGGGTACGGGCCCGATCAGATCGTGACGTCGCACTTCGACCCGCTGCTCGCCAAACTCTGCGTCACAGCGCCGAACCGCGCCGAGGCCGTCATGTCGGCGGAGCAGGCGCTGGACGCGTTCGAGGTCACCGGAATCGTGACCAACCTGCCGTTCCTGCGCAAACTCGTCCGTTCTGAGGAGTTCGCGTCCGGGCGATACGACACATCGATCGTTGCCACCATTGCCAGTCGAGAAAACTCGAAAGTTCAAGCAGGAGTGTGAACATCATGACCGAGACGGTTCAGGCCGATATGAGTGCAAATGTGTGGAAGATCCTCGTCGCAGTCGGCGACCTGGTCGTCCCGGACGAACCACTGATGATCCTCGAGTCCATGAAGATGGAGATTCCCGTCATCCACGGCGAGGCCGGCACGGTTGTCGCGCTTCATGTGGAGGAGGGCGACAACGTCGGACTCGGGCAACCGCTGATCGACGTCACCTCGGAGTGAATCGATAGCGCGCGCACCTCCGGGGCACGACGAGTCCCTCACCGGGTCTGGTCAATTGGTGATCGCGTCGCACCGGAATCCGAAACCCGAGGAGAAGCCTGTGTCACTGCATTCCACTGTGGCCCCTCATGCCCTGTCCCCCAAGTCGTCCCGGGCGTCACGGATCTACCCATGGATCGTTTTCGCCATGGTGTTCGCATTGTTGTTGTCGGACTACATGTCTCGACAGGTTCTGAGCGCGATATTCCCACTGCTCAAATCCGAATGGGACTTGTCCGATACCCGTCTCGCCTCACTCAACAGCGCAGTCGCGGTGATGGTCGGTGTGCTGACCCTGCCGCTTTCGCTCCTGGCGGACCGTTGGGGTCGGATCAAGAGCGTCACGCTGATGGCGGTCTTCTGGAGCATAGCGACGTTACTGTCCGCAGCAGCGATGAACTACGGCCAGATGCTTGCAGCGCGTTTCCTCGTCGGTGTCGGCGAGGCCGCATACGGCAGTGTCGGTCTCGCGGTACTCCTCAGCGTGTTCGCGCCACACATGCGAGCGTCTCTCAGCGGGGCCTTCCAGGCCGCAGGCTCCTTCGGTTCGGTGATCGGTGTTGCACTGGGTGGTTACATCGCACTTCATCTCGGGTGGCGGTGGTCCTTCGCCGCCATGGCAATCCTCGGGTTGCTCCTGGCTGCCATGTTCTCGGTCCTGGTCACCGAGAAGCGGATGACCCGTCATCGAAAGGATGACACGGAAGAATCCCTCGAATCCGGCGGGGCGGCGGACGGATACAAGGCCCCGTTCCGGACACTGTTCGCCAACCCGTCCGTCATCTGCGCCTACCTCACCGGTGGCCTCCAGATGTTCGTCGCCGCAGTGCTGTTGGCGTGGCTGCCCAGCTACTTCAACCGATACCACGACATGGACCTGGGCAAGGCCGGGGTGACTGCATCGATCTTCTCGCTGTTGATCGCCATCGGGATGATCTGCTGCGGAATCATCACCGACCGCTCGAGTCGACGGCATCCGTCGCGAAAGTGGACGTCCGCAATCGCTTACTGCATGGTTTCGGTCGCCACCCTGCTCCTGGGATTTCAGTTGGCCCCCGGAGCACCTCAGATGATCCTGCTCGGCATCGGCGCCTTCTTCGCAGCCGGCTCGTCCGGAGCAATGACAGCCATGGTCGCCAACCTCACCCATCCGTCGGTTCGGGCCTCCGGGTTCGGCACCCTCACGCTGGCCTACAGTTTGATCGGAATGGCATTGGGCCCGTTCGCTATCGGTGCGATTGCGGACAGCGTAGGACTCTTGGGAGCGCTGCGGTTGGCGCCGCTGGTCTACGTCGCGGCCATCATATGCCTGTCGATCGGACGCCGCCGCTACCCGGCTAGTCTCCGCAAGCTCGCTGCTCTCGACGGGGCGACTGCGGATCGGACCGACCGTTGAGCGACCGACACGTTGTACCCGGATGACGCGCGCGCCACTTCCCGGCCCCCTGCTGACTAGGCGCACAAGCGCCCGATCGCAGGGCAGGAACTGCGCAAATACCGCGATCAGGTACCGGCCGCAGCGCTATCCGATGAAGCAGGGATCTAACGCTCGCCGACAAGTCAGTCGCGCGGCATCTTTTGGAAAGGACTGAAAACACAATGAAGGCATGGCGTGTCAACGAACTCGGCGATCCGAGGGAAGTGCTACGACTCGATGAAGTCGCGGACCCGACGGCCGGTCCCGGACAGCTGTTGGTGAGGGTGCTCGCGGCGCCGGCGAACTTCCCCGACGTCCTGCTCTGCCGCGGCGAGTACCAGATCAAGCCCCCGCTCCCTTTCACGCCCGGCGTCGAGTTGTGCGGCGAGATTGTCGCGACCGGGGACAGCGTCACGCGATTCGCGGTCGGTGACCGCGTCGTGGGCAACCCGGTACTCCCCCACGGCTCGTTCGCGGAGCTGACGGTTATGGACGAGGCGAACGCCTACCCCGCTCCGGACTCGCTGGACGACGCCGAGGCCTCAGCGCTCAGCATCGGGTATCAGACGAGCTGGTTCGCGCTTCATCGGCGGACACAGTTGCGGCCCGGGGAGACGCTGCTGGTCCACGCCGCGGCCGGCGGCGTGGGCAGCACCGCAGTCCAACTCGGTAAGGCCGCAGGTGCCAAGGTGATCGGCGTCGTCGGCGGCCCCGAGAAGGCCGAGTACTGCCGAGAACTGGGAGCCGACCTGGTGGTCGACCGCCGAAGCGAGGACTTCGTGGCGATCGTCAAGGAATACACCGACGGGCGCGGCGCCGACGTCATCTACGATCCGGTCGGCGGCGACGCCTACGCGAAGTCGACGAAGTGCATCGCATTCGAGGGACGGATCCTGACGATCGGGTTCGCCAGTGGAACGATCCCGACGCCCGGCCTCAACCACGCCCTCATCAAGAACTACTCGATCATCGGGCTGCACTGGGGGTTGTACCAGCGATACAACCAGCAAGCGATCTACGACTGCCACGACGAGTTGACCAAGATGGCGGATGCCGGCGCGATCAAGCCTTTGATCACCGAACGCCTCGCTCTCGCCGATGTCGCGGACGGTGTCGCAAGACTCGGTGACGGGGTGAGCATCGGGCGGGTGGTATTCCATCCCTGAACCCGCAGAACGTCCGGTGAACGAGTAGCAGTCACCGAATCGCTTCCCTGGCAAGCGTCCCACCGTCTCTTGGCGGATTCCAGGGGTCGTCGCACCAATCGCGTGAGGGACACAGCGCCTGCGGTGACGAATTCGTTCACCGCAGGCGCTGTGTAGTCGTTCCGCCTTCCCGCTGGGTAGCGGGCAGGCATGGCTGTTGTTTTCACCTGGGCATCGGGCGCCGCCGCACCGTCTTCGGCTGATCCGAAACGACCGATGGGTCCCGCACTCGCGTATTCCCCGCCTCGATCCACTGCGTGGCGTCGAGCGCGCCGTGGCGCGACCTCTCCGTACCGCGCACCGCGGCCTCACAGCGGCGGGCCAGCTCTCGTCGATCCGGGCCGGGCTGCAGCACCTGCTCGAGCACCACCTCGGCGATCATGCCGCGTGCGCGCAGCACCCGTGCCGCGGACGATTCGAAGGTATCCACCCCGACGAACCCGGGCACCGTGCACTGCGCGCCATGCCGGTCCAGGTACCGCAACCGGACCGGCTGGACCGGTGTGCCGGTGTCGACCGCCGCCTGGAACAGCGCGGGACGCATACGGCCGTACGCGCGACCACACCAGGTGGTGCCCTCGGGGAATACACCGATCCGTTCGCCCCCCGCGAGCCGGTCACCGAGTTGCGCCACCACGTCGGGCAGTTCACGCAGCCGCTCCCGCTCGATCGGGATCACCCGCATCAGCCGGGCCAGCGCGCCGAGCACCGGCCAGTCGACCATGTCCGCGCGCGCGACGAAACCGAGCGGCTGCACCGCGGCCAGCGCGACGATATCCGTCCATCCGACGTGGCCCGCCACGACCAGCACGCCCTCGCCCGGCATGCCGGACCGACCCGAGTTGCCGTAGCCGGCAGGGACGGTATCGCCCTCACTGGCAACACCGTTCCGGCCGATCGTTCGGTTGTCGATGCCCCGGTTGTCGATGACGCGCAGCCGCATCCCGAGGCAATTGAGCAGAGTGCGCGCGTACCTACGATGTAGCAGTTCACGTTTACCGCGCGGGGTGACCAGATTGACCACCGGGAAGCTGAGCAGCAGTCCGGCGACGCCGAACAGTCGGCCGACCACCCTGGCCGTGCCGACCTCGTCGATCGGCTCGATGCAGCCGGGTCCGCACGGACTCGACGGCATCCACGCGTGTGTGGCAGCCCGCGCGGGCGGAGCATCGAAGACCATGAACCTCACCGTCCTGTGTCGAAGGTCGCCGCGGCATCGCGCAGCCGGTTGAGGTAGCGGGTATTGATGGTGTCCAGACCGAGCAGCGCGACGAAGTCGGCGACCGCGAAATCGGGGTCGTGCGCGGGTTCACCACAGATCTCCGCACCGAGACGTAGATACCCGCGCAGCAGCGGCGGCAGCTGCGGGCGCGCGGGCGGTGTCATCTCATCCAGCGTCAGCCCGTCGACGATCACCGGGCGGTGCGGATGCGCCCGCCGTTCGGGATCGGATCCGTGCCCGCCGAGCAGCATGTCTCGCACGCCACGCACATTCACCCCGGCCGGGTCGGCGGCGCTGTCCTGCATGGGCACCGACACGCAGCCCATCACCCATTTGTATCCGGTGAGCTGGATGTAGTGCAGGATGCCCGCCCACATGAGGGTGAGCACCGAGCCGTTGCGATGATCGGGCTCCACACAGGCGCGACCCATTTCCACGATCCGATTGCCCACCGGATCCAGTTGGGCGAGATCGAATTCGGTGGACGTGTAGTACCCACCGGCCGCGATCACCCTGTCCGGCGGCAGCATTCGGTAGCAGCCGACGAATTCCCTCGTCGCGTCGTCGCGGACAAGCAGGTGATCACAGTGGTCGTCGAACCGGTCGGCATCCAGACCGGTGCCGTTGTCGGGGATCCGGAATCCCGGTTCGTTGGCGAACACCTCGTAGCGCAGTCGCTGCGCCGCCGTGCGGTGCTCGGAATCGGACGAGACCACCAACGAATACCGAGACCGTTCCACCCCGGAGTCCGTCGGTCGAGCCGGGGCTGTCAACACGGACGAAATAGTCATATCGCTGATGAAGCCAGCCCGAAACCGCGCAGGAGCAACCTCGAAGTGTCGCGGATATGCCGGTTCGATGAACGAGATGAGCGTCACACCTGACGTTCACCGGCCTGTCGAATCCCGTTCCCGCCCCCGCATCCCAATCGCGCTTTTTGCCTGTCTGTCGACCTCGCGACCGGACCGAAATACGCTGCGGGGCGCGCGACACCGCGCACGCCCCTGCCACCGCCGGTTCAGGCGGCCACGCGTTCGGCAGCCGATACCGGAGCCGGAACCTTCTCGACCTCGTCGAAACCAGGACGACCGGTGCCGATGAACGCGACCAACCACGATGCCACCGCCGCGAACCGGTTGCGGAAGCCGACCAGGTACATCAGATGCACCGCGAGCCACATCGACCAGGCGATCACGCCACGGAAAGTGACGCGGTCATTGAGTTTGACCACCGCGCTGAACCGGCTGATCACCGCCATGCTGCCCTTGTCCCAGTATTTGAACGGGGTGCCGGGCCGCTTCTTGCGCCGGATGATGTCGGCGGCGTGCCTGCCCTCCTGCATGGCGACCGGCGACTGTCCTGGGTAGCCGTTGAGCGAGGTCATATCGCCGATGGCGTAGATATCGGCGTGGCCACCGACGGTGAGGTCGGGGTTGATCAAAAGCCTTCCGGCCCGGTCGGTTTCGCAGCCGGTTGCCTCGGCCAGCAGCTGTGCGAATCCGCCCACCTGCACACCTGCCGACCAGACGACGGTTTCCGCGGCGATGCCGCGTTCGACGCCATCGCTGTCCTTGACCGTCACCTTGCCGAGCTCGATATCGGTGACGAACGTGCTGAGCAGCACCTCGACACCGCTGCCGGTCAACGACTTCTTCGCATACTCCGACAGCCCGCCGCCGAAGGGCGGAAGCACCGCACCGGCGCCCTCCACCAGGGTCACCGAAACCTCCTGGTGGTAATGCCTTTTCGCGAGTTCCTTCAGCTGACCGGCAACCTCGACGCCGGTCGCGCCCGCACCGACCACCACAAAGCTCAGCAGCCTGTTGCGGGTCTCCTCGTCGGCCGCCGCAGCCTCGGTGAAGACGCGCTCGATCTGCGCGCGAAGCACTTTCGCGTCATCGATGGTCTTGAGCGAGAAAGTCTTGTCGGCGAAATCGTCGCGGCCGAAGTAGGACTGCGAGGCACCGGTGGCGGCGATCAACGACCCGTAGCGGATCTGGCTGCGCACCCCTTCGTGTTCGTAGGTGAGTACGGCCGTGTCAGGCTCGATGCCGACCACCTTGCCGAGCCGGACGTCGGCCTCCTTGTGCCGCCGCAGCACGGTAGCGATCGGCGGCGCGATCTCCTCGGAGGCCAGCACACCGGTCGCGACCTGATAGAGCAGCGGTTGAAACAGATGTTCCGGCGTGCTCGAGATGAGTACGTAGCTGATGCCCGATTTGGCCAGTTGCTTAGCGGCGGCCAACCCCCCGAATCCCGATCCAACGACGACTACGTCTGCTTGTTCCATGACTTCCTCCTTCTGTCATGAACAACCGTTATTCGGAACGAAGATATTTCAGGTGTTCAGGCGCATAATGCATATGACTCTTATCTTGATTGCTCATGAATTGGAGATGACGTGGAGCTTCGCCAGCTCACCTACTTCGTCGCCGTCTGCGAGGAACTGAGTTTCAGCAGGGCGGCGGTTCGCTGTTACATCTCCCAATCGGCGATCAGTCATCAGATCGCCCGATTGGAACGTGACCTCGGCGTGCCACTGTTCGAACGGTCGACCAGAGCTGTCGTGCCGACCGACGCGACCATGCGGCTACTGCCGCTGGCTAAACAGATGCTCAGCCTGGAGTCCGCGATTCGGGCCACCGTGCGCACCTCCGGGCACCGCATCCGGCTGGCGGCGAACATGTCCTTCGCCACCCGCTCGCTGTCGGCGATCGCGGGCGCGAGAGCCACCCACCCTGACGCCGAGATCGAGTTCGTGATCAAGCCGTTCCGCCAGCGCATCACCGCGGTGGCCGACGGAGACTGCGATCTCGCGCTCATTCGCGGCAGCGTCGACGAGCCGGGGCTCGCCGTCGAAAAGCTCTGGGTCGAGGATCTCGTCATCGCCACCTCTGCGGCCCATCCGCTGGCGACGCGCGAGGAGGTGACGCTGGCCGACCTCAGCGCCTACCCCCTGCTACTCCCGCCCGAGCAGGAACAGGTGTTGTTGCACAACGTTATTCGGGCCGCGTTCGCCGATCTGGCCGCCGGTCCCACCTACGGGCCGCCGATTCCGCCGGATCACACCGCGACCATGGAGCTGATCAACCGCCCCGAAGCCTGGACCGTGCTGTATGCCGACAGCCCGACCGAAGGTTTGGTCGCACTGAGCCTCGCCGAGCATCGACTACGCATTCCCGTCTCGGCCGTGCTACGCAGCGACACCCGCCGCTCTCCGATCCTCAGCACCCTGCTGTCGGGTCTGCATCGCTGCTGAGATCGGCGGCGTCCCTGCGGAATTCGGCGCACAAACGACAAATGACCGCGACGCCCTCGATATCGGTCCGCAGGGTGAGCGACTGTTCGGCCGGAGCCTTTGCGTCACTCCCCAGACACCCACGGCAGGCAAGCAAGAGCGGCAACGGGAGGATCGCCGCAAGGCACACCACACCGAGAAATCCCGCCCGCGTCGACGCATCAGCAAGCGGGACAAGAGTTTCCGGAACACGAACGGCCCCGGGCATGCCCGGGGCCGTTCGCACACTCAGCGCAGGGAATTAACCCTTGTGCGTCTTGACCGCCTCGGTCAGCTGCGGGGCGACATTGAACAGATCGCCCACGATGCCGTAGTCCGCGATCTCGAAGATCGGGGCCTCTTCGTCCTTGTTGACCGCGACGATGGTCTTCGAGGTCTGCATGCCCGCACGGTGCTGGATCGCACCGGAGATACCGAGGGCGACATACAGCTGCGGGGAGACCGTCTTACCGGTCTGACCGACCTGGAACTGGCCCGGGTAGTAGCCCGAGTCGACCGCGGCACGCGAGGCGCCGACGGCGGCACCCAGCGAGTCCGCGAGCGCCTCGACGACCGAGAAGTTGTCGGCGGAACCGACACCACGGCCACCGGAAACGACGATGCTCGCCTCGGTGAGTTCCGGACGGTCGCCACCGACGACCGGCTCCCGGGAGACGACGCGCACAACGCCCTCTTCCTGCGCCGGCACCTCGACGGTCACCTTCTCGCCCGCGCCGGCCTGCGCGGATGCCTCGATGGCACCCGGGCGCACCGAGATCACCGGAACGTCGCCGGTGGCCTTGGCGTCGACGGTGAACGCGCCACCGAAGATGGAATGCACGACCGCGCCGTCGGCCTTGACATCGATGGCGTCGACCAGCAGGCCGGAGCCGATGCGGGCGGCAAGACGACCCGACACCTCCTTGCCCTCGGCGGTGGCGGCGACGATGACGGCGGCCGGGGAGGCCGACTCCGACAGCGCGGCGAGCACGTCGACCTTCGGGGTCACCAGGAAGTTGTCGACATCGTCGGATTCGGCGATGTAAATCTTCGCGGCGCCGCCCGCGGCGAGCGCGTCGGCCAGTTTCTCGCCGGTACCGGCCGGGCCGAGCACGACGGCGGCCGGCTCACCCAGGGCGCGGGCGGCGGTGAGCAGTTCGGTGCTGACCTTCTTGATCGCACCGTCGGCGTGCTCGACGAGCACAAGTACTTCTGCCATTTGTGTTCTCTCCTAAGCAGTCTCAGCCTGGAGGGCGGGATGAGCGACAATCGTGTAGCGGCTCATTCCGCCCACCGGGTGCGGGTGTCCCGCACTGGCGCAGCGGGATCAGATGATCTTCTGACCGACGAGGTACTGGGCGATCTTGGTGCCGCCGTCGCCCTCGTCCGCGATCTTCTCGCCCGCGGTGCGCGGCGGCTTCGGGGTTGCCGCAGTGACGGCGGTGCCCGCGTTCGCGACACCGACGGTCGCCGGGTCGACGCCGAGGTCGGCCAGCGTGAGGGTCTGTACTTCCTTCTTCTTCGCGGCCATGATGCCCTTGAAGGAGGGGAAGCGCGGTTCGTTGATCTTCTCGGTGACGCTGACGATCGCCGGGAGGGTGGCCTCCAGCTTGAAGACGCCCTCGTCGGTCTCGCGCTCGCCGGTGATCCGCTCGCCATCGACGACCAGCTTGCGCAAGTGCGTCAGCTGCGGGATACCGATGTACTCCGCGATGATCGCGGGCACGGCTCCGGCGCGACCGTCGGTCGCCTCGTTACCGGCGATAACCAACTCGACGCCCTCGACCTGGCCAAGCGCGGCGGCCAGCACATAGGCGGTCTGCACGGCGTCGGAGCCGTGGATGGCCGGGTCGTTGACGTGGATGGCCTTGTCGGCACCCATGGACAGCGCCTTGCGGATAGCTTCGGTAGCCCGGTCCGGACCGGCGGCCAGCACGGTGACCTCGCCGCCCTGGGCCTCCTTGATCAGCAGCGCCTCTTCGACGGCGCGCTCGTTGATCTCGTCGAGGACGGCGTCGGCGGCCTCGCGGTCGAGCGTGAAGTCACCATCGGTCAGCTTGCGCTCGGACCAGGTGTCGGGAACCTGCTTGATGAGTACGACGATATTCGGCATTGGTCTTCGTCGACCTCCTGTTCTGGGGGCACGGTGTGGTGGTCGCACGAGCGGGCCGTACGTCCATTGATTAGCTCAGGGCGTGACACTACCTTACATTAAGTTACTCGCAGGTAACTTAAGCGCGCCCTCTCGCCGAGCCCATCCGGGCACCCCAGTGCGCCGGGCCGAGGGTGCAGGCATCACCCCGATTTCCTTACCAGTAACGTCGGTACGATGAGCGAGGCTGTGATCCCTCCCGCAGTGGGCAACCCACCTAGCATTTCTCCCGAATCGGCCACCAGCGCCCTCGAACCGCTACCGTTGACCGGCGAGCGCACGGTACCCGGCATCGCCGAGGAGAACTACTGGTTCCGCAGGCATGAGATCGTGTACTCGCGCCTGCTGGAACGCTGCGCGGGAAAGACCGTGCTGGAGGCCGGATCCGGCGAAGGCTACGGCGCGAACATGATCGCCGCAGTGGCCACCAAGGTGATCGGCCTCGACTACGACGCCGGCGCGGTCGCGCACGTGCGCGCCCGCTACCCGCGCGTCGAGATGATCCAAGGCAATCTCGCCGCCCTCCCGCTCGACGACGAGTCGGTCGATGTGGTGGTGAATTTCCAAGTGATCGAACATCTTTGGGACCAGAGCCAGTTCATCCGGGAAGGCCTGCGGGTGCTGCGCCCCGGCGGCGAACTGCTGATCAGCACGCCCAATCGGATCACGTTCTCCCCTGGTCGCGACACCCCGCTCAACCCGTTCCACACCAGGGAACTCAACGCGGCCGAACTCACCGAACTGCTGGTCGACGCCGGATTCGAGGTCACACTGATGACCGGCGTGCAGCACGGCGCGAGCCTGAAAGCGTTGGACGCCAAGCACGGTGGCTCGTTCATCGACGCCCAGATCGAACGGGCGCTGGCCGGTGAGCCGTGGCCCGCGGAGCTGACCGCCGACGTCGCCGACGTCGGCATCGACGATTTCGCGCTCATCGAGGCGGATATCGACACGAGCCTCGACCTGGTCGCCATCGCGGTGAAACCCATTGTCTGATCGGCGCTCCGCAAGTTCGGTACCGGGCCAGTTCACCCTGGTCCTGCATTCACATCTGCCCTGGCTGGCGCACCACGGCCGCTGGCCGGTCGGCGAGGAATGGCTCTACCAATCCTGGGCCGCCTCTTACCTTCCCGTCGCCCGAGTACTGAGAAACCTTGCCGCCGAAGGCCGTTCACATCTGCTGAGCCTCGGCATAACGCCGGTCCTCGCGGCCCAGCTCGACGATCCGCACTGTCTGGCCGGAATGCATCATTGGCTCGGCAATTGGCAGCTGCGCGCGGACGAGGCCGCGATGGCGGGCAATATCGCGCTCGGAAAGCACGAACACCAATTGGCGACCGCGGCGCTCGCGGACTTCGAGCAGCGCTGGCGACACGGCGGCTCCCCGGTCTGGCGCGAGTTCATCGACGCAGGCACGATAGAACTACTCGGCGGCCCGCTCGCCCACCCTTTCCAACCGCTGCTCGATCCACGGCTGCGTGCCTTCCAACTCGACGAGGGCCTGACCGACGCGCACCGGCGCTGGGGCCACACACCGACCGGAATCTGGGCGCCGGAGTGCGGCTACACCCCCGGCATGGAGACCGGATACGCCGCCGCCGGTGTGACACATTTCATGGTCGACGGGCCCGCGCTGCGCGGCGACACCACCCTCGGACGGCCGGTTCGCGAATCCGATGTGGTGGCCTTCGGACGCGATCTCCAAGTGAGCTACCGGGTTTGGTCACCGAAGTCCGGCTACCCAGGACACGGCGCGTACCGTGACTTTCATCACTATGACCATGCGACGGGTCTCAAGCCGTCCCGCGTCACCGGCAAGACGGTGTCCGGCCCGGACAAAGCCCCATATGACCCGCGGCTGGCGGCCGCGGCCGTGGCCGGCGATGTTGACGATTTCGTGCGGACGGTGCGGGAACGGCTCATCGGTGAATACGAGCGAATCGGTCGCCCGGCCCTGGTCGTCGCGGCTTTCGACACCGAATTGTTCGGCCACTGGTGGCACGAGGGGCCGCAATGGCTCGAGCAGGTACTGCGTGCGTTGCCGGAGGCGGGCGTCGATGTCGGCACGCTTGCCGATGCCATGGCGCGCGGCTTCGTCGGCGAGCCGGTTCCACTGGCGGATTCGTCCTGGGGCTCCGGTAAGGACTGGCGGGTCTGGGCCGGAGATCAGGTACGTGACCTGGTGGAACTCAATGACGACGTGGTGCGGCTCACGCTCGATACCGTCGATAAAATGCGGGCCGCCCCCGATACGAATTCGGTGCGTGACCAGGTCGCCGACCAGTTGCTGCGGGAGGCCATCCTCACGGTGTCCAGCGACTGGGCATTCATGGTCAGCAAGGACTCCGCCGAGGGCTACGCCCGCGACCGCGCACACCAGCACGCGCATGCCGTGCGCGAGATCGCGGCCGCCGTCGGCGCGGGTCATGTCGCCAAAGCACGGCAATTGGCGGCAGGATGGGATGCGGCTGACGGACTCTTCCCCGGCTTGGACGCCCGACGGCTCGCGACCGGCGGCGGTCCCGCCGAGGCGCCACCTCGCGCGGACGAAGGCTCCGCTCCAGAAGGCTCGGCCTTAGAAGGGCATGCATGAAGATCTTGATGGTGTCGTGGGAGTACCCGCCGGTTGTGGTCGGCGGGTTGGGCAGACATGTGCATCACCTAGCGACCGAGCTGGCCACGGCGGGCAACGAAGTCGTGGTACTTGCGCGCCGTCCCACCGGCACCGACTCCTCGACCCACCCCACCCATTCCTTCATCGCCGAGGGCGTACTGGTGGTCGCGGTCGCGGAGGACCCGCCGTGCTTCGACTTCGGCGACGACATGCTCGCCTGGACCCTGGCCATGGGTCATGCGATGGTGCGAGCTGGTGTCGGCCTCGGTAAACCGGGCATCGGTGACGGCTGGGTGCCCGATGTCGTGCACGCACACGACTGGCTGGTGGCCCACCCCGCGATCGCGCTGGCCGAGTACTACGACGTACCGCTGGTCACGACGCTGCACGCTACGGAGGCGGGCAGGCACAGCGGCTGGGTCTCCGGCCGGGTCAACAAGCAGGTGCATTCGGTCGAGTGGTGGCTGGCCAACGAATCCGACGCGCTCATCACGTGTTCCGCCTCGATGCAGGACGAGGTCGAACGGCTGTATGGACCCGAGCGAATTCCGCTGCGGGTGATCCGCAACGGTATCGACGTCGGCGCCTGGACATTCCGTCCGCGCGCACCGCGCACCGGCCCGCCGCGGCTGCTGTATGTGGGGCGACTGGAATACGAGAAGGGCGTGCAGGACGCGATCGCGGCGCTGCCCCGGATTCGGCGCGCCCATCCCGGTACCACACTCACCGTCGCCGGCATCGGTACCCAGTTCGAGTGGTTGCGGGAGCGGGCCCGGGTGCACCGGGTGGCGCGCGCGGTGAGCTTCGCCGGCCAGCTCGACCATGAGGAACTGCTCGGCTGGTTGCACGGCGCCGACGCGATCGTGCTGCCGAGCCGCTATGAACCATTCGGCATCGTCGCGCTCGAAGCGGCCGCGGCGGGCATCCCACTGGTCACCTCGACCGCGGGCGGTCTTGGCGAACTGGTGGTCGATGGCGTAACCGGCGCGTCCTTCGCCCCCGCCGACGTCGACGGCCTCGTTGAGGCGGTGCGCGCGGTCCTCGACGATCCCCCCGCCGCCCAGGAGCGCGCCTATGCCGCGCGCGAGCGGCTCACCGCCGACTTCGCCTGGGATGTCGTCGCCGCGGAGACGATCGGTGTGTACCAGTCCGCGAAGCGTCGCGTCCGCAATCCGATGGGCCGCCCCACGATCGTGGAACGCCCACTGCCCGAACGCGATCCGAATCAGCCGGTCTGAACCGATCACTCCAATTTCTTGACGACCTTCTGGACCGTCAGCCACGTGCGCGTGGTGATGTCCTTGCTGTAGGTCTTCTCCATCCAGGCCATGAAGTTCGGGGTGCGCGGCTCGCGGTTGTCGATGACCGAGAGAACCACGCGGGCCGCGGCGTCATAGCCGACGATGCGGACACCCGCTTCGGCGTGCTGGAGTAGGTCTTCGGTGAGGTCCGGCGGTACCTGCTTGAGGAAGGTCGCGGTCAAATAGGTTTCGCGGCAATGCGTAAGGTCGGCGAACGGATCGGCATCGATCAGGTCGACCAGCTGTTCGTAGCCGCGGATGATGGTGCCGCCGGGTATTCCGAGCTCGCGGTTCAGCGCTTCCTGAATGCGGTCTTCCAGGTTCGGAACATCGGTATCCGCGCTGTGGAAAACCACGTTACCGCTCGACAGCACCGACGCCACCTTCGCGAACCCGAGCCCCTCGAACACCGCACGCAGTTTGTCGTTCTTCATGTTCGGGTTGGCCGGCATGATCCCGCGCAGCAGCGCCGCGTACCTGTTCATATGGCCGACCGTACCGATCGCGTCCTACCGGTACCGGCTCGCCCGGCCCTACGTCGAGCGCAAGTCGGTGCGAACCTCACGCCGATTGGGTGGCGCCGTTCTTCTTACGCTCGATATCTTCCAGCGCGGCAACGTATTTCGCACGCTCCTCGGCACCGGCCTCCCAGGTGTCCTTACGGTTCTTGACGACCTTGGCGGGTGCGCCGACGGCGATGCTGTAGTCGGGGATCTCGCCCTTGACGACGGCGTGCGCGCCGAGAACGCAGCCACGCCCGACCCGGGTTTCGCGCAGCACGGTCACCTTGGCGGCAATCCAGGTATCGGGGCCGATACGGACCGGGCTCTTCACGATGCCCTGATCCTTGATCGGCATATTGATGTCGTCCATGCGGTGGTCGAAGTCGCAGATGTAGCACCAGTCCGCGACCAGCGTCGACTCACCGATCTCGATATCGAGGTAGGTGTTGACGACGTTGTCCTTACCGAAGACCACCTTGTCACCGATGCGCAACGAACCCTCATGGCAGCGGATCGCGTTGCCGTCACCGATGTGCACCCAGCGACCGATTTCCATCCGGCCCAGTTCGGGTGTCGCGTGCACCTCGACACCACGGCCGAGGAACACCATGCCGCGCAATATGATGTGCGGGTTCGCCAGCCGGAATTTGAGCAGCCGGTAGTAGCGCACCAGATACCAGGGCGTGTACGCCCGGTTGGCGAGCACCCAGCGCAGCGATGCCAGGGTCAGAAATCGCGCCTGCAACGGATCCCGGCGGCGCGATCCACGCCACCGCGAGCGCAACGGTGAGCCCCACATGCTCGTCACGAACGGTCTCCTTCGTGGTCCTCCGGGTCGCCGCCCGACCCGGCCGCGACAGATAGAGCCTAACGGGCGCGGTCAGAGCCGGGCCGCGCAGAGCCCGTACCAGGCCAAGCGAGTGCGAGCCCGGCCACCGATCTGCCTGCACCGTCGATGGAAGCGGTGACCGCCCGGGACTCGTACACCCGGCGGCGGCCCTCCCGTACAGTGACTCCGAACCCGTACGCGGACACCCGGACCGGGTGTTGAGCGGGGCGAGGTTCGACGCGCTTTCAGTCTTGTGCGTCCGGCCAAACGACAGGAGAGCAGCAGGTGCGAAGCGGCGGCGTACTGGCTAGTTCCAGGTGGCGACCCGTCCGGCGGCGAGCAATGCTATCGCTGGCCGCTGTCGGCGCGCTGACGTTGGCCGGTTGTGGCACCGATGTCGACGACATCACCGTCGGCGCGGGCACGGGATGGCCTGGCGCCTATCACGATGGTGGCAACAGCGGAACCAGCCCGGTGACCGGATCGCGCAAGCTGGCTCTGGACTGGGCGCGGCCGATCGGCGGTCCGATCGCGCAGCCGGTGACCATCGGCGTCGAGGGACAGATGTTCCTCACCGGCCGGACCTCGTCCTGTACGGTTTTCTCCTTCCAGATGTCCAGCGGCCGCAAGCGCTTCTGCAATCCGACCGGCCCGAGCGCGATCTCGGCACCGACGCTCGTCGACGGCGGTACCAACGTGTACTTCGGTGACGACGGCGCGGTGAACTCGTTCAACTATCTCGGACAACCGCGCTGGCGCACACCGGTAGCCGGGGTTCCGGTGTCGGTGCAGTTCACCGGCGACGGGAATGTGCTGACGGTAACCCAATCCGGTCAGCTGGACGTGCTGTCGCGCCAGACCGGTGACCGGGTGGTCGCGACCATGCAGCTGCTCGGCGAGCCGGATTTCCTGGAGAACCCGAACCTCACCCGACCGGCCTCCGAAGAAGGCCTCGACGATTGTGTCACCGGCGGACCGCAGTGCGCGGTCGCGAATATCGCGGCCGTCGACGAGTCGACCGGCCGCTTCTTCGTCACGGTACGCAGGCCAGGTGAGCGGAATTCCGCGCTGGTCGCATTGCGCTACGGCGACAAGAAGATCGAGCAGCTGTGGCGGGCGGAGATCCTCACCGACGGCAGCGCGACGAGCCCGGCCCTGTCCGCCGACGGCGCCACCGTCTACGTCGGCGACAACAGCCGCAGGCTCATCGCGCTCGACACCGGCGACGGCCACACGAAATGGACGCACGCGCTCGAATGGACTCCGCGCGGCGGCATTTCGGTCGACAGCGACGGCCTCATCATCCCCGCGGGCGACGAAGGGTACCTGCTGGCCTTGCGCGATAACGGCGACTCCGTCGAATCCGTCTGGGAGCGTAAGGATCTCGTGCTGCGTGGCACTCCGGTTCAGACTGCGGGCGACACCGGCTACACCGCGGCCGCGATCGGCGAGGGCTTGAATCTCATCACCTTCGACACCAAAACGGGCGCGACGGTCGATTCCGACGTGCTGCCCGACGCCGAGGGGACCACCACCGGCACGTCCGTCGGAGCCAAGGGTGAGGTCGTCGTGGCAACTCGCATCGGCGAGGTATTCACGTTCAAGCCTGAACGGTAGTCGGCGCGAGCGCCGCAGCTATCCGATATGCGCGGTGCACAGGAATACCGCTGCGGTGCGCCCGATTCGGGTGATAACCAGCGAATAGGGCTGGGAGCCGTTCGGTTTCAGCTTGCGCCGTAATTGGTCCGGATCGATATCGACGCCACGCACCAGAATCTCCAGTGCTCCACAGTCGTGCTTGCGCAGTTGCGCGCGAAGGCTCTTCTCGCGGAACTCGAGCCGCTCGACGATACGGAAGCCACGCTGCCCGGCAGGCACCCGGTCACCGGTGAGATAGGCGATGCGCGGGTCCAGTTGCCACAGACCGTGTTTCGCGGCGTAATGCCGCACCAGCCCCGCCCGCACCACCGCGCCGTCCGGGTCGATGATCCACTCCCCCGGATCCCGTTCGGGGATCTCGGCCGGATCGGTGTCGGTAAGACTCCAGGATTCGCCGCTACCGCTGAGCACCGTCGCACGCCGGGTGACGCCTCCGGCCAGCCCGGGCGACCACAGGCACGCCTCGCGAACGGCACCGTCCAACGACACCACCTCGATCTCACCGGCCCAGTCGAGTCGGTCGAAATCCAGTCCGGGAGCGCACTTTACGGCGAGATCGCGGCCAGGATAGGCGGCGAGCAGATCGGGTAGCGGCGGTTGCAGTTTCGCCGGATCGTGGGTGCGGCGGCCATCCGCCCGCCGGGCGGGATCGGCGATCACCACCGTGCCCGTGCTACATGAGACCAGCGCATCTGCCTTGGCCAGCAACACATTCCGGGTTCCGGCCAGATTGTGCGCGGCCATCGACAGCCGCACGTCGTCCAGGTCACTACCGATCACGGCGGGACTCACCCGAGCCAGTTCGCCGAGTTCGGCGCCGATCGAGCAGGTCACGTCGTGCACGGCGCGACCGGCCAGGCGGGCGGCGCGATGGCGTGCCACCAGGGTCGGTGTCGCCTGCTGCAGTGCGTCGTCGGTGAACAGCCACCCGTTGGCGTCGGCCAGTTTGGCGCGCGCCCGGCGACGCAGCCGCACGGTCTCGACCAGTGCCGCCGCGCGGTCACCATACGCGCGACGCACCCGGTCGAGATCGCGTAGGTGCGTCGCGGAGGTCAGCTCCAGCCGGTCCACCTCGGTCAGCGCGGCATGGCCCGCAGTGCTGCCGAGGAAGGCGACATCGTCACGGCCGAAGCTGTATCCCACTACTTGGCGGAGGCGCCCGGCTTCACGCCGGTGATCATGGCGTTGTAGAAGAACTGACGCGGCACCACGCGGCGCATAACGTTCTCGTCCAACCAGCTCAGCCGCAACCATGCCTTGTACATCGCGAGCCGGTAGCCCATGGTGAGCTTCTCCTCTGGCACCGCGGCCTCGAAGGTACGCACCGGCCAGCCCCACAGCGCGGCCGCGAATTCCTCGGTGGTCGCCTGCACGTCGACGGCGCCCGCCGAGGAGGCCATGGCCTCCAGCTGACGCGGATCGAAGGTGTGCAGATCGACGACCGCCTCCAGCGCCGCGGCGCGTGAGGACTCGTCCAGCTCGGCCTGCGGACGCCGCCAGCCTGCCAGCGCGGGAATCTTGGTGACGGTGGTGGTGGCCTTCCAGGTGATCCGACCGAGCCAGCGAGCGTAGAAGTTGCCCGCGGTGGTCGGCTCGCCCGCGAAGACCAAACGCCCGCCCGGCTTGAGTACCCGCAGGCATTCCTTCAGTGCGAGTTCGACATCGGGGATGTGGTGCAGCACCGCGTGCCCGACCACCAGATCGAAGGTGTCGTCGTCGTAGGGGATGGTCTCGGCGTCGGCGACGCGACCGTCTACATCGAGTCCGAGGTGCTCGGCGTTGCGCAGCGCGACCTTCACCATGCCAGGAGACAGATCGGTGACCGAGCCCGATTTCGCGACGCCCGACTGCATGAGGTTCAGTAGGAAGAAGCCGGTGCCACAACCCAATTCCAGAGCGCGCTCGTACGGCAGCGGGGCTGAGCCGACAGCGGCGTCGAAGCGACCGCGCGCATATTCGATGCAGCGCTCGTCATAGGAAATGGACCATTTGTCGTCGTAGGTCTCGGCTTCCCAGTCGTGGTAGAGCACCTGGGCGAGCTTCGTATCCTTGAGCGCTGCTTCGACCTCGGCCTCGGTGGCGTGCGGGTTCGGCGCGGGGTCGTCTGGACGTGCGGTCATGGTGGGCAAGCCTACATAAATCCCCAGATGAGGCGAGCTATCGACCCACGAATTCGGCCGACCCTGGACCGTTGTCCTGATAAGAACCTGTTCCTATCAGGCGATCCTCGGTAGTGAATAAATCAGACCACTCGGTCCTCGCGCGATCGAGGCCGTGCGGTCCCGCCTCGAACACCGCTTTCGCCGCCGCGAGCGCCCGCGCCGGACCGTTGGTGAACCGACCCGTCCAGCGCATCGCGGCGACATAGACATCGTCCGGTGCGACCACCTCGTCGACCAATCCGAGCGCCAGCGCCTCGTCCGGTTCCACGAAACGGCCGGTGTACACGAGATCCTTAGCCGCGCTGGGACCGATGAGCAACGTCAGCCTGCGAATGCCCGCCAACGGGATGAGCCCGGCCTTGATCTGCGGTAGACCGAGCTTGACATTGTCGCCGATGATGCGGTGGTCGGCCCCGAGCGCGAGCTCGAGCCCACCGCCGAGGCAATAGCCGCTGATCGCGGCAACAGTCGGTTGCGGCACCCTGGCCAGGCAGCCGAGCGCCGCCTGTAGGTCACCCGCCATCGCGCTCGCCTGGTCCGCGTCCAGCGCCGACAGCTCGGCGAAATCGTCGCCCGCCGAGAACACCCGCTCGTCGCCGTAGACGATCAACGCCGCGACCCTCGTATCAGCGGCGACCACATCGGCGGCCTCGGCCAGTTCCCGCACCAGCTGCACGTTGAGTTGATTCATCGGCGGGCGGGTGATCCGCAGGACGGCCACGCCGCGCGCGGCATCCCCCTCGGGCAGATCCAGGGTCACGAATTCGGCCATGGGAGGCCACGCTACCGGGTCGCCGTCGACGTCCTCACTCGCGGACGGATCCCTTCAGCCGACCCTGATCCGGCAGATCGGCGAAGTAGCGCTGATTGTCCGGGAACATCAGCACCTGGCGTCCCCCGCCATCCGAAAGCACCGGCATGATCGGATCGATCCGCACCTCGGCCGCGAGAACCTCGGCGGTGCTGGCGAACTCGCCGAGCGCCACCAGCTGCGACCACGTCGGCGGCAGCAGGATGTCGGTGCCCGCGCGCCACCGATCCAGCGCTTCGACCGGAGTACGCCACTGCACCTCGTCGGCCTCGGAGGTCGCGCCGTCGGCCAGCTGTCCTTCGGGCAGGACCGCGACGAAGAACCGGGTGTCGTAACGGCGCGGCTCGATGACCGGGGTGATCCAATTCGCCCACGGCCGAAGCAGATCCGCGCGCAACACCAGCTTCTCCGCAGCCAAGAAAGCCGCGAGCGACACATCGCGGCGCTCCAGCGCACCCCTGGCATCGCGATATCCGGTCGTATCGGAGACAACGCTGTCAGCGGTCGGCCCCGCCAGCAGCACGCCGCATTCCTCGAACGTCTCACGCACCGCGGCGGCCACCAACGCCTTGGCACGAACCTCGGTGGTCCCGAATTTCGCGGCCCACCACGCCGGCTCGGGCCCAGCCCAGTCGATATCGGCCGTGCCATCGGACGGATCGACACCGCCGCCGGGAAAGACCGTCATACCAGCGGCGAACGCCATCGCCCCAACTCTGCGCTGCAAAAACACCTCGGGCCCAGCGGCACTGTCGCGCACCACCATGACCGTCGAGGCATCTTTGACCACCGGAACTCGCGACTGAGAGTCGGCCGGCACATTTATCTCACTCACACTCTGCACCCTAATTGCACCCCAACCCCGCCTGCCACACGTCCCCATGCACACGCCCACTCGCCACGACACCAGTTTCCAAGCGAGGCGCGACCGAACACTGAACGTTCGCGCACGCGGACACGCCACGCCAGCGGCCGAATACACCCACTACCGAGATCGATGCCTACCCAACCTGCGAGAACGACGAGCAAAGTACCGTCCGTCAACCCGATTGAGCGCAATCGATTGACTGAAGGCCTTA
Organism: Nocardia australiensis; assembly: GCF_020733705.1. Lineage (GTDB taxonomy): Bacteria > Actinomycetota > Actinomycetes > Mycobacteriales > Mycobacteriaceae > Nocardia > Nocardia australiensis. The sequence continues at coordinate 466,184 of NZ_JAJFZM010000017.1, forward strand.
CTCAGATTGTCGGAGGTCAGCACATCCGGCAGCAAACCCTGCGCGACAACCGACCCCTCGTTCAGCAGCAGACCATGAGTGAAGCCGGGAGGAATCTCCTCGACGTGATGGGTGACCAGCACCATGGCGGGTGCGTCCGGGTCGGCGGCCAGGTCGCCCAGGCGTTCCACCAGTTCCTCACGGCCGCCGAGATCCAGCCCCGCACCGGGTTCATCGAGCAGCAGCAACTCCGGGTCGGTCATCAACGCTCGGGCGATGAGGACCCGTTTGCGTTCGCCCTCGGAGAGCGTGCTGTAGGTGCGATCGGAAAGATGTTCCGCGCCGAGGCTTTCGAGCATGTCGATGGCGCGATCGGTGTCGCGGTCTTCGTAGCGTTCACGCCAGCGGCCGAGCACGGCATAGCCCGCGGACACCACCAGGTCGCTGACCTTTTCGTCGCGCGGGATGCGGCTGGCCACCGCGGCCGAGGACAACCCGATGCGCGGGCGCAACTCGCTGACATTCGTTTTGCCGATCACCTCACCGAGCAGGTGAGCGATGCCCGAGGTGGGATGCACCTCGGCGGCGGCCATTCGCAACAGTGAGGTCTTACCCGCGCCGTTGGGCCCGAGGACAACCCAGCGTTCGTCGAGCTCGACCTGCCAGGTGACTGGACCGACGAGGGTGTGACCCGAACGTCGGATGGTCACGTCGGTGAAATCGATGAGCAGATCGGGATCTGGTTGTGGCACGGGCTCCATCTTTGCCCAAAACCGCCGCGCTCGTACGACCGCCCCACACCGGCTTCGACGACCTGGCAATCTTCCGAAGGCAACACCCGGCGGTAACTTCGACGGTCGACCGAATCACTCGCAGACAATCTTGCGTCAGGTCGACCGGCGACCGGAATATCGGAGCGCGAATCACCTGCCGCCGCACGGATCGCGCCCGATATCGGCAATCAGCGAGCGAACTCCGAGGATCGTCCGGGCGCCGCACGAACTCACTCTTGGCCCGGCACCGCGATCACGGTCATCGAGCCCGGTGTCACCTCGGTGAAACCGGCATCGCGTACCGCGACCGCGCTGCCGTGAGTCACCCGATCGACCAGCCCGGCCCACCGCTGCGAATCGGATTCCCGTACCGCACAGCGGAACTCGCACCGCGACCATCGATAGGCGTGCTCCGTCGAGAGCGCGCCCGCAAGCAACATACTCGCGTGCCCCACCTGAGCGGCGGCCTTGCCGAGCGTCATACCGAGCGCCGAATTCACCCACAGCACAGGCAGATCGGGGTCTGGTTGCCCCGGATCGTCATACTCGAGATCGGTGCCACCGATTTGCAGGCGCTTGATCCGTGGATCGATCGCACCCACCGGCCCCGGCACGAAAGCACGCGCCCGCGCACCGTCCACCTCGACAGTCACCCCGTCCACGTCGTTCGCGGCCAGCCATTGCGCGCCGCGCGCCCGGCGTGCGACCTTTCGGATCCGCGAACGCTTCCACGTCAGGAACCGCTGTTCCCACTCACCGCCGGGGCCCACTCGCTCGTCAAGGCACAACGCGACCGCCGCAGCGGCGGCCGCCTCGAGTAGTGCGCTGCGACGCGGCGGGTCGAGCTTCGGGATATGCAGCACCATCTGCATGGCCTGCACCATGGCGGGATCATCGGGGTCGCCGAGTCCGCCGTAACCAGCGGCGAGCTCCACGTGCCTGGCTTGGAATCCGGCCGTATCCGGGACTATTTCGCTGTCATCGCGAGTGTCGGTCATCATTCACCTCGAGCGTCGACGAAAACTTCCGCACAGATTCGATGCCCGGCTCCTATCTCCGGGCGAATTCGAGCGTCAGCCGAGCAGCCTCTCGATCGCCGAAAGATCAACTCCGCCAGCCTACCGAGACGAATGCGATACGCGAGGCGAGTCGCTGACGAGCCCGCGGCGCGTCAGCGTCCGACGAGGGGCACCCGCCGCACGCCACCGTCACGGGCGTCGGCGGCCTCCACCTCGTCACGGGTGACACCGAGGATGAACAGCACCGCGTCCAGATAGGGCTGCGAGAGCGCGGTATCGGCCACCTCACGCAGCGCGGGTTTGGCGTTGAAGGCGACACCGAGTCCGGCGGCGTTGAGCATATCGATGTCATTGGCACCGTCGCCGACGGCCACGGTCTGCTCCATCGGCACCCCGGCCTCGGCAGCGAACTTGCGCAGCGCCGTGGCTTTGAAGGCCCGGTCGACGATCTCACCGACCACCCGGCCGGTGAGTTTGCCATTCTCGATCTCGAGGGTGTTGGCCTGCACGAAATCGAGTTCCAGCTCATGCGCGAGCGGTTCGATGACCTGACGGAATCCGCCGGAGACCACGCCGCAGCGGTAGCCGATGCGGCGCAAAGTCCGAATGGTGGTGCGCGCCCCTGGTGTCAGCTCGATTCGGTCGGCAACCTCGTCGATCACCGATTCGTCCAACCCTTCGAGTGTCGCCACCCGTTGGCGCAGCGATTCCGCGAAGTCGATCTCACCACGCATCGCGGCCTCGGTCACCTTGCGTACCTCGTCCTCGACGCCAGCATGCGCGGCGAGCATCTCGATCACCTCGCCCTGGATGAGGGTCGAGTCGACATCGAACACGATCAGTCGCTTGGCGCGGCGCGCCAGTCCCGCCCGTTCCACCGCGATATCGACCTGCTCGGCCACCGCGACCTCGGCCAGTGCCGTCCGCAATCGCGAGTCGGTATCGGCGCCGGTATCGGGTGCGGTCACCAGAAGCTCCATACCGGTCACCGGATAGTCCGCGATACCACGGATGGTGTCGATATTGGCGTCGATGGTGGCGAGCTGCCGCGACACCGAGCTGAACGCGCGCGCGGTAACCGGGCTCCCCAGGATCACCACCGCGTGCGTCGACATCGGCTGCCTGCCGATCTCGGCGTCGACCTCCACATCGACATTCATGCCGACAGTGGTCATCGCCTCTTCCAGCTCGTCCTGCAGCGCCTCGGGGTCACTCGGGCAGGAGATGAGCACCCCTAGCGTCAAGCGGCCACGTATGACGACCTGCTCCACGTCCAGCAGGCTCACCCGGTGGCGCGACATCGCCGCGAGCAGCACGGACGTCACACCGGGCCGGTCGGGGCCGGTGACGGTGACGAGGACTGTGGTGTCAGCCAACTGATGTGCTCCAAGTCTGTATCTGATCGGAGGCAGACCCGCCATGGTCCACACCGCCGCCGTCTCCGTGCCCGTCGCTCGCGCCGCGGGCCCTGCCATCGCTGCTGGGGACCACGTTGTCGCGCTGACCGCATTGTCGCTTACCGGGTGCATCGCCGCTGGTGCGGGATGGTCTGCACAAACGAGTGTGCACCCGCTGGTCACCAGCAGGTGCACACTCCGCATCGCAAATGCTACTTCGTTGCTGCCACGTTGTTGCGGCGCCTACTTGTTGGTGAGGGCGCCTTCGTGAACCTCGGTGGCGTGTTTGCCCGAACCCCAGCCGACGTGCGCCTCGGCCCGCATCCGCTCCACCATGTGCGGGTAGTGCAGCTCGAACGCGGGACGCTCGGACCGGATGCGCGGCAGTTCGTAGAAGTTGTGCCGCGGCGGCGGGCAGGAGGTCGCCCATTCCAGCGAATTGCCGTAGCCCCACGGATCGTCCACGGTGACGACCTCGCCGTAGCGGAAGCTCTTGAAGACGTTCCAGACGAACGGCAGCATCGATGCGCCGAGGATGAACGCGCCGATCGTGGAGATCGTGTTCAGCATGGTGAAACCGTCGCTCGGCAGGTAGTCGGCGTAGCGACGCGGCATGCCCTCGGCACCCAGCCAGTGCTGCACCAGGAAGGTGGTGTGGAAGCCGATGAGCGTGGTCCAGAAGTGCCACTTGCCGAGACGCTCGTCCATCATGCGGCCGGTGATCTTCGGGAACCAGAAGTAGATACCCGCGAAGGTGGCGAACACGATGGTGCCGAAGAGCACGTAGTGGAAGTGCGCGACAACGAAGTACGAGTCGGTGACGTGGAAGTCCAGTGGCGGGCTGGCCAGGATGACACCCGAAAGACCACCGAAGAGGAACGTCACCAGGAAGCCGACCGACCACAGCATCGGCGTCTCGAATGTCAGCTGACCACGCCACATGGTGCCGATCCAGTTGAAGAACTTCACACCGGTCGGGACCGCGATCAGGAAGGTCATGAACGAGAAGTACGGCAGCAGCACGGCGCCGGTCGCGTACATGTGGTGCGCCCACACCGCGATGGACAACGCCGCGATACCCAGCGTCGCGTAGACCAGCGTGGTGTAGCCGAAGATCGGCTTACGCGAGAACACCGGGAAGATCTCCGAGACGATGCCGAAGAACGGCAGCGCGACGATGTACACCTCGGGATGCCCGAAGAACCAGAACAAGTGTTGGTAGAGCAGGATGCCGCCGGTGGCCGGGTCGTAGATGTGGCCGCCGAGGTGACGGTCGTAGGCAAGGCCGAACAGCGCGGCGGTAAGCAGCGGGAAGGCAAGCAGGATAAGGATGCTGGTGACGGCGATGTTCCAGGTGAAGATCGGCATCCGGAACATGGTCATACCGGGCGCGCGCAGGCAGACGACGGTGGTCAGCATGTTGACGCCACCGAGGATGGTGCCGAGACCGGATATGGCGAGGCCGAGGATCCACAGGTCGGAGCCCACACCCGGCGAATGCAGGATGTCACTCAGTGGCACGTACGCCGTCCAGCCGAAGTCCGCGGCGCCACCGGGGGTGATGAAGCCCGCGGTCGCCATCGTGCCGCCGAACAGGTACAGCCAGTAGCTGAACGCGTTGAGGCGTGGGAAGGCGACGTCGGGGGCACCGATCTGCAGCGGCAGCACGATATTCGCGAAGCCGAACACGATCGCGGTCGCGTAGAACAGCAGCATGATCGTGCCGTGCATGGTGAACAGCTGGTTGAACTGCTCCGGCGACAGGAACTGCAGGCCCGGCCGCGCCAGCTCGCCACGCATCAGCAACGCCATCAGACCGCCGATGAGGAAGAAGCTCATCGCGGTCACCAGGTACATGGTGCCGAGAACCTTGGGGTCGGTGGTGGTGACCATCTTGTGGAGGAACGAGCCCTTCGGCCCAGTCCGAGCCGGATACGGCCGAGTCGCTTCCAACTGAGGGACTGGCTTTGGCTCTACGGCAGTCACTGATCCTCCTGAAAGGTGCCTTTAGGTCGCTCCGCAGGCTCCGCTTCATGCATCGATCTCGGTGCCGAGACAGACGACGGTTCGCTTGCGCTTCTGAAATCGTAAACCGTGCTGCCGCGGCGGTCCGCGCGGGTCCTACTCTGTGTCGTATTTCGTTGGTCGGCACCGATGATTCTTTCATGCGACACCCGTCTGTATCGGTGACAGGTTTTCCACCCTCAGCCAGGAGACCACCATGACAGACAACACGACGATCAAGCCCGGCGATCCGCGCTGGGTCGACCTCTATACCGCCGACCCCGATCGCGCCATCGCCTTCTACGGCGAGCTTTTCGGGTGGACCGCCGAGCGAGCGGGTGAGGAGTTCGGCGGCTACATCATCTTCCGCAAGGACGGCAAGCCCGTCGCGGGTGGGATGGGCAAGGCGGGCGGCGGCGTCGATGGCCCCGACCAGTGGACGGTCTATCTCGCCTCCGACGACGCCAAGGCGACCGCGGACGCCGCCGTGCCCCATGGCGGCGCGGTGGTCGTAGCCCCCATGGACGTCGGCGATCTTGGCACGATGGCGGTCCTCGCCGACGTGGGCGGCGCGGGCGTCGGCATCTGGCAGTCCGGCACCTTCGGCGGCTGTGAAACTCTCGGCATCGTCGAGGGTGGTAAGTGGAGCGACCATGCGGGCATCCCATCCTGGTTCGAGCTGCACACCCGCGAATACGACGAGTCGCTGGCCTTCTATCGCGACGTATTCGGCTGGCAGGACCCGTTCACGATCTCGGACACACCGGAGTTCCGCTACACCACCATCCACTCGACCAGTCCGATGCTCGGCGGTGTCATGGACGCCTCCGCACACCTGCCCGAAGACGCACCTGCGGGCTGGACGGTGTATTTCGGCGCCGACGATGTCGATGCGGCCGCCGCGAAGGTCACCGAGTTGGGTGGCACGATTCTGGTTCCCGCCATGAATTCGCCGTACGGCCGGATGGTCTCGGTCGCCGATCCGATGGGCGCCCGATTCAGCATCGGCGGAGATACCGTCTGAACACGGTCCACGCATGGCGAAACGGCTAGAGCACATCCGCGCGGTCACTCCAACCGCGCGGATGTCTGTCGCGGTGAACCGCGATCACTCCGCCTCCCGGCCGGGCTGCCCGACTACCGGCCGCGCATGTACCCTCACCCGCATGCCGGTGAGCGCCCTTGTTCGCACCCGAAACCTCATGAGCTCCACTCGATACGCCGCGCGCGGTCGTCGCGGCGCTGCGGTCGCCACCCTGTGCGCCGCCGTCCTCGTGGCGGGCTGCGCCAACAAGTCCGACGACGCGAGCTCGATCGTGCGCACCACGACGAACATCGCGGGCGCGGGCGTGGTCGGACTGGAACGTGACACCTCGACGGCGTGCCCGCTACCGAGCGCGCCGGATTCGGCGACCGGCCCCCAGAGTGTCACCCACGCGGCGGGCGTTTCCCAGGTGCCCGCCGACCCGCAGCGCATCGTCGTGCTGACCACCTCGGCGCTCGACGCCGTCTGCGCCGTGGGTTTGTGGGAGCGCGTCGTCGGCGCGACCTCCGACGACGGACCGGCTCCCCACCCCGCCTATCTCGGTTACGGCGTCAACAAGATCCCCGACATCGGCAGCGCCACAGCACCGGATCTCGCCAAGATCGCCGAGCTGCACCCCGATGTGATCATCGGTGACATGCCCGCGGGCAATGCGAGTTTCGAGGCGTTGCAAGCGATCGCCCCCACCGTCCTGGCCGGAACCAGCAGCGGCTGGCAGGCCGAATTCACCGGTCTCGCAGCAGGTCTCGGCCGCCGCAACGCCGCCGCCACCGCTTTGGAGAACTACCGCACCGAGGCTCGCGAAACCGGTGACACGGTCGCCGCCAACCAAACTCAGGCCTCGGTCGTCCGTTTCACCGCCGACCAAATCCAGGCGCAGGGCAGCGACACCTTCGCCGGTCAGGTACTCGGCGACGCGGGCGTCCAGCGCCCCACCGTCCAACGCGGCACATCCTTCGATATCACTTCCGCCGACCTCACCAAGGCCGAAGGCGACCTGATCTACGTCATCTTCGCCGGCGAAGCAGGCAAGAAGCAGGGCGAATCCACGCTGCGCACCGACGAATGGAAAGATCTCGGCGCCGCCACCGACCACCGAGTCTTCGCCGTCGAAGACTCCATCTGGCACGGCAACGGCCTCACCGCCGCCCGCGCCCTACTCACCGACATCCGCAACACCCTCAACGGTTTCGTCACCGACTGAGCCACGCTCCGCCGACAATGCGGATCGATCACCCACCGCAACCCGAAACCCCCTGAATGTCAGGGGGTTTCGGCATACCCGCCGAAACTAGCCCCGCTCGAACTCGCTGCCGTTCACTCCGACAGTGAAGGCATCCCACTCGCCGGCAGTGAACACCAACGCGGGGCCGGTCGGATTCTTCGAATCCCGAACACCGACCATGCCGCCGGCAAGGAACGCGACCTCGACGCATTCGCTCCCCCCGGAACTGTGGCTGGATTTGTACCACTGCGCCCCGGTCCAGTCAACGTTCACAGTCATACTCCCTTGCTATCTCTCTGATCAGGTCACGGCTTGGGCGACGGTCCAGCGTCGCGGCCAGTAGCGTTTGGAACGTCTGTTGACATCGGCGCACGTCCTCTGGCTCTTCAAGATAGACGTCCCCGGTGAAGCTCTCGGCAAACACGATGGTTGGTTCGACAGGCTTACCCCTGCTGTCCTTGGGAAACGTCATGACGATGAACTGTGACACCACGATGCCGGTAGGAAATCCTGCGCGGAATGGCAGGATGCGAACCTGAACGTTCTCGCGAGTGCTCAAATCGGCAATGTGACGCAACTGGGCAGCCATGACGCACCGCCCGCCGACAACCGTGCGCAACACGGCTTCGTGCAACACGACCGAGAGACGGACAGGCCGGCGTTGGCGGGTAGCACTATGTTGCCGTTGTATTCGGAGAGCTACGCGACGTTCCAGCTCTTCGGGGGACTCATTCGGAAAGTACTGCCTATCAAGGGTTCTCGCGTAGTCAGCGGTTTGCAAGATGCCGGGAACGATCAAGGGCTGAAAGATCGCCAGTTCGCTGGCACCACCTTCCAATCCAACGTATGTATTGAACTTCGCCGCAATAACATCCCCATAGCTTCGCCACCACGATCGAGCCGGGGCCTGTGCAGCCAACTCTTTGATCGCAACAGCCTTTTCCTGGTCGAGACCGTAGTTCTCGCACAGCGCCAAAGCATCTCGGACCCTGACCTTTTCGGTCAGGCCGCGCTCCAAGCGGCTCAGGGTGGACTTGTTCCATTCCATGAGCGAGGCGGCCTGTTCCAGAGTGAGTCCCGCACCCTCGCGTGCTTCCTTCAGGTATCGGCCGAGCTGCCGACGAGGCAACGTACTGCCCGCGCCCACCGGTTCGTTGTTGTCAATCACGCGCTCCCCTCCCGTTGCATTCTGAGGTTCTTGCATGTTGCAGAATGCGCCGACTATATAGGGCGTTGCACAACACGATCAGGGGATTCACACAAGTTTCCCTGGGTCATCATGTTGCCCCGCCGAACGTAGGCACTCGGCACACCCTTACTCCATGCCATCGGACATCCGACTCCACCAGGCGCAGACTGCCGACACACCGCCAGCAGTGGAACTGGAACTGCCGCAACGAAACCCGAATACCGGTCCACCAACCGCCTACGTCGGGCCACCGGCCGACATCGTCGAACGCTACGCCCACGCCATACACGAATGGGCGCACCAACCCGCGCCCACCGAACCGTCTCGGTGCCGGGGTGCCCACTCCCCCGGCACCGGGCGCACCAACCAGGAGGCACAGTAATGCGCCGAGACCGTTTGCGCACCACCGAATCTCCCGATGGCCGCAAAGTAGCCATCTGGCGACTGCTGCGCAGCGGCGCACACATTCTGCGCATCCAGAATCGCGCCGACGCCACACCCGCCTACCGCTGGCCGGACAGAAAAGTACTGCCGGCCACCGCGCCGGATGTGGTGCTATTCGACGACGCGACACCACCGGATCTCGCAACAGTTCGCGAAGCCTTCCCCGGCCACCTCGATCTGTGGGACGCACTGCGCGAGGACCTTTGGGCCGCCCTACTGGATGCTTCGGACCTCCCAGCATCCTCGCGCAGGCACTGATGTCCGACATCGTCGCGCTGCCATCGATACTGACGATCGCGGAATCATAGTCGTCGCAATAATATTGGCCGGTCGCCAGTCGGTAATGCGGGATGTTGTCGTTCAGATACTTGGCGATGGCCTCAGCTGCGTGCATACGTAGCAGTTCGCCGCGTTCCTCGAAACTGCCAAGGGTTTTCGGCTCTGGCGCACTTTCGGTGACGGGTGCGCTATTCGGTGAGCAGGACGCGGCGGTGTAAGGGGGTCGATGCCGGCTCTGCCGAATATTTGCCGTTTCAGCATTTTAGTTTTCGTGTTCACGCCCTCGGTGGGACCTTGCCGTGCTTTGGTCATGCATCTCTTGGGGTACGCGAGCTGCTGACGCTGTGCACCGAGCTGATGTCCACCACCGAGTCGGCGCGGCACGTGACATTCGCGCGAGTGCACAGCCTGGCGACCGCGGCAGGCTGCCAGCTGGTGGCCTGCGGTGAACTTGCAGTCGCCGCCGAATCGGCCGGATTCACGCTGCCCCAGTTGGGCCGACAGCCGATGTTCAACCGCAGCATGTTGAGCACCCCCAGAAGAGATTGACAATATCAATATCATTATGGTATGCGCGATCCCTGACGGGGTAGTCGTAGCCGTATCGAGGAGGTGGAAAGAATGGAGGACTCCGTCTTCTTGGCCGAGCCGATCTCTCCTTCCGAGCGCGCCGAGGTGGTGTTGGGCCGTTTACAGCGCCGCATGCCATACGCTGCCGCGCTGGTCACATACCAACACCCACACAGCGGTAAGGAACTACTTTTCCTCAACTCCCAATACCCGGATGCCGTAGTCCAACATGCATTGGAGCAATTCATTCCGGCGGATCCGGCCTTTCTAACGATTCCCAGCTATACGTCGACAGTGTTCCACTGGGACAACACGCCGGACTTTCGCTCCACTGTGACCGCGCAGGAATTCCTGCTTCCTCACGGATTCAAGCAGGGTACGTCGATGGCTCTTCTCGACACGTCCGGCATAGGCATTGGAACACTGCACGTCAGCCTCGAGGACGACCGCCTTCCTGGCGACGCACTCGACCTGCTTCCCCAGGTTCGCACTGTCTGCGCGGGCATAGTCAGCGCTCAACGCAAACTGATCTTGGCATCCCTCTCACCCAGGGAGACCGAAATCCTTCGGCACCTGGCCGCCGGTCTGAGCAACGCCGAGATCGCCGAACAGCTTTTCGTCAGTCGGCGTACCGTCGCGACCCATGTCGAACATATCTTGAGCAAGCTGGGTGTGAGCAACCGCGTGCGGGCTGCGCTTCAAGCGGTGAGCTTCGGCCTGGTCAATCCGGAGTGGCGCTTACCGGACGGCGAACCCGCTCCATAGATCCGGCGGCAAGCCGAGCCGGGTACCGCACCGGTCATCGGCAGCTGCCGGCCCGGCATATCGTGGCCGTGTCCGTAAAGAAGATCGGCTGGATTTCCGCGGATCCCAACGCGCCACTGCCATCACGCCCGCCGGATCGTCGGGTGCTGACTGGTCGGCCGCGCGGTGCACGCAAACCACGCGCCCCGAACCGCCCCGATCGGCGGCTACCGAGCGCGGATGAACACGGGCGTGCCACATTCCGCACCTCGGTGCACCCGTTGGCGCACATATCGGTCAACTTACCGATTCCGGTAGCTGCGGTACGGCTGGCATGCTGAGTGCACTGTCCATTCACTATCGAGTCCGAAGAGGCCACAATGACCTGGGTTTCACACGACCCTGTCGGCTCATCGGCACCTCCAGCCTCGCCATTGGTACTCGACTTTGGGCGCACTGATGGTGCCGATGCGTTGCCAGCGGCTCAGCCGCAACTGGCCGTGCAGCCTTTGCACAAGGCGGTGCCTTTATTGGAGCCCGGACATCTGATTCAGGCGATCTCGGGCCGCTCTACCGATAGAACGCCACTTGTTGGTTGGGCGCGAACGCTCGGCGATCTGCACGCCGAATTGATACCTTTCAAGCTCGACCCGGAGCTGTCGCCACGAAGCAATCCTTGCGAGCACGTTCACGCAGGAATCGATGAGGTTATTACTCAGATCAATGCGTGGGCGGTACGTCACATACCGCGTACGAAAAGCGCCCGCAAGCATACGCACTCGCTGGGTGAGGTGATCAGCCGCATCGCAATGACCTACGCCGAGGCATGGTGGACAGTGCTGCATGCAAAGGAAGAGGAAAAGCGGCACCAAGCATGGTTTCACCTGAGTGAAGCCCGTGAAGGCTACGCCGAAATGGTGGACCAAATCCGAAATCGTCACCTCCAATTGCCTTTGGGGTGGCGAGGAATCGGATGACCGGGGCATAGCCGCGAAGACATTCAGGCCTTGCCCCGCGAGAGGTCGGTCCGGACTGCACACTGTCCATGTTCCGACCGGATTGCCCGATCGAGGTTTAGGCGCTTGACGCCTGAGCCGCCCGGCAACGACGCCGATAGCGGTCCACAAAGACGTGGACCTCGAAACGGGCGCAAACAATGGATCCGGTTGAGTGACCCCGGCGGCGTACTCAGCTGTTCGGCCGACACCGTTTTGCCCAGGTCAGAGGCTGTTGCGCATCCAGCTGAGATCCGGATGTCCATCCTGTACCTGCGCGTCTCGGCCCACTGGTGACACACCGGAAGACTGCGGTTGAGCAGCGCGTATCCACAGGGTATCGAGCGGCGAGGGCTGCTCTGCTCATACAGCGGCAGCCCTTTCGATGATCTTGGGCGTGTCGATCCCGTTGGGGCACAGCATCTCCGGCTATAGACCCGGGTCGTGGTCGTGGGTAGTGCGCGATCAGCCGGACGCTGCACCTCACCCGCACGACTGTGCGCCGCCAAGCCAGAGCCGCCACCGCCGAGCAGTTGCTGACCGAGGTCGGCAAACGCGGCAGCATCCTCGACAAACACTGACTCACCCTCGACTGGAGCAGCGGCGCGGTCGAAGGCAACGTCAACCGCATCAAGATGATCAAGCGAACCGGGTACGGCCGAGCCAACTTCGACCTCCTGCGCGCCCGCGTGCTCCTGGCGGACTGACCCACGAAATCATCGAAAGTGGGCCAGAGCCGGCTTTTCGCCCCCATCGGTCTCGCCCCGGTCGACCACGACGTCGATCGCACCCGGCCGTGGGCAAACCCTCGGCGATCGAACGACACGCGCTGGGACCGCTGCGCCGGTCCTGAGACGTATGACGGAGAATGGGGCGCGCACGCGGTGGTCATAGGCGTATCTGCGCCAAGGTGATATACACCGCTGCAACACAAGGTGTTGTGCTGGCTGGAGTTGTTACCCACAAGGAGTAGTGTTCAGTAGGTAGCGATTCCGTGACGGCAGCGTGCTCGGGAAGGGCGTGGAGGCAGAATGAAACTGATCGATCGGGTGTCGGCGATCAACTGGAATCGGGTGCCCGACGAGAAGGATGCCGAGGTTTGGGACCGACTGACCGGCAACTTCTGGCTGCCCGAAAAGGTACCGGTGTCCAATGACATTCCGTCATGGAACACCCTCACCGCCGACGAGAAGCAATTGACCATGCGGGTGTTCACCGGCTTGACGCTGCTGGACACCATACAGGGCACCGTCGGCGCGGTCAGCCTGATCCCGGACGCGCTGACCCCGCACGAAGAGGCGGTATACACCAACATCGCGTTCATGGAGTCGGTGCACGCCAAGAGCTACAGCTCCATCTTCTCCACACTGTGTTCCACCCGCGAGATCGACGACGCGTTCCGGTGGTCGGAGGAGAACCGCAACCTGCAGCGCAAAGCCGAGATCGTGCTCGGCTACTACAACGGCGAAGATCCGCTCAAGCGCAAGGTGGCCTCCACCCTGCTGGAGAGCTTCCTGTTCTACTCCGGCTTCTACCTGCCGATGTATTGGTCCTCCCGGGCCAAGCTCACCAACACCGCCGACCTGATCCGGCTGATCATCCGCGACGAAGCCGTGCACGGCTACTACATCGGCTACAAGTACCAGAAGGGCCTGGAACTGGTCAGCCAGGCCGAGCGCGACGAGCTGAAGAACTACACCTTCGAGCTGCTCTTCGAGCTCTACGACAACGAGGTCGACTACACCCAGGACCTCTACGACGAGGTCGGCCTCACCGAGGACGTCAAGAAGTTCCTGCGCTACAACGCCAACAAGGCGCTGATGAACCTCGGCTACGAGAGCCTGTTCCCCAAGGACGAGACCGACGTGAACCCGGCCATCCTCTCGGCCCTGTCCCCCAACGCCGACGAGAACCACGACTTCTTCTCCGGCTCGGGCTCCAGCTACGTCATCGGCAAGGCGGTCAATACCGAAGACGAAGACTGGGAGTTCTGATCGCACATCCTGCCGCCACCATTTCCGGTGGCGGCAGGAACGCATGCTCCATCACACTGCGAAACTAATTGTCCCCGTTGGTCTTTTGCAGAATCCGCAACTCCGATCCGGCGCCCCGATCCAGGCAATGCGATTAGCCGTCTCGACCGGGTTGGCTCAATGTCCTGCGGTACGGGATCCCTTGGGCAACAGCAGATTCGATGTTCAGATGCCGAGAACCAGTTTGGCCGTGGTGAAGTAGATGATCAGGCCGGTGGCGTCGACGAGGGTGGTAACCATGGGTGCCGAAACCACTGCGGGATCGATGCGGAAACGCTTGGCCAGCAAGGGCATTGTGCCGCCGATGGTTGCCGCCCAGCCACAGATCAGCACGAGTGTGATGCCGACGACCAGGGCTGTGCCCGGGTCGACGAACAGTGCGCCGATGATCACTCCCGCGGTGGCGAGCATCGCGCCGAGGACCAGGCCGACGCGACATTCACGCCAGATCACCTTCAACAGATCCGACCCGCGCACCTCACCAACGGCGAGAGCGCGCACACACGCGGTGGCCGCCTGAGCGCCCGCATTGCCACCCGCCCCGATCAGCAGCGGAATGAACAGTGCCAGGTTCGCCGCCTGCTGGAGCGTGCCTTCGAAGAAGTCGGTGACGCTGACGGTCAGAGTCGCCGCGAACAGCAACAGCAGCAACCACAGTGCGCGGTAGCGGGCGAGCTGGATCACCCCGGCGGCCATATAGTGCCCGGCCCATGGTGCGGAGCCGGCCTGCTTGGCCACATCCTCGCTGTCGGCGGCCTCGATGACCTCGACCGCGTCGTCTATGGTGAGCAGCCCGACCAGGCGGTCCTCGCTGTCGACGACCGGCAGGTTGAGGTCGTTGGTCTCGCGCATCAGCCGGGCGGCCTTTTCCGCCGAGTCGGTGGCGCGCACGAAAGCCGGTTCGGTGACAACGAGTTCGGCGACCATCGTGTCCGGCCGGCTCAATACCAGTTCTCGCAGTTCCACAATGCCGGTGAGTCGCCTGCCCGCGTCGACCACGGGCAGTGTGTAGACGGTTTCGGCATTTGCGCCCTTGGTTCGCACTGTCTGGAGCGCGGCAGCGACGGTCAGATTGCGTGGCAGCGCAACAACTTCCGGCGTCATATACAGCCCGACCGAGCCCTCGGGGTAGCCGAGCAATGCGGCGGTCATCCGCCGTTCGCGGGGGCTCAGCCCGGCGAGTACCTTCTTTGCGACCTTGGCCGGTGCCTCGCGCAGCATTCTGGCACGGTCGTCGGGAGCCATTTCCTCGACGAGTTCACGAAAGGTGTGGTCGCGCAGACCTTGCAGGATCTGCTGCTGGTCCACGGGCTCGAGTTCCTCGAATACCGCCAGCGCCAGATCCTTGTCGAGCAGCCGGAAGGCCAGCCCGGCCTGGACGGCATCCATCCTGGCGAGTTGATCGGCGATCACGTGCGGTGGGTGATTGTCGAGCCATTCGAGCGCGACGTCGACGCGGTGGGCGTCGATCGCCTCCGGCAACGAGAGCTCGGGTGTCGAAGTCTCGGGCAGGGCCGATACTTCGGGCATGGGAGCATCCGACATAGGTACATCCGGGCACGCCTCGGGCAGCGTTGGACGCGCTTCGATAACTTCGGTCTGCGACATGGGAGATCCTCAGCAGAGCGGGAGTGAATGAGAAAGTGCGTGATTCACACCGCGGGCGCCGGCCTCTGCTGTCGCGAACTAGCTAAGAGGGCGAGAGGGCGGCGCCGCGCGGCCTTCGACTCGGAGGTTCGCTGCGCATCGCAACCCCACCTCCTCATGGTCGCTGCCGCGGATCCAGGCATCCACGCCACTGCAGAAAACGGATACGGACACGATTGCGTCCCTGTGTAGGATACACGCATTTGGTGCCACAGCCGACCAGACGCGATCCACGCAACGGGCGTTGCACCTCGGAGATCGCGCCTGGCGGAACAAAGGCAATGCCCCGCGTGCCCCGACTCGGTCTACCGCTCCCCTGGTTCGCCCGGCAGCATGGCGGTTATGGCGAATTCCGTATCGCTCCAAGTGGGTACGTGATCCACCCATGACGGGACAGGTTCGGATTGAACGCCGAACAGATACAGGTGCGAGACGAGCCCGCGCAGTCCGCGGTGCACCTCCAGCCGATCATCGATCATGTGCGTGATCCCTAGCTCGGCGCAGTGGATCGCCTTGTCCGCACGGCCGTCAGCCGGCCATTCGTCGCCTCGGGCTGGACAACCGCACCACCGCCCACCTGGCACCCAGTGACCTCAGCTGGACGCACGTGGCATCGAGCTATTACCCCGGCGGTGCGGACGCGACCTCTTCGGCACCAGCGCCGCCGTCGGCACCCCCGAGCAGATCAGCGAAAAGCTCTCGCGGGTCCGCGATCTCGGCCTGAGCTACGCAATCTTCAATTTCCGGAGCCGGCCTACGACACCTCCGGCATCGAACTGACAACCCTCGATAACCAGCCTTCCGTCGCGCCGGACATCCCCTTTCGGGTCGCAGCGATGATCTGACGATCGGAGCCTGGTTACCGCGGCAAAAGGGCGGCCTCCGCAACGGAGACCGCCCTCGGCAACATGCCTACAGCATGCAGGAAACGCAACCCTCGACTTCGGTTCCCTCCAAAGCCATTTGGCGCAGGCGGATGTAGTAGAGCGTCTTGATGCCCTTGCGCCAGGCGTAGATCTGCGCACGGTTCAGGTCACGGGTGGAGGCCGTGTCCTTGAAGAACAGCGTCAGCGACAGGCCCTGGTCCACATGCTGGGTGGCCGCGGCGTAGGTGTCGATGATCTTCTCGTAACCGATCTCGTACGCGTCGTCGTAGTACTCGAGGTTGTCGTTGTCGAGGTAGGGCGCCGGGTAGTAGACGCGGCCGATCTTGCCTTCCTTGCGGATCTCGATCTTCGACGCCACCGGGTGGATGGAACTGGTGGAGTGGTTGATGTAGGAGATCGAACCGGTTGGCGGCACCGCCTGCAGGTTCTGGTTGTAGATGCCATGCTCCATCACCGAGGATTTCAGCTCACGCCAATCGTCCTGGGTCGGAATGTGCACGCCCGCATCGGCGAAGATCCGCGCCACGCGTTCGGTTTTCGGCTCCCACACCTGCTCGGTGTACTTGTCGAAGTACTCGCCGCTGGCGTACTTGGATTCAGGGAAGCCACCGAAGTAGCTGCCGCGCTCTTTCGCGATCAGGTTCGATGCCCGAATCGCATGGTAGACAACCGTATAGAAGTAGATGTTGGTGAAGTCGACGCCCTCGTCGGAACCGTAGTGAACCCGCTCGCGGGCCAGATACCCGTGCAGGTTCATCTGGCCGAGGCCGATGGCGTGAGACTCGTTGTTGCCCTGCTCGATCGATGGCACCGAGTAGATGTGCGTCTGATCCGACACCGCGGTCAGCGCCCGGATCGAGGTCTCGATGGTCTGCGCGAAATCGGGTGAATCCATCGTCTTGGCGATGTTCAGCGAGCCGAGGTTGCACGAAATATCCTTGCCCACCTTGGCATAGGACAGATCATCGTTGAACAGCGACGGCGTGGAAACCTGCAGGATCTCCGAGCACAGGTTCGAGTGGGTGATCTTGCCCGCGATCGGGTTGGCCCGGTTCACCGTGTCCTCGAACATGATGTAGGGGTAGCCGGATTCGAACTGCAGCTCGGCGACGGTCTGGAAGAACTCGCGCGCCTTGATCTTCGACTTGCGGATCCGCTTGTCGTCGACCATCTCGTAGTACTTCTCGGTGACGTCGATATCGGCGAAGGACTTGCCGTAGATGCGTTCCACGTCGTACGGCGAGAACAGGTACATGTCCTCGTTCTTCTTCGCCAGCTCGAAGGTGATGTCCGGGATCACCACACCCAGTGAGAGGGTCTTGATGCGGATCTTCTCGTCCGCGTTCTCCCGCTTGGTATCCAGGAACCGGTAAATATCGGGATGGTGCGCGTGCAGATACACCGCGCCCGCACCCTGACGCGCACCGAGCTGGTTGGCATAGGAGAACGAATCCTCCAGCAGCTTCATGATCGGAATGACACCCGAGGACTGGTTCTCGATCTTCTTGATCGGCGCACCGTGCTCACGAATGTTGCTGAGCAGCAACGCGACTCCGCCACCACGCTTGGACAACTGCAGCGCGGAATTGATGGACCGCCCGATGGACTCCATATTGTCCTCGATGCGTAAAAGGAAGCATGACACCGGCTCGCCGCGCTGCTTCTTGCCCGAGTTCAGAAAGGTCGGGGTGGCCGGCTGGAAGCGGCCGTCGATGATCTCGTCAACCAGCTTGCTCGCGAGTACCTCGTCTCCGGCCGCGAGAGTCAGCGCCACCATGCAGACCCGGTCCTCGAACCGCTCCAGGTAACGCTTCCCGTCGAAGGTCTTGAGGGTGTAGGAGGTGTAGTACTTGAACGCGCCGAGGAAGGTGGGGAAACGGAACTTCTTAGCGTAGGCCTGCTGGAACAGCTGCTTGATGAACCCGCGGCCGTACTGGTCGAGAACCTCGGCCTCGTAATAGTTTTCGTTGACCAGGTAGTCCAGCTTCTCGTCCAGGTTGTGGAAGAAGACCGTGTTCTGGTTGACGTGCTGCAGGAAGTATTGGTGTGCGGCCTCGCGGTCCTTGTCGAACTGGATCTCGCCGTTCGGACCGTACAAGTTCAGCATCGCGTTGAGGGCGTGATAGTCCATGACCTCGCCTGCCTCGGCTCCGCGAACCGTGGTTTGCTCTAGGCGAGCCGTTTTACCGGTCGGTGCTGTCGTTGCTGTTGCCAAAACAATCCCAATCCCTCTCGGACGCGCTCGACGTCCTCAGCAGTTCCCATGAGTTCGAAGCGATATAGGTACGGCACCCCGCATTTGCGCGAGATCACCTCTCCCGCATAGCAGTACGTATCGCCGAAGTTCGTGTTGCCCGCCGCGACGACACCGCGCAGCAGGGCGCGATTGTGCGGATCGTTGAGGAACTTGGCGACTTGCCGAGGCACGAAATCCTTGTCGGATCTATTTCCACCCAGAACGTGCCGACCGCCCCCGTAGGTGGGGACGATCAGCACGTAGGGCTCGTCTACGCGCAGCGAATCGGCGGAGTGCAGTGGTATGCGAGTCGCCGGGATACCCAGCTTCTCGACGAAGCGATGCGTGTTCTCCGAGGCGCTGGAGAAGTAAACCAGCGCTGCCGTTTCGGACATGGCCGGCTCCCTTCTTCCATCATTCGGATGAACGGAAACGAACTACGCGGCTCAGGCCGCGACAGTGGCGAGCGACTTGATGCGGTCGGGCCGGAAGCCGGACCAGTGATCCTCGCCGGCCACGATAACCGGCGCCTGCAGGTAGCCCAGCGCCATGACATAGTCACGCGCCTCGTCGTTCTCGGAGATATCGATGACCTCGTAATCGACCCCGACCTTGTCGAGGGCCTTGTAGGTCGCGTTGCACTGGACGCAAGCGGGCTTGGTGTACACGGTGATGGTCATTGAGTCCCTCTCTCCTATGCCTGATCCACAGCCTGTGATCCGTATGCAGTGTTGTTTCGAGCGACTGTGAGCAGTCGCTTGCGATGCATGCTCCGACGTACGCTGCGCAAACTCCTGGATCCGATCCCGAATGCCCTGCTCAGCCGGTTCGCACCGATGCGTTTCGCCTCGAGCTTCAGATCGTCTTCCAGTACGACAGACACTACACCTAGTGGCCGACAGATTCATACAACACGACATGTTGCGAACCACAAAGATGAAATTCCGACGCGGTAAGTACCAGGACGCTCGATTCGCAAGCCGACACGACCGTGTCATGGATCACAATTTCGCGCAGCGGCTCTCTTCCAGCAAACCCCGCGACGCACACAAAAACGGGCCGTCCGCACTCCGATCGAGCAGAGTGCGGACGGCCCGTCGGACGGTCACCGGTCAGCGCGTCGAGCTCACGCCGACACCAATTCGCCGCGCGATGCCTCGACCAGCTTGTGCACTGTGGCAGCCAGCTGGGTCAGCGCCTCGACATCCTCACGCGGATGCACCTCACCGAAACGCTGACCGAACGTGCCGAAGTGCAGGTGTGCGGATTCGACAACCTTGGCGCCCGCGACACCCAGCGCCTTGACCGCGTCACCGTGCGCCCACTGCGCCGCGTTCGCACTGATCGAACCGCTCACCACCGCGACCGGTCGGTCCTGCAGCGCACCGGTGCCATACGGACGGGATGTCCAGTCGATGGCGTTCTTGAGCACGGCCGACAGGGTTCCGTTGTATTCCGGGGTCACCAGCAGCAGGCCATCGGACGCCGCGACCGCGTCACGCAACGCCTGAGCCGCGGCCGGCACCGCACCGGGAATGTCGAGATCTTCGTTGTAGAACGGAATCTCGCCGAGGCCCTCATAAATGGCGACCTCGACACCTTCGGGCGCGGTCTGCGCCGCGGCCTCGGCGAGCTGGCGATTAATGGACGCGGCCCGAAGGCTACCGACGAGCGCGAGGATGCGGGTCTGACTCATAACGACTCCTGGTGTACTGAATGTGGTGTCCCGAACTTCCATGACACACCAACCGGACTAAGGTCCGATTTAATTCCCCGAGACGGCGAGATCCCTGTGAGCTACGACACGACCCGGTCGGACGAACCGCTGCCCAAACGATCGCTGCTCGGCGTCGGCGCGCCACTGCCCGGATTCGTCGAACCCGCCGAACGCGCTGACGCCGCGCGCAACCGGCGATTACTGCTGGACGCGGCGCAACAATTGGTGCGCGAACAAGGCGTCGACGGTCTCACCATGGACGCGCTGGCCAAGCGAGCCGGTGTCGGGAAAGGCACTGTATTCCGCCGGTTCGGCAGCCGGGCCGGGCTGCTGACAGCGCTGCTCGACCATTCCGAACACAAGTACCAAGAGGGCTTTATGTTCGGGCCGCCGCCGCTGGGGCCGGGCGCACCGCCGGTACAACGCCTGGTCGCCTTCGGCCGGGCCAGGCTGCTCGATATCGAGGTCGAGGGCGAACTGCATCGCGCCGCCGAGATCGGCACCGCCAGGGACCGCTACGCCGAACCTCCCTACCTGCTGCTGAAGACGCACGTATCGATGCTGCTGCGGCAGGCGGAGGTGACCGGCGAGATTCCGCTTGTCGCCGATACCCTGCTGGCCGCGCTCGGGGCGGCGTTGGTCATGCACCAGATGCACGTACTCGGATACCGCCGTGAGCAAATCGGCGACAACTGGGAGGCTCTCGTTCGGCGTGTAGTCACGCCGACTTCGCCAGTACAGTGAGTTGCCATGCAGTCCTTGCGTGAACAGATCATTGCCGAACTCGGCGTTCAACCCAGTATCGAACCGAAGCTCGAGGTGCGCCGCCGCGTCGAGTTCCTCAAGGACTACCTGCGCGCCACTCCCGCAACCGGATTCGTCCTCGGGATCAGCGGCGGCCAGGACAGTGCGCTCGCCGGGCGACTGTGTCAGTTGGCCGCCGAGGAACTGCGCGCCGAGAATACCGACGCCAAGTTCATCGCGGTGCGCCTGCCCTATGGTGTGCAGGCAGACGAGGTCGATGCCAGGATCGCGATGAAGTTCGTACAACCCGACCGCTCGGTGGCGGTGAACGTCCGGCCGGGCGCCAACGCGGTTGCCGCCGAGACCGCGCGCAGCCTCGATGTGCCGGATCTGCGCGACTTCGTTCGCGGCAATATCAAGGCTCGCGAGCGCATGGTGATCCAGTACGCCATCGCTGGGCAGGAAAACCTGCTCGTCGTCGGCACCGATCACGCCGCGGAGGCGGTAACCGGATTCTTCACCAAATACGGCGACGGTGGCGTCGACCTCACCCCACTCACCGGCCTGACCAAGCGCCAGGGCGCGGCCCTACTACAGGAACTCGGTGCGCCGTCCAGTATCTGGTCCAAGGTTCCCACCGCCGACCTGGAGGACGACCGCCCGGCCCTACCGGACGAAGAAGCCCTCGGCCTGCGCTACAGCGAGATCGATGACTACCTGGAAGGCAAGGACGTCACGCCGGAGGTCACCACGAAGTTGGAGGCCACCTACCGGAACACGCGGCACAAGCGTGCGGTGCCGGTCACTCCTCTCGACACTTGGTGGAGCTGAACGCTTTTCGGCTCTCCACGCACTGCCGCGGGTAGGTCAGCCGCCCGCGAAGGGTGGCAGCACGTCCACTCGCGCAGTGAGGGTCGCGGTCGGGTCGCGGGTGAGTTCGTCGCCGATCAGGTAGGCGCAGACGGCCAGCATTTTCTCCAGGTCGGGGCCGTAGGATTCGGCGAGCGTGGTGCGCAGGTCCGCGACAGTGGCGCCGGCGGGCAGGTCCAGGGACTCGCGGTCCTTGCCGACTGCGTCGGCAATCGCGGCGAAGTAGCGGATCTCAACCACCGATTGCTCCCATTGACCGCTCCGGCGGGACGAAGCCCGCGGCGTCGATGCCGTGACCCGCCCACTTATTCCACATGGCGCCACGCCAGATATCGGCGATATCCGCGTCGTCCGCGCCCGAGCGCAGCGCCTGGCGTACATCGAATTCCTGATCGCTGAACAGGCACGAACGGAGCATGCCATCGGCGGTCAGGCGGGTGCGATCACAGCTGTCACAGAATTTTCGGGTGACGGTGGCGATGATGCCGACCGTCGCCGGGCCACTGTCAACCAGCCAGGTCTCGGCGGGGGCCGATGGGTCCGGTCGACCGGCCTCGGTGAGTTCGAAACGCGCGCCTAGCACCTCGAGCAATTCGGCCGCGGTGACCATGTTCGCGCGCGCCCATTCGTGGTCGGCGTCGAGCGGCATCTCTTCGATGAACCGCAACTCGCAGTCCTCGTCCAGACACCAGCGCAGCAGATCGGCTGCGCCGGACAGGGTTTCGCGCATCAGCACGGCGTTCACCTTCATCGGCGCCAAGCCGGCGTCGCGCGCGGCGCGAATGCCCGCGAAGACCGAGTCGAGGCGATCACGGCGAGTCAGGTGTGCGAAGCCGAGTCGATCCACGGTGTCGAGCGACACGTTGACCCGGCTCAGCCCGGCCGCGGCGAGGCCACGGGCGCGATGGGCGAGGCCGACGCCGTTGGTCGTCATGGCCAGCGGCACCTCGGGCACGTGCTCATGACAGCCCGCGATGATCCGTTCCAGATCACGCCGTAGCAACGGCTCGCCACCGGTGAAGCGCACCTCGCGCACCCCGAGTTCGCGCACCGCGAGCACGACGAGCCGCACGATCTCATCGACGGTCAGCAACTCCTGCGTGGGGATCGCGGGCAGCCCCTCCTCGGGCATGCAATAGGTGCAGCGCAACGAACATTTCTCGGTTATCGACACGCGCAGATCACGGGCCGTGCGGCCGAATCGGTCCACCAAGAACGGCGTATCGGGGCGTCCATCGAGCGATGGGCGCCCAGACCGCACGGCGGGAATCCCCATCTGGACCAGCGTCACGGATCCATTATGACAAGTTGCCGCCGCATGAGTCCTCGTCGCCATCAGTCCTCGTCGCCATCGACAACAACCGACACGCTTTGCCGGTCGCGAGCCGTACCTTCGTCCGAGCCAACCGTGGCAGCACGGCTATTAGGCTGGCCGCATGACCTCTCGGCCCGCCACATCCCAGGTTCGGTCCGTCGACGACCACCGGGACGCAATCCAACAGCTGCTGCGGCCGTTGGCGGCACGTCCGGCCGAATCCGCCGCGGTACCCGCCGCGCTCGGCAGGCAACTCGCCGAAGACGTCCACGCACCGGTCGATCTGCCGGTCTTCCGTAACTCCGCCATGGACGGGTACGCGGTGCGCGCCGCCTCCGTGGTGGTCGCCCCGGTGACGCTGCCACTGGCCGGTGTTGTCGCGGCGGGCAACCCGGGGACGACACCGCTGCCGGATGGCGCCGCGATGAAGGTCATGACGGGCGCACCGATACCGCCTGGCGCGGATTGTGTAGTGCCGGTGGAGGACGCGCATTCCGACAGCGTCGCGGTGACGATCGAACGTGGCCGTAGCGCAGGCGAATTCGTGCGCGAAGCGGGGACCGACGTGCGCACGGGTGAGTTGCTGGTTTCGGCCGGAACCCGGCTCGCGCCCCGGCACATCGCCGCACTCGCCGCGGTCGGGGTGGCCGAAGTACCGGTATCACGACCCATTCGTGCGGCCATCCTCACCACCGGCGACGAACTCGTTCCCGCGGGCTCGACGCTACGGCCGGGACAGATCTACAACTCGAACGGCATCGCGCTGGCCGCAGCACTCACCGCGAACGGTGTGCTGGTCGCCGGGGTCGAGCACAGCACCGACGATCCCGGCGAATTCCACCGATTGCTCCATGCGGCAACGGAATCCGCCGATGTCGTCTTCACC
Source organism: Nocardia australiensis (assembly GCF_020733705.1). GTDB lineage: Bacteria > Actinomycetota > Actinomycetes > Mycobacteriales > Mycobacteriaceae > Nocardia > Nocardia australiensis. The sequence goes on from NZ_JAJFZM010000017.1 coordinate 490,182, forward strand.
TCCGGTGGCGTGTCCAAGGGCGACTTCGAGGTGGTCAAGGAGGTATTACAACCGCTGGGCGGGCAGTTCGGCTCGGTCGCGGTGCAACCCGGCGGGCCACAGGGCCTGACCGTTGTCGACGGAGTTCCGGTGCTGAGCTTTCCCGGCAACCCGGTCAGCACCATCGTGTCGTTCGAGGTATTCGCCCGGCCGCTGCTGCGCCGCCTCGCCGGACTGCCCGAGATCGAGACTTGGGAGTTGCCGCTGCTGGAGCCGGTGAAGTCACCGGCCGGTCGACGCCAGTTCCTGCGTGGCCGGGTCACCCACGCGGGCGTGACGGCGGCGTCCGGCCCGGGTTCACACCTGATTGCCGGGATGGCGTGGGCCGATGTACTGATCGACCTTCCCGCCACGAGCACCGCCATCCCGGCGGGTGCGACCGTTCTCGTCCGTTCCCTATCCGCGGCGCCGAGCCGATGAACCACGGTGTTCCAGCCGATGTCGACCGCCGCCCGCCTGCGCTCGAGTCCATGGAGGTCTGGCGCACCGGCTCGGACACGGCTGTGCGAGTGTGGACATCATGAGTGATTTGTCCCATGTCGACCACGAGGGTCGTGCCCGCATGGTCGATGTGAGCGCGAAGGCAGACACCACCCGGATCGCCGTCGCGACCGGGGAACTGCAGACCACCGCCGAGGTAGTCGCACTGGTACGCGCCGATGGCATGCCGAAGGCCGATGTGCTGTCCACCGCGAGGATCGCGGGCATCGCAGGCGCGAAGAAGACCTCGGAACTCATTCCACTCTGCCATCAACTCGCGCTGTCGTCGGTGCGGGTGGAGTTCGATTTCACCGGTACCGCCATCATCATCGCGGCCACCGCGAAAACCAAGGGCCCCACCGGTGTCGAGATGGAAGCGCTCACCGCGGTCGCCGTCGCCGGACTCACCTTGCACGACATGGTGAAGGCCGTCGACCCCGCCGCGACGCTGAACGGCGTGCGTTTGCTCACCAAAGATGGTGGAAAGCACGGACATTGGGAGCGCCCCGCGACCGGATCCGCCGACGCGATCACCGCGGCTTCGAGTGCCGACACCTCGGACGATGTCACCGAAACCGTGCAAGACGACGCGAAATATTCAGCGCAGCAGCACGTTTCGGACACGCAAACAAAATCGGGCGTGGTGCTGGTCGCCTCGACCGGCGCGGCGGCGGGCACCAGGACCGACACCACCGGACCTGTTCTCGCGGACTGGCTCGGCGGACTCGGCTTCGCCGTGCGTGGCCCGCTGGTGTACGCCGACGCCGAGATCGCCATCGGTTTGGCCGATGCGCTTCGCCTAGCACCCGCATTGATCATCACGACCGGGGGTACCGGCGCGTCCCCCACCGACTCGACCCCGGAAGCAACACTGGCCGTCATCGATCGCGAACTCCCCGGGGTCGCCGAGGCGGTCCGGCAACGTGGCACCGCGAAGTTCCCGCTCGCCGCACTCAGTCGTGGTGTCGCGGGTTTGGCGGGCCGAACGGTGATCGTGAACCTGCCCGGTTCTCCCGGTGGGGTGAAGGACGGCATGACCGTCCTCGAACCGCTCCTGGATCATCTGCTCGCGCAAGTAGCCGGAGGCGGCAACCATGAGTGATGAGGCGATCGTGCGGCTGGCGCGAATCAGCGACCAGCCCCTGGATCCGGCCGAAGTCGAGGCCGCGGTGAGTGGCCCAGAGCACGGCGCGGTCGTGGTGTTCACCGGCAAGGTGCGCAATCACGACGGTGGGCAGGCGGTTTCCGCGTTGGAGTACTCGGCGCATCCTAGAGCCGAGCAGTTTCTGCGCACATGTTGCGCCGAGTCAGCCGCCGTGTCGGGATTGCCGGTCGCGGCTGTGCACCGTATAGGACCGTTGACCATCGGCGATCTCGCCATCGTCGTCGCGGTCGCCGCCCCGCACCGCGCCGAAGCCTTCGCGGCCTGCGCGGAGTTGGTGGACCGGATAAAACATGAGGTCCCGATCTGGAAGCGGCAACTGTTCACCGACGGGCCTTCCGAATGGGTGAATGCCTGCGGCTGACACCGCGCCCGGCGTTTATCGCATCGTCACGTGGTTCCGATAGCGAATCAACACCTCGGCGCTATAGCGTTCTGGCGCAACGAAACTCGTCCACCCAAGCGATAGGAGGACACCATGGGCACCGATCAGGTATTGCTGCACAGATTCGTGATCTCCCAGCTCGCCGCGGCCGGGCTGGATCGGGATCGGTTGATTCGCGAGACGGGTGTGCCCGAATGGACGATGGCGGTCGATGACGTGCATCTGCCGAGTTCCACCTTTACGCGGCTTTGGGAACTCGGTGAACACGGGCTCGCCGATCCGAATGTCGCGCTCAATGTGGCGCGGCGCTACCAAATGACCAGCCTCGGCCTCTACGACTACCTGTTCTCCACCGCACCGACACTGGGGGCGGGCCTGGCGACCTGCGGCCCCTACGTCAGCGCCGTCACCACCAATCATCGCTTCGAACTCATCACGGAGAACGACGCGGAAGTCACCCTCTACCTCGACATGATCACCGGTGAGGGACGCGGCCGGGACCTGACGCAGTTGTGGGGGTTGTGCGCGGTGCTCAGCCGGGCACGCCGGGTCATCGACCATCCGGTGGTCCCGCTGCGGGTATCGCTGCGACAGCGGGCGCCGCGCGAGCTGCACGCATTCCGTGAGGTATTCGGCACCGCCGCAATCGAATTCGACTGCCCGGTGGACGCGATAACGTTCCGCGCTTCCGATATGGACCTGCCCCTGACCAGCAGCGACCCGGTACTCGCCGGAGTATTGCGGCCACTGGCCGAGGCACTCCAACCCCCACCACCGCTCGCGAACGCCTGGCCCGATCGGGTCGCGGCAGCCGTGGCCGAGGCACTGTCCGACGGCGAGGTGTCGCTGGATCGAGTGGCACGCAGGCTGGCCACCAGTTCGCGGACGCTGCAGCGCAGGCTGATGGAATCGGGCACGACGTGGCGGCAGGAGTTGACTCGGGCGCGCAACGCTCGGCTTGCTCAGGTCGAGGGCACGTTGAGTAGATCGCGGCAGGCCGAACTTCTCGGCTACGCGGACGCGGCGTCGATGCGCAGGGCGGCTCGCCGCTGGTCTGTCACATCGAATATGCATCGCTCCGACCAGCCCGCGTAAGGCGGTCTATGCCTTGAGGTAGCTGGCGGCGATGCGCCAGAACGTCTCGTTCTCGATCGCACGGAAGTCCCAGCTGCCAACGATATTGTGAGACGCGGCCACGATGGCGGGTACGTCGAAGTCCTCACGCGTCGCGGTGCCCTTGGCCTCCAGCGCGGCGATTACGTATGCGGTAGCACTCTCCAGAGTCTCGAACACCGAACTCTCCAATCGGTCGCAGAGGCGATACGGTCGATTACGTTCCGCTGCAGTCGAACCGACGCCGCGCGGGCCGTCTCGCTCCAATGCATACGGGTGCCGACGCGGCTGGCACATCAGCCAGTCTCGCGTCGGCGGACCGCTACCGGCAAGGACCGAACGCGCCAGCTTCGTGGCGAACGCGCCAACTTCTTTTCGTCAGTGCGGGATGTAGCGCCAGACACCGAGCATGGTTTTGGGATCGAGCGGTTCGGTTTCCGTGTGCACCGCGGCATGCAGGCGTTGTAGTGCCGAGTCGATGGGAAGTCCGGCGCCGATGAGAACCAGCTGGGTGGTGCGTGGTTCGCCGCGCCGCCACGCACGGGGTTCGAATGCGATGTGGTGGCCGACCATATGCAGCACGAACTTCCGGCGTTCCTCCGCGACACCGAAGGCCGCGAACCCTTTGGCGCGGAACAGTCCGGGTGGCGGGTCTTCCAGAAATCCGATCAGCAGCCGTGGATCCAACTCCTGTTCGCTGGTGAAGGAGACGGTGGTGTAATCATCGTGCAGGTGGTGATGATCGTGGTGATCATGGTCGAGCAGTAGCACATCGAAACTCAATTGCTCGGCGACCCTTGGCTTTTCGCGCAGCGGCTCATCGAACAGCAGTCCCGGGTCGATGCGCCCGTGCGTGGTCGCGTAAACCGGTACCTGCCCGATCAGCTCGGTGATTTCTCGGCGCAAGCGGTCCAGGTCCGCAGACGGCGCTCGATCAACCTTGTTGAGCACCACCAGATCCGCCATCCGCAAATGCGTGGCCAGCTCGGGATGTCGTTCGCGGCTGGCCGGGAACAGCTCGGCGTCGACCACCTCGACCAGACCGCCGTAGCGGATGCGCGGATTATCGCTGCCTACCACCATCCGAATCAGGTTGCGCGGTTCGGCGAGGCCACTGGCCTCCACCACAATGACGTCGATCCGCGCGCGCGGGTCGGCGAGCCGATCGAACAACTCATCCAACTCGGTGACGTCCACCGCACAGCACACACAGCCATTGCCGAGTGACACCATCGCGTCGACCTGCCCGGCTACCAGCATCGAATCGATATTGATGGCCCCGAAATCGTTGACAACCACGCCGACGCGCGTACCGCGACTGTTGCGCAGCAGGTGATTGAGCAACGTCGTCTTCCCGGACCCGAGAAACCCGGCGACGATCAGAACTGGAATCCGGTCGGCCACCGTGCCATTTTGCCGCGCCTACTACGGCGGGTATTCGCGCCCCCTCCTCGCCCACTTTCGAGTGAGTGGGTCAGCCTCGTCCGCCCCTTCCGATGTCCGTCACGAGATCGCGTGCCCGACAGGCCGTCACCCTGCTCTGGACCGGACCTGCTACCGAAGTGCTGTGCACAGTGTCCGGTTAGCGGATGCCTGGTGTCGCGGGATCCGGGCCGAGACATCCCACGATGAAGCAGCCCGGTGGCCAATTTCCGAATGGAGGCGCCATGGGCCTGCCGAGGCAGGCGAGCGCGTCGCAGCCGGGGTAAGCCCACGGGCCGAAGCCGAGAGCACCGAGGGTGGCATCGGGATTCGAGATCATCGGATCGGCCAGGCTGACATCGGATTGCGGCACGTAGGGGCCCGCGTCGGGTTGCGTCGGGTCGCGGAAGGCGGCGGTGATGGCGCGTAGCACGTCGTGTGGGAAGCTCGGGGCGCTGCCAGGAACCGTCACGCCGGTCCAATTGACCACCAATCCGAGGCTCGGCACGATGAAGCTGTCCTGGCGCATCATTCCCGAAATTCTCACCGCGTCCGACGGCAGGCCGGGGAATTCCGAAGCGCAATCGGGCCCGTTGACCACGAAGAGGAATCCGTAACACGGATTGGTCGCCGACGGCCGGGTCGCCTGTGCGAGGTATTCGGTCGAGATGATTGTGTTTCCGTTCCAGCTGCCGTGGTTGGCGACCAACAGTCCGAGCTTGGCGAAATCGTCCGGCGGCAGCACCAGGTGCGCGTGTCCATAGGTGTTGCCGCTTCTGTCACGGGCCCAGTGGTAGTCGGTTCGCGGTATCCCCAACGGGTCGAACAGCTTCCGCTGGGTGTATGACTGGAAGTCATCGCCGACGGCCTGCTGCACGACGTAGACGACGAGATCCACCACTCGCTGGCTGTAGCGCCAATTGGTGCCCTGCGGCGCTTCGATCGGCATGGCCAGCGCCTGCGCCACCACGTTCGGGTCGAATTGCACCAGTCCGGTAATTCCCTCCGACGCGACCGCGACCCGCAGTCCGGATGACTCGGTGAGCAGATTCCGGACGGTGATCGAGCGATGCGCGGCGTCACCGAGCCCGGCCGGAAGATAGGCGTCGATCGGCTTGTCGAGATCCAGTAGCCCTTCATCGACCGCGATCCCCGCGACCATTGATACGACACTCTTGGTGCCGCTCCACAGATTCCACGCGACGCCGCCGGTCTGCTCGTTCCTCGGACCGGTGGCGATCAAGCAATTGTTCCGAAACACCTGAACATTGAGTCGGCTCGGGTCTGATGCCAGCGCCATCGCCTGATCCAGTGCGGGTGCGTCGAGCCCCACTTCCGCCGGGGTCGCGGTCTGCGGCTTTCGCCCGTCGGTGGTCGCACAGTGCGCCGGTTCGGCATGGGCGGCACCGGGGATCGCGATGCCCACTGACAGCACCACGGCCGTAATCGCGTACCCCGCAAAGGTTTTCAGATGACGGCGCACAGCACCCTCCACTCCGGATGGATATATCCGGAACATCGGATGCGACCACACGCCGGTTACGGCACGGCGCGCCCCAAGTTATCGGGGCGCGCCGCACACGGTGGTGACGTTTATTGGCAGTAGTGCAGGTACTACTTGGCCGGGCCGAGCAGCGTACTGGCCAAGGTGTAGGCAAGGTTGATCATTTCCGAGGTGATCATCGTGTTGTCCACGCCGAGCGACTTCGCCAACGGCAGCAGCATCGCCATCACCGTGCCGACCACGCCACTCGACGAGCCTTCAGTGCTGGGTGCCGTCTGCCCCGGCGACCGAGGCGACGTCTGCGACTGCGGAAGTGCCTGCGACCGAGGTGAACTCGACGTACCCGGAACGGCCTGCGATGTGTTCGGGGTGGGAGCCGGCTGAGCCTGCGGCGCGGTCGGCTGCGGGAGCGGCTGAACCTGCGGCGCGGTCGGCTGCGGGAGCGGCTGAACCTGCGGCGCGGTCGGCTGCGGGAGCGGCTGAACCTGCGGCACGGTCGGCTGCGGGCTCGGCTGAGCCTGCGGCACAGTCAGCGGCGCAGCGGTCATCTGCGGCTCCGCCGGAACCTGCGGGTCGTTCCGCAAGGCCGCGGCCGGACGGTCGGAGGCAGAGCCCGACTGGCCGACCGGCGACGACGCACCGAGCAGATACCCGACCAGACCGGTGGTAATCGTGATCGCGTGCTTCAGCTGCCCATCCGAGCTCTCGAGCTGCGCCGCGTCTTCCGCATTGGCGCCGTTGCCCATTTCGATGAATACGTCGGGCACAGCAGTCAGCGCCGGACCCGCGATATCCGCCCGCGTCTGCAGGCCGTCCTGCACACCGGCGTAGTTCGCCGACGGGAAGCCTTCCTTGGTATACGCGTCGCGCACCGACTTCGTGGCCACCAGACCCCGCCCGGACTGAACCTGATCGACCTTGTTATCGAGCACCGGCAACTGCGGCACGATCATATGGAACCCGCGGAACTGCTCGGGCGCACTATCGGCGTGGATGCTCACGGCCACGTCGGCGCCGGAGCGGTTCGCGGCCTCCGCTCGCTCGTCGACGCAACCGCCCCAGCCGGAATCGTCGGCACGGCTGAGCACCACCTTCGCACCGAGACTCTCCAAGGAGGTCTTGACCAGCTGTGCGACATTCCAGTTGATGGTGTGCTCCGGCACGCCGTTGAGCGAGGTCATACCGGTGGTCTGGCAGTCCTTGGTGCCGCCGCGACCGTCGTTCACCTGCCGGGACAGGTTCTCGGAGTGGTTGGCCCCCTGATGGCCGGGGTCGAGGAATACCGTCCTGCCTGCGAGCTTCGTGGCCATTTCCGGTGACGCCGGATCGGGGACCGCGGCGGCCGGGACGAGCCCGGAGACTGTCACTACAGCCGCGGCCGTAACGGCGGAGCACAAACCGGCCCTGATGATGCTTGGCTTCATGTCGGTCGGCGCCCCGAAACGGAGCACCCCTCCCTTCCCATTAGTAACACCAAACCCAGTAGTTCACTCTTGCAACGTGAACATCAGCAAAGCAAGGCGCGTTACCGAAATGTAATCATTATTGAGAGCGATCATGCCTGATCAAGGCACAAAACGAAGTGTTGACCAGCACTACAGCGGGGACGTGCCGCGACTACTCAGGCACCAAGTGGCAAACGGCGCAGGGAACGCAGCGCGTAGTGCACCCGAGTCTTCACCGTGCCCACGGGAACGCCGATATCGTCGGCCACGTCCTGATACGCGCGATCGCGCAAGATCACCTCGACCACCGCCTCGCGCTGCGAATCGGGCAGCCGGGTCAGCAGATCCGCGACCAACAGCCCATTGATCAGGCCGTCGACGAAATCCGGCTTCGCATAGCGGATATCGCTGAGTTCGGCGACCTCGTCCCAGCCGGTATCACCGGGCCGGACGGCGCGAGCACGCGAGATATCGGTCATGACGTTGCGCTGAATTGCCAGCAGCCAGGTTCGAATGGACCCCTTGCGCTCGTCGAACGACGCGCACGAACGCCAGGCCCGCAGCAATGTCTCCTGTACCGCGTGTTCGGCCAGTCCGGAATCACCCAGCCTGCGCAGCGCACGCCAGTGCAGCAACGCACGATCGGCCGCGAACACGCTCGCGATGCCGTCGTCCGCGCACAGGCCGGCGCACCGCGCAGCGCACGCGGGCGGTCGTGCGGCGACAGCGGCAACCGACCGAGTACCTCTCATACAACGGATATCGCTGCGACCCCGGACGATGACAACAGCCACGGCGAAATAACCGAGATTGTTACTTCCTGTTGCCGATATAACGAAAATCCTGCAATCGGCGGAATTCCAGCGCCGACTCTGGTAGATCTTCCCCGGGGATTCGGGGATCTCCGCAGGTCAGCTGCCCACCGGCAGCGAGAGCATGATTCGAGGAGCAATCGCCATGCGTGCACGCACGCTCATGATCGCGGGAGCCATGGCCTCCGCGGTGGCCCTGGCGGGCGCGGGAGCCGCTGCCGCCCAACCCGGTACCGCCATGCCGGAAGACGGTCTCTATCTGGTCGGCGTCGATATTCTGCCGGGCATCTGGGAAGCCCCTGGCACCCCGGATCAGGCCAATGGCTGCGATTGGCGACGGCTGTGGACAGTCGAGGGCGACGAAACCGACCAGCACCACATCATCGTTAACGACTTCACTCGGCACACTCCGGTCCGCGTCGAGATTGCGCCGACCGACGTCGCCTTCAGGACCGTGAACTGCGGAGCGTGGCAGATGGCGCCGGCGCGCCCCAATACCGGTTCGTTCGGCGGCTGAGTCAGCTTCACACTCCGTCACTCTTCCGCCCAGCGCCCGGTGTCGACGAGATGCTGACATCTGGCGCATAGGGTTCGCACCCATGACGAGAAGCAAGATTCTGATCACCGGCGCGAGCACCGGACTCGGCGCGGCGATGGCGCGGGACTTCGCGGCCAAAGGCCGAGATCTAGCGTTGTGCGCCCGTCGGGTCGACGCGCTCGAGGCATTGCGCGACGAACTCGCCACCGCACATCCGGGGGTCACCGTCGCGGTCCGTGGCCTGGATGTCGACGATCACGCGGCGGTCCCAGAAGCCTTCGGCGAGCTCCGCGATGAACTCGGCGGTCTCGATCGGGTGATCGTCAACGCTGGTATCGGCAAGGGCGCGGTGATCGGCAGCGGTCGCGCGGCCGCGAATCTCGCAACGGCGACGACGAATTTCGTCAGCGCGCTCGCGCAGGCCGAGGCGGCGTTGGCGATCTTTCGCGCCAAACGGGCCGGGCATCTGGTGCTGGTGTCGTCGATGAGCGCGGTGCGCGGGCTTCCGGGAAAGAAGGCGGCGTACTCGGCGAGCAAGGCCGGACTGGCCGCGCTGGGTGAGGCGCTGGCGGTGGAACTGGCGAAGTCGCCGATCGCCGTTACCACCCTGCTGCCCGGGTACATCGCGACCGATATGGCGGCCAAGGCAGGCGATGCGCGGATGGTGGCGCCGCTGGACAAAGGCGTCACCGCGATGGTTCGCGCTATCGAGCGGGAACAGACCCGCGCGTGCGTGCCGCAATGGCCGTGGCGACTGATCGACCTGGCGCTGCCGCTTTTGCCCGCCGCGGTGGTCACACGCATGAGCACGTGAAATTCCGCGCCGAAGTGTTCCGGGCCACATTTGACCATGCTGAGAATTACCCAAATGTCTGAATAATGACTCCTTCTCGCCACAGTCGTCGCTCGTTGCACGCCGGTCGGTCATTCATCGTTGTCGATACCGAAATCCATGATGCCGCAGGCAAACTCGTCGCACGTGTGACTCAGACCCAAGCCGTACTCTGAACTGACCGCGCCACAATCGCCAGTGCCTCACCGCCGGTGCGTCGCGCCCAACGTGAGGCACCGGCGATTTCGGCCCACGACCCTCATTCAGCGTGATTCGCTCCACCTCGCCGCCGGGCCTCCAGCGCCCGCCACCGCGAACCACCTTCTTGCGCCCAGCCCTTCGAGCAGGTAGCTTGGCTGGTGTCTCCCTTGTGGATGTAGGACTACCTCCCGCAAGAGATTCTGAGATCCCCCTTCTGGTCCAGCCGAATCGGCCGTCCGGAGCCATTTTCTCTATGAGTCCCAGCCCGCCGGAATGTACCGGCCCGCAGGCAATACGGGTTCTTCGCCCGCAGCGCACACAGCCGCTACTCGTCTCGGCGCTTCGCCATACCTCCATATCGAAATTTGGAAGGAAACACCATGAACGTCAACACTTTTCCTACCCAACCACCCGACAGCGCCACAGCTGGCGACCGATCCGAAACCGGTCGATCGGTCACCGGCACCCTCGACATCGCCGATAACCGCGCCGCCACGCTGCGCGTCGACGGCTATCTACCCGGTCCGCTCGATGCGCATGTTCCACCGCGCCTGATCCGCGAATACGGCCTGCGGCGCGGCGATTTCATCATCGGCACCGCCGCGCGGGCGGCACGCGGCGACAAGCTCGACCCGCTGGTCCAGATCGAGCGCATCAACGGACAGGACCCGGGCCGCACCAAATCTCGCCCGGACTTCGCCGATCTCGTACCCATCTACCCGAATCAGCGGCTGCGGCTGGAAACCGAACCGCACGCTATGACGACCCGTGTCACCGATCTCGTCATGCCCATCGGCAAGGGGCAGCGCGCGCTCGTCGTCGCGCCGCCGAAGGCGGGCAAAACCTCTGTGCTGCAAGCGATCGCGCACGGTATCGCCAAGAACCATCCGGAATGCGAACTCATGCTGGTGCTGGTCGGCGAGCGCCCCGAGGAGGTCACCGATCTGGCCAGATCGGTACCTGCGGACGTCGCCGCCGCCACCTTCGACCGCCCGCCACGCGACCATATCGCGATGGCCGAACTAGCCATCGAACGCGCCAAACGCCTGGTCGAAATGGGTCGCGACGTGGTGGTCCTGCTGGATTCACTGACACGGCTGGCCCGTGCGTACAACAACGTCGCTCCGTCCTCTGGCCGTGTGCTCTCCGGTGGCGTCGACGCCGCCGCGCTCGCGCCACCGAAGAAGTTCCTCGGCGCTGCCCGCAATATCGAAAACGGCGGCTCGCTCACCATCGTCGCCACCGCTCTCGTGGAGACCGGATCGCTGGCCGACACGGTGATCTTCGAGGAATACAAGAGCACCGGCAATGCCGAGCTCAAACTCGATCGCGCTACTGCGGGCCGACGCGTCTTCCCTGCCATCGACATCGCTGCTTCCAGCACCCGCAAGGACGAATTGCTACTTGCCGCAGACGAATTGGCGGCCACTCACCTACTGCGCCGGACCCTCACGGCGGTCGATGGCCAGCAAGCCATCGACCTACTGCTCGAGGGCCTGCGTCAAGCGCCCACCAACGCGGAGTTCCTCGCCGCGCTCAACACCCCGCGCCACTGACCCGCGCTCATCTCGGCCTTAAGACTCTTTTAAGGGGTCCTCGAGCCGTCGAAGGCATTGTTTGTTTCACGCCCGGCAGGGCCTGCCTTCGGAGGGGGAGGCAGGGCCGCCGGGCGTTCTATGTACCCGTAAGGGTGACCCACCCGGCCGGACCGGGCAGTCGCGCCGGCACCATCGCGATCAGGGCGGTGCGGCGCGGGGACTGGAAATGGGCGGTGGCCGTCAGCGCGAACATTGCGGCCAGCCCGACTGCGGCGGCATGCGCCCATGAGTCGAGCCACGCGACATAGGCGAGCAGGCCGCCGAGCCGGCGCGAATGCGCACTGGAGAACTCGAGTTTCGGTCCGACACCCGACCCAGAAGCCCATGGCCCGTCAGATGATTGCCACTATCCGGTTCGATTGACCTCGACTACAGTGACGCCGCGTCGAGTAGACAACCGACGGACCAACCGCCGCCCCGACCCACCTGATGGACATGGATATCCACGCCTACCCCACCGCAGCCAGCACACCGGTGAATCTCACCGAGGCCGAGCGCATCGCCGACCAGTACCTGCCCACCGCCGACGACGCGGAGCCGGGAATCACGAACCTGCTGACCGAATTCGACTCGGGCTTCACGGTTGTCGCGATCTTCCTGCCGCCGCCCGGGACCGATCCACATACGCCCCTGCCACCGCCCACCGTCGGTGGCTCTGTCTACGTCATCGACAAAGCCACCGGGGCGGTATCCTTTTGGCCCAGTTACCCCACCGATCTGGTCGCCGAGCTGTACGCCGAGGCGCTACGCACCGACGGCCTGATCATCGACCCCGACTGGCCCGAAGAGGACTAGCCGGCGATCAGGCCACAGCCCTGGTGACGACGGGGATCTCACCACTGTTGGAGTCGGGGACCTCGGTGCCGCGCAGCGAGGTCCCCACGGTTTCGCGCAGGTACTGCCAGGCGACCAGACCTACCAGGGAGGCGCCGACCATATACGCGGCGGGGAACAGCGACCAGCCGGTCGCCTCGATCGCGGCCTCGTTGACCAGCGGGGCTGTACCACCGAAGATCGCGGTGGAGACGTTGTAGCCCAACGCGAATCCCGCATAGCGGACATGGGTGGGGAAGATCGCGGGGAAGGTCGAGCTGATGGTGGCCAGCTGCGGCACATACAGCAGGCCGAGGACGATGAAGCCGAAAATGGCCCACCCAGCTCCCTTACCCATCAGCCAGTACATCGGCAGCGCGAACACCGCGAGACCGACCAGCGAGAACAGCCACATCGGGCGGCGTCCGACGGTGTCGGACAGCCTGCCGAAGAACGGCAGCACGAGCATCATCACCACCTGACCGATCAGCATCATGGCGGTGGTCGCGGACTCTCCCATGCCGATGGTCTTCTGCAGATAGGTCGGCTGATAGGTGAGCAGGGTGTAGTTCACGACGTTGAGCGCGACGACCAGTCCGGCCAGCGTAAGCACCTCACGCCGATAGGTGGTCACCACCTGGAGCAGTCCGCCCTTGGGGTGCTCGTGTTCGGCGACCTCGGTGAAGACCGGGGACTCGTCGAGGTGCGAGCGCAGGTACCAGCCGATCATGCCCAGCGGCACCGCGATCAGGAACGGAATGCGCCAGCCCCAGTCGTACATCGCGTCCGAACCGACCATGAGCTGACAGGCCAGCACCACAGCCGAACCACCGACGAAGCCGCCGAGAGTGCCGAATTCCAGGAAGCTGCCGAAGAAACCACGCCTCTTGTCGGAGCAGGTTTCGGCCAGATATGTTGCCGCGCCACCATATTCACCACCGGTGGAGAAGCCCTGCACGACTCGCAACGCGATGAGCAGCACCGGCGCGAGCCAGCCCACCTGCGAATGTGTCGGCAGGATGCCGATGGCGCCGGTGGCGGCCGCCATCAACAGGATCGTGGTGGCCAGCACGACCTTTCGACCCAGCCGGTCACCGAGCGGGCCCCAGACCATGCCGCCCAGCGGGCGCAGCATGAACGAGACGGCGAAACCGAGCATGGTGAAGAGAGTGCCGAAGCTGCCAGGAAAGAAGGCGGCGGTGAGATATGTGGTCGTCGCGGCGTAGACGCCGTAGTCGAACCACTCCGTCGCATTGCCCATGGCGGACGCGGCGACCGAGCGTTTCAAGTGCACAGACCCCGATTTGCGATCCGACACACGCGCCTCCTGTCCAGCCCGGTTCGCGGACCCTCGATTCGTTTCCATTCGCCTGCCCCAAAAATTCCTGAAGCAGGGTATAAAACCAACCGTTACCCATTCGAGACACGAGGCAAACAACCACGACGCGCCATGCCCGACTCACAGGCTCGACGTCACCTGCATCGTCGTAACGCAATGTGATCTTAACCACACCAACCTCGAGAGGGGTTGAACGCCGCTCGAGTCCGCATCGCCATATTCGGTCCGGCGACGGCTCTTGCGGACGGTTCGCGACTCGGATCGCACGTGTCAGCGTCGCGCGAGCATGGCGGCAAGGCCCTCGGTGGCCTCGCGGGCGAGGGCCGCGTCGACCGGAGCATGTTGACCTACCCCGCCCGGCGGTGAGTGGCACATGACTGCTGCAAACGCCTGGTACAGCTCACAAAGATGTGCCACTCACCGCCTGAGCGAGTAGGAATGGTGGATGGGTGATGATGATGAGCGGGTTATTGAGCTGGCGGCTGAGGTGTTCGGGTTGGCGCGGCGGGGGGAGGCGGAGGCGCTCGGTGGGTATGTGGATGCCGGGGTTCCGGTGAATCTCACCAATGACCGGGGCGACACACTGCTGATGCTGGCTGCTTACCATGGGCATGAGGGCGCCGTCGCGGCGTTGCTGGCACGTGGCGCCGAACCGGATCGGGCCAACGACAAGGGGCAAACCCCATTGGCCGGTGCCGTGTTCAAGGGCGAGACCGAGATCGTGCGGGCACTGGTTGCCGCGGGCGCGGATCCGGACGCGGGCACACCGTCGGCTCGCGACGCCGCCGAAATGTTCGGCAAGACCGAACTATTGAGGCTGTTCGGCGCATCGTGAGCGCGCCGAACAGCGAAAGTGCGCTACTTCAGATCATCCGAGGGCAGGTACGCCCCCGGCCCGGACCCGTCCGAGCGACTGAAGACCGGGCGGAAATCCGCACCGTCTCCCTCGGCGACGGCCGAGACCTCCGCCTGGACAGCGTCGTGACTGAACAGCCCGGGTACTTGCCCGTCTTCCTGACTCATTCTTCGAGCCTCCTCCCATCGACGACAAATAGCGAATCCTACGGCCACGACCAGCCGCTACAGCGGCGTCACGTAGGCACCGGAAATGCCGCCATCGACCAGGAACTGCGAGGCGGTGATGAACGACGCGTCGTCGCTGGCGAGAAACGCTACGGCTGCGGCGATTTCATCGGGTTCGGCGAATCGGCCGGTCGGGATGTGCACCAGGCGGCGGGCGGCGCGCTCGGGATCCTTGGCGAACAGCTCCTGCAACAACGGGGTGTTGACGGGGCCGGGACACAGCGCGTTGACCCGAATTCCATTGCGAGCGAACTGAACTCCGAGTTCGCGGCTCATCGCGAGTACGCCGCCTTTGGAGGCGGTGTAGGACACCTGCGAGGTCGCCGCGCCCATGACCGCGACGAACGAGGCCGTGTTGATCACCGAGCCCTTGCCACGCTCCAGCATGTGGCCGATGGCGTATTTGCTGCACAGGTACACCGAGGTCAGGTTCACCTCCTGCACACGCCGCCACGCATCGATGCCGGTGGTGAGGATCGAATCATCCTCCGGCGGTGAGATTCCCGCATTGTTGAAGGCGATGTCCAGACCACCGTAGGTGTCGACAGTCGTCTGGAACAGCGCCTCGACCTGCGCCTCGTCGGTGACGTCGACCTGCACGTACAAACCGCCGACCTCGGTGGCCGCGGCCGCGCCGGAGGTGGCGTCGATATCGGCGACGACTACCGTGGCGCCCTCCGCGGCGAAGCGGCGCACGGTGGCCAGACCGATACCGCTACCGCCGCCGGTGACCACGGCAACCCGATCTTGTAAGCGCTGCAACGCATCTCCTCCTCAGCTCGCGGCAATGAAGACGTTCTTGGTTTCGGTGAAGGCGAGAGCGGCGTCCGGGCCTAGCTCGCGGCCGAGACCGGACTGCTTGAAACCGCCGAACGGCGTCCAATACCGTACCGACGAATGCGAATTCACCGACAGGTTTCCGGCTTCGACTCCGCGGGATACCCGCAGTGCGCGGCCGACGTCACTGGTCCAAATGGAGCCGGACAGACCGTATTCGGAGTCGTTCGCGATGCGCAGCGCGTCGGCCTCGTCATCGAACGGCAGTACCGCGACCACCGGCCCGAATACCTCCTCGGTGAGTATTCGCTCGGTCGGCGCGCCGGGCAGCACAACCGTTGGCGGATACCAAAATCCGGGACCATCGCGACGAGTGCCGGTGAAGGCGATCTCGGTCGACGGCTCCACGAACGCGGCAACCCGCTCGCGGTGCGCGGCCGAGATCAGCGGCCCCATCTCTGTCGCCTCGTCCGAGGGATCACCCACCCGAATCCCGCGTACGGCCGGTTCCAGCAATTCCAGGAATCGGTCGAAAATACTGCGCTGCACGAGGATTCGTGACCGAGCACAGCAGTCCTGACCGGCATTGTCGAAGACGCCGTAGGGCGCCGTCGCGGCCGCGCGCTCCACATCGGCGTCGGCGAACACGATATTGGCGCTCTTGCCGCCCAATTCGAGCGTCACCCGTTTCACCTGCTGGGCGCAGCCCGCCATAATCGCCTTGCCGACCTCGGTGGAGCCGGTGAACACCACCTTCCGTACCGCGGGATGGGTGACGAACCGCTGCCCCACCACCGATCCCTTTCCGGGCAGCACCTGGAAGACTCCCTCGGGAAGTCCCGCTTCCAGCGCGAGCTCGCCGAGCCGGATCGCGGTGAGCGGGGTCAGTTCGGCGGGCTTGAGCACCACCGTATTTCCCGCGGCGAGCGCGGGACCGAAACCCCAGGCCGCGATCGGCATCGGGAAATTCCATG
Source organism: Nocardia australiensis (assembly GCF_020733705.1). Lineage (GTDB taxonomy): Bacteria > Actinomycetota > Actinomycetes > Mycobacteriales > Mycobacteriaceae > Nocardia > Nocardia australiensis. Next base: position 506,699 of record NZ_JAJFZM010000017.1, read on the forward strand.
GCACGATCACGCCGACGACGCCGAGCGGCTCATGGAAGGTGATGTTCACCCCGCCCGCCACCGGAATCTGGCTGCCGAGCAGGCGTTCCGGTATGCCGGCGACATAGTGCAGCACATCGCGGACATTGCCCGCCTCCCAGCGGGCGTTACCGATGGTGTGCCCGGCATTGGCGACCTCGAGGCGGGCCAGCCGTTCCAGGTTCGCGTCGACGGCCTCGGCGAACCGGCGCAGCAACCGGGCACGGTCCCCCGGCGCCACCTCACGCCAGTCCGCGGCCGCTCGATGCGCGCGCTCGATCGCGGCATCGGTCTCGGCCACGCCGAATAATTCGACCTCCGACACGATCTGTTCGGTCGCGGGGTTGACCACCTGTGCGGTCGTCATCGAATCAGCTCCCTTCGCTCGGTGCGCTCCACGGCTCGGTACGAGCTGCGGCCGCCTCGACCAGCGCCCGCATCAGGCGATCATCGGTCGAATCGGCCTCCGGGTGCCATTGGACCGCGACCAGGAACGGGCCCGACGATGTCTCGGCGGCCTCTATCGTGCCGTCCGCTGCGTGCGCGACCGCGACCAAGCCGGCGCCGAGTACATCGATCGCCTGGTGATGGTGACAGTGCACCTTCAGTTCGTGGCCCGTTATCGCGGCTACCCGACTGCCGGGCTCGGTCGAAACCCGGGTAATCCCGAAGACCCCGGGAGCGCGTACGTGCTCGTCGCGTCCCGGTAGGTCCGGTAGATGCTGGATCAGCGTGCCGCCGAATGCGATGTTCACCAACTGCAGCCCACGGCAGATCGCCAGGATCGGCACGCCCGCGGCGCGCGCCAACGCGAAGAGTTCGAACTCGAATTCATCGCGCTCCGTACGGGTTTCGCGGGTGCTGACATCCCGTGCCGCGCCATAGCGGACCGGGTCGATATCGGCGCCACCGGCCAGTACCAACCCGTCGAGTCGTGCCACGACTTCCCGGCGGGCCGCCCCAACCGGGGGCAGCAGCACCGGAATCCCGCCTGCCCGTTCCACCATGTCGACGTAACTGCGCGGTAGCACCGCGCTGTCCACATGCCACGGTCCGTATCGAGTCGGCTCGCTATAGGTCGAGACACCGATGACCGGCCGAGCTCCGACATCATTCGCCGCCACAGCGTCATAGTCGTTCGAAACCACGGACCCGTTCCCAATCGGTGACCGCGGCGTCGAAAGCCTCCAACTCGACCCGCGCCGCATTCCGGTAATGGTCCACCACATCGTCGCCGAACGCCGTCCGGGCGAGTTTGCTCGCACCGAAGAGATCGGCCGCCTCCCGCAGCGTGGCGGGCACGCGCGGACGGTGCGACCGGTAGGCGTTTCCGTGGAACTCCGGTTCCAACGGCAACCCGCGCTCGATGCCGTGCAGGCCCGCGGCGATCGTCGCCGCGACTGCGAGATAGGGGTTCACATCGCCGCCAGGTATCCGGTTCTCCATGCGCAGCGAAGGCCCCGACCCCACCAGCCGAAGCGCGCAGGTGCGGTTGTCGCGGCCCCACGCCAGCACGGTAGGAGCGAAACTACCTGGGACAAACCGCTTGTAGGAGTTGATATTCGGGGCGAGAAAATAGGTCAGCTCGCGTAGACAATCCAGTTGCCCCGCGATGAAATGCCGCAGCAGCGACGAGATTCCGTCCTGGCCGGCACCGGCGAATACCGGTTCACCCGATTCGGCACGAAGGCTGATATGGATATGACACGAATTACCCTCGCGCTCATTGTATTTCGCCATGAAGGACAGGCTGCGGCCTTCCTGTGCCGCGATCTCCTTGGCGCCGGTTTTGTAGATGCTGTGGTTGTCGCAGGTGATCAGCGCCTCGTCGAAGCGGAACGCGATTTCGTGCTGCCCGGGACTGCATTCGCCCTTCGCCGACTCGACGTACAGGCCCGCGCCGGACATCTCGTTGCGGATGCGCCGCAGCAGCGGTTCGATTCGGGATGTGCCGAGCATCGAATAGTCGACGTTGTACTGATTGGCCGGTGTGAGACCTCGATACCCGGCCTGCCACGCGGATTCGTAGCTGTCATCGAAGACCAGGAATTCGAGCTCGGTTCCGACGTAGGCGCGCAGCCCATGCTCGGCCAGCCGATCCAGCTGTGCCCGCAGTACCTGTCGTGGCGACGGCGCGACCGGCGCGCCCTTCGGACGCACCTGCTCGATATCACAGATCACCAGCGCCGTCCCCGGCAACCATGGGACCAGGCGCAAGGTGCTCATATCGGGACGCAGCACCAGATCGCCGTATCCGGTCTCCCATGACGACGTGGCGTAACCGTCGACGGTGTTCATCTCCACATCGACCGCGAGCAGATAGTCGCACGCCTCAGTGGCATGCGCGACGACCTCGTCCAGGAAATACCGTGCCGCGCACCGCTTTCCCTGCAAGCGCCCCTGCATATCGGTCATCACGACGAGCACCGTATCGAGCTCGCCCACCTCGACGTGATCGCGCAATTGCGCCAGACTCAACATCCCCGTACGCATCCACGACCCCTCTCGGCATCATCCGTGCCCACGGTAGAGGAAAAGGGGGCGCGGCGCGTCCGGACGCGCAATCCTGCCGTTCGGGAAATGGTTGCGACGGCTTGGACGGCTAGGGGATGAGGTGCCAGGCCTGAAGGAGGTAGGTGACGTTGGACGCGATAGAGGTCACGACGTTGGCGAGGTTCAGCGCCGCCGAACCGAAATCAATGATGTTCACCGGATTCCTTCAATAAGTGTTCTTCCAAGGCCATAACCAATGTATCGAGCCAATTGGTCAACTGACTTGAACAAAATGTCGCGACAGGGTCGGCATCGCTGTCCGGCTCATCTCGAAACACTCTGGCCGACAACGGATCCGTGCCGCCGCGATCATCTCGCCCATGAGAAACCGGACAGCCTGTTTGTGTGACAGCTCACTGTTCGACCCCGTGAACAACGGGACGGCGACCCGCCCGTCGTCAGCGCGCGACGACGGTGGTCGGAAGCGCGGCGAAACCGCGATTATTCGACGAGTGGATCCTGCGTATCCGATCCGCATCGATGTCGTAGTCGGACACCAGCCCGGTGATCTCCTCGAGAGCGACCCGCAATTCCAGCAGTCCGAGGCTCGAGCCGAGGCAATGGTGACGGCCACTGCCGAAAACCAACGACGGGCCGGTATCCCGATCCAGGTCGAAGGTGTCCGGGTTGTCGAAGACGTCCGGATCACGATTCGCCGAGCCGGTCAGCAGCAATACCCGTGCCTCAGCGGGGATCGTTACGCCGTGCAGTTCGACCGGTTCGGTCGTTGTCCGCAGCGAACCCTGCGATGACGGGTCGTAGCGCATCGACTCCGCGATCCAGTCGGTGATCCGGCCGCCGAAGGCCGCGCTGCGCTGCTCGGGATGCTGCCATCCGGCGTGCCAAGTATTGCCCAGCGTCAGCATCGCTGTCTCGATACCCGCACCGACCAGCAGGATCAGGACGCCGACAATCTCTTCGGGGGTCAGCCGATCGTCACTGTCGGCCGCGTCGAGCAAACCCGAGAGCAGGTCGTCGCGACGTTGTTTTCCGCGTTCGATGGTCAGCTCGGTGTAATAGCCGACCAGGGCACCGATCGCTTGGACCGCTTCGGGCCGCAGATCGGTGGACTCCTCGTCGGAGTACATGATCTCCATACCGAGCTTGCGGACCATGTCACGGTCGGCGTCGGGCACACCGACCAACTCCGAAATCACCTCTGTCGGAAAGGGGCCCGCGAAATCGGCCATCAGATCGAAGCTACCCGCGCCGACGAGTGGCTCGAGCAGGTTGCGCGCGATCTCACGCAGCCGCGGTTGCAGCGCCTGCACCCGCTGCGGGGTGAAGGCGCGCATGACCAAACCACGCAACCGGGTGTGCTTGGGCGGATCCATGGCAACGAAGGAGAAGAACTGTTCAGCCTGTGGCCCCCAGAAGGCCGGTTCCATTCGCAGTCCGTTCCGATTCGAGAATCGGTCCGAATCACGCAGCGCCGCACGCACATCCGCATGTCGCGATAGCGCCCAGAAATCGTCTGTCTCATTGCGGAAGACCGGCGCCTGCGCGCGGAGTTCGGCGTAGTACGGATAGGGGTTGTTGTGAACGTCGAAATCGTAGGGGCTGTAACGCAACTGCATAGGGCGACCTTTCGAACCGGCGCGATGTCACCATCACGCCGTGCCACAACTGACTGACCCGATCGACCGTAGACGACAAACGATCGCAGACGTCGAGAATCGGGACCCGACGTCTGCCACGGTACCGCGCTAGCTGGCCACCAAATCGAATATCAGCTGCTCGAACCCGGTAGGCACGTCAGGACTCACCGAGATCCGGTCACGCGCCCAGGAACCGGCCAATGCGGTGTTGCCACTGAGCCGTCCGTCATCGAGTCGCACACCGTATACCGGGCCTTCGGCGGTGAGCACCGGCAGCGGATGGATGCGATAGCGGTCGCCGTTCTCCAGCACCGTGGCCTTGTCGACGTATACGCGCTTGTCGTGGTTGATCAGGTACTGGCCGACGAATCCACGCTGCGGCGCCACCAGCGAGCCGACAGTTTCGGCCGTGCCATACAGGGGTTCTTGCCGACCGGTCCACACCACTCGGGTCGGCACGGACAGCAGGCGTTCGACCCCTTGCACGAAGTCATCGCCGATCCACGCGCGGTGTCTTAACTTCACGCAGGCGTCCAGATAGCCGATCAGCGTATGACCCGCATCGAGTAGGACGGCTCTGCAAAACTGGACCACTTGGTCGATTTCCCTTCTAAGACAAGGACTTTCGACCAATATTCACACGCGGAAGCCAATCGCGTTCGATTGGGGGGTTACAACAGAGTCACTACCATGTTCGCCACTATGGACAACTGACGCCGAACGGATTGTGAGCACGTATTTCGCCTATCCCGCAAGGCATTTCAGCGATCACCGCGGCCTGCTCGTGCGGGCACGCCTCCGCTCGGCTTGCAGTTCGGCGAGTTCCTGTTCGAGGATTTCGGCGACGCGGAACTGGCCGGTGTCGTAGATCTCGCCGGCACGAACGACCTCAACGGAGTCGATGTCCGGTTCGGATGAGACGACCGGGCTCTCCTTGGCCGCCTTGGTAACGGCACTAACGGTTTTGGTGTCACTCACGACGGACGGTGCGCTCGAAGTTTCGACATCGACCGGCGCGCTGGTCTTCTCGGCCTTCGCCGCGCCCGCCGACCGTGTGGTCGCTTTGGACGAGCCATTCGACGCTGGAGCCCCGGCCTTCGCCTTCGCGGCGGTCACCGACGTGTCGAGCTCGGCGTCGGTTTTGGAGGCTTCCTCGGCTTTGGCGGCAACCGAGGCGAGCGCGTCGGCAATGCTGAGATCCTCACGCCGCGTGGAACTCGTGGACGACGTGGCCGAGTGATCGAATGCCTTCACCACCGCAACCGACGGCGTGGATCGCTCCTCCCGCTTGGGTGAGACCTCGGAGTGGTTCACCCGGACCGCGAAGGCCGATACCGGTTTTTCCACGACCGGCTCGATTGTCGGCGTCACGTGTGTCTCCGCGTCCAGCGGTTTTTGTTCGGCACCGCTGGCGGACTCCAGGGCGGCCGGGGGCGTGCCCACCTTCATGAATTCCGGTTTCGGCGCACCGCGAAAGCTGGCGACCGTCGGAAACGAGCGTCGAATGAGATCGGCCGGATCGGGGAGGTCGCGAACCTGTTCGGTGGCCTGGGCGATCGCATGCCCGTAACGCGCGCTCGCGGCGTCATGGATGAGCAGGGCAACGCCGATCATCACCGGCGCGACCGCGTGCACCGCCGCGTCATACCAGCTACCGTCACGCAAATACGGATAGGTATTGAGGCTGACTGTCACTGCCAGCAAAGCGATTTCGGCGAACGCGACCTGACGGCGACTCTCGAGGATGCCCCACTCGGCCACCTTGTTCGTGCCGACCATGATGATGATCAGACACACGCTGATCATCGACTCGATGAGGTAGCTGAACCAGTAGAGCGGATCCCCTGGCCCGCCAGGCGCGATATTCTGCTGGACGTTGACCGCGGACCACAGCATGCCCGCCCCGACCACGGCAGCGAGCGCGCGCAGCGACCACGCTCTATGCCGATACAGTGACGCCAGCTTGGCGTGTGGGCTGGACTCCCGCCGCTGCGCGGCAATCGCCTTGCGGGCTACCAATAGATCTCGGATGTCGGCCTTCTCGATCGCTTCGGTGGTATGCCGGGCCCGATCGGATGCGGCGGCCGCGGCCTGCACGTGCTTCCAGCGCTGATCACGTTCCTGTCCGCGGATTTTTTCGGCGAGGTCACGCTCGGCGTGCAACTCGTCTTCGGACAGCGCCTCGGTCAGGGCGGGATCGAACTGGTACGCAAGCCGTCCACGGGCCTTTTCGACCCGTCTCGCCAGCTGCTTGACCTCGTCCTCGATGGGATGCTCGATGGTCAATTCGACTCCTGGCGGGAGAGATTCGATGACAGACAAGTGATCACTCGGGGCAACGGCACCACACATTCATAGTCGATACACCGTTGCCAGCGAAACTATTGGTTCGCCACGACAGCGAAAATCTCGGCGTGCCGCGGGCGACACACCCTTGATAGGGACCGAGATGTAACAAAACGGTCAACTTCCGTGCGGCTCTTGCCCTTCGGATCAGCCTGCGGTGATAGCGGTGATGAGCGTCCGGACCGCCGTGGTGCGGGTGGTGATCAACTGGGTGAAGGTCTGCGGTTCCCGGCCCGGAGATTGCTGGGTCAGGCCGACTTCCCAGTGGCCCTGGCCGTCACCGCCGCCGACAGCCGTTCGGGTGATCCGTACGCAGTAGAGGGTGCCCTCGGGAATCTGGTCGATGCCGCGCTGGATCTGCTCGGCGGCCGGGACAGCCGCGTCGTCGGCGACCACGGCCCGCGCCGCGAAACCGGAACGTTGCACGTAGTAGGCGCGTTCGAAGGCGAGGATCGCCGACGGGCCGTCGGTGGTGCCGCCAGGGTCGGTGCCGGACACCACATCCGAGGTGCGGCTCTGCTCGCAGTCGAGGGTCGCGACCGCTGAGAACTCGTTGCCTGGCACATCGATCGCCGGAGCAGATGAACTGGGCGAAGCGGTCGAGCTGGACGTGCTGGACGTAGCCGGACCAGCCACCTGCACCAGTGTGGGTGGCGAGTCCGCTGCCGGTGTCGCGTGCTTGCCGGTTGTGCGGACGGCGACCAAAATGACCGCACCGATCGCGACCGCGATACCGAACACGATAAGCACCGCGACCAGACGATTGCCCTGGCCCGATTGGTTCGCGCGAGTTCGGTTGCGCAGTGGTTGATCCCGCTGTCGCGGTGGCTGGCGCAACCGGGATACGGCATTGCCACCGGATCGGTCGATGAGCTCGGGCGCCGGTTGGCCGGACTCGTCGTAGGCGTCGAATTCCGGAAGTCGGTCATCGCTGGGGTAATGGTCCTCGGCGGCCGCGGGGGTGGGCAGGTCCGGCGCGGGGCTCGGTGCGTCGAGCCACTGCTTCCAATCCCCGGACGGCTGCGCGGAATTCGGCGGTTCATCGAGATTCGGTGGTGGCTCGGGCATATCGACCTCCACGGCCCGGGGTTGGCCCGATGAGCGGCGACCGGGTCGCCGCCGCTTCGGAGGTTTGGTGGGCAACCGCACCATGGGCAGGCCGGTATCGAATGGATTGCTCTGACCTTGGTTTCGGCCGGAGCGGTCGGAATCAGAGCGTGTCATCGCCGAAGTCGCCGATGACGGCGGCCGGAACGGTTTCGGTCAGGTTCTCGGTCGCGGTCGGTACGGTCACGCCGAGCTGACCGCCGCGCGGCTTTTCGCCGGTCCCCGCCGACGGCGGCATCGCCATGCCACCGGTGACGCCCGGCTGCCCCGCCGCTTGCGGCGCAGCGGGTTTCGGAGGTTCGGGTTCGGCCGCAGGCGCGGGCGCCGGTGTTGGAACCGGTCGCACATCGGGCGTGTCCGAGTTGGCGGAACCGTTCTGAGCGGGCGGAATCACCGTACCGGGCCCGGTTCCCTGGGGCGAGGGCTTGTTCGTTCCGCCGCCGAAGTCGAACAATCCTCCTGGACTGGTCGAGGTACCGCCCGACGCACCGCCCGAATTCGCGCCTCCGGTGGTGGAACCGGGGTGGATGAGCTCGGGAATCGCGGTGTCCATGGCCTTGTCGGTGGACGCGGCCACGGTATCCATGGCGTGCGTGCCGACCTCGGCGATCTTGTCGATCAGATGGGTGCCGATGTCAACCCCGGCACTGATGGCCGAGGTACCGAGGCTCACCCCCGCGGAGATCAGCTGCTGCTGGAGCTGGAGCTGGGCCGCGAGTACCGGGTCCACCGGTTGCCCGGTGACGCCCGGATTCGCCACCGCCGGCGGGTACTGGCCGTTGATACCCGGCTGGTACTGGCCATTGGTACCGAACGAGGATTGGTTGGACGTGATGCCCGAGGGCGTCGTGACGGTGAGCGGACCCATCTCGTCCAGACGCCGGGTGTGATCGTCCATATCGGAGCGTGCGGCGGTGACCGTGGTGACGGCATCGCGCAGCGCCAGAGTGCCTCGCGCGATGACGGCGTCGGTATCCGGTGCCGACGACGCGTTGCCCATGATCTCGCGGGCATCCCGGCGGAAGTCCGCGATGATCTGGTCGACCTTGTTGGCCGCGCGGGCGCTGGTGGCGTGCGCGTCACCGAGCACCGACAGATACGCCGGCCCGCGGTCGGAGATATCGCCGATCTGGGTCTGAGTGGTACGCAGCGCGGGCACCGCCGCATCGGCGCCGGTGGACTCCCAGGTCGATTCCAGCGCGTGCAGTCCGTCGCGATGCGACCCCTCGGTGTCGGCCACCTGTGTGGACGCCGCGGACAGGGCGCCGGTTATCGCACGATCCGGTGTCGCGACACCGGTACCGAGCGAGGATCGCAATTCGAGCAGCGGCGCCACCAGGGCGGCCACGATCGGCGGATCGACGTTCGGGTCGATGGCCGCGGGAGCGACGGTTTCGGTCGTTGCCGGGGTGGAGGCGGCTCGCCTCCGCAGACCCGTCAGTGTCCTGAGCGACCTCATGCCAGCGCCTCCCCTGCCCTGCCGACGGCACCAGCGGTGTCGGCGTCGACACGCTGCGCCTCGCCGCTGTAACCGCTCAGAACCTGCCCATAGGTGGAAACCAGCTGCCCCGCAGTGGACAGCGCCTGCGAATGTTCGGCCACTGCCGCGGTGAACCGTGCCGCGAATCCGGCGCCGATCAGCCCGAGATCAGTGGTCAACTGTTCTTGATTCATGGCGCCCGCCGCCACCGCTGACGCCGAGGCCAGCTGTTGCGACACCGCCTCTGCGATGGTGGTGTAGGCGGCCATCGCCGCCGGGTCGAGCTTCAGCGCATCCACTGTTCCCCCTCACGGAAAACCAATCTTTCGCTGCCGCGTCACAATTCGACACACCGAGCCTACTTCGCGCCCGGACGACGCGCGCCCGTTACTCGACACGAAGCCTGTTCAGCTAGAGCCTTTGCGGGGGACGCGAGCGTCTGACCTGCGATCTATCGAACTTGGGCAGCTTAACCGACAGACGACGCCGAACCCAACCTCGCGGCGATCAGGCTGCCCGGCGAGCGCGGGCCGCCGAGGAACGGTAGCCCGCGGACCGCGAACGGGCGGTGTCATCGGCGGACCTCGTCGCCCGACCGGCCCGCAAACCCGGTTATTCAGCGGAAATCGACGACCGTGAGCAAGATCGGCAAACTATCACTATCGCTTCCTGGTGAGCCTTATGCTTATTCGCACTATGCGGTCCCATCACCCTGACAATGAATACGCGGGGTGCCGGCAAAGGATAGGGGTCAGAAACGTTATGAGCAGCAGATGTTTACAAAACTGGACGGCCCGATTCGCAATACTCTTCGGTATCGCCGCAGCCGGAATGATCACGATGTCACCGGCGCAGGCCGAACCGCTTTGGCCGGGAGGCCCCGATATTCCGGGTGTTCCGGCGATTATTCCCCCAGCTCCGGTCGTCGCGCCGTGTTCGGCGGCGGCACGGGCGTGCATACAGCTCTCGACCAATGAACTATGGCTCATGGACGACGGCAAAGTCACCTATGGCCCGACCCCGATTTCGCACGGTCGGCCGGGCTACGAAACGCCGCCTGGCGTCTTCCGCGTCGCATTCAAAAAGGAATATCACTGGAGCACAATGCATAACGCGGAGATGCGTTATGCGGTCTTCTTCAACGGCGATATTGCTACCCATATCGGTCCGATCGAAGAACAGTCCCATGGCTGTATCCGAATGACACCCGACGGCGCCCGCGCAACCTATGATTATCTGTCGCCGGGCGACGTGTTCGAAGTAGTGGAGTGACCTGAAAAGTAGTCCACCCCCATGGATAGTTGCAGTGTTGGTGCCGCCGAACCCAACGCGATGCCCGTTGGGCCGCAAGGATTCCCGTCCGCGCACCGGCGATGGCCGCGCCTGCCCGCGCGGCCATCGTGGCGGCGGTCGACCTCGACGGCGGTCTTGTAACGCGACCAGGATCGCCGCCGATGTCCAATCCGTCCGCTCCGGGCACGGGATTCGGTTATCCCCGCATCGCCGGAAACGATGACAGATCGGCTCCTCACCACTTCGACTCCAAAAAGGGGGGACTATGAATATCAAGTCTTCGGCTTTGATCGCACTCGCTGCAGGCGTTGTGATCAGCGTGGCCGGGTGCAGCTCGAATACGACGTCCGACGCCGCCGGCACATCCACTGCTACGGCTCCCTCTTCGTCGCGCGCCGCGGCTACTTCGATACCGGCGGGTGACCCCCAGGCGCCGCAGTTCGTACAGCCGCCGGGTGCCGGTGGCAATCTGCCCGATGCGCCCACCGCACAATCCGATTCGCTTACCGCGCAACCGGAAACACCCGCGCCCGCGAACGCATCGACGCCCGCGAACCCATCGACCGATCAGCCGCAACCATCGCCCGTCGCGGATCCGTCCGGCAGCGGGCACGGATTGTGCTTCGATTTGAATTCGGGACTGGCCGAATCGGGGATCGCCAGTTTGGGGACGCCGCCCGGGGGCGGCCAATGGCAAATCCAAGGGGCGAGCAATGATGCGATTTCGGATGGTTGTTCCGGAGTCCTGTCGTGGATGACCGTGGAATGGGCGGGAATCCATCCCGGAACGCACATACTGTTCTTCACCGACGGAACCTATCTCGGGACCGCGAGCGCAAAACCCTACGCCTACACCGAGGTAATCGGAAAAACCAGAAATACGGTGTCCGCGCAGTACAAATGGGCGCGCCCCGAGGACGCGCTGTGCTGCCCGCAGGGGGGACCGAGCGTCGTGACCTTCACCTTGAATGGAACCTCCGTACACGCGGACGGCCAATTCCCGCCGGACAACTGAACGGGCGTGCGCCGAGCGTACGATCCGAGCACGCGTACCCGTAGGGCCGGTACCGCCGAAGCGGTACCGGCCCTATAGGTTTCGGTTGTGCCGTGACTATTTGGTCGCGTACTGCGTGTCCTCGCGATCGGGTTCGGCGGCTTCCTCGTCGTCCGCCATCACCGCTTCACCGCGGGCGATCATGCCCGCCTCGTCCGACAGCGTCATGTGCGGAATGAACAGCGCGAGCCCGAACGCGATCAGCGCGCCGGGGACCAGGTACCAGAAGCCGGGCACCAGGGCGTCGACATACGCCCCGACGATCGCGTCATGCAGGTTCGCGGGCAGATGCTTCACCGCCGAAGGCACCAGCGCGCTCGGGTCGAGCTTCGCCGCCATCGCCTCCGGTCCGTGCGACACGAAAACATCGGTCAGCCCCTCGGTCAGACGGTTGGTGAAGATCGAGCCGAAGATGGCGACGCCGAGCGCGCCGCCCATCTCGCGGAAATAATTGTTGGCACTGGTCGCGGTGCCGATCTGGTTGGGCGCCACCGCATTTTGCACGACAAGCACGATGATCTGCATGATCAGGCCTAGTCCGGCACCCATGACGAAGAGCATCGCCGAAACCACCCACATGCTGGTGTGGGCGTCGATCCGGGTCAACCACAGCATGTCCAGGATCATCAGCGCCGCGCCGAGTGGTGGGTAGAGCTTGTAGCGGCCGGTCTTGGTGACCATGGCCATCGAGGCGATCAGCGTGATCATCATGCCGACCATCATCGGTATCAACAGCAGGCCCGACACGGAAGCCGAAGCGCCGGTGGCCATTTGCAGATAGGTCGGCATGAAGGCCAGCGACGCGAACATCACCAGACCGACCAGGAATCCGATCGCGGAGGTCAGCACGAAGGTTCGGCTGCGGAACAACCACAGTGGCAGCATCGGCTCCTCGGCCCGTGATTCGACGAAGACGAAGGTCGCGACGACCACCACGAACGCGGCGATCATTGTCACCATGACCGCTGAGCCCCAGTCGTATTGCTTGCCACCCCAGTCGGTGATGAGAATCAGCAGCGTGGTCGCGGCCGACATCAGGACGACACCGAGGTAGTCGGGGCGGGTCTTGGGCCGGTGGCTCGGAATGCTCAGATAGCGATACGCGATGAACAGCGCCGCGATACCGATCGGCACGTTGATCCAGAAGCACCAACGCCAGCCGAGATGGTCGGCGAAGAAGCCACCGAGCAGCGGACCCGCCACCGAGGTGATCCCGAAGACCGCACCCATCGGCGCCATGTACTTGCCGCGGTCCTTCGCGGGCACCACATCGGCGATGATGGCCTGCGCCAGGATCATCAGGCCGCCACCACCGACGCCCTGCAGACCGCGGAAGGCGATGAACTCCCAGAAGCCAGTCGACGCGGCGGCGCCGACGGAGGCGACCGTGAAGATCGTGATCGCGAACAGGAACGGCCAGCGCCTGCCGAACAGGTCACCGAACTTTCCGTAGATCGGCATCATGATGGTGGTCGCCAGCAGATATGACGTGGCGGTCCACGCCATATTGGAGATGCCGCCGAGATCACCGACGATGGTCGGCATCGCGGTGCCGACGATGGTCTGATCGAGGCTTGCCAGGAACATCCCCGCGATCAGCGCGGTGAAGATGAGCCAGATTCGCTTCTGGGTGAGGACAATCGGGCCAGGTGGCGATTGTACCGTTGTGGTCATTCGGCAGGTCTCCTATTCCTGTCGTCAGGCTGGTTGAACAACCGGGCGGCCATCGCACAGTGTTCGCGTACCGCTGCGGCCAGCGATCTGTTCGGATCCCCGGCCGAGGACATCGCCGCCGTCGAGGTGATGCAGGTCATGACTCCCGCTGCGAGCGAGACGAATTCGGGCGAAGCCTCATCGCCCATGCGGGCCACGAGAAGTTCACCGATGGCGGACTCCAGCCGGGGGCCGGACGCGACGAAACCCGCCAACACCCGCGGCTCCGTTTGGATAATCTTCGTCACCAGCGAAATCCCTTCTCGCACATCACTTTCCGTTTCGAATCCACATGAGAAGAGCCAGGTGAGGTCGTCGATCAGGATGCCGGTCGGGCCGCCGGCGACGAACTGCTCGCGCGAGTGCCGCGTGCCGACCTCGCCGACCGGTCCGACAACCGCGTCCAATTTCGTTTCGTAGTAGTTGAAGAACGTGCGCGGTGATACGCCGACCGCACGTGCGATGTCTTCGACGGTCGTCGCGTCGAGCCCGCGCTCGACGGTCAGACGCCGCGCGGCTAGACACAGGTCGAGCAGTGTGCGCTGCTTCTTTTGTTCGCGCAGACCGACAGTCGGCTCGACGCGCTTCGACTGGGACATGTCGAGAATTTAGCACAAACTGCAAGTTTTCAGAAACTGCAAATATCTCGTATCGAGCCCACCCTCGCACCGGGCGAGCGCGGCCCGACCGGGTGTAAGTTCGCTGCGGAGTCAGCGGTTTTCGATGACCAGAGTCTGGTCTCGCCGGCTTGTCTGGTGCCGACGCCGAGCAGACCGGGCTGGGTGAGCTGCCGACCAGGAAGGTGGCGATCACGGTGGCCGGGAACGTTGTAGGGTGAACCTCGAAACGGAGATTAATACTCCGCTTGGGTGCTGAAATCACTATCAACGTACGAGGAGAAGTACTTTTGACCGCTGTGCACGGACTTTCGGTGGACGTTCAGACACCTGATGGTGTCGCCGACGCGTATGTCGCCTACCCCGACGACGGCGTCGCCCATCCGGGGGTCCTGGTGTTCCAGGACGGTTTCGGACTGCGGCCCAGCCTGCGATCCCTGGCCGACCGTATTGCCGACCACGGCTACACCGTCCTGCTGCCGAACCTCTTCTACCGGAACGGACGCGCGCCGGTGATCGAGCTGCCGGACTTCATCGACCCGTCGCAGCGGCCGGAGATCTTCCAGCAAATCCTGCCGATGATCCGCGAGCTGACACCGGAGGTCGTGCGTTCCGACGCCGGTGCCTACCTCGAGTGGCTGGCGGAGTCTCCGCAGGTCGCCGAGGGCCCGGTCGGGCTCACCGGCTACTGCATGGGAGCGCGGCCAGTGGTGCTGACCGCCGCTATGTTCCCCGATCGGGTCGCGGCGGCGGCCGGATTCCATGGCGGCCCGTTCGTCACCGACACCCCGGACAGCCCGCACCTGGCCGTCGGAACCATCACGGCGGAGCTGTATCTCGGCCACGCCGGCCAGGATCACAACAAGTCCCCGGAACACACCGCCGAGTTCGACAAGGCACTAGATGCCGCCGGCGTCCGCCATCGCACCGAGGTCTACGAGGGTGCCCAGCACGGCTACACCCAGGCCGACACTTCCGCCCACGACCCCGAGTCGGCCGAACGGCACTACCGCGAACTGCTGGACCTGTTCGACCGCAACTTGCGCCCGGCGGTTAGCTGAGCGCGCTCAGTGCGCTCGGCGGCGCGGCGGTATTCCTTTCGGGTCGAAAAGGACTGAACGACAGGCGATTCAATAGTGGCCGGCCTAAACCTGGATCCACCGAACCCAGAAAGTTCTGTGGCCCAAAATTTCCCGAAATAGGTTGCGGTGCACCAGTTTATCTGCGGTGATTACTGGCGGACGGATGCTGCGAAGTGCCTGGCAATCATTGGGTGAAGAGCGAGTGATCCGGCTCCGGTATCCACATGGTGCCGGCCTGGGGTCGGGCGTAGTTGCGCGTGATGAAGTCGCGGAGAGGCGCGAGCTGTGGATTGGTGGTAGCTGTGTTTCGCCACAGCAGAGCCATGGGGTAGGCAGGCGTGGGGTTGACAATTGGGATTCGGCGGATGGTGGGATGCCAGGGCGTTGTGGTTCCTTCTCCGCCAAAAGCGACTAGTGCGGTTGAGGCGGCGATGCGGTCGATGATGTTCGTGAAGCCGATGCCGTCAGGGTGGCGCTCGGTATCGATAGCCATTCCACAGTATTCGCTGAGCTGGCGGTAGAAGTCGGACACTTCGGACCCGAATCCGGCTCCGGGCACCCAGGCTGTGTAGCCAGTGAGGTCGCGAAGTTCGACATGGTCGCGGCTGGCGAGTGGGTGTTGCTTGCCAACGAGTAGATGTAGCGCGTCGAGGTACGCGGGTGCTGCAGTGATGTGAGGTGGGAGCGGTCGCGTGCGCCAGTGCGAACGGGCGAAGGCTGCATCGACTCGGCCGTCGATGACGGCGTTGCGTGAGGTATTCGAGGGGCTCATCATGATTAGTTCCACCTCGGCGTCTGGCCGCTTCTCGAGGTAGAACCGCATCAGGTTCGCGTCGGCGATCTGAGCGCCGTGCACCGCCACTCGCAGCACCGGCGAGCCGAGGACGGCTGCGATGGCCGCGTCGGCCGACGCGAGAACAGTGCGCGCGTGGGGCAGGAATCGTGCGCCCTGCGCGGTCAACGCAATGCTGCCGGCGCGGCGGGCGAACAGTTGAGTGCCCAGGTGGACTTCGAGCTTGGCGATCCGCTTGGACACCGCCTGCTGACTGATACCCAGCACCGACGCGGCGAGACCGAACTGGCCCTCGTCGCTGACGGCGACCATCGCTCGCACCGCAGCCAGATCAAGATCCAACGCGATCACCTGCCTCCACATCCATTAGTTGTTCCCGATGGCCGTCGGTTGTTCGACTAAGAGCCACTCTAACTGGTCATACACGCGGCAATCTGCAGTGTCATCCAACAACTAGAAGGCGTTTATTGCGCTGAGTTTATGGGTCTGGTCATGAAGGTCCACGGCCACGGCAGGCAGGGCACCGGATTCGGATACACCGGGACGCGAGCTCCGCCATCAGATCGGTGGATCGAGGCTGAACAGCCCGGCTACCACGCGTAAGGCGGAACCGGCTCTCGCGCGAGCCGGTACGCTCGCTAAGAGATTTTCGCCGGAACCGAGAGCAGCCAGGTCGCCACCATGCAGTTCTACAGTGTCCCTACGAGTGATCCCAGATCATGGACCACCATCACCAACGCTCTAGTTCCGATGAACCATCAGTTCCGCGATCCGGAACGGTGGCATGCGGGACTGACCGGCCAGGAGACCAGCACCTATCGCCTGATGCGCTGGGATCAACGCGGCGACCGCGTTTCCGATCGCACCAGCGCACACATCCGCGAGGCGCCCTGCGACGACTTCTATTGGATCGTCGTTCCCGAACGGGGCATATATTCGATGCGGTCTCGCGATGAGCTGACGGTGGCCCCGCCCGGCCGTGCCGTGCTTTCGGGCCTCAACGAGGCATGCCAGCTGCACATTCCCGAATCCACCGCGCACGCGTTCCAGGTTCCGCGCATAGAGATCGACCACCGAGTGCCACCGTCCAGGCACACCGTAGTGCTGGATATGACTCGTGGTCTCGGCCGGATCGCCCAGGACATGATCCGCGGCACCCACGCCGAACAAGCGAACCTGTCGGACCGTGACTTCAACGGTGTCTGCGACCGGATCACCGAACTGTTGTGCATGATGGCCATCGGGGACCCCTCGCCACAGCGAGCCCACCACGCCGATGTCGCGGAGAGCATCCGGCGTTATGTGCGCCGGCACGTCGGGCGCGGCGATGTGCGGCTACCCGCGGTGGCGCATGCCCTCGGCTGGTCGCCCCGCCAGCTGCGGGTGGTCCTGCAGGAAACCGGAACCACCTATCGAGATGTGCGCAGGGACGAGGCATTACGCGCGGCCCGCGACATGTTGGAGGATCCGGCCAGCCAGGCCATGCCCATCGGCGAACTCGCGACGAGGTGCGGGTTCACCGCGAGCTGGTTTTCCGCGGCATTCAAGGCCCGATACGGGCAGACGCCTCGGGATTTCCGCCGTCGCCGGCTGACGGAAAACGCGGCCCCGCAGTCTTGACGACCGCATGACTGTGCGGCGCTGGATTACCCAGCGCCGCACCATCAATCAGCGAACTACGCGTCGTCGAGCCGAACCGGAAGCTGTATCGGACCGATCGTGCTGATCTGTGGCGTGTATTGAATATCCGCCGGGTCGATCGCGAGAGTCAGCCGCGGAAAGCGATTGAACAGCGCCGACAGCGCGATCCGGCTTTCCAGGCGCGCCAATGGAGCGCCGAGGCAGAAATGCGGCCCATGGCCGAAAGCGAGCTGGTCACGATCGATCCGGTCGATATCGAAGATATCGGCGTCGGGGTAGCGCGTCGCATCCCGGCCGACACCGCCGGTCCACACCACCATGCCGCCCGCCGGAATGTCCACACCGGCCACGTTTACGTCATGCCGTGCGTACCGCATGAGCGCGGCGACCACCGACGAGCGATAGCGCAGCATCTCCTCCACCACGTCGCGCCACCGATCATCGGCGCGCGCGGTCGCGAGCTGATCGGGGTGCGCGCACAACACGACAACCGCATTGCTGAGCAAATGCACCGTGGTCTCGTGGCCGGCCACGATCACCAGCCACAGCATCTCGACGAGTTCCACTGTGGTCAAATCGTTCTGCCCGTTTGCTTCCAGCAATGCGGAGGTGAGGTCATCGCCGGGTTCGCGTCGCTTCCTCTCGAGCAACTCGACGAAGTAACCGATCATCGCCCGCATTGCCGCATGCGCCTGTTCGCCGGTGCTGTCGGTCGACACGATAGTGACCGTCCAGCCCTTGATCAGCGGCTGTTCGTCCACCGGCACACCGAACAGTTCGCAGATAACGCGCACCGGCAACGGCGTGGTGAAATGCTCGACCAGGTCGACCACGCCGTCGGCGGGAAAGCTTTCGAGCAGCTCGGCGGCGATCTGCTCGATCCGCGGCTCGAGCGCCGCGATCCTGGCGGGAGTGAAAGCCTTGTTGATGGTTTGGCGCAGCCTCCGATGCTCGACGTCGTCCTTGTTGAGCATGTGATCCATGTCGGTCAGCGCGCGCAGCGGCCAATCCGGTGCGATGGTGCCGTCGTGCAGCGCCGGGCAGTGCGCGGGGCTCTTGGCGAACACCTTGTCGTCGAGGATCGCGGTGACAGCCCGATGGCTGACGGCTACCCAGGCAGGAACGTTCCCCGGCAGTTCGATGGGAACGACCTCGCCGCTACGACGAATTCGCTCATGTGTGTCGAGAATTGATTCTCCAGCGTTCGGCAGCTGGATGACTGACTCGGTCATGCTGTCTCCCAAGGCTTTCGGGTTGATGCCGGGTAAGTCTCGATTGCGGACCGGCACCACCACAACCGCATCCGCACACCATGCCGCCAACCAACAAACACGGCACGAAACCACAAACTTCAGGGCTCGGGTAGCAGTAGTCCGGCCCGATCCCGCCGGAAGCGGGCAGGTCATCACCGCCCCGGTCGCCGGCGCCGGAGGGCGGACACAACACACGCCGATCCCCCGGCTTCCGCACCGACCCCGCGTTCGGACGGTAGAACGGATATCGTGATGCCTTCGAAGCTCTTGACCGCGCTCGTCTGCACAATCGCTGCTTCCATCGTGCTCGTCGAACCGGCCGCGGCTGCCCCGCCGGGTTCACAACTGGTCAGGGAATCACCCATCGATGACCGGGTGTCGAGGGTGGATGTCTACTCCCCGTCGATGGATCGGGTCATCTCCAATCGGGTGATTCGAGCGGCGGGCGACGGCCCGGCACCCACCCTGTATCTGCTGACCGGGCTCGGCGGCGGCGAGGACGGCATCTCGTGGTGGGACAACACCGATATCCGGGAGTTCTTCGCCGACAAGCACGTCAACGTGGTGCTGCCTATCGGTGGCGCCTACAGCATGTACACCGACTGGCTCGCCGACGATCCGGCGGTCGGCCGCCAGCGCTGGCAGACCTATCTGACGCGGGAACTCCCGGCGCTGGTCGACGACCACTTCGCCACCACTGAGCGTAATGCGATAGCCGGTGTCTCGATGAGCGCGGGCTCCGCCGTCGACCTGGCCATCCAGGCGGGCGATCTTTACAGTGCGGTGGCCGCCTACAGCGGCTGCCCCTGGTCCTCCGACCCTGTCGGGATGAGCTTTGTCAGCGCCCAGGTGTTGCGCGGCGGCGGCAACACACTGAACATGTGGGGCACCCCAGGCGGCGATACCTGGCGAGCGCACGACGCGTTCGCCAACGCGGGCCGCCTTGCCGGGAAATCCATCTATTTGTCGGCCGCTTCCGGGATGCCGGGCACGATCGACGAGGGCGGCATCCCACTGCCACCCATCGAAGCGATAGCGAGTGCCTGTACTGCTGCCATGGCGGGCAGGCTCGGCCAACTCGGTATTCCCGCAAGGCACCTCAACCGCCCCGCAGGTTCACACACCTGGGCCCAGTTCGAAGCCGACCTGCACGACTCGTGGCCTCTCCTGGCCCGCGCCCTCGGTGCGTGATTTCGTCGGCGCGAGTCGAATGATGCTCCTCGACAAGAGGACTCGACAGCGCGTAATCGGATGGACCATCGACGAGTTCCCGCTGGTACCGGCCGCCGGGGAACGCCGATCGTTCACCGCCAACACCATCCTCGCCGACGGCGACGTGACAAGAACGGCGCCCCGCAGATCAGCGTCGCCGACGCCACACTGTTGTACCTGACCGGCGGCGATCAGGCGCGGCTGGTTGTTCATCACCGCCCCCGCGATCCGCGAACCCGAGAAGCGATGACGCATCCAAAATCACGCGCCGTCCGATAAACAAACGGCGACCACGCACTACGAGCCCGTCCTATATCCTTCCAAAGTCCGTTCCTCGACCAAAGGTGGTTCACAGTGAGTTCGGTAATCGATGCACCTGATGTCGCGTCGCAAGTGGGGCACTATTACCGGACAGACGGCACACACGATGTCGGCCGCGAGAAGATCCGCGAGTATGCGCGAGCCGTACAGGATTATCACCCCGCGCACTGGGACGAGGACGCGGCGGCGAAACTCGGATACTCGGGCCTGGTAGCACCTTTGACGTTCGTCTCGATTCCGGCGATGGCGGCCAACCGCACCCTGTTCGAGACAGTGGTCGTCGGATACGACATGTTCGTCCAGACCGAGCAGGTATTCGAACAGTACAAGCCGATCGTCGCGGGCGATCGGCTCAGCACCGATGTCGAACTCACCTCGGTCCGCCGGATCGCGGGCAAAGACCTGATCACCGTCACGAACACCTTCACCGATCAGACCGGCGAGGTGGTGCACATCATGCATACGACGGTCGTCGGCATCACCGATGACGGGGTGGACCCCGAGATAACTCGCGCCGTGGACAACATCATGGTGCACGGTGTCAACATCCTCGGACGCGGCAGGACACCCGAGGATAGTTCGGCGACAAGCACAGAGTCGGCACCACGGCGGCCGGAGGGAGAAATCCGGCTCTCCCTCGAAGGACAGGCGCGGATTCCGGGTACGGCTGTGTCATTCGATGATCTGGCCGTCGGTGCGGAACTCCCGATTCGCAATGCGACCGTCTCGCGCGGCGACCTCGTGAACTACGCGGGTGTTTCCGGCGATGTCAACCCGATTCACTGGGACGATCGGGTAGCCCGGCTCGCCGGGCTACCCGACGTCATCGCGCACGGCATGCTCACCATGGGGTTGGGGGCGGGGTTTGTCTCAGCGTGGTCGGGAGATCCTGGCGCGGCCACCCGATATGGCGTTCGGCTTTCGAACTACACGGTGGTCGACACCCAACTGGGTGGGCAGATCGAATACTCCGGCCGAATCAAGTCGCTCGACCCGGCCACGCGAAGTGCTGTCGTCGCTATCGTGGCGAAGTCCGCCGGCCGCAAGATCTTCGGGCTGGCGACCACCAATATCCAGTTCCGCTGATAATGCTGCAATAGCCTGGGCGACAGCGGCTTTGGCGGCATGCGGGTCGCCGGATCGGAGCAGGGTGAGGTACTGAAGGGCCATTCGGAGCCGAAGAAGATGTGGTCGCGGGCGGTGCGGGCCATGGATGCGAGCGCCCCGCTCAGTGCGGTGTAGCAGCAGGTTAAGCTGATGCTCTTATGGCCCTCAGCGCGACACTGCACAACTTCGCCGTCCAGCTCGCCGATGTCGACCGCGGCGTCTACGAGGATCTGGAGTTGCGGCTGGCGCGCCATCCGTCCGAGACCGCCGAATTCATGATTACACGGCTGCTTGCCTACTGCCTCGAGTACCAGGAAGGCATTGCCTTCAGTGATGGCGGCGTATCGTCCACGGACGAACCCGCGGTGCTGGTACGCGATCTCACCGGGCGTCTTACCGCTTGGATCGAAGTCGGCGCCCCCGACGCGGAACGCCTGCACCGAGGCAGCAAACTGGCCGGACAGGCCGCCGTATACACCCATCGCGACCCCGCCAAGGTGCTGGCACAACTCGTGGGCAAACGCATCCACAACGCCGACGCCATCCCCCTCTACAGCTTCGATCGCGACTTCATCGATGCGGCGGTCACCGCGATCCAACGTCGCAACACCGCCACACTCTCGATCACCGAGCGCCTGCTGTACCTGGACCTCAACGGCACCACTATGAGCACTGCGGTCGACAAGCACGCAGTCGGATAAGCACGGCATAGCTCGGGGGCACCGAAGCAACTGGTCATCGCCGAGTCCAAGGCACCGATGTGAGATGTGCTGACAGCAATTTTCACGCCACTCCGGCCACATGTTTGCCACCAATTCGCCCTGATGGTTCCATGAAGACGCGGCACCTTTGACGTGGCTGAAATCGACACCGCCACATTTGCCGAGCGGATCTGAGTGCTGGTGAAAGGAGCCGTGCCTCGATGCCTGCCCTTGGTTCACGCTGGTGCCGTTTTGCAATCGACAGCCTCGCCGTGGCACTCGCGTTGGCGGGAATGGTCGCGACCCCTCCCGCCGCCGCCGATGTCAGCGAGGACGGCAGCAGCCCACCCGCTGGTGCGAACGATTGGGACTGCGCCCCGTCGGCTACCCAGCCCGAACCGGTGCTGCTCGTGCACGGGACCTGGGGCAATCAGAACACCTGGGACACTCTCGCCCCCGAGTTGAAAGCCCGTGGGATGTGCCTATTCTCGTTCAATTATGGCCGCGCGCCGTTCAGCATCCGCGGTTCGGCTCCAGGCGTCTACGGCACTGCGGATATCCGCTCCTCCGCGAAAGAACTCGCCGCGTTCGTCGACCAAGTGCGCAGTGCCACCGGTGCGGCGAAGGTCAACATCGTCGCTCACTCGCAGGGTGGCCCACTGACCCGGCAGTACCTCCGATTCGGCGGCGGCATATACCCCGGCGACCCGGAGCGCAATAAGGTCGATCGGCTCGTCACCATCGCCGCAACCAACCATGGCACCTCGGCCGAAGGGCTCGGCAACCTGCTACCCACCGGGAGTGCGTCCGCGCCGGCGGACGCCGTGATCGCCAGGGTGCTCGGCATCGCGGCGGTCCAGCAGCTGATAGGCAATGAATTCATCCACACCCTCAACGCCGCGGGCGATACCGAGCCCGGTATCCGTTACACGGTGATCGCAAGCCGCGTCGACCGGGTCGTCACCCCGCCCGAAGCCACCTTCCTGCACGCCGGCCCCGGCGCTACTGTCGACAATTTGTGGGTCCAGGACCTGTGCCCCACCGACTCCTTCGACCACGGCACCCTCCCCGATTCACCCGCGGTGTCCTATCTGGTCCACCAGGCGCTCGGCCTGACTCGAACCGGCCCGGCCTGCGTCACGCCAAACGAAGACCAGCCTTCCGCGAGCGAAAACGGCTCCGCCTGACCACTATTCGTCGCGGCACAACCACACAGCACCAGCCATCGGATGTCTCCGCCGATCGGGTCACGTGCCGACGTAATCGGCGAGGTGCTCGCCGGTGAGGGTGGAGCGGGCGGCGACGAGCTCGGTGGGGGTGCCCTCGAAGACGATCCGGCCACCGTCGTGGCCGGCGCCTGGACCGAGGTCGATGATCCAGTCGGCGTGCGCCATGACCGCCTGGTGATGCTCGATGACGATGACCGACTTACCGGAATCGACGATCCGATCGAGCAGGCCGAGCAACTGCTCGACATCGGCGAGGTGCAGGCCGGTGGTCGGCTCGTCGAGAACGTAGACGCCGCCCTTATCTGCCAGGTGGGTGGCGAGCTTCAGCCGCTGCCGTTCGCCGCCGGACAGCGTGGTGAGTGGCTGGCCGATGGTGAGATAGCCGAGCCCGACATCGGCGAGCCGCTGCAGAATCTTGTGCGCGGCCGGGATCCGCGCCGCACCGGCGCCGAAGAACTCCTCGGCCTCGTCCACCGACATCGCGAGCACCTCGCTGATATCGCGACCGCCGAGGTGGTAGTCCAGCACAGCGGCCTGGAACCGCTTCCCTTCGCACACCTCGCAGGTGCTTGCGACGCCGGCCATCATCGCCAGGTCGGTGTAGATGACACCCGCGCCGTTGCAGTTGGGGCAGGCGCCCTCGGAGTTGGCGCTGAACAGCGCCGGTTTCACGCTGTTGGCCTTCGCGAATGCCTTGCGGATCGGGTCGAGCAGTCCGGTGTAGGTCGCCGGGTTGCTACGCCGCGAGCCGCGGATGGGCGCCTGGTCGACCGACACCACATCCGCACCGGCCGGGATCGATCCATGCACGAGCGAGCTCTTGCCGGAGCCCGCGACACCGGTGATGACGACCAGCACCCCGAGCGGGATATCGACGTCGACATCCCGCAGATTGTGCGTTGTCGCGCCGCGAATCTCCAACGTGCCGTTGGGTTTGCGTTCCGATTCCTTCAGCGCGGCCCGATCGTCGAAGTGGCGGCCGGTGATGGTCCCGCTGGCCCGCAATCCCTCGACGGCGCCCTCGAAGCAGACGGTGCCGCCCGCCGAACCGGCGCCGGGGCCGAGGTCGACGATGTGGTCGGCGATCACGATCGTCTCCGGCTTGTGCTCGACGACCAGCACGGTATTGCCCTTGTCCCGCAGCCGCAGCAGCAGGTTGTTCATTCGTTGAATGTCATGGGGGTGCAGGCCCGCGGTCGGCTCGTCGAAGACGTAGGTGACGTCGGTGAGCGAGGAACCGAGATGACGGATCATCTTGACGCGCTGCGCCTCGCCGCCCGACAGCGTGCCTGCCGGCCGGTCGAGCGAGAGGTAGCCGAGCCCGATCTCCACGAAGGAGTCGAGGGTGTGCCGTAGCGAAGCGAGCAGCGGCGCCACCGACGCGTCCTTCACCCCGCTGACCCATTCGGCCAGGTCGCTGATCTGCATCGCACAGGCGTCGGCGATGTTGGCCCCCTTGATCTTCGATGACCGAGCTTCCTTGCTGAGGCGGGTGCCTGCACAGTCGGGGCAGATGGTGAAGGTGACCGCCCGCTCCACGAAGGCGCGGATGTGCGGCTGCAGCGCGTCGACATCCTTGGACAGCATCGACTTCCTGATCTTCGGGATCACGCCCTCGTAGGTCAGGTTGATGCCCTCAACCTTGATCTTGGTCGGCTCCTTGTAGAGCAGGTCGTTGAGCTCCCGCTTGTTGTATTTCTTGATCGGCTTGTCGGGGTCGAAGAAGCCGCAGCCGGTGAAGATCCGGCCGAACCAGCCCTCCATGCTGTAGCCGGGGATGGTGAGCGCACCCTCGTTGAGCGACTTGGTTTCGTCGTACAGCTGGGTCAGGTCGATGTCATTGACCGAGCCCCTACCCTCGCAGCGCGGGCACATACCGCCGGTGATGCTGAAGCTGCGACGCTCCTTCAACATCGTCCCGGCGCGCTCCACCGTGACCGCGCCCGCCCCACTTATCGAGGCGACGTTGAAGGAGAACGCCTGCGGCGAGCCGATGTGCGGCTTCCCGAGACGGCTGAAGAGGATGCGCAGCATCGCGTTGGCGTCGGTCGCGGTGCCGACCGTAGAGCGGGGATCGGCGCCCATCCGCTGCTGGTCGACGAGGATCGCGGTCGTCAGCCCTTCGAGTACATCCACATCGGGCCGCGCCAACGTCGGCATGAAGCCCTGCACGAAGGCGCTGTAGGTCTCATTGATCAGCCGCTGCGATTCCGCGGCGATCGTGCCGAACACCAGCGAGCTCTTGCCCGAGCCGGAGACGCCGGTGAACACCGTCAGCCTGCGCTTGGGGATCTCGATGCTGACGTCCTGGAGGTTGTTCACGCGCGCGCCGTGCACACGGATCAGATCCTGGCTGTCGGCAATATGCGACGCGGGCGACTGCGTGTCGATGCTCGTGGCCATGCTCATCGTGTCCGCATGTGCCGACCGGCGGCCACGGAGCCGACCTGGTCAGGGCCTGAGTGAGTGGTGGTGTCCATGACTGTCACGCTAGCTGCGGCTCGGTGACCGGCGCTTCTCTATTCCTGATCGGTCTGGTCACCTGTTTCGCCACGCATGACGGCATCCCCGCCGTCTCGAGCGCCGCTTCGCGCCGATAGACGCTGGGCGGCACACCGACCAGCTCGGTGAAGCGAGTGCTGAAGGTCCCCAGCGACGAGCAGCCGACCGCGAAACAGACGTCGGTAACGCTGAGGTCGCCAACACGCAGCAGTGCCATCGCGCGCTCGATACGCCGCGTCATCAGATATCCGTACGGTGACTCGCCATAGGCGAGCCGGAACTCGCGACTGAGGTGCCCCGCCGACATATGCGCTCCCCGAGCAAGCGCCTCGACGTTCAACGGCTGGGCATACTCGCGATCGATCCGGTCGCGTACGCGACGTAGCACCGCGAGATCGCGCAAGCGCTCCGTCTCGGCGGGTCTGCTGGTCATACCGCGATCGTCCCACATCGCAATGACACGCGGTCGGGCGTTGGCTTCTTCCGTCTGTTACCCGGAGTGCCGCTTCCGCACGTCAGCAGCGAGGGCGGCTGGGTGCCGGCGTCCCGCCGGCAGCCTGCATCGCCGCGGACCGCGGGCGGGCTCCATCCGCACTCGGGCGAAGACGAACGCGGATGCAGCCAACCGGAGATGCCGATGCCGCACGTTCAATGACCCGCGGCCCCGGCAGCACGGCCGGTTCGGCTCGGCGACACGTTCGTCCGAGCCCCGCGTGCGGCGCCGACGGGTTCGTCAGCCGAGGGTTCGAACTACTCGCGCGGCCTGGATATCGATCTCGGCGATGGTCAGGTCCTCGTTGAGGACCCAGGCCGAAGTGGAATCGCGCCCAATCGCGATCGCTTGCCGTGGCCGTTTCGTTCCCGTGATCGTTGTACGAACTGTCCCGGCACCGGGGTCGACAACGGTCACTGTGCTGGACGCCAGATCGCCTGTCAGCAGCACCGATCCGTCGGGTGCGAGCGTGGCGCCGTAGGGTTGGTCGCCCACCGGTACCCGACCGACAGTGGCGCCGGTCGCGGTGTCCACGATCGAGATCGTGTTGTCGCCGCTGTTCGCGGCGAACAGGCGAGCTCCATCCGACGTCACGGACACGCCGCGAATCTTGTCGAACCCACCGATTCTCCTGACGATTGTGTTGGTCGAAGTGTCCACGACGGCGATGGAGTCGTCGGCGAAGTTGGTGACGTACAGGGCATTTCGCGAAGGCGACAGCACAATGCCTTGTCGCGGTTGTGCGAAACCGGTGATGACTGCCACGGGTCGACGCTCTCGCAGATCGACCACGGTGACCGTGTTGGCAGCTTGATTGTTGACATACAGCCGGGAGCCATCGGGGCTGATCGCGGTCCCGAATGCTCCGGCTCCCAACGGAAAACGATCCAGAAGTGTGCCGTCGACACCGATGTGGTCGACAACTCCCAGTGAGCTGTCGGAGAGGAAGAAGCCGGAGCCGTCGGGTGCGAAGACCGCGTTTCTCGGTGTCACATACCCGGGCAGGTCTCGGAGCACGGAACCGGTTGTCAGTGCGATCAGCCGCACGTGACCCGACTGTGAATTCGCGCCGACGGCGAGTTTCTCGTCGGGCGATACAGCGAGGGTGTTGTTGTGGATATCGCCGTCGAACCTGCCCGCAGCGCCCTGCACGCTGTAGCTACCGAGCGTGGTCGGTGCCGGGCCTGAGTCGGGCTCGCTGCTGGCGCAACCGACCGACAGCAGGGCGATACTCGCCGCGGTGA
This sequence comes from Nocardia australiensis, assembly GCF_020733705.1. Taxonomy (GTDB): domain Bacteria; phylum Actinomycetota; class Actinomycetes; order Mycobacteriales; family Mycobacteriaceae; genus Nocardia; species Nocardia australiensis. Next base: position 534,056 of record NZ_JAJFZM010000017.1, read on the forward strand.
GTGCGGCCGCGAGCGTGATCGCCGGGGTTCTTCTATTTCTGCGCATGATGGCTCCTCAACCGTTCAATTCACCGTCCCGACAAGTAGCGCTTGGGTGTCGGTACGAATCTCGATGCGGCGCACCGCGTTCGTGGGGATGGCGACGGCGCCGGCCACTCGGATCTCCGCGAGCGCAGGAGTTACCCACGTCGCGGCCGGTTCGACCCGGCCGTCGGCATCGATCGCCACCGCCATCAGTCGTTGTCCCGCAGGCAAACTGGCCAGGTTCAATCGGATCTCGGTGCCCCAGGGGCGCGCTGCCAGGTCCGCCTCTCCATGCGCTGCCCCGGAGCCGGCGGTAAGGGCGACCACCTGATCGGTAACCGGCTCCGACGGCCGATCGACAGCAGCGACGCCGATGGCGGCTCCGACCACGAGCGCCGCTGCCGCCGTCCCGAGCACACTGGTGATGGTCCGGCGGCGCTGGGACCTTCGCGCCGCGGTCATCGATCGGGGCGCCGCCGAGAACAACGAAGCTGACGGCGTCGAGGGCTCGGTCTCAGCGGTGTGTGGCTCCGGGGCGGTGGCCAACAGGCTTGGGATGACGGCGAACTCGGCCAATTCACGGCGGCAGGCCCGACAGTCAGCGATGTGTGTATCGACCGCGGCGCGGTCGGCGGCGGTGAGCCCGCCGAGTACATAGCCGCCGAGCATCAGCTGATAGTGCTCATGGGCCGGTGGATTGATCATCGGGTCACCCCCAGCTCGTCGAAGATCGCGCGTAGCGCGCGCAGTGCGTAGTAGCTGCGTGACTTGACTGTCCCTTCGGCGATGCCGAGGTGTTGCGCGGCTTCGGCAATGCTGCGGCCGCGGTAATACAGCTGCACCACCACCCCCCGATGCTCCGCTGACAGTCGCTGCAGCGCCTCGGCCACCAGCCAGCCGTCGATCGCACGGTCTATCGGGTGTTCCACCAGCGCCATCGCGGACAACTGATCGTGCTCCAATGGATCGGCGGGGCGCCGCTGTTCGTGACGCCACCGATCGACGAGCACATTGTGCGCCGTGGTCAACAGCCAGCTGCGAATCTCCTTGTCGGTAATGCCGTTGCGGCGCAGGATGCCTGCGGAACGCCACGCCCGAATGAAGACCTCCTGGGTCAGGTCTTCCACTTGATGCTGGTCGCGCCAATGCTCATGAAGATAGCCGCGGACCGCCGAGCCGTGATCGGCATCGAGCGCGACCAGGAATGCTCGATCGGAGCGAGGTCGCGTGGGCCGCGGCAGGCGCATCAGCGCACGGCCTCCCCGTCTGCGCCCACCAGGTACCACACATCCATCGCACCCTGGCCGCGGGTATCGCCGGGAGCCGCGTCGGCGGCGAAGTAGTACAGCGGCTTTCCGGCATAGGTGGCCTGGCTGCCGCCGTCCGGTCGGGTAATGGTCGAGATCGCGGCCGGGTCGGCGCCGGCGCCAGCAGTGACCGGGCCCGCCAACACCGGCCATTTCACCAGACATTCACCGGAACATGCCGAGACCCCGGCAGCATCCTTGGTGAACAGGTACAACGCGCGCCCCGCTTCGTCGACGAGCACCTCACGGCCGCCCAATGACGTGACGCCGATGGTGTGATTGTCGGCGGCGGCGGGCACCGAAGTGGCCGAGACCGATTGGGGTGACTCAGGGGTGGTGGAGGCGGCCGCCGCGTCATCGGTCGAAGAGCACGCAGATGTGACAGCGAGGCCGATCGCCGCGAGGCCCGCCAAAACGTAGCGTTGTACCTTCATCTGTATCTCCAGTCTGTATCGCGGAACATGTCGACCAGTGGGACGTCTCTAAAGCCGAATGAGTTCACCGGACGCCATAAGTTGTGGCGTAGATCACGACTCCGGCAACACCTGCTGCGGCTCGGCCATCGCACGGCGGGAGCTGCCCTACTGGCATGTCCTCAGGTTGTCGTTACTGATCCTCGTACGAGTGGACGGTGGTGGCCCGGCGTTGGCTGGGCAGGACCGCCGTGGCGACGATGAGCAAGAGGGCGCCTCCTCCCGCGTTGGTCCATCCTTGGTGGAAGTGGTCGAAGCCGCTGTCGGTACGTCCCTGTTGGAGCATGAACATGCCGGCCGTGGCCAGCCCGATCAGCGCGGCGAGTGCCAGTACGAGCCGGAGTCTGGTCAGTGCCCCCAAGACCGCCAGTGCGGCCGCGATCACCAGGGGCACGAACAACGATGTCGCGAGACCCACAGTCTGCGAGCCCAAACCGCTCCACAGGTCGCTGAGCGGAATGTCCTTGCCGTCCCGATCTCCGATCCAGTCTCCGAATGCGCTCAACACCAGCGCTGTCGCGCCGGCGAGCACGCACAACACGGCCGATACATAGCGGATCATTCAGCTGCCCTTCCGGGGATGGTCTCCCCTTTGCTCGTTATATAACGGGTTCTTTCCGAAGCGGGGTCGCGGCTTGCTGGTGGGCCAGGAGGCGACTCGCTGGCGTGGGTAGCCTCAGCCGGTGTTTCCGGTTTCCCATGCCCAGGCCGCGATGGCTACCCGATTTCGGGCGCCGGTTTTGCGCTGGATGCTTTCGAGGTGGGTCTTCACCGTGCCGGGGGAAATGAACAGTTCGGCGGCGATCTCGATATTCGTGCGGGCTTGGGCGACCAGCCGCACCACGTCTAGTTCCCGCTCGGTGAGCCGTGCCGCGGTGGCGCGGTGGCCTCCCTCGGTGAGGTGGCGCAGCAGCCGGATGGTGAGCTGTGGGCTGATCATCATGTCCCCGGCCATCGCGGCTCGTACCCCTTCGATGAGGAGTGCGGGGCCGGATCGTTTGAGGAGGAAGCCGCACGCGCCGTTGCGTAGCGCCGTGTAGACGTACTCGTCCAGCTCGAAGGTGGTGATCACGACCACGCGCATCGGGTCGGGCACGTGGGGGCCAGCGAGCGTTTTGGTGACTTCGAGGCCGTCGCGGCGGGGCATCCGCACATCCGCGAGTACCACGTCCGGTCGCAGCAGTTGGGCTTGTTCGACCGCGGTGACGCCGTCCGCGGCCTCCCCGACGACGCGAAGGTCGGGCTCGGACTCCAGGATGCGCCGCAGGTTCTGCCGGACCATCGCCTGGTCGTCGGCGATCAGCACCCGGATCACGCCGGTACCTCTGCCCGCACAGTCCACCCGTCCGGGGTGTCCGGTCCGGCCCGCAGTGTGCCGCCGAGAGCTGCGACGGATTCGGTCAGGTTCGCCAGGCCGGTGCCGCCCCGCCGGCCGTGGCGCGGCGGCCGCCCGCCGCCGTTGCTTACCACGGCTGTCACGGCCGTGGTGGTTCTGGTCACCGCCACCCGGACGAGGGTCGCGGCTGGGGCGTGCCGCCGCACGTTGGTGAGGGATTCGACCACGATCCGGTGAATCGTGGCCCGCACCTCGGGGCGCAGCTCATCGAGGTCTGTCGCGATGTCGAGGTCCACGCGGGCCGGGCTGGTGTCCGCGAACCGGTGCACCACCTCGGTGACCTCCGCGTGGGTGAGCTGCCGTTCGGAGGTGCTGTTCGGGTGGCCGGCCGCGTCCCTGAGCAGGCGCAGCGCGCGGTCCATCGAGTCCAGCCCTCGGGTCCCCGCCGCCTCGATCTCACCGAACATCTGCGCCGACGCAGCCGGGTCGGCCGCGGTCAGCCGCCCGGCCTGCGCGGCCAGTACGATCCCGGTCATCTCATGGGCCAGCCAGTCGTGCAGGTCCCTGGCCAGCTGGATCCGCTGCGCGCGCTGGGCCGTGGCAACCGAATGCGCCCGTTCCCGGTCCAGCCAGCGCAGGTAGAGGCCGGCACCGGTGCCGATCACGGCGAGCAGCGTCAAACAGGCGCACACCACGATGAGCTCCAACGCTGGTGGTGGCGGGGTCAGCCAGCGTCCGATTCGCAGCGGCGACACCCCGATCGCCACCACGACCAGCACCGCCACCAGCGCGGCGGTCCGGCCGGGCAACGTACGGACGGCCTGGGCCACCACCCACAGGCCGGCCGCGATCTCCACTACCAGCCAGTAGGCCACCGCGTTGTTCCCCGGTCCCGGGTGCAACGCGGTGGCCATGAGGGACACGGCGGCGGCGATGGTCGCGCCGAAGGCGACCGCGCCAGACCGGCGCGGCCACCAGAACGCCCCACCGATCGCCGCGGTGAGCGCGACCACCGTGGAGATGACAGGCAATGGGTACACGGCCGGAGTATCCCGTTACCGCGCCGGCACTGCCGCGCAGAGCGCGGTGTCCACCGCGTCCAGTACGGATGCTGACTGCTCTGGTGTGGACGGTGAGGTGGTGGTCACGATGCTGACCTGTCGTCCGTCGGAGGTGATTCCCTGGCGGGTCTGGTAGCCCAGGCCGCTGCCGCCGTGTGTCCAATACTCGCCGCCGCAGGACAGTGGCATCCGGATGAGGCCCAGCCCGTAGCTGGCGCCGGGGAACACGTCGGCCGGTACCGTCTGCTTCATCTGCGCGAGTTGTTCTGCGGGCAGCAGCCGCCCGTCCAGCAGCGCGGCGAAGAACGTGTTCAGGTCCGCCAACGTCGACACCATCTCCCCGCCGGCCCACACCAGCGACGGATTCATCAGTGTCACGTCGATCCGCTGACCGGTGTCGCTGAGCTGGTTGTTGTCGTCCAGGTGGGAGTAGCCGTGGGCGTGTTGGCCCGGGATGGTGACTCGGTCGCCGGGCAGCAGGGAGTCCCTCAGTTCGAGCGGGCGCAGGATGCGGTTGGTCACCTCCTCGGCGTACGGGTGGCCGGTCACCTTCTCGATGATCATGCCGGCCGCCACGTAGTTGGTCGTCGAGTAATGGAACTCGGTGCCGGGAACGGACAGGCGGGGCTTCGACGTTCCCGACCGCACCAGTTCCTCCGGAGTGTGGTGGTCGAACCGGTGCTGATAGTAGCTGTCGTTCGGTGCGTGCAGCGGCGAGTCGTAGTCGGGCAGTCCGCTGGTGTGCGACAGCAGCTGGCGGACCGTGATCTCGCGCCCATCGTTGCCGTCGCCCCGGATCAGCCCAGGCAGGTAACGCTCCACCGGCGCGGCCAGCTCCACCCGGCCCTCGGCGACCAGCTGCAGGATCACGGTCGCGACGAAGGTCTTGGTATTGCTGAAGATCCGCACCCGGTCGGAGCCGGTCGGGGCGCGGCCGGTGCGCACGTCGGCGACCCCGCTGGCGAAGACCGCAGTGCCGGTGCCGTCCCGGACCTCGGCGAGCGCGCCGGGCACTTGCTCGACGGTGGTGAGGTGCTCGAGCGCGCCACGCAACCCGGCCTGTATGTCCGGGCACACGAAGTCCCGCGCCGGCCGGGCGCCGTGCATCAGGAAGTCGGTGCCGACCCGCTGCGCGCAGGCGTTGTGGTGGAACAAGTAGGCGCCGTGGCCGCCCTGGTCCACGCCGATGATCCGGGTTCGGTTGCCGAGCTGGCCGCGCAGCGCGGTGGCGGCGGCATAGGGGGTGCCCGGGTCACGCAGGTTGTTGATCAGCAACACGTTCGGCCGGCCCCGGCTGGTCGCGCGAACCGGCGGGTCGATCGGATCGCTGGGCCAGAAGGCGCACGGCCAGATCGCCGCGCCCGCCCCGCCCGTCAGCGGATAGCGCGCCGCGTCCGCACGGGCCTCGGCGGCGTATACGGCCGGGTTACGTGGCCAAATACCATCCGCGCAGAACACTGCCATCTGCGCGGAAGCGGCGTTGTCGTCGTCGTACCACAGCCCCAGCTCGGCACCGACCGACTCGGCGGTCGCCGGATCCCGGTCCCGGGAGGCAGTGAGCAGTTCCGCGACGAGCGGGAAGACCGTATCCGAGTACAGCGCGGCGAGCAGGCCGGTGCGCAGGTGGGCGCCGGTGACCTTGCCGGAGGGCGTGTGCAACGGCTCGGTGTCCAGGCTGCGCACCAGGTCCAGGAACGTTTGCCGCACCTGCGCTCGGGTGGCGCCCAGGCCGTACTCATGCTGGCGTGCGGCAACGAAATCCGCGAAGTCACCGAACCGCAGCTCGGTCCCTTCGGTCATCGAGTCGCGGAACGTACCCCGCCACGCGCGGGCCGGGTCCGCGATGCTCTCCAGCAGCATCCGGTCCACCCGGTCGGGGAACATCGAGTCGTAGGCGACCCCCGGGTAGGTGCCGTAGGACACGCCGAGGTAGCTGATCTGCTCCGCACCGAGGGCCTGGCGGATCCGATCCAGGTCACGCGCCACGTTGGCGGTTCCCAGGAACGCCAGTTCCGCGCCGGCCTGCTCGGCACACTGCCGAGCGATCCCGGCGGCCCGCTCCCGGTCCGCGGGCTCACCTCCGGGCAACGGCCACGGAACGGTGAACTGCTGATCAGGCCGCAGACCACACTCCACCGGCGCACTGTGCCCGAACCCTCGCTGGTCGAAACTGACGATGTCGTAGGCATCCAGGACGCTCGTCGGCACCAACTCGTTGATGCTCGTCACGTCAGCCAGGTGTGGTCCCGGGCCACCCTGGTTCATCACCAGCGTGCCACGCCGCAGGTCCGGCCGAGCACTGCGAACCCGCGAGATGTGGATCTCCAGCGATCGACCATCCAGGTTGCGGTAGTCCTGCGGTACCGACACGATCGCGCACTCCGCACGCGACGCGCCCACGTCGAACGGGCAACCACCCCACTCGACCTGATCCGGAGGGCCGGCCGAGGCCGACACCCCGACCGCCGCCAAGACAAGCCCAACCACCACGGCCAACACCAGCTTTTTCCTACGCACTGGTCCTCCCAACCAGATCGACCATCCCCAGCCTCGCATGCCCTAGGACCGCCGACCATCTGCCGAATGGCAGATCCGGCCAACACGTTGGGCGGGATTTGCACTGGTCAGTGGGGTTGCAGGTGAAGGATCCGGCAAGAATTGGCAGAGGCGGCAAGGCCGGAAGGGTCATAACCGACCCGACCCTCAGCGGCCTCGACGCCAGACCGGCTATTGGGTAACCGAGCAGGTCGGTAAAGGATCGTGAGCACTCGAGAAGCGACAGTTGCCGCAGGGTATGCGGTTGGCCTCAGTGAGGTGTCGCGGACCCCAGTAGTTGCAGGGACCAAGGGATCGTGTCGATCGGTACTCCGGCAGCGGGCCGGTCCCTGCGGTTCGCCTTGGATCCAGGTGGGAACCGGGGATCGGTTCCCAAAATGACGCGGCCCTCATTGTTGACCAGTGCAACGGTCGGACCCGCTGCCCGGAATCGCGGAAGTAATGCCTCTTCGATCGCGCCGACCGGCACGTCGGCGCCGGCAATTCCGAGGAAACTGCCCGGCGCGGTCCTGACCGGGATCGCGAAGGTGCACACGTACTGATCGGTGCATGCGAAATCGAGGTACGGCCCGTGCACCCATCGCCTTCCCTGGTCGCGTGGGATCACATACCAGTCCATTGCGGTGTAGTCGTAGAAGTATTCACTCTGGGGGTTCAGTTCCACCGTATGACGTTGGGGTTCGTGTGCCGGGTTCGAAAGCCACCAGTCCAGGTATAGGCGGCGGTCTGAGAGGACGCCGTCTGCCATCACGACACCCGCCCCATCGAACAGTCTTCCGCGCCGCTCGAGCTCGCCGACAATGGTCTCGCCCAAGGGTGCCAGGTCGGTTGACCGCGGAGCCCGCCGCAGCTTCTCGGTGAGATCGTTCCACAGGCCCGTCAGCGCGGTCCCGATGGTTCCCAGGGACAAGTACACCTCGTCGGCCAGTTCGGTGACAGCGGACGCGAGCGACTCGATGGTTCTCGGGGTGGAAAAGTTGTCGGTGTCACTCATCGATCATTGAGCTCCAAGCGTAGGGCGACGAGTCGACGGATACGGGATTCTGTATTCGATTCTGCCAGTTCTCGTGCCCGGGCGTCGTCTTCCCGTTCGATGGCGTCCACCAGGTCCTGATGGACGGTCGCCTCTGCCGCTGGATCGAGTTCCAGTCGTGGCAGCCAGAGCAGTGTGGAAAGCTCGGCCTGCAAGCCGACCTGGGAGCGAGTCAGCCTGGTGGACTGCGCGCACACTGCCATCTCGATATGAAAGCGGCTGTCGGCGCGGCGGGACGAGACCTGCTCGGTACTGACCTTCAACCGGTCGACCAAGGTGCGGAGCCGGGCTATATCGGCCCGCAACCCGCGGCGCGCGGCGAACACGGCGGCCGCGCCGGCGATCGCGAACTGCTCGTCCCCCAGGTCGCGCAGCTCCGGGAGGCTCATCTGCTGTAACCGCGCCAGCGAGGTGTACTCGAGAGTCTCCGCCGAAGCGCAGATGAAGCTGCCGCCCCCACGCCCGCGTTTGGTGCGCACGATGCCCTGCTGCCGGAGCACGGCCAATGCTTCCCGCAGGGTCATCGTCGACACGCCCAACTGCTTGGCGAGATCGGACTCACTCGGCAACTGCTGGCCGTCGACCATCACACCGAGACTGATCGCGGCGGACAACCGCTGCGCCACGGCCTCGGTTTTCAGACCACCACCTTCGAGCGGTGACAGCACGGCGCCGAGCGCGGTCAGGCCAGCACGTTCTTGCGGGGACAACGCGACTCCTCAGGTAGCCGTGTGCACATCGATTCTAAGCCGAGAACACCTGAAACATGAACTATCAAGTTAGAGACATCCCATTGGTCGCCAGGCTGTCGGTCGGTTGCCCCGGGCCTGTTAACAGGGCTGACAAGAACTCGAAAAGAGCTCGCCATAAACCATTGAACTATGAATTCTAATGTATTACCTTCGGGGTGGATGACCCCCGGGCACCTTCAGCAGAAGTCATGATCGAAGGAGAACGTCCCATGTGCGAGAACCCACCTCGTCCTGGCGATCACCTCAGGTGGCGCGTCCGTCACTGCGCCGGGTTGCCGACCCGAACGGTGATGCACAGCCGAGCGCGACCGGTCGGCCGTGGTTACCGGACGGGCGAGATGGTTGTACGGCAGGGGAGTATCAACGATGGCTGACGTGCGCCGAACAGAAGTCGACGGGCTCCATGTGACATGGCATGTGATTCAGCATCATCTGATCGCCATAGTCGCGGTGGAGAACGCATGCGACGCCTCCTGGGCCGTCTGCTTCGACCCCGGAAACTACCCAGATCTCGCGCGAGCACGAGAACTTCATCCAGAACTGACAAGGCTGTGGGACGCGGTCCGACACGAGTTCTGGGACAAACTCATCCCGCCGCTGCGGCTGGGCACCGAATATCGGGCGTGGGCATGACCACGAAGCGGTCACGGTTACAGACGCGTCGGCCAGCCACCTGCAGCGCCCGTTCGGGAAAATCATGTAGCAGGGGTGGCACCAAGGCAACGGTGCTGATCGGAACGCAACATCTCGAACAGAGTTGGATTCCGCATCATCTGACAGTTGATTCGCTCGTCTCGGGTGCGCGGAGGCAATCCCGCGCCGTCCGGGAACAGCGCCGAGTGCGGTCACAACGACGTGAACCCGGAGACGACAGATGGTTGAACTGAAATGCCCGCGGTGCGGAAGCGTACTGCGATCGGACCTCGATCGGCATCGACTTCTACACGCGAGATGCACCGGATGGGAGAAACGCGTTTCTGAACGAATGACCGCGGCCGATTGGAGGGCGGTGGCCGGTTGGCTCGATCCCGGGCGGACACGTCCGACGGGCTGGATGAGTCCGGAATAGACAACCCGGCCCAGTATCGAGCGTTCGTCCTGAGCAATGGATCACGAGGCGTTGCGGAACTGGTCCGCCAGGCCGATGCCGACTCCGTCAAACTCGGGGTACTTCAGTATTTGCGCACCTCAATGGTCGACGCCTTTCTGGGGATGGTTCCCGGCGGCTCCGGCGGAATCATCGCCTGCGCACACGACCTCGGGGCCGACTCACGACGGGTAGCCTTCGTCTCGTATCTCCGAGTCGAACTGACCGCACCGTTGATCGACGCCCCACTTGATGGGGTCGGTGAACTAGAACCCGCACGCGGAGTCGAGACCGGTCATGGCATCGCTGAACGCCGGATCGGCCATCATGGTCTTCAGATCCGTACCATTCGGGGTGACTATCCGATGCATCTGCGGCAATGCGTTGTTGAGCGCGGTCTTCGCCTGACCTTCGTCGGCGTTGGCCGAGATATCGGCGAGGCTCGCGAGGAGACCGCTCCACAGTCTGCTCGATTCCGCCGATGCGGAGGGATCGGAACTATCGATGGCATTGTTCTTGCTGCTGTAGTCCTCGAGCGCATCGCGGGTCGCCGCACAGGTGCTCGTGTCACTCACCGCGTTCGCCGACCCGGCTACCGCGACGCAACCGCCGATCACACCTACCAGCGCCGCCACCGTGGCAATCGCATTACGCATTATGAATTCCTCTTCTCACAGTCCGAATCCTGAGCCCGTACAGATCTACAGCGTGCACAGTGGGGCGTCAAGATCCAAAAGTGTTGGCAGCGGACGCATTCCACCGAGATCTCCTCGGCCGCGCCGCGCTCGTCGTCTTCGACCCGTTGACCATACGGGGCCCGACTTCGCTGTCGAGTGCGGTATCGGCCAGCCGAAGGAAAACCGTGCCGTGGCAACCAGATTCGACAAACTCGCCGTCCGCTACCTTGCCACCGTCCGTATCGCCGCCATGCGCTCGAGGGTGCGCGCATTGTGACTGTCGCCGGGACGCGGGCGGAGGGCGCGGCGAAGCATCTGCACGAAGCGCCACCGGGTAACGCCGAAGATGATGAGCAGCTCGCCGGTGCTGGCACCGCCGAATGGGGCCAGCGAATCGCGAACTGGATCAAGGACCTCGCCTCGGCGTCGAGCGATTTTGTCGCCTCCAGAAAATCGCAGAGGTGCGTCGACTCGTAGCTGTTGCCCTCGGTCATGTGCGCCCTCGATTTCTTCCCCTTCAGACCACCGGCGAGCCGGGATTCGGATCGGCGACTTCCGGCGAATGCCGCTCGTCGGCCGTGTGGGTTGTGAACATAGGGAACCGGTCCCCGTTCGGCTTGGGCTGGAACCGCACGCGCACCGGCTGGTCCGATGGTGGAGGAAGCGCGCCTTCGATCGTGGTGTAGACCCAGGGGCCGTCGTCGAGCTCGACGATGGCGATCGTCGACGTCTCCCACTCGACGGAACTGCCGCTCTTCGGGCGATGCACCACTTTCCATGACACGATCGACCCCTCGCCCGACGAGGGCACCCAATCGAGCGTCGCCGACTGACATTTCGAACACGTGGTGGTCAGCGGCGCGAGCAGCTTCGCGCAGTTGATGCAACGCCGAATCATCAAGGTCGTCCGACCGTGCTGCTCAGTGGTGTCGCTGACGCGCTGTGGCTTGGCTGGCTCGTGAGGGTGCATGGGAAGTCCTGCCCTGATCCTGACCGCTCTGTCGAGTACAGCCTCATGCCCGGCGGGCGTACCCGCGACGGTAGAACTGCCCATTGGCATACCTATTTCTGGGCGCGAGCGACCAGCTAGGCGCAGGTCACTGAGATCAGCGAACGGACTTGACGGCTCGCCAATCCTCGACGTGCCGCAGGCACCGCCCGCGCCACCATCTTCATTTGCAATGATCGCAGGTCGCGGACTTGGTGGACGTACCAAGTCGTCAACACCTTGCCCCGGCGCGGCTTCCTCGGTCACCGATCACACGACATCCGGATTGCGTCAACGATTCTGTCGTTCGGCGTGTTCTGTGATCCAGGCCGCGATCTGCGTGCGGGAGGTGAATCCGAGTTTGGTGAGGATGTGTTCGACGTGCCCCTGGGCGGTGCGTAGGGAGATCACCAGTTTTGTGGCGATCTGCTTGTTGGTGAGGCCTTGGGTGATGAGGTCGGCGACCTGCCGCTCACGCTTGGTCAATGCCACATACGGACCCGACGTCGGGGTGGTGTCGGTGGGTTGCTCGCCGAGTGCGTAGGCCACGGCTTGGTCCAGTCCCATCGCTCGGCCATGCCGGAAGGCCGAATCGAATCCGCGTACCCCGAGGGCCGATCGCGCCAGCCGGACACAGTCGTCGTGATGCGGCGGAACTATCGGGTTGATGCTCGCAAGGTTACCCACGGACCGGTCCAGTTCCTGCGCGGCTCCCATCAGTATCGCTGCGCGCTCGCCGTCGGCTGCCCAGGCCAGCGCCTCGAGGCTCAACACAGCGACAAGCGGGCTGCGAATTCGCCGGTTCACTCGTAGTGCATTCTCGAGCAGCCCAATTGCCCGGGTCCGCTCACCTTGCTGCCAGACGGCAACTCCCATGCCCCACAACGCCATCGACCGGAGAAGCGATTCGCCGCACGCTTCGGTGACGGAAAGCACTTGCCGGTAACACTCGATCGCGCGTCTCTGATCACCGGCCAGTCCGTGCACCCAACCAAGCCGGGTCGAAGCACTAACGTAAAGATATCCTCGCCGATTCGAACTGAGCACCTCGATGGCGCGTTCGAGGGATGAGGACGCGCGAGCAAGCTCACCACGATAGAAGGCCAGGGCGCCGTCGGCGTAGGCGATCAGTGCCTGGGTCATCGGGGTGGGAGCCTGGTCGGCGAGCACGCGCCCCTCCTCCAGGAGGTCGGCCGCCGTCGGCGATTCACCCTGCACCGCCGCCATGACGCAACCTACCTGGAGCGCTTTGACACGGTCGGGTATGGATTGTCGGGCAGGGTGGTTTATGACCCGGTCGATCCAGCGCCGACCCTCGCCGTACATACCCCGGAAGGTCCAGAACATGAATAGCGCGGCGGCGGTCTGTAGTCCGGCCTCGGCCGCCTGCTCGGTGTCCTCGGCCAGGCAGTATTCGAGCGCGTCGCGCAGGTTTGGTAGCTCGCGTTCGAGCCTGGCGACCCAGTAGGGCTGTCGGTCGCTAATCCACCCGGCCTCCGCGTCCAGCGTCAGCCGCTGGTACCAGTCGCGGTGCCGGCGCCCCAACTCCTGATCCTCGCCGGAGGCTCGCAGCTTCTGGCGGCCGTAGTCGCGCACCGTCTCGAGCATCTCGAACCGCACCACGCCGTTGGATTCTTCGCGGATCAGGATCGACTTGTCCACCAGCGAGGACAGCACGTCGAGCGGATCCTCCGGTGCCGGATCGGCGGCGCACACCTGTTCGGCGGCGTCGAGCTCGAAGCCGCCGGTGAACACCGATAACCGGGCCCACAGTTGCTGCTCGGGCGGGGTGCACAGCTCGTAGCTCCAGTCGACACACCACCGCAGGGTCTGCTGCCTCGTGGGCGCGGTGCGGCTGGCGCGGGTCAGCAGCGCATACCGATCGTCGAGCCGCTGCAGGATCTGCTCGGGCGACATCGTGCGCATCCGGGCGGCGGCGAGCTCGATCGCCAGCGGCAATCCGTCGAGGCGGGCGCAGATGTGGGCGATGGTGGCCTTGTTGTCCTCGGTCGGCTCAAAACCCGGCACCACCGCGGTCGCGCGGTCGGCGAACAACGTCACCGCGTCGTAGCGGGGCAGTCCCCGCAGCGACAGCTCCGAATCCGGATCGGGCACCGTCAACGGCGACACCCGCAGCACTGCCTCCCCGGCGATATCGAGCGGTTCGCGGCTGGTGACCAGGATCCGCAGGTGTGGACCGGCCTGCAACCAGGTCTCGACCAGCCCCGCCACCACCGCCACCACCTGCTCGCAGTTGTCCAGCACCAGCAGCGACTCCCGCGTGGACAGGAACTCGAGCACCACCTCGCCCAACGGCCGCGCCGAATCGTCGCGCAACCCCAGGCTGGCCGCCACCACCCCGACCAGCAGCGATGGGTCGGACACCTCGGCCAGCTCGACCAGCCACACCCTGTCGCCGAACTCGCGTCGCGCGGTCGCCGCGGCCCGCAGCGCCAGCCGGGTCTTGCCGACTCCCCCGATCCCGGTCAACGTCACCAGCCGGGTCGAGGCCAGCATATTCTTCACCTCCGCCACCTCGGTGCGGCGGTTGACGAAGCTGGTCAACTCCAGCGGCAGACCGCCGCCCCGAACCACCGCCGGCCCCGCCGGCGGGCGCCACCCCCGCGTGCCGGGCTTGCGGTCCCGACGCTCGTGCGCCGGTTCGGTGTGCACTTCCATTTCGGTGTGCACTGCCATTTCGTCGACCTGGTACCCCCGCCGGCGCTGCGCCTGCCGGATCGCCTCCCCCAGCGCCGCCGCCGACGGCCGCTCACCGGGATCGTGGTTCATCGCGGTCGCTACCACTGCGGACACGTCATCGGCGATGCTGCTGTCGCGGAGGTCGGGCACCGGCTGGGTGGTGATGCGCAGGAACTGGGTAACCACGTTCTCGCCGCTGCGTCGTTCGAATGCCGCGTGCCCGGTCAGTGCGCAGAACAGAGTGGCACCCAGCCCGTAGATGTCGGCGGCCGCGGTGGGGGCCTGGCCCTCGAGCACCTCCGGGGCCGTGAACGCCGGCGACCCGGTCAACGTGCCCGCGGTCGTCTGGAACCCACCGGGGATCCGCGCGATACCGAAGTCGGTCAACGCGGGTTCGCCGTAATCGGTGAGCAGGATGTTTCCCGGTTTCACGTCGCGATGCACGATGCCGAGGCGATGCGCGGTCTCCAACGCACCGGCGATCTTCACCCCGATCCACAACACGGTCTCCGTCGACAGCGGACCCTGCTGGCGGATGCGCGCTTCCAGGGGGTCCAACGGGTGATACGGCATCACCAGATAGGGACGTCCGCTGGCGGTGGTACCCGTCTGTAGCACGGTGACGATGTTCGGATGCCCCGTCAGCCGGCCCATCGCCCGCTGCTCGCGGAAAAACCGCTCCCGATTGTCTGCGTCCAGCTCGACGGTCAGGACTTTCACCGCCACCGTGCGGTCCAGCTCCGCTTGCGTGCAGCGATACACCACACCGAAACCGCCCCGCCCGATCTCCTCGGCATCGGCGAACCCGGCTGCGGCCAGTTCCTCCGTGACCGGTTCCAACATGTCACGAAATGTCTGGAACGGATCATCCTCGCTCATCGGCTGTACACCATCCGCAAGCGCGCCCCCCGGCAACGGGTAACACGCGTTAACTCTTCGTTAATGGACAGCGTATCCCACTGAACGGTGACGATTGAACTATCGGGAGAGCGCTCTGGATCGCCTGGCAAACGCGGATCTGAGCAGTCGGACACAGGTAATCGCCGCCGCATCGAACGGGAGCCACGGCCGACGCCGAACGGTGAGTACCGCATCCCGAATGGGACGAGCGGCCCCTTCTGGTCGTCGTCCGACGAACCGGCGCAACGGTGACGGCCGACGAGCTGCTCGGGCGAGGGCAAGGTCGCCAAGTGGTGGACGACGGACGACGTCGTCTTTGTCGACTCGATCCCCAAGTGGCTGCGGGCGCCGCGAGGAGGAGCAGGGGCGCGGCAATAACAGTCGCGGCACGGCTTTTGACGATCTCGCTAGACATTTTGCTTCCTTACAGTGAGCTTTATGACGTCCGCGTAGTAGGCCGCGCTGCCGAGCTATCGGACTGGGGCTGCGAGTGCGTTACGTGCTGAATCGACTTTGCGACACGCGATTCGCTACTTGGTGAAGTGATGTACATGATGCCCATTTTTTCTTGTCACACACTTCATCGTGGGTATCGTCATCGCCTAGGTGCCCACAATAGAAATTATCGCGTATTCATTACGGCGGTAAATTTTCGATGATAGATTCACTCGTGGTTTGATCTTCGACCGAAACGAGCTCATATGCCTCTCGACATCGCACGCCTCGATCCCGCCCGCACGGTGCTGCTGGTCATCGACATGCAGAACGACTTTCTGCAGCCCGGTGCGCCGCTGGAGTCCGCGGCGGGCCGCGCCATGATCCCCACACTGAATATCGCGATCGAGTCGTGCCGCACGGCAGGTATTCCGGTGCTGTTCACCACGCACGTGCATCGCCGCACCGGTGCCGATATGGGCGCGTTCGCGCGGCTGTACCCGCCGGTGGCGACGCGGTCTGCCCTGATCGACGGCACCCCGGGTGTCGATATCCATCCGGACGTCGCCCGCCTGGACACCGACGAACTGATCAAGAAGCACCGATACAGCGCCTTTTTCGACACCGATCTGGATACTCTGCTGCGCGGCATGGACACCAGCACCGTCGTCGTCGCGGGCGTCACCACCGAGGACTGTGTCCAGTCCACCGCCCGCGACGCGATGTTTCGTAACTTCGACACGGTGGTGCTCTCGGACGCATGCGCGACCTATGACCATCCCGACCTCGGCTACGGCGCGATGACCGCCGATCAGGTGCACACCGCGTCGCTCGTGGTGCTCGCGCAATCGACCGCTCATGTGACGACGGTGCAGCAGTTCACATCCCGACTCCCAGTGGCGCATCCCGCCTGACACCGCGTCAGCCCTCGGCCCAATGCCTCGCCCTTCGCAACAACGAGTGGACCGTTACGGTTTGGGCCGCGGTGGGCTGTCCCGGAATTCGGGCCGGCAGGTTGTGAGGTTCCCCCCGCCGATCCGCCTCACGACCGGACCTCTACGGCACGGGGATCAGGAAGGCGGAACACCTGCCGCGCGGTACCCCCGAAGAAGTCGGCGCGCAGATCGTCGTCGAACCCCAGGTTCTCCTGATTGCGCAGTGCCCGGACCGGGTCGATCATCGGCCAATTCGTGCCGAACATAACACGTCGGCGGCCGAGCGTGCGGGCGTAGTCGAGGAATTCCGGGGGAAGTCGGTCGAGCGCGTAGGCAGAGGAGTCAACGTAGAAGTTCGGGAACTTTACTGTGAGCGTGGCAACTTCGCCCAACCACGGAAAACCCACGTGACCACCAACGACCACCAGATCCGGGAAATCCAGCAAAACCCGCTCCAGGTATGGAATCGGCCGACCTGTTTCCGAGGTCTTCAACGGTCCGGTGTGCCCGATCTGGGTGCATAGCGGCACACCCGCTTCGACACATGCGGTGTAGACCGGATAATAGAGCCGATGGTCCGGCGGTAGCTCCCACAGCCAGGGCACAACCCGGACGCCCACGAAAGTGTCACCGGCCAGTTCGCGTATTGTCCGCGCGGCCCCTACGGGGTCGCGGAGGTCGACTCCGAGCAGGCCGCGGAACCTGTTGGGCGCGTGGTCGATCGCGGCCCGCACCTCGTCGTTGGTGATCAGCGCTCCGCCTGGGCCGTACCATGCCGACAGCAGCGCCAGATCCACTCCCGCGGCGTCCATCCGCGCGAGCGTGTGGTCGATGCCGGGGGCCATATCGTCGGAACTCTTGCCGGTCCAACGCAACAGTGTGGCCAGCCAGGGTTCCTGGGCCATACGCGGGCCGACCTGCTGGGCCCACACGTCGATCGTTTCCATGGGTGATTCCTCTCCCGATATACTTCACTATCAAAGTATTGAGAGGTGGGCCGGATGGCAAGAGACCCGTATCGACTGATCGGCCGAATTCAGCAGGTGTCCCATTCGCTGCGCAAGAAGTCCGACCGGATACTGATCGACAGCGCCGGGGTCACCACGGCTCAGGCCGGGATCCTGGCCGTAGTGGCCGACGATCCAGGCTGCTCCCAGCGCACTATCGCCCAGCGGTTACGACTCGGCGAATCTGCCGTGGTCACCGCCGTGGGGCGACTGCTGGGTGCCGGCCTGGTCGAGCGGCGGGTCAGCGACCGAGACCCGCGAGCGGTCGCCCTGTTTGTCACCGCGCATGGAACCGAGACTGTCGGGCGGGTGCGGGAGACCTACAGTGTGATCAACGGCCTCATCCTCGAAGCCCTGGGGGTCGAGGGCCGCGCGCGGTTCGCCGAACTGCTCGACGCGCTGGATTCGGCCGTCAACGCGTTCCCGAACCCGTCCGACGATACCGGTTCTCCGGAAGTGACCCCTGACCGAATGTAGCGAGCCGGGACGCCGGGGGCAGATGCCGCAAACATCGCGGTGACATCCCCGCAAGCTCACCTACCCGCAAGCCATCTCGGTCGAGTTGCCACATCACAAGCAATGCTCGCCACCCCGTGGGGATTGTCGTCCTACGGAAGCGGGCTGGGCCAATCCTGCGGCGCGGGCCACCAATTCGCTCGTGGAGAGCTTCGGCCGGAAGCTCAGCAGTCCTTTTCGGCGCAGGCGCGAATACTCGCGGCCGCCGCCGAACGGATCGTCGAGGACTTAGCGCCGTCGAGCGGTGTCGTGCTGGTCGGCCACTCGATCGGCGGAATGCTCGCCCTGCTCGCCGCGCCCCACACCACCGCACCGATCCGTGGCATCGAGGTCAGTGGCCCGCACATACACTCCCGATCAACGTGCGAATGACGGCGCGCTGCTACGGTCGCTGCCGATGCCGGAACTCATCGACGTCATCGAGTTGTCGAACCTACTGCCGGACGTGGCGGCGAAAGTCACTCCGGCTCCTCGAAGCTACCCGCCGACGTTCGATACGCGGGCCGATTCAACCGCAGAGATCACAGACTGGAGCTCCGATAGAGCTGGCCTGTATCGGTTTGTCACCCACCGAACCTGCGCTCTGGCGAGCGGACTCACTGATCGGTGCCGGGTGGGATGGTGAGGCAGAAGGGATGTCCCGCAGGGTCGATGAGCACTCGCCAGCGATCGGGTGCGGGCTGAAAACCAGCCTTGACCGCGCCGCACTCGATCGCCGCCGTCTCGGCGATATCGAGATCGGTGACGAACAGATCCAGATGCATCTGCTTGGGCACCTGGTTGCCAGGCCAGTCCGGCGGTCTGTGATCTGCCACTTGCTCGATCGTCAACATCACTCCCGCGCCCGCGAGCACAACCAACTCGCCGGATTCGTACAGGACCTCAAAATCCAGCAACTCCCGATAGAACTGCCCCAGGCGGTGCGGATCGCTGCTGTCGAGCGAAATCGCACCGAATCTGGCGATCGCGGCCATAGCTCCCCCTGAACTCATGGTCCCAGCCTCGTGCCGTGGGCCATATCCCATCGGTACCACAGCCCGCTCATCCGGAAGTCGGCGAGTGCGATCATTGAGTCGCACACAAGCCGAAATCCGTTGTGGCCCAACCGATCATCGACATTAAGGTGCGTTCGGCGACGGTGCCGGATACGTGTCGGCGAACTGATCAAGTGGGGCTCGCCGAGAGCGTTCATTGCTGA
The DNA here is from genome assembly GCF_020733705.1 of Nocardia australiensis. Lineage (GTDB taxonomy): Bacteria > Actinomycetota > Actinomycetes > Mycobacteriales > Mycobacteriaceae > Nocardia > Nocardia australiensis. The sequence continues at coordinate 553,041 of NZ_JAJFZM010000017.1, forward strand.
GCCTGGCAGCCTGTTTCGCGGTTTCCTCCAGCTTGGCTCGATAGTTCTGCCACCAGTTCGGGTCGCTGGTGGGCATGTTGTCGTTGCCGGCGACCAGGCCGACGACGCTGTCGATGAGCTCACGGATGATGTCGGCATGTCCGGCGTGCCGGTTGGTTTCGGCGGTCACGTGCACCAGGATTCGGTGCAGGGTGACGGTCCGGTGGTCCTCGGACCACCACGGGACCGAGCCTGCGGCGGTGAGGTCGAGCGCGTCGATCGTGGCGTCGGCATGTACCCAGGCCCGGCGGTAGAACCCAATGATGTCCTCACGTGACTCTTCGGCGGTGGCCCACATGTCGACGGTGGGGTCGGTCACGGAATCCTGTTCGGCGAGGGGTTCGTCGTACGGGCGGGCGAAGGTGTCGCCGAAGTAGCCGAACTCGACGGTGCCGAGGTGTTTGACCAGGCCGAGCAGGTTTGTGCCGGTGGGTGTCATGGGCCGACGCACGTCGTACTCGGAGGCGCCGTCGAGCTTCCACAGCACGGCCTCGCGGGCGAAGCGCAGGTAGCGGTGCAGGTCCGCTTTCGGGCCAGAGTCAGTCATGTCGAGCACTCTGCCAAAGGCGCCTCGTATTCCCGACCGATTTTCCGGACTCGGCCATCTGCCCGTTTTCGGTTCGCACGCGCTCATAATCGAATGCCGGATCCCGCAACGGAACTCGGCCTACCAAACCGCGCGCCCAGCGGCAGAAGAGTGCGTCTTTGTGCTCGACCACCGACAGTCCCTCACGGTGGATATGGGCCGATCTCGGCGGTCCAGTCGGTCGCTGCGGTCGACATGGACTCGGTAGTGAGCCGACATGAGATGACGAACGGATCGCCAGCTGAACCCGAATGTTGCACCCGGTGCCCCTGATTCCTGCACACGCACTGCAGAGGGGCACCGGGTGCATATCCACACCAGTCCGGGTCGTGGCGCGTGTGTGCGGGTGCGGAAAGCGCCCGCGCACACGCTATTTCACCTGCCCGTGATCACGGCTGGCCGGTAACGACCGCCTGTACGGCGTCGAGGAACTCCGGGCCGCCCGAGACGTATCCGCCGACGGTTCCACCGATCAGCACACCCGTGGGGATGCTGACCCCCCATATCAGGGGCATACACGCCCCGAGGAGGCCGCCCACGATGGCACCGCCGACGACGCCAGGCAGGTTCTTGTTGATCTGCTCCTTGAGCCGGTCGTAGGAGCTGATGTCCTTCAGTTGCGCAATATCTTCTGCCGTCAGGGTCGGTGTCAACGTCAGGGTGCGGCCGTCCGCACCGATCTGCTGCGCAATCGCGATCGAGCGCCCGTCGACGGCGTACCGTTGCGGCACTTCGGTCACCGCCGCTCCGTCGTCGGACTCGAGCACCACCGCACCGTTCTGCGCGATCTCGAACTTGCCATTCTCGACGGTGGCGATAATGCCCCTGTCGACTGGCGAAACGGTGATCTGGTAGTTGATTCCGTGATCCACACCGGAATTCGTGTCCACCGCATTCACCGCCGTCGGCTGCTCCGCTACGGCCAGCTCTGCATGGGCGGTTGCCGCAGTGATACCTACGGCCGAAATGGCCATGAAAACGGCAGCAGTCATCTTCTTGAACTTCATTCTTCGAACCCCTCCACTCAGCTGCCCCTGATGGGCGGACCGAGTCAGACCTTAGGCGGTGTCGAATTCAATGGTGTGTAGTACGACACACACAGTTCGAAGTCACTGCACTCCTATTTCTCATGTCCCTGTGTGTCAGGCTGAGTTGAATCCTTTGGTTCACAGCAAATCGGCCTGACGCGGGGCGAGAGCCGGATCGACATTTCATGACCAGCATGAGGGCCTCGAGGGGGCGACCACAATGGCGGATGGGTTCTCAGGGGCCGCGCGCGTGTAGCTCACGCATGGTCCCATGCGCGTCACCACCTCCCCGCGGAGCACGATCCTGAACCAATGAACAGGCTGCGCGGTCGGCGGTTGACGCCGTTTCGGTCGTAGGTGCGGCCGATATGCGCGGCGTGGATGGTCGTTATGCAGGCAAGACCGTTCCTGCTCGGTGTCGGATGCGCGAGGCTATGAGGTGCGGAGAGACCGGTGACCATATTTCATCGGCTGATCAAGTTCCACCCGCCAATAGGTTTCCCGCGCAGTGGTCGCGGTCGGGCGTCACCGCGGTGGTGTCCGCAAGTCCGTGAACAGTATTCATTTCAGCCACAACGCTTTTCATTTCCTACGACAACGATCCGGAGATGATGGTCATGCACAACATCGAGGAAGAATCGTCGACGGCACCGCGTTTTCCTGTCGCAACAGGGTGGCCGGATACCCGGCATGCCGCGCTCACCGTATTCGTGGTGGCCGACCGGTTCGCGGTGTTCGCCGAGGGGACGTCGGTGACCACCTGGAGCGAGCTGGTCGAGCGGATTGCCCGGGATGAGCTGTCAGGTCCGGTTCGGCTGTTGGCCGGGCAGGGGGTCTCGCGCCGGGACTGGGCGTGGCTGGGCGACCGGGTCACGGCATCGTGCGACGAGGATGTGGTGCTGGGGCCGCTGCCGCCGGAACCACTGTATCGCGGAGACACGCTGAACCAGCGGCAGGCGAACGTCCTGATCGGTGATCTATGCCGGATCGCTGAGGACCGGTGGGCCTGTGAGCTGGTCATCGGCGATGACACGGAACTGATTCAAGACCATACCGCGCTGCGGCAGCACATTCCGGGAATGCTCTTGATGGAAGCTACCTGCCAGATGTATATCGCTGTCACTTCGCGTGTGGTCGACGCACGCTGGCCCGATATCGATTTCTACATGGTGATGCAGCGATTCCGGATCGAGTTCGACCGGTATGTGTTCCCGCTACCTGCTCAGCTGTTGATGAGTGTCACCTCCGACCGCAGTCGTGAAGATCGAGTCCGGTTCAACATGTCGGTCACGATCGAACAGGCCGGCCACACCTGCGCGCGGGCGTCGTGGTCATGTCAGCGGATCGTGCGCGACACGATCTATGCCATCGAGAACCACAGAGCCTGTCAAACCCTCGCCGCTGCTACGCAGCCGGTGCGCACTCAGGAGGTCACAGCCTGATGTCCGGTCCGATCAACGCAGGCATTACCGGGGTCGGCTCGTATCTTCCCGACCAGGTGTTGACCAACGACGCAATCGCACACAACTTTGACAAACCCGGTTCGTGGATCACCGACCGCACGGCAATCCAGGCACGGCGCGTCGCTGATCCCAGCGAATCACCGGTGGAGATGGCGGCCGCCGCAACGACGGCGGCGTTGGCGGCGGCCGGCGTGCCCGCCGAGCGGGTCGGTTTGATCCTGGCCACCTCCTCGACACCGGGGCGATTTATGCCCTCTATCGCCTGCGGAGTGCAGCGACGCATCGGGGCCCGGCACGCGACCGGTCTGGACGTCAACGCCGCGTGCGCGGGATTCCTGTTCGCGCTGCATCTCGCGTTGTCCACCATGACCAGCGGTGCTGTCGCCGGGCCGGTCGTCGTAGTCGCCACCGAACGGTACTCACGCCATCTCGACTATCAGGACCGAGCCACGGCATCGCTGTTCGGGGACGGCGCCGGCGCGATCGTGCTCGACACGGTCGCCGACGGCTACGGGTTCATACACACCAGCATCGGCTCGGATGGCGAACTCGAAGACAACGTCCGCCTCGACCTGGAGCCCGGCCACGTCGTCATGAACGGCCGCGGCACCCGCGAGTTCATCGAACACCGCCTGCCCGCCATGGTGCTGACCGCTGCGAAGGCAGCCGAGACCGACTTGGATGCGGTCGACCTGATCGTGCCGCACCAGGCCAATATGCGGCTGGTCACCGGTCTGCTCACCGGGGTGGGAGTGCGCAGCGACCAGATCTGGGCCACCGGGCACCGCTACGGCAATACCGGCGCCGCGTCGGTGCCGATCACCCTCGACGACGCCGTTCGTCACGGCGCTCTCACCGACGGGCAGGTGGTGCTCATGGCCGCTATCGGCGCAGGCATGACCTGGGGAACCGCCGTCCTACGCTGGGGAGGTGACCGGCGATGACCGCACCGGACATATTGTTGCCCGGCACCGCCGAACAGCGCCGGACCTGGACCCAGTTCTTCACCGAACTCGACACCGCCCACCCCGCACAGGCCGGGCCAGGATTGTACGAACGAGCACGAATCGTGTTGCGGGACGGGCCCAATCGCTCGAATATCAGCACCGACCGGGCTGCGACGCTGACGATGCTGGCCGCCGCCGCGGTCAGCGAACCCGCCCTGTTCCATGTCCTGGCCGTGCACACGTGCCTCATCGAACCGGCACTGACCACCGCCGCAGCCGAGACCGGGGCGACGCTGCTGCAGGACTTTCAGCGCAAGCTCCGCGACGCCGACTGGTTCGGCGCGATGGTCATCACCGAAGCCGGTGCCGCCGCCAGCCAACTAGCAGTGCGCACCACGGCCACTCGGGCCCCCAATGGTTTCATCCTTGACACACCCGACGACGCCGCGGTCAAAATCATGGCCAACGCCGCCCTCGACTCACCACCCAGGCTCGGGATGGTCTTCGCCGAAATCCTCTGCGACGGCCGTCCGCAAGGAGTATTCGCCTTCGCAGTACCATTGCAGGACAACGGAATCCGGACCGAACCGATGCTCGTCCACCAAGGGATGCCGGTCGACTTCGCCCGCATCCGCTTCGACAAGGTATTCGTCCCGGACCAGGCATGGCTGCACGGTAGCGCCCGTTGGGAACCTGGTCGCGGAGTATGCGACCCTGCCGGGCCTGGCCGGCTCGGCAGCAGTCTGGCACCGGTTGCGAACATGTGGACCGCCACCGCTGTCGCACTCGCAGCCTGCGCGCGCGCCGCCGTCACCGATACCATCCGGTTCGCCTCCGGCAGACCCGTCCGGTCCCAACACCGATTCGGCGGCACCCTCCTCGACCAACCCCTCGTACAGCACGACCTCGCCACTGCCACAGCATTCACCGCCACCGCTTCCGTGCTCGCACGCAACCTTGAATACGCCGCTGCGCCCGCACCCGGCCCATTCCACGCCGAATGGGCGCCGTTCGCCGGAGTCGATCAACACCGCGCCGTAACCAAGGCCTGGATTGTCGACGCCGTCGAGCAAATACTTCGGACCTGCCGAATCCGCCAAGGCTCACATGGGTTCTGCTCACCCATACCCGGCTGGGAAGCACTGGCGGCCGGCTACCAGGCCGCCGCCGGTGACAACACACTGATCCTGCTCGACTGCGCCCGCGCCCTCACCGAAAGCACCCCGCACGACGACCCGCGCAACGATCCGCACAACCCACTACGGCTGCTCACCACGCGTGTCCAGCGGCTCGCCACCGAACTCGCCGGACTCGACCCGGCCGACACATCCTGGAGCACCTACGCCGTCGAACTCGGCCGCGCACACGGCGACCGGCTAGCCGCCAACGCCATCACCCACGCCGCCACCCGAACCCCCGAACTCGCTGCGGCAGCAACACTGGTCACCGCCACACTCGTCGACCGGCACCTCGCCTGGTACCTCACCCAGGGCCTGCTCACCACCGAACAAGCCCACCACCTCACCACTACCCTGTGCCGACAAATCCCCCACGTACTCCACGCCACACACCCCGACCCCCCATCCCGATAACCCGTGACCGGCGGAGTCACGCACTCCGCCGAACCGATCTGTCCCCCACAGCCTTCTGAACGAACCGGCGATCCGCGACGGGAAATCTACTAACCGCCCACCTGTTTCCGACTCTCACACCCGGGCGACGGCGTCTATCACCCGCCGCGACGAATGGTCAGGCCGACAGAACGTAGCCGAAACTCGTGAGGGCATCGGCCAGATTTGTACAGCCTGGCATGGTCTGTCTGGCTACTTCTGCAGCGCCCAGCGGTGCACTTCGAAGCGGCGAACGCACCCTGCCCCTTTACCGAGCGACGACGCCCGACTGGGCGCGGTATCTCGGCATTGCCCCCGTCACGATCAGGGCTCCGGCTCCGCTCGGCAGGCAGCGAGGGTGGTGAGGATGACGTCCACGAGTCGCTGCTGCGGGTAGGGATCTGCGAGATCACCGGCGGCTGTGAGTGTCTGGGGACGCGCGTGAGCGAGCCCGACCAGGCAGTCCAAGGCGAGATCGGTGTCCAAGTCGGCCGGGAGCTCAGCCCGTTCGACGGCCCTGCGAAGCATCGCCGCACCGGCGTCCCGGCGCGGCTGACGCAGCGTGGCGTAAAAGGCACGCGCCAGACGCGAGTTCCGGGTGGCTTCGGCGCAGAGGTCGGCAACGATGCGAGTCATTCGCTGATCGCCGCGGGCTTCGGTGGCATCCGCAACGTAGTGGCCGACATCCCCGCGCAACGTCCCGGTATCGGGTATCGGCACCGCGTTCCATGCGAGGTCCGCCACGATCTGCTCGATCATGGCCTGCTTGGATTCCCAGCGCCGATAGATCGCTGCTTTGCCGACACCGGCGCGGCGTGCGACTGCTTCCATAGACATTCGTGCGTAACCGGACTCGGCGATCTCGTCCCACGCCGCCGCGGTGATCGCATTGGTGACCTGCCCACGCAGTAGAGCCGCGCCGGCCACGGGACGGGATCGAGTCGAGTCGCTCATCGGCACCAGTCTATTGAACGGAACGATACGGTTGCGTTCCACCGTACTAGACAACTACTCTCGAATACGGAACGGAACAGTTCCGACGCATTACGGCAGAGCTCCCGGGGTTGTCATGAATTCTGCAGAGACCGATGTACTTGTCGTCGGCGCTGGCCCCACCGGACTGGTACTGGCGTGCGCGCTGCGACTCCAGGGGGTCGCGGTGCGGGTGGTGGATGCCGCATCAGGGCCGGCGACCACCTCACGGGCGAACATTCTGCATGCCCGGGGCGCCGAGGTTCTGGAACGCATAGGTGCCCTCGGAGATCTCCCGCAACGCTCGCTGACCGCCCTCACCATCACCCAGTATCTCGATGGGAAACCCGCCGTCACAGTGCGATTCGGAGACCTCGGCCCGGGAACCACCCGTCCTGCCCTGTATGCGTCACAAGCCGATGTCGAAGCGCAGTTGCGGCGGCGGCTTGGCGAACTGGGTACAGATATCGAATGGAACTCCGCGATCTCCGGCTCGGAGCAGAACGACAGTGGTGTCACCACGACCCTCACAAGCGGCGATACCTTGCGATGCCGCTGGATGGTCGGCTGCGACGGGGCCCACAGTGCCGTACGGAAACTGGCCGGGATCGCGTTCCCCGGAGCTCGGCTCACCGAACGATTCCTGCTGGCCGACGTTTATGCCGAGTGGCCGGTCGACCGCTCAGGCGGGCACGGCTGGCCCCATCGAGACGGACCCTTGTTCGCCGTGCCGATGCGCGAAGCCGGCCGCCCGGATGACCTGTGGCGGCTGATGGCCTACGACCCCACCGGTAGCGACGACGCACAGAGCACGGAACAGATCGTGGACCGCTTCCGGCAGCTGGTACCCGAGCGCACCGGCCGCACCGATATCCGCATCACGGACGCGTCGTGGACATCGGTGTTCCACGTCCACCGGCGGTTAGCCGACACCTACCGTGACCGTCGGGTCTTCCTCGCCGGCGACGCCGCCCACATCCACAGCCCGCTGGGCGGACAAGGGATCGTCACCGGAATCGGCGACGCAGAAAACCTCGCCTGGAAACTCGCGCTCGTCATCGAAGGACGCGCCACCACCGCCCTCTTGGACACCTACGAGGCCGAACGCCGACCACTGGCCACCGATGTACTGCGGAACACCACCACCGCGACACGCCTGCAAGTCGGCGACAGCCCGTTCCTAAGGTTCCTACGGCGGCGGCTTCTCGTGCCGATCGCCGCTATACCCGCTGTGCAGCGCCGAGCCAGCCGGGTCGCGTCCCAGCTCTGGGTGACCTACCGCCAAGGGCCCCTGAGCCGTGGCATCCGGTCCCACCTCGGACGCCCGCCCCGACCCGGCGACCGCATCCCGAACCTGCCCAGCCGACACCTCGACGGCAGCCGCACCGATCTTTACTCCCAACTGGGCAAGGGCTGGGTACTGCTATTACCCTCCCACGGCGACGCCGTACCCTTCACCGCGATAGGAGCCCTCCTCGGCCACAACGTCATCGCACTCGTCTCCGAGCCCACCACCGAACAACGAGACGTACGACTCATCCGCCCAGACGCTCACCTTGCCTGGCGCGGCACCGAGCCCCGGCGACTCACACGATGGCTCGAACACGCACTGCAATGCGGAACGGCCACGCCCTGACCGACCCTGCCCATCGGACGCACTTTCGACCTCGAAGACGGGCGCGACGCCTACCCCGCATAGCCGATCGCGTCCCCGGACGAGTGGTCATCCGCCTACGACCGATATCGAACGATGGCGTGGCGAGGTCCGATGCGCGAGCCCTGGTCGAGCTGTCTGCCGATCCTCAGTTATCGGGTTGCTCGAACGTCTACGATGACAACGAGCGTGAATCCGGTCTCGATATGCATGCGGTCTCGACATTCAAGGAGCCTGGCATGACAACCGATCACCCCTATGTTTACCATTTCTCGGAGTCCGAGCCGATCAGATTCGACGGCGGCGAATTGCAGGGCGCGCATGAGCAGAACTTTCCCGTTTTACAGAATCAGCGGGGATCGGTCTACCTGATCCACCTCGATCCTGGGGGAATCCGCGAACCGCACTGGCACCCCTCGGCATGGGAGCTGAACTTCGTCATCTCCGGATTCGCCCGATGGACCGTACTCGGTACGCACCCGGACGGCAGCTACCACAACGACCTGTTCGAAGTCGGCCCACGCGACCTGGTGTTCGCGCCGCAGGGCTTCTTCCACTATTTCGAAAATGCCAGTGCGACAGAGGGGTTGGATGTACTGGTGGTATTCAATACCAGCACCCAGGAACCCAATGACGACATCGGGATCGTCGGCACACTCAACAGCCTGCCACGGTCGGTACTCGCCGCCTCTTTCGGAGTGCCGGTTTCCGCGTTCGACCAGATCCCCGACGAGATCAAACCGATCGTGATCGCCCGCCACCACACCGGCACGGAATAGCACAGGGTGTCAGGGCCACCGGGCAGTCGAGGATATCGCCTTTGCTCGAGAGTTTGTTGCCCAGGTGCGTAACGAATCGCCACACATCACGTTGGGTCGAGCGGATGAATTCTTCCAGCGCGCCCCGGTCGCCATTCCCGGCGGCGAGCGCGAGTTCGGTCAGTCCTTCGTCGGATATCACCGAAATCCATATCGACATAGTCGACTGTTCGAATAATCCACGACACAAATTCCGGCGTCGGAGAGACCGGCCGTCCGACCGGGTGCGCAATCAGAGATACGGGCCTGGCGGACGACCGCACCAACCGTCGAGGCTGCGGTGGCGGACTCTCTGCAGCAGGACACTGCGTAGTGGCACCGTCACGCGGTAGAAAACCACCGCGCTGTGTACGGCGATCGTCGGGACCGGACCGGCATACGTGCCAGCGGATTCGTGCGCGACGGCATGGGATGAACCATGACCGCCCGACACCGACGCGACCCCGAACCGCAGATGCAGTACCACCTGCACGGCCAGCAGACCGCTACCGATGGCGACGATCCCGCGTTGCCGTTCGGCCACGACCCACGCCAACGCACCAATGGCGGCGAACGTCGAAATCAACGCCCAAACCGGCAGACCGTGCCCCGACACCTGCGCGTGCCCCCAGCCGACAGTAGTACACAGACTGCGGCGAACACCACGGCACGCGTCACCCGTGCGTTTCGGGCACGGGTGAGCGGTTCATAACACCACCGTCGTCGCGTCCGCTCGCAAGCTCACGCCCAGAAGGTGACAACAGGTGGCCAGAATTCATCCCTTGATCCCCTGCTCGACCAGCATAGGGGTCAGGCTTTGCGGCGCGTTACTCCCAGGCCGATTCCAGCGATCAAGCCGAGCGCGCCGAGGACGATTCCGATGACACCGAGCCAGCGGGCAGTGGTATCGCTGGTTGATCCACCCTTCTCGGGCATGGCCGAGGGGATGTCGCCGTGGTTTTCGACACCACCGGCATGTTTGGCCGCCAGTTTCAGCGATGGCGCGGGATATTCGGATTCCGGGCCCCCTGTCGTGGGCTCCTGCTCCCACTTGACGACCTGCCCGTCGGCGTAGGTCTGAACCGCGGGCATGGTGAGCCGTTCGGTATCGGGAAGTCCGTTGGCGAGCACGGAGAATTGTGCGAACTGGCCGGGGCCGATCCCACCTCCTGGATCAGCGGTCCAGGTGACGGCGGTGACGTTACGGGCGGAGTCCTTGGCCGCCACCGCCTTCCAGCCCGGCATGGCCTGGGTATCGACGGCGGTCACACCCGGGATCCGCACCACCAACTCCGTGGTGGAGCTGTTGGTGGCCGACTCGTTCGGCACTTGGAAGGTCAAGATCGCGGAGCCACCGCGAGCGGCATCCGGCGCCGACACACTGACATGCGCGAATGCGGGCACCGCCGCGACCACGACGGCGATCGCGGCTGCCGCTCCTGTGAAAGCGGTACGCGAAATCCAAGAACTGTTCATCGAAGAGATCTCTCCTTCACAGTAAATAATCGAATGCGACCGATCCTCAGCTGTCGACGATAAACCCTTCCCGGTCGCGGTCCGCGACAATCCGAATATCATGTCGGCGATACACGGAACCGCGACTACGGCGAATGTCGCGTCCATTTTCGCTGGGTAGGCGGAAGGGCCTCCCCGGGGAATTGAGGAGAATGGTTGTGCTACAACCGCTCTACGTCGGCCGATGCTGAAAGGTTGACCCCACAGCTCACCAACCACCTCGACGTCCGCGCCCGCTTCGAACTGCTCGATCTCGTCGGGGCCACCCGATCCGACCACGAGTACCACTCGAAATCAGCACTGCGGTAAGCCGAACCAGGTGGGTACCTGAGCGCTTCACCTGCACGTTGTTGCCCACCAACCCTAGAAACGAAAATCCTTGTCATGCGTGCGGAACCGGCCCTCGTCCAACTGTCGACCCCAAGCGAGACGAGACGTGTCGTATTGACTTGTGGTCGATTCACTGGCACACTCTTGAGCGAGACGCGGCGTCTCGCAACGAGAGGAGTTTCATGACACGGACATGGTTCATCACCGGCGCCAATCGCGGACTAGGGAAAGCGTTCACCCGTGCCGCACTCGAGCAAGGCGGCCGGGTTGTCGCGACGGCTCGCGACCCGCACGACATGGCCGAAATCGCCGAGGATCGACTCACCGTGCTGCCGTTGGACGTTCGCGACCGCCGGCGCGTTATTGACACAGTGGACCGCGCATTCGAGCTCTCCGGCTCGATCGATGTGATCGTCAACAACGCGGGCTACGGCCTTGTCGGCGCGCTGGAGGAACTCGACGAGGAGCGGATCCGGAATCAGATGAACACCAATTTCTTTGGTGCACTGTGGGTTTCGCAGGCAGCCATCCCGCACCTGCGAAAGCAGGGCTCGGGACATATCGTGCAGATCTCCACCGTTGGTGCGGTGGGCTCGATGCCGTTGTTCGGTATGTACAACGCGAGCAAATGGGCCCTGGAGGGTTTCAGTGCGTCACTCGCGGATGAGTTGCGCCCCTTCGGTATCGCGGTGACCATGGCACAGCTGGGTGGTTTCGACACCGACTGGGCGAAATCCAGTATGCGGTTCGCCGAACCTCTGCTCGCCTACGACGAGCTGCGCACATCGATCCTGGGCATGCGGAACTATCCCGATCCAGCGGCTCCACCGCCCGAAGTCGACTACGAGTCCGAGTGGACCGAGGCGGCGCCCGAAGTTGCCGCCGCCGAACTACTGTCACTCGTGGAGATGCCGAATCCGCCGGTACGCAAGATCATTGGTCCTGGCGCGCATCAGATGGTCGCGATGGCGCTGGACCAGCGGCGCCTCGACTACGCGACCGACACGCAGTTCAGCTGGCCGAGCTGATCGGCCCGAGGCCGAGCTGGTGCCCGCTGCACGGCTGGACGAGCATTTGTCCCAGTGCCCGGACTGCCGCCGGTGGTACGCGGCGGTGACCGAATCGCCCCGGCAGCTACGGCTCGCCCCGGCCCCACTGGTCCCCGATCTCGGCGAGCGGATCCATGCGCGCGGCGCTCCGCCGTTCCGGGTGTCCGGCCGCCGCCGGACCAGCGGAGCGCCGCGCATGGATCCGGCATACTGAGGGCCATGACGGTCATCGCCGCGGGCGGCGTGGCGGTGCGCACCGACGGTCCGCCGTCCCAGCCCGCCGCTGTTCCGGAAAGGGTGCGACGATAGACGGCACCATGATCAGTGCAGCGCACCGTTCGCCGCTCGCCCAGGCGTGCCGTGCGTGGATGTTCGCGCTGATCTGTGTCCTGCTCTCGGCGACGGGACACGCCCTCACCTCCGCCCACTCCATTTCCCTGTCGACACTCGGCCTCGCGGTCGGCTTCCTCACCGCCTTCGCCTGGTCCGTCGCCGACCGGCAGCGCGGTCTGCTGCCGATCACCGCTGGACTGCTGGCCGGCCAAGGTGTACTGCACCTGTGGTTCGCCGCCGACCCCGCCGGGGGACACACCGGCCACGCCGCGACGGCCGGCCGTCTGGCCGACACCAGCTCACCGGCCATGCTGGGAGCACACTGCTTTGCCGCGCTATTGTGCGGCCTCTGGTTATGGTGGGGTGAGCGCACCGCGTTCGCGCTCGCCTCGGCTCTGTACACCCGGATCGTGCTGCCCCTGCTACTGCTCGTTCCGCCGTTACCGGCCACGGTCGCCGCACGCCCCCCTGCCGAACTCGGCGCACCGGCCGCGACCGTCGAATTCCTGCGCCACGCGATGGCCCGCCGCGGCCCGCCACCCCCGACTCCGCACATTCCAGAATCCGTCGTGACACCGTGACCGGCTAGCTGCCCGGGATATCCTCCGGGGCGCCCGCCGGACCGTCGGGTGTGCGCGGCGGGCATCCCGTCACCGGCGCATCGCCGGCGGTGACGCGGTCCCGCGACTCGGTCCGCGCACTAGCCGTGCACGCGGGCGTATTCCGGCGCGACCGCGAGGCCGCTTGTGCGTCCCGATCAGAAAATTCTTCGCCATGAACACGCAACCTCGAGTGCTGCCCAGCCCCGGACAGCACTGCCGACCACACCCAGGCCCCGCGCGATCCACCGGCCACCACCCGGTTCGCCGTCATGTCATCCGATGAACACCTGACCGCGCTGGCTCTGGCCGCCGGCGCGGGCGACCGAACCGCCCTGGCGGAGTTCATCCGGTGTACCCAGACCGATGTGTGGCGTTTCGTCGCCCACCTGACCGATGCACAGTCCGCCGACGATCTGACCCAGGAAACCTTCCTGCGCGCGATGGGCAGCCTGCCGCGTTTCGTGGGGCGTTCCACCGCCCGCACCTGGTTGCTCTCGATCGCCCGGCGCGCGGTGATCGACCGGCTGCGCACCGCCTCCGCTCGTCCGCGCACCACAGGCGGGGCCGACTGGGAAACCGCGGTCGAACAGCGGCGCGACCGGCACGACAGCGATATCGGCGAGGATATGGTGGTCGCGGACTTCCTGCGCCATCTCCCGGACGACCGCCGCGAGGCGTTCGTGCTGACCCAGATCCTGGGACTCACCTACGCCGAGGCCGCGCAGGCCGCCGACTGCCCGGTCGGCACCATCCGCTCCCGGGTCGCGCGGGCCCGCGAAACGCTGGTCGAACTATGGCAGGGCATAGACACGGATTCCACCGTGGTCTACGCCTTCCGCCAGGGAACTCGGCGCGATGGAGCCGCCGTGCCGCTCGCCCGAGCACGCTGACGGGGCAGGATCGAGCCCGCCCGGGTTTCCGGTAACCGGTGGGCGGCGCGGGCCGCCCACCGGTTTCCGTATGTCCGACTTGCGCGGCGTGGACCGGCGCGATCGGCCTCGCGACGACGTCACCGTCGCACGGCTGGTGCCCCACGTCCCTGTAGTCGGGCCACGCCGTCCGTCCGGCGAGCCACTATCACGCCGCACAGCGCTCGAGTTCGCCGAACTGGTGGCCCGGCGGGAACTCGAGGCGCTCCGCGTCCGACTTACTTCACGTCCGGAGGTGACACAATGTGGTTGTGGCACTTCATATGTGATTCGAAAAAGGGTGTGACGTGGCCGAAGAGGTATATCGGGTAACGGGGATGACGTGCGGGCATTGCGCGCAGCATGTGACCTCCGAAGTCCAGAAGCTGCCGGGAGTCACCGGAGTCGATGTCGATGTGGAACGGGGCCGGGTCACCGTGCGTAGCGACGCCGGATTGCCGACCGCAGACGTCCGCGCCGCTGTCGAGAATGCAGGGTACGACATGGTCGACGCGTAGCACGCGTCGATCGCGAGTAGTGCCTGCCCTCGATGTGGGGCAGGCATCACCGCGCTCCGATTGCGAGACTATCGGTTTCGGTCTCGTCTCTCTCAGAGAGCAGTTACGGGTTCGTCGTCGTAGACGGTGATGCGCCAGGATTCCGCCGGTTCCGCGGTGGGGTTGTGCAGTGACCGGTGCGCCAGGGCAATGTTGTCCCAGATGAGCAGATCGCCGACGTCGAACTTCTGCAGGTGGATGACGGGATGCTCATCGGCCGGGTCGAGTTGTCCCGTGGCGGAGAGCAATTGCTCCAGTAGGTCGGGGCGCGGCCGTCCGGCGGAGTCCTCGATCGTTTCGGTGGCGCCCTCGGTCACATAGAGCACCTGCTCGCCGGTACGGGGGTGGCGCAACACTGTCGGTTGCCGGACCGGCGGTGTGCGCGTGTCGATTTCAGCGAGAACGTCGCCGATCGGCCGGTAGACGTCGTCGGGGCGAATCTTGAACTTCCGCCGCGGAGTATGGATCGCGACCGTCTCGGATGCGACGCGTGCCAGTTCCGGATCGAGCCGCCGATACGCTTCAACGAGATCGATGAACAGCGTGCCTCGTCGTTCTCTGGGCACCTGACGTGGCGAGATGATCGTCAGGTCGAACGGCCGCGGCATGAATTGATAGTCGGAGTGCCAGAATTGGCCCGTCTTGGGTACTCCAAGCTGACGCCCGCCAGTGGAGACATTCGACGATACGAAGACCTCGGGCACGTCAGGATGGTGGTAGATCGGCTCGTAGTAGAGCTGTGGTGTACCCAGCCTGCGCCCGAACTCGAGCAGCCCTGCGGGATCGAGGTGCTGCTCCTTCACAATGACGATTCGGTGGCGGTAGGCCGCTTGCTTCAACGTCCGGACATCCACATCGGATCCGGGCACGAAACCCTCGGCGATGACACCCATTCCGGGTTGTGGGCTGATCTTCATTGAACATCTCCTGCCGACCGAAGCCTTTCGATGCGCGAGCGAAAACGCCACGACGTCTCCCGAGCAGTCGGGCCGCGACGGTCGAAAGTTCCGCGCTGTCGGCAGATGTGATGTTTCGAACACCAGAGGGGTCAATTCTGCTGTATTCGCCGATATCTCGAGAATCGGCGGGAACTTGTCCAGCACTCGGTCCGACTTCATCTTGGAGATGTCGAAATCGAAAGGCGTTAAAAATGAAGACAACCGATCGCAGGGACAGTGTCGATAGCTTGGAGGTAGCTCACGACACGAATCTGCTCGCCGACGTGTTGCAGCCCTATCGGCCCGACGCCCGCTACCTGCGGCAGATGACTCACCGCTTCGACGGCGAGAAGATCAGGGGCGATGCGGAACTCGCGATCGAGGGTTCGTGCTACATCGACGACACCGGGCATCTCAATGCGGTCGATGCGCTGATCAGCTACAACCAGATGGCCTACCTCACGATCGCGACCTTGATACGACACTCGATCGGCCCAGTCTTCAGCGAGTGGTCGATGGCAGAGTTTCGCCGCCGGCATCTGCCCGACATGGTGATCACGGACAGCCGGTTCACCTTCAAACGCCCGATCGACTCCCGGCGATTCCGCGCCGAGCTGATCTTCGACAGCATCGAGACCTACCGTGTGGGGTCGCAGCAGCGCATCGCGTTGACGACGTCGGTCGACTTCGGCAATGACACCCTTGATGGTTGCCGGGGCGAGGTCCGCGTCGTGATCGTCGGCGAGGCGCGGTGACAATGGACGAACAACTCACTCTCGCAGAACTTCTGGACCCGCATGTCCGGGACTCGCCGGGCAGATGTGCGCTGCGATGTGGTGAGCGCGCCCTGACTTTCGCCGAACTCGACAACGCCGGCGACCGGGTCGCCGCGGCCCTCGGTGCGGCCGGGGTGATACAGGGCGCGCGCGTGGCCTATCTGGGCTCGGAGTCGGTCGACTTCTACGCACTGTTGTTCGGTTGCGCGAAGGCCGGCGCAGTGTTCGTGCCGATCAACAACCGGCTAGCACCGGACGAAATCGCCCATATCCTGGCCGATTCCGGGGCGACCATACTGCTGGCCGATGTTGATTTCCCGTACGAGTGCCCCGATCACCTCTCGGTGGTATCGATCACGGGAGGAGACCTGAGCGAATGGTACAACCAGTCCCCCGCCGACCGACCACATCGTGACATCGTGGCCGACGACGCCGTGGTCCAGCTCTACACCAGCGGAACCACCGGTCGCCCCAAGGGCGTGGTCCTGGCCCATCGGAGCTTTTTCGCGGTGCGAGACGCGCTGGCCGACTCGGGCCTGGATTGGCTCGACTGGCGCCCCGGCGATGTCACCCTGGTGGGTCTTCCGGGCTTCCATATCGGCGGAATGTGGTGTGCGCTGCAGAGCGTGATGGTCGGCGCGACCACCGTGACCATGCCACGCATCGACCCCTCGGCGGCGGTGACGCTGGTGGCCGAGTCGGCGGCGACGGTGATGTGCGTGGTCCCGGCGACATTGCAGTGGATGCTGGATGAGCCCGCGGCCGACGCTACCGCTCTCGCATCGATTCGCAAGATCATCTACGGCGGCGCCCCTATGCCGGACGAGGTGTTGGCGCGGGCGGAGTCAGTGATCGGTTGCGAATTCGCGCAGATCTACGGTCTGACGGAGACGGGAAACACCGCGATGTGCCTGTCACCTGCTGATCATCGCCGCGGTGGTGAGCGGTTGCGGTCGGTGGGCCGCCCGTATCCGGGGTTCGCGGTAAAGGTGATCGGCCGCGACGGCACGCCTGCGCCTACCGGAGTAGTCGGTGAGATCTGCCTGCACACCCCGGCACGCATGATCAGTTACTTCGGGGACCGGGCGGCCACCGGCACCACTCTGGTGAACGGCTGGATCCACACCGGCGACGCGGGCTACCTGGACGACGACGGCTACATCCACCTCAGCGACCGCATCAAGGACATGATCATCGTCGGCGGCGAACACGTGTATCCGGCCGAGGTCGAACGCGTGCTGCGCGAGCATCCCGCGGTGACCGATGTCGCCGTGGTCGGTGCTCCGGACACGCAGTTCGGCGAGCTGGCACACGCTGTCGTCGTATCGCCTCCCGGCGCAGACGTGACGGCCCACGAACTGCTCACCTTCGCCGGACGACGACTGGCTGCCCACAAGGTTCCGGCCAGCTTCGAGTTCGCCGAGGCCCTTCCACGCAACGCGAGCGGAAAGGTCCTGCGCCACCGGTTACGCGAACGTGTGGGCGGACGTCCGGCAGTCGATCGGGGCGGTAGATCGCCACTCGACACGAGTGCCGCGGACCCGACACACAGCGGCGGGGAGCCGAAGATCATGGATTTGACGGTGACGCAGGCCGCGTACTGGATCGGCCGCCGAAATGATGTCGCACTCGGCGGTGTCGCGCCCTGGTGCTACTTCGAGGTCGAGCGCACCGCGCAACAGCTGATCACCGGCGATCCCATGACCGAGATCACGACACTGCAAGCGGCGTGGAACCGGCTCATCGCCGACCACGACATGCTGCGGTTGGAGATCACCGT
The DNA here is from genome assembly GCF_020733705.1 of Nocardia australiensis. Taxonomy (GTDB): domain Bacteria; phylum Actinomycetota; class Actinomycetes; order Mycobacteriales; family Mycobacteriaceae; genus Nocardia; species Nocardia australiensis. The sequence goes on from NZ_JAJFZM010000017.1 coordinate 570,925, forward strand.
CGACGGCCGCGCCCATATCCCGCCGTCGCGACCCGAGTATCGGATCGCCCTTACCGACCTCCGCCGACTGCCGGACCGGCAGGCCGACGCCGTCCTGGCAGAATCGACCGCGGAGAAATCCCATCAGGTCCGTGACCCTGCCCAGTGGCCGCTGTTCGACATCACCGCCGCCATAATGCCCGCCGGCGGCCTGCGGATCTTCCTCGGGTTCGACATGATCGCCATGGATGTGCCCAGCTGGGCACTGCTCATGCGGCATTGGCGCGATCTGGTGAACTCCGCCACCTACACGCCACCGCAGCTTTCCTATGTCGAGGCCCGGCAGTCGGCCTCGTACACGCGCCGCAATGGCGACACCGATCGTGACTACTGGCTGGCGCGGATCCCCTCGCTACCATCGGGCCCGGCGCTGCCCTGGACCGAACCACTAGACCGCCTGCAGGACATGCGGTTCCATCGCCACGAGGCCGTCTTTCCCGCCGAACGATGGTCGCGCCTGCACACCATGTGCCACGCACGTGGGCTACATCCGCGGGGGGTACTGCTGGCAGCGTACGGCTTGGTGCTCACTCGCTGGGGTGCCGTCGATCCCTTCTGCATCAACACCGTCGTCTTCGACCGAGACGAGGACTTACCCGCGACGGTGGTGGGCGACTTCAGCACCACCTCCCTCACCCAACTGCCGCCGCTGGACGCATGGCGGACTTTCGCCGACCTCGCCCAGGCAGTGCATGACCAACTCGAAAATGATTTCGCACACCACACATTCAGCGGAATCAAGATCCAGCACGTGATGGGGACGACAGCCGCACCGCGCTACCCGGTCGTGTTCACTGACTGCACGGGCCTGCCCGCCACCGATCCCGTGGCGTGGCTCGGTGACGAGGTCCATGGGGTGTCACAGACACCGCAGGTGGTTCTGGACTTCATGCTCTGGGACCATGCCGATGGCGGTGTGCGGTTGGTTTGGGACGCGGTCGATCGCGCACTTCCCGATCGATTCGTGCCGGGCATGCTGGCGGCATACGAGCGTCTCCTGACCGCGTTGGCGGACGACATCAGTTCTTGGGAACGAGCCGATCTGGGCGCGAATCCGTACTTCGAGACGGTCGCCGCGCTCGAACCAGACGCGCGGCCGGATTGTGGGCCGCTGCTGGCCGATCCGCAGCGGCAACGCGCCGTCATCGATCAGGCCGCGATCGCGGTCGCCGGTACGACGTGGGCGCTGACCCACGGTGAGCTGGCCGCCCGGTCCTCCGCGATGGCGGCGGCCATGGTGCGCAGTGGTGTCGTCTCCGGAGACCGGGTCGCGGTCGTCGCGAGCCGCTCAACCGCTCAGATCGTGGCCTGTTACGCCGTGCTGGCCGCCGGGGCGACACTGGTCCCGCTCGATCCCCAATGGCCGGCGACCAGAATCGCCACCGCCTGCGAGCGCGCCGAAGTGCGCCACGCACTGACCGGGACCGAGCACGTCGCCTCGATGCCGCCGTCGATTGCGGTCAGTGATATAGACCTGATCTTCGAATCTACTGCGACGGAACATGTTCTGCCTCGCTCGTCGCCCGAGGATCTCGCCTACATCATCTTCACGTCGGGATCAACCGGGGAACCCAAGGGCGTGGCGATCGAACACGCGGCCGCTCGCACGACCATCGACGACATGAACGACCGTTTCGGGATCGGACCGGCAGACCGGGTCTTGGCGCTGTCCTCGCCGACCTTCGACCTGTCGATTTACGACGTGTACGGCGTACTCGGCGCGGGTGGTGCCATGGTGGTGCCGGAGCCGGCCGCGGCACTCGATCCGGCGGAGTGGTCGCAGCTGATCGCCGAACACGGCGTCACAGTGTGGAATACCGCGCCAGCAGTTGCGCAGATGCTGGTCGAATACGCCGAAAACGATCCTGTCGTACTCGGCCGGCTGGCGTCGTTGCGGCTGATGCTGCTGTCCGGTGACTGGATTCCGCTCACCCTGCCGGACCGGTTGCGCGCCATGCTGCCCGGGCTGCGGGTCATCTCGCTGGGCGGGGCGACCGAGGCGTCGATCTGGTCCATCTGCTATCCGATCGAGCGGGTGGATCCAGGTTGGCGCAGCATCCCCTACGGCCGCGCCCTGCGCGAGCAGTTCTTCGTCGTCCTCGACGAGGACGGGAGCTTCTGCCCGGTCGGTGTCGCCGGTGAGCTGCATATCGGCGGTGCGGGGCTGGCGCGAGGCTATGTGGGCGACGAGCAGCAGACCGCTCACCGGTTCTTCTACCATCCGGTGCTCGGCGAACACCTCTATCGCACAGGCGATCTGGGGCGCTGGTGTCCGGACGGGACGATCGAATTCCTCGGCCGAGTGGACCGCCAGCTGAAGGTACTCGGCCACCGCATCGAACCCGGCGAGGTCGAGGCCGTCCTGACCGGACTGCCGCAGATCCGGCAATGCCTGGTCGTCGGGCGACGCGGCAAGGACCAACATGTGCGACTGGTCGCATACCTCGTCGGCCGATCGACATCACCGGACCTGGAATCGATCGCCGCCCACGCTCGGGCACAGCTGCCCGCCTATATGGTTCCCACCCGATGGGTCACTCTGGACGAGCTGCCACTGACATCGAACGGCAAAATCGACCACGCCGCGCTTCCCGACCCGTTCGCCGGCGAACCCGTGACCGGAGCCGACGACGCACTCCGCGAACCCGGCATCGGCGCGGCCGAACCCCCGGCCACGCCTGTCACCGACGCCCTGCCTGCACCGGTATCCCACCCGGGCCGAAGGCCGCTGACCGAAGAAGAGCAGTGGGTGGCCACGCTGTGGAGTGAGCTGCTGGAGGTGACGATCACCGAACCCGGCGCGGACTTCTTCGCACTGGGCGGACATTCGGTGCTGGCCACCCGCATGCTCTTCCGGGTGCGGACCGACGGGCACACCGAGATCGGCATGCGCGAAGTGGCAACCCACTCCACGGTCGCCGAGTTCGCCGGATTGCTGGCCGGGAAACGCCTGGACCGCGAACCGGGTTCCCCCCGGAAACTCCCGAAGCCGACCCGTGCGACCCCGGGCGAGCCGTTCCCACTGACCCGTGTCCAGCACGCCTACCTGCTCGGCCGCAACGGGGGAACAGCGTGCTACGTATTCAACGAATTCCGCTGCACGGAAATAGATCTCGATCGATACGAGCAGGCTTGGAGCATCGTGATCGCACGCCACCCGATGCTGCGCACGGTGATCACGACCGACTACCTCAACCGGGTCGTCGATTCCGTTCCGCGCTACCGAATTCGCCGATACGACTTGACCTCGCTGTCCGGCGAGCAACGAGATGCACGCTTGCTGCGGCTGCGTGAGCAGTTGTCACACCGAGTCATCCGCCACGACCGCTGGCCACTGTTCGATGTGCGCGCTGCCGTCCTCGGCGACGGTGAGCTGCGACTGTTCGTCGGTATCGACGCTCTGATCTGCGACGCGAGCAGCTTCTTCCTGCTCGACCGCCACCTACGCGAGGCATATGAGCGACCTCTCGATCGGATTCCCGTTCCGAGAACCGATTTCGCAGCGTACGTCACTCACACCCGCGACCGCCGCGACAGCGCCGCCTACGCCCGTGCGGCCGAGTACTGGGATAAACGCATCCCCACGATCCCCGGGCCTCCTACGCTGCCTACACGACCGGAGACCGACGCTGCCCCCCGTTTCGTCCGCCGCGCTGATCGCCTGTCGTCCGAACAATGGGAAACACTCACCTCCCTCGCTGCCCGACACAAGCTGACAGTGGCCGCAGTACTGCTGACCGTCTATGCCGATGCACTCGCCGAATTGAGTGGCGAGGATCGGTTTTCGATCATGCTCACGCTGATGGACCGGCCCCTCGATCTTCCCGATATCGATCAGGTGGTCGGCGAGTTCACCGCACTGATCGCCCACGAGGTGGATCGTCGCGAGAGCGGATGTTTCCTCGACCGCGCGAGGAGAACCCAGCAGCGCCTGTTCGACGACCTCGACCACCGCGACTACTCCGCGGTCGAGGTACTCACCGACCTCACCGCCCTGACCGGCCGCCGGATCCGACTGCCGGCCGTATTCACCAGCGGCCTGGACGTCGGTGAGATCGTCGGCAGCGAACCCCGGCTGAATTGGGTGGGTCCGGTCGAGTACGGCATCAGCCAGACACCCGACGTATGGCTCGATCACCAGGTGCTGGTCGAAGACGGACAGCTGCACGTCCGCTGGGACGTCCTGGAGACCGTTATCGACGGCACGGCCGCTGATACCGCCTTCGCGGCGTTGATGCGGTCGCTGCGGCGCCTCACCGGCGACCCCGCCGCGTGGACCAGTGACTACGCCGGACCCGCATCGGCCAACACGGTCACTCACCAGCTGACCGCTCTGTGGGCCGACCTCCTCGGCATCGATATCGGCGCGATCGATACGACGCGAGGATTCGTCGCATCAGGCGGTGATTCGGTCTCGGCCGTCCGGCTGGCCAGGCAGGTGCGCAGCTCCTTCGGCTTGTACCTTCCCATCGACGAGATCATCGCACCGGAATTCACCGTCACGGCCCTCGTCTCTCGGATCGTCCACAAGGCAGTGGATACCGTCGCACGGACCGGTCCTGTAACCGATCTGGTCGCACCTGGCACCGACACCGGCCCTTTCGAGCTCACACCGCTGCAACAGGCGTACTGGGTCGGCCAGCAGGATGCCTGGGCGCTGAGCTATCGAACAGCGCACGGCTACGGCGATCTGCGGATCGCCGGCCTCGACGGAGACGACTTGTACAGTGCCGTTGGGCGATTGGTGGATCGCAACCCCATGCTGCGGACGGTTTTCTCCGACAATGGGACCCAGGAGGTACTCGACGGGACGGATCCGAGACTGGCCGAGCTGCCGGTCGATGAGATCGATCTGAGTACGGCCCCGCAATCGGTGGTCACCGAGGAGATCGCGCGCATCCGATCCGACCTGCAGCGTCTCGGGCCGGGACCGGAGCCGTGGTCCTTCCGAATCGTCGCGGTACTGCTGCCCGAGGGGCAGGTCAGCCTGCACGTGGTGTGCGGCCTGCTCATCGCCGATGGCTGGTCAGGACAGCTCCTGGTCGGCGAACTGCTCACCTACCTCGACGAACCCAATGCGATGCTGGCCCCGCAGACCACGCGATTCGGCGACTATGTCGCGACGCTCGCCTACCGCCGCCGAACCCCGGAGTGGGCACGGGACCGACAATGGTGGTGGGACCGTATCGACGACGTGCCACCGGCGCCCGCGCTGCCGCTGGCGGAGCCCGCCGATCGGATCCGGTCCGAACTCATGCAACGGCGGGAAACACAGCTCACCTCAGAGCAATTCGCGGCCATCACCGATCGGTGCCGGGAGCGGGGAATCATCCCGTCGGCAGTCTTCGCAACCTGCTATGCGATCGCCTTGGCCCGCGCCGCGCACCATCGCCATTTCCTGCTCAATGTGCTGTACCTCGACAGAATGGCGCTGCCGGCCGACCTGGACCAGGTGATCGGTCCGTTCGCCACCACCGCGCTGGTCGAGCTGCGACTGCCTCGCTCGGTGACCTTCGCCGAACTGGCCCGACATACTCAATCGGCGACCGCTCGAACCTTCGATCACGCACTGCTCAGCGGAGTCGAGGTCGCTCGCGAGATCGCACGGCGCCGACGCAACACCCGGCCGGTGGCACCAGTGGTGTTCCACAGCATGCTCGGACTGCGTCCACCCGCGCACATGCCGGAAACGGTGCAAATCCTCGACTCCTTCCGCAGCATCCGCACCCCACAGGTGTCCCTGGACCTTCAGGTCGGCCCATCACCATGGAAAGACGACGAGGTCACCATCAGCCTCGACGCCGTGGCCGAGCTATTCGAACCCGGTGTTGTGGATGCGATATTCGACGACCTCGGCTCCACCCTCGAGCAGCTGGCCACCGACCCGGGATCCTGGGACACCGGGATCACGCTACCCACCGCCGAGCTTCCCGAATCGGTAAACGAACACCAACCCTCCCCGGTCGCCGAGCCTCTCACCACACCGACCGAACGCATGGTTGCCGATATATGGAGTGAGTTACTCAGTGACACACCAGGTGTGGGAACCACGAACTACGACCGCTCCACCGATTTCTTCCATGCGGGCGGCACTTCCGTGGCGGCGATAGCGATGCTCCGCAGAGTCCGCGACGTGACCGGCGCATCGGTCGGGGCTCGGCAATTCCTGTCCGCCCCGACAATCGGCGCCCTCGCCACCGCCATCGACATTGCCCCTGCTCACGGCCAGAAGTAGGAGTACCCGTGTCAGCTACCGATGCCCGGACCGAAGCAATCGTCCCACCGACCCGCACGAGGTAACCATCGTCAATATTGCACTGCCCGACATCCGCACGGATCTGCATTTCTCCACGACCGACCTGGCCTGGGTATTCAACGCCCATACGCTCGCCTTCGGCGGCCTGCTACTGCTGGGTGGCCGTGCCGGTGACCGAATCCAGGCCGGGACCCGACCCTGACACCAGTCTTAAGTAGCCGAATACAGCGCATTCGCGAGAATACCGGTCCACGCCAACGTGTCTCCGACGACGATCTCGGCGAACCGGATCTGGTCGGCCGATCGGCCTTTCGGCCGAGGTCGGGGCGGGAGTATTTGCTGCTCCTGGGTCCGGTCGGAATGTCAGGTCCGTTTTCCGCCGGTGCTGTGGGGTCCTTGCACCCCATCCTCGGAGGGAGGTTCGTTCGAGACAGCACATTCGGAGAGGAATTGATGTGGCCGAGGTTGCGGTGGTGACGGGCTCGACTCGTGGCATCGGGTTCGAGACGGCGCTGGCATTGGGATTGTCGGGGTACACGGTCGTCGTGACGGGGCGCTCCGAACAGGCGGCGGTGGCTGCGGCGCGGCTGCTGGGTGAGCGGGGTGTCGACGCGCACGGCCACCGGCTCGATGTCGTCTCGATCGAATCGGTGCAGCGGCTGGCCGATGTCATCGCGCGCGACCATGGGCGGTTGGATGTGCTGGTGAACAATGCGGGTGTCGCCGCCGAATGGGACGCGCCCGGTCCCAGCCGGTATGCGCATCCGGAGTCGGTGCGGCGGACACTCGAGACCAATGTGATCGGGGTGTTCCACACCGTGGAGGCATTGCTGCCGTTGCTTCGGCGCAGCGACTCGGGTCGGATCGTCAATGTGTCCTCGTTCATGGGGTCGCTGACCCTGCAGTCCCGCGCCGATCCGGCCGACATGGTGGTGCCCGCTTATCAAGCCTCCAAAGCGGCACTCAACAGCCTGACCATCACGCTGTCGAAGGTTCTCGCGGACACGAGCATCAAGGTGTTCTCCGTCGATCCGGGATTCGCGCAGACCGACTTCTCGCCCATCAACCGCGCCCAGGCACCGCTGACCGCCGCGCAAGGCGCCGAACCCGTGGTCGAGGCCGCGATGCTGAAGATCGATGCCGCATCCGGCTCGTTCATCGGCCGCGACGGCGTAGTGCCCTGGTAGCTGGCACGGTGATGCCGGAAGAATCAAAGGGCACAGACCATTCTCTGAAACTCCTCACCGATCCTGCTCAGGTGATGCGGCACGCTATCCGCGAATCGGAGGCATCCCCAGAACCGGCCAGCGCCGCCCAGATCGCACAGCTGATCGAGAGGCTGAACATCCGCACGTGACCGAATCCCAGCGTTGCTGGCTAAAACGATGGGATTCGACACTGCCGTCCGCGAGAACATCTTGGTCGTGTTGTCGCACGCACATCGCCGCCAAAGTCGCGCTGTGGCCGAGATAGCGAGTCCCGTGCACTTGGAGCCGGGAAGGTGCCCACCCCGGAGGCGACTCATGTAGTTGCTTGGGTGCGTATCTGTACTACGCCGTGTGATCCGTTGGCCCGCCAGTCGGGTTCGTCAGCCTCCGCGACGGTGACGGTTCCGGCGGCGTCGCCGAACACGGTGTGACCGCTGTCGGACAGGTGCGTGACGGACCAGATCGTGTTGGTGCCGGAGGTGAAAGTAGTGAGGCGGCCGTGATGCGCGCATCAGTCCCGCGACATCCGTTGTGCCGCAGGCGTGACGACGACCGGTTGCCTCAATTCCACGGAAATCTCCCCGGTGGGTGCCGGTTACGGTGAAGTGCACCGCTAAATAGTCGCCGTCTGCGAGGAAGTTCCGCATCTCCCAATGCCAGTCGGGAAAAGCGGTGAAGAGCGGCAAGAATTGCGCCTCAACGGCGGCTGGATCCATAGGGATATTCGATCAAGGTCGTGCTCATGTGCTGGGGAACCGTTGTGCGAACTGGCTTCGGATCTACGACATCAACGAACCCAGCTCGGACACAGAAAGATCTAACGCAACACAACAGAACTACGAGCACAGACCTACCCGAGCGCCGTCGCCATATCACGACGAGATGGCCGCGCGGATCTGGGCGACCAGGGCGTCGAGACGTTGCTGATGTGAACCCTCCCAATAGATTCGGCCGCAATCCGAGCACTGCCGGAAGGTGTCGTAGTAGCAGCGGGTGAGTGGTTCGAGCCGATCGATGATGTCCTGCTTGGCCACATCGGTGACAACGCCGCCACAGCGCAGGCAGCGACTGAACGGCACCAGCCGATCCGCCAGGTCGAGCCGGCGGACGACCTCCACCATCTGCTCGAGCGGATGGTCCGACCGGACGAATACACCGTGGGTCACGGTGCGGCGCTTGAGAAGTCCGTGGTCGCGGGTGAGCAGGATCCGATGCTCGGCCGCGGCTGTCTTCGCCAGTGCTGCGTCGTCGGCTTCCCAGTCGCCGCGGACGTCGAGTCCCATCAGCCGCATCAGCCGTGCGAGCCCGCCGAGGTTGACATCGACGATGAAACGCGGATCGCGCAGCGGGCGGGGACGCACCCGGGTCAGCGGCCCGATATCAAGCGTCTCGAACATCGGGTAGACGACAACCCGATCGCCCGGCTGCAGATGGCGGCCGAAGTCGACGGACTCACCGTTTACCAGCATCAGGTCGACCTCGGTGTGCGGAATACCGGCGGCCTCGACGACGTCCTTCACGGTCTGATGCGGCCGGACCGGCCGCCGCTGCACCGCGTACCGCACACCCGGGGGCAAAAAGTCGTTCAGCTCGGCATACACACGCAGTTCGACACCGGCCGTCATACGACCATTGTCCGGCGGGAGCACCCAGCCCGTCCAGGACAAGCCTAGTTGAGCAATCTCGCGCAGTATCACGTCTCCGTGCGGAAGCCCAATGCCGTTGGCGCCCTGTACGATTAGCAGCGGGGCGGGAACCCCAGGCATGCCTTTTGGCGTGCGCGCGCGATCGTTGTGTGTCAGTTTCTGGCTGACCCACGGATGATCAGGCGGGCGTGGGATTTCGACGGAGGGGATCGCTGGTGGTTCTGGCCACGGGAGATGTGTTCGCGGGCTTCATGATCGAGGAGGTCCTCGGCGCCGGTGGGATGGGTGTGGTCTACGCGGCACGGCACCCGCGCATGGATCGACTGGTCGCGTTGAAGGTCCTCAACGACAACCTGGCCACCGACCGGCGCGCACATGCGGCATTCGACCGCGAAGCCGAGCTGGCCGCCCGTCTGGACCACCCGAACATCGTCACCGTCCACGACCGCAGCGCACCCGGCGATCCCGTGCTGTGGCTGGCCATGCGCCGCATTCGCGGTGGAGACGCCGCCTCCTTTGTGGCCGCGCACCCGGACGGGCTCGCACCTCGGCTGGCGGCGGAATTGATAACCGACGCGGCGGCCGCACTGGACTACGCCCACGCCCAGGGCGTGCTGCACCGTGACGTCAAACCGGCGAACCTGCTGATCGAGGCCGACGCCAGGCACGGCCAGCGCGCCCTGCTCACCGATTTCGGGATCGCCCGCACCTTGGACAGCACGGTCACCCTGTCGGCGATCTCGGCCAGCTTCGCCTACGCCGCCCCCGAACGCTTCGCCCAGGCTCCCGCCGACCCGAGCGCCGACATCTATTCACTCGGCGCCACCCTCTTCCACCTCCTCGCCGGCCGGCCACCGTTCCCCCGCGCCGACCAGGCCGCCGTCATCGGCGCCCACCTCAGCGAACCACCGCCCGCACCCAGCCGGTCCCGGACCGATCTGCCGGTGGAACTCGACGCCGTGATCGCGACCGCGATGGCCAAGAACCCCGCCGACCGCTACCCCACCTGCGCCGCCCTCGCCGAAGCCGCCCGAACCGCGAGCACAGCCCAGATTGCCCACACCACACCGCCTTCCAGGCCGTCCCCCGCAACGCCGAAGCTCCCCGTTCACCCGCCGGACCCCTCCGTCACGTCCGTCACGCGGGATTCCGCCGATATCAAGGCCCAAGCGTCCGCACCACCGGTACCCGTGCCCGGGCCACGGATCACCCGGCGGCGACTGCTGACCGCCGCCGGGCTCGTCGTCCCGCTGACCACTGCCACTGTCGCGGGAATCACCCTCACCGCACGTGAATCCTCGTCACAAGAGCCCCCGAACGAGCCGCCGAAACTGAAGGTGCCCAGGCCGATAGACTCCTTACCCCTCCACCTCGAGACCGCCGTGTACAGGGTGGTGTTCAGTCCCGACAGCAGCATGCTGGCCGCCGCCACCTACGACAAGATCGCGCTGCTATGGGATGCCCGCACTTACGAACCGATGGGACAGCCCCTCGACGGCCACACCAGCGTGGTTTTCTCGGCGACGTTCAACCACGACGGCACCCTGCTCGCCACCGCAAGCGGGGACAGCACGGTGCGGTTCTGGGATCCCCGCACCCAACAACAGGTCGGGCAACACCTCACCGATCCCAGCGGAGGGGTGAATTGCGTGGCGTTCAGCCCAGACGACACCTACGTCGCCACCGTCGGCGACGACAAGGCAACGCGGCTCTGGAACGTCGGCACCCGTGAACAGATCGGGGAATCCCTCGCCACCGCCGCCACCTATGCGGCGACCTCAATGGTGTTCAGCCCCGACGGCACCTTCCTCGCCGCAGCCGACATTGACAGCACAGTGCGATTCTGGGATCCCCGCACCCGCGAACAGATCGGGCAACCCCTCAAAGGCCACACCGATGCGGTGGTTTCGTTGGCATTCAGTCGTGATGGCACCCGGCTCGCCACCGCGAGCTACGACAACACAGTGCGACTGTGGGATACCCACACCCACCAGCAGATCGGGCAACCCTTCCTCGGCCACGCCAACAGGGCGCATGTGGTGGCAATCAGCCCCGACGGCACCATGCTCGCCACCGGCGGTGGGGACAAGACAGTACGGGTGTGGGATGCCCATACTCATCAACAGATCGGACAGCCGCTCGTCAGCCAGGGCCAAGCGGTGTATTCGGTGGCGTTCAGCCCCGACGGCAACTTCCTCGCCAGCGCCGGCGAGGAGGATTTCGTGCGGATGTGGACAATGACCGAGCCCGCGTAGGTGAGTGCATCGCTGCTGTGCAAGCAAGAGTCGTTGCCGCGTTACTGGAGTGGCAGGCCGGGCATGACGACGTCAGCCGAACCTGAATGGTCCGATCTGCCTACCCAGTTGCCCATGTTTGTGTTCCTAGGTGCTCGCACCGGGGCAACTGTTTGACCGGTTCGCCAGTCCGTGATGCAGTTGGCCCACCATTCGAACGCTAGATTGTCGGGCGCGATGGGAGACGGAAGTGGAAGACTCACGAAGCGTTCAATGCCGAGCCCTCCGAACAACCCGATAAAGATATCGAGCGCGTGTTCATTACAAGACAGGCACTCGCGATGGCGTATCACGCTCGACTGGACACGTCGTCGCGATACCTGTGGACGCTGCCGATGTTCCACACCAACGGATGGTGCTTCCCCTGGGCGGTGACCGCCGCAGGCGGCGTCCACCAGTGCCTCCGGAAGGTGAGCGCCGACGCGATCTGGAATGCCGTCGATATCGACGGCGTCACGCATTTCTGTGCCGCACCCACGGTGCTGTCGATGATGGCCGACGTGCGTACCTCCACCAGAAAACCCCTCCAGCGGGTGCGGGTGTTCGCCGGAGGGGCGCCGCCATGGCCGGCGCTGCTGGCGCGGATGCACGACTTGGGAATCGACATCCGCCACCTGTACGGGTTGACCGAGACGTTCGGGCCTGCTGTGGTGTCGGAATGGCAGCCCGAATGGGACGAGCTGCCACCGGATCAACGAGCACAGTTGACTGCCCGTCAGGGCATTGCCAACGTCATCGCGGAACCGATTCGAGTGCTCGACTCCACCGGCGCGGATGTGCCCGCGGACGGAAGCACGCTGGGCGAGATCACCTTGCGGGGCAACGACGTGATGCTCGGCTACTACCGCGACAACGCGGCCACCGCGGCTGCGGCAACGGGCGACGGAAGGTTTCGCAGTGGCGATCTGGGCGTCATGCACCCGGACGGCTATATCGAACTGCGCGACCGCATCAAGGACGTCATCATTTCCGGCGGCGAGAACATCACCTCAGTCGAAGTGGAAAACACCCTGACCGATCACCCCGACATCCTCGAGGCGGCGGTGGTAGGCGCGGCGGATCCCAAGTGGGGTGAGGTACCCGTGGCGTTTGTGACCCTGCGTCCGGGCGCTTCTGTGCGCGAGCGCGAGATCATCGAATTCGTCCGCACCCGGATCGCCCGATTCAAAGCGCCGCAACGAGTGGTTTTCCGCGACCTCCCCAAGACATCGACCGGAAAGATTCAGAAGAATCAATTGCGCACGTGGGCATCCGACGGAACCCAATCGTGACGGTACTGATCGTCTGTGTCAGCGCTCTGGTTGTACGGCGGCCATAGGTCGTTCCCGGGCGCCGAACATCAGTTCAATGCGACGTCATCACGGCTGACCTGAGTCTCCCCCGCTTCTCGGAGGAGAGCAGGATCGGGGTGTGCTCGGGCGTCGGCGGACCAGTAGGGAGCGTTCCACTGGTCGGCGATGACGGCGGCCCTGGCGAAGTGGGCGGCGGCCTGGTCATATCGGCCCAGGAAGAAGGCGAGTTCGCCGAGTGTGTGCGCGACCGGACGCAGGGCCAGCGAGACGCTCTCCACGCCTGCCGGGGGACCGTCGTGGTAGGGGAACAGGTCCGCGTAGATCTCCTCGGCAGCGTCGCGGTCGTTCAGCGCGACGATCGCCATCGCGCGCAGGCTCATGAGAAAGGTGAAGAAGAAGTCCGGCCGGATCGGGCTAGGTGACATGCGGGTACGGCGTGCCTCGTCGCCGCGGCCGGCGGCGTGGAGGGCGAGCACGAGCAGGTCGGCGACCATCGGGCCGAGTGTCTCGTGGAGCGTGCGCACGTCGTCCAGGTGGTCGCCGAGCGTGCCGTCGTTGAGCCGGATCGTCGCCAGCGCGAGGCCGAGGAAACCTGCGTGTACCGATCCGGCGCGTTCCATGCGTTCGGTGGCCTCAACGTAGCGGCGCTCGGCGTCGGCGAACCGGCCCTCGATGAGCACCAGGGTCGCCAGGGCGATCTCGGCGGCGCCGATCGCCTCCGGCATCCGGTAGGCGCGGGCGAGGTCGAGCGCCTCCTCGGTCACGCGGCGCATGGTCGCCGGGTCGTTGGCTGCGGCAGCTTTCGCGGCCTGGTTGAGCAGCCCGTTCACGCGGTAGACGGGCAGGTCATGCTCGACGCCGATTTCCACCAGCTCGCTGGAATAATCCTCCCTCGCCGGGTCGCGGGCCAGGATCAGGAGCGCCGCAGCCCGGAGGCGGGGGTCGGTGGCGAGGTCGAGTGCTTCCCGCGCCGCCGCCATGACCGTCGGATCGTCTTCGCCCACCAGCTCGTAGGCGTACGCGGTGAGGAGGCGGGACCGCACCTCGGGGGCGAGGCCGGTCCGCTTCAGCAGGCGGCGCAGGCGGTCGACGATGGGACGGTCGACCGTGCCGTAGGTGCGGGCCTGCCAGGGGGTTGGCTCGGTCCAGGCGGTGAACGCGGCGATCATCAGGTCGTCGCGGCCGATCGACTCGGCGTACTCCACTGCCTGCTCGCGTGTGTCCCTGGCCGCGGCGACGGCCCCGGCCCTGATCTGCGCGCGCAGCAGTCCGCCGAGCAGGCCGACGCGCTCGTCCGGTTCGTTGGAGTTGGCGACCGCGTCGGTGAGGAGCGCCGCCGCCACGTCGTGGGCGTAGCGCGCCTCGGCCAGCTCGGCGGCCCGCACGCAATAGCCGACTGCCTTCGGCGATCCCGCTCGCGCATAGTGATGGGCGAGCGCCGCGACGTCGCCGGTGTCCTCCAGGGCGGCGGCGATCCGGGCGTGCATCCGGGTGATCCGCACTCGGCTGATGTCGGTGATCAGCGTGTCCCTGACCAGCGCGTGAACGAACCGGACGCGGCCGGGCCCCGGCTCGTCGAGCAGTCCGGCGATGACGCCCGCGTCCAGTGCGTCGAGCACGCCGTCCTCGTCGGAGTCGGCGGCCCGCATGAGCACGTCGACCGAGCTTTCCCGGCCGGCCACCGCCGCCAGCCGCAGGACCGACACGCTGCTCTCGGGGAGTCTTGCGAGCCGGCGCCGCAGCACGTCCCGCACGCCCTCGGGGACCTGCGAGAGCGCGACCAGCGTGCCCTCCCCGTTCAGCAGCCGCGCGCTCTCCCGCACGTAGAACGGGTTGCCGCCGGTCCGGGCGGCGATCCCGGCCACAGTCGTGTCGTCGGCCTCGCACTCGGCGCGCACGAGTTCCGCGACGGCGTCGTCGTTGAGTCCGGGCAGGCCCAGCCGCAGGGGCACGGTGCGGGCGAGGGACCCGAGCGCCTCGGTGAGGCGCTCGCTCTCGTCCGCGCGGTACGCCGCGAGGACGAAGATCGGGGCCCGCGTGCCGACGCCGCCGCCGAGCAGTTCCAGTGTGGCGGCGTCCGCCCAATGGAGGTCGTCCAGGACGACGGCGACCGGCCGGTCGGCGGCGGCTGCCGCGAGCCAGTTCCACACCGCCTGCCGCAGCCGGAACCGCCCGGCCGCCGCGTCACCGTCGACCGGTGCGGAGTCCGACAGCAGCGGCGCCAGGTCGTCCGCGAACTCTCCCGCAGGAACGCTCACGGCCAGATTCCGCAGCGCCTCGACCCACGCCCACGCGGGCGGCGCACTGTCCACCTCGGGACAGCGCCCGGCGGCGACCAGCCACCCGTCCTGTCGGAGTCGCGCGCCGAGGTGCTCGAGCAGCGTCGACTTGCCCAGCCCCGCCTCTCCGGTGACGAGCGCGACGCGCGCCCCGTCGGTGGCGGCCTCCCCGGCTGCCGCCACCAGCGCCGCAAGCTCGCCGTCGCGCCCCACGAATGTTGTCGCACGGGGCCTGTGGTTCGGAGGCGGCGGCGCGCTTGCCCGGTGCCGGGGTGTGTCTACCTGGGACGGTGGGACGGCTGCGCGCAGGACGTCCGTGCGCTGGGTGAGGATCGCCTCTTCCAGGGCCATCAGGTCCGGACCGGGGTCGAGTCCCAGCTCGTCGGCGAAGATAGCGCGGGCCCGGCGGAGCGTGGCCAGGGCGTCGGCCTGGCGGCCGCTGCTCCACAGCGCGAGGGCGTGCATGCGCCAGCCCTGCTCGCGCAGGGGATGGTCGCGGGTGAGGCCCTCCGCCTCCGGTGCCACCGCCGCGGAGTCGCCGAGCCGTAGTCCCGCCGCGACGTGCAGTTCGCGGGCGACCAAGTGCAGCTCGTTGAGCCGGGCGGTCTCGGGGGCGGCCCACGGCTCGTCAGCGACCTCGGCGAACGCGGGTCCCCGCCACAGTGCCAGCGCCTCGCCCAGCCGAGCGCGGGCGTCACGGGGATCGGCGAGCGCACGAGCCTTGTCGAGCAGTTCCTCGAAGCGCCACGCGTCCACCGCCCCCGGCGGCAGCCGCAATGCGTAGCCGGGCGACGCGCTCACCAGCATGCGGGCCGGGGTGCGCGGCGGGCGGCCAGGCTCCAGAAGGCGGCGCAGGTTGGACACGTACGCCTGCAACGACGCCAAGGCGCGCGACGGCGGTTCACCACGCCACAGGTCCTCGACCATTCGGTCGACACTCACCACCTGCCCGCGCGCCGCCACCAGCAGGGCCAGCACGCCGCGCTGCCGCGGTCCGCCGAGGGGAAGGGGTTCGCCGCCCACCTCGGCCGCGAACGAGCCCAATACCCGGATCAAGACCATGACCAGGGCATCGTACGCGCGGCCGCCGCTCCACAGCGTTCCAAGTCGGCTCCAAGTGCCTTCCAAACCCACGGGCGCAGTCTCAGGTACGTCGAACAGAACAAAGAAAGGCAGGAACAGATGAGCGTCAACACCCAGGACATGGAGATCGTCCACCGCGTCTTCCGCCGCGAGACGAGGCTGCTGATCGAGCTCGTCGCGGCGGTCACCCCCGGTGACACCGCACGCGCCAAGGTGATCGCCGACCACTTCCGCGACTACCAGCTGGGACTGAAGAACCACCACGAGGGCGAGGACGAGCTGCTGTGGCCGCCGCTGCTGTCCCGTGTCGATCTGGAGGCGGACATCGTCCTGCGCATGCAGGCCCAGCACGACCGCGTCGCGGCCACGGTGACCAGGCTCGACGTTGCGGTCCCGGCTTGGGAGGCTACCGCCGGGGCCGACGAGCGCGACACCCTCGTGGCGGTCCTCACCGACCACCGGGCAGTTCTACTCGAACACCTCGACGACGAGGAGGCCACCCTTCTTCCGCTCGCGGCCGAGCACCTCACCGAAAAGGAATGGGCCTCCCTGGGCGACCACCTCGTGACCAACACCCCCAAGCTCACCCTGCTCACGCTCTTCGGCCTCGTTCTGGAGGACGCGAACCGGGCCGAGCGGGCCCTGCTTCTCTCCGTTCTCCCCGCACCGGTGCGCGGCATCTGGCACGTCATCGGCCGCCCCCGCTACGCCCGTCACATCCGTCGCGTTCGCGCGGCCCGACCCTGACCCTCCCCGGCACGAGGTCGACCATGGCGTGACCAGGGTGAACACCGAACAGGTTGGTGCCCGACCTTTGGCCACCAACGCCGTGATCGCCTGGACCGCAGGCGTTTCAAGGTCTCGCGGTCGAGTAGATGCGCCGGACGGGCCGGCGCGTCGACGACGAGATCCTCACGCACATCAGCTTCGCGAACATCACTTTCATCGTCGCGATCGAGGCTGCCGGTCATATCACCGACGCCTGCCTCGCTGTCGACGGCGGCCCCGTCTCGGCTGAAAATGCCGATCGAACAAAGGAATTCATTATGCAGTCAATCATCGGCAGCTCCCTTGCCGCTATCATCGGCATCGCAGTCGTCCTCATGGGCTCGAGTTTCTTCTGGGCACCGCAGGGTGCGGTCAACTTCGGTATCCCGCACACCCCCTCCCAGGACCCCGTCCTCCACGCCTGGCTGCACGTCAAGGGCGTCCGTGACATGGCCACCGGGGTGTGCATATTCATCCTGCTCGCCGCCGGCACACCCGCACTGCTCGGCGGACTCATGCTCGCCCTCGCCCTCATCCCGATCGGGGACGCGGCGATCGTGCTCCGCAGCAAGGGGCCCAAGTCGGCCGCCTACGGCATTCACGCCGCCAGCGCAGCCGTGGTGTTGACGGTCGCGACGCTGCTGCTGACCGCCTGAAACCCGGTCACACAAAGCATGCGCGATCCCTGCCACAACAGAATCGGCCACGATCCACCCCGCACGCTGTCATGCCCAGCACAACCATTCGTGAATAGGAACAGAACCAGATCATGAGGATCTATCAGCTCAGGGTATACACCCTATCGACGGCAGATACGCTGGAAAAATATCGGGACATCCACTATCCCCGGCATCTGACAAGCTTCCCGAAATTCGGCATCGGCTTACATGGTCTGTGGACCGACAGCGCCGATGTGCCGAGGCTATATGCGTTGCTGTCGTTCCCCGCGGACGCGGACCCGGCCGTCATCACCGAGCAGTATCTGGCCAGTCCCGAACTGCGCGCCGATATGGAGGGTTTCGACACAGCCGCCATCATCGAGGTGACCGCCACCCAACTCACCCCAGCCCCCGGATCACCACTGCTGTAGACGCGCCGACGTGGGCCGCGCGGCGACCGCGCGGCGTCGACCACTTCTGACGCACGCCCGAGGCCAGCGAAACCTGCTGCCTCCGAGGCTGCTTTGCACTTCGCGATGCGCAGACACAGGTATGGAAGTGTCGACTCAACGATGGATGTATCGAGCGGGTGCGGCCATCGGAGAACGCGCTGTAATCGGCATGAGCGCTCACTCGTTCCAGCTATGGCCAGCGCGAGGTGGCAGTCGAGCGTTTCGCGGATGACGCTGGAGGTCTTGGCGATCCGGGCGACGGGGTAGCGGCGTTTGCCGTGCACATCGGTCTCGTCGCGTAGCGGGCCGGGTCAGATCCCCGCCGGACTGCGAAACCAGGCACACCGCGGCGTGGCGATCGACACCGTCTATACCGGCAAGGTAAGCCCGCACGACCCGCGACGCGACCCGACGTCAATTGTGTTCACCCTGCCCGATTTGCCTCATCAACGCGTCCATGTCGGCATGGTCCCAGACCTCGGCGAACTTGCCGTCTTCGAGGCGATAAAGAGTGAACTCGGAAATAGTCACCCGACGACCGGTTGCCTCAATTCCACGGAAATCTCCCCGGTGGGTGCCGGTTACGGTGAAGTGCACCGCTAAATAGTCGCCGTCTGCGAGGAAGTTCCGCATCTCCCAATGCCAGTCGGGAAAAGCGGTGAAGAGCGGCAAGAATTGCGCCTCAACGGCGGCTGGATCCATAGGGATGTCATTAACCTTGATGGTTGGTGTATAAAATGAAGCCATTCGATCAAGGTCGTGCTCATTACAGCGCTCGAGATAAGACAGGTACAGGGATCGGTGTTCGTCGCGCATGCGTTCTCACCGCCTCACGTGATCGACTCTCCTACCTTCGCAAGCATCTTAGTACTTCAGCGCTCATCCACCTGCCATTCGAGACAGACCCTGGTCACCTCGGTGTCGGCGCCCTCGTTCGCGCTCGGCTATTCCCGCGCCTGTGCGCGTTCTATTTAGCACCGACTCCAGCTGTTTTGGTGTGGCCGAAGGTGAACTCCCGCAACAGTGTTCCTACCGTCGAGGGCGCGTACACACCGGTGAACAACTCCGGCATCCGGCCGTTCGCCGAACCTCGCCGAGTCCTCGTCGAACCTATGGAACAATCGCACCGAAAGTGTCTTCCCGAACTGCTGATGATCCTTACCTGAACAACATTCATCGCGGGTCAGAAGGTACTTTCCCATTTCGACACGCCTTCGCTTCGGACGACGTCGGGTCGGGGCAGAACTGCGGCCGTCAGACGCCGGTATTTGGTTTGACTACACCTCTTGGAAGGCAGGCCGCCATGACCCCTACCACACCCTCGTTCTTCGAGGCACAACTTCCCGCCCTCTTAAGCGGCAGAAGAGACGCACCAGCGTTTTGGATGCTCGATATACTGTGGATTCCGCTGCTAGAGGCCCATCAAACCGGGGGTTTGTTTTCGGTCACCGAGCAGTGGATGCCGAAAGACTCTGGCGCACATACCAAGCACGTGCACAATGTCGACGAGTGGTTTTACGTCCTCGATGGCACTGTCGACTTCGACCTCGAGGGCGATATGTCGTCGGGGCAAGATGGCGACTCTCTGTGGATTCCTCGGGGCACCGTGCACAGTTTCAACGTCACGAGCGAGGTCTCTCATGTACTCAACGGCTATACACCGGGCGGATTTGAGCAAGTGATCAAGGGGCTCGCGAGACCGGCACCGAAGCGTGAGCTTCCCCCGAGGACTGAAGATCTAGCGCCAGAAGATGTCGCGGCAGCGCAGTTCCTGTTCAGCAACTACTGGACCGCACGAGCCGACGACCCCTGGGCGAAATTCTTCGCCCGCTGATCCCACTGAACAACATCGATCATCCCAGTTCAGAAGGCACTTCCCTCATTTCGATACCCCTCCGCCACCGAATTGCGCCGGAGGTAAGGATCACCAGCAGGTTCGGGAAGGAAGCCGAGCACCGCGCCGGCACTGTCAACAAAATCGGCAAGCCCCGCGCCGCAATCCAATGGCACGACATCACCGCAGACGGCCGCTACACCGAACTACACCGCCTTGAGCCCGCCGATAGTTAGCCCGGCGGCCCGTAGCCTGGTCTCGTCCGACGGTGGCTACATCGACATGTCGAGCAGGACACCCTGTCAGTTGCCGAGAACACATGCCGCACACCGGGTTTGACAAACGCACCGTTGACCGTAAGTCTGTCTGCACAGGACGACAGGCAAACGAAAGCAGGGGGTGTCGATTTCGATGACAAAAAAAGTGCCAATCCCAGCAGACGAGCTATTGTTGTGAGGTGATTTCGTGGCAACCATGGATCACTTTTACTCCGGCCTGGTAAAACAGCTATCTGATTTTCTCATCGATTTTTCGGCTGCGCTGAGCAAGCTAGCGTTTGATCTATTCTGGGAGGCTGGCGATATTATCGACGCATTGGCGAGCGCAGCCAAGGCGGTCGTGGATCAGGGTTTGAATCTCGGTGCAGCGCTGATGGCGGAGAAGGGCCTAGTCGATCAGATGAGCAGCGTTATCGATCACCCGAAATCGTACGATAATAATCAGTGGCCCCAGCTCGGGATCGATCTGATATCGATAGACACTCCTAACTCTGAGAAATGGTCTGCGCGGTGAAGGCTTTTCGGTCTGTCGTTTTCGGGGGAGTTATTCTGCTGTCCGGATGCAGCCTGTCTGTGAACGCCGGGACGCCCACCACTCCTTACAGTGAGCACACTCTTCAGGAACTCTGCGACTTCGCCAAGCCATTTTTCATTCTGCAGTCCGGAGCCGTCAATCTCAGGATCGGGCTACTATTGTCAATGCCTATGTCGAGGAAGATTGAAGCGGGAAATGGATGTTTCTACCATCAGTCCGATGAGGAGGGAGGCAGGTACCTCGGAAACACCTATCTGCGTCAGGAGCGCCAGTCACAAACCTCACAGGCCGACGATAGTACAGCCGTTCGACATATAAATGTGGACGGAGTGTCTGTCGCTCAAATGGTTCTGCCTGTACCGGAATTGCAGGATCAGGCGACCACACGCCCGCCATATAAGCTGTTCGCAAAAATTGATGGATGGGAAAGTTCGCTTGTCTTTTACCAGGGCGATGATGCGAGTTCCGAAGCTGCCGCGAAGGTAGTTGTGGGAATGGTCCGCGCCTTGACGGGCTGAGCCTGGATCCACGTGTGTCACGAACACTGAAAGACGTTCCCAGGATCTTGAATGTCAAGCAGCAGCATCTTTCTCGGCATGCTGAGTCCCGCATATGCGTCACGCTGATCTCGCAAACTGAACCGGGAACCACAAACGGTTGCCCCACCGAAGTGACCGGAACCGCAACGACCGAGACCGGCTAGCACAATGCCCCAGCGCCGTTTCAGCGAAACGAGGGGTAAACGTGGAGTCGGTTCGAATAGAACAGGTCAGGCCCGGCGATTCGCAGGGCCTGACCTGTATATCTAGGTGGGCCTAACGCTAATCAATCCGAACCATCCCACAGCCGAAGGGCCGACACTACGGATCAAGCCAGTAGGCACACGCAGAGGGACATTGAAGGCATGACCTGCGGCTTTGTCGGTTCGCTGGTTATCAACGCTCTTCGTGCACCGCATAATCGACGGCGCCCTCCGACGGTCCTACGCGCTGACGCATCGCTTAGAGATCATTGCTGACCGCATCAAGTTGACGCGCCAGCGGTGAGTCGTCGACTGGTAGCCATCCGGTACCGAACCAGTTACCCTTTAAACCAGTGATTGGGGGGTCAATGGACCGGGTCCTCGGCGAACCGACTGGGGCTACTACGCGAACATTTCGCGCCGTCGTTGGTGATCCACATGCGTGAGCACTACAAGCCCTTGTTAGGTGAGCTCTCGGGACGGACGCCGATCGCGCTGAGCGGTCTACCCCACGGTGTAGAGGCCGTAACAGTTCCCGTTCGCCGCAATGGTGAGTCACGCGTGCCGAAGGACCGGCGCGGCCGTGTGAACGTGACAAGGGTGGACCTTGTCCCTTCTGAACGTAAAGCGGTTTTCGCGCCGCCAGATGGCTTGTCGCGTGCTGATTTGGTGTGGACGTTGTCTGCGGGGCGACGGCAGTGGTCGTCGGTGCAGAACCGCTTCGGCGACCGCGCCTTCCTAGCGGCCCTCGACCTTGTCCGGTCTGGTGGCGTTGTGCTGCGCTGCGCGGTCGACCGAGATCGACTTGCGCTGGGTTCCCCAGAGAGTTGGACACTGTCAAGTGCGTGGGTGGAGCAGGCAGACGACGAACTCGCTGAACTCAGACCGCAACGTGACCCCGACGAGGTACGCAGAGAACTCCTTGAGCTGCTCGAAGGCCTTGAGGCACCGCCGCCGCTGGTCGCGGAACGGTCGGTGCTTCGTGCGGTATCCGCTGGTTCGGCCCTCATCCCGCCACCTGACACGACGACTACCGCCAAGAGTTGGGCCACCTATGAGGCCGCGCTGCGCGCCGCATGCACCTGGGCGCGTATGAAGCGGACGCCCGGTGCGGCCGAACTTGCTGGCCTCGCGTGGGGTGACACACACGCCAAGTGGTCCGCTGCACGGTCAATCGTTTTCAGCCAACTCGTCGGTATTGAGTTCTCTCGAGCCGTACAGAAGTCGGACATCACCATCAGGATGCGTGGTCCGCTGGTTTGGCGGCAGGGAAGTGCAATCGCAGACGCGAGCCGAAGCAGGCCGTGGATCGGGTTGCCGTCGGAAGGCGTGCGCCTTGTCGGGGAGATCGAATTCGCGGCAACGGGGATCCTGCTGATTGAGAACGCCGAGACGTTTGAACAGGTGTGCGGGATC
Source organism: Nocardia australiensis (assembly GCF_020733705.1). Classification (GTDB taxonomy): domain Bacteria; phylum Actinomycetota; class Actinomycetes; order Mycobacteriales; family Mycobacteriaceae; genus Nocardia; species Nocardia australiensis. Next base: position 593,706 of record NZ_JAJFZM010000017.1, read on the forward strand.
GGTGAAATCACCGATTCCTGGTTGTGCCTGTGGGGCCAAGGAAAAGCAGTTGTCAACACGATCGACCTCATTGCCGTATTGCCACCGGTGAGGGTCGCGGCGTGGATGGACCTCGACGCGGCCGGGCTGCAGATCTTTACGATGTTGACCCAACGAATGGGCAGGCCCGCGACGCCTATTGCCATGGACCTGGAGCTGCTGCGGTCCGGTCCGGCCAGAAAGAGAGCGAACGTCGAGGAGCAATGTAAGGCTGAGCACGAAGACAGGCGTCTTGCCGCGAGCTTGAAGGACCGTCTCCCTCACTCGCTGCGCGAAGTGGCGGAACACATCGAAACGACTGGCAAGGCCGTGGAGCAACAGCCCCTCCATGACGTCGTCCTGCCAATCCTCGCCCGTCAACTCGCGGCAGTACGCCAGGAGTAGCCAGGACCGTGGATGAATTCGATGAGCAGCCGCTGTTTCCGTCGCCGCCACCGGCGACCCCTGATCACGTCGTTCCGGTCAGCGACGCGAGGTTGCTGGAGAACCTCCGTTCGTTCGTAGCGCCTATCGCTCGTGACATGTCGGCTGTCACGGATGATCCGCGCGCGCTGAAAATGGCTCGCGATCTGTCCGAGGTGTTCGCCGATCACGCCGGATTGATTGGGATGACGAAAGTGGAAGTCGAACGTGCGATGGCTTGTCGTGGCAGCGTGGACCAAGCCTTGTTCGAGTCGCGGTTCGACCTCTTCATCCGAATGGGCCTGATCAAACCGTTCCTTGCGAAGAAGAACCAGTCGCGGTACGTCTTGGACCCCTCCGGCATGGTGGGCCTTCTCGTGTTCGAGCGGCTCGGCACGCGTGGGGGTGTTGAGGAGATGCTGTTGCTGCTCGACCAAACACGCTGGCTGATCGAGACCGGCGAGGCCGACCGGGCTACGCTGGCCAAACACCTCAAGCGGTGTCGCCAGCTACTTAGCGTCTATACCGCGAGTCTCGCCCGACTGATCGAGACAGCATCGATCAATGAACTCATGGACGAGCACCGCAACCACGACCCTCGCAGGGTTCAAGACGATGTCCACGCGCTGAACAGATTGGTCACTGACCGGTTCGCCCGCGACTTCCAACTCGGTGAACTCGCATTCCAGCTAGTGAAGGCAGAACTGACCTACCGCCACCAAGTATTCAACGCTGTGGACCGGGTGCTCGACCAGGGTGGGGCGTCGTTGGACTTCAGCGTCCTCACACCTGAGCAGTACCTGTCCGCTGCTCTCGACGCCTCCTTGGAGGAACTCTCGAAGGTCGCGGGACAGCTCGTTGTCGATCCGCCGAGCGCGTGGCTGGATCCAGGGTCGGTCGTGGACGCACTGGACGAACTCCGCCCTAGACGCCGCCAGCCGTCGCGACCACCTGGACCCACGGAAGGTATGGACGCCGACCCCATCGGGACGATGCAGCAGCAGCATGAGCGCGTGGTTCGTCAGCGGCGGTTGACGATCGAATCACACCTCGGGGATGCCGACTCGATCGACCTTACGGAGACCCTCCGCGAGATGGGGTGGCCGGCAGCTGCCGTTGAACTCGTGGAACTGCTCGGCGTCTCGGCGGACCCAACCCAGCCGTTCACCGTAAGCCTGGGTGAGGAGGCACTGATCGACGCGGAGTCTCCGGTTACCTATCTGCACCCTGTGTCACTACATCGGGAGCACATGACCGAGGAGGAGGGCCAACCGTGGTGAACACACTGGTAGCAGATCCAGCGGTCCTGCTCGCCGCTATCCGCGCGACTGGTGGCCTCCCCGCAGCCCTTGCTGATCCACGGGCTGTCAACCTCGCGCGGCGTACGGCGGAATCCGCAGGGCGCTCACTCGTGCATTGCACGACCGGAAGTGTCCGCCGACACGCAGGTGGACGCGGGTGGGTCCTCGGGTGGCTTCCTCAGTCCACGCCTGCGCCGGAGGAAAGCCATACCTATCCGGTACGCAACCTGACTCCGGTAGCGAGGTTGACCTGGGCGTGCTGCCTCGGCCTCGCTTGGCCTGATCGCGTCGCCGCGCCGTATCCCGGCGTGCCATTCAGGAGGTCGGAAGTAGTAGACGTGTCCGGGGAGCTCGGCGTTTCGACGATGTGGGTCAAGACCGCGCTGTTCCGGACGCTGATTCCGAGCCTTCTTGTCATTCCGGACGGGGGCGCCTTGCGCTTGGGGCCTGCGACCGCCGCGTTGCCGGAACCGTTCGTCGATGCGATGCGACGATTCCACGACAGGCTTCCCCGGCTGCGACCGCGACCGGCCGTGCCTCATGACACCGAACTTGACGATGCCGAACGCGAGGAACTCGACTTCGAGGACGATCAAGACACACGCTTGGAAGACGAGACCTTCACCAATGAGGACGACTTCGGACAGGTTGTGTATGACGACCCGTGGGGCGAATGATCGCTGTGCAAGGAATCCCCTCAACAGACGAAACCGCTGTGTGTGAAGCGATTGGTGCGCTGGAGATCGCTGACGGCCTAGTGCCGTCGGGGGTGTTCCCAGCGCTGGAAGACCCTGCGCTGCGCAAGACAGTTAGAGCGCGACTAGAGGAGTGCGGTCGAACCCTGATCAGCGTCGGCAACGGCTGGACAAGCGGTTACCGTGACGATATCGCCAACGCGCTGGTCGAGTTGGACATCGGTGTCCTCGCACCGGAAGACCGAGCCGTGCTCGTCCTGATCCTTCTACGCACGGTCGCCATTCCGCGGGCTCGTGGCAGCAGGGCTGGAGAGACATGGGCCAACACTGACGGAGTCAAAGGTACATCGGTCGACGAACTCGCGTTGAACAGAAACATGTCCAAGACTCAGATCAAGGAATCAGTTCGTAGCTTGTCCACGCACGGCCTGGTCGACCGTCGTCGCGGGATGCTGCTTCCCGGTCCCGCGCTCCTGCGCCTTACTCCGCAGAGATCAGCGCAGCTGTGGGAGAACCTGCTGCTCCTCGCTGCGCCAGAGAGCCTCTACGCCCAGGCGATCCGCAGTCGCCGAACCAGTGGGCCTCAGCGGGACGACCACCAGGAGAGGGTATGACCACACTGTTCGATCAGCCGCAGCCCATCGCCGACGGCGCCCTCGGTGTCATCGGCGATCGGGAACTCGTGGCGGTGCAGACGTTCTACATCGCACGCCTCACCAGCCATCCTGTCGGCATCGTGCCATCCGCATTCGTCGCCGTCACGGGGCGCGGCCCGCGTGACTCCAACGAATCCGGAAAGACGAGCTTCAACGCGGCCGTCTCACTCCTGCTTGGCGACCCCGAGTGGCGGGTCACCGGTGGCGGGGTCGCAGCCGTGGCTCAACTGCTGTTCGAACCCGACACAGCGGGTGTTGCCGCTACTCGCTACCCCGCCGCGGACACCGGATTCATAATTGGTGTCTTCGCGTACCCGGACGATCCAGTGTCCACCGCGCACACCGTGTGGATGAAACTGTCCTCCACCCCGAAGTACGTGCAGGTCCGCCATTGTGCAGGGGTACAAATTGTGGACGCGGAGAACGATGTAGAGCGACACCGCTTGGCTCCCGCGAAGTGGAAAGCGTTGCCTGCGACCGACCTCGGCGCACACAGCTATGTCGAGACTCTCTACGGTCACAGCCCCCGTTGCCTTGCTTACGTAGCCGCACGGGGCAAGCAGCGCAGCGGCCCGTCGCTGCTGAAGATGGACACCGGCGCGTTCAGTCCTGAAGACATCGGGGTGGCTCTAGTCCGCCTCACAGGACGCAGTGAAGCACTCGAGTTTGAACAGGATCAGCGCCGCAAACTCGCCAAGCAGCTCGAAGAACTCGAATCGACCAAGGCACAGCACGAGCAGAGGTGGACAGCCGAGGAAGCGATCGCCGAAGGCGTTCGTACTCGAAAGAAGATCCGCGCCGCGCTCGACGACGGTGAGACGCTGTGGCGCCAGCACTTGGCACGCGGTCTTCTCGACACAATAGGCCGGCGCGAGATGCTTGATACCCAGACTCGGCAGGCTGCAGCTGATGTCAAGACCTTGAGCAAGGAGCTACGCGAGCGCCAAGCCCGCGAGAAGGAGCTCTCCGACGACACGTCGGTGCACGAGCGTGCAATAGACGCCCAAGAAGCCTTTAACCGGGCCGATCAAGACCTCTCAGACGCGAAACGCCAAGAGACGACGCTCCTGAACAAGCTCAGCACACTTCGCGATCAGATGATCAAGCTCGAAGAACGTGGAGCTCGAAGCTCACCACCAGATGTTGACGCGGCGAAGCAGGCTCTGGAAAACCGGAAGGTGGAGCGCACGAAGAGCGCAGTAGCCGTCCAAACCAAGACACAGGTCGTGGACGACCTTCAGATCGAGCTCGCGCACGCCGAGGAGGGCCGGACCGGAGAAGCAGGCCGCAGCATCTCGGCCCTGTCCGATTCAGGCATTGTGGCCGTCGGGCTACTCGATGCGATCGAGGTGGCCGAAGAACACCGCGCCGTCTGGGAACCGCGCCTGCATCCATGGCGCGACGCTGTGTGCATCGACCAACACCTTCGCGACGATGCCCTAGCCGCACTCGCAGGCCATGCAGGGACAATACTTATCGCGGGCGAAGCAACGGACGTGTTCCCCGATGGCATTTTAGCGGCGCCACCACCCGCACGACGGTTCCTGGCCGAGCTCGCATCACGCGTCCCGCCAGCCGAGATCGAGGGCGTCGATGCAGTCCATGACGTCGAGCTCGGCGTCACCGTGCTCGGTGGCTTCGGACACCCCACCACCGGTCGTGTGCAACTGGTACGTGCCCTTCAAGCACGGCTCGCGCAAGCCGAGAGCAAGCTGGTTGGATTCATTAAAGCTGACAAGCTCGCCGTGGCGCGGGAAGCACAGGCCATCGAGGATCTCGACGCGGCCGAGGCCGCAGTCGAATACCAGCAATGCCATGACGAGCGCACGGGGATCGAAAAGGGTGCCCTTCCGGAGATTAGTGTCGCCGTCCGAGAGCTGGCTGACAAGCGGGAGACGACCTTGGAAGTGCTTACTGCGGCAAAGGCCCAGGTCCAAGGTATCGAAGCAGCACGCTCTCAGGCGCGCAGCGAACGGCAGCAAATGGAGAAGGACCTCGCCTCAGCCAAGAAGGACTACGCCACGACCCACCAAGCTCTCGAAGCTGCGGCGCTGACCTACTGGCGTTCAGGACTTCCTGGAGGCGAGTCCGACGCTCGCCTCATCCTCAACTGGGCCGAACAACCGGTAGATTACGACGTGCAACGCGGCCTCGTGCGCCCCACCGATCCCCGCAACCCGGCTCTTCCCGCAGTCATCCGCTCTCGAGAAATACTCGCCAATCGCGCCAATGATGAACTCAACGCCATCCTCAATCTCCTCGGAGTACAGCGCGATACCGGTGAAGGGGCACCTACAGGCGACATTGGCGAAGCCGTCCGCCACCGGGATCGGTTGGATGACCGAAATCACGTGCCGTCATCCCACGACGAAGCTAGTTTCACGGTGCTCGCTTCGGCGCTGAAAGGTTGGCTCACCCAGCATGTGGAACGCGATCAACTCGCCGAGGAACAGATCGAGACAGCCCGGCAGGAACGCTCGCGCGAGCGAGCCTACATCGAGGACAACCTCATGGTGATGGAGCAAAGCGTCACGAACGTTCAAGATAGCCTCGAACAACGTGTCGAGGACAACCTCATGGCGATCCGCGACGCGCTGAACGAACTCAACAGATCTGCAGGCGGTTACGGCGCGACACTGCACTGCGAGGTATTCCGGCCCATCGGACCTGGCGATACCTGGACATGGAGAGTCACACCGGCCTGGCAGCGATCGCCGGGCGGGCGGATGCTGCCGTACGACAACGCCACGAACACGGCCCAAGAAAAGCTGTTTAGCATCCACCTCGTGCTCGCAGCACTTCTCGCGAGCCCGAATCCTCGCGGGCGTGTCCTCATCCTGGACGAACTCGGCGATTCCCTCGGTGACGAGCATCGCCGCGACGTCTTGTCGGCGGTCGCCAAAGTCGCCCGTATCCACGGAATTACCGTTCTGGGTACATGTCAGGACGCGGTGATGCCCGACGCGGCGTCCTATTGCGGCGAGGTCCTCTACTTCTGCTACCCGTCCAAGGCGGACGCTCTCAACCTACCCACCCGGATGTTCGGATTCGACGACAACAGCGAGAGAGTTGAACTGTCGGCCGAACACCTACTTGTCGGCAGGCACTCCCGCTGATCAGGAGGTTCAGGGGACCGTCGCGTGCCCAGATACGCGAGAAGATGGTGTCCACAAGCTCGCTGAGAAACCAGCGCGCCTGTTCCTACTCCTTCGGCGTGGCCGAATTTCGGAGGTTAGCGGCCAGTGCGCGGATCGCACAGCACGGTCGGGAAACTAGATCGAGTTACTAATCTCGAACTGGGCGTGTCATTCTCGTGAATGGCGCACGGAGCCATGGACGGATCCCCATCGTGGGGCGATACCCGGTGGCTCGTAACATCTTTGGAAGCCGCATGTAAGTGGGGCGGTGCGGATACCCGCGCACACACCAGAGCGCAGGGCCGGTAGCAGGGGAACAGGGGAACAGGGGAACAGCGTTGTACTTGTCGTGCGTGCGTGCTGAAAATTTCCGTATCTTCGGGGCGGGCCCAGGAGAAGACAAGGACGAAGACGGCCGCCTGAAGCTCGAGCTAGATCGGGGCACGAATGTCCTGGTCGGTGAGAACGACAGCGGTAAGTCCGCGATTATCGATGCGATCCGCATCTGTCTGCTCACCACCGCCGCCGACTATTATCGGGTCACCCGGGACGACTTTCACGTCGGTCCTAAGGGCAGAGCGACTGCCTTTAATATCACCTGCGGCTTCACCGACCTCACTTTGGAGGAACAGGCCACCTTTCTCGAGCTCGTCACGACCGACCGCGAGGGCACTGCCAGCCTGTTTGTCACCGTCCATGCCGAAGCAATGGACCCGCTCCGTCCACAACGCATCTCGGTCACCACTCGGACCGGACCGGACGGCAGCGGTCCAGCACTGGACGGCGCAGCACGTGAGCTACTCAAGGCGACATACCTACGTCCGCTGCGGGACGCGGAAGCCGAATTGCGTTCGGGCCGAGGATCGCGGCTATCGCAGATCCTGGCTGGCTACCCGGCCATGAGCGATCAGGAGGTGGACGACTTCGATGAAAAAGCGGATTCCGCGAGCACTCTGGTAGGGATCCTTCGTCGTGCCCAGCACCATCTGGCCAGGAACAGCTCAGTGGCGACGGCACTCAACGACATCAATACCGACTATCTGAGCAAATTCGCGATCGGTTCGGATAGTTTGCGGGGCCAGATCACGGTGTCTGGGGACGCCACACTGGCCCGGGCGCTGGAGCGGTTGGAGCTGGTGTTGTCCCCGGAAAATGGTGAGTGGACTCGGCGAGGACTGGGGTACAACAATGCGTTGTTCATGGCCGCTGAGCTGCTGTTACTCGGCAACAGCGACGTCGCTCCCCTGCTCCTGATCGAGGAACCCGAAGCACATTTACACCCGCAACTGCAGGCCCGGATCATGGATCTCTTGCAAGAACGCACCCAGACAAACATGGGCAGTAAGCGCCCTGCCGCTCCGGTTCAGGTCCTCTTGACCACCCATAGCCCGAACCTGGCGTCCGCGATTCCAGTGGCGCATCTGACCCTCGTGGCCAAGGGGCGCACCTTCCGGCTTGCCCCGGACATGACCTACTTGGACGCTGGCGATTATGAGTTTTTGACCCGCTTCCTCGATGTCACCAAGGCGGGCCTGTTCTTCGCCCGTGCTGTCGCGATCGTGGAGGGTGATGCCGAGGCGATTCTTCTCCCTGCACTGGCCGCAGCGACCGGGGGCTCCTTCAACGCGAGCGGCGTCACCGTCGTGAACGTCGGCACAGTGGGCTTATTCCGCTACAGCCGCATCTTCCAACGCGACGGCGAACAGATCCCAGTGGCGGTCGCCTGCATCCGTGACCGTGACCTGGTGCCAGCTGGAACACCCGACGATATGCGGCGCAAGTTGAAATGTGTACAAGAGATGAAACCGAACGAGATCACCCGGCACATCGAGAAGCTGACTGCCCTCGACAGCGGCAACGTCCGAACTTTCGTCTCCGACCACTGGACCCTCGAATACGATCTCGCCGCCGCGTCCTGGGAAATGGCGACACTGATGCATCAGGCGGTGCAGGCCGCGATCGCTTCGAAGTCGGCCTGGCCCGATGCGGGCGCCCTCGCAGAGTCTGACACGGCAGGGGCCAAGCAAGTCACGCAGTGGCGCGACAACGGAAAATCGTTGGAGGCCACTGCCATCGAGATCTACAGGCCGCTGCGCATGGAGAAAGCGAGTAAGCCGATCGCCGCGCAACACGCGGCACGTCTCCTCGGGACCACTCCCATCACGGAGGAACAGCTACCCAAATACCTGGTCCATGCCTTCGCCCACCTGTGCGCCGGGGCGCCACGATGACAACCCTGTACCGCGCCGATGCCTTCACCCGAGACCGCATTCAAGCGTGTGCCTCTGAACTGGGAATGCAGCTCTCCGACCAGGAGCAGTGGGACTTCCTCCAGAGTGTCGACACCCTGGACTTGCAGGCCGCACCGGGCTCAGGAAAGACGAGCCTGATCGGTCTCAAACTCCAGGTACTCGCCGAACACTGGATGAGCACGACCCGCGGCGTGTGCGTGCTCTCGCACACCAATACCGCCAAGGACGAGATCATCGCCCGGATCAGCGACTCCCCCTCCGGCGCCCGGTTGCAGCGCTATCCCCATTTCATCGGCACGATCCAGTCGTTCACCAGCACGTTCCTCGCGTCGCCGCACCTTCGTGGGATGCGCACGCAGGTCCAGATCGTTGATAACGATGCGTACGCGGACGAGGCCAGACGCACCCTGGCGAGCGGTCAAAGCTTCAGAACGTTGAAGTCCCTGCTCGGTCGACAGCGCAACGGTGACGACTTGGTCGCTCACGCCGAGTTCAGTTTCGAGTCGGGGCAACTCACTATCCGGTCTTCGCGGGAACTACCTTTCGGCCCAGACACCAACAGCGGAAAGCAGTTCACGACACTTAAGTATGAATTGGCTCGCCAGGGCATCTTCCGCTACGCGGACATGTTCGCCCTAGCCGAACTCCACCTCTCCCGGCGTCCAACTCTGGGCCGTGCAGTCGCACACCGCTTTCCGTTCGTACTGGTCGATGAAATGCAGGACACGAGCGCGCTACAACAGAAACTGCTAGACCAAGTCTTCGGCGACCCGTCGACCATCGTGCAACGCGTCGGCGACGTCAACCAGCGAATCTTCACCGACAGCACTACAACCACGTCCTCCTTCCCACGCTCGGACTCCCTCGACCTACCCGTCAGCCGCCGATTCGGCAGTACCATCGCCGAACTCGCCAGTTCACTCACGGTCCACCGCTCCCAACGCATCCGTGGCGCGGGCCCCGCCGGAACGATCGCGGTCCTGCTCTACGACGAAACCTCCGTGCCCCAGGTCGTACCGGCCTTTGAACGGATCGCGGCAGAGGTCGTTCCACACTCGCTGCTCCGGGACCGTCCACCACGAGTCCTTGCCTCGCGCCTACGGCCCGGCACGTCGAAGGCATTCCCGCAGTCCCTTGCCTGCTACGTACCGGGATTCGCCGCCACTATCCCAGGCGATCGACAAGCATCACTACTCATCACCGCACGCGCGGCACGGGCACAGTGGCGATCTGGGGCAAGCCGCACTGCAGTCGATCTCCTATGGGAAGCGGTGAGAGCAGCCACCAAGTCCGCCACGAACGAAGCCTTACCAACACTGCGTTCCCTGAGCCGAGACGCCGAGACTCTAGGCGCCCGCATGAGGGCCCTACTTCTGGACATCCTGACCGACCCGAACGACGACGAAACCAGCTGGGAGGGTCTGATGGATCGCATGGCCAGCTTGCTGTCAGAGCTCTCAAGTCAAGCCGGTCCAGTTCGAATCACGTTAGGCGAATTCGCGCACTACGTCGCGCCGTCCACAAGCAGCTCTGCGGCAGTAGTGGACGAACGGGACGGAGCTCCGGTGGGGACCGTACATAGTGAACTGGGGTCCATCCAGAGCGCCAAAGGCGAAACCCATACTGCGACCCTGATTCTGGAATGCTTGAATCGGAGTGGAAAAAACCACGACGTCCACGAGGTTCTGAAACTGCTCGCAACCAACGGGGACCTCGACAGCGCAACATCTACCGTGCGAGACATCGCCCAACTGGTATTCGTCGGAGCAACACGACCCACCCAGCTACTTGCATTCGCAGTCCGCCGAGACCGAGCATCGTCATACCTGAATTTCCTCGCCTTCAACGGCTGGGCCGTCCACGACCTCACCCTTCAAAGTGACACCTGGTCGAGAATCTGCGGCTGAACAGGCGACCGAGTTGCCCGAGTGATCGGTGAACCAATCCCGAGGTGACCGTAACCGCGGCGACGACCTCGACTCAGCCTTCACGCTGTCAGGCTTCAGATCGTGGTGCGGGGTGTTGTCGGATGTGTACGCCGCTCCGGGAGGAAAGCGTTGGGGAACGAGCCTGGCAGCTTCCCCGCGGTGGGCGGGCTTGGGTGTCCAACTCGTCGAACCGCCGTAGCAGCTGGACTCCGGTTGTCGCGGTCTCCCGGTGTGGTATCGGTACGTCGTTGAAGCTGATGGTCAGATCGTTGTTGTGAAAGATCTTCGTGGTCTGGTGCATTGCCTTGTTGCGCGCTTTCGACCAGTTCTCGATGTCCGCGATCACGGCACGGAATTCGGGGTCGTGTTCGACACGAGGGTTCTCGTTTTTCTTGTGCCCGTTGAGAAGCCACGAACAGAGCGTCCCGACTGTTGGAACGCCGTGGGGTTCTTGGCGGCGGATGTAGGACACGCGGCTGGCGAGACGGTCGCTGATCAGCGAGTCCAAGACTGCGATGGCTTCCAAGTAGCAGCCTCGGTCGATGCAGTGGAGCACCCAGTCGAACGCTGCGGCGTAACGCTGGACGCGTCGCATGCCAAGCGCGGGGCCGACCGCCTTCTCTCGTACGGGCTGCTCGACGGTCACTGCTCGTCCCCCTTCTACCTGGCTCCCGAGACGGTTCGATGTTACAAGGCGTTCGGCGGCAGGTCGTTTGGTACGACCAGGTAGCGGATGCGCAGCGGACTGAGATCCGCGCGCAAGTCGGCAGACGGGCACTATGGGTTTGTGCCCTGCGGAGTTTTCGTGCGACGGGAGTGGTGAGATGGATCAGGCATGGGATGTCGACCGCGACGCCATGGTCGATGCCGAGGAGCTACGCTATCGACCCGATTCCGGCAGCGGGAACTACGAGTGCGTCGGTTGCGGTTGTCCGGCTACTCCGGCGGCACTGGACTCCGAGCATGTCCGGCCGTACTTCCGAGCCAGCAAAGACCATCCGCATCTTGGTCAGTGCCCGATCGCGGGCGACCCGACCCTGGTGCGCAACGACGGCCCCCTCGAGCCTGCGCAGACCGAGCGGGCCGCCGGGACGGGATACCCGTCTCGGCTCGTCCGAACGACGTTGCGTGAACAGGTCGATCCCACCGCAGTGAACTCACCGGAGCGGCGGTCGAGCCAGAGTCGTTCGAGATCTGGCGAATCTGGTGGCGGCGAACGATTTCGGGAGGCGACCGCGGCGACGATTCGGCCTTTTTGCCGAACCTTCGTCCGCTACCCGAACAACCGCTCAGATCTGCGCGTCCACATACCCGGAGTCGACGCCGAGCACTATCAATATGCGTTCAGACGGCTGGTGAATAACAAGATCGTCGTCTACCCACACAGCCGTATCTTCCTGCGCCATGCGGGCCGTGTCGCCGTACAGGTTCGGGTGCACGCGAACCCGCAATGGCTCGAGCTGGAGGTGTCGAATCCGGTCCCCGAATCGGCGGCAGATCGAGCCGCCCCGGCCGGTCACGGCAGCGGTCTGCGTGGGATTCGGGAACGTGCCGAACTACTCGGCGGCGATGCCCGCCTGGGCTTGGAGGACGGGCAGTGGCGGACCCAGGTGCGACTACCGAACCACGGCCTAGGGTGATTCGGTGACCATCTCGGTGCTGCTGGTAGACGACGAACCGTTGGCGCGGGCAGGGCTGCGGGCGATTCTCGATGCGCAAGAGGGAATTACGGTGGTCTGCGAGGCGGCCGATGGCGTGTCGGTGGTCGGCGAGGTCAAGCGACTACGCCCGGACGTCATCGCCATGGACGTGCGGATGCCGCTGATGGACGGGATCGAAGCCACCCGGACAGTACTTCGAGCCATACCGGACCCACCGAAGATCCTGATTATCACGACCTTCGAAACGACGACTACGTCTACGAGGCGCTGCGCGCCGGCGCCGACGGATTCCTGCTCAAACGCGCTCGCCCCGCCGAGATCGCGAACGCGGTACGCACCGTCGCACAAGGCGATTCGGTGCTCTATCCGGCCGCCGTCCGGTCGCTGGCGGCGGGCCGCAGAAACGACAGCGCACGCGCGAAATTGGAGCGCGCCGACCTCACGCAACGAGAAGTGGCGGTCCTGCGCCTGATGGCGAAAGGGCGGTCGAACGCGGAGATCGCGACCGACCTGTACGTAGGGTCGGAAACGGTGAAGACCCATGTCAGCTCGATCTTGGCGAAATTCGGCGCCCGGGACCGCACCCAGGCGGTCATCGTGGCCTACGAATCCGGATTCGTGTAGCGGATCCGCGATACCGAGCCTGTCGGCTGGTGGATCAACGGGCCGCACGACCAAACCGGGGTACTTTTTGGAAACGACCTAAATAAGACAGGTCAGGCCCGTTCTCAGACCGGGCCTGACCTGATACGTGTGGGCCTAACGTCCCACAACCCGACCCCCTCGACGGTCGAAGGCCCTGCGATTCGGGTCATGCCGGTGAAGACCCGGCGAGTGAGTGGACGCACACGGGTGCCTTTGCGCGCAATCAAGACTCCGATAGCTCCTATTCGCCGAGTTGGCGCGCGCAAACCACGGGCGGTCCGACAGCCTCGGAACCCGCCGCCCGGCGCATCTACGAGGCGACCCTGGTCGACGACGTGGACGCGTCGGCACTTTCGATGAGCTGGCCAAAGCTGTGGAGTACCACCAGAGCAGAGCCGCCCGGCCGCGTTGATCACGCGGGAAGTTACTGGGCGGCAACGTAATCAGTGCACCGATCCGGTTTCGAGGTCGTCGCGCCCGTGGCAATATGGTGCAGTGGTTGATGCACATAGCGAGTTCACGCTCCACGCCAGCGGCGGTGCCGACGATCTATTCGACCTGCACGAGTGGTTCAACGACGACCGGGCGTTACGCGGTCGGGCGACGTTGGTGGACAGCCCTATTCAGGATGGCGAGATGGGCGTCACCGAAGTCCTCGTCGTCGCCGTCGGCGCGAGCGGCACCCTCACCGCGCTGGCGAGTTCGTTGTCGACATGGTTCACCGTCCGACAGTCCGACATCAAGCTGACGTTCACCCGCGGCGACGGCGAGATCACCATCGATGCAAAGGGTATCGGGGCGGGAACCGACGTCGAGAAACTCCTGCGGCAGCTCCTCGATCACCGGACCGAGCAGTGACCGGTGCGGCGGACCGCAGCGGTTGGCGGATGGTATTGATCGGAGCGAGCCGCTTCTCGCACCCAGACTTTCAAGATCTGCCCGCCGTCGCCAACAACATCACCGACCTCGCCGAACGCCTCACCGTGCCATCCGGTGGTGCGGTGGCCAAGCAACACTGCACCGTCCTGCACAACCCGAGCCTGCCCTGGCAAGTCGGAACCGCGATCACCCAGGCGGCGGCCGAGGCCGAAGATGTTCTGCTGTTCTACTTTTCCGGGCACGGAAAGCAGGATCAGGACGGAAATTTGCACCTGGTTCTACCCGATAGCGACCCACACCAGATCGAGCTGAGTTCGGTGCCGTTCAGCGTGGTCAAGAGGCAATTCAGCAAGAGCCGCGCTCGCGCGCGCATCGTCATCCTGGATTGTTGCTTCTCCGGCAACGCGATCGAAACCATGAGCACGTCCGCCGATCTCATCACGTCCGAGACCCAAAATATCGAGGGTACGTACGTGCTCACCTCGTCCCCCAAGAACAAGACCTCATTGGCGCCGACAGGCGACCGCCACACCGCGTTCACCGCTGCCCTGCTGGCCGCCGCGACGGACACCGATCTCACTCTCGATCAGCTCTACGCGAGCACGGCCAAGATTCTGAAGGGCCGTAGCCAGCCGGAACCACAATGCCGAGTGCACAATTCGGCGCACGCGCTGAGACTGTTCGCTCCACCCACCGCACTGGCAGCAGCACCTGCGGTCGCTAATTCGGTCGATGTCGACGCACTCGCGGTACTCAACGCCGCACAGCAGGGCGATGTCGACTCAATGATCGAGCTGGCGCAACGATTTCACGGCGCGAACGATCTCGAGCGTGCCGAACAGTGGTGGCGCCTCGCCGCCGAGGCCGGGGATGCCGGTGCGATGTACAACGTCGCGGTGGTCAGCGAAATTCAGCGCAGATTCGAGGACGGCAAATTCTGGTACCAGCGTGCCGCCGAAACCGGCGACACCAACGCCATGCACAACCTCGCGATCCGGCTTCGGCTCCGCGGGCGCGAGGCCGAGGCTGCCCGGTGGTGGCAGGCAGCGGGCCATACCTCGCCACAGCGAAACGGCGAGAAGCTGCGAAAAGTGGTGCGGCGAAAGAACTTGCCGGTCGAACGACACGCGCGGACCGACAATGAGGCACCGGACCCCACGGGTGGCGCGAACCTAGGTACAAAAATTCGGCCGGCTCGCCCCATCGTTCGTGGTATGACCCCGGATGAAGTGGGAAATATGCAATTTTCCCAGAGTGGACTCGGGAAACGTGGATACAGTGAGAACGAAGTGGATGCGTTCCTTGACACGGTAGAGGAAAAAATCAGAGATGACGGATCGAATTCGTTGAGTTCGCAAGATGTCCGCCGCGTCGCCTTCGGAAAATCTCCGTTCGGGCGCCGAGGATACGACATGGACGAAGTGGATGAATTCCTGTACCGAGTCGCTGAGGAGTTGGAAACTCGCGAAAGAGGGGAAGTCGTAGGTCGGCATGGCGAAATTATATATTTCGATAATGGCCAATGGTATACGTTCGACTGACCAATCCCCATCCTCGGACGGCGCTCGGTCGTCGGCGTGGTGGGTGGGCACGGGAGAAGGTCAGAAGTTGTGACGATATACGAATATCAGGTCAAGCATTGGCGATTTTGGAAAGAATTCCTTCTAAACTACTTTGCCGCGATCGGCTTGATGTCGATACCGGCAGTGGTGTGGGTGGTCATTGATCCCGATGCATTTGAAGGTCGATGGTGGATCATTGCAGTAATGGGTATGCTGGCGCTATCTTGGTCCGTGTATACCGCACGCTATCAGGTTCCTGTCCAGGATTTCCGCTGTTGCAATACGATCATACGCCTGGAAGTCGGCGATCTATTTGATCATAGTAGCGCGCATACCGTGATCGGGATGGCTTCGACATTCGATGTAGAAATTAACGGCGGGATAGTCGATCGGAAGGGTACGCAAGGGCAACTTCTCAAGCGTCACTATGGTGGCTCGACGGACGCTATGGATTATGCGATCGACCGCGCTCTCACTGCTTCTCCCGTTACCCCTGTAGGATCGGTCAACAGAGGAGACAAAAAAGTATATCCGGTTGGAACCGTTGCGCCGATATCCTTGCCGGACGGCAAGACGTATTTTTGTCTTGCATATTCAGATCTTGACGAGAATAACGTCGCTCATGGAACGATACGGGGCGTGATTACTAGCTTGAATTCTCTGTGGAATGAGTGTGCGCGTGCAGATAACAGACGGCCTATTTGCATTCCCTTGATAGGTCAGGGAATGGATAGCATTCCAGATTTGGGGGCAGAATTGTCCGTGCGCCTTATATCTCTTTCATATCTGCTGTCATCCCAGCGGCGGAGGTTTTCTCCGGAGTTGAGGATCATTGTTCCCCCCCATGCTGCTGACCTCATCGATATGCCGCAGTTTCAGGCGTTCTTGAGTTCCCTGGAGAATTGACCTCGCGGGCGTGGGCGCGACGTTGTTCGGATTTCGGGTCCTGGTGTTCAGGGAGGAGCGGCCACGAACTGCCACGCGCACTCCACGCAACAAAGACCGAACGTATCGTATCGGCCGCGTTCAGAGGACATTGAGGGCGACAAGCACGCCGAGGACCAAGAGGAAGAAGCCCAATGCAGTAACGTGCCAGCCCATGCTGAGACCGCGTTGTTCCCTGGTATTAATGCTGGCGCGCTGTGGTTTTCGTGGATCGTAAATGACTGTGACTCGGTCTCCACGCTGAGGAAGACGTTTCGCGTTGGTGTTCGATGTGACCTCGATGTCGCGGTAGTCGACGGTCGTGAAGCGGAACGTCAGCGTGCCCATTTCCTCTGGGTCACGGCTGCGTACCACGTTAGTGATCTCTCCGCGCACCGGAATGCTTCGGAGACGGTGTCGCCGTGCGCTGATCAGCGTCCAGGCACCGACCACCGTCCACAGCACACCGAGCAAGATAAGCACAATGGGTATATCACCTTCCCCGCCGTACTGATACTGGTCGTACGGGCGCGATCAGCATAGCTCACCGACGTCGTGGCGCCACCGCAATCCTTGTTCTCGACGCAATATGGTCCGGTCAGGAATCGACCCCCAGCAACGCTGACGCCTGCCCGCTCCAGGTCACGACGAGCTCGTCGCGGGCCCGGCTGGCCGCCACATACAACAGGGACCGCTCGCGCAGTTCCGCTTCTGCTCGTTCTTCTTCGGGCGCGGTGCGCAGTGCGGCCTGGGACGGGACGTGGGTCGATGCCGGCGAGGACGACTCGGGAGATTTCCGTTCCTTTGCTGCGGTGCATGGTGAGTACCTGGACGTGGCCGGTGGTTGCCGGGTTGTCGCCGAGGGCGCGGGCGTCGATTCCGCGTTGGCCTAGCTAGTGTGCCGGTCCTGAAATTCGAGTTCTAATTATCGATGGTGTTGGGGTGGCGGGTTCCGGGTGTGACGATGTCGAGTTCGTGCTGACCGATGATGAACGGGAGCAGCTTGTCGCGTGGTCGCGGGCGGGGTCGGCGCGGGTGGCGTTGCGGGCGCGGATTGTGCTCGGGTGCGCTGAACCCGGCGTGGTGTATGAGCGGTTGGCCGCCGATCTCGGTGTGACCGCGATGACGGTGGGCAAGTGGCGCAAGCGGTTTCGTGAATCACGGCTGGATGGATTGAGCGACGGCCAGCGGGCGGGGCGGCCGAAAGCGGAGTTGGTGTTGAGCGATGACGAGCGCGAGCAGTTGACGCGCTGGTCGCGTCGGGCGAAGACCGCGCAGGCGTTGGTGTTGCGGTCCAAAATCGTGCTGGCCTGTGCTGCGGGAGGTTCGAACAAGCAGGTGGCCGCTGATCTGCGGGTGACCGAGAGCACTGTGGCCCGGTGGCGGCGCCGGTTCGTCGAGCAACGTCTCGCGGGCTTGGTCGACGAGCCCCGTCCCGGGCGGCCGCCGTCGATCCTGCTCGATCAGGTCGAAGACGTGCTGATCACCACGCTGGAACTCTCGCCACCGAACGCCACGCACTGGACGAGGTCGTCGATGGCGAAGCGAACTGGCTTGTCGCGCACGACGATCGGACGAATCTGGGGCAAGTTCGAGTTGAAACCACACCTGGTCGACGGGTTCAAGCTGTCGACCGATCCGCGATTCGTGGACAAGGTCGTCGACGTCGTCGGTCTCTACCACAATCCGCCGGAGCGGGCGGTCGTGTTGTGCGTGGACGAGAAATCCGGTATGCAGGCCCTCGACCGCTCGCAGCCGGTGCTACCGATGATGCCCGGCATGCCCGAACGTCGCAGCCATGACTATCAACGTCACGGCGTGAGTGAGGTGTTCGCAGCGTTCAACATCGCTGATGGCACCGTGATCTCGAAGCTCTACCCGCAGCACCGCGCCACCGAGTTCAAGAAGTTCCTGGTCGCGATCGACAAAGCCGTACCCACCGAGTTGGACGTGCATCTGGTCTGCGACAACCTCGCCACCCACAAAACCCCGGCCATCAACGCCTGGCTCGCCAAACACCCCCGCTTCCACATGCACTTCACCCCGACCGGATCCTCATGGATGAACCAGGCCGAACGCTGGTTCGGGTTCCTCACCGACCAACTCCTACGCCGCGGCGTCCACAAAAGCGTTGCCGCACTGGAGAAAGACGTCCGCGCCTGGATCACCAACTGGAACGAGAACCCGAACCCTTCATATGGCGCAAAACCGCCGAAGAAATCCTCGACTCCCTCGCCAAATATATGGCGAAAATTTCAGGACCAACACACTAGCAGTCCGATGTCAGTAAACCCTTGAGGACTCGGCGTATTACGAGCTCGACTATGTCGGCCGGCGGGTCGGTGTCGTGGTGTGAGGTTCCCAGCGCTGCCGCGAGATACCGATGGTCGCCTTCCTCGGCGGTTTTGTGGAGGTAGGCCGCCTGCGCGGCACGACGCGACCGGTTGGCCGTCCGGTCGCCTATCTCGGCGCGCGCGAGCTGTTGGACGAGCGCGTTGAGCGCTGCGATTGCTTGCAGTTTGATCTGCCCGGGTAGGTCGACGGTCGTCATCGCCTGCAGCGCGTACTCGAGGTATCGGATTCCGTGCGGTCCGACACGTAACGGCTCAACCGGGATGTCGAGCAGCCACGAGTATTTCACGTGGACATTCTTTGCTCGGATCGCCAAGTCGGTCAGGTCGTCGACCACCGTGCCGCTCGGCGGTACGTCGAGATCTATCTCGCCGGCAGCGGTATCGACCATGAGGTCGAGCACGTCGTCACGGCTCGACACGTAGCGGTACAGCGCCGACTGGCTCACGCCCAGCTTTTCCGCGATCCGGCGCGTGGAGACAGCGGCCAAACCGCCATGGTCGGCCAGCTCGATCGCGGCAGCCGCGAGTTCGTCCCGGCTGTGCGACGCGGGCGGCCCGCGCCTGCCATCGGTACGTTCCCACACTGTCGGGCTCGCCTTCCCGGACTGTGTCACTCGTCATACCCCTCTAGTCGCCGGTGCCGGTCGTGTTCTATCTTAAAACTGCGTTCAGTGAACACTATTTCATGGAGGTTCGAGATGTCACCCGATCACGCGTGGGGACCACGACGATGGGCGCAGAACGGGGCGGTGCGCCTCGCGTTCGATGAGTTCATGCCAGAGCTTGGTGGAGAACCGCTGCTGATTGCCACCGGGTTGGGCGCCAACCGGCACTGGCTTCCCAACGGGTTCTGCGAGCAGCTGGTCGAGCATGGTTTCGCTGTAGCGCGATACGACCAACGCGACGGCGGCGAATCGACTCATCTGCCACCGACAGCGGTCCGGAACCCGATCACCGCCCTGTTGGCGCGACGCGGTGAGGCCTATACCGCCGAAGACATGGCCGACGACGCGATAGCGGTGCTAGATGAACTGGGCTGGAGTTCGGCACATGTGCTCGGAGTGTCTCTCGGCGGCGCGGTCGCGCAGCGTGTCGCCCTGCGGCACCCCGATCGAGTACGTTCCCTCATTTCGGTGGATGCCGTTCCGGGTGATGTCACCGGTTTGCGCACACTGCGCTACATCCGGTTGGGCACGCTCGCGAAGTTCGCGCGGGTGAAGTTCCCCGACAACCGGGAGGGCGCGGTCGATGCAGGTGTCGCGGTAATGAAACTGTTGTCCTCCCCGAACGGTGAGTTCGATGAAGCCGCCGTGCGAGCAGGGTTGGAACTCAACCCCGACAGTGGGATTCACGACCAGGAGGCGCAGAGCCGGCAGGTCGGTGCCCAATGGAGCGGTCCGGCCATCACCGAGATCACCCGGCCCACCCTGGTCGTACACGGCGAAGACGACCCGCTGATCAAACCCAGCGCTGCCCATGCCATCGCATCGCGGATTCCCGGCTCTCGTTTGCTCCTACTGCCCGAAGTCGGACACAACCTACCGGAAAACGCGTGGAAACCACTCGCCGCCGCTATCCGGGAACTCGCTGACACGAACGCCTGACGAGCAACCTCCCCGATCTCCCGCCTGGTGGGCTCACCACCATCCGGATGCCGCACATATCAACTTTCGATGAGGAAGCACTGATGAAATTCAGCCGATCGACCTTCATAGCCGCGCTCGCGGCTACCGGCATCGTTTCGGGAGCAACCACCGCACACGCCGACCCGCATCAACCTCGGACAGTCGTGTCCTATCACGCGGCGGTGGTCGACCGGTCCGTGGTTACGACTTTGGACCACGGCACCTTCGCCGTCACGGACACCGGCGGCTCGGTCGCCGTCCGCAACGCCGCGGGCGAGCTCCTCGACACGCTGCCGCTGACGTACACCCTGGACGGCCAAAGGCTCGGCCTACGCCAACAGATCTCCAGAGACGGGCGCACCCTGACAGTCATGCCGGACACCACCGGTCTCGACCGTACTGCGCCGCGTCCGGTGGCATCCCCGGTCGAGAACCAACTCGCGATGAACGACCTCATCAATGCCGTGAGTATCAGCACCTCGCTCGGTACTCTCGTCGGCACAGCTCTCGGCGCGCTCGCCGGAATCGGCGTCGGTATCGCAATTTCCGGTGCCGCCTGTGCCGCACTGAGCCTGGGCTGCGTCGTCGCCGTGCTGCCGATCATGAGCCTGGCCGCGGCGGCCGGTGGGATCACCGGACTGATCATTGCCGGCGGGCCCACCAGCGTTGCGGCGGCGTTCGACTACGTCACTACTCTCAACGCGCCGCCAGGAACCAGCAAGTACGCCGAGCAGACCCAGGGCAAACCCGGTGGCGCTCCCCTGCCGGGCACACCGCAGTGATTACCGGACATCGCGGCATACCGCGAACGGTCGTCGCCGCTCTGGCAGCGGCCGGTGCCCTCACCGTGACCGCGCTGCCTGTACACGCCCAGCCCCCGGTGTCGCCAACGCTGCAAACTACGGTGTCGGGCAACTCAGTGGTCACCCACCTCGACAGCGCCACCTTCGATCTGGCCCGAGACCAACGTACGGTGCGCATCATCGACGCACACGGACAACTGCTGGAGACCCTGCCACTGACGTTTCAGGTGAACGACCGCCCATTCACGATCGGCAAGCAGATCTCCGACGATCAACGCACCCTGATGCTGACCCCGGACCTCGCAGCGGTTCACCGAGCCGGGCTCGAACCGGTGGCTTCCCCGATGGAGGAGCAGCTCGCGTTGAACCAGTTGTCCGTCGATCTCGGCCGCCAGCTGGGCATCGGCGGTCTTGCGGGCGCAGTGGTCGGTGCCGCCGTGGGTGCCGTGCTCGGGCTCGGTTCATGCCTCGTGGTCGGCCCGGCTTGCCTGGCCACCATTCCCGCCGCCATCGCAGCGTTCGCCGCCGGCGGCGGCGTCGCGGGCACACTGATCGGCGGCGGCTCGGCACTCGCCGACTCCGGGTGGAAATACCTGCTCACCCTGCAAGCACCACCCGGGCGAAGCCCCTACGCCGGCCAGGACGGAGTGCTCGCCAACGATGGAACCGGCGTTCCCGACGCCAATCTCCGCCTACCTTCCGGATCGGCGAGCGGCCTGAAGAGCGGTTCCTCCAGCGGCTCCGGCGGGTAGCCGAGCCCAGCGTGGGCCCGACATGCAGATTGTCCAGAATCCAACCCGCGCCATGGTTTCAGGAGCATGCGGTGCTCCGGCGAGGACCCAGCCGCCTGGACAAGGCGGCCGGCTGCGGCAGTTCGAAGCTGCGGAAGCAGCCTCTTCCACAGTGCGCGCACCGGCCGTGCCGACACCCACGGTGATGCGATCGTTTGCCTTTTCGGGTCTATGTTATGCCTGATGCGACGCGGCCTGTCCGCGATCCGGGCGAGCCGGTACCTGTTAATCGACTTGATGTCCTGACCGGTGATGTCGTGGGATCGAGAGCCGAAGCAGCGCGTTTTCGTATGCCTTTCGGTCTGGGTGGGGATGCAGGCTGGTGTAGGGCCCGGGACCAATCCTTGGATTTCAGTGGGTTGGTGATAGCTGCGCTGGAGGAAGCTCGAGGAATTCCTACGAAACCGACAGCGGTGACAGCCTTCTCGTCATCGAGAGCTTCGGTATAAGCCAGCCGCGAGTAGCCATCGATCGCCGAATGCAGGAACAGGTAACGAGCCCGGGTGCCGCGTTTCTTGGCGCGGGCCGCAGCTTTGGCCTGTTCGGAACCGGCGCCGTGGACGCGCCAGCCGCCGCCGTCGGGGATCCGGCCGACCTTCTTCACGTCGACGTGCACCATATGCCCTGGCCAGCGAGCCGTGATGCGGCGTGGTGCACGGTTGCTGTCACCGTTGGGGTCGATGAACCGGCGGACGTTCAATCCCAGATGCGTGAGCTGGCGGGTCACGGTGCGCACCGCGATGACAACACCTGCGGCGTCGAGTTCGAACGCGATGCGCCGGGCCGACCACTTGTTGGCCCGGCGCAACTGTTCGATCCGGGCCACGACTTCGGCCGATGTTGCCCTGGGCTGACAATGCGGTATCGATGACCGGTCGGCCAGACCCGGCTCACCGAAGCGGCGCCACCGATTCACCCATTTCGATGCGCATTGACGGGAGCTGCTCGTCGGGGGCCTCCATCGACGACAGGATCAGGAACTCGGACCCGTCGACCTGCTCGCCATCCTCGACCTGTGCTGGCCCCACGAGGTGTAGTTCGCCGTTCTGTTCGATCTCCGAGTGCGACGGCTGTGGCTGACCGAAGGTGAGCGGCGGTTGCCCTCGTGGCGGCGGAGGTGGAGGCAGGTCCGGTGCGGGTGGTGCGAGGTGTTCGAGCAGTGTGTCATTGTTGGCCAGCAGCTTTCGGTACGAATCGTGTGCCACGAACTCGGCATCATCGATCGCCGGAATGCCGACCCGAGAGCCGAACGGCAGGCGCAGACCGCGGCCGAGCGCCCTGTTCCGTCAGCGTCAGGCTCCGTCTGGTGATCATCGAGCACCCCGAACGGTGCAGTCGAGGTCGGCCGGGAGTGCGCGACCTCTACTGGCACAGTTGGGGACGCATGTCATCGGGGATATCTGGTGGCCATCGTGGTGCAGCGAAGCCGTTCTCTTGGTTGCAGAGCGCTTCCTCGACATTGTCGACGGGTGGGCGTGCGGTGGGATCCCACAACCGAACACCACCCTCGTCACTGTTGGTGGCAAGGAGATGTCCGTCGGGACTGAACGCCACCGTGGTGGCCCCCAGGTATTGGTCGGCGAGCGGTTCACCGATCTGCTGGCCGGTGGCGGGGTCCCACAGCCGGACGACACCCTGATTACTGTCGGTGGCAAGGAGATGTCCGTCGGGACTGAACACCACCGCCGACGGGAGGTAGCCGCCGCTGAAGAGTGTTGGTTCACCGACTATCCGGCGTCGGGTGGCGAGATCCCATAGAACCACAACATTGCCGATATCGTCAGTTGTGGCAAGGAGGCGTCCGTCGGGACTGAACGCCATCGGCCCGACGAAGGCGCTGGAGAGTCGTGTTGCACCGACGAGCGTCAGTGGTTCACCGACGGGCTGGAGTGTGCCGGGATCCCACAGCACGACGGTGCTGGCGGTGTTGCCGATGGCAAGGAGGCGTCCGTCGGGACTGAACGCCACCGAGTGAATGGAGCCATTGGCGATCCAGTCGATTGGTTCACCTATGGGTCGGCGTGTGGCAAGATCCCACAGCTGGAAGCCGCGCACGGTGCTGATGGTGGCAAGGCGGCGTCCGTCGGGACTGAACGCTATCCTCTTGACGTTTTCGAGTTCGTCGTTGCCGACGATGATCGGTTCGCCGACAGGACGGTGTGTGACCGGATCCCACAAGCGGACTGTGGCGTCAAGGCTGCCACTGGCAAGGAGACTTCCATCAGGACTGAACGCCACCGAGGTGAGCGTGTCGGTGTGACCGGTGAGTGGTGCACCTACGGGCCGGTGTGTGACCGGATCCCACAACCGGACTGTGTGGTAGGGGTAGTCGTCACTGCCGGCGGCAGCAGCGAGGAGGCGTCCGTCGGGACTGAACGCTATCTGGCCGACGCCCAGCTTCATGGTGTCGCCGAGCACGGCCACGAGCGGATTGCGGACCGCATCGAGCATGGCCTGATGGGCCTGGGAGCTTTCATGAAGGCGCCACGCCGCCAATGCGGCCAAGCGTGATGTGTAGGGATCGGTGTATTTCGTGATCCGGCTGCGGTCGATGAGGTCGTCGGCGACCTCGATCCTGCGTTGAGCTTCTTCGGATTCCCGGTTCTCGTGAATCACGACAACACCAAGAGCGGCGACAGTGACCAGAGCGATCAAAGTCGCGATGATCGGCCGACGCCCGACGATGCCGCGTCGGCCTGCATGGTTCGAGGTCGGGTGCAATTCGCGGTCGGGGTCGGTATCGCTGCGGTCCACTGTGGTATCGGCGGATTCCGGAACACCGGTGGCCCTGTTGTTGTCATCGGTGCGGCCCGTAGCGTGCAACACGTCGTCGGGAACCTGCTCGAGCAGGCGGTGCGCCAGCGCTGCAGCCTCCTGGTCATCGCTGAATCCAGCATGCCGTACAACACTTTCCACTGCGGCACGGTCCGTACCGTCGGTGGCCTCGATCCCGTCGAGCGCGGCTATGGCTTCGGCATCGGTACCGTCACGGGTGATTCGCCGGCGCAGCAACGAATATGCCGCACGTAGGTCCGCTGATGCGGGGTCCGGTCCAGCTGCGGCACCGGCGGACACCGCGGCCACAATGATGGAAAACGGATCCACCATCGAAATCTCCACTCACTTCGGAGTTTACTGTCCATGTAGGCTACACGGCACCCGTCGGTGGGGATATTTGCACAATGAACTGGACGGGCTGACGCGTCACGGTTTCGTCGTGGTCGGGGACCGAGTTTCGTTGCAGGGCCGCTCCCCGGCCGGATTCTCCGTCGTCAGGGCTGCGCTACCTTCGGGCGGGGCATGGGGCGGTGTACGGCGTTCCGGGTAGGTAGTGTTTCCGTTCGTCGGGGGTGAATGCGATGCTGGCCGGGAGGCTGCGGAAATAATTGGTGATGGGTGCCCCGAGTTTCGCCGGGCCGGAGGGAGCGGCGATATTCCACACCTGAACCTGCGCCCCGGCCACGTCGACGGTCGCGGCCCGGGTCCGGTCGGGTGAGATCGCGATCGTGGTGAGCAGTCGCCGGTCTCCGTCGCGCCAGCCCGGCGGCTCAATACCTGCAGCCGGGGAAGCAGGTCGGCAGCGTGGCGATCCGGGGGTGTTTCGCGCTGGTCGGGAGGCAAGCGGAAGACTGTCTGCTGTGCCGTTCCGGCTCGGTGACCAGAACGTGGCGATAATCCGACAACAGAATTAATCACGACACAGGGTGTCGTGATTCATTGAGACCCTGATTCGGCGACCATCGGACAGCCCGATGGGTCACTTCACGAAGGAGCGTCCACGTGGGATCTCAGGTCAATCCGTGCATCACATTCAACGGCAACGCGCGGCAGGCAATGGAGTTCTACCGGCAGGTTTTCGGCGGCGACCTGGAGATGGGAACCATCGCAGACTTCGGCTCACCGGACTCACCCAACGCCGACAAGATCATGCACGCTCGTCTGGACACATCTGCCGGCTACACACTGATGGCGTGGGATTTCCCCGACGACAGACTAGGCCACCCGTCCTATCAGCCAGGCAACAACGTCGCGGTCTTCCTCGGCGGCGACGGCGGCGAACTCCGCGACTACTTCCAGAAGCTGTCCGACGGTGGCATCGTCACCCTGCCGCTGGCGATGCAGGTCTGGGGCGACGAGGCGGGCTCGCTCGTGGACCAGTTCGGGATCAGCTGGATGTTCAACATCACCGCCCAGCACAACTGAAAGACGACGGAGCCCAGTAACAATCCCCGCCCTCGCTGAGCCGCCGCTGACTCCTACCGTCAGCGGCGGCTCGACCGACCAGCGGCACAACCCAATACGAACACCCATCGGTCAAGCGCAGTGGTGTCATTTTTCGTCTTGACTGGAACGTCAGGGCCGGGTTCTTTGAATTTCTGTATTTATTCAGAACCAAATACATGAACAAATTGTGGAAGTTGCCGGATATGCATCAAAGACACTGGACGAGGTTATCTCACAGGCGCCGATGGGTTCACTGACGCGGGGCATAAACAAACATGCGGACACGATGTTCAATACCACCCAGCTTAATTTCTTTATCGACGAAATTGCCTCCTTGACGCCCGACAACGATAGCGAGCGCGAACTGCTCAACGTCTTACGCGACGCCGCCGAATCCGCGATCCGGCAACGCGGATACCTGTGGTTCAGCGGAGACTGAGGGCCACGCCGTCCCGATTCCGAGAATCGCTGGACCGGCCTCGGAATAGACGACTGCGCGTATACCCGAGCACAACAGTGCCAGGGCCCCAGTGTGTTCTAACGTTTCTGGTACCGAGCCTCACGCCGTGCTGTCGATCGGTTCAGGAGGAAACCATCTGGCACTTTCGACTGTCGCGCACGCACGCCTGGTGTCGACCGTGCCGCAGCCGTGCTGCCCGTTCCACCCGTCCTGACCGCGAGGCGAGCCGGGGGTGAACTGCATTCCGGAAATATTCTGATCCGGCGGTCGCCGTGAGCTGGCCGATCGTCAGCACCGTTCTCCTATCGTCGTCGGGCATCGTCGTGCATCTCTTTGTGCGCAACTGTTCGCGCGGCAGTGCGGCGTCGGTGAGAACCGGGACGATACGACAGCGTCATGGCTCGGGCGTACCGCTGGACAGCTCTGCTGTCTCACCGGAAAAGGCCGAGCGCTGCCGAACAACCTGCCCAAGGGCCCCAGCCTTGAGCGGCGAGTACCTGCTCGGCGACGGCGATCTGCTGTTCACGGGTGGCTTGGTCGGCAGTCTGCCCATACGCGGCACCGCCATATGCGGCCCATGTGCCCGGCGAGAACTGCAGGCCGCCCTGAAACCCGTTGCCGGTGTTGGTACTCCAATTACCACCCGACTCACACGCGGCGAGGCTGTCCCATTCCTGATCGGTAGCGGCGGAGGCTTGGCCAACACATGCCATGCCGGCCCCGCCAATGATCGCGCTGGTGGCGACGATCTTCTTGAGTGGAATGCCCAGAGTGCTCATGTCGCAATTCCTTTCGAGTCAGCAAACCTATAAAGGTGTCCAAGCATGAAAGGTGATCACTTGATCTTCGGGCCCGTTCGAGTGTGTGCTGGGCGCGGTGAGCTGAAGTGACAGTCCTCGATATCGTGTCCACATCGAAATACAGACCCATGTCGTACATGAACCTGATCGCAGCCGTTGGGCGGTCGAAAAGCTGCGGCGACCGACCAGATGAATGGCGGTACGCAGACGCGGTAATGCCGAATTCCGGATATCGTCATCAAAGAACGAGGCTCGGCACTCGCTATACTTCCGTGTGTGGCAGGGCCGCTTTTCGACGCGATCGAGCGAGAACAACTTGCCGACCTGCTCGATGAACTCGGCCCTGACGCACCGACACTTCTCACGCCGTGGACGACGCGTGATCTCGCCGCGCACCTCGTGCTCCGCGAACACGACCCTCTCGCCGGCCCCGGACTCGTTGTTCCAGGGGCGTGGGGCCACTTCGCGGAACGACGAAGAACAGCACTCGCGCGCACGGACTTTCGCTCGCTGGTGGCGACGATCCGATCGGGACCACCACGAGGTCCGTTCCGTAACGGATGGGTGCGGCGCGTCCCGAACCTCAATGAGTTCTTCGTCCACCATGAGGATGTGCGCCGAGCCAACGGTTGCGGTCCTCGCACGAATGTGCCCGCACTGGATGCGGCACTCTGGCACAACGTCTGCGGTGCACGATGGTTACTCGCTCGGCGTCTGCGCGGCGCGGGACTGGTGCTCGAGTGGGCCGGCACGGCCATTACCGTCAGAGCCCGGCGAGGAGAGCCCGCGGCACGCATCGCCGGGACCCCCGGCGAGTTGCTGCTTTATCTCTTCGGCCGTCAGGGCGCCGCAGCGGTGAAAGTCAGCGGTCCCGCCGACGCGGTCGACACCGTCCGGCGTGCGCGGTTCGGCATGTAGGACCTCCATATCCAGGCCGTCGCCGTCTGCGATCACGCCGCGAAACCGCGTTCGTACTTCAAGGTGCCGAAACCTTTCGATCACACCGTTGATCTGCGGTGACCGCACCCGGGTGCACATGTCTTGCGTCAACCTCCTGGCAGGATCTATCTGGTGTTGCATTGCGGTCTGCGGGTTAGGGCCGAGGTGTTGAGATGGTGGTCAGGCGAGGGATTACGGTGTCAGCGGCAGCAATTGGGGTCGAGGACGACGCACAGTGCGGCCAACGCCTCACGCTTGGCGTGGTGGACGACGTTCATGCCTATGCGTTCGGAGTTGACGAGGCCGGCCTTGCGTAGTTGGCCCAGGTGATGACTCGCCGTCGACTCCGACAAGCCGACCGCTGCAGCGAGATTGCCGCCGTTCTCCCCGCTGTCGGGGCTGGCCAGCAGTAGCGACATCAGCTTCACCCGCACGGGATCGGCGAGAGCCTTCAACCGCAGTGCGACTTCGAGGGCGGCGGTGTCGTCGACCGGTCCGGCCGCTACCGGTGCGCAGCACACGGGCGCGGACATGTCGATCACGGGCAGCGTCTTGGGCATACATCCCACACTACCTGCGGGATTGACATATGTCGAAAAGGTGGCAGACTCGGGCTCATTCAGTTTTTCGACATATGTCTCACTATGGAGGTTCTCGTGTCCCGCGTGCAACTCGCCCTGAACGTCGACGACCTCGAGCAGGCCGTGCAGTTCTACTCGACGCTGTTCAACACTCAGCCGGCCAAGCGCAAGCCCGGCTACGCCAACTTCGCCATCGCCGAGCCGCCGCTGAAGCTGGTGCTGCTCGAGAACACCGGCCAGGGCGGCACCATCAACCATCTCGGCGTCGAGGTGGAGTCTTCCGTGCAAGTCCACGGCGAGATCGCCCGGCTGTCGGAGGCGGGGTTGTTCACCGAGGAGCAGATCGCGACCACGTGTTGTTTCGCCACCCAGGACAAGGTGTGGGTGACCGGACCGAACGCCGAGAAGTGGGAGGTCTACACGGTGCTTGCCGATACCGAGAACTTCGGCACCGCACCGGAATTCGCGACCGGTGATGCCGAGGCGGTGCAGGCGTGCTGCGGCACTGACGCCGAAGCTGCCGCCGAGGGTGCCTGCTGCGGTACCGAGACGAAGGAGAAGGCGATCGCCTCGGGCGCGTCCTGCTGCGGCTGAGGTCGACCGGGCGCGGCCGCTGGGGCGGGGTGGGCGAGTTCGCCGGATGTTCGCTTGCCTTCCTGATTCGATATCGATCAATATTGATGTATGTCGAATCAGGAACTGCCGGTGGCGTGCGACACCACCCCGCCCACACGTCCGCCCCTGACCGCTGCCACCGCTGCGGAGCTGGCTGTGCAGTTCAAGGCTCTGGCCGATCCGGTGCGGTTGCGAGTGCTATCGGCGATCGCGGCCCGCGCGGGTGGGGAGGCGTGTGTCTGTGATGTCTCCGACGGTCTCGATGTCACTCAGCCGACCATCTCCCACCACCTCAAGGTGCTGCGCGAGGCCGGGCTGGTCACCAGCGAACGCCGCGCGTCGTGGGTGTATTACCGGGTTGTTCCGCAAGCACTGCAACAGCTCTCGCAGATATTGGCGGCCGAGGCCGGTCTGGTGGTGACGCCGTGACCACCACCGCCGAGGATCCGGCCGTTGTCGGGAAACTGTCCACGCTCGATCGGTTCCTGCCGGTGTGGATCATCGCGGCCATGGCCGCCGGCCTGCTGCTGGGGCGTCTGATCCCCGGTCTCGGGGACGGGTTGTCCGCGGTGCAGGTCGACGGTATCTCGCTGCCGATCGCGATCGGCCTGCTGATCATGATGTATCCGGTGCTGGCGAAGGTGCGCTACGACCGCCTCGATACCGTCACCGGCGACCGCCGACTGCTCATCGGTTCCCTCGTCCTGAATTGGCTCCTCGGCCCCGCGGTCATGTTCGCTCTGGCGTGGATCTTTCTGTCGGACCTGCCGGAGTATCGGACCGGGCTGATCATCGTCGGGCTCGCCCGCTGCATCGCCATGGTGATCATCTGGAACGACCTGGCCTGCGGTGACCGTGAAGCCGCCGCGGTGCTGGTCGCGTTGAACTCGATCTTCCAGGTCGTCATGTTCGCCGTGCTGGGCTGGTTCTACCTGACGGTGCTGCCCGGCTGGCTCGGGCTCGAGCAAACTCACATCGACACCTCACCGTGGCAAATCGCGAAATCGGTGCTGATCTTCCTCGGTATCCCGCTGCTGGCCGGATACCTCACCCGCCGACTCGGCGAAAAGACCAAGGGCCGCGACTGGTACGAGTCGAAACTGATCCCACGGATCGGCCCGTGGGCGCTCTACGGACTGCTGTTCACGATCGTGATCCTGTTCGCCCTGCAGGGCAAACAGATCACCTCACAACCCTGGGATGTAGTGCGCATCGCGATCCCGCTGCTCGCCTACTTCGCGATCATGTGGGGCGGCGGCTACCTCTACGGCCGCCTGGCCGGTCTCGGCTACGAACGCACCACCACCCTCGCGTTTACCGCCGCGGGCAACAACTTCGAACTCGCCATCGCCGTCGCGATCGCCACCTACGGCGCCACCTCCGGCCAAGCCCTCGCCGGCGTCGTCGGCCCCCTCATCGAAGTCCCCGTCCTCGTCGGCCTCGTCTACGTCTCCCTCGCCCTCCGCAAACGCTTCACCCACACCAGCATCGAGGCGTCGGCAGGGGTGGCGCAGTGACCGCAAAGCCGTCGGTGTTGTTCGTGTGCGTGAAAAACAGCGGCAAGGGCGTCGAAGCCCTCCGTATCGAGCTCACCACCCGCGACCAGCCGGTTCGGAGTACACCATGACCACCCCTGCCGGTGCACGGCCGGTCTCGGCTGTCCGCGGCCCGTTGATCTTCCGAGGTACCGCGGCGGCCGGTTCGATCATCGCGGGAAGCGACAATATCGGGTGTTCGGTGCTGCAGAGGAACGGATAGAGCCCAGTCGTGTTCGGGATCCTCCGGGGCTAGTCAGGCTTCAATCTGCGCGCGAGAACACCGCCACTAGAAAGTCGGACTTGTCGGTGAATGGGCGTAGGTCCCACGTCGAAAGCCGCAAATCCACTGTGAGTCCGGCGTCCTCGGCGTCTGCCAGGAACTGCGGGAACTCGTAACCACGATCGGCGCCGAACCCCACAACCACCTGACCGGCTGGGGCGAGATGGCGGGCGAACCCGGCCAGCACGGCCTCCCGAGTGGACGGCGCCAGAAATGTCATCACGTTTCCCGCGCACACGATGACATCGAAATCGCCGGCGATCCCACGGCCCGGCAAGTCCAGTTCGGCGAGATCACCGACTATCCAAGTCGGACCGGGATAGTCCTGCTCCGCCGCAGCGATCAACACCGGGTCGACGTCGACGCCCACTACGACATGACCAGCTCGGTGCAAATAGCCACCCACACGTCCCGGGCCGCACCCCGCGTCCAGGACTCGGCCACTGCGGTCGAGCATCGCGTCGACCAGCCGCGCCTCCCCGACGATATCCGTGCCTTCGGCCGCCATTGCCCGGAACCGCTCCACGTACCACGTCGAATGCGCAGGGTCAGCAGCAGTGAGCTCCTCCCACTGGCTCGGGGTACGTCCGTTCATGGTCTGTCCCTCCTCACTCGGGCCTGCATCTGGTCAACTGTGCCACCACCGTGCCTATCGTCAGCGCGCGGCCTGATCGTCCCGCCGCCGATGCAGCCGATCACAGGCCGGCTGTCTGGTTCGGGGGTTCTCCGGTGGGCTTGTCAGAGTGTGGTGCGATAGAACTCGGCTGCGGTGACGGCAGCGGGCACGCCGAGTTCGGTGGCGACCTCGGCGATCGCGGTGTCCCCGGTGGTCGGGTCGGCCTGGCCGTCGGTGATGAAATATGGCGCGATGAACGTCTCGTAATGGGTTCGGGCCTCTGCAGCGGTGTGCCGGCCCAGGAACGTCTGGATGTACCGCACCGTGGTGTCGGGATCGTTGTGGAGCACCTGCAGGGCACGCCGGTGGGCTCGCACGACAGCCTGGACCCCGGGGTCGTCCGGCTGAATGTAGGTGGGGTCGACGGCCACGCCCACGGTGGGGATCTGGAAGTGGTCGCCGACCCAGGCCAGCACCCGCCAGCCGTACTCGGCGGCGATCGCCTCCGGTGCCATGGTGCTGCCGACGAAGGCGGCGTCGATCGTGCCGTAGTGCAGGTGGCGCAGGTCCATGCCGTAGTCGCCGGGTGACCGGACGACACAGTGGACGTCACGGTCAGGGTCGAGGCCGGCCTTGCGCAGCACGATGCGGGCGAAGCACCCGGGCGCGGTGTGTGGGGCGTGTACCGCGAGCTGGTGGCCAGCCAGGTCAGCCAGGGAGTCGAGGCCCCGACGAGCAAGGAACCAGAACAGTGGGCGCTGGGTGTTGACCGTGAGCGCGACCCAGGGGATACCGCCGGTCAGTCGGGATAACAGTGCCCGGCCGAGCCCGATGGTGGCGGCGCAGCGCAGCCGCTGCTCGTCCCAGGCACACCCGTCGCGCAGTGCGACGTGGACATTCTCATCGGCGTAGAAGTCCTTCTGGTCGGCGATGTAGGCGGCCAGTTCCTCGTGCAGGCCCCTCCCGACGTAGGCGAGATCGATGGTGTGCATGGCCGTTCCCTCCGTATTTTCGCTCAGTACATGGCCATTCCGCCGTTGACCGCGGCGGTGGTGCCGGTCATGAAGGCGTTGTCCGCACTGGCGTAGAAGGCGACCACCTGGGCGACGTCGGCCGGACGTGCCAGCCGGCCCAGCGGGGTGGCGGCCACCTGCCGCTGCGTCTGCTCCTCGTCGAGCACGTGCGAGATCCTGGTGTCGGTCACTGGGCCGGGCTCGACGACGTTGACCGTGATGCCCTCGGAACCCAGCTCCTGGGCGAGGTAGCGGGCGAACTGCGTGAGCGCGGCCTTGGCCGTGCCCAGCGCGATCATGCCCTCCCGGGGCTGGCGGCTCAGGGCGGTCCCGAGATAGATCAGCCGCCCCCAGCCCCGTTCGGTCATGGCGGGCAGCACGGCCTTGGTGACGACGAAGGCGGCACGCATCTCGTCGTCGAGCTTGCCACCCAGTTCTGCCCAGGTCATGTCCTTGAACGGCTTGATCGCGTACGGAGTGAGCGCATTGTGTACCAGCACGTCGATGCCGCCCCAGGCCGCCCCGACGTGTTCGATCATGGTGTCGACCGCCGAGGCTTCGCGCACGTCGGCCTGCACGGCCATGGCCTGACCGCCCGCGGCCTCGATGCCGGCGACGACCTCCTCGGCCGCCTGGGCGCTGTGGAGGTAGTTCACCACCAACCGCATTCCGCGCGCGGCCAGCAGGCGCGCAGTTGCCGCGCCGATTCCGCTGCTGGACCCGGTCACCAACGCCACCCTGCCGGTTGTCTCGGTCATGAGGCTGCCTCCTTGTCGCTGCTGGGGCGAATCGCCATGTGCAGCGCCGTGTCCACCGTCGCTCGGAGCAGATTCACCGCGGTGCAGTCGAGTTGGCGCGGCAACTGCGAGTTCAGCAGGCGCTCCACCACGCCGCGGGTAATCTCGCCGATCGGGGGCGCGGACAGTAGTCCGCGCCGATGCTGCACCTGCTCGCCGAACGGCGTGTCTTCCTCGTTCTGAGCTGCCACGATCAGTCTTTGCTCGGGAATCCGGCGTGCCACGACCCGCACACGGGACGCGGCATCATGCCGGGCGCCGCGCGAAATCCGGAGCGTGCTCCGGCAATGCGCCGCGCGCCACCAGAAACGGCGGGACGCTGCGCAGCACTGGGATCCGCCGCAAGATGCGCACAGGCAGCGGCGCACGCGAAGCGGTCGCAATCTCGATCCGTCCCTCCAGCGCGGGCACGATCGCCCAGGCGTGCAGGAAACGTTGCAAAGCTTGCGTCACGACCGTAGGGAAGATCCGCCGCCGCTGCACCCTGGCCAGGTCCCCGGTGCCGACCGCGCCCGAGAGCAACGGCGCGGCAAGGATTCTCGCGGCGGCGACGGCGTCCTGCACGGCCAGGTTGATGCCGACGCCGCCGACCGGAGACATCGCGTGGGCGGCGTCGCCGAGACAGAGCAGGCCGTTGGTGTACCACTTGGTCAGCCGGTCCAGCTTCACCTCCAGCAGCTTCACCTCGTCCCAGCCGGTCAAGACGTCGACGCGGTCACGCAGCCAGGGCGCGGCATCGGCGATGGTGCGCACGATCTCCCCGACCGGACCGCGGCGCGCGGTTTCGTCGGTGCCCTTGGCGATCAGGGTCGCGCACTGCCAGTAGTCGCCGCGGTCGAGCAAGATCGCCACCTGTCGGGAGGTGACAATCGGCAATGTGCCCACGGGGTCGAGCTCGGTGCGCGGCAGGCGGAACCACCACACGTCCATCGGCGTCGACCATGTGCGCGCGGGCAGTCCCGCCACGGACCGCAGCAGCGAGTCGCGTCCGTCGCAGGCCACCGTGAGGTCGGCCTCGATCGCGCCGGTCGCGCCGTCGACGGTCCGATAGGCGACTCCGCCGACCCTGCCGTCGACCCAGATCAGGTCCGTGGCCTCGGTATTCATCCGCAGCAGGAAAGTCGGCTCGGCCGCGGCGGCGCGCGCGAGCAGATCCAGCAGGTCCCACTGCGGCACCATCGCGATGTACTTGTGCTTGCCTGGCAGGTTCTCGAGTGTGAAGAGCACCTGTACCCCGTTCGCGGTGGGCAGTTGCACCTGATCGACCTTGCGCGCGGGCAATGTCGCGAATTCCACGCCGAGCCCCAGTTCGTCCAGCAGGTCGAGGGTGGTCGGATGGACGGTGTCGCCGCGGAAGTCACGTAGGAAGTCCTTGTGCTTCTCCAACACGGTCACCGCGACTCCTGCCCGTGCCAACAGCAGTCCGAGGATCATTCCGGCCGGGCCACCGCCGACCACCAGACATCTCGTGCGTTCCATCGACTATCCTCCTCGGTCGCCGCATCGCCGCAGTGCATCCCACTTACGTCGGTCGCACGCTGCGGCTTCGCGGCGAACCGTTGCGGTTGTGTGTGAGTGGTGCGGCAGCTCGGAAGGGTTAGTCGAGGCGGGTGGCGGTGACGGCCCACACCGGTAGGTGCACCCGGTTGTTTTTCAGCAGCGGCGCAATGATCTGGAGTTGTTCCTGCATCGGCTTCATCCGTTCAGCCCATCCCGAGTCGTTGCTCATCTCGTTGGTGAGGTGGGTGAACGTCTCCGGGCTGAAGGTGGCTTGGTAAGTGGTGGTTCCCAGGTAGTCGATGCGCCACCCGGCCGCGGGAAGCACCCGGTCGAAATTCTCGGCCGGCAAACCTTCGGGCTGAAGGCCGTTGACGTTGTGGCGGCCGACTTCGAACATAAACAGTCGCGCCCCCGGTTTAGTGGCTCGGTGCAGGGCCTGCGCGTACTGGCTCTGGGTTTGTTCGTCGTCGAGGAACACGTGGTAGAACGCGCTGTCGACGACGGTGTCGAACCGACCCTCCAGGCCGTTGAGTTCGGTGGCATCGGCCACCTCGAAGTTCACTCGCACCCCGGCGCGCTCCGCGTTGCGCTCGGCCCACTCGATCGCAGTCGGCGATGCGTCGATCCCGGTGGCCGAGTAGCCCTTGGACGCGTAGTAGATCGCGTGATGTCCCGGGCCGGTTCCGGGGTCGAGCACCTCGCCCCGCACAGCACCGTAGGCCACCAACTGCTGAACCACCGGCTGTGGGCCGCCAATGTCCCAGGGAATCAACGCAGGAGCATTCTGCTCCAGCGACGCGTCACGGTACAGCGCTTCGAAGTCTGGCTGATCATTTCGGTTCGGTTCCTTGCCCATGACTGCTCCTTTGATTGCGGACGGGCCACACCGAAGGGTCGTGCACGAGACGAGGCCAATTGTTCCGTAATTCGGCGGCGGACGCCACCGACTGTCGTGATTGTGGGTTGGGTCGGCTCGGATCAAAGCCGTGAGACTCCTTGCCTTCGATGACGGATAGGCGGACCCTCGAGTTCATGTCCAAGCCGTATCGAGCATGGTGGGGTGTGAGGGTGTCCAACGCGTGGATGCGGATCGTGATACGCGCTGGATTGCCGATGTGGACTTTCCGTGTTCTCACGGTGCCCGGACGTCGCACCGGCCGCGCGATCGAGACGCCGCTGGCAGTGTTCGAACAAGACGACCAGCGATACCTGGTGGCGTCCTACGGAACGGTGAACTGGGTGCGCAACCTGCGTGCGGCACAAGGGAAGGCGGCGCTGCGCCACGGTAAATACGTCGAGACCGTGACGGCCGTCGAGTTGCCCACCGAGCATGCGGCCAGGGTGTTCCGCGCGTCGCTGGTGTCGGGACCGCCACGCGTTCCGAAACCCATTGTGGCGCTGTATCGACGGTTCTTCGTGCTGCCCTACCTGGATGTGGGTACGGACTCCTCACCGCAGCAATTCCTCGACAACGCCCGCACCCATCCGGTCTTCGAAATCGTGTCGACCTGACCCCGGAGCGGCGACTTGTGTCTTCAAATGGGA
The DNA here is from genome assembly GCF_020733705.1 of Nocardia australiensis. GTDB lineage: Bacteria > Actinomycetota > Actinomycetes > Mycobacteriales > Mycobacteriaceae > Nocardia > Nocardia australiensis. The sequence goes on from NZ_JAJFZM010000017.1 coordinate 630,268, forward strand.
CTGGTGTGGGTATCGCCTGTGCTGGTCAACCCACGCATCATCGGCCAGTCCGACGAGTTCGATGAACACTACGAGGGCCGCCTGTCGTTTTTTCGACGTGCGCGGCCTGGTACCCCGGCCACGCTCACCAACGAATCCGTCACCACCGACTACCCACCACAGACTCGCCCCGCTCAACTATCACGAACTCGCCAGGCAGTTGTTGATCGAATGCGGCGACGCGCCGGGGCTCCACCGTGTCCTGACTGGTCTGGACCTGGGCTCGATCGGATGTGATCGCCGCACGTCTACTGACCGTTCCGGAACGCTACAAACCCGCGACCGAACGGGCGCTCGGATGGCTCCTTTCCTGGGGTCTGTCGTAGCGCGCCACCCAACTCCACGCTTGCGCTGTCGACGGCGCGGATTCCGGCCTCGTCGCGACGGCCATCCGGTGTCACCCATCGCGATCTCGGCGGCGGTTCTTCCTGTCCAGGCCGGACTTCGGCGCTCGCATTCCTCACTTAGACGATCATGATGAATCTGATCCCCTGCCAGAGTGATCAGGGGATCACCTCTGCTGACCGGTGTGATCCGAAACTGGCCGACGATCATGTCCATGGTGCCGCCCGATCGGACCTCTATCGCATCCGTACACGTGGGTTGAGATGCGAATTTCATTGCAGAACAGGGTATTACGAATGAGTTGGTCCGTTTGGATGCTGTGAACCTGCACGTGGGTAGTGGATTCAGATCGGCGTCACGGCGGGGCGGACTTTCCTCTCATGCTGCGGAGTCGATGTGACTCGTGGTGTGGGGGTCAGGGGTTCGAGTCCCTTTAGCTCCACCTGAAACCCCAAGTCAGGCCCGGTATCGAACCGGGCCTGACTTGTTTCATTTGACCCAACCCCACGTTTACCCCACGGTTCGGCCCCGGAAATGGTGTTCTGGACCTGGTCCAGCAGAATCGACGGCGGTCGGCCCGGCCGCGGTTCGTCGGCCAGGCCGGCCACCCCGAACTCGATGAACCGGCCCCTCCGCTTGCGCACCGTCATGGCTGACACGCCGATCTTGCCGCAACATGAGTATCGAACGCGCCCGGCGCCGCGCAGGCCGGCAAGATCCGGCATCGCAACGCATACGCCTGCGTCGATGTCGCAGCCCGCGCACCCCGCATCAACTCCCGACGCTGCGCGTCGGTCACCGTCAACTACGGCCCCGCCCTCGGATGCCCAGTTCTCACCACCGCCGAATCCTGCAATTGGCCAACGGATTTCAGCCGCAGAACACTAGTGTGTTGGTCCTGAAATTCGAGTTCTAATTATCGATGGTGTTGGGGTGGCGGGTTCCGGGTGTGACGATGTCGAGTTCGTGCTGACCGATGATGAACGGGAGCAGCTTGTCGCGTGGTCGCGGGCGGGGTCGGCGCGGGTGGCGGTGCGGGCGCGGATTGTGCTCGGGTGCGCTGAACCCGGCGTGGTGTATGAGCGGTTGGCCGCCGATCTCGGTGTGACCGCGATGACGGTGGGCAAGTGGCGCAAGCGGTTTCGTGAATCACGGCTGGATGGATTGAGCGACGGCCAGCGGGCGGGGCGGCCGAAAGCGGAGTTGGTGTTGAGCGATGACGAGCGCGAGCAGTTGACGCGCTGGTCGCGTCGGGCGAAGACCGCGCAGGCGTTGGTGTTGCGGTCCAAAATCGTGCTGGCCTGTGCTGCGGGAGGTTCGAACAAGCAGGTGGCCGCTGATCTGCGGGTGACCGAGAGCACTGTGGCCCGGTGGCGGCGCCGGTTCGTCGAGCAACGTCTCGCGGGCTTGGTCGACGAGCCCCGTCCCGGGCGGCCGCCGTCGATCCTGCTCGATCAGGTCGAAGACGTGCTGATCACCACGCTGGAACTCTCGCCACCGAACGCCACGCACTGGACGAGGTCGTCGATGGCGAAGCGAACTGGCTTGTCGCGCACGACGATCGGACGAATCTGGGGCAAGTTCGAGTTGAAACCACACCTGGTCGACGGGTTCAAGCTGTCGACCGATCCGCGATTCGTGGACAAGGTCGTCGACGTCGTCGGTCTCTACCACAATCCGCCGGAGCGGGCGGTCGTGTTGTGCGTGGACGAGAAATCCGGTATGCAGGCCCTCGACCGCTCGCAGCCGGTGCTACCGATGATGCCCGGCATGCCCGAACGTCGCAGCCATGACTATCAACGTCACGGCGTGAGTGAGGTGTTCGCAGCGTTCAACATCGCTGATGGCACCGTGATCTCGAAGCTCTACCCGCAGCACCGCGCCACCGAGTTCAAGAAGTTCCTGGTCGCGATCGACAAAGCCGTACCCACCGAGTTGGACGTGCATCTGGTCTGCGACAACCTCGCCACCCACAAAACCCCGGCCATCAACGCCTGGCTCGCCAAACACCCCCGCTTCCACATGCACTTCACCCCGACCGGATCCTCATGGATGAACCAGGCCGAACGCTGGTTCGGGTTCCTCACCGACCAACTCCTACGCCGCGGCGTCCACAAAAGCGTTGCCGCACTGGAGAAAGACGTCCGCGCCTGGATCACCAACTGGAACGAGAACCCGAACCCTTCATATGGCGCAAAACCGCCGAAGAAATCCTCGACTCCCTCGCCAAATATATGGCGAAAATTTCAGGACCAACACACTAGTAGGACTTTGTTAGGTTTGTCACTGCGTGCCCTCTCGAGTTCTGGTGGGTTTCTCGAGACCATGTCCGGTGTGGATACCGGTGAGCTGGCCCGAGTCGATGAGTTGCTGGATTCGTTTGTCGGTGAGGTGTTCGCGTCGCTGACGCGCAAGGATCGGGTGGCCACTGCCGGGGTGTATGTGCGTGGGTTGATGCTGGACGGTAAGCGCAAGTCGATGCAGCCGATGGCGCAGCGGTTGGGGACTGACCATCAGCGACTGCAGCAGTTCGTCACGACCTCGCCGTGGGATGTGGTTCCGGTGCGGAAAGTTTTGTCCCGCAACGCATGTGAGGTGATCACGCCGCAGGCGTGGGCGCTGGACGACACGGGGTTCGCCAAGGACGGTGACTCCTCGCCGTGTGTGGCCCGGCAGTATTCGGGCACCCTGGGCAAGGTCGGCAACTGCCAGGTCGCCGTCAGCGTGCACGGGGTGACCGACACCGCGTCCGCGCCGCTGGACTGGCGGCTGTTCATGCCCGAGAGCTGGGACGACGCTACTGCGGAAACACCGGCCGAGCAGGCGGCGATCGCGGCGCGCCGCGCCAAGGCCGCGATCCCCGACGGTGAGCGTCATCGCCGTAAATGGGAGATGGCGTTGGAAATGATCGACGAACTCCTCGAATGGGGCCGCGCCGCGCCCCCGGTCGTCGTGGCCGACGCCGGCTACGGCGACGCCACGGAGTTCCGCACCGGCCTGTCCGATCGATGCCTGCCCTACGTCGTGGCGGTCAAGGGTGCCACCACCGTCCAGCCCGGCCAGGCGCAACCGGTAACCCCGCCCCCGCCGCCGAGGGGACGCCCACCCAAACCCCGCTACCCCGATCCGCCGGTGACCTGCAAGGACATGGTCGTAGCGGCTGGGCCCACAGCGTTGCGGGAGGTGACCTGGCGCCACGGCAGCAAATCCGGCCCCGGCAACCCCGGCGCCGCGATGACCTCGAAGTTCACCGCGATCCGCGTCCGGCCCGCGAGCCGGTTCATCACCCGCGCCGACGACGGCAGTGCGCCCGAAGCCTGGCTGATCGCCGAATGGCCCACCGGCACAAAAGAACCCACCGACTACTGGCTGTCCACCCTCCCGTCCGAAACACCCATCACCGAACTCGTGCGACTGGCGAAAATCCGCTGGCGCATCGAACACGACTACCGCGAACTCAAAGACGCGCTCGGCCTGGACCACTTCGAAGGACGCTCCTGGCTCGGCTGGCACCACCACGCCACCCTCGTCACCGCCGCGCACTTGTTCCTCACCACCCTCCGGCTCACGAACCCAAAAGCACGTGGGCAGGACTGACCCTCTACGGCATCCTCCGCAAACTCCAACGCGCCCTTGTCATCTGGATCGGCACCTGCCCACTCTGCCACCACACCTTCCCCACCTAACAAAGTCCTACTAGTGTCCTGCGCCTGAAATCCGTTGAAGATATTTTGCGAGTGATTCCAGGATCTCCTCCGCCGTCTTGACGACGCTCATCGAATCTGGCTCTGTCGCAGTTTTCGTGAAATGCGTTGATGTTCAGGCGATGTAGGTGTCGATGAGCTCGATATCCGGGATGCTGGACAGTTGCGCCCAGGCTTGGATGGTGGCGGTGAGGGCGAGTGCGAGGCCGTAGAGGACATGCAGGCCGCCGTGGTTGGCGATGACGGCGTCTTGTTTGGTGAAGGCGCGGTGTTTGCGGGCCAGGGCGAGCAGGTCGGTGGCCGCGCGTTCACCGGTCCAGTGCCCGGCGGGCAGCCGGGTCGCGATAGCGAGACCCTGTGGGGCATTGGGGTTTCCGCGGGCAAGCCAGTCGTCGAGCAGACTGGCAGCGACACCGATGGTGCCAGCGACGGTGGCGCCGTCGCGGTCGGCTGCGGTGGGCGGTATCGCGTCCAGCAGAGCGGTCGCGCGCGTGGCGTCACCGCTGATGAGGGCTGTGACGATAGTACGCAAGGTGGTGAGGGTGTTGTCGCGAGCGACGCCGACCGGGGTGGATTGGATCATGTTGTGGCGCTCGATGGCTCGGGCGAACGCGGCCTGTAGCGTGTCCGGGTCGGTGCCGTCGAGGTTGTCGACGTCGATACCTTCCTCGGCCAGAAACGGCGCCATCTCGCGCAGCATGTCCTGCGCGAGACCGGGAGTGCGCTGGATCTGAGGGAATCCGGGGGCCGGTTCGGGTGCGGGTCGTCGCATGTTCGCCACCCGGCCCATCCTGCCAGCTGTCATCAGGGGTTGTGGTCAGTTGGGGTGCAGGACACGTTTGCGCAGCAAGTCCAGGCCCGCCCGGCCGAACATTTGCCGTTTGAGCATTTTAATCCTGTTCACGGTGCCCTCGACCGCGCCGGAACTGTGCGGCAGGCTCAGCCCGTTGATGACGGCATCGAGGTCGTTGCCCAGGCCGCGGGCGAAGCTGCGCAACGCGGGCGCGCCGGTGCCGATGACTGTGGTGATCCATGGTTGCAGCCGCCCGCTGCCGATGCGGGTGCCCATGATGTCGGCGAATTCGCGCACCTGCCGGTGTGTGAGGGCCAGGGTCCGGCTGCGGGCAAGGACCTGTTTGAGCTCCCGCTGCTCGTTGCTGGTGAGGCGGTCGGGGCGACAGGTCATCCACCGGGTGACCTGTCGGACCGTGGGCGCCGCCGGGATGGGTGGTGGCGGCGGCAGATGCTCCCGGAACGGCTGTATATACCGGCGGACCGTCTTGGCGCTGCCGCGATAACCAAGAGCTATGATCTCGGTGGTGAGCGCGGCGGCGTCGCTGCAGCCGGCGGTGAGGCGTTCGTGCAGATAGGCCTTGAACGGATCGAGCAGGCTGCCTCGGGCTCGGGCTTCGACCAGCAGCTGATCGCCGTGCCCGGCTCGGGCGAAGCGCCGCACCGTTTTCCGGTCCAGCCCCAACTCCCGGCTGATCGCCGAAATGCTGTCACCGCGCTCGATGCGGGCCCGCACCATGGCGTGCCGTTCCTGGGTCCGCGTCGCCAACCGACCCTCTAGCGGCCCGGTCTGCCCCACGGCGATCGGTACCGCCGGAACTGTCTGCGCCGCAGTAGCATCGGGGTCGGGTCGCAACGCAGCCCGTTCGGCGACAACAGTCTTGTCGACCGCTTGGGCGAGGTTGTGCCACAAATGCCAGCGGTCAGCGACCTGGATTGCATCCGGTGCTCCGGCCCGGATTCCTTCAGCATAGGCGCCTGCCCGGTCGCGGCACACGACCTCGACCCCGGCACGCTCACTCAGCCATGCCGCCAGCGTGGCGGCAGTGCGATCGGCCAGCACCTCGATCGGCCGATGCGATTGCATGTCGACCACCACCGTTCCATAGACGTGTCCGCGACGGATCGCGAAATCGTCGACGCCGAGCACCGCGAGCTGTTCGACCGGCGGGTCCGGCAGTGCACGCACCAACCGCAGCAGGGTGTCCCGGCTCGCCGCGACCCGCAGCCGCACTGCCAGCCGGGACCCAGCACGTCCGGCCAGCGCCAGCCCGATGCTCGACAGCATCGACGCCAACTGGTTCGTGCGTCGCGCCCACTTCGCTGTCAACCCGTCGACCTGCTCGACGAAAGTCTTTGTCGCGCAATCGCTGTTCGGACAGAAGAACCTCCGCACCCGCAGCTGTAACACGACCGCGCGGCCGGAGATCGCCGTGTCGGCCAGCCGCCGCGAGTAGCGCGAATGCACCCGCGCCGAACCGGTTTCGCAACCAGGACACCGGCCACTCGCTGCGGCCACCACCGCATCGACCACAACCCCGTCTCCTTCGCTTCGAACATCACCGATCACCACACCATCCAAGTGCGGCAACAACATTCGAAGCACATCACCAACGCACGCCCGCCACCATCACCCGCGACGACCCCGATCCGGCGGCAACACGCCGAACAGCACCATCACGAAAACTGCGACAGAGCCAGATTCAGCGAGCGCCGTCAGTCTTGCGCCAGACGAAAGGCTTCGGGTCAGTGTTCCACTGCTCGATCCACGCAGTGATGTCTTTGTTCAGCGCCACAACACCTTTATGGACCCCTCGGCGAAGGAGTTGGTCGGTGAGGAAACCGAACCAACGCTCGACCTTGATTGAGCCATGACGACCCAGTCGGGTGAAATGCATATGGAACCGAGGATATCGGCCCGCTTTCGAAGAAGCTGGTCAAACCAGAATGCAAAACGTGGGGTTTCCGTGGGGTCGAGCCAAATAGAACAGGTCAGGCCCGGTTAGCAACCGGGCCTGACCCGCATTTATGGGTGGACCTTGGGGGAGCTTACTACAACACGAACATGCAGGTAGAAGCGCTGGAGCAGTTGCTGGCGGCGCTGCCCGACCCCGACGGACCAGCCCCTGCACCGACCAAGCGGCCTAGTCCAGCCCGGCCCCACCAACTCCAACGACGCCTCACCACCAAACAGCGCGCCGAGATCACTGCCGCATACGATGCCGGAGCCTCCACCAAACAGCTCGCCATCCAGTGGCAACTCGCCAAAGCCAGCATCCTCTCCATCCTGCGCGACGCGGGTACCCACATCCGGGAGCAACGGCGACTCAGCGAAGACCAAATCGACCACGCCGTCACCAGCTACCAGCACGGCGAGTCGCTGAACCGCATCGGCGATCGGTTGAACGTCGCCCACACCACCGTTCGGTCGGCACTCGAACGCCGCGGAATCCCAAGGCGTGATAGCCACGGCCGGTCCCGGTGACCGTGCCGGTAGCAGAACAAAATTCGGATATCCGCTGGCTCGCTTATGTACCACCCCGGCAGCCAGGTCACCTGCTTGTTGTCAGCCAGCGCTGGGGATTTAGGACCGTCCCCCGAAGACGGTGATGTCGTCCAATGCGTCTTCGACGCGACCACCGATGATCGGGTCGTTGACGAGTTCGCGTAGCGCAGGAACGACGCGGTCGGTGTCGATGGCCCTGTGAATACGCACGATGTGTCCCAGGGCCGTCACCGCACCGGAGCGAACATTGGGGTCCGGATTCTCGAGCAGGGCGAGCGCGCGGTCGGTGACCCATCCGCCATCAGGGTCGTGAAGAGCCAACCGCAGTATGGCCTGCGAAACCGCCAGGTTGTCGTCCGAATCGAGCATCGCGATCGCCTCGTTCCGGCCGATCGGTTCGAGGCTTTGGTACGTACTCACAGCGGCTTGCCCTTCCTGTTCACCACGCCCGCCTTGATCAGGGCGTTCTGCATCTCCTGTGTCAGCTCGTCCCATGCACGTTTGTGGCCATGGAAGATCCCCGATTCCGGATACGTCTCATCGAACACGTCGAACTCCCCAGTTTCGGAGTCATAGCCTACGCGGCGGGAGGAGGTGGGCTTGATCTGTACAGACTTGCCCAGTGTCTCCTGCGGATGCGTCGGCTCCGGCGCAGCGTTACCTCGTTGCTCTGGACCATGTTTCGGAGAAGGCTCGAAGGTCAGCTTCTTCTCTTCACCATCAATTGCGACCTACAACGCGATGATCGCCGCGAGCTTGGCGAGGGACTCGGTGAGATCGGGGACCTTGCCGAAGGCGTCGATAACGCCGACGGCGACGCTCGCGGCCAGCGTGACCTCGAGGATCTGGAAGAGACGTTTCGTCGTGTAGAGGCCGCGCAGGGTCGCGATCGTCTCCTCGACCGCGAGTGCGACACCACCGCCAGCGACAGCGACAGCGATACTCCCGCCGAAGCTGAAGATCGCACCAACGATGGCGCCGGTGACCAACAGCCCGACAGCCCAGGCGAAGGTCGTCATCGCCGTCTTGATGCCGTCACCGACTTCGACTGTCGAGCTGTGATAGTCCGCGACTGGGGCGGCGACGTTGGTGGACGCGGAGACCAGGAGGTCGGCGCTGGATTTCAGTGTGCCGAAGTGTTCCTGGATGATCGTGCGGTTCTCGGTGGCGTCCATATTGTCGAACAACGCGGAGATCGTGGCGATCTTCGCGGGTGCGCCGGTGATGGTGGCATGGGTGGAGAAGGTCTTCCACGTGGTGGCGGCCTTCGACAGCTTGTCGACGTCGCCGTTGGGAAGTTTCTCGAAGGTACCGACGATCTTCGAGGTGAGTGCTCGGATACGCCGCTAAACATATTTTTTTGCTCCAACCAGACGTCGTCGAAACCACCGTTTCCTCCCTTGGTTTTCCAGAACCAACCCGGGGTTGCGGATGGAGTAGACCGGTCGTATAGTCCTGGGTGTCGGAACACGACAGACACCGAACTCCCGGAAAGGGAAGGCATTATGGGACACATCAAGGTCGGCACGGAGAACAGCACCGACATCGAACTGCACTACGAGGACAAGGGGACCGGGCAGCCGGTCGTCCTCATCCACGGCTACCCGCTGGACGGCAACTCCTGGGAAGGCCAGATTCCGGCCCTGCTGGCCGCCGGCCACCGGGTCATCACCTACGACCGGCGCGGCTTCGGCAAGTCCAGCCAGCCCTCCACCGGTTACGACTACGACACGTTCGCCGCCGACCTGAACACCGTCATGGAGACCCTCGACCTGCGCGACGCGGTCCTGGTCGGCTTCTCGATGGGCACCGGCGAAGTCGCCCGCTACCTGTCCGTCTACGGCTCCGGCCGGGTCGCCAAGGCCGCTTTCCTCGCGTCGCTGGAGCCGTATCTGGCGATCACCGACGACAATCCCGACGGCGCCGCCCCGCTCTCCTTCTTCGAGGGCGTCTCCGATGCGGTGAAGAAGGACCGCTATGCCTACTTCACCGGCTTCTACGCCGACTTCTTCAACCTCGACGAGAACCTGGGCACCCGGGTGAGCGAGGAGGCCGTGCGCAACGCCTGGAACGTGGCGGCCGGCGCGGGCCCGATCGCCTCGGCCGCCGCCCCGCTGACCTGGCCCACCGACTTCCGGGCCGACATCCCCCGGATCGACGTCCCCGCCCTGATCGTGCACGGCACGGGCGACCGTACCCTGCCCGTCGACGCCACCGGACGCCGCTTCGCCAAGGCCCTGCCCACCGCCAAGTACGTCGAGATCGACGGCGCGCCGCACGGACTGCTCACCACCCACACCGCCGAGGTCAACGAGATCCTTCTGGACTTCCTCGGCCGGTGACGCACCGAACGGTGCAGCAGCCGCCATCAACTAGACGACCAGTCTAATAGGTGATAGCCTATCACACATGAATAGGATTGAGAGCGACACTCGCGAGAGCATTCTCGGGGCCGCCCGAGAGATCCTGCCCCACAAAGGATTCGCGGCGGTGGGCATCAATGAGATCCTCACCGCCGCCGGGGTCCCGAAGGGCTCCTTCTACCACTACTTCGGCTCCAAGGACGCTTTCGGTGAGGCGGTGATGCAGGACTACTACACCGAATATCTGGCGGAGATGGACCGCATCCTCGCCGAGCCGGGCCTGACCTCGGCAGAGCGGCTGATGAACTACTGGCAGCACTGGCGCGAGACACAGAGCGTCGACGAATGCCAGGGCAAGTGCCTGACCGTCAAACTGGCTGCGGAGGTATCCGACCTGTCGGAATCGATGCGGCTCGCGGTGAAGGAGGGCACCACCGGCATGGTCGACCGGCTGGAACGGACGATCTCGGCCGGTCTGGAGGACGGGTCGCTCGCGATCGACGCCTCAGCCCGCGACACCGCCCAGGCCCTCTACTACATGTGGCTCGGAGCGAGTCTCATGGCCAAGGCCAACCGCGACATCGGCCCCTTTGACGCGGCGATGATGGCCACTGGTCAATTGCTGCACCTGTAGAGCACGGAACGCAGAACCCGGCTACGCCCGGACCCCGAAGATCCGCCCGGATACCGGTCGTTTCCCACGTCTCGTCAGAGTCGACCGGTCTACTCAAAGGAAGTGCATACACCATGAAGATCCTCATCGTTCTCACCTCGCACGACGAACTCGGCACCACCGGCCGCAAGACCGGCTTCTGGCTGGAGGAACTCGCCGCCCCCTACTACCGCTTCAAGGAAGCCGGAGCCGAAGTCGTACTCGCCTCCCCCAAGGGCGGCAGGCCGCCCCTGGACCCCAAGAGCAACGAACCCGCCTTCCAGACCGACGAGACCCGCCGCTTCGAGGCCGACCCCGAGGCGATGGCGGCCCTCGCCCACACCGTCCGTCTCGACTCCGTCTCCGCCGACGACTTCGACACCGTCTTCTACCCCGGCGGCCACGGCCCCCTGTGGGACCTGGCCGAAGACCCCACCTCCGTCCGGCTCATCGAAACCGTCCTGCGCGCGGGCAAGCCCCTCGCCCTGGTCTGCCACGCCCCCGGCACCATGCGTCATGCCACCAACCCCGACGGCACCCCCCTCGTCCACGGCCGGAAGGTCACCGGCTTCACCAACGGCGAGGAAGCCGACGCTGGCCTGACCGACGTCGTCCCCTTCCTCGTCGAGGACGAACTCAAGAAGCTCGGCGCCGACTACTCCAAGACCGAGAACTGGCAGCCCTACGTCGTCATCGACGGCCTCCTCATCACCGGCCAGAGCCCCGCATCCTCCGGCCCCGCCGCCGACGCCCTCCTCACCCTCCTCACCCTGGTCAACCAGGTCGACGACGCCCGCGCATAACCCACCCCGCAACCGCCCGGCACACAGAACACCGCCCCCGGCCACCACCGGATGCACCCGGACTCACACCCCCACGCCGCCTGCTCCGGCCGGCACCGATCAAGGAGAGCGACACCAATGAAGGTCTTCATCGTAGGCATCGCCGGCGGCGTCGGGAGCCGTCTGGCCCGGCTGCTGACCGCCACCGGCGACCAGGTCGACGGACTCTACCGCCGCCCCGAACAAGGCCAACACCTCGCGGCCGACGGCATCCACGCCACCCACGGCGACCTCACCCGCCTCGATGCCCCCGCCCTCGCCGCCCTCCTCCACGACACCGACGTCCTCGTCTTCACCGCCGGAGCGGGCGGTGAAGGCACCACCGCCACCACCGCCATCGACGGCACCGGCCTCACCACCGCCATCGAGGCAGTCCGCCTCGCCGGCATCCGCCGCCTCCTGCTCGTCTCCGTCTTCCCCGAAGCATGGCGCCACCGCGACGTCTCCGACACCTTCGAGCACTACATCGACGTCAAGAAGAAGGCAGACGCCGAACTCGCCGCCACCGATCTCGACTGGACCATCCTGCGCCCCGCCGCCCTCACCGACGAACCGGGCACCGACCACATCAGCCTCTCCCCCGCCCTGACCCACACTGACATCACCCGCGACGACGTCGCGGCCACCCTCGCCAAACTCATCCACACCCCACAAATCCACCACCAGATCCTCGAACTCGCCCAAGGCCCCGACCCGATCAACAACGCCGTCCACCGACAGACCCGCACCTGACCAGCCGGGCCCCTGGACCCGCCAGCGACTCTGGTCTCGCTTCCGGACCCATATCGGGGTCTCGCCCAAGCATGCATCCGAACTCGTCCGCTTCGACCATGCCGCCCATCTCCTAGCGGCAGGGTGCCGAGAGCGGCGACGGCGGCGAGGTGGAGGAGGCCGCGGCGTGTAAGGGGTTGATGCGGTGGGTGAAACTGCACCCGACCAACATCAGCCAGAAAGTGCGGATCATCGTCGAGCACTTCCACGCCAACGTCGCCCACCTGCTGGAGGGCAAGGCGAAGGCGATGGTCGTGACCGACTCGCGCAAGGCCGCGGTGAAGTACAAGAAAGCGATCGACGCCTACATCGCCAAGCGAGCCGCCATGGACGCCTCGTACAACTACCGCACCCTGGTCGCCTTCTCCGGCTCGGTAACCATGGCCGAGAACGAGGAGTGGGCTTCGGACTGGGGGCCGCAGCCGAGCAAGGACGACGAGTTCACCGAGGCCAACCTGAACCCCGGCGCCGGCTCGAACCCGGCCGCCGCCTTCAACGGCGCGACGTACAAGATCATGCTGGTCGCGAACAAGTTCCAGACAGGGTTCGACCAGCCGCTGCTCTCGGCGATGTACGTCGACAAGAAGCTCTCCGGGGTCACTGCCGTGCAGACGCTCTCCCGACTCAACCGCACCCATCGCACTGCGGGCGGGGAGCAGAAGCGCAAGACATTCGTCATCGACTTCGTGAACAAGCCTGAGGACATCCGGGCCGCGTTCGAGCCGTACTTCACCAACGCCACCCTCGAGACCGAGACCGACCCATACATCGTCGTCCACCTCGCCACCAAGCTCGCCCAGGCCGGGATCTACACGCCAGAGCAGGTGCGCGAAGTCGCCGAACTCTGGGTCACCCGCAAAGGCAACAACGCGCTCTCGGCCGCGATCAGCCCGGCCAAGAACAACTTCGCCCGCCGCTACGCGGCGGCGATCGAGGCCGACGACAAAGTCACCCTCAACACCCTCGACCTGTTCCGCAAGGACGTCTCCACCTACGTCCGGCTCTACGACTTCATGAGCCAGATCGTCGACTACGGCGACCCATACATGGAGATGTTGTCGATCTTCCTGCGGCTCCTAGGGCTTGGTAAACATCGCGGGCGATGTGTTCGGGTAGTTGATCGATTCGGACGTCGCCGGTGGGTAGCGCGTCGATCAGAGTGGGGTTGGGCTGTTGCTGCTGTTCGGTTTCGGCGTCGGCGAGCTGGGTCTTCAGGTCTGCTAGCTGGTCGCGTAGTTGTGTGCGGCGTTCGCTGATGTCTCGGATCAGGTCTTGGTCGGGTTCGTCGACGAGTTCCAGGCTGCGGACGAGTCGTTTGATTTTGGTTTCGGTGTCGGTGATCCCGTGGCGCAGCGCGGTGATTCGTTGGGTGTGTTCGGTTTCGGCGTGGGTATGGAGGTCGGCGTTGGTCAGCAGGACGCGGCGGTAGTAGCCGAAGACGTACTGGTTCAGGAAGGTGTTGAGGTGTTCGGTGATGTCGTCTTCGCGGACGAAGAACGAGCCTCCGGTGGGATGGCCTTCGGGGATGTAGCTCTTTTTCGCGGCACACACGTAGTAGGCAGCGACGCGGCGGGTCTTGCCGAACATCCGCCGGTTGCACAGGTCGCAGTAGAGATGGGACCGGTACCGGTAAGAGCGTTTGGTGTGGGGGTGGGAGTTCGCCCCGGCCCCGCGTCGTGAGTTGTCCCGGGTCTTGCCGCGCTCTTGGACTGCGATGAAGAGGTCGAGATCGACCAGCGGTTCGTGCACTGACTCTTTCGACCACACCCACTCCGCCACCGGGTTGGCCTGGTTCTTGTTGGATTTGCGGCCCCGCCGGTTCCACACCTGGTGGCCGGTGTATTTGGGATTGGACAACACGCCCGCCACGTTCGACCATGTCCATCGCCCGACAGCGGTGTTCGGATCGACGGGCACGGGCGCGGGATGGGTGGTCAGATCGAGGTTGAGACGGTCGGCGATGGCTTGGTGGGACAGGTTCTCCTCCCACCGCCACCGGAAGATCTTCTGAACCACTGAGGCCTGGATGGGGTCGGGTTCGAGGCGAGTCTTCTTGTGTCCCTTGGCGCGTTTCGCGGGAACGGGGTGCGGCACGGGTTTCGCTCGGTACCCGTAGGGTGGCTTGCCGACGTTGTATCCCGCCTCGGTGTGGACGGCGAAACCGTCCCACGACTTTTCGAGCATCTCGGTGACGTAGAACTCGGCGATGCTTTGTTTGACCCGGCGGGTCAAGACCTGAGTCGCGACCTTCTGTTTGCGGATTCCGTTGGTGGCCAGGGTGAACGGCTCATCGGCGGCGAGCGGGCCGCACCCCTTGCTGCTGTAGCTCGTGTTCGATGGTGGTGCCGGTGTGGGTGAAACGGGAGATCCGTTCGATGGATTCACAGATCACGAAGTCGAAGCGGCGGTCCGGGCGTCGGGCCTCGGCCAGGAGGTCCTGGATCCCGCCGTCGCGGGAAACCGGAATCTCGAACTGCTCGTGGGCGTGGCCGTGTCCACGCGCGGAAAGGTTCATGCGCCCGGACTCGATATCGTAGAAATAGGCGCAGATTTCCGCGTTGGCAGGCAACGCAATCTCGGAACTTGTCAGCTGCCGGGGAATCGACAGGGTCGGGTCCTGAAGATCGGCGGTCGAGGTCCGGCCAGCGAACGCGAACCGCAGCCCCCGCGCGGACGACACTGCGATTCCATCCCCACGATCGGCCGACGCCTCGTCTACTCGTCCACCTCGAGCCCATTCTGTAAATTTGTCTGGCCCAGCTGCCATTTCGTGACCTCCCACAACACTCGGGCCTGGAATTCGGCGAGCATTTCCGCTTCACGTCCTTCGGCGATCCGAATTTCGAATTCCGGCTCTGGCTTCACATACCGGTCCCGCCCCGCGTTCGGGACGGAACGTTTTCTCGCGTTTCTTTCCGCATCGTTTTCCGGGGTACGAGTCATCGCGCACTGCATTCGTGCGCGACATTCTGGATATCCCGAAATTTTCGACGCGGACCGCAATGAACGCTCCGCAACCCCGAATTTGTCAAACGGGCATCTCTTTGCCGCGCCGCTGCCAGCCGACACCCGGCCGGGCGGTACCCATACCGGGAAACGGCTGCTGCGCGCCCCAGCGGCGCGACCCGCGTGCAGCAATGGGCCATCGGCCCCAGGATCCGCCCGCCGGACGGGTCCGACAGGTGGAATCGGACACAACGGCCCGGCGTCCGGCTGTCTGTCGATATAAGCGGGCATGTGATCACCTCCGGTCTCTCGTGGTTCACCGGAGGACTCGTCGACAGCGACAGAAAATGGACACAAGACCCGAGATTCACGGTCGAGTGATCCCTCGTTACGGCACACCGGCGAATATGGACCGGACCGGCTCAGTAGTGACGACCGTCAGGTGACATTCGTAGACAGGTCAGCGGATGTTCTCGCGGGGCCGGGAGGTGCTTGTGGCAGCGTGTGATTCATCCGTTGGGATGGTTGACTTCGTAGCCCGCCGTTGCAGGTGGTCGGCTCGGTTGCGTCGAGAACTGTTGTGACATAGCGAATATGTCGGTACCCACTGTCATCCTGCGCTCACACCAATTCGCTTCTCGCTCAACATGATTCAGAATGCTCTCCGTCGAATTCTTTCGAGCGACACACCATGCGACCCGCTCCGGCCAGACCACCGCGAGCACGATCACCGCCAGCGGAATGCCGACGACCGCAGCAAGTCCCCAGCCCTCGGTAGTCACGGCCGATTGCTGTCCGGGACAAGCCGCTTCGCCTCGATCAACCGGAGCTTGGCCTGCTGCTTGACCGGGCAGACGCACAGCGCGCAGTCGATATGGACCTGCATCACCGTGTGCGCCCAGGGGCACTGCGGGCGACGAGGTTCCGGTGTCACTGACGCACCTTGCCCTGGCCGACTCAGTCCGTCGCAGCGTCGCCCCGGGTTGTCGGCGGTGCGGGGCAGTCGATGAATACCGGCGTCGACGAGACCGGAATGCGAAGCATGCCGTCCTGGAGGCGGACCGGCACTCGAGCACCGAAGGCATCCACAGCATGGGCGCTGGAATATGGCCATTCCCATGCGAATTCGTTCGTCGAACCGTCGCGGTCGGCTGTGCTGATGTGCCGCTCCCAGGTGACCAGCGCTGGAGCGTTGTGGGTCCGTTCGGCCTCGAACAGGTATAGGTCGGGCCGGTCGGCGACTGTGATCCGCCGAACCTCGGTCGCCCCGTCGAGCAGGCGCGCCATCAATTCGAATGTATCGGCGGCTGGATGCCGGTGCGTGAGGGTGTCGCCTCTACTGTCCATGAGTTGGAGTTTGCCGAACATCAGTACACCCGCGACGCGACTGTCATGATAGAAGTCCCATTCGGGACCGATCGCATAGTGGAGGTTGCGCCGGATGCCCTCGGCGAGCGCGAGCATGGTGCGCACCACCATGTCCCGGCAGGCGAGCCGGTGACGGTGATCGTCCAGTTCGGGTGGGCATCCGTTCATGAACATCTGCAGGGTCGGCGGCAACTCGTCCATGCGTTGATAGAGCGCGACGACGGGCGCGTCTTCGGCGGCTTCGAGATCCTCGAGGGTGTCTGGCATCGGTGCCTGTCCGAGGAATTGTCGCTGATGAACTGCGAGTACATCGGTCAGGTACGGCAGATTCTCGGGGAATTCCGTGGGCAATGGCCCGCTGTGTTCGCTGGCGACGACGGGCTGTCGGCATCCGTGCGCGGCCAGTTGCACTCGGCACGCCCGCACGAGGCCGGTGACCGTGTAGGGGTCTCCATACGGGTGGATGTCGAAGACGTCGAAATGCTCGGCTCCGTCCCGCAATACCTCGCCGAAGAAGCTCGCCCAGGTCTGCGCTCCGGCCGGTCCGTCGCCCACCATTGCCCCCGGTACCGCTGCGCCAAGCACCACTAGTGCGGCGGGATCCGCCTGTTCCACCGCCTCGTGGAACACCCGCAACTGCGTCAGATATTCACCGGCCGTTCCGGCCCAGAACAACGGCAGACAGGGTTCGATCTCACACTGCCAGAACCGAATCCGGCCCGGCCGGTGACCCACCAACTTTCGGACGAATCGGTGGTACTGCTTGATGTCGACCGCCGGTGACGCGGGCAGCCAGCGGGTGGGATGCCGCGTCGCCCACCGTGAACCGGAGCACACCGTCACCCACGCCTCCTCACCGTCGCCGAGCCGGTCGAGCAGCGCATCCAGTGCGTCCCAGACGAACCGGCCGGGTTCCGGCTCGATCTGCGACCAGAAGAGGTTCACCCGGACAATGCCCGCGCCCAACGCCCGCGCCTGTGGCACGAACTCCTCCGGCGCTCCGAACAGCCCGTAGGTGGTGCCGCGCACTACGCCGAGACGGGTATCCGACAGCACTTCATCCGCCGATGCCACAGGGGTCACGGTCGTCTCCTTCTCAAGCATATAGAGGACTGTAAGTCCTCTATTATTTCGCTAGACTACCACAGAAATCTGCGCATTAGGGACGTTAAGTACTCAATATTGAACGGAGTCGGGAATGCCGCACAAAGCGAGCCGCGGGGACGATCACCGTAAGGCGCCACGCCGGCGCGGCGAGGTGCTGGAGCGGGCGATCCTGCGGGCGGCGTCGGAGGAGCTTGCCGAGGTCGGCTACGTCGGGTTCGGCATCGACCGGGTCGCCGCCCGCGCCGGGACCAACAAGACCACGATCTATCGTCGCTGGCCCAGCCGTGCGGCACTAGCGACCGCCGCATTCCGCGATACCGCGCTGGCGGACGATCTGCCCGACACAGGCGACCTGCGCGCGGACGCGCTCGCGATGCTGCGCGCCGCCGCCGAGCGCATCGCGTCACGACAGGGCGAGATTTTGCAGGTGCTGGCCACCGAAATGCGCAGCGAACCGGAGTTGATGGCCGAGGTTCGAGATGAGCTGATCGGCGCCGGGATCACCCGATGGCTGACTCTCCTCGGCCGAGCCGTCGCCCGGGGCCAGGCCCGCCCCGAGGCGTTGTCGCCACGCATCGCCACCGTGGCGGTCGATCTGCTCCGCAACGAATACCTCCTCCGAGGGGTCACCGCCGTTCCCGACACCACCATCATCGAGATCATCGACACGATCTACCTGCCACTCGTGCGGCCACACACCGAGCAGGACGACGAATGAACTCGCGCCTGTACGGATTGCGAAGTCACGACACCGGTATGGCCACCCGCACTCTTCAGTCGCATTTTCGCAGGTCGGATCGTTTTCCGGGAAGAGGGGTGGCCATGGTCAAGTTCCGTACCCCGCGACTGCACCGGCCGGAGCTGACATCAGCGCGCAAGGAGTGCGTAACGGAGATGTCACCCCGGCGAGCATCGCGACCTCTTCACGCCGCAGTCCCGGCACCCGCCGCTCGGAGAGGCCGGCGGGCAGCCCGGCTTGCTCCGGGCTGATGCTCGCCCGCTTCGCGATGAGGAACTCGCGGATGTCGTCTTTGGTGCTCATAGCAACTACAGGATAGGCGCGACCTCGTCGGGCCCGAGGGGTCCTGATAGGCCCTCCCGCGCGTGGATGGCGCGGCGAAGACTGGATGGTGCCGCGCGCTGCGGCGCGCACCGCTGAACCCGAGAACGAAATGATTGGAGGACCCATGCCCACGACTGTGAATGCCTACGGTGCCGTGTCGGCGACCGGCCCGTTGGAGCCGATGACGATCGAGCGTCGCGACCTCGGTCTGCACGATGTCCTCATCGACATCGACTACGCCGGGATCTGCCACTCCGATATCCACACGATCCGCGGCGAGTGGGGTGAGATCGCCTATCCGCAGGTCGTGGGCCACGAGATCGTCGGCCACGTCGCCGCGATCGGCTCGGAAGTCACCAAGCACAAGGTCGGCGACCGCGTCGGCGTGGGCTGCGAATCCGGCTCCTGCGGTCACTGTGAGCAGTGCCGTAAGGGCGAAGAGGTGTATTGCCTCAACGGCAATATCCAGACCTATGCCGGTGTCGACGTGGACGGAACGATCACGCAGGGCGGCTACTCGCAGGCCACCCGTCATCGACGAGCACTTCGTGCTCAGCGTGCCGGAATCGCTGCCGCTGGAGAAGGTCGCCCCGCTGTTGTGTGCGGGCGTGACCCTGTACTCGCCACTCAAGCACTGGAATGCGGGCCCTGGCAGCAGGGTCGCGATCGTCGGTATGGGCGACCTCGGCCACGTCGGTGTGAAGCTCGCCCACACCCTGGGCTGCGAGGTCACCGCGCTCTCCCGCACTCTGGCGAAGAAGGACGACGGCCTCGCGTTCTGTGCTGATCACTACTACGCCACCGAGGACGAGGAGACATTCACCAAGCTCGCCGGGCAGTTCGACCTGATCCTCAACACCGTCTCGGTCGGGGTGGATATGGGCAAGTACGTGAACCTGCACGCTGTCGACGGCACCATGGTCATGCTCGGTGCCCCGTCGGAGGAGATCACCGTGCAGGTCATGCCCCTGAACATGGGCCGCCGCAGCATCGCCGGCTCCGCCAACGGCGGCATCCCGATCACCCAGGAGATGCTCGACTTCTGCGCCGAGCACAACATCCTCCCCGAAACCGAACTTATTGGCGCGAACGACATCAACGACGCGTACCGGGCGGGTCATCGCCTCCGATGTCCGCTACCGCTTGGTCATCGACACCAGCACCCTCAACTGAACGCCAGGAGACAGGAGAGCAACAGCATGGCTCGTGTGCTGATCACCGGGTCCACCGACGGCATCGGGCTCGCGACCGCCGAGGCGCTCATCGAGGACGGCCACCGCGCCGCCGTGCACGCCCGCACGACCACGCGGCTCGCCGCCGTCGAGCACCTCACCGACCGCGGAGCCGAGTCGATCACCGGCGACCTCGCCAACCTCGACGAGGTCGCCAGCCTCGTCGAACAGGCGAACCGGCTGGGATGCTTCGACGCGGTCATCCACAATGCCGGAACGATGTCGGGCCCGGTGCTGCCGGTCAACGTCACCGCACCGTATGTCATGACCGCGCGGTGGCAGGCGTATCGGTCATAGGCCCATCATGGTCACCGGAACATTCTCGTTCCACCGAATAACTCCGCAAGTGAGCTGACGACGCGTCATATGGTTTGGTCAGCACGGACTCGACCGCCTGGCCCCGGGCAGCTCCTTACTACGCCATCTACTCGACCAGCTTCAGCCCGAAACCGAGCAGACCGACATGTACGTGTACAACCCTCGCGGACCTGATCGGCAGCCACCCGCATACCCTTGCCATCAGCCCGGCACTTCGAGCGGCACCCGAACTGCCGGCATGCACCGACGCTGAACTGATGGCCCAAGCTCACCAAGACCGTGCACACGCGGCGCTGGTGGCTCGGGTGCGGGCCGGCGAGACTACGACAGGTGGGCGAGACACGCCGACAGTGTGGTGATGTACTACGCCGAGTTGACCGAGCGCGATGACCACGACATGGCTTGGTTCATCGCCGTGAAGTCGTGCTTCGGCAGTGCGGACCGACACTGGTTCGGCATGCCGGAATGGCCAGCCTTCGTGAATGCGTTTGTCGACAAGACGTTTTCGGGATCGCGCCCCCTGCACGACTACGACCAAGACGATGCCGCCAGGTCTCGCGGTCTGGTCAAGCAAGCCCGCACACCCCGAGCGCTGCCTATCCCAGCCGAGGAACTGCGCACCGGATTGCTGAACGGCCCGGACCACATGGACCCAGACGTGCTGAACTGGTGCACCAACGACGGGATCGGATTCTTGTGACTCCCCCGCGACCAAAACGGCAATACACCACTCTAAGCCAGGCGGGCACCGTTTCGGTAGACATCCAATGGTTCCGCTGCCCGGGGCCGGGAACCCCCGCCAGCAGCCGCGCCGTGGCGATCAACACAAGGCGGTGCGGGTGTCGCACCCGGAAGAAACCAAAGCGAGCAGGACGGCCGCGTCCGTGCGATGCGGGCCGCAGAACTACCGAAGGTGGTGGGACCGCAACAATCTGCCAATTCGTTAGCACACTAGTTCGATCTGTCCAAATATGGATCCCGCACCAGCGGGATCTGCCCAATTCACAGCTCGTAATCAGCTTCGATGACTAACTGTCCTACAGGAAATTGCAGGTCATCCCCGTTCCCATGTTCACAGTGCCCCGCCGAGGGCACGAACCTGCGACAACTACCTTCGGGATTCGCTTGTGCTCTGGGAAAGCCGGCTGTCGGCGGCGAGGGTATCGGCCGGGGAGGGCGTCGGCAGGTTTGACGATCTACAGGCCGACGTGGGGGAACTCGGCCGTCGGACATCGCGTGTTTGCCTGAGCCCCGAGGGTGTCGGACAGTGCAGCGACAATGAGGTGGTGATGGACTGGAAGTCTTATTCGGAGGCCCTCGCACCTCCCCCCGTTCCGCGCAGGGTAACCGTCTCGGTACGGACCGTTCGGGCGGCAATCGAGTTGGTGCTCATGGGGTTCACCCGTGTAGAGCTGGAGGTGGTGCTGGCGGATGAGCTGAAGTTGTCCTGGACACAGGATGATTCACCATCGGACCTCTCCTACTCCAAGCGAGGCCTCATCCAGGCCTACACCGATGAGTGGGCGCCTCCCCAACTGATCGGCCTGGCCCGCAGGATTGTGGCGGACGGCTATGCGGGCACCGAGGTGCTGCCTGCACTGCTGGCCGAATACGACAGAGGTGGTGGAGTAGGGGCGCCAGTCAAGAACCTCATCTTCGCGGCGAATGGTCCCAAGCCGGAGCTCGTACTACGCGATGCGGTCAACAACGACATTCAGATCATCAAGAACGCGGAACACTGCCTCGTCTACGACCAGTTCCTTCCTGCGGAAGGGTTGACCTTCCGGCATCTCATCGAATGGTGGAGAGCCCGTGAAGGTCTAGGAGATCAAGACGACCGGGCAGTGGGACTGTCGCTGCACCGCCGACTGAGCGCAAGCCTTGCCGGAAACGACGCAGAGCGACTGATCTTCACCACCTACAGTGAGCGGTACGCGAAGTTCGGGTTCGGCATTCCGGCATTGATCCCGCAGGTCTACCTCCACTACGACCCCTACACGCTCCGCCAAAGAGGTACCAGGACCGGGCCTCTGGCGAGGCAACGGATGGACTTCCTGCTGTTGTTCAGCGATCGTCAGCGCGTTGTGATCGAGCTCGACGGCCGCCAGCATTACGCAGATGACCGTGGCATAGCTGACCCATCGCGCTACGCCACGATGATGATCGAAGATCGTCGGCTGAGACTTGCGGGCTACGAGGTCTACCGCTTCGGCGGGCAAGAACTCGTTCGAAGTGACGCAAAGGCCACGGTGGCCGCCTTCTTCGATGCACTACAGGAACGCATGAGATGAGCAAGCCGTCGACGCCAACCTCCGCGATGTCGGCGCGAAAGACTGCGACAGCCGCGTCGAGCGCTCGATGGATGATGTCGATCGAGGCATCGGGATCGTTGTTGCCCCAGAATCCGAACGTCATCGTGCCGAGGCACAGCGGGCTGACCAAGACGCCCGTGCGGCCCAGTAGTCGTGGTTCTATGATCCTGTCCTGATTACTCGGTGCCGGTGTCGACGGGCGCTCGGCGTGCGGGCCGATCATTAGCGCAGCCCTGGACAAAGGTCTGCTGCCGACTGCTGCCACATCGACCGTTGCGGCGCATCGGAACCGCGACTGAAGCGTCCGCAGGCTGCGGCGATCAAATACACAACCCAAAACGGGGGGTTTACGGGGGGCCAGGACCGAATAAACAGGTCAGGCCCGGTCGATGACCGGGCCTGACCTGCTATTTCTGTGGACGTTGGGGGACCCTACTACAACACGAAATCGCAGGTAGAAGCCCTGGAGACCCTGATTAAGAAGCTGCCCGACACCACGACAACCGCCCAGCCGCCTGTGAAGCGGCCCGAACCGCGACGGGCACGGCAACTCGACGCCGGTCGACTCGCGGAACTGATCAACGGGTACCAGACCGGAGCGACCGTGTATGAACTGGCAGCCCGATTCGGTATCGAACGACGCACAGTCAGCGAAATCCTCCACCGGCACGAGGTACCGATGCGCCGCGGCGGCCTGTCCTCCGATCAGGTCGACACCGCCATCCACCTCTACCAGCTCGGCTGGTCACTCGCACGCGTCGGCAACCACCTCGACGTCGCCCACACCACCGTGCTGGCCGCGCTCCGTCAACGCGGAGTACCGACGCGAGACTCCCACGGGCGGGCACGACCAGCCTCTGCAACGCCGGTGTTGGATCCCGCGACGATGAATGCCTCCAGCACCGGCTCAAGTACCTCTTGTGATTCAGAGTTACGCCCGCTGTCCTGATCCAGTGGCTGATCCGTTCGCGTCCTCAAAGGATGAAGGCGGCCTCGCGAAGAGGGCGCTCGCAAGATTAGTTCGCTCTTCTTCTGCGATTTGGATCTGCTTCCGGAGGGCAGCAATGCCCGCATCTGCGGTGGCCACCTCTGCACCGAGTCGTCGCTGCTCACCCAGGGATGGCAAGGGGACGAGCAGCTTACCGAGGTTGGCAGAACTTATGGACGGGATCGTGGTGCCGGCTGCTTTGTTCTCGATCCAAGCCACCGTCGAAGGGAGCGAGAGAAACGCGACAAGATACTGGGGGTCCAACTGGGTGAGATCGCGGATGCGTAACCGTAATAGTCCTGTGCCGAACAGCATGCCCTCGTTGCTGTGATCGGCAATGGCGCACGGGCCCAGGGTTCCAGTCCTGACACACAGGATGTCCCTATCCCTGAGCTGGAACTTTTCAAGTCTGGCGGCTGCCCCTGAGGGAAGCCGCCTCTTGTGTCTATCTGCGATGCCACGGTACTCGAGCTGTGCGGGCACGATTACAGGAACCCCATCGTCCACGAACTCGAGCTTCTTGATGATTTCATTCGAGGGACCTGATTGGATCTCGCACAGGGTGCTGAGGGGCACTGTGTTTCCGCCTACGATCTCGCCAGGAATCGGGCGGTAGTCGCCGGGGCTAAGGGAATACGCGAGACACCTGATGTCGGCGACGCTGGCGGCAACTGCGATACCCCCTTGGCCAAGATCCATCGGACAGAATTCCGCAGCACCCGAAAACCATTCCCAATAGCACTCGACGATGGCCCGCCTGTCCTGTTCACGCAGGCGCCGCTGGCCGGCCTTCTTTTCGCCCGCCGCTCGCGCGTCGATCAGGAGAACGGAGTCTCGGAGCTTCTTCCGCCGGGTCAGGAACCAAAGACTCACCGGCACAGGTGTAGTAGCGAACAGTCCCGGGGGGAGCGCGATGACGCATTCGACGACACCGTCTTCGACCATCGCCGCACGAATAGCTAGCTCGTCCTTGTCTTCCGATACTCCGGCTTGATTCGGCATGACCACCGCCGCGCGACCGCCATCGTTGAGCGAAGCAAATACGTGCTGGAGCCAGGCGAAGTTGCCGTTCTTCTTCGGAGGTGCTTCGAACGGCCAACCGACTTCTGGCGCATGCCATTTGCCGGACGTCTTCTGATTGAAGGGCGGGTTGGTCATGACAAAATCAGCCCGCACCGGCCGCGCCGAAAGGTCCCCCGAGGCGAGGAAATCGCCAGGTAGCAGGTCCACGGCATTTGCGCCATGTACGGCGATGTTCATCGCCGCTAGGCGAAGCTGCTCCGGGTCGCGCCCGTACCCCGAGGTCTTGACACCTTCAGCCGCAGACGCGGCACCCGAGAGGAACTCTCCGAAGCGCAGATACGGATCGTGGCAGTGCACTGCGCCGGTCACCTCATGGAGCAGGATCTCGGTCGCCAACCGCACAATGCCAGGCGGTGTGAAGAATTCGCTGCTGTCGCGCTGGCCCCACTCTGCAAAACGGTCGAGTATCGCCTGAAATGAGCCGTGGTCCAGACCATGACACGTCCGCAGGACCTGGGCCACGTCCTCGGCTGCGTCGGGCCGCAGTCGCGCGAAAGCCGGCCGCATACCTGGCAGCACGCCGTGCTCACGCAAGACGGTGTCGACGATTGTCCCGAGCGCGTCGAGCAGTTTCGTCGGATCACCTTGATCTGCAACAGCTTCGGTAGACAGGTCGCTGATTCGCGCCCATTGCTCGGGAGCACGTACACGCACGAAGACCGCGCAAAGGAGTAGTTGCAGGTAGTCCATCTGTGGTCCGCTACCGCACACTCGTTGGGCTAATGGCCCGTACAATTCGGCGAGGGCATCGGCCTGATCGGAACTTTGCCGGACGGAACCATTGCCAGCTGCTGATCTGCCGGATCGGTCAGCGTGCCGTGTGCGGGTGTTCCGGATCGCCCGATCGGCATAAGTGCAGCCTTTCCCCTCAGTTGGTAACAGGTGGCCGTCAGGGATCGGGCGGGTGTTCAGCCACTCAAGCATTTCAGTAAGGACGAAGAAGTCGCCCTCCTCTGAGGATCGCGGCCGAGGGAAGCTCGGGTGCCGCCGCTTCCATACCGATAGGAGTGCCCTGCTGATGCCGGCCAGGGCAGCGATCTCTTGCCGCGATACCAAGCGGTTCTCGGTCCCGCTCACTGCCGGAACCCGAACAAGAAGGCGATGACCGTAAGGGCGAAGACGCTCGCGCCGGCGCTCCCCGCCGCACCCGTAACGACTGCGGATGCCAGTGAGCCACCATCGACAACAGTGAGGATTCCAGCGATGATGCCTACGATCACACCGAACAGGGTGGCGATCAGCATCAGCAGAACTCGGACGGATTGGGACATCGAACTCCTCCGTATCACCTGGGCGAGAAGTGTCTCGCTGCCATCGGCAATACGGTAAGCCTGTAGAGCTACGCCGTGCAGTGCGCATTGCCATGCGCAGATGCCGCCAGTGACCAGCTGACTCCTCAAGATGGCGCACACACACTAGCCCATTTCCCGCATCTACCTGCTGGTTCAGTCCCACGAGTGTTGCTTCGCCCGCTATCCGCGCACATACAAACTGTTAACACGAACTATCAGGCTTGGGAGGTCATTCCCGGGGTATCGCTCCCAGGCACCCGGGTACGTGGCGCGGTCCGAGGATGGTCGTATGACAACTTCGAACAACGCCGCTACTCGACGGGGCGAACTTCGTGTGCATGGTGTCCGTCGCGACCCGCCCGATATCGAAAAGATCGCGACGGTACTCATCGAACTCGCCCGACACCAGACGTTCCACCAGCTGCCGGACTGTGACGATCCAGCAGCCATCGGTGACAAGGGGCCATCGCTGGCGCCGATACGCGCCGACCAGCCTCCACCACGGCGACCACACCCACTCGATCCAGACCAAGTCCAGAGCTTGACCCAGGGCTACCTTGCGGGCGCGACAACATATCAGCTCGGCGACCGATTCGGTATCGACCGCCGAACCGTGAGCGCGATATTGCATCGTCACAACATTCCGATGCGACGACGTGGCCTGTCCCCCAAACAAGTTGACGAAGCGATCGACCTCTACAACCTCGGCTGGTCCCTTGCCAAAGTCGCCCGACACCTCACCGTCGATCCAGTCACCGTGCTGGATAGGCTGCGCGAACGCGGCGTCCGCACTCGCGACACCCACGGACGCCCCCGATCCTGACACATCCGAAATTGGTTGGGGCAGAGTCGGATACCGCCCACTGGTGGCGGGATAACCGGTAGAATCGACTTTTTATGGGGACGCTAGAGATCAGCCAGGTGGGGCCCGGTGATCCGACAGTCGATGAGCTCATCAAGTTGGGCAAACGGTACAGCCGCACGCTGGGGATGATGCCAGCGGGCGCATTCCGGGAAGCCACACACTGGGGCGGCCTGATCGACGCAAGGATCGACGGCGTGCTCGTGGGATACGCCCTTTTTCGGCTGCCCCGCAACAATCAGGTCATGTTGTCGCACCTGTGCGTAGACTCGCTTGCACGCAAGTCGGGCGTAGCTCGCGCACTGGTGGCCGAGATTCGGGAAAAGCACTCGTCACGGTTGGGCATACTCGCCAAATGCCGAGACGACTACGGACTCAACCCCATGTGGAAGGCGTTGGGTTTCCACGCCCGTAGTCGAGCCGTCGGCCGCGGCAGAGACCGCAGCCCGATGACGGTGTGGTGGCTGGACCACGGCCACGCAGACCTTTTCAGCTTCCTCCCCGAACCCGAACTGCTGGCCGACGAGCCCGACCTGCTGGAGGCGGCGCTCGATCTGAATATCCTCATGGACCTGCACATGCGGGCAGACTCCGCGAGTGCGAAACGGTCCCGCGTGCTGATCGCCGACCACTTGGTAGGTCGGCTCCGCTTGGTCGTCACGAACGCCGTCGACCGCGAATTGGCGCGCCGCCCTCAGGTCCAACGAGCCCCGATCAAGGTGGCCGCAAATCAGTACCCACGACGAACCGCAGTAGCCAGCCGAGCCGAGGACCTTTTCACACAGCTCGTTCATGCGTCGACTACGGGCGACCAACAGCTGTCTCCCCAAGACGAAGGGGATCTGTGGCAAATTGCGGAGGCCGCGGCCGCAGGTGTCGGCGTTCTGCTGACATGGGATGACAAGCTGCGCAGGCGGTTCGGAGACCTGCAGAAGGCTGTGCCAGCCTTGACCTCCTTCCACGTCCTGGACCCGGACCACGTTGTCACCCACTTGGACAAACTCGCACAAGCGTGGGCCTACCAGCCCGCCCGGCTTCAAAACAGCGCATACGACCAGGTCCGAGCGAGCGCAGACGACGAGCACCGTCTGCTTGAATTCCTCGGCAAAACGTCCGGCGAAACACGCGGCGAACTGCGCGATCTACTGCGAACGCTCGCGCGGGAACAGGTACCGCGGTGGCTGATCCGCACGGTCGATGAACCCGCAATCGCCTGCTATGCCGCCTATCTCGACGGGCAGATCCTGCGTGTGCCGCTGATGCGGACGATCGGGCACCAGCTGTCCGACACCATCGCCCGCCAACTCCTCTGGCTGTTACGCCGAGTTGCGCAGGAGCAAGGTGCACGTGTCATCGACGTCTCCGACCGACACGTAGGTGGTGTCCTCACTCGCGCGTTGGCAACAGACCCCTTCCATCACCAAGGTGATCACTGGTACGCCTGGGTCATTCCCATGTGCGGGACAAGTCACGACATAGGCCAGGCTGCCAATGAAATCCGTCGACTGGTCAACGCGGGGCCGGGGCCGCTGCTGCGGCCCGGACTTCCGTCCCGCGCGGCTGCCGAGATCGAGCGATCGCTCTGGCCAGCCAAACTCATCGACACCGCGCTGCCGCACTACGTCATTCCGATCCGGTCCCGGTGGAGCGGTGACTTGCTCGGCTACCCGATCCAGCTCACGACTCGCCCCGTCGAACTGTCGCTGGGGCGTGAACAGGTTTACTACCGAACCCACGATGCCAAGCTGACTGCCCCTGCAAGGGTGCTGTGGCGAGTCAGTCAAACGCGCCGAACCTCTGCGGCGATTGTCGGCACGTCTCTGCTGGACGCCATCGACGTCGACAGGCCGGCACGGCTTCACGCCGCTCTCAGGCATTACGGCGTGCTCGACTTGCCAGATCTGGAGGAATTCGCAGACGGTAGACCGACCGTGCAAGCCCTCCGGTTCTCCGATACCGAGTTATTCGACACGCCGATTTCCAACAGCACATATGACCGGCTCCGAGAACAGCATGGCGGGCCGAAGGCGTTCTACGGCCCTCAGCGCGTCAATCCAGAACTCTTCGCCGCCCTTTACAAGGCCGGAAGCGCGCACCTCCAGTAACATCCAAAGATCAGGTATCGAACTCACGTTCGATACATAGTCCGTGGATAAGGTTCGAGCCATGACTGCGACACCAGAACCCGAAGGCGAGCTTCTGACAGTGCAACGCCCCCTCCTGCTGTCGCTTCGCCCCAGGTTTGCGCAGGCGATCCTCGACGGCACGAAGACCGTCGAGTTGCGGCGCACCCGCGTATCGGCACTACCCGGCACGCTGCTCGTGCTCTACGCCAGCTCCCCAGTGATGGCCGTACTAGGCGTCGCGACACTGAGAGACCGGGACACCGCCAGCCCGGCGACCATATGGCGCCGATACCGCGACAGCGTGGGCCTGTCCCGAGCCGAGTTCTCCGACTATTTCGCTGGCGCTGAACACGCCACCGCACTTTCGATCGATGCTCCTCGAACGTTGCCAGAACCGCTGACCCTCAACTTGTTACGGACTTACGCCACCTTTCAACCACCCCAGAGCTACCGATATATCGCCCCCACCGACCCCTCCCCGCTCGCAGACCTTGCCGCGGCATGGGCAAACTGAGCGAACACACAGCGCATGTCCGAGCGGCGCCTTCGTCCAACCGGTGGTGGCGCAGTGGAGATCCGCCAGAAGGATGGACCTGGGCGAGACGATGTCAAGTGGAGACCACAGGTGGACGCACCGCGTGAGTTGACCGACCGGCGGGGACCGAATCCACTGCTCGCTGTGCGACATCGAATTCATCGGCGAGGTCCCGGAGCCGGAGGAGGACGTGAGGTTCCCGCTTTCGCGGAGGGCTCTGAGCATGGTCCATAGGACCAGGAAGGAGTCCCTTGTGGCAGCACCGAAGAAGTACCCCGACGAGTTGAAGGCGCGGGCGGTCCGGTTGTATCGGGAGTCCGATCCCAAGCCGACGGTCCGCAACCGATTGCGTGCACTAGGCGGTCGCGCCGGCACAGCTCCACTGGCCCTCCGGCGGCGGACAGCCTCAGTCCGTCGGTACGACAGGTACCTGGGCGATAAGGCCACGGGATCGACCGCACTCAAGGTACGCGCATTTCAGGCACAGGACGCGATTACTCACCCCTGGCCCGTAGATGAATCCGCCGCCCGATCCAACGCCTTGGTGGCAGTCGATGCACAGCGCGCCGAACTGATTTAGTTGCATTCGGTCCTCCCGACCGGTCCAAGCTGTCTTGACGTTGTCCATTGATGCCTAGACATCAACAGCTGCCGAGTATGGCGAGAAGTGCCAGCACGAGGCAGACAGCAATCAGGACCTTCACCAGACCAGCCCGCCAGGCCAACGCAGCCGCAGTGCGCTTGTACGCCTCACGCTCGGCTTCGAGTTGAGCCTCCAGACTGGCTGCCGCCCCGGCGTGCAGGTCACGCTGACCGATGGCCTTCTCGATCAGCACCCGCGCCTTCTCGAAGCTTTCGGCATCGCGAGCCTGTCGTCGCTTACCCTCTTCGACCTTGCCCTTCTCCAGTAACAGGCCTGTCTTGGCGCCCTTCAGATCTGATTCCACCGCGTCGATCCGCGCGCTCTGCTTGCACACTGTCGTACTGAGCCGCTCGATCTTGTCCGTCGCCTTGCCGAGTTCACCGCCAAGCCGCTCGATCTCCTCGGCTTGCTGCTTGGTGTGCTGCGCCCAGTCCTGCACGGTGGCCCATCCTGCTTTCTCGGAGTCTCGGTAGGCCCAAGCGATCTCGCCGTCGAGCCATTGACGCAATGCCTGTCCCACCGGCCGGGTGGCGGTTCTGAGTTCTCCGCGAGGGTTGATGGCGAGGAAGCCGAAGTCGGTGGCGTAGCCCTCGCTGCCGGGGTTGAAGCCGTATAGGCCGAGCATGGCAGCTTCTCGACCCATGTGTAGCCGCGTGTCGGCCACATGACCTCGTCGGCGCCGGCGCGGCGAAGGTCTGCCGTTCGCTCCTGGGCGGTGGCGAGGCTCAGCGGCGACCATTGGACCTCGGCTGCGAACGTTCGGCCGTCACGTACTGCGAGCACGTCGGGGCGACGGTCACCGAGTGGCTGTTCGACTTCAGCGATCGCGCCAGCCTCGCGCAACTGGTCAGCGACCCAGTACTTGCATCGCTGGTGCAGAAAGGACTCGTGCGCAGTCCTCATCGCGGCCGCGGAAGCCGCGGATCCCTCTCCGCGTTGATGGCGAACGAACCGGTTTTTCGATGTGGACAGGAACGGCGTGACGACGCGGCGGCAGAGCACGCAACGCAGACCCAGCTTCCCGCTTCCATGCCACCGCGCCCAGTTCTCATCAATGCGAATGTCAATGAGATGATCGCGATACAGATCCAGTGCCGCGTTCATCTTGTACGCCACGCACAGATCTTCGTTGTCCCCCATCAAGCACCCCTGCCTTACCAATGGTCTGCCGCTCCAAGGTAACTCGAGCCTCCGACAAGGTCAGGAGTTTGGGAGCCGGGGCCAGGGCCGGGGCGGTGAGCGTCCACGTTCCGCAGTCCTCGGTCTTGAACGACTTGTCGGAGCTCCGGATAGTGACCGTGATCCGTTTGGCCTCGGTGAAGTCGTTCGCAATGATGTCGTCAAGATCGCCGCTGGTACCTCGGAGACGCGCCCAGTAACAACCGAACTCAGTTCCCGTCGGAGGAATAGGTGTCTGGCGCTATGTCGACACCCACGGTGTAGATGCCATCTTCGGCGATCACCGTCGGAGCGGCCTCGGCCAACCCGGATCCAAAGACGATGGTGCCGAAAACTCCGGCTAACGCGAACGGCGCGAACATGCTCTTGCGCATGAAGTCCCCTTGTCGCCTCGGCCGCCACACCCCTGCGCGCGACCACGAGCGGGCTCAGTTGCCCACAGGTTGTCGACTACATCTCGCGGAGGGTGTTGCAAATCTTCAATTGCCTTGCCACTGAGCGGAATTGAGGTCAATTCCGGTTTCGGCTGAGATCGCGTTCGGCAGCCACAACTGACAGACTTCGACCACGTCAGTCGATTGGCGGTGGCAGGTCAACGCGTCGACAGGCGCTCGATTCGGCAGGTAAGCTTCCCGACCATGACTGGAGGTGGGGGAGCGCCTAGTGCTCAGAGTCTGAGCGTGGTGCCGGAGAAGGTCCGCGCGGTCGGCAACCAGGTGTACGCACTGGCCGACGAATTGAAATCAGCGTTGAATTCAGCAGCCAACGATGTGGATTCGGTGCTCGATGACGGGTGGACCGGCAGCGCGGCGATCGAGTTCTTCGCCGGGTGGACCGACGTTAGTGACGGCGGGAAGGTGATCATGCAGGCGTTGACCGAGATGGCCGAGAAGCTCGGCGTCACCGCTGACACTTACACCGCCCAAGACCAGGGTGCCGCGGCGAATCTCAACAACTCGAGCTTGGATCTGCCATGAGTTCCGAGTTCTCTGTCGATCTCGACCGTCTCGAGCAACTGGTATCGCGGCTGACTGCGCTGGCGGGGTTCGTCAACGAGAACCTCGACGGGCTCGATGAGAAGGTTGCCACGCTGGCCGGCACCGGCTGGGAAGGTGTAGCCGCGCAGGCCTACAACGACGCTCATACGCGGTGGGCCGCGGGCGCGCGGGAGTTCGCGGAGGGGGTCGCCGATATGAGCGATGCAGTCAAGGCCGCACACGGCCGCTACACCCGTGCGATCGATCTCAATTATAAGATGCTGTCGGGGGGATGAACCGTTGGGCAGCAACCTGAAGTTAGATTGGCAGATCTATTACGAGGCTGCCATCAAATGCCACGAGCTGGCCAACAACCTGCGGGAGGCCGACAAACCGCTGCACACCGTTCTTAAGAACGAGTGTGGGGGAATGGCCGGGGATGCTAATGGGTGCAAGCAGTGGGGCGAGAAGTACGATCAGGTTGCCCAGGAGACTTTGCAGACTAGTTCGAGTCTCGCGAACGCGCTGACCAACTACGGCTATGTCCTATCGGCAATGGGTTACAACTACGCCG
This sequence comes from Nocardia australiensis, assembly GCF_020733705.1. Taxonomy (GTDB): domain Bacteria; phylum Actinomycetota; class Actinomycetes; order Mycobacteriales; family Mycobacteriaceae; genus Nocardia; species Nocardia australiensis. The sequence goes on from NZ_JAJFZM010000017.1 coordinate 662,887, forward strand.
TCGCCAACAACAGCAAACCCATGCCCGCCCGCCCCACCGTCAGCCCACTACCGGAATACAAGGTCCAGATCCCGACCTCGGTCGGAGACAACGGACCCGGCGTGCACAAAAAGGACGGGGCAGGGATCGGGGAGTTCTACGATCAACTCGTCGGCAAGATCAGCGACGAGTTCGGGAAGCTCCCCAATGGGGACGTTCCCAAGCTCGGCAAGGCCGCTGACGGGTGGAGCAAATTTTCCAAGCACACCACCGTCACCGGCGCTGCAGGTCAAATCACTACCATCATCGGTTTGTTCGACGGTGTCGTCGACAAGAAGAACCTGGAACCGGTCCTTGGCCACCTGACCACATTGCGCGACGGCGCCAGTCAGGTCGCGCTAGCCTCCCAGAATCTTGCCTCTCCAGTCTCGGAATTCCACACCGGCACGTCCGAAGCCCGCAGCACCTTCGAGTCCGAAATCAACATCCTGGTGGTAAGTGCGGGGATCGCTGTCGCCGCTGGCATTATCGCGGCCGCATTCAGCTTCGGGGGCAGCCTTGCCATCAGCGGCGGCGCCGTCGGTGCCCTTGTTCTCAACACAATCAACGCCATCCGGACTGCTTACACGGCCAGCAAACTTTACAGGCTCTTGGGTCTGGCTGCCGCCACCGCGACCGCCACCGTTGTTCTTACTCACTTTGACAAAGTCCCTACCCTCACCGCAATCGGCATGAAACTCACCGAGATGATTGCCATGCGTGTACTCGTTGACGACGATGCCGACATACCTGACCTCCCAGACTTCCGGCATGGCGAATATACTCAGGACGAAATTGAGGAATTCATAAATGGTCATACGGGCGACGGAAATCCGACCATGGATAGACCGACCCCCGCCCAAGTCAACGAGGCACTCACCAAGGGGAAGCCGGAGCCGATGGGCGACGGGCGGACACCGCAGCAGGCTGAGCAGTTTGTATACAATGGCATCAAGGTGATCGTGAATTACCAAATGCCCTGGAAATCCACCGCCTTCAAACTGTGAGGATAATTGGTAATGTTTAAAGATCGCGTACCGTCCAACTTCGCCGATGATGAGGTCGCCATCATCGAAAGAAGTACAGTCCGACTGAAAAGCGGCGAGGAGCGGAACGCTATCCAACTGGCAGACTCTTGGGAAGCTCACGTCGAGAAGATTGATCGCGACAGGTCGCTGCCGTGGTCAGACCGGTCGGTGTGGAACGAATACGACCTATGCGCCGCGATGTCCGTACGGGATTACCTGAAAAGTGCCATCAACACGCTGCCCGAGAAGCTGAGTGAAAAGATGGCAGCCTATGTTTCAGAGGCTGATGACGTATTTCGATCTATTACCGTCGACGATTCAGGTAAGCGCATGGCCGCTGTCGCCGACAGCGACACATCCGGACGCGGATGGTGGTGGTTTCGGGTGCCCGACTCGGGTCCAATTACTGAAGATTTGGCGCGTTGGAACCGATATGAGGACGAGTAGCAGCGAACCTCCACGATACATCGGTCCGCCGGAAACGGTATCTGCCCCCGATCTCAGGAACACCCTTATCGGTTGCCGTCGATTCGGTCCGATAGGAATTCTGTTATCTGGCGAATTCCTTCGGTGTAGCCGTTCTGGCGCACGCCGGTTCCGTAGAACTCCGCGACTGCTGACCGGCTTTGCCCAGCTCGACGATGTCGGTGGTGATGTCGGGAGTGGTTGCGGCGGAGAGGTTTTCACTGGCTGTGGCGAGCGCAGCGCCGGCGATATCGACAGCAACAGGGACGAGGGTGGTGAATTCGAGTCCTGCGCCTACAGGGTCTCCGAGCGTCGGTTTTTCGGTGGCTCTCCAGGCGGCTTCTTGGGCAAGGCCGATATTGGTGGTGGCCTGTCCCCAGTGAATGAGGCCGCCTGATCCGGCCCCCGGAGAGCGAGCCGCTCTTACGAGAGTTGAGACTCTGGTTGGGTTGCGTGCCACAGCATCTCATACTCGTCGGGGCTGACGTGGCCGAGATAGCTGTGGAGGCGTTCGGCGTTGTAGAAATTATCGATCCAGTCGGCCATTGCTATGGTCAGCTCCAGGTTCGTGGGCCACTTCCGGGTGTTCAGCAACTCTGTTTGCATTCGTCCCCAGAACGCTTCGATGGCGGCGTTGTCGTAGCAGTCGCCCACGGTTCCGAGCGAGGGAATCAGATTGTGTCGGCGGAGGTTTTCTCCGAACGACCAGGATGTGAACTGAGTGCCGTGGTCGGCATGTAATATAGCGCCGTGGTATCTTTTCCGTTCCCGGACGGCCATATTCACCGCGTTATTGACCAATGCCGTGTCCGGGACTGTCGAAAACGACCTCCCGACAACCTTCTTGCTGAAGCAATCGAGAATCGCGCAGCAATAGACTTTTCCGTCACGAGCTTGGATTCCAGCAGTCGTCGCAACACCAGTGGTAGGTGGTCGCGTTGGCTGGTCCGAAGTACTCGAAGGCGCAGCGGGAGTTGTTCTTCGATCTGTTGGATCGTGGAGGCAGTGTCAGGGCCGCGGCAGCCGCGGCGGGAGTTCATCCTGGTGCGGCGTATACGTGGTTGCGTAAGAGCGGGTTGGTGATGCGGCGCGGTAGTCCGCGCGTGTATTCCGAGCAGGAGAAGGCCGAGTTCTTTCGTTTGCTGGCCGAACGCGGCAATGTCTCGGCGGTGGCGCGTGAGCTCGGGTTCACCAGGGTCACGTGCTACAAGTGGGCTCACCAGGCCGGGATCTTCACCAGCGAGGCGCGGCAGGTGCCGCCGCGTCGGGAAGAGTTCCTACGATTACGCGCTTCGGGTTTGACTCGTGCGCAGGCGGCCCAGCGGGTCGGCGCGGACAAGCGTTCGGCGGCGGACTGGGACAAGGGCATCACGATCATCCATCGGGGCCGTGTCTACCCCGACGGTCGGGTGGTTCGATATCCGGAACCGATACTGGCAGGCGTGAATTCACCACGCACCGCTCCTGTCCTGGGTGGGAAGATCGACCTCGATCGCGTCGAGAAGGTCATTCATCCGCGGTACGTGAGCTTGCTGGAGCGCGAGCGGTTACGCGATCTGCGTCGCGCAGGGATTTCGATCCGCGCGATCGCCGCCGAACTGGGTCGCTCACCTTCGACCATCAGCCGCGAGTTGCGCCGCAACACGACCTCGGCGCGGGGATATCTGCCGCACTCGGCGCACCGGGCATCGGTCGCGCGCAGGTTGCGGCCGCGGGACACGAAGCTGTCGGTGAACGCACGGTTGCGTGGATACGTTCGAAAGAAACTGCAATCGAAGTGGTCACCGCAGCAGATCAGCCACCGACTGGTCGTCGACTTCCCGACCGATCCGCGGATGCGCATATGCACCGAAACGATCTACCAGGGCATCTACGTCCACGCCCGGGGCGAGTTGAAACGCGAACTCGCTCGGCATTTACGCCGCGGTCGCACGCGCCGCAAACCGCGTCGCGACCCCGCTGCCCGGCGGCCTCGTTTCGTCGATCCGATGACGTTGATCACGACACGTCCACCCGAAGTCGAATCCCGTGCAGTGCTGGGACATTGGGAAGGTGATCTGGTCATCGGCGCCACCAACCGTTCGGCCATCGCGACACTGGTCGAACGATCCAGCCGTTACGTCGTGCTCGTCCACCTCGGAGCAGACCGCAGCGCCGACGCGCTTCGCGACGGTCTCATCACCACCGTGTCGGGACTACCTCCAGCGCTGCGAGGCACCCTCACCTGGGACCAGGGTGGTGAAATGGCCGAACATCGCGCGTTCAGCACGGCCACCGATATGGCCGTCTACTTCTGCGAACCGGGCTCTCCCTGGCAACGCGGCAGCAACGAGAACACGAACGGGCTACTGCGCCAATACTTCCCACGCGGCACCGACCTCAAAGTCCACACCCCGACCGCTCTGCAAGCCGTCGCCGATGAACTCAACAACCGACCCCGCAAATGTCTCGCCTGGCAGACACCCACCGAACGGCTCAATGCTTTACTGAACACCTCGTAATCCGAACCGTTGCGACGACTGCTGGAATCCAAGGCTGCAGCTCACCCATGATCGAGTGGATCAGCTTATGATTAACCACCATGTCGCACTCGCTGAGCAATGCCGCCTGAATTCGCCGCCGCCCGTATGTTCCGCGAGAACGCAGGTGAATCTTTCCGATATCGTCGGCCACAATCGTTCGCCGCAGGAATCGTATCGACACCGCTGGCTTGCGCAAGCGATGAAAGGTGGCCCGGTTCAATCCGACGACACGGCAGGCCGCTCGGCCCGAATGCCCACGTGCGATCAGTCTTTCGACGATCGCATACTTCCTTTTGGGAAGATCACCACCTGCTCGTCGAACAATTCACACGCATCCCGGGTGAGTTTTAACTCGGCCTCCAACTGGGCAATCCGGCGATGCGTTGAGGCCAACTCGTCGGCCTCAACGCTCGGCACGCCCTCACGGACTCCCGCATCGACCAACGCCTGGGCTTTCCACTTGAACAGCGTCGCTGCGGAAATCCCTGTCTCAGTGGCGATCTCGGCGACCCGTTCCCCGGCGCGCAGTCGCGCACACACCTGTCGGCGCACGGACTGCGGATACGATTTCGGCATCATGACCTCCTGACGGTCAGTCTGCCCCAACTCTCACAAGGGTGGTCTCCTCTCCGGGGGCCGGATCATGTGGTCGCATCATCGGGGACCGGCCAATCGTTCCACCGGTCTGTAGGACATTCTGTTCAGCTAGTGGAGCTGAGAGCAGTCGGTTAACAGGCAAGCCCAGAAGTTGAGGATCCAGCCCGCTGCCGTGCACAGCGTGGCAGACCGCCTGTAGTGCCGAGAGCGAAAGGGGCTGCTGCACGATTGGGCGACAGCCAAAGAGCGGACATCATTGCCGTCCTTGTGATACGTGACGAGGGTGGTCGTATGACAACTTCGAACTACGCCGAAACTCGATGGGGTGAGCTTCATGTGCGTGGCGTCCGTCGTGACCCGCCCGATGCCGAGACGATCGCGACGGTACTCATCGAACTCGCACGACAGCAGACGGCCGACCACCCTAGTGCCTATGACGATCCAGCGGCGATCAACGACAAGAGTTCACCGCTACCGCCGATGTCCGCCGACCGGCTCCCGCCACGGCGGGCACGTCGACTCGATCAGAACCAAGTTCGGGCCCTGATCCAGGGCTATATTGCGGGCGCGACGACATACGAGCTGGGAGACAGGTTCGGTATCGACCACCGAACCGTCAGCGCGATCCCCCATCGGCACAACACTCCGATGCGGCGGCGTGGCCTATCCCCCGGACAAGTTGACGAAGCAATCGACCTTTACAACCGAGGCCGGCCCGTCGTCCGGGTCGCCCGAAACCTCGCCGTTGATCCGGTCACTGTGCTAAACCGGCTGCGCGAACGCGGCGTCCGTACCCGCGACACCCACGGACGAGCCCGGTCCTGATGTCCACAGAATCACAAGCAGACCCACACACTCAGCCAGCCAGCCGAACACCAACGACTCCTGACCCGATCAACACCAAGCGAAAGCAAGACACCCTGCAGGAATAGAACACGAAAAAGAGCCACTGAACAGGGAAAACCCGCAGAAGAGCGGGCCCTACATCCATGAGGGACTCGATACAAAGCCCCAGATCAATGCCACTATCGAACCAAAAAGTGGACCTTAGGGGAGCTTACTATAACTCGAAATCGCAGGTAGAAGCCCTGGAGGTCCTGCGGCGGAAGCTTCCCGACCCCACCCCCGCACCCGCTCCACTGCCCACCGACCGACCCAGACCCCGCCGGGCCCGCCAACTCGGCACCGATCAGGTCCAGGAACTCATCGCCGGATACAAGAGTGGAGAGACGGTGTACCAGTTGAGTGCCCGGTTCGGTATCGAGCGGCGGACAGTCGGCGAGATCCTGCACCGGCACGACGTGCCGATGCGCCGCCGTGGCCTATCCCCCGAGCAGACCGATGACGCCATCCATCTGTACAACCTCGGCTGGTCCCTCGCCCGCGTCGGCCAACACCTGGGTGTCGACCCCACCACCGTGCTGGCCAAACTCCGCCAACGCGGCATCCCTACACGAGACACCCACGGACGACCACGCGCCTAAACCCAGCAGCATCGCCACAAGAGAACAGACGTCGGTTGGAGCGTGTCGGACCACAGCAGCTTCTCCTGCTCGGCGCGGACGTCCGGGGTGAGCGTCCCGGCGTGGCACGACGCCGGGCAAGGCTCTGCGGCACGCCGTTACCCGGGTGGATGTCGGACCTGGCCAAGCCGCGACAGTAGCACGCGTCGGTGTTGTCTGCGGCTGGGCTGATCGAGAGCCAGTGGTATCGCAATGCCATGCGGCACGAGGTGAAAACGCTCGGTGCCGTATTGCTTCACGGCAGCGGTACAGGCATGGCTTAGCAACTGCACCGCCGCCGCGGTAATTTGCCGCTCCGATCCGGAATTCGGTGCGGTTCCGGCTCATACTCAGTCGATCCGCACTGCGTGTCCGGTGACCCGAATGCCGGTTGCGGCTGGATCGAGGTCGACCAGCAGCCGGCTCCGCCGACCCATATCGACGCCCTGGGTGATGGTGATTCGGCCAGATTCGGCATAACCGATGTCGCGGAGGTATCCGCCGAAGGCCGCCGCTGCGGCACCGGTTGCGGCGTCCTCGACGACTCCGCCGATGGGGAAGGGGTCGCGGGCCTGGAAGCGGCGGTCGTCCTCGTGCCAGAACAGGTGCACCGTCGTCCATCCGGCCTCGCGCATGACTGCGCCGAGGGCGTCGAAGTCGTAGTCCAGGCCGGCCAGGCGTTCGCGGGATGCGGCGGCCAGCATCAGATGGTCGTTGCCGGCATAAGCCACCCAGGCAGGAAAGGCCGGATCGAGATCGGTTGGGTCCCAGCCGAGTGCTTCCAGCGTGTCGGAGATCTCGGTCGCGGTCGCCGCCCTGGAATGCGTTGCGACGCTGGTCAATGTCGCGGCCGGGTGATCGTCGGCGGTACTGGTCTCGACGACGATATCGCCGATGTTGGTTCGGAAATTCAGTGTGCCGGGACCGATGCGTTCGGTGAGTGCGACTGCGGTTGCGATGGTGGCGTGGCCACAGAAATCGACCTCGGCGAGCGCGCTGAAATAGCGAACCCGGTAGTGCCGGTCGCGTGTGCGGTTCAGGAAGGCAGTCTCCGAATAGCCGACCTTCCCGGCGATCCGCTGCATCTCGGAGTCGTCGAGTCCGGTCCCGTCGAGGACGACCCCGGCGGGGTTGCCGCCGGCCGGATCGGTACTGAATGCGGTGTAGCGCTGTACTTCGGTGCTCATATGTCTCATGCTCGCATCGCGCGACGATCGAGTCCAACGATGTATTTTGATATTCTCCATCGAATATTTCGATAGCATCGCCGGTATGGACACCCGGGTACTCGCCACCTTCGTCGCACTCGCGAGGAGCGGCAGTTTCACTGCGACCGCGGCCGAATTACACCTCGCCCAGTCGACGGTGACCGCACACATCAAGACGTTGGAGACCGAGCTCGGGCTGCGGCTGTTCGATCGGTTGCGGCTCGGCGCGACGCTGACCGACGCGGGGCGGCGGACCCTGGAGAAAGCCGGTCTGGTCCTCGATGCCGAGGCAGCGCTGCGCGCCGATCCGGATGTAGCCGGCCCGATCCAAGGCACGGTCGGCATCGTGGCGCCGGAATCCCTGTGCGGGCACCTGCTTCCCGGAGTGATCGCGGCGTTGCAACGACGTCATCCGGGGGTCGAGGTCATGCTGTCGCCGGCGGGCACGGCCGACGCGGCCGACGCGCTACGTACCGGCCGCTATGCGCTCGCACTGATGCTCGAGCCGTCGCTCGAGGCGCCCGATCTCGTTGTCGATCAGCTGGGCACCCTCGAACTCGCATTCGTTACCGATCGGCGGCAATCGGTGACAGCGCAATCGTGGGCGGAGTTGGCGGAGCAGCGATGGTTCCTACTCGAAGAGGGCTGCACCTACAGCGACGAGGTCGCTCGGTGCCTGCGGGACAGTGCGGCAGTGGTTCGCACGACTCGGTTGGGCAGTATCGAGGCCGCCCGGGCCTGCGTCGCGGCTGGACTCGGACTGGCCGTACTGCCCGTTTTCGCCGTCGACGAGCGGCGGCTGGCTCGTTTCCCCGGGCCGGCGATCGTCGAACCCGGATTGCTGCTGGTCCGTCACCGCCGCCGGTCGATGGGCCGCGCGCTCGACGCGGTGATCGAGGAAATCCGGCGCGGTGCAACGAAGCTGCTTTCCGGCGGGTAAGCGATCACAGCATCAAGCTGGTCGGTGCCGACCCTGTGCGCCTGGACATGCCGGGCTGGATCGCACAAGACCTCGGCGAGCCAGGCTGAGCGTGACGCTCTGTGCGCGCAGACCTTCCGCGCGACCTACGCCGACGGCACGCGGCGCAGGAATTCGACGAAGAATAGCTGGAAGTCACTGGCGCACAACCGCTCCGCGACGGTTGTTGGTGCGGGGGCCGAGGATTCGCACCGCGGCCGCCATGGCCACCAGCAGGGCAGCAGAGCCCGCGTACAGAGGTCCGGCGCCCACCGCCGACAGGACGGTCAGCGCGCAGAACGGCAGGACGGTGGCGACCAGGCGGGATGCGGCGTAGGGCAGGCCGATGGCGATGCTGCGGCGGGCAGTGTGGAAGAGCTCGGTTTGGTAGATGTGGGTGAAGTTGGATTGCATGATTCCCGCGGTGGAGCTGGCCAGGCCGAACGCGATAGCGAGCAGCGGCGAGGCGGTCAGGCCGAAGGCCACTCCCGATCCGGCGACCGCCAGGGTGGCCGCGACGAGCAGGGTGCGGCGTTCGAAGCGCTCGGCGCAGAACACCGAGAACAGGGAGCCGAGCGGATAGCCCAGCCCGATCAAGGCCGCGTACACAGTGAGTGCGACGGGTCGATCCCCTTGTGCTGCAGGACGATCGGAGCGACGGAGGCGAAGCAGTAGAAGCCGATCGGGCCGAGGATCTGCATCGTCCACAGCAACACCGCCCGCGCCCGCTACCGATCATCCGAGCGAGCCACGGGCGGGGCCTTGTCCGGTTCGAGGGCCGTCGATTCGACCGGCGCGCTACCGATTTCGCGCTCGATGCGCGCCAGCGCGGCCGTGGCGTCGGCCGTTCGACCGGTGGCCGCCAGCCAGCGCGGGGATTCGGGCAATCGCCGACGCAGCAGCCACAGCGTGATCGCTCCGACGCCGGCGAATACGAGCAGCCAACGCCAACCGGCGATGCCGAACAAGGGACCGTTGGCCAGCTTCGCCAGGATTCCCGCTATCGGGACGGCGGTGAAGCCGAGGGTATAGCTCCAGGCGATATAGCGCCCACGCCCGCGCCGGGGCAGCAGCTCGGCCAGGTAGGTGTCGTGCTGTCGACCTACTCGACGATGAGGTAGGACCCGCCGCAGGCTTCGGCAAGGGCGGGACCGAACAGGGCTGCCGGGGTGTGGGCGCCGGGTTTGCCCTCGCCGGCGAGCAGGCGGCGGGCGATCTCGGCGGGCACGGCGCCGGTGTAGGCGTGTGCCTCGCCGACGCGCAGCCAGCCTTCCCTGGTCGTGCCGTCGGCCCAACGCAGGTGCGCGTGGCCCCAGGAGTACTCACGAGGTTGCTTGCGGCCCTTGACCTTCACCCGGGCGAGCCGCCGCTTGGCGAACGCACGGATGGGAGCGATCGCCAGCGCCGCGGTCGCCGGCGGCAGGACCACACGGAAGATCGGCGACGACGGTGCTTCGCTCGAGGCGGCGACCACCGATGCCGCCCCGCTCGCCCTTTGGGCCGCTATCAGTTCACGGAGCGGGACGCTCGCGGTCGTGACTTCGGTGCCGTCGGGCAGGGTGAGGCGCACCGGGTCGCCACCGATCCGCATCGCCACGAGACGTCCATGCGTATAACGGCGTCCTTGGTATCGTCCGCCGCCCTCGACGCCCGGCAGACCGTCGAGGAGAGTTCCGGCGAGGGCCTCGCCGAGCGGTCCCGGCTCGAGCTCGACCGCGGGCACCATGTCGACCCGGACCAGGGTCGGTGCGGGGCGGCCTTCGCACAGCTTGACGACGACACTCTCGGTGGCCGTCACACCGAACCCGGCACCCGTCACCAGGGTGCGGCCTGCGGCGGTGGCCGCACCTGCCATACCGAGCAGGGCGGACACGGCGGCGACATCGTTGGCGAGGTCGATGTAATCGCTGCCCGGCAGACAGGCTTCGACGAGCGCGGGTGCCGTCGCGGTGAAAGGCCCGACCGTATTGATGACCACGGCCGGTTGCCGCCGCCGGATCTCGGCCGCCATCGCGTCGAGCGAATCGGCGACCACGGTGCGGCCGTTGCCGATTCGTGCCGCGACTTGCGACAGGCGAGTAGCGTCGCGGTCGACCAGCACGGGTGAGAGACCCCGGGCGATCAATGCGGTGGCGATCATGCGTGCGCTGCGGCCGGTGCCGCCCAGGATCCAGACCTCGGTGTTCATCGTCATCGCCCTTGCTCGGTCGTGATGATGAGCTTGCCGCCCTTGCTCGTGCCGGTGCGTTCGAGTTCGGTGAGCGCGGGGATCGCCGACGTGAGCGGCACCGTACGGGCGATCGGCAGTCGTAATACGCCCTGGCCCGCGGCTTGCGCGACCGCTTCGAGGTCCTCAGTGACGGGTTGGGCGATCATGACCCGGAAGGGTCCCGGCAGAGCGCTGCGCGCGAATTTCGCCGGCGTGGGGTTGATGTCGATGATGCGGCCGCCTGGCTTCAACAGCGTCCGCGCCACCTTGGCGGGAAGCGTGCCCGCGGTGTCGAAGACGAGATCGAATCGTCCGCGCAGCGGTGCGGAATCGAAGTCGAAGTCGACGATCGGGTCGATACCGAGGTCACGAGCGTCTCGCACGGCGGTGGCGCGGCAGCTGCCGCCGACCGAGGTACCGTGTACCAGGGCGATCTGAGCGGCCGCCCGGCCCACTCCGCCGAGACAGCCGTGGATGAAAATAGCTTGCCCCGCTTGCAGATTCGCCTTGCCGATCAGGGCCTGGTAGGCGGTGACGCCGACGGTCGGGATCGTGGCGGCATCCTCGAAGGAGAGCCCCGCGGGTTTGATCACGACCCCTTGTTCCTCGGCGAGGACCATCTCGGCGAAGGCGCCCGGCGTTTTGAGCGGCGCCGCGCCGAGCACTTCATCCCCGACGCCGAGCCGGGTGACCCCGTCGCCGACCGCTTCGACCACGCCCGCGAAGTCGTGGCCGACCCCGCGCGGGAAGCTGCGGCCGGTCACCACCTTCATTTGGCCACTGCGGATCTTCCAGTCCATCGGGTTGGCTGCCGCCGCGTGGACGCGTATCAGGACTTCGCCGGCACCGGGCCGGGGCGGATCGATGTCCTCGAGCTGCATGACCTCCGGGCCGCCGTAGCGGTGGTACTGGATGCTTTTCATGGTCATTTCGGACCCCCACAAAGAGTTGATGTCATTAGGTGACATCACTCTAGCAAGCGATGTCACCTAATGACATGGCTGGTGTCATCGAGTGACATCACTGCCGGTAGACTCACGGCATGGGACGGTGGGAACCCGGAGCGGGCGGCCGATTGCGTGAGGCCGCGCTGGCGCTGTATCTGGAACGTGGCTTCGAGCAGACGATGGTGGCCGACATCGCCGAGCGGGCCGGTGTCACCGCCCGTACGTTCTTCCGCCACTTCGCCGACAAGCGCGAGGTCCTCTTCGACGGATCCTCCGCGTTGGAGGAGCAGGCGCTCGCCGCCCTGGAGGCGGCACCGGCGTCGACATCGGCGCTGGACGCCATCGCGCTCGCATTGGACGCGGTGGTCGAAATGATCGGTGGCGATCGGGATTTCGCGCGGAAACGGCAGGCGGTAATCGCGGCCAATGCCGAACTACGGGAACGTGAGCTGATCAAGCTCGCGTCGATCTCGACCGCCCTGGCCGGAGGACTGCGGCTGCGCGGCGTCGGCGGGCCCGAGGCGAACCTGGCCGCCGAGACCGGTGTCGCCGTCTACCGCGTCGCCTTCGGACGATGGATCGATGCCGACGAGGAGGGCGACCTGCGCGATGCCATCCGCGAGTCGCTGACCCAGCTACGAGCCTTGACCGCCGCCCCCACCATCGAATGACGAAGCACGGACCGGCACACAGGCGTGCCAGAGGAGCAGACTGGAAGCATGGGGCGAAACGATCTCGGCGCTGTCCTGCGCGAGCTGCGGGAAGGTGTCGAGCCGGAGACTGTGGGGTTTGCCGTCCAGGGGCGGCGTCGAACTCGGGGGCTGCGCCGCGAGGAACTCGGTGAGCTGGCAGGCGTTTCCGCGGACTACATCCGGCGATTGGAACAGGGACGCGCCCGCCCGTCGCTCGCGGTGGTGAACGCCGTTGCGCGGGCGCTGCGGCTGGCACCCGCGCAGTACGAGTGGCTCTGCGCACTCGCCGGGTATGCCGCGGCCGACGGGCACGTGCCGACCGAGCTGACGCCCGGCGCCGGTCGGCTCCTGGAACGAGTGGGCGGGGCCGCGGTGTGCGTGTGCGATGCCGGATGGAATGTGGTCGGCTGGAATGCCGCGTGGGCCAATCTGCGGTGCGGGGAGCCGACCGGGCACCGGTGGGACGGAAATGTCGTGTGGCGCACCTTCGGCGACGCGCCCAGCCGGGTCAGCCGGACAACGGCGGATGCCGCACGTTTCGACTCCATGCTCGTCTCCCGGCTGCGGACCGCGTCGCTGCGTTATCCGGCCGACGCCTCGCTCGCCGCGCTGGTGGACGAACTGCGCACCGCCTCCGGCCGATTCGATCGGCTGTGGCGGACGACGGGAAACACCGTGGCACAAGCAGACTCAGCGGTACTCGGCCACCCGGACCTGGGCGATATCGCACTGGACTGCGACCTGCTCGCGGTTCCGCACGGCGATCTGGTGGCCATGGTCTTCACCGCGCGACCGGGTTCCGCCGATGCGGACCGGCTCGGTGAGATCGTGGACGGCTCCCGCACCGTGGGCCGGATCGGCCCAGGCTAAGCGCGGGCCTGGCGGGCAGGCTGGTGTCATGCCGACCAACGACATGGAAAACACTGCGAGTACCGGCGTGCTGCGCCGGATGGAAAAGGCCATGAACGACCACGATCTCGACGCCTTGGCCGACTGCTTCGCCGAAGACTTCCGCTCGGATGTACCCGTCCACCCGGCACGGAGCTTCACCGGCCGCGACCGCATGCGCAGCAACTGGGCGGGCATCTTCGCCAACGTTCCCGATCTCACCGTGACGGTGCTGGCCTCGGCCGTCGATGACGACCACGTGTGGAGCGAGTGGGAAATGCGGGGCACAACGGTGACGGCCGAACAGTACCTGACACGGGGCGTGGCCATCTTGCACGTGCGCGATGACCGCATCACCTCGGTGCGCTTCTACCTCGACCAGGTCGACAAGGACGAGGCCTGAACGAATGGCGTCTTCATGCCGTTGGTGTCGAGCGGGTCCCGCGAGGAACACCGCGCCAGGAAGGCGGCATTGGGGTTAGAGGGTGATGAAATCCAGGACGAGGCGGCCCCGCAGGCCGCCCTCGGCCAGCCGCCGATGTGCCCAGGCTGCCTGATCGGCCGGTAGCACGTCGGCCACCCGCAGCATCAACTCCCCCGCGCTTGCCTGGTCCCGCAATCGCAGCAGGCGTCCGTGGTCGGTGACCGCCCGGGTGACCAAGACCTTGTGCAGGTGGATACCTCGGTTGACCGGGCCGCCCCAACCACGGACGCCGACCAGCCCACCGCCGTCCCGGATCGCCGGAACGATCAGCGTGTGCAGCGCCGCGCCGTCGAGCAGTGCGTCCACACCGCCGGGCATCAGCGCGCGGAACCGGTCGGCGACATCGTCACCGCGTAGCACGATCGCATCCGCGCCCAGCTCGGTTACCAACTGTGCGTCGGCGGCCGCGGCATCGGCGAATACGCGGAGCCCGTCGCTCTTCGCCAGCTGCACCGCGTACCCGCCGAAGGCGCCCGCGGCTCCGGTCACCGCGACGGTACTGCCGGCGGGCAGGGCGAGCAGGTCCAGCGCGAGCCGGGCGGTGAGGGCGTTCATCAGCAGTGTGGAAGCGGCCGGGAAGTCGGCGCCTGACGGGATCGGAACCACCGATTCCGCCTGCACCACAATGCTTTCGGCGTATGTCCCGCCGCGCGGGCCATAGGCGTCGACGAGGGCTACCATCGGGTCTCCGGGCCGGAGCGAGGTGTCGGTGTCCGGGCCGATCACCTCGACGATGCCCGCGGCGTCCATCCCGGGGACATACGGCCCGGGACGGCCCTTGAACCAGGCTCGCGCGGCTCCGGTGCGAAGCATGATGTCGGTGGGATTGACCGCCACCGCGTGCACGCGAATTCGCACCTCACCGACGCCCGGATCCTGATCGGGCAATTCGACCACCCGCAGTACCTCGGGTCCGCCGAATTCGCTGAGGCCTATTGCCCGCATGTCCTTGTCCCCACTCCTGGGTTCGTCACCGAACCGGCTGCTTTCCGCGCATTGTCGAGGGCATGGGCCGTCACTTCTCGGTGGGGATCGCGCCGGCCGCGGGGTTGCCAACCGACCATCGTGAGCTGACCCGGTTATGGCGAACCCGCCAGACGCGACCGTGATCGCGGACCAGGTCGGTCTCGAACCGGTTGCCCAGCAGCAGGTGGTCCTGGAATTCGACGGACGGTCCCTGGCTGGTTCGGTGGTGCTGCCCGATCAGGTAGCAGGTCAATGTCGCGGTGTCACCATCCACCAGCACGCGAATGTTGGACAGGGCGTGGAAGGTGTCCATCGCCGTTCCCACCGTCTCCATCAAGGTGCGAACGACCTGTTCGCGGCCCACGTAGGGCTCGAACGCGTGGATGCTGTGGTCGATACCGCCGAGGTCGAACACGGCGTCCTCGGTGAAAGCGGAACGCAACAGCTCCTCGTTGCCGAAGTCGATTCCTTCGACGAGCCGGGTTACCGCGTCCACGATGCCGTCTCGGTCGGTGTACGCCGTCGCCTCGGTCAGATTCATCGGAATTCCTTGTCTCGCTATCGAGCAGCGGACCGAAAGGCCCACCGGGCCAACACCAACGTTGGCGTTGGTTACTCGAATGTACCGCTTCTTCTTGCCAACGGCAACGTTGGCGTTGGTGATAATCTCGCCGCATGAAACGCACCGCCGAGAGGACCCGCGACCGGCTGCGGGTGGCCGCGACCACCGAGTTCGCCGAACATGGGCCCGCCGGCACCACCGTGACTCGCATCGCCGCCCGCGCCAACGTCAACAAGGAACGGCTCTATGCCTACTTCGGCGACAAGGACGCGCTCTTCGACGAGGTGCTCACCGAGGCGCTCGAGGAACTGTCCCGCGTCGTCGCCCCGGACGGCCTTCGGTTCGACGATCTGGGCGAATTCGCCGGGCGCACCTTCGACTACTACGAGCAGCATCCCGAACTGGCCCGCCTGCTTCAGTGGGAAGGCCTGCGAGGCGCGCCGCCTGTGAACGCCACAGCGCGCGTGGCACATTACGACCTCAAGGTCGCCGCAGCGGCGCAAGCGCAGCGGGACGGCGTCATCGACGACCGAATCGACGCCGGTCACTTGATGTTCATGATCATCGGGCTCGCGGCCTGGTGGTACAGCGTCCCGCAACTCGCCACCATGATGACCGGGGCCGCGGCCGATACCCCGGATGAACAGGCACGACGGCGAGCCTTCGTCGTAGAGGCCGCCCAGCGCCTGGCTGGTCTGCCGTCGGACTCCTGAACCGCCGGGGGACAGCTCGGCGACGCCGGTGGGCCTCGCGTCCCCCTGATGAACGCCACGCATTCCTTCGGCGGCATCGAAGTGGTCGACGGGACAGCGACAAAGGCAAGAATCGTTGTACTACAACGATTTCCATGCGCACTGCGGGGGACTATCGATGTGGTCGCTCATGGTGGGCACGAGCGACTCCAGGTCTGACATCAACTTCTCGACAATAGGGCCCAGGTCGGCGCCGTCTCCGGCCTCGAGCCATTGTTCGTAGGCCGTGAAGAACACCTGAATGCCCACGCGGGCCGCCAGTCTCGCGATATCGGCTTCGATTCCCCGCTGCCGCAGGGCGTCGGTGAACGCCCGCGCGATGTCGTCGTGCTTGATCAGATCGCGTTCCAGCAGTTCCGGATTCGCCGAGATGACAGCCAGCCGGCGGCGCTGGACGTCGCGCCCCAAAGATTCCCAGTCGAAGTCCACCAGGGTGCCGATGACTACCCGAAGCGGATTGCCGACATCGGATGCCCGGCGAATCGCGTCGACGGGCGCCAGCCGCAGCTGGTCCGATTCGGCGAACAGCACATCGCGCTTATCGGAGAAATACCGGAAGAACGTGCGGGTCGTGACGCCGGCCCGCTTCGCGATCTGAACGACGCTCGCATCCTCGAACCCTTTCTCGTCGAAGAGTTCCAGGGCGGCCCGCTTGAGCCGCTCTTCGCTGCCGAGTTCCCAACGAGGCATGGCCGTATCGTACCCAGCCACTCATGCGGCCTCTACCTGGGTTTTGTCGCGGCGTGACATCAGAGCTAGACGACACCGCCCGCTTCTCGGAGCTGCGTCGACGCATCGAGGGCATCTCACAGAAGATGCTCACCCAAACTCTGCGCGGACTCGAACGGGACGGCCTCGCGCGCCGCACCGTCCACCCCGAAGTCCCGATCCGCGTCGAGTACGCACTCACCGAGGCGGGCCGCACCCTCCGCGAGCCACTCCGCCCTACAGGAATGGTCGATCCCCCACCTCGACGACGTCTCCGCGGCTCAGGAAGCCTACGACCGCGTGGATCGAGCCCCCGCCGACTCACCAACCACGGATCCCGCGACGAAAGCTCTTGGGCGGCACCCTAATCCGTGGGTGGCCTCGACACCGGATCGAAGCGCCCGGCGGATCAGTAGGAGGCGGTCAGGGCTCGCAGTTGGGCGAACGATCGGGCAATGGCGTCGGGCAGGTCCGGGTCGCCGTCGGCGTCGACCCATCGCTGGAAGGTGACCCGGTACACCGCGGCGCCGGCCTCAGCGGCCAGGTCGGCCTCAGCGGCCAGGTCGGCCTCGGCTGCGCCGACACCCGTCGGCGCAGCCCGTCGGCGAGGGCCGCCGTCTGACTGATGCGCTGGCCCGCTGTGAGCCGACAGCAGACGAACGACATCGACCCCTTACGGGAATAGAACCAACGAAAAGCTCTTGACCTGCAAAACTCTCGCTCACGTAGTGAACGAAAGATCTACTAGAACCACAAACGCGCAGGTCAGAGCGCAAGATCGAACATATGGTGGAGCTAAGGGGACTCGAACCCCTGACCCCCACACTGCCAGTGTGGTGCGCTACCAGCTGCGCCATAGCCCCTGATTGGTTGCTGTCGAGTTTCCCTGACTGCCTGAACGAAGTTACACCACTGGCGTGTCAGTGACCAAATCGCCTTGATTCGGGGTGACGGAGGGGCTGT
>NZ_JAJFZM010000016.1 GCF_020733705.1 Nocardia australiensis
CCGTTTTACGGACGGACATTTGGAGGCATCCCCGGCGGCGTCACGTGACACGGTCACCGCCGGGGATGCGGCCTCACCACCAGGACGGGACACCAGTGGCGAGGAAGTCATGTCAGCCGCCCAGGTCGGACAGCAAGCGCTGCAAACCCTTCGGCGTCACGCGCGGCTGCGGTGGGTCCAGGACCAACTCACCGGACTTCGGGTGGTAGTGAGACTGGGGAATCACGGACATGAACCCGTGGTCGATCGCGTATTGCAGCACCCGCCAACGGCCATCACCGGCGCGGGAAATCCATTGCCGCCGTGCAAGATCAGCAAAGAGCCGCCCTTGTCCGGTCTTCACTCCTGCTCGGGTGAGGGTCTGCGCAGCATCGCGCACGCTCAGATCTCCGTCGGCGTCGAGCAACCGCGAGGCGACCTCCGCCTTTGGCTCTAGTTCGGCGATCCGCTGATCCTTCGCGGCCAGCATCGTCCTCGCTTCGAGAACCGCGAGGGCCAGCAGCTCCTCACCCTTCGGCGCAACCTGGCCGTAGCCGCCCGTCTTGCGGATCGCCGGAAGAACCTCAGCGGTGATCCATCGGCGAACCGCCACGGCCTCCGGCTTGTCCGACCGGATAACGACCTCGTACATGTTCGACTCGTTGACGACAGTCACGTTCGGGTTGCCGCGATTACCATCCGCCAGGCGGAGGGTATTGACGCCGCTCGGGTCGAGCCGCGACGCGACGTTGCTCGGGTTCGCGATTTCCAGCAGCTTGCAGAGGTCCGCGAGAACAAACCAGGGCTCGCCATCGATGACGACGGTGCGGACGCTCACACCCTCGTAGGTGAACGGCATCAGGTCGGTGCTCATACCGTCCCCCACGCGGGCAGGGACTTGATGTATCGATCGAGGCTCGCGCGCTCGTAGAGGTTCTTCGTGCCCTCTTTCCGGCCGGTGATCTTTTCCTCGCGAAGCAGCGTCTCCAGGCGCCATTTCGACAGCCCCGTATACGCTTTCGCACCTTCGAGGTCGAGGGTGACCGGTCGGAGGTCTACGGTTGCGTTCTCCGCTGTCTGGTGGCCTTGATGGGACCGGTCCATTTTCATGACGCCCCTTTGTGGTCTTCGTCTCCAGAATTACTGGACTCGTCGGGCAAAAAAAGATCCTCGACGCCCACCCGCAATCGATGAGCGATCCGCAGGGCGGCATCAGTTCCAACCGAGGAGACTTGCCCGCGAACCAGACGGCCTACGTAGCTGTGAGCGTTATAGCCCGCTGCGGCAGCAAGCTCGCGCTGGCTAACTTCCTGGATGACCATCAGCCGCCGGAGCTTCTTGCGGTCCTTCAGGATCATCGGCACCTCCTGCTTTGGGTGACCCTGTCCACGACGAAGCTACTCTTCTGTGGTCGCGGTGTCCAGTATTTATGGTCAAATAAATGTAGGGCAGTGTCCGCCTAGCAACACAACGCCCTGCATGGGATCGCAATAATGCGTTCGGACCTGCATACTTCCCTGGACGCCCGTAACATGGTTATGGTGTCCAACTGGACACGTCGACCACAATCGAGACGTGTCCTGGATTGTGTTGATGTCCCGATGATGGGGTCTCAGCCTCGGAGGAGGACAGGATGGCCGCACGCTACGAGACGCACCTGGGTGCGCTGATCGAGCAGCAGAAGGGGCTGAACAATATATCCGACGCGCAGGTGGTGGAGCGCGCGAAACAGCGTGGTCAGAAGCTGGGCAAATCCAACATCGGCCGCATCGCGGGCGGAGGCAACCCCGCGATCAGCCGCAGCGCCATCTTCGGGCTCGCTGCCGGCCTGGGTGTCACGCCGGCCACGGTCGCCCGGGCGGCCCTGGCCGATATGGGCATCATCCTCACGGAGCCCGAGGCCGATAGCGAAACCGCCATCCGCACCGACCCCACTCTGTCCGAGCAGGGCCGCCGGATGCTTCTTGCGGTGCTCCATGAGGTGAGGTCCAACGGTGACGTGCCCTACCTGTCGGACGGCCGATTGGACCCGCAGTACGCCTCCGGTACGCGGACCGGTGATGAGCATCTCGCCGGGCTGCTGGAGCGCGACGATCTCACCTCGGACGGATAGCCACTCGGACGTCGAGCAGCCACCCGATCCGGGGATGGAATCGCCACCCGCGGAGGGCGTCTCGGCCGTGTAGCCACACCGCCTCAGAGGCGGCGTCGAACGCCAGGGATTGCTCGGAGCTCAGCCCTCGGCGGGGCACCTTCCGAACCTCCCCGCCATTGAGGATGACCGTCCCAATGACGGCCCAACCACCCTCTGCCGCAATCGTTCCGGACGGTTTCGCCTCTACAATCCCCACTATGGCGGTCGTCATCCTCGCTGGACGGTGGATGCGCCCAGGCGGACTGGGACAACCTAGGGGACTCTGCGCGGATCTGACCTCGATCAAGCGACGATCAGGCAAACCCACTCTGCGGCCCGAATCCCTGCTGTGTAGGTCCGTCATGGCAAGCCGTCCCGATGTCGCACTACCTGGGGCTCGCGAGTTTTGGTCATGCGTAAACCTCCGCAACCCGACGCGGCCCCGACTCCGATCGGTTGAAATGTGTAATAGGTAGAAGCCTGATCATAGCTATCGTCCGGCCAGCAGACGAGAGATTCAGATTGCAATCCTGCTGTGACAAGTCATGAAAGTCTCAGCAGGTCATGCAGATTGCGGATCACGGGCGCTGACTCGTCGGCACAATCTTCTCCGGCAGCAACATCCCCGCCAGAGCGCCCATACCAGTTCGCAACTTGCCGAGATCGGCATGGAGATACAGCCGGTTCGCCGCCGCCGTCGAGTGCCCGAGGATCTGCATCCGCGTCACCTCATCCACAGGCAGGAGAGTGTTCGCGGTATGCCGTGTTCCGTGCCCTCTGATCTGCGGCACCTCAGCGCGCGCCTGCGCGTCGTTCCACGCCGCGGTGTCATCCTTCGCCTGGATCGGCCGAAACTGCTCCGACACCCACAGCAGTCCATAGTGGTTCGGAACCTGGTTCTGCACATAGATCTTCAGCAACACCGCCAGCTCGGCGGGCATGGGGATAATCCTCGGCTTGTCCGTCTTCGGTTTCACCAGTGCCGCGGCCTTATACAGCGGGGTGATCTCGTACGTCGGAGGAGCATCGAACCTTCCAGGGGCATCGGAGTTCTTCATCCCTGGCAGCAGCGGCAGCCACTGTAGCTGCCAGGAGACATCGATGGTCAGCTCATCGAAGTCAATCCGCTCACTGGTGAGCCCGAGTAGTTCGCCCTGCCGTAGCCCGGTCAGGTAGCGGGTGGCCCACAGCGTCACATATGGGTCGCCCCATTCCAGCGCGGCCTCCAGCACTGCGCGCGCCTGTTCGGCCGTGTGGTGCTCGCCTGTCGCGCTGATTGCCTTAGGGCGTTTAACGAGTGCCGCGACGTTCTCCCGCACCAGCGGTGGGCGCTGACGCTTGGCGTCCTCGAGCGCCAAATGTATTCGGTCGTAGGCGACCTGCGTTGTGCGGGTCGACCACTTCGGCACCTTCGCCAACTCCACTGTGCCGTCAGGTCGTTCGACCTTCCCCTCCTTGGTCTGCCCATCGATCCAGTCGATCATGTAGCGGATGTGGTCAGGGGTGAGAGTCTTGACGTCGGCTCCGCCGATGGACGGGGTGATCTGCTGGTTGATCGTGGACAGCACCGTCTTGTAATAGCGCGGCGCCCACTCCGGCTTTTTGATCTCCGCCCACTTCAGCATCCACTCGGTGACCGAAACCTTCTTCTTCGGCGACGGCAGGATCCCCTTGCGGAGGTTCTCTTTGACCTCCTCCAGCATCTCCGTGACGGTGTTGCGATCCATGCTGTAAACCGGCGGGGTGCGTCGGCGCTTACCGTCGGGGCCGGGCGGGAGTGAGACGTACCCGCAATACAGGCCGTTCGCGCGCCGATAGATCGAGCCCTGCCCGTACTGGCGTTTGCGTTTCTTGCCGGGGGTCTTGAAGGTCTGCTTCTTAGGGGTTGTCATTGCGGGGGCCCTCGAACGTCTATCGTGGACTGCGTGGTTGCTGGCGCTTGGAATCGTGGGGGAGTAGTCGTCACCGATTTGCGATTCCAGGTGTAGCCAATTAGTGTAGCCAATGGTACGGTCCTGCACAGGTTCTTACCAACGGCCAAAAGGCCACTAGCAGGGAAAACTAGATGAATCCCCATGTGAAATGGGGTGGAGCGTCAGCCTTCCAAGCTGATGGTGCGGGTTCGATTCCCGTCACCCGCTCTCTTCCCCCATCGGGGAGCGTCGGCCTTCTCGGCCGTCGGATCGGGGTGTAGCGCAGCTTGGTAGCGCATCCGCTTTGGGAGCGGAGGGTCGCAGGTTCAAATCCTGTCACCCCGACAAAGATCCGGCCAGTCGCCTCGATTGGCTACTGTAGCCAAACCTGTAGCCAACACACTCTCTCGCATCGGTACCCCAATGGGAGCGCGACTGCGAGCGCGTCGGACGCCTCCCGGTCACCGACCGCAGTCCCGAAGTTTTCGCCGGACGCACGATCGTCGCGAGCCGCCCGAGGGTGGTGCGTCATCGGACGTGCGGTTCGACTCGTCCTTCGTGACCCGCGTCATATATTCCCTCACATCTTGCATGGTCTGTGCACGTTTCTTGCCCCCGAAATTGAGCATTCTGCTCATTTTTTGTGAGCGATGTTGTTCAATTCGCGCTCCAGATGCAAGATATTGGCGTCAAGTGCTCAACGAGTCGAGGTGCCACATCGGCGCCGAGCGGACGGGTGGACTTCCATGACCGAACTTGCCGACCGCGACCTGGTCCCGGCACCGTACGACCTCGCCGACCGATACCGCGTCGGGGCGGCAACCGTCGTCCTGACCGGTGTCCAAGCGATCGCGCGGCAGCTGGTGGAACAGCATGTGCGCGACCTGCGCGCGGGCAGGCGGGTCGCGACGTTCGTCTCCGGGTATCAGGGCAGCCCGCTCGGTGGTGTCGACAAGATGCTGAACGGGATGCCGGATGTCCGTGCTGAACACGACATTTCCTTCGTGCCGGGGTTGAACGAGGAACTCGCCGCTACCTCGGTGTGGGGGAGTCAGGCCGACCTGCCCGCGGGCAGCGCGACACACGACGGTGTGGTCGGTGTTTGGTACGGCAAGGGTCCCGGCCTCGACCGGGCGACCGACGCACTGCGGCACGCGAATATGTACGGCGTCAATCCGCGCGGCGGCATGCTGCTGTTGGTCGGGGACGATCCGGCATCGAAGTCGTCGACGGTACCCGCGGTCAGCGAACGCTCGCTGGCCGCGTTGAACATTCCGGTGTTATTCCCGCGCAACGCCCGCGAGATCGTCACCATGGGTCTGCACGCAGTGGCGTTGTCACGCGCGTCGGGTTGTGCGGTGGCGCTGAAGATTGTGGCAGACGTGGCCGATGGCGCATGGACGGTCGACGGCCAGGTGGGTGATATTCCCATTACCGTGCCCGAGATCGCCTGGGAAGGGCGTCCGTTCATCTACCGGCAGCGGCCGATGGCCGCGCCGACGGACAGTGTCATCGCCGAAGCGGACCTCTACGGGCCGCGCTGGGAGATCGTCAAGGCATACAGTGCCATCAACGAACTGGATGTCATCGAGGTCGACCCACCCCGCGCCACTGTCGGGATCGCGGCAACCGGAACCACTTTCGACGCGGTGCGTCAGGCACTGCTCGACCTCGGCGCCGATGACGAGGCACTGATGCGTGCCGGCGTCCGGCTGCTGCGCATCGGCATGCCGTATCCCATTGCCCCCGAGCGTGTCCGGCGGTTCGCCGACGGGCTCGCGCACATTGTGGTCGTCGAGGACAAAACCGCCTTCATCGAGACCCAGATTCGCGAGATTCTCTACGGCACACCGGACGCGCCGCAGATTCTCGGCAAGCGGGACGCCGCGGGCCGGGTGCTGTTCGCGCAGGACGGCGAGCTCACCACCGGCCGCATCGCGGGGCCGCTGCGGCGGGTCCTCGATGGTCATCTCGAGATGAAACGCCCGCTACCGCAGCCGCTGTCGCTGTCAGTGCTGCCCGCCAAACGCGCGGCATACTTCTGTAGCGGTTGCCCGCACAACCGGTCCACCGCGGTTCCGGAAGGCTCGCTGGCAGGCGGCGGTATCGGCTGCCACACCCTGGTGACGATGTCGGGTCGCGAAGACAGCGCGGTCACCGGGTTGACGCAGATGGGTGGTGAAGGCGCGCAATGGATCGGGCAGGCGCCCTTCACAGATGTGGGGCACCTGTTCCAAAACATCGGCGACGGAACGTTTTTCCACTCCGGTCAGCTCGCCGTGCAGGCGTGTGTCGCCGCGGGGGTGAATATCACCTACAAACTCCTGTACAACGACGTCGTCGCGATGACCGGCGCGCAGGACGCCGAAGGCGCGCTCGCGGTGCCGATGCTGACGCAAAAGTTACGCACCGAGGGTGTCGCGCAGATCATCGTCTGCGCGGACGAACCGGGGAAATATCGCAAGCGCGACCTCGCGGCGGGCACCCTGCTGTGGCACCGCGACCGGCTCGACGAGGCACAGCGCGCGCTGCGTGAGATTCCCGGAGTCACCGTACTCATCTACGATCAGCACTGCGCCGCAGACGCGCGTCGTCGGCGCAAGCGCGGCACGCTGCCGGTACGGCGGACGCGGGTTGTCATCAACGAGGCGGTCTGTGAGGGATGCGGTGACTGCGGTGTAAAGAGCAACTGTCTGTCGGTGCAGCCCGTCGACACCGAGTTCGGGCGCAAGACCCGGATCGATCAGACCTCATGCAATACCGACTACAGCTGCCTGGACGGCGACTGCCCCTCCTTCGTTACGGTAGAACTCCCGGATCCGGCGAAAGCGAGGAAGCGCAAGGCCATCCGGCATCCCGAGCCGCCGGTGCTGCCCGACGTGCCCGGCGCGGCGCCGACCGTGACCCAGAATGTTTTCCTCGCGGGTATCGGCGGCACCGGCATCGTCACTGTCAACCAAGTGCTGGCGACCGCCGCACTGCGTGCGGGTTACGAGGTGGCGAGCCTGGATCAGATCGGTCTGAGTCAAAAGGCCGGACCGGTGGTCTCGCATTTGCGGTTCGCGCCGGGCGAGTTGGAGCCCGCCAACCGCCTGACCCCGGGGTCGGCCGACTGCATCGTGGCCTTCGACCTGCTTGCGGCCACCGACAACAAGAACCTGGCCTACGGCTCGAACGCGGCCACTCTTTCGGTCGCCTCGACGAGCAAAACCCCGACCGGCGACATGGTCTACGACAAGTCCGTCGCCTATCCCGAGACGAGCCTGCTGCTGTCGCGGCTGCAGCGGGTATCGCGCTCGTTGCGTTCGTTCGACGCCCTTGCCGCTGCCGAGGTGCTGTTCGGCAATACCTCGGCCGCCAATTTTCTGCTGGTCGGTGCGGCATACCAGATCGGTGGCCTGCGTCTGCCCGCCGCGTCGATCGAGGAGGCGATCGAGATCAACGGTGTCGCCGTGCAGGCGAATATCGCCGCCTTCCGCTGGGGTCGCGTCGCGGTCGCCCGTCCCGACGAGTTCGCCGCCGCGACCGTTCCGGATCGGGCGGCACGCGCCGAGACCGCAGTTCCAGCCGACCTTTTCGATGCCCTGACCGCCACAGGGGAGACCAAGCGTCGGGTGGAGTTGCGTGCGGTCGAACTGATCGGTTTTCAGGGTGTGCGGGTCGCGCGCGAGTACGTGCGGACTATGCAGTTCATCTGGGAGGCGCAGCAGCGGGTAACCGATCGCACCGAGTTCAGCGAGCAAGTGGCACAGGGGCTCTACAAGTTCACCGCCTACAAGGACGAATACGAGGTTGCCCGCCGCCTCACCGACCCGTCTTTCCTCGAGGACCTGAAGACCGGGCTACCCGATGGCGCGAACCTCACCTACCGCCTGCACCCACCGATCCTGCGCGCCATGGGCCGTAAGAAGAAGATCGGCATCGGCCCGCGCGGGCACCTCGCGCTGCGGGTGTTAGCGAAGGGAAAGCGCCTGCGCGGCACCAAGTTCGATCCATTCGGTTACGCCCGTGTGCGCAAGGTGGAGCGCGTCCTGCTCGCGCACTACACCGAAATGGTGACCAACCTCGCCGCCGATCTCGACAGCGCCGGCTACGACCGCGCGGTCGCGGCGGCGGTGCTCGCCGACGTGGTGCGGGGATACGAGGACATCAAGCTCGCCAACGTCGAGCGCTACCGCGAGCGAGTGGCCGAGCTGGGTATCGAACCGCCGAATGTGTAATGCGAGCAGGCCCTCGACACGGCCGTGCCCGACCTGCGAATACCGGCGTGTCCGCATGATCATGTCCGGAAGCATCGACGTTCTGGCGGCGGCACCGGCGTGGCCGATCGGCGAGTCGTAGACCTGGCCGATCTGCTGGGAGTAAGCGGTGCGATAGCCGTCGATGTGCTGGTTGCCGCCGATGGTCGGTGAATTCGGCCGAATCGGGCGTGCGGTCGGTCCCGGGGTGCCACTGAAACTGCCCCATCCGAACCAGGTGTGGCAGATGTAGACCAGGCGTCGGCGAGGGGAGTTTCGCACGATGAGGTCCGCATCGGGAGGAATCGCCGCGGCCGTCGGCTGCCAAGCGATCGATCACCCCGGCCGCGGATTCGGTCGAACACCACCACCGCGGCCGGCGACTGTGCTTGGATCGGCACATGTCCTTTGAGGCCGACCCGCGTGTCGATGCCTACATCGACCCGCTTCCGCAATGGCAGCGGGCGATCTGCCGGGAGGTCCGCGAATTGGTGCACGCGGCCGATCCGGAGGTCGTCGAGACCATCAAGCGCACCGTGCAGCCGTACTTCGTGCTGGAGGGCAATATCTGCGCCCTGCTCGCGGCGAAAACCCATGTCAATGTGTTCGTCTACGACGGCGCCATCGTGCCCGACCCTGATGGCATCATCACTGCGGGCCACGACAACAAAACCGCCCGCACCGTTGCGGTTCGCGAGGGTGAAACCCTCAACGCCCCAGCCCTGCTGACCATGTTCCGCCAGATCATCGCCAACAATCGGGCCGGTGGCTGGCGCAAATTGAAGCGCGCGGGCGAATCGGGTCATTGAGCCATTCGGGGTAACCGGCGTGTCATTCGGTCAGGCGATTCGGCGGTGTTCGGTGTGGAGCAGGACCAGTGCGGCGGTGGCCGATCCCGCAGATATCAACGCAACGAGGCGGCTACCTTTTGCGGGTGAGTTCCAGCGTGGCGCTGGTGACGAGAGTGCCATCACGATAGAGCTGGACCTTATAGGTGCCGGGATCGGAAGCACTATTGAAAGTGAGCTTCTCGGACAGTTGGCCGGTGGGGGCCGATGTGACGTTGCGTGGCGAGAACTTTCTGTCAGCCTCTCGGAGTTCGTACTGACTGTTGGGGTCTAGTCCGGACGCTTCGGCGTAAACATCGATCGGAATGGTCGATGCGGAAGGCTCGAGCCTCAATATCACCGGTGGCGACGGCGCTGGCGCATCGGTGTTCACGTAGCGCTCCACGCCGATGCCGATAAGGGCCAACACAGTAGTCAACAACCCCAGCAACCCAGTAGTCCGCCAGAAGTGGCGCGAAGGCTGTTCGCCCGCGTGATCGGTTGTCATGTCCCCTCCCGAACCTGTGATGCAAGCCGCGAATCGGTTCCATCGCTGGGCCGGTTGCGCTCGATCTCGTTGGCTGCCAGCTTAATTCGGGTCCAGTCGATCGGGGCCGTAATCGGGGTGAAATGATGATCAGCGGCCACCATCGCTCAGCGATCTCGGCTACGAGGGCGAACCCGACATCGCCACCACCGCGGAGTAACTCGGAGGCCCGCGGACACCCGATCCGATCACGCCGGGCAGCCTGAAAGACCGAGGCCAGCACTCCTGCCAAGCGGCGAGTTGTCGCGACACAGCCGACAAGATCGGTAACAATGCTGCCCATGACGGCCACGGTCGACAGCGGATTGCGAAATTGGCGCGCAGGTCAGGGGCACAACGCGTCGCCGCGGGAGGGATTTCGCCCCGACATCGAGGGATTGCGAGCGGTCGCGGTATTGGCCGTCGTGCTTTTCCACGCGGGCGTGCCGGGGATTGAGGGCGGATTCGTCGGTGTGGACGTCTTCTTTGTCATTTCCGGCTTTCTCATCACCGGAATCCTCTGCCGCGAAGTGGCGGCCACCGGCACTATCGGACTGGCCAGGTTCTACGGCGCCCGCGCCCGTCGGCTGCTTCCCGCAGCGGGGATCGTGCTGGTCGCCACCGCGATCGCCACGGCCGTGCTACTGCCGCCGCTACAGGCCCGCCAAGTCCTCGGCGACGGGCTCGCCAGTGCGCTGTATGCCGGAAACTATCGGCTTGCGCTGCACGGCACCGACTACCTTGCCGCCGACCTGCCCCCGTCGCCGTTTCAGCACTTCTGGTCGCTCGGCGTGGAGGAGCAGTTCTATCTGGTGTGGCCTGCGCTCATGATCGCGACGGCCTGGTTCGTGCGGCGGCGCCGAACGAGTTCGGCGCCGCTACTCCCATACCTTCTCGTCCTCGCGGGCGTCGCCGCGCTCTCATTCGCGATCTCGCTGACCTGGACTGGCATGCTGCCGTCGTGGGCGTTCTTCTCGCTGCCCGCACGGGCTTGGGAACTGGCTGTTGGCGGGATGGTGGCGCTCTCGACCGTCATGTGGTCCAGGTTGCCGAAATCGGTGGCCGCCGCCGCTGGTTGGGTCGGGTTGGCCTTGATCGGTGCGGCCTGCGCTCATCTGAACGAAAAGGCACCGTATCCCGGCACTGCGGCACTGGTGCCCGTCCTGGGCGCGGCCCTCGTTATCGTATCCGACTGCGCCAAACCACGATTCGGTGTCGGTCGCGTTTTGGCTGTCCCGGGGATGCGAGCGATCGGCAAGCTTTCCTACTCCTGGTATCTATGGCACTGGCCGGTGCTGGTGCTGGCACCGCAGGTGCTCGACCACCCGCTCGGGCTGCTCGGATCACTGGGTGCGGTCGCCATGGCCGGCGGACTCGCCATGCTCACCCACTGGTTGGTCGAGAATCCGGTTCGTTTCGCCCCCCGATTGCGGAGTTCGGCCACGCTCAGCCTCGCTTGGGGCGGTGCGAGCAGCGCAGTCGCCATCGGTGTGGCGCTGGTACTGCTCATGCTCGTGCCCACCCCGGTCGGTCGTGGCATGGCAGCGCCGGCCTTCACGCTCACCGCACCCGCCGCACCGGCTGGCCCCACCACCGACCCGCGCGACGAGGCTATCGGGCAGTTGGTGGCACAAACCCGATCCGTGGTTGCTGGATCGGCGGAAATCCATGCTGTGCCTTCGAATCTCACCCCTTCACTCGCCGACGCGCCCGGCGACAAGGCCGAGGTGTTCGTCAACGGCTGCGTGCGGTCCTGGCATGATGCGGGCCAGGCCGAATGCGCCTCCGGTGATACGGACTCGGCCACAACGGTGGCCTTGGTCGGCGATTCACATGCCGCGATGTGGACTCCAGCGTTCGAGCTGATCGCAGCACCACGGCACTGGCGGCTGGAAACCATGGCCAAGGTCACCTGTCCACTGCTGGACCTGCCTATCGTCAGCCCCTATCTCGGCCGGGAGTACACCGAATGCGAGCAGTGGCGCGGCCAGGTTATGGCCAGGCTGCAGGTCGAACGCCCGCGGCTGATCGTGGTGAGCATGTCCCGGCGCTATGGTGGCGACTTCGGCTTCGTCTCCTATGACCGGGCATGGGTCGACGGCCTGAACCACCTGGTTACCCAGCTGCGAGCGATCGGCTCGGCCGTCCTGGTTCTCGGGGCGATCCCCGATCCACACGCCATCGTGCCGGCGTGCCTGTCCGAACATATCGACGATGCCTCGGCATGCACTCCCGCACGGCCGGTCGCTGTCAACGACGCGGGTATCGCGGCCGAGCAGGCGGCGGCCACATCCGGCGGCGGGCAGTACGCCGACCTGACCTCCCTGTTCTGTACGACAGCCCGCTGCCCCCTCATCGTCGGCGACAAGCTGGTGTACCGCGATGACAATCACCTCACGGTCAGCTACGCCGAGACTCTCGCACCGGTCATCGGCGCGCTCGCCGACCGCGCGCTCGCCCCCGGCTGAGGTCCCCGACGCCGGGGGCGAGCGCGCCATCGCGCAGTTCGAGAGCTACTCGGCCCGCCGTGCGGCCGCACCTATCCGAATCCGGTCGCCCGTGGACTTATTCTGCCAATGTGACGAGAGAACCGGCGCGCTCGGAACCACGATTCCGGCGGCTCGTGCCGCCGCTGGCCATCGGTGCCGTGCTGGCGGCAGGTGGGGCCAGCACCCGACCGTTCAGCTGGTCGGCAACTGCGCTGGTGGTGGCGGCGGTGGTGGTGGCTTCGGTGCTGGCCTGCCGTGCGAGGCCCGAGCGGACTCCGGGCACAGCCCGACTGCGGCGCGGCGTGGCCGTCTGGTCGACGCTGGTGGTCGCGGGGTCGGTGTGGGAAGTGTATGCACTTGCGCGGCAACCGGATTGGATCCGACCGAGCTACGAGCACCCGACGTTGTCGGTGCTGCTGGATCCGGCACTCGAGCGATGGCCGCTGCGGTTCGTCGGGTGGCTGGCGTGGCTGGGTTTCGGCTGGTGGTTGGTGTCGAGATGAGCGATCGGGAGATCGTCATCGTCGGGTTCGTGCTGCTGCTTGTGGCCACGCTCGGCACGGTTGCGGCCACGCATGTCCGCCGGGATCTGGTCGCGCCCGTGGGTGAGACAGTCGCGTACCTCACCCGTACTCGGGCGGCGAGAATTGCCGCTGTGCTTGTGTGGGGATGGTTCGGCTGGCACTTTCTCGCCCGGTAGTGCCCACCGCAACCGTCCGTTGTTTTCGCCGGGGATGCTGGGTGGAGTGCGCCCGACCAATGGTGTTGCCGCCACGGGTGCCGCCGAAGAATTCGGGTCATTTCATGGTGGCGAGGTTGTGCCAGAGGTTTCTGAGGCTGTCGGTGCCGCCGAAGAGTGTGGTGAAGTTGGTGGAGTCGATGAGCACGATGTCCCCGGCACGCCGGCCGGTGGGCGGCATCCAGATCAGCGCATTGAACTCGGTGTTGCCGGCCGTGGTGAAGGGATGGGGTCGCGTGGGGTCGATGCGTTGGCGCCCCAGGACGCGCAGGGAGTCGCTTTCCGGCGCAGTGAGCTCGTAGTGCGGCAGATGTGGGTGGAAGTTGAATGTGGTGACGTTGTCCAGCAGTCGGGGTGTGTCCAGATCGCGGAACCCGGTCAGGGGTGCGATCTCAGCGGTGCCGTCGACGACCGCGGGCCGCAGTCCCCATTTGTTGTGCACCGGCACCTCGAGCGCTTTCATCAGCGAGCGCGTGTACTGGCCGAATCGTTGTTGGCGGGGCACCAGCCGGTCGCCGTGATGCTCGTATTCGATTTGTCGTTGCGTGTTGTCGTCGGTGAAGCCGACATCGTGGTGCGGCGCTAAAAGCAGGCAGGTGCCTTCGCGTTGCAGCCACTCCTGGATTGCGGCGCTCTCTTCGGGTGCGGACTCCTGTTCGGAGAGGATGTGATCGAGCCCGAACACCATCAGCGTGTCGGTGTCGGCCAGGATCCGCTCGTCGATCGGCAATGTGCAGCCTGCTTGGTCGATGCGCTGGAACACCGCGACGGGATGGCCGGTCGCCGCACCGGCCAGCTGCTGAAACGCGAGTGTCGAGCGATGGAACAGCTCCAGTGTGCCGGCGATACCTTGCAGGAAGTGCGCTGCGTCGTACTCGGGAGTCTCGTAACTTGGCCACGCCACGTTGCGGACTTCGGTCATCGTGGAGAAGCGGTTGTACATTTCGGCGGGATCGCGTTGTGCCTCCCACGGGTAGCTCCACGTCCAGTAAATGCTGATCCGCCGCCGCCCGTCGTGCTTGCGTGGGATGTGGTTCTGGTTGTAGGTGCGTGCCGGCGGCAGGGGGCTCATGACGTCACCTCTCGATTGTCGAGCGTGGCCAGGTATCGCAGGGCGCTGATGCCCGGGAGGAAGAAGTACGCGCCACCCTTCAGCGTGGTGAACGCCGGTAGCCCCGCGAGCACTGTGCGGATGGGCCGCTTGGGGATTGTGAAATCCATGCTGCCGTCCTGGGTGCCGCAGATGGGGTCGCGTTCGTTGCCGAGTTCGTGGAATGTTTTGTCGTTGATCCAGACGTTTTGGGCGAACTCGAACTGGCGGACCAGGCTGGCGCAGATGATGAACGCGGCAATGCCCCGGTCCACCCCGTCGTCGGGGGCATCTTCGGGTAGCTTCGGCCCGTAGGTGGCGCCGCGGCGAATCATTCTGCGGCGGTTCATGTTTGCTGCGGTGTCGCGTGGGTTGAGTCGCCGCACGTGCGAGCCAAGCGGTACTGCGTAGCCGTGCGGGTCCATCTCTTTGTAGTTGAAGTCGTTGTTCCGCATGGGATCCGCAGCCAGTTGGGGATCATCACGGTCAGGGGCCAGCACCAGAGGGGCTCCGCTTCGCCAGCGGCCCATCAGCTTCGCAGCGAGTAGCTCCTGCGCCTGCGGGGTGTCGGCGTGCTCGCGCAGATAGTTCCGGAATGCACCGACGTGTTCTTGCAGCCGTCGGTAGGCGATGTAGCTGCCGTTGCGGGACAACACCTCTGGTTGCGGTAGCCCGCGGGGTGGCCCCTCCTCGTCGGGGTAGCCCAGGATGAATTCACCAGGTTTCAGCGGTGCACCCGAGCCCGGCGTCGGTTCTTCACCGGACCCGTCGATCACCGGCTGGGACAACCGGTCTCGGAACCCGAAATGGTCATGGGCGTAGGCGAATGGCGGCGTCGCGTTCAAATCGAGGAACGACAAGACGCGCACACCCCGGCAGCTGGCCACCAGCTTGTGGTGCTCGGCAGTACACCGTCGATGTTCGGCATCGGTGCGGGCGAACAAGATCGCGATGGCGTGCAGGTCATCACCGGCCAGCCCGCCCACCCAGTGATCCGGGTGGTTGGCGCCGGTGTCGCTCAGGATGTCAGCACGGGCGGCCATGCCCTCACGGAACTCGTCGGGGAAGGTGGCGAGCGCTTCTTCGGACACCCCGAGCGCCCGCAGCCCGCGCCACGTGAAGGCCAGCGTAATCCAGCGCTCGGAACTTTCCAGCGTGGTACGCGCGTCCGCAACCGACTGAACCCGATCCAGCAGCGCGGTCAACCAGGCCCGCCCCCCGGCGGGATCGTCGAAGGACAGGAATTCGTAGCGACCGGTCATCGCCGGCGTGCGAGTCAGCAGGATGTGCTGAATATCGTCGAGTTCGAGCATCGGCTCAGCCGATCACTGCATCTGATCGAGCATATGGGAAAACGCTGCCTCTAGCCGCAGCGCCTTTTTGATCTTGTCGGCGGTGACATAGGGGTACTCACCGTACTCGAGGAAGCTCGGAAAATGGTGTTCTCGCACGAATGCGACAAACGCCTCCGGGTTCTCCTTCCAGTCCTCGGGAAAACCTTCGAGGTTGGTGAAGACGGTGGTGATACCGGTCTGGGAGAAGAGCATCACGGCATCCTCGGTGTACTTGTCGAAATCGGTGTCGAAGATGCCCTGATACTGAAAATGCAGTCCCGATCCGACGTCGAACAATATCCACCGCAAATAATGCAGTCGCAGCGGCGCCAGCACATCCGGACTACTCGCTACCGCCGCTGCGATCTGCTTGCCGTACGCACGAATGGCCTCTTCGCGACCTGGTTTCACCTTTGCGATGATCGAGAACCCGTAGCAGGCCGGTGTCCGTGGATAGGTCGGACCGTATCTGCCCCGCACCAGCTCGAAATAGCCCTCCTTGGGGATGGTCATCGCCGCTGGTTTGCTCCAGTCGTGACTGGTTGCCGGCATGTCGCACCTACCTCACAACAGCAGGAAGTCGAACATCAAAACCCATCCTGCGTGCCTGCCGCCATAGCACGGAAGTTCCACATGCCACCGATAGTCAGGACCAAAGTCACCAGGAACCAGAGTGAAGCTGTTGCCGCGAGCCGGTTTGTGCTCGGCCAGTGTGGCTAGCTGGCGGCCTGTTGGTCGGCGAGTTCGGTCACGGCTTCGGCGCTCGAGGTGCGGGCGGCGCGTTCGGACATGGCGGCGAGGAAGGGGAGCCGGGCGTCGCCGAGTGACATGGCGTAGTTGCCGAGGTGATTGGTGACGAAGCCGACCGATAGGCCGAGGTGTGGGAACGCGATGCCGCCCGAGCCGCCGATACCGAAGTGGCCCAGGGCATTCCGGGTCATTCTGGTGCCGACAACGGCGCGATGGTATCCGAGGGCGAACTGCGGTCCGGCGCCGAGGACGTAGTCGTAGCGGCTGTTCGCGGGCATCTGGGCGATGAGCCCGGTGGTCTCGGGGCGCAGCAGGCGGCGGTTGCCGACCATACCGTCGTTAGCGATCGCGCCGTACATCCTGGCCAGCGAGCGGGCGGTGAAAACGCCATTCCAGCCGGGCATCATGGTGTCGTAGGGGCGCATGCCGAGGGTCATATCGGCCCAGCCGTCGTAGATGGCGCTGCGTGCGGATCTCACCAGTTTCACCGCCGCGAACGGCGCGATGAGGGTGTCGAACGGCACGTTGGCGACGCCGAGGCGCGGCGAAAGGCGAGCCAGACGATGGCGCTGATGCTCGGGCACGCCGAACCAGAAATCATTGTCGCCGAGCGGTTCCGCGAGCTCGCCGCGCACGACATCGAGGAAGATGCGACCGGTGGCGCGCTGCGTGATTTCCGCGACGAGCGTGCCGAAGGTCAGGCCGTGGTAGCCCGACGCCCGCATCCGCATCGGGTCGGGTGCCGAGGCGGCGATGGCGGCCGCGAGCGCGTCGTGGTCGAGCAGATCGTCCGGATGGGGAAGCAGGTCGCGGGTGCGCTGCAGCCCGGCGCGATGGTTGAGCACCTCGCGAAGGGTGATTTCCGCCTTGCCGTTTGCCGCAAATTCCGGCCAGTAGGTCGCCACCGGCGCGTTCAGTTCGAGGATGCCGCGCTCGATCAGCCGGTGCACGGCGGTAGCGACGACGCCTTTACCCGTCGAGTAGGACAGCGCCATGGAATCCGCGTGCCAGCGTCGATCGCGGTCCGCCCAGCCCGCCCAGATATCGAGGACCGGCTCACCGTGCAGATAGACCGCCAGCCCGCCGCCGCCTTGCGCCTTGCGCCGGAACATCGAGAAGAACTTCGCCGCGACCGCGGTGAAACGGTCGTCGATCAGCATTTTTCTGGGCGCGGCGACTCCATCGGTGCTCGCAGCGGTCATGGTCAGACTCCTTTGTCTGCTCAGTGCGCGGGCCATATCGAACATCGGCCGGATAGAACGCACAGCAACCTGGCGCTTAACAGTTGCAAGCACCTTGCTAACAGTAACTGTAACGGTTCCAGTCTGGCTGGGCAATGATCCGCCCACTGATCCCGGTGCGAGCAGCGCCATCACTACAACCTCGGATCCACCGGTTCTAATTCCAGCACCAGCACCGCGAATACCGCCTCACGAACCCGCCGCAGCCGCTCACCCGCGACGATTCGGTCCAGCGATTCCATGCCGAGCGCGAATTCCCGTAGGGGCATCGAGCGCTTACGTCCAAGACCTTAGGTCCGCAACCTGTGCAGATTGCTCTCGCGCAGCTAATTCCGGGCCGTAGATGATCCGCAGATACTCGGGACCTCGGCATTTCGCTCCCGGCTGGACGAGTCGACCGAGCGTGGCGGCGTCGGTTGAAGGTGCCATCGACGCGGTGTTCCGCGTCGACCCTGGGCAGTGAGCCCCACGCCACACAACATCCCGGCGGCCACGTCGATGCGCGCCGAACCTTGTCGACGATGGCAGCCGGCAGGAAATTTCGCCGCAGTCAGAGGCTGAGGGCGGGCCAGGTCCAGTCGGCGACGGCGGGGATGTCCGCACCGTGTTCGCGGGTCCAGGCGCGGGCCCGCCAGCGCGCGTCGACCATTTCTTGACGCAGTCCAGCGGCATTTTCCCGCAGCGTCGATACCCGGTCGATTACGTCCATGACCAGGTGGAACCGATCGAGGTCGTTGAGCATCACCATGTCGAACGGTGTTGTCGTCGTGCCCTTTTCCCGATAGCCGCGGACATGGAGTTCGCCGTGGTTGGTGCGTCGATACGTGAGTCGATGCACCAGCCACGGGTAGCCGTGGAAAGCGAAGATCACTGGCCGGTCGCGGGTGAAGAGGGTGTCGAATTCGCTATCGGACAGGCCGTGTGGATGCTCGTCGGCGGGTTGCAGCCGCATCAGATCCACCACATTCACCACGCGGATCCGCAGCTCGGGCAGGTGGTGGCGCAGAATGGCCGCCGCGGCGAGGGTTTCCAGGGTCGGCACGTCGCCCGCGCACGCGAGGACAACGTCGGGGGTGGTGCCAGGATCGTCGCGCTGTCCCGCCCACTCCCAGATCCCCGCGCCGCGCGCGCAGTGCACCGCGGCGTCGGGGACCGAAAGCCAGTCCGCCTGCGGCTGTTTGCCTGCGACCACCACATTGACGTAATGCCGTGAACGCAGGCAATGGTCGAAGGTCGACAGCAGCGTGTTCGCATCCGGCGGCAGATACACCCGCACGATCGAGGCTTTCTTGTTCAGCACCACGTCGAGGAAGCCGGGGTCCTGGTGGGTGAACCCATTGTGGTCCTGTCGCCAGACATGCGATGACAGCAGGTAATTCAGGCTCGCGATCGGTCGCCGCCATGGCACCGCCGCGCTGGCGTCCAGCCACTTGGCATGCTGGTTGAACATGGCATCGACAATGTGAACGAACGCCTCGTAGCAGGTGAAGACGCCGTGGCGGCCGGTGAGTAGATAGCCCTCGAGCAGTCCCTGACACATGTGCTCGGACAGCACCTCGATCACCCGGCCGGTGCGGTCGAGGCCGACATCGAATTCGCCGATCTCGGCCTGCCAGTCGCGCCCGGTGACCTCCAGGATGTCCTGGAGTCGATTGCTGGCCAGCTCGTCGGGTGCGAAGGTGAGGAAGTTGTCGGCATTGCGCGCGGTGACATCGCGCAGCCAGCCGCCGAGTACCCGGGTCGCCTCGTGCTGTGCCGCGCCGGGAGCCGCGACATCGACGCCGTATTCGCGCCAGTCGGGCAGTTCGAGATCCCGAATGAGCATGCCGCCGTTGGTAATCGGATTCGCGCTCATTCGCCGGTCGCGGTTGGGAACCAGCGCGTCGAGGGCGGATACAGGTCGGCCGGCCTCGTCGAACAGCTTGTCCGGACGATACGACAGCAGCCACTGTTCGAGCACGGCGCGATGCCGGTCATCGGTGCGGGCCGCGGGCAACGGCACCTGATGCGCGCGGAAGGTGCCCTCGACTTGATCGCCGTCCACCACCGGCGGGCAGGTCCAGCCTTTCGGTGTACGCAGCACGATCATCGGCCAGATCGGGCGCGGCCCGTCGGAGCCCGCGCGCGCGGTCCGCTGGATCTGCGCGATGCGTTCCAGGCACGCGTCCATGGCGACCGCCATGGACTGATGAACCTCGGCCGGATCGCTGCCCGACACGACGACCGGTTCGTATCCGTAGCCGCGCAACAGCGACGCCAGCTCACGCTCCGGAATCCGCGCCAGGATGGTCGGATTGGCGATCTTGTACTCGTTCAACGCGAGAATCGGCAGCACCGCGCCGTCTCGCCCGGGATGGAGAAACTTGTTCGCGTGCCAACTGGTGGCCAGCGGGCCGGTCTCCGCCTCGCCATCCCCGACCACGCAGAACACCGTGAGGTCGGGATTGTCCAGTGCCGCCCCGAAAGCATGCAGCAGGGAGTAACCGAGCTCGCCCCCCTCGTGGAAGGAGCCCGGCGTTTCCGGTGCGCAGTGGCTGGGGACCCCGCCCGGGAAAGAGAACTGGGCGAACAGCGCGCCCATCCCCTCGCCGTCTCGTGGAATGTGACTGTAGAGCTCGGAGTAGGTGCCCTCCAGCCACGCGCACGCGTTCGGCCCCGGCCCACCGTGGCCTGGTCCCGCGACGAATACCGCATTCAGATCGCGCTGCCGGATCGCCCGATTGGCATGCGCCCACACCAGATTCAGACCCGGCACGGTGCCGAAATGTCCGAGCAGTCGTGGCTTGATGTGCTCGGCGCGCAGCGGTTCCCGTAGCAGCGGATTGCTCATCAGATAGATCTGGCCGACGGCGAGATAATTCGCGGCCCGCCACCACGCGTCGATCGACGCCAGTTCGTCACGTTCGAGCGGCCCCGACACCTCCGCGAGCCGATACGGACGCGGCGCGATAGTCGCACCGCCGGCACTGTCGACATTGTCGGCGGCGGTATCGCCCGCGCCTGGGTCCGTTTGTGTCATGTGTCGACTCCTCACCCTCGGTCATCGACAGCGCGCGGCTCGAGCCACCGCTGTCGCCGGGACCTGCATGGTTGCCGACGTCGATCGACAACGTCGGATGGAGAATCGCCAGCAAGCCTACCCACGGCTACCGATTTCCGGGGGGCCGCGCGTGCGGACGATGCCGCCGGTAGGTGCCGTACCCGCGACCAGCCGTCGTCCCTACCCGGCGTTCGGCGTGACAGTGATTCATACCGATCCGGCGCAGGGTGGGTGGGCCGATCGGAGGGCGGTGGATTATGGTCCGCCGCATGCACACACTCGGCAGGATCATCGGAATCGGTACCATTGCCGCCGCCGCGTTCGGGCTCGCCGCCTGCGGTTCGGACGACGCCAAGGACTCGGCCGCGCCCACGTCATCGCGAACCGCTGCCTCGTCGGCTGCCGCCATGCCGCAGAGCACAGGCCGCGAATGCGCGGCCGACGATGTGAAGGTGGACGGTGGGTTCGGCGACAGTCCGAAGATCACCATCCCTGACGATTGCGACCCGCCCAAGGAACTCATCACCAAGGACCTGGTCGAGGGCAGCGGCCCCGGCGCGGCCGCCGGTCAGGAGCTCACCATGAACTATTCGTTGGTCACCTGGTCGGACAAGAAGAAGCTGGACAGCTCGTTCGATCGGGGTAAGCCGTTCCAGTTGACGCTGGGTGCCGGACAGGTCATTCCGGGGTGGGACCAGGGATTGGTCGGTGTGCAGCAGGGCGCGCGGCGGTTGTTGATCGTCCCGCCGGAGCTCGGCTATGGCTCGGGCGGTAACGGCGTCAAACCGAATGAGACCCTGGTTTTTGTCACCGACGCGGTGACTGTGCCGAATAGCTGAGTTTTGGGTGTGGTCGTTCGGCAGTGTCGCGGGGCGGAATAGGGCCCGATGGACTTTGTCGGCTGCGCGCATCAGGTGCTGGTGGTCCTGCCCGCAGGTGGCTGCGAGCGGTCAACTAACCTGATCGGGATGCGCACGCGTGGGCGTGGCGTGTCCAAGTCTTTTGAGTAATACGCCGATCAGAACCAACGAACAAGGAGCATGTCCGTGAAGAGCACCGTCGAGCAGCTGAGCCCGACCAGGGTCCGGATCAACGTCGAGGTGCCCTTCGAGGAACTGAAGCCGGACTTCGACAAGGCGTACAAGGCGCTGGCCAACCAGGTTCGTATCCCCGGCTTCCGCCCGGGCAAGGCACCGGCCAAGCTGATCGAGGCTCGTGTCGGTCGCGGCGCGATCCTGGAGCAGGTCGTCAACGACGTGCTTCCCGCGCGCTACAGCGAGGCCGTCAGCACCTCCGAGGTGAAGGTCATCGGCCAGCCCGAGATCGAGATCACCAAGATCGAGGACGGCCAGGAGCTGGCGTTCACCGCGGAGGTCGACGTCCGCCCCGAGATCGCCCTGCCCGCCTACGACGGCATCGAGGTGACCGTCGACGCGTTCACCATCGGCGATGAGGACATCGAGGAGCAGCTGCAGTCGCTGCGCCAGCGTTTCGGCACCCTGACCGGTGTCGAGCGTCCGGTCCAGGACGGCGACTTCGTTTCCATCGACCTGGCGGCCACCGTCGACGGCGAGGACGTCCCCGAGGCCGCCACCACCGGTCTGTCCCATGAGGTCGGTTCCGGTCAGCTGATCGATGGCCTGGACGAGGCGCTGACCGGGCTGTCGGCCGGTGAGTCCAAGGAGTTCACCTCGACGCTGGTCGCCGGTGAGCACGCGGGCAAGGAAGCGGTCATCACCGTCACCGTCGGTTCGGTCAAGGAGCGCGAGCTGCCCGAGGCCGACGACGACTTCGCCCAGCTGGCAAGCGAATTC
This sequence comes from Nocardia australiensis, assembly GCF_020733705.1. Lineage (GTDB taxonomy): Bacteria > Actinomycetota > Actinomycetes > Mycobacteriales > Mycobacteriaceae > Nocardia > Nocardia australiensis. The sequence continues at coordinate 22,115 of NZ_JAJFZM010000016.1, forward strand.
GACACGCTCGACGAGCTGAAGGCCGACCTGCGCACCCGCGTCGAGCGGGTCAAGAAGGTCGAGCAGGCCGGTGAGATCCGCGACAAGGTGCTCGAGAACCTGCTCGAGCAGGTCGAGGTGCCGCTGCCCGAGGCCGTCGTCAAAGCCGAGATCGACGCCGTGCAGCACGACGCCGTGCACGGCTTCGACCATGACGAGGACGCCTTCGCCGCCGCGTTGGAGGCACAGGGCAGTACCCGCGAAGAGTTCGACGCCGACACCAAGGAAGCCGCCGAGAAGTCGGTGAAGACCCAGCTGCTGCTGGATGCCATCGCCGAGGCGGAGAACACCCAGGTCGGCCAGGAGGAGCTCACCGAGCGGATTCTGTTCCAGGCGCAGCGCTACGGCCTGTCGCCGGAGCAGTTCATCCAGCAGGTGCAGCAGGCAGGCCAGCTCGGTGCGGTCTTCGCCGACGTGCGCCGCGGCAAGGCATTGGCCGGTGTGGTCGGCCAGGTGAAGGTCACCGATTCCGAGGGCAACTCCGTGGACACCTCCGAAATGTTCGGTGGCCCTGAGGATTCCGAAGAAGGCGCGGAAGTGGTCGAGACCACCACGGCGAGCGCCGAATAATTCCATGCAATGCCAGCGTGATCGACCTATAACTGGTTGTGTGATTGCGCTGTAAGCGAAGAAAGGGCGGTACCGGGAGTTCGGTGCCGCCCTGCTTCGTTACTGTTTGTGACAAGCGAACCCGAGATGGCTGTTCGGCATCAGCAACGAGCCCGGTAAGAGAAGGCAGGTATCCGTGACAATGAACAAGGCAGGGGTCGTCATGACGTCCGCGACTGCTGGTCTGAACCTCAGTGATTCGGTGTACGAGCGCCTGCTGCGTGAGCGCATCATCTTCCTCGGCACTCAGGTCGACGACGACATTGCGAACAAGCTGTGCGCGCAGATCCTGCTGCTCTCGGCGGAGGACCCGACCAAGGACATCTCGCTCTACATCAATTCGCCGGGTGGTTCCGTAACCGCCGGTATGGCCATCTACGACACGATGCAGTTCGCCGAGTGCGACATCGCCACCTTCGGGATGGGTCTGGCCGCCTCCATGGGGCAGTTCCTGCTCACCGCGGGCACCAAGGGCAAGCGCAGCGCGCTGCCGCACGCGCGGATCATGATGCACCAGCCCTCGGCGGGCATCGGTGGTTCGGCCGCGGATATCGCGATCATGGCCGAGCAGTTCGCGCACACCAAGCGCGAGCTCAACGAGCTGCAGGCGCTGCACACCGGCAAAAGCGTGGAGCAGGTTGCCACCGACGCCGATCGTGACCGCTGGTTCACCGCGAAGCAGGCACTCGAGTACGGCTTCATCGACCGTGTGATCAGCCACGCGGATCAGGCCGACGGCGCAGGCAACAAGTAGCGACAAGCTCATCCGCACAGAGACTTTGGAGACGAAGATGGCCAATTCGATCGACCCGCGCGCTGGCCTCGGCGGTATCGCGCCGCAGAGCCCGCAGGCGCGCTACATCCTGCCGTCGTTCATCGAGCACTCGAGCTTCGGTGTCAAGGAGTCCAACCCGTACAACAAGCTGTTCGAGGAGCGCATCATCTTCCTCGGCGTGCAGGTGGACGACGCCTCGGCCAACGACATCATGGCGCAGCTGCTGGTGCTGGAGTCGCTCGATCCCGACCGCGACATCACCATGTACATCAACTCGCCGGGTGGCTCGTTCACCTCGCTGATGGCCATCTACGACACCATGCAGTACGTGCGTGCCGACGTCGCGACGGTCTGCCTCGGTCAGGCGGCCTCGGCGGCGGCCGTGCTGCTGGCAGCGGGCACCCCGGGCAAGCGTGCCTGCCTGCCCAACGCGCGGGTGCTGATCCACCAGCCGTCGCTGGAGGGTGGCATCCAGGGCCAGGTGTCCGACCTCGAGATCCAGGCCGCCGAGATCGAGCGCATGCGTCGCCTGATGGAGACCACGCTGGCGCGCCACACCGGTAAGGACGCGGATACCATCCGCAAGGACACCGACCGGGACAAGATCCTGACCGCCGATGATGCCAAGGAATACGGGATCGTTGATACGGTGTTCGATTACCGCAAGCTCAGCGCCCAGAAGTAAGGTTAGTGCGCTGATCGCTCGTAAGTTACTGTAAATCAGGAAGATTCGGCCGGGACGGGTGCCACGCGGCATGTGTCCCGGCCGGACCGTTTCGATGGAACCGGCCACCCGGAAGAATTGTCCGGCGGAGCGGGTCACGGGACAGGCGGCCGGTAACCCCGGCGAGAAACATGCTCGAGTTGTCGACCTCCGTCGCGCACACCGGGTACGGTCGACCTAGGGGCCTTTGCTCCTGGTTGACGGCAGTGCCCGAGGGTGACGGATTGCTGGCAACCTGGACAGACGGTTGCACGCAAACAAGGAAGTAGGGACCCACGAGATGGCGCGCATCGGAGACGGCGGCGATCTGCTGAAGTGCTCGTTCTGCGGGAAGAGCCAGAAGCAGGTCAAGAAGCTCATTGCGGGACCAGGGGTGTACATCTGCGACGAGTGCATCGATCTATGCAACGAGATCATCGAGGAAGAGCTGGCCGAGTCCAGCGAGGTCAAACTCGATGAGCTGCCCAAGCCCGCCGAGATCCGGGACTTCCTGGAGAACTACGTGATCGGGCAGGACACCGCCAAGCGCACGCTCGCCGTGGCCGTCTACAACCATTACAAGCGCATCCAGGCCGGCGACAAGGGCCGCGACACGCGCGGTGAGACGGTCGAGTTGGCCAAGTCGAACATTCTGATGCTCGGGCCGACCGGCTGTGGCAAGACCTACCTCGCGCAGACGCTGGCCAAGATGCTCAATGTTCCATTCGCCATCGCCGATGCGACCGCGCTGACCGAAGCGGGCTATGTCGGTGAGGATGTCGAGAACATCCTGCTTAAGCTGATCCAGGCCGCAGACTACGACGTCAAACGCGCTGAGACCGGCATTATCTACATCGACGAGGTCGACAAGATCGCCCGCAAGAGCGAGAACCCGTCCATCACTCGTGACGTCTCTGGTGAGGGCGTGCAGCAGGCGCTGCTGAAGATTCTGGAGGGCACCCAGGCCAGCGTGCCGCCGCAGGGTGGACGCAAGCATCCCCACCAGGAGTTCATCCAGATCGACACCACCAACGTGCTGTTCATCGTCGCGGGCGCGTTCGCCGGGCTGGAGAAGATCGTTTCCGACCGCACCGGCCACCGTGGCATCGGCTTCGGCGCCGAGGTGCGTTCCAAGGCCGAGGTCGACACCTCCGATCACTTCGCTGAGGTCATGCCGGAGGATCTCATCAAGTTCGGTCTGATCCCGGAGTTCATCGGCCGTCTCCCTGTCGTCGCCTCGGTGACCAACCTGGACAAGGAATCCCTGGTCAAGATCCTCTCGGAGCCGAAGAACGCGCTGGTGAAGCAGTACGTCCGGTTGTTCGAGATGGACGGTGTCGATCTGGAGTTCACCAACGACGCGCTCGAGGCGATCGCCGATCAGGCCATTCTGCGTGGTACCGGCGCTCGTGGTCTGCGCGCCATCATGGAGGAAGTCCTGCAGTCGGCGATGTTCGATATTCCGAGTCGCGACGATGTCGCCAAGGTCGTCATCGACTCCGACACGGTCAACGACAATGTGCTGCCGACCATCGTGCCGCGCAAGGCGCAGCGGGCGGAGCGGCGCGAGAAGTCGGCGTAATCGTCTACTGGCGGTAGGTTTTTCGGGGTGCAACCGCAACAACCGATGAGTCCGGCTGGGCCGGGTCAGCTATTGGATGTCCGAGCCGTGCTGACGGGTGCTGTCGATATGCGCACCTACCAGCACAAGCACCTTGTGCTGTTCAGCCGAATCCAGGGCGGCTTGCGCTGGCGGATAGGCCCGGAGCCGGACACGGACGGTCTGGTGGCCGGTCTGACGACGTGTGTCGAATGGCTGGACGAGCATTTCGGGTTCGAGCTGGTCACCATTTTCACCAACCCGATCGAACCCCTGTGCGTGTACTACGCGATGTTGCGTCGTCGAAGCTCCAGCTAGTCGACCGGCCTACCTACCCTGTCTCAAACCGCTTGGCTGCTCATATCCTCCGGGCTCCAGTACGCGCGCATGTTGATGATCTTGCCTTCGTCGTTGAACTCCATGACATCGATGGGCATCAGAGTGAAGCTCTGGTCGCCGAACTTGGTGACGATGGTGAACATGAAGGCCGCGTGGTTGCCCGCGATTCGCACGGTCTCCACTTTCAGTTCGGTTTCCCGGTCGAGTTTGCCGAGCACCTCGTAGAACTCGCGAATCTCCGCGTGGCCGTGCTTGATCGGTGTGCCGATGGGGTCCTCGACGGTCGCGTCGGCGGCGTAGAGGTTGACGATTTCTTCGGTCGGACCGGAGCCGACCAGTTTGACGTACCGCTCGACCACATCGCGAACCTGCTCTGCCATGAAAACTCCCTCCAAATTGAAACGTGTTCCAATTTGGAGGGTAGCAGTGTCCACGCGATGGAGTCCTGCATTCTGGTCTGCGGATCGGCGCAGCGGGTGGCGCTGTGGGTGCCCGCGTCGACGACTGCGCCCCGCGAGTAGTCACGAGCGCCTGTGCTCGCTCCGGCGTCTTACATGCCGGTTGTGTTCTGTTCATAGTGCGCTGCATTCGATACGGTGGTGATCGGTAGCTGCTGCCTGCCGATCGCGCCCGGGGCGAAGATCGCCGTTGATCCTCCTTGGTTCGCCGTTGAACCTTGATGTCGTGCAGTGCACTTGTTTAAGGTGTCGTGCTCGATGACCTGGGCGTTACCTGGCGCACGATTTGTGTTCCGCCGGGTGCCTGATGGCCGCCGTCGAGGGGGCCGAATTGAGTAAGCGGCGGCTGCTTGATCGGGTTCGTTTCGTCCATTTTGACCGCTACCCGCCAGCCTTTCACAGGTTTGAACGCCCCCAGGCCGGGAACTCGTCTCCATTTCGTGGGATCTAGCCCCGGTGTGTCGTGGTTGTGCTGTCGGCGCGGTGCTGTTTACTCGGTCCGGTCAACCAGATGTTCGAGTGACGAGTGAAAGCGGAGGAGACATGGCACTGCCTACCATGACCGCGGAACAGCGCACTGAAGCGCTGGCCAAGGCGGCTGCGGTCCGCAAGGCGCGCTCCGAACTGATCGGCAAAGTGAAGGCGGGCCAGGTTTCGGTCGCCGAGCTGCTGAAGAAGGCCGACAGCGACGAGTTGGTGAAGAAGACCAAGGTCGCGGCCGTTATCAAGGCTCTACCCGGGGTCGGTCCGGTGAAGGCGGCGAAGCTGCTCGACCAGGCCGAGATTCCCGAGGATCGCCGCATCGGCGGGCTCGGCGCCCGTCAGCGTGCGGCATTGCTCGAGGCGCTCGAGGCCTGACGCGCGTCGTAGTATCTGCAGATCATGATTGGGGAACGAACGCTCACGTCGGTGGCGTGGCTCTGCGTCGAGAACGGCCGCTTGCTCGCGGTCCGCACTAAGGGACGCGACGCCTTCTACCTGCCCGGCGGCAAGCCTGAGCCGGGGGAAACGCTGGCGCGAGCGCTCGTTCGTGAAGTTCGTGAAGAAGTCGGCGTCGAGTTGGAGGCGCACCGGATCACGCCCGTGGTGACAATTACCGCTCCCGCCCACGGGCGTCCCGGCACCGTCGTCGAAATGCACTGCTTCAGCGCGCCGGGACACGGTGACCCCGCACCGGCGGCGGAGATCGAGGAGCTGACCTGGCTCGGGCCCGCCGACCATTACCTGTGTGCTCCGGCGGTCGGCAAGGCGCTCGACCACCTCACCTCGGTCGGTGGCTGGGGCAACGAGTCCTGACCGATCAGTGTTCGCGGCGCCGTGGGAATCGGATACGCACCGGCGCCGGACCGGACAGGGTGGGATATCGCATTCGCACGCACAGCTCACCGGATTTGCCTTCCACCGGGATTCGCATCGCTCGCTCCGCTCATGCCGAATTTCTCGATCGAGTGACGCAACCGTAATTCGGACATCGGCGACGGGCGAAGAGTCACCTTGGTCAGGAGCGGGTCACCGCGTCCGAACGACGGTCGGGGACGGGGCGGCGGCGCGATCGAGGCGGTGTGATCCCGTGTAGATGTTCATGGTGTCGCCGCGAAGGAATCCAATGAGGGTGAGGCCGGATTCATCGGCCAGATCTACCGCGAGGGAACTGGGCGCGGAGACGGCTCCGAGCACCGGGATGCCCGCCATCGCCGCCTTCTGGACCAGTTCGAACGATGCGCGGCTGCTGACGATGAGCACGAGATCGTTTGCGGGAACGCGGTTTTCCAGTAGCGCCCAGCCGAGTACCTTGTCGACGGCATTGTGCCTGCCGATGTCCTCACGCACGGCGAGTTCGGTGCCGTCGGTGGTGAACAGGCCCGCCGCGTGCAGGCCACCGGTGGCCTCGAAAACTCTTTGGCGGGAACGTAATTCGCCGGGCAGTTCAGCCAGCGTTGTGATGCTGACGGCAGGCCCATCGGCGGGGACGGGGAATCGTGTGCGGGTGCGGACATCTTCCAGCGCTGTTTTGCCGCAGAGCCCGCACGCGCCGGTGGTGAGGACGTTGCGACCGTGTATCGGTGCCGGGGTACGCAGTTGGACATCGAGCACGTTGTAGGTGTTGTGCCCGTTCTCGTCAGTTCCGGCGCAGTAGCGGGCGGAGACCACGTCGTCAGCGGCACCGATGATGCCCTCGCCCAACAGGAATCCGTGTACGAGTTCGATATCGCTGCCCGGTGTGCGCATGGTGACAGTGAGTTGCTGACCGTCGACGCGGATTTCGAGCGGCTCCTCCACCACCAAGGTGTCCGGCCGGGTGATCTCACCGTTCGGGGTGATCCGGATGGTGCGGCGGCGTGCGGTGACCCTACTCATCGCTGCCTCCGAGGTGATCGTGTCGTTTCAGCCGGATGGTCACGGCCTTGGAAACCGGTGTATTCGACCGTGCCGCAACATGATCCAGCGGGACGAGCGGGTTGGTCTCGGGATAATAGGCGGCAGCGTTCCCGCGTGGTGTCGAATAGCCGACGATGCGGAAGCCCGACACCGCGCGTTCGGTGCCGTCGGTCCATTCGGAGATCACATCTACCAAATCGCCTTCGTGGAAACCTGATTCGGCGATGTCGTCGGGGTTCACCAGGATGACTTTCCGGCCGCCGTGTACGCCGCGATAGCGGTCGTCCAGGCCGTAGATGGTGGTGTTGTACTGATCGTGGCTGCGCAGCGTTTGCAGGATCAGCCTGCCGGGCGGGACCGGTGTCCATGTGAGGTCGTTCACCGCGAAGTTGGCTTTGCCGGTGGCGGTGCGGAATTCGCGGGAATCGCGCGGTGGATGGGGTAGTACGAAGCCGTTGCGCTCGCGCACCCGCCGGTTGTAATCGCTACAGCCGGGGACCACGCGGGCGATCGCGTCGCGAATCTTGTCGTAATCGCGCTGGTATTGCGACCACGGCACCGGATGGTCGGGGCCGAACACTGCCTGCGCGAGTTCGCAGACGATGGCGACCTCACTGCGCAACTCGTCGCTTACCGGCTTCAGGCGACCGGTGGACAGATGCACCATCGACATCGAATCCTCTACCGACACCTGCTGTTTCACGCCATCACGCAGGTCCTCGTCGGTGCGTCCCAGGGTGGGCAGAATCAGCGCTGTCTGTCCGTGCACGATATGGCTGCGGTTGAGTTTGGTAGAGACGTGTACGGTGAGCGCGCACCCGCGCAGCGCGGCCTCGGTGACGGCGGTGTCGGGGGTGGCGGAGACGAAATTGCCGCCCATGCCGAAGAATACCTTCGCCCTGCCTTCGCGCATGGCACGAATCGCGTCGACCGTGTCGAGGCCATGCTTGCGCGGGCTGGTGATGCCGAATTCGCGGTCGAGCGCATCGAGGAAGGTGTCGGGCATCTTCTCCCAGATACCCATGGTGCGGTCGCCCTGCACATTCGAGTGGCCGCGCACCGGGCATACGCCCGCGCCCGGTTTGCCGATCATGCCGCGCAGTAATAGGAGATTGGTCGCCTCCTCGATGGTGGCGACACCGTGCGCCTGCTGGGTCAGGCCCATTGCCCAGCAGATGATCGTGTTCTTCGATTCGGCCAACAGTCCGGCGGTGCGCCGGAGTTCGTCAGCGGTCAAACCGGTCGCTACTCGTACAGTATCGAAATCTATGGCGCGAATATGCTTTTCGTAGTCCGCGAAACCCGCGCAGTGAGTGTCGACGAACTCGCGATCGACCACCGTGCCGGGTGCGGCATCCTCTGCTTCCAGCAGCAGCCTGCCAAGGCCCTGGAACAATGCCAGGTCACCGCCGAGGCGGATCTGCAGGAAATCGTCGGCGATGGACACGCCACTGGTGAAGCCCTTGACGGTCTGTGGATCGCGGAAGCCGAGCAGCCCGGTCTCCGGCAGCGGATTGACCGCGATGATCTTGGCGCCCTTGGCCTTCGCGCCCGCGAGCGCGCTCAGCATGCGTGGATGGTTGGTGCCCGGATTCTGGCCCGCGACGATGATCAGGTCGGCGGCGTCGAAGTCATCGATCGACACCGAGCCCTTACCGATGCCGATGGAGCTGGTCAGTGCGGCGCCCGAGGATTCGTGGCACATGTTCGAGCAGTCCGGCAGGTTGTTGGTGCCGTAGCTGCGGACCATCAGCTGATAGAGGAAGGCGGTCTCGTTAGCGGTGCGTCCGGAGGTGTAGAAGAGGGCTTCGTCGGGGGAGCCGACTGCCCGCAGGTGCGACACGATCAACTGGTAGGCGTCGGCCCACTCGATGCGGGAGTAGTGGGTGTCGCCAGGGCGCAGCACCATCGGGTGAGTGAGTCTGCCTTGTTGACCGAGCCAGTAGCCCGACTTCCCGGCCAAGTCCTCGACCGAATGCGCGGCGAAGAACTCCGGAGTGACGGTGCGCAATGTCGCCTCCTCGGCGACCGCCTTCGCGCCGTTCTCGCAGAATTCGGCCGGGCGTCGATGACCGGTCGGCTCCGGCCACGCGCAGCCGGGGCAGTCGAAGCCGTGTACCTGGTTGACCCGCGCCAGCGTGCGGGCGGTGCGGACCACGCCCATCTCTTCGACCGCGCGTTTCAGTGCCACCGCGACAGCGGTAAGGCCTGCCGCCTGCTGCTTCGGGTGGGTCACGCTCAGCAGAGACTCATTGACGTCCTGTGTCGGCCCATTACGGTGCATGGTCGTCATTGTCCTCTCGGTGAGAAGAGGATCTCGGTGGGCCTCGCCGTCAGGGTCGGCCGCGCGCACCGGAGATCTCGGAAGGAGTCTCGCGCCGATCCTCCGTGCGGTAGGTCAGGATGCGCCGGCCGATGCGCACTCGCCAGCCGGGCGGTAATTCGACGGGAGAGGTGCCGACACGAGTCCACTGGTCGGTGCCGGGAGCCGCGATGAAAGTGCCTGCGGGAGTGGATGCGTCGCGCACATACACCTTGCCGCGATCGGGCGAGACATAGGCGTGCACCCGCGAAACGTGCCGGTCACGAGGGACGGCGAGTGGGGAGGCGGTCGCCGTCCGCACCGCGTCGTCGGCGGTGGGATTGCGGCCGATGACGTACGGACGGTCCAGCGGGAATGCGGCGCCGTCCTCGAGCACCAGCGCGCCGGTGGGCGAACCGACTGCCTTCGAGGTATCCGCCTTGGGGGCGCCCTGCGCCCCGCACACGCGTCGCGGGTGGATCCGGTCGGGAGCCGGAACCTTTCTCAGCGCCACGGGTTCGGGGCGCGACGGCGTCGCGGGCCTGGTCGCGTCGGATACCTGGGACCAGGCGAGATGCACGGCCTGGGTCCCGATGTCCTCCGGAGCGTGGGGATTGCGCGCCGAGTTGTTCGAAGCAGGGCTGTTCGACGTACGACTGTTGGACCCGCGGTCGTTCAGGCTGCCGCCATTCGAGGAGTGGGCGGTCGATGATCGGCCGCCGGTGCCGGAGTTCGCGCGGACTGTCGAGCCTGTCGGGTCGGAGTCGTCCGGTGCCGATTCGGCGAGTGCGGCCAGTCCGGCCGGCGCGGTGGGTGGTGGTTCGGGCTTGTCGCCGCCACCCTGTGCGGTCGGGCCGGGTGTGGATTCGATCTTTTTCCGGGCCTTGCGCAGGCCGACGCGGAAGACGAATCCACCGCCGGGAACAACCCCGGCGCGCAAGTCGGCGCGTGGGTGCGGGGTCAGGGGCAGCGCGGAGTCCGCGCCAACGGAAATCCGCCGCACCGGTTCACGCACGATCTCGTCGACCCAGGTGAACGCCCTGGCTCCAGCCAGCCGCCGCACACCCTCCGGTCCGTCGATCTCAGCGCTCACCGCGCCGCGCAGCAAGATGACGGTGCCGTCGGCGGTCGGTGCGATCACCCCGAACGGTGGCGGCTGGGATCCGCTCCCGAACACGACCGTGGCCAGCCGTAGCGCAATGGCCGCCCCAGGATGCGGGGTGTCGGCGACGGCCTCGACCGCACCGAGAATCCGGTCGGTAGAGGATGTTTCGTCGGCGAGATAGACGACGACCGCGCCGAAACGTGCGATCAAACCATTACCAGGCGCGATGCCAACGGTGGACGGGTCACTGCGCACCCGCGCCCTCCTTTCCGGCACACTCGGCGTCCAGCATAGAGCGTCCGGGCGGCCGGAATCGGGCCCTTGGCTATCCGGGGCGCTGCAGGAGTGGGCTCGACGACTGCGGTTGTTCACGGGTGGCGGGCGAATTGGTCTGGTGGGCAGTGGATTCGGTGCACCGGCAGCGGTCGGATCGAGCCACAGCCGATTGTGTGAAAGCACACGGTGCGCGAGCGTCGATCGTGACGAACGGTGTTCGTCGGCGCGTATGCTCGCCGGCATGAGTGCCGCACCCGTCAGCCGCCGGGCTCGTCCCGCGAAGGCTCCTCTCAGTCGTGAGACTATCGTCGAAACCGGCCTGCGGATTCTCGACGCCGAGGGCCTGGCCGCTCTCACGATGCGCCGCGTGGCCCAGGATCTCGATACCGGTGCGGCGTCGCTGTATGTGTATGTCGCGAATCGTGACGACCTGATGGCCGCGATGCTCGATCAGGTGCTCGGCACCGTGCCGCTGCCGACCGGCGGCACCTGGCGTGACCGGATCATCACCCTGGTCGAGTCGGTCGTCGCGGCGATGGGCAGGCACGAGGGGCTCGCGCTCGTCGCGCTCGGGGCGAAACCCACCAGCCCGAACGCGCTGCTGTTGGTCGAGCGATTGCTGACACTGCTGGAGGAGGGCGGACTGGACGCACGGACCAATTCCTGGGCCGTCGACCTGATCTATCTGCACATCACCGCGCGGGCCGCGCAGCAAAGCGTTGACAATGTCGAGGGCGGTAGCGAGGAGGATTACGTTGCGGGGATCGAGCGAATATCCGCGCGGCTTCCCGTCGAGGGGGATCCGTCGATCGTGTCCATGCGGGATCAGGTCCTCGGCGGTGGTGGCGATTCCCGCGAGGCCTGGGCCTTGCGGGTCCTGATCAACGGCATCCTCGCTACCCCGGTCGATGACTCGGGCGATTCGATGACAACCAAGGAGCCGTCGTGCGGATGATCAGGCAGGCCACCCTCGATGAGCTTCCGGTGTTGCGGGACATCGAGGATGCGAGCGGGAAACTGTTCGCGGACATCGGCATGACAATGGTCGCCGACGACCCGCCGCCGCCGCTGGAAACCCTGCGCGAATTTCAGCGGGCGGGCCGCGCCTGGGTATGGACCGACGACACCGATCATCCGGTCGGTTACCTGATCCTCGGCATCGTCGACGGTGCCGCGCACGTCGAACAGGTCTCGGTGCATCCGGACCATGCGGGCAGACGCATCGGCAAACGCCTGCTCGACCACGCGGTGCGGTGGGCGAAAGACCAAGGGATGCAGGCGATAACGCTCACCACATTCGTCGACGTCGCCTGGAACGGCCCATATTACGAGCGCCTGGGCTTCCGCTACCTCCCTGCTGCCGACGAGACGCCGGCTCTGTGCGCGATTCGTGCCGCCGAAGCCGCTCACGGCCTGGATCAGTGGCCACGCGCCTGCATGCGTGCGGAGGTGGATACCTGGGCCTTCGACCCGGCGTTCTGAACCCCTGTTTTGGTCTGGTCCGCCGACGAGATGCGCTAACGGCGGTCGGCGAACGCGGCTTCGGCTGCCGGTAGCGCGGCTTGCCGGTCTTCGGCGACGAGGCCGATCCGGGTGCGGCGGTCCAGTAGATCGGAGATATCCAGGGCGCCTTCGTGGGAGACGGCGAAGTCGAATTCCGCTGCGATTACATCGATTCCGGGAGCTACGGGTTCTTGTCCCGCTGGATCGTTATGCGCCGCAGCGAGAATGAGCGGGGCTTCGCTGCCATAGCGCTCGATCAGGGCGGGGGGTGCGTCGATATGGTCGCGCGCCGCGCCGGAGACGGCTCCCACCAAAGGCAGTCGTTTGGTCCGGCAGGAGCCTGCGGTGAGCATGCCCTGCGTGATCGCGGCGTCGACGGCGTCTTCGGCCATCTGGCGGTAGGTGGTGAGTTTGCCGCCGACAATGGTGATGACCCCGGTGGGGGAGTGCAGTACCGCGTGCTTGCGGGAGATGTCGGCGGTGCTGTTGTCCGCCGTCTTCAACAGCGGACGCAGACCGGCGTAGCTGCCGCGAATATCGTTGCGGGTCAGTGGCTCTCGCAACACGGTGTTGATGGTGTCGAGTAGGAAGTCGATTTCGGCGTCGGTGGGCTTCGGCTCGTCGGGGACCGGGCCGGGGGCGTCCTCATCGGTCAGGCCGAGGTAGACCCGGCCGTGCGCGGCGGGGAAGGCGAAGACGAAGCGGCTGGTGCTGCCGGGAACCGGGACGGTCAGTGAGGCGGTGAGGCCGCCGAATGATTCGGCGGAGAACACCAGGTGGGTGCCGCGGCTCGGACGCAGTTCGATGCTCGGGTCGACCTCGTCGGCCCAGACGCCGGTGGCGTTGAGGACGGTACGCGGCCGGACGGACATGGTTTCGCCGGACAGGGTGTCGCGCAGTGTGGCTGAATCTCCGGTCACCTCGATCGCCTCGGTTCTGGTGAGGATGGTCGCGCCCTGAGCAGCCGCGGTACGTGCCAGCGCGACAACGAGGCGGGCGTCGTCAACCAACTGTCCGTCCCACGCCTGCAGCCCGCCACGCAGTCCGTCGCGGCGCACCGTCGGCGCCAGTCGCAGTGCTTCGGCGGCGGCGACGCGACGCGAGCGGGGCAGTGTGGCGGGCGAAGTGCCCGCGCTGCGACGCAGCACGTCACCCGCGACGAAGCCGGCGCGAATCAGCGATTGTTGTGCGACACCGATTTCCGGAAGCAACGGGACGAGTTGCGGTAGCGGGCGCACGAGATGCGGTGCGGTGGTGCCGATCAGAATGCCGCGCTCGACGGCGCTTTCGTGGGCGATGCCCACCTGTCCGCCAGCCAGATAGCGCAGCCCGCCGTGCACCAGTTTCGAACTCCAACGGCTCGTGCCGAAGGCCAGGTCATGCCGCTCGACCAGCACGGTCCGCAGCCCGCGCGCGGCCGCGTCGAGGGCGGCGCCGACACCGGTGACGCCGCCACCGATCACCAGCACATCGATCTCGGCTCCGTCGCCCAGGTCGCGCAGTTCGCGGGCGCGCCGTTCGGCGTTCAGCGCGGAGTTGCCGGTGGTGTCGGCGGAATTCACGGTCATGACAGTCTCTTTCGTTATCGCAATACGGCATGGTTGCGGTGGCCGGATCGCCGCGTCTTCGGGTCGCGCGGTCATGCGGGGTGCTTTCCCGGCGTCGGCGAGGCGGGGGCGAGGTAGCCGTCGATGGCGCGGACCAGCTCGGCATCGAGGGCGGCGCCGGTGAGGATCGAGCTGACGGTGCCCGCGGATTGCACCGCCGATTGGGCGATCAACAGCAGCATTGTCGCCATCTGTTCGGGGTTGCCGTCGCGGACGGAGCGATCACGTTGGCCCTCTTCGATTCCTGCGGTGAACAGGGCTATCAGGTGTCGCTGGTTGCGGCCGAGGCGACCGAAGACATAGGTGAGCATCAGATCGGTGTCGGTGCGGAAGATCTTGCCGAACAACGGATTTTCCCGGATGGCGGCAGCGCCGGTGACGATGCCGCCGACCAGGCGGGTACGCGCCGTTCCCGCGGTGGGCATGGTCGCGGTGACGACCGTGCGCAACTCGCGCACCAGCAGCTCGGCCACCAGCGAGCCGGTATCGGGCCAGCGGCGATAGACCGTCGGCCTGCTGACTCCGGCGCGGCGGGCGACCTCGGTCAGGGTGGTGCGTCGGACCCCGAATTCCTCTACGCAGTCGCGGGCCGCGTCGAGGATCGCGAGGTCGATTGCCGAGAGCGTGGATTCGGTCGCGGACTCGTCGGGGGCAGTCATCGGGTCACCACCGGGGTAGGCGGCGTCGTGGCAAACGCCAGGCGCCGGAAACGGTATGTCGGAACGTTACTGCTTGACAGTATATGTCAAACTGTAACGTATGGTCGAGACGCAGCGCACCGGCGACACCGGGCAATCCGCAAGCGAGTCCTCCAGCGCCACAAAGCCGGGCTGGCCGGAGCAAGCGGCGAGTATGGTGTGGGACGCCTGGGGTATTCCCGCCGGACACAAGCCGCTATCGGCGCAGATTCGGGGGCTGTTGGCGCAGGTATTCGGAGTGTCCGGAGATCCGGTGACGCGCCGCGATGAGGTTGACGTGCCGCTGCGTGAGTCGGCGCTCACGCCTGACCGGCGAGACGGCCTGGGCGCGGTGGTCGGCGCTGACAACGTCTCGGTCGACCATCACGACCGCCTGCTGCGTGCCGGCGGAAAGAGCACCCCCGACCTGCTGCGCCGCCGCGCCGAAGGGCCTCAGGACGCCCCCGACGCGATCGTCTACCCGGCCGATCACGACCAGGTGCTCGCGGTGCTGACCTACTGCGCCGCCAATGCCATCGCGGTCGTCCCGTTCGGCGGCGGCACCAGCGTGGTCGGCGGCGTGGATCCGATCGGCGGTCGCTTCGATACCGTCATCGCGCTGGACCTGCGACGGCTGGACACGCTTTCGAAGGTCGACCCCATCAGCGGCACGGCCGCACTCGGCGCGGGCCTCACGGGGCCGGCGGCCGAGAAATTGCTCGCCGCCCATGGCCTTTCGCTCGGCCACTTCCCGCAAAGCTTCGAATTCGCCAGCATCGGTGGCTTCGCGGCGACCCGATCATCGGGCCAGGCTTCGGCGGGCTACGGCCGTTTCGACGATATGGTCCAGCACCTGAAGATCGCCACTCCCAGCGGCACCATCGAACTCGGCCGCGCACCCGCGTCGGCCGCGGGTCCGGATCTGCGCGAGCTTTTCGTCGGCTCGGAGGGGGCGCTCGGTGTGATCACGGAGGTCACACTGCGGGTGCATCCGGTTCCGGAAACCATCGGCTACCAGGCGTGGTCGTTCCCCGACTTCGAAACCGGCGCCGCCGCACTGCGTTCGGTGGTGCAGGCGGGTGCGGCGCCGACCGTGCTCCGGCTGTCCGATGAGGTCGAGACCGGCGTCAACCTGGCCCGCACCGCCGATATCGGTGGTAACCCGGTGGCGGGTTGTCTGGCCATCACCACCTTCGAGGGCACCGCCGCGCACGTCGCGGCACGCAGCGCCGAGGCGGGCGCATTGCTCGCGGCGGCGGGCGGCAATGCGCTGGGACAGACGCCCGCTCAGGAATGGGAGCACGGCCGTTTCGCCGCGCCCTACATGCGCGACGCGCTACTGGATGTCGGCGTGCTGTGCGAAACCCTGGAAACGGCGACTACCTGGTCGAACCTCGCCGCCCTCAAGTCGAAGGTGACCGCGGCGCTGACGGATTCGCTTGCCGGACAGGGCACCCCGCCGCTGGTGATGTGCCACATTTCGCATACCTACCCGACCGGCGCTTCGCTGTACTTCACCATCATCGCCAAACAGCTCGACGATCCGATCGCCCAGTGGCACGCGGCGAAACAGGCCGTCGGCGATGCGATCATGACCGCGGGCGGCACCATCACCCACCACCACGCGGTCGGCACCGACCACCGCCCGTGGATCCCCGCCGAGATCGGCGACCTCGGCGTTCGGATTCTGCGAGCGGTGAAACAGCAGCTGGACCCGGCGGGCATCCTCAACCCGGGAAAGCTGGTCCCGTGACACCCGATTCGCCCCGTTCGCTGCGCACGCTGACGGTGGTGACCAACCCGCACTCCGGTGTCGGAAGAGGACACGGCGTGGCCGCGGCGGCGTTGGCCAGGTTCGCCGAACGCGGTGTCGAGGTCACCGAGGTTCGCGCGCCGACGGCAGCCGAATCGGTGCGCCTGGTGCGGGAATCGATCGACAGCGCGCACCCGCCGGACGCGGTGGTCTGTATCGGCGGCGACGGGCTGATGAACGTCCTGCTCGGGGCGGTCGCACAGACCGGTGTTCCGCTGGGGCTGATCCCCGCCGGCACCGGCAATGATTTGGCGAGGGAAATCGGCGTGCCCACCGACGATCCCGTCGCCGCCGCCGATCTGATACTTCGCGGCCGCACCAGGACCATCGACCTCGGCGTGGTCGAATCGGAGGCGCCGGGTGTCGAACCCAAATGGTTCGCCACCGTCACCGGCACCGGTTTCGACGCGCGAGTCACACTGCGCGCAAACAGGATGCGGTGGCCGAAGGGGCCGTTGCGCTATACGATCGCCGCGCTCGTCGAGATCGTCGGCCGCTTCGCCGTGCCCTACCGGATGGAGCTATTCGGTGTCGCCCACCGCGCGCTCGATAATCCGGTGTCCGACACCGTGATCGAGACCGCCGCGGTCATGGTGGCGGTGGGTAATACCCGCACCTACGGAGGCGGCATGCTGATCTGCCCGGATGCGAAACCCGACGACGGGCTGCTGGATCTGACCGTGGTCGGCGCCGTCACGCGGCGGGACATGCTGCGGCTGTTGCCCGCGCTGTCGGCGGGCAAACGGATCGACCACCCGAAGACCAAGCAGTACCGCGTCGAGCAGGTGACTCTCACCGCGCCCGGCGCTCCCGCGACCGCCGACGGCGAGCCGGCGGGCACGCTGCCGGTCACGCTGCGCGCGGTATCGGGCGCGCTCACGGTGCTGGTTCTCTGAGTGCGGGCGAGAATCTGAGAATTGCATATGGATTCCACGGTCGGGCTCTGATCGGCGGTAGGCTTTTATGTGTAGGCGGAGTTTTCGGTGTCCCTCATCCACCGAAGGCTCCGTCTTTTTCTATGCTCGGTGGCCTGTGCGAGCGCATCCAACCCGACCACTAGAATCGTCGGGTGACCAGCGCAGCCTCTGACAACTCGCGTAATCGTGCCGATGCCCTCCCCAAGAGCTGGAACCCCAGCGAGGTGGAGGCCGAGATGTACGAGCGCTGGGTAGCCGCCGGTTATTTCATCGCCGACGCCGAAAGCGACAAGCCCGGTTACTCGATCGTGCTGCCGCCGCCGAATGTCACCGGCAGCCTGCACATGGGCCACGCTCTCGACCACACCCTGATGGACACGCTGTCGCGCCGCAAGCGCATGCAGGGTTACGAAGTGCTGTGGCTACCCGGCATGGACCACGCGGGGATCGCCACGCAGAACATTGTGGAAAAGCAGCTCGCGGTGGACGGCAAGACCAAGGAAGACTTCGGCCGCGAACTGTTCATCGAAAAGGTGTGGGACTGGAAGCGTGAATCCGGCGGCGCCATCCAGTGGCAGATGCGCGCGCTCGGCGACGGCGTCGACTGGAGCCGCGACCGCTTCACCATGGACGAGGGCCTGTCACGGGCCGTGCAGACCATCTTCAAGCGCCTCTACGACGCGGGCCTGATCTACCGCGCCGAGCGACTGGTGAACTGGTCGCCGGAACTACGCACCGCCATCTCCGATATCGAGGTCAAGCACGAGGACGTGGAAGGCGAGCTGGTCTCGCTGCGCTACGGCTCCCTCGACGACAACGAGCCGCACGTCATCGTGGCCACCACTCGGGTGGAGACCATGCTCGGCGATACGGCCGTCGCGGTGCACCCCGACGATCCGCGCTACCAGGCGCTGATCGGCACCACGCTCTACCACCCGATCACCGGGCGGCAGATCCCGATCATCGCCGACGATTACGTCGATCCCGAATTCGGTTCCGGTGCGGTGAAGATCACCCCCGCGCACGACCCGAACGACTTCGAGATGGGCCTGCGCCACAACCTGCCGATGCCGACCATCATGGACGAGCGCGGCCGGATCAGCGATACCGGTACCGAATTCGATGGCATCGACCGGTTCGAGGCGCGGGTCAAGGTGCGCGAGCGGTTGGCGGCCGAGGGCCGTATCGCCGCCGAGAAGCGTCCTTATCTGCACAGCGTCGGGCATTCCGAGCGCAGCGGCGAGGCGATCGAGCCGCGGCTGTCGATGCAGTGGTGGGTCAAGGTGGAGTCACTGGCCAAGGCCGCGGGCGACGCGGTCCGCAACGGCGACACTGTGATTCATCCGCCCAGCCAAGAGCCACGCTGGTTCGACTGGGTCGACAATATGCACGACTGGACCATTTCACGGCAGCTGTGGTGGGGTCACCGCATCCCGATCTGGTACGGCCCCGAGGGCGAGGTGGTGTGCGTCGGCCCGGACGAGGTCGCGCCCGAGGGCTGGGTACAGGACCCCGACGTGCTCGACACCTGGTTCTCCTCGGGACTGTGGCCGTTCTCCACCATGGGCTGGCCGAATTCCACCGAGGAGCTCCAGAAGTTCTATCCGACAAGCGTTCTCGTCACCGGCTACGACATCCTGTTCTTCTGGGTGGCCCGGATGATGATGTTCGGTACCTTCGTCGCCGACGATCCGGTGCTCACCGCGGGCAAGAACGGCGCCACCCAGGTTCCGTTCAAGGATGTTTTCCTGCACGGGCTGATTCGTGATCAGTTCGGCAAGAAGATGTCGAAGTCGCGCGGTAACGGCATCGATCCGCTGGAGTGGATCAGGGACTACGGTGCGGACGCGTTGCGCTTCACCCTGGCACGCGGCGCCCAGCCCGGCGGCGACCTGTCGGTCGGCCAGGCGCACGCGCTCGCGTCGCGCAGTTTCGTCACAAAACTGTTCAACGCCACCAAGTTCGCGCTGATGAACGGCGCGCACACCGGCGCGCTGCCCGCTCGCGGTGACCTCACCGACGCCGACCGGTGGATCATCGATCGACTCGAAGAGGTTCGCGCCGAGGTTGATTCGGCGTTCGACGGCTACGAGTTCGGCAAGGCGTGTGAGGCGCTGTATCACTTCGCGTGGGACGAATTGTGTGACTGGTACCTCGAGCTGGCCAAGGTGCAGTTCGCCGCCGAGGGTTCGCGCGCCGAGGCGACCGCGCTGGTGCTCGGCAATGTCCTGGATGCTGTGCTGCGGCTGCTGCACCCGGTGATCCCGTTCGTCACCGAATCACTGTGGCAGGCATTGACCGATGGCGAGTCGGTCGTCGTCGCCGCGTGGCCGCAGGCAACCGGCGTGCCCGCTGACGCGGTTTCGGCGCAACGCATTTCGGACGCACAGCGCTTGATCACCGAGATTCGCCGGTTCCGCAGCGACCAGGGCCTGGCCGATAAGCAGAAGGTCGCGGCCAAGCTGATCGGCCTCGACGCCGCCGGGCTCACCGAGCAGCACGCCTCGGTCGCCAATCTGGCCCGGCTGACCGGGCCCGGTGACGGCTTCGCGGTGACCGCGTCCGTCGAGGTCCGGTTGAGCGGCGCCACTGTGACCGTGGAACTGGACACCTCCGGCGCCGTCGACCTGGACGTCGAACGCCGCCGCTTCGAAAAGGACCTGGCCGCGGCCGAGAAGGAATTGGCTGCCACCACCGTCAAACTCGGAAACGAGGCGTTCCTCGCCAAGGCACCCGAGGCGGTGGTCGACAAAATCAAGGACCGCCGCGATGTCGCCGAGACGGAAGTCGCACGCATCAGCGCCCGGCTCGCGGAATTGAGCGGCAAGTGAACACCGAACCGGAACCGCAGTACGACGACGAGGGCTCGCCCACCTCGGGTGGGCGGCTCGGCGCCGGGCCGTCGCCGGTCGATCTAGCCGAAATGGCGCTGGTCGAGGCGGAACTCGATCGACGCTGGCCCGAAACCAAGATCGAGCCGTCGCTGACCCGCATCGCTACCCTGATGGATCTGCTCGGCTCGCCGCAGCAGAACTATCCGGCGATCCATATCGCGGGCACCAACGGTAAGACCTCGGTGACCAGGATGATCGACGCGCTGCTCACCGCGCTGCATCGCCGAACCGGCCGGATAACCAGCCCGCACCTGCAACTGGCTACCGAGCGGATCAGCATCGACAACAAGCCGATCACCCCCGCGCAATACGTGGAGACCTTCCGCGAACTGGTGCCCTATATCGAGATGATCGATAAACAGTCCGCCGCGGCCGATGGCCCGGACATGAGCAAGTTCGAGGTGCTCACCGGCATGGCCTTCGCCGCCTTCGCCGAGGCGCCCATCGACGTGGCGGTCGTCGAGACCGGCATGGGCGGCAGCTGGGACGCGACCAATGTCATCGACGGGCAGGTCGCGGTGATCACGCCGATCGGCCTCGACCACACCGACTACCTCGGTACCGACCTCACCGCCATCGCGGGGGAGAAGGCCGGAATCATCAAGCGTGCGCCCGAGAGCGTCGTACCGCGCGATACCGTCGCGGTGATCGCCGAACAGGAACCCGAGGCGATGGAGGTGCTGCTGCGTCGCGCCGTCGAGGTCGATGCCGCGGTCGCGCGGGCGGGTTCGGAGTTCCGGGTACTGGCCAGGCAGATCGCTGTCGGCGGCCAGCAGCTCGAATTGCAGGGCCTCGGTGGGGTTTACGACGAGATTTTCCTGCCGCTGCACGGCGAACACCAGGCCCGCAATGCCGCGCTCGCGCTCGCCGCGGTCGAGGCGTTCTTCGGCGCGGGCGCGCAGCGTCAACTCGACATCGAGGCGATTCGCGCCGGTTTCGCGAGCGTCACCAGCCCGGGCAGGCTCGAGCGCATGCGCAGCGCGCCGACGATCTTTATCGACGCCGCACACAATCCGGCCGGTGCCAAGGCGCTGGCGGCGACGCTGACCGCCGAATTCGACTTCCGCAAATTGGTCGGTGTCGTCGGGGTGCTCGGTGACAAGGACGCGGCGGGCATGCTGGAGGCGCTCGAACCGGTCTTCGATGAGATCGTCGTAACCACCAACGGCTCCCCGCGAGCCATGGATGTCGACACCCTCGCGAACCTCGCGGTACAACGCTTCGGTGACGAGCGCGTGGTCACCGCCGAGGCACTGCCCGACGCACTCGAAACGGCCATCGCGCTGGCCGAAGAGGTCGGCGACGCGGGCGAAATGGTATCCGGCGCCGGTATCGTGGTGACCGGTTCGGTAGTCACGGCGGGCGCGGCCCGCGCGCTGTTCGGAAAGGACCCGGCATGACGACCCGCGCGCGCCGGAATCAGGAGACACGATGAGTGCAACCGACGGCGCTGCCGAGCCCGAGCCGACCGACGCCGACAAGACTGTCGCGCCGCCCGCCACCGATCCGTGGAAGGGGTTGCGCGGTGTCATGGCGGGCACCCTGATTCTCGAGGCGATCACCGTGCTGCTCGCGCTGCCGGTCGTGGCCGCGGTCGGTGGCGGTGTCACGTGGGCCTCGGGGAGTTATCTGGTGATCCTGGCGCTGGTGATGATTCTCGGTGCCGGCTTCCAGCGCCGCCCATGGGCGGTCCCGTTCAACCTCGCCCTACAGGTGCTGCTCATCCTCGGCGTCTTCGTGCACCTCGCCATCGGCATCATGGGGATCCTGTTCGCCGTGGTGTGGGGCTTCATCCTGGTCCTGCGTTACGACGTCAAACGACGCATGGAACTCGGATTGCTCCCGAGCCAGCGCACCCAGCGTTCGTAGCGGATCCGGCGCTGATTACCGGGTACCGTAGGCGGCCAGTAGGCTGTGCGCCGTGACTGAGCAGACGTTGGTACTCATCAAGCCGGACGGCGTGGCCCGTGGCCTGGTCGGCGAGGTGCTGGCCCGGATCGAGCGCAAGGGGCTGAAGATCGCCGCCCTGGAGCTGAAGCAGGTATCTGAGGAAGTGGCCCGTGGCCACTACGCCGAGCACGCCGAGAAGCCGTTCTTCGGTTCTTTGATCGAGTTCATCACCTCCGGCCCGGTCGTCGCGGCCATTCTGGAGGGCCCACGCGCCATTGCGGCATTCCGGCAGATCGCCGGCGGCACCGATCCGGTCGAGAAGGCCGTCCCCGGCAGCATTCGCGGCGATTTCGCGCTGGAGACCCAGGAGAACCTGGTGCACGGCTCCGACTCGCCGGAATCCGCCAAGCGCGAGATTGCTCTCTGGTTCCCCGAATTCCCGGCCTGATACCCAGCCTCGACGCCGTGTAGGTGTGCGGGAGTCGTGCGCCGATGGCGAACCGTTGGCGGACGGTGTGGGATACTGGCACTGGTTGCCACCGATAGCGACCGTTCGCGCTGGTACGCGGGCGGACGGTGACGGAGGCGACCGGATGACACCGCGGTTCGATGCCGATCATCGCTGCCACGGACAAACAACCCGTTATCGGTGGTGTGAGTCCGCGTCGGCACGCTGGATGAGCGCTGGTCCGTGGAGTTCAGCCAACAGCCAGGCGCCGCGTGACCAGTTAGCCCGACGAACAACCAGGTGGTAACCGGACACGCGGGGCGAGACCACACGACCTCGCGTCAACCGCGTGAGGCGAACGATTAGTGCCCCCGCGTCGGCCGCGTCAATTCTGCCAGGAGGGACGCGCCCGGGGGTCCCGAGGAGACTTCGTGGCCGAAAAAGAGCCGCTGGAAACAACATCACAGGATGCCGAACAATTGCCGGAGCGAATCCGAGTTCACGCGCTTGCCAAACTGCTGGGAGTGACGAGTAAGCGCATCCTGGCCAAACTCACCGAGTTGGGTGCCGACGCGCGCAGTGCGCAGTCGAATGTCGACAGAGTGGTGGCGGAGTCGGTTCGCGACGCGCTTGTCGAGCCTGACGTCACCGCCACTTCGGAGGCTTCCGCTTCCGCAGCCGAGGCCCCCGCCGCCGAACCGGAGCCGCCCGCCGCGGTGTCCGAGACTCCGGCGGCAGCTATCGGGTCAGAAACTCCCGCGACGGAGTCGGCGCAGGCCCGGCAGCCCGGGCTGCTGTTCTCGGCACCCGATCAGGTGATCGACCAGCTCGGCCAGGAGACCTCGCAGGCCGAACCCGCCCACCAGCCCTCGGTGCAGCTGTTCACGCATCTGGACCGGGAGGAACCGCAGGTTGCGGCGCCCGTGGTGTTCGAGGGGGCCGCAGCGGTTCAGGCGCCGCTGTTCCTGTCGCCGGACGCCGCCGCGGCCGAGCAGGCTCGGCGCCAGCGTCGCGTCGAGCGTGACGCCCGTCGTGCCGAAGAACCTCCGGCCGAGGTGGTCGAGGAGCAGACCGAGACCGCCGAGGACGAACAGGACTCATCCGACCAGCAGGGTGATGCCGATGGTCAGCCGCGTCGCAGGCGCCGTGGTCGTCGTGGGCGCGGTCGTGGACGTGGCGAACAGCACGCGGACGGCGATTCCGACGACGAGAACGACACTATCGACGCCGAGGGTGGCACCGAGGACGCACAGCCTGCCCAGGCAGCCGCCGCCGCTGAGCCCGACGGCACCGCCGATGACAGCGCCGAGTCCGACGAGGACGACGCCGATCTGTCGGAGGGCACGACGCGTCGCCGCCGTCGCCGTCGTCGCCGCAAGGTGGCGGGGGATGGCGCCGAGAGCGAGGCCGGCTCCGAGGACGATCCGCCGAACACCGTCGTGCACGAGCGTGAACCCCGCAACAAGAGCCGCAACCGTGCCGCCGCATCCGATGAGGTGCAGGGCATCAGCGGCTCCACCCGGCTGGAGGCCAAGCGGCAGCGCAGGCGCGACGGGCGTGAGGCCGGTCGCCGTCGCCCGCCGATCCTGACCGAGTCGGAGTTCCTGGCCCGCCGTGAGGCGGTCGACCGGGTGATGGTGGTGCGCGAGAAGGCGTTCCCGGACTATCCGACCGCGACGCAGGTGGCGGTGCTCGAGGACAACATCCTCGTCGAACACTTCGTCACCAGTACCGGTTCCGCGTCGATGGTCGGAAACGTCTACCTCGGTCGCGTGCAGAACGTGCTGCCGAGCATGGAGGCGGCGTTCGTCGATATCGGCCGTGGTCGCAACGGTGTGCTCTACGCCGGTGAAGTGAACTGGGAGGCCGCCGGGCTCGGTGGCAAGGAACGCAAGATCGAGCAGGCGCTCAAGCCGGGCGATCAGGTGCTCGTTCAGGTCAGCAAGGATCCGGTCGGACACAAGGGTGCCCGGCTGACCACGCAGATCAGCCTGGCCGGTCGTTTCCTGGTGTATGTGCCGGGTGGTTCGTCCACCGGCATCAGCCGCAAGCTGCCCGATACCGAACGCAAGCGCCTCAAGGAGATCTTGCGTGACATCGTGCCCGCCGACGCGGGCGTGATCATCCGCACCGCGTCGGAGGGGGTCGACGAAGACGAGCTGGCCCGCGACGTCGAGCGACTGCAGGCCACCTGGCGCACCATCGAGAAGGCCGCCGAGGGCAAGGATTCCGGCTCGCCGAAGACGCTCTACGAAGAGCCCGATCTGCTGGTGAAGGTCATCCGTGACCTGTTCAACGAGGACTTCTCGAAGCTCGTCATCGAGGGCGAGCGCTCCTGGAGCACCGTCGAGAAGTACATCGGCACCGTCGCGCCGGACCTGCTAGCGCGGGTGTCGCGACACGAGAACAACGGCGTCGACGTGTTCGAGACCTACCGCATCGACGAGCAGCTCGCCAAGGCGCTCGATCGCAAGGTGTGGCTGCCCTCGGGCGGCACCCTGGTGATCGACCGCACCGAGGCCATGACGGTTGTCGACGTCAACACCGGCAAGTTCACCGGTGCCGGCGGCAGCAACCTCGAGGAGACGGTCACCCGCAACAATCTGGAGGCGGCCGAGGAGATCGTGCGCCAGATGCGGTTGCGCGATATCGGCGGCATGATCGTGGTCGACTTCATCGACATGGTGCTGGAGTCCAATCGCGACCTGGTGCTGCGTCGGCTGACCGAGGCGCTCGGCCGCGACCGCACCCGTCATCAGGTCTCCGAGGTGACCTCGCTCGGTCTGGTGCAGATGACCCGCAAGAAGCTGGGCACCGGCCTGGTCGAGGCATTCTCGACCACGTGTGAGCATTGCCACGGCCGCGGCATCCTGGTGCACACCTACCCGGTGGAAGCCTCCGCCGGTGTCGAGGACGGCGCCGCGAAGAATCGGGAGGTCGGTTCGCGTCGTCGTCGAGGTCGCGACAAGAGCCCCGTGTCCACGCCCGCCCCGACCAGCGGTGCCGCACCAGTGGCCGAGGCCGCTGAGGAGGATGCCGCCGTCAAGCGGGCGCACCCGGCCGCGTTGGCGATGGCCGCACACCACGGTGACGTCGAGTCGGTCACCGAGGAGGCCACCGAGCAGGTGGTGGCGGTCGAGACCGAAGTTGTTGTGGCGGTCGAGGAAACGGCTACCGCTGCCGCGGACGCGCCTTCGGCGGCTTCGCAGCCGGCCCCGGTCACCCCGGACGTCGTTGCGGCTGCGGAAACCGCCGCTCCGGCTGCGAATGGCACCACACCGGCTGCCACCACGCAAGCCTCCGCCGAGGTCGTCGCGCCAGCGGTCGCGGAATCGGCAGGAAACGGTGTACCCGAGCCCGCCACCCGTCCGAGTCGCCGTCGGCGGGTCGCGCGCTCTGCCGCGGCACCCGCCGCCGACAGTGCCGGTGCGGTATTCGTCGTGCCGACCACGGATCAGGCGGTGACGGCGCCGGTCGTGGACTACACGGCCGATGCCCCGGTCGAGGTGCCGGTGCGCAAGCCGCGTCGTCGCGCTGTCGGCAGGCCCGCCGGACCGCCGGTGGACGAGCCGAACTGATCGGTTCCAGCCGAGCCGACAGAGCCGAGACCCCCGTCATCATGGTGACGGGGGTCTTGCCTTTCCGGTGCTGGAGGCTATTCGGAGGATGCCGGTTTGGACCGGGTGGTCGGCGTCGGGTAATCTCGAACAGTCGCTGCCCGGCGACAGCACTCTAATGTGCTGTGTTTGCGACTCGGCCCCGAAGCCGAGGGCCATCAGATTTGCTGAGGCGGCGGTGACTATCAGACCAGATGTGCTGTGGTTTCCAGCGGAGTGATCCGAATGGGAGCACGCAGCCGCGTGAGCAAGTAGCCGCGCGCTTTACAGGAAGAAGGGCAGCCGACCGATGGCAACGTACGCGATCGTCAAGACCGGCGGAAAGCAGTACAAGGTCGCGGTCGGTGACCTGGTGAAGGTCGAGAAGATCGAGGGTGCGCCGGGTACTTCCGTCGCGCTGGCCCCGGTTCTCGTCGTCGATGGCGCCGAGCTGACCACCGATGCGGCCAAGCTGGCCAAGGTTTCCGTGGCGGCCGAGGTCGTTGAGCAGACCAAGGGCCCGAAGATCCGCATCCACAAGTTCAAGAACAAGACCGGCTACCACAAGCGGCAGGGCCACCGTCAGCCGCTGACGGTCATCAAGGTCACCGGCATCAAGTAAGCCTCCTCGATTTCGAGTTACTTCACAGGAGTTCAGAAATGGCACATAAGAAGGGTGCGTCCAGCTCCCGTAACGGTCGCGATTCGAACGCCCAGCGACTCGGCGTCAAGCGTTTCGGCGGCCAGGTCGTCTCGGCCGGTGAGATCCTGGTTCGCCAGCGCGGCACCCACTTCCACCCCGGCGTGCTCGTCGGCCGTGGCGGCGATGACACCCTGTTCGCCCTCGCGGCGGGCAAGGTCGAGTTCGGCACCAAGCGTGGCCGTAAGACCGTCAACATCGTCATCCCGGAGCCGGTTCAGGCCTGACCGCCGAGCCTCTCCAGACAACAGCCGAGCGGGTCAGGGTGATACACCCTGGCCCGTTTTCGCGTTCTCGTACGACCGCGTCGGCACCGACAACCAACCACCGAGGAGGATGATTCGGCTATGTCCAAATTCATCGACCGTGTCGTATTGCACGTGCATGCGGGCAAGGGTGGTCACGGTTGTGCCTCCGTGCGCCGCGAGAAGTTCATGCCGCTCGGTGGACCCGACGGCGGTAACGGTGGTCGCGGCGGGGATGTGGTGCTCGAGGTCGACCCGAACGTGCACACCCTGCTGGACTTCCATTTCCATCCGCACGCTAAAGCGGGCAACGGCAAGCCGGGCGAGGGCAGCAATCGGGACGGTAAGCAGGGCGAGGATCTGCTGTTGAAGGTGCCCGACGGCACCGTGGTGCTCGATGGCGAGGGCAAGGTGCTCATCGACCTCGTCGGCGCCGGTAACCGCTTCATCGTGGCCCGTGGTGGTCGCGGTGGTCTGGGTAACGCCGCGCTCGCGTCCAAGGCACGCAAGGCACCCGGCTTCGCACTTCTGGGTGAGGAGGGCGACGAGGGTGACCTGGTCCTCGAGCTCAAATCGCTCGCCGACGTGGGACTCGTCGGGTTCCCGTCGGCGGGCAAATCGTCGCTGGTGTCGGTGCTGTCGGCGGCCAAGCCGAAAATCGCCGACTATCCGTTCACCACGCTGGTGCCCAACCTCGGTGTGGTGGCCAGCGGTGACACCACGTTCGTGATCGCCGATGTGCCCGGGCTGATCCCAGGTGCAAGCGAGGGGCGTGGGCTCGGGCTGGAATTTTTGCGTCATCTCGAACGGTGCGCGGTGCTGGCACACGTTGTCGACTGCGCCACCTTGGAGCCGGGACGTGATCCGGTGTCGGATGTCGATGCGCTCGAGGCCGAGTTGGCTGCCTACAAATCGCTGCTCAATACCGATACCGGGCTCGGTGACCTGGCCGATCGGCCGCGCGTGGTGATCCTGAACAAGGTCGACGTGCCCGATGCGGCCGAACTGGCCGAGATGGTGACCGACGAGTTCACCGCTCGCGGCTGGCCGGTGTTCGAGATTTCGGCGGTGAGCCGGGCGGGCTTGCGGCCCTTGACTTTCGCCCTCGCCGATATGGTGCTGAAGTATCGCGAGGCGCATCCGAAGGCGGCGCCGGCGCGTCCGGTTATCCGGCCGATCGCGGTGGACCGGACCGGGTTCACCGTCGTCGCCGATCCGGAGGAGCCGGGTGGCTTCATCGTGCGCGGCCCCCAGCCGGAGCGGTGGGTGCGCCAGACCCAGTTCGACAACGACGAAGCGGTGGGCTATCTGGCCGACCGGCTTGCCCGCCTCGGCGTGGAGGACGCGCTGGTGAAGCAGGGCGCCGAGCCGGGAGCACCGGTCACCATCGGCGATGTGACATTCGAGTGGGAGCCGCAGATTTCGGCGGGCATCGATAGGGTGCCCACCGGTCGCGGCACAGATATTCGGTTGGAACAGAACGACCGGATCAGTGCCGCCGAGCGTAAGCATGCGTCGCGGGTGCGCCGTGGTCTGTTGAAAGAGGACGAGGACGAGGACGAGGACGAGGAATGAGCACCGGCACGGCCACCTCGGTTCGGCGGATGCCGGAATTCGATGGTGTCCGTCTGGTTCGCTGGGTTGACCGGGTGACGCCGCGGTCCGGCGTTGGTCGCGGCGATGATGGGATGTGGCCACGACCGGCACGGGCCGTTTCGCAGCTCACGGTGAGTTCTATTGCGGTACAGGGAGTTCGGTTGCGATGCAGGTGAGTTCTGGTATAGCTGAGGCGATGTCGCAGTCGGGGCTCAGTGACGCCCGGTTGGCGATCGCGTCGGCGCGCAGCGTGGTGGTGAAGATCGGGTCGTCGGCATTGACGAGTCTGAAGGGCGGGTTGGACACCGTACGCCTGGATCGCCTCGCGGACGCGGTGGAGGCGCGAATGCGCGCGGGATCGGATGTGGTGGTGGTGTCCTCCGGTGCGATCGGCGCCGGAATCGCTCCGCTCGGGTTGACCAAACGTCCTCGTGATCTGGCCACCAAGCAGGCCGCCGCGAGCGTCGGTCAGCTGGCGCTCGCACACGCGTGGGGCACCTCTTTCACGCGCTACGGCCGGACGGTCGGGCAGGTGCTGCTCAGCGCCGACGACTTCTCCCGTCGGGAACATCACCGCAATGCCCAGCGCACGCTGGACCGTTTGCGTTCGCTCGGCGCGGTCGCGGTGGTGAACGAAAACGACACTGTCGCAACCGAAGAGATCCGATTCGGCGACAACGATCGGCTCGCCGCACTGGTCGCCCACCTGGTCGGCGCGGACGCACTGATCTTGCTGTCGGATGTCGAAGGTCTTTACGACGGTGATCCACGCAAAGGTGCCGCGAGCTTTATCCCCGAGGTGCGCAGTAGCGCCGACCTCGACGGTGTCATCGCGGGCAGCGGCGGGGCGCTCGGCACCGGTGGTATGGCCTCCAAGCTGTCGGCCGCCCGCCTGGCCGCCGATGCGGGTGTCCCCGTCCTGCTCGCCGCCGCCACCGAGGCCGCCGAGGCGCTCACCACCGGCACGGTCGGCACCGCCTTCGCCGCGCGACCGGTACGCCTATCGGCCCGCAAATTCTGGGTCCGGCACGCCGCCGACAGCCGTGGCGCGGTCCTCATCGATGAGGGTGCCGTTCAAGCCGTCGCCCACCGCCGCCGCTCGCTGCTTGCCGCCGGAGTTATCGGTGTGCGCGGCCGCTTCCACGGCGGCGACGTAGTCGACCTGGTGGCACCTGACAATCGCGTGGTCGCCCGTGGTGTAGTCGAATACGACAGCACTGAACTCACCGGCATACTCGGATGCTCCACTGCCGATCTTCCGGACACCATGCAGCGGCCCGTAATCCACGCCGACGACCTGGTGAAGGTGTAGCTGTGTTTTTTGGCCGCTGGTGCGGCGTGTTCGCGGCCCCCTATGGCTCGCGTCCGAGGGGCAAATACTTGCTCCTTCGTCGCATCGTATTTGCCCCTCGGACGCGAGCCGGCCGCGAACTTTAGTGCTCGATCTCGCTACGCTCGAAAACTGTTGTCGTGGCGAGTGGGCGCGTTATGGGGGACGTGTGGCACCTGGGGTTTGGTGGTCTGGTCGGTCTGGGTTGGCTCGGAAGCTGGTGTCGTGGCGAGTGGGTTTGTGCGGCACCGACCGTTTCTGTACCCAGTTGAGGGGCGACGATCGCGGGTAATGAGCTTGTCTGGGCGCCGGGTTTCTTGTCGGTGGGACCGGTGCGCGTGGGTCAGGGCCCTACTTATTTGGGGTGGGGATGACGCCGGGCTGGTTGGTGGTCGAAGGGGGTTGCTGGTCTTGGTTTTCCGGGATGGGGCCGGTGATGCCGGGCTGTCCGCCGGGGTCTGAGAGGGACGGGGCGGGCTCGGGGTGGGGTTGTGGGGCGGGTGCCGGGGGCGCGGGTGCGGGCGGTGGGGGCGGGGTTTCGGGTGCCGGTGGTGGTGGTGCCTGTTGGGGCGGCGGCGCGGGAGTGGGAGTCGGAACAGGTTGGGGGGCTTGTGATTCCGGATTCGACGGCACCGGCGGTGTGGTGTCCGGCGCCGACTCGGGGGCGGGGTTGGCTGGCACGCCCGGCTGGGGAGTGGGGTTGCCCGGCGTGGTCGGCCGCTGATCCGATTGCGGCGCAGGCGGATCGGTGTATTCCGGCGTACTCTGACGCGGCTGATGTCCGGGCTCGAGCGGCTGCGGATGCGGTTCGTTGGGCAGTGCGGGCGGCTCGGGGAGGGCGGGAACGCCGGTGCCCGCCGCTCCGTAGGCGGGTTTGTAGATCATGTTCATGGCGAGCACGGCTTCCTGGCGCAGCGCTTCCTCGGCCATTTGCGCGTCGATGATGCCGCCCGCCTCCAGCAGCTTCGCTACGGCACCGATCGGGCCGGAACTGCCGGGCGGCGCCACCGCGATCTTGACCGCCTCGGCGGCAGCGGCGACCCCGCTGAGGCGCGCGCCGACCTGCCCTATGATCGCGGTGAGTTCGTCAACGGACGCGGCATAGCTGCGGGCGCTCGCGTACGCGGCATCGGCTGTGGCGCCCACCCATTCCATGGAATTCAGTACCCGGTCCGAGCCGGCCAGCGTCAGCGGGAACGAGGTGGCCAGCGTGCTCGCGACCTCCAGCCAGACGACCGACGCGTTCAGGATTTGCGCGGCGTCGATTTGCTGGGTTTTGGCATAGATCTCTTCGTGCCGCATCGACTCGAAGTGCTCCATCGAGCTGATGTAGTCGGGGTCGGTACCTGTCATCGCGGCACCCTCGTTTCGATGGCACGCAGGGCGGCGGCGTTAGCGGAGTCGGCCTCCTGCAACAGCCCGCCACTGATCAGAAACGCCTCTTTCATGCGGTAGGCGGCCTCGATGTAGTGATCGAGTAGGGCGGCGGCGTCGCGAGCCTTGTGCCCGAATCCGGCCTGGATCTGCTGTGCGGAGACGAATCCGCCGAATCCGCCCGTCTCGGACGCGGCCTCGAGGCGCTGTCGCAGATCGATCAGCTGGTCAGCCTGACGGTCGTACATCTCGGCACAGCGCCGGGCCGCGGCCGGGTCGAACTTGACGGTGCCTGCCTGCGCCTGTTGTTTGAACCGGGCGATATCGGCTCGGCTGGTCTCGATCGTCACGCGCACCCCCTGAGATCGGTCGGTCCGACCCAGACTAACCGGAACCCGCGTACCCGGTCAGTAGTGGTTGCTCACAGTCGATCCTCACCCGCCCGATACCGGAATGCGTTTCTGTAGTTGGCCGGCGAGCTGTTCGGCCGACGCGGGCACGATGTGCACGGTGTCACCAGCCTTGATCAAATAACGCCCGTCGCCCTGCACATCGATCCAGGTGTAGTGGATCGGCGCAGGCGGGTCCGGCCGGTCCAGCCGTGGCTCGATTCGAATGTGTCCGTCGGCAGTGTGCGGTTTCAGCAGCAGCCTGCGGATCGGCGGTGCGGTGGGTTGGGGCGCGACCACGGTCTCCTGGTCGCGGATCGCGTCAGCGGGCGCCGCCCGCGCCGGTTCCCTCCCGGCTGGTGTGTTGGGCAAGAGCGCGGCTATCCGGGCGCCGAGCTTGTTGCTGTGCCCGATGGACAGCCGCACCCGGCCGCCGAACTCCGGGCTGGTGCCCGGCTCCTGCATGGCGAGTACCGCACGGTCGAAGATCGCGCCGGCCAGCAGCCTGATCTCGCTACCGGGCGTATGCGTGCCGCCGATCGCGACGATCCGGGTGTGCGGTTGCGCGAGGATGCGCAGGCACGCCGACAGGTCCGGGTCGCCACCCGGTGGTAGCCGTTCGTTCAGCCCGATGCGCAATGTGCTGGCCTCGTGCTCGGTGCGCGGTGTTTCCAGGATTTGGATGGGATATGGATGGCGATCTACCTGGGTTTCGCGCCAAACATGCGCGAACTCGTCCGGGGTGAAGGTCCAACCCATGCCGAATCACATCCTCACCGAACCCACCGAAACTCCCAGGAGTTTAGCGGCGAGTAGGGGGCTACGCCGAATGGCGCGGCACGCGGTGATCAACTCATGATCCTGCATGCCCGCAGGATTGCGGGCTAACGTCAGCATGAAATGTCGGATATATCCAGACAGGTGCCTTCGGTTTTTTGAGATGCCGTGCGCTGGAGCAGCTTGCTCCGATCGGGTGATCATGGGTGATGGGAGAGATACCAAGTGCAGGTACTTGGACCGTGGACCGACGCAGCGACCATCGCTGCACTGGCCGGCGGCAAAGCGCGCGGGTTGCACAGTCTGCGCAGCGGCGGGTTCCGCGTTCCGGACTGGGCGGTGCTCGGGGCGGACGTCTTCGAGCAGGTCCTGCATGTGGACGACCTCGCGGGGAGGGTTTCGGATTTCCGGGCGATCGATGAGCTGGACCCGGCCCTCGCGGCTGCCGCGGCCCTGCGGACCGAGATCGCGACTGTATCGCTACCCGAGCCGATTTCGGTACTGATCGCCGATGCCTACGACCGGCTCGAGGGCGGCCCGATCGCGGTCCGTTCGTCACTGCTCGCCGAGGACGGCCCCGAACACTCCTATGCGGGACAGTTCGATTCGTTCCTGAACGTCAACGGCCTCGACGCGGTGACCGGCCGGGTGCGCGAATGCTGGGCTTCGGCCTTCTCGGAGCGGGCGGTCCGCTACGCCTTCGCACACGGTCTGCCTCGGGCCAGTGCCGCTGGCGTGGTGCTGCAACGGCTCGTGGTCGCGCGCACAAGTGGGGTGATGTTCACGGCGAACCCGATGACCGGTGCGCCCGACGAGCTGGTGATCAGCGCGGTGTATGGGCTCGGTGAGGGTTTGGTCTCGGGCGCGGTGGACGCGGATTCGGTGATCGTCGACAAAAGTTCCGGTGCGGTGCTGGAAACGATTGTCGGGGACAAGGACCGCTGCTACGCGCCGGCGGGTGATCAGGGCTGCGTCGTGTCGGAGGTCGATCCGGCCCGGCGCGACGTCACCGCGTTGTCGGATAGCGAGTTGCTGGAAGTGGTCGAGCTGGGCCGCAAGCTGGAGGCGAGTCTCGGTGCGCCCCAGGATATCGAGTGGGCGATCGATGACGACGGAATCTGGTTGTTGCAGGCGCGGCCGATCACGACCGCGCTGCGCGGCGACGCCGCGGGTCCGGGCGCGCTCATTCGCGGTGCGGGTGAGGCGCTCGCCGCCGATGAGACCCGAATCTGGGATAACTCCAACATCATCGAGAGCTTCAGCGGCATCACCTCGCCGCTGACCTTCACCACTGCGGCCGATATCTACGGCCGTGTCTATCGCGGGTACGCGAAATCGCTGCGGGTGCCGCCCGAACAATTGGCCCAGACCGACCGGTGGACTCCGGTGCTGCTCGGCTACTTCCACGGCCGGGTCTATTACAACCTGCTGCACTGGTATCGGATGGTCGGCATCGCGCCGGGCTACCCGTTGAACCGGAAGGTGCTCGAGGCCGCGCTCGGTGTCGACGAGCCGCTGGCCGACGAGGTCGCGAAGACCTTGCGCCCATTCGCTTTTCGGACCCAGTTCGCGCGCCTGCGGTCGCGGGCGGTCACCACAGTGACCTACGTGCGCCGGTTGTTCGGCATCGATGACATGGTCGAGCAGTTCATGACCGATTTCTATCGCGTCTACGACGAATACGACGCCATCGACTACACCACGCTGTCGGGTGAGCGGGCCTATAAGTCCTATCGCACGGTGGACCGGGATCTGGTCGAACGCTGGGGACCGCTGATGGTGCTCGACGCGATCCTGTTGACCTGCACCGGATTGATGTATGTGCTGACGAAGCTGCTGCTGCCCAAAGCGCCGGAGTGGTTCCTGTACGCGGTTGTCGGGCCGGGCGCGGATGTCGAATCGGCCGAGCCCGCCCGCGCGATGACCGAGCTCGCGGCCTTTGTGCGGACCGACCCGGAACTGGTGTCGCTGGTCAATTCGACTCCGCCGGAACAGATCTATCCGCTGCTGCGGGAACCCGATCGGGCTGAACTCCTCGCACGCGTCGATTCCTATATTGATCGGTATGGATACCGCAGCCTGGACGAATTGAAATTGGAAACGCCGGACCTGCGCGAGGATCCGGCGAGCCTGTTCGTCATGCTGCGCAGCGCGATCGGACGGGTCGGCGATACCGGCGCCTCGACCAGTCGCGGGATCGAGGCCGATGAATACCTCGACGCGCATTTGCACGGGTTCCGGCGGCGGATCTATGAACGTATGCGCGGCAAGGTATCTCGTTGTGCAGCGCACCGGGAACGGCTGCGTTTCTGCCGGACCAGGGCCTTCGGCATGGTGAAGCGAATGATCCGGGTGATGGGCCGGGATCTGGTCGCCCGCGAGGTCATCGACGAATTCGGTGACGTCTTCTTCTTGACGGTGCAGGAACTGCGCGGCTGCTACGAGGGTGCCGACGCCGATAGCCTTCGCGATCTGGTCGCCGCGCGTAAAGCGCAGCGCGCCCGCGACAGCGAACTTGTCGCGCCCGCGCGCTTCGTCACCTCGGGTCCGGCCTTCGGGCGGGCCGAGCTGGCCGGTCAGGGGTGGGTGCCGGTGACCGACACCCCGGCCGCGACCGTGGGAACGGTGCTGGCCGGGACGCCGTCGGCATCGGGGATAGTCGAGGGCACGGCGGTGGTGGTCGACGAGCCACGCGACGTCGCCGGCGGGATTCTGGTGGCCTACCGCACCGACCCCGGGTGGGTGGCCGCGCTGCCCTCGGCCTCGGCGCTGGTGATCGAACGCGGCAGCCCGCTCACCCATGTCGCGATTGTGGCCAGGGAGTTGGGGGTGCCGACAGTGGTCCAGGTCAAGGACCTCACGAAAAAGATACGGTCCGGTATGCGAATCAGGGTCGATGGAACCAACGGAGCGGTTACTGTGCTGTCCGAAGGAGGGGCCCGCCATGAAGCCTGACAAATACGTTGCGGCAGTTCGTAGTTGGCTTATCGATCCGGCCGAGGACGCCGGGATCTACCTGGCCGACGAGGCCGATGGGTGGGACTACCGCAGCTACCGCGAACTCGCCGACACCACCTGGTCGATCGCCGCGCTCATGCGCGCGCACGGCCTGGGCGGCGGGGACGGCGCCTGCGTGATCATGCCGACCGGATATCCGTGTGCCGCAGCGTTCTACGCCGTGTGGGCCTGCGGCGGCGTCTTCACCCCGGTCGCGCCGCCGATGTTCGGCGACCTCGATCAGATCGTCGCCCATATCGCCGCGATCCTGGCACAGGCCCGCCCGCGTCTCGTGGTGACCTCGACGGAGTTCGAGCAGCTCGTCCGCCGGGCGGCCATCGAGGCGGGCCGGACCGACGAGCCCCTGGTTATCGACGCCGCGACACTGGGGCAGCCGCCCGCCGAGCGTGAGTTCGGCGAGCCCGACGAGTGCGCGCTGCTGCAATTCACCTCCGGGTCCACCGGCACCCCGCGCGGGGTACGCGTGAGCTGGCGCAACCTGTCCAACAACATCACGATGATCTCGAAGCTAGTGGACTGGCGCGCCGGCGAGACCATGGTCTCCTGGCTGCCGCTCTATCACGACATGGGCCTGGTCGGCGCGTTCCTGACCACCGTCACCAACCAGGGTGACCTCTATCTGATGCGGCCCGACCAGTTCGTGCGCGACCCCGCGCGTTGGTTGCGCGCGATGGCCAACGCCCAGCATTCGCCGTCGCCGTCGTTCGCGCTCGGCTATGTGGCACACCGGGTTTCGCCCGAGGAGATCGCCGATCTCGATCTGTCGGGATGGCGCACGCTGGCCGTCGGCTCCGAACCCGTCGAGGTGGCCGACTTGCAGTCATTCGCGAATCTCACCGGCCGGCAAGGATTTTCGACCAAGGCGTACACGCTGGCATATGGCCTGGCCGAGGCAACCCTGATGGTGACCTCCTCGGCGCGCGATCGTCCGATCACCGCCTTGCGCATCGACAATCCGAATCTGCGCCACGGCGAACGCGTCACCATACTGGACCAACAGCTACTCGACGACACCCATCGGGTCGAGGGCGCGGGCTGGATCACCGGGCTCGGCTACTCGACGCCGGAGTCGACCGTCATGGTGGTCGACGAGGACGGCCGGGAACTGCCCGACGGCGTGCTCGGCGAGATGGTGGTGATCGGCGATTCGGTGGCGTTGGGTTACTCGGCGGCCCCGGACGGCTCCGGGGAACCGGCGGCGGGCTCGTCGACGAGGATCACCGACGGCAGGCTGTATTCCGCCGACGCGGGATTCCGCTATCGCGGCGAGGTTTTCGTGCTCGGCCGGATGGGTTCGAGCCTGAAGGTGCGTGGCCGTTCGGTATTCATGGAGGACATCGAGTCGCGCGTCGCCCAGGAAACCGGCATCACCAAGGGCAAGATCGCGGCGGTCGCTATCAGCGAAGCGGGTTCCCAGGGCATCGCATTGTTCGTCGAGTCGAAACCGGGCGAATGGATTCCCGAGGCGCGCCGCATTATTCGCGGCGAGCTCGGCCCCGCGCAGACGGTTTCGATCGTGACCGGCCCACGCGGAACAATCCGACGCACCTCCAGTGGAAAACCACGCCGCCGGCACATGTGGCAGCTATTGCGCGACGGAGTCCTCGAGGGGGCCGTCGCGCACCACGCCGACGGTACGGAACCCGCCGCATCGCCCGCCGTGGCCGGCGAGGACATCCAGCCGGAGGAGGCCGGTGGTTCCAGTGGCGCCGCGGCCGAACGAAATATCGCGGGAGAAAGTGGTTTCGGCTGGCCTGCGGACGAGGTGACCCCCGAGCCCGCACTGTCTGCCGAGCGGGTGCGGCAGC
Source organism: Nocardia australiensis (assembly GCF_020733705.1). Classification (GTDB taxonomy): domain Bacteria; phylum Actinomycetota; class Actinomycetes; order Mycobacteriales; family Mycobacteriaceae; genus Nocardia; species Nocardia australiensis. The sequence goes on from NZ_JAJFZM010000016.1 coordinate 59,282, forward strand.
TGCTCGATCGGGCCTTGGAAACCGTTGCCGTACCGGCAGATTCGACGGTGCTGTTCGAAGGGTCGCTGGCCGAGGGGTTCGGCAACGACGGGTCCGACGTGGACTTGCTGGTACTCGCGCGCGGCGACGAGGAGATGCCGACCCTGCCGACGGTCCTGTTCATAGACGGCCGCCGAGTGGAGGTGCGCACGCGCTCGCGGGCGCAGCTGCGTCGCCAGTTGGAGCAGGTCGTGGACGCGGTGCGGGTGACCGACCTCGACGAGGATGTGCTCAACCGCTGCCAGCGTTTCCTGCGGGCGACGGTGGTCCGCGGCGGTGCGGTCGACGTCACCGAATTGCGTTCGCTCATACCGCATTCCGACTTCACAGCGTTGATCGCGCAGTGGTGGACCGGCCGGGCGACCCAGGCATTACGGTTCACTGTCGCGCTGCGCGCATTGGGTGCGCATGCGGAGGCGGCGGGATGGGCGCGTGACGGGCTGTTGCAGGCGGTGAAGGGGTGGGTGGCCGGGCGCGGCGAAAGCTATCTGGAAACCAAGTGGCTGCCCCAACAGCTCGACCGGATCGGCCACGACGAACTCATCGATCGCTATCGCGAGCTGAGCGACCCGAGTTCCTGGACCGCGAGCGCCTCAACGCCGGCCGTACCACAGGCGAAATGGGAGCAGCTCTGGGAATTGGCCGCCGCGTTGGGTGTCGATGGGGTGGTCGATGATTCGAATCAGGTCTTGTTCGCGCGTCGAGCCGGCGTAACCACCTGGACCATCGGTGGCCGTGCGCATGTCGTGCGCGATGATCGTGACGTTTTCGTGCTGTCGGATGATGCGGCGCGTGCCTGGCGCTCGGTGGTGTTCCGCCATTCGGTGCGCGATGTGCTCGCGCGTGCCGAGCACGACATCGCCACCGAGCTGGCCGAGTTCATCAGACTCGGTTTCGTCGGATTGCAGTGGCGTGGCGGTGAACCCATCGTGCCCGCATTGGCGATGTGTAAACCGCTCGCGCCATTCACGCTGGTGCCGAGCGTGACCGCACCCGCTCTCGGGGTTACGGGCGCGGCCCGTGACGACGCCACCGTGACTCTCTCGCCGTTGCCCGCAACCAGATTCACCGAGTGCGCGCTGAATGTGGTGTGGTCCAACATCGTTCTGGAGAACGCGCGCGAGGACCTGGCGGGCGCGGTCAAGAACTCGCAGGGCGCGGTCGCCGATATCGCGGCCCACCGATTGATCGCCATGGCGGTGCGGGTTGTGCTGTCCGCGTTCGGTATTCACCCGCTGCCCGCCGATGTGGCGCCCGCGGAGACGCTCACGCGTGCGTTGCCACCACACGCGCCGCGCCGAGATGAACTGCTGGTGGAATTGGCCTCGGCACAGGCGGTCCGCTTCTCCGAGATCATTCGCGCAGGCGGCGACACCGTTGCCGGTCTCGTGGTCCTCGATGATTTCGTCGCGCTGGTGCGTTCGCTCGCCGGTGGCGCGGAACCCGGGGCAGCGTTCCCGGCCTCATTCGACTCGCGTGACCAATGGCGGCGAACCCTGGCCATCGGCTATGACTGGCTGCGCCTGGCCGGGTACCTGAATACCGATCTGCCCCTCGACGAGGCCCGCGACCTGCTGGCCTCCGGTGGTAACCAACCCCATCTATCCGGAGGTGAGCCCGCGTGAGCGCCGCAGCCAACACCGTTATCGCCGACAAAGTCCGTCGCCTGGTTCTCGCGATGGCGCCGCAGTCGGCTCCCGCCGAGGATGACAAGCGCCTGATCGAGGACCTCGGCTTCGACTCGCTGCGCCTGATGGAACTCACCGTCGTGCTGGAACGCTCCTTCGAGCTGCCACGCTACCGTCCGGAGCAGTTGGTCGGTGTCCGGCGCGTCGGTGAAGTAATAACGCTGGTCTCGGGATCGCTTGCCGCGGACGGTAAGTCATGAGTGAACGCGATACGGTGCTGGTGACCGGCGCGACCGGATTGGTCGGTGCCGAGGTCGTCGCGCGCCTGGCCGCCGCGGGCCGCCCCGTTGCCGCGGTACTGCACAGCAATTCGAGCATCGTTCGCAATGACGGCACGGTGCTGGAGGCCGGCGCGCCGGTTGCGGGCGATATCCGGGCACACGGTTTCGGTCTCTCCGAGCGTGACACCGCGGATCTGGCCGAACGCGTCGGTGTGGTGGTGCACTGCGCGGCGACCACCGCGTTCGACGCCTCGGTCGCCGAGTACGAAGAGCTGAATGTGCGTGGCACCGCCAACGCGATCGCGCTGGCTCGCGGGTGGGATGTACCGCTGGTGCATGTCAGTACCGCCTACGTGTGCGGAATGCGTGGCGGGGCGATCGCCGAGGACGACCTCGAAGCGGGACAGACCTTTGGAAACGGCTACGAGGACAGTAAGTTTCGTGCCGAACAATTGGTGCGCCTGGCAGGCGAGCAGGGTCTGCGCTGGGCGATCGTGCGCCCGGGCATCGTGACCGGCGCGACGGACACGGGCGCGATCCGCGAATACAAGAACCTGTACACCGTCGTGAAACTGATGGTCGAGGGCAAACTCCGGTCGCTACCCGGCCGCTACGGCGCGACACTCGCGCTGGCGCCGGTCGACCACGTCGCCGACGTAATCTCCGCAGCGGTACTGGATTTCGATTCCGCGCACGGTCGCACCATGCATGCGGTCGGCCGGGACACGCTGTCACTGCGCGAGGTGTCCGACGTGCTGGCCGAGTATCCCTCCTTCGAGGTGGCTACCTTCGTGCCTGCCGCAACCTTCGCCGAGGAAGACCTGGAGCCGATCGAGCGCGAGTACTACCGTCGCATCGGTTCGCTCTACACCAACTATTTCCAGCGGCGCCTGAGCTTCGACACCCACCATGCCGACGTGCTCCTCGGCGAACCGGCACCGCCCAGCGGCAAGGACTATTTACGCTTGTTACTGGACTTCTGCCTGGAATCGGGCTACCTGGGTGTACCGCTGCCTTCGATCGAAGATGTACTGGCGGGCAATGACTTCGGCGGGGTGCGACGATGAGCGAAGCGAACAACTCGGCGGGGGAGCCATTGCGGGAGTTGTTGACCGCCATGACGCCCTCGACCGGCAAGATCGATGCCTATGCCGACGATACCTATCTCCAGGAAACCGTCGACCAGCTCGATCGACTCGGTCTCGACGCCACGAAGTTCGCGGCCGGGCACTCGCTGCTGTTGCTCAAGCCGGACGCCATCGTCGCGCGCGCGGTCGAACCGACCTTGAATTGGCTCGCGGACAATGGCTTTCGAGTAGTCGGTGCCTATCGCGTACCGGTGGACCGGCATTTGGCGAGGGCGCTGTGGTACTTCGCCTGGAACATCGCCTCACCCGAACGCCGCCGCCTCGCCGACCTACTTGTCGGCATCTCCGACGTGCTGGTCCTAGTGGTGCGGGGCCTTCCGGGCGACGACGATCGCGATCTGCCCACCTCGGTCCGGCTCACCGAGGCGAAGGGCGCCACCGATCCACGTAAGCGAAGGCCGGGCGAGCTCCGATACCTACTCGGTCGCCACAACTATCTGCTGAACCTGGTGCATTCGCCGGACGACCCCGCCGATGTACTGCGGGAGCTGGCCATCTACTTCGATGAGCGGCGCCGGGCGACGGTGCTCGAGCGAGCGAGTGCGGGTGCGGACCGCGCGGCCGACGCGATCGCGATCGCGAACGACCTCTACTCCCGCAGCCCGGCACGCAGTTTCGACCGGACGGACGCACTCGAACGACTACTGCGGGATCTGGCGCGCGGTGGTTTCCCGGTGCCGCCCGAGCTCGACCTCGACACCGACGCGGGATGCGCGCAATTGCTGCATTCGGCATGGACCGAGGGCAAGGAGCTGGACCCGTGGTCGGTGATCGTGCTCGGGTCCTATGTACTGCCCATGCGGACCGGTACACAGCCGCAGATGCTGCGGCCCGTGTCCGCGCGAGAATGGTTGGAGGCTCGACCGTGACAACAGATGCGGCACCGATGCGGACAGCGCGTCATCTTCGTACGATCTCCCGCGAGCTGACGCATCGCTGCGCCGTCTCCGAGGTATTCGTGACGTCGCTGGACGCGGTCGGCGAGGACTTGTTCATCGCGGGCGCACAGCTACCGCGCATGCATGCCTACTACGGCGATCACGCGGGTTCGCTTGCTATGCGCCATGATCCGCTGCTGGTGATGGAAGCCGCCCGCCAGGCCGCCATCGCGGTGGCCCACGAGTTCTACGGGGTGCCGCTCGAAATGGCCTTCGTGGTCAGGACATTCAACGGTGCCGGCGCGGATACCACGGCCTGGGAGATCGGTACCGCGCCCGAGGATCTGGTGATACGGGTGCGAGTTCCGCAGCAGCACCGCCGTGATGGCGTGCTGCACGGGCTGGATATGGTCTTGGACATCGAGTCAGCGGGCGTGCCGATGCTGACCGTCGACGGCTCGTTCTCCTGGGTGACCTCCCGCCAGTGGTCGGGGCTGCGCTCGGCGTTTCGCGACAGCCTCGGCCTGGAGCCCTACCACAGCGCCTCGGCATTGACCGAACGCGCGGACCCGGCCACGGTGGGGCGGGAGAACTGGCGCAATGTCGTGATCGGCCCGCCTCGGCCCGACGGTGTGACGGTGCGCGCCGCGCTGGTAGCGGACCTGGGGCATCCATTCCTGTTCGATCATCAACTCGACCACATTCCGGGCAGCCTGCTCATCGAGGCGTGCAGGCAGACGGCGCTGTCCATGGTGGTCGGTGATCTACCGAAATTGGAATGTGTGGCAAGCGCTTTCGATCGATTCGTGGAGCTGGACCTGCCCGCCGAGTGTGTGGCGGAGGTCGCCGAGCAGGGTGGCGGGGCAGTGGTGATCCACTGTGAGATCCAGCAGGCCGGCGCTGTCGCGGCCCGGATCGATCTCGAATTCGCCGAGGAAACCTTGGATCCGGAATACGATGCGGGGGACATCTGATGGATGGCAGTCCGGCCGGTGCCGAGCTGTTGACCACGACGCGGGCCTTCCGTCGTCGTCTCGATCTCGCCAGGCCGGTCGCGCACCAAGATCTGATCGACTGCCTCGACGTCGCGGTGCACGCCCCGAGCGGCACCAACCGGCAACCGTGGCGCTTTCTCGTCGTCGAGGATTCCGACACCAAACAGCAGATCGCCGAGTACTACCGGAAGGGTTTCGCCGCTTACCTTTCCGCACGCACTCCGCGCCCCGATCAGCTCGGGGACCTGGCCTCCGGCCGATACCTCGCCGCGCACCTGCACGAAGTTCCGGCCCTCGTCGTCGTCTGCTCTCTGGGGCGACCACCGGCGAACGCGTCCGCGTTGCACCTCGCCAGCTTCTTCGGCTCGATCTATCCGGCCGTCTGGAACCTCATGCTGGCCCTGCACTCACGCGGCCTCGGATCCACCATGACTACCGCGCACCTGGCTTATGAACGCGAAATCGCCGAGTTGCTCGGCATCCCGTTCGAGCGGGTGACACAGGTCGCGATGCTTCCGGTGGCGCATCTGCTGCCCGGCACCACCGCGCCGGGCCCGCGCCGGATCCCCGCCGCCGAGGTGACGATGTGGAACAGCTGGAGCGAGCAGTGAGCGAGTTGGCGGATACGTCGACACCGCGCCCGCTGCGGTCCGTCGCGCGCATCGCCCGGTTCACCGCGGTGATGTACAAGCCGCACTATCTGCTGTACGGCGTGCTGTGGGTGCTGGCGCTGGAAGGCACGGCCGCTCTTGTCTCCCAGCTGGATTCGGTGTGGCGTCCGTTCGGATCCACCGTGGTCCGCATCGTTGTCGTCGCTGTCGTGCTGCTGTATCTGCGGATGGTCGACGAACAGAAGGACCTCGACTACGACCGCGTTCACAACCCCGACCGGCCACTGGTGACCGGTGCGATCAGCGCTACCGAACTCCGCGCTGCCATGGTCGTGATTGCCATCGTGTCCATCGGCGCCAGCCTGACGTTGTCGGCCGGCTCAGCGGCACTCATCGTCGCCGTGCTCGGTTACGGTCTCGCCCTCTGGGGCCTGGAGGCCATCTCGGCAACCGTGCGTACCGATATCGTGCTGAATCTGGTCGTCACCTATCCGGTGCAGCTGCTGGTCACCGCATATGTCGTCGTCTCGGCGATCGGCACCGGGGAAGTCCGACCCTGTTGGCAGGCAGCGGCCGTCGCCATCATCTTCGCGGGTGCGTTCCTGCAGTTCGAATTCGCTCGCAAAACCTCGAAGGTGGTGCGCCCCGGCGAGATGTACTACTCGAATGCGCTCGGCACCGGTGGCAGCGCGGCCGCATCGTTGCTGTGCGCGGCCGTGGCGGTCCTCGGCGACTTAGCTCTGGTGCAGCCGTGGAACCACCCGATGCCGCAAGCACTGATCGCATGGATTCCCCTGGTGCTCTTGGTGATTCCCGCTATCGGCGCACGCAACTTCCGGCGTGTGAGCGCCGCCGATTACCCGGTTTTGCCCGCGGTCGGATTCATCCTCGCGTTGTACATCACCCTGATCGTCCAGTCACTCGTGCTGAGGTGAGTACGAGGCTACCGGCGCGGCCGTGGCCGTAATGCGACACGATGTCGCGCGTGGATGCGGCCGCCGGGCAAACGGTCATGCCATCAGTGCGAACCCCGCCTGCTAGCTAGGGCTGGCTTCCAAGACGTTGTCGGGGGAGAGGGTGGGGACTCGGCGTTGGAGGGTGAAGCCGGCTTCCGCCAGGAAAGCTCGGTATTCGGATTCCGTGCGTTCGCGGCCACCGGCGTTGACGAGCATCTCCAGGTCGATGAGTTTGCCCGGGTGGGGGCGTTTGTCTTCGGGGACAACGAGTTCGATGAGCAGCAGCTTGGCGTGCTGGGGCATGGCGGTATGGACGGCGCGCAGAATCTGCTTGGCTTGTTCGTCGGACCAGTCGTGAATGATGTGTTTGAGGATGTACGCGTCGCCGCCGGCAGGGACATTCTCGAAAAAGGATCCGGCCGCCACGGCGCAACGGTCAGCGAGTCCGAGCTCGGCCAGTCGCGCGGGAGCCTCGGCGACCACCTCCGGCATATCGAACAGTATGCCGCTGGATTGTGGTGTGCGGCTGAGAATTTCGGTGAGCAGCGCGCCCTCGCCCGCGCCGACGTCGACGATCGTGCGGTAGGCGGAGAAGTTGTAGGCTGCCAGCAGCGGTTCCAGCCCGAGGGTACTGATGCTCGTCATCGCGCGATCGAACAGTTCGCCCGTCTCGCGGTCGGTCTTCACGTATTCGAAGAACGGCATGCCCTCCAGCTCGGTGCCCACCGGCCGACCGGTGCGGACCGCGTCGACCAGGTGCGACCAATGATTGCGGTGGATCGGCGAGCCGAAGAACAGCGCCGCGTCGCGCAGGGTGACATCGGCGTCCCGGCGCAGTGCGTCGGCGATCGGGGTGAGCGTGTATCTACCGTCGGAGCGTCGATCGAAGACCCCGTGGCTGATCAGCAGTCGCAGCAGTCGATGCAGGGATTCTTCGTCCGCGCCGGTCGCGCGCGCCAACTCCGCGCCACTGCGCGGGCCGTCGGCGAGTGCGTCGGCCACGCCGAGCACGGTGGCGGCGTGAATCGCCTGCGACAACCAGCCCGCCCCGATCAGCTCCATCAGGGCGATCGGTCCCGGCGCGAGTCTGCGATGTACCCGAGCCAGGGTATTTCTGACCGTGTCCACCGCCCGCAGCAAAGCGGGCGGCGGCATCTTCGACCGGCTGGACGTCATGGGTGAACTCCATCCTGTTGCGTGGTGCTCGGCGGAGACTCCTCACCGGAGATTATCTCGCGCGACGCGCAGGCAGGTGCGGTATTGGCGGAGCCGGCCACGGCGGGGCGGCGGCGTCAGCGGGTGGCGACGGGATTATCGGCGTGACGTTGCGGTCGGCGCCGGTCGCTAGGTAGGCACCCATGAAATCGGAGATGTGGGCGTCCTCGGATTACGTGGTGCCTGCCGCCGGAATCGGCGGCCGGCTCAGTAGCCGCGCTCGGAATCGATCGGCGCCAGCAGCTTGCGGCCCGCGACGAACCGTGTCACGTTTTCCACGACATGATCGGCGAAGGCGGCCAGGCGCAGCTGGGGCGGATTCGAATCATGCGGGGTGACAATGGCATTCGGCAGCACCCAGAGTGGGTGGCCGTCGGGAAGCGGTTCGGGGTCGGTGACGTCGAGGCCCGCGCCACCGATCGCGCCGGAGGCCAGCGCGCAGACCAGCGCGTCGGTGTCGACGAGACTGCCGCGCGCGACATTGATGACCCACGACGACGGTTTCAGGCGGGCCAGTTCCTCGGCGCCGATCAGGTGTTTGGTGGCCGGGGTGGCCGGGGCGGCGATTACGACGTGATCAGTGCGCGACCAAATCTTGCCGAGTTGGTCGGCGCGGATCGTCTCGACGGTATCGGGAATGCCGGGCCCGGTGACCGGGCGGCCGGAGCGGTTGACCGCGATGACATGCACGCCGAGCGGGATGAGCATGGGGATCAGCGCGCGACCGATACCGCCCGCGCCGACAATGGTGACGGTCTTGCCGCGCAGGGTGCCGACGTGCGGAAAGAAATCCTGCTGTCGCCAACTGCCCGCGTGCAGATGCTCGGGCAAATAGCGCACACCCGCGAGCAGCAGCATCAGCGAGTGCTCAGCGACGCTCGCGGCGAAAGCACCTGCGGCGGAAGTGAATCGAACATTCGGATGCCGGGCAAAGATGCCTGCGGTGAACCAGTCCTCGACACCCGCCGCCGGAAGCTGCACCCATTCGATACTCGCGGGCAGGTCATCGGGGAACTCGCCGGGGCCACCGACCCAGATCAACCCACGCGCCCGCTCCAATTCGACCAGCGTGGCGCCGCCTTCGACAACCGCCTTCTGTAGCAGCGTGGGCGCGGGGCTGGCCGGACCGACCGCGACCGGAACCGGAACCCCCGGGCGAGTCATACCGCCACCTCGCCGCAGCCGCGCACCAACGTGCACGGAGCGTGCCGATATCCGATTGCATCGCTCATGGTGGGGACCTCCTTCGGGCACGCTATGCGCTCGCGGTAAAGCCGGTGTTGACGGGTCCACGCCGATGTGGCTACGTCGCGGGAAGCTCAGCAGTGACGGTAGCACCCGCAGCGCCGTGACCTGGTCGGCGGCATTTTGTCAGTCTCCGTCCAGGTCCGCGTCGACGCCGTCGCGGTCGGCCCATTCCAGCAGTGGGTCGATCGCGAATACCGCGTTGTCGATGCCGGCGTGTAGGTCGCCGAGTTGGGCGTAGCGAGGTGGGACGGTTTTCATGGTGAAGTCGCGGGGGTCGATGTGGGGTATCTCGTTCCAGTGGACCGGGGTGGAGACCGTGGCGTCGGATACGCCGCGTACCGAATACGCTGCCGCGATGGTGTGGTCGCGGGCGTTCTGGTTGTAGTCGACGAACAGTAGACGGGGGTCGCGGTCGCGGCGCCACCAGGTGGTCGTGACGTCGTCGGGTGCACGCCGTTCGACCTCCTTGGCGAACGCCAGCGCGGCGCGGCGCACGTCCTTGAACCCGAATTCCGGTGCGATACGGACATATACGTGCATGCCCTTGCCGCCGGAAGTCTTCGGCCAGCCCACCGCCCCGAGTTCGTCGAGCACCTCGTGTACGACACCCGCGACCCGCTGCACCCGCGACCACGGGCAATCGGGCATCGGGTCGAGATCGATCCGCCACTCGTCCGGGCTCTCGGTATCGGCGCGCCGCGAATTCCACGGGTGGAACTCCACTGTCGACATCTGGACTGCCCAGATCACCTCGGCCAAATCGCGCACACACAGCTCGTCCGCGTGCCTGCCGTAGCGCGGGAAATAGACCCGGACCGTCGGAACCCAATCGGGCGCCCCAACGGGCAGCCGCTTCTGATGCACCTTGTCACCGGCGAGGCCCTTCGGGAAACGGTGCAGCATGCAGGGACGCTCCCGCAGCGCGTTGACGATCCCGTCCCCGACGCTCAGGTAGTACTGCACCAGGTCGAGCTTGGTCGCGCCGGTCCCCGGGAAGTAGATCCGGTCCGGATTTGAAATGCGAATCGTGTGGTCGCCGACATCCAACTCGACGGCGGCGCTCGCGGACTTGCCTGCCACGAGTCCGACCATAGCGGATCGGCCGGTCCGAGCTGCCCGCAAGCGAGTGCGCTACCTGCGAACTCTCCTGTTCGAGCAGTTCGAACGCACACGTTGATGACATGAAAGAAAGCTCTTGCGGGTGATACACAGACTCATGGGCCAGAAGGAACTCTGCGGTGCACCTCCGGATCATCTGGTCGTGGGGAAGCCTGGTCACTCATGACTCGGTCTCGGTGATCGGTCGATGCTGGTGCAGGCCACGAACTTGGTCGGTGTGATCAGGTCACACGCCAGAGCGATAGCCCGTACGCGGTTATTGACGTGGGCCATGCTGGGCGCGATGACCGCTACCGCTCCCTTGCCTCGTGCTGTCGAGACAATGAGCGTGGTCGGCATGAACGTGTCGTCACTGATGGTGACCAGCCCTGTGAGGGTGTAGCCGCGCCGCTGCGCCAACTCGGTGATGAGGCGTTCATCCCGCAACAGGTGCGGGCCGGTCACGTCGAGTGAGAGAACACCAATTGCCTTGCTGGGCATGTTGTTGTTCATTGCGGCCATCCGTGCCAGCCGGGGGCGGGTCGTCGTGACGATTCGAATTCGTAGCTGATTTGGTCCCACAGGGCGCGCGGCATGGCATCGAAAGACTCGCCCAGCGAGGGTGTGTCGGGTAGTTCGGTTTCGGTGCCGTCCGGTCGCTGCACGCTGGTGACATGGATGACGCCGTCACGCACGAACCACGTAGCGGAAGCGCCGTCTCGCACCGTCTCCCGGAGTTCGAAACCGTTCACCGGTTCGCTCCGGGTGGGCGAACACCGACACAGGCGCGGATCGCTTCCACGACAACCGTTCCCGGTGGCCGGAACGTGTCGCGGGGTGGTTCGATCCAGACTCGTAGCCCGGCGTGTCTATCGGTGGGTGATGGTAGCGCGATCTGCGCGCCGGATCGGGCGATGGTCACGTTGAGCCGGAACAACTCTGAGAACAACGGGACTTCGTCGGGTAGGTCGGGTCGGACCAGGAATGTCCATCGTTGTGAGCGGGGGTGGGAGATGATCGGGCCGACCGCGTAGTGCCGGGTCTGCATGTGGACCTTGACCGCTTGACCGAGGATGGCGGGCGTGGTGATTGCGGATACGGTGTCGGCTCGCACCGTGATTCGGCCGAGTTCGGGTTCGATCGCGGCTGCCAGACCGCAGGTATGCCGGTAGAACCGGCATCGACTGGTGGGTGTATCACCGAGTGGATCCGATGTCAGCTCACGCATCGCTCACGCCCCGGTCCGGACCGGGTGTCGACACCCCGGAAGGTGTGATGGCACCCGGTGGCGGGGGACACTCCACCCCGCCGCCGGGGCGCATTTGGGTCATCCACTCGTACATCGCGTCGAGGTATTCGGTGAGTACCGCGACCGGCATATCGCAGCAGACCGGGCTTGCCGGTCCCAGTAGTGGAACTCGTTGTGGCAGTGGATGGTTCAGCATCATAGCCTCTCAAAGGCGGGAAGAAGGGTGCGCCCGGCCCCTGAGAAAACCGTCCTCGATGAGGGAAGCAGGAGAGTCCTCTCCGGGCGCATATTTAGATGACCACGGGTAGCGCCGGGCCAGTAGGGCTACGCTGTTTCCAAGCCATGGAACCTGATCTGAAAACACATGGGTGGGTGTGAATTGGACACGGCGGCGACACAATTGCTCGGGATGGAACCCGAACGCACCGGACGCACGCTCAGGCAGTTGCGGACTGACCGGGGGCTCAGCCTGCGCGAGCTGGCCGGCACCCTGTTCTGTGACTACTCCTGGCTCTGCAACATCGAGGCAGGCCGACGCTGGCCCAAAGATCGCAACTGGGCTGAGCAAGCCGACCTGACTTTGCAGGCGAATGGCACGTTAGTGGCGGCGTGGGACGCTGACCAGCGTGAGCGCTCCCGGTTGGATGACACAGTGCGGATGCTCGAACAAGCACGGCGCGATTCGGAATCCCTCCTTGTTGCGCCTGATGGCGCTCAGCTCGACCAGGTGCATGACGGAATCATCCACATCGCCAAGAACGCCCGGTTCGAGTCCTATGACCGGACACTGTCGCGGGCTACCGAGATCCGGGCCGAGCTGATGCGCCGAATCAAGTTGGGGGCGCACAGCGCGGATGAGATCCGAGACCTGTACGTCGCGCTCGGTCGAGTGTGTGGAGTCCTCTCTTACCTGACATTGGACCTCGGGCAGGCAGACACCGCTCGTGTCCACGCTCAGGCGGCCTTCCAACTCGGCGATCGCGCCGACCACGATCAACTGCGGGCATGGGCAAGGGGCACTCAGGCTCTCGCGCTCCGATTTACCAAGGACTTTGAGCTGGCGGCGGCTGCCGCGACAGATGGGCTTAAGTACGTCGGCAGTTCCACCGGGACCACTGAACCGCGTCTGCTGTGCGGGCTAGCCGCGTCGGTCGCCAACCTCGGCGACTCGGCTAGAGCATTGGAACTTCTCGACGCCGCAGAGCGGGCGCGCGATGCCGCTAGCCGAGACGAAATCCCCGGCCTGTTCACGTTCTCGCCAGCGAAGCAGATCTACTACCGCGGCTTCTCGCTGATGTGGTCTGACGACAAGCGGACCCTAGTGAAGTCGGCGAAGGCGTCTGAGGACGCAATCGACGCATGGCAGGTGCAACGGTCGCCAGGCGATGAGATGTTGAGTCAGATCTACCTAGCGACGGCGAAGGCACGTCTGGGTGATCTGGACGCGAGTATCGCAGCGGTGTCGCCGGTTCTGAACAACCCGATCAGCGCCCACTTTTCGTGGGTGCGGAAGCGGCTCAACCAGCTCGACGGCCTTCTCGACAAGCACTTCCCAGACTCAGCAGTCGCGGGTGAAATGCGGGGAACCCTGACGGCGTATATCCACGCGGCGTAGCCCTCTGTCCACACGAGCACACATCCACAGCTGTGGTTCCGTCTGGTTCAGTCCTGGGGAAAACGGATCCGCGGACCGTGACGATGCCCGATTCCCACCAGTGACGGTGCGGCGGATCAGGTAGGCGTCGCCAAGGCGAACGGCAGCACAGCAGGTGCGCCCGCCGCACGCAGCGCGCGGGCGGCGACGGTCATCGTCCATCCCGTGTCGGTTACGGCGTCCACCAAGAGGATCGGGCCGTCGACCGAACTCAGGTCGGGGATCAGCCATGAGTCGTGCAGGCCCGCGACCCGGTGGGCGGAATTGGCCGCGGAGACGGGTGGGCTGTCGGGGCGGATCTGTAATGTGCCGAGGTCGCGCAGGCGGCCGACCTCGGCGAGGCGGGCGGCGAGGGTCGCGGTCAGGACCGGGTAGCGGGCGGATTCCAACGCCAGTACCGAGGTCGGGCGGGTTGTCCAATTCCAGTCGCGAAGTACCGCGACGCAGGCATCGAAAACCGCGTCCGGAACGGGATCGTCGGGAGCGTCGAGCAGGGCGCGCAACCGTTGACCCCAGCCGAGGTCGGTGAGCCTGCCGAGCACGCGCCCGGTTTCAGCGCCGGAGGTGATCTTGCCGGACAACGAGATTCCGAGTTTCGCCATACCCGTCGGCCATTGTTTGCGCGGCGCCAAGTCGAGGCCGGGACGATCGAGGCGGGCGCGGGTGGCGGCGAGCACCTGCCCGTCGACCGCGACGTCGGTGCGGATGCCGGTGCAGTTGTCGCACCGCCCGCAGCCGGGCGAATTACCATCCAGCGCGGGCAATCCGGGGTCGTCGAGCTGGCGGCGGAGGAATTGCATCCGGCAGCCGGTGGTGGACTGGTAGTCGACCATCGCCTGCTGTTCGACCTCGCGGGCGGCGGCCAGGCGTTCATAGCGTTCGGTGTCATAGGTCCACTCCTGGCCGGTGGCGATCCAGCCGCCACGGACCCGACGCACCGCACCGTCCACGTCGAGCACCTTGAGCACCATCTCCAGCCGGGAGCGATTCAGCTCGACCAGCGGCTCGAGCGCCGCGGTCGACAGGGCCCTATCGAAGTCGAGTGCCGCCAGCACGGCGCTCACGATGTGTTCGCGTGGAAAGGCAACGGAGGCAAAGTAACTCCAGATCCTGGCATCCTCGGGGCCGGGTAACAGCAGCACCTCGGCCCGGTCGGTGCCGCGGCCCGCGCGACCGACCTGCTGGTAGTAGGCGATCGGGGAGGACGGCGCACCGATGTGCACCACGAAACCCAAATCGGGTTTGTCGAAACCCATGCCGAGAGCGGAGGTGGCGACGAGCGCCTTCACCTCGTTGTTCAACAGTGCGGTCTCGAGCGCTTCGCGTTCGGCCGTGTCGGTCTGCCCGGTATACGCGGCGACGTTGTGTCCGTGCGAATTCAGCACATCGGCGAGATCGTGGGCGGCGGCGACGGTGAGCGTGTAGATGATGCCAGAGCCGGGCAGAGTGCGGAGATGGCCATTGAGCCACGCCGTGCGTTCGACCGCGTCATCGAAGCGCACCACCGACAGATGCAGCGACTCGCGATCCAGCGTCCCGCGCAACACCAGGGTGTCAGTGCCGATCTGCGTGGCGACATCGGTGACCACCCGATCGTTCGCCGTCGCGGTGGTGGCGAGCACCGGCACATCGGACCCGAGATCGGCGATCAACGTGCGGATCCGGCGATAATCGGGCCGGAAGTCGTGACCCCAGTCCGATACGCAATGTGCCTCGTCGATCACGATGAGTCCTGCGTCGGCGGCGAGTTTCGGCAGCACCTGGTCGCGGAAGTCCGGGTTGTTCAGCCGCTCCGGGCTGACGAGCAAGACATCGACCGCGCCCGCCGCGACCCGATCGTGGATCTCATCCCACTCGGTGGCATTTCCCGAATTGATGGTCGCCGCAACAACTCCCGCGCGTTGCGCGGCGGCGACCTGGTTACGCATCAGCGCCAGCAGTGGCGACACGATCACCGTCGGTCCGCGACCGGCTCGGCGCAACAGCTTGGCCGCGATGAAATACACCGCCGACTTGCCCCAGCCGGTGCGCTGCACCACCAGTGCCCGGCGCCGCCGCACCACCAGTGCCTCTATCGCCGTCCACTGGTCCTCACGCAGCCGCGCCCGCGGGCCCGCGAGGTCGCCCAACAGTTCTTCCGCACGCTCCCGCAGGTCGGGTGCGGTGAGGTCGATCGCTTGACTGCCTGCCGCCGTGGTCATGGGCTCCATCGTGCCCGATGACACCGACAGCGAATCGGGCCGCCGCGATCGGTGACAGCCACGCCACACCGAACTGTTCGGCGCCGGTTTCTCATAAAACGCGAAATCACCCCGGGCGACGGCCAATATGGTGAGACCATTCCCTCGGTATCGCGGTACCGCGCAGGAGGCACATCATGACAAGTAGCTATCCGCCACCGCCGGCATGGTCGCCGCCGGGCGCACAGTTCCGCACTGCGGGCTCCGGCTCGCGCACGCTTGTCGGCACGCTGATCGGCTTGGTGGTCACCCCGATCGGCATCGGGCTTGCCGCCAACGGCGCGCTGGACGCCAGGCAGTGGTTCATCATGGGCGACGCCGGCGCCCGATGGAGTTCGACCTCCCAAATGGTCGGCGGCGCGCTGTTGTTGTTCTTGGTCGCGACGCTGGCAGGTTATTCGCCCGCGGGCACGGTTATCGCGGGTCTGGTCTGGGGCCTCATTCCCGGTATCGCCCATATCACCTTTCCCGACGACACCTGGCGTTTCGTCGAAGACCTGCCGCGCATGTCGGACCAAATGCACCAGGCGTTGCACGCCTGGCTGATGAACGGCTTCGCCCTCGTCACCGGTTTGCTGCTGGTCGGCGCGGGTATCGCCGCTACCGTCCGGCGGCGCTGATACCCGCAGCCGCGCGGGGAGTGGGTATCAGCCCTTGACGCAGAGCACCTGACGCAGGGTGGTGACGATGTCGACCAGATCCGCCTGAGCGGCGATAACCTCGTCGATATCCTTGTAGGCGGCCGGGATCTCGTCGACCACGCCGGCGTCCTTGCGGGATTCGACGCCCTCGGTCTGCGCGATCAGGTCGGCCACGGTGAACTGCTTCTTCGCGGCGTTGCGGCTCATCCGGCGGCCCGCGCCGTGCGACGCGGACTGGAACGAGGCCGGATTTCCCTTGCCACGCACCACATATGAGCGGGTGCCCATCGAACCAGGGATCAGCGCGAGGTCGCCGGCCCCGGCACGCACCGCACCCTTACGGGTCACCAACATCGGCAGGTCGTCGATCATCTCCTCGGCGACATAGTTGTGGTGACACGAGATCGGCTGATCGAAATGCACGTCGCGCTCGGCGAATTCGTCCCGCATCGCACGGCAGACCAGCGAAAGCATCACCGCGCGATTACGCGCGGCGTACTCCTGCGCCCAGTCCAGATCGTGTCGGTAGGCCGCCATTTCCGGTGTGTCTGCCAGGAATACGGCCAGATCGCGATCCGGCAGATCGGAGTTGTGCGGCAGTACTCGCGCCACCGCCATATGCCGTTCGGCGAGTTCCTTGCCGATATTCCGGCTCCCGGAATGCAGCAGAATCCATACCGAGTCGTGCTCGTCGAGGCACACCTCGATGAAGTGGTTTCCGCCGCCGAGTGATCCGATCTGCTTGCGGGCCTTGGACTCCAGCGCCTGCACGCCCGTATCCAGCGTGCCGAACGCCGACCAGAACCGGTTCCAGCCGGTCTTGTGCCGTGCTAGATCCCCATGCGTCGCGGTGAACTGCGCGCCCAGCTTCACCACATCGACCGCATTCTTGTGCGCCTGAAACCCGACCGGTACCGCCGCCTCGATGCGCGAGCGCAGCGAATGCAGGCTATCGGGCAGATCGGCGGCGGTGAGATCGGTCTTCACGCTCTCCATCCCGCAACCTATATCCACCCCGACCGCGGCGGGCGCGACCGCGTCCCGCATCGCGATCACCGACCCGACCGTCGCGCCCTTGCCGAGGTGCACATCCGGCATCACGCGGACGCCGTGCACCCATGGCAACTGTGCGATATTCCGCAGTTGCCGCAACGCGGCCTGATCGACCTCGTGCTCATCGGCCCACATCAGTGTCTGCGCCCGGGTACCGCGCAGCTCGACGGGAAACATTGTGGAACATCCTTACCTCGATTGATTCGACCCCTTAACGCTAGATCCGCGGCCCAGCGACCGCACTGCGTTTTTCCGGCACCCAGAGCCCGCCGACACCGGCATCGCGTCGCGTCCTCGCCGGTCGTGACGGAGTGATCGCCATCGCCGACGGATGGGACGCCGACACCGACGATCCCAGCGAGCGCACGTGGCTGTGCATGGGATTCGGGCGCTCAACAGGTGAGCGGCACTCGGCCGATGAACCTAGTCGCCGTGCTCGATGGCCGCCGTGATCTGTTCATGGGTGGGGATCGATGTGCTGGCACCCAACCTGGTTGTGGCGAGTGCGCCCGCCGTGCTCGCCCAGGCCAACGCCTGTTCGGGGCCGCGATGCCAAGCGGTGGCGAGGGCGCCGGTGAAGGTGTCGCCCGCGCCGGTGGTGTCGACAACATCGACCTGTGGGCTCGGTTGCGATAGTTCCCGGCCGCCGGGGCCGCGATAGTGGGCGCCTGCCGCGCCGTGGGTGACCACCAAATGGGCTACCGGGTCGAGGTCGTGGCCGAGGTCTTTCGCTTCGCCCGAGTTGACCACGGCCACGTCGACGTGCGCCCACAGGTCGGACGGAAGATGTTGTGCCGGAGACGGATTGAGCATGACGACGGTAGCGTTCGCGCTGGCATGGGTAACCGCCGCCGCGACAGCGCCGACCGGAATCTCCAACTGGCACAGCAGAATATCGGCGGACGCGATGACGGCCAGGTCGTCATCGGTGAGCGCGGTCATGGTGGCGTTGGCCCCGCCGACGACGATGATGCTGTTCTCGCCACTGGAATCGACGACGATCGCGGCGATTCCGCTCGGGCCCGTCACGGTGCGCAGCCGCCCGATGGCGACACCCGAATCGCGCAGCACGCCACGCAGTTCACCGGCGAATACGTCGTCACCGACGGCGCCGAGGAATTCCACGCGCCCGCCGGCCCGTTGCGCGGCAATCGCCTGATTGGCGCCCTTTCCGCCCGGGACCATGGTGAAACCGGTGCCGAGCACGGTTTCGCCGGGCTGCGGGCGGTGCTCGGTGGTGGTCACCAGGTCCATATTGATGCTGCCGAGCACGACGATGGTTGGCTTGCTGGGATCGGTGATCACACCTCGGACGGTAGCTCTGGCCCGCCGGATATCGTGGCAACTGGTGCCATCGCGGTGCCGGGCGCGGCGGCCGAATGAATATCGAGCCGCGGGAGTGATGTCCGGGTATCCGCTGCCGGTTCGGTGTCGGATGCGGTGCGGATGGCCTCGAATACACCGCCGCTGATGTCCCCTTTGACGGTGGCAGCGCCGCCCGAGCGGGTGGAACCGGTGCCGTATCGGGTGCGTAGGCTGTAACCCATGACGTCAGGTGCGACGACCGAGCAAAATACCCGCGAGCTGGTACATGAGGCCGCGCGCAAGGCTCGCGTGGCGTCGCGGGTGCTGGCTCGGCTCACCACCGCCCGCAAGGACGCCGCGCTGCATGGCGCGGCCGATGCCCTGCTCGCCGCCGCGGACCGGGTGATCGACGCCAATGTCGAGGATCTGCTCGCGGCGAAGTCGGCCGGTGTCGAGGAGTCACTGCTCGACCGGTTGCGGCTGAACAAGCACCGGATCGACGGCATCGCCTCCGGGTTGCGTCAGGTGGCCGGTCTGCCGGACCCGATCGGAACCGTGGTGCGCGGCTCGACACTGCCCAATGGGCTCGAGATCAAGCAGACCCGGGTCCCGCTCGGCGTGGTCGGCATGGTGTACGAGGCACGGCCGAATGTCACTGTCGACGCGTTCGGCCTGGCATTGAAATCCGGCAACGCCGTGCTGCTGCGCGGTTCGTCCTCGGCCGCGCATTCCAACGCCGCCCTGGTCGCGGTACTGCGGGAAGCGCTTGCCGCACAAGACCTCCCGGAAGACGCCGTGCAACTGTTGCCGAGCGCCGACCGCTCCAGCGTGACCCACCTGATTCAGGCTCGCGGCCTGGTCGATGTGGTCATTCCGCGCGGCGGCGCCGGGCTGATCAATGCGGTCGTCCGCGACGCGACGGTGCCGACCATCGAGACCGGCACCGGCAACTGCCACGTCTACGTGCACACCGCCGCCGACCTCGACATGGCCGAGAGCATCCTGATCAACGCCAAGACCCGCCGTCCGAGCGTGTGCAACGCGGCCGAGACGGTGCTCATCGACGACGCGATCGCCACCGTCGCGGTCCCACGCCTGATCGAGGCACTGCAACGGCACGGCGTCACGGTGCACGGCGACCTGCCCGGATTGGTACCGGCCGATGATAAGGATTGGGGCGAGGAGTACCTCACCCTCGATATCGCGCTGCGGGTGGTCGACGATCTCGACGCCGCCGTCGAGCACATCAATACCTGGGGCACCGGCCACACCGAGGCCATCATTACCGGTGAGCTGGCCGCGGCGCGCGAATTCACCAGCCGGGTCGACGCGGCCGCTGTGCTGGTCAACGCGTCCACCGCGTTCACCGACGGCGAGCAGTTCGGCTTCGGTGCCGAGATCGGTATCTCCACGCAGAAACTGCACGCCCGCGGCCCGATGGCGTTGCCGGAATTGACCTCCACCAAATGGATCGTGTGGGGCGACGGCCAGGTTCGGCCGGTTTAGAACTTTGGTTAGGAAGGACTTCATAGTGGCCGATGCAGCGCAACAGCCAATTTTCACGTCGGTCGACGATGTGATCGAACGGCTGGCGACCACCGGCTACCTCGCCGATAAGGCCACGGCCACTTCGGTGTTCCTCGCCGACCGGCTGGGTAAGCCGTTGCTCATCGAGGGGCCCGCCGGTGTCGGCAAGACCGAGCTGGCCCGCGCGGTGGCACAGACCTCCGACGCCGAGTTAGTGCGGCTACAGTGCTATGAGGGCGTCGATGAGGCCCGCGCGCTCTACGAGTGGAATCACGCCAAGCAGATCCTGCGTATCCAGGCGTCCTCCGAGAATGACTGGGAGGAAACGAAATCAGATGTCTTCACCGAGGAGTTCCTGCTCTCGCGGCCCTTGCTGACCGCGATCCGGCGTACCGATCCGACGGTGCTGCTCATCGATGAGACCGATAAGGCCGACGTCGAGATCGAGGGTCTGCTGCTCGAGGTGCTCAGCGATTTCGCCGTCACCGTCCCGGAATTGGGCACGATTACCGCCGAACGCAAGCCGTTCGTGGTGTTGACCTCCAATGCGACTCGCGAGCTGTCGGAAGCGCTCAAGCGTCGCTGCCTCTACCTGCATCTCGACTTTCCCGACGAGGAACTGGAGCGTCGAATCCTGGCCAGCCGGGTCCCCGAGCTGTCGGAAGCGGTTGCCGCGCAGTTGGTGCGGATCGTGCACGTGCTGCGCGGCATGCAGCTGAAGAAACTGCCGTCGGTCGCCGAATCCATCGACTGGGGTCGCACGCTGCTCGCACTCGGCCTGAAGGATCTCGACGATACGACCGTCCGCGCCACCCTCGGTGTGGTGCTCAAACATCAGAGCGACCACCAGCGCGCACTGGCCGAGCTGAAGCTGGCCTGAGCGATGACGGCGGGATCGGTACCCACCGAATTCAGTGCCGAGCACGGCATCGCGGGGCATCTGGTGGGTTTCGTCGAAGCGCTACGTGCCCACGGCATTCCGGTGGGTCCATCGGAGACCGTCGACGCGGGCCGGGTGGTGACCGTCCTGAATCTACTGGACCGAGATGTGGTGCGCGAGGGCTTGGCGTGTGCGCTGCTACGCAGGACCACCCATCGCGCCACCTTCGACGGACTGTTCGATCTATGGTTCCCAGCCGCGCTGGGGGAGCGCAGCGGGGCCGTCGATGATGTCGAGATCCCGCGCACACCAACCGGTGAGGTCGACATCCAGGCGTTGCGCGAGTTGCTCGCCGAATTGCTGACCGAGGAGAGCACGGCGCGGCTGGATATGCTCGCGGGTCAAATCGTCGAGCAGCTCGGCCAGTACCAGTCCTCCCGTGGTCCGTCATTCTCGGCGTATAAGGCGCTGAAAGACGTTCAGCCGCAAACACTACTGGCCAGGATTCTTGCCGGTCTGGCCGCCGGACCCGATACCAGCGACTTCGATATCGAGATCGCCCGCCGAGCCGCCCGGCAACGCATCGATGACTTTCGGGTCAGCGTGGAGTCCGAGACCCGCAGGCGAGCCGCCGAACAGATCGGCCGCGAACGGGTGGCGAGCTACAGCGTCAAGAAGCAGGTGGAGGATGTCGACTTCCTGCGCGCTTCGGCGACCGAACTGGCCGAGATGCGGCGCGGCACCCAACGACTCGCTCGGATTCTCGCGTCCAGGCTTGCGGTGCGGCGCAGGCATTCTCGCCGTGGCGAGATCGATTTGCGCAAAACGCTGCGTAAGTCGATGTCGACCGGCGGCGTGCCGATCGACCTGGTGAATCGCAAACCCCGGCCGGGCCGCCCGGAACTGGTGCTGCTGTGCGATGTCTCCGGTTCGGTGGCCGGGTTCAGTAACTTCACCCTGCTGATGGTCAGCGCTCTGCGTGAACAGTTCTCGCGGGTGCGGATCTTCGCGTTCGTGGACCAGACCGACGAGGTGACTCAATTCTTCGATCCACGAACCCAACTCGACGACGCGATGTCTCGAATCCTCATCGAGTCGAACGTCGTCAGCGCCGATGGGCATTCCGACTATGGCAGCGCCCTGGCCGGCTTCGCGCGGAACTGGCCCGACGCGGTCACCGCCCGCAGCTCTCTGTTGGTCCTCGGTGACGCGCGCACCAATTATCGTGACCCGGAACTGGATACGCTGCGGTCGCTGGTGCGCACCGCCAAGCACGCGCACTGGCTGAACCCCGAGATGCGCACCAATTGGGGTTCGGGCGATTCCGCCGCCGACAAGTACGGGCAGGTGATCGAGATGCACGAATGCCGCTCGGCCAAACAGCTGACAGCCGTGGTTTCCCGGCTGCTTCCCGTGTGAGTCCACCGCTGTGCTGAGTCCACTACTGCGCGAGGATCATTAGAATCCTTTAAGCGAACCATTGGCCCCCGCAACCAGGATCGCTCGCCATGGGGCAGGGCATGCCGGGTGGCGAATCGGTGGGGGATGGATACTCGGCGGGGGATGAGAATGGTATCGAGGCACAACGATATGCCGACCTGGCCGCCGCGCGACTGCTCTACCGGCCCGCGGACGCCGAACAGCATCTGCGGCAGGCACTTTCGATCGGAGCGTCCGTTCTACCCGCCGAACAACTGGCCCGCCTGAGCTCTCAGCTGGTCATGGTGATTTCCGGTCAGCCGGGCCGTGAGCTCGAATTGGCCGTCGCGGCAATGAACGCCGCCGCACGATGGGAGCCGATCTCCGACGCCGACGCCGTGCACCTGTCCTTCGTCGCGGCGCGCGCCCTGCACCGCGCCGGTCGCGACGAGGCCGCTGTCGCCGTGTTCGAGCCGCCGATCATGGCCGGGAAGACACCCTACCCGGCAGCCGAAATGGCCGTGGTTCGTGGCCAATACGCGCAATCGCTGCGCAGACTCGGCCGTTTCCGTGCCGCGGCACAACAATTCGCCGAGGGGGCGCGTTTGGTGCGTGAGGATCCGAGCCGCGTCGAGTTGCGAGCCGACCTGATCTGGGCGGCGGCCATCGCGCTGGACAACTGCGACGAGGACGCGCAGGCGCTGGTCGCCTATCTGCGTGCCGCGCGGTTGTGGGGAACGCTGGGTCGGGTCGGCGCGCGGGCCAGATGCCTGCGCTCGGCCGCCTGGGCGCAGCGGTGGAGTCTTGGCGCGGATGCCGACGATCGGCCGTGGTTGACGACCATGGGCGCATTGCTCGCCGAACTGGAGCAGCTTGCCGTCACCGCGCCATCGACCGAGATAGCGAACGAACTCGTGCACACGCGCAGTCAGCTCGCGGATATGCGGCAGGATGATGACGATCAGCGCGGCCGCTCGACGCCGCCGGCGCACCGGCCGGGCTGAAGGCCGGTATTCCGGGGCGTCGCCGAACCGCATCACTAGGCTGTTACCGGCATCCAATGGGGAGGTAGCGCGAATGAAGAAGACTGCCGCCGGGCTCTTGGCCGCGGTCCTGGTAGCCGTCGTCGCGGCATGCGGGTCCGATGACAGGGCGGCCACGGCGACGCTCTCGCCCACATCCGTTTCGGCAGCGCCCGCGCCCGACTCGACCTGGGGTTTCACCGTGACCACGGTGCGGCTGGAAGGTGAGGGGTATGGCGTCGACCTGCCACAGGTGGCGGGCGGTAAGGCCGACGCGCGCACCGAATTCAACGACGGCATGCACGCCGAGGCGGACAAATTCATTCAGCAGGCCGGCCCGGACTACAAGGTCACCGGATTCCGCAGCGAGGTCACCCGCATCGGCGCCCATGTGCTCAGCGGTGTGCTCGGTATCGAGGTCGACGCCGGCTGGCTGCATCCGACCACCTATAAGGCCACGCATGTCACCGAGATCGAGACCGGTCGGCCGCTGGCGCTCGCGGATGTGTTCACCGATCTGCAGCAGGGGCTGGACGCGCTCTCGGCACAGGCCGCGCTGCTGATACCGAAGACGCGCGTCGGCACGAACACCTACACCAAGCAGAACATCGAACCGAAGGTGGAGAACTTCGAGCGTTGGGTGGCGGTCCCCGATGGTATGCGGGTCTATCTCGGCGAGATCGCGTCGCACGCGATGGGCTATATCGACATCACGGTCCCGTGGTCGGCGCTCGACGGTGTACTGCGGCCAGGTCTGCGGGCAGTCCTCAGCAGTTGACGTCGTGGCGGTTGCCGACCCGGTCGCGCCGGGCCCGACCCGTTAAGCTCGGCACTCATGCACGAGACAGGTCGGCGCCGACGCAAGCTGGGGGTGATGGGTGGGACGTTCGATCCCATCCATCACGGTCACCTGGTCGCCGCCAGCGAGGTCGCCAATCGGTTCGACCTGGATGAAGTGATCTTCGTACCAACCGGGCAGCCGTGGCAGAAAGCGGATAAACAGGTCAGCCCTGCCGAGGACCGCTACCTGATGACCGTGATCGCGACCGCCTCCAACCCCCGGTTTTCGGTGAGCCGGGCGGATATCGACCGCGGCAAGGTCACCTACACGGTGGACACCCTGCGCGAGATGCGCAGCAAGCATCCCGACGCCGAGCTGTACTTCATCACCGGAGCGGATGCGCTGTCCAACATCCTGACATGGCAGGATTGGGCCGAATTGTTCGAACTGGCGAAGTTCGTCGGGGTGAGCCGACCGGGGTACGAACTGAATGCCGACCATCTCGCAGAACACTTGCGCGACCTGCCGGTCGACGCGGTGACCATGATCGAGATCCCGGCCTTGGCGATC
The DNA here is from genome assembly GCF_020733705.1 of Nocardia australiensis. Lineage (GTDB taxonomy): Bacteria > Actinomycetota > Actinomycetes > Mycobacteriales > Mycobacteriaceae > Nocardia > Nocardia australiensis. The sequence continues at coordinate 83,720 of NZ_JAJFZM010000016.1, forward strand.
TCGTCGAGCGAATGCCGTCGCCGCGCGGCCGAGAATCGGCCCGTGTGGTACCTCGTCCCCGACGGGGTGGTCCAGTACATATCGAAGCGGCACCTTTACGTGCCCGCCGGAGCGGAAGGTAGCTGAGCGTGAGCGAGCGCAGCGAGGTAAAGGGATGAGTGCGTCTGTCGAGGCCATCGAGGTGGCGGTGGTCGCAGCGCGCGCGGCGGACGAGAAGCTGGCGACCGATGTCGTGGTGCTCGACGTTTCCGAGCAGTTGGTGATTACCGACTGCTTCGTGATCGCGTCCGCGCCGAACGAGCGTCAGGTGAACGCCATCGTCGACAATATCGAGGACAAGCTGCGCGAGGCCGGGCACAAGCCGGTGCGACGCGAGGGTACCCGCGAAGGGCGCTGGGCGCTGCTCGACTACGTCGACGTGGTTGTGCACATCCAGCACAACGACGAGCGCAATTTCTATGCGCTGGAACGGCTCTGGAAGGATTGTCCGGTGGTTCCGGTGGAGGGCCTCGGTGCTGCCGCGGTGGTGAACGGCGAGGCCGGAGATAGCGTCGAGTGAGTAGATATGCCGGCGTCCGCACTCTGATCCTCTTGCGGCACGGGCAGACCGAATGGAACGCTACCGACCGGATGCAGGGCCAGATCGACACCGATCTCACCGAACTCGGTCGTCGCCAGGCGAAAGAGGCTGCCCGCGAACTGGTCTCGCGTAATGCGATCGCCATTATCTCCTCGGATCTACGGCGCGCCTTCGATACCGCCTCCGCGCTGGGTGAACACACGTCGGTGCCGGTCGTGACGGATACGCGACTGCGGGAAACCGACCTCGGCGACTGGGAGGGGCTCACCCACCTCGATGTCGACGCCGACTACCCCGGCGCGCGAGTGGCCTGGCGATTGGACGCGAGCTACACCCCGCCCGGTGGCGAGAGCAAGCTCGAGGTCGGTGCGCGATCGCGGCCTGTGGTCGAGGAACTGTTCGCCGACCGGCAGGATTGGCCGGGCCGGACTATCATCCTGGTGGCGCACGGCGGGCTGATCGCCGCCCTCACGGCTGCGCTGCTCGACCTGCCGCCGCAGAACTGGCCAGCCCTTGGGGGATTGGCCAACACCAGTTGGGTGCAGCTGAGCAGCCACGGTCCGAGCATTGATCAGCCCGGTTGGCGCCTGGATGTGTGGAACGCAGCGGCGAAGGTGGCCCCCGATGTCCTCTGAAGATCCGATTCGGCAGGTTCCGGACGAACTGTTCCGGCGTGTATCGGCCAAGCCTGAACGGTCGATGCCGGATGCGCTTTTCGGACCCCCTCCGGTCAAGAAGCCTGTCGAACCGGTCGCCGAATCAGTCGAGCCCGGTGCTGCGGGTGGCGGCGAGTCCGCCCTGCCCGCAGCGGAATCCGCCCCCGGCGCTACCGAGTCCGTGGCCGACGCGGTCTCCAGCGGTGGTGATGTGCCTTCCGGTCGCGCGGGAGAACCTTCGGGAGAACGCGGGACGGACGAGTCCGCTTCCGCTGTTGCGGGATCTGAGGTTGCTTCTGATTCTGCTGAGGGCGTGGCTGATTCCGGCGTTCGTGCTGGGGGCGATGGAGAGTCTTCGGGTGCGGTAGATGCCGTCGGTGAGACCGGTTCTGTCGCAGCGCAATCTGTCGAATCGGCGGGTGCCGTCGCCGGTGTTGCCGGAGAGTCCCTGGAACCGAGCGAGTCCGTCGGCGCGACCGCGCAGTCGGTGCTTGCGGATGGGGACGAGTCGGCCGGTTCGGTTGACGAGGCTGCCGAGCCGGTAGTTGCGGGCGGCAGTGCCGAGTCTGCCGGTGGTGCGGCTGAATCTGTTGTCGGCCATACCGTGTCCGAAGCTTCGGCACCCGAAGTGGCGGCCGGGTCGACGGGAAGCTCCGCTGAGTCCGGTGGTTCGGCAAGCGATGCCGAGGTTTCGGTGACCGAATCCGGTGCCGCAGGTGCGTCGGAAGGCGCGATCGAATCCGTCAACGCCGCGGCTGCCCGGGGAGAGCTGGAGCAATCCGCGCGACCGGTGCTGCTTGTCATCGCGGATTCGCTGTCCTACTTCGGCCCGAAGGGCGGGCTGCCCGCCGATCATCCGCAGATCTGGCCGAACCTTGTTGCGGCCGAGCTCGATTGGGATGTCGAGCTGGTCGGCCGGATCGGCTGGACCTGCCGCGACGCGTACTGGGCGTTGATCGGCGATCCAAGGATCTGGGCGGTGGTACCGCGCGCCGGCGCGGTGGTTTTCGCGGTCGGCGGTATGGACACGCTGCCCTCGCCGCTGCCGACCGCGCTGCGTGAGCTCATTCGCTATGTCCGGCCGCCCGTGTTACGTCGAGGGGTACGCGCCACCTATAACTGGCTGCAACCGAAACTTGCGCGGCTCGGGCGCCCGGTGGCGTTGCCGCCGAAGGTGAGCGTCGACTACCTGGAGCAGTCGCGGGAAGCGTTGGCGCAGTTGCGTCCCGGCCTTCCGGTCGTCGCGGTGCTGCCTTCGGTGCACAACTGCGCGGCATACGGGCGCGTGCACTCGGGGCGTGAACGTGCGGTGAAGGCGCTGCGCGAATGGTCCGGTCGCACCTCGGTGCCGCTGGTCGATCTCGGTGAGGCGGTGCGCGACAACATCTTCTCCGGCGACGCGAACCCCGACGGCATCCACTGGGGCTGGGCCGGGCACTCCGCGGTAGCCAATGCCATGGTGAAGACCCTGCAGGAGGTTCGGTAGTCCGTGGCCATTGTGGTCGTCACCGATTCGTCGGCCAGCCTGCCCGCCGAGCTCGTAGGCGAGCTGCACATTGCCGTCGTACCACTGCACGTGCTGGTCGGCGATCGCACGATCCGCGAAGGTATCGACCCCATCGACATCGACTACAGCGCGGATACGGTGACGACCTCGGCGGCCTCGCCGGGCGAGTTGCGCGTGGCCTATGAGCGGGCGCTCGATCGCAGTGGCGGCGATGGTGTTGTCGCGGTGCATCTTTCACGTCAACTCTCCGGCACCTGGGAGGCGGGCAGGCAGGCGGTCCGCGATATGGACGCCGGGGAGCGCGTCCGGCTGGTCGACTCGCTCGGCGCGGGCCTGGCCACCGGCTTTCCGGTTCTGGCGGCGGCCCGGCGCGCGATCACCGGCGCCGCCCTCGACATCGTCTATGAAACCGCCGTCGCGGCGGCGAGCCGATCGCGTGCGTTCATCCTGGTGAACCGTACCGAGCAACTGCGCCGGGGCGGCCGATTGTCCAGTGCCGCCGCCTTCTTCGGCAGCGAGCTGGTCACCAAACCGCTGCTGCAGATTGTCGAAGGTCGGCTGGAACTGCGTGAGAAGGTCCGCACCCGTTCCAAGGCCTACGCGAAACTCGTTGCGGCAGCGGTCGACGCGGCGGGCGAAGACGGCGCCGCGGTAGCCGTCCAGCATCTCGGCGCCGAAGAAGCCGCGACCACACTCGCCACCCAACTCCGCGACCTCATCCCGGGAATCCGCGAACTCGTCATCGCCGAATTCGGCCCGGCGCTCGGCGTCCATCTCGGTGTCGGTGCCGTGGGTGTTCTCGTGGTTCCCGGTGGCTGTGGCTGACTTACGTCCGCGACGCGATTGTTTGGGGATGATCGCAACCCTTTCCAATGCCGTTCCATCCTTTGTTGATGGCGTCGGCGTAGCGGGCGGTGAGATCACGGATCGCTTCGAGGTCTTCGAGGCGGCGGATACGTTGTTCGAGTGTAGTTTCGGTCATGATCAGGCCTCGATTGCTGCTGCTTCGGCAGTGTGAGTGGGAACGGCAATGGCGTTGAGCGCGGTGGCCAGAGCTTGGGTGGGATCGGCTGAGACGGTGACTGAGCGCCAGGCGATGTATCCGTCGGGGCGAACGAGAGTGGCCCCGTCGGGCTCTATCCCGTACGCGGTCCGGAAGGCGTTGGCTTCCGCCGGTTTCGTGTCGGTACCGATGCCGATGAAGGCGACAGGGATGCCCAACTGATCCGCGACGCGGGTCGCTGCGGCAGCCCATCGGTCGTCTTCGGACAGCAACACCCAGTCACGTTGAAACAGGTCCAATGTCGAGCATTCCCTGTCGTCGACCGTGATCCACAAATGCGGGGCGCGGGTGCCGGGCTGACCGGCCCATTGGCCGGGGCGCTGCGCTGGCGGGAGGTCCGCGCCCGCACCCAGCACAGCTGCCGACCGGTAGAGCTGCCCGAGTTCTATGGAGGCGTCGTCGAGGACTGGCACATCCGACTGTGGGGTTGCGAGGTAGGCCTTGTAGTCGGCGCGGGCGAAGAGCTGGTCGTGTCGCAGGTCGGCGATCGGTCGGCGTTCGGCATCGTAGGTGTCCAGCAGCCGGGGCTGCGACTTGCCGGACAGCACTGCCGCCAGTTTCCAGGCCAGATTGTGGGCGTCGTCGATACCAGTGTTGGCTCCGAAACCGCCACGGTTGGGCGGCAATTGGTGGGCCGCATCTCCTGCGAGGAACACCCGTCGGACCGAGAAGCGGTCGGCGATCAACGCGGCAAGCTCCCATCGGCCGGTGGTCACCAGTTCGATGGGGATATCGGTGCAGCCGAGTGCGCGTTGTACGACCTGGATCTGTTCGTCGGCGGCGCGCTCGACGTCGTCGCTCAGCATGAGCACCCACCGGCCGTCGGAGTAGGTCGTCAGAAATGCCCGCAATCCGGGCTGTTCGATCTCGAACTGAACCACACCGTGCTGCAGGTACTCATCGAGGGAGGCCCGGAACAGGATGCTGCGCTGCACCGACAGCGGGCCCACTCCGTGGCGGCCGATGCCTAGAGCCGCGCGCACGGGGCTGATCGCGCCGTCCGCGGCCACCACATACTGTGCGCGCAGCTGGTATTCGCGGCCGTCCTCGCGGCGGCGCAGTCTGGCTGTCACGCCGTCGCGGTCCTGGGTCAGGTCGAGCAGTTCGGTACCCAGGCGCAGTTGCGCGCCCAGCTCGCGAGCCCGCTCGCGCAGGATGGGTTCGAGCCGATCCTGAGTGATGGCAATCGCGTGCACTGGGGAATCTTCGGCGCCGTAGCTGCCCTTGCCTCCGGGCGTCCACGGGTACTCCTCGAACCAGGTGCCGGTCAGGCTCTCCACTCGAGCTCGCCGAGGGGGCTTCATACCCTGAAGCGAGGCAGGAACTTCGACCCCGACCTGTCGGAAGTGCTCCACGGTACGGGTGGTGAAGCCGATGGCCCGGGGATGCGGCGAGCTACCGAGGTGCTTGTCGATCACCACGACCGGTACGCCGTGCCAGGCGAGGAAAGCCGCGGCAGACAGGCCGACGAGGCTTCCGCCGACGATCAGTACCGGTGTCTCGTTTTCGTTGTCGTTCATCTCGAGCGTCCCTCCGTATAACTCAGTCGCGCCTAGAACTCCACCCAGGAAAACACAAACTCAGTAAAAAACGCAATCGAGTTAAGGGTTTTACTGCCTTAAGTTAATTGTTATGATGGTGGCATGACTGTTGAGCCACTGGGACGCCGGGAACGCAAGAACGCGCAGACTCGCCAGGCATTGGCCGACGCTGCGCTGCGACTGTTCTTGGAGCGGAGTTACGAGCAGGTCAGCGTCAAGGAGATCGCCGACGCGGTAGATATCTCAGTGCCAACGGTGTTCAAGCACGTCCCGGACGGCAAGGAAGCTCTGATCTTCGACGGCGGCGTCGAACGCCGCGAAAGCCTGCTGGCCGCTGTGCGTGAACGTCCCGCCGGAATGTCGGTGATGTCCGCGCTGCGCGAGTTCATGTCCAACCGCGGCCCCTTTCTGACAGACCCCACACCAGAGATTCGCAGGCGCACCGAACTGATCATGAACACCCCGGACCTACGCGACCACTCGCGTAAACTGTGGATCCGCTGCGAAACACCCCTGGCAGAGGCCATCGCTACCGAACTCGGCCGGGACGCCGACGACCTCACCGCCCGCGCCGTCGCACGCTATGTCCTGGAGATTCCCCAATTTCTCAGCGACGAGGCGGACCCCCGCGCGGCCCTCGACGCCGTCTTCGACCTACTCGAACACGGACTTCACGGCACGTCGTGATCGCGAAGAGACCCCGATGCCGTGGGGCTGGGCGCCACCGACGAACCGTATACGCTTCCCGCGTAAGCCGCCCAGAAGCTCTGCACCACCGTCGTTCCGCGGCGGCGGGTACCGACCAACGGGAGTTGTTATAGTGCGCAGCCGTTTACGACGATTCGCGATTACCGCCGCGACCGCTTTGGCGGTCCTCGCGAGTACGTCCGGTGTGGTGTCGGCATCACCCGATGTGGCGTCGCACGACACTTCGACCGTCTCGGTTCCCGCTCCGACCGGACCGCATCCGGTCGGCGTCACAGAATTACACATGGTCGACCCGAATCGTGTCGACCCATGGGACAGCGGTCGCCGGCGTGAGTTGATGGTCCAGGTCTGGTACCCGGCCGAGTCGTCGCCCGAGTCGTCGCCCGCGTCGTCGGTCGACCCCTGGATGCCGCTCGGTGGCAGGCAGGCCCAGCACACCTATCTCACCGAACTCGGTGTTCCCGAGAGCAGTTGGGAGCTCGCACCGAGCCACAGCTACCGCGACCGGCCGGCCCGCTCCGACCAGGGCAGGTTCCCGGTCCTGATCAACTCCCCCGGAATGGGGGACACCACCGGCTGGAGTACTGCCCAGACCGAGGACCTGGCCAGCCACGGCTATATCGTGGTCGCGCTCAATCACACACACGAAGCGTTTGCTGTCGAGTTCCCCGACGGCCGGGTGGAGCACACAGTGGTACCGCTGGATTCCCCCCAGGAGGTCCTGCGGGATCTGCTTCTGCCGACACGCGTGGCCGATGCCCGGTTCGTGCTGGATCAACTCGCCGCCATCGCCGCGCAGCAGCCCTCTGCCGCCGGTCGTGTTCTGCCCACACGTCTGGCCCAGAGCATCGACCTGTCGCAGGTCGGGATGTTCGGTCACTCGCTGGGCGGTTCGACCACAATCCAAGCCATGCACGACGACCCCCGCATTGCCGCCGGAGTGAATCTGGACGGCCCGGTCCTGGGTTCGGTCGCCGTCGAGGGGACCGACCGGCCCCTGCTGATGCTCGCCAGTGAGTCCTCACCCTGGTTCGGTCAACCCGGCTGGGAGCCGTACTGGACGAACAACACCGGGCTGAAACTGCCGCTACGAGTGGCAGGGACCGAGCACATGTCCTTCTGCGATCAGCAGGCGATCCTGCCCCAAGTCGCTGCGGCCGGACTACTCGCGGCGGACACGAAAACCAAAGCGGTCGGCACCATCGACGCCCAGCGGTCGATCGACCTCCAACGCACGTACTTGCGTGCCTACTTCGACACTGTCTTCGGTCGACACAGTGTCGACATCGCCGAAACAATCCAGCGGCTCGCGCAACCCGAGGTAATTCCGAATCCGTAATGCGGCGAATCGTGAGAGGGACTCTCCAGGATGTGTGCCACTCGCCGGGTGGTGTCGGAGGATGGGCTGGGGGTTGTGGCGCTTATTATTTCGCGGTGACCGGGTATGACGAGTTGGATGGGTTCGAGGTTCCTGATACTTCAGTGTTGCCGGAGCGACAGCGGAAGATTCTCGGGGTAATTCGGGACTGCGTGCTCAAGCACGGGTATCCGCCGAGCAATAGGGAGATCGGCGATGCGGTCGGGCTACGCTCCTCGTCGTCGGTATCCAAGCATCTGAAGAGCTTGGAGGAGAAGGGCTTCCTGCGCCGCAGCAGGTCTATATCACGGCCGATCGATGTGCGCATGTTCCTGGCGGCGTCCGCGCCGCGCGAAACGAACAATGACTCGGTCAGTGTGCCCGTTATCGGCGACATCGCCGCGGGCAGCCCGATCCTCGCCGAGCAGCACACCGATGACATGCTGACGATCTCGCGCCAGCTGGTCGGGCGCGGCACGGTTTTCGGACTGCGCGTGCGTGGTGATTCGATGATCGACGCGGCGATCTGCGACGGCGATATCGTGGTGATCCGTCAACAGCACGAGGCGCATTCGGGTGAAATCGTCGCCGCGATGATCGACGACGAGGCCACCGTCAAGGTGTATCGCCGTCGCAACGGCCACGTGTATCTCGAGCCGCGCAACCCCGCCTACGACGTTATCGACGGAGATGAGGCCGTTGTCCTCGGCAAGGTCGTCTCGGTGATGCGCACCGTCTGATCTCGCTTATACCTCACGCCCGGATGGTGTCGACCCGTGGTCGCGTCCGAAACCTGATTGATCGCAACGTTTTCCACAGGGCGACGGTTATCCACAGACATATCGAAAGGCCTGGTCGTTGCAGGTCTCTAGGTGCCGAATGTCATTACGTTCAATGGCATGTCACGACACGACGAGCGCGAGCGAACCCGGCGGCGACTCTGCGCGCTGACGACCAGGGTCGGCGCCAGCAGGACTGCGGGCACGGGGAGTGCGAAGGGATCGGTCTACGCGAGTTCGCGTGGGAACAAGCAGTTCGACGAGTCGGATTACGCCGGACGCCCGGGTACCGCCGGGCAGCCGGGCAGCTCGGGGCGTTGGGATGAGGAGCACTTGCGGCCGGAAGCGGCGGACTCCGTGGGGAGGAATGCCGACGCGGGGGATTGGGAGGACGAGGTCGGCGAGGTGCGTACACCTGGCTGGTTGGATATGCCGGGGCGGGCTGCGACATGGCGGGATCGGCTTGTGCCCGACCGGTTTCGGGGTGCTCGGCTCGACCCGGGCCGACGAGGTGTGCTGACGCTGGCCTTGGTGGGGTTGGCGGCGGTGGTTATCGCGACGGTGGTGGTGCTGCGGGAAAAGCCCGTCGCCCAGTCGGTAGCGCCGATACCCGTGGCGCGGACGACTTCGGTTGCTCGCCCATCGGTCTCGGGCGGGATACCCACTTCCGCACCCGCTGGCGAGCCCCAGGCCGCTACTGGTCCAGACAATGTCGTGACCGCCGAAGTGGTGGTCAGCGTCGTCGGGTTCGTGCATCACAGCGGACTCCAGAGGTTGCCCGGCGGGTCTCGAATCGCCGACGCCATCGCGGCGGCAGGCGGCGCGAAAGAGGGCGCGGATATCAACGGGCTCAACCTGGCTCAGCGTCTGCAAGACGGCGACCAGGTGGTCGTCGGCGCTATCGGCCCGAATTCCGGACCACCACAGCCGGGCAGCGTCACGATCACCGCGGCCGATCGCATCCCCGGCGCTCAGGCGCCCCGCTCCGGATCGGCGCCTACCCCAGCGACATCCGGGCGTACCAATCTCAACACCGCGACCGAATCCGATCTCGACGCCCTACCCGGCGTCGGCCCGGTCACCGCCCGCGCAATCATCACCTGGCGCACCACGAATGGCCGATTCACCGAAATAGAACAACTCAGCGAGGTCGATGGCATAGGCCCGGCTCGACTGGCGCGTCTTCGGAACCAGGTGATGGTATGAGCGTCGGCACCGAGGAAATGGGCGCGGTGCGGGTGAACATGGCACACCTCGACGAGGAGCTGGGCGACGCCGTCGACTTCGCCACGCTGCCAGGCGTCGGCCTGGTCACCGCTGGCTCAATCATGGCTCGGTACAACATAATCAGCCGATTCGAGCGGCTTACCCCGTTCGGGTTCACCTCACTCGACCATCTTTGTCGCGCACCCGCAATCCGGCGGCAGCGCATGGGCGACGTTGATGGCCGAGCTCCCCGACTCACGCGTCGTCGGGAACTGGTGACGGTATGAGGCGCCGCGGTGACGAGGAGATGGGTGCCGTGCGGGCGGACCCGGCGCGGGGTGCAGATGAGCAGGTCGAGGCCGAACCGGGACAGGAGCCGACGGTGCTCGATGCGCGGTTGGTGCCAGCGACATTGTTGTGTTGGGGCACAACAATTGTGGCGCTCGCCGGCGGATGGGTAGTCGGTCTGGTGCTGGCCTGTGGGCTGGTGGTGCTGGCCATCGGGTTATGGGTGTCGTTGCTGTGGGCGATGGCGCATCGGAGCGAGCGGTGGCGGGTGGTGGCGGTTGTGACCCTGGCGGCCGTGCTGCTGGGGGTGGGTTTCGCGGTCGCGGGTGTATGGCGGGAGCATCGGGCGGCCACGCATCCGTTGCGTATGGCCGTCGGCGCGACAGTGCGGGTGGTGGTGACGCCGACCGATGACCCGAAACCGATACGCTCCCTATCGTTCACGGGTGAGCGTCGGTGGACGGTGCGCGCGAGCCTGCGTGAATACCATCGTGGTGAGGTGACGGTCCGGGCCGGTGGTTCGGTGGTAATTCTGGCGTCGGGGCCGGAGTGGGAGAGCCTGCTGCCGGGACAGCCGCTGGAGTTTCGTGCGCGAGTGGATCAGCCGTGGCAGCGCGATCTTACGGTCGCGACCTTGCGGGCGCTCGGAAAGCCGGTCGTTGCCGGTTCGCCGCCGTGGTGGCAGCGCGCCGCCGGATCGGTGCGCACCGATTTCGCCGCGGCGGCATCGCACGCCCTTTCGCCCGATGCGGCGGGCCTGCTGCCCGCACTGGTCATCGGGGATACCTCCGCGCTACCCGACCACATCAGAGACGAGTTCAAAATCGCTGGTCTGCAACATCTTTGTGTAGTCAGCGGCGCGAATTTCACGATCCTGCTCGCGGTGGTGCTGTTGGTCGTCCGTGTGCTTACTCTCGGCCCGCGCCTGGCCGCGACGGTAGCCGCGGTCGCGCTGCTCATGTTCGTTGTCGTCGCGAGGCCGGACCCAAGCGTGCTACGGGCGGCGGCCATGGGGGCTATTGCGTTGCTGGCCCTGGTAACCGGTCGGAGAAAGCAGGCACTGCCCGCATTGTGCGCCGCGGTGATCGGGCTGCTGGCGATATGGCCGGAGCTGTCGGTGCGGGCCGGTTTCGCACTGTCGGTCATCGCGACAGCGGCACTGATTCTGTTGGCGCCCAGTTGGGCCGACTGGCTGCGAGCTCGTGGTTGGTGGCGACTCCCGGCGGAGGTTGTCGCGGTGTCAGCGGCCGCATTCGTTATTACGACCCCGCTCATGGTCGCGCTCACCGGACAGCTCAGCCTGGTCGCCGTTGCCGCGAATGTGCTTGTCGCGCCGGTCGTCGCGCCGTTGACGGTCATCGGTGCGGCCGGTGCCGTGCTGTCGGTGGTCTGGTCACCGCCCGCCGAACTCGTATTGCGCTGCGCCGGGCCACCGATGTGGTGGCTGTTGTCCGTGGCCGAACGTGCGGCCGCTTTGCCCGGTGCTTCGGTCAGTGTTCCCGGCGGGCCGGTCGGCGGCCTGATCGCCGCGATCATTGTGGCGGTAAGCGTGTGGTCGCTGCGCTGCGCGATCGTGCGCAGGTTCGTCGCCGCGACAATTCTCGGCCTTGCGGCGGTTTTCGTACCGATCCGAATCTGGCATCCCTGGTGGCCGCCGCCGGGTTGGGTGCTCGCGATGTGTGATGTTGGTCAGGGTGACGGACTTGCTGTTTCGCTGGGTGACGGCGCCGCAATGGTGATAGACGTAGGACCCGAGCCCCGCGCCATCCGCACGTGCCTGGATCGCCTGCGCATCAAGCGGATTCCGCTGCTGGTTCTGACCCACCCGCACGCCGACCACATCGGCGGGCTGACCGGCGCCATCGAGGGCCGACCGGTCGCGGCACTAGCTGTCGGGCCTGGTGAGCTCCCGGCAGTGCCGGGGCTGCGGCGAATGGAAGCCGAAGCACTCGACGGTAACGGCACCGCAGCCTCCAACTCGCGGGGCACTGCGGCCGATTCGTGCGCGAAAACGGCCGAGATGCCTGCACCGGCCGTCGCCGCGTGCGCACCGGCGTCACCTCGAACCGGTCCGAAGGAGGCCGCGCAGTCGAGCCCGACCGGTCACGACTCCCTACGACTGAGCGCCGCGCGCGGATCGCCGACCGATGCGCCTGGTTCCTTAAAGGGCTCGAACGACGGACCGGCGCAAGTCGCCGACTTGGCCGCACGTGCGAACATCCCTGTCGTCGAGCTGACCGCCGGTCGCGAATTCCATTTCGGTACCGTCGAATTGGAGGTGCTCGCACCGGCGCCCGGGATACCCGGCCGCACCGGAAGGGCCGCGGCCGACGACGCCAATGATCGCTCGATCGTCCTCGCCGCCAGCACATCGGCGGGCCGGATACTGCTCACCGGCGACATCGAGGCTCCCGCGCAACACCGCCTACTCAACACCGCGGCCCCCGTCCAAGCCGACATCCTGAAGGTGCCCCACCACGGATCACGAACCACCACACCGGAATTCCTGGCAGCCGTCCACCCGCGCCTAGCCCTGATCAGCGTCGGCGCCGACAACACCTTCGGCCACCCCAACCCCCGCCTCCTCACCGACCTGGCCGCCCTCGGCGTCAACGCGATCCGCACCGACCAACGAGGCGACGTAGTGGTGATCGGGTCCGGTGGCGAACTTCGCGTCACAACGTCTCGGAAGTCGTGACCGAAGTCGAGCGGAGAGTTGGTTCGTTACTGCTCGGTTGCGCTCGTTGGTCACTCCGTGTGGTCCGGCTCCGCGCTGCTGGCCGTGTTGGTGCTGTACTGCCTGATACGAAGGAACCGTTTTAGGTGGCAGGTGCTGCGTGGCGGATCCGTCCCTTACCGCTCGGATCGCACCGTCACCTGTGCCGTGGGTTCGGCGCCGTGCTGACTTGCGTTGGTGCGGCCGGCCACCCGGTACGAGCAATGTTGTTTTGGGCTACCGCGCCGGACTAAGAAAACAGGGCTGACGTGCCGCTGAGGTCGAGCGCTAGTGGGTCACGCTATCGCGGCGCCGCCAGCGAACTGGACGGCGCGGCGCGCGAGTGGCGGACGGCGTGCGAGCCGGGGGCCTGGTGCGATGCCCCGGAGGTGTCGGCGGGGACTGTAGACAGGTAGGGAATTGGTGCGATGACTGGAGGTGTCGGTGGGGGAACGTACGATCGGGGCCGTGAGCGAGCGCGGCGGGCGAACGATGGGTGCGGCGACTTCGGACCGAACGGGAGCGAGGTGCGGTCGTGAGTGAGGGGGTTGCGTCCGTGCAGCTGGTGCTCGGGGATGAAGAGTTGTTGATCGAGCGTGCGGTGGCGGGTATTTCCGCGCGGGTGCGGGCTGCCGCGGCTGATGCGGTGCCGGTCGATCGGTTGCGGGCGGGCGATGCGAGTACCGCGGAGCTGGCCGAACTGTTGAGCCCCTCGCTATTCGCCGAGGAGCGGCTGATCATTCTGGAGTCGGCTGCTGAGGCAGGCAAGGACGCGGTCGCGGTTATCACCGCGGCTGCGGCGGATCCGCCCGTGGGCGCGGTGCTGGTGGTACTGCATTCGGGTGGCGGCCGGGCCAAGGCGTTGGCGCCTGCGTTGCAGAAAGCCGGGGCCGAGGTTCACAACTGTGCCAAATTGACCAAGGCGGCCGAACGAGTCGAGTTCGTGCGCGGCGAGTTCCGGACCGCGGGGGCACGGGTGTCAGGTGATGTCGTGCAGGTGATGCTGGAAGCGGTCGGCTCGGACCTGCGTGAACTCGCTGCCGCCTGTTCGCAGCTGGCTTCCGACACCGGCGGCAAGATCGACGTGGCGGCCGTGCGGCGTTACTACTCGGGCCGAGCCGAGGTGACGGGTTTCGATGTCGCCGAACTGGCGGTGGCGGGTGACCGTCCCGGCGCGATGGAGGCACTGCGCTGGGCCAATGATCGCGGCGTCCCGCATGTCCTGCTGGCCGACGCACTCGCCGACTCCGTGCACACCATCGCCAGGGTGGGGTCGGCGGGCCGCGGCGACCCGTTCAAGCTGGCCCAGCACTTGGGCATGCCGCCGTGGAAGGTGAAGAAGGCCCAGGCCCAAGCTCGTGGCTGGAGTTCGGCCACCATCGGCTCCGCACTCCAGGTCGTGGCGGCCCTGAATGCCGACGTCAAGGGTGGCGCCGCCGACGCCAGCTACGCGCTCGAACACGCCCTCACCCAGATCCTCGACCTGCACACCGCCAGCTGAGGGAATCGCCCACGCGGGTGGTTCAGCAAAGAATGTCTCACCTACCGCCCGTGGGGGCGGCGTTTGCCTCGAACCGGGAACCAGCGCCTCTCGCGTACGGTTGGCAAATCCCGCTGACCAGCATGGTTAATCGACTTTAGCGGATACCGGACAGGCGTCAGCCATGGCAGTCTGGTATCAGCTATGCATGAGCAATTCGGGTCAGAACGCGTCGATCCTGCCGAGCGCACCCGCACCGCCCGCGCTCGGCGCCATAGCGTGCGCGAACTACACCGCCGCTCGTCGCGGTGGCGGGTGGGCCGAATGATCGGGAAGGTGATCGTCGGCGTACTGTCGGCGGCCGCGCTGGCGGCCACCGCTATCGGCTGGGGAACGGCGGGCAGTTTCGAGAACGGTTTTTCCAGGTCGTCGGCCCTCGACGATGATGCGCCGCGTTCACTCGACGGCGACATGAACATCCTGCTGATCGGCCTGGATACCCGCAAGGACCCGGACGGCAACAATCTCCCGGAGGAGATTCTGTCGCAACTGCACGCGGGCGACGGCGAGGAAGGCGGCTACAACGCCAACACGCTGATCCTCGTGCACATCCCGGCCGATCTGAAGAAGATCACGGCCGTCTCCATCCCGCGCGACGACTACGTATCGGTCACCGGCATCCCCGGCTACAGCAAGGCAAAGATCAAGGAAGCCTACGGACTGAAGAAAGCCGCCGTGCAGGACCAGATGATCAAAAAGGGTGTCACCGATCCGAAGACCCTCGAGCATGCGGGCCGGGAGGCGGGCCGGGCATCCATCGTGCAGACCGTCCGCAACCTGACCGGTGTGCCGATCGACCGGTTCGCCGAGGTGACACTGGCCGGTTTCTACGATCTGGCCGAAGCGCTGAACGGTGTCGAGGTCTGCCTGAAGAAGCCGGTGCAGGACCTCGAATTCTCCGGTGCCGATTTCCCGGCGGGCCGTCAGCGGCTCGACCCGGCCCAAGCGCTTGCCTTTGTCCGTCAGCGACATGGCCTGGAGAACGGTGACCTGGACCGGACCCATCGCCAACAGGCGTTCCTCACCTCCGTCGCCAGAGATCTGCGCCGTTCCGGAACCTTCGCCGACGTCGGGAAGTTAGCGGCGCTGATGGATGTCGCGCACCGCAATATCGTGCTGTCGAACGACTGGAATGTGACGGACTTCCTGCGCACTGCCGGCCAGGTCGACAGTCCGACCGTTGAATTCCGCACCCTGCCGGTGCTGCGCTACGACGTGATCAACGGCCAGGACGTCAATATCGTTGACCCGGCCGCCATCCGCCGCGAAATCCGCGCCGCCTTCAGCGCAACCGATCCGGCCGCCCCCGCGACTACCACTGCTCGAACCTCGGCCGCACCCCCGACTGCGGCGATAACGACGACCGCAACCCCAACACCAACCGCCCGAACCTCCGAGCGTGCCGGTGCATCGGTCAGCGGATCATTAACTCCCACACCGGATGTCGGCAAGCCTTTCGAAGACGACATCACCGGCGACGCGATTCCGTGCGTGAACTGACGCGGCTCTCGTCCCAATGCCCAATGTCCAATGCCCCGAATTCGCACAGTCGCTGACCCAGTGGCGATCTCGGTGCTCAGCACATTCGCGCCGGTACGCTGTGGGTGATCTACCAAATACGTTGGCTTGCCGCTGTTTTCAGGTGCGGTGCCGGTTCGGGCGCGCACCGCACCCCCGGCAGACTGCTGAGCACTCGGTACCGCGGATCGGCGCGAGTGAAATAGTGGCTCCCCCGGTCAACCACCATCCGACTCGCGGCGATGCCGACTCAGCGCCCCGCACCTTCAGGTCGCCGATGGTGACCCATCGAGTCATCGGCCGGTTCAGGAAGACGTACGGGAAGCCGAGGTCGATGGCGCTGACCTGTTCCAGGCGGGGCAGGCGCTCGGCATAACTCGACATCCAGCACGCCGAGGTTGTCCGCCAGCTGGGCGGCGGTGCGTGCCCCGATGATCGGTGCGGTTGTGCCGGGGTTGCGGAGTGCCCACGCCAGCGCAACCTGCGATGTCGTCCTATCCGCTTGTGCCGCAACCTCTTTCAACACCTGGCACTGATGCCTATCCAAGGCCCCGACCGGCGGACCATTCGCTACCGCGCGACGGACGCCGCTTCCCAGGCGGCATTGGATCGGCTGGCGGCCGAGTCCTGATACAGGGAATGCCGCGATGTGGTCGAGCTGTTATTCGACGGAGCTGAGGATCGCCTCTTCTTCTTCCTCGTCGGCCTCTTCGTAACGGCCGTCCCACTCCTCATAGAACGGGACCTCGTCGTCGCGGGTGACGATCCACTCCAACGAGACCGCGCCCTCGCCTGCCGGAATCATGATGTTCTCGATCTTGATACCAATCTGCAGAACATCAGCGGCCCGGATGACATCGGCCAGGTCCTCGGACCGAACCACTGTCTGGTTGGCATACAACGTGATGGTGTTGCGGTCGTCGTCCAACGGAAACTCCAATCATTAGTGGAACAGTGCTGACGAGTGCCCTCGCTCCGCAGACCCTACCGCCGACGGTCGGGAAGCCGAGCGTTTGCCCGAGACCGTTCACGCACCATTCGTCTCCCTGGACTATCGCCGCAGATCACCGGCGGCTTCAGATTTCGGAGACGACAAAAGCCGCCGTGGTCGTCGAGGCCACGGCGGCTGCGTCAGAAGCAGAAGCGGTATCTCGCGATACCGGCTGAATCAGATCTTGTTGAGGGCCAGCGCGAGGGCCGACTTCTTGTTGGCGGCCTGGTTGGCGTGGATGACGCCCTTCGAGGCGGCCTTGTCCAGCTTGCGGCTGGCGAACTGCAGCTGCTCGGCAGCCTTGTCCTTATCGCCCGCGGCCGCCGCCTCGCGGAAGCTGCGGATCGCGGTGCGCAGCGCGGACTTGACCGACTGGTTGCGCTGACGCGCCGCCTCGTTGGTGCGGATCCGCTTCATCTGGGACTTGATGTTGGCCACGCCTGTTTCCTCGTGTTCCTGTCGCTGAATGGACTGTGCTGAAAAGTTCGGGAGCGTGCGACACACCCGAGGTAATTCGGTAACGCAACGCCGAAGATCGAGGGTACCAGCCGTCGCACAGCACACGAAATCGTGGTAAACGCCGAGGTAGGACCCGCCGATCGGCAGAACGAGATTTTCGACTGAAATGCGGGAGCGATGCAAGAATTCAACCTGCGTCTCACACGGCAAAGCCGCTGCATGGCGCACGATTCTTGCATGACCTCCGCCTCGCCGCCGCGCGCGGCCCGCGCTGCTGTGCCGTCATCGGTCCGGTCGAACCTGCCTACCGGTAGCCATAGCAGAGGGGTGCCGCAAGGACTGTTCGAAGGCTATCGGCCGGGTCGATTCGAGCGAGCGTTCGACGAGGTGTTCGATAGCGCCGGCCGAGTGCGCCAGCCCTACAAGGGGATTTTCGCCGCACTGGCGCCGATCGATGTGGCTGATCTGGCCGCCCGCTCCGACGCCCTGGACCGGGCCTTCATCAATCAGGGCATCACCTTCTCACTGTCGGGGCAGGAACGACCGTTCCCGCTCGATCTGGTGCCGAGGGTGATCGCGGCGGCGGAGTGGAACAAGCTCGAGCGTGGCATCAAACAGCGGGTGACGGCGCTGGAGTTGTTCCTCGCCGACGTGTACGGCGAGCAGAACATCCTGCGCGACAAGGTGATCCCGAGGCGCCTTGTCACCTCCTGCCAGCACTTTCACCGCGAAGCCGCAGGCCTGGTCCCGCCCAACGGGGTCCGTATCCACGTCGCGGGTATCGACCTGATCCGTGACGAGCACGGCGAGTTCCGCGTACTGGAAGACAATCTGCGCTCCCCGTCGGGCGTCTCGTATGTGATGGAGAACCGGCGCACCATGGCCAGGGTCTTCCCCGATCTGTTCTTCTCGCATCGGGTGCGCGCGGTCGGCGACTACCCGACCCACCTGTTGCGTGCGCTGCGCGCCTCGGCCGCGCCGAACGAGGCCGATCCGACGGTCGTCGTGCTCACACCGGGTGTGTACAACTCGGCGTACTTCGAGCACTCGCTGCTGGCCAGGCAGATGGGGGTGGAGCTGGTCGAGGGCCGTGACCTGTTCTGCCGCGACAATGTCGTCTACATGCGCACCACGGCGGGGGAGCGGCAGGTCGACGTGATCTATCGCCGCATCGACGACGCCTTCCTCGATCCGATGCACTTCCGGCCGGATTCGGTGCTCGGCGTCGCCGGACTGGTGAACGCCGCGCGAGCGGGCAATGTGGTCATCTCCAGCGCGATCGGCAACGGCGTCGGCGACGACAAACTGATCTACGCCTATGTCCCGACGATCATCGAGTACTACCTCGGTGAGAAGCCGGTGCTGCCGAATGTCGACACCTATCGCTGCTGGCTCGACGATGAACGCGCGGAGGTGCTCGACCGGATCGGCGAGCTGGTGATCAAGCCGGTGGAGGGTTCCGGCGGTTACGGCATCGTCATCGGTCCGGACGCCTCGGCGCGCGAGTTGGAGGCGACGCGTCGCAAGATCAGGGCGAATCCGCGGGGGTGGATCGCGCAGCCGGTGGTGCAGTTGTCGACGGTGCCGACCAAGATCGGCGACGAGTTGGTGCCGCGCCACGTCGACCTGCGGCCATTCGCGGTCAACGACGGCGACGACATCTGGGTGCTGCCCGGCGGGCTGACGCGCGTCGCGTTGCCAGCGGGCTCGTTGGTGGTCAATTCGAGTCAGGGCGGCGGCAGTAAGGACACCTGGGTGCTCTCGGGGCGGGCCTCGCCCGCCGACCGCGAGCTCGCCGGTGACGAGCTGGTGAGCGATCCGCCCCAATCGGATACCCGGGAGCTGGGCCGGGGTCTCACCACCGATCAGGCGAATCAGCAACAACAGCAACAACAGCAGGAACAGCACCAGCACTCGTTGGGGCCGGTACCGGGCCGACGGCCGGGGTCAGGGGTGGTGGCCTGATGCTGGCCCGCAACGCCGAATCGCTGTATTGGATCGGCCGGTATGTCGAACGGGCCGACGATACCGCCCGCATTCTCGATGTCGCGGTGCATCAACTACTCGAGGACGCGACGGTCGACCCGGACCGGACCTCCCGAGTGCTGTTGCGCGTGCTCGGAATCGAGCCGCAGGCCGGTGAGCTCGACGTCTGGTCGGTCACGGATCTGGTCGCGTTCAGTCATGATCGCGGCGGCTCGATTATCGACTCGATCGTCAATGCTCGCGAGAATGCCAGGGGCGCGAGGGAAGTCACCTCCAGCGAAATGTGGGAGTGCCTCAACGCCACCTATATCGGCCTGTCGGTGGCGGAGCGGGCCGCGCGCAGTCTCGGCCCGCACGAGTTCTTCCGCTATATCAAGGACCGGACCGCGATGTTCGCCGGTCTCTCCGATTCCACCCTCAGCCGCGACGACGGCTACCGCTTCCTGCTGCTCGGGCGCTCCATCGAACGCGTGGATATGACGGTGCGCCTGCTGCTTTCGCGTGCCGGGGACCGCACCTCCTCACCAGCCTGGGTGACCGTGCTGCGCTCGGCGGGCGCGCACGACACCTATCTGCGTACCCATCGTGGCGCACTGGACGCTAACCTGGTCGCCGAATTCATCCTGCTCGACCGACTGTTTCCGCGTTCGGTCTTCCATTCGGTGCGGGTTGCCGAAACCTGTCTCGCCGAGCTCGATCAACGGCCCAACAGCCGGGTCGGTGCTAGGCACGAGGCGCAGAGGCTGCTCGGCCGGGCCCGCAGCGAACTCGAATTCCTGCCTCCGGGTGTGCTTTTGGAGGACCTGCAGACCCGGCTGCTCTCGTTGCAGACGACCTGTCGCGAGGTCAGCGAGGCGATCGCGTTGCAGTACTTTCACGCCGCGCCCTGGGTGGCCTGGACCGATCTGCGCAGCAGCCATGACAACCACGTGCGGGTGGAAGGTGAATTGTGAGCTGGCGAATCCGGGTGGTGCACACCACCGGCTATGTGTACGACGCGCCGGTCACCCGGTCGTTCAATGAGGCCAGGCTGACCCCGCGCGCCGACAGCAGGCAGAACGTCATCCTCAATCGCGTGGAGACGGTGCCCGCCACGCGGTCCTATCGCTACACCGACTACTGGGGTACCGCGGTAACGGCCTTCGACCTGCATGCCCCGCACACCGAACTGGAGGTCACCGGTTCATCGGTAGTCGAGACCGAACCATTCGCGAGCCCGGCCGAGGAATTGTCGTGGGAACAGTTGCGTTCCGAGTCGATCGGTGACCGTTTCGACGAAATGCTGTCGGCCACCACCTACGTACCGCGCAACAGAAAACTGGACACCATCGCCCGGCAGCTGGCCAAGGGGGTCGCACCGGCGAAAGCCGTGGTCCGCGCCGCCGAATGGGTGCACGAAAACATGGACTACACCGCGGGCACCACCTCGGTGCACACCTCGGCCGTGCAGGCGTTCGCCGAACGCAAGGGAGTCTGCCAGGACTACGCGCACCTGAGCTTGGTGCTGTTGCGCAGTATGGGGATCCCCAGCCGCTACGTCTCCGGCTACCTGCACCCCGATCCCGCCGCCGAGATCGGCCATACCGAGGCAGGCCAATCGCATGCCTGGATCGAGGCGTGGACCGGAATGTGGTGGGGCTATGACCCCACCAACAACATCGCCATCAACGAACAGCATGTTTCGGTCGGCGTCGGGCGCGATTACGCGGATGTGCCGCCGTTGAAGGGCATCTTCTCGGGCGGCGGATCGACCGACCTTGCGGTCGTCGTCGAGATAACCCGCCTCGCGTAGCCACCCGATAGGCCGGCGAAAAAAGCCGTCCTGGTGCCGAGGTTGTTGTGGAGCACATCGACCTCGCGTAACGTCCGAGCAGATCGACAATTTTCGCCGGTATCGAACGCCTAGGACCTGCATGACCAGTGCTCCCCGTGTTCGCGGGGGTCATCCTCTCGGAAGGTGACGAGTATGCCTACTGCTCAGGAAGTTGTCGAAGAGGCCGCCGAACTAGAACCGACTCCCGAGGTCAAGAAGTGGGCCGCGGAGGCGCTCGGCACCTTCATTCTGGTGATCGGTGGTGTCGGTACCGCCGTGCTGGCAGGCAACCGGGTCGGCGCGCTGGGGATCGCGCTCGCCTTCGGCCTCGCACTGATGTTCCTGGTTTATACGATCGGGCCGATCTCCGGCTGCCACGTCAATCCCGCCGTCACCATCGGCCATCTGCTGCTCGGGCGACTGTCGGCGATCAGCGCCGCAGGCTATGTGATCGCCCAGCTGATCGGCGCGTTCCTGGCCGGTCTCGTACTGTTCGCGCTCGCCAAGAACCTGCCTGCCTACGACCGGGCGATCGACGGGCTCGGCGCCAACGGCTGGGGTAAGCACAGCCCGTCGGCGCAGACCGGACCGCTCGGCGGGGTCGTCGTCCAGAACGGTTACGGCTTGGCCGCGGTGATCATCATCGAGGTCATGCTGACCGCGGTGCTGGTGTTCGTGGTGCTGGCCTCCACGGATCAAATCTCCGATGTGCCGATGGCAGGCTTGGCCATCGGTGTCACCCTCGCGGTCATCCACCTCATCGCCATTCCCGTGGACAACACGTCGGTCAACCCGGCTCGCAGCCTCGGCGTCGCGCCCTACCAGGACGGTGCGATGGGGCAGGTGTGGGCGTTCATCGTGTTCCCGCTGATCGGCGGCGCGCTGGGCGCGCTGATCTACGGTCTGTTATACGGCCGCTCCCGCGAGATGTTCGCATGAGTTCTGTACAGCGATTACCCGCGACGTGTATTCGCCTCAGCTCCAGTGATATTCGATGACCAGACGGTGCGCGACCAGGTCGAAGGTCTTGCGCGCCACGATCGCGCCCTCACGGCGTATCCCGTCCTCGGGCACGTCGAGCACCCGATCGAGCCGGACCCAGCTCGGCCTGCCCTCGTGATCCCAACTGCCGCTGCCGATTCCGACCCAGTTGCGATCGTGCGCCCGCTGCGGATTCGATGACAGCATCAGGCCGAGCAGGGTGCGGCTGTCGCGGCCGACGACGAGCACCGGGCGATCTTTGCCATTGTTCGGGTCTTCCTCGTAGGGCACCCAGGTCCACACGATCTCGCCGGGGTCGGCGCGCCCATCCAGTTGGGGCGCGTAGACGATCTGACGGGCGCGCTGCGCGGTCGGCACCCCCACGCCCGCCGTCGGACGCACCGGGACGGTGGGGGTGCGGCGCTGCGCGAGGCTGCTGACCAGCTTGTCCACCAGCTTCGGTCCCTGCTGCTTGACGAACTTGGGACCCTGATCCTTCGCGATGATGCCTAACTGCTTGCCGAGAGAGTTCCAGCTTCGGGCCATCTCAGCAGAATAACGGCGCGCCCACGTTCGTTCATCCGTGCCGGAATTCGACGGGTTTCGCGGCGAATTTGCCGCTTGCGCGCCGAATCCGCCGTCGAGTATCGCCCGCGTGCATCGACTGTGATCTGGACTACGGCCAACCGATGGCAAATGGCGTGCACCGCTCATGGGACGATGGACGAAGTTTGCCGATACCCATGAGGAGTGGAGTGCCCGCCAGCTTCGCCGACACGACGTTCACCGATCCCGCGCGGATCCGGAACTTCTGCATCATTGCGCACATCGACCACGGAAAGTCGACGCTGGCCGATCGCATGCTGCAGTTGACCGGTGTGGTCGAAGAGCGGCAGATGCGCGCCCAGTATCTGGACCGGATGGATATCGAGCGTGAGCGCGGTATCACCATCAAGGCCCAGAACGTCCGCCTGCCCTGGACGATCGAAACGCCAGGTGGATCCGAGGACTACGTCCTGCACCTGATCGATACGCCGGGGCACGTCGACTTCACCTACGAGGTGTCGCGTGCGCTGGAGGCATGCGAGGGCGCGGTGCTGCTGGTGGATGCCGCACAGGGCATCGAGGCGCAGACGCTGGCGAATCTGTATCTCGCGCTGGACAAGGATCTGACGATCATCCCGGTGCTCAACAAGATCGATCTGCCCGCGGCCGACCCGGACCGCTATGCGGCCGAGATCGCGCACATCATCGGTTGCGAGCCCGACGACGTGTTGCGGGTGTCGGGCAAGACCGGTGTCGGGGTGACGGAGCTGCTGAACGAGGTCATCAAGCAGGTGCCCGCGCCGGTAGGCAATCCCGACGCACCCGCCCGCGCGATGATCTTCGACTCCGTCTACGACACCTACCGTGGCGTTGTCACCTATGTCCGGGTGGTGGACGGCAAGATCATTCCGCGCGAGAAGATCAAGATGATGTCGACCGGCGCGACGCACGAACTGCTCGAGGTCGGCATCGTGTCCCCGGAGCCCAAGGCCACCAAGGGCCTTGGCGTCGGCGAGGTCGGTTACCTGATCACCGGCGTGAAGGATGTGCGTCAGTCGAAGGTCGGTGACACCGTCACCGTTGCCCGCAACGGCGCTATCGAACCGCTCACCGGTTACCGGGAGCCGCGTCCGATGGTCTATTCCGGCCTCTACCCCGTCGACGGCTCCGACTACCCGGACCTGCGCGACGCGCTGGACAAGCTGCAACTCAACGACGCCGCGCTGACCTACGAGCCGGAAACCTCCGTCGCGCTCGGCTTCGGTTTCCGCTGCGGGTTCCTCGGGCTGCTGCATATGGAGATCACGCGCGAACGACTACAGCGCGAGTTCGATCTGGACCTGATCTCCACCGCGCCGAACGTGGTGTACCGGGTGGAGATGGAGGACGACACCGAGCACGTCGTCACCAATCCCTCGTACTGGCCGGAAGGCAAGGTGCGCAACGTCTTCGAGCCGGTGGTGAAGTGCACGGTCATCTCGCCGAGCGAGTTCATCGGCTCCATCATGGAGTTGTGTCAGCAGCGTCGCGGCGAGCTCGGCGGCATGGACTACCTGTCGGAGACGCGCGTCGAACTGCGCTACACCATGCCCATGGCCGAGATCATCTTCGACTTCTTCGATTCGCTGAAGTCGCGCACCCGTGGCTATGCCAGCCTCGATTATGAAGAGGCGGGCGAGCAGCAGGCGGCGCTGGTGAAGGTGGACATCCTGCTGCAGGGCGAGGCGGTCGACGCGTTCTCGGCGATCGTGCACCGCGATGCCGCCCAGGCCTACGGCCACAAGATGACAACCAAGCTGCGTGAGCTCATTCCGCGCCAGCAATTCGAAGTGCCGATTCAGGCCGCAATCGGCTCGAAAATCATTGCCCGCGAGAACATTCGGGCCATCCGCAAGGACGTGCTCGCCAAGTGCTACGGCGGTGACATCAGCCGTAAGCGCAAGCTGCTGGAGAAGCAGAAGGAAGGCAAGAAGCGGATGAAGACCATCGGCCGGGTGGAGGTTCCGCAGGAAGCCTTTGTCGCCGCGCTGTCTTCGGACGCCGCCTCCGACAAACCCAAGGGTAAGTAGGGCGTTCGAGTAAATTGTCAGAGACTTCTTAATCTTCGCCGCCGCGGCTTCGTCGCGCGATTGCGACGAGGACTTGGACATACGGATTATGCCTGGTGGCACTACCTTTTAAAGAGGGTGCCCAGTATGCAATGCCCCCAAAGTAGAGGGCTTCCGTTCTGTTAACCAGCGTGGCAGGGTTGCCGGAGAATGTGACAGCTGCGATTTCCGGAAATATCGTTAGATGATCTTCACTCGGTCTCCCGGCGCGGTGAGGATGCTGGAAACCCGAGAGTGGAGCTTGCATGACGAGTGACCTGCCATTCGACAGCGATGACACCAACGCTGACGACCGTGCGGGCGATACGGCGTATCGCGTTGCGACCGGTGTCGCACGGGTGGCGAGGGCCGGCGCGTATGTCACCGGTGGCGCGCTGGTAGCTGCCAACGGTGGCGGCGTACCCGCGCAACCGGATTCGCAGCGGCTCGACAGCTGGCACACCGGTTGGGCTCGCAGCACCGATCCGGAACCGGACGCGCCGAGCCCCGTCGTCACTTTTCCCGAGCCGGACCCGGATTCGGTGCCTCCACCACCGATCCGCGATGTCAGCCACGGTTTCCATCCGCCGACCGGCGAGGCCGCACCGCCCGCCTGGCAGCCGCCGGTGCCCAAGTGGCAAGAAGGTGGTCCTGGCCCGAACTCGTTGCCGAGTCAGGAGCAATACCACGACGGCTGGCGCACCCCGCACGACACGGCCCCCGGGGGATACGCACCGTCGATCCCGAACCGGGAGGATTATCGCGATGGCTGGCGCACACCCAACGACACGGCCCCCGGGGGACACGCACCGTCGATCCCGAACCGGGAGGATTATCGCGACGGCTGGCGCACACCCAACGATGCCGCCCCCGAGGCGCACGCCCCGACGATCCCGGGGCCGAACATCCATATCCCGCAGATTCCCGATTGGCGCAGTGGCGGCGAGGACGGCGGTCACGGCTTCGGTCTGCCCGGGCATGGCCTCGGCCCGGCCGGACATGGTTTCGGACTTCCGGATGGCGCGGGCTTCGTGCCGCCGGGCTCCGATATCTTTGGCCTGCCCCGCCTTCCGGCGCACGCCGAGGAGAAGGCCGTCGCCGACAGGTCGGTGTCCGGCAGTGACGACGACGCGGCCCCGACCCATCACCTCGACGGTATCGGCAGCCATGCCTTCGATGGCCACGGCTTCGGTAACCATGGTGTGGATGGCACCACGTTCATGGGTAACGGGTTCGCGGGCAACGGTTTCAACGGCCACGACGACGGTCTCGACCATGGTGCCGGCGGCGCGGGCAGCCATCTCTTCGACGGTATCGGCGACAACGACTTCGGCGCGTATCTCGGCGTGCAGGCCGATGCGCACATTCACACCGGGTTTCATATCGATGTCGGTATCGGCCCGGGCGGCGCATATGTGAATACCGACCTGCGGGTGGAAGCGTCCGCCGGGATGAAGGTCACCGCCGCGGCGGGCAACAATGTCGGTGATCAGGTCGATCGCTACAGCGACTGGCTCGATAGCTCCACACCGGGTGCGCATCCGGGGAGCCCGGCGCGTTCGACGACGGATCATCATGGGGCGGCGGGAAATTCAGGTTTCGGACCCGCCTCACAGGGGGTCGGCGCGAGCGTGGGTCAGCCCGCACTGCCGACCGTCGCGGCGCAGCCAATGGTCGCGGCAACGCCCATCGCGCCGGTTGCGCCTATCGCGCCGCCGCCGCCCGCGGCGCCCGCGGCGCCAGTGGTGAACGTCGCGCAGCCGGTCGCGGCCACCCCGTTGCAGACCACGATCCAGCCGGATATCGCGAGCACCCCGGTCGCCAATGTCCTTGCGCCGCCACCTGGTCCGTCACCGCTGACAGCGCCCGCCGCAGCGGTTCCCGCGCTGTTCGAGACCTCGCGTCCGGCACCGGTGAAGCCGGTGGTGGGCGATCACGGCAATACCGGCGATTCGTCGCATTCCGGCGGTTCGACAGTGCCGACACATCCGACGACGGTCACCGCGACCATCCCCACCCCGAGCTTGCCCAAAACACCGGACGGGACTACCCACACGCCGGGCACGGGTATCACCACGAAGCCGATCCCGGGAACCGGGACCGACATCGATCCGACCAAGCTGCCGAGCGTCACACTGCCACACCCGACGCAGGTCACCCCGACCCACACCGTGCCCACGACAGTGGATGACGATGTGACCACGCCGAGCACCGGTGGCGCGGGCTCGACCAAGCCCGGCACGGGAGGCGTGACCACACCGAGTACCGGTGGTGACGTATCCACCCCCAGCACCGGCGGTGCGGGTGCCACCGGTCATCCCGCACCGTCCACGAACACCCAGCCGACCGTGGCTGTTCCGACCGCCGACATTCCGACCGCGGATGTGCCCACCCAGTACCCATCGCAACCCACGGTGTCGCACGGCGCGACCGTGCCGACCCAGACCGTGCCGACGATGGACGTCGACATGCCGACAGTGCAGGTGCCGACCGCGCAGGTGCCGACCGCGCAGCTGCCGACCGCGCAGGTGCCGACGATGCCGGTGCCGACCGCGCAGGTGCAGCCCCCGGCAGGCGTGGATCCCAAACCGCATGCCATCGCGGGTGATTTGGGATGGGGCGGGTTGCTCGACCCACACAACGCGTCCCTGCTGGTGCCGGTCGGCGATGAGCACGCGGCGCTGACGGTCATGGCGGCCGACGGTCTGGCCACGCCGCTGATGTCCGATGCGACCGTCGCCGGGACTCATCACCTGATGCCGGGCGGACTGGACATTGTGTTGATGTAGGCGGGTCGCACCGCAGTAGCCGGACGTGGGGCGCTTACACGGTCCCCGCGCCACCATGTCATCGTTTATCGAAGACATCGTTGATCGAAGAAGCGAGTGTGAGGAGGGGCGTTGTCTGCCGCAGCCGGGCTGGAGGCCGTGACGGTGAAACACCCGAACGCGATGGCGCCGCTCATCCGGATTCTCGACGAACTGCGGGAGATGACCCGGTCCGCGGGGCGTGACGACCTGGGTGGACGCCTGAACATGGTCCGGGCCAGGGTCAGCGACCCCCGGGTCAGGGTCGTGGTCGTCGGTGACTCGAAGAACGGGATGAGCACCCTGGTCAACGGGTTGGTCGGCGCGGAGGTCAGCGCCACCGACAGTACGTTGAGCGTCCCGGTGATCGTCGAGTACGGACCTGAACCGACCGCGACCCTGGTGAAGTCGCTCGGCAATGGGCGCACTGAACGTCAGTCGGTGGATCCGCTGGACCCGGCCCCGGCATTGCGCGCCGACGGTGTGATCCGCGCCGAGTTCACCGAGCCCGCCGCATTACTGGCCGACGGCGTCGTGGTGATGGACGCGCCCGGCGCCGATGCCGACGACCACACCACCTGGTCGATGATCGCCGCCGCCGACGCCGTGCTCTACGTCGGTGCGGCCGCCGCCGAACTCGGACCCGAACAGATCACCCAGTTGCAGCGCATCCAGCAGGTGTGCCCGACCGTGGTGTGCGTGCTCAACAAGATCGACCTGTATCCGCAATGGCAGCAGGTTCAGCAGCGTAACCGGGAACTGCTCGACGCGGCCGGGCTCAGTTTCGCCGTGGCGCCGGTCTCCGCGCAACTGCACAGGCAGGCGGGAAATTACCAGCGCGACATCGAATCCGGTGTGCCGCAGCTCATCGATCACCTGCGCGACTATGTGGTGGCCCGGGCGGACACGGTCGCTATCGACGCCGCGGTGCAGGACATCCGGCTGGTCACCGATCATCTGGCGACGACGCTGCGTACCGAGGCGGATGCGTTGCGTGACCCGCGCAGGCGCGCCGAGATTACGTCCCAATTGACCGCGGCCCGCGATCAGGCCGACCAATTGCGGCAACGCTCGGCCAATTGGCAGATCACTCTCGTCGACGGCAGTACCGAGTTGATGGCCGACATCGAACACGACCTGCGTCACAGGTTGCGCAGCCTGGTTCGTGACGCCGAGGCCGAGATCATCGAATCCGACCCGGCTCGTCGCTGGAAGGAGTTCGGGACCGACCTCGACGCGCGTATCTGCGAGGCTGTCGAGGAGAACTTCGTTATGGCGCACTACCGCTCGGTGGAATTGTGTGAGCAGGTGGCCGCGCGGTTCCCCGCCGACAACCGCACCCCGCCGCTGCCGGATCTGCGACTGTCCAATCCCGGTGAGGTGCTGGAATCGGTCGCGCCGTTGGAACCGTTGGTGAGCGCGAAATCCGGCGTGTTCACCCAGCTGCTGACCGCCATGCGTGGGTCCTACGGCGGCCTGCTCATGGTCGGCTTGCTCACCAGCCTGTTGAAAATGCCGCTGGTGAACTGGTATTCGGCCGCCGCCGCGGTGCTGCTCGGCGTCAACGCGCTGTGGGACGACCGCAAGGCACGCAAGCAGCGCCGCCAGGCCGAGGCGAAGGTCGCGGTCGCGCGACTGATGGACGATGTGATCTTCCAGGTCGGCAAGGAATCGCGAAACCGGTTGCGCGCCATGCAGCGCACGCTGCGCGACCATTTCACCGATACCGCCACCAGCGTGCTGCGCACCGCCGACGAAGGGCTGCGCGCCGCCGAGGAGGCGTCTGGAAGGTACGGTGACCGCGGCGAAGCGCGCATCGCCGAACTCGACACCCAACTGGGCAAGTTACGCGGATTGCGTTCGAGCGCAGACGATCTCGTCCCGGTCTAGCGTCGGTCGGTTACATGCCCAGGGTGTGCGCGGGCTGGAATCCGCCGCTGTAGCGCGTACCCTCGGCCCTGATCACATGTGTTACCGCGTTGATCAACGCCAGATGGGTGAACGCCTGCGGGAAGTTACCCAGATGGCGTCCGCTGCGCGAGTCGATCTCCTCGGCGTAGAGCCGCAGCGGGCTCGCATAGCCGAGCAGGCGTTCACACAGGTGCCGGGCCCGCTGCAATTCGTCGATCTCCACCAGCGCCGACACCAACCAGAACGAGCAAATGGTGAACGTGCCCTCCGCGCCGGACAATCCGTCATCGGTGGTCTCGGTGCGATACCGCAGCACCAAACCGTTCTCGGTGAGGCGGTCGGCGATCGAGAGCACAGTCGCGCGCACCCGGTGATCGGTGGGTGGCAGGAACCGGGTCAACACCACGAGCAGCAGCGAGGCGTCCAGGGTGTCGCTGTCGTAGGTCTGTGTGAAGACCCCGTCGTCGTTCACGCCGTGCTCGAGTATGTCGGCCTTGATCTCCTCGGCGATGGTGTACCACTGGGTCGCGTATTCGAACTGACCGTGCAATTCGGCCAGTTTCGCACCCCGATCCAACGCCACCCAGCACATCACCTTCGACGAGGTGAAGTGCTGTGGTTCGCCGCGCACCTCCCAGATGCCACGGTCTGGCTCCTGCCAATGCGCGATAGCCGCGTGCACCTGACGTTCCAGTAGCGGCCACAGCGATTCCGGAACCTGCTGGCGCGATTTCACATGCAAATACACCGCGTCGAGCATGGTGCCCCAGATATCGTGCTGGTTCTGGTTGTACGCGTTATTGCCGACGCGGACCGGGCGCGCGCCGTCATAGCCGGACAGATTGTCCAGCGTGGACTCGGTGATTTCCCGTTCGCCGCCGATACCGTAAAGCACCTGTAGCGGAACAGGTTCCCCATCGTCATCGGTGCAGGCGTCATTGAGGAATGCGAAGAAATCGTCTGCCTCGCGATCGAGACCGAGGGTGTACAACCCCCACAGTGCGAAACTCGAATCACGGACCCAGGAGTAGCGGTAGTCCCAATTACGTTCCCCGCCTGGTGTTTCCGGCAACGATGTGGTCGGTGCGGCCATCAACGCGCCGGTCGGCGCATAGGTGAGCCCCTTCAATGTGAGCGCGCTGCGCTGTAGATAATTGCGCCACGGATGGTCCGGGAAATCCCCCAATGTGATCCACTGGCGCCAGCATTCGGTCGTCGCCCACATTTTCTGCGCCGCGTCCGCGAAGGTGCGCGGGGCGGGCAATTCCGACCATGTCAAAGCGATGAAAACCTCGTCGCCCTCCTGCATCCTGGTCCGGGCCCGCGCTTCGCGGCCCTCGAGTCCGAGCCGGAGATCGGTGGTCAGCACCAGTGTCGGGCCCGCGCTCGGATCCAGCGTGCGCACCGCCGTCGCCTCCTCGTACACCTTGCCGGTGTACTCCCAACTCGCCGCGCCGCGGTGATAGTCGAAGGCAGGCTCACAGCTCATCTCCAACTCCACCGTGCCGTTCACGCATTTCACCGTGCGCAGCAAAATGTGTTCGGCATCCCAATCCAGCGGTGTTCGCCGATACGTCTTGCTGCGTTGATCGGTGTTATGCCACGGGCCGAGCACCAGCGCGTCGCGCACGATGATCCAGCCGGTCTCGGACTGCCAGGTGGTTTCCAAAATCATCCCGCCGGGCAGATAGCGACGTGCGGCAGGCACATTTACCCCATAGGGGCCGATCCGGAAATGCCCCGCACTGCGGTCGAGCATGGCGCCGAAAATGGTCGGCGAATCCGGGCGAGGTATACACATCCACTCGACCGCGCCGTTGCTGGCGATCAAACAGGTCGACTCGCAATCCGATAGGAAGGCGTAATCATCGATCGGCGGAAAGGCCGCATGATGGTGCGGCATGAGCGGTGCACTGGGAATCGGCAGCTCACCGGAAGGATCATCATAAGACGCCATACTGCAGTCTAATTTGTGGCGTCTGTGCGCCACCGGAGGCCACGTACTTCAGTGCTGGTTCTCGTAGGTGCGCGCGAGGCTGCCATCGGACCTCCGGTGAGGTTCACCGGATGAGCTGATTCGGCGCGTGAGTAGGCTGTGGTTGTGCATCAGATCGCTGGATGGTGGGACGGGTTCGAACTATGGGTGGCGGGGTTGCCGTTCATCCCGCAGTTCGCGGTTGTCCTGGTCGGCATGGTGCCGGTCAGCTTCGCGATCGCCTACGCGCTCGATCGGATATTGCGTGCGGTAATGCGGATGCTCGATCGTCGGCACGCGCCCACGAACCCCGGCGCGCATGACGATCTGCCCGCGGCCGGCGTGGAAACGCGCGAGACCGTGCAGAGCGGAGCGCATTGATGCCCCGCTCACGCGTGCAACTGGCGTTGGTCGCTCTTCTTGTTCTCGTCCTGGTCGCCTGGCTGTTCACCCGCTAGCGCGAGTCGGCCGGACTACTCGGCGGGCGGGTTGTCACGGTCACCGGCGCGCCAGTCATTGAAGCGTTTGCCGATTTTGGACACGGTTTCACCGACTTCGTGCCCGACTGTGTTTACTGCCGAACCGACGTCGCGGCCCAGATTGCGCACGGTGCGAACCAGAGGGTCCTCGGACTGGTCGAAGTTCTGCCGATAGGTGCGTGCGGCTTCCTTCATCTCCTCGGTGATGCTGGTGTTCTTGTCGTGCTCACGGCGCGGGTAGTCGCCGCCAAGAATGCGGTTGTAATCACCGGACTGGATCCAGCGGCGCAGTTCGGCCGCGCGCAGCACCGAGAACGGATGGCTCTGCAATTCCAGATTGAGCAGCTTCAGTACCCCGTCCCGCAGGTCGCCGGAGCGCTCGTAATCGTCGGCCTGGGCGAGGAACGCACCATGGTTCATTTCGTTGATCCAGGTACCGCCCGCGGTCTTCATATGCACCCGGACCGATGCCTCGACGTCCTGTCCGCACAACAGCCCGGCCCGATCGCCCGACAGTTCGGATTTGCGACTCCACTCCATCAACGCGGCCACGATGGCGCGTAATGCCCAGCCGCCCACCGGCATCCAGCCGATACCGGCCGACAACCGCAGCAGGTGCATGAGCATGGTGCGGTATACCGCGTGACCCGATAGCGCGTGACCGAGTTCATGGCCGATGACGAAGCGCAGCTCCTCGGTGTCCATCAGATCGATGAGTCCAGTGGTCAACACGATGAACGGGGTGTCCATGCCAATGGTCAGCGCATTGACGTGCGGGCTCTGCAGCACGAACATTTCCGGCGTGGTTTTCGCGTCGAGGATTTCGACGCAATCCTCGCGTAACTGGTGCAGTGAGCGGAACTGACGCTCGTCGACCCGGACCGCGGTCGCGAGGTACAGCAACCGGTGCTGTCGCTCCTGCAACAACCCCGACATCGTGCGTAGCACGGTGTCGAATCCGGTCAGCGATCGCAAGGTCACCAGGGCGGTGCGGTCGGCCGGATGTTCCCATGTGCGCGTGCTGATGCCCGGCAGGCGGACGCGGACGCGATCTGGGCTGGTAGTCATGGGATGAAACCCCCGTCTTCCTGGAATTTTTCATTTCGAACTCGTGGCGGTGCTCTGCTACAGTCTGCCCGTGTCTTCGAGAGCCGTCCCGCAGGTCCGCCATGAACTGGCGTTGATCGCTGTCGGCAATCTCGCGGTCGCCGACATTCACTGTCGCTGATCGGTGACCGGGCACTTCGGCGCGTCGTTCCCCTAGACTGGCGTGCGCCTTTTCGTAGATTTGCTCGAACCCCGACGGCCGTTTCGCCGCCGACAGCCGCGCCACCGCATCAGTCAGCCGCGGCTCTACCGATCAATATCTTCTTCACCGTCACCGAATGCCGACAACTGACGGTTCGTTGGAAAGGTCCACCCCTCATGTCTCGTAAATCTTGGCTCTCGCCACGTCGTCGCTTCGGCGCCGCCGTTCTGACCGCGGTCGCGGCGGTCGTGCTCACGGCGTGCGGCGGTGGAGCCAGTGACACGGTCGGAGGCGGTGGCCCTGACGGTAGCGGTGGCACCCTGAACCTCTATGCGTACGCGGTCCCGAAGGCCGGTTTCGACAAGGTCGTGCCCGAATTCAACAAGACTGACCAGGGCAAGGGCGTTCAGGTCAACGGGGCCTACGGCGCGTCGGGCGATCAGTCCCGCAAGGTCAAGGACGGCGCCGAGGCCGATATCGTGAACTTCTCGGTCGAGCCCGACGTCACCCGCCTCGTCGACGCCGGCCTGGTCGACTCGAGCTGGAATGCCGATGCCACCAAGGGAATTCCGTTCGGCTCGGTCGTGTCGATCGTGGTCCGCAAGGACAACCCGAAGGGCATCAAGGATTGGGACGACCTGTTGAAGCCGGGCGTCGAGGTGGTCACCCCGAACCCGTTCAGTTCGGGCTCGGCCAAGTGGAACCTGCTGGCCCCGTACGCGGCCAAGAGCGACGGCGGCAAGAACCCGCAGGCGGGCCTGGACTACCTGAGCCAGCTCATCTCCAACGATCACGTGAAGGTGCAGCCGAAGTCGGGCCGCGAAGCCACCGAAACCTTCCTGCAGGGCACCGGTGACGTGCTGCTGAGCTATGAGAACGAGGCCATCTTCTCCGAACGCAACGGCGACCCGATCGAGCACCTCGTTCCGTCGACCACGTTCAAGATCGAGAACCCGGTCGCGGTGCTGAAGAACAGCAAGAACCTGGAGAAGGCCACGGCCTTCCGCGACTTCCTGTATACGCCCGAGGGGCAGAAGGCTTGGGCATCGGCCGGTTTCCGCCCGGTCGATCCCGAGGTGGCCGCCGACTACGCCGAGGACTTCCCGAGCCCGCAGAAGCTGTGGACGATCGCGGACCTGGGTGGCTGGCAGACGGTGGACAAGGATCTGTTCACGCCGAACACCGGTTCGGTCGCGGTCATCTACGACCACGCGACCAAGTAGCTCGGTGACCTGGGACGAACGGGATACTCGAAGACCGTGATACACAGCAGCAGCACCGGAACCGAGCCCGCGCCCGGTTCCGGCGTTTCCGAAGAAGCGGGCACCGCGGTGTCCGCCGCATCCAGGCGTTTGAACTGGTCGTGGTTGCGGGTCACCGGTTCGGTCGGCCCGCTCGGCATCGCCACCGCGGTGTTATGGCTCAGCATCATCGTGCTGCTGCCACTGGCCGCGCTCACTGTCACGTCCTTCGATGACGGTTGGTCCGGCTTCTGGGACGCCGTTACCGCGCCCGCGGCGCTGGACTCGTTGCGCATTACCGTCCTGGTTTCGGTGGTGGTCGCGGTGCTCAACGTGGTGATGGGCACGCTCATCGCGTGGGTGCTGGTCCGGGACGACTTTCCGGGCAAGAGCATCGTCAATGCGCTGATCGACCTGCCGTTCGCGCTGCCGACCATTGTGGCCAGCATCGTGCTGCTCTCGCTGTACGGGCCGCAGAGCCCGGTCGATATCCACCTCAACGCCACCCAGCCCGGTCTGATCGTCGCGCTGGCGTTCGTGACGCTGCCGTTCGTGGTGCGGTCGGTTCAGCCGGTGCTGATCGAGGCGGACCGCGAGGTGGAGCAGGCCGCGCTGTCGCTCGGTGCGGACAACTGGACCACCTTCCGCAGGATCGTGCTGCCGACGCTGGCCCCGGCCGTCATCAGCGGTGGCGGACTCGCCTTCGCCCGTGCCATCGGCGAATACGGTTCGGTGGTGCTGATCGGCGGCGCCATTCCGCGCAAAACCGAGATGGCCTCGCAGTACATCCAGAAGCAGATCGAGATCGACCGCCCGGTGAACGCGGCAGCGGTTTCGGTTGTGCTGCTGGTGATCTCGTTCGTGACACTGTTGGTGCTGCGGCTGTGGGCCGAGCGCAGTGTGCGGAAGGAACAGGCGGCACGATGAGACACAATCGCGACGCGCTCGTCGTGGCGCCGGGGTGCGGGAACCCCCGCAGGCTGGAGCCGGCACGATGAGACACAATCGCGACGCGCTCGTCGTGGCGCCGGGGTGCGGGAACCCCCGCAGACTGGAGCCGGCACGATGAGACTTTCCGCATGGACCCGCATTTCATTGCGGACCGTAGCGCTGGCCTATCTGTTTATTCTGCTGGTGCTGCCGCTGATCATCATTCTGTGGCGGACCTTCGGAAAGGGCATCGGCGCGTTCATCGACTCCATCACCACACCAGCGGCGATCTCGGCGTTCCAGCTCTCGATCATCATCGTGGCGATCGTTGTCCCGTTGAATGTCGTATTCGGCGTTGTCACCGCGATCGCGCTGGTGCGTGGCAGGTTCCCGGGCCGCACGCTGGTGCAGGGCATCGTGGATCTGCCGTTCGCGGTATCACCGGTCGTGGTCGGCGTCGCACTGATCTCGCTGTGGGGCGCGGGCGGCTGGTTCGGCGGCCTGCAGGGTGTCGGCTTCAAGGTGATTTTCAATCTGCCGGGCATGGTTATCGCCACCATCTTCGTCACGCTGCCGTTTGTCGTGCGTGAGGTCGAGCCGGTGCTGCAGGAAATCGGTGATGACCAGGAGCAGGCCGCGGCCACCCTGGGCGCCTCCCGATGGCAGACGTTCTGGCGCATCACGCTGCCCGCGATCCGCTGGGGTCTCACCTATGGCGTGGTGCTCACCGTGGCGCGCGCGCTCGGCGAATTCGGCGCGGTGATCATGGTGTCCTCCGCGCTGCCGGGTAAGTCACAAACCCTGACACTGCTGGTGCACGGCCGATACATCAACGACCACAACACCTTCGGTGCCTACGCCGCCGCCACCCTACTGATGGGCATCGCCCTCGTTGTCCTTCTGCTGATGACTCTCCTCGAACGTAAGCGGGCCACCAAGTGATTACCGTGACCAATGCGAAGAAGAACTACGGTTCGTTCGCCGCCCTCGACGATGTCACCATCGATATCCCCTCTGGTGAACTGACCGCACTGCTCGGGCCGTCGGGTTCGGGGAAGTCGACGCTGTTGCGCTCGATCGCGGGCCTGGAATCGCTCGACTCCGGCGTTGTCGTCATCGCCGGACACGACGTCACCAGGATCGCGCCGCAGAAGCGCGATATCGGTTTCGTATTCCAGCATTACGCCGCGTTCAAGCACATGACGGTGCGCGATAACGTCGCGTTCGGACTCAAGATCCGCAAGCGCCCCAAGGCCGAGATCGCCAAGCGGGTGGACGAACTGCTTGCCATCGTCGGCCTCGACGGCTTCCAGCACCGTTACCCCGCGCAGCTGTCGGGCGGCCAGCGCCAGCGCATGGCATTGGCTCGCGCGCTGGCCGTCGACCCGCAGGTGTTGCTGCTCGACGAACCGTTCGGCGCCTTGGACGCCAAGGTGCGTGCCGACCTGCGCACCTGGCTGCGTCGCTTGCATGAGGAGGTCCACGTGACCACCGTGCTGGTCACCCACGATCAGGAGGAGGCGCTCGACGTGGCGGACCGGATCGCGGTGATGAATAAGGGGCGTATCGAACAGATCGGTACCCCAGATGACGTGTACGACCGTCCCGCCAACGAATTCGTGATGTCCTTCCTCGGCGCGGTGGCCCGCCTCAACGGACACCTGGTGCGCCCGCACGATATTCGTGTCGGACGCGACGCCAGTATGGCGTTGGCCGAGCACGAGGGCACTGCGGAATCGTCGGGTGTCACCAGGGCGACCGTGGAACGTGTTGTGCACCTCGGCTTCGAGGTTCGCGTCGAGTTGCGCAACGCCGCCACCGGCGACCTGTTCGCCGCGCAGGTGACCCGCGGTGATGCCGCGGCATTGCACCTGAACGAGGGCGAGACCGTCTACGCCAGGGCGACTCGCATTCCGGAGTTACCGGCCGGATAGTGGTCTTCGCTAGGCCGAAGTGGGGCGCACTGATCAAAGATGGTGTGCGCCTGGGCAATTGACCGGACTTGCGCTTGGCGGGCTCGTCTTTCTCGCTGTACTCGCGCGGCACTCGCCCGACGACAAGCGGGCGCCGCTGTGGCAGTCGGCTCGAGCTGCCGCCGGACGACCGAATAGCTGATGCATAGCGACGCGCTCATCGACGTCTGGCAAACATCGACCGGGCATTTGTCGAATACCCGCGCACCATAAGCGAATCCAGACATCGATGGGATGTTGGTGCGAGTGAGCTGCGAGGCTGCCGCGACCGGCCCGCCTCGTGCCGAGATAGGCGGCGGGCGGACAACCCGATGTCCGGTGGTTGGCACGCTGATTGCCAAGTGGTTGCCTGATCGAGTTCGAAGCAAACTCGGCTCGTCGAAGAGGTATCTTGCGATGGCGGTTGGGCTCGGTCTGAGCATCGGCACGGTGAACACGATTTCTGCTTTGGCACAAGAGGGTTCGGTCCGAGTTTCGCGGGGAAGACACGCGCTGCGGCGACGGCATTCCGCCGCCGAGCAGCCACCGACGGCAACCCGCCGAACCACCCTGACCTTCGATAGCACCGGTACCGCCCGGGTCGGCATGATGCCGAAGCACGGTCGTGCGATCGCCGAATTCGCCGACCTCACCCAGCGCACGCGACGGCAGGCCAGAGTCGGCCATCGCGCGTTGAGCTCAGCGGACCTGGTCGCGCTCGTCGCCGAATGCCTCATCACAGAAGTGCGGCGCGATTGCCGGGCGGCCGATGCGGGCGTCACTCTTACCTATCCGGCGGGCTACGACGAGGATCTGATCGCTGAACTGCGTGCGGCATTGGATGCCGTCGGACTCGGGCAGGTCGTGCTGGTCGCGGAACCGGTCGCGGCCGTGACCTGGCTGGAGGCCGCTCGGGGGCCGCTGATGCCCGGCCTCACGCTGGTCTACGACCTCGGTGGGGCCGGCCTGGATGTGACGCTCGTCCGGGTCGGTGCCGGGCGCTCGGCCGATCCGATTGTCGGCACGTCGCTGCGGTCACCGGAATTCGGCGGCCGGGCCTTCGGTGCCATGGTCGCGGAGCGGGGCGGGCGCGGCATCGCCCCGGCCGCCGGTACCGGTGGTGTCGCCGGTGCGACCGCCGACCAATTGCGCACCGAGCACGTGCGGCGCTCGCTGGGCCTGGTGTACCGCTGCTTGCGTACGGCCGATGTGACGATGGCCGATGTCGACTGTGTACTCGTTGTCGGCG
This sequence comes from Nocardia australiensis, assembly GCF_020733705.1. Lineage (GTDB taxonomy): Bacteria > Actinomycetota > Actinomycetes > Mycobacteriales > Mycobacteriaceae > Nocardia > Nocardia australiensis. Next base: position 121,835 of record NZ_JAJFZM010000016.1, read on the forward strand.
GCGCCGCGCGACCGGCCGAGGTGTCCGAGGTCCTCGCGGCCGAATTGGCGCGCCCGGTGATCATGGCACCGGATCCGGAGCGCACCATCGCCAACGGTGCGGCGATCATGGCGCGGCGAACCACTGCCGCGGCCGAAGAGGGGAGCAAGCCGGACGGCGCGAAATATCGCGGCACGCACCGCCGAGTGGCGACCGTGCCCGCGCTGTTGACCCGCTGGACCCGCCTGGGGCGGACGAAGTTCGCCGTTGCCGCCGGGATGTCGGCGGGTGGTATCGGGCTCGCGCTGGCGTTGCCCGCGGATGCGGTGGTCGCCGGGTTGGCGGAACTCGGGGTCTGGTAGCGGCTGTCGTTTTTGTGGCGGGGTGGGCCATCGGGGCTGCTCGTAGTGTGCCGGGTTGACGCGGGTCACTGTTGGTGTAACTATGGGAAACATATAAAAGGTTCCCTGAGGAAGGCAGTGACGACGATGTCCGCAGCCGTGACGCCCGCCAGCGATCCCGATCCCGATCTCGAGCAGGCGCAGGAGTACGCCGCAAAGCTGCTGCTGCTTTCCGAGGGGTCGGTGAACAGGCACTTCGACCCCTTCGAAGACATCGACTGGGACAACCCCGACTACGCGGCCGACGCCGGCGAAGAGCGGTGGATCCTGCCGGTGTCCGGCGATACGCTCGGCCGTCATCCCTGGTATCTCGCGCTGTCCGACGAGGAGAAGATCCGGATCGGCAAGTACCGCCAAGCCAATGTCGCCAAGGTCGGCCTGCAGTTCGAATCCATCCTCATCAGCGGCATGGTGACGCATAACTTCGGCCTGCCCAACGGCTCGCCGGAATTCCGGTACTGCTCCCACGAGATGATCGAGGAGCACAACCACACCCTGATGTTCCAGGAGATGGTGAACCGGATCGGGATCGACGTGCCCGGCATGGGCCCGCTGGTCCGGAAGTTCAAGTATCTGGCCGCGCCGGTCGCCGCGAAGATGCCGAACCTGTTCTTCATGGCCGTGCTCGCCGGCGAAGAGCCGATCGACCACATCCAGAAGGCGATTCTGCGCTCCGGTGAAGAGGTCCACCCGATCATGCTCGGCGTGATGGCCATCCACGTCGCCGAGGAAGCCCGCCACATTTCCTTCGCGCACGAGTTCCTGAACAAGCACGTCCCGAACTCGAAGCCGGTCGACAAGTTCGTGCTCTCGCTGGCGATGCCGATCGTCATGTGGATCCTCGGTCGCTCGATCGCGACACCGCCGAAGACCTTCTTCGAGGAGTTCGACATCCCGGATTTGGTCCGCAAGGAACTGTTCTACGGGTCCAAGGAAGCCAAGCGGGTCTTCAGCGACTACTTTGCCGACGTTCGCGCGCTGGCGAAGGACATCGGCCTGATGAACCCGATCGCCAAGCGGGTCTGGAAGCTGCTCGACATCGACGGTTACACCACCCGGTACCGTTCGGAGCCGTTGCGCGTGGTCAAGGCCGCCTGACGTGCCCTACGTTGTTACGCAGTCCTGCTGCAGCGACGCGTCGTGCGTGTACGCCTGTCCGGTCAACTGCATCCATCCGACGCCGGACGAGCCGGAATTCCTGAGCGCGGACATGCTCTACGTCGATCCGCAGGCATGTGTGGACTGCGGCGCGTGCGCGAGTGCCTGCCCGGTGGACGCGATCACCTCGTCGAAGAAGCTGACCGATGAGCAGAAGCCGTTCATCGAGATCAACGCCAACTTCTATCGGCAGTCGCGTCCGCGTCCGCTGCTGGCGAAGCCGGTGCCCGCGGCCGAAATTCACGCCGAACGCCAACCCTTGCGGGTGGCGATCATCGGCTCGGGTCCCTCGGCCATGTACGCGGCCGACGAGTTGCTGACCCAGCCCGACGTATCGGTGACGGTGTTCGATCGCCTGCCGGTGCCCTACGGCCTGGCTCGCCACGGTGTCGCACCGGACCACGGCAAGACCAGACAGGTGAGCGAGCTTTTCGACGTCATATCGGCACAGCCCGGCTTCGGGTCGTACCTGAATCTCGAGGTGGGTAAGCATATTTCGCATAAGGAGCTGCTCGAACACTTCCATGCGGTGATCTACGCGGTCGGTGCGTCCACCGACCGCAAGCTCGGCATTCCGGGGGAGGGGCTGGCGGGCAACGTGTCCGCCACCGACTTCGTCGCCTGGTACAACGGGCATCCCGATCATGCGGGCGACACCTTCGACCTCTCGCAGCGCTGCGCGGTGATTGTCGGCAACGGCAACGTCGCGCTCGACGTGGCGCGCATTCTCACCAGTGATCCGGAGACCCTGACGGGCACCGATATCGCGCCGTACGCGCTGCGGACGTTGCGGGACAGCAAGATCGAGGAAGTCGTCATCCTCGGCCGACGCGGCCCCGCCGAATCCGCTTTCACCGTCCCGGAATTCGTCGGATTGCTCGGTGCCGATGTCGATATCGCCATCGAGGGTGGGTTGCCCGAACCGTCTGCGGGCCAGCCGTATCAGGTCGAACAGAAGCTGCGACTGCTGCACAGCGTGGCCGCTCGTCCGTTCGGCGCGCGCAAGCGAATCGTCTTCCGGTATCTGGCCGCACCGACCGAGATTCTCGGTACCGACGAGGTGACCGGCGTCGAGGTGAGTCGCAACGAGCTTGTCACCGACGCCGATGGTCGTGTCCGTGCCGTGGCCACCGGTGCAACCGATCGACTGGAAACCGGCGTCGTACTCACGTCGGTGGGCTACCGCGGTGTTCCATTGCCGGGCTTGCCATTCGATGATCGGGCCGCGGTGATTCCCAACCTCGACGGTCGCGTCTTGGAGCAATCCGGCGGCGCGGTGCTGCCTGGCGCGTATGTCACTGGCTGGATCAAGCGCGGCCCCACCGGTTTCATCGGCACCAACAAGTCGTGTGCGCAAGAGACAGTGCGGCAGCTGGCCGATGATTTCAATGCCGGTCGCTTGTGTGAACCACACAGCAGCGCAAAGGAATTCGATCGTCTGGTGCGTAACCGCCGGCCCGCGGTCCTTGCGGCGGGCGCGGTTGCCCACCGTAGCGGGGTCCGCAGGCTGCTGGTCCGTAGTTGATCACCAGCTGCTGAGAACGCCGCGAAGGCGGTAAGGTCCGAGAGGTCGTCGGCACCTCGGTGTTCGGTCACGCGATGAGGGCGTGTTCGGGCCGAGGTGCCGCGCCTGTTTCATCGGTCGATCACTGAGCCGCGAACCCACCGTCGATCGCGAGCGCCGCGCCGGTCACGAGCGCCCACGTGCGCCGACGAAGGGCCATTGCTCTACCGACTCCTGAGCTTGCGCCGGTGATGAGCACGACCTGCTCCGCGAACCGTCTAGCGATCGTTGTCAAATCCCTTCTGGTTCTTGCTATTCGCTCGGATCCGGTCCTGAGTCCCGTGCTGTCCTGACCGCATCGCTGGATCCAAGTCAAGCCGGTAGGACAGAGGGGTGCTAGCGGAAAATGGCCGTCACATTTGATGTGTCATATTTTGCGGGTCAGTACGGCCGTGCCATTAAAAATGGTGCGGTCGTACCGTAAGGAGCGCACTCCTGGCAACGGCTTAGTTACCGACCGGTTGGTGTGCGTTGTCCAAGTCTGGATGGTCGCGATCGAGTGGCCTCGGCCGTCGCGCTGGAAGCGTTCGTTGATCGCTGTGAAGTAGCGGAATCGCGCACACGACAGGCGAATCGCCGTCGCTCCGGGTTTTAATCAGACTTGTTCGACCGTTCTACCTGCGCAAACACTGGATGATCAACGATGGCGAAATTTTTCATATCAATTCGACATCCGTAATCGCCAGTAAGCAGTTAACCTGTGGGGGCTGTTTGGAAGACGACCGCGGCCACATGGTTCTCCTGTGTGATGGACGTGGTCACGGTGCGTTGACGGGATAGCAATGACTTTTGGCGTGGGTTTCAGCATCGGTTCAGTGAACTCCGTATCGGCCTCGATGATCGACGATCGTCCCCGGCCTTCGGTGCGCACCCGACGCACTTCGGTGACGTTCGACAGCGTCGGCGGCATTCGAATCGGTGGAATTCCCCAATTCAGCATGGCGATCAGCGATTTCGCCGATCTGGCGCAGGACCCGGACTCGGTAGTGGTCGGTGGCCGGATATGGTCACCCGCGAATCTGGTGGCCGCAGTGGTCAACGGCATGCTCGACCTGGTCGATCCCGATGTCGGCGCCGTATCCACCTACCCCGCAGTCTATTCCGGTAAGCAGGTCGCGCTGCTGCGGCAGGCACTCGATCTGTCCGGCGCCAGGGACGTGGTGTTGGTGCCCGAGCCGGTCGCGGCCGCGGAATGGCTCGAAGAAGAGCAGGGCCCGTTGCGGGACGGCTTCGTGCTGGTGTACGACCTCGGTGGCAGCAGCCTCGATGTCTCCATCGTGCGGGTCGGACCGGACTGGCCCGACCACCCCATGGTCGGAAAGCCTCAGCGTTCATACGATTTCGGCGGCCGCCCGCTGGGCTCGATGATCGCGCGATACGCCCGCCGCGCCGCGCCGGGCCAGCCGCCGCAGTCGATGACCTCCATTGTCGATATCGACGGACTCCGGACCGAACACATTCGGGACTCCTTCGAGGTGGTGCGGGCCTGCCTGCGTTCGACCGGACTCGCCCTTTCCGATATCGATCAGGTACTGCTCGTCGGCGGTGCCGCACGCCCTGCCGAGGTAGCGCGGACGCTGGCCGAACTGGGCCGACCTGTGGTGATGTCGGTCGATCCGGGGCAGGTCGTCGCCACCGGCGCCGCGTGCTATGCGGCACGCATCTTCGAGCCCGCCGCATACGGTGGCAAGTTGATGACCCCGCATCCGTCGGTGTTCTCCAGTGCCGCAATCGCTTCCGCGATCGCGGTGTCGGCAGTGACGGTGTTCGGCGGACCGGTCGAGACCGGTATGTCGCCGGTACTTGATCGGTTCCCCGGCATCGACGTCCCCGCCGATGCGCTGATCTACCAGCCCGGCGGTGATGTGCTCATCGACTCGGATGCCGGATCATGGCGATCCGGCGGCGAAGCCCAGCCGGTGGCATACGTCCCCACCGCACGACATCCCGCGGCCCTATCGATCGCGCCCGTGGTGCGCACAACTCCACTCGGCCCGACCATGAGCGAATCACGCCCCGCCGTACATCGCGACACCCGATCCTGCTGCAATACAGGGAATTCCGGTGCCATGGAGGCCCCGTACGCCGACCCGGCCCGGTTCCGCAACCCGCTGCCGTTCGCTCCCCCTGTTCCCGCGCTGAAACCGTCGGCCCAGCTGCCCGCCACGCCGAACCAGCCGGTGTCCTCACCCGCCATCCCGAGCGTGAGTCTGCCGAGCGGCTTCCCTGGCGCGGCTTCCACTCCCGGCCGGTTCAATCCGAAGCCCGCGCCCAAACCCGGTGCGACCACCGGAAACATCCCCGGTGTCGGCACCGGCGGGTCACTGGACACCCCGGGCTTCGGTGGCACTATCGGCTCGGCACCGGGTCAATCCGCTACGGGTGGACCGGCTTCCAACGGAAGCACGTCGGAAGCGTCCTCGACCGGCACGTCAACCGGCGGCGTCGGCGCAGGTGGGTCCGCCGCGAGTGGGACCGGGACGACCTCCAGCGGCGGAGCTACCTCGGGTGGATCCACCTCAGCCGGTTCGGGGGGCGCAGCATCGGGCGGTGCCTCGTCCGATACCTCCGATAGTGCGTCGTCGGGTGGTGGTGCGTCGTCGGGTGGTGGTGCGGGTTCGGGTGGTGCGTCGTCGGGTGGTGGTGCGGGTTCGGGTGGTGCGTCGTCGGGTGGTGGTGCGGGTTCGGGTGGTGCGTCGTCGGGTGGTGGTGCGGGTTCGGGTGGTGCGTCGTCGGGCGGTGGTGCGACTTCCGGTGGAGCCGCCTCCGGCGGTACTTCGTCGGGTGGTGCCTCCTCCGGTCGAGGCTCCTCCAGCGGTGCCTCGGGTGGCGGCTCCGGCAATTCGGGTGGCGGCTCCGGCAATTCGGGCGGTGGCTCCGGCAATTCGGGCGGTGGCTCCGGTGGCTCCGGCGGCGGCCACAGCCGCTGACTCCGGGGTGGAGCTGGTCAATTGAGTTATGGGTAGCGCCGGAACGGGGCAGAATGGGGTGGTGGTTGTAGCCGGGGGACCCCAGCTCATCGCGCTGGATGTGGACGCCGACGCTGCTGCGGACGGGATCGCCGGTCACGAATCGGGTGGCGGATGCTGTTGCCGCAGCCGTGGCGGCAGGCGCGCAAGTGGTCGTGACGACCGGCAGGACGTTGCTGACGGCGCGCCCGGTACTGCGGGAACTGGGGTTGATCGAGGGCCATGCGCTGTGTTCCAACGGTGCGGTCCATATCGACGTCTCAGGCCGAAAGGCCGATGGCGGTGAGGTGGGCCGTGGCGTAGCGGTCGAGGACTACGTCGGTGAGGTGGGGGTGGTCGCCGATTGTTTTCGCGTGCATGAGGTTCGGATCCGTGGCCGCGAGACGGTCGGTGAGCATGCCGGGGGCGAGGAACCAGGGGGCGACGAGGATGCGGGTCGCGCCGTTGGCGCGTAGTCGGGAAACCGCTTGCGTCAGAGAGGGTTCGGTGGTGGCGAAGCAGGTGGTGGTCTGCCATGCGGTATCGGTGCCGAGCTTGCGGGCCACGGTTGTGGTGCGGACATTCGCGTCTCGTACGGAGGAACCGACCGCGGCGACCGCGATGCCGATGCGTTCATCGGCGGGATCGGCGCCCTCGGCCGACACCGCGTCGCGAACGGCGGCGATCAGGCGGGCGTCGGTGCCGAGGACGTCGGCTTGGGTTAGTCGCAACCGTGGTTGCCGCGTCGCCGCGGCGGCGAGGATACCGGGCAGGTCGACCCGGGCGTGAAAGGCGCTGCCCAGCAGCAGCGGTACCACGATCGCATGCGTATGCCCCTGTGCGGCAACGACATCCACCACCTGCTCCACCGAGGGCGTGTTGAGGTCGAGGAAAGCGAGACGCACCGTGAGATCCGGTCGTGCGGCGGCGATCCGCGCGACAACCGCAGACATGGTTGCGGCCGATCGAGGGTCACGGCTGCCGTGCGCGACGGCGATCAGTGCGGGTGACTTCGCCGCAACCCACGTGGCCGCGTCCACGGTTCGCGGGATCGTCACGGCTGTGGGCATGGGAACGGTCCGCGCCATCGCGGATACGAAACGTGCTGGCGCGGACCGCATATCAGACTGCGCTGCCGACCTCGACGGCCGACAGTGCGTCACCGACCAGGCCGGCCGCGAGGGTATTGCCCCCGGCGGGATCGATGAGCAGAAAGCTGCCGGTGTGCCGGTTGACGAGGTAGTCATCGGCCGCGATGGGCTCGGCGACGCGCACCGAAATGCGCCCTATGTCATTGAGCTCCAACGACTCCGGTGTGGCCTCGGAGGTCAGGCGCTGCTCGTCGAAGCGCTCGACCAGCGCGCCGACGATGGCCTGTGTGGTCCGGGTGCCGTGCTTGAGCAACAGCCGCGCACCCGGGCGCAGCGGCTTGTCGCCCAGCCAGCACACGGTAGCGTCGAAGGTATCGATCGGCTCGGGGGCATCGGAGACCGACGCGATGATGTCGCCACGCGAGATGTCGACGTCATCGGCGAGGACCAGCGTGACACTGCGCCCGGACTGCGCGACGGCGAGCTCGCCATCGGGGGTGTCGATCCGCTCGACGGTGGAGCGAATACCCGAGGGCAGCACCACGATTTCATCGCCGGGGGCGACCGAACCCGCGGCGATCTGGCCGGCGTACCCGCGGTAATCCGGGTATTCGGCGGTGCGCGGGCGAATCACGTACTGCACCGGGAACCGCAGCCCCAGCGAATGCGTGCCCGAGCTGTCGGCGTCCACCGGAACGGATTCCAGGTGCTCGATCAGCGAAGGCCCGTCGTAGTACGGGGTGTTCGCCGACCGGGTCGCGACATTGTCACCGTTGAGCGCGGAGACCGGAATCTCCTGCACATCCTCGCTTTTCCAGCCCAGCGTGCGGGTGAGCTGATTGAATTCGGCGGAGATATCCGCGAATACGGTTGCGGCATCGTCGACCAGGTCGATCTTGTTCACCGCGAGCACCAGCTTCGGCACCCCGAGCAACGCGAGCACCGCGGCATGGCGACGGGTCTGCTCGATGACCCCTTTACGAGCGTCGACGAGCAGGATCACCAATTGAGCGGTGGACGCGCCGGACACCGTGTTGCGGGTGTACTGCACATGTCCCGGGGTGTCCGCGAGCACGAAGGACCGCTGCGGCGTGGCGAAATATCGGTAGGCGACATCGATTGTGATGCCCTGCTCCCGCTCCGCCCGCAACCCGTCCACCAGCAGCGACAGGTCCGGAGTCGTTAGCCCCTTGTCGACCGACGCGCGAGTGACGGCGTCGATCTGATCCGCCAGCACGGATTTCGTGTCGAAGAGCAGGCGTCCGACCAGAGTGGACTTGCCGTCGTCGACAGAACCGGCGGTGGCCAGCCGTAATAGGTCGGACATATCAGAAATAACCCTCTCTTTTGCGGTCTTCCATCGCGGCCTCTGACACTCGGTCGTCGCCGCGCGTCGCACCGCGTTCGGTCAAACGGGACGCGGCGACCTCGGCGAGGATCGCCTCGTTGTCGGCGGCATCGGAAAGAATCGCGCCGGTGGAGGATCCGTCGCCGACGGTGCGGTAGCGCACCGAACGGGTTTCGAGCACCTCACCATCGCGTGGGCCACCCCAGACGCCCGGCGTCATCCACATGCCGTCGCGCTGGTAGACCGGGCGCTCATGGGTGTAGTAGATACTCGCCAGATCGATGTTCTCGCGGGCGATGTAGCGCCAGATATCCAACTCGGTCCAGTTGCTCAGCGGGAACACCCGCACGTGCTCGCCTGGCGCGTGCTTGCCGTTGTAGAGGTTCCACAGTTCCGGGCGCTGCCGCTTCGGATCCCACTGCCCGAAGGCGTTGCGCAGCGAGAAGATCCGTTCCTTGGCGCGCGAGCGCTCCTCGTCGCGGCGGCCACCGCCGAATACCGCGTCGAAGCGGTTGTCGCTGATCGCGTCCAGCAGCGGGACGGTCTGCAACGGATTGCGGACGCCGTCGGGCCGCTCGACGAGCCTGCCGTCGGCGAGGTAGTCCGCCACGTTGGCGACGTGCAGGCGCAGGCCGTAACGCTCGATGATTTTGTCCCGGAACTCCAGCACCTCGGGCAGGTTGTGCCCGGTGTCGACGTGCAGCAATGCGAACGGAAGCGGCGCGGGCCAGAAGGCTTTGAGTGCCAGGTGTAGCAGTACCGTCGAGTCTTTGCCACCGGAGAACAGGATCACCGGCCGCTCGAATTCTCCCGCCACCTCACGGAAGATGTGGATGGACTCGGACTCCAACGCCGCGAGGGTGTCGAAGTCATTGACGCCGAAGGCGCGTTCGGAGGTGCCGGATGAATTCACAAGTCCACTCACACTGGTTTCGGTCATGACTGATGCAACCCGCATTCGGTCTTGGCGAGGCCGGCCCAACGGCCGCTTCGGGGATCGGATCCCGGCTTCGGCTTCCGTGTGCACGGAGCGCAGCCGATGGACGGATATCCCTCCTCGACCAGGGGATTGACGAGGATGCCGTGCTCGGCGATGTAGGTCTGCATCTCGTCGTCGGACCAGGCGGCGATCGGGTTGATCTTCACCAGCCCGAACGCCTCGTCGAACGAGATGAGCGGCGCGTTGGCGCGCGTCGGCGCCTCCACCCTGCGGATGCCGGTGACCCAGGCGTTGTAACCCGCGAGGGAATTCTGCAGCGGCACCACCTTGCGCAGTCGGCAGCATTCGCCGGGATCGCGTGCGAACAGATCCTTGCCGAGCAGCTGATCCTGCTCGGCGACAGTATGTTCGGGCGCGACATCGACGACGTTCACCCCGTACACGGCCTCGACCGCGTCCCTGGTGCCGATGGTTTCGGCGAAGTGATAGCCGGTGTCGAGAAACAGCACGTCCACACCCGCGCGGACCTGTGCGGCGAGGTGAACCAGCACGCCGTCCTGCATATTTGAGGCAACGATGTAACCGGCGCGCTTATCTTGGGCACCGCTGGATGCGGTGCCGAAGTTGTCCTCGGTCCACCGCAGCAGCTCCGCCGCCGACGCGCCGCCGAGCTCGGCCGCGCCGCGCGCCGCGATCGTCCGTAGCTCGTCTTCGGACAGCTTGTCCGCCAATGGTGTTGTCATATCAGATCTCCCGTACCGAGTTATCGCTCAGCTCTACTCGATCGCCGCTGCCTGCCCTGGTCACTTCAGATCGGCCTCTTCGGCCCGAACCGCCCACTGGGCGAACCGTTCGCCGTCCGCACGGTGCTTGATGAAGTTGCGCACCACTCGCTCGATGTAGTCACCGAGTTCATCTGTGGTCACTTTGTGCTGACGCAGCTTGCGACCGAAGGCGCTATCGAATCCGAGGCTGCCACCGAGATGAACCTGGAAGCCCTCCACATGATTCCCGGTGCCATCGTCGATGAGCTGTCCCTTGAACCCGATATCGGCGACCTGAGATCGTGCGCACGAGTTGGGGCAGCCGTTGATATTGATGGTGACCGGAACATCCAGTTGCGCATTGAGATCCGCGAGCCGCTCCTCGAGCTCGGGCACCAACACCTGGGACCGTTTGCGGGTTTCGGCGAAGGACAGCTTGCAGAACTCGATACCACTGCACGCCATCAGGTTTCGCCGCCACAGCGACGGACGTGCCTGCAGGCCTAACGGTTCCAGTTCGTTGATCAGCTCGTCGACCTTGTCGTCGGCGACGTCGAGCACGATCAACTTCTGGTAAGGGGTGAACCGAATCCGATCGGCGCCGACGCGCTCCACGGCGTCGGCGACCTTGGTCAGCACGGTGCCCGACACGCGGCCGGCGATGGGGGAGAAGCCGACGGCGTTGAGACCGTTGCGCAGCTTCTGCACACCGACGTGGTCGATCGGCTTGGTCGGTTGCTCCGGCGCGGGCCCGTCGATCAGCTTGCGCTTCAGGTATTCATCCTCGAGTACCTGGCGGAACTTCTCGATGCCCCAGTCCTTGATCAGGAACTTCAGCCGAGCCTTGGTGCGCAGGCGGCGGTAGCCGTAGTCGCGGAACAACGAGACGACCGCCTCCCACACGTCGGGCACCTCGTCCAGCGGCACCCACGCGCCGACCCGCTTGGCGAGCATCGGGTTCGTCGACAGACCGCCGCCGACCCATAGATCCAGACCCGGGCCGTGTTCGGGATGATTCACACCGACGAACGCGACGTCGTTTATCTCGTGCACCACATCCTGCTGGCCCGAGATGGCGGTCTTGAATTTGCGCGGCAGGTTGGAGTACTCCTTCTTGCCGATGTAGCGGCTGACGATCTCATCGATCGCCGGAGTCGGGTCGATGATCTCGTCGAGCGATTCACCGGCCAGCGGCGAACCGAGCACTACACGCGGGCAGTCGCCGCACGCCTCGGTGGTCTGGAGTCCGACCGCCTCGATCCGCCTCCAGATCTCGGGGACGTTCTCCACCTCGATCCAGTGGTACTGCACGTTCTCGCGGTCGGACAGATCGGCGGTGTCGCGACCGAATTCGGTCGAGATCTGACCTAGCGTGCGCAGTTGTTCGACGTTGAGCGCGCCTCCGTCGCAGCGGATGCGCATCATGAAGTATCTGGCCTCGAGCAGGTCGATGTTCTCGTCGCCGGTCCAACTGCCGTCGTAGCCCTGCTCGCGCTGGGTGTAGAGACCCCACCAGCGGAAGCGGCCGCGCAGATCGCTCTTATCGATACTGTCGAAGCCCTGCTTCGAGTAGATGTTCTCGATGCGGGCGCGGACGTTGAGCGGGTTGTCGTCCTTCTTGCTCTGTTCGTTCGGGTTGAGAGGTTCTCGATAGCCGAGGGCCCACTGGCCCTCGGACTTGCGGCGCACCGGCTTTCCGGTACGTGCGCGCGGCACTGCGGCGGCCTCGGGACGAGGACGGTCCGGTCGGGCACGTCGCTCGGAGACTGGGCGGTCGGCCCGCGCGTGATGCCCGGGCCGGGACTCCGGCGTGGGCTGGTCGGGACCGGCGTCGGTACTCGACGTCATGGGGTCGCTCCTGCTGGGTGGTTGAAAACATCCGTGCTGGAGGCGCGAGGGGCTGACTCGCGCCTGCGGTGTCAGCGGGCCGATGTCATCGAAATCGGGAGATCGCCGGGGGAGACCCGGAACTGCGTGCCGCTGTACTACCGGAGGGAATCGGGCAGACAACAGGCACTGCAGACGCGCTGGTAGTCGACGTGGCGACGTGCCACAAGTCGTACTCCAGATCCGCGCATGGAGCATATTGTGCCACGTCAACAAGGACGCGCGAAGCTCCCGGCCGTATTTCCCGCAATATTGAGGGAAATTCCCTGGACCGTGTGGTCTGGCTGTGATGGCCGTCATATACAGACGCGTGAACTCGGCCGACAGTTCGCCATTGCGGCCGGCCGGGCGTGAGCGCACCGTTTCGGCGACCGTAAACGCGACCGCATGGCGCGCGGTCGCCCACGCCGCGACAGTCGGATTTCGCCGTGCGACGTTCTCCGAGCACACCCTGGTCCCGGTGCGGCGAGTGTCGGTAGTCGGCATCACTCTGACGCGCTGCGCGGCGGGAGGTGTGACGGGCCGCTCGGCGCGGCCACCCGGGGGAACCGCGCCGAGCGCGGGCGTTCACACTGGTGGGGTGAGTTCAGCTGCTGACACCACCGAAGCCGAGACCGATGACCTCGTGCTGCGTGATTTCGGCGGTGGCCCCTTCGGGATTTATGTACACGTGCCGTTCTGTGCGACTCGATGCGGATACTGCGACTTCAACACCTACACGGCGGGGGAGCTCGGGACCTCGGCGTCGCCGCAATCGTGGCTCGAGGCGCTGCGGGTGGAACTGGCCACGGCGGCCGAGCGGTTCGCGGCGCTTCCGACGACCACCCCCGATGTAGCCACGATCTTCGTCGGCGGCGGGACGCCCTCGCTGCTCGGTGGTGACGGACTCGGTGCGGTCCTCGACGCGGTACGCGCGAACTTCACCCTCGCGGCCGGCGTGGAGGTGACCACCGAGTCGAATCCGGAATCGACCTCACCGGAGTTCTTCGACCAGATCCGTGCCGCCGGATTCACGCGGGTATCGCTGGGTATGCAGTCGGCCGCGCGACATGTGCTGAAGGTGCTCGATCGCACGCACACACCGGGCCGGGCCGTTGCCGCCGCGAGGGAGGCGCGCGCCGCCGGATTCGAGCACGTGAATCTGGATCTGATCTACGGCACCCCCGGCGAGCGTGCGGCCGATCTCGACGCCAGCCTGGACGCGGTGCTCAGCGCGGGTGTCGATCACGTCTCGGCCTACTCGCTCATTGTCGAGGACGGAACCGCGTTGGCGCGGCGGGTGCGCCGTGGTGAATTGCCCGCACCCGATGACGACGTGCTCGCCGCCCGCTACGAGCGCATCGACGCGCGCCTGTCCGCCGCCGGTCTCACCTGGTATGAGGTATCCAATTGGGCCGCAGGCGATTCCGCTCGCTGCCGCCATAACCTCGGCTACTGGGACGGTGGCGACTGGCTCGGCGCGGGTCCCGGCGCGCACAGCCACGTCGGCGGAGTCCGTTGGTGGAATATCAAGCACCCCGCGCGCTACGCCGACCGGATGGCCGATGGTGCTCTGCCTGTGGCAGGCTGCGAAACGCTGACCGACGACGAGCGTTACACCGAACGCGTCATGCTCGCGGTCCGCCTGCGCACCGGGATCCTGATTACCGAATTGGATTCGGCCGCGACCAGCGCCGCGGCCCGTGTGGTAGCGGACGGTCTCGCGCGACGAACGGGCGACCGCTTAGTGCTGACCGATCGCGGACGCCTGCTCGCCGACGGCGTCGTTCGCGAACTGCTCGGCTAGCCGTCGAGCCCGGGCTCGTCGATGTGGCGGTGTCGCCCACAACGATGACAAAATAGCGCGGCGTTCGGTAACCGGCCAGTGCCGCAGTCCGGGATTGGTTCCCAGCATTCGGACCGATTGGTCAGGTTTCGCGTGTATCGATCCGGGTAAATACTTCTGTGTTGAGCACGGCTCTGTCGACGATCGTCACTCGCCATGTCGTGTAGGGACCACGTGACCGAAACCGTGTTGATGCCGCCCGCCGCGCATGTATCGGCGGCTCCGGTGAGAGTCTCCCTACCGGCCGGACAGGAAGTGGCACCGATGACCGACAGCGAGCTGCCCAAACCGGATCTGCTCGACCTAGCCGACCTGTACGCGATGGATGCGGTCTCCGGGCCCGAGCGGCAGTCGATCGAGCGCGGTCTCGACGCCGCGGACGACGCGACCGTATCGGAGTTCGAGGCCACCGTGCAGGGCGTTCGAGAAACGTTGGCATCGCTGTCGGTACTGGACGCGCAGGGACCTCCGGCCGCCCTGGAATCTCGGGTTATGCGGGCATTGGACGATGCCGCCGAAACGGACCAGGAGACCCTGGCCATCACCGTTGAACCGGCGGGTGGTTCGCCGCAGCCGACGACAACGCCTGTCGCAGGTGTCGATTTGGTCTGATCCGGTAGTTGCGGTGGCATCCGCCGCTTTCGGCGCGCTCGCTGATGCTGCCCGCCCTGCCAGAGCGGTTCGCCGATATTTTGCCGAGTCCTGCGCGGGCACCGGACCCGTGTTTGGTAACGATTGGACGACGGATCGCGACCAGCCACCGCCGACATGTTCCCCGGCCGGAGCCCGTTCGGTCGGTTGCACTATCACGGTTCGGTCAACCCGCGTAGGCTCCGATGCAACCCAAGGAGTCTTATGCCCACGGCACGACACATCACTCTTGTTCACGAACAAAGCGAATTCGCGGAGTCGCGGGCCGCGGAGAAGGCGGAAACCGCGAGGCAGAGTGCGATAGCGGCCAGGACGGTCGCCAGTCATTCCGAGAACGCCGAAGACTGCGTATCTCTGCTGGCGATGCTCGGCCTGGACGCTCTCGCGGGCAAGCTCGCCGGGGTCAGCGCCACGCCTGAACACTAGGCGCCGATCCGACGGGCCGGATATGGCCGAGGGCTCCGCTCGACGAATGCCCGGCCATCCCGCTCCTGGTTGTGGTAGCTCTATCTGCCACGCCGCGTGAGCCGTACGGTGACTGCTACCAAGTCTTTCAACGCCTACCTTCTCGACTTCTTCAAGAAACGGATGGTAGATCCGATGAACCTTGCCCGTAGCCTGCGCGCCGCGCTGATCGCGTTGATTGTCGCCGTCGTACCCGTCTTGGCGGCCACACCCGCGAGCGCCGCCCCACTGCCGACGATTGTGCTCGTACACGGCGCCTTCGCCGATACCACCAGCTGGGACAGCGTCGCGGCCCTGCTGCGGGACCAGGGCTATCAGGTGGTGACACCGGATAACCCGTTGCGCGGTCCCGCCCATGACGCGGCGGCAGTGCAACGGGCGGTGGATTCGGTGTCGGGACCCGTTGTACTCGTGGGGCATTCATACGGCGGCACCGTGATCAGCAACGTGCACGCCGCGAACGTCGAGGCGCTGGTCTATATCGCGGCCTTCGCGCCGGTGCAGGGCGAACCGGCCGCGCTCGCACTCGACCCGATCCGATTCCCCGGATCTCAGCTGCTGCCACCGGCCCTGCAGCTGCGAATTGTCGACGACGCCACTGGAATTGCCGGGAAGAATATCGACGGCTACCTCGCCGCCGACAGCTTCCACGACGTATTCGCACAGGACGTCAGCGACGCCACCGCCGCCGACATGCTCGCCCACCAGCACTCCATTGCCGCCGCGGCGAACATCGAACTTTCCGGATCGCCGTCCTGGGCTTCGACTCCGAGCTGGTACCTGGTCTCGAGTGCCGACCGCGTCATTCCCCCGGCGTCGCAACGGTTCATGGCGAATCGGGTGGGTGCGCACACCAGCGAGGTCGAGGCGTCACACGCGTCGCTGGTTTCCCATCCCGCCGACGTCGCGGCGGTGGTGGAGGCCGCCGCAGGACGTTGACGGTGACAGCCAACGCTCGCCGTCGACCCGGTGCGCCCGGCATCCATCACAGCCGTTGAATACGGGGCTTTTGCCTCACGTGTTCGCTGCACCCGGCGGATGACAGATATTTCACCGGAGGCGGCATTGCGTAGCCGAGTCTGCGCAGGAACCAGCGCGTCAAACTCAGTCCACGGCCCTCAGGCGGGACGCCAGTCCACGATGCGATTGATCATGTGGAACGCCACGAGCGACGATCGGCCCAGGAATACCGCGATGTTCACGGGCCGACCTGCACGACACCCACCGGCAGCAGTTCGAAGTCGTATCCACCGTAGGGCGAGAGCCGGGGATTGACACGCACCGGCGCAGATCTTCAGCCATGTGTGGATGGCGGCGGGGTTCATTGCCGCGCGCCGCATGTTGGTGTTCGGACCGCCGCTGTGGGCCCGGCCCCTGAACCTTCCGCGTGGGCTCGATTCGCCGAGAACCCTAGCCATTTCTGACCAAGTGATCTATTTTTTGTCCATGCGGTCAAAAATCGGCGTCAGGGCTCGACCGACCTTCATCGAGGCAGGCGCGCAGGGAGCAGATCCTGACCTGCGCGGTGGCGGCGATCGTCCAATCGGTGGCGGTGATCATTCGCGGCGCGATCGACGCCGCTGCCGGCACCTGGCCACCGACCCCCGTTTCGATCTGGACACCTACACCCGAGAACTCGTCACGCTGATCGAGCGCGCCACCAGGAGGTCGATATGAGCGCCGACATTCCCCCGTCTGCGGCTCGTCGAGGACGCCGCGGCGCCCTCATCGGGCTCTTGGGCGTGGACCTGTTGTGGCCGTTCGCCACGTTCTACGGGCTGCGACTGCTCGGTGCCAGACCCATCCTCTACGACGCCACACTGCCTCTGCTGCCGGCCGATGCGGCCGCTCGCTGGCGCACGGACTGGGACCGCAATGCGGAGTTCCGCCGTACGCTGCGCCGGATGACCGCGGCCTGGGGTGCGGCTTTCCTCATCGACGCCGCCGCCCGCGTCGTCATGGCATACACCCTACCCGTCGATGTCGTACCCGGAGCCAGCGTCGGGCTGCTCGTGGTCATGCTGGTCGCGATCGTGCAGATCACCAAGGCATACGCCCGACGCCGCCTCCCCACTTTCACCGACGAACACGCGGCACTCGACGGTCAGGTGGCCGCGACCCAATCCTCGACACCCACCACGCCGGTCCACCTTGAGCAAGCTTCTACTTCCCGGGGTCCGGCGCCGGAATGATCACGCCTCGGAGCATCCGGCAGCAGTTCGTCGTACCACTCGGCGATCAGGCGGGTGCCCCACAGACCGCGGTCCTGCTCGGCGAGCGGCACGAGGCTGCCGTTGGGCCGGGTCCGGGTCGGGCGCCGCGCGTGCGCCGACGTTGTCGACGGGGTCGTTGGCGAGTCCTTCCGCGGATTCAGGGCACCACCAGTGTGAGGGTTTCGGCCACCAGCGCCGGCCTGTCATCGTTGTCGACCTCGATCGCGAACTTCGTGGTGACCAAGGTCCCTCGGTCGGTGGTCGAACACGTAATCGGTGTGGCTGTCGCCCGGATCCGTGAGCCGGTGCGTATGGGGGCCGGGTACCGAACTTTGTTGCAGCCGTAGTTCACGCGGGCCGATCCGAATGCAAGGGTGTATAGATCGGCCGCCAACCTCGGTATCAATGAGAGGGTCAGGTACCCGTGGGCGATCGTGGTTCCGTAGGGGCCCGATGAGGCCCGCTCGGGGTCGGTGTGGATCCACTGGTGGTCCCCGGTGGCCTTGGCGAACATGTCGATCCTGGCTTGATCCAGTGTCATCCATGGGCCGGGACCGATGGGTTTTCCGATATGGAAGTGAACATCTTCCGAGGTATTGAAGACCAGGACGGTCATTCCCGTGCTCTGCCTTTCGTCTGCGCCGTTCCATGCCTGCTGTTGTCAGGCTGCGACGACTTTTCTTCGCTTGATGTCCGGTCATGCCTACATGTAGCGGCCACCGGTGACCTCGGCGACGGTGCCGGTCATATAGGAGGACAGGTTGGAGGCGTAGAAGAGGGCGACGGACGCGATTTCCTCAGGTTCGCCCGCGCGTTGCATCGGAATCTCGGACATCTTCTGACTCCAGATGTGTTGGGGCATCGCCTCGGTCATGGCAGTTCGGATGAGTCCGGGCTGGATGACGTTCACCCGAACACCCAGGTGGGCTACTTCCTTGGCTGCTGCCTTGGAGAGACCGACGATTCCTGCCTTGGCAGCCGAGTAGTTGGTCTGGCCCACGAATCCAACCTTTCCCGAGATCGAAGAGAGGTTGATGATCGATCCTCCGCCAGACTCACGCATGATGCCCGCAGCGAGGCGAGTTCCGTTCCAGCATCCGCGGAGATGGACTTGGACGACATCATCGAACTGTTGCTCGGTCATCTTGCGCATCGTGGCGTCGCGAGTGATACCCGCGTTGTTGACCATCACGTCGAGCGAGCCGAACGAGTCGGTCGCCACCGACAGGAGGGCGGTGACGTCGTCGGAGGAGGTCACATCGCATCGGACGCCGACGGCAGGTCCCAGTAGTGACACCGCGGCCGCACGGGCCTTCGTCTCGTCGAGGTCGCCGATGACAATGTTCGCCCCGCGCTCGGCGAACGTGCGGGCGATCGCCAGTCCGATTCCTTGCGCCGCTCCGGTGATCACAGCGGTCCGTCCTTCGAGCATGTTGTCCTCTTCTCTGTGCGTCGGCGGATTATCGGGTGGCGGCGGTGTACGTGGTATCGGACTGCAACGCGATGCCGGCTGTTATCAGCATGTCGGCGGCATCGGTATCGAGTCCGGATTCGACGAGCAGAGCGCAGGTGTGCTGACCGAGAGCTGGGACATCGCCCATTCGGGCCTCGGTGTCCTCGAACGTGGCCGGCGGAAGCAGGGCATGCACCTGGGCATGTTCGGTCCACACCGTCCGCCATCGGTCGCGGGCACGAAGCTGAGGGTGCTCGACGACTTGGTCGAGTTGTTTGACCTGAGCGGCGGGTATTCCTGCTGCGGCCAGCCTCATGTCCAGTTCCGCGGTCGTCCATCGGGCCGTCTTGGTCGCGACGAGTTCGTCGCATTCGCGACGGTTGGCCACTCGTTGAACATTTGTCACGAAACGGGGGTCGTCCGCAAACTCGGGGACGCCGAACACTTCGGTGACGAGTGTGCGCCAACCCCGGTCGTTCTGAATCCCGATCAGGATCTTTCCGTCACGGGTGGGGTACGCGTCGTAAGGAGCGATCGAGGTGTGGCTCAATCCCATTCGCGGTGGCTGGCTTCCGGTGTAGAGCTGGGTGTAGAGCGCGTGCCCCATCCACTCGATGGTCGCTTCGAGCATCGACACCTCGATGGTGGCACCTGCACCGGTATGCCATCGGCGAAGTAGGGCAGCCAAGATCGCCTGGGAGCAGGCCGCACCGGATGCGATGTCGGCTGTGGGAATTCCCGTTTTTACGGGGGTGTCGGGGGTGCCGGTAATCGAGATCAAGCCGGCTTCGGCCTGAATGAGCATGTCGTAGGCCTTGCGGTCTTCGAGCGGACCACCGCCGCCGAACCCGGAGAGGTTGACGACGATCAGCTCGGGATGCGCGACGCGCAGTTCCTCGGCGCCGAGGCCGAGCCGTTCGGCGGCCCTGGGGGCGAGGTTCTGGATGAAAACGTCGGCATTGTCGACCAGGCGTCGTATTGCCGAGCACCCCTCGGGGCTCTTGAGGTCGACAGCGATCGATTCCTTCCCTCGGTTGAGCCAGACGAAGTGTGCCCCGGTGCCGTGGACAACGTGGTCGTAGTTGCGGGCAAGGTCGCCGCCGTCGACCCGCTCGACCTTGATTACCCGCGCGCCGAGGTCGGCGAGCGTGCGGGTGGCCAGAGGTGCGGCCACGGCCTGTTCGAGTGCGACGACGGTGACCCCGTCGAGTGGCAGGCTCATGACGCCTGCCTCTTCGCTTGCTTCACGAGTCCTCCACCGATGATCAAGCGTTGGATCTCGCTGGTGCCCTCGTACAGGCGCAGCAGGCGCACATCCCGGTAGATCCGTTCGACGGCCACTTCGCGCATGTAGCCACTGCCGCCGTGGATCTGAACGGCGAGGTCCGCGACCTTGCCCACCATTTCGGTGCAAAACAGTTTGGCGACCGAGGGCGCTATCCGTCGATCGGTGCCGTTGACCCAAGCCCGCGCGGCATCGCGGACCAGCGCGCGACCGGCCATCACTCCGACCTGCTGGTCCGCGATCATCGCCTGGACCAGCTGGAAGTTGCCGATCGGGGTGCCACCCTGCGTCAAGGTCGCGGCGTAAGCAACAGACTCATCGAGGGCGCGCTGGGCCTGGCCCACCGCCAGCGCCGCGATATGCACGCGTCCTCGGGCGAGCGAGGTCATCGCTGCCCGGTACCCGATGTCCTCGCTACCCCCTACGAGCGAGGATGCCGGCACCCGAACGTCGTTGAAGTGGACGTCTGCGGTCCAGGCCCCCTCCTGCCCCATCTTGCGGTCCTTGGTTCCGACGGAAACCCCGGCGGTGCCGGCCGGCACCAGGAACACAGCGATACCGGTTCCGTTCTCGTCGGCCGGGCGGGTACGGGCGAACACTACGAACAGATCCGCGATGGGGGCGTTGGTGATGAACCGCTTTTCTCCCGTGATCACCCAGCCATCGCTGTCCGGGACGGCTTTGGTGCGCAGGCCGGCCGGATTCGATCCGGCGCCTGATTCGGTGAGCGCGAAAGAGGTGACGACCTCGCCCGCGGCGATCCGCTCGAGCCACAGCTGTTTCTGCTCGTCGGTACCGAATCCGACCAGCACCTGACCTGCGATGCCGTTGTTCGTGCCGAACATCGATCGCAGCGACAAGCAGGTATAGCCGAGCTCCATCGCGAGTTCGACGTCTTGAATGAGGTTCAGGCCCAGCCCTCCCCACTCCTGGGGGATGGCGTATCCGAACAGACCCATTTTCTTGGCGACGGCTCGGATGTCTTCAGGGATCGCGTCGGTCTCGGAGATCTCCTGCTCACGAGGAACGACCCTGGTGCGGACGAAGTCACCGACCTGCTCCAGGACATCGGCGAAGACATGATCGGGGACGTCGGGGTTGGCAGTGTGCATGACCTCACTATCACTGTCAGATTATGATCGGTCCAATACCTAATATTCAGTTCTGAAATACCCATTGGTGAATAATCGGGAGCGTTATGGACATCGGGCAGCTGCGAGCCTTCCTTGCGGTGGCAGAGGAACTGCACTTCGGGAGGGCAGCGGAGCGTCTGCACGTCGCACAACCACCACTCAGCCGCACGATCAAAGTGCTCGAACGCGAACTCGGGACGGTGTTGTTCGCCCGGAGTACGCGGTCGGTGCGGCTGACGTCGAGTGGGCAGGCGCTGGTGGGTCCCGCTCGCAACGTCCTCGACGCCATACGTCGTGCGGAAGAGTCGGTTCGTTTGGCGGACGACGGACAGACGGGGCTGGTGCGTGTTGCGTTCGCTGGGGTCTCGACGCACCCGCTGGTGGCCAGGCTGGCTCGGGCGGTTCGCTCGCAGCGGCCGGGGATCCAGCTCGAACTATCGAGCCAGAACTTCGCGCAACCGGCGATGAAGAAGCTCCTACAGGGCGCGTCGGACATCGCCCTGGGGCGGTGGGACGTCATTCCCGCAGAGGTGTCCGCGCAGGTAGTGATGGCGGATGCGCTCGTCGTGGCGCTACCGGACACACATCGGCTCGCCGGTGGACGCCGACTGACCGCAGCGCAGTTGTCCGGTGAACCGTTCGTCATGTTGCCGCCGCACGAGGGCGCGGTACTGCCGGACCGGCTGCGGAAGATGGCACAGGCGAACGGCTTCGTCGCCGATGTCGTGCAGGTCGCTCCGGACACGCAGACGGCCTTGGCACTCGTCGGCGCCGAGGTGGGATGTCACCTGACCCTGGCCTCGGTCGCGCTGAACGTCTCCGATCCGCACGTGGTCTTCATTCCGCTGGATGTGGCTGGCAACGACGTCGACTTGCGGGTGGCGTGGCGCCGCGACGACACAAACCCGGCTCTCCGATCTGTTCTCGATCTTGTTTTCTCCCTGGAGCAGCCGAACGTCACCTGATGGACGGGTGCTGAACAACCGTATGGGCTCCAGCCCGCCATACCGATCGGAATCGCGGGTCGAGCCCGTGATCCCGATCGGATTCGTGAACAGGTCCGGTAGGGGGATCTACTGGGCGATATAGCCACCGTCGACGACGAGTTCGGAACCGGTCATGAACGAGGATTCGTCCGAGGCGAGGAACACTACCGCTGCGGAGACCTCCTCGGGCTGTGCCGCGCGTCCGAGAATGGTGGTGCCCAGCAGGGCTCGGGCTCCTTCAGGGTCGGCGAGTATGTCGTTCGTCATCGCCGTCGCGATGACACCGGGGTGAACGGAGTTGACCCGGATTCCGTACTGCTGAAGGTCCACTGCTGCGGCTTTGGTCAGGGACCGCACCGCACCCTTGGACGCCTCGTACGCGGCCGCGTTCGGTGCGCCGATGATCGCGTACATCGAGGAGATGTTGACGATTGACGGCGCCTTTGAGTTCTTCATCGCTGGTATGACCGCCTTGCATCCCAGGAAAGTGCCCTTGGCGTTGACCTCGAGGATCCGATCCCATACGTCGTCATCGGTCTCCGGTAGCGACTTGAAGGCGAGGATCCCCGCATTGTTCACCAAGACGTCGATCCGTCCGTGGTGCGCGACCGTGTGGTCGACGACGGCCTTCCAGTTCTCGGAGCTGGATACGTCGTGCTGCACGAACGAGGCAGTGCCGCCTTCGGCTTCGACGAGCTCGACGGTCCTGCGACCTCCGTCGATGTCGATATCGGTGACCACCACCGCCGCGCCCTCTCGCGCCAGGAGTTGAGCATGTGTACGCCCCATGCCGGCCGCTCCGCCGGTCACCACGGCGATCTTGTTTTCGACACGCTTGGTCATCGTTTTCCTTCCATGTTTCTCACGAGCTTCTTGTTGGCAAATTCGTTGAAGCCGAACCGGGCCAGCTCACGGCCGATGCCAGAACGCTTGACTCCGCCGAACGGAAGGTCGGGGGAACTCTTGCTGGTGCTGTTGATCCACACCATTCCGGTATCCAGTTCCGCCGCGACACGGTCGGCCTGCTGTGGATCCGAGGTGAATACGCTGGCTCCCAAGCCGAACGGTGAATCGTTGGCCATCCCGATCGCCTCGTCGAGAGAACCGACACGATGGACGACCGCAACCGGACCGAACAGCTCCTCGTGGTAGGCCCGCATCTCAGTCGTGACACCGACGAGGACGGTGGGCGGATAGTAGGCGCCGTTCCCACTCGGGCGGTGGCCACCGGTCAGTGCCTCGGCACCGTGGGAGATTGCATCTTGTACGAGCTCGTCCAGTTCGTCGACCGCCGACCGCGACGACAGCGGACCAAGTTTCGTTCCAGGGTTGGTCGGTTCGTCTGGTTGCCAACCGGCCGTTCCGTCGAGGAACTTTCGAACGAACTCGTCGTAGACGGGTTCCTCGACGAGAAAACGTTTCGACGCTGTGCAGGCCTGCCCGCCGTTGGCGAATCGACCGACGACGGCTGCAGCGGCCGCCGCGTCGACGTCCGCGTCGCGGAGCACGATGAACGGGTCCGAACCGCCGAGCTCGAGCACACACTTCTTCATGTGCCGTCCGGCGACCTCACCGACGGCTGACCCGGCCTTCTCGGATCCGGTCAGCGAAACGCCCTGAACGCGTGGGTCTGCGACGGCATCTGCGACTTGGGCGGAGGAGATGAAAGCGTTGAGGTACACCCCATCGGGCAACCCGGCTTCGGTCAGGACTCGCGCGATGGCGAGGGCGGACTGTGGGCAGTTGCGAGCGTGCTTGAGAACGATCGTATTGCCGAGGGCGATGTTGGGAGCAGCGAAGCGGGCCACCTGGTAAAACGGGTAATTCCACGGCATGACACCGACGAGCGGGCCGATCGGCTCGGTGCGGACGACGGCCGTACCCGGTCCGGCGATATCGAGGTGCTCGTCCGCCATGAACTCCTCGACGTGGTCGGCATAGTACTGATAGATCGACGCGACGAGCGCTACCTCGCCTTTTGCCTGTGTGATCGGCTTGCCCATCTCCATAGTGAGGAGCTCGGCCAATTCGTCGGCCTGTTCCCGATAGATCTCTGCGGTTCGTACCAGGACGGCTCGGCGCTGCGTCAGCGGTGTGGTGCGCCAGGTGCGATATGCGGTGGCGCTGCTCCCGATGAGATCGTCCATCTCAGCGTCGGAAATCTCCGGGTACTGTGCGATCTTTTCCCCGGTGGCGGGGTCGGAGGTGGTGTAGACACCCATAGGGCTCTCCTGCGTTGTGGGTGGACGGTGGCCGGGTTCGCGAGTTCGGACGCACCATCAGTGAGGGATGCGGCTGTCAGGCAATGACCGTGTCGGCCGACTTCAGCTCGAACCCTCGGTATCCGTCGGCGGCGACGCCGGTCAGGAGGGCCCGGTAGTTACCCAGACCGCCGAGGTAGAACAGCACGCTGGGCTTCTTGCCCGGAACATTTGCCCCGAAAATCCACGAATCGACCTTGGTGAACACCGTGGCGTTGGCGATCTGCGTGCACGTTTCGGTCCATTCGGCCTCGACCTCCGGTGTGGGCTCGATTGCCTTCACTCCGTTGCGCTCGGCGTACCCGATCATCTCGCTGATCCACTCGACCTGGGTCTCGATGCTCGGCGGGAGATTGGTGAATGGACCGTTGGGGCCGAGCACCATGAACCAGTTGGGGAAGTTCGTCGTGGAGATGCCCAGATAGCTGGTGGGCTGACCGCCCCAGTGGTCGTTGATGTGCTGACCGTTGCGACCGCGGATCTCCATGCGACGGTAGTTGCCGTCCACAGCGTCGAAACCGGTTGCGAAGATCAGTACGTCCAGCTCATGCAGCTTCCCGTCTTCGGTCACCACACCCTTCGGGGTGATCTCCCGGAAGGGGGTCTCTTTGAGCGCGACGATGTCTACGTGGTCTTGGTTGAAGGTTTCGAAGAAGCCGTTGTCGCAGAGCGGACGCCGGGCGTAGAGGTCGTGGGGGGTCAACTTCCGGGCCTTCTCCGGATCCTTGACGATCTCGGAGATCTTGGAACGAATGAAGGACGCCGCGGCCTCATTGGCCGCCTCGTCGGTCGCGATGTCCCCGAAGGTGCCGAACATGAATCGGAAACCACCGCCACGTTCCCATGCTTCCTGGAGGACTCGGTTGCGCTCTTCCTCGCAGACGGACATGGCAGGAACGGTGGATTCCTCGAAACCGAAGGCTACGGAGGAGTTCTTGGCCTGCTCCCAGATCTGGTCGTAGTTCGCTTTGATCGCGGCACGATCTCCTTCGGACACCGGGCGCTTGCCCACCGGGACCGAGTACTGCGGGGTGCGCACGAAGTGGGTCAGGTGCTTCACCTGCGGGCCGAGGGCAGTGACCACCTGGGTGCCCGTGGAGCCCGATCCGACGACTCCCACGCGCTTGCCGGTCAGGTCCTGACCGTCGGGCCAAGCAGCGGTGTGCAGGATCTCCCCTTCGAAGGTATCCATGCCCGCGATCTTCGGCATGTTCACGGCCGACAACAGGCCAACGGCGTTGACCACATACTTTGCGCGGTAGGCCTGGCCATCCCCGGTGGCAACCTCCCACATACCTTCGTCCTCGAGGTACACGGCGGAGGTGACCTCGGTGCCGAAGCGGAAGTGGCGGCGCAGGTCGAACCGGTCGACGACGCCCTCGAGGTAGCGGAGGATCTCCGGCTGCGTCAGGTACGTGTGTGTCCACGTGTCCTCCTGCAGCATCTCCCGATCGAAGGAATACCGGTAGAGGTGGCTCTCGGTATCGGACAGGGCGCCGGGATAGCGGTTCCAGTACCAGGTGCCAGCGGGGCCGTCCGCCTTGTCGAAGCCGATCGTGGTCAGGCCCAGTTCGTTATGCAGCTTGTGGACGGCGTAGATGCCTCCGAATCCGGCGCCGATTACGACGGCATCGACGGTATGGGGGGTGGTCTGGGCGGTCATGGCGAGTCCTTCGGCGTTTTGATGAGGGTAAAGAGCAGGTGAGGGCTACTTGCGGTACCAGGAGGCGAGCTTCGCGAACTCGTCGTCGACGAGCGAGGAGCGCCCGGCCAGGAACGGGTACACGTGCTGTTGGCCTTCACCGATGGACAAGGTGACATCGACACCGTGCGCCGTGGCGCGCTCCTCCAAGCGAGTGGCGTTGTCGAGGAGGGCCTCGGCGCTGCCGGCCGTGATGTACAGCCGGGGGAATTCGGTGAAATCGGCATACAGTGGGTTCGCCAAGGGGGTCTTCGGGTCCACCGCGTCGCCGAGGACGCCGGCGATCATGCCCTCGAGCAATTCCGGGGTGATGAGGGCGTCACTGTCGCTCTTGGTGACCAGGGTCTCGCCCTTGTTCTCCATGTCGAGCCACGGGGAGAAGGCGATGACCGCACCGGGGCCCTGCTTGCCTTGCGCCAAGAGCGCAAGGGCAATGGAGACGGCCAGGTTTCCACCGGCGGAATCACCGATGGTGGTGATGTCGTGCGCGGCGACGCCCTTCTCGACGAGCGCATCGAACGCGGCTACGCCGTCCTCGATCTGGGCAGGGTGCTGGAACTCGGGGGCGCGACGGTAGTCCAGGACGAATCCGATGACGCCGAGAGCCTCGGCGACATGGGCGGCAATCTTGCGGTGGCTGGCCGCCGAGCCGACGGCGAAGCCACCGCCGTGCGTGTACAGGAGCACCTTGGATGCGTCCGCGCCCCGGGGCAGACACCAGATGCCAGGGACACCGCCGACGACATCCTCGCGATAGGTCACGTCCTCCGGCTCGACGGTCGGCTGGTGCCACTCGTCGAAGAGGGAACGGAGCAGGCGTACGGACAGATCCGGATTCGCCGCCATGATCTCGGACCATTCGGCATACAGGTCGCGCAGGGCGTCCTCGCCCGGGGCGCTGCCGACAGCGGTGCCGGGCCTTTCGGAAATGTTGCTGGTCATGACTCTTCCTTGGGGGTCGGACCCGCTTTGGAGCGCGATGCTCGGCCTCGGGTCTGAATATGAGTTCTTCTGCCGCGGTCGTCTTGATGTGATGACCGTCGCGGCGACAAGCCCCAACGTAGAGACGTGTTCCAGAACACAGTTGTTCCGAAATGAAACAGTCGGCATGCCCACTTATTCATACTTCTCGAGTACTTAATCGCACCCGGATTCGGTATTGGATGCATATCGGTGGGTTAGGGCATGGTGAACGGATATGCCGATCGCCACATCGAACGGAGTGCACCCCCCATGCGTGTATTCGCTGTAATGCCCGACGACACCACCATCCACGACCTGCAGGTGCCCACACCGAATGCGGAGGGCAAGCAGGTGCTGCTGGCGGTCGTGCGAGCCGGCGTCTGCCACACCGATACCCACCTGCGCGCCGGCGGATACGACCTGGGTAGCCGCGGAACGATGAGCATGAAGGAGCGCGGCATCGAATACCCCATGGTCCTCGGCCATGAAGTGGTCGGCATTGTCGAGAAGGTCGGCGACGAGGTCGAGTCGGTGCGGGTGGGTGATGTGCGGCTTATCTACCCGTGGATCGGATGTGGCGCCTGCCGACAGTGCCGGGAAGGCCACGACAACCGATGTGCCGCAGGGCAGAACCTCGGCGTAGCCCGCCACGGCGGCTACGCCGAGAGCATCCTCGTGCCCGACGAGAAATACCTCGTGGACATCGAAGGACTCGAACCGAGCTGGGCCGCAACCTTGGCCTGCTCGGGCCTCACCGCATACAGCGCCGTGGACCGTATCCTTCCCCTCGACCCGAACGAGCCTGTCGTCGTCTTCGGGGCGGGGGGACTCGGCCTGACGGCCATCGCGATCCTGCGTTCCCTGGGTCACCTCAACATCTGCGCCGTCGATGTCGTCGAACGAAATCTCGCGGCCGCCCGAGACATGGGCGCCTCGAGTACCTTCGACTCCGGCGCCGGAGACGCGGGTGATCTCCACCGTGCCGTCGGTGGACCGGCCGGCGCGGTCATCGACTTCGTCAACAACGGCGCCACCGCCACCTCGGCTTTCGAGGTTCTAGCCAAGGGCGGAATCATGGTGCAAGTCGGGCTTTTTGGTGGCGAGGTCACCGTCCCCACCGCACTGCTGGCACTGCGCATGATCCGGATCGAAGGCAGCTTCGTCGGAACTCTCACGCAGATGCAGGCGCTCGTACGGTTGGCGCAAAGCGGCGGGCTACCCACCATCCCCGTCATCGAACGGCCGCTGTCAGCCGCCGAGATATCCGGCGCCCTGGACGACCTCACCGCCGGAGGCGTCGCTGGACGCATCGTCCTGACATCGTGAGAATGGAGAGATGCCAGTGCGTGGACCACGTCGTGAGGACGAGGTACGGATCGCTCGCGAACGGTTACTCGAGCAGGGATTGCTCCGGGCATTCGTGCCCAAGTCCCTCGTCGCCGCCGAGATCGAGCAGAGCTGGCGTCGATCGATCTCGCATCGCGTCGATCCGGGCGCAGAACCCCACGTCCTGGGGGAGATCGATCCGGGCAGTGCCATCCTGCGCGCCGCGGGACGCATCCTCGACCAGTGGCAGAGCAATCTGACACAGTCACGACTGGCACTGTTCCTGGCCGACGAGGACGGGCGCATCGTGTCCCGACGGATCGTCGCCGCCCAGGATGAGCGGATTCTGGACCGTGCCAACGCGGCCGAAGGGTTCGACTTTTCCGAACGTTCCTTGGGAACGAACGGGCTCGGCACCCCACTCGAGGCGCACGGCGTCGTTTTCGTCCGCGGCAACGAGCATTTCAACGATGGGCTCGCGAAGCTCGCTTGCGCGGGTGCTCCCATCAAACACCCCATCACCGGCCGGATCGTCGGTTCGCTCTCCCTTGCGTCCCATGTCGACGTCTCGAGCCCGTTGATGGTCGCCATGGTCCGGCAGGCTGGGCAGGAGATCGCCGAAGCGCTCGAGCACATGGCCGATTCCCGCGACCTGGAGTTGGCGCGCGCCTACCGCCGCTTCCGCTCGGCCCGGCACTCAGTACTGGTGATGAACTCGGAAACCGTCATGACCGACCTGCCGTCCCTCGCGCATCTCGATGCGGAGTCACATGCGGTGCTGTGGGAGAAGCTGCGCCAGCACCGCTGGGGCGACGACATCCTGAGACTCGAGCTGACTGCGCTCGGCACCGAGGCCCTGGTCCGACGCCTCGGGCGCGGCGGCCAGGACGCAATCTTTGCTCTGGAATTCACGGATCCGGGCGGCGTCGAGGTGACCGAGCAGTCCGCCGTCATCGCCGCACCGCAGGAAACGACCGCACCCGTCGTCGGTGGCATGCTCGATGCCCTGGTCGCCTACAAGCCCTCGGGATCTCCGTACGACCCGGTCCAACAGCGACTCACCGCCGCCGCTGCCATGGACAGACTCGTATGTGTGGTCGGAGAACCCGGCGTGGGTAAGCATTACCAGGCCGCGAAGTGGCTGCGCGAGCAGACTGGGCAAGAGCCCGAGGTCTTCACTGCTCCCGATGTCGCCGAGGACGGCGTGTTCTGGGACGACGCAGTTGCCGCGTTGCACGACAGACGTGGTGTCATCGTCGACGCCGACAGTCTGTGTGGCGAGATGCGCACGCGCCTAGTCGATTTCGCCCGTCGTCTGCCCACCGACCTGCACCCGGATGCCCGGATCATTCTCACCGAGCGGCGCAGT
Organism: Nocardia australiensis; assembly: GCF_020733705.1. Lineage (GTDB taxonomy): Bacteria > Actinomycetota > Actinomycetes > Mycobacteriales > Mycobacteriaceae > Nocardia > Nocardia australiensis. The sequence goes on from NZ_JAJFZM010000016.1 coordinate 151,547, forward strand.
GCGACGGCAGGTCACGATGCCGAAACCAGCGGAGCTTCGACTACGGTGCGGATACCCCCTCTTGCCGAGCTGCGCGACGAACTGCCGAGCATTGTGCGCGACGTCTCGGCCACGCTATTCCCGCAGGCACCGGCGCCGAGGTTCTCTCCCGCAGCGTTTCAATGCTTGTTGGCCTGGCATTGGTCGGGCAATGTCGCCGAACTGGCTCGACTTCTCGCCTTGCTGCCGCACGTGGCGGCCGGCGGATTGATTCAGACAAAGGACCTGCCAGCCCCGATGTGTCACACGTCCACATTCTCCATGAGCCGCTACGAGCAGGCCGAACGCGATGCAATCGTGGGCGCGCTGCGGGAAGCCGAGGGAAACAAGTCACGTGCTGCGGCAATCCTGGGGCTCGGCCGCACCACGCTGTACCGCAAGATGCGGGCTCTGCAGATCGATACGCACGAACGCATGATCGCGCCCGGTCCGCGAGCCCGGACCGCGCCCGTACCGGGCGGCCGGTGACCTGCATGTACGGGCTGCCGGTGACCTCTGCCGACCGGCGTCGGGCGACACGCCCAGCCGTACCTGAAAGGCGGCGATCGAGCACGCCGACAGCTGACGCTGCCCGATTGGGCGGTGCAGGTACTACTGACACGACGGGCTGGTGCCACATGACCCGGAGGAAATAGTCCGTTCGCCGTGGCGGTGGCGGTCGCATGGGGCAACGCGCGCTCGAAGATGCATAGGCCCGTCTGCCACGCGTGAACGGGCGATCCAGCGGTGGACAACTAGACTGGAAAGTCAGCGGATCGGGATTTCGCGACATTGTGGTGCGGTCGGGAACCTGGTGTGCGAATACAGACGGGCGTTGGCCCGTGGACGAAGCGAGGAGGTGGGACCGATGTCGAGCACCGAGGATCGGCGCTTCGAGGTCCTGCGAGCCATCGTCGCGGACTATGTGTCGACCAAGGAACCGATCGGGTCCAAGAGCCTGGTGGAACGGCACAATCTGGGGGTGTCCAGCGCTACTGTCCGCAACGATATGGCGGTACTGGAGGCCGAGGGCTACATCACTCAGCCGCACACCAGCTCGGGTCGCATCCCGACCGATAAGGGCTACCGGCAGTTCGTCGACCGGATCGCCGATGTGAAGCCGCTTTCGGGCGCGGAGCGCCGGGCGATCATGGAGTTCCTGGAGTCGGGTGTCGACCTCGACGATGTCCTGCGTCGCGGCGTGCGATTGCTGGCGCAGCTGACCCGGCAGGTCGCGGTGGTGCAGTACCCGACGGTGTCGGCCTCCACCGTGCGGCATATCGAGGTGGTCGCGCTGAACCCGGCGCGACTGCTACTGGTGGTGATCACCGATACCGGCCGCGTCGACCAGCGTCTGGTGGAACTGGGCGCGCTCGTCGGTGACGACGATCTCGCCGTGTTGCGCGGCATGCTCGGCGGCGCCATGGACGGCAAACGGCTGGCCGTAGCATCGGCGGCGGTGGCCGAACTGCCCGAACGCGCCCCGCAGCGACTGCGCGACGTGCTGGTGCGCGTATCGACAGTGCTGGTCGAGACCCTGGTGGAGCATCCGGAGGAGCGTCTCGTGCTCGGCGGCACCGCCAATCTCACCCGCAATGCCGCCGACTTCGGGTTCCCCGGCTCGTTGCGCGCGGTGCTCGAGGCTCTCGAAGAGCAGGTGATCGTGCTCAAACTACTGGCCGCCGCGCAGCATCCGGGCACTGTTACCGTTCGTATCGGTGAGGAGACCCAGGTCGAGCAGATGCGTGGAACCTCGGTAGTGTCGACGGGCTACGGCGCGGCGGGAGCGGTGCTCGGCGGCATGGGGGTGCTGGGTCCCACCCGGATGGACTATCCGGGAACGATCGCCTCCGTCGCGGCTGTTGCTCGGTATATCGGCGAGGTTCTCGCCGAACGCTGACGGTGACGGCGTCCGACGACGCCGCTGCTACTCTCGACCTTTCGGCCGGATAAAGTTGAGTGCATCCGACTAAATACTGTTGCGACCCAAGGACTAGAGAACTCAAGTGGCACGGGACTACTACGGACTGCTCGGCGTCGCGAAGAACGCGACCGATCAGGAGATAAAACGCGCATACCGCAAGCTGGCGCGGGAACTGCATCCCGACGTCAATCCTGACGAGGTGGCGCAGGCCCAGTTCAAGGAAGTCTCGGCGGCCTACGAGGTGCTGTCGGACCCGGAGCGGCGGCGCATCGTCGACATGGGTGGCGACCCGCTCGAGTCCGGCGGCGGCGGCGGCGCCTACTCGGGCGCGGGCTTCGGCGGGCTCGGCGATGTGTTCGAGGCGTTCTTCGGTGGCATGAACGGCTCCGGTGGCGGCAACCGCAAGCCGCGCGGTCGGGTGCAGCCCGGCGCCGATTCGCTGCTGCGCACCCGGTTGAGCCTGGCCGAATGCGCGGTGGGCGTGACCAAGCACCTGACCGTGGATACGGCGATTCTCTGTGATGTGTGCACCGGTTCGGGCACCAACGGCAAGTCCAAGCCGGTGCGCTGTGAAACCTGTGGTGGCGCGGGCGAAGTCCAGTCCGTGCAGCGTTCCTTCCTCGGTCAGGTGCTGACCTCGCGGCCGTGTCCGACCTGCCGCGGTGCCGGTGAGACCATCCCTGATCCGTGCCACAAGTGTGGAGGCGACGGCCGCGTGCGGGCGCGCCGCGAGATCGCCGCCCCCATTCCGCCCGGTGTGGCCAATGGCATGCGGGTCCGGTTGGCGGCGCAGGGCGAGGTCGGTCCGGGTGGCGGGCACGCTGGTGATCTCTATGTGGAGGTCGTCGAGCAGCCGCACGATGTGTTCGTCCGTGACGGCGACGACCTGCACTGCACCATCCGGGTGCCGATGGTCGATGCCGCGCTCGGTACCACGGTGGTCGTCGACACCATCCTGGACGGTCCGACCGAACTGACCATCGCCGCGGGCACCCAGCCCGGTGAGATTTCGGTGCTGCGTGGCCACGGCATGCCGCGCCTGCGTTCCGGTGCGCGCGGCGATCTGCTCGCGCATCTGGACATTGTGGTGCCGACCAAGCTGGACGCCAAGCAGACCGACCTGCTGCGCAAGTACAAGGGCACCCGTGAGCGGGAACGCGCCGAGGTGATGTCGGCCCAGTCCGAGCACAACAGCGGCCTGTTCGCCCGGCTGCGGGCGTCCTTCAGCGGGCGATAGCCGTTGGCCGCCACGGTCTTCTACCTCGACGAGATTCCCGAGCCGGGGTCGATCGCGGTGCTCGACGGCCCGGAGGGGCGGCACGCCGCGACGGTGCGCCGCATTCGGGTCGGCGAGCCGATCACCCTTTCCGATGGGAAGGGGCTACTCGCCGAGTCGGAAGTTGTCGCGGCACAGAAGGACCGCCTCGAACTGAAGGTGAGCGCCCGCGTGCTTTCGGCTCCGCCCGCACCCCGGGTGACCGTCGTGCAGGCGCTGCCGAAGTCGGACCGGTCGGAACTGGCCGTCGAGTTGATGACCGAGGCGGGCGCCGACGCGATCGTTCCGTGGCAGGCGTCCCGCTGCATCGCCAACTGGGAAGGCAAGGCCGCCAAGGCTGTCGACAAATGGCGTGCCGCCGCCCGCACGGCCGCCCGGCAATCGCGCCGCGCCTACATCCCCGATGTCGCCGACCTGCACCGCACTGGCGGCATACTCGAATTGGTCCGTCGCGCAAAGGAAACCGGCGCGATAGTCGCCGCGCTCCACGAATCCGAAACTGCCCGCTTCACCGAACTCCCGTTCACGCAGGCCCCCGAAATCATTCTCATCATCGGTCCCGAAGGTGGTTTGGCCGACTCCGAACTCGCCGCCTTCTCCGAAGCGGGCGCTGACACCGTCCTGCTCGGTCCCACCGTGCTACGGACGTCCACGGCCGCGGCCGTTGCCCTCGGTGCGCTGGGCGCGGTGACGCCCCGCTGGTAGCCCCGGATCTACCGGTTTGCCGCGTTGTGGGGATGTGCGTGGATTGCCAAGGTGTACACCAGGATCGCGGCGATGGCGATAAGGGCGGCGACGGCGGCTACCAGGCCGATCCAGCCCGTGTGCGCGTAGGCGATGCCCGCCGCGCCGCCGAGGACGGCGCTGCCCAGGTAATAGGAGAACAGGTAGAGGGACGACGCGGCGGCTCGGTTGCCGGTGGCGATGGTGCCGACCCAGGCGCTCGCCACCGTATGTGCACCGAAAAAGCCTGCGGTGCAGAGCATTACGCCGATGATGAGGGTGATCAGGTTATCGGGGATGGTCACGGCGAGTCCGAGGCCCATGATGGCGACCGATGCCGCGAGCATGCGATGCCTGCCGAGCCGATCGGCCAGCCGTCCGGTGGTCGCCGACGCTACGGTTCCGGCCAGGTACAGCAGGAATACCGAACCAGCTACGGTCGCGGGCAATTCGAACGGCGGACGGGTCAGGCGGTAGCCGAGGAAGTTGTAGATCGAGACGAAAGCACCCATCGCGACGAAGGCGAGGCCGAACAGCGCGAGCAGTCCGGGATGGCGCAGTGCGTTGCCGAGATCGCGCAGGACAGTACGCATTCCGGCGGGACGGGCGATGAAGCGTCGGGAGGGCGGCAGGCCGCGGACGAACCACATGGTGCAGACCACGGCCGCCACCGAGACCGCCGCCTCGGCCCAGCGCCAGGACACCAGGTCGAGGGTGAGGGCGGGGATCAATCGGCCCGCCAACCCGCCGATTGTCGTGCCCGCGACATAAATGCCCATGGCGGTGCCGAGGCCCTCGGTGCCGATCTCCTCGGCGAGATAGGCCATCGCGACCGCGGGCACCCCGGCCAGTGCGATGCCCTGAAGTGCTCGCCCGGCGAGCAGCGCGTCCAGCGATGGGCTGAAGGGCAGTAGCAGCCCGATAACGGCCGAAGTGATGGCCGAGCCGACCATAACGTTGGTCCGGCCGATCCGCGAGGACAGCGCGCTCACCGGGACTATGGCAAGAGCCAGGAATCCGGTGGTGAGCGAAACCGCAAGGGCCGCTTGGGCGGGCGCCGCACCGAATGCCTCGGACAGGCTCGGCAACAGTGCCTGAGCGCTGTACATGGACGCGAAGGTCGTCAGTCCCGCCGCGAACAATGCGCCGGTGATCCGCCGCTCATGCGATGTCGCGGCATCCCGTGCTGCGGTGGTAGTGGCCATGGATCCTCCTCACCTTCAGGATCGCGACCCACGCCTACGAAGTGAAATGAATAATAATGAGACTTCTAATGCGATGAATGCATATAGAAAGGGGAGCCGTGCTGGGTGACGACTTGGAGTGGTTCACGACACTCGCTGAACTGGAGCGGGTCGGCGCCACCGCCGCACGGTTGCACATTGCCCAGCCGACGCTCTCGCGTATGCTCGCTCGACTCGAACGCAGGCTCGGTGTCGAACTATTCGATCGCAATGGAAAACGCATCTCCCTCAACGATTACGGACGTATCTACTACGAGCACGCGCGTCGCGCTCGCGCCGAGCTCGATGCCGCGGGCCAGGCGATCGCCGATCTGGCCAATCCCGCCAAAGGTGTTGTCCGGCTGTCTTTTCTGCATTCCTTCGGCGGCTGGCTGGTGCCGCAGTTGGTAGGCGGGTTCCGTCGCGGTTCCGGTCCGGTCAGCGTCACCCTGCGCCAAGCCGCCGCCGAGGTCGTCACCGCACAGGTGCTCGACGGCGAGGCGGACCTCGGCATCGTCTCGCCGCGCCCGGCCCGAGCGGGTGTCGGCTGGCGCGGCCTGCTGCATCAGCCATTGGTGCTCGCCGTGCCTGCCGAACATCGCCTGGCGGGCCGCAGGCAGATTCGGCTCGCGGACGCGGCGGACGCGGAATTCATCACCATGCATCAAGGCTTCGGCATGCGCAGGATTTTCGATGACATGTGCGCTGCCGCGGAGATTCGCCCACGCGTCGTGTTCGAGTCGAGTGATCTGGTCACGGTCGCCGGTCTGGTGGCCGCCGGGCTCGGGGTGGCGGTGCTGCCGCTCGAGGACCCGGCCCCGCTGCCGGGCCTGGTCATGCTGCCGCTGGCTGATGCGGGCGCCGCGCGCGAGGTCGGGCTGATCTGGTCGGCCGCGGGCTCGCCCTCGGACGCGGTGCGCAGGTTCCGCGACTTCGCCGAGGGGTGGGCGGTGCGGCGCGAGGGCATCCCGCTGCCGAAGCGGTAGTCGCGTGGCCGTGGTAGCGGGTTTATTCACTGCGTGTTGTCGGTGGGGCGCGTTAAACTTTGATCAATAACGCAGTCGAGACCGGAAAGAGGCTGTAGCCACTTTTGAGAACACAAGGCGAGATCGGCGACCCATCCACATCCACGGCGGGCATCGGTGCCGGTGACAACGGGACGGGTCCTGCGGCACGCACCGTGCGTTCCAGCATCGAACTCGCTCCGGAATCCGTGTTCCCGTTCCTCGGCTCGGCCGATCAGAACCTGCGTGAACTCGAAAAACTACTGGACGCGGATATCCATGTTCGCGGCAATTCCGTAACCCTCACCGGCCGGGCCGCCGATGTCGCCCTGGCCGAGCGTGTCATCGAACAGCTCGTCGCGCTGACCGGACACAATCGGGTGGTCACGCCCGAGGCGGTGCGCCACACCATCTCGATGCTCACCGAGGGCGTTTCGGAATCGCCAGCGGAGGTGCTGAGCCTGGACATTCTGTCCCGGCGTGGTAAGACCATCCGACCCAAGACGCTCAACCAGAAGCGGTATGTCGATGCCATCGACGCAAATACCATCGTGTTCGGCATCGGCCCCGCCGGCACCGGCAAAACCTACCTGGCGATGGCGAAAGCCGTGCAAGCGCTGCAGACCAAACAGGTCACCCGGATCATCCTCACCCGCCCCGCGGTGGAAGCCGGCGAGCGCCTCGGCTTCCTGCCCGGCACCTTGAACGAAAAGATCGACCCCTACCTGCGCCCTCTCTACGACGCGCTGCACGACATGATGGACCCGGAAGCCATCCCGAAACTGATGGCCGCCGGCGTCATCGAGGTCGCCCCGCTGGCGTACATGCGTGGTCGTGCGCAGCCATTGTCGACCAACGTGTTGACGCCGACCGGATTTCGCCCGATCGGTGAGCTGGCGGTCGGCGATTCGGTGATCGGTTCCGACGGCAAGCCCACCGAGGTCCTCGGCGTTTATCCGCAAGGGTTCAAGGACATCTACCGGGTCTACACCCAGGACGGTTCTTCGACGCTCGCCTCGGGCGACCATCTGTGGTCGGTCTACACCCGCGACGATAGGCGGCGCGGTAAGCCGGCCCGGGTGCTCGAAACCAAGGAGATGATCGGCAATCTCCGTGCGGCGCACTACCACCGCTACGAACTGCCGCTACTCGGCGCGCCCGCACAGTTCGCGGCACGTACGGTGCCGATGGATCCTTATGCGCTCGGATTGCTGCTCGGCGATGGATGCCTAACTGGTTCCACTACACCGAGTTTCGCCACCAACGACCCGGAACTCGCTGTCGCGCTGGAAGCGGCCATCCCTGGCATCCTGCTCCGACGGAAGTCGGCTGTCGATTATGTGATCAACCGAATCACCAGCCCGGGCGAAGTGATCACGATCGCGAATCCGGTCATGAGGATTGCGCGCGATCTCGGGTTGGCCGGTACCCGGTCGAACACCAAGTTCGTGCCGCGCGATTACTTGTACAACGAGACCGACGTCCGCCTCGGCGTGCTCCAGGGACTCTTGGACTCCGACGGTGGACCAGTGACTCAGCAGGGTAGGACCTGCCGGATCCAATTCACGACGGTGTCGGGTCAGCTGCGCGACGACGTGCTGTTCCTGGTGCAGTCGCTGGGCGGCATCGCCTACGAGCGCACACGAATCGCCGAGGGGCGCACGCCCGGCGTGGCGAAGGGACGACCGGTCGAACACCGTTCGGACGCCCATATCATCGAGATCCGCCTGCCGGCGGGCGTGACGCCGTTCCGATTGGCGCGCAAAGCGGCGAAATACGACGCGGACGGCGGTGGCCGGCCGATGCGGTTCATCGATCGGATCGAATCGGTCGGCACCGAGGAGGCGGTATGCATCAACGTGGCCGCCGAGGACTCGCTGTACGTCACCGAGAACTTCTTGCTTACCCACAACACCCTTAATGACGCCTTCATCATTCTCGACGAGGCGCAGAACACCACCGCCGAACAGATGAAGATGTTTCTGACTCGGTTGGGGTTCGGCTCGAAGATTGTGGTGACCGGTGACGTCACGCAGGTCGATCTGCCGGGTGGGGCGCGGTCGGGGCTGCGGATGGCGAGTGAGATTCTCACCGATATCGACGACGTTCACTTCGCCACGCTCACCAGTAGTGATGTGGTGCGCCACCGGTTGGTCGCGGACATCGTGGACGCCTATGGCCGGTTCGAGGAAGAGAATCGCCCGCAGGTCGCGCCGCACTATGCGGGTAATCGCGCGCAACGTCGCGCGGCCGGCCGGGGCGAGCGCCGATAGTCGACGCGGATCGGCCGATGTCGCTCGCGGGGTGACATCGGCCGACCCTTTCGGCGGGCCGTAGTCTTATCGTGTGAGTATCGAGATCGCCAACGAATCGGGTATGGACGTGCCCGTAGAAGACCTCGTCAGTGTCGCGCGCTTCGCCATCGCTCAAATGGACGTGCACCCAGCGGCCGAGTTGTCGATGGTGCTCGTCGATCTCGACACCATGGCCGACCTGCACATGCGCTGGATGGATCTGCCGGGGCCGACGGACGTGATGTCGTTCCCGATGGATGAACTGGAGCCGGGCGGGCGGCCGGACAGCCCCGAGCCGGGCCCCTCCATGCTCGGCGACATCGTGCTGTGCCCGGAGTTCGCCGCGGGTCAGGCTCGCAAGGCCGGACATTCGCTCGATCACGAACTGGCGCTGCTCACCGTGCACGGTGTCCTGCACCTGCTCGGCTACGACCACGCCGAGCCGGAGGAGGAGAAGGAGATGTTCGCGCTACAGGCCCGGTTGCTCGAGGAATGGTACGAGAGCCTGCGTGAACAACAGCGTCGCGCCGAACTCGCCGCACGCGATGCCAGACTGCTCGGGAAGGCGGGCTTCACCACACCGGGTGACACGCTGGGCCCCGCGTGAATTCACTGACCCTCATTCTGTCCGCGGTCCTGCTGGTTCCGGTGGGCGGTGTGTTCGCCGCCGTGGATTCGGCGCTGAACACCATCTCACCCGCCCGGCTCGAGGATATGGTGCGTGCCGAACGGCCCGGCGCGGTGCGCCTGAGCCGGATTGTCGCCGATCGGCCACGCTATGTGAATCTTCTTGTGCTGCTGCGCATTCTGTGCGAGATCTGCGCGACGGTGCTGCTCGCGGCGGCGCTGATCCCGCTGTGGGACGAGGACTGGGCATTGCTGTTCACTGCCATCGTGATGGTGCTGGTGGATTATGTGGTGATCGGCGTAGGCCCGCGCACGCTCGGCCGTCAGCACGCCTATTCCATCGCGTTGGCGGCGGCGTTGCCGCTGCAGTTCATCGGCGCGCTGCTCGGCCCGGTGAGCCGGTTGCTGATTCTGATCGGCAACGCGATCACGCCGGGTAAGGGTTTTCGCAATGGCCCGTTCGCCTCGGAGATCGAGCTGCGCGAGGTGGTCGAAATGGCCAGTGAGCGCGGCGTCGTTGCCGATGACGAACGCCGGATGATCCAGTCGGTGTTCGAACTCGGCGAGACCTCCGCGCGCGCGGTGATGGTGCCGCGCACCGAAATGGTGTGGATCGAGGCGGATAAGACCGCGGCGCAGGCGATGTCACTCGCGGTGCGCAGTGGGCACTCCCGGATTCCGGTGGTCGGCGAGAACGTCGACGACATTCTCGGCGTGGTGTATCTGAAAGACCTTGTGCCGTATGCGGATCGGTCGCGAAAGGTGCGGGTGCGCGAGACGATGCGCCCGGCGGTGTTCCTGCCCGACTCCAAGCCGCTCGACAGCCTGCTCGATGAGATGCAGCGGCGGCGCAACCATATGGCGTTGCTGGTGGACGAATACGGCGGTATCGCCGGCCTGGTGACGATCGAGGACGTACTCGAGGAGATTGTCGGTGAGATCGCCGACGAGTACGACACCGATGAGACCCCGCCCATCGAGGATCTCGGCGATGGGCATTACCGGGTTTCGGCCCGGCTGTCGGTCGACGATCTGGCCGAGTTGTACGGCATGGAGATCGAGGAGGAGGACGTCGACACCGTCGGCGGCCTGCTCGCGCACGCGCTCGGCCGTGTCCCGCTGCCCGGCTCCAAGGCCGCCGCGCACGGTCTGCTGCTGCGCGGCGAGGGTGAGGCGGACGCGCGCGGACGCATGCGGTTGCACACCGTGGTGGTGCGCCGGGCGCCTGAGCCGGCCTATGCCGAGGAGTCCTCGGAGAAATCGAACGGTAAGCGCAAAACAAGCGGATCGGATCGGGACGCACCGGCCGGACCGGACCAGGATGGAGACAGCGATGACTGAATTGGACGCCGAGGACAACAAGCTGTTTGTGCTGGCCCGGGGAGCGTTGGGCCGTACCGGTGGCTCGAGCGGCGCCGCCATCCGCGACACCGACGGCAGGACCTACGCGGCGGGTGAGGTGGCTATTTCCGCGCTGCGCCTGACCGCGCTGCAAGCCGCCGTCGCGACCGCGATCTCCAGTGGTGCGGAAGGGTTCGAGGCGGCCGTGGTGGTCGGCGGTCGGTTCTCCGATGCCGGTGTCACGGCGGTGCGTGAGGTTTCCGCCGATGCGCGGATCGTGTTCACCGACCGCTCGGGCGCGGTCTTCGATATCGCCGAGGGATTCGATACCGCCGCAGGTGTGGAGGTGCAGGGTGGCTGAATTCCGTTCCGGCTTCGTCTGTTTCGTCGGCAGACCCAATACCGGCAAGTCGACGCTGACCAATGCGCTGGTCGGCTCGAAGATCGCGATCACCTCCTCACGTCCGCAGACCACGCGGCACACCATTCGCGGTATCGTGCACCGCGAGCACGCCCAGCTGATCTTGGTCGACACACCCGGCTTGCACCGTCCGCGCACGCTGCTCGGGCAGCGTCTCAATGATCTTGTGCGCGATACGTATTCCGAGGTCGACGTGATCGCGCTGTGTATCCCCGCCGACGAGAAGATCGGGCCGGGCGACAAATGGATCGTGTCGCAGATCAAGCAGATGGCGCCGAAGACCACCGTTCTCGGTGTGGTCACCAAGATCGATAAGGTCGGCCGCGACCAGGTGGCCCAGCAGTTGATGGCACTGTCGCAACTGCTCGGTCCCGAAGCCGATGTGGTGCCGGTGTCGGCGGTCAAGGGCGAGCAGGTGGAGGTCCTCGTCGACGTCATCGCCTCGAAAATGCCCGAGGGCCCGGCCTTCTACCCTGACGGCGAACTCACCGACGAGCCCGAAGAGACCCTGATGGCCGAGCTCATCCGCGAGGCCGCGCTCGAGGGTGTCCGCGACGAACTGCCGCACTCGCTTGCGGTCGTCATCGAGGAAGTCCTGCCTCGCGAAGAAGACGAGGACGAGCCGACATCCCGCTCCGCTCCTGGAATGCTCGACGTGCACGCCCTGCTGTATGTCGAACGCCCCAGTCAGAAAGCCATCATCATCGGCAAGGGCGGTGCCCGCCTCAAAGAGGTCGGTACCAACGCCCGCAAGGGGATCGAACACATCCTCGGCGTTCGCATCTATCTGCACCTGCACGTCAAGGTAGCCAAAGACTGGCAGCGCGACCCCAAACAGCTAGGCAAACTGGGCTTCTAGCCGACGGCTCCCGACAAGCCGGACATGGCGACCCACACCGGCAACTGCGCAACCATGCCCCGTTCGACCTCGGGTGGCTACCACCAGGGGTCGGGTCGGTGGCGGTCCCAGCGGAGTTCCGATTCCAGTTGGGAGGCAACGGAAACCAGTAGCGGCTCCGAGCTGGCGGTGCCCATCAGCTGTGCGCCGACGGGGAGACCGGCGTCGGTGAATCCGGCCGGGACGTTCACGCTGGGCCAGCCGAGGACATTCCACGGCCAGGTGTAGGGGCAGGCGGCGGTGATGAGGTTATTGGTGGCGTGGACGCCGATTCCGTCGATTTCCTCGGCGCGGGGCGGGGGAGTCGCCGTGGTGGGGGCCAAGACGAGGTCGTAGTCGTCGAAGAAGTTGCCGATCTTCTTGTGCAGCAACGGCTCCGCCTGTCTGGCCGCGAAAAGTGCAGGCCCGCTGAGTAATTGGCCGAATCGCACATTGGCCCGGGTGCGCGGGTCGACAACGGCTCCGGGCATTCTGTTGTGCACCGCGCGAATTCCGGCCATCGAGCGTGGCAGGAAGGACGCGCCGATCATGATGCCGTAATGCAGGTCGGCGACGGTGACGGTATGACCGAGGCGCCGCAGAGCGGTCGCAACGCGCTGTACGGCGACCTCGACCTCAGGGTGTAGGGCGGTCTTGACGGTGGTGAAGGGCAGTCGCAGCGACAGCGCGATTCGCAGCTGTCCGGGATCGCGGCCGACCGCGTCCGACACTCGGATCGGGTCGGGCGTGTGTAGATCTCCGGCGTGCGGGCCCGCGGCGACATCCAGCAGTAGCGCGGCGTCGGAAACGGTTCGTGCCAGCGGCCCGTTCACCGTGAGCCCGTTGAAGGCTTCGGCCTCCGGCCAGGTGGAAATGCGGCCACGCTGCGGCTTGATGCCGACGAGGTTCGTCCACGAGGCCGGGATTCGAACAGAGCCCGCACCGTCGGAACCCAGTGCGACGGGCACCAATCCGGCCGCGACGGCGGCGGCGGAACCGCCCGAGGAACCGCCGGGTGTGTGCGCCGAACTCCACGGGTTGCGGGTATGCCCGAAGGCATCGCCGCCGGTGAACGGTAGTTGGCCGAGTTCACAGGTATTGGTCTTACCGACGATCACCGCACCGGCCGCGCGTAGCCGTCGAACCGATTCGGCGTCTTCGGTTTTCGGCGCGAAGTCGCCGCCGCAACCGAATGCCGTTGGCGCACCAGCGATATCGGTGTCGTCCTTCACGGCGATCGGAACGCCGAGCAGTGGCAGCCGTTCGCCCGCGGCCAGTCGCCGGTCGGCGTCGGCCGCTTCGGCCAGTGCCTGTTCCCGGCGCACGATGCGAAAGGCGTTGAGCGTCTGCTGACTGGCGTCGATGCGATTCAGCGCCGCACCCACGGCGGCAACGGAACTGATGGTGTGCTGCGCGAGCGCGGCGGCGAGATCGGCCGGGCCGAGCTGGTCGGCCGACAGGGTGGGGAGTGTTGGGCTCTGCCCGGCGATGAGCGCGGTGGGGTCCGACTCCGGCGGGAGCTGGGTCGATTCAGGTACTGCCATGTGAGCTCCGTCTCCTCATTCTCTAGTTGTGCACGGTATCGCACCTGGTCAACCGGCCGCATCGGCCCGTGTCGTCGATTTCGAAACTCCACCGCTATTGGCAATAGACATACATACGGAATGTATGTAACAGTGGAAGGACCACAACCACATGGAGGAATGATGGGAACCAGCACGTCACTCGGCCCCGCCCGGGAAGTCGAGCTGCCCGGCGGCCGCATTCGTTACCACGAGACAGGGGAGGGGGCGCCGGTTGTCTTCGTGCATGGACTGCTCGTCAATGCCGATCTATGGCGCAATGTCGTTCCGGTGATCGCGGCGGCGGGTCACCGCTGCCTGACCCCGGACTGGCCGCTCGGCGCGCATTCGATCCCGGTCCCCGGCGCGGACCTCACCCCAACCGGTATCGCCGACCTCATCGCGGCCTTCCTGGAACGGCTCGACCTCACCGACGTGACCATCGTCGCCAACGACACCGGCGGCGCGCTCATCCAGGTGTTGCTTACGCGCCGACCCGAGCGCGTCGGCCGGGTCGTGCTGGCATCGGTCGACTCCTACGAGAGCTTCTTCCCGCAGCCATTGGCCGCGCTCCCGGCTCTCGCGCACATCCCGGGCTCGCTGCGTCCGCTGACCGAATTGCTGCGCATTCGCGCGCTGCACCGGCTGCCGATCGCCTTCGGCTGGGCATCCAAATACCCGGTGCCGTCGGAGATCGCCGACTCCTACCTGCTACCGAGCCGCGAATCGGCGGCGATCCGCAAAGACGCGCGCCGTTTCATCAAGTCGGTGCATCGCCGCTACACCCTCGATACGGCCACGCGTTTCGCCTCGGTGCGGATTCCGGTGCTGGTCGTATGGGCGAGCGAGGACAAATTCTTCCCCGTCTCCTTCGCTGAACGCCTGGTCGGTGACCTGCCGAACGCCACATTGAAACTCATCGACGACTCCTACACCTTCCTGCCCGAAGATCAGCCCGAGTTGCTCTCGGAAACGATTCTGGAGTTCACTCGGCTGCATGCAACGCCGTAGTCAGGAGGATCGCTCCCGCGCCACCAAGGCCGCGCTCGAGCAGGCCGGTCGCCGGCTGTTCGCCGAGCGCGGCTTCGTGGCAACCTCGGCCGAGGAACTCGTCACCGAAGCCGGGGTCACCCGTGGCGCGCTGCACCACCATTACGGCGACAAGCGCGGACTGTTCCTGGAGGTGCTCGAACAACTAGAGATCGAGAACACCAAAGAAATCGAAAATGCCATCGGCGCAGCGAATTCCGACGACATCATCGCCGCCATGGCGATCGGCCTGAATGTCTTTCTCGAGATCTGCCAGCGACCCGACATGATCCGTATCGGCCTTTACGACGCTCCCGCCGTCCTGGGCTGGCCGGCCTGGCGTGAACTCGAAGCCCGCCACGGCCTCGGCCTGATCGTCGGCGTACTCGAGCGCGCCCGCACCGCCGGGCTGATCGCCGACGCGCCGATCCAGGTCCTTGCCCAACTGATCCTCAGCGCCGTGACCGAGGCGGGCCTGATCGTCGCCCATGCCACCGACAAGGATGCCGCCCGCGCCGAGGCACAGCAGTCCCTCATGCTCCTCGTCGCGGGCATCCTGAAAACCTGATCGCCGCCGAATCCTTCGACCCGTGCCATGACGGTGGGTGTCGCCGGTTCGTGGAAGGATGGCGGGCGTGCGGTTGTATCGGGACGAGGCGGTGGTGGTTCGCCAGCACAAGCTGGGCGAGGCGGATCGCATTGTCACGTTGCTGACCCGACAGCACGGGTTGGTGCGAGCGGTGGCCAAGGGGGTGCGGCGGACCAAGTCACGGTTCGGTGCCCGGCTGGAGCCCTTCGCGTATGTGGATGTGCAATTGCATCCAGGGCGGAATCTGGACACGGTCACGCAGGCGCATACCGTCGAGGCGTTCGCGGCCGACATCGTCGACGACTATGGGCGTTATACGACGGCGTGCGCGATCCTGGAAACCGCGGAGCGGCTCGCCGGCGAGGAACGCGCACCCGCACCGCGATTGCACGCGCTGACCGCGGGGGCGTTGCGGGCGATCGCGGCCAAACAGCGGCCGCACGAATTGATTCTGGATGCGTTTCTCTTGCGCGCCATGGGTTTCGCGGGTTGGTCGCCCGCATTGGACGAATGCGCCCGCTGCGGGACACCTGGTCCGCATCGCGCATTTCATGTGGCCGCCGGCGGAGCGGTATGTGTGCACTGTCGCCCGCCCGGCGCGGCCACCCCCGCGCCCGGGGTCCTGGATTTGCTGATCGCCCTGCTGCGCGGCGAATGGGCCTATATCGAAACCACCTCCGAGAGCATCCGTAAGCAGGCCAGCGGCCTGGTCGCCGCTCACCTGCAATGGCACCTGGAACGCCAACTACGCACCCTCCCCCTAATAGAACGCTCCCACCCCGCCACAGCAGGACACCCACGCTGACTCCAGCCGTGAGTGGCACACCATCGAGTGCACTACTCGCTGTATGCCGCAGCCATGCGCCACTCGGCACCTCACGGGGATGGGTGGACGTTTTCGGGTAGTGGGGAGATCAGGCAGGATGGGGGCGTGATCCTCCGCCGAGACTCTTCCGCGACCAGGTCGAACAGTGCGCGGTCGGATGCCGAGCGCACCGTCCGTCCGCCGTCACCGCATCCTTCGGGGGCGCGACCGCCGGAATTGCCGCCGGAGCTGGTACCGAATCATGTCGCGCTGGTGATGGACGGTAATGGCCGGTGGGCGCAGGAGCGGGGGCTGCCGCGCACCGCGGGCCACGAGCGCGGCGAGGCGGTGTTGATGGACACCGTCGAGGGCTGTATCGAGATCGGCGTGAAGTGGCTTTCGGCCTACGCCTTCTCCACCGAGAACTGGCGGCGCAGCCCGGATGAGGTGCGTTTCCTCATGGGGTTCAACCGCGACGTCATCCGGCGCCGTCGCGATGAAATGCACGAAATGGGTGTGCGGGTGCGTTGGGCGGGGCGGCGACCCCGGTTGTGGCGCAGCGTGATCAACGAGCTGGAGACCGCGCAGGAACTGACCAAGGACAACACGGTGATGACCCTCACCATGTGCGTCAATTATGGTGGTCGCGCCGAAATCGCTGACGCGGCAAGGGAAATCGCTCGCCGGGTGGCGGCAGGGGAGATAGACCCGGAGAAGGTCACCGAGGCGACGGTCGCGAAGTACCTGGACGAGCCGGACATGCCGGATGTCGATCTGTTCCTCCGGCCATCGGGTGAGTTACGTAGCTCGAACTTCCTCATCTGGCAGTCCGCGTACGCCGAATTCGTATACCAGAACACCCTTTTTCCCGATTTCGACCGGCGGAACTTGTGGGAGGCATGCCTCCAGTACGCTTCGCGTGACCGCCGCTTCGGGGGAACCAAGTGAACGGTGGCACTCGAGTGAACGGCGGCACGGATATGGACGCAGCGGTCACCCCGGAACAGGAGCTACAGGCACGCGCCGGTGCCTGTCTGTCGCTCTACGACGTCGATGTGCGCGTGGATCCGGAAGGCTCGCTCGGTTTCGAATACGAAGGCGCGCTGTGTTCGTTGCGTGCGGTCAGCCTGGCGCCCGGCCTGGATGTGCTGACGCTGACCTGCGTGCTGGCCTGGGATCGTCCGTTGAAACCGCAGTTGCACAAGCGAGTTGCCGAACGTAATGGTGCGCTGCAATTCGGTTCCATCACCTTGATCGCACACGGCCAGCTCGCCGATGTGATCCTGCGCTATACCTTCCCTGCCGCCGGACTGGACGATCAGGCGCTGGCGACCATGCTGCTGCTGGTGCTGTCCGGCGGGGGCCGGGCCCGACAGGGTTTGGTGCCCTGAGTCGCCGGCGCGTCACTCTGCCGCCGGTCAGGTGGTGACAGGGGTGTGGTCGCCGAAGGGGAGCAGCGTGCGCACTCCGCGTGCCAGCGTTTCCGGTTCCAGGTCCCCGACGATCAAATGCTGCAGCATGAAGCCCGGCATGAGGCTGATCAGCGCCGTCGCGACCGCATGGATGTCCGTGTCGGCAGGTAGCCAGCCCGCGTCGCACATCCGCTCGGCGTATTCGTACCACCGGTCGCGCATCGCGAGGATGGCCTGCTTGACGTATTCGGATGCCTCGGGGTCGGTCAGGGCCAACGCCCACGCCTGGGGTGCCAGACGGATCGGGCCCTCGGGTCCGCTGAGGGCGACCATTCGCTCGGCGAGGATGGTGATCAGCTCGGCGGGGGTGGGCAGCGGGTCGGCGCGGATCGCCTCGGACATCGCGGCACGTAGTCCGACGGTCGTCTGCGCCGCCAACGCCGAGATCAGGTCGTTCTTGCTTTTGAAGTATCGGTAGACCGCGCCTGCCGATAACCCCGATTGGGTGAATACATCTTGCATCGATGTCTCATGGAAACCCCGGCGGGCAAAGCATAGCTGCGCGGCGTCGAGGATCTGCTGCCTGCGGCGTTCCAGGTGTTCTGCACTGACTCGGGGCATGCCACCAAACTAAAACGAATGTCCGTTCTTGACAACATCGGTGCCCCGTGCGACGGTGATTTCATTAAAAGAACGAGCATTCGATTTATGGAGTCGTCATGAACACTATCCAGCGGGCGCTCGCCGTCGGTGTCGGCGCGGCCCTGCTCCAAGCGTTGATGTTGCTCGCATTCGCCTGGCCCGCGGCCAATGTCGCGCCCCGAGATCTGCCGCTCGCCGTCACCGGCCCACAGGCCGCCGTGGTTGCCGATCAGCTGGCCCGCCACAGTTCCGACGCCTTCGATATCTCCAATCCGGTCGACGAGGCCGCCGCCCGCGCCGCCATCGAGAACCGCGAGGTCTACGGCGCAGTCATTACCGGCGGCGGTCCGCCCCGGATGCTCATTGCCTCCGGCGCGAGCCCCGCAGTTGCCCAGCAGCTCACCGCGGTCGCTCAGCAGATGTCCGGCGTCCCCGCCGCTCCGGTCGAGGACGTGGTCGCGGCCGATTCCGACGACCCGCGCGGCACGGCCTTCGGTGCCATGGTGCTGCCGCTTGTCATGTCGGGAATCGCGGCCGGTGTCCTACTCGGTCTGGTGATCCCGGCGGTCGGTGGCCGGGTGATCGGTCTGGTGACCTTCGGTATCACCGGTGGACTGCTGAGTATGGCGATCGTGCGCGGTTGGATGTCGGTGATCCCCGGCCCCTATCTCGAGCTGGCGGCCGTCGCGGGCCTGGTGGCCGTTGCGGTCGCCGGTGCGGTCGCCGGTCTGGCTTCCGTTTTCGGCCGTGCTGGCATCGGCGTTGCCTCGTTGGCCATGCTGCTCATCGGCAACCCGTTCTCGGCCGCCACCTCGGCGCCGGAGCTGCTGCCGCAGCCGTGGGGCGCGATCGGCCAACTGCTGCCGCCGGGCGCCGCGGGTTCGCTGCTGCGTTCGGTAGCGTTCTTCGACGGTGCTGGTGCCACGAAACCGCTTGTTGTGCTGCTGATTTGGATCGCCGCCGCGTTCGCTATGCTCGGCGTCGGCGCGTTGCGCGGCCGAGGTGCGGACACCGCCCCCGTCGAGGCGGCGGAGCCGGAACCGGTCACGGTCTGACCGAACACGCGCGAGCGAAGGCCGTCATTGCCCTCGGAACGGCAATGACGGCCTTTCATTGTCCTCAGAGTGGTCCTCAGAGTGGTCCTCAGAGTGTGGTGCGACCGGCTTTCATGCAGTCGCGGCAGGTGCCGAAGACCTCCAGCGTGTGGCTGACCTCGGTGAAACCGTGTTCACATGCGATGGATTCGGCCCATGCCTCCACGGTCGGACCCTCCACCTCGACGGTGCGCCCGCAATGGCGGCAGACCAGGTGGTGATGGTGTCCGGTGGAGCACTGCCGATACACGGACTCTCCGGTATCGGTGCGCAGTACATCGACCTGTCCGGCATCGGCCAGCGACTGTAGCGTGCGGTAGACCGTGGTCAGCCCGATGCCCTCACCCCGGCGGCGCAACTCGTCGTGTAGCTCCTGCGCTGAGCGGAACTCCTCGATATCCCCCAGCAATGCGGCGATGGCACTGCGCTGGCGAGTGCTGCGGATACCGACCGGCTTCTGCGGAAAGACCGTCTTGTCCTGCACCAGTTACCCTTCCTCGGCGTGTGCGACTGCGTCGACCACGATATGCGCAAGGTGGTCGTCTACGAGCTCGTACAGCACCTCACGACCCGAACGCTCCCCGTGTACCACCCCGGCGGACTTCAGGATACGCAGATGCTGGCTGACTAGTGGCTGGGTGACGCCGAGTACGTCGACCAGCTCGTGCACGCAGCGCGGCGATTCACGTAGCTGCAACACGATGGCGATACGCACCGGAGCCGCCAGGGCGCGTAGCAGCTCACCCGCGTCCTCCAGGACGGTCCGTGTGGGCACTGGCGCGGGCGCGGGTGACCGATATGGGTTGTGTGAGTGAGCCGTGGCGGTCTCGGCAGTCATCGAACCAACTCCTTAATGGAAAGCGATCCCATTTTGATATGCATAGTTGCGCATGTCAAATGGGCTCGCCGACCGTGTCCCCCGTCGGTGGAAATCGACTTGGTCGGTGCCGATAGGCTATAGAGACTTTCGTTTTGTCCTAAACGATCGTGTAGCAACAAACAAAATCCGATTCGCAGTGGATGGAGAATTCTCGCGTGGCACCCAAGTCGAAGGTGGACACCGTTGCCAACCTCGCCAAGCGCCGGGGCCTGGTGTACCCGTGTGGTGAGATCTACGGAGGCACCAAGTCGGCGTGGGATTACGGTCCGCTGGGCGTCGAGTTCAAGGAGAACATCAAAAAGCAGTGGTGGCGGGCCATGGTCACCGGCCGTGACGATGTCGTCGGCCTCGACTCGTCGGTGATCCTGCCGCGCCAGGTGTGGGAGGCATCGGGCCACGTCCAGACGTTCAGCGATCCGCTGGTCGAATCGCTGCACACGCACAAGCGCTACCGTGCCGATCACCTGCTCGAGGCATACGAGGAGAAGCACGGCCACCCGCCGGTCAACGGTTTGGCCGACATCAAGGACCCCGACACCGGCCAGCCGGGCAAGTGGACCGAGCCGAAGAACTTCTCCGGCCTGCTCAAGACCTTCCTCGGCCCGGTCGACGACGAAGAGGGCCTGCATTACCTGCGTCCGGAGACCGCGCAGGGCATCTTCGTCAACTTCGCCAACGTGATGACCACCGCGCGCAAGAAGCCGCCGTTCGGCATCGCGCAGATCGGCAAGAGCTTCCGCAACGAAATCTCCCCGGGCAACTTCATCTTCCGGACCCGTGAGTTCGAGCAGATGGAGATGGAGTTCTTCGTCAAGCCGGGTGAAGACGCCGAATGGCACAAGTACTGGATCGAGAACCGGTTCTCCTGGTACACCGACCTCGGCATCGACCCCGACAACCTGCGCCTGTTCGAGCATCCGAAGGAAAAGCTGTCGCATTACTCGGCGGGCACCACCGATATCGAGTACCGCTTCCGTTTCCAGGGCGGCGAGTGGGGTGAGCTGGAGGGCATCGCCAACCGCACCGACTACGACCTGAAGACGCATTCGGAGCACTCCGGCACCGACCTGGTCTATTTCGACCAGAACGCGAACGAGCGCTATATCCCGTACGTCATCGAACCGGCCGCCGGCCTGACCCGTTCGCTGATGGCGTTCCTGGTCGACGCCTACACCGTGGGTGAAGCACCCAACGCGAAGGGTGTGATGGAGGAACGCATCAGTCTGCGGCTGGACCGCAGGCTCGCGCCGGTGAAGGCGGCGGTTCTTCCGCTGTCGCGCAATGCCGATTTGACGCCGAAGGCCAAGGACCTCGCCGCGCAGTTGCGCCGGAATTGGAATGTGGAATTCGACGATGCCGGTGCGATCGGCCGCCGTTACCGCCGTCAGGATGAGATCGGCACGCCGTTCTGCATCACCGTGGATTTCGACACCCTCGACGATCAGGCCGTGACCATTCGCGAGCGTGACTCCATGGCGCAGGAGCGGATCGCGCTGGACAAGGTGGAGGGCTACCTCGCCCAGCACTTGATCGGCGTCTGAGCCCGGATCTTCTTCCGAAAGGCCGCCCGCACGTTTTCGTGCCGGCGGCCTTTCGCGTATTCGCGCGATATCGCGGGCGGGACTGTTCGGGCCCCCGCGGATCGGTGCGGCGGTGGTGGTCGCGGCGACTGCTCCGCACAACCTCCATGGTCTCGGTCATAGAGGTTCGGGCGAAAAGCGGTGGCAGAAAACGTTATTCGGGTCCCACTTTGTTTTGATCTGCCGCAGTCGAGGGTAGCCGTCTCCGTAATAGAAGGCGTGCCATGGCACCGCGGAGGTGTTCCAGGTCGGGTCGGCCAGGTCCGGGTCCGGGTAGTTGATGTAGCCGCCGCCGTTGCGTTCGTTGGGGACCGGGGCCGCCCCGGTATCGGCATAGATATTCCCGTAAGTCCTCCGGGCCCAGGAAATGAACCGGTCGTCGTCTCCAGGCTCGTGCCAGGCGGCGTGGATGAGCATCTTCATGAATGAATCCCGGGCAGGCATCGCGGTGGCGCCAGGTTCGGCGGCGTTGATCGCGCCGCCGAAGGGCGCGAACTCCACGAAGGATTCCCCGTTCAGAGTCGGATCGACGAGCGCGCGGTAGAGGACACGCAACTGATCGGTTGAATACGTTTGGCGCAGCAGAGCGGCTTTGATCTTGACGCGGGCCGGGTTCGGTGGCGCCGGTGCGTAATACTTCGCGATGCTGTCGGCGTAGCTGACCTGGACCGGTGGCAGCACCAAGGGCGCAGGTGCGACCCCGTCGGTAACAGCAGCCAGGAATTCGTCGAGTCGGGTACGTGCTTGGTCCCCGTCGCCATGCGAGAAGATCAACATATCGGCGAAGCTTTCGACGATCGGCCGAAAGTTCAACCGCGCGTAGAGTGTCGCGAATCGGTTGCCGGGCTCACGATACCGGGCATGGAAATCGAGATAGTTGCTCAGTAGCCGTACGAAAGAATCCTCGGTGGACATCGGCATCGGCACCAAGAGCCGCCCGACGACCACGTTGTCAGGCGACCGGGGCAGCGCGAGCGTCGGATCAGTCCCATCGGCAGCCGGTGAGCGCAACAGGAATCGGGTCACGACACCGAAATTGCCACCGCCCCCGCCGGTATGTGCCCACCACAGATCCTGGTTCGGCCCATCTCTCGTGGCCACGACCAGCGACGACTTCCCCGTCGCGTCGACAGTGACGATCTCGACGCCATACAGATGATCGGCAACCAGTCCGAACTGCCTCGACAGTGGTCCGTAGCCCCCACCACTGATATGGCCACCCACGCCCACAGCCCGACAGATGCCGCCGGGAATGGTCACACCCCACCGAGCCAATTCCCGGAACACGGTGTCCAGGTCGGCGCCGGCGCCGACCGAAAACGCGCGGAACTCCTCATCCCAGCTGACAGAATTCAACCGCTGGAGGTCGATCAGAATTCTCGTATCCGTGCCGTCGACGAAATCTTCGAAGCAGTGCCCACCTGAGCGGACCGCGATCCGCAAGTCATCTTGTATCGACCGGGTCACCGCATCCTGCAATTCGTCCGCGTTCGCCGGAATATAGATTCGATCCGGCTGCGCAACGAAGCGCCGGTTGTATCCCCGGCGAGTCAAATGCTGGTAATCCAATTCGCTGGGAGGCACAACCTGCGGTTCAGCATGTGCGGCGGTGCCACCCAGTGCGCCGGCCGCAGCACCGAGCGCCGTCGCGGCCATAAACCCTCGACGTGATAACGACATCCAATATTCTCCCGGAAACTCTGAAAACCGATCGCACGCAGTCAGCAATGCCTTCGGTACGACGCTCACCCGCGCCCTGATCCTGAATTGGCCGACCTTGGAGCGAAGACTTCATAACCGAATATCGGGCAGGACCGACTGGTTGTGAAGCAATGCGCTGGGAGCGCTACAGGTAAGCCAATGTGCGGTGACGGATGCTGCCCTGGATGCGGCCCGCCAGCACGCCGGCGTGCAGCGCCCACAGTCCTGACGGAACCCACCTGCGCACGAACACGAATGCCGGATTGCAGAACAGCGCGACCGCGACAGTTATCAACGTCGCGCGCAGTGGATACGGCGGGCAACCATTCGGTGAATGCTTGAGATAAACCTCGACCTGGGTACGGCCATAGCCCACGGACTGATGCCACGCCTGCCGTAAGGTCGGCCGCAATCTATACGCGACCATGGCACGCGGTGCGTGCCCGAGCGTCATACCGGCTTCCTGGATCGTCCAGGAAATGTCGATGTCGTCACCGCAGAGCATGGCTTCGTCGAATCCGCCGACCTTCTCGAAGGTGGTCCGCCACATGCCTATGTTGTTGCCGTGCGCCCAGAACAGATAGTGGGAAGCGAAGCGTGCCTCCGGCGGCGGTGACGGTCGCCACCGAGCCACCTTCGGACTGTTCAAAGACACGGTCTCGATCGGGCCGCCAACCGCATCGTAGTCCGCGGCGGCCTCGACCAACGCGCTCAGCCAGCTCGGATGGGCCCGATCATCCTGATCGCTGAAGGCGAGAAAGTCGCCATCAGCGGCCTCGGCACCGGCATTCCGAGCATGGGGTGCGCCCGCACGATCGGAGCTGTCGATGCGGCGTAAACGCAGCCGCTCGCCCAATGGATGTCCCTCGAGATGCCCAACCAGACCGTCGGTGGATCCGTTATCGCTGATGATCACCTCGAACGGTCCCGCATAGTCCTGTGCGGCAAGCCCCTCAAGCTGGACGTCGAGGAATGGAAGAGCATTGAAAACAGGAATGATCACCGAAACTAGATTCGGCTTTCTCACCGGCACGATTTCGCTCCCGGGCACTCGACTCCTCCTGCGCTCGATCAACGGCCGGCTACACACTTGAATCCGCCGTTACCCGGAAATTATCACCTTCCCGTTATTGGGAAGGGTGGCGTCGATGTCGATTCCGGCCAATACCGAACCCGGGCCTCGGTCGTCAGCCGTTACAAGGGAAACTTCCACTTCGGAAAGAGCACACGGCTCGCCTGGTATGACAAGGGCGCCGGAGTAGCTGAATCAGGCGCCGAGGCGATTGTCGATCACGTGGGCAGGCGCCAATCGCCGTTCGAATCCTACTGGGGTTCACCGTATGCGGACCTCGATCGCGTCTGACCCCGGTCGGTAGGCGCCGCGCTGTTCGGTACCGGCATGGCCGAACGGTAGTGGTGGAAATATCCGGCGGGGTCGCACCGTTTAGGGTCGAAGTGTCATACGTCACCGAATAGGCAGGAGCTTCGGCATGGCAAAAGCAGTGAAGTTCGATCGGTATGGCGGAATCGAAGAGCTGAAGGTTGTCGACGTGCCGACGCCGACGGCGGGGGCGGGGCAGGTAGTGGTTGCCGTGATGGCAGCCGGTGTCAATCCGGGGGAGGCGATGATTCGGAAGGGTGCGTTGCATGAGCTTTGGCCCGCGACGTTTCCCTCGGGGGAGGGGACCGACTTCGCGGGACGGGTCGAGGAGGTTGGGACCGGTGTCGAGGGTGTTCGTGTCGGTGATGAGGTTCTCGGGTTCACCGACGAACGGGCAAGTCACGCAACGTATGTCGTGGTCGGGGTCGACCAGGTGACGCCCAAGCCCGCCGGATTGTCCTGGGACATAGCGGGATCGCTGTATGTCGCGGGCACCACCGCGTTCGCTGCCGTTCGCGCGGTAAGTGCCGAACCTGGTGACACCGTCGCGGTGTCCGGGGCGGCGGGTGGCGTCGGTTCGATTGCGGTGCAATTGCTTCGGGCGGCTGGAGTTACGGTGATCGGCATTGCGAGTGAGGCCAATCATGACTGGTTGCGGTCGGTCGAGGCGATTCCGGTGGCCTATGGCGATGGCTTGGTCGATCGGATTCGCGCGGTGGCGCCCGATGGTGTGGACGCGTTCATCGATACCTTCGGCGCCGGCTATGTGGAGGTGGCGATCGAACT
The DNA here is from genome assembly GCF_020733705.1 of Nocardia australiensis. Lineage (GTDB taxonomy): Bacteria > Actinomycetota > Actinomycetes > Mycobacteriales > Mycobacteriaceae > Nocardia > Nocardia australiensis. The sequence continues at coordinate 176,736 of NZ_JAJFZM010000016.1, forward strand.
CGGCGTTCCGGTCGAGCGGATCGACACCATCATCAATGTGGCCGCGGTCGAGAAGTACGGGGTGAAGGCCGAAGGCAATGCGGCCGCCGGCACCATCGATGTGCTCGCGGAACTGGCGGCACAGGTGGCGGCGGGAACCGTCGAAGTGCCGATCGCCGCCGAATATCCGCTCGACAGGGTCCAAGAGGCGTATCGCGAACTCGAGCAGCGGCACACCCACGGCAAGATCGTCCTGCACCCATGAATCGCTGACGCACAGCAACTTTCGCCGAGCCACTCTCGCAGCTGCTCTGCGAACGGGCGGCGTAGTCGCTGCCCGGCGGTCCGGCACGCACGGCCGCGGCAGGTTCGGGTAACGATCAGGTGAGCGTGCGTGCCCATGACATCGGCGGCATCAGTGGCGGCTTCGGCAGCGCCGGACAATTACGAGTCAGCGCGGCACATCCCAGAAGGCGATTTCGTGGTGCATGCCTTCCAGGAATAGCTGCTCGGCGCGGACGGGATCGGGGTTCGCCTCATCGAGCAGTCGCGCGCAGCGGCGGGTGAGGGCGGCGAAGCCGGGATCGGCGTAGGTGTCGATCCACCGCCGGTAGCGCGGATCGGCTGGTGGGTGCTGCGCCAACCTCGCGCCGAGGGTCGAGTATCCCCACATGCAGGGATACAGGGCGGCCAGGCCCTCGGCGTAGGAGGCGGCCGACTCCAGCAGGAATGACGTATATGCCTGGCAGGGGGCACCTTTCGTCGCGCCGTTGAGATCCGCGCCGAATTCGGCGGCCAGCGAGCGGTGTAGTGACAGCTCCTCGTGGTAGGTCGCATGCGCGAGATCCACCAGGTCGCCGAGGTGTGCCGCGGGCGCCTGCCACGCGAGCCGGGAGAATACCCGGACGTAGTCGAGCAGGAATAGATAATCCTGTTCGAGCCACGATCTGAACACCGGCTCGGCCAATTCGCCGGTGGCGATACCGGCCACCGTCGGATGGGTGAGCTGCTGTTCGACCAGTGGCAGGCCGAGTTCCTCCAAACGCGCCGCGATACTCATGCCCGCAGTCTCTCGCAGGCGCGGTGAATCCTGCTATTCGCTCGGCCGGTTGGCGGAGAATGCTCGTAGCACGGATACCGTCACATTCCGAGTCTGAGCGATGCGCGGCCAACTTCGGGTCTGGTCCGGGCGCTCAGCGTCGGTGGATCCACTCGGCGTCCTCGAGGCTCGCCCGCTATGTGCACCGAACGCCCACTCAGCAGTGGATGATCGCCGATGGCTCGAGAGGGCCTTACACGGTGTCAGGGTCAAGCATTCCGTCAGAATCGCCCGCCGCGCCCGACCCGGCGGGATCCCGACGAGCCGCCGAAGGAGCCGGGCCGGTAGCCGCCGCCCGACCGGGATCCGCCCGTCGCGCCGCGCAGCAGTCCGTCGATCAGGATTCCACCGAGCACCGCGCCCGCCTGTGCCGTGCCCGACGGCGCCCGGCTGCTCTCCCATGCCCGCACGCTGGCCTGCGCTTCCTGTAGTGCGCGGCCCGCCATATCGGCTGCCGACGTGGCGTGGGTGAGCGCCTGCGCGGGGTCGGTGGCGTTGAGTTGTTGCGCCGCATCCAGATTGCGTTGCGCTTCGGAGAGCCGGGTTCGCGCGCTCGCGTCGACGCCGCCGCGTCGGGTGGTCAGGTAGTTCGTTGCCGCGTCTACCCGGGACCCGGCGTCGGTCAATGCTCGATCGAGGCGGCGCCGCAGATCCTCGGCGGCCAGTTTGTGATCGGTCGCGGCGGCATTCGCGCGGTCCAGGTCGCCGTCGGCGGACACGGCACTGTGGAACGCGCCGAGTGGGTCGGTGGTCGCGGCGGCCTCGGCCTGTCGCACTGCCGCCTCGGCCGCGGCAATGGCGGCGGCCGATTCCTGGCCGCCATAGGTTGCCAGAGTTTTAGCGGTGGCGATATCGGCTCGTAGTTCGTCCAACGCGGCGGGCAGCCCGTCGGTTGCCTGCTGGATATTCGCCGCCGCGTTGTCGACGGCATCCAGCAGCCTGCGAGCCTGGCCGATGGCGGCCTCCGCACCGCGGATCGCGCCGACCGCGCCGCCCTGTTCACCGACGGGGCGAGTGAGGGCGGCGCGGCCTGCGTCGATGTTCTGCTCGGCGAAGGTGACTCGCTCCCGCGCCATCGCCACGTTGTCGTGGATAGGCGCCAGCACGCTGGGCGGGTGGGTGGCGGTGAGCCGGGCCAGTTCGGCATCCGAAGCTGGTGCGCGCCCGGTGAGTTCGACCAGATCCCTGGTCAGTGCGTCCAAGCGGTCCGGTGCGTTGATGAGCAGGTCGCGCATCGCGTCGAACTCCGCCACGCGAGCGTCGAGTTCCCGGTCAGCCCGTCCGGCCTTGCCGATCAGCTCCACCAGCATGGTGCGTTGTTGATCAAGGGTCTCCGGGATGTGATCGTCGAGCTGTTGACGGATCGAAAACGCGTTGGCGGCAGCCATTTTCGCAGTGTCGAGTGCCGCGCGGAACGGGGTGGCCGCAATGTCGCCGAACTCGCCGGTCGCCAATTCCAATTCCTCGGCGCTGGTGCGGATCGCGTTATCGATCTCGACCAGGACCTCCCGTGACCTCGCGTGCAGCGTGTCCAGTGAGAGCGACCCGAGCGCGACCGTATTGTCCGGGTCCAGACTCCGTGCCGCCTGCAATTGGGCCTGGTTCCGGTCGCCGCGCCGTTTACGGAAGAACAACACCACCCCGCCGACGACCACCACGATCACCACCGCGCCGATGAACAGCGCCCAGAAGTTCACGCCTTCGCCGCGCATCGCCGAATCCAGGCCGTCGGCCATCGCCACCCCAGCCGCGGCCCACTTACCACCACGGAGCGCAGGTTCCACTCGGCTGCTCAGCAGGCTGTCGAGTTCGGAATCGGTGATGCCGCTCGGTAACGCGCCGGAGAACCAGTAGTCATGCGATTCGGTGCCGACGGCCAGCAGTAGATCACGCTCGCTGAAACCGGACTGGGTGGTTGTGCGCTTGGCCCACGCCTCTGGGCCCAACCCGCCGAAATCGTGCACGTAGACGATCCACAACCGGACCTGCTGGTCGGCATACAGCTGATCGACCGCCGAGCGGGTCTCGTCGAGCTGCGCCCGGTCGAGCGCGTTCGCCGAATCGACCACATAGGTGTCCATCCGGAGCGGCGGCTCCGCGGCCGCCATCGGGGCGCGCACCGATGGCGCACCGGCTGACACCAGTACGACACCCGCGAACAGCAGACTGATCGACGCCCGGGTGAACCAGCGAGCTCGACAATTCGGCAGGGTAACCGGCATGAGACGAATCTAGCTGGCTACGATCGAATCGTGATTGCCATCGATCTCCCGTACACCGGCCACGTGTCCCCGGGATCGAATCCCCAGCAGCGTGACGTTCCCGGCGCACGCATCGTCAAAATGTCCGTCGGCGGCATGGACAACAACTGTTATCTCGTGCAGTGCACGACCACCGGTGCCGCGCTGCTCATCGATGCCGCCAACGAACCCGCACGGATCGTGGAGCTGATCGGCCAGGAGACTCCCGGCCGAATCCAGCTGATCGTCACCACCCACCAGCACCAGGACCACTGGTGGGGATTGAAAGACGTCGCCGCCGCCATCGGCGCGCCCACCGCCGCCCACCGCATCGACGCGCCCGCCCTGCCGGTCAGCCCCGACCGGCTGCTCGACGACGGCGACATCATCACCGTCGGCGAGCTGTCCTTCGAAGCGATCCACCTGCGCGGTCACACCCCCGGCTCGGTGGCGCTCGCCCTCATCGACGACGGCGGTGGCGCCCACCTGTTCACCGGCGACTCCCTGTTCCCCGGTGGCGTCGGACGTACTACCAGCAAGCGGGACTTCGCCTCCCTGTACGCCGACGTAGCGGCAAAGATCTTCGGCCGTTACCCGGACGCCGCCATCGTCTACCCGGGTCACGGCGACGACACCACCCTCGGCGCCGAACGTCCGCACTTGGTCGAGTGGCGCGATCGGGGCTGGTAGAGCGCCGCTCAACTCGACTGCCGCCCTCATCCAGAACTGGGCGAGGCGACGAGTCGCCGAATCCGCTGCGGGGATGAGAAAGTCTTCGACGGAAGACGAAAACCGCTGCACCGTTTCGTTTTCGGACGTTGGCTGTTCCAAACAGTCGAGCCGCATATCGCTGCGCCGAGTCACGGTCCTGGACATCCCATTCACGGGACGGGTGCCGCTCCGCGCTGGAAAAGGCTGTTGGACAGTCGGTTACACGCGCTGCGGCGGGTTGAGGCTTTCGAACATCCGCTCGGTGGTCTCGGCGCCGTGGCCCTCGGCGATCTGGCGGTCGACGAGATTCTCGAGCGGGCCAACGATGTCGAGGCCGACGCCCGCGTCGCGACTGGTGGACACGATGGCGTTCAGCGCGGCCTTGGTGAAGTCGAGGCTCTGGAATACCGTGGGATATCCGGCGTCGATCTGTGCGCCTGCTACGGGTAGGGAAGCTGTCATCGCGGCGAGGAATGGGGCCACGCGGGTTCCGAAGTCCGCGGCGGAGATTCCGGCCCCGCGCACCATCGCCGCACCGTGATAGAAGCCGCCGAACATGGCGTACATTCCGGCCAGCATCGCGAAGTCGATCAGTGAAGCGCTGCCCGCGTCGGGGCCGAAATATTCGGCGGCACCGAGCAATTCCCACAGCTCGCGGTAGGTATCGAAGACCTGTTCAGAGCCACTGAAGAGGATCGAGGAGCCGGGCCGTCCGATCATCGGGGGAGTGGCCATGATGCCGCCGTCCAGATAGCGGATTCCGTGGCGGGCGGCCCATTCGGCGAGTTCGCGGGCCGCCTGCGGTTCGGTGCTGGTCAGGTTCACCAGGGTGCTACCGGTCAGTTGCCCGGTTACCGGGTCGAGCACCTCGTGCACGGAACGATGATCGAACAGGCAGGCCACGATGACATCGGCATTCGCGATCGCCTCGGCAACCGTCGACACGCTCAGCGCCCCTGCCGCAACGAGTTCGGTCTCCCTGCCCGCGCTGCGATTCCATACCGTTGTGGGGTGCCCGCCGCCGAGGAAGGCGGCGCCCAGCGCTCGGCCCATTGCGCCGAGCCCGAGAACCGTTACCGATGTGCGCGCGGATTGCGCCATAATGTCCACTCCTGTAGTTGAATTCGAGAAGCTCGACCGAACGGGTGAGTGTTCGGTCGAGCGGAATAACGTCGGTGTGGCGCGCCGGAATCGATTCTTGTTGGCTGCCCGCGCGGCGGCAAGTACCTACTATTTTGTGGGCTACTGACTCACAGGTAAGTGAGTCGAGACCCAGCGGTTACCCGAGCGGCGTCGGCGACGGCAGCGGACCTGGCAAACTGGGTGGGTGAATTCGGCCCAGCGCACGTCGACCGAACCCGGCACGCAGCGTGGACGCGGTGCCGGGTCGGCCCGCTGGGTGCGCAGGCTGATTCTCGGCGCAGTGCTGATCGCGCTGGTCCTCGTCGGTGGGACCGCCTTCCGGGTGTGGCAGGTGGCGCGGATCGACGACTACGCGAAGGCCGATGCGATCGTGGTGCTCGGCGCCGCGCAGTACTCCGGGACACCGTCGACAGTGTTCGAAGCCCGGCTCGACCAGGCTTATCACCTATTCCAGGCCGGTGTCGCGCCGCGAGTGATCACCGTCGGCGGTAAGCAGGACGGTGATCTGTACACCGAGGCCGCGTCGGGCAAGAACTACCTGGAGGCCAGGGGAATACCTGCCGACAAGATCCTCGCCGTGGAGACCGGCTCGGACACCCTGCGCAGTATCGAGGCCGTCGCGACCGCCATGATCGCTCGCGATATGTCCTCGGCGGTACTGGTCAGCGACCCGTGGCATTCGCTGCGCACCCGCACGATGGCCCGCGACGCCGGGTTGGACGCGTGGACCGCGCCGACTCGAACCGGACCCGCGGTGTACACCCGGGAGTCACAGGCCCATGGCATCCTGCGCGAAACGGGTGCGTTGCTCTGGTATCAGCTCACCCACTTCTCGTCGGACTTCAAATACTCGGCTGGACAGTGAATTGATGAGCTACACCGACCACGACCAGGAACGGTTGGTCACCGAGGGCGCCAAGACCGCCGGACTCGGCCCGCCACGCAGCGAATTCGAGACCGGGCACCGCACCGAATTCGCCCGCGACCGGGCCCGTGTGCTGCATTCGGCGGCCCTGCGCAGGCTCGCCGACAAAACCCAGGTGATGGGCCCGCGCGACGGTGACACTCCGCGTACCCGGCTCACGCATTCGATCGAGGTCGCGCAGATCGGGCGCAGCATCGCCGACGGCCTCGGCTGTGACGCGGACCTGGTCGATCTGGCCGGTCTGGCGCACGATATCGGCCACCCGCCCTACGGCCACAATGGCGAGCAAGCGCTCGACACCTTCGCCGACGCCTACGGCGGATTCGAGGGCAATGCCCAGAACCTGCGCATTCTCACTCGCCTCGAACCCAAGGTCCTCGACGACAACGGCGACAGCGCGGGCCTCAATCTCACCCGCGCCGCGCTCGACGCCGCGATCAAATACCCGTGGGGACGACCGGGACCGGGCACCAAGTTCGGCGCCTACGACATCGACATCGACCGTCTCGACTGGATTCGTAAGGGAGCACCGGAGCGCACCAAGAGCCTTGAATGCCAGATCATGGACTGGTCCGACGACGTCGCCTATTCCGTGCACGACGTCGAAGACGGTGTGATCGCCGGTCGCATCGAATTGCGCGCACTGGCCGATCCCGCCGAGCAAATCGCGCTCGCCGACCTCGGTCACGCCCAGCACCGCGGGCTGTCGGCCGACGAACTCGTCGCTGCGGCCCAACGACTTTCGGAGCTGCCGGTGGTCGCCGCCGCCACCCGTTACGATGGCACCCTGGCCAGTTCGGTCGCCCTCAAACGTCTGACCAGCGAACTCGTCGGTCGCTTCGCCACCGCCGCCATCATCGCGACCCGCGAGATCGCGGGCACGAATCCACTGTCGCGCTACGACGCCGACCTGGAGGTGCCGCACGTGGTCGCCGGCGAGGTCGCGATGCTCAAAATCGTCGCGCTGCGCTACGTCATGTCCGACCCCGATCACAAACAACGCCAGGCCGACCAGCGCGACCTCATCCAGGACGTGGCCACCCGCCTGCTCGCCGCCGCACCGCTGCACCTCGACCCACTCTTGCTGCCGTGGTGGGAAGCCGCCGCTGATGACACCGCCCGTGTGCGCGTCATCGTCGACCAGATCGCCTCCTACACCGAAAGTCGCTTGGAGCGCGTCGCGCGGCTACTTCGAGCCTGATAGGTACGGGGTTGGTCTCGAGTCGCGCCGGGTGCAGCGCAGCGAGCCAGCCGCCGGACGAGTGCGTTCGCAGCGGCTCCCGGGCGAGCCACTGGTGGTGGCGTTGGCCACCAGCCAGCGGGCAGGTAGCGGGCGGACTGGCCTAGACTCGCTGAGTGGCCGGACGACTTCCAGATCGCGATATCGCGGCGATACGTGAACGTGTCCGCATCGAAGATGTGGTGGGGGAGTACGTCGCGCTGAAAAGGGCGGGCGCGGACTCGGCGAAGGGCTTATGCCCCTTCCATGACGAGAAATCGCCGTCGTTCCATGTGCGGCCCAACCACGGGCTCTTCCACTGCTTCGGCTGCGGTGAAGGCGGGGACGTTTTCGCGTTCCTGCAGAAAATCGAGCACATCGGCTTCGTCGAAGCGGTCGAGCAGATGGCAGACCGGATCGGCTATCAGATCAACTACGAGGGCGGCGGCACCTCCGTGCAGCGCGATCGCGGGACCCGTTCCCGGCTGGTCGCCGCCAATGCCGCGGCCCACGAGTTCTATATGTCGATGCTGCGTGAGCCCGAGGCCGAGACGGCCCGCAAATACCTCACCGATCGCAACTTCGACGGCAACGCCGCCCAGCAGTTCGGTTGTGGCTACGCCCCCGCGGGCTGGGACACCTTGACCAGACATTTGGTGCGTAAGGGCTTCGAGTTCAAGGAACTGGAGGCGGCCGGCCTGTCGCGGCAGGGCCAGCGCGGACCGATCGACCGTTTCCATCGGCGACTACTGTGGCCGCTGCGCAATCTCGGCGGCGACGTCATCGGTTTCGGGGCGCGCAAACTCTTCGACGACGACACTATGCCCGGCAAATACGTCAACACGCCGGAAACGTTGCTGTACAAGAAGTCTCAGGTGCTTTTCGGGCTCGATCTGGCCAAGCGTGACATCGCCAAGAGCCACCAGGCCGTGGTGGTAGAGGGCTACACCGATGTCATGGCCATGCACCTGGCCGGTGTGAAAACCGCCGTCGCCTCCTGTGGCACCGCCTTCGGTGACGAACATCTCGCGCTGCTGCGCAGGCTGCTGATGGACGACAACTTCTGGCGCGGCGAAATCATCTACACCTTCGACGGCGACGCGGCAGGCCAGGCCGCCGCCCTGAAAGCCTTCTCCGGCGACCAGAAACTGGCCGGGCAGACCTACATCGCCGTCGCCCCGGACGGCCAGGATCCGTGCGAATTGCGCCAGCACTCCGGCGACGGTGCTGTGCGTGATCTGGTCGCACGGCGAACCCCGTTGTACCAATTCGTAATTCGCGGTGTGCTCGGTGACTACGACCTGGACACCGCAGAGGGACGAGTGAAAGCGCTCGACCGTGCCGTGCCGGTGGTCTCGCAAATCAAAGACAACGCGCTACGCAAGGTCTATGCGACGAAACTAGCGGGCTGGGTCGGCGAGGACGATATCCAAGGACTGGTTCGCCGAGTCGGTGACGAAGCCAAGCGCAATCGAAATGGCGTGCGCGGCAACGGAACCAGTCGACGTGGTGGTTCACCCGCCGCTCAGCCGAACCTGGAAGCCGCCGCGCATCCGGCAGCCAGGCCCAACCCGAACGACCCGGTGCTGCTGCCGCAGCGCCAGACGCTCGGCGCGGCCCTGCAATACCCCGCGATGGCCGGTCCATTGTTCGACTCGCTGGAACCCGAAGCATTCACTCATCCGGCGTACGCGGCCGTGCGCGCCCTGATCGCCGAAGCGGGCGGCACCGCGGCCGGCCTCGGCGGCGCGGAATGGGTGAACGCGGTCTGCGACCGCACCGACGACCTCACCCTGCGCGCACTGGTGTCCGAACTATCGGGCGAGCCCCTGCCCGTGAAATCGGCCAGCGGCATCCCCCGATTTATCGCGGGCGTGCTGGCCCGCACCCAGGCAGCGTGGGTTGGCCGTCAGGTCGCCGAGCTGAAATCGAAACTGCAACGGGTGTCCTCGACCGAGGAGCCGGAGGCGTACATGACGCTGTTCGGTGACGTGGTCGCGCTCGAGCAATACCGCAAGAGCCTGGTGGAGCAGGCCATGGGCAACTCCGACGACTTCGCCGCAACCTGAGCGGCCTGCCCGCCGAGTTATCCAGCGGCGCAGACTCTCTCAGCAGCACAGACTCTCTCAGCCGCGCAGACTCTCAGCGGCGCAGCTGATCCTGCGGAACCATGATCGTGGTCCGCTCATCGATCGGCTCCATCGGCTCCAACTGTGGCCGGGTGCTCAACTTGTCCGACAGCTTCTGCCTGCCGACGTGTACAAGCTTGCGAGTCACCGGGCTTTCGGTCACAGCGCGCGTAGCCGCACTGATCTGCTCGTAGCGAACCCGCCCCGCCTTCGTGCCGAGCACATAGCCGGCCGCGACGCCGATGATCAACCGCAGCATCTCCTAGAGCTCCTCCCAATAGCGCTGTTCGCGCCCACCATCCTGCCCGACGCCCCGCCCACCTGTCGATCCAGCCCACACATGTCCCCTGGTAGTGACACGATTTGGGAAGCCGCGCGGCAATACGCTAAAGTTTCTCCTCGGCGCGCCCGACACGGACAAGCCAAGGATAATCCCCTATAGCTCAATTGGCAGAGCAGCCGACTGTTAATCGGCAGGTTTCTGGTTCGAGTCCAGATGGGGGAGCATAAATAACAGGTCAGGCACGGTCACCGTGCCTGACCTGTTATGTTTGCGGGCTGCGACCAAAAATACGCCAAGAATTCCGGGCCAAACTTCCGGCGCTGCCACCGTTTCGCCTGTAGATACGGCCGATCAGTTGGTCGCCTCCAGCTCGACGCCTGAACGTCGCAGGTTCGTGCCCTCGGCAGGACACACAAAACATGGGCAACTGAAAAACGCCTGGTCATCGTGGGTGCGTATCTCGTCTGAGGGATCGCCATGCCCCGGATCTGTCGCCGCCGACCAGAACGGATATCAGGGAGTCCTCCCCCCAGATCAGGGCGCGAAGTTACCGATTCGGATGGCAACGCCGCCCGCTGATGGCCCCACCGGCACCGCAGTGACAGTCGACACCGAGCTGGCACAGCATCCGCTTTCCTGGTAACTCAGATAGCTCCAGGTGTCTTCGTCGATCGACCACCCTTCGGATCGGGATCGCCTGCGACGCGTCAGGGTCGATGGAGGACTACACCGCCGATGTGGCCTCGGCGGATTATCGCCACTGCCGCGAAACTCGCTGTGATGCCAGCTGAAACGGCCACGCTGACCTTCGGCAGGCAGGTGCTGCCGGGTGCCTACCCGGGCAGCGCGCCGCAGAAGGTGACCGACTTCGCCGCCACCGCTCTGTACGAGGCCATTGATACCGCCATCGATGCCCTCGACGGTGCGCTCGGACTGTCCCGGCCGGAGAACACCCGCCTGCTGGTCATCATCTCCGACGGCTGCTTCTGTGACGAGCCCTGCGCCGCCGCGCAGAAACTACTGGATCGGGTGCGCGCCAGCGGCTGCGCGGTGCTGTGGCTGGCCCCGGAGGTGACATGGTCCAAACGGCTGACCGGCGCGACCGTGCATGAACTCACCAACCCCGCCGCCATCGCCCGCGCCGCCGTGGCAGCCGTACACGCCGCATGACAAACCCCGGCCCAGGAACAACCCGCCCCACACGCGGGAACCCGGGCCGGGCACATCTAACCGCATTCCAGCCATCCACCCGCACAACCAGATTCGGAAGCATCCGATATGACCGGCACCGACCTCACCGCGAGCTACGAAGTGACTAATGCCCTCAGCGGCGATCAGTCCCAACTTGCCTTCCGCCGTCGACCACGAACCGTCGATACCGTGGCCGACCGACTGCCTGTCGTCCCCCCAATCGGTTGGCTTCGACGACTCCGATTCGCGGTCTACCCCTCGCTGCGAGCTTTCCCGGTTCGTCGCGCCTAGAGGTGCATCAGCTTCTGCGCGTCGCATCCACTACACAGGCATCCACGGGTCGCACCCGCTCGTCTCCCGCGAAATACTCAGCGGTGACGACGAGGCTTTCGGGAATTGCGAGTTGCTGCGTGCGCCACCGGTGGAGGCGTAGACGACGTGGTCGCGCAGGATCCACACGTCCGACCGCTCTTCCATCTGTCCGGATGCGTCGAGGGTCGTCGCACCGAAGAACGTGAGACGACCTTCAATGATCACCGTGGCGTTGATGAGCCTGTAGCCATCCATGGTGAGGCCCGCTTGCACCGGCGCGACGACATTGTCCGACGCTGGCACGCATCGCGGATCCGACAGCGATGCCGGCGCAGCGGTCGGTGTGGTTGCCGGCGCGGTGGGGGCTGAACTGCTCGTTGTATGCGCCGAAGTCGATTCCGACTCTTGCTCACCCAGGCCGAGCGCCTTTGAGATGAGCACGACGACGACTATCAGTGCGAACACACTGACAACGCTGGTGATCAGGGCGTGCACCACAGCATTGGCTTGTCCGCGTATGCCGAGGTGTTCGTCTGGTTCGATGGGCATGGGAATCCCTTTGTGCGTTTGACGGATTGACGGCGCCGCGAGCGCCTATTGACCCTGTGCACGAGGTCTGTTCACGGCACGCCATGGCAACGTTAGCGCCATAGGAACCCGAGCAGCGCGCCGATCTTCACTCACGAGATCGTTCCACGGCGCGACCAGCAATGAAGTGCTACAACAAGTTTGGTCGTCGTGTGTAGTCCTGCCCCCTCGTAGGCCCAGGGGAGTGGGCTTGAACTTCTGAGACGAAGTCGGGAGAGCTGTACGGGTTCATCGAATCCGCGACCTACCGGTCGCGTGGCCCTGGCCATGGATCGCCTGCCCTCACACCGCGGCAGCGGGTGAGGCCCTCGACTCGACGTCACCAAGGTCGCCGACCAACTCGGCAACCTCCCGCGTACTCCGCAAATCATACGTGCGACGGCACCAGCCACACCCCGACGTGACCGCACTCGTCGGAGACAAGCTCGGCCCCGCACTCGAGCAGGTCGCACGCCGCCGCTCCCGAACGGAATTAAGGGGTGGCACAAGCGGTGCCACCCTACGGCGGCGATTCGAAGTTCCGGACCTGGCTCGAGCGGCGTCGGATCGGGTATGCGGTGGCAGTGTGCTCTCCCATTAGCCGATAGTGTGACTCGCGCGGTAGCCACGCTGTCGACAGTCAGCCCGGCTGGCACGGGACGGCGGTGCTGGTTTCTGGCCAGGCAGTAACTGACCGCAATCCCAAAGGCGAATTCAGAATCGCCTACTACCTATACGGCGGCCCGATCGGAACCAGCGACACTGGCCCGATCCGTGTCGCCGACGTGTACTGGATTCGCAGATGAAGTTCTGACAATTGGACTCTGAGGGTCATGTGCGTGGATGCGATTGCTGGTGTGGTCGCCGGGGTCGGTGCTCGCGCTCAGCCTTCACTCGATCGATTGTTTCCGCGCGGCCGCCGTCCGGTGCTCTCGCAGGTGGTCAGCAAAGAAGCACTGCTGGGCCTGGCAGTTTGAGACCGATCCTGCTGCGTGGCGCCGCTGCTGAATGCCACGACCGATGAGCACTTCTTCGACTAGTTGTTGCAGTGGCGAGCAGGCGTGTCCTGTCCGTGCGCACGGATAGCAGTAATGAGCTGATAGCGGGCAATCGCGTGGTGAGATAGCGAGCATGCCCGAATTTATTCAGCTCGAAGAAAACTGGACGGTGATCGGCCCCATCGGAGACCAGGCCGGCATGAGTTCCGTCATCGAGGTCGAGCGCGATGGTGCACGCGCGGTTGTCAAGAAGGTCAAGAAGATCGCCGGAGGCAACCGAGATCTGCTGGTAGAGGACCTCAGGGGCTGCCGGAACATCGTGCCCTTCGATGAGACCTACGACGCGGGTTCTGAACTACTTCTCCGCATGCCCAAAGCTGAAGGATCGCTCAACCAACTCCTGAAAGAACGAGGTGCCCTCGCAGAGTCCGAGGTCATCGCAGTCCTGACGGACGTGGCGACGGCGCTGCTAGATATGGGCAGTTTGGTCGTTCACCGCGACATCAAGCCACAGAACATCCTTCGGTACCAGGACGCATGGTGCCTGGCGGATTTCGGCATCGCCCGCTATATCGAAGAGGCTACCGCCACCGTCACTTACAAGCGGCATGCGTCTGAACCCTGGACGGCGCCGGAGCGTTGGATGCTGCAACGAGCCACCGTCAAATCGGATGTGTACTCCCTGGGAGTTGTTGCCTATCAACTGGTGACAGGAGAACTTCCGTTTCCTGGCCCTGACTTCCATGACCAGCATCGGAACTCTCCACCGCCCCCGCTCACTGGGATCTCGCCGCTGCTGCGTTCGTTGATCCTCACGATGCTGTCGAAGGCACCTGAGTCTCGCCCGAACCCCACCGACATTTTGAAACGCCTCGCTGAAGCAGGCCGGAAGGTGTCATCCAGTGCGCTCAATCAGCTTCGTGAGCTGGCGGGCGAGAGTGCTGAGCGGAAAGCCCGCAAGGACGCCAAGGCCGCCGAAGCGAAGACAAAGAAGGAGCGGCGGCAGATTCTTTCTGAGTCAGCCGCTTACCTGATAGCAGAGTGGATGGATCCCATCGTCGAGGCGCTCGAGTCCATCCCCGGAGTGAAAAAAACCTCCAGCATGGGGGAACTGAATTTCTCCTTCGAGCAGGCGTTGCTGACCTTCAAGAAACCCGCAGAGGTCAAAGCGAACGACGAACTGCCCTTCGATGTCGTCTCAGTCGGCGCGCTCACCGTTGAGATGCCCTCGGTCACAGACAGGTGGGCAGGACGGTCTCACAGCCTCTGGTATTGCGATGCTCAGCAGCCTGGCGAGTACTACTGGTACGAAACCGCCTTCCACTCCATGTCCTTCGGCGGTGGCTATGCGAAGCGATACAGGCTCGAGCCGTACAGTCGTGACCCGCAGGATCGGGACACACTATTGGCACTGCAACGCGTGATGCATACCGAGCAAGTCGCGGTGTCGTTCACCGCCCTTGTCGGGCAAGAGGTCGAGGACTTCGTTGAGAGGTGGCTCAGGCGATTCGCGCAGGCCGCCGAAGGCCGTCTCTCGCAGCCGATGCAACTGCCAGAAGGCTCACCTGCAGGCAGTTGGCGTAACTGACCTTGGCCCAATGCTTCGGCGGGATGGTTTGATAGAGGCGCTCGCGCTGCATTCGTCTGCGCAACATGATTCCCGCACATCGGCGTTCTTGAGGTCCGGCCCCGGAGGGACAGTGTCGGAAAATGTAATGGTGCTGCGCCTTTCTCGCCGACACGCGTCCTGCACTGGGCAACCGGCTCGGTGGAAACAGTTACCGTTGACGACGCGTGCGTGTGGCCAATGCGGGCAGCCAGCACTTGAGCGACTGTGGTGCGCTGCCATGGAAGTCGGCGTCTTCGGTGCTTCGTGTAGCCCAGCAGCATTGGGCGCTGGCGACGAGCATGGTTTGACCGGCTCGTAGCATGCCAGTGGGCAGTTGGTCGTCGTTGATGTGGTTCAGCAACATCGGGTAAACCCTGAGCGATCCTTTCGTCTCCATGCTTGAGCAAGACGCGCAAACCCTCGGCATGTTGACCGATCTTTCCGAACGCACCGATCGCTGCGAAAGATCCTCCAGCACAACAGATTAACCGTTACATATCAGCGAATCATGACCACGTACGACACGCATCCTAGATGCCGATACCACCATTAGGGGACTATTCCGAGTTCCCAGTCCGACGGCCACGGTTTGCTCAGTTCCAGCCGCTCAACGGATTTCCGTTGGTAGTCCTGGTGCGGACCGTCTGGACTCCACCCACCGAGGTAAAGACGTAAGTCGTCGACACCAGGCTCGATGTCGAACGGTATTTTGCCCAGAGAGGCTGGACATGTTGTGGGGTCGAGTCGATCTGCCAACTCGCGACCGACTGTGCACCAGCTACGCAGGTTTGCCGCCGAGTGCGGGTCGTTCCTTTGGTCCGCGGCAGCGGCGGTGTCGTCGAGGATGGTGCAGATTTCTCGCAGGTCCTGTGCATTACGCCATGCAGCCAGGGCTGCGACCATGGTCCTGCGCTGCAGCATTGCTTCAGCCTGCCGTCGCGCAGAGGCCATGGCTGATTCCCACTGTCGCCGCTCCTCCATCCGTTCCTGGTTCTGTTCAGCCATGTACGCCAAGTGTTTTCGATAGCTGTCCTCAGCTCGGCGTTCGGCTTCTGCGCAGCTCGCCTTGACTGTCGTGATGATCTTGCGGATACGCTCTTCTAGTGGCGAACGTTTCTCGTCCTCCCATGTGTGCGCGTTGTGTGTCCCCTGGTGTCCGCCGATCTTCAGCTGCAGCTTTCCCGTCGGTGTCGTTTTGCTGTAGGAAGATCGCATGTCCCAGTAATCCGCTGGGCGCCCATACGCGTTGAGGTGTTCCTCGGTGAGGGTCAACTCCCACTGTTGGGTCCCGATGCGGTAGCCCAGTTTGGCGTGTTCGCCGCGACGCGTCAGCCGGACTTCTTGATCCTGTTTGGCCGCTGCGGCATTGAGTTCGAGCAGGAAACGTGTTGCCCGTTCTCGTTGTCCGTCGCTGACCTGGAGCGCTGCCGGGTTCTCGCTCAGCAGTTGGCGCAGATCCTGCGGGGGAGCCTGCTTCTTCTCCGCCTTCGACTTCCGCGCCTTCTGTCGAATCCGGTACCAGTCGATGTTGTTGTCCTCGCCGGCTTCCAGCAGGCGTACGACGATGTCCCCGTCTGATCGACCGGTGTACCAGAGTATCTGGCCTTCCGGCACGAGTCCTTGACACCGAGCTGCATATACAGCGCGACGATACGCGACCCGCGTCTTCTCGTCCGCTCCGGCAATCCGCACGATCCCGTCCGATGTCTTGCCCAACCGACTGATCAGACGCTCCGCATTCTCTGAGTCGCCATCGGCGTATCCGCCCGATGCCCGATCGCACTCGGGATGGTAGCCATGCTTCAGGTAGTACCTGCCGATGTCGGTGATGCTGGCCGCGAAGAATCCCTTGCGCTTCGAGACAGTGACTAGCCCGCGAGACTCTAATGCGCGGGCCGAGACCCGATGGGGCGCGGACTCCGGTTTGCTCAAATCGTCGCCGTCTGCGATCCGCTCTAGGAGATCACCTTGCCGGTCAGTGAGTTGATCGCTTCGCCGCACCATATGACCATGGTGCGCGGTCGGGCCTCCTGCTGTCCGGGAGTTCGCGCACGACACTTCACAGCAGCAGGAAGGAAGTTGAGAAAGAGAGCCGCCGCGTTGACGATATTGATGAATTCTGTTGTTACGGTAATGATTTCAGCAAGAGTCGCAGGTACCGGTACTCGGCAGGACACGCAAAACATGGGCAACTGAGAAACGCCTGGTCATTGTGGGTGCGTATGCGGTTTGAGGGATCGCGATGCCCTATCGGAGACTCGCTGACGCCTCGATGGCCGGTCAGGCAGGGACGAGGGTTTCGGTGACATCCGCCCAGGGTTCTCGCCAAGTCAAGCGGCCAGAGAAGGCAGCCGCGAGCAATGATTGCCGCAGCGTCACCGCACGACGCTGCGCAGCGACGATAGACCGGTTTAGCCTGTGTGTGAGTGCGTCCATCTCGACGAGCCGCTCCAATCCGGCATCCTGCATATCGAGGCTGGGCAGCGGGATTGGTAGCGGGTCCAACTTCGCCAGGCTGAGATTGTGCTGGCCGGCGCTGGACGCGGCGAGCGACGTTATCCGCGACCGTAGTTGCGGGCTTCGCAGCATGGCGTGCACCCATGCTGGACGAACCACATCAGGGCGTAGGCGGTACCGGATCAGATACGAAGCGAATGCGGCATTCACGTCGTTCTGGACGATTGCCGAACGGCCGATCAGGTCGACAGATCCGTTCGTGCGCACAATTAACAAATCACCTGGTGAGACCATATATTTCGAAACATCGACGGAAGGATCTACTACCCGCTTCTCGTCGGCCAAATCAATCTTCCCGTCAGCAAGATTGGGGATTCTGATAACCGCTGGCCCCGGCGCATCAGCTGCACACTTTTCCGAAGTGCCGTAACCGGCGTCCAGCGAGGTGCTAGCTAAGGTGGCCATCGGTCCCGCATAAAGCTCGGAGAGCGTCCGAAGCTTCAGAGCCTCTACGCGGCGAACCGCTGTTTGAACTGAAATGGCAGCGGCGTCGAGCCGGGAGAGGTGGTCTTCGAGGATTTCGACGATGCGGTGTTGTTCGGCGACGGGTGGCAACGAACCAAGAGGGATCTTCCGTACATCACCGACGTTCACGTGCTGCACCGTGGATCCAGCCGAGTTTGCGCGTATCCATTGCTGTGTTGTCGGTGCCTGCAACGCGTACAGCAGGAAGCTGGTCGCAATACGAGACGCGTCCGGTCGAATCAAGACTGTCCTCTGGCCGAGACAAACGGGACTATCGGTAGGTACTGCGCCTACTTCACCCATTGGCGCCTCCCGTGACAAGATCAGATCGCCTGTCGTCGGGATCGCGCGTCGTGTCCACTCCTCGAATGTCGTTCGCGAAACTGGCTTTGCCTTGTCGAGTGCTATCCGCCCGTCGCGGATGGCCCCGGTGCCGACGGAGTAGCCGAACGCATCGTTGTCAGATCGCGGCGCGGTCTTATGCTCGCAGTCAATGATGAGCGCTACCTCACCGAGAAGGCTCATGCAGTCAGCTCCGTATTCAGCTCGTCGATCAGGTCAGCAGTGGCGTCGCCGAGGTCGCGGAGGGCGCCGTCGGTGCCTCCTCGTTCGGTGAAGGGGGCGTTGTCGAGTTGGGCGGTGGTGAACTCGGCTGACGCCGCGATCGCTGAGACTATCCGATCGAGCCACCAGCGCTGCGTGGCGGTGAACTCAACGCCTGCCTGGCGTTGCTGGGCGAGCCAGTTGTCGTAGCGGTCCTGGACTCGCTCTGCGTATGGGACCAGCTCATCGTCGACGCCGACCGTGAAGCGGATCAGGGAGATGAGGTCAGTGACGGTGCGGTGGCCCCCGATATCGCGGCTCACCTGTACCCCGAGGCTGTCGTATGCCTTCCAGATAATTTCGGGAGTCCAGTTGTACGGCGGACGTGCGATACGGGAAGCTAGTTCTTGTATCTCGTCGTAGGTCGCGCGGCGGTCTCCCGCCTCGCTGAGTATCTGGATGGCGGTGATCTCCGAGCGGTGCTCATTCAGATAGTCGCTCCAGGAATCAACCACCGATCTGGCGCGTGAGGGGTCGACTACTCCGTATGCGTCGAGCAGGATGTCCCGGCTCACTTCGTCGATCGTGCGGTCGTGGGTCGCGCGGAGCTCAAGAATGCGGGTGCGGAGCTCAGGATTGGCGGCGATCGGTTCTACTGCGCGATCGAGTAGATCTTGGACGTCGCCGTCGTATGCCGCTTGGGTGTCGGGATTGACCGCGTCTACGAGGCCGCGGACGATGTCGCGCACAGGAGAACCCGCAACTGAATCAAGTTCGATGCGCTCAGCGTCGGTGAGGTCGAGCTCCAGTTTCGCGAGACGCGAAGCGAGCGTGGCAGTTTCGGGCTCGGTGAGAGTGAGCGCCGCAGCTTTGTCGAGCAGCTTCTTCAAGCCGATGCCTCGTTCGCGGTTCAGTGGTGCGTCGCAGAACGCGTGCTCGGTAACTCCGACCGCGTCGACGATCACGAATCGCGTCTTGACCTCGGCGTCGGGGGTCACAGCCTGGAAGTCGGCGTTCGAAATTGTCCGTGCACCACGGCCTTTCATCTGTTCGAAGTACTGGCCCGACCGTACGTCGCGCATAAAGAATACGCACTCAAGCGGTTTGACGTCGGTGCCGGTGGCGATCATGTCGACGGTCACCGCGATCCGCAGCGTCGGGCTGGTGCGGAACGCTTGTAGGCGACGTTTGGCGTCGCTGGCGCTGTAGGTGATCTTCGCGGCGAAATCATTTCCCTTGCCGAACACCTCGCGGACAAGGGTCACGATCTCCTCGGCGTGTGCGTCGTCTTTGGCGAAGATCAGCGTCTTCGGGACGGTGCTGCGCCTGGGGAAGATCTCGGTGAACAATTTGTTGTGGAAGGTCTCTAGCACGGTGCGGATCTGCGACTTGCTGGTCACTGCGCGATCGAGTTGCCTTGCGGTGTAAGTCAAATCGTCTTCGAGAGCCTCCAAACGCTCCACCCTGGTGCGTCGATCGACCTTCGGAACGATGGTGCCCTGCTCGATTCGGGAACCGCGCTCACTGATCTCGGTGCTGATCCGGTAGACGTCGAAGTCGACGTTGACCAGGTCGGCGACCGACTCGGGATAGGTATATTCCGAGACCAGGTTCTGTTCGAAGAACCCGAAGGTCTGTTTGCCTGGGGTCGCGGTGAGGCCAACGATGTGCGCGTCGAAATAGCGCAGCAGCCCCTGCCAGACGCCGTAAATCGAGCGGTGCGCCTCATCGACGATTACCAGATCGAATGTCTCCGGCGGCAGGTCGGGGCTGTAGGTGACTGTGACCGGGGCGTCCGGGACGTAGCCGTCGAGATTCGGGTCGTCGGTGTCGGGTACCTCGTCGCCCTGTAGCGCTTTGAACACGCGCTGGATGGTCGAGATCACCACGCTTGACGAGCTCAGCATGCCCGCTTTGGTGAGCTTGTCGACGTTGTACAGCTCGGTTAAACGGCGGCCGTCGCCTGGGGCACGATAGTTCTGGAATTCGGCAAGTGTCTGGTCAGCCAGATTGTTGCGGTCGACCAAGAATAGAACTCGCTGGAACCCGCCGTATTGGAGCAAACGGTAGGACTCGGTGACGGCTGTGTAGGTCTTGCCCGCGCCCGTCGCCATCTGCACCAAGCTGCGCTTGTAGCGCTGCTGCGCGAGGCTTCGCTCTATACCTTCGACCGCCTTGACCTGCGCTGGCCGCAAACTTTTGCGATCTAGCTCTGGCATGGTGGCAACCTTGGCGCGCCATGTCGGCGCATCAGGGTTCGCCGCCGCGTCACGCAAGAAGCGACCCAGCGTCGAGGCCTGCGGGAAATGGAACAGCGCCCGGGAACGCGGGTGCGGATCGAAACCGTTGGTGAAGTGAAGCTCGGTGCCGCTCGACTCGAACACGAACGGCAGCCGCCCACCCACGGTGAGGGCCTTCAACCGGACCTCAGCGGGAAGGCCTTCGGCATACATCGCCGACTGCCACTCGACCCCGGACAGTGGTGTCCCCACTGGCTTGGCCTCGATCACGCCCACGGCCTTCTTACCGACGTAGAGCAAGTAGTCGGCGCGGCCGTGACCTTTCTCCATGATGACCTCGCGAACCGCCACACCCTCGGCGGCGTAGAGGTTCATCGAGCGCCGGTCCTGAACCGCCCATCTGGCTGCTACCAGCTGGGCATCAATCAACGCCCGAGCGCGTTGCTCAGCAGCTAGCCGTTGGTCTGAGTTCTCTTGGCTCATAGTCACTTCAGCGTAAAGGAGGAGAGTGACAAAACGGTCAGGATGCTTCGGCGGTCGTGCGTTCCAGTTCGGCTGCTACCGCTTCGAACTCGGCTAGCGCCGCCGTCAGATCTTCGACGATTTCGCGCGCGATGATCTCGGGTGCGGGGAGGTTGTCGGTGTCTTCCAGCGACTCGTCGCGCAGCCAGGTGATGTCGAGGTTGGTCTTGTCGCGGGCGATGAGCTCGTCGTAGGTGAACGAGCGCCAACGGTCGGAGACCACCGCATCCCGATCCGACCAGTACGCCTCGACGAACTCGTCAAGATGCTTGCGGCGCAACGGGTTCTGTTTCAGGGTGAAGTGTTGGTTGGTGCGCAGGTCGTAGACCCACAGTCGTTGGGTCCACGGCTGTTCGGCGGCGGGCTTCTTATCGAAGAACAAGACATTGGCTTTGACGCCTTGGGCGTAGAAGATGCCGGTCGGCAAGCGCAGCATGGTGTGCAGGTTGTAGTCCTCAAGCAGCTTCTTGCGCAGTGTCTCGCCCGCGCCTCCCTCGAACAGAACATTGTCCGGCAGCACGACGGCGGCGCGACCGTTGATGTCGAGAATGGTCATGATGTGCTGCAGGAAATTGAGCTGCTTGTTGCTGGTGGTGACGACGAAATCTTGACGTTCGATCTCGCGGTCTTCCTTCGCTTCACGGCCGTCGGCTCCGACCATGGTCAGCGAGGATTTGCGCCCGAACGGCGGATTCGACAGCACCACACTCCAACGACGACCCGGATCAGCAATCAAGGCGTCCCTGACCTCGATCAACGAGTCGCCGGTTGGGGTGCCGATGCCGTGGAGCAGCAGGTTCATCGCGGCGAGGCGAGCAGTGCCGTCGACCAGCTCGAAACCAGATGCGAAGTCGTCGCGGAGGTGGTCGCGCTGGGAAGGGGTGAGGTTCTCGGCACCACGTGCGGCGTGCTCGTGGGCGACGAGGAGGAAGCCACCGGTGCCGCAGGCCGGGTCGACGATGGTGTCGTCGGGTTTGGGGTTGATGACATCGACGATGCCAGCGATTAGATCGCGCGGGGTGAAGTATTGACCGGCACCAGAGCCCTTGTCGGAAGCACCTCTTGAGAGCAGCTGTTCGTAGGCATCGCCCTTGAGGTCGGTGCCGGAGGCCGACCAGTTCTCTTGGTCGATCAGGTCGGCAATCAATCGCTTGAGCTTGGCGGGGTCTTGAATCCTGTTCTGTGACTTGCGGAAGATGGTGCCGAGGGTGCCCGGTTGCTCGGCCAGGCCGACCAGGATTTTGGTGTACTCGAGTTCCAGCTGGATGCCCTCGGCGTCGAGCAGACGCTGCCACGAATACTGGGGCGGAACTACCTGCTGCGGATTGAGGCGGCGGGTGGTCCGCTCATGGGCCATCTTGAGGAACAGCAGGTAGGTGAGCTGTTCGGTGTACTCGATCACGCCCACGCCGTCGTCACGCAGCACGTTGCAGTAGGACCACAGTTTGTCTACGAGGCGGCGTGAGTCGGTCATTCGAATAGTCTTCCATGTGGGGTACCGACAGTGCATCGCCATATGTCGTATCAACCGCGAGGTACTGCGCCGCAACGCACACGGCCAAACACGTCCATCCTTCGACCGTGTACGACGTCGCTACTGTGACCGTATCGGAACCCTTTTGGATGTCCAATTAGTGCCCTCGGCAGGGCGTGTCGAACATGGGAACGGGGATGACCTGCGGTTTCGGGGTGGTCGGTTGGTGATTGAAGCCGATTTTCGGCTATAGGCGGGTGGTGCCGCTGTCGCGGTGGTCGGTTTGCCATCGTGCGACTTCGAGCCAAATACCAGCCTGTTGCTGGGTGAGGATCTCTTCCTGTGCGGTGTCGTCGGGACTCCCCTCGTCGAAGCCCTGCACCGAGGCCGCCGCGCCATCCGGGTCGAATATGGATCTCGCTAGGCCGAGATCGCCCGCGCTAACACCGATCTCGCCCACACAGGAGGTCGCAAGATTCAATGGCTAGGTGGGCCGTGTTCTGCTTAGCTGAATGTGATCCCGGTGTGGCGCAGTCGGTGTTGTCTGTGTCCCGGAGGCCCATGGCGCTGAATGGGTGGCAAAGGGGAGCGGGGTGGGTATCGACGCAAGTGTGTTGAGGTCGGCTCGGCGGGCTCGGGGCTGGTCACAGACGCGGCTGATCTCCGCTCTGCAGGAACAAGCCGACCGCGACCGTGTGGGGTTGATGACGACTGCGAGTCTTCGGGTGGCGTTGTCGCGTTGGGAGAATGGCCATGTTGTCCCAGACGAAGTGCACAGCCGCCTGCTCTGCAGGCGGCAGGCATCATCGGCGATCGCCCTGACCTACCGCGCAGGGCTCGTCATGGCATTGGTCGCGGCAGATTGCGGGCGTAGTAGCCGACCACGCTGCAGGCGGGGTCGGTGAAGATACGCTTCTCGTGCTTGAGACCACGAACTAGTGACCGCAGAGCGGTGTGGACGTTATGAGGCGAGTTACCGACGTGGTTGGCAAGCGCTTCTTCGACGTCGCTGCAAACTATCTCGCGCAGACCTCCGAACCGTGGCGCCCAGCCGGTGAGGACCGGCAGGGCGAATTGCAGGTAGGTGCGCACGGTCACCCATGCCACCGGCCGCGAGGGTCGCCGTCCAGTTCCGCGCAATGCGGCCACCCACGCTTCGATCTCGCTGCGGAACTGATCGGGTACCTGCGTCAACAGTCGCGTGACCGCTCGCTCCTCGAGGTCGGTGGGATCTGTTGCGCGGCTATATATTCCGCGGACCCCGAGCGCACCGCTGCTGCGCTCGGTCATCAGTTCGGGGGCAGGGTTCGGCGACCGCCGCGCCGCACGGCCTCCAGCTCGATCGAGTACGACTTGACCGACCGATCGCCCTGGTAGAGCAGACAGACCAAGGGCCCCGCTGGCTTGTCCGCTTGTCCAACGACGGCGCGGCATGTGGAGGTGACACACTGCAAGATCGGCGCATCTTGGCCGGGACACCTCCCCTGTCGATGCCTATGAAGTTGGGATCTAGGCCCACAACACGCCACAGGGGTTCAGTTTCAAGCGCGATTTACTGATTCTGGTAGTGTTTCCCGCGTGAGCGAACAACAGGATGTCATTGCCGAACTCGGAAGCGCCGGAGTGCTCGCCGGCATCCGTTGGGCGTATCTGTCAGCGACCGCGCGACTGTTGACGACCTCGGCCGACGACGCCGCCTTCGACGACCCCGGGTGGATCGGTACCTCTCGCTTCAAACTGTTCACAGATCGCCTCGACCGGGTCTTCGCATGCAAACGCTACTCGGTCAGCGGAAGCGATCCCGACGCCGCGCTCGACCTGCTGTACGCACAACTGCCCAAGAACGAAATCGAGTCGATGCCCCGACTGGCCCCGGGCCTTGTGGAGCGCAACGACCTCAACCTGAGCTCCGGGTGGGCCTTCGGGGACAAGAGATTCCTGCTGGCAGCGGCAGTCTTCGGCAAGCTGCGCGAGCTGCCTTGGTCCCAGAAGAGCCCCACCAAACAGAAAGTGGCCTCCCAGCCCGATCCGCACCCCGAGCAGGGCTCGCTGTTCGCTGGCGACACCGACACAGAGCTGAGCACCCTGGAATCGCAGCTGATCGAAAGCCAGAAACTGGACATGACCACCTTCGTGATTGGCCATAGCATCGATGTGATCAGCGGCGACCTCGAACTCGGATTCGGGCGTCCGCGGCTCAATTCCGGTGGTGGTGACACATGGCTGTGGCTTGAAAATCTGCTCAATCTGCCGCCTGCCAGCGGTGGGCGGCGTGGAGACGCAGGCCCTGGACCCACGGCTCCGGATGCCGAGCCGGACGCTCCTGTGCGCCTGCGGCGCCGGGCTTCCACCGAGCCTGGCGTGGACGCCAGTGGTGCACAGTGACCACTCGGTCCTCGACCACCGACCGAACGATCGAGGCAGCCACCTTCTTCGACGGCGGTCGCCTGACCTTGGCGCGGCAGCTGGCTGGGTTGCGCAAGACGGCCTTGGCGGCCATGGTCGACAAGAGCCCGACTGCCGTTGCCAGCTGGGAGTCCGGTGCCAAACGTCCATCGGCTGCCGCGGTCGCACAGCTGGCGCTTGGGCTTGGGGTCGACCCGAGCTTTTTTGTTATTCGCCCGGACGACGTCGCTTCGCTCAGCTGTACTCCGCACTTCCGGTCGTTGCGGTCGACCAGTCAGCTCGCGCGCGATCAAGCCTTTGCCTACGGGCAACTAGCAGTCGACATCTCCAGCTGTCTCGAACGGCACGTCGAGTTTCCCGAAACCGACCTGCCGAGCTTTCCTGTCGATGTCGAACACGATGACGACGATGGTCCGGAACGTGCAGCACGGCTGATCCGCCAACAATGGAATTTCGGAGACGGCCCCGCCGGGCACCTCATTCGGACCCTCGAAAATCACGGTGTGCTAGTCGTATTCAGCCCTGACCAAGCCGCTGATGTTGACGCGTACTCCTTCGACAGCCGCCTGCGACCCGTCGTGGTTTTGAATCCGATCAAGCGCGACTACTACCGGCAGCGGTTCGATGTGGCCCATGAACTCGGCCACCTGTTGATGCACACTGACGCGGAACCCGGCGGCAGGATCGTGGAGAACCAGGCCAACCGCTTCGCGTCCGAACTGCTGATGCCAGCGGACCTGATCCGCCAAGTCTTGCCGACGAGTATGGGTGGCAGCGCCTGGCGAGATCTGCGCCAGCTCAAGGAGCATTGGGGTGTCAGCATCCAGGCGCTGCTCTACCGCGCTCGTTCGCTCGGTGTGCTCAGCGATGTGTCCTATCGCAATGCGATGGCTACGATTTCGGCGCGGGGTTGGCGACGCGACGAACCCGCGTCGATCAAGGTGATGGAACAACCGTCGCTGCTTCCGCGTGCCGTCGAGCTGCTCAACAGCGAAGGTATCGGCGAGAAGGCGTTGATCGAGCAATGCCTAGTTCCTGCTGAACTGTTCCGAACGGTTACCGCTAGAAGTCCACTGCCGACCATGCCAAGTATTGTGATCCCACCGAACGACAGTGGGTCCGCGGGTAAAGTTGTCTCACTGTTCGACGTATCGCTGAACGGTGGCTAGCGCGGAATATCATCGCCATATGCAGTGGGGGGATGCAGTGTTCGTGTATGGACGTGCTCCTCGCGCGAGCGGAGAAGATGGCATCTGCGGACTTCTTCGCCGTCGCGAGCTTCTCCAACCGGGCGAGGGCGTCTCGGATCTTTCCTGTGCGGTGGCCAACTGCTGACCGCCACTGCGAGCGACCACCATCAGGCCTGCGGCACACAGCATCATAATTGAGGCGCACAACAGTCTGGCTCGTCGGAGTCGGGATCGAAGGTCAGTACCACGCGGCGGGGACCGAGCACCCGAATCGTTTCACCACCGTTCTGCTCCGGTGTCCGGACGATACCGAGCGCTGCGGCGGCCTGGCGGTTGCGTTCGCTTCGTCGAGGTAGTCGATCCAGCCCCTTGCGGTGGGAGTCGGTCATCTCTAGGTCGGGGTACCTGTCTCACGGCTCATTTCGCGCAGTACGCGGGTATACCAGCTACCCCGTGCGTTCGCGTGCCTCCGCTAGTTTGCGCCGACATACCGTCGCGGGATATGCCTATGGCTCCGTGCGTCATTCGAGTGAATGACACACGCCAAGTTCGACGTTTGAATGTCTCGGAAGGCACACGTCAATATCGAACCAGCGTCACGGGCCCAGGATGTCGCGGATGAATGTCATCGCGGCGGCGCTGGCAGGCTCCTCAGCGTAGGGGCGTGTAATTGCGTCGACCTGGTGCTGTGCCTCCGATTGCGCGCGTTGGATAGCTTGCAACAGTGCTTTCCTGAGCTGGATTTCTCCGAGCCGCAGCGCCTGCGGCGTTATGCGTAGATCGGTGACTTTGCCGTGGGCGTCCACCGTCGCGCTCAGCTCGCCGTGACGGGAGCTGGCACGGACCGCGATCTGTGCGAGCGCTTGCTGTACCTGATGATTTTTGCGTCGCCAGTCTTGCGCGACACGACGTTGTTCTTCGTTCCATCGGTCCAAGTAATCCATCGGGACTCCTGATGTATTCGCCGCCTGGTCGGCCGAGTATGTGGGAGCAGCCGATCAGTCGGCTGTCCAGGTTGCCAGCTCGCCGTGCGGCATGCAGACAACCCGATATCCGTTCGGACCCACGAGTGTCCATGCCTCGTATTCATCATCCGGTGGGACGACGAGCCGGTTCCCGGAGTCCAGGTCGATGGTCAGGGTCCCTGAGGAGTCGACGACAGCAGAGGTGATCGCGCCACGAACGACGGGTTCGAGTTCGACCTGCGAACCGCCGCCGTTCGCGAGTGCGATGGGCCATCGGTCGCCTCGGCTGGATTGGATCTCCATGTCTCCTTCGATCTGGAGTTCGAATCCGCCGACGGTCGTGACCTCGACCATGTACTCACTGGCTGCGACCGAGACGCGCTGTCCGGTGATCGGTAGTTCCATTACCATCCTTGTGGCTTGGGGAAGGTTCCATCTGGGTTGACCGAGATATGTGTTGTGCTCTTGGGGCCTGGTTTGCCTGCGAGATCGACCGGTTGGCCGTGCGAATTGTAGAACCGGACATATCCGTTCGGATATTGCGAGTTCGGCTGCATGACCCGGATCGTGTCGGCGTTCCCGGTCGATCCCGGCTTCTGCCAAACCACACCTTTCCCGTTGTCGGCGGTACGAGGTACCCAGTCGCTCGGAACTTCAGGCGGGCGTGAATAGCTGCTACTTCCTCCACCACCGGTACCCGTGTTGGTATTGAACTGGGTAGGGTTGGCTTCGAGGAGCGGTTGTAACTCTGTGGCTACGCCGATGGCTGCCGCACCTGCGGCGACAGTAACCCCGGCCGCAACGGCTGCGGCGGTATCGAATGCGACGAGCACTGTGACAACGGCGGCGCCGGCGGCACTGCCGGCAGCGGTTGTTGTCGCTACAGCCCCTGTGCCCGCGGTGAAAAAGCCGACTACGACGCCCGCGATGAGACCCGCGCCGATCGCCCCGGCGAGTATGGCGAGTATTTCTTGGTGCGCGTCCTCGATCTGCTGTGCCCAGTCCTCACACGCGCTGCCGAGCTTCTCGTACTGCGTTGCGACCTCCCCGACGCCCATCCATACCGCGTCCATCTGATCGATTGCCTGCGGTAGCTCTTCGGACGCGTTCTCCTCGAGATTCGTCCACGCCTGACTGGTGCCGTCGCTGGCGTCGCGTAACCCTTTGGCGGCGGTTCGCCACGCGGTACCGAGCCGCCTCAGTTTGTCGGGGTCCCCGTTCGGCCACGTATGGCCCTGCAGCCAGCTGCTGATCATGCTCCAGCCGAACGGTGGATCGGACTCACCACCGAATGCACCCTTGAAGGTCGGTGCGGTTGTGGCCGCGAGAATCGCAGGGGCGGGGTCGGGTATCTCGGGAGGGTTTTTGTTCAGTTTCTCTGTGTTCGAGTGGTTTACGGCGGTGAAGGCGAGGAGGTCGTGTAGCTTGCCAAACGCGTTGACAATATCTGTTCCGGCGGCGACGGCCTTGAACGCGGCCGGGTCATAACTGTCCGCCCACGTTCGCCCTGCACTGTCACTGCCGGCGCACCCCCAGTCCTTGTCGAGCGCTGCCGCGAGTGCTTTGACGACATTTTCTGCGCTGTGATAGGCGCCCTCGTACAGCGTGGCGGCGTCGTACAAGATGCGTGAGTCCATCGAAATAGGCGCCATCAGGGCCACATTCGCTTGTTGTGCTCGACATTGGCCAGGTATCGATCGCGCGCGGTCCGGGCCGCGGTTTCGAGCTCGGCCAGTGCCGCCTTCATGTCCTGCATCTCGCGCTGCCAAGTGTCATGCTTGGCGCGGTGCGTTTCCGCCGCGCTGCCTTCCCATTCGATATGCAGCGCAGCAACTTCACGCTCGACATCGGCGATACGTTGCTCGATCTGCTGCCCGATGAGACGAGCCTTGGCGACAAGTGCCAGAATCTGGTCGGTGTTCGCTATATACGCGGCCATCACGTATCGCCCAGATCGAACTGCACATAGGTGACGTCGCTCGCGTTTTTGCTGTCGGTCTCCGTGTACTTGTCCGCGGCCTGATGTACCAGGATCGCGTCCTCACGCAGTGCCACAGCAACTTTGCGGGCGGATTCGACCCACTCCGTCCAGAGCGCGGCATGGGTATCGGCAGCCTCACCCACCCAGTCAGCGGACATCAGCGCATCGGCTTCCATACGCAAAGTCTCTATGTCTTCCCAGAACTCGTCCGCCCTTGAAGACATGCGGTCGGCTGTGGCGTGCATCTGATCGGGATTGCTGTGCACCCTGCGAAGCTACCACCGTCGCACTCGACCGAGCCTCGAGTGCGGCTGACCGGCCGAAGCGCCGACAGCCCGAACTTGTCGAGCCCCGGCCTGGACAGCAGATGCACCAGCGGCGCGTACTCGAAATACCGCGACCGCGTCTGCAGCACGAACGTGCTGTTGACATTGGCGAAGCCCGCGACATCGGCTGGTGGCCGCCTCTCCGCCGTGCGGGCACGCCGCTGGTGAAACGTGAGCGCACCCGCTCACAGAGCGCGTCCGAACGCGCTTGCGCGCAGCAAGATTCACACCTGCCAAGGCACCATGGAAGCGAGGTCGGCAACGCGGCCGCGTGCCGCGAAGGAGGCGGGATGGATCAGGCGTGGGATATCGGTCGGCGGGTCATCGTCGACGCGATCGAATTGAGCTACCAAATCGAGTCCACGAGCGGCCCCTACGAATGCGTCGGCTGCGGCTGCCCCGTCATGCCAGCGGCGCTGACATCCGAACACGTCACACCCTATTTTCGAGCAGGAAGACAGCGGTCACATCTATCTGACTGCCAAATCGCTGGCGACCCGGTCCTGGTACGCAGTTCTGGTCCACTAGAACCCGCGCGCACAGAACGTCTAAGTGGCGGCGTGAGCATGCCCTATCAGCTGGTCCGCTCTGAACGCCACGAACAAGTTGACCCGCACGCGACTGAGGATACCGAACGACAAGCCAGCCAGAGTAGAACACGCTCGATCACCACCAGTGAAGACCAACGCGGCCTCCGGGAGGCCACCGCCTCCACCATCCGGCCCTTCTGCCGCACGTTCATCCGCTATCCGAACAGCCGCGGAATCCTGCGGATCAAACTCCCCGACGTTGACACTCAGCACTACCAGTACGCATTCAAACGACTCGATCTCTACGCCATCACCGACTACCCTCACCGGCGGATCTTCTACGCCGAAGTGGCCTGGAGCAGTCCGCCGGAATTCACAACCAACACGGCGGTGATATCGCTGTACGCCGGAGACCGAGATCCACACAACCGGGCGCGAGTGGCTCGCCC
Organism: Nocardia australiensis; assembly: GCF_020733705.1. GTDB lineage: Bacteria > Actinomycetota > Actinomycetes > Mycobacteriales > Mycobacteriaceae > Nocardia > Nocardia australiensis. The sequence goes on from NZ_JAJFZM010000016.1 coordinate 206,749, forward strand.
GTATCGGGTCGCCATCAGCTGGTCGACCTGGGGAACGAAACTGCGTGCGGCCCTGCGTCGCGAAATCACCGCAGCACGACGAGAAGCCCGCGAGGCTTCGGGATCCGAAGCCCGAAGCTGGTTGTTCTTCCTCGCACAACAGGACCCTTTCGAACCCGAGCGATTCTGGGTCGATCATCACGCCGAGTACGCATTCATCACGGCCCACCTCATCTATCCGAACACAAATAGGCCCAACACCCGCCCCAGAAAGCTGCGGCGAGCTTGAGCATGCTCCGACACTGAGAGACCGGCCGAACGGCGCCACCAGACCTCAACAAGTCACCTATCGAAGTCGATGTTGATGCGGGAAGGCACTACGTCGATTGAAGAAGGTCCGGTTGGTGTTGCCGCCGCGCCCGGACGATGCGGAATGGCCAGAGGGCTTAATGTTCTTCGACCTGAACGATGCCGGGCAACGCAACCTCAAGAGCATGGGCCGACGCTGGCGGCGACTGGCTGCCGCGCTCAGCCTCCCCGAAGGGGTCACGCCACGCAGCTTGCGCAAACACCTTGGCACCGAAGGCATCTCGGCCTGACTCGATGTACCCAAGGTCGTCGACCAACGCGGCAACACCTCCGCGTACTCCGGAAATCATACGTACGACCGCGGAGTGACCACACTCATCGGCGACAAGATCGGCCCCGCACTGAACGAGGTAGCACGCCGCCGCTCCGGCTAGGTCGAGCACCGAACTGAAATGAGGGGTGGCACCGCCAAGCGGTGCCACCCGTCAACTGTGTCCGCCGACGCATTTGAATGTCTCGGAAGGCACACGTCAATATCGAACCAGCGTCTGGTTGGCCAGATATCCGGTAGTGCTGTGGAGGGCCCGTTGGTCGATCGTCCAGATGTGTTGGTAGGCACGGTCTCCCAACGTGCGGATCGAGGCCACGTGAGCGGAGCGCGTGATTTGCCGGCCCCGATACGAGAGTTTGAGAGGTGTGAACCAATTGCTTAGTGCTACTTCGCTTTATCTGCGCCAGCACATTGGCAATCCGGTCGACTTGGCGGCATTGGGATGCGGGCTGGTTGGGCCCGGGGCAGGATCGGATGCATAATCGCAGGGGCCTGGGACTGCGCGGCCTGCCACCGCCCATGGCTGACCCAGAGGCGGCCCCGTGCCGGGGTAGCGCTTCCGGATTTGTGCCACAATCGATCTTGCTGTGCCTGGTGGCTAGGGGATGCGTTAACGCCGGTGCACCTCAGGTGGTTCCGGCGAACGTGGAGGACGGATGGGGCGTCGTCGTGGGGTGTTTGCCGAGTTGCAGCACCAGCTTCGTGAAGCCGAGCGGGCGAACCGAAGGGCGGAGTCGCAACAGCAGCGTGCCGCAACACAGGCTGCCAGGGATGAGGCTCGGTTCGCCCGAGAGGCTGAGCGGGCAAGAGCGCAGGCAGTGCGTGACAAACAGGCCCGGTGGATCGAAGAGCAGAAGGTGCAGGTGAGGTGGCTGACCGATAACGTGCGTGCCCGCGCCGACGAACTGTCCGGACTGCTGAGCGTGTCCACTGGATCCGCCCGGACCTTCGCTGTCGACGACCTCCGTCGCACCTACACTCCCGATCCACACAGCCCGGAGCGCTGGCTCGTGACGCCGGAGAGGGCGCCGTTGTGGCAGGACTTCGCGCCGCCGCCACCGACGGTGTGGGAAAAGCTCCAAAAGTCTCGGTGGCGGATCCGCGAGGCCGAAGCCAAACAGGACTATGCCCGGGCGGTCACCGAATACGAGCAGCGCGAGGCGCACCGGACAGCCGCGCTGGCGCAGGACATGGCAAGTCACGAGGCCGCCGAAGCCGCTCGTCGAGAACAGATGGAGCAGTACAACGCGGCAGTCGGCGTGCTGGCTCGCGGCGTTGACGATGCTGATCCCGATTCGGTCGCCCAGGTCGCGGAGCTGTTCATGACTTCTGCCGACTTGCCCGAAGGCATCTCGACGGATATCCGAGTGGCCTATGTAACTGCCCCGCGAAGACTGCTGGTGGTACGCCAGCTGCCGGATGTCACCGTCATTCCCGCCGAACGGGAGTTCCGGTATGTACGAGCTCGCGACGAGATCGTCTCGACCGCAAGGTCGTTGAAGGAGCGACGGGAGCGTTACGCTGACCTCATTGCCCAACTGGTTCTTCTGGTCACGCGCGACGCGTTCGCACTGCTGCCGCTGACGACGATCGATGAGGTGGCGGTAAGCGGTGTGGTCGCGGGCAGGAACACCGCGACGGGGCAGCCGGAAGACAAGTGCCTGATCAGTGTGTCGGTCACTCGGGAACAGTTCGATCGTCTGGTGCTGTCCGAACTCGACGCGGTGTCCTGCCTGAAGCATCTCAACGCGCTGGTGTCTCCACATCCGTGGGACCACGAACCGATTCGACCTCTGTTCGACCCCGACCTGTCGAGATACAAGATCGATGCCGCCTCCGCGATGTCCGGCGTGGATCACCGCACTGTGCTGACCGAACTGGCTCCGATCGAGTTCGAGCGGCTGATCAGAGAGCTGTTCGAGGCTATCGGTATGGAAGCGTGGGCGACTCAGGGATCCAGGGATGACGGCGTTGACGCGGTTGCGGTCAACCGCGACCCGATCATGGGCGGTGTGTGCGTTATTCAGGCGAAACGCTATACCAAGGTGGTGGAGATCGAAGCTGTTCGGGCCCTCGCCGGCGTGATGGAGGATATGCGTGCCAGCCGCGGAGTGCTGGTGACAACGGCGTACTTCGGCAAAGCCAGCTACGACTTCGTGGGTAGGCACGGCAAGATTCAGCTCATCGAGGGACCCGAACTGAAGCATCTGATTGCCGAGCATCTGGGTATCGACGTGGTGATAGGACACATCCGAGGCGCGCCGCGCCGCTGGACCGCGAACTAATGCCCTCGGAGTGTGGCGGGGCACATAGAAGATGGGACGCAGGTGATCCGGAATCTGCTCAGGACAGTTGAGAAGGGTGTGCGGGCGTGTTGCTCGCTGATGTCGGATGTGCACGGCTATCGTTCGTGTCACGCGGCTATGGGCGGCCGAGCAGGACGAGTGAGCCGGCCCCGGACGGTGATTCTCTGCAAACGAAGTGGTGCGGGAAACCTCAAAACACTTCTGCGCCATCGCGGCCGATCCCCAGCGTCGTGTTCCTACTGTTGCGCATCAGCGGGATTCAGTTGAGCGAACACGGACGGCCGAACGGGCGCAGGCATTGTCGCGTACGCCCGTTACAGCTCGATCCGTGCCGTGATTCCCGCCCCCGCACCCACAGAAGCACTCCGGGTGAACTGCGTGCCAGCAACTGGAGCCTGTCAGCTGACCCCCGAAACCCCTGAGCATCAGCCGCACTGAGTCCGGCCGATTACGACGATGACATCGCTTACTTTCAGGGTATCGAAATTCGAGGTTCACCAGCGGGTTTCGACATCTCTTGCCATCGGCGCTAACTCCGAGGCAATCGTCCGTCCGCGGTGGCCCTCGGATTACTGAGCGAGAAGTCACAACTGATCTCGTCGCATGGTCCGAGTGTGGCGAGGAGCAGGTGCGCCAACGATCGACTGCCCTGGAGCGATGTACTGCGGTTGATGATCTATTTCACTATGTCGTCAGTTGAGTTGCGGGGTCGTGCTCGAACCGATAACGCGTGGAGAATGCGAACCGCCGCAATGGTTGCCTCTTGCTGGAGTTCGAGGTCGTCCCACAGACGTCGTTCGTCCGACTCTTCCCTGCCGAGTAGATACATGACTTCTTGCCATTCGCCACCTCCTGTGGCGTAGGGCACCCAAGTGGAACAGATCTGAACGTCCGCGTGGACGACCGCGTTCCGACGCTTCAAAGCCTTGGTGATCAGTTCAAATTCGTCGCCGTACTCGATGAAACCGTTCTTTTTCGCAGCCGCTTTGAGGTCATGCAAGAGTCGGCCTGCCGACCGATCGAGATTTGCCGAGGGCTCAAAATGTCGGAGCGCTTGCCCGATGACAGCCTCTGTCTCGCCGGCCTGAGCCATAACGTATCCACGGATCTGGTGCATCGGCTGAGCGGAGCTGTCATTGTGCGGCTCGTAGGCATCCTCGGGAAACTCATCGTTCAAGATGGTTCGCCAGGATACGACCATGACGTCGGGGTTCGACTGCATGCGCGAAGTCTGCCACCTGATCACTTTGTTGCCCAAGGAATTTGGTAAAGCACTGAACGAGCACCTTGCTACAGCTTCGAATCCCAATCCACATAGTCCGCATTGCAACGACCAGTTGAATCCCGCCAATACACCGCTGCTGCGACCGCCGAAGCATGCGTGTGGGGACGGCTTGATCAGATCTGTGGGCGCCACCAGAATATGCTGGGGCAACGCCGGTTCCGAGACGAGCCCTTCAACCGCGAGGAGGCGCCCCGAAATCGGTCTTCCGGCGTGTCGTCGAGAGGTTCGTGCGATATGTGTCGCTGAGGCGTCCCGTCGAGCGACCCACGGTGGAGTAGTTCCGTGCCGATCGGTTAGCCATGGGGCCAGCGTCTCTCCGAACACCTTTTCAGCCGGTGACGGTCCGGTATACGGCGTTCAACCAAACAGACTGCGCCGTATTGATATTCATACCGACCGGCCTCGTCGGTATGATCCCACCGGGGGTAATCTGTTCGAAAGTTGCTGCGAAGAAATCTGTTTCGGCTTGCGAGATAGGTGGTTGGTGGCACGATCGATGAAAGCCTGGATGGCCGTGTCGTGGGGAGGGCAGAAGTTCGGATGAGTGCTGCGGGGTGGGCGAGAAGTTCGGGTCGCCATTTGCCCCAGCCCCGCCCCGGCATGTGACATCGATCGTTGTTCGCCGACAACGTCGGCGCCCGAAACCATTGGGAGAAGCTGATGCGGGTCGTGGCGGTTATGAATTACAAGGGTGGTGTGGGAAAGACGACGCTCACCGCGAATCTCGGTGCGGTTGCCGCCGGCCGAGGGCTACGTGTGTTACTCATCGATCTCGATCCACAGACCAATCTGACGTTCTCGTTCTTCTCGGTCGACGACTGGCACGATCGGCTCAAGGACGGTCGCACGATCAGACAGTGGTACCAGGGTGAAATGCCCGGGAGGGAGCTCTCCCTGGCTGACCTTGTCGTCACGCCGGAGCGGGTCAACAGAGCGCTGGAGAACCCCGTCGGACAGCTCGACCTGATCTCGTCGCACCTCGGCCTGATCGATATCGATCTCGAGCTGGCCGCCCGGCTGGGCGGGACCACCACCCTCGACGGATCGAAGCGGCGGTTCCTGGACCTGCACGGTTGTCTGCGACAAGCGTTGGCGGACAGTCACTTCAGCAACGCCTACGATCTGGTGCTCATCGACTGCGCACCGAATTTCGGCCTCGTCACCAAGACCGCGATTGTGGCCAGCGAGCTCATTCTCGTGCCGGCCAAGGCGGACTATCTGTCCACGTTGGGATTGGACTATCTGGTCGGCAACTGCGCCGGACTGGTGGAGCAGTTCAACGACTACGTAAACCACAAGGGTGGTGGCGCTGGACATACGCCGATCGATCCCAGTTTTCTTGGTGTCGTCTTCACCATGGTGCAGATCTACTCGCAACAGGTGACGCTCGCTCAGCACCGCTATATCGAAGAGGTGCGCGAGAGTTCGCGAGTTCCCGTGCTGAAGAGCACGATTCGCAATAGTCCCAAGCACTTCGGCAATGCCGGCGAGAGCGGTGTGCCGGCGATGCTGCACAACACCGGCACGGACGAGGTTGTCAAGGAGTTCGACCAGCTGGCCGATGAGGTACTGGGTGCGCTCGCATCGTCGGCGGGTGCTCACCAGTGAACGACCTGAAAAGTTTCGTCGCCCTGCAAACCCGGCTGTACGAGTTCTTGGAACGACAAGACGAGGCCACACTGCGGGGAATTCTCGACGGAACCGTGGAGTTGGCGGTGGTACCCGCTGACGATGCGGCACCGGTCGGCTCCTCCTATGAGGTATCGCGCGGCATTTCCCAGTCTCTGGCGGCCGACCCCGTCGGGGCACCGTCAACGATTCCCCTTCAAGTGGTGCAGGATCTTTTACGATTGCCGTCCGGGCAGCAACGGAGCTTCTACCTGAATGGGGCGGACCTGCCGCTGCAGGGGCTTCGCCAGGTGGCCAAGCTGCTGGGCCTCCGCGGCTACACGAAACCCAGGAAAGCGGAACTCCTCGAGATATTGGTCCACCACGACTTCGCTCGGAACGACGCTGCCGCGGACGAACCCCCGACTCCGGCACCGGCCCTCGATCCGCCCGACGGCAAGGCAGGGGCCGCGAACACCGGGGCCGATGATGCGGCTGACAACACTGGGGTCGGCCATACCGATACCGGTAGCACCGCGTCGCAGCCCACCCCCAACGAGTCCGGCCCTGTGCTGGCAGCGGCGCCGACCGGAGCCGCGAGTCCGAATGCCGATGCGGCCCGGATCGCTGCGCAGCTGCGCGCGACCGAGACCGAGGGCGAGGGGATCGCGTATCTGCGTGAACAGCATCTCGATCGTGCGAGTCTGCTGTCCGTGGCCGCGGAGTTGCAGCTCACTCGGGTGGATCGCCTGAGCCGCCCCGAACTTGAGAAGCGGGTGCTCAAGCAGGCGATCGGTGCCCGGCGCAAATTTGCCGGCTTGCGGAAATGGTGAGCGCCGTGCCGAGCGGAGTGACAGCAGAGCGAGCCGAGCAGCTAGGCAGTCGCTCGATGTATCTGATCGGCGGGCGCCGGGTTACGGTTTCGGACCTGTTGGACGCCGGTCTTATTCAGCCTGGCGCGAAGCTCAGGTTCAAGCGCAACCGGATCGGCGTGACCTACGACGCGACAGTCACCGATAAGGGACGTATCCGGCTCGAGCCCGATGGCGAGGAGTTTCGCTCACCGTCCCGGGCGGCGATGGTGGCCGCCGGGATGCGAGCCGTCGACGGGTGGCGGGCGTGGCTTGTGGTCGAGCAAGATCGGATGTTGGACGCCGTACGTCAGGAGTTGCTCGACCGAGTGATCTCGAATGTCGCGGCCGCTGCGCACCGCCACAACGAGGATGTGGTGCGCCGGCGCATCCACGAGCGCCTGAGGCAGGCCCGCAGGCATGCGGACGAGGATGAGGCCGAACGCATTTCGGTTCGTGAACTGCTGTCGCTATGGGGAGCATCGGATCGCGGAGACCAAGTCAGCCGGATCGAGGCGGATCTGGCCAACCACGGACTGGTTACGTCACCCAGCTTCCGGGCGGTAACTCTGGACACGATGGTGTCACTGACCACGCCGCCCAGTGAGGCGGAGGGAAACACGGTGGCGGGTCCGTCCGTCCTCGACGACGTCCCGGTCGCCGAGGACGACGAGGGGGAGCGTGATCTCGATGTCCGCCTGACGGTCGGGAATCTGTCACCCCTGCTCGGGGTCGAGTCCGTCGGGCCGAACAGCACGCTCGAAGAAGCGATCACCAAGATGCTTCTGAACGATTTCTCCCAGCTCGCCGTCCTCAGCGGCCCTCGTAACCTGCGCGGAGCAGTCACATGGCGCTCGATCGTCCAGGCGATGCACCAGAAGCCCGATGCGAGTCTCGCCGATGCGATCGACCCGCATGTGGAGGTCGTCGACTACGAACGCGATCTCTCCGATGTCCTACCCACGCTGCAACAGTGCGAATTCGTCTTTGTCCGGGACGAGAGCAAGGCCATTAACGGCATCGTCACGACAGCCGACGTGGCTCAGCGCTACGGCGAGATGGCGACCCCGTTCTTCCAGTTGGGGGAGCTGGATCAGACACTGCGATGGATCCTGAACCGCACCTTGGATGTTCGGACCGTCCAACGACTCTGTCACCGGGAGATCACCAGTTTCGACCAGCTCTCAGTGGGTGACTACCGCCGTGTGCTGGAGAACAGGGAGGTCTGGGAGAAACTGGGCTGGCCGTTGGACCGCTCCGCATTCATCTCCCGGCTCGAAGAGATCCGGCTCATCCGCAACAAGGTTATGCACTTCCATCCAGACCCGGTGCCCGAGGACGCCGTCGACAAGCTAAGGATGTTCAACAATTTGTTGCACCGGTATCGTGATCCGGAGTAATTGGACGGTGACGTACTGCAGAATGGTCGCCAGCCGTTCTCGTCGACCTGATCGGCGAACTGCTCGACATAGACCTCGACCTCGACCTCGACCTCGACCTTCAACGCCGCCGCCAACATCTGACGCGCACCGTCACGCACGATCTGGTCGATCAGCGACCGAAATCCCGCCTGCGACCCGGCCGTGCTTGAGGAGGTCCTCGACGAGGCCGGGGCTGCCGCCGACCACGCCCTCGCCGATCCGGACCCATGGCACGGGTTCACCGAGTTCGCCACCGTCTACGCCCGGCTGCGTGCTGAAAGCTGCGGTGTCAACGATGCTCTGGGCGGTGCGGGATCCTGCGATCTCGGCGACACCATCACCGATCTCGGCGACAGTCTGCGCCGCCTCGTCGACCGCGCACAGCAGGCGGGGGCCATGCGCGACGACATCACATGGTGCGACGTCGCTTTCGCGCTCGCGGGAGTCGCGACGCAGCCGCGCACCATCGGCCTGCAAGCCGCGCCGAACCAGTGGACCCGAAACCTGCGCATCGTGCTCGACGGACTCGAGTCCCGACGCTGAGCCGCCGCCTATCGGGCGACGGGAGCGGTGCTGGCGGATCAGCTGAAGAACGCACTCTTTGCCGCTGATCGCGCGCTTCGTATCAGTCGGGGCCAAGTCTGGAAGGGCCAACAGGCCGAGATCATCTCGGCGTTCTGGTTTTGGACGGTGCCGATTTTGCGTCGTCGAGCACTGACCGCCTCGGACACGCGATCAGCAGCCGGTGCGCTCGCAATGTGTTTCACCGATCGACTGCAGGCTGGCGGTACGGGGTGCTGGTGTCGATCACGTGCCGTTCGTCCGCTGTTCGGCGTGGTCGGCGGCGCGCGTTCGGATTCGACCCCTCCCCAAATATTCGCCAGATATTCGAGTCGGTTCTGGGGGGCCGTGTGCGAACCTGCTGGGTACATAGGGCATTTCGTGCGTTTCAACTCGACCCCCTAAGCGCACAATGCCTTCAATGCTTGGTGTGACCAGCGCCTTTCCGTAGCTCGTTATCGGCAGGTTTCTGGTTCGAGTCCAGATGGGGGAGCGCAAGAAGGCCCTTGACCAGGTATTTCTGGTCGGGGGCCTTTCTTATGTGGTTGCTAATGGGACCTCCACCAAGAATATGCCAAGGAGTAGGCACCAGGGTTTCGTCCGATGGCCGCCCTGATCTGACCCCAACCAGCCGTTATCGGTCCCGCGCCTGATCGAGGCACGGCGATGTGGTGTGGTTTTGCGACGGGCCGAGATGATCTCGGCCGGTTGGCCTTCCAACCACCGCCCTGGCCGGTTTGGATCGCGGGTCGCGGTATGACAGTGCGCTTGCGAGCCCCGCACATGAAGATCGAATAGCCTTACCGCGCAGGGTTTTCGTTGCACGGCAGGAAGCGCGATATTGCGTCAGCCGAGTCGGTGTAGGACAGCCGCGAGAAGCCGTCGATGGCCGAGTGCAGGTAGGTGTAGCCGGTTCTCGCACCCGCTGACTTCGCCCGGTCGGCGGACTTGGCCTGGTCGCTGTCGCGGCCGTGGATGCGCCAGCCAATCGAGGGTCGCAAGCGACTGATCGAACGCTGCAAGACCAGGCCGATCGCGCATGTTGCGGCCGAGATGGGCATCTCACGCGCCTGCGCATCGAAGTGGGTCAACCGCTGGCGACGTCACGGTGATGCTGGACTACGTGACCGACCTTCGACGCCGCAGTGCTCAGGGGCGCATTCGCGTGAGTCACTATTCGGCCTCTCAATAAGAAGTGCGGCAGACACGGCACCGTGAAAAGACGTGATGGTGCCGCGCCTGCCAGAAGGGCTTCGTCAGTCCTGCGGTGCGACGCGGATCCGGTTCCCGTCGGGGTCGGCTGCGAGGAAGGTGCGTCCAAAGCCCGCGTCGTGAGGTTCTTTCAGGATCGTGATGCCCTTGGACTGCCACCGTTCGAAGATGGTGTCGAGTTGGTCGGAGCCACAGTCGATGGCGAGGCAGACCTCGCTGGTGCGTGAGACGTCGGAGGAAAGATTCTCGAACTGCCCTGACCACAGAGCCAGGTCAGCACCGGGGCCGAGGTCGAAGGTGATGTATCCCGGAGTCTCGAACGACGGGCTCATACCGAGGAGGTCACCATAGAAGCGAGCAGCGGCAGGAGCATCGTTCACATAGACGATAGTCACGACGGATGCGGTCATAGTTGTTCCCTTTCAAGGTTGTGGGCAACGCATCCACCAGACTGGACAGAATATGCGCCACATCCTGTCGTATTTGCTGAGAAACTTCGAAGGGTGACCCCCGACCGGTTCTTCTCCCTGATGCTGCTCCTCGGAACTCGGGATGCCGTGACCACCTCCGACCTCGCCGCAGCGCTCGGGGTATCGCTGCGGACCATCACCCGGGACCTCAACTGGCTCCGTGACGCCGGCTTCCCGGTGTCCGCACAACGTGGCCGACTGGGAGGCGTTACGGTTCTCCCCAGCACGGGACTCGACCTCACCCGCCTCACCCCGAGCGAACGCGACCACTTGTCGCTGACCGGACTGGATGAGAAGCAGCGAGAAGACCTCGATGCCTCGACCGAGAGCCGGCGCGCGCTCGCCAAGATCACCAACGTTCGGCAGCCACACACCGAGGATCTTCTCCCACTCGCGGAGGTCATACACGTGGACAGTCGCCCTTGGCTCCAGCAACGACCTGATGGCACGGCTCCGGCCGCGCTGATCGGTCCGGTGCGGCGCGGTCGACGGCTCCGGATCGAGTACGACAGTTCTCGCCAGCGTCGGCGACTCGACCTGGTCGTGGACCCCTACGGGCTGCTGGCCAAGGCAGGCATCTGGTATCTGATCGCCGACTGCGACCGAGTGCCGCGGATGTATCGCCTCGAGCGCATCACGGCATGGTCCGAAACCGATCGTGCACGACGGACCCGGCCGGACCAGACCCTTGCCAGCGTCGCGGCCGCGCTCACCGAGTGGTGGGCGCGCGACCACGTCATCGAAGTCAGCGCTACTTTCGATCGGACACAGATCGAACGAGCGAAGTGGATCTTCGGTCAACGACTTCGACAGGACGGCCACGAAGTCACGATCAAGTTCCTGCAACTGGAGGATGTGCGAGCGCTCCTGCCGTTCGGAAGGTCGGTCACCGTCCACGGCCCGCCCGAGGCCAAGGCTCGCTTACACGACCTCGCCAACGAGCTCGCCAACCATTACAGGCCGTCATAAACGTCCTGCCCCGCAACATCTAGCAGTCACCTGACCTGGGTGGCAATGACCATCCCGGCCGCCGCGCGTGAGGCTTGCAGCGGAGCGTGCTCGCGACAAGGCCAAGACTCATCGCGAGCCTCCGGGCAACGATTTCGGCTCGCGAGCCGCGCTCACCTGGCGATCGGTTGATCGTCGAGGGGTGGCCGCGACGTCAGGCTCGTGAACGCCTGCGCGGCACGTGCTCGGCGAGCGCGCCGGAGGTAGACGACGTTCCACAGGGTCAGGCCGCTCAGTGTCGCGATCAAGAGCACTTCGCCGACGCCGACTCCCACGCTGACGGGAAGAAGGTAGACCAGCGGGATCCGCAGGAGCGACTCGAGTACGAGGACCGTGCCCGACACGGTGGTGCTAACCCGGTGCCCATGCCGGATTCGCGGATCGACGCGGTACTGCTCGGTGAACTGGGCACTCCGGGAAGGGTCGAAGGTCTGCACGGCCGCGAGGGAGATCGGCCGTCCGCGCAGGGCGGTGGCCAGGAACACGAGCCCGACCGCGCCGGTGATGAACGAGTTCTTCAGCAGCATGAACTGGGGATCGCCGCTGATCAGGGCCAGCGCCGCGCCGACTCCGAATGCGATGAACATGACCGTGGCGAACGGGTTCAGCGACCGTTCGCGGACCGCACCCCACACGATCCGCACCGCGGAGAGCGCGGTCGCGGCCAGCAACGCGACCGTGTCGCCGACGCCGAGCAGATGCAGCGCGTAGTAGATGACGAGGGGTAGGACGAGATCGGGGGCGAGTGAGCGGATCAGCGCCATCGGCCGGACGGTGGCGATCGATGTCGCGTCGCCGGGTCGACTGGTGGAGGTTCCACCGATCGGGTGGGTGGTTGCGTTGTCGGGCATGGATTTTCACCGTCCGATCTCGGTGGGATTGTCAACGCCACCCAGATCGCCTTTCCAAGTCGCATGTATTGCTATGAGGTTAGCAATACAGATGACTTGAATCAAGGGCGTCGCGGCGCATCGGCGGAGACGAGTAGCCGTGCGAGGTGTGCCTCCATCAATGCCAGCACCTCCTCGGCGGTGTACATGCCGAGGAGGAAGTGGGTCCGCAAGCCGTCGGCCAGGCAGATCAGCAACCCGGCCTCGGTGGCGGGGTCGCGATCGGACGCGATCTCCCCGGCCTGCACGGCCAGCGCGATCTGACCCTCCAGCAACTCGCGCAGCGCCCCTGTCCGTTGTCGCACGTTCTCCCGTAAGACGTCATTGCGCGCGGCCTCCAGCAGAAAGTCGATATTGATCGAACTCCCTGCTCGGGAATCCTCATCGATCGGTAGCATCTCCATGACGATGGCCCGCAGCCGGGCCGCGCGCCCGCCCTCGCCCATGAGGATGAGTCGCTCGGTGACGCGCTCCACGTTCTTGCGGCTCATGAACTCCATCGCGAAGATCATCAACTCTTGGCGGCCGCCGAAATAATGCTGGAGCTGTCCCAGCGAGATCCCGGCCTCCGCGGCCACCTCGCGCAGCGTCACCCGATCCAGACCACGGACGAGCGCCACCCTCCACAGCGCCTCGGCGATGGCCGTCCTCCGTGCATCGTGGTCAACCTGCTTCGGCACGTCCGCTCCTCGGTCGACAATCTTTGTAATACAACTGACTTTAGCGCAGGCTCGACACGGTCTTCTGCACGCTGACCGGGCAGCTGCTCGTCAGCAGGCGCATTCGCCGCGAACAACGTGTCGGTGCCCGGCGCTACCATCGGCATTCGTGACATCCCTTGCTGATCGCCCGAATTCCGCCGTCCTCGTTGTCGACGTGCAGAACAGCGTGGTGGCCGACGTCCACCGGCGTGACGCCGTCCTCGCGACGATCGGTCGCCTCGTTGACAACGCGCGCGCGGCCGGTGTTCCCGTGGCCTGGGTGCAGGATGTCGGCGAGGATCGTGTCCCCGATAGCGTGCCGTGGCAGATTGTCCCGGAACTGGTTCCGGCCGATGACGAACCCCGCGTCGACAAGAGTTACGGCGACGCATTCGAGGACACCGATCTCGAGCCGATCCTCGCGCGACTCGGGGTCGGCCGACTGTTCGTCGCGGGCGCGCAAACCGACGCCTGTATCCGGTCCACCCTGCACGGCGCGTTCGTCCGTGGCTATGACACCGTCCTCGTCGCGGACGCGCACACCAGCGAGGACCTCACCGAATGGGGTGCACCGGCGCCCGAAGCCGTCATCCGCCACACCAATCTCTACTGGCAGCATATGAGTGCACCCGGCCGCACCGCGCGGGTTGTCGGCACCGACGACATCGAGTTCTGACGCACAGCCTTTCGGGCGACTTCGTGCCGCTGCCGCTGGCAATGCACGCAGCACACGTGCGTTTCCTGGCGCCTGGACACGCGCTCACGCCTCCCCGAGGACCGATGAGTTCCGCCTCGCCGCATCGTTTCTCCGGCTCGATCTCTATGGGCAGCGCCGCGTCGCAAGCATCTCTTAAGCCCGAAGGAAGTCGGCGCGCACACACTGCCGTGCAGAGGCGGTCGCCTCGACCGGGGACGGAAACGTCGACAGAAGGGCCTGTGATGGAAGCGGGACTGACTCTCGCGGTGCTGGGTGTGTTCGGCCTGTTGGTGGTGATACCTGTGGTGTTCCTGGCTGTCGTGGTACCGATGTCGATGCGCGCCGAGCGGGCGCGCAAGGCGGTCCTGTGGGATTGGGCGGTGACCCACGGATGGACGTTCACCGAACGCGGTCGAGCGGCCTGGACCGCGCGTCTTCCCGGCCGCAACTCGCGGGGGCTCGGCGTGATCGTCAGCGGGTCGCTCGGCGGGCGCTGGGTGACAGTCGCCGAATACTCTTATCAGACAACGTCATCGAGCGGCGATTCGACGACCACCACCACGCACAACTTCATCGTGGTGCTCGTGGTGCTCGACCGGATGTATCCGCCGGTCTCCGTGCGGCACCGCGGGGTGTTCTCACAGCTCGGGCGGGCGATGTTCGGCGACAAGCCGACCGCGACCGGCTACGGGTTGTTCGACTCCCAGTTCCGGATCGACGCGCAGGACCCGGTTTGTGCCAAGGCGCTGGTGGGTCCGGCGCTCATCGCCGCGCACACGGCGCGCACTGTCCCGTCCTGGAGCCTCGTCGGGGCCGAACTTCTCACCCGTATACCCACATCGGGGAAGCTCCGCGACCCGAACATGATCCCCGGCTACGCCGCGCAGCTGCTCCGCGTCGCGGACCTGTTGGGCCACTGACCCTTTCGCTACCTTAATCGACCGCCCCGTCGAGCACGGCGGCGCGGACGTGCGCACGGAGCCACTGGTGCGCGCCATCGGCGTCGTGCCGTGGGTGCCATGCCATGCCCAGGTCCACCACGGGCAGTGGCAGCGGAATCTCGAATGTGCGCAGTCCCAGCCTCTCGATCCCGTCGCGGCCGAGCCGGGCGGGCACCGCACCGACCAACTCACTACCGGGCAGCAGGAACAGCGCGCCCGCCGGATTCGGTGCACATGCCAAGATCCGACGGGTGAGACCGTACTCGGCGAGCAAGTCATCGATCGGGCCGGTCGCGATGCCGCGGCGGGAGAACACCACATGTTCGGCAGCGGCGTACCGAGGCGGCGTGACCGGTTCGGTGAGCAGATCGTGCCCCTCGCGCACCACTCCGACCAGCCGCTCGCGCAGCAATGGCTCGATGTGGGTTTCCGGTTCGCCGCGGCGGATGCGACCCAGTTCGACATCGACGCTGCCGTCACGCAACGAATGGGTGTCCTCATGACTCTCCGCAACGAAGCGCACCGTCACCCCCGGCGCCTCGGCATGCATGCGATGCAGCAATCGGTACCCGATACCACTGAACATCAGGTCGCCGATCTGCACCGAGAACGTGCGCCGCAGACTTGCCGGATCCGGCTGCTCGAGCGGCGCGAACAGTGTGTGCGCCTGCTCGACGAGGTCGCGAACCCGACCCTGCATGGTGAGCGCACGTGGTGTCGGCACCATGGTGCGTCCGGCGCGCACGAGGATCGGATCGTTGAGGATGCGCCGCAGTTTCGCGAGTGTGCGACTCATCGCGGGCGGCGAGGTGTGCAATCGGCGGGCGGCCCCGCCGACGCTGCGCTCGTCGAGCAACGCGTCCAGGGTGAGCAGCAGGTTGAGGTCCAGCTTGAATTCCACTTCTGATAACTCTCCCTTACCGAATATGCACTGGAGTGCAATGGGATTCGAGCATACGTTGAAGTCGTATCCGACCAGTGAGAAGGAATTGACGAGATGACCTCCACCTTGCGCTCCGAACCGGTATCGCTTGTGCTGCAACAGTTGTTGGCCGCCGAGCAGGAACACGACCCGCAGGCGTTCGCCGCCTTGGAACCGGGTTTCCCGGTAGATCTCGATGCCGCAGCACGAGCCGAGATGCTCAAGGACATCTATATGTCCGTGTCCGCCGCGGGAGGCGAACTCCTGTACCTGTTGGCGCGAGCGATCGGTGCGCGCACCGTGGTCGAGTACGGCACCTCGTTCGGTGTGTCCACCATCTATCTGGCGAGTTCGGTGCGGGACAACGGCGGCGGCACCGTGATCGGCACCGAGTTGCAGCCGGAGAAGGTCGCGGTCGCGCGGGAGAACTTCCACGCCGCCGGGGTCGCCGACCTGATCGACCTGAGAGAAGGCGATGCCCGCGCGACCCTCTCCGAGGTGCCCGGCCCCGTAGATTTCGTGCTCCTGGACGGATGGCCCGACCTGGCGCTCCCGGTGCTGCGGCTGCTGGAACCCAGCCTTCGTCCGGGCGCCCTGGTGCTGGTCGACGACGTGAACGTGGACTTCGGTAGCGACATGCACGGCGAACTGCTCGCCTACCTCGCCGATCCCGAGCACGGCTACCTGTCGATGACATTGCCGGTGGCCGACGGTGTGCAACTGGCTGTCCGGCTCTAGTTTTCGGCTCTCGAATGGCCAGCGTGGTGGCGGTGACGAGAACCGCTGCCACCGCGCGGTCCCGAGCACGGTCGGGAGGGGTCCATGGACTGTTGCCGGATGATGCGGGCACCGATTCGAACCTCCAAGGGGAACAAGGAGACTCGCATGAATATGCCGGTGCTGGTCGATTGGCTCACGACCACGACCGGGAGTTGGCCGAGCGGGAGTCGGGCAGTAGCCGTTCGTGCCCACGGGAGGCCGGCGCGTTCACTGTGCGGTCCATCCGCCGTCGACGGCCACGCTGAAATGCTTGTATCTGGTGACCCGTTCACTGGATCCGACCGGGCGGGGCAGGGCACGATGGGCACTGAGGTGGAAGCCAGCGCTTAACGCGTTCGCTATCACTTTCGAATGCCGGATCACTCCGACCGGTCGCCCTGCTCGGACGGGAAGTGCCCACGGACCGTGATCGCACGCCGATACCCGGCGTTGAGCGACTCAATCGCGCGGCAGAGCACGGCCGTGGAACGGGTGCGTGCGGTAGGCGAAGATCACCTGGCCCATGTGCCAGGTGGCGAGCGCATCACACATCTGGCCTGTGTGCCGTATGGCTGGCGGCAACAGTGGAGGTTGCTGCCAGCGACCATGAAGTGTGGATTCCGAAGGAGCGCAAAATGGTTCGAGGTTGTACGTGTTCTTCTCGATGACCGCGTCTCCACCCTGACCGGCACCGGGTGGGAAGGTATCGTCGCGCAGGCGTATGCCGATGCCCACGCCCAATGGGTCGCCGGTGCGCGCGAATTCGTCGAAGGCGTGCAGGATATGAGCGACGCCGCCAAGGCAGCGCACACCCGCTACATGCGCGCGGTCGATACCAACTACAAGATGTTCAACCAGGGGTAACCGGCATGGGTGAACTGTCATCAACTGGCAGATTTACTACGACGCCGCCAAGAAGTGTCACGCCCTGGCCGCTGATCTCCGCACTGCGGATAAGCCGGTCCACGATGCACTGAAAGGCGAGTGCGCGGGCATGGCCGGTGACACCGCGGGCTGCGAGAGTTGGGGCAGGGAGTACGACCGAGCAGTTCAGGGAACGTTGCAGACCTACACGAATCTGGCTGACGCACTGACCAATTTCGGCTATATGCTGTCGGCCGCGGGATACAACTGGGCGCTGTCCAACAAGTCCAACCCGATGCCCGACCGCCCCACGGTGACCGCGATGACCGACTACAAGGTGTTGTTGCCGACCTCTGTCGGCAACAACGGTGACGGCATCACCGAAGGTGACAACAGCGTCCCTGGCTTTTATGACGCCCTGGTTGGGAAGATCCAGGAAGAGTTCGGAAGCAAGCTGCCGAATGGCCACAAAGAGGATCTCGCCAAGGCCGCGTCCGTCTGGAAAACGTTCTCCGAACACGCCACTATCAAGGGCGCCCCGGGCCGGATCACCGAGATCAGCAATCTGTTCGCCGACATCAAGGACAAGAAGGGCGGCCTTGACGGACTGCTCGGACACCTGACCACCTTGAACGGCGGCGCCACCCAACTTGTGGCCGCATCGGCGAACATCGCCGCACCCGTGGCGGCATATAGCGAAGGCACTTCCGAAGTCCGCGACAAATTCAAGGAAGCGGTCACCAACGCTTTGATCGCGGCGGGAGCGACCGTCGTCATCGGCATTGCTGCCGCCTGGATCACCGCCGCCCTCAGCACCGCCGCCGCCGGGGGCGGAGTCCTCCTCATCGCCGGCAACACCGCCCGCGTACTCAAGACCACCTACGACATCAGCAAGCTCTACCGAATCATCGGTGCGGCAGCGGCCGTAACTGGCGCCGGTGCCGCCGCGATCACCGCGTTCAAAGACGTGGACCTCACCCAAGAAGCCCTCAAGCTCGGCGTCATCATCATCGCGAAGATCTTCCTCGACGCCGATGACGTGGAGGACATCAACTCGAGCAGCCCGAGTGGTGCGTTTACAACTGCGTCGCTTACGACCAAGGTGAACAAGATCGCCAGCCATTACGGGGTTCCTGCGTAGGAAGTGAGAGAAGCCATCCACAAGATCAAGGCACAGGGGGCCTGGCGCGGGGATGGCGCCAACAAGAACCCAGATGTCGTCGTGGACTTGGATACTGGCGAGGTGTATGTGAAGCTCCCCGGCGGTGAAGTGTCCGAAGACAGCCTCGGAAACATTCTCGACGAGTTGGATGAGTGACGTGGACAAAAATCGGCGAGAGACGATAAAGGAATACGAGGACAGGTGGATCATGCAGCCTCTGCGCGGGAGCCGTGTCGTTCGTACTACTTGGCTGCCCGAACAGGTCGAATTCGAGACGGACACGCCATTCCGGATAGTTGTCGGATACGGAGCCGAGATGGCGCCACGCTCGATTGCCGAAGACTCGCCTGAGCGTCACATGATCAGCCACTGGACAAGAGCCGAAGTTGAACGCAATGTCTCCGCGCCGATTCTCTCGCCGGTATTTTTCAAGTCTGGAAGCCTGCGGCTCGGATTAGGGAACGGATGGAACCTGTTCGTCTCCAACCAGCACCCCCAGGTGACAGCCACTGTCTTCTTCGGTGACACTCTGATGTGGAATCGATCCGGCATGCTCTCCCCGGCAGGGTTTTCCGTGGTCACGCTCGACCCGTGGACCGGACAGCGAATCGACGCTCCACCGTGGCCGCCACGTCCAGAAGATCTCGACATCGACACAGACTCAGACGACATCAACGGGTGAACGGTCCGGGTCGAACATCTTGAAACCCCAGCTTGGAGCAAGAAGCCGAGGTCATGCGCCGTGCGGTCGCTTACTTGTCCAGGGATGTCAACCCAAAATGACTCTTCGGTCCAGAAAGTTTGTGAATACGTTGTCAGCCAACGGTTTACGAGGGTCTATGGGCAGAGTCGGCGCCTGTGGTGACAATGCGGCCATGGAATCGTTCTTTGCGCTGCTGCAAAACAATGTCCTCGACCGGCGGCGCTGGCCGACTCGCACCGAACTACGGCTGGCGATCGTGTGCTGGATCGAGAAGACCTACCACCGCAAACGCCGGCAACGACGACTCGGACGACTGACCCCGATCGAGTTTGAGACAATCAACCAGACCGCACACGCGGCCTGAAACCATCAACCCCACAAGTCAACCAAAGTGGGGGCAGTCCCTTGACCTGCTCTTTTTCTCGGTATGTAGCCAGGAATACGTCCAAGTTTCCGGGCCGGCCTTCCAATCAGTTGAACGGTCTGACCATCGTCCGTCGCGGGTTCGTGCCCTCGGCGGGACATGCAAAACATGGACAACCGGAAAACATCTGGTCATAGTGGGTGTTCCCGGTCAAGTGTTCCGCGCCGGAAATACGTGGTTAATTGTAGGGTTCGGTTGTGGCGAGGACCGGAAGGTCGAGGTCGGGTTCGGCGTTGCGGGTGACCGAGGCGCAGCGGCGGGAGTCGGTTCATCGCGCACGGCCTGGCCGGGTTGGCCGACGAGCTGCGGCCGGGCCGGCCGCCGTGGGCATCAGCGAAGCAGTCCCTCTGTTCAGTCGAACAGACGTTGGACGAACGGAGTGCTGTCGGGCAGGGCCGCTGTCGCGGTGTCGAGATGGTCGACCCCAGGGTAGGAGCGATAGTCGAACTTCACACCGCGCAGGGTGAAGTCGGCGATGAGTCGCGTCGTCAAGGGCGGCGGGACGTCGGTGTCGGCGGTACCGTTGCCGATGAACAACGGTCTGTCGTAGCCGGTGATGGGGACATCGACGATCGGGGCGGCGACCTCGAGGAGATCGCCCTCCGCCAGCGGCCTGCTCAGCATTTGCCCTACAGTGATGCCTTTGGCGCGGCCGACCATCGGATAGGCACACAGGGTTTCGGCGTCGTGGACGAGTTGCTTACCGAGCGGGGTGAGGTAGCTGTCGATATCGAGCCCCGGGCGCGACGCGGCAAGTCCGCGCAGGACAAAGCTGGCGTACATGACCACATGCGGGATTCCGATATCAGGAGTTTGCGGGGTCAGCAGTGACAGCATGTCGGAGATGTTCGTCGCCGGTGCGGTCGCGACCGCACCTCGGTAGTCCAGATCAGGGGCGTAACTGGTGGCCAGCGATGCGGTGAACAGTGCCGCCTGGCCGCCCTGTGACTGGCCGATGGCCACCCAACGCGGGCTCAGGGTGGGGGCCACAGAGCGTGCCGCCCGGACCATATCGATCCCGGCGTGCGCTTCGGCCCGGCCGTCGAGGTAGGGGTGCACCCCGTCGGTACCCAAGCCGATGTAGTCGGTAGCCACCACGGCGTACCCCTGACCGAGCCAATGGCTCTGATAGGTCTTGCTGCCCGAGTCGCTGCCCGCCACGGAGGGGGCACACGAGTCGCCGAGCCCTGTGGTGGCGTGCTCCCAGGACACCACTGGCCACCCGCCCGCGGGTACGGGACCGGACGGGACGAACACTGAACCAGTGGACAGAGCGGGTTTTCCCTCCGAGGTGCGAGTCCAGTAGGTCAAGCGTTGAGCGCTGCCTGCGCCGGCCAGCCACTCGTTGTGGGGCACGTCCTCAGTTTTCGTGACCTTGCCGGGTTCTCGGTCGGCCGCTGCTGTCGAGGTTGCTGATACGGACCCGGTCGCTGCGTGTCTCGAGCAGGCCGACAGTCCGACCACCATCGTCAGTGCGGCCAGGGCGATCGATATGTGTCGTATCATTCCACTGCCTTCGTTGTTCTCGGTCTCGCGGTTGTCGCGCCCGATCCGTGCCGGGCATACCAACTTTTCATTGCCCGATTCGAGTCGAAATCGGTGTACACGGCCCGATTCCTGCCGGACTACCTGCCGGTTTTCTGTGTGTTACCGACGGTGTCGGACCTGGGTTCTGTGGGTGTCGTGTTCTGTGTTGTCGCCGGCTGCCGTTCGGGAAGAAAGAACGACGGAACGACCGCGAACGCCGTAAAGGCCAGCGCCCACACGAAAGGAAGGTGGAAGGAGGTCGCCAGATTGCGGGCTGCGTCGCCGCCGGGCGTGACCTGGGCCAGAGTCGACCTACCGGCGGGCAGCTGGTCGGCCACCTGTTTTTGCAGGACGACTGCGAGCACGGCGGTGCCCAGTGACGCACCGACTCGCTGGAATACGTTGAACGCGCTGGTGGCGCTCGGCGCCGCCGCCTTCGGCACGCTGCTGAAGGCGACCGTCATAGTAGGAATCATCGCGGCTCCAAGGCCGATGCCACGGATACACAGCGCTGCGCCGATGACGAACTGGTTCGGATCGGCGGTGATGAGAGTGAACGGAATTGTGCCGACCATCACCAGCAGCAGGCCCAGCACAGTCACCGACCGCGAACTCAGCATCGCGGTAAGCCGGTTCATCAACATGACGACGACGAGAAAACCCGCGCTCTGTGGAAGCAGAAGCAGCGCGGAGGCCAGCACGCTGGTTCCGCGGACAACTTGGAAGTACATGGGCAACGGGATCATGACGCCGTACATCGCCACGCTCAACAGAACGTTCGCCAGTGTGCCGGATCGAAAATAGCGGATACCGAGCAACCGCAGGTCCAGCAGTGGCTCTCGCCGCGACTGCGTGGCGCGAAGCGCGAAAGCCGCCAGCAGTACGGCGCCGACAACCAGACCACCGATGACCCTGCCCCCGCCGAACCCGCCTGCCGAACCGGCCTCGGACAGCCCGTAGACCAACGCGGTCAGACCGGGCATCAGCAGCGCCATGCCCACTACATCGAGTTCGATGTCGGCCGACGGGGCGACGACATTTCGCACCCTCGCCGCCATCAGGGCGATGGACACTACGCAAAGCGGCACGTTGATGAAGAAGATCCACCGCCAGCTGAGGTGGTCGACCAGGATGCCGCCGAGGGACGGTCCGATGAGCGGAGCGACCAGGGCCGGCACAGTGACGATCGACATCAGCCTCCCGAGCCGTCCGGGGCCGGCCGCTTGAGCCAGCAGCGCCTGCCCGACCGGCACGGCGAGGCCGCCGCCGATGCCCTGGATCACTCGGAAGGCGATCAGACTCGAAGCCGACCACGCCAGTCCGGCCAATACCGAGCCGACCAGAAACGCGGCCTGCGAGAAGATCATCGTCTGTTTCGCGCCGAAGCGGGCCATCGCCCAACCGCTGATCGGGAGGGTCGCGGTGATCGCGAGCAGATAGCCGGTCACGGCCCACTGCACGGTCGAGAGTTCGGCATCGAACACCTTGGCCAGCGGTCCGATAGCGACATTGATGACCGTCGCGTCGAGCAGGCTTGCGAAGCCGCCGAAGGCCATAATCGCGCTGAGCCACCACAGTTCTGGTGTGACCGTGTCGGAGTCGTCTGCCGCATCCGATATCTGATCGGGTTTCACGAATATTCTCCCTCGTCCTATCGGGCAACATCGAGATCATTGCACGACATGTGTCGTCTATACAACACATGTCGTGTAAATTTCGAGATGCTTCGACAAGGGAGGAGTCATCCGCGACATCTGTCGGTTAGGCGATGTAAGCTGCGCAGATGGTCGAATCGGCGACAGAAGCAGGGCATAGGAATACCGATCCCCGGGTCCTGCGCACTCGCGTGCTGCTGCAAGAAGCGGTACTGCAACTGGCCACCGAGCGGGATCTGGGCAGCATCACCATCGCCGATGTCGCCGAACGCGCCACCGTCAACCGCGCGACCGTCTATCAGCATTACGGCAACCGCGACGAACTACTACTGGATGCGATGGAGGGAGAGTTGGCCGCCCTGGCCGACCTGGTAGCTCGGTGCCCGCTCGTGGAGTTGCCCGACACGATGCCGAACGCCTTCGTCGAGGTCTTCCGCCATGTGGAGTCACAGCTCGTCCTGTATCAGCGAATGCTCGGTCCGTGCGGTTCGGCCCGCTTCATCGACCGTCTCCAGCATTTGGTCGCCGAGCAGGTAATGCGTCAACTCGCCGAGAAAGCGAGCCTACGTCGCTCGTCGGCGTTCGAGTCGCGAGCGCATTGCGCCGCAGGAGCTTTCGTCGGACTGATACGGCACTGGGTGCTCAACGTGAATGTTTTGCCCGCCAGGCGTGCGGCGGCGCAGGCGTGGAAGGCGCTCACTCGGCAACATGGCGATCGCGACCAGCTCGAGTTTTAAGCTCTGCGGCGTGGTCGCGGTCGGATTCCGGGGCTGATCTACGACGATGTCCTTCCCGCCGAGGAGGTAGCAGGTCGGTACCCGTAGCTCAGGTAGTTCGTCGGCCCGGCTTGTCCCGCCGTTCAGATCTGTCCCATCCTCCCCGCGTCCAGGCGGTGTCCGCAGCGTTGATCCGCCTGGGCTCCGTATTCCCATGGGGTGTGACTGCCATTCCGCGAGCGGTCGGCCCTTGTTCCGCAACGTCGTTGTACGCCGTGAGTGCTCACCCGCGCCCTGTTCCGTCCTATTCATGGATGTAGGGCCCGTTACCGAGGCCGCTTCCTGGGTCGGTCGCGAGGCCGACCCGGCCTCGTGACGCGGCCGGTGATGGTGGGTGGTCCTCGACGGTTATGGAGTTGTAGACGCATGCGGTCTTGGTGGTGCGGCGGACGAGCGCGCGGCCGGGCTCTGCGGGCAGGGCGGAGATCGGCTGGGTGCCCTGGACCACCGAGGGGGAGGTGGGGATCAGGGTCTTCGCCGCGCTCAGCGCGGACGCGCGGCTACCGCGCATGTGCTCCGCTCGTCTCTCAGTCCTGATGGACATAGGGGCGGATTGCGCTCCGTCACCCACCCAGCGGGAACTCGTCGGGCTGCTTCACTTCCCTCGCTCCCGCGCAGCGTGGATCCACGGCCTTGCCCGCATCGACTTTCAGCCGCACCACGGACACGCAGACACGGCCACCTAAGCAGCACCTGCAACATATGTGTATCAGCTATACATAGAGTTTCGGGTTGTGGATCGTTCGATTCGCTGGTGATCCAGCTCGCGTGTCCGCAGAGCTGACCTCGGAAGGGAACAGAGGCGGGGAGATCGGCAGTCATCTCGGTGAAAGGAAGTCCGTAATGAATGGAAGTTTGGTCATGAATGACAAACGGATCGCAGCCCTGCAGGGCCGCCCCACGACCGCGATACTCGGCGGAATCGCGCACTCGGCTTCCGCCTCGGTAGTGGCATGGCAATTCCTGCCCTGGGTCGGTCGTCGCGTTAGGGTGGTGGCTGGTGTCGCGGCGGTGTCCGCCGTGCTTTCCGTCATGACGATCGGGTCGGCCAATGCCACCCCCACCCCAATTCCCATTCCGGGCTGCACGAAAGTAGTAATGGTGATGCCGACCGACACCAGCCTGCTCCAGTTAAGCGCAGACAACGGTATTACAGTGGCTCAACTGCTCGAGTGGAACGCGCGCCTCCGCCCTGACGGATTAAATCTCGATGTTGGCTCGCCGTTGTGTGTCGCCGTATGAGTTTCCTGCGTCCCGCAGGCCGAACCACGTTGAGGTTCGGCGTCGTTCAGCGGAGGGCTCGGCCGTTGCTGTGTTGATCGGCTAGATGAGCGCGACGGGGGTTCGGTTGTCTTCTGCGCCGCCCGCTCGCAGATTCCTTCCGTGCAGTCAGCGCGACGGCACGACCAGCCTCGACCCGACCAATACCGTCGAAATCGCGTTCAGATCGACGGCACAGCTGGGTCGGGAAGTGCGGTGGTCCCGAAATAGCCGGTACCGCTCGCTATATATTGCGGTGTGGGTTGATCGGTCCTGCATTGGCTCCGTTGTTCAACTCGCATTGTACGATGTCACCGGGCATTAGTCCGGTCAGTGCCGACTATTCGGGGGAAACTCAAACACCCGGGCCTGGGCGCTACCATTCGACACCGCGAGTTGGTGGCCGTCAGGACTGAATTCGATGTGCTCGTCCC
Organism: Nocardia australiensis; assembly: GCF_020733705.1. GTDB lineage: Bacteria > Actinomycetota > Actinomycetes > Mycobacteriales > Mycobacteriaceae > Nocardia > Nocardia australiensis. Next base: position 231,805 of record NZ_JAJFZM010000016.1, read on the forward strand.
CACGCGGCCATTTATCTTTGTTGTCACATGCGTGCGGCAGTGTGGTCACGACTCGACGGTTAGAGATGTTCCAAAGCAGCAGAGGGCCCGGCCCCACGGGGGATGCGGCCACCGCCCCGCCGTCCGGGCTTATCCCCACTGCAGCGATCTGATGGTGTGGACATTCCAACCGTGTGAAGACAACCTCGCTGAAGCGGTGTGCACCGATGTCCCATAAGCGGACTGATGAGTGGGCGTCGCCCAGGATCAGTGTGTGGCTGTCGTGCGAGAATGCAACGGGCGATACTTCTGGTACTCGAAGGTCGGCTACCTCGGAGTCATTGACAATGTTACGGAGGATGACTCGGTCGGGTGGGCCGTATCCAGGGAGTTTGGTAATCGTCAACATATTCCCATCAGGGCTGAATATGGCGTAGATGGGATCCACGTTCAATGCAACTGGAAAGGTTTTCAGAGTATCTGGTGTGGCTGGATCCCAGATTGCAATGCCGTTTTCTTCCGCAGTCTGAAGATTTTTGTAGAACCCCAATAATTTACCATCCGGCCGGAATGAAAGTGCCAACCAACGCATTTCCTGAGGCCAATTCGATGGTTTAGGAAGCGTGCGCTGCAACTGGTTGGTCTTGAAATCCCAGAGTTGTATCGGTGAATCATCCCCAGTGCACGAACCAGTTATCGCCAACGCGCGGTTGTCGGGGCCGACTGCGATTCGTGATATAGTCCCCGATTCTAGATTTTCCGAGTTTTCCCGTCGGCTATGACAATCGATTGTGCCCACTCTTTCGTGGGATGTGGTGTCCCACATGTCGACCAGGTATTTGCGTTTGTCCGGCGACGGTGCGTCCACGGCGAAAAGAGTTCGGCTGTCCGGGCTGAAAGCGATGTCGTGCCCGTGTAACGTCCAGGAAAGGTTTGCGGCGCCATAGTCGACCTCGTCTTCATGCGCGTTCCAGTAATTATTCGCGAACAGCGCTGTCGATGCGAGGACAATGAGGCAGCAGATCAGTATGCTTACTCGATATTTTGGCATAGTGGCAGGCTTCATCTCGGTTGCCGATCGCTACAGAAGCCGTCGCAACCGGGATCAGTGACGGGTGAAGAAACTGTAGTCTCCCCCATACCTGGCCAGATAGTTATCGGCAGACGAGGTGACGGCGAACGGTAGGCCATTGTATCTCACCGGTATAGTCACATTGGTTCCGGCCACGACAGCATGGACGATGAACTCCCACTCGTAATATCCAACAGGGCGGCCGGGGTTGGCATCCACGCGGATGTTCGTCACGTACTGTTCGCCGAGTTTCAAATCAATGTGGTGATCAAGGAAATACGGTTGCTCCGCGCCGGTGCAACTGCCGTTCTCTGGACGGGACATGACAATCGGTGCGGGCGCGGAGATATCCATACAGGCGCTCAAGTTGGTGTCCGAACCCTGGGATGGCCAGGTGAGCAGCGTCCCTGATAGCGGGTTGTTCCGTCGGAGTATGTGTGCGGTGATATCGGTGATGGTGACCGCTTGGTTGCGGTTGCCTTCGAAGATCAGTCGCACGTCGAGCACCGAGACCGGCGCGCCGCGCGCATCACGGAGCAGATCGTCGACACGGCCGATCGGGAACGAGGTCGGATTACCTGGCAGCGTCGAGGGCAGCGCAAACGAGCCTCCAGGGCCAAAACGCTCCACCTGCACCGCGACACGAATTTCTGGACCGGGACGGATGCTGTCGGTGATCGTCGAACTGAACGACGAGAAGACCGCGGTCGTCACGCCTGTCACGAGCGTGGTCACGACGAGACCGATGACCACCTTGCTGCCCTGGCTGAGTTCGGACATGCGCGTGATCGCGCGGCGCAAGCGGCTGGGGCGCGACGGCGTTTCGGTGCCGTTGTCGTCATCGGGCTCCTGCGGCGGTGGTTGCGGCAGGGGTGGTCGTAGACCCGTGACGCGCGAAAGGCGCCGACGGCTCCGGTTTCCGTTGTCCACCAATGCTTTCCCCCTTCGATCCGCTGGCGCAGACCATTGAACCGCCGCTCGATCCGGCGTACGGAAGTCGCGACTCCCTGCGGCGTCGATAGCTTCATACCAGGGTACTTGAAGCCACAACCGGAGAGATCTCGCTGCCCGAAGGTTCCAGCTCGTCCTGCCACTGGCCGGTCAACCGGGTGATCGATGTCGGCGACAGTCCGGACCCGGTACTCAGGAACTGTTCGAGCGCCGGTGCGAAGTCGCCGGTGGACAGCCGACACGAAAACTGCCGCGCGATCATGGCAACGGTTGATCCCGGGTGCCGTTCTCCCGCGCGAGTTCGGCACGGCCTCCGAGGCGCAACAGTAGCCACAGCACTGGTACCGCGACGAGCCCGAGCACGGCGATCGACCACAGGACCGCCAGGTTGGCCGGGGCGGGGAAGAATTCCGGGAAATCGCCCGGGTGGACGGACAGCAGCCAGATGAAGCCGAGATCGAGACCGAGCACGATCGCCGGCGGCCCCCACGTATCGAGACCGGTCGACTGCAGGTGCGCGGCGACGTCCTCGGCCGTGTCCAGACGCGGTACAGGACGAGTGCGGGCGATCGTGCGGGGCTCGGACGTTGCCTCCGCCCATGCGGACGCCGGATCGGCCGGCCACGTCGAACTCGTCATCGTCCACCCCTTCTTGTCACAGGTTATCGGCGGGAACGGTGCCACGCGGTCCTGCATCCCATTCCGGACGGCTCACACGTCGGGAGATGCGTACTTCTTCGCGGCGTCGGGATCGCGGATGCTCTTCCGGTGCCGGTCCAGCAGGAAGCTCTCCGGGGCGTTCGGGTCGACCCGCACCACTACGGTGCCGCCGACGATCGGCGCGTCAGCCACGGAGGTGACGATCTCGCCGCGCACGGACCGTTTCCCGTCCGGCCCGTCATACTCGGCCTCCACCTCGAACTCCGGGCCGCCGAGCCACCAGCTGTTCTGGAAGTCGACCGCGGTGACCTCGGCCACGAAACGCTCACCATGCTCACGCAGCCACTCGCGCCGATCCACTTCGTCTGCGCCTTCGCGTAAATCGGAGATGAACTCGCGAAGCGCGCGCACCGCGAGCACGCCCGCCAGGACGGCGATACCGACCGTCAGCGCCCAACCCGCGATCGATGAGTGAAACGGTGCAGCGGCGGCGGCGCCGAGGGCGACGCCCGTCCAGATCGACAGAGCGTCCGGCTCCCCGAGCACGGGGATCGAGGGAACCGCGAGCGTCGCATAGGAGAGAGTCAAGGCAAACACGAACGCCACAACAGCACCGCCGAAGAGAAGCCAGTAGGCCAATGCCATCGGCAGTGGTAGCCAGATCTCACCGCCGGTGAGCGCCCCGAGTAGCGGTACCGCCAACTGCACGAGCAGCACCCACACCGCCGCACCCGCCGACGCAACGGTGAGGAGGCAGAACGTTCCGACGAGGATCCATCCGCGCATGCTGCTCCTAGCTGGGTGTGCCCGGGTCATAGCGTTCTCCCGCGTCTGGATCTTTGGGGCTTACCGGGTCCTCTTCGATGTCGATGTCGTCCGTGTCTTCCCCGTCGTCGAGATACCAGACATAGACGGTGCCGCCCACGATCGGAGCATCCGTGCGTTCCGTGACGAGCCGGCCCGTGGCGGTCCGGGTTCTGCTCGGGGACGCCTGCTGCTCCATCGCACTCATCATGTATCCACTAGCTCCAGTCCGCGGAAAACCCGCATGCGCCTGGTGCGGGTTTCCTACCATGGCCCCCGGAGACCGACACAACAGCCACCTAAATACACCCAACGGTGTCATTCAGCTTGAAAAATTCCGCCGTCCATCAGACAACTTTGCCGCACAGTCAGGTTCGCGAGCGACTCGTCAGTGGATCCTCACACTTGCTGTGGGAGAGGCTATCCGCGGGCCAGGACTGCGAGCCCGACTGCTGACCCGCGAACCAGTGGTCGCTGTCATTTCCATCGGCCGCCCGTGGCAGCGGTACCGCTGCCAGCGCCCGCCGCAGCCGATCGATCTCGATCTGGCCTCGTAGACTCCCGGGCCGCCACCCACACGCGACGATGTCGAGTACGCGGTTGAGCCGCGGCACTCAGTCGAGCCGGACCGCGAGGGTGGCGACCACGGCGTCGGTGCGGGCGCGCAGGGCTGCGGTCAGCACCGGGCCACGGGGATTGTGCAGCAGGCGATGCCACCAGTGGCAAGTTTCTACGTGCGCGAGCAGGACGGTGACCCCTCGTCCACTCGCGGTCTGTTTGCGGATGTAGCCGACGAGCGTAGCGACCAGGCTGCGGTGCGGGCAGGGAAGGACAATGAGCGGAACCCCGGGGTCCCACTCCTTCCACAGGGCGCTCAGGTGTTTGACCGACGTGGGGTCGATCTCGGCGGCGACGGCGACGATCTCACCCCGCATGCGCAACGCAGCCTGGAGGGCGCGATAGGTCACCTCGCTCAATGCGACCACTGGAACGACGACCAATTCCGTTGTTTCCGGCATCGGTTCCGGGCGCGGCGGGATCTGGCCGAGCCGCTGGTGCCGTGCCACATCGCGGTAGTAGTTCTCGATCCGCGCGAAGGTGAGCACCAGCGCCGGGACGATAATCAGCAGCAGCCAGGCGCCCTCGGTGAATTTCTCCGCTAGTAGAACTACGCCAGCGATCGCGGTGAGCACGGCGCCGAATCCGTTGAGCAGCATGCGCGGAACCCAACCCTGCCCGCGTGCCCGCAGCCAGTGCAAGACCAGACCCGTTTGGCTGATCGTGAAGCCGATGAAAACGCCGATCGCGAAAACCGGCAGCAGACGGTGCGTTTCGGCGCCGACCAGCATGAGCACCAGCGCCGCGAGCGCGGCCAGCGCGGTGACGCCGTATCGGAACACCGGGCGCTCGGAGCGCAGCGCGAACAGCGACGGGACCCTGCGGTCTTTGGCCAGCAGCGCGAGCAGGATGGGAAGACCGCCGAAGCTGGTGTTCGCCGCGAGCAACAGCACGGCCGTCACCGTGAGGTTGGTGAGATAGAACAGCCAGCCGGTGCCGAACGCCGCCGCCGACATCTGCGCCAGGATGGTCACATCACCACGCGGCACCACATGATGCCTCTGGATCAGCACGGCGAGCCCGAGTAGTAGCGTGCCGAGCAGGACGCCGAGCGCCACCTCGGTGTGCTGGGCGCGGCGCACGGCGGGCGTGCGGAACGATGGCACCGCGTTGGCGATGGCCTCGACGCCGGTCAGCGACGAGCACCCCGAGGCGAATGCCTTGAGGAGCAAGACGATTCCGATCGCCTCGACCGGAACGATCGGCCCACGGTCGACGCCGATCACGGCGACCGGGGCGGGGCGCAACAGCCCGACGACGATAACCCCGGCGATCAGGACGAGGAACACGATCGTCGGGCTCATCAGGGCTTTCGCTGATTCGGACACGCCGATCAGGTTGATCACGGTCAGCACTGCGAGCCCGATCAGCGTCATCGGCAGCAGCTGTCCGGCCAGCGAGGGGAACGCGCTGGCCAGGCTGGCCGCACCCGCGGCGAGGCTCACGGCGACGGTCAGCACGTAGTCCACCACCAGGCTCGCGGCGGCGAGCAGCGCGGCCCACCGGCCGAGGTGCTTCTTGGCCACCGCGTACGCACCGCCGCCGTCCGGGTGCACTGCGATCACCTGGCGGTAGGAGATCACGAGCACCAGCAATAGAGTGGCGATCGCACAGGAGACCGGTAGCGTCCAGGAAACGGCCGCCGCGCCCGCCGCGACGAGCACCAGCACGATCGCCTCGGGGCCGTACGCCACACTGGACAGCGCGTCCAGCGATAACGCCGCAAGACCGCCGACGGCGGTCAGCCGGAACTTGTCACCACGCTGGATTCGTCGGATCCGGCGATCGGCGATGCGGGGCTCAGCCGGGTGTGTCCGGGTCGTTGTACCCACGACATGTATTGAACGCCGACATGGTTCAGCAATCACTGAGCGACACCAGATGTGCTCGAGTGCGTCCCGCTCGGTGCCTCTCTTCGGCGTCAATTCGGCGGAGTGGCGTCGCGGCCTGCCGTCAGCCGAGGGCTTGGGTCGACGCCTTCGTGTACTTCGTCAGCGCCGGGGGAGTGTCACTTCATCACCTCCCCACACGGTCGTGTGCACCAGAACCGGCGGATAAGCGTTCACGGTGATTCCGCCCCTGGCCCATTCGACTGCTGCGGTCGGGTGGACCCCGCTTTCGCCGCCGCGCGCGTTCACGGCCATGACGGTCCCACGCGTCCGGCGCCGGCTTCAGCGGCGGCGCCGGAAGCCTGAGGTGATGCCGATTATTCAGACCCGGCCGGGATCAACTCGAACACCGGATGGTGCTCCGCCTCCGCTATGAACCGCTCGACCGGATCATTCCGGTCGGCCTGAAAGTAACTGCGAGTAGCGGAGGCGATACCCACGTACTGATGAAGCACGGGCCCGGCCTCGTGTGCTGTTGCCTCCCGGATCAGGTACTCGCGGTCGCGCCAGCGGCGCGTGAGCGTCACCCGACCGGCGGTTCGCGCGTTATGCACCCAAGGCACCACCCCGTACGGCGCCACCAGCCACAACCGATTGCCGTCGTCCACGACCGTGACCGGGTTCCGCCGGGTCAGGCCGCTACGGCGCCCCCGCGTGGTGAGCACGTACGAATGTGGCACCAGACCGAGGCGGACCAGCGCCGTCATCACCACATTCTCGACGCGGCGCCCGCGGCCCGGCCGGTACCGCTTCGCGGGATGGAACTCGGCCGAATCTGCGCCTTCATCAGTGCTCATGCGGTCAATCTACTGGCCTCCCACAGTCGGTGACGGTGGCAGACATCACGTCTGTGGGCCCCGGAAATTCGGACGAGTTGCAACGCCACACCCGCGACGGACGCTGTCCATCCGTGGCGAACGCCCGGGCGAGGTAGAGCCGATACCGCCGGTTCCGCTATTCGGTGACTCCTGCGACCGGAGACCCTGGGCCGCACCTTGCTCCACGCGTTGGCGACTTCTGATTCTCCCAGGCGTGCCGGATGGTCGTCTCGGGTGGATCGCCGTGCGCGCCGGATCTACTCCTAGCCGCTGGAACCGATGGACTGGCACACCGAGCCGCCGAGCTACACCGCTATACCCGCAGGCTCGCTCAGTCCGGTGGCGATGGTGGTGGGTGTGCCGCCGGAGGTCGGCAGGGAAACCACGTTGCCGGTGCTCTCGGTGACGTAGAGGGTGGTCCCGGAAACGGCAATACCCACAGGAACGTTCACAGTGGCCAAGGTGATGGGAGGGCCGCCGATGGTCGGCAGCGAAATCACGCTGCCGGTGCTCCCGGTGACATTGGCGGTGTGAGGTTCCCCCTGGGTAGTGGACACCGATTTAGCAGGATTGCGGTCCTGCTGGTAAGGATGTCCTATGCCTCCTCGCAAGCGCCGGTCGTATACGACCGAGTACAAGGTCGAGGCTGCGCATCGTGTGATCGATTCCGGTCGCACGATCGCCGAAGTCGCTCGGGAACTGGCTATCGACGCCGGGATGCTGAGCACTTGGGTCAAAGACGAGCGGCGCAGGAACACCGCCGCCGAGGTCCACGGCGAGAAACCTCTGGATGCCGCGGAGCGAGCCGAATTGCTGCGGCTGCGAAGGCAAGTCAGCGAGCTGGAGAAGGACAACGCTTTCCTCTCAAAAGCTTCGGCGTACTTTGCCGCGATGCAGAAGAACCGGCCCGGTTCGAACTGATGGTGAAGTACGCCGCCCCCGACGCACACACCATCGCCGCCACCGCCGGCACGACCGCCACGGCGCAACGGTTCGGCGTGCGGCGCATGGCACGGCTGCTGGAGGTATCGGCCTCGGGCTACTACCAGTACGTGAAGCGCAGGGCGGCAATGGTTTTGACGCCCTCTCAGCAGCGCCGCGCGGATTTGACGGTGAAGATCCTGGACGTGCACACCGAATCGGACGGCACCTACGGGTCTCCGCGGATCACCGACGAACTGCGCGAGCGCGGCGAGACGGTGAACTACAAGACCGTTGCCAAGATCATGGCCGGGATCGGGATCGAGGGCATCAGCCCGCGCACGTTCAAAGTCCGCACCACCGTGGTGGATCCGGCCGCGTCGTTCCCGCCGGACCTGGTGTCGCGCGTGTTCGATCAGGGCCGCCCCGATGCCGTGTGGACCACCGACTTCACGTACCTGAGCTGCGGTGAGGGCGACATGTATTTATGCGCCATCCGCGACGGGCACACCCGCCGGGTACTCGGCCACGCTGTCACCGACCACATCGGCTCGGACGTGGTCGAGGCCGCGATCGAGCAGGCTGTGGCCGTGCGCGGCGGCCGGGTACGCGGCACGATCCTGCATTCGGATCGCGGTGGGGAGTTCACCGCGGGCCTGACCGCGCGGGCCTGCGCCCGGCACGGTCTGCTCCGGTCGATGGGCGCGACCGGCATATGTTGGGACAACAGCCCGTCCGAATCGCTGTGGTCTACACTGAAACACGAATTCTATTACCGCCGTACCTTCGCGGGTAAGTCCGAACTCGTTGTCGCAGTTGATAATTGGATCGACTGGTACAACACTACCCGCAGACACTCCGCGATCGGCGGCATCAGCCCCGTCCGCTACGAGCAGTCCCTCACGACAGTCGCGGCAAACGCCGCGTAACCAACTGTCCACCATCCGGGGGGAACCTCAGTGCTCCCGGTGACGTACAGGGTGGTCCCGGAAACGGCGATACCGCCCGGGTTCGGCAGTCCGGTGGCGATGGTGGTGGGTGTGCCGCCGATGGTCGGCAGCGAAATCACGCTGCCGTTGGCGGTGTTTCCGGTGATATAGAGGGTGTTGTCGGAAACAGCGATACCCTGCGGGGCGGATAGCCCTGAGGCGAGGGTGGTGGGTATGCCGCCGGACGTCGGCACTGAAACCACCCTGCCAGTGCTTTCGGTGATGAACAGAGTGGTGCCCGACGCGGCTATACCCACAGGGTCGACCAAACCGGGAATGTTCAGCGGGGTCGCCGTTCCGCCCGACGTAGGCACCGCAACGATTGTGCTGTTGCCGGCTTCGGCGATGTAGAGGCTGGTGCCCGAGAGCGCAACCCGGTACGGACGATCATGATTCAGGCCGGAAGCCAGCGCGGAAGGCGTGCCGCCGCCCGCTGGCACCGAAACCACCCGACCGTTGGCGCTTTCGGCGATATAAAGAGTCTCCGCCACGGGATTCGCAGTGGCGGGACCGGCGCCAGGAATGACCGCCACGGCCGTGAGCACCGTCGCGAGCGCCAACGGAGCCGTTACCGCCGCGGTCAGCGCCCTGCCTATCACCCGTTCCGCGACTCCATGCCGCTCCTTGCGGAAATGCTGTTTCACGCTATCTTCCTCGCTCTCTGCGTATCCAGCTCTCGAAGATGGTTTTCACAGACACGCCCGCCGCAGCGGCGAACCGCATCACCAGGAATTGAAAGTCGGTCGATATCGTCGCCCTGCTATCACGGCAACTCTGCACCGCGGGCAGACCTCATCAAGGAGGTCGCTTCAACGTATTCGTGTGGTCGATCAAGTCAACGACCACGAACGTTTCACAACCGATGGCGGGGTCGTCGGTCCGAACCGGGCAACCGACCGGGCGCCTATGACCCACATCGCCGACCGCTTCTCCGCTTAGGCGACGGGGCACTCCAGGGGTGGCGGCCAGCAGCGCGCGGATATCCGCAACGCGACACATCGCCGCCGGGCAGGGCCGATCTTCTTCGGCCTTCGGCGGGTGGAGCAACGATCCGGCGATGAGGACGGCCTGGGAAATCGCCTACCGCGGCAGTATCAGCCATGCCGAGACGCGCATCGGCGATTCGGTGGTGATGCCTTCGATCGATGAAGAGATGCGGAGCAGGGTGGGCGTACCTTCCTCGACAGCTGGTGACGTCAGGTGCGGAAGGTGACCCTGCCACGTTCGTGGCGGCCGTAGCTCAGGTGCGCTTGCGGCGCAGCCGTGTGGCTTTGGCTCGGCTGAGTGCCGAGCGAAGACCTCGGCGGTTGCCGGTAATTGGATCGATTGACGTCCGGTTGGTCGTTTCTGGCCTCGGCTGCGGCGAGATATCCCCGAATTTGCGTTCCGAGGATGTCTCCGGGGCATCGTCGGCGGTGCGTCGCAGGAACCGATCCGGCAACGCGAGCTTGTGGATGGTCCGGAAGGCGAGCAGGTACTGCTTGCCGAGCGAGCCGGTGGTGTAGGGCAGGTCGTACTTGTCGCAGAGCTCGCGGACTCGCACGGCGATCTCGGGGTAACGGTTGCTCGGCAGGTCGGGGAACAGATGGTGTTCGATCTGGTAGCTGAGGTTGCCACTCATGAACGCCATTGCCGGCCCGACCTTGAAGTTGGCGCTGCCAAGTAGCTGACGTAGGTACCACCCACCGCGAGTTTCGTCTTCGAGCTGTTCGAGGGTGAATTTCTCTGCGCCGTCGGGGAAGTGGCCGCAGAAGATCACCGCATTGGCCCATAGGTTGCGCAGCAGGTTTGCCATCACGTTGGCCTTTAGTGTCATCGTGAAGGCCGAACCGGTCAGCATTGGATAGATCAGAAAGTCTTTGCCGGTCTGGCGGGCGGCCTTTCGCCAGAACTCCGCGTTCGGTGGCGACGACAGCTGCCGGCGAGAGGCCTTGACCGCGGACCTCGCGATCTCCCAGTCGTGCAGCGCGATTCCCCAATCGAATATCGCGGCGAGGAGCACATAGGACACCGGCTGGATCAGGTGGATCGGACGCCACGGCTCGTCCCGGGTCATCCGAAGGAAGTCGAATCCCAGATCCTTGTCCATCCCAAGGACGTTGGTATACGTGTGGTGGTTGTAGTTGTGCGCACGCCGCCATTGCGAGGATGGACCGGTCATATCCCACTCCCACGTCGTGGAATGGATCTCTGGGTCGTTCATCCAATCCCACTGCCCGTGGCTGATATTGTGCCCGAGCTCCATGTTCTCGATGATCTTTGCGACCGTCAGCATCGCGGTGCCCGCCAACCAGGCCGCACGGCGCCTGCTCGCGAACAGCGTCATACGCCCGGCAATCTCCAGCGTCCGCTGCATCCTGATTGTGCGCAGGATGTATCTGGAGTCCCGTGCGCCGAGTGACTTTCTCAATATCTCGGCGGATTGCGTCGAGTTCGTTACCGAAAGCCTCGACGTCCGAGTCGGTTAGGTGCGCGAAAGCTTTGATATCGGTGATGGCCACCAGGTCCGGTCCTCGTCAGCTAGCAGGGATAGGGTTTCGTCGACCGCCCATTCGGGCGGTGACGGCGCTACCAGGTGTGAGGCTCACGCAGTCACGCATGTCGCTTCGGTCTGAGCGGGCAGGCCCAACGATGGACGGTGAACGCCAAGACTATACGTGCAAGACATGTCGCGGCACTTCCCAGTCACAGTAAGGCATTGATGTCCGCAGCTGGATTCCGCTGTGCTGCTGGACTGTTCGAGCGAACCCTGCGGGAGGATTAGTCCGGATCGGTTGTGGAAAATGAGCACTATGCCTCGATCAGAGGCTCGGCTACCATGACGAATTCCGTGGTGGCGTCGAGATTGTGCTGCGCGGCCCGCGCCCGGAGTGATGTGCCAAGGTGCGTATGGCAAGCGTGCGGATCGACGGCTGCGACCATTCAACTGCGAGTAGATGTTGCCGAGAGTTGTTGCGTGCATGCGTTTTTCGGCTCTGCATGGTCGTCCATCCCGTGATCCGCGATCGGGGTTCGCCGGGTGTGCCCCAGTAGGCTCGTGCCCCATGGATGCCTTCTACCTGCCCGATCCAGCGGATCCGAACCGATTTCATTCCACCGAGCTCACGCGCGGCCCATGGTCGCCCGACGCTCAGCATGCGGGACCGCCTTCGGCACTGCTCGGTCATGTCATCGAGAGATGTGAGCCGCGCGAAGGGTTTCGGATCGGGCGGGTGTCGGTGGAGATCCTCGGTACGGTGCCGATCGTACCGCTGACAGTCGAAGCGCGCGTCACCCCAGCCCGAGCGCGGGTCGCCCGCTCCGGCCGCGGCGTCGAATTAATCGAGGCCACACTGAGTTCCGAGCAGAGGCCGGTGATGAAGGCGAGTGCTTGGCGGCTAGAGCAGGTCGAGCCGGAACTGGAACTGCCGCCCGAGGCATTACCCACCGGCGCCCACCCGGGCCCGGATACGGCACCCGAGGGGACGGACTTTCCGTCGAATCAGCCGGTCGGATTCCACACCGCTATCGAATATCGCTTCGTATCAGGAGGTTTCGTCGAACCGGGTCCTGCCGTGTGCTGGATGCGCCTGCGCCACCCCATCGTTGGCGGCACCGTCTCCAGTCCGCTGGAACGTACCCTCGCGGTGGCCGATTGCGGCAACGGCGTCAGCTCGATAGTGAATTGGGCCAGTCACTATTTCATCAATACCGACTTCACGGTGACACTCCATCGCGAACCGGTCGGCGAATGGGTGTGCCTGGACGCGGTGACATACCCCGAACGCAGCGGTATCGGCCTGGCCGAATCGCGTCTGTTCGATGAGAAGGGCCCCATCGGACGTGGCACCCAGACACTGCTCATCGGCCGGCGCTGACGAGGGGAAGTGTCCAGGCTGTCAGCCGCGATTCGGTTCGCCGCCGATTACGACATGACGGACGTTGGCGCCTTGGATGCGTTGGCCACCAACTCCACCGAGACGGCGTCGTCGGCTTGGTTGTACCTGGCCACGGTTCGCAGCCCAGTCGGCGCGGGATCGGCGGTAGGGAAGTCCGCGCGATAGAAATAGCCGCTGCTTTCTCGCCGCAGCAGTGCGCTCGCGGTGTAGGACTCCGCAAGGACCGTGAGCGCGGAATCGCCATTGTGTTCTTCAGCGAGTTGGCGGCGGGTCTGACGGCACCAGTGGGCGAATTCTGTAGCCGCGGATTCGGAAAAGCGGTGGTCGGCGAACGATGACAACCGGTGTCGCAGCGTGGTTCGCAATTCCTTCGATACCTCCGGGCTATGTCGCGGTAGGTAGAACCGTTGTGGTGTCGTCTGCTTCGGTAGCGATGGCGGCGGTTCGGCCAGCGGTTCGTTCGTTTGATGTGGGGCACACCAAGTCGACGGTGAACGCCTGACTGCGATCGTCCACGACCGCGGCGCCATCGTCAGGGCGTCGCGGCCCGGACCCGTCGGCGGTCAACTTTCGGTCGTCCTGGCGGAGGGCCGGATGGGTGAACCATCCGGCCGCGCGAGTTCCGTGGTTAGGCTTTCACGAAGCGCAGGAGCGCTGTGTTGACCTCGTCGGCGTGAGTCCACAGCAGGCCGTGGGGCGCGCCGTCGATTTCGACGTATTCCGCGTCCGGGACCAGCGCCGCGAACCGGCGGCCCGTGGCATCGATCGGCAGGATGTTGTCCTTCGTGCCGTGCAGGATAAAGGTAGGCAGTTGGGTGGCGCGCACGGCGGCGACATCCGCGCGGAAGTCCTCGATCCAGGCCGGGACGACGGCGTAGGCGGCGACCGGCGCGCTGGTGGTGGCGGTATTCCAGTTCGCCCGGACGACCTCCTCGCTGATCCGCGTGCCGAGAGTCTCGTCCAGGTTGTAGAAGTCCTTGTAGAACTGGGTGTACCAGGCGTAGCGGTCGGCCCGCGCCGCAGCGACGATGCCGTCGAACACCTCCTGCGGCACGCCCTCGGGGTTGTCGTCGCGTTGTACCAGGAACGGTTCCAGTGAAGCCAGGAACGCCAGCTTGGCGACCCGCTCGGGTCCGTAGTTCTTGATGTAGCGGGCCAGTTCGCCCGTGCCCATGGAGAAGCCGACCAGGATGACCTCGCGCAGATCCAGCGCCGTCAGAACCGCGTTCAGATCGGCGGCGAAGGTGTCATAGTCGTATCCCGTGCCGGCCTTCGACGACTGCCCGAACCCCCGGCGATCGTAGGTGATGACCCGATACCCGGCGTCCAGCAGTTCGCGCGCCTGCAGCTCCCAGCTGGCCCCGTTCAGCGGGTAGCCGTGGATCAATACGACCGGCTGCCCGGCGCCGTGGTCCTCGTAGTACAGCTCGATGTCGGTGCTGTTCTCGGTGCCGACGGTGATGAATCCCATGACTGACTCCTCGCGACTAGATGGCGTTAATACCCTTGATCATCCTGGAGAACGATCGTTCTCCGCGACATCTGCTACCGTATAGAACGATCGTTCTCCGCGCAAGCCTCGAGGAGGTATGAGGTGAATCACCAGGTGCAACGCCCTGCTGCGGACGTGCGTGACCAGGTCATCGAGGCCGCCGACGCCCTGTTCTACGAGCGGGGGATTCAGTCGGTGGGCATGGACGCGGTGCGGGAGGCGGCCGGCGTCTCGCTCAAGCGCATCTATTCGCTGTTCGGTTCGAAGGACGACCTGATCATGGCGGTGCTGCGGCACCGGTCCGCCATGTGGGACGACGGCCTGGCATCGGCCGTGCGGCCGACGATGACCGCCCGGGAGCGGTTGCTGGCGATCTTCGATTTCCTCGACGCATGGTTCCGCACGCCGGACTTCCGGGGGTGCGCGTTCATCAACGCCTACGGCGAGCTGAGTTCGGGCTCGCCAGCGGTGAACGACGCGGTGCGGGCGCAGAAGCACGCGTTCGGCGAGTACGTCGCTCGGCTGGTCGCCGAGGCCGGCGCTCCACCGGAGCTGGCACCCCAAATCGCTCTCCTCGCCGAAGGTGCCCAAACCACTGCGGCGATCGTGGGCACCCCGGAATCCGCCCACCAGGCCCGAGCCGCAGCCCAAACCCTGCTGGACACCGCATCGGCAAACGCTCGGCACGGCTCCCACTAATCGTTGGCGACTGCGTTTCAAAGTCGTACCATCGCGGGCAACGCCTTCGAGGTGAACGCAGCCGACCTCATCGAACTGACACTTGACGGCGACGCCATCACCCGCGTCGCGGCGTGGTTCGACGCTGCGCAGTGACGTCGAGATCGCCGATACGACCGCATGTGTCCGATCCCGACCGCGCCGATCCCTGGATACCAGCCGGCGCCGCGAATTGATGGTGATTGTTAGTTTTCGAGCCAGATCTCTTCCATGTTGCCGATGGCGTCTTCGGTGTGCTGTACGCGGAAGACGGACGTGGTGCGATCGGTGTGGTCGAGGGGCGCGACCTTCTTGAAGGCAAGGTCGCACAAGCCTGCCCAGTCGAAGACGTTGACCTCGTCGTCCATCTCGATGTTTTCTTCGGACAGCTCCTGTTCGGTGATGCCGAAGGCGGTGGCCACGGCGGTTGGGGATCCTTCGAAATCCCAGTCGTCTTCTCCGTGCCAGCCGCCGGCGAACAGTCGTGTCCCATTGGGGTGGATGATCTTCCAGGCGCCGTAGGTCATGTTGTAGTCGATGGTGCACGTGGCGATGATCACGGCTGCGGGGAAGCGCTCAGCGAGGGATTCCGCTTCTTCGTCGACCGGGTAGCTGCCGTTGCAGTGGACCGGTCCGGGGTCGGTGATCGCAGTGATGTTTCCCCAGCTGCCGACCCGGACCAGTTCCAGGTCCGCGCGGGTGCCGGCGGATACGGGATCAATCGCGGGGACAGTTCCCAGATCTTCGAGAATCGTGTCGATGGTGCCAAAGGATTCGGCGAACCGGCGGGCCGCGGCTGGGTCATGCCCGGGAAGGTCGGTCGCGTCTGTGGGGGATCCGAGGTGGATGATGGTCAGGTTGTATTCGCCGTAGCGGACAACGTCCGCGTTTGCGGGGGCGTTCCAGAAGGACGATTCCGTCACGCCCGCTACATTAGGAGTTCGTCCGCGCGCTGCAGCGAGAACCGGGCATGGGTATCTGGCTCTGCGGTGGCGCTGTGCTGGCAGGTCAGTTGCTGGGGAGATCGACGAGTCGATCGTCCACCGCTACCCAGTAGTATTCGGCGACGGCATCCCCTGTGCCACACCTCGTTCGCCCCTTCCCACTTCACTCTGACCGGATCCTGGGTCTTCACCACCGGGACGACGGTCACCAGGTACGCCAAGCAGTAGGAGAACACGTGTTGTTTCGACCCACGACTGAGGCCGATCTGGAACGCGTCGTAGAGGTGATCGTGGAAGAACCGGTGGGCTGGATAGAAGCCGACCGCTACCAGGACGAGTTGCGGCAGGGCATGTACCGGCCCGCATCCGGCAGACCGGACGGCCCTTGCCGCCGTCCGAAGCCCCTTGGGTGAGCGCCTCTTTCGGACCACCGGCTCAATCGATGAAGGACGTTACGTTGTCTCCCGATCCGAACACTGTGCACCCGCTGCCTGCGCACGACCGCGTGGTGTTCCTCAGACCGTTGATCACCTCACCGAAGATCGTCGTGGGCGACTACACCTATTACGACGATCCCGACAGCTCCACCGACTTCGAACACCGCAACGTGCTCTATGCCTACGGGCCGGAGCGTCTGATCATCGGCAAGTACTGTGCCATCGCCGCGGGCACCAAGTTCCTGATGGCCGGCGCCGAGCATCCGACGATGGGGGTGTCCGCGTTCCCGTTCACCATGTTCGGTGGCCGGTGGACCGAGCAGACTCTGGACATCATCACCGCGATGCCGAGTCGTGGTGACACGGTCGTCGGCAACGACGTCTGGTTCGGCCATCAGGTGACGGTGATGCCCGGCGTGCGGATCGGAGACGGTGCCATCATCGCGGCCGGCGCCTTGGTCACCAGTGACGTGGCGCCCTACACGATCGTGGGCGGCAACCCGGCCCGGCTCATCCGTCAGCGCTTCGCCGACGACGACATCAAGCGTCTCCTGCACGCCGCGTGGTGGGACTGGCCCGTCGAGCTGGTCACCGAACACTCCCGCACCATCATGGCCGGGACCCCGGCGGAGATCGAAAGTATCGACAACCGGCGTGATGGAACCGGCAGTTGATCAACAGTCGTTCGGACGAGGAGCTGCCGGACGTGAGCCGCGCGTGCAAGCGTCGAGTTGACCACCATGCGCTGTAGGAAGAGAGGGAGAGCCTGAATGGCTGTGTTCATCGAGGAGTTCGCCGTCGCCGAGGCCGGCAGCGGACCGTACTCGCTCACCAGCGGCCCGGACGGGGCGCTGTGGTTCACCATGGTCCACGGCGGAAGCATCGGGCGGTTTGTGCCCGGAGGCGAGCTCTCGACCCACCGGCTCGATCCGGAGTGCGGGCCGACGGTCATCGCTGTCGGGCCGGACGACGCCTTGTGGTTCACCGAGTACCGGGCGCACCGCATCGGCCGGATCGCTCTCGACGGCGAGGTCACGGAGTTCGCGCTGCCCACAGCGCAGTGCGGGCCGTTCGGGATCGCCGCCGGGCCGGATGGGGCGCTGTGGTTCACCGAGACCGCCGCCGACCGGATCGGCCGGATCACCACCGACGGCCATGTGACCGAGTTTCCGGTGCCGGTCACCGGTGCCTTCCCCTCCGCGATCACCGCAGGCCCGGACGACGGGATGTGGTTCACCTTGAACCAGGCCAACGCGATCGGGCGGATCGGCATGGACGGAGCCGTCACTCTGCACACCCTGCCGACCGACTCCGCCGCCCCGGTAGGCATCGCAGCGGGCCACGACGGGGCGCTCTGGTTCGTGGAGATCGGCGCCGGGCAGATCGGGCGTATCGCCCCCGACGGCCGGATCACCGAGTTCCCGCTGCCCGACCGCACGTGCCGGCCGCATGCCATCACCCCCGACAGCACCGGGACGCTGTGGTTCACCGAGTGGGCCACCAACCGTGTCGGCTCCATCGCCCCCGACAGGGCGATCACCGTGCACGAGCTGCCGACCGCCGGCTCGGAACCTCACGGCATCTCCGCCGGTCCGGACGGCTCCGTATGGGCGGCACTGGAGATCGGCACGCTCGCCCGCATCACCACGAGGCCGGGCACCTGATCCAAATCCGGGCGGCCGGGCGCAAGCTGCCCGGGAAGCCTGCCCAACAGCACTTCCAGACGACACACAGAACGAAAAGAGAACCCCATGAAATTCGCGCTCGTGATTTTCGAGACGGACGAGTCGCGCAACAGGATCCAGACCGACCGGGACACCCACCGAGCAGCCTACGAAAGCTGGATCGGGCAGATCGCGGCGGCGGGAAAACTGATCAGTGGCGATGCCCTCGACACCGAGCACGTCGCCGCAGTGACCGTGCGCAAGACCACCAACGGGGCGTCCACCGTGACCGAAGGGCCAGCGCACCCCGGTGAGGAGACCCTCGGTGGTTGGTTCGTGATCGACGTTGCCGATCGTGAGGAAGCCGTAGAACTGGCCAAGGGCCTCCGTACCCCCGAGACGGTCGAAATCTGGCCTCTGCTCGAATCGGCTTAGTACTGCAACCGCATCCGGGGGTTGTGGCCTCTGCGTTTGTAGTGGGAGCGGCGGGCTCTGGCCTGGCTGCGTCTGCGGAAGCGTGACCAGTGAAGGTGGTGTTCGTTGGTGTGGTGGTGGGGTGTGATGACGGCTACCTCGTCGGTGTTCATGTCCACGCTCACGAATCTGGTGTTCTGGCAACGGAATTGATGAAGGAGATGGGGTGGTCGGGCCTCAGGTCGATTCCCTTCGCTCACTGTTCGTCGAGCGTGGCCCCGTTCGGTGGTGGTGGTTGGGTGGCGAGGAGGTCTATCTCGTCGTCGGTGAGCAGCCTCGAGCGGATGAGGAAGCGCATGCCTTCGGGGGCTTCCAGGGAGAATCCGCTGCCGCGTCCGGGCACCACATCGACCGTCAGATGGGTGTGTTTCCAGTACTCGTACTGGTCGCCGCTCATCCAGAACGGTGTGTCGGTGCCGACATGGCCGAGCAGTATGTCCGAGGCACCCACGCGGAATTCTCCGCGTGGGTAGCACATTGGTGCGCTGCCGTCGCAGCACCCGCCGGACTGGTGGAACATGACCGCCCCGTGCTGGCGAATCAAGGTCCGCAGCAATGCTTCTGCTTGTTCGGTGAGTTCGACTCGGCCGGCGGGGGCGGGCATCAGAAGAAGCCGAGCTTGTTCGGCGAGTAGCTGACCAGCAGGTTCTTCGTCTGCTGGTAGTGCTCGAGCATCATGGCGTGGTTCTCGCGGCCGATGCCGGACTTCTTGTATCCGCCGAAGGCGGCGTGCGCGGGGTAGGCGTGATAGCAGTTGGTCCACACCCGGCCCGCCTTGATATCGCGGCCGAGACGGTAGGCGGTGTTCATATCCCGGGTCCACACGCCCGCGCCGAGGCCGTAGAGGGTGTCATTGGCGATCTTCAGTGCCTCGTCGGTGGAGTCGAAGGTGGTCACCGAGACGACGGGGCCGAAGATTTCCTCCTGGAAGATCCGCATGTTGTTGCGGCCCGCGAAGATCGTCGGCTCGATGTAGTAGCCGTCGGGCAGTTCCTCGACCTTGCGGGTACCACCGCCAGTCAGGACCTCGGCGCCTTCCTGACGGCCGATGTCGATGTAAGACAAGATCTTTTCGAATTGATCGTTGCTGGCCTGTGCGCCGATCATGGTGGTGTCGTCGAGCGGATTTCCGCTGCGAATGGCCTTGGTGCGTTCGATGCAGCGGGCCATGAACTCGTCGTAGATGGCGGAGTGGATCAGCGCGCGCGACGGACAGGTGCACACCTCGCCCTGGTTGAGCGCGAACATAACGAAGCCCTCGACGGCTTTGTCGAGGAATGCGTCATCGGCGGCCATCACGTCGGGCATGAAGATATTGGGGCTCTTGCCGCCCAGTTCCAGCGTCACCGGAATGATGTTCTCGCTGGCGTACTGCATGATCAGCCTGCCGGTGGTGGTCTCACCGGTGAAGGCGACCTTCGCCACGCGCGGGCTGGAGGCCAGCGGTTTACCCGCTTCCACGCCGAATCCATTGACCACGTTGAGAACTCCGGGCGGCAGCAGATCCGCGACGAGCTCGACGACCTTCAGGATCGACGCCGGCGTCTGCTCGGCGGGCTTGAGTACCACGCAGTTACCCGCCGCCAGCGCCGGTGCGAGTTTCCAGGTGGCCATCAGAATGGGGAAGTTCCACGGGATGATCTGCGCGACCACGCCGAGCGGTTCATGGAAGTGGTATGCGATTGTGTCGCCGTCGATTTCGGAGATGCCCCCCTCCTGCGCGCGCAGCACACCGGCGAAGTAGCGGAAGTGGTCGACGGCCAAAGGCAGGTCGGCGGCGAGGGTTTCACGCACAGGCTTGCCGTTGTCCCAGGTTTCGGCGACGGCCAGCGGCTCGAGATTCGCCTCGATGCGGTCGGCGATCTTATTGAGGATGTTCGCGCGTTCGGTGGCAGCGGTGTGTCCCCAGGCATCGGCGGCCTGATGCGCGGCGTCGAGCGCGAGTTCGATATCTGCCGCCGATGAGCGTGCTACCTCGCAAAACGTCTGACCATCCACGGGGGAGGGATTCTCGAAGTAGCGGCCCTCGACCGGCGCGACCCATTGGCCGCCGATGAAGTTGTCGTACCGGGCGGCGTAGCTGACGATGCTGCCCTCGGTTCCCGGCTTTGCGTAGATCATTGCGGGTAGCTCCTCGCTGAGTTCCGGACGTTGATGCCACACGGCGTTATTTCGTGACGGGAGTCACTATGCTCGCCGAGGGTTGATGAAACGTTGACGGCGCGCGGGTGGGTCAACCGCGCAGCGCGCTGTGCAGGCGTGCCGCGGCGACCGCGCGGCGCGCGTCACGGGTTGGCAGCAGTCGCAGCGCGTGTTCGTGTACTTCGATGTCGTCGGGTGCACGTTCGCCGTAGCGCAGCGCATGCTCGGGGTCAAGGCTGGCCAGCACGGCGGTACGCATGCCGACCTCGAGATACTCACGCCACTCGACGATCCCCGGGGTGTCCGAGCCGGGCAGCAACGGTCCGCGATAGAGCTCGACAGCCGTGCTCGTATCACCGGCCTCGAGCGCCGCGAGTACGTCCACGGCATCACACGACAGCGGGCTGACCAGCTGGTATACCCGCGGTGCGATATCGCTACCGGTTGCGCGTCGCAGATACGACATCTCGGATTTCAGCGTGCTCGAGCCGACCGGCCGGTCGCCGTATACGGCGAAATGCAGCCGTTCGTGGGTGTAGCCGTCAGGTTCGAGCGCGAGCAGCGCCAAAATCTCCAGCTGTCGTGGGCGCAGCCGCACCGGACTGCCGTCGCGGCTCAAGCGCGCGCTGCCCAGACACGTCAATCGGACGCCGGTTGCGGCGGGCAGATTGTTGCGCAGTTTGCTCTCGATTGCGGTCACCAGGGTCCGAGCCGTCGACATGGCCAGCGGATGCGAGCGATTCCAGGTGGTGGACAGATCAAGGACGCCGAGCTGGCGGCCGTCGGCCGCACGGATCGGCGCGCAATAGCAGACCCAACCGTGCAGGGCGGCGACCAAGTGTTCCGCGGAGAACACGGTATGGGGCTGGTCGGTTCGCAATGCCAGCGACAGCGCGTTCGTGCCCATATGGGCCTCGTCCCAGCGACCACCGGGCGCGAAATTGACCCGCTCGGCGCGCCGCCGCATGACGGGCCCGCCATAGGACCACAGGATTGTGCCGGACTCGTCGGTGACCGCGGCGACATAGCCCGCGTCGGCGATGCTGTGCAGTTGATCGGTCAGCTCGACAACCGGAGCGCGCAGCGGGGAATCGGCCCAGCGCGGGCCGACGTCGTCGGAATCGGCGCCCGGTGCGCAATCGCGAGTCGGATCGACGGTACGAAGTGAACGCAGCCACGACTGTGCGACCTCGTTACGCAGTGCGGACGTTCCGCCCGGTGCCGTTTCGGAAGTCGCCGGGGCAGGTACCAGTCGGGCCCATTCTTCTTCCAGTGCCGCGCGCTGCTGGGAGAGGGTACGGCGTTGTGCCATCTAGTGGATCCTGTGTCTTGTCCAGATCGCAATCTTCTGCTGTTTCCATCATGCCTCGCCCATCGCCGACAGCGGCCGGAATCGGGCGAGCATACTGCGGGCGCACCACCTTCGTTCGCACTCGTGGGCCACATCCTTCGGCCAATTATGTGGTGTCGGTGTTGATATCGGTCAATGCGCGCAAGGCGGGGCTGGTGGCTCTGCGGACGAAATCGCAGTCGGCGAGGCGGTCGGCGCCCAGCTGGAGCGTGAGCCGGGCGGATTCGGTGAAGCGGTAGGGGCGACTGTCGAGTACCGAGCCGAGGACCCGCCGTAGGCGCGATACCTCGGCGCGCACGGCGACCGCGTGGTCCGGGTCGCCGTAGACGGCGTTGCTCAACTCGGTGACCGACATGCCGTTGCTGCCACACAGATGCAGCAACAACAGGATCTCCGCGTGCCGGGTGGACAGCGCACTGCGCCAACCGGATTCGGGTCCGGTGACGGCGATCGTCGGTGAACCGGATAGATCGAGTTCCAAGCGAATGAGGGTTGTGGGTGAATGCGGCCGGATCAGCCAGCCGCCGGGCAATTGCTCGGCGGCACACATGCCGAGTCCGGGGATATTCAGTGTCCGCTCGGGCCGTGGAACCGCGATGCGGCGGGTGGCGGCGATGCCCGACGCCTGGGCGACCCAGCCGTGTTCGTCGACGAGTAACGCGGGCCCCGTCAACGCGGCGAGTGTCGGTCCCGCTGTGGTGCGCAGCCGTTCGAGCCGGTTCTCGTGATGGCGCCATAGTTGGGCCTCGGCCATCCGCACCGCCGTGGCGACCAGTGCGGCGATAGTGGGATGCAGGGTCATCGCGGGCCCGCTGATATCGACGATGCCGAGCAGTTCACCGCTGCGTGGGTCGTGGATGGGGGCCGCGGTGCAGTACCACGGATGCTGGTGCTGCTCGAAGTGTTCGCCCGAAAACAGTTGCACCGGTGCGGCTTCCGTCAGCGCCGTGCCTATCGCATTGGTGCCGACCGTCTGTTCGGTCCAGTCCGCGCCTTCGCGAAAACCCAGCGAATCCGCGCGGCCGCGCACCTTCGCCGAACCGTGCCGCCACAGCACGACCCCGTCGGCGTCGGTCACCACCATCATCAGCTGCGACGCGTCCGCGACGCCGGACACCACCTGAGTGAGCTCGCCGACCACCTCGGCCAGATGGGAATCGCGGCGACGACGTTCGATCTCGTCGATGTCGAGCACCGCCCGCGTATTCGCGTGTTCGGGATTCAACCCGGCGGCCAGCACTCGCGACCAGGAGCGGGCCACTATCGCGCGCGGTCGCAGCGGGGAAAGACCGCCACCGATCACCGCATCGTGCATCCGGACCAGGTCGCGTGCGTAGCGGGACAGGTCGGTGCCGGGTTCGATCGCGTTGAAGTCGCCCACGATCTCCATCCCTCGTCCGTGCGATCCCGGGAGCATATGCCGGGTTATAGGCGCACTGCGTGGGATTAGCTCAGACCTCGTTGCAACGCGCTGCAACGATTGTGGCACCCGGTCCGAATGGCGTGTGCTCTAGGTCACAGATTCTTAGGAGGAGAATTCGATGACCCAGACACTCGATCCCCAGCTACCCGGATCGGACGCCGTCGGACCACAGCAGCGCGTCGATTCGTGGCTGGCCGACTTCGAATCCGCACTCGCCGCCCGCGATATCGAGGCCGCCGCAGGCATGTTCGCCACCGACAGTTTCTGGCGCGACCTCATCGCGTTCACCTGGAATATCAAGACCGTCGAGGGCCGCGGCGGTGTCGCCGACATGCTCCGGGAGCGACTCGCCGACACCGATCCCGCCGGATTCCACACCACCGAAACGCCGACCGAGGCAGACGGCGTCGTCAGCGCCTGGATCGGTTTCGAAACCGCGGTCGGCCGCGGCGTCGGGCACCTGCGCCTCAACGATGAGGGTGCGTGGACATTGCTGACCACCATGCAGGAACTGAAGGGCTTCGAGGAGGGCAAAGGCTTTCGTCGCCCCAAAGGCGCGCGGCACGGCGCCGACCCCGATCGCGTCACCTGGTCCGAGCAACGCGCGCTCGAGGAGCACGAACTCGGCCACACCCGTCAGCCCTATGTGCTGATCGTCGGCGGCGGACAGGGCGGGATCGCGCTCGGCGCGCGGATGCGGCAGTTGGGAGTGCCCGCGTTGGTGATCGACAAGCACGACCGGCCGGGTGACCAGTGGCGCAAGCGCTACAAGTCGCTGTGCCTGCACGACCCGGTCTGGTACGACCACCTGCCGTATCTGCCGTTCCCGGACAACTGGCCGGTATTCGCGCCGAAGGACAAGATCGGTGACTGGCTGGAGATGTACACCAAGGTGATGGAGGTCCCGTACTGGTCGAAGACGACCTGCACCTCGGCCTACTACGACGAACTCGCCGAGGAGTGGACCGTCGGCGTCGAGCGTGACGGCGAGACGATCGTGCTGCGCCCCGAGCACCTGGTGCTGGCCACCGGCATGTCCGGCAAACCGAACGTGCCGAATTTCCCTGGCATGGAACGCTTTCAGGGCGACCAGCATCACTCGAGCCGCCATCCCGGCCCCGACCGGTACGCGGGTAAACGCGCGGTAGTGATCGGTGCGAACAACTCCGCCCACGATATTTGTGCGGCGCTGTGGGAGGCGGGCGCGGACGTCACCATGGTGCAGCGGTCCTCGACCCACATCGTCAAATCGGACTCGCTGATGGAAATCGGTCTCGGCGACCTGTATTCCGAGCGTGCGTTGGCGGCCGGAATGACCACGCAGAAGGCCGATCTCACCTTCGCCTCGCTCCCGTACCGGATCATGCACGAGTTCCAGATTCCGGTTTACGACGCTATTCGCAGCCGCGACGACGACTTCTACAAACGGCTCGAAGGCGCCGGTTTCGACCTCGACTTCGGTGACGACGATTCCGGGCTGTTCATGAAGTATTTGCGCCGAGGGTCGGGATACTACATCGACGTCGGCGCCGCTGAACTCGTCGCCAACGGCGATATCAAGCTGGCACACGGTCAGGTTCGCGAGCTCACCGAGCACAGCGTGATCCTCGCCGACGGCACGGAGTTGCCTGCCGAACTCGTCGTCTACGCAACGGGTTACGGCTCGATGAACGGCTGGGCCGCCGACCTCATCGGCCAGGATGTCGCCGACAAAGTCGGCAAATGCTGGGGATTCGGTTCCGACACCACCAAGGACCCGGGCCCGTGGGAGGGCGAGCTGCGCAATATGTGGAAGCCGACGCAGCAGCGGGGACTATGGTTCCACGGCGGCAACCTGCATCAATCCCGGCACTATTCGTTATATCTCGCACTGCAATTGAAGGCGCGCTACGAGGGGATCCAGACTCCGGTCTACGGACTTCAAGAGGTACACCACCTGAGCTGATCCAGCCGCGACAGCCGGGCCCGACTCCTGGCCCGGCGTCGACGTGTCAGATCACCGTACCGACGTCCTCGGCAACGCTGTTGTCACGCTCGGCCGATCACCCGGAGGTCGTCGAGCGCGAGTTCCTCCGACCGGAGGAAGCGGGTGTTCAGAAAGTTTGCGAGGGGGGAGTTTCCGAGTGCCGAATGGCGCACGAATCGTGAGCCGTAGGTATGGTCGGTGAGTTCTTGCAGCTCGGCGGCCAAATCTGGCCATTGATCGGTACCTACATACCACAGGATTCCCTGGTCGGGTAGGTCGTCGGGGCCCAGCAAGTCTTGAAACTCGGGTGGGGCGAAACGCGGTAGCAATTGAATCTGCTCCGTGCTGCCGTTGCGCTGGTCATCGGGGGTGACCGAATATCGAGAGGTCAGCAATTTGAAGAGACGTGCTTCGGTCGTAGACGTAAAAGGGGTGTCCTCATCGGGAATGTGAAAACTCCATGGGCGGCTGAGCCCTGATACGTCCGGGACGAATGCAATCTTGACCGTGGCATTCAGATCGACAACATATATTCCCTCGTACAGGTGAGCGTCCTCGTCCTCGTTCTCCCAGATCTCTGGTTGGACGCTGACGCGAAAATCGTGGTCGTACGACAGCTTCATCGCGCCCTCTCTCGGATGAGTAGGTTGCCGTGGTCTCGATACGTGCTGCTGAGTTCGGGTATGTCCGGGAAGTGTTCATTGGCCCAGATTGCCCATTTGTTCAGCTTGTCGCTATACGGACTATCTACCGCATCACGGAACTCGTTATACCAATGATGCACACCGTTCGCGTGTTCGCTGAGGATCTCTCGAGGTACGCCACGATCGGCCAGTCGATTGTACTCCTGCAACCGATTATGAAACTCCACGATTGAGTCATATTTCTTGCTCAGTAAACCGGTTGCATTGTCGATCTTTTTGAGGACCCCGTTAGGTCGTTCCAGCCACCGTTCAGTGCACGGCGGGTTGGTGCCGAAGCGTTCGAGAAGCTGCCGGACATGGCCGACCTCATGCTCGAGATCGAGGAAGCGCATATTCTCGACGGCGACCACGCGCTGTTCGACTCGAAGGGTGTTTCCGACCCGGTCGACGATTTCTATTCGTTCCGCACGAGGGTATGCCTTCGGGCCATCCGCTATGACCTCGAGCGGATATCCCACCGCTTCCAGTTCGGCCTGGAGACTTGCGAAGTCGGGATGATCCTCCATTCGGACCGTGCCGTGGTGGATGGTCTCCGGGGTCGGGTCATCGCCCCGCATAGCGCCCGAGCCCATACGTTCGTGCTTTGCCAGAGCTTCGTGGGCTTGGGTGCGGTCAGTGGGATGTGTGTCGGGAGCCTGCTCGCGTTTCGGGGTCGGGGTTCGGTCGGTGGGGGAGTCCTTTTGTTGCCCAACGGGATCGGCATTTCGATCGAGAGGTGCGCCGGCGTCGCGCGGCGTGCGTGGGGCGGGTTGCGGATCACGGTGCGGGGACTGTCGCTGCGGTTCGCGGTTGTCGGCCCGGGTAGGACGCGATGGATCGTGGTCGCGCCCGGGGCGGTCAGGCGTGGTGTCCGGGCGAGGCTTGGGCTCGGTGTTGCGGCCGTCGGGGTGCGTCGATTCGGTTTTCGCTGACGGATGGCCGGATTCGGCGGCCGATCCGTCGCGTGGGGTCGCGGATTCGGTGCCGGTGGAGCGCGCGGTTACCGGTGAATTGCGGTCGTGGGAGGTGGGCAGCCCCGCCGATCGGGTGGGGTCGCCGGCTCGGGTGTCGATGGGCGGTTTGGGGGTGGATGGTTTGAGGGTGGTGGCCGGGTCGCGGTGTGGGGCCTGGGTCTCGGGTTGCCGCGGTGTAGTGGCGGTGCGGGGTTCGGGTGTGTTGTGTGGGGTTGTCGGATGTGCGGATTCTGGGGTCCGAGCGGGCGAGGGGTGTGTGGTAGCAGCGGAGTCGGCGACCGTAGCGGGTGGTCGGTGTTCGTTTGTCGCGGTGGGGATTTCGCGGCTCGATGTCGGGTGGGTGGGGTCTGTGACGCCTTCGTGTGGTCGCGCGACTGTGGCGGGTTCGGTCGGCGGGACATGGTGGGCGTCAGGGGTGTTCGCGGGGTCGGGGGTCGAAGTGTGAGGCGTTGTTGGTTGTCCGTTGTCGGCGGGGGTCGGCGTGGCGGGTTCGGGGGTTTCGGTATGTGGAGTGGTTGGTTGCCCGTTGTCGGTCGGTGTGGTTTCGGTGTGGGGTAGTGCGGGTTCAGGGGTTTCGTTGTGGGATTCGGCGAGCGGTGTCGTGGCGGGTTCCGGGGTTGGATGCACGGTGCCGGATAGGTCGCCGACGGGGTGGCCGGTAGCTTCGGGGTGCTGAGTAGGCGCCGGTGAACTCCCGTCGGCCACAACGGTATTAGCGATGGGCTGGTCATTGTGGACGGTGGCGGTTGTATCGGGGTGCGCGGAAATCGGCCGCTCCGTGCCGCCGCCGCCGTGGTCACCCACCTGGGTGCCGTCGCCGGTAGGATGCCCAGCCGTCGTTGGATCACCGGCGCGGTGCTCGCCGTTCGATGGTGTCGCGTCGCCGGTGGGTGTTGGCGCGTGTTCGTTGCTGGCCGCCGGATGTACCGGCGCGCTATTTGGTCCGTCACCGTTTCCCGCGGTTCCGGTGTGCTGTGGTGCTCCGGTGTCGTCTCCGGAGTGCACGCTCACGTCGTGGCCGACCGGCGGATCGCCGCCTGCGCCGGTGTGGGGCCCGGATCCATTGCCCGCGTAGGGGTTCGGGCTGCTGCCGTCGCCGACGGGTGCGCTGCCGACATGGGGTGCCGAATGTGAGCGGGCGGCACCGGCGCTGACCGGGAGCGCGCCGCTGAGCGCGCCCGAGGTGAGGACGCGAGGATCGAAATCCCAGTTGCCGGTCACCGCGGCGCTGGCGAACCACCCGCTGAGTCCCGCCGCCGTGCCACCGACCCCGCCCGCGACACCCGCAGTGATCGTGCGCCCCAGCCGTTCGTTCAATCCTCGGGTGAGTTTGCTGGTCAACGCGCCCGCGCCGATGCCGAGCGGCATCGCGGTGACCGCGCCGACCGTCGAGGACAGGGCGGTCACTCCGACCCGGCCCCAATCGACACCGTCGCGGCGGCCCGCCACGCTTTGCCAGCTCTGGATACCGAGGTCTTGCAGCACCGGCAAGACGATCGACAACCCGAAGTGACGGATCATGCCCCGCAACACCGTGGCACCGATCAGCCTGCCCGCCTTCTCGCCGAGTGCGGTGATCAACCGCCTGACCAGCAACCGCACCCCTACGCGAGTGGACGCGACGGCAGCGGCCTCGGCCGCGGGCGCGGTCGGCGGGAAGATCCAGGCCGCCGCGATCTCGGCCGCCAGCAAGATCAGCGTCGAGTGGAACATCAGCTTGGTGTATTCGATCTCGTTGCCGGTCTCATCCGCCGAGCCAGCGGTCCTTTCGAACCAATTCACCAGCTCATCGAGCGAACCCTCGCCCGACCGCAGGTTCTGCAACTGCGTGATCATCGCCTGCCCGCCGTCACCGGTCGGATAGGCGGAGCGGGTTGCCGAGATCGCCGTATCGATATCGGGATTGATCGCGGTCAGCGATTTCCCCGCCGCCCGCCACGCGTCGGCGAGCGCCCAAACCTTGTCCTCGTCGCCATCGGGCCATTCCATGCCGACGAGCCAACCGAGCTGATCAGCAAGGGGCGGGCGCCAGATGGTCATCGCGCGAACCTGATTCGGCGCGCGCTCCCGACAGTTACGCGAATTCCCCGAAATCCCATGGGATCCCCCTGGAAACGTCTGAGCCCGCTGACGTTGATGCGGCACTCGCCACCCCTGAAGCACCCAGCGCCGCAGCACCTTCCAACCAGGGTGACACAGGATCAACGGATCATCAACCATCGCACCGCAACTCGGAAATCCGCAGGCGACGGCACTATCTCCGTGTCGTGCACAGACCGTTGCCGTCCGTCACTGCGAGGCGCTACCTTTGGAAGAGCGACGATCGAGCGGGGAGGCGAGGTCATCATGGGTGACAAGGTCGAGGTAAATCCGGAACTGGTCCGGCAGGCGGCTGGTAAGACCGCACAGGTACAAGACGGCATCGCCGCAGCGCTGACCACACTGGAAGCAACGCTGAATTCTCTCGGCACACCATGGGGCGATGACCGCTACGGACAACAGTTCGCGGACGGGCAAAGCAACGACGGCTACCGGGCCGCTCGCGCGAACCTGGCCAAGATCACCGCGAATCTCGCGGGCAGCACCGGTCATCACTCCGAGACCCAGACGCGATCCGGGCGCTCGCTGGCAGACCAGGAACAAGCGAATACCGACGACTTCCGCTGACGCGTATGTCCAACGAATACGCGAAAGACGAATTGGCCGCGTTGATCGACGAATTCGATGGTCAGATGCGCGGAATAGCCGATCTGCAGCGTCAGCGCGCCCAACTCACCGCGACCGCTACCGAACTGGGTAAACGTGTGACGATCACCGTCAACGCCGATGGCACCGTCATCGAAACTCGATTCACCGATATCGCGGGACTTTCCGCCGGACAGCTCGCTCGTGCCGTCACCGCCGCAGCCCAAGCGGCCGCCGCCGATGTCGCGCACCAGGGCAGCCTGCTCACCGACCCGCTGCGCCGAATAAGCGGCCGCCTGCCGAAACTTTCCGACCTCATCGAAGGAATGCCCGACCTGGGCGAACGCATCCCGCAACCCCCGCCGGTACCGCTCACCCCGCCGAAGCCGGAACAAGTACCGCCCGAATCGGATGCGATGACCTTCACCGATGTCGAAGAAGTCGACCGTGCCGCCACCGAACACAGAGCCACCGATAAGGGCTGGTGACGGTCGGGCCGCCGAATCACCTACGAGCGCTGGAGTCCAGCGCGGCCCCGGCGCGTTAGACGCTGCGGCCGCGATTGATTTTGTGGCACTGTGGCCATGTGGGTTCGCGATACTGGAAGGTAGCTGCTGGGATCTGTGCTTGGGGCATGGTGCTCGGTGGGTGTGCGCATGATTCGGCGCGCTCGACGCCGGGTGCGCGGACTTCCGGTTCCCCGTCGGCGTCCGGTTCCTCGGCGACGGCGGAAACCTCGCCACCCTCGGCGGTGCCTGTGGCTGATGAGCGGGTGGTGGTGCTGGATCCGGGGCACAACGGTGGCAATGGTGCACATCCCGAGGTGATCAATCGGGCGGTGGCGGATGGCCGGGGGAATGCCAAGCCGTGTAATACCACGGGGACGTCGGCGACCAGCGGGTACTCGGAGCACGAGTTCAATTGGGAGGTCGCGGCGTTAGTGCGCGATGCTCTTGCGGCACGGGGGATTCGGGTGGTGCTGACGCGTCCTGACGATGCGGGTGTCGGGCCATGTATCGACGAACGCGCGGCGATAGGAAACCGCAGTGGCGCGGCGGCAGTCGTCTCGATTCACGCCGACGGCGCCGCTGCGGGTGCGCATGGATTCCACGTCGCCTATTCGTCACCGCCGCTGAACCCGGCGCAGGAGGAACCATCGGTGCGGTTGGCCACAATGTTGCGCGACACGATGGTCGGTTCCGGTTTCACTACCTCGACCTACGTTGGATCCGGCGGGCTGAATCCGCGCGCGGACCTGGCCGGTCTCAACTTCTCGCAGCGGCCGACGGCACTGGTGGAATGCGGCAACATGCGCGATCCGGGCGATGCCGCGCTGCTCGAATCCCCGGAAGGGCGGATCAGATTCGCGGACTCGATTGCCGCCGCGATCGTCGCGTACCTCGGGTAGGTGCCCGCCGGTGCTGCTTCGGATCTGCGGTGATCCTTGTGTTGATGTGAAATGTATTGGTGCACAGGTTATTTCAGTGAAGCGCTGCTGTGGTGATCGCACTGGCGATGCCGCTCGGTGCGGGTGAGTCGAGCCGCCATTGCTGCCAATGCGGCGGAACATCGATGGAACGCGAGGAGTGAATCGACTCAACGCGCCGCCCCGGCGATGTGGCTGACTGATTTGCGGAGGGCGGCCCTGTTCAAGTTAAGTTAACGGCGTTACGCTAACTCTGTTAGATCGAGAGCAGTCGAACAAGGGGAGTTGCTCATGCTCGTCCGGATCGCACACTTGGCCACCCGGCATCCGCGCACCATCCTGCTCGCCGCAGTCCTGCTCGCGGTGTTGTGTGGAGTGTTCGGCGCCGCGGCGACCTCACATATGAAAACGGGCGGGTTCACTTCCGATGACGCCGAGTCGACGCAGGTTTCGCGGCTGATCGCCGACAATTTCGGTGGTGCCGAACCGAACCTCATCCTGTTGGTGAGCGCGGACGCGGGCGCCGACAGTCCCGCCGCGCAGGCTGCCGGTGCGCGGTTGGTCGATACCCTGCGTGCGCGGGTGGACGTGATCGGCGTCCAGTCGTACTGGAGCGTGCCACCGCCGCTGTCCACCGCATTGCGCAGCAAGGACGGCAAAAGCGCGCTGGTGCTCGGTTACATCACCGGGGAAGAGACCGCGGCGCAGCAGGTGGCCGGTGATATCGCGAAGCAGGTCACCGGGACCGCCGACGGCGTCACCGTCGACCAGGGTGGGTTGAGCTCGGTCTACAACGAGGTGAACGAGCAGATCACCCACGATCTCGCGGTCGCCGAAGGCGTGGCGATACCGCTGACATTCATAGTGCTGGTCCTGGTGTTCGGCAGCCTGGTGGCCGCACTCTTGCCGCTGGCCGTCGGCATCTTCGCCATCCTGACCACGCTCGCGATCCTGCGCACGTTGACGGTGTTCACCGATGTGTCCATCTTCGCGCTGAATATGACGACTGCGCTCGGCCTCGCGCTTGCCATCGACTACAGCCTGTTCATCGTCAGCCGCTACCGCGAGGAGCTCGCCAACGGTCTCGATGTCGAGGCGGCGGTGGTGCGAGCGGTGCAGACGGCAGGACGCACGGTGCTCTACTCGGCGCTGACCGTGGCCCTGTCGGTCGCGGCGCTGGGCGTATTCAACCTGTACTTCCTGAAATCGTTTGCCTATGCGGGCGTCGCGGTTGTCGTCGCCGCAGCGGCGGCCTCGATCGTTATCCTGCCCGCCCTCTTGATGGTGCTCGGGCCGAAGGTGAACGCGGCCGATCTGCGAAAGCCATTGGGACGCTTGCTCGGCCGGCCGCCGCGCGCGGAAGTCGCGGTCGAGCAGACGTTCTGGTATCGACTGGTGAGCCGGGTCATGCGCCACGCCGCGCCGGTTGCCATCGCGATCATCGTGCTGCTGTTGGCGATCGGATCCCCGTTCCTGTCCATGAAATTCGGTTACCCGGACGATCGGGTGCTCAATGCCAACGCGGGCGCGACCAGTCGCGACGTCGGCGACGCGCTGCGCAACGACTTCACCGCGAACGCCGCAACCAACACCACCATCGTGCTGGACGGTTATCAGGGCAGCGCCGTGACGCTCGGCGATTACGCTGCCGCACTGTCGAAGGTGGACGGTGTCGCCGGGGTGCTCTCGGGTGTCGGCGCGTATTCCGGCGGGCTGAAGGTATCCGCGGGGCCGCCGCCGATGTCGAACAACACCGGCGCATTCCTCACTGTCGCAACGACAGTCGATCCATTCACGCAGGCGGGCAAGACACAGGTGGCGCAGTTGCGCGCCGTCCCGAGCCCGGGGCCCGCACTGTTCGGTGGCGCCGCAGCGACCAATGTGGACGCCCTCGACGCGCTCAGTGCACGGATCCCGCTGGCGGGCGCGCTGATCGCGCTGGCCACCTTCGTGGTGCTGTTCCTGTTTACCGGCAGCGTCCTGCTGCCATTGAAAGCGCTTGCTCTCAATACACTTTCGCTGACCGCCGCTTTCGGTGCGATGGTGTGGATCTTCCAGGAGGGACACCTCTCGGGCGTGCTCGGTAGTTCCGCGACCGGTTATCTGGTGCCGACGATGCCGATCCTGATGTTCTGCCTGGCCTTCGGTATGTCGATGGACTACGAGGTGTTCCTGCTCTCACGCATCCGCGAGGAGTGGCTGGCCACCGGGCGTACCGCGGCCGACAACACCCGCGCGGTCGCGATCGGTGTGGCACGGACCGGCCGAATCTTCACCGCGGCGGCGGTATTGATGGCCATCGTGATGGCTGCCATGGTTACCTCGAAGGTATCGTTCATTCAGATGCTCGGCCTCGGACTGACTTTGACGGTGCTCACGGACGCGACGCTGATCCGTGGTCTGCTGGCCCCCGCGCTGATGCGGTTGATGGGCACGGCGAACTGGTGGGCGCCGGCGCCGTTGGCCCGTTTGCACGCGAAAATCGGATTGCATGAGGAGTCGGCAGTGCCCGGTGTCGATGAACCCGTCTTGACGGGACGCCCATGAATCTTGCTCGCCGAGAACGCTCGGCCCGTGGGTCCGGCGCGCAACTGCGTGCCGAAATCCTTGCCGCCACCGCGGAATTGCTGGCGCGCACGGGCCGGGTCGACGCGGTCTCCATCCGCGAAATCAGCAAGATGGTCGGGGTCAGTGCGCCTTCGATCTATCGGCATTTCTCGGATAAGGACCAGCTCATCGAGGCTGTGGTCGCGAAGGTTTTCGAAGACCTGGAAGCCGCGATGCGCGCCGCCACCGACGCCACGGTCGCGCCGATGGAGCGGCTCCGCCAAGCCGGTCTCGCCTACGTGCGTTTCGCACTCGAGCATCCCGAGCAGTACCGACTGGCCACCGCCCCCGGTGAGATCGCGGGCGCGGTCGATCAGGTGCTCGGCAGCGGCGCTTTCGTGTATTTCGCCGCGGCGGTGAGTGATTGCATGGCCGCCGGGTTGATCGACGAGGGCGACCCAGTGCCGGTGGTGTTGCAACTGTGGTCGAGCGCGCACGGCATCGCGTCGCTGCTGATCGCGAAACCCTTTCTACCGTGGGGCGACGATCTGGAGGCCGTCGCCGACCGGGTACTGCGCGCGGCGTGCGTGGGGCGGGTCGTCGTCGACAATATTCTCGGCGACGACGCCTCGCCCGAGGACGTCACCCGCTGGGTCGTCGAACAGCGTCAGCGGAAATGATCGCTGCTAATCGGCCGCGGTGATCCGCCCCGATTCGATCGCCGCGAGCAGGGCATTGTGGTCGACGATGGTCTGGTCGGCATAGGCGATGGCGAACTCACCCATGGCCCGGTCGAAGGTTTCCCCGGTGCCGAGGTAGGCAGCGATGGCGACACGGTCACCGGTGCGTGCGTGCGCGCGGGCGAGGGTGAGCCCGCATAACTCGGAGTAGGCGCGCAATTTCGAGCGGCTCATGTTCGCGATGTCGGCCGAGCCCTTCATGTCACGCAGCTGCCGCACATAGAAGGTGCGCTTCTCTGGTCCGGTCGCCCAGCCGAGGAAGATATCGCTCGCGGCCTGGATCAGTCGTTGCCCGTTGACAACTCGATGCCCGTGGTGCCGGAATTTGCTGCGCCGGGTGTGCGATGCCAGCACCGACGCCTCGGCCTCCTTCAGCTGAAGGAAGAGTGGATTGCCATGCTCGCGTCCGGCCAGCAGCACGACGAAACAGCGGGTACCGACGCTGCCGACGCCGACCACCTTGCGCGCGAAATCGACGATGTTGTGGCGTTCCAGCAGGATCCGGCGTTCCTCGGGCAGTGTCCGGCGATAGTCGGCGAACACGTGGTCGAGAGCCACCGTGTCCACCTCTTCGACCGGCATCAGCAGCGGAGGACGGTTGCGGATGCGTGGCGTGCCGTCGGGCCCGGTCTCGGTGAGTTTACCGAGGGCCTGCAGGCTGTTACTCGACCTCGCTTTGGTGAGCGCCTTCTCGACACCCTTGCGCTGCTTGGGTTTACGCGCCAGCGCGGCCACCTGGGCGGCGTCGATCTGCGCATACCAGACGCTGAGCTCATCGAGTCCGGCCAGCCGGTCCATCGACTCGCGATAGGCGCGCGCGGCATCGTGCGTACACTGCTCGGCATCGGTATCGGCGTAGCCATTGGCGCGAGCGGCTACCGCGATGCTGGCGACCAGCCGCTTGACATCCCATTCGAAGGGGCCGGGCAGGGTCTCGTCGAAGTCGTTGACGTCGAATACCAGCGAGCGTTCCGGTGATGCGAACACTCCGAAGTTCGACAGGTGCGCATCGCCGCACAGCTGCACAGTCAATCCGGTATCAGGTGAGTCGGCCAGGTCGGCCGCCATGATCGCGGGCGCACCACGCAGAAAGGGAAACTGTCCCGCCGCCATCCGCGCGTAGCGGATGGGCACGAGTTCGGGCACGCGCGTCGCGGCCTGTCGCTCGAGTATCGAGATCGGGTCGAGGCGGCCGGGGGGAGCGTTCCACACGCCGAGCGCGGAGCGCGGGACCCGTTGTCGCGCCGCCCGGCCCGCATCGGCGGTCGTGGTAGGTAGGAGAGTGGCGGCTGTCATCCCTCCAGTCTTGCGCCACGACACGGTCACCGCAATCATCGGGCAATCATCCGGCGAGCCGCGGGTTGCGGCATATGTCCGGACAATGCATTCAATCTGTCGCCGGTTACCGTGGCCGGGTGATCATGCTCATTATCGGATTGGGCTTCCTGGCGGTTTTCGCGCTGCGTTTCCGCAAGGACCGGCGGCGGCTGGGCAATGGCGTCCTGTTATTGCTTGGCCTGCTGTTCGCCGGAGTGTGGGCGCTCGACTCGAGCGCGACAGGTGAATTGCCGGTGCTGCTGGTCGGATTGCTGCTCGTACTCGCGCCGTTGCTCGTTTTGGTAGTCGCCGGTCTGTTGGTGGCCAACGGTGTGCAGATGATGCGACGCGAGGGATTACGGATCGCGCATCTGCTCTCGGTGGGGCTTGGTCTCGCAGTCCTTGGGCCTTATGTCCTGCTCGTCATTGCCGTTCTCACCGAGCATCCGGTGCTCGTTGTGGCCTGCGCGTCGGTGGTCGCGGTGATCAGCTACATCGGTTTCGTATTCGTGGCCTTTTTGCTGTATTCGCTGTTCTATGGCTGGTTGCCATACAGAGCGGGTATGGACGCGATCGTGGTGCACGGTTCCCGTCTCAGGGGGGATAGGGTATCGCCGTTGTTGGCGAGCAGGCTGGATCGTGCGGTCGAGGTCTATGGTGCCGAGGTCATTGCCGGGCGCAGGCCGCTGCTGATCACCAGCGGCGGTAAGGGTTCCGGCGAAGCGGTCTCGGAAGCCTCGGCCATGGCGGGATACCTGCTCGGCAAGGGTGTGCCCAGTGAGGCGGTGGTGCTGGAAGACCGATCGACAACCACTCGTGAAAACCTCATGTACACCAGGGATCTACTACACCGGCGCGGTTCCGATATGCGGATGGTGTTGGTAACCAGTAATTTTCACATTCTGCGCACGGCGATTCTGGCCCGCCGTCTGGATCTCGACGCGGAGGTGGTCGGCTCGAAAACGGCGCTGTATTACCTGCCCAGCGCGATCCTGCGTGAATTCGCCGCCGTGCTCTTGGCTGGCAAATGGGTCAACATCATTGCCTGCCTTGCGCTTGCGCTACTGCCGGTGTTGGCGGCGTTGGTGTAGCGTGCCGCCCGGACTGTGCTGCGCATCGCAGCCGAGACCGCGACGCCACGGAATTCCCTATCACACGGTTTTGTGTGGCACTCCGATAGTGAGTCCGCCGTCGATAACGAATTCGGCACCCGTGGAGTATGAGGATTCGTCGCTCGCGAGATAGGTCACCAGTGACGAAACCTCCGAAGGTTCGGCGGCGCGCCCCAATGCGATCTGTAGGAAGTCCTCGGGAATTCCCTCGGTCATCGGAGTGCGGATCAGGCCGGGGTGTACGGAATTCACGCGAATTCCATGCTGCGCCAACTCGAGTGCGGTGGACTTGGTGAGGCCGCGGACCGCGAATTTGGTAGCGGTGTAGCCGTGCAGCCCGGGGCTGCCGCGCAGGCCCTCCACCGACGAGATATTGACGACCGAACCGCCGCCCGCCTCGATCATGGCGGGCGTCGCGGCCTGCATGCCGAGGAACGTGCCGGTGAGGTTGATGTCGATGATCCGCTGCCACTCGGACAGTTCGAATTCGGTGAGCAGATTGCCGTTGACGATGCCCGCATTGTTCACCAAGACGTTCAGCGAGCCGAATTTGTCGACTGCCATGGCGACCGCGTCGCGCCATTGCTGCGGCTCGCGCACATCCAGGTGCGTATAGGCGGCGCTATCGCCCAACTCCTCGGCGAGCGTCGCGCCCTCGTCGTCGAGAATGTCACCGAGCACGACGCGAGCATCCTGTGCCACGAATGCCTTAGCATGTGCGGCGCCCATGCCGCGTGCCGCGCCGCTGATCAACGCCACCTTGCCGGTCAACCGCCCCATCACGGCACCTCCGTCTCTCGTCTGTCGCCGAGGCTCGACAACCTGCTGCAACACGTTACAGAAGTATGGGGTGAGCAGACCTGACATGTGGCATCATCTATATAGAACGTGTTCTAGTTCTGGTCCGTGTGTGCCATGTTGCGGGAGGCTTGTGGTGACATACCCGAAGCGCGGTGGCGTGCTGCGACGGCTCGGTCCCCATTCACGGGTTCCTGATATCGCCGAGGTGCCCGGCGGCCGGCTCGTGGACCTGCCGGGCCGGGGTCGCACCTACGTGGTCGACATCGCGGGGCCCGAGGGCGCGCCGACGCTGGTTTTGCTGCACGCGACGGCCTGCACCGGCTACCTGACCTGGTTTCCGGCACTCGACGCATTGGCCGAGCGGTTCCGGGTGATTGTGTTCGATCAGCGCTGGCACGGCCGTGGCATCCGATCGGAGCGATTCTCCGTGGCGGATTGCGCCGATGACGTCGTCGCTGTGCTCGACGCTGTCGGAGTGGATCGTGCTGTCTGTGTGGGATATTCGCTGGGCGGCGTTGTCGGACTGCTTGCCGCGCAACGGCATCCGGATCGGGTGAGCGGGCTGGTGCTGTGTGCCACGCCCTACCGATTTCAGGAAAAGCTGCGCGAGCGAGTCTTCCATCAGACTTTCGGAGCTCTCGCGGATACCCTCGGCCCCTACGCATTCCAGCGTGCCGAGCAATACAGCGAGCGATTGCCGGAGCTGCCGGAGCACACTTGGGCGCCGGGCGGGCTGCCACGCTGGGCGCTGTCGGAATTCCGCAGCACCAGCGGATGGGCGCTCGCGCCGGTGCTCGCCGAGGTCGGGCGATTCGATGCCACGGGTTGGCTCGCCACGCTACCGATGCCGACCGCCGTCGTGATCACCACCCGCGACCGGGCTATACCGGTGTATCGGCAGTTGGAGATGGCGACCATGATTCCCGGGGCGAGTATTCATCTGGTCAAGGCCGGTCACGCGTCCTGCGTGCTCGAGGCCGACCGCTTCGTGCCGGTACTGCTGGAGGGATGCGCCGCGGTGGCCGCCCGGTTGAGCACGGGCCAGGCTGCGGCGGGGGAGTGAATTCGCGCCGGTTGACCGGGCGCGCCACTGTTCGGCGGCGATGGCGAACAGGGCGGTGTGATCAGCCCAGTGTGCGTGCCGCAGTGAGCAATTCGTCGACCACGCCGGGAATGGCGTCGGCGAGGTCCGCGATATCGGGCACCAGCTCCTTGCAGGCGATGAAACCGAAGTCCAGGTCGTTGTTATTGGACAACACCGTTATCGTGAGCCCGGCGCCATGGAAGACCGGGCCGAACGGATACATGCCATCGACTCGGACGCCGAGGAAATACAGCGGCATCGGCGGGCCGGGCACATTCGAGACCACCAGGTTGTGCACCACCGGATGTCGCTCGGCCAGCTTCAGCGACGAGTAGGCGCGAGCGGCCAGTCGAAAGGTGTTCGGCGGCGCGTACTTCGACCAGTCCTGCAAGAAGTCGGCACCAATGAGCTGGTACTCCTCCTTGGCGCTACGGTTGAACTCGGCAACCTGCCGCAGCCGTTGCGCCGGATCGGCGATATCGGTGCCCAAGCGGGAGAACAGCGTCGAGACCTTGTTGATGCCCGCGGTGTGTCTGCTGTCATCGTGTGTCGAGACCGGCACCGAGGCGATCAGCGAACGCTCCGGCAAATCGTGGTGGGCATCCAGATAGTCGCGCAATACTCCCGCGACGATGGCCAGCACGACATCGTTGACCTTCACGCCGAAGGCGGCCTTTATCTCCTTGATCGCATCGAGGCTCGTTTCGGTGAACGCGACCGCCCTGTGCGGGGTGATGGCCCTGTTGAACGGGGTTCGCGGTGCGGTCAGCGGAATGGCCATTCCCGCCCTGTTTTCTCGGCGCCGCCGCACGAAACCGGCCACCATGCCAAGAGTCTTGGGCACCATACCGACCAGGCCCGCCTTGCCGGGGAACTTGATCAGCGCTTCGGCCGCGAGCTTCCAGTCGTTGGGCTCGGCCTCGGGGTGCCATTGCTCGATGGGCTCCGGTCGGGTCGCGCCCGGCTCCAGGTCGCACAGGTGCATCATCATGTCGGTTCCGGTGATGCCGTCCACGGCCGCGTGGTGATACTTGCAGATCACCGCGATCTTGCCGTTGTCGAGGTCGTCCACCACGTTCAGCTGCCAAAGTGGGCGGTCGCGGTCCATCGGTCTGCTCGCGATATCGCCGACCAGTTCGGCCAGCTGCGCCCGGCCACCCGGCTTCGGTATGCCGATGCGCCGGATGTGGTAGTCCAGGTCGAAATCCGGGTCCTCCACCCAGACCGGGTGGTCGAGATTGAAAGGCACCTCATGCACGCGCCGCCGCATCTGCGGGATCAGCGGCACTCGCCTGCCCAGCTCCGCTTTGAAAGTTTCGAATGAGTAGTGCACGCCCCCCGCGGTGGGGTCGAGAATCAGCAGTGCGCACACGTGCAGGTGCTGGGTCCCCGTCTCGAGGTATAGGAAGCTGGCATCCAATCCGGTAAGTCGTTCCATAGCTGAACGCTACTAGAACAAGTTCTAGTTTTCCGCCTAACCGGCGAGGAAATGTGTGTGTTACCTGAAGTTCTATTAATGTGTATGATCTTTACTACGGGCACGCAGGAAAGGTGCGCAACGACGCGGTCGTGACCACGCGGACGAGTGAGGATCGGGAGTATCGATGAAGCTACTTCGCACGGGCGCCCGGCGCCCGGATGTGGACCCGGGCGAGGTCGCGCTCAACGCCCGCAACGTGCAATTCGACTGGACCGATACACCCCTGCGCTGGATGCCCACCGAACCGGTCGCCTCGCATCTGATCAATGCGCTGAATCTGCTGTTGCCCGAAGGTGAGCGCATGTTCTGCGCCGCCTACTCCGAAGCGCTTCCGTTCGTGCGGGACGAGAAGCTGCGCGAGGCCATGCTCGGTTTCATCGGCCAGGAGTCGATGCATGCGCAAACGCACGACAAAGTGCTATACGAGGTGCTCGCCGTCAATGGGATAGACCCGGGGCGATACGTGGCTCAGGCCGAATTCGTGTTTCGTAAGACGCTGGGCCCCAAGGAAATCGATGGGCGAGCGCAGCGACAGATGATGGTGGAACGGCTGGCTGTCATCGCGTGCCTCGAGCACTTTTTCGCCTTCCTCGGCGACTGGGTGCTCAACGCCGATCTGGAGAAGTTCGGTGCCGATCCGCGCGTAGCCGACCTGTTCCGCTGGCACGGTGCCGAGGAGGTCGAACACCGGCATGTCGCCCACGATGTGGCCGTCTATTTCGATGCCGGCTATGTGCGGCGGGCGGCGCTGATGACAATCGTGTTCCCGATCTTCATCACGCTGGTGGTGCGTGGCACCAAATACCTGGTCCACGAGGATCCGGCACTGCCGAACCTCGGCTACCCGCGACTGATCAAGCGGGTCTTCGGATCGATGTGGCGTGGTGCGCTGCCAGGGGTTCCGTCGCTGCTGTGGAGTGCGCTCTCGACCTTCAAGCCCGGCTACAACCCGGAATCGGTCGGATCCACCGCGCAGGCTGTCGCGTATCTGGCGACGTCTCCGGCTGCCAGGGCGGTCGCCTCGTGATGAGGCTGATCCCTGACCGGCCACCGGCGGACCTGTTCGGCAAGCGTAATCAGGATCGGGCGGTCCGATTGATCGACGTGGTCGCCACCGCGCGACTGCGCTGGAGCACGCTGATCAACCGCCGCGACCTCGCCCCGAAGGCCGATGACCACCGGCTGGTGCTGATGGTGACCGGTCGCCGGATCGAAGCGCACGACACCGACGTGATCAGCCTGCGGCTGGAAGCGTCGGACGGTCGCGAACTGCCGCGCTGGCGTCCCGGCGCGCATCTGGACCTGGAGCTGCCCTCTGGACGGTTACGGCAGTACTCACTGTGCGGCGACCCCGCCGACGCGCGAGCCTATCGGGTCGCGGTGCGCCGCATTCCGAACGGTGGCGGCGGGTCGGTGGAGGTGCATGACGAAGTCGGGGTAGGTACGCCCATCGTGGTGCGCGGCCCGCGTAACGCCTTTCCGTTCGCGGTGCCCGGATATGGATCACCGGCCACCCGTTTGCATTTCGTCGCGGGCGGCATCGGTGTCACACCTATCCTGCCGATGGCGCGGCTTGCCATGCGGCTCGGTCTGGACTGGTCGATGGTGTATACCGGCCGCAGCCGCGACACCATTCCCTTCCTCGACGAAATCGAGGGATTCGGCGATCGGGTCACGGTCCGCACTGATGACGAACATGGGATGCCCAGCGCCGCAACGTATTTGGCTGATGTCGATGCCGGCACCGCCGTGTACTGCTGCGGGCCGGTGCCGATGACAACGGCCATCGCCGACGCGGTCCGCCCGATGCCTGGGGTGGAATTGCATTCCGAACGCTTCTCGCCGCCGATCGTGAACGGCGAGCCATTCGAGCTCGAATTCGCCTCTACCGGTGAGGTCGTCGAGGTAGCCGCCGACCGCTCCGCGCTCGATACGATCCTGCGGAGCCGTCCGGATCGTCCGTACTCGTGCCGCCAGGGCTTCTGTCGCACCTGCAAGGTCCGGGTGCTGTCGGGCGCACCCGACCATCGCGAGAGCGTGCTCACCGCCGCCGACCACGAGGCTGGTGACATGCTCGTATGCGTAGTATCACGGTCACAGGGCGGGCGATTGGTACTCGATCTATGAACAGTCGGACTCTTCCATCCTTCGCCGTGCGCGCGAACCAGGGGAACAAGGAGGCACGTCAATGACGACGACCGGAGCCGGACCGGCAGTCACCGAACGGATCGTTCGCAACGGCGAATTCGACATCGCCGTATACGAATACGGCGATCCCGGCGCGGAAACGATTGTGCTGGTCCATGGTTGGCCCGATACCCACCACCTGTGGGATGCCGTAGTGCCGTTACTGGCCGAACGCTTCCACGTGGTCGCCTACGACACCCGCGGCCACGGCCGGTCCACGCGCACCCAGCGCACCCAGGACTACCGGCTGGACGCGCTCGCGACCGACTTCTTCGCCGTCGCCGACGCGGTGAGTCCTGACCGGCCCGTGCATGTGCTCGCGCACGATTGGGGTTCGGTGCAGGTGTGGGAGGCGGTATGCGAGCCGCGGGCCGCCACCAGGGTCGCGTCCTTCACCTCGATCTCCGGGCCGAACCTCGATCACATGGGTAAGTGGATGCGCGAGCGGCTGTCACGGCCGACGCCGCGCAATGTCTGGCAGCCCTTCAGCCAGCTGTTGTCCTCGGCGTACACGTTCTTCTTCATGACACCGGGACTGCCGAGGGCGACCTTCGAACGGCTCGGCACCGAGCAGCGGTGGCAGCGGGTGGTCTCGATCATGAACGAAACGGCGCCCGAGAACGTCACGCTCGGGCCGACCTTCCGCAAGGACATGGTCGACGGCCTGCACATCTACCGCGCAAACATTGTGCGGCGCATGCTTTCTCCGCGCGAGCGGCACACCGATGTGCCTGTGCAACTGATCGTCGCGGGTCGCGACGTCGCCGTCCGGCCCGCGGGTTACGACGACGAACGCAAATGGACCTCACGGCTGTGGCGGCGCGATGTCGCGGCCGGACACTGGATGCCGTTCTCGCATCCGGAATTGCTGGCCACCGCGACCACCGAGCTCATCGACACCCTTGCCGGCGGTTCGGTGCCGCGCGGGCTGCGCCGTGCCGAGGTCGGCCGGACCAAGCGGCAGTTCGAAGACCAGCTGGTGGTCATTACCGGCGGTGGCAGCGGCATCGGTCGCGAGACCGCCCTGTCGTTCGCCAGGCTCGGCGCCGAGATCGTGCTGTCGGATATCAACCTGGTGGCGGCCGAGGAAACCGCGGAACTGATCGCCGCCGAAAACGGTGTGGGGCATGCCTATCGGCTCGACGTATCGAACGAATCGGACGTCACCGCGCACACCCAGGAAGTACTCGACAAGCACGGCGTGCCCGATAT
Organism: Nocardia australiensis; assembly: GCF_020733705.1. Lineage (GTDB taxonomy): Bacteria > Actinomycetota > Actinomycetes > Mycobacteriales > Mycobacteriaceae > Nocardia > Nocardia australiensis. The sequence continues at coordinate 275,242 of NZ_JAJFZM010000016.1, forward strand.
TCTGATCAACAATGCCGGAATCGGCCAGGCCGGTGGCTTTTTCGATACCCCGTCGGCCGAATTCGACCGGGTCATGCGAGTCAATCTCGGCGGTGTCGTCAACGGCTGCCGCGCGTTCGGCTCCGCGATGGCCGAGCGCGGGCTCGGTGGCCATATCGTCAACCTGTCCAGCATGGCCGCCTACAGCCCGCAGCAAGGCTTCAGCGCGTACTCCACCAGTAAGTCGGCGGTGTTCATGTTCTCCGACTGCCTGCGCGCCGAACTGTCCGCGCGCAATATCTCGGTGCACACCATCTGCCCGGGCATCGTGCACACCAATATCGTTGCGACAACCACCTTCTCGGGTGTCAGCGCCGAAGAGGAGAAGGCCAAGCAGGAGCGCTACGACAAGCTCTACCGGGCGCGGCGTTACGGGCCGGAGAAGGTCGCCGCGCAGATCGTGCGCGCCGTCGTACGTGACCGCAGCATCGTTCCGGTCACTCCGGAGGCCAGGCTGCAATACCAGTTCAACAAATTCGCGCCCGCGGTCGTCCGGTTCGTCGCGGCGCGGGTGAAACTGACCTGATCGCGCCGGTCAATTGTCGGTGGAAGACTGTGGCGCCCGGCCGAGTTCGGTTTCGATAGCCGCGACTCGCCGGGCGTCGATGCCCCATGGGTGCTCGACGCCGACGACGGTATCGATATCCCACAGCACACAGACCTCATCGGGTTCCGCGCAGGTCGCCCTCGACGACCACATCATCGCGTTGACGGTCGGCCGTCTGTCGCGGCCTGACGCCGCCGACCTAATCGTCGCCCGCGACCGCCCTGACGTCGACACGATTCGCGCGCAGGTCGCCGCACATGAGAAGCGGCTCGAAGCGCTCGCCGTCGAGTTCGCAGATGGTGACCTCACTGCGTCCCAGCTGCGGGCGGCAACCGAGCGGCTCAAGGCGAAGATCACCGAGGCCGACGCGCTGATCATCGACGCGACCCGACACCCGGTGTTCAAGGGCGTAGTCGGTGCCGACGACGTCGAGGCGACATTCCTCGGTATCGATGACGACCGATAGCGCGCGATCGTGTCAACCTTGATGGAAGATCACCATTCACCCCGGACCGAAGGGGCGAGGTTTCCATACGGACGGAATCGTGATCGACTGGCGCGAGTAGTCGCCGAACTACCCTGCGGTTGCTGAATTTTCGCGGGTGGACTCCCGGCGAAACGGCATCGAATGTATGTTCGATAGAACGAAGGGTTTCGGCCAACCGCACCAGGGGTATGCGTGATGCTCGGTTCCAAGGAGATCGCTCATTCGCTAACCCTTTGTGCTCCTGACGAGTTCGAGCAACCTCGGGTTCACCATCGCCGAGGCGCGAGCGCAACTGGACAGGCGCGCTGTGTGGAATGTCTCCGAAATGCTGGTGCTCGTCTCCGTCCGGGGTGGACACTGCGCCCCCTGGGCTGAGTTGGTGATCATCAATCGCCGTGTGCGTCGGCGTCGTTACTCCATCCTGGATGGGACATGACCGAGTTCGCGTTACCGCCCTGCGGCTTGCATCACGAGGTCGCGATAAGGCAACTCCACTGTCGGGCACGCGCTCAGCCCGAGTTCGGCCTCGACCTGTTCCAGCGTGACGGTGGCGGCCTCAATGTCCGCAGACATCACCTCGACCTCGATGAAAACCCCGGCGCCGGTGACAGTGTCGATGCTGACGACGTGGTTCGAGTCCGGCCGCCGGTAGGTGACGCGAGACTTCTCGACGCGCGCCAGCTCGATCATGCCGATCGCGTCGAGCAGCTGCTGAGCGGCGGATGCCTGATCGTCAGCGATCGCGATGTTGGTCTCCGGCTTGCTGATCACGCCCGAGCCGCTGTGCGTCGACGTGGTCGACGGCGGCTTGTAGGTGATCTCCGCTCGCCCGCTGGACTCCCGGACTCGCAGACATTCCACGGTCTCCATGTAGTCGATGTCGGGGCGGCTGTAGTAGGTGTCGACCTCGACCGCCGCGGCATCGGCGTGGTAGCCGAGTTCGCGTAGCTGCTCGGCTACCGGCTCGGCGTCGCCCAATTGGCGCTTCCGTTCGACCTCGATAAGTTGTTGCATGGTCATCCTCTCGAATGGATCGCTGCGTGCACCCGAGCCAAACTCGTTTTGCTGCACAGTGTTTGGATCGCGCTCAGCCCGCGCATGAGCGTTTCAGTGTCCCGTAGCGGGACGTTCTGGAACAGCATGAGCTGTTTTCCATCCGGCAGCGGATTCGACAATCGCTTGGTGAGGAAGCGATTGTAGTAGTGCCTTGGCGACGTCAGGATGTCGTCGCCCGCAACGGGTATCAGCACTGTGTCGCATCGCGCCTCGACCGAGTGCGTCGCGACCGTGGCGAGTAGTTCGTCGGCGGTCATGTAGGCGTAAGTCTCTCGGCCCTCACGAGCAAGCCACGCCTCCCACGTGGCCAGGCAATCGGTTTCGCCCTGCTCGGCGGCGGCGAGGAACGCCTTCAGGGCGAGGTCGGTGGCCTCGTCGAAGATGTCCCCGTCGACGGCGAAGTGGTCGGCGTAGGGTTCGCTGACCGCGCGCAGCATCGCCTTCTGCGTGTCCGAGAGCCAGTCGGTTTCGGTGAACGCGAAGTGCACGCGCTTGTGCCCGGCGGCGAAGTCGAGCCAGTCAGCGGCGAACTGCCCGTCGAGGACGGGACGAAATCCGAGGACCCCGGATCTCCATACGTGGTCGCGCAGGGTGATGTAGTGACGCTGCACCTCGCGGAATAACCCCACCGGCGCAGTGATCACTGCGCACGTACGGATGTCGAGCTCGCCCACAGGGACGATGCGGGAGTTCTGGTCGGCGACCAACTCGTCGTCGAGGTGGTGGTATGGGTGCGTGCCGTGGTCGAGGTACTGGCGGGCGAACATCCGCAGGAACAGCAGCCAGGACTGCGACCCGTAGGACTGCACAACCCGCTCATGCAGGGATGGGGCGTCGACAGCGTAGATGTCGCGGTAGGCGAAAAAACCTCCGGGGCGCAATACTGTCGGTAGGGTGCGCATCATCGCGCGCAGTCCGCCGTATCCGCCGCCGTAGGAATACACCTCGTGCATCAGGGCGGAGGCGCTGATCACGTCGACCGGCTCGGAAAGCAAGCTTCCGATGTCCTGCGCTAGTCCATGTGTGAGCACACAGCTACCAGCTCCCCCGAATTCGTCGATCGCGCGCAGCAGGGATTGCGACACCACTCCGGGCGCCTCGATCAAGGTGAGGTCAACCGTGGTGGTGTTCGACTCGCGCAGCTGCGCGGCGAGGTGCTCCACTGCTGACCCACCGCCAGGCCCGATCTCGACCATGCGGGGGCGAGCATGCTTAACCCGCCCGAGGGCGCGCACCGCCAGAAGCCCCTTTTCGGCGCCGTGGTCGTTCGTCGCCAAGTCGAGGTACGCAGCGCTCGTCTTCTGTTCTTGCGGAAAGGTTTTCATGGGCTGCCCTCCGGTTCCCCTGCCCACTTGTCGAATAGTTAGCGGGCGCGCGTGAGTGTGCCGTCAGCGGCGACCACCGTGCGGACCCCGGCGATGGCGCGGAGCGCCACCCCGAAGTGCTCCAGCAACGGCGCGAGGATCGCGGCTGCGTCGTTCGTGACCGCGGTGTGCACGATTTGCGTCGTCGGCATGTAGGTGTTCTCGGTGATGGTCAGCAGCCCGGCCAGCTCGTAGCCGTGACGGTGTGCGAGATCTCGGATCATCTGCTCATTCAGTGCGCGATCGCCGCCGCACGAGGTGTTGATCAGGCCGATAGCTTTAGACATTGGTCTCTCCACAGTCGTCGATCACACGGACACCGATCCACGGGCACGGTCCGGTCAAGTTCTGAATGTTGCCGTCGGTCACGTCCCGGCCTCCGATCCGTACGCTAGGGCGCCGAGGAACTGGGTACATCCGCCGTGCCCGGCGTGCGCGGACAGTAGGTAGCGGGCGTGCTCGGCGCTCTCGACCTCGGGTGCAGTGGTGCAGTGGGCGCCGCGAATAACCCAGCGCGTCAACACGTCCCGTGTGATTACCGCGCTCACCGGGCGGCCTCGACGTTTAGCCGCCGTAGTCCCGCGGCGACACGTTCCATCGTTTCGAGGTCGATGTCGGTGTCGGTGTCGGTGTAGAGCACCGTGCGGTCGTCCGCACTGATCTCGCCATCGGTCACGGCCTGGTCGAGCGTGGTGTCGGGCATGTCCATCACCGGCCTCTACCGGCGACCGAGCCGCCGCGCGGCGTCCCATGCCCGGCGTCGACGACCGTCCAGAACGCCTCGCGTTTGCGCGCGCACTGGTCGGTATCGCAATCGATAAGCAGTTGCATTTCGCGGTGCGCCCGCTCGGGGGTGAACGGGATCGCCGGCGCCGGGTGGCACTCATCCACGACGCGCCGCACGATTTCTTTCGCCGGAATCTGTTCCGGTATGAGCACTTCTCGGCGCAAGAGGCGCGGAATGCCGCACCAGCAGAAACACAGCAGTGCGAGCACTGCGATTACGACGACTAGCTCGGGCACCGTACCCCCTGGCGTTTGTGTGGCGGCACCCGACGCCGGGAGTACATCCCCGCTAGCCCGTCTGTCGGCCAGCGGTTGAGCCGTTCGGCACATCCCGGCGCCGGGTAGGTGAACTATGACACATGCATTTGCAAGTGTCATAGGACAGTTGGCAGAAGGGTAAAAGTTTCGACGAAGTCTCGACATAGCTAAAAAATTATCGGATATTCCTGTCGGAACGCCCAATGTTCCGACGGATACACCGCCTCGTCGAACTGGAGCGGCCGATCGTCAGAGTCATAGGCCGTCAGCCAGTAGACCAACGCGGATGCGTGTTCGGACAGTCCAAGTGCCTGACGTTCCGCCGCGCTCGCGTCGCGGGCACATACTTGGTCGCGGGCGTACGCCGATCGGATGCCGAGTACTCCAGCCAGATACCGAACGGTCCCACCGCGCAAGCGCTCCGGCTCCAATAGTCGCGGTGCTACGTCGGCCAGTGAGGCGGCAAACCACGACGTCGACAGCTCGACCGGCCTGTCGCCTTCGATCACCCGCTGGCGCTGGATAACTGCGGAACCCGAGGGAAGATCGAGTGCTGCCGCGACATACTCGGGCGCGTCGACGATGCCGACGAACGGGAACCGCACCGACTCCGAGTCGGAATACATCGTGCCTAGCGCGGCTGCACGCTCGAACCGCTCCCGCGCTCGAGGCGCAGCTTGGGGCGCACGCACGTACGTGCCGCTTCCGCGCCGCGATTCGACAAGTCCTTGCTGCCGCAGTGCATCGAGCGCCTTGCTGGCTGTCGGCCGGGCGACATGCCACTCCGCGGCAAGCTCGCGAACCGATGGGACCTCGCCACCAGGACGAAGGTCGCCGCGCACGATCTGATCTCGGAGATACCCCGCGATCTGTAGATACTTCGGCAGTACCTCTTCGATTTCGGGCAACTGTTCCTCCGGGTGTCCTATGCCACTGGACAGAGTACTCTCAGCTATCCAATGACCATCAAAGCAATTGCGATCGCCGCAGGGGGAGGCGGCGACGTCGTTACCGCGTCGGTACTCGCGGCTAAGCTTCGGCGCCGGTTCGACGTCGTCGCCATCATGAGCTATTCCTGGGACCGGCTAATCGTTGATCCGACCCCCGGGCCGCGTGGTCACGGCGACTTCGACGGACTGACCGAACATCGTGAACTTGTCGCCGAGGTGACCGGATCGGCGCGGCTCCGCGGCCCCGGCTGGTCGACACTGCCTCCACTCGTGCCCTATCTGGCAAACCCACTACTGCTGATGGACCCGGCCGCTGGTGCGATCGGTCTCGCAGCCCAGTTCCGCAGTGTGGCCCGACTCTTTGATGTGGACGCACTGATCGTCGTTGATGTCGGCGGTGACATTCTCGCTGAAGGGCACGAGACTGGACTACGCAGCCCGTTGGCCGACTCGCTGACGTTGGCAGCCGCCATACAGTCGGAATTACCGCTGCACGTGCTCATTGCCGGGGTTGGGCTCGACGGGGAGTTGACACTGCCCGAGCTGCGAACGCTGCTGCGCCGTCAGGGCTCGACAGCGGTCGCCGAACTCGGTGCCGCTGATGTATCGATGGTCGCCGAGGTGTGGAACTGGCACCCGTCAGAGGCGAACGGACTTCTTTGCGTTGCCGCAGAGGGCTGGCGCGGTGAGGTTGAGACCCAGCGTGATGCGCTCATCAGCATCACTGATGACGCCACAGTCGTGCACGAAGTCGACGCCTCCGGTGTAGCTGCGCACTCCCTCGCGGCCGGCTTGTCCGACACCATCTCACTGGAGCAAGTCGAGCAACGCATCCGCGCCCGCCGCGGCTACAGCGATATCGACACCGAACGTAATCGACTGTCAGCGCACCGAGAACGGCGGACGCCGACCGTCAACTCAATTGACGACATCGACCGTTATGCGCACGCCGCGTCACTCCGCGGTGTCGACGCGCTGACAATCCGCCGTGTCATCGAGCTGGCCGGAGCGTTGGATGCGGACGATGGAAACGCGTTACGCGATCTGCTCACACGTGAGCGGCCTATTAACATGCGGCCACCCTTATACCTGGTGTGACCGGTCATCTGGCGCCCCTAGCTGTTGCGGGGCCGTGAAGTACGTCCCCTGCATCCACGAAAGTGGGTGCGGCGGTAGCGGCCCGCATCGGAAACTGTTATCGGTGCTTTCACTACCATCTGCCCTGGCATCGTGCACACCAATATCGTTGCGACAACAACTTTCTCGGGTGTCAGCGCCGAAGAGGAGAAGGCCAAGCAGGAGCGCTACGACAAGCTCTACCGGGCGCGGCGTTACGGGCCGGAGAAGGTCGCCGCACAGATCGTGCGCGCCGTCGTACGTGACCGCAGCATCGTTCCGGTCACTCCGGAGGCCAGGCTGCAATACCAGTTCAACAAATTCGCGCCCGCGGTCGTCCGGTTCGTCGCGGCGCGGGTGAAACTGACCTGATCGCGCCGGTCAATTGTCGGTGGAAGACTGTGGCGCCCGGCCGAGTTCGGTTTCGATAGCCGCGACTCGCCGGGCGTCGATGCCCCATGGGTGCTCGACGCCGACGACGGTATCGATATCCCACAGCACACAGACCTCATCGGGTTCCGCGACCATGGACCACGCCACCACGGTGCGGCCGAGCTGATCGGCCATTGATCTGTGTGAATTCGTCGGCAGCGCCGCGCCTTCCGGGAAGTGATGCAGGAACCGGCCATAGGCGGCGGCACAGAATTCGGCGTAGCGCTCGGTGCACAGAATGAATCCATGCCACGCCTCGTCAACCGCGTGCGAGGGCATTCCGATCACCTGACCGTCGCGCATCGCCGCACCACAACAACGCAACCACTGCCGTAGCCCGGTCTCGACCGACTCGCGCGGCTGCCACGGGCTGGTCTTGAAGACCGCCTCGGGCAATTCGAGTGCGGCCACGGCCTTTTCGACATCGCGCAGGTCGATACGGCGCCGTGGACGTATACGGGGACGCGGGAAGGCCACGATTCACTGTACGGCCTTCTGGGTACCCCTCTACGCAGTGAACCTGCTACGACCGCCTCGCGGCACCGGTCGGGTGGGTCGGTGACGGGTTGATACCGGTGAAAGAAGGGGGCTCGATGAGGCTCACTGAGACGCAATCGCTCGATACCATTCGCGCATGATGTCGTTCATACCCGTGTTCATTGGGATTATCATGCTGGCCGTGATCGTGCCGGTAGTCGTGCTCGCCATCAACGCGGGCGCATCATCGCTGCGTCGTCGGCGCGCCGGGTGGGGAGGCGGTAGCGGTTCGGACTGGACGGCGGGCGACAGCGGCAGCGGTGATTCGGGCGGCGGGTGCGGCGGGGGAGGCCACCACAGTGGCAGTAGCTGCGGCGGCGGCAGCAGCAGTAGCTGCGGCGGTGGGGGAAGTAGCTGCGGCGGTGGGGGAAGTAGTTGTGGCGGCGGTGGTTCCTGACGCTCTCGCGACACCATCCGCGAATTCCGCGCTGAGCGGAATCGGTCCTCATCGAATTGACCTCGAGTGTGCTTCAGGTTTCATGCGGTTGGATATGGCGCTGCCGCAGGAGGATTCGCGGAACTTGATCGCAATGATGCGACATCTCGACGCATCACGGTGCAGGGTCTGTTCGACATCACGGGTACGGGCACGGACAGCGACTGGCGGGCGCTGGCCGAGCCGGCTCAGTCCGCGGTCGCGGCGGGAAAGTGGAAGTTGTTATCGGTCAAACCTTTCCGCTGGAACAGGCTGATCGGGCGCACGCGGCCATCGCATCCCGCCGGACGGTAGGCCGAACATTGCTCACGGTGTGAGTGTTGTTGCGCGACTGGCCGTTTGGATCGGTGCAAGTTTCGTTCGTGAGCGCTAATGTGCCTGCGTGCAAACTCTGATCGTCGTGACCGTTGTCGTCGCGGTGCTGGCCCTCGTAGCTATGGTCGTAAGTGTCGCCAGCAAGCCCCCGGTGGACCGAAGCCGTTGGGACACTGATGATTTGGAGGAAGAATGGGAGCGTAGCGACGTCGGCCGTGGTTACAGTGACGACTGAGTCGCCTCATCCGGCAGGCGTCAGCACAACCACCGCGATCGGCCGTCTCGTCAACTTCTGATACTCGCTGTAGCGCCCCCGATTCACCTTGTCGACGATCTGCCAGCGTCGCGCATAATCCGGATCGTCCGGAAGTGTCGGCCGCGCAACAGCTTTCAACTTCTTTCGACCGACCTGAATCTCACACTCCGGCGCGGCCGTCACATTCGCCAGCCACCCCGGCGGCCGCGGCGATCCACCATTGGACGCCGTCACCAGATAGTCGTCCCCGTCCCGTCCATACGTCAGCGCCGAGGTCCGCCCCTGCCCCGTCTTCCGTCCTACAGTCCGCAACAACAACGTCGGATTCCCGAATAAGACCCGATGCCCCACCACCCCGCCACTGTTCTCATAGACCCACTGATGCACCCGCAGCACATTCTCGAACAAGCTGGTCATATCCAACCCTCCAGGATGGTGGTGGCGATACCTCAACCCTAACCATGCAGGCGACCCCATCGAACGAACCTCGCCATCGCATCGGGTCCGGGTATCCGAGTGGTGCGCACCCCACGGTTGCCGGTACCATCACCACGCCAGTGGTATACCCACTCGCGCTGGGGCGGTAGCTCAGTCGGTTAGAGCCGTGGACTCATAATCCATTGGTCGCGGGTTCGAGCCCCGCCCGCCCCACAAACGCCCGCTGACCAGCGGGTTTTTGTTTTTCTGGAGAGGTTTCGATCTAGAACAGCGCTCTTCCACGAATAGATTATGGGCGTACCATCGCGGGATGGGGACCGCTTCGCTGGACGATATCCGCGAGTTGAAAGACGACTTCGCGACCGAACTCAGGCGCAAGAACCGAGCCAAAAAGACGATCGATGTGTACCTCGTACACATCGGTTACTTCGCCGACTACCTGATCTCCGAGGCCCTCCCGACGGACGCACCTGAGATCACCAGGGACCACATCGGCAGGTACATCGAGACGCTGTTGGCCGGAAAAAATCGGCGAACGGGCGAGCCGCTCTCACCGCAGTACGCGCGCAGCCAGTATCGGAGTCTTCAGCAGTTCTTCAAATACCTTGCGGTTGAAGAGATCATCGATGTCGACCCCTTCATCAAACTGAGCCTGCCAGCGCGCGCCGGACAAGCTAGTTCCGGTGCCGACTATCGAGGCGCTGCAGAAGCTGCTCGAGGAGTGCGCTGGCACGGATTTTGTGTCGCGCCGCTTACCTGATCACCGTCCGTTGATGCATACGCATCAATCCGCCGCGAGCAAGTCGCTCGGTTTCCGGCGCCGTTCAGGCACCGTCAGATAGAAGGAGAAAGCATTGCAGCGCAACCTGTTTCGAGATCAGTGCATCGAGTGCGAGCAGGAAGTTCTCGGCGACGCTGGATTCATCTTCAACCCGGGGTACGCCAATGCGGTGGTTTGCCTGGACTGCTTATATGGCTTCTATGGCGAGCAGCGCGGGTTCCTCCGTCCGCTGGAGGGATCCCAGAGTCGGTTCGCCGAGTGGCCAAAGAAGTCACGAATTCGTGACTGACAGGACCGATTGCCAACAGGAGAGCTCGCGACAGGGCAGCCTGCAGGTCGACTCGCCGTTCCTCGACCGGGCGGCCTGCGCGGTTCTGCTCGACCGCGTGCCGGATGCGCGCTCGGCGGGAACGTTTGGGGCAGTCGGTTGGACCGTTCGCCGTCTGACCCCTGAGTCTCCGCGGCGAGAGGTGATGTCGGCGCCGCTTCTGCTGCGAGGAGTGTCGTACCTGTCGAGTATGGTGCGCGGTTGTTCCAACCGTTCCGAGGTGGGGTGTACAGAGTGCAGCTATCGACGTTGACGCGTCAATTTGTGTTGCAAGCGATCACGAAGTGCGACAAGGACACTCGGCCCATGTTCTTAGAGAGTCATGGGTTCAAGTCGGCCAGGGAGTACTTTCTGCTGTACGAAGGTCGCGCGTACGACTCGAAGGCGATCGTCGGTGTCGCATACAGCTTGATGACCGGCGAGCAATACACGGCGAAAGACTTCTCCGGTGGTCTTGCGCTCACGGAGCGACTCGAACGTCTTGGGTTCGAGGTCACCGGCAAGATGGACTGGAAGCTCGAAGAACAAGTCCTGGCCTGCGATCTGCTCGACCAGAACGGCTGGCGCACGATTCCAGAGCGGGACTCGCGGACTGAGGATCTGTCAAAGCTTCTCCGCGCCCAGTGGGTTTATGCGCCGAGTATTCCCGAGTACCGAGGTACAGATAGCGTGCACCGCAAGTTCGAAGACTTGAGGACTGCACATCCGGACCATGAGGGCGCCCGTACGAGGGGCGGCAAGCTGTCGGTGCATGTCGCCGCGTCCTTCGCCAAGGACCCACACAAGATGCGCGCCCTGGCAGAGACGCTTCGGCAAAATGGGCAGCTCGACTTGGTGTTGGACCTCGACGAGGAATACACAGACACTTCTGCGACTGAAGCCGCATCTGCTGAGGAGATCGTGGCCGCGATCGAAGGCAAGGCCTCGCAGCGCCTCACTCGGGTGTACGAGCGCGACCCGAAGTTGCGACGCCGCAAGATTGAGCAGTCGAGGAAAGAGCGCAATAGCATCGCCTGCGAGGTGTGCGGCTTCGACTTCGAGGCCACCTACCCTGGAGTGGGCGATGGCTACGTCCATGTCCACCACGTCGTGCCGTTGCACACCACCGGACCCGTGGAAAACACACTCGATGACCTAATCCTGCTGTGCGCCAACTGCCATCAGATGATTCATCGGCCGAAGCAATGGCTGACGCCGGACGAGCTGCGGGCGATCTTTAACCTCTAGCGGCCCGGCGCTCAGGCATCGAAGACGTCCAAGATCTTGCAGGGGGGTTCCCGCCCACGTGACGGTTTGACGCTGAAACCTGCTGCCATCTACAAGATTCCATCTCAGTACTTCTCGCTAGCGGTAGCGAAATCGCCTGGTCAGGGCCGATACGCGGTGGTGTGCCGATCGGCACCGACATGGGAGTTGTTCAGCATCGTTCGTAGCGTGCAGTCCCGTTCTGGTCCCGTTGTCGGCGCCTCGAAATAGGGTGCGCATGTGACACGCAGCAATGACACGGACTTGAAGGGGCAGAGCGGCACGTGGCTGATGACAGCGCAGGAAAAACTACCACCTGGCCATTGGAAGGCGGCTTCGCCTGTGGTAGTGGCTTCTTGGTGACGCCCGACTGCCTCGGGCAGAGGTTTCGATCGCGAACAGCGAACCACGAGTTGTCTCTTACGTTGCCAGTGCGAACTGATGGCACGGAGGAGAACGGGCTACGGCGCGCGCCGTGGACATACGTTCTCGAGGGCGACGAGCGAGACGCGTGCTGGTCGGATGACGAATGGGGCTCCGTGGCTGGCGCTGCCGCAGAGACGCCGACCTACGCGCATATCAAGCGGTGTGTTGTCCACTCCGAGGTTGCATCGAACGATGGGGATGAGTTCAAGGCGGCTGCCCAGCGGTTCGGAGACGAGTTAGCGGTCTGGTGGAGTTCCGTCTGCGATTGGCTCGACATTCTCACGTTGCAGGATTTTGCCAGTCTCAAGCGCACTCAACGGAGCATCCTCAACGACTCTGTACAGATGTGGAGCGGCGATTCAGCCGGCATCCGAAAGGCGGGTATCAGCTACCAGGTCTTCACAGGTGGAATACATCAGGTCGAAGTACTTGATGCACACCAACTACAGGCCGCATTGGATTTGGCGGCACGTGGAACGCAGCCCGACGCCGAATGGCTATTCATGAGAGATGCGCGCTCCCTGTTGAACGCTGGCGAGTACCGACGAGCGGTGATAGATGCCTGTACAGCAGCGGAGCTGGCTGTGACTTCACTCATCGACCGGAAATTTGATGACGATGGGATAAGTAAAGCCGAACGTAAACGAGAGTTCGATTCACATCATGGACTCTCTAAGCTCACGCAGCTCCACAAGAAGCGACGGGCCTCGGGTAAATTACCCAAACGCGTGGTCGAGGAGGTCGGCGCTCCGCGAAACAAAGCAGCCCACAAGGGCGCGTGCCTCAGCAGAGCTGAAGCAGACACTGCTATCGGAACCGCGGCAGAAGTCGTCTCCACTGCTTTTCCACTGAGTTCGATAGTCCCTGGATTCCCGGCCAGCATTATTCGGTCGTCGCGACAGTTGGGCCTTCTGCCGCAGGACGAGGACCTGCATTTGGCACGAGGATGCGACTTCGTAGCAAGGGCGGAATTGCCGTCAGCCGCGGGCATGAACGGGCAGTCAGCGATCATGATTACAGGGCGAACTGTCCGTCACGATGACACACCCCCTCAGTCGAGTTCTTGACCGCACAGAATCGAAGCGGGAGTCAGCCTGGTACGAGTCACTGGTGCCCAGCACTGCGCCTGAAAAGCGGAAGGTCGCCGGTTCGATCCCGGCCCTGGCCACCAAATCCCTCTGACTTATCGCCTGGTCAGGGGGATTTTCGCGTTTAATCCCGGTGGGGTGTCAACGTCGGTCGAATCGTGACCCGGCTGGTTCGGTCGAATCCTGACCCACCCTTGGTTGGTTTTAGTCGTTGGTCTTGGCCGCGGGGACGCGGCCGAGGTCTCGATCCTTGAGGCGGTAGCTGTCTCCCCTCATCGAGATGACTTCGGCGTGGTGGACCAGGCGGTCGATCATCGCGGCGGCCACAACGTCGTCGCCGAATACCTCGCCCCAACGGCCGAACGGTTTGTTGCTGGTGACGATCAAGCTGGCCCGCTCATAGCGAGAGGACACGAGCTGGAAGAACAGGTTCGCGGCCTCGGCTTCGAAGGGGATATAGCCGACTTCATCGACGATGATCAGCGGAATCCGGCCCAGCTTGACCAGCTCTGCCTGCAGTTTTCCGGTGTGGTGCGCATCGGCCAGGCGGGAAACCCATTTAGCGGCGGTCGCGAAAGCAACCCGGTGCCCGGCCTGGCAAGCGCGGATGCCGAGCCCGATCGACAGGTGTGTTTTGCCTGTTCCGGGTGGGCCCAGGAATACCACGTTCTCTTTGGCGGTGATGAAATCCAAGGTTCCCAGATGGGTGATGGTGTCGCGTTTGAGCGAGCGTTGATGCTCGAAGTCGAAGTCCTCCAGCGACTTTCGTGACGGGAACCGCGCCGAGCGAATGCGTCCCTCGCCGCCATGTGATTCGCGGGCCGAGACCTCGCGTTGCAGACAAGCGGCCAGGAACTCCTCGTGACTCCAGTTCTCCGAGCGGGCGTGCTCAGCCAGTCGCTCAACGGCATTGCCCAGGGTCGGAGCCTTGAGAGCTCTTGCGAGATAAGCAATTTCGGAGGCGACGTTCCGGGAACCATTCGTTGCGGTCTTGGTGGCCATCAGGCGATTTCCTCGCTGCCGTTCGCCTCGTCGAGGTCGAACATGCGGTCGTAATCGGAAAGGTTTCGATGCTCGACATCGGCCTCGATCGTGGGGACCGAAACCAGGCGGCGAGCGTTGCGCAGATCAGCGGCGGCCGCCGCGTGGTCGGGATCAGTGATCGACTGATGATCGGCCCAACAACGTTGATGCCGAGCCAATTCGGTGCCAGCAGAGCTGATCACCACCTCGTCGAGATCAGCGCTGACCTCGACGCGGCGACCGATCGCCCCCGGGTGAACGGAGTAGTCGTTGGAATCCAGGCGAACGTAGTAGTCGCGAGGAAGCCGGGTGGTGAACCGCCATCCGACCACTGGGTCCACCGGCGGCAGCTCGAGCATCGCGGCCCGGTCCGCGTCCCACCGATCGACCGGACGACACTCCAGCCGACGATGGTGTCGCTGGTTCGCTTTGGCCAGCCAGTCGAGCAGCTGTGTGTTGAAATCGGTTGGGCTGGTAAATATTCGGCCGGGCAGGAACGAAGTCTCCAAATAGCCGTTCGCCCGTTCCACCAATCCCTTGGCTTCTGGGTCGCGGGGCCGGCACTGGCGGACCTTGATGCCCAGCGAGCCGCGGAAGGCGTTCATCGTTTCGGTCAGCTGCGGTTTGCCGCCGCGCCACTGCCCGACCGCAGATTCGTTGTCCCACACCAATGTTCGTGGAAAACGACCCCATCCGGAGATCAATGCCCAATGCCCCGCGAGCAGATCCGGGCTTTGTCGGGTCGGGATCATCGTCGCGGTGATGATCCGCGAATAACCCGACACCAGCACCAGCACCGGCGGCCGACCGGCATGACCGAAACCGAGTGGAACATCCACCGGTGGGAACCACAGATCGCACTGCGCCAGCTCGCCGGGCTGATACTCGGTGCGCGATGCCGGATCCACCGGTTGGAACAGCGGCCGCAACTGTTGCACCCGTTCGAAGAAAACCGTCCGGCCGCGCTGCCAGCCGACGCGTTCGATGATCACTGTTGTTGGCATATCAGGGAATTCGGTCAGCAATGCCCGGATCTGCGGCTCGAACGCATCGACCGCGGACCCCTGCGGCTTGCGCTGATACTTCGGCGGCTCATGCGAGGCTAGAGCCTTCTTCACCGTGTTCTTCGAGACGTTCATCCGACGGGCGATGGCCCGGATCGCCATGCCCTCACCGCGATGCAACCGGCGAATCTCCGCCCAATCCTCCACGTTCAGCACCTCATGATCGTTCACAGGGTGGGTCAACATTCACCCGGAATCAGAGGGTCAGTATTCAGCCGTTATCGACATGGGGGCACGTGACCGCGAGTGACTGCTGTTGACCGTCGTTTTCCGGTCGATGTTGCACGTATGCCGCACGGCCGAACCTGTGATGCTCGTAACAGGGCGTGTTTGGTCGCGATAGTTCGTCCATGACCTCACGTGGAAGCAACGGCCCAGCACGCTCAGGGGAGAGATCGCACGAGCTGAGCCTGCGCGCGATAGTTGAACGTCGCGAAAAGCTCGACGACAGTGGGGAGAAGTTCGAAGCGGATAAGGCGACCGCCACGTCGGATGAGGAACGTCAGCGACTTGCGAGCGAGTTCAGCAAGGAACGGGAGACGTACAGGAAGGAAGAGGTGGCAGCAGGGCGACGCCCCGAGGGGACTGGCGTCATCGGCAGGCAGGCAATGTGGGCCGCGTGGATCGACGTTGCAGTACGTCACGCTGTCGAAGCGAAAATTGCGATTGCATCCGGTCCGACGTCCGCAGCGCTAGCGGAAGAGTTCCACGCGTCGTTGATCGCAGTGACTGCTAGCGCGTACGCGATTGAAGCTGTCTACCTCGAGCTGAAGTACCTCATTCCATGCCAGAAGCTTGATCTGAACGGGAATCGGCTCGAACAGTTCCAGATCGTGAGGAATGCGTTCGCTGTGGCATTCGGGCTGGACAACCTCGCCAGAGATCGGCTGGGCAGCTCTCTGGCACCCGTGTTCAAACGAAGAAACTCTGCGGTTCATCCGTCCTCGGAGATGCGGCCGTTGGCGGCCCACCCAAGCGGTGTGCAGACATCGCCAGAACTCGCGGAGTTCAACGCGAAGACGAGCAAGGAAGCAGTTGAGTGCGCGCTTGGCGTGCTCACGATTGCCACTGATCCTGAAAACGCATCTCAGGGGTGGGTTGCACGTTGGGTCAGGAAGAACGCGGAGAGTCAGCGCGCCCACATCGACGCCTTGCGACCGCTTGTTTGCTGATCGCGGACGGCCAGATCGCCTGCCTACCTGATGACTTCACTTTCCTGCGTCCTCGTACAGGCCATCTCTGAGCTGGCGGTAGGGCTAGCCAAGGGTGCCGTAGGCATCACGGAGTGACGCGGAGCGCCCTTTGCTCGCCTGGACGGCTGTCAGATCATTGGGCCAATGAGGAGGCGGGGGGAATGTCCGCACATGTCCCTGAGTCGGATGGAACCTGCGGTGTGCTCGGTCGCGTCCAACTGGGGCATGACGAATCAGGATGAAGCTCCACAGTTCTCGTTCCTCAGCCGCCGTACCCGGCGCCCGAAGATCTGGCCAGCTGAAGACATTCGAGTGCACCCTCATGAGCTGGAGTACTTGCAGCGGGACCACAGCCAGTCACCCCGTGCGATGCCGGCCGATTCGTGATCGGGCTGCGGGAGAGACGGTCGGGGACGGCTCTCGGCGTGCCCAGCACTGCTCGGTGAATGAAAAAGTGGTCAGAGCCGAAGAGTCTGCGTGCTGCCACGTCGCCAGAGCGGATGCCCGAACACGCGAACAGGACCAGAGTGCGCGGCGGCGCATCGCGCCGCCGTGGCGCTCTTGACTGGTGTACAGCGGAATTCGGCAGTCGAACACGGTCCGCCTCGGCACACAGGTCCGTCGGACTACGCCGGCGGCGGTATTGTGACGATCGGAGTCACCTGAAGTGACTTGAATACTGGAGGAATGTGCACCAATAGATTATGGTGAAATGCTCGCTGACATGCAGGTTCTTTGCAGGTACGCACAGCGCCGACAGTGTTTGATCTCATAATCCATTGGTCGCGGGTTCGAGCCCCGCCCGCCCCACCTGATGAAGAAGCCGCAGGTCATAGGGGGCTGCTGCACGATTGCGTGACAGTGTCACTTCTCCTTTGGTGATGTAGCAGGTGGATGCGCGATCGACGGAGTCGTCGGACGCGCCGACTTCGGCGGCGTCGAGGGCTGGGTCGTCTTCGGTGCCGTGGTCGTCGTAGACCGCGTCGAGGTGGTCGTCGGCGACGCGGATGTTGTGGACACCTCCGGTGACGTGGATGTCATGGTCGAGCTCGCCGCAATCGTGGTCGTCGTGGTGCTTGTGGGCACTGTCGTGGTCGTAGTTGTGGTGCTCGTCGGCACCGTCGTCGTGGTGCTGGTCGGCGCCGCTGTGGTGGTGGTCGGCACTGTGGTGATCGCCGTGTCGGAGGTGACGGTGATGGTCGACGGATCAGCCGACACCGTCACCGTGCTCGGATCAGCTGTCACCGTGACCGTCGGCGTATCCGTCGGAGTCATGGTCACCGTGGATATCGGGGTCGAGGTGACCGCATCCGGGTCCTGCACGCTGAACGTGGCCTGGACCGAAAGGCTCGCCGTGGCAGAGAAACTCGCGCTCATCGACGCAACCGTCGAGTTCGCAGCCGAGGGATCCGTCGTCGTGGCTGTCGTCGATTCCGTCGTAGTGGCCGTGCCGGTACCGGGGTCGGTGGAATCCGCGGCCGGTTGGGTGGTCCCGGTATCGGCAGCCGTGTCGGTGCCGGAAACGTCGCCCGGTACGGGGACCTCGCTCGGTACGCCCGATGTCGTGCTCGTGTTCGTTACGCTGGTCTGGCTTCGCACGGCGCCGCAGTCGAAAGGCTGTATGGCGGGTTCGCCCGAGAACGCCTCCGCGTTGTTCGCCAGCACCGCCGGGCTCGAATCGGCCCGTACCACGAGCGATATCCCGATCGCCGTGGTCACCAACGCGGCCACCACACCCGCACGCGACATCTGCCGCCGGAACCGATCGGCCGATGGCCCCGCGGCCGGCCGACCGCACCACCGCAGAATCCGAGGCCGAGGCTCAGCATTGATGTCCGGCTCTGCCACTTGGTCTTCGCTGTTGTCGATGGTTTGCAACCAACTACTGCTTTCTTACTCGAGATGTGCCGACCGCTGGAAACCGTGACGACCCTTCGTACGGCACGGCCTGTGAAATCGGTGACCACACCGCCTTCACCACCCGAAAACAAAGCCCGAGGGTCGGACATCGAATTCCAGCAGTTCTGCCGAATACCGAAACGCGAGCAGTACGGTGTCGCATCGCCGAACAGCTCGAGCGGGCATCTATTCTTCAGGGTTTTACCGAGAAGAGCAGTGCGCAGACACCGCGTACCCAAACTCCCAAACTTCCACAGCAAAGTCTGGGCACTGAATCTCGAAGCGCCTCAGATTTCCCTCAACTTGTACAAGGCTTCGTGATCGTGGTTTTCAGGGTCTCGAGTAGGGGTCCACGTCGCGCAGCCGTTGCCGGTGGATCTTTTGCAGTTCGCCCGCGCGGGTGAGGAAGTCGGCGATTATTTCTAGTTCGGCGGAGTCGTACCAACTCAGCAACATCTTGTAGCTCTCGACGATCATAGGTACGACGAGTTCCTGTATGCGATAAGCAGCGAGTTCGGTGGCCATCACGATCACCCGACGACGATCGGTCGGGTGCAGCGAGCGGGCGATGTAGCCCTGCTTCTCCAACCGGTTGAGCATGATCGTGACGCCGGCAGAGGTGAGGCCGAGCCGTTCGGCCAGCATTCCCGGCGTCGTAGACTTCTCGTCGTCGAGCAGGACGATCTCCAGTGCACGCCGATCGGTCTCGTTCACACCCAGCACCCTGATCAATTCGCGGATCAGATCCTCGACGGTTCCGTGATAGAACGCCAGGGCCCTTTTGAACTCGACCGAGATCCGGGCGGGTTCGGTTGTTCTCGGGCACACAAGCTTTCCCCTCGATCACTTGAAACATGAAACCGCTCAGCGGAAGTCACCGATCAGGGCGTGCTCGGTTGCCGAGTGCCCGATTCCGTCCGGAATTCAGGGAGTTCGGTGGACTCGACGAACGCCGCAGGCCGCGGTAGCGCAGCGAGGATCGAGGGCAACCGGGGAATCGCGCGTGCGCGCCTCCGTTTTGCCTGCGTGCGGTAGGGATCGCCGCCCGGCGATTGAAGCGGGCATGTGGGCTCCTGTCAATCGATTTGGCCGGCAGCCCGAACCGCAGCTGACGAACATCACGAAAGCGGGCACCGCTCCGGTCGTCGAAGCGACCGTGAGCGGTGTCGGACATGCACTGTACGACACCGCGGCCGATGCGATACTGTGCATCGTAAAATTGGGTCGAAGCGGCTGCTGTTGCACCAAACCCGAAGCAGGGCAACCACTATCAGGAACTGCGGTCACCCGGTCCGGCTCGGGTGAGACCTGGGCCGGGCTGCTGACACAACCCGGTCCAGGCATGTTCACCACCGGCCGCCGGCGCGGACACCGGTCATCACGCCATGGCGCCTGTCCGCAGGCTCAGCTGACAGTTGTGGTGGTGAGGGTCGGGGAAGGTTTCGGATAGCACGAGGTCGCGACGTTGCCGACCAAGGCGACGTTGGTCGTCATGGTCATACCGGGACTAGCGTAGCTAGTTCCCGCGTACTGGCTGGTGATCGGCGTTCCGGCGGCGCCGGCGGTGACGTTGATGGTCACCGCCGGCGGCGTGAAGCTGGTGCCGCCGGCGATCGGACCCGGTACGGTCAGAACGACATTCCCACCCGACGTGGCGACGGTGCCGGCCACGCTACCCCCGGAGGCGGTAGCCGAGACCAATGTCGAATTCGCCGGAGTCGGAAAGGTCATCTTCAGGTTGCTGATGTTGTTCACGGTGAAGCCGGAAGCCGAACCGGGAACCGACGAGGCACCCGGTGTGAGGGTGATGGCCACCGCGGAACCCGACGCCGCCGAGCTCGGCGCGGTGCCGGTGACCGATGTGGTCATGCTCGAGGTTTGGCCGACACCGAAAATCTTGCCCTCGCAGCTCCAGTTCAGGCTGACGGGGGCGGCATTTGCTGGTGCAGCCAAACAAAAGACGGTGGCAACGGCCGCCGGAACAAGAACGCCGGCACGAAGCAGGGAAGAGGTCGATCTCATGGTTATCTCCAGGAAATGTTGAGTAACGGTACGGCGGGATGTCGAACCGCATCAGGGGGTGTTTGAAATATAGCCTGTTCTCATCTTTCCGTGGCTGAAATCGACATATCGCATACGTGCCGGAGATATCATTTTCCGCTATTAGCTTTTCACTCTGGATAGTTAATTACGGAAAGATTATTTCCGAGGGTCGATCTTATCTATGTCGCATATCGGCGGGTCCATCACAGGGTGGATAAGCCCGCAATTGCTCGAATATGGCCCTCGACCTGAGATTATATGTACTTGCGCCGATCGCCAGCTTTCATACGGTTATCGTTCGAGGCATTCTCTCACCCACCGGCGCAGTCGAGCGACGTCGTATGCCTTGTCGAGCGATGTGGGTCGAAACCCCGCTCAGACCGGGGTATGTACCCACGGTAGCCAGCCGTTTCCGCACCAACCCGCGACGACCGCCCCTACTTCCGCGGTCGCCCAATGAGGATCCCTCATAGGAACCAGCGCGGGCGAGGTCGAGTTGGCCGCCAGCGATCTCGCCGCGGCGGAGGCCACCGTGTGGCCCGTGTCGTGGCTGGAGCGATCGGTTCGTTCTTCACTGGACTGATTTGGATCACGTTCACCACAGCGGCACTCGTGACGGACGGGCTGGCAACGATCGCCGGGTTGGCGATCATGATCGCGTCAATTGACGATGACAGCAGCGAGGCGCATCCGACCCTCGGAGGCAGTGGCCTGATATTTCGAATGGCCGAATAGGATACTGGATCCCGAAAAGGGTGCTCTGTGATCGAAGGCGACGGCGGTGGTGGTGGTGCGGTTTTCACGCCGGATAAAGGTCGTGAAGCGTTCGAGGGATTGCGATGATATGAATGGAGACCGAAATGAGCGCAAATCCTTCTGGTATTGAGTTTTCATAAGGGGTGAATATTTCGAAATTACCAGGCAGCTGACATGTCAAATGGTGGATGTCAGGAGGGAGTCAATGATTGAACAGGGCTGGACTCGCGAGATCAACGCCTTCCTGTATGGACTTGTGAAATCTGTTCCTAGAGATATAGAACCGCAGGCTCGGGTCAGAATTGTTGTCAGCGACCAGGACATCGACCGATCCGAATCACAGGCAGATGCCCCCAGGTTAGACGGCGAAGCTGTGCGATATGCACCGTGGTATAGGCGGTCGATGCCGTCCAGGAGATGCCCGCCTGATTCGGATGGCTTCGACCGCATGGTTCCTCGACGGCATTCGATCGCAACGGTAGGTCTGGAGAGACCCGACAACACTCAGGAGGAGAATGAGCGCCGGGATGATCGTTCTGACCGTGCTCAACGGCGTGGTCTCTCTGATAGGCATCGGATTCGCCGTGGTGGCAGCTCTACGTCCGTCGGCCATGAGTCACGAAGCGGATCCCACTGCGGGAGAGCGTTTCTACGCGAGGGTGTATGCGGCCAGAGCGGTGCCGTTGGGACTTTTGGCGGGCTCGGTGCCTTTCTTCTCTCACGGCATCGTCAGCACTCTCGTTCTGGTCGTCGCGGCGGTCGCTCAGGCCGGAGACGCCGTGCTCGGCGCTCAGCGTCGGGAAGCAGTAATGGTTGCTGGGCCCTTGTTCGCCTGCGTCGTCCATGGGATCACCGCGGTTGCGGTCTCCTAGGATCACGGACTGCGGCCAACCGGTCCAAAAATGACCGCGACGTGCATGACGAACGCACGATAATGCCGCTGAGCGCGTGGTAGACCAGGCGCCAGTGTCCTTTGGCGCGACCGCTCACACCCGCCGGAATACCCGTCTGATCGGAATCGCTGGCGCTTCGACCGTCGGCGGGTTCGGGTTGTGGAGCGTTAGGCCCACTGAGATGGCCCGGTCCCCACGGACCGGGCCATCGTGTCGAGGGATTGATCCGTGCGGCCGGGTTGTCAGCGTGGGAGCCCGGTACGGCGGATCAGGGGCTCATGTATTCGGGTCGCCGTAGAGTACGGCGATGTCTTTTGAGTCGCTCCACCGGCTGTAGGTGGGCGACTGCGGCCAACCCTCGGGCGAGTCCTGCCACTGCTCCTGCCGCCCGTAGGGCAGCAGATCGATCAGGGCGAAGGTGTGACTGAGCTGTTCGGTGCCGCGGCCGTTGGTGTGCCAGGTGCGATATACGGTGTCGCCATCGCGCAGGAATACGTTGACAGCGAATCCTCCGCCGGGCGGTGCGCCGACGTCGGTGCCGAATGGACTGTTCGCGGTGGAATACCAGGCCATTCGGTTCCCGACCCGCCGCTTGTAGGTGAGTGCCTCGTCGATCGGCCCCTGGGTGACTATGACGAACCGGGCGTCGTGATTGCCCAGAAACTCCAACCGGGCGAACTGCGAGGTGAAACCGGTACAACCTGTGCACTGCCACTGCTCGCCCGGAAACCACATGTGGTTGTAGACGATCAGCTGTGATTTACCGTCGAAGAGGTCTGCCAGCCGGACCGGTCCGTCCTCGCCCTCCAGGGTGTAGTCGGGCATCTCGACCATCGGTAGGCGGCGGCGCTGGGCGGCGATCGCATCGAGTTCCCGGGTCGCGGTCTTCTCCCGAACACGCAGCGCTTCGAGTTGACGCTGCCAGGTGTCGGCGTCGACGATGGGCGGCAATGCGTTGGTGCTCATAGGGTCCTCACTGTCGTATGTACAGCTTGCGGGTTTGTAGGTATAGACGGTGCTCCGTCGCCGAACTCATCGGTGCCTCCATGGGGTCGGCCAGGAGCTTGTCGAGGACGGCATTGAGATATCCGGACGGGACGCAGCGGATTTTGGCCGATTACCTTCCCCAAGGTGGTCTGTTTCCGCCGACGGGCAAATTGGCTGAACGGAGCGTACAGTCCTCGGCCATGAAAAGTGTGCTGAACAAGATCGTGTCCGCGTGACACCTCGGCGACCAGAAATCGTTGGCCCGGTGCAGCGTGGGGACGGCGAGAACTCCACAATCGGATGGAGCCCGAGGTTGACATATCCAACAGTGTCGCGACGCGAGTATATCCGAGGATTTGCAGGTTTCGGGTGACTCGGTCATGATTGCGCGGGAAATTCAATAGATTCTTGTTGTAGGTCTCAGGATAGAAGCGGGCGATCAATGCTGTGTCTGAGATTTCTACGCCGAGCGTTGTTCTTTTCTCGGTGCGCCAACGATGAGATTCGGTGATGATATCGACTTTATCTACGCTCGTCAGCAGTTCGAGGGAGCCTTCGCTTCCGATTGCTATAAATGATGTTATTCTCTCGAAGGAGACGAAAGTGACAAAGATGTCGCGCGTTTTCGAGGGCGACAAAGTCGCCGTTGGGATACATGCTAGATATTGCGCCGAATGTGTCGACAGGGTAAGCGGTTAGTTTTCCATCGGCGCTGGTGTAGATGGACGCGGGGTCGGGTCGGCTGTCAGCCGCAGCATGCGGTGTCGGACGTGATGGCTTGCGATCTGGCGGCGGTGCCGCAGCATGCGCTGTCGGCGACAGCTTCCCCTGTGGTCGCGCGGCATGGTCCGCTCGGCGAGGTGCCGCCGGGCTGCGCCGCATCCGATTGTGTTGGAGTACCAAAGGCTTCGCTATCGGAAAGGACGGTGTAGACCTCCCAGCGCTCCTGATCCGGTGCGGTGACCCAGACCTTGTCCTGGGTGGCGAAACAACAGGTCGTCGCGATTTCCTCCTGGGTGAACATTCCCGCTTGTGACAGCCGTGCGATTTCCGCGTGCACGATGTCGCTGGAGTCGACCTCGATGCCGAGATGGTTGATATCGCCGCCGTGGCCAGGGTTCTCCAGCAGTACCAGCTTCAGTGGTGGCTCGGTGATCGCGAAGTTCGCGTAGCCGGGCTTGCGTTTGGCGGGTTCGGTGCCGAATAGCTTCGAGTAGAAGGTGATCGTCTGGTCGAGGTCGTCGACATTGAGGGCGAGTTGGATGCGAGACATGACAGAACCTCCACCTGTGAGACATATGTCGAACTATTGACTGCCTCAGCTTGGCGGCCTTTTCGACATATGTCAACAGGGTGCGTAACATGGTTTCATGCCGAAGAGCCTGCCGTTGGTCGACATGTCCGCCCCGGTCTGCTGCGCCCCCGTGGCGGCCGCCCCGGTCGATGACGCCGCCGCGCTCGAGGTGGCGTTGCGACTCAAGGCCCTCGCCGACCCGGTGCGCGTGAAGCTGATGTCGTTGCTGCTCTGTGCGGCGGCCGACAGTCACAACACTGGCGAGTTGGCCGGGATAGTCGGACTCGCCGAATCCACCGTCAGCCATCACCTCGGGCAACTCAAAAAGGCCGGTCTCATCGAATCGACCCGGCGCGGCATGAGCGTCTGCCACTACGCCCGCCGCGACGCCCTCTCCGCGCTGTGCATCGTGTTGGACCCGAACTGCTGTACATGAGCGCCGGTCGAGTTGGTGTGATACGCAGCGGCCCACCGTGTTTGTGAGTTCGCGCGAACGCCTAGGCGGCAGGGAACTGTCGCGATATCGGCGGAGAGTTCGCGGCAATCCTGCTAACGTGGGCCGGGCGTCGGATTCGGGGCGACGGTTGGGCTTGATCCATTCGATGGGTGATTGATCGTCGAGATCGCCTGTCCTGCGGGGACTGTGAGGTGACTCTGGTGAACTTGCAGGTGCCTCAACGGAGTTCCGGTCCTCGACGCGGACCTCATGGCCGGGGTCGACGATGGTCGGTGTCGCGAGGAAGGCTTAACAAACGCTGTCGCAGATGGCTGTGATCCTGGCCCCCCTCCTGTTTCATTGTCTGGAGTCACATCTTTGACCACGCCACAGTCACCAGTGTCCCCGCTCAGTGCGGCCACGACCTGCCCGGTCCAGCATGGATCGCCCATCGATACCGATGGCCCCCGAGTCTTGTTGCACACTCCGGAGTTCGCCGCCGATCCGCATGGCGCCTACCGTGAGATGCGCCGTCAATACGGTTCTCTGGTGCCGATGGAATTGGCGCCCGGTGTCCCCGCCACGCTGGTGATCGGATACAAGACGGCGTTGCGAATCCTCAACGACCCGGAGCATTTTCCGGCCGACCCGAGGTCCTGGCAGACGACCGTTCCCGATGACGCTGCCGTCAAACCGATGATGGAGTGGTATCCGAACGCGCTGCGCAACGCCGGAACCGTGCACACCCGCTATCGGCAGGCGTACACCGCGAGTATCGACGGTATCGATCTGCATGCTCTGCATTCCACCGTCGAGAAGATCGCCATCCCGCTGATCAACAGCTTCTGCGAGACTGGTTCGGCCGACCTGGTGACGCAGTACGCCTTGCCGCTCGTATTCGAGGTCCTCAACCAGATGGTCGGCTGCTCGACGGAGCTGGGGCAGCGGGTCGCGACCGGGATGGCGATGCTCTTCGATACCGTCGACGCCGCCAAGGGCATGGAGATGCTGAGCGCGGCGCTGATGGAGCTGGTCGCACTCCGGCGCGTGGAGCGGGGCGACGACGTCACCTCGCGGATGGCGCACCACCACACCGAACTCGATGACACCGAGATGCTCTGCCAGCTGATCAGTTTCTATGGTGCGGGTCTCGAGCCGCAGCAGAACTTGATCGTCAACACACTGCTGTTGATGCTTACCGACAATCGGTTCGGCGGTGATGTCCTCGGCGGCAGCCTATCGACCCGCGACGCGCTCGATGAGGTGCTGTTCAACGACCCGCCGATGGCGAACTTCTCCATCACCTACCCGCGCCAGCCGATTCTGATCGAAAACAGTTGGTTGCCAGCACATCAGCCGGTGGTAATCAGTCTCGCCGGCTGCAACAACGATCCCGCGATTCGCGGTGGCGACCGTATCGGGAATCGCTCGCATCTGGCCTGGGGTGCCGGGCCGCACGCCTGCCCCGCCAAATCGGTGGCGTATCTGGTCGTGCAGGACGCCATCGATCAGCTACTCGACGCGCTACCCGAGATGGAGCTGGCGGTGCCCGTCGACAAATTGGTCTGGCGGCCGGGTCCTTTCCACCGTGCCATGGCCGCACTGCCGGTGGCTTTCCCGAAGTCCCCTCCGCTGAACATAATGTAAGGAGCGTCCGATGGAGCATGAACCGATTGTTCTCGACCTGACCGGAGCCGATATTCAAGGCGAGAACGCCCGGATCCGTGCGCATGGGCCGGTCGCGCGGGTGGAACTGCCCGGCGGGGTACCCGCGTGGTCGGTGACCGATGCCGCCGTGCTCAGGAGCCTGCTGGCGGATCCCCGGGTGTCGAAGGATCCGCGCCAGCATTGGGCGGCGTTCATGAATGGTGAGATCACCGAGGTGTGGCCATTGCATCCGTGGGTGGCCGCGGACAATATGTTCACCGCCTACGGTGCGGACCATCGCCGCCTTCGGAAGCTGGTTTCGCCCGCGTTCACGCATCGTCGCAGCATGGCGTTGCGCCCGCGCATCGAAGCGATCACCGAGGATCTGCTCGGCGCGCTCGCGGCCACCCCGCGCGGCGAAACAGCTGACCTGCGTGAGCATTACGCGTACCCGGTTCCGATCCAGGTCATCACCGAGATGATGGGCGTGCCCGAGTACATGGGTGCGGGATTGCGCAAATACGTCGACGGTTTCTTCGACACCTCGTTCGGCCCAGAGGAAGCGCAGGCCAACTACATCGGGATGTACAGGCTCGTCAGCGAACTCGTCGCCTACCGGCGCGAGACCCCCGGCGATGACGTGACCAGCGTCTTGATCGCCACCCGCGATGAGGACGACGGCTCGCGGCTGGCCGAGAAGGAACTCGTCGACACTTTGATGCTGGTCATCAACGCCGGCCATGAGACCACGGTCAACCTGCTCGACCAGGCGATCTTCGCTCTGTTGACCCACCCGCAGCAGCGCGCGGATGTGGTCGAGGGGCGGATTCCCTGGTCGGATGTGGTGGAGGAGACGTTGCGCTACGAGGCGCCGGTCGCGCATCTGCCGCTGCGCTACGCCGTCGAAGACATCGATGTCGACGGCATCCGAATTCCCAAGGGCGAGGCGATCCTGGCGTCTTACGCCGCCGCCAGCCGTGACCCGAAGGTGCACGGCGCAACGACAGATGAGTTCGACGTGCGACGCCAGAACAAGGACCACGTCGCGTTCGGGCACGGCGCCCATCATTGCCTCGGCGCGCCGCTGGCCCGGCTCGAAGCGGCAATTGCCCTGCCGGCCATCTTCGAGCGCTTCCCGAATATGCGTTTGGCCGTGGACCCGGCGGAGCTGGATCCGATGGGTAGCTTCGTCTCGAATGGACACCGCCGCCTTCCGGTGTATCTGGACCCGGTGTAGTAGATCGGCGCGCCATTGCTGCTGACGCCGGAGGCACGCGGCTGCGACCGGGCGGGTTTCACGGCGTCACCAACGTCTGCTACGAAGACCTGTTCCCGGCAAACCCCGCCGTCGATCACTCCACCTGCGGTCTGTCCCCGACACCACGAAATGGGTTGTCGAGCAGGTGTATTCGTAAAGACTGAAGGGCGCACAGCGGTGCACGCGTCTGCTCGGTGAATTCCAGGATTGGATCCGCGGCGCGAGCCGCGGGCATCCTGTGCTGCCTCGACGCGGGTGGCCGGGTGAACTCAGGTGCCGATGACCGCGTTCATGATGGTGCCCGCGCTGGTGGCGACCACACCGCCGATCATGGCTCCGGCCACCATCTTCGGTGATTCGAGGCTGCCGCCGGACCACTTCTCCCAGGCGAAGCGCCCGCCCGCGTAGATGATGGCGCAGACCCCGGCGAGGAGTACGAACCAGGTCAGGTAGCGAACCAGTTGCAGGATTTTGTCGGACACCGGCGGTGCTTCTGGGGTCGGGTTGTCGATCTGCGCCCAGGTGTCGTAAACGGCGGCCAGGATCATCGTGTGCTGCTCATTCTGGATATGGGACGGAAGGAATTCGCTCACACGGATGGTATCCGGTTCTGTAATCGTGGGGGAGTCGATGAGGGTGTGGCGCGGCATCCGGTGCGAATTCGTCTATGCCCGAAGAATTGTCGAGTTGTGCGCATGCCGTCGCGCTGCCGACGCCCGATCGGGGACCCACCCTTTTCGGTCTGGGCCGCCGAAGGATTCGGCGGTGAACCAGGTGAGGCGGTCGACGTGGTCCGGGTGCCGTTCGGTGAACTGTGCCCGCAGGATCGGGTCGGCGAGAACCTTGTCGTAGAACGCCGCCTCGACGCGGTGCAGTGCGTCGTCACCGCCGGCGTGCTCGTACAGACTGGTCATGGTTGGCGTCCGGATGGGGAGTCGAGCGAACCTGCCGCCCCTATTGCAGCCCCGCGCAAGGGTGACGTCCACCGTTTCGCCGGTTTCTGTGAGTCGGCAAAGAAAAGTAAACGGGTTTTACTAAACACTGTTCATAAAGGGGTGTCCTGTGATTACATCTCAGGTGGAACATGTTGCGCACAACGTTTGTGAGGTCTGCAGCCCAGACCGGAGGAGATAGCCGTGACCAGCCCCTCGATCCCCGCAGGATTCGACTTCACCGACCCCGACCTGCTCGCCGACCGCCTACCCATCCAAGAATTCGCCGAGCTGCGCAGCACCGCGCCGGTATGGTGGTGCGCCCAGCCCGACCGGGCCAGCGGCTTCGACGACGGCGGCTACTGGGTCGTTTCCAAACTCGAGCACATCAAAGAGATCTCGAAGCGATCGGACGTGTTCTCCTCGCAGGAGAACACCGCCATCATCCGATTCAACGAAGAGACCACCCGCGAGCAGATCGACATGCTCGGCAACATGTTGATGCTCAACTTGGATGCGCCCAAGCACACCAAAACCCGTCGCATCATCTCCAAGGGCTTCACCCCGCGTGCGGTGGAGAGCCTGCGTGCCGCGCTCACCGAGCGGGCCGCCAAGATCGTGCACGAGGCCAAGAAGGCCGGCTCCGGCGACTTCGTCGAGCAGGTCGCCTGCGAGTTGCCGTTGCAGGCGATCGCCGAACTGATCGGCATTCCGCAGGAAGACCGCAAGAAGATCTTCGACTGGTCCAACCAGATGATCTCCTACGACGACCCGGAATTCGACGGCGACCACCACGCCGCCACCGCCGAGGTCATGGGGTACGCCTGGAACATGGCCGAAGAACGGCGCAAATGCCCGGCCGAGGACATCGTCACCCAGTTGGTCAACGCTGATATCGACGGCGAGCACCTGGCGTCGGACGAGTTCGCGTTCTTCGTGATCCTGCTGTCGGTGGCGGGCAACGAAACCACCCGCAATTCGATCACCCACGGTATGAAGGCATTCGTCGACAACCCCGACCAGTGGGAGATCTATAAACAGCAGCGCCCGCGCACCGCGCCCGATGAGATCGTCCGCTGGGCGACCCCGGTCACCGCCTTCCAGCGCACCGCGACCCAGGATTTCGAGCTCGGCGGTCAGCTGATCAAGAAGGGCCAGCGGGTCGGAATGTTCTACAGCTCAGCCAATTTCGATGAGGACGCGTTCGAGAATCCGTTCACCTTCGACGTGCTGCGCAATCCCAATCCGCATGTCGGCTTCGGTGGCACGGGCACCCATTACTGTGTCGGCGCCAACCTGGCCCGGCTTCAGATCGACCTGATGTTCAACGCCATCGCGGATGTGATGCCGAACCTTCGTCAGGTCTCCGATCCGGTGCGGCTGCGCTCGGGCTGGCTCAACGGCATCAAGCGCTGGGAGGTCGAATACGCTTGAATCTCCGTATGAGCAAACCGCGCGGGCGCGCACCGGTGGTCACCGACGTCAACATCCGGCGGGTGGCGCGTGCGCTGCTGGCCGAACAGGGACCGGACGCGGTGACCTTGCGGGCGATCGCGCGGGAGCTCGGAGTCACCGCACCCGCGCTGTACCGGCACTACGGATCGCTGGACGATCTGTTCGAGACCCTGCGCCTGGAATTCTGCGCGGATCTCGCGGCCGAGCTCTCCGCTGAGATCGCTACCTTGCCCGACGACGGCGCGGTCCAGTTCTTCGCGATTTGCAAGGGTTTTCGGCGCTGGGCGCTGGCGCACACCAGGGAGTTCACCCTGGTGTTCGCCTCACCCGGTCCGGGTCGAGCGGGCATGATGAGCCGC
Source organism: Nocardia australiensis (assembly GCF_020733705.1). Lineage (GTDB taxonomy): Bacteria > Actinomycetota > Actinomycetes > Mycobacteriales > Mycobacteriaceae > Nocardia > Nocardia australiensis. Next base: position 305,366 of record NZ_JAJFZM010000016.1, read on the forward strand.
TTCGACGAACCGTTCGGGCGAATCTTCCTCGCTGCGGCCGGGCGACTGCTGGTCGCCTATGACATCGTGACACCGCCGACCGACGTCATTCCCGCGGAACTGCGCGAAGACCTCGTGCTGTTCCAAACCGAGCTGCTGGCAGCACTTTCGGAGGCCGGACAGAAGTTCCCCGTCGAAAAACTCGATCTCGGTGTCACCTATCTGATGATCCAGATCTGGGCCCGGCTCTACGGGCATGTGACGCTCGAGGTGTTCGGCAACTATCCGATACCGCTATCGAATCCGGAGATCCTGTTCGACACCATGCTGGCCGAACTCGGCCGTACCGCGGGAATGATCACAGACTGACGGCAGATCATATCCGCGCGCCCTTTGCGCGATTGCAAGCGCGGCAAAGGATTTGGAGGTTCGTCGCGCTGGTCGCACCGCCGCGACTGAGCGGGATGATGTGGTCGAACTCTAGGTAGTGGCCATCACCGCATTCGACGCACTTGCCGCCGTCGCGCTGCCACACCTCGGCCTTGACCTCTTGCGGGATGCTGCGAGTATCGCGCTGGCCGGGTGTGAGGATCAGTCGTTTGGCCACTCGCAGCGCACCTTCCAACGCGGCGGCGACGTAGTCGGGGTCGCTCACCTCGAAGATGGCGCCACCTCGGGCGGAGGTCGCGGCGAGCACCACGGTGTTCTGTTCACGATGCACGGAAACGACTCGCGACCACGGCAATTCGATGCCGGTGTCGGCGCCGACGAAGCGGAGCTTCTTATTGCTGGCGATCAGCCTGCCCTCGGTGAGCTTCGGTCCCCTTGCCAAGTTGCGGACATGGATCGCCGGCAGATCCACGTGCACCTTCTCCTCAGGATCCAAATGCAACCCTGGCGTACGAACCATCGGCAACTCGCCCGCACGTAGCGCCGACAGCGTCCGGCCACGATGCATTCGCCTGCGCAGGTCCTCGATCAGTGGCCCGCTCAAGGCCAACTCGGCAATGGCGTACTCGAACGCCTCGAATTCGGCGAGCTCCACCTCACCGTCCGCGAAGGCGAAGGTTACCAATCGTTCCACATAGCTGAGCGCGTCCTCGCGCAGTGCCTCCCGGCCCGCGCCCGCCTCGATGCGCTGGTACCGCAATGACGCCCATAGCGCGGCCCAGTCCTCGCCGCGCGGCCCGGACATCGTCAGGACCCGCCACGCCTGCGTGTGCCAATGGGTCAGGAACTCCTCGATTTCGATCTCGCAGACCCGACACGGCGCGAGACCTCCGAACATCTTGCGCCGTCGCGGATTAGCGCACCGAGTGCAGTCCCGTGGGCCGGGCTGCCGCTGCGGGCGAGTCGCACCGGTCCATTCGCCGCCATCCCACCAACGCCACTTCGATGAGTCATTCGGGTCCGAATGCCAGTCGGCGCGTTCGGGATTCGGTGGCGGTGGCGCATGCTCGACGGTGTGACGACGGCGCTCGAGATCAACCGGCATGGCCGACCGCGCAGTTGGGCGGGATGTATTCGACGCCTCGTGCCGGCCGGCTGCCTCGGACTCCCGCGCCGCGTCAGATCGTCGCAGATCGAATGATCCGGCCGACTGGCCGACGTGTGCCGGTGGCCGGGGCTCATCGAACGAGTCGGCCGGAGGCGCGGGTGGCCTGGGTTCGTCGAGTGGGTAGGTGGGCTCCGCCGGGTGCGTCTCGTCGAACGCGTCCATGGACCGGGAAACCGTTGTCGCCGAATGGTTTCTGCCCGAGGAGACCGTGGAACGTGCTGGCGGATGGGTCCACCCGAACGGGTTGGTGGAGCGGGAGCCGAGCGGGCGGGCGGCGGTCCGCTGCGCCGGGTCTTCCACATTGACGCCGAACTCGGTGACCAGCCCGGCCAATCCACTCGCCCAGCCCTGCCCGATGGCACGGAACCGCCATTGACCGTTCCTGCGGTAGAACTCGCCGAACATCATCGCGGCCACCGAGTCCGTGTCATCGATCTCGAACTGTGCCACCGTGCCGTTCGCGGCCTCGACGGTAAGCGTCAAACCGGTTACCTCGCGCAATGTCGCGTCGTCGATAGAGCCCGCGATGACGATCCGCTGCACATCGGTTTCGGTGCGCGGCAGCGACACACTGAGCCGGGCCGTGCCTGGCGCGGGCTCCTGATCGAGCGTCACCGCCTGCGAAACGTGCCGGGGGGCGTTGAAGAACACGAGATCACGATCGGTCCGTACCGCGCCGAGGTCGTTCAGCAACAACGCGTGCCCGTCCACGACATGTTCCGACTGCCATGAAATGACCACGGCAAGAAGGGATGTCGGTACTGGTGCATTGGCGCCTTTGCTGAGTTTCATCGTGCTCGAACTATGCCACGCGGGTCCGACACGCCGAATCGGCCGGGCCCGATCGATGGGCGAGCTATCGGTGCCCGCGACACCGATAGCAAGCCGCCGCGCGGCATCGCTCCAGCATCCGTGGCTCGGGGACGGGACCCGGTCCGACAACGGGCACCAAGGGCAGGCCCGACACAAACCGATTGGTACGAATACTGCTCACATTCGGCTGTCCGGTGCGGCACAGTGGTGATATGAGCACCCCGCAGGGTCCGCGCCGGAAACCGCCGACCGCGAAGACGCTGAGTTCGCGCGTGCCGAGCCCCGCCGATATCTTGTCGGCCGCCCAGGCCGCGGCCGCCGCCGCGCAATCGGCGGCCGGACAGGCGCTGGACGCCGCGCAGTTGACCGCGGGCCAGGCATTCGACGTTGCGGTGCGCCTGCCACCGGCGTCGGCCCAACTGGCCGCCCAGCTGCCCGATCTGGTCGAGAACCTGTCCAAGGCCATCGACCGGCTCAACTCCACCATCGACCGACTCGACCGCACCCTCGCACTGGCCGACCCGGCCTTCGCCGCCTACGACAGTCTGCTGCCGCGATTGGAGGCGATGGTCGGATTGGGTGAAGACCTGTTCGGGGCGCTGTCGAAGTTGCCGGGCGCCGCTATGCTGGGCCGGTTCGCGGGCCGAGCAACCGAGCCGCCCGCCGAGCCGGAACCGCCGCGCACTCGCGGCCGACGGAAGTAGCGGGCCATCCGTTTCTCGGGTCGTCGAACGCACGTCGGGGCTGGCGCGCCGGATCTGCCGAGACGGAAGAGGTTTCGCGACCGTCCGGTGGTCACCTGAATAGCCTGGTCCTCGCGGAGTCGAGCTACCGGGTCGCTCGATAGGTGGCGGCGCCCTTGAGGACGGTCTCGCGGTACTCGTCCTCGGGGTCGGAGTCGAGCACTATGGCCCCGCCCGCGCCGATGCGCCACCCACCGTTGTGGCGGACGGCGGTGCGGATGACGATGTTGAGGTCCGCGGTGCCCGCCAGCCCGAGAAAGCCGATGGTGCCCGAATAGACGCCGCGTGCTTCGGTTTCCAGTTCGTCGATGATTTCCATAGTGCGCAACTTGGGCGCGCCGGTCATGGAGCCGCCGGGGAAGCAGGCGCGCAGGCAGTCGATGGCGTCGACGTTCGCCCGCAGCGTGCCGCGAACAGTCGAAACCAGCTGGTGCATGGTCGAATACGTCTCGGTGGCCATCAGTTTCGGGACATGCACGCTGCCGATCTGGCATACCCGGCCGAGGTCATTGCGCAACAGGTCGACGATCATCAGATTCTCGGCCCTGGTCTTCGGGCTATCGGCCAGATCGCGCCGCAGCCGCTCGTCGGACGCAGGGGTGGCGCCACGCGGCGCGGTGCCCTTGATCGGCTTGCTCTCCACGGTGCGGGCCCGATCGACCTTGAGGAAGCGTTCCGGTGAGGAGCAGGCGATCTCGAGGTCGTCGAAACGCAGGTACGCGGCGTAGGGCGCGGGATTGCAGCGGCGCAGGCGCCGATAGAAGTCGAGGCCGTCGGACTCCGCGGCGGGGAAGCACGCGCTGTCGGTAATGCAGATTTCATAGGACTCGCCTGAGTGCAGCCGCTCCTGGCAGACGGCGATATCGGAGAGGTAGCGGTCGCGTCCCCTGGTGAACAGCGGTGCGACGGCATCGAGATCGGTCGATACTTCCAGCGTCGGCGGATTCGCCCAGGTGGGCAGGGATTCCAGAATTTCGCGGGTATCGCGAGACCAGTCCGCGCCCGCGCGCATGGCCTCCGGAGTGGAATCGGTGAGCGCGAGCAGATACGTGCGCCCACCCACGTGATCCACCACGACGATCCGGTCGGCGAAGATCCACTGCGCGTCGGGTGTCGAGGCCTGATGCGCGGCCGCGGCGCCGCAATCGGCTTTCACCTCGTAGCCGAGGTAGCCGACATAGCCACCGGCGAAATCGAAAGGCAAATCGGGAAGTTCGACATATCGCCCGCGCAACTCGGTGGTCAGATAGTCCAGGATCGTGCCGGGAACCATGCGTCGATTGCCATCGGAGGATTCGACCGTTACCGCGCCCTCGCCGACCCGATAGCGAACCACCTCCGCCAGCGGCCCACCCGCGTCGCCGAGGAAGGAGAAGCGGTCAAGGCCGGGTTCGACGTGTTCGCTGTCGAGCCAGAACGCGGTGGGGGAGTTGGCGTAAAGCTGGACGAACGCGGCCTCGGTATCGATGGCGCGCTCGATCACGCTGTGCTGGATCCGCGGGCCGGGGGAGGTCTCCCCGAATCCTTTTCGAACCGTGGGGTCGCCGATCGTGGGCGCGAAGCCCTCGGCCGTGCGAACGAATTCCTCGGTGTCCGAAGCGGATTGCTCGCGGGTCCGGGTAATGGCTCCGGACTGCCCGATGGTCGCCGATCGGGTCGCGGCGCTGGTCGCAGTGCGGTGGACGTGCCGGCGAGCGGGCTGGGCGGCGGTGAGCTTCGCGAAGTTGCGCAGCAGTGCCGCGCCGTGCTCACTTGCGATCGATTCCGGATGGAACTGCACACCCCATTGCGGCCGGCTGCGATGGCGTACCCCCATGATCACCCCGTCACCGGAGATCGCCGTGATATCCAGGCTGTCGGGCAGTGGGCGCTGTGCGCACAGTGAGTGATAGCGCACGGCGGTGAATCCGTCGGGAAGTTCGGCGAACAGGTCGCTTCCGTCGTGCTCGACCTGGTCGAGGTATCCGTGTCTGGCCGTGGGTGCCTCGGCGACCACACCACCCGCCGCGACAACGATGCCCTGATGGCCCAGGCAAACCCCGAGCAGCGGGAGTTCGGTCGTATCGATCACCGCCGCCGAAATACCGATATCGCGAGCGACGTCGGGGCGACCGGGGCCGGGGGAGATGACTATGTTGTCGAAGCGGCCGAAATCCAGTTCCGCCAAAGCGTCGGCCTCGTCGTTGCGCACCACCGTCGGCTCGACGCCGTTCACCTTGCTGATCAGCTGATACAGGTTGTAAGTGAACGAGTCGTAATTGTCGATCAACAGCGTGTGCATGGTGCCTGAAACCCTACGCTCAGCCCGAAATGGTCAAACTGTTGTCGGCTGCCTTCAGTTGTTTGGGGCCGATTGAGGCACAATTCAGTGCATGTCTGTTACGCAGCCGCTCGCAGTGGATCGTGATGTTGCCGACTTCACCGTGGTCGGAAAATGGATGGAAGACCAGGGGCTTCCCGGTGGTGAATTCGAAGGGGTGGCCGCGCTCGGCGGCGGCACGCAGAACATCATGTTGCGTTTCACTCGGGGCGGGCGGGATTACGTGCTGCGGCGCGGCCCGAAGCACCTGCGAGCCAAGAGCAATGACGTCATCAGGCGTGAGGCGCGACTGCTCGGCGCGCTCGACGGCGCCGGCGTGCGCGCGCCTCGGGTGATCGCGGCCTGCCCGGACGAAACCGTGCTCGGCGCCGTCTTCTATCTGATGGAGCCCATCGCCGGGTTCAACCCGCAGAACGAACTGCCGGAACTACACGCGGGCGATCCGGAGATCAGGCGACAGATGGGGCTGTCCGCGGTGGAGGCCATCGCCCGGCTCGGCGCGCTCGACTATCGGGACCTCGGTCTCGCCGATTACGGCAAACCCGAGGGTTTCCTGGAGCGTCAGGTACCGCGGTGGCTAGCTGAGCTCGAATCCTATTCGGCCAACGATGGCTACTCGGGCCCGCAGATCCCTGGCGTCGAGCAGGTTGGGGAGTGGCTCGACCGCAACCGTCCCGCGCAGTGGGCCCCGGGCATCCTGCACGGCGACTGTCACCTGGCGAACATGATGTTCTCCTACGACGGGCCCGAGGTCGCGGCGATGGTGGACTGGGAGATGTCCACCATCGGTGACCCGCTGCTCGATCTCGGCTGGCAGATCGCCACCCGCCCGGAGCCCGGTACCACCGGAGCCGCGCTGGTCGGCAAGCTCGGCGCGGTCGGTGGCCTGCCTACGCCGGAGGAGATGGTCGCGCATTACGGCCGATTCTCGGATCGCGATCTCAGCGTCGTGCCCTGGTACACGGTATTGGCCTGCTTCAAGCTCGGCATCGTGCTCGAAGGCACCCATGCTCGTGCGTTCGCGGGCAAGGCGCCCAAGCAGGTCGGTGACTTCCTGCACGCCATAACCCTCGAACTGTTCGAGAAGGCGCATCGCCTGATGGAGTAGGGGCGTGTCCGCGACGCCGCCGACGCGGGTGAAACTGGAACTCGTTCGCGAGTGCCGTCAATCCTTACCGACGAATTTTCGACCCTGGACTAGAACGCGTTCCAGTTTTCTCGTAGGGTGGGTGCAGTCACATAGAAGCCCGTGCATGCGAGAGGTCGACACGAATGAAGACGAAAGGCGCGATCCTGTGGGGGATCGACCAGCCGTGGTCCGTCGAGGAAATCGAGGTCGGTGACCCGGTCGCCGGTGAAGTGCAGATCCGGATGGAAACCGCCGGAATGTGCCACTCGGACCATCACATCGTGACCGGCGCGACCCCGATGCCCAGCTATCCCGTGATGGGTGGCCACGAGGGTGCGGGTGTGATCACCAAGCTCGGCCCGAACTGCCCCGCAGACCTCGAGGTCGGCGACCACGTCATCCTGTCGTTCATCCCTGCCTGCGGTCGCTGTCCGGCGTGTGTGAACGGCAATATGGCGCTGTGCGATCTCGGTGCCGGACTGCTGTTGGGTCAGGCGATCAGCGATGGCACCTACCGCATCCAGGCGCGCGGTGAGAACGTCATCCCGATGTGCCTGCTCGGCACCTTCGCGCCGTATATGACGGTGCACCACACCTCGGTCGTGAAGATCGACCCGAGTATTCCGTTCGAGGTCGCCTGCCTGGTCGGGTGCGGTGTCCCCACCGGATTCGGCTCGTCGACCCACGTCGCCGAGGTCAAGCCGGGCGAGACCGTGGTAATCGCGGGCATCGGCGGCGTAGGTATGAGCGCGCTGCAGGGCGCGGTGCTGTCGGGTGCGTCCAAGGTCGTCGCGATCGACCCGAACCCGTGGAAGCGGGAGCAGGCCCAGAAGTTCGGCGCCACACACACTTACGAGAGCATGGCCGCTGCGATCATGCCGCTGATGGAGGCCACCGAGGGGCGCATGGCCCAGAAGGTCATCCTGACCATGGGTGAAATGCACGGCGACTACGTCGAAGAGGGTCTGATCCTCACCGCCAAGGCGGGCACCCTGGTGGTCACCTCGATGGGCCGGATGGACGCTGGCGACGTCAAAATGAACAGCTTCCTGCTGTCCATGCTGCAGAAGACGGTGAAGGGCTGCATCTTCGGTGGCGGCAACGCACGCCACGACGCGCCGCAGCTGCTGTCGTTGTACAAGTCGGGTCAGCTGAACCTCGACGACATGGTGACCCGCAGCTACGCCCTGGAGGAAGTCAACCAGGGTTACCAGGACATGCTGGACGGCAAGAACATTCGCGGCATCATCAAGTACACCGAGGCAGACTGGTAGAGCCGCTCAGGCAGGCCGCTCGGCAAGCATGGTGGCGATTCGCGCCACGAGGTCGTACGGGACCGGCTTGCCGAGCGGGAATTTCAATGTTCCTTTACCCGCTCGGTACGGCTCGATCTCGTGCTCGAACGCGGCCTCGCCGTCGGGGACGGGATAGAGACTGACGCGGCGGCCGGGCAGGTTTCGGTTGCCATCAGACAGCGCAGCGCAGCAGTGCCTCGCGCAGCTTGCGGCTGCGGACGTCGTCGAGGACGGCGAGGCCGAGCCGGTTCATCGCATAGCCGAAGCCGAGACCCGTTGCCGGGTCGGCGAATCCGAAGGAGCCGCCCAAACCCGTGGTGCCGTAGGCGCGTTTGTCCGAGCCGAAGCGGAACGAACCGCGCGATTTACGGAAACCCAGGTGATAGCGACTCTTGGTGTGTAACACCAGATCATCGGCGGGAACGTCGTCGGCGGCGTCCGCGGTGGCGATCAGGTCAAGCACCGTGTCGTCGATCGGAAGCTCGCCGGTGCGACCGGCCGCGGCGCCGTACGCCTTCGCCAGCGACCTGGCATTGCCGACACCGTTGGACCCCGGCATCTCGACTTCGAGGAACTCGCGCCTGGTTGCCCTGGCGGGCGAACCGACACGCGGATTGGTCAGTGCCGCATGGGAAAACCCGCGCTTGGCGAAGATTTCGATGCCGATGCGCACCGGTAGATCACGCTCATATCGCAGAATGTCCATGCCCTCGGTCGCGGCCAGCGTAGCGATCCGCTCCATACGCTCCTCGGCGGGCAGTCCGATGAAGAAATCCAGTCCGAGCGGTTTCGCGATCTCCTCGGCGAAGAAGCGGCCGAGCGTGCGATGCGCGGGATCGACCCGGCGTACGAGCTCGCCCTGATACAGGCCGAGGGTGATGGCGTGGTACCCATGCCGGGTACCCGGCACCCACGCCGGCTTCTGTGCGGCCAGAATGGTTGCCAGCCCATCCAAATCGGCGACCTGGGGCAGCCGCACCACTGTGTCCAGCCCCGACAGACCGGCCTGATGGTCGATCAACTGCCGGACCGTCACCGACGCCTTGCCCGCCGCCGCGAATTCCGGCCAGTATTTCGCGACCGGTTCCGCGTAATCGAGCAGTCCCCGCGATACGGCGGTGGCTATGACGAATGCGGCCATCCCCTTCGTAGAGGAGAACACCGGCACGATCGTGTCCTGCTCCCACGGCAGCGTCCGGTGCCGGTCCCGATGGCCCGCCCACAAATCCACCACCGGACGATCACCCGCATAAACCGCCACGGCAGCACCGATTTCGCCATGATCGGCGAAGTTGCGTCGGAATGCGTCGGCGACCGGTCCGAAGCCGGACTCCACCTCGCCGTGGATGGTGGGCTGTGCGCTCATAGTGAGTCAATGGTACCGGCGGTACCGGATTCGCATCTCCCCATGCCCGGAGGTACTGTCGGCCGCGTTCGCCGCGCGGTCGTCTCGTAGGCTCGTCTCGTGCGTTCACTCGAGCAGATCAAGGACTGGCCCGTTCGGCACGCGACGGTGGGTGTCCTCACCCGTGACGGCGCGCAGACCGCAGGCGACATCGGGCGCGTGTTTCCGCTGGCATCGGTAACGAAGCCGCTGATCGCCTACGCGGTGCTGGTCGCGGTGGAAGAGGGCGCGATCGAACTCGACCAACCCGCGGGTCCGCCCGGTGCCACCGTGCGCCACCTGCTCGCGCATACCTCCGGTCTCGCCTTCGACACCAACGCGGTAATGGCCGCGCCGGGCACGCGGCGGATCTACTCCAGTTCGGGCTTCGAAGTGCTCGCCGATTTCGTGTCCGAGCAGACCGGGATCGGGTTTCCGGAATACCTGCATGACGCGGTCTTCGAACCACTCGGTATGACCGCCTCGGTACTGGCCGGCCCGGCAGGGCACGCGGGCCGGTCCACTGTCGCGGATCTGGTGCGATTCGCGACGGAATTGCTGAATCCGCAATTGATCTCCGCCCAGGCGCACGCCGAGGCGACATCGGTTCAATTTCCCGGGTGCAATGGCGTGCTGCCCGGCTACGGTTCGCAGCGTCCTAACGACTGGGGGCTCGGGTTCGAGCTTCGTGACGGCAAATCACCACATTGGACCGGCGGATCCAACTCACCTGGTACCTATGGCCATTTCGGGCAATCGGGCACATTCCTGTGGGTCGATCCGAAAATAGGAGTGGCGTGTATCGCACTGACCGACGAGAATTTCGGCGACTGGGCACGGGAGGCTTGGCCGGTTTTCTCCGATGCGGTAATCGCCGAGTTGACGCTCGTACACAATGGGGGCCCGAAGTGACACGACGGAACACGCATTCGAAGTAACACGTGTAACTTCGAGCACTCCAGTACACTCAGGCAACGCCAGGCTCGACGGGCCGTTGGGGAAGACGTTCCTCGTCGAAGCTGGAGGTGTTAGTGGTGCGCGCATCGAGTCAGTTCGCGGATGAGACGGCGGGTGTGGTCTACATCCACTCGTCGCCCGCCGCGGTGTGCCCACACATCGAATGGGCACTCACCTCGGCCCTGGCCGCACCAGCCAAACTGCGCTGGACCGCGCAACCCGCCGACGGTCATCTGCGCGCAACCTCCGACTGGGTCGGCCCCGTAGGCACCGCTGCCCGAATCGCGCAGTCCCTGCGTTCATGGCCGATGCTGCGGTTCGAGGTCACCGAGGACCCTAGCGACGGCGTCGACGGCGAACGCTACAGCTTCGTCCCCGACCTCGGCCTCTGGCACGGCTCCACCAGCGCCAACGGCGACGTGACCCTGGGCGAAATGCGCCTGCGCACCCTCCTGCAAGCCTCCCGCGAACTCGATGAGTACTCCTACGACCTCGCCACCGAAATCGACCGCGCCCTCGGCGCACCCTGGGACGAAGACCTCGAGGTCTACCGCTACGGAACCGAATCCGGCGCCGAAGTAACCTGGCTGCGCCGCGACGTCGGCTGAGCCTCTCGTGCATTGTGCGACGCCATGAATCCATTGTCGGACGGGTAATTTGGGTCTGGCGAGTTTCCTTCCGTTTCGGACCGTAGCCGTTGCACCGGGAGGTTCGCGTCTTTGATTGACGAGGAGGGGGCGAATTGAAGCGGCATATCGACTTCGGCTATCTGCACAAATCGAGGCCAAAGGCAAAGTCCCCGAACCCGAGCGATTCATCTACGCCAACTTCAGCATCGAGCACCGGCCCTATGACCAAGCCGATATTGATCCAGACATCGACCCGTGGCACTTCCTCGCCGAAAAGTTCGCCGAAGTCGCTGCCGACGGTGTCGAGGAGATCCGGCGGGCAATCGAACTGATCGCCGACTCTGAGGGCCCCACGGTAGTCCACTGCGCTTCCGGCAAGGATCGCACCGGGCTCATCGCCGCTTTGATACTCACCGCGCTGGATGTCTCCGAGAAACAAATCCTCGCCGACTTCGCCCTGACCGAACTCGCGACGGCCCGGCTGATCGCGGACTGGAAAGCTGCCAACCCCAACCGCGAACTGAAGTGGCCCGGTTATGGGCGGGCACCCGCCGCAGTCATGCAATTGGTGCTCGACGACCTCGCCGCAACCTATGGTTCAGCACGCCGATACATCACCGAGCAGGTCGGGATCGAGCAGCGAGTGATCAAACAATTGCGGAATCAACTTCTCGAACCATAGGTGACAACCATTGTCTTGTCGAAGTAGTCGCGAGTGGTGTCGAGTCGGCGATCTCGCACAGAGATGATCGCGTCCGATAAATGTCAGTTCCAGCGAAAACTGTAACCGGCTAACAAGATTCGTCCTCCCTGTCACGATTGCGGGGCATAGTCTCCGGGTTCTGGATCCGGAATGGATAGCAGAAGCGGCGACAAGAGCACCGCGACCACGCCGGTGACGACCGCCGTGCCGAGGGCGAGTGAGGCGCAGCTTCAGTCAGATACCACTTTTGGTGGCCACACCCAGGATCAGCGGTCGAACAATCGGGGGCATTCGCCGCCACGACGCGTCCTGTACGTCTTCGAGCTCCAGCCCGGACGCCCGGATCAGCTCGAGGGTGGCACGGTTGCAGTGGCAGCCCTCCGCGAACCGGCGCCACGGATCGGCGAGGCGGTCTTGCCAATAGGCAAGTCGCGGCGAGTCGGAACGTACGTGCTCGAGAAACAGCAGCTGGCCGCGGGGGCGCAACACGCGCCCGATCTCCCGCAACACCGGATCGGGGTCGTCGACAGTGCACAACACGAGCGTTGAGACGACCGTATCCACGGTTTCATCCGCGAATGGCAGTTGTTCCGCCGATGCGTCGAGCACACGTGCCCGACGTCGACTGCGCCGCAACCTCCGCGCCAACCGCGTGCGCATCGCGGCCTCCGGTTCGGTCAGGATCAGCTCGTCAAGACCGTCCCTCCGCCGCTGCCGCCGACACAGCGCCACTGCTCACAAACTCGACGGCACGCCGGGCGGGCATCATCGCGCATATCCAGTTCGTCGAGCAGGACGGGCAGCCGCCGGAGGTTCGGCAGGGCGGTGGCAGTTACCGGTGCGCCCTGGAAGAGGTACTTCGCGTGTGCCAGGCCCCACCTACCGTTTGCGCAGCACACCGTCTTCCGCGACGTCGCGCCGGATCTCGAAGAAGTCGGCGTTGGCGAGGTTCATGTCCGTCGCGAACGAGGCCAGCAGCCCGGAAGTGATCCGGAACGGTTCCTCTGACTCGGTCTTCGGCAGCGGATCGTCCTCGTGCAGCTGGTTGCACACCGCCAGCGCCAGCAGCTCACCGCGAAGGGCCTCCTCGTCCACGACCAGGAGGACGGTGTGCTGCGGCCAGCCGTCCTCGTCCTGCTCCACCAGCTCCAGCAGCTGCGCCACGCCCATACCGGCGTAGGCGGGATCGTCCAGAATGTCCACCTGGTCGATCGCCTCCTCACCGGAGGCGTCCGGCCGGGTGAGGGCCTCGAGGAACCGCTCCCACTCCTTGGGTCGGTCATAGCAGGTGCGGACCAGGATCGTCAGGTTGGTCTCGGGCAGCATGCAGCCTCCTGTGCGCCGCGGCAGGACGTCACAGCCCAGCCGTAGGGGAACCCCGCACACGGCCCCTTAGTTAGTGGCTTGCACCTGTACAGGGCTGCACCAGGTTGCTTGCCGACTGCACTCGCGGTATGGGGTGCTTGGCAACATGGGCGGAAGAGCTGGCGAGTACCCAACTTGCGTCATCCCTACCGCGCCGATGGGCACACGTTCAAGGCGTTGCCCGGCCGGCCGCCGAGGTGGTCGACAACGCGGACGAGTTGGTTGCTGCGGCCTGGCTTCACGACATCGGATATGCAGCCGAATTAGTCAGGACGGGCTTCCATCCGGCGCGGCGGCTCGCCTGTCGCCTCGTCCTGGAGTGGCACGGGTTCCTCGGGATGTGTCATGACATTCGCAGCCCAAGTCTCGGGAGGCGTGCCCCATGTTTGCCCCATGAATCGAACCGCACGAGCCAGGCTGCCCCATGAAAAACGGGGTCTATCGCGATGTTCTTCGGTGGGCGCAGAGGGGTTCGAACCCCCGACCGCTGGTGTGTGAAAGCGCGCCGAACCGTCCGCCGGGTACCGCCCCGTCCGGCCGTATCTTCCTGTTTAGGGACGCTGTAGGGACGCCGGGAGTGAGCCGAGCCTCGAGGCCACCGAATCTGTCAGTGGCTGGCCTTATTCTCCCCGCATGAGGGCGCTGAGGGCCGAGCGTGGTGTCACCTTCAGCACGACCGGGCTCGGTCGGGTGAAGGCGGCCGATTACGTGGTGGTGTCGAGCAATCCGATCAAGAGCGACCTCGAAGCGTGCCGGGAACTCGGCGCGACGGCTGCGCCGCAGCCTCGGGGTCGACCAATTCACGGCGGGCAGAGGGGCGATGAGCGACAAACAGAGTTGGCAGGCGGAGTGGGCGGTGGAGCGTGAACAGAGGCTGGCTCTCCTGGCGAAACTTTCCGGCAAGGAGCACCACGAACGACTAGACGCCCTGAATCGGGTCTCACGATTGTTCTCGACCAACGGTGCCGAGCTGACCAAGCACATTTCGACGTTTGTCGGCACTGCCCGGCACGTGAACGATCTTCCGGACGAGTTCGAACACGAGGCTGTGCGTCTTTTCCACAACTACATTGCGTCTGTCGCCACCCTTCGCGATGTACAACGCAGTACCCACCGCAAGCTCTGGTCGAAGCGTCTTCCCAACGATCAGCGGCGCGACGACAACGACACCAGAACGGTCTGGGAAGTCGAGACCTACGAACCGAAGGTTACTGAGCTTTTCGGCGACGACGACATCAAGTTCTTGTTCGATCTCCGAAACTTCACAGTGCATTACGCCGTGCCGATGATGTCGATTGGCACGACGCTGAGTCACCGCCCACCCGGACCGGCGATGTGGATCAACACAGTCGAACTCGAGCGAGACGAACTGGACAAGTACTCCAGATGGGGAGGGCCGGCCAAACGCTTCCTCAAAACCCAGGCGAAAGACGTTGAGTTCCTTCCTCTATTGGAGAAGTATTCAACGCGCGCCCGTCAGTTCTACGGCTGGTTTTGGGACCAGGTGAAAGAGGCGGTCCGGTGTCAAGTTGATGAATACCATTGTAAGAGCAATGAATTCGAGTTCTGGCTGGCCGAGGAGATGGCGAAGCCTGATTGGGAGCCGACACCGGGCGGTATGCCAATTCCAGGTTCATTGCGGCGCAATAGAGCGCGTGCTCACGCGGATAGGTGCGCTCACGCCGCCCCCGTACGCCGCTCCAGCGCTCGCCCGATGAGCGCTCGGGCGGCGTCGTTGTAGGCGGCCTGGTCGGCGAGCAGGGTGAAGGTCTTCTCGTGCAGGGCGATCTCGGACGGGCGGGTGATGGTCAGTTCGGCGCTGACGGTCTCGGTGATCACCTGGGCGGTCCAGGACCAGGTAGGTGCGAGGATCATCAGGGCCCAGAACGGAGCGGTGACGTCGAAGGCGAGATCAAACAGCCGGTTCATTCGACTTCCCGTGGCCGGATCGGACTGCGGTACCCGCTGCGGCAACGCAGACAATGGCCAGCAGCACGAACTCGCTCGCGGTCGTCGGATCGCGGTGGAGCAGCGGCTGCCCGCGCTGAGCTTGCCAGGTGGTCAGGACGACGACTGCCGCATAACCGGCCGCCGCGATCCAGACCAGACGAACGCGCAGGGTTGCATTGCCCAGCCGGCGGATGCGTTTCGATCCCGCGGCCAGCAATACCGCGATAAGCGGAAGTAGTTGCAGGGCGTGCAGGCCGACGAAGTGCGGCACCCTCAGGTCACCATGTGTCGTGCTCCAACCGGTCACCGGCATCCCCGGAGTCCCATCCGGTGCTCCGACAGTGTGTGCGCCGGAGACACCGTCGATGCCGGACGGTAGATCGGCCATCAGTTTGCCCAATGCCATGCCGACCAACGAGATAGCGATGCCGAACCGAATCGCCCAGGTCAGCGCTGGATCGCTGACGCGGCGCACGGCAAGTGATACACCGGCCACAAGCGTGCCGACGAATAGAACTGCGATGGTCAGGCCCATGAATTGCCACAGCGTGGTGTCGAATTCGGTCGCGACATTGAAATGACTGCGGGTTCCGCGCGCCGCAGCACTTCGCGCAATGCGGCAGTGATATTGCCGGTAGTCACAACATCTCCAAGAACGGATAACGCAACTATTCGTTGGTTGCTAGTTTGATATCCATATATCGATCAGCAAAAGGGACGCGACAAATGTAGTTGCGGATCATTGATAAGGAGCATGCGCAGTGTGGTTCGCAGCGGCTCCGTGCTCGCATTCAGCTGACGCGTTCCAAGTTCTCGATCATGCGTCCCATGACGTCCATCATGGTGGCGAACCCCTCGGGGCTGACCCCGGTTGCCGAGAGGTCTCGGATCCGATCCACGGACTTTGCTGCTTCGCTGTGTGCGGTGCGCCCAGCGGGCGTCAGGACATAGCGAGAGTCCGGACTCTGCTCGACCCAGGCGCGGGCAGTCAGTTCGGCGACCACTTCGTCGACGTTCTCCCGATTCGCGTCCCAGAACGGACGCAGTGCGTCGGTCAGTTGCGCCGCATCGGCCGGGCTCCGGCTGATGACGTTAAGAGTCTGCCACTGGCGGCGGGTGAGACCGGCCTCGGTCAGAAGCTTGTCGAAGGTGGACTCGATCAACTGGTCGAGTCGCTTGAGTTGGAATCCGATCAACCTGCTGTCGGTCGGCTCGGTAGCCACCGTCGAGCTGGGTGGGTCCTGCC
Source organism: Nocardia australiensis (assembly GCF_020733705.1). Classification (GTDB taxonomy): domain Bacteria; phylum Actinomycetota; class Actinomycetes; order Mycobacteriales; family Mycobacteriaceae; genus Nocardia; species Nocardia australiensis. The sequence goes on from NZ_JAJFZM010000016.1 coordinate 321,437, forward strand.
CCTGGCTCGAGCACGCGGCCAATGGCAGCGCGGCAGTGGTCAAGACGCAGAGGAGAAGTGAGCGGATGCGCATTGTGGCACCTCCATGTCGATTTACAACTACTTGTCTAAGTGCAAGTAGTTTGGAACGATAACATGCCGGTATGGATGATGTCGATCGTGTGGAGCAGGCGATGATCGCGATTCGCCGCCGCCAGACCAAGCGCACGCTGGCGGGCGGAAAGGAGATCGCCGGGCAGGCGTTCGACGTCCTCGATGTCATCGAATCCTCCGACGAACCCACTGTGTCTACAGTGGCGGTGGCCCTGGCGGTTGACCAGCCACGCGCGAGCAAACTGATTGCCACCGCAGTCGGAGCGAACCTGGTGCGGCGGGTCGCCGATCAGACCGATGGCCGACGTTCAGTGTTGGTGCTGACCGACCGCGGGCAGGCGGTCGTCGCCGCAGTGCACCGTCGCCGCCGCGAGGCGTTCGATCAAGCGATGTCTGGGTGGACCGCATGCGAGCGGGGCGAATTCGCGCGGCTACTTACCCGTTTCGTCGATGCGATGGCCTAAATCGTTCGTTTCGCCACCGACCGGGGTGGCATCAGTCGATGCCCTCTCGGCGGCAATGCCAATGAGACGCTGGACATCCGGGTGCTCCGGTGGGCGACGTTGTCACGCGCAGTGCCCTGGGTGCCCCCGATTGTGCTACTCGAGGAGGCCGGGATACCAGCCGCCCAGATACGCGACAGCATACTCATGAGCAGTCATTTCGAGTTTCACCGAGCAAACTCGCGCCAGATGGCTCGCGAGCTCGGGTGATGATGCGCTGCGGGGCATTGCCAGAGTGGAGAGGGCTCATAGCGACGATACTGGGCTGTGGCCCCGTGTTCGCCCCACAGCGTCCGTTGCATCGGCGCTGGCTGCCCCGCTGAAAGCAGCGTCTGCCTCGATGTTCACTTGTGGGCGCAGAGGGGTTCGAACCCCCGACCGCTGGTGTGTAAAACCAGAGCTCTACCGCTGAGCTATACGCCCTTGGTCCGCCGGCGGATACCGGCGGGATCGGTCTATGAATCTAGCGCGGCGAGCGCTTTCTCCCAAGCCGCCTGGTCACGGGGCTCGCCGGGGCCGTTCATTTCGGCGAAACGGACGATTCCGTCTCGGTCGATGACGAACGTGCCACGGTTGGCGAAACCGGATTTGTCGTTGAAGACACCGTAGGTTTGGGCTACGGCGCCGTGTGGCCAGAAGTCCGACAGGAGCGGGAAGACGTAGCCCTGTTCGGCGGCCCAGATCTTGTGGGTGGGCGGCGGGCCGACCGAGATGGCCAAGATTTCCGCGTCATCGTTCTGGAACTTCGGCAGTTCGTCACGGACCTTGCACAGCTCGCCCTGGCAGATGCCGGTGAAGGCGAGCGGGTAGAACACGATCAGCACGTTCTTCTTGCCCAGGAAGTCCGAGAGCGAGACTTCCTGGTTGTTCTGATCCTTGAGTGTGAAATTCGGCGCGACAGAGCCGACCTCTAGCGGGCCAACCTCCAACGGCATCGTGAACCTCCATCGGTGTCGGGCTAACGCCGGGCGGCATGAAAGCCGCCCGGCGGAACCATAGCGAATGACCGGTCAGCGCTGCTTGGAGGGCGCTTTCGGTTGCACCAGGCGGCTGCCTGCCCAGTCTCCGAGATTGATCGCGGAGGTTTGCGTGAAACCTGCTGGTGGTGCGGACTCGGCGATTTCACTCGGGTCGACGTGTCCAGGATTTCCGGTCTTGGGAGTGAGCACCCAGACGAATCCCTCGTCCGAAAGCAGACCGGTGACCTCCATCAGGGCATCCACCAGATCCCCGTCGTCGTCGCGCCACCACAGCAATACGACGTCCATGACCTCATCGGAGTCCTCATCGAGCAGCTCGCTGCCGATGACTTCCTCGATGTCGGCTCTCAGGTCGTCGTTGGTGTCCTCATCCCAGCCCAGTTCCTGGACAACCATGCCGTGAATAATGCCAAGCTTCTGAGCGTAGTTCTGCGCGTCCGCCGCGGCGACCACGGTGGTGTCCTCCTCAAATCAGGTGATAGGTAGTTGCAAGCGAACATGGTTATCGGCTCGAGCGCAAGCTGATCGGACGAAATAACCCTTGAATGTCGTGTGACAAGTTCGTGCCGATGGCTCTCGATCAGCGCTTCGGGCACGCGTCGCGGACCGCGTTACGTGCGTCGTTGACCCGTTTGCTCGCGTCGTTAAGCGGTCCAACCGGTGCGGTGTAGGTCATCTTGCGAGTCTCCGACGCCAACAGCCGGGCGGCCGCAACGTACTCGGTGAAGTTCGCCGACAAGTCAATTGGCAGCGCATCGTTGGTGGAGTTTACTCCGGTCTCGACTTTGTTGGCGGCCTCATCGAGTGTCGCCGCGGCCTCCTCACGCTTGGCCGCGTAGTCGGGTGCGTTGGCGTCGTGGGCGTTGATGAAGTCGTTGTACTTCGAGACGCCGACGCCGGTGGTGTTGGGGAACTGCGCACAGTTGTCGCCGATGACCTGTGCCTGTGCCGCCGCTTTGCGTGAGGAACTGGCCGCGGCCGACGAAGAGGCTGCCTCGGTCTTGTATGTCGCTAGTTCCTGCGCGTTCGGACTCGCGACCCCCTCGACCTGATTCGCACACCCCGCCACGGTCAGACCGGCGGCCACCGCCAGGCCCGCGCACACCAACCCGAACCCCCGTGGGTCCAGCACCTTCATCGTCCTCTCCGCTCCTGCTCGTACTACGGCAGCCTCGACTCACGTTCCCTGCAGAACGGTACTGGATTCGCGACTGACATGATGACCTGGGACACATCATCCGGAAGGATGGAGGTGCGCCCGAACCCTTTCGTAAGCGGGCGGTTCGCCAACCAAGCGTGCCCGCCCGGGGAAACAGACGTCATCACATGTCCACCCCTGTACGAGGAGCAGATTTGACCGACCTGATCCACTCTTCCGCTACAGCGAAACCCGCTGTGCCCAACTCCGAGACCGCCCCTGCTCCAGGCCGCGATCCGCACGGATCATCCGACGCGCCTGCAGGTGGACGCGTCCGGGTGATCCGCGAGGGAGTGGCGTCCTACCTACCGGACATCGACCCGGAGGAAACCTCCGAATGGCTCGAATCGTTCGATGACATGCTCGACCGGGAAGGCCCGGGCCGAGCGCGCTACCTCATGCTGCGTTTGCTCGAGCGTGCCGGTGAGCGCCGGGTCGCCATCCCCTCCCTGACTTCGACCGACTACGTCAATACGATTCCCACCGAAAACGAGCCGTGGTTCCCCGGCGACGAAGAGGTGGAGCGACGCTTCCGCGCCTGGATCCGCTGGAACGCGGCGATCATGGTGCATCGCGCACAGCGTCCGGGAATCGGTGTGGGCGGCCACATTTCGACCTACGCGTCCTCGGCGGCGCTGTATGAGGTCGGCTTCAACCACTTCTTCCGCGGCAAAGACCATTCCGGCGGCGGCGACTCGATCTTCATCCAGGGCCACGCCTCGCCCGGCATCTATGCTCGAGCGTTCCTGGAGGGCCGGCTCAGCGCCGACCGGATGGACGGCTTCCGACAGGAGTACAGCCACGGCGGCCCGGGCAAGGGATTGCCGTCGTATCCGCATCCGCGCCTGCTGAACAACTTCTGGGAATTCCCCACGGTGTCGATGGGCCTCGGCCCGATGAACGCCATCTACCAGGCGCGGTTCAACCACTACCTGCACGATCGCGGTATCAAGGACACCTCTGACCAGCATGTGTGGGCGTTCCTCGGCGACGGCGAGATGGACGAGCCGGAGTCGCGCGGGCTCGCGCAGGTCGCGGCAATGGAGAGCCTCGATAATCTGACTTTCGTCGTCAACTGCAATCTGCAGCGTCTCGACGGCCCGGTTCGCGGTAACGGCAAGATTATTCAGGAACTCGAGTCGTTCTTCCGCGGTGCGGGCTGGAACGTCATCAAGGTCATCTGGGGCCGTGAGTGGGACGCGCTACTCGGCGCCGATCGCGATGGGGCGCTGGTGAATCTGATGAACAGCACGCCCGACGGCGACTACCAGACCTACAAGGCCAATGACGGCGCGTATGTGCGCGATCATTTCTTCGGCCGTGACCCGCGTACCAAGGCGCTGGTGCAGGATCTGTCGGATCAGGAGATCTGGAATCTCAAGCGAGGTGGCCACGACTACCGCAAGGTCTACGCCGCCTACGCCGCCGCGATGGCGCACAAGGGTCAGCCGACGGTGATCCTGGCCAAAACCATCAAGGGTTACACCCTCGGTAAGCACTTCGAGGGCCGTAACGCCACGCATCAGATGAAGAAGCTGACGCTGCAGGACCTCAAGGATTTCCGTGACCTGCAACGGATTCCGATCAGCGACGCCGAGCTCGAGAAGGATCCGTACCTGCCGCCGTACTACCACCCGGGTATGGAGGCGCGCGAGATCCAGTACATGCTCGACCGTCGTAAGGCGCTCGGTGGCTACCTGCCCGAGCGACGTGCCACAGCTAAGCCTCTGCAACTTCCCGGCGACGAGGCGTATCGCTCGGTGCGCAAGGGTTCGGGTAAGCAGAACGTGGCGACGACGATGGCGCTGGTGCGGCTGATGAAGGAGCTGCTGCGCGACAAGGAAATCGGCAAGCGGATCGTTCCGATCATCCCGGACGAGGCTCGTACCTTCGGTATGGACTCCTGGTTCCCTTCGTTGAAGATCTACAATCGAAACGGCCAGTTGTACACATCGGTCGACGCCGATTTGATGCTTGCCTACAAAGAGAGCTCGGTCGGGCAGATTCTGCACGAGGGCATCAACGAGGCCGGATCGACCGCGTCGTTCACCGCCGTGGGTACCTCGTACGCGACGCACGGCGAACCGATGATCCCGCTGTACATCTTCTATTCGATGTTCGGCTTCCAGCGCACCGGCGATGGACTGTGGGCGGCCGCGGACCAATTGGCGCGCGGTTTCGTACTCGGAGCAACTGCCGGGCGAACCACGTTGACCGGTGAGGGGCTGCAGCACAACGACGGCCACTCGCTGCTGTTGGCATCCACCAACCCGGCCGTTGTCACCTACGATCCGGCGTTCGCCTTCGAGCTCGCGCACATCGTGCGCGACGGGTTGCGCCGGATGTACGGCGGCGGCACCCCGCAGATCGGGCCCGGCACGTTGCCGGGAGCCGTTTCGCATGGCGCGGAATCGGCGGGCAACTTCGGTGGCGAGGACATTTTCTACTACATCACCCTGTACAACGAGCCCTACCAGCAACCGGCGGAACCGGAGGGGCTCGATATCGCCGGTCTACTCAAGGGCATCTATCTGTACTCCCGTGGTGGCGCGGGTGATGTGCGCGCGCAGATCCTGGTCTCCGGCGTTACGGTGCCCGACGGATTGCGTGCTCAGGCGCTGCTCGCGAAGCGGTGGGGTGTGCAGGCGGATGTCTGGTCGGTGACCTCCTGGGGCGAACTCCGCAAGGAGGCGCTCGACATGGAGATCGCGAACCTGCGGATCCCGGGCACCGACGCGGGCGTCCCGTATGTCACGCAGGCGCTCTCTCAGGTCGAAGGGCCCTATGTCGCCGCGACGGATTGGATCCGCGCGGTACCCGACCAGGTTCGCAAGTGGGTTCCAGGCGACTTCACCACCCTCGGGACGGATGGCTTCGGCTTCTCCGACACGCGGCCCGCCGCGCGGCGAGTGTTCAACGTGGACGCGGAATCCATCGTGATCGCCGCCCTCACCGGCCTGGTCAGGGCGGGCAAGATCGACCACGCGACGCTGGCAACGGCCGCCGCCGAATACCGTATCGATGACGTGGGCGCCGCGCCGAAATCGGTGGCAAGCGGCGCCGGAGACGGCGAGTAGCGGACGATTGCATGGTGGACCGTAAACCGCCGAGGCCGCGACGGATCTCCGAAGGCTCTGCCGAGCACGAGGTGTATCTGCCGACGGGCGCGCTCTCCCCGAACCGGCAAACCCGTGACCCGCTTCCCGACACGTTGCTCAAACGCGTGAAGCAGTTCTCGGGTCGGCTTTCCACCGAGGCGGTGGGGTCGATGCAGGATCGGTTGCCGTTCTTCGCCGATCTGGATGCCGCGCAGCGCGCGGGCGTGCAGATGCTGGTGCAGACCGCGGTGGTGAACTTCCTGGAATGGTTGCAGGATCCCGACAGCGACATCAGGTTCAGTCTGGATGCCTTCCAGGTGATTCCACAGGATCTGGCGCGGCGACTCACGCTGCGCCAGACCGTGGACATGGTCCGGGTGGCAATGGAGTTCTTCGAACAGTGGCTGCCCGCGCTCGCCCGCAACGACCGGCAGCTGGTCGCGCTCACCGAGGCGGTGTTGCGGTACGGTCGTGAGCTCGGATTCGCCGCCGCCTCGGTGTACGCGAGCGCCGCGGAATCCCGTGGCGCCTGGGATACCCGCCTCGAGGCCCTGGTCGTGGACGCGGTGGTCCGCGGCGATACCGGCCCGGACATGTTGTCGCGGGCCGCGACCTTGAACTGGGACGCGACCGCGCCTGCGACGGTGCTTGTCGGTACGCCGCCGGGGGACCAGGGTGTCTCGATGCTCGGGTCGGTACACACCATCGCCGCTCGCCACAGCCGGGCGGCGCTGGCGGTGGTGCAGGGATCGCGGCTGGTGATGGTGGTCAGCGGTCAGTTGGGGGACACCTCATATGTGTCACCGTTCCTCGCGGACCTGCTGGCCGAGGTGTTCTCCGATGGCCCAGTGGTGATCGGACCGACCACCCGAACCCTTGGCGCGGCGCATGCCAGCGCGCTGGAAGCGCTTGCCGGAATGGAGGCCGTGGTGGGCTGGCGCGGGGCACCGCGACCCGTACACGCGGCCGAATTGCTGCCCGAACGAGCGCTGCTCGGCGACCGAGCTGCGGTGGACGCGCTGAACGAGTATCTTGTCCTTCCGTTGGCTGCGGCGGGTTCGTCGCTGGCGGACACGCTCGAGGCCTATCTGGATTGTGGTGGCGCTGTCGAGACGTGCGCCCGTCAGCTGTACGTACATCCAAATACCGTTCGCTACCGTCTTAAACGAATAGCCGAAATCACCGGGCGCGATCCGATGAACCCACGGGATGCCTATGTGCTCCGGATCGCGGCAACGGTAGGTCGTTTGACACGAACTCGTAACGAATCATCACCTTCTGCCTCAGAGGCCACTCGCCTTTCCTCGGGTCACGAGGGCCTGTAACAGAACATGCGATTCGGTCGATCCGGACATCTCACGTGGCCTTTTGTGGGACCCCCACAAAAGCAGTCGACAAGCTTCATTCGCGTCGACATCTCGTGCGGGCCACCTCACAGTGTTTTCTTAGAGGTGTGATCGCGTTGTTCGCCCCTGGACAGGGGTCCCAGACACCCGGCATGCTCGTGCCTTGGCTCGACCTCCCCGGCGCGATAGATCGCCTCGCCATCTGGTCCAAGGCCTCCGGCCTTGATCTGGTTCGTCTCGGTACCACCGCGACGGCCGAGGAGATCACCGACACCGCCGTTACCCAACCGCTCGTTGTCGCCGCTGCGCTGCTCGCGTTCGCGGAAATCGAGCCGAATTCACTGCCGGCCGATACCATCGTCGCCGGACACTCGGTCGGTGAACTTGCCGCAGCCGCTGTCGCTGGAGTCATAACCGACGACGACGCGGTCGCCCTGGCTGCCATCCGCGGTGCGGAGATGGCCAAGGCGTGCGCGCTGGACCCGACCGGAATGTCCGCGGTACTCGGTGGCGATGAGGCCACCGTGCTCACTCGACTCGCGGAGCTCGACCTCGTTCCGGCCAACCGGAACGCGACGGGCCAGATCGTCGCCGCGGGCCGGCTCGACGCGCTGGCGGAACTCGCCGCGAACCCACCCGAAAAGGCTCGGGTACGTGCCCTGTCCGTCGCGGGGGCTTTCCACACCACGTTCATGGGTCCGGCCCAGGATGCGGTGACGGAAGCTGTGAGCAAGATCTCGCCGAACAACCCGACTCGGACGCTGCTGTCGAACTTCGACGGCAAGCCGGTCGTCTCGGGCGCCGACGCGATCGTTAAGCTCGCCGCGCAGGTCACCCGGCCCGTCCGATGGGACCTGTGCACCGAAACCGCCAGGCAAGCCGGGGTTTCGGCGGTGGTGGAGTTACCGCCGGCGGGCACACTCGTCGGCATCGCAAAACGGGAACTGAAGGGCACGCCGACGCTGGCCCTGAAGACTCCCGAAGACCTCCCCGCATTGGCCGGGCTGACCAGTTCCGGCTAGCTTTCCCTGCGGTCGTGTAACCAAACGCACGACCGCGACCGAGTGGGTGCGTAACTATCGTCCCGCTCGATCCGAAAACAGTAGAGCCCTACAAAGTAACAAGAAGGGAGCCACGACGTGGCCGCTCTGACCCAGGAACAAATCGTCGAGGAACTCGGCAAGATCATCGAAGAGGTTACGGGTATCGAACCCTCCGAGGTGACGCTCGAGAAGTCCTTCGTCGATGACCTGGACATCGACTCGCTGTCCATGGTCGAAATCGCAGTGCAGACCGAGGACAAGTACGGCGTGAAGATCCCGGATGAGGATCTGGCCAGCCTGAAGACTGTCGGCGACGCAGTCGGCTACATCCAGAAGCTCGAGGCGGAGAATTCGGATGCCGCCGCGGAGCTCAAGGCCAAGTTCGACAACGCCGAGTAGGGCTGACACTGTGACCACTCCTTCCACCTTGAACGGGAACTTCCCCAACGTCGTCGTCACGAGCATGGCGGCGACCACGTCGATCGCTGGTGACGTCGATGCGACGTGGAAGGGACTCCTCAACGGCGAGAGCGGTATCGACGTTCTCGAGGATTCCTTCATCGAGGAGTACGACCTTCCGGTCCGCATCGGCGGTCACCTGAAGGTTCGGCCCGAGACCCTGCTGACCCGAGTCGAGTGCCGGCGCATGGCGTACGTCGAGCAGCTCGCGACCGTGCTCGGTCGTGAGGTCTGGCGTAACGCGGGCAGCCCGGAAGTCGACCCGGAACGGCTGGGTGTGGCAATCGGCACCGGACTCGGTGGCGGTGACGCCCTCATCGACTCGGTCGACAAGCTGAAGAACGGTGGCTATCGCAAGATTTCGCCGCTGGCTGTTCAGATGGTCATGCCGAACGGCCCCTCGGCCGTTGTTGGTCTCGAATTGAAGGCCAGGGCAGGAGTGGTCACTCCGGTCTCGGCGTGCTCGTCCGGCTCCGAGGCCATCGCTAATGCGTGGCGAATGATCGTCATGGGTGACGCGGACATCGTCGTCACCGGTGGCGTCGAAGGCTTTATCGACGCGGTGCCGATTGCGGCGTTCACCATGATGCGTGCGATGAGCACTCGTAACGACGACCCGAAGGGTGCCTCGCGTCCGTTCGACAAGGATCGTGACGGGTTCGTTTTCGGTGAGGCCGGTGCGCTCATGGTCATCGAGACCGAGGAGCACGCCAAGGCACGCGGGGCCACGATCCACGCCCGCGTGCTCGGCGCCGGTATCACCTCCGATGGCTTCCATCTCGTAGCTCCTGCTCCCGATGGCAATGGCGCCGCGCGCGCGATGACAAGGGCGATGCAGACCGCTGGTCTGACCAAGAACGACATCACCCACGTCAACGCGCACGCGACCGCCACCCCGATCGGCGACACCGCCGAGGCGCGGGCGATCAACCTGGCCGTGGGTAACCACGCGTCGGTATACGCGCCGAAATCAGCACTGGGTCACTCGATCGGCGCCGTCGGTGCCCTCGAGTCGGTGCTCACCGTGCTCAGCATCCGGGACGGCATCGTTCCGCCGACGCTGAACCTGGAAAACCTCGATCCGGAGATCGATCTGGACGTGGTGCACGGCGAGGCTCGCCGCCAGGAGATCGAGTACGCGATCAACAACTCTTTCGGTTTCGGTGGGCACAATGTGGCGCTCGCCTTCGGTCGGGCATAGCCGCACCGATCGACTGCACAACGATCCCGGTGGGGTCGGCCAATTGAATTGGCTCGACCCCACCGTGGTTCGACATACGCAGCCGCGGCAGCGGCGCACTTCATAGAGGTGAGGAGACAAACGCGATGACAATCATGGCCCCCGCGTTTCAGCCCGAAACAGCAACCGACCCGCGTGACCCGCTTGGTCGGCTGCAACGCTTCTTCGATCCCGGTACAGTCCTACCGCTACATCCGCGTGACAAGTCCGGTGTGCTCGCCGCCATCGGTGAGGTCGACGGAGTACGCACCGTCGCCTACTGCTCCGACGCCACCGTCATGGGCGGCGCGATGGGCGTGGAAGGCTGCAAGCACATCGTCGACGCGATCGACACCGCTATCGACTCCGGCATTCCGGTTGTCGGCATCTGGCATTCCGGCGGCGCCCGGCTCGCCGAAGGGGTCGAGGCACTGCACGCCGTCGGCCTGGTCTTCGAGGCCATGGTCCGGGCATCAGGCCTGGTCCCGCAGCTTTCGGTCGTTCTCGGCTTCGCGGCCGGTGGCGCTGCCTACGGCCCCGCGCTGACCGACATCGTCATCATGGCGCCCGAGGGCCGGGTCTTCGTGACCGGTCCGGACGTGGTGCGCAGCGTGACCGGCGAGCAGGTCGACATGGCGACCCTCGGTGGCCCGGAGACGCACGGCAAGAAGTCCGGTGTGACCCATATCGTCGCCACTGACGAGGCCGATGCGCTGCATCGGGGTCGTCGGCTGGTGTCGATGTTCGCCGAACAGGGCGAGTTCGATCTGGTTGCCGCCGAACACGGTGACGTCGACCTGAAGGCGATGATGCCGGCGTCGGCCAAACGTGCCTACGACGTCAAGCCGATCATCCACGAGCTGCTCGACAACGTCGACGGTGAGTCCTCGTTCGAGGAGCTGCAGGGTGGTTACGCACGCAGCATCGTCACCGGGCTCGGTCGGCTCGGCGGTCGTACGATAGGCGTGCTCGCGAACAACCCGATCCGGCTCGGCGGGTGCCTGAACTCCGAAAGCGCCGAGAAGGCAGCACGTTTCGTGCGGCTGTGCGACGCCTTCGGTATCCCGCTGATCGTGGTCACCGATGTTCCCGGCTACCTGCCCGGCGTCAGCATGGAGTGGGAAGGCGTGGTGCGCCGTGGCGCGAAGCTGCTGCACGCGTTCGCCGAAGCACGGGTACCACGTGTCACGCTGGTGACCAGGAAGATCTATGGCGGCGCCTACATCGCCATGAACGCCCGTTCGCTTGGCGCGACCGCGGTGTACGCGTGGCCCGGCTCCGAGGTCGCCGTTATGGGCGCCAAGGCCGCCGTCGGCATTCTGCATAAGAAGGCACTGGCCGCGGCGCCGGACGACGAGCGTGAGGCGCTGCACGAACGTCTCACCGCAGAGCATGAGCAGATCGCCGGTGGTGTGGAGCGTGCTATCGCGATCGGTGTCGTCGACGAGGTCATCGACCCGGCGAAGACCCGTAGCACCGTCGCCGCCGCGTTGGCCTCGGCGCCGGCGCGCAAGAGTCACCACAAGAACATTCCGCTGTAAGGGCGGGAAAGAGTTGGGCTCCGGGATATCCCGGAGCCCATTCTTTTTGCCCTGATCCGATGACCGGCTATTCGCCTCGACAAGACCGCCGCGCGATGACGGCTGCGTAGCATCGAGAGGTGCGCTATGAGGAACTGGCCGATGTGCCGTGCTCGATCACGCGTCCGCTCGTAATATTCGGCGACCGCTGGACACTGCTGATCCTGAAGTATTCGTTCTCGGGGATCCGCCGATTCAACGCATTCCAGAGCACGCTCGGCATCTCGCGCAGTCGGCTACAGGATCGGCTCGATCGATTGATCGAACACGGGATTCTGGTGAAACAGAAGGCGGCGGGGGGTGCTCACGAGGAATATCGGCTCACCCCGAAGGGACATGACATCTATCCGATTCTCCTGGCGATTCGGGACTGGGGCGATATCTATATGGCGCCGGAGGGGCCGCCGGTGGAGTATCGGCATCGCGACTGCACCGGCGAGGCGCACGTGAAACTCGAATGCGATGTGTGTGGGACCGAGCTCACCGCACGTGAGGTGATGCCATTGCCCGGGCCCGGCCTGGCCGTTTCGGAGGCGGCGGCCGGGGCGCGGAGTTCGGTTCGGTAGGGCGCAGGGTGCGTCAGTCGGCCCAGATGGCGACTTGATCGAGAGTTTCGCGAGCCGTGCGAAACGAGTTGATCGGGTGATCGGTATCGGGATAGCCGAAGGAGATGCCCGCGACGACCCGGCGGTGATCCGGAATGCCGAAGTATTCGCGCAGGAATGGCGCATATGACGCGAGGGCGGCTTGCGGAGCGGCTCCCAGGCCGAGACTGTGCGCGCCGAGCAGGAAGTTGCCGAGGTAGAGCCCGCAGTCGACGGCCCCGTAGACGCCGAGGTCGGCCTCGCTGGTGACGATCGCGACGTGCGGTGCGTCGAAGAGTTCGAAGTTGCGAATCGCCTGCCGCATGGTCTTCTCGTCGTCGCCCTTGCTGATCCCGACGCTTGCGTACAGCTGCTTGCCACATTCGCGCCTGCGGTCGCGGTAGACGCCGGTGTATTGCTTCGGAAACGCGAAATCTGGTTCGGGTGTGGACTTTTGGACGTGATCGAGCAGCTCCTTGCGGAACCGGTCGGTGCCCGCGCCCTCGGTCACCACGACCTGCCACGGCTGGGTGTTGCACCACGATGGCGTTCGCTGCGCCAGTCGCAGTAGTGACTCGATGGTCTCCCGCGCCACCGGCTGCGGCTGGAACTGCCTGCAGGTCCACCGGTCGTCGAGTATCTGGGACAACACCGCGAACTGCTCGGGGTCAGTGGTGCTCGGCGCCATGGCGTTCCTCCGTAAGTCTCATTTTGAGACTGAACGCTAGCATTGAAGGTCTCCGGTCGGTTGGCGCGAGTCGCTCGCGCCACGCGGTTCAATGCCGATAGACGGGGCACAATCCCTGGCATGGGATCCGAGATCGCCGCCGCGCGGGATCGAAAGCGGCACGGCAGGCACTACACGCCGCCCGCCCTGGCGCGATTTCTAGCCCGGCGACTACTCGAGCATGTACCGCGAAACGGGTCCGCCGGTGTGCTGCGAGTGCTGGATCCCGCCTGCGGGGATGGCGAGTTACTGCTGGCGCTGCATCGGGAGGCGGCGGCCGCGTTGCCGGGGACGCGGCTGGAGTTGGTCGGATACGACCTGGACGACGACGCGCTGCGGGTGGTGCGGCAGCGAGCGGGTGCGGAAGGCGTGGCCATCGATGGTCATGTCGGCGACTTTCTGACCGTGTCCGAGGCCATCGCGGACGGATGCTTCGATGTCGTCATTACGAACCCGCCGTATGTCCGGACCCAGCAGTTGGGTGGGGAGACCGCGCGGCTGCTGAGTAAGCGATTCGGACTGAGCGGGCGGATCGATCTCACCCATCCGTTCGTCGCGATCACCGCTCGACTGCTGTGTCCAGGCGGGGCACTCGGATTGTTGTGCGCCAACCGGTTTCTCACCACAAAGGCGGGCGCTAACGTTCGCGGACTGTTGCTTTCCGAGCTGGCTCCGGTCGAACTGTACGACCTCGGCGACACCAGACTGTTCGACGCGGCCGTGCTGCCCGCTGTCACCATCGCGACGCGCTCGCTCCGAGACGCCCCTTGCCGCTATGTGTCGGCCTACGAGGCGGACGATGACGAAACCGCCGATGATGCTGACCTTTTCGAAGCACTGGTCGGAATAGCCGACCGTCTGATTACCCACAACGGGCGGAATTTCGCCGTGCGGGTCGGCAGCTTGGCAACCGGCGATGCGGCGCCCGCGTGCGTATCGGGGGCCGCGACGGTACCGTCGGCCGATGTCGGAGTGGGCGAGAGTTCCAGTGGCAGTGACCAGTTCGATATCGGCGATGGAGCCGGTGTCGACGGGATGGCTGCGGGACGAGCGTGGCGGATGTCGCGGCCGGGGGTGGATGACTGGCTGGCGCGCGTAGCGGCGAGGACATGGAAGACGTTCGGGGAGGTGGCGCCGATCCGGGTGGGGATCAAGACGACCGCGGACCGGGTGTTCATTTCGGATCGGTGGGAGCAGGCGGACCCGCGTCCGGAGCCGGAGTTGTTGTTCGACTTGATTACTCATCACGATCTCGGGCCTTGGCGGATTCGTCGTGATCGCGACACCCGCGTGCTGTACCCCTACGACATCACCGAACTGCGGCGGGTACCCGTCGACTTGGCCGAATTCCCCGGTGCCGCAGCATATTTGCGGACCCATGAGGAGATCCTGTCCGGTCGGAAATATGTGACAGCGAGTGGGCGTGCGTGGTTCGAGATATGGGTGCCACAGCGACCGCATCTGTGGCAGGTGCCGAAACTGGTATTTCCTGATATCAGCGTGCGGCCACGGTTCGCGCTGGACCGGTCCGGGGCGGTAGTGAATGGCGACTGCTATTGGATGTCGTTGTCGGACATCGGTATTCGCGGTGATGCCGATATGTTGGCGTATCTGCTGATGGGTGTCGCGAATTCGGCGCTCGGCCTGCGCTTCTACGATGCGGTCTGCGGGAATCGGCTGTATTCGGGTCGGCGGCGGTGGATTACCCAATATGTGTCGCGCCTGCCGTTACCGGATCCGACCCGGTGCTCCGGAATTGTCGAATTGGTCACCGAATTCGTCGAGGGCGGGCGCGTGCCCGACGCCGAGGCGGCACGAATGCTCGACGATCGAGTCGCCGTCGCGTTCGGTGTCGGGTCAGCCTGCGACGCCGATCATCGGCAGCAGGATGCGGCGGGCGAAATCGCGTCCGGCTTCGAGGTCATCGAGTGGGATGAGTCCGTCCGGGGTCAGCGCCAGCGACAGGGCCAGCCGGGCCATGATCTCGGCGACCAGGTCGGCGTCGAAGTCCTCGGTAGCGTCGGTCGGCCGTAACTCTCGCAGCTTAGTGGCCAGGTAAATGCGCCCGACCGCGATGATCGGCCCCGCATCGGTGGTCAGGCGCGGCAGGATGAGATCGGGCTCGGTGCGCAAAAGCCTGCGCAGCAGTTCGTTACCCGCGATGGCGCTGATGAATGCGACGAAGATCTCGACCAGTTGGTCGTCACTGTCAGCGACGGTCCGCACGCGTTCGTCGATCTCGGCGACAAAACGCTGCGCCTCGCGCAGGCTGACCGCCTCGACCAGATCGTTCTTCGATTCGAACCGGCGATACAGGGTTGCCGGGCTGATGCCCGCGCGCCGCGCGATCTCGCCCATGCTGGTGCGCTTGATGCCGAAGTCCAGGAACGCCGACAGCGCGCTCTCCAGCAGCTGCTCGCCGTCCTTGACGGGATTGTCGAGGATGCGCTCGAGCATGGACGGGACGGTGGGCATCAGGTCTCCAGTCGATTCGGCGCGGGGCGCTGATGACGCGCGCTACCGCGACGGTATGGGCGATGGACGACCAGTATCTCACCGGGTTGCGCTGCGGTGACCGGCGAGTTGCTTGCGAACTACTGTCGCGGAAGATCCAGCTCCGCCATCTCTTGTTCGATGGCATTGGCCGCGAAATCGACCCCATTGGAACGCAATTCGTGGACTCGGCGCTGCAGCGCCTCGATACCGCCTGGCTGGGCCGCGATATCGGCCACGCTGATCCGCCGCTGCAGCCGGTGCATACTCGGTTGTCCGTACGCCACCGTGAAACCTCCTACCCGCACGCGCCGGTCCGCCATTGCTGACGGGCGCCCTGCCGTGCTACGAGCCGCACGGCGGCGGTGTCGACAGGGGACCCCTCGACACCGGACACGCTGGCAAAATGTTATCAGCGATTCCTGTTGGACACTTGACTAGTGTGCGCTGACTCACAGTATCCGCGCGTCGCGGTGGTTGGCCATGTTGTGTAGGTACACAGCGCCGTTGAGTCGAATGCCTTCGCGCTCGGACTCGCCGAGTTCGCGCCGCACCTTGCCCGGCACTCCCGCGACCAAGGAACCCGGCGGAATCTGCGCGCCCTCGGGGATAAGCGCATTGGCCGCGATGAGGCTGCCCGCTCCGATCACCGCGCCGTTGAGCACCGTCGCTCCCATACCGACCAGCACATCGTCGCCGACCGTGCACCCGTGCAGGATCGCATTGTGTCCCACCGAAACTCCCGTGCCGACCGTCAGCCGGAATCCGGGATCGGCATGCAGCACGCACCCGTCCTGGATGTTCGTCCTGGCGCCGACCTCGATCGACTCGAGGTCACCCCGCAACACCGCGCCGTACCAAATGCTCACCTCGGCGGCGAGTCGCACCCGCCCGATCACGGTCGCGTTGGGCGCGATCCACGCACTGTCGTCGACTTCCGGCGCGAACTCACCGACCTGAATCCTCATGCGAAAAACGTAGCGAGGCCGCAACCGGGGGAACCCGGCGGGTCGTGCTGGTCGACCGGCACGGCGTCTCACCCCGCGTCGACGTGCCGGTCCGCGCTGGCATCGTGGGTCGGGCGGGTCCGCTGAATACTCGCGTCAGCGGTTTGGAACTGCGCGCGGTGTGCGGCGGGACAGGTGCCGAGAATGCGATGGAAGTGGTGTCGGAGGCTGACGGCGGTGCCGAAGCCGGTGTCGGTGGCGATGCGGTCCACAGTGTCGGGTGCTCGATTCGAGCAGTAGGCGGGCGCAGTCGGTGCGCTGATGCATCTCATTCGTGACGCCGCACCGTGGTCGCGGGTGTCGGATCCGTTGTGACCAGGGTGTTCGTAAAGGTTGGTCGAGGTCGAGCGCGCGGCGTTCGTGGCATCGGCGGAGTATCTGGTCCACGATGGCGATATGAGGATCGGAATTCCACGGGAGGTCAAGGAGCAGGAGTTTCGGGTCGCGCTGACGCCGGCGGGGGCCGGGGAGTTGGTGCGTCACGGGCACCAGGTGCTCGTCGAGGCGGGTGCGGGGGTGGGGTCGGGATTCGTGGATTCCGCCTACGGCGCGGCGGGAGCGCGACTGCTGTCCACCGCCGACGAGGTTTGGGGGGCCGAGCTGATTTTGAAGGTCAAGGAGCCGATCGCGCAGGAATATCCGCGAATGCGGCGCGAGCAGGTCCTGTTCACCTTTTTGCACCTGGCCGCGTCACGGGCCTGCACCGACGCGATTCTGCGGTCCGGAATTACCGCGATCGCCTACGAGACGGTGCGCGCGGCCGACGGTTCGCTGCCGCTGCTCGCGCCGATGAGTGAGGTCGCGGGCAAGCTCGGCACCCAGGTCGGGGCGTATCACCTGATGGCGCCGCTCGGCGGTGCCGGTGTGCTGCTCGGTGGTGTGCCCGGTGTCCGTCCGGCGGATGTGGTGGTGCTCGGCGGCGGTGTCGCCGGGACGAACGCTGCTGTGGTCGCGGCCGGCATGGGGGCGAAAGTTGCTGTGCTGGATACGAATCTGGTTCGGTTGCGTGAGCTGGATGCCCGATTCCAAGGGCGGGTCACCACACTCGCCTCGAATGCCGTCACGATCGAGCAGGTGGTACCGGCCGCGGATCTCGTTATCGGTTCGGTGCTGGTGCCCGGCGCGCGGGCGCCGAGACTCGTCTCGGAGGAGCTGGTGGCCGCAATGCGCCCCGGATCGGTGCTGGTGGACATCGCGATAGATCAAGGCGGTTGCTTGGCCGGCTCTCATCCGACAACCCACGCGAATCCCACCTTTCGTGTGGCCGATTCGCTGTTCTACTGCGTGGCCAATATGCCGGGCGCGGTACCGCACACCTCGACCGTGGCCCTCACCAACGCGACGCTGCCATACGTGCGCGCCATCGCCGACCACGGCTGGCGCGCGGCCTGCGCGGCACACCCGGATCTCGCGTCGGGGCTCACCGCGGACGCGGGCCGCTTGATGTCGGTGGAAGTTGCTGCCGCACATGGGTATACGGCATTGGATCCGGTGGGCCCGCGAGACTGATTCGGCACGATCGTCCGACTGTTCTGCCCGATCCGATGTTTCGCGGCGGGGCGATGGTCGCACTGGGAGTTGTTGCGGCGCAGGGATATACGGATTCACGGGCGACGGGTCGATGCGCGGAAACGGGCGGCCTCCTCGAGGAGGCCGCCCGTTCGTGGATGCGTTATTCCGTTGCGGGGTTGGGGTTGGGGGTTGGGGTCGGCGCCGAGGTACCAGTCGGGCGTGCCGCCGGTCGGAAGGTCGCGGAGTTTGTCGGGGTTGCGGACGATATCGATGGCGACGATGCGGCCCGCGTCGACGGTGAAGGCGACTACGCCGGCGTGGGTGCCATCGAAGACGACGAGACCCGGGCGGCCGTTGACCAGGACCGCGCGGCCCCACGCGCCCGTGCCAGTCGCCCGGTCACCGTGGTCAGCCAAGCCCGGAGGTTGTCGATCTCGCCCGCCTTCCCGGCCTCGTACTGGCGCTGCAGCCGCAGCCACGCCTCCTGCACCACATCGTCGGCGTCGGTCAGGCTACCCAGATTGCTATAGGCAAGCCTGCGCAGATACGGCCGATGCTCCTCGAATTGCCGGGCCAATTCAGCCTGGTCGATGGGCGGGGATTCGGAAGGCTGGTCGAATGTCACGGTCCCGCCGTTCGGTCATGGGTCCCTATCGGGGACAAGTTCAGGATGGTCATCAGGGTGACGACGCGAGGACGGTGAGTGTGACATGGTCGCGGCGCGACAGTGTTGTACGGGGTCGCGGCGCGACAGTGTTGTACGGGGTCGCGGCGCGACAGTGTTGTACGGGGTCGCGGCGCGACAGTGTTGTACGGGGTCGCGGCGCGACAGTGTCGTGCGGGAGTGCCGAGTGCGGTCGCTCCTGGTCTCGGTCGAACGCCGATCGGCCCGCCATCCGCCTCGCTCCCGCTGCGGCCCGTGCCCTGACAGCGCCGATTCGATCCGCCGATCCTTCGCCGGAAGCCGGAGTCTGGCGTCGATCGCTGTTATGTATGTACGTCGTTTCCGGTGTTGTTGTCGGAGGGGCGCGCGAAGGTGTGGCCGGGACCGGTTACTCTCGCACGGTGTCTACCGGGACTTCGACCGCTGCCGGCCTGCTGCTCGGATTCGGGCTCGACCGCTTGTTAGGTGACCCGCGGCGGTGGCATCCGGTGGCTGGATTCGGGTATGCGGCAAGCGCACTCGAATCCGTTACGTACTCGGATCGGCGGTCGGCGGGCGTGCTGCACGAAGCGCTGGGTGTGGGCGCGGTGATCGCGGTCGGGTTCGGTGTGCGGCGTGGTGGGGTTGTGGCGACGGCGTTGGCCACCTGGGCGGTGCTGGGTGGACGCAGCTTGGCGCGCACCGGTCGAGAGATGGCCGATCGGCTGGAATCCGGTGATCTGGCCGCCGCGCGGGCATTGCTGCCGTCGCTGTGTGGGCGCGACCCCGAGGTGCTCGACGCGGACGGATTGGCCTGCGCCGCATTGGAATCCATCGCCGAGAACACCTCCGACGCGACGGTGGCGCCGCTGCTGTGGGGCGCGGCAACCGGTGTGCCCGGCCTGCTGGGCTACCGCGCGATCAACACCCTCGACGCGATGATCGGCTACCGCAATGACCGCTACGAGCGATTCGGCTGGGCCGCGGCCCGCATCGACGATCTGGCGAACCTGGTGCCCGCCCGCGTAACCGGTCTGCTCACCGCGGCCGCGGCCCCGCTCGTCGGTGGACGTCCCGTTACCGCGCTGCGCGCCTGGCATCGGGACGCGGCGAAACACCCCAGCCCCAACGCGGGTGTAGTCGAGGCATCGATGGCTGGGGCACTCGGTGTCCGGCTGGGTGGCAAAACCCAATACCGGTACGGCATCGAGCTGCGGCCCACCCTCGGCGATGGTCCGTCCCCCACCGTCCCCGACCTCCGCCGCGCTATCCGCATATCAGAGGCAGTACAGGTGGCCGCCGCCCTGACGGCCGCCACCTGGGCGATCCTGCGTCCCCGCCGCGGGTCATCGCCGAGTGGCACATGATTGCGGCGAACGTCGAGTAGCCGACTCTGCATGTGCCACTCGCCAGGCGACCAGTGCGTGGGACGGTGGGGGACCTGGATGGTCGCGCGGAGGTGTGATCCCGACATCCGGCCGTGGGTCGCACGGTGCCGGGTGAACAGGTCAGGATCGAATGCGCTCGCAGCTGTCCAATCGTGGCGAGGTCAGCGGTTGCTGCCGTAGCGGTCGGCCAGACGTTGTTCTTTGGTAGCGGCTGGGGTTGGGGCGACTTCAGGGGCCGGGGTGGGGATGGCGGGCTTTTCCTTGCGGCGTTCGCGGATTTCGGCGAAGACGAAGTAGCCGAGGCCGAGGGGAGCCATGATGCCGAAGGCCAGCCATTGCAGGCCGTAGGAGAGGTACGGCCCCGCGTCGAGTTGGGGCAGTGGGGTAGGGGTGAACGCGCCGGGCTGCTTCTCGTCGAGCTGCAGGTAGCCGCCGCGTTCGCCGGTGGGGATCGCGGTCAGCGGCTGTTGCAGGACGATTGCTTCCTGATCGGTATCGATCGTGTAGACCTGCCGGTAGCCGTCTTGGACGCTCGGGTCTTTGCCGGGGGTGACCCCCTCGGACATGCGCACCCTGGCCTCGATATGTTGCGATCCGGCGGGCGGCTCGGGGATCTGCGGCGGGCGGGTCCCGTCGACAGCGGCGACGAGACCGCGATCGACGAGTAGGACGCGGCCGTCGTCGAGCCGGAAGGTGGACAGCACGGCGTAGCCGGGAGCACCGTCGAGATGGCGGAGCCGGACCAGCACCGTCGAATCCGGCAGGTAGCTGCCCGTAGCGGTGACACGGCTCCATTCGACGGGCGAATCGTTGCCGGTGTCATCGAGGACAGCGGTGATGTCGATCGGTGCAGCGTCAACCGAATCGGCGATCAGCTGGTTGCGGTGCGCGGTCGAGGTGTTCTTGCCGAGCTGCCACGGCGCGAGGACGGTGAAGCACAGGTAGGCGAACCCGGCGACCACCACAGCCAGGATCAGCCAGCTCGGTCGCAGTAAGAAGGTCAGTCTGCGCATCACGGGCGTCCCTCCGCGACCGGTGCCGCGTTATGCCGGTGGGCCGACGTCAGGTGGTCGCCAGCAGCGTGGTTGGCGGCCGTGTGACGGTGGTCGGCGTCGGTCGGGGTGTCGAGCCGAGGTGGTGCTGGGGAAGCTGCGGACGCGCGGGCCGCCAACGCGGTGTCGACCCAGTCCAACAGGCCCGCGATCGCTGCCTCGATCTGGTCGTGGACGAGCTCGAAGTCGGCGGTGTCGCCGTAATACGGATCGGGGACGTCGGGGCCATCGGCGGTGGGATCGAAGCTGCGAAGGAGTCGGCGGCGTTCCGAGGGGACGCCCATGCGGGCCAATTCGCGTTCGTGACCGGTATCGAGGGCGATCAGCAAATCGGCGTTGTGATGCTCGTCGCCGACTGCGGCGGCAACATGTCCGACAGGGTATCCGTGCCGGCGCAATGTGGCGGTGGTGCGCGGATCGGCATCCGCGCCGGTGTGCCAGGACATGGTGCCCGCACTGCTCACCCGCACCCGGTCGGTCAGCCCGGCCCGGCGCAGATGCTCCGCGAATATTTTCTCCGCCATCGGCGACCGGCAGATATTGCCGGTACAGACGAATGACACGTGCAGCTCAGCCACGACAACCATTCTGGCCGGTGGTCCCGATGACCCGCCACGTAGGGTGAGTTCTCGTGCCCGAGGACAGCGTCGATCATGCGAAACTGCGACATCACGGTGACGTGGACGCGCGCCCGGGCATGGTCGACTTCGCGGTGAACGTGCAGGGCAGCGCACCCCCGGAGTGGCTTCGTCTGCGGCTGGCCGCGCGCCTGGAATCGCTCGGGCGGTACCCGAGTGCCGCCGAGGACCTCGCGGCGCGGACCGCGGTAGCGGCACGCCACGCTCGTTCGCCGGAGGAGGTGCTGTTGCTGGCGGGCGGCGCCGAGGGTTTCGCCATGCTGCCACGGCTCGCGCCCAGGTTGGCCGCGGTTATCCATCCTTCGTTCACCGAGCCGGAACTGGCGTTGCGCGAGGCCGGTGTCCCGATGACTCGAGTGCTGCTGGAACCGCCATACACCCTGACCACCGCCGTCGTGCCGGAGGCCGCGGACCTGGTCGTGCTCGGCAACCCGACCAATCCCACTTCGGTGCTGCACCCCGCCGAAGCGATCCGCGCCCTTCGTCGGCCCGGCCGAATCGTCGTGGTCGACGAGGCATTCGCGGACGCGGTGCCGGGCGAGCCGGAATCGCTGGCCGGGTCCGGCGACGCCGATGTCCTGATACTGCGCAGCCTCACCAAAACGTGGGCGCTCGCGGGTCTGCGCTGTGGCTATGCACTCGGCGCTCCCGAACTACTGGCCCGGTTGAATCACGGCCGCCCCCACTGGCCGCTGGGCAGCCTGCAACTGGAAGCGATCACCGCTACCGCGGCATCGGACGCTGTCGCCGAATCTCATGCGCGGGCGCAAGTCCTTGGCGTCGAACGGGATTCGATGATCGAGCGGCTGCGTTCCCTCGGTGTGCGGGTTCACACACCCGCTGCCGGACCGTTTCTGCTGATCCGCGTTCCCGATGGCGAGCTGCTGCGAAAGCACTTGGCGGACCAGGGGATCGCGGTCCGGCGAGCCGATACCTTCCCCGGCCTCGGGCCGAACCACCTGCGTGTCGCGGTACGCGGCAGCGCCGAGGTCGATCGCCTGATCGCCGGCATCCGCGCGGCGGGTCTGTGATGCCGGTGGGGCGATCGGCTGGGTGCTGGTCGCGGTGAGCGACGCCGGTGAAGTGCGCTCCAGGACGTTGGGCCGGGATGTCGCTGAGGCGGATGTTCACGGTAAGCGCAGGATGGGCGTGGCGTCTGCGGGAAGCTCGGCGGGGGTGGTACACACTCCGCCGGGCTCGGTGGACGAAGACGGTTGTGACATGGGCGAAGTGGAGGACGGTGGATGGTAACGACGCTGGCGGATCTCATCGAGGTGCTCGATATGGCCTATCCGCCGAAGCTGGCCGAGTCGTGGGATTCGGTGGGGCTGGTGTGTGGTGATCCGGCTGTCGGGGTGACGCGCGTGCTATTCGCTGTCGACCCCACCGCTGCCGTTGTCGATGAGGCGATCCACTGGGGGGCACAGGCTTTGGTGGTGCACCATCCGCTGCTGCTGCGTGGGGTGGACACGGTCGCGGCTGATACCCCGAAGGGCGCACTGTTGCATCGACTGATCCGTTCGGGCTGTGCGTTGTTCAGTGCGCACACCAATGCCGATTCCGCCGATCCCGGCGTCTCGGATGCGCTGGCCGCGGCGTTGGGGCTCACCGTCACGGGCCCGTTGAACGCGAAACCGCGTGCCGCCGTGGATAACTGGGTGGTTCAAGTCCCGCGATCGGATACCGAAGCCGTGCTCGAGGCGTTGTTCGCGGTCGGCGCGGGTGGCAGTGACGCATACCGCGATTGCGCGCTGCGGGTGCCGGGCATCGGGCAGTTCCGGCCGGTGCCGGGCGCGAATCCGGCCATTGGCGCGATCGGTGAGCTGCAACGGATGGAGGAAGACCGCATCGAGGTCATCGCGCCGCCCGCCGCGCGAACCGCCGTGCTGGCAGCCCTACTCGCCGCGCATCCTTACGAAGACCCCGCCTATCAGGTCACCGAGCGCGCGCCATTGCCCTCCGGGCTCGGCATCGGCCGGGTCGGGACGCTGCCCGAACCGGAGTCGCTGCGCGCCTTCACCTCTCGGGTCGCGGCCGCTCTGCCGGCGACCACCTGGGGTGTCCGCGCGGCAGGCGATCCGGACCGGATGATCCACACCGTCGCGGTATGCGGCGGTGCCGGTGACTCTTACCTGAGCACCGTGACCCGGCTCGGCGTCGACGCCTACGTCACCTCGGACCTGCGCCACCACCCGGTCGACGAACATCTGCGTGCGGGCGGCCCCGCAGTAGTCGACGCCGCCCACTGGGCCACCGAATTCCCTTGGTGCGCCCAAGCGGAGACGGTGGTGCGATCAGCGCTGCCCAACCTCGAAACAAGAGTGTCCACGCTGCGCACCGATCCGTGGACGGTCAGCGCACCCGCCTGATCGCGGGAGGGGAGGTCCGCCACCATCGCATGCCGCTGTTGTGTCGACCGCCGAGCTGAGCCGGCCGAAGCGATGGTGCGGCGTGTCGACGCGTGTCGCCGGTGCGGGGCGATGTGACGGGCCGTTCGGCTGAGTCAACGGGGCCCCAAGGGGTACAACTACCGCATGAGTTTCCCGGTGGACCTGGGAGTTGTGCAGGTCGGGCTGACGTTGTTGATCTTTGTTGCTGTGGCGCTGATGATTTCGGCATTGGTCATGGTGCGCCGGGTCGGGTTGCGTGCGCTGCTCGGACGGGGCGCCACCGGGTTGGCGCTGTTGGTCGTGGCGGTGGTGTTGCTGTGGGTGGCGACGTTGATTCAGACCTATCTGGGGTTGAGTGGGGAGATCAAGGCAGCCCACGTGGTGGTGAGTTCGGTTGCGGGGCAGGAACATCGGCTCCAAGTCGATCTCACGCTATACGGGGACAAGGACCACGGTGAGACGCACGAGAAGTATGAGGTCGAAGGGGACCTGTGGGTGTTGCAAGCGAATATCGTCGAGCTGGAGCCGTGGGTGAACGCGCTCGGTTTTCACTCCGGGTACAAGGTGACGCGACTGTACGGGCAGCGCCTCGACGGCGTCGCTACCAGCCAGAACCAATTCTTCGTTAATGGTGACGATCGCGACTTCTTCACTGACATGCGAAAAGGCCGTTGGTGGACAGAGCCGTTCGTTCGTTCGGCCTACGGCAACGCGGTGATCGGCACGCCCGGCGAATTCGATGTGTTCGTTTCGCGTGATGCCATCAAAACCCGGCCGTCGGGGTAGTCGAACCAACGCGCTGGGCGATGCTCCGCCGGATGACGAATGAGATCGGTCGAGAATGCGTGCGCCACCTGCTTGCGTGCATGCTCGAATGGCCCGACCGCCGAGTTTCATAGCGGCAGAACGTCACTCGGCAGTCGGTTGGCTCGGCCACGTCACCTGGATGGACGGTCTGTCCCTACCCGGTCACGGCTACTGCTCGGCGAGTTCTCTGAGTTGCGCAAGGGTGGGCAGGTTTTGGGAGGGGACGTCGAATCCGATGATTCCGGACAGGCGATCCGGTGGCATCTGTTGGCATTGGTGGAGTGCGTCGAGGGAGTTGAGTCCTTGCTTATAGGCTCGGCTCAGTCGGAGCTGCCATAGGCCGGCCGCGATTTCGCCGGTGCGACCGGCGTTCTGTCGTGGAATGTAGTCGGCCGCGTCGCCGGTTACCGACGCCCAGAGGTATCCGATTACCGCTTTGTCTTTGGTGACCGGGAAGAAACGAATCGCGGCTGTGGTGTCGGTTCGGTATCTGGGTAGCGGTGCGCTGACCAGCGGACCCCACCCCCGGGAGCGGTCCTCGGGGGTTCCGTCGGGGTACATCCCGTCTTGGACGAGCGGATCGGGTGGCGGTGGACCGCCTGGGTTTACGAATTCGTAGAGGGCGGCGAGTGTCGCGGCGTGGAATTCGGCGGAACCCGGGGGAATGTGGCCACCTTCGGGATGCTCGGGTGCGCCGATCCATTGGCGGACGGCCTGTTGCGCGGGCATACCGTGTTCGCGCGCCGCGGCTAATCGCCCGGCCCATACGTCGGCGCTCCACAGTGAGGGGTCGGCGAATGGGTCGGCCAACTGTTGGGGTGTCTGAGGAGGGAGCTTGCGGAGGAAACTTGCGGAGTTGTGGGTTATCGATGCCCAGAGGTAGCCGACGAGTTCCCCGCGTAGCGTCACCGGCAGGTAGAACACCGGTTGTCGGGTCCAGGCATCGTAGGTTCGCCTCGGTGCTGCCGGTGCTGCCGGTGCTGCCGGTGCTGCCGGTGCTGCCGGTGCTGCCGGTGCTGCCGGTGCTGCCGGTGGGACGCCGGTTGACGGCACGGGTGGCGGGTAGTGGCCGTGCTGGGCGTCGGACCGGGGAGGTTGGGGTGTCCGAACTGTTGCCCTGTCAGTTCGGTGCTGCGGATTGTTCGTGCTGGGATTGCCGACTTCGTACAGGTAGATGCGGGCATTCGCGGTTCCATCCCGCCGCGCCGCGACCATGGCATTTCGCACTATGAACGACGTGCCGCTTTCGAACGTAACCTCATGCTCGAATGGAAAGTTCGAATACTGAGAGATATCCCTACCGGTCCGTGAATAGATGACGAACTCGACATTGGATACGAATATTCGACGAGAATCCGTGGTGGTGCTGGTAAATGCGCGCTCGGTGTATATATTTCCTGACTGGAACTGCGCGATCTCGTGAGCGGACATAAAGGCGCCGCGGTATACAGTTCCGTTGTAGAAAGGTAGTGCCTGCAAGGCGTCCGATATGTCGCCGGCCTGTGTCATCGCTTGTGTTCGTCTCCGTCGTTGCCGGGGTTCGATGGCATCGAGTCGTAGTAGGCGCGCAATTCGCCGGGTTGAATATTGTTTGCGGGCGTATTGGGTCCGAAACCCTTGTTGAACTTCGGATTGCCGTCGACGACTCGATTCTCCCTAGGGATCGCGTCTCTGGCCCGGACGTCCTCGGCGACCTTGCGGTCGATGTCGTACAACTCTTCCAGCGAAATCCCCATATTGGCGGCGGTGATCTTGTCGATCTCCCGCTGTTCTGGGGATGGGGATTGGTTCCAGGGCATCTCTGTCATTCAGTGCCTCCAAGGTTGCGGGTGAGCGGATGGGTTATAGATAGGCCGAAAATGCGACATTAAACAATTCATCCGATATATTTCCATCTGTTGTCGACGTATATTTCTGCGCTCTGACGTGCGCTAGAAAAGCATCCGGGATATGCAGCTGGTATGTCTCCAGGTAGTAGATGGAATCAACGCGCCAGAACCACGCACCATCCGACACGAGTGATGGGGCACTTCTGATCCACTCCCGTTTTCCGATCATATCTACGGCGTCTTCCAAAACATCGAAAGTAGGCACCACGGATTTCATGTAGTCGATGATTTTCGGCCGGTCTTCGACGATCGAATCCGTATAGGAATCTGCGACCAATGGAAGATGCGCTCGATGATCCTGATACATATCTCGATAGATTCCGACGTCCTTCAAAGGTGGCACAGCATCCTCACTCTCGTCACGGGGTTTCACATCGTCCAATTCTGTCACCGCGGGTCCGTCGATGGCACTGCTGGCGGATCGTCGTCGTCTTCTTCCGTCCGCACCGTGGGATCGGGTAGCCCGCCTGGATAGCGATTAGGGTGCGCAGGTTGCGCGGGAAGATCATCGCCCATCATGTCCCAGCCGGTGAGGGACCCGGCATCGGCTGTGCCCGCAGTCTGTGGGGCGTCGCGCTCGCCGGGAGAATCAGGTATGCCACGGTCCCCGCCCGGATGGAAGGTCTGCCAGTTGCCAGCGCCGAGGACCACAGCAGGCGAGTCCGGCTGTTGACGGACGCCGACATTATTCGATGGCGCACGGACGGGTGCGCCCAGTTCGTCCGCGATTCGCTGAGCCCAGCCGATCTCGTTGCCGCTGTGGCAGGCAACCAATCTGACAGGAGTGCCGGGAATGTAATTGGGGTTGTTCTGGATCGCTTGTACGATCGCGCTCGGGTCGGACTCGTGTGCGTTGCCTGGTATCGGCCTGCCGAACATATTTCCATGAACCACGACGTCGTGTTCGCCCTCGTTTCTGAGGTTGTCGAATACGCGGTGGGTGGCGGGATCATCGCCGATCGCGGTCCGATCGGAACCATGCAGAACCGGGTGATCGCCGGTAGGAATCGAATCGGGGGTGGGTGATTCGCTGCCGATGTATTCAACTGGATGTGAATCATCGCTCGAAGGGCTTGTCGCATCGGGATGTGCCGGCGGTGCCGATGATTCGTACAGGTAGATACGGGTTACGCCGAAAAGGTTGGCGTTGGGGTCGTGCACAACTCCGCGTACTTCGAAACGCGAATTCCGGTCGAACAGGACTTCGTGTTCGTTCGGGCGGATAGAATACGGGGATATGTCTCTGCCGCTTGTGGAATGGATTACGAATTCCACATTTCCGGTGAAAATTCGTCTGCGGTCGGTGGATGTGCTCGTGAATGCCGACTCCGGCACGGTATGTCCCGGAATGTAGCGAGCGATTTCTTCGGGGCTGAGGTGGGCGCCGCGCCACACGGTTCCGACGTGTGGCGGAAGGGCGTGCAGGCCCGCCGATATGTTCGCCGCGAGGTCTTGTTGTTCGGCGTCGAGATCCCCGTCATCCCGTAGTTGCCGATTCAGGTCGGCGTATACATGCGCATCCGGGTCGGTATAGCGGCGCAGCGCCTCACGTTGTTCGGTGGTCAGCTCGGGGTACCGGTAGCTCGTCTCGTGATCACGCTCGATCCGAGGATGCATTTCGTCGACATCGTGCCGTTGAGAATCGTGCCGCTGAGACTGGTTCGAGCTTTCCGTCCGCGGCCCGTTCTCAGGGTGGTGGGGTTGTGCCTCTCCTGGGCGTGTTGTGGACTCAGTAGCCACGTGGGGTTGGGGCGTATCGGTATGCGGTGGGGTGTTGCCGTTGGCATGGGTCGGCTGGCCGCTGCCGTTGTGGCTCGGTGGAGGGGTATCGGAAGGTGGGCGGTGGGCCGTGCCTGCGTACGGCTCCGTTGCTGGTTGGCTGGGATTCGGTCGTCGACCATCGCCGTTGACGGCGGAATAGCGATCGCCAGTCGGATTTACGTGATGTGGAGATGCCTCCGTGGTAGATGGCGACGCCGTATCGCCGTGCCCGGTGCCATCGGAATCTGGGATGACTTCCGCTCGAATGTGGAACGTGGGTCTGCCAGTGGGATCCCAGCCGGTATGGGTTACGTCGATGACCCGGTATTCGGTATCGCGAGGCAAGATCAGCTCTCGCTGGTCCGGGTAGGCACTGCTGCGGCCCACCCAGAGTCCGTTGGTGCCAGCGGGAAGTTCCAGATCGAGTCGGTAGGCGAACGACTTGCCGTCGACCTGGGTGGGATTGCGGCCCAGCGAAGTCGACATATAGCCCCGGTCCAACTGGGTGCTGCCGTTGAGCAGCTGCGGGTCGCGATTTCCCAGTGGCTGGCCGTCTCTGGCGGTCAAGAACGAAATGTCGTGCATGCCGCGCAGCACCTGCACGGGTTCCGGGAGCGGCTGGTTCACGGCGGCGTCGAGCGCGTCGATTCGTCGGCTGAATGCGTCGGCTGTCGGTTCCTCGCCGAAATACCGGCGAACCTGATTCAGCCGCACATGGTTGTCCCACATCTGGTGCAGGCGTGCCGCGCTGTCGGGGTTGTTGAGTGCGTGTTGAATCCACGCGCGCTGTACGTCGGTCGCGGCGGGATTGTGCCACATGTGGTGGAGTTCTGCCGCGGTTCCCGGCATACGTCCACCGTTCAGTGGGGCGAGTGCGTGTACCCCGTGGCTTTCGTTGCGCAGATGGTCGAAGTATCGCCCCGCACTTGCGGCAGGATCCGCTCCACGCAGGAAGCCGTTGGGAAGTGACTGCACCGTGTACTGGTGAACAGCGTTCCTGAGATCCGAAGGCAAGTTTTGCAGCACCTGCCCGAGCCGATTCTCGCCGTAGCGCTCTCCAGCATCGTCACTCGGGAACCGGCGGTATCCGTCGTCGGTGACGTGGCCCTCGTTCGAAGGCTGACGACCAGCGTGGTCCGGAGAGTGCGGGTGGGTCGGAGTAGCAGCGCCGGGCGGAGTGCTGGCTGAGTGGCTGTGGGTGGGCTGTGCTGCGGGCAGAGCCGACTCGGGTGCACGGGTGTTGGTTGCTTCGGGAGCGGTCCGCGAGGCGGGGTGTGCTGTTCGGGGCGGGGTGCCGGGACTCGGGGGCTGCGCATGGTCGGTACCGCGAGGTGGTGTGGTTGTGCGGGGTGCTTCGGCGCTCCGGGGAGTTTCGCTGCGCGGGTTGGGGGTGTGGGTCGCGGTCGGCTGATTGCTGGTGAGCCACCAATCCGGGAGGCGGCTGGCGTTTCGGTGATAGTCGGGGACTTGATGGCTGTAGTGGGGTGGGGTGGCCGGGTCCGTGTGGCGCGGCGGCGCGGACGCATCCGGCGTTGTGCGGGTAGCAGGACGTTCGGCGTTCGGGTGATGAGTGGGCGCGGTGGGTTCGGGGGTACGTGGGCGTGATGCGGGTGTGGGGGTGTGTGGGTATGCCTCTGGTGTTGTCGGAGGGGTGGAATCTGGCCGCGGTGTTGTCGGTCGGGAAGTGTCCGAGCGCGCGGTGTCCGAACGGGGGGTGGTGGGTGTGTCCGGGCGGGTCGGCCGACCGGAATCAGTTCGCGTTGTGGGGGTTTCGGGGCGAGGGGGCGTCGATGATGTCGGAGTGCCGGTATTGGTCGTTTCGGGTGGTGTGGGGGTCGGTCGGTGGTTGCCGTCGGGAGTGGTGGTGCCGGAGGTGCTCGGGGCCGGGGTGCCTGTGGACGGGAGTGTCGCGGTCGACGTTTCGGTCGCGGTGCTGCTTCGCGACGGCGGAGTGGTTTCCGGATTGGTGGGTGCCGCGCCAGCGGTCGGCTCCGGATGGGCGGATTGCGATGTGGCAGTGGGGGGCTGGGTTGCGCTCGGCTGGTTGGGAGCGGCGTCGTGGCTTCCCGAAAGGGCGGGTTGTTGCGGTGATACGTCCGGTGTCGCCGGAGGGAGTGTGTCCTGGTGCGAAGTCCCTGGCTCCGTGGGAGTGCTTGTAGGGGGCTCGGGTGTGGATGTGGCCGGAGTTGCGGGCTGTGCGGAATCGACGGGGGGCAGGTCGAGGCTGGACTGTGGGTGAGATGTGGGGGTGGTGCCGGGGTGCGAGTCCTGCGCGGGTTGCGGGTCGTGGGTCGGCTGCCCGTCAGGTTGCGGTTGGGTGCCGGATTGCGGCGCGTCGGTGTGAGCTGGCGTGAGGTTACCCGGATCTGACGATAGAAAGGGCGAGTTATGTTGGGGTGCTTCGGTACTGGGCTCGGAATGCGGAGCGTTACCTGGGTCCGGGGTGTCGGTGGAATGCGAGGGAGGCGTGGCATCGGGATGCGTTGACGGAGCGCCGGATTCCACGTTCTGTGTCGGCGGGGTGCCATCCTGCGACGGCGGGTTGTGTTGCGTTGCATCGGGAGCTGCCGCCGGGTTGGTGGAATTGCCTTGGTCGCCCGGTGAGGCAGTAGGGCTCTGCTGTCCGCCTGTGTCGGCGGAGTGATCGGCACCGCTGTCGGTGGCGTCCGGTTGAGTGGCTGCCGGTGAGCTGTCCTCAGCGCCAGTGGGGTTGGTGGAGGTGTCGGGTTGGCGCGACGGCTGGTTGTTGTCGCCGTGCTGTTGACTGACGGAACCGTCGCCGTCGCCCGATCCGCCCTGGCCGAAGTTGGTACTGGCGGCACCTCCGACGGACGAGGTGAGGGTGGCGGCGTTGAATTCGAATTCGCCGCCGAGGGGAACGGTGGCCGCACTGCCTGCTACGGACCCAGCGACACCGGCTGCGGACTCGACACCGACCTCGGTGAGATGTCTACCCAGTTTGCTGCTTGCCTGGTCTGCGACGCCGGCGGCGGCTCCGCCGGTGCCGAGCCCACCGCCGACGGCGCCACCGATGGTGCCCGCCACGGAACCGATGCCGATGGCCTTCCAGTCGTCACCATCCAAGCCATCGCGGTTGCCCTGGCCGATCTGGATGAGTCGAGCGCCGAGGTCGACGCCGCCGGATTGCAGCAGTCCGAACACGGCGCCTTTGAGCGCGGCACGCGCGACCGCACGGGCGGTCATCCGGGCGATCATGCGTTGGATGAGTTGGCGGATCGCGATGCGGATGGCGGTTTGGGTGGCGGCACGGGCGGCGACTTCGGCGGCTGCGGCTGCGGGGGCACCGACACCAGTTGCGGCGGTCGCCAGTGCCCACAGCATCTGGGCGGCGAAAATGACGAGGGCGGCGATGATGACGTACTTGGTGTGTTCGATATCGGTCGCGCCCTCGTCGATGCTGGCCGCTTGTTGCTTCAGCCGTTCGATGAGCCCGGCGAGTCCGCCGTCTTCGCCGCCGATCTCTTTCCAGTAGTCGGCGAACGCGTCGTGGGTTTGGCCGGAAGACAGGGCGTTGAGAACGTCGCGGACGATGTTCTCGGCGTCGGCGTCGACGCTGTCCAGCGCGGTGGCCGCCGCTTCCCACGCGTCGCCGACCCGACGCATCGCGGTCTCGTCGCCTTCCGGCCAGTCACCAGCTCCCACAACATATTTCGCGACCCATTGCAGTTGGGTGGGGATCTCGATTCCCAAGAGATCAGGGAGCGATCGCGTTGGTTGCGGCCGCCTGGGCCTGGTTCTGGCTCTCGACGGTGTCGGCGATGGTGCGGACGTTGTCGCTCAGGCCGGTGAATGTGGTCGCGAGTCCGTTCAGGCCTGTCAGTGCTTCGTCGCTGCCAGGCGTGTAGTTTTTCGCGAACTGTTCTCCGGTTTCGTCGTGGCCCCAGCACTCGCCCTCGGCCTCTAGCACTCGGCGCAGTGCCGTCGCTGCATCGGTCACGGTTTGCGACACCTCCGCGAAACGCGGCTGGGTGGTACGCAGTGCTGCTGGATCGACGCTCAGTGTGCTCATCGGCGGTTCTCGAGGTAGGAGCGGTTCCGGTAGTACATGTCCTCGTCCTCATCGCTGGGCGGCGACCGATCCGGGTCCGGCGAATTCCGCTGACCGGTAGGCGTGGGCAGCATCGAGGCGACGAGGTCCTTGATACTGGGTGCTCCGGGTATCAGGTCGGACAGGTCCGGCATATCGTTGGCGATGTCACCGATCGGGCCGAAGACGCTCTGGGACTTCTCCGCGGCGGCCTGTGCCGCGGCTTGCGCGGCCTCGGCAATCGACCTGCCGAGTTTTTCCGGAGTCGACCGCTTGAAGGCCGCGGCTTCCACGTGCACCTCCAGCGGAATGCCCGCGACATTGCACACCACTCGGACCAGATTGTCTTCCGACCACGCCTCACCCGTGACGGCGGCGATCCGGGCCTGAGCATCGGCGAGCCCGCTGCGCTGCTGCTCGAACGCCGACAGCATCGAGTCGACCTGCTCCCGCAGCGCGTTGATGTGTGGCTGCGGATCATTCTGTGCGATGCCGTTCACCAGTTATCCCCTCCTTCGATACCGATCCGTCTCTGATATCGACGCAATAGGTTTCGGATCGGTTCCACGATTCGGGCGATTCCATCACCTGGGCGCGGCTCGAGCAAACCGGAGTCGAAGGGATGCGTGGTCACGTGCCAGGGGTACGGTTGTGCACTGGTATTCGCGGTCTGTTGTGGGCGTGCGGGTATCTCTCCCTATCCGTCCATAGCGTCCAGGAGTTTGTCCGCGTTGAATGTCGAACCCCCGATCCAGGCCAAGCTGCTGCAGCTCGCCGCTGTCGACGCCGAACTGACGCGGATTGCGCACCGGCGCACCGTGCTGCCCGAGCAGCAGGAGGTGGCGCGGCTCGAGGGGGAGCGTAATGGTCATAAGGACGCCGCGGTGGCGGTCGAGATCGTGCTCGACGATCTCGATCGCGATATCCGCAAACTGGAGGGCGAAGTCGAGGCCGTCCGCAAGCGTGAGGAACGCGATCGCGGGATGCTGACCTCGGGGTCGGTGGGCGCGAAACAGCTTTCGGAGTTGCAGCATGAGCTGGGCAGTTTGGAGCGGCGCCGCTCGGTGCTGGAGGACGAACTGCTCGAGGTGATGGAGCGTCGCGAGGCGTCCGCCGCCGACCACGAGCACGCAGGCGCCCGGCTGGACAAGACCGAGCAGGATTTGGCGGCTGCCCTGCGTCAGCGTGATGAGGCGCTCGCGGATCTCGATGTGGCGCAGGGCCGTTGCGATGGCGACCGCGCCGGGCTGGTCGGCGCGTTCCCGGCTGAGCTGTTGAGCATCTATGACCGGCAGCGCACCCAGAACGGGATAGGTGCGGCGTTGTTGCAGGCCCGTCGGTGTGGTGCGTGCCGGATCGAGCTGGACCGCGGTGAGATCGCCCGAATCGCGAAGGCCGAACCGAATGCGATCGTGCGTTGCCCGGAGTGCGGTGCGGTGCTGGTGCGCACCAAGGAATCGGGGCTGTAGGTCTGCGACCGTGTTTCGGCGCGGGCGATCGATATGACCATGGCAGGTCGAGGACAGCGAGGGACTGATGGCCGAGCGTGAGGTGATCGTCGAGGCGGACGGTGGTTCGCGGGGCAATCCGGGGCCTGCCGGTTACGGTGCGGTCGTTTTCGACGCCGATCATGCCCGGGTGCTCGCCGAACGGTTCGAGTTCATCGGTGTCGCCACCAATAACGTCGCCGAATATCGTGGGCTCATCGCGGGTTTGGCGGCGGCGGCGGAACTCGGCGCCCGGGTGGTGTCGGTGCGGATGGATTCCAAGCTGGTCGTCGAGCAGATGTCGGGGCGCTGGAAGGTCAAGCACGCGGCGATGATTCCGCTGGCGGATCAGGCGCGCAGGCTGGTGGCGGGATTCGACCGGGTGAGTTTCAGCTGGATTCCGCGCGCCCAGAATTCGCATGCCGATCGACTCGCCAATGCGGCGATGGATGACGCGACGATTGTGGGGGAGGTGCGAACCGCGCTCGAGGCCGAGTCGAATGCGCAACCCGCGCAGCGCACAACCCAGACCGCGCAGCAGACCGCACCCGGCTGGACCGGCGCCACCGGCCGTCCGACTCGTTTGCTGCTGCTGCGTCACGGCCAAACCGAGCTCTCAGTGCAGCGCCGCTATTCGGGTCGTGGCAATCCGCCACTCACCGAACTCGGTCGCGATCAGGCCGCTCGCGCGGCCAAGATGCTGGCGGCGAAGGGCGGTGTGTCGGCCGTGGTCAGCTCCCCGCTGGGCCGAGCCCGTGAAACCGCGGAGGCCGCGGCTGCCGCGCTGAATGTGCCGGTGCATGTGCTCGACGGGCTCATCGAGACCGATTTCGGTGACTGGGAGGGCTTGACGTTCCTGGAAGCGGCGCAACGTGATCCGCAGTTACACGCGCGGTGGCTGGGTGATCCGTCGGTGCCCGCGCCTGGCGGCGAGAGCTTCGATCAGGTGCGCGAACGGGTGGAGGCTGTGCGGCGGGATCTGGTCGCGATGTATCCGGGTGCGAATCTGGTAGCGGTCAGTCATGTGACCCCGATCAAGACGCTGTTGCAGTTGGCTCTCGGTGTCGGTCCGTCGCTGCTGTATCGCCTGCATCTGGACTTGGCGTCGCTGTCGATCGCCGAGTTCTATCCCGATGGAGGATCGTCGGTGCGGCTGGTGAACGACACCTCGTATCTGTAACGATCGGGCCGGTCCGTCGTGGCGGCTCGGTCGCGAGACGCGAATTATCGCTCATTCCAACGTAATCGGCCACAGTTCGCAATGGCTTGCGGCGAATCTCACTCGTTCGCGTTTCAAACCTCGATCTGGGAGTAAGGTTCGGGGCGGTCTGGCGCAGGGCATCCCGCCCCGACTGCCTGTTCGAGGATTATCTTCTTCATACAGTGCTGTCAAGGGGGGGATGTCGGCCAACGAGCAGCGTGGCTCGACGGCCGCTTCGAAAGGTGAGGCACCCCTGCGCTATCGAGTGGTTCGACGAGAGTGCAGGTTCGATGAGTAATCCGATCAAAGTTGTCGTTCTGGGAGCTGGCATCGGGGGACTCACTACTGCGGCGGCCTTACGGCACGCGGGTTTCGGCGTCGAACTATATGAGGCCGCGCCGGAGCTGCGCGCGCAAGGATTCGGACTTTCGGTGTCAGCCAACGGAATCACCGCACTGCGCACGCTTGGGCTCGGTATCGATGAAGAGCTGATCGAACGCGGCGGCAAGGTCGAG
The DNA here is from genome assembly GCF_020733705.1 of Nocardia australiensis. GTDB lineage: Bacteria > Actinomycetota > Actinomycetes > Mycobacteriales > Mycobacteriaceae > Nocardia > Nocardia australiensis. The sequence continues at coordinate 357,098 of NZ_JAJFZM010000016.1, forward strand.
ACCTTCCGGTTCTGCTATCCCGACGGCACGCCGCTTCGAGTGTTGCCGGTGCACCGCCAGGATGCCCGCCTCGGCGCTCCGAGCGTCGCACTGCACCGCAGTGATCTGCACTCGACGCTGTTGCGCGCCATCGGCGACACTCCGACCTACGCGGGCGCACAGGCGACTCGCTTCGTCGACGACGGTAAGCATGTGCGCGTCGAGTTCGCTGACGGCCGCGTCGCCGAGGGTGACCTGCTGATCGGCGCCGACGGCATCCACTCCACGGTGCGCGCCCAGTTGCACGGCCGCGCCGAGCCCCGCCCCGGTAACTTTGTGTGCTGGCTGGCCTGTATCCCGTTCGAGCATCCCGCCGTGCCGCGCGGCTTCTCGGCCCATTATTGGGGCACCGGAATGCGTTTCGGCATCCACGATATCGGCCACGGTCGCGTGTACTGGTGGGGTACGCAGACCATGCCGGACGCCGAGGCCGCGAACTGGCAAGGGGGCAAACAAGAGCTGCTGCGGCTTTACGCGAACTGGGCGCCCGAGGTGCGGGCGTGCATCGAGCAGACCGATGAAGCCGATATTTTGGCCGTGCCCGCCCAGGACCGCCCGGTGCTCGAACAATGGGGCCGCGGCCGTGTCACTCTACTCGGTGATGCCGCGCACCCCATGCTGCCAAGCCTCGGCCAGGGCGCCAACTCGGCCATCGAGGACGCCGTGGTGCTGGCGCACAGCTTGAAGACCTCGCTGGATCCCGTTGCGGGACTGCGCCGTTACGAGCAGGTGCGCGCGGCCCGGGCCGCGATGATGGTCAACGGGTCGTTGAATCTCGGGAAGGTCGAGCAGACCACGGACGCGCGGCTGATCAAGCTGCGTGACGCATACTTCCGGCACGCGCCCACCGAGTTCTTCCTTCGTGAGACAGCCAAACCCTTGGGTTTCCCGCCGCTGGACGGCCCGACCGCGCGGCTGCCACGACCGCTGTCGCCGATGGAGCGCTGGCACTGGATCGCCGATCAGCTTGCGCCACTGCATATCCTGGCCCGCGTGCGGGTGCGGGGTCGAATCACAGCCGAGCAGGTCAGGACCGGTCTGGACGAGGTGCAGCGGCGACACCCACTGCTAGGTGTCGCGGTGGCGGCCGAACCGGATGGCACCGCACCGCGATTCGTGCCGGTGACCAATCGGCCGATCCCGCTGCGGGTCGTCGAATCCGCCGAGCTCGAAGGCTGGCTCGGTGAGGTCGACGAGGTCGAACTGCGGGAGCCGTTCGACTGGCGCGAGGGGCCCCTCGCGCGTGCCGTGCTCATCAGCACGCCGGATGGCGAGACCAGCGATCTGGTCATCACCCTGCACTACGCGATCGCCGACGGCGAGAGCGCCATGTCGGTGTCGAAGCAGGTATTGCAGGTAGCCGCAGGTGAGAGCGCCGCGCTCGATCCGGCGCCGGTCCGCCCCGGCCCCGAGGAACTGTTCCCCCAGAAATTCCAGGGCGGCAGCGGCATCGGCCGCGCCGTGGGATCGCTACTGCGCGACCAGAAGTCGCAGCTGCGACGGGCGCGCAGGTTGGAGCCGACGGAACTGGCGCCGCCCGCACGGCGCCGCAGCCGAGTGGTGCACCGCACCCTCGACGGCGACCAGCTCGAAGCGCTCACCGCGGCATGCGCGCGCAACGGTGTCGGCCTGCAGGCGGCCCTCTCGGCCGCGCTGCTGGCCGGGGCGGCGCGGGAGGCACAGACGGTGACGCAGTCCTGGTACACGGTCGGCAGTTCGGTGAACTTCCGCTCGCATCTCGAAGGTGCGGTCGCCGATACCGAGGTCGGGACATACCAGGGCATGATCGCCACGCCGGCCAGGTACGCGCCGTGGTCCTCGTTGTGGCAGATCGCCACCGAAATCGAGCGCGAGTACGCCGATCGGATGAAGCGGCGCGATCATCTCGGCGCGCTGAACTTCTTGAAGCTCGCCGCACCGAAGTCGGTGTCCGCGAGCGCGGCCACGGTACAGCTGATGGACACCCGGGGTCCCGGCCACCTGTGCATGACCTACCTGGGTGATTATCCTTTCCCGGACAAGATCGGCTCCTGGCAGCTGTCGGGTGCCCAGTTCGTCTCCGGTATGTCGGTGAGCGGATTCATCATGGCCACCGCCAACGCGACGCACGGCGAACTGTCCTTCAACGTCGGTTATGTGGAGCCGGCGGTATCCCGCGAGCGGGCGGAGCGGCTCGCCGACGAAAGCGTGCGCGCGCTACTGGCCGCCATCTGACCGGCGCGATGCGTCCCTGAACCACGACGAGGACGGCATCAATGCTGATGCCGGTGTTTGTCGACCTCTGACAACTGGATAACTGGCGGTTACAGCTTTGCGTTTGCGAGTCATCAGGGTGGGCCCTAGGCAGATCTGCGCACGGTTTGTGCCGCGACCGTCGCGATAGGAGTGACTGTGACATCCGAAACCAGCGCAACCCCCGAAAGACCGTCCGAGGCTTGGCCCGTCAGCGCGTACCAGCGTGATGTGCTCGGCCTGGCTTTCCGGCTGGCACCTGATCCCGTCGCCCAGCAGACATACAGCTTCCGAATGGACGCGCCGCTGGATCTCCCACGGCTGCAAGCGTGCTGGCAGCGGGCCCTGATGAGTGACGACGCGCTGCGGCTGCGCTTCGAGCTTGCGGATGGGCAGTTCCGTCAGTGGGTGTCCGACGATATCCCCGAGGTGGAGGTATTCGACCTCACCGGCGAACCGGATCCGGTTGCCGCGGCACAGGAGTGGCTGTGGCGGGCAGTCGCCGACCCGGAGCTGCCCGGGCGCCCGGCGCGGCTGGCGGCAGTAGTGGATAGACCGGACCGGTTCTGGATGTTCCTCTCGGTACATCACGCGCTGGCCGACGGCTACGGTATGAACCCGCTGATCGCCCTGCTCAACGACAGTTACACCAAGTCCGACGGGGTTTCGCTCGAGGAGCTGGCCCAGCCGGAGCCACCCAATGAGTACACCGATCGTTCGGTCGACACCTATCGGGCGATCGCGGCCGAAGACCAGGCCTATCGCGAATCCGAGCAGTACACGCAGGACCGTGACGCCCTGCTCGCCGCATTGGACGGTGTTGAGCCCGCACTGTTCTCCGGACGTTCGGAACGCCCGAAAGTCGTTCGCGGACACCACAGCACGATGATTTCTGGTGAGTTCCTCCAGCGGATCAGGGACACCGGGTTCACGGTGTTCGCCTATACCACCGCGGCCGTGGCGGCCTATCTGACGGCGATCCACCATACCGACGAAGTGGTGATCGGGTGCCCGATGCTCAACCGGCACTCGGCCGAAACCTTCCGCACCGCCGGTCATCGCGCCAATGTCGTGCCGCTGCCGGTCCGGGTGGATCGCGAGGTGCCTCTCGCGCAGGTCGCGGCGGAGGTCACCCAGCAGATCCGGAATCTGAAGAAGCGCCAACGATTCCCGTACGGTGACCTGGCGCGCGCGCTCAACAGCGACCCGTCGGCACCGCCGCTGTATGACGTCCAGTACTCCTACACCAAGTTGCCGGACGCGGATTATGTGCACGACCTGCTCTCGAAATGGACGGTGCTGAATCCTGGCACGGTCTCCGACGCGCTGACCATCGTGGTTGCGGAGAATGGCCGGGACGGCTCGATCAACCTCCAGTTGTTCTACGACACCGACGTTTTCGACGATACGTTCACCATCGAATCGGCGCTGCGCAGTGTCGGTGAGCTGATCGTCGCGGCACTCGACCATCCCGAGACCGCAGTCGGTGCGCTGCCGCTGCTCTCGGCGCGGGCGCTCGCTGAGGTAGCCACGTTCGAAGCGGGCCCACGTGCCGAATTCCCGTACACCACCATCGACCGGCTCTTCAGCGAGCAGGCGGCCGCACACCCGGACCGGGTGGCGTTGATCCCTGCCGCCGACTCCGGGGACGAACCGCTGACATACGCCGAATTATCGGGTCGCGTCAATGGTTTCGCGGCCCGGCTGCACGAACTCGGCGCCAGCGGCAACGAATGCGTCCCGGTGGTGCTGGCCCGATCAACGGACATGCTGGTCGCGATCCTGGGCATCCTGCGCGCCGGGTGCGCCTACGTACCACTGGATCCCGACTATCCGGCCGCACGGATTCGGACGGTCCTATCCGATTGTGCCGCTCGATTCGTGGTCGCCGATCCACGTCATGCGCACGTGTATACCGAGCTGGGTGTCACACGGGTGCCGGTGACCGACACGGTGTCGGGTCGTGTCGTCGAAAACGTCTCGCACCCGGCCGATCTGAGCTATCTCATCTACACCTCGGGATCGACCGGTGTGCCCAAGGGCGTGATGGTCGAACATCGCTCGGTGGTCAACCGGTTGACCTGGATGCAGCGGCATTATCGACTGACCTCCGATGACGTCATCCTCCAGAAGACACCCGTCACCTTCGACGTCTCGGTGTGGGAGTTGTTCTGGTGGGCCATTACCGGCGCGCGGGTGGCGTTACTCGAGGCGGGTGGGGAACGTGACCCGCGCCGGATCGCTGCCGCCATCGAGGCCGACTGGGTGACCGTCGTGCATTTTGTGCCGTCCATGCTGGCCGCGCTGATCGATGAACTCGAAGCCGATCGCACCCTCTTGCCGCGCCTGGCCACCGTGCGCCGGGTGTTCTGCAGTGGTGAGGCGCTGCCGCCCGCGCTGGTCGACCGGTTCTACGCGGTCTACGCGGCGGCGCATGAGACCCCACCGCACCTGGTGAACCTGTACGGCCCCACCGAGGCCACCGTCGATGTGTCGTACTTCGATTGCGCGCAGGATGATTCGCGCGCCGTGGTGCCGATCGGCCGCCCGATCGACAATATCGACCTGCTGGTGCTGGACGCGGGTGGCCGGCGATTGCCGGTCGGCGTACCCGGTGAGCTCAATATCGCCGGTGTCGGCGTGGCTCGTGGATACCGTGGCAGCCCCGAGTTGACTGCGGCCGCCTTCGTCGACGATCGGACGGTGCTGGGCCGTCGCCGCTACCGCACCGGTGATATCGCGCGCTGGCTGCCCGACGGCACCCTCGAATACTTGGGCCGTTTCGACGATCAGGTGAAGATCCGCGGCAACCGTGTGACACTCGGCGAGGTCGAGAACGCGTTGCTCGGTTGCGCCGGAGTGCGTTCGGCCGCGGTCCTCGACGAGCCGTCCGCCACGCACGGCGTGCATCTGGTCGGATACTTCGTCGGCGACGAGGTCACCGGCGACGACATCGCCGAGCTTCTTGCTACCCGCCTGCCCCGCTATATGATCCCGGCGCGATTGGTGCGCGTCGATCGAATTCCGCTGACCCGCAATGGAAAGCTCGACCGGAAAGCCCTCACCAAGCAGGCCGCCGCGGAGCCGGTCGATGTCGCGGCCCACTCGGGGCCGAGTACCGCCGTCGAGGCCGAACTGGTCGCGGTCTGGAGCAGCGTGCTGCGCACCGAGTCCATCGGCGTGCACGACAACTTCTTCACCCATGGCGGCGATTCCATTCTCGCGCTGTCGGTACGCACTGCCGCCGAACGGGCCGGACTCTATTTCGATGTGGACGGCTTCTATGAGAACCCGACCATCGCCGAACTGGCACGTATCGTCACCGCCGCCCCGGACGGCTCGCGAATTCGCATCGGTTCCGCGCTGGAAACGGTGCCGTTGATCGACCGCGCGGTGCTGCATCAGGCCGAAGACGCGTTTCCGGCCACTGCGCTGCAACTGGGCATGCTGTATCACAGCATCGAACGTGCCGACTCGGTCACCTACAAGGACGTGTTCCGCTATCGGCTCGATATGCCCTGGGACGCAGCGCAATTCCGGGTGGCGTTCGATCGCTTGGTGGCGCGTCAGCCCGCGCTGCGCTCCGCATTCGACCTGAGCCGCTATTCGATTCCGCTGCAGATCGTCTACCGCACGGCTGATTACGAGCTGGACATCGTCGACTTGACCGCCGTCGATCCGGTACAGGCTGAGCAACAGGTCGAGTCCTACATCCAGGAGCGCAGGCACGCGCACTACGACATCGACCGCGCCCCACTGTATGTCGTACGGGTATACCTGCGGCCAGCGCTGGACGCCGATGCCGAACGAACCGTCGAAATCGTCCTCAGCTTCCATCACGCGATCCTCGACGGCTGGAGCGTCGCGACCTCGGTGCTGGAGCTGTTGGTCGACTACCTGCATCGGCTCGGGCTGGTCGAGACCGGCATCGACGACACCCCGTATTCGGCGACCGTGCTCGCCGAATATGCACAGGCTGAACAGGCTGCTGCCCAAGATGATTCGGCCCGCGACTACTGGCGCACCGCACTGGCGGGCGCGGACCCCACCGCATTGACCGCGCTCGGCGTCCACCAGGTCGCCGAGACTCACGCGCCCCAGGCGCGCGCGCTGGTGCCGCGCAGGCTCGCGCAGCGGGTGTCGGAATACGCGGCCCGAAACCAGCTGCCGGAGAAGGCCGTCTATCTTGCGGCGCACTGCCTGGCGCTGCGCACGGTCACCGGCCGCGCCGATGTCACCACCGGGGTCGTCAGCCACGGCAGGCCGGATCGGGCGGGTGCCGAACGCATAGCCGGACTGTTCCTCAATACGCTGCCGATGCGGTTGGACGACACCGTGACCACGTGGCGTGACGCGGTCGAACAGATCGCTCGCCGGGAGCGCGACGCCTACCCGCACCGCCGTTACCCACTGCGGTCGATACTGACCGACGGCGGTCCGGTATTCGAGACGGCGTTCAACTTCATCAACTATCACGTGTTCGCGCCGATCGTCGGCGCCGACGGAGTTCGGTTGAGCGACTTCGATGTTCGCGAGGACACCAATTTCCAGCTGCTGGTGACGGTGGCGAATGATCCGCGCGACAACCGGATGTGGGTGCGCGTCAATGGGGATCACACGCTGACCACCGCGCAGTGCCAGACCGTCGCGGCAACCCAGCTGCGGATGCTGGCGAGCATTGTGGGCGAACCGGATTCGGCCATCGATCACAGCACCGGACCGGCCACGACCCGCGACGTGGGTGCGTTGGTCACCGAGGCGGCGGCGTTGAATCCGGACACGATCGCGCTCGTCGGTGACGACCACATCGTCACCTATGGCGAGCTGATCGAGCGAAGCGATCGAATCATCCAGCAGCTCAGCGGCTTCGGTGTCAAACCAGGTGACCGGATCGGCATCATGATGGCGCGACGCCCGGAATCGGTGGAGCTGGTGCTCGCACTCGCCCGGATCGGTGCGGCCTGCGTGCCGTTGGATACCGGCTATCCGCGGGCCAGGCTCAACCTGATGATCGATCGGGCCCGTCCACAGCGGGTGATCGCCGACGCCGAATACGCCGACATCGTCGATGACACCGCGCTGGTGCTCGATACGGCCGCAGTGTTCGATGTCGATGTCGACTCTGGTCCGGAATTCACTGTGCCGGAACAGGTATCGCCGGATACGGTCGCGTACGTGCTGTTCACCTCGGGCTCGACCGGTGAACCCAAGGGGGTGGCCATGGCGCATCGTGGCCTGACCGCACTGGTGGATTGGCAGCTGCGCGCCCGGTCGGGCACCGGCCTGATCAGCACCCTACAGTTGGCGCCGCTGAGTTTCGACGTGTCGTTCCAGGAGATCTTCACGACGCTGGCCGCGGGTTCGACGCTGCGGGTGAGTTCGGTGGATTTGCGGTCCAACGTCGAGGATCTGCTGCGAACGGTTGTCGATGAGGACATCGAGCGTCTCTTTCTGCCCTATGTCGCTTTGCAGGCGTTCGCCGAGGCGGCGGTGGCGAGGCGCACCTTCCCGACCAGCCTGAAAGTGCTGGTTTCCTCCGGGGAACAACTGCGCATTACCGATGAGATTCGCGCGCTGTGCAAGGTGGTGCCGGGGCTGCTCCTGGAAAACCAGTACGGCCCCACCGAATCTCATGTCGCGACCAAGTACACATTGAGCGGTCCCGCCGACGATTTCCCGGCACTGCCCGCGATCGGACGCGCGGTCGACGGCGACACCGCCGAGTTGCTGGACACCGCACTGCGGGCCGTGCCCGACGGTGTGATCGGCGAAATCTACCTCGGTGGACGATCCATCGCGCGCGGCTACCAGGACCGGCCCGGACTGACCGCGCAGCGGTTCGTGGCCACCCACGGTGGCGCGATCGCATACCGCACCGGTGATCTCGGTGTGCGACTTGCCTCCGGCGACCTCGTTTATCTGGGCCGAAGTGATAGTCAGGTGAAGATTCGCGGGTTCCGGGTCGAGCCCGCGGAGGTGGAATTGTACATTCTCGGGCTGGTGGAAAGGTATCCCGCGATTGCCGAGGTGGCGGTGGTGACGCGTAGTTTCGGCGGCATCGATGGCGCGCTGATCGCATTCCTGGTCGGCGACCCCGAGCGCACGGATCTGGTAGCGTTGCGCCACGATCTGCGGGCGGTGCTGCCGTCGCATATGGTGCCGTCCCGCTTCACCTGGCTGGATGAACTGCCGCGCACCCCCAGTGGCAAACGCGACGACCGCGCCCTGCGTTCGGTCGTCGAGACCGCGACGGATTCCGCTGTCGCACAACGGGACCCGTCTGATGAGTACGAGCGATCGACAATGGAATTGCTGGCCGAATACGCGGGGTTGCGATCGATCGGGCTCGATGACGACTTCTTCGCCGCTGGCGGCACCTCCATCGGTGCCATGCGGGTGGTGATGGGATTGTCGCGGCGGTGGGGTATCGAGGTGGCACTCGATACTTTCATCGGCGCACCGACTGCCGCCGAACTCGCCGCGGTCCTGCGTTCCGGTAGCACCCACCGCACCTTCGACCCCTTGGTTCCGGTCAGCGACGGCACCAAGACGCCGTTGTTCCTTGTGCATCCGATCGGTGGAAATGTGCTGTGCTACTTGCTACTCGCCCGCTACCTGAGCCCCGGCAGGCCGGTATACGGATTGCAGGCGGCGGGCGCCGATTCGGGGAGCACGCCGGAGCACACGATCGAGGCGATGGCGCGGTCGTATCTGGCGGCGATCCGCCGGGTGTATCCCGACGGCCCGTATCACCTGGCGGGCTGGTCGTTCGGCGGCAATGTCGCGTTGGAGATGGCCCGCCAGCTGCCCGAGGACGAGGTGGCCAGCGTGACGCTGCTCGACACCATGGCGTTGCGGCGACAGCAGGATCGTCAACCGATCGCCGAAGAGCAGCTCATCCGCTGGTTCTTCCTCGAATTGCTCTGGTACGCACGTGGAAACGAGGCCGCGCTGGTCGATTTCGAACCCGACCTGCACGACACCGAGGAACTGTTCGACGCGGTGCTGACCGAGACGATCAAATCCGGGATCCTGCCTACCGAGAGTTCACCGCAGGCGGTCCGCAGGCTCTACGACGTATTCCACGCCAACTACACGGCGCTGCTCGAGTACGAACTGGCGCCCTACGAGCGCGACATCACCCTGCTGCGTGCCACCGAGGGACTGCCGCCCGGTGTCGACTTCGCGCATCAGGCGGTTGGCAGCATGTTCGACAGCGAGAACAATGGGTGGCGCCAGTACGCGGGCCGTCGATTCACTCAGGTCGAAGTGCCGGGCGATCACTTGCACATGATGACCGAGCCGCATGTCCAGACGGTCGCCGAACGACTCGACGCGGCCCTGTCGGCCGCGGATCAGGCACTCGGCGCCGAGATGCTCGACGCCTGAAGGCGCGGACCGCCAGCGCAAATATTCACCGGGAGGTCACAGTTGTCGCCGCCGCGAGCCCGCGCAGGGCTCCGGCGGTGAATTCATCGAGTGGATAGAACAATTCGATCGCGAGCTCCGAGAGCGTGACATCGGCGGGTGCACCGAAGGTGGCCATGGTGCTGAACATCCGCAGCTCGCCGAGCGGTGTCCTGATCCGCAACGGCACCTCGAACGGACTCGGCTGCGCCGTATCGTCATCCGGCCCATCCGGCGGGTCAGGCAGTCGCGGGTAGTCGCAGACCTCGTCATACAGCGCGCGCAACTGCGGGTCACCGCTGGCACTGGCCTGCTCGGCCAGCCGCTGCAGAAACAGCGCACGCACCTGGGTGAGATTGGCCAGCCGCGCCGAGAGCCCCTCCGGATGCAGCACGAGACGGTACACATTCGGCCGAGGTAGCAGCAGATGCTCCGGAATGCCGTCCATCATCCACCCCAAGGCCGTGTTGCCGGCGACCACATTCCACAGTCGATCGACGACAACCGCCGGATAAGGTTCATGCGCGGCCAGCATCGTGTCCAATGCCGAACGGACCGAGGCGAGACCCGCGTCGTCCAGGCTGCTCTCCCGGTAGGCGGGCGCGTAGTCGGCGGCCAGTAACAACGTATTGCGTTCGCGCAGTGGGACATCCATGGCCTCGCACAATCGCAGCACCATGGCCCGGCTCGGCTTGGACCGCCCTGTCTCCACGTAGGACACATGCCGCGTCGAGGTGTCGGCCCGCAGCGCCAGATCGAGCTGGCTGAGCCTGCGCCGCTGCCGCCAATCCCGCAGCAGGCCACCGACCCGCGACCGGTTGTTCGCCAAAGTTTCCGCTACCCGAATTTCCGCCACCTGAGCAGGCTAATCAGCGGTGCGCAGCGTGACCATGACCTCAGAGGTTATTGAGACCCTTACCTCGTGGCCGCATCGTTGATCGCGTGAACCGGCCCGGCTCACCGAAACGACCCGCAGGAGCCGTACATGAGCACGTCAACCCTTGCCGCCAACCCCGTCCTCGACACCGACCACCTGCGCACCGCGCTGCGCATAGACGGCTGGAGCACCGGTGTCTTCGGCGTCGTCATGCTGGCGGGCGCGGCGGCCTTGCGTGACCCGCTCGGACTGCCGACGGCCTGGTCGATCCCTTTCGGTGTGGGCATGCTCGGCGGTGCGCTCGCGCTGCTGCTCATCGCGGGCTACCCGGCGATCGCGCGTCGGCAGGCGACCGCCGTCGTCGCCGTCAACGCGCTCTCGGCGGTCGGCATGGCGGCGCTCGCGTTTTCCGGCCTGATCGATCTCACCGGTCTCGGTATTGTGTTCATGCTCATCGGGGCGACCGTCGTCGCGGGTTTCGCGTGCCTGGAGTACGCGGGTTTGCGCCGAGCGGACCGTTACACGTAGCCGGACCGGCGCCACCTCCTGACCGCGTTCCTCCAGATCGACACTCGGATGGCAAGCTGAAATCCATGAGTGTCCATGACGAATCGGACGACGCTCGGCATCCGATTCGGTTCCTGATGCTGGTTACGGTGTTGTCGCTGCCGTTCTTCGTGCTGGGTGCGGTGTTCGGGAGCCTGCGGGTGGGCGCTATGGAATTGCCCGCCAGCGCGGCGATGTTCGTGCTGCCGGTGCTTGCGGCGGCGATCCTCACCTATCGGGACAGTGGTTGGGGCGGCACCGTTCGGCTATTGCGCCGGATCGGCGACTATTCGGCGGCGCCGCGCAAGTTCTGGTACTTGGTCGCACTGCTCATCCCGGCGGTGGTCGCACTCGTGTCACACGGGATCGCGCGCATGTCGGGGCAGGTCGGGTCGACACTGCCTATATCACCGGCAGCGTTGCCCGTGATCGTGCTCGCCGCTCTATTCGCCGCGGGCTGTGAGGAATTGGGCTGGACCGGCTACGCAACCGACCCCATGCAGCAACGATGGGGGCCGGCCCGAACCGGCCTCATCCTCGGAACCTTCTGGGCCGTATGGCATTTGATCCCCCTGCTCCAGGTCGACCACGGCATCGGCTGGATCGCAGGCTGGTTCGCGGGCACCGTCGCCGCCCGCGTGCTCATCGTGTGGCTGCACAACCACACCGGTCATGGCATTCTCGCCGCAATAGTCATGCACGCCATGCTCAACGTGACCGCCGCCCTGACACCGGACTACAGCAAGGCAATCAGCACGGTGCTCGCCGGATTACTCATGTCCGCGATAGCTCTTGCTGTTCTGGTACAGACCTCGCGCCGTATTCCGAATGAACAGGTCGCGTCACAGCATCATTCGCCAGAAGCCGGTAGCCGCTAACCGCAGGACATCCCTGCGCAATCCGCGAGGTCACTCCGACGCGAGCGAGCCTTGACGTCGCCGCGCCTGCTCGTCGGCATCGCCGGCGAGCGCGATGACCATCTCACTTTCCAGTCACGAACAACAGCCTGGTGCCCATCCATCGCAGCCAGTCGTGTTCCGTCCACTGCGAAGCTACCTCGAGTGTCGAGGCGAAGGTGCCGGGCGCTGAACCCGCGAGAGCGTCGAGCCGGACGTCTCGCGCCACCGTCCACTCGTTCTCACCCAACCGGCGAACAATCATTCGACCATGGTGCGCGGTCGTCCAGGCGTGCGCAATGATCATCCGTCCAGGCCGCCGTCACGTGGCGATCGTGGCGTGGCCGCCGAGTCGGGTTTCGAGTTTGGTGAGGAACCGGGCGAAGTGGGGGTCGGAGTCGGGTATTGGGAATTTGTCGATGTCCCACCAGTGGCCCTCGCTGAATTCGGTTGGGTCCAGGGAGTATTCGCGGATGCGGTCGCCCCGAATGACGTACCAGAGGCTGACGTCCTCATGGCCGCTGTGCGTTCCGACCGTGGTGGTCACCGTGAGCAGCAACGGTTTGGGTCCGACGACGGTGAACTCCGGGGTGATACCGAGTTCCTCGGTCGCTTCACGCCCTGCGGCATCGAGGGGGTGCTCGCCGGGGGAGATGTGCCCACCGGTCGGTAGCCACAGGTCCGCGAGCAGGTGCCGTCCGAGGAAGACGGTGCGCGCGTCCGGATCGACCAGTACCACGTAGGACACCAGATGCCGAGGTGGCGTATCGGGTTTGACGCGACGGAACACATCATCGGTCGATTCGAGCCAGGCCAGCGTCGCGCCGATGTGCTCTCGCTCGAGCGAATCCAATGGTGCTATTGCACGCACGATATCGGCCACGACGGCCGTCGCCTGGTTCATGGCACGCGACTCTAGCCGCGGCCACCGACACATCGAGGCTGCGCTCGACCATCGAATCTGTCCGGCACACCGTGCTGCCGGGATCGAGGCGGCCGCCATCATCTCGACCCCGGGCTCGATTATGGGTGTGGCACCCTATGGGCGCAGCACCGAGACCAGGAATTCGGTCTGGTCGTAGACGGCCAGCTCGAAATGGTCGTCGAAGTAGACATCGAAATGGCCTACGGGGTAGCGCTTCACGACCGCGTGCTTGGTGCGTTCGGCGGCACGCAGGGTCGGCTTGGCGGGGGCGATCGAATCGTTATCGGCGATGACGTACATCACCGGCATTTTGAGCGACTTGGCCCTGCGTCCAGGGGAGTCGAACAGTGTCGAGAACGCAACTCGGGCAGCCACTCTCGGCTCGTAGCTTTCGCTTTCATCGGCGAGCCTGCCGTAACCTTCGGGCACATCGGCCGCGCTCATCAGCGCGGCCGAACGCTTGCGCCCCGCAAGCCGAATCCGCACCGGTTTGCGGCGCAACGGGCCGACGAGCAGGTCGGTGGCGGCGATGGTCGCCACCTTCGTCATGCTGGTCGGGCCCTTCGCCCAGGCCGAGGCCCAGCCACTGGTGAAGGGAACCTGCGCGACGACCGCGGCGATGTAGTCGTCGTCGGGTGCGACCGCCAGTACGTGTCCGCCGCCGAAAGAGGTGCCCCACAGCGCGATTCGGGTCGCGTCGATGCCGCGCAGGGTACGCGCGTAGGAGATCGCGGCGCGCCAGTCCTCGCGCTGGCGGGCAATGTGCAGCAGCTGGCGCGGCGAACCCTGGCTGGCCCCGAAATGCCGGTAATCGAACACCAGCACGGCCATTCCGGCGGCGGCGAACCGGCGTGCGTACCTATCCAATCCCATTTCCCGATTGGCCCCCATTCCGTGCCCCATCACGATCAGCGGGCGGGGCTTGGGGACGCCGTCGGGCGGGTACAGCCAGGCGGCGCAATGCTCGCTGCCCGACGGAAAACTGACCTCGACACGTTCCATGGCACATAACCGTAGCCGCCGCCTCGCCACCCGTCGCGCGGGCCGCTGTACCCTGTACGGGCGGACGAGTTGGCCGGACGGCCGCGGCGATGGGAACGGGCACGCGAGTGCCGCCGCCCACCGCCGAGGAAAGTCCGGACTCCACAGAGCAGGGCGGTTGCTAACGGCAACCCGGGGTGACCCGCGGGACAGTGCCACAGAAAACAGACTGCCGACGCGGCTCGAGCTTTTTTCGAGTGTGTCGGTGAGGGTGAAACGGTGCGGTAAGAGCGCACCAGCGCCCCGGGTGACCGGGGCGGCTAGGTAAACCCCGCCCGGAGCAAGGTCAAAGGTCGCATCGCTTGCGGTGCGGCTGCGCAGGTGTTCGAGGGTTGCTCGCCCGAGCCTGCGGGTGGACCGCTCGAGGCACCCGGCAACGGTGTGTCCAGATGGATGGTCGTCACCCGGTGCGAACCGGGGACAGGATCCGGCTTACAGGTCAACTCGTCCGCCCCGCCGACCCGGATCGGGTTGTGGTCGAAGGGAATTCGGCGGTGGAGCTGGCGCTTTTTCGCGAGCGGCAGCCCACCGACTTGATCTCAGCAGAGCAATTTGGTCATCTGGTAGATCGCCTGCGCCTCTTCCTTGCTTGCCTCGACCGACCCGGACTGGGTTCGCTTGATGATGTTCTGCACGACATCGTCCTCGGACTTACCGCCCTTGATGTCCTTGCAGGTGTCCACCAGGATGTCGCGGATTTTGGTGTCGTCCTTGCCGTCGGCGAGCTTGGGGAAGGCGCTACGGAAGCTGACGACGAAGGTGCCCGTCTTGATGTCGTCGAGGCCGGGGATGGCGGCCGAAGACGTTGCGGCGCTTGCCGATGTCGATCCGGCGGCGCTGCTCGCGGCGTCGTCGTTGCAGCCGGCGAGCAGCAGCGTGAAGAGGGTGGCGCTGGCCGCGATGGCGGCGGAAGTTCTTTGCACGGGCGGGATGCTAGTGGTAGTTGGCGAACGTCGCCTTCCGTGTGGTTAACGGAAGGCGACGACGACCGCGGGTGCCGCGGTGAGATCAGACCGGCGCGACCATGAAGACCTGCGCCCAGTACGCGGCCTGGTCCGGGCCGATCAATGGCATCAGGTAATCGAAAAGCAGCGTTGACATGTGTGCGTAACTCCCAATGGTCGACGTACGGAGACACTTCAGAATGTGCGGGAAGATCGAACCCCGCTACGCCCGGGAACCCTAGCAGTGACCCGTGTAGGGGATGGGTGTCGGCGTGTCAGGTATGGCGATTCGGCGTGGGCTGGCCTAGAACGTGAGAGAGGTCATAGAGTGGTCGCCGTTGGCACGACCCGGTGCAGGGTCATTCATTCTCCGATTGCGGAAGCAGGTCTCAACTCTATGCGGGTAGTTCGTTCACTGGTCGCCGGTGCCTTGATCGCCGGGGCAGCATCGGTTTTCGCAGTGCTTGGTGCCGGGTCCGCGAGTGCGGTCGCGGTGACTCCGTTGGCGGGCGGGGTGCAGGTCGACCTCAACTCCGTCGACACGGTTTGGGTACACCAGAGCCACATCGGGCAGGCGATCGCAGGCCTGCCGCATCCGTCCGCGGCCTCATTCGGTCAGGCGTTGGACGCGACGGCCGCCGTCTCGTCGAACGTTCCGGGTGGGCGGGTCACCTTCACCATGTACGGACCGATCAATCAATTGAACGGCACCATGCTGGCGCTGCAGTAGAGCCTGACAGCGAAAGCGTGGAACTTCACCAGCGGATCGTCTCGGCGCCGGTCGATTTCGGCGCCATCCGATCCGAGTTCGGATTGGCCTCGGCGTATCCCGCCGAGGCCGTCTCGGAAGCCCGCGTCGCGCTCGACGCGTTCGCGGGCAACCGCACTGATCGCACCGATATCCCGTTCGTGACGATCGATCCGCCCGGCGCCATGGATCTCGACCAGGCGCTGCATCTGGAGCGCACCGATTCCGGCTTCACTCTGCACTACGCGATCGCCGATGTCGGCGCCGTGATCAATCCCGGTGGTGCCCTCGCCGAAGCGGCGGGCGCCCGGGGACAGACCTTCTACCTGCCCGATGGCACCGTGCCGCTGCACCCGCCGGTCCTGTCGGAGAACACCGCGAGCCTGCTGCCCGACCAGGCCAGGCCTGCCGCGTTGTGGACCGTCGAACTCGACGAAAACGCCGAACCACAACGATTCTCGGTGGTGCGCGCCATGATTCGGTCCCGCGCCCGACTGGACTACGCGGGTGTGCAGGCCGACGCCGACGCGGGCCGGTTACATCCTGCGATCGCAGCCCTGCCGGAATTCGGTACGCGGCGCATCGAGGCGGGACTTGCCCGTGGCGCGATCGGGCTGCGGCTACCGGCCCAGAGCGTGGTCGGCGACGACCGGACCGACGGGCATTGGCGGCTGGTGCTGGAGCCGCGCACCGCCGTCGACGACTGGAACGAACAGGTATCGCTGCTAACCGGGATGTGCGCGGCGCGCATCATGCTCGACGGGGTGACGCCGTCAGGGGAGCGGGTCGCGCTGCTGCGGACCATGCCGCCGCCCGTCGAATCGGCGATAGATTCCATGCGCA
This sequence comes from Nocardia australiensis, assembly GCF_020733705.1. Classification (GTDB taxonomy): domain Bacteria; phylum Actinomycetota; class Actinomycetes; order Mycobacteriales; family Mycobacteriaceae; genus Nocardia; species Nocardia australiensis. The sequence goes on from NZ_JAJFZM010000016.1 coordinate 373,596, forward strand.
GGACGGCGGCGGCGCTGGGCATCGTGTGGCCCGTGGACGTATCGGTCGGCCGGATGCTCGCCGGGCTCGACCCGAATACTCCCGCCGCGCTGGTGCTGATGTCGGAGGCCACCGGGTTGCTGCGCGGGGCCGGGTACACGGTGTTGGCCGGTACGGAGTCGCACCGGCCCGAGCCAGTGCGGGGGCAGCCGAATGATGCACGCCCGGGCTTCGGGCAACCGGATACTGGCGAGACCTCGCAGTCCGATTCGGGCGCAGGGGCGGCCGAAGACGGGCAGCCGAACGGGGGCAAGCCGACGCAGAGCCTGCCGCAGTCGGATGGGCAGCACACCCAGTCGTCGAATAGCCTGCAGCACAGCGCGATCGGCGCACCGTACGCGCACGTCACCGCTCCGCTGCGTCGACTATCCGACCGGTTCACGACCGAAATATGTCTGGCCCTGTGCGCCGGAACCGAAGTGCCGCAATGGGTTCGCGACGGACTGCCATCCGCCGCCGAGACCATGCGCCGCACCGACGCTACCGCGAACAAGGTGGAACGAGCCTGTATCGACCTCACAGAGGCGACACTGCTGGCCGAGCGCATCGGCGCGGAATTCGACGCGGTGGTCATCCGCGAGGCGAACGGAAACCGCACCGCCGAAGTATTCATCGCGGACCCACCGGTGGTCGGAAGATGCGAAGGTGCACCCTCTGAAGGCGCCAAGGTGCGAGTTCGTCTGCAATCCGCCGACCCTGCCACCCGCAAGATCGCCTTCGCCTACCCAGCCTGATTCCCGCGCCCGGTGGGACAGCTCTGCGCGAGTCTCGATTCGGCACACCGTCACGTCCGGTTTCGACGTAGGGGTTATTGTGGCCGATCCCACTGTGATGACTTGAGCGAGTCGGCCGATGTCTCGGCCCAAATACTTAGGAGTGCAATAGGTTTCAGTCAGCCGACACGAAAGTGGCGGCGGTCGGGTAGTGGGCGAGTGCTTTACCCGCGGCGATTTCCTCGGCGTCGGCGAGCAGTTCGTAGATCGCCGCGACCGTGCCGGTGGCGTGTGATTCGGCGGCGCGGGCCACAATCGTGTCGCGGGATTCGATGGCGTCGCGATGGTCGCCGAGGACGGTTTGCAGGCGCTTCGCGTTCGCGCCCAGTTCGGTGGCCGCGGCGCCGAGCGTCGACGCCGCGCCGGCGCACGAGTACCGTAACCGCTTGGCGCTCTTACGGATATCGTGCAGCAGCTCGATGTGTTCGGCGGGCGAGACGGTGGGTTCGGCGAAGACCAGGCGGCGTAGCCGTTTGCGATCGCCGCGAATTACCCGCTCGAAGGTCCTTGTCGCGGGCTTTGCGGCCTGGGCGTGATCCAGCGGGGGATCGGTGCGCCATACCGACAGTTCGTCGCGCAGCGTGCGGTATCGGTGGCCGTCGAGCGCGGCAATGATTTCCGCGTGGGCGCTCGCGTATCTCGCTTGCTGGGCCCCGACGAGTTCGGCGGTTACGGTTTCGATGTCGGTGCGTGTGGCAGCTGCCTGCTCGAATGCTGCGGAATCGGTTGTCGCTGAACCGGATCGGGCCTTGCTCGGTTCGGATGACGGTGTGTGTTCGGCCAGCAGTGCGGCGAAGCGATCGGCGTGGACCTCCGCGTCGCGTGCGACGCCGAGGAGCCCGGCCAGCCATTTCAGTTCAGCGCCCATCACCGTTGCGGGCGCCTTCTCGAACAGACCGCGGTAGGACCGCAGCACGCTGCGCAGGCGGCGGGTCGCCACCCGCATCTGGTGCACCGAATCGTCGGCGTCGGCGCGGACCTCTGGTTCGGCGGCCAGCAGCCGGTCGACGTCGTCGCCGAGTGCGGCGACGAGGGCGTTTCCGGCGTTGACCATGCTCAGCTCACTTTCGCGAATCCGTCGGTCGCCTCGACCAGATGATGGGTGATGCCGGGCTCGTTGGCGGTGTGCCCAGCGTCATCCACGATATGCAAAACCGAGCCGGGCCAGGCGCGGTGCAGGTCCCAGGCGCTGACGGCCGGGCAGACGATGTCGTGGCGGCCCTGCACGATGACGGCGGGAATGTGCGCGATGGTGTCGATATCGCGCAGCAACTGGCCCTCGTCGAGAAAGCCACCGTTGCGGAAGTAGTGGTTCTCGATGCGCGCGAAGGCCAGCGCGAAGCGTGGCTCGCCGGTCTCGGCGACCCGATCCGGGTGCGGCAGTAGCGCACTCGTCGACCCTTCCCAGGTGGACCAGGCGACAGCGGCCGCCAATGCGACCTCGTCGTCGCGGGAGTGCAGCAGCCGGTGGTAGACCTCGACCAGATCGCCGTCGCGTTCGGCCTCGGGCACCGGGGCCAGGAATTTCTCCCACTCGTCCGGGTAGAGGTAACCGGCGGCGCCGTTGTAGTACCAGTCGATTTCCTTGCGCCGCAACAGGAAAATCCCGCGCAACACCAGTTCGGTAACCCGCTGCGGATGGGTTTGCGCGTAGGCCAGCGCCAGCGTCGAACCCCAGGAACCGCCGAACACCTGCCAGCGGTCGATGCCCAAATGTGTACGCAGCGCTTCGATGTCGGCGATCAAGTGCGCCGTGGTGTTGGTCTCCAGGCTCGCGCCGTCGGCGATGTGCGGGGTCGAGTGACCGCAGCCGCGCTGATCGAGCAGCACGATCCGGTAGGCGGCGGGGTCGAAGAATTGCCGATGCAGCGGCGAGGTGCCGCCACCGGGTCCGCCGTGCAGGAACACCACCGGTTTACCGTCCGGGTTGCCGCTGACTTCCCAGTACATCGACTGTCCCGCACCGACATCGAGCATGCCGGTGTCATACGGCTCGATGGGGGGATACAGGACGCGCATCAGAAGACGAGCCCCGAAGCGAGATCGGACAGTTCCAGCGCCTCGATGGCCTGCTGGTGCACATCGACGCAGCTCTTGGTGGTGACTCTATCGATGATCGCCTTATCGGCGAGCACCTGAGCGTTGATGCCGCCGTTGCGTAGCGCCCATTCGTGCACGATGGCGTTGAGCCCGATCCGGCCGAGTGTCGGCCCCTGGACCCGCCAGTTCGACAGCTCCGGCCGGATCATGTCGCACAGTTGGGTGCCTGCCGCATCGGAGATCTGCGGGCTATTCGGCTTACTGGCGGTGGCCGAACCGGTGGGGACGGTGGTCGCGGCGGCCGATCCCGTTGTCGAACCCGAGCTCCCGGTCGGTGTCGAATCCAAGCCGGTTCCGCAGGCGGTGAGCGCGGCTGCGGCGAAAACTCCGGCCAGCAATAGCGTGCTGCGGGTGATCCAACGGGGTTGCGGCATCGGTACCTCTGACTCGTGTCGACATTGTCGGCTTCGAGTCTGCCATTTTTTGTGCCACCGGTCCGGGAGGATTGTCTGAGAGCTACCGGAAACCGGCCGCGAGTATCCTGCCCGCCCAATCGGCGTTCATGGTCGGCCGAGTGGTGCGGGTGGATCCTGCGCCGCTCGGCCGATCATCGAGGCTCTGCTCAGAAGCTGTGTTCGGGGCCGGGGAAGGTGCCCCGGCGGACCTCGGCGGCGTAAGTGGCTGCGGCGGTGCGCAGTTCGTCACCGACATTGCCGAAACGCTTGACGAATTTGGCGGTCTTGCCGCTGGTGTAGCCGGCCATGTCCTGCCAGACCAGCACCTGCGCATCGCATTCCACGCCCGCGCCGATGCCGACGGTGGGGATGGTCAGCTTGCCCGTGACCTGTCCGGCCAGTTCCGCGGGCACCATCTCCATGACCACGGCGAACGCGCCCGCCTCCTGCACGGCGATGGCGTCCGCGATGAGCTGTTCGGCGCCGTCGCCGCGGCCCTGCACGCGGAAGCCGCCCAGTGTGTTCACGCTCTGCGGTGTGAACCCGATGTGCGCCATGACCGGAATACCCGCCGAGGTGATCAGCGCGATCTGCTCGGCGACGCGTTCGCCGCCCTCGAACTTCACCGCGTGCGCCTGGCCCTCCTTCATGAAGCGGGTGGCGGTCGCGAGCGCTTGCTGCGGCGAGGACTCGTAGGTGCCGAATGGCAGATCTGCGACCACCAGCGCATGCGGTGCGCCGCGAACCACGCCACGCACCAGCGGGATGAGCTCGTCGACAGTGATCGGTACGGTGGTGTCGTAGCCGTAAACCACGTTCGCCGCGGAGTCACCGACCAGCAGCACCGGGATGCCGGCCTCCTCGAACAGCCGGGCCGAGGAGTAGTCATAGGCGGTAAGCATGGACCAGCGCTCACCGTCGGCTTTCATCTGCTGCAGGTGATGCACCCGTGTCTTGCGCTTGGCGGGGTTGGCCGCTGCGGGCCCGACGCCGTAGGCAGGGGATTCCGAATCGGATACGGACATCATCGTCCCTTTCGGTCGTGTCTCCTCGAGGCCCGTACGGGTCCCCGGGTTTGTCTGACCAGTTCAGTGTGCCACCAGCCTGAGGGCCGGATTAAGGCCAGGGCCTGGTGCGATTGGTCACAGGCCGCCGCGCTTCGCGGCGTGCGTGACACCGTTCGGCTACCGGGACCGACAGTGCCGAGCGCGGTTGATGGCAGGATTTCAGGATGGCTTTAATGCGCAATGGGCGCGGTGTGCTGGTGGCGGCGGTGCTGGCGATGACGGTGGCGGGTTGTACAGCCACGAAGGACGAGCAGGGCGCGCCGATGCCCGCTCCGCCATCGGGGTTGGAGAAGTTCTATTCGCAGACGCCGGAGTGGGGCGGCTGCGATGGCTTCGGTGATCCCGAGGACCGGATGGACAAGTCCGCGGAGTGCGCACGGGTCACCGTGCCCATCGACTACGACAAGCCGGACGGCCCGACCGCGCAGATCGCGCTGGCCCGGGTCAAAGCCAGTGGCAATCGCATCGGCTCGCTGCTGCTGAACCCGGGCGGGCCGGGAGTATCGGGGCTGTCGATGTCGAGCATCGCGAGCAAGACCCCGCTCGCCGAGCATTTCGACCGAGTCGGCTTCGACCCACGCGGCGTCGGCTCCTCGACCCCGGCGATCAACTGCCTCACCCCGCAGGAAGCCGATAAGGAGCGGGCCGAGAAGCCGACGGACAACACACCCGAAGGCATCGCCGAATCCGAGGACGAAAATCGCAAGTACGTCGGCCACTGCACCGATCGCACCGGCACAGATTTCCTCTCGCATGTCGGCACCCGCGAGGTGGTGCAGGACATGGACGTGATCCGCGCCGTGCTCGGTGATCCGAAGCTCAGCTACCTCGGCTACTCCTACGGCACTAAGCTCGGCTCGGCCTACGCCGAGAAGTTCCCCGCCAACGTGCGCGCGATGGTGCTCGACGGCGCGGTCGACTCCTCGCAGGACCCGGTGCAGGAATCGTTGCGCCAGGCCGCCGGCTTCCAGAAAGTGTTCGACGCCTACAGCGCCGCCTGCGCCCAGCATCAGGATTGCCCGATCGGCACCGACCCGGCCCAGTCCGTCGCAAAGTTCCGCGCGCTGGTCGACCCACTGCACGACAAGCCCGCGTCCACCACCGACCCGCGCGGCCTCGCCTACAACGATGCGATCACCGGTGTGCAGCAGGCGCTCTACACCGACGAACTGTGGCCCGCGCTGACCCACGGACTGACCGAACTACGTGACGGCCGCGGCGACACCCTGCTCAAGCTCGCCGACCTCTACGACGGCCGCCGCGACGACGGCACATACAACAACACCCAGGACGCCTTCAACGCGATCCGCTGTGTCGACGACCCGCGCATCTCCGACCCCGCGATCGCGGGCAAGCAGGATGTCGAATACCGCAAGGCGGCGCCGTTCATGGACGACGGCCGCGGCACCGGGGCCGCTCCGCTGGAACTGTGTGCCGTCTGGCCGGTGCCCAACACCAGCCAGCCGCATAAGATTTCGGCGAACGGCCTGCCGAAGACCGTGGTGGTCTCGACCACTGACGACCCGGCGACGCCCTACCAGGCCGGTGTCGATCTGGCCGCGCAGATGGGCGCCGAGCTGATCACCTATAACGGTAATCGGCACACTGCGGCCCTGGTGGCGGGCGATGCATGCCTCGACGACGCGGTTATCGGGTACCTGACCGACCTGACTGTCCCGGCCCAGGGACTCACCTGCTGACCGATCGGTGATCGTGCCGTCCGGGGTGAACGGCCGTCCTTGGACGGTATGCCCGGACGGCTCACCATCGTGTACGCGGGCGCGCGAGGTGTTCCGAATCAGTGAATTGCAATCCCTAAGCGTGTATGTAACACGGATTTAACGCCAGGTGCTTACGCTCGCGTTCATGGATCGCCAGAAGGAATTCGTGCTGCGGACGCTCGAAGAACGGGATATCCGCTTCGTGCGGCTCTGGTTCACCGACGTACTGGGGTATCTCAAGTCCGTCGCTATCGCGCCCGCAGAGCTGGAGGGCGCGTTCGAGGAGGGCATCGGCTTCGATGGTTCGGCCATCGAGGGCTTTGCTCGCGTCTCCGAAGCGGACATGGTTGCCCGACCGGATCCCTCGACCTTCCAGGTCCTACCGTGGTCGACCAGCAAGGGCCATCAGCACTCCGCGCGCATGTTCTGCGATATCACCATGCCGGATGGTTCGCCGTCCTGGGCCGACCCGCGCCACGTGCTGCGCCGTCAGCTGAACAAGGCCGGTGACGTCGGCTTCAGCTGCTACGTTCACCCGGAGATCGAGTTCTTCCTGCTCGAGAACGGTCCGGCGGGCGCGGACCCCAAGCCCGCCGACAGCGGCGGCTTCTTCGATCAGGCCGTGCACGACTCGGCCCCGAACTTCCGCCGCCACGCCATCGACGCGCTCGAGTCGATGGGCATTTCGGTCGAGTTCAGCCACCACGAGGGTGCGCCTGGCCAGCAGGAGATCGACCTGCGTTACGCCGACGCGCTGTCCATGGCCGACAATGTGATGACCTTCCGCTACCTGATCAAGGAAGTGGCCATCGACGAGGGTGTGCGCGCGACGTTCATGCCGAAGCCGTTCGCCCCGTACCCGGGTTCGGCGATGCACACCCACATGAGTCTGTTCGAGGGCGAGGCGAATGCCTTCCACGACCCCGACGACCCGATCAACCTTTCCGCCACCGCACGGGCGTTCATCGCGGGCATCCTGGAGCACGCGCCGGAGATCAGCGCGATCACCAACCAGTGGGTGAATTCCTACAAGCGGCTCATCCACGGCGGCGAGGCGCCTACCGCGGCTTCGTGGGGGCGCTCCAACCGCTCCGCGCTGGTTCGAGTGCCGATGTACACCCCGAACAAGTCTTCCTCGCGCCGTGTCGAGATCCGCAGCCCAGATTCGGCCTGCAATCCGTACCTGAGTTTCGCGGTGCTGCTGGCCGCCGGTCTGCGCGGTGTCGAGAAGGGGTACACGCTGCCGCCGGAGGCCGAGGACGACGTGTGGTCGCTGACTTCGGCCGAGCGCCGCGCGATGGGCTTCCGTGAGCTGCCCGGCACGCTGGACGAAGCATTGCAGGCGATGGAGCGATCGGAGCTTGTCGCGGAAGCACTCGGCGAGCATGTGTTCGACTTCTTCCTGCGCAATAAGCGTCGGGAGTGGGCGGACTACCGCAGCCAGGTGACGCCGTTCGAGCTGCGGGAATACCTCGGGTTGTAGGCCCGCGTCGCGAATCGGGCGATTACGGCTACGTTTGCGCTGCTATCCACCGGCCATTGTGGAAAGAGTTGCCCGGACAACTAGGTTGGACATATGGTCCGGCCGCCGTCTGCTCGTTCTGCTGTTCCCGGTGTCGGTCGGCTCGGATTGCTCGAGCCGACTGCCGCTGCGTCGTTACGAGAATTGGCGTGGGATAACGTCGACAGCATTCCGGTGCTGTGGGCCCTGTCGCGGTCTCCGGATGCCGATCTGGCACTGCTGACATTGATGCGGCTGCGTTCGGCACTCGGTGACGATTGGGCCGAATTGGACGCGATGTTGCGCGCGGACAGATCGTTGCGCGGCAGGCTGTTCGCGTTGATCGGATCGTCGAGCGCGTTCGCCGACCATCTGGTCGCCGATCCGGATACCTGGCGGATCCTGCGGCGCGACAAACTGCCGAGTCGCGAGGAACTCGTCGACGACCTGCTCGCCGCCGTGGCCGCGGTGCCCGCGCGCAGTCCCGACCCGACCGCCGTGCTGTATCGGGCGGAGATTTCGGGTCCGGAGTCGATTGGGTTGCTGCGCAAGCGATATCGCGATCAACTGATGCTGCTCGCCGCGCTCGATCTGGCGGCGACGGTCGAGAACGAGCCGGTATTGCCCTATCAGGTGGTTGGTCGCCACCTCACCGATCTGGCCGATGCCGCACTGGCCGCGGCGCTGTCGGTAGCGGTGGCGCGGGTGTGCCAGGACGAACCGGTACCGGTCCGGCTCGCGGTGATCGCGATGGGCAAATGCGGTGCGTGCGAACTGAATTACGTCAGCGACGTCGATGTGGTGTTCGTCGCCGAACCCGCCGACGCTACCGCGGCCAGGCTGGCCGCGGAGATGATGAGCGTGGGTAGCGCGGCTTTCTTCGAGGTCGATGCGGCGCTACGCCCGGAGGGCAAGGCCGGTGCGCTGGTGCGCACCCTGGATTCGCATGTCGCGTACTACCAGCGGTGGGCGCGGACCTGGGAGTTCCAGGCATTGCTCAAGGCACGGCCGATGACCGGCGATCTCGAGCTGGGCGAGCAGTACCGCGACGCGCTGATGCCGATGGTGTGGGCCGCCTCGGAGCGACCGGATTTCGTCGCCGACGTGCAGGCGATGCGGCGCCGGGTGGAGGATCTGGTGCCCGCCGACCTGCGTGAGCGCGAGCTCAAGCTCGGACGCGGCAGCCTGCGTGACGTCGAATTCGCCGTGCAGCTACTGCAATTGGTGCACGGGCGGGTGGACGAGGCGCTGCATGTGCAGGGCACCGTCGAGGCGTTGACGGCGCTTGCCGCCGGCGGCTATGTCGGTCGCGACGACGCGGCGAATCTCACTGCCTCCTACGAATTCCTGCGCCTGCTCGAGCACCGGCTGCAATTGCAGCGTCTCAAGCGGACCCACACTTTGCCCGCCGCCGACGACGAGGAAGGGATGCGCTGGCTGGCCCGCGCCGCGCACATCCGTCCCGATGGCAGGCAAGACGCGGTCGGGGTGCTCGCGACCGAAATCCGCCGTAACTCAGTGCGGGTGCGGCGATTACACGCGAAGCTCTTCTACCGGCCGCTGCTCGAATCGGTGGTGCGCCTGGACCCCGACGCCCTGCGGCTCAGTCCCGACGCCGCGATCCGGCAGCTGGCCGCGCTTGGCTACGCCGCGCCCGAACACGCACTCGGTCACCTGAAAGCATTGACCGGCGGCGTCTCGCGTAAGGGGCGAATCCAGGCGCTGCTATTGCCGACCCTGCTCGAATGGCTCGGTGACACACCGAATCCCGATGCGGGCCTGCTGGCTTACCGGCGCGTGTCGGAGGGGCTCAGCGACCAGATCTGGTTCCTGCGCGAACTTCGCGATGAGGGCGCGATCGCGCAGCGGCTGATGATCGTGCTCGGTTCGTCGGAGTATCTACCGGATCTGCTGATCAACGCGCCGGACACGATTCGGATGTATGCCGACGGACCGACCGGGCCGTTGCTGCTCACACCGCAGCCGGAAGAGGTTGCGCGCGGCATCCTTACCGCCGCGAAGCGATATGACGATCCGAAACGTGCTGTGGCCGCGGCGCGTTCACTGCGTCGCCATGAGCTGGCCAGGGTTGCCTCGGCGGACCTGCTCGGCATGCTCGATGTGGCGCAGGTGTGCCGTGCGCTGTCCTCGGTGTGGGTGGCGGTGCTGGAAGCCGCGCTGCGCGCGGTGATCCGGGCCAGCGAGGCCGAGCGCGGCGCACCCGCGCCCGCCGATTTCGCGGTGATCGGAATGGGCAGGCTCGGCGGTATGGAACTGGGCTACGGTTCCGACGCCGATGTGCTGTTTGTCTGCGATCCGCGCCCCGGCGAAGACGAGACCATGGCGGTGAAATGGGCGATCAGCGTGGCCGAGCGGGTACAGCGGCTGCTCGGTGCGCCGAGCATCGATCCGCCACTGCAGGTGGATGCCGGGTTGCGGCCGGAGGGACGCAACGGTGCGCTGGTGCGCACCTTGGCCGCGTACTCCGCCTACTACCAGCAGTGGGCGCAACCGTGGGAGGTGCAAGCGCTATTGCGCGCGCACCAGGTCGCCGGTGACGATCAGCTCGGTCTGCGCTTTCTGCACACCATCGACAAGGTCCGCTACCCCGCAGGCGGTGTTTCGGCCGATGCGGTGCGTGAGATCCGGCGGATCAAGGCAAGGATCGATTCGGAACGACTGCCACGCGGCGCCGATCCGGCCACCCACACCAAACTCGGCCGCGGCGGGCTCGCCGATATCGAGTGGACGGTGCAGCTCATGCAGCTGCGCCACGCCCACGAGGTGCCGGCTCTGCACAACACGTCGACACTGCAGTCGCTCGATGTCATCGAGAGGGCCGAACTGCTGGACGCTGAAGATGCCGCGCTACTGCGCGAGTCCTGGCTCACCGCGACCAGGGCGCGCAACGCCCTGGTCCTGGTGCGCGGCAAACCCGCCGACCAACTCCCCGCCCCTGGTCGGCTGCTCTCGGCCGTTGCGCGCGTCGCAGGCTGGCCCAATGACGACGGTAGCGAGTTCCTCGACAACTATCTGCGCATTACTCGTCGCGCGAAAGCGGTCGTGGAGCGGGTATTCGGCGAGTGAACGACCCGCACCGGGTGAATGGGGCCCCTGCGCGAGTGTTTGCCCCACTCTGAGCAGCCTCCACCCATCGACCTGGCGCTGTCCCTACTGCACCTCCGCGACGGCGCCCGGCCGGTTTCGGGGCGGGGGCGAAGCTCCACGAACTGCGCACGGCGTCCGCGCCGATCCGATCTAGGGTCGGTCCATGCGTAATTGGAGAGACCAGGCCTTGCCCGGTGTGGGGTGGTGTGCGCTCACGGCGGGGATCCTCGGGATTGCCCTGCATTTCGGACCATGGCAGCGGCAGCTGTTCGTGCTTGCCGCCTCGGGGGCGACGTATCTGATGGTCGGCGCGATCATCGGACTGGTGTTGCTGCTGGGTGCGCGACGCTGGCGTAGTGCGGCGGTGGCGGGGGTGATCGTCGCGGCCGCGTTGTGGACATCGGTGCCGATGTTCGTGCCGGACGGGCACGCGGCCGCAGGGGCGGACCTGCGGGTTATGCAGTCGAATGTGCTGTTCGGCGGAGCCGACGAGGCGACGGTCGTGCGGGCGGTGCGAGACGGCCGCGTCGAAGCGCTGACCATCGAGGAGCTGACACCGGAGATGGTGACGCGGTTGGACGCGGCGGGCATCTCGGAGCTGCTGCCGTATCGATTCCTGCAGCCGGGCGGTGGTGGCGGCGGTACCGGCATATACAGCCGGTATCCGTTGCGCGACAGCAAGAAATACTACGGCTTCGTGCTCAACAATGTGTCGGCGACGATGGACCATCCGCAGGCGGGCGCGGTCACGGTGTTCGCGTTCCATCCGGTTCCGCCGCTATTCGATTTTCCGGTCTGGAGTTCGGAAATGCGTAAGATCCGCGAAATACTGGACGCGCAACAGGGTCCGGCGATCGTCGGCGCGGATTTCAATGCGACACGGGATCATTCGGCATTCCGCGATCTGCTGCGCGGACGCTTCGCCGCGGCGGCGGATCTCGCGGGTGCGGGGCCGCTGCCCACTTTTCCGAACGATCGCCGATGGGGTCCGGTAATCGGCATCGACCACATTCTGGTGGCCGACGCGACCTCCGACGAGGTCCGCACAGTGACGGTCCCAGGATCTGACCATCGAGCCGTGCTCGCCACGGTGCGGCTGAACAAGTAGCCGCGGGTCGGCGTCTCGCGTGACGTTTACGCGCGATCGGGCCGCAGCGAATACCATGTGAACACTCACCGTGGAGAACGGCGGCGGCCCGGTCGACGAGGCGTCGCTGACCAGCCTGGCCCGGGCGATGGCCAAGATTCCCGATGGCGATGCCGCCGCAGTTCGAATACATCGGGGTGGTGAAGAGCTAGGGTCTGTGTAGCAGTGAGTTGGTGAAAGCTGTTGTCCGCGTTGGTATATGGGTGAGGTCTCAGGTAGGTGGTTTAATGACCGAGAAAAACCGGAGACCTACCGGAGACCCCCGAGGTGTTGAGCGGACCGCGCCCGGGGCCGCGCGAGTGGGTGAGTGATCATGAAGACGAAACCGCCGGAAGCGGTGACGTGCCGGGGATGCCAGTGCTGGTGGCCATTGAGCGCACACAATGTGTGCCATTGTTCCCAATGTCATCAGACGTTCACCGGCGAGAAGGCTGCGAGTCTGCATCTGGTTGTGGATTATCGCCACAAGCCGCACGTCACCTGTCGGACACCGCACAGCGTCGGCCTTGTCGATGCCGGCCGCGATTACCCCTGCTGGGGCTTGCCGCATTAATTAGCGTCGCTCGACGGATGCGGAGATCGTCATCCGATTCCGCACGCGCGCCGATGTATGCATGTTTGTTAATGTGATCGGTGGCATAGCAATCATTGTTCAAGCACGTGAAAGGGGCGTTGAATGACGACAGCACACTTGTCGCACGAAGATCACACCCATGTGCACGGTGAGGGCTGCGGCCATGCGGCCGTTCCGCATGGGGACCACGTCGACTATGTCCACGATGGACACCTGCACCGTGCCCATGGCGACCACTACGACGAATGCGAACCTGCCGGTCACGCCGAGCATGGTAGTCACGACCACATCCACGGCGAGAATTGTGGTCATGTCGCGGTCCCGCATGGTGATCATGTGGACTATATCCACGACGGTCATCGGCACGCCGCCCACAACGGCCACTACGACGAGCATTGAGCCGCTTCAACCAAATGGAGTGAGCTAGTTGGCCGCGGGTAATGCCCGAAGGGAGCTGAGGGTGCCCGCCAGCGCGCGGGCGGCCTCGGCTCCCTTCGTCACGAAATGCTCGGTGAAGTAGGTGACGTGCTCGCTGTGCTCGTGGAAATGGTGCGGGGTGAGTACCACGGAGAACACCGGCACATCGGTGTCGAGTTGCACCCGCATCAGGCCATCGATCACCGCGGAGGCGACGAAATCGTGCCGGTAGATGCCGCCGTCGACCACCAATGCCGCCGCGACCACCGCCGCGTAGTCGCCGCTGCGCGCGAGGCGCTTGGCGTGCAGCGGGATCTCGAACGCGCCGGGGACCTCGAACAGATCGATAGTGCTGGGGTCGAAGCCGAGATCGGCGTATTCCGTGCCGAAACCCTGGTACGCCTTGTTCACGATCGAGCTGTGCCAGGTGGCGCGGATGAATGCGACTCTATCTCCCATAGGCAGAGCCTACGTCTCGGAAATGTGCGCCCGCAGCCAGTCCACGACGTCGCCGAGTACCCGGTCCTTTTCGGGTTCGTTGAAGATCTCGTGATAGAGCCCGTCGTAGCGGATCACGGTCAGATCCTTCGAGCTCGCGCTCCGCTCGATCAGCGTGGAGCTCGAAGGTGCCGCGACCGCGTCGGCGGTGCCGTGTAACACCAGTAGCGGCACGGTGAGCCGGTCCAGGCGCCCTTTCACCAGCTGCGTCGCGTTCAGTATCTCGACAGCGGTGCGGGCGGGCAGCTTGCCTCGAAACACCAGCGGATCGTTGTCGTAGGCGTGCACCACATCGGGGTCACGGCTGATCATCGACGAATCCAGTTTCAGCACACCGAGATTCGGCGTGAACCTGGTCAACAGCGGGGCGAACAGGCGCTGCAACGGGTTGCCGAGCGGAATGTCAAGCGGCGGTGCGGAGACCACGATTCCCGCGACGTCGATGGGTGCGCGCGTGGCCAGATATAGCACGATGAGGCTGCCCATCGAATGGCCGAGCAGCACGCGTGGCACATCGGGATGTTCGCGGCTCGCGATGTCGAGCATGGCGGCCACATTGTCGGCCGCCGCGTCCATCGAGCCGATGTTCGCATTGCTGCCCGCGGACTTGCCGTGGCCGATGTGGTCGGGTGCGTACACGGCGAAACCGGCGTCCGCCAACCGCTTTCCGACATACACGTAGCGTCCGGAATGCTCGGCGACTCCGTGCACGAGCACGATAACGCCCTTGGCTGTGGTGTCCGGTAGCCACGCCCGCCAGGCGACCCGGCTGCCACGGCCCTCGAATTCGCCGGTCGCGGATACAGCGCTCTCGGATGTCATACGTCGGCTCCTGACGTCTGCGGCGTGGTGCTCGACCCGCGCGCGAGATGGTCGATCAGCCGCCGATTGAATTCGATGAGCCGAGCGTAGTTCACCAGCGAGATGCGCTCGTCGGTTCCGTGGATGGTCGCGAGGTCGGCCTCGGTCATCACGATGGGCGCGAAATTGCAACGCGTCGCGGCGAGGTCGTCGTAATGTCTGGCATCGGTGGCGCCAGGGACGATGCCGCTGGTAACCGCGATTCCGGGGACAACCGCTTGGGCGAGTCCGGCGATCACATCGAATCCGGGGCCGGGGCCGTCGAAAAGTGATGGCTCCGAGGATATCCCGAACGGTTCGATTCGGATCCCCTTGTCGCGCACTACTTTTCGGCAGTGTTCCAGCACCGAGCGAACCGAATCGCCGGGTAGGATACGGAAGTTCACCAGCGCTTCGGCGTGCTGCGGCAGTACATTGGCCTTCACACCACCGCTGATCACCGTCGGCGCGGTGGTCGTGCGCACCAGCGCCTCGGTCTGCGGACGCGCCGCCATTACCCGCGTGACCAGCGGGGTGGCCAGCCCGGCCACCCCGAGTAGACGACGGCGTGACTCGGGCAGCGCCGGACGCAGCCGCCGCAGCATGTCAACCACGATCGGCGTCATCCGCAATGGCATCGGATGGTCCTGAATCCGGCTCACCGCGCGTGCGATCCGGCCGACCGCGGTCCTGCGACCCGGCATCGCTGAGTGTCCACCCACTTCCCGCACGGAGAACCGGGCCGTCAGATAACCCTTCTCGCCCACCATGATCGAGGCCACCGGGCGGTCCACGCCGTCAACTATGCCGTCGGTGATCACCCCTCCTTCGTCGATCAACAGATCCGCGTGCACACCCGCTTCGCGCAGTCGCCGCGCCATCCGCGCCGCGCCCTGGTCGCCGAACACCTCTTCGTCGTGGCCGAAGGCCAGGTAGACGGTGTGGTACGGCCGAATGCCCACGGCGAGTGCCGATTCGACTGCCTCCAGAATGGCCAGCACCCGGCTCTTGTCATCGATTGCGCCACGGCCCCAAATGAATTCGTCGTCGACAATGCCGGCGAACGGTGGATGGGTCCATCGGTGTGGATCGTCGACGGGGACCACGTCCTGGTGTGCGAGCAGGATTGCCGAGACCCGCTCCGGCTCGGCCCCGGCCCACCGATAGAGCCGACTGTAGCCGAACCGCTCCAGCTCCAACTCGGTGTGCACCAGCGGGAAGGACTCCTCGAGGTACGCGCCCAATCGGGCGAACTCGGGGTCGTCGGGCCGGTCGGGCTCTTCGGTGGACACCGTCGCGAAACGCAGAGCCCGCGCGAGACGCTCGGCGACGTGGTTATCGACCACCACCGAGTGGGTGGCGGCTTCGTCGGTCATCGGTTACCGGTCATGGTCGGTAGGTTCATGGGCATCGTTGCATTGTTCAACAGATCGGGCCCAATGGTGATGGTCTCGTTGGTGTGCCATTTGTCCCAGGTCTCGCTCGATCCGCCGGTCAGGTCCGGATGGCGTGGGATGGTGAGCAGCGGCAATTCGAGCCGAGCGGCCGTCACGGTGACGGATGCGAAGGCCGGAGTATGTGACCAGATGTCATCGATGACGTCGGTGATCCGCGCGCCGATCCGGTGCCCGGCGGGAAGCGGCCAATCCTGAGCGAGTAGCCGGACATCGGCGGTTTGGGCGACCGGGGCGATACCTCGGGTGATGACGGTGGACAGGCCGTCGGGCGCGATGTCGTACAACTCGATCGCGACGGTGGCTGACGGCGGGCCGTTCAGTCGCAGCGACGCGGTAGGAATTCCGGACAGGTGTTGGTCTTGCGCCAATGGTTCGGATATCGACCAGATCTCGCGGTCGAGTCCGTTAGGTAGCCCGCGATCGGTGTACTCGCCGGTGCGCAGGTCGATCGGCACACGCCGCACATCCTTCGGCGGCCATGCGGTTTCCGAACGCCAGCCGCCGTCGTACTGGCCGACGGTGATACGCGGCCCCGGCACCGTGACGTCCTTGCCCGCGACCTGCCTGTCGAAGAAGGCGAGCAATTCGGCGTCAAAATTCGGTGTGCCACATTTGGCATGACAGTCGCTGTGACCCCACTGGCCGAACCAGGCGCGGTGCTCGCCGGGGCCGAGCGCGTTCCATGCATCGAACGCGCGATAGGCGCGGGTGTTCTGGTCGAGGAAGCCTTGGCCGAGCAACAGTGGAATCGTATTGCCGCGCAACTGTTCCACCAGGTCGCGCTCGCGCCAGAACTGGCTGTCGCGATTATGATCGGCGGTGTTCTCGGCGTACTGCGCGTAGCACTGCGGCGTCATCTCGGTGGCGTTGGCCCGGTACTCGGGGGAGTCGTCCCAGCGGCCGGGAGTAGAGGCAATCAGCAGGTGTTCGAGGCCGACCTCATCGGCCGGGCGAATCCCGGTCTCGGTCACCGGTTTTCCGGAGAACTTCCACGACACACCCTGCATGTACAGATAGGAATACGGGTCGATCACCGGCTCGAACGCGGCCACCGCGGCCAGTCCCTTCGGCTTGGCGGCCAACCCCATCAACCCGGCCCACGCCTCATACGAAACGCCCGTCATGCCGACCCGGCCGGTCGACCACGGCTGGCCTGCCGCCCACTCCACCGCGGCGCTCACATCCGAGCGTTCGCCCGGCCCGCCGAAATCCGGGCACCCGGACGATCCACCGAACCCGCGCAGGTCGACGACGACATAGGTGTATCCGGCCTGCAGAAACATCTCCACATTGAGGTCCTCGATGGACGGCCCTGGCTCCAGCCGCGGGTTACTCAAATACGCGAGGTGCGCGCGATACGGACTTACCGTAAGGATCACCGGTGTGCGCGTGTCGTCGGAAACCCCGAGCGGACGCAATACATCCGCGTGCAGTCGGGTGCCGTCGGCCGCGGTGATATAGCTCTGGGACCACTGAAACGGCAATCCCGGATCCGCGTGCGACACCGGCGCAAGTACACCCAGTATCAGCAAGAGCCCGGCCGACGCACGCAATACCACAGCACCCACATTCACCCGTGAACTATCGACCGAACTCGGTCGGCTGTCCAGCCCTGGGAACAGGGGGGTCGGCCTGCTTCACGCTGATTCGGGTGCGAGCGCGCGCCGGGCCAGTGTCAGCCAGCGACGATGCTCGGCCTCGGGCCGGGCGTCGTCGGGTGCGGTCGCCAGCAGCAGAATGACATCTTCGACCGTGATGTCTCGATAGAGAGCCTTGTCCCGGTGTGCGGCGTCGACCCATCGGGCGACGGTATGCCTGGCCTGTCGCTGGACCTCGCGCAACGAGTCCGGCGCGAGGCCCGCGACGGCATAACGCAGCAGCCGCTCCTGCCGCATATCCATGACCACCCGCGACAGCAGCGCAATGATCTCCTCGAGCGCGGTGCTTTCACCATCGCAGACTCTGGCGGTGGCGGATTCGAGCGATGCCGCGATCTCCGTCGCGAGATCAGTGACGATCGCTTCCATCAGATCCGTCTTGGTCGGAAAGTGGCGATAGATGGTCCCGACCGCGACGCCGGCCGCCACGGCGATGTCATCCATACCGATGTCGGGCCCGCGCGCAACGACCAGTTCTCGTGCGGCGCTGACGATCGCGTCTCTGTTCCGTAGCGCGTCAGCGCGCCGTCTGGGTTGTCCGGTCATATCGAACTCACCCTATCCTCCGCTCTTGCATAGAACATGAACGAGTGGTTCACTTTTAATAGTGAACCACTCGTTCATTTTAGGAGTCGCAATGGAAATCTGGACCGAAGCGAACATCCCCGACCAGCACGGTCGCGTCGCCGTCATCACCGGTGCTAATACCGGCATCGGTTTCGAGACCGCCCGGGCATTGGCCGAACACGGCGCCACCGTCGTGCTCGCCTGCCGCGATCAGGGAAAAGCCCGGGGCGCGGCCGAGCGGATCATGGCAAGCGTGCCGGGCGCCGGGGTCGACTCGGTGCGTCTCGATCTGGCCTCGCTCGCGTCGATCCACGCGGCGGCCGACGACATCCGAGCGCGTCACGAACGACTCGACCTGCTGATCAACAATGCGGGTGTGACCGGACTGTCCGGCCGAACCGCCGACGGATTCGAGATCCAGTTCGGGGTCAACCATCTCGGACATTTCGCGTTCACCGGTCTGCTGCTCGACAGGTTGGCCTCGACCGAGGGCGCACGCATCGTCACCGTCAGCAGCATCGGGCACCGATTCGGCGGGATCGACTTCGATGAAGTGTCCTCCGGCGGCGGTGTGTACGCGAGATCGAAGCTGGCCAACCTGCTGTTCACCTACGAACTGGATCGTCGGCTCGCCGATCTCCCCGCCGTGGCCCTTGCCGCACATCCTGGCGGTGCGAGTACCGAGGTATTCCGCTACTCGTCGCCGTGGTTTCGGTTACCGAACCTGGCCATCGCTCGCCTGTTCGGTCGCACACCGGCAATGGGTGCGCTCCCGACGCTGCGCGCGGCCACCGATCCGTCCGCCGCCGGCGGCGAATACTACGGGCCCGCAGGTCTTTTCGAGATCAAAGGTTATCCCGCCGCAGTTCGATCGAGCACCCGCTCCCACGATCACGCCGCACAGTCGCGCCTGTGGGAGACCTCCGAGCGCCTGACCGGAGTGCGCTACGCCGCCTGATCAACCGGCGTGGTTGCACGGCCACGGCACCGGGCCGTCGCGCACCCGACTCGTGGGGGTCATTCGCGAGCGTGCCGCACGACCAGCCCGAATGCGCGGTGCGCCCGGTCCGGCAGTCGTTGCCGCGCTTGCGGCCCGAGCGGGTGGTCCCGTCGCCGGTCGACACCCCACTTGGCACTATCCTGTGGGCATGGCAGCAGGTAAGGGCGGCACGCCGTCGAAGGAAGCGAAGGCCGCGGCGAAGGCGGCGCGCAAGCAGCAGTCGAAAGAACGTCGCCAGCAGTTGTGGCAGGCGTTCCAGATGCAGCGCAAGGAAGACAAACTGCTGCTGCCCATGATGATCGGCGCGCTGGTCGGCATCACGCTCGTGTTCCTGGTGGTCGGGCTGATCTTCGGCCTGCAATGGTTCCTGCTGCCGCTGGGCCTGCTGCTTGGTGCCCTGGTGGCGTTCATCATCTTCGGTCGCCGTGTGCAGAAGAACGTCTACGCCAAGGCCGAAGGCCAGGCCGGCGCGGCGGCGTGGGTACTGGAGAACCTGCAGGGCAAGTGGCGGGTCAGCAACGGCATCGCCGCGACCACCCAGCTCGACGCGGTGCACCGCGTGATCGGGCTGCCCGGCGTGGTCCTGGTCGGCGAGGGCTCCCCGCAGCGGCTGAAGTCGCTGCTGGCGCAGGAGAAGAAGCGCACCGCCCGGCTCATCGGCGATACCCCGATCTACGACATCATCATCGGCAACGAGGAGGGGCAGGTACCGCTGAAGGGACTGCAGAAGCACCTCACCAAACTGCCGCGCAATATCGACGCCAAGCGCATCGACCTGATCGAGGGCCGGTTGACCGCCCTCAACGCGCGCAGCGGCCCGGCGCTGCCCAAGGGGCCCATGCCCGCGGGCGCGAAGATGCGCGGCGTACAGCGCAGCATCCGTCGGCGCTGAGTATTGCAGCGCGGAGACATCGCGCCGGGTGACGCTTCGACAGGCCCGCGTTCCATGAGGCTGGGACGCGGGCCTTCGCGTATGCGCCGCCGTGCGCGGGCTCCAACGGTTCGAAGGTTCGAAGTCCGTTACCGGGACCGGGCGACCGCGGTACCGGTGGCTCGGTCATGCATGCCGCGACCGTCGGCGTCGGTGAACAGCGCGGGCACCACGAATACCAGTAGAGCCTGCCGTGCCAGCGCGCGGACGAAGCCGACCGGCACCGGCGCGTCGATCCGGATCACCCGTATCCGCAGAAAGTACTGGCCCGGCGTGTAGCCGAACAGCGTCACCGCGCCGACCCCGATCACGAACCAGACCAGCAGCGTCAGACTCGACGCCGATCCGCCGCGCACGATCAGCAGCGAGATCCCGACCGCGATCATCCAGTCCACGAACAGCGCGGCGATACGGCGTCCCAAACCCGGCAACGACCCGACTCCGGACTCGGGCAACCCCAAATACTGACCGCGGAACTCTGGGGTTGCCGGGTCGCCCGGGTCCGTCGGAGGTCCGGAAAGCCAGGATCCCGTACTGCGTGCCATGCTCCCCAGAGTAAGCGCGTCCAGCCGGTCGCCCGACACCGCATAAGGGGAGTTCACGTCGGCGCGCGCCGAAAAAGATGGCAGGATTACCATGTTGTTCGAGCCCGGGTGGCCAAGGCCACCCCGCCAGCCGGACGTGTAACACTGGCGAAACACAGCCTTGACGGCCGGGAAACACTTCATCCATAGCGTCTGGTCGCGACGAACCCATGCAATCGACACTGGCTGGGAACCGATCCGTAAGGAGAACAAGTGACGTTCAGCACGGCCGATGAGGTCATCAAATACATCGCTGACGAAGAAGTCGAATACGTCGACATTCGCTTCAGCGATCTTCCCGGTGTGCAGCAGCACTTCTCGATCCCGGCGCAGGCGTTCACGGCCGATCTCGCCGAGGAAGGGCTCGCGTTCGACGGCTCCTCCGTCCGTGGTTTCCAGTCGATCGATGAGTCGGACATGCTGCTGCTGCCCGATTTCAGCACCGCGCAGCTCGACCCGTTCCGCACCGCCAAGACGCTGAACCTCAATCACTTCGTGCACGATCCGTTCACTCGCGAGGCCTACAGCCGCGACCCGCGCAACATCGCGCGCAAGGCCGAGGAGTACCTGCGTTCGACCGGTATCGCCGACACCGCGTACTTCGGTGCCGAGGCCGAGTTCTACATCTTCGACTCGATCCGCTACGACTCGGGGATCAACGGCGCGTTCTACGAGATCGAGTCGATCTCGGGCTCCTGGAACACCGGCGCGAAGTTCAACCCGGACGGTTCGCCCAACCGGGGCTATAAGGTCCGCAACAAGGGTGGCTACTTCCCGGTCGCCCCCTACGACCACTATGTCGACCTGCGCGACAAGATCTCGTCCAACCTGCAGAACGCGGGCTTCGAGCTCGAGCGTGGCCACCATGAGGTTGGGACCGCCGGTCAAGCCGAGATCAACTACAAGTTCGGCACCCTGCTCGGTGCGGCCGACGACCTGCAGCTGTTCAAGTACATCGTGAAGAACACCGCGTGGCAGGAAGGCAAGACTGTCACGTTCATGCCGAAGCCGCTCTTCGGTGACAACGGCTCGGGCATGCACGTGCACCAGTCGCTGTGGAAGGACGGCAAGCCGCTGTTCCACGACGAGGCCGGCTACGCGGGTCTGTCGGATCTCGCGCGCCATTACATCGGCGGCATCCTGCACCACGCGCCGTCGCTGCTGGCGTTCACCAACCCGACCGTGAACTCCTACCACCGTCTGGTTCCGGGCTACGAGGCGCCGATCAACCTGGTGTACTCGCAGCGCAACCGTTCCGCCGCGGTCCGCATTCCGGTCACCGGTAACAACCCGAAGGCCAAGCGTATCGAGTTCCGCGCGCCGGACTCCTCGGGTAACCCGTACCTCGCCTTCGCCGCCATGATGATGGCCGGCCTCGACGGCATCAAGCGCAAGCTCGAGCCGCAGGCTCCCGTCGACAAGGACCTCTACGAGCTCCCCCCGGAGGAGGCCAAGAACATCCCCCAGGCCCCCACCAGCCTGGCGTCGGTCATCGACAAGCTAGAGCAGGACCACGATTACCTCACCGAAGGCAACGTCTTCACCGAGGACCTGATCGAGACCTGGATCAACATCAAGCGCGAGCAGGAAATCGCCCCGGTGAACCTCCGCCCGCACCCGTACGAGTTCGAGCTGTACTTCGACGTGTAAGTCGTATTGGGGGCTTGACCTGCGGCTGAGCATCTAACCCTGGTCCTCCGTCCGCAGTTCATCCGCAGTAGCAGTACCCGAGTCCATCCGTTCCGCGATCACCTCACCGATTGCGGTTCGGGTGGACTCGTCCGCGTCCGGCCACAGGTGCCCGTAGGTGTCGAGCGTGGTCTTGGCGCTGGCGTGGCGGAGGCGGACTTGCACGGTCTTGATGTCCGCCTTCTTGGAGATGAGCAGCGACGCGAAGTAGTGCCGGAAGTCGTGGAAGCTGAACTCCTCGGGCAATGACTGCACCTTGCCCGCGTTCCGCACCGCACGGAGGGCGCGATCGATGTGCCAGGGTGGCGCAGGGTTGCCCATGCCATCGGTCACCATGTGTTCGCCAGGCCACTTCTTAACTGACGCCGACAGCAGCAACGCCAGTTCCCTCGGTATCGGTATCGGTGTCTGGCTCGCGTCGGTCTTGAGCGGTTCGTCCTTCCATTGCTGCTTGGGGTTCACCACGCCCCGCATGAGGTCGATATCGGCGACCTTGAGCGCGGACACCTCAGCGACCCGAAGACCGGCGAATGCACCGAGCAGAACGGACGCCTGTAGGTGCTTCGGGAACGCATCGTAGATCGCCCAAACCTGTTGCGTTGTAGCGACATACGGCTTCTGCTTGCCCATCGGGGGCGCGGTTCGGCGCGAGCATGGGTTGCGGACCAGTAGGCCCTCATGCACTGCGTCGCTCATGATCTGCGAGAGGCGCGAATGCACGGCGTAGACGTAGCTCGGCTCACGCTTCTCAGTCTTCAGTTTTGCTACCCAAGACTTCACCGAGGATGGCCGGACGGCAGCCAAGGGCACCATACCGAACTCATGCGTGATCAGCTTGATATGAACCTTGGCTTGCCGAACGGTCGAGTCACGATGAACTGCGTAGCCCTGAATCCAGAGATCGCACCACTCTTGCATGGTCAGTTGTGCATCCCGTGGCGATACGTGAGTGCCCTGGACGAGCGTGGACATCTGCGCGTTCAGCCAGGCTTGCGCATCGGTCTTGCGGTCGAACCCTTTGGCGTGCTCGTTGCCCTGGTCATCGACGTAGCGCGCCCGCCATTTCTTGCCCTTGCCGTGGTTCGCTGACGGCACCTGTTCGCGGGTTGTCGTGCCATCCTCGCTCACGACGGTCACAGTCTTGAACCAGCGCGGCTCAACTCCTGAACGTCGATGGCGACGCGGTGACGTGCTCATCAGGCTGCTGCCTGCGTGCTGGTGAGCCGCTCCCGCTCCTCGATCCAGGCCAGGACGACAGACTTTCGCCACACCCGACGGCGAGCGCTGAGTTTGAAGCTTGCTGGTCCCTGTCCGACGTGTGCCCACCACCGCCAGGTGGCCTCGGGGATACCGGTGAGGGCTTCGCAGTCCTTGGCCCTCAGGTACGTGTCTTCGGTGTTCATCTCGGATTCCTCCCTATGCTGCGGATTGCTGAACGAACGAACTCTGTTGTGGCACAACGGTTTCGCGTGAAACATCACCGTCGCCTGGTGGACCTTCGGTCATCTCGAGGCGGGCGTTTGTGTACTCGGCGCGTTGGTTGATGCGGGCGGCGACGAGTGCCATGACCAGATGGGAACGAGGTGGTGCGTCCTTGTCGGTAGGTCCGACCGGGGTGATACGCAGGTGTGAGGTGTCGGGTTTGACGATGCCGACACGGGCGAGCTCGGAGCGCACGAAGTCGAGGCGATCGGCCTTGTGATCGGGAATCGTTTTGCC
>NZ_JAJFZM010000003.1 GCF_020733705.1 Nocardia australiensis
GTGCTCGCGCAGGGCGATATCGTCGACGAGTTCGGCGTAGCAGGCGGCGATGTCCAGATCGCTCTTGGCCATCACCTGGGCCAGGTTGGACAGGACGGTGCGGAAGAACGGCCAGCGGCGATACAGCCGCGACAGGGTGGCGAGCCGCTCGGGGTCGCTACCGATCCACTCCTCCAACGCCGATCCGGTGCCATACCAGCCGGGCAGCATCACTCGAGCCTGGCTCCACGACATCACCCACGGGATGGCCCGCAGGTCGGAGACCGAGCTGGTCGGTTTGCGAGAGGCGGGCCTGCTGCCGATATTGAGGTCGCCGACCTCCGCGACCGGCGTGGATTGGCGGAAATACTCGACGAACCCCGGAGTTTCGTGCACCAGGCGCGAGTATGCGGCGCGAGCACGCGCGGCCAGGTCGTCCATGATTTCGTAGGACGGATCGGCGTCCACGCCGAGTCCTTCGACATCGAGCAGGGTCGATTCCAGCGTACCCGCGATCAGCGACTCCAGATTGCGGTGCGCGGCACCAGGTTCCGCGTATTTCGCGGCGATGACTTCACCCTGTTCGGTCAGCCGCAGCGAACCCCGCACCGCACCGGCGGGTTGCGCGAGGATGGCGTCGTAGCTGCGCCCGCCGCCACGACCGACAGTGCCGCCGCGACCGTGGAACAGCCGCAAGCGGATTCCGGTTTTGCGCGCTATCTCCACCAGATCCAATTCCGCTCGGTACAGCGCCCAGTTCGCGGCCAGATACCCGCCGTCCTTGTTCGAATCGGAGTAACCGAGCATCACCTCCTGCCGCATTCCCTTGGCGGCCAACAGCTCTCGATAGAACGGCACCTCCAGCGCGGCGGCTAGTGTCGCGGCACCGGCGCTGAGGTCCTCGATCGTCTCGAATAGCGGCACGATGCCCACCGAGCAGCTCGGCGGCCCGTCCGGCTCCCCCGGATCGAGTAGCCCGCCTTCCTTCAGTAGCAGCGCCGCCTCCAGCATGTCGCTCACCGACGTGCACATGCTGATGACGTAATTCGGCACCGTCTCCACGCCGAAGGTATCCACAACATCCCTTGCAGCACAGACGATTTCGAGTTCCTTGGCGGCCAGCTCACTGATCCGCGCGTGCGGACCGAGCAATGGTCGCCTGGTGCGTAGTTCGGCGGCGAGTAGCTCCACCCGCGCCGTTTCGGACAGGCTCGCATAATCCTGATGTACCCCGGCCCAGGCAAGCAGCTCGGCGACGACCTGTTCGTGCACCTCCGAGTTCTGCCGCATGTCCAGACCCTGCAGATGGAAGCCGAGAGTCTCGATCGCGTGGCGCAGTGCCGCGAGACGATCATCGGCGAGCAGCCCGTCTCCGCTGGCGCGCATGGATGCGTCGATCGCGTCCAGGTCGTCGAGCAGGGCCTGCGGAGAGGAATACGGTTGCGCGGTAGCCTCTTGCGCCACTGCGCGCTCGGGCGACTCGCTCGGCTGCGGGCCGGCGTCACCGGGCACCGTCCCCAGCGCCAGCACCGCTGTCGCCGCGAGCCGAGACCGAATTCCGTGCAACGCACGGCGATACGGCTCATCCGCGTGCGACCCCGCATCGGGGTAGCCGATTTCGGCGAGCGCGGCCACCTCCGGAGTGACCGAAACCAGCCGAGCGGACTGCGCCAGTGATTTCTCCAGCTCCACCAGCTCACGCAGATACCGGCCGAACGCGACCGCCGAAGCCTGCGACGCGGCGGTGCGCACGACATCCGCTGTCACATAGGGATTTCCGTCCCGGTCGCCACCGATCCACGACCCGGGACGCAGGATCGGACGTGGCAGCAACTCGACATCAGGCCAACGCGATCGCAGCGCCGCCCGCACCTGCGCGTTGATCGCCGGGATCACATCGAACAGCGTGATGTCGTAGTAGCGCAGGCCCACCCCGATCTCGTCCTGAATACGCAAGCGCTGCAATCGGATCAGCGCGGTCCGCCACAGCGAGAGCACCTGGCGCCGGATCCGCGACTCGAGTTCGGCGCGTTCGCGCTCGGTGTCGGCGTAGCGCTGCCGCAGCCGCATCAATTCGGTGATCCGGGTCTGACTGTCGAAAACGGTGCGGCGCCGGGTTTCGGTGGGATGCGCGGTGATCACCGGCGACACCAGCGCGTCGGTGAGCAGCTCGGCGACCCGCTCACCGTCGAGCGCGACGGCGTCCAGCTTGCGATAGGTGGCGGCCAGCGACGAATCCTGCGGCGGCTCCCCCGCCGCCTCGTGCACGGCGCGGCGTCGATCACGCTGTATGTCCTCGGCCAGATTGGCCAGCAGCACGAAATAGCTGAACGCGCGAATCAACGGCAACGCGACGGCGATATCGACACCGTCGAGCATCTCCGCGACCGCACTGCGCTCGACCTCCTCGCGGCGCACCCGGAATGCTTCGATGCGTACCCGCTCGATGAGGTCGAATACCTCGGGCCCCTCGTGATCACGGATAGTGTCCCCCAGGACGCCACCGAGAAATCGGATGTCGTCGCGCAGCGGCCGGGTCGCGTCCTGTTCAGTCTCGATCCGCGATTCGCTCATACGCCCGACATTACTGCTGCGGCGGCGCGGGTTCCTGATGACGCTCGGCTCGCGCCGGGGGTCGGACACCTCGACGCCCCCGGTAATCGGGGGCGTCGACGCCTCTTTCAGCCCAGTACCTCCGAGAACCGAAGGTGGTTGCCCCACGGGTCACGGAAGCCACAGTCGCGAACGCCGTACGGCTGGGTGATCGGCTCTTGATCGACCGCGACGCCCGCGTCACGCAGCCGTGTGAAGGTGTCGTCGACGGCATCGGTGGTGAAGATCAGGGTGCTCTGCGCACCGCTGGCCAAGCGCCCTTGGTAGGCGGCCCGCGCCGCATCGACCGGCGCCATCTCGGGAACCTCGAGGATGAACTCGATCCCCGGCTGCGACACCGGCCCAACGGTCAGCCAGCGACCACCGGGGAACGGCATATCCTGGCGCACCTCCAGACCGATCACGTCACGATAGAACGTCAGCGCCTGTTCCTGGTCACCGACCAGCAGCGCCACGTGGGTCAGCGTGAAATCCTTACCATTGCTCATTGGCTGTCTCCTTGTCCTTGAAGTTTCACCAGCAATGACGTTCGATCCGCCTCGAACTAATCGGTCGCCACCCCAATTATCCGGACATCGGTATCCGAGCCGTCATAGTCCCCGGCCAGCCGTATTCGTCGACGTGCCGCTGGTCGAGGACGCGGCGAAGAAGGGTGGAAACGGCTGGCCCGACGTGTTGGCAACTGCCAGACTCGCTCCGTGCGGGCGATCATCGAAGACATGGCCGACCGCCTGGCCGAGGTGCCAGGCGTGATCGGAGTACTGCTCGGCGGCAGCCGGGCACGTGGAGAGCACCGGCCGGAATCGGACTGGGATCTCGGCGTCTACTACCGTGGCGAGCCCGATCTCGCCGCGTTGCGCGCGCTGGCCGGACCTGGAGTGGAGGTGGCCGGGCCGGGCGGCTGGGGGCCTTGGGTGAACGGTGGCGCATGGCTGCGGGTCGACGGTGTCGCGGTGGACTGGATCCTGCGGGATCTGGACCGGGTCGAGACGGTGTGGGTCGACTGCCGCGAGGGCCGGTACGAGGTGGGCGTGCAGGCAGGGCATCCGCTCGGATTCTGGTCGCCCTGCTATGCGGGCGAGGTGGCACTCGGTCAGGTACTGGCTGATCCGACCGGAGAGCTGACGGACCTGCAGCGGCGGACCGCGACATACCCGGAGCTGCTGCGGGAGGCGTTGACGGCAGGGGCCTGGGAGGCGGAGTTCCTGGTCGGCGCCGCGGCGAAAGGTGCGGCACGGGCGGACACACTGTACGTCTCTCTGTGCCTCTCCCAGGCCGTCGGCGTGCTGGTGCAGGCACTGTTCGCCGGGAACCGGCGCTGGTGCCTCAACGAGAAAGGCGCACTGGCTGTCGCCGAGACGCTGCCGGGCGCGCCAACCGGTTTCGGCCCGCGCGTCCGCAGCTTGCTGGGGACGCCGGGCGACACTGCCGAGTTGCTGACAGCAACGGTGGCCCAGGCCCAGGTGCTGGTCGAGGAGACCCTCGCCGCGCTGAAAAGTTCCACCGAGTAACAGCGGCGCTCTGTGCCCAGGACTCTCGTGCGCCGCAGAGGTAGCTCAGGGTTTCGCGAGAGCCTACTGGCGGAGCCTCTAAGTCGGGAACCCGAACAGCTACCAGCTCGGCGTCTGATCAACAGTGCGACAAAGGAGCTACACCTTCAGAGGAACAACGGAGAAGAAGGTGGGAATACAACCGGCAATGCTGTCAATGCTCGGTGAAATGGGCCAGGGCGCCACACGAACTCCTCTGGGGCAACCGCTAGTTTCAGTTCCGGGAGGGTATCCAGGAGTTGATCGATGACGTCCTGCGCGAGCAGGAGCCCGTACGGCCGGGCGTGAGCAGGACAGGCGTGATCGCCAGTGCTGAACGCCAGATTCCATCCGTTGTCCAGGAATTCGCCTGTGTTCATCTCTGGATCCGTATTACAGGCGGCCATACTGATGATGACCGGCTGATCGGCCGGCAACCACACGTCCTCGATCAGAATTGGCTGGCGAGGATACGTAATGCAATAGTTCGCCATCGGCGGGTCAGTTGCCAGCCGCTCCTCGAGTGCGGTCTTGGTTGATAAGTGAACGCTATTGTCATCGCTGGTAAATCGGGGATCGGTCAGCATCAACAGCAGGGTGTTGGCGATGAGATTCAGTGGTGGTTCGACACCGGCCGCGAACAGCAGGACCAACTGATGAACCATCTCCTCGTCGGACAGCCCGGCGGGATGCTGGACCATCCTCGTGGTGACGTCGTCAGCCGGGTGATCGCGCTTCAGAAGGGTAAGGTCGAGCAACGCTTCGCCCATTATCCTGTTTACCGTCTCCGTATCCACGCCGTCGAACATCGCGGCACTGGCCTCCGCGACCCGCGCACCGATATCTGGTGGGCAGCCGAGTGTCTGGCAGAAGACCGAGAAGACCAGCGGGAGGATGTACTGGTTCAGCAGGTCGGCGTTTCCGTCCTCGCAGAACGTGTTGATGATCGGGATGGCGGATGTCTCCACCGTGGATCGCAGGGAGTTCAGGTCTATCCCGGCCAAGGCGTGGTTCAAAACACTGCGGTAGCGAGTGTGCTCCGCACCGCTGGTACGGATTGCGTTGGGTCGGTACTCGATCATCGGCATGATCGGGAGATCGGCAGGTACGGTCTTCTGCCAGGCACTCGGATCGGCTGGAAAGTGGTCGGAGTCGTTGAGAATGCGCACGGCGGTGCGATATTTGATAACCAGGGTTGCAGACACTCCTGGCCACATCTCGACCGGCACCAGCGGTCCGTAGTCTCTACGCATCTGGCGGTAGAACCCGTGGGGATCGGCCGCAAATTCCGCAGTGTAAATCGGGATTCGAGGACCTATGACCTTGGTCGACGACATTGAGTCGGCGGTAGCACCCTGATGCGTGTGCTGCGGATACACGTAATCTCCTTGATATCGGTTGCGGCGGCATAGTACCCAAGGCGAGGGCCGAGCGAAGACCGTCGGGTCGCGATGTTGTTCCCTGCCAACATGATTCTGTCACCGGGTTGGTTTCGGACTCACTTCGCCAGGTGTTGTGTACCGTCTGCTGGCTCGCGCTGCTGCGGCAGGGATGTTGTCAACGGCAGCACTGGTTTACGAGTTCCGCTACGACGCCCCGGATAGGGCGCCCCCGCCGGGGCGCCCTATCCGGACTTACCTCGGCAGGATCAGTGACGGCGTGGGTCGTGGCAGCGGGAGTCCCACGCGGCAGGCAGATCCTCGGACAGCACTGGTGCGGCGAGGATTTCGTCGTCGAAGTCGAAGGCCTCCAGCAGTGCGGGTAGGTTGCCAGCGAGGTTGTCGATGGCGTGGCCGAGCTGCTGCTTCGTCGTCTGGACAGCAGCGATATCGAGTAGGCCATGGGTGAGATACCATGCGGCATGTTGGTCGAGATAGTGCAGAGCGAAAACGTCACGCACAGCAGCGATCTCAGCATGATCGGCATGTTCGTCGAGGAACCGCAATGCCTCTGCGGCGCAATAGGCCTCGGCGAGGCTGAGCACCTCCGGAATGACCGCCAACCGGTCCGCGAGCGCTGGAGTCGCCAGGTGCTGCTGCGCTTCTTGCGCGATCGTCAGAGTGCGAGCGCTGAACAAGCGCGCGCGGTCGCTGGGGTCGGCGGGATCGTGCAGGACGGGTTCCGGTGGCGGCGTGCCGGCGAGTTGTTTGGCCAGTACGCGACCGGCGACGGAACCGAGGACGTCGCAGTCGCCCTCGCCGGTGATGGCAGCGTGACAGACGCCGAGGTAGTCGGCGACCCGGTTGGCGCTGAACATGCCTTGCGCGCCCATCTTGATGCGGCAGTGGGTGACCGTAGCCAATGCATGCGGCTGGATGAAGTGCTTGGCCAACATCACCGTCACGACGGTGACGCGATCAGTGAGATCACTGCCCGCGAGGAAGGTCTTGATCGCGTTGCCATAGACGGTCCGGGCGACGGTGCCGGCCAGGTCGGTGAGCAGGGTGTCGCGCACGTGTGGGATATCGATCATGAATGGTGTGTCGACAGCTGTCATCGGCACTTCCCGCTTGGCGGCGTAGTTCAGGGCGATGTAGAGCGCGGAGCGGGCGCTGGCGTTCAGGCACGATGAGAGCGCCAATCGCCCGACAGTCAGTTGGCTGATCGCCGAGGGGAACGCCCGCTTCTGGCTTTTCTCATCGCGCCAGGTCAGCACACCGTTGTCATCGATGGTGGCCAGGTCATTGCTCAGCCAGGCACTGCGCTCGACCCGAAGATTGTCGAAGCTGATGACCGAGTTGTCCATGATGACCAGCGGCTGATGGTCGAGTTGGGTGATTGTGACACCGGGTGCCGGTTCGCCGTTGGCGTCGCGCAGCCGCGCCGTGAACAGGTGCACGCCCTGATCGACGCCCGCCGCGTCGATGAACCGGGCGCCGATGACGCAGACCCGGGCAACCGGGATGCCGACGCTGGGCATGAATTTCCGGGCCCGCGGGTTCGGGGTGTTGAGCACGAACCCGTCACCGTCCCAGGTCGCGGTGGTCTGCATGAATCCGATGTTGGAGCCGCACCCGTACTCGGTCAGCAGCATGACGCCGACGCTGGAAGCGTCATCCAGGTCCTGGAGGTACGGCGCGGCGGCGGCGGAATCGGTCAGGGTGGCCAGACTGCCCGAGGCCAAGTTGTAGTGGCCGGAGATCAGTGGAATCAGGTCCGTCGCCAGCACTGCGGACCAGTCGAACACCGCGAACAGTTCGGGCAGATCGGTCGCAACAGCGCGAGTACTGCCGATCTCCTTGACCATATACCGCAACTGGTCATACGCGTTCTCCCGCCGCTGCTCCTGGCTCTGCTTCTCCGTGACGGCGAAGTCCGGGTTGCTCAGAACCTGCTGCAACTGCTGGTGGAACGCCAGGTCGCCGTGCCGAAGAAGCTCAGCCAACGATGTGCGTTCCTGATACCCCTGCGTAACCATAACCGCCTCCTACTCATTTCCGATCCCAGCGGTTACTCGTGCACCGTTGGGCATACCCGAGGCCATCGCTGCCGAACTTCGACGCACCGGAGCCGGCGGTTACCGCACGTTCATACGGAAACAGCCGGGACCAGGACAAGGAGTCGGACGATCACCCGTCAAAAGCCCAATGCACCACACACCTTCATGTGAGATTTCGTTCCGCTACCCGGCCAACCGAGTTTCGCGCACCGCGCCGCGGAGTCGGCGCGCGCCGATCCCGGCCCTCGGGGGAATCGCAGAAACACAGAAGAAGGTCCTAAAGCCGCGATCGCCCGACCCGGTCCAGCCGACGGGGCGGGGCGGCCTGTTCGTATCGGCTGGGCAGCAGCGTGTGCATGCGGCCGAGCCGATATTACGGTCGCGTCGACCTGCGACATCGCCGTTGCCGCAGAGTTGCCGTTGACCAACCGAGACACGAAATGCATTGTGCCACAAACAGTCTTGGGGTTCATGGCGAACGCTGGAAGCATTTGCTCCAGGCCGATGACCTGGTGTTCTGCCGAACCTGGCTGACCGGGCCGTACCCGCACCGATCGGGCGGCGGACCTGTCTGCCGCTTCGCCAGGGTTATCGCGGCACCGACACCGAGGCTGCCGCCCGGCGACCAGCCGAGGAGGTGGTGTGGGCCGTGCGGCCGCACCGCGAATCCGCCGTGCTTCGCGTGTTTCGCCCCCACCCATCCTCGCCGGACTACGCACCCGATTCAGTTGCGCCGAACGCTCGGTGACGCCCGGATCGACCGGCGGCCACGTTGCGGGTCAGTACATCAATCGTCAGCGTCGCCGATAATGCCGAGTACCCGATCGGAGGTGTAGAACGGCACGAGCCGTTCGCGAATCATCTTACCCAGCACACCGTTTCGCTTCACACCCTCGATCACCGCCGGTCCGTAGCGCAGGATCTCGGTCGCGATATCGGCACCGGACAGGCCCAGTTCCGGCAGCATCGCCGCCAGGGTGTAGTCACCGTACTTGGTGTAGAACACCTCGACGCACTCCTCGACGAGCAGCCCGAAGTACTCCTTCTCCCTGGTGGTCACCGCGATCTCGTAGCAGATCAGCACCAGTTCGTTGAGATCCTTCTGGGTGAGATACTCACGCAAACCACTGACCGGCTCGTCGGCGTGCAGATCCCAGAACTCCATCGCCGCCGAATGAACGGGCGCATCACGCAGCATCTCGCGGATGGCGTTGTTGGTGCGCTTGAGCGCGAACATAGCGCCCTTGCCCGCCAGATCACCGACGAAGGTGCCATCGGCCGCTTTCTTGGCGCGGTTCGCCGCGGATTGCCCCAGCGACATCAGCGAGGAGACGCCGGGGATCTTCTCGGCCCGCTCCCGATTGGCCTGCATGAAGTCATTGATCAGCCGGTCCACGAACTTCGAGGCTACAGTCGCGACCAACGGGCTCTCAGTGAGCCGATCGAGGATGCGCTCCTGGGCCTGATGCATACCGAAGATCTTCTCCAGCAGCGCCTCGACCGGTTCGCGGTCGACCACCTGACCGAGGGTGTAGTCGTTGTTCGCGGCAATATTGTCGTAGATCGAATCGGCGAAAACCCCGGCCATATCGGCAATCACCGGACTGCCGCCGATCAGATCGAAAATGGTCGCCACCGTTTGCTTCACCTGGTCGAGATCCGCCACATCCCGGAACACGAGCGTGTCGGCGGCGCCGATGACCGCGTCCACGTCTCGGGTGATCACCTCCGCGAAGCGGTCGCCGGTCACCTCCGCGAGCAGGAATTCCACCTGGGCATCGAGTAGCCGTTCGGCGATCTCACGCGGCTCGCTCATGGTTCCACCCATCACATTCGTAGTCCGGTGCGTCCGGCCCCAGATTACGGTCTCGCTATTCGGTAGCGTTGTCGTGCAACGACTTCCGTATCTGATCCAGACGCTCGCGCGCAGCCTTCGCGCGCGCTTCCCATTGTTCGTCGGCGCTATGGCCCGCCGGGGTCTGCCGGTCGAGTTCGCCCATCCCCTGTGCGGTGCCGAAGCGCTGCTCGACCTTATCGCGAACTGACTCGAAAGTAGGGACTCCGCCGGGCGAATAGCCGCCTACCTCGGCGGGTGACACGAACCCCGTGGGCGATACCGGTACCGCCGGTACCGGAGAAATGTCTCCGACCCGCTCGGATGCCGCCAGAACGTCCGGAGACTCGCGCGGTGACGCGAAATCGGCATCAGGAGTCACATCCGCGTCGATGATCGCATCACCGACCGCTACCGGGGCCGCGAGGACCGCATGCACCACTGCGAGCGCGGGGCGTCCTTCGGTCGCGCCGCGCAGCACGGCGACCAACTCGTCATCGGACAACGTCGCAAGCACGGCGACGATCTCGCTGGTATTGCTCATACCGCCAGGTTACGCAGCGGGCCCGCCGAAGAAGGCCGGTCGCGCGACCGGCCGGTGCCGCCGACATTATCGCCCGAGGATGCCCGCCGCCCAGTCACGAATGAGGCCCGTCCATTTCAAGCCCGCCGACGCGATGAGGTCGTTGTGACCCGCACCGGGAAAGACCACAAGTCGCTTCGGTTCCGGCGCCGCGGCATACAGCCTTTCGGCATGCCGCAGCGGTAGCAGTTCGTCCTGATCGCCGTGCATGATCAGCACCGGCGCATTCAGGGTCCGAATGCGGCGCTCACTGGGATACGCGTCAGGAACAAGCGGTCGCGGCAGGAACGGATACACCGATCTGGCCGCATCGCGAATACCGGTGAAAGTGGACATGAGAATCAATCCGGCGGGCGGATGCGCCGTCGCCAATTCCAGCATTACGCCACCACCCAGCGACTTCCCCAGATAGAGCACCCGTTCGGGGTCGACACCGGGCCGCTCCAACAGCGTCCGCCGCGCCGCCCGCGCGTCGAGGTAGGTACCGAGTTCGGTCGGCCGCCCCGTGCTACGCCCGAAACCGCGATAGTCGAAGGCGAGCACATCCAGCCCGATTTCGTTCAGCAGCGCGAACAGCGCCACCCGATCACCGACATTGCCCGAATTGCCGTGCGCGAACAGCACATGCCCGATCGACTGCCGCGCGGGCACCCACCACGCGTGCAGCGTCTCCCCGTCCTCGGTCGCGACCGATAGATCGGTGTAGTCCAGCCCGAGCACCGCTGGCGTCTGCGCGATATGCCGCTGCGGCATATATGTCAGTGCGTGCAGGATCGGGAGCGCCGGGTGTCGCATGCAAGTGTTTCTACACCTCGCACTACCCGCGCAGCACCGCACCCACCGCGTCCGCCGCCGCGGCTACGGCGGCGTCGCGGGCCGCGCTGGCCTCGTCCTCGGTCAGCGTGCGGTCGGTGGCACGGAAACGCAGAGCGTAGGTGAGAGACTTGCGCCCCTCGCCGGCTTGCGCGCCCTCGTAGACATCGAACAGCGCGATATCCTCGAGCAAATCGCCGCCGCCGCTGCGCAGCGCCGATTCGACCGAGGCCGCGGCGATCGCCTTCTGGACGCTCACCGACACATCCTGGAGTACGGCCGGGAACGGGGAGACCGTTGGCACCGGGCGTGATTCGCGCAACGGGATGGCGTCGAGATCGAGTTCGACAGCACAGGTGCGTGGCGGCAGGCCGGAGCGTTCGAGCACGGCCGGATGCAGTTCGCCCGCGTAGCCGATGACCTCTCCGTCGACGAGCAACTCCGCACAGCGCCCCGGGTGCCACGGCAGCTGCGCCGCCGACCGGCGCTCGACGGTCACGCCCGCCGCGTCCGCGATGGCGTCGACCAGGGCGAACGCGTCGGCGGCCTCGGCCTGACGCCCCTGCCCCCACGGCCCGCGTGCCTCGCGGCGGCCGGTGAGGACGGCGGCGACATGCACCGGCTGCGCGGGCAGCGAGTCGAGCAGTTCCGTGATCTCGTCATCGGTCGGGCGACGATCCACCGGCAGCGCCTCGACCGGATGGACGTTCGGGCCGGGCAATACGACCTGTGTGATCCCGTAGATCGCCAGGTCGCGGGCGCCGCGAGAAATGTTACGGGCGGCCACTTCCAGTAGCCCGGGCAGCAGCGTGCTTGCCAGCTCGGGGCGCTCCGCGTCCAGCGGGTTCAGCACCCGGGTGGTGTCGCGGCGCGGGTCATCGGCGTCCAGGCCCCACGTGTCGAACACACCGTTGGGCAGGAAAACCGGCGGCAGCACCTCGACACAACCAGCGAACGCGAGCGCGCGACTCACCGCGCGACGGCGGCGCTGGGTCGCGGTGAGCCCACGCCCGGCCGGAGCCGTCGGAACAACAGACGGGATCTGCTCGAGACCCTCCAGCCGCAAAATCTCTTCGACCAGGTCGGCGGGCTGGAGTAGGTCGGGACGCCAGCTCGGCGGCGTGACGATGAGCTGACCGTGTCCGCTCGCTTCGTTCACGCCGACCTCGACCGTGCAACCGATCTGCGACAGGCGCCGCGCCGAGGTACCGGTCGGATAGATCACCCCGGCGACCCGATCGGCATGACCGATATCGATCCGGATCGGTGCCGCGGCCTGCACCGGCACTCGAATGTCGGTGAGCTCGGATTCCACAGTGCCGCCGGCAATGTCGGCAAGCAGAGTGGCGGCACGGTCGAGCGCGGCGACGTTGATCTCGGGGTCGACGACCCGCTCATAACGCTTGCCCGCCTCGGACACCAGCTTGTGCCGACGCGAGGTGCGGTAAACCCGCAAGGGATTCCAGGTGGCGGCCTCGAGCACGATATCGGTCGACTCGGCGCCGACCTCGGTTGTCGCGCCACCCATTACACCGGCCAGCGAGATGACACCGGACTCGTCGGCGATAACCACGTCCTCACCGTCGAGCACCCGTTCGCTCTCGTCGAGGGTGCGCAGCGTCTCGCCCTTATTGGCACTGCGCACCACGAGGCCGCCATTGAGCTTCGCCGCGTCGAAGGCGTGCAACGGCTGGCCGAGCTCGAGCATCACATAATTGGTGACGTCAACGGCGGGCGAGATCGGACGCACACCCGACAGCAGCAGCCTGCGCTGCAACCACCATGGACTCACCGCTTTCGGGTCGATACCGGTGACCCGGCGCACCGCGAAGCGGGTGCACTGTGAGTCCGGCTCGATCCGGACCGACCAGGAATCCTTGTCCGCGTCGGGCACCGTCCGCACGGCCGGGTCGGCGTATTCGAGATCGAATCCGCAGGCCAGTTCCCGGGCCAAGCCACGCGCGGAGAAGCAGTAGCCACGGTCGGGGGTGATGTTCAGCTCGATGACAGTGTCATCGAGACCGAGCAGTTCATTGGCGTCGGTACCCGGCTCGGCCGTGCCGGGCTCGAGCACCAGGATTCCCGAATGATCCTTGCCGATACCGAGTTCGGCGACCGAGCAGATCATGCCGTTGGAGACGTGGCCGTAAGTCTTCCGTGAGGAGATGGCGAAACCGCCGGGCAGCACACCTCCGGGCAGCACCACCACAACCAGATCGCCGACGGCGAAGTTGGTCGCGCCGCAGACGATCTCCTGCAAGCCAGGGTTGCCGACGTCCACCTTGCAGAACCGGATCGGCTTCTTGAACTCGGTCAGCTCGGTGATCTCGGCAACCCGGCCGACGACCAGGGGTTTGTCGATATCACCCGTCACCCGCTGGAGTTCGTCGACCTCTTCGACTTCCAGCCCGACCCGGACGAACCCCGCGTCGAGCTCCTCCGGCGTCACCGACCACTCGGGGGTGGTCCGGCGAATGATGTCCGTCAGCCAGGACTGCGCTACTCGCACTTGACGTTTCGCTCTCTCGATCGAAGGGAGTTCTTGAACCGGCTCAGGACCGGATACCGAAGGGCAGCGTGAAGCGCACGTCACCCTCGACGATGTCCCGCATATCCGGAATACCGTTGCGGAACTGGAGTGTGCGTTCCAGCCCCATGCCGAACGCGAACCCGCTGTACTCCTCGGGGTCGATACCGCTGGCGATCAGCACCTTCGGATTCACCATGCCGCAGCCACCCCACTCGACCCAGCCCGCGCCGCCCTTCTTGTCCGGGAACCACACATCGACCTCGGCGGAGGGCTCGGTGAACGGGAAGTAGTTGGGTCGCATACGAGTGCGCGTGTCCGGGCCGAACAGCGCCCGGGCGAACGCGTCGAGCGTGCCGCGCAGGTGCGCCATGGTCAGGCCCTTGTCCACGGCGAGCCCCTCCACCTGGGAGAACACCGGCGTATGGGTGGCGTCGAGCTCATCGGTCCTGAAGGTGCGCCCTGGGCACACCACATAGATCGGCGGCTCGCGCTCCAGCAACGAGCGCACCTGCACCGGCGAGGTGTGGGTGCGCAGCACCTGACGGGAACCCTCGGGCGCGATATGGAAGGTGTCCTGCATGGTGCGGGCCGGATGGTCCGGCAGGAAGTTCAGCGCGTCGAAGTTGAAGTGCTCCGTCTCGACCTCGGGCCCTTCGGCGACCTCCCAGCCCATCGCGACGAATACGTCGGCGATTTGCTCGGAGATCACGGTAATTGGATGCCGGGCACCGGCAGGCTGTCGACGCGCTGGGAGCGTGACGTCGATCGCCTCGGCGACCAGTACCGCGGCGTCACGTTCCGCCAACAGCACCGTCCGGCGCGTCTCGAACGCCTCGGATACCCGCGCCCGCGCGATATTGACCCGCTTGCCCGCGTCAGCCTTCTCGGCCTTCGGCAGGCTGCCGAGCGCGCGCTGTGCCAGCGCCAACGGTGCCTTACCGCCGAGATGTTCGGTCTTCGCGACGGCGAGCGCGTCCAGGTCGGCGGCAGCGGCGAACGCCTTCTCGGCGGCTGCCGCCGCGGCGGCCAATGCCTCCTCGGTCAGCGCCGTACTCTGCTCTGCGTCGTTGTCGTCGGCCACGATCGTTCGACTCTCCCCTGGGATCGGTTCGAGGGCACGGCTCGATGCCGACCCACATTGCTGCTGGTCGAATCGTATTCGATCGACCAGATCCGCTTCACGCGGATTACCGCTGAGACACTCCAGCGAGGGTGCGCCGGGTACGAATCGGGCACTTTGCCCAGTTGACCCGGTGGTTCCGACGCAGATCGCCAACCTTGCCCCTCGAACGCCCACGGCACCGGCGTAATCATCGCCGAACGCGGCGTCGACTGACGGACATCGGAGTACGCCGGCCCGCCAACTCAGCAACTCGAACCCCACCTCAGCGGGCGACAACGATCGTCAACGACCTGGTCCGAATCGGATCGAGGATCTTCCCGCCGACCGCAGCGGTTATCCGTCACCTCGGCCGAGCGACACCGGTGGCCGACATGGACGACACCCCACCACGCGCAACGCCCTCCCCGGTCTGAACCAGCGCAGGGCACCACTGCGGCCGAGGGCGGTCAAGCGATGACAATCCGCCTGGGTAGCAACCACGACACCAGAGCCCCGACTGCCACGATGGCCGACCCGACCCACACCGCGGGCACCAGGCCGTCGACGAAACTCTGGGGGCTCGAATATGACCCGTGCGAGGCGAACACCGATGCCAGCACGGCGACACCCATCGCGACACCCACCTCACGGATGGTGCTGCTGGTACCCGATGCAATCGCCCGGTGTTCGGGTGCGGCACTCGCCATGACCACCGTCGCGCCCGGCGCGAAGGTCAGGCCCATGCCGATGCCGCCGAGCAGGAACGGCCCCACGAACGAACCATATCCAACGTCGACCGTGGTGATCGCCGCCATCCAGGCCAGCGCGATGGCCAGCGCCGCCTGTCCAGTCGCCAGCAGCGTGCGGGCGCCGACCTTGTCGACGATCAAACCGGCGAGCGGTGCCACCACCATCGGCGCCATCGTCCAAGGCATGGTGCGGATACCCGATTGCAACGGGCCATACCCCTGCACGACCTGAAAGTACTGCGCCAGCAGGAAGATCGAGCCGAAGACTCCGACGGAGAAGGTGAATACGGTCGTGTTGCTCACTCGGAAGGCACGGGATCGGAACAACCGCAGTGGCAGCATCGGATCTGGAGTCTTCAGCTCCCAGCCGATCAAGCACGCTAGCAACACAGCGCCACCGATCAGCGCGGACAGCACACCGGACGAGGTCCAGCCGTCGTCGGCGCCGTGGACCACACCCCACACAATCGCGAGCACGCCGCCCGCTGACAGCACCAGACCGAGCGGATCCAACCGCCGGTTGCCACCGTAGGACTCGCGCAGTACGCGAGCCGCGAAGGGCAGCACCAAGACACCGATGGGCACGTTCACCCAGAAGATCCACTGCCAGCTCGAGCCCTCGACCACCGCGCCGCCGATCAGCGGGCCGAGTGCCACGCCGAGGCCGGAGATACCGCCCCAGATACCGATCGCCGCGCTGCGCATTTTTTCGGGGACCGCGCCCGACAGCAAAGTCAGCGACAACGGCATCACACCGGCGGCACCGAATCCCTGAACAGCCCGGGCCGCGATCAACATCCACGGCTCGGTGGCCAGCGCGCAGGCCGCCGAAGCCACGGTGAACAGCGCGATACCAGCAAGAAACACTCGGCGGCGACCGAACCGGTCACCCAGCGACGCGACAGTGAGCAGCAGCGACGCGAACGACAGCGTGTAGGCGTTGACGAACCATTGCAGATCCGCCAGCGACGCGCCGAGTTCGGTGCGAATGATCGGCAGCGCGTTCGTCACCACGAGGTTGTCCAAGGTGACCATGAACATCGGTATTCCGACGGCGGCCAAGACGGCGGCCAGCGGACGAGCGCGCCCGGCACTCCCCTGCGCCGCGACGGGGGCCGACGGGTCGGCGTCTTCAAGAATCTCTGCCATGCCCAACCCTTGTTGTAATTGACTGATAACTAACGAAATCGAAGAGTATGCATCCGCTGATAACATGTCAATGGCAGGAGCCGACCGAGCGAAGTGGAGCACGATGGCGAGTTCGACACGAACCCGAATGACCGCCTCCGAACGTGGCGAGCAGGTACTCCAAGCCGCCGTAACCGCCTTCGCCGAATCCGGTTACGCGGCAACGAAAACCGATGAAATCGCGCGCATAGCGGGCGTCTCCCAGCCCTACGTGATCCGTCTCTTCGGCACTAAACAGCGGCTGTTCCTCGCCGCAACGAACCGAGTCTGTGACCGAGTGGAAGAGATATTCCGCGCGGCAGGGAAGAACATCGCACCCGACTCGACTCCCGAAGAGGCGCTGCGCGCGCTCGCGCACGGCTACAGCGTCTTCCTCACCGAACGCGAACTACTCATGGTGCTACTGCACGGCTTCTCGGCGAGCTCCGATCCGATAATCGGCGACGAGGTTCGTCACCGATTCGGCCGCATCTACCGCGTGGTCGAGGAACTCAGCGGCGCCTCGATCGAGGATATTCGGCGCTTTCTCGCCACCGGCATGCTGCTCACCGTGATGACCGCGATGCACGTCGCGGGGCCGGACGCGGTGCCAACCCCATGGGCCGCCGAAATCCTCGGCGATCTGCGAGCCGATGGCGACAGACCGGCCACCTGCTGAACGCAGACCGCCGAAGACAACCGGCCGGCTACTGCGCGTAGCGAATGCGGGAGTTCGCGTACAGGCAGATCGCGGCTGCCGTGGCCAAGTTCAGGCTTTCGGAGCGGCCACGGATCGGGATGCGGATGCGGTGATCGGCGCGGGCGGCCACGGCCGGGCCGAGGCCGTGCGCCTCGTTGCCGAACAGCCAGGCGACCGGGCCGGTGCACAACTCATCGGCGTCGTCCAGGTCGATCTCGCCGTCGGCGGCGGTCGCTAGGATCGTAATACCCGCTGCCGCAATCGAATCCAGCGTTTCGGTGATATCGCGGTGCCGCGCGATCGGCACGTGGAACAGACTGCCCGCGCTGGCACGCACACATTTGCCGTTGTGCGGGTCAACGGTGTCACCGGCCAGCACAACTGCGTCCGCGCCGACGGAATCCGACACACGGATCAGAGTTCCGGCGTTACCCGGTTCGGCGATCTCGACCGCGACGGCCAGCATCCGCGGCTGCGCGGCCAGCACATCGTCGAGGGGCACATCGATGAGGTCGCACACCGCGACCAGTCCCGGCGCGGTCACGGTGTCACCGAGATGCTGGGCCGCGCGATCGCTCACCAGCGTGGTGCGTACCCCCGATGCCGCGATACCGGCGACGAGTTCGTGTGCACGGGCCGCGCCGTCGGCCGAATAGAACAGCTCCCGCACGCGTCCGGTATCGCTCGCCGCCGCAACGGCATTCGCCCCCTCGGCGAGGAACTGCCCGGTCTTGCGGCGCTGTACGGCGCGATGCAACTTGACAGCGGAAACGACCCGCGGATTGCGCTCGGAAAGCGCATCCACGGGTCGTTCCGAAAGATCTGTCACGAAAGCCGGACTCAGGCAGCCGGTGCGTTGACGTCCTGCGGGAGGGCGGCCTTGGCCACCGCGACCAGGCCGGCGAACGCCTCGGCGTCGGAGACAGCAAGCTCGGCGAGGTTCTTGCGGTCCACCTCGACACCGGCAGCCTTCAGGCCCTGGATGAAGCGGTTGTAGGTGATGTCGTTCAGGCGCGCCGCGGCGTTGATGCGGGCGATCCACAGCTTGCGGAAGTCACCCTTGCGCGCCCGGCGGTCCCGGTAGGCGTAGGTGAGCGAGTGGAGCTGCTGCTCCTTGGCCTTGCGGTACAGCCGCGAACGCTGTCCGCGGTAGCCCTTGGATGCCTCGAGAATGGAACGACGCTTCTTCTGAGCGTTGACGGCCCTTTTGACGCGTGCCATGGGTCAGTCCTTGTCGATCTAGGGGGCGCATGCATGGCGCCCAGGATTCGGTCGGTGGTCAGCGTCCGGATTATCCGGTCGCGAATGCTGCGGGCTGGTCTCAGAGACCCAGCAGCCGCTTGACGCGAGGGACATCAACGGACGCGACGGACTCCGTGCCGTCCAGACGACGAGTCCGGCGAGTGGACTTGTGCTCGAAGTTGTGGCGACGGTTCGCCTGCTGACGCAGCAGCTTGCCGCGGCCCGAAACCTTGAATCGCTTCGAGGCGCCGCTGTGGCTCTTCATCTTCGGCATGGATTCCTCTATCTGTCTCGTGCCGGCGATCCTCACGGACCGCCGGTGCTGTCCGTTATTTCTACGAGTCGGCCGGCGCTGCCGGGGCCGCGGCGGGCGCGGGGGCAGCGGGTACGGCCTGCGTGTTGGTGGCAGGTGCAGCGGGGCGCGGGGTGGCAGGCACCTGCGACCGCGACGCCGACTCCTCCTGCGCCTTGACGCGCGTCTTCGCACCCTTGTGAGGCGAGAGGACCATGGTCATATTTCGACCGTCCTGCTTGGCGGAGGTCTCGACGAAACCCAACTCCGCGACGTCGGAGGCCAGCCGCTGCAGCAACCGGAA
Organism: Nocardia australiensis; assembly: GCF_020733705.1. Taxonomy (GTDB): domain Bacteria; phylum Actinomycetota; class Actinomycetes; order Mycobacteriales; family Mycobacteriaceae; genus Nocardia; species Nocardia australiensis. Next base: position 18,877 of record NZ_JAJFZM010000003.1, read on the forward strand.
GCCCAACTCTGGCCTGGACTGCTCGCGACCACGGAACATGATCGTCACCTTGACCTTCGAACCCGCCTCGAGGAAGCGAACAACGTTACGCTTCTTGGTCTCGTAGTCGTGGTCGTCGATCTTGGGGCGGAGCTTCTGCTCCTTGATGACGGTCTGCACCTGGTTCTTCCGGGACTCACGCGCTTTCTGCGCGGTCTCGTACTTGAACTTGCCGTAGTCCATGATCTTGCAGACCGGCGGACGGGCGTCGGGAGCCACCTCGACCAGATCAAGATCGGCCTCGAGGGCGACGCGTAGTGCATCTTCAACACGCACGATCCCAACCTGTTCACCGCCGGGTCCGATGAGTCGAACCTCGGGAACACGGATGCGATCGTTGATGCGGGTCTCAGTGCTGATGGGGCCTCCTAGGTCAAGCGATGTCGTGTGACAACCGCATGCGGTAAGTACAACCCCTTGTTCAACACAAAGGCCCCGGTGCGGTATTTCTCCGCCACGGGGCCCGAGTCGACCGGTCACCGACCATGAGCGTGCTCGTGATCGAACTTGCGCTCGAGCTCTCTCTATCCGAGAGGACTTCCGCACAAGAAACCCGCTTTTTGGATGCGGGTGACCGGACCGTTTGACCTGTACGATTACTCGTCGGCAACGGTGGGAGTCGGGCTCCACTTATCAGCCCCAGGCAGTCCTGGGACGGTCGTCGGCGAAAGTTTAACATTCTTCCTCAGTATCTCCGAATCGACCGGTAAATCGGTTGTCCGAGGGACAGCGCCGACGGCACACTCCCTCGGTGTCAATTCTCACGCGTGATCTCCTGCGCTGGCAGTTCGACCTGACCTGGTCGCTGTCGGAACTTCATTTCACAGCCCTGCGCCCGGAAGACTTTCTGTGGCAGCCCGCAGCACACAGTTGGACGGTCCGTCCACACAGTGACGGCCATTGGCGGCCGGACTGGGCCGACGAGGAGCCCGACCCGATCCCGGTACCGACGATCGGCTGGCTCACCTGGCATATCGGTTGGTGGTGGCGGGCGGCCATCGATCATGTCGAGGGACGCACGCCGCCGGCCCGGACCGATGTGCATTGGCCCGGCGAGGGGGCGGCCGCGCTCGCGTGGTTGTACGAGGCGCGCGCCGACTGGACGCGCACGCTCGACCGGCTCACCGACAACGACCTGGAGAAACCCACGGCCTACCCCTGGCCCGCCGATGCGGGACTGACCGTCGCGCATCTGGCCGCTTGGGTGAACGCGGAGCTGATGAAGAACGCCGCCGAGGTCGGCCAGCTCCGTCTGTTGCGAACAGCCTCGCTAGCCTGATGCCATGACTGAGCAGCCCGACGCCACCGTCCGCGAACTGGCCGACATACCTGCGGTGGAGATAATCAGCCGCGCCGCGATGATGCTGATGAGTGCCGCTGCGGAGAAGCTCGGGCTCGGCGACCCGGACCCCGACACCAGCCCGCATCGCGACCTGGACGAGGCCCGCCGCCTGATCACCGCACTGGCCGGTCTCGTCACCTCCTCCGTGGAGTACTTCGGCCCGCACGCGGGCCCGTACCGCGACGGACTGCAATCCCTCCAGCGCGCGTTCCGCGAGTCCTCGGCCCACCCGGATGAGCCAGGCAAGGGCCCGGGCGAGAAATACACCGGCCCGGTGTACTGATCCGCGGCAGCAAGGGCCGCATCAGCGAACCAGTCCATCGGCCGCCCCACCGCTGAGCCCGGCCCACTGGTAAGCGGGCCGGGCGGCGATGCGCACCTGTCACCTCACCGGAGTGCGGCCGCCTCGCTAACGGCGCGCTTGGCTGCGGCGTTAGCGAGGCGGCGATAACCCCGACTCAGCGCAACGCGGCAGCCTTGCGCGACGCACGTTTGGCCGCGGCGCTCGGGGCCGCGATCTTGGTCGCCGCGGTTTTCGATGCGGCCGCTTTGGCCGGCGCGGCCTTGGCCGCGGTGGTCTTGGCCGCCGCTTTCTTGGCCGCCTTTTTGGCCGGGGTCTTCGGCGCGGCGTCGGTCAGCACATGCCGCAAGAACTGTCCGGTGTAGCTGTCCGGCACGACCGCAATGTCATCCGGGGTGCCTTCGGCGACCACGGTACCGCCGCCGGAACCACCCTCCGGGCCCATGTCGATCACCCAATCGGAGGTCTTGATGACATCCAGATTGTGTTCGATGACGATGACGGTATTGCCCTTGTCGACCAGCCCGTTGATGACGAGCAGCAGTTTGCGGATGTCCTCGAAGTGCAGGCCGGTGGTCGGCTCGTCGAGAATGTAGACGGTGCGACCGGTGGAGCGTTTCTGAAGTTCCGCCGCCAGCTTCACCCGCTGTGCCTCACCACCCGACAGGGTCGGCGCGGACTGACCGAGCCGGACATAGCCGAGGCCGACGTCCACCAGCGTCTTGAGGTAGCGGTGGATCGAGGTGACCGGCTCGAAGAATTCAGCGGCCTCGTCGATGGGCATGTCCAGCACCTCGGCGATGGTCTTGCCCTTGTAGTGCACCTCGAGTGTTTCCCGGTTGTACCGGGCGCCGTGGCAGACCTCGCAGGGCACATACACGTCGGGCAGGAAGTTCATCTCGATCTTCAAAGTGCCGTCGCCGGAGCATGCTTCGCAGCGACCGCCCTTGACGTTGAAGGAGAATCGGCCCGGCTGGTAACCACGCACCTTCGCCTCGGTGGTCGCCGCGAACAGCGTCCTGATCTTGTCGAAGACGCCGGTGTAGGTGGCGGGATTCGAGCGCGGTGTGCGACCGATCGGCGACTGGTCGACCTGCACCAGCTTGTCGAGGTGATCGAGGCCGTTGATCCGGGTATGCCTGCCGGGCACCTGGCGCGCGCCGTTGAGCTTGTTCGCGAGCACGGTCGCCAGAATGTCGTTGACCAGCGTGGATTTGCCCGACCCCGAGACACCGGTCACCGAGGTGAGTACGCCGAGCGGGAAGCTGACGTCGATCCCCCGCAGGTTGTGTTCATGCGCGCCGACCACAGTGAGCTGGCGCTTCTTGCTGACCGGGCGGCGCACCATCGGCACCTCGATCCGCTCGCGGCCCGAAAGATAGGCTCCGGTCAGCGAATTCGGGTCGGTCAACAACTCCTGGTAGGGACCGCTGTGCACGACGCGTCCACCATGCTCACCGGCCAACGGGCCGATATCCACCACCCAGTCCGAGGCGCGGATGGTGTCCTCGTCGTGCTCGACCACGATCAGCGTGTTGCCGAGATTGCGCAGCCGCGTGAGGGTGTCGATGAGTCGGCGATTGTCGCGCTGATGCAAGCCGATCGAGGGTTCATCGAGGACGTAGAGCACGCCGACCAGACCGGACCCGATCTGCGTCGCAAGCCGAATGCGCTGTGCCTCACCGCCGGACAGTGTCGCCGCGGCACGGCTCAGCGACAGATACTGCAATCCGACATCGAGCAGGAAACCGAGTCGTGCCTGTACCTCCTTGAGTACCTGCCCGGCGATCGCGGTCTCGCGCTCGCCGAGCGTCAGCGAATTCAGGAAGGCGGCGCAGTCGGCGATGGACAACTCGCTGACATCCGCGATCGACTTCCGCTCCCCGCCCGCCGCGATGGTGACGGCGAGGATCTCCGGGCGCAGCCGTGCGCCGTTGCAGACCGGGCACGGCACATCGCGCATGTACCCGTCGTAGTGCTCCTTCATCTGCTCGGACTCGGTGTTCTCCATGCGCCGCTGCAGGAACGGCATTACGCCTTCGAAATCGGCGTAATACGATCGCTTACGGCCGTAACGGTTGGTGTAGGAGACGTGCACCTGATCCGAACTGCCCTCGAGCACCGCCTTGCGCGCATTCAGCGGCAGGTCCTGCCACGGCGTATCCATCGAGAATCCGACGGCCTCAGCGAGTCCGGACAGCAACCGGTTGAAGTATTCGGCGGTCTGACCGCGCGACCACGGTGCGATCGCACCTTCGGCCAGGCTCAGCTCCGGATCCGGCACCACCAGATCCGGGTCGACCTCCTTACGGATGCCGAGACCGGTGCAGTCCGGGCAGGCGCCATAGGGCGAGTTGAACGAGAACGAGCGCGGCTCCAGATCCTCGATATCGAGCGGGTGCCCATTCGGGCAGGCCAGGCGCTCGGAGAAGCGGCGCTCGCGGTCATGCGCGTGCTCGTCACGGTCGACGAAATCCAGCACGACGATGCCGTCGGCGAGCCGCAGGGCCGTTTCTACGGAGTCGGTGAGGCGCTGCTTCGAATTGGATTTGACGGCAAGGCGATCCACCACGACCTCGACGTCGTGCTTCTCCTGCTTCTTCAGCTTCGGCGGATCGGTCAACGGGTGGACCACCCCGTCGACTCGGACCCTGGAGTAGCCCTGGGTGTTCAGCTGATCGAACAGGTCGACGAACTCACCCTTGCGGGTACGCACCACTGGCGCGAGCACCTGGAAGCGGATGCCCTCTTCCATGGCCAGCACCTGGTCGACGATCTGTTGCGGCGATTGCTTCTCGATGAGTTCGCCACAGACCGGGCAGTGCGGGGTGCCCGCCCGGGCGTAGAGCAATCGCAGATAGTCGTAGACCTCGGTGATGGTGCCGACGGTGGAACGCGGATTACGGTTGGTCGACTTCTGATCGATCGACACCGCGGGTGAGAGGCCTTCGATGAAGTCGACGTCGGGCTTGTCCATCTGGCCGAGGAACTGACGCGCGTAGGCCGACAGCGACTCCACATACCGGCGCTGGCCCTCGGCGAAGATGGTGTCGAAGGCAAGGCTGGATTTGCCGGAGCCGGACAATCCGGTGAACACGATCAGGCTGTCGCGGGGCAGATCGATGTCGACCCCCTTCAAGTTGTGCTCCCGAGCTCCGCGCACAGTGAGGCGATCGGCCACCAGGTGTCCCTTCTCAATCGTGTTCGAACGTGTACAGACGTACCCCCGTCGCCATGCTAGGCGCGCCCACCGACAAGTTTCGTCCAGCGCGATTCGGGCCGGTTATCGGGGCAGGTCAGCAAGATGATCGAGGCTGGACGGGCGACAGTCCCCGCCGCTCGCGAACGGCGTCGATCACGCATGAGCAGCAGCACATCCAGCTCCCGACACCGTCGACGCTCGGTACTGGCCGCACCTTCCGAAACTACCGCGCACGATGACACACCGGGCCCGATGCATTCAGCATCACAGTGCGACTCCCGCCGATGAATTCACCGATCTGAGGAGTCTTTACCACCCCGGCTCCGCACAGACCGGCTACCGTCACGGCGTGGGGTTGTCGGAAAACCCTGCGGCACACGGGAGGTCGGCGTGATCAAGGTGTTCCTCGTCGACGACCACGAGATCGTCCGACGCGGTCTCATCGACCTACTCGCAGACGATCCCGAGCTCACGGTCGTCGGCGAGGCGGGCAATGTCACGCAGGCGATGATCGGCATCCGCGCGCTGCGCCCCGATGTCGCGGTGCTCGACGTGCGGCTGCCCGACGGCAACGGCATCGACCTGTGCCGCGATCTGCTCACCGATATCGAGGGCCTGCACTGCCTGATCCTCACCGCCTACAGCGACGAAAACACCATGCTGGACGCCGGACTTGCCGGCGCGTCCGGCTACATCGTCAAGAACATCGACGGCACGGAACTGATCGAAGCCATCAGAGCGGTCGGCGGCGGGAATTCACTGCTGGACGCTCGCGCGACCGCCGCACTGCGAGCGCGCCTCAGCAGCTGCACCGGTGGCCCGCTTGCCGTACTCACCGAGCAGGAACGCAGGCTGCTCGCGCTGCTCGGTGAGGGGCTCACCAATCGGCAGATCGCGGCTCGAATGTTCCTTGCGGAGAAGACCGTCAAGAATTACATGTCGCGGCTATTGGCCAAACTAGGGATGCAGCGGCGCACCCAGGCAGCATTGCTGGCCACCAAGCTCCGCGACTAGGTGTAGGGCATGACGTTCGTTACGCCGATCGGAGCACGTGAAGCGGGCGGCTGATCGTCGGCGGCTCCGTGGGGTCGATGACAGTTGTAGTGCGCGTTCCACACTGCAACGGCATCTGATCGTTGCTTTTCTGAGGTCCAGGTGCGGGCGTTGAGGAACTCCTCGGGTGTGCCGTGCTGCTGCTCGAGCTTGCTCGAAGCCGCGGGCGTGGGTGCGCCACCCGCCGCCGTCGGGGATGCGCCGACCTTCTTCACATCGACGTGAACCAGGTGGCCAGGGCGTTTGGCGACTATCGGACGGGGACGGCGGTTGCTGTCGCCGTCGGGGTCGATGAATCTTCGCCGGTTCAGCCCGAGGCTGCGGATGATCCGGGGGACAGTGCGGCGGCTGATCTCAATCCCGGTGTCGTTGAGCTCGAAGGTAATCCGAGACGCCGACCACTTGAAGTGTCGGCGCATCGCTTCGATCCGGATCTATTTAGTAGTTAGTAACTGGTAACTTGTCAAAATGGCTGAACGGATGAGTGGAACCGAACGGCGCGCCCAGGTACTCGCCATTGCCGCGAAGGAGTTCGCGGAACACGGGTTGCACGGAGCGTCGACAGAGGCGATCGCGAGAGAGGCGGGGATCACGCAGGCGTATATCTTCCGGATGTTCGGGACGAAGAAAGCCCTGTTCCTGGAGCTGGTCCAGGCGGCGTTCGAGCGGGTGAGCGACGGGATGCGAGATGCGGGCGAAGGGAAGACCGGCCTGGATGCGCTCTCGGTGATGGGCGCCCAGTACTTCGACCTGCCGGCCGATCGGACCGGGTTGTTGTTGCAGCTTCAGGGCTTCGCCGCGTGTGGCGATCCGGAGGTGAGAGATTCGGTGCGGGCATGTTTCGCACGAATGTGGGGCACAGCCGGGGACGGCACCGGACTCGATCCGGTGACCGTGAAGACCTTCCTCGCATTCGGGATGCTGCTGAACGCCGGCGCCGCGATGGACATCGAGCAGGTCGACGCGGCATGGGCCGATGGTGTCCGTACCCGGATCCAGTCGGGTCTGTTCGCGCACGTCACCACCGAGACAAACCGATGAGCTGCCGCATGGACAGCCGCAGCGACGTCTCCGTCCAGCAGGACGGACGGCTGAGCGTCGCACTGGTATGCACAGCGTTGGCGGGCGCGGTGATCGGCAGTGTCGGAGCGCCCCTCATCACTCCGGTCGCCACGGGAATGCACGTGTCCCTCGATGCTGCGCAGTGGACCTTGACGGTGACGCTGTTCAGCGGCGCGATCGCGGGCCCGGTTCTCGGCAGGCTCGGCAGCGGCCCGCGCCGCCGTGCCACGATCCTGGCCACACTCGCCCTGGTCACGCTGGGTGGACTACTGACGGTACTCCCGCTGCCGTTCGCGGCGTTGTTGATCGGACGCGGATTGCAGGGGCTCGCGGTCGCGGTGTCGGCGCTGTTGATGAGCGTTGCCCGCACACACCTGCCACCCGAGCGCTCGGCGTCGACGATCGCCGCATTATCGGTCGCATCGACTGTAGGCATCGGAGTCGGCTACCCGGCGATCAGTCTTCTCGACCAACTCGCAGGCCTGCGCGCCGCATACGGACTCGGACTCCTCCTATCCGCAGCCGCGCTGACCATCGCCTGGCGGACACTGCCCGTTGACGCGCCCGGGGAGCTGCCCCGGATCGACGTCACCGGCGCGCTGCTCCTCGCTCTCGGCACCCTCGGGCTCCTCCTGGTCATCGCGGAACCCTCGATATGGGCGACCGCGTGGTTGGCCGGCGGCATCCTCGCCGGTTCCGTCGCGGTCCTGGCCATGTGGGCGTTCATCGAACTGCACACCACAGCGCCGCTGGTGAACCTGCGGCTGCTCGGTCAAGGGCCCGTCCTGCGCGCGAACCTGGCGATTCTCGTGGCCGGGACAGGTTTGTACCTGCTGTTCAGCCTGTTCACGCGCTATGCGCAGACCCCCGCTGGCGCCCACTACGGATTCGCGCTTCCCGGTGTCGCTGCCGGCGCAGCGTTGATCCCGTTCTCGCTCCTCGGGTTCGTCGCCGGGAAATCGGTGCCGCGTCTCATCGCGCGCATCACCGAACGTTGGACGTACGCGTTCTCGGTCGTGATCGCCGTCGCCAGCGCACTGCTTTTCGCCGCCGCCAACCAGTCACTCCTCGCCGTCCTCGCCGCGATCGCCCTACTCGGCTTCGCCGTCGGAGGCGTCTTCGCGGTGATGCCCAAGCTCGTCCTCGTCGGTGTGCCCCAGGAAGAAACAGCCAGCGTGCTCTCGATCAACCAGATCGCCCGCAGCATCGGAATGAGCATCGGCAGCGCACTCGCCGGATTCCTACTCGCCGCCACCACACTGGACGGCACCATACTTCCCACCCAAAACGGCTACATCACCGCAACACTGTGGGCACTGCCCCCACTCGCCGCCAGCGCACTCATCATCGCCACAAACCGATCCCCCACGTCGACCAGCTCGAGCGTCAACAACGTCCTGACCCGCAACAACTAGGGCCCATCCCCACACCGCTGCCGCCATGCCGAACGCAGACGCGCCTACTCGCAGCGGGGAGCCGGGACAGACGACGTCCGACTGCGCCGTTATGCGACTGTCGCGCCTGCACCGGACCGCGCGACGCTTCCTCCTACGCCGATCCAGCGGGCACGACGATGGTGAGGTCACCGTCGTAGCGGCGGTAGAGCAACCGGCCGCGCGCGGTATCGGCATCGGTGAAGAACAGGAAGGGCAGTCCGCCGCGGCAAAGCTGCTGTGCCGCCTCATCCTCGGTCGAGACGCGCGCGGGCTCCGAATCCACCTGTAGTGGTAGCGGATTCGTCGTCAACGAGGCATGTGCGATTACTTCCGGCGAGGTGGTGGTGCGCTGCCGGGTCAGGCGCACGCCGAGAGATTGGGCCCAGTGCACGATCGCGTCTTCGCCGGTCTCGGAATCGGTGAACAGATAGGCGTCGTAGTCCATCGCGTCCAACACGGCTGTCGCCTCGGCGGGGGTTCCGGTGAGCAGCGCGCACTGTTTTCTGCGCACGATCGGGCGCGACTCGGTGATGCGAGCCAGTGGCGGGCGGGCCGGATCCGGCCAGGAGCGCGACTGCTTGGTCGCCAGCCTGGCGATCTGCCGGTCCAGCCGCTCGACGGCAAAGGTCACCGCGAACCCTCGCGGCCCGGTCACCTGCACACGCGTCGGCGTGTTATGGAAACGGATATTCGCCTGTACAAGCGTCGGTTCCGCGGCGTCCGCGGGCTGGGTTACCCGCACCCGCGCCGCGGTGTCGACATGATGCCTGCGCAATACCCGCCCGATCGCCCGTACCGCCCTGGTTACATCCGCGGGTGGCACCTGACCGCGGGTGGTCACCGCGAGTTCCGGGTCTGCCGCGGTCGCCCACACCTCGGTCGAACGCAAGACCTCGGTCGAACCCGACAGCTCCGAACCCTGCTCCCTTTCGGACGAATTCATAGGACACTCCTGCTTTCTATTCTCTCGGCGCGCCCACCTCACCACCACGACGCCGCCCTGAACAGGGCCGAAAGTCCCCAATCGGACAACCTGGACCGGCTTGGAGCGCCGGTCACCCGCCAAACGGGTAGTCGTTCGCGCCGGTTCGGCGCGCCCGGCTTACGTCAGACCGGCCCGAGCACCACCATCGAATTGTGCCCACCCATACCCAACGACAACTTCGCCGTCACACCGCCGTCGAACTTCGCCGGACCATCGAGCAATCGGGCGTAGCCGGGCGCCACGGTCGGCGCCGCGGGCACAATGCCCCGCTCGTAGCCGAGCGCGGCCGCCGCCACCTCGACGGCCGCCGACGCACCTTGGCAGTGTCCGACCAGCGGTTTGATCGCGTAGACCTCTGGACGATCACCGAATATCCGGCCCAGTAGGTCTCGTTCGGCCGCGTCGCACTGCTTGGTGCCGGTGCCGTGTGCGTTGAAATAGCGGACCTCATGCGGGGCGACATCGGCGTTGGCCAATGCCCGCCGGGCGCATTCGAAGATCTGGTCGTGGCCGGGCTCGACCGAAATCACGTGGTGCGCGTCATTGGTCATACCACCGCCGAGCACCGCCGCGTACGGACGTTCGACCGAGCGACTCAGGACGAACGCCACCGACGCCTCCCCCATGCTGAAACCACGGCTGCCCTCCTGGAACGGCCGGGATGCCTCCAGCGGATCCGCATCGGCGACCGCAGCACCCAGCTCGACGAAGTGCTCGAGCATGTCGGGTGTGGCCGACATATCGGTGGCGACACAAATCACGTCGTCGGCGACACCGGCGTCCAGCCAAAGCTTGGCGGTGATCAGCGCGACGTTCGCCGAACTACAGGCCGCCGAGACATTCATCGCCGGACCATGAAACCCGTATTCCTGCAACAACACCGAGATCGGCGTGGATGGCAGCAGCCGCAGGTAGTCGCGGGAACGACGATGCCCGTGATCGACGGTGTAGAAATCCCGCCAGTTCACGACATCGCCGAGCACAATCGCGTGCAACAGCCCGACCGTGCGTCCGGGCCGCCAGCCGCGCTCGGTCGCGTCCGCGATCGCCTCGCGCGCGGATTCGTGCATGGCGCGCGCGTAGCGACTAGTGCTGACCGCCGGGTCGCCGCCCTCCGGAATCAGCGAAACCCATGCGTTCTGGTCGCGTCCCGGCCCGTACCCGGACTGCAGGCCCGCCGCCGATTTGCCGCTGAGCAACCCCCGCCACAAATCTTCCCGACCCCAGCCGTACGCAGTTACCGCACCGATTCCGGCGATGGTCATATGATCTTGATACTGCTGTTCGGTACGCTCGTTCGGGCCAGGCATAGCATCGCTCCTTCGCCGATCCCCGGGCTGACCAGCCGGTCGGCACGAGATGATGTTCACGGGAACCGGATTTGTAATGATCATCAGACAAGGCCCGATAGCGTGCCCGAACTGTGATCGAAGCAATAGCGTCGATAGTGTGATCTTGCACACGTCGAGACCAGAATAATCCCATGTTCCAATGACCATGAGCGGGTCGATGATCGGGGGTTCGAGTGCGTGAGGACAAAACCGACGGCGCGGTTGACGCCGATCAACTGGCCCTGCGATATCAATCCCTGCTCGAGCACACACCCGACGGCATCTGTGTGCACGAGCGCGGCACCGTCGTCTATGTGAACGCGGCGATGGTGCGGATACTGGCCGCGAGAGACGCGGACGAGGTCGTCGGGCAGCCGCTGACCCAGTTCGTCCATCCCCGTTCGGTGCTCGGCATGATCGAACGCATCAGCACCCTGGCGCATTCCGGCGATGCCTCCGAGCCCGCCGAGATGACGCTGATGCGGCTGGACGGCGACACCGTCCCCGTCGAGACGGTCTCGGTACTCACCGGCTGGCACAACCATCTCGCCTATCAGGTGATCGTGCACGATCTCACCGCACAGCGCGCAGCGGAGACCGCCGCGCGGCGTGCCGAACAACACTTCACCACCGTTGTCTCGCAGCTCGAGGAAGGCGTCGTGGTGATCGGCCGCGACGGACGCATCGAATCGGCCAATCCGGCCGCACAGCGGATATTCGGCACCGACGATCGGATCGGCGATCTGGTCGGCATGGTGATCGCCGGGCTGCCGCTGGCACTGCTCGACGCCAACGCACAGCCGCTGCCCGCGACCCGGCATCCGGTCGCGCGCACGCTGGCCACCGGCGAAACGATCACCGGCTACATCTTCGGCGTCGATCGGCCGGACGGGCAGCGACGCTGGTTGTCGGGCAGTAGCCGGCTACTCAATCCGGGAGACCCCCACTCCCCTGCCGTGTCCTCCTTCGCTGACATCACCGAATTCCGGGCCAGCAGAAGGCAATTGGAATACCAGGCCACCCACGATTCGCTGACCGGACTGGCCAACCGGTCGCTGATCCTGTCGCAGCTGTCCGGTGCGCTCGCCACCGGTGACGCGTTGCCGGTGTCGTCGGTGATGTTCATCGATCTGGACGGATTCAAGGAAATCAACGACACGCTCGGCCACGCGATCGGCGATACCGTGCTGCAGATCGTCGCGCAGCGGCTGCAACGATCGTTGCGCGGTGATGACCTCGTCGGCAGGCTCGGCGGCGACGAATTCCTGGTGCTGCTGTCCGGTCCGGTCCGGCATGTCGATGTCGAGGCGCTGGTGACGCGGCTACGTGGGGCGATGTCCGAACCGATCATCGCGCGCGGCCATCGCATCGAGGTGAACGCCTCGATCGGGGTCACCGAACTCACGCCAGGCGACAATCGAACCCCGGAAGCGGTACTGCACGACGCCGACCTGGCGATGTACCGCGCCAAACCGGCCAGGCACCGCGAAGGCACCGCCCTCGGCCGCCGTACCGACAACACCCACGCTTCCTGAAGGTCTCCTCGATGATTGCGGCATTTCGTCACGGCCGTCGGCGACACGACACCGGGCGCCGCACCTGCGATTACGGCGAGCACCCCGAACCCGCAGTAGACTCGATAACTCTGTTTTCCGAGCGTTCCCGTGTACTCCGCCCGTCGGACTGCGCGCGCTCATCGCGGTGACAAGGAGTTCAGTTTGCCCGACCGTCTACAGGCCGTCTCGAACGACCTGCAAGCAGTCGCAAGCGGTCAGGACCGCGCCGCAACCAACGGCGCGCCCGAGCGGAACCGCGACATCGACCACGAAAAGGCGTATCTGTCGGTGCTGTATGAACGGCTCGACGGCATGCGCGATTATGCCGACAACCGGTTGCGTACTGTCCTGCTCGAAACCGGCGGCACTCCGCAGGCTCGTAGCGAACGCGAATCGTTCAGCCAGCTCTACACCGAGGACCTGGCCAAATATGATGCCGCCGAACACGGCCTGTGTTTCGGGCGGATCGATCTGGATGGTGAGCACCGCTATATCGGCAGGCTCGGAATTCTCGACGAGAAAGACGACTACGAAACGCTGCTGCTGGATTGGCGTGCGCCGCTGGCCCGCCCGTTCTATCTGGCGACCACAGCGGCACCGGATGGGGTGACTCGCCGACGGCATATTCGGTCCCGTAACCGCCAGGTCACCGCGATCAACGATGAATACCTCGATCTCGACGCCGCCCAGATCGCCGGGGCTACCGACTCCGGCGGCGGCGTCGGTAGCGAGAGCGCCCTGCTCGCGGCGCTCAATGCCGCCCGCACCGGCCATATGAACGACATCGTCGAGACCATTCAGCATGAGCAGGACGCGATCATCCGCTCCGAGCACAAGAGCGTGCTGGTGGTGCAGGGCGGACCGGGCACCGGCAAGACTGCCGTCGCACTGCACCGTGCCGCGTTCCTGCTCTACACCTACCGCCAGCAGCTGGCCAAGGCCGGCGTGCTGATCATCGGCCCGAACGCGACGTTCCTGGATTACATCGGCCAGGTGCTGCCCTCACTCGGCGAAACCGGCGTGCTGCTGTCCACCGTCGGCGACCTGTATCCGGGCGTGAAGGCGACGCGCGAGGACTCATTGCGTGCCGGTGAGATCAAGGGCTCGCTGGCCATTCTCGAGGTACTCAAGCGGGCCGTACGCGATCGACAGGCGGTGCCGACCGAGCCGATCCGGCTGAGCTTCGACGGCTACCCGGTCACCCTCGACCGCAAAATCGCGACCCGGGCTCGCGGGCGAGCGCGTTCCTCGCGCCGACCGCACAACCTGGCCCGGCCGATCTTCGCGAGCTCGGTACTCGACGCACTTGCCGACCAGCTGGCCCAAACCATGGGCGCCGACCTGTCCGGTGGCCAAAGTTTGCTCAGCCGAACCGATCTCGCCGAAATCCGGGACGAGATGCGCACCGATCCCGCAATCCAGGCGGCCATCGGCAAGCTGTGGCCGATTCTCTCGCCACAGGACGTACTCGCCGACCTCCTCGCCGACCGGAAGGCCCTCGACCGCGTCGCGAACAGCCTCGCCCCGGCCGACCGGACCGAGCTGCTGCGGCCCGACAACGGTGAATTCAGCGCGGCCGACGCGCCGCTGCTCGACGAATTGGCCGAGCTGCTCGGCGTCGACGACGCCGAGGAACGCGAACGCGCGAAACGGCGTTGGCGAGCGCAGCTGGCCGAGGCACAGGACGCGCTGGACATTCTGACCGGTTCCGCGCCACAGGATTTGGAGGACGAGCTCGACCCCGAGATCTTGATGGCCTACGACCTCATCGATGCGAGCCAGCTCGCCGAACGCCAGAACGTGCGGGCCAGGCAGACCACCGCCGAACGCGCCGCGGGTGACCGCACCTGGACCTACGGCCATGTGATCGTGGACGAGGCGCAGGAACTCTCGGAAATGGCCTGGCGAATGGTGATGCGCCGCATCCCGAATCGCTGGATCACCGTCGTCGGCGACGTGGCGCAAACCGGTGACCCGGCGGGCGCGTCGTCGTGGCAGACGATGCTGGAACCCTATGTCGCCAAACGCTGGAAGCTGACCGAGTTGACGGTGAACTATCGGACACCGGCGGAGATCATGGACATCGCCGCGGACGTGCTCAACGCCATCGACCCGACGGTGACGTCGCCGCGCTCGGTCCGCGAGACCGGGCAACCACCGCGCGCCTACCCGGTCACCGCAGGCCAGTTGTATGGCGAGGTCGCACGATTGGTGGCCACCGAACACGGCCCGGGCACCACCGCGGTCATCGCGCCGCACGACCTTGTCCCGAAGCTCGCCGATCTGGCGGGCGAATCGGTGCGAGTGCTCACGGTGCACGACGTCAAGGGTTTGGAGTTCGACGCGGTGTATCTCGTCGAGCCCACAGAGATCCTCGCGGAATCGCCACGAGGTCTCAACGATCTGTATGTCGCGTTGACCCGCGCCACCCAGCGCCTCGGCGTCGTACACACCGGCGAGCTGCCCTCGGTACTGCGAGTTCTGAACCGCTAGTACTGCGCCGCAGCGAAGCAGTCGCCACCGGCGGCCGCGCATGGCTCGACCCGAACAAAAACCCCGTCGTCTCGGCGAAAGCCGGGGCGGCGGAGTTTCGATCGGTACCTACTCAGGAGGGCTGATCGGGACACGGAGAAATCTGCCGTCGATGAGGTAGTCGGCTCGAGCAGCGCGAGCGGGCCGGGTCGTGGCACGGACGATGCAGTGGCTAGCGTCACTTCGTCGTGTTGATCGGGTACTCAGGGTGCTGGTGGCGTCGACTGATCGGACCGCGAATCCACGGTTCAGACGGGCGGTCTCGGCACGGGAGCTGACCCGGGACCAACGCTGATGATCGCGGCGACCGCGAATCCTTTCCGCGCCTCAACCCTCTTATAGATGTGCGGGCAACCGGGCCCGCGGATCGAAGGAGGTCGGAATGGTTGTTGTCGTCGTCGCCGTGGTGGTCGCGGCCGGACTACTGTGCAGTTGCATGCTCATCCTGCGTCGGAGGCGTTCCCGTGGCTGATTTCACGAGAACTCCGTGGCCGGAGGAACAACTCGTCGCCGCGGCCCGCGACGGAGACCAGGTATCGATCGCCGCGTTGGTCTCGGGCTCCTATCCCCACGTCCAGCGCTTCGCGCTCTCACTGTGCGCCAACAGTCAGGACGCCGAGGACGCGGCGCAGGAAGCGATAATCGTGCTGTTCCGGAAAATCGGAACGTTGCGTGCGGCCGGCGCCCTCGCCTCGTGGATGTTCCGCATCGTGCGCAACGAATGCATGCGCCGCCTGCGCTCCCCGGTCCGCCGTGAAACAGCCGTCGAAACCCTCACCGCGTCCGCCGAGGACGATGTGCTGGCCCGCTGGGAAATCGAGCGCGTCACCACCGCTATCGCCGCGCTGCCCGATGATCAGCGACAGGTGCTGATCATGCGCGATGTGCAGGGGCTGCCCGGAAGCACCGTGGCCAGAGCCCTCGGATTGAGTACGGCGGCAATGAAATCCCGGCTCCACCGCGCCCGCACCACCCTCCGCACCCAGCTCGAAGTTCCGAATGAGAGCACACCGCAATGAAAGACAGTGCCGGACAAGAGGAATCAATATTCGCTAGCAGCTCGGTGGCCGTGCATCTGACGCGCGGAGCGATCGGATTCGGACTGATCGTGGCGTCGATCGCATCGATTCCCGCCTTCGGCCTGATCGCACTGCTCCTGCTGCCGGCCGGCGTCGTCGCCCTGCGCGGCTGCCCCACCTGCTGGGCAATCGGTCTGGCGCAGACGATCTCGCGCGGACGACTGCGACGAACCTGCACCGACGGCCAGTGCCGATTGCCGATACCAAGCCGGTCACGCTCGATCTGTTGCTGGCGGCGCACCGCCAATTGATGGCTCCGGGCTACTACGCCGCTCGCGAGTCCGGCGCACTCACCTCACGCTTCGCTGTCCTTCGGATAGGCGAAAGCTGGAACACCGTGCGGCATCGCACGAGCCAGCACGACCGGCTCGGCACCGCCGAGCCGGACCGTGAGCCGGAAACCGTTGCGATCATCAGAATTGTTCTGGGGTTCGAAAGCGACACAGGCGAATCCGGCATCCGGACGCGACGCGGCGGCCAGTCGTTCGAGCTCTGCGGTGACCGCCTGCCATTCGTCCTCGTTCACGTACTGACTCATCACCGAATGCCAGACGAGGGTCAGTGTCCCGGGCATCAGTTGGATGTCGGCGAGGAAATCCCTGGCACCGGTAACGACGATATCGGCGGGAATCTTCTCGGCGAGCCGCAAAGCCCCCTCGAGCCGGGCCGCACGCGCGAAATGATCCGGCCAGACATAGGCACGCAACGCAAACGAATCGCGCGGCGACAACGGATCCAACGGCGTCGGATCGCAACCCCGACGCTCGACGACAGTGACACGCGGATGGCGGCGCACGGCCCCGACCAGCCACTGCGGCACCGGCCCCCGCCAGGCATCGTCGATGATAACCGGCGAATCCTCGGGCCCCCATCCGATATCCCCACTGTCCCAACGGAAATGGTCGGCGCGCAGATTGAGTCCGCCGCTGGCCCCCAACTCCAGCAACCGGATCGGCAATGGGTTCGCATCCACCGCCGCCAGCAACCCGGCCATCAGCGGAACGGCCCTGCCGACCTCATTGGTCTGCGGCGGCCGGGTAAGCCAGTCACGTATCCACTCGGGCCGATCGATGACGACCTGCCGGAACGCCACCCAAGCATCGCCGGGATCACGCAGACGCAGCGCGGCTCCTGAGCTCGGATAGAACGGAGCGAGATCGTCTGCGGCGCCGGACAATACCAGCGCATGCACGCCCGCCAGCAAGCGCAGCGGCAGCGCGGATTCGAAGCGAATGTTCTCGTAGCCGTCCAGGACCGCGGCACAGGGCCCACGCTCGCCGATGTCACGGGCGATGTCACGCAGCAGCGAGCCATACAGCGGTGAGCCGAGTTTGTCACAGGCCTTCGCCTGCAGTTCGAATTGCCGTACAAGATCCATGGATGCACTGTGCGCCCCTCACCCACCACAATCAATATTGATTATGGTCAACCCATGGAGTGGATCGACGCCACCGCCGCCACCGAACGCCTCGGTGTGAAGCCCGCGACACTCTATGCCTACGGCAGCCGCGGTGTACTGACACGCCGATACGACCCGAAGCGGCGGCGCAGCCTGTTCGATCCCGCCGAGATCGAGGAGCTGGCGCGGCGTGGAAGACCGCGCCGCAAACCCGCGCCGACCGAGATAGCCATCGGCTCCCGCATCACCACATTGGGCACCGACCGGCCGTATTTCCGCGGTCGCGACGCCGTCGAACTGGCCGCATCCCACAGATTCGAAGCGGTCGCCGAGTTGCTGTGGAGCGGCGAGGACACCGACAGCGGCCCCTGGCAATATCGCGAAGACGCGGTCGCGGCGGCGCGCACGGTACAGGCCGGATTGCCCGACGGTCTGCTGCCGTTGGATCGGCTGCAGATCATCGTGACCACCTTGGCCGTCAGCGACCCCCTGCGGTTCCACCGAGATCCCGCGGCCGTCGCGACCATCGCCCGCGCGGTGATCGCCGGCATGGTCGAGGCCCTACCGCAACTGTCAGCGCCAACCGGGCTCTCCGCGTCCGAGCCAGACTTCGTAGTGGCCGTAGTCCATCGGACTGTGTACTCGCCGCACCGTAGCGGCGTACTCGCCGGGCGGCGATCCCGAGTACGTGTGAACCGTTTCAGCGCGGTGCATGAAAAGGGCGATCGCCACCACGTTCGTAACAACTACTCCCCCAAGCAAACCGGCGATCAGGCCTAGCAGCAGCGCTCGCCTTCGTTCTGTCACCCTCTCCGAAGACGACGTCGGTCTCGTCATGGCACCATCATGCACCCCCATGCCTGAGCCCTCCTGCCGCTGCCGTTGTCGACACAGAATCACGGGGCAACGACACTAGAATGCCAGCCGCCCCGCGAGTCAGTTCGTACACATCGTGTCGGGCGAACTCACGTCAACGCATCGGCTGAACATCCGGCGGAGTCGCGCGAACGAAGTCGACGACAACTGCGGCGAGTTCTTCGCCTTTGTCCTCCTGGAGGAAGTGCCCTGTGAAAGTGATAGTCACGGGTGAATATCCGGCGGCGCCAGGGATTTTCGAGTAAAACACTTTATCGCCGCCGCGCGTGATCGGATCGGAGTCCGAGAAAGCGCACAGGAACGGACGCTCGAAGGTCTCCAGGGCAGCCCACGCGGCCCGGTTGGCGGGGACAGCAGGATCCTGCGGACTGGTCGGAACCAGTAGCGGGAACTGGCGGGCGCCCTGCTTGTAGGTGTCGTCGGGGAAGGGAGCGTCGTAGGCGGCGACCACCTCGGGAGCGAGGTCGGTCTGGCAGGCACCGTTGACGATCTTCCCGGCTTGAAAGTTGGGCGTGTCCTGGCTGAAGCGCTGCCAGGCGAGGAACGCATCGCCGGGATGGCGGTCACCCGTCGGCAAGAACGTGTTCGCGGCGACCACCCTTGCGAAACGTTCGGAATGTTCACCGACCAGACGCAGCCCGATCAATCCGCCCCAGTCCTGGCACATGAGGGTGATCCTGTCGAGGCCGATCGCCTCGATCGCAGCCCAGGTCCACTCGACGTGCGCCTGGTAGCTGTAGTCGTCACGGTCCGCCGGCTTGTCACTGCGGCCGAAACCGACCAGGTCGATCGCGATCGCGCGCAGGCCAGCCGCCACCAGGACCGGAATCATCCGCCGATACAGATACGACCAGGATGGTTCGCCGTGCAACAGCAGCACGATCTCACCATCGGGTGGGCCTTCGTCCAGATAGTGCACCCGCAGCACGGTGCCGTCACCGGCCCCCACCTCGACGTAATGCGGTTCGAACGGGAAGTCGGGTAGCCCTGCGAACCGTTCGTCGGGCGTTCTCAATATCCGCATAGCCCAATCCTTTTCGTCGAAAGCACTAGCCGCCGTTGCTGTAGACCCGGCTCGGTTCGACCAGGATCGCGGCGCGACGCTCCGCCACCATCACGCGGTCGTACTCGTCCCAGTCGTCGTGCTCACCACCAGCTGCCGTGAACACATCGCGCAGCAGCCGGCGCAGACCCTCGGCATCGATTCCTGGCTGCGGATCGTCGGGACCGACGATCTGAGCGCGGCCCTCCACCGTTGCCCATGCCCAGCCCTGCCGAAAGGTGGTGCTCACCTGGGGTCGGACACGTAGATTGGCGAGTTTCACCTTGCCGTAGGTGACGAAGCCCAGGACCGGCCGGCCCGTCGAAGGATGAACCAGCAGCCCGACATTGACCAGCGTGGACTGGATGGTCTGGTCGGATCTGAGGGTCGAGACGACGGCGAGCCCGTTCTCAGCACGACCGAGTTCCACCGCCTGTTCCAGTGTGGTCATCACATCTCCCGTGATTGGGTGCCCACCAGATCCTCGCACGCCCCATTGTGCGCTCGCCGAAATAACGCCGCTGCCGTTCCGGCACCCAACCACCGCATGTGCGGGGAGGGAGGGCAGGCAGCCGTCGCGCGCGATCCACTCAGGCCCGGCCTACGTTGTCGGCGTCGCCCGGCCGGGGAAGGTTCATCCTGCACCCGGTGTCAGTCGCCGGTGCGCAGCGGCGCACCGACGTAGTGCAGGTGCCTCAGCGCCTCGCTATATGAGGAGATCAGCCCGGTCTCGTGGTACGGCACGCCGATTTCGGCGCAGTAATCGCGGACGATCACCTGGGCATGTCGCAGATTCGGGGTCGGCATGCTCGGGAACAAGTGGTGCTCGATCTGATAGTTGAGCCCGCCGAGGGCGAGGTCGGTCAACGCGCCACCGCGCACATTGCGAGAGGTCAGCACCTGCCGACGTAGGTAGTCGGGGCGGTCGTCGCCGGTCAAGGTCGGCATACCCTTGTGGTTCGGGGCGAAGACGCAGCCCATGTAGAGACCGAACAGCGCTTGGTGGACAGCGAGAAACGCGAAGGCTTTGTCGTCGGGCAGAACCGCGAACAGCGCGGCCAGATAGCCGGCGAAGTGGCCGAAGAGCAGTGCACCCTCCACACCGCGGTGTTTCACCGATCGGTTTCCGAGCGCACGCACACCGGCCACATGGAGGTTCAGGCCCTCCAACATCAGTAAGGGGAAGAACAGGAATGCCTGCGCCCTCCCGATCAGACGAGGCAGGCCGCGACTGGCCCGCGCCTGCCGTTGGGACCAGACCAGAATATCGGGCGCGACATCTGGGTCGAGTTCCTCGTGGTTCGGATTGGCGTGATGCCGGGTGTGCTTGTCCTGCCACCAGCCATACCCCAGGCCGATGCCGGCATTGCCGACGACCCGGCCCACGATCTCCGCCGGCCGCCGGAGCCGAAAGACTTGGCGGTGTGCGACATCGTGCATGACGAGTGCGACCTGAGCGCACGTCACCGCCATGACCGCCGCGACCAGCAGCGTCCACCACGAATTGCCGACGAGGAAGAATGCCACCCAGCCGGCCGCGAACGCAATCCCGACGACGGTGAGCCGGACGGCGTAGTAGACGGGACGCCGGTCCATCAGTCCCGCGTCGGAGACCCTGCGCAACAGACGGGCGTAATCACCGTTGGCGCCGCTGCGCCGCGATGACCGTGGCAATGACTCTGGGACCAAGGCCGGTGTCGTCATAGTTCTTCCTAAGAGCTGGGTCGGAGATGTCACTTCCACCCGCTTTTGATGCCGACCGGCTGATGTCGATCGGACGTCCGATCCAGCGGTCCCTGCTCGGTGGGGTGGGATGACGATTTCGATACGCCGAAGCTATCGGCCGGATTCTCGTTCCAAGTAATACCTTGGTATGGCATGGAATTGGACTGCGGCGTGATATTGGTCCGTAGCCTGCGCAAGTGAGCGGTAGAGCCGCATAGACGTGTCGGCCTCGTCACTGCCGACTACACAGCGATCATGGCATGATCGGCCCCGATCAATGCCCAGTCGAGCCAGAAGGCACCGGAATCCTTCCACCGCAGCAGAATTCAGCACGACACCGAGCAGTTCACCACCGCACTGGTCCAGGCACTCGAACAGCATCGCGAGTACTGGACCACGAACGACCGGCCCGGCGACCCGGACGGTTTCATCGCACTAGCTCCACTCGCCAACCGCAGCAAGGCGGTCGCCTTTGGTTCATTGGCTATGCGAGAAGATAATCGTTCGGTGGCAAGCAGATTCGACTATTGGAAGGTGACGCCGTGACTTCCGGCCGCGTGTCCCAGATGCCGGTCTGGGGCGGATTCCTGACGCCTGTCCTGCATGCGCTTTCCGATGGCGGGTTGTGGAAACGGCGTGACCTGGAGACAGCCGTATTCGACGACATGAACCTGACCGCCGAGCAACGCGCTGAGGTTCTGCCGTCGGGACAACGTCGCGCGAACAACCGAATCGGATGGGCGCTGAGTGGGCTCTATCGGGCTGAGCTCGTAGGGAAGCCGGCTCGTGCAACCTTCACTATCACCGAAGCTGGTCGGGCGCTGGTTGCCGCGCATCCAAATGGCATAGACGACAAGATTTTGAAAGGTCTGCCCGCATACCAGGCGTACGTTCCCAGCCGTCCCGAGGCCAGCGATGCCGACGAAACCGCTACCGCCGCAGACCCGTTGGAACAGATCGAATCCGGCATCTCCCGACTACATGCCGATGTGGCGGCCGAACTGCTCAAACGGCTTCGCGAACAGCCACCAGAGTTCCTCGAACAATCGGTCTTGGACGTTCTGGTCGCGATGGGATACGGCGGGGCCGAGCAGCAGGCAACCCGGATCGGCGGATCGGGGGACGGTGGCGTGGATGGTGTTATCGATCAGGACCCGCTCGGGCTCGACCGAATCTATGTGCAGGCCAAGCGCTATGCACCGGAGAACCCAGTCCAGCGGCCCGCCCTACAGGGTTTCGTAGGTGCCTTACACGGAATGGGCGCATCGCGTGGCGTTTTCATCACCACCAGCAGCTTTACGCAGGGGGCTCGCCAATACGCTGAGAGTGTGCCGACCCGAATCATTTTGATCGACGGCCAGCGGCTTGCGGCACTGATGATCAAGTACGGTGTCGGTGTTCAACAGCGCAAAGTCTTCACTCTCGTGGAGGTTGATGAGGACTACTTCGACTAACCCTCGAAAGCGCCTGGTGGGTATCGCCGGTCAGTGGTCCCGTTCCAATCCCCGCAGTATCTCCGCGATTTCACCGGCCAACTCGTCGTCCGGTCCCTTGATCAGGCAAACATCGTCATACAGAGGTTGCAGCACGTCCCGAGCTCCGGTGAAGTTACCGGCACCGGACAGTAGCTCTCCGTATTGGATTCGCAGTCGTAGTGCTGGCTCGGAGCCGTCGCTGGTCAACTCGGTGGCCTCGACAACCAGCCGTTCCATGGCGGCAAGCCCTTCTTCTATGTCGCCCAAGGTGGTCACCGCCCTACTTCCCAACGACGACATCCTCTACTCCCAGCACACCACCAACGGGAAAGATTTCGGCCTGACCGACCGGATCGGATTCTCGAATCAGGACGGCGGCACCCAGAACGTCCGGATCATCCGACCGAAGGAGACCTGGTAGTTGAAACGTCTCGCCCTCGTGTCCGCCGCAGTCTTTTTCGCCTGCTTCGCATTTGCCGTACCGCTACTGGTGGCGGCCGACCACAAGCTCGACCAGCGGACCGACGCCCTGCTCGCATCGCACTGTGCGCGGCAAGTACCTGTTCCCGCGGTCGCCACAGCATTCAGCTGGTCCGCGACGATCCTGTTGATCGTTGCCGCCGCAGCCGCAGTGACGTTCATCGTGTCCGCCGCGCGCTTCTCCTCGGTCGCGGTGAAAGTCCCCACGATCGTCGTCGCCGGTGTGGCCGTAATCGTCAGCGCCTGTTATGCGTTGCTAGTGGGATTCTCACTGCTGCAGCCAAGTTCCGACGAACCGATCTCGCCTCGCTACCACCCGTGTGAAGCGTTCTTCTGATAGGCCGACGATGACAGAAGTCTGCATAGATCCCG
This sequence comes from Nocardia australiensis, assembly GCF_020733705.1. Lineage (GTDB taxonomy): Bacteria > Actinomycetota > Actinomycetes > Mycobacteriales > Mycobacteriaceae > Nocardia > Nocardia australiensis. The sequence goes on from NZ_JAJFZM010000003.1 coordinate 42,164, forward strand.
CCACCGCCCGACAGGCCGGGGTGGACATCTCACCAACAGCAACGACTCCCGCACCCGGGTCGAACAACAATGAGCCCGCGAAGCAAGCGAACGAGGGCTGGCAGAGCGGACCCGCCCTTGCCGACTTCGCCGCTGCGCGGAAGCAGGACATCCTGTCGAGCCTGGCCGAACTCGAGAGCATCGGAAAGAAGATCGTCGAAGTCGTGACCGCGCGAACAAGCGTCGACGAACGGTACGCAACCAGTCTCGACCGGATCGGCAAGGCCGTGGACTCGATGTCCCAGTAGCAGGGTGTAGTTCGTCCACACCCATCACGGGACCTATCTCGCAAACTTCTGGCCGAATAGTCGAATCTCGTTGCCGTCAAACATGATTCACACCCTATAAACGTGACCGTTCCGGTACCCTGTGTCAGAGCGTTCTTGAAGCTTGGTCAATAGGCAAGGGGGATCATGAATTCCACGCCACCGCCGAACTGGTATACCGACCCCGAGAACGACCGCCTCATCAGGTACTGGAACGGCACGGAGTGGACCGATGACCGGAAGCCCGCCCCTCCCCCCGCCCAGGGCAGCGTGCAGACCGAGCAAGGTGCCGTGCAGGCATCGAAGGTTCCACTGTTCGGCGCGCGTGCGCACGCGAAACGGCAATCCCACGAGCTGACCGAGGCACTGGCCGAGAACCGCAGGCTACGTGAACAATTGGCTGGATTGGGCGGCCTGGAGGCCGCCGAGCTGCAGCGACTCCGCGATCAGCTCGCGACGCAGATCGCCGACGAGCAAGCACTTCTGGACGACCTGCGCACACACGTCGTCCACACCCGCGACGAGCAGATACTGCAAGAGATCGGCATCTACGAATACCACCACCCGCTGTCGGATTCGGTCGTCTACCGCGACGAGCTCCAGCACCTGCAGGGCGAAATCAAGGCCAGGGCACGACGTGACGGCGGTGCAATTGAAGGGTCGAAAACTTGGACGGTGAACGGGTCGGTCACCGAGGGCCGCAAGATGATCCGCGAGTACTCGAAGCTGATGCTGCGCGCCTACAACGCCGAGGCCGACAACCTCGTCCGCGGTCTCAAACCCTACAAGTTGCGCACAGCGCTGGAACGACTCGACAAGATCGCGTTCACCATCGAACGATTGGGCAAGACGATGCAGCTGCGCGTTGCGCCCGAGTATCACCGACTCCGCTATCGCGAACTGGAGGTGACGGCAGCCCATCTCGAACAACTAGCGCAACAGAAACAGCTCGAGCGCGATGAACGGGACCGTCAACGCGAGGAGCGTAGAGCGCAGCAGGAAATGGCCCGCGAGCGAACGAAAATCGACCGCGAGGAAAAACAGTACCGCAGCACCCTCACCGAATTCGAGCTCGCAGGCAAGGGGAACACTTCCGATGCGGACGAGGTGCGCGACAAGCTGAAGGAACTCGAAGACCGTCGACAAAGGGTCGACTACCAGGCGACGAACACTGCCGCCGGCTATGTGTACGTCATCTCCAACATCGGCGCGTTCGGCGAGGACAGGCCAATGGTCCACATCGGCTTCACTCGTCGTTTTGATCCGGAGGATCGTGTCCGCGATCTGAGCAACACCGCGGTACCGTTCCCATTCGACGTCCACGTCACCCTCTACGACGACGATGCGGCCGGAATCGAATCGGAACTGCATCGCCGACTGGCGGATAGGCGCGTCAACCGGATCAACCAACGCCGCGAATTCTTCTACGCCACTCCCGCCGAGGTGCGCGAGCACCTGCGGGAAGTGGCGAAGGGCAAGCTCCTCGAATACACCGAACTGGCCGAAGCCGTGGACTTTCGCCGAAGCCGTGCGCTAGCTCAGGGCACACCCGAACAGTGATTCGTGTGTCATCGCGACGGCGTTCGCGAGACCGGACCACGCAGCCTTTCGCGCGGACGTTGTGCCTGCTTGTGCCCGGCCAGCTGCCACCACCTCGCAGCCTCATCCGGAATCCCCCGGTAGCGCAACCGAATCGCGAGGTTGTGCATAGCATCACGGTGGCCGGCATCGGCCGCTCGCCGGTACCAGGTAATGGCTTCGTCGAAGCGCTGGGTCCTGTCGAGCAGGACGGCGAGGTTGTACATCGACTCGTCGCTACCGGCCTCCGCGGCTGCGCGCCACCAGTTTTCGGCGTCGCGGACCTGTCGTGCCGTCTGTAGTAGACCTGCCAGATTTCCCATCGCTTCGACGTTTCCCCGCTCGGCTGCCTCGCGATACCAGTCGTGCGCATCGCGGAGTTTTCGCCGGATGTGCAGGAGGTTTGCGAGGTTGTTCATCGCGCCGGTGTGCCCCTGCGCGGCGGCGCGACGCCACAGACTCTCGGCCTGGGGAAGGTCGTCTTGTTCGGCGAAGAGCAAGCCGCCTTGGAATAGGGATTCGGATTCGGCGTCGGGGCGAGCATGTGGATCGACCAGCGCCGCGGAATCGGTTTCCACGCCGGTGACGCCCGCACCACGCAGTACCGAATCCTTGGGGAAGGTTGGCCAATTCGCGGTACCCGCACTACCGAGCACCGCCAGGAACCTGTTGCGCAACTCGCAACTCAGGCCGTCGATCGCCGTAATCGGGGTAAACGCAAGCGATGAATCACCCTCCGGCAGAACATGATTGCTGAGCACGCCGATAACGTGCCCGTCGTGCACGATCGCCCCACCTGATGCGCCACGCCATTGGCTTGAGAATTTCTTCTCCTCGTCGCGGGTGAGTTCCGCCAACCGCGAAGCAGATGCCGGTGGTGGTGTCATACATTTGAAGGCCAGCTGGGACGCATCGGCAGGCACGGTCGTATTCAGGCCCGGCAGTACCGCCGACTCACCGGTCGGCACATACCCGTCGAGCTGGGCTCGTCCATTCTCTTTCCATGTAGGGAAAGCCAGCACGCAGCACTCATCGAGTTTTGCCGCGTGGGAAGTACGGATCCGCGCGAACGGTGCTCGCTCGATGCGCTCATCGTCGTCGACCTTCAGTACCGCCAGATCAATGTCCCGGCGACCGGTCCGTAAATGAACCCGCGCCGACACATTTCGTCCATCTACCAGGACACGATAGTCCGTGCCCTCCGCGCAGTGATCTGCCGTGAGGACGTACCCGCCGTCGATCCGAAAACCCGACGCCGAGTGCCACTTACGGCCTTCGATGTAGCAGATCAGAACGGCTCGATCGACTGTCAGCACGCCTCAAACGCCCCGCTACCGTGGATCGGTCGAATGCAGCGGCGAACTCTCCCGCACCGCGTCGATGTACACCTCGGTGGACTGCTGCCCCGTCTCGGTGAACACGACCGGCTCGAGTGTCATTTTCACGGTCTGGGTGGCCACCGACTGCCGCGATACCTCCCCTCCCGCCTCGACCAGCCACCACTTGATCCCACCGTGCGCCTTACCGCTGGATGTCACCGCGACCTGCAGCGTCAGCTCCACCGCCGTCGGCTTGAACCGCACTGTCTCCGACTGCGCGCCTTCCCAAGTGCGGGTCAGCTCCGCACGCAGCGCATCGACGGCAGCCGACAGCGACACCCGCCCCTCCAGCGAATCACCGGACTGTTCAGACACTGCTACCCCTCACGCCGAATCGAGCAAACCCCACGCTCGCTACCGAAATCATAAGGGATGCAACAACTTCTCTGCACCATGCAAGTGGACTCGCCGTCGACTGCCGCGTCGCCAATCGTGAGACTGCCGACGGCTGATGGTCCAAGGAAACATGTTCCAGATCTGTCACGCCGACTGATCATGGCGGCGGCAGCCGAGCAGCCCGCACCGAATTGAGGATGTTGAGGTACTTGCATGCCCTGGCGACGCAACCGGCCCTGCCTATCGCACGCACTCTGAGTGTGGACGCCACCGCAGCGGTGAGCGTCGTCCTCAATGCCCCGGCGGTGCGTCGACGAAGGTGGTCCCCACCTCGGCCAGTTGCTCGACCACATGAGCCGGATCGAGCAGCGCCTCCGGGGTGTAGATGCCGGGCGCGACCACATTGCCGCGCAGCCCGAGCAGTCGTTCGATACCCAGAGCGAGGCCGAGTGAGGTCAGCGGGCGTTGGCCGCCCGGGTGGACGACATACCGGTCGACCCGCAGCGGCGCACCCGCCGGACCCACCCCTTCGAGCGCGATCCGAACCTCGACAGAGGGCCCCTCGCCACGGCGCGAACCCGCGGATTCGCCGACCGCGAAGGCGAATTCGACGTTCGGCGCGCCCGTCGCGAACGCCAGACCGGGCACATCAAGCGTCGGGATGGACTGGCCGGTGACCGCCGTGCCGTCGAGGCTGCGCAGTTGCACCTGCGCCGCGGCCGCGCCGACCCAGGCGAATACGCCGTCGCGCCGCGCGTACCCGGCCGAGGTGACCTCGGACCAGCGTTCCAGATCCGCGAGCCCGGCCGGTCCGCCCGCGTCCTTCTCGTCGAGTATCGCGCCGATCCGGATGGTGTCGACCCGGTCGAACCCCCCGGCCCAGCGCAGCGTCGCGAGCATGACGACGCCCGCCGCCCAGTGACTGGCCATCAGCACCGGCGCGACCGGTCGCTGCACACCGGCGGTGATCTCCGGCGCGATGTCGATCATGCCGCTGGACAGGCTGACGTACGGCACACCGTGGTCCTGCGCGAAGCGCAGCCCGTTCAGCCTGCTGTCCCACAGTGTCGCGACCACCGCCGAATAATCCTGCCCGGCAGGCAGTCCGAGGTCACCGCGCGTCAGATCCACGGTCACGGCGGTGGCGCCGCCCAGAGCGCCGGCCACCCGCTGCGCGCGTTCCGGATTCCGGCCCGCGAGGGTCAGCGGCAACTGCGGATGCCACCTCCGCAGGTGCGCGGCGGTATCCGAGCCCGCCTGCCCCGAACCGCCCAGGAACAGAACCGATTTCCGCTGGTCCATATGCATGTCCTCCCGATCTCCAGATAACCTACATTTTGTAGCCTACATTTTGTAGCTAGACTCACGGGAGAACACAAGAGGAGGACGATGGCCACCACACCGACCCGCCTGTCCAAGCAGGCCCGGCGCGAGCAGTTGCTCGACGCGGCGCTGGCGATCGTGCGCGCCGACGGCGCCGACGGGCTGACGCTGCCCACCCTCGCCGAGGCGGCCGAGGTGAGCAGGCCCATCGTCTACGACCACTTCGGCACCCGCCCCGGTCTGCTGCTCGAGCTCTACCGGCGGCTCGAGGAGCGCCATCGGGCCGCCACCGCGCAGGCACTGGACCAGGCCCCGCCGCACGCCGCGGAGATCGCGAAGGTCATCAGCGCCGCGTACTTCGCCTGCGCCACCGACATGCCGGAGTTCACCGCCGTCTCCGCGGCCCTGAAGGGCGATCCGGAAATGGAGGCGATCCAGCGCGAAATGTACGACGGCTATACCGATTTGATGGCCGAAGCCCTGGCCCCACACTCCGGCCGGACCCGGACGGCACTACGCCTGCACTGCGTCGGCGCACTCGGCGCGGCCGAAGCCATTGCCACAGAACTGAACCGGGGCACCACCACCACCGACACCGCCGTCGCGGCATTGACCACCATCATTCTCGCCCGATGACCTCCCGCACCGTGCGGGACCGACTACTTGACCTCAATATTTGTTTAGGTTGAATGATCGTCTTCATGAGCACACCAGAGATCGACACACAGACCCGCGCGGCCGACATCGAGGCCCTGGAGCAGATCGCCGCCACCATCGAGCATTCTCAAATGAACGAGCTCGCAGAGGAATTCATCGGTCTGTTCCGGCACGATGCGATCTGGACGACAGGCGGCGGCCGGAACCTGCTCAGCCGCGACGCGATCGCGGCGTTCTCACGCAAGGTACTACCGGGCGCGATGCAGGGCGCGAAAACAACCCTGGAGGTTGTCCACGTGGTCTTCATCCGCCCCGACGTCGCGGCCGTCAAAGTGCGCCAGCGCCGATGGTCGACGATCGACGGGGAACTTCTCGAAGACGAACTCGAGAGCACGCCGCTGCTCATCGCGGTCAAGGAGGAGGGGCGGTGGCAGTTGGTCGCCGGGCAGAACACCGCGGTGATCGACGTCGGCGAGTAACCGGATTCGACGAACGCGGCCGCGCCGACCCACCAGGCCGGACCGCCTGGCCCGCAAGGAGTCCGGCGGTCCGGTGCCGGGTTGTCCGCGCACTCGGCGGCCGCGTCCGGACGAGGTTCAGTTGCCGGTGAGTGCGGCCGGAGCCAGTTGCTCGGTGAGCAGTCGCCGCAGCCGGCGCGTCCGGTCGGGGTGATCGAGCCATGCTCGCACGTGCCGCCAGCCGTGGTAGTAACCGAAAAGGTAGGGGTTCGCCTCGACGACCAGGGGGCGGGCCGCCGCGATCTCAGTATCGCCGAGCAGCGCCCAGCGCGCCAGGTAGTCCGCGATCTCGTCGAACGGGCGCCCGGCCGCGGCCAGGAAGGCGGCATTTCCCCACACTCCCCACAGGATGTTCTGCGCCTCGTGGATGGCGGCGAAATCGCTGCCGTCCGAACGGATTTCGTGGTCGGGGAAGATATTGTCGGTGAGCCAGCGCTGGGCCAGGTCGCCGGGGAACAGCAGCTCCTGCGCACACTGGCCCAGCCCCTCGCTCAGCGCGAATTGCGGCGAGAGCAGGAATTTGATCCGCGCTTCCCCCAGCCCCTGGTCCCGGACCAGATGGCGCTCCTTCAGCACCTGTTCGGCGATATGCCCGGGGTGCCCTTCGTGGGCCACCAGCGCGAGCAGATCGGCCAGATTGAAGGGGAGGTCGCGGTTGACGAGGATGGTGGATCGCACACCGCCGTGGTGCAACCCTGCGCCGCGGAAGGAGACGCCGGAGACCAGTTGGCAGTCGACGATCTCCTCCGGTAGTGGCACGAATTCCTGTGTCCGGGCTCGCGTTTCGGCGATCGCCGACGCGACGACAGTCGGTAGCCGGTCCGGCTGTCGCAGGTGGTGGGCATGCTTCCAGGAGCCGAGCCGCTCGGCCAGGGTGCCGGGCCCGTTCGGTAGCGCGGCGTCCAGTTGCGCGTGCGCGGCATCGAATTCCGATTCCGGCAGCCAGTCGATCTCCAGCCCCAGGCATCGGGTCGCGTAGTCCCGCAGCGGAATATCGTCGCCGCGCAACCGGCTTGCGACTGCCCGCATCGAACGAACCTGTGCCGCAAGGTAAGCCGCGCGATCGGCAGCGAAAGGGTATGCGCCCGAGAGCTGCTCCGCCGCGGCTACCAGCCGGTCCGCCGACGGTGGGCGCTCCGCTTCGACCTGCGCCCGCCACTCGTGCGGCCCCCGGTAGTCCAGCAGCGGAAACGCAGAAGCCTCGCCCGCCAGCCGGTTGATGCGCAACGCCAGTAAGGCATAGTCACGCACCCATTGCATTGCCGCTTCGGCCATAGCTGTCACTCCTCATCGACTCGATCTGTACGCCCTCGCCAAGCTAGCTGTACGGTTACCAGTACGCCGTACGGAAGGAGTGCGCATGTCCGGGCCTCGCCGCGGAGTCTGGTTCGAGGAACAGCCGCCGCCCCGCAAGCCACGACTGTCGCGGGAGCGGATCGTCACCGCAGCCGTCGGACTGCTGGATGCCGAAGGCGTGGAAGGCTTTTCGATGCGCCGGCTGGCCGCTCGGCTCGACGCCGGCGTGATGTCGCTGTATGAATACGCCCGCGGCCGCGAGGATGTGCTCGACCTCGCGCTGGATGCCGTGCTGGACGAAGTGCCCCTGGACGCGTCCGGTGCGGCCAATTGGCGCGCCGCGCTCACCGTCCGGCTTCGTCACTTCCGGCGGCTGATGCGGCGCCATCCCTGGATGCCGGTCCTGATCGGGACCCGCCCGCTACTCGGGCCCAATGCACTCGCCCGCTCCGAACGCACCTACACCGACCTGGTCGGAGCCGGCCTCACCGGCCCGGCGCTGGTCGCCGCGGTCAGCGCACTCACCGACTACACCCACGGATTCGCCACCACCGAGAACAGCTGGCATTCCTGGATCCGGGATCCCGCCGACGACTCCCGGCTCCGTGATCAGGCCCAGCGCCACATCGCCGAGCACGCCGACCGCTACCCGACGCTGCACCGGCATGCCCGCCTCGACGACGCCGACTTCGACGGCGGATTCGATCTCGGGCTCAAGATCATCCTCGACGGGATCCAGGCCCAGCTGCCGACCGGCTGATCCGGGCCGGCGGCACGTCCGCAGCGGGTCGGCGCCGGGCCCGGGATCGGTATCGTGGCGTTCATGGACGAACGGCCGATCACGTTGGCGCAGCGCAACTATCGGCGAGACGCCGAGGTTCTCGAGAGGATGAATCCGCGGGAGCGGTTCACCCATATCTTCCGGTCCAACCTGTGGAGTTCGGGCTCGGTCTCCGGGCCGGGTTCCGAACTCGCACAGACCCGGCAACTCTGCGCCGGGCTTCCGGAGCTGCTGAGTCGTTTCGGTGTGCGCACACTGCTCGATCTGCCCTGCGGTGACTTCGGCTGGCTCAGCGGCGTCGATCTCGGCGTCGAACGGTACATCGGCGCGGATATCGTCGCCGAGCTGGTGGAGCAGAACACGCAGCGGTACGCGAGCGCGGGCAAGCGGGAGTTCCGCGTGCTCGATCTCACCGCGGACCCGCTACCCGAAGCGGATGCCGTACTATGCCGGGATTGCCTGGTGCACTTGAGTTTCGAAGATATCGGGCAGGCATTGCGCAATCTGCGGCGCAGCGGCTCCCGCTATCTGCTGACCACGACATTCGTCGAACTGACCGCGAATACCGATATCCCCACGGGGAATTGGCGGCCGCTGAACCTCCGCCTGGCGCCGTTCGGATTCCCCGAGCCGCTCGCGATCCTGGTCGAAGGCTGCACCGAGGAGGACGGCGCCTACGCCGACAAGGCGCTGGCGCTGTGGAGTATCAGCGAGCTCCTGTGAGCGGACCTACGGCCGGTTCGAGTAGCGACAGACTTCGCCGCTGCGCATCGAGGGCGGCGCGGATGCCGACGGGCATCGGCAGATTCGCGCCGGCGTGGCCGAACTCGACGTTGCCCAGGACCGGAATATCGCGGTCGCCGAGGATGTCGAGGACGATCTCGGGGAGGGTAGGAGACGCGCCGGTTGCCTCTAGTCCGGCGATCTCGCACGGGACGCCCACGACCATGCCTGCGATCCGGTCGAGGATACCGCTGTGCCGCAGCACCTGCAGATAACTCCACACATGCATCGCGTGGCTGCCCATCTCTTCCCAGAACAGGATCGCGCCGTCGAACCATTCGAGCGGCAGTGCGTAACGCGTCGCCTGTGCCAGCGTCATGCGGTTGAGCAACCCGCCGATCAGACGGCCTTCGGCCCGGCCGGGACGCCAGCACTCCCACGACGGGGTGGCCGCCAGCACACCGATCGGTTCCGGACTGGTGAGCAACGTCGAGTAGAGCTTCTCGAGTTCTGTTCTGCGCGCCGCGGGGGCGGCCTGCCAGGCTTCGCCGAGTCCCGGTGTGGCGAGGTCGGCGTGGAATCCGACCAGGCCCGTGCGCGCGTAGAGCACCAGATGCAGTAGTGAGATATCGCTGTAGCCGAGGATCGGTTTGGGGTCGGCGAGGATCGCCTCGACGTCGATCAGATCGAGATACCCGAGCACCGTCGTGCCACCGTCGTGGGCGATGATTGCGCGCACCTCGGGATCGCGCAACAGCGAATTGAACTCTTCGGCGATTTCCGCGGGTGCGGCCGCGTGCCACCAATGACGTTGTCCCACCTGGAGCAGCGGCGCGACACGCACACGGAATCCCATCCGCTCGAGCACGACGATCGCCCGCTCGAGGCCGGGCGCGTAGTTGACCTCGAGTGGCCCGGACAGCGCTGCGATGACGACGAGATCTCCGGGCACCAGGGCACGAGGGCGAAGCTGCCGCGGCATTGCAATCACCGCCGCAGTATCCCGACACCCCGCAACAACACACAACCCAATTGCCGATCGACCGGCAGGGTTGCGGACCTCACGCGACGGCGTCCAGCGCCGGTGCGACGACCGCGAAGGCCCGCTCGGTCAATGTGGCGGGGTCCGCGCCCGGATCGGCGCTCCACCGCTGCAGCACGGTATCGAAGGCGCTGAGGGCGATGCCCGCGGCGAGCTGCGGGTACAGATCGGCCGGATCGAGGCCCAGCCGACGAGTCAGCTCCGCGGCCAGGTCGTCACGCCAGCGGGCCCGGCGCTCCAGGAAGCGGGCGAGCAGGGCGGGGGTTCCCAGAATCAACCCCACCACGCGCCGGGCGTGTTCGGCATGGCCCGCACAGGCGTCGACGGCGGACCAGACGGTGTGCCGCAACGCCACGGAGGGCGGCTCGTTCCCGGGGCGGCCCGACAGCTCCGCGCACATACCTGCGCCCATCTCGGCCAGGAACTGGACGACCACGTCCTCCTTGGAGGCGAAGTACCGGAAGAACGTCCGCTTGGACACGCCCGCCGCGCCCGCGATGTCGTCGATTGTGACCGCGTCGAATCCCTTCTCCGCCAACAGATCCAGCGCCGCTCGGGTCAGTTCGTCGGCGACGAGCTGACGCTTGCGCTCGGCCAGGCTCGGTTCGGGTCGGTCAGCCATGCGCCCATCCTACAACCGACGCCTCCGATGACACTTAGAAGCATTGTTGACACTAAGTGCCATGTGCACCACCATGTGTCACATGAGAGATCCCGACTGGACCCCAGCGCAGATGTCCGACCAGACCGGGCGAGTATTCGTCGTCACCGGCGCGAACAGTGGCCTGGGGCTGTCGACCACCCGGGCGCTCGCACGCAAGGGCGCGCGAGTGATCCTCGGCGTCCGCGACGAGGCCAAGGGCCACCGGGCAGTCTCGGCGATCACCGCCGAACAGCCGGACGCCCGCCTGGAGGTAAGCCACCTCGACCTGGCCGACCTGGACTCGGTCCGCGCCTTCGCCGATCGCTTGCGCTCCGGCGATGCGCGCCCGGATGTGCTCATCAACAACGCCGGAATCATGGCGCCGCCGCGCACGCTCAGCGCCCAAGGCCACGAACTGCAGTTCGCGACCAACCACCTCGGGCACTTCGCAATCACCGGCCTGCTGCTCGATCTCCTCGCGGCCGGGAACGAGCCCCGCGTGGTCACGGTGACGTCGATCGATCACCGGCAGGGGCGCCTGTTCCACGACGACCTCACCGGCGAGCACAAGTACTCCCCCAAGGGCTTCTACAACCAATCGAAGTTCGCCAACGCGGTCTTCGGATGGGAACTCCACCGGCGGCTGACCGCGGCGGACAGCCCCGTGCGCAGCCTGCTCGCCCACCCCGGCTACACCGCCACCAATCTGCAGACCAGCTCGCCCGAAGGCATGGTGAAACTGCTCTTCGGCCACCTGCTCGCCCCGCTCGCGCAGGCCCCCGGCCGGGGCTCACTACCCCAGTTGTACGCGGCCACCGCGCCCGGTGTGGAAGGCGGGCAGTTCTTCGGGCCGCGCGGTATCGCCGAACTACGTGGCGCGCCGAAGCCGGTGCGACTTGCACCGGCTGCCCTCGACGCCGGCACCGGCCGCCTGCTGTGGGAACTGTCGGAACGGCTCAGCGGCGTGCGGTTCCCGTTGCCGGCCGCCTGAGCACGCGCTCACAGGCCAAACCGGGTGCGCGGCAAGGCCGTTCACCCGGTTAGGCAGCAGGCATCGCCATCAGCGTCGCCTGCATGAGCGCGATCGGCCGGGAATCGTCGCCCTCGGATACCACCTCGGCAGCGCAGACCGTGAGGGTCCGGCCCGCGCGGACCACCGTGGCGGTGGCGTGAAAGCGCTGTCCCACAGCCGGTCTCAGGAGGTTGACCTTGAATTCGACGGTGAGGATGTCGCAGTCGGGCGGCTGCAACGACATCGCCGCGTAGCCGCACGCCGAGTCGGCCAGCGTCGTGATGGCCCCGACGTGGACGAACCCGTTCTGCTGGCACAGGTCCGCGCGGAAGGGCAGCTCCAGTACGACCCGGCCGGGTTCGAGGGCAGCGACCCGGATGCCCAAGGTCGTGAGCAAGGTCTGGCGACCGATGCTTTCCCGCAGCCGCGCATCCTGTTCGGCGCTCAACCCGCCGCCGCTGTCGACCGGGCTCATCCCGCGAACCCTCCACACCGTGAGCCGATATCGGCTTTCGGGGTCCGGTGCGGCAATTGCTGAGCGCGCATGGTGTTTTCGTCCATCGCGCCATTCTCACCGCCCGCCTGCCGGAATCCCGCGGCACGCTTCGCTGCGGCGGCTCCGGCCGCGAGAACCTTCATTTCACTGCTCAACTTCTCTGCTTTCCAGGTTGTGCCGCGCGTATCCGATACGCGCTGAGCGGGACTCACGCGTTCGGTCCGGCTGATTCGGTGAGGGCGAGGGTGCTCTGTCGCCGGCCCAGTCGCCGGGTGACGAGCATCGTCGTCATTACGGCTGGGACGACCGCGATCAGGTAGGGCACCGGGGCAACGGATTGCCAGGGGTTGCCGGTTTTGACGATCGCGAACGGCAGTACCGCGACGATCGCTCCCACACAGCCGCCGATCAGGCCGACGATCAGCGCGAGGGTGACCTCGCGGGTCAGCATGCTGCGGATCTGAGTACCGGTGGCGCCGATCAGGTTCATCGTGGCGAATTCGGCCCGCCGCCGCCCGATGGAGATGATCATGTTGTTGACCAGCGCAACGGCCAGAAATGCCGCGATGAACCCGACGACGACATAGTTGATCGAAGCGATCATGGCGCCGGTTCCCGACGTGGCGCGGTGGGTGGTGTTCTCGATCGACTGCATGCTCAGGGTCCCGGCGGCGATGCCGACGAACAGGGTCACGAACATGGCGATGGGGCGGATGCGTTCGGGGTCGGTACGCACATTGATCCGGGCGAGGTGATCGCCCGCGGTCCGCGAGCGCGGGATGAGCCGGCGTGTCCAGATCTCGGCCAGATGCAGCGATTCCGTTGCCAGCAAAGCGAATCCGGTGGCGATGAGGACGCATCCGGGTCCGGTCGCGGCGGTCGCCAGCACACTGTCGGGTCCGGCGGCGAACGCGGTGACCGAGGAACCTACCCCGACGCTCAATACGGTGAGCGCCAGCAGCGGCCGGGCCCGTCCGCGGCGTGCTCGCGCCCGCCCGCCCGGAGCCGGATCGACGGGGCTGCCGCCGGCAACCCGGCGCGAACCGAGGTACCCGCCGGTGAGGCAGGCGGCGACGACCAGTGCTGTGGCGATCAGCGGCGCCGCCAAGCCCGGAGCATAGGACGTCGCCGGATCGACCAGTCCGGCTCGCCGCATCAGCACTATCAGCAACCCACCGACGGGATATCCGATGGCCAGGGCGGGAAGCGCGGCCGATACTCCGATGGTGGCCGATTCCAGCGCGACCATGCGCTGGACCTGCGCCGGTGTGGCGCCGATCAGGCGCAGGCCACGGACCTCCTCCAGGCGTGTGTCCATGCCGACGGCAACGGTGGTGACGACGGCGAAGATGACGATGCACAACACCCAGCCCCCCAGGATCGCCGCGAACTGGGTCAGCAGACCGCGATCGGCCGCCACGGTGCCGGTCGCGATCCCGGTCGCGAAGACAGCGGCCATGCTCGTCGCCAGCACGGCGCCCGCGAACGCGATGAGCGCGGTAGCGAATACGGCGGCACCACGACGGATAACCGACCGGACGGCGAGGAGGAACATCACCGCACCTCACCGGAACGACGACCGGATTCGGCGTACTCGACCAGCGTGGCCATCCGGGCGGCGACCTCCTGAGCCGACGGCCGGGTGAGGCGGTCGGCGAGCAGGCCATCGGCCAGGAAAAGAACCTGATCGGAGTAGGCGGCGGCCGAGGGATCGTGGGTGACCATGACGATCGTCTGCCCGGCATCGGCGAGTCCACGCAACAGGCCCAGCACCTCCCGGGCGCTGCGGAGATCCAGCGCGCCGGTCGGCTCGTCGGCGAACACGATCCGTGGTGCGGTGACCAGCGCCCGCGCGATCGCCACCCGCTGCTTCTGCCCGCCGGAGAGCTGGTCCGGGCGGTGCGCGGCCCGCGCGCCGAGCCCGACACGCTCGAGCAACCGCATCGTCGACTCCCGATCGGCGCGGCGGCCGTCGAGGCGCAGCGGCAGTTCGACGTTCTCGGCGGCGGTCAGCGCGGCGAGCAGGTGGAATTCCTGAAACACGAATCCCAGCTCCCGGCGCCGCAATTCGGTCAGCTCGGTCTGATTCAGGTCGGCGAGCCGGTGCTCGCCGAGTTCGACCTGGCCCTCGGTCACGGGAAGCAACCCGGCCGCGCAGTGCAGCAGCGTGGTCTTTCCCGAACCCGACGGTCCCATGATCGAGGTGAACGAGCCGCGGGCAATGTCGAGGTCGATCCCGCGCAGGGCGTGCACCGGGCCCGCGTCACCGGGATAGGTGCACGACACCGACCGGATGCGCATGGCCTGCTCGGCGTGCCCGGAAGGCGGGCGGGATACGGGCGGGTCGAAGGATGTGTGCCTGGGTCGAGACATCACCGGCCACCTTTCGCGGCCGAGCGCAGAGGGATGAGCGGGGCCGCCGATGTAAACGATCGTATTAAACGAATGACATAAACGATCGTATGAAACGTACGTACGTTTAGCAATCGGGTATGATGTGCGCAACATGAACACCGGGAAACGAACAACCAAGGACAGGCTGCTCGAGGCGGCGCGGCAGTGCCTGCTCCGCCGCGGGTACGCGCGCACCTCGGTCCGCGACCTGGTCGCGGCCAGCGGCGTCAACCAGGCCTCGATCAACTACCACTTCGGCTCCAAGGAAGCGCTGCTCAACCTCGCGCTGTTCCAGCTCAACGGCGACTGGGGCGACATGATGTTCGGCGCGATCGCCGATGCGTCGATCGCGTCACCGGTCGAGCGGTGGCGGCGGGTCATCGACTCGGTCCGCGCCAACCCCGATCTGTGGTCGGTGAACTTCGAATCCGTCGCACTCGCCGCCGGCAACGAGGAGATCCGTAGCGCACTCGCCGACCGCGGCCACAAGGCCCGGATCGGACTGGCCCGCGCCTTCGCCGGCCTGGAGGAAGGCCGTGACAGCGACGCGGCGATCCACGCGGCCGGCTCGCACTATTACTCGCTACTGATCGGCGTCGCCTTGCAATGGCTCACCGATCCCGCCACCGCACCCTCCGCCGAGGAAATCGTCGACCCCGAGCCGCAGCGCCGGGCCGCCGTCTCAGAGCGCGAGTGATACTTTCCGCACCACCGCTACCGCCCCGAACCGGTTACTGCACCGTCTGCCTCACCCCACGCAGCAGCGGTGTCGTGACGATGAATCCGCAGCCCGGTCTCGGGGGACCCTCGTCTCGGTCGTTCTCGGCACGATCGCGGCGGCGACCACCGTCGTGCCCTACAGCATCGTCAAGACCGGGTGGTCCATGGCGGATGTTTCCCGCGATCGTCGCCGGCGGTTTGTCGATCGCGCTCATCGCTACCGCCTCGACGACCTTGCGCGCCACCCGTGATCGGCCGCCCGCCGCCCTCACGACGCCGTGACCCGAGCCACCCCGACCGGTGGCCACTCTCCACATCGAAAGCAGGTTCACTATGACCGAGAATCGCGAGCTGGACCTCGTACTGTTCGGCGCGACCGGTTTCGTCGGGCAGACAACAGCGCAGTATCTGACACAGGCCGCGCCCGAAGGCGCGCGTATCGCGCTGGCGGGGCGGTCGCCGAGAAAATTGAGTGCGCTGCGCGACCGGCTGGGACCAGCCGCAGTGCAGTGGGAACTCATCACAGCCGACGCAGATGACACCAGCGCGCTCGGTGCGCTCGCCGCCCGGACCACCGCCGTGCTCACCACTGTCGGCCCGTATCAGCGGTACGGGTTACCGTTGCTGGCCGCGTGTGCCGAGCAGGGCACCCACTACGCCGATCTCACCGGCGAGTCGATATTCACCCGCACCGCGATCGACCGCTACCACGAGCTGGCGGTCGCCACCGGTGCGAAGATCGTGACCTCGTGCGGATTCGATTCGATCCCCTCCGATCTGAGCGTTTACCTGCTGCATCGGGCCGCCGCCGCGGACAACGCCGGCGAGCTGGGGACGACGACCTTGATAGCGACCATGAAGGGCGGTGTCAGCGGTGGAACGGTGGATTCCGCGCGCGCGATGTGGGAGACGATCGCCGTGGACTCCGCCGCGCGCACGGCAATCACGGATCCGTACTCGCTGAGTCCCGACCGAGCGCGCGAACCCCGCGTCGGCCCGTCCGACCACGCCTTCGCACGCGCGAAGACCATCGCCCCGGATCTGGAAGGCTGGGTCACCACATTCGTTATGGCGCCGCACAATACGAAGATCGTCCGACGCAGCAACGGGCTGCTCGGGTGGGCTTACGGGCCGGACTTCCGCTACCGGGAGGTCCTGGACGCGGGCGCCTCGCCCACCGCCCCGCTGATCGCGGGCGCCACCGCGGCAGCCGTGGTAGCCGGTATGGGCGCGGTGGCGATGCTGTCCAGATCGAGCTCCGGACGCCGGTTGCTCGATCGCGTGCTGCCCGCACCGGGCACCGGACCGGACGAAAAGGCGCGCGCCACAGGATGGTTCCGTACCGCCACCTACACCCGGACTTCCGCGGGCACACAGTATCTCGCCACGTTCGCCGGGGACGGCGATCCCGGGTATCAAGCGACCGCGGTCATGCTCGCCGAAAGCGGCCTGTGCCTGGCTTTCGACAGGCACAGGATCCCCGATCGCGCCGGAGTTCTCACACCGGCCACCGCCATGGGCGACACGCTCGCCACACGGCTGCGCACGGCCGGGATGACAATCGAGACAGCGGCCATAACCAGCGGCTGAACCGCGGCGACGATACACCAGCGCTACGAGCACAGGCCTGTCGTGCGGGGGCGCTGACCTGCCCCAGTTCGACCAGACGGGCCGCCCTGGATGACCTCCAGGCCACGCTGCAACGCAAAACACCCACCGTCCAGGCCGATGCCCCGGACGCGATCTTCGTCCGGCCCGAGCAGGTGAGGTGTCCTTCACCGAGTGGACCAGCGACGGACGACTCCGGCACCCATCGTGGCGAGGGCTCAGACCGGACAAGTCGCCGCAGGGAAATTTCTCGGGAACCATATGGCCGAAATGCCTGTCAGGATGCTCTGTAATGTCGCGACCCGCGCAGCCGGAGCGGGCCGCGCGGGTCTTCGGAAGATCAACGGGCAGAGGTCATCTCACGTCGGCAACACACCATATTGCCGAGTTGAGTGCATTCTGACCTACTCGATGTGGACTGATGCCGGATCTGGTGTATCGCCGGGTTGTATCGCAGCTGGCGAGGGCTGCGGCATACTCTCCGCCCCAATACGCTTCGGCCATGCCCAAGATCAGATTCAACAACCCGCACACGGACAAGCTGTTCATGATTTGTCTCGAGCCATGGGCTGAGGAGTACTGGCTGCGCCCGGGAGATGCGTTCACCGTCGAGTTCGATGAAAGCGATCGCGCAGAACAGATGATCGGTGACGCCGACTTCGACGTGTCCTGGTACGACTTCGGAATCTTGGTGTGGACAGCATCGGGCAAAGACGTCACTGTGCTCGATCGGTCGGGGACCCGCCTCGACCACGGCCACCAGCAGCCCAACGCTGACTGAACTCCCGCAACCCGCCTGGCCGGGCTGCACGCTCATGCCGCAGGGCGGGCCTTCCGGAACGCGGTATCCGCCAATCAGCAGCGCGACAACCTGTTCCACTTCTGCCCGGCTATCGGAGTCCACGACTGGCAACTTCGCGGTCCCTCCACGGTGGCGAACGACAGCGTGACAGAGTGGCGGTGCCTGCCCGGAGCCGTTGACGGCGAGGAGCTTTCGGAGCCGTGGACCGAAACGCGTGGGTCTCGGATGAACGACGCATGGTGCTTAACGACAAGGAGCGATGTGAACGGCGGATGTCTTTGCGGCTATATTCGGTTTTCCGCGCCCGGCGACCCGGACTTCCCGCATCTGTGCTCTTGTGGGCACTGCCAGCGGCTTTCGGGTGCGCCGGTGATGTCGTGGGTGTCTTTTCCGGAAGAAAGTTTCGAGTGGATCGGTCCGGGTGGAGAGCCGACCTGGTTCGAGACGTTCCCGCAGATCTGCCGGGGTTTCTGTCCGAAGTGCGGTTCTTCGGTTGCGTCCAAGGGGGATGAAGCCGGCTTGGTGGGCGTCACGATCACAGCCCTGGATGATCACGGCAACATGGTGCCGGTCAAGCAGAGCTTTGCTCACAATGCAGTTTCGTGGCTGCCCCCGCTTGGATGACCTGGCGCTCCGTGCGGGACGGACACGCTTGTGCCCGTCCCGCGCGGCTGTCCCCTAGGCGCGTACTCGCCGCCCAACCAGGTCAGCTTCGATCTCGGCCAGCCGCGGCAACATCTTCGGATTGATGTTGAGCATCGGGCATCGGATGCAGGCTTCTCTGAACTAACTGACCATGCCCATCCCGGCGTCTCCCGAACGCACGCTCATGCCGATGAGCGGACGCCGGTCAAGGATCGGTTTGCGTAGCATTCTCGGCGATGATGGGAGTGGGATGTCGGAGGTTGTGAACTTGACGGCGGTTGATTCCGCGGGCGTGCTCTGGCCGGTCGTGCTTCGTCTGGGTGAGCCGTCGGTGGCGCGGGTGGAGTTGGTGGGTCACGGCGCGTTCGGGTCGGTTGATGATGACTACCTGAGCTGCCTGCTCGCTGTCCGCGAGTATCTGGAGGGGCGGGGCCAGCTGTTGTGCTGTCAGGGCGCTCGGCCGGACGTGTGGCCGTCGGGCATGTTGCGGCAGTTCGACAATGGTCGGCGGGCATACGTTCTCGACCATGATCGGCGAGGTGCGGAGCTCGAGGTGGTGGACATGTTCGCTCCGGCACCGGCCGAGATGGTCGTGAGCGTGTTGGAGCAGGGCAAGGCCGTGTTCGCGTTGAACGGCTTGCCTTGGCGAGGAGAGTAGCTGCTCCCTCGCCGCCGGAGGGTTGGCGAGAGCAGCAGAAACGTCCTGTCTTGCCGCTGGTCGCGCTGACCGGACCGGCCAGCGATTGGCGGTCAAAGACCTACTGGCCGTGGCCATCCGGGGCCGGCGGACAGATGCACAGTCCGAAGATCAACGGCCCGAGGCTATCTCGGGCCGTTGGCGTCCGCGTGGAACGTCCGAGAATGCCGAATAGCGCGTTACCCAGAGAAAGTGCAGCAGGTCGAAATCCCGCCCGATGCGGGCGGCGTGGCGATCCAAGACGAGTGACAATGTCTACCCGGTGAAGCGGGCCGCCCCCGGGAGAGTGACGCTCCCGAACCCCTCTATGACCACGGCGGACTGCCCTGTCCGGGCATCCTCGGCGAATTCCTGCCAAGTGGTCGGCACAGCAGAGTCGATGACAGGTTCCTCCAAGTTGACGTCGTACGCGTCTTCGTCCGCTGTCGGGTCCACCTGTTCATCAGCCAATTCGACCACTCCTTTTCGCTCATCAGTCGTTGACGGAACCGATGATAGAACACGTTTTCGATCCGTTTCAGGGTTGACAGTGGACCTCGGGCACCGGTGACGAGTCGGCCTCAGGCTCCGCACTGCCCGTGGCCTGTGCCGGGACCGTTCGAGAAAGACATCCGATAATGCCGCATAGCGCGCTCACCCGACGGTCGTTGAGGTGGATGTCGAGCGGACCGAGATGCGTTCTACGACTTCACCGGTCGTACCAGCAAGCGCACCGGGTCAAGCGGTGGTGTGGTCGGGAGGTGACCATCGGTAGGCGATAGGTCCGATGAGCAGGGGCTGGTCCAGCATGTCTGCCGTGAACGACACTCCAGTGACCTTCGCCGCCAGGGCGAAGGCTCTCGGCACGCCGGTGCTGACGCTGATGTGCCAGGCGTCGGAGTCGCGCTCGTCTTCATCGACGTCATAAATAGGGTCATCGTCGGTCATGTCCAGCTCCATGCCCAGCTCGCGCATGTAGTCGTTGAGCCGGTCGGGGGCGCAACCCCAACGGTCATGCGGGTACCACAGTCGGTGGCCGGTCACGATCGTCCCGTCGATCGCGTACTCGAGGCTGTGCTCGGCGTAGCCGTGGATGGTGATCGCCAGGACCTCACAGTCTCGCGATAGTTCCGCCAGCGCCGTGCGGTCAGTCATCCACCACCCGACCGGTTCGATGGCCATGCTCCATGCACCGGCCCGAAACACGCCCACGTGACCGCCTCCGTGCCCGCCGCCAGTCTTGCCGAGGAACTCGACCATCCTGTCGTTGAGCTCTTCGAAGTCCGACTCCTGGCCGGAGTCGTCGCCTTTGCTGAAGCGGCGCACCACCTCCGACGGGTCAAGGTTTCGGAAGAAGCCGACGCTGAAGACCTCACCCAGCGGGTCCGCTTGGCTCTCGGATGCGTTGAGCCACTGAAATGGGGCCAGGGGATCAGTTGTCGCCATATGGGTCATGGTGGCAGACCCCACCGACAACCATTCGATCGTCTGGAACGCCTGATCGACCCACTGTCCTCAGCGCGGACTTCCCGTGGCTCCGTTGACATCCGACAGGCTCACCGGGCCGGTCCGCGAGGGTCAGCAGATCACCGGACTTGCTACCACTGGCGACCATTCTTGCCGCGCGGGCGAGGTGGCCCTCGGCACCGAGCACGCCGGATCGACATCCGGGACCGCCCGAAAGCACTGAAATGCCGCGGAGCGCGCGATCCTGAGAGCCGCAGCGCTGGCCGACGAACGCACTGATCTGCCGAATATCGCGCGGTTCGAAACGGCCACAGTCTTTCGAGGCCGATCGAGGTGTGCCGAACCACGCCGAGGTTTTACTCGGCAATGGTCGGGATCTCACGGGGTAGAAGCTCGTCCGGAGATGGGCCCGAACATAGGGATGCCGAGCTCGGTTCCTGTCGCCGTTCGCCTGAGCGTGGCGTCTATCTGGGCGAGCTTGCCCTTGACGCCGGCGTAGCTGACTTGGAGACCCTCAACTTCGCCAAGCCAGCCTTCGCGTTTGGCTTCGATGATGCGGGCTTCGAGATTGTCGTGGATCTCTTCGAGCCTGGCCCGTTGGGCCGGGTCCGGTCTCAGGAGCGAACAACGAACACATGCGTGTTCATGAATGCACGGCGTGGAAAACGCTCGCGCACAGGTCCCGACCGACACCTTCCGCTTCTCGAAATGTGACAGGAACGCATCCCACTCTTCGTCGGTCGGCGTGCGGTACTCTTCGCCCGGCCGGACCGACCGGCGCCGCGCGATGAAAGCTCGGTGCGCCTCAATCGTTTCCGCAGGGTAGACGGCCTTGTAGCCCATGGTCGTATCTATGCTCTTGTGCCCGCAAATGACCTGCGCGATATGCGGTGGCAGGCCGTTCATGATGGCGTCGGTGACGAAGATCCTGCGGAAGTCGTGAGGGCTGACGGTCAGCGGGTCGCCGTTCGGGTCGGTGAGCCGGGTTGCGGCGAGGGCGTTGATGAGCAGCTTGCGGATCGCGGTCGGGGTGTAAGCCCGGCGTTCGTTGCCGATTCCGCGCTGGAACAGCACTGGCATGGGAGGGTTCCAGATTCTCTCCCTGACGTCGTAGGAAACGATCAGCGGGATGGATCCGTCCGAGTTGCGTAAGCGCTGCACGATGGTACTGAGTATGTCGGCCAGCTCGGGGCTGACCAGGAGCAGGCGCTCGGTGTCGGTCTTGGATGGTGCAATCTGCAGCAGCGGGACGAGTTCGCCTGTGCCGGGCAGCCGATATTCGGTGATGCTGTGGTGAGACAGTTCGAGTAGTTCCTCGCAGCGGATGCCGGTCAGGCGCAGGACCTCGATGGTGGCGAACGCCCAGAACGCTTCCTCTTCTTCGTAGGACAGGTTGCGCCGCTTGCCAGTCGTGACCTCCTCGGCCCAGACGAATCGCCCGATCGCGTTGGGAACAAAAGCTTTTCGCAGTTTCCCGTGCGTCCCGTCGATGATCGCCCCGGGTTCTGCCGTTTGTGCTGCGGCCAGTAGCCCGGCCGCTGCGAGACGTCGGTCGTTGACGGTGGCCACGAGGACAGGCAGGACCGGCAGCCGTTCGCGGGTCCGCTGGTCCATTCGAGCCTTGCGGTGCTTGCGCTCCTTGGCCTTCTGAATTTCGGCGTTGGTGATCGGGCAGGGCGCGACCCATGGTCCCCAGCGGGCCGGGTCCTCGACGGCCCAGTGCGCGATGTCGAGGTAGAGGGCCCGCACTCGCATCAGTTCGTCTTTCAGGTTCAGCCGCGGCACCGGCACTTTGATCCGCTCGCCAGTGCTGCTGATCGTGGTGCGTTCGACAGTGGCGAGGCTGCCTTTCCAGTCGCGCATCACCTCCGTCGGGATCTGCAGGGTGTCGATGCCGGGAGACATTGCCTCGATGCGGGCCCAGAACAGGCCAGCCAGCGTCCTCGAGACCGCGTCGATGCTGGCGAAGTCCAGAGACGGCTGTCGTTCACGCAGGTAGCCGATGAGCAGATCGCGGATCGGTCGGCACTGGATGCGATAGCGGTCGACCAACTGAAATCGCGGGCCTCGGCTCGGGTCGCGCGGTCCCAGCCGACATCGACCGCCTGTAGAAACCGCCACCACCGCAGCAGGTCCATCCCATACGAACGCAACGTTGTCGCCGACCGCCCCGCCGCGAGCAACTCTCGCAAGAACACTGCCACCGGCTCGACGACAACCCCGTTGCCCGCGTGATCGAATCCGAGGAGAACAGCCCTCCGGCCCCGGCGCTGGATATGTCAGTGGGCGACGGCGACGGGAGGTCGCGGGAATGACGGCGATCGATTCTTCAGACACCGAATACCGCCTTGAAATCGGCCGGGTCGTAGCCGACCGGAATCGAGGCTTCCGGTTTCGGCCGTGCGAAGTGCGATTGCATGGTGTCGAACATGTCCTCGACTCGAACCACCGTGTAGATGCCCAACGTTGCCAAGCTCGCGTGGCGCGGGATCCGTTGGACCTCAGTGTCTTTCATGTTCGGGTCGTTGACCATCCGGATTGCGGCGGTGTGCCGCAGATCGTGCCAGGTCCAGTTCGTGCCCAGCCGGTCGTTAGCCCGCTGCAAGATGCGCCTCAGCGCCGAATAGGTCAGAGGCCGTGACTCTCCGCGCAACGTCCGAAACACCGGTTGACCAGGCTCCGGCAGGCCAGCTTGTTCCAAGTACGCGGCCAAATAGGAGAAAGCCTTCGGGTCGGCCGGGATGTCTTCCCGGGCCCGGCTGCCCTTCGAGATCACCCAGACCCGAAGACCACCCCAGTCGACGTCGTCCATCCCGACACCGAGCAGCTCGCTTGCCCGCGCGGCGCTCGAGACATAGAACATCAGCAACGCTCGGTCCCGGTCGTTTCGCATCGCATCGAACAACTCGTCCCAAAGAGCATCTGGGATCGATCTCGGCTGAGCCTTCGGCACCCGCTGACGCAGACGTGCCCGGCGCACAATAGGTTTCGGCGCCAGCGGGTTCAGATGGGCGAGGGCCTGACGACGTTCGGAAGACTCCGGAACCGGATTGATCACGGGCCCGCGGCCGAAGTGAGCGTGGTAGGCATACAGACCCCAGATCACCGACAGGCAGTGGTTGATCGTCCGCGGCGCGTACCCCTTTTTCAACATCTGCTTCCCAGTTCGGGGGTTGACCGTCCCCGCCGTCGCCGCGCCTGGCCGGCGGCGGTGGCGTTGTGGGTTCGAGGCGCTGCGCAGCCAGCCGACCATCAGCGACACTTCCGCCTCGGTCGCACGGTTCCACTCGATCTCGAGCAGCCACAACATCCTGAACCAGCGCAACAAGTCGTAGCCGTAGCTCTTGCAGGTCAGAGGGCTGACATCGCTCAGCGCGAGGTCTTGTAGGTATTGGACCACCGGCTGCACTGGCGCCCCGTGCTGGTCCAGCAACACGTAGGGAGGGGATTGTCCCGGGCCGGCAACCACCGAGCCGATCTGAGGGAGTCTGACCAAACCATTCATCAGGGAACTGCGAAGTTCGTTCTCTGCCACACCAACTCCTTCGTTAAGGACAAGGACTTGGTGCAGTCAACAGGTCAAAGATCATCAGCTGCCGAGAGCAGAGGTCGGCAAATCACCGAACGTTCGCGTCGTGGACGTCGACGCACACTTCCGCATCTACGACGTTGCATATCCCGCTCGACACCGCCGACGCACCGGCAATCGAGCCATCACTAAGGTCGACGCCGTTGACACTTATAAGGACGTACGCGCAGTAAGCACAGGGTGTCGGCTTCCGTGGGAACCGGGTGTCCTGGCCGCGCCGCGCAAAGACCGGATTTGGCGACACACCGTGTACGCCGGGATTTTCGATACACGCAAGGTGCGCGAGGTTCTCCAGGAGCGCTGCGCACACCCGAATCCGAGCATGATCTCGATGGCCGGGTCAAAGGCTCGAGCGCGCTAGCCGACGGCTGCGTGCCGTCGTCGGATCTTGCCTGTATTCCGGATTGAACCGAGGTGTCGGGATCGGTGTGGGCGGCCGTCGCAGTGGCTCGGTAGACGAGAGGCTCGATATAGCGGGTGGTTTTCGGCGGGCGAACGACCACACCATCGACGCCATGCTGGGAAGATATTCAGTGAGGTGCCCACCCGGCATTCGCAATTCGGGGCGTGATCATCTTCCGGGAGACCACGTCAACCTTGCGGGCGTACGAGCTTTCCAGCCCGCAGCGGTTCAGCGGGAATGGCCACATCGGAACAGGTCCGAATGAGGAGCTGCGGGATGCGCATTGTGGTTGATTTGAATCGGTGTCAGGGGTACGCGCAGTGCGTTCCGCTGGCGCCGGATGTGCTCGAACTGCTGGGTGAGGAGGCGCTGGCCTACGACCCCAACCCTGATGACTCGCAGCGCCAGCGGGTGTTGCGGGCGGCGGCGGCGTGCCCGGTACAGGCGATCCTGGTGGAGACCTACACCCCTGAACAGCAGGAGCCCGCGCCATGAGCACCGCGCTCCTGGTCGCCGACCTGGTCACGAAGTTTCGGGCCGAGGGCCGCATCGTAATCGTGGGGGCGTCGCTGGCCGGGCTTCGCGCCGCGGAGGCTTTGCGGGAAAGGCGTTTCCGCGGGCCTTTGACCCTCATCGGTGATGAGCCACACGAGCCCTACGACCGCCCACCACTGTCCAAGCAGGTCCTCGCGGGATGGGTTCGCGCCGATCACACCAAGCTTCCCCGCATACGGGCCATCGATGCCGACTGGCGCCTGGGTGTGGCCGCGACCGGGTTGGACCGGGTGAACCGGCGGGTGTTGCTGGCCACTGGGGACACGGTGCCCTACGATCGGCTGCTCATCGCCACCGGCGTTCGGGCACGACCATGGTTCAACTCGGCTGAAGGCGCTCTGCAGGGAGTCTTCACGCTACGCACCTGCGATGACGCGGCCCGGCTGCAGGCGGCGCTGCAGGCGGGCCCCAAGCGGGTTCTCGTCGTCGGCTCGGGGTTTGTCGGCTCGGAGATCGCCTCGGTGTGCCGCGGGCTGGGGCTGCCGGTAACCGTCGCCGAGCGCGGAAGCGGGCCGCTGGTGGGACCGCTGGGCGGGGTAATCGGCGACATCGCCGCCCGGATGCAGCGCGACGCCGGTGTCGACCTGCGCACCGGCGTGTCGGTGGAATCGCTCGACGGCGACGCCGACGGGCATGTGCGCCGCGCCCGGCTGTCGGATGGGGTCACGCTTGATGCCGATGTGGTGGTGGCGTCATTGGGGTCGATCCGCAACATCGAGTGGCTGCAGGGCGCCGGGTTGGCCACCGGTTTCTGGGGAGTTGGTTGCGATGCGGGCTGTCGCGCGTTCGATATCAACGGAGTGGTGACCGACAACATCTTTGTGGCCGGGGATGTCGCGCGCCAGCCACATGTGCTGTATGAGTATCAGTTCATCTCGATGGAGCATTGGGACAACGCCGCGTTCGGGGCGCAGGTCGCCGCGAACAACATGATCAGCCTGGAGACCGACCGGCGACCGCATCTGCCGCTGCCGTCGTTCTGGTCGGGCCAATTCGGGGTGAACATCAAGGGTGTGGGGGTGTGCTCGTTCGGCGATGAGATCGTGTTCACCCAGGGTTCGCCTGATGACTATCGCTTTGCCGCTGCCTACGGCCGCCGCGGCCGCATCGTCGGTGCGGTGACGTTCGATCACGGCAAGTGGCTGGAGTACTACGCGGCGATGATCGAGCGCTCGGCGCCGTTCCCACCGCCACCGCCGGGCTATGACCAGGCCGCCGACACGACCCCGATGCCGGCCCGTTTCCCCGACCCGCGAGTGCCGACCGAGATTCCCGACGTGGTGCTGACGGGCCACGACCCCACCTCACGGGGCGCCGAGTTCCACTGAACGCCGAGTTCCACTGAACAAGGAGCCAGCATGACTGCAGCATCAGCCTGGGCGGAGGCGATGAAATACGAGCACCGCGCCGACCCGTACCCGTTCTTCGACGAGCTGCGCCAGACCCCGGTCGCGCAGGTGACCGACAACCTGTACGTGGTCACCGGCTATCAGGAACTGCTGGCGCTGGCCCACGACCCCCGGGTCAGCTCCGATATGAGCCGCAGCCCGCTGGGTGCTGCCCTGGCAGCTGGCGCCGACTCGGAGCCCAGCACCGAGGACATGCACGCCGACGGTCGCCGGCCGAGCATCATCGTGTCCGATCCCCCCGATCACGATCGGGCGCGTCGGCAGGTGATGCGCCACTTCGGCCCACCGCATTCACCCGATGTCATCCCCGGCATGGAGCCCGACATCGTGCGGCTGTGCAACCAGCTGCTCGACGACATCAAGGCCAGTGGCCAGACCCGGTTGGATGTGGTCGACGATTACGCCTACCCAGTGCCGGTGACGGTGATCTGCAAGATCCTCGGAATCCCACTCGCAGACGAGCCCACATTCCATGCCTGGATCTACGACTTTTTGACCGGCACTGATCTGGGCCCGGATGCGGACACTGAGCAGAGCAAGGCCCGCGCTGAGAAGGCCCGCGCAAGCCGTGACGCGCTCACGCGATATCTGGCCGGCTTGATCGAGCAGCTCCAGCGCGAGCCCAGCGAGGGATTGTTGTCCAAATTGATCCACGACAACGGCCCCGACGGTCCGATGCCTCCCAAGCAGGCGTTGTCCAACGCGATGCTGCTGCTTGTCGCCGGTCATGACTCGACGGTCAACACCATTGCCAACTATGTGATGACGCTGCTGCGTAACCCCGGGTCCTACGACCAGTTGCGCAGCCGGCCGGAGCTGCTCCCTCGCGCGATCGAAGAGGTACAGCGGCTGCAGGCGGCGGTGCAGTTCTTCCCCAGCCGCAGCACCACCGCCGATATCGACATCGCCGGCACAGTTATCCCGAAAGGGGCGGCGGTGCACCTGGTCTACGCCGCCGCCAACCGCGACCCGAACAGGTTCCCAAACCCGAACCGCTTCGATATCCAACGCCCCGACAACAAGCACTTCGGCTGGGGCAGCGGCATCCACACCTGCTTGGGCGGTCCGCTCGCACGACTGGAAGTCAACCTGGCACTGGAGATCTTCCAGTGCCGCGTCGCCACACCCCGCCTAGTCGTCGATCCACCACCGTATCGGCGAAGCCAGATCTTCCGCGGCCCCCGACACCTGCTCATCGACTTCGACCGCATCACCGACTGAGCACAGGCATCACAGCATTCCAACTCGTCGAATGACCGGGCCAGCTGCGTGAGGTTGCCGGTACCTGAACCCCGCCCGAGCCAGATGCTGGGCGAAATAGCCACCACTGGCTACCGACTGCATGTCTCGTCCGTTGTCACAACGGCCGAGCCGAGTCCTCGATCTCGACCACCCTATTGACATTGCTAGTTATTTCAGTCGAGACTGAAATAACTAGCAACGAGTGGAGTTTCGATGGATCTCGAGATAGAGCCGGTGACGTTCAACAGCCTCGGCACCGCATGCGCGGGCGATCTGTATCTGCCCACGGTGGACGGCCCGGTCCCCGGTCTGGTGCTGGGGCATTCCGGGGTGATGGTGAAAGAGGCATTGCGGGTGTTCGCACCGTATTTCGTGCGGGCCGGATTCGCAGTGCTGGCGATCGACTACCGCACGGTCGGCGCCAGCACGGGGCAGCCTCGCGGCCAGGATTACCCGCACCGGCAAGCGGAAGATTTTCGCAGCGCGGTGTCATATCTGCGGACCCGTCCGGAGGTCGCCCCGGATCGGATCGGGATCTGGGGTGTCAGCGTCGGCGGTTCGGTCGCGGTGCAGGCCGCGGTGCTGGATCGCCGGGTGAAATGTGTTGTGGCGCAAAGCCCGAGCGTGTGGAACGGGTGGCGGTACCTGGAGCGACTGCTGGGACGTGCAGGTGTGCACACACTGCGGGACCGGTTGGACCAGGACTGGCAGCGCCGCTACGAAGGCCATGACAGCGCCCGGGTGCCACACCTGACGCTGCAGGGTGAAAACGTCGAGGGCACACCGGATCTGGCCGCCGAAATGTTTCCGAACTACCGTAACGAGAAGACCTTGGACTCCGCCGAACATCTGCTGACGTTCGCACCGGAGCAGCTCATCGACCGTTTGGCCCCCACCCCGCTGCTGATGATCGCCAACGGTGGCTGGGACCCGTACCACATACTCGAGGAAGCGCAGAGCGCCTTCGCCAAGGCCGGCGAGCCGAAACGGCTCGAGGTCCTGCCCTACGACGTGCTCGGCCTCTACACCGGTCCCGGGCTCGAGGAAGCCATAGCGCTGGCCGTCGAGTGGTTCGACCGGTACCTGCGCCGAACCCGCATCGTCACGCCCACCCCGGCGCCGACCCGAGAATCGGTGCGTGGCATGACACAGTGATCGAGCCGCACACAGCTCGAGGAGGAGACGACATGCCGGACCGGGACCGCCAGGACGCCACGCTGGAATGGGTAGAGCGAGTCGCCACCTTCTGCATCGAGGAATGGGGCCTGACCCCGATCACCGGCCGCATCCTCGGCCTGCTGATGATCTGCGATCCGCCCGAGCAGTCCGCCGGCCAGATCGCCGAGGCGATCCACGCCAGCCGCGCCTCGCTGACCTCCAACATGCGCCTGCTCACCACCATAGGCTTGGTCCGCAAGGCGCGGATCCCCGGCGACCGCACCGCCTACTACCGCATCGAAGACGACGCCTGGCAGAAGGTCATCCACCGCAAGATCGCCAGCCTCGGCGCCTTCGGTGACATTGCCGAAGACGGACTCGCTCTTGTCGACGACACCAATTCCGCCCGCACCGAACGCATCCGCGCCGCCCAGCAAGCCCTGACATGGCTGCGCGACATCACCGACCGTCACCGCATGGACAGCTGAAGGAACGACCGTGCTCCGAACCCGCCCCGAACTCGACCCGATTCAGGAAACCCTGCTTCTCACCCTCCAAGCCCGAGCCCTCGACGCCACCATGGCCACCCCGATCCTCGGCGATGCCCGCCAAGCCGAGCTCGCCGAGCGGCTCGACTACGACTTCACCAAGCTGAAACTCAAACCCAGCCTCATCTGCGGAACTGCCCTGCGCGCAAAGAAACTCGACGACGCGGTGCGTCGGTTCACCACCGCGCACCCGACCGCTGTGGTACTCGATCTCGGCTGTGGCCTGGACACCCGCATGCTCCGATGCGAGCCACCGGCCGGTGTCGACTGGTACGACGTCGACTACCCCGAGGTCATCGATCTGCGCTCACGACTGCTGCCGCAAGACTCCTACCTGCTGGGCACCGATCTCACCAAACCGGGCTGGACCAGCGCACTCCCACCAGACCGCCCGACCATGATCATTGCCGAGGGGCTGCTGCCGTTCCTGCCCGGCGACTCGTTCCAGACCATGATCCGCGAAGCGACCACGCACTTCCCGACCGGCGAACTAGCCCTCAACGGCTACACCCGCTTCGCTGCCTGGGCCATGAAGTACCACCCGTCGATCAAAGCCTTGGGCATCCGCGCCGCCCAAGGCTTCGACGACCCGCACGGGCCCGAGACCTGGAACGCCCACCTGACACTGATCGACGAACAACTACTCACCCGCGCCCCTGAAATCACCCTCTTCCCCCAACCACTACGAGCCCTCACCCGCGCCACCTCCCGCAGCGCAGCACTGTCCCGACAAGCCAACCGGATACTCCGCTACGCCTTCCAGCACCATCCCGCCCTCTAACACAACCCAACCACTCGGATCGAATTCTCTGCGCGGCTCGTCAGGCGTGGCCAATTCAGCGACGCCAGCGCGGTAGCCCGTGAGCACCTCTCTGACGTGTCCGGCTCTTTCGAGAGCCACGCTTCTTTCCGAATCGGACAATTCCTCGAGCACAACGGCTGCGACGTCATGGCAGTCGTTGGCCGCTGGACCGGGACCGTTCAGAACTACGTGCGCGACACCTGAATGCCGACGGTTGTCATTCTGTGCCACTCCTAGTCAACACGCGGGCAGAAGTGAGGGGCCGATCGACATCGACGTGGAAGTGCTGCGTCCACAGCAGATGGAACACTGCTGAACGGACCAGAGGGGCGGGCCAGTTCGGGACCAGCATCGAGGCTCGATTCAATGGAACGCCATCGACTACGCCCGCTCTCAACCGCACCATCCGCTACGGTCTGCCTGATCCCGTGCAACGGTGGCTGGCCGAAGCCGGGTGGCGAACTGCGCCAAAGCTGCTCTGCCTCGATCACTCCTGATCGGCGCCGATTCGCAGTTCAGAGCACCTTCGAGACAGCACCGCGACCGGCCGGGCTGGATCAAGATGAATCGATCGCGGCAGCTTTGTCTCGTATCCCGATCGGCCCCCTCAGCGCACGGTGTGCACGATCAGCACGTCCGAACGCGACTTGCGGGCGACGTCGGCGGGCACCGAGCCCAGCAGGCGACCGGCCAGGGTGTTCAAGCCACGGTTGCCGACAACGAGCAGGTCGGCCTCTACCTCCTTGACCAGTGCGAGCAGAGACTCGACCGGCTCGCCGACAATGGAGCGCTCGACGATGTTCGTCGCACCGGCGGCGGTGGCCTTGTCGCGCGCGATGTGCAGGATTTCGTTGGTCGGCGCGGAACCACGCACCTGGTATGCCTCGTCCTTGAGGACATCGGCCGCGGCCGCGACATCACGATCGTCGGTCGGGTAGTAAGCGCAGGCCATGATCAGCGTCGCGTCCGCGGCGGCGGCCAATGCGGCTGCCTTCTCCACGGCGACATACGACGAATCCGAGCCATCAGTACCGACGACAATGGTCCGGTAGGCGGTCATGCTCTCCTCCAACTTTGCGATGGTCAGGTGCCTGCGTCCGGTCCTATCCTGAGCATGTCGAGCACCGGCGCGGCGACTGCGCTCGACCCTAGCGGCAAATCAGTCGGAAATATCCGAAATCGCAACACATCACACCAGGGTGTTAGGTCTTTCGGAAAGCGAAGTTGTGCGGGCAAATGTCCCGGCGACCTTTCCCACCAGCGCGTATTCAATTCCGCCACGCGGACGCTGTGACTCATCACAACGATCGCGAACGTTCTTGCGCCCCTGGGAGATTCATCACATTGCCGGTTGCCGAACGATCGCGAGTAGCGACCGAGGATGCTCAGCCGAGATGGAAAAGCGGACCGGTGATCGTCAATCCGAGTTCTTCGACGTGCGCGAAGAACGCGAACAACATCAACGACGCACCGGCGAGTGCGAGATCCTTGTTGAAGTGGATCATTTCGCCTTGCTTGGCCTCTTCGTCGGTTTCGGCCCAGAACCGATGCATGAGGAAGGTAGTCGGTAACAGCACAATCACCAGCAGCAGCGCGCCGAGGTCCGCCCACACACCGAGCAGCACGCTCAGCGCGCCGACCAGCATCAGCGCGCCCGAAGCCAGCACGCCCACCCGCGGTTGCGGGACGCCACGGCTATGCGCGTATCCCGCCATCGCATCGGTCTGTGTGAAATGCCCGAACGCCGAGCCGAGGAACAGCACGGCGAAAAGCACCCGCCCGATCAAAATCAAGACGTCCATGTCTGCTCCCGTAAGACTTTCGACGTAACTTCGTTTCGCGAGCGTATCGAATTCTTCAAATATTCCATCGGCGCCATTCCGACTTCTGCGGCGAATTCGCGGGAGAAATGTGCTTGGTCGAAGTAACCCAGCGTCGCGGCGAGGGCGGCGAGATCGTCGATGTGCCCGCGCGCCAACAGGTCGGCACCGTCTTGCAAACGGTAACGGCGCAGCACCCATTTCGGCCCGGCCCCGACATATCTGCGGAACATCCGCTGCAGCGTGCGTATCGGCACGCCGAATCGTTCGGTGACCTGATCGACCCGGGTCAGTTCCTGGTCGTGTTGCATTGCCTCCACAATGCGCGATACCAAGCAATAGTTCGGGTCCTCGGCGATCCGGTGTCCCGCGAAGAATTCCTCGACCATCACGCGACGCTGTTGATCCGACGACGCGGCGAGCATCCGTTCGGTGAGTTCTCCGGTCCCGGGTATCACCTCGGCCAGCGATACCGCTGTATCACGAAACGAGCCGACATCGAGGCCGGTGAACGCACCGAAGCCGCCCGCCCGAAAGCGGATGCCGAAGGTCTCCCCCACATCGGTGAGTTCGCGGACGGATTTCGTGGTGCACACGCCGTTGACGAAGCCACCGGAACGGGTCGAGGTCCTTTCGAAGGTGACATTCACACATGGATACGACAACACTTCGGCGAAATAGGGGGCACGGCCCCGCAGATCCCAGCGCACCGACCAATACCAATCGACGAACCGGCCCATCTCGAGTCCGGCGGGCAACCTCGCGAGCGAGCGGTGACGGGCCTGCTCATCGGGGTGCAGGATGCCCTTGGTGTCCTCAGAGTGCCCCGGCACGGTGTCGCCTTTCTACAAGACCCATTCCACGGGATCGACCAGTGTTGTCGGCATGAGCGAAACCGTGAACCCGATCGCCGAGGGCTACCACTCCATCACCTGCTTTATCGCGGTGCCCGACGGCAATAAAGCAATCGACTTCTACACCAATGTTTTCGAGGCCGAGGTGCTCAGCCGCAACGACCTGCCCGACGGGCAGCCCGCGCACGCCGAACTGAAGATCGGCGATTCCACGCTGCAACTCGGCATGCCCCTGCCGGACAACAGTGTGCTCGCCCCGAACGGCGAATGGGTGCACACCACATTGGTGCATTACTGCCCCGATGTGGACGCGGTCATCGAGCGCGCCACCACGCACGGCGCCCGTAGCGTCGAGCAGCCGCAGACCTTCGTTACCGGCGACCGGTACGGCGTCGTGATGGATCCGTTCGGTCACCGCTGGGCGGTTATGACCAAGGTGGAGAACGTCTCTCGCGAAGAGGCCGAGCGCCGCGTCAACGACTGGATGGCGACGCAGAGCTGAGACCCGCTCCGCGCGACCGCCGCCGGGGCTCAACTCAACCCGGCGGCGTCCATGCCGCGCAGTTCCTTCTTGAGGTCGGCAATTTCGTCACGCAGCCGCCCGGCCAATTCGAATTGCAATTCCCGGGCGGCGTTCATCATCTGTGCGGTCATTTCCTTGACGAGATCCGCGAGTTCGGCGCGCGGCATTGACTTGACGTCGCGCCCCTCGTAGACCCCGGCACTGACGGCTCGGCCCGGCTCACCCTGGGCCCGGCGCCCCCGGCTCACATTACGCCCGGAGCCGCCGACAGCGACCTCGCTGTCGTCGGCCTCCTGATACACCTGATCGAGGATGTCGGCGATCTTCTTGCGCAGCGGCTGCGGGTCGATGCCCATCTCTTCGTTGTAGGCGATCTGTTTGGCGCGGCGTCGCTCGGTCTCGGAGATGGCGAACTGCATCGAGTCGGTGATCTTGTCGGCGTACATGTGCACCTCGCCCGACACATTGCGCGCCGCGCGGCCGATGGTCTGGATCAGCGCTGTGGTGCTACGCAGGAATCCCTCCTTATCGGCATCGAGGATCGCCACCAGCGACACCTCCGGCAGGTCGAGGCCTTCGCGCAGTAGGTTGATGCCGACGAGCACGTCGTATTC
The DNA here is from genome assembly GCF_020733705.1 of Nocardia australiensis. Classification (GTDB taxonomy): domain Bacteria; phylum Actinomycetota; class Actinomycetes; order Mycobacteriales; family Mycobacteriaceae; genus Nocardia; species Nocardia australiensis. The sequence continues at coordinate 76,082 of NZ_JAJFZM010000003.1, forward strand.
GCCCAGGCGCAGCTGCCGCAGCAGTTCCACGCGGCGCAGCGTGTCGATCTCAGAGTGCAGGTAGCGCACCCGGATGCCGAGGCCGAGCAGGTAGTCGGTGAGATCCTCGGACATCTTCTTGGTGAGCGTGGTGACCAGTACCCGCTCATCACGTTCGGTCCGCTGGCGGATCTCGTGGATCAGGTCGTCGATCTGGCCTTTGGTCGGCTTGACCACAACCTTCGGATCCACCAGACCGGTCGGCCGGATGACCTGCTCCACCACCTCGCCGCCGGCCTGGCCCAGCTCGTACGGGCCGGGTGTGGCCGAAAGGTACACCGTCTGCCCGATCCGGTCGGCGAATTCCTCCCAGGTCAGCGGCCGATTGTCGACCGCTGAGGGCAGCCGGAAACCGTACTCGACCAGGTTGCGCTTGCGGGACATGTCACCCTCGTACATGCCACCGATCTGTGGGACCGTGTTGTGCGACTCGTCGATGACGAGCAGGAAGTCCTCGGGGAAGTAGTCGATCAGGGTGGCGGGCGCTGACCCGGCCGGACGGCCGTCGATATGCCGTGAGTAGTTCTCGATGCCCGAGCAGAACCCGACCTGCCGGATCATCTCGAGGTCGTATTGGGTGCGCATCCGCAACCGCTGTGCCTCGAGGAGTTTGCCCTGCCGGTCCAGCTCGGCCAGCCGGGTCTCGAGTTCCTTCTCGATAGCACCGACGGCGCGCTCCATCCGCTCCGGACCCGCCACGTAGTGGGTGGCCGGGAAGATTCGCACCACGTCGACCTGCCGGACCACATCGCCGGTCAGCGGGTGCAGGTAATACAGAGCCTCGATTTCGTCGCCGAAGAATTCGATGCGAACCGCGAGTTCCTCATAGGAGGGAATGATCTCGACGGTGTCGCCGCGTACCCGGAACGAGCCGCGGGTGAAGGACATGTCGTTGCGGGTGTACTGGACATCGACCAGCAGCCGCAGGAACTTGTCCCGATCGAGTTCGGTCCCGACCTCGAGCTGCACCGACCGGTCGAGGTAGGACTGCGGAGTACCGAGACCGTAGATGCACGATACCGACGCGACCACCACAACATCGCGGCGCGAGAGCAGGCTCGAGGTAGCCGAGTGGCGCAATCGCTCGACGTCGTCGTTGATCGAGCTGTCCTTCTCGATATAGGTATCGGTCTGCGCGATGTACGCCTCGGGCTGGTAGTAGTCGTAGTACGAGACGAAGTACTCAACCGAGTTGTGGGGCAACATCTCTCGCAGCTCGTTGGCCAACTGCGCGGCCAGGGTCTTGTTCGGTGCCATCACGAGCGTCGGGCGCTGCAGCCGCTCGATCAGCCACGCGGTGGTCGCCGACTTACCGGTGCCGGTCGCGCCGAGCAGCACCACGTCACGTTCGCCGGTCTTGATCCGGCGTTCGAGTTCGGCGATGGCCGCCGGCTGATCTCCAGCCGGTTTGTGCTCACTGACCACCTCGAACCGCCCATCGGCGCGCTCGATCTCGCCGACCGGGCGGAACTCCGAATGTGCGAGTGGTGCCTCGCCCTCGGCGGGGATCTCCGTTGCGAAAGCCATGGTCACCAGAGTATGCGTAGGCACCGACAGATTCGCGGCCCAGCGGCGTCACGGCCGTCACTCAGCGACGATCCGGCAACCTCTCCGGAATAGGTAAAGCCTCGGTACGGTTTTCGTAAACTGCCCGAAATGTCCGTTGCCACAACGATATTGATCACATTTGCCATTCCGGCGGATAGTTTGCCACGGGTGTAGCCTGATCTAGTTATCGGTACCGGGTAAAGGAAGTCGCCATGAGCGCTCTGATTCCATTGCTCGTCGCAGTCCCCGCGGCGACCGGCATTGCCGGTTATGTCGCCAGGGATGTGCGCGGGCTCCTGCCGGGTCAATTGGCCACCAGGCTCGCAACATCGCCGACCGGTCGGATACCGGTGTCCACTCCGCACAGACCGAGAGTCGAGTACTTCAACCTCGCCGAACTGACCAACACCGACGCCAAGGGCTTTGTCCGTTCGGTCGAGCGCTACCACGTCGAACCGTGGGGCCTATACATGGCGCGGGCGGTGAACGGACCCCGGTCACCCTTTGTGGAATCATGGCTATTGCCCGAATTGTCCATTCGCGCGACGGTCGACCACCGCACCCCTGGACATCGCCGGGAACAGAATTACTGCCTGGATATCGGCGAATTCACCAAACTGGAGCCCAAACGCTGGCAGGCGGTCGACAACTACCTCGATATCGAGGTGCGCAGCGGCCGCACCGCCGAACTGCGCGGCGTCGAGGAGCTACTCGCCGCCCACGCGGCCGGTTTGGTCGACACAGCCCGCGCCCAGCACGCCTTCGAGCGGGCGACCGCCGCGATGGACGGTCTGGCCGCACATGATCATGATGTCGAACGCTGGCTGGCCTCGAAGAACATCGCCCTGACCTGGATGTAGCCGAATGCGAGCGCCGCCGGACTCGACGTAGCGCCCGGCGGCGGTAGATTCTATGTGCATGACACAGGCACCAGCAGTGGATGTACACCGCCCGAAGGTGGAGTACTTCGATGTCGCGGCGCTCACCAACACCGACCCCAAGGGTTTCGTGCGGCCGGTGGAGCAATTCCGCGCCGAACCGTGGGGCCTGTACATGGCGCGCGTCTCCGACCATCCGCAATTCCATTACATCGAGTCGTGGCTGCTGCCGAAGCTGTCCATCCGGGTGACGGTGTTTCACTATCACCCCGAACATCGGCGAGATCAGGACTACTACGTCGATCTCGGTGAGTTCACGCAGGTCGGGCCGACCATGTGGAAATCGGTGGACCACTATCTCGATATCGTGGTCCGCACCGGCCGCGACACCGAACTGCTTGATGTGGACGAACTACTCGCCGCGCACACCGTGGGCCTGCTCGGCTTCGCCGACACGCAATCCGCGATCGAGCACGCCGCCACCACCATCGAGGGCATCGCCGCCAACGGCCATTCCCTGGAAGCCTGGCTCGCCACCCTCGGCATCACCCTCACCTGGCAATAACGCGCAAGGCGCTGGCGACGCTCAGTCGCCGGCGGCGCGCCACGCGAGCGCGCGCTCATACGCGGCGTCGAACCATGGTTCCTTGACGTCGAGATAGGCCAGCATGGCGTCCTCGCCGATCAGCCCTGCCGCTTTCGCCGCGCCCGCGCGTTTCACCTCGGTGTACTCCACGCGGGCCGTCGCGTCGGCGCGCAGCCAATCCCGGAAGGTGAGCGCGAACTGCTGCCCTGGCGAACCCGCCACGCGCACATGCACATTGGCAACACGGCCCGGATCGGCGGCGCCGTGCAGCCGCTTGGCCCACAATACGACGTTCGTGCCGTCGGGGTCCGCATCGGTCGGTTTCGGGTTGTCGTGTGTGACGCGCGCGATCACCGGGAAACCCGCCGCACCGAGTGCCGCACGCAGCCCATCGGCGGCGGCGATATCGGCGACGGTGATCTGTAGGTCGATCACGTCCTTGGCGGGAAGCTCCGGGACCGCGGTCGAGCCGATGTGATCGATGCGCGACGCGAGAGCACCGCAAGCTCCCCACAGCCGGGCAATGAGCCGCTGAGCCTGCGCCGGCCAGTCCGGATCCGGGTCGACTATCGATATGTTCGGTCGGTGCGCTGAGGTGACGGTACGCAGATTGTGCTCGAACGGCAACAGGCGCTCCTCCCAGAGCCGGTGCACCACCGGAACAATGTCATCGGGCGCGCCGCTGTTGTCGAGCAGCACATCGGCGACCGCGCGCCGCTGCTCGTCGGTCGCCTGCGCTGAAATTCGCGCTCGCGCATCGGATTCGAGAACGCCGCGAAATTCCACCAGACGCCGAATTCGAATTCCTTCTGGAACGTCGACAATCAGCACCAGATTCATCAGCGGTGCGAGCCCATTTTCGACCAGCAACGGAATATCCTGCACAATAATCGAATCCGACGCCGCCCCAGCGATGAGTTCTGCCGTCCGCTGGCCGACAAGTGGGTGTGTAATCGAATTCAATGTCGCTCGCGACTCGTCGTCTCCGAATGCCTTCGCCGCCAGCGCGGGCCGGTCCAGGCTACCGTCCGCCGCCAGGATGTCCGCGCCGAACGCGTCGACCAACGCGGCCAAGCCCTCGGCGCCGGGCGCGACGACCTCCCTGGCGACCAGGTCGGAATCGATGATCACCGCCCCACGGTCGGCGAGAATCCGCGCCACCGTCGACTTGCCCGCTCCCATGCCTCCGGTGAGGCCGATCCGCAACATTTCTCCAGTCTCGCATCTGCGCGGCGCGGATCGAGGCCCCACCCGACAACCCCGGAGTGCGCACAGCCCAATCGCAGCGGATTACCCAGTCGCACCGCATATTCCACCATCCTCGCCGCCATTTGCCCGATCCGTGACGCGGCCGAGACCATCTCGCAACATTTCCGGCCAATCCCCGTTCCAGGACGACAACTTTCCGACACGCCGAAGCAATTGGACACGCAAAATACTTCAACTCGCCCTTTCCTTCGGCTAATCTTCGCCGAGGCGATCCAGGCCAGAACCAGCAAGCAAAGGAACACAATTGGGCACCAGAAACAACCAGACGGGTCGCCACCGCCTGGGCATGGCGGGTGGGATGCACTGCATCCAGATTCCCGCCGTTGCGGCCGCGCTCGCCGAGCATCGCCGCTCGTGGTTCACCGCGTTGATCAACCCCGCCCGGCACAGCTTCGCAGCGATGCGAAAACGCTCTGCCGCGGCCGCCACGTACTGGGTACCTGCGACCGCCAGCTGAATCCGATTTCCGAAGTGGCCCGGCCTGGGAACAGGCCGGGCCACTTCCCTGTCATACGATGCCGCTCGGCTTCCGCCGTGTCCCCGGCTGCTGGCGTGGCATATCATTCGGCGGTACCGGATACGGGACACCGGCGGTTGCCGTTCCCAACGCGACATTCGGGCCGCATTGCGCGATCGCGGCATCCATTTTCGGTTTCGGATCCGTCAGAATCGGTTTCGCCGAATTCGGGGTCGAACCGAAATCGAAAGCAGAGGTCATATCGCCGGTGACGCTGCGCCGCCACGGGGTCAGGTTCGGCACGTCTACTCCGAACCGCGTTTCCAGCAGGCGCAGTTGCGAGGTGTGATCGAAGGTGTCCGAGGCGACGAGACCGCCGCGGCTATAGGGCGAAATGACCAATCCCGGAACGCGATAGCCGAGTCCGATCGGACCGGTGATGCCGCTCGACGACTTCACCCGATCCAGCGGCACGGTGAGGAACTCCCCGGGAGTCCCCGCCGGGGCGGTCGGCGGCGTCACATGGTCGAAGAAGCCGCCGTTCTCGTCGTAGCTGATGATCAGCGCCGTCTTCTCCCACACCCTCGGATTCGAGGTAAGGATATCGAGCAGTTGGACAATGCCGAAGGCGCCGAAGGCGGCGGGCAGCGCGGGATGTTCGCAGTTGATCAGCGAGGGGATGATCCAGGACACGGCGGGCAGCGTGTCGTTGGCGACATCGGCCTGAAAGTCGTTGGGGTACACCGGGGCAAGGCCGCGGCGAGCCAATTCGGAGTTCGGATCCGACGATTGTGTGAAGCAGCCGAGCATCCCGTCGAGGATCACCGATGACAACGGGCCGACGTCGCGGTTGTTGTAGACCTTCCAGCTGACACCGGCCTCGGAGAGGTTTTCAGGGTAGGTCCGCCAGCTGTATACGTGCTGCGGGATGAGGGTGGGAGTCTCGACGAGTGGGCCACCGGCAAGGCCGTCCGGGTCGATGGAGGCACTGATCCAGTACAACCGGTTGGGGTCGGTGGGCCCGAGGACCGAGCTGTGGTAATTGTCGCAGAGCGTGAACGCTTCGGCGAGCTCATGGTGGATCGGAATATCCTCGCGCAGGTAGTAACCCATTGCCGCGGGCGCGTTGGCCGGACCCACGCTGGCCACCGACATGGGCATCCACTGATCGTTGCCGCCGCCGTTCCATGCACGGTGCATGCCACCCCAGGTGTGGTCGGGGTCGTTGATGCACTCGCCATCGAGGGTGGCGCCACGGGTGGTATCGAGGCGGAATGGATTCACATAGCCGTCCGGGGTCGGCCCGATGCCGGGAGTCCACCCGTACTGCTGCCAGGCCGCAGAGGTCTCGTCGAATCCGCGTACGCCCGACATGGTGCCGAAATAGTGGTCGAACGAGCGGTTTTCCTGCATCAGCAAAACGAAATGCTCGATATCGCCGAGTCCTCCCATCCCGGCCGGATCGGCGGCATAGGCGCGCTCGATGATCGGATTGGCCCAGGACGCCAGCGCCCCCGCGGCGCCCGCTGCCGCCGCCTTTGCCAGGAACTGCCTGCGGTTGAGACCACTGAACGGACCCGCTGCACACATGCTGGAACACGGCCTTTCTGCCGAACTGGATCGAACAGGTGTTGACGGTCGCGCCGACCCTACCGCGAAGTTGATCAAACGTCCGACTGGGCGGCGGCGGTCGCGAACGGCCGCAGCTTACCGGCAATCGGCCAAGCCTCGACGATCGGGCCGACCCGGCACGCCGCAATGGCAAGCAATTTTCTGACAGTCACTTGCATGCAGATCGCGCGGCTACCTGGACTGACCACCTCTATCCTGCGACATGTAGATTCCTCGTGTACTTTCTCGCTCGGCGGCAGCGCTCATCCCAGTACGCGACCAGTTATTTCAGTATCGCGTGACATCAGCCACAGACCGGACATACGGCCGGACCCGGTCACCGCGCGACGAAAAGCCATACCGGCACCAGCATCAGCGCCACCAGCGAACTCTTCGCAACGACCGCCGCAGCCAGGTCGATATCGGTGTCGTAGCGCTGAGCGAAGATGAACAGGTTCTGCGGGGCCGGCATGGCGGCGATCAGCACCAGATAGGTGAGCCACGGCCCGCGAATCCCGAACAGATACTTGGAGATCACGAACGCCATTACCGGCAGCGCAACACATTTGAAGATGATCAGCGCGTACTCGTCGCGCCTGGTTGCGCGCAGCCGCAGACCTGACGCGCCCAGATGAAGGCCGAGTGCGAACAACGCCACCGGCGCTGCGGCGTTTCCACTGAACGCCAGCGCGTCACGGGCCCAGTCCGGCACCGGCACGTTCGCCACATTCGCGCCGACGCCGAGGTAACACGCGATGACGATCGGTGTGCCCAGGGCGGCCAGCACTCCGCGCATCATGGCCGCACTGGGCGTGCCACCCGAATCATCCTGCGCAGCACCATATTCCATGATGGCGATGATGATCACTGTGAGCACACAGACCTGGAGCAGAATCGTCGGAAAGATCGGGGCGGCATCGCCGAACAGGAGCACGAAGACCGGGATGGCGAAGTAGGTGGTGTTGACCTGCACCCCGGCCATGATCCGCAGTGCGGTGCCCCGGGCGTCGGCGCCGATGACCCGGCGCGCACCGACGCCCACGATCACCATCCCCAGCAGCGCCGTCACCAGATAGGCGGCAATCGCCGTCGGGTCGAATACCTGCCCCAAATCGCTCGCGTAGAGCGACCCGAACAGATAGCACGGGATCGCGAACAGAAACGCGAAGTCGGAGAATGCCTTCGAACTGTCCGACCCGATGACCTTGCGCCGGGCGAACACCACGCCACTGCCGAACACCAGCACAACGGGCGCCAATTTCACAGCCGTGGCCGCGACATTGCTCACTTCGGAAGCCTAGGGCAACTCGGCGCCCGAAAAGCCCGAAGGCCCCGGTCCGCATTGGACCGGGGCCTTCGAGAGGTTTGCTTACCTGAATCAGGCGTTGCCGGAGAGCTTCTCCCGCAGAGCCGCGAGCTGGGCGTCGCTGGCGAGCGAACCGCCACCGGACTCGGCTGGCGCGGAGGTAGCCTGCGAACCGCTCTCGGAGGAGTAGTTCGACGAACCGCCACCGTTCGCGGCCTCGGCCGCGGCGTCGGCCGCCATCTTCTCCATCTGGGCGGTGTGCATCTTGTGACGACGCTCCGCCTCGGCGTAACGGCCTTCCCACTCTTCGCGCTGCTTGTCGAAACCTTCGATCCAGTCGTTGGTCTCGGAGTCGAAGCCCTCGGGGAAGATGTAGTTGCCCTGCTCGTCGTAGCTGTCGGCCATGCCGTACTTCGACGGGTCGAACTCTGCGTGGTAGTCCTCGTTGGCCTGCTTGAGGCTCAGCGAGATCCGGCGACGCTCCAGGTCGATGTCGATGACCTTGACCATCGCGTCGTCGCCGACCGCGACGACCTGGTCCGGGACCTCCACGTGGCGCTCGGCCAGCTCGGAGATGTGCACCAGGCCCTCGATGCCCTCTTCGACACGCACGAACGCACCGAACGGAACCAGCTTGGTGACCTTGCCCGGCACGATCTGGCCGATCGCGTGGGTGCGGGCGAACTGGCGCCACGGGTCTTCCTGAGTCGCCTTGAGCGACAGCGAAACCCGCTCGCGGTCCAGGTCGACGTCGAGCACCTCGACGGTGACCTCGTTGCCGACCTCGACAACCTCGGACGGGTGATCGATGTGCTTCCAGGACAGCTCGGAGACGTGCACCAGGCCGTCGACGCCGCCCAGGTCCACGAAGGCACCGAAGTTGACGATCGAGGAGACCACACCCTTGCGGACCTGGCCCTTCTGCAGCTGGTGCAGGAACTCGCTGCGGACCTCGGACTGGGTCTGCTCGAGCCATGCGCGACGCGACAGGACCACGTTGTTGCGGTTCTTGTCGAGCTCGATGATCTTGGCCTCGATCTCCTTGCCGACGTACGGCTGGAGGTCACGGACACGACGCATCTCGACGAGCGAGGCGGGCAGGAAGCCACGCAGGCCGATGTCGAGGATCAGGCCGCCCTTGACGACCTCGATGACGGTGCCCTTGACGGCCTCGTCCTTCTCCTTGAGCTCCTCGATGGTGCCCCAAGCGCGCTCGTACTGAGCCCGCTTCTTCGACAGGATCAGGCGGCCTTCCTTGTCCTCCTTGGTGAGAACGAGGGCCTCGACCTCATCACCCACGGAAACGACCTCATTGGGGTCGACATCGTGCTTGATGGAGAGCTCGCGGGAAGGGATGACGCCTTCGGTCTTGTAACCGATGTCGAGCAGGACCTCGTCGCGGTCGACCTTGACGATGGTTCCTTCGACGATGTCGCCGTCGTTGAAGTACTTGATCGTGGCGTCGATGGCGGCGAGGAAATCCTCGGCGGAGCCGATGTCGTTGACGGCTACCTGCGGCGAGGTGACGGTGGTGGGCATATGTCGGTTTGCTCCGGACGGATTGTGGTCGGTTGCGGACATTGGAACTTTCGGTACTGTTGCGAACTCACCGCGATGACGCGAGGTGACGGACGTGATGAACGTACCGCACGGCAGATCGGTGAAACTCAACGCGGGCGCTGTCATTACCGCACCGGTTGCTTCTGTCCCCAACAGGACGTCGGCACAGTACTACACAGGACACTCGCGCGTTCAGCGTACGCGACCCTGGTCCGGCCGGGCAAACCGGTCTGAACGCCACGCCGGATAAGCTGACAGCGTGTCGGAAGATCGCCATGCGCAAGCAAACACACTGCTAGGAACGGCCGGGACCGCGCGCGCCCGGATCGGATCGGCAGCGAGCCAGCAGGCCAGCAGGCGCTGGTGGGACGCCGACGCGACCCAATATCACGAAACCCACGCCGAGTTCCTCGGCGTCGACTCTCCCGACGGCGAGTTCGTCTGGTGTCCGGAGGGCCTGCACGAGGGCGATATGCATTTCCTCGGTGACATCGCGGGCAAACAGATCCTCGAGATCGGCTGCGGATCCGCGCCCTGTTCGCGCTGGCTGGCCGGCCAGGGCGCCTACCCGGTCGGCCTCGACCTGTCCAAGGGCATGCTCGAACGCGGTCTGGCCGCCATGGCGCGTGGCGGACCACAGGTCCCGCTGGTCCAGGCGGGGGCAGAGTCGCTGCCCTTCGCCGACGCCTGTTTCGACCTGGCCTGCTCGGCCTTCGGGGCGATTCCCTTCGTCGCCGACTCCGCGCGGGTGATGCGCGAGGTCGCCCGCGTATTGCGCCCCGGCGGCCGATGGGTGTTCTCGGTGAACCACCCCATGCGCTGGATTTTCCCTGATGACCCCGGCGAGGCCGGCCTGACCGCCTCGATCCCCTATTTCGACCGCACCCCCTATGTCGAGGTCGACGGCGACGGCGAGGCCACCTACGTCGAGCACCACCGCACCGTCGGCGACCGCGTTCGCGAGATCGTTGCCGCCGGGCTGATCCTCGAAGACATCATCGAACCCGACTGGCCGGAATGGCTCGACCGCGAATGGGGCCAGTGGAGTCCGTTGCGCGGCGAATTATTCCCTGGCACCGCCATTTTCGTCACCAGCAAACCCACAGCAGGATAGGCCCCACTCACCCGAAAACGTGTGCGCCGCCGGTGATTACGAATCCACCGGCGACGCACAGGCTTCGCTGGACCTCAGAGCGGTCGCACGTTCTCCGCCTGCGGGCCCTTTTGGCCCTGCGTAACGTCGAACTCGACGCGCTGGTCGTCATTCAGGCTCCGAAAGCCGGTGTCGGCGATCGCGCTGAAGTGGACGAAAACGTCCGGCCCTCCGTCATCCGGAGCGATGAAGCCGAATCCCTTGTCCGCGTTGAACCATTTGACAGTGCCCTGCATCATCACTCCTGCCGTTGGAATCTTTGACCGAACGTCCTGATACTGCCTGGTCCACCGGCAAATTCCCAGTATTTGACGCGGTGGGGGGCGCGAGGGGTTTCAGTCGGCCTTCGGTTTCCGTCCCGCCTCGTCGAGCGCACGTCGCAGGGCGTACTCGATTTGGGCATTGATACTGCGCAAATCGTCGGCCGCCCATTTGGCGATGGCATCGTGCACTGCCGGGTCGAGGCGAAGCAGGAGCTTCTTGCGCTCAGCCATCAGCGCGCCTCACGAGTAGAGCGAACCGGTGTTGACCACGGGCTGGATGGCGCGGTCGCCGCACAGCACCACCAGCAGATTGGACACCATCGTTGCCTTGCGCTCCTCGTCGAGTTCGACCGTGCCCTGTTCGGCGAGACGGTCCAGCGCAAGCCCAACCATGCCCACCGCACCCTCGACGATATGGGTCCGGGCGGCCACCACCTGGGCGGCCTGTTGACGAACGAGCATGGCCTGCGCGATCTCCGGCGCGTAGGCCAGATGGGTGATCCTGGCCTCCAGCACCTCGATCCCCGCCATTTCGGTGCGTTCACGCAGTTCGTCGGTGAGCTCTCCGGCTACCTCGCCACCGTCACGCAGGCTGGTGCGCCCGGCGTCATGAGCGTCATAGGGGTGACTGGTCGCCAGGTGGCGGACCGCCGCCTCGGACTGAGTCGCCACGTACTCCTCGTAGTCGTCGACAGCGAAGGCGGCTTTGAAACTGTCGACCACGCGATAGACGACCACCGCGGCGATCTCGACCGGATTGCCGTCGGCGTCATTGACCTTCAGCTTCTGGGTCTCGAAGTTGCGCACCCGCAACGAAATGCTGCGACGATCCGCCAGCGGCACCACCGAGAAGAATCCCGGTTCACTGACGGACCCGATGTAGCGGCCGAAGAACTGCACCACCTTCGCCTCGTTCGGATTGACCACGGTCAGCCCGGTCAACAGCAGGAACAGCACCACGATCACGAATATCGCGGCGATCGCGCCGATCAGCGCGGCGGCGCTGTCGTGATTTTTGGAATAGACGAACCCCAGCGCGGCCAGGCCGCCGAAGGCAATCACCAGCAGCAACAAGACCAGCAGCACCAGAAAGCCGTTGACGCGGAATGCGGACCTGAACTTCATAACACCCTCCAGTATCAAAGTGATATCACTACAGTATCACCTTGTTCGGAGCAGACGCACCGATGCCGCGTCACGGCCCGGCGCCCCGCTGAAGGATCACGGCGCCCAGCGAAATCTCACTGCCCCAACCGGGCCGGCCGGCGGTACTGACACGATGAGCGGGCCTCAGTTCGCGGGAACGATGTTCCTGTTCAGACGGAATATGTTGCGCGAGTCGTACTTCGCCTTCAGCGCGGCCAAGCGCGCGTAGGTATCGGCCGCGTATCCCGCCCGGGTCTGCGCTTCATCCGCGGCAGCACCGGCACCGTAGATGAAATTGAGGCTGTGCCCGATCGTCCACGGGGCCAATGCCTCTCGCACCATCGCGAGGTCCGCGGGCACTGCGGCACCGGACTCAGGCATTGCGATGACGCGCACTACGAACTTCGCATCCCGATGGTCGAGCGCGATATCGGCAGCACCGCGCTTGCTCAGCGCGCCGCCAAGCTGCCGAATGTCGAGGACCGCCTGGACCGGAGCACCCGGCCCCGCGACCTTCAGCAGTGCCGCCAGGGTGTCGGCCGACAGTTCGCGCAGCATCGCATTGGTGGCGGCGTAAGCGTGCGGAAAATCGGGATCGCTGTGGATGGTGTGGCTTTCGGTGTAGGGCATCTCGCGCAGATCATCCTTCAGCCGTCCACCGACCGCGCGCAGCGGCGCGACCAGCCGCTCCCCCTCCTCGGTGGCGCCATTGAACGCGATGCGGAACGACGCGACATAGCGACCACGCAACTGCGCGGGGACCTGCGGGATATCCGGGAATTCCATGATGGCGACCGCCGAGGTCAGCTCGTCGGGTACCGTCGCGCTCCACTGCCGCCATATCTCGAGCGCCCGCTGGACCAACGGCGTATCGAAGATCAGCTGCCCGCCGTACACCGCGGTCACCGGCACCAGTTCCAGCTCCAACGCGGTCACCACACCGAAGTTGCCACCGGTGCCGAGTGTGGCGCCGAACAGCTCGTCGCCGGGCGCCAGACGCCGGACCCGGCCATCCGCGGTGACGAGCTCGATAGCACGGACATATTCGGCGGCATAGCCGAATTGCCGGGCCAGCAGGCTCACTCCGCCTCCGAGCAGGTAGCCGACCACACCCACCGATGGCGAGGACCCGTTCAGCGGCGCCAATCCATGCGCCGCGGCGGCCTCGACCAGCGCGCCCGCCCGGACACCCGCGCCGATTCTCGCGGTGCGAGCATCCGGATCGATCTCGATGTCGGTGATCCGCCGGGTGCTGATCAGCACACCGCCCTCGGCGGCGACCGACAGCCCGTGCCCGGTGGCCTGCACCGCGACCGAAAGTCCTTGGCGCGCCGCGTATTCCACCGCGCTGCGCACGTCTTCAGCATGCCGTGCGGCGACGACCAGAGCGGGCCGGTGGGTGTAGGCGGTCTGGAATCCGGCGATCTCCTCGTCGTACCCCATTTCGCCGGGCAGGAAGACGGGGCCGGCAATGGTGTCGATATCGATGATCCGCGATGCGTTGTTTTCCATGACTCCGATGATTTCGGTAATCCAATAAGAAGTAAAACAAATAGTTCTTCTCGAAGCTAGAATCAATAGTTATGGAAATGCGGCAACTCCGATACTTCGTCACCGTGGTGGAGGAAGCCAACTTCACCCGCGCGGCGGCCCGGCTGCACCTGGCACAGCCCGGGCTCAGCGCGCAAATCCGCCAACTCGAACGTGAATTGGGTCAGCAACTACTCGACCGCGGCGGCCGCACGGTGACCCTGACCGAAGTAGGCGCCGCGGTGATCTCACACGCACGAGCCGCACTCGCGGCAGCCGAACAGGTCACTCGGACCGTGGACGAATTCACTGGTTTACTACGCGGACACGTCCGCATCGGGCTCATCTCCGGTGCGGCTACCGAGGAAGTCGATATCGCCACCGTGCTCGCCGACTTCCACGAAGACCACCCCCAGGTCGGCATCGGCATGACCGAGGACACCTCCGAGCGCATGCTCGCTGCGCTGAGCCGCGGCGAACTCGATATCGCACTGGTCGGATTGACCGGCGCCCCAATGGATTCCGGCATCGGAACCGAAGTCGTACTGGAGACAGCCGTTGTCGCCGCGGTCGCCGCCGACGACAACACCCACGGCACCGAGATCGCCCTGGATATGCTGCGGGATCAATCGCTGATCTGCCTGCCGCCCGGCGCCGGGTTGCGTGGCGTTTTCGAACAGGCCTGTGCGACAGCCGGATTCACTCCGAATATCGCCTTCGAGGCGGCCGCTCCGCCATTGCTGCTCCGCTTGGCCGCGCGCGGCCTCGGTATCGCGGTGGTACCGCAATTGACCGACGACGAGGCCGCCGCCTTCGGTGTTCGCACGCTCGAGATCGTGCGGCCCGCATTGCGCGGCCGCCTCGCGCTGGCGTGGCGCACCGACCACCCCAGCAGTCCCGCTACCAAGGTTCTTCTCGGCCAACTCCGTATCGCCCTTGCCGCCGAACATGTCGGCGCGACCACTCGAATCGCGCCGATCTAACTACCGACTACCGCATGGTCACGCAGAGAATGCCGCACCCACGATTACCAGTCGGCACGCCTCGATATATCCGCGAACCGTATTAACCCGACGCGCATAAGGATTCGGCCCGGTCACCGCGCGTGACCGGGCCGACGTCGGCGCATTACAGCAGGCGGGAAAGAAACGCCTTGGTGCGTTCGCGGTGCGGGTTCGCCAGCATCTCACGGGGGTTACCGGCTTCGACGACGACCCCACCGTCCATGAACACCAATTGATCGGCAACCTCACGCGCGAAACCCATTTCGTGGGTGACGACCACCATCGTCATACCGTCGGCGGCCAGCTCGCGCATGACTCCGAGCACCTCGCCGACCAGCTCCGGGTCCAGCGCCGAGGTCGGCTCGTCGAACAGCATCAGCTTCGGGTCCATGGCCAGCGCCCTGGCGATCGCCACACGTTGTTGCTGACCGCCCGAGAGCTGCGCGGGGTAGGCATTGGCCTTGTCCCCCATACCGACTCGGTCGAGCAGTTCGTGTGCACGGGTGAGCGCGTCGGCCCTGGGCAGCTTCTTCACCTGGGTGGGTGCCTCGATAATGTTCTCCAGCGCCGTCCGATGCGGGAACAGGTTGAAGTGCTGAAACACCATGCCGATGTCGCGACGCTGTTTCGCCGCGTCGCGCGGGTTCAACTCGTAGAGCTTGCCCTCCTTCTCGCGGTAGCCAATGAGGTCGCCGTCGACATATAGCCGACCCGCGTTCACCCGCTCGAGGTGATTGATGCAGCGCAGGAATGTCGACTTGCCTGATCCCGAAGGCCCGATCAGGCACAGCACGTCGCCGCGCCCGACCTCCAGCGAAATACCCTTGAGCACCTGCAGCGCACCGAAACTCTTGCATACCCGGTCCGCGACGACCATCGGTTGCACAGCGGTGGTGTCGTATTTCTTGTCGAGGGTGGTCATTTCGCCTTCACCACCGTCTGCGCGTCGGCCAACTCCTGCAACTGCTTGCCGGTCAGCTGTCGTGACGCGCCACGCGAGTAGTAACGCTCCAGATAGAACTGCCCGACCATGAGCACGCTGGTGACCGCGAGATACCAGGTGGCCGTGACCAGCAGCAGCGGAATCGGCTGGAAATTCACGCCGTAGATATCGCGCGCCCGCCCGTAGAGGTCGGTGCTGAGCGGGATCGCGGTGACCAGCGACGTGGTTTTCAGCATGCCGATGAGTTCGTTGCCGGTCGGCGGGATGATCACCCGCATGGCCTGCGGCAACACGGTCCTGCGCATGGTCTGCGACCATGACATACCGAGCGCCGTCGATGCCTCGCGCTGTCCCTCACCGACGGAATTGATTCCGGCGCGGACGATTTCGGCCATATAAGCGGCCTCATTCAAGCCGAGACCGATCACCGCGAAGGTGAAAGCGGCCTGTAGGCCCTGCACATCGAGCCGCACGAACTCCGGCCCGAAGGGCACGCCGAGCTGAATCGACTTGTACAGCGACGGGAACAGGCCCCAGAACACCAACTGCACGAAAATCGGTGTGCCGCGGAAGATCCAGAGATATACCCAGGCCGACGCGCGCAGCACCGGGTTGGGTGACAACCGCATCACCGCGAGCAGGGTGCCCAGCACCACGGCAATGGCCATGGCCAACACCGTCAGTTCCAGGGTGACCACCGCGCCGGAGGCAATCCGGCTGTCGAACAGGTACTTCCCATAGGTGCCCCACCCATAGGCGGGGTTGGTGGCCGCACCGTAGACGAACAGCCCGACCAGCACGAAAATCAGCGCCGCCGCGATCCAGCGCCCCGGCCTGCGCAGCGGTACCGCCTTGATCGGTTCCGGCTCCTGCGAGCCCCCGCCGCCGGGTTCGGCGGCGGTCGACTCCGACGGCGTCTCCGAGAAGGTCATGGCTCAGCCCACGGCGCCGTTGATAACCGACTTGGTGATCGCGCCTTCCTGAACACCCCAGTTCTGGGTGATCTCCAAGTATTTGCCGTTGTCGATGAGGTGCTGGACGGCTGCCTGCAGCGCCTTGCCGAGTTCAGAGCCCTTGGGGACGGCCCAGCCGTAGGGAGCGGAGTCGAAAACCGCGCCGGCCGTTTCGATCTTGCCGTCGCCCTTCTTGATCGCGTAAGCGGTCACCGGCGAGTCCGCCGACATGGCGTCGACCTGGCCGATTATCAGCGCGTTGGTCGCGGCGCTCTGCTCATCGAAGGGCTGCTTGACGATGCCGGGCTTGCCTTCCGCCTCGCATTTCTTGCTCCTGGCCGGGATCTCGTCGGTGTCCTCCACCGTGGTGGCCTGGACCGCGACCTTCTTTCCGCAGGCGTTCTCCGGGTCGATCGGCTTGCCCTTTTGCTGCGCCCACTGGATTCCGGCGTTGAAATAGGTGGTGAAGTCGACGCTCTGTTCGCGTTCCTTGGAGTCGGTGATCGAGGACATGCCGACGTCGTAGGTGCCCGCCTGAATCGCGGGAATGATCTTTTCGAACGACGACTCGACGTACTCGGCCTTGATACCGAGAGTGGTGGCCACCGCGTCCATCAGGTCGACATCGAAACCGATGATCTTGCCGCTCGGATCCTTGTACTCGTTGGGCTGGTACGGAATATTGACGCCGACCACAAGCTTCCCCGACTGCTTGATCTTGTCCGGGAGCTGCGCGGCGGCCGCGTCGAACTTGTCGACAGTCACCTTCGCCACTTCCGGCGAGTTGTCCTCGGAATTACTACAACCCGAAATCACCAGCACACCGCCGGCGACCATACACATGGCCCGCAGGGCGCGCCTGCCAACAACCGATCGAACAGACACAGCAGCCCTCCACACTTCGGATTCGTGAAACCCGGGTGTTACCACCCGTTTGGCAATCTAAGCGACCGAGACCGTTCGCGCTGGACAGTAACGGAAGATTAATCCGTTCTGTGCCGAACACTCCGAACGCAACACGCCGACTATAGGCTGAGTTTGCCCTACTCACCGCTTACCCCCCGCGCGAGCTGATCGGTGAACCTCTACGATGCCAACGATCACCTTCACCACATCGTCGACTAACGACGGTGGACTCTGGCGCAGACTTGCTCGGTGAACTCGCTGGTCGATGCGAGACCGCCGAGATCGGCGGTTGCGATACCCGCCTCGAAGGTGGCAGCGACGGCGTGCTCGATGCGGGTGCCCGCAGTCGATATCGTCCGGTTGTTGCCGCGAGCCCCCAACCAGCGCAACAGCATTGCCGCCGACAATTGCAGCGCCGCAGGGTTCGCGCGGTTGCGCCCGGCCAGAGTCGGCGCGGCGCCGTGCACCGCCTGCGCCATCGCCCTGGTCAGAGAACAATTCAACGAAGCGGCCAAGCCGAGCGATCCGCTCAACTCCCCCGCCAGGTCGGAGAGGATGTCACCGAACAGGTTCTCGGTGACGAGCACATCGAAATCGCCGGGCGCGCGGACCAGATGCGCGGCGGTCGCGTCGACGTGCTCGTCGGTGACCTCCACGCCCGGATAGTCGCGAGCGACTTCGTAGCAGACATCGCGGAACAGACCCATGGTCATCGGCAGCACATTGGCCTTGTGCACGACGGTCACGCGCTTACGCCGCGCGACGGCCAGCCGGAACGCCTCATGCGCGATCTGTTCGCAGGCTCGGCGGGTCACCACGGCGACCGCCATCGCGACGTCCTCGGTGGGCCGGAACTCACCGGACCCGGCGAACATATTGCGGTCGGCGTAGAAGCCTTCGCTGTTTTCCCGAACGATCACCAGGTCGATGTCCGGTGCGACCGCGCGGACCCCGGCGAAAGCCCGCGCCGGGCGGATATTCGCGGACAATCCGAACCGTTTGCGGATGGCGCCACCCGGCGCGACCGTGGCGCGGAACTCGGCCGGATAGGAGGCGTTGTCGTGCGGTCCGAGAATCCAGGCGTCGAGCCCGTCCAGCGCCCGCAGCGTCGCTGCGGGCAGCGGGTCACCGAACTCCTCGATCCCGCGGTGCCCCATCGACAGCGGCACCCATTCCACCGGCGCCGCACCCGCGGCGGCCATGGCCTCGTCAACGACAATCCGCGTCGCCCGCACGACCTCGGGTCCGATCCCGTCGCCATCGATCAGCCCCAGACGGACCAGCGAAATATCGCGTTTCGTCGGATTGCTCACCGGCTCATCTTCCTGCCGCCGATGCGCTGCGACTGAATCGCCCCGCCGCAGACCTCGGCGCGCTACTTTCTGGGGACCATGGTGCAGTCGGTCGAATTACTGTTGGACGACGCCGCCGATGCGGAGATCCGGCGGCAGTGGCAGTTGCTCGCGGACGCTGGAATTCCCAGCCCAGCCGCGAGTACGGCCGAAACGACGCGCCCGCACATCACCGTCGCGGTCGCCAGGCAAATCTGGCCTCGCATCGATAAGGCGCTGGACCGACAGGCTTTCCAACCCATCCCGGTGCGCCTCGGCGGGCTGCTGATATTCGGTGTCCACCGTCCGATCCTGGTGCGGGCCGTCGTCCCGTCCGAGCAACTTCTGGCCGTGCATCGACGAATCTTCGATACAGTGGCACCGTGCCCGGGGGTTCCGTTGAGCCTGCACCCCGGCGAATGGACCCCGCACGTCACGCTGGCCCGGCTGGTTGCACATCAGCAACTCGCCGAGGCCGTGTACGCGGTCGCGAGAGAGCGTGATTTTCCGGCGACGGTTGTGGGTATACGGCGTTGGGACCGCGACCGACGCCAGGAGTGGCCCGTGGCCCGTGGAAGATAAACCAGCAGCCGGACGTTAAAGCTGGCAACAAAACGACACGAGAGGACGTCATGGCCACCCAGACGCTGACCCAGCAGAACTTCGACGAAGTAGTCACCGGAAGCGACGTGGTACTCGTCGACTTCTGGGCCGAGTGGTGCGGACCGTGCAAGAGCTTCGCGCCGACCTTCGAAGCCTCCTCGAATCAGCACCCTGATGTCGTGCACGGCAAGGTCGACACCGAGGCCGAGCAAGGCCTGGCCGCCGCCGCGAACATTCGTTCCATCCCGACGATCATGGCGTTCCGCGAGGGCGTGCTGGTGTTCGCACAGCCCGGTGCGCTGCCACCCGCCGCATTGGCGGATCTGGTCACCCAGGTGAAGGCCCTCGATATGGACGAGGTCCGCAAGCAGCTCGCCGAGCAGGCGGAGCAGACCGCTCCGTAAGAACCCCACTGCGACGGACCGTTCACACAACGGTGAAAGGTCCGTCGCGTTTTCAGGCTCCGAGCCGGTTGACACCCGCGATCATGGCGCGAATCGTGGATTCGGCACCGCCGTCGGCCATGGCCGCTCCCCACCCGCGTCTGCCGTTGACCTCGCACTGCACGAAGGTGGCGGTGCCGTCATCGGTGCGCCGCTGATGGAACTGCAGGATCTCGAACGGATAACCCTCGTCGTAGAGCGCCGAGGTCATGGCCGCGACCGGGCTGCCAGTGGTGCCGATCGTCCGAAGATGGTCGGTGAACTCCAGCGTCGCGGCATGCGCCGAGCCACCATTACCGGCCGGCGACCAGCCGCTGAGCCGAATGGGACCGGTGCGCTCGCAGTATCGGTCGAAAAATTGCGCGGGGGTCAGGCCGCCACACTCGGACCGCAGGGCCTTGGGTGCGGCGGCGATGAATGTACGTGTGTCGATAGTAAGGATCGTCATTGCAATCAGGTCTTCCCGAAGAGAATCGGCAGAGGGGACCAGCACTAACAATCAACAGCCCGCAGCGAGGGGGCCGGTCTGAATCAGACCCCGCTACGGCGGGTTACTACGAGGAGAAGTCGCCGAGCAGCCACCATCGCGGTAAACGGGATGAGCGCGGCGCTATCGCGGTCAGCGATGTTCAGCGCGGTGCTCTGGCGGTCGACGGGATTCGGCACGCGGTACAGCGTAAGGACATCGGGGCGCAATAGCAACCTTATTCATCCGCCGCGCGATTCTACTGGCGAGTATCATCGCCGCAGCTCACAGGCCCGCGGCACACCCGCGGCGGTGGCAGCCACGTTCGACATGGGGCAAGATCACCGGCCTGGCGTAACACTCCCGCGAGATCAACAAGGACACAGGGGGTTTCATGCGGCGCGCCTCGATCCGATATCGAACCGGCGCCCTCATGCAGGCCGTCGCGCTGACATGCGTCGCGTCCGCTTGCGCCGCGCCGACGCACGGGCGGTCGGTACCCGGTATGACTCCGGTGAACCTCGAAGGACTCAACACCGGACCGTTCGAGGCCGCGCCCAAGGTTTACCGGCCCAAGGTCAGCACCAGCACGGATATATTCGCCATCGAGTCGCGGCGCATGCTCGGTCGCACACAACGACGGAACCATCTACCGCACCAGAGACCTCGAGTCGGCGTTCCGGCTGCAAACCGCCCTTACCACGCTGGGTAAGGACGACGACGAGACGGCAGGTCCGCCCGGAATCGTCGATACGCACTGCATCAAACTCGACGAACCGGAGCCGATTCGCGACTCCAAATTCATGTGCGCCATGGTGTATGGGCGCTATGTCGCAGTCATCGGCGCGCGGGCAGGCTTCGGCGATACCGGTGCGGAGGATGGATGACCAAGGGCGAGTATTTGATCTGGACCTTCACCAAGCAACTCGCTTGCCATGCCGCCCGACGATACGACGCCGCTGGTCGATTTCACCAAGCGTGTGCTCAACAAACAGGTGCAGATGCTGCGCGACTATCACCCGGCAGCGCCCGACAAACGATCGGATATAGCCGTCGATGTCGACGGAATACTGGGCCGGCCCCTGCCGAGCAAGCCCGATCCGCTGTCAGCACCTGGCATCTACTCGCCGCACGCCGCGCTGCACATCGAGGATTGGCCCGACCTCACCGGCCGCACTTCACCGATGCCGAGGTCGATCTGTACGCGCAGGATGATTCGGGCATCTACCGGACCACCGACGCCGAGGCCGGCACCCGCCTGATCGCCGCGTTCATCGATCAGGCCACCGACAGTTTCGGAACCATCGATCCGCCGCCTGGACTGCCCGACGCGAAATGCCTGAAACGACTGGACGATCCGGTGGTCAATGACCTGGCCCCCGACTACCAGTGCTACATCCACTTCGGCCGGTACGTCGCACACATCGGGTCGGATCAACCGCAGGACCTCTATCAGCGGGCGGCGGCGCAATACAAACTGCTCGCCAACGGGCACTGACCGACGAGGGTCAGTGCGCCGCCGCGTCCCAGCTGCGGCCGGTGCCGACCGAAACATCCAGCGGTACCGACAGCTCGATCGCCGACGACATCTGTTCGCGCGCGAGGGCTTCCAGCGTCTGTCCCTCCCCCTCGGCGACCTCGAACACCAGCTCGTCGTGGATCTGCAGCAGCATCCGTGAGCGCAGCCCCTCGGCGGCGATGGCCTTGCGCACGTTGATCATCGCGACCTTGATGATGTCGGCGGCGGTGCCCTGGATGGGCGCGTTCAGCGCCATCCGCTCGGCGGCCTCGCGGCGCTGCCGGTTGCTGGAGTCCAGGTCGGGCAGGTAGCGGCGGCGGCCGAAAAGTGTCTGCGTGTAGCCGACCTTGCGGGCCTGTTCGACGACCTCGTAGAGGTAGTCGCGGATGCCGCCGAAGCGATCGAAGTAGACGTCCATCTGCTCCTTCGCCTCCTGCGTGCTGATCTTCAGCTGCACGGAAAGGCCGTAGGGGCTCAGGCCATAGGCAAGGCCGTAGGACATCGCCTTGATGCGACGGCGCAACTCGGGACTCACCTCCGACAGCGGGATATCGAATGCCTTGGAGGCGACGAAAGTGTGCAGGTCCTCACCGGAATTGAAGGCTTCGATCAGGCCCTCGTCGGCCGAGAGGTGCGCCATGATGCGCATTTCGATCTGGCTGTAATCCGCGGTCATCAACTCCGCGAAACCGGAGCCGACCACGAAGGTGTCGCGGATCCGGCGGCCGGTGTCGGTGCGGATCGGAATGTTCTGCAGGTTCGGTTCGGTGGAGGAGAGTCGGCCGGTGGCGGCGATGGTCTGGTTGAAAGTGGTGTGGATGCGACCGTCGTCGGCGACGGACTTGAGCAAGCCATCGACGGTGACCTTGAGCCGGGTGGCGTCGCGGTGCGCGAGCAGGTGTTCCAGGAACGGATGCTCGGTCTTCTCGAACAGCGATTCCAGCGCGTCAGCATCGGTGGTGTAGCCGGTCTTGGTGCGCTTGGTCTTGGGCATATCGAGTTCATCGAACAGCACCACCTGCAGTTGCTTCGGTGAACCGAGGTTGATCTGCTTGCCGATCACCTCATAGGCCGCGTTGGCCGCCTCGGTCACCTTGTCCGCGAACTGACGCTGCAAGGTCTCCAGTTGCTCGACGTCGACGGCGATGCCCGCGTCTTCCAGCGTGGCGAGCACACCGAGCAGCGGCAACTCCATATCTTCGAGCAGTGGGACGGACTCGATCTGCTGGAGTTCGGTATCCAGCGCATCGGCCAGGTCCGCTACCGCCCGGGCACGCAGCATTTCGGCCCGCGCGACCTCGGCGTCGACGGTGTCCTCGTCATCGAGCAGCGAAAGTTGCGGCGCCTCATCGGTTTCGGCGCGAAGTTCACGGCGCAGGTAGCGCAGTGACAGATCGTCGAGGTTGAAGCTGCGCTGGCCGGGGCGCACGAGATACGCCGCCAGCGCGGTGTCACTGGTCAGTCCGGCCAGGGTCCAGCCGCGACCGCGTAACGCGTGCATCGCCGCCTTTGCCTCGTGTAGCGCCTTCGGCACCGCCGAATCGGCCAGCCAGGTGCCGAGCGCGGCCTCGTCCTCAGGGGTCAGCACAGTGACATCGACGTAGCCACTCTCGCCGTCACCCGCCGCGATCGCCAACGCGCGCACGTCCCCGTTGCCGGGCGTACCGCTGCCGACCACGGAAACACCGTGGCGGACACCAGCTTTCGCATGCTCGATCAACCACTCCGCGACGGCGCCCACGGCAAGAGCGCCGCCGCTTATCTCGAAGCCCGCCTCGGCCTCCGGCTCCGGCGGCGCCAGCGTCTCGAACAGCCGGTCACGCAGTACCCGGAATTCGAGATCGTCGAAGAGCTGGTGGATCTTATTGCGATCCCAGGGCTGCTTGGCCAGCTGTTCGGGCGTGTAGGGCAGCGATACGTCGCGCACCATTTCGGTGAGCTGGCGGTTGAGCACCACGCTGCTCAGGTTGGCTCGTAGTGCGTCGCCGACCTTGCCCTTCACCTCGTCCACCTTGTCTACGAGGGTGGCCAGGTCGCCGTATTCGCGAATCCATTTGGCGGCGGTCTTCTCCCCGACGCCGGGGATCCCGGGCAGATTATCGCTGGGATCGCCGCGCAACGCCGCGTAGTCCGGGTACTGGGCGGGCGTTAGACCGTACTTTGCGAGCACTTCGTCGGGGGTGAACCGGGTCAGATCGGAGACGCCCTTGCGCGGGTACAGCACCGTGACGTTGTCGTTGACCAGCTGGATCGAATCTCGGTCACCGGTGACGATCAGCACCCGGAAACCCTCGGCGACCGCCTGGGTGGTGAGGGTGGCGATCAGGTCATCGGCCTCGAAGCCGTCGATCGCCATGACCGGAATGCCCATCGCGCCGAGCACGTCCTTGGTCAGCTCGACCTGCCCGCGGAACTCGTCCGGTGTGGCGCTGCGGTTGGCCTTGTACTCCGGATATGCCTCGGTACGGAATGTTTTACGCGACACGTCGAACGCGGCGGCAATATGCGTCGGCTGCTCATCACGCAGCAGATTGATCAGCATCGCGGTGAATCCGTAGACCGCGTTGGTGGTCTGCCCGGTGACCGTCTTGAAGTTCTCCGCGGGCAGCGCGAAGAACGCCCGATAGGCGACCGAGTGCCCATCCAGCAATAGCAGCGTCGGCTGCGGACCGGCGGGATCGGAAGCTGCTGCTGGCACGGCGCTCGAACGCTGATCAGTGGTCGCTGGGGTCACGCACAAGAGTCTAGGGACGCGCACCGACAACTCGAAGCGGCGGCTCCCACGAGCAGCGACGCGCCGAGGCCGCCACACTCATTCCACCGTCGCCGCCGCGCTGTACCAGGTATTGCACTCCCAGGTATCGCCCTTTTCCGAACCCCAGGTGAACCAATTGAGCACGCTCCGATCGATGCCGTGCAGCCGGGGATCACCGGGGCTATCGCCCGCGACGCCGCTGCGGCGGGAGGCTTCGTCCCAGGTCTGCTGATCCAGATCGCCGCGGCCGTAGTTGGTGCCGAGGAACATACCCGCGAAGCACCACGCCTGCAGATCCATCCGCCTGCTCTGTTCCTGCCCCGCGGCGCTGTCCCAGCCCACCGCCGTCCGTTTGTCGGTGTACGCGCGCATGATTCCGATGAGGGCTTGGACGTGGTGGCCGTATTCGCGGGTCAGCATGGCCAGTTGCGCGCCGCGACTCGAACCGGCGGTCCGCGATCGCAACGCGTCGAACGGCATGACGATCGTCTCGTCCGCCGCGCAATACAGGGCCGCCGGGGCACGGCGAAGTTCACCGGCGCAGGCGGTGTCCGCAGCCACCGCCTTTGCCGGAGCCGCCAAACGCGGTGTATGGAACGGTAATCCGACGCTGCGTAGCGTCGATCCCCACGAATCGTCGAGACATCCGATCGCGCGCTGGTATAAGGCCCGCGCCGATTCCGCGTCATCGTGCCAGGCCGGCAACTTGCACTCGCCCCGGCCAACGCCGCTGTGTTGCGCGAACAGTGGATGATCGGCCAGCGCGAAAACCGGACGCGAACCCATCGACTGCGGCACCCCGGCCAGCGGTGCCGCCGCAATGGGCGGCGCGCCGTCACCGGCGGGCCCGGTCGCGCCCGTCATCGGCCCGTACGGGACGGAACCGGCGGCCGCCGCGTACGCGGAAACACCCGCCGCCGAAGGCTTCTCCCCACCGTCGGTACCGCAACCGGCAATGGCAAGCACGCCGACCACACCACACGCCACCCCCGCGAGTAGCCCCCGACTACCCCGCCACGGTACGAATCGAAAGGAAGTCGCCTTCATGATCCCCCCTACCGAATTCGATCACCGCATCTCATGCAACCCGACCCGGGTCGACCCCGCAACCCGGGCAGGCCGATACGCACGAAATTCCCGGTGCCGCCCCGCTCCGCCGGACGCACATCACAACGTGGCGACAAGTTCCCGAAGCACAGGCAGGCTCACCGACCCGGCGCCGAGCACCACATCATGGAATGCCTTGATATCGAACCGGTCCGCGAGCCGTCGCGCGGCCAGGCGACGCTGGCGGCGGATTTCCAACTGGCCCACCTTGTAGCCGACGGCCTGGCCCGGGATAGCGATATACCGGTCGACCTCGACCTCGATCTCCGCCAGCCCGACGGGCGCGTTGGCCACCATGAAATCGATAGCCTGTTGGCGGCTCCAGCCTTTGGCGTGGATTCCGGTGTCGACGACCAGGCGGCAGGATCGCAAGGAGTCACCGGCAAGCATCCCGATCCGCCCCAAATCGTCCTCGTACAAGCCCATTTCGTCAGCCAGCCGTTCGCTGTAGAGCGCCCAGCCTTCGACGAACGCGGTATTGGCGAAGGAGTGCCGCTGAAACCGCGGCAGCTGATCGAGTTCATCGGCGATGGTCAGTTGCAGATGATGACCGGGTATGGCCTCATGGAAGGCCACCGATGCCGTCTCGTATCGGCTGCGCCCCTCGGCATCATGCAGATTCACGAAATACGTACCCGGCCTCGAACCATCTGCTGCGGGTGGGGCGTAGTAGGCACCGGCCGAGTCGGCGGCGAGCGCCTCGGGCAGTTGCACGATGTCACAGGATTGTCTTGGCAGCCTGCCGAACCAGTTCCCCATCTCCGCGCTCGCCACGGTCAACGCGCGGCGGGCGTCGGCCATGATCTCCGCGCCGTCGGCGTAGCGCAGGCCGGGATCCTCACGCAGCCTGGTGAAGATCTGGCCGGCGTCGGTCGTGGCGAACAGCCGCGCGCCGATCTCGGCGTATTCCGCACCCAGCAGCGCCAATTCGGACAGTCCAAGCTGATGGATCTCCTCAGCGCCGAGATCGGGCAGTGTCGTGTGCTGACGCAGCAGTCGCCGGTAGATATCCGCACCGTCCGCACCGAGCCAGCACAAACCGCACTCCTCGTCCGATCGGCTCGCGGGCAGCAGTTCGTCGGCGAGCACATCCCGATAGCGTTGGAACGCGGGCCGAATCACCTCGCGGGCAACCTCGGCGAGTTCGGCCCGCCACACCGCCTCGCCATCCCAATCCGGCGGGCCGGCGAAGGTAACGAAAGGATCGTTACCGATATCGCTGTCCAGATAGCTGTCGAGCTGGTTGAGCGAACGCTCGATAGTGATCCGCGCGGGGGCGCGGCCCGCGGCGAGACCGGCCCGAAAGCGTTGCGCCGCTTGGGCCATCATGTCGCCGAACTGCCGGAAACGCACCAGAAGAGCCCTGGCCTGCGCCGGGCACGGCGCGTTCAGCTGTGGCGCGACCATGAGTAGCGCGGCGTGAATACCGTCCATTTGATCGGACGCCATTTCCGTCGGCCGCCACGCCAATCGATCCACCGCCCCGGCTAATTCGGTGTGCAGCAGACTGCGCGTGATCCGGTCCTGCGGACTCAATCGATCGATGTCGAGGGCGGCCACCTTGCCGAGCAATGTGCGCCACTGCGCGAGCAACCGCCCTTCGGCCTCGACGCTGAGGTCCTCGATGCGATCGTCGAAACGACGATCACCCAGTACCGTGGCCATACTCGGCATGGCCGCCAGCACACTGTCCCAGTACTGGTCGGCCAGGCCCGTCAGTTCGTCATGCCCATCCATGACGATCAATCATGCCGAATGCCGACCTATCCGACACCGAGATACGCCGACTTCACGGCCGGATCGGTGAGCAGTTCGCGCCCACTTCCCGTCTTGGTGACCGCACCGGTCTCCAAAATATAGGCCCGATCGCTGCGGGCCAATGCCTGCTGCGCGTTCTGCTCCACGAGCAACACCGTGGTGCCCTGCTTGTTGATCTGCGAGATGATCCGGAAGATCTGCTGAATCACCATGGGCGCCAACCCCATCGACGGTTCGTCCAGCAGCAGCAGCCGTGGACGTGCCATCAGCGCGCGACCGATCGCCAGCATCTGCTGCTCACCGCCCGAGAGCGTGCCACCGACCTGCTTACGCCGCTCGGCCAACCTCGGAAACAGCCCGAACACCCACTCCAGCGTGGAGTCGTATTCCGACTTCGGGTCGAACGGTCTTGCGTAGGAACCCATATCGAGGTTCTCCTGGACCGTCATGCCCGGAAAGACGCCGCGCCCCTCCGGTGCCTGAATCAGCCCGTGCTTCACTCGCTCGTGCGCCTTCATGTGGGTGATGTCGCGACCCTCGAACATGATTCGGCCACGTGTTAGCGGCAGCAACCCTGATAGGGCTCGCATGGTCGTGGTCTTACCCGCGCCGTTCGCGCCGAGCAATGTGACCAGCTCACCGGATGCCACCTGCAATGAAATCCCGTGCAGCGCCTGAATTCTGCCGTAGTTGACGACCATGTCCTCGACCTCGAGCAATGGCCCCGAGGGTTCGTCGTGGCTTTCCGATTTGGTTTCCGCTGCCATGTCCCTACCCGTCCGTCCCGTGTGCGCCATCGGCTGCCTCCGCGTCGGTGCCGTCGTCGGGCACACCGAGGTAGGCATTGATCACATCCGGGTTCTCACGGATGTCACCGGGCAGTCCGTCGGCGATCTTGCGGCCGAATTCGAGCACCACGATCCGGTCGGTCACTCCCATCACCAGTCGCATATCGTGCTCGATCAGCAGGACGGTGAAACCGTCGTCGCGGATCTTGCGGATCAGATCCATCAGTGCGGACTTCTCGCTGGGATTGAATCCGGCAGCGGGCTCATCCAGGCACAACAGCTTCGGCTCGGTAGCCAGCGCGCGGGCGATCTCCAGCCTGCGCTGGTCACCATAGGACAGGTTGCGCGCCTTCTCGACCGCTCGTGGCGCGATGCCGACGAATTCCAGCAGAGCCATACCGCGTTCGATGGCCGCGTGTTCCTCGCGGCGATGCCGTGGCGTGCGGAAGACTGCGCCCGGCACCGACGTCTTGTGCCTGGCGTCGGTGCCGACGACGACGTTTTCCAGCGCGGTCATCTCGGCGAAGAGCCGAATGTTCTGGAAGGTGCGCGCGATACCGAGACGGGTGATGGCATTGCGCTTGGTCTTCGTCAGCGGCTTGCCATCGAAATACACGACCCCCGATGACGGCCGGTATACCCCGGTGATCGCATTGAAGCAGGTGGTTTTGCCCGCGCCATTGGGTCCGATCAGGCCGAGGATCTCACCGCGGCGGATCTCGAAACTTACGTCATCCAATGCGGTCAGACCGCCGAATTTGACGGTCAGCCCGTCGGTGCGCAGTAGCGCTTCGCCGACCGGGGTCTCGATTTCGCGGCTCGGCGCGACTACCTCCGCGACCGCGTCGGCATCGCCGAGTTCCGGCAGCACGGCCGTCACGTCGACGACGCCCGCGCTCGGCGCCGCCTCTGGTTCGGCGGCGATCTCCGCTGCCATGTCCTCGTTGTCGAACAGCGCGTCACCCGCGCCCGGCCCGGTCATGCGCGTTCCCCGATCGCCTGGTTGCCGAACGGTTTACGCACGGCCCGATATACCTGCCGCCCGTAGGCGAGCAACTTCTGCCGCGCCGGGAACAACCCCTGCGGCCTGAAGATCATCAACACGATGAGCGTGATACCGAAGAACAGGTATTTGAAGTCGCCGAGCGACTGCGCACCCTGCTCATGGAATTTCAGTACATTCCCGAGCAGCACCAGCAACCCGATGATCACTACGACAATGCCGGCGAGATATCCCCGGCGAACTTGCCGCCGTTGATCGCGAGCCCAGCGCTTCCACCCGAGCACCATCGCTACGATGGCCGCGATCGTGACCGCGAGCATCACGTAGCCGAGCGCACTCTGCTGCACCAACTGCACCGACAGCAACCGGTTCGGCAGGTACACAATGATGAACGCGCCGACGATCACGCCGAGCTTGTTGCCCTGACCACCGATGACGACCGCGCACAGGAACAGCATCGAGTTGATGATGTTGAACCCGCTCGGATTCACGAACTGCACCTGACCCGCGTACAGCGCACCCGAAAGCCCACCGACCGCAGCGCCGATCATGAACGCCCACAGCTTGAACTTGAAGGTGGGCACGCCCATGATCTCGGCCGCGTCCTCGTCCTCCCGGATCGCCACCCAGGCCCGCCCGACCCGGCTACGCTCCAGGTTCCCGACGATCAACAGCACGATGATGACCAACACCATGCCGACCCAGAACCACCACACACCGGAGTTGGCCTTGTCGAAGATGTTGGAGGAGTTGGCATCTCCGACATTCCCGGCGGAGAACACCCCGTTGGGCCGCTCCTCGGACTCTCCGACGCGCGGATAGGCGATACCGGACAGGCCGAGGCTGCCGTTGGTGATGTCGCCGAGATTGTCAGCGAGCAACCGGACGATCTCGCCGAATCCCAGCGTCACGATGGCCAGGTAATCGCCGCGCAGCCGCAGCGTCGGCGAGCCGAGAATCAGGCCGGACACCGCAGTGACCGCCGCAGCCAGCGGCAGACAGGCCAACCAGGCCCAGTCATCGCTGAGCCAGCCGCCGTCGGTCTGGTTCCACGGACTGTTGGGACTGGTCAACAAACCAACCGTATACGCGCCGACGGCGTAGAAGCCGACATATCCGAGATCGAGCAGACCCGCCTGCCCGACAACAACATTCAGGCCGATCGCGATCAGCGCGTACATCGCGAACTGCGCCATCACCCCGCCGAAACTGGTTCCCGGAGTATCCAGGAACGGCGGCGGGTACAGCGGCAGCAGCGCGAGCAGGATGATGGCGGGCACGCCGACCCCCCACTGCGCCGGTCGCGACAACCCGCTCCACCAGGTTCGCAGCGCGTCACCGACGCCGTGCTTGGTTACCTCGTCAGTCATGCGCGCGCCTTTCCGAGGCTTTCACCCAGAATGCCAGTCGGGCGAATCATGAGCACCAGCACCAGCACAACGAACGCGACCACGTCACGCCATTCGGTACCGAAGAGGATCTGACCGTAATTCTCCGCCAACCCGAGCAACAGTCCCCCGAGCAGCGCGCCACGCAGGTTGCCGATGCCGCCGAGCACTGCGGCGCTGAATGCCTTGATACCCAGAATGAATCCGCCCGAGTAGATGATCCCGTTCGGAATCTTGAGCGTGTAGAGCAAGGCTGCCGCGCCGGCGAGCACACCGCCGATGAGAAAGGTCAGCATGATGACCCGCTCGCGTGACACACCCATCAGCGTCGCGGTATCCGGGTCCTGCGCCACGGCCCTGATGCCGCGGCCGAACTTGGTCCGGTTGATCAGAATCTCCGTCAGCGCGGCCAAAATGATTGCGGCGACGATGATTATGATGGTCACGTTGGTGACGTCGGCGCCGCCGAAGCTGAACTGTACGGTCGGTTCGACCAACATGATCGGCTTCTGGGCATTGGTGCCACCGAGCTCGGGCCAAATCTTCGGCACCACGAAATGCATGATCTCCTGGATCACGAACGAAGCGCCGATGGCGGTAATGAGAAAAATCAGTGGTTTGGCGCCGCGCTTGCGTAGCGGCCGATATGCCACCCGCTCCAATCCGACTGCGGCACCGCCGGATACCGCCATTCCGAAGATCATCGCCAGACCCAGATAGGTGACGGTCAGGATGACTCCCTGGGAGTAAACATCGCCGCTCGGTGAGAATCCGAGCAACATGAGCCCGACATACTGACCGAACATGCCGAGCATGAATATTTCTGAATGGGCGAAATTGATCAACCTCAATACGCCGTAGACCAGGGTGTAGCCGACAGCGACCAGCGCGTAGATTGCACCGTAAGACAATCCGTCGACGGTCAGCCGCCAGAAATCATCGATCACTCCCTGGTAATTGAAGTCGATCGAACCGCCGGCGAATTGTGCAGCGCCGGCCAATACTGTTGATGTCATTCGTAATTCGCCCTCATTCAACGGCCCTCACGAAACAGCACGTATGGGGATTCGCGCGAACTCCCATACGTGCTGCGCGTCGTGCCGGGTTACTTGACCGTGTAGATCCAGATCAGCGCGTTGGACAATTCCCCATTGGGGTTCCACTTGTACTGACGCGCGAGGCCGGCACCGTCGTAGGACCGCACGTACTCGAGCAGATCGGGTCGAGTCACCTTGCCGCTATCAATGCCCTTACCGAGGATGGTGGCCAGGTCGTATGCCTCGACCGAGTACACGCCCGACGCCTGACCGTTGAGCGCCTCGTAATCCTTGGCGAACGTCTCCGGAGCCGGGCCACACGGGCAGGTCAGCGTGGCACCCTTGGCCGAGCTGCCCGCCTGCGAAAGGAACTGCGGATCGTTGACGCCGTCGGGACCGACGAAGACGGCCTTGACACCGCCGGACTTCAATTGCTGCGCCAGCGGAGCGCCCTCGGCGTAGTAGCCGGAGTAGAAGACCGCGTCCGGGTTGGCGCTCGCGACCTTGGTGACGGTGGCGGAGAAGTCTTTGTCACCGGTCTTGATGCTGGCCGCGCACGCGGGATCGGCTGCGGCGCCGAGGCCTTCGGTAATGCTCTTGGCCAGGCCGGTGCCGTAATCGCTGTTGTCCTGAATGACGCAGACCTTCTTATAGCCCGCGGTGCCGACCAGGTACTTCGCGACCGACGGCCCCTGCACGTCGTCGTTGGCCAGACCACGGAAGAACGTCGTCCAGCCGTTTTGGGTGAGCGTGGCGTTGGTGGCCGAGGAAGTCAACGAGACCAGGCCGGCATCGCTGAGGATCTTGCCGGTCGCCTTGGACTCACCGGAGAACGCCGGGCCGACCAAGCCGATGATCGACTTGTCGTTGACAATCTGCGGGATGACCTGGGTGGCCTTCTGCGGGTCACCCTCGGTGTCGAACTGCTTGAGCTCGATCTTGCAGCCGGGATTCGCCTTATTGTGCTGATCGACCGAGAGCTTCACACCGTTGGCGATGTTGATGCCAAGTGCGGCATTGGGGCCGGTCAACGCTCCGGCGAAGGCGATGGTGGTGCCCGGCGCACAGGTCGCCTTGCCGTCACCCGCCGGATCGGCGGCCTTGGCCGGATCGGTCGTCGGCACCTGCTTGCCATCGATATCCACCTGCGCGACCGGCTGGATGGACAGCCCGCCCGCATCACCACTCGCGCCGGTAGAACCGGAGTCATTGGTCGATTTGTCACTGCATCCCGTCAACACGAGTGCGGCGGCGGCACCGATAACCAATACACCTCGCGTCGAACGACTGCGCCATGTCGAACTAAGCACGTCTCACCTCTACGTCCTGTGCTCCCCCGGCTCGCCGAGGAGGCCGACCACGTCAGCCCGTCCAGAACATAGCGTCGCTACGTTAGATCCGCATCACATTCGCGTCATGCGGAGTACTTTGTTTCGAATTCTTCTGCGCGAATATGTTTCCGCGAAGTAAATTTTCGCGCCCGCGACCGCCCCAGGGCCACTCGGACACCGGCCACGCCACTTCGGTCCCACCACAACTATCGGGTCGAGATCACTTCGGAGTGAGGTTCTCCAGCACTACCTCGGCTACCGCCTTCATGCTGGTCCGGCGATCCATGGCGGTGCGCTGAATCCATTTGAACGCTTGCGGTTCGGACAAACCCTGCGTCTGCATCAGAACGCCCTTGGCCCGCTCGACCAGCTTGCGTGTCTCGAGCCGGTCGGACAGATTCGCCACCTCGCTCTCTAGCGCGGTGATCTCATGGAAGCGACTTGCGGCCAGCTCGATGGCGGGTACCAGGTCGGACTTGGTGAACGGTTTCACCAGATACGCCATCGCACCCGCGTCGCGCGCCCGCTCGACCAGGTCGCGCTGACTGAACGCGGTCAGAATCACCACGGGCGCAACACGTTTCGAAGCGATCTCGGCCGCGGCGTCGATTCCGTCGCGGCGCGGCATCTTCACATCCATGATGACCAGATCCGGCCGGTGCTCCACCGCGAGATCCACCGCCTGCTGTCCGTCGCCGGCCTCGCCGACAACCTGATAGCCCTCTTCGGTCAGCATCTCCACCAGATCCATGCGGATGAGCGCCTCGTCCTCGGCGACGACGACTCGCTTCGCCCCGGCGTCACGCTTCGTGCCGGCGCCCCCTGCTGTACTGCTCATAGGTAGACCCCTCTGGTTCCGATACTTATCCCGACACGCTGGACGGCGACCGTGGCCCACGTGCCGGTCCGTCTGCCCACCGTCGCGGGAGTCGGGTGATGTAGAGAGTACCTTTCACGTCTGCGTACAACGCATATACCCTGCGCAAAGCCCCTGTTCGCCAGGCACGCGGCATCCCGTTCGCGTCGCACCGTACCGACCCGCTATAGTTTCCTCCCGGTGCGCCGATTTGGCGGAACTGGCAGACGCGACGGTCTCAAAAACCGTTGTCCGAAAGGACGTGTGGGTTCGAGTCCCACAATCGGCACCAAGATCGACCGCGGCCCGGGCTCATCGCGAGCTCGGGCTGCGGTCGCGTCGGGGCAACCCTGCCCCCGGCCGGGGGCATCGAACCGATCGCTTACCCGGCTCGTAATTCCGCGTAAGGTGAGCGTGCGGCACGCACCCGGCTTTGCCGGAGGTTGCGATATGCGGGTGAACAGAACCACGGTCGATCTGTCCGGGTAGCCCGATCTGGTTGTTGCGTGTCTGGGGATGCGCGTACACCGAGTGCGCGGCACCGGATTCCGGCATGAGGCGTACTTCCTGCGGGGTGGAATGGACGCGAGGTACGACGATATGGCCGCCCCGACGGGACTGACCCGATTCGCGCCCGTGGTCGGCGTGGGTGGATGTTCTCCACTCGCGGCCGGGTATACGATCAGCCTGCCAAAATTGCGCCGGTAGTCGATGAATCCACTTACTACGGAACAGAATTCGAGTGAACGCCCGCATTGTTCGATGTGTGATTGAAATAGTTCACATGGAGTAAATCTCGAATGCGCCAGACCTCGACGTCAGATCGGCCGCCGGCGGAAGAGCCGCTACCGCGCATCGCAAACCGATTACTTCGGTGTGGTTCGTGTACAGCAGACAACGCAGAGGTGAATAAGTTCTTGTCGGGGTGTGATTCGTGTTCTTCTCACTTCCGAATCGTTATCTGCCGTCTTACCGTGTCGTTATGCACGTCCTGTTCGTCTGCAACGGCAATGTATGCCGTTCGGTGATCGCCGAGCGGCTCACACATGCCCTCGCTGTCGAACATAAACTCGTCGGCCTCACCGCAGAAAGCTCGGGAACTCGCGCACTGGTCGGCTTTCCCGTGGAACCATTAGCGGCACAGACCATTTCGGGTCTCGGTGCGGACGCCAGCAATTTCCGCGCCCGGCGGCTCGCGCCCGAGATGATCGACAAAGCCGACCTGATATTGGCCATGACCGAGCAGATCCGCGACCAAGCGGCCGAAATGGGATTCGGTGCGGGACCGCGAACCTTCACCCTGCTGGAGGCGCACCGGATCGCGAAGGTGACCGGTGCCGAGACGATCGCCGATCTGCACCGGTCGCGCCACGACCTGTCGATCGTCGGCCGGGAGAACATCGCCGACCCGGTCGGGCTGTCGGAGGCCGCCTTCTGTGAAGTCGGCGACCGAATCGCCGAGGCCCTGGTGCCATTGATGCTGGCATTGAGCCCGCGTGAGCACGCCCGCCCCCACGAGAGCGAACGCAACGGTCTCGTGCTGGCACCGGGCGCCGAGCGCGCACCACTGTCTGCTTTTCTGGCGGCGCAGCGGATCCGGTGAGGCACCGGGGCGTGGCGAGGGTTTACACTGCCCGCGAACAACATCCGCCGTTGATGGTTCGACACACGACAGGAATCAGACATGCCGAAACGAATTTCGGATGTTTCGCTCCATGTTTATGTGACACCGGAAACCCTGGAGCGCATCGTCGATACGGTCCGCACCATCGTGGACGACCACCTGGAAGACCGCGACGTGTTCGCGTGGCGCTTCACGCTGCCCGTCGACGCTGACGCGCCCGACCACAGCCGGCTCGAAACTCAGTGGCGTGTCGAGCATCCCGGCCAGGAGCCGGACGGCCGCCGCACCTTCGAGATCGCACTGAGCCTCGTCGGTGCCCCGCGTGATCTCACCGCACAGGGCATAACGGCACTGGAACGCCGTCTCATGCTGGAAACCTCCAGCAGCTCAACCGATCTCGACATCCCGCGCACGATCCGCGTGCAGCGACGCGACAGCTTCGACTTCGAGAACGAACGCGAGTGGTTCCGCCTCCCCGGATATTAGGTGCAGTCCGGGGAGTCCGTCTCACCGCCGGGACGGGAAGTGCCGGATAATACCTTCCTGCACCGTGGTGGCGAGCAATTCGCCTGTACGAGAAAAGAACCGGCCCGTGGCCAGCCCACGCGATCCCGCCGCCACCGGCGATTCGGTGGCGTACAGCGTCCACTCGTCGAACCGCAGCGGGCGATGAAACCAGATCGAGTGGTTGATGGTCGCCGCCACGATTCGGTCCAGGCCCCAGGACAGGCCGTGCGTGGTGATGATCGAATCCAGCACCGTGGTGTCGGACGAATAGCCGAGCGTCGCAACGTGAATCAGCGGATCGTCGGGCAGCCTGCCGTCGGTGCGCATCCATACCCGGTTGTGGTTGAGCCGCTCGCCGGTGCCCTTCATGATCCAGGCCGGGTCGTTGGTGTAGCGCATGTCGATCGGGTGCGGCGCCTTGACGAACATCTCCAGCTTGTCCTCCAAGCCTTCGAAGCTCTCCTCGATGCGCGGCAGCGACTCCGGATCCGGTACCTCCGGCTGCGCGTGCGCGTGCTCGAGTCCCTTGCCCCAGTCCTGGAATGCCGCGAGCATGACGAACAGCTCCTGGTCGTCCTGCATCGCGGTAACCGTGCGATTGGCCAGCGAGCGCCCGTCACGATGGCGGTCGACCCGGTACTCGATCGGCTTCTTCACATCGCCGCCGCGCACGAAATGCGCGTTGACGGCATGCAAAGGACGGTCGCCGTCGACCGTCCTGCCCGCTGCCACGATCGCCTGCGATACGAGCTGTCCGCCGAACGTACGGCTCCACACCTTCTCCGGATGCTGGCCGACGAAGACGTCCACATCCACCTGCTCCAGATCGAGCAGCCCGAGCAGCACCTGCAGGTCGGCATCCCCCGTCGGTGTCTCATCGACGCCGACGGCACCACCTGACGCGGAACTCAATTAATGGTCCTCCTCACCGATGCGGTGCACGTGGACAAGATTGGTGGAACCGACGGTACCGGGCGGGGAGCCCGCGACGATCACCACCAGGTCTCCCTTCTGATATCGCTCCATCGACAGCAGTGCTACATCGACCTGGTGAATCATCGCGTCGGTACTGTCCACCGTCGGCACGATGAACGTTTCGGTGCCCCATGTCAGCGACAGCTGGCTGCGGACCTCCGGCAGCGGTGTGAAGGCAAGCAGCGGCAGCGGAGTGTGCAGCCTGGCCAGGCGACGGACCGTGTCACCGGACTGGGTGAACGCCACGAGCGCCTTGGCATTGAGCCGCTCGCCGATATCGCGGGCCGCGTAGGAGATGACGCCACGCTTGGTACGCGGCACATGGGTCAGCGGCGGCACCCGCGTCGACTCGGTCTCCACCGCGTGCACGATGCGTGCCATGGTGCGCACCGTTTCGATGGGGTACGCGCCCACCGACGTCTCGCCCGAGAGCATCACCGCGTCGGCGCCGTCTAGCACCGCGTTCGCCACGTCGGACGCCTCGGCCCGGGTCGGGCGCGAGTTCTCGATCATCGACTCCAGCATCTGGGTCGCCACGATGACAGGCTTCGCGTTCTCCCTTGCCATTTGGATGGCCCGCTTCTGCACGATCGGCACCTGCTCGAGCGGCAGCTCCACGCCCAGGTCACCACGGGCGACCATCACGGCGTCGAAGGCGAGCACGATGGCCTCGAGATTGTCGATGGCTTCGGGCTTCTCCAGCTTGCCGATCACCGGCACCCGGCGGCCGACGCGATCCATCACGTCGTGCACGAGTTCCACATCCGAAGCCGAGCGCACGAACGACAGCGCGATGAAGTCCACGCCGAGCTTCAACGCGAACTCGAGATCCTCGATGTCCTTTTCCGACAACGCGGGTACCGAAACGTCCATGCCCGGCAGCGAGACACCCTTGTTGTTGCTGACCGGGCCTCCCTCGGTCACCCGGCAGATGACATCGTTGCCCTCCACACCGGTCACGGTGAGCCCGATCTTGCCGTCGTCGACCAGCAGCCGATCCCCCGGCTTGGCATCGGAGGCGAGTTCCTTGTAGGTGGTCGAGACACGATCGTGCGTGCCGACGATGTCGTCAACGGTGATCCGGACCTCTTCGCCGGTCGCCCACACCGTGCGGTCCTCGACGAACCTGCCGAGCCGGATCTTCGGGCCCTGCAGGTCAGCGAGAATACCGACGGCACGACCGAGGTGGTAGGAGGCCTGTCGCACCTTCTTGTAATTCTCGGCGTGGTCGGCGTGTTCGCCGTGGCTGAAATTAAGCCGCGCCACATCCATGCCGCTCTCGACGAGTTCTCGAATACGGTCCTCGGTGGCAGTGGCCGGGCCGAGAGTGCACACAATCTTCGTCCGTCGCATCACGAGTAGAGCCTAGTCCCGCATGGGGTGGTCGACATGTCGCGGCCTCGGTGAAACCTGGGTGAAAAATATGCACCGCGCCTTGGCGAACGATACGAACCCGGCCTCATCGCGCGATGTGCCGACTCAGCCGCGTTTCCAGACGGGTCTGCGCGAAGCCGAGGATCAGGCAAATTACCCAGTAATAGATCGCCGCGACACCATAGAGCGCGAAGAAATCGAACGTCGGAGCCGCCGCGATCTGAGCCACCCGCAGCAGTTCGGTCACCAGGATCGTCGAGGCCAGCGAGGTGTCCTTCACCAGGGAGATGAGTGTGTTGGACAGCGGCGGCACTGCGATGCGCGAAGCCTGCGGCAGGATGATCAGCCGCATCATCTGCCGATACGACAGGCCCAGTGCCTGCGCGGCTTCCCACTGTCCCTTGGCCACGCTCAGGATCGCCGCGCGAACCACCTCCGCCGCGTAGCCGCCGACATTGAGGCTGAATGCGATCACCGCCGCCGGAAACGAGGCCAGCACGATATGGAATTGCGGCAGTGCGTAGAACACGATGAACAGCTGTACCAGCAGGGGCGTTCCCCGGATGATCGAGATATAGAACTGGGCGATGGCCGAGACCAACCGCACCGGCGACATTCGGGCCAGCGCCACAATCACCGCGAGAACCAGGCCGATCGCGAAACTGATCGCGGTCAGCGGGATGGTCTTGGTGATCGTGGCCTGCAACATCGGCCACAGGTTGTGCCAGATGAGTTCCCGCGTAGCGGCATCCATGGCTGTGGCTGCTACTTGCTGACGTCGATGCCGAAGTACTTCTCGGAGATCTGCGCGAGCTTGCCCTCGGCGCGCAACTGATCGAGCGCGGTGTTCACCTGCCCGATCAGCGCGTCGTCCTTGCGGGCCGCGAAGGCCTGCTGGCTGGTCTCGCCGGTCTTGCCGGAGACCTTCACACCGGTGTCGCCGGTCTTTTTGGTGTATTCGGCGACAGCGAGGGTGTCATTGAGGGTCGCATCGACGCGACCGTTCTTCAACAGCTGGATTGCCTGCACGAAACCTTCGACGGCTTCGACTTTCGCGCCCGCGCCGGAAGCGACCTTGCTCCAGTTGCTGGTCGAGGATTGGGCGCAGGTCTTGCCGTTCAAGTCGGCCAGGGTGCCTATTCCATTGTTGTCGGCGCGCGTGACGATAACGCCCTCGGAGGTGGTGTAGGGCTGCGAGAGCGAATACTTGTTCTTGCGCTCGTCGTTGATCGTCACCTGGTTGGCGACCAGGTCG
This sequence comes from Nocardia australiensis, assembly GCF_020733705.1. Taxonomy (GTDB): domain Bacteria; phylum Actinomycetota; class Actinomycetes; order Mycobacteriales; family Mycobacteriaceae; genus Nocardia; species Nocardia australiensis. The sequence continues at coordinate 115,354 of NZ_JAJFZM010000003.1, forward strand.
AAGCGGTCGGACTCCAGACCCGCGAAGATCGCATCCCACGGAGTCTGCACGAATTCGACCTTCTTGCCGAGTTTTTCGGCCACCGCCGTCACCACGTCGATGTCATAGCCGGTGAGTTTGCCGTCGGATCCCTGGTAGCTGAACGGTGAATAGGTCCCCTCGGTGCCGACCTTGATGACGTTCGGATCGTCACTGGCGCACGCGGACAGCCCGGTGGTGGCGACGATGGCGAGCATGGCGGCGGCGAACAGCTTGCGACGCACGGGATCCCTCTCTTCGGTGCGTGGAGTGTCCACACACGACACACAGAACGGCCACAGTACGCCCGGATTGTTTCGCTGAACAGTATCGCGATCACCGTGATCGAATCGGTTGTACCACCACGCTCGCGCCGAAAGGCACCACACCGTCGAGGTCGAACGGTGCGGCGCCCCCCGGGTGCTGCTCGGAGCGACCTCAGTCGCGCAGCGGGCGATTCTCGCTGTCGGGCACCTTGCCGGTCAGCATCATGATGCCGTCGATCAACGGCCAGATGGCACCGATACCACAGGTGAGCCACGTGACGGCGATCTGCGCGATCGCGATACCGGTGTGACCGGTATAGAACCGGCCCGCACCGAAGCTGCCGAGGAAGATCTCCAGCAGACCCGCGACCAGCTTCTGCTTGTCCGAGTACGGCACACCGAACGGGTCACGGCCCCACGGGGCTTCGGGATCATTCGGGTTGTAGCCCTGCGGTGCTGGGTATGGCGCGGGCGGGTAACCGCCCGGCTGCTGCCCGTACGGGTCCGCAGGCTGACCATACTGGGGCTGGCCGTACTGCGGCTGACCGTACTGCTGCGGTTGACCGTACTGCTGCGGTTGACCGTACTGCTGCGGCTGAGCGTACGGGTCACCCTGCGGGGGCTGCGGCTGACCATACTGATCGGGCTGCGGGAGTTGCGGCTGGCTCGGCTCGGCCTGCTTGTTCAAGTCCGGACCCGTACCGGGCGGGCCGTACTGGGGGCCGCCCACTCCTGGGTTCTGCTGGTAAGGGTCGGTCACTAATGTCCTCCTCATTCGTGCGGGCACCCTGTGCTGGCCCCCGGCCTTTCGAACCGCCGAACAGCGTCGCCCCCGACGATCACGGATATTCTTGCCGCAATCGACGTCGTTGTCGCATTGTTGCCCGACGCTGGGCAGTCCTGCGGCATGGCCGCAGGACTCCGTTTGGTTATCGCGGTGCGGGCGCATGGTGTTGCCGCCGCACCGGATCTACTTGCCGCGCTGAATTTCCCTCTGGGCTCTCGGCTGCTGGGTTTCGGCAGCGCCCGGAGAAACGGGAACTATTTCTTGCCGGGCTCGGCCGCGGCCTCTGATTCGACGGGCTTCGCGGACTCGACGGGCTGCTTCGATTCGACCGCGGTCTCGGACTCGGTGTCCGCCGACTCGACGGACGTCGCGTTCGTCGCGGCCTCGACCGTTTCACCCTCGACGGGCTCGGCAGGCGACTGCGACTCATCATCCCGCGCAGGTTCTGCAGCCTCGTCCGAGTCAGCAGCCTGCTCCGAAACCGCGGAGTCCCCGGCATCGGCGGAGTCCCCGGCATCAACGGAGTCCACTGCCTCGGAGGTCTTCCCGGAGACGTCCTGCGCCGACTTCTCGCCAGATTGCTCCGATCCGGCGGCCCCGTCCTTCCCGAGATCCTTCTCGCCGTCCTTCTCGAGCTCGACCGCCTGCTCCTGCTCGGCGGCGTTTGCGGCATCGGCGGCGGCCGCACGCAGGGCACCGAACTGCCACGGCCACGGTCGCGGCCCGCTACTGGGCTGCAGCTGCTGAGCGGCCTCACGGCCCTTCGTGGCGAACACGAAGTACGCGATTGCCGCCAGGAACACCAGCGCCGAGGTGAACGAGTTGATGCGGATACCCGCGATCTTGGTCGCCTCGTCATCGCGCATCAGCTCGACGAAGAAACGACCGAGGCAGTACCCGGCTACATAGAGCGCGAACAGTCGTCCGTGGCCGATCCGGTAGCGCTTGTCCAGCAGCACGAGCAACACCACGATGAGCAGGTTCCACAGCATCTCGTAGAGGAAAGTGGGGTGCACGACCCGATCGACGACACCGGTAGAGACGCCGTTCATCATGTCCAGCTTGCCGTCGTCGCCGACCCGCCGATAGATCTCCAGCCCCCAGGGCAGGTCCGTGTCGCGGCCGTACAGCTCTTGATTGAAGTAGTTGCCGAAGCGGCCGATGGCCTGGGCGAGCAGGATCGGCGGCGCGATGGCATCACCCAAAGCGGGCAAAGGAATTCGATATACCCGGCAACCGATCCAGGCGCCGACACCACCGAGGAAGACTGCGCCCCAGATGCCGAGACCACCCTGATAGATCTTCAACGCGTCGATCGGATGACCGTCGGCGCCGAAGTACTTCTGCCAGTCCGTGGCCACGTGATAGAGACGACCGCCGACCAAGCCGAAAGGCACCGCAAACATCGCGACATCGAGCACCGCGCCAGGTTGGCCGCCGCGCGCACGCCAGCGCCGCTCGCCCCACCAGATGGCGACAATGATGCCGACGATGATGCACAGGGCGTACGCCCGCAGCGGGAATGGCCCGAGCTGCCATACGCCCTGGGCGGGGCTAGGAATGTAGGCCAGAACGTCTGATGTCACGGGGCCACCGTAGCGGAGCACGGCCGCGTGGCTGTTATCGGCCGTATCGGTCGCCGCCGATTACCGGCACGACCTGCTAGGAGGCGACAGTCGCCGAACGTACGCCCTCGGCGAGTTCCGAAGTCAACTTGCGAACCGCGTCGAGACTCTCACCTGCCGCCGTCACCAAGGCCGAGCCGACGATGACACCGTCTGCGTACGAAGCGATTTCGGCCGCCTGGGCACCGGAGCGAACACCGAGCCCGACACCGATCGGGATATCGGAGTGGGCTCGGATCCGCGCACACAGCGCGGGCGCCGCCGAGGACACCGCACTGCGGGCGCCGGTTACCCCCATGGTGGAGGCCGCGTAGATAAAACCGCGACTGGCTTCGAGGGTCTTCACCAGTCGCTCCTCGGTGGAGGACGGCGCGACCAGGAAGATCCGGTCCAGATCGTGCGCGGCCGAGGCGACGAACCAGTCGTCGGCCTCCTCCGGGATCAGGTTCGGAGTGATGATGCCGGACCCACCGGCGGCGGCCAGGTCACGCGAGAAGCGGTCGACACCATACTGCAGCACCGGATTCCAGTAGCTCATCACGACGGCCTCGCCGCCCGCGGTGGTGATCGCCTCGACCACCGAGAACACGTCGCGCACCCGGACACCACCACGCAATGCCTGCTCGGCGGCGACCTGAATGGTCGGCCCGTCCATCACCGGATCGGAGTAGGCGACGCCGACTTCGACGATGTCGCAACCGGATTCGACCATGGCGCGCACCACGTCGATGGAGCCGGCCAGGTCAGGGTAGCCCGCGGGCAGGTAACCGATCAGTGCGGCGCGATTGTCGGCGCGGCAGGCCGCGAAGGTGTCGGCGAGGCGGGACTGCTGGCTCATTGCTGGATCTCCTCATCGGCGTCGTGTTCGTCGAACAGCCCGAACCACTTCGCCGCGGTGTCCATGTCCTTGTCGCCGCGACCGGACAGGTTCACCAGGATGATCGCGCCCTCGCCCAGTTGCTGGCCCAATTTCAGCGCGCCCGCCACCGCGTGCGCGGACTCGATCGCCGGAATGATGCCCTCGGAACGGCTCAGCAGCAACAGCGCGTCCATCGCCTCGGTGTCGGTGATCGGCTCGTATTCGGCGCGGCCGATGTCCTTGAGGTAGGCATGCTCGGGTCCGACGCCTGGATAGTCCAGGCCGGCGGAAATGGAATGCGATTCGATGGTCTGGCCGTCTTGGTCCTGTAGCAGGTACGAGTAGGCGCCCTGGAACGCGCCGGGCGTGCCACCGGTGAAAGTAGCCGCGTGCCTTCCGGTTTCGACACCATCACCAGCCGCTTCGTAACCGATCAGCCGGACGTCGGGATCGTCGAGGAAGGCATGGAAGATGCCGATGGCGTTGGAGCCACCGCCGACGCATGCGGTGACCGCGTCGGGCAGCCGACCGGTGAGCGCCTGCACCTGGACGCGAGCTTCCAGGCCGACAACACGCTGGAAATCGCGCACCATCAGCGGGAACGGATGCGGGCCCGCCGCGGTGCCGAAACAGTAATAGGTGTCCGCGGCGTTGGTGACCCAGTCGCGCAGTGCCTCGTTGATGGCGTCCTTGAGGGTCTGCGAGCCGGTGGTCACCGAGACGACCTCGGCACCGAGTAGCCGCATCCTGGCCACGTTCAGCGCCTGCCGCGCGGTATCGACCGCACCCATGTAGATGATGCATTCGAGACCGAGCAGCGCGCACGCGGTGGCGGTGGCGACACCGTGCTGGCCCGCACCGGTCTCCGCGATCACCCTGGTCTTGCCCATGCGCTTGGCCAGCAACGCCTGCCCGAGCACATTGTTGATCTTGTGTGAACCGGTGTGGTTCAGATCCTCGCGCTTGAGCAGAATGCGCGCGCCACCGGCCTGCTCGGCCAGCCGACGGCATTCGAACACCGGGGACGGGCGGCCGGTGTAGTCACGCTGTAGCCGATCCAGCTCGTCGAGGAAATCAGGATCGAGCCTGCACTTCTCATACTCGGCGGTGACCTCCTCGATCACCGCCATCAGCGCCTCGGGCACATGCCTGCCGCCGTAGACGCCGAAGTGACCGCCCGCGTCCGGCTCATGGCCGCTGCGCTGGTGTACGCCTTCGCTGGCCTTGGGTAGGGCTGTCACCGGCGTCACCGGCCCCGCCGCGCGGGCTTCGGGCAGGACGGATGGGTACCCGCGGTCGCCAATTCCGATACGGCGGCACGCGGATCACCACTGATGACCAAGCCCTCGCCAACCAGCACCGCGTCGGCGCCCGCGCCGGCGTAAGCCAGCAGATCGGCGGTGCCGCGAATACCGGATTCGGCGATCCGGATGACCTCGGTGGGCAGACCGGGAGCGATCCGCGCGAACACGTCGCGATCGACTTCCAGGGTCTTCAAGTCGCGGGCGTTCACGCCGATCACCGAGGCGCCTGCCGTCAGCGCGCGGTCCGCCTCTTCCTCGGTATGCACCTCGACCAGCGCGGTCATGCCGAGCGATTCGGTGCGATCGATGAGCGAGGACAGCACATCCTGTTCCAGCGCCGCGACGATCAGCAGGATGACATCCGCGCCGTGCGCGCGGGCCTCGTGAATCTGATAGGGGCCGACCACGAAATCCTTGCGCAGGATCGGAATACTCACCGTGGCACGGACCGCGTCGAGGTCGTCGAGCGAGCCGTGGAAGCGACGCCCCTCGGTGAGCACGCTGATGATGCGCGCGCCACCGTCTTCGTATGCCTTGGCCAGGCTGGCTGGGTCCGTGATGTCGGCCAGTTCGCCCTTCGACGGGCTGGCCCGCTTGACCTCGGCGATGACGCCGATACCGTCTTCGAGGAGCGCGGCGCGCGCGTCCAACGGCGACGGCGCCGCGGCAGCGGCGGCCTTGATCGCCTGGAAGTCCAGGAGGGCTTCCCGAGCGGCCACATCCGCACGGACCCCGTCGAGAATCGAGTCGAGTACCGTCATCTGGCTCGAATCCTTTCTGGGGAGACGCAACATGCTGCCTGAGAATCCCCCCAGGCGCTGTCTCACCGATGCTGTCAAAGAATAAATGGCTGCTTGCGGCGCACCTGCGCCGGGGTTTGCGGGGATCCGCTCATCCTCCTTACGGGGCATGTTTGCCCTGATCATCCTCGGCCGAGTGCGCGGCGGCGCGGTCGGGTTGCCCAACCTCCTCGGTCGGGTCGGTGCCCGCATCGAGCGCGTCCCACAGCACCCGCTCGGAAAGTTGCGCCGAGGACGAATTCGCCCCGGCGACAGCCTCTTCGGTGCGCCGCTGGGTCACCTCTTCGGTGGCCGCGGCGCGACGGAACACCGGATTGTCGTATTTGCCGGATAGTCGCGCGGAGTCCTCCGGCATGCGGGCCAGCAGCACGGCCGCCGTGAAGGCCGCCAATGCGCCGGCGAGCGAGAGCACCGCCGGGAAGGGTGCGGTCACCACCTCGGCTACCGTCGCGCGGCCGGGTAGCTCGGCGAGGGTCGCCGCGCGGGCGGCGGTCGCGGACGACTTGGTCAGCAGGGCGAAGGCGGGCACCGCTGTCACCGCCGCAAGCAGTCCGATCAGCACGCCGCACATCCGTCGCAGCCACCCACGGGTGGCAAGCACGGCCGCGATCGAGGCCAGCAATACCAATGCCAATGGCGTCAGCGCGCCGAACCAGACACCGCCGTTGAGATGGTCGGTCCGTGCTTCGGTGAGCCCGTCGGCGGAGGTCACCGTCACCCAGGTCAGCCGCGACGAGCCCCACAGTGCCGCCGCGCCGAGAGCAAGCAGCACGATCGCGACGATCGGGTACTTGCGGCGCGGAGCCGGAGCCGCCGCGTCCGGGTTTGGTGACGCGTCCGGGGTTGGTGACGCATCGGTCATTGGGTGCCGCCGGTCCCCGGTTCCGAGCCGAATACCCGGACGGTCTTCGCGGCCGCAACGGCTTTCAACACCGCCATCGCCTTGTTGCGGGACTCGACATCCTCGTAGTCCGGATCGGAATCGGCGACGATGCCCGCGCCCGCCTGCACATAAGCGGTGCCGTCCTTGAGCAGTGCCGTGCGAATCGCAATCGCGGTGTCGGCGTCGCCCGCGAAATCGAGATAGCCGACGACACCGCCGTAGACGCCGCGCCGGGTGGGCTCCAACTCCTCGATGAGTTCCATCGCCCGTACCTTCGGCGCACCGGACAGCGTGCCCGCCGGGAAGCAGGCCCGCACCACGTCCAACGCGATCTTGCCGGGCGCCAACCTGCCCGACACGGTCGACACCAGGTGCATGACATGGCTGTATCGCTCGATGTGCCGGTACTCGGTGACCCGCACCGTCCCCGGCTGACACACCCGGCCCAGGTCGTTGCGCCCGAGATCGACGAGCATGAGGTGCTCGGCGTTCTCCTTCTCGTCGGCCAGCAGGCCCTTTTCCAATAGCAGGTCGTCCTCCTCGGTGACGCCACGCCACCGGGTGCCCGCGATCGGATGTGTCGTCGCGACACCCTCTTTCACCGTCACCAGGGATTCGGGGCTGGAGCCGACGATGGAGAACGCGGTGCCGCCCGCGCCGTCGGGAATGTGCATCAGATACATGTACGGGCTCGGGTTCGACGCGCGCAGCATCCGGTACAGATCCAGTGGTTGGCCGTCGTAATCCATCTCGAAGCGCTGCGAAAGCACCACCTGGAACGCCTCGCCTGCCTCGATCTCCTTGACCAGCCTGCGCACCCCGACACCGAACTCCTCCGTGCTGCGCCTGCGCAGGAACTCGGGCTCGGGTTGATCGAAGACCGACACGGTCGATTCCGACGGCGCGGCCAACGCGCGGGTCATCCGGTCCAGCCGGGCGACGGCGTCGTCGTAGGCCTCGTCGACCCGTTCGTTGGTGCCGTTCCAGTTGACCGCGTTGGCGATCAGCGTGATCGCGCCCTCATGATGGTCGAACGCGGCCAGATCGGTGGCGAGCAGCAGCACCATTTCGGGCAGCCGCAGATCGTCGGCGGCCAGGTTGGGCAGCCGTTCCATCCGGCGCACCGCGTCGTAGCCGAGGTAGCCGACCATGCCACCGGTCAGCGGCGGCAGGCCGGGCAGCCGCTCGGTCTGCAACAACCGCAGTGTCTCACGCAACGCGACCAGCGGATCACCGCCCGATGGCGCGTCGACCGGAATGTTGCCCAGCCAGGTGGCGGCACCGTCGACGACGGTCAGCGCCGACGGACTGCCCGCGCCGATGAACGACCAGCGCGACCACGATCGCCCGTTCTCCGCGGACTCGAACAGGAAGGTACCGGCCCGATCACCGGCCAGCTTGCGATAAGCCGACAGTGGAGTTTCGGAGTCCGCCAGCACCTTTCGGGTCACCGGAACCACCCGATGTTCCGCGGCCAGCTGGTGGAACTGTTCGCGGGTCGTGGTGGTGGGAGTCGACGCGCCAGGCATAACACCATCATCCCAGGGCACAATCCCGTGCTGCGCCCGGCCCGTCGTGAGGCCGCTCGCCGCCCCGCGAGTGATCCCGCTGTGGCGGCCGTCACTACACTCGCCGCATTCCCTTATCCCGCGGTATCCATTTCGAGAGGAGACAACTGATGTACCCCTCGCAACCGGTTGCGCCGGAGGGGCGGCATGCCGCAGGACCGGGTACGCCCGGTCAGCCTATGCGGATGGCCGCCCTGAAGTCGGTGGATGGTTCCACCGCCTCGAATGCGCTGGCTTCCTTCGTCACCTATGTGAAGGCACTCGAAGCACTCGACAGACACCACTTTCCCGACGAGTACGCCACGCACAGCGACCGCATCAGGGAGCTACGGCCTTTCCTGCACGCGCACGGAATTCTCGACGTCATGGAGATCAAGAACCCAGAGATCGCCGCGCTCATCGGCGGCTGACGTCGCTGGCAGGTACCGGGCACCGGCCCGGCCCGGTACTGTCCAGCTCTATGGAAACAGGTCGGCTCGCACCGCAATTCGAGCTTCCCGATCAGTCCGGCACGCCCCGTTCGCTCGACGCGTTACTCGCCGACGGTCCGGTGGTGCTGTTCTTCTACCCCGGCGCCAACACTCCGATCTGCACGGCGGAGGCCTGCCACTTCCGGGACCTGGCCGCCGAATTCGCGGCACTGGGCGCTTCATGCGTCGGCATCAGCGCCGACGGTGTCGATACCCAGGCCGGGTTCGCGGCCAAGCAGAATCTCGGCTATCCCCTGCTCTCCGATAGCGATGGCACGGTCGCCGCGCAGTTCGGCGTCAAGCGTGGGCTGCTCGGCAAGCTCGCTCCGGTGAAGCGGCAGACCTTCGTCATCGACCCTGACCGCACCGTCGGCAAGGTCATCACCGGCGAGCTGCGGGCCAACGCGCACGCCGACGAGGCATTGAAGTTCCTGCGCGAACGCGTGCGGTAACGGCGTTTCCGCCGCGACATTCGAGACGGTCGTATCAAAACGCCGTGTGGATGATCGACTGCCCGCCACGCACCCGACTTAGGCTGAATCCATGACTTCGACGCAAGGTCGTCCGGAAGCCCAGAAATCCACGTTCACCACGTGGCGCACTCGGATCATCGGCGGCGCAGCGGTCCTCGCCGTCCTGGTCATCGTGTACTTCATCCTGGCGGCATTCATCCCACGCTGGTGGGCACAACGCGTGGCATCTATGGTGCACGGCAGTTTCGGCAAAGGGATCGGCTGGGGGCTGTTCTACGGCGGATTGCTCACCGTCATACCGCTTTTTCTGCTGTTGCTGGCCGCGCTCACGTGGCGCCGCAAGGCGGGCAAGGTGATCGCGGGCGCGGCGGGCGCGCTGGCGGTACTGATCGCCATCCCGAACCTCATGACGTTGAGCATCGTGCTCGGTGACAACAGTGCCGCCCATGCGGGCCAGCGGATTCTCGATGTCGACGCACCAGCGTTCCGCGGCGCCGCGCTGGTCGGTGCCATCACCGCGGCGATCGTTTTTCTGTTCGCGCTGGCGCTGGTCGCCCGCCGAGGCTGGCGGCGCAAGCATCCGGCTAAGCCGGTGCCGGAGACTCCTGCGGTCAAGTCGGCGCCCCTGTCCGGGGACTTGGCCGCAACGACTGAGGACACGAGGGCAACACATCAGGAAGGTATGTGAGTAACCTCACGACAACCAGCACCGTTATGACGGTCGAGCGAAGTCGTGGCAAACTTGTTGTCGCAAGTGACTATGAACATTACTTTCAATAATCGCTAGGCTCACTAACAAGAACACGTCACTTGGCTCGAAAGAAGGCAACCAGTGACGAAGTGGCTCGACCCCGTCGAACAACGAGCTTGGCGCGCGATCGTGGCGCTGATGACCCGACTACCAGGCGGCCTTGATACGCAATTGCAGCGCGAATCCGGCGTGACGCATTTCGAATACTGGGTCTTGACCCTGCTGTCGGAAGAACCGGGCCATCGACTGCAAATGAGTGAGCTTGCCCACAAAGCAAATGCATCGCTATCACGACTTTCCCATGTGGTGTCGAAGATGGAACGCATGGGCTGGGCGCAGCGGTCGGCAACGACCGGGCGACGCGGCGTGCAGGCAGTACTGACCGAGGACGGCTACTCGAAGGTCGTCGAGGCGTCACCGGGCTATGTCGATGCCGTACGCCGGTTGGTGTTCGACGGCTTGGACGCCGGGCAGACGGCACAGTTGGCCGAACTCAGCGATATCCTCGCCGTCCAGGTCACCGAGACGCTGATCAATATCGAGGAAAACGCGGGTAGCGCGGACAAACAGACGAAGTCAGCGGACAAGCAGACGAAGTCATAGGGCGGGAACACCCGCCCCGTTCAGGACTGGCCGGCCAGGAGCACATCGGCGTCGAAACAGGTGTGGGCGCCGGTGTGACAGGCAGCGCCCTCCTGATCGACGACCAGCAGGATGGTGTCGCCGTCGCAGTCGAGCCGGACCTCATGCACGTACTGGGTATGCCCGGAGGTCTCCCCCTTGACCCAGTACTGCTGGCGGGAACGCGAATAGTAGGTTGCCCTACGGGATTCCAGCGTCCGAGCCAGCGCCTCGTCGTCCATCCAGGCCACCATCAGCACATCACCGGTTCCGCGTTCCTGCGCCACGGCGGACACGAGCCCGGCGTCGTTGCGTTTGAGCCGGGCGGCGATGGCGGGGTCCAGAGTCATGGCACCGTTATAACAGGACACACAGGGCGTCCATTCCACGCGGTCTGGTGTTCGCACTCATTATTCATGTGAGCGCGGTACGCAATGCCGCACCGGTGTCGCCGGTCTCGTCCAGTGCGGCGGTGAGCCATACCCGGTATGGCTGGGGCTCTACCTCGACATCGCCGTCCGCGAGAATCACACATTCCGGCGCGGCGGGTTTCACTCAGACCGATTCGAACGCACCGATCGGGTCCGATCCAGCGGACCGGGTGCCGGTGGCCGGTTCGGTGGTTATATTCCGAGCAAGGACTGAGCCACCAGGCCGATAGCGATGATAACGACGGTGAACGCCACGATGCCGCCGACGATGAGAGCGACCCTGTCGTTGGATCCACCGCCCGGCGGCTGGTTGTAGCCGTAGGGCGGCGGAGCCGCCTGATAGGCCGGTGGCGGCGCGGGAGCGGGGTATGCGGGCCGGACGGGGTACGGCTGCGAACCCGGGCGCTGTTGCGGCTGATGCTGATTCTGCGGCTGATGCTGCGGGCCGGAATGCGGATTCGCCTGCGGCATTTGGCGTACTGGCATCGGCGGCGCCGTCGCGGTCGGCTGCGGGGCACCGGTGACGGGCATCGCGTGCGGCGCCGACATCCGCAGCGCGCGATACACGGCCTCGGCGAATTCGGTGCATGACCCGAACCGGTCATCGGTACGTTTGCCGAGCGCACGAGCCAGCACCTCGTTCATGGCGGGTGGCAGATCGGGACGCAGCGCGGTTACCCGGGGCGGTGGCGATTGGAGATGGCCCTGGATCACCGCGGGTGGACTCGGCGCGGCATACGGTGCGGTGCCGGTCAGCAGCCAATACAACGTGCACGCCAGCGAATACTGATCCGATCGGCCGTCCATCTCGGCGCCGGTCAACTGTTCGGGCGCCGCGTAGGCCAGCGTCGCGGTAAAGGTTCCGGTCAGCGTGAGGTGGCCCGCGTCGTCACGCAGGCGTGCGATACCGAAATCGGTCAGGAACACCCGCTCTTGGCCGCCGGTCGCGCGAGCCAGCATGATATTGGCAGGCTTCACATCGCGGTGCAGGACGCCGCTGCCGTGCGCGAAATCCAGGGCCTTCGCGGTTTCGGCGACGATCTGCGCAGCCCTGGTCGGCGGCAGTTTTTTCGGGTCGATCGTCGAAGCGTCGATGCCGTCGACGAATTGCATCGAGATCCACAGCTGATCATCGTCGACGCCACGGTCGAAGACGGTGACGATATTCGGATGATCCAGCTGCGCGACAAGATCCGCTTCGCGTTCGAACCGTGCGCGAATCTCGCTATCGGAGAACAACTCCGGGTTCAGCAGCTTCAACGCCATCGATCGTGGCAGCCGCGGATGCCGAGCCAGATACACCGAGCCCATGCCACCGCGGCCGAGGACGCGCTCGATGCGATAGCCGGCGAACACCTCGCCGTTTTGCAGCACGCCGCACCTCCGATCGCAGACTTCAGCCGAACCGACCCTAGTTGATGCGGGCCAACCTATCGAACGACGATCTTCTCCTCGCGCATGGCGCGCTTGACCTCGAGAATGCTGAGGTCACCGAAGTGGAACACGCTGGCGGCCAGCACCGCGTCGGCACCCGCGTGCACGGCGGGGGCGAAATGCTCGACCGCGCCCGCTCCCCCGCTGGCGATCACCGGCACCGTGACCGCCGCACGCACCGCGCGGATCATCGGCAGGTCGAAGCCCGCTTTGGTGCCGTCGGCGTCCATCGAATTGAGCAGGATTTCCCCGACACCGAGTTCGGCTCCGCGCGTGGCCCATTCGATCGCGTCGATACCGGTGCCGCGTTTGCCGCCGTGCGTGGTGACCTCCCAGCCCGACGGGGTGTTGGGTTGGCCCTGCGGGACGGTCCTGGCATCGACCGACAGCACGATGCATTGCGAACCGAATCGTTCGGACATCTCACGTAGGACCTCCGGCCTGGCGATGGCGGCGGTATTGACCGACACTTTGTCCGCGCCCGCGCGCAACAGCCGATCCACGTCCTCGACCGTGCGGACGCCACCGCCGACGGTGAGCGGTATGAAGATCTGCTCGGCGGTGCGGGTCACCACGTCGATCATGGTGCCGCGGTCGCTGGTGGAGGCGGAGACGTCGAGGAAGGTCAGTTCGTCCGCGCCCTGTAGATCGTAGGCGGCGGCCAGTTCGACGGGATCACCCGCGTCGCGCAGGTTTTCGAAGTTGACGCCCTTGACCACCCGGCCCGCGTCGACGTCGAGGCACGGAATCACGCGTACCGCCAAACTCATCGGCTCACCCTTTCCCTCATGCGCAATCGCCGCATCGGCATTGCCGCTTGCCGGGTACCCTCACGCATCTTCTGCGACCGCGCAAATCATTTCGAGCAACTCTTCGTGCACGCCCGGCGCGGCGGCGAGCACCGAGCCGGAGGTGATGGTCCACGGCCGGCCCGCCAGATCGGTCACGACACCGCCCGCCGCGCGCACCAGCGCCACGCCCGCGGCGTTGTCCCACGGATGATGCCCGAACACGATCGCGCCGCCGAGTACGCCCGAAGCGACGTAGGCGAGATCGATGCCGGTGGAGCCATGCATACGCACCCGCGAGGACAGCCTGCTCAGCGAGCCGAGCAGGTCGAAACGGAACCGGCCGGGAATGCGTCCGGCGGAATCCATATTGAACGCGCCGAAGCCGATCATTGCCTCACCGAGGGTGCCTTGCGGCAACGGCGGCAGTGGCTTGCCGTCCAGCAGCACCGGGCCGCCGGACATCGCGGCATAGCGACGGCCGAGCACCGGCAGCCAGGTCAGCCCGAGCAACGGGTCACCGTCACGCACCAATGCGAGCAGCATGCCCGAAAGTGGGTGTCCGGATGAGTAATTGAAGGTGCCGTCGATCGGGTCGAGCACCCAGGCGGTGCCGGAGGTGAGCTGTGGTCCGCCGAATTCCTCGCCGTGCACCTCGATGCCGGTACGCCGCTCGAGCTGGGCGGTGATGGTGCGTTCCAACTCCAGGTCGAGCTCGGTCGCAAAATCGTTGCACCCCTTGGCGACCGCGCTCGGCGCGCCGAGACCTTCGACGAAACGCGGACCGGCGGAGTCGAGAACGTCACCCGCGATGGCGAGCAGGTCGGCTAGGTCATGGCTGTTGGCGGACACCGTTTCAGCGCACCGCGGCGAGGGCGTCGGGCAGCGTGAAATGGCCCGCGTACAGCGCTTTGCCGACGATCGAGCCCTCGACGCCGTCGGGAACAAGTTCAGCGATCGCGATCAGGTCCTCGATGGTTGATACGCCGCCGGAGGCGATGACCGGCGCGTCGGTAGCGGCGCAGACCTCGCGAAGCAGATCCAGGTTGGGGCCGGTGAGGGTGCCGTCCTTGGACACGTCGGTGACCACATACCGGGTGCAGCCGTCACGTTCCAGGCGCTCGAGCACCTCCCACAGGTCACCGCCGTCGCTGACCCAGCCGCGACCGCGCAGCCGGTGCTCGCCATCGACGATGCGCACATCCAGGCCGACCGCGATCCGGTCACCATGTTTGGCGAGGGCGCGCGCACACCACTGCGGATCCTCCAGTGCGGCGGTACCGAGATTCACCCGCGCGCATCCGGTGGCCAGTGCGGCCTCCAGGGAATCGTCGTCACGAATACCGCCGGACAATTCGACCTGCACGTCGAGTTCGCCGACGACCTTGGCGAGCAGTTCACGATTGGAGCCGCGCCCGAACGCCGCATCGAGATCCACCAGGTGCACCCAATCGGCGCCTGCCTCTTGCCAAGCCATCGCCGCATCGCGGGGCGAGCCGTAGCTGGTTTCGCTACCCGCCTCCCCCTGCACAAGGCGCACGGCCTCTCCATTGGCGACATCGACAGCGGGTAGCAGCACAAGACTCACAGCAGCAGCTTAGTAGCTCGCCGCAGCCGTCCGCGCTTCGGCCTGCGGATATGCGGCCGTGACTACCCTCGCCGTCGACGTGGCCCGCTGGCTGCTCGACCGTTCGGCGGGCTCCATCACTGCGAATGTCCTGGCTCCCGGCCGGTCCCGCTCAACCGTTGCTGTGATGGTCAAGGATCCGGTTGAGCAGCCGGCAATGAGTGCTATAGCGTGTCGATCCAATTGCGCAGCAGGTGCGCGCCCGCGTCGCCGGACTTTTCCGGATGGAACTGGGTGGCCGCCAGCGGGCCGTTCTCCACGGCCGCGAGGAAGGGCACGCCATGTTCGGCCCAGGTGAGTTTCGGCGAGGCGAAGTGTTCGCTCGGCGGTAGGTCCCAGCTTTGGGCGGCATAGGAATGCACGAAGTAGAAGCGAGTGTCGGCGTCCATGCCCGCGAACAGGACGCTGTCGTGGGGGGCCGAGATGGTGTTCCAACCCATATGCGGCAGGACGGGTGCGGAGAGGCGTTCGACAACGCCAGGCCATTCGGCGCAGCCATCGGTTTCGACACCGAATTCGACGCCGCGCTCGAAGAGGATCTGCATGCCGACGCAGATGCCGAGCACCGGGCGGCCTCCCGCGAGGCGCTGGCCGATGATGCGCTCCCCGCGCACCTCGCGCAGGCCGGCCATGCAGGCGGCGAAGGCGCCGACACCAGGGACTACCAAGCCGTCGGCAGCCAATGCCGCCTCCGGGTCGGCGGTGACCTCGACCCGCGCGCCCGCACGCACCAGAGCCCGCTCGGCGGAGTGCAGATTACCGGAGCCGTAGTCGAGTAGAACGACGGATCTCGTTGTCACAGTGTGCCCTTCGTCGACGGCACACCCGCTACTCGCGGATCGAATTCGACGGCGGCACGCAAAGCCCGTGCCACCGCCTTGAATTCGGCCTCCGTGATGTGGTGCTGGTCGCGGCCGTAGAGCACCCGCACATGCAGCGCGATGCGGGCGTTGAGCGCGATCGACTCGAAAACATGCCGGTTGAGCACGGTGGAATACGGTGCGCCCGCCGCGCCGCGGCTCGACACGGGCGAACCGGGAATCACCGCGTGCAGCAGGTGCTCAGGTTCGCCGGTGTGCACGCAGTACGGCCTGCCGGATACGTCGACCACGGCATGCGCGAGGGTCTCGTCCATCGGAATGAACGAGTCACCGAAGCGGCGGATACCCGACTTGTCGCCCAATGCCTGACCGAGCGCCTGACCGAACACGATGGCAGTGTCCTCGACGGTATGGTGCGCCTCGATTTCGATATCGCCCTCCGCGCGCACGGTCAGGTCGAAGCTGGCGTGCGTGCCGAGCGCGGTCAGCATGTGGTCGTAAAACGGGACACCGGTGGAGATCTCGGTCTTGCCGGTGCCGTCCAGGTCCAGTTCGACGAGGATGCTGGATTCCTTGGTGACCCGCTCCACCCGCGCAGTCCTGCTCATGCTCGTTTCCAATCGCTTCCAAAAGCTGTGTTCGTCATGCCCGCGTTCATCGCGGGGTCAGATCGGTGCCGACCAATGTGGCGCTGACCCGCAGTAATTCGTCGTTCTCCGCGGCCAGGCCGATAGTCGTGCGCAGATAGCCGGGGATACCGACATCGCGGATCAATACCCCCTGATCCAGGTAACGCTGCCAGGTTCGGCCCGCGTCGAGGAAACGGCCGAACAGCAGGAAATTGGCGTCACTGGGGATCACTTCGAATCCCAGGTCACGCAGTGCCGCCGCGACGCGGTCGCGCTGGGTGGCCAATTCGTTGACGCTGGCGAGGGTTTCGTCGGCGTGCCGCAGCGCGGCACGGGCGGCCGCCTGGGTGACGACCGACAGGTGATACGGCAAGCGCACCAACAGCATTGCGTCGATCACCGCCGGCGCCGCGACCAGGTAGCCGAGCCGTCCGCCCGCGAAGGCGAAGGCCTTGCTCATGGTCCGCGTCACCACGAGTTTGGTGGAGAACTCCTCGATCAGCCCGATCGCGCTCGGCGCCGAGGAGAATTCGCCGTACGCCTCGTCGACCACCACGATGCCCGGCGCCGCCCGCAGAATGCGCGCCAGATCCTCGCCCGGAATGCTGTGGCCGGTGGGGTTGTTGGGGCTGGTCACGAACACCACATCGGGGCGGCGCTGGGCGATGGCGGTCAGTGCGTAGTCGACATCCAGGGAGAAGTCCGCATTACGTTTGGCCTCGACCCATTCGGTGTCGATGCCCTCGGAAATGATGGGGTGCATCGAATACGAGGGCACGAAACCCAGTGCGCTGCGCCCGGGTCCGCCGAACGCCTGCAACAACTGCTGCAGGATCTCATTGGAGCCATTGGCTGCCCACACATTGGCGGTGTCGACCATGACACCGGTCTGAACTCGCAGATAGGCGGCCAGATCCGACCGTAGCGCCACCGCGTCCCGGTCCGGATAGCGGTGCAGATCGGCGGCGGCGGCACGAATGGATTCGGCTACATCGTCGATCAACGCCCGGGTCGGCGGGTGCGGGTTCTCGTTGGTGTTGAGCTGCACCGGAACCGTCAATTGCGGTGCGCCATAAGGCTTCCTGCCGCGTAGGTTATCGCGCAGCGGGAGATCGTCCAGGCTCACGCCGCAGCCGGGGACAGTGATCTCCGGTGTCATGACAGCGCCTCGAATCGCGCCTGCACAGCCTGACCATGTGCGGGAAGATCCTCGGCGTTGGCGAGTGCGACCACGTGCCCGGCAACATCTTTCAGCGCCGCCTCGGTGTACTCGACAACATGGATGCCACGCAGGAAGGTCTGCACGCTCAAACCCGAGGAGTGCCGGGCACATCCGGCCGTCGGCAACACGTGGTTGGAACCAGCGCAGTAGTCGCCGAGACTGACCGGCGCGTACGCGCCGACGAAAATCGCTCCGGCACTGCGGACGCGGGCCGCGACGGCGGCGGCGTCCGCGGTCTGGATCTCCAAGTGCTCGGCCGCATAGGCATTGACGACGCGCAGGCCCGCAGCGATGTCGTCGACGAGAACCGTGCCGGACTGCTTGCCCCGCAATGCCTCTGCCACCCGGTCCGCGTGCTTGACCACCGTCATCTGG
Source organism: Nocardia australiensis (assembly GCF_020733705.1). GTDB lineage: Bacteria > Actinomycetota > Actinomycetes > Mycobacteriales > Mycobacteriaceae > Nocardia > Nocardia australiensis. Next base: position 133,106 of record NZ_JAJFZM010000003.1, read on the forward strand.
GTGGTGAGCGCCGCGTCGACGGCATCGGCGAACTCGGCGCTGTCGGTCACCAGCACGCTGGCCGCGAGCACATCGTGCTCGGCCTGACTGATCAGATCGGCGGCGACGTGCACGGGATCGGCGGTCGCGTCGGCGAGGATCGCGATCTCGGTCGGCCCCGCCTCCGCGTCGATTCCGACCAGGCCACGGCACAGCCGCTTGGCGGCGGTCACATAGATATTGCCGGGGCCGGTGATCAAATCGACCGGCTCCAGTTGGGCGCCATCGGTATCGACGCCACCATAGGACAGCAGCGCGACAGCCTGCGCCGCCGACCGCCCACACTTCTTCGACACCGAGCAGCTTCGCCGCCGCCAGAATCGTCGGATGTGGCAGGCCGCCGAACTGGGCCTGCGGCGGCGACGCGACGACGAGCGATTCGACACCGGCGGCCTGCGCGGGCACCACATTCATCACCACGCTCGACGGGTAGACCGCATTACCGCCGGGGACATAGAGCCCGACCCGCTCGACCGGCACCCAACGCTCGGTCACAGTGCCGCCCGGCACAACCTCGGTGGTGGTGTCGGTGCGCCGCTGATCCGCGTGCACCTTGCGGGTGCGTTCGATGGCGACCTCGAGTGCGGTCCGCACCGCCGGGTCGAGCTGTTCGAGCGCGGAATCGAGCTCGGCGGCGGGCACCCGCACACTCGACGGGGTCACGCGATCGAACTTCTCGCTGAACTCCAGCGCCGCCGCTACCCCGCGATCACGAATCGCCTCCACCACCGGCCGCACGTGATGCAGCACCGAGTCCACGTCGACTCCCCCCGCGGCAGCGCGGTGCGCAGCTCGGCAGCGGAAGGAGTGCGGCCGCGCAGATCAACGCGGGCGAGCTCGATGCGGGATGTCATGGGGTCAGCGGTCCTGTCTGTGGCGATACGTGAACGGATACCAGCTTATCGGGCCGCGACCACCGGATTTCCGGCGCGGGTCAGGCGCGGCGATCCGGCACGGCCACGGCGGCGAAACGCATTGCGGTGGCGCGGTCCGGCCGCCGAGAAAACATCGCACACCAGCGCGAACCTTGAATACGATGGCCGCATGTCCATTCCGCGCGTTCAGCGGCCCGAAATCCCCGACCGCATGACGTGGGAGGAACTGCAGCGACTTCCCGAGGAGATCGCCGAACAGATCGAGCTATGGGATGGTCGTGTGGTGTGGGGGCGGCGGGGCCCAGCCGAACATCAAAAGTGCCGGCACGCTTGCGGAGGATCGAGACACCGTCTCCCTCGAGGCCGGCGGGCACGACGGTGCGGCCGACCACTGCCAACGCGATTGCTTCGGCCGGGCCGTGGACTTCCTGCCCCCGCGCCGGTGAGGGTTACCGCGTGCGCGACCTCGTCGAAACCCTCCGGCGTCAGACGGCGAACACACTACTCGCGACATTGACGGCAACCTCGCCCCGGACGAATACGCACTGACCAGGGTGCCGGTCGCACAGGAAAATTCGAGCTACACCGTTATTTGGTGTCGCTGTCGATGAGCAACTTGCCGCCGCTACCACTGACAACCCGCAACATCAGCTGCTTGGTTTGACCGTCGACGGTCAAACTGCCGAGGCGCATATCGATGGACCCGTCCGAATTGTTCTTACCGGAGGGCGCATCGATGCTGGAGAACGTGTCGATGGTGCGCGCACCCCAGTACTGCCGGAACGCCTGTTCGCTGCCGTACACCTTCTGCGCCGCGGGCGTGAGCAACGACCAGGAATCCGACGGGCTGCTGTAGAAGTCGACGACCAACTGGCCGGCCGGTCCCCATTCGACGGTGCTCGTACTGGCCGTCTGGCCCAGCGCGCCCGGTGCCTGTGAGGTGCTCGCGGACGCGGACGTGCTCGCTGACGGCGGGCTGGCCTGCACTGCTGGAGTGCTTCCTCCGGAGGTGTTCAGTGCGCCGATCGCCAATGCCACCACGGCGACCACCGCACCCACCGATGCACCGATCAGCACGGCCTTGCGCTTGCCACGGGGATTGCTAGGTGCCGGTCTCGGCTGGGTTGTCGTTCGCGGGTGTGTCGCGGTCGACGGATGTGCGGCGGTGTCGGTTCGCACGTTGTTTCGCGGCGGTGGCGCCGGACGCGACTGCCGCTCGGTCGGTGTGTGCTGCGGTGCCGAATTCGCCGATGGGCGCAGTGCGCGCGTCGCCGATTCCGGCGCGTCGGCCTGCCGCCTGCCGAAAGCCTCACTGGCAGGGACGAAACCAGCGGGCACCGGTGCGGCACCGGATTCCGCGAGCGCGCCGAGATACTCGTGCGCGGCGCGCATCGTCGGCCGGTCCTCGGGTTCCGGGCTCAGCAACCGCAGTAGAAAATCGGTGGCCGGACCGGCGTGCCGTGGTTCGCTGACCTGCCCGTTGGCCGCCGCGTAAAGCACGGCAAGCGGATTGGCGCTCGAACCGTAGGGCGGCTCGGCCTCCAGCGCGTGGAAAAGTGTTGCACCCAAGGCGAATACATCCGAGGCGGGAGTCGGATCCGCGCCACGTGCGCACTCCGGCGCGAGGTAGGCGGCGGTACCGCAAATCAGGCCGGTCTCGGTGAGGGTGACGTCTCCGGTGGCGCGGGAGATCCCGAAGTCGGTGATCTTCACGGTGCCGTGGTCGTCGAGCAGGATATTGCCCGGCTTGACATCGCGATGCACGATGCCCGCCTGGTGCGCGGCGATCAACGCCGAGGCGACCTGCTCACCGATCCGCGCCACCTGCGGTAACGGCAACATGCCCTGCGAGGAGATCACCGCCGCCAGGCTGCGGGATTCCATATACTCCATGACCAGGCACGGGTCGCCGTTGTGCTCAGTGATGTCGAACACAACGATGGCGTTCGGGTGCTGGAAGCGGGCCGCGTTCCGCGCTTCGCGGATCGCCCGCTGACGCATGATGTCGCGGTCCACCTCGGGCAAACTGGGCTGGATGTGAATCTGCTTGACCGCGACCGAGCGCTGGAGACGTTCGTCCATGGCACGCCAGACGACACCTGTGCCGCCGCTACCAATCCGCTCGACCAAGCGGTAGTGTTCCGCGATCAACTGACCGGTATCGATGGCGCCTACTCCGAACCTTCTCGAAATTGTGACATACCGCGTATTGACCACTCACGCGTTCGGCACGAGTGTAGCGGGCCGGAAACCCGGGCATGCGACAGCAGCCACATATCCGCCACCCACACACCGGCGATGACTACCGCCGCGTGCGCAGCATACGGCCCGCAGCCTCCACCGCTGGACCGGAACTGCCCGCATCGCTGACGAATACCGCTAATGCCAGATCCCCGGCGATGCCGACGAACCAGCCGTGTGCGTGGGTGTCGTCGATGTATTCGGCGGTGCCGGTCTTACCGAGCAGGCCAGGAATATCGCGCAATGATGTCGCGGTGCCGCCGGTAATCGTCTCGCGCATCATGGATTTCACCTGGTCAGCAGTGGTGGGCGGCAACGCGTCCTGCGCCGCGTCGGCGACCCCGGGCTGTCCCTTCACGATCGCCGGTGATGGCACCGACCCATGCGCGAGCGACGCGGCGACCAGCGCCATCCCGAATGGCGAGGCCGTGACCTGGCCCTGTCCGATGCCAGACTCGACACGCTGGGCGGGAGTGCCCGCGGGCGGCACCTTGCCGGTGACGGTGGTCAGGCCGGGTGTGACGTAATCGACGCCGAGACCGAGTTGGGTTGCCGCCTTCGTCAGCGCGTCCACCGGCAACTTCACGGCTAAGCCGGCCATCGTGGTGTTGCAGGAGCGCGCGAAGGCGGTGTGCAGCGGAACCTGGCCGAGATCGAAGTTGTCATCGTTGGGGATGCGGCGTCCCTCGATATCCGCGACTCCTGGGCAGGGCAACACGGTGTCGGGAGCGACCTCGCCCGCTTGCAGTGCGGCGGAGACGGTGACGGTCTTGAAGGTCGAACCGGGCGGGTACAGGCCGGTGAGCGCGATCGACCCCTGCGCGTCGGCGGCGTTGTTCTGTGCGACCGCGAGCACGTCACCGGTGGAGGGTCGCAACGCGACGATGGCGGCGGGCTGGGCGATCGGGGCCAGCGCGTCCTCGGCGGCATGCTGGAGGTCGATGTCGAGAGTCGTGGCGATATCGGAGGTCGGGCGCGGATCTTGACCGGCGGAACGTTTCGAGTCGTCCTGCCCTTGAACCTGCACCGCCCAACCCGCCGACTCGTCGACGGAGCGCTGCCACATATCCGACAAACCAGACAGGGCCGGGGACGCGAGCGTCTTGTCAGTAGTCAGTAGCCGGGTCTGTGGCGCGAGGCTGACTCCGCGGGTCGCCTCCAGCGCGCCCTGGACCGGCGCGATGTCGGCGTCGCGCAGCGTGATCGCCGTGATCGACTTACCCTGCGCCGCGGCGAGATCCGATTGCAGCGACTCCGTGGTGAGGCCGGGCGCCAGCGGTCCGATCAGACCGGCGACCGCGGCGGTGTCGGCGCCAGGGGCCACATTCACCAACGTCACCACCTGCTGGGTCATGAGCTCGCCGCCTGCGGCGTCGAGAATGCGGGCAGGCCGGGGATACACCGGCGCATAGGTCAGCGGACCGGTTTCCAGACCTGGTGCGACCACGGCCGGATCCCAGGTGACTTTCCAGCTGTCGCCGGTTTCGTTCGCGGATCCGGTGGTGGCGTAGGTCCACTCGTTCTTGCCGTCCGAGCCGAGTTTCCAGGTGGCCGCGAGGGTGAAGGAGTTCTTGTCGGCGGAGCGGACGTCGAACGTCACCTCTTTGCCGAGACCGTCATAGAGCCCCTGTAGTGCCTGCGACGCCTTGGCCGGATCGTCGGTCAGTGCCGCCGCTGCGGCGATATCGTCGCGATTGAGTGCGTCTGCGAATTGTCCTGCGACGGTGTCGGGCTGGTCAGGGCCGGAACTGCAACCGGTCAGCGCCAGCGTCGGCGCCGCGAACAGGACTAGAAGCTTCCGGTGAGTGCGCACCCCGCCGACTGTATCGGTCGAGGAACTCGCGGCTCGCTCAGCCCATTCGCCATGGCGCGGCGGCGAGTACGGCGGCATCGGCGAGCTCGAGGTCGATATCGAACACTTCGGTCAAAATCTTCGGCAGCTGCGCGGGTTCCAACTCGCGGACCTCGCTGGAACCGTCGGGATGTTCGGTGATAAGGGTGGTGCCGTCGAGAATGTGGTGGACGCCGGGGTGGAAGCGTTGCACGAACGGCCGTGCCGTGAAAGGCGAACGCGGCGAGGTGGAGACGAAATGGTTACCGACGGCGTAGTCGATGCGGTACTGCGGGTTCGTGCTGAAGGTGTAGCGGTCGATCCAGCCCTCGCGGCCGAATTGATGCAGCACCCACAGGTCGGTGTCCAGTTCGCCGCTGGTGCGTTCCAATCGGAATCGCCAGTCGCCGAGGCTGAATTCACCGCTCGCGGCCAGCTCATAGGGCTCCAGTGGGCCGGAGCCGAAGCCGACATCGCACAGCCACACCCGCTCGTCGTCGCTGGTCGTCACGCGCAGCAGCGCATGGGTGGCGGGCCGGATGCCGCTCTCGGCGCCCATGCTCACCCGGCCGCTGATACCGGTGACCCCGAAACCGAGTCGTTCCAGCGCCGCCGCGAACAGGCCGACATTCTCATAGCAGTAGCCGCCGCGACGCCGCCGGACCATCTTGTCCTGCAACGACTTCACATCCAGCGGGATCACGCGGCCGAGAATGACCTCCAGATTCTCGAAGGGGATCGCGGTGGTGTGCGCGTACACCAGCGCACGCAGCGTCGCCAGCGTCGGCGCGCGGTCACCGTCGTAGGAGATCCGCGCCAGATACGCGTCCAGGTCGAGCTCGGCGCCGTCCCAATGGTAGGCAGGGTCGTGCGGTTTCGTCATCGCGCCTCCTCGTGTCGGTCTACCCGGGGCAACCACAGGTGGGCCGGAAGTGTTCCGGCGCTTTGCCGAAACCACCGGGCGTCGGTCCGCGTGTCCGGGCGGTACGGGGATTCGGCTGGCCGGTTGCTACTGGTTGATCGTTCGCACACGTTGCGACCGGATTACCCATCGGATGCCCGCGTTGGGTGAATTCATGCGGCGCACTTGGCATTCGGCGGTGCGGCGGGCGCGGTGACCACGCCGTGTGCGACATCCACCACGTAGTCGCGATCGGGGCCGTCGACAGGTTCGGCATCGGTGAGCAGCCGCTCGACGACGCAACCGCCCTCGAAGTACGCGGGGCCGACACTGTGATCGCCGGGCACGATGGCGCCATTGAGATCACGACCGGTGACGATGGTGTACATCGAGGTGGGCTTGCCCGCGGCGAGCAGCCCGGCACGCATTTCGACACTGGCCGCGTAGGGCACCACGCCATCGGAGGTGCCGTGTATCAGGAAGGCACGCTTCATTCCCATGCGCGCCGCGAGCAGCACCGGTGAACGTTCGGCGTAGGCCTGCGGGCAACTGACCGGTGGACATCCGCCCGCATCGTGTTCGATCTGTGCGGGCAGCTTCGGGTCGACCCCCGCCGATGCCGCCCACATCGTGAAATCGTCTGCGGGACCGTAATTATCGACCCAGAAATCGAACAGTCCGCGCGGACCGTGCGCCACCGCGAGCCCACTCATCGTGCCGCCCTGACTCCACCCCCACAGCACGGTTCGCGAAATCGACCGATGCTCGTCCTTGTACAACTGGGTAGCGGCGACGATATCCTGCCAGCCCGCCCACAGGTTCCATTCACCGGTCTTCCAGCTGCTTGTCGCGCTGCGCAGGTCCATCGACACGATCGGTGTCGCGGTCCGCTGGGCGATGGCGGTCAGATAACCCGCGTAGTCCGCGGACGAGCCGTCGTGGCCGTGTACGGCGGTAACCATATCCCCCGCCACCAGATCACCGGGTGCGCACCGGTACGGCTCGTACACCCGGCCGGTCGCGTCCTCGCCGACCACGCTCAGCGTCACCGGCCGCACCGCGACCCGCACCGGGCAGTCCGGCTCCGCCGAAACATACGGTGGTGCAACGGTTGTCACCGCGAACACACTCAACAGCACACCGCACAGCGCCAGCAGCCCGACTTTGCGTGTCATCATCGAATGATCCCACGCGCTTTTGCGGTGTGTGCCACGGGAGCGACGAATAGCGGCGCCTTCCAACAGCGACGCTCGACCGACTATCGCCGAGCGGGGCACTGGTTGCGCGACAGCGAGGACAACACACTCGGCATCTGCCGGCCGGTTGCTGATGTTCGACTCATGGCGTCGAACCGCGGCTAGGATTCGCTTATGCGTTCGATAGATAACGCCCAACGCCGGGCCCGACTCGCGAACCGGCACCGTCTCGCCGCAGCGGTGCGCACCGACGAGATCTCCGAGGTGGCCCGCTCACTGGTCGTGCTGCACGCCACCGATCCGGCCACGGTGTATCTGTCGATCGGCGCGCGCAGCAACACCGCCACCCCCGAACACGTCGAACGGTCTCTCTACGAAGACCGCACGCTACTGCGGCTGCTGGCCATGCGGCGCACCATGTTCGTCGCGCCGGTCGAATTGCTGCCGGTATTGCAAGCATCGTGTGCTGATGCGCTCGCCGAGAAACAGCGCCGCACCTACAGCAGGTTCATCGAATCGGCCGGCGTGGTCGACGGCAATGCTCGCGACTGGCTGGCCGACGTCGAAGACGAGACCCACAAGGCGCTGCTGTCACTCGGCGCCGCGACCGGCGCACAACTGAGCAAACAGGTGCCGCGGCTGCGCACCCAGGTGAATCCCGCCCCGGACAAGTCATATTCGAAGCCGACCAGCATCACCACCTGGGTGCTCGTCATCCTCGGTGTCGAGGGACGGATCGTGCGCGGGCGGCCGAACGGCTCCTGGACCAGCAGCCAATACACCTGGGCGCCCGTGGAATCCTGGCTCCCTGGCGGCGCGGCGAGGATCCCCGCCGATCGCGCCCGCGCCGAACTGGTCCGAAAGTGGTTGTCCGCGTTCGGTCCCGCGCCCGTCTCCGACATCAAATGGTGGACCGGCTGGTCACTGGCCGAGGTCCGCAAGGCCCTCACCCAACTCGATGTGGTCGAGGTCGATCTCGACGGCGGCACCGGCATCCTGCTCGCCGACGACCTCGAACCGGACCCCACCCCCGACCCGTGGGTGTCGCTACTGCCCGCCCTCGACCCCACCCCGATGGGCTGGCAGTCCCGCGACTGGTACCTGGGCCCGCACGGGGCGAGGCTGTTCGACCGCAACGGCAATATCGGCCCCTCGATCTGGCACAACGGCCGCATCGTCGGCGGCTGGGCCCAACGCACAGACGGCGAACTCGTATACCGCCTCCTCGAGGACGTGGGCTCGGACGCCACCGCCATGATCGAGGCCGAACTCGCCCGCACCGCAATCTGGTACGGCGACGTTCGCGCTATCCCCCGCTTCCGCACTCCCCTCGAACGCGAACTCACCGCATAAGCGTTGCACGCTATGCACATACCGAGCACACGGCCGAGCGCGAGTTGGATAACCGTTTTGTCGATGATTCGTCGGCCCGCCCGAGCAGCGTTGTCATGCAGTGCCGCAACCTTTTTCGGCCTATCCACGTCGACTACAACGAGCCACGCCGCATCGACAGCTGGTGCCGCGCAGCACTTCCTCACCGCTGCCGAGAAGGCGTGTCAGTGTGTCTCCACGCCTTGTTGCATGTCCGGTCGAATGCTGCTCGGTCCGTTCGCTGGATCGTCGTCGAGTTCGCTGAGGAAATCGGCCACCACACGGGCCATGCCGTCTGGGTCGTCGTCGTGAATCCAGTGTCCTGCGCCCGGGAACTGCACCAATCGGCCGGCGGGCCGCCGGGCGACCATCTCGTAGGCCAGTGGCTCGGGTAGCAACGTACTGTGCTCGCCGCGCAATACCAGGGCGGGGCAGGCAGAGTCCAGCCAATCGCTCCACCAATCACCCACGCCACTGATCTGGACAGCCATCATCTCGTTCCAGTCGAACAGCAGCCGCCATCGGCCGTCTGCTGTTGGTACAGCACTTTGCATGAAATACCCGGGCTCGGGAATTCCTCGCGCTCGAATCGCCTCGGCCAGCGCCTTTTTCGTGGCTGCCGTCTCGGGCCAACCGCGCACATCCAACACCGGGTGTTCGATCTCCGGCGTGCGCATCAACGGCCCCACGTCCTCGATGACCAATGCTGCCACCAGTTCCGGGTGCCGCGCGGCCAACTGGTAGGCGGTGATACCGCCACGTGAATGACCCAAGACCACGACCGGTCCGAGATCCAAATGCCGGACCAGACCAGCGATATCGGCGACGAAGTCATCGTTGGTGTAGCTGTCGGTATGGCTGCTGTAGCCATGACCGCGTTGATCGGGTGCGATCACATGCGCGCCGGAGGCAAGGTCGTGGGCGAGGCGAGTGAAAACAGCGCCTCGACCGAAACTGCCGTGCAGGGCGACAACTGGTCGGCCGGTGCCAACAAAGTCCGTATACGCCATATCGATGCCGTTTACCGCTACTGATTTCAGTTCTGCCACTTCAACCATCCTGCCGACCCACCAACGGATCTACACTACTGACCACCAATACAGGGAAGTGGCTTATAGTCGACGCCGACACAATGTAGACGCCCACGTCGACGAAGCGCGCAGCCGCGAAAATTCGAGCTCGGTCCACCATGAGCGTTTGCGCGGTGTCCAGATATCCAGCACGCGGAATGAGTGGGTCAGCGCACCGACAGCGAGGTAATCGACGCCGGCGCGGGCACAGTCGGCGGCGGCAAGACACAGACCGCCAAGGAATCGAGCCAAGTCCACCCGACCATCGCACGCCGTCCTACATATCCAGCCCGAGGTCCAGCACACGCACAGAATGGGTCAGGGCGCCGACGGCGAGGTAATCGACGCCGGTGCGGGCGTAGTCAGCGGCGTCGGCGAGGCGAAGGCCGCCGGAGGATTCCAGCTTGGTCTGCGGCGCCATGCTGTCGCGGCGCTGGACTGCGGCCTGGGTCTGCCAGAGTGGAAAGTTATCCAACAGAACGAGTTCCACGTTTTCGGCGAGGACGGCATCGAGCTGCTCGAGGCTGTCCACCTCGACCTCGCAGTCGATAGCGGGGGCCAGTTCACGGACGGCACGCAGGGCTTCGACCACCGAACCAGCGGCCACCACGTGATTGTCCTTGATCAGCGCCGCGTCGCCGAGGCCCATACGGTGATTCACGCCGCCACCGACTCGGACGGCGTATTTCTGCAGCGCACGCAGGCCGGGCAGGGTCTTGCGGCTGTCGCGAATCCTGCAGGCCGTGCCCGAAACCTCATCCACCCATGCGGACGTCGCGGTAGCGATGCCGGACAGGTGGCAGACCAGATTGAGCATGGTGCGTTCCGCGGTGAGCAGCCCGCGCGTCGGCGCGACCAGACCGAGGACCGACTGTCCCGGCCGCACCCGGGTACCGTCGGCGACCCGATCGGTGATCTCGTAGTTCCCCACGCCGATCACCTCATCGAGCACGAGCAGCCCGACGTCGAGCCCCGCGACGGTCCCCGACTGCCGGGAAACCACCGACGCCTTCACCACCGCATCCGCCGGAACCGTTGCCGCGGTAGTGACATCGGCCCCATACCGCAGATCCTCGTCGAGCGCGGTCCGAATAAGCCCGACCACTTCATCACGCCCGAGACCACTATCAAGACCCATCAAAACACTCCTAGTTCACGAGCCCGCACATCAACTTACGAGCAGTACTGAATCCCCTTGGTACTCAATTCCATAGAGCCCCACCCCCGCAGCGCCGTCGCTGCTCGAGGTATAGGAGCGGGATGGGGCGGTGTGGGCGACGTTGGTCATGATGCGCTCGGGAGTGAGTCGCGAGACCAGGGGTCGGCTACTGCGAAACCGTCGGGTGCCGCGACGGGTTGGCCTTCGGAGCCGAGGCGGAATGCGGTGCTGTAGTGCTGCGACTCGGTCGAGTGCGGGTGGTCGGATCGGGTATGGCAGCCTCGGCTTTCGGCGCGAGCCGCGGCAGCGTGCAGGAGCACTCGGGCGGCGAGGGTCAGGGCGGCATCCTCGAATTCGGTGATCCGTTGGGCCGCAGGTATTGCGGTGCCCACCGCACCGCCGGTCCGCGGCACACGGTGCAGTACCGCGTTTTCTAATTGTCTTGCGGCATCGGCGAGGCCGTCGGCCTCGCGGATGACGGCACCGTGTGCGGTCATCAACCGCTGCACCAGGTTTCGATCGGCCCTTGGCACTGACCGGAGCGGGATCTGCGGGATCGGTACCTCCTCACCGAGCCGTTCGACCGCGGCGGCCCCGGCGCGTTCACCGACCACCAGGCCCTCGAGCAAGCTGTTGGAAGCCAACCGGTTTCCGCCGTGCAGGCCGGTACGCGCCACCTCTCCGGCGGCATAGAGGCCGGGAACGGCGGTGCGCCCGTGTGTGTCGGTGACTACTCCACCGCACTGGTAGTGCGCGGCCGGGGCAACGGGGACGAGGTCGGTCCTCGGGTCGATCCCCGCGGCCAGACAGGACGCGGTGATGGTCGGGAACCGTTGCGGGAAACCGTCGATGGCACGAGCGTCGAGATACACGTGGTCGGTCCCGAGTACGCGCATTCGGTCGGCGATGGCACGCGACACCACATCCCTCGGCGCCAGGTCGCCGCGCGGGTGCACGCCCGCGGTCACCGAATCTCCTTCTGAATCAACGAGTATCGCGCCCTCACCGCGAACGGCCTCACTGATCAACGGCCTGCGTCCGGTCCCACCCGGCGTGTACAGCACGGTTGGATGGAACTGCACGAACTCGAGATCGGCCACGGTCGCCCCGGCCCATAGGGCCAACGCGATCCCATCCGCGGTCGCACCGGGCGGGTTGGTACTGAGCGCGTACAACTGGCCCAGCCCACCGGTGGCCAACAGCACCGCAGGCGCGTGCACAACCCCGAATCCACGCTCGGACACCGCGATCACGCCCTGCACGCCACCACGGCCGGTGACGATCTCCAAAGCCGCAGTGCCGAACAGCACCGGCAGATCGGCGGCATTAAGAGCTCGCTGCACCTCCGCGCCGGTAGCGTCGCCACCGGCATGGATGATCCGCCGCGTGCTGTGTCCGCCCTCGCGGGTGCGCGAAACCTGGCCGTCGCGACCGAGATCGAACACCGCACCCAGGTCGGTCAACGCCGCGACGGCGTCCTGCCCGCCTTCGACAATTGACCGAACCGCGTCCATATCACAGAGCCCGGCCCCGGCCTCGACCGTGTCGCGCACATGCGATTCGACTGAATCCTCATGTGGCGCAACGACCGCGATCCCGCCCTGGGCGTACTGCGTCGAGGTATCTGTCGCGCCGCCTTTACTGAGAATAAGCACCCGAAGCCCACGCAGCGACGCGGTGCGTGCTGCCGTCAGCCCCGCCACTCCACCTCCGATCACGACCAGGTCGGCGTCTTCCTCCCAGTCGATCGGCGGCCGTCCGGCAGTCATGCGACCCCGCCGTCACGGGCGAACACCGGAGTCTCGACCTCGTAGCGCCCTGGTGTGGCAGCGAATCCGCTCATTCCCCACCGCCGGGGTTGCCGATCTCGATCATCCGTTGCACTGAACCACGGCCGCGCGCAGCAGTTTCCGGGTCGACATGCACCTCATCGCGTCCCTCCACCAGGCAGCGCAGCAACGCGGCGGGGGTGATCATCTTCATGTACTTGCATGAGGCGCGATCGTTGACGGCCTGGAAGTCGATGCCGGGGGCAGCCTTTCGCAGCTGGTGCAACATGCCGATCTCGGTGGCTACCAGCACCTGGTTCGAGGTGGCGGCCTTGGCCGCGTCGATCATGCCGCCGGTGGACAGGATGTGCACCCGCTCGGCCGGGAAGGCGCCCTCGCCCGCGAGGTACAACGCCGATGTGGCGCAACCGCATTCGGGGTGCACGAACAGTTCGGCGTCGGGGTGGGTGCGGGCTTGATCCTGCAATTCGTCGCCGTTGATACCCGCGTGCACGTGGCATTCGCCTGCCCAGATGTGCATGTTCTCGCGGCCGGTCACGCGCTTGACATGTGCGCCGAGGAATTGGTCGGGCAGGAACAACACCTCACGGTCGGGGTCGATGGAGGCGACCACGTCGACGGCGTTCGACGACGTGCAGCAGATGTCGGTGAGCGCCTTCACCGCGGCGGTGGTGTTCACATACGACACGACCACCGCGTTCGGAAATTCGGCCTTCCACGCGCGCAATTCGTCGGCGCTGATGGAATCCGCGAGCGAGCAGCCTGCCCGCTGGTCCGGGATGAGGACGGTTTTTCCGGGGCTGAGAATCTTCGCCGTCTCTGCCATGAAGTGCACACCGCAGAACACGATGGTGTCCTCGGAGGCCTCGGCCGCGATGCGCGAGAGCGCCAGCGAATCACCGACGTGATCGGCCACGTCCTGAATCTCCGGCAGCTGGTAGTTGTGCGCGAGAATCGTGGCGTTGCGCATCCTGGCGAGTCGCTTGATCTCTTGCGCCCAGCCCGACGTGCCCTCGACTCCGGTGAATCCCGACGGCCCGTCGGTGACCTGCTCCATCAGCGTGGTGCCAGGCGCGGTTACGAGCTTCGCTCCCATCGTCGCCATGATGGCTCCTTCCTCCATGCGCTCGACAACACCGCCGATTCGCATCAAACCAGGTTTTCGACTTATAATCGAAAACGTGCCCCATAGTAACACCATCCACGAATCGCTCACTGCGGTGTTCCAGGCTCGGCGCTTCCCTACCGACATCACCGCAGGTTGCAGCCCCGCGGAACTCCCAGCCGAGGTAAACCGGCGCTGCCCGCCCGATCAGCGCACCGAGCTCGCCGTGCTGCTATGGCAGCGCGCACTCGACCCGCAGCGGGGCACCTGGTCGCTGCCCGGCGGTCGGCTGCGCGATGACGAGGACCTCGACACCTCCGCGCGGCGTCAGCTCGCTGAGAAGGTCGATGTGCGCGAACTGACACATCTGGAACAGCTGTCGGTATTCAGCAAGCCGGACCGCGTGCCCGATCCGCGTCGTATCGCATCGGCCTACCTCGGCCTCGTCCCGCTCACCGCGGACCCACAACTACCGTCGGATACCGCATGGCATCCGGTCTCCGCGCTGCCACACATGTCCTTCGACCACGGCACCGTCGTCGACCACGCCCGCACCCGACTGGCCGCCAAGCTCTCCTACACCAACATCGCCTTCGCGCTGGCCCCCGACCGTTTCACCATGTCGACGCTGCGCGAAATCTACTGCGTAGCACTGGGTTATGACGTCGACACCACCAATCTGCAACGAGTCCTCAGTCGTCGCAAGGTCATCACCCCGACCGGCGCAACCGCCGCACCAGGCCGCGCGGGAGGCCGCCCTGCCGCGCTCTACCGTTTCAGCGACTCCGGGCTTCGCGTCACCGACGAATTCGCCGTATTTCGGCCGCCTAATTGATCGCGACGGCCACCGACCCGGCCGACGAGCATCGATTCTGCCGAAGGGCACGCCGTGTTCGCATACTTCGGCAGCACCGCCGATCGGGGCGCGGCGGCGGGACATCCACACCGATGTAGCGCGCAGATGCGGCGGTGGACTAGCAATCCAGGGGCCGATCCAGAAAGTAGACCGCGGCCTCAATCGTGCGAACGGTTGTGATGCTTGCTGGTGCGCCGATACTGCCGCTTGCTGGGGATGGGTTGCGCGGCGCTGGACCGGCGCAGCGCATTGCGCCGTCGCCACGCCACCAGATCCGGCCGTTCCCCACCCTGCTCCCGCACCGTCTCCGACAGCGCCGCCTTGTCACATTTGTTCATTGCCAACACTTCCGCCCCTTCGAATCGACCGCAACGGTACTCACGCAATCACCCCGCCTGCCAGTCATTTTCCGGCCACCCCGATAACAGATCGTCAGCTCACCGTTGGCGATGCCCACTGCGGCGGCGAATCTCATCACCGATGAGATCCGCCGATCCCGTAGAACCCCCTGCGCGCCCGGAATCGGCGGAACCTCACCGTGCTAGGGACATCCTCGAAAACCATTGCGCCATATATGTATTCGGCACCATCGGGGTCACGGACATGTCCGCGATCGATGACGAGCGGCTCAGGCGGTCTTCATCTGCGGTGCGGGCGGAGGCTGCGGAGATGGCCTGCGGCCGACGCCCCCAATGGCCCAGAACACCAACTCAACCAGCCAGAAAAGGAGTAGGAACAGGGATTGGAGCCGATCATCCCAGCCGACGCGTCAGCCGGAACGCGACTCCCCGACCGGTTCGTATCCTTCAGCATGAGCCACGCTGTCGCCCGCATGTCCATCGGCGCGGTAGGTCCCGTAAGTTATTGCCGTGAAATGGGTTCGATCGCCGATCGGCCGCGACGCTCCGAATGGTCCAGCGAATCCGGTGCCGAGATCCTCCGACGAACTGAGCGCGGCAAGAAACAGCAGGATCAATGCCGCGATCAACGGCTGCACGATCAACGCCAACCAACTGCCAACCTCGGCCGGCAAGTCCACGATCTGCCCGACGGGCGGATCGTGCGGGCGCGGATGATGCCACTGCGCGACCTGCTCACCCAGCCGCGACATCGCGAACGCACCGACCACCGACCCGACCACCAACGCCAGCTGCATGATCGGTCCGCGCACCGCGCGCCACCGCCACGCGCCCACCGCGGAAAGCAGTCCGGTCACCGCGCCGATACAGACGAAGATCGCCAGTGCGTCGAATTGGTGCACGCTCTCCCCGGTCAAAGTTGCGCCGCGCCCGGGTTGTGTCACCAGCAGCTGTTCGGTCGGCGCCAACCAACCCCACACCACCGCACCGACCACGCTGAGCAGTAGCACCGCGACCACGATGATCACGGCGGCACGCACCTCACGCCGAATCCCCGCCGAAGGTATCGAATCCGTCGTCACTAGCGCAGTCCCAGACTCGCCGAGTCCAGCACGCCGTGGCGGGAGCACTTCGCCCACCAGCCGTCCGGACTGACCTGCACGATCATCCGGCGACCACACTGCTCGCAGTAGCGTGGTGGCTCGAGGCCCAACGCGGCGGCTGTCGGCACCGGGTCAGCGAGACCGGTCACGATCCGTTTGCCGGTGAACGGGTTGTAGCGCTCGTCCATGCCCATGACAGTACTCATGACGCCTGCCCTGTTCTCTCGCGACACCGGCGGGTCAGAGCGTTTCGTTGAGCGCCTTGATCGGCATCTTCAATCCGTCGAGCAGATCCAGGTCCTGTTCGGCGGGCCGGCCGAGGGTGGTCAGGTAATTGCCGACGATGACCGCATTGATGCCGCCGAGGATGCCCTGCTTCGCACCGAGGTCGCCGAGGGTGATCTCGCGACCGCCCGCGAAGCGCAGCATGGTGCGCGGCAGCGCGAGCCGGAACGCGGCAACAGCGCGCAACGCGTCGGAGGCGGGCAGCACCTCGAGGTCGCCGAAGGGGGTGCCCGGACGCGGGTTGAGGAAGTTCAGCGGCACCTCGTCGGGCTCGAGCTCGGCAAGGTTCGACGCGAATTCCGCGCGCTGCTCCAGGGTTTCGCCCATCCCGAGGATGCCACCGCAGCACACCTCCATGCCTGCCTCACGGACCATACGCAGGGTGTCCCAGCGCTCTTCCCAACTGTGTGTGGTGACCACGTTCGGGAAATGCGAGCGTGAGGTCTCGAGGTTGTGGTTGTAGCGGTGCACACCCATCGCGGCGAGCTGGTCGACCTGCTCCTGGGTGAGCATGCCGAGCGAACAGGCCACCTGGATGTCGACCTCGTTGCGGATGGCCTCGACACCCGCCGCGACCTGCGCCATCAACCGCTCATCCGGACCGCGCACCGCCGCCACGATGCAGAACTCGGTGGCACCGGACTTGGCGGTCTGCTTGGCCGCCTCGACCAGGCTGGGAATGTCGAGCCAGGCCGCGCGCACCGGTGACTGGAACAGTCCCGACTGGGAGCAGAAGTGGCAGTCCTCGGGGCAGCCGCCGGTCTTCAGGCTGATGATGCCCTCGACCTCGACCTCCGGGCCGCACCACTTCATGCGCACCTCATGGGCGAGAGCAAGCAATTGCTCCAGGTGGTCGTCGTCGAGCCGCAGCACCTCGAGGGTCTGCTCCTGGGTCAGGCCGATGCCCCGCTCGAGCACTTGCTCGCGGGCGGTAGCCAAGATGCCGATCTGAACGGGTGCCTGGGTCACTGCACGAATCCCTTCGTCCTGCACAGTGCACGGCCATCGACTGCGGGCGCTGCGCCCGAGGTAGCCGTACAACTTGAACGGTGTTCAGGCTAGGGTAGTGGTAAGAGTGAGTCAAAACATGACCGGGAAGGAATTCGGGTGCAGCTACACAGGACCGACGTGGTCGACGGCGCTATCGCCATTCTCGACGAATACGGTCTGGCCGACCTCACCATGCGGCGACTGGCCGGATCACTCGAGGTGCAACCGGGCGCGCTGTACTGGCACTTCCCCAATAAGCAGGCGCTGCTCGGCGCGGTCGCCGACCGCATCCTCGCACCCATGGACGACCCGATCGAGGCCACCGAATGGTCCGGCCAGATCACCGAATTGGCACACCGCCTACGCGACCGGCTGCTCTCCTATCGCGACGGTGCCGAACTCGTCTCGGCCACCTACGCCTCCCGCCTCACCACAAACAAGGGCCGAGAACGATTGGCCGGCGCGGCAATTCGCGCGGGGATGCCCCGTCATGAGGCCGAACTGGCCGCATACACCCTGCTGCACTACGTCCTGGGCCAGACCGTCGATGAGCAATCGCGCATGCAAATGGATTCCGTCGGCGCACTCACCGATGGCGATTCCCCCCTGCACGAAACCCCTGACGCCACCGCCCGTTTCGACTTCGGCCTGCAACTTTTCGTCGGCGGCGTCCGGCATCTGCTGGGCTCGCGCGTCCGCTGACTACGGGTGGCAGCCGCTGAGCACGCGCAACAACCGCCGACCGACGAGCCTGATTCCGAGGGTATCGCGGTGGCTGTCACCGTGGCGCGGTGGCGGTGTTCGCTGACCGGACCTGCTGCTGGAATCGCTGGACAAAGGGCAAGACCTGCTGCTCGATGACCGTGTTGTACTCGCGCGGTCGTTGCATTGGATTGGCGTGGCCGGTATTGCGCGCCAGCACCACAAGCAGGGT
This sequence comes from Nocardia australiensis, assembly GCF_020733705.1. Taxonomy (GTDB): domain Bacteria; phylum Actinomycetota; class Actinomycetes; order Mycobacteriales; family Mycobacteriaceae; genus Nocardia; species Nocardia australiensis. The sequence goes on from NZ_JAJFZM010000003.1 coordinate 151,211, forward strand.
GCCGTCGACGCCGCCCGCCCGTTCGATCAACACCTGATGGGAGTACTCGACATCGACGACCGGATCATTGTCCGGATCACGCGGACGGATGAATACAATCGCCGGGCGTGGTTTGCCCAGCGCCGGATGCGACAGCGCGCGTAGGTCGCTGGTCGCTCCACCCGCCACGATCGCGAGGAACTGCGATTCGATGAGTCCATTGCTTGCCGCGTCGCGGGAAAAGATCTTCTCCCGCAACACATCCGATATCACCATCCGCAACTTGTCGAATCGGATGCCAGGCACACCCGCACGATCGAGGAAGCGGTCGCGGCGCGCGTAGGTTTCCACCAGTGATCGCAGCCCTCGGCTCTCCCGGGCCCCGGGCAGCCAGGCCATCCAGCGCACCATGTCCTCCCCCGCACCGCGGCTCTCGGGGCGCACCGCGTTCAGATCCATCGGCGTGCAATCCAGGATGACCGCGACCAGGCGCCGGTCGCTGATGGTATGAATGTGCCTGGCCACCTCCAGCGCGATCACCCCGCCCATGCTGTGCCCGACGAGCACCACATTCTTCAGACCGGACATCTCGGCCGCGCGAATGATCAGCTCCGCGATCACCCTGGTGTCGATACCGCGATTGTCGTATTTGATCGCCCACACCACGCCCATTCGACGCAGGGAGGGCAGCGCCGCCGCCGTATTGCTCGCATTGAGCCCGCCCAAACCGACCATGTCGACGACGACCGTGTCCCAGTTCTCGGTGCCCGCCGGGATGGCGACCGGGAGCACGGCGGGCTCGGTCATGGCCAGCCGTGCCCGCTCCGGGGCAACATCGTGCACCCAGTACTGGGCGAACAGCACCAGTCCGGCGACCAGTAGTGCGGCGACCCGCAGCAGCGCCACTCTGGTCCGGCGCAACGACTTCCACCCGTGACCGACGCGGGTTTCCCGCAGGCGGGCTTTGCGTCGCGCGTTGTCCCAGTCCGTGACAGTGGAGGGGTGCCGTTCCTCCAACGGCGACATCTCTTCACTGTAGGCACGTTTTCGGACCGTGCCAGGCGAGCACCGCCCACCCGGCGGGACCGAAAACCCGACCGCCCGGTAAAGTTCGGCTGGTCATCCCCGGCGGGTGCGGGAATCCCGGTGAAATTCCGGAACGGTCGCGCCACTGTGATCGCCCTCGCGGCGAAAGTCAGACCTCCCTCGCCTAGACAACTCTAGAGAGGCCGCGACTTGCCTATGGAGCACCGACGATGATCCGTATGCGGACGTCGATCGTCATTCCAGTTCTCGGGATACTGCTGTTGTGCGCGATGATCATCGCGACCGGATTCGGTGCCGAGACCCTGCCGGTGTCATCGGTGCTCGAGGTATTGAGCCACCGGCTGACCGGCCGCGCGGCCACCGATCTGAGCCTGGACACCATCGTGTGGCAGTTGCGGGTGCCACGCACCCTGCTCGCCGCCATCGTCGGTGCGGGCCTGGCCCTCGCGGGTGCGGCAATGCAGACGCTGGTGCGCAATCCGCTGGCCGACCCGTACCTGCTCGGCGTGTCGTCCGGTGCCGGCGTGGGGGCGGCGGCGGTCATCACGTCCGGGCTCTTCGCGGGCGCCGGAGTGTGGGCATTATCCGGCGGAGCGCTGGCGGGGGCGTTCGCGGCCGCGGCGCTGGTGTTCGTGATCGCCGTCGCGCAGGGCGGGCTGACGCCGCTGCGGCTGGTGCTGACCGGCACCGTTCTCGGCTCGGCGTTCGCGGCATTGAGCAGCTATCTGGTCTTCCGCAGCTCGGATCCCGCTGCGGCACAATCGGTCCTGTTCTGGCTGCTCGGTAGCCTCGCGGGCGCCGACTGGACGAAGATCGTGTTACCGCTGTGCGTGGTCATCGCCTGCGGCCTCGCGCTGCTGGCGGCCAGCGGCTGGCTGGACGGGCTCACTCTCGGCGCCGAAACCGCTGCGTCCGTTGGTGTCCCGGTCAAGACACTGCGCATCGGTCTGTTCGCGCTACTCGCGGTGCTGGTCGGCGTGCTCGTCGCGGTCTCCGGCGGTATCGGTTTCGTCGGGCTGGTCATTCCGCATGCCGCCCGCCTGCTCGTCGGCCCCCGCCACCGCATCCTGCTACCCAGTTGCGCCCTGTGCGGCGCACTGTTCCTCGTCATCGCCGACGCGGCGACCCGCATCCTGGTGCGCCCCACCGAGATTCCGGTCGGCGTACTGACCGGCCTCATCGGCGCACCCGCATTCCTGATCCTGCTCGGTCGCCGCCGCTACCAGTTCGGTGAATCATGATCACGTTGCAAGTGAATGGCCTGACGTGTGCGGCCGGGCGCCGAACGATAGTTACCGACGCGAATTTCAGCGTCCGCGCCGGGGAGATCATCGGCATCGTCGGCCCGAACGGCAGTGGTAAGACCACACTGATACATGTGCTCGCCGGTATCAAGCGGCCGAAGCAGGGGCAGGTGCTCGCGAATGGGCAGGTGCTGCACGAGCTTTCGCAGCGGCAACGCGCCAGGACCGTAGCACTCGTAGCGCAGGACGAACGGCCACCCGCCGATCTGCGGGCGGGCGAGGTGGTTTCACTGGGGCGCACGCCCTACCTACCACCGTGGGGTGCGGGTTCACCACGGGAACACCGCACGATCGAGGAGGCGCTGGCGGCCGTCGATCTGGCCGGGTTCGCCGAGCATCCGGTGCACCGGCTCTCCGGCGGTGAGCGACAACGCGTATTGCTGGCCAGGGCGATGGTGCAGGACACGCCACTACTGCTACTGGACGAACCGACCAACCACCTGGACATCACCCATCAGCTAGAGCTACTCGCCCGCACCCGCACGCTGAACCGCACGGTGGTCATGGCCCTGCACGATCTCTCGCTGGCCGATCGGTATTGCGACCGAATTCTGGTGCTACACAAAGGCCGTGCCCACCCGCTGGAACCACCGGCGGCCGCATTGCGGCCCGACATCGTCGACGAGGTTTTCGACGTTCGCGCGATCCGCGTCCCGCATCCCGATACGGGCGACTCGCATCTATTGATCACCCCGCGCGAGGCGCGCTCGTGAACCACCGATCGCGGCACTCGGCAAACCGCCGATATCGGCTATCCAGCGACGGCCACCTCTTTCGGCCTCGGGCCTTCGATCAACGACCGGCACGCCCGGCCGCTCCTGACCCGCAGCGACCGGTGAGCCGACGCGCTCGATCAACCCTCCGAAAGGCGCACCCATGAAACCTATTTCCCGAGCTCTTGCCACGTCCGTACTTGTCGCGGCATTGGCAGCATGCGGCAGCCAGACCCAGGCGACCACTGGGCTGACCCTGCGCAATTGCGATACCGACGTACTGTTTCCCGCACCCGCGCAGCGCCTTTTCGTCAATGACGGCAACCTGATCTCGATGGTTCTCGCGCTCGGCGCGCAGGACAAGGTCGCTGCGGTCTCGAGCCTGCAGCGCGACGCGGACACCTTGCGCAAACATTACGGCCCGGTGGTAGATGAGTTGAAAACGGTTGCCCCCGAGTATCCTTCGCGCGAAACAGTGCTCGCTCAGCGTCCTGACGTCATGGTCGCGGGCTGGAGTTACGGCTACGACGAGGCCAAGAACCTCACCCCGGCCACATTACGCAAGGACGGCGTCGCCGCCTACGTGCTCACCGAGAGCTGCCGCCAGCTCGACGGTGAACGCCAGCGCGGCATTACCGATCCGTGGACCGCACTGCGCACCGACCTGACCAATCTCGGCACCATCACCGGCCACACCGACCACGCCACCGAGGTAACCGCCGACCTCGATCGCAGGCTCGCGGCCCTGAATTCCGCACCACAACCAGATCGCGAACCGACCGTCTTCCTATTCGACAGCGCCAGCGACACCATCTACTCGAGCGGCAAATTCGGTGCGCCCCAGGCGATCCTGGAGGCAGCGGGCGCCCGCAATATCCTCGACGACGTCGAGGACAGCTGGACCACGGTTTCCTGGGAACGCCTCGCCGCCGCCGACCCCGACGCGATTATGTTCGTCGACTACCCACAACAGTCCTTCGCCGAGAAAGTCGACCTGCTACGCGCCAAACCGGGCATCAATCAACTCCGCGCCATCACCGAGGGCCACTTCCTGAACCTGCCCTACGCGATGTGGACCAGCGGTCCGCTCAATATCGACGCCGCCGAACAGATCCGCAAGCAGTTCGAACGCTGGAACATGGTGCCCGCCTCCACCGTCGAGCCACGCGCCGACGACGCCGTGCGGTAACGCACCACGCTCATGACTGCGCCTCGCGAGGGTTCGGCTCCGTCACGAGCGACTGCTCGGCTGTGCCCTGTTGTTCGCTCATGGCACCTCGCCGGTCTCTGCGAGTGCGGCGAGCTTGCCGAGCGAGATGCGCCAGCCGAGCTCGTTGTCGTCGAGCGGGACGCCGCCGGGCAGGCCGTCGTGCATGGCCATGATGTCGGTGCCGCCGTCGGCTTCGGTGAGCCGGTAGGTGATGGTCATTTCGCCGCGCACCGCCGGGTCGTCGGTCTCGAATTCGACCATCTGAACTACCTGCTCGTCCGGCACCAATGTCACGAATCGCCCGTGAAAGGTGTCGGTCTGCGCGCTGGTCTTGCCCGCTTCGGTCGGCTCGTCGTAGGTGAGCGAGATCCGGAATGCGCCGCCTTCCCGCGCATCGAATTCATGCACTCGACTGGTCATCCCCGTCGGCACCTGCCAAATCGCCACCGCCCGCGGGTCGAGGAGCAGCCGATACACAACTGCCCGCGGTGCGTTCACATGCCAGCCGATTTTGGTACTGCCCATGGATAAACCCTAGTACCCACCGCCGCCCGGGCTCGGGTGAATAACCAGGCGCGGCCACCCGATCCATCGAGCTATGGCCGCGTAGCGCGCGGCGACGAGTGCTTCTCGTAGAGCGCGTCCAAGACGAGGTCGAGGAGGCGTTCGGGCCGGTCGGGGTCGGGGCCGTGCCGGGCGGTGGTCAGGGCGATGCCGACAACGAGCTGGATGACATCGCCCGCGCGGGCATCCTCGCGCACGCTACCCGCCCGCTGGGCGCGTGCCAGCACGGCATGGGCGGCTTCGTGAATCGCGGCATGACAGTCGAACCCTGGATCGACCGGGTCGGTCAGTGCGACTCCACCGAGGCCGTGGTCGGTCCGTGCGTGGGTCAGGAATGCGCGCAACCATTCGCGTAGTGCGTCATCCGGGTCAGTGGCCGACATCAATTCGTCCGCTCGCGCGCGTAATGCTTCGATGCGCTCGCGCAGCACCGCCCCCAACAATGCCTGCCGGCTGGGGAAGTGCCGGTAGAGCGTGCCCGGTCCGACATTCGCGCGACGGGCGATCTCGTTGAGCGACGCGTCTGGGCCTTCCTCGGCGAACGTCTCGGCGGCGGCACTCAGCACGCGCTGGTAGTTGCGCTGCGCGTCGGCTCGCATACCGGCCCCTTCGTCAATTCTTGTCATCCGGAGAAGTTCTCCGTATCGTATCCCAAGTTAAACGGAGAACCTCTCCGGAACGATCTGGGAGATGTAATGACAGAACAGCAACTGGGCAGTGTCGGGATCTGGACGTTCGCGTTCGAGAGCCAGCCCGCCGGACGAGTCCGTGATGCGGCCGCCGAACTCGAGGAACTCGGTTACGGCACACTGTGGTTCGGCGAGGCGTTCGGCCGGGAAGCAATGGGGCAGGCGTGGCTGCTGCTCACCGCGACCGAGCACGTCGTGGTCGCCGCCGGAATCGCCAATGTCGCCTTCCGCGATCCGATCGCGATGGCGACCGCGGAACGCACGCTCGGCGACGCGTTCCCCGGCCGCTTCCTGCTCGGACTCGGCGGTCACCGGGTCGGGGGGCAAACCGGCGTGCTCGACGGCTATCCGATGCCCGCGATCGGGAGCAGGCCACTGACGGTGATGCGTGACTATCTCGACGCGATGGACGCGGTACCGCACCACGGCCCAGTTCCAGACCCGGCGCCGCGCCGCGTGCTCGCCGCGCTCGGACCGAAGATGCTCGAATTGGCCGCTGAGCGCACGGGGGGCGCACATCCGTATTTCGTGCCCGTCGAACACACCGAACTCGCCCGCCGGATCATGGGTCCGCACGCCACCCTGGCCGTAGAGCAGGCCGTAGTCCTGGACACCGACCGAACCCGTGCGCGGGCGGTGGCCCGTGCGCATGTCGCCGGGTATGTCGAATCGGCACCGCATCAGCAGGCGAATGTGCGGCGGCTCGGATTCGGTGACGCCGATATCGTCGGCGGTCCAAGCGATCGCCTTGTCGACGCGATCGTCGCCTACGGAGACATCGACGCGATCGAGCGGCGGGTGCGCGAGCACCTCGCGGCCGGTGCCGACCACGTCTGCCTCCAGGTGCTGACCGCCGATGCCGCCGAGCTGCCGATGCCGCAATGGCGCGAACTCGCGGGGCTGGCGGCCACTGTGTCCGCGTGAATCACAGCGCTGGACATGGCCCGAAGGCGAAGTAGCGCAGTCTATTACGTCACGACGTCGCCGCATGCGGCCGGTCATCGGCCGCTGAGAACGGCACGGAACTCAGATACCACCCGGTACCTGCCAGGCATGGAACCACCCGGGAGCCTCAGCAGTGAAGTGTTTGCGATCCTTCACGTCCACACGCGGGCACAGGCACCGAAAGCCGTCAGATGCGCACCGACACGTCACCAAGCGCGGGTGAACCACCCAGGAGCCGCGGTAGTGAAATGTTCGCGATTCATGGCGGCCGCACCGGCGGGGACAGCGCCGATAATGTCTACGCCGGTTACCGTCGGCAGATCTGTGCGATTGCACTCGGCTGCCAGGTCCGGGTGCGACGGCCAGGAGCCGATTACCAGGCCGGCGCACTCGACGCCCGCCGATCGCAGTGCACGCGTAGTCAATTCGCTGTGGTTGAGGGTTCCCAGACCGGCGGCTGCGACGACAAGCACCGGGGCCGTGAGTTTTTGGGCGAGGTCGAGGAGGGTGAATTCACCGAATCGGACCAGCAGGCCGCCCGCGCCCTCGACCAGGGTCAGATCGGCGTCGGCGAGATCGTCTATGGCGGCGACGGTTTCACCGAGTGTCAATGCGGGCTGTCCACATCGCCGTGCCGCGGTGTCGGGGGCCAGCGGGTCGGGGTAACGCGCCAGTTCGACTGCTCTGGGCACCCCGGTAAGGCGTTGGATTTCGGCGAGATCGCCGGGTTCGCCTGGGGCGATGCCGGTTTGGGCCGGTTTGCAGACAGCCACGGATCGACCGGCGGCATGCGCGCTCGCCGCGATGGCGGCAGTGACGATGGTTTTACCGACATCGGTCGAGGTTCCGGTGATCAGCAAGACGCTCATGCCGCGCCCGCCGATCCAAGGATGCCCACCGCGACGATCATGTTGGCACTCAGACCAACCGACGGCAGTTTGTTGATCGCAGCGATACGTGCCGGTGCCGGTGCCGGTGCCGCAGTGTCATCACTCATGCGCGCAACACATCCAATCCGCGCGCCTCGGCCAGTACCTCGCCGAGAACCGTTGCGATGACGTCGAGTTCATCGGCGGTGAGGTCGGCGCGGGCAGTGAGCCGCAGCCGCGAAGTACCCTCCGGCACCGACGGCGGCCGGAAACAGCCGACATCCAGACCACGCGCCCGGCAGTTCTGCGCGGCGTCGTAGGCGAGCCGCGCCTCGCCGAGCACCACCGACACCACCGCCGAATCCGGTGCCGCCACACCGGCAATGCGTGCGATATCGGCGGCCCGCTCCAGAACCCGGCCCGCCATCTCCGGTTCACGACGTAACAGTGCCAGCGCCGCGCGCGCGGCACCGACAGCCCCGGGAGCGAGTCCGGTGTCGAAGATGAAGGTGCGCGCGGTATCGATCAAATGCGCGCGGACACGCGCGTCGGCCAACACCACACCACCCTGTGCGGCCAAGGCTTTGGAGAGCGTCGCGGTGATCACCACATCCGTGGCTCCGGCCAAACCGACCTCGTGCACCAGCCCGCGCCCACCACTGCCGCGCACCCCCAACCCGTGCGCCTCGTCCACGATCAGCACCGCGCCATTGGCCCGCGCAACCCGATGCAATTCGGCCAACGGGGCCAGGTCGCCGTCTGCGCTGAACACCGAATCGGTGAGTACGAGTGCGCGCTCCTCCGTACGCTCGGCCAGCAGCCGATCGACCGCGTCCACATCCCGGTGCGCCGCGATCTCGACCCGTGCCCGCGACAACCGGCAGGCATCAACAAGCGAGGCGTGACTGCCCGCGTCGGAGACGACCAGCGACCCACGCCCGGCCAGCGCGGTCACTACCCCGAGATTCGCCGCATACCCCGACGCGAACACCAATCCGGTCTCCGCCCCGACGAATTCGGCGAGCTCGGCTTCGAACAGCTCATGTTCGGCGGTGGTGCCGGTGACCAACCGCGACCCGGTCGACCCGGCCCCCCAGCGTCGTACCGAGTCGACCGCGCCCTCGATCACCTCCGGGTGGCGCACCAGCCCGAGGTAGTCATTGGACGCGAGGTCGATCGACGACGACAACATCGCCCGTGGTCGTAGCGCACGACGCAATCCCGCCCTCACTCGCTCGGCGGCACGCTCGTCCAACCAGCCCAATGGATCGGTAACCACAGCTCCGGAGCATACTTGAACACCGTTCAGGATTCACTCTCGGGTGTCGTCGACGTTCAGCGCCGACAACTGCCCGGCACCGCTCGCAGCGCCACTGCCACCCCGGCGACCACCGACAATGCGACGTTCAGGTGACCGGGTCGCGATATCGGGCCTGGCAGCCGCCCGATCAGGCGATCGCCGCCGCGACCATGGCGGTAGTAATGCGCTCGACATCCTCGGTGCTGCTGATGAACGGTGGCATCGTGTAGATCAGATCGCGGAAGGGCCGCAACCAGACACCCGCCGCGACGGCCGCGTCGGTCGCCTTTCGCATATCCACCGGATGATCGAGCTGAATGACGCCGATTGCCCCGAGCACTCGCACCTGCGCGACCCCGGGCAGCGCGCGGGCAGGTGCCAGCCCTGCGGTCAGCTCGGTTTCGATGCGGTCGACCTCGCCGCGCCAATCCCGTTGCCGCAGTAGTTCTATCGAGGCCACGGCAATCGCGCAGGCCAGTGGGTTGCCCATGAACGTCGGGCCGTGCATCAGGCCGCCGTGCTCGGCGCTGATGGTCTCGGCGATACGAGTGCTACACAACGCGGCGGCCAGGGTCAGATACCCGCCGGTCAACGCTTTGCCGACACACATCACATCCGGGCTCACCCCGGCATGGTCGGCCGCGAAGAGCCTTCCGGTGCGGCCGAATCCGGTGGCGATCTCATCGAAGATCAGCAGCACACCGTGTTCGTCACACAGTCGGCGCAGCTCGGTGAGGTAGCGCGGATCATGCCAGCGCATACCACCCGCGCCCTGCACCACCGGTTCCACGATGACGGCGGCGAGTTCGCCGGCGTGCGTGGCCAGCACCCGCTCGAGCTCGGCCACATAGCCGGGCCGGTAGTCGCGCGGCGGCGCGGGTGCGAAGATCTGGGTGGCCAGTACATCGGTCCACAGCGCGTGCATGCCGCCGTCTGGGTCGCAGACGCTCATCGGGGTGAACGTGTCACCGTGATAGCCACCACGCCAGGTCAGCAGCCGCCGCTTGTCCGGCTTGCCGACCGCACGCCAGTACTGCAGGCACATTTTCACCGCGACCTCGACCGACACCGACCCCGAATCGCACAGGAACACCTTGTCGAGCCCAGACGGCGTGAGCTCGACCAGCAGTTCGGACAGCCGGGTCGCGGGCTCATGGGTGAGTCCACCGAACATCACGTGACTCATCCGCTGCGACTGCTCGACCAGCGCCGCGTCCAGTACCGGATGCCGATAGCCGTGAATGGCCGCCCACCACGAGCTCATGCCGTCGACGAGTTCCCGCCCATCGGCCAGCGTCAGCTTGGTGCCGGACGCGGAGGCCACCACGAGCGGCTCGGTCGTCGCCGGGAAGCCGCCGTAGGGATGCCAAACATGTTCGGCATCGATTGCCGTGATCTCGTCGGGGGTCATTGCCACAGGGATTCCTCGCGGTCGAGCGAAGGCCCCAGCCTCTCCGGGGCGAGCTTGAACAGCGTTCAAGTTACCACCGGAGGTGGGCGAGTTCGACGGGCTATGGTGATGCACTCGTGCGACGAGCGCGCCGGACGCTGCCGAGGGCGGCTGGGTAGTCGAGACCGGCATACCGGTTCCCGACCCGAGGGGCGACGGCTTAGCGACTGGCGCCGGTTGGATAGCCAGGGTGGCGACCCCGTACTCTCCGGTGCCAAATCCGACGCCGGTGACACGAAACTACTCGCCGACCTGGTACGCACCGACCGGCCGGCTGCCCGTCATCGTCGACGGCACCGAAACCATCGTGAATCCCGGCGATTCGATGACGGCCCCACCCCATGTCGTGCACGAATTCTGGAGTGAGACAGCCGACACCGAGTTCGACCACGAAATCCGTCCACCACTGCGGCACTGGGCCATGTTCGAGCTGTGGCACAACCTGGAGACCGCGGGAACCCACCCGCTCGCGCATGCCGCGTGACCTGCTGGCCCTCGCGTTGCTGTGGGATTACCAGGACGGTTATCTCGCGGACATCCCCGCGTGGCTACAACGCGCCGCACTGGGCAGTCTTGCCCGCGTCACCAGGCGGGCATGCTACCAGCATCGCTGGTAGAAAACCAGCTACGACCAGGACTGACGCCCGCGGCCCTCACCACGCGGACAGAACGCGACACCGCTGCCGCTAATCTCGTTGCTATGGTTCAGCCCGACGCAGCACCCGGTGACGTGACGCCACTAGGTGTGTGGCCCGGCACCGCCTACCCGTTGGGCGCGACCTACGACGGGGCAGGCACCAATTTTTCGGTGTTCTCCGAGGTCGCCGCTGCCGTAGAGCTGTGCCTGATCGCCAGGGACGGCACCGAGACCCGGGTGCCACTCGACGAGGTCGACACCTATGTGTGGCACGCGTATTTGCCCACCGTCGGCCCGGGCCAGCGCTACGGTTTCCGAATACACGGGCCCTACGACCCGGATCGTGGATTGCGGTGCGATTCAAGTAAATTGCTGCTCGATCCCTACGGCAAGGCGTTCGACGGCGAATTCGACAATGATCCGTCGCTCTACACCTACGGCCTGGATTCGCTGGGGCACACCATGACCGGCGTCGTGATCAACCCATTCTTCGATTGGGGCGCCGACCGCGCGCCGAAGCGGCCCTACCACGAGACGGTGATATACGAAGCGCACGTCAAAGGCATGACGATGACGCACCCCGATATCCCGGAGGAGCTGCGCGGCACGTACGCGGGCATCGCGCACCCGGCCATCGTCGGACACCTGAAGAGCCTCGGCATCACCGCGATCGAGCTGATGCCGGTGCACCAATTCCTGCACGACCATGTCCTTTTGGACCAGGGCCTGCGAAATTACTGGGGCTACAACAGCTTCGGCTATCTGGCACCGCACAACGAATACGCCGCCAGCCCGCGCGGCGGCGCGGCGGTCACCGAGTTCAAGGCGATGGTGCGCGCTCTGCACGCCGAGGACATCGAAGTGATCCTCGATGTGGTCTACAACCACACCGGCGAGGGCAATCACCTGGGCCCGACGCTGGCGTTTCGCGGTATCGACAACGCCGCCTACTACCGGCTGACCGACGACGACCCGTCGCGCTACATGGATTACACGGGCACCGGCAACAGCCTCAACGTGCGTCATCCGCACGCGTTGCAGCTGATCATGGACTCGCTGCGCTACTGGGTGCTCGACATGCACGTCGACGGGTTCCGCTTCGACTTGGCCGCCACCCTGGCCCGCGAACTGCACGACGTGGACCGGCTGTCGACGTTTTTCGATCTGGTGCAACAGGATCCGGTGGTCAGTCAGGTCAAGCTGATCGCCGAACCGTGGGACGTCGGCGAGGGCGGCTATCAGGTCGGCAACTTCCCGGGACTGTGGACCGAGTGGAACGGCAAATACCGCGACACCGTCCGCGACTATTGGCGCGGCGAGCCCGCGACACTCGGCGAGTTCGCCTCCCGCCTCACCGGCTCCTCGGACCTCTACGAAGACACCGGCCGCAGACCGACCGCAAGCATCAACTTCATCACCGCGCACGACGGCTTCACACTGCGAGACCTGGTGTCCTACAACGAGAAGCACAACGAGGCCAACGGCGAGGGCAACCGCGACGGTGAAACCTGGAATCGCTCCTGGAATTGCGGTGCGGAAGGCCCCACCGACGATCCGGAGGTGCTCGCGTTGCGCGACAAGCAAAGTCGCAATCTGCTGGCGACGCTCGTACTCAGCCAGGGCACCCCGATGCTGGCACACGGTGACGAAATGGGGCGAACCCAACAGGGGAACAACAATGTGTATTGCCAGGATTCCGCGCTGGCTTGGATGGATTGGTCACTGATGCAGACGAATTCGAGCCTGCTCGACTTCACCCGCAACGTCATCACATTGCGCACCGAGCATCCGGTCTTCCGGCGCAGGCGATTCCTGAAGGGCGGGCCGATCCGGTCCGAGGAGCATGCCCGCGATATCGCCTGGCTGACGCCGGCCGGTCAGCAGATGACGCCCGCCGATTGGGACAGCGGCTTCGGCAAATCACTGACCGTGTATCTCAACGGGCGCGGCATTCCCGAACCCGGCCCACGCGGCGAGCAGATCACCGACGATTCATTCCTGCTGTGCTTCAACGCGCACGACGCCGCCCTCGATTTCACCTTGCCCGGTATCGATTACGGCACCGAATGGTCGGTGGCACTGGACTGCTCGGTGCCTGACGGCCGCTCCGAGGCCGACTATCCGGCGGCCGCCACGATCCCCATCCCCGCCCGCTGCCTGCTCGCCCTCCGTTGCACCCCATGACCGACACAGCGATGACCGAGACCAAGACACACTTCACCGATCCGATCTCCCTCGGCCGCACCCAGTCCAGGCAGACCCCGATCCGCAGCACCTACCGGCTACAGCTACGGCCCGACGCGCTGACCTTCGCCGACGCTCGCACCATCGCGGAATACCTACAGCAGCTCGGTATCTCGCATCTGTACCTGTCCCCGATCCTCACCGCGGCGCACGGTTCGACGCACGGCTACGACGTCACCGACCCCACCACCGTGTCGGCGGTGCTCGGCGGCCCGGCCGGGCTCAAGGCGCTCTCGGATGAGGTGCGCAGCCGCGGCATGGGGTTGATCGTCGATCTGGTGCCCAACCATGTCGGCGTCGCCGATCCGCAGCAGAACCCGTGGTGGTGGGATGTGCTGCGCAACGGGCGCGAATCGAAGTTCGCGCACTACTTCGATATCGACTGGAGTCCGGGCAACGGCGCGGGCGGACGGCTGGCGCTGCCGGTGCTACAGAGCGAAAACGACCCCGCCGCACTGACGGTGGATCGCACCGGCGCGGAACCGATGCTGGCACTGCACGATCTGCGATTCCCGATCGCCACGGACACCGATGGCGACAATGCGTTGCGAATCCACGACAAGCAGCACTATCGCCTGGTCAGCTGGAAGGCCGGGCTGTGCACCTATCGTCGGTTCTTCGCCGTGAGCAGCCTGGCTTCGATACGCCAGGAAGACCCCGAGGTCTTCGAGGTCACCCATCGCGAACTCACCGCATGGTGCGAACACGACCTCATCGACGGTGTACGGGTCGACCACCCCGACGGATTGTCCTATCCTGCCACCTATCTGGCGAAGCTGCGCAGGCTCATCGGCCCGCAACGGCTACTACTCGTCGAAAAGATCCTCGCGAACCGCGAACCCCTCGACACAACCCTGCCGATCGACGGCACCACCGGCTATGACGCGCTCGCCGATTTCGGCGGGGTGCTCATCTACCCGGACGGCGAGAACACGCTGACCGAACTGTCGCGCCGGATCGCCGGGCACGGCAGCGATCGCACGTGGATCGGCGAGACCGAACATCGGATCAAACGCGCGGTAGCGGAAAGCATTCTGGCGCCGGAGATCCGGCGGCTGGTCAGCGCTGTCAAACGCGACGCGCGCGCCGAGAGTTTCGACACCATGGCGCTGACCAATGCCACCATCGAGGTGCTGGCGTTCATGCCGGTGTACCGGGTCGACTATGCGCCGCTGGCCGGTATGACCGGCGCGGTCGTCGCCGAGGTGGAGAAACGCAACACCGAACTCACCGCGCCGCTGGCAGTACTGGTTGCCGCGCTGGCCGCGGGCGGCGAGGCCGGTGTGCGTTTCAGCCAGGTCTGCGGGGCGCTGACCGCCAAGGCTGTCGAGGACACCATGTTCTATCAGGCGGCGCGGCTGGTGTCATTGCAGGAGGTCGGCGGAAACCCGGCCCGATTCGGCCACTCGCTCAACGAGTTCCACCTGTCCAATAGCGAACGCGCACAGCGCTGGCCGGCCACGATGACCACCCTGTCCACCCACGACACGAAGCGCGGCGAGGACGTACGCGCCCGGATCGGAGTGCTGTCCCAGGTCGCGGAGACCTGGTCGCGGGCGGTCGAGTCCTGGCAGGAGTCCACGCCGGGTCCCGACGGCGCGACGACACTGTTCCTGCTGCAGAACATGTTCGGTGTCTGGCCCGCCGACGGGCGACCCGCCTCATCGGTATCCGGTCTGCGCGAGCGATTGCACCGGTTCGCCGAGAAGGCGATTCGCGAAGCGGGCGTCCACACCTCATGGGAGGAACCCGACGCCGAGTTCGAGACGAAGGTGCACGGCTGGCTCGACACGGTGATCGATGGCCCGGTCGGCTCCGAAATAGGCGATCTAGTGCACGAAATGGCACCGCATGCCTGGTCGGATTCGCTGTCGCAGAAGCTTTTACAACTGTGCGGCCCTGGCATCCCGGACATCTACCAGGGTTGCGAGTTGTGGGAAGACTCCCTTGTCGATCCTGACAACCGGCGCCCGGTGGATTTCGGGGCGCGGGCCGGACTACTGCAATCACTCACCGGCACACCGGCTTTGAATACCAACGGCGCGGCGAAGATGTGGATCGTCGCCTATGCGCTGTGGTTGCGCCGGGAACGCCCGGATTGCTTCGTCGGCGGCACCTACCTGCCGCTGTTCGCCACCGGTGACCACGCGAGCAGACTGGTGAGTTTCGCTCGCGGCCGAGCCGGTGAGACACCCGAGGTGATCGTCGCGGCCACCCGGCACAGTGTGGGCCTCGCCGAAACCGGTTGGGGCGACACTACCTTGGAGCTACCACCGGGCAGCTGGACCGACCGGCTGACCGGCCACACCTTCCAGGGCCGCGCCCGGCTCGAAAAGCTCTTCACTCGCCTGCCCGTCGCCCTGCTCGTGCGGTGACGGCGCCGTCACCGCACCGGTCTGCTCGATGACGTACTCCGGGAACATACCGCCGAACTCCGCACGCCAGCGCCGCAGATTCGCGGGCTCGTAATCGGGCATGTCCTGGGTGCTCGACGCGACCCGCACGCATTGATCCCGCGGCGTCTCAAGTCGCCGCCAAGAGTTCCACAGGAAGCGGTTACTGCGCGGATGACGGAGCGCCCGAACCAGATTCAGGATTCGGTAGCCGACGCCAAGGGAATCATGCAGCTTGGCGTGTTCGGCGCCCCTCGCGGCGCGACACTGCTGTGCCAGCGTCTCGAGTCGCTGCCTGTCGAAGGTGAGACCGACCGACTCGGCCTCGGTCACCATCCACTGCAGGGTGATATCGGACAAGCCACACTCGGTGTAGCCGCCACCCACGTCGCTGTGCACACCTTCGAACCACACCTGCTTGACCCGCTGGAAGTTGCGGCGGTACTTGATATTCGGCTCGATCGGCACCTCCCAGAGACACGGCTCGAAATTGCGCCGCCGCTCGTCGATCGCCAGGGCGTGCCGCGCGCAGTGCACATTCGACGAGAGCTTCACGTCGTGGAATCGGTACCGTAGCGAGGTCAGCCCGGGTACACCGAGCGCGCCGACGGTGTCGAACACGCCGAGGAAGTCGATCTTGGCGGGATGACGGCAGTGCTCGCGGCGGAAGTCGATCCACTCCGGCGGCTCCGGCGGTGCCGGGTTCTCCTTCGTCCGCACCGGCGCGGGCTGCTGATGAATCCGCAAGGCGTCCGGGTATTTACCGGCGATCATCGCATCGGGAGTCATGATCCCGATGCGACCGATCAGCCCGGCCAGGCTGCGCGCGGTGAACGCGCCGCGGCTGAAGCCGAAAATGTAGATCTCGTCGCCCGGCTCCCAGTTCAGCGCCAGATGCCAATAGGCCGAGGACAGATTCGCCTCGAGCCCGAGCCCGAAGGCACCGCCCATCAGGCGATCGGCGAGGAATCCGCGTGCGCCCGGCCCTGATACGTAGCTGACCCACTGCTGGATCGTCTCGCCCGAGGGCCCCTTCGCCTCGAAACTGATCGTCTGCGCGATCTTGATAATGTTCGATACCGTGTTGCTCGATTCGGCCTTCCAAGTGCCGTCACAACAAATCACCAGACGTTTCATGGGCTAATTCTCCCGCCACATCCCCGTTCGAAACCTGCGTACCGGACTACTCGAATCATCGCTGTCCACGCTCGGGATGTTAATGAAAACAACGCACTTCACCTCGATTGGGCTCAGTCATCGGCTACCGCTTGTGCGCCGATACCGCGAACATCGTCACCGACAGGTGGTAGTCGCCGGCGGCGAAGCCCGCGTCCAGATCGGCGCGAAATCGATCGTGCTGCTCGGCGGTGATCGCACCGGCTTCCACCGCACGCCTGGACATCTCGCCGAACAGCGGCAGCGCCGTGGCGGGCTCCCAGATCACCGCCTCGGAGCCCATATCGTCGATCACGAAGTTCGCGGCCACCAGCAGGCCACGTAGTCGTCGACCAGAGCGCGGATTGGGGGTACTCACCAGCAACGACGCCGACATCGCCGCGACGACCGACGGATCACCCGGATGCGTGATGGCGGTATGCCAGTCGGTATCGATGAGCAGCACCCGACCGCCAGGTCGCAGCACCCTCGCGATCTCGGCGGTGGCCGCCACCGGATCGTCGAGATGCTGATAGACCCGCTCGCATCGGATCGCATCGAAATACCCGTCCGGGAACGGCAATCGGTACACTGAGCCCTCGGCGAATCGGGCGGCCGAACCGGCTGCTGCGGCGCGACGACGGGCGAGGGCCACCATGGCGGGATTCGGGTCGATCCCGACCGCGTCGCCGTCGGCGCCTACTCGCTCGGCGAACGTCATCGCCTCCGACCCGGTGCCCGACCCGATGTCGAGGGCACGCTCCCCCACTCCGACCGCGAGCGCGTCGTGCGCCCATCGGCGCATCCGTTTGATGCCCGGCAGCGCGGCCTGCGCGTCGAGAAGGGCGACGAGCATGTCGATCTGTCCCGAATCGACCTGATCGGCGTGGAACGACGGTCCCCGGCTGCTCATGTCCTCGTGTGCCATATGGCCGACGCTACTCCGGGAACGCCAATGCGCGAGGCAGTCTGACCAGCACGTATTCATGCAGCGGAACTCGGGTACCTGTGTGATGCGACCGCCGCAACCGTGACATCCAGACCGACCTCAACCGCGCGACGGCCTGCCTGACCCAGCTCCCAGGTGCGGCGCACCTGATCGTGGTGCGCGTCGATGCGGACCGGCCAGGGTGAACGCCCACCTGGAGCTGCGCTCCCACATATGCCTGGCGGCTACGGTGGGCAGATGCTCCATGGACGAGAAGCCGAGCAAGCACATATCGACCGGCTTCTGCACGATGCGCGCGAAGGTCACAGCGGCGCTCTGGTGCTGCGCGGCGATCCGGGAATCGGGAAGACGGCGCTGCTGGACTACGCGGCGGCCCAAGATATTCCGACGGTGCGAAGCGCTGGTATCGAGTCCGAGGCCGAATTGCCGTTCGCGGCATTACACCTGCTGGTGCGCCCAGGGATCCAGCTGGTGCAGACGCTGCCCGGCCCACAGCGCGACGCACTGCGCGGCGCTTTCGGCCTGGATTCCGGTCCGGTCGCTACTGGTGCGGCACAGCACAATCCGGCCGACCGCATGCTGATCGGGCTGGCGGTGCTTTCACTATTGGCCGAAGAAGCCGCCGACGGGCCGATACTGTGCCTGATCGATGATGCGCAATGGCTGGATCGGGCGAGCGCCGAAGCACTGCGGTTCGCCGCGCGGCGCCTGGACGCCGAGGGTGTTGTCATCATCTTCGCGAGCCGTCGGGGGGACAATGATTTTCCCACCTCAGGGCTGCCCGAACTGTTGGTGACCGGACTGCGTCAGGACGCCGCGGCGGCGCTGGTGGACAGCCGCACCGCCGATCTCGCCCCCGCGCTGCGGTATCGACTGCTCGCCGAGGCGGCGGGTAACCCGCTCGCATTACTGGAATTGCCCGTCGTGCTGGCCACCGAGGCACCGGGATCGGCGGCGGGAATGAACCCCTTACCGCTGACACAGCGCCTACAGGTCGCCTTCCACGGCCAGGTGACCAGGCTGCCCGCGCCGACGCGCACGCTGCTGCTGATTGCCGCGGCCGCGGGTACCGACGAACTCGCGACGGTGTTGCGCGCGGCGGAGTCATTCGGTGTCGGGCTGCTCGACCTACAATCCGCCGCGGACGCCGGACTCGTGCACAGCAACGGGCAGACGCTGAACTTCCGTCACCCCTTGCTGCGTTCGGCTGTGTATCAGGGTGCCCCGCTGGCCCAGCGCCTCGCCGCGCACAACGCGCTCGCCACCGTTTTGACCGATGCCACCGACGCGGACCTGCGCGCCTGGCATTCGGCCTCGGCCGCAACGGGTCCCGATGAAGCGACAGCGGCCGCGTTGGAGGACACCGCCGAACGTGCGCGGCGGCGCAGCGGATACGCCGGCGCCGTCGCCGCCTACGAACGCGCGGCCGGATTGAGTATCGACCCGGTCGCCCGAGTCCGCCGTCTCGTACTCGCCGCCGAAACCGCCGGCGAGGCAGGACAATTGGATCGTGCCCGCGCGGTAGCCGAGCGCGCCGCGAGCCAGAGCGCCGACCCGTTGTTGCACGCTCGGCTCGATCTGGTCCGGGCGACCGCGGAATTCGGTGCGGGTAAACCGCTTTCGGCACACCGCCTGCTGCTGGCCGGTGCGGAACTGGCGCGCGAGGACGCACCGGTACGAGCGGCTCGGATTCTGCTGCAGGCGGTGCACACAGCCTGGTATCTCGGTGCGCCGGAATTGACCGAGGTCGCCGCCCACCTGACCGAGCTGGCACTGCCCGCGTCCGACCCGATCACACCGATCGCCGAGTACACCGTCGCCGGTATCGATGGCAGACGGATCGTAGACCTGCGGGCTGCCGCAACCGCCGCACGTGACCGTGGCACCGACAGTCCCCGTGATCTGGTGCAAATGTGTGGCGTTGGCCTGGTTGTCGGACAGGACGAGCAGGTCGCGGATCTGGCGGCCACGCTCATCGCCGAGTGCCGCGAGCAGGGTCGTATCGCGCTGTTGCCGACGCTGCTCTTCTTCCGCGCCGAGGCCGAACTGTTCCTCGGCAGGCCGGGTGAGGGCCGCGTCGCCGCGACCGAAGGACTGCGGATCGCCGAGGACATCGGCCACAACCACTGGATCAGCCAACTCTGCAGCTTTCTGGGCTACCTCGCCGCGCTCGAAGGACGCGAACGCGAGTGCCGCGAGCTGGTCGAGCGCGCACTTGCCGAGGAATTCGGCGGCGCCGCCGCCCCGGGCGCGCCGTGGACGCACGCCGCGCTCGGCATACTCGAGCTCGGTCTCGGCAAGGTCGACAGCGCCATGTCCCGGCTGGAACTACTCACCTCCGAACCCGCCCGCCATCATGTCGCGGGTCTGCGCGCGATACCCGATCTGATCGAGGCGGCGACGCGGCTCGGCGACCAGGGGCGAGCCGGTGACGCACTCGCTCGACTACAGACCTGGGCCGAGAGCTCCCACCAGCAGTGGATCGCGGCCCTCGCCGCACGCTGCCGCGCCATCATCGGACCGGAGGCAAAGGCGGAGAACAGCTTTCAGGACGCGCTGCGGCTCGGCGGCCGCCCGTTCGAACAGGCGCGAACCCAACTGCTGTTCGGTGAATGGCTACGCCGCAACCGCCGCAAGATCGACGCACGCAACCAACTCGGCCCGGCGCTGGAAACCTTCGAACGGCTCGACGCCGCGCCGTGGGCCGAGCGCGCCCGCACCGAACTCGCCGCACTCGGCGTCGGCTCCGCCGTCCGCCCCGCAAAGGGCATCCTTGCCCGGCTCACCCCACAGGAACTACAGATCGTCCGCCTCGCCGCCCAGGGCATGTCCAACCGGGATATCGCCGCCCAACTGTTCCTCAGCCCCCGTACCGTCGGCCACCACCTGTATAAGGCGTATCCGAAGCTGGACGTGCAGTCACGCGCAGAACTGGCGAACCTGCCCCTCGACGCGGCCTGAGCGTGCGTTATCGGTTATCGCCGACTTTTTCGGCGATGTCCGGGTCCGGAGACCGCCGGGTCAGTGCGTGGCGAGAACTCGGCCCGCTCGGCCATCGGCCGTCGACTTCCGGCGTAGGCCCGCGCGGGCGAGCACCCAGCGAGCGGCACAGACGACTGCCGCGACGAGCACCGCGCTCTGGAGGGAGCCGGTGATCACGGCGAGAATCAGGCAGGTCACCAGCCCGGCGGCGAGCGCCTCGAGCTTATAGATCGGCCACGCGGTGCCCGCGAGCTCAATCGTGGAGGGGTGATCCGTTGCCATGCCGTCAGGATATACGTATATCTAAGTTTGGTCCACCAAACATTAGTGGCCGGGAACATCGGCGGACGCTGCCGCGTTGCCCGAGCTATGCCACTCACAGGTGAATACGCACCGAGCACATCCGACTGGGCCAGAGAGCAGGCGGAGGCGTACGAAGCCTCCGGAGGAACTGACGCCACCTCAATGCAGGGCAAGCCGGTTGTCCTGCTCACGACGCGAGGCGCGAAGACCGGCAAGTTGCGTAAGACCCCGCTGATGCGCGTCGAGCACGATGGCGAGTACGCGATCGTCGCCTCGCTGGGCGGCGCACCGAAGAACCCCGTCTGGTATTACAACATCAAGGCCGATCCGCACGTCGAGCTGCGCGATGGCACCGAAACCAAGGATTACCTCGCCCGCGAGGTAATCGGCGATGAGAAGGCCATATGGTGGGAGCGAGCGGTCGCGGTATGGCCGGACTACGCGAATTACCAGACGAAAACCGACCGGCAGATCCCGGTCTTCGTACTGACCGCCCAGTAGTTCGGCGATAACGACGAATCAGCCGTCCGCCTACCCGCCGTGTCCTGCCGACGCGGCGGGTGGCAGCATATTTCGGGTGTCCAATTCGCTTGATCTTCTCGACGAATTATCCGCCGACCGTCCAGCGCTGAGCGCGGACGAGATCGACGCCGCCGCCAAGCGAATTGCCGACATTATCGAGCCGACTCCGCTGCAGTTCAGTGCCCGTCTATCCGAGTTGACCGGCGCGCAGGTTTACCTCAAGCGCGAAGACCTCTCGGCCGTACGCTCCTACAAGCTGCGCGGCGCCTACAACCTGATCGTGCAGCTCACCGAGGCCGAGCGGGCCGCGGGTGTGGTCGCCGCCAGCGCGGGTAATCACGCCCAAGGCGTGGCCTTCGCCTGTAAGGCGATGGGCATCAAGGGCCGCATCTACGTGCCGACCACGACGCCGAAGCAGAAGCGCGATCGCATCCGGGCGCACGGCGGCAAATTCGTGGAGTTGATCGCGGTCGGGGAAACATACGACGCCGCGGCAACCGCCGCAGTAGCCGACGTCGAGCGCACCGGGGCCACCATGGTGGCGCCATTCGACGATGCGCGCACCGCAGCCGGTCAGGGCACCATCGCCGTGGAAATCCTGGCACAGCTCGGCACCTCCCCGGACCTCGTCGTGGTGCCGGTCGGTGGCGGTGGCTGCCTGGCCGGGATCGGCACCTACCTGCGCGCCCGGTCGCCGCGCACCGGCATCCTCGGCGCGGAACCAGCAGGGGCGGCCTCGATGACCGCGGCGCTGGTCGCGGGTGGTCCGGTGACGCTGCCGGAGATCGACCCGTTCGTGGACGGCGCCGCCGTACGCAGGATCGGCGCCGTGCCCTACGCGGCGGTCGCGGAATTCGGTAGCACGGTGGTATCGCACGGCTCGCTGCCGCTGCTCATCGCCACCCAATCCCCCAGGGGCGCAGGGTCTTTCCAAATGTTGCAGGTCGACGAGGGCGCCATCTGCACGGCCATGCTCGACCTCTACCAGAACGAAGGCGTCATCGCGGAACCCGCGGGCGCGCTCGCGGTCGCGGCGCTCGCCGAGATCCCGATCGAACCGGGATCGACGGTAGTGTGCCTGGTCTCCGGCGGTAATAACGATGTGTCGCGCTACGGCGAGATCATCGAACGCTCGCTGGTGCACCGCGGCCTGAAACACTATTTCCTCGTTGACTTTCCGCAGGAGCCGGGCGCGCTGCGCCGCTTCCTCAACGATGTACTCGGCCCCGACGACGACATCACGATGTTCGAATACGTCAAGCGCAACAACCGGGAAACCGGTGCGGCGCTGGTCGGCATCGAACTCGGCGCGCCAGAGGGACTCGCCGCACTGCTACAGCGGATGACGGACTCCCCCATCCAGGCCGAACAGCTGGAACCGGGGTCACCCGCCTACCGTTACCTCACCTGAGTCAGGCCGCGAGCTGCTTCGTCGCCGGCGCTGCCCATCGTGAGGTGCGCAGCCCGGCTACGACGAACGGCAGCAGCCAGGCCATCGCCGTCTGATCCAGCCAGCATGGCCGGATCAAGATCTCCGGTTGACTCGGCAACGCCACCTTCGCGCCGCCGAAACCGGCTGCGCGACCTCGGCTTCCGTGGCCGTCCCCGGCTATCCGAGGATCACGAAGCAGTACCCCGGAATCGTTGTGCCCGAGGCATTTTCGCTGTTGATCGGGTGTTCCCAAGCCAATACGACGGCGCCTACGACCGGCACGGTGACCGGATCCGGCGACAGATTGCATACCAGCCGCAGCGAACCCCGCCGCAACACGAACCACCGTCGCTGCTCGTCGTAATCGGCCGATACCCGCTCGAGCCGCGGATCGGTGATCTCCGGCCGAGCCCGCCGCAGCGCGATCAGGTCGCGATAACAGGCGAGCAGCCGCGCGTGCGGGTCTTGTTCGGGCTCGAGCCAGTCGAGTTTCGACCGCAGGAACGTCGCGGGATCCTGCGGATCGGGGACTTCCTCGGCACCCCAGCCGTGCTCGGCGAACTCGGCCCTGCGGCCGGCCACGGTGGCGGCACCGACCATCGGGTCGGTGTGGGAGGTGAAGAACTGGAACGGCGTGCGCGCACCCCATTCCTCGCCCATGAACAGCATCGGCGTATAGGGCGAGCACAACACCAGCGCCGCCTTGATCGCCAGCTGACCGGCGGTGAGGTAGGAGCTCGGCCGGTCGCCGATGGCGCGATTGCCGATCTGGTCGTGATCGCAGGTATAGGCCAGCAGAGCGCTACCCGGGATCAGGTCTCGGCGCAGCGGCCTGCCGTGGACACGGCCGCGAAAACTGGAAAACGTCGCGGCGTGGAAGAACCCATGGGTCATCGTCCGCGCCAGACAGGACAGAGAACCGAAATCCGCGTAGTAGCCCTGCCTTTCACCGGATACCGCCGTATGCACCGCATGGTGCAGATCGTCGTTCCACTGCCCGGTGAGTCCGTAACCACCCGCGGCGCGCGGCGTGACGAGTCGCGGATCGTTGAGATCACTTTCCGCGATCAGGGTCAGCGGCCGGCTCACGTGTGCGGCCAATCGTTCGGTCTCGATGGCGAGTTCTTCGAGCAGGTGGATGGCGGTCCGGTCGACCAGGGCGTGCACGGCATCAACGCGCAGCGCGTCGATGTGGAACTCGCGCAGCCAGCGCAGCGCATTGTCGATGATGTAGCGGCGCACCGCATCCGAGTCCGGCCCATCCAGATTCAGGCTCTGCCCCCAGGTATTGCGCCCCTGAGTCAGATACGGACCGAAACGGGGCAGATAGTTGCCCGACGGGCCGAGATGGTTGTAGACGACGTCGAGACAGACCGCTAAACCCTGTGCGTGGCAGGCGTTCACGAAGCGTTGCAGCCCGTCGGGTCCACCGTAGTTTTCGTGTACCGCATACCAGAGCACACCGTCGTAACCCCAGTTGTGTGTCCCGTCGAAGTCATTGACCGGCATCAGTTCGACCACCGTGACACCGAGCTCGACCAGATGCGCCAGCCGCTCGATCGCGGCGTCGAAGGTGCCCTCGGGGGTAAAGGTACCGATATGCAGCTCGTAATAGACCGAGCCCGCCAACGGCCGTCCGGTCCAGTGCCGGTCGGTCCACCGGGCCGGATCGACTGTGTGTACGGCGGAGCGGCCGTGGACACCGTCGGGCTGACGTGGCGAGCGAGGGTCGGGCAACACGGTCGGGTCATCGTCGAGCAGGTACCCGTATCGCGCGCCTGCCCCGGCCGCGACCTCGACCTGCCACCAGCCGCCCGCCGACCGGTCCATCGGATGTACCGCCGTATCCAATGCCAGCCGCACCACCTCGGCACTCGGTGCCCACACCCGGAACTCGGTCACCGCGCCAGCATGGCACGCCCGGCCCTCGCATGCCCCGGCGTCGATCAGGCGCGGACTCGTGTCGAGCCGCTATCGGCCGACCCCGCACCCGGGACGCCACGAGATTGCAGTCCTTGGTACGCAGTGGTCGCCTGTGCCAAAGTCAGGGGGTGGGACTCTATAACGATCAGTTCGTGCCGCGCCTGGTCAACCTGGCATGCGGTATGCGATTCAATAATCCGCTGCGCAAACGGACGTGCGCAGGACTGCACGGCCGGGTCGTCGAGATCGGGTTCGGATCCGGCCACAATGTGCCCTTCTATCCCGCCACGGTCAAGTCTGTGAGCGCGGTGGAACCGGCCGACCTCGGCTGGAAGCTGGCCGCCGGACGAATCGCGCAGGCAACTGTGCCGATCGAGCGGGCCGGACTCGACGGTCAATCGCTGCCGTTTCCCGACAACTGCTTCGAGGCCGCGCTCTCGACCTGGACGATATGCACCATCCCCGATATCGCGACGGCGCTGGCCGAAGTGCGCAGGGTCCTCGTCCCCGGTGGCACCCTGCATTTCGTCGAGCACGGCCTGGCACCGGATCCCAAGGTGCAGCTGTGGCAGCACCGGCTGAATCCGATCCAGAAAGCCATCGCGGGTGGGTGCAACCTCGATCGCGACATTCGCGCGATTCTGGAAGACGCGGGCTTCGAGGTCCGCGATATCGATGTGTTCTACGGCGAGGACGGCCCCAAGTTCGTGACCGCGCAGTCCCTCGGCGTCGCGGTCTCGCCGTAGCCTCCGATCGACACTCCCCGGCCCTGTCTGCTCCGGGTTGGAACGTTCTGTCCAAAATGTGCTAACGCTCTCCCATGGTGAGATCGTCGGCGCGGCAACGCTAGTCGCGCTATATCGAGCACTCAGCCGGCCCGCACTGTGATTGCCGGTACCTGGCCCTCAGCTCGCAAGGCAACCAGGGCCGAGGAGGGCCTTCAGGTCGCCCATCAGGGCCGAGGAGGGTGAGACACGTAGGCTGTCGTCGAGTTTCAAGAGGGTGGTCTTTTCCCTGGCGCCGACGTGGCGAATGTGCACGTCCGCGGTGCCGGGGTGGCGAGACAGGACGCGTTTGAGTTTGCCGATCTTGTCGGGGGTGCACATTCGCGTGGAAAGCACCACCGCGAGCGGTTTGGCTACGCCGATCGCGGACAGGTCGGGGACGGCGAGGTCGTTGGCTATCAACGAGATTCGATCGTCACGAACCGAGACCCGCGCCTTCACCAAGACCACCGCGTCCTCGACCACGTCCATGCCGTAGACCGAATACGACTGAGGGAAGAAGAGCACCTCGATACCGCCGGTCAGGTCTTCGAGCTGAGCCGAGGCCCAGGCCAGACCGTTCTTGTTGATACGCCGGTTGACCGAGGCGAGGATGCCGCCGATGGTCACCTGAGCGCCGTCCTTGACATCACCCTCGAGGATGGCCGGAATCTGCGTATCCGCTTGCGCGGCAAGCACATGCTCGACACCGTTGAGCGGATGGCCGGACACGTACAGGCCCAGCATCTCCCGTTCCAGCGCGAGCTTGTGCTTGCTCTCCCACTCGTCGTCGGGCACCTTGACATCGAAGATCGATGACACCGACTCGTCCGCGTCCATGCCGCCGAAAAGATCGAACTGCCCGATCGCCTCAGCCTTCTTCGTCGACATCACCGCGTCGATGGCGTCTGAATGGACCAGCAACAAACCCTTGCGCGGATGTCCGAGCGAGTCGAATCCACCTGCCTTGATGAGGGATTCGGTGACCTTCTTGGTGCAGGCGATGGCGTCGATCTTGTTCAGATAGTCGGAGAAGTCGGTGAACTTCGACTTCTCCTTGCGCGCGGCGAGAATCGAGGACACCACGTTGGCGCCGACATTGCGCACCGCGCCGAGTCCGAACCGGACGTCCTTGCCGACAGAAGCGAAGTTCAATTCGGACTCGTTGACGTCCGGCGGCAGCACGGTGATCCCGAGGCGACGGCAGTCCGACAGATAGACCGCGGCCTTGTCCTTGTCGTCGCCGACACTGGTGAGCAGCGCCGCCATGTACTCGGCGGGGTAGTTCGCTTTGAAATAAGCGGTCCAGTACGAGACCAGACCGTAGGCGGCGGCGTGCGACTTGTTGAACGCGTAACCCGCGAACGGAAGAATGGTGTCCCACAACGCCTTGATGGCAGCCTTGGAATACCCGTTGGCCTGCATGCCCGCTTCGAATCCCTCGAACTCGGCGGCCAGTACCTCGGCCTTCTTCTTACCCATCGCGCGGCGCAAGATATCCGCTCGACCGAGCGAGTAGCCGGCGACCTTCTGCGCGACGTGCATGATCTGCTCTTGATAGACGATCAGACCGTAGGTCTCGCCGAGGATCTCCTTCAACGGCTCGGCCAGCTCCGGATGGATCGGCTTGACCTCTTGGCGGCCGTTCTTGCGGTCGGCGTAGTCGTTGTGGGCGTTCATGCCCATCGGGCCGGGGCGATATAGCGCGCCGACGGCCACGATGTCCTCGAACGCATTCGGCTGCATGCGGCGCAGCAGATCGCGCATAGGGCCACCATCGAGCTGGAACACACCGAGCGTGTCGCCGCGAGCGAGCAGGTCGTAGGTCAGCTGATTGTCCAAAGGCAGTGCGTCGAGGTCGATTTCGACGCCGCGGTTGAGTTTCGCGTTGTCGATCGCGTCACCGAGCACCGTCAGGTTTCGCAGGCCGAGGAAGTCCATCTTCAGCAGGCCGATGGCCTCACACGACGGATAGTCCCAGCCGGTGATGAGGGCACCGTCCTGCGGGCGCTTCCACACCGGAATGGCATCGGTCAGCGGTTCCGAGGACATGATCACCGCGCAGGCGTGTACGCCCGCGTTGCGAATCAGACCTTCCAAACCACGTGCGGTCTGATAAATCTTGGCGATATCGGGGTTGGAATCGATGAGCGTCCGAACCTCGGCCGCTTCCTTGTAGCGCTCGTGCTCCGGGTCTGTGATGCCGGCGACCGAGATGTCCTTGGCCATGATCGGCGGCGGCAGCGCCTTGGTGATCTGGTCGGCGATGGCGAAACCGGGCTGACCGAACAGCACTCGCGCCGAGTCCTTGATCGCGGCCTTGGTCTTGATGGTGCCGAAGGTGATGACCTGCGCGACGCGGTCGCTGCCCCACTTCTCGGTCGCGTAGCGGACCATTTCACCGCGGCGGCGATCGTCGAAGTCGATATCGATATCGGGCATCGACACGCGCTCTGGGTTGAGGAACCGTTCGAACAGCAGACCATGCGGAATAGGGTCGATATTGGTGATGGTCAATGCGTAGGCCACCAGCGAACCGGCGGCCGAACCGCGACCGGGGCCGACTCGGATGCCGACCTCGCGTGCGTGTCCGATGAGGTCGCCAACCACAAGAAAGTAGGCCGGGAAGCCCATCTCCAGGATTACGCCGATCTCGTATTCGGCACGGTCCACATAGTTTTGCGGTACCCCGTCGGGAAAGCGATGGTCCAGTCCCTTGGCGACTTCTTTGCGCAGCCAGGTGCCCTCGGTCTCGCCCTCGGGCACCGGGAAAACCGGCATCCGGTCACGGTGGGCCCACACCTCGTCGTAAGGCTGGACCCGCTCGCCGATTTGCACCGTGTTGTCGCAGGCGCCGGGCACCTCGGCATCCCAGATCGCGCGCATTTCGTCGGCCGACTTCAAGTAGTAGCCGTCGCCGCCGAACTTGAATCGTGTTGGGTCGCTGAGTGTTTTACCGGTCTGAATGCACAGCAGTGCCTCGTGGTTGGTCGAGGCGTCCTTGGTGACGTAATGGCAGTCGTTGGTGGCCAGCGGCGGAATATCGAGCTTGCGGCCGATTTCCAGCAACCCCTCGCGGACCCGGCGTTCGATGGATAGGCCGTGGTCCATGATCTCGAGGAAGAAATTCTCCTTGCCGAAGATCTCCTGCCACTTGGCCGCGGCCTCGAGTGCCTCACGGTCGTGGCCGAGGCGCAGCCTGGTCTGCACCTCACCCGATGGGCACCCCGTGGTGGCGATGATGCCAGCGGCGTGCTGGGCGATGATCTCCTCATCCATGCGCGCCCACTTGCCGAGCTGGCCTTCCAGCGAGGCGAGCGAGGACAGCTTGAACAGGTTGCGCAGCCCGGTCGCGTTCTCCGCGACCATGGTCATGTGGGTATAGGCGCCGCTACCGGAAACGTCGTCGCCCTTCTGGCTGGGATCGCCCCACAGCACCCGTTTCGTATCGAACCGGGAGGCGGGCGCGATGTAAGCCTCGATACCGATGATCGGCTTGACGTCGGCCTTCTTAGCGGAGTTGTAGAACTCCGAGGCGCCGTACATATTGCCGTGGTCGGTCATCCCGACCGCGTTCATGCCCAGCCTTTTCGCCTCCGCGAACAGTGGCGAGATCTTGGCAGCACCGTCGAGCATCGAGTACTCGGTGTGGTTGTGCAGATGAACGAAGGATCCGGACGAGGCTGACACGACAGCAGATTATGCCCGGTGTATGACAGATTTCGACGACCCACTCCGCGTGCCGCCCGAAACAGCGTGTGGTAGGAATTCCACCCCGCGTGTCGGCCAAAAAGATCATCGGTGTGTCGGCACTCGACTCGAGATTTGGTGCCGTGCCGCGAGTAGCCCGCTCGTTGGTGACGAGGGTGTTCGGCAACGTCCCCGCTTCGGTTATCAATCCGCAGCGGGCAGGGTGACTGTGAAACGCGCGCCGCCATCGCGGCCGTCGTCCACGTGGATCTCGCCTCCGTGCCGCTCGACGACGTCGCGGACGATGGCGAGACCGAGTCCGGCGCCGCCGTCGTCGCGGCTGCGGGCGTCGTCGAGCCGGACGAACCGCCGAAAGATCCGGTCCCGGTCGGCTACCGGCACGCCGGCGCCGTCATCGCTCACCGTCAAAACTGCCTGGCCGCCGGTACGCGTCAACGTGACACACACGACGGTCTCGGCATGGCGTTGCGCGTTGTCGGCGAGGTTGGCCAGGACACGGCCGAGCTGAATCCGGCTGCCGAGCACCGCGATACCGTCGTCGGATATCTCGGCCCGGATCGGGTACGGATCTGTGTTGCGGTGGGCCAGTTCGTCGCGAACCAGTACGGCCAGGTCCACCCGGTCGCGGCGGGATTGCTCGCCCGCGTCGAGGCGAGCCAGCAGCAGGAGGTCGGCGGCGAGATGTTCCAGCCGCACGGAATCGGCGATCAGTCCATCCAGTTCGAGTAGTTGTGGATGTGCCTGGGCGATCTCGAGTTGGGTGCGCAGGCTGGCGATCGGGCTGCGCAGCTCGTGCGCCGCGTCGGCGATGAAACGACGCTGTGTTCGGGCCGACTCCTCCAAAGCGGCGAGCGTGGTGTTCGTTGTGGTTGCGAGTCTGGCGATTTCGTCGTGCGAGGCGGGGACGGGTACGCGGCGGGAGAGGTCGCCACCCATGATTTCGGCGAGCTCACCGCGGATCGCCTCCACGGGGCGTAGGGCGCGGCGAGTCACCGACCAGGTCACACCCGCGACCAAGGCGAGCATTAGCGGCAGGCCGATCAGCATGACACGGCCGACGCCGGCGACGGCATTGTCCGCGATGGCGAGGGAGGCTCCGGCATAGATGGTGATGTCCTCGCCGCGTGGGGTCCGGACGGCGAGCGCGGCGACCCGGAAATCGTGGCTGCCGGTGTCATCGTGGGCGACCGGTAGTCGCATATCGTGGAAGGCGATAGCGCCGGAACCCGCGGCGGCCAACCGCTCCGGCTCGTCGTTATCGTCGTCGTCGTCGTAATCGTCGTCATCGTCGGGCTCTTCGGACTCCGATTCCGCGGCCGGGGAGAATTCCGCCATCGGCCCGTGGCCGAGTAGCTCGTCATCGGCCGCCAAGACCCGCCGATCAGCCGAAACCACTTGCACCGGTTCACTGTCCGCGTCGGGCAACTTCAGATTCGCGAAGTCCGTACCCGCCACGAGTTGCGCGGCGACCTGTCGAGCGATCGATTCGGATTGCAGGCCCGCACTATTGACGAGATTGTGCCGCAGTACCGCGAGCACGGCCAGCCCGGCCGCCACCAGTGCGATCGCGACGACGGCCGTGGCCATCACCGTGGCCCGAGCACGAACCGAACCCCACCATCGTGACCGGTCAGCCACGGTCGGCCGCCAATCGGTAGCCCGCGCCCCGCACGGTGATGATCGACCGACGCCCGAACGGAGCATCGATCTTCCGCCGCAGGGTGCTGATATAGACCTCGACGATATTGGGATCGCCGTCGTAGGCGAAGTCCCAGACGTGCTGGAGGATATCGGATTTCGACACGATCTCCCCCGCGCGGACGGCGAGGTACTCCAGGACGGCGAGCTCCTTCGTGGTGAGCACGACCTCCTGCGTGCCTCGACGGCACGTACCGGTGTTCGGATCCAGCGTCAGATCGCCGACACGCAGTACCGGGGCGCCGCCGCGGGTTCGGCGGCGCAGCAGGGCACGAATGCGGGCCAGCAGCACCACATACGAGAACGGTTTGCTCAGGTAGTCGTCGGCGCCGGTATCCAGCCCCTCGGCCTCGTCGTACTCACCGTCCTTCGCGGTGAGCATCAGCACCGGCGCCTCCTCGCCCGCGGCCCGCAGCGCGGCACACACCTGGTAGCCGTTCATACCGGGCAGCATGATGTCCAGCAATATCAGGTCGTAGTCGCCGGTCGTCGCGAGATGTAGCCCGTCGGTCCCATTGTGAGTGACATCCACTGCGAATCCTTCAGCCGCAAGCCCTTTGGCCAAAGCTGCGGCCATCCGCCGCTCGTCCTCAACGATCAGCAAACGCATCCACTCAGCCTGACAGACGGTTCCTGAAACGGATTTCAGGCGCCTTCAGGCTGCCTTCAGCCGAGCCTGCGACGGTGATGATCAACATCGAACCGACACTCCCACAGTAGGTTTCATCATGGCCCCCCTTCTTCGCGGCGCATCCGCCTACGTGCGCCGGCAGCTCGACGACTCCGACTGCTCACCGCCTCAGTAGCCGCACTCCCATCGTCAACCACCAAGATAGGTTCCAGGACAATGCTTCTGCGTAGAATTTCCACCGTATCGACGATTGCCGCCGCGGTTGCCTGCATCACGGCGGGAACAGTCAGCGCTGCTCCACAGACCGCCGACAGCGGCGTAGTCGATTACACCGTCACTTCCACCGAGCAGAACATGGTCGTCCAAATCGGCTCGGGTTCAATGGTGGTCGACAACGGCGTATTCGAGGTCGTATCGGCCGACGGGACCGTCCTCGCGGGTACCCCGCTGGAGTTCCGGGTCGACGAGTTCGTCTTCCCCATCGCCGCCCTCGTCCAGGGCCGAACTGCCACACTCACACCACAATTCGATATCGAACATGCCAACTACCGGCCGGTTGCCCTGCCCTACGAAGACCAGGCACTGTGGCGAACGCCGTACGAGCGCGAAGTCGCGGCCTTCACACGGCTGAAAGACACCATTGCGGCAGGGGCGGCGATCGGCACTACCGTCGGCGGCATCGGCGGCGGTCTGGTCGGCTGCGTACTCGGCGGCATCGCCGGCGCCACCGTCGCCGCCGCGACCATTGTCGGCATGTTCGGCCCGTTCATCCCCGCCGCCGCCGTCGGCTGTCTCGGGGGAATCGTCGCGGTAGGCGCGCTCGGCACCATCGCCGGTCAGCTCTTTGTCACCGCACCCATTGCCATTGCCGCCGTTGTCCAGTACTTCACGACGGTCAATTCCCCTTTCCCGGTGAAATGATGTGGTCGGCATCCCCCGCGGCTCGTCCATCGAAACCTCGTGTAACGGTGCGGTTCTCGGTCGTATCGCTCGGCCCCGGCGCACTCCGCAACAGCGCATTTCGGCACCCGTGTGGCCCGCAGCGCGGGGCATGGGGCGGCACGGGCCTTCGACCGGACGGGGCCACGCCGGATGCTCCGGCGAAGACGTGACTCCGAGATTCGACTCGCTCGGCCCTATCCGGCGATCGGGCGAGTCGGCGCAGTAGCACGGCCAAAATTGGACGCACGAAAGCGCCCCCGAGGGGGCGCTTTCGGCTCTTATCGAACTAGATGCGAGAGCACGTCTCGGTCAGGTCAGAAGCTGAGGCCCAGCGGCTGGGCGCCGTTCGGGCACACCGCACCGATCATGCGAGCACTGAACGGCTCGATCAGCGCGTTGACCGGCAACGAGATCCCCGTGGGGCACACCGCCGTTCCGCTCACAACTTGCGGTAGGGATGTGGAGTTCACGCAAGTCGTCCCCATGCAGTACACCCCAGATGGCGGAATCGCCGCCGACGCCGGACCAGCGGCAAGTACGGCACCGCAGATCGCACCCGTCACCGCAATCATGCTGAACGCGACACGCTTCATGTCCTGTCCCTCTCTGCATATTGGGCAATTTGTTAGCAAAAAGCGTGGCCAGCGTATCTGCGGCGAGGCGCTCAACTCACCAGACCCGCCGCGCGAGACGTCCAGGGCGAAAGCCCGTCGATCGATGACATACGGGCGGGCGATCCGACAGTGGCGTGGAGCCAATGTGTTCCGCGCGAACATCAGGCTTGGTATGGCCTGGACGTGATTACATGGTCGTGTGGTGTCACTGCCCGATATGGGTGGCCGGCCGTTTTCGGCGCGGGAGGGCGGGCCATCACGGACATGATTGTTCCGGCTGAACGATGTTCCCCACCGAACCGAGGTGTCGATGTTGTCGATCAAATCCGCGTTCGCCGCCACCGCCGTCGGCGCGGCCGCACTCATCGCGACGGCCACGCCCGCTTCGGCGGCGCCGGCCGAAAAGTTCGCGACCGTCTACTCGCTCGCCGACGGTCCGTGCGTCGCACAGGTCAACGCCTCGGTGGCCGGTGACGCGTATCCGTCGTCCGCGGCCTTCACCGTCAGCGGCACGCTGTACGGCGTGGGCAGCTGCAAGTTGACCGTCACGCTCAATTGGCGCAATGACAACACCGGTGAGACGGGTACCCGCCCGGTCACCCTCAACGGCCCCGGATTCTGGGGCAACGACGGCCGCAGCGCGATCTTCTCGCCGGGTATCGGCGACTTCACCGCCACGCTCACCGTCGGCGGCGCGCACGTTCCCGAACCCGGAACGGTCAAGTTCTCGGTACACCAGTACCAGAGCTGACCGGATAAACGAGTCCACTCCTCGTCGGCGTTCATAATCACCCCATGGGTTCGCCGCCGCGCCGCACGATTGGCACGCGATGACGACGACCGCCGTTGTGGTCATCGTCATCGCGGCGGGATTGGTCATCGGTGGACTGCTGATGTGGTCGCGGACGCGCCGCACGGTCACCACTCCCGCCGAGCGCGCGGTACATTCCGCGCTGCACACCGCGTCGCTGGCCGCACGGCCGCTGCGTCAGGGCCTCACCGACCACTCCGCTCACGAAGCCGCGCCGCATCTGCGGGTGCTCACCGGCGCCGAGGCACTCGGCGTGGCCGATCCGGACGGCGCGGTGCTCGCCTGGGACGGACCGCATGCCGATCTGGCCGAACATTTCGCCGCTGCGGCGCAACGCGCCATGGCAACCGAGCGGCCGGTGCTGGTGTCGGGCCCCGGCCGGGCCGAACATACCGCCCGCACCCTGATCGCCCAGCCGTTGCTGATCGAGAACTCCGGCGTCGCGGGCGCGTTGGGCGTGGTGACCACCGGGCAGCCGGGGCCGGGACGACTCGGCGCGGTCGCCGAGGTGGCCCGATACGCCTGCGGGCAGCTGGAATTGGCAGAGCTGGACGCCTCACGAGCCCGGCTCGACCGGGCCGAGGTGCGTGCCCTGCGCGCTCAGATCAGCCCGCACTTCATCTACAACGCGCTCAATACCGTGGCGTCGTTCGTGCGTACCGACCCCGATCGCGCGCGCGAATTGATCCTCGAATTCGCCGACTTCACCAGGTACTCCTTCCGCGCCGCGGGCGAATTCACTGTGCTCGCAGACGAATTGCGCAATATCGAGCGCTATCTCGCGCTGGAGCGGGCCCGTTTCGGTGACGCGCTGCAAGTGCGCCTGCAAATCGCGCCCGAGGTGCTCGGGGTGGTGCTGCCTTTTCTCGCGTTGCAACCGCTGGTGGAGAACGCGGTCCGGCACGGTCTCGCCGGGGCGGCACGCGGCGGCACACTGAGTATCGTCGCGGTCGACGCGGGTATCGACTGCGTGATCAGCGTCGAGGATGACGGCATCGGCATGGATCCAGAGGTGCTACGTTCCGGCGCGCTCGATGCCGTCGAAACGGGTGCTGGACTGGCGAGTTCCGGTGAATCCGCACACGTCGGCCTAGCCAATGTCGACGACCGCCTGCGCGCCGCCTTCGGCAACGACTACGGCTTGATCGTCGACACCGCGCCCGGCGCGGGAACGAAGGTGAGCCTGCGGGTGCCCAAATTCCGAGCAGGCATCCAAGCGTGAGCGAATAGTTGCGCCCTGGCCGGGTTGCCATGTCGTTGTGCGCGCACAGCGGGAACCGACCCGCTGCCGCGACCGGAGTGCACCGACCCGATCCGACGTCGGCTGCGCTGCCCTTACGATGGACCGGTTGTGACCCGCACCACCGATACACCCGCCGGAGCACTGCGCGTGCTCGCCGTGGACGATGAGAAGCCGGCTCTGGACGAGCTGGTGTATCTGCTGCGCGCCCAGTCGGACGTGGGCGAGATCCACAGCGCGAGCGACGCGACCAGCGCGTTACGGCTGATGCGCGTTCATCCCGTCGACGCGGTCTTCCTCGACATCAATATGCCCGGGCTGGACGGGATGGAGCTGGCGGGGATCCTGTCGGAGTTCGCGGCGCCGCCGGCCGTGGTGTTCGTGACGGCCCACGACGATCGCGCTGTCGCGGCGTTCGATCTCGGTGCGGTGGACTATCTGCTCAAGCCCCTGCGGGAGGCCCGGTTAGCTGAGGCGGTGCGGCGAATCGTCGCGGCGCGAACCACCGCCGCGCCGGCGGCCATGGAACCTCGCGCCGACCCGAACGAGGTGATCCCCGTCGAGCTGGGCGGGGTCACCACACTCGTGCATCGCGCCAACGTCAGCTGGGTTGAGGCCGACGGTGACTACGCGCGGCTGCATACGAGCGCCGGATCGCATCTGGTGCGAATCCCTTTGTCCGCGCTCGAATCACGGTGGGAGAACGCGGGTTTCCTGCGGGTGCACCGGTCGTATCTGGTGGCGCTGCGATTGGTGACCGGGTTGCGCACGGTACGCACCGGCACGGTGGTGTGCCTGCGTGCCGACGGCAACGCGGCGGCGGTGGAGTTACCGGTCAGCCGCAGGCAGGTCAGGGAATTGAAACAGCGTCTCGTGCACGGTCCGCGCCAGCAGTGGACCAGCCAGTGACCGGACCGCAGCAGCGCCCGGCCCGCGAACGCGTCGTGCTTTCACAACGGCGCGGCGCGCGACCGGTGCGTACCCGGATCGAAGTGGCCGAACAGACCGATATCGGTGCGGCGATGATCGGTGGCCTGATTCGCGCGCAATTGGGCCTCGCGTTGCGGATGAGCCTGGTCACGGTCCTCGTATTGTGTTCGCTGCCGGTGCTTTTCCGAATCGCCGGTTCGGGCTCGGTGGTCGTGCTCGGACTGCGACTGCCGTGGGTACTGCTCGGTATCGCGGCATATCCCCTGTTGTATGCCGTCGGGCGGCTCTATGTCCGGCTCGCCGAACGCAACGAACAGGACTTCCTCGAGCTGGCGGAGGACTGAGTGAACTCCGGCACCGCGCCCGCTCTCACGATCGCCGCGCTACTGCTCGCGGCGCTGGCTACGGTGGCGATCGGCTTCTATGGTGTGCGGCTGGCCCGCACCACCTCCGACTTCCTCGTCGCCTCGCGCAGTGTCGGGCCGCGCTGGAACGCGGCGGCCATATCCGGAGAATATCTTTCCGCCGCTTCATTTCTCGGCGTCGCCGGGCTGATCGCGAAGTACGGCGCCGACGCGCTGTGGTATCCGGTCGGGTTCACCGCAGGCTATCTCGGGCTGCTGTTGTTCGTCGCCGCGCCGTTGCGGCGATCGGGTGCCTACACGGTGCCCGACTTCGCGGAATTCCGGCTCGGGTCGCTGCGGTTGCGCAGACTGGCGGCGGTCGTGGTGGTGCTGGTGTGCGCGGTGTACCTGATTCCGCAGTTCCAGGGGGCCGGGTTGACGCTGCGCATTCTGCTCGGCGTCCCGGACTGGGTGGGCGCGGTGGCGGTTGGCGCCATTGTGATCGCGAACGTCGCAGGCGGCGGGATGCGATCGATCACGCTGGTGCAGGCGTTCCAGTACTGGCTCAAGTTGACTGCGGTAGCGATCCCGGCGCTCGTACTGCTCGGGCATTTCCTCGCCGATCATCGCGACCTCGGCGCGCCCGCTCCCCCGATTGTCACCGAGCGCACCACGGTGGATGTGAGCACCGATGTGGTGGTGCAGGTCGGTGCGCAACAACAGGTTTCGATCACCGGGACGCTGGACGAGCACACGGTCGACGGTCCGGTGCTGCTCGTCGCGGGAGAGCACGAACTTGCGGCGGGGACTCGCCTGGTGCTGGATCCGGGCGCGGCGGTACCGGTGGTCGCGGGGGCTCCCGCGAATGGCGCGGCCTGGCTCGCACCCGGTGGCGGATTCGGCGGATCCCACCCCACCTATCAGGTGTACTCGCTGATCATCGCGACCTTCCTCGGCACCATGGGGTTGCCGCATGTTCTGGTGCGTTTCTACACCAACCCCGACGGCCGGACCGCCAGGACCACCGCGCTCGCGGTACTCGGCCTGGTCGGGTTGTTCTACCTGTTCCCGGTACTGCTCGGGGTGTTCGCGCGACTGTATGTTCCGCAGTTGCTGATCACCGGCACCTCCGACGCCGCGGTCGTGTTGCTGCCCGGTTCGGTGCTTGCCGGATTGCCCGGTCAGTTGCTTGCGGCGTTGGTCGCGGCGGGGGCGATCGCCGCGTTCCTGTCTACCTCGTCGGGTCTACTGGTCAGCATCGCGGGCGTGCTCAGCACGGACATGCTGCGCGGCCGGATCCGCGATTTCCGTGCCGCCGCAGTGTTCGCCGGCGCGGTTCCGCTCGGTTTGTCGCTGACCGTCGCCTCGCTCGATCTATCCCGTACGGTCGGGCTCGCGTTCTCGGTCGCGGCATCCACGCTATGCCCTTTGCTGGCGTTGGGCATTTGGTGGCGCGGCCTGACCGCTACGGGTGCGGCTGCCGGACTCGTAGCGGGCGGTCTCGCGTCGGGCGGCGCTACGGTGGTGTCGGTGCTCGGTGGCGTCTCCGACGATGTAGCAGGCGGCTGGCCCTCGGCGATACTCGGCTATCCCGCGGCGATCAGCGTGCCACTCGCCTTCGCATCGATGATTCTGGTCAGCAAGGTGACGCGTGGGCAGAATGCCCGGACGGTGGGGCGGATCTTCCTGCGGCTGCACGCGCCGGAGCGGCTCGGCATGGGCGCCGACCGCGAGCGCGCACTCCACTCGAACTGAACCTCTTTCGGCCAGGCGACCATGACCGTTCGTCGCGCCACGGCGACCGTTCACCGCACAATCAGGCACCTTCACGGAGTGACCTGCGCCACATGGCGATTCCCGCACCCCGCCCTCGATACGGTCTGCGCAGCAAGCCACGTCACACGCTAGGACTCCTGATGACCAGTATCGACCTCGAGGGCGAGGGCACCGAGCGCAGGCCCGCAGCAGCGCCGCCGCACCAGCCAAGTGCCGAGGAATTCGCCGCCGTCCAAGCGAGTCCGCAATTTCAGGAACTGCGAAGCAGGTTGCGCCGCTTCATATTTCCCATGACCGCAGTGTTCCTGGTCTGGTACCTGAGTTACGTACTGCTCGGGGCTTACGCCCATGACTTCATGGCGCAGCAGGTCTTCGGCAACATCAACCTCGGATTGTTGCTCGGCCTCGGACAATTCGTCTCTACCTTCGCCATCACCGCGCTCTACGTCCGGTTCGCCAACCGTGAGCTCGATCCGCGCGCGGCGGCCATCCGCAACCATCTCGAGGGGGTGCAGGCATGAGTGAGCGCTATCTGTCCGCTGCCGCGACGGTCGGCAACCCGGCCGCGAATATCGCCATCTTCGCCCTGTTCGTAGCGATCACCATGGTCGTGGTGATCCGGGCCAGCCGTAACAACCGCACGGCGGCCGACTATTTCACCGGTGGTCGCGGTTTCTCCGGACCACAGAACGGCATTGCCATCGCGGGCGATTACCTTTCCGCGGCCAGCTTTCTCGGCATTGCGGGCGCGATCGCGGTGTACGGCTATGACGGCTTCCTTTACTCCATCGGCTTCCTGGTCGCCTGGCTGGTCGCGCTGCTGCTTGTCGCCGAAATGCTCAGGAACACCGGCAAATTCACCATGGCCGATGTACTGAGCTTCCGGTTACAGGAAGGCCCGGTCCGCACCGCCGCCGCGCTGACGACACTCGCGGTGTCGCTGTTCTATCTGCTGGCGCAGATGGCGGGTGCGGGCGGGCTGGTCGCGCTGCTGCTCGATATCTCCGACAAGACCGGACAGTCCATTGTGATCGCCGTGGTCGGCGTGCTCATGATCGTGTACGTGCTGGTCGGCGGCATGAAAGGCACCACGTGGGTGCAGATCATCAAGGCCTGCCTGCTGATTACAGGTGCGGCGGTAATGACCGTCATCGTGCTCGCCAAATTCGGGTTCAACTTCTCCGACATCCTCAGTTCGGCACAGGACGCGGTATCCGGGGCGAAGACCAAGGGAGTCGCCGCACGTGACGTGCTCGCTCCGGGCGCACAATACGGCGGCAGCTCGACCTCCAAGCTGAACTTCGTTTCTCTCGGCCTGGCACTGGTCCTCGGCACCGCGGGCCTGCCGCATGTGCTGATGCGCTTCTACACGGTGCCGACCGCGAAAGAGGCACGGCGCTCGGTGGTCTGGGCGATCGGCCTGATCGGCGCGTTCTACCTGTTCACCCTGGTGCTTGGTTACGGTGCGGCCGCGATCGTCGGCCCGGACCGCATTCTCACCTCGGCCGGCGGGCAGAATTCGGCGGCGCCGCTGCTGGCGTTCGAACTGGGTGGGGTCGTGTTGCTCGGTGTGATCTCGGCGGTCGCGTTCGCCACCATCCTCGCGGTCGTGGCCGGACTCACGATCACCGCGTCGACGTCGTTCGCACACGACATCTACGCGAGCGTGATCAAGCGCGGCAAGGTCGACGAGGCCAAGCAGGTCAAGGTCTCCCGGATCAGCGCGGTCGTCATCGGCATCCTCGCCATCGGACTCGGCATCCTCGCCAACGGTCAGAACATTGCGTTCCTGGTAGCGCTGGCCTTCGCGGTCGCGGCGGCGGCGAACCTGCCCACCATTCTGTTCTCGCTGTTCTGGAAGCGGTTCAACACCACCGGTGCACTGTTCAGTATGTATGGCGGCCTCATTTCCACCATCGTGCTGATCGTGTTCTCCCCGGCGGTATCCGGGTCGGCGAGCGCCATGATCCCGGGCTCGAAGTTCGACTGGTTCCCGCTGTCGAATCCCGGCATCGTCTCCATCCCACTGGCTTTCGCGCTCGGTGTGCTCGGCACCTTCGTCGGTGGCAGGCGGCCGGAAAACCCCGCCAAGGCCGCGGAGATGGAGGTCCGTTCGCTCACCGGCGCCGGTGCCGAGAAAGCCGTTGCGCACTGAGCCCGAACATCAGGCTGCCCTTGCTATTTCGATAGGAGATCGACGTTGACCAGCGCAACCACCGACCACGACACAACCGGTCAGGCAGGCTCGGCGGACGCGGTGCCCGCGACCTATCCGCCGGAAGGCGCGTTCATCGCGACAGCCAATGCCGGTGCGGCCCTGTATGACAGGGCCGAGGCCGACCGGCTGGAGTTCTGGGCCGAACAGGCCGGGCAGCTGCATTGGGATCAGCCATGGACGCAGGTCCTCGATTGGAGCGACGCGCCGGTCGCCAAGTGGTTCGCCGACGGCAAACTCAACGTCGCCTACAACTGCGTCGACCGGCACGTGCTCGACGGCCACGGCGATCAGATAGCCATCCACTGGGAAGGCGAACCGGGCGACTCCCGCGACATCACCTACAACGACCTACTCGCCGAAGTATCCAGGGCAGCGAACTATCTCACCGAACTCGGCCTCGAGGCCGGTGATCGGGTCGCCATCTATATGCCGATGGTGCCCGAGGCGATCGTATCGATGCTGGCCTGCGCGCGCCTCGGCCTTACCCA
Source organism: Nocardia australiensis (assembly GCF_020733705.1). GTDB lineage: Bacteria > Actinomycetota > Actinomycetes > Mycobacteriales > Mycobacteriaceae > Nocardia > Nocardia australiensis. The sequence continues at coordinate 191,988 of NZ_JAJFZM010000003.1, forward strand.
CTCGGTGGTCTTCGCGGGGTTCTCCCCCACCGCACTGCGCCAACGCGTCGACGACGCCTCCGCGCGCCTGATCATCACCACCGACGGACAGTGGCGGCGGGGTATGGCCGCGCCGCTCAAGGCCGCGGTCGACGAGGCGCTCGGCGGTGAGCCCTCCAGCGTCGAACACGTACTCGTGGTGCGCCGCACCAACATCGACGTGCCATGGACCGACGGCCGGGACCTGTGGTGGCACGACACCGTCACCAACGCCGACGCTGATCACCAGGCACAAGCCTTCGACGCCGAACACCCGCTGTTCATCCTCTACACCTCCGGAACCACCGGAAAGCCCAAGGGCATTCTGCACACCTCGGGCGGCTACCTGACCCAAGCCGCGTACACCCACCACAACGTCTTCGATCACAAAGCCGGACAGGACGTCTACTGGTGCACCGCGGATATCGGCTGGGTGACCGGGCACAGCTACATCGTTTATGGTCCACTGGCCAACCGCGCCACCCAGGTCGTCTACGAGGGCACCCCCAACTCCCCCGACGAACACCGGCACTTCGACATAATCGAAAAGTACGGCGTCACCATCTATTACACCGCACCCACATTGGTGCGCACCTTCATGAAATGGGGCCGCGAGATCCCCGATGCCCACGATCTGTCCACGCTGCGACTGCTCGGCTCGGTCGGTGAACCGATCAACCCGGAGGCATGGCGCTGGTATCGAGATGTTATCGGCGGCAACCGAACCCCGATCGTGGACACCTGGTGGCAGACCGAGACCGGCGCCATCATGATTTCCCCGCTGCCCGGCGTCACCGCCACCAAACCCGGTGCCGCGATGGCGGCGCTACCGGGCATCAGCGCCAAGATCGTCGACGACGCGGGTGCCGAACTCGACCACGGCGCCTCTGGTTTACTCGTCCTCGACCAGCCGTGGCCGTCGATGCTGCGCGGCATTTGGGGCGATATGGACCGGTTCCGCGAAACCTATTGGGACCGATTCGCCAACGACGGCTGGTATTTCGCCGGTGACGGCGCCAAATTCGACACCGACGGCGCGCTCTGGGTGCTCGGCCGGGTCGACGACGTCATGAACGTCTCCGGACACCGAATCTCCACCGCAGAGGTCGAATCCGCCCTCGTCGGCCACACCGACGTCGCCGAAGCCGCGGTGGTCGGCGCGACCGACGCCACCACCGGCCAGGCCATCGTCGCCTTCGTCATTCGCACCGCGAACGCGGCACACAGCGGTGACACCCTCACCGCAGAACTCATAGCCGCAGTTTCCCAAGAGATCAGCCCGATCGCCCGCCCGCGCGAAATCCACATCGTCCCCGAACTCCCCAAGACCCGCAGCGGCAAAATCATGCGGCGCCTCCTGCGCGACGTCGCCGAAGGCCGCGAACTCGGTGACACCTCCACCCTCGTCGACCCCCAGGTTTTCGAAGCAATAGCGCGCGGGTAAACCTCCCGAATGCGACGGACCCGGCCACCAAACGATGAGGGGGGCCGGGTTCCGCCGCTCCGGAAGTCTTGGCCACTCGCATGCCGCCACGGACTCGAAACCTAGACCTCCCGGGCCACGACACACCGGATCGGCGATCGGCGCGAAGTTCGAGTGAACCATCGAGCCACCCACTACGTAGACAATTCAAGACCGGTGTGATAAAAGCATTTGCCGGTTCGGAGATCGTTCCCACGAACGGAGGCCGACCAATGATCGACAATGATGACCTCATCCTGCGTCGCCGCACCGTCATGGTCGCGGGCGTAGGTGCGGTGGCGGCGGCCACCGCTTTGACCGCGTGTAGCACCGATGGCAAATCGGCACCGGCACCGGGCCCTACCGCCTCGGCCGGACAACAAGGCACCGACGTCATCGCCAAGGTCGCCGAGGTACCGGTCGGTGGCGGGGTGATCAATGGTGATGTGGTGGTGACCCAGCCCAATGCCGGGTCCTTCATCGGGCTGTCCTCCACCTGCACACATGCAGGTTGCAAGGTGGCGGATGTCTGCGGTGGCACCATCAACTGCGCCTGTCACGGCAGTAAATTCGGGCTCGACGGCTCGGTGGTCCACGGCCCGGCGACTCGCCCGTTGGATTCGAAGCCCGTGCGCGTCGAGGGTGACTCGATCGTGGCACAGTAGCGCCGGTCAGGAGTCGCCGAACTGTTCGGCCATGCGCCTGTCCATCTCCTCTGGTGCGACATCCTCGATATGGGTGGCCACCGTCCAGCGATGGCCCCACGGATCCTCGAACGCGCCGGTGCGGTCGCCGTAGAACTGATCGGTCATGGGCGTGAGTTCGGTGGCGCCCCCGGCGATGGCCGCGGTGAAGGCGGCATCGGCGTCGCTCACATAGACGTGCAGGTTCACCGGAGTCCCGCCGACCGACTTCGGGTCACGGAAGTCCATATCCGGAGCCGGGTCACCGATCATGACGACGGAACTGCCGAACATCAATTCACAGTGCGCGACCGTGCCGTTTGGGCCGGGCATGCGCATTCGCTCGGTCGCGCCGAAAATTTGTTTGTAGAAGTCGATCGCGGCGGCGGCACCTTCGATCGCCAATCCGGGCGATACCACTGGATATCCGTCGGGAACGGGCTTGACGTCAGACATGAGAAGCCATCCTTTGCTAGGAGCTGCCTCCGGTCGTAGGCAATTGATCGGACAGTGCCGAGCCTATTCTCATTCCGTCCAGGAAACCTGTGTGTTGATCGTTTGCTGCAGCATGCTCGAGCTGCGCGAATCGCGGTATGCCTGGTGGCCGCCGACAGTGATCGAGCCCGAGACCGGCAACGGCAGCCCGAGATCGACAGTGATCGTGCCGGAGCCCTGCATGACGTAGTCCTCGATGTCGAGGGTGCCCGCGTTGTTGGGCAGCGTCCACACCTTCGACTTCGGCGTTTGCGTCACCTCGAGCTCGATGGTCAGCCGGTTGCCGTCACGCTTGGTGAGTGTCGCCGTAGTCACCTGGTCGAGCGCGACCCCGCCGGTCACCTCCTGGTGCACGGTCCACACCGCGCCCTCGCCGACCGGCTGATCGGGGAAGGCGATCGAACGGTAGACGGCTTGATAGAAAGCTTGCTCCAGGGCGGCACGCGCGCCGTTGGACGTGTCCGGTGAGGGTTCCAGCCGCAGCGCGGTGATCGCGCCGAGTTCGCTCATCTCGAAACCCGCGTGCGAACCGTCCGCGGCTGTGAGTGCCTTCGCCAGATCCGGGTCGGGGGACGTGACGACGCCGAGGGTGAGGTCGACACCGTCGGGGCCGGTCTGCGCGGTCATCGGAATCGTCAGCGCGGGCGTCGAGAAATCGCGAGTCGGCTCATCGTTGATCTGCTGCTGGATGCTGTGTTCGGTGCGCAACGTCACCTGCTGCGAGGTGCCGACCGCATAGCCGGGACGCAACATGTCGCGCGGTTCGGCGCCTGGCTCGACCACGGTGGCGATGACGGCCGAAATCGGCACTGTCACTTCCTTGCCGAGACCGAGCGGCTCGGTGCTCTCGTTGTCGTTGCGCGCCTCGGCACCATTGCCGCAACCGACACCGAACGCGGAAAGCCCGACTGCAAGCACCATCAGCAACACCCCGGAACGCGCGATCCGGGGAATGGTGGGGGAAGACAACACCTTCACGAGAATCAGAGTACGACCGGTTCCTGAGTGTCAGCTGGGACATACAGGTGACCGCGTGCACGAGCCGCACAGTCGCTCGAGAGATGATGTTGCTCGTGAGTGACGACCGGCCGACCGAGGACAACACCGACGACGACGCGGTGCCGCCAACCGACCCAGCGCCATCGACCCCCGAGCCACCGACAGGAAAGGCCCCGCTGCGGCTGCCGACCCTGCTGATCATCGCTGCGGTATTGCTCGGCCTGGACGTACTTACCAAGACGATCGCGGTCGCGAAGCTGACGCCGGGTGACCCGGTGTATCTCATCGGCGATTTCGCCCGGCTCTCGCTGGTGCGTAACGCGGGCGCGGCGTTCTCCATGGCCACCGGCATGACCTGGCTGCTGACGCTGGTCGCGGCGGCCGTGGTGATCGGCGTGATTCGCATCGGCCGCACGATGCGTTCGCTGTGGTGGGCGATCGGACTCGGCATGGTACTCGGCGGTGCGCTCGGCAATCTCGTGGACCGGTTGTTCCGAGCGCCGGGACCGCTACAGGGACATGTCGTCGATTTCGTCGCCATCGGGTGGTGGCCGGTGTTCAATGTGGCGGATTCGTCCATCGTGTGCGGTGCCATTCTCTTGGTGGTGCTGACGGTGTTCGGGTTCGAACCCGACGGCACCCGCGCCGGGCGGCGCGGGCATTCCGACGACACCACCGTGGATTCCAGCGACACCACCGCGACCGATTCGGACCAATCCACCGACCACGGTTCCGATGGCACTGCACCCAACGGTGAACAGCAGAACGGCAATCAGCGCGATACCGAGCAGGAGAACGCGGCATGAGGGAAACCCGATCCATGCCCGTACCGGATGGACTCGACGGTATGCGGGTCGATGCGGGTCTGTCCCGGCTGCTCGGCTTGTCACGGACCGCGGTCGCGGCAATGGCCGAGGAGGGTTCGGTACAGCTCGACGGTGTCGCCGCTGGCAAATCGGACCGGCTCGTCGGCGGAGCCTGGCTCGAGGTCGAATTCCCCGAGCCCAAGCGGGCACTCACCATCGAGGCCGAGGCGGTGGAGGGGATGACCATCCTCTACGCCGATGACGATATCGTCGCGGTCGACAAGCCGGTCGGTGTCGCCGCGCACCCCGGCGTCGGCTGGAGCGGGCCGACCGTGGTCGGCGGGCTGGCGGCGGCCGGCTACCGTATCTCGACCTCCGGCGCCCATGAACGTCAGGGCATCGTGCACCGGCTCGATGTCGGCACCTCCGGGGTGATGGTGGTCGCGCAATCCGAGCGGGCCTACACCGTGCTGAAGCGGGCGTTCAAACAGCGGACCATCGACAAGCGGTATCACGCACTGGTCCAGGGGCATCCGGACCCGAGCAGCGGCACCATCGACGCACCCATCGGGCGGGCACGCGGCAACGAGTGGAAGTTCGCGGTCACCGCCGATGGACGCCCGAGCGTCACCCATTACGACACCGTGGAGGCGTTTCAGGCCGCAAGCCTGCTGGACATCCACCTGGAGACCGGTCGCACCCATCAGATCCGGGTACATTTCTCCGCCGTCCGCCACCCCTGCTGCGGCGACCTCACCTATGGCGCCGACCCGCGCCTTGCCGAACGCCTCGGCCTGGAACGCCAGTGGCTGCACGCCCGCGCACTCGGGTTCAACCATCCCGCCGACGGCCGCTACCTCGAAATCACCAGCGAGTACCCGGCCGACCTGAAGCATGCCTTGGACATCCTGCGGAATGCCTGACCGGCCTTCGGAGCTCGAAACCGACGCCCGGTCCGAGCAACTGCCCGATCGCGGCCCGCGGCGGTGGCGTGCCGTCGCTGTCGTGGCCGCAGCGGCGGGGCTGGTAGCTCTGATGGTCGTGCTCGGCGCACTGAATCCGCCGATACCCGCCGGCGTATCCACCGACCGGCTCGGGCCCGAGCGCGGCGAGCCCGTCACGGAATACCTTGCCCGAGCCAATGATTCACTCTCCGACACCGACACCGACACCGACACCGACACCGACACCGCGGATCATTGGGCGCTGGTCTCGTTCACCGAAAACCTGACACCCGAACAGATTCCGGCCCATAGCGGCGGCATGCGCATCGCCCAAGTGATCCATAAGGTTGCGATCCCTCGCGTACAAACCCCGATCGTGACCGTCGATGTCCCGGCGGGTGACGCCGTCGCGATCGCATCGGCCGACAATGCGGCCCAGCAGCTGCTCGCCATGCGAGCTCCCGACGACCGCTCCGCCCGCGTGATCACCGTCGCCGCCGGCCGACTGAGCGCCGGTTGCGCCTGCACGGTCGGCCTTGTCATCCGAGGCGGACTGTCGGACCTGCGAGACTTGGCCGCCCAGAACGGAATTCGCGCCGTACAAGCCCTCCCCGCAGACGCGATAGCCGGCCGCTTCGCCGTCGTCCCCCTGCTACCGGACCAGGATGACTCGACTCTCCTCGGCCCTGACGACGGCAAGGTACCCGATCGTTGAGGTCCACAGTCGGTCCGCGGAACCGCAGCCGCTAACTTCGAAGTAGCACGAACGGCCCGCCCCGCCTGGCTGGGGACGGGCCCGTTCGACATTCCTGAAAGCCAAGTGCCGCTTGCCTATTCCGTGATCTGCACAACTCCGTCGAGGTAGCGGCGGCAGCGGCCGATGAGCAGGACGCGATCGTCGGACAGTTCGGTGCGCAGCGCGCCGCCGCGCCGCGACAGCTGACGGGCGGCGAGATCGGTGCGGCCCAGTTCGCGACTCCAGAGCGGAACCAACTGGGCGTGCGCGGATCCGGTGACCGGATCTTCGGAAACTCCCACGCCGGGAGCGAAGAACCGCGAAACGAAATCGTCGTGGTCGCCGCGCGCGGTGACGATCGCACCCCGTGCCAGCGGCGGGAAGGCGGCGAAGTCCGGCCGCGCGTCGCGGACCTCCTGTTCGGTCGCCACAACGATGATCTCGTCCATACTGGTGAAGGCGCGGACGGGCCGCACCCCCAGCGCCGCGACGAGTGCCGGATCCGGATCGACCTCGGTGTGGCCGACCACCGGAAGGTCTAGAACGTACTCGTCGTCATCGGTGCGATCGACGTGCAGCCATCCGCTGCGGGTGAAGAAGCTGACCCGGTCCTCGCCAGGGTGGATGTCCTCGAGTACCACCGCGGCGGCGGCCAGGGTGGCATGGCCGCACATGTCGACCTCTACCGCCGGGGTGAACCAGCGCAGGTGAAACGCGGGCCACTCCCCCGGCGGCGCGCCCGCGTCAGGGGGTAGCCGGGAGGTATAGAACGCGGTCTCGGCGAGGTTGTTCTCCTCGGCCAGTTGTTGCATCAGTCCGTCCGGCAGCCACGCGGGCAACGGCATGACCGCAGCGGGGTTGCCCGAGAACGGTGCGTCGACGAACGCGTCGATCTGGTGCAGCAGTACCTCCATACTCGGAGAAGTTACTCCAACACTGAATGATCGCTTCGCACAAGGTATCTCGTGGCGCGGCGAGACGAGTGTCCAGTTGGTCAGGCGGCCCCGCCGGGGGCGGCGGGCAGCAGTTGCCGACGTTCACCGTGCAGCGCGGCGCTGATCCACCAGGCGGCCTCTACGAGCACGATTCCGACGGCGCCACAGACGATGGCCGCGACGGTGAGTTGGACATTCGAGGGATCGAGCTTGAAGAAGTGCCTAGTGAACGGGACGGTGAACAAGATTAGGTACGCGACGACCGAGGCCGCGATGAGCAGCACTTTCCACCACACATACGGCCGGGCCACAATGACGAGCACCCATAGCGCGATCATGATGAGTGTGATCAGCGCGGTGGTTCCGGCCTGTTCCTGTTGCTGCTGACTCGGGTCGGGTCCGGTATAGGCGATCAGATATGACACGAAAGTGGTCACGCCGATCACCACACCGGACGGAATGGCCAGCCGCAGCACCCGTGACACGAATCCCGTGCGGGCTCGCTCGTTGTTCGGCGCAAGCGAGAGAATGAACGCCGGAATACCGATAGTGAACCAGGCCGCGATGGTGACGTGGCGCGGCAGGAACGGGTACGGAATCGGATCGTAATCGAAGACCTGCGAACCGACGCCGGCCAGACCGATGAGGAAGGCCAGCACCACCGCGTACACGGTCTTGGTGAGAAACAGATTCGAGACCCGCTCGATATTGCCGATCACCCGGCGCCCCTCGCCCACTACGTATGGCAGCGTCGCGAACTTGTTGTCGAGCAATACGATCTGCGCGACCGCACGGGTCGCCGGACTGCCCGCGCCCATGGCGACGCCGATATCCGAATCCTTCAGCGCGAGCACGTCGTTCACGCCGTCACCGGTCATGGCCACGGTATGGCCGCGAGACTGCAGGGCCTCGACCATGGCCCGCTTCTGATCCGGCCGCACCCGTCCGAAGGTGGTCTCGCGTTCGAGGATGTCCGCCAGTTCGTCGCGGTCCTCCGGCAGTTCGCGCGCGTCTATAGGGTGCTCACCACCGGTCAGGTCGAGCGAGGCGGCAACCGCACCCACCGAGACGGCGTTGTCGCCGGATATAACCTTGATCGAAACATCTTGACCGGCAAAGTATTCGAGCGTCGCACGCGCGTCGGGCCGCACCTTCTGCTCGAGCACAACCAACGCGGCCGGTGTCACATTTCCCGGCGCGTCGACCGCGTCGACCGATCGGTCGCTGCGCGCGAGCAGCAGAATCCGCAGCCCCGAGGAACCGAGCTCCTCGGCGCGGCGGGCATCGTTGGAGGCCGGGTCCAACAGCACGTCGGGAGCGCCGAGCAGCCAGTCGCCGTGCTTACCGTAGGAGTAGCCGCTCCACTTCTTCGCCGAGGAGAACGGTGCGACGGCGGTGTGCTGCCATCCTGGCCCATCGGGCAGGGCTTCAGCGATCGCCTGCACGCTCGCGTTGGGGCGCGGGTCGTCGGTTGCCAAGGCCGCCAGCGCCTTTCGCACTTCGGAGTCGCCGAAGCCGCTGAGCACGTCGATATCCGAGAGCCGCATGCCGTTCTCGGTGAGTGTGCCGGTCTTGTCCGCGCACACCACGTCCACCCTGGCCAAGCCCTCGATCGCGGGTAGCTCCTGCACCAGACATTTGCGCTGCCCCAGTCGCACCACGCCGACCGCGAAGGCGACCGAGGTCATCAGCACCAACCCCTCGGGCACCATCGGCACCAGCGCCGCGACCATGCCGGTCACTGCGGGGCCCCAGGTCTCCTTGTTGGTGAACACGTGGTTCCAGCTGTCCGTACTGGCGAACAACTGGTTGTAGACGCTCAGCAGGCCCGCCGGAATCAGCAGATAGGTGATGACCTTCAGGATCGTGTCGATACCGCTGCGCAGCTCGGACTTCACCAGGGTGAACTTGCTGGCCTCCTCCGCCAGCTTCGCCGCGTACGCGTCCCTGCCGACCTTCGTCGCGCGGTAGGCGCCGCTGCCAGAAACCACATAGCTGCCCGACCGCACCTCGGTCCCGACCTGCTTGTCCACCGGATCGGCCTCACCGGTGAGCAGCGATTCGTCTACCTCGAGCTGCGCTGACTCCTCGACGGTGCCGTCCACCACAATCTGGTCGCCTGGGCCGAGCTCGATGAGATCGTCGAGCACCACTTCGCGCGGCGCGAGCTCCATCGACTTGCCATCTCGGCGTACGGTCGGTTTGGCCTGACTGACGATCGTCAGCCGATCCAGGGTGCGCTTGGCGCGAACCTCCTGAATGATTCCGACCGCGCTGTTGGCCACGATCAGCAGACCGAACATACCGTCGATAATCGACCCCGTCGCCAGGACCAGCACGAACAGCACGCCGAGGATAGCGTTGATCCGCGTGAAGACATTCGCGCGAACGATGTCACGAACTGACCGGCTGGCCCGATCCGGGACGTCGTTGGTGCGTCCGTCGCTGCGACGCTGCTCGACCTCGGCCGCGGAAAGTCCGGTGGCGCCGGACGCCTGCACGGTTATCGACATGCACGCAAGGCTAACCGAACACTAAGTTCGGTGAGTGCGGCGAAGCAGGTCGATGCCGGGTGTTGCCTTTGGTGCATCCGCGTATCTCATATGGGGTTCATTCGCGGCGTTCTTCGGTTTGCTGAAGTTCGCGGACCCGGCGGAGGTGGTTGCGCAGCGGATCCTGTGGACATTGGCCGTGGTGCTCGTGGTGCTGATGCTAGCCGGGCGGCTGCGAGAGATGCGCACGATCGATGCGAAGACCTGGCGGCTGGCGGCGGTGGCGTCAGCGGCGCTGTCGCTGAATTGGGGCGTGTACGTCTTCGGTGTCGCCACCGGCCATGTGGTGGAGTGCGCGCTCGGCTATTTCATCAATCCACTGGTGACCATCGCGGTCGGCGTGGTGGCGTTCCGGGAGCGACTGGCCAAGGCGCAGTGGCTCGCCCTCGGGCTCGGCGCACTCGCGGTCGGGGTGCTCACCGTCGACTACGGCAGACCACCAGTGATCGCGTTGGTGCTGGCCTGTTCGTTCGCCACCTACGGGCTGGTGAAGAAGGTCATCTCGCTCGACGCACTGCGCGGTATCGCCGCCGAGGGAATCGTGGCCGCACCGTTCGCTCTCGCGTTCTTGCTCGTGCTCGCGCTGACCGGTCACAGCGAATTCGGTTCCAGCGCGGGACACGCCGCACTGCTGATGTCCACCGGTCCGGTCACCCTGATCCCGCTGCTGTTGTTCGCCGTTGCCGCGCAACGTGTTCCGCTCTCGACCATGGGCCTGCTGCAGTACCTGACCCCGGCCCTCCAGATGGCCTGGGGAGTCGCTGTCACCCACGAACCCATGCCGACATCCCGCTGGGCCGGCTTCGCCCTGATCTGGGCGGCACTGGCCATCTTCACCACGCACGCGCTCCTACGCACCCGGCGTGCCGGGCCGACCGCCCCCGTACCGATCGAGGTGCCGGAAACCCCCGCCGGGAAACCCGAGCCATAAATCCGTGTCCCGGCCGGCAATCAACCATCGAACGAGAACGCACAGCCCGACGACCACAGCTCGAGCGGGCAACGTGGTACTGCTCGGCGCTGCGGCAGGTGACGCGTTGGCAACCGATGCACCTACCCGACAACGGATTCGGATGACCCGCTCAGTAATTCGTGAGGATCGGTCCCGGACTCCACAGACCTGAGCGGTCGACCTCGGTGATGGTGGGTTTCGCCGGGTCGGCGGTGGTATCGATCCGGGTGAACTGCTGGAGTTCGCCCCAGTCCCGGCGCCAGTCGTGGTCCAGGTAGGTGGCGAGTGTCCGGCCGCGCAGCAGCATGCCGGTCCAGCCGAGCGGACCGCCACCGTCGTGGCTCTGCCACAGGCTGGTGATCTCGGCGCCGGGCCGGTCGGGCATGATGCGATACGCGGGGATCTCCGCGATGCCATTGTGATGGTCGTAGGGACGCTGGTTCGGGAACTGCAACCCGACCATCCAGTCCGTCAACACCGGCGTGTGTGAACCGACGACCTCGTTCAGCGTCTTGGTCTGCGGCACTCGCGGCGGTGTGAGCGCTAGCCACTGCTTCGGGTTGCGGTCGCGGTCGATGGCGACAATCCGGATCACGTCGGCGCCGGCCGGGATGTCGGCGAACGGCACCCGCAGATTGCGCCACGACGGCGCGGGGCCGATATCGATCGGCGTCACCCGGCCCATCGGCTGCGCGGTGGTCGTGGAATCGGAAGCACCGTACTCGATTTCGAGAGTCTGTCCGGGCGTGACGATACCGTCGGCATCGACCGACCTGATCCGGCCCGCCGCGCTCAACGCGATGATGCTGTTGCGATCACCGGATTCGGGAAGCCGATACCAGCCGGTGGTCAGGTCGGCGGGCCCCGCGTCACCGGAACGATAGCTGCCGAGTACCGGCGTGGTTGCCGGGTCGAGACCGAAAGGCAGTGTGGCAGAAGCGGTTCCCGCAGTGTTCTCCGATGCCGACTTGCTGGTCAGCGCGTCGGCGATACTGCCGGATGGGCTACCTTCGTCGTCGGGGCGCAGGTCGGCCGCCACACCCGCACCGGTGAATCCGGTTCCGGTACCCGACAAGGTGCTGACCGCGTCTCCGGTCAATGGTCGCAGCATCCCCGCGTTCGGATCCGTTTCGACCAGCACGTGACCGGCCAGACCGGATGTCTCACCCGTCACGGCCTCGATATTCGAACGAGCCAACGAGAACGATTGCCCCTGTGTCACCGCCGCCTTGGCGAAGGAGCCCACATCCCAGACCACCAGCAGCGCCAGCGCGATCGTCAACGGCGGCAGCACCGACACCCGCCACGCGATCCGCGAAACCCGGTGCGGTGTACCGGGTTCCGGAGCGTGCACATGCCACCACGCGGCCACGATCAGCAGCACGACGGTCGCGGCGAGAAACAACTTGTTGAACCCCAGCCCGGCCACCACCGGCGGCTTGTCCCACCACGGGATGCCCCACGACGAGACATACCACCATTTGTTGGGACCGGAGAACACCAGCGCGAGCAGAAACGCGACCACGGCGGCGAACAGCGCCCGATTGCGCGGTGCCCGCAGCACCCGGGGGCCGACGGCCACGGCGGTGATCATCGCGACGGCACCGGCCACCCCGGCGTAAACACCGAAGTGATGGGTCCATTTGGTCGGGGTGATCATGATCAGCAACAGTGAACCGACCGTAACCCCGAGGATGCGCCGGGTCGGTCCCGTCGAAAGCGCCGGGATGCGACCGCCTCTGCGCAGCAGCACCAGCACACACACCATAAGCCCGGCCAGCATCGCGAACACGCCGATCCGGCGGCCGACCGAGCCGTCGGTCTCGCCTTGGAACAGGTACTGGTAGCGCAGATAGTCGTCGAACCATTGGACATCGGGCCCGACGATGTGATGCACACGCTGCATCTCGAACATCGCCGCGAGCGGCTGATCGGCGAACATGATCGCCAGCGCCACGGCGCCGGCGGCGAGCAGCGGCGCCAGCAGCGTCAGGTAGCCGATAACGCGCTCACGCGCCGACCCGCGATCGCCGACGCGCGCGGAAATGATCCGCGCGACCGGACGCAATCCCGCCAGCAACGCGGCGATACAGATAACGCCGGACGGACCTGCCGTGCAACTGAAGGCTGCCACCAGAATCGCCAGCCCGGCGGGCAGCAGCCGCCGTGTCGCGATGGACCGCTCGACCAAGCACCAGGTCAGCAACAGCCCAAGCGCCACCGGCGGTTCCGGCCGCAGCCCGTTGTCGTAGGCCAGCCAGATCGCCAAGAACCCGAGGCCGCCGGTCCACATCGCAATCCTGTTGTGCCGCACGGCCACTCCGAGTCGTGGCGCCACCTCGCGACTGAGTAGCAGCCACATCAGCACACCGCAGAACAGCGCCGGCAACCGCACCCATGGGCTGGCGGTACTGATCTCCGTCATGATGCGGATCAGGTCGTAATACGGTGTGCCGACGGGGTTTTCGGGCACGCCGAAGTACGCGAAATAGTTGGCCATGTAGCCCGCGACGCCGGACGCGCGGGCCATGCCGAACTGGTAGCCGTCATCGGAGGTCGTCGAGCCGATGAAATACCACAGCACCATCGTGCCGAGCACCACGCCGTCGAGCAGCGAGAACGTCCACCAACGCTGCGGCAGGAAGCGGCGCACCCGCCGCCCGTCCAGCCTGTCGAGCCGATACAGCGCGATGAGCGAAACGATCGTGCACAACACCGCAAGCCAAATCGCGGCCCGCTTGATCGGCGTGGGCGACGAGGAGAATCGGGTGTCGAGTGCCGCGGTGACCCGCGCGCCGTCAGCAGTGGCAAGATCGCTGTAGATGCCGACCATTTGGGGCCGATAGTCGCCGATGAGCTCGGTGGGCGCGCCCGGTGTCTCGAAGCCGACGAGGGTGGCGCTCGCACGGGTGTTGTCGGCGTGCACGGTGAGTTCACAGCCGGGAACCAACTGGTCGACCGGAACGCTGAGCAGCGCCTGGTTTCTCAGCACCACGTCCAGGCGAGCGGGGGTGTCGGCACCGGGCGCCTGTACCCGCGCAACGAACCCATAGCGCTCCAGATCGGGAGCATCCGCGGGCCCGGTCGCGGCGAGTACGCCACCCTTGGTGCTGAGCTGGTTGATGGCCGAGCACGGCAAGGTGGCGTCGAATGTCACGGGCGCGTAGGAGATCAGCGGCGCCTCGATGCTTCGCGCGGAGCCGGCCTGAGGCCACGACAGTGTGGCCGCGTCCACTCGCACCGGCAGCAACGGTACCGCCACCGCGAACAGCACGGCGAGTAGGCCCGCGATCAACGCGACCGGCCCCGCCCATCCCCAACGTCTGCGCGGTTGCGCCGTCCCGGGTTCGAAATCCCCGACAGACGGTTGTCCCGCCCGCACCATCGTGTCAGCCACGGTGCCCGATAGTAGCGGAATAGTTCGGCTACGAAACTTGTTGGGGTACGGCATCTATCGTGCTCATCGCTGCTATCTGCACAACGAAATCCCGAGCTCACGGGTGCGATTCGGGATTATGAGAAAGCGGATGGCCGATTAGAGGTGGCCGGCCCCGGACCAGCTGAGGGGCCGGCCTACGCCACGTAGTGCTAGGCGGTGCAGGCGACCGACTGCTGACCGAGGTTCGACAGCATCGTGCATGCCCAGGTCTTCTGGACCTTCCATTTGCCGCTTTCGGCGACGAAGGGGACGTCGACGACATTGGTCTGGCCGTTGATGGTGAAGTTCGCCTTGGCGTTGACGCTGTCACCGAAGGAGGTCACGTCGGTAACGGCGACCTCGACGTTGGCGCCCTTGGCCGCGTCCGCGAGGCGGTTGGGCAGGCCCGGATCAGCCTCGGCGCCCTGGACCATGTCGAGCTTCTCTTCGTTCGGGATCGACGGATCGAGTGCCTTCTGCAGCTGCGAGTTCAGCGCCTCCACGCTCGGGACCGGCGGCAGGTCCGCGTTCGCGGACGCCGACGCCTTGGCGCTGGTCGAAGTGCGGGCCGGCTTGGCGGTGTCGCTCTTGTCGTCGCTACCGCAGGCGGTCATGCTCAGGGTGGCGGCGATGGCCAAACCGGCGATCGCGATGCGTCCAGTCTTACGAAGCTTCAACTGCTCGTCCTTTACGTTCGAGTAGGTACGGGTCATTCCCGGCAGCCTCCAACCGAACCGGCGACGCTGCACGAGGAACTCAGGCTACCGGTCACCCGAGACTGCCGAGCGAGTCAGCCCGGGACAAACTGATGTCGTCGGCAGCGAAAGTACGCGCCGGGCCCGGCCCTGTCGAACTGGTCTCGAACCGGACAGTGACCACACCGAGTCCAGCGCCCTGCACCCAGCCGTGCCCGAATTCGGGGTGTGTCACATCCGTTCCTGGATGCCACTGGTGCGGTGACCGCACCGGCGAGTCAGCCGGTCCGGTCGCGGCGGTCACTGCCTGCCCGGCGCCCGAGACCATGCCTACCAGGGGCGCCGCGACCACAGCCTTCGGCACGGCCGTATCCCACTTCGCCGCTTCCCGGTTCTCTTCGATCGGCGATTGATCGAGCTCGGGGAACAGCGATTCCTGCCGGACGGTTGAGAGCCCACCGAAGCTCACCCCAACCAATCGGATCGGTCCGAGTTCGGCCGGGTCGATCGCCGAGCGCTGCGCGGCGGTGGTCAGGGTGGCCAGATCAGCTGTCGCGTACGGCAGGGTGAACGACCTGGTCACGATGCTCATATCGGACTTCTTGAGCTTCAGCACCACGGTACGTGCCGCGCGCCCGTCCTTGCCGAGCCTGCGATGGGCGGACACCGTCATCGCTTCGATCGCGGGACGCAGCTGCGCGAGAGTGACGATATCGCTCTCGTAGGTAGTTTCGGCGCTGATCTGTTTGGCCTCGGCACGTTCGGCGACCGGGCGGTCGTCGATACCGCGGGCCAGCCGGTGTAGAGCGGCGCCGACGCTACCGCCGAGGATCGAGGCCGCCTCCGATTCCGGCAACGCGGCGAACGCCCCGACGGTCTCTATACCGAGTGACCGCAATCGACTCTCGGCCACCGGCCCGATCCCCCACAGTTTGCGCACCGGCAGCCCAGATAGCAGCTGGTGCTGCTCGGCTGGTGAGATCACCCGGATACCATCGGGTTTGGCCAGGCCGGAGGCAATCTTCGCCAGCTGCTTTCCAGTACCCGCGCCGACCGAGGCCACCAATCCGGTACGTTCGCGCACCACGGCCCGCAGTTCTGCGCAGAATTCGCGCACCCGCGCCACATTCGCACCGGACAGTTCTACCGGCTCACCGAACGCCTCATCGAACGACAACGTCTCCAGTACCGGAATCCGGCTGCGCAGCGCGTCGAACACCTGACCGCTCACCACGCTGTACACGGCGCCGCGTGGCGGCACCACCACCGCGGTCACCCCGACCAGCCTGCGCGCCTGATGCATCGGCATCGCCGAGCGCGCCCCGAATACGCGCGCCTCGTAACTGGCCCCCGCCACCACGCCACGCCCGCCGGTCCCGCCGACCAGCACCGGGCGACCACGCAGGGTCGGGCGGGTCAGCTGCTCGACCGAGGCGAAGAAGGCATCCATATCGATATGCAGCACCCATCGCCGCGCCGAATCACCGCCGGCGCTCATCGCGACGCCCGCCGCTGGGCCCCGACCGCCGCGCACGGTACGGGTGGTGTCGTCGGTGCTCACGCCGCGAAATCTACGCCGCCCTACCGACAGGTCCGCGCGCCGCGTAGCTGTGCGGTCACGGTCGGGTTGCTGTCGATCTCGTATGCGTGCGCATCGCGAGCCGCCATCGTGCCGACACCACGTTTGAAACCCGCCGCCCCGCCGTGACCTGGCATGATTCCGCACGCCGCCGACGGTTACGGTACGGGTTTCGGTGACCACCGAACCGAAGAGATCGGACTTTTCGACCACATCGGTGTGTGATGATCGGTACATGAAGATCCGCAAGGCCGTCATCCCGGCCGCCGGAATCGGCTCCCGGCTCCTTCCGCTGACCAAGGCGATCCCCAAGGAGATGCTGCCGGTCGGCGACAAGCCGGTCATCGAGCACACGGTGCGCGAACTGGTCGCGTCCGGAATCACCGACATCACCATCGTCGTCAGTGGCGGAAAGTCGTTAATCCAGGACCATTTCCGGCCCAATCCCGCGCTCGTCGCCCAGCTTCGCGCGGACGGCAAGTCCGCCCACGCCGACGCCGTGGAGGAGGTGGGTGAACTATCGCGCCTCGGCCACATCACCTATCTCGACCAACACGGCCCCTACGGCAACGGCACCCCGGTCCTCAACGCGGCCCGCACCCTCGGTGACGAGCCGATGCTGGTGCTGTGGCCCGATGACGTGTTCGTCGCCGAGGTCCCCCGCGCCCAGCAGCTCATCGACGCCTACGGGACGACCGGCGCCCCCGTGCTGGCGTTGATGCCGATGGACCCGTCCGAATCGCAGCGCTACGGCGTACCCGTCGTCGCCGAGGACAATGGCAACGGCCTGATGCGTATCAACGGGCTGCGCGAGAAACCCAAACCCGAGGACGCACCCTCCAACTTCGCGGCCATCGGCGGCTACGTCGTCACGCCGGGCATCATCGCCGAACTGCGCGAGCAGACCGAACGCTGGTACCAACACCGCACCGGCGAGGTGTACCTCACCGACGCGATCAATGTGCACGCCGCCGACTACCCCGTTTTCGGCCAAGTCATCCAGGGCCGTTGGTACGACACCGGCAACCCTGCCGACTATCTGGTCGCCCAGTTCGCCTCCGCGCTGGCACATCCCGAGTACGGCCCGCTGCTGCGCCAGCTCGTGGATTGAGCATGCGGCGGTCGAATCATCTCTCGGCGAACATATCCGGCGAGATGATGCCGCCGGGCGCGGTCAGAAGCGGCGAATGGCGAAGATATCGAACTCGTCGAGCGGGGTGAAGCCGACCGGCACACCCCAGTCGTAGGCGTTCAAGATCTGCCCGAAACCGGCGTAGATGCCGACATGCGAGCCATCGCTGTTGAGCACCACCACGTCCCCCGGCGAGAGCGCGCCGAATGGAACCGCCGCGCCCACCTTGGCCTGTTGCCACGTGGTGCGCGGCAGATTGACCCCGACCTGGCGAAACGCCCACTGCACCAACGCCGAGCAGTCCCAGGTGAACGGGCCGGTAGCACCCCACTCATAGGGCTTTCCGATTTGCGTCACCGCCGCGGCGAGAGCGCCGAGTCCGGCCGAGCTGGGTAGCGGCAGCGCGGCCGAACCGCTCGAGCTGCCGGATCCGGATCCGGATGCCGAACCAGACGCCGAACCCGATCCCGCGCTGCCGGTATCGGCCCAGACGGGCCCCGCCAGCACGAGTGTTAACAGGGTGGATACCAGAAACCCTACGGCTATCCGGCGCAGTGGTTTTCTCGACACGTGCTCGTCCCTTCCGTTGACCCGGCTAACAAGCGGCACCGGCCTCGTCATTGGAGGAGCGGAGCCGCTAAGCACAGTGCGCGTGCCGATCAGCAACCGGCACAACACGTTTCACGCAGGACAATCCACACGAACAGTCACTGCCGCATCAGGAGTATTACTCAGCAACAGCAGTAACATTTGCTGATTCTGCACGGGTTTTTGAGATCGCGGCAGTGGTCCAGCAAATCTATAGCATGTGATCTTGATCACAGGGTTGTGTTTGATGGCTGGCGGGGGTGGGGACTGTGAGCTCGCGGCGGTCTGAAGCTGTCGTCGTACCCGGGGGTGCGTAGGTGGGACTCGGGGTTTGGGTAGTCCAGTTAGGTTTGCTGCGTTTTTGGCCGCTGGCGCGGCGTGTTCGCGGCCCCCTATGGCTCGCGTCCGAGGGACAAATACTTGCTCCTGCGTCGCATCGTATTTGCCCCTCGGACGCGAGCCGGCCGCGAACTCTAGTGCTCGATCTCGCTACGCTCGAAACCTGTTGTCGCGCCTAGTGGGTGCGCATGTGGGCTCGTGCGGCACCGACCGTTTCTGTATACAGATAGGTGCCGTGGTTTGACAGCGAGAGGCTCGGTCTCGATACGCTCGAAACCTCTTGTCGCGCCCAGTGGGCTCGTGCGGCACCGACCGTTTCTGTATACAGATAGGTCTCGTGCTTCGGCAGCCGAGAGACTCGATCTCGCTGCGCTCGAAAACTGTTGTTGTGCCCAGTGGGCACGCAAGTGGGCTCGGGCGGCACCGACTACTTCTATACGCAGCTCGAAAGCTGTTGTCGTGCCTAGTGGGCGGGTAAGTGGGGTGGGTGCGGCGCCTGGGGTTCGGTGAGCCAGGGCTGTGTTCGGGTGCGGTCCGCGGGCTTTGATGCTCGGGTCTCGCTTCGGCCGGAAGCCGGTGTCGGGGCGAGTGGGTGCGTCGGAGAGTTGGTGCGGCACCCCACGCTCTGTACCCAGTTATGTGCTGTGGTTTGGGCGGCCGCGAGCTTCGAGTACCGGCAGCCCACCGGAAACTGTTGCCGTGGTGCTCGAGGCACCTTCGGGGGCACGTGCGGCACCCGAGGCTTGACTATCCAGTCGAGTGCGGCGGTTTGGGTAGCGGCCGTGCACTTTAGGACACGGTCTCGCTTCACTCGAAACCTGGATTGCGGCGGGTGGGCGCGTGGGGACGCGCCCACCCGGGGGCTGGGCGATCTGGTCAGACCTTTGCGATGTAAACCCTTGCGCCGCCTACGATTTCGACGGCGTCCGCACCGGGGGCGCCGAAGGTCAGTTCGGTGGCTAGGATTTCGCCTGCGATCAGGTCGCGGTGGGTTTGAGCCCAGGCGGCCCGCTCCTCGGGGACCTCTAGGACCACCGTGATGCGGTCGGATACGTCCAGTCCGGCGGACTTGCGGGTCTCCTGGAGGTCGCGGATCAGGTCGCGGGCCCAGCCTTCGGCCTCGAGTTCCTCGGTCACCACCGAATCCAGCACCACCAGACCGGCATTGCCGGGCAGTGCGGCGGTGGATTCGGGTTCGGCCGCGACCAGACGCTGCGTGTATTCCTCCGGCAACAGCTTGATCCCGGCCGCGGTGACCACTCCCTCGGGGTCTTCGGTCCATTCCCCCGCCTTGACCGCCTTGATCACGGTCTGCACGTCCTTGCCGAGGCGCGGACCCGCCGCACGAGCGTTGACGGCGAGCTCGAATCGACCGTGCACCGCGACATCGGTGGTCAGGTCGACCGCCTTGACGTTCACCTCGTCGGCGATGATGTCCGTGTACGGTCGCAGCCGCTCGGCATCCGGTGCGGCGATGGTGGCCTCGGCCAGCGGCAGCCGCACACGCAGGTTCTGCGCCTTGCGCAGGCTCAGCACCGTCGAGCAGACGACGCGTACCTCGTCCATCGCCGACACCAGCTCCGGATCGTGCGGCAGCTCACCCTCGCTCGGCCAATCCGTCAGATGCACCGATCGTCCACCAGTAAGGCCACGCCAGATCACCTCGGAGATCAGCGGCAGCAGTGGTGCGGACAGCCTGGTCACCACCTCGAGCACGGTGTGCAGGGTGTCGACGGCATCGCGCTCCTCGCTCCAGAAGCGCGAACGCGACCGGCGCACATACCAATTCGTCAAGGCGTCGGCGAACGAACGCAACTCATCACACGCACCGGCGATGTCGTAAACCTCCAGTGCCTCGGTCATCACATCCCGTGTCCCGGCCAGCTTGGCCAGGATGTAGCGATCGAGGACATTCGTCGAGTCGGTGCGCCACGTGCCCGGCTGGGATGCGTAGAGCTGCAAGAACGTCCACGCATTCCACAACGGCCGCAGCGCATGGCCCACGCCCTCACGGATACCACGTTCGGTGACGATGAGGTTGCCGCCGCGCAAGATCGGCGAGCTCATCAGGAACCAGCGCATGGCATCGGAGCCGTCGCGGTCGAACACCTCGTTCACATCGGGGTAGTTGCCCTTGGACTTGCTCATTTTGAGCCCGTCGTCACCGAGCACGATGCCGTGGGCGACAACGTTTTTGAAAGCGGGGCTGTCGAACAACGCGGTCGACAGTACGTGCAGGTTGTAGAACCAGCCTTTGGTCTGCCCGTTGTATTCGACGATGAAGTCGCCGGGGAAGTGGCTGTCGAACCATTCGTTGTTCTCGAACGGGTAGTGCACCTGCGCATACGGCATCGAGCCCGACTCGAACCAGCAGTCGAGCACCTCCGGCACCCTGCGCATGATCGATTTGCCCGTCGGATCATCGGGATTCGGCCGGGTCAGCTCATCGATTGTCGGCCGATGCAGGTCTGTCGGGCGCACGCCGAAGTCGTTCTCGAGCTGATCGAGCGAGCCGTACACGTCGACGCGCGGGTACGCCGGGTCGTCGGACATCCAGACCGGGATCGGGCTGCCCCAGTAGCGGTTTCGGCTGATGTTCCAGTCGCGCGCCCCCTCCAGCCACTTACCGAACTGCCCGTCCTTCATATGCTCGGGCACCCAGCTGATCTGCTTGTTCAGCTCCACCATCCGGTCGCGGAACTTGGTGACCGCGACGAACCAAGACGGCACCGCCATGTAGATCAGCGGCTGCCCGGAGCGCCAGCTGTGCGGGTAGGAGTGCTCGATCGTCTCGTGCCGCAACAGCTTTCCCGCGGCCTTGAGGTCCTTGATGATCACCGGGTTGGCGTCGAACACCATCAGGCCCTCATACGGCGGCACCATCGAGGTGAACTTGCCACCAGCATCCAGCGGATGCACGATCTCGATGCCGTTGGCAGTGGCGACATCCATGTCCTCCTCACCGAAAGCGGGGGCGAGATGGACGATTCCGGTGCCGGAATCGGTGGTGACGTAGTCGGCGGTGAGCACCCGGTGCGCCCGCGGGTGACCGACGAAGAAGTCGAACGGCGGCTGGTAGGCCAGATCGGCCAGCGCGGCGCCGTCGTACTCGGCCAGCACTTCCGGCTCCTCGCCGAACTCGCGGCTGTAGTGCGAGACACGTTCGGCCGCAAGCACATACCGCTTGCCATCGGCGGCGCGCAGATGCACATACCGCACGTCGGGATGCACCGCGATCGCGAGGTTGGACGGGAGGGTCCACGGCGTGGTGGTCCAGATCAGCACGTTGGCACCGTCGAGCTCATGGAACGGATGCTCGGCGGGCACCCGCAACACCATGTCCACGGTGACGGCCGGGTCCTGACGCATCTTGTAGGCGTCGTCGAGGCGAGTTTCCTGATTCGACAGTGGTGTCTGCTCATACCAGCTGTAGGGCAGCACTCGGAAGCCCTGATAGATCAGGCCTTTCTCGTGCAACGACTTGAACGCCCACATCACTGACTCCATGAAGTCGAGATCGAGTGTCTTGTAGTCGTTTTCGAAGTCGACCCAACGAGCCTGACGCGTCACGTAATCACGCCATTCTCCCGTGTAACGCAGTACCGAAGATTTACAGGCTGCGTTGAATTCGGCCAACCCCATCGCGTCGATCTGTGATTTGTCCGTGATACCGAGCTGCTTTTCCACCTCGATTTCCGCGGGCAATCCGTGACAGTCCCAACCGAAACGCCGATCGACCCGCTTACCGCGCATCGTTT
Organism: Nocardia australiensis; assembly: GCF_020733705.1. Lineage (GTDB taxonomy): Bacteria > Actinomycetota > Actinomycetes > Mycobacteriales > Mycobacteriaceae > Nocardia > Nocardia australiensis. The sequence goes on from NZ_JAJFZM010000003.1 coordinate 214,079, forward strand.
GGAAACGCGGAACCAGATCCTTCACATAGCCGGTGAGCAAATGTCCGTAATGTGGCAGACCATTGGCAAAGGGAGGGCCGTCATAGACGACGAACTCCTCACTACCCGAACGGTTTTCGATACTGGCCCGGAAGGTGTCGTCGGCCGACCAGGCCGCGAGCACCCGTTGCTCCAGCTCAGGGAAGGATGTGCCCCCGCCCGCGCCGAGGTCGACGCGTGGGTATGCGCTGTTGGAAGTATCGTCCGCCATCGCGGATACGTCTCCTCGTGCCGCCGCGCCGGTCAAGCGCGAATATGTCAGCACGGGGACGATGACGGCGCCGGTTGCGCCGATACCGCGGTACCACCCCGCTTGTCCGACAGCCGCGCGGTATGCGCAACCACCAGACCTCTCGTTGCGAGCTGTGACGGGCTCACCCGTTCGGTTCTACTGAGCGTGCCGAGTGTTCGCTCGGACCACTGTTCTTCCGAAGGCTCCCCGGTGATGGCCGGATCTACACCGCTAATATGTTTGATTCTAACCATTGTGGTCAAACCACTTTGGGTGGCCCGATCCTCAGCGTTTGGCGTGTCGCCCCGGCGGGGGCGCGGAATCGATGTCCGGACTCCGCATGGACAGCGCACTCACCAGCAGCCCGATGGCACCGAGCACACACACCACGATGCACCCCCACGCCCACACCACCGATCCGGTGGTCAGTGCGGCCATTAGCAGGGCAAAGCCGATCGCGGCAAGGACAAGTGTCAAGACGAGCATGGTGACCCCCTAGGCATGCCAGGCGGCGGGACTTCAAAGGCTACTGCGTCGGCCTGAGAACGAGACTACTTGCTGCCCTTGGCAAACGACGCCGGTGCGAGGTTATTGGCCGTATTGACATCGGCGAAAGCCTCGCCGCCGTCGACCGGGACAGCGGAGCCACGATTCTCCAGCTCCTCGAGCTGCGACTCCAGGTACGACTTCAGCCGTACACGGTATTCCCGCTCGAAGGTCTTGAGCTGCTCGATCCGGCTCTCCAGCACACTGCGCTGCTGGGTGATGGTCGCCATGATCTCGGTGTGCTTGCGCTCGGCGTCGGCCTGCAGTGCGTCGGCTTTTTCCTTCGCCTGCCGCAACTGGTTGTCCGACCGGGTCTGCGCGTCCGACAGCATCGCGTCCGACTTCTGACGGGCGTCGGCAATCATTGATTCGGAGCGAGTACGCGCATCTCCGACGAGTCGCTCGGAATTTGCCCGCGCGTTCGACAGCAGGCTTTCCGCCTCACCCTTGGCGTCGCTGGTAAGCCGATCCGCCATTTCCTGCGCCAGGCTCAGCACCTTGGCGGCCTGCAGATTCGCATCGGCGCTAGGGGCTTCCTTCGCGATGGGCGCGGCCACCGGCATCGGAGCGGGCGGCGGCGCCTGCTGCACCGGCGGCTTGATCGGTTCCGGCGGCGGCGCCTTCTGGACCGGCGCTTTTACCGTATTCGGGCCGACCGGACCGCGGTTCTTCTTGGCATCGGCCAGCTCGGTGTCCAGCTCGGCGACCCGCTGGCGTAGGTCGGCGTTCTCCTCGATCAGCCGCGAGAGCTCCTGCTCCACGAGATCCAGGAATGCATCTACTTCGTCCTCGTTGTAGCCGCGCTTCCCGATCGGCGGTTTGCTGAACGCGACGTTGTGCACATCGGCTGGGGTCAGCGGCATGGAAGGATCCCTTCACGCGTCTTTTGGAGATCTAGCAGATCTAGCAAGCTATCTTCTCGGTTCATTCTGTCACACCGGAGCTACCGGTTGCCCGAGCCTGCCCACGATCGACATCAGTATGAAGACGATGAATAGCAGGACCATAATCGACAGGTCGAGTCGAATTCCTCCCAGTGACACCGGTGGTATCAACCGCCTCAGGAGTTTCACCGGAGGGTCTGTGATCGTGAAGATCACCTCGAGGATGACTACGACGAAGCCGCTCGGGCGCCAGTCGCGAGCAAAGCTACGGATGAACTCGACGATCACCCGACTGATCAGCAACAGCCAGAAGATGAACAGTACGAAGTACAGCACCGCGAACAAGGCCACGACGTCACTCTGCCCGAAAATTCGCGTCGCGCAAAATGACCACACCGCCCCATGCGCATTCTGTCTGTAAGTCCCCCCGAATCACACTGCTATTTCTGGTTGTAGAAGCCGGTTTCGGCGATCCTGCGCCGCTCCTCGGCAGATACGTCCACGTCGGCCGGTGAGAGCAGGAACACTTTGGTAGCGACCTTGTCAAATGAGCCACGCAGCGCGAAGGCCAGGCCTGCGGCGAAGTCGACCAGCCGCTTGGCATCGGCATTGCTGAGATCAACCAGATCCATGATCACCGGGTTTCCCTCACGGAAACGCTCACCGATGATGCGGGCCTCGCTGTAGTCGCGCGGGCGCAACGTGGTGATCTTGGACAAGGGACCTCCGTCCTCGAAGATCCCTGGCCGCCGCGCAGGGGCGGGCTCGGGGCGCACGCGCTCCTCCAGCCGCCGCTCTTCGGCGTCGGGATCGACGGCGAGCGCACCCCTGGTGGCACCCCGCATCATCGGCGCGCTGCCACCCGCACGGAATCGGCCCGCAGTCGGCGCGGCCTCGATCCGGGTGGGGCGACGCGGTGCCTCGTAGCGGTCCTCGCCATAGCTTTCGTCGGCGTAGTCATCGCGGCGCGTCACGGGGTAACCAGCCTTGTACGGCGACTTGTAGGCCGGTTCTGGGTAATCGGATTCGTCTTCGAAACGATCGGTTCCATACCGGTCGTCGGAATAGCGGTCGGCACCATATCCGGCGCGCTCGGGGTAATCTCGGGGCCGCGACCGACGAGGAGCTCGCTCGTCCACACTCCGGGGAGCATGTTCGGCGACGTAGTCGTCTTCGTAATCCTCGAGCGGAACCATGCCGAAGTACGCCTTGAACTTGTGCAGCGTGCTCATGACCGCTCCTCGCTGTCGCTCGGCTTCGGCATGACCACGTTGGCTGCGTTGCTGACTCGCTCGCTGCGCTCGCTCATTCTGGTCGACCTTCCTTCGGCCCCGGTGGCGGCCCGGGTGTTGAAGTCTTGCTCAGCCCTCTTCTGTCCCAAGCATATGTTTCAAATGTGACTGATGAGGTTTCTTTGCTACGCCGAGGTTATCGGTCGAGCGCCCATCAAGGCGGTACCGACACGCACACAGGTGGAACCGTGTTCGATTGCCGATTCCAGATCTCCGGACATTCCGGCGGAAAGTTCTAGCGCGCCAGGGTGGTCGGCGAGCAAACGAGCGTGTAGGCCCGCGAAGCGGGCGAAAGCCACGGCGGGGTTGACGCCGAGCGGCGGAATCGCCATCAGCCCAGCAAGCCGCAGTCCCGGCGCGGCGGCTACCCGATCGGCCAGCGCCGCAAGCTCTTCCGGCGCGACCCCGCCACGGCCAGGATCCTCGTCCAGGCTGATCTGGACCAGCACCCGCACCGGGTCGATCCGCTCCCCCGCGTCCAGCGCGGCGCGCGACGCGCCGTCAAGAGCCATTGCCAATCGTTCGCTGTCCACCGAATGCACGGCATGGGCCCAGCGGGCGACGATTCGTGCCTTGTTGCGCTGCAGCCGGCCGATCATGTGCCAGCGCACATTTGACAGCTCGCTCAGGTCGGCGACCTTCGCGGTGGCCTCCTGCTCTCTCGACTCGCCGAATTCCTGGCAACCCAGCCGGTGCAGGATGGCGATATCCGAGGCCGGAAAGAACTTCGTCACAGGCAACAGTCGTACCGACGCCGGATCACGCCCCGCGCTATGACAGGCAGCGCCGATTCGCTTGTTCAGCTCGGCCAGATTCGCCGCCAGCTCGGCGGTGCGGCCGTCGACCGCCTCTGCCGCAACGGTTTCCGATTCGATGTGGCCGCTCATGCCTCCACCTCGCTAACGATCGGCTCCGGCACGACCAAATGGTCGGCTGCGCCCAACGTTCGCTCGCTACGCTCGCTCATGCACCCGCCTGGATCCAGATCACGCTGGCCAGTCTGCCGGTCGGTGCACCACGGCGGTGGCTGAACAGAGTGCGATCCTCGATGGTGCAGCGCGGATCGACGGCGACCGCGGCGACACCGGCTTCGGTGAGCTGCCTGCGGATTCCGGCGCGAAGGTCCAACGCCGGGGTGCCGCGCACGGTGGTGGTCGCGCTGCCGGGCAGGTGCGCCTCGACATCGGTGCGCATCGCGGCGGGCACCTCGTATTGGCGTCCGGACGCCGCCGGGCCGAGGAAGGCCCCGATGCGTTCCGGACACGCGCCGAGGGAGATCATCGCATCCAGCACCCGCGGCACAATGCCGATGCGCGCCCCGATCCGCCCGGCGTGCACGGCCGCGATCACGCCGGCCTCATCGTCGGACAGCAGTATCGGGACGCAGTCGGCGGTCAAAACCACCAGCGCGAGACCGGGCTCGGTCGTCACCAGCGCATCGGTAGCGGGCACCGGCTCGGCCCTCGGTCCGTCGACGATTTCGACATTTCTACCGTGGATCTGTTCCATCCACACCATGCGATCGGGCGTCAAGCCGATCCCCTCGGCCAGCCGATCGCGGTTACGCCGCACCGTAGCCGGGTCGTCCCCCACGTGATCCCCGAGATTGAACGAGTCGTAGGGCGGCGCCGAGAATCCCCCCGCCCTGGTCGTGGTCACCCGTCGAACAGTCAGCGTCGGCGCAGTCGTCATGGCACCAGCCTAATGGCGGATGCCCGACCGCCCCGAAACCGGAACGACCGAATTTACCTACGCATGAACGATGGCACGTCGACGTCGTCATCGTCATCGCCCGAGTCGGGCGGTTCGATATGGGTGCGCGGGTTGTGCGTGACCGTCGGCTCGGCGAGGGTACGGGCCCGCTCACTGTCGCGGTAACTGGGCACGGCACCGCGAGTCGACGCGGGTTGGGTTGCGGGAGCTGCGGTTTCGGTGCGCGACGACGCCGCGATCTCACTGGCGCTGCGCTGGCCGATCTCACCCGCGCGGGCCGAACCGATGGTGCCCCGGGCCGTTTCGAACGTGCGCCGCGCCGGGCCACCGCCGTCGAACCCGGCCGCGATCACCGTGACGCGCACCTCATCGCCGAGTGAATCGTCGATCACCGTGCCGAAGATGATGTTCGCCTCGATATGCGCGGCCTCCTGTACGAGCGACGCCGCCTCGTTGATCTCGAATAGGCCGAGGTCCGAACCGCCCGCGATCGACAGCAGCACGCCGTGCGCGCCATCCATGGATGCCTCGAGCAGCGGCGAATTGATCGCCGACTCTGCGGCTTTCACCGAACGCCCCTCACCGCGCGCCGAGCCGATACCCATCAGCGCGCTGCCCGCGCCGGACATCACGCTCTTGACATCGGCGAAGTCGACGTTGATCAGGCCCGGCGTGGTGATCAGATCGGTAATGCCCTGGACACCGTTGAGGAGCACTTCGTCCGCGGAACGGAACGCGTCCATCAGGCTCACCGCGGCGTCGCCGAGTTGAAGCAACCGGTCGTTCGGAATGACGATCAGCGTGTCGCAGGACTCGCGAAGCTGGTTGATACCCACCTCGGCCTGATTGCCACGCCGCTTGCCCTCGAACGAAAACGGCCGGGTGACAACGCCGATGGTCAGCGCGCCGAGCTTGCGAGCGATACTGGCGACGACGGGTGCGCCACCGGTTCCGGTGCCGCCACCCTCGCCCGCGGTGACGAAGACCATGTCGGCGCCCTTGAGCACCTCTTCGATCTCGTCCTTGTGATCCTCGGCCGCCTTGCGGCCGACCTCCGGGTCGGCACCGGCACCGAGTCCGCGAGTGAGCTCGCGACCGACGTCGAGTTTGACGTCGGCGTCACTCATCAGCAGAGCTTGCGCGTCAGTGTTGACCGCGATGAACTCGACTCCCTTGAGTCCCTGTTCGATCATCCGGTTGACGGCATTCACACCGCCGCCGCCGATACCGACGACCTTGATCACGGCAAGGTAGTTGTGCGGGGGCGTCATGGGCTCTCGCCTTCCTTCGATCTAAAGCCTGTCGTTTTCGGAAATCTCGACACTCGGCCGGGAGCAAACCCTAAACCTCAACCATAGGGTTGGCGTTCTGTCAAGTATCCGACTGCTGCGGAACGCTATTCGCCGCCGCCACGATCCGCGCGCAGGCGCGCCGAGACGAGTGATGAGAATCTTGTGTGATCCTTCTCGTCCCGCCGCGCGACACGTCGTATCGTGAACGGTTGCCCGCCGTCGCCACGTCTCGATGACGCTAGACCACCGAAAATTCCCTGGGCACAATGGGTATCGTTCACTTTACCGTGACGAGATTCGGACTCGAAACATCGAAGACCGTTCCCTCCCTGGTCAGTAGCGGCAAAACCACCGATGACTTGCGCTCGGCGTCGTCCACCCCACCCCACGTTACCGTCCGCCCATCGCGCAGATTCAGGGAAATATCCGAAATCGACCGCGCGGCAATCTCGCCCACCTGAATGCTCAGCGCCTGCGGCAACACCGCGAGCACTGACACCGCGGCCTTGGTAACCGGATCGTTCCCATCCGGATGGCCGGTAATCAGTTTGGGCACCCCGGCAGGCGCGGGCTCTATCGCGAACTCGACACTGTCCGCGTCCAGCAAATGCGCGCCCTGCGGACTGTCGTAGAACACGATCGGAGTGCGCTCCACCACGGTCAGCTTGACGGTCCAGGGATACACCCGCTGCACGCGAACCGTGCGCACCTTCGGGATAGCGGCCACCCGTCGCGCGACGGAGTCGGTATCGATACGTAACATAGGGCGACCCAAGGGAATCGCCGCCTGGTCGCGCACCTGCTGCTCGGAAACCTCGACCAACCCATCGATGCGGACGGTGCGCACCGATAGCACCGGGGTAAACCAGGCAAGCACACCGAGGACGGCGACCAGGCACACGCCGATCAGCCCCCACATCCTGATCCGTCGCCACGGCATCGCGGATCACCGCCCGTACTGCGGACGTGCCCGAAGCCCGTCGAGGATCTGGCTGCCCAGCATGGTCACATCGCCCGCGCCCATGGTGATCACCACATCACCGGGCAGTGTCAGCGCCGCGACCTGACGGCCGACCCGCGACATATCCGGTTGGTAATGCACGGGTTTGGTGACCGCCTGGGCAACCAACGCGCCATTGACCCCGGGCAGCGGCTTCTCGCGCGCACCATAAACATCGAGCACGACCACCTCGTCGGCCAGGCTCAGCGCCGCGCCGAAGTCACCCGCGAACGTGGCAGTGCGACTGTAGAGGTGCGGTTGGAACACGACGATGACTCGGCCCTGCCGGGACCGGGCACCATCACGCGCTTCCTGTTCAACCAGCTCGGCGGCGGCACCGAGCACCGCGCGCACCTCGGTCGGGTGATGGGCGTAATCGTCGAAGACCCGGACGCCATTCTCGCGGCCAGAGAACTGGAAACGGCGATGCACCCCGCCGAAACCCTCCAGCCCCTGCACGATTTCATCGACATCCGCCCCGGCGGCACGCGCGGCGAGCAATGCGGCCAGCGCGTTGAGTGCCATATGCCTGCCGGGCACCGACAACCGCAGCGTGCGCGGCGCGGGTTCGTCGGCCAGCTGAAACTGGGCCAGCCCACCGACATCGCGCGGTTCCCAGCTGTGCAGCCACACCCCGACCGGGACAGGCGCGTCGGGCAACTCGCCCGAGCCGTAGCCGAGTACTCGAATGTTCTTGTCCGCCAAGCGCGCACCGACGCGTTCGGCCAGCGCCCACGAGCCCGGATCGTCGAGGCACACCACCAGCAGACCGCCATCGGACAGCCGATCGACGAAATCGTCGAAGACCTGCACGTAGGCCTCATCGGAGCCGAAGAAGTCCAGGTGGTCGGACTCGATATTGGTGACCACCGCGACGTGCGGGTCGTACTGCAGCAACGAGCCGTCACTCTCGTCGGCCTCGGCGACGAAGATCTCCCCGGTGCCGTGATGGGCGTTGGTGCCTGCCTCGTTGAGTTCACCACCGACGGCGAAGGACGGATCGAACCCGCAGTGCTGCAAGGCCACGATCAGCATCGAGGTAGTGGAGGTCTTGCCGTGCGTGCCGGAAACGAGCAGAGTGCGGTGGCCGCGCATCAAGGAGGCGAGCACGGTCGGGCGCAGCAGCACCGGGATGTCGCGCCGATTCGCCTCGACCAGTTCGGGATTGGTCTTGGGAATAGCCGCGTACGTGGTGACCACGGCGGTGGGCCCGCCCGGCAGCAGATCCAGGGCTCCGGCGTCATGCCCGATACGCACCTGTGCGCCACGAGCACGCAGCGCAAGAACGCCGCGACTCTCCTTGGCGTCCGAACCGGACACCGCACCACCACGAGACAGCAGAATGCGCGCGATACCGGACATGCCGGCACCACCGATACCGACCATGTGTACTCGCTCGAGCTCGGGCGGCAATGCCGAACGCATGTCGGCGTCGATTCGCGCCCGCTCACCCTCGGTAGCGGTCACCGGCCGGTCACCCGCACCACGATCCGGGCCACCTCGTCGGCGGCGTCACGGTGTCCGGCGCCTGCGGCGGCGCGGCCCATCTCGATCAGCCGTGCGGGGTCGGTAAGCAGTGGGATCACCTCGTCGATCACATACTTCGGGGTCAATTCGGAGTCGGCCACAATTGTGCCACCGCCCTGACGCACTACCGGCCTCGCGTTGAGTTCCTGCTCGCCGTTGCCGTGCGGCAGCGGCACGTAGAAGGCGGGCAACCCGACCGCCGACACCTCGGCGACGGTCATCGCCCCGGACCGGCAGACGACCACATCCGCGGCGGCGTAGGCAAGATCCATCCGGGACAGATACGGCACGGCGACATAACGGGACCGGTCGTCACCGGGCTCTGCGACCTCGAGGGTGTTCTTGGGACCGTGCGCGTGCAGCACCGAGATACCCGCCGCCGCCAGCTGCGGCGCGGCGCCCGACACCGCCTCGTTCAAACTCCGCGCGCCCTGCGACCCGCCGAATACCAGCAGCACCGGGCCGTCGGTGGGCAGATCGAAATGCGCGCGCGCCTGGGCTCGCAGTGCGGCACGGTCCAGCGAGGTGATCGAGCCGCGCACCGGGATTCCGACGACCTCGGCGTGCGCCAGGCCCGAATCAGGGACGGCGGCAAGCACTTTCGCCGCACGACGGGCGCCGACCTTGTTTGCGATGCCCGCCTTGGCATTCGCTTCGTGTACGACCACCGGCACCGCGCGCCTACGACGCAACACGCCGCGCCCCGCCGCCAGGTACGCGGGCAGTGCGACATAGCCGCCGAAACCGACGATGACGTCCGCCTCGACCGCGTCGATGATTGCCCTCGTCCTGGCCACCGACGCACGGACCCGGCCGGGTAGCCGCAACAGATCGGCCGTCGGCTTCCGTGGCAACGGAACCGGTGGAATCAGCTCGAGCGGATAACCGCGCTCGGGAACGAGGCGAGTTTCCAGTCCGCGTTCGGTACCGAGCGCGGTCACCCGGATCGAATCGTCCAAACGGCGCAACGCATCCGCGACGGCAAGTGCCGGTTCGATATGTCCCGCGGTGCCACCACCCGCAACGATCACCGACAATGGCCGGCCAGCGGGCTGAATGTCACTCACCTGGATCTTCCCCGATCTCTCGCATGATTCAACGGATAGCTCGGCTCCCACGCCCTGGTAGAGCGCAGCGAACGCGTGCCACGACTCTCCTGGACCCGGCGCCTGCCTGGATCCGCACCTGATTGCGGGCGTCGAGCGGGCAGCGCCTGCCGTGCTCGATCGGCCCTCGCCCGGTCGGCGCGGGCCTTCTCGGCGGAACGCGCCGCCTTAGCCGCGGCCGAACGCGCCCGCGCCGCATCCGCCCGTGCCGGAGAGTACACCTCCGGTTTGGGCAGCCGCAGCAGTCGGCTGAACCGCCCGTCCTGCCCGGCATGCAATGCCGAAACAGCCTCGGGCTCATGCCTGGCCGCGTTCGCGATGATGCCGAACATGAACAGGGTAATCGCCAGCGACGAGCCACCCGCCGACACCAGCGGCAGCTGCAGTCCGGTCACCGGGAGCAGGCCGACCACATAACCGATATTGATCAGGGCCTGACCGGTGATCCAAGTGGTCGCGGTCGCGGTGAGCAGCTGCAGGAATGGATCGGCCGACCGGGCAGCGATGCGCAGGCCGGTATAGACGAACAGTGCGAACAACCCGAGCACCAACGCACAACCGAGATAGCCGAGTTCCTCGCCGATGATGGCGAAGATGAAATCGTTGTGCGAGTTCGGCAGGTAGCTCCACTTGGCGCGGCTCTGACCGAGACCACGGCCCCAGATACCGCCGTCAGCCAGCGAGTACAACGCCTGGCGGGCTTGGTAACCGATGCCCTGCGGGTCGTCGCCCGGGTTGAAAAAGGCGCGCATGCGGTCGGAACGATAGCCCGCCGACAGCGCGAGCACCCCCGCCGCCACCATGCCCGATACCGCGATCGTGATGAACAACCGCACCGGCAGCCCACCGAACCACAGCAGCGCCGCGAGCACGATGCCGAGCGCGATGGTGGTGGACAGGTTCGGCTCCAGTACCACGAGCAGGCAGACGAGCAGACCTGCGGGTACCAGCGGTATCAGCAGCTCTTTGATATTGGCTCGCTCCATCTGGCGCGAGGCAAGCAGATGCGCGCCCCACACCACCAGCGTCACCTTGACGATCTCCGACGGCTGCACCGCGAACGGTCCGACATCGAACCAGCGCCGCGAACCCTGAACCTCGTTGCCGATACCCGGAATCAGCACCAGGACTAGCGCGATCACCGAGACGGCGAAAACCGGGAACGACCATTGACGCAGCCTGCGCAGCGGAATCCGCAACGCGAGATAGAACAGTATGGTGCCGATGGCGGCGAACATGGCCTGCTGGTTGAACAGCGAATACGCTGACCCACCATCGGCATACGCCTCGACACTCGATGCGGAAAGCACCATCACCAGGCCGAGCACCGTCAGTAGCGTGGCGATGGTGACGACCAGGTGAAACGACGCGAGTGGGCGGGCAAACCAGGCACCGAACCTGGTACCGACCTGTCTGGCAGGCCGCGTCGCCTCGGTCATAGCCGCCGCCCGATGTCACCGTCTTCCAGAGAATGCACCGCCGCGGCGAAACTGCGCCCCCGGTGCGTGTAGTCGGCGAACATATCCAGTGAGGCCGCGGCCGGCGCCAGCAGGACGACATCGCCCCGGCGGGCGAAGCCCGCCGCCGCGCGCACCGCCTGCGTCATTACGGCGTCGGCCTGCTCGGTGCTACCCATGCCCGCATCGTCTCCCACGCGCACCTCGACGACCGGGACCTCGGGCGCGTGTCGCGCCAACGCGGCGGCGATCACCGGCGCGTCGGACCCGATCAGTACCGCGGCGACCAGCCGATCGGCGATCTCTTCGATCAGGTCCTCGACCCCGGCACCCTTCAGTTGCCCACCGGCGACCCAGATCACCTGCGAGTGGGCCAGGATCGACGACCGCGCGGCGTGCGGGTTGGTTGCCTTCGAGTCGTCGACGAATTCGACACCGCCGAGTTCACGCACGAACGCGGCGCGGTGCGGACCGACCTTGTGCTCGATCAATCCCTCGCGCACGAATTGTGGCGCCACGTCGATGGCCCTGGTCAGCGCCGAAGCGGCGAGGGCATCGGCGACACCGGCGGGGCCCTGCGGGCTGATGTCAGCGACTTCGGCGAGGATCGCGGCCTTGGTGAACGCGCGGTCGAGCAGCTTGCCGTCGACGACACCGAGTTCGCCGTCGGCGGGCACACCGATCCGGAAACCAACCGTCCGCCGCGCCTTCGAACGCCGGGCGAGCGAGGCCGCAACCGGATCGTCGAGTCCGACCACACCGACCCGGCCGAACAACGCCCTGGCCTTCGCCATCGCATAGGCATCGAGACCACCGTGCCAGTCAAGGTGATCCTCGGCCACATTCAGCACCACACCGGCCTCGGGTCGCACCGACGGCGCCCAGTGCAGCTGGAAGGACGACAGTTCGACCGCGAGCACCTGCGGACCGGGATTGCGCCGCAGCGCATCCAGAATCGGCAACCCGATATTGCCACACGCGACACTGGCGATGCCCGCCGCGCGCAGGATCGAATGCACCATCGAGGTGGTTGTGGTCTTGCCGTTGGTACCCGTCACCACCAGCCATTTGCGTACCGGGCCGTAGATCCTGGCTTGATCGACCCACCAGGCGAATTCGACATCGCCCCACACAGGGATGCCCTCGGTGACAGCCGCGGCCAGCACCGGCGAATCCGGCCGCCAGCCAGGGCTGGTGATGACCAGCGCGAACCGGCTCCAGTCGGTGCTTTCCAATTCGGTGCAGGTGGCGATGTCCAGCCCGAGCCCGGCCGCTTCGGCGAGCGCGGTGGCACCACCATCGGTGACCACCGGGCGGGCGCCGATATCACGCAGCGGCTCGATCAGCGACCGACCCGATACACCCCAACCAGCCACCAGCACGTCACGGCCACGCAGGAATTCGAGCATCGGGCCCGGCGATCGCAAAGCCTTCGGAGAATGTTCGACCATTACTTGTTCACCCGACCGCGGAGAGGTATTCGCTATAGAACAGCCCGAGTCCGACCGCCGAGGCGATCGCCGCAAGCAACCAGAATCGGATGATCACCGTAGTTTCCGCCCACTTACTCAGCTCGAAATGATGATGGAACGGTGCCATCTTGAACAATCGGTTGCGCGTCGTGCGATACACCGCGATCTGTAGTACCACCGACGCGGCCTCGGCCACGAACAGCGCGCCGATCACCACCATCAGCAACTCGGTGCGCGTGGTGATCGACAACCCGGCCAGCATGCCGCCCAGCGCCAGCGAACCGGTGTCGCCCATGAAGATCTTGGCGGGCGCGGCATTCCACCAGAGGAACCCGACGCACGCAGCGGCGGCCGAAGCGCAGACCAGCGCGAGATCCAGCGGATCGCGCACGTTGTAGCAGCCCGCCTCAGGCAGCGTCGAGCACGCGTTGCGGTACTGCCAGAAGGTGATGATCACGTACGCACCGAGCACCAGGCTCATCGAACCCGCCGCCAGCCCATCGAGGCCGTCGGTGAGGTTCACCGCATTGGACCAGGCCACCACCAGCAGGCACACGACACACAGGAAGATGATCGCGCCGACCGAAACCGTCGTGATGTCACGGACATACGACATGTGCCTGCTGGCCGGAGTCAGCCCATTGCCGCCGCGAAATTGCAGCGCCAGCACGCCGAAAATGACGGCGGCGCCGACCTGGCCGATGTACTTTCCGGCAGCCGACAACCCCAGGTTGCGCTGCTTGCGCAGTTTGATGAAGTCGTCGAGAAAGCCGACGCCGCCCAGCGCCGTGCTCAACCCGAGCACGAGCAGTCCCGAAGCCGAGGGCCCCTCCGCGTTATAACCGATACCGATCAGATGCGAACCCAGATACCCGGCCCACATGCCGACCAGGATCGCCACCCCGCCCATCGTCGGGGTACCGCGCTTGGCCTGATGACTCGCCGGGCCGTCTACCCGGATCTCCTGACCGAAGCCACGTTTGGCGAAGGTCCGAATCAACAACGGCGTCAACAGGATCGACACCGCCAACGCGATCCCCGCCGCGAACATGATCTGTCTCATGACCGCGCCTCGCTACTTCGACCAACGGTTGTCTCGCTCACTGCGCTGCCTCCGTGCTACCACTACCCTCGCCCGCAGGCCCTGCCGCGGTCAGGTGCTCGGCGACCTCCCACAGGCCCACCGACTTCGATGCCTTGACCAGCACCACGTCGCCCGTTTCGACCTCGTCGTCGAGCAGCGCGATGGCCGCGCCGATATCGGGTACGAGAATCGACTCCTCGCCCCATGAGCCTTCCATCACCGCTCCCTGATGCATCGCGTGGGAGGGCCTGCCCGTCCCCACCACGATCAGGCGGTCCACATCCAGGCGCACGGCGAGACGTCCGATGCGGTCGTGCTCGATCACCGACTCCTCGCCGAGCTCGCCCATCTCGCCGAGCACCGCCCAGCTGCGGCGTGGCTCGGTGCCCGCACGCGACATAGTCACCAGTGCCTTGAGCGCGGCTCGCACCGAATCCGGGTTGGCGTTATAGGAATCGTTGACGACGGTGACGCCCACCGCGGTGGTCGTGACATCCATCCGCCGGGCCGAGGCAGCTCGCGCACCGGACAACGCGGCGGCGATGGTGTCGAGGTCGGCACCGCATTCCAGGGCTACCGCAGCTGCGGCAAGCGCATTGCCGACCTGGTGTTCGCCGTGCACGGCCAATTGCACCGGAATGCTTCCGGTGGGGGTATTCAGGGTGAAACCCGCGCGCGCCTGGTCATCGAGCCGGACATCGGTGGCTCGGATATCGGCGCGCTCGGCCTGACCGACCGTATGCACCCTGGCGTCGGTGCGAGTCGCCATCGCGGCGACCTGCTGATCGTCGGCGTTGAGTACCGCCAGACCATCCGACGGCAGCGCCGCGACCAGCTCGCCCTTGGTCTCGGCGATCGCCGCACGGCTGCCGAACTCACCGAGGTGCGCGGTGCCGACATTGAGCACGACACCGATGCGCGGCGGCGCGACCCGTGCGAGTGCCGCGATATGGCCGGGACCGCGCGCGGACAGTTCCAGCACCAGGAAGCGGGTGCCCGCGTCGGCGCGCAGCGCGGTCCACGGGTGACCCAGTTCGTTATTGAACGATCCGGGCGGCGCCACCACCGGCCCCAGCGGCGCGAGCACGGCGGCGAGTAGATCCTTGGTCGAGGTCTTACCGGAGGACCCGGTGACCCCGACGACAGTGAGTCCGCCTGTCGCACTGAGCCGTTCGACGCTCGCGCGTGCCAGTGCCGCGAGCGCGGCGAGCACCGCGGCACCGGACCCGTCCGAATCATGAGCCAGCGCAACCGAACTCGCCGGGACCGCACCCGTGCTCGGCGCGACGACGATGGCGGGCACACCCACCGGGCGCGCCGCGAGCACCGCGACCGCGCCTGCGGCGACCGCCGTCTTCGCGAAGTCGTGGCCGTCGGAACGCTCGCCGGGAACAGCGAGGAACAAATCACCGGAACCGATTCGGCGCGAATCGAATTCGACCGAACCGGTTACCGTCACCTCCGGGTCGGGTACGTCGTGCAGCGTGCCGCCCACGACATCCGCGATCTCCCGCAGTGTCATTTCGATCATGAAACCGTCAAGTCCTCCGCGTCCGAACTCTGCGGACTTCGTTGTGCTTGCTGCTGTGTGGTGGTCTGGTCGCTCCCCAGGCGCCGCTCCAGTGCCGCCGCGAGCACGTCGCGGTCGTCGAACGGATGCTTCACACCCTGGATCTCCTGCCCTGCCTCATGTCCTTTGCCCGCGACGAGCACCACGTCACCTGGACGCGCCCAGTCGACGGCGGCGGCGATGGCCTCGGCACGATCGCCGATTTCCCGGATCTCGCCGCGCCGCGCCGCCGGGATCTGTTGCGCGCCCGCGTGCATGGTCGCACGGATGGCCGCCGGATCCTCGGTACGCGGATTGTCGTCGGTGATGATCAGCAGATCCGCACCGTACGCCGCGGCCGCGCCCATGAGCGGACGCTTGCCCGCGTCGCGGTCGCCGCCGGCGCCGACGACCACGGCCAGACGCCCGGTAGCTTCTTCCGTCGCGGCGGCCGTGAGGTACCCCCGCAGCGTAGCGATCACCGATTCAACGGCGGCGGGCTTGTGTGCATAGTCGACGACGGCGAGGAAGTCCTGGCCGCGTTCCACCCGCTGCATGCGGCCGGGCACATCGACGGTCGCGAGCGCGGGGGCGGCAACGGCGGGATCGGCGCCCGCCGCGGCGCACACGGCAACCGCGAGAAGCCCGTTGGCGATGTTGTAGCGGCCCGGAAGCCGCAGGCGCACATCGATGTTCACCTCAGGTCCGGCGGCGGTGAATTCCTGCCCGCCTCCGGCCACGGTCACCGCGCCCTCGGCACGCCAGTCTGCGGTGCTCGCCACGGTCTCGCCGGTGGAAACTGTCACCGGGCCCGCGAGATCGGCAGCAAGTCGCCGTCCCCACTCGTCGTCGACGCAGATCACTGCGGTGCGGGCGGCGATCGGCGACTCGGGCTCGAACAGCCTGCGCTTGGCGGCGAAGTAGTCCTCGAAGTCGGCATGGAAGTCCAGGTGGTCCTGCGACAGGTTGGTAAAGGCGCCGACGGCGAAGCGCACGCCATCGACACGGCCGAGTGCAAGCGCGTGACTGGACACTTCCATCACCACCGCGTCCACCCCTTGTTCGACCATCAGTGCGAACATGGCATGCAACTGTGGCGCCTCCGGGGTGGTCAGCGCGCTCGGCACCCGCTTGCCGCCGATCCTGGTCTCGATGGTGCCGATCAATGCGGTGGACAGACCGGCGGCGGCCAATCCCGCCTCAACGAGATACGCGGTGGTGGTTTTCCCAGATGTGCCGGTGATGCCGACGATGCGCAGCCGGTGCGACGGATTGCCATACAACGCGGCCGATAGCTCGCCGAGTGCCGCACGTGGCGATTCGCGCACCAGCACCGGCACGCCGAGGTCGCCGACCTGTTTCGCGCCCGCCGCGTCGGTGAACACCGCGATCGCACCGCGTTCGACGGCCTCACGCGCGAAGCGGGCACCGTGGGCCCGCGCGCCGGGGAGCGCGGCGAACAGATCACCTGGTGCCACCGCGTTCGAGCGTTGTTCGATACCGGTGACCTGGACCTCCGCCGGGACAACTCCTGACGTGCTTGCGCCGGTCAACTCCAGCACGGTGGATAGCGGGGTCGACCGCGGCTGGGTCGGCCGGAGCGCGTGCGGGCTGGACTGCGCGGGCACGGGGCTCCTCTCGAGAATTGACGCGACTACTCGGACAGGGACGAATTGGGTTCGATAACGACGAGTCAGATTACCGACGTCGACTCACGCCCGGACAACGCGGCTCACACATTGCTACGGAGCCTGCAGAACGAACCGCCTGGCCGGTTCCGTGGAGGGTGGGATGCGGTCGCGCTGCAACGCCCACGAAGCGATGTTGTGGAACAGCGGTGCGGCCGAGCCGCCACCGCTGCCGTCGGAGCTGCGTATCGGCGCGTCGAGCATCAGGCCGATGACATAGCGCGGGTTGTCCGCGGGCGCCATCCCGGCGAAGGTGATGTAGTACGACGACGTCGAATAGCAGTTGCAACCCGGATCGACCTTCTGCGCCGTACCGGTCTTGCCGGCGACCTGATAGCCCTCGACAGCGGCCGGACTGCCGGTGCCCATCTGCACGCCCATCGGATCCTTCTGCACCACTGCCTGGAACATGGTACGCAGGGTGGCCGCGGTCTGCGGGCTCACGACCCGGACACCGTCGGGCTGCGACTCCTCGGTGCGGGTGAGATCGGGGGCGATCTTGGCCTTGACGATGCGCGGCGGAATCCGCATACCGTCATTGGCGATCGCCTGGTACATCGCCGTCATCTGTAGCGTGGTCATCGAAAGCCCCTGGCCGATGGGCAGATTCGCGAAGGTGCCGCCGGACCACTGATCCCTGGCGGGCACCTGGCCCGGACTTTCGCCCGGCAGTCCGACGCCGGTCCGCTGGCCGAGACCGAAACGGCTCATCATGTCCGCGAACCGATCCTCCCCCACCCGCTGCGCCAGCATCAATGTGCCGACATTGGACGACTTGCCGAAGATTCCGGTGGTCGTATACGGCGCGACGCCATGGGCCCACGCATCGTTGACGGTGACGCCCGACATCCGGATATCACCCGGAACCTGCAGCACCTCATCGGGATTGGTCAATCCGTATTCGATGGCCGCGGCGGCGGTGACGATCTTGTTGACCGAGCCCGGTTCGAACGGGTTCTGCACCGCGGGATTATTCAGTTCGGCGGAGCCCCAATGCTCCGGACCCAGCTGCGGGTTGAACGTATTGTCGTTTGACATCGCCAGCACCTGACCGGATTTGGCGTCGAGCACGACAGCGGAGGCCGAGTTGGCGCCGGACATCTCCTTGGCCTGCTGCACCTGTTGCTGTACGTAGTACTGCAGATCGGAGTCGATGGTCAGTTCCACGCCGTTGCCGTTCACCGCGGACTGCTTGTCGCGCCAGCTACCGGGAATGATCGCACCATCGGAGCCGCGATCGTAGGTCTGCGACCCGTCGGTGCCCGCCAATACCGCATCCATCGACGATTCGAGTCCGATCTGGCCGTGGCCGTCCCACCCGGTGGCGCCGATAACGTTAGCGGCGAGAGATCCACCCGGATGGTCGCGTACGTCCTCGCGATCGGCTCCTACCTCCGGGAACTTCGTCGTGATATCGGAGGCGATACGCGGGTCGACCCGGTGTGCCAGATAGACGAATGTCTTGTCGCTGCGCAGGTTTTCGAGCAGATCGGATTCAGAGGGCCCAGCCTTGCCAAGTTTTTCATGAATGGTCTTCGCGATTGCCTTCAGCCGCTCGTCGGGATCGGGCGCCTTCGAGCTCTTGGCTTTTGCGTCCGCCAGGTCCTTGCGGACTTTCACCGGTTGGAAGGTCAGCGCTTTGGCGGTGACGGTGAAAGCCAGCGACTTGCCGTTGCGATCGGTAATCGGTCCGCGGGTGGCCGCCTCCGGCTCATGAGTGGTGCGTTGGCTGGCCGCTTGTGCGGATAGACCGGGGGCGGCGATGCTCTGCAACCACAACAGCTGCAGGGCCACAACCACCAGCGCGACCAGCATCACGACCCGACCGACACCCAGGCGCAGCCGCAACGGTCCGTCGGCGGTCCGCTTCGTCCGGCGCTTCGGTTTAGACGCGCCAGATGGATTCGGCCCGCGTCGCTTGCGCGGCGCGGGCCTGGTCTTGGTCACTGCGCCCCTCCATCGGGCGCTGCCGGCTCCTGCGGCGGCTCCGAAGCCGGTGATTGGGGAGCTTGCGCCTGCGGCGGCACTTGACCTTCCGGCGCCTGGGCTTCCGGTGCGGCCACGCCTTCCGGTGCCGGAGCCTCGGGCACCTGACCTTCCAATGCCGAAATCTCCGGTGCGGCGGGTAGCGGCGTCTCGACCGAGGCCGGTGCTTCCACCGGCGCGGGCGCCACCGGTATCTGCGGTATCGGCGCGGGAACGACAGGCGGCGGCACGGGTGCCGGGCCCGCGGCGACGGGCACCGCGTCGGTCGGGGCCGGTGCGGCGGTATGTCCCTGCGTCCCATTGGCCAGCACTGTGTTCGGCTGGCCTGGTGCCGACCGCGGACGTGAGGTGGGTACCGGCACCACCCGCTCCCCCTGTGCCAGGACATGGCCGGGCTGCGCGGCGCTCGGCGCGGGTGGCGCACCGTTCAGCGGCGGCACCGGTGGCCCCTCGGCCGGAGTGGGCTTCCCGACTACGATGACGGTTCCATCCGGAGCCACCACAATGCGTGCCGGATCCTTGGCCGGGATCATGCCGAGTTCACGCGCGCGAGCCGCGAGTTCCGGCGCCGAATCGGCCGCCTCGACCTCACGCTGTAGTGCGGCCCGCTCCTCGGAGAGCTTCCGGTTGACCGTCCGGGCATCGCCGAGCTGATAGCTATCCTCCGCGGCACGAGTGGTCAGCAGCAGCGTGACCGCGAGGCCGCAGCCGAGTAGCGCAATGATGGCCACCACGAATGGAATTCGGGTCGCCATGCCCGACACCCGCTGACGCGGCAGCTTCGGGGTGTCGTCGAGCTGCTCGGCACGCACCCGACGGCGGGCATAAGCTCGTTGCGCCGCACCGGATTTCACCCGCTCGGCAGCCTGAACGCGGCGGGCGACCCGGCCCGGCGCCTCGACGGTGCGCGTCCGAACACTCATGAATTCGCCTCCTCCGCTGCAGCGGGACAACCGAATCCGATCGGCCTGACGAGCGATTCACGTCGATACCTCATCAGACCTCCTGGATTCTCTCTACGGCGCGCATCCGCACGGGTGCCGCACGCGGGTTTTCTTCGATCTCCTGTTCCGTCGCCTTCTCGGCGCCGCGGGTAAGCAGCTTGAATTCCGGTCCCATGCCGGGCAATTCGACCGGTAGATCCACCGGGGTACGCGATGTTGTACGCGGCGCGAGCTCCTGTTTGACCACCCGGTCCTCGAGCGACTGGTAGGACATCACCACGATCCGTCCACCGACCCGCAGTGAATCGAGAGCCGCGGGCAATGCGGCGCGCAGCGAATCGAGTTCGTGGTTGACCTCAACGCGCAGCGCCTGGAAGGTGCGCTTGGCCGGGTGTCCGCCGGTCCGCCTGGTCGCTGCCGGGATGGCGGTGTAAAGCAGCTCGACCAGTTCGGCACTGGTGGTGAAGGGCTTCTGCTGGCGGCGGCGCACTACCGCGCTGGCGATCCGGCCCGCGAAGCGTTCCTCCCCATAGGTTTTCAGCACCCTGGCCAGCTCGCCGTGGGTATAGGTATTGAGCACGTCGGCCGCGGTGAGGCCGGTCGTCGGATCCATCCGCATGTCCAGCGGCGCGTCGACGGAGTAGGCGAAGCCGCGATCAGCCTCGTCGAGCTGCATCGAAGACACCCCCAGATCCATCAGAATGGCACTCACCGAACCCCTCGAATCGAGATCCGCCTCGCGCAGCGCCTCGGCGATGCCGT
Source organism: Nocardia australiensis (assembly GCF_020733705.1). Classification (GTDB taxonomy): domain Bacteria; phylum Actinomycetota; class Actinomycetes; order Mycobacteriales; family Mycobacteriaceae; genus Nocardia; species Nocardia australiensis. Next base: position 234,652 of record NZ_JAJFZM010000003.1, read on the forward strand.
CATACCTGGTGTGCACCAGCGTGATTCGGTCCTCGAACGGCTTCAGCCGTTGCGCGGCCAAGGCCAGCGCCGAGGTGTCGCGATCCAGCCCGACGAGACGGATCCCCGGATAGGTGCGCAGGAAATGCTCGGCATGTCCACCGAGCCCGAGGGTCGCGTCCACATAGACCGCGCCGGGCTCGCTCAGCGCGGGACCGAGGAGTTCATCGGCTCGCCGCAGCAGAACCGGTACATGACGGGGACCGTGCTGTTCACGGTTCACCTCGACCTCCCGGGATTCTGCCTCGCATCGTCGCCTGCACTACCCGCCAGCGCTCGCCGGACGGATGCCCGACCATCGGACACGGGTCGCGTTGTTACACAGCTGCTTTCGAAATACGAATGCCGCGTGGTCTCTGCCCGAAACACGGCACCTGGCGTCGGGGAAGTACGTCAGGGTCCACGTCCGGACAGAGGCCGCGTGGCACTCGTTCGCGTGGTTAGAAGATTCCGCCCAGCGACTCGTCTCTCGCGTCCGCGTAGTCCTCCTCATGCTCGGCGAGGTAGGACTCCCACGCTTGCTTATCCCATATCTCGAGGAAGTCGACCGATCCGATCACGACGCAGTCCCGCGAAAGGTTCGCGTAGCGACGATGATCGGCCGACAACACGATCCGGCCCTGTGCGTCCGGACGTTGTTCGTCCGTTCCGGCCGCGAGTGCCCGGACGAACGCGCGAGCCTGCGGATTACTTCGAGATGCCGCCGCGGCCCGACGAGCGAGCGCGGTGAACTCATCCTTGGGGTACACGGCAAGGCTGTGGTCCTGACCCTTCGTGACCATCAACCCTCCCGCCAGATCGTCTCGAAATTTCGCAGGCAACGTGAGTCGCCCCTTGTCGTCCATCCGGGGTGTGTAGGTACCGAGAAACATCTCGACACCTCCTGGATCCACCCCGCCTGCGCGGAGAGTACGACCACCTCGGATGTATGACTTCCCTGTAGTGCGCGCTCCACATTACCCCACTTTCCCCCACTTTCAATCGAAACTCGAGGTGATCTGGATCCCCGGCTCAACGATTCCGCAGGTCATCCCAGCTATCACCACGGTGGGGAGGATTTTGCGTGTTGGCCCACACAGGCCGACCGACACAGCGGGCGTCCGACAACAACCAGCAAACCCCCTGGTGCGACCCCACTCAGGGGATGAATGGGGTGAAAGTGGGGGAACTCGGTGGGGCGATGTGGGGCACTGCGGAGACCGGGCCGAAAGATCGTCCGATGGCTCGGCGTTTCGCATAACACATGGCGACGCCGCACCGTTTCGGTGCGGCGTCGCCATGTGTTATGCGGGTGCCGATCAGAATGCGGCTAAGAGCGAGCTACTCCTGCTCGAACCGTCGCCGGAATCGATCCTCCATACGCTCGGAGAAACCACCGGACTTGCGCTGACGCCCACGTCCGCTCGATCCGCCGCTCGTGCCACCGGACGGGGCATCGCCCGACCGGTGGTCCCCCTTGGCCACACCCTTCGAGCCGCCGAGCAGCAGGAGCACGCCAGCGGCGAACATCACGATAAATCCGATCAGGCTGATGATCGGAAAGTCGCCGAGCTTCACCGGAGCGGCAATGCCGGCGACGAGCAAAAACAAACCAAGGACGAACAGGGCTGCGGCCTGGAGTCTGCGACGACTCGAGGTCGAGCGAAGACGTCCGCCGCGGACGGACGAGGCGAACTTCGGATCCTCAGCATAGAGAGCGCTCTCGATTTGTTCGAGCATGCGCTGCTCGTGCTCGGAGAGTGGCACGGTACCTCCCCCGGCACTAGGACTTGGCTGGTCGCCTCCGGGTAGGCGACAAATAGCCGACCTTGGCGGCTATCTGACACCAATGATACGAGTTCGATGAGGGCCGTACCACCTAATGGGTACAGCTGAACGAAGTCCGTCGTCCGCGTGCGCCCGACCGGGCGAAGACCGGACAACTCGCCGACGCGCCGATAACTATGCGGTCATGCCTCCGGTCCAGCCCGGAGCAGGGCGCAATCGCGCGCCGGCATCGATGAGATCCTCCACGTCGTGCAGGAATGCGCCCACCCGCGAACAGAACTCGTCGGCCAGCTGGTCATCGATATCGCGGTCGAGCCCGGCCTCCAGCGCCGCCCGCGTCTGCGAACGCGCACTGAAGTAGTCAGCCCACATGACGAACTCGGGCGCGGCACGCTGCAACAACACCCACGCATTGCGCGAACGCGCTCGTGGCGCGGCGTCAGCCCCGGTGAACGCGAGCACCGAGCCCGCGCCACGCAACGCCGCCAGATACGCGGTCCGGAATCGCTCTCGGGGATCCTCCTCACCCGCCGCCTGCATCAACAGGCCGTCCGCTTTTTGCAGCAGTTTTCCCGCTCGACCCGGCTGCCCCGGGTGTTCGGTCCGACCAGACATCTCCCCATCCCTCCGCAATCGCACATCTGCCGATTGGTTGCGTTGGATCGAACTTCTCACCCACCGCGCGAATCGAACGGATATTCGAACGTTTGAATTGAGATTGAATATAGAGACACCCACCGACAAACTTCCGCGCCACAGCGGCCCGACGAGAGCCATGACTGCCGTCAAGCCCAATCACACCCCCGCACCCGTCGTCGTCGACCTCTCGGTCACGGCCCTGCGCTCCCGGCTGCACGATGCTCTGGCCGTGTATGTCACGGCCATGGACTATCCGCGCGGCACCGAGCAGTACCGCGCGCCGATGTGGACCGAGCACACCACCCGCTCCGGCTGGCAGGCGGTCGCGGCCGTCGTGCCCGACGATTCCGGGCATATCGACCTTCGATCGGCACCCATCGTGGCGATCGCGTATGGCTATCGTGGTGCCGCACACCAGTGGTGGCATCAACAGGTACACAGCGGTATGCGCCGGTCGGGCTGGCCGGAACACTCAGCGCGCGACCTGCTTTCGGACTATTTCGAACTCACCGAACTCCATGTGCACCCGGCCGCACAGGGCCGCGGCATCGGCTCGACCCTGCTGACCAGGCTGCTGCAGGACCGCCCCGAACGCGCGGTATTGCTGTCGACACCGGAGGTCGAACGTGAGGAGAACCGCGCCTGGAGATTGTACCGGCGGCAGGGATTCACCGACGTGGTCCGGGATTTCGTGTTCGCCGGCGATACCCGCCCGTTCGCCATTCTCGGCCGACGGCTGCCGATGTGATCGGGCCGGACGTCGGGTCTGCCGACGCGGCCGAGCGGGCCACATGACGGTTCTTGTTATCGGCTCGGGTCACAATGCGCTGGTCGCGGCCTGCTATCTGGCGCGTGCCGGTCACCGCGTCGAGGTGCTCGAGCGCGACGAGGTGCTGGGCGGCGCCGTGTCGACCGTCGAGCGTTTTCCCGGACATCTTGTCGATCGGGGATCATCCGCGCACATCATGGTGCGCCACACCGGGATCATCGAGGACCTCGAGCTAGAGCGCTTCGGGTTGCGCTATATCGACTGCGACCCTTGGGGTTTCACGCCAAGCGGGCCCGGCGGCGACACGCCGATCGTGTTCCATCGCGATATCGACCGGACCTGCGCGTCCATCGCCGCGGCGTGCGGCACCCGCGACGCGGCCGCCTACCGGCGCTTCGTCGAGGTCTGGGGACCGCGCACCGCGCGGGTGATGCGCGCGTTCGGCGGAACTCCCACGCCCGGCCACCTACTGCGCTCGTTCTGGGGATTGGACGCGCGCGGCGGTAGCAGCGCGCTGTCGCGGGAGTTCCTGCAGTCCGGAGATGCCCTGCTGGATCGCTACTTCGACAACGAGCGACTCAAAGCGTCTCTGGCCTGGTTCGGCGCCCAGTCCGGCCCGCCCATGTCCGAACCGGGCACCGCACCGATGGTTGGGTTCGCCGCCCTCATGCACACCCTGCCGCCCGGCCGCGCCGTCGGTGGCAGTGGCGCGCTGGCCGCGGCGCTCGTCGCCCGGCTGCGTGCCGATGGCGCCACGGTGACGGCGGGCGATGCGGTGACCGCTCTGCAACGGGCCGGGAACGGATGGCGGGTACGCACCGCGACCGGCCGAAACCTGCACGCGGACACCGTAATAGCGGGCACCCACGTGCTGGCCACCCTGGATCTGCTTCGAGAAGGCGGATTCGACGATTCCGTACTCGACGACTGGCAGCGGCGAATTCGAGTCGGCCCGGGAACCGGCATGGTGGTGCGGCTGGCCACCGACTCGCTGCCCAACTACCCTGGCAGCTCGACCGACGAATCCGCGCGCGGCTTGCAGTTTCTGGTGACCGATCGTCGGCAGTTGCGGCTCGCGCACGGCGCCGCCCTCGCGGGGGACCTGCCGCCGCGCCCGGTCGTGCTGGCCATGAGTTTCAGCGCACTGGACCCGACCATCGCGGCGCCCGGCGAGCATCAGCTCTCACTGTGGGCGCAATGGCATCCGTATCAGTTGGCTGACGGCAGCGACTGGGCCGACCACGCAGACCGCGAGGCCAACCGCATTATTGCCGAAGTCGATTCCTATGCACCGGGTTTCGCGGAATCTATCGTACGAAGATTTGTGCAGACACCGGTCGATCTGGAGCGTGAGATGGGATTGCGCGGCGGCAATGTAATGCACGTCGAGATGTCCCTCGACCAGATGATGATGTGGCGGCCACTGCCGGAGTTGTCCGGGCAGCGGGTGCCAGGCGCGCCCGGCCTGTATCTGACCGGCGCGTCGACGCATCCGGGTGGCGGCGTATCCGGGGCGAGTGGCCGCAGCGCGGCACAGCTCGTCCTGCGTGATCAGCGACGGAATCGGTTTCCGCTGCTGCGCAAGCGATGACGGACTCGATCGAAGCGAACCGGATGTTCTCGCGTGTGTGGCAGGCGATTTCGGCCGCGTGCATGATTCTGCTGATTGCCGCTCAGATCGGCTATCCGCTGAGCAGTGGCGCGGCGCGGGATCGGATCACCGTCGTCGTCGTACTGCTCTCGGTGGCGACGGCCCTCGCGCACGCGGTGGTGACGCGCGGGGCGCACTACGCCGCTGGGTTCCTGGCTATCGTATCGGGTCTCGGTTTGCTCTCCGAAATCGTCGGCACGGCAACAGGATTCCCGTTCGGAAGCTACACATACGCGACGGATCGGCTCGGTCCAGCGATTGCCGGGGTGCCGCTGGTCGTCGCGCTGGCCTGGACCGGCGGGCTGTACCCGATCTGGGTTGTCGCGGGCTTGTCGACACGGCGGGCGGTCGTGCGAATCGGACTCACCGCCATGGGGGCGGTGGGATGGGATCTTTTTCTGGATCCGCAAATGGTTACCGACGGACAGTGGAATTGGTCCGACGCCGATTCGGGGCTGCCCGGGCTGGCGCAGATTCCGTACACCAATTACCTGGGATGGTTCGCGGTGGCGGCGGTGATGGCGCTGGCGCTCACGATCTGGGATCGCACCGCCGCGCACACCGGCTCAACCGTGGTGCCGGTCGTGGTGTTTCTGTGGACATGGCTCGGATCCGCCCTCGCACACGCCGTGTTCCTTGGTCTGCCCGCATCGGCCCGCTACGGCGCGGTCGGGCTTGGGATTCTCGGGATACCGCTGGTGGTGTGGCTCGTACAGGCTCGGCACGAACTCGGGCGGCAGCGGTTCCGCCCGTCGTGTACCCATCCGAGCCGACGGCCTGGCACGATGTGAGCCGTGCAGCCGAGCCCTCTCACCACAACACCCGACGCGCCGACAATATCGGCGTCGCGCTCACCCCGTCCCAGGACCCGGATAGCGGCCGCAGTTCTGCTGGCGGCGCTGTTGGTCCCCGTGCTCGCGGGCTGCCTACGCGTACAGGTTTCGATGGGCGTGTCGTCCAATGATCGGGTATCCGGGCGAATCGTGGCCGCGGTCGTGCCCGCGGACGCCAATGACAAGGGCCCGCAGCTGAAAGCCCCCGATGCGCTGGCCGCCAAGGTGCGCGTGGAGCCCTACAGCCAAGACGGCTACGTGGGCAGCAAAGTCTTCTTCGAGGATCTCTCCTTCGGCGAGGTCTCCCAACTCGGCGGCATGTCCGAACAGACACAGGGCATGTTCAACCTGCAGTTCCAGCGCACCGGTGACCTGGTGAGCCTCAACGGCAGGGTCGATCTGAAATCGGTACCCCCGCACGGCTCGGACGTACAGTTCGTCGTGGCGTTCCCGGCTCGGGTCGCCAAGACCAACGGCAACCGCGAGGACGACTCGACGGTGTCGTGGAAACTGCCGCCCGGCGATGTAACCAACCTGCGCGCCGAGGTCAGCTACGCCGACCCCAACACCCGCTCGTTCGCGGGCTGGGCAGGCATCGTCGGTGGCATCACCCTCGCCGTGGCCGCCATCATCGCGGCGCTGGCGTACATAAATCGCAACCCGGCACCGCCCGGAGCGCCGGAAGGATTCTCCTTCAGCAGCATGCGGCGACCACGGCAGCAGGTTTGAGGTCAGCGTTCGACAGGCCGATCGCCGTGACGGTGGCTCGCGCAGGCACCGGTATCGCGCTACTCGGCGCGGCGATCGCGCTGTACAACCGGGTGACCATTCCTCGACTCTCCGAGACCGCGACGAACGCCGAGCCGGTCACGGTGTGCGTGCCCGCTCGGAACGAGGCCGCACGGCTCCCCGCGCTGATCGCTGATCTGCGTGCCCAGGTAGGCGTGCCGGAACTGCGAGTGTTGATCCTCGATGACGCCTCCAACGACGACACCCTCGGCGCGGCCACGGCGGCCATCGCGGGCGATGAACGATTCACGGTGATTCGCGGCGAGAACGAACCCGATCCCGGATGGACCGGCAAGGCCGCGGCCTGCGCTCGGCTGGCCGCGCTGGTGCGTACGCCGACGCTGGTGTTCCTCGATGCCGATATTCGATTGGCGGCGAACGCAATCGCCGCCGCGACGGTGCAATTGCGTCGCCACGGTGTCGCACTGCTGTCGCCGTGGCCATGGCAACGATCGGGATCGGTGGCCGAGGCCTTGGTGCAACCGCTGCTGTGCTGGTCGTGGGCCTCGACACTGCCGATCTCGCTCGCCAATCGCAGCACCCGGCCCTCGACCGTCGTGGCATGCGGGCAGTTTCTGGTCCTCGACGCCGCGTCGTACCGGGCCATCGGCGGGCACGCCACGGTGGCGGCCAGTGTCACCGAGGACCTGGATATCGCTCGTGCCCTGCGGCGTTCGGGTTACCACACCGAGCTCGTCGCCGCTGGGGCGCTGGCTAGCACCCGAATGTATTGTGGCGCTGCCGAAGTCGAGGCGGGGTATACCCGCTGGCTGTGGTCAGCTTACGGGGGGTCGGTGGGCGTGGGCGTGGGAGCTGTTGCGGCGCTGGGGTATTGGGTTCCCGTGGTGGCGGCTTTCGTTGGTCGGGATGCGGTACGGCGGGCCGGGGTGGTTGGCTACGGGGCGGCGGTGGCGGGGCGGGTGCTGGCACGGGCCACTGAGGTTGGCGGGGGTGTGAGTGTTGCGGATGTGATTGCGGCGCTTGCGCATCCGGTGTCTGTTGGGGGTTATCTGTGGTTGTGGGTGCGGTCGCGGCAAGTGCGGCGGCGGGGGGCGTTGCGGTGGAAAGGGCGGGATTTGTTTTTGGGCGCTGGTGCGGGGTGTTGGCGGTTCTGAGGTTCGGGGCGGACTGGGTTGCTCGGGGCTGGTGGTGTGGTGAGTGGGGTTGCGGGGGACTCGGGGTTTGGGTAGTCCAGTGAGGTTTGCTGTGTTTATTGGCCGCTGGCGCGGCGTGTTCGCGGCCCCCTTTGGCTCGCGTCCGAGGGGCAAATACTTGCTCCTTCGTCGCATCGTATTTGCCCCTCGGACGCGAGCCGGCCGCGAACTCTAGTGCTCGATCTCGCTACGCTCGAAAACTGTTGTCGCGCCCAGTGGGTGCGCAAGAGGGCTCGTGCGGCACCGGCTACTTCTGTACACAGATAGGTGCTGTGGTTTCACAGCCGAGAGGCTCGGTCTCGCTACGCTCGAAAACTGTTGTCGCGCCGAGTGAGCACGCGAGTGGGCTCGTGCGGCACCGACGGTTTCTGTACCCAGTCAGGGGCCGTGCTTTAGCGGTTGGGGGCTCGGTCTCGCTGCGCTCGAATTGGCGAGTTGGCGCCTGTGGGGGGCTGGCGCAGCACTGACGGTTTCTGTACCCAGTTAGGGCTGCGCTTTGGGGGTTGGGGGGCTCGGTCTGGCTGTGCCCGAAACTGGGGTGCGGCTCGTGGCACTTCAGCGGCTCGTGCGGCACCGGCAGTCATGGCGAGTGGGCACGTTGAACTGTCACGGGTTGGGGACCCGCTTCGGTTTCAGACCAGCGCCGGTCGGCGTGGCGGGTTGCTGAGACTCTCGGGCGTCTGGATAACAGCTGCGATGTCTCGTTCCGCTTCGGGTCGGAACTTTCGACCGATGCGGGCTCGGTGGTGAGGATGTTGGTGTGGCACTTGCTGTTCGGCGGGCGGGCGGTGCTTACCGCCGTGCTATCGGACCGACGTAATACCTACTGTTGGCAGGAAGAAGCAGGGGTGGCCGCCGTTGTCTACGGTGCCGAAGACTGCGGCCAGGACTGTGCCGGAACCGGTGTCTACGGGGATGGCGCGGACGCCGCCGAGAGGGAGAGCGGCGGCGAAGAAGTCGTGGATGGCGCGTTCGGCGAGGGGGCGGACCTCCGGGGGGACCTCTGGTGGCACCATGGCTTTGAAGATGTCCGTCAGGGGGCCCATCGCGGCGGTGCCGCTGCGGCCGTTGCTCAGATTCAGCCAGGCGATCTGCATGCCCGACACCGTCGAAGTGTCGGCACCGATGCCGTAGGGCACGAAGGTGAACATGGTCTGGCCGGTTTTTACCGCGGTCAGGTCGAGGCCGGGGATGGCGACGTTCGTCTTCGGCCACGGGCCGGGGACGGCACCTGCGATCGCGGGGACCAGACCAAGGGTGCTCGAGTCCGAGCAGAACGCCGCGACCGTTGGGTACAGGAACGGGTCCATACCGAACGCCTTCAGCGCGTCGAGCGCCGATTGATAGACGCCGAGTAGGTCATTGGGTGTGGCGGTTGCGGTCGCAGCCGGAACCGGCTCTGCGGGTGTGGCCGTCGCGACGGCCGGGATGGCAAAGGCCAGCGCGGTCGAACTGGTCGCAATGGCGGCGAGTGTGGTGATACGGCGCAATACGGTCACGAGCGGGGCTCCTCAACGTCGGCACGATCGAGGTCAGAGAGTACTCCGGCAAATGCGCATAACAGGGGTTATTTCGATTGGCAAACCCTCGGCGCGTCGCGTGGCCCGATGTTGCCTCTTACCGATCATTCGGGCCCGGCCGCTTCGCGTGCCGTCGGCCCTCAGGCGCTGATCGGGGCGGCCGTCACGCCGTAACCGAGATTATTGAGCACCTCACTGGTCGCTTTCGCGAAGTTGAGGGTGATGAAATGCAGGCAGGGCGCGCCCTCATCGATGAGTCGCTGACCTATTTCGGTGGCGATCTCGATGCCGACCTCGCGGACCGCGGCCTGGTCGGGGTTCGAGGTGTCGCCTGCCGCACGGTGCAGCCGGTCTATCACGGCGCTCGGCAGTGGGCGCCCGCACAATTCCTCGGCGCGGGCGACGGTGCGCAACGAGGTGATCGGCATCAGTTCGGGGATAATCGGTTTGGCGCCCTCGACCGGATCGAAGGCCGCGACCCGATCACGCAGGCGCAGATAGTGTTCGACGTCGAAGAACATCTGGGTGATCGAATACTCCGCGCCCGCACGCAATTTCGCGGCCAGGAAGCGAGTGTCGCTGTCCAGATCGGGCGAATGGTGGTGGCCCTGAGGAAACGACGCGACACCCACATGGAAGTCACCGAGGTCGCGCACGATACGCACCAGCTCCTCGGCGTAGGTGACACCCTGGGGATGTTTGGTCCAATCGCCGAGCGGATCGCCGGGCGGGTCACCGCGCAGCACCAGAATATTACGGATACCGGAGTCGGCGTACGCGCCGACCAGCGAGCGCAGCTCGGCGAGGCTGTGCTCGACAGCGGTCAGATGCGCCACCGGCAGCAACGTGGTTTCCTGGGCCAGCGCGCCGGTCACCCGGACCGTGCGGTCACGCGTCGACCCACCCGCGCCATAGGTCATCGAAACAAAGGCCGGATGCATCCGTTCGAACTGCCGCACCGCACGCCACAGTCTGGCCTCGGCGGCGGCGTCACGCGGCGGGTTGAACTCGACGGAAAACGGCACCGCGCTGCCCGAATGGACTCGCAGACTCTGCACAACCGAGGGTGTACCAGAGACGATCGGTGGCGTCGGGGACGGCCGGCCAGGGGTCGAGCGTCGCCGCACGTTATCGAAAGTCACCAGTCCAGTGTAGTGGTGGACGGTCGCGGTCCCCTCGGGTTACTCGGGTCACACGCGTATTCTTCGACCTGGCGGCATGTACGCCACCGCTGAGCAAACATCCGTTCGCTCCGCCCGCACCGATTACATTCGACGCCGCGCCACACCCGCCCGGCGCAGTTCACGGATCGCACGACCTTGGAGGCTCCCCTGTCCGCCGGAACCGGTATCCAGCCGCCTCGGGATACGCCGCAGGCCGGGGTGTCTTCGTCGCGAGTACCCGACGATGACACCGCACCGGTCACCGACTACGCCGCGCTGCGAGCCGGAACACCGGCCTTCGTCGCTGCGGTAGAGACGTCACTCACCGCCTTCTTCCGCACCCGCCGGCCTACTGTCGAACCGCTCGGCGCGATTTTCGTCCAGGCCGCGGACACGCTCGAACAGTTCGTCCTGCGCGGCGGCAAGCGAACCAGGCCCGCTTTCGCCTGGACCGGCTGGCTCGGTGCGGGCGGCGATCCGGCCGCACCCGAAGCCGCCGCAGTGCTCAATGCCTGTGCCGCACTGGAATTGGTACAGGCGTGCGCGTTGATTCACGACGACATCATCGATTCCTCTCGCACCCGGCGCCGCTTCCCCACCGTGCACGTCGACTTCGAGCAGCGCCACCGTGATCGCGGGTGGGCCGGCGATGCCGAGCACTACGGCACCAGCGTCGCCATCCTCGTCGGCGACCTCGCGCTGGCCTGGGCCGACGATATGGTGCACGCCTCTGGTCTGGATCCCGCCGCGATCGCCCGATTCGCACAGGTCTGGGCGCTGATGCGCACTGAGGTACTCGGCGGGCAGCTGCTCGACATCAACGGGGAGGCAGGTGGCGACGAATCGGTGGATGCCGCGTTGCGGATCAACCGCTACAAAACCGCCGCATATACCGTCGAACGTCCGCTACACCTCGGCGCGGTCATCGCCGACGCCGATCCGGGCCTGATCGAGGCATACCGCACCTTCGGCACCGATATCGGCGTCGCCTTCCAGCTGCGTGACGACCTGCTCGGTGTCTTCGGTGACCCACAGGTCACCGGAAAACCTTCGGGCGACGACCTGCGCGAAGGCAAGCGGACCGTACTGGTCGCGGAGGCACTGCGGCGCGCCGACACCACCAACCCGGCCGCCGCCGCCCTCCTGCGCACCAGCCTGGGAACCGACCTCACCGCGGATCGGGTGGAGCACCTACGCGTCGTGCTCACCGAACTCGGCGCCGTCGACGAGGTGGAACGCCGTATCGCCGACCTCACCGAACAGGGTCTGACAGCGATCGAATCCAGTGCCGCCACCGCCGCGGCAAAGGAGCACCTGCGTGGCATGGCGTTGGCCGTGACCAGGCGCACCGCATGAGTCCCCGGCGCTCGAGCTGAGCGACGCATGAAAACCAGACGCATGAAAACCATTGGGGCACAGCGCGTCCAGTATGCCCCCCGGCGTGAGATGCCCCACTGACCGCTGATGAAACCAGCCGGACGACGTCGCGGCCCGGCAAGGAGTACGAGATGAAGACCGTCGCCGGACCAACCGATCGCGTAGTAGTGGTCGGCGCGGGCCTATCCGGGCTGGCCGCCGCGCTGTATCTGACCGGCGCCGGACGTAGCGTGACCCTGCTGGAGCGGGCCGACCACCCCGGCGGCCGGGTGGGCCGCTATCGCGGACCGGACTACGAGATCGACTCCGGCGCAACCGTGCTGACCTTGCCGGAGCTGATCAACCACGCCTTGGCGGCCGTCGGACAGACCCCGCAGACGTGCACACCGCCGCTGCGGATCCACCAACTGACTCCCAGCTATCACGCGAAGTTCGCCGACGGCGCCACCATTCGAGTATTCGCCGACCCGGAGACCATGGCCGCCGAAGTAACCCGCACCTGCGGCGCCGAGGAAGCGCGTGGCTATCGGCGGCTGCGATCCTGGCTTGCGGGCATCTATGACGCCGAGTTCGGCGAGTTCATGGACACGAACTTCGATTCTCCGCTGGATATGGTCCGCAAGCCCGCGAAGCGTCGCGCGCTCGCGGCACTGCTGCGGCTCGGCGGGTTCGGCAGGCTCGGCCCGCGCGTCGGCAAGTTCCTGCGCGATCCACGCCTGGCGCGACTGTTCACCTTCCAAGCCCTCTACGCCGGTATGCCGCCCGCGCGGGCGTTGGCCGTGTACGGCGCGATCCCACATATGGACACCTCGCTCGGCGTCTATTTCCCCCAGGGCGGGATGAGCGCGATTGCCGTCGCCCTCGCCGACGCTTTCACCTCGGCGGGCGGCACCTTACTGCTGAACACCGAGGTCACCGGGATCGACTACGCGGGCCGACGCGCACAGCGGGTCCGGACCGCCGACGGCCGCGGCTTCGACTGCGATGCCCTGGTACTCACCGCCGACCTCGGCTCGATCGAGCGATTCGGCGTGCGCCGCCGCAGGCTGCGTGCCGCGCCCTCGGCCGTCGTCGCGCACGGCACCGTTCCCGCCGAGATCGCCGCTACCTGGCCCGTGCAGGCTCATCACACCATCGAGTTCGGTGCGGCATGGGATCGAACATTCGACGAGATCGCGACCGGGCGCGGCAAGGGCAGGCTGATGAGCGATCCCTCATTGCTGCTGACCCGCCCCGCGCTCACCGACCCGGCCCTCCACATCGACCGACCCGAAGGCCGCCACGAACCGTTCTCGCTGCTTGCACCGTGCCCCAACCTGGATTCCGCACCACTGGACTGGGACCGGATCGGACCGTTCTACCTGCGTGAACTCCTGGAAGTGCTGGAATCACGCGGCTATCACGGCATCGCCGAACACTTCACCGTCGATCATCTCGACACCCCGTCCACCTGGCGTGACCAAGGCATGCTGGCGGGCACGCCATTCTCCGCCGCGCACCTGTTCCGGCAAACGGGACCATTTCGTCCACGCAATTTTCCACGCTCCAGCGACAATGTGGTTATCGCCGGTTGTGGCACCACGCCGGGTGTGGGAGTACCGACCGCATTGCTGTCGGGAAAACTAGCGGCATACAGGATTACCGGCGTCACGGCGCCCACTCGGGATGAAACCCCGCGCACCACCGGGATAGTGTTCCCGGCGAACCATTAAACTCAACGCCGACCTATTCGCTCGCGGTACCGCCGCCCATAAATCCGGGGGGGAACAACACCACATGCCACCCCCCGAGACCAGCGCCGCAACCGGCACCGAGGACGTCATCATCGAGACGCATGCGCCGCTCGCGGACACCGTCACGCCGGATTACCCGCCCAGCGCGCGCGACATGAGCGCAACGTCCGGGCACGGACTCCGGCGGTGGATGCGAACCTCGGCGGATTTCCTCCGCAGCCCAGAGGGGCACTCCGCGCTACTCGGGTTCTTCGGCGCTGCGATGATCACCTTCGGCGGATTCGGTGCGGGCAGTGTCCGCGAACGCGATCCGATCCTCGAGGCAATGCACCTGTCCTGGCTGCGATTCGGCCACGGTTACGCACTGTCGACCATCGTGATCTGGGTCGGCGTGCTGCTGATGATCACCGCGTGGGTCCGACTCGGCCGGACCACCATCGGCTTCGGGGACAGACCCGACGCGGGTGTCACGCTCAACGAGTTGCGCGCGATCGTCGGTATCTGGATCTTCCCGCTACTTTTCGCAGCACCGATGTTCAGCCGCGACGCCTACTCGTATCTGGCGCAGGGCGCGCTGTTGCGTGACGGTTTCGACCCGTATCAGGTCGGCCCGGTCGCCAATCCCGGTGTGCTGCTCGACAATGTGAGTCCCGTTTGGACCACAACCACCGCACCCTACGGTCCGATCTTCCTGCTGCTCGGCCGCGCGATCACCGCGATCACCGGCGACAACGTGGTGGCCGGGACGATCGCGCTGCGCCTGGTCATGCTGCCGGGGCTGGCACTGATGATGTGGGCGGTGCCATATCTGACCAAACACCTCGGCGGCAAGCCTGCGGTCGCGCTGTGGTTGGCCGTGCTCAATCCACTGGTGCTCATCCACCTCATCGGCGGCGTACACAACGAAGTGCTCATGGTCGGCCTCATGTGCGCGGGAATCGCGCTTGTGCTGGAGCGGCATCATGTTGCGGGGATAGTCGTCGTCGCGATCGGCGTCGCCATCAAGGCCACCGCTGGGATCGCGCTGCCATTCCTGGTGTGGATCTGGATGTTGCATGAACGAGAGCGCCGGGCGATGGAACGGGCGGCGGCTTCCCCTGGGGCAACACAGGCACTCGAAGGTGAGCCCGACGCCGCCCGGCCGAGCGAGGAAATGCCGCATCCCGCAATGATGTTCGCCAGGATCGCGGGGCTCGGGCTCGGCGTATTCGCGGTGGTGTTCGCGCTGGCCTCACTTGCCGCCGGGGTCGGCATCGGCTGGCTAACCGCGTTGTCGGGGTCGAAGAAGATCGTTAATTGGTTGTCGCTGCCGACGATCATGGCGCATGCGACAACCTGGGTAACGCCGTTGACACGGGATTCGGTGCTACCAGTAACCAGGATGATCTGTGCCGTTGCCCTGGTGGCGCTGCTGGCGTGGACGTGGTGGCGGTTCCGCCACAGTGAGCGCGAGGCCGTGCTCGGCATCGTCATCGCCTTCGTCGGCATTGTTGTCCTCTCGCCCGCCGCGTTGCCCTGGTATTACTCCTGGCCCCTGGCGTTGGCTGCGGGTTTCGCGCTGTCTACCACCACATTGATGGTGCTGGTCGGCCTGTGCACCTGGCTGATGTTGGTGTTCCAGCCGGACGGTTCGATCGGGCTCTACAACTTCTGGCACGTCGCCCTCGCGACCTTCGCCGCGGTGGTGGCGGCGCTGTCGCTGCGGAAGGTGGACCCGCTGCGTTTGCGAGCCAGCCCGGCGGATCCGGCACCGTCACCGCGTCGATGACAGGCGCAGGGCCGACCGGCACCAAACCGACAACCGCCGAATTAGCCGCCGCCTACCGCGTATGCAGGCAGGTCGCCGCCGAACACGGCCGCACCTACTTTCTAGCAACCCGCCTGCTGAGCGCCGAGCGAAGACCGGCGGTGCACGCGTTGTACGCGTTCGCCAGGATGGTCGACGATATCGTCGACCACGCCGAGGCCATCGACCTCCAGGACACTTCCGACCCGACAGCGAACGCCTATCGCATCGAAGACCATGCCGGACTGCTGGATCGCATCGAGAAACAGCTGCGCAGCAGACTCGAAGGCAACCCCCTGTCCGAGCCCATCGACGACCACCGCCACCGAGTCCTGCTCGCGCTCACCGCCACCATCGAACGCTACGGCATTGCGCCCCAGCACTTCTGGACGTTCATGGACGCCATGCGCATGGACATCCCCGGCACCCCCCAGTACCGCGACCGCTATGCCTCGATGGCGCAACTGCGCGACTACATGCGCGGCTCCGCCGCCGCGATCGGACTGCAACTGTTGCCCGTCCTCGGCACCGTTGTCCCTGTCTCCGAAGCCGAACCCGCCGCCGCAGCGCTCGGCGAGGCATTCCAGCTCACCAACTTCCTCCGTGACGTCGCCGAAGACCTCGATCGCGGCCGCGTCTACCTCCCCGCCGACGAACTCGCCGCCTTCGGCGTCAACCACGACCTGCTCGCACACTGCCGCCGCACCGGCCACACCGACCGCCGAGTCCGTCGCGCCCTGGCCAACCTCATAGCCATCAACCGCGGCATCTACCGCCGCGCCGCCCCCGGCATCCAGCTACTAGAACCCCGCGTCCGCCCCGCCATCCGCACAGCCAGCACCCTCTACGCGGCCATCCTCGACGAAATCGAACACTCCGACTACGCCGTCTTCAACCACCGAGCAACGGTCCCAACCCACCGCCGCCTCCGCGTAGCCACCGCCGCATTCACCACCACACTCCCCCACCTCTGACCGCGCAGAAACAAACCCCGCACGAGCCCACTGACGCGCCACGAGCCGCGCCCCACTTTCGAGCGCAGCCAGACCGAGCCCCCAACCGCTAAAGCACGGCACCCCCCGACTGGGTACAGAAACCATCGGTGCCACACGAGCCCACCTACGCGCCCATTCGCCATGACACCAGTTTTCGAGCGTAGCGAGACCGAACCTTTCGGCTGTCAAACCACAGCACCTATCTGTGTACAGAATCGGTCGGTGCCGCACGAGCCCCCTTGCGCGCCCACTCGCCACGACACCAGTTTTCGAGCGAAGCGAGATCGAGCACTAGAGTTCGCGGCCGGCTCGCGTCCGAGGGGCAAATACGACGCGACGCAGGAGCAAGTATTTGCCCCTCGGACGTGAGCCTTAGGGGCCGCGAACACGCCGCGCCAGCGGCCAATAAACACAGCAAACCTCACTGGACTACCCAAACCCCGAGTCCCCCGCAACCCCACCCACGCGCCCCGCCACGACACAGTCTCGCAGCAAGATCCAGCCCCCTCAGCTACCGAACACAGGCACCCAACCAGCTACAGAAACAGCCGGTGCCACACCAACCCCCATACGCACCCACTCGCCACAACAACAGCTTCCGAGCGAAGCGAGACCGAGCCCCAAAGTTCGCGCCCGGCTCACGTCCGAGGGACAAATACGAAGCGACGAAGGAGCAAGCATTTACCCCTCGGACGCGAGCCATAGGGGCCGCGAACACGCAGCCCCGCAGGCGCCGCCAAACAACACAGCCGCGCCAGCGGCCAAAAACACAACCCTCAGAACGGATCCGCTGCCGCCCTACGCAACACCTCGCGTGCTAACGGTCCGTGCAGCGCGTCGATGGGTTTCCCTGGCAGCGTCTCGTCGTCGGTGAAGATCCATTCGAGGATTTCCTCGTCGGTGTACTTCGCGTCTTTCATCACTGTGATCAGCCCGGGCAGCGATTTGACTACCGCGCCGGTCTCGTCGAAGAATCGTTCGGGGACGCCGGCCACGCCGTCGCGGCGCAGGGCGAGCAGTTGATGGTCGCGCAGCATTTGATGAACCCGGGTTACTGCGAGCCCGATTTGGTCTGCCACCTCCGGCAGTGGGAGGACCACCACGGACTCCGGAAGGACGTCATCGCTGCAGGGAAATGCACTCACGGGGATAACGGTAGACGGTCGTAGGCCGCACGTCGTGAGACACCCGGGTGGCATTCGCCGATACCATCGTGGGGGCCGCACGGGGCGGCTGGTCGCTTGTCGCACTAGCAGCGAGGGGTGAGAACTTTGTGAAAGCCGGAGGACATCACTTGATCGGGCAAATTCTGGAAGGGCGCTACCGTATCGATGCGCCGATTGCTCGCGGCGGGATGTCGATGGTCTTCCGTGGTGTGGATACTCGCTTGGACCGCCCGGTCGCTATCAAGGTGATGGATCCGAAGTTCGCGGCCGATCCCCAGTTCTTGTCGCGGTTCGAATTCGAGGCGCGTGCGGTCGCGAAGCTCAAGCATCCGTCGTTGGTCGCGGTGTACGACCAGGGTGTGGATGGCGAGTATCCGTTTCTGATCATGGAGCTTGTCGAGGGCGGCACGCTGCGTGAGCTGCTACGTGAGCGCGGCCCGATGCCGCCGCACGCGGCGTGCGCGGTCGCCGAGCCGGTGCTCGCCGCGATAGGGGTGGCGCATTCTGCGGGCCTGATCCATCGGGATATCAAGCCGGAGAATGTGCTGATCTCGGATGCGGGTGAGGTGAAGATCGCCGATTTCGGTTTGGTGCGCGCGGTGGCGGCGGCCAACACCACCTCGGCGAGTGTGATCCTCGGTACCGCCGCGTATCTGGCGCCCGAGCAGGTCACCAGCGGCACCGCGGATTCGCGAAGCGATGTCTACGCGTTCGGTGTACTGATTTTCGAATTGCTTACCGGCCGTGTGCCTTTCACCGGTGATACCTCGTTGTCGGTGGCGTATCAGCGGATCGAGAACGATGTTCCGAGCCCGAGCCAGTTTATTCCGGGTGTGCCACCGGAGTTCGACGAGCTGATCATGCGGGCGACCGCTCGCGAGCCCGTGCACCGCTTCGCCGATGCGAACGAAATGGCGGCGGCGTTGCGTGGGATCGCGGTCACGTTGGATCTGCCGCCCTATCGGGTGCCCGCTCCCACAGAGTCGGCCGAGCATCTCAGCGCCACCTATCGGTTCGCGGCGCCGGAGCAGGCCGCTGCCGCTGCGGCCGCTCATCCTGACCCGCATACCCCGCCGGCCGTACAGCACACCAAGGTGGTGACGGCGCCGCGGCCCCGTTACGGCGATTACGGCCCACCCGACGGCTACGATCCGCGCACCTCGCAGCACGCCCACCCCTCGCCCTACCCGGAATATGATTCCGACCGCTCCCGCTCGCGTCGCACCGTGCTGCTATGGGTGGCGGCGGTGGCGATCTTGACGCTCGTGGTCGGCGTGGGCGGCTGGTGGCTCGGCGTCGGAAGATTCTCGCCGGTGCCGTCGATCGCCGGATTCGACCAGGAACGCGCCGTCGCCGCGCTGGCCGACGCCGGTTTCGAGACCGAGGTGCGGCAGAAGGCGTCGGACACGATCCCGGTGGGCGGTGTGGTGGGCAGCGACCCGTCTGCCGGGTCCAAGGTCATCAAGGGGTCGACGGTGGCGGTGTTGGTGTCCAGCGGCAAACCGAGGGTGCCAGATGTGAAATCCGGCGACGAGGTCTCGAGGGTCAACCAGCTCATCCGTGACGCCGGACTGCAGCCGGTCGATTCGGGAGAAACCGGAAGCTCCGCCCCCAAGGGCAGCCTCGCGCGAACCGAACCGGCGGCGGGCACCGTGTTGCCGATGAACGCTCAGGTCAAGGTCTATCGCAGTAACGGATCGAAGCCGGTCAAGCTGCCCGACCTGCGCGGAAAGACCACCGCGGAGGCCACCAAATTGCTGACCGATGCCGGTATTACGGTGCGTGAGACCAGGATGCAGTTCGATCGCGGCATCGAGGCCGACAAGGTGATCGGCACAGATCCCGCCGCAGGCACCACCGTGCAGTCCGGTGATGGCGTCACCCTGATCGTGTCCAACGCCATCCGCATGCCCAATGTGCTCGGGCAGAGTGTCGGGGACGCACGATCCAAACTGCAGAGTCTCGGCCTGCAGGTGCAGGTGCGTCAGCTGACGCAGTCCGACAGCTCAGTGGTGATCTCCCAGAGTCCCGCCGCGCAGGCCAATATCGAATCCGGGACCTCGGTGTCGATCGTCGCGCTACCGTGAACCGCCAGTAATGACCGAATCTTCCAGTGGCCCCAGCCAACTCGTGCGGCACGAACCCGTGCCGCACGAGCCGGATCGGAAACAGCTCAGCGCAGCATTTCGGCGACCAGGAACGCCAGCTCCAGCGACTGCTGGGTATTGAGGCGCGGGTCGCAGGCGGTTTCGTAGCGACCCGACAGGTCCAGGTCGGAAATGTCCTGCGCGCCGCCGAGGCATTCGGTGACATCCTCACCGGTCAGCTCGATATGCAGGCCGCCCGGATGGGTGCCGAGCGCGTGGTGAACCTCGAAAAAGCCCTGCACTTCGTCGATGATTCGATCGAAATGACGGGTCTTGTAACCGGTGGACGCCTCGTGGGTGTTGCCGTGCATGGGATCGCACTGCCAGATCACCTGATGCCCGGTGGCCTGCACCTTCTCGATGATCGGCGGTAGCACGTCGCGCACCTTGCCGTTGCCCATACGCGAGACGATGGTCAACCGGCCCGGCTCGTTGTTCGGGTCGAGCCGCTCGACGTACCCGACTGCCTGATCCGGCGTGGTGGTCGGGCCGATCTTCAGACCGATCGGGTTGGCGAGCAGCTCCGCGAGCGCGATATGTGCCCCGTCGAGCTGCCTGGTGCGCTCGCCGATCCAGAGGAAGTGCGCGGAGAGGTCGTAGAGCACCGGCTCGCCTGCCGCGTTCTCGCTGAGGCGGAGCATGGCGCGTTCATAGTCGAGCACCAGCGCCTCGTGGCTGGCGTAGATCCGCGCCGACTGCAGGCTGGGATCGTTGACCCGGCACGCGGACATGAATGCCAGACCACGATCGATCTCCGCGGCCAGCGCCTCGTACCGGGCGCCCGCCGGCGACTGTGCGACGAAGTCGCGGTTCCAGTCGTGCACCTGGTGCAGGTCCGCCATGCCCGCACCGGTCAGTGCGCGCACCAGGTTCATCGCCGCGCTGGCATTGGCGTAGGCACGCACCAGGCGTGACGGATCGTGCTCGCGGACCGCCGCGTCGGGCGCCAGCGAATTCACCATGTCGCCGCGGTAGGAGATGAGACCGAGCGAATCCGTATCGGAGGACCGTGGTTTGGCGTACTGACCCGCGATGCGCGCCACCTTGACGACCGGCAGGCTCGCGCCATAGGTGAGCACGACAGCCATCTGCAACAGCGTCCGAATGTTGCCGCGAATGTGCGGCTCGGTGTTGTCTGCGAAGGTTTCCGCGCAGTCGCCGCCCTGCATCAGGAATGCTTCACCCCGCGCGACCTCGGCGAGCTGCACTCGCAGCTCCTCCACCTCGGCAGGCACGCAGATCGGCGGCACGCTCTCCAGCACCGTGCGCATATCCGCCGCCAGCGCCGGATCCCACGACGGTTGCTGAAGCGCGGGACGGGCAAGCGCGGCATCAAGTCGCTGTCGCAACGCCGCGGGCAGCGGTGGCAGTTCCGGCAAGCGATCGATGGGTACGTCGACGGTCCAGTTCACCAGTTCAGAATACGTACCGCCCGGTCGCACAGACACCCGGAGTGGTGGAAATCCCCCCACCTGAGGTGACACAAATCTCCACCTCGAGCAACCCCTGCGGCGCGCCGACCCTCGGCCGACATAGGGTTGCCCGCGTTGACACGTGCCATGACCGCATCCGATGCCAAGGAGATAACCGATCCCGTTGCGATACTTTTACGATTCAGAATTCATCGAGGACGGGACAACGATCGACCTCGTTTCCATCGGTGTCGTTTGTGAGGATGGCCGTGAATTCTATGCGGTCTCTACCGAATTCGACCCCGATCGCGCCGGGCCGTGGGTACGCAAGCATGTGTTGCCGCAGCTGCCGCCGACGTCCTCACCGCTGTGGCGCAGTCGTGCGCGGATCCGCGACGACCTCTACAAGTTCCTGGTGCCTCGTTCCACCGTACAACCGGAACTGTGGGCCTGGGTGGGCGCCTATGACCACGTGGTTTTGTGTCAGCTGTGGGGATCGATGGTCGACCTTCCCAGCACCCTCCCGCGCTACACCAACGAACTGCGCCAGCACTGGGATGCCCACGGCCGCCCCGAACTACCTCCCGTCCCACCAGACGCCCACGACGCTCTCGCCGACGCCCGCCACAACCTGGCGAAATTCGAAGCCATCGAATCCGCCCGCCGCCGCTGACCTACCGCAGACGAAGGCCCCGAGTCGGATTCGACTCGGGGCCTTCGCTTTTGCTGAGGATCAGTGGCTCTGCTTTCCGCCCTGATCTTCTGCCTGTGCCTGCTGCAGCACGGCGAGTTGCCTGTGCTCCTCCTCGTGCTCGATCTCGAAAGCCTGCTCGCTTTCCTGCCAGGGATCGGCCCGTAGGAAGCTGCCGGTGCCGGGCTTGCCCGCCGAACCAAGCTTGCTCATCTTCTTGGGCACGGGCGCACCCTGGTACTCCAGCGGGACCGGGTGGCCGTGGTCGTCGACCGGGCCGAGCGGCTGGTGCACCTCGATGTACTCACCATGCGGCAGGCGCTTGATGACGCCGGTCTCGATGCCGTGCTCGAGCACCGCGCGGTCGCTGCGCTGCAGGCCGATGCAGAACCGGTATG
Source organism: Nocardia australiensis (assembly GCF_020733705.1). Lineage (GTDB taxonomy): Bacteria > Actinomycetota > Actinomycetes > Mycobacteriales > Mycobacteriaceae > Nocardia > Nocardia australiensis. The sequence goes on from NZ_JAJFZM010000003.1 coordinate 256,681, forward strand.
CGATGAAGTACGCCAGCGGCGGGGCGACGAGCAGCCCGATGCGGCCCATCCAGGTGGTCGCGTTCAACGAGATGTCGAATTTCAGCGCCAGAACGTCGTTGACGCACGACAGCGTCAGCACCACGTAGAACGCGATCGCCATGGCACCGATCGCGGTGCGCACCGGCACGTCACGCGGACGCTGCAGCAGGTTATGGATCGCGGTGTCCTTGGTGAGACGCTTCTCGATCCACGGGTAGACGATCAGCACCGTGAACACCAGACCCATGATCAGCGCGACCCAGAACGCCGCCGGGATCGTATAGCGGCCCAGGTAGAGCTCCCACGGCGGCATCAGACGCGCCATACCGTCGGTCCACATCATGTAGAAGTCCGGCTGTGAACCCGCGGACACCTGAGATGGGTTGTAGGGCCCCAGGTTCCAGATCGGGTTGATCTGCATGACGCCACCCATGATGCCGACAATGCCGAGGGTGAAGGCGAAGAACGCCCCCTGGTCGGCGGCGAACACCGGCACGATGCGAGCGCCGACCACATTGTTCTCGGTGCGGCCCGGGCCGGGGAACTGGGTGTGCTTCTGGTACCACACCAGCGCCACGTGCGCCGCGATCAAGGCCAGGATGATGCCGGGCAACAACAGCACATGCGCGATGTAGAGGCGCGGAATGATGATGTCGCCAGGGAAGTCACCACCGAAGATCAGCCAGTGCAGCCAGGTACCTACGACCGGGACACCGATCGTGATACCGGAGAACGCGGCACGCAGACCGGTACCGGACAGCAGGTCATCAGGCAGCGAGTAGCCGAAGAAGCCCTCGAACATCGCAAGGATCAGCAGCAAGCAGCCGATCACCCAGTTCGCCTCACGCGGCTTGCGGAACGCGCCGGTGAAGAAGATGCGGAACAAGTGCACGATGATCGACGCCGCGAACAGCAGTGCCGCCCAGTGGTGGACCTGCCGGACGAACAGACCGCCACGCACCTCGAAGGAGATATCCAGCGAGGTCTCATAGGCCCGCGACATGGTCACGCCACGCAATGGCTGGTAGGCGCCGTTGTAGACGACCTCGCTCATCGACGGATCGAAGTACAGCGTCAGGTAGATACCCGACAGCAGCAGGATGATGAAGGCGTACAGCGCGATCTCACCGAGCAGGAACGACCAGTGGGTTGGGAAGACCTTGTTGATCGACCGCTTCATGAACGCGGCGGCGCGGTAGCGCTCGTCCGCCGCGTTGGCTTGGGCGACCGCCTTGTCTGCAAAGCTCATGAACGACGCTCCCAGTAGGCCGGGCCGAGCGGCTCGATGAAGTCGCCGTTGGCGACCAGGAAGCCCTCGGAGTTGACGGTGATCGGCAGCTGCGGCAGTGCGCGAGCGGCGGGACCGAAGACCGGCTTACCCCATTCGGTCGCCAAGAACTGCGACTGGTGGCAGGGGCAGAGGATCTTGTTGGTCTGCTGCTCGAACAGCGAAGTCGGGCAGCCGAGATGGGTGCAGATCTTCGAGTAGGCGAAGTAGTCGCCGAAGTTGAAGCTCTCCTGGCCCTTGCGCTTGATGGCCTTCTGCGCATCCTCGGTGCGCAGGCGAATCATCATGACGGCATTGCGGATACCGCGCAGCGACTGCAGCGTCGCGTGCTCGTCGCCGCGCCACTTTTCCTTCCACGGGAACACCGTCTCCATCGCGCCGGCATCCAGATCCTCGGGACGCACGAGCACGATGTCATCCGGGCGACCGGTATCGCGGCGGATGTAGATGGTCTCGCCCGGGAAGTCGGGGGTCCAGCCCGAAACCCACAGCGGCGACTTTTCGCGCTTGGCCCACGGGTTCTTGATCATGCCGCCGACGAACACCAGCAGCGCGCCGACACCGAGCACGCCGACACCAGCGCCCGCGGTACGGGTGATCATCTTGCGGCGACCGAGCGTCGAGGTGTCAAGGGCGTCACTGAGTTCGGCGACCAGGGTGCGGCGCTCGACCTCAGGCGACTTGCCGTCGTGGCGTTCCTGAATGGACAGCTCGGCGGGGATGAACTTCTTGCGTATCAGCACGACCGCGACGCCGATGACCAGCACCGCGATACCGAAGCTCAGGCCGACCAGCGGGGTAAACAGCGAGTAGGCCGCGTTGCCGGCCTCGTCCTTGCCTTTGTACTCCCAGGGCCAGAACAGATACACACCGATCAGCACCGCGGCGGCGAGACCGGAGATCGCGAACCAGAACGACACCTGTCGCTCGGCCCGCTTCTCCGCGCGCGTACCCGGGACCGGGAAACGCTCGCGCCGGTAGGCGACGTCGACACCGTCACGCTCGGTACCGAGCTTGACCAGCTCGTCGCGCGACATCGCGTCGAGCTGCTCCTCGGTGGGGTCCGTGGACACAGCGGGAGTCACCCCATCTTGTGACGGCTCGATGCCGTCATGGCCCTCATCCGGCCGACCCATGTCGTTTGGCTCCTTCTCCGTCATGACCTTGATCCGATCCACATCGCGGCGCCGACGACGAGCGTGATGCCGACCACCCAGATGGCCAGGCCCTCCGTCGCGGGACCGAACCCACCGAGGCCGTATCCGCCCGGATCCTTCTCTTCGGTGGCGTTCTTGACATAGGCGATGATGTCGCGCTTCTCTTCCGGACTCAGCTGCCGGTCGGAGAACTTCGGCATATTCTGCGGGCCGGTGACCATCGCGTCGTAGATCTGCTGCTCGCTCGCGGGCTCCAACGGCGGCGCGAACTTACCCGACGACAGCGCGCCACCCTTGCCGGTGAAGTTGTGGCAGGACGCGCAGTTCATGCGGAACAGCTCACCACCGCGAGCGATATCCGAGCCGCGCAGCGACTCCTGAGCCACCTCGCCATTCGCCTCGCGCACCACGCTCGGGCCGCCACCGTTGGCCGCCACGTACGCCATCAGGGCGTCGGTCTGGTGCTCGTCGAACTTCGGTGGCTTGCGCTGCGCCTGAGCCTCGTTGCGTGCCATCGGCATACGGCCCGAGGAAACCTGGAAGTACACGGCGGCCTCGCCGACACCGATCAGGCTGGGACCACGGTCGACCACGCCCTGCAGGTTCGCGCCGTGGCAGGTGACGCAGGAGGTCTCATACAGCTGCTTGCCATCGCGGATCAACGCGGACTGGTCCTCGTTCGCGGTCGCGACCTGCGGATCCGGCGTGAAGGCCGCAGCAAGGAAACCGGCTCCGACCAGCCCCACCAGCAGCGCGAGCCCACCCGCGATACGACGACGAGTGCGGCGTTGCTTACGCGTCTTGCTGGCCTTACCGCTGTCGGGGCTGGCGGGCTCTGGCGCTGACGGGGGAGATGAACTCATCTGTGTCCCTTTGGAGTAGACGGAACCGACTTGTGCAAAAGATTGGGGGTAGCTGGCTCAGCGGACGAAGTAGATCGTGGCGAACAACGCGATCCAGACGATGTCGACGAAGTGCCAGTAGTACGAGACGACGATCGCCGTGGTGGCCTGCGCTGGGGTGAACTTGCTGACCTTGGTACGGATCAGCACGAACACGAAGGCGATCAAACCGCCGATGACGTGCAGACCATGGAAGCCAGTGGTGATGTAGAAGACCGAGCCATAGACGCTGCTCGCGATCGAGGTGCCCTCGTGGACCATGTGCATGTACTCGTAGCCCTGGCCGAGCACGAAGAAGGTGCCCATCGCCAGCGTGACGACGTACCACCGGCGCAAGCCGAACACATCGCCCTTCTCCGCCGCGAACACACCCATCTGGCACGTGAACGACGAAGCGACCAGCACAGCCGTGACCGGCACGGCGAGCTTCAGATTCAGCTCGGTCGGCTCCGGCGGCCAGTTCTCGTGCGCCTGGGCGCGCGCGACGAAGTACATCGCGAAGAGCCCGGCGAAGAACATCAGCTCGCTGGACAGCCAGATGATGGTACCGACGCTCACCATGTTTGGCCGATTCAGCGAATGCACACGCTGAGTAATGGCCGATCCTGGGGTCCCTACTGCGGTCGTCACGGGGGTAAGTATGACTCGTCGTAGTACGACACAAGTACCCGGGTGCGAAACTCGTCGTGCCCTATCGGAAATCCCACAGACAGACAGCCTTCGACCAGCTGCGTTTGATTTGCCGAGTCTGCGGCTCGGCGTGTCGGCGGTCCCGAAGGGTTCGCGTCCGAGCGGTCGAGACTTGCGACCGGGTCGCGTGCGCTGCGACCACTCGGACGGGAACCGGCCGCTGACGTCGCTCGTAAGACTCGCTCGGTGTTGGTTGGGATGGTGTGATGACGGTGCGGGCGCTGGTGTCCAGCATTGCAGGTGACGGTAAGTAGAAGCTGAGACTTGGAGGCGAATGTGGCGCCGCGGTGGTGGGTTCGACTGTTCGGCGGTGGCGCGCGGGCGCCGCTCGACCCGAGCGCTGCCGATCTGGTCGTGGTCGCGGCGAGTTTCGACGATGCCGAGGCGAGTTCGACCGCGCTCGCGCGGGCTACCGGGTGGCGGTCCGAGGCGGATGCGGTGTTGCGTCATCATCTGCGGATCCCGGCGCAGGAGCGCGAGCAGGTATGCGCGATCGCCGCGCAGGACGGATACCTGCCTGATCCGCGCACTGATTCGTCATCGCCCGATGGCCTGGAAGAGGTGATCTTGCAGCGAGTCCAGGTATTGGATGCGCTGCATTTATCGCAGGAACGATCCCGGATGGCCGGGCTGGCACAGCGTCACAATGGCACAGCCGACGGATGGGATGCGCTGCAACCCGATCCCGCGACCGAACAGCGGTAATAGGGACCGGCCCACTAGGCTGCATGGCGACAAACTGGTGCGCGAACCAGTGTGATGGGAGAAATGGACATGAGGAGCGCAGCGGGCACAGCCGTGCATCGCACGATCATGCGGGAGCCGAGCGTCAGCGAGGCGAAGCCATGAGCGTGCGCAGCTGGCCCCAGGTGCTCGGGACCCTCGCCGATGGCGGTGACCTGGCCGCGGATGACACGGCGTGGGTGATCAACGAGATCTTCACCGATAACGCAACGCAGGCGCAGATCGCCGCGTTCGGTGTCGCGATCAAGATCAAAGGCCCGACCCCTGAGGAACTGTCCGGCATGGCGTCGGGCATGCTCGCGCACGCCCGTCTGGTCCACGTCGACGGCGACGCGGTGGACATCGTCGGCACCGGAGGCGACCGATCCGGATCGGTGAATATCTCCACGATGTCCGCGATCGTGGTGGCCTCGACCGGTGTTCCCGTGGTCAAGCACGGCAATCGGGCGGCGTCCTCCAAGAGCGGCGGCGCCGATGTGCTCGAGGCGCTCGGGGTGAAGCTGGCCCTCGGGCCAGAGGCGGTGACTCGCTGTGTGCATGAGGTCGGTATCGGCTTCTGCTTCGCACCGCTGTTCCATCCCGCGCTGCGTTTCGCCGGACCGGCCCGCAAAGAAATTGGCATTCCGACCGTCTTCAATGTGCTCGGCCCGCTGACGAATCCGGCTCAGCCGCGTGCCGGACTGGTCGGATGCGCCTTTCCCGACCTGCTCGCGGTGATCGCGGGGGTGTTCGCCGAGCGCGGTGCGAGCGCATTCGTGGTGCGTGGCAACGACGGCCTGGACGAGATCACCACCTCCGATACCACCGACGCGTGGATTGTCTCCGGTGGACGACTACGGGAGACGACGATCGACCCGGCCCGCCTCGGCATCCCCCGGGTGGATCTGGAAGCGCTGCGTGGCGGCGACGCCGAGGTCAATGCGGGGATCGCCCGCGATGTGTTCGCGGGCTCCCCCGGCGCGGTCCGCGACGCGGTGCTGGTGAACTCCGCCGCCGCCATCGTCGCCTACGACTTGTCGCGGAGCACCGGCGATCCCGAGGTCGATGTGCACGACGCGCTGGCCGCGGGTATCGAGCGCGCCGCCGCCGCGATCGACGCGGGCAAGTCCGCCGAACTACTCGATCGGTGGGTAAAGCTGACGAACACACTCGGCGACAGCTGAGCGCTTACAACTGCCGCACTGAGTCATTCCCCCAGTGAGAAGCCTGCCTCCACGTCCGCGCTGGAATACGACTTGAACGCGATGTGGGTGATAGTGCGGGCGACGCCGGGCGTCTTGTCGATCCGGTCGGTCACCACCTCGGCGATCTGCTCATGATCGCGCACCCGCACAATCGCGATCAGGTCGACTTCGCCCGCGCACGAATAGACCTCGGCGACGCCGTCGGTGTCGGCCAGCGCCTGCGCGGTCTCCGGGATGCGGGCGTTCTCGGCATTGATCATGACGATCGCGGTAATCATGGCTGTCAGCCTAACCAGCGCGAGCGAATCGATTACCCACAACGAGCGCGGGCGAGTCAGTTGCCCGAGCGTTCGACGTATTCCTCTTCCGGCGGTTTCGACCGTGCCGCAGTATCGGCCACCTCCACCCACCCCATCCATCTCCCGGCCCCGTTGACTGGCTCCCAGTACCCCTCGGTGGTGCGCACGATCCGCACCCCTGGACGCGCGAGCCATCGCACGATCAGCGCGACTTCTTCCGGTGACGCACCGCGTAGCGGCGGCATATCCATCGCAATATCGACAGCATCGGGCGTCTCGGGATCGGCGGACCTGCGCGCACCGGCCGCCGCGTCACCGCCCGCCGGGATCACGGTTTCCGCCGCGGCGACAATGCGTTCGACGACAGGCATAGGCGGTACCCCACGCGCGGCATTGCCCGCGCCCGCGAGACGGCCGTAGCGGATCACCGCGAATTCCCATCCGCCCGCGCCGTCCGGATGCGCGGCGATCAGCTCGGCGATACGGGCGACCGCGGCCAGGCGCTGGGTGCGGTACAGCGCGCGCATCACCGAAACGACCCGGTCCCGCAGCCGCGCCGCCGCCTCGAAATGTTCTGCACACGAGTGTGTTTCGATACATTCGAGCATGGCGCGCAGCGGGTTGTCGGAATGCCCCTCCACCAATGCGCGAACAATTGCCGGGGTCGGCGCGTATTCCTCTCTATTAGAAGGGCTTCCGCCGACGGTCGCGGCCGGGCAGCCGCCGACCACCGCGGGCGGGCATTCGTGCCTGCCCGCACGCGGCAGCCGTGTGGTGCAGGTGCGCAGACCCGTGTATTCGGCGACGGTGACCGCAACCTCGGTGGCTGCCATTCGAGAATGGAAGGGGCCTAATGAATCTCGGTTCGGCGAACGAACGATCGCGAAGCGCGGGAACGGCTCGTCGGTCAGGGTGATCCACCAGACTCGCGTGGGGAATTTCGAGCGACGGTTATAAGGAGGAGCGTGCGCGACGAGCAGACGCAACTCCCGCACCCCGGCTTCGAGCGCGTGCGCGCACACCACGTGATCGACACGGCCGGCCAGCGCCACCATTTCCTTCATCCGGCCTCTCGTCTCCGAACCGGTGAAGTAGTTGCGAACCCGGCGACGTAGGTTCACCGCGGTGCCGATATAGAGCACCTCGTCGGATGGGCCACGGAACAGGTAGACGCCGGGCGCGGTGGGCAGGTCGCCGGCGAAGACGCGTTTGGCGCGTTGTCGCGCGGTCACCCCCGGCAGATAGTCGAGCAGTTCGGTCAGGCTGTGCACGCCCTGATTGCCGACACGGGCGATCAGCGCGTGCAGCACGTCGACGGTCGCGCGCGCGTCGTCGAGGGCGCGGTGGGTCGGCTGGGTAGTCGCGCCGAGCAGCGGTGCGAGCAGTCCGAGTCGCACCGAGGGCGCCTCGTCGCGGGTCAGCACCCGGCGGGCCAGCTTCACTGTGCACACCACCGGCGCGACGGGCCAGGGCGTTTCACTGCGCGCGGCGGCGGCCCGGAGGAACGCCATATCGAAGCGCGCGTTGTGCGCGACCAGCACCGCGCCCGCGGCGAATTCCAGAAACCCGGGCAGCACCGCCTCGATCCGTGGCGCCGCATAAACCATCGCCGTGGTGATCCCGGTGATCTGCACGATCCCGGGCGGGATCTCGTGCCCAGGGTTGACCAAGGTGGCGAACTCGCCGAGCACTTCCCCGCCGCGCACCTTGACCGCACCGATCTCGGTGATCGCGTCGCCGTCCGGACTGGTGCCGGTGGTTTCCAGGTCGACCACCACGAAGGTGGTGTCGAACAGTGGGGTGTCGAGTTCATCGAAGGCCAGCTGCTTGGCGGCGGCCTGGCGCGGCACGGGGTCGGACACGGCGTGCAGCGTATGGCCAGGGACCGACAAGAACGATCCGCGCGACTTCACACGCGAAATGTCCGCATTCATCCGCAGAGATTTCGTACTATTACCCGCGAAATGATCTTCAATTCGCAAAAGCGACCCAGATCACATTTCTATCGGGACTGAATCAATCGACCGTGTGGGCCCGGTCGCGCCGAAGCGGTGTCGGCAGCACGTCACCGCGTGTCGCGATCACAACGACGACCCACTCGGCATCAAGCCGCTATCACTACTCAACATGCCGCTGCCACCTGGCTAGAAGGTAAAGCATCCGACCGTCACGGTCGCCCGGACACCGCCATCGACGCGCCACGTAACGGCTCGAACATCTACCGAATACGACCCGTCGTTATTGTTTCGTGATTGTTGTGACATAACTCGCATATCTCATGTCGCATTTTTGTTGAGCATTGGCATTTCTGATATCCGAGGCTTTACAAACCACCGTGATGTTTTCGTAACCTTTTCGAGACCTCACGGAGTTCCGCCGCGTCGCAAGGCCGGTGAAACGAAGTCCGCCGCACCACCGGGTACGGCGTCGTGGGGCAGATTCGGAGTACCGCATCATGGCGATCAACACCGTAAAGCGACAGGCGCAGCGTGCCGTTGCCGCTGGAGCCGTCGGCGCTGCCACCATCGGCGCGTTCATTCTCCCGGCCGCAACGGCATCGGCTCAGCCGGTGACCGTCCCGGGCATCGGAACCTTCGAGGTTCCCAATGAGATTCCCATCCCGGCGGACATCCCCGGCATCCAGCTCGGCAACCCGCCCGCGCAGCTGCCTTTCGTAGCTCCACAGAAGACGCTCGGCGATGTCGCGCTCGACGCCGCCATGACCAAGCTCGGCTCGCCCTACGTGTACGGCGCCGCGGGCCCCAACACCTTCGACTGCTCCGGGCTGGTCAAGTGGTCCTACCAGCAGGCGGGCCTGGAGGTGCCACGCACCAGCGAGGCCCAGCTCGGCGCCGGCTCCCCCGTCTCGCTCGACGACCTGCGGCCCGGCGACCTGGTGTCGTTCTACGGCGGCGGCCACTCCGGTCTGTACGCGGGCGACGGCAACGTGATCCACGCGTCGACATCGGGCGTCCCGGTGAAGATCGCGCCGATCTCGTCGATGCCGGCCACCGGAGCGCGTCGCTTCTGACCAGCTCCGCCCCGCCCTCGACAGGGCGGGGCGCGGGCCGATGCGCGTGATCGTTTCGTGCCCTACTGGACACGGACCTACGCCATTCCGTAACCTAATCGAGACCTTCCAGCGCTGCGGGTAAGCGATCCTTCGTTCTCGCAGCTCACGAGGTAAATGCGGCTCACCAAATGGAACTGCGTCCGATCGTTTGACGAGAGAACGGGGCACAGCAGGCTGTGGCACATCACCGGAGACAAAGCGCAAAGCGTCTGGTGGGCGGGGCACTGGCGACCGGAGTCCTCGCCGCGACGCTCTACGGCGGCAACTCGGCCGGAGCCGATCCGGCCGCGCTGCCGACCACAGCCGGTGAGGCCGTGCAGAAGATGATCGACCTGTCGCGAGAGTCAGAGCAGCTCAACCAGCAAGCGCTGGGCGTGCAGGCCGATCTCGACGCCAAGCTCGCCATCCAACGCGAAACCGATTCGAAACTCGCCGCCAGCACCGCCGTCGCCGACACCGCGCGAGGAAGTGCGCAAATTCCAGCCGATGGTGGACCGCGCAGCGATCGCCGCCTACCAGGGTGCGCGCACCAACCGGCTGTTCGCCGTGCTGGCAAGTAATTCGCCACAGCAGCTGCTCGATCAGATGTCCACGCTGGATGTGCTCTCGGCCAAGACATCCGATCAGCTCAACCTCTACAAGTCGGCGACCACCGCCGCGGCCGACGCGGAAGCGGTCGCGAAGGCCGCCGACGACAAAGCACGTGCCGCGTCGACGCGGGCCGATCAGGTCCGCACCGAACTGGAACGCAAGCGTGCGGATCTTTCCGGCTCGATCGCCCAGGTGGTTTCGGCATGGGGCACGCTCTCGGCCACCGAGAAGTCGGCACTCGTCGGTTCCCCCTTCCCACCCGGCTTCGACCGCGACACCCTGCTGCAGGGCCTGGTACCCGGTAGCGGCACCAGCGCACTGGCGGCCGGACTTACCCGTATCGGCGACCCGTATGTGTGGGGTGCGACCGGTCCGAACCAGTTCGACTGCTCCGGTCTGGTGCAGTGGGCGTTCAAGCAGGTCGGCATGGATGTGCCGCGAACCAGTTCGCAGCAGGCATCATTCGGCACTCCGGTCGATCAGAAGGACCTCCAGCCCGGCGATGTCGTGTTCTTCTATCCCGACATCTCCCACGTCGGCATATACGCCGGCAATGGACTCATGTTGCACGCCTCTACCTTTGGCGTCCCGGTCGCCGTATCGCCGATGAGCTCGACCCCGTTCCATTCCGCTCGGCGATACTGATCGGGCATGCACAGCCTCGGGCGTATTCGCGCTTGGTTGTCCGCGCGGCGGCGATTCCAGTTCGTCCTCACCGTTTCGATGGTGATGCTGCTGAGCGGTACCTGCGTCGCATTGCTCATGGTGCCCAATCCGGTAATGCCGAAATTGCATGCCGCCCAACAGACCTCGGCCGAAAACCTCGGCAAGCCCGCCGCAGATGACAATCCACGCCTGGTGGAAGTGCGCCGCACCGTCGAACCCTTCGGCGGCCTGGTCACCCGGGTGATCCCAACCGGGAACGGGCAGGAATCGCTGGTCGTCGGGCATCCGGATCAGCAGATCGAGATCGATGTGCTCGCTCGCGAACTGGCCGCCGCCACCGCTGCGGTCACCGACCTGTGGGGCCCGGATTGGCCCCGGGCGGCAACGGTCGTCGTGGCGTCCGCGCCCGCCGAATTCGCCGCGCTATTGCATTCCACCGAGATGCCCTCGGATGTTGCCGCCGCCTCGATCGCCGACCCGTTCGCGCCCGGCACCGAGCCGACCGGCCAGCGCGTCGTGTTCAGCGCGGACGCCGGGCGCCGTCTGTCGCCGGACGGCTTACGCACCCTGTTACGTCACGAACTCACCCACGTCGCCACCCGCGCCCGGACCGTCGACGGCGCGCCGCCCTGGATGCTGGAGGGTTTCGCCGAATACGCCGCACACCGTGGCCAGGGCCATACCTTCGGCGAGGCCGCCCCCACCGTCACCACACAGGTTCGCGCAGGCCAACTACCCGACGACCTTCCCGTTGCCACCACCTTCAGCGGCAAATCGGCCGTGCTCGCCTACGAGCAAGCCTGGTCCGTCTGCGCCTTCGTCGCCGAAAAATACGACGACACCCACCTCGTAGACCTCTACCGCCGCATCGCCGCAGGCAAACAAGACCCCGCAACCGAAGACCAGATCCTGCGCGAAGTCCTCGGCATCTCCCGAACAGACTTCATAGCCGACTGGCGCACATGGCTTTCCACCCGCGCCATATAACCCAGCGCCCCAGACTCCCCACCCCTTCCGCACCCGAATCAGGCAAGTCGCGACGACCACAATTTCCGAACCAAGCAAAACCCGACCACGCGAGTTCGCAGGCCGGCCCCCAAAACCACAGCACTCGAACTGGATCGCCAAACCCCTGGGCCGCACCACCCCCCGCACGCACCCACTCGCTACGACAACAGCTTCCGAGCCCAAACGAGACCGAGCCCGAAAGTTCGCAGCAGCGGCCAAAACACAGCACTAACTGGACCACCACCCCAACTGCCAAAGCACAGAACCCCGAACGGGTACAGAAACAGTCGGCGCCGCACGACGCCCCGAACATACCCACTCCCCCCGACACCAGATCCCGAGCGAAGCCCGAAATCGAGCCCCCAACTGCCAAAGCACAGAACCCCGAACGGGTACAGAAACAGTCGGTGCCGCACGACGCCCCCATACGCACCCACTCGCCACGACACCAGGTTTCGAGCGAAGCGAGATCGAGCACTAAAGTTCGCGGCCGGCTCGCGTCCGAGGGGCAAATACGAAGCGACGAAGGAGCAAGTATTTGCCCCTCGGACGCGAGCCATAGGGGGCCGCGAACACGCCGCACCAGCGGCCAAAAACACAGCCCGCGAACACGCAGCGCCGCAGGCGCTGCCAATCAAACACAGTAAGTTATTCACATGGCACGAACTCTGCTGGTTACCAATGATTTCCCGCCTCGGCCGGGTGGTATCCAGTCGTATCTGCAAGCGTTGACCGGTGAGCTGCCGCCGGATGATCTGGTCGTTTATGCTCCGCGGTGGCGTGGGGACAGTCATCTGAAATTCGACGCCAAGCAGAAGTTTCAGGTGGTTCGGCATCCGACGACGTTGATGCTGCCCACACCGCTGGTCGCGCGACGGGCGGCGCGGTTGTTGCGAAGCGAGAATTGCGACACGGTCTGGTTCGGGGCCGCGGCGCCGCTCGCGTTGCTGTCACCGATGCTGAGGCGGGCGGGGGCGCAGCGCATTCTGGCCAGCACCCACGGTCACGAGGTCGGTTGGTCGATGCTCCCCGGCGCCCGCCAGGCATTGCGCGCGATCGGCGAGCAAACCGATGTCGTCACCTATGTGAGCCGGTATACGCGTGGACGTTTCGCGTCCGCGTTCGGCGCGAACGCGGCATTGGAGTATCTACCGCCCGGCGTCGACACCACGCTGTTCCGGCCCGATCCCGCGGCGCGCACCGACCTGCGTGCCCGCTACGGGCTCGGCGACCGTCCGACCATTCTGTGCCTGTCGCGGCTGGTCCCGCGCAAGGGGCAGGACGCGTTGATCGTGGCTATGCGCGAGATTCGTGACCGCGTTCCTGGCGCGGTATTGGTGATCGCGGGCGGCGGCCCATACGAGGAGAAACTGCACGGGCTCGCCGCAGTTATCGGCGTCGATTCCGATGTGGTGTTCACCGGTCGTGTCCCGTCCGATGAACTCGCCGCCCACCACACCATCGCGGACGTGTTCGCCATGCCGTGCCGGACCCGTGGCGCCGGGCTGGATGTGGAGGGTCTCGGCATCGTGTACCTGGAGGCTTCCGCGTCGGGCGTTCCGGTGGTGGCCGGCCGCTCGGGCGGCGCGCCGGAGACCGTATTGGAAGGTAAGACCGGCCGGGTGGTGGACGGGCGCAAGACCGAGGAGATCGTCGAGGCCATCGTCGGTATCCTTTCCGACCGCGACGCCGCGGCGGAGATGGGCGCCCAGGGCCGGGCCTGGGCGGAGCAGCAGTGGCGGTGGGACAGCCTCGGCGCGCGGCTGCGGCATTTGCTGGCGTGACTCGGCGCCCGACGCGGCTGTGATCCACGACGCTCTGTCCACTACGCTCAGCCGGGTGAGCAGTATCCAGGTCGCAGATCAGACCTTCGTCGCCGCCCCGGGGGCTGCGGTTGCCGACGTGCTGTCGGGACCGAACAATTGGCGCCGCTGGTGGCCCGACCTCGCCCTGGACGTGCGAGAAGACCGGGGCGACAAGGGAATCCGCTGGTCGGTGTCCGGTGCACTGACCGGAACCATGGAAGTGTGGCTGGAGCCCTCGCTGGACGGGGTGATCCTGCACTATTTCCTGCACGCCGAGCCACCGGCACAGGGCCGGATCGCGCCGCGCCAAGTCCTCGCGGCCAATCGGGCACGCCGGGTGGCGGGCAAGAACATGTCGTTCGAGGTGAAGGCGCGACTGGAGGACGGACGCCCGGCCGGGGTCGCGCCCGAGCACAGCACGTCCTGACACTGCCCGACCGACTACCACAGAGCTCGATCAAAACAAGCAAAGGAACCGTTGTCCGCCATGGCCGACAGGACCCAGAGGTCGATCATCATCGAGGCACCCCTACAGCGGGTGATGTCCGTCATCGCCGATCTGGAGTCGTACCCGGAGTGGGTGTCGGCGGCGAAGTCCGTCGAGGTGCTGGACAGGGGGGCCGACGGCAGAGTTCGTACCGCGCGCTTCGTGCTGGACGCCGGTGTCGTCAAGGACACCTACGTGCTGTCCTACACCTGGCGGCCCGATAACAGGGCGGTCAGCTGGACCCTCGTCAGCGGCGACCTGCAAAAGGCGCAGGATGGCACTTACGAACTCATCGATCAGCCCGACGGCACCACCCAGGTGACCTATGAGCTGACCGTCGACCTGAACATCCCGATGATCGGCATGTTCAAGCGCAAGGCGGAGAAGGTGATCACTGATACCGCGTTGAAGGAACTGAAGAAACGGGTTGAAGGCTGATCGCGAACCGCGCCGGGGCCGGCCACGAGACCCGGGTCGAACTGTTCATCGGCAAAGGCGGGGTCGGCAAGACGACGCTGGCGTGCGCGACAGCGATGTCGTATGCGCGAGCGGGTGCCAGCGTGCTGGTGGCTTCCCTGGATCAGGCGCATTCCCTCGGTGACGCGCTCGGCTTCCGGTTTCCGCACGATCCGGGCACGGTGGCCGGTATTGCGACCGTGCGGCCCGGCCTCGAGGTCATCGAGGTGGATTCCCTCGCGCTGCTGGAAGATCGGTTTCGCGACGTGGTGCGAATGCTGGAGGCCGACAACACCCACCACGACCACGGCGTCGATTTCGCGGCCCTCGATCCGGCCGAGCTGACCGGGCTTCCCGGCGTGCAGGAACTGTTGATGTTGGTGGAGGTCACCCAATTCGCCAACGAGGATCACTGGGATGTGATCGTCGTCGATTGTCCTCCGTCGGCCGACATGCTGCGCATCGTCACCGCGCCGGACACCCTGCTCGGCTATCTGGAACGGATCTGGCCGCCGCACGCACGGGCGATGAGCACCATCGGCACCGATTTGCGGCGTGCCGTACTGGCCGAGACCGTCGAACGGATCGTCGGCGCGGTAACCGAGGTCCGCGATCTGCTCGCTGATCATCGACGCACCGGGGCCCGGCTGATCACGGTCGCCGAACGTGTCGCGGTCGCGGAATCCGAGCGGGTGCGTTCGGCTACGGCACTGCTCGGTCTGCGCGTTGACGCGGTCGTGGTCAACAAGGTGCTGCCCGCCACCGATCCCGCCGAGTCGAATCATCCTGCGGCGCATTGGTATCTGAATCGGCGCGGCGAGCAGTTGGCGGTGATCGCCGAACTGCAACACGATATGGACGCTATTCCGGTACTGATCGCCCAGCACACCGGGGCCGAGCCGGTCGGGGTGCCGGCACTGACCGCGCTGTCGTACGCGGTCGACACGGATCCGGTACTGCGCGACAAACCGGCGGAGGTTCACGCACGTTCGGGCGATCCGGTGGTTCGATTGGAGTCGGGCACCGGACTGCATTCGGTGTACACGTTGCGGATGCACCTGTCCGTCGTCGATCCGGCGACGCTGCGGTTGGGACGAGTGGAGGACGATTTGATCGTGGGAGCGGACGGGATCCGGCGCCGCGTGCGCCTGGCGCCGGTGTTGCGGCGGTGCACGGTCGATGGAGCCCGGCTCGACGGCGGATATCTAGTTGTCGGATTTCGCCCTGACCCGCAGGCGTGGCCGACATGATCGGCTCTAGCGCCGCCCCGTCTCGGCGGCGCGGTCGGCGAAGCCCGGGCAATGCTGGGGCCGACAGCAATTCGGGCCATGCCGCTCGAGATCCATGGCCGGATGAGAACATCGGTGACACTGCGGCTTCCGGCGATCCGGTCGGCGACGTCGGTGCGGACGACACTCCACCAGAGCATGAGCACGACGCCACCCGACATGGCTCCGGCCCTGGCCCCCGCTCCGGCCAGGGCTGCGGCGGATTCGATCCCGGCGACGGGCTGGGTGAGTTCGCGGCGGAGCTGAAGCTACTGGCCGAGGCTGTTCTGGAGCGGGTCGAGCCGGTGCTGCGCCGAGCCGCGGTCGAGGGTGAGACCCCACGGTCGAGCTGTAGTTGGTGCCCGGTGTGCGCGGCCGCCGCGCTGACGCGCGGTGAGCAGCATGATGTGATCGCGGCGGTGGCCGAGCACGGTGCCGCGATCGTCACGGTATTGCGGGAAGCACTGTCCGGTGTACCGGTCGAGCCGGTGCCGCCATCCGACGACGACGCGGCGACAGCAACGTCGCACGATGATCCGGTGTCACACACGCACACCCCACCAGATCCTTCGACACCACGCGGCGACCGCACCACGCGGCGCGCGACCTCGTCCGGACGTACCCGTTCCAGGTACGTCAGCATCCCCGTGACGCTCGAGACATGACGCGACAAATGGCGGCGGCACAACCGCTGACCGTTGGTATCGATGTCGGTGGCACGAATATTCGCGCCTCGGTCGTCGACGGTGACGGTGAGGTGCTCGATACAGTTCAGGCGCCGACCCCGCATTCGGCTCGCGCGCTGGAGGACGCGCTCGACCGGACGGTCCGTGAGCTGCGCCATAGGCATCCGATCGGCGCTGTGGGGCTGGCTGTGGCCGCATTCATCACCGCCGATCGCACGACTGTCCGCTTCGCTCCGCATCTGCCGTGGAAGGACACACCCGTCGCGCGGCGGCTCGGCGAGCGCCTCGAACTGCCGGTGATTCTCGAGCACGACGCCAATGCCGCGGCATGGGCGGAGTATCGGTTCGGCGCGGCGGCGGGCGGGCACAACGTGGTGCTCGTCGCGATCGGTACCGGCATCGGCGCGGCGCTGCTGATCGACGGCAAGCTATATCGCGGCACCCACGGCGTGGCACCGGAACTCGGCCACCTGCAGGTGGTTCCGGACGGACGGGCCTGCCCGTGCGGAAAGCGCGGATGCTGGGAAAGGTATTGCAGCGGAACGGCGCTCGCCGATACCGCGATCGAGATGCTGGCCACCGACCCGACCCATTCGACGGTGCTCGCCAGGGACGTGTTCCGCGATCCTGGCTCGCTGACCGGGCGTCGGGTCGCAGGCGCGGCACAGGACGGCGATCCGCTCGCGGTGCGGGTGATGAACGATTTCGCGCGCTGGCTCGGTCTCGGACTGGCCTTCGTCAGCGATATCTTCGACCCCGATCTGGTCGTCATCGCTGGCGGCGTCAGCAGTTCGGCGCCACTGTTCCTCGACGAGGCGCGCGAAGAATACGCCCGGGCGATCACCGGCGCGGGCCATCGCCCGTTGGCCCGGATCCGCACCACCCAACTCGGTGAGGCCGCCGGGATGATCGGCGCCGCGGAACTCGCCAGGGCAACTCTCGCCGATACCGGCCGCGGGCGTTCGCGAGTCGCACGCACCAGCCACTGACAAGTGTGGTGAGATACGCCCGCTGGCTTGGATGTGATCTGTCTCCACCGGTAAAGTCGGCAGCAAACACAGGTGCCCGTAACGAACCCGGTCCGGGGAAAGGACGTCATGTTCTACTGGCTGCTGAAGTACGTGCTGCTGGGACCGTTCATGCATCTCTACAACAGGCCCATCGTCGAGGGTGTGGAGAATATTCCGGCGGACGGTCCGGCGATTATGGCGGGCAATCATCTATCCTTCGCCGATTGGCTTTTCGCGCCGCTACTGAGTCCGCGTCGCATCAACTATCTGGCCAAGGCCGAGTACTTCAACACCCCGGGCATCAAGGGTGCGTTCCAGAAGTGGTTCTTCACCACCTCCGGCCAGTTCCCGATCGATCGCACCGGCGCCGACGCGGCCGAGGACGCTCTCAACGCGGCCCGCAAGCTGCTCGACCAGGGACGACTGGTCGGGCTCTACCCGGAGGGCACTCGCTCCCCCGACGGCCGTCTCTACAAGGGCAAGACCGGCCTGGCCCGCCTCGCGCTCGAGACCGGTGTTCCGGTGATCCCGGTCGCCGTGATCGGCACCGACGATGTCAGCCCACCCGGCCCGTTCCGCTGGCGCCGCCACAAGGTCACGGTCAAGTTCGGCACCCCCATCGACTTCTCCCGCTACGAAGGCATGGGCGGTAACCGTTTCGTCGAACGCTCGGTCACCGACGAGGTCATGTACGAACTCATGCAACTCGGCGGCCAGGAATACGTCGACGTCTACGCGGCCAGCCTCAAGAAAGGTGTCCCCAGCGGCAACCGCCCCGACGCCACTCGCATCCCGGAGACCGCCGCCAGCTGATCGGTGCGTCCAGCTGCGATACCGCCTCCGCCGCCACCTGGCGCCGGAGGCGGTACCCGTTTCAGCGCCCGTGACGATCTCGGTCTGGTCAGAGTTGTGGCGCGACGCCCCGACTTCCTCGACCGGAGCGTCGCACCTGGCACCGATGGCCTTCGTCAACTGCCGTGACGCCTCGTAAGAGGTTACGCCGCAACCACTTCGGCGGTGTCGATTCTCCACGCAAACTCCCGTGGCCCGCCGTGGCGTGCGTTCGATTTGATCAACCCGACCACAATCGTTCACCCCCCGTTGAGCTCGTTGCGCAAGGGTTGCCTCATGAATTTTGGTGGTTCGGACCTCGGTGTCTCCCGGCGCACCCTGCTGCGCGCCTCCGCTGCTGGACTGGTGACGGCTCCCGCGCTTGCCGCCTGCTCGACGAATGACGGGCCCGCGTTGGTCCGCCAACGCCCAAACCTCACCCACGGCGTCGCGGTCGGTGACCCACGCGGCGACGGCGCGCTGATCTGGGCACGCTCGGACCAACCCGCGACGCTCATCGTGGAGACCGCGGCAACCGAGTCCTTCGCCGACGCCAAACGTTTCACCGGACCCGAGCTCACCCCCGCGAGCGACGGCACCGGACGCATCAGGGTAGCGGGGTTGCCACCAGGGCAGCTGGTGCATTATCGGGTGACGCTGGCCGGCGAGGACGGCGCGACTTCGGAGCCGCTGACGGGCGTCTTCCGGACCACACCGGCCGCCGCCGCCGATATCAAGCTGCTGTGGTCGGGTGACGTCGTCGGCCAGGGCTACGGCATCAATCCAGAACTCGGCGGCATGAAGATCTTCTCCGCCATGGCCGCGCGGGACCCGCACCTGTTCATCCACTCGGGCGACAGCATCTACGCCGACGGCCCGCTTAAGGAATCGGTGACGCTGCCCGACGGCCGGATCTGGCGCAATGTCGTGTCCGAACCGAAAAGCGCTGTCGCCCAGACCCTCGACCAGTTCCGCGGCAACTTCGCATACAACCTCACCGACGACAACTACCGCCGCTTCAACAGTTCGGTCGCCCAGATCGTGCAGTGGGACGATCACGAGACCGTCAACAACTGGTACCCCGGCGGTCTGGTCGCCGAGACCAAGGGCTACTCCGAGCGCAGCATGGACACCCTGTCCTCGCGCTCCTGGCAAGCGTTCCACGAATGGATGCCGTTGGAGCCGTCGGAAGCGGTGGACGGGCGCATCTACCGCAAGATCTCCTACGGCCCGCTGCTCGACGTCTTCGTGTTGGACATGCGGACCTACAAGGACACCAACGACGCCGATAACGGCCCAAGCGGACGCGTTTTCGGTCCGGCACAGACCAAGTGGCTCATCGAGGGCCTACGCGACTCCAGGGCCACCTGGAAGATCGTCGCCAACGACCTCCCGCTCGGCCTCGTCATCAAGGATGGCGAGCAAGTGAACACCGCCGCCTTCGAGGGCGTGGCCAATGCCGACCCCGGAGCGCCGTCGGGCCGCGAAACCGAGATCGCCCAGGTACTTTCGTCGATCAAGGCCAACAAGGTCGGCGGTGTCGTATGGCTGACCGCGGACGTGCATTACACCGCGGCGCATCACTATGCCCCGGAACGCGCGGCCTTCACCGACTTCGACGATTTCTGGGAGTTCGTCTCCGGACCGCTCAACGCGGGCGCGTTCGGCCCCAACGATCTGGACGCGACATTCGGTCCGCAAGCGGTGTTCGTGCATGCTCCGCCGACACAGAATGCCGCACCGCTCGACGGCG
This sequence comes from Nocardia australiensis, assembly GCF_020733705.1. Lineage (GTDB taxonomy): Bacteria > Actinomycetota > Actinomycetes > Mycobacteriales > Mycobacteriaceae > Nocardia > Nocardia australiensis. Next base: position 276,600 of record NZ_JAJFZM010000003.1, read on the forward strand.
CGTTCCAACATTTCGGTGAGGTCCTGATCGATGGCAAGTCAAGAGACCTGACGGTCAATTTGTGCGATGCCACCGGATCAGTGCTGTTCAGCCAGCGGCTTTCGCCGCCGATCCGTTGAGCTCCGAGATCGGTCGAGCATCGGAGAGCGCGCTGTGGTTAGCTTCGTGCCATGAGCACGCCGCAGTCTGTCGCCGCCGAAGAGTATCTACCCCGAGACACCGCGGATGTCGTTCGCACTGTGCGGGATTCGCGCACCCGCGTCGAGAGCCTCACGATTCGTGGTGGCGAGCCGATCGATGATGGTCTGTCGCTACCCGATCAGCGCACGGTGGTTTCGCTGCGGCGGATGAACTCGGTTCTCGATATCAATCTCGGCAAGCGCACCGTACGGGTGCAGGCGGGCGCCAAGCTCTCCGATATCGACCGCAGGCTCGGCGCGCACGGCCTCGGCCTGCCGATCGTCGGCGACCACCGCGATATCACCGCGGGCGGATTCGCGTCGGTCGGCGGCGTCAGCACCGCATCGCACAAGTACGGCATGTTCATCGACCGGATCGTGGATCTGGAGTACGTGGACCCGGACGGACGCATCGGCACCTGCGGGCGTGCCCACCACAGCGAGCGGTTCCATCGCATCCTCGGTGCCGGCGGACGCGCGGGCATCATCACCGCGCTGACGCTGGACACGGTCGATATCGATAAGGACCACACCTGGCTGACCACCGAAGCCGACCGTTTCCTGGATTTCGACTCCTTCGTCGAGCACGCCTACGCCGAGACCGTCCGGCCCGGCAATGCGGTGCTGCAGGTCGGCCGCTGGGTCGATACCGCGCCACTGAAGGTGTCACGACCCGTCGGCACCGGCCACGTCCAGCTGGGCACGGTGCGCTTCGGTCAGTGGTCGAGCCTCTACCCCACCACCCCGACCAGGTCGCTGCGTGCGCGCCGCGAGGTCGGTACCAGGACCAGAAAGTCATTGGGCGTCATCGCCTCCGCGGCAGGCGGTCGCGCGGGCACTCCGGTACGCAACGCCGCGGCGGGCGCGCTGATGTTCGCACCAAAAGTGCTGACGTTGCGCGACGCGGAGTACCTCGCCGACACCGTGATCAGCTCGTCGGAACGTGGCCCCGCCTACCGAGTTGCCGTTTTCGCGCCGCTGTCGCGCTATACGTCGGTGTTCTATCGACTCCATGACCTGTTCGCCGGACACCGTGAGCGCACCGGCTGCTTCACCGTCATCTCCGCGATGACCTACGGCGTGCGCTCGAAGCAGCTGCGCGCTGAGGCCGCCGCACACGGCCTGCCCGCCGAGGACCACGGCCTGATCACCTTCACCTGCCGACTGCGCCCGACGGCGCTGCCCTCGGAACTGCTGCGTGACATCGTCTCCGGCATCGACGAGATCTGCCAATCCGAGCAGGCCCTTCGCTACGACTCCGCGGAGTAGGGCTTCCACTGACACCAAAGCGCCCCACTGGATATCCAGTGGGGCGCTTTGGTGTCAGTGCTTGTGGCTCAGTGCTTTTCGGGGCCGAGGTAGTACTCGAACACCAGGCCCGCGGAGGCGGCGAGGACACACGCCACGCCGACGCCGATCAACCAGAACTGGAAGAACGCCAGGCCGAGTGCGGTGACCGCACCGGCCGCGGCCAGCGTGATGGGCCACGGGCTGCCGGGCGAGAAGAAGCCGAGATCGCCTGCGCCGTCCACGATCTCGGCGTCTTCGTAGTCTTCGGGACGCAGGTCGAGGCGACGTGCGACGAAGCGGAAGTAGGTGCCGATAATCAGTGACAGGCCGGCGGTGAGCACGGTGGCGGTGGTACCCGCCCACTCGACGCCGGTGCGTGACTGCCCGGTGAAGTAGCCGTACACGATTGCCACGATGACGAAGAACACCGTGAGCAGCTCGAAAATCCGCGCTTCGATCTTCATGTCAGATCAGTCCTCACTTGCTGTCGGCCGCGGCCGCGCTCTTGGTCGTGCGGTCGGTGTTGAACGGCTGCGTTGAGGTGGAGACAGGGGACTCACCGATGGACTCGAGCGCCTGGGCGTTGGTCTTCCCCGCCTTCCGTGCGTCGATGTACTTGGTGAACTTCTCCGGCGTGACCGCACGGACCTCGAAGTTCATCATCGAGTGGAAGGTGCCGCACATTTCCGCGCAGCGGCCGACGAACGCGCCTTCCTTCTCGATCTTGGTGATCTGGAAGATGTTGTCCGAATGGTTTTCCTTCGGGTTCGGCATGACGTCGCGCTTGAAAAGGAACTCCGGCACCCAGAAGGAGTGGACCACATCGGCGGCGGTCAGCTGGAACTCGATGGTCTTGTCGGTCGGCAGCACCAGCACCGGAACCTCGGTGCTGGAACCGACGGTCTCGATCTTGTCGTAGTGCAGGTAGGACAGGATGTCGTTGGCCGGCTTGCCGTGCAGCGGACCCGGCTGCGGGTGACCGTCCTTGGTCAGCTCCTTGTACTCCTGGAGCTGCTCCTGGTTCGCGGCCTCGAGCTCAGTATTGATGCCGTCATACTTGAAGCCATCCTTGAAGTCCACATTGCGGTAGCCGAACTTCCAGTTCCACTGGAACGCGGTCACGTCGACGGTGACATCCGGGTCGCTCACCTTCTCGTGCACGTAGTTCTGCACGACGACGGTGAAGTAGAACAGCACCGCGATGATCAGAAACGGGACCGCGGTGTAGGTCAGCTCCAGCGGCACGTTATAGCCGGTCTGGCGCGGGAACTCCGGGGAGTCCTTCTTCTTGCGGTGGAATGCGATGGTCCAGAACGTCAGACCCCACACCAGCACGCCCATCGCCAATGCGGCAACGATCGACCAGGTCCACAGCTCCCGCATTCGGGTCGCCTGCGGGGTGATGCCCGAGGGCCAGCCGAACCGAAGCCATGGACTGTCGATCGAGCAGCCCGAGACGAGCATCGCGGTAATGCCCAAAGACACCGCCAGTCCGGTCCGCCGAAGGATACGGCCGAGGGGACGGCGAGCCGGCGAAGCCGGTGGGGTGGGTGAGCTCAGCCGACCCCTGACGGGTCGTGCCCCGATCTCTTCGCTCGCCTTGTGCGCCACGCTCACGCCTTCCTGGTCGCCACACATTCCGACATTGCACCGCCGGGGTTGCGATCGCCCCGACGCTACGTTCAAGCACATCTCAGACCTTCGTTGTGTTCGCCGCGCTTTTGCGCACGCACCACCTGAGAATGGCCTGAGTACTACGCAGCGTAGACCAAACCGGTGCCTCGTTTGACGTCGGGTCGTATTCGACACTCCGCCGATCCCGGCCGGTACACCTCTACCTGCACGTCACGTTCACGCCAGCGCGGCAAATGCCCTGTATACGGTGCGCACCACGCATCTATTCGGGCCGTGCGGCATACTCGGACACTATATTTCGACCGCTGCGCTCCAACCCCGGGGAGCAGCTCGCCACCATTGAGGGTGTGCGCCCCGCAATATAGGAAATGAGGTTGCCGACGCCGTGTGTGGACTGCTCGGATTTCTGACATCTGACGTCGCAGCTCCGGACACCGTGGAGCGGGTGTACGACGCGCTGCACTGCGTTCGGCACCGCGGCCCGGACGAGCGCGGCACCTGGCACGACGACCACCTGATCTTCGGCTTCAACCGGCTGTCGATCATCGACATCGAACACTCGCACCAGCCGCTGCGCTGGGGCCCATCGGAAAACCCGCAACGCTATGCCCTCACCTTCAACGGCGAGATCTACAACTACCTGGAACTGCGCGACGAGCTGACGCGGGCGCACGCGACCGAATTCGTGGACGGCAAGATTTTCCAGACCGAGGGTGACAGCGAGGCGATCGTTGCCGCGTTCCACTACTGGGGCCCCGAGGCGGTTCGCCGGTTACGCGGCATGTTCGCCTTCGCGATCTGGGACACCGAGGAACAGAGCCTGTTCCTGGCTCGCGATCCGTTCGGCATCAAGCCGCTGTTCCTGGCCACCGGCCCCGGCGGCACCGCATTCGGTAGCGAGAAGAAGAGCCTGGTGGAGTTGCTGCCCGCGCTCGGCCGCAGCGATAGGCTCGATCCACGTGCGCTGGAGCACTACACGGTGCTGCAGTACGTGCCGGAGCCGGAGACGCTGCACGCCGATATCCGCAGGCTCGAATCCGGCAGCTACGCCACCGTGCGGCAGGGCGAGGCGCCGAAGACGACCCGCTACTTCAACCCGAAGTTCCAGGTCCGCCCGTTCGCGCCGGGCACGGCGGCCGCGCGTTACCGCGAGATCGCCGAGGCCATGGAGGACTCGGTCGCCAAGCACATGCGCGCCGACGTCACCGTCGGCTCGTTCCTGTCCGGCGGTATCGACTCCACCGCGGTTGCCGCGCTGGCCATGCGCCACAACCCGAACCTGATCACCTTCACCAGCTGCTTCGAGCGCGAGGGCTACTCCGAGGCGGATGTGGCCGCGGAAACCGCCGAGGCGATCGGGGCACGGCACGTCATCAAAACTGTCTCCCCCGCCGAGTTCGCCGCCTCGATTCCCGAAATCGTGTGGTACCTCGACGATCCGGTCGCCGATCCGGCGCTGGTTCCGCTGTATTTCGTGGCGAAGGAAGCGCGCAAGCACGTCAAGGTGGTGCTCTCCGGCGAAGGCGCCGACGAGCTGTTCGGCGGGTACACCATCTATCGGGAGCCGTTGTCGCTGAAGCCTTTCGAGCGCCTGCCCAAGGGGCTGCGCCGGTTGGCCGGCAAGCTATCGGACCGGATTCCGGAAGGAACCCGAGGTAAGAGCCTGCTGCACCGCGGCTCGCTGCCCCTCGAGGAGCGCTACTACGGCAATGCCCGCAGCTTCAGCGACGCGCAACTGCGTGCCGTGCTGCGCGAATTCCGGCCGGAATGGACCCACCAGGACGTCACCGCCCCCATCTACGCGCAGTCGCGCGGCTGGGACCCCGTGGCGCGCATGCAACACCTCGACCTGTTCACCTGGCTGCGTGGCGACATCCTGGTCAAGGCCGACAAGATGACCATGGCCAACTCACTGGAGTTGCGGGTGCCTTTCCTGGACACCGAGGTGCTGAACGTAGCCGAGGGACTGCCCTACGAGCAGAAGATCACCAGTGAAACCACCAAATACGCGCTGCGCCAGGCACTAGAGGGCATCGTCCCCCCGCATGTGCTGCACCGCGCCAAGCTCGGTTTCCCGGTCCCGCTGCGGCATTGGCTGCGCGGCGAGGAACTCTACGACTGGGCCCAGCAGACCATCGCCGAATCGCAGACCGATCACCTGCTGGACAAGGGCACCATCAAGGGCATGCTCGAGGATCATCGGGCCGGGCGCGGCGACCACAGTCGCCGCCTGTGGACCCTGCTGGTCTTCATGATCTGGCACGGCATCTTCGTCGAGAACCGCATCGTCCCCGAGATTCAGGAGCCGGTCTATCCGGTCTCGCTGTAAAACGACAGCGGCCCACCCGCCGATTACGACGGGTGGGCCGCGTCAGTTTCGCGACGGACTACAGCAGTGGCTCGAGGTCCGAAGCCGCCTGCGCGCCATAGGCATTCGCGAGACGCTCCAACGCGTCATCCTTATTCAGGCTCCATTCCTGGGTGCCCATGGTTTCCAGAACCAGCACGGCGATCAGCGAGCCCAGCTGCGCCGCGCGCTCCAGGCTCAGACCCGCGGTATGGCCAGTGAGGAAGCCTGCGCGGAAGGCGTCGCCGACGCCGGTGGGCTCGACCTTCTTCGTCTCGGGGACCACACCGACCCGCACCTCGGTGCCGTCACGGTCGACGATCAGCACGCCGTCGGCACCGAGGGTGGTGACGCGAATACCGACGTGACGCGCGATCTCGTCCTCACTGAGGCCGGTCTTCTGCAGCAGCAGCGCCCACTCGTACTTATTGGTGAAAAGGTAAGCGGCGCCGTCGATCAGCGAAATCGCCTGATCGCCGTCGAGACGGGCCAGTTGCTGGGACGGGTCGGCGGCGAACGGGATGCCGAGATCGCGGCTCTGCGCGGTATGTAGCAGCATCGCGTCGGGATCGTTGGCGCCGACGAGCACCAGTTCCAGCTCGTGTTCTTCGGCGAGATCGGCGATCGCGATATCGTGGGCCTCGCTCATCGCGCCGGGATAGAACGACGCGATCTGTGCCATATCGTCATCAGTCGTGCACACGAAGCGCGCGGTGTGCGCGCGGTCGGAGATCTTGACGCCACCGCAGTCGACACCGTGTGCTTCCAACCAGGCGCGGTATTCGGCGAAATCGGCGCCCACCGCGCCGACGAGTAGCGGTGTGCGATTCAGTAGGCCCATGGCGTAGGTGATATTGCCCGCGACCCCACCGCGCCGGATCTGCAGATCATCGACAAGGAAGCTCAACGACACATGGTCGAGCTGGTCGGCCAACAACGCGTCGGCGAATCGTCCGGGGAAACGCATCAAATGGTCGGTGGCAATCGATGCCGATACTGCGATAGTCACGAGGCTCGCGGTCCTTAGCTGTCGACAGGAACATCACCGAAGTGGAACCCTCGGCGGCGACTTCACCGTATCAATAACAACATCCGCCGAACATCGACAACCGTTCCGGCAAGCCCTCTATACAACAGACGGCGGGCCCACAGCGCGATCCAGCAACACCCGAAGTGTGCGGACGCGTGCGGGCCCAGCCGGGTCGGTCAGCCGACCGCTCGTCAGTTGAACGAGTCGCCGCAGGCGCAGGAGCCCGTGGCATTGGGGTTATCGATCGTGAAGCCCTGCTTCTCGATGGTGTCGACGAAATCGATCGAGGCACCCTGTACGTAGGGCGCGCTCATGCGGTCGACCGCCAGCGAGACGCCACCGAAGTCGGCGACGAGGTCGCCGTCGAGTGAGCGGTCGTCGAAGAACAGCTGGTAGCGCAGGCCGGCACAACCACCCGGCTGTACGGCGATCCGCAGCGCCAGGTCGTCGCGACCCTCCTGGTCCAGCAGCGCCTTCGCCTTGGCTGCGGCGGCCTCGGTCAGCGTCGCACCATGGGTTTCGGTCTCGTTCTGCACAGTCATGGACTCTCCTAGGGACAGCTGTATCAACCCGTGAACAGCACACGGCTCCTGGCTGTCAACACCAATCCGCAGGCTGCTATTCCCCATCTTGCCACCACCAGGACCCGGGCAGCACCCCGCCACCCGAGACCCACCGCACGCTCGGCTAACCGACCGCATTTCCCGCTGGGTGTCGCATCGAATAGCCTGGTCGCTGTGAAATTGTTCCGTCGCGGCGAGTCCAGCACCACCGACGAGGGCGCCGATCAGACGGCGCGCTCGGACAGCGGCTCGGCAGCGGGCTCCACCCGCACGGCCACCCCGGCCACCGAAGGCAAGGGCCGTCCCACCCCGAAACGCCGTGACGCACAAGGCAAGCGCCGCGGCCCGGTCGCCCCCGCACCACTCACCGCGAAGGAGGCACGCGCCCGACGCAAGGCCGCCCGCGGCAATAAGGAAGACCGCAAACTGGCCTCCGCCGAGCGGCGCCTCGCCGCCCAGGATCGACGCGCCAGAATGCTCGCCGGCGAGGACAAGTACCTGCTGCCGCGCGACCAGGGCCCCGTGCGCGCGTTCGTACGCGACATCGTCGACGGCAGGCGCAACCTGGTCGGACTCTTCATGCCGATGGCATTGGTGTTGATCTTGTCGATGTTCGTGGCGCCAGCGTGGCAGTCCATCGTCACGCTGGCGATGCTGGTGATGATGGCGTTCATGATCGCCGAGGGATTCATGCTCGGCCGGATTGTGAACAACAGGGTTCGCGAACGATTCCCCGATAGCACCGACACCGGTTATCGACTCGGGTGGTACGCCTTCGTCCGCGCCTCACAGATCCGTAAAATGCGGGCACCGAAGCCGCGGGTTCGGCCGGGGGACAGTATTTGATGGCAGCGCCTGCGGCGCTGCGTGTTCGCGGCCCCCTTTGGCTCGCGTCCGAGGGGCAAATACTTGCTCCTTCGTCGCATCGTATTTGCCCCTCGGACGCGAGCCGGCCGCGAACTTTAGTGCTCGGGCTCGCTTCGCTCGGAAGCTGTTGTTGTGGCGAGTGGGTACGTATGGGGGCTCGTGCGGCACCGACTGTTTCTGTACCCGTTAGGGGTTCTGTGCTTTGACAGTTGGGGTGGTGGTCCAGTTAGTGCTGTGTTTTGGCCGCTGCTGCGAACTTTTGGGCTCGGGCTCGCTTCGCTCGAGACTGGTGTCGTGCCTAGATGGATGGTCCCCGGGGTCAGTGGTCGTAGGCGGTGAGTGATCGGTGGATTGGTGCGCCGACCTTGTCGTTGTGCCAGATGGTGGTGGTCGGCGCGAGGATCCGTTGCAGCACGCGGACCGCGACTCCGGCGGGGGTTCGGCCGCCGTGACGTTCGAGGTCGAGTTGGCCTTTCAGGGTTTGGTTGATCGATTCGATGGTTTGTCGCAGCGGTTTGAACAGGCGTTGGCCTGGCCGTTGGGCCTCGCCCTTGGGGGTCGGTCGTAGGAGGTGCGGACCCTGGCCGGCCAGTTCGTGCTCGAACGCGGCACCGAAGTATCCCTTGTCGCCGATCTATGTTTGGGCGGGCCGGTCAGCGACCAGGCTGGAGTCGGTGTCGAGAATGCCGAGGAGTGTGTCGCGCTCGTCGGCGTTGGCTCCGGCCAACGCGAACCCGATCGGCAGCCCGCCCCAGAGTGCAGATCAGATGTAGTCGTAGGCCCCGGAAGTAGCGGGAATGCCGAGGCGCAGTAGCCGTATTCGGCCCATCCGGCCAGGTTTGATCGGCGGACCGTTTCCTTGGATCGGCCGCACTCGAGCGGGGTCGAGTCCACGACCCAGACGTCGTCGGTTCACAGGGTCGTGTCGACCGAGAGTGCCCGGATCGCGTGGGTGATCAGGCCGGTAGCGGCGCGGAGCCGTTTGTTGTAGCCGGGTTGTTTGGGCAGGTAGCGGAACAGGTGCCCAAGATGCGCGCGGGCATGGCGCAGCCAACGGGCCTCGGAGGTGAACCCCAGCAGGGCCTGCATCACCGACAACGTCACCAGTTCGGCGTCGGTCAGCCGGGGCGTGAACCCGATTCGCGGCCGTGACGGTGCCAGATCCGGTGCGGTCTTCAGCAAGTCGTCGATCTTGACATAGAGTGCAGTCGCGAGGGTGTTGATTTCGTTCTTCACACAATGTCTTCAACACCCTCGCTTCAATCCATCACTGTCGACATTCATTGCGGGCCAGGTGATTTCAGCTCGGGCTCGCTTCACCGCCATCCGGGAACAGCTCTGTCGGGATGGTCGAGGGATCAATGTGGTCGAACGGAACAACGGGTCATGAGGGAGACGATGATCACGGCGACTGCTGGTCAGGCGATTGTGGCGCGCTACTTCGAGATGTGGAACAACGGCGATACCTCGATCACCGAGCAGATCCTCAGCCCGCACTGGATCGACCACGACCACCCGGAGGTGACTGGCCCTGCCGATGTCAGTCTGGCCGTCGCGAAGGTTCGCGGGGCCCGCCCGGGCCTGCGTTTCCAGATCACCTCGCTGCTGGGAGACGGGGATCTGGTTGCGGCCGTGGGTCAGGTCGAAACCGGCGGCGACACACCTGCAAGTCGGCTGATCTGGCTGATCCGGCTCGAGGACGGCCTGATGGCCGAGATGTGGACCTACAGCGGCGGCACCACCTGACCCGACACCGACAACAAACCGGCTGTCCACCCACCCGCCCCCTTGGAATTACTCGTCCAGTGGGCACGTAAGCGGGCTGGTGCGGCACCTACTTTTGTGGGTGGGGGCGAGGGGGCCGGTATTTGCTGTTCGACGTCCAGGGCACTGCTCTCTTCAGCGGTGGTGGGAGTGGGCGAGTATCGAGTCCAGGTCGTTTCGCAGGCGCTGGGCGTCGCGGTCGATGATGTTGGTTGATCCGGCTTGGTCTTGGCCGCTGGCGATGATCACGGCGAAACCGATCAGGACTGCCATGCATACGATGAAAGTAATCATGGCAGTAATTTTGCGATCGACCACTTTCAGCCGAAAGTGGCAGTTCTGACATTATCCGTCAATATTCAGCCAGTTACACTGGGTGGATGCTGTCCAAGGTCGCCGTCGTTATTACCGACCGCCTCGCCATGTTCGAATTCGGGGTGGTCTGTGAGGTTTTCGGCCTCGATCGAACTGCGGACGGACTGCCGGGATTCGACTTCAAGGTCTGCGGGGTCGAACCGGGGAAGCCGCTTCGTTCGACGACGCCCGGTGTCACCGTCACACCGGAGTACGACCTGGGGGAACTCGTCAAGGCCGATCTGGTCGCGATTCCCGCTTTTCCGACCTCCGCAATGGGCGAGAGGCTCGATCCACGCATCGTCGGTGCGGTGCGGACGGCGGCCGATGCCGGGGCGATCGTACTGACGGTCTGTTCGGGCGCGTTCCTGGCCGGGGCGGCGGGGCTACTCGACGGTCGCAAATGCACGACGCACTGGCGTTACGTCGACCAGCTCGCCGAACAGTTCCCGGCGGCGACCGTCGATCCGGACGTGCTGTTCGTCGACGAGGGCAAACTGATCACCAGCGCGGGCACCGCCGCGGGCATCGACGCCTGCCTGCACCTGGTGCGGCGGGAAATCGGCAGCACCGCCGCCAATGCGATCGCCCGGCGCATGGTGGTGCCGCCACAGCGCGACGGCGGACAACGCCAATTCATCGAGCGCCCCGTTCCCGAGTGCACCTCCGACAGCCTCAGCACCACCCTGCAATGGATGAGCCAGAACCTCGAGCGCGCGCACACCGTCGACGAGCTCGCCACCCGATCGACGATGTCGACCAGGACCTTCGCCCGCCGATTCGCCGCCGAAACCGGAACCACCCCGGTGAAATGGCTGACCAACCAGCGCGTTCTGTACGCCAAGCATCTACTGGAAGACACCGACGACAGCCTCGAACAGATCGCCTCCCAGGCCGGTTTCGGCTCCGGCGCGCTACTGCGTCACCATTTCCAGCGGATAGTCGGCATCGCCCCCACCGAATATCGCCGCCGCTTCGGTGGCGGACTCGCCGTCGAGTCCGACAGCGCGTAAACCACGATCCGGGTGGATGCTGCCGCCTCATCTGCGGCACGGACCATATGGGGCCGGGCCGGGCCGGTTGATACGGTGCTGCACGTGTCCGACACCCCACGCATCCCGCATCGCACGCTTGTGCTCGGCGGGGCCAGGTCCGGCAAGTCGGCCTTCGCGGAGGGTTTGATGGCCGACGCGGGCCCGGTGCGCTATCTCGCCACAGCGGTTCCCGATCCCGCCGATCTCGACTTCGCCGAACGGATCGCCAAGCATCGCGAGCGGCGGCCATCGGACTGGACGGTTGTCGAAAGTGCCGACCCAGCAACGGTTCTCGTCGAAGAGTTCGGCGCTGCGGGCGCCACTCTCATCGACGATATCGGTACCTGGCTGACCGCCCGCATCGATGCACGCGACGCCTGGAACGCTCCGCGCGGCACCGTCGCCCCCGACGCCGACGCACTGGTCGCCGCGGTCGCCGCCTATCGGCACCGTCTGGTGATCGTGAGCCCCGAGGTCGGTATGGGTGTCATTCCGGCCACCCGCTCCGGCCGCCTGTTCCGGGATGAAATCGGCACCCTCAACCAGCGCCTCGCACAGGTCTGCGACGAAGCCTTCCTGATTGTCGCTGGTATCCCGGTCCGCCTCCGGTAGCGCGAATGGGTCTGGGAGGCTTCCCATTCGGCTCGCTGGCATTGACGTGCATCGAGGTCGACGCCCCTCGGTACGACGCCGAGCCGCCACCACGAAAGGCGCGGCCGCAGTGGCAGCACGTTCGCGGGGGTCGGCGAGGACCGATCGGACTCGTCCACGCACGGTGCGGCGGCGGCCCGGTCGCGGGCGGTGTGCGCGGCGATACCCGGTGCGGGCAATATTGAGCGGCGTACCAACGAACTGCCCTGACCTCGAGAGGCTCCACAGTGACACACGGATTCGGACCGGTTGCGCCACCTGATGCGCAGATTCGTGCGGCGGCACGGCAGCGGCAGGCACAGCTCACCAAGCCCGGCGGGTCATTGGGGCGGCTGGAGGAGCTCGGCAACTGGGTCGCCGCGTGTCAGGGTGTATGCCCGCCGAAGCAGTTCGAGCGGGCGCGAGTGGTGGTGTTCGCGGGCGATCACGGTGTCGCCCGGCATGGGGTGTCGGCGTATCCGAGCGCGGTAACCGCGCAAATGGTCACCAATTTCCTCGGCGGTGGCGCAGCGGTGAACGCACTCGCCGCCGTGGCCGGGGCGACCGTGCGTGTTGCCGATATCTCCGTCGACGCGGATACCGATCCACAGGTGAGCCAGCACAAGGTGCGCCGGTCCAGTGGGGCCATCGACCGGGAAGACGCACTGAGCGCCGAACAGGTCCACGCGGCACTCGCCGCGGGTATCGCGATCGCCGACGAAGAGATCGACGCGGGCGCGGATCTACTGATCGCGGGCGATATGGGAATCGGCAACACGACCCCCGCCACCGTGCTCATCGCGACACTCACCGACACTGAGCCCGTCGCCGCCATCGGCCGCGGCACCGGCATCGACGACGCGGGATGGGTACGCAAGGTGGCCGCGATCCGCGATGGCATGCGTCGCGCACGCCCGGTCGTAAAGGACCCGGTCGAACTGTTGCGCGTGGCTTCCGGCGCGGACTTCGCCGCCATGGCGGGATTCCTGGCCCAGGCCGCCACCCGCCGCACCCCGGTCATTCTCGACGGTGTAGTCGTCACCGCGGCCGCGCTCGTCGCCGAGGACCTCGCTGCCGGTGCCGGCACGTGGTGGCTCGCAGGACATCTGTCTACCGAACCCGCGCACACCCTCGCACTGAAGCACCTTCGCATCGAACCGCTGATCGACTTGGGCATGCGCCTCGGTGAGGGGTCAGGCGCGCTCGCCGCGCTCTCCCTCTTACGGGCCGCCGTCGCCGCACTGGCCGATATGTCGACCTTCGCCGAGGCGGGTGTCAGCACAGCCGACCCCGAAAACCCCGAGCCCGCAACCGAATCCAGCGACGCCAAACCGGACCTGACGAAATGATCGGGCGGTCGCCACTACCTGCGCGGGTCACGTTGGATGTCCCGCGACCTGACGACGGTATTCGCGCCCATCGGGTCGTCCTACCCGGCTCCGCGCCCTGGTACCACGCGTGAACAGCGTGCGGCTCACGGTATCCTGGCTGACGGTACTGCCGGTGCGCGGCCCGCACGAGGTGGACCGGACGGCAGCGAGACGCGCAATCGCCTTGGCGCCGTTGGTCGGTGCGCTACTCGGGGTCACCGCGTCCGGGCTGTTGTTGGTACTGACATGGGTCGGTGCGGCAGCACCGCTGGCCGGACTGGTCGTGGTCGCCGCGTTGGCCCTCCTCACGCGCGGCATGCACCTGGACGGACTGGCCGACACCATCGACGGCCTCGGCAGCTATGGACCACCCGAGCGTGCCAGACAGATCATGAAGAGCGGCGCCGCTGGACCATTCGGCGTCGCGGCCATTGTGTTTTCGATTGCTATCCAAGCATTTTCGTTTGCGGCGCTGGCACAGCACGAACGCTGGTTCGCCGTGATCTTCGCCGTGACGATCGGTCGCGTCGCGGCGGTTTTCGCTTGTCGCCACGGCCTCACCGCCGCGCCGGACTCGGGATTCGGTGCGCTCGTCGCCGGAACTCAAAACCGGCTCACCATCACGACCTGGATCGCCGTCGCATTGATCGCGAGCGCGTTCGCGGTCTCGGAGCACCACTGGCAAGGGCCGGTCGTGGCGGTGGTCACGCTCGGGATCGCGGCCATGTTGATTCGCCACTGTGCCCGGCGATTCGGCGGGCTCTCGGGCGATATCCTCGGCGCGGTGATAGAAGTCTCGGTCGCCCTCGCCGCCGCCGGCCTATCGCTCGGCTTCGACTGACCAGGACGCGCACGGATAGTCCTCCCGAAAACCAGGGCCGTTATGCGCGAATCGACACGTTTGTTGATCATCACAGTCTGAGTCACTGGAATTTTTCCGACTGCGGCGCGCCGATCGTCCAGGCCGGGCAATAAGGTGTGCGGTATGTCTTCCGAGCGCCTATATTTTCGCCAGCTACTGTCCGGACGGGACTTCGCCGTGGGCGATCCGATCGCGACACAGATGCGAAATTTCGCGTATCTGATCGGAGATCGGGAGACCGGGGAGTGCGTCGTGGTTGATCCGGCGTACGCGGCGGCCGATCTGGTCGACATCGCCGAGGGCGACGGGCTGCGGTTGACCGGTGTACTCGCCACCCACCACCACCCCGACCACGTGGGCGGCACCATGCTCGGATTCACGCTCGGTGGCGTGCGCGAGATGCTCGAAAAGACAAGCGTCCCAGTGCATGTGAATGCCGAGGAGCTGGACTGGGTGGCGAACGTCACCGGGATCGCGAAGAGCGAATTGACCGGGCATCAGCACAGCGACAAGGTCTCCGTCGGCGCTTTCGACATCGAATTGCTGCACACCCCCGGCCACACCCCTGGCAGTCAGTGCTTCCTGCTCGACGATCGCCTGATTGCCGGAGACACCCTGTTCGTCGACGGCTGCGGCCGCACCGACTTCCCCGGTGGCGACTCGGACGCCATGTTCCGCAGTCTCCGCTACCTGGCCGAGCTCCCCAGCAACCCCACCGTCTACCCCGGCCACTGGTACTCCGAAGCACCAAGCGCACCTCTGGCCTCGGTCAAAGACACCAACTACGTCATGCGCCCCAAGACCCTGGACGAATGGCATACCTTCATGCCTAGCTGAACCCGTTCGCCGACGGTGTCACATGGTGCGCATCCAGTTATGGATATCGGCGAAGGTGCCGCGCTGGATGCCGGTGAGGGTGTCGCGCAGAGCCATGGTTACTTCGCCGGGGTTGCCGCCGCCGACGGCGAACTCGCCTTCGGATGAGCGGACCCAGCCGACGGGGGTGATCACGGCGGCGGTGCCGCAGGCGAAAACCTCGGTGATTTCACCGGATTCGGCGCCGGTACGCCATTCCTCGACAGAAATCTTGCGCTCCTCGACGGGGTAGCCGGAATCGGCAGCGAGGGTCAGCAGCGAGTCGCGGGTGATGCCGGGCAGCAGTGAACCGGACAGCTCGGGGGTGACCAGGCGCGCGGCCGAGCCGGAGCCGAAGACGAAGAATAGATTGTTGGTGCCCATTTCCTCGACGTAGCGGCGCTCGCAGGCATCCAGCCAGACCACTTGATCGCAGCCTTCCTCAGTGGCCTGTGCCTGCGCCAAGAGCGAGGCGGCGTAATTGCCCGCGACCTTCGCCTCGCCGGTGCCACCGGGCGCGGCCCGCACATACTCGGTCGACAGCCACACTCGCACCGGCTTGACACCACGCGGGAAGTAGGCGCCCGCCGGAGAGCCGAGCAGCAGATACTTGTAGGCCGAGGCGGGCTTCACACCGAGACCGGCTTCGGTGGCAATCATGAACGGACGCAGATAAAGCGACTCCTCGCCACCCGCCGGCGGCACCCAGCCACTGTCGACCTCGAGCAGCTGCCGGACCGATTCGACGAACAGTTCCTCGGGCAGTTCGGCCATCGCCATGCGGCGCGCGGATTTACGGAAGCGGGTCGCGTTGGCGCCGATGCGGAAGCAGGCGACGCTGCCGTCCGCCTGACGGTATGCCTTCAAACCCTCGAAGATGGCCTGCCCGTAATGGAAGACCATGGTCGCCGGGTCCATCGCCAACGGCCCGTACGGTTCGACGCGCGCGTTGCTCCAGCCCTCGTCCTCGGTGTAATCGATCGACACCATGTGATCGGTGAAGAAGCGCCCGAACCCGGGTGCCACGAGGATCTCCTGTATCCGCTGCGCCGGAGTGGGCGCAGGATGCGGAACATGAGTGAACTGTGCGGCGACGGTCATGACCTCGATCCTAACGGGAACCGATTCGCCGCCGGACGCCTGATCCGCATGCCACCGCCACCAGGATGTATCACCGACTTCTCGGTAACGCGCCTACTTGGTGTTCGTCTCGACGAACGGCGGGCGAACCACCTGGCAGCGCAGGCGGCGGCCGCGGACGTCGACCTCTACGTCGTCGCCGGGCTGCAAATCCGGCTCGGCGTCGAGCAGCGCCAGCGCGATACCGACCTTCAACGAGGGTGAGAACGTACCGGAGGTGGTCTCACCGACCGGTTCACCGTTACGCAGCACCGCCTGTCCCTGCCGCAGCACGCCACGATCGAGTGCCCTCAGCCCCAACAGGATTCGGCGTGGGCCCGCCGATTTCTCCTGTGTCAGTGCGGCTTTGCCCCAGAACTCGGGCTTCTTCCAGCCGACGGCCCAGCCGGTGCGGGCCTGGACCGGCGAAATCTCCAGTGACAGTTCATGTCCGTGCAGCGGATAACCCATTTCGGTGCGCAGAGTGTCGCGGGCACCGAGCCCGGCGGGCTGACCTTCGGTCGCTCGAACCTGCTCGACCAGGGCGCGGAACAGCGGTTCGGCGTCGGCCCAGCGTGGCAGCAGCTCGAAACCGTGCTCGCCGGTGTAACCGGTGCGGCACACGCGAACCGGCCGCCCGCCCCACTCGGCGTCGGCGAAGGCCATGTATTCCATCTCGGTCGGCAGGCCGAGCGCGGCGAGAACTTCGGTCGAGCGCGGCCCCTGCACGGCGAACACGCCGAATTCGCGATGTTCGTCGGTCACCGTGATGCCCTCGGGCGCGACTTTCCGCAGTTCGGCGACCACGGACGCGGTGTTGGCGGCGTTCGGCACCAGGAAGATCTCATCGTCACTGACGTAATAGGCGATGAGGTCGTCGATTACGCCGCCATCGGGAGCGCAGCACAGCGTGTACTGCGCCTTGCCTGGGCGGATACGGCCCAGATCGTTGGTAAGCGCCGAGTTCACGAATTCGGCCGCGCCGCTACCGCGCACGGTTGCCTTACCGAGGTGGCTCACATCGAAAAGGCCGACCGTCGTGCGAACCACCTGATGCTCGGACACCGTCCCCGCGTACGAGACCGGCATTTCCCACCCGCCGAACGGCGCGAAACTCGCCCCGAGCTCGACGTGGACAGCGTGGATCGGGCCTCGCAGCAGGTTCGTATCGGTCACCCGGCGAGCTTAACCCGGCTCGATACGCACCCGGCTCATATGTGTCGACGTCGCGAAACGTTGCCACGGACTATTCGTCGTCAGCCTCGAAACCACATGGGGATCAGCGTCGGTCCACCCTCAGGCAACGTGTAGGTCGCGCCGTCGCGAACGAATCCGTGACGACCGTAGAGGCGAGCGGAACGTTCGGTGCTGGCTTCGAGGAACGCCGGCATCCCCGCCGCCGCGGCGGCTTTCAAACGGTCGGCCAGGATCGCCGCTCCGGCACCGACGCCGCGATATTCCGGCCGCGTGACGATCATCTGAAGATATCGGTGCGGAAATTTTCGGGGATGTTCCTTCGCGACCAACGTCATGGCATACGCCGCCCGCTGCAGCGGGCGCACCTCCGGGGCCGCCTGCGCCCGCTGCCGCGCCTCGGCGGCCTCGGTCTCGAACCGAGCGGCGGAAGTGGCGGTCTGCCAGATCGATACCGCCAACACCGTCGTGCCGGATTCGGCGATCCAAACCTCGTCGTCTGTCAATGCGGCATCGATGACCAACGGCGCATAACTCGTCTGGAACTGTTCGACGGAATAGCCTTCGAGCACCCACGCGGTGACGACCTCGTCGACACTGGCCACGACGAACGCCTCGACAACCGCGTCGCGGTCCTCGGCCCCGGCCCGCCGGACCGTCAATGATGGTCCCATCTGTCGTCCTCTCGCTCGCTACGGTGTGCCCTCGCCAAGCTAGCCTGTGGCCATGACCGCTGTTGCAGATCGCCCCTTAGGACCGGAACTGGCTCGCACCCAAACAATCGGGCCCGACACCGACGTGCTCGTCATCGGATTGACGTCGTCGGAGAACGGTCCCGCGATCGTGCCCGAGGACCTGTTCGACGACATACTGACCGCCGAGGTGCGCACGTACCTACTGGACCAGCTCGGCGCTGTCGGCGCCAAGGGCAAGGCCGACGAGTTGACCCGGGTGCCCGCGCCCAGGGGCCTCGACGGGGTGACCAGCGTGCTCGCGGTCGGTCTCGGCACGGCGGACAAGATCGACGCGGAGCAGATCCGCCGCTCGGCTGGTGCGGCCGCGCGGTCGCTGTCGGGCACCGAACTCGTGGTGACCACGCTGTCGGGCCTCGACCTCGGTGCCGCCGCCGAAGGCTTCTACCTGGGTGCCTACACCTTCACGCCGTTCAAGTCGGGCAAGTCGGCGCCGAAGCCGGACGAGCGTGCCGTCGCCCGCGTCGAATTGCTGGTTCCCGAGCCCGAATTCGGCGAAGAGGCACTCACCAAGGCACAGCTGGTCGCGGAGGCCGTCGCCACCGCCCGGGATTTCGTCAACACTCCCCCGAGCCATCTGTTCCCCGCTGAGTTCGCCTCGCGCGCACAGATATTGGCCGAGGCGGCCGGACTCGAGGTGGAGGTGCTCGACGAAAACGCCTTGGAGGCGGCCGGTTATGGCGGCGTCCTCGGTGTCGGCAAGGGCTCGGCGCGTCCGCCGCGGCTGGTCCGGATCACCTATGCGGGCGGGCCGAAGAAGATCGCGCTGATCGGCAAGGGCATCACCTTCGACACCGGCGGCATCTCCATCAAGCCTGCGGCGAATATGGAGAACATGACCTCGGATATGGCCGGCGCCGCCGCGGTCGTCGCGACCACATTGCTCGCCGCGCGGCTCGGGCTGCCGGTTACCGTCACCGCGACTGTCCCGATGGCGGAGAACATGCCCTCGGCGACCGCGCAGCGTCCCGGTGACGTGCTCACCCAATACGGCGGAACAACCGTCGAGGTGCTCAATACCGACGCCGAGGGCCGCCTCATCCTGGCCGACGCGATCGTGCGGGCCAGTGAGGACAACCCTGACTACCTCATCGACGTGGCGACCCTAACCGGCGCCCAGATCGTCGCGCTCGGCACCAGGACGCCCGGCGTCATGGGCACCGACGAGTTCCGCGACCGGGTCGCTCGCATCTCGCGCGCGGTCGGCGAAAACGGCTGGGCCATGCCGCTTCCCACCGAATTGCGGGCCGACCTGAACTCCAAGATCGCCGATCTCGCCAACGTCGCGCCCCATCGGTGGGGCGGCATGCTCTCGGCCGCGCTGTTCCTGAAGGAATTCGTGCCCGAGGGCGTTCAGTGGGCGCATGTGGACGTAGCCGGTCCGGCATACAACACCGGCAGTCCGTTCGGCTACATCGGCAAGGGGGGCACCGGCGTTCCGGTTCGCACCCTGATCGCGGTCCTCGAGGACATCGCGGCGGAGTAGGCGCCGGCGCGTCGTCCGGAAGCCGATAGTCCGGACGACGCGCCACCCCCTGCCGCTATTGCGCGCGGTTTGCTGAGCGCCCGGTTCGCCGCTGTACGCGACAGCCTTCGGGGGTGGGAATACCTACATATCGTTCATATCGTTCATTTCCCGTTCCATCGCACGCTGCCGTTCGATGCGGCGGCGGGCATCGAAGTCGCGCATCCGCTGCGGATAGCCGGTCTTCCTGACGTCATAGACGGGGATGCGCAAATCTCCAGCAAGCCGTTGCGCGCCGCGCTCGCCGACGATGCGGCGAGTCCATTCGCCATCCGCGGCAATCAGCACAACTGTGACATCGGTCACGGTGGTCTTGGGCTCCACGTAACCCTCGACACCGATGTGAGCGCGGACCCATTCCGTCAGATAACGGGCATCCGCGTTCCTCGCGGTACCCGCAGGTGAGGCGCGTCCGCGCCGGGCCACAACGCCACGGAAACGATCCAGCAAACCCACCGACGCCGACCTCCTGCTCGACACCCGCGCAACACTTGCCATCGGCCCCTCCATACTGCCAGCTCGGCAGGAGTTCGCTGCCCTCTGCTACTCGGCACGCGGACGAGTGCAAGGATGGATCGCGGTACAAGAACCACAAGGATCTCCGGCGCCACGCACAATGACTGGTGGCATTCGGACATCCGCCGCGACCCGCGACGGGTGTCCGACGTGAGATCAACTGTTGTAGAACCCCGTCGAGCAGTCAGAGGAGTCAGAGGACATGGCCTTCTCCGTCCAGATGCCCGCTCTTGGTGAGAGCGTCACCGAGGGAACGGTGACCAGGTGGCTGAAGCAGGAAGGAGACACGGTCGAGGTCGACGAGCCACTGCTCGAGGTCTCCACCGACAAGGTCGACACCGAGATCCCGTCGCCGACGGCGGGCGTGCTGTCGAAGATCGTCGCCCAGGAAGACGACGTCGTCGAGATCGGTGGCGAGCTCGGCGTGATCAGCGAGCCTGGCGAGGCACCCGCGCCCGCGGCGGCGCCCGCACCGGCGGCCGCCGCACCCGCACCGGCACCCGCGCCCGCGCCGGAACCTGCTCCCGCACAGGCCGAGTCGGCCCCCGCACCCGCCGCCGAACCCGCCCCCGCGGCAGCGGCAGCGGGCACCTCGGTGACCATGCCGGAACTCGGTGAGTCGGTCACCGAGGGCACCGTCACCCGCTGGCTGAAGGCCGTCGGTGACCAGATCGCCGTCGACGAGCCGCTGCTGGAGGTTTCCACCGACAAGGTGGACACCGAGATCCCGTCGCCCGTCGCGGGCACGCTGCTGGAGATCACCGCGCAGGAAGACGACATCGTCGCCGTCGGTGGGCAACTGGGCGTGATCGGCAGCGGATCCCCCGCCGCCGCACCCGCGCCCGCACCCGCACCGCCGGCTCCTGCCCCGGCACCCGCTCCTGCTCCGGCACCCGCTCCGGCCCCCGCACCCGTTCCAGCCCTCGCACCTGCGGCTGCTGCACCGGCACCTGCACCGGCTCCGGTCACAACCGCCCCCGCGCCGGGCACCTCCGGCAATGGCGCGACCCCCTACGTCACTCCCCTCGTCCGCAAGCTGGCCGAGGAGAACAACGTCGATCTGGCCGCGCTCACCGGATCCGGTGTCGGCGGACGCATTCGCAAGCAGGATGTGCTCGCCGCCGCCGACGCCAAGAAGGCTCCGGCGGCCGCACCCGCCGCCAAGGCTCCCGCAGCCGCCAAGGCTCCCGCCGCCCCAGCCGCGGTCCAGTCGAACCTGGCGCACCTGCGTGGCACCGTGCAGAAGGCGAGCCGCATCCGTCAAATCACCGCGACCAAGACCAGGGAATCGCTGCAGACGACCGCGCAGCTGACGCAGGTTCACGAAGCCGACGTCACCAAGATCGCGGCGCTGCGGGCCCAGGCCAAGGCGTCGTTCAAGAATCGCGAGGGCGTCAACCTGACGTTCCTGCCGTTCTTCGCCAAGGCGGTTGTCGAGGCCCTCGGCGTGCACCCGAACGTGAACGCCAGCTACGACGAGGGCACCAAGGAGATCACCTACCACGCCGCGGTGCACCTCGGCATCGCCGTCGACACCGACCAGGGCTTGTTGTCCCCGGTGATCCATAACGCCAGCGATCTGTCGCTGGCCGGGCTGGCGCGTGCCATCGCGGACATCGCCAACCGGGCCCGAAACGGCGGCCTCAAGCCCGACGAGCTGTCCGGTGGCACTTTCACCATCACCAATATCGGCAGCCAGGGCGCCCTGTTCGACACTCCGATCCTGCTTCCGCCGCAGTCGGGCATGCTCGGCACCGGCGCTATCAACAAGCGCCCGGTTGTGGTCACCGATGAGACCGGTAATGAATCCATCGGCGTCCGGTCGATGTGCTACCTGCCGCTCACCTACGACCACCGCCTCATCGACGGCGCCGACGCCGGTCGCTTCCTGACCACGATCCGGCATCGGCTCGAGGAAGCGGCGTTCGAGGCCGATCTGGGACTGTGACCCCAGGAGGAAGGTCGGAACGTCACGCATGAAGGTCGTGATCGCCGGTTCATCCGGTCTGATCGGGACGGCGCTCGTCGCGGCCCTGCGCCGCGACGAGCATGACGTCTCCCGCTTGGTCCGTCGGCCCGCCGCCGCCCCCGACGAATTCCGGTGGGATCCCGCTCGCGCCGAACTGGACGAGCGGGCCCTGCGGGGCGCGGACGCGGTGGTCAATCTGTGCGGAGCGAGCATCGGTGGACGGCGCTGGACCGGCAGCTACAAACAAGAGCTGCGCGACAGCCGGATCACCCCGACCGACGTGCTGGCCGAGGCAGTAGCGGCCGCTGGCGTTCCGGTGCTCCTCAATGCCAGCGGCGTGCACGTCTACGGCAGCGATACCGGCGACCACGTTGTCGACGAAACCTCGCCTGTCGGTACCGGTTTCCTGGCCACCCTGTGCCGTGACTGGGAAGCCGCCACCGCACCCGCCGACGCGGCGGGAGTGCGCACCATCCTGTTGCGCAGCGCCGTGGTACTGGCCCGCAAGGGGGGCATGCTCGGCTTGCTGCAACCGCTGTATTCACTCGGCCTCGGCGGCAGGCTCGGCAACGGGCGGCAATACACGCCGTGGATCTCGATCGACGACGAGATCGGCGCGATCATCTTCGCGCTCACCCACGACACCATCTCCGGGCCGATCAACGCGGTCGGTCCGGCACCGGTCACCAATGCCGAGTTCAATCGCGCGCTCGGCCGCGCACTGCACCGGCCCACCCCACTTGTCGTGCCCGCGTTCGCGCTGCGCGCGCTGATCGGCGAGTTCGCACAGGCGGCGATCCTGCACGGCCCTCGCGCCATCCCCACCGCATTGGAGGAGGCAGGTTACCCCTTCCACCACGAGACCATCGGGGCCGCGCTCGCCTCGACCCTCGGCCGCGAGAGGGCAAGCCGATGAGCATGCGGGGCCGGCTCTGCCGGCCAAGCACCGGAGCACAGCCGTGACCGAGCTCGATGCCAGGACCACCGCGATCATCCGAGACGCACACGAGGGCGACCTGCCCGCGATCCTCGACATCCACAACGCGAATATCGCGGACTCCACCTCGATCTGGGACGACGAACAGGTCGAGCTAGCCGATCGGCAGACCTGGTTCCGCACTCGCATCGCCGCCGGTTTTCCGGTGCTCGTCGCCGACGTGGGCGGTACGGTCGCCGGGTATGCCAGCTACGGGCAGTGGCGCCCGAAGGTCGGCTACCGCTACAGCGTGGAGAACTCCGTCTACGTCGCGGAGGGACACCACCGCCGAGGGCTCGCCACCGCATTGCTGACCGAATTGGTCACGCGAGCGCGCGAGGCGGGCACCGTGCACGCGATGATCGCCGCCATCGAATCGAGCAACGCCGCCTCGATCGCGCTCCACGAGCGCCACGGCTTCGCCACCGTCGGTGAAATGCCCGAGGTCGGCTACAAATTCGGGCATTGGCTCGACCTCACGCTGATGCAATTGGCCCTTCCGGTCGTCGCCGAGTAGCGCGCCGACGCGCTCTGTTCCCAAACCTGGCTACCTTGTGGCATCCGCCACACCTGACCGGCTTATCAGCGCAGCCCGCTGGGCGTACCGTCAAGGACGTGAACGACACGCGCACCGCTTTGTCCGCCCGATTCGATACGACCCCGATCGTCGTCGAGGATCTCGGACTCATCGACTACCACAGTGCCTGGGAACTGCAGCGCAAGATCGCGGCCGAACGGGCCGATGGCATCGGAAACGATCACCTGCTGCTGCTCGAGCACCCGTCGGTGTACACGGCCGGACGGCGCACCGAGGACGAGGATCTGCCGATCGACGGCAGTCCCGTGGTTCAGGTCGATCGGGGCGGCAAGATCACTTGGCATGGTCCGGGTCAGCTCGTCGGCTACCCGATCGTGCGCCTGGCCGAACCGGTGGACGTGGTGCAGTACGTGCGCAGGCTGGAAGAAGCGCTGATCACGGTGTGTACCGACCTCGGCGTAAGCTGCGGCCGAATCGAGGGCCGCTCCGGAGTCTGGTTGCCCGCCACCGAGTTCTATGCCGAGCGCAAGGTCGCCTCGATCGGCGTGCGCGTACAGCGCGGCGTTGCACTGCACGGCATTTCGCTCAACTGCAACTCCGCGCTGGATGGCTTCCAGGCGATAGTGCCCTGCGGCATCCGCGACGCGGGCGTCACCACGCTGACGACCGAGTTGGGCCGCGAAGTGACGGTGGCCGAGGTCCGGCCCGCCGTCGCCGACGCGATCGTCCGAGCGTTGAACGGCGAACTCCCGGTAACGACACACGACATCCGGCGCGTCACTCCGCCCGCGGGCGCCTGACCGCCGTGTCCGACAACGCGGGAATAAATACCGAGGCAGTGATCGACTGCGCGGTGATCGACGGCGTGCAAACCGGCGATCACGCCCGGCGTAGCATCGGTTCGGTGACCTCAGCACAAGCACCGGCAGGACGTAAACTGCTTCGCATCGAGGCGCGCAACGCGGAGACCCCGATCGAGCGCAAGCCTCAATGGATTCGCACCAGGGCCAAGATGGGCCCCGAGTACACCGAACTCAAGGGACTCGTCAAACGCGAGGGCCTGCACACGGTGTGCGAGGAAGCGGGCTGTCCCAACATCTTCGAATGCTGGGAAGATCGCGAGGCGACCTTCCTGATCGGCGGTGAACAGTGCACCCGGCGCTGCGACTTCTGCCAGATCGACACCGGCAAGCCCGCCGCCCTCGACCGTGACGAGCCCCGCCGTGTCGCCGAGAGCGTCCAGGCGATGGGCCTGCGCTACTCGACCATCACCGGCGTTGCCCGCGACGATCTCGACGACGGCGGTGCCTGGCTCTACGCCGAAACCGTCCGCGCCATCAAGGCTTTGAATCCGAGTACCGGCGTCGAGCTGCTGATCCCCGACTTCAACGCCGACCCCAGCCAACTGGCCGAGGTCTTCTCGACTCGACCAGAAGTGCTGGCGCACAACGTCGAAACCGTGCCGCGCATCTTCAAGCGCATCCGCCCGGCATTCCGCTACGAGCGTTCGATGTCGGTACTGACCGCAGCCCGTGAGGCGGGCCTGGTAACCAAGTCCAACCTGATCCTCGGCATGGGCGAGACCCCCGAAGAGATCACCCAGGCCATGCACGACCTGCACGAAGCAGGCTGCGACATCCTCACCATCACCCAATACCTGCGCCCCTCACCCCGCCACCACCCCGTCGACCGCTGGGTGAAGCCGGAGGAGTTCGTCGACCACTCCAAGATGGCCGAAGAAATCGGCTTCGCTGGCGTAATGGCAGGCCCCCTCGTGCGCTCGTCCTACCGCGCCGGCCGCTTGTACTCCCAGGCAATGGCCCACCATGGGCGCGAAATCCCGTCCGCCATAGCGCACCTGGCCAAGGAAGGCACCGCCTCCCAGGAGGCTAGCGCGGTGTTGGCGCGCTTCGGCAACTGACACCACGAGCGACTCAGGTCCCCGCATACCCCACCGGTATGCGGGGACCTGCACGTCCCGGGAGGGATGGATGATTCTGCGCCCGCCCCCGGCCTACCCGATCACGAGCAAGGTGGGCGTAGAACGAGACGGCCGTGAGTGCGAAAAGGGGATTTTTTCAGGCCAAGGCCGTGGCCGAATACACGAGTTTGTCTTACCTCAAGAGTTCCGCTGGTTCGGACGCCTAGCGACGACGGCGAAATTCAGGGGAATCCGCGGGGCTTGGGGCGGCAGGGCCCATCCCTGGGGGCAAGGGGCGAGGCCGGAGAAAGCGGGCCAGTCCATGTACGGCAGCTCAGTGAAAGCCTCGATCCTGAGTCCGGCGTTCAGTAGTGAACCGATGATCTCGCCCAGGTCGTGGCGCCACTCGTGGTTGGTGACGTGCGCGATTTCTCCCCCGGCGTTATCTGTATACGTACCTGAGTCTTCGTATGTGCGGGTGCCGCCGCCACCGAGGTAGTCGTCGGTGATCTCCCAAGGCTCGAATGCCATTGCTCCGAGGATCGGGTGATCGTCGCGGATCATGAACAGGCCTCCCGGTTCGAGGAGGTCGTGGATGGATTGCGCCCAGGTTGCGAGTTCAGGCAGCCAAACTATAGTTCCCGCACTGGTAACTATTACGTCGAAGTGCCGGTCGATCAGCGTCGAGGCGCACCGCGCGTCACCCTCCACCCATGTGACGTCGTGGCCGTCGGCCTTCGCGATTCGGGTCGCATGGCGCAGAGAGTTGGCCGAGAAGTCGAGGCCGTGAACATCGAGCGCCCCGAGTCGTGCCCACGAGAGGGTGTCCGTGCCAATGTGGCACTGGAGGTGTAGCAGTGAGAGGTTCCGGATTCCGGATTCCGGCAAGTGCGGCGCCAGCACCGACAGGTCGTTCAGCACGACCGTGGAGATTTCCTCTGGATCGGCCAGGAAGCCTGCGACGTCGTACATCTCGGAACGTGCGTGTACCTCGGCCCTGTCGTCCCAGTTTGCTTGATTAGCGGCGACAGCTTCTGCTTCGTGCATGGCTTGCCCTTCTTCTTTGAAGTCGGTACGGCGATCACGCCTTTTATATCACGCGTGTGATATCTACCTGAAGTTGTTTTAGACTAGATCGGTGCCTGTGCAGGTTGATGCTGATGAACGCCGACGCCATATCGTCGAGGCGGCGCTACGACTGGTTGTTGAGAAGGGTCTGGCCGCCGTGACGTTCCGGAAGGTTGCCGCGGAGGCCCACCTGAACATCGGTTCGGTTCGCCATTACTTCGCCGATCATGAGTCTCTGGTCGTCGCGGCGGCAGCCGAGGCAGGTGACCGCATGGGGCAACGCGTCGATCGCTGTCCCGCACCCGAGAGGTCAGGCGGCGCGACAAGCAGGCAGTATCTGCTCACTGTGCTCGAGGAGTTGGTTCCGTTGGATGACGGAAGGCACCGAGAAGCGATTGTCCTAATGGAGGTCATCGCCGCCTCACGGACCAATCCCGCGTTCGCTCCTGTAGTCAGGAAGATGGCAGCAGATCTGCACACCGTCCTTGTCGAGGCACTGACCTCGATAGGAGTAGTACATCCTGTCGAGGAAGCAGTTGCGCTGGCCGCCCTTGTCTCCGGCCTATCGCTGGACGCCGTGACCCCGCACGGAGCCGTCGAACCGGCGACAATACGAGCTGTCCTGCGACAGCACGTTGCGACACTCGGACCATGACAACGACATTCGCGGGTATCCAGCCGACAGCTACAACGATCCTGGCCACGAACGAGTGCCGAGGGTGGGCGCTACCGGGATGCGAGTCCGCCGACCAGCGCGGGCAGGGCATCGTGCCAGGTCCGCTCCCGTTTCAATCCTCGACGATTCCGACCCAGATGTAGTCCCGTGCTCGAGTCAGGGCAACCATGGTCTGGCGGCCGGCGAGCTCCGCGCGATCACGTTCTGCGCCTCCGAGTTTGCTGATCGGTGTCGCGGTGCGGGTCATGATGTGGAAGACCGCCGCGAAGTCCATTCCCTTGGCGCGGTGCACGGTGCCGACCTTCACCACGTCATGCCGGGTGCCGTCGTGAACCGTCAACGACAAGGTACTGACACCGGCCTTGCCGAGGGCGTCTCGCAGTCGAGTCGCTTCGGCTTGGGTAGTGGAGAGCACCGCGATATCGGTCATCGTGGCACTCGCTTCACGCACTGCGGCAACAAGTTTCGCCTCTATATCCTTGCGGCGGCCGGTACACACCTCGGCTTGTCCGTCGGGCAGCACGACATCGGTGTCGCGAAGCACGAATCCGGGCCCACCGTCGAGGTCGTCGACGATATTGGTGGCGTCCACGCTTTTTGCGTACTCGTGGACCGCCGCGCGGTTGCGATAGTTGGTCTTCAACACCGCACCGCGGCCGACGATCGGGATACCGGCATCCGACAGTGTCCAACCGCCGGGGTACACCTGCTGCTGACCATCTCCGACGAACAGCAGCTGGGAATCGGTTCGGCCACCGGCAATTTGATGAACCAACTTCAGCTCCATCAGGGTGAAGTCCTGGACTTCGTCTACGACTACAAGACCATAGGGTTCGTCGAGGGGACGATCATGCAGTTCGTCGACGGCCGCGCGGATGACGTCGTTGAAGTCGTGGACGTCACGATCTGCCAACCATTTCTGGTATGGCTGGTAGATATTCTCCCAGACCTTTTCGCGCTGGCCATCATCCAAGCGGATTCGATTGCGACCCGCTCGGTTGATCTTTTGATATTCCTGCAGCGTGGTAATGCCGCGGCCCTTGATCACCCTTTCGAGTTCGTCTTTCCAGTACTCGTTGTCGGTCCCGGTGATCGCGGCAAGCGGCGTGCGGGCCTTCAACCACGCGTGCGAGAAGGCGTTCTTGATGACGGCGGAGTCGATATCGGGCATCGCGTCCCGCTCTCGTAAGAAGCGAAGTGCCCAAGCATGCAGACCAGTGAACTCGGCACGCCCGCCGACGTGCGGCGCAAGCCGTTCGAAACCCGAACGGTGGTAGTTCGGTAGCGTTTTCACGAAGCTCGTGAACAATAGTCGGCCCGGGTTCCGCTTGGCGAAATGAGCCATCCGGTGCAGAGCGACAACCGTCTTCCCGGTACCCGCCGGGCCACTGAATCTGGCCGGGCCGTTGAAGTTTCGTTGCACGAGCGCCAGCTGGTCGGGATCGAGGAACACCATCCAGTCGTGAAAGGGGCGCCCGAGCATCCGATCGCGTTCATGCTCTCGCAGTTCGCCGTCGGTGAAAAGCCCGTCCGCTGCTGGGATTTCGGACACGGGAACGTCGTCGGCGGTGATGAGCGAGTAGCCGCTGGCCCGTTCGGCGGCGGCCGTCGCGAGCAGGCGGGCCCGTTTGGACTTGATGGTGGCGCTTCCGGTGAGCAAGGTCGCGCGGATGGTCGAGTCGTCGGCGACGAGGTATCGGTAGTCGACCTGGCCGCCGGCCTCCGGCATGAGCAGCACCACCTGCACCATGTGCGGGACGAACTGATTGCGGCCGAACTCCAGGTTGGCGAAGGTTTCCTCGGCGTGCTTGCGTATCGAGCGCAGCACCGGCTCGCCGGGAATCTCCTCGGCGAACACGAATGCGTACACGCCGGTACGTCCGACCGCGAACGCCGCAGCGCGACCTCGAGGCGGGAACGGCGTGGTCTGCGCGACCAGGAGGTGCCAACCGGATTCCATCAACGGGACGGACAAAGACCTCCGATGCCCCGGCGTCAGGCCGGGCACTGCCGCCAACTTCTGCTCTACCCAGCGCTGTCGCCGCTCACGGCCGACCTCCACCATCGGATCCCCCTTCGTCCCACCTGCGCCGACCGCACGCCTCTGCGCCAGAGTAGCTGAGACGGCGTGCGCATGTGGATCGAATTCTTATACAGCACAAGGTCTTTGAACACGGCCGCCGATGAAAGGCCGCGGCGGCGGATCGGCTGGAGCAGATTTCGGAATGTCGTGCTGGTCGGGCACAGTGACTCGGACAAACCGTCCCGCTACCACATCCGAGCACCGAACCACTCGGTCCGACGCGCGTCCCCGCCCTGAATACACTCGTATCGCCACACTGCAGCAACAACGGCGCCGACCATCATCGACATGGCCGGCCGCCGAATCCGACAGGGGACGATACGACCGTGAATCAGCGCCGAAGTTCGTTCGCGCTACATCGATCGGTACCGGTCGAGCACCGGGCTCGGGCCGCCGCTTTACCAGCGACGGTATTCGGTCTCCTGGCTTCGATGTGTGTGCTCACCGGCTGCTCCACGACCGATTCCGGCGACTCGGCACCGAGCACCAGCGCCGCCGCGCCCACCGCCGCCGCGTCTACCAGCGGTACCGGATCATCATCGATCAAGGTCTCCGTCCCGCCGGCGCCCGACCAGGTCGTCCCCGCGACCATCGGGTTCGACCCGTGCTTCCGCGTCACCGATTCACTGATCGAACAGGTCGGCTTCGATCCGGAGTCCCGCGAACGCAACGCCACCGAGGTAGCCATGCTGACGTTGACGAAGATCGGGTGCACCTTCCACCGGTCCGCAACGATCAACGGCGAATTGGCCTACACCGGATTCCTCACGCTTACCTCGAGCACGGAAAAGCTCGCGGAAATCGGCGGCAACCAGGTCTTCGACACCACCCCGATCGCCGGCCGACCGGCCGTGCTGTACCGGTCGTCGATGGCCATCCTCACCTGCGACGCCGCCGTCGAGTCAGCGGACGGCACGCTGCTCGTCTCGCTCACCACCCCGCCCGCAGCCATCCAGCCACCGGAGCCATGCGACCAGATCCGTGAGGTCGCACCCGTCATCGCGAGTGCCCTCGACACCAACTAGATCCTGCCGGACATTCGAGAAACCAACCGCGCGAAGAGCTTCCACGCGCACGCGGTACGGGTGCCGACCAGGGATCTCCGCGCCACGATCGCGAAAGGCGCCGCTGTCACGGTCGAAAAATGCGCGGCGCTGAAACAATTCGCCGAGGCCGAATCCGGGTGGCGCACACAGCACGCGAATATCACCGGCACACCGAATGACGCGGTCGTGACGAGCGGGCTCCGCGATGCCGAAGCCGGGGTGCGCGCGGCCTCCACCGCCGTCCTCGACGGCGCGGTGTACGCCTCGGCGCAACAGGGGCAGCGCGCGATCACCGTGTTCCTCAACAACAACGACCGCAACAGCTGACGTGCGTTCAAGTCGGTATTTCCCGGCAGAAACCGGGAAGCGGCATCGAGGTTCTCCGGGTGCCCGGCTGGCGGCTCTACGACACCGATGACTGGTACCGATCTCGACCGGCCCAGCCGGACCGTGCCGACGATGGGTGGGCAATTTTCGGCTGACCCGCCACCCGTGGACGCACGGCCGCGCAGGACACGTCGTGGTCGACGGCCATCGGCGAACGACCGATCCGAAGGCCGCCGTCGTCGAGTCGGCGCCGCCGGCCGGATGTCCAATTTGCCGCGATCGCGGGCAGTGTGCCCGAACCGTGGACGCATGGTGACCTGCGGTGGGAAGCTCGATGTACCGCAGGTGTCGAGGCAAGGAAGCGTGGCACATCGTGGACAAAACGAATGGATCTGCCAGGGGCAATGGCAGAGTACCGACGGCCGAGCGGCCGGAACGGATTCGGAACGTGGTGCTGGTCGGGCACAGTGGATCGGGGAAGACGACGCTGGTCGAGGCGTTGGCGCTGACCGCCGGGGCGGTGAATCGCGCGGGGCGAGTCGAGGACGGAACGTCGCTGTCGGACTACGACGAGATCGAGCATCGGCAGCATCGGTCGGTGCAGTTGTCGGTGGTGCCGATGATGTGGGCGGGGATCAAGATCAATCTGCTGGATACGCCGGGATACGCGGACTTCGTCGGTGAGTTGCGGGCGGGGCTGCGTGCGGCGGATGCGGCGTTGTTCGTCATCTCGGCGGCCGAGGGCGCCGAAGCGGTGAGCGGGGCAACGCGGGCGCTGTGGCAGGAGTGCGCGGCGGTCGGCATGCCGCGTGCGATCGTGATCACGCATTTGGATACCGCCCGGGCCGACTTCGAGGAGATGACCGAGACCTGCCGCGTCGTTCTCGGCGAAGGATCGCCGGAAACTATTCTGCCACTTCATCTTCCGGTGTACGGCCCGAAGAGCCCGGATGGTCATAGGCCGGTCACCGGACTGGTCGAGTTACTGCCGCACTGCGTGGTCGACTACACCTCCGGCGCATGCGCGCAGATCGAACCGTCCGGCGATCAGATGGCGGCGCTGGAACAGGCGCGCAACCAGCTCATCGAGGGCATCATCGCCGAAAGCGAGGACGAAGCCCTGATGGACCGCTACCTCGGCGGCGACGAGATCGAATTGGCCACGCTGGTGGCCGATCTCGAACACGCGGTGGCGCGCGGGAGCTTCCATCCCGTGCTGTTCGGAGCGCACGCGCCCGAAGGGGCGAAACAGGGACTCGGCACCGTTGAGCTGCTGGATCTGATAACCGGCGGTTTCCCGACACCGGCCGAGCATGCCGTAGCGGCCGTCACCGTCACCAACGGCGCCGAGCCGACGCCGCTGCGCTGCGACCCCGATGGAGTGCTCGCGGCGGAGGTCATTCGTACCGCATCCGATCCCTATGTCGGCCGAGTGTCGCTGGTCCGCGTGTTTTCCGGAACGCTGCGCCCCGATGACACCGTGCATGTGTGCGGACACGGGCTGGAAGATCGCGGCCACGAAGATCATGACGTCGACGAGCGAATCGGCGCGATCACTGTGCCGTTCGGCAAACAACAACACCCGCTCGGGCAGGCCATCGCCGGTGACATCGCCTACGTCACCAAACTCGGCCACGCCGAAACCGGCGATACCCTCTCCGCGACTGCGGCGCCGCTGCTCATCGAACCATGGCTGATGCCGGATCCCCTACTCCCCATTGCCATTCAGGCACACAGCAAGGCCGACGACGACAAGCTCTCCGTCGGCCTGTCCCGGCTGGCGGCCGAGGATCCGGCCGTGCGGCTGGAACAGAATGCCGACACCAACCAGATCGTGCTGTGGTGTCTCGGCGAAGCGCATCGCGATGTCGCCTTGGAGCGTTTGCGCACCAGATTCGGCGTGCGGGTCGATGTGGTCGAACATCGGGTCGCGCTGCGAGAAACGTTCGCGGACAAGGCAACCGGCAAAGGCAGGCACGTCAAGCAATCCGGTGGCCACGGCCAATACGCCGTCTGCGAAATCGAGGTCGAGCCGTTGCCGGGCAGCTCCGACATCGAGTTCGTGGACAGGGTGGTCGGTGGAGTTGTGCCGCGCCAATTCATTCCGTCGGTGGAAAAGGGGGTCCGCGCGCAAGCATTGCGCGGCGTCGCCACCGGACACCCACTGGTCGGCATCCGTGTCACCCTCTATGACGGCAAGGCTCACTCCGTCGACTCCTCCGACTCGGCTTTCCAGACCGCGGGCGCCCTCGCACTGCGGGAAGCCGCGACCGCCGCGGGCATTGACCTGCTCGAACCGCTCGCCGAAGTCTGGGCGGTGGTCTCCGACGACTACGTCGGCCCGATCCTGAGCGACCTCTCCAGTCGCCGTGGCCGCGTCCTGGGCACCGAACCCGACAGCACCGGACGCACCCGTATCCACGCCGAAGTCCCCGAACTCGAACTCACTCGCTACGCAATCGATCTCCGATCCCTCTCGCACGGCACCGGCGACTTCGCCCGCTCCTACACCAGGCATGAACCGATGCCGAGGCAACTCGCCGCTACCATCCGCGACGCGGCGAAGACGCGCACCTGAGCGCGGAACTCCCTCGCACACAACGGATCCGCTCACTCTCGGTCGTCGACGGAGTCTCGCGCGATACTCGCGTCGGCGATCTATGTCGATGCCCGCATCTGCCGAGCGGCGCGCGAATCACGGTGTCCTACCGGCTACCTCGACCGCACCAGCGTTTGCCTCGTCCGCGCCGACGCAACCCTGGCACCCGCGTACCCCTGCCGCTGACTTCAGGCCACACGCAGCGGTTCGATGCCGCGAGGACCCTCAGGTTGCGATCAGGCGCACCGCGTCGCCGCAGAGCGAACGCATATCGCTCGGATCGCTGGTCAATATCACTACCGGATGATGCTGGCGTACTGCCATTTCCGCGACAACTGCGTCGATCGCGCACTTGTGGCCATGCAACCCAGCGGTGCCCAGCAAGAGGGAAGCAGCCTTCGCTGTCGTCTCATCGACCTGCTCCACACGTATTCCGGACAACAGCCAGGTCAGTCGCGCCCAGCCGGTCTTCGCATGTGTTGCCTCGATTATCGTCAGCGCACTGGTAACGACTTCCATACCGCGCGCACGCGCCTCGGCCAGCAGCGCGACAACCGACACCGAATCATCGACCAGCCGCGACAACCCCGCACAATCCAGAACCAGAGTCCCTTGATGCCCCACTGTCGAGCGACGGCGCGCAGATCGTTTCAGCTTGCTGTCGGCCACTGTCCCGACTCCCCCAACGCCCGATCGAATAGGTCACTCGCCCGCTGCCGCTCGGCCTCAGGAATCGCCCCATGACGATGCTCGAAGTCAGCCAGGTACTCATCGAGCAGCATCCCACGCAGTTCACGCTCGACCGCAGATGTGACGAAGGCCGAGAACTCCCGCTTCCCGACCCGCTGCCGTATCGCCTCAGCGGTACCTTCCGGCAATGACAAACTCACCCGCGTGGCCGGCCCCTCCCCAATCCGCTGCTCGACTTCTCCCATTTGCCGAGATTATCAATCGAAGTAGGAAACCTCAAGGCCGTCGCCATGCCGCCGACCCGCCGCATAGACCGAACGTTACGAGCCCTCCCGCTGTGACAGCGGGAGGGCTCGTAACGTCGTGCGATAGTTCGACTTACACGTCGAAGTACAGCTCGAACTGCGTGCAGGACGTTTGTAGGTGACGGCTGCAATCGGATCAAGCGCTTGACCTGCGGGTTTTGCCGTTGGCATCGTTGGCTGGATATGGGTGGGTCCGCGCCTACTGCGGACGGATTGCGGACAAGGCCGGTCGGGACATCCCAACCGGCCTTTCCCATGCCTTGACCACGGTTGGCCCTGTCCTGGTTGGGTTGCGCACACATCGGAACTGCCCTGAACTTGGTGGCGGGGCTGAGCACTGTGGATGCCTCGTAACGACGAGACCAAGCGGCCGAAGGTCGCTATCCGTATGCCAAGCAAGCAGGGCGAAAAGGGGCCGAAGCCCCCAATCGAGTGGGTCACATGTAGCGGTCGAGCATGTCCTGGAACTCGGCGGTGGTGACCTTGTAGGTGAACCAGCAGCGGTTGCAGTAGTCGCCGTAGTCGGTGCGGAGCTGGTGGGCAGGACGAAGGCAGTTCTCGCAGTCGTAGTGGGCGGTGTGGCCGACGTAGCTGAGCATTTTCGGTTCCTTTTCGGTCGAGGGGGTCTGACTGAGGGCGTCTCGATCACGGCTGTGGTGGGCGTCAAGGGTGGGCTTGTCCCATCACGTAGTGACGCCGTAGGCGCCCTTGATGCCCGCCGCAGCCGTGATAGCCCTCAGATCAGTCAGACCACCTCGACCGAAAAGGAACCGGGGATGCGGCTACGTCGGCCACACCGCCCACCACGACTGAGAGCTGCCCTGCTGGCCTGCCCACCAGCTCCGCACCC
>NZ_JAJFZM010000004.1 GCF_020733705.1 Nocardia australiensis
CCAATGCGTGGGGCTTCTACGACATGCTGGGCAATGTATGGAATTGGTGCTGGGATATCTACGACGCCGAGGTGTACGGCGAATACCGGGTACTGCGCGGTGGCGGATGGTCCGACCAGCAGTGGAGCTGCCGCGCGTCGGTCCGCCGTCGCAGCCATCCCACCTTCCGAATCGACGATGTGGGGTTCCGCGTCGCCCGGTCGCTGACTTGCCCGTCACCGACTTCCAGCAACTGCCACACCCGTCTGCACGCGACGCGAAGTCGGCCGTGACGAACGGCTCATCTGGTGGGCCAGCTATCGGAAGTGCCTCGGTGGCGGCGCATTTGGCGTCTTCTGAAGAAGACCTCCTCTACCGAGATCGTGGGGATCTGGGACGTGATCGCGGCCATGTGAGTATCGAGTTGGAGTTCGTGGATGTGCAGTTCCAGACCGGCTCGGCGCTCGGGAGGCAGTCGGGCCCATACCGCGCCGATTCGGGTGTGCACGCTGGTGTCGCCGCTGGCGAGCACTTGGAGTAGCTGCGGCCATAGGCCGGTTTCGGCAGCGATCGAGGGCAGAGTGGCCACGGACGAGTCCGATAGGTCGGCGACCAGGCGTGCGACAATTTGCTGAATTCCGGTGTCGCTGCGCTGTATCAGCAGCAGTAGTCCGCGCCACACGCTGGGTTCGTAACGGTGGTCGAGTGCGCCGATGATCGCGGTCAACGCCGCCTCGTCGCCGATGACCGGGTTCGCGGCCATCGCGTCGAGGACCTGGGGATTCATGCGGCCGGTGAAGGTCAGCAGTTCGGCTATCGCGCCGACGCGAATGGCGGTGACGATGAGATTGCTGATGGATTCACTTGTCCCGACGGCGAATAGGATGTCACCGACGGCGGTCATCACATCGTCGTCGCAGCGCGCGAACGCCGATAGTGCCGCCAGCTGTAGATCAGGCGAACCGTTCAGCACGGTGTGCAGGATCCGCGGAATCCGTTGCCACCGGCCGTTGAGCAGCTGGCGCAGGATGGCGCTGACGCTCTCTGCCGAGAACGCGTACGCCGCGGAGAAGATCAGGCCCGCGTCATCGTGCACGCCCTGTTCCACGGCGTCGATCAGGGTCGCAGTGGCATACGCCAGAAACGGTCCGGCCGTGATGTAGTCCCTGCGGCGCAGTATCTCGTTGAGAATGAGCACGATGGGGTCCGGCGGCGCGGCATCGGCGAGTTGGCCGACCGTTCGCGGATCCATATACGGCGCGCAGTCCGCGGCATACGCCGTCCCGAGCAGCGCGACCGTATCGGCCGCCTTCTTCGGATGGTCGACACCGACGGCACCCGCGGCGCGACCGGTCATCATCGGGGGCACGATCCGCTGCACCAGTGGCATCGAGATGGTCAGCGGAATGATCGGTACCAGCTTGCTGATTCGCGCGAACACTTCGGCGTGCTGATCGAACATTATGCTGGCCATACGTTGCTGCAATTCGTGCAGATGCGCGGCGCCCAACCGCTCCAGGTGGGCCAATCGCTGCGCGGGGACATGCAGTGTGCGCGCCAGCAGAATGATCTGTGCGCGAGTTACCAGGTCAGTCATCAGTCGAGATGGCGCCCGAACATGATCTTTCTTGTCGGTGCGCGTAATGGTCTGGGTAAGGCGCCGGTCATCTGTTCGATGGAGCCGATCAGCGTGGTCTTCTCGTGTGCTCTGGCCGCTCGGAACAGCATCAGCAGGTCAGCGGCCTCATGATCGGACAGTTGATCGCATGCCGCCAGTGGGCCGTGCAGTTCTTGTTCGAGGTCGGTTCTTGCGGTCATACTGCTCCTCGTTCTATTCGAGCCCGGCAGCTCCGATTACCCTCGATGGTGGTCGTTGAATCATAGGGGCGTGTACCTCGTTCGGATCGAGGAATCGAGACCCGAACGGCCCCATATATTTTGGTGATTGTCACAGTCGGCGCCGGTCACGCGAGATCCGCGATGCCAGGCCGCGACCACGTCGAGGGTGGGCCGGCCGACTCTGGTGAGTCGGGGCCCTACAGCGCCGGGCCTCCCACTGATGTGGCAGATCGGTCGACGAGCAACTCGGTCACCTGATGAACCGGCATCGGGCGGTGGAACAGCCAGCCTTGTGCGGTGTCACAACCGAGGTCGCGCAGCCGGTTCGCCTGGTGCTGGGTTTCCACGCATTCGGCGGTGATGACGCAGCCGAGCGCGTGGGTGAGTTCGATGATCGTTTCCAGGATGAGCAGATCGGCCGTACTCGGCGATTGCGGGGTCCGCAGACAGCGGATGAAGGGCCCGGCGAGTTTGACCACGTCTAGCGGAAGCTGGCCGAGATAAGCGAGATTCGAGTATCCGGTGCCGAAGTCATCAATGGCGATGTTGACACCGGACTCCGCGAGCGTGCGCAGCGCCTGCAACGGCCGTCCGGTGGTGTGCATGAACGCGCGCTCGGTCAGTTCGAGTTGCAGCCGGTCCGGTGGTAAGCCGGTTTCGGTGAGAACCTCCTGCACGCGGTCCAGCCAGGTGGGGTCGGCCACCTCTGTGGCGGCGACGTTCACGCTGACGATCGGTGCGTCCTCACGAAATCGGTCGTACCAGTCGCGGCCGTCAGCGCAGGCCCGCTCGAGCACGAGTGCGCCGAGTGCACCGATATGACCGTTGTCTTCGGCGAGTTCCACGAACTGGCTGGGCGGAAGCACTCCGAGATCCGGGTGCCGCCAGCGAACCAGCGCTTCGACGGCCATTGTTCGCTCATCGGCAAGACCGACGATCGGCTGATAATCGAGGAAGAGTTCGCCGCGACCCAAAGCCGTTGGCATAGCCGCCGACAGCTCCGAGCGGGCGTGGGCCTGCCTACCACGGTCGGCGTCGAACACCGCGTATCGACCGCGTCCGGCGGCCTTGGCCCAGTACATCGTGGTGTCGGCCGCCTGCAGCAGTTCGTCGGCGGTGGCGTGCTCGCAGCGCCCCTGAAGCACGCCGATGCTCGCGGTGACGGTGAGATTATGGCCGTCGATGTCGAAGGGCGTGGCAACGGTGTCGAGCATGGTCTGCGCCAATTCCGCCGCGGTGTCCGAGCCATCGAATTGCGGGACCAGCACGACGTATTCGTCGCCGCCCATGCGCGCCACCAGTTGATCGGGCCGCCCGGCGCAGTCGCGCAGCCGCCGCGCGACCTGAATGAGCAGCTCGTCACCGACCGCGTGTCCGAAGGTGTCGTTGACCATTTTGAAATTGTCGAGGTCGACATAGCAGAGGCCGAAGGTGGATCCGGCGTCCGCGAACGCGTCGGTGAGCGCGTCGATGAATCGGGAGCGGTTCGGCAGGCCGGTCAATTGATCGTGGTGGGCGCGGAACTGTAGGCGCTCCCGCAGCGCGCGTTGCTCGGAGATGTCTTCTACCAGCACCAGCGTGTATTGCGGACGGTCGTGCTCGTCGCGAATGAGCGAGAAATTGAGGTTGGTCCACACTGTGTGTCCCGCACGGTGCGGGTAGGCTTTTTCGACTTGGATACTGTCGTGTTCGCCCCGCAGTAAGGCCGTGTAGAGGTCCCACATACCGGCTTCGTCGTCGGGATGAACCAGATCGGTCAGCGCGAGCTCGTACATTTGGGCGGGCTCGTAGCCGAGCATGGTGGCGAACGCAGTGTTCACCTCGACGATTCTGCCTGTCATATCCAAAAGCCCGGTGCCGATCCCGGCCTGGGTGAATACTGCGCGCAGCCGCGCCTCGCTTTCGCGTAGCTGTCGTTCGGCGGTGTGACGCGCGACGATGTCGGCGGCCCGTACGCTCTCCTGTTCGGCGAGTAGCCAGGTCCGGAACGCGCGAATGTAGCCGTTGGTGAAGGCGCCGAGTAATTCCGCCAGCCGATCCACCGGGATGCCGGTGTCGCCCAGGTGGGCGCACAGCACCGCGATGCTGCGTCCGAGCACCTCGTCTCCGACGAAATGCGCTTGTGCCAGTTCGGCACCCAGCTCGACAATCTGGTTGGTCGGTTCTTTTGTGTGAGCGGCGACTTCGAGTTCGCGAGCCAACTCGGTCAGCAGTAGGCGCGCTTCGTCCGCGCTCATCGGCACCACGTGATCGCGAGCCCCTTCGCCGAGCGCGGCCGTCCAGCGGGCGGTCAGA
Source organism: Nocardia australiensis (assembly GCF_020733705.1). Classification (GTDB taxonomy): domain Bacteria; phylum Actinomycetota; class Actinomycetes; order Mycobacteriales; family Mycobacteriaceae; genus Nocardia; species Nocardia australiensis. The sequence continues at coordinate 4,114 of NZ_JAJFZM010000004.1, forward strand.
TCGGCGTGCAAAGCATTATCGCCTGATCCGGGCCCGGCATCCCAACCCATGGGTGCCAATCCTAACGGGCCCCGGGGGATGGACGCGTACCACGGCGCATCGCGGGCCGCTGGGATACGATGGCCGCGCCTGTCGAGTTGTTATCCGAGTGCCACCGGAATGCGCGTGGTGCGAAAGTTTTTCAGGATCCATGACCAGACCGAGTTGGGCTCCCGAGGGAATCGATCTCGACCGCCCCAGCGCGTCGAGGGTCTAGGACTACTTCGTCGGCGGCATGCACAACTTCGAGATGGATCGGCAATTGGCGTGCCAGATCGAGGCTTTCACTCCGATTCGAGAAGCCGGGCGCGGTGCTGCTGCTCGGTATGCTGCATTTCGTCGCCAACGAGGCCGATCCGGCGGCTTGTGTCGCAGGCCTGCGGGCCGCGGTCGCGCCAGGCCTCGACCGGGATCGTGCTGCGATCCAAGGACGAGATCGCCGCCTATTTCGATGGCTGGTCGAACCGGGTCTCGTGCACCTGCCGCTGTGGCGTCCCGACGATCCCGCCGGATTCGTCTCCGACCCCGAACAGTCCGGGGCCTACGGCGGTATCGCGCGCGCCGGGCCTAGCGCCTCACGCGACGTGCGGCAGCACCTCGGCGGCGAGGCGTTCCATTTGGGCGGCCTCCTCGAAAAGCGGGTTGACGAGGATCATTTCGGCTCCGGCGGCCACTACCGCGCGCAGGCCCTCGATGCAGTCCGCCGGTGTGCCGTGGACAGCGACAGGCAGCAGGGATTTCCCGAAGTCGCCATAGAATTCGATCAGCCGGGCGGCTATCCGTTCGCGGGCACGGTCGGCGTTGTCATCCACGGCCAGGTAGACGCGTTTGGCAATGCGGAAGTCCGATGTGTCGCTGCTACCTTTTTCTGCCAGTGCCGCGCGGACTGTCCGAACCTGATCGGCGAATTTCGCCGTCGTCGTCGATCCGGCGCCGAAGAAGCCATCGCCGTGCCGCACGGCGCGGCGCAGCGCGGCGGACTTGCTGCCTCCGAACCACAGTGGCGGATAAGGCTTTTGGAACGGCTTGGGTGCCAAGGTGGCGTCGCGCAGCTGCCAGAACTGTCCGTCGATATCCACGGTCGGCTGGGTCCAGAGCGCCTTCATGACCTGAAGCCCCTCGTTGAAACGAGTGACCAGGTTGTCGGCGGGGTCGACATCGAATGCGGAGAACAGCCGGCCGCGTCCACCGATGCCGACGCCGATCTCGAGCCGTCCCCGGCTCAGCTGATCCAGCGTGGCTATCCGCTTGGCGAGATGGACGGGATTGTGCAGGGGAGTGACGAATACCGCGCACCCGAGGCGCAATCGCTCGTTGACGGCAGCGGCGAAGGTCAGCAGTTCGATCGGACTGAGATTGGGCGCCGAGCCGAGCAGTTGCTCGGTCGTCCACGCGCTCTCGAAGCCGAGCTCCTCGGCTCGATTCAGGTAGGCCCGCAGATCCTCGGGCTGGAACGTCGCGTCGGGGACGAGCTGCGGGAGCGAGATCGCGAATCGCATCATTCGACCCTAGCCGGTGGCGTATGGGCGGTCGGGCGCGGGCGGTGTTGCAGGCGATGATCACTCGGAGCCGAAGTCCGAGAACATCTTTCGCTTGAGCGAAGGAACCGCCTCGGCGACTCGGAATACCATGCGCCCGATCGTCCGCCCAGCCCGGCTGTCGGATACCGCCTGGTTCGCGGCGGTCGCGGAATCGCGCACGGCCTTGAAGCCGTAGTCGATCATCTGTGCCTCGTAGTCGTGGATCGCGGCGAGCAGCGGCCGCGCGCCACGATCGGCGGCCACCAGTTTCTCGCACAGCAGCCGGGCGTCGCGCAATGCGACATTCGCGCCGATCCCGCGAAATGGCGTCATGCTGTGGATCGCGTCGCCGAGCAGGGTGACACGCGTCGTCTCCCAAGCCGACACCGGAGTCGAGGTACGAATCGAGATGAGCGTGACGGTCTCGGTGTCGGTGCCGCCGATGAGTTCACGCAGCTGTGGTGCCCACCTCGCGGTCATCGCATTCACCATCTCGTGCAGTTGTCGCGGCCGCAACGATTCCAGCGCGACATCGGTGGGGTAGTCCGCGCGCTTGGCGGCGTATGCCCAGAACACATAGGGCTGGGTGTTGTCCAGCAGTGCGCCGGGGCTCGAGGCCGCCGCGTCGTCATTGCCGCCGATGCCGCCGAATCGTGAATCGGGCCGGTCGAATTCATGTGGCGCGATAAACATTCCGCAGCTCGTCGGCGGCATCACGCTCAGTGGCGATTCGAGGAACTTCGGCGCGATTCGGTGTCGGCTCTCGTCGGTGAGGCCGAATTTGCCGACCACGGTGACGATTCCGGTTTCTACGCGCCGTGCGTCCGGCAGGCGTTGCGCGCGCACGCGGGATGTGCCACCGTCCGCGCCGACCAGCACATCGCCGGTGGCCGTGCCGCCATCGGCGAAATGTACTTCGACACGGCCGTCGGGAGACTCCCGGTATCCGGTGACGGTCTTGTCGTAGCGCACCACCGCACCGAGATCGGCGAGCAGGATCTGGCGCAGCGTGATCCGGCTGATTCCGTAATTGCGATCGATTTCGTCGCGCGGCCCAGTCTCGATGACATCCGCGTCCAGGTTGAGCAGTTCCCTCATCTGCTCGGTGACGAAGCCGAACTTGGTCGCGCCCTTCCCTGAATTGGCGACGAAGGCGCGGTACATCTGTTCGGGCAGCAGTTCGTGCAGGCTGCGACTGCCTTGCGGGCTGATATGGATGCGAAATCCCTGCAGCCGGTCGGTGCGGTGGCGGTCGCGTTCGTAGACGGCGACGCTGACGCCGGCCTTGCGCAGGCCGTTGGCCAGGGCAAGGCCGCCGATCCCGCCGCCGGCGATTATCACGTGCAGTGGTTTGTGAGCGGACACGGCGTTTCCTTCCGATCTCGTGTGCTGAGACTCAGCTCTGGCTCCAGTCGAAGGGCCTGCTCCGGCGACCGGCCCGTTGCTGTTGCGCCGTGCCGTTGGCGGCCCACGACTCGATCAGCCGCTGCAGCAGCCCGGTCAGTGTCACGACGTCGGTGGCCGACCAGTCGGCGATCACCGCACCGAAGACCTGGTTGCCGACATCGAGGAACTGCCGCAGCTCGGCCCGGCCCGCGTCGGTCACCTCGAGTAGCACCGCGCGGCGATCCACCGGATCCGCGGTGGTGCGTACCAGATCGGCGTCGGCCAGTGCCTTGATGTGCCTGGTGATCGAGGAGGGGAGGGCGTCAAGTCGTTCGGCGACCTCGCCCGCCCGCAGTGGACCGTGTTCGGCGGCCAGTTGAAGTACGCCGACGCGGACCGGGTCGAATGCCTTCGACATGCCGGTGCGCATCGCCTCGGCGAAGCGCTCGGTGGTCCTGGCCAGCGCGGCGACCTGCTCTGTATTTGCGTGCATGAAACAATCGTAAATTAATTGATTCGATGAAGCAACTATAACTGGCCAGGTGAATGTACTGGTTCTTTGAGTGAAGAGGTGACAGGCTTAACCGGTGACCTATCCTCCGGATACGACGTCGGGGCCCGACCCGACGACCGACAAGCTGGACGCGGCCGTGTTCAAGGTGGCGGGCGTGGTCGTGCTCGGCGCGATCATGTCGATCCTGGACATCACCGTAGTCAGCGTCGCGATTCCGACCTTCCAGCGCGAATTCGACACCAGTTACGCGATCGCCGCGTGGACCATGACCGGCTACACGCTGGCCCTTGCCACCGTCATCCCCGTCACCGGGTGGGCGGCGGATCGGTTCGGCACCAAGCGGCTGTACATGATGGCGCTGACGTTCTTCGTGCTCGGGTCGATCCTGTGCAGCACGGCCTGGAATATCGAGTCGCTCATCGCATTTCGCGTAATCCAGGGCATCGGCGGCGGCATGCTGATGCCGCTCGGTATGACGATCATGACCCACGCGGCGGGCCCGCAGCGCATCGGCCGCGTGATGGCGGTGCTCGGCGTCCCGATGCTGCTCGGCCCGATCGCCGGCCCGATTCTGGGTGGCTGGCTGATCGGAAGCTTCAGCTGGCACTGGATCTTCCTGATCAACCTGCCGATCGGCATTGTCGCGCTGATCCTGGCTTTCATCGTCTTCCCCTCGGACAAACCGGAACCGTCGGAGTCGTTCGACTTCCTCGGCATGCTGCTTGCCTCGCCGGGCCTCGCCCTGTTCCTGTTCGGGGTGTCGTCGATTCCCGGTGAGGGCACGGTCGCCGCGCCGAAGGTACTGGTGTCCATGGCGATCGGCCTGGTGCTGATGGTCGCGTTCGTGTTCCATGCGCTGCGGACCGAACACCCCCTCATCGATCTGCATCTGTTCCGCAACAAGGCGCTGACGTTCTCGGTGCTCACCATGGTGCTGTTCGCATGCGCGTTCTTCGGAGCCGGTTTGCTGCTGCCGACCTATCTGCAGCAGGTGCGCGGTGAATCGGCGCTACAGGCCGGTCTGCTGATCGCGCCACAGGGCTTGGGGGCGATGCTCACGATGCCGATCGCGGGCCGTTTTGTCGACAAGATCGGTCCGGGCAAGATCGTGCTGGTCGGCATCACACTGCTGGCTGTCGGCATGGCCTTCTTCACGCAGTTGCATGCAGACACCTCATATGTGGCCATGTGTGTGGCCCTGTTCGTGACGGGTCTTGGCATGGGTTGCACGATGATGCCGATCATGACCGCGGCGATCCAGACGCTGAGTCATCAACAGGTCGCGCGGGGTTCGACGCTGATGAACATCATCAACCAGACCGCCGGGTCGATCGGCACCGCGACCATGTCGGTGGTGCTGACGAACATGTTGAGCAACCAGCCGCTCGCCGGGCCCGCGATCGCGTCGAACTTCGATCCGAGCATCGCGCAGAAGGTCCCGCCCGGCATGATCGAACAAGGGCTGGAGCAGGCAGCGACAGCGTTCGGTCAAACTTACATCGTGGCGCTGGTGCTCATCGTCGCGACCTTGATTCCGGCCTTCTTCCTGCCGCGATCGCGCCCGAAGGATCTGAAGGACGCCGAGACGGTGTCCTCGGCGCTGGTGTAGGTGCCGGGATATCGGTCAGCCGTACAGTTCGACGAAGCGGTCCAGGGAGCGTTCGATGTCGCCCTTCAACGCGCGGGCGACACCGGAGCCGATGGGCCCGAACAGCGGCGCGCCGCCGAGTTCGATACTGACCGTAACTGTGGAACCGGCGCCCTTCGGCGCGACGAGCATCTCGAGCCCGAATTTGGTTCCACCCTTGCCCGCGCCGGTGAGTGCCAGCCGTCGCGGCGGCTCGGCGGCCCGCACAGTCCAGGTCACCCGGTTGCGTAATCCCTTGGCGGAGGCGACGCCGACCAGAGAGGTCCCTACCGTCAGCTCGTCGGGCACCTCGCTGCGCCAGGCCTCGTGCATGGTGAGCCACTTGTCGAGCTCGTGGAGGTTGGAGGTGTGCGACCACGCCGCGTCAGGGGAGATCGGAACCTCGACGGTGACCTTCAGCTTTGCCATGCGCGAATGGTATCCGGTACTCGCGGTTCCACCGACGCCTCACCGGCGGAGCGGCCCGCCGCCGGTCGCGGATGAATCCACCGTCGGCTACCGCTGAGCGGCCTGAACAGTCCCGAGCACGAAATCGTCTCTGGCGGTAACGGTTCGACGCTCATCCAACCGCCGCCGATCATGAGATACTTCGAAGCAATGCTGCTAGGGTGGGCGAGTCGTCGGGTCCTGGGTTCTGTTCGGGCTCGCTGGTTCGGTTGGCGGTTTGATCTTGGAATCGCCTGTCCTACAGGCATTGTGAGGTCGATTGCGTGGGTCTCCGGTGCTTGCCGGAGTCCGGTTTCCGACGCGGACCTCATTCGACGAGGGTTACTCATGGTCGGCGCGCCGAGAAAGGTGAGACGAAGCGCTGTGGCTGCAGGCTGTGTCATCACGAGGTACGTCGTAGCGTCCGACCGCCAACGACGAGAGAGCTGATGAATCAAGAAATCGCCGTGGTGCTTTTATGGATCCTTGCCCCCGCTCTCGTGTTAGCCGTGGCGGTGCTGGTGTGGGCACTGAAATCCGGCAGAGCCCAACGGGCCCGCGCTGATGCGTTGACGGTGCAGAATCGGGCACTCGAGGAGGCCGTCGAACATCTCGCCGCCAACACCTTGCCCGCCGTGTCGGAATCGGTTCGGCACCCTGATGTTCCGATGCCGGTGGTCGAAGTGCCAGTGGGAATGGAACATTCGCTGTTCGCCCAGTGCTTACGGTGGATTTCCGAGCGCTGGGCCGACGACCTGCGGATGATCCAGGCCGAGACGCGAGAGTCCGCGCTACGCGAGGCTGACGACAAGGTCACGGCGAGTGAGGACGAGGCACGCCGGACACTCGAGTCGACACGGGAGAATGCCCGCGCCGAGGTCGAGTCGTCGTCGCGGGCCGCGACCAGCGCCGCCGTGCGCTCGTTCGGTACCTCGGTGGTGAGCCTGGGCGCGGACGTCAGTCAGGTGGTCAGCGCGGCGCTGCGCGAGCATCGCGACGACGAGGTCTACGCGACCCTGACCCGCATCGACCACACGGTCCAGCAGATGCTGCGCCAGGCGCAGTCCTACGTCATCGTCTGTGGTGGCCTGCCGGGTCGTCGCTGGCCCGCGCAGTTGCTCACCGACGTGGTCGGCGGCGCCACCGGCCGTGTGCGTGACTATTTGCGCGTGCGGCCAGGCCAGCTCGATCGTGTCGTCATCAGCCGGGCCGTCGAACCGCTGGTGCACACCCTGGCCACGCTGCTCGACAACGCGTTGCGTTACTCCCCGCCAACGTCGTTCGTGGATGTCAACTTCCAAGAGGGCCACCACGGCGTCACCGTCATCATCGATGACGCCGGTGTGCGGATGAACGCCGAGCAGATGGAGGAGGCGAGGCAGGTGCTCGCGCACGAGCGCCCGGTCGACATCCATCAGCTCGGCCCGTCACCCAAGGTCGGCTTCCCCGGTATCGCCGCGCTGGCTCGCCGTTACGGGTTCACCGTCTACATCGACGGCCCGAACGTGTACGGCGGTATGCGCGCCATGGTGTATATCCCCGAGGCGCTGCTCATCGCGGCGCCCGCGGGCGACGAGGTCGGCACGCCGGCCGCCACGCCCGTCCCCGAGCCGCGACGCGAGGAGGCACCGGTACCTGTGTCCGCAGGGATGCGTGATCAGTCGATCGAGAACGAGCCGTTCTCGGTGCACGAGATCACCAGCGGCGGGCTGCCCAAGCGGCGTCGCAGGGCGACGTCGCTGCCCGCACCGGCGGGACCGCGCATCATCCGGACCGAACCCGAGGTCGGCTTGGCCCGGCCCGATATCGCCGCGGCATGGCAGATCGGCTCCAAGAGTGGGCGGGCCGCCGCCGACGAAGAAACGAACACCGCTGGCGACGGTTTTCCCGCCGTTCGAAACATCAACACAGGATCCGATCACACCGAAGGGATGACATCCTGATGGGCACACCGATTACAACGGGGGCCGACAGTGCCAATCGACTGGGCTGGCTACTCGAGGATCTGAATGCCCCCGGTGTCAGATTCGCGGTCCTCCTGTCGGATGACGGTCTGCGTATCGCGCATTCCGGTGGGGTGTCCAAGGATGACGCCGAGCGATTCGCCGCTGCGGCCTCGGGCCTGCGGTCCTTGGGCAAGGCGCTCGGTGAGTTCTGCGGCGGCGCGGGCAACGGTGTGCGACAGAACATGACGGAGTACGACGACGGCATGATCCTCATCACCGCGGCCGGTGATGGCGCGTTACTCGGTGTCTCCACCACGGCGGAGACCGATGTCGGTTTAGTCGTGCACCGCATGAACGAGCTGGCCGCGCGGGTTGGGCACGAGCTCGGAAGCCAGCCGCGGGGGAGGACTGATAGCGGCGGCCTGACATGACGGGCGCGCGGCGTGATCCCGACCTGGTCCGCGCGTATGTGCGGACCGGCGGGCGGACGCGTGCCAGTCGCGAATTGGACCTGGTCACTTTGGTTCTTGCCGCGAAGGACCCACTTCTCGGAGCTTCTCCGGACGCCCGCCGAGTGCTGGCCTTGTGCAGCCGCCGCAGCGCACTCTCGATCGCCGAGGTCGCTGCCTATCTCGATCTGCCACCGTCGGTGGTGAAAATCGTCGTCTCCGATTTGCTCGACACCGAGCACCTGGTAATTCCTACTCCGGTGGCGGTTCTGCCGGAAATCTCTTTGTTGGAGGAGGTGCTCAATGGGCTCCGTGCTCTCCCAGCCTGAGCGCGCTGTCGAGTACGTGTCCGACACTGTCACCCGGTCGGTCAAGCTATTGGTCGCCGGCAATTTCGGTGTCGGCAAAACAACATTCGTCAACAGCATCTCGGAGATCAAGCCGCTGCGCACCGAGGAGACGATCACCGAGGCGAGCGTCGGTATCGACGATATGGCGGGCCTGCCCGGCAAGTCGCAGACGACCGTCGCGATGGACTTCGGCCGTATCACGCTGAATCCCGAACTGGCGCTGTATCTTTTCGGCACACCGGGGCAGAAGCGATTCGTCCCGCTGTGGGAGGAACTGGCACGCGGCGCGCTCGGCGCGCTGGTGCTCGTCGATACCCGGCGCATCGAGAAGGCCGACGAGGTGCTGTCGGTGCTCGAGGAACGCGGCGTGGCGTATTCGGTGGCGGTCAATCAGTTCGAGGGCGCCAAACGCTATCCGCTCGAAGAGATCCGGGATGCCCTCGACCTGGATCCCGCGACGCCGCTGTCTTCCCTGGACGCACGCAATAGGAAGACGTGCATCCAGGCCATGATCACCCTTGTCGAATTTCTGTTCCAGCGTCTGGAGTCACGTCTGCTCACGACGCACCAGTAGGGATCGGCCGCCGACGCGCACGGATGAGGAGACGATATGGAACTCGGACTGCACTACTGGACGTTTTCACATCCGGCGCAATCAGAACTGATGGCAAACACGCTGGCAGAAACTGCTCGGATCGCCGAGCAGGCCGGTTTCGCGCAGTTCACGGTGATGGATCACTACTTCCAGATGGAGCACCGGGGCACCGCGGACGAGCCGATGCTCGAGGGCTATACAACGCTGGGCTACCTCGCGGCGGTGACCGAGCGAATGCGCCTGGGGCTTTTGGTGACCGGCGTGATGTACCGCTACCCCGGGCTGCTCGCGAAAATCGTGACCACGTTGGATGTGCTGTCCGGCGGGCGCGCGCAGCTCGGTATCGGCGCGTCCTGGTATGAGCGCGAGCAGCTCGCGCTCGGGGTTCCGGTGGTGCCGATGGCGCAGCGCTACGAACGGTTGGAAGAGACGCTGCAAATCTGCCTGCAGATGTGGAGTGACAACAACGGCCCGTTCCATGGCAAGCATTACCAACTGGCTGAAACACTGTGTGTGCCCGCGCCATTGAGCAAGCCCCGACCGCCGATTCTGGTCGGTGGTGGCGGCGAGCAGAAGACCCTGCTGCTGGTGGCGCGTTACGCGGATGCCTGCAATCTGTTCGCCTCCAGCGTTGCCGAGGTTACGCACAAGCTCGAGGTACTGCGTAGGCATTGCGGGGCCGAAGGCCGTGATTACGACGCTATTCGGAAGACCGCGGTCTATACCGAGCCGGTCCTCGATGGCTCGGAGACCTTCCTGGCGGCGGCGCAACAGTTTGCGGCCCTTGGTATCGAGGAGCTCGACCTGATGCCCGACCGGAATCCGATCGAGTTCGCCGAGCAGGTTGCCGGACTGGTGCCGCAGGTCGCATCGCTGTGAACCACGCTGTCGTAAACCTCACTGTCGGACGCTCGCTCACCTGGTAGCTCGACCTACAGCGACCCAGTCGATCGGAAGGTTTGCCAGCTCACCTCGGTATTGTCGAAATATCTCGAATGCCAAGCCCGGTATATCGTGTCTGCGACAGGCTGCGGCGGTGTTGCTACCGATAGGTTCGGCTGCGATCTTCGATGCCCGGGTGGGTATGATCGGCTGATGTGCTCGAAGCCTGTTAAGGTCAAACGCATTTGGTGTACAGCGGGGTACCCGATGGCGTATTAGGCCATCGCACCGACCTGGAGCCCCTGGGGATCAGAACACGTTGCGGCCGTATCGGCCTGCGGATCATCGGTATTCGTCCCGTCGTAGCGTTCCGGCAGTGGCCCATCGGGCTACACGTATACAAGCGCATCCGGGTAGGCGAAAGACCATGCAGTCAGACGCATCTCGCAGTCAATTTCGATTCGTTCTTGGGAGGTAGTTTCTTCATCATGTACCCGTTCCCGGCGCTTTCGTCGACACAGCCGCTAGGTGGCCTATCGGTGGCGGCCGATACCGAAGGTCAACGCTGGTGAGGCTGCATTCGCTCGAGTTCGCGGCCGATCCGCATGGCGCTTACGACGATATGCGGCACCGTTATGGTTCGCTGGTTCCGGTCGAGATCGCGGCTGGGGTGCCCGCGACATTGGTGATCGGCTACCGTGAGGCACTGCGCATTCTGGCCGACCCATTTCATTTTCCGTCCGATCCGCGGGCGTGGCGCTCCACCGTCGCAGCGCAGTGCCCGGTGTTGCCGATGATGCAGGACCGGCCCGCTACCTCCGCGACCAATGACGAGGAAGATGCCCGATACCGGGGCGCCTATACCGCCAGTCTCGACACCATCGATCTGTACGCGCTTCGCGGTGCGGTCGAACGAATCGCGATACCGCTGATCAACAGTTTTTGTGGAACCGGTTCGGCGGACTTGCTCGGTCAGTTCGCGATGCCGCTCACGGTGCGGGTGCTCAACGATGTGCTCGGGTTCTCGCCGGAGGCGGGGGAGCAGGCGTTCTCCGCGATGTCGGTGCTGCGCAACGCGGCCGACGCGACATCGGCTGAGCAGGGTAGTGAGCTGCTCACCTCGGCGATCCGGGAAGCGATATCGGCGAAACGGGCGGCCCCGGCCGCGGACGTGATGTCCTCGCTGTTGGCGCAGGACCCCGCTGCCGACGATGCGCAGATCACGCATCAGACGACCATGTTGTACATGACGGGTACCGAACCGACGTGGAACCTGATCGTCAACACGCTGCTGTTGATGGTGACCGACGACGAGTTCCGGGGTGAGCTACTCGGGGGATCGCTGTCCATCCCGGACGCGATCGGCAAGGTGCTGTTCACCGATCCGCCGTTGGCGAACTTCTGTTTCAGCTACCCGCGCCAGCCGCAAATATTCGAAGATGCCTGGTTGCCGGAGCATCAGCCGGTGGTGATCAGCTTGGCCGCGTGCAACAACGATCCCGCAACGGTGAGTGGTGACCGCACCGGGAACCGATCGCATCTGGCGTGGGGTGCGGGTCCGCGTGCGTGCCCGGCCCAGTCGGTCGCCATGGTCATTGTTCAGGAAGCGCTCGACCAGTTGCTTGATGCGCTGCCAGAAATCCGGCTGGCGGTGCCCGCCGAGCAATTGGAGTGGCGACCAGGTGGTTTCCATCGTGCCCTGGCGGCGTTGCCGGTGACATTTCCTCCATCCCCTCCGCTGAATCCTGTTTAAGGGGACCAGTTCAAGGGGAACCAAAGGGCCGTCGAACCCGACGGTCGTCGGGCGCTCGTCGGCGAATCGCGTCAGCCGTTGCAGCACGAGTAGGGCGGCGCCTCGGTCGATGCCGGGGACGGCGGAGGAATGTTCGTCGGTGTTGACCGAGTCGAGGTTGACCTCCGCGGTCTGTAGTCGTTCCCCGGACGTGCACTCGATGAGCGTGAACAGGTCCTGGGTGACGGCACGTTTGTGGTCAGGAAATTCCCGGCCGGCGATCGGCCCAGGGGCGGCATTGTTCGAGTTGAGTTGCGAGACAAAGTATTTCGGCCTCCGCGTTGGGGCGTCCGACGATCTGGACGCTGCGTGGGAGGCCGGTGGGGGACCAGCCCGCGGGGATTGCGGCGGCGGGGTTGCCGGTGACGTTCCAGAGGGCGGTGTAGCTGGTCATGGGCAGGCTGCGTAGTAGGGCATGCAGGACTCCGGCGCCGTCGAGGCGGCCGATCGGTGGCGGGAGGTGCGCAATGGTGGGGGACAGGAGTAGGTCATAGCGGTCGAAGAGCTGGTTCACCGTGGCGGCGACCTGTTCGCCACGGTGCTCGGCCCATCGTAGGACGGCTTCCGGGGCGATCCGGCGCGCGACGGCGGCGATCGTGCGGGTTCGCTGCTCGAGGAGGTCGGGGCGGTCCATTCGGTCGGCTTCTTCCCTTATGCCACCGAGGAATTGGGGAAAGAAGGCGGTGGTGGCATCCGGAAATTTCGGTTCGAAGTCCTCGACATTATGGCCGAGAGCGGCTAGGGTATCTGCCGTTTCCCGAACAGCCGCAACGCATTCCGCATCGGGGCGAATACCGCGAACCGCGGGCCGCAACGAGACCGCGATGCGCAGCGGGCTCGGGGGTTCGGTTGTGGCGAAGCTGGTTTCGGGGGCTTGCCAGCGATCGGTGGCGGTAGTACCGCTGATCACCTCGTAGAGCAGGGCACCGTCAGCGACCGATCTGGTGAGCACGCCAAGGGTGCCCAGTGCCCGCCACAGATCGGGGTTCGGCGCGGTACTGACCCGCCCCCGTTGCGGCTTGAGGCCGAACAGACCGCAGCACGCCGACGGAATCCGGATCGAGCCGCCACCGTCGCCGCCCGTCGCCGCCGCGACTATCCCTGCCGCGACCGCCGCCGCGGAGCCACCGCTCGACCCGCCGGTAGTGCGGGTCGGGTTCCACGGGTTGCGGGTGTAGCCGTGTGCCGCGGATTCGGTGAACGGCCAGGTCCCGAATTCCGGCAGGGTCGTCTTTCCGACGATGACCGCTCCGGCGGCCTGCAGCCTGCGCACCAACTCGCTATCGGCGTCGGCCGGGGCGATATTGCCCGCGCCACCGAAGGTGGTCGGCACACCGGCGATATCGATCTCGTCCTTGATCGCCATCGCAACGCCGTGTAGCGGTCCGAGTCGCTCCCCGCCCGCCTGGCGCTCGTCGAGTGCGCGAGCTCGCGTCAATGCCTGATCGGTGAGCACCCGAGTGAACGCATTCAACTGAGGCTGTAGCCGCTCGATGCGTGCCAGGCTCCGCTCGGTCGACTCGACCGCCGAGACCCGACCGGCCCGAATCGCGGCCGCCTGCCCCACCACCCCGGTGAAAGCCCACTCCGCCTCGCGCGAACTCATGGTCTCGGTCATCGCGTACCTCTCAATCCTCGCTACCGCGCCGATCTCCGATAAACCGCAGCAGCGCCGGATCGGCGGAGGTGATGCGGTCCACCTCCTCGCCGCCGGTGCACTGGAATAACCCCACGGTGACCTGCCCCGGGTGCCGACCGATCACCCACCACACGGCCCCCGAATCCTGCCAGCGGCGCAGGACCGCGACCGCGTCCAGCGCTGCGTGGTCGCCGAATTGTTTGTCGGTCATGGTTGATGGTCCTGTCGAAGTGCCCGTCCAGTCAGGCTACGGCGTATTTCGCCGTCCATGCGAAATACGGTCGTCCTCGAATATTGATACCGAGCTGCGCGCCCTCTGTTAACCGATGGTTATCCAGAATATTTAGGTCGATGGCTAGCGACAGCAATGATTCCGGACAGCGCGATCAGGCGTCGACCGCCGATTCGTCCTCGGTCGCCCCTTCGCCTGGCGGCGGTTGCGCGACCGTTCGCTTCGGGCCGGTGAACCACTCCCGCGCCGAGGCGAACCACCAGATGCCGATCGCCCCGACCACCACGACGAGCGTGATCGGTGCGTAATTTACTGTGTTCCAGGTGAATTCGCTGTTCCATGGGTAGCCGTGATCGTCGGTCGGCAGGATGAACAGCAGGCTGATGAACACGATCCAGATCAGGGCGATGATCCCGACCGGCCGGTACCACCGGCCGAGTTGCCAAGGGCCGGTGTGGAATCGGCCGCCGTGCAGCTGTCGCAGCAGGATAGGGATGCCGTAGGCGATATAGAGGCCGATGGTGGCCACCGAGGTGGCGGCGGCGTAGGCGGTCGGCGCGTTCGCCGCGGGAACCAGCATCGATGGAATCAGCAGCACGAACGCGAAGAACGAGATGAACCCGACGGCATTCACCGGTACCTTGCGGGCGGAAAGCTTTGACCAGAGCGCCGATCCGGGCACCGCGCCGTCGCGGGAGAACGCGAATAGCATGCGTGAAGCCGAGGTCACCGAGGCGTATCCGCAGAACAATTGGGCGGCGGCGGCGATGATCAGCAGTAGCCCGGACCAGAAGGAATTCAGCGAGTTCTCCAGTATGTAGATCACCGGATAGCCGCTGTTCTTTTCGGGATCCAGCGCGTCGTCGAGATTCGGTATGGCGAAGGTGACCGCCATAATGAGCAGATATCCCGCTACCGCCGAAACGATGATCGTATTGATAATGCCCTTCGCGGCGGTGCGAGCCGCGTCGTGTGTCTCCTCCGACATGTGGGCCGAGGCGTCGTAGCCGGTGAAGGTGTATTGGGCGTGCAGCAGTCCGAGCAGGAAACTGAACGCCACCCCACCGAAGCCGACCGCACTGTTGTCGACGGTTTCGGTGAATACGAATCCGACGCTCTGGTGGTGGCTCGCGCCGAACCCGAGCACGACGACGAATATCGCGACGCCGCCGACATGCCACCATGCCGAGATATTGTTGATCACCGCCGACAGATGTGGTCCGATCGCGTTGAGCACCGCGTGCAGCACCAGAATGACGATGAACACCAAAAATATTGCGGTGCGGTCGGTGCCGATATCTATGCCGATCACATTGAGTACGGCGGTGGTGAAGATGGCCGCGCCGTAATCGATCGCGGCGGTCACCGCGATCTGGCCGATCAGGTTGAACCATCCGGTGAACCAGCCCCACGCCGGCCCGCCGAGCTCGGAGGCCCACCAGTACAGGCCGCCGGAAGTCGGGTAGGCAGACGCCAATTCGGCCATCGCCAGCCCCACGAACAGCACCATCACCGAGACCAGCGGCCAACCCCATGCCATGGTTATGGGCCCGCCATTGCTGAGCCCGATCCCATAACTGGCGAGCCCGCCGGTGAGGATCGAGACGATGGTGAAGCTGATGGCGAAGTTCGAGAAACCCGACCAGGATCTGGATAGTTCTTGTTTGTAACCGAGTTCGGCGAGCCTGCGTTCGTCGTCGGATGGTGCTTGGGCTTGGCTCATTTGTGCTCCCGGGTGAAAACGCTGCCCTCATACGGCGTTTGCAGAAGATAAGTGTGAGGTGATCGCGGGTCAATTGCAGGAAAACATGGAAACCCGGTGGATTCGTGGTCGACCCACGCCGGTGACCTGAGCCGCGCCAACGCCTGTGCGCGGGTTTCGCGAACCTCGCACGGCCCGCTCGGGTCTGCCTCCTGGCGGCATGGTGGTGTTACTGATCGGCGCCGCGATCGTGGTCGCCGCGGACCACGGTCACGCATTGCGTCGGTTGGGCCTGTCCCGAACAGATTTCGTGCTGGACGTGCTCGCCCTGTTCCGGGCGATCGCACCTGCGGCCATCCCGGGCAACCATCGAACCGGCAGACCGGCAGTGTTCGGTGACCCGACCTGGCATGATGACAAAAAATCGATAGGAATCGAGGGGTAGTGGAATCGGAATCGGAATCGGCGGTAACACGGATCGACACGACCAAGCCGCATCCGGCTCGCCGGTACGACTATTGGCTCGGTGGTAAGGACAACTTTCCGGCAGACCGGGAATCGGCCGACATTGTCGCCGAAGCGTTTCCGAGCATCCGCCTCGCGGCCATGGAAAATCGGAACTTTCTGCGCCGTGCGGTGACCGCCCTGGCCTCGGAGATGGGGATCCGGCAGTTCCTCGACATCGGCGCCGGCCTGCCCACCGCGGGCAATGTGCACGAGATCGCTCAGGACATCGTGCCCGAGTCGCGAATCGTATACGTGGACAACGATCCGATCGTGCTGGCGCACGCCCGCGACCTACTCGACAGCGGCCCCGAGGGTGCGACCGCGTATATCGACGCCGACCTGCGCGAACCCGAGCGCATCCGCACTCATCCGGACCTGCTCGCGACGCTCGACCTGACGAAGCCGGTCGCACTGATTCTGGTTGCCGTCCTGCATTTCATCACCGACGATGACCAGCCCTACGCACTGGTCCGGCAGCTGTGCGAAGCGCTGCCCTCGGGCAGCTATCTGGTGATGACCCACGCTACCGGCGACTATCTCACGCCGGAGGATCTCGCCGAGGCGATCGAACGCGATCGGCGCAGTGGAATCCCCTTCCAGCTGCGTTCCGCCGCCGAATTCGCCGAGTTCTTCACGGGATTGGACCTTGTGCCACCGGAAATCAGTTCGGTCATCGACTGGCGGCCGGGGGTATGGCGCGCGCACCCGCGTGCCGAGGCCGTCTCGATGCTCGGTGCGGTGGCCCGAATCCCATGACCGGCGGCCTGACAAGGGTCGTCGGCAACTAAAATGCGACATGAACTAGGAGCTGCCATGACATTGCGGACCGCTCTCACGGGAATGTTCGGAATCGAACATCCGATTGTGCTGGCACCTATGGGTGGTGTGGCCGGTGGTGCGCTGGCCGCCGCGGTGTCCGAGGCGGGCGGGCTCGGCGTGATCGGCGGCGGTCTCGGTGATCGCGAGTGGATGGACCGGGAGGTCGCGCTCGCCGCAGCGGGCACCGGGAAGCCTTGGGGTATCGGCCTTTTGATCTGGGGGATAGACACGGACACGGTGTCATGGGTCATCGACCGCAAGCCGTCGGCGATCGTGCTGTCCTTCGGCGACCCCACCCCCTATGCCGCCGCGATCCGCGACGCTGGAATCCGCCTGCTCGTACAGGTGACAGATTCCGACGAGGCCGCTCGTGCGCTGGATGCCGGGGCGGATGTGCTCATCGCGCAGGGTAGCGAAGCGGGCGGGCACTGCGGTGGTCGCGCGACATTGCCGTTCGTACCCAGCGTCGTCGATATGGCCGAATCGACCCCGGTGCTGGCCGCGGGCGGTATAGCCGACGGGCGCGGACTCGCCGCCGCGTTGACGCTGGGCGCCGCCGGCGCGCTGATCGGGACGCGCTTCGAGGCAACCCACGAGGCATTGATTTCGGCACACGCGGCGAAGGCCATCGTGGCCGCGCGGGCGGGCGACACCGAACGCAACCGGACTCTCGACATCGCGCGCGGCTCCGCATGGCCCGCCGAGTATCCCGCCCGTACCCTCCGCAATGGCTTCCTGGATCGATGGCGTGGTCGTGATGCCGAAATGATTGCCGATTCCATTGCACTACAACAGTTTCGGGACGCAGCCACACGCGATGACCTCGACTACGTGCCGGTATGGGCGGGGGAGTCGGTCGACCTGATCGACCAGCTCGAGTCGGCAGGCGAGGTGGTCCGGCGCATCGGCCACGACGCCGAGGCGGTCCTGCGGCGTACCGCCGAGCAATGCGTGGACACGCCCCGCTGAGCAGCGGCGCATCGACCACCGACGGCTCAGCGGGTCAGAAGGGGTTCTCATGAGTACCGCTCGATACGAACGCGCGGCGCGGCGCCGACGCCTGCGGAACTGGGTTGTCGGCGCTCGCATCGTCATAGTTGTGGTGGCGAGCGCGCTACTGGTCACCTTCGCGATCCTGTTTTCGGTTGTGGGCCCGCGCGACAAGGTCCGGCCGGCGCAGCCGACCACGACTCCGGTCACGACGCCCCCGGCCACCGCGCCGGCGACTATCGAGCCGCCGAGACCCGAATGAACAACGGCGGCCGATACGCACCCGCGCTTTCGGTCGAATCGCTCGGCTGATCCGAGGATCGCCGCGGGATCGAGCCGATATCATCATGCGCAGCGGGTCACGGCCCCGATGGGGCGCTGCTTGGTGATTTCCGCACAACATTCGCCCTGGTAGATCGACGATTCACCGATCTTGTTGAAGCTCGGGCCCTGCTGTCGAACGACGAGGACGCAATAATGAGCTGCGGCAATACCGGCACCGACACCGTCGAAGCATCTACGGCCCGGCGGTGGCGCCTGCGCGCGATGGCCACGGCGGCCACCCTCGCGGCCACGACGGCCGCCATCGCCGTCGCCACGCCGAGTGCGGGCGCCGCGGTGCGACAGCTCGGCGTGTTCCCGGAGAACAGCTACGGATTGGCCACGAATTACGGGACCGGCTGCCACTACACGTTGCGCGCCAATCTCACTCAGGCCGTGGATCCGGTGTATTTCTACGACAACGGCGTCCCGCTCGGCAGCACCGCCCCGCAGGGTGGGGTCGCCTTCTACACGTGGTCGCCGACCACCCCGGGCGTCCATACGCTTTCCGCGCTCCAGCTACCGAACAACGATATCGTCGCCACCGTGGATATCCGGGTGGCGACCGGCGTCCCGGTCGGATGGGCATGCGTCGTCGTGGGCAGCTGACACGATGAACAGCCCGCGGCCCGCGCTATCTGTCGCCCTCGCCGGCCTGGCGCTGGCAGGCAGCGCGTGCGGGTCGACCACGGAGGTCGTCGGCCCCACCATCACGGTGTCGCCGCCCGCGAACATCATCTTGCCCGCCACACCGCCCTCGGCATCGGCGGCTTCGACCGCGGTGTCAGCGCGACTGTGTGGAGTCGATCTGAATTCGCCGGTAATCCAGTCCGCGGTCGCCACCCTGCCGATGGAGGAGAGCACCCGCTCACTGTGGTCGACCGATCCGCGCACCTTCGTCGGCAACTTCGACCCGTGCGTGACGCTGACAACGGTCATCGTCACGATCGACGGCGCGACGGCCGAATCGACGAATCAGGCACTGTTGTTTCACCAGAGCGCTTACATCGGCGCCGCGACCCGCGAGAACTATCGCTTCATCACTTTGGACCGTGAACACACCAACGATGACACCGTCGGCCTGAGCTACCGGTCCTCGCCCAGTTGCGACACCTGTACCGACGGCAACTTCACCGATGTTCGATTCCATTGGGACGGAAGCCGAGTCCAGATGATCGGCGGTCTCACCAACTGATGTCGGCCGGGCTTCGCCCGCCATTCGTCGGCGAGCCAATTGGGGAACCATCGAGCCGCGCCGGGTAGCCCTAGCTTCACCGAAAGGGCATTCCGACAACGGATTTCGCGATGTTCGGATCGAAAACCACTGGCAGGTCGATGAATACGTGATGTTCGCTGGTCAGGTTGAAGTCGCAGTGCATGGTGGCGGCCAGCACGTCGATGGGGCGGCTGAGCGGCAGATTGCCCGCTGCGGCGGCGCGGTGATCGGGGTGGGCGTGGCGGGCGGTAATGCCGTCGCCATCGCGGTCGGGATGCACGCGGATGTGACCGTGCTCGACCTGGATATCTCTCGCCTTCGTGATCTAGATGCCCGCTATGGTGGCCGGATACGCACCATTACCTCCAACGCGCTGGAGGTGGAGACCGCTGTGCGCGATGCTGATATGGTCATCGGCGCGGTTCTGGTGCCGGGCTCGAAAGCGCCGACATTGGTGTCCAATGACCTTGTCGCGCAGATGAAGCCGGGCGCGGTACTGGTCGACATCGCCATCGATCAGGGGGCTGCTTCGAGGATTCGCGACTGACCACCCATGCGGATCCGACCTACCCGGTGCACGAGACCGTCTTCTATTGCGTGGCGAATATGCCCGGGGCGGTGCCATACAGCTCTACGGTCGCGCTTACCAATGCCACACTGCCGTACGTGATTTCGCTGGCCGAGCGCGGCTGGCGCGAGGCAACGGACGCCGATCAGGGTCTGGCGAACGGACTCAGCACCCACCATGGCATGTTGCTATCGGAATCCGTTGCGGCAGCACATGATTACCGTGCACAGCGCTTGGTGGCATAACGGTCGTCAAGGGGTGACGGCGCGATTCCTCGGTCGCACGTGCTCGAAGATGAGGATCGTCTCCGTCGAGGCGACCGCGGGGTGCGCGCTCAGATTGTTGAGCACGAACACCCGCAGCTCGTCGGTGTTCGCGGTCGCGACGTGAATCAGATAGTCGTCGGCGCCGGCAATGAAGTAGACGTTCAGCACCTCGTCCAGTTTGGCGAGCTGCTCCCCGAACTCGGCGAGATGCGCGCGCGCGTTGCCGTGCACGCGGACCGCGATCATGGCCTGCAGATTCCGGCCGAGCGCGGCCGGGTCGATATCGGCGTGGAAGCCGCGGATGACACCACGCTCGACTAATGATCGGACACGGCCGAGACAGGTCGAGGGGGCGATGCCCGCGAATGCGGCGAGCGCATTGTTCGTCATGCGCCCGTCGCGCGCGAGCTGATCGAGCAGCACTCGATCGATATCATCGATCGGAGTGTTTTGGTACGGCTTCGACGCAGTGGCCACGATTCCGACCTTACAGAACATGGTTCATCGGATCGCCTTACCGGCAACGTTGTTCGAAGGCGATGGGTGTCGGCCTCGGTATACCTTCGACCGGTGAACACTTCCTGGCACACCGTCACTCCGCCTCCATGCGCCTGATCGGGCGCACCTGCTGAATTTCTGACCGACTACCCGGCTGACGCGTCGCGCGGTCGAGGTGTGCTGTCGTGCGCCCGTTTCGAATCCAACTTCACCCGGAATTCGACGACGGAAGTTCACGACTGTGCCGAATCGGCACCACTTCACTGGCTGTCGCCAGGTCCTCCAGAACGCCGAAATCAAGCCTTTTCACCGGACCGATGCCTGTCCTCGCCGCCGCTGTGGCCTGGGGAACGAGGGGCACTCCAGCTCATTTGCCCCGCCGCCCCGCCCACAGCGGCCATCGGCTCGCCGGCGTGGCCATCGGCGGGCTGCTGCTGTTCGTTTCCACGGGCGGTGCCCGCCTGAGCTGCACCCGTACCGAGCGAGGTCTGCTGCTGCTCGGTGCGATCGCGGTGGCGGGCTATCCGCTCAGTTTCTATCCGGCCATCACCTATGTAGGTGTCGCTGTGGCCACGGTGATCACGTTGGGCAGTGCGCCGGTATCCGCCGGTCTGCTCGCCTGGCTCACCGGTCACGGTCGTCCGAGCACCCGCGGGCTCGGTGCCCCCCTCGCCGAGGCCGGCGTCGCGACACTGCTCGCAGTGGTGGTACTCGGTGAGCGCCTGCCGTTGGTGTGCTGGTGTGAGATGGCGCCGATCCGTCTGTGTCCCTTCGGAATTCGCTAAATCGCCGTAGACGTCTCGGCCGTGCCCGCGTTCAGCTTCGAGTGGGTGCGCGAGTAGAAGTAGTAGACGAACAGGCCGACGATCAGCCAGACCACGAATCGCACCCATGTCTCCCAGGGCAGCGACCAGATCAGGTAAATCGAGAAGCCGATGCCGATGATCGGAATCACCGGCATGAGCGGCAGCCGGAACTCCCTCGGCTCGTCGGGGCGGGTACGCCGCAATACGATCACGGCAACCGAAACGACGATGAACGCCATCAGGATGCCGATATTGGTCAGCTCGGCAACCGTGTTGATCGGCAGCACGCCCGCGAGTATCGCGGCGCCGACACCGACGATCCAGGTCACCCGGGTCGGCACCTTCCGCACCGGATGGGTCTTGGCGAACCATTCGGGCAGCAGCCCGTCGCGGCTCATGGCGAACCATACCCGGGTGACGCCCAGCATGAAGGTGAGCACCACTGTGACGATGCCGACGATCGCTCCGATCGCGATGATGTTCGCGATACTCGGCATGCCGACGGCCTCGAAGGCGGTCGAGAAGCCGCTCGTCGGGCTGATCTCGGTGTATTTCTGCATGCCGGTCAGCACCAGCGTGGCCAGTACATAGAGCACCATCGCGATGCCGAGGGAGTAGATGATCGCCTTGGGCAGATGCTTCTTTCCTTCGATCGATTCCTCGGCGGCGGTGCTCATGGCGTCATAGCCGAAGACGGCGAAGAACACCGTCGCGGCGCCGGTCCAGACCGCGCCGGTGCCGAACGGGAAGTACGGGGTGTAGTTGGAGCTGTCGATATGGAAGACACCAAGCACGATGATCAGCAGCACCAGCGCGACCTTGATGCCGACCGCGACGGTTTCGAACCGGCCGACGCTGCGGATACCACGCGATAGCAACCACGCTGTGCCGAGGCAGAACAGCACCGCGAAAACGTCGATCACATGGCCGTTTCCGGTGCCGGACGCGCCCATCATCCAGTCGGGCGGGGTGATGTCGACTGCCCGAGCAGGAACCGGAAGTATCCGGATACCCCGATCGCGACGACCGCCGCCACCGCGATGTACTCCAGCAGCAGATCCCAGCCGATGAACCATCCAGCCAGCTCGCCGAGCGAGACGTAGCCGTAGGTGTAGGCGGAACCGGCCTTCGGGATCATGCCCGCGAATTCGGCATAACAGAGCGCCGCGCACGCGCTGGCGACGCCGGCGATCAGGAACGAAATGAGTACCGACGGTCCGGTCACGGAATGCGCGACAGAACCGGCGAGGGTGAAAATGCCCGCGCCGATGATGCCGCCGACACCGATCGCGGTGAGCTGCCACAGCCCGAGTGATCGTGCCAACTGTTCGTCGGCGGGAGCTTCGTCGTCCTCGACGCGGCCGATGGGTTTACGGCGCAGCATTTGACCGCGCAACTCCGCGATGGACATAGGCATCCTTTCGTCCCCTGCGCCACTGCCGCGAGCCAGTAACCCAGATCACACTTTTCGTCTGGAGCTAGCTAATACGACCACAGCGCCGGTGTGATCGGCGAGTTGGATAAATAACGTTCAGGTGCCTTTGTCCGATTGAACGACAGCCGGGCCTCAGCGCTGGTTGCCGGGAACCAGCGCGCGCAGGAAGAAGCCGAGATTGGCCGGACGTTCGGCCGGCCTGCGCATGGCCGTACCACTGGTCGCCGAAGGGCAGGTAGACCCGCAGGTGTTGCTGTTCGGCGAGCCGCCGCTGCTCGATATCCCTTATGCCGTAAAGCATTTGGAACTCGACCCGTCGGTGCTTCGCCCGGCCGCCGCGATGTCGTGGCACGCGGCTTCGATGATCGCGGGGTCGTGGATGGCAAGCATCGGATAGCCCGCACCGTTGACCAGGATGTGAAGGCCGCGCAGACAGGATTCGTCGACTTCGGCCTTCGCCTGAAACGCGACCGACGCTGGTTGCTTATATGCGCCCTTGCGCAGTCGAATTCGCGAATCGGGGCCGGAGAGGTCGCGGCAGTCGGCTTCGGCCCGCGTCAGCTGTCCT
The DNA here is from genome assembly GCF_020733705.1 of Nocardia australiensis. Classification (GTDB taxonomy): domain Bacteria; phylum Actinomycetota; class Actinomycetes; order Mycobacteriales; family Mycobacteriaceae; genus Nocardia; species Nocardia australiensis. The sequence goes on from NZ_JAJFZM010000004.1 coordinate 27,228, forward strand.
CCGATTCCATTGCCTGGTGCGGGTATCGGTGCTCGGTCGGCGGCACGAAGGTCTCCTTGATGGTGCGCGCCGAGATCCAGCGCATCAGGTTCTGGGCCGATCCCGCCTTGTCGTCGGTGCCCGAAGCGCGCGCCCGGCGCGTTCGGCGCTGCCAGGGGCGAACGCGCCCACCGGCTCGTTGAGCGGCTGCGGTGTGGTCACGATAGCGTCCATGGTTACTCCTCCTTTTCTTCGGGTCAGGTCCGAAGTCAACACCGGAAAAGTGCCCGGAGGATGAGCCAACCGGACAAAGATGGGATGTGTGCGTTGTCCGGTTGGCCGAACACAACGCGCAGGTGCGTGAACGGAGGCAGGTCGTGGCGAATAAGAGTGAGATCGAAGCGGGTGTCGCGCTGCGGGAGGTGGTCACCACCGATATCGACCTGTTCGGCCTGGCCCAGATGGTCGCCAAGAACGCGGGCGGCATGGTGTCCATCGAGGACCCGCAGTCGCATGTGCTGGCCTATTCCGCCGCGGACGGGACCGCCGATCAGCTACGGGTGCTATCGATCCTCGGCCGCGAGGGCCCGCGCGACTATCTGCGGGTGCTGCAGAAGCGTGGCGTGTTCGACCGCCTGCGCCGCACCGATGACGTGATCGATGTGCCCGCGGACGAAGAGTTGGGCATCAAACGACGACTGGTCGTCAGCATCCGTTTGCCGCGCGGCGGTGGTGCGCCCCGGGTGCTCGGCGCGATCTGGCTACAGCAGGGCGACCGACCGCTCGAATCCGATGCGGCGGAGATACTGCGGGGCGCATCGGCCATCGCCGCCCGCGTCATTTCCCGCAGCCTCGATGAGCCTTCGGCTGGGACTCGGCTGATTCATCGGCTGTTCGGAGCCGGTGGCGGCGGCATCGATATGGCCGAGGTGGCCGGCGCGCTCGATATTCCGGTGACCGGTCCGGCCGCGGTGGTCGGATTCGCGGTCACCGGCGTGGCGAAACGGCCGACCGAGGGACCCGGCTTGGCGGGCATGCTTCGCTTGCACGCCAGCTCTTTTCGGCGTGACGCGGTAGTCACCGCGCTCGATGATCGGGTGTACGTTCTGCTGCCCCGCTACCGATCCGAGCGCGCGGTCACCGCGTGGGCCCGACAGCTGGTCGAGCAGTTCGAATCGAAAGGTTCATTCGTGCTGCGCGCGGCCATCGCGCATTCCGTCGTCGACCTCGCCCACGTCGCCGGTGCCCGCATCGAGGTCGATCGGGTGCTCGACAGCACCGTGACGTCCTACCCCGGAGGCAGGGTCACCACGCTGGCCGAATCCCGCACGGCGGTACTGCTCGGCGAGGTTCTCGATGTCCTCGGCACCCATTCGGAATTGCACGACCCGCGCCTGGACGAATTATTGGCCTACGACCGCAAACACTCCGCCAACCTGCGCGAAAGCGTCGAGACGTATCTGCGTGAACACGGCGACGTGCGCAATTCCGCGACCGCACTCCAGGTCCACCCCAACACTCTGCGCTATCGAATCCGGCGGGTGGAAGAAATTCTCGGCATGCACCTCGACGACCACGCCGACCGCCTGCTGTTGGACCTGCAACTCGCCTTGCATCGGCGCAGCACCGGGAAGAGTTGATCGGAGCGGTCGAGTTCACCGATATGCCATGGCGTGGGCGTCTCGACCGGTGTGCGGTTCGTTGCCTGTGACGTACTCGCGTGTCGGCGACCGATAGTTGGTCAACTCAGGTAGGTCCCGTACCAGTCCAGCACGCGTCGCCATGCTTCGGTCGCGGCGGCGGCACTGTATCGGGGCCCGGTGTCGTTGAAGAACGCGTGATCGGCGTCCGGAGCCACGAAAACCTCGTAGGGCAGCCCGGCCCGCTGCAATGCCGCCTCGGCTGTGGGCCGGGACGCGTTGACGCGCGCGTCCAGCGCGGCGTAGACGGCGAGCACTGCGGCCTTCGAGCCGGCAAGATCGCTGTTGTCCGGGAATGGTCCATAGAACGGCGTCGCCGCGGCCAACTTCGGTGCGCCCGACGCCAGCAGTGACCACACCAGTCCGCCACCGAAGCAGAAGCCGGTGGTGCCCAGCTTTCTTCCCGGCACTCGTCGCTCGAGTTCATCGACACCTGCCGCGAGATCGGCATTGAACTGATCCTGGGAGATATTGCTGAGCGCGGCAGTGGCGGCCGCCGGGTCGGTGAAGGTCGTGGTGCCGCCCACCTCGGAGAGCAGGTCGACCGCGAGGGCGGAGTATCCGGCGCCGGCGAAACGTCCGGCGACCGAGCGAATGTGGTCGGTGAGCCCTTTATTCTCGTGAATCACGAGCACGCCGCCGCGTGGCTGTTCGGCCGCCGCCCACGCGGCCTGCAAGGTGCGACCGTCGGGGCCGGGGAAGGTGATCGGAGAGGTACGTAGCGCGGTGCTCGTGCCCGGCGGGGCGAGGGCCGCTGATCCGGTTGCCGATGGCGCCGGGCTCGAGGTCTTATTGTCACTCGAACAGGCCGCCAGTACCGCCACTGCGGCCGGGGCGCCCAGGCCGAGCAGTCCGAGACGACGCAAAGCCTCGCGCCTGGTCAACAACCCGTCGGCATGATCGGCAGCGATTTCCTCGACGATGTAGCGCTGCAACGGCGTCATGGACTCAGCCTAGGACTGTCACGCCGGACGGTATGCCAACTCGGCGGCATCCACCGGCTACCGGCCGTTGCGCGTACGCGACACGCTGTTCTGATCCTGGCCGGCAGGATCGTGGCAATGGCGGTATCGGCGTTCGGCGCGGGGCCGGACGCCGATACCGGTCACGTCAGTCCGAAGCCGTGTCGGTGGCCCGGCCGAGGTGGCGGGCGAAGAACCGGGCCGAGCTGTCGCGCTCGTATTCGGGCACCTGGTTGTGCCTGCCCGGGTGGGCGTGCAGTGTCTTTTCCTTCGAGGCGAAGGCGTCGAACAACGCGACCCCGCAGGTGCGGTCCATTTCCTCCTCGTCCCACGGAATCCGGTACTCGACCGGGACGGTGATCTTTTTTGCCGCCTCGATCAGAGCGTCGTCCACGAAAACCCCACCGAAGCTCAGGGCGGCGATCCGGGATTCGACCGCCGTCAACAGCAGCCCGGTCACGACGCCCAACGTCATGCCGCCGTAGCCGATCGGCGCTTCGGCGCCGATCTCGGGCAGCGCCTGCAGGGCGTCCAGGGTCGCCTGCCATTCCGGCACCGCACGCTCCGCCAGCGACATGTTGTAGTCGATGACGATCGGGGCGATCGGCTCGCCCGCCGCCCGGGCCTGATGGATCGCCTCGGCCCACTGTTGATCCTGAAGGTTTCGCGGCCGGTCACCATGTCCGGGCGCGTCGATGGCGGCGACGGTGAACCCATAGGTGGTCACGCTGTGGAGTGCACCGGCTACCAGCCCCGGCGCCTTCTTGTGCATGCCGCCGCTGTGCCCCGACAGCAGCAGCGGTGCGCCAACGGTTCCGGATGTGGGCGACCAGAGCACGCCGGTGATCTCATCCAGGGTGAAGTTACGTTCGATGACACCGTTCGATGATGTCTCAGAGGTGAAATGCATGGTGTTGCCTTTCGGGATTGCCTTGTCGAGGCGCTCCCGGCGACACCTACGTCAATCGCCGAACCGTGAACACGAGTGGGAGCACCCACATGGTTATTGCGTTCATGGGTCTCACCTCCTCGCGTGATGTCACGGTCTCGCGCACGCTATCAAGCCGAACCGAATCCCGTCCATCCTATTTCTTGCCCACCGACTCGACCGGCTGTCGACACGCTTATCCGCCACCGACCGCGCGGTTCAAGGAGGGCCGGAACGATCGTTCGCGAAACACATTGCCGCACGGATTGTTTCGGCCGGCAGCTGCTCAGGTAACCGATTCGGTTGGGTGCTCGTCGACCGAATCGAGTGTGGCGAGTAACTCGCGGAGCGTTTCGCGTTGTTCGGGGGAGAGGGCGGCGAATAGCTCTGTCGCGGCCTCTCGACGAGTGGTGGCCATTCGCGTCAGAACTGAGCGGCCTGCTTCGGTGGGGGTGATCAGGGTGGAGCGACGGTTCGACGGGTCGGCGGTGCGGGTCACCAGGCCTGCGGACTCGAGTGCGTCGACGACGGTGGTCGCCGAGCGCGGGACGATCTCGAGCCGTTCGGCCAGCGCGGCCATGCGCAGCGGTTCGTGCTGTCTTGCGATGATGCGCAACGCGCGAGCCTGGGCGGGGGTGAGGCCCAGCGGCGCGAGCCGGGTCGCCTGATTGCGGCGTATCCGTTTGGCGGCGCGCAGAAACAGCTCGGGCAGGTCACTTTCGGGAGCGGAATCCACGGGTCTGAGCTTAACTCATTATTCAGTGGAATAATTATGAGCCATACTCAGTTCTAGGAATAGTTTCTGCGAAAGGAGGGCGCCTATGCCGCCCCCACGATCTCAACTCGGCCGGATCATGCGGCTCTTCCGGCCATATCGTGTCCGCCTGGCGCTGGTTGCCGCGCTGGTCGGCTTGTCTTCGATCGTCGGGCTCGCGTCGCCGTTCATGCTGCGTGGTGTCCTCGATGAGGCGCTGCCCAACGGCCGAACCGGCCTGTTGACTCTGCTGGCGGCCGGCATGGTCGCCGTCGCTATTTCGACCAGCGTGTTCGGCGTGCTCCAGACCTATCTGTCCACCGCGGTCGGCCAGGAGGTCATGCACGATCTGCGCTCGGCGGTCTACACCCAACTGCAGCGAATGCCGTTGTCGTTCTTCACCACCACCCGCACCGGCGAGGTCCAGTCGCGCATCGCCAACGACATCGGCGGCATGCAGTCGACGGTCACCTCGACCGCTACCTCGCTGGTCTCGAACTTCACCACCGTTGTCGCCTCGATCATCGCCATGATCGCGCTGGACTGGCGGCTGACCGCGGTCTCGCTGATCATGTTGCCGTTCTTCGTATGGGTGAGCCGCCGTGTCGGCGACGAACGACGCAAGATCACCGCGCAACGACAGCAGAAGCTCGCCGGTATGTCGGCGATCGTCGAGGAATCTCTCTCGGTGAGCGGTATCCTGCTCGGGCGCACCATGGGGCGGTCACCCGCACTGATCGACAATTTCGCCAGGGAGTCGCGCGGACTGGTCGACCTGGAGATTCGTGCGGGCATGGCAGGACGCTGGCGGCAGTCGACGATCCAGATCATCATGTCGGCGATGCCCGCTGTAATTTATTGGGTCGCCGGACTCACCGTCGCCGCCGGGCATCCGCTCGTCTCGATCGGCACGCTGGTCGCGTTCACCACCTTGCAGAACAGCCTGCTGCGGCCGATGGTGCAACTGCTGTACACGGGTGTCGAGGTACAGAGCTCGATGACACTGTTCGGACGGATCTTCGAGTACCTCGACCTGAAGCCCGATATCGAGGAACCGCTACGGCCGCAAGCGCTGCCGAACCCCGAGGGGGAGGTGCGCTTCGATCACGTCGGCTTCACCTACGGGCCGGGAACTCGAAATGTGCTCAGCGACATCGACATCACCGTTCCGGCCGGGACCAGTGTCGCGGTGGTCGGCGAAACCGGTTCCGGCAAGACCACTCTCGGCTATCTGGTGGCACGGCTCTACGACGCGACCGCGGGACGAGTCACCATCGATGGAACCGATGTGCGTGAGCTGTCCTTCGCCGACCTGTCCGCCGCCGTCGGCGTGGTCTCGCAGGAGACCTACCTGTTCCATGCGTCCGTGGCCGATAACCTTCGCTTCGCGAAACCCGATGCCACCGACGAGGAACTGCACGAAGCCGCGCGCGCCGCGCAGATCCACGACCATATCGCGGGCCTGCCTGACGGCTACGACACCCTGGTCGGCGAGCGCGGTTATCGCTTCTCCGGTGGTGAGAAGCAACGGCTCGCGGTCGCCAGGGTCATCCTGCGCAATCCGCCGATCCTGGTCTTGGACGAGGCGACGAGCGCACTGGACACCCGCACCGAACGTGAGGTCCAAGCCGCGATCGACGCATTGTCGGCGGGCCGCACCACGATCACCATCGCCCACCGCCTCTCCACTATTCGTGCCGCCGATCAGATCGTGGTCCTCGATCACGGCAGGCTCATCGAACGCGGAACCCACCATGAACTACTCGAACTCGACGGCCGCTACGCCGATCTTCTCGCCCGCGATGGCGACCTCGACTCGGATTTGGCCGCGTCCGATATCGAGTTGCTCGGTCCCGCAGTGGTTTTCGAGAAGGCCGAATAGACGCGGTGATCAGTCCTTCTTGGTGAGGACGCCGGTGATGGGGCCGAGAATTCCCGGCATGCTGTAGTTGAGCGTCCCGTCGGGGCGCAGGGTGAGCGTCGAGATCGAGCCGTTGTCCATGCAGTTGGTCGAGCTGTTGACCAACTGTGCTATCAGGGTTATCTCGTTGGTGCCCACGGTGTTCAAACTCTCGACGCGAGTGCACTTTTCGTGCGCGACCGAACCGGTGTTCGACGACTTCCCGATCTCCTCACCGGTCTTTCCGTCGCGGATTTTCAGGTCGATGTCGAAGGAGACGATCACGTCTCTGGCGACCCCGGTCCAGTGACCGACGAAAGCGGAAGGTACCGACGCGCCATCATCGGCGGCGGTGGTGGTGGATGTCGCGGAGGATGTTTCGACGGCGGCGGAGGATGCGGGCACCTGCGAGGTGGCGGCGGCGGTCGGCGTGGTGTCCGCCGCCGCGGTGGAGTCGCCCTTCAGTTGGCCCCCGATAACAAATGCGCCGCCCGCGACAACCACACAGGCCACCACCGCGCCGGTGATCAAGGCAACGCGACGCCCGCCCGAGCTCTTTTCCGGCCGCGCGGCGGGCGGCGGCGAATCTCCACTCGGGGGCGGTCCGGGCATGGCTGCCCGCTGGTATCCGGACCACTGCTGGGGCGCGTCATGCTGCCCTGACCAGCTGCTTTGCGTCGCCTCGTCGCTATAGGACAGCGGGGGCTGAGGCGAGCCGACCGACTGCGCGGGTGCCCCGTAATGTCCGGCGTCCCGCGTCCGGGATTGGATCGTCGGTAGGTAGCCCTGTTCCAGCCGCGAGATCGTCGGGTCCGACCGCGACGGATCCATCGGCTGCCCGCGCAATGAATCGGGCACCCGGACCGGACCGGAGTCCAGGTCCAGCAGTTGCACCGCCCTTCTGCTCACCTCTTCGAGCACCGGGGCGGGTAGCCAGCCCGCGCGCTGGGGGACGCCGATGTCCTGTAGCGCGGCGAGCAGCTGATCGGGCGTCGGGCGGGCGGCGGCGTCCTTGGCCAGGCAGGCGGCGATCAATGGACGCAGCCGCTGCGGCACACCATCGAGCTGCGGCTCCTCGTAGACCACGCGGAACAGCATCTGCACTGTGTCGCCGACGCCGAAGGGACCGTGCCCGGTCGCCGCGAACACAAGGACCCCGCCGAGCGCGAACACGTCGGCCGCCGGGCCGACCGGCGAGGCGAGCACCTGCTCGGGGCACATGAAACTCGGTGAGCCGATGACACTGCCGGTGGTGGTGAGCGCGCTGTCCTCGATCGCGCGGGCAATGCCGAAGTCGATCACCTTGGGTCCGTCGATGGCCAGTAGCACATTCGACGGCTTCAGGTCGCGGTGCACGACGCCGACCCCGTGGACCGCGATCAGCGCCTCGGCGAGTCCGTGCGCGAGTACCAGCAGTGCGTTCTCGGTGAACGGGCCGAACTGGTCGACAGCCTCGGTGAGCGAGAACCCCGCGACGTAACCGGTCGCCAGCCACGGCGGATCGGCGTCGACGTCGGCATCGAGTACCGCGGCCGTGAACTGCCCGCCGACCCGCCGCGCCGCTGTGACCTCCCGCCGGAAGCGCTCACGGAACTGGGTGTCGCCTATCAGGTCGGGCCGGATGACCTTCACCGCGACCGTGCGGCCGCCCGCACTGCGTCCGAGGTATACCCGGCCCATGCCACCCGAGCCGAGCAGGCCCAGAAGCCGGTAGTCCCCGATCCACGCCGGATCGTCCATTTCAAGCGGTCGCATCGCGACGATGGTTCCCTTCGCATCGAGTCAGAACACCCGAAAGGCTACCCACCGGCCGATCGGGTCGTTCGGTTACGTCGATGTGCGGGGCCGGTCAGGCGCTCTGCTACCGGTGCCGTGCGCCCGGACCGGTTCAGAGCTGCGATTTCACCTGTGCGGCAATCAGTTCGAGGTGATCGAGGTCGGCGAGGTCGAGAATCTGGAGATAGATCCGGGAGGCGCCGATCTCGGCGTACTGTCCGATCTTGTCGACGACCTGGTTCGGCGACCCGGCCAGGCCATTGAACTTCAAGTCGTCCACGTCGCGGCCGATCGCCTCGGCGCGGCGCTCGATCTCGGCGTCCGTGGTGCCGACACAGGCGATCAGAGCGCTCGAGTAGACCATTTCGTCCGCCTGCCGCCCGCGGGCTTCCACAGCCGCCCGGACCCGATCGAACTGCTGCGCGCTGCTCTCGACCGAGGAGAACGGCATATTGAACTCGTTGGCGTATTCGGCGGCCAGACGCGGGGTGCGGGTGGTGCCCTGACCGCCGATCAGCACCGGAATCGGGTTCTGAACCGGTTTGGGCAGCGCGGGGGAGTCGGTCAGCTGGTAGTGCTCACCGGTGAAGTCGAAGGTGTCGCCGAGTTTGGTCGACCACAGGCCGGTGATGATCGCGAGTTGTTCCTCGAGACGATCGAACTTGTTGTCCGGGAATGGAATTCCGTAGGCGGCGTGCTCCTCGGCGAACCAGCCACTGCCAAGGCCGAGTTCGACGCGCCCGCCGGACATCTGATCGACCTGGGCGACCTGAATGGCCAGTGGGCCGGGCAGTCGGAAGGTGGCGGCGGTGACGAGGGTGCCGAGGCGAATCCGCTCGGTTTCCCTGGCCAGCCCCGCGAGGGTGATCCAGGCGTCGGTCGGACCTGGCAGGCCGTCGGCCGAGCCCATCTGCAGGTAGTGGTCGGAGCGGAAGAACGCGTCGTATCCCAAATCCTCGGCGGCCTTCGCGACGGTGAGCAGGGTGTCGTAGTCGGCGCCCTGCTGCGGCTCTGTGAAGATACGTAGTTCCATGCTTGTTATGTTGCCCGAGGATGCCACTGCCGTCGCGCCGGGCGGTCACCAATCGGTCGTGTGACACTCGCGACGAGTTCTGGTATCGGGTCCGGCTCCGACGGTAGTACGTAGCCCTGGCAACGCCCTACTCGATGAAGAGATAGCGCGCGGGACCCGAACGATGAAGCCGGGCCCGCGCCTTGGCTAGTGTCTGATCCGGACGGCCGAGCGGCGTCGCCTCCGCGTGGCCGCGATCGATGACCGACAGCCTAGGAGCGCGATGACCGAGCGGACCGATGCACCACTGATTGTCGCAATGGGTGTTTCGGGCTGCGGGAAGTCGACCGTCGGAAAGCTGCTGGCGCAGGCACTGCCGGTCGAGTACGCGGAGGGCGACGAATTCCATCATCACGCACAGCCGCTCATGAAACCATCAGCGCCACAACAACGCTCAGCAACCACCTCAATCAGCCGATCGGTTTCGTCTAGCGATTCGTGATCGACAGCAGGATATCGGCTATCGGCTGGGGATCGGCGGGGCCGAAGTGTGGTGCGTCAAGTGTATGGACGTCGAATCGGTTGCCGGGGGTGGCCGCGTCCGCTTCGCGGATCATTCGGTCCTGCAGTGCCAGGGGCAGGAGGCGGTCCCGGGAGCACCGAATGTAGCTGCGCGGAATCCGACCCCAGGTGGATGGGTTGCCGCGGGCGTCATCCGTCCCGACCGCCACTGATTCGTCGGGCTCCAGGATGTTCAGGGCTGAACGAAAGGTGTCGTCGTCGTAATCCTCGGCGAAGGTGGTTTTCGCGGCTGCCAGGAACTCGGGGTCGGCTGAACGCCAATTGACTCGAGTCACGCCGGTCTTCTGCGGATCACCGAGACCGGGAATCGCCGACCCGAACGACTCGCCCACCTCCGGCGTCAGGAGGCAGTCCAGCACGCTGCGCAGCTGGACACAGCAGAAGGCGGTCAAGTAGACCAGTCGTGCAATGAGGTGGGGGATTTCGTTGGCGACTCGGGTGATGGTGGCACCGCCGAGGCTGTGCCCCACCAGCACCACCGGTCCGTACTCGGCGACTCTGCGTACCACACCTGCTACGTGCTCGACGTTGTCGGCCAATCGCACCTTGGCCAGCGGCGACGGTTCGTTCGCCAGCCTGGCCAGATCCTGGGGTGCCTGGTATGAGAGCGGAAACCGAGCCGCTGGGCCGTGTCCTGGCAGGTCGACCGCCACCGCGCGGTGACCGGCGAGCACTAGCGCGGTCTGCAGCGTGGTGTAGGCAGCGCCGTTTCCGTTGGAGCCGTGCACGATCACGAACGTCCGTGGCTCACGTCCGGTATGCGCTCCACTACGAGTGGAGCATCCGGCCACCACTGTGCCGGCGCCCAGCGCTCCCGCGGTAAGGAGCCACCTGCGTGACTGGTCAGGCACCGCTGGATTCCTTTCGCCGCCCCGAAGACTGACCGAACGCAAGACCGAGGCCCACCGCGAGCCGGCTTGTCTCGACATGCCAACCCCTCCTTCTGGAAACTTTTTCGATGCAACTGCATCGAAACCCTAGCATCGTTTCGATGCAGTTGCATCGGTATGATGTCGGAGTGCCGAGAAAGGTGGATCACGATAGTCGTCGCCGGCTGGTCGCCGAAGCGGTGTGCCGACTGGTCGGCCGGGAGGGTATCGAGGCCGCGACGCTGCGTGAGGTGGCGGCCGAAGCCGGAGTCTCGATGGGTGCGGTGCAGCGGTGCTTCCAGACTCGGCAGCAGATGCTGATCTTCGCGCAAGAGCACGTGAACCAGCGGATTGCCGAACGCGCGAAGGCTCGGATCGCGGCATCACTTGACCCGGAGTCTGTCGTCACCATGGTCGAGGAAATCTTGACCGCGCTGCTCGTGTGTGACGAGGATCTGGTCGAGGCACGAGTTTGGATCGCTTTCACCGCGCAGGCGGCCGTCGATCCCACCGTCGCCGCCGCCCAGCGCGAGCATTACCGCGGACTCACCGAAGGGCTGAGATCGTTGGTGACGCTGGGACAGCAGAACGGACAGATCGCCGCGAGTGTCGACGCCGACCGCATCGCTGACGAACTCATCGCCATCACTGATGGACTGATGATCCAGGTGCTGATGGGACGCCACACTCTCGAATCGGCGCGCACCGCTCTGCACGCCGCAACGACGGCACTGCGGACCTGATATCAATCATCGGATTGCTATTCGCGTCACGACCGGCTCCTCGCAACATGCACCGAATTGACCGACTTGGCCAGGCTCGTAACCGAATTCGCGTCCATCATGACCGAACGCCGGGGCAGCGAATGAACTTGTTCGATGACTCGGCCGCCGAGATTACAAAAAACGCTGAACGAGTGTTTAATATGTTGATCATGTGTTCAACGGATGGCGGTCTGCCCGCTGGCGAGAAGATCCATGTCGACATGAGCGGGGCGCCTCAGACGATGCTTGCGACGTTGTATGCCAAGGCGCTCGACGCCGGCGCCGAGAATTCGATGTTGCGCGACATCTGGGCCAGGGATGCGGTCAGCCGTATCGACTACGACTGGCACCGCACCAGTATCACGGCCCGCAACCAATCCGGCGTGACCAGCCGCACGGTGCACTTCGACCTCTGGGCGCGGGAATTCCTCGCCCGGCATCAGCGAGCTACGGTGCTGCACCTCGGTTGCGGGCTGGACAGCCGCGTATTCCGGCTGGACCCCGGGCCAGGGGTCGAGTGGTACGACGTCGACTACCCGGAGGTGATCGATCTTCACGAGAAGCTGTATCCCTCCCGCGAGCACTACCACCGTGTACCGGCCTCTGTGACGAGTTCGGATTGGCTGCAGAACATCGCCGGGGACCAACCGGTGCTGTTGATCGCCGAGGGCCTCACCATGTACCTGACCGAAGCCGAGGGCATCGGCCTCTTCCGCGCGGTGGTTGAGCACTTCCCTTGCGGCGAACTTCAATTCGACGTGTTCAACTCCCTGGGGATCCGGTCCCAGAAGATCAACACCATCGTCCGGCGTTCCGGTTCAACACTGCACTGGGCGATCAACGGCCCCGACGACATAGTCTCCAAGGTTTCCGGTCTACGTCGGCTCGACGCGATCTCGGTGTTCGATTCCGAGTCGTTCCGCCGCGGCGTTTCCGGCGGCTACCGATTGACCGGAAAACTGATGTCGCTGGCTCCCGCGGTGCGGATGATGGCTCAATACCACCGCTATGCATTCTGAATCCACCGGTGCCGGCCTCCCCGGCTCGTGCCCCGCGACTTTGCCCGAGTGTGTACCGGTTGCTCCGCAGCCGGACGGGATCGGTTGTTTCCGCAGCGATGCAGGGAGGGCTCGGTTCACCGCGGCGACGCGAGTTCCTTGGACCCCGCGCTCGACGGACCCGGGTGCGGATAAGGAGGGTGGCGAAGAAACCACCCGACCAGTCCATCAAATGGGCCCATACAGGTGAGAATCGGCCTCCACCCGACCTCGATACACAGGCTAATCGGCTGTCACGGCCGGGGTGATGTGGATGAGATGGCCGAGCGGCGTCGCCTTGCACTTTTGCGCGACGCGATGGGAGGCGATGTTGTCCTCGTCGGCACTGTAGAACAGGATCAAGTCCCGGGCTGCGAGTTGATCCGCCCAGGCGTTCACGGCCGTTGCCGCGAGGCCACAGCCGCGGTGGGCTTCATTTGTTTCTACACCGACTTCAGCGGCGCGGTCGGTGAGGCGCGCGCAGTGGGCAAGGCTGACCGCACGATCACCGTCGGTGATTGCTGCCCAGGGGCCGTGGTTGCCGCTCATGAGTTTGCCCCATTGCCCGGCTGTCCATCCGTCCGGCGGTTCCAGTGGGACCGGCGCGGTCACGAGGCGGAGACCGGCGGGTAGTCCTCTCCGTGGGTTCGTGGCGTTCAGTCGCCAGCAGCGCGAGATCGCGACAGCGATCGTCTCTGCCGGGGCCGGTCGTGTCATTCCGGAAACTGTGACGGATCGTCCATCGACGCTGACTGCTGTAGCAGCAATAGTGTTACCGGCGAGACCGCCGTCGGTCCATCCCCATGTGGTCCGGGCTTCGAGCGCGAGCAGTTCAAGTGTGTCCACGGCCCGGACTGTAGTAAACGGCGACCGCCACAGCGATCGAATTATGCCGGCCCGCCGGACAGCAGCATTCCGTCGGCGGTGCGGGCGGCCGAACTGCCGGCCGGCACCGAGGACGACTACACCGCTCCGGAAGGGTTGTACGAAGAATTGGCCGGGGACGGGGAATGCGCCCGCGACGACATTGCGGAGAACCGCGCGGCCCGCCTCGCCGAATATGGCGAGACCGCGAAGGCAAACGCACCGCCTCACCCCTCGTCGGGTGACGCGGTGCGCTATGTGAACTGCCCTGACCCGAGTAACGCGAACAGGGCGTATACACGCCGAGGGTCTAGTGTCCTGCACCGGGAATTCGTTGAAGATATGAGGCGAGTCGTTCGAAGATCTGGTCGGCGGTCTTGGTCCAGGTGAACGGTTTCGGGTCGGTGTTCCAGTTCGCGATCCAGGTACGGATGTCTTTCTCCAACGCGTAAAGGGATCGGTGGGCGGTGCGGCGGAGTTTCTTGTCGGTGAGTAGCCCGAACCATCGTTCGACCTGGTTGAGCCACGAGGAGTAGGTGGGGGTGAAGTGCATGTGGAAGCGGGGTTGTGCGGCAAGCCATTTCACGATGGCGGGTGCTTTGTGGGTGCTGTAGTTGTCACAGATCAGATGTACATCGAGTTCGGCGGGGACCTGTGTGTCGAGTTTGGTCAGGAACTTCTTGAACTCGATCGCGCGGTGACGACGGTGGATCGAGCCGAAGACTTCGCCGGTGGCTACGTCGAGGGCGGCGAACAATGTGGTGATGCCGTGACGGATGTAGTCGTGGGTGCGTCGCTGCGGCATGCCCGGCATCATCGGTAGCACCGGTGCCGACCTGCCCAGTGCCTGGATCTGGGATTTCTCGTCCACGCACAGGACCAGCGCTTTCTCGGGCGGATCGAGATACAGTCCGACCACGTCGCGGACCTTGTCGATGAACTGTGGATCGTTACTGGCGGCGCTGGAGCCACTGTCGGTCGACGAGGCGGGGATCGTGCTCGATGCGACCGAAGATCCCGCGCGGTTGGTGCGGGAAGCGATTGCGGCACTGCGTGATTCGAACGCCGCATGGACTCCGATCGTGGGCGAGGATCCCCGCGTCCAGGTGTCAGTCGAGGCAGAACTCGTTGCCCTCGGGATCGGCCATCACGATGTGACCGGCGCCCAGCGGTGCAGCGGGCTCGTAGCGCTGGAGCCGGGTGCCGCCGTGGGAGACGAGCCGCTCGGCCTCCGCCTCCAACGCCGCCATCCGCGAGTCGCCCGCTAGCCCCGGGGCGGCTCGCACATCGAGGTGCACGCGGTTCTTGACCTGCTTGGGCTCGGGCACCCGCTGGAAGAACAGCCGTGGTCCGGTGCCTTCGGGGTCGATCACCGCCGAGGCGTCATTGCGGCTCTCGGGCGGCACGCCCATCGCTTCGAGGGCCTGCTCCCACGACTCGAAACCCTGGGGTGGGTCCTGTAGTTGGTAACCGAGCGCCTCGGCCCAGAACGCCGCCAAGCCGGCGGGGTCGGCGCAATCGAAGGTGATCTGTACTTCGCGGGCCATCTCAGCTCGCCTCCTTATGGGTGTGCGCGTGGAGGTCGCGGAGCAGGCAGACCTCGGCCAGATGGTGGATCAGCTCGCGGTTGATATGTAACACCAGCGCTGCCAGCGGGCGCTCGGCGTACGGCCCCTCCGCCGCCCCGCACGGTCGGGCGAGGCCGGTTTCGCCGAGGGATTCGACCCCGGCCAGCCAGATGGCGTACTCCGCGTCGAGCTGGGCCAGTGCCGCCGTCGCCGTCGGGGCGTACTCGAATGACTGGTAGTCGGTGGACGCGCGACCGAAATGCGCGGCATTGCGCATCGCGAGCACGCCGACGATCACGTGCCCGAGTCGCCAGGCGATCGTCGTGAACGGTGGCGGGTCGGGCATCGGCATCGCGAAATCTATGGTCATCGCGCCAGACCCCGCCTGCACGGGTGCGACGCTGGTGCCGCGTGGATGCACATTCCAGCAGCTGGGCGTCGGCTCCCAGAAATACTCGTCGTCGGTGAGCCCGTCGAGGCGATCGCGTAGCTGGTTGGTCCAGTGCCAATTGAACTGCTCTCGAAGCAGGGGACTCCAGGTCTGGTCGGTCATGGTTCCAGGCTCTCGCATATAGCGGACAGGATCGTTCCGTGATCTGTGAAATGATGATCGGGTGACCGTCGAGGGGACAACCGAGCGGGTGTTGCGTTTGCTCGCGCTGTTGCAGCGCAGGCCGTCCTGGACCGCCACCGAGCTCGCCGTAGAGTTGGGCGTCACCGATCGCTCGGTGCGCCGTGACGTGGAGCGGCTGCGCACTATCGGCTACCCCGTGCACGCGACGGCGGGCGTCGGCGGCGGCTACCAGCTCGGCGCGGGCGCCCGGCTGCCGCCGCTACTCCTCGACGACGAGGAGGCGATCGCGACAGCGGTGTCCCTGCGGCTGGCGTCGGGCGGCACGGTCGTTGGGGCGGGCGAGGCGGCACTACGCGCGCTCGCGAAACTCGATCAGGTGATGCCGCCCCGGCTGCGCGCCGAGGTGCGTGCAGTGCACGGAGCTACAGCGACCCTCGTCGGCCCCGGGATCGAGATCGACGCGGAGCTGCTGGTGACGCTCGCACGAGCCTGTCGCGATGCCGTGCGGGTGCGGTTCCGGTATGCCGGCCGCGTCGGCGAGGAGCGCGAGCGCACGGTCGAGCCGGTGCGGATGGTCACCACCGGCCGCCGCTGGTACCTGATGGCTCTGGACGTCGACCGCGACGACTGGCGCACCTTCCGGCTGGACCGGATGCGCGAGGTGGTGGCGACGACCTGGCGCTTCCGAGCCAGGGAACATCCGGACCCGGTCGCCTACGTGCAGCGATCCGTGACCGAGGCGCCGTACCGGTATCTGGCCCGGGTGCGGGTGCACGCCCCGCCCGACCGGGTACGGGAGCTGGTGCCGCCGCAGGTGGGGCGCGTCGAGGACGATCGCGACGGGTGGTGCGTGCTCATCGTCGGCGGGGAGGACCTGGACTGGCTCGCCGTGCACGTGGCCCGGCTCGGCTTCGAGGCGGAGGTGCTGGAACCTCCGGAGTTGCGAGAGGCCGCCGCGCTGCTCGCCCGCCGTGTCGCGGCGATGGCAGGGACCGGCTGACGGCCCGATCAGTTCTGGTCGACACCGGTCCGGTTGTCCCGCGTCCCGCGTCCCGCTTTTTCGCGTCGAGGTCAACCCTGACGCGGTCGCGGGTGACGCCGTCCAGAATGTCGTGCCCGGAAATATCTAGGTGCCGGGTGTAGGGCAGTTCGCGGTGGACACATTCGTGATGCACACCCCGGTTGCTTCTGTCAGCAGCAGCGCGCCCCCGGCTACCAGGGCGGCCACCGCGATCGCGCCGAACACCAGCACCCACAGCAGGCCGGGTAGGTGGGTGAGGCGGGCGAGTTGATCGGCGTCGGAATCGGCGCCTGCGGAGTTGCGGACCTGGCGTGCTCGGCCGCGCTGCAATTCGATGACGGGTCTGGCTCCGGCCAGCAGCAGGAACCAGGCGCCGAGATAGGCGAAACCCGCTTGGAGCGTGTCGGTTCCGAACCACGACACCGCGAATACCAAAGCGCCGAGCCCGAAGACAGTGATCAGGCCATAGATATTGCGCACCTTGATCAACACCGCGGCGAGCAAGGCGATCGCGGTCCACAGCATCAGCGTGATCCGATCCGCGCCGAGCAGCGCGGCGAAACCGAGGCCGAGCAGCGGTGGGGCCGGATATCCCGCCATCGCGGTGAGAATCATGCCAAGCCCGTAGGGCTTACCGCTGGACACCGTCAAACCCGAGGTATCCGAATGCAGCGTGATGCTGTTGAGCCTGCGCCCGGTCAGCAGGGCGAACAGCGCGTGCCCACCCTCGTGCGCGATGGTCACGACATTGCGAGTCAACCGCCAAACGGGTCCGTAACCCACCAGCACCAGCGCGACCAACGCGGTCGCGACCACCAGCCACCACGGCGGCGGCTCCTGGGTCGTTGTCAGCCGATCCGCAATGGAGGCACCGCGTTCGACGAATTTCGCTGTATCCACCGCCGCACCCTATCCGTCCGGCGACGGCCGCGCCCATCGCTTGTTCCCCGGTATGGCCCGGGTCAGTTCACGCTGTGACGGGTGTTCCAGTCGCTGCGGATTCGTGTGCTGTGTCGAGGGTTCGGAGTGTTGCTAGCCGCGTCTCGTGGGTCTACCCGGCATCCAGGGCGGGCTCAGCGCAGCCTGTGACGGTTGCGTGAGTCGTCGCGGATTCGCGTGCCGCATCGAGGATTCGAAGTGTCGCCATCGCGTCTCGCGGGTCCACCGGCACTGGGGCACCGTCGAGCAGTGCGGCGGCCATCGCGGTGTAGAACGCGGGGTAGTCGCCTGCGACGGTCGGGTACGTAGTCGCGCCGGGATCGGTGCCGAGCGAGCCATACTGATCGGGTTCGACTGTGCCCCAAGCGGTTTCGCCATCGTCGGGGCGGCGTCCCGCGCGCAGCGCCGCCTCCTGCGGGTCCAAACCGTACGTTATATAACCGGCTTCGGAGCCGAGTACTCGGAACCGGGGTCCGAGCAGTGGTGCTATGGCACTCATCCACAAGTGGGAACGGACACCCGACTCATGGGTCAGCGCCACGAACGCGTCATCATCGGTTTGTACCCCGTCGCGCCGACGATCCAATTCGCAATACACCGAGCGCGCCGGCCCGAACAGGGTGAGTGCCTGGTCGACGAGGTGGCTCCCCAGATCGAACAGCAGCCCCGCCCCGTCCGCTGCGGTGCCGACCTCTCGCCAGCCGCCCTTCGGCACCGGCCGCCACCGCTCGAACCGCGATTCGAACCGCCGCACCGCCCCGAGGCTGCCCTCGGCCATCAGTTTTCGCACGGTCAGGAAATCGCCGTCCCAGCGTCGATTCTGAAAAACCGACAACACCGCTCCGTTGCGCTCCGCACGCGCGAGGAGGTCCTCGGCCTCGGCCACAGTGACCGCGAACGGCTTATCGACAACCACCGCCACCCCCGCGTCGAGCGCCCGCCGAGTCAACGGCGCATGCGTCCGATTGGGTGTCGCGACCACGACGAGATCGAGCCCGCCGCCACCCGCGAACAACTCCTCGACATCGGCCACCACCCGCACGCCAGGATGCTCCCGCCGTGCCTGCGCAGCACGCTCCGGCGACCTGGTAACCACCGCCGCCACCCGCATCCGAGGCTCGGCCGCAATCAACGGCGCATGAAACACCGACCCCGCCAACCCATACCCGACAATCGCGACCTCGAGGCTGCTCATCCTTGCCAAACTACCGGCGTCGCCTGCACCACCCCGGATTTTCGGCGTCGGCCGCTGGTGATTGCGAGTAATCACCACCTCCACGTCCACTAGAGCCGCAGCGGACGCCGCCGATGTGCGAGCCTGTGCGCTCGCACGGCTCTTCGACCTACGCGTATCGTGGCGGCATGACGAAGGGTGGGGAACGAATCGTCGAAATATTCACCGACGGTGCGTGTTTGGGCAATCCAGGCCCCGGCGGTTGGGGAGCGATTCTCCGGTATGGGGATCACGAGAAGGAGCTCTACGGCAGCGACCCATCGACGACCAACAATCGGATGGAGTTGATGGCGGCAATCCGCGCATTGGAATCGCTGAAGCGGCCTTCCACCGTCCAGCTGTCATCCGACAGCAAGTATGTCGTGCTGGGTGCCAAGAACTCCCTCGCCAAGTGGCGGGCCAATGGTTGGCTGACCAGCAACAAAACCGCGGTGAAGAACATCGACCTTTGGGAGCGGCTGGACTGCGGCAGTCGTCTCGCCAGGGCAAGAATGTCCACGAGATCGTTCCAGTCGCTTGGCATGCGGTCGGACCCGCAGAACTCCAGCCGTGCGAAGGATGCTGTACGCCTCAGTGGATTAGGAGGCATCGGCGATGAACTGCGTACCTGCCTGAAGATCTGATCGCTGCGCTGTTCGGGGTCGAGAAAGATCATCCAGTCCTGGAACGGCCGGGTCAACATCGTGTTGCGTTCGGTCTCGCGGACCTCCGCTGAACGTCGGCGGATCCGGCCGCGCAGTGTACTTCTGGTAAAGGTGGTCATAGTGGCCGAGCAACCACACGCAGTCGTTGTCATTCGGGATGTCCGCGTCCGCTAGTTGTTGTGGGTCATGAGGTTGTTGACGATGAGGAGTCAGCGCGTTTCGAGTTTGTCGATGTTGGCGAGAACGTTCCTGTGCCAGTCGATCTCGGTTCGGATGCGCATCTTGGCGTGAGTGACGATCAGGTCGTCGGCGAGATTCTGGTCGGGCCACCGCCGATCGAGCTGGTGATCGAATTGTTGCTCGCGTGCCACGAGGACTGCGATGCGGTCCTCGATGTAGCCGCGCAGGAGTTCGCGGTCGAGGTCCGCGCTCACGGCGAGCGCGAGGTCGACCGGGTCTGGTTTGAGCTCGAACTCGGTGAATGCCTCGTCGCGCAGCGCGCGAAGCTCTCGGGAGCCTTCAGTGGTGATCTCGTAGACGGTCCTGGCCGGCATGGACCCGTCCTGCTCTGTGCGTATCGCACGGATCAGACCCTCGTCTTCTAGTCGGTGTAGCGCACCGTAGAGCGATCCCGGTTTTACCTGGGACCACAGTTCCGCTCGATCCAGGCGCGCGTCGCGTCGAATTTGGTGACCGTGCATGGGTCCGCGCTTGGAGAGGGCGCCGAGGACAAACAGCCGAGTGGGATTCATGCGTTCATTTTTACCCGAGTACTCATATTTGAGTACTCTCCTTTGTGTGGCTATTCGACCGATCCTCATCGCCGGCGACCCGAGACTGACAACGCCGGCCACGCCAGTAACCGTGTTCGACGACGAACTCTGCTCCTTCATCGACGACCTCTACGAGACCAACACCTCAGCTCACGGAGCAGGGCTCGCTGCCAACCAGGTCGGCGATTCGCGGGCGATCTTCGTGTTCGACCTGATCGACGACGGGCGTCGGCACCGCGGTCATGTCATCAACCCGACGCTCGAGACATCTCCACTGCCAGAGACGATGCCCCATCCTGACGATCTCGAGGGGTGTCTGTCGGTTCCCGGTGAGCGCTATCCCACGGGCCGGGCTGACTGGGCGCGGGTGACCGGCATCGACAGCTCAGGCGAGCCCATCTCGTTCGAAGGCGTCGGCTATCTCGCCCGCTGCCTGCAACACGAAACCGATCACCTCGCCGGGCACCTCTACCTCGATCGCTTGATCGGCCGCAACCATCGCGCCGCGGGCAAGATGATTAAAAGGCGTGGATGGTCTTCGCCGGGCAACACGTGGTTGCCCGGCGAGGACCGCGACCCATTCGGCTGGTGAACGGTGTTCCACGCGAATGCCCCGGTCTATAGAGGGCCGTAGAAGACTTGTCGAGCGATGCCGCTTCCTCCCTATCCCGCACGTTGCGGTCCGCCCCTCAACCCCGCAAAGTCAACCCCACCGCCACCGATGCCCGACGGCCTGGCGGAAGTCGAAGGTGACGCTTCGTGCCGAGTATCAGTCCGTCGGCGGTCGACTGGTCGACGTCAACGAACTGCCGCGGCGGGTGTGGATCGACGAATGGAACAAGCGTGGCATGCGGCCGTGGGATGGCTGGAAACCGTTGGGCTAGAGTACGTTTCTCGGACTCGGAGGGGCCGGTACGGCGAGAAGAAACCCGGCAATTCGGCTCGGTATATCGGAGTCATCACCGCCTCGATGACAACCATGATCGACCGGTTGAAGCATTCGCAATAGGTCGATGGGGTGATCTGCACGCCGAGCTCCGTGAGCACGGCGCGGATCGACTCGACATTCCATCGCAGACCACCGCCCCGCGGCGGCCCTGATATTCGCTGATGTATTTGACGGTTAGTGCTGTGGCCGGTCCAGTTCGGCCGCAAAGAAGATCGACGCCGATTTCAGAATTGCGTTGGCGCGCTAGAGTTCCGCGTTCGCTCGCCGCAGTCGCTTCAACTCGGCGGACTCGTCCGTCGGCATGCATCCGCACGGCCCGCTCACCAGCTCGGCCGGGTACTACTTCCTCGACGACACGACTCCATCCTGCACAGAAGATGAAGTCCCCGGACTCTCCGGGATGCTTCTATATTTGTCAAGCCGTACTGGGTGTTTGGTGCGCCGAGGTGAGGATCCGGAAGAATTGCCTGGAGATGTAGCGTTTCAGGCTGCGTATGATTTCCTTGGTCGTGCGGCCTTGGGTTCGGCGTCGCGCGACGTAGGCGCGGGTGGCGGGATCGATGCGCATCCGCACGATGACGACGGTGGTCAGTGCGCGGTTCAGTCGGCGGTCGCCTCCGCGGTTAAGCCTGTGTCGCACCGTATTTCCCGATGATGCTGGAACGGGGCAGGTTCCGGCGAGCGCGGCGAAAGCGGCCTCGGACCGTACTCGTCCGGGATGTGACCATGCGATCAGAACGGAGGCGGCGACAACAGGCCCGACTCCGGATGTCGCGGTCAGTTCCGGTGCGGCGGCTTCGACCAGCGTGTCGAGAGCTTTGCGGTTGCCGCGCAGCTCGAAGTCCAGTGCCCGGATCCTTGTTGCCTGTCGCACCGCCTCGGTCCGACAGGTTCGGGCAGTGACATCATCGGATGCGCGCGTGCGCCATCCAGCGATTGTTTCAATCTGTTTGGCTGTCAATGCTTTCCGTGCATCGATCCCGAGATCGACCGTGCGGACCAGTGCGGTCAGTGAGTTGACGGTACGGGTGCGTTCGCAGCTCATTTGCTCGCGGGCGATCACGAGAACACGCATCGCGACCCGGGGCCCGTCCGCACGCGGTCGGCGCAGCCGATCGACCTCGACCCCCAGTACCGATCTGGCGATGCGCATGGCGTCGAGCTCGTCGGTTTTGCCGGTCCCGCGCCGATCGACGGCCGCCATCGCAGAGGGTTCCACCACCGACATTCCCGCAGTGTGCAGGCGCTCGGCCAGGCCGGCGCCGTAGGAGCCGATGCCCTCGATGACCACCAGGGTGGCTCGTTCACTGGCCCGACGGGTGATCCATGCCGCGGCCCGATCCAACCCGGCCGCGCTGGCAGGGAAGCTCGCCGCATCGACTGCGGCGCCGGTCGCCGCGGTGACGACCGACAATGCGTGATTGGCGGCGTGGGTGTCGACGCCGATGACGAGTTCGTACTGTTCTGAGACGATAGGCACTGCGGCGGTTGTCCTTCCGATGGGCGACGTCGTTGGTCGGCGTCGGCCCGGAAGGAGAACTTCGAGGCAGGCCTGTAATGGGCCACGATCCCGCGCCAACGGGGTCGGGCAGGCTTCTGATCAAGCCACCGAAGCAGACCGGGCCGGCGTCGCCGCCACAACCAGTGGACAGATCCCGGGAAGTGCACTCCAAGAGGCAAAGCGATTCACGAGTCACACCGGATGTCGCAACGACACCGATCCTGTCAGCCAGCCCCGGGCCGGCCACCCCAAACACTTACAGAGGATTCACTGGGAAGGGGTACCTCTTCCCAGTCATCCACAGTTTTTGATCATCGCTCGTCAGGTTGAATGGAACACGGAGTGATTTTATCTTGTACTAGATCGCTGTGGAGTACTCCGAATCAATCCAATTTTTGGTTGCTAATGGTCAAGGACCCCGGAACCGGGAAGCCGCCTCGCCTTCACTCCGAACCACACGTTAGGCGGCATCCGGCACCAACTGTCGAGTGGCGCTATCGTACCGGTTCCGGGTGTGCCCCAAGCCATTTGCCGCGACCAGGGGGTCACGATGTCCGCGCCATCCGTATCCGAAGACGTTATGCATCGCTTGCACTACTACCGCACCGTGGGTGGGCTTCCCGCTCATGTCGATGAGCGGGGGCGGATCGCTGTCCGTATCGGCGGGAATGTGCGAGCGTTCGTCATGGTCGAGTACTGGGGTTATCGGGTGCGGGATGAGTTGGGGGAGTTGTGTTTACATGGTCCGATGATCTGGCATCCGGTGCGCAGGTTGACCATGCTGACCAGGGCGTATCCCGACGAGGATCGGACTCGGGCATTTGAAGAGATTGTGCGGCAGACGGATTCGGTTCTTGTCGAGCCGGGTCACTCGATCGTGTTGCCGACGCCGGGTGATTCGGGCCGAGGGTGGATAACGCCGGTGCGTGATATGTTTCGTCCGTCGATGGTGACAGCGCTTGCCGCACTGACGGAGTGCGTGTCCCGAGGCTGTCGATAATGGCCGCGACACCTGTCCGAACCACGGTGGTGGGTGGTATGTCGGCGAACTGGTACGCGGATGACGATGGTGTGATCCATGTTTTGAGCTTTCGCCGCGAGTCTGAGGGCAGCACAACTAGATTCGCTGTCGCATTGCCGCTGGGGGAGTGTTTCGACCGCGTGCCGCGCGCCTTGTGGGACCAAATTCGCTATGAATTCGAATCCAGGCGTTCCGCCGGCCGGGAATGAGCGTCACCCAGGCGGCCGGCCCGGATATGCGCCTGCATGCCAACCTGCCGGCACGATCATCGACTACGCCGCAACCGCCGGGAGCGGCAGCGCAGCTCCTCGCCGACGATCTGATGCGCCACGACCTCGATGACCTATCCGTGGTTCCCGGATCTCTGTGCCGGTCTACGCCGACTGCTGTGTGAGCGCTTATGCCTCGGGCGTTGATGTTGTCGATCCCAGACGACTATTCGCCAGCGTGCTCCGCGTTGTTCTGTGGTTATGGTTGCGGGATGATGCCGGGATAGCCTCGTCGAGCTCGATCAGCCGGCCGGATCGGCTTCGAATGTTGTCTGGTTGGTGAGCAATACGGCCAAGGTGAATGCCCAGGCGCCGACAGCCACCAGCAGTAGCAAGTTGCCCAGCGTGGTCAGGCCGGGTATGTCGGTGGCCGAGCTGACGGACAGGGTCGCGACCGCGGTCATGCCGAGTGGGAACACTGTGGCCCAACGCCGGATGTCGTAGCCGGGCCGCGGCCGGATGACCTCCGCGACCATGAGGATCACGTATACGAGCAGGTTGAGCCCGAGCGCGGCCAGCGCGGCCACCCGGAGCGTGTCGTGGGTGGGGCCACTCCACTGGTTGTCGGCAACAAGCTCCGCGGCAGCGAGCGCGGACATGGCCAGCGCACCGGTGGCAACCCATTGATCGCCCGGGCCGGTCCACACCTGTTGCAGTTCGAATCGGAGGAACGCCGCAACATAGAGCACCAGACCGAGACCGAAGAACACCAGCGCGACGATCGTGAGCCAGTCGCCCATGCCCGCCCGCGCGACAGTGCCGGCCAGCACCGCGACACCCTGGGTCGCGACACAGATCAGAAACGCACCACCCGGTAGTCGACTTCTCCAGTGGCGCAGTACGGCAAATAGCAAGCCGGGCCACGTGAGCACTGCCGCCACCAGCATCGCCCCGGCCAGGGTATGCCAGCCGAGCAGCGCCATTCGAGTGCCGAGCACCGTCGTCGCGGCCAGCGCGGACAGCGCGGCAGGAACAGCGGTTTCGGATTCCCGCCAGGGGCGTTTCCATAACGGCCGCAGGACGAAGTCGGCCGCGAGCCGGATCCAGACCGCTGTCGCGAGCCCGAGTGCGATCCACGACGCCACTTCGAAACCGGTGAGATGCAGACCCACCGATACGATCGCGGTGGCCATGACGAACGAGCCCGCCGCCGGCGGGAGCTGCTGCCACCATCGTTGCGCCACCTGAATATCTCATCTCGAGACCGCATCCGGGTCAAGCAACTAGACAGCAATCGTTTTTTGGCAAGGTGGCTGCGTGCATTATTCGATCTGCGCAGCTTGTGGACCGGAGTTGCTGCTGGTCCGCGTCGCCGGGAGGTCGGAACCGGTTTCTGGCATACTTTCCGCGATTTCGTCCGCTAGACCTGATTGGTCCGTCTATTACGCCCGTATGTTCGATGCCCATCGAGAAATGATCAAGAACTACTTGATTAGTGAGCGATGCACCGCCGGTCGGCGTCGAGCTGTGGATAGACCTACCGTTCAGCCCTGTTTTGATCGGGTGTCCGTGCCGCCTGGGCATCGCTCACTGATAGGTAGGTCTTGACGGTATCTCCGAATCGCTCTTCGGCAGCAGTTATCTCCCGGACTAAACCAGAAGGAACCATAGCTGTGGATGCGCCGCCCAACCGTGTATGACTGGAAAACCTAGCCCTGCACCGTGATCCGAACCGCCCTGGAAACTTGCTCGCTCACATCCGGATGCGGAATTGATGGTGAAACGGCGAAACCCCCAGTGCGCTGGGGGTTTCGGTGTTGGTTGCTTGTGTACCTACGGTTGGTCGAACTCGCCGCCATTGACACCAGTGGTGAAGGCATCCCACTCGCCGGGCGTGAAGACCAGCGCCGGGCCGGTCGGGTTCTTGGAGTCACGGACCCCGACGTGCCCGCCATCGAGGAATGCGACCTCAACGCATTCCTTGCCCCCAGAGCTGCGGCTGCTCTTGAACCAGTGCGCCCCGGAGAGATCAACGGTCACGGGAGGTACTCCTTTGCTTTCATCCGGAGCTTGGTCCGGCTGCTAACGGCGTCCAACGCTGCGTGCTGGATCGTCGCGGACGCTCTACGGTAGCCCACGACATCCCGCTCACGTTCAAGGTACATGTCGCCTGTGTAGTTCTCGATGTAGATCACGGTCGGCTCGGTAACGCCTTCGCTGTCAGGTACGAAGTCCAAGATCACAAATGGGCCAATCGGAACGCCGATCGGAACTCCAGCGGTGTACGGCAGGATGCGGATGCCCACATTGTCCTTGGTGCTGATGTCCGCAAGGTGGCGGAGCTGCCCTGCCATGGTTGCCGGACTGCCGACGACGGTGTGGAGTACCGACTCGTGGAGGACCACATCAACTTTCGTCGGGTTCGTCTTGCGCGTGATGATCGCCTGTCGTTGCATCCGTAGTTGAACTCGGCCTTCCTGTTCCTCCTCAGAGTCGTGGGGGAAGTAAATCCGATCGAGCGCGCGGGCGTAGGCAGCGGTCTGTAGCAAACCTGGCACTAGGTCAGGCCGGTAGATCGTCATCCCGTGCGCCGTCCACTCCAAGTCGACGTACATCACGAAGCCCTCGGGGATGAGATCGCCGAAGGCGTGCCACCAACTCTTCACGTCAGCCTGCTGGGCAAGCCCGACCATGACCGCCGTCCGCTCTGCACTGAACCCGAGAATGTCGCATAACTGCTGGACATCGGCTTTCCGGATCTTGCCTTCCTCACCTCGCTCGATCCGACCGAGCTTGCTGATACTCCACTCCATCGGCTTCGCGACTTCCGCGAGAGTCAACCCCTCTGCGGTGCGCTGCTGACGCAGATACCGGCCAAGCTGGCGGCGCGGGAGCGCCTTTCGCAGAGCATCCTCAGCCATCTCGTTGGCTCCTATGTGTGTTCATCCTGGCAATGTGGTGTGGCCGTTATGGCAATCCGGCCTGGCCAATCTGGCAAGTGCTCTGGGGATTCAGGGCAGTTCTGCCAAATGTCCAAACTGGCAATGCCATTCTGCCTGTCCATTGATGTGATGAACAAGCACCCGGAGAGACAGCCCTCCTACTTCCCGCATCGAGGTTGGGTTTCTCAGAGCCGGGCGCACCCAATCCGCAGTCGATGCCCCGGAGGTCGGCCAATGCTGAACAACGCGCTTCCACAACGAGTTCCGCCGATGGGGCCGACCGGCCCAGTCTGCTGTGATATGTCGGTCGAGGTGCTCGCCGAATACCTCGACGCTATGTACGAGTGGATGACCCAAATGCGCCCCGGTGGCGGGGTGGAGTGTCCCCCGCCACCGGGTGCCATCACACCTTCCGGGGTGTCGATACCTGTTGCGGACCGGGGCGTGAGTGATGCGTGAGCTGACGTCGGATCCACTCGGTGATACACCTACCAGTCGATGCCGGTTCTACCGGCACATCTGTGGTTTGGCAGCCGGGATCGAACCCGAACTCGGCCGAATCACGGTGCGAGCCGACACCGTATCCGCAATCACCATGCCCGCCATCCTCGGTCAAGCGGTCAAGGTTCACATGCAGACCCGGCAGTGTACGGTCGGCCCGATCATCTCCCACCCGCGCTCACAACGATGGACGTTCCTGGTCCGGCCCGACCTGCCCGACGACGTTCCGTTGTTCTCGGAGTTGTTCCGGCTCAACGTGACTGTCTCCCGATTCGGTGCGCAGATCGCGTTACCCTCGCCCGCCGATAGACACGCCGGGCTGCGGGTCTGGATCGAACCACCCCGCGACATGTTCCGGCCGCCGGGAGCGGTTGTCGTGGAAGCGATTCGCGCGTGTGTCGGTGTTCGCCCTCCGGGAGCGAACCGGTGAGCGGTTTCGAACTCCGGGTGACGGTGCGAGGCGGCGCGTCCGCCACCTGGTTCGTGCGTGACGGCGTCATCCATGTCACCAGCGTGCGGCGACCGGACGGCACCGAAACCGAACTACCCGACACCCCCTCGTTGGGCGAGTCTTTCGATGCCATGCCGCGCGCCCTGTGGGACCAAATCAGCTACGAATTCGAATCGTCACGACGACCCGCCCCCGGCTGGCACGGATGGCCGCAATGAAAAACAACATGCCCAGCAAGGCAATTGGTGTTCTCTCACTCGACGTGACCGGCCCGCACCTGTTGCGGGATGAACGGGTCATCACCGAGTTGGCACAGCGCCGCGGCTACACCCTCACAGGGCTGGTCACCATCAGTGACGACACGTTCATGCCGACCGCGCTCATTGTCTCGACAGCACGAGGCAAGGGAGCGGTAGCGGTCATCGCGCCCAGCATGGCCCACGTCAATAACCGCGTACGGGCTATCGCTCTCGCGTGTGACCTGATCACACCGACCAAGTTCGTGGCCTGCACCAGCACCGACCGATCACCGAGGCCGAGTTATGAGTGAACAGGCTTCCCCGCTACCGGGCGACCCGGACGTGCACCTGAGCGTGTTTCTGCACGGTGCACGATTCGACTTCACGGCTTGCCTTACCGCCGCGTTGATCTTCACGCACGAGCACCAGAAACGACAGTACGCCGATGCCGTCGCAGTCGACCTCGGCGATACGAGGGGCTATCCACGCCTCCCCTGCGAACGGCTCTACCTTCGCCCATGAGATGAGAGACTGACACCGATATAGGCAGCGACGAGAAAACCGGAGGCATCGGCGTGGGGAATGACGAACAGATCGGTTTCGATATCGAATTCGATGATAAGACACAGGCATTTCTTGATTGGGTTGCGCCCGAGCGCATGGAGTCAGCGATACGCGCGTTCCTCGCTGCAACGCTTCCGAGGATGGCCGACTACGCCGATATATGGTGGAAGCCGCCGTTGTCGACTCGCATCATGGAAGCGGCTAAAGAGAAGTTCGGCGACCCTGACGCATTCTTTGCACCGGAAAACCGCGACTCGGTAGACCAATTCATCCGCTTCCTTGGCGAATGTTATGTCCGGCGCGGCGGTATGAAGTGGACGAACCGCCCCGAGTGGGGTCTGCCGTTGTACGCCGATTTCGGACCAGCGGTACAGGGCTACGATACCCGCAGCTTGGTTGCGATAGCGGAAGATCTGTCCGACAGCGACGGTCCTCGATTGATCGAATACAGCATCACAGAGGCCGCGCGGTGGACGCGTAGATCTGTCACATAATGCTCTAGCTCTCTTCGCCTACGGGGGTGGGCGCAGCCGTGCCCGATGAATACGACAATTTCCGGCGAAATCTGACCAACTACGAAAAGGGCCTGTACTTCGAACTCGGCAGAGCGCACGAGCGAGGAGAAACCCCCGAAAACGGGTGGGTACAGCAGTTCAGGTTAGAAACCAAGCGCGGTGCGCGCATATTGGATTCGGCACGGTCTGTGGGCCGAGGGATCGAAGCAAAGGAGCGCAAATCGGGTCGGCTCAATGAGGCGGACGTACGTGTCCAATTGCGTAAAGAGCGCGCCGGATTTGATGCCGGTAAGCTGGTGCGAAGCGATTGGGAAACGGTGGCCGGTGAAAAGATCTCCGAACAATCCCGTCAAGACTTGCGGGACATGTCCCGAGATTTCAAGGACAAGTTTCAGCACGTGGTCGTGTCCCGCGAGGATGCACTTCGCGCTATGAAGTTAGGTAAGTCCCTGGCCTCTCAGCAATTGGAGCTGGTACGGGCGTATGAGCTGGTTCGTGCCGACCGGGCTCGTAAGCGGCTGGAGAAGATCGGGAAATCGTGCGGGTGCGGGAAGCCAAGGGGAAAGAGTCTCGGCAACGAGAGATAGCGAAAGTACGGGATCAGCAGGTACGTGACAAGGAATTAGCGCGGAGTGTCGATCCGAGAGAGTTGAACGAAAAACGCGAGCATATCCGCGCCGATGTGGCGGAGCAGGCGCGGAAGATCGCGGAAGCTCGTCAAAAAGGTGAAGCGCTAGAAATTGAGAAGATTCGGGAATCCCACACCCGACTGATCAAAGACCTATCCGATATTCGCGAGATAGAACGTGCGAAGGCTCGGGAAATGCTTCGTAGCGCCGGACTCGGTCGCGAACCTGCCCAGGAGATGGAAAGACACCTCGAGCAGAACCGCGAAGAGCACCGCAAAGACGTTACCCGCGAGCTGGGGGAAATCGGCTCCACGATCGCATGGGAAGACAAGCGGCGCTACGAGCGCGAAACGATCGAGAAACAACGCGAGCAGATCCGCGAACTCCGTGAGCGCGCAGTACGGAAAGGTATCCCACTAGAAGTCATGCACGTGTTGGAAGTCGGCCGGATAGAGCCTGGAGAGCAACCTGGAACACGCGAACCCGACCGCGGCCATAACGACCACCGAGCGCGAGATGCCGCTAGGGAACGCGACCGAGTAGCCGAGCGTGAACGCCTACGTGGACTTGGGCGCGAACCACAGTCGTAGTGAATCGGCCGGGTTTGCACCTCGGCCGGTCACAGTACGTCTTCGGGGCCCGGATCAGTCAGCGGGATGCCTGGATGGGTTCGGCCGACTCCTTGGTGGCGAGGTCGGCTTTCCAGGTGCGGAAGCCCTCTTCGGTGCGGCCGCGGCGCCAGTAGCCCGAGATCGAGGCGGCCCACTCGGCGGGGACATTGCGTTCGCGACGGATGTAGCGGCGCAGATTGTGCATGACGGACTCGGCTTCGCCGTGGATGAAGACCTGGACCTGTCCCTCGTCCCACGGGGCATTGCGGACCGACTCGGCCAGTAGTTCGCCCGTCGGCCGGGTACCACGGTGCAACCAGATCAGTTCCACCCCTGCGGGTGTGGTGAGGGGAAGCTCGTCGGCGGGGCCTTCGACCTCGACGAACGCGCGGCCGCGAGCGTCGGAATTCATGGCCTCCAGCGCGGTGGCGATCGCGGGCAGCGCCGCCTCATCACCGCCCAGCAGATGCCAATCCGCGTCCGCGCGTGGCGAATACGCGCCGCCGGGGCCGAAGGCGTCGATGGTCTCGCCCGGCCTGGCGGCGGCGGCCCACGGTCCCGCGATGCCCTCGTCGCCGTGATAGACGAAGTCCACGGCGAGCTCGCCTGCGGCGGGGTCGATGGAGCGGACGGTGTAGGTGCGCAGTACGTCGATACCCTCGCGCGGGAAGATCAACTTGATGTAGGAGTCGCTGAACTCGCTGGGCTGGAATGCCGAGAAGCCGGGTCCGCCGAGGTGAACCCGGATCAGATGAGGTGTCAGTCGCTCGGTGCGCTGCACGGTGAAGGTGGAGCGGGGGCGTGCCAAGGTGACCTCCGACTGTTGAAATTAGGGTTGCCTAACTGATGGTACGCCATCGCGGTGGGTGGCTGTCCGGCCTGCGTTGTGATGTGTCTGTTCCTGGCAGGTCGCTCGGGGCGCACCATGGGATAAGATGCCGGGTGATTTTGGTGGCGGTAACGTGGCCCCCCATGACCGACAGCCAGATACGAGCCGACGCGATGTCCGCCGATTCAGCCGGGGCGAGCGAAGAAGGCTACTCACGGGGACTCAACCCGCGCACTATCCAGATGATCGCCATCGGCGGCGCGATCGGCACCGGGCTGTTCTACGGTGCGGGCGGCGCGATCGAGCAAGCCGGTCCCGCCCTGATCCTGGCCTACCTCGCCGCCGGCCTGGCCATCTTCGTCATTATGCGAGCGCTGGGTGAGCTGCTCACGTATCGGCCGGTCTCGGGCAGCTTCGCCGAATATGCGCACGAATTCCTCGGTCGCTTCGCCGGGTTCGTCACCGGGTGGACCTATTGGGCCGTGTGGGTGGCCACCTGCATGGCCGAGATCACGGTGGCGGGCAAATACGTTCAATACTGGTTTGATATCGAACCGTGGATCACGGCACTGGTGGTGCTGGCGATGATGTTCGCGGCGAACCTGATCTCGGTGCGGCTGTTCGGCGAAGGCGAGTTCTGGTTCTCCACCATCAAGGTCACCGCGATTATCGGCATGATCCTGCTCGGTCTCGGTGTGCTGATCTTCGGCTTCGGGCATGCGGCCAACCCGACCGTCACCAATCTGTGGGCCGACGGTGGGGTGTTCCCGAACGGTTTCGGTCAGTCGCTGCTGGTGTTGCAGATCGTGCTGTTCGCCTATGTCGGCGTGGAACTGGTCGGCGTCACCGCGGGGGAGGCGCGGGAGCCGCGTAAGACGCTGCGCAAAGCGATCAATACGCTGCCGTTCCGTATCGGGCTGTTCTATGTCGGTGCGCTGCTGGTGATCATGTCGGTGTCGAGCTGGCGCAATTTTCACGCCGGGCGCAGCCCGTTCGTGGAGGTGTTCGAACAGATCGGTATCCCCGGTGCGGCCGGCATCATCAACTTCGTGCTGCTGACCGCCGCGCTGTCGTCGTGCAACTCCGGTATCTATTCGACCGGCCGCATGCTGCGTACCCTGTCGCTGCACCGGGAAGCACCGGCCGCGCTCGGTAAGCTCAACTCGCGTTCGGTGCCCTATGCCGGAATTGTCGCCTCGGCTGCCGCGATGGTGATCGGCGTGATCGTCAACATCATCTCCCCGGATAAGGCCTTCGCCTACATCACTTCGGTGAGCACCATCGGCATCATCTTCGTGTGGGGCATGATCCTGGTCTGCCACCTGCTGTACCGCGCCAAGGTGGCGCGCGGCGAGCTCCCCGTTAGTGACTACCGGCTCCCCGGCGCACCCGTCACCACCATCGCGGCCCTCGGCTTCCTGGGCCTGGTTGTGGTGTTGCTCTTCTTTACCGAAAGTGGTCGCACGGCGGTGGTTGTCGGTGCAGTCTGGGCCGTGCTGGTCTGCGTCGGCTATTTCGTGCTCGATAGGATCGGAAACAAGAGCGGCGCAACCGAATCCGTGCATTAACGTGCGAACCTGGTAAGCCGATCCACGTACACGGCGAACCATTGGGGAGTGCGCATGGTCACGATTATCGGCGGCGGAATTGCCGGGACGGTACTTGCCGGGGCCCTTGCGCGGGACGGCATTTCGGCCACCGTCTACGAACGAAGGGACGCCGTCGGGGCGGGCGCGTTTCTCGTCCTCGACGGCCCGGCCCATGAGACGCTCGGCGAGCTCGGTGTCGACACGTCAGCACTGCGGGCGATCTCGCACCCGGTGAACGGTCTTGCGGTACACGAGGTTTCCTGCGCGAGCCGAGTCGTGCCGGGTGCGGGCCGCCGCCTGTACTTTCGCCCGCAGCTGATGCGGGTGCTGACCGACTTCGCCGCCGCCGCCAACGCCGATATCCGCTATGGCTGTGCGGTCGGCGCTTTCGATGGTGACACCGTTCGGGTGGGTGCGGAAGCGGTACCCGTGGCGGGCCCGCTGATCGCCGCGGACGGCATCGATTCGATGGTCCGCGCCTGTCTGGAACCCGATCGGCCCGCGGTCTACGCCGACCAGGTCGTGGTGTACGGAGTGACCGACAATGCGGTGCCGCTACCGAGCGAGCAGTCACTGCTGCATTTCCAGATCCACCGCGTCGGCGATGGGCCGCGCACCGATGCGTTCGGGCATCTGTGGAACGACCGGATCGCGGCGTGGTTCGCGCGCATCACCCGGCCCGCGATTTCCGGGCAGGACGTCGGCTTTCACCCCACCGCCACCTGGGCTGACGCTGTCCGGGCCGTTGCGCCGGACATCCCCGACGTGGTCGAGTCAATGCTCGCCGACACCGACCGCGTTCATGTGTCGAACGCCCGCGATGTCCCACTGACCGCCGCGCTCCCACCCCGCGACGACGTGGTCCTGTGTGGCGACGCCGATCACGCCATCAGCCCCGCCGCCGGAGTCGGCGCCCGTGAGGCAATCGAAGACGCCCGAGCCCTCCACCGGGCTATCACCACAGACACCTCGATAGCTGCCGCCATGGCCACCCGCCGCGCCGACATAGTCCGAGAACGAACTCAGGCCCGCCGCCCACGCAACTGATGTCGTTCGGCGAATGGCACCTGGCTGCGGCCGATCCCGAGTAAACCTCACGCTGGTGTCGCTCGGCTGATCGTTCGTGATCGGCGTGCGATTGCCGGTGCGGTTGGCGACACCCCTTGCCGAAAAATGGGGTGAACGTGGTGGTCCGAAGTGTAATGATCCAAGGCATGTTGCGAACTTTCGATGAGCTGGTGGCCGAGGCCGAAGCCGTCCCGGTGGACGGCTGGGACTTTTCCTGGCTGGATGGTCGGGCCACCGAGCAGCGCCCATCCTGGGGATATCAACGTCTCATGGGCGAGCGGCTGGCGAATGCGACTGCCGCACTGGACATTCAGACCGGCGGCGGCGAAGTACTCGCTGCCGCGCCGACACTGCCCACCACCATGGTCGCCACCGAATCCTGGCCGCCGAACGTCGCCAAGGCCACCCAGCTGTTGCACCCACTCGGCGTGGTTGTCGTCGCGGACAGCGACGAACCGCCACTGCCCTTCGCCGACGCGTCGTTCGATCTGGTCACCAGCCGCCACCCGGTCCAGGCCTGGTGGGATGAGATCGCACGCGTACTGCGCCCCGGCGGGCTCTACCTCTCCCAACAGGTCGGCCCGGCCAGCGTCTTCGAACTCGTGGAGTACTTCCTCGGCCCGCAACCGGAGCAGGTCCGCCGTCGACGCCACCCTGACGACGCTCGCCGCGACGCGGAAGCCGCTGGTCTCGAGATCGTCGATCTACGCTACGAGCACCTGCGTACCGAATTCTTCGATATCGGCGCTGTCATCTACTTTCTGCGCAAGGTCATCTGGATGGTCCCCGGCTTCACCGTCGCCGAATACCGCGATCGCCTGCATGAGCTGCACGAGCAGATCCAGCAGGACGGTCCATTCGTCGCGCAGACGACCCGCTTTCTCCTCGAGGTGCGTAAACCGAGCTGACAGTGACAACAGTTCAGAATTTTATGAATACATAAAAATCTGTATCGTTTGGGTTGTGGAGACTTTGTTGCACCGTGACGCGCTGGCCCGCTTCGGTCACGCGCTATCGGATCCGACCCGCACCCAGATCCTGTTGAGCCTGCGCACCGGCCCGGCCTATCCGTCGGAATTGGCCGAGCAGATCGGGGTGTCGCGGCAGATCCTGTCCAATCATCTGGCCTGCTTGCGTGGTTGTGGTCTGGTCGTCGCGGTTCCCGAGGGGCGGCGCAGCCGTTACGAGCTCGCGGACCGCCGCATCGGTCACGCGCTCGACGATCTGCTCGGCTTGGTGCTGGCGGTCGACCCGGCCTGCTGCCCGGCAACCGACGACAAAGAGTGCTGCTGATGTCGGCCCCTCTCGGGATGCCCGCGCTGGCGTCGGCCGTTGCGCTGTCGGGGCCGTCGACACAACGGAAAGCGCTGCTGGCGCGTCGGATCCGTTGGTTCGTCGCCGCGACAATCTCCTACAACGTGATCGAGGCGATCATCGCCCTCACCGAGGGCTCCCGTGTCTCGTCGACCGCGCTGATCGGATTCGGCCTGGACTCGGTGATCGAGGTGTCCTCTGCCGCGGCGGTCGCTTGGCAGTTCGCTGGCCACGACCCGGAGAAGCGGGAGAAGGTGGCGCTGCGGATCATTGCGTTCTCTTTCTTCGCCCTCGCCGCCTACGTCACTGTTGACTCCATTCGTGGTCTGCTGGGCATCGGGGAAGCTCAGCACTCGCCGATCGGCATCACGCTGGCCGTGGTCAGCCTGGCGGTCATGCCAGTGTTGTCGTGGGCGCAGCGCCGCGCTGGACGCGAACTCGGCTCCGCCTCGGCGGTCGCCGACTCCAAGCAAACTCTGCTCTGCACCTACTTGTCGGCAGTCCTGCTCGTCGGCTTGTTGCTCAACAGCCTGTTCGGGTGGTCGTGGGCAGACCCGCTCGCCGCCCTCGTCATCGCCGGGATCGCGATCAAGGAAGGCATCAGCGCCTGGCGCGGCGACACCTGCTGCCCCGCACCAGGAGCAGTCCTCGTCGGTACCGGCGAGACCGGACACGACTGCGATTGCTGCGACTGACCCGGCACAACGTTGCCCGAAACCTGAAAGGACCTGCGATGGCAAGGATCCCGGATGTGGCGCGCACCCGCTACCACGAAGAAATGCGCGCCGCGAAAACCACGCTTGACCCCGCGCAACGATGGGCACACCTCGAACGCGCGCACATCCTGTCCCAGCCCGACCCCTGGCTGCACACCGGTAACCACCTCGCCATGTTCACACTCGCCGTCCGTCAGCGCGATCGTCGCGAGGCCCTCGGGCAAATCGTGCGGATCATCGTCGCCGCACCCGGATCGCTGGCCGGCCGCTTTCCTGAAGGCAACACCGGCCGCGCTCGAGTCGGACTGCGCCAGCCCATGCCGACACCGCCGGACCTGGACGCGTTACTGCACCCGCGGGCGGCATAGCCACCGAATTACCCCGCTCCGGAATTTCCGAAATCTAGATCCGACCAAGCACCCAGACCGGCAAGCCTGCCAAAATTTCGGATACCAGGCGAACGGACACTCGCCATGCCGCAACTGCCATGCCTGTCCCGGTCATTCCGTACACCAGCTGGGTCTGCGGCCACCATTCTCGGCGGCGATCGAGCGGATTACCGGTCCGAGGTCGGGCCGCGTCCGGGCATCGCCGCGGATGCGATAACCATGACCCCTGCCATCGCCGTGACGGTGATGAACACCAAGTGGACCGCCGAGGACAGTGCTACGGGGGCGGGGTGATCGGTGTTGCCGATGCGCGAGTTGACCAGGGCGCCGAACAGTGCCACCCCGACCGCGCTGCCGATGGAGCGGGCGAACATGTTCGTCGAGGTGACGACGCCGCGCTCGGTCCATTCGGCGGCGGTCTGGGCGGCGATGAGAGTGGGGGTGGCGACCAGGCCCATGCCGATGCCGATCACGAAACAGGACGCCGCGACCTGGATCAGC
This sequence comes from Nocardia australiensis, assembly GCF_020733705.1. Lineage (GTDB taxonomy): Bacteria > Actinomycetota > Actinomycetes > Mycobacteriales > Mycobacteriaceae > Nocardia > Nocardia australiensis. The sequence goes on from NZ_JAJFZM010000004.1 coordinate 63,646, forward strand.
GTGGAATTCTCATCGATCAACAGCGTGGATACCGCGCCGAGCGTGGCGATCGTACTGCCGATGAGCGCGGTGCGGCGGAAACCGATGCGCAGATACACCCGTCCGGCATTGGACGCGGCCACCGGCCAGCCGAGGGTGAGTGCGCCGGCGGTCAGTCCCGCGACGAGTGCGCCGGTGCCGAGCACGCCCTGGGTGAAAGTCGGTACGTAGGAGGATATTCCGAGCAGAATGGCGCCGACCAGCAGTGACGCCAGGCTGCTCGCGACAATCACCCGCCGGGTGAATACCCATAGCGGCAGGATCGGGTTCTCGGCTCGCCATTCGACAACGACGAACACGACCAGCACCACTGCGCCACCAGCGAAGATGGCGATGCTGATGGGCGAGGACCAGGCCCACGCCTGCCCGCCCTCGAGTAGCGCGAGGATCAGCGCGCCCGCGCCGAGCGCCAGCAGTCCGGCGCCGAGATAGTCGACGCGCTGGGTGCGGCGCGGCGCGCTCTCGGTGAAGTGGCGCAACAGCATCCACGCGGCCAGCGCCGAGAGCGGCAGGTTGATCAGGAAGATCCAGCGCCAGTCGACGTATTCGGAGAACACTCCGCCCACGACCGGGCCGAGCACACTGGACATGGCCCACACACTGGCAAGATAACCCTGCACTTTCGCGCGCTCGGACAATGTGTATAGGTCGGCGGCGATGGTCATGGTCATCGGTTGGATCGCGCCCGCGCCGATACCTTGCACCGCGCGGAAGATAATCAGCCCGAGCATGCTCGTGGCCAGTCCGCACAGTAGCGAGCCGAGCGCGAAGATCGCTATCCCGAACATGATCACCGGCTTGCGCCCGACCGTGTCGGCGATCTTGCCGTAGACCGGGACTGTCACCGCCTGTGTCAGTAGATAAATCGAGAACAGCCAGGGGAACTGCGAGAAACCGCCGAGGTTGTCGGTGATGGTCAGCACCGCGGTGGCGATGATCGTCGAATCCAGCGCCACCAGCGCGGTCGCCAGCATCAACGCGCCGAGGATCGGACCCCGTTCGGATCGGAATCCGACAGATGAGTCGACGGCCTCGGTCGTCACCAGCGGCCCCTCTCGTTCATTCGACCAACTATCCCGAACGAACGTATCCGCGCGGCGGCTATTCCCGCACGCGAATATCGGCCGCGGTGGCGAACTCGGCCGCGATCTCCTGCGCGGTCACTGTGGCCCAGTTCGATCAACAACGGCATCCGCCGGAATAATGAGCGTGGTCGCACCGCGTGCGACGCGACAGCGGCGCTGGGTAGTCGGTGGCCTCGAGCCCTCGCGGAACGCGTTGCGCGGCAGGACGATCGGGGGCAGCGCGGTTATCGAGGAGTTCCTCGACAAGCAGCAGCACGCGGCGGATCTGCTGGCTACCAACGGATTACTGCCGAAGACCATCCAGGTGCGCTCGGCGATGCTGCCTTGGATCGGTGAGGTGGTCCAGGAAACGAACCCCGCCGCGACCGTCAGATCGTCCCGAATGCTTTGTGGCGCAACATAAGCGCCACGACCGGCCCGGTTGTCCGGACTTATCTCGCCATCGCGGCTGAACTATGTGGCACTTGCCGAGATTCGCGACGAACACCCGATGTTCGGCAATCGCTGGACCTCGCGTGCGTATGGTTCTACCGTCGGCCGGGCAACCCAGTATCCGGTTTTGCGAAAGGTGGCGCGTGAAGGTCGGTATCGGAGCACATTGTCGTCGCACCAGCCGCGCTGCGGTGCTATCGATCGCCGCTGTGGTTGCCTGTTCGAGTGGGTCGGCCATTGCTGAGCCCGACAGCAGCGCCGATCCCTCGATTCCCGTGCGTGCCATGAACTCCGCTCAGCCGGCGCCCAATGGGTCGCGACTGGTGACCGCCGTGCAGGGGCCAGGACGTGTGCTGGATCTGACGGTCCATTCCGAGGCGATGGCCGCACCCGTATCCGTGGAAATCCTTCCGGCAGCGGACAGTTCGAAGCCCGCGCCCACGTTGTATCTGCTCAACGGGGTCGACGGGGGAGGCAGCGTCGAGGGCTGGCAGGGGGGTGACAACTGGCTCACCAAGACCGACATCGAGGAGTTCTTCGCCGACAAACAGGTCAATGTCGTGATCCCCATCGGTGGCAGGGGCAGCTACTACACCGATTGGCGTGCCGAGGACCCGGTGTTGGGTAGGCAACAGTGGGCGAGCTTCCTGACCCGTGAACTCCCCCCGATCATCGACTCCGGGTTTCGCGGTACCGGCGCCAACGCCATCGCCGGCCTGTCGATGGCCGGCGCCGCGGTGTTCCAACTCGCCCTCGCCGCGCCTGGCCTGTACCGCGGCATCGGTTCCTACAGCGGCTGTGCGCGTACCAGCGATCCTCGCGGCCAAGCCATGGTGGACATCGTCGTCGGCGGCAAAGGGGGCAACACGGTCAATATGTGGGGACCGCCCGACGACCCCGCATGGGCCGCCAACGACCCCTACTTGCACGCCGACAAATTCCGCGGTATCGCCATCTATGTGGCCACCGGCAGTGGCCGAGCGGGCCCTCTCGACGCCCTCGACGGCCCTGGCGTCCATTCCGATCCGGTGAAACTGACCGATCAGGTTGTGCTCGGCGGAGCTCTGGATTCGGTTGCCAGCGGATGTACCCGCCAGTTGCAGGACCGATTTCGGGAGCTGGCAGTACCCGCCACCTTCGACTTCCGTGACACCGGCACCCATTCCTGGGGTTACTGGCAGCAGGACCTGCACAATTCCTGGTCGGTACTGGGCGCTGCCCTGGATAAGTAGCCGGTGCTAGTGGCCCATCACCTCGAGGAGCGCCGATTCGATCGCGGCGGCATAGCGATTCACCGATTCGTGCGCCAACGAGGACTAAATGCCCCGCAAGCGTGGTTGTCTGCGTGAGCAGCGTCATGGTGTCTGTCGGTCGGGGCCGGGGTAGATTCTTCGTTAATTAGCGAAATATCGAAAGATGGTGTCGTGCTCGACGAATGCAAGGCGCTGGCGAACGAGACGCGGCTGCGCATCCTGGAGTGGCTCAAGGATCCCGAGGCGAACTTTCCGGCAGAGCCGGGAGAGGCGAACTTTCCGGCGAAGCCGGGAGAGGCGGCCGAGCTGGGCGTCTGTGTAGGTCTCATCCAGCAGAAGGCGGGCACCTCGGCCTCGACCATCTCCGCGCACTTGGCAGTGCTGCAGCGTGTCGGGTTCCTGCGCGCCACGCGGCGCGGGCAGTGGACGTACTACCGGCGCGACGACGCCCGCATTCGTACTTTCACCGAACTTCTCCATCGCGACCTCTGACCAAGGAAAGGCGCCGCCACCATGCCGACCGCACTATCCGTCCTCGACCTCGCCTCGATCGCGCCCGGCCAGCGCGCGCGCGACAGTTTCGACAACAGCGTCGCCCTGGCCCGCGCCGCCGAGCGCAGCGGCTACCGGCGCGTCTGGTACGCCGAACACCACAACATGCCCACCATCGCCTCGAGTGCCACGAGCGTTCTGATCGGCCACGTCGCGGCCCATACCGACACCATTCGCCTCGGTTCAGGCGGCATCATGCTGCCCAACCACTCGCCGTTGGTGATCGCCGAGCAGTTCGGCACCTTGGAGACGCTGTTTCCCGGCCGGATCGATCTCGGTCTGGGGCGGGCGCCGGGCAGTGACCAGAAAACCATGGTGGCGCTGCGCCGTAACCCGTCATCGGCAGACTCTTTCCCCCAGGATGTGCTGGAATTACAGGGGTACCTGAGCGGTCGATCACGGATCCCTGGCGTGCAGGCGGTGCCGCGGGCCGAGGGCGTGGTGCCGCTCTACATTCTGGGGTCGTCGCTGTTCGGCGCTCAGCTGGCGGCGCAGCTCGGTCTGCCGTACGCATTCGCGTCGCACTTCGCGCCGAATGACCTGCACCAGGCGATCGCTGTGTACCGCAACAACTTCCACCCGTCCGAGCAGTTGGCCGAGCCGTATGTGATCGCTGGTGTGAATGTGTTCGCGGCCCAGGACTCGGCGACGGCGGCACAGCAGCAGGCGGTCGCGTACCGGGCCCGGGCGCGGGGCATGCTCTCGCGGGGCGCCGCCGACCACACGTTCACCGACGCGGAGATCGACGCGTTCCTCGCTTCACCGAACGGTCACCAGCTGGCCACGATGACCAGGAACACTGCCACGGGAACCGCCGATGAAGTCCGTGTCTACCTGGCGGATTTCGCCGCCTCCATAGACGCCGACGAGCTCATCCTCGTCCACCACGCCAACCAGATCGATGACCGCGTGCGGTCGGTCGAACTGGTTGGCGATGTCATGGCCACGCTCGAGCACACCTCCGATCCCACTCTGCGGTGCTGACGTCTCCGGATTCGCGCACCGGGTGGCGCGCGGCGATCAGGAGTTGAGGTAGCAGCAGGTGTAGTTCTCCGGTGTCGTCGTCCAGCAGTACCTACAGCGGATCCTCGGCGATCGAAGTGATCGGTGAGCTCCCGGACTGTCGGTGGCACTGCTACAGCTGTGCTGCTAGGGGTTCCATGTGATACGGCCGCCCTGGAAGTCCTGGGCCTTGCCGTCTTGGTAGTCGTATTCGTCGCTGGTCGGGTAGCCGTAGCGGCCGGTCTCGGCGCCGGAACCCTCCCAGGTAGTTCGGATGTTCCCCCAGACCGCGTGGGCGTTGGTGGCCGGGGACCAGTAGATGCCGCCGCCGCCGAACAGGTTGTATCGGCCGTCGTTCTTGCCTGCCTGCGTTTCGTCGGTGATGGGGTAGCCGAGTGCGCCGTTCTCCCAACCCAGCGAACCCCACTTGTCGCGAATGTAGCCGCCGACCTGGTGTGCGTCGGTGCCGATCGACCAGTAGATGGAGCCGTTGCGTTCGAATGCCTGGAATTTGCCACCATGCCCGGCGTCGGACTCGGGGGTGACCGGGTCACCGAAGGCGGCGGTCCCGCCGGCCTGGTCGTACTTGGCCTCGATCGCACCGCCTACCTCGAAGTTGCCGATCGTGCGGGCGGCGGCGGTATCGGTGCACACGGTGGCGGCCAGGACGACGCCGACCGCGGCGGCTGCTACCAGTGCGCCGCGATGGCGCGGTCTGGGTAGGTGTGCGTGGGGTGTCCGTGTCACAAAAATCTCCCTTGGTCAGGTGATGCTCGATGGCGAGACAGCGCGGTCATGCTGACGCGGGTGCGGGTGGCGCGTGGCCCAGCAGATCTATCGGTACGTCACCGGCAACCGTTAGCCGCGCGGTCTGCGCGCGGTCGGTTGTGCCCCTACGGGATGTCATTATCCCGCCGGCTCGGCGGTACGGGCGCAGTAGACTTCCGGCATGTCGGTCGCTTCGTCTCCGTCGCGGACGCCCGAAGCGGTGAGCGGCTACGACGCACGCTCAGAGCGGACCGGCCCCACCCACGCCGAGCCCAGCCTTGACGCGGTGAGCAGTCTGAAATTGCGCATGTCGTGTACCGCGCAGGGGTAACGCGCCGATGATGACCAGCGAGGCGGCGCGCCGATAGAACGGGCGAGCCAGAGCTGCGGATTGATATGTGCCCATACGGAATCTCCTTCATCGGAGCGATAAAGGATGGCTGCTATTCGTAGCCGCCCGCTTCGTGGACGCACCGGGGATAACCTCGGGGCATGGACTTCGCAGCATCGGCGTTCGCGGCTGAGTATCGTGACAAGGTGGCTGATTTCATCGCCACGCGGATCGCGCCTGTCGAGGAGGAGTACCTGCGCACCCTGCGCGCGCTCGACGATCCCTGGGTGGTGCTGCCGATCATCGAGGAACTCAAGGCACAGGCGCGCGACCAAGGGCTGTGGAACTTCTTCTTGCCGAAGGCGTATTCCGAGCAGACCGGGCAGGGGGCCGGGCTCAGCAACGTCGAGTACGCGCCACTGGCGGAGTTGATGGGGCGTCATCTGATCGCCTCGGAGGTGTTCAACTGCAATGCGCCCGACACCGGCAACGCGGAGGTGCTGGTGCATTACGGCAGCGAAGCACAGCAGCGCGAGTGGCTGGATCCGCTGCTGGCAGGGGAGATACGGTCCGCGTTCTGTATGACGGAGCCACAGGTCGCCTCCTCCGATGCCACCAACATGGCCGCCACCGCCATCCCGGATGGCGAGGACATCATTGTCAACGGTCACAAGTGGTTTTCCACCGGCATCGGCCACCCGAATTGCAGATTCGTCATCTTCATGGGCCTGACCGACCCCGACGCGCACCGCCACGCCCGGCACACCATGGTCATCGTGCCAGTGGGGACACCGGGCATGAAGGTCGAACGGATGCTCGAGGTGTTCGGTTATCACGACGAACCGTACGGTCACGGCGAGGTGACTTTCGACAATGTGCGGGTGCCGAAACAGAACGTAATCGCCGGTCTCGGTAAGGGTTTCGAGATCGCGCAGGGCAGGCTCGGCCCGGGGCGCATTCACCACTGTATGCGGACGATCGGGCTTGCCGAACGCGCGCTGGAGATCGGTATCCGACGGGCCATGGAGCGCACGGCCTTCGGTAAGCCGCTGGTCAATCTGGGCGGCAACCGCGAACGCATCGCGCAGGCGCGGATCGCGATCAACCAGGCCCGGCTGCAGGTATTGCAGACCGCGTGGCTGCTGGACACCGAAGGCGCTTTCGGTGCGCTGTCGGAGCTTTCGCAGATCAAGGCGTCGGTGCCGCGCATGGCCTACGAGGTGATCGATATGGCGATCCAGCTGCATGGCGCGGGCGGTTTGACCAATGACTTCCCGCTGGCAGGTGCGCTCGCGGGCGCACGTTCGCTGCGGTTCGCCGATGGACCGGACGAGGTCCACCTCGGCGTCGTCTCCCGGATCGAACTCGCCAAATACAAGCAGAACGACCGATGAAACCGGAGTTCATCGACACACCGGGCCAGGTTCGCGACGAGGATGCCTTCGATGCCACGGCCGTGCACGAATGGCTGTCGGCTCGGGTGGACGGGCTGGCCGATACACCTGTGGTGCGCCAATTCCCCGGCGGCGCATCGAATCTCACCTACCAACTGTCCTATCCTGGACGCGAGCTGATTCTGCGCAGACCGCCTGGCGGACACCGCGCGGCCTCCGCGCACGACATGCGGCGCGAATTCCGTGTCCAACGCGGTCTGAAGCCGGTATTCCCTTATGTGCCTGCAATGTTGGCGTTCTGTGCGGACGAGTCGGTGATCGGCTCGGAGTTCTACGTGATGGAGAAACTCGAGGGCCTCATCCTGCGCCGCGATATCCCCTTCATCCAGCGACTGCGCCGCCAGCCGACCCATGTGCCCGGCATGCGCACCCGTGCCGAAATCATCGAATACTATTCGCGCACAACCGGTTTACCCGTTCACAACTGGACCTTCTACGAGGTGTACGGCCTCTTCCGGCTGGCAGGGGTCATCCAACAGCTCTACCGGCGTTTCCGTGACGGCGGCACCCACAATCCGGTGTTCAAGGACTACTGGATGTTCGTCGGCTACCTGGAATGGCGCTGCAAACAGGCCATGAACGGCTCCGGCCGATCACGGTCATGATCGGAGGCCTGCCTCGACACCCGCCCGTGCGGTGACGCCGCGTACGGCGCTGTGTGAAAGCGTGCCCCGGTCGGGCGACGGATCGGTCCTTGTTCCCTGCCTGCCGACCTGGTAAAGCCGGGTCCGGGGTTAGTGTTGGGCATGGTCGAGTCGAAGAGGATCGTGCTTGCGTCCCGGCCGGTGGGTGCTCCGACGCCGGCGAATTTTCGTACCGAGACCGTGGAGCTTGCGCAGCCACGGGCCGGCGAGGTGGTCCTGCGGACGTTGTATTTGTCCTTGGATCCTTACATGCGGGGGCGGATGAGTGCGGCGAAGTCGTATGCGCCGCCGGTCGAGGTGGGTGGGGTGATGGTCGGCGCCACGGTTGCCGAGGTCATCGAGTCCCGAGATTCATCGTTGGTGAAAGGTGATGTGGTGCTGGCCTATTCGGGCTGGCAGTCCCATGATGTGGTGCTCGCGTCGACGGTGCGCAAGTTGGACCCGGATTGGGCGCCGGTGTCGACGGCGCTGGGTGTGCTCGGGATGCCCGGGTTCACCGGATACGCGGGACTGCTCAGGATCGGGCAGCCGAAGCAGGGGGAGACCGTGGTGGTCGCCGCAGCCAGCGGCCCGGTGGGGTCGGCGGTTGGGCAGATCGCCCGGATCAAGGGCGCGCGGGTGGTAGGGATCGCGGGTGGGCCGGACAAGTGCGCTTATGTGCGGGACGAATTGGGCTTCGATGCGGCCATCGACCACCGCGCGCCCGATTTCGGTGAGCAGTTACCGGCCGCGGTGCCCGAGGGTATCGACGTCTATTTCGAGAATGTCGGTGGCGCGGTCGCCGCAGCCGTGTATCCACTGCTGAATACCTATGGGCGCGTACCGGTTTGCGGCCTCATCGCCAACTACAACGCTACGGCCGCACCGGAGGGGCCGGATCGGCTGCCCGCTTTCTACGGGCGGATTCTGACCAAGAGCCTCACCGTTCGGGGGTTCATTCAGAGCGAGTTCGTCAAAGAGATGTTCCCGGACTTCCTGCGTGACATGTCCGGGTGGATCGCCGATGGCAGCGTCCGCTATCGCGAGGATATTGTCGAGGGCCTCGAGCAGGCTCCGGAGGCATTCATCGGCATGCTCGAGGGCCACAACTTCGGCAAACTCGTTGTTCGGGTCGGGTAGCGGCTACGCCGGTTCGGCCGATAGTGCGATCTTCGCGCTACGGCCTCGCGTTTCGCTTGCGGCAGCCGCCTCGGCGGCGGCCTCCAGGGGATAGACGGCCTCGAAATCCAGCCGCAGTACCCCACTCGCCGCCATGCCGACCAGCTCGACGATCAGCAGCCGCAGCTCGTCGGCGCTGGTCTGCTCGGCGCGCATGGATCCCCAAAAGCCTTTGATGATGGCCTGTTTGAAGATCAGGGCGCCAGGGTTGATCGTCAAGGGCAGTCCGGACAGTGCGCCGAACGAAATCAGCTCCCCCTTGGGGCCGAGCAGCGACAGCAGATCATCCGCGCTGCGCCCACCGACCTGGTCCACTGCGCGGACCACCGGTGCGCCCGCGGTGACGGCGGCGGCCCGCTCGAGCCAGCGTTCGGATTCGGTGTCGAACACCGGCTCGAAGCCGAACTCTTGCAGCGCCGCGACCGACGCCGGACCGCGCACCAGGTTCAGTACGTTGATACCGCGTTGGCGCGCAAGCACATTCACCAATCGGCCGACCGCGCCGTTCGCCGCGTTGATCGCGATCCAGTCACCCGGCACCACCCGGAGGTCCTCCAGCAGCATCAGCGCGCTGAGCGGCATCGCGAGCAACTGTGCGGCCGTTTCGTCGGAAATGCTGTCGGGCAACGGGACGACCTTGCCCGCGTTGGCGACGAACTGCTCGGCCCAGGCATCGTGGATGCCCGAAACGCTCACGCGCTGACCGACTTCCAGCCCCGTCACACCCGATCCGAGTGCATCGATCCGGCCGACCGCTTCGGTGCCCGGAATCGCGGGCAGCGTCGGCTTGTAGCCGTATACCCCACGAATAGTGGCCAGATCATGGTTGTGAATCGGTGCCAGGATCAGCTTGATTCGCACTTCACCGTGGCCGGGTTCGGGTGCCGGGCGGTCCGCTGAGATCAGCACATTTTCGGGTTCACCAAACTTTTCGATGACAACGGCACGCATGCGGGTTTCTTCCTGTGGCTCAGTCATCGGCGAGGGTGACCTGGACGTCGATATTGCCGCGCGTCGCGTTGGAGTACGGGCACACCTGGTGGGCCTGATCGGCCAGTGCCTGCGCCTGGTCGGCGGGCAGATGCGGTAGCGAGATCTCGAGGGTGACGTTCAGCTGGAAGCCGCCCGAGTTGTTCAGGCCGAGGCCGACCTTCGCGCCGACCGCGGAGTCGTCGACATTCGCGCCGGCTCGGTTGCCGACCAGCCGCAGCGCGCTGTGGAAGCAGGCGGCGTAGCCCGCGGCGAAGAGCTGCTCCGGATTGGTTCCTGCACCGCTGCCGCCCATTTCTTTGGGCATGTTCAGTGCGACGTCGACCTTGCCGTCGGTGGTGCGGGCGTGTCCATCGCGTCCGTCGCCAGTCGCGAGTGCTTCGGCGGTGTAGAGGACGGTCATGTCTGCTCTCCTTCGATCAGTGGTGGGATATCAGCGAATCGGTAAGTCGCCGTAGTGCTTTGCGCAGTTCGGTGAACTCGTCGTCCGAGAGGCCACTGGCCTCGGCCATCTCCGGCGGAATGCATCGAGCCCGCGACCGCAATCCGCGGCCGTGCTCGGTGAGCTGGATATCGACGCGACGTTCGTCGGCCGCCGCGCGCCGCCGCTCGATCAAGCCCGCTGCCTCCAGTCGCTTCAGTAGCGGCGATAACGTTCCGGAATCGAGGGCGAGTGCGGCGCTGAGGTCGCCGACGCTGCGACCGTCGCGTTCCCACAGTGCCAGCATGACGAGGTACTGCGGGTAGGTCAGTCCCAGTTGTTCCAGCTTCGGGCGATAGGTCGCTGTCATCGCCCGCGACGCCGCATACAGCTGGAAGCACAGCTGCTCGTCGAGAGTGAGGTGATCGGTCACGACCATAAGAGTAGTGCGCAATTATGTTGCGCACAACTAATCGTGATGTGCTTCATGGCACAGGTCGTTGAACACCCAGTGTGGTCAGCCGGCAACAGAGCCACCGCCGATGGCGAGGTAAACGGTCATGAGCATGAACAGGAACCAGCCCGCGCCCTGCCAGATCGGCCAATTCCGGCCATGCCGCCATTGCTGATACGTCCGGACGAACGCGCCGATGCCACCCAGGAGCAATACCGCCGTCGGCCCGAGCAGTACGGCCGTCTTCGCGGGGGTGTCACACAGCGTCGTGTCCGCAGTCGAGCATGCCGCGCGGTTGGCCGCCCAGATCGTGGTGATCGCGAAAACCGCCGCGGCCACCGCGATCACAGCCAGCGCGTAGGTCGCCGCGCCCCGGAAGGTGCGATCGTCGGAAAAGCGCTTCTCCACGTCATTGACCATGGTATTCACCTCATTGACGGAGTTGCCGAATGGCATCGTCCGAAACGTCGGCCGGCCATCGCGTCTTCAGCCGATGCCCCTGGCGATCCACTCGATCAGGTCGGCCCGACTTCCTCGCGATCGAGTTCGTTGAGGATCTCGTGCCGTGCGTCCGGGTAGCTGCGGTAGGCGATGTCGGTCGCGCCGGCGTCTCGATAGCGTTGCACCCGCAAGGTTGCTCCGGGACGCCAGCCCAGTGGCGCAGCGACAGAAACCGTGCAACGCCGACCGTCTCGGGTGACATCCGGCGTAGCCCGCCGTGTCGCCCGTATCGATCGTGCGGCGAACCGCCCGGGGTGGGCCCCGTCATAGAAAAATCGGTGTGTCGCTTCCAATCGATGATCTTGATGAGGTTCAATCGATGAGCTCAACGAGTTTTCCTCCAGCAATCGAGTGAAAGCGGGACATGGCATGGCACCCGACTGCCTGGACGGCCACAGATAGTGCCGATGCGCCGGCGATTCGATGGCTGCCGGCGTATCTCATTTCCGGAAATGTCTGGCGAATCTTCCTTCCTGCGGCATCACCTCGGCATGCGATAAGGAGCACGAACGTGAGCATGATTCTTGCTGCGCTGCACGACACCGTCCTCGCACAGGTCGACAATCCGACCCCGGAGGAACCGCCGATGGCGGACAAGCTGATGCAAATGGGCCGCTACTTCACCTGGTTGGTCCAGCTATCGGGCATTACCGCCATCACCTACGGCGGCGGCCGCTTCGCCTGGGAAAAGTGGAATGGCGGTGGCCTGCAGTCACCGAAGATGATCGCGAGCGCAATGGCGGGCGGTGTTGTCGCAACAAGTGCGGGCACGATCATGAATGCCGTGGTCGGATAGCCGACAAGGTGGCTTCGGAGTTCGTGCGGCTCCATGTCAGACGTCCAATAGCGGCATCTGACATGGAGCCGCGGTTGTTTCGCTATGCCGTTGCGAGACTCCCACGGCGGGCGGACAAAGTTCTGCGTCTTACCGTCACCATCGTCAAACGCACCGACCCCGGCTTCGTGATCCTGCCACGCAGGTGGGTGGTCGAGCGGACCTTCGCCTGGATCAGCAAACCTCGACGCTGTGTCCGCGACTACGAAACCCGGCCCGCCCACCACGAAGCCATGGTCCAACTCGCCACCATCATGACCATGTCACGACGCCTGACCCGCAAGTGACCGGAGTTCCCGGTCACTTACTAAGTGGTCACGCCCGTATGTTGTTCGGGGGTCAGTGTCCGAGGTAGAGGTCGCAGGCGCAGTCGAGGGCTTGCTGAGGGCTGCCTGCTGTGAAGCCGGTGGGCAGGATCTGGTTTTCGTACTTGCCGCTACTGGCGAGGTAGAGACCGAATCCCCAGGTGGAGGCCGATCCGCCGTAGCGGAGCCGGATGAGAGGTAGCCGGTGGCCGTCGGCCAGATCACCCTCGACGTAGGCGAATCGGCCGTGGTAGCGGACATGGAGGCCGGCCAGTTGGGGCCAGTGCTCGGCGGCGTGTTGGCGCAGCCGTTGGGCCAGGGAGGTCTTGGTCGAGTCCGGGATCGCGGGCATGAGGTCATCTTGCCGCTTCCGGCGTGTCGATCTGGCTCCGGTGACGGGATCAGGCAAGGCCGTGGCGGTGGCTGCCTCGAAAGTCGTTGTAAATAGTCTATTTTCGTGCCTGTTACTCGTGCTCGCCAGATTGCGTTGACTGCCTCCGAGCGGCGAAGGCTCAAGAAACTGGCCTACTCCCGCACCGCTGGATTCGCGCTGGTCGTCCGTGTCCGGATCGTGTTGGACGCCGCCTATGGGTACTCCAACAACAAGATCGCTCTTCGGCAGCAGGTCCACCTCGACACGGTGCGCACCTGGCGTGGCCGATACGCAGACCACGGGTTCGACGGACTCAAGGACAGGCCCCGCTCGGGCCGGCCCCCGCGTTTCAGCCCTCTCCAACGCGCCGAGATCACAGCGCTGGCCTGCCAGTTGCCGGCCCAGACGGGGGTGCCGTTGTCGCGGTGGAGTAGCAGCGAACTGGCCACCGAGGCAGTCAAATCCGGTATCGCCAAGGCGATTTCGGCCTCTACCGTGCGCCGGATCCTGTCGGGCGCGGCACTCAAGCCCTGGCAGCACCGGTCGTGGATCTTCGTCCGCGACCCCGGCTTCCCGATCAAGGCCGCCCGTGTTGGACCTCTACCAGCGGACTTGGGACGGGCAGCCGTTGGCCGATGACGAATACGTGATCTCCTCCGACGAGAAAACCTCGATCCAGGCCCGCTGCCGATGCCACTCCACCCTGGCGCCGGGCACCGCCCGCATGATGCGCGTCAACCACGAATACGACCGGGGTGGATCGTTGTCCTACCTGGCCGCCTACGACGTCGGCCGCGCCTGCGTGTTCGGCCACCGCGCGGCCAAGACCGGGATCGCGCCGTTCATGACCCTCGTGGAAAAGGTCATGACCAGCGAGCCCTACGCCTCGGCCACACGCGTGTTCTGGGTGGTCGACAACGGGTCGTCACACCGCGGCCAAGCCGCCTGCGACCGGCTGGCCGCGCGGTTCCCCAACGCGGTCATGGTCCACACCCCGGTGCACGCGTCCTGGTTGAACCAGATCGAGATCTATTTCTCCATCGTGCAGCGAAAAGTCGTCTCACCCAACGACTTCACCCGCCTTGACCAGGTCGAAGACCGGCTCGCCGCCTTCGAGCGTCGTTACAACGAGACCGCTCGGCCCTTCGAATGGAAGTTCACCCAGACCGACCTCGCCGACCTACTGGCCCGGATCGAGCGGCACAAACAGAACGAGCACTCCCAACAGCACACCGGCTGCGACCACCAGCCTGCCGCACAACCAGCAGCCGCGTGAACCCCCGAAAAACCTACGACCGGGACCACTAAGGTCCGACACGTCCTGCGGCGCCATTCCACGTTAGGACCGGCGTTGCACTTCAGCTCGGTCGATTGGCCGACGGGGCTCAAGGCTTGACCGCCAACACCCTACATGCACTCCCGGTCAGGACCGGTGGTTAGTCGAACATGGTTGGTAGACCTGGTGGCCCCCAGCCGTAGCGACGGTCATCCGCGCCTAGCTACAGTGCGTCCCATCTCCACGGCCGCGGAACCTCGCCGCGTAGGCACGCTATTCGAAGACTCACCTGTGCCGCCGCCCTCGCGCTCATCTTCGACCGAGTCAAGGCGAAGATGGTCCACCGCAGCTCCTGAATGTCGGCGAACAGTCGAAATATGGTGTGCGCGGTGAGGTCATCGCCGTAGGAGGCGACGAATGACGCGTAGTCGACAGGGGACAGGCGCTCGAAATCGGTGTAGTCGGCGGCGATCTGGACGAGGTCCCACTCTGATCGGCCAAGGGATACACGCTCTAGGTCGAGGAACGTAGCGGGTTGGTCGATGGGAACGATGAGGTTCCCCTGCCATGCGTCGCCGTGAATAACTGTCTGATGATCTGATGGTTCGAGTGCGGCGTATTGCTCACGCAGCTCATCGTGGTGGGCGATGAGCCAAGCTCGATCTTCGACGGCGATGTGGTCGGCGATGTTGATCTGCTGCCGGAGTCCGGCAAAGGGCTGATGGAGAGCGAGCGTGAACTCCGTGGGGGGCGACAACGCGTGGAGGTGTCGAAGTGCCGTGCCGAGCTCGGCTGGTGTCGAGGGTCGGTGCCCGCGAAGCGTTCGCCACCAGGTGACGGGCCGTCCTTCGACGACGGCGAGAGGCGCCTCGATGTCTGCGGCCACGACTGTCGGCACGCCGGACTCGTTGAGCCAGCGTGAGATCAGCAGTTCGCGTTCGGCGACATCCGCGGTGCCCGGTTTGCCGATCCGAGCGACCAGATCGCTTATGCGGTAGATCGTGTTGGATCCCGCGCGGATGAGTTCGGCGCCAGTTGAGTCGACGCCGCTGATCGCGGCGGCCTCGCCCAAGACACGGAGTGCCGTGGTGTCGGCCGGGGAGGGGCTCACGAGCTAGACCGGGGCGAGGTCGTCGTGGCTATGGCCTCGCGGAGTTCGCGGACTTCGCTGATGCGACGGTGTCTGCTTGCCGCCGTTGCCAATCCTCGAAGTTCGGTGGCGATGCGGGTCGAGTACAGCCCGCGACTGTGGGTCAGCGAGTCCATTCCGATCTCGACGGCTTGTCGAGGGTCGCCGATCTTCATCGTGAGTGTCGCCAGGCGAATCTGGGAGAACGTATGCGACCGCGGGTACTCGGAGCTGTGGAGGTTGATCGCATCGGTGAGTCGCGGGGCAGCGACTTCGACCGAATCGAATGTCTCAGCCGCGATGGCGAGGGCCTTTCCGGTGCTCCCGAGATGCTCGGCGGTGTCGTAGTAGCACATCCACGGGGGGTCGGTTTCGGGAGTGCGGATCGCGAGGAATTCGTCGGCGCGGGATACCTCGGCGAGGACCTCCTGGGTATGGCCCAGAGCTGCGAGGTAGCTGGGCGCGCATCGCGCTGAGCATGGCTCGAACTGTAGCCGACAGCCGATCGGATCGGACCTGCGCGAGTTCGATGAGCGACAGCGCGCCATCCGAGTCGTCGACGAAGGCTGATCGTCGCGCCATGTCGGCCAGCGTGCTCGCTCGCAGATTCCATGAGCCCGCAGTGTCTGCGCACCAGAGCGCGAACTGGAATCGTCGGTCGGCATCGGCGAGTACGCCGGCGTCGAAGGCGGTGTATCCGACGACGCTGCTGAGATTGCCTACCGATTCGAACAACGAGCGTCGGAGTTTGGCGCTGACGGTGCCGTTCACCATCGGGGCAAAGCGACGCAGGGCTTGTTCTGCGGACTCCGCCGAGGATTCACCACCGTGCAGATTCTCCGTGGACGCTGCTAGCTTCGTCGCGGCCCGAATCGCGTCTACCTCGGGCTTGCCCACGCGGCCGTGGTGGCGTGCGGTTGGACTCACGTCGGGGAACCCGACTGGATGAAGCGACTGGCTGAACGGGCTGAACAGGTTGACGGTCAGTGTGGGGTCGGGCTGATGGTCGCAGGGCTTGCGACGGTTCGGGTGGACTCGAGAAAGGTCCGGATGGCCGTATCCGCTGCCGCGCGGCCCTCTTCGCCGGTGATCGCGAGGTCGAACAGCAGTCCGCGGGCCATCGCCAGCGCCATCTGCGCCCGCAGCGCCGCCTCGTCCGGTTCGTGTCCTGCCCGGATGAACAGGGCGGTCAGCACCTCCCGCCATTGCTGGACCCACTGCCGCAGCGGCACCGCCCACGGTTTCCCCTGCATGGCGGCCGCTGCCACCTCGAAGAACAGCGGGGCTACCAGCGTGGCTTCGTCGGCGATCCGGTCCCAGAACGCGTACGCGGCGTGGTAGGGGTCGGTGCTGGATTCGAGCAGGTCTGCCAGCACCAGATTCTGCCGGCCCCAGGTGGCAGCGACAACGGCCTCCAGCAGTCCGTCACGAGAACCGAAGTGGTAGTTCAGCATTCGATGACTGGTGCCGACTCCCTCGGCTATTGTGCGCATACTCGTATCCCCGACACCGTTGGCTGCGAACCAGGCGACCACCCGTTCCAGCAGCGCCTTGCGGGCGGCGGTCATACGGTCTGCCCGGTACCGGTGCAGGCGGCGGCCACGCGACGCGCCTCGGTGAGATCGCTGCCTCGATACGCCACATACCCGTCGGGCCGGATCAGCACATATCCCCCGCGCCGCAGACCGTATCTGTCGCGAGCCGAGCCGGTCGGATCGGTCTCGTCGTCGATCCGCACCTCGACTGTCCCGCCCACCGAACGCGGTGTATCCGGGGCCTCGTTCCGCATATCGTCCGAGTCGCATGCACCGAAATCGAGCAGGGTGAAATGGTCGACGCCGAACCGGTCGTGCACTGTTCCGTCGGTGAGCGGGGCATCGGGTGCTCGATCGCCGTCGCGCGGGCCGCGCGTGTACGGCCATTCCCGGCCGCGGCGATAGCTGATGTCCAGCTGCGAATTCTGCAGGCTCGCTTGCCGGGCGGCTCCCGGAATACGAGACCCGTACCGGAGCATCGCATCACGCAGCGACCGCGCGACCGGATTGCGCAGCGCATACAGCCGTCTGCGGCTCTCGACATCGCGGATGGTTGCCGCGGCGACGGTGCGCCGCTCGGTTTCGTATGCCGCAAGCAGATCTGTCGGCGCACCGCGTTCGACACGCGCCAGCCGCCACGCCAAGTCGACGGCGTCGTGGATACCGAGATTCATTCCCTGCCCCCCGAACGGCGGGAACACATGGGCCGCATCGCCTGCCAGAAACGCTCGGCCCTGGCGGTATGCGGCGGCAAGACCCACCCGGGTGCGATAAATCGACGTCCATCGCACTTCGGTGATCCGCGTCCGGCTCGGGCCGCGTTCGTCGAGAAGGGCTTGCAGCTCGGCCATACTCGGTCCGGGCGGCTCGTCCAGAGACTCGGCGTCGGTCATATCGGCGAATATGCGCCAGAGTTCGGCCGCCCCGGGCAGGCGCATGAGCATGAGGGGGCCGGCGGGTCCCAGCCACATTGCACTGTCCTGAAACGGCGGTCGCGCCTCGAGGACGATATCGGCCAGATAGTAGGTTTCACCTGTATCGCGGCCGACCAGGTCGATGCCCAGTTCCTCGCGGACCCGGCTGCGCGACCCGTCCGCACCGATCAACCACCCTGCCTGCACCACGCGACCATCGGCGAGCGTGACCTCGACAGCGGTATCATGCTGGGCCACCGTCTGCACCGGGGCGCCGGTCTCGATCTCGACGCCCGCGGTGCGCAAACGGTCACGCAGGATATCCTCCAGTCCGGATTGCGGAAGCACATAGGTGTAGGGGTACGGGCTCTGCGGGGGAACCCAGGCGAACCGCGAGAGTTCCGTATCACCCCGCATCATCGAGGCACCCGATAGCCGGTAGGCCACGCGTTCGATCTCTTCGGCCAGCCCGATACCCGCCAGCAACTCCATGGAACGTGCCTGTAAGCCGAGCGCTCGCGAGCTGCCGCTGAGCTGCGTGCGCCGCTCCAGCACGCGGCACACTTCTCCGTTCGCGGCGAGGACGAGCGCGGCGACCATCCCTGTCGGGCCGGCTCCGGCAACAAGAACACTCATGCTGTGCACTTCCTGTCTCATAGCGTGTTCGTGGGGCGGCGACCTGCCGACACTGCCCGTGTGCCCTGGCAGTCCGGCCGCAGCGGTACCCGATCTGTGTCATGACCGGCTCGACATCGGGTGCCGATGTCCGCGTTTATCCATTGGGGGGCTGCCACCACATGTGATGTACCAAATGGTACATCGCGTGATAGGTGCCGTCGAGCGCATTCCGGGGCGGACGGTATCGGCGCACGCCTTGTCGACGGCATGCCGATTCAGCCGTATGCGATCCCCTCGAACATCGAAGCTCCTGGGATGTCTGACATTTCGCCGCGTCGTGTCGTCGTTCTAGTGAGGCGGTCGAAACCCGATGGCTTCGTGACTGCCGAACTGCAACGCAACCGGGACCTCACGTCGCCGCGTCACTGAGGCATATCGGAAGTCCCCGCAAGTGAGGAGAAGATCATGTCGCACCCGAAATCTTCGATCAGGAGAATGGTCACCGCTGTGATCGGGGCCCTGGCCATCGGTGGTGGGCTCAGCGCCTGCGGCGCGGACAGCAGCGAAGCTGCCGGGCCGAAGCAGCGGGTCGAGATCATCGAGGCGGCCGCCCTGACAGATCAACTCGCAGCTCCGGACCTCGATAAGCCCGGTGCGAGTATCGGTGACCTGACCGTCTTCTCGGGCGGTATCCGGCAAGACGGTCGCGAGATCGGGCACGGTGGTGGGGCATGCCAGAACATCCATATCGAGGGTAACGAGATCACCATGCAATGTGTGCTCACCGCGCAGCTCGAACGGGGATCGCTGACCATGCAGGCGGTGTGGGTCCAGGGCGCGAGCCCGCTTGATATGGCGATTACCGGTGGTACCGGCGCATACCGTGGTGCGACCGGCACCGCTCGGTTCTGGGAAATCGGGACACCGGATGAGCGGATGCGCGCCGAGGTCACTCTGCTCACGCAGGAGTGACCGGTCGGCGAGCACCCCGGCCGAATATCTCCGCCGCTCGCATACGCCGATCCCGCAGCACTTCGAAATCCCGGCGTGCCACCGATTGTTTTGTAGGGCAACACAAAAAACCCGGACGACTCACCCAATTACCGAAAGATCTTTAATCGAC
Organism: Nocardia australiensis; assembly: GCF_020733705.1. GTDB lineage: Bacteria > Actinomycetota > Actinomycetes > Mycobacteriales > Mycobacteriaceae > Nocardia > Nocardia australiensis. The sequence goes on from NZ_JAJFZM010000004.1 coordinate 82,838, forward strand.
CGAGCTCTCCAGCCATCGGCCATCCAACATGACGGTGCGTCCAGCGAATTCGTGGATTCCGTTCCAGACCTGGATGCGCTGGGGCTGCAGGTGCAGGTAGACGAACTTGCCCTCTGGATAGGTACGCGGATCCGTGGAAACCTTGGCGTAGCGCTCGGCAATGTCGTCGTCGATGTCGGTGACCTCGACAGTCGTAGCGCTGGCGTCAATCATTACGACGTCAGCGGTGTCGCCAAGAGCGACCCGAACCTGCGGGTGAGCCTTCGTGTTCATGACAGTCCTGCTGCTGGCGAAGGTCGCGGTGTACAGAACCGAGCCGTCCCAGACATAGGCGACCGGGATCAGATGCGCACCACGACCGTCGTTGCCGGTCGCCAGCCACATCTGGAAGCCGGATTCGAGCCGCTTGTGAGCATCGGCCTGGCGCTCGACCAGGCTGCGCGGAACCGGTACCGAGGCGAGTTCTTCGTCAGGGGGCATGACGACTTCTCCTTCGCAGTGACCTGGGTGTGAGTTCCCTTCCCTGTCGGGAGGCTAGTGGTCGTCCCAAGAGCCCTGTGGCGGTATGCCTGTCAGTGGGGTGGTGTCGAGGTATCGGGGCTCGAGGACGCGCTCGGTGAATTTCCAGCCATCCTGGGTGCGCTGGTAGCGATCGGAGAACACGCCGTACATCACGACCGACCTGCCGTTGCGCTGGCGTCCGATCTCGAAAATATATTCCCGGCCGGACGCGGTGTCGCCGTCGAGCTGGATCGTGCCCGCATGGGAGTTCTGCACCCAGAACTCCCATGCGGCCTGCATCCGTTCGATACCGGCACGGATCCCGTTCCGCCCTGTGAGCTCGACGTCAGCGAAGGGAATCCGCCATACCGCGTCGTTGGTGAACAGCGATGCGAAACGGTCATAGTCGCCGACCATGGTCGCGTCGAGGTGCTCGCCGCGCAGTGCCTCAATCTCGACGCGGTCAGCGATTGTCGCGAGGTCGCTCATCTGTGTCCTCCATTATTTCGTGATGTGTCTGTATGACAGGACAGCCCGCGACGGGTGAGTGGTCACGACCGATGGGCTGGATTCGTTCAGCACGGATCCCTATGGTGAACGGCGGTCGCCGCGCACGTGCGGCCGAGTTGGCTGACCGGTCGCGCACAGGGCTGTAGTTCACCGCTGACCAGATCACGCGGATGATGATCGCCAGGGCCGCAGTTTCTCCGGATTCCGGATCGCCCATATGCGCGTGATCCGGCTCTCCGCGATATCGAAGGCGTAAACCGAGATGATGGTGCCGTCGAGCTGCGCCACTAGGCCGGGCCGGCCGTTCACAGTGCGCTCCAGCAGGGCTACCCGGGAGTTGTGCGGGATTTCTGCCCAGGCGCGGGCGATCTGCTCGCCGCCGTGGATCGGGTCGCGGAAAGCCGGAGCCAGGCCGCCGCTGTCAGCGGTCGCGGTGGCTGCCGGATCGAGCAGGCCGATCAGCGCCTCGATATTCTTCGCCTGCCACGCACATTTGAATTCCCGGACCACCTCGGCGTGCCCGGTGCTCGATGGGCCCCGCCGTGAGGTCTCGACGCGGCGACGGGCGCTCGAGGCGAGTTGCCGGCAGGCCGCAGGGGTGCGTCCGACGATCTCGGCGACCTCGGCGAATGAGTAGCGGAAAACATCGTGCAGGATCAATGCCACTCGTTCGGCGGGGGTCATGGAGTCCAGTACGACGAGAAAGGCCATGCTGATCGACTCATCGAGGGTGATCCGGTCGGCCGGATCCTCGGGGACAGAGCTGTCGAGCCATTCGGACCGGTCTGGTATCGGTTCCGGGATCCATTCACCGATATAGCGTTCGCGCCGGACGCGTGCCGAACCGAGCAGATCGAGGCAGATCCGGCCGGCGACCCGTGTCATCCATGCCCCTGGCGTCGCCACCTCGCTTCGCTGCTGCTCGGACAGCGTGTACCAGCGCGCGTATGTTTCCTGCACCACATCCTCGGCCTCGGCCAGTGAGCCGAGCAGCCGGTAGGCGAGGTTGATCAGCGTCCGCCGCTCACCGATCACCGCGGGCAATTGTGGGTCGCTCACAGGTGGCTCCTTCGGTCGATGGTCTCCAGCTGTATCGACGAATCAGCGGCACGAATTGTGAGGCGGCCTGACATTCCGGACAGCTGTGTCGTCGAAAGGTGGTACCGCTGTCAGCCGAGCAGGAGTTTCGGAAATGACCAAGATCGGCATCATCCTCGGTAGTACCCGGCCCAACCGTAAAGGCCCACAGGTCGCGCAGTGGGTCATGGACACGGCATCGCAACGCGGCGACGCCGAGTTCGAACTGATCGACCTGCGCGACCACCCGCTACCGCATCTGGACGAACCCATGCCGCCGATGTTCGGCCCGTCGGTGCATGCGCATACCCGCGCCTGGGCCGAGCGGATCGCCCCGTGCGACGGCTTCGTTGTGGTGACCCCGGAATACAACGGCGGCGTCCCCGGGGTATTGAAGAACGCCATCGACCACCTGTGCAGGGAGTGGACCGACAAGGCGGTCGGATTCGTCTCCTACGGCGTGAGCGGCGGCGCCCGCGCGGTGACGCAACTGCGGGTGGTGTGCGGCACGCTGGGCATGGCCGATGTGAGCCCTCCAGTGGAGGTCTCATTGCTCACCGATTTCGAGAACCACACCACCTTCACACCGCGCGACCACCATGTCGCCGCCCTGAACAAGACGCTGGATCAGCTCATCGCCTGGAGCGCTGCGCTCGCGCCGCTGCGGGCTGGGGCCGAAACCGCTTTCGTCAGTTCCTGAGGAGATTCCCGATATGACCGAACCCAACGACTCCCGGTCCCGCACCGACCGCATCCAGGCGGATGACGCCGAGCTCCGCCGCCGAATCGACAAGTTGATCGAAGGGCTGCGAGCCAAAGATCTCGAAGCCCTGAAGCAGCTGTACGCCATCGACGTCGTCTCCTTCGATATCGAGCCGCCACTCCAGCATGTCGGGATGGCCTGTCGACCACAGGTCACACTATGCCGTACAACGGATTACGCCCACGTAAGACGCCCTCCAATAGGTTCGGGCCGGAACTTATTGCGTTGCACGCGGTTTCGTCGACTCATGGCCGCGCCGGTCGGGCGATTATCAGTTGCCCGCCTCGTAGGCCGACACCTGATCGGTCGCGTGTGCGAACTCGGCCGACGGTGCCGGTGTGACAACGGTGCTCGAAACGCTCATGAATGAGTTGCCGGGGGAGTCGTTTGCCGATGGCTCAGGCCCGGCGTCGCGAGCCGTCTTGGATTCCGTTGACGAGCACCTATATTGATCGAAGGGCGAATGGCGTCCCCGTCGGCAGAAGGGAGACAGAATGCGCAGGGCGATGTTCGGTGCGGCTGTTGTTGGAGTCGGTGTGCTGACGGTGGTTTCGGGTGGTGTGGCCACCGCGCAGCAGCCCGCCGAGGGCTCGTTGCAGGTGCAGGCGGTGACCGGGCTGGATCGGCTGCCGGTGACCGGCTTGGACACGAGTGTCACGAGCTGCGCGGCCGGGCCTGTGCTGGCGACGCTGACCACCGGCCGGGACGGAACCGTGACGCGCAACTTCCCCGATGGCTGCTACCGGGTGGAGGTCACGGCCGTTCCGGGCGGCTGTCAGTTGGGCAGCATCACGTACGTCCAGGTCGAGGTACAGCCCGGCACCGCACCGGTCGCCGAGTTTCGGTTGCATTGCGCATAACCGGCCACGCTCGACGCCGTCAGTCGTTCGGCTGGATCGGCGGTGGCGGGGTCTCAACTGCCTCTGTGACGAGGCCGAAGTCGCTGTCGTGACGTTCCTCGCCGCGGACAACCGCGGTCTCGACGAGCTGGATGCCGCGTTCCTCCCGCAGGATCATCGGATCCGATCGCACATCCTTGTACAGCGAAACGCACAGAAAACCCATCACGACCACGAACGGCAGCGCCACCACCGTGGTCAGGGCCTGTAGGCCGTTCAGTGCGCCGCCGAGGTCGTTGGGGTCGGCGATCAGGAGCATGATGGCGGCGACGGCGCCGGTCGCGGCGCCCCAGAAGATCACGGTCGCCTTGGAGGGTTCGATGCTGCCCTTCTCCGACAACGTGCCCATCACGATCGATGCGGCATCGGCGCCGGAGACGAAGAAGATGCCGACGAGGATCATCACCAGCACTGCCGTGACCGAGGCGAGCGGATAGTGGTCGAGCAGGTGGAACAGTGCGAAGTTCTCGTTGACCTTGCCATTCGCCTCGGTCAGGTCACCACTTTTGCGCTGTTCGAAAATGCCCGCGCCACCAAAGATCACGAACCAGGCCAGGCTGACCACGCTCGGCACGAGCAGTACACCGGTGACGAACTGACGGATCGTGCGTCCGCGGCTGATGCGGGCGATGAACATACCGACGAACGGAGTCCAGGACACCCACCACGCCCAGTAGAAGATGGTCCAACTCGACAGCCACGCCTTCATGTCGTCGCCGCCGCTCACGTTGGTGCGTGAGGCCATCGCGGGCAGTTTTGAGATGTAGTCGCCGAGCGAGGTCGGCAGGAAGTTGAGCATAAAAAGCGTTGGTCCGGCGACGAAGACGAATACCGCGATGATCAGTGCGAGCACCATATTGATATTCGACAGCCACTGGATGCCCCGGTCGATGCCAGAGATAGCCGAGACGATGAACGCGATGGTCAGGCCGGTGATGATGGCGACGAGACCGGCCTTGCCGATCGAGTCGACCCACCCGTTGAACTCCATGCCCGCACCGATCTGCAGTGCGCCGAGGCCGAGGGAGGCCGCCGAGCCGAACAGCGTCGCGAAGATCGCCATCATATCGATCGCGCGCCCGCCGATACCATCGGCGCGACGTCCGAGAATCGGCCGGAACATCGACGAGATCAGCTGGGAGCGTCCCTTGCGGAATGTGCCGTAGGCGATGGCTAGTCCGACCACGGCGTAGATCGCCCATGGATGCAATGTCCAATGGAACAGCGTTGTCGCAATCGCGGATTCGGCCGCCTCGGTGCTGCCTGGTTCGGCTGTACCCGGCGGCGGGCTCATGAAATGCGATATCGGTTCGGCGACGCCCCAGAACATGAGGCCGATGCCCATACCCGCACTGAACATCATCGCGATCCACGAAGTGGTACGGAATTCTGGTTTTTCGTCGTCGGCGCCGAGCGGGATTTTGCCGTACCGGCTTCCCGCCAACCAGATGATGTAGACGACAAAGGCCGAAGCGATCAGCACGAACAGCCAGCCGGTATTGGTGATCACCCATGACTGCGCATCGGAGGACGCGGAGCCGAGGCTGGTGTGGTCCACGATGCCCCAGGCCACGAAGGCCAGGGAGCCGATCGCTGTGACACCGAAGACCAGCCAATCGATCCCAAGCTTCTTCGGCGGCTTGCCTGCGCGGTCCTCGGTGCTGTCGTCTGGTTCGTGCGATTTTCGGTCGGTGTCTATCGACATCAGATCCGAGTCCTTTCGCCGATCCCGGAAGCATGCTTCCGAGAATCCCCCGTTACATCCGGGCAACCGTACAGTGTCTCGGCATGCAACGCAGAATTAAGACACGCGTCCGCGGCCCGCCGAACCGCACCGAATCGGCACCCCTGCCTGCGAAAACAGGGTGCGGATAACTTCTGGATAAATCGACATCGCGAACCCGGTTGGCATACGCCGGGCCCCATACTCGACGCCCGGATTCGCTCAGTGGCGTCGGAGGCATGCGCAAGTAATGCCTCGGATAGGCGCCGCTACGGCGGAGCCATCGACGCGGTCTGTGGTTCGACCACTACCGACCAGCTGACACCGCCGACCGAGTTCGCGGGCAATGGTGTACCGCGCCTGCCCGACGGAGATCTGCTGACAACTCGGGTAGGAACCGAGGGCGGCCCGTCGAAGGGCCTGAGTCGCTATCGGCATGATTCCGGAACTGTCGAGGTGAGCTGGTCGCCGGTGCCGCGCTCGGAAGGGCTGGCGCTCGCACCGGATCAGCGCACCGTGTACACCGACGACCCAGCTTCGATGGCACACTGCGGCGCCTACGACCTCCCGCCGACGTCGATCTCGCGCCGACACGGATTTCGTAGGATCAGGCTGTGACCGGGTTCGCGCGGGCCGGGTCCGTTCGCGCAGTCGACCACGCGGCATCAGTCGGTGCCGATGCCGCGTGGTCGCGGGATCGTCGTTGCCGCCGAGTCAGCGGGCCCTGCGGATTCCCAGGTACTGCAGGGCCGCGAAACCGCCGACAGCGGCTGCTTGCGCGACGGTCCAGATCGAGCCGACGACGTTGAGGTCGAGGCCGCCCCCGAGTAGGGCGGCGAGGCTGACCACCACCCACGCAACATTGCTGGTGGCAATAACGCCGGCGACCTTGGTATCGATCGTCTTCGGCATGCTGACCAGCGCCACCGCGATGCCGTAGACGGTCAGGAAGATTCCGATCGGGATGCCGATCTCGGTATCGAGACCGAGCAGCGATTCCAGCGGGCCCGAAAGCGCAAGGTAGGCAAGGCCGTTGACGCCGGTGACGACCGCATCCAGGCGCAAGGATGTTCGGAGCAGGCGCTGGCCGGGGGCGAGTAACGCGGACATGGAGGTGGGGGCAGTGGTTGTCATGACTGCTTTTCCTTCTGGTGCAACAGTTTCAGGGACGGAAGATCAGGCAGCGGCCGGGACCTTGTCGAGGAAGCCGTAGACGTTGGCGATACGACCGCCCTCGATAACCGCGACGTCGAAACCGACCACGACGGCAGGCCCATCGGCGGGGCCGAGCTCCCAGGTGAAACGCACCTGATTGTGGTGGGCGTCAACCGGACCGGCGAGCGTGAAAACCCAACCGGGGAACTGGGCTTGCACCCCGGCGATGGCGGCATCGAGTTGGTCGTGCCCGGCGACCGCGGCGAGCGGGTCGACATAGGTCGCGCCGCTGGTGAAGACGGCCTCGATACCGGTCCTGCGGGCAACGGCGTCGGTGGTGTTCCAGACTTCCAGGTACTGTGCGACGAGCTCGTTCATGATGTCCTCCATGGCGTTTGACCTGCGGTTTCTCTGTCTTTCCTGCTGACGAGAACTACGTTATGTGGCAAGCCATGGGTGCCGAATCAGTCGTCTATAAGTACTTTCCGCTGTGGCATACGTATGCGAATCAGAACCAGGAGTCCCGCATGTCCAATGCGGTGCGGTCCATCAGCTCCAGCAGATCCAATTGTGGTTCGGTCTTGGGGAGTTCGTATCGGAAGAAATAGCGCGCCGCCGCGCGCTTTCCCTCATAGAAATCGCCGTCGCGGCCGTGCGCGGCAAGGGCCTGCTCGAGCCAGATCCAGGAGAGCACGACGTGGCCGAATGCCTCCAGGTAGATGCTGGAGTTCGCCATGGCCGCGGCGATATCGCCGGAGCCGAACATCCAGCCGGTGACGGTGAGTAGACGTTGCCAGACCGCGTCGAGCTGACTACCGAATTCGGTCCATTCGCCACCCGCGTCGCTGGCGGCGAGCACGGTCTGCTCGATCTGCGCGGCGAGCAGTCGGAGGCTGGCGCCATCGTGCTGGGTTACCTTGCGGCCCAATAGGTCCAGGCCCTGGATGCCATGGGTGCCCTCGTGGATCGGATTGAGCCGATTGTCGCGGTAGTGCTGTTCGACATCGTATTCGCGGGTATAGCCGTAGCCGCCGTGCACCTGGATGGCGAGGTTGTTGGCTTCCAGGCACCACTGCGACGGCCAGCTCTTGGCGACGCCGGTCAGGATCTCCAGCAGCAGTGTGTGGGCATGTTTGGTCTCGGGATCGGTGCTGGTGTGTTCCAGGTCGACGAGCCGATTGCAGTACAGCAGTAGTCCGAGCGCGCCCTCGACATAGGACTTCTGCGCCAGCAGCATTCGTTTGACGTCGGTGTGTTCGATGATCGGGATCTGTGGCGCGCCAGGGTCTTTCGCGGTGACGGCGCGTCCCTGTTTGCGCTGCCTGGCGTACTCGACGGATTTGAGATACCCGGTGTAGCCCAATGCCGTTGCGCCGAGGCCCACTCCGAGGCGCGCCTCATTCATCATGTGGAACATGTAGGACAGTCCGCGGTGCGCCTCACCGACGAGGTACCCGACCGCGCCCGGCAGCCCGTCGGGAGTCTGCTTTCCCTCACCGAAATTCAGCACCGTGTTCGTGGTGCCGCGGTAGCCCATCTTGTGATTGAGTCCGGCCAGCGCGACATCATTGCGCGGGCCGAGCGAACCATCGTCGCGCACCAGGAATTTGGGGACGATGAACAGAGAGATGCCCTTGGTTCCGGCCGGACCGCCGGGAATCTTGGCGAGCACGAGATGTACGATATTGTCGGTCAGTTCGTGATCGCCGCCGGAGATCCACATTTTCGAACCGAAAAGCCGGTAGGTGCCATCGGATCGGGGTTCGGCGCGGGTGACGATGTCGGCGAGTGAGGAACCCGCCTGCGGCTCGGACAGGCACATAGTCCCGGTGAATCGCCCCTCGACCATCGGCTTGACGAAACGGTCGACCTGCTCCGGGGTTCCGTGCGCGGCAAGGAGATTCGCGTTGCCGACGGTCAGGAACAGGTAGCCGGCGGTGCCGACGTTGGCCGCCTGAAACCAGGCGAACCCGGCCGCTTCCAGGGCGGCGGGCAGTTGCAGCCCACCGATCTGTTCATCCATCGCGGCACCGACCAGGTTGGCCTTTGTGAACGCCTCGATCGCGGCCTTCACCTCCGGGATGATGGTGACCCGTTCGCCGTCGAAGGTCGGCTCATTGGTGTCGTTGCGCTTGTTGTGTGTGGCGAAGTACCGGGTTGCCAGGTCCTCGCACAGGTCGAGGAAGCCGTCGAAGGTCTCTTTGGAATGCTCGGTGAATCGCGGCAGCGAGGTGAGTTCCTCGACCCGCAGCCACTCATAGAGCAGGAAGTCGAGGTCTCTACGGGAGAACAACGTCGAGCGCACGGGCAAATCCTCTCGCGGGTACTGCCGAGGTTTTGGGCGAAGGCGATGCTCACCCGGGTCTATTTGGTACGTTACTATGCATGTGTCGCGAATCTATCCCAGGGCTGGGATGACCTCCGCCGCCGGCGCCACCCGATCTGTCGGGCGGCCCGCTGCCGCGACCCAAGATCAGGTGCTGGCCGCGGCGACCGCGCAATTTCTGGCCTCGATGCGCGTGGACGTGCAGGCGATCGCCGCCGAACTCGGCCTCTCGCGTGCGACCGTCTATCGCTGGTTCGGCTCGCGCGACGGTCTACTCGGCGCGGTTATGGTGTCGGAATTTCAGCGAATTGTCGAGGCGGCGCGCAGCCGCAGTACCGGAGTCGGCGCGCACCGGGTGCTGTCGATGCTGGACCAGGTGTCGCGTTGGCTCGCGCGCAGCGAGCCCTACCGGTACTTCATCGCGACCGAGCAGGCCACTGCGGGCCGGATCATCACTACCAGCGATGGGCCGGTGCAGCCCAGGGTTGTCGCCACCGTCGCGGAACTGATCGACGCCGCCATAGCAGAGGGTTACGAGCAGCGGGTCGACACCCCCACCTTCGCCTATGCGCTGGTCCGCCTCATCGAAGCGTTCCTGTATCAGGATGCGGTGACGGGCATCAGAGGCGATGTCGATCGGTTGCGTGACGTGCTCATGGTCATCTTGGGGCTGGACCCGCAACCGCGCTGACAGACCCAGAATTTTGCCTTTCCCGACCGGTGTGCGCTCAGCGCCTGGTCCGGCTCGGGGTGATTCGAGCCGGTCTCACGGTCAGTCCAGGTCTGCGAGCCTCGCGAGGATGGCCGTCGCCATCGCCGCGGGATCGCCGTCGGTGGGCCGCAAAATCAGCTCGGCGTCAGTGGGCTTCTCGTAGGGGGCGTCGATGCCGGTGAAGCCGCGGATTTCGCCCGCGCGGGCTTTGGCGTACATGCCCTTGGGGTCGCGGGATTCGCAGATTTCCAGTGGAGTGTCGACGAAGACTTCCACGAACGCGATGCCCGCCGCATCATGCGCGGCGCGGGCGCGATCGCGGTCGGCCTGGTACGGGCTGATTAGCGAAACTACTGCCAGCACACCGGCTTCGGCGAAGAGGCGGGCGACTTCGCCGACGCGCCGGACGTTTTCGACCCGGTCCGCGGCGTCGAAGCCGAGGTCGGCGTTGAGGCCGTGGCGGAGGTTGTCGCCGTCGAGGAGGAAGGCAGGGCGGCCCGCCGCGATGAGTCGGCGTTCGAGTTCCACTGCCACCGTGGATTTTCCGGAGCCCGACAAGCCCGTCAGCCAAACGGTCATGCCGCGCGTGGCGCGTTCGTCCCGCCCCACGGCGGTGGAGTGCCAGACCACCCGTGAGGAGGGCAGGCTGGGACCGGTGATCATGCCCGCGGCCACGGTGTTGTTTGTGGTGTCGTCGACGAGGATGAAACTGCCGGTACTGCGGTTTCGCCGGTACGGATCGAAAAGCAGTTGCTGGCGACTGCGCAGCTGTATACGTCCGATCTCGTTGAGCGACAACGATTCCGCAGCCTCGTCGCGGTGCAACGTGTTGACATCCAGGCGGTAGTCGAGGCTGTGCACCTCGACGGTGGCGGTCCGGGTGGTGTGCCGGATGGTGTAGGTGGCGCCCGGCGTGAGCGCGGACTCCTCGCTGAACCAGCACACCATCGCATCGAGATCGCGATCGGCGTGTGGCCGATTGGCCGGGCGGCAGATCAAATCGCCACGGGCGATATCGATTTCGTCGGCGAGCTGAATGGTCACCGCCTGCGGTGGGAAAGCCTCGGCGACGGGTGTGCCGCCCGGCCCCCAGATCGCGGTGACCGTGCTGTTGAATCCGGATGGAAGCACGGTCACGTCGTCGCCGGGTTTGAAGACGCCGCCGGCCACAGTACCCGCGTAGCCGCGGAAATCCTCGGCATGCCGGCGGGTGACGTACTGGACCGGGAACCGCGCGTCGATGAGATTGCGGTCGGAGGCGATGTGCACCTCCTCCAGATGATGCAGCAGTGGAGACCCCTCATACCACGGCATGCTGGCCCCGCGGTGCACGATATTGTCACCCGTCAGGGCCGACATCGGGATGAAGGTCAAATCGACGACATCGAGTTTGGTTGCGAATTGGGCGAATTCGTCGCGAATCTCCTCGTAGCGCTGTTGCGACCAGTCGACCAGATCCATTTTGTTCACGCAGAGCGTCAGGTGGGGGATGCCGAGCAGGCTCGTCAAGAAGGCATGCCGCCGGGTTTGTTCGACGATGCCCTTGCGCGCGTCCACCAGGATGAGCGCGAGATCAGCGGTCGAAGCGCCGGTGACCATATTGCGGGTGTACTGAATATGGCCCGGCGTATCGGCGATGATGAATTTCCGTCGGGGCGTGGCGAAGTAGCGGTGCGCGACGTCGATGGTGATGCCCTGTTCGCGTTCGGCGCGCAGACCGTCGGTGAGCAGGGCAAGGTTCGGGTAGTCGTCGCCGCGATCGCGGCTGGTGCGTTCTACGGCGGCCAGCTGGTCGGTGAAGATCGTCTTGGAGTCGAAAAGCAGCCGCCCGATCAGGGTGGATTTGCCGTCGTCGACGCTGCCCGCCGTGGCAAGGCGCAGGAGGGTGGTCGTCATCAGAAGTAGCCTTCTCGTTTGCGGTCTTCCATGCCTGCCTCGGAAATTCGGTCATCGGCGCGCGTCGCGCCGCGTTCGGTGACACGGGTGGCGGCGACCTCGGTGACCACCTCATCGGGGGTGGTGGCCATTGATTCCACACAGCCGGTGCACGTTGCGTCGCCGACGGTTCGGAATCGCACCGTCGTCTCGTACGGCGCTTCCCCGTCGAGCAGTTCGAGGAAACGGGTGTGCGCCAACAGCATTCCGTCGCGTTGCACCACCGGGCGGCGGTGTGCGTAGTACAGGGGCGGCAGTTCGATCTTTTCGGCGGCGATGTAATGCCAGATATCGAGCTCGGTCCAATTGGAGATCGGGAACACTCGAATGTGTTCGCCCGCGCGGTGGCGCCCGTTGTAGAGGTTCCAGAGTTCGGGTCGCTGATTACGTGGATCCCACTGACCGTATTCGTCGCGGAAACTGAATACGCGTTCCTTCGCGCGGGCCTTCTCCTCGTCGCGGCGAGCGCCGCCGAAAACCGCGTCGAAGGATTGCTCCCGGATGGCGCGCAGTAGGGTGCTGGTCTGGAGGCGGTTCCGGGAGGCGCGTGGCCCGGTTTCCTCGGCTACCCGGCCCGCGTCGATGTCGTCCTGCACCCGGCCGATAACCAGCCGCAGGCCGAGCCGTTCGACGGTCCGGTCGCGATAGTCGATCACTTCGTCGAAATTGTGTCCGGTGTCGATATGCATAACGGGAAATGGCAACGGTGCGGGCCAGAATGCCTTTGCCGCCAGGTGCAGCATAACCACCGAGTCCTTGCCGCCGGAGAACAACAACACCGGCCGCTCGAATGTCGCTGCGACTTCACGGAATATGTGTGCCGACTCGGCCTCGAGCGCGTCAAGATGCGGCAGCTCGTAGGTGCTCGCCGTCGACTTTGCGTACTGGCTCACATCATAAAACTAGAACACGTTTTGGTCATGGTCAATGGGATGGCCGATGGGACGTTTCTGTGGTGAGTGCGGTTTGCGCCCGCCGGAGGACTCGGTAACCGCATCGGCCGCGGCGATGAGAACGGTTCCGCGACGGGCGATTTCGGCGCCGGTGATGGCCGCGCCGACATACATGGTGAGCACCATGTTCTGCCGTCCGTCATAGTCATAGGTGGGTGCGGCGAGCAGGCTGACTGGATGTTCCTTCCGTGGTCGAAGGTCGGCGCCGAGGTACACCCGTTCGCCGAGGCTGGTCACCAGTTCGCCGACGAGTTCGCGCAGCTCCTCGGGCAGGTCGCGGGCGGCGACGCCGGACAGTAGTGAATACAGCCTGCGACCTGCGGCGGTCAGGCTCTCGATCAGGTATCCGCGAGCACGACACTCCGCGACGATCTGCCGCAGCCGCGCCACATCCTGTCGCAGCGGCACCGTCGCCGGCTTCGCCAGCCAGGCGTCGAACGCCGCGTCGGTGTCCCACAGCACGTACATCAGCCCGACCGGCGGTGCGAATAGGTAGGACGCGCCGACTTTTACCAGGCCGGGGCCGGTGCTCTCGAGTATCGCGATCTGATCACCGATCACCGCCGACGCGGTGCAGGTGGTGCGGTATTCGGTGCTGAGTTTCGCCAATTCGGTGCGAGCGATGGCGGAAATTGCGAAGCTGTCCTGCGCGACCCGCCCTGCGGCGATGAGCGCGGGCCCGAGGCCGTAGGTGAGCGTGTGGGAATCGCGGACCAGGTAGCCGCCCGCGCTCAGTTCGGTGAGGATGCCCAGGCAGGTCGGTTTCGCCAGGTCCAGCTCGCGGGCAAGTTCGGACAGGCCGAAGCGCTTGCCGTGCTGTTCGACGAAGAAGTCCAGCACTTGGACCACCCGCGCGGTGGGGGCGGATCTGCGGGCAACCATTGACCACTCCTAGAACACGTTCTAATATTTCTCATATTGAAATGTACCAGAGCGGTACGTATTTGGAACACTACCTCGGAGAAGCCTCTTGCTGACACAGCCGTTCGCGGACGCCATCGCCACCGCCGAGCAGATCATCGCCGATGCGCCACATATTCGGACCGAACAGGATCTCGTCGAGGGTTACGACTATCTCGCGGGCAGCATTCGCGCGGCCATCCAAATGGCATGGGCCTATGAGCGTGACTTTCCGTTCTTCGTCCAATCCACCGGGCCCTACACGAAAATGGGCCTCGATAATCCCGATACGCTTTACTTTCATTCGTACCTGCGCCCCGACGCCGATTATGTGGTGACCGGAACCCGCGGCACCACCCGCGACCTGAGTTTCCAGGTGCTCAACGGCGACTACTCACCCGTGGACGTGCCCGATAGCCTCACCGCATTCGACGATCGCTCGATCGATGTCGCCGCCGACGGGACCTACGTACTACGCCTCGGTCCCGGCGAGGCACGCCCCGGATACGTGCATCTCGCGCCCGACTCGGCCATGCTCGTGATCCGCGAGGTCTATAGCGATTGGGCCACCGAAAGGCCGGGCACGGTCCGTATTCAGCGAGTGGACCGGATCGGTGACGCGCCGCCGCCGCTGACGAAGGACCTGCTGACCAAGCGTTTCGGTGCCGCGGGCAAAATTCTGGTGTCGCGACTGAATACCTTCCTCGCCTTCCCGAATTGGTTCTACCTCAACCTGCCGGTCAATACGATGACCGAACCAAGATCGACCCCGGGCGGGCTCACCACCCAGTTTTCCTCGGTGGGACACTACGAACTCGACGACGATCAGGTCATGATCATTACGGTGCCGAAATCGGATGCGCCGTATCAGGGCTTCCAGCTGGGCAGCATGTGGTATCTGTCGCTGGACTACATCAACCACCAGACCAGCCTCACCGCGGACCAGGCGCGGGTGGATCCCGACGGGATGATCCGGCTCGTCGTGAGTGAGCGTGATCCTGGCCTGGAGAACTGGATCGAACGCACCGGACATGCCCGCGGGTATTTGCAATTTCGCTGGCAGCGCTTGGCGCGGGAGATGAAGCCCGAAGACGGGCCGACGGTCGAAGTGGTGTCAGTCGCGGAACTATCGGAGCGATTGCCGTATTACGAGCAGGCTCGGGTCTCGCCCGAGCAGTGGCGAGCGCGGATCGCGGCGCGGCAAGTCGCCGTGTCGGAAAGGATGTTGGGCTGATGTTGTTGCAGGACAAGGTCGTTGTGGTTTCCGGGGTGGGACCGGGTCTGGGCCGTGCCATCGCGGTGCAGAGCGCGCGTGCCGGGGCCGACGTGGTGCTGGCTTCGCGCACCGAATCGCGATTGGTCGAGGTTGCGAAGGAGGTGACCGAACTCGGCAGGCGCGCCGTGGTGGTGCCGACCGACATCAACGACGAAGCGGCGGTGACGAATCTGGTCGAGACGGCGGGCAGCGCGTTCGGCCGGGTCGACACGCTGGTGAACAATGCCTTCGCTATCCCGCCGATCACCGATCTCGCCACCGTCGACCTGGACGATGTGCGCGCCGGATTCGAGACGAATGTGCTTGCCGCGCTGCGGTTGACGCGGCTGTTCGTGCCCGCGCTCGCCGAGTCGAAGGGTTCGGTCGTGATGATCAATTCCGCGGTGTTGCGGCATTCGCGGCGCACATTCGGGCCATACAAGATGGCCAAGGCGAGCCTGCTCGCCTTGGCACAGAGCCTCGCCACCGAACTCGGTCCTGAAGGCATTCGAGTGAATTCCGTGGCCCCCGGATATATTTGGGCCGACAACCTGAAGTGGTACTTCAACTACCTCGCCGAGCAGCGCGGCATCACCTCCGAGGAGGTATACGCCGAAACCGCCGCGACCATCGATCTGCGAAAGCTACCCGAACCCGACGAGATCGCCGACGCCGTGGTCTTTTTCGCCTCGCAACTGGCGCGGGCGATCACCGGGTCGTGTCTGGATGTCAACGCAGGCGAATATCACCACTGAGGGGACCAGAAAATGACTGTGATCGGCAGGGGCGACGTCGGCACCATCGATGACCTGCATGCTTCGGCGACCAAGGTCGTCGGGCTGGACGATTTCGGTGACGACGGCTATCGCGAAGGGCTCCAGGTGCTACTCGAGTCCTATGCGAAGGACGCGGAGCTGACGCCGTTCGGCAACAAGGTGAATCGGGCCTTCCTGCGCGGTGCGTTGATCGCGCGGCTGCTCAGTGAATCTGCGTGGCAACGGTTTCCGGAACATGCCGAGGTGGCGATCGAGCGGCCCATCTTCGTCACCGGGCTGCCGCGCTCGGGGACGACGGCGGTGCACCGGCTGCTCAACGCCGACCCGGCGCACCAGGGACTGGAAATGTGGCTGACCGAGATGCCTCAGCCGCGTCCGCCGCGCGAGACCTGGGCGGACAACCCGGTGTATCAGCGCATCGAGTCCGCGTTCGAGAAGCATCATGTGGAGCATCCGGAATTCATGGGCGTGCACCACATTTCGGCCGATCAGGTGGAGGAGTGCTGGCAGCTGTTGCGCCAGTCGGCGATGTCGGTGTCCTACGAATGCCTCGGATTCCTGCCCGGCTATTCCGAATGGCTGCGCGAGCGGAACTGGACCGAGGCCTATCGCAGGCACCGGCGCAACCTACAGCTGATCGGGCTGCCCGATGCCGGCCGCCGATGGGTGCTCAAGAATCCGAGTCATTTGTTCGCCCTGGACGCGATCTTCGAGGTATACCCGGACGCGCTGGTCATCCAGATGCATCGCGATCCGCGCACCATCATCGGCTCGGTGTGCAGCCTCAATGAGCAAGCCTCGGCGGGCTGGTCGGAGAAGTTTCGCGGACCCGTTGTCGGTTCGGCACAGCTGGACCTGTGGGCCAGGGGAGCCGACCACTTTCTCTCTGATCGCAAGCGGCACAACGCCGCTCAGTTCTGCGACGTGTACTACGACGACTTCGTAGCGGATCCGATCGGCACGGTCGCCTCGATCTACCGGCATTTCGACCTGTCATTGAGTCAGGAGGCCGAATCCGCCATGGCGGCACTGCATTCGGAGACCACCTCTGGTGCCGCGCGGCCCACTCATCGCTACACGCTGGCCGACTTCGGGTTGACCAGCGAGCAGGTCGACGCGCGTTTCGCGGAGTATCGCAGCGAGCACTTCCCGGGTAGATGAAATACTCCGGTGGGCCGGATAATGCTGCGGCCCACCGGTTTCCCGGCCCGGGTAAGCTATCGCGTCAGGGCTGACCGGGTCTGAGCACGATAAACAGCCCGTGTGCCTCGGCGCAGAGACGGTCGCCGTCGTGCAGGGTCGCACGCACGAAGACCTTGCGACCTTCCTGGCGTTCGGCCCAGGAGCGCACCGTCAGTTCGGTGTTCAACGGGGTGATGGAGCGGTAGTCCACGGTGAGTGACGCGGTTCTGGTCACCGCGCCCGCGTGGATTGCGGCGGCCATGCCGAGCAGGTCATCGAAACCGGTGGCCACCTGTCCACCATGAGCGGCGTTGTTGCCGCCCAGATGGAAGGTTCGGAAGGTGATCCGCGCCTGGACTCCGTCGGGGTCAGCGTGATCGATCGTGAACGGCGGCAGCGTAACGTTCCCGCGCGCGGGCAGGTCGATCCTGGTCCAGGTGGGGGTGGACCATTCGTCCACGATCGCCGCGTCCAGCTTATCGTTGAGCTTCTCCAGGATGCCGATCGTCTCGAGCGCCAGCTCGTCGGTCGGACACGCCAGCCGCGCGCGATCCATCAGACCGCGCACCTGTTCGATGAATTCGCCGTGGTGCGGGCCGCCACGGGTGGTGTCGATGCCCAGCTCGTGCGCGTTGATCAGCTCTGACATCGGTCGGAACCCGCCCTCGTGGTGCTGCTCGTTGGGCAGCGAGTCGTCGGCCTGCGGTTCATTCATACAGAACAAGTTATCGGTTGCCCGGGGGATGCTCGTCCTGCGGGGCCATTTCCCGCTCGGTTCACGGGACATGCGATTCGAGTACCGCACAGGTGCGGTTACGATGCTCGTCCATCAGGTCTTCCGAAGAACCCGAGAGTCCCGGCCGCCGATCGATCCGATCGGCGCTCGGCGGCGCGGATGGCGAAAGGCTATGCCCCGATGCATATTACGGCTGTCATCTTTGATATGGACGGCGTATTGATCGATTCCGAGCCGGTATGGGAGCGCGTGCGGCGCGACTACGTCGCCGAGAAGGGTGGGCGTTGGCTCCCCGATACGCAGCAGCGGCTGATGGGTATGAGCACCGGGGAATGGTCGGACTATCTCAGCGGCGAATTGGGTGTCGGCGAGACGCCCGACACCGTCGCCGACGACGTGATCGAGCGGATGGCCGCGCATTACAGCCGGGGAGTCCCCTTGCTGCCGGGCGCGGTCGATGCCGTGCAGCGGATGAGCGAACACTGGCCGCTCGGCGTGGCCAGCTCCTCGCCGCGGACGCTGATCGATGTGGTCCTCGGCCGGACCGGTTTGATCGAATTCTTCAACGTGACCTTCTCGACGGAAGAAGTCGATCGGGGTAAGCCCGCGCCGGACGTCTATGTGGCTGTCGCGGGCTTTCTGCGGCAGAAATCCACCGAGTGCGCCGCGGTTGAGGATTCGAGCAATGGCCTGCGTGCGGCACATGCGGCGGGAATGCGGGTGATCGCCGCCCCGCGCCCGGAGTACCCGCCCGCGCCCGATGCGCTCGCGCTGGCCGACGATGTCATCGATGGTCTCGATGAACTCACGCCCGACCTGGTCGTGGGACAGCGCTGAGCGGTTGGGGTACGTGGTGATCGCGGTAGCTCAGCGTCGGTAGGACGACAGCAGTGTGCGAGCGGCCTCGGCGAGGTCGGTCTCGAGCCAGTCCGGGAGTTCCGGTGCGTGGGCGTGTCGACGCAGGGCGGCGTAGGGGAGATCGACGACTGCGCGGCTGATGGCGTCGATCTCGCGATTGCCGTCGCGGCCGAAGAGGTCACGAGCGAGGCGGCGCAGGTGCTCGATGAGTGGGGCGTTCATACCCGCGAGGCGAGCGCGGAAATCCGCATCGGGGCCGCCGTCGAGCAGATCGCTGACGCGCAGATTCAGCAAAAGCCTTGCGTCGCTGGGTAATTCGCGGCCGAATCGGACGGCGGCCACCGTCATCTCGGCACCCGCCTCGACCGGATCCGGATGGCCGGTGGCAGCGAGTACACCGGCCTGGAAGCGTTCCAGCGCGCGCAGCCACGCGGCGGTGAGTACGCCGTTTCGATTGCCGAATCGGTGATACAGCGTGCCGACGGGCGCGCCGCTGGCCGCCGCGATTGCCGCGACGCTGGCAGCGCGGGGCCCCTCGGCCAGCACCAGGGTGCGTGCCGCGTCGAGGATCACATCGGTGTCGTGCTTGCGGGGCGGGGCCATGTACTAGTACGTTCCTTCCATATGGAGCGATTACCCTATATCGATGAGCATGCCACATCTGTCGACGCGAGCCGGGGGGAGGTGTGGCAGGCGTTGCTGAAAATTGTCTGTAAGGACCCGGCCGACTCGTCGACCGCGCCGATCGGTTTCGAGGTGGATGCCGCCGAACCGCCCGCTCGCCTCGCCTTGCGGGGGCGGCACTGGTTCTCGAGGTACGCGCTCGTCTTCGAACTCGATGAACCGACCCCGAGCCGGACCCGGCTGCGCGCGCGGAGCTGGGGAGAATTCCCCGGCCCGCACGGAAAGATCTATCGCGCGCTCGTGGTCGGCACCGGTGGCCATCGGCTCGCGGTGCGCGCGATGCTGCGCCGGATCGCGGCCGCGACATGACCGCGCGGCTGTGCTGGGGCGCCACCGAGGCCGAATGTGAACAGCCGCTGCCGTGTGACGAGCTGAGACCCGGTGGGTTGCAGGCGGACCGGGCCATCAGTGTCGATGCCCCGCCGAATGTGTTGTACGCCTGGCTGTGTCAGCTGCGGGTAGCGCCCTATAGCTACGACCTGCTCGACCGTCTCGGGCGTCGCAGCCCGCGCGAACGCGATCCGGCACTCACCGAACTCGCGGTGGGGCAACGGTTCATGTCCCAGTTCGAGCTGGTGTCGTTTGTACTCGGCAGCCATATCACCCTGGTCGCGGGAACGGCGTGTGCCACCTACGCGGTGCGGCCGAACGGGGTGGGGACCCGTCTTGTCGTCAGGGTGCGTTTCGTTGGACCACGTCCGGTGGCGCGAGTGTTGGCGTTGGGTGACGTGTTCATGATGCGCAAACAGTTGCGCACCTTGAAGGAACTCGCCGAAGCGGAAGCGCGAGCGTCGGGGATTGCGCGCGCTGAACATTAGTTTTGCGGTGCGAGACCTGAGTTCAGGGGTTGGGCATCGGCTCCATCGCACTGCCGCGCGCGAGCGGAAGGCCCTGTTCGGCCATGTTGCTGGTGAGTTCGGTGGCGTGCCTGAACTCGGCGCAATCGGCGGCGCGCGTGGGGAGGAACTCGCTTGGTTGCTGGGTTTGATCAGCTGGAACCCGTCGGTGTCGACCATGCGCTGGCGCTGGCGCGGCGCGGGCGGTCCAGCGGCCGTCGTCGTGGCGGACCTCGACGGGGTGGTCGAAGGCGGCGGTGACGTTTGCGGTGGTGACGGTTTCACGGGCAGGACCGCTGGCGACGGTGCGGCCGTCGGCGATGAGCAAAGCGTGCGTGGTGGTGCTCGGGAGTTCTTCGAGATGATGGGTGACCAGGATCGACGCGACATCCGGATGGGTTTCGCCGAGGGTGTCGATGGTTTCCAGTAGTTGTTCGCGCGCCGCGACATCCAGGCCGGTGGACGGTTCGTCGAGCAACAGCAGACGGGGTTCGGCGACGAGAGCGCGGGCAATCAGGCACCGGCCCCGTTCGCCCTGCGACAGCGTCGGCCAGGTGTCGTCGGCCTTGCCCTTCAGGCCGACGGTCTCGATCATCGCGTCGGCGCGACGCAGTTCGTCGGAGGTGGGGCTCCACCTCATCGGTGTGTCGATGGTTGCGGTGATGCCGGTGAGGACGACGTCGCGGATCGTCAGCGGATACTGCAGCGGATGCCGGGGATTGACATGGCCGATCCCGTGGCGCAGGGTAGCCAGCTCGACGCGGCCGAGTTGATTGTCCAGCACGCGCACAGTGCCCGAGGTCGGGAACGTGACCGCGCCGCAGAAGTCGAGCAGGGTGCTCTTGCCCGCGCCGTTGGGGCCGAGTAGAGCCCAGTGCTCGCCCGCGCGCACCGTCAGGGAGATTCCATCGATTATCTGTTTGCCCTCGCGCCGGAATGTCACATCGGTCAGTTCGAGGACGGGTGCGTGCCTCACGTGAATGCCTCCTTCGGGGTGGATAGGTGGGAACGGCTGAATTCCGCTGCGGCCGTGGGGTTTCGCTCGGCGATGGCACCGGTGAGGTGCTTGGCGCAGTCGCGGTAGGAAGGTGTCGAAGAGTTGGGTGAGCACGTCGTTGTGCGCGGCAACGATAACGGTGCGGTGAAATGTCGTGTCCGCGGGGCCTGACCGATCGGCCCCGCGAAACTCATCGGCCGGGTTCGTGACAAGACTGAAACGTGTTCTAGTGTGATGGTGTGGACGTGACATACGACGGGACGAAGCGCGAGGTTGCAACCGACAAGGGGGTGCTGCGTTATCACGAGGCAGGCACCGGGCCGCCGCTCATTCTCCTGCACGGATCGGGGATCGGAGTCAACGGCTGGCGCAACTTCCGAGGCAATCTCGGGGTCTTCGCCGAGCACTTCCACTGCTACGTCCTCGAATTTCCCGGGTTCGGCGTGAGTGATCCGGTGGGGGGTCACCCCGTGCTGTCGGCGGGCTCGGCGGTGCTGCGGTTCATGGATGCGCTCGGCATCGAATCGGCTGCGCTGGTCGGTAATTCGATGGGCGGTGTAGTCGGCGCGAACATTGCCATGAAGCATCCGGCGCGGGTCGAGAAACTGGTGACGATCGGCGGGATCGGGGAGGGCGTTTTCAGCCCGAGTCCGAGTGAAGGCACCCGGCTGTTGCAGGAATTCGCCGACGGCCCGAGTCGCGAGAAGCTGGTTCGCTGGCTCAATTGCATGATCCACAACCCGAAGCTGCTGACCGAGGATCTGATCGAGGAACGCTGGCAGGCGGCCGTCGATCCCGCCGCGCAACAGACGTTGAAGATGATGTACGGGTCCGAAGCGTTTGCACGGCAACAACAATTCCTCGCAACGTCGGATACTCCGCCGTATTGGTCGACGATGCACACGATCACATGCCCGACCCTGCTCGCCTGGGGCGGCGACGATCGACAGTGCCCGCCTGATATGGCGTTGATGCCGATGCGCCTGATCCCCAACGCCGAACTCCATGTCTTCCCCAAGTGCGGGCATTGGGTGATGTTCGAGGCGAAGGCGGCCTTCGAACGTGTCACCCTGGAGTTCCTTCGCCGATAGCCCGCATACCGCCGTCGGTTCGGATCGGTGGGGCGTGAGGCAGACTGGCGCAGGTGAGTGACGACCCGGATCGGCACGACGACGTGCATGTCCGTACAGGCGACGGGGCTACGGTGCCGCACCTGACGGGCCCTCTGCTCGACGACCTGCTCAGTGCGCCACCCGACCCTGGGTGTCCTTTTCTCACCGTCAGTCGCGGCGACCACGACCACATCCGGGCTCGGCTGCTGCCCGACGGCGTCTATGAGCTCGAATATCGCGCGGGTTCGGGGGATGAGGTGTTCCAGGTCTATACCCCCGACGCGGTACTGGTTCGGGATGTCATGTGGGCGTGGATCGACGGCGATCGGTGGTGGCGTGACGGAGTGGCGTGGTTTCCCGTCGACCCAGCGATCGCGGAATTGGAGACGACCCGCCGGGAACTGGAAGGGCTGCTCGACGGCCTCACGGTAATGGATGACATCGAATCCACCATGGACCAGGCCATGGCGCGAGTCGACGAGCTCATGGCATTCGAAATTCCCGATATTCCGGACGAACCCGATGATGAGGGGCGAAGCCGGCCGTGACGTCGGCGCGATGTGGGTTACAGACCTGGCCAGCCATAGTTATCTGATGCGGGGGCGAGCCCAGCCTGCCGCCCGGACGAGGTGAGGCTCGGCGCGTAGGACCCCGCATCCTGCTCCGGCGTCCCGGATTGTTCGGCCATTGTGCGCCGGATCTTGTCCATATCCAACCAGCGAACCTGCTGAACCACTTCTTCGAGTGCGTCAGGGGCCATGAACCCGGACCGCGAAAACACCAGCAGCCCATCGCGAAACGCCATCAGGGTCGGGAGACGGTCGACCTGCGCCAATGCGGTGAGCGCCTGCTCGGCCTCGGTGTCGACCTTGCCGTGCACGATCTCGGGATGCAGTTCTGCGGACGCCTCGTAAACCGGCGCGAATTGGCGGCACGGACCGCACCAGCCGGCCCACCAGTCGACAAGAACAATCGGATGATCGGCGATCGTTGTGTCGAAGTTGTGCTGGGTCAATGTCATCGTGGGCATGTTTTCCTCGCCATATCTCCTAGCGGCAACGTCGAATCCTCGCATACGCCTTGCCAATAGGGAACGCCTACCGGCGGGCGGCGCGTGAATGCGTGGACTCGGCGGGGCGGGCCGTTCCGCGTATGCGACATCTTCGGCAAAATGGCCACTATCGGTGCCGCGCGTGCGAAGGTATCCAGCGTGGTACGGCACGTTTCAGGGAACCTTCCGGCGGAGGTCACGAGCTTCGTCGGGCGTGGCGCGGAGGTTGCCGCGGCCAGAAGGTTGCTGGCCAGCACGCGGTTGCTGACGCTGACCGGGCCGGGGGGAGTCGGGAAGACGCGATTGAGTCGCCGGGTCGGACAGGTGGTGCGGCGGGCTTTTCCGGACGGCGTGTGGCTGGTCGAGGTGGCGCATGTCAACGACGGGGAATTGGTGGCGTCGAGCGTGGCGCAGACGCTGGGACTGCGCGATGACACCAACGCACGTATGGCCGGGCTCAGCGACTTTCTGGCCGATAAGAGCCTATTGCTGATTCTCGACAACTGCGAGCACCTCATCGAGACGTGCGCCGCGCTGGCCGATCGGATCATTCCCGCCACGTCCGATGTGCGGATTCTCGCGACCAGCAGGGAGCCACTCGGTGTCTCGGGCGAGCAGGTCATGCCCGTGGCGCCGCTGCCGGTGCCGGAACTCGATGACGATTCCGCCGTAGCCGCCGCATCCGACAGCGAGGCGCTGCGGTTGCTGATCGATCGTGCGGCGGCCGCGAACCCGGACTTCCGAGTCACCGACGCCAACCGCGCCGCGCTGGCGGCGATCTGCCGTCGGCTCGAGGGTATTCCGCTGGCGTTGGAACTCGCGGCGCTGCGGCTGCGGATGTTCACCCCGGATCAGGTCCTCACGCGCTTGGACGACGCGCTGCGATTGCTGACCACCGGGCTGCGTACCGCGCCCGAACGCCAGCAGACGTTGGAAGCCGCGATTCGGTGGAGCTACGACCTGTGTACCTCTGACGAACAGCGACTGTGGGAGCAAATGTCGGTGTTCGCCGGCGGTTTCGATCTGGAAGCCGCCGAGGCGGTATGCCTGGTCGATCCGCCGGGTGCGTTGCTGGACGCCCTCACCGGGTTGGTGGAGAAATCGGTGCTCGGACACCGGCACGACAGCGACGGCACCGGCCGGTACACGATGCTGGAGCCGCTGCGGCAGTTTGCCCTCGCGGGGCTGACGGCGCGCGGCGGCGAACGCGCCGTGCGCATCAGGCATCGCGACTACTACTACCGCCTCGCTCGGCGCGGTCGCACCGACTACTGGGGTGGCAAGGACGTCGATTGGTTCCGGGGTGTGACGCGCGAGCACGCGAATATGCGTGCGGCACTGCAATTCTCACTCGCCGACCCGGAGGGCGCGTATCGGGCCCTCGAGATCGCGACCGAGCTGCGACCGTTCTGGGAGCACTACCGGTTTCTGCTGGAGGGCTACCGGTGGCTGTTGGAGGCGCTGGAGATCAACCCCGAGCATACGATCGACCGGGCGCGCGCGCTGGCCTCGGCGTCGGTCATCGCGGCGATGCTGTCGGATACGGCGGCGGCCGATGGCTTCGCCGAGGAGTGCGTCGAGATCGCCACCGAATTGGCCGCGACCGATGTCCTGGTGGAGGCGGCGCTGTTGTCGGCGCTGCTCGCGTTCGCTGTCGGAGATTCGCGCCGAGCCATCGAAATCGCCGAGACGGCCGCGAACCGCGCCCGCGAGTGCGCCTATTACGGCGCGGAGATGGAAAGCCTTGCGTTCGCCTATGTTTGCGCGCTGGTGCTCGACGATCCACGCGCGGGTGCGCTTGCCGAACGGTTCCTGGCGAAGACCGCGCGGCAAGGCTCGCAGCTGCTCGGCGGGCTCGGCTATTGGGCGGTCGGCACGCATCATTGGCGCGCTGGTGAGCAGAGCGCGGCGATCGGGGATCTGCGCCGGGCGATAGAACTGTTCCGGCTTTTCGATCGATGCGTATGGATCGCATCGGGTTTCGATGGGCTCGCCTGGGCCGCTGCGGCGGATGATGATCGAGTCCGTGCGGCTCGTCTGATGGGCGCGGCGTCGACGGCCCGGCGCGGCAGCACCCAGCGGCTCGCGCATGCGATGACCCAGGCCGTCGGTGACAAAATTCTGGAACAGGTGCGCACGACCATGGGAGACAAGGAGTTTCGCGCCGCGTTCGATGCCGGTGCCGCGCTCGGCTTGGACGAGGCCGTCGACTATGCCCTCGACACCAGGCCTCGTCCGGTCACGGAAGCGGTGAAACCTGTTGCGGCAGACACTCTTACCCGCCGTGAACGCGATGTCGCCCGACTGGTCGCCGACGGCTACAGCAATAAGCGAATCGCGGGCGAATTGGTGATCTCGATCCGGACCGCCGAAAGCCACGTCGACCACATTCTCACCAAGCTCGGATTCACCTCCCGAACGCAGATCGCCGGATGGGTCAGCAAGAATTCGACCGGCGGCTGAACGACATGCTGTGCGTCCGGCCCGTGCCTGGGCCGTGCCCTATCGGTCGGTCACCGACGCGGTCAAAGCTTGGGCAGCGGCGAGAGTGGCCGAGATGTATTCGTCGCGTTCGGCTTTCGTTGTGGTAGCGCGCAGCGGACCGAGTTGGACCTCGTAGGCGGGGATGCCCGCCGCGTCGAAAACGGGAGCGGCGAGATAGCTGAGGGGGAGAGCGTCGTCGGAGTCCAAGTCGGATTTGGTGTAGGGGCGGGCGGTCAGGGTCGCCAACTGGCGCAGCACCCGCGTGCGCAGGTGTGGTTGCAGCAGTTCGGATCCGACGGCGGTCAGTAGATCGGCGAGTAGGTCGACCAGGCTCGCGTCGTCACCACGGGGGCGGAAGAGGGCGACGCCACGGTCGCGGACCAGGGCAAGCAAGGTGCTGGCGGTGCGGCGATCGGATTCGGGAGCGGCGGCGATCCAGGTGTTCTGTTCCGCGGCCACACGCCATGGCATAACACTGGCGCCTGCGGGGAATTGCAGCGGAATGCGATGCCCGACAGGGATTCCGGGCACAACCCGTTCGGAGCCGTGGCGGACGTCGAGGACGGTGAGCCGATCGGGTTCGATGCGGCTGAGCGTCGCGCCGCACCCGGTGCGGGTCGCGAGTGCGGCGAGGACATCGCCGACGCCATGGGGGAGTGCGGACGTGCCCAGACCTGCCAGTGCCGGTCCGATGACGTAGCCGCGATTCGAATCGCGCACGACCCAACCCGCCGAATCCAGTTCGGCCAGAATCGCGGTCGCGGTCGCGCGGGCGATATCGAGCCGCTCGGCGATGCCGGCGACGCTGATCGGATCCGATGCGTCCGTGAGCAGCGCGACGATGTCGATGACGCGTCGGGTCGGTGGCGAAGGCGACCGGTCCGGCATGGCGAACCCCTTGTTCGGCGTGAATGAACGGCTTACGATGTCGAATATTAGTACACAGCGTGTCGAATATTCGACAATACGGGTGAGGGACGGAGCGCGGGATGATTCTGGATCGGTTCCGAATCGACGGGCAGGTGGCCATCGTCACCGGTGCGGGCCGAGGTTTGGGGGCGGCGATCGCCGTCGCCTTCGCGGAGGCCGGGGCCGATGTGGTGATTGCCGCGCGCACCAAGAGTCAGCTGGACGAGGTCGCTGAGAAGGTGACCGCCGTCGGGCGGCAGGCGCACGTGGTGCCCGCGGACCTGAGCGATATCGATGAAACGGCCGCACTCGCCGCAACCGCCGTCGAACGGTTCGGGCGGCTGGATATTGTGGTCAACAATGTGGGCGGGGCCATGCCGTGCACGCTGCTGGACACCACGCCGGAAGCACTGGTCGAGGCATTCAATTTCAATGTCACAAACGCGCACGCCCTGGTGCGCGCCGCGGTACCGCGAATTCTCGAAACCTCCGGTGGTGGTTCGATTCTCAACATCACCTCGACCATGGGCCGGTTGCCGGGCCGCGCGTTCGCGGCCTACGGCACCGCCAAAGCGGCACTCGCGCACTACACCAGGCTGGCCGCGCTCGACCTGAATCCGCGCATCCGGGTGAATGCCATCGCGCCCGGCTCGATCCTCACCTCGTCGCTGGAAATCGTGGCGGGCAATGACGCGATGCGCGCCGAACTGGAATCGAAGACGCCATTGCACACCATCGGCGACCCCGAGGATATTGCGGCTGCCGCGCTGTATCTGGTCTCCCCTGCGGGCAAATACGTAACCGGCAAGATACTCGAACCCGACGGCGGCCTGATCTCCCCGAACCTCGCCCTCCCGATCCAGGATCTGTGACATGACATATTCAGTAGTGCAATGGGGTACCGGCAATGTCGGCAAGCACGCGCTGGCGGGCATCATCGCCAATCCCGACCTGGAACTGGCGGGCGTATGGGTGTCTGGCCCGGCGAAGGATGGGATCGACGCGGGAACCCTTGCCGGACTAGAGCATTCGGTCGGGGTGACCGCCACGACGGACGTCGACGCGATCCTCGCCGCGAAGCCGGACTGCGTCGTCTATTGCTCCATGACCGATAACCGCTTGTTCGAGGCCGTGCAGGACCTCAGCAAGATTTTGGCCGCCGGGATCAATGTTGTCGCCTGCGCGCCGGTGTTCTTCCAATACCCCTACGGTGTGCTGCCGGACGAGTTGTTGAAGCCGGTGCAAGATGCTGCCGCCCAAGGGAATTCATCACTATGGGTGAACGGCATCGACCCCGGATTCGCCAACGATCTGTTGCCGCTGGCTCTCGCCGGAACCTGCCTGAGCATCGAACAGCTACGGTGCATCGAGATCGTCGACTACGCGAGTTACGACAATCGTGAGGTCATGTTCGACATCATGGGGTTCGGCAGGCCGCTCGAAGACATTCCGTTGCTGCTACAGCCCGGCGTGCTTTCGCTGGCCTGGGGTGGCACGGTGCGTCAACTCGCGGCGGGTATCGGCGTCACCCTGGACTCCGTCACCGAGACCTACGAACGCGTTCCGGCACCTGATTCCTTCGACATCGCGACCGGCCATATCGCCGAAGGTACCGCTGCCGCACTACGTTTCGAAGTCCGAGGGATGGTCGGCGACAAAGCGGTCACCGTCCTGGAGCACGTCACCCGTTTGCGTTCCGACCTCTGCCCGGACTGGCCGCAACCCGCCCACCACGAGGGCTCCTACCGCGTCGAGATCACCGGCGACCCCAGCTACGCCCTCGACCTGGTCACCTCGAGCCCACACGGCGACCACAACCACGCCACCCTCCTCGCCACCGCCATGCGCATCGTCAACGCCATCCCCGCCGTAGTGGCGGCACAACCGGGAATCCTCACTGCCCTCGACCTCCCGCTGATCACCACACCGGCCGCGCGCTCCGCTGAAACCAGTTGACCCGATGCCGCAGCCGAGGAAGCCGAGCACATCGGTGTAGAAACGGAAAGCGGCATCGAGGTCGGGGACCGGTAGCACCGCGTGCCCTCGACGAGTAAGTCTGAACTGTGGCTCGCCCGACGGCGGGCCACAGTCGGTTGGTCGTTGTTTGATGCGGGATTGTTTGTGCGCGCATGAAGGTAAGCGAGGGGCTCGGGGGGGCTGTCAATAACGGATTCCGGCTACCGAGAAGATCCGTAGCGATCTCCGTAGTCTCCGGGATTCCCTCTGGCCGCTACGGCGGCAATGTGATTGGAGATATATCGAGCTACACACTGGAGGTCGGCCATGACGGTCGAGGTGATGACCTACCGCGAGCCCGGGCAATTGTGGGCAGGGACGGGACCGGCGGATACCAGGACCACGCAACCGCCGGTGTCCATGATCGAGCGAATGACCCTCATTCTGGATGCCTTCGACAGTTCGACCCCGGTGCTGACGCTGCTCGGTCTGGCCGAACGCACCGGGCTGCCGCGCTCGACGGTGCATCGCATCCTGGATCAGATGATCCGATTGCGCTGGCTCGCGCACGCGCCAGGTGGTTATCGCCTCGGTATGCGCCCGTTCGAATTGGGCGGGCTCGCCGCCGACCACAACGAGGTCCGTGACGTGGTGAGTCCACTGCTGCACGATTTGTGTCAGCGCACCGGCTTGGCCGGGCACCTGGGAGTTCTCGATGGGCGGGAGGTGCTCTACCTGGACAAGGCTGGTGGCCGCCTCACCGCGCAAATCCCAACCCGCCTCGGCGGTCGCATGCCCGCACACAGCACGGCCGTCGGCAAGGCGCTGCTCGCCACGCTCGAACCGAGCGTTGTCGAAACATCCTTTCGTGCCAGGCTGCCGCGGCTGACCGCGCGAACGATCGGTGACAGACCCGAATTGCATCGCGAGCTCGCCCGTATCCGGCACCGCCGGGGCGTCGCGGTCGATAACGAGGAATCCGCCAATGGCGTTGCGTGCGTCGCGGTTCCCATTCGTGGACGTGGCGCCGCCGTCGGCGCGCTTTCGCTGTCCGGTCGAATCGGCGGCGAGCGGCCGAACTTGGACACCGCCCGCTTGGCCAGGGTGCTCGTCGAAGTCGCCCACGAGTCCGCGCGCACCCTGTTCCCTCGTCATGCCCGCTGGCGTTGACTCGATCGGTGCCGTGGGATCGGTCCTCCGGGTGGGTATATGCCTAGAGGGTGTCCTGTAATTCGTTGTGGTGGTTGGTATTAGCTGTATGTCGTGGTAGGTCGGGGTGAGTTGACTGATCGGGCATGGGCCCGAATCCAACCGTTCGACGCTAGCGTGATCACCGGCAGGTGATCAACGCGATCCTGTGGAAACTACGGACCGGAGCACCCTGGCGTGACCTGCCCGAGCGGTACGGTCCGTGGAAAACCGCGCACGAGCGGTTGCGGTTATGGACCGCCGATGACACCTGGCAACGTCTGCTGGATCAGGTGATCGTCAAAGACGACTCGATCGGCGAGGTCGAGTGGGTCATCAGTGTCGATTCCAGCGTGGTCCGGGCTCATCAGCACGCTGCTGGCGCCCGGAAAAAGGGGGCGGTGCACCCGGAATCGAAGCCCTCGCGATCGACGGGGAAGGACTCGGACGCTCCCGGGGCGGGTTGAGCAGCAAGATCCACCTCGCCGTCGATGGACGCGGGCTACCGATGCGGATCGTGTTGACCGCTGGCCAGGCCGGAGACAACCCGCAGCTGACAGTATTACTCGACGGTATCCAGGTAGCCCGGATCGGCCGGGGCCGCGCCCGCACCGGACCCGAGGGCAGTCATCGCAGACAGAGCATTCCGCGGATTGGCCACCCGGTACGCCAAACGCGTCGCCTACTTCCACGCCGAACTCACCATCGCCGCCATCATCCTCTGGCTCCGATGACCTACAGAGCTGAACCTAGACTTTCGAGGATTCCAGCGAATTCCGCAGGCTCGATCTTGACCTCGAAGACCCTTCCCACATGCTCGGGATGATCTAGCAAATGCGCCTCACGCCAGAACTGCAACGTGATCACCAAGTGGTCGCCGTCGCGGAAGACGTAGGTCACCAAGTTATCGGTCGTGGGACCCCAGTGAAGGAACCAAAACTGCTCACGCAGCTCGCAAATCGGGTCGTCGTCGGTCGCGGTCTTGAACCGTTGATGAGTGGCCACCGGAGACAGCCCGGCAAAGGGCAGCGGTGGAACATGCCCGGAACGTACCGAGACAGCAGTTTCCTCCACAGAGCGGCGGAACTGCTCGACAAAGGCCATATTGTCGTCGCAGGTCAACCACTGATCGGCCGCCCACAGGTCCACTCGACGCAGCCCCGAGGCCCAATCGCCAACTTCAACAGCGAACCTGTTCTTTTCACCCAAAAGTACGGCCACCTGGACACGATGTCAGGTTCGTCGAGTCGCGCACAACCGAGTTTCGTCTCTGCGTGTGAACCGCCGAAACGGCGCTCCGGTGCGGCAGCCTCGAACTACGTGATGATCACCGATGACACCGATGGTGAGGTCGAGTCGAATGGACCAGTGACATCGACTGATCCTCCAGCTCGGACGACTTACAGGACACGGCTAGCCGATCTAGTTCTAGCGTGACCGATGCGAAACCCGCTGTGGCGACCGAGGTTCCCGATTTGCCGACGACCAGCTGGGCCGTGCTCGGAATGCTTTCGCAAGACCAACATCGGCGCTATCCGGCAGCCGAGGGCGCACCTCATCGCAACCACACAACCGCGCCTCTTCGAGTGCGGAAACGCCGCGGCCCTGCTCCGCGTGTGGTACGCGAAGCAGGGCCGCGAGTTTTACTGTGGTTCAGAAGATTCAGTGCTCAGGCCGGGCGCTTGAATTCCCCGCCCAGTACGCTTGCGGTGAAGGCGTCCCATTCGCCCGGTGTGAACATGAGGGCCGGGCCGGTCGGGTTCTTGCTGTCTCGGACTCCGATCATGCTTTCTTCGAGCCACGCTACTTCGACGCACTGTGAACCGCTGCCGCTGTAGCTGCTTTTGAACCATTTTGCTTTGGATGGGTCATCGTTCACCGTTGTAACTCCTTGCTACCCGCCGCAGCAGGTCTCGCGTTTCCACTTCATCCAGGCATGTACTCCGGATAGCTGAAGCAAGTTCACTATAAAGCTTCACCTCTCCGTACTTCTCCAGGTATACATCCTGATTCGGCCCTCCCTCTAGACAGACGATTGGTGGTTCGACCGGCTCACCCTTGGTGTTCGTGTCGAATTCCACGATGGTGAACAAGCCATGTGGCATGCCCCAGATCAGCCCCGCACTGAAAGGGTGTATTCGCAGCATGACGTTGGGCCGCTTCGATATTTCGGCCAAGTGCCGGTGCTGGGCAGCCATGATCTTCGGGCCGCCGACAATGCGGTGCAGTGCCGATTCGTGCAGCATGACTTCCAGCACGGCGGGACTCGTCTTGCGGGTAATGATGGCCTGCCGCCGCAGGCGATGCTCCACACGCCTGTCGATGTCGTCGCCGTCGAACTCTGGGTACGCGCCGATGACAGCGCGTGCGTAGTCGGCGGTTTGCAACAGGCCAGGAACGTGTTCGTGGTACGTGGTGAGCCGCCGCGCGGCGGCTTCGAGCCCGACGTACATGTTGAAGGCGCTGCTGTACAGACCGCCATACGCGTGATACCAGCTTTTGGCCTTGGCCTGCACCGCAAGGTCGACCGCCGCCTTGGTGTCGGCGGCATCAACGCCGTACACCTCGCACAGCGCTTGCGCATCCTGTCTGCGGATCTTCTGAATCTGCCCGGTCTCCAGGCGCTGGAGCACAGCCCGGGATAGATCGACGAGCTTTGCTGCCTCGGCGAGCGTGAACCCGGTTGCTTCGCGGCGGTCGCGGAGGAAGCGTCCGAGCTGGCGACGCGGCAGGGTCGACGAGGGGCCTTCTTCATCAGGGCTGGTCAACGGGTCTCCTGAAATCGAGTCGTGCGGGGTTGGAAATCGATCTCTGTCTGCTCCGGAACCGAGTCCCCTCCTGGGCATTTGAGCAAACCAGGACTGGGTTCTCGTTTCCCGATGGTATCCGTCGGTCGCCGGTGGTGTGCTGGTTTTCGGTGTTCCGGGTGGAACCGATCCAGTGGGCGAGTGTCACTACCCGGACGCCTCCGAAACCGCACGCCACCACCATGATTCAGGGGACCGATGGACGCACACACTATCCAGACAGCTGGCCTGCCGCCGATCCAGCACCGAAAGCCGAAGGCGGTGGGACTGGTGCGCGCGGATGTGTCCGGACAGCACGCCTTGCGTCACGCAGTCGAGATACGCCGCCACGCTGAACAATTGGGTTACCAGTACCTCTACACCGTCCGGCCCCCCGCAATCATCCTCGTGCACAATGCATCCGACGCGACTCCGATGGTGTCATTCGCTCCCGGCCGGTACCCCGACCTCGCTCGAGCACCCGAGGACCCCAAGGGCGCCGCGTGCGCGGTATCAGTGGACGCGACATCCGGTGTGACAACAGGTATTTCGGCTGCCGACCGAGCCCGCGCGAGTGCACCATTCTTGTCGGAGCGGCTGGACGCGACTGTGTCTCGTCCGGGGCTACCGCTTCGGTAGTGCGTCGAGGGTTCGGTCGACGTCGGTGGTGTCGTTGTAGAGGTGGAAGGAGACGCGCAGGTTGCCGCCGCGTACCGAGACGACGATGCCGGCTCGTTCGAGTGCGATGGGGGCGGCGTCGCCCGCATCCGGGATGGCGACGATCGCCGAGCGTCGGGGGACCGGTTCGTAGCCGAGTGCGCGGGCGCCGGTCCGGAAGCGGTCGGCGAGCTCGAGGTTATGGGCGCCGATCTTGTCGACAGTGAGTTCCTCGATGAGAGAAAGGCCGGCCCGGGCGGCGATGACTCCGAGCCAGTCCGGCGTCGCGTCGAAGCGACGGGTGCTGGCGGCCAATGCGATCGGGTCGTAGAGCTCGGCTCGCCCGCCCGCGGCGGCATACCAGCCCGGGCCGAGCGGGCGAATATTCGCGATCGCTTCGGGTGCCGCGGCGAAGAAGGCGACGCTGCGGGCGCCGATCAACCATTTGTACGCGGCACACACCCAATAGTCGGCATCGGCGAAACGCAGCGGCAACCAGCCGGTTGCCTGGGTGGCGTCGATCAGCAGCCGGGCGTTGTGCGCCCGGGTGGCCGCGCGCAACGCGGGAAGATCCGCGACCCGCCCATCCTTCGACTGCACGACGCTGACCGCGACCAACGCGGTTTCGGGCCGCACCTCCTCGGCCAACCGCTCCAACGGAGCGAACCGCACCTCGAGATCGTCGCGGTGCACGAAAGGCCATGACACCGACGAGAATTCGCCATCGGCGAGCAACACTTCCGCACCCGGCGGCAGCGCCACGGCCAACGGGCCGATGAGTCCGGCGACAGTGCTACCCAACGCGATGTCATCGGCCACCGCACCGGCCAGTAGCCGCGCGAAACCGGCACGCAAATCGGGGACCAGATGGTCGTACTCGATTGGTGTGCTGCGGCCTGCTGCCCACTGCGCGTTGGCATCTCGCACCGCCGTCAGCGCCCGCGCCGACGGCAGGCCGTAGGAGGCGGTATTGAGGTAGACGGTTTCGGGCGTGAACTCTGCTGGCGCAAGTGCGGACATGCTCGTAGCATCCGCCGTTGAGGTGCTCTCGTCCAGCGCCAGCGGTCCGACACTGGACCGCTTCCCACTCCGGGCGGCGGCCGTCAATCGCCCGGTGTGGCCCACATATTCGTGAGCAACCGATAGCTGGGAGTATCGGCGAGGGACTGGCTCGACTCATAGATCCGCTGGTAACCCGTTGTGGTGATGCGCCATTGCCCGTCGGGGTCGCGGCGGTAGCCATCGGTGTAGTAGCCCGCGCCGCGGATCAGGACGCGATAATCGGTCGCGATCACCGTGTCCTCGAAAGCCCATGAGCCCGTGGCGGTCTCACCGTCAACGGTGATTTCGGGGTGAGTCGCTATATGGGTAGTGACGATCGACGGGCCGAGGTTCTCGCGCATGAAGGCCGTGATGGCCGCGCGCCCGTCGAGTGTGAGCGGCTCGCCGAGGGCGTGCGTGCCATAGCGTCCGGCGGCGTCGACGGTGAGCGTATCGGCGAACTCGTCCCATCGTTTGAAATCCAACGTCCGGAAGTAACGGTATTTGAGCTGGCGAATAGCTTCGATGGCGGCGAGATCCATCGCTCTACCTTGGCACGCGCGGGGGTGGTGCGTAATCGAAATCCTTCTAAGCTGTAGGGGCTACACGGGAGGTTAGCCATGACGATCGAGGTGATGCCTCACTATGGGCCTGAGGATCTGTGGGCCGCAGCGAGTCCAACGGCCGCTCGGACCACGCAACCGCCGGTGTCCATGATCGAGCGAATGACGCTGATCCTGGACGCTTTCGACACTTCGACCCCGGTGCTGACGCTGCTCGGTCTGGCCGAACGTACCGGGCTGCCCCGCTCGACGGTGCATCGCATCCTGGATCAGATGATCCGATTGCGCTGGCTCTCGGACGCCCCCGGTGGTTATCGCCTCGGTATGCGCCTGTTCGAATTGGGCGGGCTCGCCGCCGACCACAATGAGATTCGCGATGTGGTGAGTCCGCTGCTGCACGATCTGTGTCAACGGACCGGCCTGGTCGGCCATATCGGTGTGCTCGACGGTCGTGAGGTGCTGTATCTCGACAAGGCGGGCGGTCGCGGCACCGTGCATATTCCGACCCGACTCGGCGGCCGGATGCCCGCGCACAGCACCGCCCTCGGCAAGGCGCTGCTCGCGACCCACGAATCGAGCATCGTCGGGACTTCCTTCCCGGACCGGCTGACCCAGCTGACCTCCCGAACCATTTGTGATAGAGCCGAATTGCATCGCGAGCTGGCCCGCACCCGGCAACGTCAGGGGGTCGCGCTCGACAACGAAGAATCCGCCAATGGCATAGCGTGCGTGGCGGTCCCGATCCGGGGCCGTGGTGCCGCGCCCTGCGCCCTGTCGCTATCGGGTCAGACGGGTGCGGGCCATCCCGCTCTCGATACCGCCGTCCTGGCCCGCGTGCTGTTCGAAGTCGCTCACGAATCCGCGCAGGCGCTCTTTCCGCGCCACGCTCGCCGCCGCTGACCGAGCGCGAGCAGACCTATCGGTCTGATATGGGCGCCGTATCTTTTCCGATTTTCATGGATAATGGCCAGTTGGATGCTGAGGATTTGCTGCAAGTTTGCGGAAGTGGATGCGGATCGTCGATAAGATTTTCGTTCGAGCCACGGATTGCCCCTTCGGCTGCTTTCCTTGGTGTGGTCAGGATGGATAGTCCGTGAGTTTGGTGAGCCGGAAGCCGGGGATAGCGGTGCACCGAGTACCGATCAAGGAACCACAGGCGCGCACGGGTTGGCTGTGGCCGACAGTGGGGGCCCTGATCGCGGTTGTCGGGGTGGTTGTGTGGGTGACGCGACCCGAACCGGCGTCGTGCGATCCCGTGCCTGCCGCGGCCGCTGATGACGCGACATCACGAATGGCACTGTCCAACAGTAGTTCCGGTGTCTGGCTCGACCCGGAGATAGACGCGCCGGTGCCCACGCAACGCGGCGAGGCACGGTACACGGCGTTCGGCGCTGGGGCGTCGTGCTCCATTCGCGGGCTGCCGCCGGACGGCTTCTATGTTGGGGTGTCGACCGAGGAGTACGGCCGCGCCGACCTGTGCGGCGCCTACCTCGACGTACATGGACCGCACGGTGATGTGCGCGTGCTGGTCGCCGACCGTTGCCCGGGTTGTGCTCGCGGACAACTGGATTTGAGCACCGCGGCCTTCGAGCAGATCGCCGAACGGTCTGCCGGGATCGCGCAGGTGAGCTATTCCGTGGTCCGGGATCCGCACCCGGCGCCGGAGCTGTTCTACGAGGTCAAACCCGATTCGACAGCGGGCTGGTTCGCCATTCTGTGGACCGGATCGGGTAATCCCATACAGCGGGTCGCACTGCGATCGGCGACCGGTAGCTCGTGGCGGGAACTCCACCGCGGCATGGACAACTACTGGACTATCTCGGGTGCGGGCGCGGGACCGTTCTCCGCGAGGGTGACCGACATCCAGGGGCATCAGGTCGAGATTTCCGACATCTCGCTGGAACCGGGGCGCCACGCCACCGGCACACCGCTCTACACCGAGCAGTCCGGTGGCTCCGCCCCCGCCGTGCCGGCGCCGATGACATCGACACGGCCCGAGATCGCGGGCGCGGCCCCGAGCTGTCGGATCTGATGCTCGGAAACCATTGCGGTCAGGACAGTTTCGTAGCCAGTGCGCGTCCGGCGGCGCGTCCGGAGAAGATGCAGCCGCCGAGGAAGGTGCCTTCCAGCGCGTTGTAGCCGTGCACGCCGCCACCGCCGAATCCAGCGACCTCGCCTGCGGCGTAGAGGCCCGGCAGCGGGGTGCCGTCCGCGCGCATCACCTGCGAATCGAGGTTGGTCTGTAGACCGCCGAGCGTCTTGCGGGTGAGGACGTTCAACCGCACCGCGATCAACGGGCCGTGCGCGGGATCGAGGATGCGATGCGGTTTGGCGACCCGGCCTGCCTTGTCGCCGAAATACTGGCGGGCGTTGGTGATCGCCATCAACTGGGCATCCTTGGAGTACTTGTTCGTGACGTCCCGGTCGCGGGCGACGATCTGACGTTCGAGAGCGTCGTGGTCCAGTTGTGGTCCGCGCGCGATCTTGTTCATCCCCGCGACCAGTTCGCGCAGATTGTCCGCGACCACGAAATCGACACCGTGTTTTTTGAATGCTTCGACCGGACCCGGCGCGCCCTTGGCTACCCGGCTCTGGAGAGTGAGCTTGAGGTCCTTGCCGGTGATGTCCGGATTCTGCTCGGAACCCGACAGCGCGAACTCCTTTTCGATGATCGACTGGGTGAGTACGAACCAGGAGTAGTCGTAGCCGCTGGCCAGGATCTCCTTCATGGTCGCGTTGGTATCGAATCCGGGGAAACACGGTGCGGGCAGGCGCTTTCCGGTTGCGTCGAACCAGAGCGACGAAGGTCCGGGAATGATGCGAATAGCGTGGTCGGGCCAGATCGGATCCCAGTTATTTATGCCCTCGGTGTAATGCCACATCCGGTCTCGGTTGACGATCGCACCGCCTGCGGCCTCGGCGATACCGAGCATCCGGCCGTCTACATAGGCGGGCACACCGGAAATCATGGTCTCCGGCGCCGGGCCGAGCCGCTCGGTGGGCCAGTTGCGGCGAATCAGCTCATGATTGTGCCCGATGCCGCCGGAGGTCACGATGACGGCTTTGGCTCGGAATTCGAAGTCGCTCACAACTTTTCGGGACGAAGACTTGCCGCGTTCGATATCGGTGTCCTCGAGCACACTGCCACGCACACCGACCACGGCGCCGTCCTCGACGATCAGCTCGTCGACCTGGTGGCGGAAGCTGAATCCGGCCAGTCCGCGGCGTTCGCCCGCCAGCACCGGTTCGGCGAAGACCCGGACCACCTCGGGGCCGGTGCCCCAGGTGAGGTGGAAGCGTGGCACCGAATTTCCGTGACCGTCTGCGAAAGCGCCGCCGCGTTCGGCCCAACCAACCAGCGGTGTGACACGTAAACCCAAGTCGTGCAGGTAATCCCGCTTGTCGGTAGCCGCGAACCGCACGTACGCCTGTGCCCATTGCCGGGCCCACAGATCCTCGTCGTCTCGGTCGAACCCGGCCGAGCCCAGCCAGTCCTGCATGGCCAGTTCGTAGGAGTCCTTGACTCCGAGGCGGCGCTGCTCAGGGCTGTCGACGAAGAACAGCCCGCCGAGTGACCAGAATGCCTGTCCGCCAAGGTTGTTGCGGTTTTCCTGGTCCAGTACGTGCACTTTACGGCCCGCCTTGACCAGCTCGTGAGTCGCCACGAGTCCGGCCAGACCCGCGCCGACGACGATGACGTCTGCCTCTTGCGCGAATTCGGGACTGCAATTGGTCATGGTCATCCTTCGGTTTCGCGGGCGGGGTCGGTTGCGGTGCTGTATGCCAGCACGATGTGACACAAGAGTTCGGTGCGGGCGCGCCGCACTCGGCGGCTGCGCGGCCGCATGAGAATCTGCACGGTGGTGCCGTCGTGCGCCGCGACCAGGGCCTGTCCGAGCGCGTCGGGATCGGCGACGCAGCGGCCGACGCGGGCGAGTGCGCTGGTCACCGTCGGCATCAACGCCGCGACTATCGTCGCCTCACGCGCGGCCATCACCTGTCGCAGCGCCGGAGTGCGCAGTGCGTGGGCGGTGAATTCGGCGGTAATGCGGTACCACGCCTCGTCGATCGGAACGGCGTCATCCAGGAGTTCGACCGCGGCGCCGATATCGGTAACGCCGTTATCGGCGAAGTCGTCGAGGGTCGCGCGGACCTCGGCGAGCATTGCCGCCGACCGCTGCTCCCACATGGCTAGGAACAGCTCGTCGAGCGAGGAGAAGTTGGAGTAGAACGCACCACGGGTGAACCCGGCGCGATCACAGACGCGCTCTACGGTGGTGCGGCCGAAACCTTCCTCGGCGAACACCTCGTACGCGGCCGTGAGTAGCCGATTTCTGGTTTCGGACCGTCTGCGAGTGATCCGCCTCGCCGGGGTCGCGGCAGTGCTGGACGTCGGCATGGCGAACCTCCTCACGGCACATCGGCTCTGCGGCCGTCGGATACATCGGTGTATTCAATACAAAAATGTATCAGAACGGAGTCCTGCTGACGCGGGAACCGCTGGGTCAGATCCTGCGGACTCGGGTGGCGCGATAGCGGAAGCTATCCTGTTGGGCGGCCTCATAATCGAATTCGACCCGGTCGCCCGCCGCGAGCCCCGGAACCCCTCGCCCCAGCCCATCTCGGCTTTGAAGAATTTGATGGTGTCATCGGCCATGGCACCATGATCGCCGATCTACCAGTGCAGGCCGGGGACCACGCGGGCGATCCTGGCGGCCGGACCCGGCAGCGCCATGAGCGGCAGTAGCACGGGCGCGAGCGCGACGAGTGCGCCGCGACCGCGTGCCGGAGTCGCCGCAGATTCGGTGACGGTATCGCGCGTCGCCACCACAACCGGCGACTTTCCCTGCGCCGCATGCGATTCACCGAAGACGCGGAAGCCCTGGTGCATGATGGTCCGCTTGACGGTCGGCATGAACAGTTCCACGGCTTGGGCGAAGGTGCCGACAGGTGTGTCGATGCGATCGGGGCGATCGGTGAGGGCGCGCACCACGATCGCGGCCGCCTGGTCAGGATCGGGCACCGGCAGTGAACGGTAGATTTCGGTAGGGGCGATCATCGGGGTGCGGACCAGTGGCATCCGAACCGACGTGAAAGTGATTCCGGCATCGCGATTTTCGACGGCGGCGATATCGCTGAAGTTGTCCAGCGCCGACTTGCTCGCTACATAGGCGGCGAAGCGGGGCGCCTTCGTCTGGACGGCGATCGAGGAAATATTGACGATATGGCCGAAGCGCCGGGCCCGCATGGACGGCAGCAGTGCGAGGATCAGGCGCACCGCGCCGAAGTAGTTCACCGCCATCGTCCGCTCGAAATCGTGCATGCGATCGGTGGAGTTCAGCACTGATCGCCGGATCGAGCGGCCCGCGTTGTTCACCAGATAGTCGACGTGGCCATGCTCGGCGAGCACGGTCGCGACCAGTTCGTCGACGGCATCGGGATCGGTGATGTCGCATGGATAGCCATGTGCCACACCACCTTCGGCGGTAATAGCGTCAGCGGCCGCGATGAGGTCGTCGCGCCCACGCGCAACCATCACAACCGTGGCGCCGCGCCGGGCGACCGCGTGTGCGGTGGCCAGTCCGATGCCCGAGGACGCGCCGGTGATGAGGACGACGCGGTCGGTGAACGGGCAGCCGGAGTCGGCCGGGCGGTCGCGGTTGGGGTCGAGGTTGTCGCGCCAATACGACCACAGCCGCTCGGCGTAGCTATCGAAGGACGGCACCGACAGGCCGGTGCCGCGCAACTGGGCGCGCGTGGAGTCGGAGATGAACTCGGCGGAGAAGGCGGTGTGCGGGGCGACGGTAGCCGGAATTCCCAACTGCTCCAACAGGAAATCCCGGACGGCTGCGACGCCGGGAATGCTGGAGAGCCGGCTGAGCGCGCGCCCGCTACCGGGTACCGCGCCGATTCCGCTGGGCGCACCGGCCGCGGTGGCCAGGGCCGCGTAGATCTTGCTGAAGGGCTGTGGCTCAGGGTTGACCAGGTGGAAGGTGCGTCCGTTGAGTCCGGCGCGGCGCACCAACTCGACCATCGCGGCGGCGACGTAATCGACCGGCACGATATTCGTGGCACCCAGATCGGGCAGCGGCATCGGCAGGTCGGTGGGCAGCGCGCCCAACTTGGCGATGGCCGCGAAGAAGTAGTACGGCCCGTCGATCTTGTCCATCTCACCCGTGCGGGAATCCCCGACCACGATGGCCGGGCGGTACACCCGCCAGCGCACCCCACGCGACTGGCGGACCAATTTCTCGGCGGCGAACTTGGTGCGGTGATACGGCGAGTTGAGCCGCTGACCGAGATCGAAGTCCTCCTCGAAGAACTTGCCCTGGTGATTACCTGCTACCGCGACCGACGAGACGTGATGCAGGATCGCGCCGAGGTCGCTCGCCAGGGCGATCACCGATCGGGTGCCCGCGACATTCGCCGCGTGGGCGGTCTGTTCGTCGGCGGTCATGTCATAGACCGCGCCGAGATGGATTACGTGATCGGCCTTCGGCGCCGGCCCGGCCAGGCCGAGCCCATCGGCGGTGAGGTCACCCAGAAGGGGAATTACTCGCTCACCGTCGTGCCAGTTCTCGGCGAGATCGGTGAACTTCCCCAATGATTCGGCGCGCACCAATACGTGCACAGTGGCGTCGGGTTCCGCGTCGAGCAGTCCCTGTACGACCCGTCGCCCCAGAAAACCGGTGCCGCCCGTAACGATGTAAGTAGCCATCGCCCTCTCCAGCTGTAGCTCGAACCCTGTTGTCACACAACGCTCATCCGGCATGCAGCAGTGGATGCGGACTTCGATGAGTCGGCCCCCGATTGTTAGCGGTCGGACCGAAGTAGGAACATCTTCGTCCTGACTTATAGACAACTGTAATGGGTTCGATGTTGCCGGAGCAAACTTATCGAGGGCAGTGTGGCTGTGGGGATCGTCACCGTCGGTGCAGGTCAAAGGGTATGTGTTACATAGATTTTCGGTTACCTGAAGTTCGAAGTGGTGCTTGTCCAGAGCTGTGAGGCTGTCGCAGCCGCGGAGTCCGTTCGGTTGCTGATCCATTGCGCGCACCGACCGTCGGCCCAGATCGTGGTCATCTTCGCGTTGTCGGTGGTCGGCATGCTGGAACGTGTCATCGTGGGGGGAGCAAGGGGGATGCCTCGCGGTACCGATGGATGACCTGATCGACTACTGCACGAACTTCGCGGGGCCGCACTGCGAGCCAGGTACTCCGGCCAGATCACCCAGCGCGCAGGGGATTAGCCGACGAACTCGT
Organism: Nocardia australiensis; assembly: GCF_020733705.1. Classification (GTDB taxonomy): domain Bacteria; phylum Actinomycetota; class Actinomycetes; order Mycobacteriales; family Mycobacteriaceae; genus Nocardia; species Nocardia australiensis. Next base: position 124,625 of record NZ_JAJFZM010000004.1, read on the forward strand.
CGGATGCCGAATCAGGACGGACGCCGAGCCGGGAACTCGGCGGCCAGTTCCTGGAATACCGCGGTGTTCATAGCGAAGGCCCGCTGGCCCTCGTCGAGCACCCGGCGCCGCTCGAGATCGTCGAGCGGCAGTTGATCCAGCAGTGCGCGGTATTCGCGTTTGAAAGCGGCGGGATTGCCTACCGCGTCGAAGACGTAGAAGCGCACTCCGTCGCCGCGATGCGGCAGATCCCAGAGCTTTTCGGCGGTACCCCGGATGACCTGACCGCCGGACAGATCGCCGAGATACCGGGTGTAGTGATGCGCGATGTAGCCCGCGGGCCAGTCGCGGGCGCACTCATCGATGCGGGCGGCGTAGGCGGTGGTCGCGGGCAGCGCCTCCAGGCTCGCACGCCAATCCGCGCCGATCAAATGGGTCAGATCGCGCTCCAGTTCGGCGCTCCTCGCCAGTTCGGTGCGAATGAACGGACCGGCGATCGGATCGTCGGCCAGGCTTTCCCAGCGCCCTTCGAGGGCCTGGTAGATGAACCAGAGCTGGCCGGTATAGCGATGGTAGGAATCCACGCCGAGCTCGCCACCGAGCATGTCGCTCATGAACCGGGAGTTCTCGGCCTCGGTGTGTTGCTGCTGGGTGGCGGTACGGATCGCGGTCGAGAACGGTGTTGCGTCCGCCGAGGGAACTGTGTCCGACATATCCGAAACCACCTCGCTATCTGGTGCTGAGCTGTTGATTGCCCTAACTAACCGGAACGACGATACCGGTTCACGGTCGTGGTCGCACCCGTGTTCCGCGCAATGCGGCGCGGAATCCGCGATCGGCGCGGCGACGGCGCACGATCGGCCGGCGCAATGAGCCGAAGCGGCTCAGGATCCGCGGCCTGCGCGCCGTGCGGTCGACCCACTCGCCGAGCGTCACCCCCGCGGCCAATGCGCAACCAACGCCGATGGCCGCCAACAGTTGGTTGGCTCCTATCAATAGTTCGTCATAGAGGACCGCGTACAACCCGCGATACACCTTGAGGCCGGGCAGCAGCGGCGTGATGCCCGCGACCGCGACGACCAGTGGGGGAGTCAACGCCCGCCGCGCCATCAGACCACCGGCCAGGCCGACCAGGGTTGCGGCGACACCGGAGGACACCACCGGTCCGAAACCCGTTTGCTGCACCACGAGAAAGCAGATGGTGCCCGCCGCACCACTGCACGCGGCGGCGGCCAGCGCCCGGCGCTCGGCGTAGCAGGCCAATGCGAACGCCAGTGCGGCCACCGCGCCCGCGAGCAATTTGATCGGCAGATCGGTAATGGTGCGACTATCCAGATAGACCGGCGGGATCGTGGCACCGACGACATAGCCGATACGCAGTGCCACGGCGATACCCGCGATGATGGCGCCGGTCATCATCACCACCTCGAGCATGCGTGCCGCCGCTGTGATCGGTGCGCCGGTGATGGCGTCCTGTACCGAACCGACCAGCTGTAATCCACTGAGCAGCACGGTGATTCCGGCGGCGATGATCAGCGTCGGGTCGACGTCGATATTCAGCGGCCCGGCGAGGGTGGCCAGCCCGACGGCGGGGGTGGCGGCGATGACACCGCCGACCATGTGCTGGAAGAAGAAGGGCAGGCCGATGCGATTGAGCACGCGATTGACCCGGTCGATCGCCAGTGTGGTGGCGAAACTTATCGTGGCGACCAGGACACCGGCGCCGAGTAGGGCCGCGATCGCCGCGGCCATGAGCGACCAGCCGAACGTTGCGACCCAGCGGTTGTAGGGGTGCGGCGCCGAGGTGATGACATCCAGCGCGGCCCGCGCGTCGTCGGGTGCGACGACCTCGTTGCGGATGCGGCGAGTCAGTCGGTCCACCGCGGCGAGCCGAGTGAAATCCAGTGCGCGGTAGCGCACGATGCGCATGGTGCTGGCTGGTGGTAGCTGCGGGCCTCGGTCGGCCCAGATCGTGATCGCGTCATAGGTGACGTCGACGCTGCAGCGCGACAGCCCGTAGGTGGCGGCAATGAACCGCACCTGGGTGGTCGTATCGCCGACGCTGGTGCCCGACGCGAGCACGACCTCGCCGACCCGCACGGCCAAATCGAGCACCTCGGCGACGGCGGCGTCGTCGGTGAGATCGATCGGCTGCAGCGGTGTCGGCGCCGCGACGATGGTGTCGGCGGTGGCCTGCCGGTCGGCGACGAGCCTGCCGATGGCATTGGTAGCCATGGGTATTCGCAACGCGCGGCGCAATCGCCGCCTGCCGCGCCGTTCTTCGTCCAGCGGCGGGTTCGTATCGTCTCCCCTCGCGAGTGCGTCTATAACCATGCCCGCGAACCTAGTCATCTTCACGCGTCGGCGTCACCCGAGCTGTTCGGAGGTGGGCGTGTCGATCGGCCCCATGTGATAGAACTTGTTCTAGTTCGGCGATGGGAGAGGGTACGGTGCGGTACGGAATTGTGTTGTTTACCAGCGACCGGGGCATAACGCCCGCCGATGCGGCCGCGGCCGCCGAGCAGGCCGGCTTCGACTCGTTCTATGTGCCGGAACACACCCATATTCCGGTGGTCCGGGCCGCCGCGCATCCGCGTACCGGAGACGCGAGCCTGCCTGACGACCGATACCTGCGCACCCTCGATCCCTGGGTCGCGCTCGGTACAGCCGCCGCGGTGACCAGCCGGATCACCCTGTCCACCGCGGTGGCGCTGCCTGCCGAACATCACCCGATCACCCTCGCCAAGACCCTCGCGTCGCTGGATCACCTCTCCGGCGGCCGGGTGAGCCTCGGTGTCGGATTCGGTTGGAATACCGACGAACTCGCCCACCACGGCGTGCCCGCGAACAAGCGCCGCACGGTTTTGCGCGAGCATCTCGATGCCATGCGGGCCATCTGGTCGGAAGAAGAAGCCAGCTTCGAGGGGCAGTTCGTGAACTTCGGTCCGAGCTGGTCGTGGCCGAAACCGGTACAGAAGAACATTCCGGTGATTCTCGGCGCGGCGGGTACCGAGCAGTCCTTCACCTGGCTGGCGAAGAATGCCGACGGCTGGCTCACCACGCCGACCGAGGACGGTCTGGGCACGAAGATCGAACTGCTGCACCGTGTTTGGCGCGAGCACAATCGAGCGGGCAACCCGGAGATCATCGCGCTCGCCGGTCGGTATGACGCGCCCCAGTTGGCGCAATGGGCCGAATATGGCGTTACCGAGGCGGTTTTCGGCCTCCCGGACCGCGACGCCGACGATGTCCGGGGGTATCTCACGCGACTGGCGGGCAAGCTCGGTATCGACTCGTCTCGCTGAGGTCCTCGATCCACCGCACCCCGCATCGCCTCGGGTGCGAGGCACTACCTGGACCGCCGCACGCCGCACAGAATCGTTGACTCTGTGCGGCGTGCGGTATTCAGCCGCGCCTTCTGCGCGCGAGCAGCCAGCCGGTGAGCACACTGAGCACGGCGATGACGGCAGCACCGGCGATCGCCGCGACGATCAGCGTCGACGACGAGTCGCTGTCGCTCGACGCACTGGCCGAACTCTGGGGAGTGTGCCCGTCACCGGATTTGCCGCCACCCGTTGGGGTGGTGGCGTTCTCGGCGAAAATCCCGTTGTCGGCGGTGGTCGAATACGTCGGACCGCTCTCGGTTTTTCCGCCGACAGTCAGATCCAGCTTGATCTGCACCGGTAGGTCCTCGCCCGCAGCGGAGGTGGAACCGAGCTTGACCGCGATGTAGTACCAACCCGCGAGGGATTGCTTGCGGTTTTCGATGGTGTCGGATGTGCGGTTGCTGTAGCGGATCGGCACGGTGGCGAGCGCGTCCTTGTTCGAGGGCAACACATCGTCGGTGCCGACGTACGCCCCGAAATCCGAGTCGATCTCCTCGCGGGCAGGTGTGTAGAGGGTGGTGCGGATATTGGAGATGTTCTCCACCCCACGGCCACCGTTCGCGCCGTAATGCACGCGATATGCCAGCCCCTGTCCCCAGTTCAGCTTGACCCGGTAGAAGACGAACTCACCCGGCCGGACCGTGTCGGTGTAGCGACCGCTGCCATCGAGAGTAGACGCGACATTGAAGGATCCGCCGCCGGATACAGCGGTGCCCGTGCCGGTGGGTTCGGCGAAGGTCAGCGGTCGCGCGACAGCGGCGGGGCCGGGATTGGTGACGCCGGGCTCTATGCCGACGAGCAATTCGATCGGGAGCCGCTCCGGTACGCCATCGGAGACACTGGCCCATTTCGGTGCGAAGTAGTAGCGGCCGCCGCCCTTGCATTTGTCGGCGCTAGTGTTTTTGCCATCGCGTTGCTCGGTCGCGCCGTCGAAGGTCTCGGCAACGGTGAGCGCGGCGCCACCACTGGATGAGGTCACCTGCTCGAATTCGAATTTGTTGCAGTCGTGCCCGTCCGCGCCGTAGATCCGCACTTCGAGAACGTTGTTGTCGCGGGCGGGATTGACGTTGGGCAGGCGGGGAAACGAGATGGTGCCGCTGAAGTACGCCGTGGCGCCGTCGGGGACGTCGACCGCGTAGTAGCGGGTCTCCTTCTGGCCGATGGTGTCGAGGTATTGACCAGGTGTCGCCACCGGGGCGGTTTCGTAGGTGGGTGTGCCCGAGATGGGTGTCCCCGCCGCCTTGTAGTTGCGTAACGCGGCGGCGGTGACCCGTGGCAGGGTGCGCTCCAGGGCGGGTCCGTCCGCCGCGTCGGTATAGGTGCCGCCGGTGGCCTGTGCCATGCAGGTGAGCTGGGCGCGGGCCTTGGCGTCCACCGCGAAGCCGATGGCGTGCATCACCATGTCGACGCCCTGTTGCTTCAATTCCCTTGCCACTTCGCACGGATCGGGCGGTGCGCAGGTGTCGTCGCCGTCGGAGACCAGCACGATCGACCGTGGCCCGGAATTCGGGAGGGCGGCGGCCGCCTGGCGCAATGCGGTGCCCATGGGCGTCCAGCCACTGGCCTCGATGCCGTCGACCGCGGTGCCGAGGGCGGACCTGTCCAGGGTTTCGGGCTTGTGCAGTACCTGGACGTCACGGCAGCCGACGGCCTTGTCCGCTTCGCTGTTGCCGGTACCGGTGCCGTACACGGTCAGCCCTACCTTGGATTCGGCGGGCGCCGCGTCGACGAAGGTATGAACGGCGTTCTTGGCCGCTTCCATCATCGTGCCCGCCGGATCGGGACGCTGCATGGAGCCGGAGGCATCCAGGATGAGCATGGTCGGTGCGTACTGCGGGGCCTGCTCGGAGCTCTCCTGCGCCTGTGCGGGTAGGGCGGCGACCGAAAGGCTGGTTAGGCCGACCGCTACCACCGCGGTCAGCCGTCTGGAAAATCTCGACATGGTCCTCGTCTGCTTGTCTCGCGCTGTTGTGTTGTCTCGCGCTGTTGTGCGAATCGGACACTACCTACAAATGCGATGCGGTGTCTTTGCTGAGTGTTCCCAACAGCAGCTCGGCAGGTGCGAGCACAAGCCGCCGCGTTCACTCAACCGGCATGCCACGGCCCCGCCGGGAGTCGGCAACTCCGGGCGGGGCCGTGTTTCGAGTCAGCGCAGATCGCGTCGGCGGAACGCGACGACACCGACCGCGAGCAGCACCGCGGCGATGGCGAGTAACCAAAGCACCGGGGCGGCCTCGAATGGTGAACCGGGCAGCTTCGGCGGATGCGTGAACGGAACGAGGTCGCGGACCCACTGCGGCAACCCGTCGAGCGAGCCGACGATGAAGATCAAGATCATGACGCTCAGCACACCCCAGGCAACCGGTGTATAGCGCGGCACGATCCCATAGATCGCCACCGTGATCCCGGTCAGCACCCATACGGCGGGCAATTGGACCGCCGCGGCGCCGAGCGAGCCGCCGAGCTTGCCCGCCATATCGCCGTCCACCGCGCCGTAGACGGTCCCGATCGCCAAGCCGGCCACGACCAGGATGACCGCCGGTCCCAGCAGCGCGAAACCGATGTGGCTCAGTGCGTATCGTTCCCGGCTCACCGATCCGGCCAGGGTGGCCTCGGCGCGCTGGCTGGATTCCTCCTCGTGCAGCCGTAGCACGGCGGAGATGGAATACGCCGTCGACGCGATCGCGAGGATGGACACCGCGAAGGTGACGAAGGAGTCCTGCAGCACATCGGTGCCGCCCATCCTGGCCATTATGTCGAGGATCTGCTGGCTGTCCTCGAGCATTTTGCTCACGCTGGTGATGGCACTGCCCATCAGCAATCCGTAGAGCAGGAATCCGATCGACCAGGCCAGCAGTGTGCCGCGCTGTAGTCGCCAGGCCAGGCCCGCCGGGCCGGACAGTGTGGGTGCCGCGACTGGTGGTCCGGGGCGTTCGGTCAGCAGCCCCGAACCGGTATCGCGGTGGCGCAGTAGCGAATACGCCGCGACGATGCTCAGCACCGCGACTGCGATCAACGGCGCGAGCACCCACCAGCGCTCGCCCGCGTAGGGCCGCATATTGATGCACCAACCCAGCGGTGAAAACCACGACACCACACCGTTTCCGGCGTCGCCGACCGCCCGCAACGCGAACGCGGTGCCGAGCGCGGCGAACGCCACACCCCGCGCGACCCGCGCGCCTACACTCACCTGCGCGGCCACTGCGGCAACGCCGGCCCATAGCAGTCCGGAGGATCCGAGGGTGGCGCCGTAGGCCAGCGAACCGGCGGCGGGGAGGTCACTGCCGTACAGCGTGAGGGCACTGATGATTCCGGAGATTACGCAGCCCGCGCCGGTCATTACCAAGGCGGCGGTGAGGCCGGCGAAGCGGCCGATGCTGGTGGCGCCAACCAACTCCGCGCGACCGGTCTCCTCCTCGACCCGGGTGTGCCGGATGACGGTGAGGATGGTCGCGATCGCGATGATCGCGTAAAACGGTCCGGCCTTCCACAATCCGATGGAACCCAGTTCGGTACTGAACACTGGCCCGTACATGGCGATCAGCGCCGGGCTGTTCATGATGGACGTCGCGTAGGTGTCGAGTTGGGCCTGGGTGTCGTAGACGCTCTTGGTGCTCGCGACATAAAAGGCAGGCAGCAGTCCGAAGGCGAGTACCCACAGCGGCAGGACAATTCGATCGCGCCGTAGATACAGCCGCAGCAGCTGGGCGGTGCCTGCGAAGTCGGCGGAGCCGCGCGCGGCCGGAGCGGCGTAGTGCCTGCCGACGGTGGCGGTGGTCATGCCCGCACCTTCTCTCCGGACTGCGTGGTGGCGGACTGCGCGCTGTCATCACCGACGTGGTAGTGCCGCAAGAAGAGTTCTTCCAACGTCGGTGGTGCGCTGGTCAGGCTGCGTACACCGGTGTCCCCGAGTACTCGGATCAGCTCGCCGAGATGCTCGCCCTCTACTTGGCAGCGCAGTGTCGAGCCGTCGAGCTCGATGTCCTCGACGCCAGGGATGCGGCTGAGATCGCCTGGGTCACCGAGCAATTCGGCCGTAATGGAGGTGCGCGACAGGTGTCGCATGTCCGACAGTGAGCCGCTCTCCACGGTGCGCCCCGCCCGGATGATCGTCACCCGATCACATAGCGCCTCCACCTCGGAGAGGATGTGGCTCGACAGCAGCACGGTGGCGCCGCGATCCTTCGCCTCCTGCACGCATTCGCGGAAAACCCGCTCCATCAAGGGATCCAGGCCCGAGGTCGGCTCGTCGAGCAGCAGCAGCCGGACATCGGAGGCCAACGCGGAGATGAGCGCGACCTTCTGTCGGTTGCCCTTCGAATAGGTGCGTGCCTTCTTGCGGGGATCGAGGTCGAAGCGCTCGATGAGTTCGGTGCGCCGTCGCTCGTTGATTCCGCCGCGCATACGGGCGAGCAGGTCAACGGTCTCGCCGCCGGACAGTGACGGCCACAGCGTGACATCGCCTGGGACATAGGCCAGTTCGTGATGCAGGGCGACGGCATCGGTCCACGGGTCCCGGCCGAATAGTTCGACCTTGCCCGAGCTGGCCCGCAGAATCCCGAGCAGGGTCCGGATCGTGGTCGACTTGCCTGCCCCGTTGGGGCCGAGGAAGCCGTGGATCTCACCCTCGGTGACAGTCAGATTCAGCCCGTCGAGGGCGGCGACGTGTCCGAAGTTCTTGCGGAGATCATGAACTTCGATGATGTCGGACATCATTTCTCCTTGTTGAGCGTGTCCAAAATCGTTGGGTCGGTGATCAATCCCTGGGTGTAGAACTCCAGGGCTGGAGGGGTGAGCTCGTCGGTGAGGTCGCGGACGAGCTTGCGGAAATCGAGCTTTTCGCCACCCCGCTGGTGCATCTGCACATAGAGCAGGGTGGCGCCGAGGTTGAGCATCATCAGGTATCTGGCGCGCGCGACCGGATCGCGACTCGGCTTGATGGCGCCCGCGTCGACACCGGCCTGGATGTAGACCACGGCGTCGGTGACCATATGTTCGAAGAGGGACTCCGCTAGTGGCCCGCCTGCTTGCAGACTGCGCACCATGTAAGCGACCAGAGGGCCGAATTCCTCGATTTCGGCCAGAGTGGCGAGCATGCCTTTCGCTATCGACGGTTCGGTGATCGCGCTGGCCTCCTTGTCTCTGGTCAGCTCGAGTACCCGCTCGTCGCAGGCCGCACGCAGGCCGTCTTTGGAGCCGAAGTGGTGATTCACCAATCCCGGTGAGACGCCTGCCGCGGCGGCGATGGCGCGGACTCCGACCTGGAATCCCTGCTCTCCGAACAGCTCGATCGCGGCGTCGCGAATACGAGCCGCGGTGGTCAGGTCCTTGGCGGATCCTTGCGATAGGGGGTCTCGGTTAAACACATGTGCAGTATATTAAACGCTCGTTCAATCTGCTACAAGAGTTTCGCGACAGATGTCGTGTCACGGGTCCGGCCGAGCGATCCGGCTATCGTCGGGTTATGACTACCGGCACCTCGACGACGGCAGATCACCTTCGCGTAGCACTCGACGGCCCCTGGGGGGACGTCCGGGAAAGCGCTCGTAAGCAACTCGCGGGCGAAGAATTCGCCGGCGACCCCTCTCTGAACTACAAGGACGCTCGGGCCCGGGTGCTCGACCAGATGCGTGTCATCGCGACGATGGGATACGCCGAACGCGGCTTTCGTCTCGAGCATGGCGGCACCGGTGAACCCGGCGCGGCCGTGGTCGGCTTGGAGATGCTGGCCTACGTGGACCTGTCGCTATGGGTGAAGTCCGGCGTGCAGTGGGGGCTGTTCGGCGGTGCGGTCGAGAATCTCGGTACCGGCCGGCACACGGACGTGATCAAGCGACTGATTTCCCTCGACGTGCTCGGCTGCTTCGCGATGACCGAATCCGGGCACGGCAGCGACGTAGCCAACCTGGAAACCACCGCCACCTATGACCCGATCACCCAGGAATTCGTCGTGCACAGCCCGACACCGTCGGCGCGCAAGGACTACATCGGCGGCGCGGCCGAACATGCCAGGGTCGCAGCCGTTTTCGCGCAACTGATCACCGAGGGCAAGAGCCAGGGCGTGCACTGCCTACTGGTCCCGATCCGCGACGAACAGGGGGTGGACCTGCCCGGTGTGACCACCTTCGACGACGGGCTCAAGGGCGGCCTGCTCGGTGTCGACAACGGTCGCGTCATCTTCGATCACGTCCGTATTCCCCGCGAGAACCTACTGAACCGCTACGCCGATGTAGCATCGGACGGTACCTACAGCTCCGAAATCGAAAACCCGAGCCGCCGCTTCTTCACCACTCTCGGCACCCTGGTGCGTGGACGGGTCAGCGTGGGCGGTGCGGCGGCCGCCGGTGCGCGGGTCGCGCTGAGCATCGCCACCCGGTACGCGCTGAAGCGCCGTCAGTTCTCCGACCCCGATGATGGCAGCGAAACGCTGCTTCTCGACTACCGCAGCCACCAGCGGCGGTTGCTGCCGCTGATCGCGCGGTCCTACGCGCTGGCCTTCGCGCAGAACGATCTGGTGCGCCGAATGCATCTGGTGCAGACCGGCCAGGATCTGGATCCGGGCGCGCAGCGGGCGCTGGAGAAGCGGGCGGCGGGCCTGAAGGTCGCACAGACCAGGCACGCCACCCGTGCGATTCAGGAATGCCGTGAGGCATGTGGTGGCGCGGGCTATCTCACCGAGAACAGAATCGTCACGCTCAAGGCCGACACGGATGTATTCACTACCTTCGAGGGTGACAATGTGGTCCTCACCCAGCTGGTGGCGAAGGAACTGCTCACGTCGTACTCCGATGAGATCCGCGACCTCGACGCCCTGGGTTGGGTGCGATTCGCGGCGACCATGGCCGGTGATGTGGTGCGCAAGCGATCCGGTGTGCGGCAACTGATTCAGACGCTGCGCGACCGTGGCGACGACACCGTCGACGAGGGCGACCTGTCTCGGCGCGAGGTGCAGCTGCAATTGTTCGCCGACCGCGAGGACTACCTGGTGCGCACCGCCGGGCACCGATTGCGCGCCCGCGCCGAGGACACCGGGCCGTTCGAGGCGTTCAACAACGCGCAGGATCACATTCTCACCGCGGGCACCGCACACATCGATCGGCTCGTGCTCGAGGAATTCATCGAAGGCATCGCGGGAATCGAGGATCCGGACGCCCGTGTGCTCGCCGAAACCGTGTGCGACCTGTTCGTCTACTCCTCGCTGGAGGAGAACCTGTCGTGGTTCATCATGCACCGCTTCATGTCGGTCGAACGTGCCAAGGCGGTGCGGCGCGGCGTGAACGAACTCGTCGACCGGCTGCGCCCGGAGGCCCTGACGTTGGTGGAGGGCATGGGCGTGCCCGAGAGCATGTTGCGCGCGGCATTGCTCGATGACGCGAGCGTCTACGACCGCACGGTCTGAGCCGATCCGGGCGGGCTCAGCCGCGTGCCGCCGCTGAGCCGGCCCGAATTCGGTTCGTCAACCATTCGGCCGCCAGGCGCAACACGATGACCATCGCGATCGCGGCGGCGGCGCCGCCGAGAATATCGGTAGGCAGGTGGTAGCCGAGACCGATCATGCCGACGGCGGCGCCGATCAGCGCGGCCACGCCGATCACGAGTACCGCGGCGCGGGCCCGTACCGAGTCGGTCAGCAGCGCGAAAGTGGTCGCTATCGCGACCAGGTGCACAGTGTGGCCGCTGGGATAGGCGAGATAGTCGTGCAACGGCCGCTCCCAGAGCGGTTTGAGCAGCCAGGTATTGATCGCGACGGCGAGCTCGGGAACAACGAGCATCGTTGCCGCGCGCCACCATTCGCGGCGGTAGGCGAACCAGCCCGCACCGATGAGCAGCAGCGGGAGCAGGATGTAGCCATTGCTCGGGATCACCAGCGCCTCGTAAACACCAGGGCGACTGTCGAGCGCGGTGTGGATCGGCGTGGCGATATCGCGGTCAGCGTCGGTCTGGCCGCCGTCGCCGGGAAAGCTGAACGGCAGCGCGACGGTGAGGCCGCCGCATACCGCCGCCGCGCCCGCCAAGGGTGCGTTGCGGGAAGCGATTGCCTGCTGTGCGGTGATCACAGCTCGACGATAGTCACCTGATCAACCCACATCGTGCGGTGTCCTCCGGCGGGTAGCTTCCGCGAGCGGCTCAGCCGGGCCCGTAGGTCAGGATCGCGCTGATGACGAACCAGAGCACCCACGCGAAGCCGACGATCATGCCGATTGCCAGGGTGATCCGCATGAACGCCCGGCCCAGATCCATATCGCCGGATTCCCGCGGGTACAGCTTCCACGGGCTGTACCAGGGTGCCTCGATCACCATTGCCGGTGACTGCGCCGCGCGTTCGGCGTTCGCGAGTTCGTCCGCGTACGCCTCGGCTTGCGCCTGCTGCGGACCGCCGTGCCACAGTGTGATGTCGATCGGCCCGATGAAGCCCTCGTTCAGAAGTTCCTGTGGCGCAGGAAGATACGGCAGAATCCCGAGGCTGCGGAAGGCCCCGGCGATGTCATTCGCCGTCCACAGGTGCTTCTCCTGCTCGGCGAGGGTCTCGAAATAGTGGCGCAGCCGCCCCTGGTCGCTACCAAGGATCACATCGAAACTCGGATCGCTCCATGCCTGCTTGATCGTCAGTTCCGCGCCGCGCAGCGGGACGACCAGCGCCACACCCTGCACCGCGCGCTGCCCGAGCCCACGCGCCGCCAGCCAGGTCTGCAACGCGAAGGTATGTTCGCGGGACTTCTCCAGTGGCGTCCGTCGATCCCGGCTCTCCATGGCCGCGGGCTCGTCGGAAATCGTCCACGGACCGTTGAGCGGTATATCGAGCACGCCGTCCTGGCGGGCCACCAGCGATTCGGCCTCGATGACCACGCAACCATTCGGGGTCCACACCACCGCGTCGAACTGGTGCAGCCGGTCCTTGTGGAACAGGCTGCAGTTGATGGTGGCGACGCCATGCGGGCTGGCCGGATCCTTCCAAGTGCGCAGCCAGTCGATCAACGCGCGCTCGGCGTTGGTCCCCGCCGGATTCTGCACTCGCACGAGCATTTACGACCGCCCTTCACGTCGACACTCTCTACTGCGGCTGTTCGGCTGGGACCTTCCCGGCGCCGACGGCGGCAACCAATTCGGCATGATCGGCCTCGGTGCGATCAGCGTAGCGGATCGCGAAGCGCGCCACCGCTTCATCGAAGCTGTCATCACCGTCGAGATAGCCCGCGAGCAGCCGTGGATCCACCGACCGGGAATGGGCCCTGGCCAGCAGCGCACCGGCCAACCTTCCGTAATCGTCGAGGTCTTCCGGTGGCAGCTGCGCGGGGTCGATATCGCCCTCGAGATTGCGGAATTGGCGCACGATGAACGGCAGTTCGCCCTCGGGCAGGCGCAGCGACGTCCAACCGAGCAGAATATCGCTTTCGGACTGAACGAGCCTGGCGCCGCGCACGATTCGCTCACCCTTGTGCCGGGGCCGCGTGGCGGGAAGGAAAGCGGAGAGGGCGGAGGGATTGGCCTGCTTCACCTGCAGCACCGGCGCCACGCCCGCGTTGCCGTGCAGCAGCGCCACATAGCTGCGCAGTCCGACACTACCGGTGCCGACGATCCGAAAAGCGATGTCGGACACCGCGAATCGAGCCAACAGTGTACGGCGGGATTCGGGCAGGGTGTCGCCGTAGTGCGCGAGGCCGTCGATGACCGCGTCGGCGATATCGTCGGCCAGTGGTGTGAGAATCGGTGGGTCGCTGACGAATCGGTGCCGTCGAATACCGGTCCGATGATCCTCGAGGTGTTCGGTCCACTTCGCCACCACCTTGGCGCTGTTGTTCTTGCGCGCCTTCTTCGCGGCCTTCTTGAAATCGTCGAGCAGGGCATCGGCCTTGGTGCGGCCGATCACCGATTCGTCGGGCAGCGCGGTCCACGATTGCATGAACGGCACGTCCGCGAGGTCGGCAGCCATCAAACCCGCCGTGCCGCGATAGAAGGTGAACGGCGAGGCCATCATTCGGCCGATGCGCAATGGCACCAGATGCGGCAGCCGACCGGCATTGCTCGCGTCGAGGAATTCCAGCACGCTCGGGCGGGTCGCCGAGGTAGCCGGGCGATCGCGCGCGGTGACGGGAACCCGCTCGCGCAACGCGCGCCCACGGGCCCGCACCTCTTCGTCGGGCACGTAGGTGCGTTGGCCGATACCACTGTCGGACACGACAACCCACGCTAGCGGCAATCTCACCGGTAGGGCTGCTGGACCGAGCGCGGACCTCAGTTCGCAGGCACCGCGGGATCGGTCGATTCTACCGGCGTGATCGGCAAGCGCAGCGCTCCGGGGGCGACGGCGGGTACCGCCGGATGTCGTGGCGCGACCGGGGCGATGCGCTCGTAGCCCGAGCCGAGTTCCGGTCGTGGATCGGTCTCGTTCTTATTGGGCCAGAAAGCCATTGCCCGCTCGGCCTGGGCGGTAATAGTCAGCGACGGGTTGACGCCGAGGTTGGCGGTCACCGCCGAACCGTCCGCGACATGCAGACCCGGATATCCGAACACGCGCTGATACGGATCCACCACACCGCTCTGTGGCCCCTCGCCGATCACGCACCCGCCGATGTAATGCGCGGTGGCCGGAATATTCAGCACGTCCATGACCAGGCCGTGGGTGTCGCCGTTCACCTTGGCGCTGAAGCGGCGGCCGATATCGTGCGCCAAGGGGATCCAGGTCGGGTTCGGCTCTCCTGTGCCCTGCTTGGTCTTCAGTAGACCGTGCTTGCGGAACGAGGTCAGCGAATTGTCCAGCGACTGCATCACCAGCAGGATCACCGACTTCTCCGAGGCATGCCTGGCGTTGAGGCTGCGCGCGAACACCAGCGGGTGCACCAGTATCGCCAGCAGGAAACGCAAGAATCGGAAGGCGCCGCCGTCGACGATCGGCACCGACATCGGGAACAGCGCGTTCTGGCCCTTGCCGTAGTGACACACCTCGATGTGGGTATCGGCCTCCGGATGGATCGACGAGGTAATGGCAATGCCCTCGGCGAAATCGTGGCGCGAACGACTGACCACATTGAGGATTGCCTCGGAGTTGCTGCGGGTCAGTTCGCCCAGCCGTGGCGACAGGTTCGGCAGCACCTTGTCATCGCGCATCCTGTGCAGCAGCTTCTGAGTGCCGAGCGCGGCGCCGGCGAAGACCACCTGTTCGGCAGTAAAGGTATTGGGCTGCTTACGAATCCAGCGATCCGATCGCGCGGTTTCGATCGCGTAGCCGCCGCCGGACAGCGGTCGGACGGCAGTCGCGGTGGTCAGCGGATGCACCTCGGCGCCCGCTTGTTCGGCCAGATAGAGATAGTTGGTCGTGGTGGTGTTCTTCGCATTGTTGGGGCAGCCGGTGAAACACCGCGCGCAATGCACACAACCGCGCCGTCGCGGGCCTACGCCACCGAAATACGGGTCGTCCACTTCGGTGCCGGGATCGTCCTCGTTGAAGAACACCCCGACGTTGGTCGCGTGGAAGGTGTGCCCGACACCGAGGTCGTCGGCGATGTCCTTGATCACCTCGTCGGCAGGTGTCATCCGAGGGTTCGGCGCGACGCCGAGCATGCGCTGTGCCTGGTCGTAATAGGGGGCGAGTTCCGAGCGCCAGTCGGTGATGTGCGCCCACTGCTTGTCGGCGTAGAAGTTCGGCAGCGGCTCGTAGAGCGTGTTGCCATAGATGAGCGAGCCGCCACCAACGCCCGCGCCGGAGAACACCGCGCATTTGCCGAGAACGCTGATCCGCTGCGGTCCGGTCATCCCCAGTCTTGGCGCCCAAATCGACTTGCGCACATTCCAATTCGACTTCGGGATTTCCTCGGCGTGCCAGCGCCTGCCCGCCTCGAGCACGCCGACCCGATATCCCTTCTCGGTCAGTCGCAGCGCGCTGACGCTGCCACCGAATCCGGAACCGATCACCACCACGTCGTAGTCGAATTCGGCCATGATTTCCTCTCATTCACCGAGTAGTTGATGAGATGATTTCATACTCATTCTGTCACCGGGGTGGATGTGGTGGAACCACCCGGATGGCGCGATCAGTGCCTGGTGAGGTATGCACTGGCTTGTGACAACGGAATCAGGACCGACGAAGCCGGGCGAGCGCGGTGGCGCGACGGCGGGGGGTATCTTCGCCGACCGCATCCTGACCATCCCGAACGTGCTCAGCGTGCTCCGGCTGATCGGCGTCCCGCTGTTCCTATGGTTGCTGCTGGTCGAACGAGCCGACGGCTGGGCCTTCGCGCTACTGGTCGCCAGCGGGTTCACCGACTTCCTGGACGGAAAACTGGCCCGGCTGCTCGACCAGTCCTCACGCCTCGGTGCGCTGCTCGACCCATTCGTGGACCGGCTTTATCTGGTGACGACCTTGGCCGCTTTTGTGATCCGCGGCCTGATCCCCTGGTGGGTAGCGGTGATCCTGGTCGGGCGTGATCTTGTTCTCACCCTGACCCTCTCGGTGTACAAACGCCGCGAGCTGGACCCACCGGATGTTATCTATTTGGGCAAAGCGGCCACCTTCGCGCTCATGTCCGCGCTGCCGTGGCTGCTGGCCGGTCAGATGGATTGGGCGCTGGCAGGTTTCGGCCGTGCGTTCGGCGGGGCATTCCTGGTCTGGGGTACGGCTGTGTATGTGTGGACAGGCATGCTCTACACCGGGAAGGCTGTGGCGGTCGCACGAGCGATACCGGCTGCGGCGCACCGGACCCGGTAGCTATTAGAGTTGCGTAACATTTCCGACGAAAGGACGGCCTGTGACCCAAACCCCCGACGATCTGCGGTACACCGAAGAGCACGAGTGGGTGCAACGGATCGGCCCGACGCGGGTTCGGGTGGGCATCACCGACTACGCCCAGTCTCAACTCGGTGACGTTGTGTTCGTGCAACTGCCCGAAACGGACAAAGACGTGACTGTGGGCGAGAGTATCGCCGAGGTCGAATCTACCAAGAGCGTGTCCGATATCTATGCTCCGCTGGCCGCGAAAGTTGTTGCGGTGAACGAGGATTTGGTGCAGACACCGGAAATACTGAACACTGATCCGTATGGTGCGGGCTGGCTGTTCGAGTTGGAGCTGAGCGACGCAGCAACCCTGAACGCAGCACTTGGTGGGCTGTTGGACGCCGCCGGTTATCAAGGAGTTATCGGGGGCTGATCAAGCCTTCCCAGTTCTACCTGCACGGGTGCGCCCCGGCAGGGTACGGTCAATGCCAACAGATATGCCGATGAGCTGATATCGGTGTTCTAGCGTCACAACTCCCAGGTTGTGGTGGTGAAGGCAGCACCTGCGTGCATGGAAAAACAGGTTCGAGGAGGAGAGAAACGGTGAGCGAGAACAAAGACCCGGGTTACGGGGAGACCGCGGCCGAGACGACGTCGGTCTTCCGTGCGGATTTCCTGAACGAGGTCGAGGCGTCGCGCTCCGCAGAGTCGACTGGCGAACAGCCGGTCCAAGGGGTCGAGGGTCTGCCGGTGGGTGCGGCTCTCCTGGTCGTCAAGCGCGGCCCGAACGCGGGCTCGCGGTTCCTGCTGGACCAGCCGACCACGTCGGCCGGCCGCCATCCCGACAGTGACATCTTTCTGGACGACGTCACCGTCAGCCGTCGGCACGCCGAGTTCCGGCAGGACGAGGATTCCTTCCAGGTGGTCGACGTGGGCAGCCTCAACGGCACCTATGTCAACCGCGAGCCGGTGGACTCCTCGGAGCTGCAGAACGGCGACGAGGTGCAGATCGGCAAGTTCCGCCTGGTGTTCCTCACCGGTCCGCGCGCTCAGGTCAACGAGTCGTCTGCGGGTGTGGGCAGTCTGTGACGCACACGGCACGGGTCCGCATGACGGCCGTGTTGGCAGGAAAGATCTGGGTGTCATGAAAGACTCGATGCTATGACGGGCGCGGCGCAGTGGGCGCGTGGAGGCATGTCGATCGGCTCCGTGCTCGACCTGCTGCGCCCGGATTTCCCGGATATCACCATCTCGAAGATCCGCTTCCTCGAGGCCGAGGGCTTGATCCGGCCGGAGCGGACTCCGTCCGGATACCGCCGGTTCTCGATCGCCGATTGTGAACGGCTCCGGTTCGTACTGACCGCGCAACGCGATCAGTATCTGCCGCTGAAGGTGATCAAGGAACAGCTAGAAGCGATCGACAGTGGTGCGGCGTCGCTCGGTGTGCGGGAAGCCCGCGCCCGGGCGCACTCCATTCGCGACGCCGAACTACCCACCCCATCGGCGACCGGTCACAACGGGCGGACCGCCGGAGTTACGCAACCGCGCAAGCTCGGTGTCGTCCCAGGGGAGGTCTCACCGGATGAGCTGCGATTCGATCACGAAATCCGGCTCACCCGTGCGGATCTGCTCGCGCAAGCCGAGATCGACGAGAAATTCCTGAACGATCTTGTCCGCGCGAACCTGATCGCACCGGGCGCCGCAGGCTTCTTCGACGCGGACGCGGTGACGCTCGCGAGGACCGCGAAGGCGATGGCGGAATTCGGCCTGGAGGCACGGCATTTGCGCGCCTTCAAACTTGCGGCGGATCGGGAGGCGGCGCTGGTCGCGCAGATCGCGGCACCGATCGCCAAGAGCCGGGACGCCGGGGCGCGTGCCAGGGCGGACGAAACCGTCCGCGAGCTCGCGGCGCTATCGCTGACATTGCACACGTGTCTGGTCAAGGCGTCGGTGCGGAACTCACTCGGCGGCTGAACTTACGGTCACCGCCTACCGCTCGAGGCAACACGCCGATTTCGGCCGCACACGGATCGCTGCACCCCTCCTCGTTCGCTTAGACTCGGTGGTACGGCGAGCTCTGCGGGAGTCATGCTGGGTGGCCGGCGAGTATTGGGAGGCAGTGCGATGAGTGAGCGCAGCGAGCGAGTGATGTCACGGTGTGCTTCGCGCACGCCGAAGCGCAGCGTTAGCGAGGCGCAGGCATGAGTGAAATGCGCGTGATCGGCATCCGGGTCGAGCAGCCACAGAACCAGCCGGTGCTATTGCTCCGTGAGGCATCCGGTGATCGGTATCTGCCGATCTGGATCGGACAGGCCGAGGCGACCGCGATCGTGCTCGAACAAGAGGGGGTAACCCCGATCCGTCCGTTGACCCACGATCTGATCAAGATCCTGATCAACGATCTCGGGCACACCCTCAAAGAGGTCCGGATCGTCGATCTGCAAGAGGGCACCTTTTATGCGGATCTGGTCTTCGAGAACGACTTGCGTATCTCCGCGCGGCCGTCGGATTCGGTAGCGATCGCGTTGCGGGTCGGCTGCCCGATCTACGCCGAGGAGCCGGTACTCGAGGAGGCGGGTTTGGTCATGCCCGACGAGCGTGAGGACGAGGTCGAGAAGTTCAAAGAGTTCCTCGAATCGGTCTCGCCGGATGACTTCAAAGCCACTGACAGCTGAGGAATCCGAACTATCTTTTAGACCTTAACTACAGGTCGAGACTTTAACCGCGCGTCGCGCTTGGTCCGACGATGCGGCTCCCGGGACAATCATGGGGAGTAATCTCGATAGTTGGGCCACGTCCGTTATGACTGGGTGTGTGGTCAACGGAGCCGGGTCATCGATGAGGCCACGGCGTCGGCGAAGCAAGGGAGTGGTCAGTGGCAGAGCAATCGCAGGGAGTGGTACAGCCAGGCCTGTTCCCGGACGACTCGGTCCCCGACGATCTCGTCGGCTATCGCGTCCCCAGCGCATGCCAGGTCGCCGGGATCACCTACCGGCAGCTCGACTACTGGGCGCGGACCGGTCTGGTCTTACCGTCCATTCGGAGTGCTGCGGGTTCGGGGAGTCAGCGACTATATTCGTTCAAGGACATTCTGGTCCTGAAGATCGTCAAACGACTGTTGGACGCCGGGATCTCGCTCCAGAACATCAGGATCGCGGTCGACCATCTGCGCAGTCGCGGCGTGCAGGATTTGGCTGGAATCACGCTGTTCTCCGATGGCACCTCGGTGTATGAGTGCACCTCGGCCGAGGAGGTAGTTGATTTACTGCAAGGTGGGCAGGGCGTGTTCGGTATCGCGGTCGGCGGCGCCATGCGTGAACTGACCGGAGCGATCGCCAACTTCCCGGCCGAGCGGGCCGTGAGCGGCACCGCCTCCGATCGTCCGGAGGACGAGCTGTCCTACCGTCGCAAGGCGAGGATGAACCGCAAGACAGGGTAGGAATTACCGACAGGAGTTGCCCGTCGTACTGGGGCGGGCATTCTTTTTGCCCAACGTAACGAGGACGACACCATCACTCCTGGGTCCCGTGGCGCGCATGCGGCTGGGCTCCGCATAAACTTACGAGGCGTCGCCGCCGTGCGGGAGAGTCTCGGACTTGATAAGAGTTCCGGGCGCCGAAGGAGCAGCACCTCCCCGTCAATCTCTCAGGCAAACGGACCGTACGGGCTTCGATGTCTCTGGAAAGTGGCGATTTCCGCGTGATAGTGCGGATATCGCCCGCCCATGGGGAAAGGTTGCCGGCCCGCGCGCGCTGCGGCAGCCGAATCTCTCAGGCTCCACGACAGAGGGGGAGGGCTGGTACCCGTCGACCGCGTGGTCGACCCGCCCGACCTTGGGAGCTGCCGTGACTCGATCATTCGCCGACCGCCATATCGGACCCGACCGGGACGAACTCGCCCGGATCCTGGACGTCGTCGGCGTCGGTTCGCTTGATGACCTCGCCACTGCGGCGCTACCTGCGGGGATTCTGGATGGTTCCGGGCTCGAGGTGTTGCCACTCGCGGCCACCGAGCATGAGGTGCTCTCCGAGCTCGCCGCCCTCGCGCATTCGAATACCGCCGCCACCTCGATGATCGGGCTGGGCTATTACGACACCTTGACCCCGCCCGTGCTGGTGCGCAGCCTGCTGGAGAACCCGGCTTGGTACACCGCCTATACGCCTTATCAGCCGGAGATCAGCCAGGGCCGTCTCGAAGCGTTGCTCAACTTCCAGACCATGGTGTCGGACCTGACTGCCATGGAGGTCGCCAATTCCTCCATGCTCGATGAGGCCACCGCGGCGGCCGAGGCGATGACGTTGCTGCGCCGGGCCGGGCGATCCAAATCCGAGCGCCTGCTTATCGACACCGATCTGTTTCCGCAGACCAAGACTGTGCTCTACACCCGGGCTGAGCCGCTGGGCATCGAGATCGTCGAATCGGATCTGGCTGCCGGGTTGCCGGAGGGTGAATTCTTCGGTGTGCTGGTGCAGGTTCCCGGCGCCTCGGGCCAGGTCTGCGACTGGGCCGCACTCATCGAGGCGGCGCATGAACGCGGTGCGCTGGTGGCTGTCGGCGCGGACCTGCTCGCGTTGACGCTGATCACCCCGCCGGGGGAGCAGGGCGCGGACGTGTGTTTCGGCACCACCCAGCGTTTCGGGGTTCCGATGGGGTTCGGGGGCCCGCACGCGGGGTATCTGTCGGTGCATTCCGAGCACGCGCGTCAGCTGCCCGGACGACTGGTCGGTGTGTCGGTGGATGTGGACGGTACGATGGCATATCGGCTGGCCTTGCAGACGCGTGAGCAGCATATTCGCCGGGAAAAAGCGACCTCGAATATCTGTACCGCGCAGGTGCTGCTTGCCATCGTGGCCGCGATGTACGCCAGCTACCACGGGCCCGACGGTTTGCGCGATATCGCGCGACGGGTCCATCGGCACGCGACGGCGATCGCGGCCGGGCTCGACGGTGCGGTGGTGCACGACAACTTCTTCGACACCGTGTTGGCGCATATTCCGGGTGGTGCGGAAGCCGTTGTGGCGAAGGCGAAGTCGCGCGGTATCAATCTGCGGCTGGTGGATGCCGATCACGTCGGGATTGCCTGCGATGAGGCGACGACCGGCGCGCATGTCGCGGCCGTACTCGAATCCTTTGGTACGGCACTGACTTCCGACGCGGGTTCGGTCGCGACGCCGGTGGAGTCCATCGAGACGCGCGCCTCGGAGTACCTCACTCATCCGGCATTCACCAGCTATCACACAGAGACCGCGATGCTGCGGTTCCTACGGCGACTGTCCGACAAGGATATCGCGTTGGACCGCAGCATGATTCCGCTCGGCTCCTGCACCATGAAGCTCAACGCGACCGCCGAGATGGAAGCGATCACCTGGCCCGGTTTCGCGCGCGTGCACCCGTACGCGCCGGTCGAGGACGCGCCCGGTCTGTTGCGAGTGATCCACGATCTGGAGGACTGGCTCTCGGCCATCACCGGTTACGACTCGGTCAGCCTACAGCCGAACGCGGGGAGCCAGGGTGAATACGCGGGTTTGCTCGCTATCCGTCGCTATCACCTGGATCGCGGTGACACACACCGGGATACGTGCCTGATCCCCTCCAGCGCACACGGCACCAATGCCGCGTCGGCGGCTATGGCCGGGCTGCGTGT
Organism: Nocardia australiensis; assembly: GCF_020733705.1. Taxonomy (GTDB): domain Bacteria; phylum Actinomycetota; class Actinomycetes; order Mycobacteriales; family Mycobacteriaceae; genus Nocardia; species Nocardia australiensis. Next base: position 146,343 of record NZ_JAJFZM010000004.1, read on the forward strand.
CGAGGTGGTGAAGTGCCGCGATAACGGTGACGTTGATCTCGACGATCTGCGCAGCAAGATCGCCGACCACGCCGACCGACTGGCCTGCATTATGATCACCTACCCGTCCACACACGGTGTCTACGAGCACGAGGTCGCCGAGTTGTGCGCACTGGTGCACGATGCGGGTGGCCAGGTATACGTTGACGGCGCGAACCTGAACGCGCTTGTCGGACTTGCCCGTCCGGGCCGATTCGGCGGCGATGTCAGCCACCTGAACCTGCACAAGACCTTCTGTATCCCACACGGCGGTGGCGGACCCGGTGTCGGCCCGGTGGCGGTGCGATCACATCTGGCGCCCTACCTGCCGGGCGATCCTCGCGAGCCCGGATCGCACGCGGTGTCGGCGGCCGCATACGGTTCGGCATCGATTCTGCCGATTACCTGGGCCTATATTCGGATGATGGGCGCCGAGGGGCTGCGTAACGCCACGCTGACCGCGATCGCCTCGGCCAACTACATCGCGCGCAGGCTTGACGCATACTTCTCGGTTCTCTACACCGGCGAGCACGGTATCATCGCGCACGAGTGCATCCTGGATCTGCGTGGGATCACCAAGAAGACCGGCATCACGGTCGATGACGTGGCAAAGCGCTTGGCGGACTATGGCTTTCACGCGCCGACGATGAGCTTCCCGGTCGCGGGCACGCTCATGGTCGAGCCCACCGAGAGCGAGAACCTGACCGAGATCGACGAATTCATCCGCGCGATGATCGCCATCCGCGGCGAGATCGACCAGGTCGCCGCGGGCGTATGGCCGGTGCAGGACAATCCGCTGCGCGGCGCACCACATACGGCGGCCTGCCTGGTCGGGGAATGGGATCACCCGTACAGTCGCGAGATCGCGGTGTTCCCGCAGGGTATCGCCCCCGATCGGGGCAAGGTGTGGCCTGCCGTGCGCCGCATCGACGGCGCCTTCGGCGACCGGAATCTGGTGTGCTCGTGCCCGCCGTTGGAGGCATACGCGGACTGATCGCGGTATGGTCCGAGCTGGTCGTCGCCAGCGGCGAGTCGTCCAGGTGGTGGGTGGGCTGACCACCTGGTGACTACTCTTTTGCTCGCTTGTTCACCTCCTCGCGAAAGGCCTACATGGCCGTCGACCGGAATTGCGTGAAGTACACCCGAAGCGCAATCCATTTGATGCTGAAGCGATTTGACGCACGGCGGCCAGCTTTTGCATATTGACAGACGTGTCATTTAGTGGATAACCTCACGTCTGCGCAGTGACTTTGGGCGCTGGCGTGACCAGCCATCGCGACCGTGTTCCCGCGCGCCCGTTCACTGTCCACATCCGCGCGCATCCACGCCGCGCCGGCGACCGGAGGTACCGTCACCCCGCTGCCGGATCCGTTGTAATCGAACCCGTTGATCGTGCGTGAGCACAACAGGTGTATCCGACTGTGCCACAAGTACGCCCGGCATTTGGTAGCACGTCGCAGGTACTGGACGCGTCGCAACGCCACCGCCTGAATCTGCATCTCGTCAGCGCATCCGAACCAGAAAGGACCTCGATGACATCCGTCGCACCGACCGAGCGAAATTGGGGCAAGCTAGCCGAGCCGATCCGCGCCGACGCCGCAGGCGCAGGTGAACCGGTATGGAAGGACAACGCCTACCTCTCCTTCTGGGACCCCGCTGCGCAGGTATTCGGCACATTGCACGTCTCGACCTCGCCGAACGCGCCCAACGCCCGCCGCGCTCGCGCCAGTATCTCCGTGGCAGGTCGGGTCGTCGAGGTCATCGAACCGCTGGATGCGGGAACATTCAGTAGCGACAGCATCCACTTCGGCCTCGACGGCAGCGTGCGGGTCGATCATCCAACCGTTCGAGCCGAACTCAGCAACGCCCCGCTGTTCGCCGCCGCCGACTACGGCACCAACAATGTCATTCCGCCGCTCGTACCCGGCAAACCGCTCCAGCACTTCCAGCAGGCGTGCACCGTCGCCGGCAGCGTGACGCTCGATGGGACGACGGTCACCACCGCCGGTCACGGAATGCGCGATCGCACCTGGGGATTCCGTGACGAGTCGTCGCAATGGATCGAGTTCGCCGCACTGTTCATGGTGGACGAGTCGACCTTTATCTCGGCCATGAAGTTCCGCGGCGCCGATGATGCGCTGACCGCCGACGGGTTCGTCATCGACAGCACACGGTCGACACAGATCACCGGCATCACCTTCGCGCGCGACGCGGCCGCCCAATACCGCTGGGCCCGTCTCGAACTCGCCGACAACAGCACTCGGGTGGTATCGATCCACGACCGCCTCGGCGGGTTCCGAATCCCTGCGGGCCCCACCGAGACCGAAGGGCCCGCATTGGGAGCCTATGACGACTTCATGTTGCTCGAGAGCGAAGGGCGTTGCGGCGGAGGAATTTTCGAGCAGGCGATCCTGCATCGGGTCGCCTAGTACGCGTCGAGAGAAAGTAGGCACACCATGTCACAGATCCTCCACGTACTTCAGGCTGCGCGATTGAAAGGCAGGCCGAGCGAGTCCGATCTGGCCGCTGCCGCGGGCCTCGCTGACACGGAAATCTCCGTGGTAGTCGAGTCGCTCATCGCTGCGGGCGAGGTCGAGCGCGTCGGAATACGCGTCAAACTCACCACTGCGGGCCGGGCCCGGCTCGACACCTTGCTGGCCGCCGAGCGCGCCGCCATCGACCAGGCGCTGCTGCGACAGCGCTACCACGACTTCGATGACGTCAATACGGATTTCAAACAGTTGGTCACCGATTGGCAGCTCATCGATGGAGTACGCCCGAACGACCACACCGACGCCGAGTACGATGCCCGCATCGTTGCTCGGCTGGCCGATCTGCACGTGCGCTTCGCACCGCTGCTCGCGACATTCATCGAACTCGCGCCACGGCTCTCGGAATACCCGAACCGGTTCGCCTCGGCGGTGGAGAAGGTCCAATCCGGTGACCCGACCTGGTTCGCGCGCCCGCTCATCGACAGTTACCACACGGTCTGGTTCGAACTGCACGAGGAACTGATCGGACTCGCGGGTCTGTCTCGGGTGCGGGAGGCTGCTGCGGGAAGGGCGGAATGACCTCGGCAGCGCTGGACCCTCCGTCGATTCTTGTCCTCGACTCCACCACCACCGGAGATCGGGACCTGCTCGGAGGCAAGGCGTGGAGTATCCAGCGGATGATGGCGCTCGGGATCCCCGTCCCCCCTGCGTTTGTCATCACCACCGACCTCTGCCGCCGCATGCGTGCTACTGGTGAGGCGCTGCCCGCAGACGTGTGGCGCGATGTGCCGGCTGCCGTGGCGGAACTGGAAGCGAGCACCGCACGTCGGTTCGCGGCAACCTCGCGGCCACTGCTCGTCTCCGTGCGCTCGGGCGCTGCGACCAGCATGCCGGGAATGATGGACACCATCCTCAATCTGGGCATGACCGACGAGGTGGAGCAGGCGCTCGCCGAACAGAGCGGCGATCCCACATTCGCCGCCGACACCCGCAGACGCTTCGACCAGCAGTTCGAGAAGGTTGTCGGCTGCCTGCCGCCCACGGACCCGTGGGAACAGCTGCGTCGCGCGATGGTCGCGGTGCTCGATTCGTGGAACTCACCGCGCGCGATCAGCTATCGCGAGAGCCGCGGGCTGCCACACGACGCCGGCACCGCGGTCACCGTGCAGGCAATGGTCTTCGGCAACCTCGACGACCGCTCGGGAACCGGTGTGCTGTTCACGCGCAACCCGCTCACCGGCGGTGCCGAAGCCTACGGTGAGTGGCTGCCACGCGGTCAGGGCGAGGATGTGGTGTCCGGACGCGCCGACGCCCTTGCCCTCGCCGATCTGGCGGCCACGATGCCCACGGTCCATAGCGACCTGCTTGCCGCGGCCGCTCAGCTGGAAACCGACAGCCGCGACGTGCAGGACATCGAGTTCACCGTGGAGAGCGGCACCCTGTGGCTGTTGCAGGCGCGCGTGGCCAAGCGATCCCCCGAGGCTGCGATCCGGCATGCGGTGGTGTTGCGGCAGGAAGGTCTGATTACCGCCACCGAGGCGCTCGACCGGGTGCGGCCGGCCCATGTTCGATACTTGCTCGCCCCGCATCTCGATCAGGCCGACGTAGACATCACCGCGCCGGTGGCGACCGGAAAACCAGCCTGCCCAGGGATTGCGACCGGAACCGTCGTCATCGATGCCGTCGATGCCGAGCAACGAGCGGACCAGGGCGAAGCGGTGATTCTTGCCCGGCCGACCACCGATCCCGATGATGTGGCGGCGATGTCGGTCGCCGCCGCGGTGATCACCGAACTCGGCGGCTCGACCTCACATGCGGCGGTGGTCTGTCGAGAATTGGCCATTCCGTGCGTAGTCGGTTGTGGCACAGGGACACTCATGGCACTGGCGGGGCGAAAAGTCACCGTCGACGCCGCGACCGGCGTGGTGTATCCCGGCGAGTTCACGATTGTGCCAGCCACCACCGTCGAAGATCCCGACATCGCGCTGCTCACCCAGTGGGCGTGCGCGGAATCCCCGTATGGCGCACCGGGTTCGCTGCCCGAGCTGCTCCAACGACGCAAGATGGAGAAGATTCGATGAGCAGTCGCGAAACTGTCGAGGAAACGCTCGACAACACGACGATCGATCCGTCGGTCACCTGGACGACCGGCAATGTCGCGGAGGCATTCCCCGGTGTCTTCACCACACTCGGCTTCACCTTCATCAACGCGCCGGTGGAGTTGGCGACCCGCACAACGTTCCTGAAATTGGGTGTTCTCACACGGAAACAGGTTCGCCTACCCGACAAATCGGAGGACATGTTCTGGACATTGTTCGCCGGGCGGGCCGCGGCGAACATCGACAAGTTCCGCGAGATCGCGAATATCACCCCCGGTACATCGGCGACCGCGGTCGAGCAACAGCTGTTCGGCTACGTCCGGCCGGAGACCGTCGACGCGAACAGCGCACGCCGCTATCCGGTCATTGCCGCCAAGGCGCCGGGAGCCGTCCTGCGGTTGCCCAAGCGGCACGACGCCGAATTCGCCGAGCTGCGCCGATGGCGGCTGGCTCATCTGGACGACATCGATACCCTCGACCATGCGGGGTGCGTCGAGCTGCTGGCTGATGCGCAGCGGCGCTTCCAGCGTATGTTGACCATGCACATGCTCGTCGCTTTCGTGAGCTCCGGGCTGGCAGACCGGGTGATCGACACGTTGGCCGGGCTCGGCCTGTCCGACCTCGGGCCCGCACTGTTGTCCGGGGCCGGAACAGACGAAAGCGAGGTCGCGCACGACCTGTGGGCACTCGCCCATGACGACATCACCTTGCGCGAGTTCACCGATCGGCATGGTTACCACGGCAACAATGAGGGTCAGTTGTCCGGCGTGACGTGGCGTGAAGACCCGACTTCGGTGCTCAACCGGCTCGATGACTACCGAGCTATCGCCGCTGACAGCCCACGGGCGCCGCGCAATCGGAGCCAGGAGCAAGTCGAGACGCGACAACGGGCCTTGGTCGAGCTCCAGTCGGCCCTACCCCGACGCAAGCGCCGCGCCGCCGCCCGGAATGTGCGGATGGCCAGTCGCTGGATCGCCCTTCGGGAGCAGGGCAAGGCCGGCTACCTGCTCACCTTCGATATCGCGAGGGCTGTCATACGCAGACAGGGCGCCCTGCTGGTCGGTGCGGGCGTGATCGACAGCATCGACGACATCTTCCACCTGTCTTACGACGAAGTGTGCGCCGGCGTCACGGGTGATCGGCGTGCCCTGGTCGCCGAACGCCAGGCTCGATATGACGAGCGGTGCACCTACCGGTTGCCCCAATCGTGGGCGGGCGTGCCCACCCTGACTAAAGCGGGCGACTCCGACGCGCCCGCACGGGATGCCTCCGGTGTCATCACCGGCGTGGCCGCCAGCGGTGGCGTGGTGGAAGGCCGTGCCCGGGTGGTCCGCGATCCGTCGACTACCGAGCTCGACGACGGCGATATCCTCGTTTGTGAGACGACCGATCCGAGCTGGGTGTCGTTGTTCCTTGTCGCTGGTGGGGTCGTCACCGATTACGGCGGCCTGCTCAGCCATGGCCCGATCGTGGCCCGTGAACTCGGTATCCCCTGTGTCTGCGGCACCGAGAACGCAAGCTACTGGATTCGCGACGGTCAGCGCATCCGCTTGGACGGCGATACAGGCACTGTCACCGTGCTCGGGTGACTCGTATGGGGCGGCGCCGGCGCCCGGCCGTCGGCGCCGCACCGACGGAAGCTCCCGATTCGACCAGCCCTCGCCCCTAACCGAGACTGCCGTGCAGCAGGTCGACGAATTGATCGACCATCGGCTCCAGTTGGCCGTGCGTTCCGACGAATCCCGCGTACATGCTCATTCCCCATATCACCGCGACCAGCAGTTCGGTGAACGTTGTGATGTCGAGGTCGTGGCGGATCGTTCCGTCGGCCACGGCGGCCTCCAGTGCCGCTCGGATAAAGCTGCGCACATCATTGAGTTGTCCCTCCGCCCATCCGCCAAGCGCGGGGTTGCGCAGCGCATCGAACAGGGATGCTGCGAGGAACCGCACATAGGTGCGGTCCTCGGACTCGACCTGCATAGCGGTGCGCAGAAACGTGGCCATCCGATCGACGAGATCCGCTTCCGCCTCGGCATCGGCGATGCCTACCGCAATCACGCTGCTCTTGTCCGCTTCGAACAGTGTTCGGTAGAGCTCGTCTTTGCTCCGGAAGTAATGGTTGATGTTGGTGCGTGTGACATCGGCACGGGCCGCGATGTCTGTGAATGTCGCACTGTCGTAGCCGACTTCACTGAACAGTTTGCGCGCTGCCCGCAGAATCCGATCTCGAGTATTCGCTCCGTCAGATCCGGCAGGGCGCCCTCGACCTCGCCGAGGTTCTGCTGCCAGGTCAGTCACAACCGCGCTGCCTCTCATCCACCGACATTGTGATGTCGTCGTCGACCCTCACCCCGTCACCGACGAACCCCTGCCGCGAACGCTCGACGGGAGCACACCCTCCGCACGGACCGCATCGGACAGAGTCTAACTCGATCTTTCTCAGCGGCCCGCGAGCCAGCCTGCGCGCCGCGAGTGAGCCCGGAGTTGTTCGGCCGCGGCAGCTGGTGTCGCGAGATCATCCGGTGCCCGAATGCCGTCTCGCTCGGGTGGTCTAGGCTCGTCTGCACGTCGAGCGGAACCGGGCCGACTCGTGTGGTCAGCAGATCAGCGGGTATGGGGATATGGGGGTATTGTCACTTCATCCAATCATCTTGGGGCACAATGCACATCGAGATTCTCAATCGGCAGCACGGATTCGGCTGAGGCACGAACGCCACCGCGACCGTGGTGCATCGTTCGCACTAGTCATGACTGTTTGGAGTTCATTCTTGAGTACCACCCAGTCCGGAGTATCCGCCGCGTCGTGCCCAGCTTTTCACGGCTCGCCGTTCGATTCCGACGACCCACGGATGCCGCTATACGTGCCGGAGTTCGCCGCTGATCCCCACGCCCTCTATGAAAAAATGCGCAAGCAGTACCACTCTTTGGTACCTGTGGAACTTGCGCCGGGCGTTCCCGCCACGTTGGTGATCGATTACAAAACCGCGCTGCGGATTCTCAACGATCCCGAACATTTCCCCGCAGATCCGCGTACCTGGCAGAAGGACATCCCGGCTGACTGTCCTGTGCTGCCGATGATGGAGTGGCGGCCGATGGCGACCAGGTCCGCCGGGGCAGATGCGGTGCGCTTCCGGCAGGCCACTACCGAGAGCCTCAACGAGGTTGATCTCTATGCTCTCCGCACAACCGTGGAAGAGATCGCCATCTCGCTGATCAACTCCTTCTGCCAGAACGGAACTGCCGATCTGATCGGTCAATACACGTTCCCGCTGATATTCGAAGTCCTCAATGTCCTGTTCGGTTGCCCACCGGAGGTCGGGCAGCGGATGGCCGCCGGGATGGCTTCGATCGTCGAGGGCGTCGACGCCGATAACGGCAACAGGATGATCAGTGAAGCGATGTTGGAGTTGGTGAGCCTCAAGCGTGCCGAACCCGGCAAAGACGTCACCTCGGCACTGCTACGGCATCGGGCCGAACTCAACGATCTCGAGATGGTGCATCAGCTGGCAAGCCAATACGGCGCGGGGATCGAATTCCAGCAGAACTTGATCGTTAATACCTTGCAGCTGATCCTCACCGACGACCGGTTGGGTGGTAGCTTCCTGGACGGGAGTATGTCCACTCGCGAGGCCCTCGACGATGTTTTGTTCAACGACCCGCCGCTGGCGAACTACATGGTCACCTACCCCCGTCAGCCGATCCTCATCGACGACATCTGGCTGCCCGCACATCAGCCGATCATCATCAGCATCGCCGCCTGCAACAACGACCCAACGGTCCGAAGCGGTGATCGCACCGGCAATAGATCCCATTTGGCTTGGGGCATCGGCCCACGCACCTGCCCCGCGAAATCCATGGCGTACCTGATCGCACAGGACGCCATCGATCAGCTCCTCGACGCACTCCCCGAAATCCGTATGGCCGCCCCCCCGACCTGGCGGCCCGGTGCCTTCCATCGGTCACTGACATCGCTGCCGGTCACGTTCCCCCCTTCGGCTCCGTTGCGCCTGCCCTGACTGAACGTATGGTGACGATTCCGCCGAGCGCGGTGGCGACGGAGTTGAGGTCTGGCGCTCCGTCGGGGCGCTCGAAGTCGCATGCCTCACCAGCGTATTGAGCAGCGATAGATTGTCAGCTCGGAAGAATGGGGGAGATTTCTGGCGGCGACGACGGACCCGTCGAGCGGTTCATCGACTGGCCTGGATCCGCGGCAGCGGTGGAACGCGGCCTTGGTGGGGGTAGAGGGCACCACAGTGGACCGTCCGAACCGCTACACCGGTCAGGGGTTGGTGAGGGCGTCGACCATGGCCGTGCCGAAGGCTATGTCGTCGGAGGAGGGCACGCGGGTGTAGGTGCCGCCGGTGCGTTGGGCGGCGTTTTGGAGGCTTTCGGTGCCGTTGCCGCCGATGACGATCACATTGACGCGGACGGGATGGGCGGCGTCGGTGGCGTCGGCGAGGTCGGCGAGGAGTTTCGCGCCGGTGACGGTGGAGTCGTCGTCGGGGCCGTCGGTGATGAGCAGCACCGAATTGGTGCGGGCCGTCGCATAGTTCTCCACCGCGGCGCGGTAAGCCGCCAGCAGGGCGGGGTATGCCTGGTCGATCCGGGATTCGGTGGGCACGATGGTGTCGAACGTGCTGGTCACGGTGCTGCGCTGGTTGTCGGTCAGCGGTGCGGTGGCGGCCTGGACCTTGTACGGAGTGGTGGTGCCGTCGAGGTTCTTGCCGAAGGTCCACACGCCGAGGCCGAAGTCCGGCGGCATGACGTTCATGGTGGAGGCAAGGGCCGCAAGGACATTCGTGAGGCGGGTGCCCGAACCGTCGGCGTTGCCCATGGACGCGGAGACATCGAGCAGCACCGTGGACTGCACGCCGAGCACCGGGTGTGCCAGCGTCGCGCGCACCTTGTCCAGCGCGGTCCGCGATGGGACCGGGGCGGTGGCCGCGGGGGCGGGGTCGAACCCGGCGGCGGTGAAGGTCTGGGCCGACTGGGGTGTCCGCAGGTAGTCGGCGAAAATGCTCGCGATCAGGTTCTGCGTCTTGTCCACCCATGGGCCCGACATGAGCGCGGCCGGGTAGTCGGCCACCGGCGTCGCGCCAACGGGGCTGAATCCGCTCGATCCGCCGACTGCCTTGATCTGCTGTGTCGTGGTGGCAACCGCGTGCACGGGCGCGCTCGACAGCTGCGGCGAACCGGTCATCGCGCCCAGCGCGGCGATGGTGTCCCGCGTCTGCGGCGCGTTCTCGGCGAGCAGGGAGATCGCGGACACGACCTGACCGGACTGCGCGGCCTTGTCGCTGAGCGGTTCGGTGCCCGATACCGCCGAGCCGACAGCGGCGGCGACGGCAGTGGTGGCGTCACCCGGCGGCAGCGCGACGCGCAGCCCATTCCAGCCGGTGAGTCCCAGCTCCGAGAGCGAGCCCTGTTGCAGGCGAGGCAGATCCGCCCAGGCGACCTTGGCCTGATCGAGGGCGCGGCGCAAATCTTCGGGCACGGCGAGCACGATCGGGCTCGCCGCGACCGGGGTCGGGTTGCCCTCGATCAGCCCGGGGACGCGCACCGATTCGACCGAACGCATGGAGTCGGCAATCCAGAGGGCGGGCTGCGGCCCGAGTTGGTCGTTCCATGGCGCGTTCGAGGTGAACGCGGCCACCATCGCCGCTGACGCCTGGGCGGTCACCTCCACCTGCGCGCAGTGATCGCGGACCCTGGGCTTGGTCGCGTTGTATTGATCGGCGATAGTCCGGACCGGGGCCGCGATGTCCGGATCGACTGTCACGTGGAGGGTCGAGGCGCCCTCGACGCATTCGGCCGCGGCCGCGGAGTCGCGACTGTTTGCCCTGTCCCGGAACTGGAACCACGTGAACACGCTGGCGACTAGCAATACCACGGCAACCGCTGCGATAACCGGACCTTTGCTGATGCCTCGAGATCTGGTTCCGTTGCGATGAGTGCCCACGGCTGCACAGTGTAGGTTCACGCGAGTTCGGTCGAGCAGCGTGTCCGCGATCCGGCACTGCGGCGGCGGCCGTACCTAGTCGCGGATCACGCGGCCCCGGTCGAACTCGTGGCCGCCCCACACCCCGGACTGTCCGGTGCGCTCGGCGAACTCGCCACAACCGACGCGGATCGGGCACCCGGCGCAGACCTCGCGCGCATAGTCGAAGTCCTGTGACGGATACGGGAACCATGCCTCGTGGTTGGGGTCGCCGCGGCACGCGGCCCGGTGCCATCCCTTGCTGTCCGAGAGCGGGAGCAGATCGATCAGTGTCGAGGTGTTCGGTGCTCTTGTCTCCAATCGGACGTTCATGATGATCCTTCTCCTTCCTCGGGTTCGGTCACCGACACCGCACTACCCGGCCGTGGGTAGTGCGGCGGCGGTGAGTTGTTTCCAGATCCGCCGTTGCCGCTTCTCCAGGTGATTGGGCGCCTTCGGCTCCCACAGCAACCGCATGCCCGCATCCTCGGGCGTGCGGTCGGCCTTGCTGGTGTTGCACGCCGCGCAGCAAGCGATCAGATTGCTCCAGGTGTTCGGTCCGCCGTGGCTGCGCGGGCGAATGTGGTCCACCGTGCGCGCCCAGGCGGCGCAGTAACCGCAGCGGTGGCTGTCGCGGCGCAGCACACCGGCGGGCGTGGCCCTGCTCTCGTCCTGCGCCCGGACGACATGCTCGAGGTACACATAGCGCAGCAACCGGATGGTTTCGGGCAGTGCGATCTCGAGGTGCCTGGATCGGATCGGGAAGTGCGGCTCCCTATCGGCGATCGACTCCGCCGCGCCGCCCATCAGCAACACGATCGCCCGCTCGGCGCTGATCTCATCGAGTGCCTCATAGCTGGCGTTGAGCACCAGCACGCTGGTGTGTATCCAATTGTCGACAGTCAACGCCACCGGATCGGTGGCACGGTGGAACATCATGGGAATCACCATGTTTCGGGAGGAGTGAGCGAATGCGAGAGGATGGCGGCGAAGCTCAGAGCTCGGCCGGGAGGCGGCTGTCATCCGATCCGGCGCATGCGTCGCACCGCAGCACGGATTCGACCGTCATATTGGTCAAAGCCACCTCCTCCTTTCGGTGCTCGCGATCACCCCGGAATCGGTGATCATCGTCGAATCACATGGTGGCACAACACACTCGCCGTTGTCGGGTCATTTTTCGGCGGATGCGGTGTACGGCGGTCCAGGGTGGTGTGTTCTCGGGTCAGTCGATGGGGGTGTGACCGAGCATCGTCGACGATCCGGCGCGCGTCCACGAGCATCAGCTGAATGTGGTCGCGCAGGAATCTGCCAGTGCAGTTCCTCCTTGGAGCCGATGTGGTAGTACAGCGCGCCACGCTCGACCCCGGCTCTGTCACCGATCTCGGCGACGCCGGTGCCGTGGAATTCTGTGCGATCGATCGCGTCGTCTCGTCCCGCGAGTATCGGATCAGGCAGCTCGGTGAGTGAAATCCGTTGCGGGCCTCGATATGTCAGTACTTTCATCGCCGACTATCGTCCAGTGTCCGGGTCGCGCCGGTGTAGGATGCCGACGCGTCGGTCGCGAAGAATATTGCCGCGCGGACGATTTCGCTCGGCGCGCCGATGTGGCCCAGCGCGACATGCTTGGTCAGCTCCGCTCGCATGTCGGTCGACCGCACGGCGGAGATATCGGTGGCGAACGCACCGCACTGAATGGTGTTGACCCGCACCGTCGGTGCGAAGCTCTGCGCGAGTCCGCCGGTGGGATTGGCCAATCCGGCCTCGGCGGCGGCATAGGGGACTGTGAGCGGTTCGGGTCGCGCCGCCTCCAGAACCACCTTGTCCGACAACGACTGTTCGGGCATCGATCCCTCGGACGCCATTGTCCTCGGCGCGCACGCCTCCACTAAATGTTCCATTTAGTGCATTAAGTGGGCCGGTCGATACAATCAAGGCCGTGGGAACCCACCGCATGGTGGTCGGAGCTACCGACGACTCGGTGTCGAGGGGTGACGAATCGGTGCTACTACCGACGGGTAACATTGGATGCGATTTTTCCTATCCGGCTTTCTCAAAAGTGAGGCAGTAGATGACAGAGCGGATTCAGGTCGGCGGGCTTCAGGTGGCCAGCGTTCTCCACGCGTTCATCGAGAACGAGGCGCTTCCCGGTACCGGCGTAGATTCCGCCGCGTTCTGGGCCGGCGCCGAGCAGGTCATCAACGACCTCGCCCCACGCAACCGCGTCCTGCTGGCCGAACGCGATGAGATCCAGGGCAAAATCGACGCCTGGCACGCCGAGAACCCGGGCGTGAACTACGACAAGGCCGCATACAAGTCCTTCCTGGGCGAAATCGGTTACCTGCGTTCGGAACCGGCGGACTTCAAGATCGCCACCGAGAACGTCGACACCGAGATCACCACCACCGCCGGGCCGCAGCTCGTGGTGCCGGTGATGAACGCGCGCTTCGCCATCAACGCCGCCAACGCGCGCTGGGGCTCGCTGTATGACGCGCTCTACGGCACCGACGCCATCTCCGAGGCTGACGGCGCCGAGAAGGGCACCGGCTACAACCCGGTCCGCGGTGGACGCGTGATCGAGTTTGCCCGCGCGTTCCTCGACACCGCCGCCCCGCTGGCTAACGGTTCGCACCGCAGCTCGACGCACTACGCCATCGACAACGGCAAGCTCGCGGTCACGCTCGCCAACGACGAGGTCACCACGCTCGCCGCCGACGGCGCCGAACTTGTCGGCTACCTGGGTGACCCGGCCTCGCCGACCTCGGTGTTGCTGAAGCACAACGGCCTACACGCCGAAATCCAGATCGACAGCTTCTCGCCGATCGGCAAGACCGACCCGGCGGGCGTCAAGGACGTCGTGCTCGAATCCGCGATCACCACGATCATGGACTTCGAGGATTCGGTCGCCGCGGTCGACGCGGAGGACAAGGTGCTCTGCTACCAAAACTGGCTCGGCCTGATGAAGGGCGATCTGGCGGAGAAGGTCACCAAGGGGGAGAAGACCTTCACCCGCACCATGAACCCGGACCGGGTCTACACCGCGATCGGCGGCGGCGAGCTTGTGCTGCACGGCCGTTCGCTGCTGTTCGTGCGCAATGTCGGTCACCTGATGACCAGCGACGCGATCATCGACAAGGACGGCTACGAGGTGCCAGAGGGCATCATGGACGGCCTGATCACCTCGCTGATCGCCGGCCACTCGCTGCGCGGCGACACCGAACTGAAGAACAGCCGCACCGGCTCGGTCTACATCGTGAAGCCGAAGATGCACGGCCCCGATGAGGTCGCGTTCACCAACGAGCTGTTCGAGCGCGTCGAGGGCGTGCTCGGCCTGCCGCGTAACACCCTCAAGGTCGGCATCATGGACGAGGAGCGCCGCACCACGGTGAACCTGAAGGCATGTATCCAGGCCGCCGCCGAGCGAGTGGTGTTCATCAACACCGGCTTCCTCGACCGCACCGGCGACGAGATCCATACCTCCATGGAGGCCGGGCCGATGGTCCGCAAGGCCGAAATGAAGGCGCAGCAATGGATCAAGTCCTACGAGGACTGGAACGTCGACACCGGCCTGGCCACCGGCCTGCCCGGTAAGGCGCAGATCGGCAAGGGCATGTGGGCCATGCCGGATCTGATGCACGACATGCTCGAGCAGAAGATCGGCCACCCGCGCTCGGGCGCCAACACCGCGTGGGTGCCCTCGCCCACCGCCGCCACCCTGCACGCGACCCATTACCACGATGTCGACGTGTTCGAGCGACAGCGGGAGATCGCCGCGGGCGGGCGTCGCGCCACCATCGACCAGATCCTGGAGATCCCGCTCGCCGCCGACCCGAACTGGTCGGCGCAGGACAAGCAGCAGGAGCTGGACAACAACTCCCAGAGCATCCTCGGCTATGTGGTGCGCTGGATCGACCAGGGTGTCGGCTGCTCCAAAGTGCCCGACATCAAGGACGTCGGCCTCATGGAAGACCGTGCGACCCTGCGCATTTCGAGCCAGCTGGTGGCGAACTGGCTGCGCCACGGCGTCGTCACCGCCGATGAGGTGGTGGCCAGTCTGGAGCGGATGGCTCCCGTGGTCGACAAGCAGAACGCGGGCGACGCGAGCTACCGGCCGCTGGCGCCGGACTTCGCCGGCAGCGTCGCCTTCCAGGCCGCCAAGGAACTGGTCCTCGAAGGAACCAAGCAGCCCAACGGATACACCGAGCCGATTCTGCACCGTCGCCGTCGCGAGGCCAAGGCCACGTGCAAGTGAGTGATGTTCAGTGATTGAAAAGTAGCTTCTGACAGCTCTTTTCGAAATGAGGCCCCTCACCTGGAACACCAGGTGAGGGGCCTCTGTAATCACTGGAGATCAGCTTGGATACCGGCCCGTCACGCTCAAAACGGTCACAAAAACGGTCACACGCGGGAAGGTAGTCGGTGTCAGAAAGCGATGCTCTACCAGCGCCGATGGCTGCTGCCATCCTTGATGAGTACGCGAAAGTGTGAGATTTTGGTGGGCGGCCGATGGTGCGTCGCTCAGATACAGTGGATCGGCCACTGCGTCAGCGGTCCACCACCGGAATGAGGTCCGAGCGTCAACCGCTTCCGCGACCGGCACGGCCGCGCAACTCACCGATTATGTGCTTCCGGCGTGTCGTCGCGCCGACGCGCCGACTAATTTTCGTGGCAGCTAATCTCTGGCAATCGACAAAGGTCGGGGGTGCTGCCTGGTTTCGGGGCACTCTGGAGCGGCCTTGGCGGGCGGCGCGCAAAGACCGCAGCGCGCGGGTGAGGACCCGCTCGCGTGACATGTCTCGGTGGGGTTCAAGACGGGAGGGGGTATCCACCAATACCCAACCACGTCAAGATCGAAAACTGCCGGTCATCGGCATATAACGCGGCGAAGTCAGTGGCAGGCTCGATGCGCTGGGTGGGGTCGGGGGTTCGAGTCCCCTTAGCTCCACAGTGCATGAAGCGATGCCTGACCTCCGGAGGAACCACCAGGCAAGGGCATCCGTCACGGCCTCGAGGCCGCCCGGGGAGATCCAAGGCCGGCCGCCCTGGCACGTGCTTACGTGTGGAATTCGAGTACGCCCTTCCCCCTCACCTGGGTCAGTACGGCGATCCAATCCGGCCCGGCTCCGATCAGGTCCCCATCGTAGCGACGCAGCTCGTGACCGGTTACACGGTCGTAGACAGTGACTCGCGAGTCGTTGGTATCTGTCCTCCTGCCACCCACCACGATTCGGTCGCCGACGAGGTGAGCCTCCCCCGGACGCAGGTCGGATAGGGGCACCGACTTCTGTCGTTCGCCGCTTTTGGTGTCCAACAAGGCGAGACCGCCCCCGTCGACCTGCTCGGCGACGAGCAGGGAACGGTCATCGACGTCGTATGCCGTGCCGCGGGTGTCGGACTCCCAGACCGGTGTTCCGGCTACGAGATCGAACAGCTGCGTCGCGCCGGCAGCGTTGGCGGTGGCGATGCGTGATCCGGTGTCGTTGTCCCCTGCGAGCGAGTAGCGCATGAGACGTTCGCGACAGTCGCCGTTCGTGCGGCCGTTGTGCACGACAGCCGTGTAGCGGACAGCGCCGGAGTGGCCGTCGTATGCCTGTAATGCCACAGGGCATTCGCCCTGTACATCGGCGTCCGCGATTGCCGTGGGTCGTGAGTGCCCGCCATCGATATCGTGGTCCGGGACGATCAGCAGATCGCCGACGCTGAACGCTGTCCACCCGCGGTTCTCGGCGTGTATAGGGAGTGCCGTGCCGGTGCTCGTTTCGAACAGTGACCACATACTCTCCGAGGACGATGACAACGGTGTCAGAAAGGCGAGATACGCGGGTTCACGCTGGGCCGGTCCGAATCGAAAGTCGCCCAACTCGTCGTCGATACCTCCGGACACCGGTGCGGCCCAGGTCGAACTGCCGTCGCGGATATCGTGGCGCATCGTCGAATACGCCCCGTCCTGGTAGTTCGCAAGGTAAATTGCCGTGTCGAAGACATGCACCGCCGTTGCGCTGCCCTGCCAGGCCATTCGGCCAGTCTTGACATCGACGACCTCGAATTCGACCTTGCGCGGACTGCTCAGCCGTCCGGGGTAATAGACGAAGACAGCGAGCGAACCGCTGACCCTCATTCTGGGGCTGTACGAAGACGTGCCTCGATTGCTCCGATGCCACAGCGCTCGACCTGATGCCCGGTCGAGCGCAACCACTGCGCCCGGTCGTTCTGTCAGCACCACGTCGCCGACCACGAATATCCCCGTCTCCAGCCCGAGCGAATCTCCAGATTCCCAGGTGGGAGGGACCTTTGGTGCCTCGGCGGGGGCCGACACCGTCGGACCCGTGACCCGTGGCGAAGCAGGCTCACCACCGCATGCCGCTGTGGCGAGCAGTACCGCAATAGTCCCGATGAGTACCGTCGTGCGCAATTCCACTCCCCCCAATGTGGTTCGTCCATTGTCGACAGGCCGTTGCACGCCGTCAATCCCACAATATCGACGTCATCGCCGGGCCATCGCCATCACCGCTCACCACCGAAGGCGACTCGTCGGGTACCTACGGGCTTGATCCGTATTTCAGAACCTCCACTGTCGGAGAGTTCGGGTTGTGAAGGGAGTGTCGGACTATCGGCTCTGTCCCACTTTCGGTGGTGATGCCAGCGCGCTGAGGTAACGATGTCTTGGTGTGTGAGGTGAATCTGCCTGCCGCCATGGCATTTTCGGGATTGCTGCCGCTAGTGGTAGAGGAAGTGGTCGATGAGGGTGAGCGGGTCTCGGTGCGCGCGCGGACGCCTGGCGGCCCGGCCGTATGCCCGGGTTGTGGCGCCGAGTCTGCGCGGGTGCACGGTTACCACTTGCGGACGGTGACGGACGTGCCGCTCGATGGTCGACCGGTGGTCGTGCGGGTGCGGGTTCGTCGGTTGGTGTGCCCAACGGTGCACTGTCGCAGCACGTTTCGTGAGCAGGTGCCTGGTGTGCTGGAGCGGTATCAGCGGTTGACCGGCCAGGTCAGGTCGGTGGTGCGGGAGCTGGCCGGGCGGGCCGGCATCCGGCTGCTGGCGGCACTTGCGGTGAGGCTGTCGCGGCAGACCGCGATCCGGGCTCTGCTGCGCATCCCGCTGCCGGTGCGACCGATTCCGGCCGCAATCGGGGTCGACGACTTCGCGCTGCGCCGCCGGCACACGTATTCGACGATCGTGATCGATGCCGACACCCATGCCCGCATCGACGTGCTGCCCGACCGCAAGGCCGACACCCTCGCCGAGTGGCTGCGGGGACATCCTTGCGTCGGCATCGTCACCCGCGACGGGTCCACCACCTACGCCGAGGCCGTGCGGCGGGCGCTGCCCGCGGCGATCCAAGACTCGGACAGGTGGCATCTGTGGCACCGCCTGGCCCAGACGGCCGAGAAGGCGGTCGCCGCGCACTCCAGTTGCTGGGCTGCCGCCGCGCCGAAACGGCAGTCACTGGTCCGGGAGCAGAGCACTCTGGAACGCTGGCACGCGATCCACGATCTCCTCGATCAGGGGGTCGGATTACTGGATTGCTCACGGCGGCTGGGGCTTTCGCTGAACACTGTGAAGCGTTACGCACGGGTGCGCGAACCGCAGCGACTGCGCCGCCCGCCCCAGTACCGGGCGTGTCTGGTCGACGCCTACCGCGATCACCTGCGTGCCCGCCGAGCCGCTGAGCCCGGCGTCCCGGTGTTGCGGTTGTTCGCCGAGATCACCGAGCTCGGCTACACCGGGGGCCTGAACCTGCTCTACAAATACGTCAACCAGGGCCGACTCGACGGGGACCAGATCACGCCCTCACCGCGGCGGGTGACCCGCTGGCTCTTGACGCGCCCGGCGAATCTGCCCGACGCCCGGCGTGCTCACCTGGACGAACTGCTGGCCGCTTGCCCGGAGATGACCGCGCTGGCCGAGGTGGTGCGCGAGTTCGCGCAGCTGATGACCGACCGGCGCGGCGCCGACATCGACGCATGGATCAAGCAGGTCCGCGAGGCCGGGCTCGTCGAGCTCGAACCGTTCCTGACCGGGCTCGACCAGGACCACGACGCCGTGGTCGCCGGGCTGACCCCGCCCCACAGCAACGGCCCGACCGAGGGCGTGAACACCAAGACGAAGCTGATCAAACGCCAAATGTACGGTCGCGCGGGCTTTCCGCTACTCCGCCACCGAATCCTGCTGGGGTGATCCCGGACCCGCTACCACCGAAAGTGGGACAGAGCCGTTATCTTGACAGACCCACACATGACTCCGCGAAGAGGGTCTGTCCAAGATCTCGGGCCGTTGCAGTGCGCTCTTCTGCCGACGGGATCAGCGGGGCGGGGCGTTGTCGTGCGACGGCGTCGGCCTGTCTCGCATCGTTGCTGTCGGCGAATGGCTGGCCATTACTGAAGATCGCGAACTGGGTGAAGATGCTGTCGACGGGAGCTGCGTGCCGATGCCGACAGGGTCGGGACTCGGGTCCGATGATAATGGCGTCGGTATCAGGGTGTGCTGTTAGATCCTTGTGGAGGTGCTCGGCGATGAAATCACCAGCCGATGTAGATCATTGGCTGTCCGAAATGATCGCGGTCCTCGATTCTCGGTTCACCGTCTATGTCGAACCCATGACTCTGCCGGCGGCTTCGGCCGAGTTGCTGGCATGGCTCGACGACCGCCGTCAGTTCATCAGCGCACAGTACAACGACTGGCGATCAATGCTCGACGATTTCCGCGGCGCCTACACAGCTGCAGGGCCCAAACTGCGGCGTGCCGTAGAGCATTGCTATTGCGCGGTCGAGTCCCAGTTCGCGACGCTGTTCACGACCTCGATCGATGCCGACGGCAAGACGCTGGAGTCGATCGATGAGCAAACGCGGATGACGACGCGCTTAGCCGCAGCGGCGCTGAATCGCCCCGGGTTTGATGCCAATGCCATTAACTTACGCGCTGGTGTAGCCGGATCTCCGGCGGCTGGTTGTGGTTGATGTTCTTGTGCGCCAGTGTTTTTCGTTTGAACTTGTGGCGCCCGGCGCGTTTGAGGACCCGGGGATAGCTGCGCTGGCGCCGTGGCGGGTTGGGGCGTTCGAGGATCTCCGCGACGGCGGCGGTGAGGTCGGTGGCGAGCCGGTCAGGGGGAAAAACCCGCTTGCCCGGTGACGTGTCGCCGGACAACGCGGAGAGAGCGGATGAACGACAGCCGTAACGGATCGTTTCCGCCGAGGTCGGCCGCGTGATACATGAGTTCGCGGATGGCGTAGTGGGTGGTCAGAAGCCCCCAGATCTCCTGGCGCACCATCGCGGGGCTCTGCGAGCGCAGCAGCCGGTAGCTGCCGCGCTGGCGGGTTTCGATCTCGGCGAGGCTGGTCTCGAACTCCCACCGGCGGTGGTAGGCAGCGGCCAGCTCGGCTGCGGTTACCTCTGCAGGATCGAGCAGAGTGGTGATTAGCCGGATCGGCCCGGGTGAGTCGCTGTCGCGGTTGGCGACTTCGTATTCGACCACCCGGACGGTGACGCCCTCGGGGACGGTGTCCAGGCCGCGGGCTCGGTGGCGGCGGATCCGCTGTCGTTCGACATCGGTCATCAACCTCGACAGATACGAGCCATCTGGAAGTTCCTGTACGACATGCAGTTTCAGTCCGGACTGCACCCGCCACAACAGATCTGCACCGGTGGCTGCGGCCTCGCGCCAGAACTCGTGGCTGTAGAACCCGCGATCGGCGATGACCAGCATTCCCGGGGTGAACGCGGCCAGCAGCGGGCGTGTGATCTCCCGTTCGTCGGTGGTGACCGCGCCGATCTCGGCGTCGATGATCGCGTGGGTGGCGCATTCGGCCAGCCCGACGACCTTCACCTTCGGATACGGGTCCTCCAGGCTCTGATGGGTCTTCCCGCGCCCGAACACCTCCTCGTTGCCGGGGGTGTCGGGGATATCCATCTGGACGCCGTCCACAGCCATCACCCGCCGCCCGGCAAGCCGGCTGCCCGGGGTTCCCGCGCCGGCCAGCGGGACCGCGACCCGCCGATACAACTCTCGTACCGGTTCCTCACCGAGGCGGGCCCGGGCCTTGCACAACGCCGGGGAGGTCGGCACCTGCCAGTCCTCGCTCCACGACCGCAGAAACCGCAGCCCGTCGACGAGCTTGCGCATCACTTCCTCGTAGGCGTCGTCGAAGAACAACGTCATCGCCAACACGAAATACACCACCACCCGCGCCGGCAACAGCCGCCGCCGCTTCTCACACCGACCGGTCTGCACCAGCACCTCGTCGACCAGATCCGGGTGCATTACCCGAGTCAGCACACCCAGCCCGATCCGGTCGGTCAACCGGCCCGCCTCCACCACGAACCAGCACCCTACCCCGAAACCATCTGCTACACAGCAACTCTCACGCCACGGCCCGTCGGCCCGCCTTCACGACCGCCGACCTGCACAAACGCCGTAAGTTAATGGCATTGCATCGAACCCGGGGCGATTCACTACGTCCCAGAGGCTCGCCACGTTGTTGATCTTGCCGATGCCCGGTGATATGCAGGCGGTTGGTGTTGACTCTCTCAAAACGGCCACAAAACGGTCACTGGAGGATTTGAGTTAAGTTAAGACGCAGGTCAGGCGAGGAAAAAGAGTCATGAGGCTACACCGAGCCGATTCTGCACCGTCGCCGCCGCGAGGCCAAGGCGCTGAACTGCCGGTAAAGAGTCATCAGTTCGACAACGAATCCCCCTGGTTTCCCTACGCGGCCAGGGGGATTCGTGCGTCGGCGGTCAGTGTCCCCGAGACCGGCGGCGGCTGCCCCGATGTCGATCCGTTACCCTTGGCTGCCCGAAAAAGCCTGATGTGAGGAAGTTTTATGGGAAGCGTTGTTCTCGATATAGTTGCCCTGCTCGCCAACCGTGCGGCGTCGTTCTGGAACTGGGCGGTTACGGGCTCGGCCGGTTTCCCGCCGCTGTGATCACCCACCCCTGTCTCCGGCGGCTGTATCGCGGCCGGGGCGGGGGTTTCGGCTATCGGGTACTCCACACGTCGTCGCCGCAGCCCGTATCTTGGTTCGGTGAGCTCCGCTAGACCCCAGCGCCCTCGGGCGCGTACTCCTCGTTTGTTCATCTGCTGGATGGGGCTCCTGATCGCCCTCGTCCTCGTCTGCTGCCTCGCACTGTTCTGGCAGGTGGCGGCCGATGGTCCACTGTTCATCAGGCTGATCCTGTGGGTCGGTCTCGGCCTATTCGGCGCCCTCGCAACACCTTTCGGCCTACTCGGCCTCATGCGCTATCGTGCCTACCTGCTCAGCGCCACCGCCCCGACCTTGATCGCGGCCATGTGCGCACTGGTCTTGCTCGATATCCCCGAAACGGTGGGCTGGCAACTATCACGCGCCGTCCTCGAAGGGCAGTCCACCGACTGTGCCGACCCCGGTCACCACACCCGCCTCGGCATCTACACCGTCACCGCTGTCACCCGCCGCGACGGTGGATGCCTGTTCTATACCGAAGGCGCAGGAGTGAACTCGCACGGCTTCGCCTATTACCCCAATGCCGTCCCAACGTCGCCTGGTATCAGCTTTAAGCCGGTCGAGGGGGCTTGGTATCGGTTCACTCGAGAGTCATGAGCTGGTTCGCAAGGGGCATGTTCCGTCAATTGCGGGTCACTTCGATCAGCGCAGGCGCAACCATCTAACTCTGCTGCCCAGCATCGTTCGGCCGCCGGCTACTCGGGGCGGTCGTTCGCCCGGGTGGCGATTCATGCTTGCTCGCTGGAGCTGCATGGCAATTTGATCTCCAGCTCGCGATTGCGGCAGTTGCGCGGCTGTGTGCCGCCTCAATGTCAGCTAGCTGGATAGTATGCTAGCCTGCTAGCGTGAGTGATCGGGACGTCAAACAGTTCAACGTGTACCTGCCGATCGGGCTGATCAAGCGGGTGAAGTACCACGCCATCGAGTCGGATATGTCGCTGTCGGCGTTGGTCGCGGATGCGCTGGACGCCTATCTCGACACCCACGCGAATCGACCGAACCCGGCTGAGAAGGAGACGTGATATGGCCACCGAGGGCATCGACGCAGTGTTCCTGGAGACCCACAATTGGGGGAAGGCAGCAAAGTTCTTCCAAGGATTGGGTTTCGAATTGGAATTCGAGACCGATCATTCCTCTGGTCAGCTCCGGCGTGGTGACGGATCCTCTGTGTTCATCGCGGAGGTCCCGCAGCATCGGGAACCTCAGATGCGGATCGTGGTGAAGGTCCCCGACGCTGCCGCGTTCCGCCCCGATCCCGCCGTCGAGGTGGTCACTCCGTTCGAGGAGACCCACTACGGAACCAAGGAGATGACCGTGCGGGATCCCGATGGCCGTCTCTGGAGTATCCAAGCTCAACGATGACCGCAGGAAGGGAGAACATCATGGCAGCAGAGCAGACCGAGGTGTCGGAGAATACCGCGGTGCGTGTCGCCCTGTGGCGGGCCATGCACGTCCAGGTCGACCCGCCGCCGCATGTGCTCGAGGATGAGATCGGCTTGCGGCTCGTCGCCCCCGACAGAGACTGGCGTCGCCGACCGGACATGGACCCGCACGGCACCGGCCCATTCCGAGCGGCCATTGTGGCGCGTGCCCGTTTCATCGAGGATCTGGTTGTCGAGCAGGTCGACAGCGGCGTCGGCCAGTACGTCGTCCTCGGCGCGGGGCTGGACACCTTCGCCCAGCGCAGGCCGGAAATCGCTTCCCGCATAAAAGTATTCGAGGTCGACCAGCCCGGGCCCCAGGCGTGGAAGCGGCAACGCCTGATCGAGACCGGTTACGGCATCCCCGACTGGCTGCGGCTCGTGCCCGTCGACTTCGAGACGAACGAAAACTGGTGGGATCAGCTGTGCGCCGCCGACTTCGATCCCGGCAAGCCCGCGATCGTCGCCTCCACCGGCGTAACCCTGTATCTCACCAAAGACACCAACGCGGCCACCCTCCGCCAACTCGCCGCGCTCGCGCCCGGCTCGACCGTGGCGATGACGTTCCTCCTACCGACCGAACTTCTCGCCGACGCCGATCGCTCCGGACTACAGACGTCCCAAAAAGGCGCGAGCGCATCGGGCACGCCGTTCATCAGCTTCTACGCCCCTGACGAAATGCTGGCCCTGGCCCGTGAATCCGGCTTCCAGTCCGTGCGACACATCTCAGGATCATCCCTCGCCGACCGCTACTTCGCCGACCGAACCGACGGCCTTCGCCCCTCGACCGGAGAGGATGTCCTGATCGCCA
This sequence comes from Nocardia australiensis, assembly GCF_020733705.1. GTDB lineage: Bacteria > Actinomycetota > Actinomycetes > Mycobacteriales > Mycobacteriaceae > Nocardia > Nocardia australiensis. Next base: position 170,140 of record NZ_JAJFZM010000004.1, read on the forward strand.
CCACCTGACGCTGTGCTACCGGGCGAATTGACGTCACGATGGCAGCGTCGCTGATCCATCCGGGAGACAAACGCGGTCACTGCGAGGCGACGCCAGACTGTCAGTAGCTCGTCGCGCAGGTACCAGTCCGGAGGATTGGCGCCGACCGCATGCATGCGAAATGAGCACCTAACCGGCCCCGGCTCAGGAATCGGCGTGGTCCGATCAAGTGGCGTATCAATTGGTGTTGCGACGACCAGTTGAATCCAGCCAATTTTGGTCTCGGAAATTCGTGAATGCATTGTCGGTCAAAGGTTTACGAGGTTCGAGGGTCGGGTCGGGGCATGTGGCGACAACGCGGCCATGGAGTCGTTCTTCGCGCTGCTACAGAAGAGCGTCCCTCGACCGGCAGCGGTGAGTGACCCGCGACGAGTTGCGGTTGGCGATCGTGATCTGGATCGAGAAGACCTACCACCGCACCCGTCGGCAACGCCGACTCGGCCGACTCACCCCGATCGAGTTTGAGACAATAAACCGGCCCGCACTCGCGGCCTGAAAAGACCACACCCGCGAGTCACCCAAACTCGGGGCAGTCTCGCCCTGAAGCGACTGGCTGAGCTGGTCCAGCGACGATGCAACGAGAGTATCGCGGGGCAGGTATCAGGACAGGCGGCCGACGTTCTGTGGGAACTGGCCTATGACGTTGCCCGCCGGGTCATAGCTGGCGACGACATAGGATTCGGAACCTTTGCATGTGATCGCGGCCCCGAGTTTTGTGCTGCTCTTCCAGACCACCTGCGTGAAGTGCCCGGTCTCCTTGGAGAACCCGGGGTTGTCGTAGTCATAGTCCTTGATCTCGTCGTACCACGCCTTGGTTGGCACCGTGCCGGTGACCTGCATCCCCGACGCGTAGAACAAGTTCTCACTGTGGCCGTCGGTCGAGTGTTCCAACTGGCCGATGGCGGCCAAGTGGTTCGCCCACTGCTGGGCATAGTCGGTCAGTGCCGGGTCGAGGGTCAGCGGTGGCGCTTGGTGTCGGGCACGGTATTCGTTGTGTGCGCTGAGCATGTCGTTGACGAACGACGCGCCGCCACACTCACCGCTTTGCTGTGCGGTGGCTGTGCCCACGCCGGTGACAGCGGCCGCGAGCAGCAGGGTGATTCCAACTGACAAATACCGACCAGGACGCATAGCAATCTCCCGAGGGGTGGGTGAGACAACCTTGAATCGAACGGCGATCGTACCACCGAACAACGAAAGCCTCTGGGGGCGAAGCGATGTCGGTGGTCAGCTCACCTGTGCGCGAACTCTCTGAATGGTAGTAATGCGACCGCAGCCTGCGACTGGAGGATGGACGAGAAATGCCAGGGGCGACGGGGTTCGGGCTGCATGTGACGGCCTGACCACACGGATGTACTCGAGGTTGCGCGGGGGCCGCATCGCTGTTGCTGACCGAGTCAGTGAGTGCGACCCGGTCGACGATCGCAAGCTACCGCGCCGATTCCGGGATCCTGCCGGCCAGTAATCCATCGCATAACTCGAGTAGTACCTGCCTGAGCTGGACCGAGCGCTCGGACAGCGCCGATTGCGCGCGAACGTACTCGGCCCGACCGGCCGGCGTCTCGATGGGCACCGGCTCGTACCCGTACTCGGAAAGGTCATACGGGCTGGCCCGCATGTCGAGTTCCCTGGCAGCGCAGGCGAACTCGAAGAAATCCAGCAGCACATCCGACGCTATGAGCGGGGCCAGTTTGAATCCCCACTTGTACAAGTCCATGTTGGCGTGCAGGCAGCCCGGCTGTTCGCGGGAAACCTGGTCCGCGCGGGTCAGTGGTTCGATATTGCGGCCGACGGCGTCGGGGGTGAAGAAGCGGAACGCGTCGTAGTGGGTGCAGCGCAACGACATCGACTCGACTACCGAGTCGGTGCCCGTGCGTCCCAGCCGCAGCGGCACCTGCTGGTGCCGGACCTCGTCGGCTCGATACACCATCGCCCATTCATGCAACCCGAAGCACGATAGCTGGGCGGGACGAGACGCGGTGGCGCGCAATAGATCGGCGATGAACTCGATGGTGTCGCGCCGCCGCGCCAGAAAGGCCGGATCGGCGGTGAATACAGTCATCCGAGAGTCGAACCCGGGAAGTGCTGGGCCACCTCGAGATTCATTGTCCCGATCCGCGTCGCGACCAGATAACCCGACGCGGTGGTAGCCGCGAGCGCCGTCGTAGTCGTCGGCACCGGCCAGCGCGATCCCGAATCCGGGATGCCAGCGCCGTAATTGCGCGGGCTTGTGCCCGTAATAGGTGAACAAGAAATCGATCACCGGGTGCGCCGACCCCGCGGCACGGCGTTCGAGATACGGGCCAACGAGTTCATCGAGCCGGGCGCGATGGATCGCGGCCCGTGCCCGCCATTGCGGTTCGGGCAGCACCTCGGAGATCATCGTGGCCACCATCGCGACCGGCCATCGATCATTGGAACCGTCATTCGATCACCCGGTGGGTGTTGTCGCGCACGGTGCCGACGAACTCCTCCATCAGGTCCTCCAATGCGACGAGGCCGGTGGTATTGCCGCGGCCGTCGATGACTCGACCCAGATGACTATTGGTGCGGCGCAGGCGTGCCAACGCCTCGTACAGCGTGGTGCCCATGCTGACCGTCGGCAGCGGCCGAATATCGGTGCGGGGGATAGGGGTACCCGGCCCGGCCGCCTCGTCAGCGACCTTATCGAGTACGTCCTTTACATGCAGGTAGCCGACCAGCGAACCGTCGACGGCGCGCACCGGATAGCGAGAGAACCCGGTCTCGGCGACGGCGGACTCGATATCGCCGAGCGTGGTCCCATTGCCGCGCAACGGTACCGACCTGGTCGTCGCCAGCGGCACCATCACGTCGGCGACCACACGATCGGAGGTGCCGAGCGCCTGCGTCAGTCGCCGGTGTTCCTCCTCGTCGAGCAGTCCCTCCGAACGCGATTCGCCGATCATCTCGGCCAATTCGACACTGGACACCGTTGCGTTGAGCTCGTCCTTGGGCTCGATACGCAGCAGCCGCAGCGTCAGATTCGCGGCCGCGTTGTAGATCGCGATGACTGGACGGGCCAGCCGTAGCCACATCAGGTGAATCGGAACCAGCAGCAGCGCACTGCGTTCCGGTCCGGCCAGGGCGATGTTCTTCGGGATCATCTCGCCGAACAGAATGTGCAGGATTACCACGACCGTCAGCGCTACCGCGAAGGCCACCGGATGCAGCAACTGGTCGGGCAATCCGAGGAATTCGAACGGGCCCTCCAGCAGATGCGCCACCGCGGGCTCGCCGACCCGGCCGAGCAGGATCGAACAGATGGTGATGCCCAGCTGCGCCGCCGCGAGCATCATCGACAGGTTCTCGCCTGCTTTGATCACTGTATTCGCATTGCGTTTGCCCTGTGCCGCAAGCGCTTCCAACCGGTCGCGGCGCGCGGAGATCAGCGCGAATTCGGCGCCGACGAAGAAGGCGTTGCCAGCGAGCAACACCACCGAGAGCAGGACACCGAACAGATCACCCATGACTGTGCTCCTGATCGACCTCATGCGCCTGCTCGGCGTGCCGCACGAGAGAGCGCAGCACATCGGCGGTGACCGGTAGCAATCGCACCCGGTCGATGCGTCGCTCGTCCATCCGTTCGATGCGAGCGATCCAGCCGCCGTCCTCGGTCAAGTCGTTCGACGACCTCTGGTGCGAATGCGGATTCGGCAGCACCACTTCCTCGCCGGTCATCGGGATTCGGCCCAGTCGGGTGAGTACCAGCCCGCCGAGAGTCTCGTATTCGCCTTCGGGCGCTTCGTAACCGGTGGCGCGGGACACCTCATCGATGCGCAGCAGCCCCGAGCAGTCCCAGCCGTCGGAGACCCGGCGAACGCCGCGCTCCTCCTCATCGTGCTCGTCACGGACATCGCCGAGGATCTCCTCGATGATGTCCTCCATGGTGACAATGCCCGCGGTGCCGCCGTATTCGTCGACAACCAACGCCACCTGCATGCCGTCGGCGCGTACCCGCTCGAGCACCTCGTCGCCGTCGAGGCTGGCGGGCACGATCGGCACGGCCCGCGCCAGCAACTCCAGCGGGATGGTGTTGCGTACGCCGGCTGGCTGAGTGAACGCCTGCTTGACATGCACCACGCCGATGGTGTTATCCAGGTCGCCGTCGATGACGGGAAACCTCGAATAGCCGGTGCGGCTCGCGGCCGCGATGAGATCGGCGATGGTGTCGGACTTGTCCAGCGATTCGATCGTGACGCGCGGCGTCATCAACTCCTCCGCACTGCGCTCGCCGAACTGTAGCGAGCGGTCGATCACCTGCGCGGTGCGCTGATCGAGTGCGCCGCGCAGCGCCGAAGTGCGCACCAGCGAGCCGAGTTCCTGCGGTGACCGCGCCGAGCGCAGTTCTTCGGCCGGTTCCACACCGAAGCGGCGGACCACCCAGTTCGCGGTGCCGTTCAAGAAGTGGATCATCCACTTGAACACCACCGAGAAGGCGATCATCGGTCCCGCGGTCAGCCGGGCGACACCGAGTGGCCTGGCAATGGCGATGTTCTTGGGCACCAACTCGCCGTAGATCATCGACAGCGAGGTGGCCAGCACCAGCGACAGTGCCAGCGAAATGCCATGTGCGGTCGCGTCGCTGACGCCGAGCCCGGTGAACAGCGGATCCAGCAGTCGAGCCAGCACCGGCTCGGCGATGTAACCGGTGATCAGTGTGGTGATCGTGATACCGAGCTGGGCGCCCGACAGTTGGAACGAGAGCGTGTGATGCGCCTGCCGGACCATGCGCGAGCGCGCGTCACCATCGCGCGCATGCGCCTCGACAGTGCTGCGCTCCAAGGCGGTGAGGGAGAATTCCGCGGCAACGAACAACGCGGTTCCTGCGGTCAAGGCGATAAACCCGACCAGGCTGAGCACCGTGAGCACGATGGACATCGTCAGCACCACCCACACGGCGCGGCATTAGCGGCAGCGGGGAGAGGAACTGGATCGGATCGGACTGCTGCGAGTAGGAGGGCGCCGGGTTTGTCACCCGGCTCGGTAGAGGAGCCCTCCTGTGCGGCGCCCTCGGACGCGGGTGACAACGTGTTCCTTTCGGCAAGCGGAAGTGTAGTGCCGGAATCCGGCAACCCTTATGTTACCTGTGTCGAATCGCGCCGCCCGCGGTGGCGGGGGGTTCTTACCAGCCGCTGGGCAGCGGACGACCCTCGGCGAAGCCTGCTGCCGATTGGACGCCCAGCACCGCCTTATCGTGCAACTCGGCCAAGCTGCGGGCGCCCGCGTATGTACAAGCGCTGCGCACACCGGAGCAAATATGGTCGATGAGGTCCTCGACGCCGGGGCGTTCAGGATCCAGACGCATTCGCGAGGTGGAGATCCCCTCCTCGAACAGTGCCTTGCGGGCGCGGTCGAAACCACTGTCGGTGGCGGTGCGGGCGGCGACGGCACGCTTGGAGGCCATGCCGAAGCTCTCTTTGTAAGCATTGCCGTCGCGGTCGACGCGCAGGTCGCCCGGCGATTCGTAGGTTCCGGCGAACCAGGAGCCGATCATTACGTTGGACGCGCCCGCAGCCAGCGCGAGAGCGACGTCGCGCGGGTGCCGTACGCCACCGTCGGCCCAGATGTGCACGCCGAGTTCCTTTGCAGCGGCAGCACATTCGGCGACAGCGGAGAACTGCGGGCGGCCGACGCCGGTCATCATGCGGGTGGTGCACATGGCGCCGGGGCCGACACCGACCTTGATGATGTCCGCGCCCGCCTCGGCGAGGTCACGGGTGCCTCGAGCGGAGACCACGTTGCCCGCGACCAGCGGCACGCCGAGTCCGAGATCGCGGATGGCGCCCAGGGTTTCGAACATTTTCGCCTGGTGCCCGTGCGCGGTGTCGATCACCAGCAGGTCGGCGCCCGCGTCGACGAGCGATTTCGCCCGGTCGGCCACACCGCCGTTGATGCCGACGGCGGCGGCGACGCGCAGCTTGCCCTGTGCGTCGACAGCGGGCTGGTAGATCCCGGCTCGTACCGAACCGGTCCTTGTCATCACTCCGGCGAGGCTGCCGTCCGCGGCGGTGAGCACGGCCAGGGTCGCGTGCTCGGCTTCGAGGAGTTCGAAGATGTCGCGCGGCGAGGTGTCGGCGGGCGCGGTGATGAAATCGGTGGCTACGACATCGCGCAGCCGGGCGAACCGGTCGACATCGGCGCAGGCCGCCTCGGTGACCACGCCGACCGGCTTACCGCCGTCGACGACCACCACCGCACCGTGTGCACGCTTGTGCATCAAGGCGACGGCCTCGGACACCGAGCGGTCCGGGTCGAGGGTAACCGGGGTGTCGGCGGTGAGCGAGCGGCTTTTGACAAAGGCGATCGTGTCGGCGGCCGCGCTGATCGGCAGGTCTTGCGGCAACACGACAATGCCGCCGCGGCGCGCGACAGTCTCGGCCATGCGGCGGCCGGCGACGGCGGTCATGTTCGCCACGACGATCGGAATGGTGGTGCCGGATCCGTCGACGGTCGACAGATCGACGTCGAACCGAGACGCCACATCCGTCCGATTCGGGACGAGGAAGATGTCGTTGTAGGTGAGGTCGTACGGCGGCTGATGTCCAGGGAGAAACTGCACTCGAACGATGGTAGACGCGAAGGCGGTGTCGCGCGCGATTCTTCAGCGCCCCGGTGGTGGGTGCGGAATGTCACAGCAGTCGATCCGGTAGCCGCAACCGCTCTGCTGATCGGTGCCCGTCACGAACTCGTGCTGCCCGGCCTGATGCGGGAGAACCGCGGCTCGCACCGATTCCGCCGTCCTTCGCCGATTCCCTGATTCGGACATCGCCGACGGGCATCTCTACGGCACACTGATCGCGATGTCGGCTGGTCAGGCGTCGGCTTGAACACGCGACAATTGGATTGTGGTGACGCACATGACGATTACGGTGATGCCGATCACCACGAGACCGACACCGTTGGTGCGCAGTCGTTCTTCGAGGACCGTTATACCGATGAAGGCGGCGACGAGAGGCTCGGTAATGGTGACGGCGGGCAGTGACGCCGCGAGCGGACCCGCTTGAAAGGCCCGCTGCTGCAAGTACAGCCCGATGAGGCCGGAGGCCACCAGTAACCATGTCTGCCAGCTGCCGAGAACGTGACCCAATCCGTGTTCGAACAAGGTGACGACGTAGAAGGTGAGCGCGGCAGCCAGGCCGAACAACGAACCGCCCGCCGCACCGAGCAACATGGCGCGTCGGCCCGCGTCGGCTGTGGCGATTCCGGCCGCGACGGCAAGGGCGATCAGGCCGAGTAAAATCGTCAACGGGATCAGCCACTGATGAAGTGGCGCATTGGAATTGCCCTCGGTCGGGTCGCCGACGATAAGGAAGCATGCCAGCGCGGCGGTAAGCGCGAGCGCGGTCGCCCAGGTTCGTCCGGTGACCCGGCGGCCGTTGAGGCGGGCCGACAGCGGCAGCGCGAAAACCAGCATGCTGACCAGGATCGGCTGCACGAGCAGCACCGCGCCCAAGGCCAGCGCGGCGATTTGCATGGCGTAACCGCCCGCGTCGCCGACGATTCCGGCCCACCACCGCGGATTGGTCAGCAGCGTGCGAATCAGCGACGCGTCTTCGGGCACCGCCGCAGCGGCATGCTGCTGTGCCACCGCGGCGAGTGCGAAAAGCAGCGCCGCGAGTAGCGCGCAAATGATGGCACCGAGCGGGTGATTCGACACCGGTCAGTTAGCTCCGCGATTGCGGGAGTTCGTGCCGCCCTGGGCGCGACCGGCGCGGCGTCGCGAACGCCCGGGCGTGTCACCGGAGCCCGACCGGCTCGGCTGCTGTCGGGAACCCGCGTCGCGAACGCCCGAGCGGCCCTGACCCGTCAAACCAGTGTTGGCCGATGCGCGCTTCGATGAACCTCGTCGCTGCGCCGGTTCTTCCTTCTGTGCGGCGTCGGACGAACCCGCCGCGGCAGGAGCGACGACCGCGACCCCCGACGGCTGCCTCGCGCCGGTAATCGCGATCAGCTGCCGGTCACCCGGGCGAACCTCGACTGCGTCGATCTCCACACCAGCCTTGCGGGTCATCTTGTCGACATCGTCGCGCTCGTCCTCGGTGACCAGCGTGACCACCACACCGTCCTCACCCGCGCGAGCGGTGCGTCCGGCGCGATGCAGGTACGCCTTCGATTCCGCAGGCGGATCTGCGTGGACTACCAGCGAAATCCCGTCCACGTGGATGCCGCGTGCGGCGACATCGGTTGTCACGAGTACCGGGGTCGAGCCATCGGCGAAGGCCGCAAGGGTCCGTGTCCGATTGTTCTGCGCCTTGCCACCGTGCAGCGCGCCCGCGGCGATCCCCGCCGCGCGCAACTGCTTGGCCAGCCGGTCGGCGCCGTACTTGGTGCGCACGAACATGATGGTGAGCCCCTCGCGCGCCGCGATCTGGGCAATGATGGTGCGCTTGTCCGCCTTGCGTAGGTGCAGCAGGTGATGCGACATGGTGGCGACCGAGGCCGACGGCGGTGCGGTCGAATGGGTCACCGGTGAGCGCAGGTAGCGCTTGACGAGCTTGTCGACCTCACCGTCGAGGGTGGCCGAGAACAGCAGGCGCTGACCGTCTTGCGGGGTACGGTCCAGCAACTTGGTGACCTGGGGCAGGAAACCCATATCGGCCATGTGATCGGCCTCGTCAAGCGCGGTGATGCGAACCTCGGACAGATCGGCCGAACGCTGGTTGATCAGATCCTCCAGCCGTCCCGGTGTCGCGATGAGCAGGTCGACGCCGCGAGCGAGCCGGTCGGCCTGGCGTTTGATCGGCGCGCCACCGACCACTGCCGCGACCCGCATACCCAGAGCCAGGGCCGGATTGTCCAGCGCGCGTTCGATTTGCATGGCCAGTTCCCTGGTCGGCACAAGTACCAGACCACGTGGTTTAGTGGGCTTGGCGGCGGCACCGGCGAGCCGGGCTAGCATCGGCAGCCCGAATGCGAGCGTCTTCCCCGATCCGGTCGGGCCACGGCCGAGTACATCCTTGCCGGTCATGGCGTCGGGCACCGTCGCGGCCTGGATGGGGAACGGGGCCTCGATGCCGTCGCGGCGCAGCGCCTGAACAAGCGGGACGGGCAGGCCCAGGTCCGCGAAACTCGTTGCGGGCGCCGTGGTGGCAGGGGTCGAGGAGGTCAAAGGGGGTGTGTGCCTTTCGGTGCAGGCTGTGATGAGGTCTGCCTGGGTGTGTCTTCCAGTGCGACCGGTGCGAATCAGTTGCGGAAAAGCCGATTCAGTTCGACCAACCACGGTACCGCGACCGCCATGGTCGGAACGACCAGGATCGCCATCGACCCCAGGTAGGCCGCCGTGGCGATGCGCAGGTCGCCGATTCGCCCGCCCAGTCGCTGGATGCGGATCAATGTGGTCGGACCGCCCGCGGCGAGGGCGCCCTGTGGTGCGGTCGACTTGGCGCAGGCGACCAACGCGCGCGCCAGCGGCGTCGGGCCGGTGACTTTGACAGCGGAATCGTCGGCGAGCAGTTCGATCAGTAGCTTCACCGAGCCGAGCGCGGCCCTGCTTCGCACAACGCGGGGGAAGGCTTCGTGGACGGCGGTGAAGGCTTCGAGCACCAGATCGTGGCGAGCCCGAAGGTGGGAGCGTTCGTGGCTGAGGATCGCGGTGATCTCGGCGTCTCGCAGATTCGTCAGCGTGCCTTCGCTGACGACGACCCGCTGGCGCAGGCCGGGCAGGCAATACGCGATCGGCTCGGTTGCGGCGAGCACTCGGATATCGGCCGCGCGCCGGTGCGGTCCGCCCTGATCGAGCAGGTCGACCAGCACGCGGTGGCGGGCGCGCCTCCTACGGGTGTGCACGCCGACTCGGATAGCCGCGTAGATCAGCCTGCCACCGATCATGAGCGTCAGCGCGAAGACGAAGACGTAGACCAGCCACAGTGGCAGACCGAGTGCGTCGATCTCCCTGGCCGGTGAGGTCGTCGGCCGTCCATCGGTTCCTGGAACGAGCAGCTCGGCGGCGATGGCCAGACCCGAACCGAATGCGCTGAGCACGGCGGCTAGCGCGATGGCCTGCCACAGGACGAGCGCTGCTCGTGGCGTCCGATAGGTCCACGTAGCCCTGCTCAACAGTGCTGGGGCAGGCCCCGCGAGAAGCAATGCGAGTCCGGCGAAGACCGGCGCGGTTGCGTTCATCGACTCAGCTCACTGCGTTGGTGGGGCCACGGCGCTCACGGCATTGTGAGGACGGTCCAAGACTACTGCGACGGTGGCGCAGTGTCCTCGGATGCCTCGAGCTTAGCGAGTGCCTCGCGCAAAGCATCAGCCTCGTTCCTGCCGACCTGCTCCACGAAATGCACCAGCGCCGCCGCGCGACTGCCTGCTTCGTCGGCCTGCTGTAGCGCGTCGAACATCAGACTCGCGACCAGTTCGTCGCGAGTGTGCACCGGTGCGTAGCGATGGGCACGATCGTCACGGCGCTGGACCACCAGGTTCTTCTTCGCCAACCGCTGTAACACCGTCATCACCGTGGTGTAGGCGAGCTCGCGCCGGGCAGCCAATGCCTCGTGTACCTGCCGGACCGTTTGCGGTTCGTCACTCGACCACAATTGGTCCATAACCGCTTTCTCGAGTTCACCTAGACCTGCCATCCCTCGAGTTTACGGACCCAACGACACAATTGCGTACTACATGGTGTCGTAACTGGTCGGTAGCTGTGTGGCATTTGTCATATGACTGTTATGCGACGCGAGCACGTGCCTGGTGACGATGGGCGCAATCATCGGCCGCCCGGAGATCGGATCCTCGAACACCGACGCCTCGAGGTCGAACACCTCCCGCAACAGGCCCGCATTGATGATGTCTCCTGGAATGCCCCGCGCGACGATCCGTCCGTCGCGCATGACGATGAGGTGATCGCTGTAGCGGATTGCGAGGTTGAGATCGTGCGGCACCATGACGACAGTGCGTCCGAGATTGTCGTGCGGCGGGCTCCATGTGGTTGACATGGAGCCCGCCGCGGCAGTGGATCGGGGTCTCCGCAGCCCTCGGGACTCACTCAATCCTGACGCCGAATTGAGTGTAGGTCAGGCTTACCTAAGTGTGCAAGCGGGCGTGTGTGCATGCTCGGGTGTAGGTGCGTTCGACCCATAGCAGGACGTGCGGCGATCGGGAACGTGCATCAAGGTCGCTGCGCCGGACCAATCGGGTCGGGAGGAATTGGCCGGGTGCATCGGATGCGGATGCCTGTCGCTGCAATCCTGCAATCTGTTCAACCCGAAGGACGAGCTAGGTGATCACGGTGTCGGCGCTTGCCGGATCTGACGGATCCGGCCTCCAGGCCACATCAATGCGCGGATACCCGAACTCGCGGGTGCATTTGTCTGATGTAAAGGTGGATGCATGACACAGCAGGAAGTCGATCCGGGTCAGTCACTCGCGGATATCACGCCCGAGCGCATGACCGAGCTCAGCAAGAACACCTTCACCGATCTGATCGGACTCGAGTTCACTGAGGTCACGCCGGATATCGTGCGCGGTGAGCTGACCGTGGGACCGCAACTTTTGCAGATGGCCGGCATCGTCAATGGCGGTGTGTACTGCACAATCGTCGAAACACTCGCGAGTATCGGCGGCGGGGTCTGGTATGACGCGCAGGGCAATAGGGGAACCGTTGTCGGGGTCAACAACAACACCGACTTCTTGCGCGCGGTCAGTGCGGGCAAGGTATTCGGTGAGTCGACGCCGTTGCATCGTGGTCGATTGCAGCAGTTGTGGCAGGTCGTCCTCACCAATGATGAAGGCCGCACGGTGGCACGCGGCCAGGTGCGGTTGCAGAACCTGCCCGCCCGCGACTGAGTGCGCTCGCTGGGCGGGGCCGGAACGACCGGGCCGGAATGACTGTTGCCACCGACCCGGCCGCTGCGGAGCCAGGATGCGTCTGTCACCGACGAGCAGGAACGGCACATGCATTCGGCAACGATTCGTTGGCGGCAGGTAATGCGCTGCGCGGCATGGTATGGGTCAGGCCAGCGCGCCTCGGGCCGATGGTGCGCCGAACACCGTAATCACCGGGGCGGTCGTCATCGACCATCGGGAATCATCAAGGCCGACATCGGTGTTCGCGACGGATGGGTCTGCGCCATCGGCAAAAGCGGACGAAAACTGGTGCCGGGCAAAAATATTCGTCAAGTGACGAAAACCGACATGCGCAATAAGACGCGATTGCCCCGCATCGAAGTCACCCCCGATACCTTCACGGTGCGCATCGATGGGGAGGTGTGGACCGAACAGCCCGCAACGGAACTGCCCATGGCGCAACGGTATTTCTTGTTCTGAACCGGTGTTCACCCGCCCGGTCGATTCGGTGTCGCTTGGCACGGTTCCGCGCCGGACGTGCGGCAGCCGCCAACGAGGCGCGCCGACGTTCATGTTTATCACCGACCACCCGGGATGGCTGAGCACCGACGACGGCATCGACTACCGGGCCGTCAGCGACTACGGCCTCGCGCTCTCCTGCGGGTTCGACCTCTCGCCGACCGAGGCCGCGTTCTTCGACCAGAACCAGAGCTACGACCGCGGCTACACCGCCACCTACCTGGTGAACTGGCTGCTCACCGCCCTGTACGGCCGCCGGCGCGAGGACCGGGAGACACGCGCGGCGATGGTGCGCGCCATCGCCGAGGGCAAACCGCCGGAGGGCATCCCCGAGGAGGCCGCCGCGCTCCTCACCCGGCACGCACCGATCGCCGCGGCGATGTCCGCATTCACGCGTGCGTTCCAGCAGAAGAGCCGCAGCACCCCATATCCGGACCATGAGATCCGCCGCCTGCTGGACGGCCAGGCCATTCGGAGCCCCGACGTTAGGTGACCCACCGCATCCTCGGTGCCACTTGACGCCGCGAGAACACCGCTACGCAACGCCGCGGATCACAGCCAGCCTGAATATCCCATAATCGGCTACGAGCGTGCATTCGGTCGACGTTGGCTGGGCACGGCCAGTTAGTTCAGAGAAGTAGGCGTGCGCTGCCCGATGATGCGCATGGACCCCGACCAACTGCCACGCCTGCTGTCGATAGAAGCCGACACCCACCGGCTGCTCGACGAAGCCAGGGCGAACAACTGGGAGGGCGAGATCATCGGCCTCGAAACCACCCTCGCCCACATCCAGGAAAAGAAAGCGCAGGTGGAACGGATCAGGAACACGGCAGGCCCAACCGATGGCCAGGTTCAGCTCGTGTTGCTGCCATCGCGCCCCGCACCAGCAACGCCGTGTTGACCGAACAACACTGCGAGCCCGTCGATATGCCGCGCAGGGGAAGATCCTGAAGATGCAATCTGACTGGAGGTGGTGTCGCCGATGCCGATGATCCGTGCTGTCCCCGGGAACCCAGCTACTGATTGGCCAAGCCCAACGACCATCAACGCACCACGCGTTGCGGGCCCGATCGACGCCAGAAGCTCAGCATGGCTAAGCTGGTCAATCCTGACGTCGGTTATCGGTGCCAGCCAGCTGGTCTGAGATCCGTTGGTATCGGCGAAATCTGACGTCATCGGCCAGCGTGTCCAGTCGGTTGGGCGTGCCCACCGAACGCACGCTCATGCCGTTGAGCGCACTGTTCGTGGATGGCCAGTCATTGCGATGACGATCCGGCCAGATGCGCATTCAGCAAGCGCCCACGGCTGGCCGGGGGTATGGGCGCGAGTCGGATCGACCGGTTCGTTACGATCGAGAGCCCACCACCCGTCTTCGCGATCCGTACCCGCCCCTAGGCAGGGCGCCAAGGTGGCGTCTACGACCTCAGCAGCGGCCCTCGGTCATCGTGGTCTCGGTCGTTATCTTCGCGACCTCGGCCGTCGATTCGGGGAGTCGGTCGGCGAAGACGGTCAGGCAGACCGGATGGTCGCCGTCGGCGTTGGTGATCTCGAATGTGTTGACGCTGTACTTCAGGCTGTACTTCGGGCGGTCCTCCATGAAGGTCCCGGTCCCCTCTTTGAACCTGGCCCGGTCTCCCGCCGCGTCGGCCACCACCCTGCGGGCCCGTTGCGTGAGGGCTACCTCGGTGATGTTGTCCTGGGTGCGGCCGTTCAGCCTGGCGGCGGCCTGCACGGCGACGGCCCACACGTCCCGCTGGTCGTAGGCGAAGGCACTGCGGACCGGGCCGTTCACGACGAACGTCCCGGCGACCAGGACGGCCGCCGCGACCAGTTTCGCGACCCGCCAGGCCACCAGCGCGGCATCGGACGGCTCGCACGCCTGCGGGTCCCGGTACCGCCAGGCATGCCTCTTCCACCACCGCCTGCGCTGGTCACCGCACGCCGCGACGACCAGCACCGCCGCCAGCAGCCCCAGAACAACGACCAGAGACGTGAGCAAACGACACCTCCACAAACGACCTCGGGGTGTCAGATGCCAACCGGCACACGCTTTTTCACCATCCCCTCGACTGAGATAGAACTTACACGCCGGGGCGAACCCGATGGCCAACGATGGCAAAATGCCAGGTCACCAGACGACGGGGACAGAGAACGGGGTCAGTGCCGGTGAACAGGCTCCGGTGCCTGGCATGCCGCTGGTCGCGCGATCTGTCGCAGCCAGAGGGCAAGCCGGAGGAGTGTCCGAAAATGCCGCATGGAGCGCGGTTCGAACACTTCGCCCAGCCAATTCCCGCTCACAGCCATCAGCACCTGCATACGCACAGCAACCCCAGGCGCGGCGCGAAACACAACGGGCAGCACCATCAACACAACATTGCGGGGCTTCGCGCAGGAAGGAACCCAGCCTGCTCATGGGCAATCGTTGTGCCCGACGAGCCAGCGAAGAAGATCTGTATTACCAGCGCAATCCTTGGCTCGAGTGAGAGCATTCTGCCCAATGGAACGCCCACGGCCGTCGGTGGCAGACTTCCGGTATGACGACTTTCGATTCGGCCGAAGTTGATGGCTATCTCGTAGATAAGCTGGTGGGCGATGGAGATTCCACTGCGGCTGCCCTGGAAGCCAATGCCGCGGCCGGGTTGCCCGCGATCGATGTGTCACCGGCGCAGGGGAAGTTCCTGCATCTGCTCGCGCGCTCGACGGGGGCGCGTCGGGTGCTGGAGATCGGCACGCTCGGTGGATACAGCACGACGTGGCTCGCGCGGGCGGTCGGGGCGAACGGGGCGGTGGTCACCCTCGAATTCGAGCCCCGGCATGCCGAGGTCGCGCGGGCGAATCTCGACCGCGCGGGTGTTGGTGAGCGAGTCGATATTCGCGTCGGCGCCGCGCTCGACACCCTGCCGGTGCTCCAGGCCGAGGAACCCGAGCCCTTTGACCTGGTATTCATCGACGCCGACAAGGTGAACAACTCGAACTACGTACAGTGGGCATTGCGCTTGACCCGCCCCGGTGCGGTGATCATCGTCGACAATGTCGTCCGCAATGGCGCGGTGGCCGACAGTGCATCCGACGACCCGGCCGTGCGCGCGAGCCGCGATCTGATCGATCTCTTGGCCAATGATCCGCGCGTGGACGCGACGGTGCTGCAGACCGTCGGCGCGAAGGGTTGGGACGGTTTCGCTTACGCGGTGGTGAACGGAGAAACGACCGACTGATCGTCGGAGGGGACGATCCCGTGAGATCGGCGACTGGTCGCGCGGGCCGCGTTTACGCGGCACGAGGTGAGGCCGCGCGAGTCGCATTGGCGCCGTGGTAATTTCGCGGCGATGTCGGTCGGCCGACGGTCCGAGTTCATACTGGTTCCTGCCGCGCGCGGCGTCTCCAGTGGTACGGCGGCGTGATCTGATGGAACCGGACTGCGGTCTGCCGCGTCATAGACTTCGACGCGATGTGACGGCCGATTGGGAGGCACTGGTGGGGCGACGGACGACGGCGAGTGTGGTGGGGTTGGTGGGAGTGACGCTGGCGGTGACCGGCTGCGGATCGACCACGGATGGATCGCCGACATCGAGTGCGGCCGATGTATCGGCCGTGACAGCGGCGCTGTGGGATCCGTGCACCCAGGTCTCGGACGAGGTACTGCAACAACTCGGCATGGATCTCTCGACGAGAGGGGCCGGTGTCGCGGATGTGCAAGAACCGGGATGGAAGGTGTGTTCCTGGAACAACGCTGAGTTCAACCTGGGAATCTCGGCCACGATCCATTCCACGCAGGACCTCGATGCCAGACCCGATAACGTCGACTCCACCGTTGTCTCCTTCAACGGCCGCGGCGGAGTCCAGCACCGCAGAAAGTCGGAGAAATACGGACCGACCTGCGAGATGGCTTTCCCCTCGGGGCAGGGACTGGTCGTGGTCACCACGTCGAATCGCGCGACATCGGAAAACGCCGCTGACTCGTGTGCGCACACACGCTCCGCGGCCAAGATGCTGACACCGGTGTTTCCACGCTGACACCTCGTTGGTAAACATGCTGGGGGACTGGACAATTAGCTACCCGCACATATTTCGTCGGTGACCGACACGGGTGAGGTACTCCGCACAGATGCTGGTTTAGGGGATGAGGACGACCTTGCCCATGGTCGCGCGGGTTTCGATGGCGTGGTGCGCGGCCGCCGCGGCGGCAAGCGGGAATCGGTGGACCGCCGGGTGAAGTCGGCCCGTCGCCGCCGCGTCCATCGCGCGGTCCTCGAGAACGCGGATGTCGCCGCCCGCGCGCTGCAGCATTGGTGGGCCTAGCACGACTTCCGAGGTGATAGCGCGTTCGGCGAGCTCGTGTCCGCTGAGTGTCAGCGGATCGTCATCGAAGTACCCGTAGACCAGATGGGCGCCACCTTTGCCGACCAAATCGATAGCGGCCCTTGCGGTCTCACCGCCGATGGCATCGAAGAAGACGGTGGCGCGCCGCTCGCCGAGCTGGGTGAGAACCTGAGCGGGCCAGTCGGGGAGTAGATAGTCGGCGGCGATATCGGCGCCGTTCCTGGCTACTCGCGCCACCTTCGCGGGACCACCTGCCAGCCCTATCACGGTGGCGCCCTGGCTCTTTGCATATTGAACCAGCAGTGTTCCGATGCCGCCGGCGGCGGCGGTCACGATGACGACGCTATCGGCGCCGACGTCCGCGAACTGCAGGATGCCCATTGTGGTCCGGCCGGTGCCGATCATCGCGACCGACTCGGCCGCGTCGAGAGCTGACGGAATCTCGTGCAGCCGAGCCACATCGGTCACCGCGAGCTCGGCGTAACCGCCGGGAGCCGCGCCGAGATGGGCCACGACCTGTTTGCCGAGCCAGTCGGAGTCGACATCAGCGCCGAGCGCATCGACGGTCCCCGCGACCTCTCGTCCCGGGATGGTCGGCAGCTCCGATGGCAGATACGGGCCGGGCAGTCCCTGCCGCAACGAGGTGTCGACGACGTGAACTCCGGCGGCCGCCACCGCGATCCGGACCTGGCCGGCACCGGGCTCCGGATCGGGAACGGTTGCGTAGCACAGGTTTTCGGCCGGGCCGAAGGCGTGGAGTTGGATAGCGTGCACGGTGGCTCCTGATTCGTGAGACGGTCGATAGCCACTCTGCAACCTGAAGTTCAGTTCAGGTCAACCGGTGCTCTCCGGGCGGCCCGCGCCTCGAATCCGTCGCAGAGCGCGGACAGGCCGGTACGCAGCAGATCCTCCGGTGCCAGATCGCTGGCTCCAGCGCCGTCCAGTTCGGCGAGTGCCGGGGGGATCGGCAACTGTGATTTCCCTTGCAGCAGATCGCGCAGCCCATTGCGGGCGTCCGGGTCGATTCCTTCGCGGGCGAACAACGCGCCGCTGATCTGTGGCAGCGTCGCGCCGGAGATGTAATTCCATACGGTGAACGCCATCGTGGTCGCTTCGCGGGTGGAGACATTCAACTCGCGCAGCCCCTCGACCAGCCAGGCGAGGCAATCCAGGCTCGACGGTCCGAAACTGTAGCGCGGCATCGCGAAGGCTAGCAGTATCCACGGATGTTGCTGGTAGAGCCCCCAATCGATCTCCGCGGCGATGCGGACGCGGTCGCGCCAGGTCCAGTTCTGCCCCTCGGCCGAGGGGTAGGGGCTGCGGCCGGCGACCACGTCGGTCATGGTTGCGATCAGCTCGTCCTTGTTCGTGACGTGACGGTACAGCGACATCGCGCCGACGCCCATCCGGTCGGCGATACGCCGCATGGACAGTGCGTCGAGTCCCTCTTCGTCGGCGAGTGTGATCGCGGTGTCGACGATGGCGTCCTTGGTGAGCTTCGGCTCAGTCATCCCATAACTCGCTTTCAGTTCCCGGACCGGCTGCGTACACTGTACCCGGGATTGTGCGTACGCCGTACGCGTCGTCGAGAATTGACATGAACAGGGGTTACGGAATGACAGAGGTGCAGGCAGTGCGGTCTGAGGCGGAGTCGTCGCAGACC
This sequence comes from Nocardia australiensis, assembly GCF_020733705.1. Lineage (GTDB taxonomy): Bacteria > Actinomycetota > Actinomycetes > Mycobacteriales > Mycobacteriaceae > Nocardia > Nocardia australiensis. The sequence goes on from NZ_JAJFZM010000004.1 coordinate 188,486, forward strand.
GGATCGCGCCGCGCGTGGTTGGGCCTCGCGGTGCTGCTGCTACCGGTCCTGCTGGTGTCGATGGACATCTCGGTGCTGTTTCTGGCCATGCCGACCCTCACCCTCGACCTCGACCCGTCGGCCACCGAGCAGCTGTGGATTCTCGATATCTACGGCTTTCTCATCGCCGGCCTGCTCATCACTATGGGCAACCTCGGTGACCGGATCGGACGACGCAATATCCTGCTGATCGGTGCATCCGTCTTCGGTGTCGCGTCGATCATCGCGGCATTCGCGCCGAGCGCCGCAGTGCTCATTGCCGCGCGGGCCTTGATGGGCGTCGGCGGTGCGACTCTGCTGCCGTCGAGCCTCTCACTGATCTCCAGCCTCTTTCCGAATGCCCGCGAACGCGGCGCCGCCATCGGCGTGTGGACCGCCTTCTTCGCAGGCGGGTCGGCGGTCGGCCCGATTCTCGGTGGACTATTGCTGCACCATTTCTGGTGGGGCTCGGTATTCCTCATCAACATTCCGGTGCTGCTGATACTGCTCGTGTTCGGGCCGTTGCTGCTGCCCGAGCAACGCTCGGCACTCCTCGGTCCGCTGGATATTCCGAGCGTGGTGTTGTCGATCGGCGGAATCCTGCCGGTGGTGTACGCGGTGAAACACGTTGCGGCCGAGGGCCTCGACTGGTCGGCGCTGGTCATCGGGCTCGTCGGGGTGGTGTTGCTGACGGTCTTCGTGCGGCGACAGCGGCAGCTGGCCGAACCGCTGCTCGACCTGCGGTTGTTCGGCCGCGCCCAATTCTCGGTCGCCATCGGCGCCAGCCTGACCGGCATGATGTCGCTGGCTGCCATGAGTTACCTGACCAGCATCTACCTGCAATCGGTCACCGGGCGAGACCCGTTGGCGGCGGCCATGTTCGGCATTCCGATGGCGGTCGCGGTGTTCGTGTTCTCGATGGGCGGTGCCAGGGTGGCCCAGGGCATAGGGGTGCGCGGCACATTCGTGCTGGCGCTGTTGGCGGCGGCGCTGGGCAACCTGTTGCTGCTCGGTGTCGGTGTGGACGGCGGGATCATGTGGTATCTCGTCGGGTCCACCATCGCGGGCATCGGATACGGCCTCGCCTTCACCCTGGTGTCGGAGGTCGCGGTTTCCTCCGTTCCACCCGAGCGGGCCGGGTCGGCCGTCAGTATTTCCGAGACCAGCTTCGAACTGGGCAACGCACTGGGGCTGGCCTTGCTGGGTTCGGTTGCGGCACTGGTCTTCCGGTCCGGTGGGAACTTCGCCGCCACCCTCGGTGAGACGGTCGAGGAGGCGGGTTCCGATACGTCGCTGATTCACGCCGCGCGGGAATCGTTCGTGTCGGGCATGCATGTCGCGACTTCGGTGGGCGCCGTATTGTTGCTCGCGATGGCCGCGGTGGCATACCTGGCCACAAGTCGAAGCGCTGACGAGTCACCACGGCCGCACTGAAACTCGCCAAGGAGATCGTGGGCTGCGAGCGCCCGGTGCCGATGGACTATCTGATCCGTGCCTAGGTACCGCCGTTGCGCCACGAAGCAGGTAGCACGCGGCTGCGTGCGACGGCCGACGGTGCCGAGGTCACCTGGATAACACCTTCGAGGTGAAATCGCCCGTGCTGCGCGGTGCCTTGACGAACGCGCTCACCCGACTGGCCGAGCGTGCCGACATCGATCCGGCTGTCCTGGTGGCAATCGATCGGCGTTTGCCGCAGCCGCCGCGCCGATTTCGATGCCGCGCGGGCGGTAATTGGGTTCGGAATTGCTCCCGTACCAATTGGCTTCGACCGAAGATATACATGCCAAAGCCGGGTTTCGAGGTGACGTCGCGATTCGCCTTTTTCATGCAGGAGCCTATCGTGAGGCACTCGAAATGAATAATGACACGGTTTCGTCGGTTCGCAGACTCGCGCAAGAGAATACAATTGCGTGAACTGGTCTATCCCGACGACCATCCGGCACAGACAACCGGCCGTCCTCGTCCTGGCTCCCGCCGGTTCCTGCGCACCCGAACCGGGACATTACAGAGTGCCTGATGGGCGTCAAATTCGCTGCGGCGCAACAGACTCCGTTGTACGCGCAGCACCGCTGCCGGCATCGTCAGCTCCCGGTGTCGGTAAACCGCTTTCGCGGCATGGTGGTCGATGTTCATTCCTACTGCATGTCGAGCGCCGTCAGGATCGCGCGGAATATCACCCCTTTCGTCCGCGTCTCGGCAGGAACGGACCGTCAGTGCGTTTGCCGCCATGTTTTCGGTGTGCCCGACCGATGCGGGCACAAATAATGGCGGTTCCGAAGGTTATTCGGAACCGCCATTTCAGTGGCGTCAGCCTGCGATAGGGGCGTCCGGTGTCGGCTGGTCCTGGACGGGTGGCAGCGGAGCTTCGCTGCCGTATGACGGCGCGGCAAGTCCGCCGATCGCCCCCAGCGCCGCGCCCGCCGCCGCACCGACCGCTGACGCGGGCACGGTGATCACGGCGGTGCCGATGGCCGCGCCGAGCACCGGACCGATGACGAGGCCGATGGGGAGAAATGGCACGCCTGAGATGAAGCCGGCCACCGCGCCAACCGCCGCCGAGGTCGCGGCCAGCGGTGAGGATACCGCCGCGCCTGCCGCCGCGCCGATGGCGGCACCGGCGACAGTTTGCCCGGCGATCAGATCGGACCTGCTGCGCTCCATACCGACCGAATCGAGGAAGGTCGCGATACTGGCCTCAGTGACCGCAGCAGGGCCATTGATCTCCACGCTCTGCTGCGGATCGATCCAATCCGGCGCCCCGACCGCGACACCTCCGAACCGGAGCTGCCCGGGCGGCGGTGCGATCGGTGCGACGGGGGCCACCGGCTCCGGTGCGTGGAGCGCACCGAGTGGAGCGAGGTAGCTGGTATCCGGAACGGGTCGTAACCCCTGCAACGAGCTGTGCGGCTCGGCCGGGATGGCAGCGGGCGGATTCGGCTCCGGATTCGGCCCCGCCTCCGGATTCGGATTCGCCTCCGGATTCGCTTCCGGCTCCAGATTCGTCACCGAGCTCGGCGGCGCGGGCTCGGCGTGTGCGGTTCCGGTACCTACCAGCGCGAGAACCAGCGGTATCGCCCCCGCTGCGACTATCGACCCCACTTTTCGCCGCTGGAGATTGGGAGCCCTGTGCTTGCCTGTGCCCATGTTCGCCTTTCGTCCGGAGAAATGTCACGCATGCTTTCCGGCATTCGGACCCCGGGCCTCGGCGGATTGGTCGAAACTCAGGCGAGACAACAGCCAATAATTGCTACCAATTAGCTGTTGTGTGCTATTCGAGCTGGAGTCTGAGTATTCTCCAGGTAGGCGGGCGGATGTTGAATTATCGGGATATTCGCGGGTGCTGACCGGGGCTGAAGTTTGGTTCAGCCCACTTTGCGATCGGCGGCAGCTTGGTGCGCCTTGTCCAGGGCTTTCGCCTTCTCCACCGACAGCCGTTCCACCGATTTTCCGTTCTCGGCGGGTGGTGCGCCGAGCGCGGCCGCGAGTTCGTCGGCGTCCTCCTCATCGGCATTGACGGTCTCGAGCGCGAGCCGGGCGAACACCCACTGCTCGGTCGCCGCCATCTGACCGCGGCTGCGCCCGAGGAAGGTCACGAACCATTGGATGACCGTGACGATCCGGCTGCGATAGCCGACCAGGTAGTAGAGGTGCAGCGCCAGCCAGGCCAGCCAGGCGATGAACCCACCGAACTCCAGCTTGCCGATCTGACACACGGCGCTGAACCGCGACACCGTCGCCATGCTGCCCTTGTTGAAGTACTTGAACGGCTTGCGCTCCTGTGGCGCTTCGTCTGTCAGTCCGGCCTTGATCTGCTTGGCCGCGTATGTCGAGCCCTGGATCGCGCCCTGTGCCATTCCGGGGACATTCGGTACGGACATCAGGTCGCCAACGACGAAGATGTTCGGGTGTCCCTTGATGGTGAGGTCCGGTTCGACGATGACACGCCCCGCACGGTCGACCTCAGTGCCCTCGGACTGCTCGGCCAGCATCTTGCCAAGCGGGCTGCCCTGCACGCCGGCCGACCACACCTTGCAGGAAGACTCGATGCGCCGGACGGTGCCGTCGGCGTCCTTCACCGTGACGCCGTGGGCGTCGACGTCGGTGACCATGGCGTTGAGCTGGATTTCGACCCCCATCTTCTCCAGCCGCCGCTTGGCCTTACCGCCCAGCTTCGGGCCCATCGGCCCGAGCACCGCGCCCGCGCCTTCGAGGAGGATCACGCGCGCGTCGCGCGGATCGATATTGTGGAACGTCCCCTCCAAGGTGCGATCGGACAGCTCGGCGATCTGGCCCGCGAGTTCGACACCGGTGGGCCCCGCACCGATCACGACGAAGGTGAGTAGGCGATCCCGCATTTCCTGCGTGGTGGCCAGTTCGGCGCCCTCGAACGCGCCGAGGATGCGCGCGCGTAGTTCCAAGGCGTCGTCGATCGTTTTCATGCCAGGGGCGTAGGTGGCGAATTTGTCGTTACCGAAGTAGGACTGCTGCGCGCCCGTCGCGACGATCAGGCTGTCGAACTCGGTGACGGTGTTCTGGTTGAGCAGCTGGGAGGTGACCGTCTTTGCCTGCACATCGATATCGATGACATCGCCGAGCAGCACCTGCGCGTTCTTCTGTTTGCGCAGCACCAAGCGCGTGGCGGGCGCGATCTCGCCGACCGAGAGGATGCCGGTGGCGACCTGGTAGAGCAGCGGCTGAAACAGATGCGTCGAAGTCTTGGAGATCAGTGTTACGTCGACGTCGGCATGCTTGAGGTGCTTGGCTCCGAACAAGCCGCCGAAGCCCGAACCGATAACCACCACCCGATGACGACGATTTTCGACAGACTCAGTGCTCATCGTCCTGCTCCTCGACAGACCTGGGCTGGGCCCCACGAACGTTCCTGACCGGACCAACGGTAGTCGGCGCTGTCGCGGCCGTCGCGGCGAGATCCCGGTTACTGCCGCGTTGCGCTGCGAAACCGCGTGGCCGTCGATCCGCCGAGAGGGAGCGTCGCGTTCGCGAACCGACCGAATGAATGTGAGGAAGAGAATACGATCGATACTGTCGTTCAGGGAGGTTTGCCATGGCAACCGGGCATCGTGTCCGCAACCGAAAGCCCAGCGCACAGCCCGAATCCGAGAATGTATCGCTGATCGAAATTCCAGATGCCCATCTGATCGACCGCGCGTTGCGCCGTGTCCCGGAACGGCGTCGGCTACTGGCCACACCACCGCTCGGCAGCACGACCACGGCCGTGCACGGCGACGCCGGGCTGCCCTATCTCGGTCGCGGGCTGCACTATCTGCGCTGGGGACCCGCGGAAATGATGGACCGCTATCGCCGGTACGGCCCGGTTTCGCTGAACACCTCGCTGGGCATCGATCGGGTACTGGTCTGCGGGCCCGACGCGATAGACGAGGTGCTCGGAAAGCGTCGTCGCGATTTCGGCCAGGGCTGGGACTATTTCATCGGCCCGTTCTTCCGACGCGGTCTGCTGTTGCTCGAATTCGACGAGCACATGTTCCACCGCAGGATCATGCAGCAGGCGTTCACCAGAGACCGGCTGGAAGCACACCTGGCCGCGCTCACGCCGGTGACGCGCACCGCTATCCAGCGCTGGGTACCGCGCGATGACGCGGCCGGTCGGATGGTGCGGCTGTATCCCGCCATCAAGGAACTCACCCTCGAGATCGCGGGGGAAACCTTCATGGCCGTCGATGTGGGTACCGAACGCAAAGCACTGCTCGACGCGTTCGTCGACTGCACGCATGCGGGCCTGTCCATCATTCGGCATTCGGTGCCCGGCGGCAACTGGCGGGCCGGGCTGCGCGGCCGGAAGGTGCTCGAGGAATATTTCACCGCGATGCTGCCGCGCAAGCGGCACGCCGAGACACCGGATTTCTTCTCCGGCCTGTGCCACGCGCGCACCGAGGACGGCGCCGAATTCAGTGACGAGGATGTGGTGAACCACATGATCTTTCTGATCATGGCCGCTCACGACACGACCACGACCACGGCCACCGCCGTCGCCTACTACCTGGGAAAGCACCCCGAGTGGCAGCAGCGGGTGCGTGCGGAAGTACTGGCCGCCGATCATGAAATCGGTAGTGCCGCACCGGCAATCGCTGATTTGGACCGGTTGCGCGACCTCGACCTGGTGATCAAGGAGAGCCTGCGATTGATCCCGCCCGTGCCGGGGTTGGTGCGGCGGGCGGTGCGTGATACCGAGATCGCCGGACACTACATTCCGGCCGGCACCGCGTGCGACCTTGCCTACAGTGTCAACCATGTTCTGCCCGAATTATGGACCAGGCCAGAACAATTCGATCCGGAGCGCTTTGGCGAGCAGCGGCGTGAGGATAAGTCGCATCGGCTGGCCTGGCTGCCGTTCGGCGCCGGTGCGCACAAATGCATCGGCATGCATTTCGGCACCTTCGAGGTGAAGTCGGTTATCGCGGCGATGGTGCGCGACTACGAGTGGCGTATCCCGCAGGAATACCGAATGCCGTGGGGGTTCAGCACAATTCCGTTCCCGAGGGATGGTGCTCCGGTGGCGCTGCGTCGTCGATAGACACTCCGATACGGCGCGGGCACCGAACGTCGATCGCCGTCCGGTGCCCGCGCTCGACTTGGGTCAGCGTCCGACGAAGAGCTTTTCCGCGACCTTGGTATCGGTCTCGGCGCCCTCGGTGTAGCCGCCGTCGCCACCGAGCGAACTCATGATGGCGAGGGTATAGCGCTCGTCCGGCCCGGCGAAGCCGACCGAGTTCACCACCCAGCCGCCCTGTTCCTCGGACCAGCCGTTCTTCAGGCCGGGGCGCATCGCCTCGCCCGCGCCCCACAGACCCCAATGCTGGTTGCTGTCCACCGTGCGCATCCGGTCGAACAGGTAATTGCGGTCGTCGGGGTGCATGCGGTTGAAGACGAAGTCCATCAGCCGATCGAGGTCGGCGGGCGTACATTTCTGGAACGACCAGTCCGGGAACAGTGCGGTGTTGGTTGGTTGCGGGACGAGGCCGACCATGCCATTGGCGCGGAAGGCATTGTTGTAGGCCATGCGGTCGAGACCCGCGTACTTGTTCCACAGGTAGTCGGTGGCGGCATCATTGGAAGTCGCGAGCATCGACTCCATCATCGAGCGATCCTCCGGCGACAGGCCGATCGCGCCGACCCTGGCGCGGTCGAGCAGATCGACGGCAATCGCAAGCTTGATAGTCGACGCGGTCCAGATCGAGTTCTCCGCGTTCTCGTTCGCGTAGACCCCGCCGCTGACCCGGTCGCGAACTACGTAGCCGGTCACGCCGGGCCGAGTGCTCAAATACGCGTCGACAGCAGCGATCCGGCTGCTCATATCGCAATCGAAGCCGGGTAGGCACCCCTGCATATGCGCGGGCGGGGCGGCCTGCGCAATCGGAAGGAGCGCGGGCGCGCTGGGGAGTAAGAACGCCGCAGCGGCGAGGACACAGGCGGATGTGGCTACACGGGGAACGGCCCGGGTGATGGCCAAGGGGGAACGCACGAGGGATCACGATCGCACATCGTGGCGCCCGACGCACGTCTTGAGCTTGGCACGCCAGTGTGATACCGCGAGATTTCTGCTTGCACCGCAGCGGTTTTCGACCCTCTTCGAGTGCTCAGCGGAACGCCGCGCGCAGTTCCTCGACGGTCCGCCCGTTGAGCCGATAGCAGTGCGCGAAGGCTTCGGCGTGATTGTCACGAGGCCACGAATGTAGGACGACCGCGCGGCCGTAGCAGCGTGAGTTGACCAACTCCCATCTGTCTCCGACTCGGCGGACTGTGAACCCGCCTTTCGGAACAAGGGGAATCACCATGGCAACCATGAACGCGAACCAGCCTTTCGTGCAGTCTCCCGCTCCTCCCCGGTTGAGCACTGTCGCACACGGCGACGTTCGAGCCGAGGTGACACGGCGGAGTAATTCGTTCGTGTGTGGCTTATTTCACTCTCCGACAGCGGGGGCCCGAAGTTGCGTGCCGATCGCTGGGCGTATAAACGTGCACGTAGCCCGGGGCGTTTCGACGAAGGATCTCCGGCCGACGAGAGGGCGTAGATGCCGCTGCACATCCACCGGGCCGAGCGCTCCGACGCGTTGGCGGACGCACTCGCCGCGTTGCTCGCGGCACCGCTGGATGACCCGTTCGCCGCGGAGGTGGTGGCGGTTCCCGCGAAGGGGGTGGAGCGCTGGCTGACGCAGCGGCTCTCTACGGTCCTCGGCGTGGGAAGTGCCAGGGACGGTGTCGCGGCGAATATCGAGTTCCCCTCGCCTGCCGGATTGGTCGCCGAAGTACTCGCCGCGGCGAGCGGGGTGCGGCCACCAGAGGATCCGTGGGCGCCGCAGCGAGTGGTGTGGACGCTGCTGCGGGTGCTTGATTCGGTGGTGTCCGAACCATGGTCGGCGGTGCTGGCCAGGCATGTCGGGGCGAGCGATCCTGGACGTGACCACCGGGTCGGGCGCCGGTATGCCACGGCGGCGCACCTCGGTGCGCTGTTCGACAGCTACGCGGCGCAGCGCCCGGCGCTCATCACCGAATGGGCCGAGGGCGCGGATACCGATGGAGCCGGGAACCCGGTGCCGGAAGACCTGTTGTGGCAGCCCGCGCTGTGGCGGCGGTTGCGGGCCGAGATCGGTGTACCCAGCCCGGCGGAACGTTTGGCGGGGGCGTGCGAGCGGCTGTGTGCCCGTCCGGAGCTCCTCGAGTTACCACCGCGGCTTTCGCTGTTCGGTGTGACTCGATTGCCGAGCGATCAACTCGCCGTCATCTCGGCGCTGGCGCGACACCGTGACATTCATTTGTGGCTGGCGCACCCGAGTCCGGTGATGTGGTCGGAGTTGGCCGGGCTCCGCGCCGTGCTTATGCGAGCGGATGACCTCGCCGCGACTCATGTCCGACATCCGCTGTTGTCCGGTCTCGCGCGGGACGTGCGAGAACTGCAACAGCGATTGGCTGTGGTCGCGACGACCGATACTCGCCATTCGCTTGCGCAACAGAACCGGGTGCGGTCCGGCGGAGCGTCGCACGAGGCCGAGGCCGAGGCCGATGGTGTTGTGGTGGGCCACGCTTCGGAAGGCGTTGTGCGGGAAAAGGATACGTTGCGCGCACCCACGGCGGGTGGAGACAGCGCGGAAGATGCCCTGTTCGGCGACGTCGTTGTGGACGACGCCGTGGCATCAGTCGCGTCCCGTGACGATTCGTCCGTGTACGGTGCCGGTGCGGACCGGGTAGATGGTCGGCCGGGGAGGCTCACGCTGCTCGGGGCGATTCAGGCGGGAATCCGTGACGACGTCTGGCCGCCGGCATCGGGGCGGATGGGTGGCGACGGCAGCATTCAGGTGCACGCGTGTCATGGGCCCGCCCGGCAGGTGGAGGTATTGCGGGAGTGTCTGCTCGGGTTGTTCGCGGGTGACTCGACACTGGAGCCGCGCGATGTGTTGATCATGTGTCCCGAGGTCGAGGCGTATGCACCATTGGTGCGGGCGGCATTCGGGCAGCGGACATCGGAAACAATTGAAGCCGTTGGTGATTCGGCTCATCCGGCGCACCGATTGCGGGTTCGGCTCGCCGATCGCGGGCGCGGGGTGACCAATCCGCTGCTCGCGGTGATCGGGGTGTTGCTGGAACTGGCCGACGGGCGCGTCACGGTGACCCAGGTGCTGGACCTGGCGGCATCCGAAACCGTCCGGCGCCGTTGCGGATTCGACGATGACGATATCGAGCGATTGCGTGAGTGGGCGGCCGAGTCCGGGGCCAGGTGGGGCATCGGACAGCGGCAACGCCAGGCATTCGGCTTGGCCGACTTCGCGCAGAACACCCTCAACGCCGCTGTCGACCGGATCTTACTCGGGGTGACAGCGGACGAATCCGCCGAGGACTGGCTGGATTTGGCGCTACCGCTCGACGACGTGGACAGCAACGACGTCGATCTGGCCGGCCGGTTCGCGGAGTTCATCGACCGTCTCGCTGTCTGTCTGCGTGACCTGCGCGGTCCGCGCGCCGCGCAGGAGTGGGCGACAGTGCTCGGGCGATCCCTGGAACTGCTGGCTGATGTGCCCGACAGTCAGGCGTGGGTGCGCACCGAGGCCCGCCGCGAACTGGCCGCAGCCACCGAGCATGCGGGTGATGTGGTGTTGCGGCTGGCCGATATCGGGGTGCTGCTGGCCGGGCGGCTCGCGGCCAGGCCGACGCGAGCCAACTTCCGTACCGGCGAGCTGACCGTCTGCACCATGGTGCCGATGCGGTCGGTCCCACATCGGGTGGTCGTGTTGCTCGGTCTGGACGACGAGGTGTTTCCGCGCCCGGGAGGCGTGGACGGTGACGATGTGCTGGCACGTAATCCGCTGCTCGGCGAACGTGATTCGCGCAGTGAGGACCGGCAGCTGCTGCTGGACGCGATGATGGCAGCGGGGCAGCAGCTGCTGGTATTCCACACCGGCGCCGACCCGGTCACCGGCGCGCACCGCCCGCCTGCCATTCCGGTCGCCGAACTGCTCGACGCGATCAGGGCGCACGTCGGCGCCTCGGGCATGTCCGAGGTCGTGACTCGACATCCATTGCAGGGCTTCGACCGTCGCAATTTCCTGGCCGAGCACCCTTTCAGTTTCGACTCCGTCGCGCTGGCGGGTGCGCTGGCGGCCGGCGCGCCCGCCGCGCCGCGCCCGGACTTCCTGACCGCGCCGCTGCCCGCGCAGGATCTCGCGGATATCGCACTGTCCGAATTGATTTCGTTCGCCGAGCACCCGATTCGCGCCTTCCTGTGGCAGCGCCTGGGACTGCGGGTGCCCGATCACGACGAGGACATTGCCGACCGGCTGCCCATCGAACTCGATGGTCTCGCGAAATGGGAACTGGGCGAACGTCTGCTGTCCGCACGTCTCACCGGGGCCGATCCGGCCGCACTGCGAGCGGCGGAATGGCGGCGGGGTACCTTGCCGCCCTTCGGTTTCGGCGCGGCCGTCCTCGACGAGGTCGAGAGCACCGTGGACAAATTGGTGCGCGCGTCGTTGCCGGAGTACGAGGGGCCCGCCCGCGCCGTCGACATCGCGATCGACCTCGGCAACGGCCGACGCCTCACCGGCACGGTGCCAGAGGTGCATGGCGAATCACTGGTCAGGACCACGTTCTCCCGGCTTGCGCCCAAGCATCGGATCGCGGCGTGGGTATCGCTGCTCGCGCTGGCCGTCACCGAGGATCGGAGTTGGCGCGCGGTCACCACTGGCCGTGGCCAATTCGGCCGTCCCGCATGGCGTTCGGTGCTCACCGCACCCGACCGTCCTGCCGCGCTCTCGACCCTGCGTGAGCTGGTGAGGCTGCGCGATGCCGGACTCACCGAGCCCCTCCCGATCGCCCCCGGCGCCACCGCCGCCTATGCCGAGCGCCGCTTCCGTGGCGCGAACTTCGACGAGGCCATGGCCGCGGGCGAACGCGAATTCAACGGTGGTCCCAACGGCCCCGGCCTCTTCGGCGATCACGCCGACCGCCACCTGCGCTACGTCTGGGGTCCGGCGCCACGGCTGCAACACCTCACCGAAGCCCCCGCCCCGCCCGGTGAACCGAGTGAACCTACTCGCTTCGGTGCCCTCGCCCGTCGCATGTGGGCGCCACTGCTCGCCGCCGAAACCCAGGGGCAGCCGTGAATCAGCACACCGCCGTTGCCGTCGCCGAGGTGGCGGCGGCCGACCGGTTCGACCCGGACGGGCCCTTGCCGACCGGGACCACAGTGCTCGAGGCCAGCGCGGGAACCGGGAAGACGCACGCGATCGTCGGTCTCGCGGTCCGGTATGTGGCGGAGGCCGGGATCGGCATCTCGCAGTTGCTGCTGGTGACCTTCAGCCGGGCCGCGACGCAGGAGCTTCGGGAGCGCACCCGGGATCGGTTCGTCGAGGTCGCGGCGGCGCTGGCCGACCCGGTGGCAGCACGCGGACATTCCGACTCGTTGATCCGGCTTATGGCGCAAACGGATTCGGGCGAGATAGGGTACCGGCGCGACCGATTGCTCACGGCGCTTTCGGATTTCGATGCGGGCACCATCGCCACTACCCATAGCTTCTGCCAGCGCATGCTCGACGAGTTGGGGCTGGCGGGCGAGCACGATCCCAGCTCGCGACTGGTGGAAAATATCGATGACCTGGTCGGGACCGTCGTCGACGACCTCTATCTGCATCGGTACGCCCGTACCGAACCGCCGTTCTCGTGGAAAGAGGCGCACGCGCTGGCGCTCGCCGCGGTGCGGGATCGACACGCCATGCTGGTCCCGAAGGGCGACGGGGCTGCGGGGGAGCGGGTGGCCTTCGGGACCGCGGCGCGCGCCGAGACCGAGCGCCGCAAGCGGCTGGCGGGCCTGCGTGACTTCGATGATCTGCTGGTCCTACTACACGACGTACTCGCCGACCCCGAACACGGTCCACGCGCCCGCCGCCGTATTCGCGACCGCTACCGGGTCGCCCTCGTCGACGAATTCCAGGACACCGATCCGCTGCAATGGGACATTCTGCGGCTGGCGTTTCACGGTCACAGCACCCTCGTCCTGGTCGGTGACCCCAAACAGGCCATCTACGCCTTCCGTGGCGCGGAAGTCCTCAGCTATCTCGACGCCATCGATCACGCTGACACTCGTAAGGAACTCACCACCAACTGGCGCAGCGACGCGGGTCTACTGTCCGCGCTCGATCATTTACAAGGCGGAGCCGCGCTGGGCCACAAGGAGATCGCGGTCTATCCGGTCGCCGCCACCCGTCCATGGACCCGGCTGGCCGGACCCGTCGACCTCATCACGCCGCTGCGGCTGCGCTGTCTCCCACGCACCGGCGCGGGACCACTGAACAAGTCGGGGTTTCCCGCTGTCGGCCGGATGCGCGCCAAGGTCGCCGAGGACCTCGCGGCCGAGATCGTCCGGCTGCTGGAATCCGGGGCAACGGTGGAGGGGAAGTCCAACGGACCACTGCCCGGGGCCGCGGATGACGCCGGCCTCGGTACGACTGCGCTACATCGGGGAATCGGTCCCGGTGATATCGCGGTGTTGGTGCGGACCAGGTCTCAAATCGATGTCGTGCGGTCGGCATTGGATCGAGTAGGGGTCGCTTCGGTGCTTGCGGGCGGCACCAGTGTGTTCGCCACGAGTAGTGCCACCGACTGGTTGTGGTTGCTGCGTGCGCTCGAGCAGCCGCACCGGGCCGACCGTGTCCGGCTGGCGGCGTGTACCGCGCTTCTCGGGGTTACCGCGATCGAAATCGACAGCGGCGGTGCCGATCTGGTCGGCCGTATCAGCGCGCAGTTGCGTGAGGCCGCCCGGTTGTTCGCTCGAACCGGTTTCGCGGCGGTGTTCGAAAAGCTCTCGGCCGAGGCACATTTGGCGCAACGACTGCTGGCCATCGAGAATGGTGAGCGTCAGTTGACCGATCTGCGGCATATCGCGCAATTGCTCGATCAAGTGGCATTGGCCGAGGGGCTCGGGTTGACCGCGCTGACTCGCTGGCTCGCCGATCGGGTGCGTGATCCGGCATCGGGGTCGGTCGCCGACCGCAGCCGCAGGCTCGATCGGGACGCGGCGGCAGTGCAGATCGCCACAGTGCATGCCAGCAAGGGCCTCGAATTTCCCATCGTCTACCTGCCTTTCGCCTGGGACAGTGCGAAGAATCCCTACCCCGCGACGCTGCTTTACCACGATGACGACGGCGCGCGAGTTCTCGATGTCGGCGGGCAGGATGCCGGTGGTTACGCCGAACGTAAAATGCGCAGCGAAACCGAGGAAGCCGGGGAGGAGTTACGGCTGCTGTATGTCGCGCTCACTCGGGCAATGTGCCAGGTCGTCGCATGGTGGGCACCGGCGATTTCTACCGCGGCCTCACCGCTGCACCGCATGATTCTCGGTCGCCCCGATGGCGGTGATCTCGTTCCGGGCCGTGCGCCGGTTCCCACGGATGCCATAGCGGTGCAGCGACTTTCGGCGTGGGGTGCGGGTGCGGCCGAGGCGGTCTCGGTCGAGGGTATCGATGGTGCGGAGACCGTCGAACTCCGGCGGGTTCGGGTCGAGACGCCCACCGGGGCGCTCGCCGCCGCCCATTTCTCGCGCATCCTGGACCAGCAATGGCGGCGAACCTCGTACTCGGCCTTGACGGCGGGCGCCCACGACATTGCCGCCACCGATGTCGAGCCCGAGCAGGGGCAAGGACCGGAAGATGAACCCGCCGCGTTGTACGTCGCCGAGGTCGGGCCCGCCGTATCCGGTGCCATGTCGTTGATGAACGATCTGCCTTACGGCGCCGAATTCGGCACACTGGTGCACGGCGTGCTGGAGCTGATCGACACCGATGCCACCGACCCGATCACCGAGGTGCACGCTCGCTGCCGCGAAGCGACCGACGACCTGATGGCCGAGGCCGATCCCGAAATACTGGCCACCGCATTATTGGCTGTCCTGCGCACCCCACTCGGATTCGGTTGTCTCGCCGATATTTCCAGTCGCGACAAGCTGAACGAACTCGAATTCGAGCTGCCGCTCGCCGGCGGCGACACCCCGGGCGCCCACACCGCGACACTGCGTCAGATTGCCGGGCTGCTGCGAAATCATCTGCCATCTGATGACGATTTCGTGTGCTACGCAGACCAATTGGACGCTCTCGACGACATCCCGCTGCGCGGCTATCTCACCGGCAGCATCGACGCGGTCCTGCGAGTCACCGAAGACACCGGAGCCCGATTCGTGATCGTCGACTACAAAACCAACCGTCTCGGCACCGGCGATCTCACAGTCGACCATTACACCCACGACCGCATGGCCGCCGAAATGCTGCGCTCCCACTACCCCGTGCAGGCACTGCTCTACTCGGCGGCCCTGCATCGCTATTTGCGCTGGCGCCTGCCCGATTACGATCCCGCTCGCCACCTCGGCGGGGCACGTTACCTGTTCGTCCGCGGCATGGTCGGTCCCGAAACCCCCACCGGCTGCGGCGTATTCGACTGGAACCCGCCCGCCGAACTCATCATCGCCCTCTCCGACCTGCTCGCAGGCGAGGCACCGCGGTGAGCCGGGGACGATTCGGTGTGCTCGCGACCGTGGTGGTTGTTCGAGGCGGATGGCGACCGGCGAAGGAGGTGGCGCGGTGACGTCTATTCAGTTGGCGCAGCGGGGGACCGGGTTATTGCGGACGTTCAATGAGGCAGGGGTGTTGTCGGCAGCCGACGTGCACGTGGCGCTGCGGCTCGGGCGGATGGGACGAGAGTCCTCGGAGGAAGTTCTCTTCGCGGCCGCGCTTGCGGTGCGAGCGGTGCGGTCGGGTTCGGTGTGTTTGGAGTTGCTGCGGATGCGGGAGATCGGCGTAGACGCCGATGAGACCTGGGATGCCGGTGCGGGGGTAGATCCGGCGACCTTGCCGTGGCCCGATATCGACGCAGTCCTTGCCGCACTCCGGATCAGCCCGCTGGTGTGTGGTGGGCCGGCCGGCCCGCTGCGACCCCTGCGACTCGTCGACGCCGACCCTGCCGGCGCGCAGTGGCGCGAGGACGCGGGCCCGCTGCTCTATCTGGATCGGTATTACCAGCAGGAGCAGACAATTCGGCGCGTGCTCACCGAACGCTCCGGCGACCACCCGATTGTCGACGCGGCCGCGGTGCGCCGGGAACTGGACCGCCTCTTCGACGCCCCGATCGGTGCCGCCCCCGACCGGCAGCGTCTGGCCGCGGCATTGGCCGCCACCCACTGGACCACCGTGGTCGCCGGTGGGCCCGGGACCGGCAAGACCCATACCATCGCCCGGATCCTGGCGCTGCTCGACACACACCGACGGGCGCAACCGAAACTGCCCACGCTCCGCATCGCTATGGCAGCGCCGACCGGCAAAGCGGCTGCGCGCCTTCAGGAAGCGGTGCGCGAGCAGGCCGATTCGCTCGATCTGCCGGAACTCACCGCCGCCACCCTGCATCGACTGCTCGGCTGGCAGCGTGGCCGAACCACCCGGTTCCGCTATCACGAATTCAATCGGTTGCCCTACGACGTGATCGTTGTCGACGAGACCTCCATGGTGTCGCTGACGATGATGAGCAGTCTGCTGGCGGCGCTGCGTCCCGACACTCGACTGGTACTGGTCGGCGACCCTGATCAGCTCGCATCGGTCGACGCGGGCGCGGTACTGGCCGATCTGGTCGCGGGACCCATTGTCGGAGCGCCGAATCCGGTGCTCGATCAGATCCTCGTGACGGACTCGCTGGAATCGGTGGCGGCCGAGGATGATCCGGAGGCGCTGACAAACCTCGAACGCACTCGGATGCGCGGTGGCATTGTCCGTCTCACCCGCGGCCGCCGCTTCGGCGGCAAGATCGCCGAACTCGCGGTCGCGATTCGCGCTGGCGACGCCGATGCCGCACTCGAACTGCTGCGTGCGGGTGGCACGGAACTGTCGCTGAGCGCGCCCGAGGAGACCGCGCCGGTCCGCGCCGACATAGTGCGAGCGGCCGAGGAGGTGACCGCGGCCGCGCTCGAAGGCGACGCTGCGGGCGCGCTGACGGCGTTGGAGTCACATCGGCTGCTGTGCGCGCACCGCCAGGGCCCGTTCGGTGTCGAACGCTGGGACCGGATGGCGGCCGAATGGGCGTTCGCGGGCGGCGCGGGCCCGGAGCCCTATCAGGGTTCCTGGTATCCCGGCCAACCTTTGCTGGTCACCGCGAACGATCACGAGGCCCGCATCTACAACGGCGACACCGGCGTTATCGTGCGGATGCCGGATGGTTCTGTGCGGGCAGCGCTGCAACGGGGTAGCGAACCCTACCTGGTGCATCCAACCCAGTTCCCCGCTGTTGTCACCGTTTTCGCCATGACCATTCACCGCAGCCAGGGCAGCCAGTACGACACCGTGTCGGTAGTCCTGCCCGAACCCGAGTCCACGCTGTTGACCAGGGAACTGCTGTACACCGCTGTCACGCGGGCCCGCAGCCACGTCCGCGTCATCGGCACCGACGAGTCCATCCGGGCGGGCATCGCTCGCCGTGTGTTGCGTGCCAGCGGCCTGTCGCGTAGTTCGCCGGGTACGCCGTGACATCGCCATCTCACGTTCTCGGCGCCGCCGACGTCTACCCAGTGTGAGTTTGCCTCCGTTCGAACAAGTGGTGGCCGAATACGGCCCGATGGTGCTGCGTGTCTGCCGGGCGGTACTCGGTCCTATCGACGCCGCCGACGCTTGGTCGGAGACGTTCCTGTCCGCATTGCGTGCCTATCCCGATCTCGACTCCGGCACGAACATCGAGGCTTGGCTGGTCACCGTCGCGCACCGG
This sequence comes from Nocardia australiensis, assembly GCF_020733705.1. GTDB lineage: Bacteria > Actinomycetota > Actinomycetes > Mycobacteriales > Mycobacteriaceae > Nocardia > Nocardia australiensis. The sequence continues at coordinate 205,766 of NZ_JAJFZM010000004.1, forward strand.
CGCGCGATCGATGTGGGCAGGGCACTCACCCGCGCGCCCGTCCCGGCCGAAACGCTGCCCGAACGCACGGCCTCCAACGCCGATCCCGCCGATTACGACCCGGACCTGTGGACGGCTCTCGCGGCGCTGCCGGCAAAACAACGCCAAGCTGTCGCCTACCACTACCTGGCAGGTTTGCCACACGCCGAAATCGCTCAGCTCCTGGGTAATTCGACCGACGCCGCCCGCCGCGCCGCAGCGGACGGGCTCAAAACATTACGCAAGCTCTACCCGAAGGATCGAACATGATGGCCACGATCGACCACGGGGACGGCCTCTTCGACGGACTGACCCCCGACCACAATCTCCTCGCCGAGCTGCATGGTCGCCTGGCTGCCGCAGCGCAGACCGCCGGCCTGCTCGATGTCGCCTATCGGACCCTCGACACCCCGGTCGGCGCGCTACTGCTGGCAGCCACCCCGGCCGGGCTGGTTCGCGTCGCCTATCCGAACGAGGACCACGACGCCGTGCTTGCCACGCTGGCCGCCCGGGTCAGCCCCCGAGTCCTCGCCGCACCGGCCCGCCTCGACGGCGCGGCGCGCGAGATCGACGAGTACTTCACCGGCCGCCGAGCACATTTCGACCTGCCGCTGGATCTCCAGCTCACCGGTGGCTTCCGTCGTCAGGTGATCGAGCATCTGCAAACGATCGACTATGGCAGGCGCGAAAGCTACGCCGTGGTCGCGGCTGCCGTCGGCAACCCGCGGGCCGTGCGCGCCGTCGGGTCGGCGTGTGCCCACAACCCGCTACCGGTGGTGATCCCGTGTCATCGCGTGGTCCGCAGCGACGGCAGCATCGGCCAATACGTGGGTGGCATCGCCGCCAAGGACGCGCTGTTGCGGCTCGAAGCGGCCTGAGTCACCGCTATCCGCTATCCGCAACAAACCGGAGACTTCCATGAAACAATCGAAAACTCTTGTGCCCCTGTCGGATCGAGTCGATGCCCAACCATAGGCGGCGCTGACCGAGGAGATCGACGCCAACGGATGCGCACAAACCGGACCGCTGCTGACTCCGGAGGAATGTGCCGAGTTCAGTGCGATGTGGGACGACCTACCGCGATTTCGCTCCACCGTCGATATGGCGCGACACCGATTCGGGCAGGGCACCTACCGGTACTTCGCGAACCCGGTGCCAGAGCCCATCACCGCGCTGCGAACCGTCTTCTACCACAAGCTGTTGCCGATCGCCAGGTCGTGGGCGCAACGTCTCGGCGATCCGGCACCATGGCCCGACGAGTTCGCTGATTGGCTCGATGCCTGCCACGCGGCCGGGCAGCGCCGCCCGACGCCGATCCTCTTGCGCTACACCGAAAACGACTGGAATGCCCTGCACCGCGACCTCTACGGCGATCTGGTCTTTCCGCTGCAGATCGTGATCGGCCTCGACCGACCGCGTATCGACCACACCGGCGGCGAATTCCTGCTCGTCGAACAACGCCCCCGAGCCCAATCCAAGGGCACCGTCACCGTCCTGGAACAGGGCCACGGCCTGATCTTCACCACCCGGGACCGGCCTACCCCGAGCAGTCGCGGATGGTCGCGCGCGCCCGTCCGCCATGGCGTAAGCAGAATACGGACCGGTGTCCGGCGCACCCTCGGACTCGTCCTGCACGACGCCGAATAACCAGCGCCACACCATGTCCGAAGCATTCACCCTGACCGGCACCAATGGCCGCCCATACCGCAGCCACAGCCCTGGCGGATTCGGCGGCCACCGTCGCACCAAAATCTACGGCCGCCTCGACTGCCCGTCTGCCCTGCGCGCCCTCGCCAGTGGCCGTACCGCCGCCACCGCGTCTTCTTCGCCGACGAGGCCACGGCGGTCGCAGCGGGTTACCGTCCCTGCGCTGTCTGCCTGCCCGGCCAATACCGGGCGTGGAAAGCATCGCAGCCCAACAGCTGTCGATGAGTGATCAGTCGATGACGCGGATCCGGATGCGCGGTAGCTTTCGGGCCCGTACCCACGTTCGAATGACCAGCTTGTTTTGCGTTGGTCATCGTCTTCTCGCCAACCCACCCAGGCCGATCGGTTGCCGCACAAGCGCGCGAGGTGGCCGAACAGTCCGGGTCGTGCTGAATTCCGTTCAGCTCTTGACCAATTCGACGGGCGTGGTGTCGGGCTCGTCAGCTTCTTCCGGTGCGGTGGCCCGGCTGGGCAGTAGCACTGCCATCGCGATCACGACCAGTGCCAAGGCGGCGGAGACGAAGAAGGCCAGGCGCATGCCGTCGAGGTCGGCGCTGACAGGGTCGGCGCCGCCGTCGACCAGCGTGGTGCTGCGGGCCGACATCACCGTCACCACCAGGGCGGTGCCGAAGGCCGCGGCGACCTGCTGCAGGGTGCCGAGCATGGAGCTGCCGTGCGAGTACAGGTGCTGCGGGAGCGCACCGAGGCCGAGAGTGAAGACCGGGGTGAACGTCGCCGCCAGCGACACCATCAGCACGATGTGCAGGGCGATCAGCTGCCAGTACGGCATGGACATCGAGATCTGGGTGAATCCGGCCAACGCCGCGGCGATTCCGATCGATCCGGGAATCACCAGCCAGCGTCCGCCGAACCGGTCGAACAGGCGCCCGACGGTCGGACCGAGCAGACCCATCGCAAATCCGCCCGGCATCACGAGCATGCCGGTCGCCAAGGGGCTCAGCTCACGCAAGTTCTGCAGATACAACGGCAACAGGATCATCGACCCGAGCATCGTCATGAACGCGACCGACATCAGCACCAGCGCCTTCGTATAGGTGCCGGCCCGCAAGACCCGCAGGTCGAGCAGCGGGTTACCGGTGCGTTGCATGCGCAGCTGACGAAGGACGAACCCGGCGATGAGCGCAACGCCCGCCGCGACGATCAGTGCCGGGCTGGTGAGGTTGTCACTTTCGAACCGGCTGAGTCCGAACACCAGACCGCCGAACCCGAACGCAGCCAGCAACACGCTGGCCCAGTCGATCGCCCCCATCTGCGGTTCACCGACGTTCTCCAGCTGGCGCAGGCCGAGCCAGGTGACAACTCCCGTGATCGGCAGGACAAGCACGAAAAGCCAACGCCACGAACCGACTTGCAGTACCAACCCGGAAATCACCGGACCCATCGCGGGCGCCACCGAAATGGCAAGGGTGACATTGCCCATGACCCGGCCGCGGTCGTGCTCGTGCACAACAGTCATCAGGGTCGTCATCAGCAGTGGCATCATCACCGCGGTGCCACCGGCCTGAATGATCCGCCCGAGCAACAGCACCGCGAACGACGGCGCGACCGCCGACAGTGCGGTACCCACCAGGAAGACCCCCATCGCCACGGCATACGCCTGCCGGGTCGATACCCGTTGCAGGAACCAGCCGGTGGTCGGGATGACGGCCGCCATTGTGAGCATGAACGCGGTGGACACCCACTGCGCCGAGCGCTCGGTGACCGCGAGGTCGGCCATCAGGCGCGGGATCGCGTTGATCATGATGGTCTCGTTCAGGATCACCACGAAGGTCGCGAGCACCAACACCCGAATGACGGTCGGTGTCCGTCCTCCCGAGGTGGGAGCGGATGGTTCGGCGGGCATCGGTACCTCCGGAGCATGGGTGTCGGCAGAAAGTGTGTGGCCCGCTGCGGAGTCACCGGATCGCGTCCCGGCGCCACAGTGGATGAGACGGACTCGGCCGCTCGAACTCATCGGGCGCGGGTCAGTATTCCGGTCGGCACCGACAGAAAACACCCGATTTTTCTACCGCTCCGTACATGAACTCCGCGGAAGTTGCTGGTCAGCGGTATCTACGGCGAGATATCGGAACCGGATCGTGAGCCTGGTCACGTGCCTCCCCGCGTATCTGGACCATTGCCCGTCATCGCTCGCTCCATGTCGTCGGGACTACGGTGGGATCCCATGGACACCGCCGAGATCGGGTTGCCGAGGTCCGTGCGCGTCCCGAGACAGGCGGCGACATCGGCGACGACCCGGCTGCTTGGGCAGTTGCGGAACGTGCCACCAGTGGTTGTCGCGGCAGGGTGCGTCATCATCGCGCAGTTGGCAATCCGATGGTGGGTGGCCGGGGGTGGGTTCTTCTATTGGGACGATCTCATCCTGGTGAGCCGGGCGGCGAAATATCCGCTGTGGTCGACGGATCTGTTGCTGTACAACCACGACGGGCACTTCATGCCGCTCGCCTTCGCCACGGCCTGGGTGGTGACCGCGGTCGCGCCGCTGACATGGGCCGGGCCGGTGGCGTCGACACTGATACTTCAACTCGCGGCATCGTTAGCCGTGCTGCGGATGCTGATCGTGCTGGTGGGGGTGCGGTGGAAGATCCTGATCCCGCTGGTGTTCTATCTGTTCTCCCCGTTGACACTGCCCGCGTTCGCATGGTGGGCCGCCGCGCTGAATGCCTTGCCGCTGCAATTCGCACTCGCCTGGGTGATCGCCGACGCGGTGCTGCTGGATCGCACCGGTCGACGCCGCTACGCCATCTCGGGGATCGCGGTGCTGGTGGTGGCGCTGCTGTTCTTCGAGAAATCGGTGATCGTCGCATTCGTCGCGTTCGCCGTCGCCGCGCTCGCTCGGCACGTCGACGGCGACGCGGCACCGATTCGAGTAGTGGCCCGACGAGGTCGCGCACTGTGGATCGGATCCGGCCTGGTGCTCGCCTGCTGGTTGCCGGGATACCTCACGGTGGTGAACGTGGCCGCAGTGCACAGCAGTCCGGATGAATTGAGGCAGTTGCTGCCGCGTGCGACGTCGAGCGGTATTGTGCCGACCCTGCTCGGCGGGCCGTGGATCTGGGAGCGGTGGCTGCCGTCGACTCCGTGGGCGAATGCGCCGTGGTGGGCGGTGGCGGCGGCATGGGTGGTGCTGGGTGCGGTGGTCGTGGTGTCGATGCGGGCACGGATTCGGGTGGGGCCGGTCTGGTTGGTGGTTGCGGCATACATCCTGGTGGCTCAGCTACCGGTGGCCCTGGCGCGCAGTGGCCCGAATACCGCGACCGAACTGATGCAGTCCCTGCGCTACCTCGCCGACGTAGCGGTGGTGCTGACCGCCGCCGGTGCGCTGCTGCTGCGTGCGCCCGCGCGGACGTCGTGGCGAGCGGACGCGTCTCGTCCCGGCCCGTGTGTGGCGATCGCGTTCGTGCTGGTATTCGTCGCAAGCAGTCTCTGGTCCACGCATACGTTCTTTCGATCGTGGCGCGCCGGGCCGACGAAAACATATGTCACCACCGTGAATTCGGCACTTAGCGAATGGGATGGCGTACCCCTGCTCGATCAGGAGGTGCCGTGGAATGTCCTGAGTCCATTGGCATACCCGCAGAATCTGACAAGCCGGGTGCTCGCGCCCATCACACCTCGGGGAACCTTCGCCGATTCGACACCGCACCTGCGGATGATCACCGATACCGGTGAAATCGTCGAAGCGGCGGTCTGGTGGAACCGAAGCATCCGACCAGGCCCTGACCCGGACTGCGGCTACCGGATCGACCGTGCCCAGCCCATCGACGTACCGCTCGACGGCCCGATGCTCGAGCACGAATGGACGGCCCAACTCAACTATCTCGCGAGTCGGGACGGTGAGATCACCGTATCCTTCGAACACGGTGAACCGGTCGTGGCCCCAGTTCAACAGGGCCTGAATACCGTTTTCGTGCGTGTGGTCGGTAGCGGTTCCGCCCTTCGGATCGGTGCTCACACACCAGGACTGGACATATGCCTCGGCGTCGGTCCCGTCGGCGTCGCGTCCTACGACAATTGAGCGCCGGCATGCGGTCGATGGCGGCGATCTCACGTGTCATCGCTCTTGGCCATCGGGGAATTCCGCCACCGCATCCGGTGATCAGCACGAGCGCGGTCGCCGCAATAGGGAAGACCGCAGGGGGCGGGCGGACCCTCATGGTCTGATCTCGTGCAGCCGCCTGGCGAAGTCGTCGTCGGTGCGTTCGAAGGTATCGCGGACGGTCGCGAGCAACGCCTGAATTTCGGTGGCCACCGCGAGATAGTCGCCCAGGGTGTCGTAGGCGTTGTTGGATCCGCCGAAAGCCTTCTCGCGCAACAGCTTCACCAGTTCTATCGCGGACCACAGTCGAGGACTGTCCTCGCCGAGCCCCCAGCGAGCCTGCTCGCTGAACGCACGGGCGTCGTTCTGCGCGGTGGCGAGATCGGTGATCAACTCCTGGCAGGCCCTGTCGATATCGATGAAAGCCCGCGGCTGCATCCGCACCCGCAACGTCCCGGTCTTCGCATCCTCGATGTAGGCACCGAATGCGCTGTCCACAGCCATGGGGTCGTCCTTCCAGTGGTCGGCGTTGTAGATAGAGACGCACCGGATTACCGGCCGGTTCCATATGGACGCAGATTCACTGGGCGGGGTCCGCGAAGTCCGCTCGACGACGGCTACACTCGGGCGAAGCGGACCGCCCGTCCCGGGTAGCCACAAGTTGGTGCGGCCATCAACTTCACCAAAACCGGGGCCAGCAGCATCCGGACCAGGTGGCGTCGATGATCATGCCGAGGCCGAGAAACCGTATCGGTGTGAGCGGCGACAGCGTGAACGCGCCGGTGACCAGCACCAAAAATTTGGCAGCCGCGAAGTCTGGCGAATTTACAGATGACTCGCTGGACGGCACCGCTCGGGGTGCTGAGATGGTGTGCCACCCAGTGGATTGTGAGTGACTGCACTGCGAGCTACGCGCTCGTGACTCGACCGGTCCCAACGGACTCGACCGGATGGTGTCGAAACTTCAACTATGTTGCGGTAGAAGCTAACCCGCCGTAGTGGACGACTCAGACGAGCGCGCGTCCGCGATGTTGCGCAGCACCCTGGTCGCGTGGTTGTCGAACCGTTCTCGCGACATGTCGATGGCTCCATCGAGCCATGGACGGTACATGTAGGCCATCGCGCCGAAGATCGCGTGCGAGTTCAGGGCGATGTCCGAGGGGTCCGGTACCGGTTGCCCGTCGGTCCCGAGTCCGATAGTCAGCGCGATCGGAGTGGTGAACTGCTCGATGAGCTCATAGCCGCGGTCGCCGAGCACGCGCGTTGTCTGGGATTCCACAAACATGATCCTGCCGCGTCTTCGATCCTCGACGATGTAGTCTGTGAATGCTGAAATCGCATGGAGGAAAAGCTTTTCCGGGTCGGCAGGTGCGGTGGCCAGTGCCGCGAGGAGCTGGTCGCGGGCGTCGTTGACGACCGTCTCCAGCGCGGTGGTGAACAGTGCGTCGAGGTTTGGGAAGCTCTCGTAGAAATAGCGCTCGGTCAGCCCGGCCTGCCTGCAGACTCCGCGCATGGAGGTTTCCGCGGCGCCGATGGTGGCCATCAGCTCGATGGCAGCCTCGATGAGCTGTTCGCGGCGCGCGGCGATCCGGTCAGCGGGCGGGCGGCCACGCCAGCGGCGCATGCCCGGTATTGATCCGTCGGATTCGGCGTCCATGTCTCGATCCTGCCACGAGCCAGAAGTTGACATCATGTGATGTTGACATCAACTGATAGCAGAAATACATTCAATGTATGTCCGCTGCCTACACCGACCAGGCGCATGCGATCCACGCGCGGGACGTCGACTTCGATTTCGACACGGTGCCAATGCATTACATCCCCGGCGAAGTGATGGCGACGCACGTCATCAATGTGATGCACCTCGTTCTGCCCGAAGGCGAACGCGCGATGGCGCAGGCGCTCACCGAAGCGCTGCCGCTGATCGAGGACGAACGATTACGCGAGAAGGTCCGCGGTTTCATCGGTCAGGAGACTATGCACGCGGGGTCTCATGAGAAGGCGCGCCGCCAGCTGGAAAGGCTCGGGCTCGACGTCGCGCCGATGGTGGACAGCGTTGGCTGGCTGATCGATCGGGTACTCGGCGACCACGGGCTGACCGGCCGCGCCAAGCGTGAATGGTTGTGCGAACGGCTTGCGCTGTTCGCCGGTATGGAGCACTACACCGCCGTCATCGGGGAGTGGCTGCTGACCAATGACAAGCTCGAGGCCAAGGGGATGCATCCGGCGATGCTGGATCTCATCCGCTGGCACGGCGCCGAGGAAGTCGAGCATCGTAGCGTGGTCTACGACGCGTATATGTATCTGGACGGCGGCTACGGGCGCAAAGCACGTCAGGCGCTGATCGCCAGTGGCGGATTGCTTGTGCTGTTCGTGATTTCGGGCGGGTACCTGTTCCAGTGTGATCCCTCTCCGAACAAGGGGAGATGGTGGTGGCCGCTGCAACTGGCCGGTGCGTCGGTGCGCGGCCTGGTGCCGAGCGCCACCACCTTCCTGACCGAGATCCCGCGCTACCTGCGGCCGGGCTTCCATCCCTCTCAGCTCGGCCCGATGGACAATGCGCTGCGCTATCTCGCGCAATCGCCCGCCGCGCGGGCGGCGAACGCATGACCGCGCGGGTCGGGTCGGGGTTTCGGCCCGGCGCGGGGCTGCGAATGATCGCCTCGGCGGTGGACGCCTACAAACGCGTTTTCGTCGAAGGCGATGCCGCCCGGTTACTTTCGCATCCGCGCCCGGTGCGCCACTCCGGATACGACTTCGAGGTCGAAATCGGCCGGATTACGCCGGAGGCGGACGGGGTGGTCAGCCTGGAGCTGCGCGACCCAGACGGTGCGCCGCTGCCCGCGTGGACGCCGGGCGCGCATATCGACGTGTTCCTCCCGTCCGGACGGCAACGGCAATATTCGCTCAATAGCGACCCGGCCGACCGGTGCCGCTATCGAATCGCGGTGCGCCGCTTGGACAATGGTGGCGGCGGTTCTCGAGAGATCCACGAGCAACTGCGCGCCGGTGACCGACTGACGGTGCGCGGGCCGCGCAATGCCTTCCCATTGATTTCGGCGTCGGAATATCTCTTCGTGGCCGGCGGCATCGGGATCACCCCCATCCTGCCGATGCTGACGGAGGCCGAGCGCGCCCGAATACCATGGCGGCTGATGTACTTCGGGCGTCAACGGGAGCGGATGCCGTTCCTGTGCGAGCTGGCGGGCTACACCGGCGGCGATGTGGTGGTGCGACCGGACGACGAGTTCGGGACGCCGGATCCGCGGATGATCTTCTCGCAGACGCCCACCGGCGCCGCGGTGTATGTGTGCGGTCCGCCCGCGCTGGCCGAGGCCGCGCGAGAGGTGCTGTCGCTACACGACCCGACGGCGTCGCTACATACCGAGCGGTTCTCGGCGGTGCCGGTACGCGATGGCAGGTCATTTCGTATTCGATTGCGCCGCAGCGCGACCGAGGTCGACGTCGCCGCCGACGAATCCGCGCTGACGGCGATCCGGCGGGTTGTGCCCGGTGTCGCGTACTCCTGCCAGCAGGGGTTCTGCGGTACCTGCCGGGCGGGAGTCCTGGCGGGCGAGGTCGATCACCGCGATCGGGTGCCGACCGGCGGTGACCGTGACGGTTCGATGCTCACCTGCGTGTCGCGCTCGCGCAGCGGCGAATTGGAACTGGATCTGTAAACCATTGGCGTGGCGGGAATGCTGGAGCAAGATAGAGGTGTGATGAGCTTCGTATTCGGCCTCGCCCGTCAAGTGCTGAGATTACCGATGGGCTCCGGTACGGAGTTCGATGTTCACGATCGGGTGGTCGTCATTACCGGCGCGGGCACCGGCATCGGGCGCGCGCTGGCCGAACAACTCTATGGCGCAGGTGCGTTTGTTGCCTTGATCGACATCGACCAGCCCGCCGTCGCGCGGGTCGGGCGCTCGATGGGTGAGCGGGCGCTCGTCCTGCGGGCGGACGTGTCCGATCGAATCGGTATGCGCGAGGCCATCTCCCGGGTTCGTGAGCGGTTCGGCCGAATCGATGTGGTGGTCGCGAATGCCGGCGTGGTTCCGCGCCCGGCGACCATCAGAACCATGAACCCAGCGGATTTCGACCGGGTGATCGGGATCAACCTCACCGGCGTTTTCAATACGGTGCACCCGGCACTGGAGGACATTATCGCGGTCGGGGGCCATGTTGTTGTGGTGTCCTCGGCCGCGGCCTTCGCGCCCGGCATGGCCGGATCGCCGTACATGGTGAGTAAGGCCGCTGTCGAACAGTTCGGTCGGGCATTGCGCGTGGAACTCGCCGCGGTCGGCGCGACGGCGGGGGTCGCGTATTTCGGCGTCGTCGATACCGCGATGACGCACGACACCCTGGACGAGGACGAACTCGGGGCGGAGGTGGCGACGCTGCTGCCGTGGCCATTGGACCGTCGCATCACTGTGAGCGAAGCCGCCGAGTCGATCGCCTCGGGCATCGCCTGCCGGGCGGCCCGAACCATCGCACCAGTGCAATGGGAGGCTTATGCCCTGTTGCGTGGCGCTGTCAATGTCGTTCTCGACCAGTACCTCGCCGACGACGAAGGTGTGCGCGCGTTGATCAATCGCGTCGAAGAGCGTTATCTCCAACAGCGGTCGAAGAGTCCGATTCGCGATAGGTGAACCGCCGGATCGGGTTCAGGACTCGGCGGGGAAGATGCCGGGCATATCAACACTGGCGCCTGAACAAAGCGATTTCCGGTCTGCTCCCGACCAAGCCGCATGACCTGTTCCTCAACTCCGTCGGTATCTATCACTCCATGGACGAATTCACCGGCCGCAAGAAGCCCTGAACACCTCACGACCGGCGTTGATATGGCCGATTACAACCGTGGCATAGAGCTCATCGGACTCGGTGACATCGGCGCGGAAACCGTGTTCGGCCAGTATCGCGGTGGCCAGCGGTGCCTGTTGCGTGCTGGATTCGACCAGGAGGTGACCGCCGGGCGCGAGCCAGATTCGGGCGTCCTCGACGACGCGGCGGAAGATGTCCAGGCCGTCCGGGCCGCCGTCGAGTGCGGTGCGTGGCTCGTAATCGCGTGCCTCCGGAGGCATCCGGGCGATCATCCCGGACGGCACGTATGGAATATTCGCGAGTAGAACGTCTATGCGGCCGCGCAGGTCGCGGGGGAGCGGCTCGAAGAGGTCGCCCTGATAGACCGATGCGCCGATGGGGGTGAGATTGCGGCGGGCGCATTCGACCGCGGTGGGTTCTATATCGGCGGCCGCGAGGTCGATCGCTATCCCGTCGGCTGCGAGGATGGTGGCCAGTGCGAGCCCCAATGCGCCGGAGCCGCAACATAAGTCGACCGCCACGGGGTGCCTGTATCCGCGAGCCAGCGCTGCCGCCTGGTCGACGAGAAACGCGGTGCGCTGCCTGGGTACGAATACTCCGGGGGTGAGCGCGATTCGCATTCCGTGAAATTCGGCCCAGCCCACCAGGTATTCCAATGGTGTCCCCGAAACGCGTTGTGTAACCAGGGTTTCCAGATCGATGCCGGTGTCCGCGGCCGCCGCGGCCAGCAGCGCCGCCTCTTCCTCGGCGAATACGCTGCCGGCCGCGCGTAGCCGCGCGACGAGATCGGTACTTCCCGGTGACATCACCTGGACATCCTGCCGTGCCGGACCGGAGCAGGCCAGTCGATATCCGCCGGACTAGCGCGCGGTGGCCAGCTGGAATGTGCGGGTGGCGTCGAGATAGATACCGCGCTGGTTCTGCTTGGCGGGCGGTAGCAGCTGTGAGGCCAACTGTTCCAGCGAGGTGGTCGCGCCGACCACGCGAGTGCCCGCGACGATGAAGTCGGCGACCGCGCGGCGAATGTGGTTGGGAGAGGTCACCACGACCGCGCTGTTCGCGCCGAGATCACGCAGCATATTGGTGCTGAACAGGGCGTTCTGCACCGTCGAACCGGCGCGCGACTCGACACTGATCCGGTTGGCGGGCAGGCCCTTACCGACCAGCCAGTTGCGCATGGCCTCGGCCTCGGTAATACCGTTCTGAGGGTTGCCGCCGGTGACAACCACCGGCGAGAACGGCGAGGCGATCGCCTGTAGCCAGGCCGCCGTCAGACGGTTGACCAGCTCCGGACGCAGGGCGCCGTCGGGCAGCAAGCCGTAGCCGAGTACGACGATCCCGGTTTGCGGACCAACGATCGCCGGAAGCGGGTTCGGTAGGGTGCCGACCGCGGCGGTGACCGCGCCGATCACATTGTTGGTTCCCGCCGCCATGCCCGGATCGACCACGCTCAGTCGGGCCATGGCATCGGTCAGTGCGGGCAGGTCGCCCGCGTAATGCGACCAGATGGCCTGCAGGGACAGTGCTTCGGCGTCGGTGGGATCGGCGCCGATCAGTTCGCGCAGCTCCGATCGCCCTGCGTCGTCGTTGCCGTCGGTGAAGTTGCGCTGGGCGGAGTTATAGAGAGCGTCGGGGTCCGGGGCCGCCTGAGCGGGGCCGCCGACCAGGCCGGTGATGGTTACGATCGCGAACGTCGTCGCGACCGTGGTCTTCCAATGCCTCGAGATCTTCACTACAGTCGACACCTTTCCACGCATGAACGGGGCATTCGGTAAGTCAGCTGGCAGTTAGCCGGTGGCAAGCAACCATCACGATACGACTGGTATCGGCCATATGCCGGTAATTGCTTGGCGTAGTGCGCGGTTTATTTCACGGCGCCTATTAGGCTGTCACAACGTGGATACCGTTTCGCTGACCGGCAAGGAACTCGCCGCCGCCATCAATGCCGACACCAAAGTGCGCGCTGCCGTGCTCACCGCGAGCGGGACCGCGCCGCGACTGGCCCTGATCGTGGCCAATGACGATCCGGCCAGCGCCTGGTATGTGAACTCGCTGCGCAAGGCCGCCGAGCGGATCGGAATCGCTTGTGAGACAGTCGATCTCGGTGCCGATGCGACTGTGGCCGCAATCCGGGCCGAACTGGAGGCGCACAGCGCCGCCGCGTCCACCGACGCGATCATGTTGCAGACGCCCCTGCCCGCCGGCATCACTCTCGATGACGTCAGCTCCTCGATCGCCGCGACCAAGGACGTCGACGGCGTCAGCCCGCTGTCGCTCGGGCTACTGGCCAGCGGCCTCGAGGGTTTCGTCCCCGCCACCTCCGAGGCGGTCGTGGAACTCCTGAAGCAGCACCAGATCATGCTGTCGGGTCGAAATGTGACGGTAGTCGGGCGTTCCAATATCGTCGGCAAGCCGCTGGCGCAGTTGTTGCTCGCCGAAAACGCGACGGTCACCATCGCCCACTCCCGCACCGCCGATCTCCCCTCGGTAACCGCCACCGCCGACATCGTCGTAGCCGCCGCGGGCCGCATCGGCCTCGTCACCGGTAAACACATCCGCGAGGGCGCGGTCGTCGTCGACGTCGGCACCAACGAAGCCCCCGACGGCAAAATCGTCGGCGATGTCGAAGCGGACTCCGTGCGCGCTAAAGCATCCGCCCTCAGCCCCGTCCCCGGCGGCGTCGGCCCCGTCACCACGGCCTTGCTCATGCGGCACGTCGTCACCGCCGCCGAAAACGCTCGCCGCGCCTGAATTCGCAGACGACTCGCCAATGATGTGAACCGCCGGTGCGGTGGTTGTCGTGTAGTGGCGTCGCAGTCGCCGATAGCTCGATGACCGGGCGAAGGGATGCGCGCGTTCTCGTAGTGTGTTGCTGCTTCATACAGTCGGCGGGGGTGTCCGTCCGGGCGATGTCGAGGCGCTCAGCTGCTGAGAGGCGATCGCGGCATCCGGGGCGAACGGTCTCAGCAGCATGAACTGCCCCAGGCTGATGCCCGAGCCGCCTGGTGGGCGGCTGACATCCGAATCGGCGCCGCCTGGCTACATCACGAAGGCCGTCAGCTGTGCCACCGCTTCAACCGGGTGCTGTGCCCGTATCCCCTCGCCGATCGACTCGAATTGCCAAAACCCGTCCGCGCGAACCACTCTGCCCATTACCAGGCCGGTGTAGGCGCCGCCGCCGCTGAGGTCATAGCGGGCGATTTCGATGCCGGAGACGCCGTCGATGGCGCGGCAGAACGCGTTCTCGATCTGCTCGAAGGTTTGACCCGTGTACGACGTCACGACGAAGATCACCGTGGTGACCTCCGGTGCCAATCGAGTGAGGTCGACTGTGATTATCTCGTTGTCGCCCTTGCCTTCTCCGGTCGTGCTGTCCCCGAGGTGACGCACCGAACCGTCCCGGGAGATGAGCTGTTCGTGGTAAACGACATCGGCGATCGCGTTCCCGGCGAACAACAGTGCGGCCGCGTTCAGATCGATGTCTTTGCTTCGTGAGCCGGGCCTGCGGCGGGTGCGGACCGGATCCCAACCCAGCGCCATGGTGACATAGTCGAGTGCGGTCCCGCTCTCGTCTCGAAGCGTGATGAACATTATCGATCCTATCGGTCGGGGCGGCGTCGTTGTCGCCTGGTTGTCAGCTCAGAACGAAATAGCGCAGCCACAGATACGGCGCCGCGACAATGACGGTGACGGCGGTGACGACCGCACCTTTGCGGGTGAACTCCCAGAACGAAACCGGCGCACCGGCTCGCACCGCGATGCCGAGCATCACCACATTGGCGCTGGCGCCGACGGCGGTGAGGTTGCCACCGAAGTCCGCGCCCAGCGTCAGCGACCACCACAGCGCATCGGCATGTATAGGGTTGTCGACGCCCGCGGCGAGGTCGGCGACCAGCGGGCTCATCGTCGCCACATACGGAATGTTGTCGATGATCCCCGACAACAGCGCGGATACCACCAAAATCAGCAGCACCGCCACCAGCGCGTCGCCGTGGGTGGCGTCGGCGGCCCACTGGGCCATCCTCGCCACCACACCGGTTTCGACGAGCGCCCCGACCATCACGAACAGTCCCGCGAAGAACAGCAACGTCTCCCATTCGACACCGGACAGGTAGTCCTCGGACTCGACACCGGAGATCAGTACCAGCACACCCGCGCCGAGTAGCGCCACTACCGCCGGGGCAATGTGCAGGACCGAATGGCCGACGAAGCCGCAGAACACGGCCAGCAGGACCGCGCCACATTTGATCAGCAGCGGTCGATCCCGGATCGCTTCGCGCTCGTCGAGTGCCATTACATCGGCGATGCGGCCGGGGTCGGCGTCGAACGAGCCACGGAACAGCACCGGCAGAATCAGGGTGAACACGACCAGTTCGATGACCACGATCGGCATCATGTGCACCAGGAAGTCGTTGAACGACAACCCGCTTCGGCTGCCGATAATGATGTTGGGCGGATCTCCGATCAGCGTGGCCGCGCCGCCGATATTCGATGCGAATACCTCGGCGATCAGAAATGGCGCGGGCCGGATGCCGAGCCGGTCGCACACCAGCAGGGTGACCGGCGCGATCAACAGGATGGTGGTGACATTGTCCAGAAACGCCGACGCGACCGCGGTGATCAACACCAGCATGATCATGATTCGTGCCGGAGATCCCTTGGCGCGCTTGGCCGCCCAGATCGCCGTGTACTCGAAAACTCCGGTCTGGCGCAGGATTCCGACGATGACCATCATCCCGAACAAGAGCAGGATGACATCCCAGTCGACACCGGTGTCGTGGGAGTAGAACGCTTGCTCGGAATCGAGTACCCCGAACGCCAGAATGACCGCCGCGCCACCGAGCGCGGCCGTGGTCTTGTGGATGCGTTCGGTGGCTATCAGCGCATACGCCACCACGAACACGACGACCGCGACCGCGGTCATCGTGGGTCACCCGTCCGGCAGGCGCGACTTATGTCGCCGAAAGCGCGACTTGGAGCAGGCGGGACGCGGTGATCACCCCGACTATCCGCTTCTCGTCGACAACCGCGACCAGCGGGGACCGGCACCGCGCCATCAAGGCGGCCACTTCCACCACGGTGTCGTCGGCACGTGCCACCGGCACCACTACCTTCGATTTCGATTCCGGCAGCAGTTCGCCAACGGTCTTGCCACGCAACGCTTCCGCGACCCGATCGGCCACCGACTCCGACAACACACCGGCCAGCGATGGATCGTCGAGCACATAGCCCGGCACCAGGAAACGCACCACCTGCGAGGCGGGTAGCACCGCGAGCGGAGCCGAATTGCCATCGACCACCACGATCCCAGGTAGCCGATGTTCGGCCAGCAGCTTCGCCGCGGCCAGCGCATCGGAGTCCACCGGCACTGCGGGATAATCCTCGGCTATCTGACTTGCCTGCATACCAGCACGATACGACCCGTCGTGCAGTTGCCGACCGATATCCGTCGCCGTCCATGGTCACACCGGAGTTGAGCGCGCGCACCAGGAACTTCCCATCGCCGGACCTCCCGGCCCGCGATACGGGTCGGGTTTGCCGACCAGACTTCCCGGCGCACCACCCGTAAAGATGCCGTAAAGATCGAGCGAGGGCAAACCCGGCGTAGGGCTACTGGGCCGCCGCGATGGCGGTTATCAGGGTTTGGTCGCCGCTACGGGCGGTGGTCACCAGTTGGGCGTTATAGGCGACAGCTTTGATACCGGGGCGGTATTCGCTGATCCGGACGAGGTATTGGCCGGCGAACGCGCCGGGGGTGATGGTGACGCAGTGCGTGGTGCCCGCCGGGATGGTGTCGATGCCCTGCTGGATTTCGGGGGCGGGGGAGACGGCGGCGTCAGGCGCTACCACCGTGCGGGCCAACTCGCTGGAACGGGAGACGTAATAGGCGTACTGGAACGCGAGGATGACAGCGGGACCGGAATCCGCCCCACCCTGGCCGTTGCCTTGAATGATGTTGCCTACCGATCGGGCCGGGCATTCCGCCGTTGGCGTGAGTGCCGGTCGGGCGGGCGGCGACGGATTCGGTGCTGCGGTGGGGGCCGGTGCCGGGGCAGAGCGCAACAGTAGGAATACGGTGACCAGGACCGCGGACGCTGCCAGGAACCCGATCAGTGCGGGAACCCATCGGCGACGGCTCGACGGAAGCTGGTACCACCGTCGCACCCGGGACCGATCGATCATCCGGTCGAAAACATCGCTGTCGGCATAGGAGTAGTCCGGAGTGGGCTTGTGCGCTGGCTGCTGTGCGGGCGGTAGCGGGTCGATCCACTCGGACCGGTCACCCCAATCGGGCTTCTTCGGCCGCGTGCGCATACCCGGTCGATCCATCTCCCCGCCTTCATCAGCTCATACCGTCAGGTTCGTTCCCTTTCGATAGCTCCGCAGAATACTGTGGATGCGGCGCAATGCAAGTAACGGGCTCGAACGGCGCCCGTCCATCGTGACCTCTACCAGTGCACGGTGACCGGGTCACCGACACCAGCCATTTCGTAGTACCACGTCGCGTCATCCGGGGCGAGATTGATACAGCCGTGACTGACATTCGAATTACCTTGTGAATCCACCGACCAAGGCGCGGAGTGTACGAAAACGCCACCCCACGTGAGACGTTCGGCGTATTCGCCATTGATGACGTACCCCTCGGGCGAGCTCAGCGGGATGCCGATGGTGCGCGAGTCGAAGACCACGGAACGGAACTTCTCGAGAATCGGGAAGGTTCCTGTCGGGGTCTCATAACCCGGTTTCCCCATCGAGGCCGGCATGGTTCGGGCGACACCGCCGACGGTGACGGTAAAGGTGTGATTCGACATGTCGGCGTCACCCACAACACCGGCATTGGTTCGGAATTCGGTGCGCGCATTGCCTATCTGCACCGATATGGGTGCACTGGCAGGCAGGAATCCCGTTGGCGTCCAGGTCAATTCGCGATCGCTCTGCCATGCGAAAGTGCCCGCGAGCGATTGTGTGGACTTGATGTCGACGGTTCGCTCGGTGCGGGCACGATCCGCGACGGCTGTGGTGAACCGGATCGTGACCGGGTGCGCGACGCCGACCTGCTGGTCGGCCGATGGTCTCACAGCCGCGATTTTGTCGGCTGATGACGTCCCGATGGATGTGGCGAATGCCGCTCCGGATCCGAATGTGGCCAAGGCCAGCACCATGATCACGAGGAAAATGTAGCGAAGCACGCTCCTCATGGCTCCACCCCTTCTAGACGGTGTGGTAGGCAGAGATCCATTTTAGGACTTCATGATCAACACGAGGTACCGAAAGAGTAACGGCAGGCGTGTACGCGTGCCTGTTCCGGCGGGCAGTGATCTCGCTACGTGCGGTGTAGATAAAATTCCGCCGTGCCGGTCAGCTGCGTACGGCGTGCAGCACGTCGGCGTGCAGGCCGTCGGCGCGCGCCATGATCTCCTCGACACGCACTAGTACGGCGGCGAATCGGTCGCCCTGTTCGGCGCGCAGGGACGCGACGTTGATCTCGATATTGAGCTGGGAGCTCGTCGCTGCGGCGCGAGCGGCATCGGCCGCCGCGCCGATATCGGTGACGACGTTGGGGTTGCCGATCGGGAGCAGCTCCGCCGCGAGCGACAGGATCTCATCGGCCTCGTCGACGACCGCGGCAGGCACCCGCGCGGCCTGAACCAGAGCGGCGGTAATCGCCTCGGTGCGTCCGGCGAGTTCCTCGGGGGTGGTCTTCGGCAGCTTGTAGGCCGCACCGACCGCGGTGAAGGCGGCCGCATCGGCGTCGGCGAGGGCGATCGCGCGATCGCGTGCGGCGTCGGCGGCCTCGATAATGCGGTCGATGATCGGGCGGTGCTCGACATCCTTGGCCCGGGTGGTGTAGCGCGCGACCATGGCCACCAACGCCGCGCCCTGTGCGGCATGTAGCGCGGCGACCGCGCCGCCGCCGGGTGCGGGGACCTTCGCGGCCAAGTCGGCCAGGTATTGCCCGAGAGTGGCCCCGCCGAAAGAGGGCGCAGTTTCCTTGGATGACGTGGTGGGCTGCGACACGGCGGGTAGCCTTTCGTTTTCCTTCGGCGACAACGGGAACTATCGCGAATACGCTACCGCTCGCGCGCGGGTGGCCGGTGCATGCCCGGTCCGTAGCTGCGGTTATGTTGAGTGCTATGCGGATCGGATTGGGCATCAACTACTCAGGCGGTTTCAAAGAGGCCGCGGCAGAAGTGGCCGACCTGGAGCAGGCCGGCTTGGACGTTGTCTTCGTCCCCGAGGCGTACTCCTTCGACGCCGTCAGCGCCCTCGGCTACCTGGCTGCCAAAACGACCCGGTTGCAACTCGCATCGGGCATTCTGCAGATCTACACCCGCACCCCCAGCCTGACCGCGATGACCGCGGCGGGCCTGGATTTCGTGTCCGACGGTCGCTTCGTGCTCGGCCTCGGCGCTTCGGGCCCGCAGGTGATCGAAGGATTCCACGGCGTGGCCTACGACGCGCCGATCGGGCGCACCAGGGAACTCGTGGAGATCTGCCGCAAGGTGTGGCGTCGCGAGCGCCTCGAGTACGACGGCAAGTACTACAAGATCCCGCTGCCCGCAGACGAGGGCACCGGCCTCGGCAAACCGCTCAAGCTGATCAATCACCCGCTGCGCGAACGTATTCCGGTGCTGCTCGCGGCTCTCGGCCCGAAGAACGTACAGCTGGCCGCCGAGATCGCCGAAGGCTGGCAGCCGATCTTCTTCCTCCCGGAAAAGGCGAAGGAAATATGGGGCGAATCGCTCGATGCCGGCCTAGCCAAGCGTGATCCGGTTCTGGGCGCGCTGGATGTGTATGCCGGACCCGCATTGGCGATCGGCGAAAACGTCACGCCGCTACTGGAATTCGTGAAACCGCACCTCGCGCTCTATATCGGCGGCATGGGTGCGAAGGGCCAGAACTTCTACCACGCACTGGCAACCAAATATGGTTACGGCGCCGAGGCTGATCGTATCCAGGAGCTGTACCTGGCGGGCAAGAAGGAAGAGGCCGCGAAGGTCGTCCCGGACGACCTCGTTAGCGCCATCTCCCTCGTCGGCCCCGCAGGCTACGTCAAGGAGCGTATCGCCGCGTTCGCCGAGGCGGGCGTCACCGTGTTGAACGTCGTCCCGATGGCCGCCACCGCGGCGGAGCGGGTCAAGTTGGTCGAGCAGTTGCGCGAACTCTGCTGAGGATTGGACGCGGTTCGCCCCGATACGGCGGCGGACAGTTCGACGCGAACTGTCCGCCGCCATTGCCTCGGGCGCGGTGACGGCCCGGGCCGCGAGCTGTCGGCCTGCCGGACTTCAGGATTCGCGGAATGCGGCCAGAGCCTGGTCCAGACTCGAATGCAATGCGAATACCTGATCCAGGTTCGTCATCTTCAGCTGGCGACTGGTCGCGGGGCCATCGGCGACAACGGCGATGGCTGTCGCCTCTCCGGCCCGCTGATGTGCCCCGACGAGTGCGGCCATGCCCGCCGAGGCGAGAAAGCTGACCGCGGTCAGGTCGATGATCAGGGCCGCCGGTTTGCCACCCAGAATGCCCTCGATGGCGGCTTCCAGCGCGGACGCCGTTGCCAGGTCGACCTCGCCGGCCACCGTCAGCACCGTCGCGCCGTCGGGCATTGTCACCGTGGTGGTCATTGTGTCCGCGAGGGGATACGCGTCTCCGGAAGAATTGGTCACATCATCACAATCTGCCATGAACCGCCCGATCTTGCCGCACCGACTCCGGAAGTGCCGCGAACCGCAAGGAATTTCTGTTCGCGCGAACCTACCGTACCTGCTGGTGGCAGCGGGGATCACCCAAGCAGTTGCGGAATTCGACCGCAACCCTGGCACGGTGAGGGCCGACGGACTGTTTATCGTCGACGTCGGCATCGTCCTATCCGAATTGGAGTCATGAATATGAGCGATCCGCTCCTGGTCAGTCGCGTCGATGATGTCGTGACATGGACCTTGAATCGTCCGCAGACGCGCAACGTCATCACCGACGAGGACATCATCGGTGCCATCGAGGACGCTGTCGACGCCGTCAATGCCGATCTCTCGGTGCGGGCCGTGGTGCTCACGGGTGCGGGGACCACGTTCTCCTCCGGCGGGAACGTCAAACACATGCAGCAGCGAAGCGGTATGTTCGGCGGCTCGCCCGCACAGATACGGCAAGGGTATCGCCATGGTGTGCAACGGATTCCGCGCAGCATCTCGGCGTGCGAGGTGCCCACTATCGCGGCGGTGAACGGGCCCGCGATCGGTGCGGGCTGCGACCTCGCCTTGATGTGCGACTTGCGGATCGCGTCCACCACCGCCGTATTCGCCGAAAGCTTTGTCCGGGTCGGGCTGATCCCGGGTGACGGCGGCGCCTGGTTCCTGCCGCGTGTTGTCGGCCTGGCGCGAGCCAACCAGATGGCTTTCACCGGGGCCGCGATCGATGCCGGCACGGCGGCCGAATGGGGCATGGTGTCCGAAGTCGTCGAGCCGGCGGACCTACTTGCCCGTGCGGGCGAATTGGCCGCGAGCATCGCCGTCAACCCGCCGCACGTGCTCCGCATGACCAAGAAGCTGATCCAGGAGGGGCAGTCCCAGAGTCTGAACGGTCACCTCGAGCTGGCGGCATCGATGCAGGCCCTCGCGCACCACACCGCCGACCATCACGAGGCGGCGACCGCCTTCGTCGAGAAGCGGCCGCCGCGGTTCACCGGAGAATAACCGGCGCTACCTCGTGATCTGCCGGTTCGTGCCGCGCAGCGGATTCGCTACCGGCGATTTGATCGCGGGCAGGGTTATCGACATGCGGACGCGGGTGCCCGTGGGGGTGTGGTCGATCTCGAGTTCCTCGGTCAAGGCGCGCATCATGTCGATGCCGCGGCCGCGGTGTCCGGGATCCGCGGAGCGCGGCTTCCAGGTGCCGGTGTCGGTGACCACGATGACCACTGATTGGGTATCGCATTCCGCCGTCAGTGCCACACGGCGCTGCTCGTCGTCCCGGTATGCGTGTTCGATGCTGTTGCTCGACGCCTCGTTCGCGGCGGCCACCAGGTCCGAAGCCAGATCGTGCGGGACGGCCGCCGCCGCGAGCCAGGCCTTCAGGCTGCGGCGCACCGCGATGAGTTGATCCGCGGTGGCGGGCAGGTCCAGGCGCAGGGGGGCCGGCGGTTGCCGGTACACCACCATCGCGACATCGTCGTCGTAGCCCGCGGCGGGGCGCAGCCGCGACAGCACCGCGTCGGCCACCTCACGGGGGAGCCGGTCGCCGGTATCCGCGAGCACCGCACAGATCTTGGCGAAGCTGTCGTCGATGTCGACACCACGCTGTTCGACGAGTCCGTCGGTGAACAGTACGAGTGTCGACCCGGGAGATAATGCGGTGGTGGCCTCAGGACGCCGTGGTGTATCAAAGGTGGCCAGTGGCACCGCCCTGCCGCCCTCGAGTAGCCGTCCCGGCGTGCCCACATCGGCCAGAATCGGCGGCATATGCCCGGCGCTGCTGTAGCGGACCAGCCCACGCACCGGGTCGAGCACCGCAGCGCACACCGTGGTGCACATGGCGCCGGGGATGCGTGCCGCCACGGTGTCGAGTTCGGCGAGCAACTGCCCCGGCCCGGCTCCACCGAGTAGCAAAGTCTTTGCTGCCGTGCGCAATTGCCCCATCACCACTGCGGCCGACAAACCTCGCCCGACACAGTCGCCGACCACGATGCCGATCGTCCCATCGCGCAGCGGCACCACGTCATACCAGTCGCCACCGATCTCCAACGGCGGCAACGCGGGCTCGTAATGCACGGAGAACCGCGGTGGCAGTTCGATGGGGCCGAGCATGGCGCGCTGCAACGTCAGCGAGGTGGAGCGAGCTTGATCGAAGTTGCGTGCCCGCTGCACTGCCAGACTGAGGTGTCCGATCAGCAGTGAGAACAATGTCCAGTCCGCGGCGCTGATGGCGCGTGGCGCGGCGAAGCGCAACCACAGCGCGGCGTCGCCGGTCTCGCCGAGCGGAGCGACGATGCCCTCGGAACTTTCGATGCCCTCCGGAATCGCGATCAGGCTGCGTCCGGGCCTGCGCCGCGCGCGGTCGAGGAGAGCTTGGGCGCGATTGTCCAGCACGGGAGTCGCGGGTGCGCCGTTCGACCGCTGTTCGGAGTACTGAGCGTCGCCGGAGACGTAGACCTCCGGGCCGGTATTGCGGCTGGGCCAAACCTCTACCACCGCCGTTTCCGCGCCGACGGTTCGTCGCAATTCGTCCAGTCCAACGGCCAGTACCTCCACCACGCTTGTGGCCGCCCCGACCGCGGTGGCCAGCCGCGATGCCGCCTGATCGCGAGCCTGGGCATCATGTTCGGCGGTGACATCACGAATGGTGCCGACGAAGATCTGCTCGTTGTTCTCGGGCTTGATCAGCGCGCTCGTGCTCACCGCGAGCCACACGATACGGCCGTCGCGATGCTGGATCGGAATGACGAAGCGCTGTGCTTCGGTGCCGAGATCGGGATAGCGCGGGCTGTCGGGCATCGCCCACGGGTGCGGCAGCGGATAGGGGATATCGGCGGCGCCGTACCCGGTCAGCGCACCGAAGGCGGAATTGACCTCGACAACGGTGCCGTGCGAGTCGGCGACGAAGAAGCCGTCCTGCAACGATTCCACCAGCGCGGTGCGAAAAGCGTCGCGTCCCGCGAGGTCATCCGCGCGGGAACGCTGTTGTTCATAGCGGCGGTTGCCGTCGAGGAAGCCGCGGGTGGCGATATCGAGTGCGGCGAGGGTCTGTAGCAGGAATTCGAGCGCGGTCTCGTCGAGTTTGGCGTCACGTTCATCGGCCGGTTGTTGGGCGCCCTGCACCACCCGGAAGTGGTTTTCGGTGAGATCGAGCAGGCTGACGCCTTCTACAAGGGCGCGGCGACCGAGTTCATAACCCTCGGCGAGGCCGGCTTGCGTGGGCGAATCCAAGTGCCGCCGTAGCGCATCGGCGTAGGCGTCTCGGAATGCGGCCAGCGCAGCGGTCATGTCGCCGGACCACCTCGATGCCGCGCGGCGAGCACCAGGGCATCATCGGTGTCCTTGGCATGCTTGGCGAGGATGTCCGCGGTGATCTCGGCGGTGGACTTCGAAAGGTCGATGGTGCTGGGGGATTCGATGACGATGCCATCGGTGGACATCAACAGTAGATCGCCTGGACGTACCGAAATGGTCTGCGGTTGCAGATTCTGTGGTAGCCGATAGCCGACGATGCCGCCGGTCAGCAGCACCGTCGCGCGGATGTCCAGACCGATCGGACCCGCGGTGAGCACCTGTGATTCGACATTGCCCACGCCGAGCCAGTGCACCGAGTCCGCGGTGCCGAACTGGGCCAAAGATACTGCGGCACCGCGAGTGCCGGCCATGGCCCGATGACACAGCACCATCAGCACATCCAATGGTTCGGCACGATTTTCGGCGAGCACCCGGGTAGCGCGGTCCGCGGCATCGGCGGCCGCGGTGCCGTGCCCGAGTCCGTCCAATACGGCGAACAGCACGCCGCCGTCTCCGACGTCGAGAATGGCGCAGCGATCACCGGAGACCTGTTGCCCAGACAACGGTCGACCGGCCACCGCCCACTCGATCCGGCCGATGAAACCAGCTTCATGCACCGTTGGGTACCCACTTCCACATCTCCACCAACGTGCCGCGGCCAGGTGTCGAATCAACGATCAGCCGGTCCATCAATCGTCGTGCACCGGGTAGGCCCAAGCCGAGGCCGCGTCCGGTCGAGTAGCCGTCATCCAGTGCGCGGGCGATATCGAGAATCCCCGGCCCCCGGTCCTCGGCCTGTACCACCAGCGCCTGACGACCCTCTCGATCGTCGACCAGCAACCTGATCTCGCCGCTGCCCGCGTAACTGGTGATATTGCGGGCGATCTCGGAGATCGCGGTCGAGATCATGGTGCGGTCGGTCAGGGAAAAACCGAGCTTGGCGGCCAGTTCACGTCCGGCCTGTCGTGCGATCACAATGTCACCGGACACCTTGACCGCGATCACCAAGTTCTCAGCGGCCACTGTCACGACCATCTCGCTGGCGACGGGCTGGAGCCTTGCGGTTCAGCCAGGCGAGGCCCTCCTCGAGATCGAGGGCGGTGTGCATGTCTTCGAACGTGAGCCCGAGCTGCACCATGGCGAACGCGACCTCGGGCTGCAGGCCGACGATGACCGTTTCGGCCCCGCGTAGCTGGGTCATATGCGCGATGGTGCGCAGCGATCTCGCGGCGAACGAGTCCATTACGTCGATGGCCGTGACGTCGACGATTATGCCGTGCGCCCGGTATTTGCTGACCTGTTTCATCAGGTCGTCCTGCAGGCGCTCGGTATCGGCGTCGGTCAGCGCTGACTGGACCGAGGCAATGAGATATGTGCCTTGCTTCAGTATGGGAACCGGCATCAGTTGGCCTGATCAGCGACCGTCGCGTTCGGTGAGCAACCGGTCGGTCACTCGGGTTACCTCGTATCCGAGCAGGCGCTCGGCCTCTTCGATGCCGCCCTGCAGGTCGCCGACCGCGTTCATCTTCGACAGGTCGAGCCCGATGGTCACCAGCGTCAGCGCGATCTCCGAGGACAGACCGGTGATGATCACGTTCGCGCCCATCAGGCCGGACGCGTCGACGGTCTGTACCAGATGGTTTGCGACCACGGAGTCGATCGCGGGCACACCGGTGATGTCGATGACGACGACCTTGGCGCGATTGGCGCGGATCGCGCGGAGTAACTGCTCGGTGAGCTGGCGGGCGCGCTGGCTGTCGAGCACGCCGATGATCGGCAGGATGAGCAGTTGCTCGCGCACCTGCAACACCGGAGTAGACAGCTCACGAATGGCTTCCTGCTGCTGGCGGATAACGCGCTCGCGCTCCTGCACGAACGAGATGGCCACAGTGCTCGCGATGCGATTGGCGGCCGGTTCGTAGGCGTCGAGTACGGCGTTGAGCAGCTCGAAGTCGGCCTGGTATTTCTCGAACAGCGAGCGGGCCAGCACGTCGCGCAGGAGGAGAACGATGCCGAGGACCTCGTCGGTCTCGACTCCTCTCGGAATAATGCGCTCGGACAGGTCGCGGGCATATGCCTGCAGCGCCTCGACGCTGCCGGTCACGAGCACCTCGACGTAGTTGTCGTACATGGAGGTCGCCTCGGAGAAGATTTCCTCCGGGGTCATGGCGGTCAGGAGCTGGGCCTCGGTAATGCGCCTCGCCCACTCTTCACGTAGCCCGGTGCGGTTCTGCCGTAGGTGCTCGACCAGCTGCGGAAGCAGATTGTCGACTGGTCCTACGGGCAGGGAATCTGCCGAAAGGCTCATGGACACCTCGGACATTGAAACTCCAGCCCCTTTCGACGGGTGGGTCGGGATACAGTGCGCGTTCGGCCGTGAGCCGAACACGAGCCTAGTCATACCCCGCCAGTGTTGCCGACGAAACCTGCCGGTTGTCCCAAGTAGTTTGCCTGATTTCACGACGTCGTGCCGAAACCACGTGCCAGGCCGACCAGCGCCTCGTCGAGGTAAACGGTGAGATCGGCGTCGGCGCGGGCGAGCCAGGCGTCGAAAGCCGCGCGCGCGGCGGCCAGTGTGGTGCGCCCGACGGCAAGCGGGATCAGCGCGTCCTCGGGCTGGCCGAGCCGTCGCGCGGCGAAGGCGCTGACCGCGCGTTCCCAGGCGTCATAGTGTGGCCCCGCCGTGGCGGCCAGCGCGGGGACCGCGCCGATCAGGTGCATCCTGGTGCGCAGCTCGGGGACATCCTCGGCGCGATATCGGTTGGCGTTCACCACAACTCGTCGCACAGCGGTCATCATAGCGACGTCATCGGGCACCGTGGCGAAGGCCGCGTGCAGGGCGGTGACCTCCTCGTCGAACTGTGACCAGAGCACCTCCGCCTTCGTGGGGAAGTAGCGGAAGAAGGTGCGTCCGCTGATGCCCGCCGCAGCGGCGATCTGTTCGACGGTGGTCTCGTCGAAGCCCTGTTCGGTGAACAATCGCATGGCGATCAGTTCGAGCTGGCGTTTGTCGGTGCCACGGGGGCGGCCACGTGCCGCGCGGTTCGGCTCAGGTGTCACGGGTATTGATTATGTCAGTGACTGACGATAATCTCGCGGCATGGTGGTGGCGGATCTCACATGGCCCGAGGCGGGCGCGCGTGCCGCCGCGGGTGTGATCCTCGCGGTGCCGGTCGGAGCGACCGAACAGCACGGCCCGCACCTGCCGTTGTCCACCGATACCGATATCGCGGTGGCACTGTGCACCCGCCTCGCCCAGATGCGGCCGGATGTGCTTGTCGCGCCTGCGATTTCGTATGGGGCCAGCGGCGAGCACGCCGGATTTCCTGGCACCCTCTCGATCGGGCAGGCCGCGCTGGAGCTGCTGATCGTGGAACTGTGTCGCTCGGCCACCGAAACCTTCGACCGAATCCTGCTGGTCAATGGGCACGGCGGCAACGTCGAACCGCTACGCAGGGCGGGCGAGTCACTGCGTGGCGAATCGCGTGACGTGCGCGTGTACATGCCCCGATATCGCGGCGATCCACATGCTGGACGCTCCGAGACCTCGATGGCACTCGCCCTGGCGCCGCAGCGGGTGCGCGCCGAACACGCCGTGGCCGGCGACATCCGGCCGCTGGCCGAGATCCTGCCGCTGTTGCGCGCCGGGGGAGTTCGCGCGGTGAGCGCCAATGGCGTCCTCGGCGACCCGGCAGGCGCGACCGCGGACGAAGGGGCCGCGCTGCTCGCGCGGCTGACTACCGACCTGAACGACCGAACCCGGCTGTGGTGGCCGGCCGCTTCCCAGGAAAGGACCGGAACATGAACCCGTGGTTCGAAACAGTCGCGGAGGCGCAGCGTCGCGCCAAGAAGCGACTGCCCAAATCCGTGTACGGCGCGCTGATCGCCGGATCGGAGCGCGGTCAGACCATCGAGGAGAACCAGCAGGCATTCACCGAGTTGGGCTTCGCGCCGCACGCCGCCGGTCCGATCGGCGACCGCGACCAGTCGACAACCGTACTGGGGCAACAGCTTTCGATGCCGGTGATGATTTCGCCGACCGGTGTGCAGGCGGTACACCCCGATGGCGAGGTGGCGGTCGCGCGCGCCGCGGCCGCCCGGGGCATTGCCATGGGGCTGAGTTCCTTTGCCAGCAAGCCGATCGAAGAGGTGATCGCGGCCAATCCGTCAACCTTCTTCCAGTTGTATTGGTGCGGAAGCAAAGACGAGATCGCCCAGCGGATGGAGCGGGCCGAGGCGGCCGGCGCCGTGGGTCTGATCCTCACCCTGGACTGGTCGTTCTCACACGGTCGAGACTGGGGCAGCCCGGTGATCCCGGAAAAGCTCGATTTGCGGGCGATGGTTCGATTCGCCCCGCAGACCATCATCAAGCCGCGCTGGTTGAGTACCTATCTCAAGTCGGGCCGTATTCCCGACCTCACCGCGCCGAATATGGTCATCGGCGACGGCGCGGCCCCTGGATTCTTCGGCGCCTACGGCGAATGGATGGGCACTCCCGCGCCCGACTGGGACGACGTGCGCTGGATCTGCGAGCAGTGGAAGGGCCCGGTGATGCTCAAGGGCGTGATGCGGGTGGATGACGCACTGTGCGCGGTCGATTCCGGCGTCGCCGCCATCTCGGTGTCCAACCACGGCGGCAACAACCTCGACGGCACCCCGGCCGCGATCCGCGCCCTGCCCGTGGTCGCCGACGCCGTCGGATCCCAGATCGATGTGGTCCTCGACGGCGGCATTCGCCGCGGTAGCGATGTCGTGAAGGCGGTCGCGCTCGGTGCCCGCGCGGTGATGATCGGCCGCGCCTACCTGTGGGGTCTGGCCGCCAACGGTCAGGCCGGTGTCGAGAACGTCCTCGACATCCTGCGTGGCGGCATCGATTCGGCGCTGCTCGGGCTGCGTAAGACGTCGGTGCTGGAGCTGGACCGGTCGGACCTGGTCGTGCCCGAGGGCTTCGAGCGTGCGCTCGGTATTCCGGCCCGCCCGGTCGACCTACCGGTGCGCCCGGTATCGGAGGCGGGCGTTTCCGGATAAACGGCTGACCGGACGATGGCCGTCCGGCTCGGCCGGAACATCGGCGGCACCGGGGCGCGTCCCAGGTCGCTCGGGTGGTGTGGCGCAAGGCTTTTGCGGCGGTACAGCTCCGGCGTCGACGTGGCGACTATTCGGGCGCGGGGGCGTTGCGATGGTGGGTGAGCAGCGTGTCGTAGATATCGGCGAGCGCGGCGAGTTGCTGACGATCCAGCAGGTCGACCAGATGCCTGCGCACGCTCTGGACGTGCGCGGGCGCGGCCGTGGCGAGGACATCGGCGCCGCGCGGTGTCAGCCGTGCGGCGGTGCGGCGGGCGTCGTCGGGGATCGGCTCTCTGGCGACGAGGCCGCGTTTCTCCATGCGCGTGATCTGGTGGGAGAGCCTGCTTTGCGACCATTCCAGCTTCGCGGCCAGCTCGGCGAAGGTCAGGCGCCGATCCGGCGCGTCGGCGATGTAGGCCAGCACCGAGTGCTCGACGTAGGTGAGGTTCGACTCGCGCGACGAGTCGCGCCCGACCGCCGCGGCGATGAGGTCGCGAGTGCGCACGAAGCCTAGCCATGCGCGCATTTCGACGTCATCGAGCCACTGAGGGTCGGTCACGATAGCGCTCCAAACTTTGACGTGTCATGAAAGCTGTCGCGCACCACACGGCCCGCTGACAACGTGTCAGTTCAGAGAGTTAGCACCGCTGGGTTGAACGTGCAACCTTTGTGGCGATGTTCGTTGGACGGCGCCTTCCCCCAAGGTGCTTAGGCTTGCCTAAGCATCGGCACAAACGGTGTGGTGGATAGGCTCGCTGTGCTAACGACCAGCCTGGCTGCTCAGGCCCGGCCCGCCCGAAGGAGTGCGACCCGTGACCGCGCCGGAGTTCCGCTATTCAGATCTGCTGCCCATCGGCGCCGACGACACCCCCTATCGGTTGATCACCACCGACGGCGTCAGCACCTTCGAGAACAACGGCCGGACCTTCCTACAGGTCGAGCCGGAGGCGTTGCGACGGCTCACCGCCGAGGCGATGCACGACATCAGTCACTATCTTCGGCCCGCGCACCTTTCACAGCTACGCAAGATCATCGACGACCCGGAATCCAGCGGCAACGACCGCTTTGTCGCGCTGGATCTGCTCAAGAATGTCAACATATCCGCGGGCGGCATCCTGCCGATGTGCCAGGACACCGGCACCGCGATCGTGATGGGCAAGAAGTCGGAAGGCGTGCTGACCGGTGCGGACGACGCGGAATGGATCAGCCGCGGTGTATTCGACGCCTACACCGAGCTGAACCTGCGCTATTCGCAGCTCGCCCCCATCACCATGTGGGACGAGAAGAACACCGGTACCAACCTGCCCGCCCAGATCGAGTTGTATTCGACACCTGGCGATCCCGCGCAGCCGTCCTACAAATTCCTTTTCATGGCCAAGGGCGGCGGCTCGGCGAACAAGTCGTTCCTGTACCAGGAAACCAAGGCGGTGCTCAACCCCGAGCGCATGCTGGAATTCCTGGACGAGAAGATTCGCTCGCTCGGCACTGCGGCCTGCCCGCCCTACCACCTGGCCGTCGTGATCGGTGGCACCAGCGCCGAATTCGCATTGAAGACCGCGAAATACGCCTCCGCGCACTACCTGGACACGTTGCCAACCGAGGGTTCCCTTGCGGCGCATGCCTTCCGCGATCTGGAACTGGAGGAAGAGGTCTTCAAGCTCACCCAGTCCTTCGGTATCGGTGCGCAATTCGGCGGTAAGTACTTCTGCCACGATGTGCGCGTGGTGCGCCTGCCCCGTCACGGAGCAAGCTGCCCGGTGGCGATCGCGGTGTCCTGCTCGGCGGACCGGCAGGCGCTGGCCAAAATCACTCCCGAGGGTGTCTTCCTGGAGCAGCTCGAGCGTGAGCCCGCGCACTATCTGCCCGAGCAGACCGATTCCATCCTCGGCGGCGACGTCGTCAAGGTCGACCTGAACCGGCCGATGTCGGAGATTCGTGAGGAGCTTTCGAAATACCCGGTGAAGACGCGGCTTTCGCTGTCGGGTCCGCTGGTGGTCGCGCGCGATATCGCGCACGCGAAGATCAAGGAACGGCTCGATGCGGGTGAGCCGATGCCGCAATACCTGCGCGATATGGCCGTCTACTACGCCGGTCCGGCCAAGACGCCGGATGGCTATGCGTCCGGCTCCTTCGGGCCGACCACGGCAGGCCGGATGGACTCCTATGTCGACCAGTTCCAGGCCGGCGGTGGCTCGTTGGTCATGCTCGCCAAGGGCAATCGGTCCGCGCAGGTGACCAAGGCGTGCAAGGAGCACGGCGGTTTCTATCTCGGTTCGATCGGTGGTCCGGCCGCTCGGCTGGCGTTGGATTGCATCAAGTCCGTCGAGGTGCTCGAGTATCAGGAATTGGGCATGGAAGCCGTCTGGAAGATCGAGGTCGAAGACTTTCCGGCATTCATCGTTGTCGATGACAAAGGTAACGACTTCTTTGCCGAAACGCAGAAGCCTATCGCGTTGCGGGTGCGGACGCGTTCCAAGGAACGCGTCTGAATCGTTCCCGAGCTTCGGCGTTCGACTGCCGATGGGGCAGCCATGTGGACAACGAAGTGTCCCCCCGATTACCGGGTGGCATTTCGGTTGAGCGAGCACTCTTATTCGAGTATGTCGCCGCAGAGGTGTGGGGTGTGGGTCGAGTTCCCGGACAATTCGGGCCCGGACACTGTGCTGAAACTTATACGGGCTCGGTAGTTTTCGACCTCCGTGGTAGCCGAGCACCGCCCGAAATGATCCACAACACTGAAATATATTGTGGACAGCAGTCTTTCCTGTGGACAACACGTTGGCAAGACACCGGTTCGGCTGTGCTCAACGGCAACCCATACGTCGGCAATCGTCCTCCGGCGAGTACAAACCGTGGACATC
Source organism: Nocardia australiensis (assembly GCF_020733705.1). Lineage (GTDB taxonomy): Bacteria > Actinomycetota > Actinomycetes > Mycobacteriales > Mycobacteriaceae > Nocardia > Nocardia australiensis. The sequence goes on from NZ_JAJFZM010000004.1 coordinate 237,283, forward strand.
GCACTGTCCGGTCATTCGCCAGTGTGTTGCCCCGTTTGTGTTCGATGGCTAGCGCTGCCGGGCGCCGGATGTGCCGGCGTGGTGGGACGGCGTCGAACGAACGGTCAGGCCGGGCGTCGGCGTAGTGTGGCCGGCTCGAAGCGGCGCGTTAAGATCGCCGACATGTCACTGACACGTGGTGCGCGGAGGAATCGGATTCTGTTCGGCCTATCCGTCGCGGTTCTGCCCGCGTTCGTGGCCACCGGACTGTCCATGCCCTCGGCGGCTGCCGCGCCCGTTGATCAGAGTGTCTCGGCGAGCTCGGTGATCGGAACCGAGGGGCTGGACCCGCTGCTGGAGCTGGCCTACACGATGGCAGAGAGGGAGGCGCACGCACAGGGTGTGCCCATGTCAATCACGTCCGGGCATCGGTCTCGGGAGGAGCAACAGGCCCTCTGGGAGGACGGACTCCGGACATACGGAAGTCCGGACGAAACACGCAAGTGGGTCCTTCCACCCGAGGAATCAACCCACGTTTCCGGTCGAGCGGTCGACGTAGGTCCCCTCGAGGGAGCCGCCTGGTTGACCGCTAATGGAAACCGATGGGGCCTATGCCAGACCTTCAACAACGAATATTGGCATTTTGAGTTACAAACTCTGCCCGGTACACCGTGCCCTCCGCAGGTCCCGGATGCTGCACATCGGTAACCGACGGGGTTTGTAGGACGCGATAACCATGTCCGAATGGTGGGACTTCGAGCGGGGCCCTGCCGGGGCTGGCATGTCCGCCGACGCGCCCGGACGCGAGTGTTCGATAGCTACAGCGGGTCGCCCTCGAATAGCGGCTCCATATGGCCGTAGGCGTCGAAATTACGGAAGTGCCGGGTGTAGAGCGTGCCACCAGCATCGACACGTCCGTCGATGGCCGGAGCCACATCGACAATGTGTTTCAAAGTCCAGGTGATGGTGTCACCGTGGTCGTTGCAGTATCGCGCCTCTTGAGCGTTCGCCTCGGCCTGCGCCGTCACCTGGGCGGCCTCGGCCGATTCGGCGAAGATGATGATGAACACCTCTTCGAACAGCTGCTTATAGTCGGGCGCGCTCGAGGTCGATTCATAGACCGCGAGCACTACATAGGGCTGCTGCCGAGTCCGTTCCAATGCCTCCGTGGGTAGGACGTTCTGCGCGCCGAGCACCTCGACGCCGATGAGCGTGCCCGATGCGGTCATATCCAGTACGACAGTGCCATGGTCGATGGCCGTCACAATCTGTTTCGCCGACTGGCCCGCACAGGCAGAATCGGTGAAGTAGACGCAGGCGGCGTCGACGGCCGGGTCGTAGGTCATCCGCATATCCGATCCCTCCGTCACGGGACTGCGGTGAATTGTGTCGCAGACCCTCCACGGTAGCCCTTCAAATACCGTACCGGTCAGTTTCAGAATGTGCCTGGTTCGTCCGCCGCCGGGGTCGCCGATCAGCTCACCGGGGCGCTTTCGGGCACGCTGGGCATTTCCGTCTGACTGCCCGGCATGTTCGGTAATGTCAGCCCGCCCTCGATGGTGTTGGGGATGCGGCGGCGATTGGGGGAGCCGAGGGCTGTGGTGAGGTCGGTGCCGTCGTGTTCGGCGAGCAGATCGCCGCTGTCCCAGACCAAGAGTGTGGCGCTGACTGTGTTTTCGGCGGTGGAGTGGGCCAGATCGTAGTGGGCGCAGCCAGGGACGTGCGGGTAGGTGATCCACAGGTCGTAGCCGGTCATGAACAGGTCGAGATCGAATTGAACGCTGAGGCCGAGCAATTCGCTGCGGCCGTTGTCGTCGACGCCGGCGAACGCCTCATCCAGGGCGAGCAGGCGCGGGGCTTGTGGGTCGGCGGAATCCAGCATGACGTGTGCGGCCGCGAATAGCGGCAGATGCAGCGACACCGACTGTTCACCGCCGGAGAGGGCGCTGTGGCGGGCGACGGTGAGTTTGTCCTCGCTGCCGTCGGCCGAAATCAGGGTGAACGAGAACACTCGCCACGTCCGGTAGTCCAGTGTCGCGGCGAGGATTTCAGGGTAGGACCGTTCCGGGTGCGTCGCGCGGGCGGTACGGATTTCGGCGGCGAAGTGGGCACGGATCGCCGCCAGGTCCTCGGCGACCAGCGCGGACGCGTCCCGATCGAGCAGCTTGCACATCGCTCGCGCCGCTTCCGAGAGTGCGTCGGCGAGTACCCAGTGCACGCCGATGGTATTGCCCGAGGACATGCGCCGCTGCTTCATTTCCGCCCCCATGCGGGCGATGAGATCGCGGGCATCGCTGGTGCGTTCGTGGATCTGCTGCGCCAATCCGGTTAGTAACGCGTCCTCGAGAATCCGGCGCTCGGCATCGGTGAGCAGCAGTTCCTGATCGTGGCGGGCCTGATCGATACGTGTGGCGAAGTCGGCCAATGCCGACATGCCGTGATCGTCCTGAACCTGCACGACGGTGAGGCCGTCGGCGGCGTCCCATTGCAGCCGATAGTCCCGGCCGCAGGCAGCCAGGGCGGCGTCGAATTCCTGCAGGGCCGAGGTCACGGCACTGCGGGTGGACTTGCGGGTCGCCTCACTGGCCCGCACGGAAGCTGTCGCGGCGGCGAGGCTTTCGAATAGCTGCGCGACCTCGTCGGGGAGTACCTGCGGTTCGGCTTCTGGACCGTTCGAAGCGATGCGATAGAGCAACTGTTCCGGCGTCGACCACGCCGCGTCGCTACTCGGCCAGCGGGCGTCGGCGGGTGCGCCGAGCAGCGTCAGCAGATCCGGTTGCGCGTAGGGGGCAAGGCTTTTGACGTCCGAGAGCACCTCGTTAAGTGCCGTGCCCAGCGCCTCGTGGGCGGTACGGTAGGCGGCCTCGACATCGCCAACCGCCTCGATCGCCTCATTGGCAGCCTTGCGCGCGGTCTTCTGCTCGGCCCTGGCGGCCTCGATCTTCTCTCGCGCCTGTTCGAGTTCGTGATCGATGTCGACCGCGCCCGCGCCGAGCGCATCGCGCAGCGTTTCCAGTTTGCGCAGCTGTTCCTGGTAGCCCGCCTGTGCGGCTTCGGCCTCCTCGGCGAATGCCTCGGCGAGGTCGCGTGCCTCGTCGTATCGGTCGGCGCTCTCGCGTTCGCGTTCGCGTTCCCGCTCATGGTCGGTGCGCAGCCGAAGTAGACCGATTCCGGTGTTCTCGAAATGCCGGATGGCGGCGGCGAGCGCGTCGACATCGCGAGCCTCGCGCGGCGTCCGGTGCGCCACCGCTACGGCGCGTAGTTTCTTCTCGACCGCGCTCGCTTCGGCCACGGCCTGATCGAGATCGCGTTCGGCCTGGTCGACGGCCTCCGAGCGTGACCGCATCATGCCTGCGGCCTCCGACACCGCGCGCAGCGCGGCCGATACCGCCGTCGGCCGCGGTAGTGCCTTGGCGGCCAGGGAAATTCGGGTGAGCTCGGCGGTTGCCGCCGCCGCGTCGGCGCGGGCCTGTCGCAGTGTCTCCTCGGCGGCTTCGAGGGTGACTGTCAGTTCGGCCAGCCGGATCTCGCGGCGTTTGGCGCGGGCGGTGGCACCGATGAATTCGGCATCCGACTTATGATGACGGCCGACCCGCACACCCAGCCGGAAGCCGCCGGTTTCGCTGACCGCCACTGTCGTGCCCAGGTCATTGTCATTGTCGTGCAGCGCGATCGAGGCGAGTACCGCCGCGACTACCCGCGTGGGAACGGTGAGGTCGTCGGAATCATCTTCTACGACAAGGACATCGGCGAGCGTGCGACCGGACGGGCGGGCTTGTGCCGGCAATGGAACCAGGAACTGGTCAGAATCGTAGGACGGCAGGGTTTCTTCGGGGCAGATCCAGGCGTCGAGAAGATCCGCGGCATGCAATGCGGCCTCGATCCTGGCGGCCACTTCCGGCGTGACGCCGTCGGCGAAGCGGACCAGCCGCCACAGCGGCGCACCCGCCCGGTCGTCGCGGCTACTGGTGTGGGCGGCGAAAGCCGGTGGCGCTTCATCGCGTTGGGCCGCGACCCGATCGCGTTCGGCGGTGAGCTCCGTGATTCGCATGCTTGCCGCGGCCGCCGTGGCGCGGGCTTCCTGACGGCGGTTGCGAATGTCCTCCAGCAGCGGTTCGGTGTGTTCGGCCAGGACCTCGATCACGCCGGCCGCGTCGTCGGTTCCGGCCCGCGCGAGCGCGCCGTCCACGGCGTCGAAGAGACCATGAGCTATGGGGGAGTACACCTCTCGGTGCGCATCCCACCAAGCCCGCAGCGCACCAGAGGTTTCGGTGCGCGCCAGTACCACGGCCGCCTCGGCATGCGCGACCTCGGCCGAAGTGGATTCGCTCAACTCCCTGGCCCGTTCGGCGAGGCGTTCGGCCCTGGTCCGTTCGGCCGCCGCGGAATCCAGTACGCCGAGTGCCTTGCGGACCGCGCGCACATCGGCATCACGTTCCTCGGCCTGGCCGCGAACCGCCGCCGTCAACTGGTCGGCGCGTGCCTGTTCGGGCAGTGCTGTCCAGTTGATGCCGGCCTCCTCGGCCGCGGCGCGCAACTCGTCCTCCCCGCGCGTCAGCGCGGCGGCCGCGGTGAGCACCGATGCCTTGGCGCGTTCGGCTTCCTGGCCGCGCTGGTCGAGGGTCTGACGTGCCTCGAGCGCCTTGTCATGATGCACTCCTGCTGAGGTCTCCAACCGGCGGACCGCGTCAGCGAGATCGTCCAGCTGCTGTTTGCCCTCGTAGGCGCTGGAGCGTTGTAGCGTTTCCCGGTCGGATAGGGCCTGTTCGTAGGAGTGGTCGGCATCCTCTGCGCGCCCCTCGGCGGCGGTGCGCTCGTTATCGCGACGCTCGCGCAATGCGGTGGCGGCGAACACCGCATTGCTCGCGTGTGTCACCGCGTCCAGCCGCGCGCGCACCTGGTCGACATCGGTCTTTGCCTGCACCGCGAGGTATTTCCGGTACACACCGACAAAAGCTCTAGTCGCGGCGTCGGCGTGGACCAATCCCTCGAGGGTTCGGCCTACTTCCTCCATATCGCTGAAGGACCGTGCGGCATCGAGGATCGACTGCTCGTCGAGCGGTCGGAGGCCATCGGTCAATGCCTGCGAAAGTCCGCGCGGGTCAAGGTTTTTGGCCAGCTGTGGCCGGCGCAGGGTGAGGATCAGGTTGATCAGCTGGTCATAGCGCTGGGTGCCGAGGCCGAACATCCGCGCGTCGATGGCGGTGCGATACTCGACCGGTCGATCCACGATGGCGTCGGTGCCGATCTGCTCGGCCAACTGTTTGCGGGTCAATGGCCGATCGTCCGGGCCGATCAGCGAAAAGTCCACGCCCGCACGGCCATCTGCGACGAAGTACCAGCGCGTCACTTTGTCCGACGAACGCGTGGCGCGCATGCCGATGCCGACTGTCACGACCTCGGGGTCGTCCCAGCCGCCGCGTGCGAACTCCATCCACACATAGGAGTAGGCCGATTCCTGCTTGCGGTACAACAGATTCGACTTCATCGTACGTTCTTCACCGGCGAAGGGATTGAGCCTGCGTGGCTCGATACGACCGTCGAGCACGAACGGGAACAGCACCTCGAGTGCCTTCGTCTTGCCGGAACCGTTGGGTCCGCGCAGCACCAGCCTGCCGTCGGCGAAACAGAATTCCTGATCGCGGTAGTCCCACAGGTTGATGATTCCGGCGCGGGTCGGGATGAACCGCACTCCGCCGTGAATGAGCGACATGGTCTAGATACCTTCCCTGCCAACACTGTCGGCCCCGAGGGTGTCTGAGGTGGTGACGAAGAGTTCGGCGGTTCGTTTGGCGCGCACCGTGACCACCGCGCCGCGGTAACGAGCCAGGGCGGGCAGGATGATGAGCCCGTCGTCGACCACATGTGTCAGGCGCAGGCGTTCCAGCAGGGCGACGACCTCCGCGGTGAGACCGGGAACGTCGGCCTGCCATTGCGCCGCGAAGGTGAGGCCGTAGCGGTCGGTGAGCGCCTGGACGGTTTCGCGAACCCACGACGAATCGATAAACGGGTAGGTGACCTCCGGTGCTTCGCCGGTCTCGCTCTCGGACGTATCCGGGGTCGAATCATCATCCGTCGCAGGCAGATCCGTGGATGGAAGATCCGCGAGCGGGGTGAAAACCGTGGACTCCGGGATGGCGTCGTCGAGTTGGCGGGCCAACGCGGCGGCCGGATCGGCGCCGCCGGTGCGCTGTGGCAGCGGGTGATCGATATCGAGCACGCGGTCGGCGATCTCACCGACCAGCAGCAACGCCACCTGAGCGAGGGTGCCGGTGCCGGGAAATCTGACATCCGAGAGACGTCCGGAGGTATCGATCAGGGCGACGCCTTCCGCGCGCCGTTCGGCCCGCAATCCGGTGAACAGTTCCACATCCGCGACGATCCGGTCCTGGCCGAGTAGCGGCCGTTCGGCGGCATCGAGGTCCTCGGCATAGACGACCGGACGCTCGACGAGTGTCCTGCGCACTCGGCGGGCGTTGTCGGAAGTGCGCGCGGGACCCGCGGGATGGGCCATCGCGTTCTCGGTGAGCAGCCCCGCCACACTGTGCAGGTGTTGCAGGGCTCGTGGCGGGCGGAACAGCGCGAAAACGACTGGACGGTCGATGTCGTAGAGCGCCTCGCCCGCGTCCGGGTCCGCTGCCCAGCCGCCCGCATCGCCGTCGGCGAGGGTGAGCGCGCCGCGCGCGGCCAGCCAGCCGACCGCGTCGACGAACCCGTCGCGGTCCGCGGCCCGATCCGGGGCAAGCTCGAGACCGTCGATCCGGCCGGTGTAGGCGGCAACCTGATCGGCCAGCTCGGACAGGGTGATCTGATCTCCGGCGCGCCCGAGCGCGGCCAGCGCCAGGGCTAGATAGGCGTAGCGGCGGCGGTCGAACACGCGATCGGAGACAGTGCGGGCGGGTTTTCCAGGGTCGAGACGATCGATCACCGGAAATACCCGTGCCGTTGTTTCGGTCACTTCCAGCCGATAGCCGAACAGCTCCGCGAGGTCTTCGCGCAATTCGGTAGCCCAGCGGCGAATCAGCGGAAGTGCGATTCGATCCGGATAGTCACGGGTCACCAGGTGATTCGCCAGTATCACCCGCGCCGCGCGCTGGTAGTTGTCCAGCGCGAGTGAGTCGATCCGTCGTGCGTGGATCATGCTTGCCCCCTGGGGGATTCGGATGCGCGTGCACCGGAGCGGCCGCGAGCCGACTGCCTGACCTCCAGCCTGCGATTGTTCAGATGCAGCAACCCGCGCGCGGTGTGCACGACGGTCGATCCCAAATGCTCGGACACTGTCAGCGTGACACCGTTATCCGACCCGGTCGTGCCGTCGACTCGCCCGCTCACCGGCACCCACGCGGTGGACGCCGCATCGAGCAACCGCAATAGCACCTCGGTTTCGCGCTCATCGAGCACCCGATCGTGTACGTCCGAGGCGGCGAGCGACGTCGCGGCGTCGACCCTGGCTCGTTGCGCATCCAACTGGGCCGCACGCAGTCGCCGAATCCCCGCGTCGTTGCGCTGAATCCGGGCGGGCGCTCCGGCTTGCGGCGTGCGCCCGGTCTCCGCCAATGTCCGCGAAATCTCCAGTGGCGTCGCCTCCCACCACGATCGCGTCGTCGGAATCAGCTCCGCGTCCGGATGCTCCAGCGACAGATGACGCGGCCGACCCAGCCCGAACACCGTGTCGAAGAGCGCGTGTGCACTGTCGGTGCTCGGCGCGGCGGTGAACCATCCGGCCAGATGCCGCAGCGCGGACTCGCGACTCACCCCGCCCTTTCGCGTCTCGGTGACGCGTCGCAACAGCGACAACACCGCGGCGATCGCGCTCATCGTCGCCTCGCGGAGCCGATCCGCCTCGGTACTCGACGACTCACCGGACTCCGCCGCGGCGGCCACGAACCAGGTCCGCAGGCCCTGCCAGCGTGCCCGCCAATCCGCCTGTCGCTCAGCGATACTCAACAACACCCGCTCGTCACAGGTCGCCGCGCGTTCGATCAGCTCCACCGTTCCCGTCTGTTCGATCTCGCCGATCGCGGCGGCGAGCCGGGGCGCGAACCGGGCAAGATCCATACTGAAGTCGCGCATGTGCGCAAGTAGCGCGTCCTTGTGCGCCAGGAACGACTCCGGGGTGATCTCGGTGGTGCGCACCATATCCCCGAGCGACAGATAGAAGTGTGCCGCCCGCGCCGCCATGTCCGTCAGCGTCGCATCCAGGCGCCGCAGCGTCCGGTAGACGCGCTCCGCGTCGCCCGCCCGATTCGCTTCCGCGAGGGCGCGCAGATCGGCCAATAGCTCGGGCAATACCAGCCGCGACAGCGACGCCTCGTCCAACCGGGACTCCAGCACACCGGCGACCGCGCGGTACGCCTGGAAACCGGCCTGGGTGAGCTGATAAACGTAATGCCGATTGCGATACTCGGCCAGCGTCGCGGCCCGAGTCCCATCGTAGCTGCGTTCCAGCACTCCCCACTGGTGCAGCTGGTCGAGCAGCGGCCCGATCTCGGCGCCGCTCAATCGGGGCAGTTCGAGGCGCCCATCGCCCTCGACCAACTCGGCGCCGGGGCGCCCACCGTCGCGCACGATCCAGTCGGCCACGTCATCGGCGTGCAACAACACCACATATGCCGCCCGCGCGCTGTCGAACGCGCGCAACACCCACAGGTAATCCGCGCGCTTCTCCGCGGTCGCGAACGAGAACAGCCGCAGCCGGTCGTCCCAGTCGGTGGGCGAGGCACTCGGCATGCCATCGGGGGAGTCGGTCACCGGGAACAGGGTAGTAGCGGGCCGGTCGCCGCTGATGCGACCGACCCCCATTCGGCGTGCCCCCGGAAGTTTGAATCCCCTCGACATGCGAGGAATCGTGCGCCGCCGAAACTGGAACCACGATGGTTCGCCCGATGTTGCCGGGCGGGTGCGTGGGGTCACCCGGGGGACAGCGAGCGCAGTTGGTCGAGATACCCGAGGGTGCGGGGGTCGCCGGGAAACCGTTCGATGATCTCGCGAGCCGCTTCGCCGGCGATCCACATCAGCGACGGCAGTGAGCGGCGCTTACCCGAAAAGGCATGTATTCCTTCGTCGACCGCGAGTTCCAGATCACGATCGCGGACGGCGACCACCGCGAGCGTCAGGTGTGCTTCGGAGACTCGCATCGGATTGCGGATGGTGCCGTCAGCTCGGGTGGAGTGACCGATCACTTGGCGCGCATAGGATTCGGCCCGTATGTCGTCGCCGGCGACACGGCAGCAATCCATCGCGTAGAAGTCGAACTTCTGTGGGTCGACGACGAATTGGTTGTCGAGATTCTGGGGATGGTCGAGTCGCTCGAGGATCGCGCGGCCCTGGTCGAGCGACGCCTCGACCTCGCGGCGGTCGCCGAGCCGGGCCCATGCCTTCGCTCGTTGCGCGCACAACTGCACCCCGACACCGAGGTTTCGAGTGCTATCGATGGCAGGGCCGGCGGCCTCGATGGCGCCACGGTAGTTGCCCTGGGTGAGGGCGAACCACGCCGCCATTTCCGCACTCCACCCGACGATTTCGGCGTTCTCGGCCTCCTGGCCGAGGGTGCGCGCGGCGCGCCGGGTTGCCTCCGCTGCGGTGTGTCTGCCGAGGTCGTAATCCACGCAACCCACCAGCAATGCGACCCATCCGGCGAGGGTGAGTATTTCGCGATGTTGTGAAAGCGTCAGCCTGCCATCCAGCAACGACGTGATTCGCCGTAGCCACGCGGTGCCCTCGCTGTGCAGCTCTTGCGGATCGGCGTAGGGATACTCGCAGCACAGTCGCTCGGCGGTGATGCGGACGGCGTCGAGCGTGGCGGAGGAGACATCCGACATGCGCAGTCTGCCGATGAATTCGAGGGTGTCCATCCCGGTTGCCGAGAGCAGTTCATCGTCCCTGTTCGGCCGGGCGTTGGGGAAGAACGCGGCAGTCACGGTGTCGAACGCGGCGGCGATGATAGGGGCATAGAAATCATCCGGCCGCGACTCGCCAGATTCCCACCGCCGCCAGTTCCGCAGCAGGGTACTGTCTGTCGGCAGGTTGTGGGATGACTTCAGGCGCATCGCGCGGACGGAGTCAGCTTGTGACCACCCCCGCGCGTCGCGCTCAGAGCGCATCCGGACAGCCCAGACGGGTCGATCGTCAGCAGCGGCCACGTCTGTAGTATCGCATCAGTTAACACTCGGTGGCCCCGATAGGGCATACAGATGTCACTGGGTTGACAGCTACATTCGCAGATTGTCGTACTACATGCTTGATGTGAGCGCGGAAGGTTTGCCGAGCTCCGAGTGCAAGAACATCTGTTCTTGCGGGTACGCAGTACCCCGCATGGGGAGATCCACAAAACAGAACAGCGATCCCCAATCCAACGGAGGTTCGGGTGGAAGCGTTGATCTATGGATACTTGCGTGATGATTTGGCCGACGGCCACAGCGATGAGCTCGAGGTTGCCCTGCGCACCCTCGCCGATGAGGAAGGGCTCTGCTTCGCCGCAACGTTCCATGAATCGACCTCAGGTGACGGCACGGCTTTGGTCGAGCTGACACAGGAGCTCAAGCGTGCGGACGCGCATCACGTGGTGGTGCCGTCACTCGATCACTTTGCCGGCCAGACGATTCCGCGAGATATTCTGATCGCGAAACTGGCCAATGAGGCGGAGGCGGAGGTCCTGACCCTCGATAGCTGACCATTTCCGCAGCGCGGCCACCGACCGGCGCCGCAGCACCACCACGGCCCACGTCGCGACCACACCGGCGCCTAGTGAGGCGAGCAGGGCCGCGATATGGTGTTGTCCGAACGGCGGATAGACCTGCCAATGCAGCAGATACACCATCAGTGAGCTATCGGCCAGCAGGACGACGCCACTGGCGATGAGCGTGGGTACGCGGATCGCGGGCAGCCAGATCAACATCAGCAGCCCCGCCATAATGAGTCGTTCCCGATCGGGGACACCGAAGTAGCCGGGTACCGCTGTCAGCAGCACCGCGCTCACCAAAAGCCGTTGCCAGATCGTCCGGGACTTCGCGCCCGCCCAGCCCAGCGCGAAAAACCAGCAGGCCAAGGGTGAGAAGGGCACATCGTGCGCCGGGTAGAGCCCGAAGGATTGGACGCGGAATACCAGCGTGAGCGCGACCAGCCCCATGGCGAACCAGTACGGATCGCGTCGCTCCAGCCTGTCGAGGAACGGGACACGCACCAATAGTGCGGCCACGATCACGAACAGCACCAACACTTCGATGAACCACAGGTGTCCGGCGGTGTCGCTGTCGCGTGGCCCGAGAATCTTGTTGAGCAGCAACACGTTCTGCCAGCCGTAGTAATCGGAGAACAACAGCGTGATCGCCACCCAGCCGGCCGTCGGAATAGCGATCTGTGCCGCCGTGCGCAGGGCTGGGCGCAACCGTTCGGCCCGCGGCGCCGTGGTCATCGCGAAGCGGGCGAAGTTGAACCCCGCTACCGCCAGCATGACGTGGGCGGCGCCCCATAGAATGAACAGGCCGATGTGCGAACCCGCGACCAGCACGATCCCGCTCGCGCGCAGCAGCGTCGAAACATCCAGCGTGCGCCCGAAACGCTTGTGGTGCGGGATGCGCTCGAGTTCGGCGACGGTGAGATCGGGCCAGGTGTTGGGCAGCCTGCCGAGGGCGCGCTCGAGGCGGGCCGAGGTCGTCACATAACTGAGCGAGTTGCCGCCGAGATCGACGAACGTGCTGTCGGGCCGGATGCGAGCCGGGTCGACACCGAGCGTCTCGGCGTAGAGCGTCCGGATGTCGCGCGTGAGCGACGGCATCCCCGCCAGCCCGCGAATCGCCGGATAGTCGGGCTTGCCATTGGCCAGGCGGGGGAGTTCGTCGACCGGGCAGACGCGCACGGCCGACGGGGGAAGCCCGGACAGCCGCGTCACGGTCGCGGTGAGGTCGGTGCCCGGCCGCTGCACCGCCACGACGACGTGGTCGCCGCTCTCGGTGCAGCACGCCGTGAATCCCGCTGCGGCCAGGCCGGATTCGAGACGCTGAAGGTCGACGCGCAGCCCGTAGATCTTCGCGAACCGGCTGCGTCTGCCGACCACCTGATATAGGCCCTCGCTCGTGCGGCGGGCCAGATCACCGGTACGTAGCGCTTCGGTGGTTCGGCCGAGCGCGAGATCGGCAGGGGTCCGCGCGTAGCCCATCATGACGTTTGGCCCGTGGTAGACGAGTTCCTCGGTGTCATCTTCGACCGGCTCCAGGGTGAAATGCCCTCCAGGCACCGGAACACCGATGCAATCGGGGTGCCGGGCCGCGAGTTCCGGTGGGAGATAAGCCATTCGCGCGGTCGCCTCGGTCTGGCCGTACATCACGAAGAACTGCCAGCCCGCGCTCGTTCCCAGCCGCGCGTACGCGCGGACCCGCTCGGGCGCCAGCCGCCCACCCGCCTGTGTGACGTAGCGCAAATCGGGCAGCCGCATCCGGTCGAAACCGATCCGGTCGAGCAGATCGATCGTGTAGGGCACCGCCGCGAACGATGTGGCTCGGAGACCGCGAAATTCGTCCCAGAATGCGTCGTCGAGCACCGATCGCTCGGTGAGCAGCAGGCTCGCACCACGCAGCAAATGGCTGTGGATGACCGACAGTCCGTAGCAGTAGAACATCGGAAGTGTCGTCGCCGCACGGTCATCCGGCCCGATCGACAGATACTCGGCGATCGCCGACGCGTTCGACATCAGGTTCGCCACCGACAACCGCACCAGCTTGGGCGAACCTGTCGATCCCGAAGTGCTCAGCAGCAGAGCGAGATCCGGATGCAGCCGGTGCGCCGAATCCATCCGGCGGGCCTGCGGCGCGCCCGCATCGATGACGACATCCGGGTCATAGGTGGCCAGCAACTCCTCGGTGATCTCCGGCGCCAGCAGCACCACGCATCCCGCACTGAGCGCGCCGAGATACGCGGCGAGCGAATCGAGATCGTTGCGTGCGGCGAGCGCGACGAGTCGCCGGTTCGCGCCAAGCCGCATCGCGTAATCCTCGACGAGCACCGCCAACTGCGCATAGGTGACCTCTCGCACATCATCCGGCACCGATCGCGCTGCTGTGGCACCCGCCGCGGTGGATCGCGAGCAGAGGACGGCGATCCGGTCGTCGAAGCTACGAAGATGCGCGACGATCGGGAGAATGGTCACCGGCAGAGTTTATGTGGCAAGCCTTCCCTCACTCGCGGGTGGCCCCGCAGCGAACAACGGGTGAACGACACATCCATGGGTGCCGACTACAGGCCGAAACTGCCCGGACCCCGCCTGCGCAGGTATTTCTCGAATTCCGCCGCGATCGCGTCACCGTCGATCTTGGCCATCGCATCGTTCAAGTCGACGGCCGCGTCGCCGCGTTCCTCGAGCGAGCGGACGTACTCGCTGATCTCATCGTCGCCGACGGTCATCTCATTGACCGCCGCTTCCCACTCTTCGGCCTGATTGGGCAACTCGCCGAGCGGTACCTCGATATCGAGCACATCCTCCACCCGATGCAGCAGCGCGATGGTGGCCTTCGGATTGGGCGGTTGTGAAACATAGTGCGGCACAGCCGCCCAGAACGACACCGCGGGTACCCCCGCCTTCACGCACTGATCCTGCAGCACACCGGTGATGCCGGTCGGCCCCTCGTACCGAGTCTGTTCCAGGTTGAACCGCTCGGCGGCTTCCTTGTTGTATGCGGAACCGGTGACCGGGACGGGGCGAGTATGCGGAGTGTCGGCCAGCAGCGCACCCAGAATGACGACAGTCTGCACACCCAGTTGCTCGATGAATTCGAGCAGATCCGTACAGAAGCTACGCCAGCGCATATTCGGTTCGATACCGCGCAGCAACACCACATCGCGATCGCTACCGGGAGGCGAACACACTGACAGCATCGTCGATGGCCACTGGATCTCCCTGGTCACCCCATCGACCTGACGTACCGTCGGACGATTGACCTGATAGTCGTAATAGTCCTCGGAATCGAGTTCGGCGAGCGGTTCGGCATCCCAGATCAGTTCCAGATGTTCGACAACACCGCTGGCCGCGTCACCAGCATCGTTCCAGCCCTCGAAGGCGGCGACAAGCACCGGATCCCGCAACGTGGGCATATCCGGCTCGGGTGACACCGGAGATTCACTGGAGTTCACCCCGGTCAGCCTACGGCAGTGTTGGTTTTGGCAGCGCCTGCGGCGCTGCGTGTTCGCGGCCCTCAGGCTCGCGGACTTCAGTGCTCGATCTCGCTTCGCTGGAAACCTGCGGCCGGGGCGTTGGGGTGTTGACGGGGTGGTGATCGCGGGTTCGGCTTGCCCTTTGTATGTGAGTCGGCCGCTGTATGTGAGTCGGCCGCGAGCTCGGGCTTGATGTCGTCTGGCTCGGGACGGGGACGAGTGGGCGTGTTGTATACGAATACGAGGGGTCGCGGTACCGCCGATGCTTCCGATTGTTGCCGGGTTCGTCGGTCGTGAATGTGTGGTGTGGCACACGGGCAGGGGTACTCCTTGTATCTCTTGTCGGTCTGTCATGGGTGCCCTCTACGCTTGAGAACATGTCTGCGCCCACTTCCGCCGAGTTCGATACGACGCTCCTCGACACGCTCCATCGGCGTGTTGTCATCGGCGACGGCGCGATGGGCACGATGCTGCAAGCGGCCGACCTCACCCTCGATGACTTCCGCGGGCTAGAGGGCTGCAATGAAATCCTCAACGACACGCGCCCGGAGGTACTGCGTCATATCCACCGCGCGTACTTCGAGGCGGGGGCCGATGCGGTCGAGACCAATACCTTCGGCTGCAATCTGCCGAACCTGGCCGACTACGACATTGCCAACCGGATTCGCGATCTGTCCGAGCGGGGCACCAGGCTGGCCCGTGAGGTGGCCGATGAGATGGGGCCCAGCGCCGATGGCACCGCGCGATATGTCCTCGGATCGATGGGGCCGGGCACAAAGCTGCCGACGCTGGGACACGCACCCTATGTCGCGTTGCGTGATGCTTACACCGAGGCGGCGCTCGGCATGCTCGATGGCGGTGCCGACGCGATTCTGATCGAGACCTGCCAAGACCTGCTGCAGGTGAAGGCTGCGGTCACCGGTAGCCGGAATGCGATGACACGGTTGGGTAGGCGGATCCCGATCATCACCCACGTGACGGTGGAGACCACCGGCACCATGCTGGTCGGCAGCGAGATCGGTGCCGCGCTGACCGCGCTCGAGCCGCTCGGTATCGACATGATCGGCCTGAACTGCGCCACCGGGCCCGCCGAAATGAGCGAGCACCTGCGTCACCTGTCCCGGCATGCCCAGGTACCGGTGTCGGTGATGCCGAACGCGGGTCTGCCCATCCTCGGCGCGAATGGGGCGGAGTATCCGCTGACGCCCGAGGAGTTGGCAATCGCGTTGCGCAACTTCGTTTCCGAATACGGGCTCGCGCTGGTCGGCGGGTGCTGCGGTACCACACCCGAGCACATTCGCCAGGTCACCGCGGCGGTGCGTGAGGTCGAGCCGACGCTGCCACCGGTCGATTCGCGGCGCAAGCCGGAGCACGAGCCGAGTGTATCGAGCATGTACAGCGCGGTTCCGTTCCAGCAGGACGCCAGCATCATGATGATCGGCGAACGCACGAATGCCAATGGCTCCAAGGCATTCCGTGAGGCCATGCTCGCCGAGGACTGGCAGAAGTGCCTGGATATCGCCAAGGACCAGACCCGCGACGGCGCGCACATGCTCGATCTGTGCGTCGACTACGTCGGCCGCGACGGCGCCAAGGATATGGAGGCCCTCGCGAGCCGCCTTGCCACCTCCTCGACCTTGCCGATCATGCTCGACTCCACCGAAACCCCGGTGCTGCGTACAGGTTTGGAGCACCTGGGTGGCCGCTGCGCGGTCAATTCCGTCAACTACGAGGACGGCGCGGGGCCCGAATCTCGCTTCCAGCAGACGATGAAGCTGGTTGCCGAGCACGGTGCCGCGGTGGTCGCGCTGACCATCGACGAGGAAGGCCAGGCCCGCACCGCCGAAAAGAAGGTGGCCATCGCCGAGCGCCTGATCGCCGATATCGCCGGCAACTGGGGCCTGCTCGAGAGCGACATCATCATCGACACCTTGACCTTCACCCTTGGCACCGGCCAGGAGGAGTCACGCCGCGACGGCCTCGAAACCATCGAGGCCATACGGCTTTTGAAGAGCAGGCACCCGGCTGTGCAGACCACGCTGGGTCTGTCGAACATTTCCTTCGGGCTCAATCCTGCCGCCCGTCAGGTGCTGAACTCGGTGTTCATGCACGAATGTGTCCAGGCGGGACTGGATTCCGCGATCGTGCACGCCTCGAAGATTCTGCCGATGGCGCGCATTCCGGCCGAACAGCGCGATACCGCACTGGATTTGGTGTACGACCGCCGCAGCGAGGGTTATGACCCGCTGCAGAAGCTGATGGGTCTGTTCGAAGGCGTGTCGGCCTCGTCGTCGCGCGCGTCTCGTGCCGAGGAGCTGGCCGCGCTGCCGCTGTTCGAGCGCCTGGAGCGGCGCATCGTGGACGGTGAGCGCAACGGTATGGAGGGCGACCTCGACGAGGCGATGACCGAGGTACCGCCGCTGCGGATCATCAACGAAACACTGCTGTCGGGTATGAAGACCGTCGGCGAGCTATTCGGTTCGGGCCAGATGCAGTTGCCGTTCGTGTTGCAGTCGGCCGAGGTGATGAAGACCGCGGTCGCCTACCTGGAACCGCATATGGAGGCCACCGACGACAGTGGCAAGGGTCGAATCGTGCTGGCCACCGTCAAGGGCGATGTGCACGACATCGGCAAGAACCTGGTCGACATCATCCTGTCCAACAACGGCTACGAGGTGGTGAACCTCGGCATCAAACAGCCCATCGCGACCATCCTGGACGCGGCCGTCGGCAAAAAGGCGGACGTGATCGGCATGTCCGGGCTGCTGGTGAAGTCGACGGTGGTGATGAAGGAGAACCTGCAGGAGCTCAACACCAAGGGGATGTCCGAGCAGTTCCCGGTGTTGCTCGGCGGCGCGGCGCTGACCCGAGGCTATGTCGAGAACGATCTGACCGACGTGTATGAGGGCGATGTGCACTACGCACGCGACGCGTTCGAGGGCCTGCGGCTGATGGACGACATCATGACCCGCAAGCGTGGCGGCGGCATCGACCCGGATAGCCCGGAGGCGATCGCGGAACGTGAGAAGGCCGCCCAGCGCAAGGCGCGCCATGAGCGGTCCAAGCGGATCGCCGCGGAGCGCAAGGCGCTCGAGGTGCCCGTCGAAGTGCCTGCCCGCTCCGATGTGGCCGCGGAACTGCCGGTGCCGACGCCCCCGTTCTGGGGTACGCGCCTGGTGAAAGGTCTCTCGCTGCACGAGTATTCGGGGCTGCTCGACGAGCGCGCCCTGTTCCTCGGCCAGTGGGGGTTGCGCGGTCAGCGCGGCGGTGATGGACCCAGCTACGAAGAACTGGTCGAGACCGAGGGCAGGCCGCGGCTGCGGTACTGGCTGGATCGGCTGTCCACCGAGGGGATTCTGCAGCATGCCGCCGTGGTGTATGGGTACTTCCCCGCAGTCTCCGAGGGCGACGAGGTCATCGTGTTGACCGAACCCGAGCCCAATGCCCCCGAACGATATCGCTTCGCTTTCCCGCGCCAGCAGCGCGACCGGTTCCTGTGCATCGCCGACTTCATCCGATCGCGGAAGGGGGCCGAGCAGGCCGGTGAGGTGGATGTGCTGCCGTTCCAGCTGGTCACCATGGGCCAGCCGATCGCGGACTTCGCCAACGAACTGTTCGCCGCCGACAACTACCGCGACTACCTCGAGGTGCACGGTATCGGCGTACAGCTCACCGAGGCGCTCGCAGAGTATTGGCACCGGCGCGTCCGGGAAGAACTCACCCTGGACGGACATGCGGTCGCCGAGTCGGATCCCGCCGATGTGCAGGAATACTTCAAGCTCGGCTACCGCGGCGCCCGCTACTCCTTCGGCTACGGCGCCTGCCCGGACCTGGAGGATCGCGCGAAGCTGGTGGATTTGCTCGACGCGGGCCGAATCGGTGTGGAGCTGTCGGAGGAGTTGCAGTTGCATCCCGAACAGTCGACGGACGCGTTCGTGCTGCTGCATCCGGAAGCCAAGTACTTCAACGCCTGATACGGATCGGCGCGGGCGCGCATTTATCCGACCAAACGGGACAGTGTGATTCTCGGCGCATCGGATCTTGCTGGGCCGCTGCGTCGTTCGGGTCGGAAATGATCGTGATTGTGTCGAAATATGCGATCGCGGTGCAGGTCGCGGGGTAGCGCGCGGAAATTCCGAACCCGCGGCTTCGTGGGCTTTTTCGCTGACGAGTACCGCGTGACCTGCGAAATTGCTGTATTGCCGTCGCATGCTGGTGGATGAATGTCATGCGGGTATGACATTGTCGGACGCATTGCAACTGCATCCGGGGCAGTCGGCGGATGTGTTCGTCGTAGCGGTATTCGGATGCAAAGTACTTCGGCGCGTAAGATTTTCGAGGATTTCCGCTTACGCGCGGAGTGCGGAACGACTCGGCGGGCAAGTAGGAGGGGTACCACACCATGACCTCGGATCGGTTGATCGCGGGCCGGTATCGGATTACGGATCCGATAGGCACCGGAGCCATGGGCGTCGTTTGGCGAGGAACCGACGTCCGGTTGCGCCGCACGGTCGCGGTCAAGCAGTTGCTGCTGGCTCCGAATCTGACGCGAACCGCAGCGATCGAGGCGCGCCTGCGTGCGATGCGCGAGGGCCGGATCGCGGCGCGACTGCATCATCCGAACGCGATCACCGTCTTCGATGTCGCCGAAGAGGACGGCCAGCCGTGGCTGGTGATGGAGTACATGGACGCTCCGAGCCTGGCGGCGAAGCTTTCGGGGCATCGCACCTTGCCCGCGATGGAGGTGGCGCGGATCGGAGCCCAGGCGGCCGCAGCGCTGGCCGCCGCGCACGACGCGGGCATCATGCACCGCGATGTGAAGCCGGCCAACCTGCTGGTCGGCGACGACGGCACGGTGAAGATCACCGACTTCGGCATTTCCCGCGCGGTGGGCGACGTCACCGTCACCGCGACCGGATTCTTGGCAGGCACGCCCGCCTACCTCGCTCCTGAGGTGGCACGCGGCGAGGACCCGGAGTCGGCCTCGGATGTGTTCGCGCTCGGTTCCACGTTGTACGCGGCCGTCGAGGGCTCCCCGCCGTTCGGTGAGGGCGACAACCCCCTTGCCGTGCTACACGCCGTGGCGCGCGGGGAAATCCCGCCGCCGAAAAAGGCGGGTGCGCTCGGCCCGGTGTTGCTGCGGCTGCTGGCTCCGACAACCGACGCGCGCCCGACCATGCGGGAGGCACAAGACGCCATGGAAGCCGTGGCGGCCGGCCGTGCTCCGGCATTGGCGCCCACTCCGGCCACGACAAAGGTCATGCCCGCGCCGGAGGCCGACGCTACGACAGTGCTGCCCGGACCGAAGGCAGGCGCCGTACCCGATCCGGCATCGGAGACCACCACCGCCGATGCCGCGGTCCCGGCGGCTACCGCCGTGCCGACCCCGACACCGCCGAACGCTGCGGGAGATACCCCACCCGGAACGTCGGGGGATGAGCAGTCCCGTGCCCGCCTCATCGCGGTGGCGGCGATCGCCGTTGTCGCGGTGCTCGTCGTGGTGGGTCTGGTGCTGGCGTCGAACAGTAGCGACGACAGCCCGACGGCCACCGCGCCGACCGGAGACCTCACCTCGACCGCGGACGCACCGAATGTCGTCGCCCCCGGGCAACAGGAGCCGGTGGCCCCGCGCCCGCCGACGGCAACCACTCGCCCACCCGCTACCACCACACCGTTCGGCCCACCGACCGCCGATCGGATCGCGCAATTCGTCCAGGGCTACTACGGGATGGTCCCCGGCAATCTGGGTGCGGCCTGGACCGAACTCTCGCCCGCGTATCAAGCGCAGACCGGCGGGTACGACGCGTATGCCCGATTCTGGAATTCCATCCGGTCGGTGAGCGTGGGTGCCGTCACACCGAACGGTGAGAACCGTGCGGTCGTTTCGCTGACCTATAACCTGAAGGACGGCTCGACCTCGTCTGAGAACCGCTGGATCCAGGTCGTGCCGGACAATGGGCGACTGCTGATCGCGGCCTCGGGCACGTAATAGGCGATTCGAAGGAGACGTAGGCGAGGTGACGGCGCGACTGGCCGGTGTGCTGTGGGATATGGACGGCACGCTGCTCGATTCGGAGAAGCTGTGGGATATCGGCGTCCGTGACCTGGCCCGCGAGCACGGACACGAGATGACCGACGAACTGCGGCACGCGTTGATCGGTGCGTCGGGGCCGAATGCACTGCGCCTGCTGTTCGACGGACTCGGTATCGAGCCGACGGTCGCTGCGGTTCGATCGGCGGGCGAATTCCTCGAGGCCAGGGTGACGGAGCTGATGACCGGTCCGATTCCATGGCGTCCCGGCGCCAAGGACGCCTTGGGCCTGGTCCGGGCGGCCGGGCTCGCCACGGCCCTGGTCACCAATACCAAGCGGTCGCTGACCGAGTTCGGACTCGACACCCTCGACCGTGCTTTTTTCGACCATTCGGTGTGCGGTGATGAAGTAGCGCACGGCAAGCCCGCGCCGGATATCTACTTGCGGGCGGCCGAACTGCTCGGACTGGACCCGAGGGACTGTGTGGCGGTCGAGGATTCGCCTACCGGCGCCAGCGCGGCGCAGGCCGCGGGTTGTGCGGTCATTGTGGTCCCGTGCGAGATACCGGTTCCGGACGCGCCCGGGCGCGTCTTCCGGGATTCACTGATCGGATTGACGGTCGCAGATCTGGAAGACGCCTTGCGCGTTCAGGGTTGAATCCGCCGTGCGGTCGGCAATTGTCAATCTTGTTATGCGGCACAAGTATTCGGTGTGCGCCATTATGAGAATTCGCCGCGCTACGTATCGCGGACAGTCGTGCTAGCGAGAGTTACTGTGCCGCAACGTATGTGAGCGCTGACGGTAAACGTGACAGTAGTCACGGCAATACTTGCCGAATCCCGGGCGTGTCTGCGGCCGCTCCACCAAAATTACGCCATGGCAGCGACGAGTGTCTTGGACGAGATCGTCGATACGGCACGGTATCCCCTCGCGGATCCGGGCGGATCGGGCTGGCGGGTGGCGGTACGGCGGGCGCGCGCGGATCTGGACGATGTCGGCTGCACCGTGCTTCGAGAATTCATCCGGCCGGAGTTGGTCGAGACCCTGCGCGCAGAGGGAGAGGCGATAGCCCCCGACGCGCATTATGAGGTCGAACAGGTCAACGCCTACAACATTCCACTGGATACCGAACTGCCGCACGATCATCCGGCGCGAATCGTATTGACGCGCGGCAATGCGTTCGTGCCGCGCGATCGGATTCCGGTCGACGCGCTGATCCACCGGCTTTACACCAGCGAGGTGTTCCAGCGTCTCGTGGCCGATTGTTTCGGTCTGGCCGGATTGCACGAATTCGCCGACCCTCTTGCCGGACTGTGCCTCAACGTGGTGGAGCCGGGTATGTCGCACCCCTGGCACTTCGACACCAACGAATTCACCGTCAGCATGCTGACTCAGCCCGCGGCCGTCGGTGGTGTCTTCGAGTACTGCCCCAACATTCGCTCGCCGCATGCCGAGAACCTCGACTATGTGCGCGATGTGCTGACCGGCGACGGTGCGGCACGGATCCGACGCCTAGAGCTGCGTCCGGGTGATCTGCAACTATTCCGCGGCCGTTTCTCGCTGCACCGGGTTTCTCCGGTCGAGGGTGATCCACCACGGCATTCGGCGATCTTCGCCTACACCGATCGCCCCGGTGTTATCGGTACGGTGGAACGCACCCGCCAGTTGTTCGGGCGGGTACTGCCCGTTCACCTAGCCGCTGCGGCCGATGCTGTTCGTGGCGACCGACTGCTCGACTGAACAGGCCGAACTTTTGCCGCATGGCGACACAATGCGGCACAGCCCGGCCCGAGAGGAACGAACAATGTCAGTGCCGTCACATGCGACCGGGAAAGCTTCCTTCGACGATATCTACAACCGTCCCGACCCCCGCGAGTACTACGCCCGGATGTCCGAATTGGACTATCGGATTCCCGAACTGGCGAAACCGTTCCTGCAGCAGCAGATCGAGGCGTATCGTGCCTCGACGCAGGTGAGTACGCCCACCGTGCTCGATATCGGCTGCTCCTACGGTGTCAACGCGGCAATGCTGCGATTAGACACCTCTATCGGTGAGCTCGCCGACCACTACCGAGTCGCCACCGAATCCGATCGGGCCGCACTCATCGCCCGTGACCGGGCCTGGCTGGACGCACAGGACCGGCTGCCCGACGTCCGATTCATCGGAATGGATGCCGCCGGTCCAGCACTGGCCTACGCGCGCGCGGCCGGATTCCTGCACGACACGGTGCACGCCGACCTCGAGGCCAACGACCTCACCGAGGAACAACGTGCCACCCTGGCCGACGTCGATATCGTGGTCTCCACCGGGTGCATCGGCTACGTCACCGAGAAGACGCTGTCCCGAGTGGCACGCGCGCATCCGCGCCGACGACCATGGATGGCACACTTCGTATTGCGGATGTTCGATTTCGACCCGATCGCCGAGGAACTCGCCGTGCTCGGTTATCGCACCGAACAGGCGCCCGGCATGTTCGAACAGCGGCGGTTCGCCTCCGATGCCGAACGTGCACAGGTGCTGGACACCCTGTCCAGCAATGGAGTCGACACCACCGATTATGAAGACGCGGGCTGGCTGTATGCCAAGCTCTACATTTCCCGTCCGCTCTCGAACCGCGCCGAACCCGAGGAACCGCATTGAGTCAACGCACCTTCGCTGCCGACGATCACCTGCCCCGGGTGCCACTGCCGACGCTGGAGGACAGCTGCACCCGGCTGCTGCAGTGGTGCGCACCGCTGCTGAACGCGGATGAATTCGCCGCGACCGAAGCGGCGGTCGCGGACCTGCTGCGCGCGGATAGCCCTGGCCGGACACTGCACGCGGCGCTGGCGGAATACGACGCGACCCCTGGCGTGGGTAGCTGGCTGGACCTGTTCTGGCCGTCGCGTTACCTGGGCAGGCGCGATCGAATCGCGTTGAACGCCAACTTCTTCTTCCTGTTCGGTGACGATACGCCGCTGGCCACCTCGACCGCGGCGGATCAGGTGGAGCGTGGAGCGGGGATCATCGCCGCCGCCGTCGACTACAAGCTGGCGCTGGACTCCGAGTCGGTGCCGCCGGTGACCCAGCGTGGTAAGCAGTTGTCGATGTGGCAGAACAAGTATCTGTTCTCCGAGACGCGGATTCCGGGCGTGCCGCAGGACTCTGTGCGGGTGCCCTACAGCGACGAATGGCCGGGCCACTCGGAGGCGAAGCACATCGTGGTTTTCTTCCGCGGCAGCATGTTCCGGATGGACGTGATCGGCGCCGACGGCGTGCCGTACGCGTTCGAGGACCTCGCCGACGGGCTGCGTTCGGTGCTGAAGACGGGTGCGCGCTCGGCACGCACCGATATCGCGGTCGGGCATCTCACCACCAAGGCGCGCCCCGAATGGGCCGCGAGCAGGCAGGTGTTGCGTGCCGACCCGGCGAATGCCGCGTCGCTCGACACCATCGAAACCGCGCTGTTTTGCGTCTGCCTCGAGGATTTCGCGCCGCGTGACGAAATGCAGGCATGCGACCACCTGTTGCACGGCGACAGCGCGAACCGATGGTTCGATAAGTCGGTGTCGTTCATTGTCTTCGGCGACGGGCAGGCAGGCATCAACATCGAACACTGTGGGCTGGACGGCACCACCATTCTGTCGTTCGTCGACACGCTGCTCGAGCAACCGGTCACCGAGCATGCCGCGCACTCCGGCGCACAACCACAGGGGTTGCCCCTTGTCGAGCCGATCGAATTCGTCCTCGATGTCGCTCAGCGTGCCGATATCGCCGCGGCGTGTGCGGATTTCGCGCGATACGCCGCCGAGAATGCCACCACCACGGTGTCGTTCGAGAACTTCGGCACCGCGCGTGCCAAACAGCTCGGCATCTCACCGGACGCGTTCGCGCAGTTGAGTTATCAACTGGCCCATCGACGCAGCAAGGGCATTACCGGGGCCACCTACGAGTCCATCGCAACCCGCCAGTACCGCAACGGCCGCACCGAGGCGATGCGGGTGGTGACGCCGCAGATGGTCGCGTTCGTCGACGCGATGCAGGATCCGGCGATCGCCGCAGGTGCGAAGAAGGACGCGGCGTTGGCCGCGGCCGCCGCGCATGTCGAACGGGCCAAACAGTGCCAGGCCGGGGACGCACCCGAACAGCATCTGTGGGAACTGCAGTGGATCCAGCGTCGCCGCGGTGCCGAACTCGGTGTCGTGGAACCGATCGCGCTGTATGACAGCCCGGGCTGGACCATCATGCGCGACGACTACCTGAGCACCAGCTCGGCGCCGTCGGTCAATATCCGGTACTTCGGTTTCGGGTCCACCAGTCCCAAGTGCATCGGCGTCGCCTACGTGCTGCTGCCCGACCGCTGGAATCTGTATCTCGCCACCCCCGAACCGGTCGCGGACCAGATGCACGCATTCGCCGATCAGCTCCGCACCGCGGTCGCCGATCTGGAGGCGCTGCTTTCGGGGTCCTGAGCCGCCGCCGTGCTGCCCAGCCGCCGCAACGGCGGCTGGGCACCGACCACAGCAACAGCTCCGCGTGCGGGTCTGAAACAATGACTCACCGTGAAGAACTTCGAAACCCTGTTCGCCGAGCTCCAGGATCGTGCAGTCACCCGCCCCGAGGGGTCCGGAACTGTCGCCGCGCTGGACGCGGGCGTGCATAGCCAGGGTAAGAAGGTGCTCGAAGAGGCGGGCGAAGTGTGGCTCGCCGCCGAGCACGAGAGCGACGAATCGCTCGCGGAAGAAATCTCGCAATTGCTCTACTGGGTTCAGGTGCTCATGGTGGGTCGCGGATTGAAGCTCGAAGACGTGTACCGACATCTGTGACGGTCGGCCCGATTCCGCAGTTTCTTCCCTGGCGAAAGGACACCAACTCATGCTGCGCGTCGCAGTCCCCAATAAAGGCGCCCTGTCCGAATCCGCGACCTCGATCCTGTCCGAGGCCGGCTACCGTAAGCGCACCGATACCCGCGATTTGACCGTCCTGGATCCGAGTAACCAGGTGGAGTTCTTCTTCCTGCGGCCCAAGGACATTGCCGTCTATGTCGGCTCCGGCGAACTCGACCTCGGCATCACCGGTCGCGACCTCGCCCTGGATTCGGGCGCACCTGTCCGGGAACGTCTCTCGCTCGGCTTCGGCCGCTCCACCTTTCGATACGCCGCCCCCGCTGGGCGCGGGTGGAAGGTCGAGGACCTCTACGACAAGCGCATCGCCACCTCCTACCCGAACCTGGTCCTCACCGACCTGCGCAGGCGCGGTATCGAGGCCGAGGTCATCCGATTGGACGGCGCCGTCGAGATCTCCATCCAACTCGGCGTCGCCGACGCCATCGCCGACGTCGTCGGCTCCGGACGTACCCTGCGTCAGCACAACCTGGTCGCCTTCGGTGAGACCCTCTGCGATTCCGAAGGCGTGCTGATCGAACGCAACGGCGCCGATCAGGACGACCGCGACCGTAACCAGCTCATCGCCCGCGTACAAGGCGTCGTCTTCGCCCAGCAATACCTGATGCTCGACTACGACTGCCCCAAGACATTATTGGATGCCGCGGCCCTGATCACCCCGGGACTGGAATCGCCGACGGTGTCGCCGCTGACGGATCCGGACTGGGTCGCGGTCCGAGCTCTGGTACCACGCAAGCAGGGCAACCAGGTCATGGACCAGCTCGCCGAACTCGGCGCGAAGGCGATCTTGGCGACCGACATCCGCTCTTGCCGCGCGTTCTAGGTTTGCGGCACCGCGTGTTGGATGTGGGGGTTGACCCCGGTACTCGCGGACGCGATCAATCGGCGACCGAGTCCGCGAGTGTCTCGTCCGGCAATTCGCCGGTGCCACCGTCGGGCCAGCCTGGGTAGGGCGGGGGAGTGCCATCGAACTCTGGGCACAGGTGCTTGTATGAGCAGAAGCCGCACAGCCAGCTGGTGCTCGGCTGGAAATCGCCCGTCCGCCCCGCGTCGAGGATTGCCCGCCACAGCGCCGCCAGCGTGCGCTCGAAGCGCAGCAGCTCCGGTTCGTCGGGGGCGTAGGTGAGGATCTGCTCGTCGGCGAGATAGATCAGCCGCAGCTGGGTGGGCAGGATGCCGCGGGTGCGTAGCACCACCAATGCGTAGAACTTCAGCTGGAACAGTGCCTTGGTTTCCTGGGCGAGCCCGGGTGAGCGCCCGGTCTTGTAGTCGACCACCCGCAGCTGCCCGGTCGGCGCGACATCGATGCGATCGACGAACCCGCGCAGCGGCACTCCGCTCTCGAGTTCCACCTCCACCCGCGATTCGCACGACTCTGGATCGAAACGCGTCGGATCCTCGAGCCGGTAGTACGTCTCGACCAGGGTGCGCACTTCGCCGAGGAATTCCTCCAGACCGTCATCGGCCACCAACTCGGCGATCTCGGGTTGGTCGGCGAGCACCCGGGCCCACGCCGGTCCGGCCAGCTCGGCCGCGCGCTCGGGCACGCGGTCGGCCGTGGGCAGTCTGTACAGGTCCTCGAGCACCGCGTGCACCACCGTGCCGCGTACCGCGTTGCGCGACGGCGGTTCCGGGATCCGATCGATCGCCCGGAAGCGGTACTTCAGTGGACACTGCTTGAAATCCATTGCCCGCGAAGGGGACAGCGCGGGGCGCGACCGGCTCACCGCCATTGCGGGCACATCCGCCGAATCGGTGTCGGCGGGGGGCGTGGTCACGCTAACTCGCATACCTGGCAGGCTATCTGGCGGTACCGACAGGCCGGTGCCGCAACCGTGCGACAGCACCGACCGAGCGAAACGGAGATTCATGACGGCCAGACGGACCGGGCCATTCACCACCGGTGACCGGGTACAGCTGACCGATGCCAAAGGGCGCCTCTACACGGTGGTGCTGGAACCCGGTAAGGAGTTCCACACGCATCGCGGCGGGATCAAACACGACAACCTGATCGGCGCCGACGAGGGCACCGTGGTGAATTCGACGAACGGCACGCCGTACCTGGCGTTGCGTCCGCTGCTGGTCGACTACGTGTTGTCGATGCCGCGCGGCGCGGCGGTGATCTACCCAAAGGACGCCGCGCAGATCGTGCACGAGGGTGACATGTTCCCCGGCGCGCGTGTGCTGGAGGCGGGCGCCGGTTCGGGCGCGCTGACCTGCTCGCTGCTGCGCGCGGTCGGGCCACAGGGTGAGGTGGTCTCCTACGAGATTCGCGAGGACCACGCCGAGCACGCGATCCGCAATGTGGAGACGTTCTTCGGCGAACGCCCGGACAACTGGTCACTCACCGTCGCGGACGTCGCGGCTTACGACGGCCAGCCGGTCGATCGGGTCGTGCTCGACATGCTCGCACCGTGGGACGCGCTACCCGCGGTATCCAAAGCGCTGGTGCCCGGCGGTGTGCTGATCGTTTATGTGGCGACTGTTACGCAACTGTCGAAGGTTGTGGAGGCGCTGCGCGAACAGGAGTGCTGGACCGAGCCGCGCTCCTGGGAGTCCATGGTGCGCGGGTGGCATGTCGTTGGTCTCGCGGTTCGGCCCGAACATCGCATGCAGGGGCATACCGCGTTCCTGGTGAGCGCCCGGAGGCTCGCCGAGGGCACGGTTACCCCGAAGCCGCAGCGTCGGCCCTCCAAGGGCTGAGTTCGTTGACGACGAAGGCCGCCATATCCGCTGGAATGCGATGATGGCGGCCTTCGGTCGGTCGGGTGCGCGGTCAGGCCGGGACGCAGGGCGCCTGTGCGAAGCCGAGCATCAGGCAGCCGCTCGCGTCCGAAAGCTTCCACATGCCGTCGACATGCTCCCAGGTCAGGGGCATGGCAGGTGCGGCGCCGTGTGGCGAGGTGATGGTGACCTGAGCCGTCGCGGTATTGCCCTCGGTGGTGATGTCCGCGACGGTGTAGGTCAGCGTGCCGTAGTTGCCGAGCGCCTTGTTCATCTGGTCGATATTGGCTGTGCGCTGTTCGCCGTTCACGATCAGCGCGGCCTTGTCCGTGGTGGAGGTGGCTGGATCGGAAAGCTTGACCAGGACCGCCTGCAGCGTTTCGGGCGTGGGGGCGGCGTCCGTGGAGTGATCGCCGTGGCCGGCGGTGCTGGAAACGGCCGCCCCGGAGGACGCGGTGCTCGGGGCAGTGCTGGTGGTGGCCTTCGCCTCGGACGAGTCGTCGGAGCCGCATGCGGTCAATCCGACCGTCAATGCGAGGGCCGCCGCGACGGTGGCAAAGGAGACGCGCAGTGTCTTTGCGGGAGGGAGCATCGTCAGCAACCTTTCGGTTCGGTTGGCGAAACGGCACGCCAGAAACTTGTTAGGGCAGGCTAACATGCCTTGACGGGCCGCTCATCGCGGCCTAGATGTGATCACCACGAAACCATGTCCGACGGCGAGAACGGTTCGCGCCCGGTAGCGTTAATAGACCGGGACTGGGAGGAGCAGCACATGAGCCCCATCGAGAATTCGGATTCGGCGGCCTGGAGAGAGCTCGAGGCGGTACGCGCCGAAGCGGCTGCGCTCCGAAGGCAACTCGCCGATTCGCCGGATCATGCGCGGGAAATGGAAGCCCGCATCGATTCGCTGACGATTCGCAACGGCAAGCTGATGGACACTCTCAAGGAGGCGCGGCAGCAGCTTGTCGCCCTGCGTGAGGAAGTCGATCGGCTCGGTCAGCCACCGAGCGGATACGGCGTCTTGATCGGCGCGTACGAGGATCAGACGGTCGATGTGTTCACCTCGGGTCGCAAGATGCGGTTGACCTGTTCACCGAACATCGACACCTCGACCCTGGAATACGGTCAGACCGTCCGCCTCAACGAGGCGCTCACGGTTGTCGAGGCGTCGTTCTTCGACAAGATCGGTGAAATCGGCACGCTGCGCGAGATCCTCGATGACGGGCGCCGAGCGCTGGTCGTCGGCCACGCCGACGAGGAGCGCGTGGTGTGGCTGTCGGGCCCCCTGGCGAAGGTTGCCGAGTTCGATGATCTCGACGATCCCGACTCGCCGATCCGCAAGCTGCGCCCGGGCGACTCCCTGCTCGTGGACACCAAGGCGGGCTTCGCTTTCGAGCGCATCCCCAAGGCTGAGGTCGAAGATCTGGTGCTGGAAGAGGTGCCCGATGTCGACTACGGCGATATCGGTGGCCTCGGCAGGCAGATAGAGCAGATCCGCGATGCGGTGGAACTTCCCTTCCTGCACAAGGATCTGTTCAGGGAGTACGCACTTCGTCCGCCCAAGGGCGTGCTGCTCTACGGCCCACCTGGTTGCGGTAAGACGCTGATCGCCAAGGCGGTGGCTAACTCGCTGGCCAAGAAGATCGCCGAAGCGCGTGGTCAGGATGCCAAGGAAGCCAAGTCGTTCTTCCTCAACATCAAGGGCCCCGAACTGTTGAACAAGTTCGTGGGTGAGACCGAGCGCCACATTCGGATCATCTTCCAGCGGGCCAGGGAAAAGGCGTCCGAGGGTACTCCGGTGATCGTGTTCTTCGACGAGATGGACTCGATCTTCCGCACCCGCGGTTCCGGCGTGTCCTCCGATGTGGAGACCACAGTGGTGCCGCAGTTGCTCTCGGAGATCGACGGTGTCGAGGGCCTCGAGAACGTCATCGTGATCGGCGCCTCCAATCGTGAGGACATGATCGACCCGGCTATCCTGCGGCCAGGACGACTCGATGTGAAGATCAAGATCGAGCGGCCGGACGCGGAATCGGCGCAGGACATCTTCTCGAAGTACCTGACCGACCAATTGCCGCTGCACGCGGACGACCTCACTGAATTCGGTGGCGACAAGACGCTGTGCATCAACGCGATGATCGAGCGGGTTGTCGACCGGATGTACGCCGAGAGCGAGGACAACCGCTTCCTGGAGGTCACCTACGCCAACGGTGACAAGGAGGTCCTGTACTTCAAGGACTTCAATTCCGGCGCCATGATCCAGAACATCGTGGACCGCTCGAAGAAGTACGCGATCAAGGCGGTGCTCGACACCGGCAACCCCGGCCTGCGCATCCAGCATCTCTACGATTCGATAGTGGACGAGTTCTCCGAGAACGAGGACCTGCCCAACACCACGAATCCCGATGACTGGGCCCGCATTTCGGGTAAGAAGGGCGAGCGGATCGTCTACATTCGCACGCTGGTCACAGGTAAGAACGCCAGCGCGAGCCGGGCGATCGATACCGAGTCGAACACGGGGCAGTACCTGTAGAACTACCCATTCGAAGGGTCGCATTTCGTAGGGAGTGCGGCCCTTCGGCTTGTCATGGGGTGGCCACGCGTGCGAAAATCTGACCATGCGGCCGGAAAATAGTCCTGGTGGTCGACAGCGGTCGTTCATCGAGGAGGCGCGTCGGCGGCAGATCATCGCCTCGGCGGTGGAGGTAATCT
This sequence comes from Nocardia australiensis, assembly GCF_020733705.1. Taxonomy (GTDB): domain Bacteria; phylum Actinomycetota; class Actinomycetes; order Mycobacteriales; family Mycobacteriaceae; genus Nocardia; species Nocardia australiensis. The sequence continues at coordinate 267,759 of NZ_JAJFZM010000004.1, forward strand.
CCGAGGTCGGTTACGGGAATGCCTCGCTGGCTCGGATCGCCAAACACGCGGGCGTGTCGAAGGGGGTGATCTCCTACCACTTCGAGGGCAAAGACGATTTGATGACGCAGCTGGTGATCCAGCTGTACGTATCGGGCGCCGAATACATGGTGCCGTTGATCGCTGCGGCCGAGGGGGCGCGAAATCGGTTGCGCGCGTACTTGGAATCGAATCTGAGCTTCATCGAGGCGAACCGCAACTATGTGGCGGCGATGACCGATGTCGTGATGAATCTGCGCGATTCCGAAGGAAAACGGACCTTCGACGACCCGAATGGGGAGCGCGAGATCCTGGACCCGCTGGTGCTGATGCTGCGTGAGGGGCAGGAGGGTGGTGACTTCGGCGAGTTCGATGCCGTGATCATGGCCAAGTCCATTCGCGATTCCATCGACAGCGCGGCCGGACGATCGATCAGGGAACCGGATTTCGATATGAGCAAATACTCGGCACACCTGTGCAAGGTGTTCGATTCGGCGACTCGGAAAGCGGGGAGAGATCGCTAGCGTACTGGAAGCCGATGCCCGGCAAGGGGATAGACCGGACGGGCTGGCACCGTTCGCGCTGGTAGGGGTCGGGGCGATTGCCGCGACCGCGACCGTCGCCCTGCTGCTGTCGCTCGGACGATACGGATTCTTCGGTGACGAACTGTATTTCGTGTCCGCCGGGCGCAGGTTTGCCGCCGGGTACGCCGATCAGGGACCGGTGGTACCGGCGATCGCGCGTCTGATGGACCTGATCGCACCGGGATCGCTGATCGCGTTGCGGATTCCGGCGATGCTGATCACCGTCGCGGCGATCTTCCTCAGCGCGCAGATCGCGCGAGAGTTCGGCGGCTCTCGCGGCGCGCAGGTGCTGACCGCGACCGCGTATGTGACCTCGTCGTTCCTGCTGGTGCAGGGAAGTCAGTTGGCTACCAACACTATTGACACCGCATTGTGGGTGCTCATCAGTTGGTTGCTCATCCGTTGGGTACGCACGCGACGCGACGGCCTGCTGATGTGGGCGGCATTGGTGACGGCGATCGACATGCAGGTGAAGTGGCTGATCCCCTTCTTCTGGATCGCGGTGGCGATCGGCGTACTGGTCTACGGCCCGCGCGAGCTACTGCGGCGTCCGGCACTGTGGTTCGGCGCGGCGATCGTTGTGGTTTCGGCCGTTCCGAGCCTGATCTGGCAGGCTGAGCACGACTGGCCGCAGCTGCGTCTCGGAGCCGTGGTGGCGGCGGAACAGGACGGAATCGGTGGTCGCTACATCTGGCTTCCGCTGGCGATCGCCGCGGCGGGATTGTTCGGCGCGGTACTGCTGCTGTCCGGCATATGGACGCTGCTACGTTCGGAGTCGCTGCGCCCGTACCGATTCCTCGGTTTGGTTCCGATTCTGCTGACGGTGGCCTTCATACTCACCGGTGGTCGTCCCTATTACGCTGCGGGCGTCTATGCGGCGGTCATGGCGGTCGGCGCGGTGCGGTGGACGCAGAGCACCGCTCGCTGGCGGCCCTTCGTCGCTGTTCCGCTGATCGCGGCATCGGTCGTGCTGGTGGTGTTTTCGCTGCCGCTGCGGCCCACGTCGCAGATCGAGCCGTTCGACAGCCAGTCCGGCAATGGAATCGAGTTCCTGTTCTACGCCAAGTTCGGTTGGCCGGAACTGCGCGATGCCACCGTAACGGCCTACCAGGCACTCCCGGAACCGGAGCGCGACAACTCCGTGGTGGTCACCGATTCCTATTGGCAGGCAAGCGCTCTGGACGTAGATCGTGAGCGGTTGGGGCTGCCCGCGATCTACAGTCCCAACCGCGGCTTCGGATACTTCGGCACCCCACCGGATTCCGCGACGACGGTGCTATGGGTCAGCGATGACGACACCGAAGCGCGCTCCGTCTGCGGCACGGTAACGCCGGTCGGCCGCGTCGACGCCCGCCTCGGGTACCCGGGTCTCACCCGCGACGTCACGATCTGGCGCTGCGAGCACCCGCGCCTGCTGTGGTCGCAAATGTGGCCGGACCTGCTGCGTCTGGACTGATCTCCGCGATGACCCGGATGTAGACAGGGCCCGACGACAATTGTGCGATGTCACCGACACCCCGATTCGCGGACCAGGACCGAGTAGCACAGTTGTGGAGTGCTACTCGGCGGCTCCGGCTGTGGGCATGACTCAATTACGCGCGGTGGTAACGGAATTGAGGATCACGTCAGTAGCCGGCGCACCGTCGGCGGAGCCGTCCTGGACGCCCGCGGCAGCGATATTCGCAATAACGTCCAGCCCGCCGGTGATTCGGCCGAACGGGGTGTAGTTCGGCGGCAGCGTCGTGTCCTGGTAGACGAGGAAGAACTGGCTCCCATTGGTGTTCGCGCCCGCGTTGGCCATGGCGACCGTACCTGCCGGATACGTCGCGCCCTGCAGGTTTTCGTCCGGGACGTGATAGCCGGGGCCGCCCATGCCCGAGGCCGTTGGATCGCCGCACTGGAGGACGAAAATGCCCGCGGTGGTGAGGCGGTGGCACTTGGTGCCGTCGAAATACTGTTCGTTGGAAAGGAATTGGAAGGAGTTAACCGTGCGTGGTGCGTGCGCGGCGTCGAGCGCGATGGTTACCGTGCCGCAGGTGGTTTCCAGGGTCGAGGTGTATTCGGCACCGGGATCGACGGCCAGGCCGGGTTCGAGCTTCCATTGCTTGCCGTTGGGTTGACCGGCGAGCGCCTCGGAACAGCCCGCACCCGTTGCCTTTTCGAGCCATGGCCCGGTATCGGCCGAGGCGACGGCGGGCGCGGATATCGCGAGGGCGGCGCTGAGCGCCAGTAAACCGAGGATGCGCGTCGGGACTCCGAATCGACGATAGAGTGGCCGGTGCGGCCGATCTTGGTCGAGTTGCCGCGCCTGCAGTTCGCTACTCACCGGGAGGAATCTCCTTATATGGGGTTGGGCACCGGACGATGCTGCCGCGCATCATTCCATCTCACCGTGGCGAGCGTGGGGTGTTGGCGCGAGACGGTACAGATCTGATCGCTCTCGACGCGGTCGATCAGGTGCCCGGACGCGGGGTAGGTCGGCGTCACGGCGGTGGCTGTGGCTAGTTCGGTTGCCGGCGCGCACTCGCCGCTACCGGGGCAATCGTCGCCTGGGCGGCAGCCGCGAGCCGGATTGCAGTGCACCGAACGGATCAGGCTACTTGCTGCGGCGGCGATCCCGGCCGGAGTGCGATCATCGAGCGCCGCGCCGTTGCCGGTTGCGGGGTAGGTCGTCGGTTCGAGGGGCACCGGCTCATTCTGCTTCGGGCACCGGAGCCTAAACCATCGGCGGTACCGAGGTTTATGGATACGAAACTGTTTCCGCAAACTTGTAACACAACCGAATTGGTTCGAGGTGAAGTATAACAAAGCATGGGAATTGTTCGAGCTGCGCTCGTCCAGACGAACTGGACGGTCGACAAAGAGTCCATGATCAAAGCGCACGAGGACTATGCCCGTCAGGCCGCCGCGCAAGGCGCGAAGGTGATCTGCTTCCAGGAGTTGTTCTACGGCCCATATTTCTGCCAGTTACAGGACGTTGAGTTCTATGCCTACGCGGAATCGGTGCCCGGCCCGACCACGGAGCGATTCGCCGTGCTGGCAAAGGAATTGGGCCTGGTGATGGTGCTTCCGGTATATGAGCAGGAACAACCCGGACTGCTATACAACACCGCGGCGATCGTCGATGCCGACGGCAGTTATCTCGGCAAGTACCGCAAGCATCACATTCCGCACGTCAATGGATTCTGGGAGAAGTTTTACTTCCGCCCCGGAAATCTCGGCTGGCCGGTGTTCGACACCGCCGTGGGCAAGGTCGGCATCAATATCTGCTACGACCGGCATTTCCCGGAAGGCTGGCGGGCGCTGGGGCTGGCGGGCGCCGAAATAGTATTCAATCCATCGGCCACTTCGCGCGGGCTTTCGAGCTATTTATGGAAACTCGAGCAGCCCGCCTCTGCGGTCGCCAACGAGTACTACATCGGCGCGATCAACCGGGTGGGTATCGAATCGGAGTACGGCGACGACGATTTCTACGGCTCCAGTTACTTCGTCGATCCAGAGGGCAAGTTCGTCGGTGACGTCGCCTCCGATTCCGCTCCGGAACTGGTGATTCGCGACCTCGACATGGATCTGATCAAAACTGTCCGCGACCGATGGGCGTTCTATCGTGATCGTCGCCCGGACGCGTATGGACCGATGGTTGCTCCGTGAGGCTGGTGATATCGATATGACAAAGACCTTTATCTACGGCGGCACGGTGGTCTCGGCCACCGGATCGCAATTGCTCGACGTGCTGGTGGACGGCGAAACCATTGTCGCGGTCCTACAACCCGGTGCCACCACGCTGGGAGCCGATCTCATCCACTCCGCGGATGTGGTCATCGACGCCACCGGTAGATACGTGATTCCCGGTGGCGTGGACGGGCATACGCATATGCAGATGCCCTTCGGCGGTACCGAGGCGTCCGATACCTTCGAGACCGGCACCAGGGCGGCGGCCTGGGGCGGCACGACCACCATTATCGATTTCGCCGTGCAGAAGCCGGGCGAACGAGTGCAGGACTGCCTCGGTGCGTGGCATGAGAAGGCCGCCGGGCAGTGCGCCATCGACTACGGATTCCATCAGATCATCGGCGACGTGAACGGCGAATCCCTCGAGGGCATGAGCGAATTGGTGGCCGATGGTGTCACCAGTTTCAAATTGTTCATGGCCTACCCGGGAGTTTTCTACTCTACCGATGGTCAGATCGTGCGGGCCATGCAAGCGGCGGGCAACCTCGGCGCATTGCTGATGATGCACGCGGAGAACGGGATCGCCATCGACGTGCTTGTCGAACAAGCGCTCGCCCGTGGCGAGACCACGCCGTATTTCCATGGCGTCACCCGGCCATGGCAGCTCGAAGAGGAGGCCACCCACCGCGCGATCATGCTCGCCCAATTGACCGGGGCGCCACTGTATATCGTGCACGTATCGGCCAAACAGGCGATGGAACAGATCATGGCCGCACGGGGAAACGGGCAGAACGTATTCGGCGAGACCTGCCCGCAATACCTGTATCTCTCGCTCGAAGAACAGTTGGGTGCACCGGGTTTCGAGGGTGCCAAATGGGTATGTTCGACGCCGTTGCGGTCAAGGGCCGAAGGCCATCAGGACGAGCTGTGGCGGTATTTACGCACCGGCGCCGTCACTTCCGTCAGCACCGACCACTGCCCGTTCTGTATGAACGGTCAAAAAGACCTGGGCGTGGGCGATTTCAGCAAAATTCCCAATGGCATCGGCGGCGTCGAACACCGCGTGGATCTGATGTTCCAGGGTGTGCGCAACGGCCTGATTTCGCTGGAACGCTGGGTCGAGGTGTGCTGCACGACTCCGGCCCGAATGTTCGGCATGTATCCGCGCAAGGGCGTAGTCAGCCCCGGCGCCGACGCCGACATCGTGATCTACGACCCGAACGGTCACACCAGCATCGGCATGGGCAAGACCCACCACATGAATATGGACTATTCCGCATGGGAGGGCTTCGAGATCGACGGGCACGTCGACACTGTGCTCTCGCGCGGCCGGGTGATCATCGACGACGGCGAATACCGGGGCAGCACCGGACATGGCCGCTTCATCGCCCGGGAACTGTCGCAGAACCTGATCTGACGACACCAAACGCATCCGATTCGAAACGGAGAGTGCCGCATGGATATCGGTGTGGTGCTGCAATGCACACCCCCGGCCTCGCGGGTGGTCGAATTGGCCAGACTGGCTGAGACACACGGCTTTTCGCATGCGTGGACCTTCGACTCGCACCTGCTGTGGCAGGAGCCGTACGTCATCTACAGCCAGATCCTCGCGGCCACCCGCAGAATTTCGGTCGGCCCGATGGTGACCAACCCGGCCACCAGGGACTGGACGGTGACGGCGTCCGCCTTCGCGACGCTCAATGACATGTTCGGTAACCGCACCGTTTGCGGCATCGGCCGCGGCGACTCCGCCGTACGCACACTCGGCGGCAAGCCGACGACGTTGGCAACTCTGCGGGAATCCGTCGAGGTGATCAGGGAACTCGGTAACGGGCGCAGCGCCCGGGTCGGGGACACCGTAGTGCGATTCCCGTGGGCGGGTGACTCGGAACTCGAGGTCTGGGTCGCGGGCTACGGTCCGCGCGCGCTGGCACTCATCGGTGAAGTGGCCGACGGCTTCATCCTGCAGCTGGCAGACCCGGACATCACGGCGTGGACCATCGCGCGGGTGCGGGCGGCGGCCGAAGGTTCGGGCCGGGATCCGGAATCGGTGAAAATCTGTGTCGCCGCACCGGCTTACGTGACCGACGGTTCCGAGGCCGCGACCGCGCACGCCCGCGAACAGTGTCGCTGGTTCGGCGGCATGGTCGGCAACCATGTCGCCGACATTGTGGCGAAATATGGCTCCGGCGGCGATATTCCGTCGGCACTGACCGAATACATCGCGGGCCGGCACGGATATGACTACAACGAGCACGGCCGCGCGGGAAATACCCATGCCGATTTCGTGCCGGACGCGATCGTCGACCGATTCTGTCTGATCGGCACGGCTGACGAGCAGGTCGCGCGATTGCGTGAACTCGAAGAACTCGGTGTCGACCAGTTCGCGGTGTATCTCCAGCATGACGCGAAGACCGCCACGCTGGACGCATACGGTGAATTGGTCATCCCGCACATCGCGCACCCGATCACGGCGACGGCGGTGGCCGAATGACCGCCCACATGGCCACTGTCGTGGCAGCATGTTGCGAGCTGATCGGCAGGATGTCGACCGAGCGTGGCATTCACCAGGCCACCGCATCAGAGGGCGCGCGATGAGCGCGGGGACGCGGGCCAGGCGGGCCGGGTACGTGGTCGGCGTGCTCGCGCTCGTGGTCGTTGTGTGGGAGCTGGTGAACCGATGGCCCGGTCAGTGCGGGGTCAGCGCGATCACGACCCCGCCCTGCTGCCAGGTCTGATACATATCGGCCTTGTTCGGTGTCCCATCGGCGGCGAACCCGATGCCGTTGAACTTCGCATTGGCGTGATTGTCGGCGGCGATGATCTCGTAGAGCCGCATTACGTCCTGCTCATCGGTGTAGACCACGGGATCGAAGGGCTGCGCGGCATGGCCGAGTAACACCTCGACCGTGTTACCTGCCTGCAGATTCTTCACCCACGGCCGCAGTGTGGTACCGATCAGGAGGGTGCCTTCGTGACGGGTGTAGGCCACGGGCACGTTGTACACCTTCCCGGTCTTGCGCCCGACCACACGCAACATAAGCAGCCGCTTCCCGACCACACGAGAGATGCCGGGGGTATGCAGCAGAATTCGGATAAGCCAGTTGACCGCGCCTTGATGCTGGCCGATCGGCTCGGCACCGCTCGTCGTCGGGCTGCCGTAGGGGTTCGGAGAAATCGATTCGTCGCTCATATCTCCAGTGTCGAACCTGCCGTCGTAGTCGGCCCACTGATACGTCGGATGGGAACGAATCTGCGGCGAGTTACGCTGCGCATATGACTGGACAGACGGAGATCTGGCACAACCCGCGATGCACGAAGAGCCGCAACGCGACCGCGTTCCTCGATGCGGCGGGGGTGGACTACACGGTTCGCCGCTACCTCGACGATCCGCCGACCGTCGCGGAATTGCAGACGGTTCTGCAGCGATTGGATGCCGAACCGTGGGATATCGCCCGCACCGGTGAGCAGATCGCGAAGGATCTCGGTATGTCCGGCTGGGGGCGCACCGCCACGGACCGCGATCGCTGGATCGAGGCGTTGGCCGCGCATCCCATCTTGATTCAACGGCCGATTGTGCTCACCGGCGGCGGCGGTGTCGTCGCGCGTGACGATGCGACGCTGCAATCGCTGGCTTGACATCGAGTCTCCGCGCGTCGAGTCCGTGCTGGTCGTCCTCCGATACGTCGTGGCCGTCGGCACCCGGTAATGTCGGCGTTTATGAAGGTACAACTGCGCCATAGTCCGGCGTCCGGTGTCGCGCGATGCTTCCTCGCCGGTGGCGAACCGATGCGGGTCGAGAGTGGTGCGATGGTCGCGCATTCGGCCGGAGTCACGTTGCAGGCCAAGGCCGAAGGCGGCATCCTGGCCGGGCTCAAGCGGTCGGTGCTGGCCGGTGAATCGTTCTTCGTTTCCACGTTCACCGCACCGCAGCAGGGTGGTTGGGTCGATGTGGCGCCCGCGCTGCCTGGCGACATGTTGAACATGCAGATCACCCAGGACCGGCCGTTCTTCATCAATCGTGGCGGCTGGATCGCGAATTCCCATGGCGTGCAAGTGGAAAGCAAATGGGGTGGTTTCGCGAACATGTTCGGCGGTGAGGGCGGTTTCGGTCTGCGTGCGCACGGTGACGGTGAAATCGTTGTCGGGGTATTCGGCGCTATCGACGTGATCGATCTCCAGCCCGGCGAGCCGATCACCATCGACACCGGTCACGTGGTGGCCTACGACCTGGCGATGAACTTCACTATGCGTCGCGCGGTATCGGGCCGTTCGATCCAATCCCTGAAATCTGGCGAGGGTTTCGTCTTCGACTTCACTGGTCCCGGTCGCGTGCTACTGCAAACACGCAATCCGGGCGCGCTCGCGGCGTGGGCCGGATCGTCGGCGTCCTCGGGCTAACGCGAATCACGCGGGCTTCGGCATATTGCGGCGCCGATCGTCGGTCAGCCGAACAACCCCTCGACAAGGGCTCGGGTGTCGGGAACGAATGGCCAAGCGGGATCGGCAAGGTGGGAGGCGAGTTCAGCGTCGGTCCACCACCAACCATCGGCGATCTCTTCGGGTTGGTGCAGGATCGGGCCGTCGTAGCGCAGTTCGTATGCGAACAGATGGCAGCGCATCGGTGCGCCGAGCCATTCGCCTTCCCACGCGATGGTGCGCAGTAGGGGGAGGGTGGTGTCGGCGGGCAGGATGATGCCCAACTCCTCGCCGAGTTCACGCAATGCGGTCCGGTCCGGGGTTTCACCGGGCTCGGCCACGCCACCGACCAGACAATCGTGCATACCGGCGAACACCATTTTGGTGTCGGTGCGGCGGTGGACGTAGACACGCGTCCCGTCGCCGGAGCGAACCAGCACACCTGCGCTGACATGCCAGGTTCCATTCCGATAGACGGTGGCTCGGTCGGCCGCACCGACCTGCAGGCCCGCTCGGTCGTAGACCGCGATCGTCTCCGCGCTCGGTTGAATTGACACCTTTCGAGAGTAACGTGAGCAGCGCCCGCCACCTGGAGAGAGGACCGACCCGATGGTGTTTCCGCGCGCATTGGCGAATTTCAATCGGCACGTCACCAATCCCGTCGCGAATCGGATCGCAGGCCGGGTCGCGCCGCTGGGGATCGTCGTGCACAAGGGCCGAAAGTCCGGTCGTGCCTACCGAACTCCGGTGTGGGTTTTCGAAAATGATGGCGTCTATCGGATTTCGCTCACCTATGGTCATGACGTCGACTGGGTGAAGAATATCCGCGCGGCGGGAACGTTCGAGCTGGAGACAAGGGGTCGCACGGTCGAGCTTATCGACCCTGTCGTGACGCATGACCCATCGGCGAACTGGGCGCCGATCGGTCTACGGCAGGTGCTGAAAGGCATTGCCGCCGCCGACTACCTGCAGGCCCGCGCCGCGTAACGTTCCGCTCAGCGGCGCCGCCGATCAGGTTTCACGCCGGGTTTGGGTGCTGTACGTGCCCGCGCCTCGGCGGCCTCGGCAGCCGATTCGGCGTCGAGGCGCCGATAGACGAAATGCTGTTGCGCCAGCGTCCACGCGTTGTTCGACACCCAATACAACAGAATCGCCACCGGCAGTACCGCGCCGCCGACAATAGCGCCCGCCGGAAACACCCAGAGCGACAAAGTGTTCAGCAGGGGAAGTTGCGTGGCGGTCGGGTCTTGTCGCGCGACAGCCGCGCGTGCCGTGAAATGTGTTGCGAGAGCGGCGATAAGCATGAGCGGAACCGCGATGATCGCCACCTGCAGGGCCAGTGTCCCGGTACTGGCGAGAGTCGCTGATAGGGGAGCGCCGAATAGATCGGCATGCATGAACGACTGCACGTCGGCCGCGCCGAAGAGCCAGTACCCAGGCCAGGCCGCTGGCGGGACCGAGCAGAGCGGCAAAAGCGGTATGCCACAACCAGAGAATGGCCGAGACGGGGTAGTAGATGAAGTCGAGCATGAGAGGCACCTGACTGCGATTCGTGCGTGCGCACGGTAGCGGGAATGGTCAGCCGAAACGCCGACGACACCCCGCCACTCGGGTGGGTAGCCGTCAGGCGGCGGCGGAACCGGGCGCTCGTGGGCGCGGGCGACCCGCGGTATCAGGATTACTTTGGCGCAGAAACGAACCCCGTCGACGACGCTGTGCCGACGGTGGCGGACCCGATCGGGCAACAAGCAGCGGCAGTCGGGTCGTGCTCCGCAGCGATATCAGCGCGAAGACCACCGACGCCGCCATCGCACCGATCACGGCGAATGCGGCGGGCTCGTGTGCGGGTGCGGCGATCAGTGCCAGTGCGGGCAGCACGAATGCGAAAACCGCAAACGTCGTGAGTTGCACCCGCGTGCACATGCGTCGAGCGTACCTGCGGATGCGCCACCCCGGTGGATTCGCCCGCACCGGCCGTAGTCATTCGATCCGGTGAGGTCGGCTATCGGCCATCCCCGAGGTCCCAGCGCGAGGGGCAGCTGAGAGCCGATGGCGCCAGTCCGAAGGTGCGGCGGCAGGTGCGGGTGAACTGGGTGCAATCGGCAAACCCCGCGGCGATGGCGGCATCGGCGAGGTCGTCGCCGGAGCGGACTCTGGTGACGGCCATGTGCAGGCGCAGCCACAGTATGTAGGGACGTAACGGTATTCCGACCTGTTCGGTGAACAGGTGGGTCAGCCGAGAGCCCGAAACGCCGAGGCGGCGGGCGACGTCGGCGCCGCGGACCGGGCCGTCGCGAACCAATGCGGGCAGCATCCGCATCGCCTCGTTGACCACGGCGTGCTGACCGGTGGGTGCGCTGCCCTCCGTGTCGTGCTGGAGATCGTGGACGACCTCAGCGACGGCCTCGGCGAGGCCGACGCTGGCGGGATCGGCGGGTAGGGAGTGGGTGCTGTCGGCCCAGCCATAGGCGTGTGCCCTGTGGTCGGCGGCAGCGCCCGCGGCGGTTTCCGGGTCGAGATATATCGCGGTGCCGCGCTCGGCGCCCGCGGCGATCCGGTGCGGTGCGTCGGCGGGCACGATGACGTGCGTGCCGTGGTGCCGAATTCCGCTGGCATCCACCACGACTATCGGAGTCTGGGTGGCGACGATCTGGACCGCGTTGTGGGCGTGCAGTTCCGTCACCCCGATCGGCCCATAGAAGGCGAGGACGCCCGCCCGCAGCAATCCGGTCTTCGGCTCGCGGTCCGCAGTGGGTGGTCCGGAGGCGTGGTGCACGGAGGTCGGTGACGTCGTGGCAACGGACGTCGCGTCGGTAACCAGAGCCTTCATCATCAGATGCTCCCGGCGGAAAGCGAATCCTGGTTCGGATCCCTCGCCGAGACTATCCCGGTGCGGCGGCGATTGTCAGAGTATCGGCGACCTGACCCAGAACTCGATCGTGTTTGCCACGACCACATTCCGGTTGCCGACAGCGATCACTGGACCGGCACCGGTGCCAAAGGAAACGGGGGAGCGCCGGGGGACCGGGGCGCGATATTCCGCACCCTCCCCGGCCGCAACCCCACCCCCGGCCGCATCCAGGAACGCGGCCTCGGGGTTCCACTCGATCGCGATCCGCCGCTCGGCGAACTGCTTACTCGTCAGGGGGATCGGTCGCGCAGCCCGGCTAGCTCAGCGCTCGATAGCTCACGTGCCACAGCCATTCGACCGGCCCGCGTTCGAAGCGGCGCAGCCATAGGTGAGCGAAGGCGGCGATGATCAACGCGACCAGCAGATAGATGCCGACGGTGAATGGGACTCTGGCATCGGGGGAGACCCGGGCCGCTAGCCCGAAACCCCAGCCGTAGCACAGGATCGAGGCGACCAGGTTCTGCAGGATGTAGCAGCTGAGCGCCGTGCGGCCGACCTCGGCGCAGCGGCGGCCGAAGAATCCGACATGCGGGTGGCGCAGGTAGAACTCGGCGACCAGGGCGAGGATGGCGAAGGAGACGAATGGGGCGGTGCCGTAGCGGGTGAAGATCAGCATCTCGCCGCCGCCGAATACGCCGACAATCAGGTCGATCGGCGCTGCGAGGCAGAAGCCTGCGATCATGAGGCGCTTGCGGATTCGCGCGCCCTCTGGCCGGAACACTCCCACGCGCAACAGGTGCGCACCAGCGAGGAACAGCGCGATGGACATGGGGAACACGAAGAGCGGCTCGAGCCGGAATATACCGGCGTTCTGTACGCGGAAGACGACGAGATCCCAAAAGGTCCCATCCGCATAAGGATTCGGATCCAGTGGTTTCGGTGGAGCCGAATCCTGCTGGGGTGCAAGAGTGATCGCGAGTGCGATGAGAGTCAGCATCACCACGTGGATGCATGCCGCAACCCGCAGCCAACGGCGTTGCGAGCGTTCGCTTGTCGCCAGCACGAACGCGACAACCAACCCGGTGACCGCATATCCCATCAGGACGTCGAACTCGGCGACGAACAGAAAATTCAGCAGGCCGTCCAGAAACAGCAAGCCCGCCCGCCACGGATAGCTGCCGGGCCAGCGCCTGCCCGCGCGTGTCGCGGACCCCTGTTGGATGGCAAGGCCGATGCCGAACATGATGGTGAGCAGCCCGAGGAACTTACCCTGCGCGACCTGCTGCAACACCCGCTCGGCCCACATCCATCCGGTGGCCCGCTCGTTCAATTCGTTCAGATAGCCGATCATGCCCTGCGTGTTGGTCAGGATCCAGATATTGGTGCCGAGCGTGCCGAGAATCGCGATGCCGCGCAACACATCCAGTGCCACGAGGCGTGTGGGGCGTGCCGAGCCGGGATCCGGCGCATCCTCCGGCTTGTGGTGGTGCCCCGCGGCGTCCGGTAGGGAACCGGCGATCGAATCGGTCATGTTCCGAATATCCTGTTTGCGCCGATCGGCCCGGATCCTTCGGAAGTACCACCGTCGGTATGACATCGAGGTCAATCCCGTCGCCGAGGCCACTGGTCGCGATCCGGTCGGGGCGTCCGCCGGTGTCTTCGCCGGGCCCGGCGCGGCCCATCGACGGACCGAGCCCGGCCGCGCCCGTTACGCTCGTCATATGCAGCGCATCATCGGTATCGAGGTCGAATACGGCATCTCCACCCCCGCCGAGCCGTCCGCCAACCCGATCCTCACCTCCACCCAGGCGGTTCTCGCCTACGCGGCGGCGGAGGGTGTGCCGCGCGCCAAGCGCACCCGATGGGACTACGAGGTGGAATCGCCGCTGCGCGACGCCCGCGGATTCGATCTGAGCCGGATGAACGGTCCCGCCCCGGTAATCGACGCCGACGAGGTGGGCGCGGCGAACATGATCCTGACCAACGGCGCCCGGCTATATGTCGATCACGCGCACCCGGAATATTCCGCGCCCGAGGTGGTCGATCCGTTGGACGCGGTGATTTGGGACAAGGCGGGCGAGCGCGTGATGGAGGCGGCCGCACGGCACGCGTCCAGCGTGCCCGGCGCACCGCGCTTGCAGCTCTACAAAAACAATGTCGACGGCAAGGGCGCTTCCTACGGCACCCATGAGAACTACCTCATGAATCGCGACACCCCGTTCAACCAGATCATCGTCGGCCTCACCCCGTTCTTTGTATCGCGCCAGGTCATCACCGGTTCTGGTCGTGTCGGCATTGGGCAATCCGGCGATCACACCGGATTCCAGCTGTCCCAGCGGGCCGACTACATCGAGGTCGAGGTCGGTCTGGAGACCACGCTCAAGCGCGGCATCATCAACACCCGCGACGAACCACACGCCGACGCCGACAAGTACCGCAGGCTGCACGTCATCATCGGCGACGCCAACCTGGCCGAAATGTCCACCTACCTCAAGGTCGGCACCGCCGCACTGGTCCTGGATCTGATCGAGGCCGGCGAGGACCTTTCGGATCTGCAGCTGGCCCGTCCGGTGACCGCGGTACACCAGATCTCCCACGACCCCACGCTGCGTGCCACCGTCGCCCTCGCAGACGGCCGCGAGCTGACCGGCCTTGCGCTGCAGCGCATCTATCTCGACCGGGTGGCGAAGTTCGTTGCCCGCGAGGCCAACGATGATCCCCGCGTGCAGGACATCCTGGAGAACTGGGCGATGGTCCTCGACCTGCTCGAGCGTGACCCGATGGAATGCGCCAACCTGCTCGACTGGCCGGCCAAGCTGCGCCTGCTCGAAGGTATGCGCAGCCGTGAGGGCCTGGGCTGGGCGGCCCCCAAACTGCATCTGATGGACCTGCAGTACTCCGATGTCCGGTTGGACAAGGGGCTCTACAACCGGTTGGTCGCGCGCGGTTCGATGAAACGCCTCGTCACCGAGCAGCAGGTCCTCGCCGCGATGACCAACCCGCCGACCGACACCCGCGCCTACTTCCGCGGCGAATGCCTGCGCCGTTTCGGCGGGGATATCGCCGCCGCGAGCTGGGATTCGGTGATTTTCGACCTGGGAGGCGACTCCCTGGTCCGGATCCCGACCCTGGAGCCGCGCCGCGGCACCAAGGCCCACGTCGGTCAGCTGCTCGACGGCGTCGGCACCGCCGCCGAGCTGGTCGAACAGCTCACCACCTAAAGATTTGGCGCCATCACGCGATCAACACAGTGTCGAAGGCGCCGCAAAATCGGCACACCTGGGTAGTGTTGAAGGACGGGCACGGACATTGCTCATGATCGGGGTCGTGCTCAGTACAGAGCTTCGGTCATGGTGAGGACAGAGGAGGTCGGCTGCTATGGCACAAGAGCAGACCAAGCGCGCCGGGGGCGGCGACGAGGATGAGGGTCCCGACGGCGTTGACGCCGCCGGACAGGAGCGCCGCGAAAAGCTGGCGGAGGAAACCGACGACCTGCTCGACGAGATCGATGATGTGCTCGAGGAGAACGCGGAGGACTTTGTTCGTGCGTATGTGCAGAAGGGCGGCCAGTGACAGCAGGTGACCCCTTGCGTCTCCACCCGGGGTACGCCCTCTCGTCGTTTTCCGAACACCTCCGTATGCATGCTCCGGAACTGTTGCCCGGCAATAATTTCGGCGCGATCGACGGTGCCACCGGTAGTTCCGGTGGCACCGCCGCGCAAGATCTGGCTCCGCATGGAACCACCATCGTCGCGGTGTCGTTTCGCGGGGGCGTGCTGATCGCGGGTGACCGGCGTGCCACGCAGGGAAACCTGTTGGCCAGCAGGGATATGGAGAAGGTGTACATCACCGACACCTATTCCGCGGCGGGTATCGCGGGCACCGCGGGAATGGCGGTCGAGATGGTGCGGCTGTTCGCGGTGGAGCTCGAGTACTACGAGAAGATCGAGGGCGTATCGCTGACCTTCGACGGTAAGGCCAACAAACTCTCGAAGATGGTGCGCGACAACCTGCCCGCCGCATTGCAGGGTTTGGCGGTGGTACCGGTGCTGGTCGGCTACGACGAGCACACCACCGACCCCGATCGGGCAGGCCGGATAATTTCCTACGACGTGGTCGGCGGTCGCAGCGAAGAGCGATTCGGTTATGCCGCAGTCGGTTCCGGTTCGATGTTCGCCAAGTCGTCGTTGAAGAAGTTGTACAGCAAGGGAATCGATCAGGATCGCGCGTTGAGCATCGCGATCGAGTCGCTGCTGGACGCCGCCGATGACGACACCGCGACCGGTGGTCCGGACCTGGTGCGTGGCATTTATCCGACGGCGATCGTGATCGACGAGGAGGGCGCCGTAGAGGTTGCGGACCCTCGGCTCGAGGAGATCGCGCGCGCAATCGTCGCCGAGCGTGAGGAGCGAGAGGCGTGATGGGTGATAGTCGCGCGGCGGCCATGGCGCCGTCGGGGCGCGGGAACTCCCGCGGGGGTCTGCGAGAAGGGAGTGCGCGAGCATGACGCTGCCGTATTACGCATCGGCCGAGCAGATTATGCGCGACAAGACCGAGCTTGCGCGCAAGGGTATCGCTCGGGGTCGTAGCGTCATCGTCTTGGTGTACGACAAGGGTGTGCTGTTCGTCGCGGAGAATCCGTCCGCGACCCTGCACAAGGTGAGTGAGCTTTACGATCGCATCGGTTTCGCGGCGGTCGGTAAGTACAACGAGTTCGAGAATCTGCGTCGCGGCGGGATTTTGCAGGCAGATCTGCGTGGTTATCAGTACGACCGTCGTGACGTGACGGGCCGTGCACTGGCCAACGCCTACGCGCAGAGCCTCGGCTCGATCTTCACCGATCAGCTCAAGCCATACGAGGTGGAGATCTGTGTGGCCGAGGTGGGCTACCCGGAGCAGACGCCGACCTCGGTGCTCTATCGGGTGACCTTCGACGGGTCCATCGTCGACGAGCGTGAGTACGTGGTCATGGGTGGCACGACGGAGCCGATCGTCACCGCCCTGAAGGCGTCCTACCAGCCCGGGCTCGACCTTTCCGCCGCCATCGGTATCGCGGTGGAGGCACTGACGGCCGGGGTGTCAGAAGGCACCGACAAGGACAAGCGCGTGCTCGGGGTGTCCTTACTGGAGGTAGCGACACTCGAGCAGGCGCGTCCGCGCCGAGCGTTCCGGCGGGTTACGCCCACTGTCCTGGAAGGGTTGCTGGCCGGCGGCAAGTCGGGGAACAAAAGCAAGTCCGCCGCGGCCACCGCGGCGGCGGCATCGGAAGACGCGCCGAAGTCGGAGTAGCTTTCGTCGTGAAAGTAAGCCGAGGCCCCCGGGGCTGCGTTCCACGCAGCGGCGGGGGCCTTCGGCGTGGGCCAGGCTTTTCGGCCGATGGCTTCGGCGGGGGTCGAAATCGTTGCGAAGACGTATGCATCCGGGTTGTCCGCAGCCCCACGCGAGTGCATGACATGGCTGTAATGTCGATAGTGTGCAGCGACGAATCATGGGGATCGAGACCGAATTCGGTGTGACGTGCACCTTCCACGGCCACCGTCGGCTCAGTCCTGACGAGGTGGCCCGGTATTTGTTCCGCCGGGTAGTTTCCTGGGGCCGTAGCTCGAACGTGTTCCTCCGCAACGGTGCTCGACTCTATCTCGACGTCGGGTCGCATCCGGAATATGCCACCGCCGAGTGCGACAACCTGGCGCAGTTGGTGACGCATGATCGAGCCGGCGAGCGGGTGCTGGAGGAGTTGCTGATCGACGCCGAACAGCGCCTCGCCGAGGAGGGCATCGGCGGTGATATCTATCTGTTCAAGAACAACACCGACTCGGCGGGCAACTCCTACGGCTGCCACGAGAACTTCCTGGTGGTGCGGGCGGGCGAGTTCTCGCGGATTTCCGATGTGTTGCTGCCGTTCCTTGTCACTCGGCAGCTGATCTGCGGTGCCGGCAAGATTCTGCAGACTCCGAAGGCGGCCGCGTTCTGCCTGTCGCAGCGCGCCGAACATATCTGGGAGGGCGTCTCCTCGGCGACCACCCGCTCGCGGCCGATCATCAACACGCGCGACGAGCCACACGCGGACGCGGAGAAGTACCGCCGCCTGCATGTGATCGTCGGCGACTCGAACATGTCCGAAACCACCACCATGCTCAAGGTCGGAACGGCCTCGCTGGTGCTGGAGATGATCGAGGCGGGCGTCTCGTTCCGTGACTTCGCGCTGGATAACCCGATTCGTGCGATCCGCGAGGTGAGCCACGATATGACCGGCAAGCGGCCGGTGCGGTTGGCAGGCGGTCGGCAGGCCAGCGCCCTGGAGATCCAGCGCGAGTACTACGCGCGCGCGGTCGAGCACCTGCGCAACCGCGACCGGGACCCACAGATCGACCAGGTGGTCGACCTGTGGGGGCGCACGCTGGACGCGGTCGAGGCGCAGGACTTCGCCAAGGTCGATACCGAGATCGACTGGGTGATCAAGCGCAAGCTGTTCCAGCGCTACCAGGATCGCTACAGCATGGAGTTGTCGGACCCGAAGATCGCTCAGCTGGACCTGGCCTACCACGACATCAAGCGCGGCCGTGGCGTCTTCGACGTGCTGCAGCGCAAGGGCCTGGCCAAGCGGGTCACCGAGGACGAGGCCGTTGACGCCGCGGTCGATACCCCACCGCAGACGACCCGAGCCAAACTGCGTGGTGACTTCATCACCGCCGCCCAGGAGGCAGGCCGCGATTTCACCGTCGACTGGGTGCATTTGAAGCTGAACGATCAGGCCCAGCGCACGGTGCTGTGCAAAGATCCCTTCCGCTCGGTCGACGAGCGCGTCGACCGGCTGATCGCCTCGATGTAATAGAACGGCATTTCCAGGGCCCTTTCGTCGCTGCGGCAGACGGTGGGTCCTGGTTGGTGCCGGGGCTCGAGGTGGAAGTTTTCCGGTTGTCGCCATTGTGAGATGTCCGTAGCGCGGGAATCGTGCGCCGCCGTGCCAGTTATCGATCGCGCCCATTACCCTGTTCGGGTGGCGATATCCAAGGTCGAGCGGCTGATGAATCTAGTCATCGCGCTGCTGTCGACCCGTCAGTTCCTGACCGCGGAGCGGATCCGGGCCAGCGTCGCGGGTTACGAGGACTCGGCCAGCGACGAGGCCTTCAGCCGGATGTTCGAGCGGGACAAGAACGAGCTGCGTGACCTGGGCATTCCGCTGGAGGTCGGTCCGGTGGGCCGGTACACCTCGGTAGAGGGCTATCGGATCAACCGGGACGCCTACGAGCTACCCGAGATCGACCTGACCAGCGAGGAGGCCGCCGCGGTCGCGGTGGCCGTGCAGATGTGGGAATCGCCGGAACTGGCGGCGGCGGCCGAAGGCGCACTATTGAAGCTGCGCGCGGCCGGAGTGCATGTCGAAACCGATGCCGCGGTCGCGTCGGTGCCCGCGGTCCCTGCTCGCACCCGTGGTTCGGAACCCGTGCTCGGCAAATTGCTGGCCACCATCGACGCGGGCCAAGCGGTGCGCTTCGAGCATCGGGGCGCGATCAACGAGCCGTATCTCATGCGCGATGTGGAGCCGTGGGGTGTGGTGACGCGTCACGGGCGCTGGTATCTGGTCGGGCACGACCGCGATCGGAATGCGGTGCGCACCTTCCGGTTGTCCCGGATCGGCGACGATGTGACCGCGTACGGACCACCCAATGCAGTCAGCAAGCCCGACGGGGTTGAACTGCGCGGCATCGTCGACCAGGTCACCACCAGTGCGCCGGTCACCGGTTCGGCGACTGTCTGGGTGGCGGGTGGGCATGGGCGAGAGATTCGCAGGCTTGGACGGATCACGGGGGACCGGACCATCGGCGGTCGTGCGGGCGCGGTCGTGGAGGTACCGATTCGTTCTCGTGACTGGCTGGCCCGGCTGATCACCGGACTCGGCCCCGACGCGCTGGTGCTCGCACCCGAGGACTTGCGCGCCGATGTCGTCGCGCGACTGCGTTCGGTGTTCGATCGGACGGAGGTTACGGCATGAGTTCGCGTTTGTCCGTTCGTCTCTCGCGATTGCTGAACATGATTCCGTACTTCATCGCGCATCCCGGTATCAGCGCGGCCGAGGCCGCCGCCGACCTCGGCGTAACGACCAAACAGCTGATGGGTGACCTGAATCAGTTGTGGATGTGCGGCCTGCCCGGTTATGGGCCCGGCGATCTGATCGACCTGTCGTTCTCGGAGGAGAGCATCGAGGTGACCTTCTCGGCCGGCATCGACCGGCCGCTGCGTCTGACCTCTACGGAGGCGACCGCGCTGCTGGTGGCCCTGCGATCGATCGTGGATATGCCGGGCATGGTCGATCCGACCGCGGCGCAGGCGGCGATCGCCAAGATCGAATCCGCGATCTCCGACGGTGGATCTGTCGAGGGCGGGGGGCCGGGGCAGGCTGCGCCCCGTCGGGTCGAGGCTCCCGCGGTGGCGACGGTCCGTTCGGCACTGGCCGCGCAGCACGTACTGCGGCTGGTGTACTACTCGGCCAGTCGTGACGTGGTGTCCGAACGGGTCGTCGACCCGATCCGCATCGTTCTGGTCGACAACAACAGCTATCTGCAGGCGTGGTGCCGTCAAGCCGAAGGCGTGCGGCTGTTCCGGTTCGACCGGATCGAGGCTGCCACCGAACTCGCTGAACCGGCGCGTCCACCCAGCCACGCCACCGAGGAGTCCGCCGCTCTCGACCTGTTCCAAGATGATCCCGGGGTTCCGTTGGCGCGCTTGCGAATTCACGGCGACTACGGTTGGGTGCTCGATCAATACCCGATGCATCGATTGGCCGTGCACCCCGACGGTAGCCTCGAGGTGACCATGCGATTCGCCACCCTGGACTGGATGGCGCGGCTGCTGCTCGGATTCGGCGCCGGGGTTACCGTCCTCGGTCCGCCCGAGTTGGTAGCCGCGGTGCGGGAGCGTTCGCACGCGGCGCTCGCGGCGTATGAAGAGGCAGAACTCGAGGAGGCTTGACCCGCGTGACATGTCACGTGTTGGTATTGGGTGCGGGCAGTATCGGCACCTTTGTCGGCGGCAAGCTGGCTGCGGCCGGAGCACGGGTCACGTTTGTCGGCAGGCGGCGTGCGTTGGACGAGATCACCGTGTCCGGATTGCGGCTGACCGATCTGGACGGCGGCGACGAGGCGGTCGCGTCCGGCGCGTTCGCGGTATCCACCGAACCCGACGCCGTCGGATCGGCCGATCTGGTGCTGGTAGCGGTGAAATCGGCGGCCACCGCGAGCGCGGTTCGGGGCCTGGTGGACAAGATCCGTCCCGGCACTGTGGTGCTGAGTCTGCAGAACGGGATCGGCAACGACGCGGTGATTCGCGACATCCTGCCCTCCTGCGTGGTGCTCGCGGGCGTGGTGATGTTCAACGTGGTCCACTACCCCGACGGGCGATTCCATCGCGGCACCGAAGGTGGGCTCGCGGTCCAGGACGACCCGGCTCTGGCGGAATTCGCCGGCCTCTTCCAGCGGGTGGGGCTGTCGCTGCGCCGTTATCGGGATTTGCTGCCGGTGCAGTGGGCAAAGCTGCTGCTCAATCTCAACAATCCGATCAATGCCCTCTCGGGCAGACCGCTGCGCGAGGAACTTGCCGACCGGAACTACCGTCGCGGCCTGGCGCTGGTCCAACGTGAGGCGCTGGCTGCGATGAATAGGGCGCGAATTCGCCCGGCCCGCCTCACGGTACTGCCACCGGCCATGCTGGCGCGGCTGTTGACCGTTCCGGACGGCATCTTCGGTCGGATCGCCGGTCAGGTGCTGGCTATCGATCCGGTCGCCCGCTCGTCCATGGCCGACGATCTGGCACTGGGGCGCCCCACCGAAATCTCCTGGCTGTGCGGCGAAATTGTGAGCCTGGGTGCGATGGTCGGTGCGCCGACACCGGTGAATGAACGGCTGATCGAATTGGTCGTCGCGGCCGAACACGGTGACCGGCGCACCTGGACGGGACCGGAACTACTCGAGCAACTGCGGATGGCGGCCGAGACCGATCACGGTTGAACGCGCGGCAAACGAGTACCGACGCGGGAGTTAGCCCACGTCATGGTCCGGTAGCATCAGAACTACCACATTTTTGGGAGGTTAACCATGGGCAGTCTGAGTATCTGGCACTGGCTGATTATCGCGGCGCTCTTCGTGATGTTCTTCGGCGCGAAGCGGATGCCCGACGCCGCCCGCAGCCTGGGCAGGTCGTTGCGCATCTTCAAGAGCGAAGTCAGCCAGATGCAGAGCGAGAGCGGCGACGCGTCGGCGAGCCCGGCACCGGCCAAGCAGCAGCCGGTTCAGGAGCTGGCACCGGCACAGCCGCAGCAACCGATCGTCGCTGAGCCCCACGCCGAGCCGAAGTCGGTCTGAGCCGAGCTGTACCGCCGGAGTGAGTCGAGTTCGCTCCGGGCATTGTGCTGTTGCCCGCCGACACATCATGCGGCGAGCGCATTCGACCCAGGGGCCAACACACCACCATGCGAATCCCGTTCGATCCCCGGCACAGCAAGCGCAGAACCAATCCCGACGGCACCATGTCGCTGGTCGAGCATCTGCAGGAGCTGCGTAGCCGACTGCTGATCTCGATCGCCGCGGTCTTGATCACCACGCTGTTCGGTTTCTTCTGGTACTCGCATTCGATCTTCGGGATCGAGAGCCTCGGCGACGTGCTGCTCGGCCCCTACTGTTCGCTGCCCGCGTCCTCGCGTGCCGCGCTCACACCTGACGGCGCCTGCCGGTTGCTGGCTACCGCGCCGTTCGAGCAGTTCATGCTGCGGTTGAAGGTGGGCATGACGGCCGGTGTGGTGCTGGCGGCCCCGGTATGGCTGTATCAGCTGTGGGCCTTTATCACCCCGGGCCTGTACGCGAAGGAGCGCAAGTACGCGGTCGGGTTCGTCACCACGGGCACCGTGTTGTTCGCGACGGGGGCCGTGCTGGCGTATGTCGTTGTGGCGCATGCGCTGAGCTTCTTGCTGAGTATCGGCAGCAATGCGCAGATCACCGCCCTGAGCGGTTCACAATATTTCGGATTCATCATCCAGCTGTTGGTCATCTTCGGCATCAGCTTCGAAACACCGTTGCTGATAGTCGGATTGAACATGGTTGGAGTGCTGACCTACGCGCGGCTCAAGGCATGGCGGCGCGGCCTGATTTTCGGCCTGTTCGTGTTCGCGGCCATCGTCACACCGCAGGATCCGTTCTCCATGCTTGCGCTGGCTCTGGCGTTGACGGTCCTGTTCGAGGTGGCCGTGCAGTTCGCGAGGATCAACGACAAACGTCGTTCGCGCCGGGAGGCCGCGGCGTTGGCGGCGCTGTCGGATGAGGAAGCCTCCTCGCTGAGTGGCCCCGAGCCGATCCGTCCCGCCGAATCGATCGTGGATCCGCCGGGTAAAACCGCACGACCGATGTCGGACTACTCCGATACCCTCTGACGGTGTCCATTCACCGGTCGCAGGCAGGCGAGCTGGCCAAGTTTTCCGCCGAGCTGAGTTTCACCCTGGATCCCTTCCAGCGCAACGCCTGTGCCGCCCTCGAGGGCGGACACGGCGTACTGGTGTGTGCGCCGACGGGCGCGGGTAAAACCGTGGTCGGCGAGTTCGCCGTGCATCTGGCGCTGGCCGCGGGCGGAAAGTGCTTCTACACCACGCCGATCAAGGCGTTGTCGAATCAGAAGTTCGCCGACCTGACCGAAAGGCACGGCCGCGACCAGGTGGGTTTGCTCACCGGCGACCAGTCGATCAACCCGGACGCGCCGGTGGTCGTGATGACCACCGAGGTGCTGCGCAACATGCTCTACGCCTCCTCCGACGCGTTGCGTGGACTGGCCTTCGTGGTGATGGACGAGGTGCACTATCTCGCCGACCGGTTCCGTGGCGCGGTGTGGGAAGAGGTCATCCTGCATCTGCCACCGGATGTCCGGCTCGTCAGCCTGTCGGCGACGGTCAGCAACGCCGAGGAATTCGGCGCGTGGATGGAGACCGTACGCGGTGATACCACCGTTGTGGTCGACGAGACGCGTCCGGTTCCGCTGTGGCAGCACGTCATGGTCGGTCGGCGCATGTTCGACCTGTTCGATACCGACTCCAGCGACCAGAAGGTTCTCGTCGACGAGGACCTCGTGCGCTACATCCGACATCGCGAGACCGCGGATCGGATGAATGGTTGGGGCGGACCGCGCCACGGTCGCGGTGGACCGCGCCGTGACTTCCGCCCGCTACCGCGCCCCGAAGTGCTCGCCAAACTGGATGAGGAAGGGCTGCTGCCCGCGATAACCTTCATCTTCAGCCGGGCGGGTTGTGACGGGGCGCTCGCGCAGTGCGTGCGTTCGAGGCTGGATCTGAGTCGCGACAGCGACACCGAGGTCATCGACGCAGTTATCGAGAAGCACACAGGGGATCTACCCAAGGACGATCTCGAGGTACTCGGCTACTGGGAGTGGCGCGAGGCGCTGCATCGCGGTCTGGCCGCCCATCACGCGGGCATGCTGCCCGCGTTCCGGCATACGGTCGAGGACTTGTTCGTGCGTGGGCTGGTGCGGGCTGTATTCGCAACGGAGACACTGGCATTGGGCATCAATATGCCCGCGCGCACGGTGGTGCTGGAGCGGTTGGTCAAATACAACGGAGAGTCGCACGCCGAGCTCACTCCCGGCGAATACACCCAGCTGACCGGTCGCGCTGGTCGCCGCGGCATCGACGTCGAGGGGCACGCGGTGGTGCTGTGGCAGCCGGAGGTCGACACCAGTGCCGTCGCGGGCCTTGCCTCCACCCGGACCTATCCGTTGCGCAGTTCGTTCCGGCCCGGCTACAACATGTCGATCAACCTTATCGACCGCATGGGCGCGGACGAATCGCGTGCCCTGCTGGAGCGATCGTTCGCGCAGTTCCAGGCCGATCGTTCGGTCGTCGGGCTGGTGCGTGGTATCGAACGCAACGAAGACCAGTTACGCAAGCTGCGCCGCCAACTCGGCGACGAAGACGGCGGCTTCCTGGAATATATTTCGCTACGGGAGCGAATCAAGCAGCGCGAACGCCAGCTCGAACAGCAGA
This sequence comes from Nocardia australiensis, assembly GCF_020733705.1. Lineage (GTDB taxonomy): Bacteria > Actinomycetota > Actinomycetes > Mycobacteriales > Mycobacteriaceae > Nocardia > Nocardia australiensis. The sequence goes on from NZ_JAJFZM010000004.1 coordinate 292,342, forward strand.
GTCGCTCGGATCGACGTGGCGCCTCGGTCAGTTCGCTGAACTCACTGCGCCGCGGTGACGTCGTGGCGATTCCGTCCGGTCGGCGCGCCGGGCTCGCGGTGATCCTGGAGCCGGACGCCACGCCCGGCGACCCGAGGCCCCTGGTGCTCACCGAGGACAAATGGGCCGGCCGGGTCTCGGTGGCCGATTTCCCGGTGCCCGCGAAGGCACTCGGCCACATGCGCCTGCCTCGACGGGTCGACCACCGGACCGCCAGCACCCGGCGTGATCTGGCTTCGGCGCTGCGTAGCACCGGAATTGCGGTGCCCGGCCGCCCACGACGTGGTCAGCGGTCGAAGGCCGCCGACGATCGGGAACTCGATACGCTGCGGCGCAGCCTGCGCTCGCATCCGGCGCACACCCGCCGCGACCGCGAGCAGATGAGCCGAATCGGCGAGCGGTACAACCGGCTGGCTCGCGAGACCGAGACGATGCGCCAGAAGGTTGCCGCGACGACCAACTCGCTGGCGCGCACTTTCGATCGAATCGTCGGGCTGCTCGAGGAGCGCGGCTTCGTAAAGAAGGGCGAGGTGACCGCTGACGGCCGCAGGTTGGCACGTATCTATGCGGAGAGCGATCTGCTCGTCGCCGAATGCCTGCGGCAGGGGCTGTGGCGCGGACTCGGCCCGGCCGAACTGGCTGCGGTGGTATCGAGCCTGGTGTACGAATCCCGTCAGGAGGGCGGCTATCTCGGCGTGACGGGACCGACCGAGCCGATCCGGCGTGCAGTCGGAGCGACGGTCGGGGTGTGGACGCAATTGCGATCCGATGAGGCCGCGCACAAGTTGGCGCCGACTCGTGAGCCCGACCTCGGATTCGTGACCGGTGTCTATAAATGGGCACGCGGCGACGGGTTGGCCGAATCGTTGCTGGCCAGTGGTGACCAGAGTGCACCCCTGTCGGCGGGCGATTTCGTGCGCTGGTGCAGGCAGGTGATCGACCTCCTCGATCAGGTGCACGGCACCGCCGACGACCCGGAGGTGGCCGGGACGGCGGCGAAGGCGGTACGGGCAATTCGGCGGGGTGTCGTGGCGGTGGACGCGGCGTAGTGGATTCGATTGTGATTTGATTTCTTTCGCGTACCGACCGTGGCGGAGGAGTCGGACAGGATCGGTTCGGATACGGCCTCGGTCCTGTTGTGCGACGAGTCTCACGCGGGGGGCTACCGTATGTACAACGATGCGAGTGGAGGCAAGCAGATGAGCGGCCCGTACGGACCGAACGACGCCCCTGGTCCCGGGGAGGGGCGCAATGACCCCACCCAGCAATGGGGTGGCCAGCAGGCGCCCGGAGGCGCCGGGCCGACCCAGCAGTGGGGTGGCCAACAGCAACCGGCAGCTCAGCCGACCCAGCATTGGAACCAGCAGCCCGGCCAACCGCAGCAGCATCCGTGGGGTCAGCAGCAGCCGAATCAGCCCGTGCCGCCGCAGCCGCAGCCCGGTCAACCGCAACCCGCGCAGCAGCATTGGGGTCAGCAGCCCGGCCAACAGCAACCCGGCCAGCCCCAGTGGGGGCAGACGCCGAGCCAGCCGCAGCAACAGTGGGGTCAGCAGCCCGGCCAGCCACAGGACTGGAATCAGCAGGGTCAGCAACCACAGCAGCAGGATTGGGGCCAGCAGGGCCAGCAGCCGCAGGGGCAGTGGGGCCAGCCGCAGTGGGGTCAGGGGCAGCAGGCCCCACAGGCCGGTGCGGCCAAGAGCAAGAAGGGGCTGTTCATCGGCCTCGGCGTGGTCGCTGTTGTGGCGATCGGCGCCATCGTTGCCCTGGTCCTCGCGCTTACCAGCAAGGACGAGCTGGACAATTCGGCAGTGCAGGACGGTGTCAAGAAGGTGCTGTCGGATTCCTACGGCATCCAGGACGTCGCCGACGTTTCCTGCCCGTCGGGTCAGAAGGTCGCGGTCGACGCGACTTTCACCTGCAGTCTGAAGGTCAGCGGTGAACAGAAGAACGTCACCGTCAAGATCACGAAGGATGACGGCACCTACGAGGTCGGCCGACCCAGCTGACCCACGTCTCGGGCGGCCCGCATTCCGGCGCGGGCGCCCGGCGAGTCGGCAGCAGCCCAGTCATACTGGGCTCAGTGTGCGGTGCCCATTGCCTTGATCAGTCGGGTGATGGGGCTCTCGGCGTTGTATGCGGCGGCCAACTCGTGCAAGCGATCCGGATCGACCGGAGCGGAGGGGAGCACGTCCGGTCGAGACAACTCGACCGCGGCGTCGCACACGACGCGAACCACCGGAGCGGCCGCGGTCAGATAGGTTGCGGCGCCGCGCAATTTGGCGCGCATACCTTGCGCGAGGTCTGCCTCGGGATCGTCCACGGCGGCCCGTAGCGCCTCGAGGGATCCGAAGCGGGAGATCAGCACGGCGGCGGATTTGTCGCCGATACCGGGCACGCCAGGCAAACCATCCGAGGCGTCACCGCGCAAGGTCGCCATATCGGCATAGGCGCGGCCCGCATTCGCCTCCGGCACACCATATTTCGTGGCCACCTCGGCCGGGCCGAACAGTTCGGCTTTGGCCAGCCCACGGCCCGCGTACAGCACCCGCACCGGCGGATGTGGATTGTCGCGCACCAACTGCAGCAGGTCACGGTCGCCACTGACGACCATCACCGGGTCGGTGCGTTCTCGTGTCGCGAGGGTGCCGAGCACATCGTCGGCCTCCAGCCCGGCCGCGCCGCCGGTTGCGATACCCGCCGCCGCGAGTAGGTCGAGGATCATCTCGACCTGCGGAGTAAGCCGGTCAGGCACCTCTTCGGCACCGGGAGCCGAGTCGGCGGCCGTATCGAGGCGGTGGGCCTTGTAGGAGGGCACCAGCTCGACGCGGAATGCCGGACGCCAATTCAGGTCCAGGCATACGACCAGCCGACTCGGCGTGTGTTTGGTGATCAGCGAGGCGACCATATCGGTGAATCCACGTAGCGCATTGACGGACCGGCCGTCCGGCGCGGTGATTTTCTCGGGGATCGCGTGGAATGCGCGAAACCAGAGACTCGCGCCATCGAGGAGCAGCAGGGGTCCGCCGGAGGTCGGGGCTGGGGTCACGTCGGTGAGGCTACCTGCCCGGACCGACAGGACGGCGGAATCGCCGGTGCGTGGTCTGCGCGGCGGACGCGGCGGGTAACGTCGAGGGGTATGAGTTCGCACACACAGTCGCGATTCGCGGCGGATGTTTACAGTGACCGGCTCGAGCGGGCGGTTGAGCTGATGCGGGCCGCCCATCTGGATGCCCTGCTGATCACACCGGGACCGGATCTGCGTTACCTCATCGGGTCGGCGGCCCAATCCCACGAACGACTTACATGCCTGGTGATACCCGCCAACGGTGCGCCCGCGTCGGTGGTGATCCCGAAACTGGAGCTGGCATCGCTGGAAGACTCCGCCGTCGATGAACTCGGCCTGCCGGTGCTGGATTGGGTCGATGGGACCGATCCGTACCACATCGTGAAGTCGGCGCTGCATGCCGGTTCGCGGGTCGCGGTGGCCGATGCCATGCCCGCGTTGCACGTACTGCCGTTGGCCGAATCCTTCGGTGGCATACCGGTTTCGGCCACGCCGGTGCTGCGCGAGATGCGGATGATCAAGGACGCCGCGGAGGTCGATGCGTTGCGGCGTGCGGGCGCGGCGATCGACCGGGTGCATGCTCGGATGGGCGAATGGTTGCAGGCCGGCCGGACCGAGGCCGAGGTCGCCGCCGATATCACGGCGGCGATTATCGAGGAGGGGCACACCGAGGTCGCGTTCGTCATCGTCGGCAGCGGACCGCACGGCGCCGATCCGCACCATGAGGTGTCACAACGACGGATCGAACCCGGTGACCTGGTCGTCATCGATATCGGCGGTCCGGTGGCGCCGGGGTATTACTCGGACTCGACGCGCACCTATGTGCTCGGCGATCCGACCCCGGAAGTGGCAGCGCAGTTCGCGGAATTGGAGCGCGCCCAGGCCGCCGCCGTCGCCGCCGTCCGCCCCGGCGTCACCGCCGAATCGGTCGACGCCGCAGCGCGAAACCTGTTGACCGCCGCCGGTTCAGGACCCGCCTTCGTGCACCGTACCGGCCACGGAATCGGCCTGTCCGTGCACGAGGAGCCCTATATCGTCCAGGGCAATGACCTCGTCTTGCGGCGCGGTATGGCATTCAGCATCGAACCCGGCATCTACTTCCGTGGCGATTGGGGCGCCCGCATCGAAGACATCGTCGTCGTCACCGACGACGGTTGCGAGTCGATGAATCAACGGCCACACGGACTTACGGTGCTGTAGGTCGCGCAGCGGGCATTGCTGGTTCGTCGGCAGTGGGTGCGCACGCTCGGAGCTGTGGGATCAACGCGCGTCGGCGGTGAGGGTGCTACTGGACAGGACACGCTTGACCTCGATGGCGATCACCACGCGGGTCGGGTTCTCCCTCGGTATCCGGTAGCGGCCCGCGTAGCGGTCGACCGCGTCGGCCACACTGTCGGGATCGTCGAGGACCTGCGCCGGTCCTTCGAGAGTGAGCCAGCGAATACCTTCCACCTGGCTGACGGCCGCGTATCCGGATCGGCGGACATTGCGAACTTTCACCGATCCGTCGTTGGTGATGATCCGCGCGATCCCGGCTTCCGGGTCCCAGGTGAATCCCACGGCAACGACATGGGGGGTGCCATCGGCGCGCAGGGTGGTCAATGTCGCGAGATGCCGCTCGGTCACGAACTCGAGCGCGGCGGGTGAGATCTGGGCGGTGCTGATCGGCATGCCCCGACCGTAGTCGCTGCCTGCGCGACCGTTGGCGGTGAGCCACTTTCGGCCGATTCAGCACGGCTCTCACCTGAAACGCGGGATTCCGGCTCGACGGCGACGCGTGGCTTGCCGGAAGGACTGCCGATGGGTTCGATCAGGCTGGTTCGTATGCGATGGGCCGCGCTGGTGTTCAGGGAAGGTGCACGCCGAGGATCGCCCGTGCGTGGACCGTGTCGTCGGGAATGACAGACTGTGCGCATGGGATTGCGAGGCGTGCGGGGGATTGCCGAGGGGCCGGTGCTGGTGTTGGGTGGGCGCAGTGAGATCGGGCTCGAGGTGGCGCGGCGGCTGGCGGCAGGGCGGACAGTGATTCTCGCGGCCCGGCGTAGCGGAGATTTGGCCGACGAGGCTGCCGCGGTGTCGGCGGCGGGCGCGACGGCGGTGCACTGCGTCGAGTTCGATGCCGATGACACAGCGAGTCATCCCGCGCTGTTGGAGAAGGTCACCGCCGAGCACGGCGGGCTCGGGGTGGCGGTGCTCGCGTTCGGTGTGCTGGGAGATCAGGATCGTGCGGAGCGGGATCCTGACCATGCGATCGCGGTGGTGCACACCGACTACGTGGCGCAGATCAGTGTGCTTACTACGTTGGCGAATCTGATGCGCGTCAGGGGTGACGGCCAGATCGTGGTGTTCAGTTCGGTCGCGGGTGCGCGGGTTCGGCGGGCCAACTACGTGTACGGGTCGGCCAAAGCCGGGCTGGACGGCTTCGCGAGCGGGCTCGCGGATGCCTTGTACGGCAGCGGAGTTCACCTGCTGCTGGTCCGGCCGGGCTTTGTGGTCGGACGCATGACCGAGGGGATGGACCCGGCGCCACTGTCGAGCACCCCGGACCAGGTCGCGGCCGCCGTCGTCAACGGCCTGCGCCGTCGCGCGGGCCGAGTGTGGGTGCCCCGCGCCCTGCAGCCGATGTTCTTTGCTCTCGGCCTGCTCCCGCAAGCTGTCTGGCGGCGGATGCCACGGTGACCGAGCCACATTCGCGATCGAACGTCGACCGTCCGGACGCTACCGGGGGGTGTCGAGAGCCGGCCGAGTCAACGGACCGGACGGATGTGAAAGGCATTGTCGGCGAAGGTGGTTCACCGGCATCGAATGCGGCCGAGGCGATGCTCGGTGCGGGTACGACGGTCGAACGCGCGATCGGTGCCACGAAACAGGTTGCCGGTGTTGCTGATTGGCGTGGTCGCTGGCCGGTCGCGGTGGTGGTGGGGATCGGAGCCGATGGGTGGGATGGGCTCGGGCGGGCGGCACGCGAGGCCATCGCGGGATGCGAGGTGTTGTTCGGGTCCGGGCGTCAGTTGGGGTTGGTACCCGAGGAGGTGGCGGCCGAGCGGGTCGGGTGGCCGTCTCCGTTGGTGCCCGCGTTGCCTCGGCTGTTCGAGCAGTATGCCGATGCGCGGATCTGTGTGCTGGCCAGCGGGGACCCTATGTTCTACGGCATCGGGGTGACGTTGGCTCGATTGTTGGGGCCAGGGGCTCTGCGGGTGCTGCCGCAGCCGTCATCGGCGTCGCTCGCGTGCGCTCGATTGGGCTGGGCGCTGGCCGAAGTGTCGACCGTCAGTGCGGTGGGGCGTCCGGTGGCGACGGTATTGGCGGAATTGGCGGACCGTCGCAAGATACTCGTGCTCAGCGCCGATGAACATACGCCGGGTCTCGTCGCGGAGCTGTTGCGCGACAATGGTTTCGGTGCGTCGACTATGACGGTGCTCGCCCGGTTGGGCGGCGTCGCCGAAACGATCCGTACTGCCGAGGCGCGCAGGTGGGATCTTCTCGCGGTCGATCGGTTGAACATCGTGGCAATCGACTGCGTCGCGGATGCGGCACATACGCGTACGACAAGAACCCCGGGCCTGCCTGACGCGGTGTACCGGGGCGACGGCCAGCTCACGAAGTCCGAAGTCCGGGCGCTGACGCTGTCCGCACTCGCACCCGCGCCCGGCGAGTTGCTGTGGGATGTCGGCGGAGGCTCGGGCAGTATCGCGATCGAATGGTGCCGTACCCATCCGAGTTGCCGGGCGGTCACGTTCGAGCGGGTCGAGAACCGGAGGCGTCAGATCGCCGATAATGCTGTTGCCCTAGGGGTTCCACAGATTGTCGTGCTCGGGGAGATGTGTGCGACTGTGGTCGACCCCGCCGAATCAGTCGCGCCCGACGCGATTTTCGTCGGTGGCGGACTAACCCAGGATGGCCTGCTCGAGACATGCTGGGCGCAATTACGCCACGGCGGCCGGATGGTCGCGAATGCGGTGACCGCCGAGTCGGAGGCATTGCTGCTCACCTGGGCCGCTACGCACGGCGGTGAACTGCGGAAGTTTCAAATTTACCGAGCCGGGGCGCTCGGCGGGTTCACGGCCTGGCGCCCGCAACTGCCGGTGACGCAGTGGACGGTCGTCAAAGCAGAGCCGTGACCACCTCCATCGGAGGGGATGCAGACCGAGGTGAACAGGTAGGGTCGGTGCCCGAGATCCGATTGTTATCGGAAATCCGATTCCTGATCTGGGAGATATATGAAGTACAAGAAGTTCGCCGCTACCGCGCTGATGGCTGTCGCCGCCACCGGTATCGCAACCGGTACCACTAACGCCGCTCCCGCGGCACCGGCGCCGATACCCGCGGTGCAGGGGGAGGCCACCTCACCGACTGTCAAAGGTGAAGACCAGGGCGTGAACTACGCCGTGCAATTGGTTGACGGCAACAAGTCCATCGTCACCACCCTGACCGGTGGTGCGTTCAGTCTCGACGCCGACCAGAAGGCGGTGTCGGTGAAGAACGAGGCAGGCAACGTTGTCGGCTCGGTGCCGTTGGCGGCGAAAGTCGCTGACGGCCCGCTCATTCCGATCGCGGCCGCCATCGACGCGACGGGACAGCGGCTGACGCTGACCCCGGACATCAAGCCTGTCGCGTCCGGTCTGTCTGCCACGGAGATCGGCGCCTCGCAGGACCGGTTCTTCGCCGAACTGCAGCGCGCGTCGCTGGGTGCCCTTATCGGCGGCATCATCGGGTTCTTCTTCCTTGGCGTAGGTCTGCCGATCGGCGCCCTCGTCGGTCTGCTCATCGCGGGGGGTCCGAACCTGATCGACGCGGGCGTCGCCTACTTCAGCGGCCAGCCCTGAAGATTCTGATACTGGGCGGCACCCAGGAAGCCAGGGAGCTCGCCCACATCGCCTCCGACGAGCGCGGATTCGATATCGTCTCCGCGCTCGCCGGACGTGTTCGCGACCCACGGTTGCCGGAGGGCGCGGTGCGTGTCGGTGGCTTCGGGGGTGCCGATGGATTACGGCAATGGCTGGTAGCCAGCAATATCGACGCCGTGGTCGACGCGACCCATCCGTTCGCGCGGACCATCAGCGCGAACGCGGCGCGTGCCGCCGCCGACGCCGGGCTGCCGCTGCTGCATGTGCGCAGGCCCGGCTGGTCGCAGCGGCCGGGCGACCGATGGATCCGGGTACCCGATCTCGCTGCTGCGGCGACAACCGTTGCGGGACTGGGGGATCGGGTGTTCCTGACGATCGGACGCCAGGGTGTCGGTGCCTTCGCTGAACAGACAGAGCAGTGGTTTCTTATCCGCGCCATCGACCCGCCCGAGGGTGCGCTGCCGCCGAAGCGTGAATTATTGCTCGCGCGTGGTCCTTTCGAGGTCGAGGACGAATCGCGGTTACTGGGACGTCATCGCATCGACGTACTCGTCACCAAAGACAGTGGCGGTGATCAGACCGATGCGAAGCTTGTCGCCGCGCGGGCGGCGGGCATTCCGGTCGTCATGATCGATCGTCCGGCGCTTCCTCGGGACGCGATCATGTCCGAGACTGTGTCGGAGACTTGGGCCTGGTTGTGTGCGCAACGTGGGCGCGGCTGAGTCGCTCCCGCGCGCGGTGACCGACTTCGCGCGAAAAGGTATGCGGCAGCGGGTGTCCGGTAATCAGTCGCTCAGCAATTCCGGCAAGCGGTCGAACCAATCGAGCACCGCACGTTCGTAACCGATGCCGAATTCGAGGGTGGCGCGCTGGTGCGGCGCCATCCCCGTGCAGTCCTCACCGAGATAGCGGGTGAGGCGCTGCTGGTGAATATCCCGGTTGGCAGTGATGATCCGATCGAGGTGAGTGCGGTCGAGATGTTCACCGAACGACAGGGTGAGTAGCAGTGGCACGCGGATCGTTTCGCCACCCGGGTCGCGCGCGATCCACTCCAGAAATGCCGCACGACCGGCATCGGTGATTCGGTACGGTGTCCGCTCCCTTGCGCCGGTCTCGCCCTTTTCAACCAATCCGGTCGCGTCCATGGTGCCCAGCTCCCGGTAAACCTGGCTTTGGGTGATCGTCCAGAAATCGCCGATCCGATCCTGTGCCATGGATACCAAGTCCCATCCGGACATGGGGCCCTCATGCAGGAATCCGAGCAGCGACGCAGCCGTGGAATTCAGCGGCTTGCGTCGGGTGGCAGTGTTCGCCAAAGGACAACTCCCTTCTAGCTCGATCACCAACGTTCCATAGTGGAACGTTATATGAATTGGTGAACAGATGGCAACTGTGACGCTCATTTATGAACTATTCAGTTACAACTTGTTTCTATACGTATTCACCGGCGGATCAGGCCTTTTCGTGAGGTGAGGGAACGCATTCTCTCGGGCGCGCTACCGGGTGGCGAACTGATTAGCGAGGGCGAGATCGCCGCCGATCTCGCCATGTCCAGGACCCCGGTGCGCGAAGCCTTCCTTCGGCTCGAGGCTCTTCTCTGCACCGAGCAAGGTGACACTCCGCATGGCCAGGGATGGTGAGATGTTCGAGGCGGTGCGGTTTCGGCGCCGCAGGGTCATCACGTGTGTCATGACTGGTGTTGAATGTCCCACGCAGGTCGCGGATCTGGCCGCTGGTGCGGTCGAGTATCGGTTGGTCCGGGGCGATGGCGCTGCGGTCGTCGGCGTTTCGGCCGGAGGACGCACCGCGATGGCGATGGCGGCCCGTCACCCGGACCTGGTGGAGCGAGTCGTAATGTTGAGCGCGGTGGCGGAGTGCGACCGAGTTCCGAAGGGTACGATCGGCTCCCGGCGCACGACCGGTTTCCGGAGGTACGTCTGGTTCTCGGCCTGCGACCGGCTCTCAGGGTGCGGCGCTGGCGGCTATCAGCGCTGATAGCGGCGCGACGTGTACACCCGAGTGCCGTGGTCGGTGTCGATCGAAGCGGTGGTAGAAGCGCCGATGATGAGCAGCGTGCGCATGTCGACCTCGGCTGGGTCCAGTTCGGACAATGCGACAACGCGGACGGATTCGGTGGGGCCGCCGACATCGCGGCCGAGCACCACCGGGGTATCGGGTTTGCGGTGCTCGAGCAGTAGATCCCGCATTGCCGCGACCTGCCAGGTGCGTTGAGAGGAAGCCGGGTTGTAGATAGCGATTGCCATATCGGCGGCGGCTACTGCCGAGAGTCGTTGTGCGACAACTTCCCACGGCTTGAGCCGGTCCGACAACGAGATCATGGCGTAGTCGTGGCCGAGCGGCGCGCCGACGCGGCTGGCGACGGCATTGGCCGCGGTCACCCCGGGCAGTACCCGTACCGGCACACCATCCCACTGCGGATCAGCGGATTCCTCGACGACCGCCGCGGCCATGGCGAACACGCCGGGATCACCCGAGGAAACAACCGCGACCCGCGCTCCCTGTTTGGCCAAATCCAGTGCCATGGCGGCACGTTCGGATTCGACGCGATTGTCGCTGGGGTGCCTGCGCTGCCCCGGGCGTAGCGGCACCCGATTGATGTAGGTGGTGTAGCCGACGAGATCCGTCGCCTCCGACAGCGCTTGCCGCACCTCCGGCGTGGTCCAGTCCGCCGAACCGGGGCCGAGGCCGATCACGACGACCTCACCCGCCTGGCCGTGCACGGTGTTGGGGCTGCCGGCCATTGCCGATTGTCCGGCGCCGGACTGTTGTGTTGTCCCGGACCGATCGGAGTTCGCCGAGTATGTGGCCGATAACGGGCCAGCCGATGCGCCGTCGGTGGGTTCCGAAGTCGTTGCATGCCAAGGCGGTTCGGTGCTCGCAAGGTTGTCGGCACCGGTGGGGGATTCGGAGGTCGCGGGGTTGTCGGCGCTTGCGGGGCCATGGACGTTCACAGGGATGTCGGCCTGCTGTTGCGCCTGCGCACGGTTGGCATGGCGCAGTGGGGTTGTCGGGCGGGGGCCCGGTACGAGGGTGATGGCGAAGTAGGGGACCTCGGCGTCGTCGACGTCGTCGGCGTCCAGCACGCGCTCGCGGTTCGAGCTGGCGCGCTCGATGTAGTAGGCGTCGTCTAGTCGGCCGGAGTCCGAGAGTGCCTGGCGCACACCGGGATAGGTGCGGCCGAGTTTCATGATGGCGGCGGCATCGGTGTCGCGCAGGCGGCGGGTGAGCTCATCGGTGGGCATGGTGCCCGGCAGGACGGTGAGGACCTGCTCGCCCTCGACCAGCGGGGTGCCGAGTGCGGCCGAGGCAGCGCTGACGGAGGTGATGCCGGGAATGATTTCGGTGTCGAAGCGGTCGACGAGCCGACGGTGCATGTGCATGTAGGAGCTGTAGAACAATGGGTCGCCCGCTGCGAGTAGTGCGACGGATCGGCCCGCGGCGAGGTGCACGGCCAACCGCTGTGCGGCCTGCTCGTAGAACTCGTCGATAGCGCCCTGATAGCCGCCGGGATGTTCGGTCGTCTCGGTGGTGACCGGGTAGACGAGGTGTTCCTCGAGCTGTCCGGCGCGCAGGTAGGGGGCGGCGATCGCGCGCGAGATGCTGCGTCCGTGCTGTGCGCTATGGAAGGCGATCACATCGGCCGCGCCGATGATCCGCGCAGCCTTCACCGTCACCAATTCTGGGTCGCCGGGGCCGAGCCCGATGCCCCACAGTTTGCCGTGGCCCGTGCTCTCGGTCATTCCTGTTCGCTCGCAATCGCATTCAGTGCCGACGCGGTAATGGCGCTACCGCCACGCCTGCCGCGTACGGTCAGGTACTCGATGCCGTCGAAGTCGATCAGCGCGTCCTTGGATTCGGCGGCACCGATGAATCCGACCGGGATACCGAGGATGGCCGCCGGCCGCGGCGCACCCGCCTCGAGCATGTCCAGCAGATGGAACAGCGCGGTGGGCGCGTTACCGATCGCGACAACCGCACCATCGAGCCGGTCGCGCCACAGCTCCAGCGCGGCGGCCGAGCGAGTATTGTCCAGCGCTGCGGCAAGTTCCGGTACACGCGGATCGGCGAGCGTGCAGATCACGGCATTGTCGGCGGGCAGCCGCTTGCGCGTCACCCCCGAGGCGACCATATTCGCGTCGCACAGAATAGGTGCGCCCGCCCGCAGCGCGGCCCGCGCCGCGGCCACCACACCGGTCGAAAAGGCCACGTCCCGCGCGAGATCCACCTGCCCGCAACCGTGGATCATCCGGACGACCACCTGCGCCACATCCGGCGGAAACCGGTCCAGCTCCGCCTCCGCGCGAATCGTTGCGAAAGAACGCCGATAGATCTCGGCCCCATCGGTGAGGTAGCTGGAACGCAAGTCGGACATGGCGATCAGCCTAGTTGGACGTATCGGGAGTCGATCGGTCGGCCGACCGCGCTCGGCGTCAGGTCCTCGGACGCTCCAGAATTCGCGACATCACGATCGAGCTACGGGTGCGGCCGACGCGGCTGTTCTCCCGAATCCGCTCGACGGTCGACTCGATCTCGGCCATATCGGTCGCCATCACATGCACCAGCGCGTCGGCCTCGCCCGCGATCGTCCAGACACCCACCACCTGCGGAATCGGCTCCAAGCTGCGGCGCAACTCGGACGGCGTGATGTTGTCGCGGTAATAGACCTCGACATACGCCTCGGTGGTCCAGCCGAGTGCGGCCGGGTTCACCAGGGCGGTGAAGCCGGTGATCTGTTTGCTGGCGACCATTTTGTCGACTCGGCGTTTGACGGCGGGCGCCGAGAGGCCGATCTTCGCGCCGATCTCCTGAAACGAGGCGCGCGCCTGCCGCAGCAAATGGGCGAGAATGCGCCGGTCGATGTCGTCCACAACCACATCCGTTCTCAGTTGACGCAATGATTCGCCACAGTTCAGGCGAACTGTGCAATGAATCATTGTTTCCGACGCAATAGTAGGCGAATTACCGTCGAATCAGCCGAACGATTCGCGCCGACACCGGGAGATACGTTGACCTCCTCAGCCGCCCGCCAGCCCGGGCCAGCCGCCGCGCGGCAGCCCGCACCACGACATTTCGTCATGTGCCGTCCGGACCATTTCGAAGTCTGCTATTCGATCAATCCGTGGATGAACCCGGCCGAACCGGTAGATCGCGCGCTGGCCCTCTCTCAATGGGAGACCCTGCGTTCGACCTTCGAGAAATACGGACACCACGTCGATCTCGTTCCCGGCGAGCCGGGCCTGCCCGATATGGTGTTCGCCGCGAATAGTGGTCTCGTGGTGGGGGATCGGGCACTATCGGCACGCTTCACCCATCCCGAACGCGCGGCCGAGGGGCCCGCCTATCACCAGTGGTTCACGCAGCGAGAGCGGTTCGAACTGGCCTGCGCGCAGGAAATCAATGAGGGCGAGGGCGATTTCCTGCTCGTCGGCGAGCATATTCTCGCGGCCACGGGATTCCGTAGTTCGCTCGCGGCGCATCGAGAAGTCGCGCGCTTCTTCGACTTGCCGGTGGTGTCTCTGGAACTGGTCGATCCGAGGTTCTATCACCTCGACACCGCGATGATGGTGCTCGACGACGCGAATATCGCCTACTTCCCGCCCGCGTTCAGCGCGGCGAGCCGGGCCATGCTGGCCGAGCTCTACCCGGATGCGATCGTGGCCACCGATGCGGACGCGGTGGTGCTCGGATTGAACGGTGTCTGCGACGGACACAACGTTTTCCTCAGCGACAAGGCCACCGACCTGATCGCGACCCTGCGGGCAAACGGCTACAACCCGGTCGGGCTCGATCTGTCCGAGCTGCTCAAGGCCGGCGGCGGCGTCAAATGCTGCACCTTGGAAATCCACGATGACCCGCGAAGCGAGCCGAGCGCGGCGGCGTGAACCGGCTGAGCACGCCGGCGGACCTTCCGTGTGGTGCTGTTCAGTCGATGCGGTAGCCGTCCGCAGTGGCGACCACCTCGGCCACCGTGCCGCGCGGCTTGCCACATCGACGGTCACAGCCGGACCAGTGCTGCCGTCCGGATACTGTCACCTCGCCGGCCGCGACCAGCGGGCTCATGGCCGCGATAGCCGTGGTCTCGGCGGGACGTACCCGGCCGGACTCGACCGCGGCGGTGAGATCGCTGCGGACATCGGTGACGGACTTCGCGCATCCGGGGCGACCCGCGCACGCGCTGACCTGCAGCCAGGGCGAATTGGCGTCGAAGATCAGTCCCATCGGGGCGAGTACCCGGACCACCTGCTCGGCGGGCCAATCCGCCAGATCCGTGATGAGGAGACTGCGCGACGTCGTAATCAGCACGGGGCGATCGATGGCGGCGATGAATTCCGCGGTGCGCGCGGATAGCGAGCCGAGCCGGATACCCGCGCCGAGGCTGACCAGGCCGTCGTCCTGGTCGAGCCAGCCGATCGGGATGTCGTGGGACGCATCGAGTTCCAGACGTTGCGCGTCACGACCGAGCCCGAGCAGATCGGCGACGCGTTCGGCGCCACCGTCCACCTCATGCAAGCGCCACTGCCCAGAGCTCAGTTCGAGGAATCCGTGTGCGGCGGCGAGCATGACGTCGACCGCTGCTGCCGCCGACACCCGTATTCCGGTGTCGCCTCCGGCCAGTAGCACGGCGAATTCGTCTGCGGCAGTAGCATGTACACCGATATCGCCGCCGAGAACGCTGACATCGCCCCGGCCGTCATCGAGGGTGAACAGCACGCGACCGGGCAACTGCGCCAGGCGTGCGGAAGCACGCAGACCCGTGTCGAGCGCTCGGACGAGTCCATGTACATCGGCCAAGCCGCCCATGCGGCCCGACATCGGCGAGGCGACGATATTGCGCACCCGCTCGTGAGTGTGGCTGGGCAGCAATCCGGCGGATTCCAGCCGAGCGGTCAGCGCTTGTGCGTCACCGACGCGCCGCAATTGCACATTGCCGCGCGAGGTGAGTTCGATGTTTCCGTCGCCCAACTCCCGCGCGGCCTCGGCCAGGGCCTGTAGTTGCTGCGATGATAATTGCCCGCCGGGTAGCCGAATGCGAGCCAGCGGCCCGTCGGCGGCTTGATGCAGCCGCAGGACACCGGGGCAGGAGTCTGGAGTGGTTCGTGTCATGACCTCAACCAGCCTACGACCCGCCGCGCGGCGCGCTCGGTGCTCACCCCCGTTGCATTCGAGTAGTCACTCAGCACACCGCCCGCGACCGGGTCGTCGGCCTCGACAATCTGGACGTCATGCATCACGTGGATCTCCGACCCGACCGCTTGTCACCGCATACCGACGCTATTGCCGTGCACCCGAATAACGATGCGACCGAACTCCGGTCAGCAGTGATAGCGGCGAGTCCGGCGTACGTGCGCGGCACGGCGAATTCGATATGCCTCTGGTACGAGCTCAACTCGGGGTACCCCAGGCTGACCGGGCTGCCGCACATCGCCGGAGCTGACTGTGCCCGTATCGTCGGCGATTTCCTGCTCGCAGGTGCCTACCGGATAGCCGTCGGTTGTCGCTGCGCGCCGACGCGGCGTCAGGGGTGTGGTCGGCACGCCCGCGGCTGCCGGTAACATCTGGTTGCTCGGCGGGCGATGAGGAAACCGGTGCAACTCCGGTGCGGTCGCGCCACTGTGAAA
>NZ_JAJFZM010000005.1 GCF_020733705.1 Nocardia australiensis
GCGATGACGTTCCCGGCGCGAGTGACAACGACGTTGCTGCGGGGCCGGGTCACTGCCCGCGACGGCAAGGCCGTGGGGAACATTCAGGAGGGGCGGTAGGTGGAAAGAACGCTCTGGGTCATCGGGCTGCTGGTGCTGTTCGCCCTGTGTAGTTGGCTGATGTACCGCGGCTGGCGCAATCGCGCCGCGCGGCAGGCGGCCAGTATCGGTGACCTACCCGGTGTGCCCACCGATTGCGGCGCGCAACTGCTGGAGCCGACCACCGGTATGTATCTCGGCAGCACCTTGGCGCCCAGTTGGCAGGACCGGATCGCGGTGGGCGACTTGGGCTTCCGGGCTACGGCGGAACTGACCAGGTTCGAACGCGGAATTCTGCTCGAACGTGATGGTGCGACGGCGATCTGGATTCCGCAGGAATCCATTACCGCCGTGCGCACCGAACGCGGCCACGCGGGCAAGGTTATGACGGAAGATGGTGTGCTGGTAATTCGCTGGAAGCTGCCGACGGGAACCGAGATCGATACCGGTTTCCGAGGCGACGACAAGTCGGTCTACCCGGCGTGGCGAGCGGATCCGACCAGGACGAAGACGGGAGAAGACGAATGAGTGGGCCAGACGCAGCGGCTCTGGTGCTGGAGGACGGCCGGGTTTTCCGGGGCTCCGCCTACGGCGCCGTCGGCGAGACGCTCGGTGAGGCGGTGTTCTGCACCGCGATGACCGGCTATCAGGAGACCCTGACCGACCCCAGCTACCACCGCCAGATCGTGGTGGCCGCTGCCCCGCAGATCGGCAACACCGGCTGGAACGACGAGGATGACGAGTCCTCGAAGATATGGGTCGCCGGCTACGTCGTGCGCGACCCGGCACGGCGCGCCTCGAACTGGCGCGCCACCGGCACACTGCCCGACGCACTGCAGCGCCAGCATGTCGTCGGTATCGCGGGCATCGATACCCGCGCGCTCGTGCGTCATCTGCGCACCCGCGGCTCGATGAAGGCGGGCATCTTCTCCGGCGCCGCGCTTGCCGGCGACGACGAGTTGCGCACCAGGGTGAACGGTCAGGCTTCGATGCTGGGCGCCGATCTGGCCGAGGAGGTCAGCACCGAATCGCTCTACACCATCGAGCCGGCCGGCGACCCGCGGTTCACCGTGGTCGCGGTTGACCTCGGCATCAAAACCAACACGCCACGCATGTTCGCCGAGCGCGGGATGCGGGTGCATGTGGTGCCGTCGAACACCTCCCTCGATCAGATCTTGGAACTGAACCCCAACGGGGTGTTCCTGTCCAACGGCCCCGGCGACCCGGCCACCCAGGACGGTGCCGTCGCGATCACCCAGGGCGTGCTGGAAAAAGGCGTACCGCTGTTCGGCATCTGCTTCGGCAACCAGATCCTGGGCCGGGCACTCGGTCGCAAAACCTACAAAATGAAGTTCGGCCACCGCGGCATCAATATCCCGGTCGTCGAGCGGGAGACCGGTCGCATCTCGATCACCGCGCAGAACCACGGCTTCGCCCTCGAGGGTGCGGCGGGGGAGCAGTTCGACACGCCTTTCGGCCGCGCCGAGGTCAGCCATGTCTGCGCCAACGACGGCACCGTCGAAGGTGTTCGCCTGATCGACGGCCGCGCGTTCTCCGTGCAGTACCACCCGGAAGCCGCCGCCGGACCCCATGACGCCGCTTATCTCTTCGACCGTTTCGCCGGTCTCATGGAAGGAGCCTGATGCCACGCCGCGAGGACCTACGCCACATCCTGGTGATCGGCTCGGGCCCGATCGTTATCGGCCAGGCCTGCGAGTTCGACTACTCCGGCACCCAGGCGTGCCGGGTGCTGCGGGCCGAGGGGCTGCGAGTGTCGCTGGTGAACTCCAACCCGGCGACCATCATGACCGACCCCGAGTTCGCGGATTCCACCTATGTGGAACCGATTACGCCGGAGTTCGTCGAGAAGGTCATCGAAAAAGAGCGTCCCGATGCGATTCTCGCCACCCTCGGCGGCCAGACCGCGCTGAATACAGCTGTGGCCCTGCATGAGCGCGGTGTGCTGCAGAAGTACAACGTCGAGTTGATCGGCGCCGACTTCGACGCGATCCAGCGCGGTGAGGACCGCCAGAAGTTCAAGGACATTGTCGCCAAGGTCGGCGGTGAGAGCGCCCGCTCGGCGGTGTGTCACACCATGGACGAGGTGCGCGCCACCGTCGCCGAACTCGGGTTCCCGGTTGTGGTGCGGCCGTCGTTCACCATGGGCGGCCTCGGCTCCGGCATGGCCTACAACGACGAGGATCTCGACCGCATCGCCGGCGGTGGCCTCGCGGCCTCGCCGACCGCGAACGTGCTGATCGAGGAATCCATTCTGGGCTGGAAGGAATTCGAGCTCGAGCTCATGCGCGACAGCCGCGACAACGTTGTGGTGGTCTGCTCGATCGAGAACGTGGACCCCATGGGCGTGCACACCGGTGATTCGGTAACCGTCGCACCGGCCATGACCCTCACCGACCGTGAGTACCAGAAGCTGCGTGACCTGGGCATCGACATCCTGCGGGAGGTCGGCGTCGATACCGGTGGCTGCAACATCCAGTTCGCGGTGGACCCCGCCGACGGCCGCCTGATCGTCATCGAAATGAACCCGCGCGTCTCGCGCTCGTCCGCATTGGCTTCCAAGGCAACGGGTTTCCCGATTGCCAAGATCGCCGCCAAGCTGGCCATCGGGTACACCCTCGACGAGATCGTCAACGACATCACCAAGGAAACCCCGGCCTGTTTCGAGCCGACCCTCGACTATGTGGTCGTCAAGGCGCCGCGGTTCGCGTTCGAGAAGTTCCCCGGCGCCGATGCCACGCTGACCACCACCATGAAGTCGGTCGGCGAGGCAATGTCGTTGGGCCGCAACTTCTCCGAGGCACTCGGTAAAGTGCTGCGCTCGCTGGAGACCAAGGCCGCGAGCTTCTGGACCCAGGAAGACGGCAAGTGGGCGCCGGTCGACGGCGATACCGCAGCGGCGATCGAGGCGATCCTCGAGGATCTGCGCACGCCGACCGAAGGGCGCATTTACCAGGTCGAGCGGGCGCTGCGCTACGGCGCGAGCATCGAAGACGTCGCGCTCGCCTCCGGCATCGACCCGTGGTTCGTCGCCGAGGTCGCCGGCCTGGTCGAACTGCGCCAGGAGATCATCGACTCGCCGGTGCTGGACGAGCCGCTGTTGCGCCGGGCCAAGCACTATGGACTGTCCGATCGTCAGCTCGCCGCATTGCGTCCCGAACTCGCGGGTGAGACCGGCGTGCGTGCACTGCGCCACCGGCTCGGGATCCGTCCGGTCTTCAAGACTGTCGACACCTGCGCTGCCGAATTCGAGGCCAAGACGCCGTATCACTACTCGTCCTACGAGCTCGATCCCGGCGCTGAATCCGAGGTCGCGCCGCAACGTGAGCGCGAGAAGGTGTTGATCCTCGGGTCCGGCCCGAACCGGATCGGTCAGGGCATCGAATTCGACTACTCGTGTGTGCACGCTGCGCTGACGCTGTCGCAGGCCGGGTACGAGACCGTCATGGTCAACTGCAATCCGGAGACCGTTTCCACCGACTACGACACCGCCGACCGGCTCTACTTCGAGCCCCTGACCTTCGAGGACGTGCTCGAGGTCTATCACGCCGAAACTGAATCCGGCACCGTCGCCGGCGTCATCGTGCAGCTCGGCGGGCAGACCCCGCTCGGGCTGGCGCAACGACTCACCGACGCGGGTGTCCCGGTGGTCGGCACGAGTGCCGCGGCCATCGATCTGGCCGAGGACCGTGGCGAATTCGGTGACGTACTGGTCGCCGCGGGCCTGCCCGCGCCGAAGTACGGCACCGCGACCACCTTCACGCAGGCCAAGAAGATCGCCGCGAGCATCGGCTACCCGGTGCTGGTGCGCCCGTCCTACGTGCTCGGTGGGCGCGGCATGGAGATCGTCTATGACGAGCAGTCCCTGGAGGGCTATATCTCCCGGGCGACCGAGCTCAGCCCCGAACATCCGGTGCTGGTCGACCGTTTCCTCGAGGATGCCATCGAGATCGACGTCGACGCACTGTGCGATGGCGACGAGGTCTACCTCGGCGGCGTGATGGAGCACATCGAAGAGGCGGGCATCCACTCCGGTGACTCGGCCTGCGCACTGCCGCCGATTACGTTGGGCCGCAGTGATATCGAGGCGGTGCGCCGGTCGACGATCGCGCTGGCCAAGGGGATCGGTGTCAAGGGCCTGCTGAATGTGCAGTACGCGCTCAAGGACGACGTGCTCTACGTGCTCGAGGCGAATCCTCGTGCCAGCCGGACCGTTCCGTTCGTCTCCAAGGCGACGGCAGTTCCGCTGGCCAAGGCGGCCGCGCGAGTCACCATGGGCGCCACCATTGCCGAACTTCGCAAGGAGGGCATGCTGCCGAGCGAGGGCGACGGCGGGCATGTTCCGCTGGATGCCCCGGTCGCGGTGAAAGAAGCGGTGCTGCCGTTCCACCGTTTCCGCCGCGCCGACGGCACCGGCGTGGATTCATTGCTCTCGCCGGAAATGAAGTCCACCGGCGAGGTGATGGGCATCGACGCCGATTTCGGCACGGCATTCGCCAAGAGCCAGGCCGCCGCATACGGCTCGCTGCCCACCGAAGGCGCTGTATTCGTCTCGATCGCCAACCGGGACAAGCGGGCCATGGTGTTTCCGGTGAAGCGCCTGCACGACCTGGGATTCCGCATCCTGGCCACCGAGGGCACGGCGGAAATGCTGCGCCGTAACGGAATTCCGTGCGAACAGGTGCGCAAACACTCCGATCCGGAACCGGAGGCGGTCAATGGTGAAGCGCCACTGGCGACGATCGTCGAGCAGATTCGCGACGGCGAGGTCGACATGGTGTTCAACACCCCCTACGGCAATTCCGGGCCGCGCGTTGACGGCTACGAAATCCGTACCGCCGCAGTTGGTGTGAACATTCCGTGCATCACCACCGTGCAGGGCGCCGCCGCGGCCGTGCAGGGCATCGAGGCGAGCATCAACGGCGGAATCGGGGTGCGGTCCTTGCAGGAGCTGCACTCGGCACTGCGGGGCTGACGAGGAAACCCCGCCGGACACAGGAGATCCATGAAAACGTTCGGGCACCGGCTGCGGCACTCGATGCACCATTTCGGTCCGTTGTGCGTCGGCATCGACCCACATCCCGAACTGCTCACGGCCTGGGGTTTGACCGACGATGTCGAGGGTGTCGAGAAGTTCGCCGAGATCTGCGTCGAAGCATTCGATGGCACGGTCGCGCTGATCAAGCCCCAGGTCGCCTTCTTCGAAGCCTATGGTTCCGGCGGAATCGCGGTGCTGGAGCGCACCATCGAGGTGCTGCGCTCCTCGGGCACCCTGGTGCTGTCGGATGCCAAACGCGGCGACATCGGCTCCACCATGGACGCCTATGCCCGCACTTGGCTCGGTGACGGCCCGCTCGGTTCCGATGCCGTCACCGTCTCGCCCTATCTCGGATTCGGCTCGCTTGCACCGGCTTTGACGCTGGCGGACGGAAACGGCCGCGGTGTCTTCGTGCTGGCCGCGACGTCGAATCCCGAAGGCGCGCAGGTGCAGCGGGCGTTTGCCGCCGACGGTCGCACGCTCGCCCAGACCATGGTCGACGAGGCCGCCGCGCGCAATGCCGGCCACGAATTCGGTTCGGTCGGTGTGGTGGTCGGCGCGACATTGGCCGAGGCCCCCGATCTTTCGAACCTCAACGGACCGGTTCTGATGCCGGGTGTCGGAGCCCAGGGTGGTGGCCCGGAATCCGTGCGCGCATTGGTTTCCGGGCCGATGCTGCGTGCGGTGGTTCCGGCCGTGTCACGTGAGGTGCTGCGCGCCGGACCGGCTGTGTCGGCACTACGTGCCAAGGTCGGCGCGCTTCAGGAGGAGTTCGGCTTCCTGCAGGCGTGATGCTCTCTCTGCCCGTCCACGACAGGTTTTCAGACCCACACGCGGCGGCAGAGTTGTCTGCCGCGCCGTCTGCGGCAAAGAGGTGCACCGTGGCGGTCGCGGGTCCCTGAGTGGTTTCTGGGCCTCTTTAAGAGGCACTGGGTGTCGTGCGGGACCGTCGTGGCCTGTGTTGCGGTAGGCGCGTCTATGGTTCGCTCGCGTCATCGGCCGGTCCGGATGGATCCGACACGCGGAAAGTTAAGGCGACACGCGGGAAATCTCTAGAAACTTCCTGGTCGGGCACGTGCCTGGTTGCTGAGCGGACGCAACTCATCTCCGCAACTGTCCCGCAAACCGAGCAGGTGACCGAAAAAGCCCTGCTGGCGGCACCTTTCAGTGCTGCGGCGAAACGATCCGCGCGGTGGCGCTGGAGGCGCACGCATCCGGCCGGACACACCCCTACGGCACCGGCGAATCATGCGCTGACCTGGGGGGTGGGTTCGCAATCGCGCAACGTCGTGGGTACGGTCGCTGAGACTGCTGGGTTACTGGCAGTAGTTAATGCAATGAACAATGAGACGGAGGAACCGTGGCCCTTCCCCAGCTGACTGACGAGCAGCGCGCCGCTGCTTTGGAGAAGGCGGCTGCCGCTCGCCGTGCTCGGGCGGAGCTCAAGGAGCGCCTGAAGCGTGGCGGCACCGACCTGAAGCAGGTCCTCACCGATGCCGAGTCCGATGAGATTCTCGGCAAGATGAAGGTGTCGGCACTGCTCGAGGCCCTGCCCAAGGTGGGCAAGGTCAAGGCGGCGGAGATCATGAGCGAACTAGAGATCGCCCCCACCCGGCGTTTGCGCGGACTGGGTGACCGGCAGCGCAAGGCGCTGCTCGCCCGATTCGACTTCGCCTGACAACGAAGGTGATCGGACACACGCGGAAGGGTCGACTGGTTGTACTGGTCGGCCCCTCGGCCGTGGGCAAGTCCACCGTGGTGCGCTGCGTCCGTGAGCGGCTGCCCCACCTGGTCTTCAGTGTGTCGGCAACGACCCGGGCTCCCAGGCCCGGGGAGGTCGACGGTCGGGACTATCGGTTCGTCACCCGAGCGGAGTTCGACGCCATGATCGAGGCGAACGAATTGCTCGAGTGGGCGGACATTCACGGAGGACTACAGCGTTCCGGCACCCCCGCGGGGCCGGTGCGCGAGGCGCTGGCCGGCGGACTGCCCGTCCTCGTCGAGGTCGATCTCGAGGGCGCGCGCTCGGTGCGCAAGGCCATTCCGGAGGCGCTACTGGTGTTTCTCGCCCCTCCGAGCTGGGACGAATTGGTCGCCCGGTTGCGGTCGCGCGGGACCGAATCACCCGAAGTGATCGAGCGAAGGCTGGAAACCGCCAGGACCGAATTGGCGGCCTGTGACGAGTTCGACATCGTCATAGTGAACGACGAGGTGACCAGCGCGTGTGAGCAGTTGGTATCGTTGTTCGTTAGCACAAATTCGAGTTCGTGACCCCTTAACCCCGCAGGAGCCCCCCTAGTGAGCAGTACGGCCACCAAGCCCGCGCCCGCATACGACACTCCTATCGGCCTCACCAACCCGCCGATCGACGAGTTGCTCGAGCGCACCTCGTCCAAGTACGCCCTGGTCATCTACGCGGCCAAGCGGGCACGTCAGATCAACGACTACTACAACCAGCTCGGCGACGGCATTCTCGAGTACGTAGGCCCGCTGGTCGAGCCGGGTCTGCAAGAGAAGCCGCTCTCGGTTGCCATGCGCGAGATCCACTCCGATCTGCTCGAGCACACCGAAGGCGAATAGGCCACCGCTTCGTGTTTGTGGCAGCGCGAACTACACGGATCAGCCACCGGAGGCGTCAGTGACCACACGAATCGTCGTCGGCGTAGGCGGTGGCATCGCCGCCTACAAGGCGTGCTCGATCGTGCGCCGATTCACCGAGACGGGTCACCAGGTTCGGGTGATCCCCACCGAGTCGGCACTGCAATTCGTCGGCAAGGCGACATTCGAGGCGCTGTCGGGCAACCCGGTGCACACCGATGTGTTCAGCGATGTGCCCGAAGTGCCCCATGTGCGGCTCGGCCAGGAGGCGGACCTCGTGGTCATTGCCCCGGCGACCGCCGATTTGATGGCGCGCGCCGCACAGGGCCGCGCCGACGATCTACTCACCGCCACGTTGCTGACGGCCCGATGTCCGGTTTTGTTCGCACCCGCGATGCATACCGAGATGTGGGAGCATCCGGCGACCGTCGCCAATGTCGCGGCGCTGCGTGCGCACGGCGCGATCGTCATGGAACCCGCGTCGGGCCGGCTCACCGGCACCGATACCGGCCCCGGACGATTGCCAGAACCCGAGGAGATCTTCGGGCTGGCCACGTTGCTGCTCGAACGTGCCGACGCGATCCCGCGTGACCTGGAAGGACGCCGTGTGGTGATCACTGCGGGCGGCACCAGGGAACCGCTGGATCCGGTGCGTTTCCTGGGTAATCGCAGCTCCGGCAAACAGGGCTATGCGCTCGCCCGGGTCGCCGCTCAACGCGGTGCCCAGGTGACGCTGATCGCGGGCAATACCATCGAGATGGCCGCCCCCGCGGCCGTCGACCTGGTGCACATCACCACCGCCGACCAGCTCAAGACCGCTGTGGAAAAGCATGCGCTCGGAGCGGACGCGGTGATCATGGCGGCGGCGGTGGCCGATTTCCGGCCGACGTCCGTGGCCGCGGCCAAGATCAAAAAGGGCGCGAGCGAGCCGGACACGATCCCGCTGACCAAGACCGACGACATTCTCGCCGGACTGGTTCAGTCGAGACGTGACGGTCAACTACCCGGCACCGCGATCGTCGGCTTCGCGGCCGAGACCGGTGACGAGCAGGGCGACGTACTCGGCTACGCGCGAGCCAAGCTGGCGCGCAAAGGTTGCGATCTGCTGGTCGTGAACGCGGTCGGCGAAGGCAAGGCGTTCGAGGTCGACACCAACGATGGCTGGCTGCTCGGCGCGGACGGCGCCGAACAAGCCCTCGACCACGGGTCGAAGGCACTGCTGGCGAGCCGGGTGCTCGACGCGCTCGGTCCGTTGCTGCGCTGAGGTTTGTGCGCGCCGAATGATGCGCGGTGATGTGCGGAGGCGCTGGTGCGTCGACGTGCTTGGTCGTCGGCCTGTTGAGTAGCCTGTTGCATTGGCGTGCTGAGCAATTCGGTGCACAGTGGCTAGTTCGAATCTGGTTGCGACGTCGTACGGATTGCGGCGTCGCGGCAATCGTCGACCTCGACCGTTGGGCTCATGGTGCAGATGTTCAGGCGATCGGCGTGATGTCGGGACGAACTTCCGGTCCGAGGCATCGATGGCCGAATAGTCTGGGACAGTGGCAGTCAGCGAACCCGTCGCGTCAGTGGTTTGGAATAGTCTGAGATGAAGGGTTGCGCGGTAGCGGCATCTCGATACTGTCGCAATCCGATATGAGCAACCCGTTGAGGGAGAGGGAAAACTGTGCGCACGTCCGGCAGCCGGCTATTCACCAGTGAGTCCGTGACCGAGGGTCATCCGGACAAGATCTGTGATGCCATCAGCGATTCCATTCTCGACGCGTTGCTTACCGAGGACCCCCGCAGCCGCGTCGCGGTGGAAACTCTCGTCACCACCGGTCAGGTCCACGTCGCCGGTGAGGTCACCACATCGGCCTACGCCGACATTCCCCGAATCGTCCGCGAGAAGGTTCTCGAGATCGGATATGACTCTTCCGCAAAGGGTTTCGATGGAAACTCCTGCGGTGTGAACATCGCGATCGGCGCGCAATCCCCGGATATCGCGCAGGGCGTGGACACCTCGCACGAGGCGCGCACCGCCGGGTCCGACGACGAGATCGAGCGCCAGGGCGCGGGCGATCAGGGGCTGATGTTCGGTTACGCGACCGTCGACACCCCCGAGCTGATGCCATTGCCGATCGCGCTGGCGCACCGGCTCTCGCGCAGGCTGACCGAGGTCCGCAAGTCCGGTGTGCTGCCGTACCTGCGTCCTGACGGCAAGACCCAGGTCACCATCGAATATGACGGTGACCGTCCGGTCCGGCTCGATACCGTCGTCATCTCCACCCAGCACGCCGCCGATATCGATCTGGACAACCTGCTCACTCCCGACATCCGGGAGAAGGTTGTCGATTCGGTGCTGGCGGATCTGGATCTGCCGACCCTGGACACTTCGGGCATTCGGTTGCTGGTCAACCCCACCGGTAAGTTCGTGCTCGGCGGACCGATGGGTGACGCGGGCCTGACCGGTCGCAAAATCATCGTCGACACCTACGGCGGTATGGCCCGTCACGGCGGTGGCGCGTTCTCCGGCAAGGATCCGTCGAAGGTGGACCGTTCGGCCGCGTACGCCATGCGCTGGGTCGCCAAGAATGTCGTCGCGGCGGGTCTCGCCGATCGGGTCGAGGTTCAGGTCGCCTACGCCATCGGCAAGGCGGCTCCGGTCGGCCTGTTCGTCGAGACTTTCGGCACGGAGAAGGTCGACCCGACACGTATTTCCTCGGCTATCACCGAGGTATTCGATCTGCGGCCGGGCGCGATCATTCGCGACCTGGGTCTGCTGCGCCCGATCTACGCACCGACCGCCGCGTACGGTCACTTCGGCCGTACCGACGTCGATCTGCCCTGGGAGCACACCGACCGCGCCGATAAGCTGCGCGCGACCGTCGGCCTGTAGGTCGACCAGGCCCGTGTGAACCAACCCACGGCGAACCTTCCCGGCTCTCCTGTGGACCAGCCGTCCACAGGAGCCAGGGTGTCACATGATTCGACAGCGGCGGGAAGACCCATCGCACGGGTTCTCCCGCTGCTTTCGCCCGCGCACCTCGACCGCGACTTCGACTATCTCGTCCCGCCCGAGCTGGATGAGATCGCCCAACCGGGTGTGCGAGTCCGTGTCCGTTTCGCGGGCCGCCTGGTAGACGGCTACCTGCTGACCCGCCTGGCCCATAGCGACCACTCCGGGAAACTGGTCACCCTCGGCCGAATCGTTTCGGCCGAACGCGTCCTCACCCCCGAAATCCTGCAACTGGCCACAGCCGTCGCCGCCCGCTACGCGGGCACTCGCGCCGAGGTCCTGCGCCTAGCCATCCCACCCCGTCACGCCCGCACCGAGACCGGCGACACGAAGAAGTCGAAGGTAACGGAAACCGAAGCAGTGCAGGGGGATTCGTGCCCAGCCGATTCAGCGGAGACCAACCGGCCCGCAGCGACGGTACGATCCCGCGCGAAACCTGCCGCGGCCGTACACATAGCGCAGGCAGCCGACACCGATTCGAATTCGGGCAACGAGCCTGACCCGGCGCCGGCCGCAATCGACCCAGGCGATCGTTCGGGCCTGACTGCGAAGCCCTCGACCCCCGGACATTCGGCTACGCCGAGCGGTGTGACGACTGCTGGGACGGAGGCGGGTGATCGCTCTGGGGCGGCCGAGGGTACCGCGACCGGCTCACGTCCAGGTGCGGCTATCGATGTGGCGGCGGCTGATGTTGGTGCGGGCGATCGTTCTGGAGTCGCGGAGGTGCTCTCGGCAGCTGCACGCAACCCTGGTGGCGCGGTGACGGCTCAGGTCTATCCGGGCGATCGGTCCGGCGGGGCCGTGGAGGTCGCGGCCGCGTCGGGTGATGTGGCGACTGGTGAGGTCGCGGGCGAGCGGTTGGGTCCGGCTGGTTCGAGTGCGGCCGCCTCGGATGCGGGTACGTCCGATGATGTGCTGGCAGTCGGTGCGAGTGTGGAGCCGTTGGCGGACCGTCGCGTCGCGGTCGCCGGGACAGTGTCGGTGCACTCAACGGGCTCGGCAACCGCGCTCTCGGCTGCTGAATCTATTGGTGCGCAGACGGATTCGTCCGAACCGCTCGTCGACGTGGTTGACCTCGGGGCGTGGGCGCGCTATGTGCATGGCGCGGCTTTCGTTAACGCGCTCGGGCAGGGGAGGGGGCCGCGGGCGGCCTGGCAGGCGTTGCCGGGGGAAGATTGGGCCCGGCGGTTGGCGGAGTTGGCAGCCGTGGTGGCCGGGCGTGGGCAGAGTGCGATTCTGATGGTGCCCGATCAACGGGATCTGGATCGCGTGCTCGCGGAATGTGTTCGGCTGGTGGGGGATTCAGCGGTCGGTCTGGCAGCGGGTTTGGGGCCCGCCGCGCGTTATCGGCGATGGCTCGCGGCGTTGCGTGGCTCGGCGCGAGTGGTGGTCGGCACGCGCAGCGCGGTGTTCGCGCCCACGGTGGATCTGGGACTGATCGCGATCTGGGATGACGGCGATGACACCTACGCTGAGCCGCGCTCGCCGTACCCGCACGCGCGGGAGGTCGCAATGCTGCGCGCACACGAAAGCGGTGCGGCGTTCGTTGCGGCAGGTCTGGCCAGGACCGCCGAGGTACAGGCGGTGGTCGACTCGGGTTGGGCGCACGACCTGGTTGCCGAGCGCGCGGTGTTGCGCGCCGCCGTGCCACGGATCAGTGCGCCCGGTGACAGCGATATAGCGCTCGAGCGCGACCCGATCGCCCGCGCGATCCGTATCCCCGCTGTGGCGTTCGCGGCCGCGCGTTCGGCGCTGAAAGAGGGAGCCGCAGTGCTGGTACAGGTTCCCAGGCGCGGGTACATCCCATCGCTGGCCTGCGCGAAGTGCCGGACGCCCGCACGATGCCGACATTGCAATGGGCCTCTCGCGCTGCCGGAGGATCGGTCGCCGCGTGCGGACATCGCGCACAGTCCGAGCTGTCGCTGGTGCGGTATCACGGAGGCCGCGTACCGCTGCACGCACTGCGGATCGCGGGCGCTGCGCGCGGTGGTCATCGGCGCGGCTCGTACTGCGGAGGAGCTGGGCCGGGCATTTCCGGGTGTGCCGATTCGCGGTTCCAGCGGTGGCGCGATGCTCGATGTGGTCGAGCCAGGGCCGCAGGTCGTTGTCGCGACGGTCGGCGCCGAGCCGGTGCTGCCCGGCGGCTACGGTGTCGCACTGCTGCTCGACGGCTGGGCGCTGCTGAGTCGCGCCGATCTGCGCGCCGCCGAGGACACACTGCGCCGCTGGATGAGCGCCGCGACGTTGGTCAGAGCGCGCGGGCAGGTCATTGTCATGGCCGAGCCCTCGCTGTCGACCGTGCAGGCCCTGGTCCGCTGGGACCCGGTCGGGCATGCGGTCAATGAGGTTGCCGAACGTGCCGAGGTCGGCTTCCCGCCCGCGGTGCGGATGGCAGCCATCGATGGATCTGCCGATGCGGTAGCCGAATTACTCTCCGCCGCAACACTTCCCGACGATGTCGAGGTGCTCGGTCCGGTCCCGCTCCCACCCGGCGCCAGGAAGCCGTTCGTCGGCGACAGTCCCGCCGAAGTCGAACGTATGCTGTTACGCGTCCACCGCGCCTCCGGCGCCGCCCTGGCCCGAGCCCTCACCGCCGCCCAGGCGATCCGCAGCACCCACCGCTCCGACGCTCCGCTTCGTGTCCAGATCGACCCCATCGATATTGGCTGACCACTTGTTGCGATGGTTGCCGCCGCCATGTCGGCCCTGTTCGTTGCGCGCGGGTCTATCGGGCTCGGTTTCGACCAGGTAGGTTCGGCCCGTGTTCTGCTCGATCGTCGCACGTGCACGCATGCGAGGGAGGCCGAGATAACCGACCAGGAGCAGGCGTGGGGTGGGCCCCTGTGGCCGGCGGCCGACCTGATCACGCCTATGGCAATACGAGTGGCGGCGACGCTGCGGGTCGCCGATGCGATCGTCGCTGGCGTGTCATCGGGGCCGGAACTCGCCATCCATCTCGCTGTCGAGGTCGACCCGTTCGTTCGAGTGCTGGATCATCTGGTCACCGCCGGGTTTCTACGCCGCGACGAGGGCGGAGCCTACACATTGACCGATGCGGGGCAGTGGCTGCGCGACGATCATCCCGAGGGCGTTCGGGCGTCGATCGATTTGGAAGGTGCCATCGGGCATGCCGACATGTCCGTGGTGGAGCTGCTGCACACGGTTCGCACATCCTGCGGAACTGCGCGCAGGCAGCGCGGCCCGACGGCAAGGTCATCATCGTCGAAGACACCGAGCACCCGGAAGACACCAGTACCGAGATGGATCTACGCATGCTCGCCTACTGCCTCGGCCGAGAACGAAGCATCGATGGGATCTCCGGCCTCGCGCACGAAGCCGGGCTCACTCTCGGTGCGGTCACTCACTCGCGGCTCCGTACCATTGTCGAGCTCTGCCGGATCCGTATGCGCCGCAAACCAATTAAAGATCCGCCTGCGGTAAGCGATAGCCGAGTCCGGCGTGTCATTCCAGCACGCGCCTAAGCGTCGGGGACCGTCCTACCGACGTCCAATCGCGAGCGTTGTAATCCGATGGCCGTTCAATCACTGCTCAGGCAGGATCCTCCTGTGCAGCATGCTCTCCTCGGGCTGGCCGAGAACCCCGCGCTACCAACCGAACTGGTTGATCGGCTGATCATGGCTGCGGACGCGGACCTCGCCGACGTCCTGGCCTGCCGACCGGACCTGAACCGCGCGCAGGTGGTCGCGCTGGCACGCTTCGAGGGGGCCGCAGTACGGCTCGCTGGCGATGGGCGGCTCACCGCCGATGACGTTGATCCGGTGGCCCGGCCGCGTGTCACGCTCGCCCTGCTCGAAGTGCGTTCCGGCAGGCCGGAGTGGGCGCGTCTGCTCGCCACCGACCCGCTGATGGACCACAGGGAGAAGCTGGCAGCCTGCCCCGGCCTACCGCGCGATGTGACGCAGACGCTCGCCTCGGACTCCGACGTTCGGGTCGTCGCTGAACTCGCGCTGTGGGCGCCCCCGGACGTCGTCGCCCACCTCGCGCGGCATCCGCATGCCCAGGTCCGCCGCGCGCTGGCGGCCAACGAGGCGGCGCCGCCAACCGTATTGGCGGCGCTACTGACCGGAAAAGGGCTGCCGCCGCCACGCTCCTGCCTCGTCTGCGACCGGGAGCCGATCCCCTTCGTTCACGACCCGAACTGCCAACGATCCGACTGCACCTTGCCACCAGGCGCGGCCTGCGACGGCTCCCACGAATCCACCGCGCACGAAATCCAGCAAATGGCCCTGCGAAACCCGGCCACCCCGGCCGGCGCTGTTGTGGACTTCGTCGGCCACCCCTCAACATTGCTGCGCTGCGAACTCGCGGCCCGCACCGATCTGCCTCCGCGGGTGTACGCGCGCCTCGCCGATGATCCCGTCCCAGGGGTCCGCGCAACGCTGGCGGACAACCCCGCGATCAACGAAGGCTTGATCCGCACCTTGGCCGCCGACCGCGGCCACGACGTCCAGCGTCGGTTGGCACACCATCCGGGCCTGCCGCTCGACATCCTGTCCTACCTCGCCGAAGCCACTCGGATCGGCTCAACTCTGCTGCCGCGCATCGCCTCGGCTGCCCCGGCCGAAGTCGAGAGACTGGCCGTGTCACCGAATCCGGCCATGCGGATGCTCCTCGCCCAGCGACGCGACCTGCCGACCGAAATCCGCGACACTCTGGCCCGCGACCCCAACACCAAGGTGGTCAAGTCCATAGCGCCGCACCCAGGCCTGTCCGAAGCCCAGTTGCGCGTGATGGTCGCGCGGCACGGCGTCCAGGTGATAGCGAAAGTGGCGGTCAATCCCGACGCTACGTCGGCCCTGCTGGAGAACCTGACCCAGCACCGGCCGCCGGTACAAAAGGTGTTTCGTGAGATCGCCCGGCACCGCAATGCGACGTCCGCAGCGCTGCTCGCGTGCCTAACGGATCGCCAGGCCAGGCCATGGGCCGCTCGCCATCGTGCCCTGCGCCCCTCGACCATTGTCGAACTGCTCGACGACGAAGACTGGCAGGTGGTGGAATCGGCGGCGGCCAATCCGTCGCTGCCGCATGCCGCGATGTCGGGGCTGGTGCCCTGACCGCGGCGGGTCGTGCGGCGGCCCCAGCAGCGATCGGGCTCGAAACAGGAAGTGCGGCTCCAGTGCGGGAATCGCATTGCTTACCAACGCCTTTCGCGATCTCATCTGATGGCTACCGAAGGTCGTCGCCTCGAGCGGTGGAGCGACTCGCTCGCTGGTTGATCGGTGGCTGGTCGTCTCTGTGTTTCGCTATACCCTTGCATTCGATGCATTGCCGATATATCGTCGATAACATGAAATGAACACGAGAGCCTGAGGAGGCTGTTATGGAAAACATGGAACGAGAAGATTTTGGGCGTGGTCGACGGCGTGGGCCGGGCCGACCGGAATTCGAGCGTGGCCTTCGGCACCGCCATGGCGGACGGCACGGTTTCGGTCCCGAGTTCGGACCGGGTTTCGGGCACGGTTTCGGATCGGGCTTCGGCCGTGGCCGTGGTCGTGGTGGTCGCGGCAGGCGCGGCGACGTACGTGCCGCTGTGTTGCTGCTGCTCACCGAGCGCCCCATGCACGGATATGAGCTCATTCAGCAGATCCGCGAGCGCAGCGACGATATCTGGCGGCCGAGCCCGGGGTCCATCTATCCCGCGCTGTCGCAGCTGGAAGACGAGGGTCTGTTGCTCATCGAGAAGGTCGCTGGTCGCAAGACCGCGAAGCTGACCGACGCCGGGACCGAGTACATCGAGGCCAACCGCGCCGAACTGGGCGATCCGTGGGCGGAGGTCAAGCAGGACGTCGGCGCGCAGGCGATCGATCTGCGCGGACTCATCGGCCAACTGGTGGGCGCCGCTGCCCAGGTCGCCGCGGCAGGCACCCCCGAGCAGGCGACCAAGGCGGCCGAGGTCCTGACCGAGGCGCGTAAGGCCCTGTATCGCATCCTGGCCGAGGACGAAAGCCCCGAGAAGTTGTAGCGTTCGCTACGTAACAGAAGCATGAAACACCCCACTACGGCGCGCATTTCATGCCAGCGAGGGTAGATCATTGTGAGATGGGACAGTGGCGTGGTTCGTGGGGTTGGGGTCATTCACAGTTGTGCCGGGCGGTGTTTGTTTGCGCGGTCGCCGGAGCCGTCGTGCTCGGCTCCGGTGGCGCGCAGGCCGACCCGGTCGGCTACCGGCCGCCGAGTGTGCCGACCGATCCCGCGCCGCCGCAGTCGGATCACCTTGCCGCCGCGCGCTATCTGAGGACCCATCCGGATGCTGTCCCCGCAGGCACCAACGATTTCGCTTGCGTTCCCGATGCCGAGCATCCCCGACCGGTGGTCCTCGCGCACGGCACGGATTCCACTGTGTACTCCGATTGGTCGGCGATCGCGCCGCAGCTCACCGCAGCCGGATTCTGCGTCTTCGCGCTGAACTACGGCGGCGCTCCCGGAGCCGACAGCTACGGCACCGAGGACCTGCGGTTGAGTGCATACCAGGTCGGCGACTTCGTCGACCAGGTGTTGGGTGCAACGCATGCGGCGCAGGTCGACCTGGTCGGATTCTCGCAGGGCGCGAACGTGACCCGCTTCTACATCAACAAACTCGGTGGTGCACCCAAGGTCGGTCAATGGGTCGGCATCGCCTCACCGAGCTATGGCGGGGTGATGTATGGCTTGGTGCCGATCGCACAGTCGGCTCCCGGTGCGATGGAAGTTTTCGAGAAGGTGACCTCGCTGGCCGCCGTGCAGCAAGCGCAGGGCTCGCCGACGATGACCGAGCTCAATGCGGGCGGTGACACGGTGCCCGGCCCGAAGTACACCACCATCGGCAGCCGGGTGGACGAAATGATCCAGCCGTTCGACAACATTGCCCTGCATGGCCCTGGCGCCCGCAATATCGTCCTCCAGGACGAGTGCGCGGTCGACCTAACCGGCCACTTCCACATGGTCTTCGACCCGTTCGTGCAGCAGCTGTTGCTCACGGTTCTGGATCCGGCGCATGCCCCCGAGCCGGTATGCGTGCCCGTCGCACTCGGCACCGGCATCCCCCAGGTGATCATTGCCGGGCATTCCTGACCGGATAGCCGACGGCGGAGACTGCCGAAGTGGCTACGCAAACGGTGGTGCCGTAGGCCGCGGCGGCTGTAGTTTCGAACTCGAACCCTGCACCTTCGGTGTAGAGCGCGGACCTCGGTTGAGAATGGGCGCATGGCTTGGTTGAGAATGAGCGAATGGAGGGGCTCGTCGGACGCGAGTCGGGAGCCGAAACCGTGAGTGCGGTAGATCTGGATCTGGTGGCCGGCGACGCGCGGTTAACCGTGAGCCCGAGCAGCGGGCGAATTCTCGGCTTACGCCTCGGCGCCGCCGAGGTGCTGAGTCCCGGACCGAAACATGGGTGCTTCCCGATGGCGCCGTGGTGCGGCCGGATGCGGGATGGCCTGCTGCGCTGGGGTGGGCACGATTACCAACTGCCGCGCACTGCCGGGCCGCACGCCATCCACGGGACAGTGCGTGACCGGCCATGGGATGTCGTCGAGCGCTCTGCGACGGAAGTCGTGCTGGCGCAAGAACTCGCGGATCCTTGGCCCTTCCCGGGCCGGGTTACTCAGACGATCGCGCTCGGTGCTGACAATGCGGTTTTCGGAATGACCATCGAGGCGGTGTCGGATTCCTTTCCCGCGCAGGTGGGATGGCATCCGTGGTTTGCTCGTGAACAGACCCGCGGCGCGGATGTCGAGATCCGGTTCACGCCCGCGTGGCAGGAGCAACGCGGTGTCGATCATCTTCCCGACGGCCACCGCATCGATGCCCGGCCAGGCCCATGGGATGACTGCTTCGGAATGCCCGAAGGCGTCCGGGTGACCCTCGTCTGGCCTGGGGAACTCGAGTTGACCGTGACCAGCCCGCTGACCTGGGTCGTGGTGTACGACCTGCCGCGCGACAGCGTATGCGTCGAACCGCAGTCGGGCCCGCCGAATGGACTCAACACCGCGCCGAGGACGGTCGATCCGGACAACCCGTTGGGCGCCGAAATGGTGTGGCGGTGGCGGAGTCTCGCGGCTGACGACGATAAGGCGGTGGGGCGGTGATCACGACCCGAAGCCGGCTGGCCGATGGCCGGGAGATCCTGTACTTCGACCTCGACCCGGTGCCGCGCACCGCGAGCGACACGCGCGACCTGCCGTCGACGACTACACACTCGCGGGCACGGTTCGATCCACTGCTCGGCGAATGGGTGGTACTGGCCTCGCATCGCCAGACCCGAACCTTTCTCCCCCCGGCGGATCTGTGCCCGTTATGTCCGTCGACGCCGCAACGGGCCACTGAGATCCCCGAATCCGACTACCAGGTAGCGGTTTTCGAGAATCGGTTCCCCTCGCTGTCCAGCATTCACGCGAATTTGCCTGCCACGGTAGAGGGTTCGCCACTAACGCCACTGCGTGACGGATTCGGTCGCTGCGAGGTGGTGTGTTTCACGAGCACTCACGATTCGTCGTTCGCGCAGCTGGATCAGCGGCGGGCGCGACTGCTGGTGGACGTGTGGGCACACCGCAGTGCGGAACTGGCCACCCTCGACGATATCGGGCAGGTCTTCTGCTTCGAGAACCACGGCGAGGAGATCGGGGTGACGCTGTCGCATCCGCACGGGCAGATCTACGCCTATCCGTTCGTCACCCCGCGGGTGGTCAAAATCGCGGCGAATGTCGCGCAATACCGGAAAGCGAACGGCAGTAATCTGTTCGGCGACATTCTGGCCGCCGAACGGGCGGCCGGAATACGGGTCGTCGCGGTGAACGAGGAGTGGACGGCATTCGTGCCGCCGTTCGCGCGCTGGCCGTATGAGGTGCAGCTTTATCCGCATCGTCGGGTGGCCGACATTCCCGAACTCGACGACGCGCAGCGTGACGCGTTCGCGCATCTGTATCTGGATGTGCTGGGACGCTTCGCGCACCGGTTCGACACACCGATGCCTTACGTTGCTGCCTGGAACCAGGCGCCGACTCCGAAATCGGGTGTGCCGCGCGATGATTGGTGGCTACACCTGCAGTTGTTCTCGATCCGGCGTGCTGCGGGGAAGCTGAAATATCTCGCGGGCTCGGAGTCGGGCATGCAGGTGTTCATCAGCGATACCACTCCGGAGACGATCGCGGCCGAATTGCGGGAGGTTCGGTGAAAGAGCCGGTCCCGGCGCCCATGGGTGCGAGTCGGTCGTCATCGCGGGGCGGAGTATGGGCTGCGCCCGGACGGGTCAACATCATCGGCGAGCACACCGACTACAACGGCGGCTACGCGTTGCCTATCGCGCTCCCGCACACGGTGACGTGCGCGGCCGACCCGACCGGCGACGATCGCGCGCTGGTGACCTCACAGCAGCGTCCTGGCGAGCGGGTCGAGGTGTCGATCGCCGAGCTCGCGGACGCGACGATGCCCCGTTGGGCCCGGTATCCGCTCGGGGTGGTGCACGAATACCGGTGCCGCGGATACACGATCTCCGGAGTCGCTCTCCATCTGGATGGCGCGGTGCCGGTGGGTGCCGGGCTGTCGTCTTCCGCGGCGTTGGAATGCGCGGTAGCGGTCGCGTTGCGCGACCTGTTCGCGCTGCCGGTCACCGACGCCGAGTTGATCGATATCGCGCGGACGGCCGAGAACAGTTACGTCGGCGTGCCGACCGGCACCCTCGACCAGAGCGCGTCCGTGCTGTGCACCGCCGGGCACGCGTTATTCCTCGATTTCGCCGCAGGCCGGCACGCGCAGGTGCCATTCGATCTGGCGGCGACGGGGCTGGAATTGCTGGTGGTCGACACCAACACGCCGCACCAACTCGCCGATGGTGGTTACGGTGACCGCCGCGCGGAATGCGAACGGGCCGCCACGATGCTGGATGTCGCGTCGTTGCGTGACATCACCGACCCTGCTGTGGTCGACAAGCTGGAGGACCCGATCCTGCGGCGCCGGGCGCGCCATATCGTGACCGAGAACAACCGAACCCTGACGGTCGTCGAGCTGCTGCGCCACGCACGCGATCCGCGCGATATCGGTCCGGTACTCATCGCCGGGCACGCTTCGCTGCGCGACGATTTCGAAATCTCCACCCCACAACTCGACGCCGCGGTCGAGGCCGCCCTGACCGCCGGCGCCTACGGCGCGCGGATGGTCGGCGGCGGGTTCGGCGGCAGCATCATCGCCCTCACCGACGCCGATCGCACTCAACCAACAGTCGACGCGATCGAGAACCGATTCCGCACAGCGGGTTTCGCCGCACCACGAACCTTCGTCGCGCTACCGTCCGCAGGGGCTCGCCGAATGATGTGACACGGCGCGGATTCCGCCCCGGCAATTCGACAGATGGCAGGCTGGCAGACGTGATCGAATCGGTAGCACAGCATGGGCGAAGCGACGAACACTCCTTTGGGGCGAGCGCTTTCGTCGCGGCAGATGATGGTCGGCGTTTGCATTACATGGTGCGCGGGGCGGGGGAGCCGACCGTGGTGTTCGAGTCGGGGATGGGGTTCTCGCGGTCGACTTGGGGGCTCGTGCAACCGGTGATCGGTGAGCGGATGCGCGCTGTTGTTTACGATCGGGCCGGGACCGGGCGTAGTGATGACGATCCGCGTCCACGCACGTTGGAGCGGATGGTCAGCGATCTCGATGTGCTGTTGCGGGAATTGGGGAAGGGCCCCTTCATTCTTGTCGGGCACAGCTGGGGTGGTCCCATCGTCCGGGTCGCGGCGGCGGCGAATCCCGCTCGCGTTCAAGGCGTTGTGCTGGTTGATCAGAGCGACGAGAACTGCGAACTGTATTTCGCGCCGTCGGCGGAGAAGCGGTACGCCTCGACTCGGGTGCTCATGCCGGTGCTTGCCCGGTCGGGGCTGTACCGCCTGCTCGGCAGCCGGGCGGGCGCCGCGCAACCCGCCGATATCGCTGCCGACCACCGTGGCGAGGATTTCACCGTTAGGGCCGCGCGCACCCTGCTCGCCGAGCAGGACCAGTTCGGCGCGGAATTGCGGCGCCTACGTGATCAGCCGTTTGGGCTCGGTGCTCTGGACATCAGCGTGATCTCCGGTACGAAAATGCCCCGACTCGACAAGAGCGCCCGTGCGGCACTGATCGCCGCGCATCGGCACACCGCCGCTACGTTTCGCAATGGCCGGTTCGTCGAGGCGACGCGCTCCGGTCACTTCGTCATGTTCACCGAGCCCGAGCTGATCGTCGAGGAGATTCTTCGCATGGTGTCGCCGTAGCTGTTGCCTGGTCGAGAACCGGCACCGGAAAGGCCGTCGACCGCAATAGATTTCAGCGGGTGGTGTAGCCGCCGTTGGCGAATATGGTCTGTCCGGTGACCCAGCGGCCGTCGGTGGCCAGGAATTCGACGAGCGGAGCGATGTCCTCGATCTGGGTCAAGCGGTCACC
Source organism: Nocardia australiensis (assembly GCF_020733705.1). Taxonomy (GTDB): domain Bacteria; phylum Actinomycetota; class Actinomycetes; order Mycobacteriales; family Mycobacteriaceae; genus Nocardia; species Nocardia australiensis. The sequence continues at coordinate 22,137 of NZ_JAJFZM010000005.1, forward strand.
CATGGCTTGGGACTGGTGAAACGCGACGCGCTCGGGGGTTTCCTGCGGGTAGAAGAACGGGGTGTCCATCGGGCCGGGTGCCACACTGTTCACCGAAATACCTCGTGCGGCAAACTCTTTCGCCGCCGCACGGGTGAAGTGCTCGACTGGGCTCTTGGCGCCGGCGTAGGTCGAGTAGCCGTCGGTGAACGCCGCGAGCAGCGAGGTGACCACGGTAATGATCCGGCCGTCGTCGGCGAGCCGCTTGCCTGCTTCCTGGAGGAAGAAGAAGGCGGCCTTGGCGTTGATGTCGAACATCGAGTCGTATTCGGCCTCGGTCGTTTCGATGATCGGTTTGCGCAGTACCTTGCCTACGGTGTTGATCGCGATGTCCACCGAGCCGAACTGGTCGATCGCGGCCGCGAACATGGTCTCCACGTTCGCGGGCACCGTCAGATCGGCTTGGAAGATGGTGGCCTTCCGGCCGATTGATTCGATTGTCGCCGCGGTCTTTTCGGCGTCGACCCGAGTGCTTGCGCTGTTGTAGTGCACGAGGACGTCGGCGCCGCGTTCGGCGAGTCTTGTGCTGATGAGGCCGCCGAGATTCTTCGCGCCTGCGGCGACGACGGCCGATTTGCCTGCCAGTGATCCGCTCATCCTGTTGTCCTTCGCGTCGAGTACGGAATAGCTCTGCGTGGTCGATGCTATGGACAGTTTTCACAAATGAAAAACAGGTAATTTCGTGGTATCGACAAGCGCTGATTGTGGTGCTCGACCCGGCTTCGGTGGCTCCCCGCCAGCACAAACTCGGGTTGTGACTTGCTCGGATTTCTTTGTTTTGCCCGAGGTCGCCGGGCTCCTACAGTGTTAACCGTGGTGCGGGGTGGGCTGCCGCGAACTTCCCACCCCCACCGCATTATTTCGCATTCCGTTGCGGATCATGAACATGTGTTTGTGAAAACAGCTGTGGTAACAAGTATGGTTTGTCGGCATGGCCGCTCCCATGCTTGATCCGCACCGCCTGCGGCAGTTCGTGTCGGTTGCCGATCGGCTCAACATCAGCCGTGCCGCGTCGGAACTGCACCTGACGCAGCAGGCCGTCAGTGCGACGATCAAGACTTTGGAGCGGGACCTGGGTGTCGCGCTCCTGGAACGCACAGGTCGGCGCATCGAGTTGACCGCGGCGGGCGAAGCATTGCGGGCGGGGGCGGCACCGCTGCTGGATGCGACAGCCGCGCTGGCGCGGACCGCGCGGACCGCGGCGATCGGTGGGAGGGAGCATCTGGTCATCGCGCATAGCCCGGCCATCAGTTCCGACGAGGTCTACGACCTGACCGACTCGGTTCGCGCGGAGTTCCCGTCTGCCTCCATCACCGCGCGTCAGTGCTTTCCGGATGAGATCGTGCCCGCGTTGCGGGCCGGCACCGCAGATGTCGGATTGCGCCGTGGCGCAACAACTCCCGACGATGTCGCGGCGGCAACGATCTCATACGCGCCGCTGAATATCGCGGTGGCGGTTGATCATCGGCTCGCGAACTTATCGACGCTCACGATGTCCGACCTCACCGGCGTGCGTCTCGTTCTGTGGGGACCACCAGGTCAGTCCTTCTACGCGGACTATCTGCTCTCGGTGTGCCGGCGCGCGGGTTTCGAACCTCGCGTGGTGATCAACCACATTCAAGGAACCGCACCGACCACCGCGGTGATCGGCAGCGATTGCTTCGCCTTCGTCACGGCGGATCCGGGTTCCTACCATCGTGGACGAGCGCTGGTGCTGCCGCTCGAGGACGGCCCGGTCGCCCCGGTGCAGGCGCTCTGGTTGCAGCACACCCAATCGCCAATCCGGCAGGTATTCCTCGGCGGCGGCTCGGCCTAGCCGGGCATTCTTGCCGCCGACAGACCCTCCGCGCCTCTGTCGGGCAGGCCGGTACGCCGAGTACGTGGACGAGAAGTGCGACCACACGTAACTGCTGATTTCGCTCGCCGCCCTCGCGTCGTGAGGGCACAGGCCGCTATGGTGAGCCTCGCCGTGGTGAACGGGAAGCCGGTGCGATACCGGCGCGGCCCTCGCCACTGTGATCGAAGGGTGGTCCGTCCCTGATCCGTCAGGGGCATCCACTGGGCGACGGTCTGTCGTCTGGGAAGGAATGACTACCACTGCCCACGTTGTGGGACTTCGTCAGCCAGGAGACCGGCCACGGCATCCGAGAGGCACTCATCCACGAGGAACTGGAGAGGGTGGCGATGAGCCTTACCACAAGACAATCGATCGCAACGTGGACCGACGGTCGTCCTCCTTGCCCTGCCGGTCAGCGCTGGAGCCCGGATCGTCGGCAGCCTGGTCAACGACAGCTCGTAAACCCATCAGGTGCGCTCGACGCTGGGCACGCTTGCCGCTGGCGGCTTCTGCTATCTGATCGGACTGATCAACCTGGTGGCGTGCCGACGCATCGCCCAGGTCCTTCGCGACAGGAGGAGAAAACGGCTATGACGTTGCCGGGCTCATGGCGGTGCTGGGCAGGGTTGAGGAGCGATGGACGGCGGCGCCAGATCGGAGCGAACGATGATATGGCCTAGGCCGCTGCCGCTCATCGGCGACCAGACCTCGGCTGCTGAACGTGCGGCTGCCGTGGATGCGTGGGCGTTCCCCGAGGAGGCGCGATCTGCCCTGTACCAGGTGGTAGCGGCTCGACGTGACATCCGTCGATTCCGCCCCGACCCGGTGGACCGGGTCATCCTCGACCGGGTGCTGGACGCTGCCCATCGGGCGCCCTCGGTGGGGCACAGCCAGCCATGGCGGTTCCTTGTGGTCAGCGAGGCGGTCACCCGGGAGCGAGCCGCCAGGATGGCGGATGAGCACCGGCTGCGGCAGGCTCGGTCGCTCGCGCCCGAGTCGGCCCGGCGGCTATTGGATTTGCAGCTGGAGGGTATCCGAGAGGCGCCGTACGGTGTGGTGGTGGCGTGTGACCGCCGCACTCCCGCGGCCGGTGTTCTCGGCCGCGCGACCTTCCCGGACGCCGACCTGTGGTCGTGCGCGTGCGCCATCGAGAACCTCTGGCTGGCGGCGCGGGCGGAGGGCCTCGGGCTCGGCTGGGTCACGCTATTCGAACCTGCCGAGCTAGCGGCACTGCTCGGGCTCCCCGACGGTGTCGTCACCCTCGGTTGGCTGTGCGTGGGGTGGCCCGATGAACGGCCGCCTGCCCCGGGCCTGGAGCGGGCCGGCTGGTCACGTCGGCAGCCGCTATCCGAGGTTGTGTTCGAGGAGCGTTGGAGCGAGACCGGAATTGCGTCGTCAGCGCCACCGGTGTCGCACCTACGGGCTCCAGAACCTGCGCGGGTGGTGGGTGCTCGGGACGAGGCCGACGCTTTGCTTACGCCGCTCGGCTCGCTCGGGCTGCTCGACCGGTACGTCGACCGTGTGCAGGCGGCGAGAGCGGGACTGGACCCGGTCGGCGATGGCTGTCTGCTGCTGGTCGCCGGACGGCATCCCGTTGCTCGGCTCGGCGTGAGCGCGTTCGACGCATCGGTGACCGAAGACGTGCTGGACGCGGCTACCGCTGGGCAGTCCGTCGGCGCGGTGGCCGCTCATGCGGCCGGGCTTTCGTTCGAAGTGGTCGACGCTGGTGGCAGCAGCGGCGACTTGCTGCATCGCGACGCGCTGACGGTCGCGGATGCCATGGCCCTCCTGGCACGGGGTCGGTCACTCGGAGAACGGATCGGGGCAGAGCACGGGCTGCTCGCCCTCGGTGAGGTGGGGGTCGGTAACACCACCGTCGCCGCTGCGCTCGCCGCCTGCCTCCTGGACCAGCCTGCTGAGCTGGTGACCGGCCTCGGTGCCGGCGCGGACAGCGCCATGCTCGAGCGCAAGCGCGAGGTTGTCACTTCCGCGATCGTCAGGGCCAGGGCCGAGCACGGCGCTGACCTCGAACGCCCGGAGATATTGCTCGCCGCGCTCGGCGGACCGGAGCTCTGCGTGCTGACTGGTGCGGTGCTCGGTGCCGCGGCCAAGGGCGCTGTCACGGTGCTGGACGGCCTGGTGACCACGGTTGCCGCCCTGGCAGCGGTCAGCATCGAGCCCGGTGCCGCCGCCTTCCTGGTGGCTGGGCAGCGCAGCCGAGAGATGGCGCACGCCGCAGTCCTCGAACGGTTGGGTCTCGAACCGCTGCTCGAACTGCGGCTTCGGGCGGGGGAGGGGGTTGGCGCGGCGCTGGCCTGCCGCCTGCTGCTCGCGGGCTTGGAGGTACGCCGCGCCGCGGGCCGAACCCTCTCCGACGATGGAAGGTCGCTGACGCCATGACCGGCACGACACTGCTGTTCGTCCGGCACGGCGAGTCGACCTGGAACCGCTGTGGCCGGGTCCAGGGACAATACGGCTGGCCGCCGCTGACCGCACGCGGTCGGCGCCAGGCACGGGATGCCGCCGCCGCCCTCACTGCAAGCGGCGCGGTGTGGCTGCTTACCTCGGACGCGGTCCGCGCGCAACAGACCGCCGAGACGATCGGCCGCACGCTCGGCCTAAGGATTGAGACGACGCCCCTTCTGCGCGAGCGGCACTGGGGGCAGTTGCAGGGAGCGCCCGCCACAGCCGCGGATACGCTCGATGCACGGCTGCCCGCCGACGCCCCCGCCCCCGGTGGGGAGTCGCGCGAGCACGTCCGCGACCGGCTGCGTCGCCTCGTGTCGGACTGGGCCGTTGGCCCGCCGGGGCCGATCATCGTGGTCACTCACGGTGACGTGATCCGGGAAGCGCACTGTCTGTGGGCTACCCCAGCGGTCTCATTGCCAGCCAACGGGTCGGTGTCCGAGATCATCATCGACGCGGCGGCCCTGCGAATCGCCCAGGTCAGCCGATGAGCCGCATGCAAGGTGCGCTGCTCGTCACGGGCACCACCTCCGACGCAGGCAACCCGCCGAGGGGGTTCCCGAGGGCGCCGGCGAAGGCGGCCTCGACCGGCCCGGCGTACAGACTCGGGTGCCGACGGGCATCGCGGCAGTGATCGAGCGCCGCGCCGGCGGGCCGGGCATCGGCATCCCAGCGGCCCTCCAGCCGCTACGCCACCCGGCCGAAGGCAGCCACCGGATTGCAGTGTCGGGGATCTCCGGGTAGAGCGTCGAGCAGGTACCCGAGTCCGAGCCCGGCTGCGCGGGCGTTCATGTGTCGGACGCGGCAGCGAAGGCGGCGACCGCGCCGATCACGGTGACCGCGGGCGGGGCGATCCCCGCGTCGGCGACGGCGTCGGCCAGCTCACCTAGCGACGCGCGCACCACGCGCTGCGCCGGCAGCGTTCCATCGGCAACCGTCGCCGCGGGTGTGGATGGTGGCATCCCCGCGGCCTGCAACGCCGCGGTGATCGGCCGTAGGTTGGTGACAGCCATCAGCAGCACCAGTGAGGTACCGGATCGAGCCAGCGCCTGGTAGTCGACTGTCGATCGGGGATCGCCAGGGGGCACATGGCCGGAGATGATCGTGACGCCCTGGCTGAGCCCACGGTGCGTGACCGGGATGCGTGCCGACGCCGGCACCGCAAGGGCCGACGTCACGCCTGGCACTACGGTGACATCCACACCGGCCCGCACCAATTCCTGGAGCTCCTCCCCGCCGCGTCCGAAGAGGAAGTTGTCCCCGCCCTTGAGGCGTACGACGTGACGCCCGGCGCTTGCCTCCTTGACGAGGATCCGGTTGATCTCCTCCTGGGATGTGGCGCGGCCGTACGGCACCTTACCGACGTCGATGACCCGGGAGTGGGGCGACAGCTCGGCCATCGTGGCCAGCGGGCCCAAGCGGTCGGCGACGACCACGTCGGCCGAACGCAGCGCTTCGAGGCCGGCCACGGTGAGCAGCCCCGGGTCACCGGGGCCACCGCCGACCAGGGTCACCCTTCCTACACCGCTACCTGTACCGACCGGCGGAGGCGGGACCAGGCACCAGATGTGGCGTCGCGCGCATTCTTGTGCGATCGCTCGGTCCGCGGCGTGGTCGCCGGTGGCGGCTACTACCAGCCATGCGTCGGCGAGGTCCTTCGAGGTGTGCTCACGGTGATGCCAGGTGACCAGACGGCGCTGGGCGAGGTCGGCGATGGCGGTGGTGACCTCTGGTGCAACCACAGTGACCTTTGCGCCGGCGGTTTGGAGGCCGGCAACGTGTCCCAGCACCCAGCCGAGCTCGTCCTCAACCTCGGCTCCGGTGATCACGGTGACCGGCCGGTCGGCCACAGGTAGCTGAACGGAGTACCCGTCAGGCGCTGACATTCTGCATCTCCTGACAGCCGTGGGCCACTACGGTGAGAGCCTGCCGCATCGTCGGCAGGTGGCGTACCGCGATCCGCACCCAGTTGGCTCCGAGTCCCGGAAAGGTCTCGCCGCGACGAACCGCGTAGCTATGCTCACGCGGCGCCTCGTGCAGTTGGCCAGGCGCCCGGACCAGCGCAAACGGTGTCACCGGCTCGCCGACCACAGCTCGTGGTGGCTGGCGGCGGCGGGATGCGGGCCGTCCGGACAGGCCGGGTCCGGTGCTTTCGGATCGCAGGCGAAACGACAGTTGTCGACCACGCTCACAGGCGGCAGCAGCGATGCGAGCGCCCGCACCATCGTGGACTTGGCGGTGCCCTTCTCACCACGGACGAGTACGGCGGGGTACTCGTCCGTGGTGGGCATCAGGGCCAAGGCGCTGTCGTCGGAGCCGACGACAGCACTGAAGGGAAAATGGTTCATGCGATCTCCACAGGTTCCCGCTGGGATTGTCATGTGACGACGCATCGAGGCCGGTATTCGGACTTCCTGGTCGATCGCCTGACCGATAGCCTTCCCGGACTCGACAGTCCAGTGGCTGCGCTTGCGCGCTGATCGGAGGCTCCCAGGTTACCGCAGCGGGCCTGTGTCGGACTCTCACCGACTTCCCGATTATCCCTATGAGGGCACCTCGAGCGTGAATGTCAGCACGGAGCATACCCCGTCGGCGTGGCATTCCGTTGGCCGACGCCGTCGCGTGGGCCGCTGTAGCGCGGTCAGCAAGCATTCGCTAGGGTGGCGCGCCATGACCCCGCTGATCACCGTGGTTGGCATCGGCGCCGACGGCTGGGACAGTTTGTCGGCTGATGCGCGGCAGGCCGTCGCTGGTGCCGAAGTGGTGCTCGGTGGCCACCGCCACCTCGCAATGCTGCCGCCGCTGGACGCACGCCTGGAGCCGTGGCCGTCGCCGTTGCGGGAACAGCTGCCCGCTCTGCTGCGGCGGTACGACGGCGACCGGATCGTGGCGCTGGCTTCCGGAGACCCGCTGCTGTCCGGCATTGCTAGCACGCTGGTGTCGTGGCTGGGCGCCGAACGCGTCGAGGTGCTGCCGGCAGTGTCATCGGTCGCGCTCGCCCGGGCCCGGATGCGTTGGCCGGCCGAGACGGCCGAAGTCGTCCGCCTCGTCGGCGATGACCTCTCGGTGGTACGTCGCCACCTCGCGCCCGGCCGACGCTTGGTCGTGCTGTCCGCTGACGCCCATACGCCCGCCGCAGTTGCTGAATTGCTTGACGGCGACGGCTGGGGAACCAGCCGCGTCACCGTGCTGTCCGACCTTGGCAGCGCGGAGGAACAGCGGCTCGCGTTGCCTGCCCGCGAGTGGCGGGGCCGCAAGGCGCCAGCGCTCAACGTGGTCTGCATCGAGTGTCGGCCCGACCCCGCGACGCCGGTGTTGGCGCTCGTACCCGGCCTGCCCGACGACGCTTTCGAGCACGACGGCCAGATCACCAAGCGCGACCTGCGTGCCGCAGCGCTGGCCCGGTTGGCGCCCACGGCCGGCGCGCTGCTGTGGGACGTCGGCGCGGGTGCTGGCTCGGTCGCGATCGAATGGCTGCGCATCGATACGTCGTGCCGCGCGGTTGCGGTCGAGGCCGCCGCCGACCGCGCGGCCCGGATCAGCCGTAACGCAGAGCGGCTCGGCGTCCCGGGCTTACAGGTCCGGCACGGCCGCGCACCTGAGGCACTAGCCGGGCTGCCGACTCCCGATGCGGTTTTCGTCGGGGGCGGAGCCACCGCCCCCGAAGTGCTCGACATCTGCTGGGATGCTCTGCGCGATGGCGGCCGGATGGTTGTGCACGCAGTGACGCTGGAGACCGAACAACGACTCGTGGAGATGTATCACCGCCACGGCGGCGAGCTGACCCGTCTGTGCGTCGAGCACGCGCAGCCGATCGGCCGGTTCACCGGGTGGGAGCCTGCCCGCCCGGTCGTGCAGTGGGCTGCGACCAGAAAGGAACACCTATGACCGTCCATTTTGTCGGTGCCGGCCCGGGGGCCGCTGACCTGCTCACGCTGCGCGGCGTGACTTTGCTGCGCGAGTCGCCGGTGTGCGTCTACGCCGGCACCTACATCGACGCCGAGGTGCTTGGTCACTGCGGTCCGGGCACCCGGATGGTCGATGCCCAACACCTCGACCTCGACGAGATCGTCGCCGAACTCGTGGCCGCGCATGAGCAAGGACTGGACGCCGTACGCCTGTGCTCTGGGGACCCCTCGGTCTATTCCGCGCTCACCGAGCAGACCCGCCGACTCGACCTGGCCGGGGTGCCGTGGGATGTAACTCCCGGAGTGCCCGCGTACGCGGCCGCCGCCGCGCTGCTCGGCACTGAGCTGACCGTGCCCGAACTGGTGCAGTCGGTCGTCCTGACCCGCGCGCACGCCCAGTCCACCAAGATGCCGGAGACCGAGCAACTCGCCCGGTTCGCCGAGAGCCGAGCGAGTCTGGTGCTGCATCTGGGCATTACCCAGATCCGGCAACTGGTCGACCAGCTTGTCCCGTCCTACGGTTCCGACTGCCCGGTCGCCGTCGTCGCACACGCCACCCGGCCGCACGAGCTGGTGCTGCGCGGGACGCTGGCCGACATAGCCGACCAAGTTGAAGCCGAGGGACTACGGCACACGGCGCTGATCATCGTCAGCCGAGCGCTCGGCGTGCGGGGCGGCGTGTCCTGCACCGCCGAGTCGCACCTATACAGCGCCGAGCGCCAGCGAGCCCGCTGACATCATGCGTCCCGCTTGATGACACCTCCGCCTGACCGGACTCTCCGGAGCTCGCGGTCGTTGTGGCGGCCCCACAGGGCCGCCACAACGACCGTCAGGCGGGCGACGAACGGCGGGTCCACACACGCCCGGAGGTGCTCACCGATGTGTTCGAGGCCCCGACGATCAGCATGCATCGCATGTCGACACGATCCGGATCGAGCCCACCGAGCGTGGTGACCTCGAGCGACTCGCTCGGGCGCCCGACGTCGCGGCCGACCACCACGACGGTATCCGCCGGCCGATAGTCCAGGAGCAGCCGCTTGGCCTCGGCAACCTGCGTGGTGCGCGACCGCGACGCGGGGTTGTAGACGGCCAACACGAGGTCGGCCTGCGCGACCGCGGTGAGGCGTCGGGCAATCAACTCCTGCGGTTTGAGCCGGTCCGACAAGCTGATCACCGCGAAGTCGCCACCGAGCGGGGCACCGGCCCGCGCCGCGACCGCCTGCACAGCGGTCATCCCGGGCAGCACCCGCACCGGCACGTCGGCATAACGCTCGTCGTCGGCGGCCTCGAACACTGCGGCCGCCATCCCGAAGACCCCCGCGTCGCCGCCGGAGACCACGGCAACCCGCTCCCCGGCGAGGGCCAGCTCGAGTGCGTGTCGCGCGCGGTCGAGCTCGACTGTGTTGCCGCTCGCATGGCGACGCAGACCTGCACGTTGCGGCACGCGGTCGACGTACGGTGCGTACCCCACTATGTGGTCGACTTCCGCGAGCGCCAACCGAACCTCGGGCGTGGTCCATTCGTCGCCTGCGGGGCCGAGTCCGACGACGAGCAGTTCGCCGGAAGTGACCGCCGGTCCGGCCGGCGTCGGCCGCGGTTTGTCGTAGCGCGCCGCGTCACCGGCGGTGTCCCCGGGCACGAGCACGATCGACATGTAGGGCACGGTGTCGGGGGCGACATCCTTGGCAGGCAGCACCCGCTGGTCGGCCGATGACGCGCGCTCGACGTAAACTGCGTCCCCGAGCCGGCCGGCCGCGGCCAGTGCTGAACGCACCCGCCCGAAGGTGCGGCCCAGCTTTATGATCACCGCGCCGTGACAGTCGGCGAGCCGACGGGCCAGCTCGGGCTCCGGTAGCGTGCCGGGCAGCACGGAGAGGATGTCCGTCTGCCGCACCAGCGGCGTCGGGACAGCCGCCGACGCAGCTCCGATGGAGCTCACCCCGGGCACAACCTCGGTCGGGAACCGGTGCGCGAGCCGGTCGTGCATGTACATGTAGGAGCCGTAGAAGAGTGGATCACCCTCGGCGAGCACAACGACCGTACGACCCTGCTCCAAGTGCGCGACAAGCCGGTTGGCCGATTCCTCGTAGAAGTCCGCCATCGCCCCGGCATAGCCGCCGGGGTGGTCCGTTGTGCCGGTGGTGACCGGATAGACCAGCGGCTCCTCGATGGCCGTGGCAGGGATCAGGCCGGTGGCGATCGTCCGCGCGACGGATCGGCTGTGGGGGCCGCAGTGGTAAGCGACGACGTCGGCCTGGCCGATCAGCCGAGCGGCTTTCAGCGTGATCAGCTCGGGGTCGCCCGGGCCGACGCCGACGCCATAAAGTCGACCGGTGTGCGTGGTCATTCGGCCTCCTGGGCGAGAGCATTGAGTGCGGCGGCCGCGAGCGCGCTTCCGCCCCGGCGGCCGCGGACGATGAGGTGCGGGATGTTGGCGGGGTGCTCGAGCAGCGCTTCCTTGGACTCGACCGCGCCGACGAAGCCCACTGGACAGCCGACAATGGCGGCCGGGCGTGCAGCGCCGGCATCGAGCAGCTCGAGCAGATGGAAGAGTGCTGTCGGAGCGTTGCCGATCGCGACCACGGCGCCTTCGAGGCGGTCGGCCCAGAGCGATACCGCCGCCGCCGATCGGGTGGTGCCCCACGCGGCGGCAAGGCCCGGCACGCGTTTGTCGCGCAGCAGACAGAGCACTTCGTTGTCTGCGGGCAGCCGTGCGCGGGTGATGCCGGAGGCGACCATGTGTGCGTCGGTAAAGATCGGCGCTCCGGCGCTGAGCGCGGCTCGGGCCGCGCCGACCAGGCCGGGATGGACGACGAGGTCCCGGGAGAGGTCGGTTTGCCCGCACGCGTGGATCATGCGTACGGCGACCTTCTCCGCGTCGGCCGGAACTGCGGAGAGGTCGCTCTCGCGCCGGATGGTCGCGAACGAATCGATGTAGATCGCGGCTCCGTCGGTCGTATAGGGGTAGCGGCGAGCTGGCGGCGAAATCATCCTTGGCTGCTCCGTCGTGTCAAGCATCGGTGGACCTCCAGGTCGGGGAGAGGCAGGCCGCGCCATGGCGTCACCATGACTTCAGCGGCCGACTGGGCGATGATGTCGTCGGCCAGGCTGGCGTCGAGGTCGCTGCGGTCATCGAGCACGAAGACGAAACGTGCCGGCAGCGCCACGAGGGCCGGGTCGGCGCAGAACAGCGCATCGAGCAGGCTGCGGTAGGGCGCAAGGTCGGCTCGACCGCCGATTCGTCCGATCAACGGCGAGACCATGATGTTGCGGATCCGCTCGGGGGTGGCAGATGGCAGCAGGCCGAGTTCGGCGATCTCGGCTGTCTGTGCAGCCGCCTCGGGGCGCACGGTTCGCCGCTGAACGGTGGCGCGGACAATGAGGTGCCGGGACCCGTCGCCGTACTCCCGTGCGAGCCCGGACAGCGCGCAGCTGCTCGCGGGCCAGTCGGTCACCGACCAGGCGGATGCGTAGCAACGCGCCGTCATCGGCCTGCCACGGCCGGGGTATACCTCGGCAGCGGTTGGGTCGGGTGCGGGGAAGGGGGCGGATTCGGGGGGAAATCGGCGTCGGCCGAGACATCGTGCTCCTTGGTGGAGTTCGCGCTCCACGTTGCTGTGCAGGAACGTGCCGCGGTCAGTGTCTGGCTACTGGTCGAGCATGGGATCGACCAGTCACAGTGGCGGAACCGCCCCGGATTTGCACCGGGTTCCTGGGGCCGCGGCGTGGCGCAGCTTACTTCACTCGCCCCGGCCATGGCTAGGGGTGCCCGTCGTGGGTACGGTTGCGCAACCCGTTGTGGGGCAAGAACTCCGGTAAGAATCTGGGGCGGTTCCGCCACAGTGAGGGCCCGAAGGCCCGAGCCAGACACTGCCGACGGTGGTAGCCGTATCCCGCGACGCGGAGCTGTCAGTGTGCCTCACGGCAGCACACTGACAGTGCTGCTGTGAGGCACTGACGCTGTCCCCGTGCGCGCACTGGCCTGTTCACTGTGCGCAGACCAGCACCTGGATCCGCGGGTCAGCAGTCCAAGATCGGTCAGATACGCCGGAACAGCGCCGCGAGCGCCTGGCCGCCGCCGATACACATCGTGACAATCCCGGTCTCCAGGTCACGGCGGACCAAGTCCTGGGCGAGCCGGAGGCTGAGGATCGCTCCCGTCGCGCCGACCGGATGTCCCAAGGCGATGGCGCCACCGTATGGGTTGACTTTGTCCGGGTCGAGCCCGGTGTCGCGGATCACCGCGACCGCTTGCGAGGCGAACGCCTCGTTCAGCTCGACTACGTCGATGTCGGCGGGTCCGAGACCTGTCTTCTCGAAGAGGCTGTTCAGTGCGAGTACCGGCGCGTAGCCCATCAGCTCCGGCTCCATAGCCCCGGTTGCCACTGCTTCCAAGCGAGCAAGCGGGCTCAGGCCTCGCTCCGCGGCCGCCGCTTCGGTCGCAAGCACCACGGCCGCGGCACCGTCATTGATCCCGGAGGAATTGCCCGCGGTCACGGTTCCGTCGGAGATGAAGGCCGACCGCAAGCGAGCGAGGTCCTCCAGCGTGGTCGTCGGCTTCGGATGCTCGTCCGTGTGCACCGTCATGGGCTTCCGGCCTGGTGTCTGGACCGGGACGATCTCCTCGGCAAACACTGCCGCGGCCTTCGGGCTGGCCGCGCGCTGCTGCGACTCCAACGCGAACTCGTCCTGCTGCTGACGTGAGACCTGATACTTGGCAGCAACGTTCTCCGCAGTCACACCCATGTGCACCCCGGTAAAAGGATCGGTGAGCATCATCACCGTTCCGTCGGCGAGCGATCGGTCGCCCAATCGATACCCATTGCGAGCGCCGAAGTCGTAGAACGGCATACGGCTCATCGACTCGTCACCGCCGGCGAGGGTGATGTCGAGGTCGTTCCAGCGCATCTCCATGGCCGCCGACCAGATGGCCTGCAGCCCTGAACCGCACAACCGATTTACCGTGTAGGCCGGCGTCGAGATGGGCAACCCGGCTGCAAGCGCGACTCGCCGGGCGTTGTAGGCGTCCGGACCGACCTGACCGATGCAGCCCATCACCACTTCCTGAACCTCGTCGGAGTCGACACCTGCACGTGAAAGCGCCGCGCGGGCCGCGATCGCGCCGAGCTCATGGGCATCGACGTCCTTCAGGGCGCCACCGAAGCTTCCGATCGGGGTGCGTGCTCCGCCAACGATGACGATCTTAGATTTCTCCATGAGCAGATGTTAGGATGTCCATTAGTTGGATGTCCATGAATTGCGTTCACCAGGCTCGAATGACCGGGGGAGTCGTTGCCGAGCTGGTGCTGACGACCATCGATCGCGACTACTGGTTCTGATCGCGAACCTGGGCGGCGCTTGATCCCAATCCGGGCGCCGCTGTTGGGTTTGTTGGTGGCACGATGTCCGTTTCCGCTCTCGATTCACCAGATGGATTGGGAGGCGGGTTCTCCCGGCTGGCTCTGCTGGCACGTTGCCATGGCAGCCCAAAATGCATCTCGGGAAAGCGTGGGAAACCGGAACGCTGCGCTGGACGGCCGTCAGCCAGCTCTTCGCCCGAAAAGCCTGCGCCGCTTCGATATTCGTCTCACCGACTGCGTTGACGTCCCGGCCTCGGTGCTGGGTGATCGGTATCCCGTCACGGCAGCCGGCAGCGTTCCGGTTCGGGGCTCCGACTCGTGCAACCGGATGCGTCACCCCACCGATGAACGACACCTCGGTAAGTAGGTGCATCCGCGATTGATCAACGTCGATCCGCCGACAGTGGCGACGCCTTACGCAGGGCAGCCTCGATGTGCTCCGATTTCAACATCCTCTGTTTATCAGAGGTCGTTTCTGCTAGAAAGAGAAGCTGTGGCGATTGTGACCTGCATCTCCACAGGTGGCTGGGCTTTCACGCCTAGGTCGGAGCGCATCCGCGAAGGGAGCCCCGTGAGTGCACGTGCGCTGGTCGTCTGCGGCATCGCGATGCATCGGGCGAATCGCGATCTTCATACGCGATTCAGTAGCGCGAGACCTACAGCTACGTGCAACCGCGAGTCGCATTTGCCGCTCATCGAAGGAGTGACTGAATGATTGTTGAACAGACTGGTGATTCGGTAGTCGCGCAGGCGCGAACCGACTCCAGGCGACGTGCTTGGGCCATGACGGGCCTCGTCGTCTTTCTCTACATCATCAACTATGCGGACAAAGCCATCCTGGGCATCATCGCCCAGCCGATGACCCGTGAACTGGGCCTCAGCTCCACCCAGTTCGGCATGATCGGCTCGTTGTTCTTCCTTACCTTCACGATCGGCGGGTTCTTCGCTGGCCCCCTGAACAAGTACCTGACGTTGCGTTGGGCGCTACTCATCCTCGCGGCGGTTTGGTCAGTCGTGATGCTGCCTTTCGTGATCTCTGCCAGCCTGCTCACCCTCCTCGTCGGCCGTATGCTCTTGGGTCTCGCTGAGGGGCCGAGCTCCGCGCTCATGCACACCGCGGCCTACGCCTGGCATCCGGCATCGAAACGTGGATTGCCGGGGGCATTCCTCATGGCAGCGGGATCCATCGCGAAGATCCTCTTCGCCCCGATCCTCGCCGTCGTCACCGCCAACTACGGCTGGAGAACTGCCGTCGTAATGTTGACAGTCCTCGGAGTCGCGTGGATGGCGTGCTGGCTGATCGGGTGGACAGAGGGCCCTTACGCAGGGAAGTCCCCGAAGAATCCGACCGCCGATGCTGTCGATGCCGAGGCGAGCGTCCCCTGGCGGAAGATCTTCATGTCCCGAACGTTCCTGAGTTGCTGCGCACTCACCATCGTTGTCTACGGCCTGACCACCGTAGTCCTGACATGGCTCCCGTCATACTTCGAACGCGGACTTGGTTACAGCGCAGTGCAGTCAGGATCGATGCTGGCGATCCCAGCGATCGTCGCACTCACCTTGCTGCTCACCTCAGGCTCCGTGACCGACCAGTTGATAGGGCGCGGGGCAAGCTCCCGCACCGTGAGAATGATCGTCCCGTCGATCGGGGTGCTCGTCTGCGGTGCCATCCTGGCAGCTCTGCCCCTCATCGACATACCGATTGTCGCCGTCATTGCACTGTCCATCGGGTACGGGATGGCGAGCATAACCTTCCCCCTCATGAACGCGGCCATATCCGAACTGTGCCCGCCCCAACAAACCGCAGGCACCATGGGCGTATTCCTCGCCGTGATGGCGATTGGCGGCCTCATCGCGCCATACGCCACTGGCGTGATCGTCGACCATGCCGCCACCCCCGCTGCCGGATACAGCCAAGCATTCCAACTGATCGGCGTCCTGGCCGCCGTCGCCGCCGTAGTGGTACTGGTGTTCGCGAATCCAGACCGCGATCGACGCTCCATCCGGGGATGATGATCGCCACGTTCTAGACGGTTTGGGTGACCGCGGGCTGTCGGAATATCGGCGGATCTGACCTCGGTGCTGGTTAGTTACGGGTCGGGTTGATCCGGCCCTCGACAGGTGATCGCGAACGCGTTCAGTGCGGCCGCGCGCCGTGCGGCGCCGAGAATGGGGTGGAGACCTCCGATCTTGCCAACTGTCAAGCGGCGGCCGGTTTTTGGAAGCTCGGTGGCCGTCCGCAGGCTTTGGTCGGGTCGTAGGTCTCGGCGGTTTGCAGGCAGTGGTACAGCTTGCCGAGCATGCGGTTGAACAGGTGACGCAAGGCTGCTGCGTGCCGCCCGTCAGCACGGATGGGAGCCACGCCCGTCACCGCACAGGTCAATCCGTTCGCCGAGGGCTATCCCGGTTGATGGCATGCCCACTTCGGGCGCTGTCGGAAGCGGTGCTGGCCTGGCTCGAAAATTCCGCCATTCTCGGGCGATTCACTGGCCCGAGGGGACAGTGCGCGGATCCTGATGAGCACTGGGCTGCGCGTCGGCGACGGCAGCCGCCCGCGGTTGGACTGCGTGATCCACGATGGCCGAGGCGAGCCCTACCTCTGCTACATCAACCACAAGATGCGACGCGTTCGTTCCGATCGACGCCGAGCCGTCGGAGCCCATCACCACGCAACCGCGGACGGCCCTCGCCGAATTCGACGGGGGCAAGCTCGTTGGTGGGCTGAATTGGGATGTTCCGACAGGAGTCGGGTGCTCCTATTACATCGGCAGTTCCCAACCGGTGAGTCGTCGCACGGCGTCGAGGAACTCGATGGGGCCGTTGAACGCTTCTCGACGACGTCCAGCGCGGGTCTCGTATATCTCGCCCTGCCACTGCTCGTTCGCGGCGACCACCAGCTTCCATTGGTGGGACGGTGACCGGGGCCGGTCCGCGGCCGGGGCAGACGCGGTACCAGCCATTCGGTTGGGAGTGCTGGGCGCGTGCAGTGCTTCGGCTTCGAGTCTGGACATTCTGGCGCTCCATCGGTCGTCGCGTGCGCGCCCGCCAGAACGTCGTAGGTGCCTAGACATTCTTCGAGGGCGTTTTGATGGCGCCAGCCTAAGGAGTCATTGTGAGGTCGTCAACCGTCTGGTAGGTTTAGCTACCGATGAGACGGATTGGAGAACCATGACAGTCGAGATCGACCGTGATGCGATGGTCACCGGACCTTCCGCGGTGCCGGTCCCCGGGCCCGGCTCAGCCTTTGACGCGCGCCAGCAGCGACTGGCTGGAGTGCGGCTCAAGCCCCCGCGTCAGCTGTCCGCACGCGACCGTGCTCGCGCACTGTGTGACGATGGGGTGTTCCACGAGATCGCCACACTGCGCGAGGGCGGTGGCGGGATGCTAGGCGGGGGCGCGTCGCTCCCAGGCGATGGTGTCGCCGTCGGTTGGGGCCTGGTCCGCGGTCGGCCGACGGCCGTTGCCAGCCACGATTTCGGTGTCGCCGGCGGGTCGATCGGTTCCGTTTTCGCTGACAAGGTCGTGCGGCTGCAACGGTTTGCCATCGACACCGGGATGCCGATCGTTTACATCAACGACTCCGGCGGGGCGCGGATTCACGAGGGCATCGAGGCGCTGCACGGCTGCGGTCGGATCTTCGCGCAGAATGTCCTCGCCAAGAAGCGCGTCCCGCAGATTTCGTTGATTATGGGTCCTTGCGCGGGTGCTGCGGCGTACTCCCCGGCGCTGACCGACTGGACGGTGATGGTGGCCGGACTGGCGCGGCTGTTCCTCACCGGGCCGGAGGTTGTCAAGGCGGCCACTGGCGAGATCGTCGATCCGGAGGATCTCGGCGGTACCGCACTGCACACCGGTGACAGCGGCGTTGCTCACCTGGCCGCCGCGGACGAGGCAGCGGCGCTGCGGCTGACTGTCGAATTGCTCGGCTACCTGCCACAGTGTCGCGGCTCCGAACTACCACTGGAGCCGGCGCGGGACCCGGAACGCGACCCTGCTGACCTGCACCACATCGTGCCCACCGCCGGAAATACGCCCTTCGACGTCCGTCAAGCGCTCGCCTGCATCGTCGACGCCGGAAGCGGTCTAGAACTCGCTGGCCGATTCTCGCCCAGTGTGGTCACAGGATTCGCGCGGCTCAACGGGGTGCCGGTCGGCATCGTCGCGTCACAGTCGCGTCGTCGCGGCGGGATCCTCGACGCGAAGGCGGCGCAGAAGGTGGCCCGCTTCGTTAGATTTTGTGGTCGTTTCGGTGTACCGATCACCACATTTGTCGATGTTCCTGGCTTCATGCCCGGAGCGGTCGAAGAGCGTCGTGCAGTGATCACCCATGGTGCGGACATGCTCGACGCATACGCCGACGCTGGATCCCCGCGGTTGACCGTGATTATGCGCAAGGCATACGGCGGAGCCTACATCGCTATGGGATCGCAATCGCTGGGCGCGGATTTCACGTGGGCGTGGCCCGGGGCCGAGATCGCGGTGATGGGTCCGGAGGGCGCGGTCGGCATTCTGCATCGACGCGAGCTGGCGGCGGCCGAAGACCCGAGAGCGGCCAGGGCCGGTCTCGCGGCCGAGTACCGGGCGACGGTCACCCATCCCTTCCGGGCCGTGGACGCGGGCATCGTCGACGACGTCATCAAGCCCGAGGCTACCCGTGACGCCCTCATCGCCGCGTTGCGCGGCTTGGGCTACGGCCTTTAACCATCCAATATTCCGCGACGGAATCACACCACAGGAGCGAGCATGTCCAAGGTCTATCTAATTGACGGCGGCAGGACACCGATCACCCGATTCGGAGGAACCTTCCGCGATTTGTCCGGAACCGACCTCGCAACCGCCGCGGCGCGAGGTGTCCTCGAGCGGACGGGCGTCGAGCCGGCCGCGATCGAGCACGTGGTCGGTGGATCAGTGCTGCAGAACATGGCCGAGTCCAATCCGGCCAGGATAGTCAGCCAGCGGATCGGTGTACCCGATGCCAGCCCGGCCTATACCGTGCACATGCAGTGTGCCTCCGGGATGGTCGCCTTTATCAAGGCCGCGCAGGCGATTGCCCTCGGTGACGCCGAGGTGGCGCTGGCGCTCGGACAGGAGTCGATGAGCAACGCGCCGTTCACCGTTGCCGGAGCACGCTGGGGGCTGCGGTTGCAGCACGGACAGTTCACCGACGCGCTCAAGGAGTGCACCCTCGCCGGGTCTCACGGGTGGGGCGAACCTTGGTACATGATCGACGTGGCCGAACATCATGCCGAGGTCGACACCGTGTCGCGTGAGGATATGGATGCCTACGCGGTGGAGTCGCACCACAAGGCGGCCGCAGCCCAGGCCGCCGGTCGGCTGGCTCCAGAGATCGTCCCGGTCGAGGTCGCGGTCAAGGGCGGCACTCGCATGGTCAGCGCGGATGAGCATATTCGTCCAGATGCCTCCGTGGAGAGCTTGCGGGAACTGAGCCCGATCAAGCCTGGCGGCGTGATCACCGCTGGTAATGCCTCTGGGATCAACGACGGTGGGGCAGCCGCACTGCTCTGCTCTGCCGATGCGGTCAAGCGATTGGGTGTCGAGCCGTTGGCCGAGTTCGACGTCTCGCATTCCGCGATGGTCGGCTGCGACCCGTATCTGATGGGCTATTCAGCTGTGGATGCGGTCAACAAAGTCCTCGATCGCGCCCAGCTGGGGTTGGGCGACCTCGACTTGATCGAGTGCAATGAGGGCTTCGGGGTACAAGGTGTCGCCTGCGAGCGGCTGGGCAAGTGGCCTACCGAGCGCGTCAATGTCGACGGCGGCAGTATTGGGCTCGGCCATCCGGTGGGCATGTCCGGCTTGCGAATCGTCATCCACCTGGCCCAGGCGCTGCGTCAGCGCAACCTGCGGCGCGGTATCGCCACCGTTCCCGCTGGCAGTGGTTTGGGCTCGGCAGTCGTGTTGCATGCCGCTGGCGCCTGACCCACCATGAGAAACTAAGCGAATGGTAGAACGCGAATCGAGCGCTGAGCGGGTTACATTGGACCGAGTTGTCGGTGTTGCCGGCAGACTCTTTGCCGAACGTGGCTATCGGGCCACAACGCTGGACGACGTGGCCGACGCGCTCAGCCTGAAGAAGGCGTCGCTTTACCACTACATCGACACGAAGCAAAGCTTGCTGCAGGCGATCTACGACCAGATTCTCGGCCGGATCGCCGAGCAGGTACTCCCACTCGCCGAGCTCGATCTGCCGGCGGACGAACGGCTGCGGCGGATGGTGGCATCGCACATCGACTTCGTCACCGCCGAACGGAGCCTGCTCTCGGTCGTTTTCCAGGAGGAGTACGAGCTCCCGGAGAAGATGAAGGACATCATCAGCCATACCAAGCGCCGCTACGAGGATGGCTTCGAGACCGTGATTCGTCAGGGCCAAGAACAGGGCGTGCTCAGGGCGGGGTCGGCACGGCTGAAGGTGCTGGCGCTGCTGGGGATGTGTAACTGGATGCACACCTGGTACGACCCGGCTCGGTACGATCGGCGCGAGATCGCCGGAGAGTTCGTCCAGCTCCTCGAACGAGGCTGGCTGGCATCCGATGCTCCAAGCCGGCCGGCCTGGCCCCGACCCGACTCTGTCGATTCGGCGCTCGCCGACTCCTTCTCGCTACTCGAGCGGATACGTGACAACACTGCCGCGCTCACCTCGGAACTCTCCTTCGCCAAGGAGCGCCTCGAGGAAGGCGTGATGAGATCCCAGAACGGAGATAGCCGATGACCGAAACAACCGCCGGGCACGCAGTTCGTGCAGAGCTCACCGCCAGCGTTTTTCGTATCCTGACCGAGGTTGGTGCCTCGGTGGCCAGGGGGGACCAGTTGATGATCCTGGAGTCGATGAAGATGGAGATCCCGGTGATCGCCACCCGAGCCGGCATCGTCGCAAGTATCGAGGCCGCGCCGGACACCGTCGTGAACGAAGGCGACGTGCTGGCACGTATCGCCGAGGCGAGCTGAGCTCGTCGAACTGCGGCGACTGCTCGGCCTATACGCCGTGCCCAGTAGGCAGGTGATCCGTTGGTCGCATCGCATGGTCGAGGCCGCGGTATCAGTGCCACACGAGTCTCCCGCATCTGCGGATCCATGTGGGCTATATCGGTGCCAGCACGCGACGCGTAGGACCCGCCCCGCAGTGCGCCGGGTGTGTTTGGATCCTCAGCGGACAACCGGTTGGCCACATTCTGTCGTCTCGCCCCACGGTCGGGCGGCTTGGACATAGCGGCAGACCTCGGCTGATCTATGTGCATTTGCCAGGTGCGAATGGTGGCCCGGTCGGCGTTCGGATTGGCGTCGAAATCGAAGGCGTGCAGCGACTGTTGTGTCTTGTGCGTGCACAGTCGCCGCACGGCTGAGTAGCGCGACTGGCTATGCCAGTGAATTCCGACGTCGTTGGTCAGTGATTTCTGACGTCGGTCCGGGCTGAGGCGTTCGTGACGGGTGTCGCCTCGACGATGGCGGACTTCCCGCGCGAAGGCCGCGCCTGGACGGCCTTCGCGCACCGGATATCTCGTAAGTGCTGCCGGTGTCGCCACATACGATGGCTGGCGTCACGAAACACAGAGCTTCGTCACATTTGTTAGAGGCCCGACGGCAACTTGATCGAAGGCCCATTCATCAAAGTGCCCCGATACGGTTCCAACGGCGAGGCCGTGCCTACGACTTCCCCACTACAGCCTGACGCATTGTCGTACACAGCGACGGACTCCAAACCGGTAACGGAAATAGTGAAATCAATACCGATGTTTGTGGGCTTAGCCGATTTAGGTACGAGGCAAGCATCTGGCAGCAGCTCGACATAATCCGCCGTGTAGACAACGTTGTCCCAAAATCTGCCCATGACGGATATATGCGCGATGTCGGCCGAGGCGGGCGCGGCGTAGGCCGTGGCAGCAGCTGCCACACCCACAACCGTCAAGAGTTGTATGCCCAGCTTGCCGATAAACCGGGAGCGCCTCGCATACGAAACAATTTTCTGCATGTTCCCGTCCCTTCCGTCTGCTCACATTGTTCCGCCACAAAATATTTACTTCCGATGTGGATTTGCTGACGACACCCTGATGTCCGGCGCATATCGTTACTCACGACTACCAACGGATGATTCCCGAACCGGTCCGGTGGTCGTTAATTGCAATCATCTGCGCTGTAGTGACGAATGTTGATGATCGTTAGGCCAGCCGCCCGTGAACGTCGGGCGGACTGCTATACGCCGCTTCGCCACTCATGCGGCATTCCGATCACGGCGCGCCACCTCCGTTGGGATGCGCTCGCTGCGGGCAGCACTCCACGACGAACGCACGGTCGATCCCGTCGCAGAGACAACGCCTGGAACGGATCCAACTTCGACCCGCGGTTGGGATGCCTGCGGCGCTGCGCCGACCACACCGACGACGCGGCCGGCTACACCGTGTGCCAACCCACTCCGTACTTGGCCTGCAATGCGCGCCCCCGCATCCGCGCCAGCGCGTCTCGCCGGATCGCGGCATACAGCTCAGCCTTCGACTGACGGGGCAACGGGACCGCCCGGTCATCCCGGCCGCACGGTACCCGTAAATCAACTGGGCACAGGTCCTTTGAACGGGTGCATCTGCTTACACGGCGCATCCGAATCTCCACGTAGAAGCTGCACTTCGCGTCCGAGGGGACCGATGAAACTCGGCCGGATAAGCCGGTTCGGATAGGGTCTTGACCGTCTGACATCCGAGCGGTAGGTTGATTGACCAATGAGTCGGTAGGCGCACTCAGGGGTGAGGAGAACTAGGTGAGCATGGTCGAAACGGAGCGACTCGGTGGGATCGGCATTGTCCGGCTGAACCGGCCGGATCGGGGCAACGCACTGACCGGTTCGATGCCGAGGGAAATCTGCGAGGCGATCGAGGAGCTGGGCAGCGACGAGTCCGTCGCCGGCGTCGTGCTCACCGGCGCCGGACGGTTGTTTTGCGCAGGCGGCGACGCGGCGACGCTACTCGAGTGGCGAAGCCTGGACCTCGAAGACCGTGTCGAGCAGTTCACCAAATCGCAAGAGGTTGTGTTGGCCATTCGCGCCTGCCCGGTTCCGGTGGTCGCAGCCATCAACGGCCCCGCCGCTGGTGCCGGCGTCGATCTCGCGCTTGCCTGTGACCTGCGGATCGCTGCGGACACCTCGAGCTTCACAGCCGCCTTCGCGGCCGTCGGACTGGTCCCTGACCTCGGCGGAAGCTGGTCACTCAGCCGCTTGGTCGGTGAGTCCCGAGCTTTGCACTTCCTACTCTCCGGCGAACGCCTCAGTGCCACCGACGCCCTCAATGCGGGGATGGTCGACCAGGTGGTCGAGGGTGGCGAACTGATCAAAGCTGCCAGCACGACAGTCGAGCAGAT
Source organism: Nocardia australiensis (assembly GCF_020733705.1). GTDB lineage: Bacteria > Actinomycetota > Actinomycetes > Mycobacteriales > Mycobacteriaceae > Nocardia > Nocardia australiensis. The sequence goes on from NZ_JAJFZM010000005.1 coordinate 45,110, forward strand.
CACAGGGGCCGTCCCGCGATCGGTCGTCACCGAGACGCTCCTCGCATTGCGTGGAGCCGCTGTCCAGAGTCTCGCAACGTCGATGCAACACGCCGCTCGCGCACAGGCGCGATTGATGACGACCGCCGAGCACCAAGAGCGGATCGCCGCTTACCTACCTACCTAAGAGTGGGACCAGCAATCCAACGAGGAGAATCACCAATGCTCTCTGATGACGACCGGCTCACCTCCCAGCGCATGCGCGACCAGTGGGCGGCCGACTACGGGAAAATGGTCCAGCGCTTCGGCGACGCCGCTCCGGACCAGGCCACCCAGCCAATGTCCCAGTCCGGTCTCCCGCTGCAAAGTGCCTACTTCCCGCATGACCTCGACGGCATCGATGTCGAGAAAAAGATCGGAAGGCCGGGCGGTTATCCGTTCACACGCGGCAATCTGGCTGCTCAGCACCAGCTGATGGCCTGGGCTAACCAGCCGGTGATCGGTTACGGGCTCGCGGAGAACACTCGGGAGCGGATGGATTTCCTCGAGTCCCAGGGCATGGTCGGGTACTTCGGCCAGCGGTTCTACAACCTGGTATACGACCTGGTGTCCCATGAGGGCCTGGACCCCGACCATCCTGCGGCGCGGGGTCGCGTGGGCCAGTGCGGGATGGGCATCTACAACGTCCGGGACATGGCCCGCCTGTTCGACGGGATGGATCTACGCAAGATCAACGTCGTCCACATTACGTACTATCAAACGATCCCGGCGTTGGCGCAGTACATCGCCTACGGCGAGCGTATGGGAGTCAGCCCCGAAGAGCTTCGCGGCAACTCGATGAACTGGTACCACCAGTCGGCGTACGTCGGCATGAGTGCCTTCCCCCCTGCCCAAGGACTGAAGCTCGCCACCGAGCTGGTCTCCTACTGCTCCAAGCGCATGCCGCGCTGGAACACGACGAACTTCTTCGGCTACGGGATCGAGGAGGCCGGCGGCAATGCCGCTCAGGAAACCGGTTTGATGGTGGCCTTCGGCCGTGAACTGGCCCGGGCCTGTACAGCCGCCGGGATGAAGCCGGATCAGTTCCTGCCTCGCTTCGGTTTCCAGTTCTCCCAGGCGAACGACTTCTTCGAGGAGATCGCAAAGATTCGGGCGATGCGCCGGATTTGGGCGACCACCATGCACGAAGAGTTCGGTGCCGAGGATCCGCGGTCGATGCATGTGCGTATTCACTCGCATACCTCCGGGGCGGTGCTCACCGCACAGCAGCCTCTGGTCAATCTGATCCGGACCTCGATCCATGCACTCGGTGCGGTCATTGCCGGTACCCAGGCGATGGAAGTCTCGGCCTATGACGAGGCGCTCGCGATCCCGTCACTGGAGGCACACACACTGGCGCTGCGGGTGCAACAGGTGATCCAGGAGGAGACCAACGTCACCGCGGTGTCCGACCCGCTGGCGGGCTCGTACTACGTCGAGGCGCTCACCGATCAGGTGGCGCGACGAGCTATGGAGATTGCCGACGAGGTCGAGAAGCAGGGCGGCTATGTCGCCGCACAGCAGTCCGGATGGATCCGTTCTGAGGTGGAGGCGTCGTCCGAGCACTGGCGGGACATGGTCAACCGCGGCGAACGGCGCATCGTCGGGCTGAACTGCTATCAGGTCGACGAAGACGAGGACCGTGAGGTGTTCTCTGTCGACCCGTCGGTCGAGGAGATCGCAGTGGAGCGCATCCGCGAGTTGCGTGAAACTCGTGACCAGGCGCGTTACCAAAAGGCTATCGACGCCTTCGACGACGCGGCCCGACGGTTTGCACAGGCCGACGTCTCCGAGTTGGGGACCGACTACCTGATGGAAGCGGCGATCGAAGCGGCCCGGGCCGAGGCGAGTACCGGCGAAATGATGGCGGTACTCAAGCAGCACCTCGGCTGGTCCGCCCCCCACGAATTCTGACCTCTAGCGACAAGGAATCACCATGGATCGTCCCATCCGGACCCTGCTTGCCAAACCCACACACGACAGTCACGACCGGGGAGTTCGCTACCTGGCGCGGGTACTCCGCGATGCCGGTTTCGAGGTCGTGTTCATGAACTTCCTGCTGCCTGAGGATGTCGTCAACGCCGCCACACAGGAGGACGTCGACGTCATCGGCATTTCCAGCTCGGCAGGTGGCCACATGCCGGTCTTTGCCGATGTAGCCGCGATGCTACGTCAGCGCGGACTTGATGACGTCCTTCTGATCGGCGGCGGGATCATCCCCGCCTCGGATGCCAAGAAGCTCCAACAGGAAGGGGTCGGCCGGATCTTCGGGCCCGGGAGTGACCCGGAGGAGATCCAGACCTACATCCGTGAGCACAGCCGCTCGGTTACCGGCATTCACCCCTGATTGGAGATTGCCATGAAGAATATCGCGATTCTTGGGGGCGGCGGGTTGATGGGGCACGGCATCGCGGTCGCCTGCCTTGCAGCAAGCGACACTCAGGTCACCATCGTCTCCCGACGGGATGAGTCGGTGAAGAGCGGGCTCGACGCCGTCGAGAACGGTAAGTACGGCCTTCGCCGAGCTGTCGCCCGGTCCCGCATGACCGCCGAGGCTGCCGAAGAGGCTCTCTCTCGGCTGCACGGCACCACGGACTACTCCGAAGGACTCGGCGAGGCCGACCTGATCTTCGAGTCGATTCCCGAGGTTCCGAAGCTGAAGCTCGCAGCGCTCGAGGCCGTGGGTGCGGCTGCCCCGGCGCACGCAGCGGTGGCTACCAACACCTCCAGCATCATGATCGCCGAACTCTGCTCGGCACTCCCGGATCCTTCGCGGCTTATCGGCACCCATTGGTTCTACCCGTCGAATGTGATGCCCCTGGTCGAGGTCGCCGAAAGCGCTTTGACCGCACCGGAGGTGACCACCCAGGTGGTGGACTTCCTGACCTCGATCGGCAAGCGGCCGGTCCGGGTCAAGGACGCGCCGGGCTTTTTCATGACTCGGTTCGTCAACAACTTCATCGCCGAGGCGATCCGGGCCGTCGAGCTGGGGATTACCGGGCCGGCCGAGGTCGATGAGATGGTCCGGACCGGGCTCGGCTGGCCGATGGGCGTATTCGAGTTGCTGGACGACACCGCATCCTTCGACGCCTGGTACCACGCCCAGGAGTACCTGCAGGAGATGTGCGGGGAGCGGTACCAGGTGCCGCCATTGGCTCGTCAGGTGTTCGCGGCCGGCTACCTGGGCGACAAGACCTTCAAGCCGACGAGTCGCGGCGGCTGGTACGACTTCCTTGGCGTGTCCCGCGACAAGGGATCCGAGGCCTGACATGTGCGGACCCATCGACGGTGGAGCCTCGACGACCGTATACAGGTCCCGTCCCACAGACTTGGAATTCGACGTGATCACGCTGGCAGACGACATCCACGTCCTGCGTGCCCGCAGCACCCACTGGCCGTCGCCGAGCAATGTCGTGGTCATCGAGGACGGCGACGGGCTGACCCTGCTCGACTGCGGGTTCGGCACCGAGGAGGCGCGCGACGGTTTGGATCGCGCGCTGCGCACCCTGGGCTACGAGATCGGCGCAGTGCATACCGTCGTCGTCACCCATCCACATCTCGACCACGCTGGTGGGATCGGTCTGTTACCGGAACGGGTCCGGGTGCTCGGTCCGACCGGCCTGGGCGAAACCGTCGCGGACGCAGTCGCCTCCGCGGAGCTGATATTCCCCACAGCAGTGCGTGCGCTCGCGCCAGAACGTGCCGATTTGGAGATCGTCGAGCACTTCCGGACCGACTGCGGGGTCCTCGACGGGCCGGTGGAGGTGACTGCACTGGTCCCCGGCGAGGATGTCAATATCGGCCGGACCAGCTGGCAGGTGGTGCTGACTCCGGGCCACGCGGACGGCATGTACTCCTATGTCGAGTCGAATTTAGGGATCGTGGTGTGCTCCGACGTCCTCGTCGCTCGCGGGACGTCTATCCCGTGGTACGCACCGGGTGGCGGCGGAACCCGCGGTTACCTGGGCGGTCTGGGTCGGCTCGCCGAGCTGGATTTGCAGCTCGCAATACCCGGGCATGGGGGCATGATCTACGGCGCCGACAACTGCTCGGCCGCCATTATCAAGACCAGCGAGCGCATCGAACGCCGTACCGACGCGGTCATGCGCGCCTTGGACGCTGGGCCGCTCAGCTTCGCGGAGCTGGAAGCGGAAATCTACCCCCAACGGGTATATGACGTGATCCCCTGGGCGGCGAGCGTACTCGCCACCCACCTCCTCGAAGGCATCGAGGATGGGGCGCTCCACCGCCACGACGACGTCTTCTCAACCACCGCGTGATCGGAGACCATATCCCCATGTCCCTGGCACAGCGTACCCCGGCGGAATTTCACGATTTGGTCGTCGCTGGCGACCACGTCGCCGTTGCCCGCGCCATCAGCCTGGTGGAGAACGGTGCGAGCGCCGCGCTGCACTCGGCGCTGTTTCCTCGCACCGGTAGAGCCTTCACAATCGGCATCACCGGGCCGCCCGGAGCCGGCAAGTCCACACTGGTCGACCAACTGGCCGCCGAATACCGCAAACGGGGCCTGACCGTCGGGGTACTCGCGGTCGATCCGTCCAGCCCCTTCACCCGTGGCGCCCTGCTCGGCGACCGCGTGCGGATGCGCTCCACCCCCGACGATCAGGGCTTGTTCATTCGGTCGATGGCCAACCGTGGCCACGTCGGAGGCCTGGCACTGGCGGCGCCGAGTGCGATCCGGGTCCTCGACGCGGCAGGGTTCGACCGCGTGCTCGTCGAAACGGTAGGTGTCGGGCAGTCGGAGGTGGACGTGGTCGGCACGGTGGACTGCACAGTGGTCGTCGAGGTTCCTGGGCTGGGCGACGTGGTCCAGACGATGAAGGCGGGGTTGATGGAGATCGCCGACCGCTTCGTGGTGAACAAGGCTGACCGCGAAGGCGCCAGCCGGTTGGCCGGGGACTTGCGGCGGATGGTGCGCGAGCGTCACCGAGGCGACGCGAAACCAACCGTAACGATGACCCAGGCCCAGAATGGCACCGGTGTGGACGAGCTGGCCGACTCCCTCGAGCAGTTCCGCGACCACCTGATCGATAGCGGCGCGCTGGATCGACGTCGCGAGGAGAACCTAGCGCGGGAGGTGGCGGCCTTCGTCGGAGAGTATGCCCGGCGTCGATTGATCGGCGACGACCTTCGACAGCTACCCAAAGAGATGCTGCGCGACCTGAGGGAGCGCACCCGTGACCCGGAGGGTATCGCCGCCGGCATTGTGGATGCCGCGCTCGAGTCGAGTCGAGAGGAGGTCAGCGATGTTCGACTCACTGCTGATCGCAAACCGAGGTGAGATTGCGCGGCGGATCATCCGGACTGCCAAGCAGATGGGGATCCGAACCGTCGCCGTGTACAGCGACGTTGACGCCACCTTGCCGTATGTCGAGGATGCGGACCAGGCCGTCGCGCTGACCGGAGGGCGCTCGGGGCGTGCTTACCTCGATGCCGAGGAATTACTCGACGTCGCCCATGCGACAGGTGCCCAGGCGGTTCACCCAGGCTATGGCTTCCTCGCCGAAAACGCCGACTTCGCGAAGGCCGTCACAGCAGCAGGGCTGACCTGGGTTGGTCCACATGCGGACGCGATCCTCGCCATGGGCAACAAGATCAACGCCCGCAACATCATGCGTGACGCCGGAGTCCCGGTGGCTGGTGGGACAGCGGAGCCGGTGCGTGATCTTGCCGCCGCTGAGGCCCAGGCGGACCAGATCGGGTATCCGATCATGGTCAAGGCCGCCGCAGGCGGCGGCGGCATCGGGATGAGCCTGGCCCGAGACCCTGACGAGCTACGACGTGCCTACGAGACCGCGACCACCAGAGCTGAAAGATTCTTCGGCTCACCCGACATCCTGCTCGAACGGTTCATCGAAGCCGCACGCCATGTGGAGATCCAGATCCTCGGCGCTCCCGACGGCTCGGTTGTTGTCCTGGGAGAGCGAGACTGCTCACTGCAACGTCGCCGCCAGAAGATCGCCGAGGAGACCCCGTCACCGGGCCTTACTCCGGCATTGCGAGCCCGGATGATCGAGGGCGCGCGGCGAGCGGCCGCGGCGATCGAATACCGCAACGCCGGCACCGTCGAATGCTTGGTCGACATGGCCACCGAGGAATACGTGTTTTTGGAAATGAACACGCGGCTGCAGGTCGAACATCCGATCACCGAGCTGACCACGTCGGTGGACCTGGTCGAGCAGCAGTTGTTGGTGGCGGCGGGCCAGGCGCCCTCCTGCGGTTTGGATCCGTACGTTGATGCCAGCGGCCACGCTATCGAACTTCGGGTATGCGCTGAGGACCCGCGCACGTTCCTGCCGTCCCCAGGCACGATCACCAGCTGGAAAGAGCCCGCAGGGGAGCACATTCGGGTCGATGCGGGATATCGCACGGGGAGCACGGTCAGCCTCCACTACGACTCATTGCTGGCCAAGCTCTGTGTCTGGGGCGAGGACCGAGCGGCGGCGATCGCCCGGGGGCGCGATGCCGTCGCGGGGTTCACCGTGGAGGGCGTCAAGACCAATCTGCCGTTCCTCGCCGACCTGCTCCGGTCGCCCAACTTCGTCAGCGGGCGTTACGACACCGGCTTCGTCGAGTCCGGGAGCGTTCATGAATAAGTGACACGCCTCAGCAGTGCCTCTTTCCTGACGACCGCGGCACACCGCGGATTCTCACAGACTTCGGTCCCGTGCCCCGAAGCGGCTGGCCGGTCGCCCAGATGCGACGGCTCGATCCACAAAAGAGCATGGCTACTTGTTGTGCGGATACGCACAACGGCCCGGCAATCGAGAATGCAGGAGTATCCGATGACAGTGGCAGACAACCTCACCATGGGCAATGTCATCAGGCGCGCGGCCACGCAATACCCGCGGCGCACCGCGATCATCTACGAAGACCGTCGGTACACCTACGCGGAATACAACCGCCGGGTCAATCGTGCGGCGAACATGCTGACCAGCCTCGGTGTCGAACACGGAGGGCACGTAGCAATCCTCGGCCGGAACTCGGTCGAATTCCTCGAGATGTGCCATGCCTCGGCGAAGATCGGCGCAGTTTTCGGCACTGTCAATTGGCGGTTGGCCCCGCAGGAGATCGCCTTCATCGTCTCCGACGGCGACGCGTCGGTGCTGGTCATCGAGGCCGGCTTCCAGGATTTGGTGGCGCCGATCGTGGACCAGCTCGGCGATACCAAGTTGGTCGTCTTCGACGGCGAGATCACCCTACCGGGGGCGTTGTCGTACCTGGAGCTGACCGCTGATGCTGCGGACACCGAGCCGGTAGCGGAGGTGGGCAGCCAGGACGAAGCACTGATCATGTACACCTCAGGCACAACCGGGCTCCCCAAGGGCGCCGTGCTCACGCATGGCAACGTGTGCTGGGACGCGATCAGCTATCTCACCTACTTTGCGCCGAGTCACACCGACGCCCTCCTTGTCGGAATGCCGATGAACCACGTCAGTGGGCTTCACATGCAGACCTCGGCGTTCCTGATTCGAGGTCTGCCGCTGGTGATCATGCGTCAGTGGGACCCGCAGGGTGCCTGCGAGCTCATACAGCGACATCGGATCACCATGGCCACCATTCTGGTCACCCCACTACAACAACTACTGGACTTCCCGAGCCTCGGGGACTACGACCTGACATCGCTTCGACTGGTGTTCACCGCAGCGGCCAAGTACACCCGCGAACTGCCGATCCGGGCTATGCACCTGCTGTCGATAGATCGGTTGCTGTTCGGTTACGGACTGACCGAAGCGGCCCCGCTGGCCAGCATCACTGAATTCTCCGGCGAGATGCTCCAAATGGAGAACACCCTGGGTTTCCCACTTTGGTACAACGACGTGCGGATCGTCGATGAGTTCGACCAACAAGTGCCCGACGGGGAGATCGGCGAGATCGTGATCCGTGGGCCGAACGTGTTCAAGGGCTACTACAAGCGACCCGAGGTCAACGCCGAAGTCTTGCGCGGCGGCTGGTTGCATACCGGTGATCTTGGATGGTTGCGCGACAACTACCTGTACTTCGCCGACCGCAGCAAGGACATGATCAAGAGCGGTGGCCTCAACGTCTACTCACTCGAAGTAGAGATGGGGTTGCTCGCAGCGAACCCGGAGCTGGCCGGGGTCTCGGTCGTAGGTGTGCCTAATGAGAGGTGGGGCGAGGCCGTGGTTGCGTTCGCGGTTCGGCGACCGGAGGCGAGCGGGCCGACCGCTGAGGAACTGGTGGCCAATGCCCGTCAGCACATAGCCGGCTTCAAGTTGCCCAAACAGGTCTACTTTGTCGAGGAATTGCCTACGAACGTCTCCGGAAAGATTCGCAAGAACGTGCTGCGGGAGTGGGCGAGCAACGGGTCCTTGGACAGCTGAACGGGCCGAGTCCGGCAGCCGAGCGAGCCTGCCGGACGTCAGACCCCGCAGAAAGGAGGCGAGCACAGGTGCTGAGTATCGCGGCTGTGCTCGAGAAAAATGGTCAATCTGACGCGCATATACACCCGAACTGGCGATGCCGGACGTACCCACCTGGGTGATTTGAGCACCACTACCAAGACCGATCTTCGGCTTCGTGCCTACGCCGATGTCGACGAAGCGAACGCGCAACTCGGCGTCGCAATCGCGATGGGTGAGCTCGACGACGACGTCGTAAAGGTGCTCACCGTGATCCAGAACGACCTGTTCGACGTCGGCGCTGACCTGTGCACGCCGGTGAAGGTGGAGTCGTCGGTTCCACAGCTGCGGGTCGAGCAGGAGTACGTCGATCGGCTCGAGCGCTGGTGCGACCACTACAACGCAGACCTGCCCGCGATGCGATCTTTCATCCTCAACGGCGGTCAACCGGGTGCTGCGTTGCTGCATGTCGCCCGGACAGTGATCCGCAGGGCCGAGCGATCCGCCTGGGCGGCGTATGCCGAGCACGGTCCGACGATGAACCCTCTCGCGATCACCTACCTGAACCGACTCTCGGACCTGGTATTCATCCTCGCGCGGTACACGAACCGCGCAGACGGCGACGTGCCCTGGGTTCCTGGCGGTGAGCGTTGAGTGGTCGGCTGGGCCGGCCTCGTCGTCAACCCAGATGAGGGCGCTGGGAGACACGCGCCACCGTACGGCCGCGATTACTCGCTTGGCCAGGTGCTTGTCAACCGAGCAATCCGAGCGGTCAGGCGGCTTCGTGCTGCTTTGATGCGGTCGCGGGCGGTGAAGGTCGGGGGCATTGTTCATTCCTCTCGCATATAGCCGAGATGGTCAGGGCGCTCGAGACGCGGGCAGAGTCCTGCGGAGGTCCGTTACGGGACGTGTACTTCGAGCCGGCCTCACCAGTGGCGATGTTGTGGACGCTGATCGAGGGTCCGGATCGCCACTCGGGTGGACATCTGGTGTCCGCGGTGACGGAGTACGCGAGGTCCGGACCGCAGTGCTCGTCAGGCGGGAACGCCCGTCCGCTGCGCGAGGCTACGCAGTGGATTCTGGCGGCTCTGGTCGAGCAGTTCGGCGATGACCTGGCGCAGCGGGGTCTGATACGGCAGCCATTCGCCACCGCATCCGCGCCGCCCTGGGCTGATGTGCATTTTGCTGATATGTCAGCATAATCGACACTTTTGCGTAGAGTCGGCGCCATGAAGATCGTCGTGATCGGCAGAGGGCATGTGGGTGGCGGTTTGGCCCGACTGTGGAGTGGCCGCGGCCACCAAGTGGGCGCGCTGGGGCGCGACGGCGGCGACGCCACTGGCGCCGACGTCGTCGTGGTTGCCGTTGGGGCAGCGCAGATCTCGGATGCGCTCGGCGCTGTCACCGGCCTGGCGGGTCAACCCACCATCGATGCTTGCAACATCTACACCGACCGCCAGAACGCGTTTCCGTCGTTGTCGCACCAGATTCAGTCGATCATCGGCGGCCCGACCGCCAAAGCGTTCTCCACCAATTTCGCCAGCGCCTACGACCAGATCGGTGAGCAACGTGTGGCCCCGAGCAACCTTTATGCCGCCGATGACGACGCCCGGTCGTACGCCGAACAGCTCAGCGTCGATGCCGGATACGAACCGGTGTATGTGGGCGCACTGGATCCCGGTGCGCGTCTACTAGAAGACAGTTCCGGACTGACCCGGGCCTTGGCCGCGCGGCTCGGACCCTTCTTCTACCGCTACGCGCAGCCGGGGCAGCTGTGATGAAGGCGGTGAAGTTCACCGAGTACGGCGGGCCCGATGTCCTCACCGTCGTCGAGGTTCCCCGTCCTGCTGCCGGTCCCGGCCAGGTGGTGGTGGCTGTGATGACCGCGGCCACCAACCCGGGTGAGATCGGTATCCGCGAAGGACGGTTCGCGGCCATCTGGCCGGCCAACTTTCCCGAAGGACAGGGCAATGACTTCGCCGGATACGTCGCCGAGATCGGCTCCGGTGTCCATGATTTCGCGGTCGGCGACGAGGTGATCGGCTTCGCCCCGCGTTCGGCGCAGGCCGAGTACATCGCACTAGGCGCAGGAAGGGTCGCGGCCAAACCTGCCGATCTGCCGTGGGAGGCAGCCGCGACGATCGCCGGAGCGGGCGCAACGGCGTGGGCGTCGGTGGCCGCGGTCAACCCACAACCCGGCGAGACCGTTGTGGTGTCCGGTGCGGCCGGTGGGGTCGGGATCTACGCCGCCCAACTTGCCCGGCTGCGCGGCGCCGACGTCATCGGCACTGCCGGGGAAGCCAATGCCAGCCTGCTGAATTCGCTCGGGATCCGGCCCGCGCAGTACGGCCCGGGATTGTCGGCCCAGCTACGGGAGCTGGCGCCCAACGGCATCGACGGCTATATCGACACCTTCGGATCGGGCAACGTCTCGCTCGCGGTCAGCCTCGGCGTCCAACCACAGCGCATCAACACCCTCATCGACCAGGACGCGGTGCAGCGCTTCGGGGTGCACTCCGAAGCCCAGGAACAGGCCGACACACCGGCCATCTGGGCTGAACTCGCCGGCCTGGTCGCCCGCGGCGACGTCACGGTACCGATCGCGGCGGTCTATGACTTCACCACCGAGCACGTCCGCCGGGCTTACCGCGACGTCGGCACCCGCCACGTCAGTGGCAAACGCGTTTTGCGCATCATGTCGACACACCAGCAGGCCGGTCACATATGACGGCCGGTGTCCTGTTCGGCCGTGTGCTGACGGATCGCCGCCAGCAGCCGGTCCAGCGCCGCACCCAACGCGTCGAGCTCATCATCGGACAGTGGGTCGAAGAACAACTGACGAACCAGCGCCACATGATTGGGCGCCGCCTTCTCGATGGCCGCCGTGCCCGCGGCGGTGAGGCCGACAACCGAACCGCGAGCATCGCCTTCGTAGAACTCACGAACGACCAGACCCCGCTTGACCATCCGGGTGACCTGATGGGAGGTGCGGCTGCGATCCCACCCTAGCGCGACACCGAGATCCTTGGTCCGCAGTTGCCCGCCCGGCGCCTCCGACAACGGCACCATGACCGCATAGTCGGCCGCGGACAGGCCTTGCTCGCGGGACAACTGGCTGTGGAAAGCGCCTTGCAGCTCTCGCCGCACATCTCGGTAGGACTGCCAGATCCGCGCTTCACGCTTGGTGAGCCACCCAGATCGCTTCCACATGACACCTAAGCTAGCAGTGCGTCGGTCCCGGTCATTCAACAGAAAGGTAGGCAGTAAAGTGTCCCACCCAGATACTCCCGATGTGACGACGTCACCACTCAGCGGTGCCGAAGCGGCCAAGGCTGTGGTCCGTCGCAACACCGAACAAGTCCAGGGCCAAGGCGATTTCGCCTTGTTCGACAAGCTGTTCGCCGATGACTTCGTCGACCACACCCCCCAGCCCGGCACCACACCCGACAAAGCAGGCGTCCGCATCCTCTATGGCCGCATGCGCGACGCATTCGCCGACTTCCGCCCCGAGATCCACTGGCACACCGCCGAAGGCGACATCGTCACCACCTACAAGACCTACCACGGCACCCACCGTGGCGAATTCCTCGGCATCGCCGGAACCGGCAAGGCCATCCAATTCGAAACCGTCGACGCCATGCGAGTCCGCAACGGAAAGATCACTGACCACTGGGGAGTGGCCAACCTGTACTCCGTCCTACAACAACTCGGGCGGCTGCCTTCCTGACCATGCGACCAAACATGGCCGCGGCGTCGGGGATCTCCTACGACATCCTCGCCTGGACCGCAGAGTGGTATGTGTGAGAGGAGACGCTGCGAGCGGCGAACCTGGCGCTGATCGACTACCACCAAAGACTGCCGCTGACAGCGGCTTTCGGCACCGGCACCCTGTCGTCCTCGGACGGGCAGCGGTTCCCCATCCGCGGCAAATCCACCACCGCTCGCGCGGTCAACCTGTGGTTTGCCGAACAGGGCTTGTCGACCTATACCCACGTGACCGATCAGCACACCACCTACGGCACCAAGGTGATCGTCACGACCCGCCGCGAAGCTCATTACGTGCTGGACGAAATCCTGGGCAACGCAACGGATCTGCCGATCACCGAGCATGCGACAGATACCCACGGGGTGACGCTGGTCAACTTCGCGCTGTTCGATTTGCTCGGGATACAGCTGTCCCCGCGCATCGGATTTGGGCAAGATCACCCTGTGCCGGCCGGAGTCGCGGGCCGATGCCGAGGCACGGTTCCGGCACGCAAGCTCGTTGCTGACCCGCAAGCTGAATCTCGACCTGATCGCCGAGCATTACGACGACCTGCTGCTGCTTGCCGGATCGCTGAAGTTCGGGCACGCCACCGCGTCGCTGTTGGTCGGCAAGCTGTCGGCCTCGGGTCGGCAGAACGCTCTGGCAACGGCACTCAAGGAGTACGGCGCGAGGCGGATACCGACCACTACAGGTCCGCGACACCCTGTTCTGATCGCCACCTGGCGCGCCGACCAGAACAAGAACCTGGAGGACTACCTCCCGTTCGCTACCTCTGAACTGACCACGGGCCGGTCGTCGACGGCGTCGGTCCCGGGAGCAGCCGAGGCGGATGCTCTTGAAGACCTTCGCGGCAACATCAGTGCGGGCACAACCGCAAGAGCGCTGATCGCGAGTGCCCACCAGTAGGTTTGGGTGAACGCGTGCGTCAGTGTGTGGGTGATTTCGTCGGGTCGGACTGTTCTCGCGAACGCGTCCGCACCGGGGGCCCGGTGTTCGATGTTGCGCTGGACCAGCACCAGCAGCGCTGCGACACCGAACGAACTCGCCGCGCGGAGGCTGACGTTGGTAGCGGTTGTGGCCGAAGGGATTTCGGAGCGCTGCAACGTCTGGTAGCTGGCGCTCATCGCGGCAGGCATGATCATGCCGTGCCCGAGACCGATCACGAACAGCGTTGCCACGACCAGCGCATTGCTGGTGTCGGGGCCGATCTGGGTGAGGCCCAGGATGCCGAGCAACACCACGGGCAGTCCGGTGAGAATCAGCAATCTCGGGGAGTGCTTGTCGGTCAGTTTGCCGGTGATCAGCGTCGTCGCCATCGCGCCCAGTCCGACGGGCGCGACCATCGCTCCCGAGCGCAACGGGCTGTCGGCGTCGACGGTCTGGAAATACAGCGGCAGCAGCGCCGTCAGCCCGGATAGGGTACCGATGTAGGCGAATACCAGCACGTTGACGGCGGCGAAATTCCGATCCCGCAGCAACCGGACGTCGATCAGGGCCGCACCGCCCTTGCGGCGAGCGTGTAGAACGTAGCAGGCGATCAGCGCAACTCCGGCCAGCACGCTTGCGACGACACGGATATCGGTCAGGCTCGTCCCGCTGCCCGCCTGCGCGGTGCCGTACACCAGCACACCCAAACCGGGTGACAGCAGCACCAATCCGAGGATGTCGAGCCTGCTGTCGTGGTCGCGGACCTCGTCACTCGGCAGCAGTCGGATCGCGGCGATGACGGCCATCGCGCACAAGGGAACGTTGATATAGAACATCCACCGCCACGACAGGTGGCCGAGGATCAGACCCCCGACCGTCGGACCGAGTACGGGGGCGATCATCGCCGGCACCGAGACAGCGCTCATGACACGGCCCATCCGGGCGGGGCCGGCGGCGCGTGCCAGCATGGTCTGCCCTATCGGCAGGATCATGCCCGCGCCGAAGCCTTGCAGCACTCGGAATGCGATGAGGCTGGAGATGTTCCAGGCCATTCCGCACAGCACAGATCCGGTGATGAATAGCAGCAGCGAGACGATCCACATCGTCTTCGGGCCGAACCGCACGGTCGCCCACCCCGACAGCGGGATGCTCGCCGACAGCGCCAGGGTGTACCCGGTCAGCACCCACTGGATCGCTGACAGCGACGTATGGAACTGGGCGCCCAGGGTGTTCACGGCGACGCTGGTGATCGTGGTGTCGAGGATCGTCATGACCGCGCCCAGGACCACCACGATCACGAGTTTGCGCAGGGCCGGGTCGAAGTCGGTTGATGCCGTTGGCGGTTGTGTCATTGCGGGATTCCTCATCATCGTTATCGATACAGTGTATCGATAACGATACGGTGTTCTGTCAAGTGATACGGTGTCTCGGGTAGACTGCGGACCGTGGAGCTGCATGAATCCGGCGAAGACACCGTCTCTTCCGGCACCCCGATCTGGGCGCGCGAGACACCGCGGCGACGACCCGCGGTGACCAGAGGTGACATCGTTGCCGCGGCAATGGAACTCGCGAATACGGAGGGTCTCGACGCCGTGTCCATGCGTCGGGTCGCCTCACGGCTGGGCGTCGGCCCGATGGCGCTCTACACGCACATCGACAGCAAGGATGACTTGTTCGACCTGCTCGCTGACGCGCTGGCAGGCGAGATCATTCTCGACGAGGACGAGCTCACTGCGGACTGGCGCGAGTCGATCACACGTGTGGCCCGGTGCGAGCGCGGCATGATCAAACGGCATCCCTGGGCCACAGACCTGGTCGGCAAGCGCACCACAATCGGACCGAACGCACTGCTGCATATCGAACAATCACTCAAAGCGCTGGACGGACTGAGTATTTCACCGGCGCAGGCGACACAGATCGTGCAGGCAGTCGACCAGTACACCACCGGATTCGTCCTCCGCGAAACCCTCGCATCGTCGCCAGAGTCGTTCGGGCTCGACTCGCCCACCGGCGCCTACCTTCGCGACGCAGCGACCAAGGCCGGCCACCAGCGGCTGGTGCAACTCCTCCAGCACAACCCGTCCGAACTTCCCGACCCCGACGAGAGCTTCGAACAAGGCCTGCGCTGGCTACTGGAAGGCATCGCGCGCGACATCCCTGGTCCGTGACCCCAGGAGGCGTCCCGGAAACGATCGTTCACGAGACACCTTGGGCGCAGCAGGTTCCTGCAGGCCAGGACTGTAAAGGTTGCCGTGTACGCGCCAACGTCAACCTGTCGCGGGTTCGCAATACACTCCGCGCCATGCGAATCGGCTACGGGCGGGTCTCCACCCGCGACCAACACCCCGAAGCCCAGCACGACGCGCTCACCGCCCACGTGGTGGGTTACGAATTCCACCGCGTTCCCGCCCGGCGCAGGTCAGGCGGTGGCGGGTCTCCGGGGCGGTAACTTGTAGCATCGACTGATGAAATTCGGAATGCTCTCTGTCGCAGGCGCTCTCGTCGTCGCCGCAGTGTCCGTTGCGGCTCCCACCGTCTCCGCCCTCCCCACCGGCTCAGCCGCGGCTGGGGATGGCCGAGAAGTGGTGATCATCGACGGCACACTGGAGTTGAGTGACCTGGACTCGTGCTGGGCTAGCGGCTTCCCGCGTGACATACGCTTCGAGAACCGTAGTCAGCGCAACTTCCTGGTGTACGCATCAAACGATTGCACAGGTGAACCCACCGCGACCGTGGCTCCGGGTGGCTCCGAGACGCATTACGGCTGGTCGGCCGTGGCGGCCAACTAAGAAGCGATTGGGTGCGCAAGCAGCAGGCTCCGAACGATAGTTTCGTTCGGAGCCTGCGTTTCTGTAAACCGCGCAGCTCAGTCCGGTAGGTACGCCGCGGAGTCACCGCCCGCACCGGTTAGTGCAGTTACTTCTGACACAGAATCTCGTCGGGCTCGGTGGCGAGGTTCGCAGACGGGTGTCACGGCGACACGGTGTGGTCGAGGTGGTTACGCGGTGGTGACGCCGTCACCAGCATGCCGCGATGTGCTGTCGTGAAATGTGTTGTGACGTGTCGTGAATTGGCAGGTGAACAGCAGAAACAGGGCGACCTTATGCGCTGACGAGGCCGTTTGAGGCGGCCGGACGGAGGGGTTGACACCCCGTCCGGACCGCAATGGAGTTCTACCAGCTTTCGACGGGTATGTCGGGGACGTTCGGCCAATTGGTGTGCCTCTCTAGAATGAGACGACCGTGTTCGTTCTTCTCCGGGAGTCCGCCGTGACCATTCAGCCCGTTCGCCTGTTCGGCGACCCCATCCTGCGCGCGCGTGCGGCGGAGGTCGCCAAGTTCGATCGTGAGCTGCGCCAGCTGGTCACCGACCTCATCGACACCATGCACGATGACGGCGGGGTCGGGATGGCGGCGCCGCAGATCGGGGTGGGGCTGCGGGTTTTCGTCTATGACACCGGTGATGCCGCCGGTCATCTCGTGAATCCGACATATGAGGTGGTCGGTGACGAGGAGCAGGTCGGACCGGAGGGCTGCCTGTCGATTCCCGGCGTTCGCTACGACACTCGGCGGGCACTGCGAGTGCGTGCGTCCGGGCTCGACCAAAACGGCAACCCGGTCGAGTTCGCGGCCGAGGGGCTGCTTGCGCGGTGTGTTCAGCACGAGACCGACCACCTCGACGGCGTGTTGTTCATAGATCGACTCGATCCGGCGGCACGGAAGGAAGCGATGCGCACGATCCGGGAATCCGATTGGTTCAGCGCGGGTGTGACGGTGCGCAGTTCGCGCGCCGTCGAGGCGAACCAGGTCGGCACGTTCGGGCGGGTCCGCTGATGCGCATCGTTTTCGCGGGCACACCCGATCCGGCCGTTCCGTCGCTGCGACGGCTCATCGATTCGCCTCGGCATGAGGTGGTCGCGGTGTTGACCCGCCCCGACGCGATCGCCGGGCGCGGACGCAAGGTGACCAGATCCCCGGTTGGCCTACTGGCCGACGAGCACGGTATTCCGGTGCTGACCCCACACCGTACATCGGAGCCCGAATTCATCGAGCAGCTCACGTCATTGGCGCCGGACTGTTGTCCGGTGGTCGCCTACGGTGCGCTGCTGCCACAGCAGGTGCTCGACATTCCCCGCTTCGGCTGGATCAACCTGCACTTCTCGCTGCTGCCCGCGTGGCGTGGTGCGGCGCCGGTGCAGGCCGCGATCGACGCCGGTGACGAAATCACCGGCGCCGCCACCTTCCAGATCGAAGCGGGCTTGGACACCGGTCCTGTTTTCGGCGTGGTGACCGAGAAGATCGCGGTGAGCGACACATCGGGAACGCTGCTCGAGAAGCTCGCTGTCAGCGGCGCCCACCTGTTGGAGACGACTCTCGACGGCGTGGAGGACGGCACACTGCAGGCTGCCCCGCAGTCCACCGGCGGTGTTTCCTATGCACCCAAGGTGCCGGTCGAAGCCGGGCGTATCCGATGGGATCAGCCCGCTCTGGCCATCAGCAGGCGTATTCGGGCGGTCACGCCGGCACCCGGAGCCTTTACCGAGGTCGCGGGTACGCGTCTCAAACTCGGCCCGGTCGATATGGTCGAGGAAGTGCTGCCGGAGGGTTCGATCGAGGTCAGGAAGTCTGGGGTCTTCGTTGGCACCACCACGACCGCGGTCCGCTTGAATCACATACAGCCACAGGGCAAACGAATGATGCCCGCCCTTGACTGGGCCCGTGGCGCGCGCCTGCGGCCGGGCGCGGTGGCCGAATGAGCGCCGATGATCGCAAGCATCCCGGGCAATCAGGCACCGGTCGTACCAACGATTCCGCATCGGTGAAACGAGGCAGTCAACGGAAGGACTCGGGCGTGCGAGACGACCAGGCACGTGACCGGAATTCGGTGCCGCGTAACAGCGGCGGCAGCGGTCGGGACGCAGGCCCATCGAAAGGCGCTGGCACGGGAGGCTCCTCGGGAGCGCGAGACCGGCGCGACGTGTCATCGGCCGCGGGGCGCACCGATCAGGGTCGGCGGAGCACAGGCACGAAGGGTGCGGGTGCCGCGCAGACCGAGCGAAGTGGTGGCGGCGCGAGCCGGTCGCCAGGCCAACGCGGCGGCTGGGCGGACCAGGGACGCCGCAACGTGGCCGCGAAGCGCGCAGCGGCGGCCGAGGGCGGAGGTGGAGCGAATCGGGCAGCGGGTCAACGGTCGGAGTGGGCAGATCCGGATCGCCGGGGTGGGTCCGCGAAGCGTGTCGGTGCTCGAGCCGGGAACACTTCCGGGTCGAAAGACGCTCGGGTGCAATCGAATAAGGGTATGGCCAGGTCCTCGGGGGCGAAAAAGTCTGCGCGGTCCAAGGAAACGAGTGCCGCGCGGACCGGCCGTGGTGGAGCCGACGGCTCGGTTGACGCGGTGCGGCTGGTTGCGGTGGATGTGTTGCGCGCCGTGCGGGAACGCGACGCGTACGCGAATCTTGTACTGCCCGGCCTGCTTCGGGAACGGCGGATCTCCGGGCGCGACGCCGCGCTGGCCACTGAGCTCGCCTACGGTGCCTGCCGATCGCTCGGGCTGCTGGACGCGGTGATCGCTGACGGTGCTGGGCGTGCGATCGCCGAGATCGACGGTCCGTTGCTTGATGTGCTGCGGTTGGGCGTGTATCAGTTGCTGCGCACCAGGATCGGTGCGCACGCGGCAGTGGATACCTCGGTCGCGTTGGCGCGTGCCGAATTCGGAACGGGTAAGGCCGGCTTCGTCAACGCCGTGCTGCGCCGTGCCGGTGAGAAGTCTGTCGATGAATGGGTGGCCGCGCTGGCACCACGAGATCCGGTGGGGCGATTGGCCTTCGAGTTCGCACATCCAGTGTGGATCGCGCAGGCATTCGCCGACGCGCTGGGTACGAGGGCCGGGGAATTACGCGATGTGCTGGCCGCCGACGACGCTCGACCGATCGTGCATCTGGTCGCCCGCCCTGGCGAGATCACCGCGGAGGAACTGGCATTGGTGACCGGAGGCGAGGAGGGCCGCTGGTCACCGTACGCGGTGTATCTGGACGGTGGTGACCCCGGAAAGCTGGAACCCGTACGCGAGGGTATGGCGGGTGTGCAGGACGAGGGCAGTCAACTGGTCGCGCTGGCGCTGACCCGTGCCCCGCTCGAAGGGGCAGACGGGGGCCGCTGGCTCGATCTGTGCGCGGGGCCTGGTGGCAAGGCTGCACTGCTCGGCTCGCTCGCCGCTATCGACGGATTCCGCATCGACGCGGTGGAACCTGCCGAACATCGCGCCGAGCTGGTCCGTAAGGCCGTGCACAATCTGCCGGTCGACGTGCATGTCGCCGACGGCAGGCGCAGCGGCCTGAGACCCGGTTACGACCGTATCCTGGTCGACGCTCCCTGCACTGGTCTGGGCGCGCTGCGGCGCAGGCCCGAGGCGCGCTGGCGGCGCACCCCGTCCGACGTCGCGGATCTGGTCGCATTGCAGCGCGAATTGCTCGCCGCCGCATGGGATCTGCTGCGGCCCGGCGGCGTCGTGGTCTACTCGACCTGCTCTCCGCACCTGCAGGAGACAGTGGCGGTCGTAGCCGATGCGGTCCGCCGCACCGGCGCGAAACAATTGGACACCCGCGAATTGTTGCCCGGGGTTACCGATATCGGCGATGGTCCTGGTGCCCAGCTATGGCCGCACCGCCACGGGACCGATGCGATGTTCCTTGCGGCACTGCGCAAACCGCTCGAACAATAGCCCTTCCGACGAGCAATCGCCGACTGTTCGAGATCGCTCGGATTACCGGCCGGGCGACCCCGGCCGGTGAACGTGCGCTACCCGTTCACGCGAATAGTGTTACGAGGGTGCGGCTTTGAACAATTCGACCGGATTGCCGGAAGAATCGTCGGCCTCTACCTCGAGTGATGATGTCCCTGCGGAATCCGATGCCAGTAACCGCTTAGGAAATGAGGTCCTCGACCGCGAGTTGAAATCGGTTCCACCCGTCCGGTTCCAGGAGGTTTCGGGCGCGCGCCTCTACCACCGGTCGGCGTATTCAGCAGCAGCCGGAATTCGCCGTGTCCGAGCATCGTGAACCACGATCTCAATCCCGGGTGGTCTGCTCCCGCAGCCGGGCCAGGGTTTTCGCGAGGATGCGGGAAACGTGCATCTGCGAGATACCCATCCGCTGGGCGATCTGGGTTTGGGTCATCGATTCGAAGAACCGCATGGTGAGGATGCGGCGTTCGCGCTCGGGGAGGCCGGCCAGCAGCGGCCGGATCGCCACATATTCTTCCACTCGGTCGAACTGCGACTCCTCCTCGCCGAGGGTGTCCAGCAGCGACGCCTCGGTGTCGCGGCCGAGTGACGCGGCATCGATCGAGCTCGGCTGGTAGGCGTTGCCCGCGATGACGGCCTGGGTGACCTCATCGGGATCGACATCCAGTTCGGCGGCGATCTCTTTTGCGGTGGGGGAGCGCCCCAGCGTTTGGGAGAGTGAATCGATCGCCGCACCGATGCGCAGATGTGTTTCCTTGACCCGGCGCGGAACCCGCATGGCCCAGGTGTTGTCGCGGAAGTATCTGCGAACCTCGCCCATGATGGTCGGCACGGCGAAGGAGAGGAAGTTC
Source organism: Nocardia australiensis (assembly GCF_020733705.1). Taxonomy (GTDB): domain Bacteria; phylum Actinomycetota; class Actinomycetes; order Mycobacteriales; family Mycobacteriaceae; genus Nocardia; species Nocardia australiensis. The sequence goes on from NZ_JAJFZM010000005.1 coordinate 65,797, forward strand.
GAGCCGCGCGTGACGTCGAACCGGTCGACCGCGTGCACCAGCCCGACCCTGGCGACCTGAGTGAGGTCGTCGAACGGTTCGCCGCGCCCGCTGAACTTGCGTGCGATGTGGTCGGCGAGTGGAATGCAGCGTCCGATCAGCTGGTCACGTACCGCGCCGTGGGATGCGGAGCCCGGCTCGGTCGCCGCGAGTTGATGGAAGAGCGCGGCCACGTCGTCGTAACCACCGCTTGTTCCGGCCTCCTCAACGGTTTCGGCGACCTCATCGGAATCGTCCGGTTTCGCGGCGGAATCGGAATCCTTGGTCTGGGCGGGTTCGATCTCGTCATCGTCTTTTCCAGCATCGAACACAGCGTTCTCGTCCGCCACTACGCCTTCCCTCGGACCCGACGGAACTCCACCGTTGTCGGATATCCGGAGATGGCCGAATCGTACGAACCCTGTGTTGCTTGCACCTCATCGGTGAGTGTACGCAGCACGTGCCAGCCGAAGCTGCGCTGGTCGGGCAGGCCCTCGGTCTCCGCGATACCGCTGACCCGCACCAGTAACGCGGTATCGCCGACGGTGAAGCGGCAATGCAGACTGGTGCCGCGCGCCGCGATCGCGATCAGCGTCGAGCACACCTCGTCCACCGCGAGCCTGATGTCGGCAACCTCGTCCAACGTGAAATCGCTGAGTAAGACCAGGGTTTCGGCGAGCCCACGCACGATGGGGAGCTGCGTCACCGACGCGGCTACCCGAATCTCTACCGGGGTGCTGTAAAGCCCCTGTTCCGCCGAAATGTTGATCACCCTATGCAGGCTACCCACTCCAGGCTCGGGCAATCGCACTACCGTTAGACTCCCGCGTTGTGTCCCCTTCGACGTTTACGCGCCCGTCCGCGCCGATGATCGCCCCTTCCATCCTTTCCGCCGACTTCGCGCACCTCGCTGACGAGGTGAAAGCGGTCGAAGGCGCCGACTGGTTGCACGTGGATGTGATGGACGCGCACTTCGTCCCGAACCTGACGCTCGGGCTTCCGGTGGTGCAGAGTCTGTTGCGGGTGACCGATATTCCACTGGACTGCCACCTCATGATCGATGACCCGGGCCGGTGGGCGCCGCCGTACGCCGAGGCGGGCGCGCACAATGTCACATTCCACGCCGAGGCCACCGACGATCCGATCGCTGTGGCCCGCGACATCCGTGCGGCGGGTGCCAAGGCCGGGCTCTCGGTCAAGCCGAACACTCCAATCGAGCCGTACCTGGAAATTCTGCGCGATTTCGACACCCTGCTGGTGATGAGTGTGGAACCCGGCTTCGGCGGGCAGTCCTTCATCGGGCATGTGCTGGAAAAGGCGCGCATTGTGCGCGGACTGGTCGATTCGGGCGAGCTGCGGCTGATCGTGGAGATCGACGGCGGTATCAACAACGACACCATCGAAGCAGCGGCGGAGGCCGGAATCGACTGCTTCGTCGCCGGATCGGCGGTCTACAACACCGCCGATCCCGGTGCCACGGTGGAACTGCTGCGACAGCGGGCCGCCGCGTTGCGTTCCTGAAACCCTTTGTGCCTGAATTTCCTTACAGGGCGCGAACTTTCGTGGCGCCCAGGGCGCGAGTCGCTTCGATGACCGCGCTGAGCGGGGGTAGTGTCGTCGCGTTCTCCGGCGGCTGGATCCACGTGCGGTAGCCGGTGTGCTCGTCGTCCGGCGACGGCAGTACGACCTGGCTGCCGGTGCAGGCGACGGTGGCGTAGAGCCGGAACAGCTCGGCGGACACGGCGGTGCTGAGTGTGTCGGGCCGGACGGGGCCGGTGATGAATGTCCAGCGCTGGGCCCGGGGATGGTGTACGACCGGCGCCGCGATCTGCGCTTCGGAGAGTTTTTGCTGGACGCGCTCGCCGAGGTCGGCGGGCATGGTGATGGCACCGTAATGGGTGCCTATGTGAAGCAGGATGCGGCGCGACGTCGGGTCGATTGATGCCGGCATATGAAATTCGTGCTGATATTGCACGCAACGAACTTCCAGCGTCGAATCGAGAAGAACAGTGGTCATGCAACACCCCCAATAGTGTCGAACTCGAATTGACCCATTGTGCTGCTGCTTATTGCACACACGATGCTGCTCTGTCTTCCTCGAGTAGTGGACTTCCCTGGATCGAACTCCATTGGGCCGCAATGGACCTCGGGCCGAACCGCTCCGCATCGAACCGCACTGGCCAGTCCGCGCCGAACCGTGTCGAGTCGAAATTGAACGATAGGAATCAGCTACATAACAATATTGCATCCAATTTCGTTCTCGCGCAAGCGTCCGGTGTAATCGGGCTTCAACCGGGGTATCCCAGAAATACAAAAGTATGGACCGCGCCTGAAATTTATCCGCACAATAGCGAAAATGGGATCTGACTATTATCGCCGACAGGTAAACGGCGATACTTCCGCATGTTCATGCATAATTGTCCGGTCAACGACAATGGGTGCTTGTTCAGGGCCGTGGGACCTGGCACGCGGTCTGATTCCCGCAGTGATCCCCGAGCCACGGTTTCGACCGGACGGTCGTGGGCAGCGCGTCTCGCACGTTCGAATATCCGCAACCGAATTCGGAGGGTGCAGACCTGACGCGACCGTCAGGCGAGGTGATCGGCAGGAGTCGCCGGATTACGGCACGACTTCGACGATATCGCCGACGTTGAGGTGGTTGAAGTGCCGAGCGGCGCCTTCGGGGGTGAGGCGGATACAGCCGTGGGACATGTGCTCTGCCGGGCCGACATGGTAAGCGATATCGCCGTTGAAGAAGACCGCGTAGTCCATCGGGGCGTTGTGCATGGTGCTCCAGTGGAATCGTTTCTTGCGGAATACCTTGAATACCCCGGTGGGTGTCTCGATTCCAGTCGTGTCGTGTGACATGGGGGCGGGGCCGTAGACCACCTTGCCGTGGTCCATGAGCCAGGCCTCCCTGGTGCCTAGTCGCAGGCAGGCGCGGGCCTGGTCGGAGCAGGGGGCGACGGTAGGGATCAGGGCGGGCAGGCCGGGGACGTCCGGTCCGCTCGGCCACAGAATGTCGGCGCTGGCCGGAGCGGCGAGGGGGAGTCCGGCCGAACCCACCGCGACCATGGCCGCGAAGCGGGCCGACCATGTGCGTAAGCGACGGTTCATGTCTTCAGGCCTCTCTAGCATTGCCCGCCCCGTGCGGTTCGCCGCCGGGTGCGGGGCCCGTTCCGCGGAGCAAAGCAAGGACCACCTGGTAATTCATCGTGATCATGACTGATCGCGCGGTCGCGAGCAACGATGGCGCGCTGGTACCGGGCCGACCGTTGCGCACACGAGTTCTCACCCCGGATCCGGCGATCGTCCTGACCGTGTCGCGGCCCTCGCGGCTCGGTGATCGCCCCCGATTAGGCTGGCGGACACCGACCGCAGGGAATAGCGGAACCGGTCCGAGCTGTTCGGTAATCGGTAGCTACGACGTGACAGGGAGTCAAGGATGTTCACAGGCATCGTCGAGGAACTCGGCGAGATCGTCGCCACCGAGCAATTGGTCGACGCCGCGCGGCTGACGATCAAGGGCAAGCTGGTGACTTCCGATGCCGGACACGGTGATTCGATCGCGGTGAACGGCGTGTGCCTGACGGTCGTCGACATCGTCGACGGCGATTCCTTCACTGTCGACGTCATGCGGGAAACGCTGAACCGTTCCAGTATCGGCGGGCTCGGCGCGGGTTCGCGGGTCAACCTCGAGCGCGCGGCCGCGCTCGACAGCAGGCTCGGCGGGCATCTGGTGCAAGGGCATGTGGACGGCACCGGCACCGTTATCTCCCGTGACCCGTCGGAGAGCTGGGAGGTCGTGCGGATCTCGTTGCCCGACGCCATTGCCCGCTATGTGGTGGAAAAGGGCTCGATCACCGTCGATGGCATCTCGCTCACCGTCTCCGGTCTCGGAATCTCGGATGAACCAGCGGCCGACGGAACTCGTGACTGGTTCGAGATTTCACTCATCCCGACCACGCTGAGCATGACTAATCTCGGCACCGCCGCAGTCGGCACCACGGTCAACTTGGAAGTGGATGTGATCGCCAAGTATGTGGAGCGCCTCCAGCAGCGCGGTTGATCTGCGTGGGCAGCGCCGCAGGCGCGGCAAGGCCAGCACAGTAGTGTAGTGAGGCACCCTTTTCGAGATGGAGCGCAGCAAACGTGACCAGGTTCGACACCATCGAGCGCGCAGTCGCCGATATCGCCGCCGGTAAGGCGGTTGTCGTCGTCGACGACGAAGACCGCGAGAACGAGGGCGACCTCATTTTCGCGGCAGAGAAGGCAACCCCTGAGCTGGTGGCCTTCATGATTCGTTACACCTCGGGTTACATCTGTGTGCCGCTGACCGGTGACGACTGCGATCGGCTCGGGCTGCCGCCCGCGTACGCGATGAACCAGGACAAGCACGGCACCGCCTACACCGTTTCGGTCGACGCCCGCGAGGGCATCACGACCGGAATCTCGGGTGCGGACCGCGCGACGACCATGCGACTACTCGCCGCCGCGGAGACCAAGGCCGACGACTTCACCCGGCCCGGCCACGTGGTGCCGTTGCGGGCCAAGGACGGTGGCGTGCTGCGCCGACCCGGCCACACCGAGGCCGCGGTCGATCTGTCCCGGATGGCAGGCCTGCGTCCGGCGGGTGTTATCTGCGAGATTGTCAGCCAGAAGGACGAGGGCCATATGGCCCGAACCGATGAACTGCGCGTCTTCGCCGATGAACACAACCTGGCGCTGATATCGATCGCCGACATGATCGCCTGGCGGCGCAAGCACGAAAAGCATGTGGTGCGGATCGCCGAGGCGCGGATCCCCACGGCACACGGTGAGTTCACGGCGGTCGGTTACCAGAGCATCTACGACGAGGTCGAGCATGTCGCGCTGGTGCGCGGCGATATCAGCAGCGGCGAGGACGTGCTGGTGCGGGTGCATTCGGAATGCCTCACCGGAGACGTATTCGGCTCGCTGCGCTGCGACTGCGGTCCGCAGCTCGACGCGGCGCTGGAGATGGTGGCCAAGGAAGGTCGCGGCATAGTGCTTTACATGCGCGGACATGAGGGCCGCGGCATCGGCTTGATGCACAAGCTGCAGGCGTATCAGCTGCAGGACTCCGGGCACGACACCGTCGATGCGAACCTCGAACTCGGGTTGCCCGCGGACGCCCGTGACTACGGCACCGGTGCGCAGATCCTCGTCGACCTCGGTATTCGGTCGATGCGGCTGCTGAGCAACAACCCGGCCAAGCGTGTCGGCTTGGATGGCTATGGGCTCAAGATCACCGAACGGGTGCCGATGCCACTACGGGCCAACGCGGAAAACCTGCGGTACCTGCGGACCAAGCGTGATCGGATGGGTCACGACCTGATCGGTCTCGACGAGCTCGACCTGGGCGAGACGGCGCAATAATTTCGGTAGCGCGGTGATTTTCGATCACAGCGCCTCCACGGAGATCCTGAAAGGCGGACTTCGATGAGCGGTACCGGCGTACCGAGCTTCGCGCTCGAGGATGCCAAGGAGCTGAAGCTCGGCATCGTCGCGTCGCGTTGGCACACGCGGATCTGTGACACCCTCGTCGCCAATGCTGAGCGGGTCGCGAAGGAGGCCGGTGTCGAGAAGTTGACGGTGGTCCGCTGCGCGGGTGCGATGGAATTGCCGGTTGTCGCGCAGGAACTGGCCCGCACACACGATGCGGTGGTCGCACTCGGTGTCGTGATCCGTGGTGGCACACCGCATTTCGAATACGTCTGCGATGCGGTGACCGCCGGTCTGACGCGGGTGTCGCTCGACGCGGGCACTCCCGTCGCGAATGGCGTGTTGACCACGAATGACGAGCAGCAGGCTCTCGACCGCGCTGGGCTGCCGGGTTCCGCCGAGAACAAGGGCGAGCAGGCCGCCGCCGCAGCACTCGACGCGGCCTTGACGCTGCGCGCGCTGCGGCAGTTGGCATAAGCCGATGCCAGTCGTCCGGATCTGGAGAAGGACCCCCGACGGCGGGTCGGCCGAATCTGCTGCGGGGCAAGCGTCCGAGTGGGAGCTCGAGGTGCGGCCGCGGCGCGCTGTGCGGACGGCGTGGATTGTCGCGGTGCTACTGGCTGCCTTCTTCATTGTGGGCGGTATCTTGCTGCGCACGGGCTCGACGGGTGTCGAATTCCGGCTCGCCGACCAGATCGCCATGATCGGGATCGGATTGATTGCCGCTGCCGCGGTCCTGTTGCTCACTCGCCCTCGTTTGCGCGCAGGCGCCAGGGGCGTCTCGGTCCGGAATATCCTTGGCGACAACGAGTTCCCGTGGGAATACATTCGCGGTGTCTCGTTCCCGGACCGAAAGTCCTGGGCCCGGCTGGAATTGGTCGATGACGACTACGTTCCGCTGCTTGCCATCCGCTCGAACGACAAACGATATGCCGCCGCGGCCCTCGATCGGCTCCGCGAGCTCGGCGCGAAATACACCGCGAAGCCGGAGTGACATCTTCGGCAACCTGAGTTCGTCGGTTCGCGATCTGTCCGAATCGTTTGTAGTGCCGTCGAACTGATGCCGCGCGGGGACGTCGGTGCTATTCGATCACCGAGGTCCGCGTCGGCACCACAGTGCTCGACGCTCCTGTCTCGTTGCCGATTGCGGCATTTGACACTGGAGCGCTGCGGTGGCGTACCCATAGTGCTGCTCGGGTGCGCCGAGGTGGCCGCAGGGGAAGGCGTGGCAGTATGCCGACAGTCAACGAGTATCGCCGAGCACCGCTCCCTCACGGCGGGGATCCGCGCCGCCGATCCAGCCGTCGGTGCCGTCGCGCCGCAATGCGCTCAGGCCGCTGGACTGCGGCGCTACCGAGACCTGATGCCCGAGTTCGCGTAAGCGCAGTATCAGCGGATCGTGATCTCCGTTGTCGGTGGCATTGATGGCCGGGTGTTCACCGCCGACGCCGGTGACCGGATCATTGCCCGCACCGAAGTCGACACTCGAAACCGCCTGTTGCGGGTCCAGACCCCAATCGAGCACGCCGAGCAGGGATTTCACGACGAACTGGATGATCACCGAACCGCCGGGTGAGCCGACGACCTGGGTGAGATCGCCACGGGTGCCGTCGGTTGCCCGGTCGAAGACGAGGGTCGGGCTCATCGAGCTGCGTGGGCGCTTGCCGGGCTGCACGCGGTTGGCGACGGGCGCGCCGTCGGTGCCGGTCGGGTTCGCGGAGAAGTCGGTGAGTTGATTATTGAGCACGAATCCATCGACGAAGTGGAACGATCCGAAGGCAGATTCCACGGTGGTGGTCATGGATGCGGCGTTGCCGTATTTGTCGACCACCGAGATGTGGCTGGTGCCGTGCTCGGGCGGTTGCGGACCCACCCCGACCGGAACCGGGCCGAAGTCGCCGGGCTGTGCGGTGCCCATACTGTGACCAGGATTGATCAGTGCCGAACGTTGCTTCAGGTAATCCCTGTTCAGCAGTGTTTGTGGTGAATTACCCGGCAGCGGGATGAAATCCGTGTCCGCGACGTACTTGTTCCGGTCGGCGTAGGCGAGCCGCTCGGCCTCCGAAATCAGGTGTACCGCCTCAGCTTTCGGTTTGCCGCCGTTGCGGTCGATATTGTCCGGCGCCAGCGCGGCCATGTCGAAGTTCTCCAGCATGCCGAGCGTCGCGGCGACGGTGATGCCGCCGGACGACGGGCTCGGCATGCCACAGATTTCGTGGGTGCGGTATCCGGTGCACAGTGCGGTCCGCTTCTTGGCCTGATAGTTGGCGAGATCGTCGGTGGTGATGAGGCTCGGGGTGCGGCCACCTGACGCCGAGGTCGCCGCGTCGACGAAATCGCGGGCGATCGTACCGGTGTAGAACGCGTCGGCGCCGTCGGTGGCGATGGCGCTCAACGTCTTGGCCAACGCCGGGTTGGTCAGTTTGGTGCCCGCAGGTTTCGCGGTCGCGTCCGGATTGAGGAAATACGCCTTCGCCGCGTCGTCGACGGCGAGGTCCTTGGCCGAATCGGCAATCTGCCCGGCCAGCCGCGGGCTGATCGAGAAGCCGCCGTCGGCGAGCGATACGGCCGGATCGAACAGCTCCCGCCAGGCGGTCTTGCCGTGCTCACGCTGGGCGAGTTCCAGCATTCGGAGCACGCCGGGTACGCCGATGGCCCGGCCGCTGGCGCGCGTGCTCGGTTTCGGCTCGGTTCGGTCGGTATCGCTGATCCAGCGTAGGTAGTTTTCGGTGGCGGCGGCGGGTGCCACCTCGCGCCCGTCGTATGCCTCGACGGTCTTGCCCGCGGCGTCGTAGTACAGCAGGAACGCGCCGCCGCCGATGCCCGATGCCTGCGGCTCCACCAGCCCGAGGACCGTCTGTGCGGTGACCAGGGCGTCCGCGGCGGTGCCGCCATCGTGCAGTACTCGGCAGGCGGCCTCGGTGGCCAACGGGTTCGCCGTCGATACCGCGTATGAACTGGTTCGCACGGCGGTCATATCGCTGCGGAAGCCGGACGCGATCTCAGGATTCGTGCTGATGTTGCGCGAGGTCGGGCCTTCCGACGCCGCCGGCGTGGCGGCTACCGCCGTCCCGTTCGGTGTGGTCGCACAGGCCGCTGTTTTGTCGTTGTCGGACGAACAGCCGGTAACCAGCCCAACCATGAGAACCATCGACGCTGTAGCGCCGGTCCAGATGTGTCGCACGCGCATTCACGGACTGTATCGCGCCCGATGCGCCCGACAGCGCGGTTTTCCCCAGCACGGAGAAGTGGGGGCCGCTGCGCTTGTACAGCAGACTCATCGATCCGATCACCGGAGACGCGCTGAAAGCGCTCTCGTCGCAACGTATTCCGGTCGGAATCGTCAGCGATATCGCATTCGATGTACGGCCGGTGTTCGCCGCAAGGGGCTGGGGCCGCTGGGTCGGTACTTATGCGCTGTCGTTCGAAGTCGGTGCCATCACACCGGATTCGCGAATATTCCGGTCGGCCTCGGAGGGCCTCGGCATGCCCGCCACCGCCACGCGCATGATAGGATACGGCGCCGAAGCGGAGGGTGGCGCAACGGCTCTCGGATGCGGTTTCGCTCTCGTCGACCTACTTCCGACCGCCTATCGCGCCCCGACGGATCGGCACGGGCAGTCGAGCTGTATGGAATCGGCCGCTGATCGCTGCATCGCGATCGGCCGCCCGGAGGCCGCATCCTCGCCGACGATGAAGTCGGCGCTCGAGCATGGGAATTCGCGGATTCACGTGTGAGTTTCCTGCGACCCGTCCGATGGCGATTTGTCACGTGGGTCACAGTCGGCCTGCTTCGGGTCGCTTGTGTGGCCCTCGTCATAAGCGAGGGCTACGCGATTGTTGGCCGACTGATCGTTCCGATAGCGTCGGGTTTGCGCGTCTGTGTGGCGTGGCGCAAAAGCTCGATGAGGAGTGGTCGTGGTTTCGTTTGTTTCTGCCGTCGGCGATGTGAAAGCCGTTCCGGCGGTCCGGGATCTATCCAAGGTTCGCCGGATTGTCGACGCCAACACCACGGTCAGGCATTTCTTCCGATTTGCCGTGGTCACGTCCAATATTCCCGTTGCCGTCCGCCGGGTGCGTCTGGGGGCGCTCGCGCTGGCCGCCGGCACACTCGGTCATTTCTTGCTCGGCCTGTTCGGCAGTGTGGAGGCCGGGGGAGCCAGCTCGGGAGAGTTCTTTGCCGGATGGGTGCTGGCGGCGAATGTTCTTGTTTTCGGGCTGCGAGAACTCTGGGTGTGGGTGACCGCCGTGGTGCTGGCGAGCTTGCAGATCTTCGTCGGACTGTTCACCGTCATCTCCGGACTGCCGTCCCAGGTGGGAATCCTCCCGGTGCTCGCGGTGATCGCGGGCGCCGGGGCCATCGTCGCGATGCTGTTGCGGCCCGCGTGCTCGGGCTGGTTCTTTCGCCGCTGTGCCTGACCCTGCGTGCGGCGTCGGCCCCGGCGTGTGTCGGTCCCGCTCGATAGGCTTGTTGGGTGGCAGATCCAGCGACGTACCGGCCTGCACCCGGCACGATTCCCGTCGAACCAGGTGTCTACAAGTTTCGGGACACCTACCGGCGGGTCATCTATGTCGGTAAGGCCAAGAGCCTCCGCAGCAGGCTGAACTCGTACTTCGCCGATATCGCCTCGTTGCACCCGCGTACCAGGCAGATGGTGACCACCGCGGCGAGCGTGGAGTGGACCGTCGTCTCCACCGAGGTCGAGGCGCTACAGCTGGAATACAACTGGATCAAGGAATTCGATCCGCGCTTCAACGTCCGCTATCGCGACGACAAGTCCTATCCGGTGCTCGCCGTCACCCTCGACGAGGAGTTTCCGCGACTGTTCGTCTACCGCGGTGCGCGGCGCAAAGGGGTCCGCTACTTCGGTCCGTACGCGCACGCCTGGGCCATTCGCGAAACCCTCGACCTGCTCCTGCGAGTATTCCCCGCGCGAACCTGCTCCAACGGAGTGTTCAAGCGCCACAATCAGATCGGGCGCCCGTGCCTGCTCGGCTATATCGACAAGTGCTCGGCGCCGTGCATCGGCCGGGTTAGTGCCGATGAGCATCGCCGTATCGTCGAGGATTTCTGTGACTTCCTCGCGGGGCGCACCGACCGGATGGTGCGCGAGCTGGAACGCCGGATGCACGATGCGGCCGAGGACCTCGATTTCGAGACCGCCGCCAGATTGCGCGATGACGTCCAGGCCCTGCGCCGGGCGTTGGAAAAGCAGGCCGTCGTGCTCGGCACCGGTACCGACGCCGACGTTATCGCCTTCGCCGCCGACGAACTGGAGGTGGCGGTGCAGGTTTTCCACGTCCGGGATGGCCGGGTGCGCGGCCAGCGCGGCTGGGTGGTGGACAAATCGGGCGACGCGATCGATGGTCCGGAGGCCGGCGGCGAAATGGCCGCCCTGGTCGAGCAGTTCCTCACCCAGTTCTACGGCGAGCAGGTTGCGCAGGTCGAGCAGGGGGCCGACGAACAACCGACCACGGTGGTGCCGCGCGAGGTGCTGGTGCCCGAATTGCCTGCCGATGCCGAACAGATCCAGGAGTGGCTGAGCAGGCTGCGTGGGTCTGCGGTGCGGTTGCGAGTGCCGCAGCGCGGGGACAAGAAGGCGCTCGCGGAGACCGTGCAGCGTAACGCGATGGAGGCCCTCGCCCAGCACAAGCTCAAGCGCGCGGGTGATCTGACATCGAGATCCCAAGCGCTGCAAGATATTCAGGAGGCTCTCGATCTCGACAGCGCCCCGCTGCGGATCGAGTGTGTTGACATCAGCCATGTGCAGGGTACCGACGTGGTCGCGTCGCTTGTGGTGTTCGAGGACGGCCTGCCACGCAAGTCGGAGTATCGCCATTACGCGATCAAGGAGGCCGCGGGCGAGGGCCGTTCCGATGATGTCGGCAGTATCGCCGAGGTGACCAGGCGGAGGTTCCTACGGCTGCGCCGGGACCGGGATGCCGCCGAGCGTGACGAACTCGACGGCACGCGTACCGAACTCGATATCGAGACCACGGTCGTGGTGGCCGCCGACGTGGCGGGAACGGTGGTCGCCGCATCCGAGGACGCCGAAATAGAACTCACCTCGCGCCCGGGCATCGACCCACGGACCGGACGTCCGAGGAAATTCGCCTACCCGCCGAACCTCTATGTCGTCGACGGTGGCGCGCCCCAGGTCGCGGCCGCCACCGAGGTCCTCGACGAGCTCGGTATCACCGATGTCGCGGTGATCGGACTTGCCAAACGGCTCGAAGAGGTGTGGGTGCCGGGGGAGAGCGATCCGGTGATCATGCCCCGCAACAGCGAATCGCTGTATCTGCTGCAGCGGGTGCGCGACGAGGCGCACCGCTTCGCGATTACCTTCCATCGCAGCAAGCGCTCGCGCCGGATGACCGCATCCGCGCTGGACTCGGTGCGTGGCCTCGGCGCCGCTCGGCGCACCGCCCTTGTCACGCATTTCGGCTCGGTGGCCAAGCTGAAGGAAGCGACGGTGGAGCAGATAACCGAAGTCCCCGGAATTGGCGTGGCGACCGCCAAAGCGGTGCTCGCCGCGTTGCGAGAGGAATAATAAGGAAGCAGCAGCGTTGCGGCCGCGCTAGCGTGCGCCCGAAAAGTCCTCAGTCGCCTACGTTGTGTGTCTGCGCCCGATACCGGAACCGGTGCGGGATGATGGTCAGGGCACCTAAACACAGATCCGGTAGGACATGACACGCGTCGAATCGAACAATAGTGCGGGTAGTTCGCGGCCGACCGCTGGGCGGGGCGGCCCCGAGGGGGCGCAAGCCGTACCGGCCGAGGGGAATCTCGCACGGGTCGAGGCCGTGATTGTCACCGGTCTGTCCGGCGCTGGTCGTGGCACCGCGGCCAAGGTGCTCGAGGATCTCGGCTGGTACGTCGCCGACAACCTGCCGCCCGAGTTGATCGGGCGCATGGTCGAGCTCGGTGCGTCCGCCGATCCGCCGATCCGTAGGCTCGCACTGGTCATGGATGTGCGCAGCCGATTCTTCACCGGCGACCTGTCGGTGGTCACCGAACAACTGCGGGCGCGCGGCGTGCGGACCAGGGTGTTGTTCCTGGAAGCCTCCGACGACGTGCTTATCCGCCGCTTCGGCTTCGCCCGCCGCCGTCATCCGCTGCAGAGTGAGAGCAGCGACGGTACACTCTCGGCGGGCATCGCCGCGGAGCGGACCCGCCTGTCTACCGCGAAAACGGCCGCTGATCTCGTCATTGATACCACCGAGCTGTCGGTACACCAGCTGCATCGCAAACTGGAAGAGGCATACGGTGGTGGCGCGGCCGCCGCGTTACAGGTGACAGTGCAGTCCTTCGGTTTCAAGTACGGGGTTCCCACGGACGCCGACATGGTGTTGGATGTGCGTTTTCTACCCAATCCACATTGGATACCGGAACTGCGGGAACATTCAGGGCAGGAGACCGTGGTCAGTGAGTACGTGCTGTCCCGCCCCGGCGCGGACGATTATCTGCGAACGTGCCACCACCTGGTCGACCTGACGATGAACGGCTACCGCCAAGAGGGGAAGCGATACATGACGGTGGCAGTGGGCTGCACCGGAGGCAAGCACCGCAGCGTGGCAATTGCGGAGGCATTGGGCGAATTGATGAGCGCGGACACCGAAGGTTCCGCGGACGTCGTGCGGATTGTGCATCGCGATCTGGGGCGCGAATGACAGGATGGGAATCGGAACCTGCCGTTGTCGCGTTGGGTGGCGGGCACGGCCTGTACGCGACTTTAACCGCGGTGCGGCGGCTGACCAGGAAAATCTGCGCGGTAGTGACCGTCGCCGACGACGGCGGCTCGTCGGGCCGGTTGCGGGCCGAACTCGGCGTACCACCGCCGGGAGATCTTCGGATGGCGCTGGCGGCATTGGCCGCCGACAGCGAGGACGTGCTGACACGGACCGTGCAGCATCGCTTCGGCGGCACCGGCGCGCTCGCGGGACACTCGGTGGGGAACCTCATTCTGGCCGGCCTCACCGAGGTGCTCGGCGATCCGGTCGCCGCGCTCGATGAGGTCGCGAAAATGTTGCGGGTCACCGGAAGAGTGCTACCGATGTCGCCCATCGCGCTCGATATAGAAGCGGATGTCTCTGGGCTGGAAGCGGATCCACGTGTGAGTCGCTGTATTCGCGGACAGGTTGCCATTGCGACGACGCCGGGCAAGGTACGGCGGGTGCGGCTGATTCCGTCCGATCCGCCGGCGAGTCCCGATGCGACCTCGGCCATCGAGCACGCGGATGTTGTTGTGCTGGGCCCCGGATCGTGGTTCACCAGCGTGATTCCGCACGTACTCGTGCCGGAACTGCGCGATGCGCTGGTGTATACCCGCGCCAGAAAAGTGCTGGTGCTCAACCTCGCCGCTGAGCCCGGTGAGACGGCGGGGTTCTCCGCGGAACGGCATTTGCATGTATTGTCCCAGCACGCACCGGAATTCGTGGTTGATGAGGTACTCGTCGATTCCGGTTCGGTACCAGAGGGTCGGGAAAGAGAACATGTGGCCAGGGCTGCCGAACAGTTGCGGGCGCGAGTAACGTTCTCCGATGTCGCCGAGGCGGGCACGGACCGGCATCACCCCGGAAAGCTTGCCGCCGCACTGGATCAGCTGATCCGGGCGCCTCGGCCACAAAAGGCAGGGCTTCGAGTCGAGGGACGACACATGGGTCAGGATGTGCGTTCCGGGTTGGGTGGAAAGGAGCGCGTCTCGTGGCGATGACAGCCGAAGTGAAGGATGAGCTGAGCAGGCTCGCCGTGTCGCAGGTCAGTTCTCGCAAGGCGGAACTATCGGCGTTGCTGCGGTTTGCCGGTGGCCTGCACATCGTCGGCGGGCGGGTGATCGTCGAGGCCGAGGTGGATATGGGCTCCATCGCGCGCAGGCTGCGCCGGGAGATCTTCGAGCTATACGGCTACGGATCCGACGTCCACGTGCTCGGTGCGGGCGGTCTGCGCAAGACCTCGCGGTATGTGGTGCGCGTGTCCAAGGAGGGCGAGGCGCTGGCCAGGCAGACCGGGCTGCTCGATGTGCGCGGGCGTCCGGTACGCGGCCTGCCCGCGCAGGTCGTCGGCGGCAGCATCGCCGACGCCGAAGCCGCTTGGCGCGGTGCGTTTCTCGCGCATGGCTCGTTGACCGAGCCGGGCCGTTCCTCGGCGCTCGAGGTTAGCTGCCCCGGTCCGGAGGCGGCACTCGCGCTGGTGGGCGCGGCCCGCCGCCTCGGCATCACAGCGAAGGCGCGCGAGGTGCGTGGCACCGACCGGGTCGTCGTCCGCGACGGTGAGGCTATCGGCGCACTGCTGACCAGAATGGGTGCGCAAGACACCAGGTTGACTTGGGAAGAGCGCCGGATGCGCCGCGAGGTGCGGGCGACGGCGAACCGTCTCGCAAACTTCGACGATGCGAATCTGCGCCGCTCGGCACGCGCCGCGGTGGCCGCCGCGGCGAGGGTGGAGCGTGCGCTGGACATCCTCGGCGACGACGTGCCCGATCATCTCGCCGCGGCGGGCAAGCTACGCGTCCAGCACCGCCAGGCATCGCTGGAGGAACTCGGCCAGCTCGCCGACCCACCGATGACGAAAGATGCTGTGGCAGGCCGTATTCGACGTTTGCTCTCGATGGCGGATCGGCGTGCGAAAGATATCGGCGTACCCGATACCGAGTCCGCGGTGACCGCCGAACTCCTCGACGACGCCTGATCGCACTTCGGGGGCCGCGCCTGCCGTAACCGGTGGTAGGCGCGAGCGCGCGGCCGGACGCCGTGATCGGGCCGTGCGCGGGTGGGGGCCGTTCGGGAGCGGCATGCGGCCAAGGGTTTCGCGGATCTCGGGGATGTCGGCGCCGATGTCCGCGGCCTGCGGCGTCACCTGTTGCTCAGGCATGTGCTGCGGCGTCCGTGCTCACGAACTCCAGGTGCCTGTCAGGGAGGTTACGGGCGGGCATTACTGTGAGTACGGCATCGGAATGAATCCGCTTGAAAGCTGAGGAGCGATAACGTGACTGTCCGGGTTGGTATCAACGGCTTCGGCCGCATCGGACGCAACTTCTTCCGGGCGGTAGAGGCCCAGAAGGCACTGGGCACGACCGATATCGAGATCGTCGCCGTCAATGACCTGACCGACAACGCCACGTTGGCGACCCTGTTGAAGTACGACTCGATCCTGGGTCGGCTGCCGCAGGATGTCTCGCTGGACGGCGACGACACCATCGTGGTCGGCGACCAGCGCATCAAGGCGCTGGCCATCAAGGAGGGCCCCGCCGCCCTGCCGTGGGGTGATCTGGGCGTGGATGTGGTCGTGGAGTCGACCGGCATCTTCACCGACGCGACCAAGGCCAAGGGACACCTGTCCGCCGGCGCCAAGAAGGTCATCATCTCCGCCCCGGCCAAGGGCGAGGACCTGACCGTGGTCATGGGCGTCAATGACGACCAGTACGACGGCAGCCAGAACATCATCTCGAACGCCTCGTGCACCACGAACTGCCTCGGCCCGCTGGCCAAGGTGCTCAACGACGAGTTCGGCATCGTCAAGGGTCTGATGACCACCATCCACGCCTACACGCAGGATCAGAACCTGCAAGACGGCCCGCACAAGGACCTGCGTCGCGCCCGCGCCGCCGCGCTGAACATCGTGCCGACCAGCACGGGTGCCGCCAAGGCCATCGGCCTGGTGTTGCCCGAGCTGAACGGCAAGCTGGACGGCTACTCGCTGCGCGTCCCGATCCCGACCGGCTCGATCACCGACCTGACCGCGGACCTGGCCAAGAAGGCAACGGTCGAGGAGATCAACGCCGCGTTCAAGGCGGCGGCCGAGGGCCCGCTGAAGGGCATTCTGAAGTACAGCGTCGACCCGATCGTGTCCAGCGATATCGTGACCGACCCGCACTCGTCGATCTTCGACGCGCCACTGACGAAGGTGATCGACGACCAGGTCAAGGTGTACTCCTGGTACGACAACGAGTGGGGCTACTCCAACCGCCTCGCCGACCTCATCGGTCTCGTCGGCAAGTCGCTGTAAGGAATTCGCGACAGTGCCTGTCAAAACACTCCAAGATCTGCTGGACGAGGGTGTCGAGGGTCGGGGCGTGCTCGTGCGCTCCGACCTGAACGTCCCCCTCGACGACAACGGCCAGATCACCGACCCCGGCCGTATCACCGCCTCGGTCCCGACGATCAAGGCACTGGTCGACGCCGGTGCCAAGGTGGTCGTCACCGCGCATCTCGGCCGCCCCAAGGGCGAGCCGGATCCTGCGTTGTCGCTCGCACCGGTGGCCGCGAAGCTCGCCGAGGAACTGGGCCGCAATGTTCAGCTCGCCGGTGACGTGGTCGGCCAGGACGCGCTCGCGCGTTCCGAGGGCCTCACCGACGGTGACGTGCTGCTGCTCGAGAACATCCGTTTCGATCCGCGCGAGACCAGCAAGGACGACACCCAGCGGGCCAAGCTTGCCGCCGCGTTGGTCGAACTTGTCGGCGACGACGGCGCGTTCGTCTCCGACGGCTTCGGTGTCGTGCATCGCAAGCAGGCCTCGGTCTACGATGTCGCCGAGCTGCTTCCGCATTTCGCGGGCACGCTGGTCGCTGCCGAGGTCGAGGTACTGGCGAAGCTCACCGAGAACGCACAGCGTCCGTACGCGGTTGTGCTCGGCGGTTCGAAGGTCTCCGACAAGCTGGCCGTCATCGAGGCGCTGGCCCCCAAGGTCGACACGCTGGTCATCGGCGGCGGCATGTGCTTCACCTTCCTTGCGGCACAAGGACTCCCGGTGGGCGCCTCGCTGCTGCAGGAGGAGATGATCGAGACCTGTAAGGGCCTGCTCGAGCGCTATGCCGACGTGATTCATCTGCCGCGTGACATTGTCGTCGCGGACAAGTTCGCGGCCGACGCGGATTCGAAGGCCGTTGCGGCCAACGAGATTCCGGACGGTTGGCTCGGTCTCGATATCGGTCCGGAGTCGGTGGATCGGTTCGCCGCGCTGCTGACCGAGGCCCGCACCGTCTTCTGGAACGGTCCCATGGGCGTATTCGAGTTCGAGAAGTTCGCGGCGGGTACGCGCGGTGTCGCCGAGGCGATCGTGACCGCGACGGGCAAGGGCGCGTTCACCGTGGTCGGTGGCGGCGATTCGGCCGCGGCGGTGCGCGCGCTCGGACTGCCCGAGGACGGCTTCTCGCACATCTCCACCGGCGGCGGCGCGTCGCTGGAATATCTGGAGGGCAAGGAACTGCCCGGTATCTCGGTATTGGAGGGCTGACTGGTGGCACGTAAACCGCTCATCGCGGGCAACTGGAAGATGAACCTCAATCATCTCGAGGCCATCGCTCTGGTGCAGAAGATCGCTTTCGCGTTGCCGGAGAAGTACTTCGAGAAGGTCGACGTCGTCGTCATCCCGCCGTTCACCGATATTCGGGGTGTGCAGATCCTGGTTCAGGGCGACAAGCTGCTACTCACCTACGGTGCGCAGGATGTTTCCACGCACGACGAGGGTGCCTACACCGGTGAGATCAGCGGTGCGATGCTGGCCAAGCTGGGCTGCTCCTATGTGGTCGTCGGCCATTCCGAGCGCCGCCAGTACCACCTCGAGGACGACGCGACGGTGCTCGCCAAGGCCAAGCAGGCGTTGAAGCACGGGATCACCCCGATCGTCTGCATCGGCGAGGGGCTGAACGTCCGTGAGGCGCACACCCATGTCGAGTACAACCTCGAACAGTTGCGCGGATCGCTGAAAGGCTTGACGGTCGAAGAGATTTCGAAGGTCGTCATCGCCTACGAACCGGTCTGGGCCATCGGTACCGGCAAGGTGGCCACGCCCGCCGACGCGCAGGAAGTGTGCGGCGCGATTCGTGCCGAGCTTGCCCAGCTGGCCAACCCGGAGGTCGCGGCGAACCTGCGGGTGCTCTACGGCGGTTCGGTGAACGCCAAGAACGTTGGCGAGTTGGTCGCGCAGACCGATATCGATGGTGCGCTGGTCGGCGGTGCGTCGCTCAAGGGTGACGAGTTCGCTACTCTGTCGGCGATTGCCGCGGGCGGCCCACTGCCGTAACCGTTTTCACGACGAAGAGCCGGACATCGCACGATGTCCGGCTCTTCGTTTACCGGTCGTCGGTCACTGCGCGTGCAGGATGAGGCCGTTGCCGTTGTCGTTGCGCAGCGTGAGGGTGTCCGCGTCGATGGTCGCGGTGGTCTTGCCGTCGAGAGCTTTGAGGACGGCGTTCTCGACCTCCATCACCTCGGGCGGGCACATCATCCTGGTGCTGCCGACCTGGAAGGTCACCTCGGAACCGGCGATGGTGGCCTTGCCCATCATGCGATTGCAGCCGCCGCTGCCGGAGACGGCGCCGTCGGCGGCGATGCTGAGGGTCGGCTTGACCTCATCGATGGTCCGCGAGCTGGTCCTGGCCTGCGCGGTGATGATCTCGCGGACGACCCAGGTGGTGTCGGTGAGCGATTTGTCGGGCTGGGCGACCTTCTTGTCGAGCAGGTGCACGGTCGAGGCGGTGCCGTGCAGGGTGAACTCGGCGCCGTCCAACTGCCAGCCCGGCGTCGAATTCAGCAGCGTCGTCAGCCATTCGTCGGCGCCCGCCCGCTCACCCGGACAGGCCATGAGCGTGCCGGCCAGACCGGTAGCCTTCAGTTTGTTGTCATCGAGGGTGGCGGCGCCGCTGAAGCTATTGCAGCCCGCACTGGCGGTGACATGCTCGTTCTCGAGCGTCATTGTCAACGGCCCACCGCCGGGGATGGCCACGCCATCGACCGCTGTCGAGACGTAGGTGTGGCCGATCGGAGTCGCAGCGGGTTCCGCGGACTTTCCCGAATCACTGCCGCACGCGGCGGTGGCGCACAGCGCAAGTACCAGAAGTGGACCGAATCGCACGAAGTTAGCCGACATGTTGCGATCCTACCGATACGGGTTCCAGGGGCTGGTTGTCCCAGCCGGAACACCATCAGCGAGAGGGAAGCGATGCGATTGTGGACACTGCAAGCGCCGGAAGTTGTTGCCGCGGTGCGGCATGAGGGTCGATATCTGGCGGAATGGGATCGAGTCGTCGTCAATTGCCGGCCCGCGTTCCGGGCCGTGGTTTCCGAGATGGAGCGCCGGGATATCGACTGCCACAGTGCGCCGCCGGTGTGGTGCTGGCCGGGGCGGGCGCTGCGGCGCAACAGCATTCGACATACGGCGAATGCGTTACTCGGCGACGACCAATGGGCGCGTGGCGTCTGGTTGTTGAAACTCGACGTCCCGGAATCCGTTACGTTGACGACCTCCTACAGTCGATGGAACGACTACCTCGATGTCACAATGCGGATGCTGCGCGACAAGGGGATATCCGACGGCCCCGCCTTCGCGGCAGCGGCCGCACCGATGGACTGGGGTGCGGAGCTCGACAGCAAATGGGACCGACCCCAGGTTGTCATCCCCGAGGTGCGCGACGAATGGGTGTTGCGCGCCCGCCCATTTCCGCCCGACGACGAAACGTCGGCGCGAATCGCGGCGGACCCGCTACTGCGCGTCCGCGACTGAGGTCTGTTCCGCCTCCAGCTTGTGAAACGCCAACAATCCGGCGGCCGGATTCCGGCATGTGGGTGCCTGGTGACCCTCAGGCGCCGCACCAGGCGGATTACCTGACCGCCGCTAAGCTCACCTCTGTGACCACCGGCGATGCGACGATCCCACTATCCACTTGGGCGCCGCTGCGATCGCGGATCTATCGGGCGCTGTGGATTGCGCAGCTGGTGTCCAATCTGGGCACCTGGATGCAGACCGTGGGTGCGCAGTGGATTCTGGTCGACGAACCGAATGCGGCGACGCTGGTGTCGTTCGTGCAAACCGCGATCACCTTGCCGGTGATGCTGCTGTCGATCCCGTCCGGGGTGCTGGCGGACCTGGTGGATCGGCGCAGGCTCCTGCTGAGCGCGCAGTCGGCGATGGCATTGCTCGCCACGGTTCTCGCGGTCTCGACCGCGACCGGGTACACCACGCCCACGGTGTTGCTGGCGCTATTGTTCCTGCTCGGCTGCGGGCAGGCGCTCACTGCGCCCGCCTGGCAGGCGATCCAACCGGAATTGGTTCCGCGCGAACAGATTCCGTCCGCAGCGGCATTGGGCAGCATGAGCATCAATATCGGGCGCGCGGTCGGGCCCGCGCTGGCCGGTGTGCTGGTATCGGTTTCGGGGCCGACGCTGGTCTTCGCGCTCAACGCGGTGTCGTTCGGCGGGATCGTGGCGGTGCTCGCGCTGTGGCACCGACCGCGGGCCGATCACGCGCTGCCCACCGAGCGACCGCTGGCGGCCTTGCAGGCGGGTACCCGATTCATTCGCGCGGCGCCCGCGATTCGCCGGGTGCTGTTGCGATCGTTCCTGTTCATCGCCCCGGCCAGCGCGTTGTGGGCGCTGCTGCCGGTAATCGCCCGCGACGAGTTCGATCTGTCCTCTTCCGGTTATGGTCTGATGCTCGGCGCGCTGGGCGTCGGTGCGGTCTGTGGTGCCCTCGGCCTGTCGCGACTGCGCTCGCTGCTGACTCCGACACAGCGGTTGGCCGTGGCCGCGGTCCTGTTCGGCGTCGCGACGGCGGGCGCGGTCGTACTGCACTCGGTGCCGGTGGTGCTGATCCTGCTGGTGGGTGCGGGTCTGGCCTGGCTCCTGGCGATGTCGACGTTGAACTCGACCATGCAGTTGCTGTTGCCCGCGTGGGTTCGAGCCCGAGGGCTGTCGGTGTACATGCTCGTGTTCATGGGCGGACAGGCGATCGGATCGGTGGTCTGGGGGCTGGTCGCCGGATCGGTCGGGCCGGTGGCGGCGATGCTGGTCGCCGCCGCACTGCTCGCATGCTGCGCGGTGAGCACCATGTGGCTGCCGGTCCGGCACAACGCCGAGGAACTGGACCTGTCGCCGTCGCCGTTCTGGCCGGAGCCGGACCTCGTTGTCGAACCCGATCCTGACGATGGTCCGGTGCTGGTACTGCGCACCTATGACGTGCCCGCTGAGCATGTCGAGGAGTTCATGGCCGCGATGGTGTTCGTCGGGCGGTCCCGCCAGCGCACCGGTGCGGCGCAGTGGCGGCTGTATCGCGACGTCGGTGCGCTCGACCGGTATGTGGAAGCGTTCGTCGTGCGGTCGTGGGCGGAGCATATGCATCAGCATCAGGTGCGCCTCACCGCCCGGGATCAACTGCGCGAGGATGCCGTGGCGGCGTTCACCACTGGTGACGCGCGGGTCACCCACCTCGTCGCGGTGGAGCCGCATTAGGCGCGGCCATGGCCTACCCATAGACTGTGCGACATGCGGATGTTCCTCGATATCCTCCTGATCATCACCAGCGTGCTGCTGGTGCTGCTGGTGCTGCTGCACCGCGCCAAGGGTGGAGGTCTGTCCAGCCTGTTCGGTGGCGGTGTCCAGTCCAGCCTGTCCGGTTCCACCGTTGTCGAGAAGAACCTCGACCGGGTCACCATCTTCACCGGGGTGATCTGGCTGATCGCCATCCTCGGCATCGGCCTGGAGATCAAGTTCGCCTGACCAGTACAACGGTCCTACGCCGCAATCCACGATTTGTGGGTTGCGGCGATTTGTGTTGCGCGGGCGCCACCACCAGCTGAGGGAAGACGAGCCACGATCGGTGGGCCGCTTCCCTGATATCGCAGCAGTGGTCAGTCGTTGCGCGGAACGCGCCCGTCCACATCGGTGAAGCCGTATTGCTCGGCGAGATCGGCTACCCGCCAGGCGAGTCCGGTGCGCTCACGCCGGTTCGGGTCGGTGGCGAGGGCGAGAACCGCACGACCGGGGAACTGTGCGGATTCGGCGGCATCGAGATCGAAGGTGCCCTCCCCGGGCAGGGTGACCAGGCGCCTGCCGTGCTCGTCGGCCGGAACCATTTGCAGTAGTTCGGTATTCACGATGCCGGGCCACAGTGAAACCACGGTGACGCCGGTGTCGGCGAGGTCGTGGGCCATATCCGCGGTCAGGCGGTCGAGGGCGGTCTTGGCGACGCCGTAGACGGCGTTGTGCATGTAACGCCGCGCTCCCGGTGACGAGATATTGGCGATCAGGCCCGCCGACTCGATTAGTAGCGGCGCGGCGAATGCGGCTGCCGCGTAATGGGATCGGACGCCGACGTCGAACGTCTCATCCCATGCGGACGGCGGTACCTCCCAGAACGGTTTGCCGAGCCAGCGGGCGGCGGCGGGGGAGTTGTAGACGTTGTTCACGAGCACGTCGAGGCTGCCGTGCTTGTCGTGAATGTGGGTGAACAGGCGCGCGACGGCGTCGTCGTCGCGGTGATCGCAGATGAATGGTATGCCGTGTCCGCCGCGGGCATCGATCTCGGCGGCGGTCTCGTGCACCGTCCCCGGCAGCCGACCGGCGGTGGCCGAACGTCCGGTGACGTACACCGTCGCACCGGCCGCGCCCAACTCCAGGGCGATGCCCTTGCCGATACCACGACTGGCGCCGGTGACGACGGCGACCCGGCCGCCTAGTTCAGGTATTCCGTTCACGATCCTGGGACACTACCTTGAAACAAGAACACGTTCTAGGTTTTGGAGGCCGCAGTGGAGTTGATCCATCGGTTCGTCGCGACCAATGGCATTCGGATGCACGTCGCCGAACAGGGCGAAGGTCATCCGGTGATCTTCTGCCACGGCTTTCCACATACGTGGTTCATTTGGCATCGCCAGCTCGAGACCGTCGCCAATGCCGGATATCGCGCCATCGCACCCGACCTGCGCGGTTATGGGCAAACCGATGCGCCCGCCGATATCGATGGCTACACGAATCGGGCGGTGATCGGCGACCTGCTCGGTCTGCTCGACGATATCGGCGCCGAGCGGGCGGTGTTCGTCGGCTTGGATTTCGGTGCCGCCCTGGTGTGGGAATTGGCGTTGCGCGCGCCCGAACGCGTCAGCGGAATCATTGTCTTGAACAACCCCTTCGCGCCGCGCCCGCCGCGCCCGCCGTCGCAGTTGTGGGCCAAAGCCGCGCAACGGCACTTCCTGCATCTGGACTACTTCCAGCGGCCCGGTGTCGCCGACGCCGAACTCGCCGCCGACCCGAGTGGGTTCCTCGCCCGCGTCTACTACTCGCTCAGCGCGGACTATCACTATCTGGACACCTGGCGTTTTCCCGCCGAAGGCACCGGCTACCTCGACGTGTTGCCCGAGGCTCCGGCGCTGCCGTGGCGCTGGCTCGCTACCGACGAATTCGAAGTACTGGCACAGGATTTCGAACGCACCGGCTTCACCGGCGGCCTGAACTGGTACCGCGTCCTCGACCGCAACTGGGAACTCACCGCCGACTATGCCGACGCCACGGTGGCCCCGCCCACCTATTTCCTCTACGGCGACCGCGACCCCGATATGGAGGGCTTCAGCGGCCGCGACCCCCTTGTCACCCTGCGTGCGCGCGTACCGAACCTCCGCGCGGTCACCAAGATCGACGGCGCCGGCCACCTGGTCCAACTGGAACGCTCGACAGAGGTCAACGACCTGATCGCCGCACATCTGCACGAGCTCGCGCGGGTTCCCGTGTGGCGAGATGCCCGCACGAGCGACTGAGACAGTGCGATGCGCTGCCGGGCGAGCTGCCCTACCGGCTCGAGCCGCCCGCGGACAGTGATTCCAGCAGGCAGCTCCATTGCGGGGCGCCACCGGGACAACCGGGGCTGGCGACCGGTGTCGGCTGTTCGGCCGCCTCGGCCGACTGTAGCGGGAGGCTCGAGGCCGAAGCAGGCCCGGCAACGGCCAACGGGGCAAGCAGCAGCGCGCTGACGAGCATTCCGGTACGAAGGTTGTTACGCATCGGGATTCCTTTCGGGCGGTGAGGGAGGCCGCCGCGCCTGAAAGGCTATCGATGCACGAGACACCGCGTACAGACCTGGGAAAGTGCGCCACCGAGATTGGGGGCAGCAGCCCTACGCGCGTCGGTGTGATGGGTGCTGCGGACGCCGACCACACCTCCAGCACCGACCTGCGGAAAGCACGCAACCTGCCCTCCCACTACCGGTTACCGTTGCGCCTACTGTATTTCCACTGCGCACCCGCCGAATCCGATCGGCCCGGTCGCGCGCAGGCGGACATGGTCGGTCGGCTAATCGCCGGTCTGGGTCCATGCGGCGACGGGGAAGGTCAGGTATACGCCGAAGTCTTCGAGTGCGGTCGCCTCCGAGAGCAGCCGGTGGAGTAGATCGCAGCGGTCCTGGCGGTTGTCGGCACGACTCGGAAACCACTTGGAACGGACCTCGATGACGGCATCGAGGCCGCTCTGGTCGAACGGGCCGAGCGCACGGAAGCGGATCTCGATATCGCCGGGCCGAAGATCGCCGTCATAGGGTTCTTCCGGACACGCCACGGCCACCGAAACGATATGTGGCAGGTGCTTTCCGAGCTCACGCAGGACGGACTCGGGGACATGGGGCGCGTAGGTGACCTCGACAAGTGGCACGGTCCCAGGCTAGCGAGCGCGCGTCAGGACTCGGCAAAGAGTTTCCGGCGGCGGCTTCGATCCGCCGCTCGTCCAACAGGACCGTCTCGGTGGCGGGTCCGGGCGGGACGAAGCTGTCCTCGCTGGTGACGCGGGCCAGGCGGCGTCGAAACCGGCGTCGACGAGCGCGGCGCACACCGGTTCGGACACGCCGCCGGATCGGCGGGTTTCATCGACGATGAGGACACGGCCCGTGGCGCGGGCGTGATACAGCAGATCGTGGACCGGCAACGGTGCCAGCCAGCGCAGGTCGAGCACCCTGGCAGCGATGCCGCGCACGGAGAGTCGTTGGGCGACACGCAAACTCATCGGCACCCCGTTGGCCATGGGAGAAGAACTGGAGCGTCGCCGCCTCACCGCGCACCTGATCGGCGGCATTGTGCGCCCTTCGCTGATGTGTCCCCGATCTGCGTGCGGTAACCAATATCGAGGGCGCCGGACATTTGGTCCAGCTGGAAGCCACCACGGCGGTAGACATCCTGCTGCTCTCCCCATCTCGCCCGACCTGGTCCCGACACCGTCGGAGGTGCCGCGCTAGGTGTGTCGTATCCCGGATGCCACCTGACGATCGGACAGCTGTCGCGGGGTTGTCTCAGCGTCACCCGGCGGGATCGCCGTGCCCGATGACGCGAGGTTCTTGGCGACCGATGCGGCTGCTACTATCCGAATTGTGAATTCTCCGGAGGCTTCCAGATCGTAGCCACCTGGTCGTTCGGGCCCGGTGGCTGACTGTGTGATGCCCCGGTTTTCTCTGCCCGCGACCGTGTCTCGCGCCCCGTTGGGCGCGCTCAATTATTGCCGTTGATGTGGTGGCGCACGCGCGTGGCGAACCGACGGCTCAGTCGAGACGGTATCCGGGAGCCTTTATGCCTGTAGTTGTTTTTGTTTTGAGTGTGGCGGTGTTCGCCCAGGGGACATCGGAATTCATGTTGTCGGGGCTCATCGAACCCATCGCTGCTGATATGGGAGTGTCCGTCGCCATGGCGGGCCTGCTGACCTCGCTGTTTGCGGTGGGAATGATCGTGGGAGCGCCGGTGATGGCGATGACGGCCGGACGCAGGCCGCCGAGGTATTCGTTGTCGGGGTTCTTGATCCTCTTCATTGCGGCGCATGTAATCGGTGCTTCGACAACGAGTTTCGGCGTGCTGCTGGCGACCAGGGTGCTTGCGGCTATCGCCGATTCCGGATTTCTGGCGGTCACCCTGGCGGCCTTGCCCGCTGTCGTCGGCGCCGAACGGGTTGGTCGTGCGACGGCGATCGTACTGTCGGGTGTGACGCTTGCCTGCATTGCCGGCGTCCCGGCGGGCGCGGTACTCGGGCAACTCGCGGGCTGGCAGGCGGCGTTCTGGGCGGTTGTTGTCGTCACCGCCCCCGCGCTCATGGCCACCTGGCTGCTTGTTCGAACCGAACCAATAGTGCCGCAAGCAGATTCGGATGCGACGCTACGGTCCGAATGGCGCGTACTTCGCCGGCCCCCTGTCGGTGCCTGGCTCGTACTCGGCGCGGTGGTGAACGGTGCGACCTTTGCCGCCTTCACTTATATGGCGGTGATCGTCACCGATATCGGTGACGCGGGTTCGGGATGGGTTCCGGTCATCTTGGCAGCGTTCGGCATCGGATCATTCCTCGGCGTGACATCTGGCAGTGGTGTGGCCGACCGATACCCGCGTCTCACGGTGGGCCTCGGGGGTGTCGCCCTGCTGATCGTCTGGATCCTGACCGCGATAACCGCCGCGTTCTTGCCTGCCCTCCTGGTGATGTCGCTGGTCGGCGGTGCGGTGTCGTTCGGGGTCGGGTCGATACTGATCGGACTCATCGTAGGCACGGCGGCACCGCACGCACCGCGATTGAGTGGTGCCTTCGCCACGATGGCGTTCAATAGCGGCGCGGCCATCGGCCCGGTTCTGGCAGGTATGGCGATCGGGTACGGCGGCACGGCGATTGCCGCTGCGTGGACGAGTGCGGCAATGATTTTCGCCGCCATCGGATTCGGCGCATTCGCCCAATTCAAGTGGTCACTGTTCGATCAACCGGCCGAGCCCGAGCAGGTCATCCGGTGATGTTTCGTGGTCGGTCGAAAACGGTGGGCCGGCTCGTCGTCGAATCGGGTGTTGGGCCGTCGGAATTCGTCGTCGGCGAGTGCGGCACAGCTGGATTCGCGGGACGCGTCCGTGTGGCGATTTCGTGGTCGCCTATAGGTTGGCGAGGAGTTTCGTGGCCGCGGCCTCGATCGTATCCTCGGCCAGTAGGACGGTATCGGCAGCCGGTCCGAGCGGGATAAACGAGTCCTCGCTGGTGACCCGCACGACTCGGCCCGCGAATCCGGTGTCGACGAGTGCGGTGCAGATGGATTCGGAAACGCCTCCGCTGCACCGGGTTTCATCGACGATGAGGACACGGCCCGTGGCGCGGGCGTGATACAGCAGATCGTGGACCGGTAACGGTGCCAGCCAGCGCAGGTCGAGCACCCTGGCAGCGATGCCGCGCACGGAGAGTCGTTGGGCGACACGCAAACTCATCGGCACGCCGTTGGCGAAGCTGACGAGGGTGAGATCGGTGCCGTTGCCATAGACGCGTGCCCGGCCGATCTCGACGTGCTCGGAATCGGGCCGGGCAAGCCAAGCACTGTCGCCCGGCTGGTGGAGGTCCCGCGTGTGATAGAGGGCGATGGGTTCGAGGAACACGCAGACGCGCCCGTCGACGCGGGCGGCGGAGACGCAGGTGCGCAGCATGCCCGCGGCATCGTCCGCGCGTGTCGGGGACGCCAGGATGACGCCGGGGATATCGCGAAGGGCCGCAATCGAATTGTCGTTGTGGAAGTGCCCGCCGAAACCCTTCTGATAGGCGTATCCGGCGATGCGCACCACCATCGGATTCCGATATCGGCCATGGGAGAAGAACTGTAGCGTCGCCGCCTCCCCACGCAATTGGTCAGCGGCATTGTGCAGATAGGCCAGGTACTGAATTTCCGGGATCGGTACGAAACCGGCCAGTGCGGTGCCGAGCGCCGTGCCGAGCACGCTTTGTTCGTCGAGCAAGGTATCGAAAACGCGGCGCGCGCCGAAGGTCTTCTGCAGTCCTTTGGTGACGCCGTATACGCCGCCCTTGCGCCCGACATCCTCGCCGAACACGAGCACATCGTTGTCGCGCCGCAGCAGTTCGGCGAGGGTGTGATTGATCGCCTGGGCGAGCGTCATCGGCTCGACAGGTGCGGCGGCCCCCGCAATTTCGGTGGGCCGCAGCGCATCGGCGAACACGGCCGCCGGATGCAATGGCGCGAGCGGTGCCATGACCCCGGCGGCCGAGGTCAATTTCGGTTCCCGCCACACCAATTCGGCCATGGCGGCGACGCGGTTTCGAATGTCGTCGTAGCGGTCGATGATTTGGCCGGGAGTGGCGACGCCGGTAGCGACGAGCAGGCGGGCCGTCGCGACGACGGGATCCCGCAATAGATCGTCGGCCATGTCGGCCGGACGGCGATACGCGGATTCCACGTCCGAACCGGCGTGTCCCATGAGTCGCACCGTGCGCAGCCGTAGGAAGGCGGGTCTGCGGTATTCGCGCACCCAGCGGGTTGCCGCGTCGGCGGTGGTCAGCGCATCGATCGCATTCCAGCCATCGGCGCAGAAGTACTCCAGGCCGGGGCGAAGGCCGTAGGCGTGCTCGATCCAATCCGGCGGTGTCGGCACGCTGATCCCGATGCCGTTGTCCTCGCAGACGAACAGCACCGGCATCGCAATCCCTTGGTGGGCAGTGTGAATCGCCGTATTGATCGCACCCACCGCAGTGGAGTGATTGGCCGAGGCGTCGCCGAAACTGCACACCACGACCGCGTCCGGCGCCCATTCGCCGCGCACGCCGAGCCGCGCCGCCCGATCGATCGCGAACCCGAGTCCGACCGCGCGCGGCAGGTGCGACGCGATCGTCGACGTCTGCGGAATCACCCCAGCTGCCTTGCTCCCGAAAACCTTGTGCCTGCCACCGGATATCGGATCCGCGGCGGCGGCGACCACACCGAGCAGCACGTCACGGATGGGATCGAGACCGGGAACCTGCCGTGCGCGGTGCACGAAGAAGGCTCCCGAACGGTAGTGGAGCAGAGCCGGATCGGTGGTGCGCAGCGCCGCGGCAATGGCCGCATTCCCCTCATGTCCGGAGGACCCGATGCTGTAATAGCCGCGCCGAGCACTGCCGAGTCGCCGTGCCGCGAGATCGAGATGTCTACTCGTCGCCTGTGATTCGAATAGCTCGAGGCAGGCGGTGCCGGTGATCCCGGGCGCGATCGCCGCTTCGGCGGGCGCCGACTCACTCGGAGTCAACGCCGAAATCTCCGCTACGAACCGCTCATCCAGATCAGCGGCATGCTCGGTCATCGAACGATCACCCTCCGTCCGGGGCGGATGCTGAATCGGCGTGCCGACGCTACGACAATGCCGCCGCGGCGTCGGTATCCAGCAGCCAGGTGGTGGACTCGATGCCCTTCGCCCCTGCGGAAGGGATGTCGACCGGGTCCGCGCCCGCGAGCGCGGCGGCGACGGCATCGGCCTTGGCGCGACCGCCTACCACAAGCACGACATGCCGCGAGCGACGGACGGCAGGCAATGTGAGGGTCACCCGAACCGGTGGCGGCTTCGGCGAATCCGGTACGGCGACCACAAGTTCGTGTTGCTCGCGAACGGCGTCGGAGTGCGGGAACAGCGAGTTGATGTGACCCTCGCCCCCCATACCGAGCAGGTGCAGGTCGAACGCGCCGTGCTCGGCGAGATACGCATGCACGGCCGCCGAGTATTCGGCCGCGGCCTCTACCGGGTCGGGATATTCGCCGTCGGAGGTGGCGACCGGGTGCACCCGCGCGGGGTCGACGGGTACGAGATCGAGCAGCGCCACCCGAGCCTGTAGGTCATTGCGTTCCGGGTCGTTCGTGGGGACGAATCGCTCATCGCCCCAGAACACATCGAGCTTCGACCAATCGATATCGCCCGGAGCCTCGCGTACCCGCTCCAGCAATCCGATGCCGGTGCCACCGCCGGTCAGCACCACCGACGCGGATCCGCGTTCGGCCTGGGCCGCGACCACCACGCCGACGAACCGCGCGGCCGCGGCGGCGACCAGGTCATCGGTGTCGTCGTGCACAACGACGGTGTCGGCAGGAAAGTGCGCGCGCTCACTCATAGGTCACCCTTTCGATTCCGTCGAGCGACTCGGCGTAGATCTCGTCGGCGTCGAGCCGGCGCAGCTCCTCGGCGAGGCAGTCACGCGTTTCCCTGCGGGCCAATGCGATTCGCTGATCCGGGTCACCGGTCTTGGTCAACGTCGCGGTTACTCCGGTCTGCGGCCGGGCGATCGCGATCGACGCCGACGGCCGATGCACCTCCACGCGCAGCGGACCGGTGCGGCGACGGACGGGGCAACCGAGCCGCGCGGCGAGCCAGCCGGCGAGTATGTCCAGTGCCGGTTCATCGTGCAATCCGGATACCGTCACCGATTCGGCCGGTGCGTAGGGCGGTTCATCCAAGGTCGCCGCTAGCAGCGCCCGCCAGTAGGTGATTCGGCTCCACGCCAGGTCGGTATCGCCGCTGGCGTAGGACTCGCGCCGCCGCTTGATCGTCGCCTGCGGGTCCGGGGCGAAGGTGGCATCGGTAATGCGCCGAGTCGCCAAGCGTCCCACCGAATCCTTGGACGGAAACTCCGGGGCGCCGCGCGGCCACCAGGCGACCACGGGGGTATCCGGGAGCAGGAACGGGATGACAACGCTGCTCTCGTGGTTGATCAGCTCGCCCTGCAGCCGTAGCACGATCACCTCGGCGGCGCCCGCATCACCGCCGACCCGGATCTGGGCGTCGAGCCTGGTCTCGGCCTCCCGGTCGCCACGCGCCAGCACGACCACCCGGCAGGGATGTTCGCGGCTGGCATCGTTGGCGGCTTCGATGGCCCCCTCGGCCTCGGAGCTGTCGAGCGTGCACACGACCAGGGTGAGCACCCGGCCCATCGTGATCACG
Source organism: Nocardia australiensis (assembly GCF_020733705.1). GTDB lineage: Bacteria > Actinomycetota > Actinomycetes > Mycobacteriales > Mycobacteriaceae > Nocardia > Nocardia australiensis. The sequence continues at coordinate 96,727 of NZ_JAJFZM010000005.1, forward strand.
CCATTGCTTTCCCGCAGCCGCACCAGGCGCTTGGTGACCTCGGCGGTGGTGGTCTCCGGCATGTCGACGATCATCGGTCGGACTCCTCGATGGGTGAGGTCATGGTCGCCGCCATTCGCGCCCGGTGCGGGCGAGCATTTCGTCCGCCGACTCCGGCCCCCAGGTTCCCGCCTCGTACGATTCGGGTTTTCCCTCGGTGGCCCACTGCTCGAGCACCGGATCCAGGATGCGCCAGGACAATTCGACCTCCGCGTTCACCGGGAACAGCGACGGCACCCCGAGCAGTACATCGAGGATCAGGCGTTCGTACGCCTCGGGAGAGGTTTCGGTGAACGCCTCGCCATAGCTGAAATCCATATTGACGTCGCGTACTTCCATGCCCGAGCCTGGCACTTTGGAGCCGAAACGCGTCGTGATGCCCTCGTCCGGCTGCACCCGGATGACCAGTGCGTTCTGTCCCAATTCCTCGGTCATCGTCTGATCGAAGGGCAGATGTGGCGCTCGCTTGAACACCACCGCGATCTCGGTCACCCTGCGGCCCAAGCGTTTTCCGGTGCGTAGATAAAATGGCACCCCCGCCCAACGGCGGGTATCGACCTCGAGGGTGATCGCGGCGTAGGTCTCCGTGCGTGACTGCGGGTCGAAACCCTCCTCGTCGAGCAGCCCGACCACATGCTCACCGCCCTGCCAGCCCTCAGCGTACTGTCCGCGCGCCGTGGTTTCCTCCAGCGGCTCGACGAGTTTCGTCGCCGAGAGCACCTTGATCTTCTCGGTCTGCAGTTGCTTGGGCTGGAAGCTGATCGGCTCCTCCATCGCGGTCAACGCGAGCAGCTGCAGCAGATGATTCTGGATGACGTCACGGGCGGCGCCGATGCCATCGTAATAGCCTGCGCGCCCGCCCAATCCGATGTCCTCGGCCATGGTGATCTGGACATGGTCGACGTAGTTGGCGTTCCAGATCGGGTCATAGAGCTGATTGGCGAAACGCAGCGCCAGGATGTTCTGCACCGTCTCTTTACCGAGGTAGTGGTCGATACGGAAGACCGTTTCCTCCGGGAACACCCGGTTGACCAGAGCGTTGAGCTCCTGTGCGCTCGTCAGGTCGTGCCCGAACGGCTTCTCGATCACCACTCGCCGCCATGGTTTGCGCCCGGCCGAGTCCACCGTGGTGGGCTGGGCGAGCGCGTGCTCGGAGAGCTTGTCGAGCACGATCGGGAACATATTCGGCGGAATCGAGAGGTAGAAGGCGTGATTGCCGCCGGTACCCCGGTCCTTGTCGAGCGTGGCCAGGGTCTCGGCGAGTTTCGCGAAGGCCGCGTCGTCATCGAAGGTGCCCTGCACGAATCGAATGCCCTCGGCGAGGTGGTCCCAGACCTCCTGGCGGAACGGTGTGCGCGCGTGCGTTTTCACCGAATCCAGCACGACCTGGGCGAAATCCTCGTCCGCGAAATCGCGCCGGGCGAAACCGACCAGGGCGAAACCCGGGGGCAGCAGCCCCCGGTTGGCCAGGTCGTAGATGGCCGGCATCAGCTTCTTGCGGGACAGATCGCCGGTGACACCGAAGATCACCATGCTGCACGGCCCGGCGATCCGGGGGACTCGCTTGTCGCGCTCGTCGCGCAGCGGGTTCTTCCATGCCTTGTCTGCTGTGCCGGCCATCGTGTCAGTTGCCTTTCGAAGCTGCGGCGCTCAACTCCTCGGTGGTAGCGGAAAGTAGCTCCGCCCAAGACTTTTCGAACTTGTCGACGCCCTCACGCTCGAGCACGTCGAATACGTCGACGAGGTCGATACCGACTACGGCGAGCTTATCGAAGACCTCCTGCGCCGCCGCACCGGTGCCGCTGGCGGTGTCGCCGCGGACCTCTCCGTGGTCGGCGACCGCCTCGAGGGTCTTCTCCGGCAGTGTGTTCACCGTATTGCGTGCCACCAACTCGGTGACGTACATGGTGTCGGAGTACTCCGGATTCTTCACCCCCGTCGACGCCCACAGTGGCCGTTGGCGATTCGCGCCCGCGGCAGCGAGGTGAGCATAGGTGGAGGTGTGCGCGCCGCCGTCGAACACGTCCTGGTATTCGGCGTAGGCGAGACGAGCGTTGGCGATACCCGCCTTACCGCGCAGTTCGAGGGCTTCGGGCGTCCCGATCGCCTCCAATCGCTTGTCGATTTCGGTATCCACCCGGGATACGAAAAACGAAGCGACGGAATGGATCTTGGCAAGGTCGTGTCCGGCGGCCCGCGCTTTGCTCAGCCCGTCGAGATACGAGCCCATCACCGAGCGGTAGCGCTTGACGGAGAAGATCAGCGTCACGTTGACGCTGATGCCTTCCGCGATCACCGACGAAATGGCGGGCAAGCCCGCCTCGGTCGCCGGAATCTTGATGAACAGGTTGGGGCGCTCCACGATCTTCCACAGCTCGACGGCCTGGGCGGCCGTCTTCTCGGCGTCGAACGCCAGCCGCGGATCGACCTCGATGGAGACCCGGCCGTCCACACCCCCGGAGGCGTCGAAGACGCCGGCGAGCACGTCGCATGCGGCACGCACGTCGTCGGTGGTGATGGTGCGGATCGCGGCGTCCGCGTCCGCGCCTTGGGCGGCAAGGTCTTTCACCTGTGCGTCGTAGGCGTGGCCCTGGCTGAGCGCACCCTGAAATATCGTCGGGTTGGTGGTGACCCCGACGACGCTGCGGGTGGCGATGAGGTCGGCCAGATTACCGGACTGGATCCGGTCCCTGGACAGATCGTCGAGCCACACCGAAACACCGGCCGCGGACAGCGCCGCGAGGTTTTCGTTCTGAGCCATGAGGCTTATCCCTTCACGTTCTCGAGCATGCCGCTCGTTTCCAGTGACCTGAGCGCTGCGGCAACAACGTTTTCGGTGGTGAAGCCGAACTCGCGGAATAGGGTCTTGTAGTCAGCGGAAGCGCCGAAGTGCTCGATCGACACGATCTCGCCCGCGTCGCCGGTGAACCGGTGCCACGGCATCGCGATTCCGGCCTCGACAGCAACTCGAGCGGTGATCGCCGGCGGGAGCACCTCGTCCCGGTAAGCCTTGTCCTGCGCGTCGAACCACTCCACACACGGCATCGAGACCACGCGGGTACCGATGCCCTGTGCCTCCAGCGTAGTGCGGGCGCCGACCGCGAGCTGAAGCTCCGAGCCGGTAGCAATGAGGATCACCTGCGGGGTGCCGGTGGAAGCCTCGGCCAGGATGTAGCCGCCCTTGCGGACACCCTCGTAGCTGGTGCCCTCCTGGATCGGCAGATCCTGGCGGGTCAACGCCAGTGCCGAAGGACCGTCCTGGTGCGGCAGCTCCGACACCGAGAAGTGCGAGGTGTGTTCGGCGCTGTCGCGCTCGAGGATGGTGCGCCAGGCGTAGGTGGTCTCGTTGGCGTCGCCGGGGCGGACCACATTCAGGCCAGGGATGGCTCGCAGCGCGGCGAGATGCTCGATCGGCTGGTGGGTGGGGCCGTCCTCGCCGAGGCCGATGGAGTCGTGGGTCCAGACGTAGATCGCGGGCACCCGCATCAGCGCGGCCAAGCGAACCGCCGGACGCATGTAGTCGCTGAACACCAGGAAGGTGCCGCCGTACGGGCGGGTCGGGCCGTGCAGTGCGATGCCGTTGAGGATCGAGCCCATAGCGTGTTCACGCACACCGAAATGCAGCGTGCGGCCGTACGGGTCGGCCTTCCACATGCCGGTCGAGATCGACTCGGGACCGAAGCTCGGCGAGTCCGGCATGGTGGTGTTGTTGGATTCGGCGAGGTCGGCCGAACCGCCCCACAACTCCGGCAGCACCGGCGCCAGCGCTGCTAGCACCTTGCCGGACGCCTTGCGGGTTGCCATCCCTTTCGGATCCGCCTCGTAGGTCGGCAGGTTCGCGGCCCAGCCCGCCGGCAGATCGCGCGCCTCGAGACGGTCGAACAGCGCCTTGTTGTCCGGGTTGGCCTGTGCCCACGCGTCGAACTGCCGCTGCCAGGTCTGATGGGCCTGCTGTCCGCGCTCGACGAGGTTGCGAGTGTGCGCGATGACCACGGGGTCGACATCGAAGCTCTGCTCCGGATCGAAGCCGAGGATCTTCTTGGTGGCTGCCACTTCATCGGCGCCGAGTGCGGCACCATGCGCGCCGCCGGTGTTCATCTTGGTGGGTGCCGGGTAGCCGATGATGGTGCGCAGCACGATGATCGACGGCTTGCCGGTCTCCGCCTTGGCGGCGGCGAGTGCCGCATCGATGGCGACGACATCTTCGCCACCCTCGACCACCTGGACGTGCCAGCCGTACGCCTCGTAGCGCGCGGCGACATCCTCGGTGAACGCGATGGTGGTGTCGTCCTCGATGGAGATCTTGTTGTCGTCGTAGATCACGACGAGGTTGCCGAGCTGCTGGGTGCCGGCGAGCGACGACGCCTCGGAGGTGACGCCCTCCTCCATATCACCGTCGGAGGCGATCACGTAGATGAAGTGGTCGAACGGGCTGGTGCCCGGCGCGGCGTCCGGATCGAACAGGCCGCGCTCGCGGCGCGCTGCCATCGCCATGCCGACAGCCGAGGCCAAACCCTGGCCGAGCGGGCCGGTGGTGATCTCGACACCGTCGGTGTGGCGGAACTCGGGATGTCCCGGCGTGAGCGAGCCCCACTTGCGCAGGTTCTTCAGGTCGTCCAGTTCCAGGCCGAAACCGGCCAGGTAGAGCTGGATGTACTGGGTAACGCTGGAGTGGCCGCACGACAGCACGAACCGGTCCCGGCCGACCCAGCTGGGGTCGCTCGGATCCAGGCGCATCGTGCGCTGGTAGAGGGTGTAGGCCAACGGCGCCAGACTCATCGCGGTACCCGGATGACCGTTGCCGGCTTTCTGCACCGCGTCGGCGGCAAGCACCCGTACGGTGTCGACGGCCTTGGTGTCCAGATCAGTCCAGTCGTCCGGGTAGTTCGGCTGAGTGAGGGCGCGGATGTCGTCTGTGACTGACACGACCGAGGTTCTCCTGACATTGGTTTCGTCGACGGTGATGTTTTGAGCGGCGATATACCCCAACCACCCTAGATGTGCCCGGTCGCCACCATGGCGGGAACCCGGCTTTACCGCTGTACCCGTGTCGCGCCGCCTGCAATCTGCCCGTCGGGCGAGGGGCTGAGGGAAGATTCGCCGGTCCGTGGGTCTACCATCCTCTGTAGTAGTAGCCGCGTGGTGCAGGTAGCGCGCTGCTTGTTCCATTGCCGGATGCGATGCACAGCGTGCGAGGAGAGACAGTGCGGATTGGGCAACAGCCGGGTGGCAATGGTGCGCACGGTTCCTCCGCGACGGCGCTGGCCGACCGGTTCACCGGTGCTGGTCTGCTGTCCCGAATGCTGCGGCGACCGCTTGCTTATATTGCGCTCACCAAACCGCGCGTCATCGAATTGCTGCTCGTCGCGACGATTCCGACGATGCTGCTCGCCGACCGGGGCACCATCGATATCCGCCTGATCGTGGTGACGCTGTTCGGCGGCTGGATGGGTGCCGCGAGCGCGAACACGCTGAACTGTGTGGCCGACGCCGATATCGACAAGGTGATGAAGCGGACCGCCAAACGTCCGCTCGCCAGGGAGGCTGTGCCGACCTCGCATGCGTTCGTATTCGGCGTGGTGCTCGGCATCGGCTCGTTCGCCTGGTTGTGGTGGCAGGCGAATCTGCTCAGCGGCGTGCTCGTCGTCGTGACCATTCTGTTTTACGTCTTCGTCTATACCCTCGGCCTGAAACGCCGTACCTCTCAGAACGTGGTCTGGGGCGGCGCGGCAGGTTGCATGCCCGCGCTGGTCGGCTGGTCGGCCGTCACGGGGAGTATCGGCTGGCCGGCGATCGCGCTGTTCGGCGTCATCTTCTTCTGGACGCCGCCGCATACCTGGGCGCTGGCGATGCGCTACAAGGAGGACTACCGCGCGGCCGGGGTGCCGATGCTGCCGGTGGTCGCTACCGAGCAGGCGGTGACCAAGCAGATCGTCGTCTACACCTGGCTCACCGTGCTCACGACCCTCGCCCTCGTGCCCGCGACCGGCGTGATCTACACCGCCGTCGCGCTGGTGGCCGGAGCGTGGTTCCTGCTGATGGCCCATCAGCTGTACTCCGGCGTTCGCCGGGGCGAGTCGGTGAAGCCGCTGCGACTTTTCCTGCAGTCGAACAATTATTTGGCCGCGGTGTTCTGCGGCCTTGCGGTGGACTCGGTGCTGGGCTGGGACACCATCGGCAGCTTCTTCGGCTAGCGCCGATCCGCCGCGACACCTGCACACCGAGTTCACTCGGTCAGCTGCGTCGACCGACGTACGTTCGCGCCGGACAGCGAAGGGTTCGAGATAGCCATGATTCGGCAGGCGAGTCCGGCACACTGCGGCCTCGCCGGCCCGCCGCTCCGACCGGCGTGATCACAGCGCGTGGCGGCTCGCGACCGCAGGACACGCACTCGGCTACGGCAGCAGCACGATAGAGCCGGTGGTCTTGCGGCCTTCGAGATCGCGGTGTGCCTGCGCGGCCTCGGCAAGCGGGTAGGTCGCACCGATCCGGACATGCAACGAGCCGTCGGCAATCGCGGCGAAGATATCGTCTGCGCGCCACAGTAGTTCGGCGCGGTCGCGGGTGTAGTGGACCAGTGTCGGGCGGGTGACGAACAGTGAGCCGGCAGGATTGAGACGTTGCAGATCGAACGGCGGCACGGGCCCGCTGGCGGCGCCGAACAGCGCGAGCGTGCCGCGAATACGCAACGACGCCAGACTGGCCTCGAAGGTCGCCGCGCCCACCCCGTCGTACGCGGCGGCGACACCGACACCGCCGGTGAGCGCCCGCACTTGGTCGGCGAGATCGTCGCTGTAGCGCAGCACCTCCGCGGCGCCCGCCTCCCTGGACAGCTTTTCCTTCGCATCCGACGACACCGTGGTGATGACCCGGGCCCCACGGTTGGTCGCGAGCTGAGTGAGCAGCAGGCCGACACCACCCGCGCCCGCGTGCACCAGCACCGTCTCATCGGGTTCGGGCTTGTAGATCGATTCGATCAGATAGTGCGCGGTCATGCCTTGCAGCAAGGCCGACGCGGCGACAGGCGGGTCCACCCCGTCGGGTACCGCGACCGCGACAGCGGCATTCACCGCGACCCGCTGGGCGTAGCTATCCGGCGCCGCCGCCCAGGCGACCCGGTCACCGACAGAGAATTCGGTCACATCAGCCCCGACCTCGGCCACGATTCCGGTGCCCTCCGAGCCCGGGATATAGGGCACTGCCTGCGGGTATCGCCCCATCCGGAGGTAGGTGTCGATGAAGTTGATCCCGATGGCCTCGGTGTCGACCAGCAGCTGATCCGGACCGATCTGCGGGTCGGCAACCTCGACCGACGCCAGGACCTCGGGACCGCCGTGCTCGGCAACCTGAATCGCGCGCATGAGATCCGTTCTACACCCACGGCCTCTGGACCTGAACGTACCCGTCAGTAAACTAACCCCATGAGTACTCATGCCGCCTCGGCCCCAGTGCAGCTGTCGGGTTCCCTAGTCGACCCCGCCAAGGGATTCGTCGCCGAGCACGGCGGCTCCGCGACGGCTGTCCTCCAGCCGATCGGCCGCCTCGGCGTCCGCGTGACCCTCGTCGGCTCCGATGGCATCCTCGGCGACCAGGTCGTTCCCGACCTCGACACCGCCAAGAACCTGATCGCCACCATCGATGGCCTCACCGAGGCCGACGAATGGAACCGCGAACTCACCTCCATCGTCACGCCCCGCCAGGGTCACTGGGCGAAGATGGCGGGCTGGGTTGCCCGCCAGACCCGTTTCCCTAAGGCGCGCAACGAATCCTGAACGTCGCTCTGGTCCGGTTCACCAGCGGCCGACATCGACCGAGACCGCTACGAGCGGTTGTCACGTGAGCCGAGCGGATTTCTCGCGATCAGGGCAGTGCCGGCCCCTCCACGATGATCGTGGCCGCCATCAGGTGAGGTCGGTCTGATCGCCACTGTGCACACGCACGGGCACATCGTCCGCCCAAGGCTGGCGGGTCACCATGTCCGCGACATGCACTACGCCGCGCTCGAATTCGCCGGTCGCGGCGTCGACAAGGCGATATTCCTGAGTCTGCTTATGGATCGGCTGGGCGTCGAGCAGAACGACGCGTACTTCGCCGGGTTCGAAGTGGCAACGCTGCTGCATCGCGTCGATGAGTTGCTCGTTGTGCATGTGTCCGTCGCCGAAGTTCCAGCCGACCGCGGTGCTACAGATGCGCTCTCCGTCGGTGAGAGTGTATTCGTCCTCACGGCCGGCGGGCATGGCTCGATGAACCAGGGTGAACAGCGCGCGGCCGTGAGTGTTCATGGCGCGGAAGGCATATCCCATGAACAGGGGGATCTGGGCGTTGTCCTGCCCGTAGAACCGCTCCAACTGAGCCTGCGGCATGCTGGCGATCGCCACGATGTCGCGGCCGATCTTTTCCGCGGCCGAGGGTTTGATGCACCACATCGTCGTATCCCAGTTGCCTGCGTAATACCGCATGCCTGGCAGGAACGAGATCTTGCGCGGAAACAGGTTTCCGGCGATCACGATGCCCGCGAGCACGATGAACACCAGCGCTACCGGCACCTGGTTGTGCACGCTGCCGAGGCCGAGATCGGCGTGCGCGACGAACAACACCAGCACACCGAAGATCATGAAGACGTTCCATTCCAACGGCACCCCCATGGGAACGGCGGTCAGGATCGCCAGATGGAATCCCACCATCACAACCGCGGCAACCGCAGTCAGTGGGCCGCCGTGAGAGAAGAACAACACCAAAGGAATACCCATCTCGACGGCGGTGCTCCCGTGGGCGAAGATTCGGGACAATCGACCTGGCCTCAGGTCGTCGGGGAAGTCCTCGAAGAACATGCGCTTGAGCGACTTTCGCCGGAACATCGGGCTGTTGGACATCATCGTGGACATCACGAATGGGAAGTGCTTGTTCAGCTTCGAGGTCGCCGCGCCCATCCAGATCACGACGAAAACGACCTTCGCGGCGACGATCGTGTCGGCGCCGGTGAACAGGAAGGTGAGGGTCAAGGTGGCATAGACCTCGCCGCGCGCCGCAAGGAAGATCACCTTGTCGCGCAACCCGAGTGCCGCAAGCAGGCCGAGGATCACGACGATCTGCCACACCGGGAGCAACCCCACGGTCGTGTCCAACTCCGGCACCGGACCGGTGCCGTCGGACAGCAACGCGACCGAGGTCAGCACCAGCAGCGCCGCATACAGTGCGATATCCACCGCCGTGCGGCTGGTGCCGCTGGTCATCGGAACACGACCGGGCCACGGCGGCAGCCGAATTGTCTTCGGCCGCAACCAATACAGTATCGAGCCGAGTGGTGGAAAGAACCTGTTGTTCAGTGGACCGAACCCGCAGCCGAGTCCGACCACCTCGAACAGCAGCGTGTACAGCACAGCCTTCTGGAAGACGATCGGCTCCGACCACCAGTGGCTGACGCTCATGAATCCGTCGATGCCCTCGGTGGACAGCATGATCAGCCAGCCACCGAGAACATAGAGACAGACCTTGCCGAGGTAGAACAGGTGCAGCGCGACCGGCGTCCCGAAACCCACCTCGGCCCAATGCCTGGTCATAGGACGGATTCGCTCACTCCGAGTGCCGTTGCTCCACTCCGTCATATTGACCACGGGTAGGTCGGGTTCGAGAAACCCCATCACGCACTCTCCGATTCCGCGACACCGAGGTCAGTCGAATCGAGATCTCGATGTCCTTCGATACGTTGGCATTTGAGGCGTCTGCTGTCAATCGCGCGACCGATGGCTACCAGGCGTTGGCGAAGCGTCGAGCGGTGGATCCCGAGCACTGCAGTTCGTGCGTCAGGACTCCGTGAGGTGGCGCTCGATGGACTCCACCTTCGACGTCATCGCGTTGGTCGCGCTGGGCCGCACATCACCTTTGAGCACGATGCTGCACCGGGGAGCAACGTCCATGACGGCGTCTATTGCCTGCTTGACCACCGCCATGACCTCGTCCCATTCCCCTTCGATGGTCGTGAACAGGGCATTGGTCTCGTTCGGCAGCCCGCTGGCGCGTACCACCCGCACAGCTTCGGCTACGGCCGCGCCAACACTCTCGCCGGTACCGATCGGCGTCACCGAGAAAGCGATAAGCACTGCGGCTCCTTTCCAATCACGTCGGCGAGCGCGGCATGCGAGGATCACGTATTCCGTTGATCGCGATGATAGAACGTGTGCCGGGTAGCGGCGGTGCTGTTCGATTCGTGATGTCGGCGCCGGCTGTTCATGGGGCGGGCTCGAACCAAGCCGGACCGTCGGAGAGGGCCTGCTCGAGACGTAGCCAATCGTATTCGGGAAGATCCGGTAGTGCGGAGATGCCGAACCAGGCGACTTCAAGCGATTCGTCGTCGTTGACGCGCGCCTCGCCGCCGACCGCGCGACAGCGGATCGTGATGTCCATGAATTGGCAGATGTCGCCGTTCGGGTAGGTGTGCGGCGTCAACGCACGCACGAGCGCAATGCGCTCGGCGACACAGTGCACGGCTGTTTCCTCATACACCTCACGGACCGCGCAGGCCGCTGGCTGTTCGCCAGGCTCCGGCATACCTGCGATGATCGCCCATTTGCCGGAGTCGGCACGTCGTCCCAGCAGCACCTTGCCGTCGTCGTCGAAGACGACCGCGCTGACTCCGGGGAGCCATAGCAACTGCCGGCCCGCGTCGGCTCGAACGGTGCGAATGAAGTCGGGGGTAGCCATGTACCGACAGTAGACCGGTCGGCGGGAGTGCTGATGGACGTCGAATTCGGTTGATTAGCAGGACTTTCCGCCGCAATTCGGTGCGCCGATACGGCGTCAGGAATCCTCGGTGATGATCCGGACGCCCGTCGAGAGCAGGGTTGTCGCGGTCAGCCCGAACAACGCGTGGAATGTGTCGCTGAAATGGCTGGGGGAGGCGAATCCGAATTCGGTGGCGGCGCGGGTCAGGTCCATGCCCTTGCTGATAGCAGCGGCGGCGTGAACCATTCGGGCCCACAGGCGGTATCTACGGAAGCTGGTGCCGGTGTGCGCGCTGAAGAGGTGCAGGAATCGGGAGGTCGAAAGACCGGCCTCGGCCGCGAGTTCGGCGGCGGCGCAATTGCGTGCCGGGTGATCCCGGATCGTGATGGTAGCGGTGCGGATTCGCGCATCGATCGTGCTGCGGCGCGTCGCACCGAGAACCCGGTCCCGCAACTCCAGTGAGTCCCGCCCCTCGGATACGCGCAGGTACCGAAGGATCGGAAACTCGCCGCGATGGTGCACGCAGATGGTCGGGGACTGTTCGAGCATCGAGTCGCGGATGTGGCGGGCTCGCGTCGAGCCCGGGTCGAGGTAGAAGAACAGCATTCGACCATCGCCCGTGACGATCTGATGTGTGGTGCGGGCGGGGCAGCCGTGAGATCAGGCGGCCACCGGCCATACCCGCCAGCGAAATTCCGACTGCGACAACGATTCCGGTACCGACATCGCTGCTCGCGCCTGCGGCCCACCACGGCATGACCGCGACGGCTACCCCGAACCCGCCATAGACCGCCCGGATCTCGGACCGGCTCTTCGGCGACTCTATGGTGATGTCGAAGGGCCGCGCGAGCGCCGCAGGCGAAATCAATGCGAAACCACCCATGCCGCAGAACATCACACCGATGACGATGATCGCCGCGGTTCTCATCACAGCACCACGGCGGATTCATGATGCCCGACAGCGCGCAATCCGGCTGTCGTCGGCAACCCCGTTGCCCAGCGTTGTGATCGCATGCTGCCTCCTCGATATCGCCGCCTACGATCATGCGGGCCCGCCGCACGTCCCGCTTCCAGAAACGTGCTGCGACTGAGGGTGTCCTGTGCCGGCCCGATTTCGTCGCATCCACGCTCGAATCGGTGTTGCCGCTCATGCGGCCGTACATCCCTGATGACGTGCGTCTGCTCGCCGAGATATTCCGCCCGTCCGGTCTTGGTACAGGAGATCCTGTTCTCGGTGCTGGCCCCGCAAGGCCATTCGCTCGCGGTCCCGCAGGACCTGCGCGGCGGCACCGGCAATGGGCGAATGGCTGTGACGTTGTCCCGTATTACGCGGACTGGACCGCAGGATTCAGGGAAGGGGCCGAGACGCGTTCGCGCGTACGCAGCGAGGCCCACAGTGCCGCTGTCGCCGCGGTGCACGCGGCGGCGCCGCCGACGTGGATGGCGACCAGGGCGCCGGGCACATCGGTGAAGTACTGGACGACACCGACCAGCGATTGCGCGCAGACCAGGCCGAGCAGGACGAAAAGGCGGGTGCGGACAGTGGGGGTGATGCCGACGGCGAACAGGCCGAAGGCGAGGCCGATGAGCAACGCGAGATAGCCGACCAGCAGTTGCGAGTGCAGATGAACCAGCGGGACGATCTCGACCTGCAGACGTTCGACGGGGCGCTCGATGCTCTTATCGCCGGCGTGCGGCCCGGCGCCGGTCACCAGGGTGCCCGCGATCAGCACCCCAGCGAGAGCGACACCGCTCAACGCGGTGAGCCAGCGCAACGGTGCGGGCGCTTGGACGGCTTCGATGCCGTCGTCGGGTTCGCTGACCTTCGCGAACATCACCACAGCGATCCACACCATGAGCATCGACGCCAGCAGATGAATCGATACGGTCCACCAGAGCAGGCCGGTGCGCACGGTGATACCGCCGATGACGGCCTGTAGTACCGTGCCGCCCGGCATCAGCCACGCGTAGACCAGCACCTCGCGACGGCGACGGGCGCGGGTGACCGCCAGCACAATGAGCGCCGCGCACAGGGTCACCGCGAAGGTCAGCAGGCGGTTGCTGAACTCGACGGCCTGGTGCAGGACCGGGACCTCGGAGACGCCGATCGGGGTGAAGCTGCCGGGGAAGCACTGTGGCCAGGTCGGGCAGCCGAGACCTGACGCCGTGACACGCACGACCGCGCCGGTGACGGCGATACCGGCCTGCGAGACGATGACCGCAATGGCGATCAGTCGCTGCACCCGCAGCGAGGGCAGCGGGAGTAGATCGACGAGTCGCAAGAATGCGCGATACAGCACGTAACGATGGTAGCCGCAGCGGTTCGGGGGCCCGCGTCCGGTCTACTACATTCCGTCGTTGGCCAATATCGAGCCGGCGTTCCTGCCGAGTCAGTCGAAGCGGAACAAGCGTGTGGCCAGGAACGCGCAGACCGCGCCCCACGCCACCAGCACCGCGATTCCGAACCAGTCGACGCTGCTGCGCATCGCGTCCTCGAGCAGCACTGCCAGCGCGCCCGAGGGAACGAGCCTGGCCAGCACGTTCACCGCGGTCGGCAGGTCATCGGCGGCGAACACCACGCTGGCGATGCCGAGCATCACGAACCACAGGATATTGGCGAGCGCGAGCACGATTTCGGCCTTCAGCGTGCCGCCGAGTAGCAGCCCCATCGCCGCGAAAGTGGCTGTCCCGAGGGCGATCACCAACGCGCCGAGCCCGAGACCGGCCACATCGGGCCGCCAGCCGAGTGCGAATCCGATGGCCCCGAGCAGCACCGCCTGCAACACCACCACGATCAATACCGCCGCGGACTTGCCGCCGACGATGCCCCAACGGGGCAGCGCGGTGGCGCCGAGCCTTTTGAGCGCGCCGTAGCGCCGGTCGAAGCCGACCGCGATGGCCTGGCCGGTGAACGCGGTCGACATGACCGCGACCATCATGACCGCTGGCACGATCTTGTTCACCCGATCGTCGCCGAGATTGCCGAAGGGCAGTAGCGTCAGCCCGACCAGCAGCGTGATCGGAATGAACATGGTCAGCAGCAGCTGTTCGCCGTTGCGCAGCAACAGAATCAATTCGAGCCTGGTCTGCGCGCGCATCATCGACACCCAGTTGCTGGGGTGCGGATCGGGCGCGAAGGTGCCGGGCGCGAACCGATTTTCGACGAGGTCAGGCTGGTTCATCAGCGTAGGTCCCGTCCGGTGAGTTCCAAGAAGACGTCTTCGAGGCGGCGCTGGTCGATGCGGATATCTGTGGCAAGCACATTGATTCGCGCGCACCACGCGGTCACCGTCGCAAGCACCTGTGGATCTATCTCGCCCTCCACCAGGTAGGAGCCCGGTGTCGTCTCGCGTGGTGAGAAGCCTTCCGGCAGTGCCGCTTTCAGCAATTCGAGGTCGAGTTTCGGTGGGGCGCTGAAGCGAAGCTGTCCGGCGGCGCCGCGCGCGGTCACCTCGGCCGGAGTGCCGGAGGCCACGATCCGGCCGTGATCGATGATTACCAGCTGGTCGGCGAGTTGTTCGGCCTCGTCCATCAGGTGTGTAGTGAGCAGGACGGTGACGCCGTCGCGACGCAGCGCGTCGATCAGCTCCCACACGATGAGGCGGGCCTGCGCGTCGAGACCGGCGGTGGGTTCGTCGAGGAATACGATCTCCGGCCTGCCAACCAGTGCGCACGCCAATGCGAGCCGCTGCTGCTGACCGCCGGATAGGCGCCGGTAGGGAGTGCGTCGGTTGTCCTGCAGACCAAGGGTTTTCAGCAACCAGTCCGGATCGAGCGGATCGGCCGAATAGGCGGCGACCAGATCCAGCATCTCGCCGGCCCGTGCGCCCGGATAGGCGCCGCCACCCTGCAGCATGACGCCGATGCGCGGGCGCAGGCGATCGGAGTCGGCGATCGGATCGAGGCCAAGCACCCGCACCGATCCGGCGTCGGGTGTCACGAAGGCTTCGCACATTTCGACGGTGGTTGTCTTGCCCGCGCCGTTCGGGCCGAGGAGTGCGAGTACCTGCGCCCGTTCGACATCGAAGCTGATCCCGTCGACCGCGGTGGTTTCGCCATAACGTTTGACAACGCTGTCGATGCGCACGACGGGTCCGGAGGCCGCGGTCACGGCCGCGCCTCGCTGTCGCTCGGCTCCATCGCACCCAAGGGGACTGTGCCCATTGTTCGCTCGCTGCGCTGCCTCACGATGTCACACCGTAAGAGGTGGGCGCCTGTGACGGAGCCGACACCCCCGCTTGACCACGCCATGGCAGCGCATTCCGGGTGATCACGATGAACAGCACCGACACGATCACGGTGGCAATGGCAGCGCCGACGATCTGGAACACCTCGAGGTCGGCGCCGCGTGGCATCAGAATCACGCTGACCACTGCCGAGAACGCGACGGCGGGGACACGGAATACCGGGCGGGTCGCCCACGCCGCCAACGGCACGATCGCCCACAGTAGATACCAGGGCTGCACGACCGGAAACAACAGCACGATGGCGGACAGTGCGACCCCGAGCGCGCCTACCGGGTGCAACCGCCCGGTTCCTGTCGCGACCAACATGCGCACGGCCAGGAAAGCCGCGACAGCAGCGGCGATCGGACGGGTGATGCTCAGCAATGCGGTGGTGTGGTCACCCAGTCCGAGTAGTACGCCACCGAATCCGGTGACGATGCCGAGCGCTGTCGGTAACGACATCCAACTGCGGACCGCGTTCGCGGTGCCGAGGGTATGGATCCAGCCGAACCCGAGCCCGCTGACCGTACTGATGAACAACGTGACGCCGAGCGCGATGGCACCGAGTATCGCCGCCCAGACGATGACCGCGCGCACCCCGCCACCCCAACGCCGGACCAGCGCCATCCCGACGAACCCCATCGCGATGATCGAGGTGATCTTGACGGTTGAGGACAGCGTGATGATCACCGCGCCACTTATGAGTAGGACGTAGGCCCGGCCGTCGAAGGGATGTGTGTCCTCGATGGCCCGTAGCGCGAATTCGAGTCCGGCCAGCATCAGCCCGAGCATCAGTGCGTCATTGTGCGCGCCGCCGACGAGATGGAACAGCACCAATGGATTTGCCGCGCCGAGCCACAGTGCGCTCACCGGCGCGACGCCACACCGTACTGACAGCCGCGGCAGCGCCCAGACGATCAGTGCGACTCCGGCAAGCGCCAGCATCCGGTGCATCCAGACCCCGGAGATGATGTTCTCACCGGTGAGATGGGCGATACCACGGCCCATCCACAGCGACAGCGGACCGTAGGGCGCGGGTGTCTCGCGCCAGATATTCGGCACATTATTGGTGAGCACGTTGTCCATGCCGAGCCCCGCGACCGGCCCCTCTTGATACGGGTCGAGGCCGCGTGCCGCGATTTCGCTCTGTGCCAGATACGAATAGACGTCATTGCTGAACAACGGTGGCGCGACACTCAACGGAACGATCCACAGCAGCAGCGTCCGGTCCAGCTGTGAGCGGGTCAGCCGGTGTAGGGGAGCGCCGCCGATGCCGCCGACCGCGAACCGGCCGAGCAGCAGCCACGCCAGCACCACGACGACGGTGCCGATCATGCACATGGCGAGCGAACCCGTATGCGCACGAGCGAAAATGCCGAGCACCCGAACGCCGGAGGTGGGATTCTGCTGGACCGGCTGCGCGCCGATGCCGAGCGCGCTGATCGCCATCAACACCGTGCCGGTCGCGCCGAGTAGCCGAATCCGGTCGAGCTGCACCAGTTCTTTGCGATCGAGGCCGGGTACCTCTGTCTCATCGCGGTGCAGCACTGCGATCGTGTGATCGGCGGCGGGCACGTCGAGCCCGAGTGCCCGGCGCCCGAATGCCAGTGTCTTGCGCCGCGCGCCTTCCAGTACCGCCACGAGACGCAGCCTAGTTTGCGAACCTGTCGGGCAGGGTGAACGGGGACCACGGGGGGCGCTCGGAGGGTAGGTCGCGGCGGTGGCGAACATCGCAGTGGGATCGATCACGCGCCGGTTGGTGATATGGCCGTCGCGAACGCCGGGCATCGGGCAATTCGGGCGTTGCCGGGTTCTCGGGCGGCCGCATCGGTACGTCGGCCTTGGTTATTGAGGTGACCCTTATTAGATTCCGGGAAGGAATTCCGTCACACTGGTGTTGTGAAAACCGTGGGTTTGCCGCATGACGAGGACTCCGGGGCCGGTCGCCGTACCGGCGCCGTGTCGTCGGCTGCGCCAGCGTCCCTGGTCACGGGCGGTGAAGGACACACAAGGGCGGCGATCGTCCAGCTGCTGCTGGAGGAAGGACCGATCACCGCGACGTCCATCGGAACCAAGCTGGGGCTGACTCCGGCGGGGGTTCGCCGCCACCTCGATGCGCTCATCGATTCCGGTCAGGCGCGGGCGGGCAGGTCGGCGCCCTGGCAGCAGAAGGGGCGCGGACGTCCGGCCAAGCAATATCAGCTCACCTCCGTCGGTCGCGGCCGACTCGGGCACGCGTACGACGATCTTGCCGGTGCCGCCATCCGGCAACTCGGCGAAATCGGTGGTGAGCAGGCGATAACCGAGTTCGCTCGCAAGCGGGCCCAGACCATCGTCGCCGGCATCGATCCTGTCGAGCAGCACACACCGGCGACCACCTCCGCCAAGGCGGCGGAGATCGCTGGGGCGTTCACCGACGCCGGTTTCGCCGCGACCACCCGCAAGGTGGGCGCGGGCGTGCAGATCTGCCAGCACCACTGCCCGGTCTCTCATGTCGCCGAGGAATTCCCGCAGTTGTGCGAGGCCGAATTGGAGGCTTTCCGAAACCTGCTCGGAACGCATGTCCAGCGACTTGCGACGATCGCGAACGGCGACTGTGCGTGCACGACGCATGTGCCGCTGTTCGTTCTTCCCGATACCGATACGAAATCAGCTTCCACATCAACCGCTGCACAGCCCGCAGCGGGACGTACGAACGACTCCGGAAGGAGTGCGGAATGACGACGACCGCCGCGGCGAGCCGCGAACCCGCCACTGACCAGGTCCAGCCATTGACCCAGGAAGAAACCATCGCTTCGCTGGGCAAGTACGGATACGGCTGGGCCGATTCGGATGTGGCCGGTGCCAGCGCGCAACGAGGTCTCTCGGAGGCGGTTGTCCGCGATATTTCCGACAAGAAGAGCGAGCAGGACTGGATGCTCGACATTCGACTCAAGGCATTGCGCATCTTCGATCGCAAGCCCATGCCGAACTGGGGTTCCAACCTCGACGGCATCGACTTCGACAACATCAAGTACTTCGTGCGCTCCAGCGAGAAGCAGGCCGAGACCTGGGAAGACCTGCCCGAGGACATCAAGAACACCTACGACAAGCTCGGTATCCCGGAAGCGGAGAAGCAGCGCCTGGTCTCCGGTGTCGCCGCGCAGTACGAGTCCGAGGTCGTCTACCACTCCATCCGTGAGGACCTGGAGAAGCAGGGCGTCATCTTCCTCGACACCGATACGGCGTTGAAGGAGCACCCGGAGATCTTCCAGCAGTACTTCGGTTCGGTGATTCCAGCCGGTGACAATAAGTTCTCCGCGCTCAACACCGCCGTGTGGTCGGGCGGCTCGTTCATCTACGTGCCGCCGGGCGTGCACGTCGACATCCCGTTGCAGGCGTACTTCCGGATCAATACCGAGAACATGGGCCAGTTCGAGCGGACGCTGATCATCGTCGACGAGGGCGCTTATGTGCACTACGTCGAGGGCTGCACCGCGCCGATCTACAAGTCGGACTCGCTGCACTCCGCGGTGGTCGAGATCATCGTGAAGAAGGGTGGTCGCTGCCGCTACACGACCATTCAGAACTGGTCGAACAACGTCTACAACCTGGTCACCAAGCGGGCCAAGGCCGAGGCGGGCGCGACCATGGAATGGGTCGACGGCAATATCGGCTCCAAGGTCACCATGAAGTACCCGGCGGTCTGGATGACCGGTGAGTACGCCCGTGGCGAGGTGCTCTCGGTGGCGTTCGCCGGTGCCGGACAGCACCAGGACACCGGTGCCAAGATGCTGCACCTGGCGCCGCACACCTCATCGACCATCATCAGCAAGTCGGTGGCGCGCGCCGGTGGCCGGGCTTCCTACCGTGGTCTGGTCCAGGTGAACAAGGGCGCGCACGGTTCCAAGTCGACAGTGAAATGTGATGCGCTGCTTGTCGATACGATCAGCCGCTCCGACACCTACCCTTACGTCGACATCCGCGAGGACGACGTGACGATGGGCCATGAGGCCACCGTCTCCAAGGTGTCCGAGGACCAACTGTTCTACCTGATGAGCCGTGGCATGACCGAGGACGAGGCCATGGCCATGGTGGTGCGCGGCTTCGTCGAGCCCATCGCCAAGGAACTGCCGATGGAATACGCGTTGGAACTGAACCGGCTCATCGAGCTGCAAATGGAAGGGGCCGTCGGCTGATGGCGACTGGTGTGGTCGGAGCCGTCGAGGGCGAGAACCCTACGGCCAAGCTGATACAGAATCCGGGCGCGGGCGCGGCGACCAACAAGGGTGAGGTATTCACTTCGTTCGATGTGAACGCCTTCGAGGTGCCCTCCTCGCACGATGAGGCGTGGCGGTTCACTCCGCTGCGCCGCCTGCGTGGTCTGCAGGACGGCACCGCGGTGCGCGACGGCAACGCCACGGTCGAGGTCAGCTCGGTCGAGGGGGTGACCGTCGAGACGGTGGATCGGGCCGACGCCAGGCTCGGCACCGCTGGTGTGCCCGCCGATCGTGTTGCCGCCCAGGCATATTCGGGTTTCGAATCAGCGACGGTCGTGTCGGTCGGGTCGGAGATCGAGATCGCCGAGCCGGTTGTCATCACGGTCACCGGTCCTGGCGAGGGCAAGACCGCCTACGGTCACCTGCAGATTCGGCTCGGTAATTTCGCCGTGGCCACCGTGGTGATCGACCAGCGTGGCAGCGGAACCTACGCCGAGAACGTGGAATTCGTGCTCGGTGACAGCGCCAAGCTAACCGTCGTCGCGGTCCAGGACTGGGCCGATGACGCGGTGAACGCGGCCGCGCATCACGCGAAGCTCGGCCGCGACGCCACGCTGCGCCACATCGCGGTCACCCTCGGCGGTGATCTGGTGCGCTTCACCGCGACCGTTCGCTACGACGGCCCCGGCGGCGACGCCGAACTGCTCGGCCTCTACTTCGCCGACGCGGGACAGCATTTCGAGCAGCGGCTGCTCGTCGACCACGCGGTCGCGAACTGCAAGTCCAATGTGCTGTACAAGGGTGCGCTGCAGGGCGATCCGCATTCCGCGAAGGGCGATGCCCGCACCGTCTGGGTCGGAGATGTGCTGATCCGCGCGGCCGCCGAAGGCACCGACACCTTCGAGGTGAACCGCAACCTGGTGCTCACCGATGGCGCCCGCGCCGACTCGGTGCCGAACCTGGAGATCGAGACCGGCGAGATCATCGGGGCCGGACACGCGAGTGCCACCGGTCGTTTCGACGACGAGCAGCTGTTCTACCTGCGTGCCCGCGGTATCCCGGAGGACGTGGCGCGACGACTGGTGGTGCGCGGCTTCTTCCACGAAATCATCCAGAAGATCGCGGTCCCGCAGATCCGGGAGCGGCTGGAGGCGGCCATCGAGGCCGAACTCGCCGCCATCGGTGTCTGAGCGCCGCCTTCCGACTCCTCTTCTTCTATCTCGCAAAGGAATTCGAATTCGATGACCACCCTGGAAATCAAGGACCTGCACGTCGAGGTTGCCAACCCCGACGAGTCGGGCGAGCCCATCAAGATCCTCAAGGGCGTGAACCTCACCATCAATTCGGGTGAGACGCACGCCATCATGGGCCCCAACGGCTCCGGCAAGTCGACCCTGTCGTACGCGATCGCCGGCCACCCGAAGTACACGGTGACCTCCGGCTCGATCACCCTCGACGGCGAGGACGTCCTGTCGATGTCGGTCGACGAGCGCGCCCGCGCGGGTCTGTTCCTGGCCATGCAGTACCCGGTCGAGGTTCCCGGCGTCTCGATGTCGAACTTCCTGCGCACCGCCGCCACCGCCGTGCGCGGCGAAGCGCCCAAGCTGCGCACCTGGGTCAAGGAGGTGAAGGAGTCGATGAGCGAGCTGGAGATCGACGCCGCCTTCGCCGATCGCAGCGTGAACGAGGGCTTCTCCGGCGGTGAGAAGAAGCGTCACGAGATCCTGCAGCTCGGCCTGCTCGCGCCGAAGATCGCCATTCTGGACGAGACCGACTCGGGTTTGGATGTCGACGCGCTGCGGATCGTCTCCGAGGGCGTGAACCGCTACAAGGAGCGTGGGAACGGTGGCGTGCTGCTGATCACGCACTACACCCGCATCCTGCGCTACATAAAGCCCGAGTTCGTGCACGTGTTCGTCGGCGGCCGGATCGTCGCCGAGGGTGGCGCCGAACTCGCCGAGGAACTCGATGCCAACGGCTACGTCCGCTTCACCCAGTCTGCTACCGCAGGAGCCTGATATGACCGCCACGGTCCCCGCACTCGACGTGGCCCGCATCCGGGCCGATTTCCCGATCCTGAGCCGCACGGTCCGGGAGGGGAAACCGTTGGTGTACCTGGACTCCGGCGCGACCTCGCAACGACCTGTCGCGGTGCTCGACGCGGAGCGCGACTTCCTGGTGCAGCGCAATTCGGCGGTGCACCGCGGCGCGCATCAGCTCGCCGAGGAGGCGACCGACGCCTACGAGGACGCCAGGGCCGATATCGCCAGGTTCGTCGGCGTCGACGCCGGTGAGATCGTGTTCACGAAGAACGCCACCGAATCGCTGAACCTGGTGACGTACTCCTTCGCCGACGATCGGTTCCCGTACCACGTCGGCCCCGGTGACGAGATCGTGATCACCGAGCTCGAACACCACGCGAATCTGGTGCCGTGGCAGGAGCTCGCGCGCCGCACCGGCGCCACACTCAAGTGGTATGGCATCACCGACGACGGCCGCATCGACCTCGATTCCCTCGAATTGTCGCCCGCCACCAAGGTTGTCGCCTTCACCCACCAGTCGAATGTCACCGGTGCGGTCTCGCCGGTCGCCGAATTGGTGCGCCGGGCAAAGGAAGTCGGCGCGTTGACGGTGCTGGACGCCTGCCAGTCGGTGCCGCATATGCCGGTGAACTTCCGAGAGCTCGGTGTCGACTTCGCCGCGTTCTCCGGGCACAAGATGCTCGGTCCGTCCGGCGTCGGTGTGCTGTTCGGCCGCCGCGCGCTGCTGGAGGAGACCCCGCCGTTCATCACCGGTGGCTCGATGATCGAAACCGTCACCATGGAACTCACCACCTACGCCCCGCCGCCGCAACGGTTCGAGGCCGGGGTGCCGATGACCTCGCAGGTGGTCGGGCTCGGTGCCGCGGTGCGGTATCTCGAGGCGATCGGTATGGATGCTGTTGCGGCACATGAGCATTCGCTCGTCGGTGCGACGCTGGAAGGGCTCGGCGCGATCGACGGTGTGCGAATTGTCGGCCCGGTCGAGAATGTGGAGCGCGGCGGTGCCGTGTCGTTCGTGGTCGACGGTATCCACGCGCACGATGTCGGTCAGATTCTCGACGACGAAGGCGTCGCCATCCGGGTCGGCCACCACTGCGCGTGGCCGCTGATGCGCCGCCTCGGCGTGCCCGCCACCGCCCGCGCCTCCTTCGCGGTCTACAACACCCTCGACGAGGTAGACGCGCTGGTAGCGGCGGTGCGGAAGGCTCAGAGTTTCTTCGGTGTGAACGCAGCGAACGCCGACGATGTGCACACTGGAGTTGCATAGAACATGCGCATGGAGCAGATGTACCAGGAAGTGATCCTGGACCACTACAAACGCCCGCATCACCGCGGGCTGCGGGAGCCGTTCGGTGCCGAAGTGCACCATGTCAACCCGACCTGCGGTGACGAGGTGACGCTGCGCGTCCAGATCGACGCCAATGGCGATGTCACCGACGTCTCCTACGACGGTCAGGGCTGCTCGATCAGTCAGGCTTCCACCTCGGTGCTGACCGATCAGGTCATCGGCCTGCCCGTACAGCAGGCGTTGAAGGTGGTCGACTCGTTCAACGAGATGATCGCCAGCCGCGGCACCGTTGAGGGCGACGAGGACATGATCGGCGATGGCATCGCCTTCGCCGGTGTCGCGAAGTACCCGGCGCGGGTGAAATGCGCGCTGTTGGGCTGGCTGGCGTTCAAGGACGCGGTGGTCCGGGTATCAGCAGCGGAAGAAGCCAAGCCTGCGATGGGCAGTGATCTGCCGACGAATGGGGAACGCCATGAGTGAGACACCGGTTACCGAAACCACCGAGCAGCCTCAGCTGTCCGAAGAGGACATCAAGCGCCTGGAAGATCTCGAAGAGGCCATGCGTGATGTCGTCGACCCCGAACTCGGCATCAATGTGGTCGACCTGGGCCTGGTCTATGGCCTGTCGATCGAAGACGAGGTCGCCGTGCTCGACATGACGCTTACCTCGGCGGCCTGCCCGCTCACCGACGTCATCGAGGACCAGTCTCGCAACGCCCTGGTACGCAGCGGTCTGGTGGACGACCTGAAGATCAACTGGGTCTGGATGCCGCCGTGGGGCCCGGACAAGATCACCGAAGACGGCCGCGAGCAGTTGCGCGCCCTCGGCTTCACGGTCTAACAGTTCTCCTCGACCCCGGTACCCGGATTCGCTTCCGGTACCGGGGTCGAGGCCTGTGAACATGATTTGGCGAATGTGCCGATGCTGGAACGGGTTCGGACGCGCCGACATATTGCCGGGTATCGTTTGCCGATGCGCCGTGGACATGTCTGGCGTCCCCGCACCGACAACAAAGGATGCAACCGCATGCACATCCGATCGAAGTCGTTCCTACCGGCGATGTTGCCGGTCGCCATCGGCGTAGCGATCGCCACTGCTACCCCCGCCGTGGCCGACTCCGTACTCGACCCGTACACGCCGGTCGAATTCACCGAATATCAGGTCTCCGACTCCAACGCCTACGGCAACGTCTACTTCACGACCCCCGACGGGCGGGCCTGTGGAATCCTTTACAACAGTGGCCCCGCGGGCTGCGATGCAGTGCCGATCGATGCGCCTTCGGGGTCGAACCAGGTCCGCGTAGCGGTCATCGAGCCCGCGCATTTCCTGAGCGCCGCTAACCCGACATTCAGCTACCCGAATGCGAAGATTCTCCCCGAGGGCCACAAGATCACCCTCCAGAACACCACCTGTGGCATCGGCTACCAGGGCACCGTCACCTGCGAGGTCGGCGATCATGCCTTCACCATCGCGGCCACCTACAGCGAGCTGAGCTGATTCGAACAATTCAGCGTCGCAATACCTTTCGAGCGAGGAAGTTGCCCAGAAACGTGACGCCGGGATCGACGGTGACGAGATTCTGCTTCACGCTCCGCGCGATCCCGAACGATGCGGCCACGACCCCGCCGACCTACCGCCACACTCGCGGAATTGGAAACCAGGTTCCGCAAGTGAGGGCCCGATCCGGACGGGTGTTCGGATTCGGCTGGTGGCTGCGAAATCTGTGCGGAGCGCGCCGTCAATGGAGATGATTTCCGGGTGGACGACGCGACGTATCGGATGACCCGGCTGGCGCTGCACGCAGCGGGAGAGTTGCTGATCGCCGGACCGCAGTATCGGAACTTCGGGACGATCAGGCTACGGCCGGTGCCCGGCGGATTCGGCGGTGTGCGATGGCCGGTGTCGGTGATCGGGACCGATCTGCTTTCGGCGCGAATGCGGGTGCCGCTCGCCGGGACCTATCGTGAGGTTGCGGCGGCGGCGGGTTTCGAACCGGAGGCGCCCACTGGGGTGTATCAGGACACCACCGGCGTCGATCCCGACGACGCGATCGGAATCGATGCGGCGGCGGCCACGGTGATCGCGGACTGGTTCGCTCTCGGTGATTCGGCACTGCGGTGTTTGGCGGCCGATGTCACGCCCGTGTTGTGGCCGGAGCATTTCGATCTGTCCAGCACCATCGGCGAGGTCAATTTCGGGGTGTCGCCGGGCGATGACGCGCATTCGGGGCCCTACGCGTACGTGGGACCGTGGACCGCGCGCACCGGTGCGTTCTGGAATGTCTCCTTCGGTGCGCTGCGTGCGCGCGACGAGGTGAATACCACGGCCGGTCTGTTGGCGTTCTTCGAGGAAGGCCGGGCGCTGGCGGCGGCCGATTGATCGGCGCGACGTGCTCAGTGCATGCCTCGGCCGCCGCCCGCGAGCCGGCCGCGTCGAATGAGTGCCCGTTTGGTTCCGGGCGCCACCGCGGGCAGCGGACTATCGGGATCCGGCTCGGGGGCGTCGGGGTTCGGTCGCACGAACAAGGTGACGGTGGCCGCCGCGCTGAAGCCGCTGCGAGTCATCAGCGCCGATGAGGCGGCATTGCGGTTCTCGACGTCGGTGACGATGCGGCGCGCGCCCCGCGCGAACAGTGCCTCCGAGCAGACATCGACCAGGCGCCGGGCAATGCCATGGCCCTGCATATCCGGCGCGACGGCAATCCATTCGAGGTAGCCCCAGTCGTCACGGTGCTCGAATTCCATTGAGCCGAGCACGAATCCGACGACCTGATCGGAATCGAGGGCAACCCAGCACGCATCATCGGGGCTGTCGAGGTGTTCGGCCACGCTGGTCAGCGACCAGGAGGTATAGCCGTTCACGCGCCCTTGCGGGCGGGCGTCTTCTTCGCGGGCTTCTTGACGGGCTGATCGGTGCTCTTCGCCGCTGCCTCGGTGGCCTTTTTCGCCGAGGCCGCCTTCTTGGCGCCGTCCTGCCCATCGCTGCTTTGGCTGGATGTGCCGGTACGACGGCCACTAGCTTCTAGGCTGCGCTGCAACGCGGCGACCAGGTCCACCACTTCGGCATCCATTTCGGCGGGTTCCGCCTCGGGCTGGGCGGGCACTTTGCCGGTGCCACTGGCAATCGCCTCGTTCAGCAGGCGCTCGAGTTCGAGCTGGTATTCGTCGGTGTACTCGCTGGGATCGAAATCGTCGGACATGGATTCGACGAGCGTTTCCGCCATCTTGATTTCCTGCGGTTTGGGCGCGGCGACACCGTCGAGGGATTCGAACTCGGCAGCGCGGACCTCGTCGGGCCACAGCAGCGTTTGCAGCACGAGAACACCGTCGCGGACCCGTAATGCCGCGAGCCGGGTCTTCTGTCGCAGCGTGAAGTGCACCAGTGCAGTGCGATCGATGTCTTCCAGCGTGGTCGCCAGCAGCACATACGCCTTCGGCGTATTCGAATCGGGCTCGAGATAATAGCTCTTGTCGAACAGGATCGGGTCGATCTGATCCGACGGCACGAACTGCAGCACCGGGATCTCGTGCTTCTCGGCCGCGGGCAGCTTCGCGAAGTCCTGATCGGTGAGAATGATCTTGTCGCCTTCGGGGGATTCGTACGCCTTATCGATATCCGCGTACTGCACGGACTTTTCGCATACCGTGCACACCCGGTCGTATTTGATCCGCCCGCCGTCCTTGGCGTGCACCTGATGGAACCGGATGTCGTGGTCCTCGGTCGCGGTGTAAACCTTTACGGGGACATTGACCAGCCCGAATGCAATCGAGCCTTTCCATATAGCTCGCATTCCACGATGCTACTTTCGACCAGTCGGTTTTGTCCGGTGAACCGGCGTGACCTGAGGGTTTGTGGTTTTTGACGCGTGTTGTCGGTTATTGTTCGATGCTGTTTGTGGACCTGCGACGTCCTGTGGATGTCCGGTAGGCGGCCTGCATTTCGTGCTTACAGGTGACGTCAGGGCAGACGGGCGTGCGCCGAAGGCCCGTTGTCCGTGCACTCAATTGTCTGTGTTTGGAGGGGATATGACCATGGTGCTCACGCGTTGCACCGGCAGAAGCTGCTGGTCATCGGCGGTTGACTGCTCGAGGTTGTCCCATATTTGTTCGACTGTCGGGACGTGTCGAACATGGGAATGGGGATGCCCTGCGGATTTCGGGTGGGCGGTTGGTGATCGAAGCTGATTACCCAGCCGGGAAGTTGGCGGACCCGAAGCCTTTGGTGATCGCCGTGCCAGCGCCAAACTGACGAGTCTTGGTCCAGCGGTTGGCGTGCCGCGTGCGCCCAACCACGCGGTCGCGAAATTTGTCAGCGATGACAGAAAATCGTGCGCGAGGGGGGAATCGATCACGGAGCCGCAACAATATTGGTGCAGATGTGTGCACGAGTACTTCTATTGTGCGTCGCTAGTGTGCCGGTCCTGAAATTCGAGTTCTAATTATCTATGGTGTTGGGGTGGTGGGTTCCGGGTGTGACGATGTCGAGTTCGTGCTGACCGATGATGAACGGGAGCAGCTTGTCGCGTGGTCGCGGGCGGGGTCGGAGCGGGTGGCGGTGCGGGCGCGGATTGTGCTCGGGTGCGCTGAACCCGGCGTGGTGTATGAGCGGTTGGCCGCCGATCTCGGTGTGACCGCGATGACGGTGGGCAAGTGGCGCAAGCGGTTTCGTGAATCACGGCTGGATGGATTGAGCGACGGCCAGCGGGCGGGGCGGCCGAAAGCGGAGTTGGTGTTGAGCGATGACGAGCGCGAGCAGTTGACGCGCTGGTCGCGTCGGGCGAAGACCGCGCAGGCGTTGGTGTTGCGGTCCAAAATCGTGCTGGCCTGTGCTGCGGGAGGTTCGAACAAGCAGGTGGCCGCTGATCTGCGGGTGACCGAGAGCACTGTGGCCCGGTGGCGGCGCCGGTTCGTCGAGCAACGTCTCGCGGGCTTGGTCGACGAGCCCCGTCCCGGGCGGCCGCCGTCGATCCTGCTCGATCAGGTCGAAGACGTGCTGATCACCACGCTGGAACTCTCGCCACCGAACGCCACGCACTGGACGAGGTCGTCGATGGCGAAGCGAACTGGCTTGTCGCGCACGACGATCGGACGAATCTGGGGCAAGTTCGAGTTGAAACCACACCTGGTCGACGGGTTCAAGCTGTCGACCGATCCGCGATTCGTGGACAAGGTCGTCGACGTCGTCGGTCTCTACCACAATCCGCCGGAGCGGGCGGTCGTGTTGTGCGTGGACGAGAAATCCGGTATGCAGGCCCTCGACCGCTCGCAGCCGGTGCTACCGATGATGCCCGGCATGCCCGAACGTCGCAGCCATGACTATCAACGTCACGGCGTGAGTGAGGTGTTCGCAGCGTTCAACATCGCTGATGGCACCGTGATCTCGAAGCTCTACCCGCAGCACCGCGCCACCGAGTTCAAGAAGTTCCTGGTCGCGATCGACAAAGCCGTACCCACCGAGTTGGACGTGCATCTGGTCTGCGACAACCTCGCCACCCACAAAACCCCGGCCATCAACGCCTGGCTCGCCAAACACCCCCGCTTCCACATGCACTTCACCCCGACCGGATCCTCATGGATGAACCAGGCCGAACGCTGGTTCGGGTTCCTCACCGACCAACTCCTACGCCGCGGCGTCCACAAAAGCGTTGCCGCACTGGAGAAAGACGTCCGCGCCTGGATCACCAACTGGAACGAGAACCCGAACCCTTCATATGGCGCAAAACCACGGAGCCACCAACATCGCCGAAGCCTGCCGCAGCACCGCCCTCAGCGCCAACTGCGGCCTCCACCTCCTCAACCGGCAAAACTTCCCATCTCCAGGGCTCGACATAACGAGACATCATCGGGGTTCACTCACGTTCGCCCGCCCCTGCCGTACCCGTTGTGGGGGTTGTTGGCGATCGCGATCCTGGCTACCGCCGCGGGGATGCGGTCGGTAGCCGGCGTCGCGACGTGGGTGAGGACCGCGCCGCAGGAGATCCTGGCCCAGTTGGAGATTTCGTTGCGACGGCCCCGCGAGAAGACGTTGCGCATGATCGTGGCCAGGATCGACGCCGACGTATCGCAGCTCAGAGCTCCAATCTCCGTTCACGGCCCGCCACTCACCCCACACCACCGTGAAAGCCCCGGGTTAGCTGTGCGCCACTGGAGTTTCACCGATAGTCGCGGATTTCTCGTCATCGTCGAGCGAGACCCCTGCTGTCTCGCGAAGCGCATACACGCTCAGAGCGGCAACGACGGCAATCACTGCCATCATGATGGACAGCCCCACACTCCCGTGCGCTGCGAGGATCGGCGCGGCGAGGATTGGAGGGATCGCGCCGCCGATCACGCTACCGATGTTGTACGACACTCCTGTCGCAGTGGAACGGTACGACGTGCGGAAGATCTCCGGGAGAAAGGCTGTCGTCGTTCCACTGGCGATACCCACCACGAACAGCGTGATCCCGACCGCAAGGACCATCGCGGCCGCGCCGCCTGTGTCAGCGAGTGGGAACATAACGAATGCCCATACAATCGCAAATCCGTTGGCTGCGCCGATGACCTTTCGTCGCCCGAAATGATCGGCGAGTAGTGCACCGGCCACGCTGCCTACGATGTTGAAGAAGACGCCGATCAGGTTGATCGTCAGCATGGCGTTTCGGCTGAACCCGAGGTGCCCGGTTCCGTAATTCGTCAGGTATACAGCGCCCATGTAGAAGAAGGCGAGCCACATGATGACCGCACCAGAGGCGAGGATCACCTCACGCCACTGGTGTCGGAGCATCTCGCTGAACGGAGACTTCGCCGCCCTCGTTTCGGCCTGCCGCTGCGCGGCCGCGCGGAAGACCGGGGTCTCCGCAATGCCGAGTCGTACAAAGAGCCCGACAAGAACCAGCACGATACTGGCGATGAAAGGCAACCTCCAGCCCCAGTCGAGGAAGGTTTCTGTGCTCATCGACAACCCTGTGAGCAGGAAGGTCAGTGTTGCGAGGAGTAGTCCGGCCGAGGTACCCAATGTCGGAGACAACGCGAACAGCGCGCGTTTCTTCGTCGGCGCGTATTCGCCGACGAAGAGGGCGGCGCTAGCCCACTCACCCCCGATAGCGAAGCCCTGGACGAAACGAAGTACTACTAGGAGGATCGGTGCCCAGATGCCGATAGCTCGGCCATCGGGAATCGCACCGATCGATACGGTTGCGATGCCCATCAGGAGAAGAGTAGCTATCAGCGTGGTTTTTCTTCCCACCCGGTCCCCGATGTGGCCGAAGACCACGCCGCCGACAGGACGAGCGATGAATGCTACTCCGAAGGTGGCAAATGAGGCAGCGGTCCCTGCTGCCGAGCCCAGTTCTGGAAAGAACACCTTTGGGAAGACCAGTGCGGCTGCCGTTCCATAGATGAAGAAGTCGTAGTACTCGACAGTTGTTCCGAGGAAGCCGGCTGTGACTACCCGGGCCAACCTCCTCGACGAGGGTTGCTGTGCATCATCGGTCAACTCTCCCATGATGGGCCTTTCCGGTTGTTGCAGGCTACGGCCGCCCTGACATTCGTGTGCCGCGGGTTGAACCTAGATGTGCTTGTCGTCACATCGCAGGTGCTTTTCCGGTGGCTGGAACGCAAACATTCACCGGCGATTTTGACGTGCGGGTTTTGTCGGGTGATGGCGTGGTTGTTCGCCCCGGCGGCGGTTGCTGCCTGGTGGTGTGCCCGGGTTCGACAGTTGGGGTCGCCGACTAGTTCACGTTTATATGGGTTGAGCTGCGGATCGGCGGGATCAAATCGAGTGGATTGGGTCCTGAGCTCGGGCTCGAAGGCTTTGCTGCCTACCAGCTCCTGAAGGCGGTCGACCTGGACCCATCCGTACTTGAAATTCACGACCAACCAACCGAGGGCCGGTTCTCAACGAACCGGCCCTCGACTTCTGCCACCACGATTCGCGCCGAACACGTCGAGTTCCGGGGTTCGGAACATATGAACACAACCATGCATGGAACAAATAGTGTCGCCGAATGCCCGACGAACCAGCAGCAATTCGCGCCTACATCCTGACCAAGAGGCTTGTTCTGAACGGGGAATTTCCAGGTGGTCATCTCCTGTCGGAAGGTGAGATCGCCGAACGTCTCGGAGTCAGCCGCACTCCGGTCCACGACGCGTTTCTACGTTTACAAGCTGAGGAATTCTTGACACTTATCCCGAAGCGCGGCGCGGTCGTCAAGCCGGTGTCCCCGGGCGAGGCGGAGGACATCCTGGATGCGCGCGAGGCGATCGAGATCGCTGCGGTTCGTCGGTTGTTGCGGCGGCCAGAACTTGTCCCAGCTGCCATCACCGCACTGCGGGAGGCGCTGGACGCTCAGTGCGGACACGTCGATGACGGCGACCTCACTGCTTTCGCAGAAGCAGATGAGACATTTCACCGGTCGATCGTTGCGGCTGGCCGCAACGCGCTGACAATTCGGTTCTATGCTTCGCTGGCCGACCGGCAACGGCGGATGAGCGTGCACGCCCTCGGGCTGAGCCCGCAGCAGATACCCGAGGTGATTCGCCAGCACAGGGAACTGATCTCGACTATCGAGGCCGGCGACGCTGGCCACTTCGCACGCGCCCTGCGCTCACACCTCGACGGGACCCATCGGCGATGAAAAACTCCTGGAAAGCGGCTGCGGCCGCAGTGTTCGTATGTGGCTGGGGCGGCAACCAGTTCACCCCGCTTCTGGTGCTGTACCGGCAGTCCGGCCTGTCGGTCGTGACGGTGGACGCACTGCTGGGTGCGTACGTCGTCGGCCTCGTTCCAGGTCTTCTGCTAGCGGGGACGCTATCGGAACGGTATGGGCGTAAACCTGTGCTGATCACCGGTACCGTACTCGGCCTGCTGGCCAGTGTTCTGATTGCGACACACAGTGTTGGCTGGATCGCCGTCGGCCGATTCATGACGGGCCTTGCTGTGGCGACAGCGATGGCAGTCGGGTCGACTTGCATCATGGAACTTTCGGTCGCGGCCGGAGCGGACCGGGGAACCGGAGCACGACGTGGAGCGCTGTGGCTCACACTGGGGTTCGGACTGGGGGCGGGGGTCGCTGGCGTGCTTGCTCAATGGGCGCCGTATCCCACTGCATTGCCTTACGTGGTACACATGGTTTTGGCGGTGGTTGCCCTATTCTATTTGTTCCGGCTGCCAGAGACGCGCACCAAGTCGGCTCAGCGCGGTACCGGTTTGCGTTTCGCACCTGCCCGCCACCCGCGATTTGTCCGAGTCATTATGCCGATGGCACCGTGGATCTTCGGTTCGGCGGGAGTGGCATACGCGATCATGCCGCAGCTCGTCGGCGATAAGGTCGCCAATTGGGGTCTTATCTACTCGACGCTGCTGACCGTTTGCACACTCGGAGCCGGCGCACTCGTCCAACCTTTCGCCAAGAACCTGGATCAGGCGACCAGCGCTAGAGCCGTCGTTTTCGCCATGGTGATCATGTCAGGCGGGCTCGCGGCGAGCGCAGTCGCGGCCGTGGATCGATCGCCGGTCGTCGCTTTGATTGCCGCGATTCTGCTCGGTTTGGCCTACGGGACTGCGATGGTGTCCGGGCTGATGGAAGTGCAGCGGCTGGCACGGCCACACGAGCTGGCCGCGTTGACCGGCGTGTACTACGCGCTGGCTTATGTGGGCTTCTTGCTACCCACGGTTCTGGCGCTACTTTCGGGGGTCGCGAGCTACCCCGTGCTACTAAGTTGTCTGGTCCTCGTGGCACTGGGAGGGACGGCAGTCATAGCGAAGAATTCTCGATACCATTTGCCGAGCGAGGTTTGAACGTCGAATGGGCCGATCTCCCTTGCAGATCGGCCCATTCACCGCGCGAGCTGCGCTTAACTGTAGTTCTTTAGTTCTTTGCCAATCTTTCGAAGATCCACTTTCGGATCTGTCAAGTAGTCAGGCTCGAGTCGGGCACCCTGGGCGATAAGTCGCTTCGCCGCCCGCAGAACTCTGCCCTCATCGATGGCGGCGCACCCGACAAGAACCCCTTTCGTGTCCACACGGAACGCAACCCGAACAGCGCCCTCGTACTCTCTCACTACAGTGAAACCAGGGATATTCATCGATCCGACAGCTTCTACGTGCACGCCGTACCGATCGCTCCAGAACCATGCCGGCGGTCGCTCGGCCGGGTGCTCGCCGACGATCCCGCACGCCGCAGCGGTTCCGCTGATAATTGCTGCCTCCCAATGCTCGCTACGCCGGCGCAGCGTGCCATCAGCGTCTCGGACCCTGATTCCGTCACCCGCAGCCCAGATAGCGGGGTTGGAGGTCTCGCCGGATGCGTTGACCTCGATACCGGTGTCGACCACGAGCTCCGCCGAGTCGGCCAAGGCCGTGTCCACTTCGATTCCGATCGCAACCAGAACCATGTCAGCAGCTACCCGGCTGAACCCGCCCTGACGTTCGATATCAACCAGCAGGCTCTGCCCATCGGACACCACACGAGTGGGAGTGCCCACGATGATGTCGACCCCATTGGCGGCATGCATGCTATGCAGGGCCTCGGCTAGCTCCTCGCCGACTGCGGGTACCAAAGGAACGGGGATAGGATCGATCAAGGTGACTCTCGCCCCGGCCTTCGTCGCTGTAGCTGCAACCTCCGCGCCGATCAGGCCAGCGCCGACGATGACCAGCGCACAGCCTGGGCGCAACGCGGTGCGAATCAGATCGGCGTCCTCTCGCGTGCGCAGCGTCACCACCCCCGGCAGGTCACCGCCGGGGATCGCCAACCTGCGGGCTTGCCCACCCGTTGACAAGACCAACGCGTCGCTGGCCAACTCGCCGCCGGATGCCAGCATGACCGACCTACGGCTGGCGAAGAGCTTAACCGCGGAATCGTCGACGATCTCCACCGCGTTCTCGGCGAACCAATCCACCGGGGCAAGGTGGAGGGCGTCCGCATTCGCCTGACCGTCGAGATAAGCTTTGGACAGAGGCGGACGGTCGTAGGGGATGCCCTGCGGGTCGACGATGCGCAACACACCGTCGAAGCCGCGAGATCGAAGCTCACGGGCGACTGTGAAGCCCGCGAGCCCGCCCCCGACAACAGTGACCGTGCGGATCGAGTCGGCGGAAGACACGAAACCTCCTTGTGAGTGATCTGGGTGCTGAATTGTGGGGGAGGTATTCAGAGCATCGAACTGCCGCCATTGACGCTGAGTGTCTGACCGGTGATATACGATGCCTCCTCCGAGGCGAGGAAAGCGACGGTCGCAGCCACCTCGGCAACAGTGCCCGGCCGACGCATCGGGATTGTCTCGCGCATCTGGTCTGTGAATGCGATCCAATCTGCCTGCTCGGTTTCGGACGCCGCCGCGATTCGCGCATCGGCCTCGGGTGTGGTGATCCATGCTGGCGCAACGACATTGACGGTGATGCCCTGTTCGGCGTACTCCCGAGCCAGCCCTGTCGCCAAGGCGTGCACGCCGCCCTTTGCCGCGTTGTAGATGGCATGCCGGTACAGACCGTTACGGACGGATTCTGCGCCGACATTGACGATCCGTCCGTACCTGCTCGCGGCCATGACTGGTAGAGCCGCGAGGGTGCAGTACAAGGTTGTCCAGAGATTGCGGTCGATCGTCGCGCGCAGTGTCTGCTCGGTGTGCTCAGAGGTTCGGCGGATGACCCCACCCCCGGCGCAGTTGACCAGTATGTCGAGCCGTCCGAAACGTTCGGTTGCGGCGTCGACGAGCGCCGATGCGTCCGGACGATCACTCAGATCCCCGAGCACTGCGTGTACTCGGCCGGGTGCGCCGGCCTCCAGCTTGGCGCCGAGCACCCTCAGCCGGCCTTCGTCGAAATCACCAAGTACGACCTGAGAGCCTTCGGCCGCAAGTCTCTCAGCGATTCCGAAGCCGATCGGGCTCGCACCGCCAGTGACGACGGCAACCCTGTTGATGAATCGTTCTCCGGTCATGCCGACACATCCGCTGGGTAGATATACACCTTGCCGTCCTCGATCGTCGCCGCATAGCGCGCGAGGTTGACGGTCGCTGGGAAGCACAGTGCCTTACCGTTGCGGACGTCGAACCGGGCATTGTGCAGCGTGCAAGTGACTTCGAATCCATCGAGATCACCTTCCTCGCCCAGCGACCATTTTTCGTGTGTACAGGTGTCCGCGGTCGCGTAGAACTCGTTGCCGATCCTGTAAAGGGCAACGGGTTCGCCGTCGGTCCTGACGGTCATACTGTCGCCGTCATCGAGGTCGTCTACCTCGCAGGCGAACATCCGTTGTGTCACAGCAGATTCCTGACCCATCGTGTTCTCTCCTCTCATTCTTGTGGCGTGTGGTCGGCCCTACAGGACGAAGGAGATCTTTCCCTGAGGATCCAACCGATCGTGTGCGAGAACACTTTTCTTTCGCCGGATCAGGAAACCCTCTGCAGCCGGCACAAGTTCGTAGTAGTGCCGGCCGACATACTGATCGAACTTTCCTGCTTTCATGCGCGAAACGATGAAGTTCGCCGCGACAAGTAACGACTGCTCGAGCCGATCAGTAATCCGTACGTTGCCGACGATTCGGCTGGTTTGTGAGTGCGGAAACTCTGCGTGTGCTTCGGGCTTCTTGAGCCGAATGATTCTTTGCTCGAGCATGGTCCGCCGGTCATGGATCAGCGACCAGGTCAGACCCGGGTCGGAGTTGGGGGAGTCGGTTGCCGGTACCTCATAGATGCAGTCGAGTGTGAACAGCTCCACCCATTCCTCGAGGCGCCAGTCATCGAGCAGTGCTGCCTCGAGGTAGAGGAATTCCTCTACCTCGGAGCGCGTGATTGTGCTGACTGGTCGCACTGCAGTGATCACTGATTCTGTGGTCGTCATGCGCCTATGCCTCCTGGCTCTCGCGGGTTTCGAACGGGACGAGCTCGTCGACCTCGCATGGGAGCTGTTCGCCTGTCATGACGTAGTTCCATTGCCGCCACCACGCCCGCATCTGAAGTTCGTCGTTGGCAGCGGGCCGTGCCTTACCCATGCCCTTGGAGATGTCGGACAAAGGAACCTCTCGTCGGGTGCTGAATCCCCGCTGTGCCTGCT
Organism: Nocardia australiensis; assembly: GCF_020733705.1. GTDB lineage: Bacteria > Actinomycetota > Actinomycetes > Mycobacteriales > Mycobacteriaceae > Nocardia > Nocardia australiensis. The sequence goes on from NZ_JAJFZM010000005.1 coordinate 132,285, forward strand.
CGAGGGCTTCGACGTCGTCCGGCGTGGCTAGGCCCGCAGGGCCCCAGAAGGTGAGCGCGTTGTCGATGCGGTACTGCAGCGACTCCTGGTCCAAGCCACGCGGCGCGACATGCCAGCTGGTCACGTGCGTGCGATTGGGGCCCAGCGGCATGATGGTTCGGACGACCATGCCGAAGTTCAGATCGATGAGCACGAAGTTCGGGAAGAAGATCGAATTGCGTGCAATGTTGAACAGTGCGGAGGCATACGACTCGCCGTGTTTGGCCACCGCCTTGCCTCGCAATTCGGCAAGGTTCTGCGCGACCTTCTCGTTGGCCAGCGGCAGACCGTTACCCGGGTAGAGCAGTGTTGCGTGTCCGTTGCCGAACTCAGTACCGACGCCGGCCGGGGGTATGCCGTTGATCGTGCCGTCGCCGAGCATCGGTGGAGTTTGCCCGAGCTCCATCATCATCTCGAAGTACGTGTGGTGTACCGACTTCGCGTGGTACCCGTCAACGCTGTTCTCTACGAGGAGTTTCCAGTTGGCGTTGATGGTGTAGTTGTGCGAGCCCTCGAGGATCTCGATGCCGTCCTCGGATTGGTCGACTGCCAGGTCCAGTAGATATGCGGAAGTTCCCAGCCATGTGCGCAGATCAGGTGCACTATCGGAGAAGTTCAAAAACCAGAAACCCCGGTACGAGTCGATCCGCGGTGACCGCAGTCCACCGTAGACGTCGGCCGGTGCGGTCGCGTAGTCCTCTCCGGCCGGGACATTGACCAATTCCCCCGAGTTGCGGTAGGCCCACCCGTGATAGAAGCAAGTGAAGATCTTCTGATTGCCTCGCGGGTGCCGGCAGACCGAGGCACCGCGGTGCAGACAGGTATTGAGCAGTACCCGGACACTTCCGTGCCGATCGCGATTGAAGATCACCGAACGTCCTCCGACATCCCGGGTCCGGAAGTCGTTGTTGTTGGGGACTTCCGATTCATGACCCACATACAGCCAGGCATCGGCGAAGATCAGGTCGCGTTCCTTTTCGAAGATCTCCTGTGAGGTAAAAACCTCCCTGTCGATCTGGAACAGTGAATCCCTGCGGTTGTCGATTACGTATGGTGTGGGCACGACGTCGACTCCCTTCATTCGGAGGTACGGGCCGCGCTCGCGGCCCGGGCGGGTGGGGTTCAAGGCGTGGCGGCTGCCAAGGCGCTGTCGCCGGCGAACGTCATGGCTGGTGCAGTATCAACATGCTGCGGCTTTGCGGAGTTCGGGATGGCTGTCACCAGCCGGAGGTTCCGCTGTGGCCGCCCCCTCTTGACGCGGGATTCCTTTGGGATCGACATTGCCGACGCAGCATCGGTTCCCGAAATCAACGGCACATTGGTCAGTCCGACGATCGGTGGGCGCCGTCGTTGGCGAGCTCATGTATCTGCCCTCTTGTGTCCTCGCCGAGCGCAGAGAATGCTCGGCAGTGCACCGACAGTAGGAGGCCAGAGAGCTGTCGTGGGACGTGGTTCCAGCCGCCGGAACCGAGTGACGCTGCGCCCCCATTTCCACTCGGGGTTCCAGGCAGCGGAACGATCTACGCGCGAGCCGCTCGAGGGCACTAGCGTCGGCACTTCGTTTCCCATTTCACGCGGAGCGGGGTCCCCCAGGCCTCGGACACGCCTCACAGTCACGGAGTGCAGATGCGCATCGTTGACCACGACACACCCGATGGCCCGGACAAGATCCTCCATATCCGGTCGGTGGGCTGCGACGTCAACATCATCGTCGGGACGCACGACCCCAACGGGGTACCGTTCACGACAATTGAAATCCTTCCGCGTGAACCCGACGATGACGGGGTCCGCTGGACGCACTTCGGCACCTCGAACGTTGTGGTGATGCCCGTTTCACATGGCGAGGCATTGCTTGGCCGGTCTCCGGCCGAACCTGCTTCCCCGCCCTTCCACGGAGAGGTACACAGGTGAGCCAGTTTCTCGGTATCGGCATGACCCATTACCCGTTGCTTGCGGGCACCGACGATCATATGGCGGGGTTGCTCCGTTGGACGCTGACCGACCCCGATATCCCTCAGGCTGAAAAGGATCTGGAAAACTGGCCGGAATCGATGCGTGAAGAATGGGGGGAAGACCAGGGGAGAGGATCTGCTGCAGTGCATCGTGCTCGCCTTCTGGAAGGTCTGCGCAAATGCCGCGCAGCAATTGACGAATTCCAACCCGACGTGATCGTGGTATGGGGAGATGATCAGTACGAGAACTTCCGCGAAGAAGTGATTCCGCCGTTCTGTGTACTCGCCTACGACGATCTTCAGGTACCAGCGTTCGAGGTAATGAACGACCGCGGAAGCCCAAACGTCTGGGGCCTTCCCGACGACTTCGAGATAACCCTACGTGGAGATGCGGATTGTGCCCGCGCGCTCACTGATGGACTGATTCGCGACGGCGTCGACATGGCTTACTCATATCGCAAGCGTGCGGGGGCGCACTTTCCGCACGCAATACTGAACACGCAACTGTTCTTGGACTATGACCACGCCGGCGCGGAGTTCCCCTACCGTTTACTGCCGGTGACGGTGAACTGCTACGGCCAACACGCAATTGCCCGGAAGGGTGGCCTGGCTCGCTTCGCTGATATTCGTAACGAAACACTCGATCCATCTGGTCCGACTCCGGCTCGGTGCGTGGCAGTCGGGCGTGCCATCGCGAGATTTTTCAAGGACAGCGACTTGCGGGTAGCTTTTGTCGCGTCATCGAGTTGGTCGCATGCGTTTCTTGCCGACTCGCTCTGGCATATCCGGCCCGACACCCCGGCGGACGAGCGACTTTACAAGCTTCTCGTTGAGGAACGGTACGAGGAGCTCACCTCGACGACGACCGTTGAGGTGATCGAATCTGGCCAGCACGAAATTCTGAATTGGTTCTGCTTGATCGGTGCTATACAGGAGCTTGGGCTGGAGCGGGAGTGGTCGACGCTCGTCACCACGAGCGTATTCAACTCCAATAAGCCCTTCGCCGTTTACAGCGGCTGATGTGGCGATCCGGCTGTGCGCCTTTCGCCGCTGGCACCGGCCGGAGCGGGAAGCCGGCCGGAGCGGGAAGCCGGCCGGCTCCGGCCGGCTTCCCTGTGCATCAGTCGATTCCGGGGAACCAGATCTCGTTTCCTTGGGCCAGAATGCGTTGATTGTCTCGGCTTATCCTGTCAGCGGTTACGCGAACCGCATCTATCAGCGCACGATCGACTGCATTGTCGTTTGCTGTGGTCGATACCGATATTGCCCCAACGGCTCGACCCCTAATCAGAATAGGTGCCGCAACACAGGTCACATCAACGTGGGATTCGCCACGTGCCACGGAAACCCGTCGACTTCGCACGTTCTGAAGCTCGGTGAGTAGGTCTTTCGGATCAGTGACCGTATTAGGCGCGAGGGCTGCCAGGGGCTTCGCCAGGACCGCTTCCAACTCTTGATCAGTGACGAACGCGAGCATCGATTTCCCCAGTGCGCTGGCGTGCGCTGGCAGGTCCATTCCAGGGCTTGCTGATGGAAGTTTGTGTCCGGGAACGAGGAAGCGCTCCACGAAGACTACTCGATCGCCTCGTAAGCCGCCCAGGTGTACATGCCGGCCGGACCATCGGTGTAGCGATCCGAGGTGCGGCAGAGCGGACTCGCGAAGACTTTCGATCGGCATAGCGGACGCGAGCCGTCGCATTGGTAAGCCGATTTTGAAGCCCTGACCGTGCGACTCGATGACGCCCAGAGGGATCAGTCGACGAAGAAGCCGGTGAGTCGTCGACTTCGGTAAGCCGCTCGCTCGTGCGATCTCCGTCAACGTGAGTACTCGTTGGTCGGCATTGAAAACACTGAGAACGTTGAACGCTTTCGACAGGATCGACGCAGGCTGATCATCGGTGTCCGACAGTTGCTCGTACATGGAACTCACCAGTATCCCCTCGCTGTTCAGCGGCGAACAGCAGCTTGCGACATTGCAGCACATCATGATAGCCCGATGCAGCGCACAAAGTGTGCAGCCGAGTTTGCCAGTTCCGGCCACTGAAACCAGGCCCACATCGGCGCATAACAATGGTTAGCGTCCGTCAAGGAAAGCGTGACCACGCCAAATGCACCTTCAACCGAAAGAAGTCTTATGCCCCCTGCGACGGCAGTCGACGTCCACGCGCACTACCTGGGGGTCGACCTTTCGGATGTAACGGATTGCGACCATGATGCTCCGCGACTGGTCGTCGACACCGACGAAGGTGGTCGAATCATGCTTGGCGACAAGATATTCCGCGTCGTCCAGCGAGAGCTGTGGGATGTCGACGAGCGGCTGCGTCGGATGGATGAGGCCAGTCTCTCCCATCAGGTGATCTCGCCGGTGCCGGTCGTGATGGAGCACGCGTGGCGGGCTGATGCCGAGCCCGGTTATGCAGGGCGAGTGAACGACTCGATAGCGGCAGCGTGCAACAGGTCCGGTGGACGGCTGCGGGGCCTCGGCTGCCTACCGCTGGCGGATGCGGAGGAGGCAGTTGCAGAGCTTAGTCGGTGCTTGAAGCTTGGTTTGCGCGGGATCGAAATCGGTACGAGGATCGGTGATTTCGATCTGGATTCGCCAGAACTCGACCCGTTGTGGGCAGCGTGCGATCGCCTCGGTGCGGCGATATTCGTGCATCCGGTCTTCGGCGGTCAGGGGGTTGTCCGCAGGTCAGGGCAGCCATTCGATCTCGGCCTTGGCATGCTGGCCGACACCGCGATTGCAGCGTCAGCGCTGGTCTTCGGCGGAGTACTCGAGCGATATCCGCACCTCAGAGTGGCGCTTGCACACGGGTGCGGCGCCTTCCCCTGGGCCTATCCGAGGTTGCGGACGGCGGCCGCCATGCACTCTGTAGGCGACCCAGCGGTGTGGGATCGGCTGGTGCGGCGCCTCTATGCGGACACACTTGTCTTCGACGATGAACATCTGCGGCTTCTCGTCCACCGGTTCGGGGTGAATCGACTGGTACTGGGAAGCGACGCACCTTTCTTTCCTGACCAGATGCGCAAGTCGATGGCTTCCATCGACAAGGCCCGGAAATCCGGTGTACTTCCGGCGGAAGCCGGCCCCTATGCGCTCGCCATCAATGCGCTCGAGTTTCTCGGGCTCATGGACGAGATGTGAAGTACCTACTCAACGTGACCAAAGGATGTGACCCTCATGCCTCTGACTGACGAGAACCTGGTTGGCGTGCCAGGTATGGCGAGCCGCTGGGTGCGACTTGCCGACGGATCCCAGGCCCACTACATGACAGCCGGCGACAACGGCCCTTCGGTTGTGTTGCTCCACGGTGGACTTCCCGGGTCTTCAGGTCTGGCCGGTTGGCGTTATATGGCGCCGTACCTCGCCGAGAAAGGCTTCCGCGTTTACTGCCCTGATATGCCGGCGTTCGGTCTGTCGGATTTGCGGAGGGAGTACTGGCCGAACGGCATGGAGAGTTTTGTCGACTTCATCGCCCAGTTCGTGGACGCTCTATGTCTTGACCGGTTCCACCTGGCCGGTAACTCGATGGGATGCATGAACACCGTCAACTACATGGTGTCGCGGCCCGATCGGGTCGCAAGCTTCGCTCTGATTGCTGGAGACGTGGGAAACGTTGTGCCAGAGGAGATTGCGCCTCCTAAGGGGCAGTTCCACATGACTGCGTATGACGGGACCCGCGACGGCATGCGATCGATGATGGAGGCGATCATCCATCGCACCGATGCCATCAGTGACGACCTGGTCGAGATGCGCTACCTGTCGGCCAGCAAGCGCCTCGAAGCGCATGCCCTGTTCTGGCCGACTCTGCTCCAGTACCGACACATTATTCCGTGGACTGATGAGAACCGAGCGGCCCGGTTGACCACCAAGGGACGACTGGACCGGATCAACATCCCCGGAATCTACCTGTACGGACGTCAGGACATCCTCACTCCCGTCGAGTGGGGGTACTTGCAGGAGGATCACCTTCCTAACGTGCAGTTCTTCTACCCGGATGATTGTGGCCATCAGGGACAGACGGACCGTCCGGACATCTTCAATCCGATATTTGCCGAGTTTTTCGCTACCGGGACAGTCTCGGGTGAGCTCGCCGACAAGGCGGGCGTATCCGATCGCCGGCCCGAGTTGCCGCTGATCAAGCGCGGCTGACCAGTTCGTGACAACAGAGGAATGTCCATGCCGGATACAGAGCTACCGAAGTAGCTGCTCGAGTCGGCTCGTACCCGTGTGCCGTGCGCTCCTGTCCGCGACGTCCTTCCGGACGGGAGCGCCGCGACCTGCTATGCAGTTCAGAACATCCTCACACGGGCTTCTCTGGCCGAAGGACGTCGGATTGTGGGCCGCAAGGTCGGACTGACCTCGCCTGCGGTCCAGAACCAGCTCGGAGTCGATCAGCCCGACTTCGGAGTGCCTTTCGACGACATGGCGGTGGCCGACGGGGCGATGGTCGACCTCGGACGGCTCTTGCAGCCGAAGGTGGAGGCCGAGGTCGCATTCGTCCTGAGGGCCGATCTGTCCGGGCCGGGCCTCGATGAGGAAGCAGTTCGTGCCGCGACTGATCATGTGGTTGCGGCATTGGAGATCGTGGACAGCCGAATCGCGGGCTGGGACATCACCTTTGTCGACACTGTATCGGACAATGCCTCGAGCGGACTCTACGTGCTCGGACAAGCGCCCGTCCTGCTGGACGACCTCGACCTTGCCGAGGTCGGCATGAAGCTGGTCGACGGCAACGGGGCCGTGGTGAGCCAGGGGAGTGGGGCCGATTGCTTGGGCGATCCAGTCACCGCAGTGTTGTGGCTCGCTCGAACGTGCCAGGACTTCGGAGCACCCCTGCGAGCTGGTGAGGTCGTGTTGTCCGGTGCGCTGGGACCGATGGTCCCAGCGGTCTCAGGTGGCATTTACACCGCATCGTTGGACGGACTCGGAACTGTGTCGGTCGGATTTTGTGGGCCGGATGTACCGGCTATGAGCGATCCGTCCACAGCATTCACTGTGCGGAGGATTGACGAAATGACGACGAAGGTCGCGATAGTCGGATCGGGAAACATCGGATCCGACCTGATGATGAAGATCATCCGTCCGGGATGTTCTCGACCCTGGGACCCAGATCAGGATCCACGCCCACGAGAACCTGTCGCTGTCCGTAGCTAACTCGATTGTGGCAGTGGAGGAGGGCGTAACTCGCGTCGACGCGTCGCTCGCGGGGCATGGTGCAGGGGCCGGAAACTGCCCTATCGAAGCATTCATCGCTGTTGCGAACATCCTCCGGTGGCGGCACGGTTGCGATTTGTTCGCGCTACAGGACGCTGCGGACGATATCGTCCGCCCGCTCCAAGACCGCCCGGTTCGTGTTGATCGGGAGACACTGACACTGGGATACTCCGGTGTCTATTCCAGCTTCCTTCGGCACGCCGAGCGAGTGTCGGCACAGTATGGGATCGACACGCGAGACATTCTCGTTGAGGTAGGGCGACGCGGCATGGTCGGTGGTCAGGAGGACATGATTGTCGACATCGTCCTCGACCTCCTTCGAGGGGCAGACTGAGCGGCGTTGGTGCAAGGTCGGTGTCCTGGCTGAGCCGGTGGGCTGGGACATCCCCGCGTGCGGCCGAAGTTGGAGGGCGGAACGCGGTGATCAACGGTCCGGCGGTGGCCGGGTTCACGATGGCCGCGGCGGAGTCGGTGCCGCGGGCGAGGTTGGCATGATGGATCAAGTACCGCAGGGTGTCGGCGACGTCCCCGTCGCTGCCACCGCCACCAAGCACCACCCACGGCCGCCGCGACACCCGCACCCTGAAGACAACCGAGATTGCCGCCGGCATCGGGTTCCCCGGTGCGGTGCAGGCGTTGCGCGTGACCCGCACCCGCGTCAACCGCAAGACCCGCAAGAGGACCCGCGAGACCGTCTACGCGGTCACCAGTCTGCCAGCCGGCGACTCCACACCGCAGGAGAGATGGAGTCCCACCACCCGGGCCGGGGCCAGGTCCACAGTGATGCGGACGTGGGCATGATCGACCTCCCGTCGATACTGGGCACCCCGCGCCTCGACAATCTGGTCTACTGCTGTGGCAGTGGGTCGTAGACGGGAAGAATCGCACCGCCGGGAATGCCGAATACCACCTCGACGCTCAGTTCTTCCAGCGACCGGACGACGGCCTGGGCGCCGGTCAACTTTTCGAGACCTTGATGAGCGGGGCCGAGAGGTGGCGCCGGTGCCGGCGGCGTGAGTGGCCGGTGCGAAGCCTCGGCGGACCGTGGCCGGTGATGGGACAGAGTGTGACTCACGTGAATACCTCAGTAGTCGACCGTTCCGCGGGTGCCGGGAGCGGCCGCGGCGGATTCGGTGGCGGTGACTGGTAGTCGGGAGCCTCGTGAGCTGTAGTTCGTGCGGGTGCGGGCGTCGGCCCAGCAGCACGGGTGGGCCGGATGCGGGGGTGGCGCATCGGGCTCGTGGTGGCGCGGCGGATAGCGTTGTGCGCAGTCGCTTTTCGATGTGGGTGGTGTGGGTTCAGCGTCTCGCTGAGTGCTTGTCGTTCTCGGGTTGGTGCACGGCGAGCTTGCGAAACAGAGCTGGCGCACCAGGCGGCAGGTCGGCTGGTCGAGACCGTGGTCTGTGCTGGTGTTGAGCAGCCAGAGCAGGCGTTGGTAGAAGACAGGCGGAGTGATTCCGAACGTGGGGCGAATGTATTCGTCGCCGCCGTCGAACCGGTGCCACCGTGTGGCGAACTCCAGCATCGAGTGTTCGTCCGGAGTCATGGGCGATTCGCTCGCTTCCCATCGGGTCAAATCAAATCGTGTGCGTTGAAACCGTTTTCCAGCTTGTGCTTGACTGCGGTGAGATAGCGGGCGGCGTCGGCGCCGTCGACGATACGGTGGTCGTAGGAGACCGAGAGGTAGGCCATGGATCGGACGTTGATGGTCAGATTCCCGTCGCGGCGGGACGGGACCAGGCGTTCGACCACGGCGCCGGTTCCGAGGATCCCGGTCTGGGGCTGGTTGATGATCGGGGTGTCGAACAGTGCGCCGCGGCTTCCGGTGTTGGTGAGGGTGAAGGTGCCGCCGCCCAGCTCGTCCGGGGTAATCGTGGCGGTGCGCACCTTGTCCGCCTTGTCCGCGATCGCCTGCGCGAGCCCGGCGATGGTCAGGGTGTGGGCATCGCGGATGACCGGCACCATCAGGCCCTTGTCGCTGTCGACGGCCATTCCGAGGTGCACGTGGTTGAAGTAGGTGACCTCGGTGATCTCGGGGTTGAGCGAAGCGTTGAGCATCCGGTGGGTGGCGAGCGCTTCGACCGCCGCCTTGGCGAAGAACGGCAGGAAGGACAGCTTCACGCCGGTGCGGGCGAGGAACTCGTTCTTGTGTTGCGCGCGCAGGGCGGCGATGGCGGTGACGTCGACCTCGAGAACGCTGGTGAGCTGCGCGGATATCTGCAGTGACTCGACCATGCGCTGGGCGATGGTCCGGCGGATCCGAGGCAGCTTTTCGGCCGTGGCGCCGGACACGGCGGCGACGGGCTGGGCAGGATCCGGCGTGGCCGGGGGCGGCGGTGAGTTCACCTCGGGTGCGGGATCGGGAGTCGGAGACCGAGGCGGTGGTTCCGGTGCGGTCGCCGGAAGGTGCGGCGGAGGTGGGGCCGGTAGGGCCGGTGAGGGCGAGGCGGCGCCGGAGTCCGTCGCGATGGTGGCGAGTGCTGTGCCGACCGCGACGACACTGTCCTCCTCGACGAGGATTTGGTCGAGTACTCCGCCGACCGGAGCGGGGATCTCGGTGTCGACCTTGTCGGTCGCGACTTCCAGCAGGGGTTCCTCGGCCTCGACACGGTCGCCGGGTGCTTTGAGCCAGCGGGTGATGGTGCCTTCCTCGATGCTCTCGCCGAGGGCGGGCATGTGCACCGTGGTAGCGGCTGCGATCTGGTCGGTGGTCATGGGGGTAGCGGGCTCCTGGGTCGGTCCGGATCAGGGCAGGATGTCGAGCGCGGCGCGCACGATGCTGTCGGTGTCGATGCCGTGATAGCCGTAGACGTCGTCGAGCGAGCCGACCTGCCCGAACTTGCTGACGCCGAGGGCAGTGCTGCGCACCTGGTTGATTCCGGCGAGGAACGCGAGTGTGTGAGGGTGGCCGTCCAGGACGGTGACCATCGGAGTCGCACGGTCGGCGGGGAAGAGCTGGTCGAGGATCCAGCTCGCACCGGCGCCGCGGCCCTGCCGGGCCTGCAGAGCTTCGAACAGCAGCCCGGGGCTGGTGATGCACACGACGTCGGCGGGCACTCCGGCCTGCGCCAAACGCTCTGCGGCGGCGAGGGCTTCGGGCATCAGCGCACCCATAGCGACGATGGTCAGCTGGGCGCCTTCGCGCCGGATCAGCGGGTAACCGCCGGCCACGACCTGCCGCCTGCGCCGTTCCCGGGCCGCCGGATCAGCGGGCACGTCCGCCAGGGTCTGGTCGACGGGGCGAGTGGACAGCCGCAGGTAGGCGGAGCTGCCGTCGGGGCGCCCCATCTGCGCCAGGCTGGCGAGCAGGGTCCATTCCACGTCGATGGCGAAGGCCAGGTCATAGCTGATACAGCCGGGCTGTTCGAGGCCGATGGAGGGCGTTTTGATCGACTGATGGGCTCCGCCCTCGGCGGCGAGGGTGACACCGGAGGGGGTGCCGACCAGGATGGACTGACCGCCGGCGTAGATACCGTAGGACCAGGGTTCGAGTGCACGCTCGACGAACGGGTCGTAGAGCACACCGATCGGGAACAGCGGCTGTCCCCATCGGCTCCAGGTGGCGCCGAGTTCACCGATCAGGCCGACGAGGTTGGTTTCGGCGATGCCGAGCTCCATATGCTGGCCGGTGGGCCGTTCATTCCAGTGCATGATGGTTTCGGCGTCGTCGGCGAACCAGTTGTGCCGTTCGTCGGGCGACCACACCCCCACTTTGTTGACCCAGCCACCTAGGTTGGTGGTCGAGCTGACATCGGGGCTGACGGTCACGACGCGCTGTGCGGCCTCGGGGGCGGCGCGGGTCAGATCCAGCAGGGCCCGTCCCAGCGCGGCCTGGGTGGTGGAGGTGCCTTTGGGGATACGGCCGAATTCGGTGGGGATTGTGATATCGGGCAGCGCGGGCACCGGATCGCGGTGCAGCCACGCCGCGGTTGTCTCACACACCTGCCCGGCCGCGGAATCGGCCGGGAACCGCTGCCACTGATTGCGCGGGTCGTGTCCGATTCCCTCGGCGAACCGGGTGTACTCGTCGACGGTGAGCAGCGCGGAATGATTCTGCGGGTGGCCCTGGGTGGGCAGGCCGTAACCCTTGATGGTGTAGGCGATGATCACGGTCGGGCGGGTGTCGTCGATCTGCCGGTAGGCCTGGATCAGCGCGGGCAGATCGTGGCCGCCCAGGTTGCGGATTGCGGCGGTGAGGGTCTCGTCGTCCAGATCGGCGATGAGCGTGGCGATCTGATCACTGCCGGTCCCAGTGCCGGGCAGCCGGGTGCGCACTTCTTCGGCGCTGCATCGCAGCAGCCGCTGGTACTCCGGGTTGGCCATCTCGAGGATGCGGGTGCGCAGCGCGTCGCCGCCGGGGCGGGCGAACAGCGATTCGAGCAGTCGGCCGAACTTGACGGTGATGACCTGCCAACCCGCGGCATCGAACATCTTCTCGAGCCGGCGCGCGGCGATATTGGGCACCACCCGGTCCAGGGATTGGCGGTTGAGGTCGACGATCCACACGACCTCGCCCAGTTCGGTGATTCCGGGATCGAGGATCGCCTCCCAAACCGCGCCCTCGTCGAGTTCGGCGTCCCCGACCAAGGAGTACTGGCGACCGGAGCCGGTCGCGCCGAGATGGGTGTCGACATAGCGGCGTGCCATCGCTCCCCAGATCGGTGCGGTCGCTCCGATGCCGACCGATCCGGTGGAGTAGTCGACGGTATCGGGGTCTTTGGTGCGGCTGGGGTAGGACTGCAGGCCTCCGAACTCGCGCAGTGTCGTCAGATACTTTTCGTCGAGTTCGCCCAGCAGGTAGTTGATCCCGTGCAGGACGGGTGAGGCGTGCGGTTTGACCGAGACCCGATCACCGGGGCGCAGCTGTTCGAACCACAGCGCGGTCATGATCGAGACCATCGAGGCGCACGAGGCCTGATGGCCGCCGACTTTCAGGCCGGTCGGGTTGGGGCGTACGCGGTTGGCGTGGTGGATGATCGAGGTGGAAAGCCACAGCAGCCGGCGCTCGATCGACTCAAGGGCGTCGAAGTCCGGATCGGCGGCAGTGCCGGAGGCCACGGAGCTGATCTCGGGGGCAACGGGCGTGTGGTTCATGGACCTCTCCTTGCGTGCAGGATGCTGCGTCGGCGCAGCATGCGACTGCGGCGGGGTGTGTGAATCACCTGTGCGGCGGAACCGGTGGGCCCGATGCGACGGGTGGGGCGGGGTGGGTGAACCGATGCGCGGTGTCAGCGACCCCGATCTGCCAAGGTGTTATAACAGTTGAGCAGGCGGTTCAGGGCTGCGCAATACCCGAGGCCCGGCGTGAGCAGATTGCACACGAGCGGCGAAGGACCGAGAAGAACGGTGGGCATCATGACAACCACGCACCAGGCGGACGAGATCGACGCCCGATTGCTGCTGGCGCTGTCGCAGGCGCCGCGGGCCACCGCGATCGCCCTGGCCGACACGGCCAAGCTGTCGCGCAACACGGTTCAGGCGCGGCTGGCCAAACTCGAGGAATCCGGCGCGTTGCAGTCCTTCGAGCGGCGTATTGATCCGGCGGTGCTGGGTTATCCGTTGCAGGCTTACATCCTGACCAACGTCACCCAGCGAAAACTCGTCGAGGTCGCCGCCGCGCTCGACGAGATCCCCGAGGTGCTCGAGGTGCTCGGGCTCAGCGGTGTGGCCGACCTGCTGATTCAGGTGGTCGCGCGCGATGCCGAAGACCTTTATCGCGTGGCCGGGGACATTCTCGGCATCAAGGGGGTGAGGCGGACCAATACGGCCCTGGTGATGCGCCGGATGGTCGACTATCGCACCGGGCAGTTGGCGCGGCAGCTTCTCTGATGATCCCTCGTTCGCTGAGGACGGGCCTTCATGACGGCCGAGCAGCTGTTATAACATCAGGCTGACCGCGGATCGGACGTTGTAGCGGGACAGGGAGTGGGTCATGAGCGTGACGGCCGGGGGCGAAATCGTGCGACCGCTGACACCGACGTCGGTGCCGGAGCAGGTCGCCAAGGAAATCCGGCGCTCGATCCTGGCGGGCCGGCTACGACCCGGCCAGTCCTTCTCCCTGCGCGAGATCGCCGCGCAACTCGGCGTCAGCTTCATACCGGTCCGGGAAGCCCTGCGCGACCTCGAGGCACAAGGACTGGTCATCACCAGCCCCGGCAAGAGCGCGATGGTCGCACCGCTGTCGCATGACGATGTGCACGGGATCTACCGGCTGCGTCGCCGGATCGAACCCGAACTCGCCGGGCGCGCCGCCGCACTGCTGCGGGACGAGGATTTCGCTCGCATCGAGGGACACCTCGCGATGCTCGCCGACGCGGCCTCGGGTATCGACGAGATCTACGAGGCCCACCACGCGTTCCATCTGGAACTGCTGCGCCCTGCCGCCACCACCTGGGACGTCCGCATCCTCGAAAGGCTCTGGCATGCCGCCGAGCGGTATGTGCGGCTGGCGTTCGCCGGACGTGACAGCGACCCAGACGAACCGCATCGCCGCTGGTGCGCCCATCACGAACTGCTGCTGGCCACGCGTACTTGCGACGCACGCAAGGTCGCTGCCGCGACCCGCAAGCACCTGGCGGACAACGAGCGGATCGCCGTGCGTGCCTTGGATCCCATTGCGCCGTAGTCGAAGACGTCTGCGGCGTCCGTATCCTGGCGCCGCTGCTACTTGGTCCGGCGAAAATTGTGCCCTGGCTGATGGCGCGCCGACAGCCACATCTGGCCGGCGACGACACCGGCCTCTGCGTGCGGCGGTCGGGTCTCTCTTCATGGCCTTGAGCACCGCGATCAGATTGTGTTCCTCCACTCGGCCTCGGTCGACTTGGTGCGGGTCAGGATGTGGCCGGCGTATCGAACGGATGGTTGTGGAAGCGTTCGGCGTAGCGGATGTACCAGTCCAGAGCGGTGACGTCGGCGACGGTGGCCCGGTTGACCGCGGTGTCGGCGGATACGCCTTGGATCAGTTTCTTGATCGGGATTTCGAGGCGTTTGCCGGTGCGGGTGGTCGGGACCGCGGGGACTTCGAGGATTTCGTCGGGGACGTGGCGAGGGGAGACTTCGTGCCGGATCGCGGTGCGGATCTTGTCGGCCAGGGTGTCGTCGAAGTGGTAGCCGGCGCGTAGGACGATAAACAGCGGCATGTGGTAGCCGCCGTCCGGCAGTTCGGCGCCGATGACGAGGGCGTCGGCGATTTCGGGTAGGGCCTCGACAGCCTGGTAGATGTCGGCCGAGCCCATGCGGACCCCGCCGCGGTTGATGGTGGAGTCCGAGCGGCCGTGCACGATGCAGGAGCCGTCGGATTTCATCGTGATCCAGTCGCCGTGGCGCCACACACCTGGATAGTGGTCGAAGTAGGCGTCGCGGTACCGGTCGCCCCCGGGATCGTTCCAGAACGAGATCGGCATCGACGGCATCGGGGCGGTGATCACCATTTCCCCGACCTCGTCGATGACCGATTGCCCGGCGTCGTTCCAGGCCTGGATGTTTACGCCGAGGCAGGGACCCTGCAGGGTGCCGGTGACGACCGGGCTGAGCGGGTTGGCGCCGACGAAGGCGGTCGCGACATCGGTGCCGCCGCTGTCGGATCCCACGTGCACATCGGCGCCGACGGATCGGTAGATCCACCGCCAGGTGGTATCGGGAAGCGGGGAGCCGGTCGACATGACCGATCGCAGCCCGCCCAGGTCGAAGTCGGCCCCGGGCCGGGACCCGGCCTTCTCGCACAGCGTCAGATACGCCGCACCGGTACCGAAACGGGTCACGCCGGAGCGGGCGCAGATCTCGAACAGGTGGTCGGTGCGCTGGTAGGTGGGGCTGCCGTCGTAGGTGAGGATGGTGGCGCCCGTCGCCATCGCATCGACCAGCATGTTCCACACGACCCATGCGGTGCTGGCGGCGATGAACACCCGATCGCCGGCGCCCAGGTCATAGTGCAGCGCATTGGCTTTGAGGGCTTCGAGCAGGATCCCGCCGTGGGAGTGGACGATGCCTTTGGGCAGGCCGGTGGTGCCGGAGCTGTAGAGGATCCACAGGGGATGGTCGAACGGTACCTGTTCGTAGTGTGGCCGGGCATCGCCGGTCACGAGGTCGGCGTAGTCGAGTGCGTCGACCAGTTCGTCACCGGGACCGAGCCCGAGGTTGGTGACCAGGATGGTTTCGCGCACCGTCGGCAGGTGCCGGCGCAGTTCGGCCAGATTTTGGCGCCGGTCGATCTGCTTACCGTTGAACCGGTAGCCGTCCACTCCGATCAGTACCGTCGGTTCGATCTGCGCGAACCGGTCGGCCAGGCCTTTGACGCCGAAATCTGGTGCACAGCAGGACCATACGGCGCCGACGCTCGCCGCGGCCAGGACCGAGACGACAGCGGCGCCGATGTTCGGCAGGACGGCGGCGATCCGGTCGCCGGGCCGGATGCCGATCGCACGGAAGTGGGCGGCGAGGTTGGCGACCTGGGAGACCAGCTCGGCACGGGAGAGTTGCGCGGTGGTGCCGGTTTCGTCGACCGAGATGATGGCCGGGCCGGGCGCGTCGGCGTACCGCAGCAAGTTATCTGCCCAGTTCAGGCGGCTACCGGCGAACCATGCCGCGCCGGGCATGGCGTCGTCGGTGAGCACGGCCTGCGGTGGCACGGAGGCCAGCACGTCGAAGTAGTCCCAGATCGAGGACCAGAACCCTTCGAGGTCGTTGACCGACCACCGCCACAGTGAGGCGAAGTCCTCGGTGTGCACGTCTTTTTCGACCGCCAGCCACCGCTGGTAGTGGGTCATGCGGGCGGCCGCGACACGATCCGGCGTCGGGGTCCACAGGACTTCTCGGTCGGCCCCAGTCATTCTCGGTTTTCCTTTCCGCCGTGTCGTACCCGAGGCAGCGCATTCGCTGAGTGCTGCCCTCAGGCGGTGACCGGATCAGTGAGGGCTCAGCGGCACAGCACGGTGTCGAGCGCCTGGACGAGCGTGAGGGAGGGGTCGGTTACGGCCTCGGTGCTGCGCCAGGCGACGTGGTTGTCCGGGCGAACCAGGATGGCGCCGGCGTCCTGGATCTCGCGCAGCGTGCTCCATTCTCCTTGCGGATCCTGATAGTCCGAGCCGCCGCCGATCTTGACGACCTTGATCCGGATACCGAATTTCTCGGAGGCCAGCGCGGCGGGTTCGGCCCACCGGTCACCTTCCTCGGCGACGATGACCACGAAGCAGGCGTTGTTCTCGGTGAGATCGTGCGTCGAGAGCCGTCGGCTGTTGTGCTCGATCCAGGTGTGCGGCAGCCGGTGCCCGGGACGGGTGGTCGGCTGGTAGATCCTGCCCATCGGGTCCCGCGGCGGCGCATCGGTGCCGTCCGGAACCAGGGCACCCTCATGGTAAGCGAAGCCGATCTCGAGGTCGTGGGCCTGGAACTCGGTGCGCTGGGTGTTGACCACTTCCATAGCGCGGGCCCGGCGGGTCTCGCCCATCGGAGTGTCGGAGAAGAAATCTCGGAATACTTGGATCTGCGCTTCCAGCGGTTGCCCGGGGACCAGACCCAGCCCGGCGTCGATGACCATGTGATTGAGGAAGGTGAACATTGCCCAGTCGACGTTGCGCATCCCGACCAGGCGGCGCTCGGACTCGTAGGTGTCCAGCAATGCCGGTCCCGCCACGCCCTTCAGCACCGCGGCCAGCTTCCAGGCGAGATTGTGCGCGTCCTGAATGGCGGTGTTCAGGCCCAGGCCGGTGGTCGGCGGGTGCCGGTGAGCGGCATCGCCGGCGAGGAAGACTCGCCCGACCTGATATTTCTCGGCCAGCACACCTTCGAGGATCCAATGGCTCACCTTGTGGACCGTCATGTCGAGGTCGGGCAGTTTGAGCAGGTCCCGAATACGGGGAACGATGGCATCTTCGTCGAATCGGGCGGGATCGTCGGGCCGGAAGGTGAAGTGCAGGACGAACTCTTCGGAGTGCCTGCCCCAGGTGGGGCCCATCGCGGCCATCGCGCCGCTGTTCCAGGATCCGGCACCTTCGGGGTTGAGCAGCCAGGTGATCAGCACGTCGTCTTCCCACCACTCGGACAAGTCGGCGGTGAAGTGGGTGCTGACCATATCGAGGATCCCGGTGGGGCCCTGCATCTCCACACCGAGTTCGGGGCCCACGGTCTTGCCGCCGTCGGCGGCCACCATGTACTGGGCATGGACGGTGTAGGTCTGCTGTGCGTTCCGATCGAGGATCACCGCGTGGACACCGTCGTCGTCCTGTTCGAACGAGACCAGTTCATGGCCGAAGTGCAGCGAGTTCGGCGCCCGCTTCTCGGCGTGCTCACGCAGCAGCGGTTCGAGCCGGATCTGTGGGTAGTTGGTCGACGGGCACGGGCTGTCGACGGCGTACTCGCTGTCGAGCCGGCCCCCGCCGAAGGAATCCAGCGTGAAAAGGGTGCGGCCGTCGAGTTCGCCGTCACCGCCGAGCGAGGTCACCCACCTGGTTTTGCCCATGTTCTGCGGCGGGGTGCCCACGGCGTAGACCGAGTCGGCGACGTCGACCTGACGCAGCACCTCCATCGTGCGCTGGTTGAGATAGTGCGCCTTGGGCAGGTGGGAGGTGTCGGCGTGGCGTTCGACGAGATGGTGTTCGATGCCGTGTTCGGACAACAGGATCGACGTGGTGAGGCCGCACCCACCGCCACCGATGACGAGGACGGGAACGTTGATTTCAGACATGGTTATCCGCTTTCTCAGCGGCAGTGATGGGGTGCGGTCGTTGCGTGGGGGTGAACCGGTGCCGCATCTCGCCGATGACCTCGGCGCGGCTGATGAGCTCGTCGTCGAGGCCGATCAGTCGTCGCGGCTCGCGGGTGAAACCGATTCCGGCCGGTGTTCCGGTGAAGATCAGGTCACCAGGGCGCAATGCCACGATCGAGGACAGAAAGGCGACCAGCGCCGGCACCGAGAAGATCAGGTGTCGAGTGCGGGAGCTCTGCATTAGTTCGCCCGACAGGACCGTCGAGACCCCGATATCGTCCCGGTCGGGGAACTCTTCGGGGGTTACCAGCATCGGCCCGATGGGGGCGAAACCGGAGAAGGATTTACCGAGGTTGAACTGCTGAGGCGGCGGGCCGGACAACTGCAGGTCTCGTTCGGAGAGGTCCTGGCCCAATGTGAGGCCGGCGATATGGTCCCAGCCCAGGTCGACGGGTGTATGACGAGCGTGCTTGCCGATGACCGCGACGAGTTCGACTTCGAAGTCCACCGATCCGCCGGGGTGCTCGATGGTGTCGTACGGGCCGGTGATCGAGGCGGGAAACTTCGTGAACACGAACGGTGTGTCGGGCAGGGTCAGCCCGGACTCCTCGACGTGGTCGGCGTAGTTGACCCCCACGGCGAATATCTGGCCCGGCCGCGGGACCGGAGGGCCCAGCTCGGACGGCTGCAGGGGGCTCGCCTCGGTGGTATCGGCAGTCCGCGCCCAGGCGAGGAACTCCTCCCACCGATCGAAGATCTCCTGAGGCTGCGACGAGAAGCGCCCGCCGCTGGCGGCCTCGACGTCGACGACGGTGTCGCCCAGGACGAGTTTGAGGCGGCCGGATTGGTTTGCTACACGCATGAGGTGTCCTTCGCAGGATCGAGACTGAAAACTGTCGGCACGCGCGTACGGCTCAGCTGGTCAGCGTTGCCATCGGGTCCGGCAGGTCCGGGCTGGTCCGCAGTGCCCAGGCGTGTGTGGTGATCTGCCGGACCGGGGTGCCCTCGGCGAGCGCGGTACGCATCAGTTCCGGGGCGAACGAGACCCCGATGGGATTGTCGGCGTATTCCGGGCCGTTCATGTAAGCCGTGGCCTGGTCCGGAGTCGCGAAATTGTCGATCTGCAGCTCGACGAAGTTGCCGTCGGGGTCCTGGTAGTACAGCGAGGTAGTCACACCGTGCTGGATCGGCACCTTCGGCTCGATGCCCTTGGCCTTGAGCGAGTCGTACCGGTCGAGTAGATCGCCGAGGGTGTCGAAGGTGTAGGCGGTGTGGTGCATGCCGGCTGCCCCGGGATTCCTGGGCTCGAGCTGCACCGGGGCACCGAGAAGCGCGATGCGGTGGTGCTCCTCGTCGAAAGTGATGAAGCACAGCCCGTGTCCCTCGTGCACCACGTGCGCGTCCAGAACGGTGCAGTACCAATCGCGCATTTCTTCGAGTCGGCTGGTCTGCAGCACGACGTGCGCGAACTTCGGTGTGGCGGTCATCGATGAGCTCCTTTGCGAATCAGGACGCGGTTGCGCACGTCGTTGTGCGCCACCGCTTCGCGGTGTGCGACGCAGCATCGTCGATGCGACCTCACCGCTATATGTGATAACGTCCACCACGTCAGGTTGTGGTGTGCATCACGTAAGCGCTGTCACAATTCCAGCCGATCTCCCTCCGAGTCGCCACTGGCTGCGAACCAGGAAAGGCCAGAAACATTGGTCTGCAGACCAAACGCGGACACTCGAAGGGGAGCTGGGTGAAAGGTGTGAAGTGCCGCATTGGACGTGCGGATTGGGTCCGAGCCGCGCAGGCGGACCCGAGCCGGAGTGGTTCGGTCCCGAAGCTGAGCGAGTCCGGGCCACGCTCGGGCCCGGTGCCGTGCAGTGGGCGGTGGAGGTCGGCGAGAACATCACCGCCAGAATCGCGCAGGCACTGCCGACGCTGCGCGAGGGCGCTTCTGCGGTCGAGGCGGTGCTGCGTGCCACGACCTCGACCGCCCTGCAAGCCCTTACGCTGGTCGCCGGTATGGGCGAGCAGGACACCACCCTGGCCAGCCGGGAGGTGACCGAGATCGCCGGGGAGTTCGTACGCCGCGGCATGGAGCTCAACGATTTACTGCGCGCGATTCGCGTGGGGTACGCGGTGCTTGCCTCCGCGCTGTTGGACGGTGCTTCCGAACTGCTTCCGAAGGACCGCAGCGGCGCCGAGCTCCGGCGCATCTCGATCTTGCTGTTCGAAGAGCTCGACGACTTCACAGGTGTTGCGGCCTCGGCATTCGTCGAGGAGCAGAGCTCGTGGGCAGCCGGCGTATCGGCCGCGCGCCTGGAACTGGCAACCAAGATCATCAACGGCGAGGCGGTCGACCCGGCTCGCGCATCCCAGGTACTGGGCTATCCCGTCGGTGGCGAACACTTGGCGATGATCGCCTGGAGCGCCCCGCATTCCCGCCACGATCTGCGCAGTGTTGTCGAGCCTGTGCTCCGGCGCTGGGGAACGCCGACCGCCACTCTGGTTATTCCGGTGGGTGTGCAGGCGCTGGGCGTGGGGCTCGGTCGTACCGGATCCCTTGCGTCCGCTGAATCCTTCGGTGCCCGACCTCGAGGAGACCTGGGTGGTGACCGGAGAGCTCGCTTCGGGTATCGACGGATTTCGTTGGAGCCACCAGGAAGCCCGCGCGGTCGAGCGACTCGTGCGAATGCGTGAGCGGCGCCGCGGCGCCGTGACCGCCCATGAAGACGTCGCCCTGGAAGTGCTGCTGCTCGCCGACCCCGAGGCCGCCACTCGATTTGTCGAGCGGGTTCTCGGTCCACTGGCTGCTGAAGACACCCGCATGGCCGATCTGCGCTCGACACTGCGTCGCTACCTCGACATGGACCACGGTTTGGCCCGCGTCGCCGCGGCGGAGCACATCTCGAAGAACACAGTGACCTACCGGGTGCATCAAGCGCTGGCGCTGTGCGGTCACAGAAGGTCGTCGACGACGAATCTGCGCGCCGCATTGAGTATGCATGATTGGATGCACCGGCCCTCGTCCGAGCCGCGGTAGCGGGCTCGGCCACTTCGTTCGTCTGCGCGGCGGTTGGTTCACAGACCAGAATCCGGTGCGAAGACTGTGCCGGGCACCAGTGCGATCCGGGCCACTACTGCGTTCTACTTGTGGTGTAGGACACAGCCAGGCGGTGATGCGGCAGCAGCCGACGTGACACCCGCCGGCATTCGACTCCTTTCCCATGGCTGATGGCGTGTGCCGCGGTTCGATAGAAGAAGGTGCCCTTTGAGTTCGGTACAGCAGACTTTCAAGGATGTGATGGCAAGTGTGGCGGCCCCGGTTGCCGTCGTGACCTCCATGAACGGTGTATTGCCCGCGGGTACCACCGTCAGTGCGTTCACGTCGTTGTCGATGAATCCGCCGATGGTCCTGGTGGCGCTGGACAGGGGATCGGAAACCCTGGCTCACATCACGAGCACGGATATGTTCGGACTGAATGTGCTCGCCTGTGCACAGCAGGACACCGCTCTTGCCTTCGCGAAGAAGGGCGGCACCGGCAAATTCGAAGGTATCGGCTGGGACCTCGACCACGGCTTGCCACGGTTACACGATGCCGCCGGCTGGGTCGCGTGCCGCTCGGAACGTTTCGTCGAAGGCGGTGACCACGTGATCATGCTGGGTGCAGCTATCGCCGCCGAGCACCGCGACTGTGATCCCCTGACCTACCGCCTCCGCACTTTCGGCACGCATTCCTCCTTCACCACCGTATAGCCGGCCCGCTGCACCCACCTCGTCGCAACCGCGAAGTGTCCGCAGCAATACCCACCCGGCTCAGCACAACCACACCTGCAGAAAGGCTCGCTATGACAACGTCGTTCAAGCCTCGGGCCACCGGTCCAGCGACGTGGTCGACCCTCGTCGACGGCGTCTGCGCTCTCGGGGCCGGTGAACTGGTCATCCTGCACCACGACGGACGGTTCGTGCTCGTTGGATGCGCGGGTACGGCAACGACACTGCAAGTTGCCTTCCTCATCCGCCACAGCACCGGTTTCTTGCAGGTCGCGCTGCACGAAAGTGACTGCGATCGGCTGCTTCTGCCGGAGGCGACGCCGAGCACCCGCGACATCGTTTCTCCCTGCCACGGCCAGTGCGTCGCCGTCGATGCCGCCGTCGGTGTCACCACCGGGATCTCGGGCGCCGATCGGGCGCGCACCGCGCGAGTGCTCGCCGACCCGGCCTCGAAACCGGACGACCTCAGCAGACCCGGGCACCTGGTCCCGGTGCGCGTCAATCCTGACGCCTACCAAGGGCGTCACGCTCCGGCCGCGGTGGCTCTCGCACTCACCGACGCGGCGCATCCCGAGTTCTCGGGTGCGCTTTTCGCCGATCTCGAAGGGATCGAGGATGCTACCGATCTCGCGCATGCCGGAGACGCCGAACTGATCGCCGCCCGATACGGCATGACCCTGGTGTCTTCGGCGACCTACTAGTCGATCATCTCGTCGGCTCGTTGCCGGACCGGCCCGATCGCGCTCCTCGCGCATGGGCCGGTGGAGCCGAACTCTCCCGGCGCAACTTCGTTTCATCCACCACATCAGAAGGCAAGGAAGCCATGACGATCACCCCGAATGAGCTGCTGAACCGCGTCCGTGACCTGGTACCGGCTATCGCCGAGCGCGCTCAGAAGACCGAAGAGAACCGGGCGCCGCTGGACGAGACGATCACCGACCTGATCGAGTCGGGAGTCCTGGCGACCCTTACACCGAAGCAGTACGGCGGACTCGAGTTCGGCCTGGACGTCGCGGCCGATATCGTCCGCACCCTCAGCGCGGCATGTCCCTCGACGGGCTGGGTCACCTCCTTCTACATCGGCGCGGCGTGGCGGTTGAACATCTTCACCGAGCAGGCCCAGCGCGAGGTCTTCGCCGACAAGCCCTACACCCTCACCGCCGGCACCGCCGCCCCGTTGAAGCAGGTCGAGCAGGTCGACGGCGGCTACCGCATCACCGGCCAGACCGCCTGGAACTCCGGTTCGGTTCACGCCGAATGGTTCACCTTCGCGGGCCTGGGCACCGACGAGTCGGGCAATCCGGCGCCGTTGTGGTTCCTCGTCCCCCGTTCCGATGTCAAGATCCTCGACACCTGGTACATCTTCGGGATGTCGGGCACCGGCAGCAACGATGTATCGGTGGACAATGTGTTCGTGCCGGCGTACCGCACCGGCCCGTTCGCGCTCGCCCTGGCCGGCAAAGCCCCCGGTCAGCTGCTGCACGACAACCCGATGTATCACTTGCCGTTCCTGCCGTTCGCGATGGCCGAAGTCACCCCGGTCGTGGTCGGCGCGATGCGGGGCGCCGCCGAAGCCTTCGTCGAACGCACCAAGGCCCGCCAGGGCACCCTCAGTCAGGAGAAGGCTTCCGGCAAGCAGGCCGCGCAGATGCGCCTGGGCCGGGCACTGGCCGCCGCGGACACCGCGGAGACCCTGCTGCACTCGTTCTTCGAGCGGCTGACCAGCGAACGGCCCGAGCGCGCCGAACCCTTCGACCGCGCCGAGATGAAACTCAAGGCCGCCTTCATCACCGATCTGTGCCGCAACTCGCTCAACGACATCGTCCGCGGCATCGGCGGCGACGGATTCCGGACCTCCTCCCCGATCCAGCGCTTCCACCGCGATCTGAATGTTCTGGGTGTCCACGCCTTCCTCGACATCGACACAGCCGCCGAGACCATGGGCCGGTTCACCCTGGACCTGCCCGTCTCCGACCCACTGCTGTGACCGTCCGAGCACGAATCGAACGAGGACAACGATGACCGTTCCCACCGTCGGCGGCTTGGACGAGCAGGCCATATCGGTTCTGTTCACCGATGCGCGTACGGCCAACAGCTTCGCGCCCACCCCGGTGAGCGATGAGGAACTCAGCACGATCTGGCACCACACCCGGTGGGCGCCCACTGCCGCCAACTGCCAGCCGATGCGCGTGCTGTTCGTCAGGACCGCCGAAGCCAGACAGCGGCTGATTCCGCATCTGAGCGAGGGCAATCAGGACAAGACACGGTCGGCGCCGGCCACCGCAATCCTCGCGCTGGACACCGATTTCCACCAGCGCCTGCCACATTTACTGCCCTTTCGCCCCGAAATGCGCGAAGTATTCGACGCCGACGACGAATTACGCACGAAGACAGCGCATTTTAATGCCGCTCTACAGGCGGGCTATTTCATTCTCGCCGTGCGTGCCGCAGGGCTGGCAGCGGGACCGATGGCCGGATTCGACAACAACGGGATCGACGCCGAATTCTTCGCCGGCACCACCTGGCGTTCGATCCTCGTCGTCAACATCGGCCACCCCGGCCCAAAACCTTGGTTCGAACGCCTTCCGCGGATCGACCCCCGCGAAGCGATCGACTGGGCCTGACCCCCGGCCGCCGGGCCCGGCTGCGACATCGTCCGGCCTGTCGGCCACACCATCGACACCCCTGAGCGAGCTCACCATGACCAGCAGCACCAGCACCTTTCCCAGCGAACTCGAGATCACCCGTAACCTGCTCGAAGCCGCCGATACCGATTTCGCACGATTCTTCGGTTATTTCTCCGAGGACTGCACCTTCCGCATGGGCAACAACGACACAGTCCGGGGCCGCTCGGCCATCCAGGACTGGGTTGCCATGTATCTCGGGGCGGTCGCCGGAATGAGCCATTCGATCATCGAGGAGTGGCCCGATGGAGCGGTGACCGCTCTGCGTGTCGCGGTCACCTACACCATGAACGACGGCACCGAGTTCACCCTTCCCGCCGTAACCCGCACTCGAATCGAGAACGGGAAGGTCACCGAATACCTGATCTTCATGGACCCCAGCCCGGTCACCGCCGGTCGCTGACCGGCGAATACCCCTCCTCGCCGGTCGAGGCCGGCCACTGCCCACGACACCTGCCGTTGCGGCCCGAAAACCGACCCCGCTGATCCTGTCGCCCACGGGTCGTAGAACCACGGCACATTCTTTTCGAACGGAGCATCATGACCCACCCCACCGGCCGTCCGCTGGACCCCAGCGTCACCGGCACCCAGCCTGCACCGGAGAACCTCGACGAGAAGGTCGACACCTCCTACCGGCGTTCGGTACTGATCTCGGGGGCGGGGCCGGTGGGCATGGTCCTCGCGCTCGAACTCAGCCTGCATGGGGTCAAGACCACCCTCGTCGAGCAGAACCCGCAGACCACGCGCTTTCCCAAGATGGACCTGACCAACGCGCGCAGCATGGAACTGCTGGCCCGCCTCGGATTGACCGAGGAGATCCGGACGGCCGGAGTAGGCGCGACCTACTCCCACGACGTCGTGTTCTGCACTTCGATGGCCGGCCGCGAGGTGGGCCGGTGGAGCTATCCCAGTGTGGACCGGATGTCCGACTGGATCGCCTCCCGCAACGACGGCACCACTCCGGCACACGCCTGGCAGCGAGTAACCCAGATCGAGGTCGAGAAGCTGCTCATGCGGCGCTGTCTCGCCGACGACAACATCGAGGTCCTCCGTCCGTGGCGAGTCAGCGAGGTCGCCCACGGCGATGACGGTGCCACGGTCAGGATCGTCTCGCCCGTCGGCGGCGCCGACCACACCCTCGAAGCGGACTACCTAATCGGCTGCGACGGCGCCGGTTCGGTCGTCCGGCGGGCCATGGGCCTGCAGATGGAGGGCGAACGCGGAGTGATCACCTTCTGCCAGGTCCACTTCAAGTCCCGCGACCTGGCGACCCTGCACGCCCACGGCCAGTTCTGGCACACATTCTTCGTTGGTGGCGGAGTCGGGGCCATTATCGCCCAGGACGAGCGCGACACCTGGACCCTGCAAACCAGCGCTATCACCGACGGCGTGCGCACCGAGGACATCGACAAGCAGCAACTGCTGGATGCGGTCTGCGGTAAGCACTTGGAGGTCGATGAGGTCCTGCAGAGCAGCGTCTGGCAGGCCAATGTCCTGGTAGCCGACCGCTACCGCCTCGGGCGGTTGTTCGTGGCCGGCGATGCCGCCCATGAAGTCATTCCGACCGGCGGATACGGTTTGAACACCGGTATCGCGGACGCGGTGAACCTGGGCTGGAAACTCGCCGCGGTGATCAACGGATTCGGCGGTGACGGTCTCCTCGACAGTTACGAGGCCGAACGGCGCCCGGTCGCCCTGCTGGCCCGGGACTGGTCCTTCCGGCATTTGAATGTTCACGTCAAGGCTCAGGAATTGGCCGATAGGGAACTCATCGAATCCGACACTCCCGCTGCCGAAGCCCACCGCCGGGTCCTCGCCGAGTACTTCGCCGCCAACACCGGCGAACACGAGAGCTACGGAGTTGAGATGGGCTATCGGTACCACTCCCTGGTGGTCGCCGACGACGGTGAAGAGAGTCCCGACCCCGATGTGTCCACCTACGTTCCGACAACCGTTCCCGGTGCTCGTGCTCCGCACGCGCGTCTCCCGGACGGTTCCTCGCTGCTGGATACTTATCGCGATACCTTCACCCTGGTGAGCTTTGCCGGCGCCGAGGTAACCCAGGAGCTGCAGGCGGTGGCCGCGGAAGCAGGGCTCTCCCTGCGGGTGTTCGACCTCCAGGATCAGACGGCGCGAAAGATCTATGAGCGTGATCTGGTGCTGGTCCGCCCCGACGGTCACGTCGCCTGGCGAGGTGACCGACTGCCGGAGGACGTGCGAGCACTGCTGGCCACTGTCACCGGGCGTAGTTCTCTGGCGGCGGCTGCCTGACGACGGCTTCCGGATGCCGGAGTGGGTGCGATCGTGGGCATCCCCGATCGCACTCTTCAGCAGATACATCGCCGACATCGGCAGCGACAGTAGGGAAATCAGATCATGGCCGAACAACGGTCCCGCCCGTCCGCGTTTCCAGGCTTGCGCGGGAGAAAAACCAGAAGGAAAGAGGGGATAGATCGCCCCATCGAAACGACGCCGGGCAAGGTCTGCGACGACTCCCTCCACCAGTCGTGCTGCAGCAATGCGGAAACTGCTCCGGTGCTGGACTCGGGTCGTCGGCCGGGAATGGCCCGACGACAGCTGTTACGCACGAGCGTGATCGGCGGGGTCGGCGCCGCAGGTGCCGGACTCCTTGCCAGTTGTGGATCTGCGAACACCACCGGCCCCTCCGAGGCCAGCAGGATGACCCCGATACCCGACACAGGTGTTCACCTGGTCCTACTCGGCACCCGGGGCGGATTACCACCCGGACCGGACCGCGCGGGCATTTCTTCGGTCCTCGTCGTGGACGGCGCCGCATACGTCATCGACTGTGGGTATGCCTCCGCGATGCAGTATCAACGCGCCGGCCTGAAACGGCAGGCTCTGCGCAATATCTTCATCACACACCTGCACGCTGATCATGTCGCGGATTATTACAACATGATCATGCTCGGTGCGGTCACCGGCCTGCCGTATCTGGACGTGATCCCCGAGCGCGTGAGGGCATACGGCCCGGGTCCGGCCGGAGCGCTTCCGGCAGCTTTCGGCGGGAAGGAGGTCCCCACGATCGGCCTTCCCCAGCCGACGCCCGGAATCACCGAGCTCACCGACCACTGTCACCAGGCATACGCCTACAGCCACAACATCTTCATGCGTGACGCCGACATGCGCGATCCGCGTACGCTGATCGAACCCCACGAGATCGCAGTACCCGCCAACGCCTCCGCCGTCGGTGAGACTGCCCCTCGCGTCGTCCCCTTCACGGTGATGGAAGATGATCGAGTCAAGGTGACGGCAACTCTGGTGCCGCACGGACCGGTGTTCCCCTCGTTCGCTTTTCGCTTCGACACCGATCATGGCTCGGTAACGTTCTCGGGAGATACGAAGAGGTCCCAGAATCTCATCGATCTCGCCCGCGGGAGCAGGGTGCTCGTACACGAAGCGATCAGCGATCCAGCGGAAATCGGCCTGCCTGCCCCGATTCGCGATCACATGCTGAAGTCTCACACCCTGGTATCGGAGATCGGTAGCATCGCGCACGAAGCGGATGTGCCACGAACGGTGTTGTCACACATCGGCGATTTCACCGGTGAGGTGGACGTCGAAAAGTGGACACAAATTGCCCGAGCCGGATACTCGGGGGAGGTCACTGTCGGGAGCGATCTCAGCAGTCTGACCTTGGAAAAGGGTCGCGCGAACTGATCTCTACCCATTCGCCACAGCGGACCGGATGGGCCAGCCGGCCGAGAGGGCGGCCGTCCTGGCGATGTCGAAGCTCTGCTCGCCGATCTGGCTGACGCATCCCCAGATCACGTCGTCGACGAGACCGGGATCGAGTCCGGTCCGCTCGACGAGGGCTTGCAGGACGTAGGCGGACAAGTCTGCGGGGTGCACACTGGCCAGTCCGCCGTTTCGCTTGCCGACGGGGGAGCGGACAGCATCTACGATGACGGCTTCACGCGTCATGATTCCTATCGAAAGAGATTGATCTCGGATATCAGCCCTTGCCGGGGCAGCACCCGAAGTCGCTTCGCATCTGTTTGCGTGTTCGTCAAAACCAGGACGAGCGCATCTCGACTGTCGTTCTGTCCAAACTCTTCAAGAGTTCGAACTGTGTGGTGGTGGTCGGTAGCTCGTAATTGTAGAAGTACCGGGCGGCCTGTCGTTTGCCCTCGTAGAAGTCGCCAGCTTTGCCTCCGGCCGCGAGTAGCTGCTCGATCCACATCCACGCGATGACGACATGCCCCACGGCTTCAAGGTAGATCGACGCGTTGGCCAGGCCCTCTTCCCGCTTACCTGCATCGAGAAGTAGTTGCGTGACCGACTCAAGGGGTTGCGTCGGAGTTGTCGAGCTGGTCGCCAAGCTGAGCGAGTTCCCCGCCTCGGATGCGAGCGGCGTCGATGGTTGAGTGGATTGTGCCGATCAGCAGACGAAGTCCCGCACCGTTCTGCATGGCCATCTTGCGACCAAGCAGGTCGAGGCCTTGGATTCCGTGTGTTCCCTCATGAATCTGGTTCAGGCGGTTGTCGCGGTAGAACTGCTCGACATCGTAGTCGCGGGTGTAGCCGTATCCGCCATGAACCTGAATCGCGAGGTCGTTGGCACGAAGGCACCACTGAGAGGGCCAACTCTTCGCGATTGGAGTCAGCACATCCAGCAGTAGCCCAACCTGGTGCCGGTGTTCGACATCGTCCGTTGTTTCCTGTTCGTTGGCTAGGTTCGCACAGAATAGCCCGAGTGCGAGCGCGCCTTCGACATACGACTTCTGGGCGAGCAACATTCGCTTGACGTCCGCATGTTGAACGATCGGCACCGGTTTCGAATCCGGGTTTCGGTCGCCCACCCCACGACCTTGGGTTCGGGTCGTAGCGTAGTCGACGGCCTGACGGTAGCCGGCGTAGCCGATGGCGGTCGCAAGGAAGCCAACTCCGATGCGGGCCTCGTTCATCATGTGGAACATGTAGGCCAGACCGCGATGGGGCTCCCCAACGAGGTAGCCGATCGCGCCACTCGCACCACGGGGTGGTGCGCTCCCTCGCCGAAGTTCAACAGCGCATTGGTAGTTCCACGATTGCCCATCTTGTGGTTGAGCCCCACCAGCGAAACATCGTTTCGCTCGTCCAGCGTGCCGTCGGGGTGAAGGAGGATCTTCGGCACGATGAAAAGGGAAATACCCTTCACCGAAGATTGCATCGATCAGCACAACCGGATACACACGTTCCAGCGGCCGTGACTGCCATTCATTCATTTCGCCGACAACCCTGCGGTTATCTTCGAAATCAACTCACGCGACACCTCCATATCGTAGATTTCCGATAAATGCTTCTGGATCTCCCCGGTCGTCAAACCCCTCGCATACAGCGAGATGATCGACTCATCGAAACCCTCCACTCGCCGGGAATGCTTCGGAACCATAACCGGTTCGAATTCCGATTTCCGATCTCGCGGCACATCGATACGCACCGAGCCGACATCGGTGTGCACCGTGTTCTGTGACCGGCCGTTGCGGTGGTTCCCGTCTCCACCGACGGTCGGGTCGCCTTTGGAATATCCCAGGTGTTCGTCCATTTCAGCGTTCAGTGCCGCTTCCGGAACAGTTTTCGTGATCTGCGACAGCAAACCACCCGGGCCTGCCAGCGATACCCCTTCTTTCCGGGCTCTATCCACCAATTCCTGGGCAATCCGGACATCCAGACCGTCCGTCACCGACGACTCCTCGGCCGCCGGGACCGACTTCTCCGACACGATGATCCCTTCCGCTGAGACAGGTCGCCTCAGCCTCTCCGATCACCGTCCCGCCCACAAGATCACTGACAGATCCTGCGGCGGAGAAGGATTCGAGTTGCCGATGGTCTGATGATTGGGAGTCTGGCCAAGTCCAAGATGGATCGGGCTCAGTTGAACAGCGACAACCTTGAGGAATCGTCAACCGAGCCCGACCTCGGATCGAGGGGTAGTGCAACGGACCGGCGGATCGAAGCACTGAGGCGTCGCTGGCGTCGACCGTCGAGTACATCTGGGATGTTCTGTATGGCGTTCCGATGAGTGGCCAGGTCATAGCGCCCACCGCATCCTGCGGATGCGACGTCCGGTCGGTTCCTGGCACCGTCTTGATACCCGACACGCTCTCTGCTAGCGCCTCGGGCGCGTCATCTCGGTTCGCTTCGCGCACTCTTGGTCAGCTGCCCCGAAGGGTCTCCTCCTCCCGGCGGCAAGTAGCTCGACCTGCTGATAGCGGTCCTAGGCGTGCAATGCTGGGTGCGTCCTCGGCGAGTGGACTGCCCCAACTTGGGTAGAGGCTGCAGCACCGGAGCCGCAACATCTCGTTCGATGCTCGGGCTGTGCACAGCTGCTGAGCTGGTCTCTCACGCGACCAACTAAGAAACTTCACCTATCCCGATGACTTGTAATATTTTCTGCCATTTCTTTACATGACAATGGTTCTGTGCGATGGTTCACGTCATGGTCAATTGGAGCCCCGAGGTCCCATACAACGAACTTCCGCCCCCACCCACGGCGGATGAACTCGAGACGAAAGCCGTGCTCAAGGCGGCGATCGGTGCGAACGCGGCACTGGCTCAGCTTGACCAAGCTGTTGTGTCGATCCCGAACCCCACAGTGCTGATCAACACCATCCCCTTGTTGGAAGCACAGGCAAGTTCCGAGATCGAGAACATCGTGACGACGACCGACGCGCTGTTCCGGCATCTGGAGGACGACGCGGGTGCGGACCCGGCAACGCGGGAGACATTGCGCTACCGAACTGCGTTGCGGGTCGGATTCGAGACGACTCTCGATCGTGGCCTCACCGCTACCACGGCCGTGGCGGTGTGCAGCACGATCAAGGACCGAGAGATGAAGGTCCGTGCGATGCCGGGAACACGGATCGGTAACACGGCTACGGGAACTGTCGCCTACAGTCCGCCAGAAGGCCAAGATCTGATCATCGAGAAGCTCAGCGAGTGGGAGCGGTTCGTCCACGCTGATGATGGGATGGACGCCCTTGTCCGTATGGCGGTGGCGCATTACCAATTCGAGGCGATCCACCCATTCAGCGACGGCAATGGCAGGGCGGGCCGAATCCTCAACGTGCTCATGCTGGTAGAGGCGGGGCTGCTGCGGCTGCCCGTGCTGTACCTGTCCCGATACATCATCGACACCAAACAGGACTACTACCGGCTCCTGCGCAGTGTGACCGCCGAGGGCGCCTGGGAAGAGTGGATTCTGTACATCCTGACCGGAATCGAGCGGACGTCGCGCTCGACTCTGCGGAAGATCGAAGACATTCGCTCGCTCCAGGATGATTTCAACAAGCAGGCCCGTGAAGCCTCGAAGGGCGGTTCCAACTCGGAGTTGCAGTTGATCCTGTTTGAGCAGCCTTACTGCCGGATCAAGACCGTGGTCGAGCGCTGCAAAGTCTCACGACCGACCGCGACCGCTTGGCTTCAGGATCTCGTGACGGCAGGCCTGCTTCAAGACCTGAAGATCGGTCGCGACCGGTTGTTCATCAACCGCGAGTTCCTGGAACTGCTGGTCAGGACCGAACCCACGGGCTAAAGGCATATGGAAAGAAACTTCGCACGTGGGCCAGATGTGTGAAGTTTCGGCCCAAGACTTTGTGTATGACACCTCAAATTGTCGTTCGTGCCTGGTCAGCTGCCCTAGATGTCTGGAGCGGCATCGACGTGCGTCAGCCATTCGGAGTGATACCGGAGGCCGACGTGAGGTAGCGCCGAAGCGGACAACAGCTCTCGCCGACGCACCGTGTTGTCGCGACCCGCGCTGTTTGGTTTGGTCTGGGCACGGTGAGACAGGCGCATCGTGATCCGTTAGCGCGCGTACGTTCCGGCGAGAACGATCGGTCGGGTGAACCTGCAGCATATGCCACCATCCACGGCTCGCGGTGACCCCTCACACCGCCGAACGGGACGCGACCCGTAAGCCAGCCGCTACGGCGTGTGCGGGCCGTCTTCACCGTCGTTGTCCTGTAGCTCGTCCCCGCCCGGCCACATGCCCGGGTCGATCGCGACAGACCCAGGCGGGACGATGTCCGATCTCTTCAACATGGCCAACCTCGTGACCAGGCCCGGATTGTCCGCGAGCACGTTGAGCACCGATCTCAGCTCGGGCGACCAGGACGGCAACGCCTCCACCCGCTGCAGCCACGCCCACGGCGCGCTCGAATTGCCCTGTGCCAACGCATCCGCCACCAGAGACTGCAACCCGGGACCTATATCGGAGCCCGTCACAATCGGCGGATGCGCGCGACTGCACTCCTCGGCCACCACCGCGTTGACAGCGGCATCCTCACTCAAACGGTTGGCTTCATCGACGGTGGCTTCGCTGACTGACCTCGGCCTCCAAGAACTGGCTGGCCAACGTCAAGAACGTGCGCACGTCGACCAGATGAAAACCCTGCCCGGCGTCTCTGGCCATCTCCTGCACCAGCTCAGGTCGAGGCCCCACCACCTTGCCGTTGCGGTGCACCCAGTCCGGCTTCATCTCATTGGTGATCAGCAGTACCTGCTTGTTGCGCCGCTTGGCTTCCTGCATGGTCTGGTGCCACACCAGGAAGTCGCCGATGGATCGGTCACCCTTCTTCTCGTCTGGAGGGTAATCCAGTCGTCCGTGGTGGCGAAGCGGATGCGCCCAACGTCTGGGCGGTGAGGCGAGTGCCCGCGAGGAGTTCGGTCCAGGTGGCTTACCTCGGAATGGAACTCAGAGATGTGGCGGTGTCGACGACAGGCGGCGCCAGTCGGCGAGGGATCGCCACTGTTCGGCTGTCCTCACGTTCTGTCCGCCGGGTTGCGCGATTCCTACCTGCTGGATGGAAGGATCTCCGCCCTGGCTCGATCAGGATGTCCATGGTCCTCGACGTTATCCAGCAAACATTCCGTGTTGCTGAACTGTGTAAAGACCCTGTGTCAGAGGGTGTGTGAGGAAGCCCTCGTGCACGCGGATGGCTCAGTTGCGCCGATTGTGCGTGGTAGAGCACTGGGCGAAGTTCACTCGAACACGCGGGAGCGTCATTTATGGCGTAGATGTGTGCTGCGAGGGGCGCTTCCGGTGCATGTACGCCACGACAGGGTGGTTGCGGGCGAGTCCGGAGGGGAACGAGTGGGTGATCGAGCACGTATTCGCATCAAATTTGATGCGAATACGTGCTCGAGTAATGCGCGAGAGGGAACTTGAACCCTTCGGTACGGCAGATTTGGCTAAACCATGTGTTCGATGACATCTAACATAGGTAGCCTTTGCGGTGAATTCCACGTTCCCACGGAGTCTCTTTCCAGAAGCGATTGCAGTCCAGTATCTTTCATCTCGACGGGACTGGCCAGCGCCGTGTGCGCGACCGCTGCCCGCTGATCGAGGTCGCGGTCGTCAGTCCGCTTACCATTGCGATCGGTATGACAAGGACGCATCTCGGGGCTGTACCTGTCAGTCATCGGGGCCAGCGGACAATCGCGGCGATGGTGAGTTCGGCCTGAAAAGGTGGGCAGTACGCTTTGCATAACGAGTGGCCATGTCACCGAACTGTTTGAGCCGGTTGAAGCAAGACGTTAGGGTGCTGCTGTCCGGAACTCTCAGCATGAACTCCAGAGGCGACTTGCCCGAAAGGATCAGCTGTGACCAGTTCTCCAGCCGAGCTCATGCGGCGCAATCTTCTCGATGTCTTCAACGAGCCGGACTCGGTTCGTCGCGCTACGGCTGCCGCCGAGACCTATGCCGAGAATGTGGTGTGGCACGAACCGGACCGAAAGGTGCACGGGCGCAAAGACCTCGAACGTCGCGCCGAGGAGTTGCGGGCCGAGAATCCGGACTGGGCATTCCGGACCGCGGGCCCTGCCGTGGAACTCGACGACATCGGCCAACTCGCCTTCCACTATGGGCCCATCGGTGAACCGCCGGTGGTTAGCGGCATGGACATCGCCCGCACCGAGGGCGGAGTGATCATCGAGTTGTACACGATCGTCACCGAAATCCGTCAGCCGTCCTAGATCGCGGCCGCGGTCTAGGACGGGCCGTGTTCTCAGCCGTGGTCGAGTGCGCCGACGAGACGGGCCAAGTCGCGGCGGTGGGAGCTGGCCCGCCAGCTGGCCCATGTTCTGCGGATGAGGGGGTTCCCGGCGAGCGGGAACCAGGTGTCGGGGATCGGCTGCGACCAGTCCGGCGGCGCGAAGGTGAACGCGCCGAGCCCGCCGACCCGACCTCGACGCTGCGCGGACCCGCCGAGGTGCCTGGTCTACGGCCGCAGCCGCCCGGACGACGAAGTCGCCGCTACCGGCCCGATCACCCTTGACGACCTGCACGCCCTCTTCCCCGGCTTCTGACCACAGTCCACCCGTCCGCCGGATAGCAGGCGACACATCCTGAGAACACCGACAAGGAGGACCGATCATGACTACTCCGGCCTATTTCGGCAAGTACGAGAACCTGGCATTCGACCGCACCGACGACGGCATCCTGACGATGCGTTTCCATACCGACGGCGGCCCGATCGTCTTCACCGGGCAGACACACGAGGACCTTCCGCACGCCCTGGAGGAGATCGCACTGGACCCCGACAACAAGGCGATGGTCCTCGTCGGCACCAGTGACGTGTTCATGAACCAGATCGACGGCCCGAGCCTCGGCGAGATCTTCAAGCCGCAGGCGTGGGAGAAGGCCCGGGCGGAGGGTCTGAACGTCCTGCAGCGGCTGCTGTCGCTGCCCATGCCAGTGATCGGCGTGGCCAACGGGCCGGCGACGGTGCACTCGGAGTACTTGCTGCTCACCGACATCCACGTCGCATCCGAGCGGGCCACCTACGATGACTACCCGCACCACGCGTTCGGCATCACCGCCGGCGACGGCCTTCAGGTCGTCTGGGAGGAGGCCGTGGGCACCGCCCGCACCAAGTGGCTGCTGTGGACCGGCGAGACCATCGACGCCGCCACTGCCCAGCAGTGGGGTGTGGTCAACGAGGTCGTGACCCACGACCGGGCATACGTCCGCGGTCTCGAGCTCGCCCGCAGCCTGGCCGGCAAGCCGCGCCTGTACCGGTCGCTGCAGAAGCAGACCCTCAACCAGCGCCTGCTGCGCCGGATCGTCGAGGGCGTGCCCTACGGCATGGCACTCGAAGGCCTGACCGCCGCCGACCTGGCGTACCAGCAGTAACCCGAAACCCGTTCAGCACCAGCGCTATCGATCTACGGGAAGGAAGAGGAGAAAAAGTATGCCGAAGAATAAGGTGCTCGTGACCGGTGCCAGCGGTCTGCTGGGAGTGGCGGCGGTCGAGAAGTTCCTCGACGCCGGATGGGATGTCATCGGCGTCTCCCGCCGCCGCCCGAAGCTGCCCAGCGGCAGGGACATCCAGTTCCTGCCGGTCGACCTGCGTGACAGGCAGGCGTCCCACGCCGCGTTCAGGCAGCTCACCGATGTCACCCACATCGCCTACACCGCCATCTACGAGAAGCATGAGCTGGTCCAGGGCTGGTCGAGCACCGACCAGATAGCCACCAACAACGCGATGCTGAGCAACGTGCTCGACCCGATCATCCACGCCGCCAGTAGTTTTCGGCACATCAGCATCTTGCAGGGCACGAAGATCTACGGCGTCCACCTGCATCCCATCCCGATCCCGGCCCGCGAGCGCGACGCCCGGCACGACCACCCGAACTTCTTCTTCGACCACGAAGAGCTGGTCGCGCGGATGGGCAAGGAGCACGGCTTCACTTACACCGCGCTGCGTCCGCAGCTGGTGACCGGCCCGACTCCCGGTGCGCTGAACGTGATCCCGGCGATCGGCGTCTACGCCGCCATCCGCCGCGAGAAGGGCGAACCGTTCGCCTTTCCCGGCGGCCCGTCCTTCGTGTGGGAGGCCGCGGACGCGAGCCTGGTCGCCGACGCCATGGTGTGGGCAGCGACGGCACCGGCAGCCGCGAACGAGGCCTTCAACATCACCAACGGCGACGTCTTCGAGTGGCGCAACCTCTGGCCGGGTCTGGCCGAAACGCTCGGCGCCACAACCGGTCCGGACGAGCCGACCAGTGTCGCCGCTTATATCGCCGAGAACGTCGGCGTATGGGACCAGATCGTCGAGAAGTACGGCCTGCGGTCCCGCGACCTGTACGAGCTGGTCGGCCTGGGGGACCAGCACTTGGACTTCGTCGTTGCCTACGGTGCTCCCGCTGGTCCCGTGGCGTTCGTCAGCACCATCAAACTGCGTCAGGCCGGATTCAGTCGCACCCTCGACACCGAGGACGCGTTCCGTGGCGCGCTCCAGTCCCTCATCGACGACAAGCTTCTGCCACCGGTCGCATGATCACACCCGCCACCGGGCCACGAAAGGACTCTCAATGACCGTGTCAAGCCGCGGCAGCGACTGGAACCGGGTTGTCGAGGGTGAATTCACGACCGTCGCGCAGCAACGCCCACAACACGTCGACGAGACGCCGAGCTAGGGCCAGGAGGGCTTGGGTATGGATCGGGACTGCCCCGGATCTGATTGACTCGCGGGTTGTTGTGGTTTCAGGCCGCGAGTGAGGCCTGGTTCAGGGTCTCATACGCGGAGGAGGATCTATGGCAGGTGATCGGCGCGTGGTGTTCGTGATGTTCGACGGCATGAAGATGTTGGATGTGACCGGACCCGCGGAGGTCTTCGCCGAGGCGAACCTCCTCGGCGGCGTGTACAGCCTGGCGTATGTGTCCATTTCGGGCGGCCCGGTGGTCACGTCGAACGGGATGGAGGTTGCCGCCGATGCGGTCGCCGACTGCGGGGATTCCGATTCCGTGGTGGTCGCCGGCGGGGACTGTCTCGTCGAGCGTCCTGTCCCGCCCCCTCTGATCGCCGCGATCGAGCACCTACGGCCCCACACCCGGCGAATGGTGTCCATCTGTACCGGGTCGTTCGCGCTCGCAGCGGCCGGAGTGCTGTCGGGCCGCCGGGCCACCACTCACTGGCGCCATGCGGGGCTGCTGGCTCGGACCTACCCCGATGTCCAGGTGCAACCCGACGCACTGTTTATTGAGGATAACGGTGTCTTCACCTCGGCCGGCGTGACGGCCGGCATGGACCTCGCGCTCGCACTGGTCGAGCGCGACCACGGCGCGGACCTCGCTCGCGACGTCGCACGCAACCTGGTCATGTTCATGCAACGGCCCGGGAGCCAGTCGCAGTTCTCCGCGCCGCTGCAGGTCCGGCCCCCGCGGACCCCGGCCCTGCGGACCGTTGTCGATCTGATCTCGGCGCAGCCCGCGCTCGACCACAGCATCAACTCACTGGCCGCCCGTGTGGGCGTCGGACCACGGCATCTGGCGAGGCTGTTCGCCGGCGAGCTGGACACCACTCCGGCACGGTATGTCGAGCGAGTGCGCCTCGACCACGCCAAGGTGCTGCTGGACGCCGGCCACACCGTGTCGGCAGCTGCTCGCGCGGCAGGATTCGGTAGTTCCGAGACTATGCGCCGTATCTTTGTGGCACGTTTCGGTGTCTCACCCAGCCAGTATCGCGACCGATTCGGCACCGCCGATGTCGGCTCACGGCCTCACGGCACCTTGGAGGACTGACATCCACAGGTCCGGATCCGTGGGGTACCGGTCGGTCTGAGTGGTGTCCACCGGTGAATTCGGCGACAACACTGGGAGCTGTCAATTGGACAGATGGACCAGGAGTTGCGAATGTCAGAATTCATTGCCGGGGTGCTCATCCCCGAGACTGACCTCGTGCACGACGCGACTGAAATCGTCCTGCAGGCCGCCGACGAGACGCTCTACAACCACTCACGCCGGGTGTATCTGTGGGGTTCATTGAAGGTTGCCGCACGCGGACTGGATCTCGATCCCGAACTGGCTTACGTGGGAAGTCTTTTCCACGACCTCGGACTGGTGTCGACCTACGCCGACAAGACCCGGAGATTCGAGCTCGACGGCGCCGAGGCGGCACGGAGTTTCCTTCTCCGCCACGGTCGTTCGGAGCAGGAGGTCCGCGACGTCTGGCTGGCGATCGCATTGCACACCACTCCCGAAGTGCCGCACCATCTCGCACCGGAGGTTGCGGTGGTGACGCTGGGCGTCGAAACCGATGTTCTGGGTTTGGGTCTCGACGAGATCACCGATGCGCAGCGAGCCGAGGTGCTGGCGGCGCATCCGCGACCGGACTTCAAGAACAAGATCCTGCGGGCCTTCAATCGAGGGATGGCCGACCGTCCCGATACGACATTCGGAACGATGAACGACGACGTCCTGGCTCATTTCGATCCGACCTTCGTCCGCCAGGATTTCGTCGACATCATCCGCAACAGCGCATGGCCGGAGTAATCGACATCGCGACAGACAGGACTGAACCGTCGACTTATCTATTCGCAGCGGTTCGTGGGCGGGGTTCGCTACCCCGTAACGTCCCGCAGGTGACCGGGCGGGGTGACTCGTCAACTGTCTGTCGCCGGTGTGGCTGACTTGCTCGCGATATGTCCACCGCCCGTTCACGGTCTGACTCGACAGAGGTATGACGCGGACGTTCTGTGGACGGTCTGTGGTTACGGAGGAATTGTCGAACGTGGTGCAGGCCCGCGGCGGGGCCGTTAGATATTCGCCGTCTACCTGCGGGTTTTATATGCGACCTCGTCGAGGCGATGGTGTCTTGTGTGGGTCACTAGTGAACCCATTTGCGGATCGATCGCATCACCCAATGATGGCGGAAGCCATTCGAAGTTGTGAGCGAAGGGGAATTCGCAGCGTTGCGGCGGCGATTCGGCGCCGCAATCGCGGGGGCAGTCCGG
This sequence comes from Nocardia australiensis, assembly GCF_020733705.1. GTDB lineage: Bacteria > Actinomycetota > Actinomycetes > Mycobacteriales > Mycobacteriaceae > Nocardia > Nocardia australiensis. The sequence goes on from NZ_JAJFZM010000005.1 coordinate 171,385, forward strand.
CGAAGAGTGTTCGCATCGCATCGACGGTGCCGCGCAGATCGGTTCGGCCGGATAGATAGGCGTGCTGCAGCTCCGGAGGCAACGCGAAGAATGCGTCGAAGAAGAGCCGAATATCAACGGGTGGAAGGTCGAGTAGTGCGCGTAGTCCGGCAATTCGCAGCGCCCGCACCGCACGCGCGGTCACCGGCCACGCCGACGCTCCCGCCGCGACGGTATCGGCGGCCGCGAGCGCCGCGGCGACGCTGTATCCGGTGGCGGGATGGGTGAAACCGCCCGCCGCGCCGAACCTGCTACGTCCGGGCCGCCCGCCCTGCACCGGGAAGCGCACCCGCTCGACCGGTTCGCTGCCGCTGAGTTCGATGCCACGCGACCGCAATCGGTGTTCGAGCCGGTCTTGCAGTACCGCGCCGTCAAGCGCGGGCCGCCCGGCCAGACAGGTCTCCTCCAGCAGCATCGCGTCGCCACCCAAGGGCACCGCGTACAGAAATGACGGCGGCGCGTCCGGGTGTGCGCCATTGTCCGGGCGCCAATCCATGAACAGTGTTTCGCTGCGGTCGGCCGCGACTATGACACCATAGGCGGTCTGTTCGGCCAGCGCGGGCGAGCGGCCGATGCCACGCGCGTCGATGATCCGCGCACCGCGCACCTGCGCGCCGGAGCGCAGTCGCACCGAGCCACGATCGATACCGATGACCCGATCGGCGATCACTCGAGCACCGTCGACGCCGAGGCAATCGTGCAGCCGCATAGTGTCGAGCACGGTGTACCTGCGTTCGATCCGATGCGAATCACTGCCCCAGGCGGTCGGCCGATCCACCGCCACCGCCACCGCCGCCGGGTCCAGCCATCCCGGCAGCTCGTCCTCCCACGCACCGTAGGTCGCCGTCCAGTACCGATCCGGGAATGGATCGATAGCCGTGACCGAAAGGCCATGGGCGAGGCAGCGATGTGCCAGCGCTCGTCCTGCGGGACCGAGCCCGCACACAATGACATCCGCGGTCACGCCGTGCCTCGCGTCGTACACCGCCAAAGTGGTCGCCGCATCCGTGCGCCTCACTGCCTTTCGTCGGGTGCGTTGCCGCCGAGTCTAGTTCCGGCCACGCCTGTCGCCTGCGTCCGGTAACAGTTCGCCGAACCGGCGGTGATCCTTTTCATAAGTCTCGGCGACGCGGAACCGATCCGTCGTGGGTCCCTGGCGAGTTCGATCCGAAACCTCCAGGCAGTGACCGGTTTCGACGGCTGGAGCGGAGGCAGTCGCGGTGTTGTCCGGGAATTGTGTTCTCGCTCACCGGGTTTGCTGATCGGGTTGTTAGGATCTCGGTGCGCCGATGCCAGCGCCCGAACCATCAGGCGTATCGGCTGCCCGGTGTCGTGGCGAATCCGCGATGATCGGCGCGCTGGTTCGCCGAGGTCGGGTGTCCGAGGCGTGTTCACGGCCAGGCGACCGCCGGGCGTGGTGTCGCAGGATGCGCTGCGGCATAAGGAGTTAGGGGAATGGCAGTGTTCGAACGGACCCGGCGGCGTAGCCGGCAGATCCTGGGCGTGTTCGCGGTAGCGGCATTGGTGCTGGGCATTCTCAGCTCGACGCTGTTCGACCGGGTGCAGGGCGGCGGATACTCCGACCCCGATGGCGAATCCAGCCAGGCCACCGAGATTTTGCGTGACACCTTCGGTCAGGCGTCACCCAACTTTGTGCTGCTGGTGCAGCCGTCGAAGCCGGTCGACGATCCGGAAACGGTCACCGCCGCAACCGAGTTGACCAAACGGCTGCGCAGCGAGCCCAACGTTTCCGGCGTCGCGTCCTACTGGGCCGACGGCAACCCATCCGCGTTGCTGAGCACCGACGGCACCAGGGGACTGATCGTCGCCAGCATCCTGGGCGCCGAGGCCGATGTGGACCGGCAGGTCGGCGGGCTCGCCGACACCTACGGCGGTAACCACGGTGTCCTCGACGTCCGCGTCGGCGGATACGCGATGCTGTTGCACGAGACCGTGAAACAGAGCGAGAAGGACGCCGTGGTCGGCGAATCGATCGCCTTCCCGATCACCCTGATCGCGCTGCTGTTCGTATTCGGTGGGCTGGTCGCCGCAAGCCTTCCGCTGGTCGTTGCCCTGATCACCGTGATGATCACCATGGGGGCGCTGTGGCTGATCACCCTGGTCACCGACCTCGCCGCGACCGCGACCAATGTCGCGACGCTGCTCGGGCTGGGCCTGGCGATCGACTACAGCCTGCTGATCATCAACCGGTTCCGCGACGAATTGGCCGCGGGCGCGCAACCGGGTCCCGCTGTCACCGCCACCATGCGTTCGGCGGGCCGGACCGTGGCCTTCTCCGCCGTCACAGTCGGTGTCGCGCTATCCGGGCTGCTGTTCTTCCCCTTGCTCGCGGTCCGGTCGATGGGCTACGCGGGGCTCGCGGTCGCCGTTATCGCGGCGACCGTCGCGCTGACGGTATTGCCCGCGATCCTGTTCCTGGTCGGCACCCGCATCGACAGCGGACAGCTCGGCTGGTTCCTCCGGGCGCCGAGACCCGCTCCCGGCGAGGGCTTTTGGCATCGGCTCGCGCTGTTCGTCATGCGAAAGCCGATACCGATCGGATTGGCCGTCACGGCTTTGCTGCTACTGCTCGGAACCCCGTTCCTCGGCGTCAAGCTCGGCTTCCCCGACGAGCGGGCGCTGCCGGAGTCGATGAACAACCGGCAGGTCACCGAGATCATTCAGCACGATTTCACCGCGACCGATTCCAACGCCCTGTTCGCGGTGCTGCCCGACAGCGCGTCCGGACTCGACGACTACGCACGCGAGCTCTCGCAGGTCGACAATGTCGCGCGCGTCGACACCGCCACCGGTAGCTATTCCCACGGCGGCCTGCTCGTTGCGCCGAACGAGCAGCACAAGCGGTTCGGCATGTCCGATGCCGCGTATCTGTCAGTGCTGCCGGATACCGCTGATCCGGGCACGCTGGATCGAGTGGCGAGCGATGTACGTGCCGTCGCGTCGCCGTCACGGGTGCTGGTCGGCGGCATCGCCGCGGCCAACGCCGATGCCCTGGATTCGGTGACGGCGGCACTGCCGATCGCGCTCGGCTTCGTGGTCATCGTGATGTTGATCGTGCTGTTCCTGCTGACCGGCAGTGTGGTGTTGCCGCTGGTCGCGATCGTGTTGAGCGTATTGAGCCTGACCGCGACCTTCGGCGCGCTGGTCTGGGTCTTCCAGGACGGGCACTTCGCCGGGTTGCTCGGTTTCACCGTCACCGGCGATCTGCCCCCGACGGTGCCGGTCATGTTGTTCGGTGTCGCCTTCGGCCTGGCCATGGACTATCAGGTGTTCCTGCTGTCGCGCATTCTCGAGGAGTACGAACGCACCGGCAAGAACGACGCCGCTGTGGCCTTCGGCCTGGAACGGATCGGCCGGATCGTCACGGCCGCCGCGGTGCTGATCTCGTTGGTATTCCTCGGATTCCTGGCCTCCGACATCACCTTCATGAAGGCATTCGGCATCGGCCTCCCGCTGGCCGTGCTCGTCGATGCAACGTTGGTGCGTGGTTTCCTGCTGCCTGCCGTGATGAAAGTGCTCGGCGACTGGAACTGGTGGGCGCCAGGACCGCTCGAAAAGCTGCACGAGCGCTTCGGATTCAATGAAGGTGGGGCCGCGCCGACTGTCTCCGGCGAGGAAATCCGACCTCGGCCGGCCCGGGTCTGACGGTACGAAAAGATCGAGGGCCGTGTGGCATTCGCCGCGCGGCCCTCGGTTGGTCGGTAGAGCTCAGATCCCGCCGGTGGACAACAGTCCGCCGTCGACGCGGACGGTCTCGCCCGTGATCCACGCGGCCTCATCCGAGACCAGGAACCCGATCAGCTTCGCCACGTCCTCCGGCGCGCCGAGCCGCTTCAACGGGTACACCTGTGCGGCGGCGTCCTCGTCCGCGGAGTACAGCGCGTCGGCGAACTTCGTCTTGATCACGCCGGGCGCGACCGCGTTGACCCGTATCTTGGGGCCCAGCTGCCAGGCCAGTTCGTCGGTGAGCCGGATCAGCGCGGCCTTCGACGCGCCGTACGCCGCGATCACACCGGAGGATCGGATGCCCGCGACGCTGGCGACATTTACCACCGCGCCGCCGTTATCACGCATCCACGCCCTGTATGCCTCCTGTACATAACCAAGCGCGGCAACGACATTGACGTCGAAGATCTTGCGGACGGCATCGAGGTCGGCGTCCATCAGCGAGCCGTAGGCCGGGTTGATGCCGGTGTTATTGATCAGAATGTCCAGCGAGCCGAATTCGGTGACCGCGCGAGCGACCGCCGCCGTGCGGCTATTGGCGTCACCGGAATTGCCCGCCAGCGCGACGACCTCACCCTGATGACCGAGGGCACGCAACTCACCCGCCGTCTCGTCCAGTGGTTCCTGCTTGCGAGCGGTGATCAGCACGTTCGCTCCGCGGCTCAGCAACTCGGCTGCCACAGCCTTGCCGATGCCTCGGCTCGCGCCGGTGACCAGTGCACTCTTGCCCAACAGATCGGTACTCATGTGATGGCACGCTACATCGACCCGCGTCCGCGCCCGATCCTGGACACTGCGACCCCCGCGCAATCGACAGCCGCCGCCTCCTCAGAGGTCCATTCGCGCGCGTAATGAGGAACTCCTCGGTCAGGATCCGGTTGCACCTCTCCGCTTTCCCGTTGCGCCAGGGCGTGTACGGGGTGGTCCGCTGATGCGCAGGCACGAGAGATATCCATCTCGGCGGCGACGTGGAGATAGCGAAGAAGTTCGAGCCTCACGTCCGGACGGCGCGGTCGCGCACGGCGGGTTTTCCGGGCTGCTCGTGCGCGCCGCCCGCTTCCCGCGATCCGCGAACGGCCAACTGATCGGCCCGCTCGTTTTCCGGGTGCCCGGCGTGCCCTTTCACCCATTTCCACTCGATCTCGTGTGGCGCGCACGCCGCGGCGAGTTCCTGCCACAGATCGGCGTTCTTGACCGGCTCCTTCTTCGACGTCAGCCAGCCATTGGCCCGCCACTTCGGCAGCCATGCCGTAATGCCGTCGCGAACATAGGTGCTGTCGGTGTAGATTCGCACCGCGGACGGTCGCGTGAGACTCTCCAGCGCCCGGATCGGCGCCGTCAGCTCCATCCGATTATTGGTCGTGGGCCCCGAATCGCTGCCGTACATGTCCTTTTCGTGCCGACCATAACGGAGCACCGCCCCCCAACCACCCGGACCAGGATTCGGACTACAGGCACCATCGGTATAAATCTCCACCTCCACGACGCTGAGGGTAGCCCAACGTGCCGGTGTTGCGCGCGGACCACTCCGCTCCGCGAGTCCGGTATGCCGGCGCCGAGGCCGCGTGACGAAATGCAACTGCTCGGTTCGCCTATTATTTCGTCGCGAATTGTCTCACCGGAAGATTTGCGTTCTGTCTTGCGAATTCGGCAATACCGCTCTCCTGGACGTGGCAACAAGAGAATTGCGGATCGGCCGTAAAGCTCGAGAAGTCGAATCGCATATGAAGCTGAACGAAAATACTTCGTCGTCGCACGAACGCCTGCCGCGCATTCCGCTACGGTCAGGCACCGTCGAAACAGTCGTTCGGGTGGTCGGCAGCATCGGGCCGTGTCCTGAACGGCGCTGGGGCGAATGTGGGCGAGCCGGGACGAACTTCGCCGCAGTTCGATACCTACGGGTTCGGGGCCGCTCCCGGTCACCCAGGCGGTGATCGCGATCCCGCGCGAACAAGGCAGCGGTCGCATCATTCAGGTCTCGAGCGTCGGGTGCGACGTTACCGTCGTCACACCTGGCTTGCTCGGTGTCGGGGGCGTCGCGCGGGCCAGGTAAAATCGGCGGTTCTTGTGCGTATCGCATCGCGCAATCGAGTCAGCAGCCGATCAGCACCATGTATCCGAGGAGAAGCCTGTGATCACCGCGACGGACCTGGAGGTCCGGGCCGGAGTCCGCACCCTGCTGTCGGCCCCGGGGCCGGCGTTTCGGGTACAGGCCGGCGACCGGATCGGACTGGTCGGGCGCAATGGCGCGGGCAAGACCACGACATTGCGCATCCTCGCCGGCGAGGGGGAGCCCTACGCCGGGAAGATCCTGCGCTCCACCGATATCGGTTATCTGCCGCAGGATCCACGCGAGGGCAACCTGGACGTGCTCGCCCGCGACCGTGTTCTCTCCGCTCGCGGACTCGATGCCCTGCTGCGTGATATGGAGAAGCAGCAGGCGTTGATGGCCGAGGTCGCCGACGACACCGAACGCGACCGCGCGGTACGCAAATACGGACGCCTCGAGGAGCGGTTCTCGGCGCTCGGCGGTTACGTCGCCGAAAGCGAGGCGGCCCGCATCTGCAATAGCCTCGGCCTGCCCGACCGGGTACTCGGACAGCCGCTGCGCACCCTCTCCGGTGGTCAGCGGCGCCGAATCGAGTTGGCGCGCATCCTTTTTGCCGCCTCCGATGGCAGCGGTGGTCGCTCCGACACGATTCTGCTGCTCGATGAGCCGACCAACCACCTCGACGCCGATTCCATCACCTGGCTGCGCGGTTTCCTCCAGAACCATGACGGCGGGCTCATCGTGATCAGCCACGATGCCGAGCTGCTCGGCGACGTGGTCAACAAGGTGTGGTTCCTGGACGCGGTGCGCGGCGAGGCCGATATCTACAACATGGGCTGGAAGAAGTATCTCGACGCGCGCGCCACCGACGAGCAGCGCCGCCGCCGGGAGCGTGCCAACGCCGAGAAGAAGGCGAGCGCACTGCGTGTGCAGGCCGCCAAGCTCGGTGCGAAGGCCACCAAAGCCACTGCGGCACAAAATATGGCCAAGCGCGCCGACCGATTGATCGCTGAACTGGATGACGTGCGCGTCGCCGACAAGGTGGCGCGGATCAAGTTCCCCGAGCCCGCGCCCTGCGGCAAGACGCCACTCATGGTGAACAGCCTGACCAAGGTGTACGGCTCGCTCGAGATCTTCACCGGTGTCGAGTTCGCTATCGATAAGGGCAGCCGAGTCGTCGTGCTCGGTCTCAACGGTGCCGGTAAGACGACGCTGCTGCGGCTGCTCGCGGGTGTCGAAACACCGGATTCGGGTGGTCTCGAAACGGGGCGTGGCCTGAAGGTCGGGTACTTCGCCCAGGAACACGACACCCTCGACGACAACGCGTCGGTCTGGGAGAACATCCGGCACGCCTCCCCGGATGCCGGCGAACAGGAACTACGTAGCCTGCTCGGTGCCTTCATGTTCACCGGCCCGCAACTCGATCAGCCCGCTGGCACCCTGTCCGGTGGTGAGAAGACCCGTCTCGCGCTTGCCGGTCTGGTCTCCTCGGCGGCGAACGTGTTGCTGCTGGACGAGCCGACCAACAACTTGGATCCGGTATCGCGTGAGCAGGTACTGGACGCATTGCGCAGTTACGCGGGTGCTGTGGTGCTCGTGACCCACGATCCGGGCGCTGCCGAGGCGCTGAATCCAGAGCGGGTAATCCTGCTGCCGGACGGCACCGAGGACCACTGGTCGCAGGAATATTTGGAACTTATTCAGCTTGCGTGAGTTTCATCACACGGACCTGTTGATCACGGCTCGTTGAGTGCTTAGCCTTGAATGACGCGGCTCGGCGACTCGGAGGAAGCCATGAGCGACAGGCCCACACAAGTAAAGGCCCCATTGGGTAAGGGCACACGCGTCACGGGAAAGTCACGCGATCGGCTACAGAGCCAATTGAAGAAGCAGTACGAGGCTGGTGCCAGCATTCGTTCGCTGGCCCGGTCCACCGGCCGCTCCTACGGCTTCATTCACAACGTGCTGGTGGAGTCGCATGTGCAACTCCGTGGCCGGGGGGGCGCGAATCGGCGCAAGGCTCAGTAGCGCTCAATAACCGAGGACCGCGCCGTCTGCGTGCATCAGCAGGTTGCCCAGGCTTCGGAAGATCGGCAATCCGGTCTTGATCTCCAGGTAGGCGAACTGCCCCTGCGGGTTGACCTCGAGGAAGTAGTACTCGCCGTCGATCCCCAATCGCAGATCCAGCACGCCGAAGCTCAGGCCGAGCGCGCCCATCAGCATGGCCATCGACTTGCTGACCGAGGCGGGCAGGCTGTCGGGAACGAAGTCGACGCTGGTGTCAAGGCGCGAGTCGACGCGTCCGACGCCGGCCTGAGAGTCGATGCGCACCGTCCATGCGACACCGTCGACCCAGACGACACGCAGGTCGTATACGGCCTCCACGTAGTCCTGGAAGGTGGTCGGTGAAGAGCGGATACTCGGGAGCCTGCCGAAGTCGGTCCTGGTGATGATCCTGGTCTCGGCGAACTCGGCACGCCCGGTGCCGGTGCGCTTATAAACGACTGCGCCCGAACGGGATTCGACGAAACTGCGGGCCTCGTCCGGATCGTTGGTGATCAGCGTCTCCGGAATCGCGAATCCGGCCCGCTGCGCGGTCTGTAGTTGCACGATCTTGCGCGCGGCCATGCGGTCGGCGCCTGGATCGTTGATCCAATTCGCCGGAATTGACCAGAGCATGCCCTGGATGAATCCATCGCATTCGGCTTGACGGTAGGCGTCGTCGTCGGCGCGCACCCCGGCCGGCACTCGCGCCGGGTGCGGGCGTCGCCACCACACCGACCGGACATCGTCGAGGCCGATCACATGCGACATCGAGCGTGCCGTGCCGAAACTGTCGAGCCGGAAGCTACCGGATTCGCTCGGAAAATCGCGCAGGTCTAGCTGGATTGGGCTGAGCCCGTGGTGTTCTCGTAATGTCGCCGCCATCGCGGCGGCGTGTAGGTCATCGGATTCGGAAACGATTAGAACCGAGCCGGTGCGGCGCGTCGCCATGCGACAGTCCCGTTCAGTCGAGACTGTCGCAGTTGATGCCGTCGTCGCTGCTATAGAGCGATTTGGTCTGGCAGTAGGTGAACGTGGCGCTGCCCGGGCCGGCGGAGTCGACGAGTTCGAGTGAATCGGACCACGACGCGGTGAGTTGTTGCAGCAGTTCATCTCCCAGCGCGAGCGACGGTTCGGCGGCCAGGGTCATCGGTCGTTCGACGAGCTCGATGCGCAGGCGCCGGGTGAAGTCGGCGGTGGCGCCGGGGCGGATGTCGACCAGAACCGGGCGACCGTCGGAACCGGCGGCATGCCCATCAGGCAGGACGCGCAGCACATCATCCCGATGGAACGTCCATGTCCCCTCGGTGACCCGCACGCTGATATCGCGCTCCGACTCGGCCACCAGCAGGCCCTGCAATGCGGGGACGCGGTCATCAGTCGGCGCGGTACCGGGAAGATGGATGGCGTCGGTCATGGGGTTCTCCGATCTGCTCGCGATTTGCCAGGGCCCCCGAGCGTGGTCTGCAGCATACCGTGCAACGGGCTTCTGGCGGCCCGGATCGGCAGATTTCGTGACTGCTGGCAAACCGGATAAGGCCCGGGATGCGCTTGAGCCAAAAGATTTTCGGCACATGAAGGTACAACATCTAGCAATCGTCCGGCTAATGAATCGCCGTGACGTATTGCTCGAGGTTGGCGGCCGTGCATTTTGTCCCATCCGGTGGACGGCCGAAGCATTGATGTCGAACCGGTTCGTGAACCCGCCGGATCTACAGATTCAGTAGCTCCGGTAGGTCGGCGAGGCTGCGGAAACGCTCACCAGGGGAGTCGATTAGCTTACGTGCGGTGAGGTCCAAGACTCCGCTGACGCGGGAAATCTCCGCGGATAGGGTGTCGTCGAGCTTGTGAATCTCCTGCCGGATGCGAAGAATTTGCCCGGCTATCAATCGAATTCGCAGCTGACAGTGATTTCGTACTCCGCGCGCAACTCGTGCCGATACTTGATGGTTGTCTCGAGTATGACCGGTCCGGCACCGGTCCTCGGTCTCCTGGTCGAGGCCGGCCACCCGTGGCACTTTCAGCGGGCGCGCTCGGTGTATTGCAGGTATACGGCCAGGTTGAGGTGGTCGAGCGTATCGAGCTCATAGCCGCGCGCAACGACGGGAACGGAGAAGGTCATGTCATGGCGGACGTATGCCCGCGTCGGGATCGTTCCCGAATTCGATGATGTGAGTGCCACATTCAACGCCTGTTCGCATTGCGCTCCTGCCACCAGGTCGGTGCGTCAACGAAATGGTTGTCGAATTTGTCCTGGGACGCCACGAGGTCTTCGAAGGTTGCGTCACCTCTGGCCAGTCGGTCCAGCAATCTGAAGTATCCGAAGCGTTCCACCGCCGGCATCAGGGCGATCAGGATTCGTGCCGAGCTATTCGGGGTCGCGCCGAAGGCATGCGGCATGAGCCTGGGGACCACGATTGATCCGCCCGCGCCGACCGTGACGATCTCATCGCCCGCCAGGACTTGCAGCTCGCCGTCCGCGACGTAGAACAGCTCGTCGGACTTGGTATGGAAATGCGGTGCCGCCCCATCGGCGCCGGTGTCCATGCTGACCTCGAGATGGCTCACCGCGCCGCCCGCCTCGTTCGAGTCGATCAGCAGTCGCGCGGTGACCGCGCCGGTCGTCAAGGTCTCGGCATCTTGCGGTTGGCGAATGGCGTAGCGAGCGGTCGTGCTGGTCACGGTGTCCTCCGAATTTGATTCGATGGTTAATTATTCTCTATCGAACTATATGCCGTCGAATAGAATGTTGTCCATGACCGAGATGAAATCAGACTCCGTCGACGCGATCGTGGCGCAGTGGCAGCGTGAACGACCCGACCTCGAGCTCGACGCGATGGCCGTGATCGGACGCCTCGGCAGGCTGTTCACCATTGCGCAGCAGGAGATAGAGGCGGTCTTCACCACACACGGGTTGCAGCGCGGTGAGTTCGATGTGCTTGCGGCACTGCGCCGTTCAGGTGAACCGTTCGAGCTCAACCCCTCGGTGCTCGCCGACACCCTGATGCTGTCGCGAGCAGGCATGACCGGACGGCTCGACCGTCTCGAATCCGCGGGCCTGGTCCGGCGCATCGCCGATACCGAAGATCGCCGCGCCGTGCGGGTCGCCCTCACCGAGCCGGGCCGGGCGCTGATCGACACCGTCGTTGTCGCGCACACCGAGAACGAAACCCGGATCCTGTCGGTACTTTCGGGAAAGGACCGCCGCGAACTCGATCGGATCGCGCGACGGCTACTGGAGAGCCTCGAACGCGACGGGTGAGGTGCTAGTTGTCCCGGCGGCGCACCGAGGCTTCGACGAGATCCAGTACCGCGGTGAGGTTTTCATTGGTGTGGCCGGAGGCGATGCGGGCGATCAGGCCGTCGAGCACCAAGTCGAGGTAGCCGAGCAGGACATCGGTGGGGACGTCGTCGCGCAGGGCGCCCGCGGCCTTGCGCCGTTCCAGTCGCGCCAAAGTGGCGGCGGTCAGCTCGGCCGAGCGTTGCGTCCAGCCCGCACGGAATTCCGGATCGGTGCGCAGTCGGCGCGCGATCTCCAAACGCGTACCGAGCCAATTGAATTGCTCGGGATGGGCGAGCATATCGCGCATTACCTGCACGATGCCCTGGTTGGCAGCGACATCGGCCATGCGCTCGGCGTCTTCCTGAGCCAGCGCGAGAAACAGCGCGTCCTTGTCGCGGAAGTGGTGGAAGATCGCGCCACGCGACAGACCGATCTCTTCCTCGAGGCGGCGCACGGTGGCGCCTTCATAGCCGTATTCGGCAAAGCAGCGCCGCGCCCCATCGAGAATCTGACTCCGCCGGGCGGCGAGGTGATCGTCACTGACCTTGGGCACGGCTGCTCCTCCAACGGCGGGTTAGAACGAACCCCCGCCCCGGCAAAGCCCCGGAGCAGGGGTTCATGATTGCACTCGCAACCCGCACGAGGCGAGTCCTGCGAGCCCGTTCGGGGCCGCCCCACATCCGAACGCTCGAAGCGCATGCGCCGAAGGCGCGAGTCTCGAGCGCTCGGATGCGGGGTTACGAGGCTCCGAACCCGCGGCGCCAGCCGCAATTATGCACCTGCACCAATCATGTTGCGCAGCACGTACTGCAGGATGCCACCGTTGCGGTAGTAGTCGGCCTCACCGGGGGTGTCGATCCGGACCACCGCGTCGAAGGTGATCTTGTCACCGTTGGGCTTGGTGGCGGTGACCTTCAAGGACTGCGGCGTCGCACCCGTGTTCAGCTGGGTGATGCCCTCGATATCGAAGGTCTCGGTGCCGTCCAGCTTCAGCGACGCGGCCGACTCGCCAACCGGGAACTGTAGTGGGATGACGCCCATGCCGATGAGGTTCGAGCGGTGGATGCGCTCGAACGACTCGGTGATGACGGCCTTGACGCCAAGCAGGCTGGTGCCCTTGGCGGCCCAGTCACGCGAGGAACCCGAGCCGTACTCCTTGCCGCCGAGCACGACCAGCGGGATGCCCGCGGCCTGGTAGTTCTGCGAGGCGTCGTAGATGAACGCCTGCGGGCCACCATCCTGGGTGAAGTCGCGGGTGTAACCACCCGAGACGTCGTCGAGCAGCTGATTGCGCAGCCGGATGTTGGCGAAGGTGCCGCGGATCATCACCTCATGGTTACCGCGACGCGAGCCGTAGGAGTTGTAATCCTTGCGCTCGACGCCATTGGCATCCAGGTACTGCGCGGCCGGGGTGCCCGGCTTGATGTTGCCAGCCGGAGAGATGTGGTCAGTAGTGACCGAATCGCCCAGCAGCGCGAGCACTCGCGCGCCCTTGATGTCCGTGACCGGGCTCGGGGTCTGCGGCATGCCGTCGAAGTACGGAGGCTTGCGCACGTAGGTGGACTTGGCGTCCCACTCGAAGGTCTTGCCCTCCGGGGTGGGCAGGCTGCGCCAGCGCTCATCGCCCTTGAACACATCGGCGTAGGACTTGACGAACATGTCCTGGCTGATGGCCGAATTGATGGTGTCCTGGATTTCCTTCGGGGACGGCCAAATGTCCTTCAGGAAGACGTCGTTGCCATCGGAATCCTGGCCGAGTGCGTCGGCCTCGAAATCGAAGTCCATCGTTCCGGCCAGCGCGTAGGCGATGACCAGCGGCGGCGAGGCCAGGTAGTTCATCTTCACGTCGGGGGAGATGCGGCCTTCGAAGTTGCGATTTCCCGACAGCACCGCGGTGACGCTCAGGTCGTTGTCGTTGATCGCCTTCGATACGGCGTCCGGCAGCGGGCCGGTGTTGCCGATGCAGGTGGCGCAGCCGTAGCCGACCAGGAAGAAGCCAAGCTTCTCCAGGTAGGGCCACAGGCCCGACTTGTCGTAGTAATCGTTGACGACCTGCGAGCCCGGCGCCATGGAGGTCTTCACCCAAGGCTTGGAGGTCAGGCCCTTTTCGACCGCGTTGCGTGCTAGCAGCGCCGCGCCGAGCATGACCGACGGGTTGGAGGTGTTGGTGCATGAGGTGATCGAGGCGACGACCACGGCGCCGTGATCGAGCACGAAGTCGCCGTACTCCTCGCTGGAGATCTTGACCGGCTTGCTCGGGCGACCCGTCGCGCCGTTCGCGGCCGACGGCACCAGCACCGCGTCGTCATCGGCGAACGACAGCACCGCGGGATCGCTGGCCGGGAAGGACTCCTCGATGGCCTCGTCCAGATGGGTGTGCGGCGTGTTCGCGGCCGGGCCGCTCTCCGCATCGCTGGTGTAATTGTGAATGTCCTTGCGGAAAGCCACCTTCGAATCGCTCAGCAGGATGCGGTCCTGCGGGCGCTTCGGGCCCGCGATGGACGGCACCACATCGCCGAGGTCGAGTTCCAGGTACTCCGAGTACGCGGGCTCGTGGGCCGCGTCGTGCCACATGCCCTGTTCCTTGGCGTACGCCTCGACCAGCGCCAGCTGGTCGTTGCTTCGCCCGGTCAGGCGCAGGTAGTCGATCGTCACCTCGTCGATGGGGAAGATCGCTGCGGTGGAACCGAATTCGGGGCTCATGTTGCCCAGGGTCGCGCGGTTCGCGAGCGGAACCTCAGCAACGCCCTTGCCGTAGAACTCGACGAACTTGCCGACCACACCGTGCTTGCGCAGCATATCGGTGACGGTGAGCACCACGTCGGTGGCGGTGACGCCCGGCTTGATCTCACCGGTCAGCTTGAAGCCGACGACGCGCGGGATCAGCATGGAGACCGGCTGACCGAGCATCGCGGCCTCGGCCTCGATGCCGCCGACGCCCCACCCCAATACGCCGAGGCCGTTGACCATCGTGGTGTGCGAGTCGGTGCCGACACAGGTATCGGGGTATGCCTGACCGTTGCGGACCATGACGGTGCGCGCGAGGTGCTCGATGTTGACCTGGTGCACGATGCCGGTGCCCGGGGGGACGACCTTGAAATCGTCGAACGCGCCCTGACCCCAGCGCAGGAACTGGTAGCGCTCGCCGTTGCGGGAGTACTCGATGTCGACATTGCGCTCGAAGGCGTCCGCGCGGCCGAACACGTCGATGATGACGGAGTGGTCGATGACCATCTCGGCGGGCGCGAGTGGGTTGACCTTGTTCGGATCGCCACCGAGGGTCGCGACAGCCTCGCGCATGGTGGCCAAGTCGACGATGCAAGGTACGCCGGTGAAGTCCTGCATGATCACGCGCGCCGGGGTGAACTGGATCTCGATGCTCGGCTGGGCCGAGGGATCCCAATTCGCAATGGCACGAACGTGATCGGCGGTGATGTTGGCGCCGTCCTCGGTACGGAGCAGATTCTCCGCGAGGACCTTGAGTGCGTAGGGGAGTTTCTCGGTGCCGGGCACGGCCGAGAGGCGGAAGATCTCGTAAGAGTTGCTTCCGACCTCGAGGGTGCCCTTGGCGCCGAAAGTATCGATACTTTGCGTCACGTCAGCTCCGCTCGTCTATGAGGGTGGCCACCGGCGGGGCTGTGCCAGTGGCTCTATACGTCTTGGAGGGCTCCAGCGCTGGAAGGCGCTGGCTCCTCGCACCTTCGAGTCTAACAGTACGCTTGTCCTGTGAAACGCTAGGGGGACGTACTGCATGGCGTAGAACAGTCTCGCACTATCGCGTCGCGTACTGTGCTTTCGAGTTGTCGGGGTGGCCGGTGGGCATGTACCGGCTCAGAGCGTTGCTCACCCTGCAATGTTGGATGCCCGTCGCCTCGCGTGCCGATGCGGCTCGACAGACCGGATGGAAGATGACCGTCTCGCACACCTCGGTTTTCACGCCCATGCGCGCCGAACTGCCGCCAGGTATCGACGACAAGGCCCTGGCCACGATCAAGGAAGATATCGGCGACAACCATGTGGCCACCCCGAAGGGGGAGGATCAGCAGGGGCTCGAAGCGGTCGTCGCCGACGCTCGATCCCATGGGATCGAACTGAGTGTCGTGGTGATTCCCGGCAATCCGGGCCACGACTCCAATTTGCGTGACCTGGCCACCGCCGTCGGCAAGACCGAGCACGGAACTGTGGTGGTGCTCAGTGACGACTGGGTCGGTACCTACAGCGATTCGATCAGCCGGGTCAAGCTGGAGCGGGCCGAGGACGTCGCGAAGAGTCAGCAGGCGCATCCCGCGCAGGCGGCCAGGCTGTTCGTGGATCAGTTGGAGCGACCCGAGGCCGTCTCCTGGACCGTGATCACCAGTGTGCTGTTGGTGGGGACGGCCATTGTGATCGGTGGGCTGTACTGGATCAAGTCCCGGCGAGCGTCGCGGTAATCCGTCCCGGTCGAGTCGTTGGATCTGGGTGTGGCCGACCTGTCGCGCACTAGCGGGTAGCCACCGCGCTGATTTTCCTAACGGTCGGTTTGTTTCTTTAGGGTAAACCCTATCGCCTGTCCGGCTATCTTCCGGCAATGCCCAAATTACCCGAATGTGATTCTGTTGCCGGAGTGTCTTTGGTGATGGATGTGTCGTACGGTTCAAATGGTCATGAATGGGGAAGAAGTGTTTAGAGAGCTATTTGCTGACCAATGAGCCCGATGGTTCGGCTGATGCTCGTGAGGAGAAGCCGTAGTCGGGTCCTTGGGAGGTGCGATGCGGAGCAACGGTGAAGCCGGCGCTCGACGGCCGTTTTGGGTCGCTATGGGGTTGCTGGTCTCGGTTGTCGTGGTCGTGACGGCGGGAGCCGCCGCAGCGGTTCCGCCCGCCCCACCGAACCCGAGCGATGGTCAGATCGCCGATGCCGGGGCGCAAGTGGACGCGGGAGTGTCCGAGGTCGGCACGCTGATCAACCAGGTCGCCGCCGCCGATCAGCAACTGCAGCAGCTCGACGACGTGGTGGCGAGCAAGCGCGAAGAGGTCAACAAGGCGCTGGTCGACCTGCAGAACGCGCGTGACGCCGTGGACGCCGCCGCGGTGGCGGTCACCGACACCCAGCGCGAACTCCTCGACGCCGGAACCAAAGTCGGCGATGCGCGCCGCGACTTCGACAAGTTCGCCACCCAGGCGTACACCAGGCCGGGCTCGAGCTCCATGGTCACCTACCTCGCCGCCGCGACCCCCGATCGCGCCCTCGACCGTGCGCAGGTGCTGAACCTGGTGTCGAAGAACCAGCAGCAGGTGCTCGACAGTCTGCGCCGCGCTCAGATCGAGCAGGCCAACAGGAACTCCGATGCGCGCCAAGCGAAATCCGACGCCGACGCCGCCGCGGCGGTGGCCGAGCAGAAGAAGGCGGATGCGGCAAGCGCGGTGGCCGCCGCCAAAGCCGCACTGGATCAGCAGACCGTGCAGCGCGACAACATCATGCGTGAGCGGACCGCCGCGCAAACCCGCCTCGACGATGCCCGCATGAATGTCGCTGGGCTGCAAGGACAGCGCGAAGCGTTCCTGGCCTGGGACGAACAGCGCAAGGCCGAGGAAGCCGCGATTCGAGCAGCGGCCGCGGCCGCCGCCGCGCGCGCCGCGGCGGATGCGGCCGCACGCGAGCGGGCGGCCCAGGCGGGCGAGGGTAAGCGCCCACATATTCAGCTCGAGGACACGCCACAGAGCACGCCACGGGCGAGCACACCCAAATCGGGCTCGACCCCGAGTACCCCGTCGGTCACCGGCTCCGACGCGGTGGAGACCGTTGTCGACCGGGCCATGTCCCAACTCGGTGTCATCTACGCCTGGGGTGGCGGCGACGAGGACGGGCCGACCCTCGGTATCCACGACGGCGGCGTCGCCGACAGCTACGGCGATTACAACAAGGTCGGCTTCGACTGCTCGGGTCTGATGATTTACGCGTTCGCCGGCGTCGGCGTCTCACTGCCGCACTACAGCGGCTACCAATACAACGCGGGCACCCGGGTGCCCGTCGCGGAGCGCGCCCGCGGCGACATGCTGTTCTGGGGCACGAACGGTAGCCAGCACGTGGCGCTGTACCTGGGCGACGGAAAGATGGTGGAGGCGCCCGAATCCGGCAAGGTCATTCGGGTGGCCGCGGTACGCGAGGGCGGCATCATGCCGTACGCGGTGCGTATCGTTTCCTGAGTAGTTGTGGCGTTGCGGCGACCCGGGATTCCCGTACTGTCGGAGCCGGTTGCGGCGCATGCGGCTGTTACCTGGAATAGTTGTGGCGGCACGCACAGGACCAAAGCGAAAGCGGGGATGTTGGTGACTTCGACGGACAGTGTGAGCGGGGCAAATTTGGCGAAGGAATCGCCTGCGCCCGCACCGAGCACCCTGGAGCGTGACGTCCAGACCCTGGAAAAAGCGATCTACGAGGTCAAGCGGGTCATTGTCGGTCAGGACCGGCTCGTCGAACGGCTGCTCGTCGGTGTGCTCGCGCGTGGTCACGTGCTGCTCGAAGGTGTGCCGGGTATCGCGAAGACTCTTGCGGTGGAAACGTTCGCCAGGGTGGTCGGCGGCTCGTTCTCCCGGGTGCAGTTCACCCCTGACCTGGTACCAACCGACCTCATCGGTACCCGCATCTACCGGCAGGGCCGCGAAGAGTTCGATACCGAGCTCGGTCCGGTCGTCGCGAACTTCCTGCTCGCCGACGAGATCAACCGCGCGCCCGCGAAGGTGCAGTCCGCATTGCTCGAGGTGATGGCCGAGCGGCACGTGTCGATCGGCGGCAAGACCTACCCGATGCCCGATCCGTTCCTCGTCATGGCGACGCAGAACCCGATCGAGAGCGAGGGCGTGTACCCGCTGCCCGAGGCGCAGCGCGACCGCTTCCTGTTCAAGGTCGTCGTCGACTACCCCTCGGTCGAAGAGGAGCGCGAGATCATCTACCGGATGGGTGTCACCCCGCCGGAAGCCAAGCCGATTCTCGGACCCGACGAGCTGATCCGGCTGCAGAAGCTGGCTGCGGGCACTTTCGTGCACCACGCGCTGGTCGACTACGTGGTTCGCGTCATCGCCGCGACTCGCACGCCCGCCGAGTTCGGCATGCGGGATGTGGCGAGCTGGATCTCCTATGGTGCGTCGCCGCGCGCCAGCCTCGGCATCATCGCCGCGGCTCGCGCCGTCGCGCTGATCCGCGGCCGTGACTACGTGGTGCCGCAGGACGTCGTCGAGGTCATTCCGGATGTGCTGCGCCACCGCCTGGTGCTGTCCTACGACGCACTGGCCGACGAGGTCAGCCCGGACGACGTGATCAAGCGTGTGCTGCAAACCATCGGCCTGCCCCAGGTGGCGCCGCAGGCGGTCGCACCCGGCGCGCCGCAGGCCCCCGCTCCAGCCGCCATGCCCGCGGCCGCCCCGCAAGACGCGCCGCCGCAACAGCCGATTCCGCAGCCGCCGGTCCCGCCGCAACAGCCCGTCGGGCAGATGTCGCAGGCCGCCGGCAATAACCAGCCCAAGTGACCCGAGTACCTGGTCCGGTTCCACCAGTGTCGATGTCATCACACGCACCGCCTTCGTTCCGAGCGGGAGAGCTGACCGATCCGAAGCTGTCGGCGGCACTGAAAACGCTCGAGCTCACCGTGCGCCGCAGGCTCGACGGCGTGCTGCACGGCGACCACCTCGGGTTGATTCCCGGCCCCGGCTCGGAGCCCGGCGAGGCGCGCACCTATCAGCCGGGTGACGATGTGCGGCAAATGGATTGGTCGGTCACCGCCCGCACCACCCATCCGCACGTGCGGCAGTCGATCGCCGACCGGGAATTGGAAACCTGGATGGTCGTCGATCTGTCAGCGAGCCTGGACTTCGGTACCGCCTTCTGCCAGAAGCGCGATCTCGCGATCGCCGCCGCCGCCGCGATCACCCATCTCACCAGCGGCGGCGGTAACCGGATCGGCGCCGTCGTCGCCACTGGCGAGCAGCTGATTCGGATTCCCGCGCGCAGCAGCCGGGTGCACGCGCAGTCGCTGCTGCGCAGCATCGCGACGACTCCGCATGCCCCCGACGGTGTGCGCGGTGATCTGAAGGCCGGTATCGAGTCGCTGCGCCGTCCGCAGCGCAAACGTGGACTCGCGGTGGTCATCAGCGATTTCCTCGGTGACATCGATTGGCAGCGCTCGCTGCGCGCCATCTCCGCGCGCCACGATCTGCTTGCGGTGGAGGTGCTCGACCCGCGCGACCTTTCGCTGCCCGATATGGGTGATGTGGTGCTGCACGATCCGGAAACCGGCCGGACCAGAGAATTCAGCGTGACGCCCACGCTGCGCGCCGATTTCGCGGCGGCCGCGCAGCGCCATCGTGAGCAGGTCGAGCAGGCTCTGCGCAGCTGCGGCGCGCCGGTGCTGACGCTACAGACCGATCGCGATTGGATTTCCGACGTTGTCCGGTTCGTGTCCACCCGGCGCCATGCCCTGGGTGCGCCGACCGGGAAGATGGTGCGCCAGTGAGTATTTCGCATTTCACCGCAGTGGCCTGGTTGGGCTTCCTCGCGGTCATCGGCCTGATCGCGCTCGGCTACATCCTGGTACAGCGCAGCAAGCACAAGCACATGCTGCAGTTCAGCAATATGGAACTGCTGGAGGAGGTCGCCCCATCGCGGCCGAGTCCGGTGCGGCACGTGCCGATCGCGCTGATGTTGGTCGGGCTCGTGTTCCTCACCATTGCCGCCGCCGGGCCGACGGCGGTCAAGAAGGTGCCACGCAACCGTGCGACAGTCGTTCTGGTGATGGACGTTTCGCTGTCCATGGAGGCCACCGACGTGCAGCCGAGCCGGCTACAGGTCGCGCAGAAGGCGGGCAAGGAATTCGTCGACGGGCTCACCCCCGGTATCAACCTCGGTTTCATCACCTTCGCCGGTACCGCGTCGGTGATGCAGCCGCCGACGACCAACCGCGAGGCGGTCAAGGCGGCGATCGACAACATCAAACTCGCCGAGCGCACGGCCACCGGTGAGGGCATTCTTACCGCGATACAGTCGATCGAGACGCTCTCGCAGGTGCTCGGCGGCGCCAGTACGCCACCGCCGGCCCGCATCGTGCTGATGTCGGACGGCAAGCAGACCGTGCCCGACGACAAGGACGTCGACAACCCCCGGCACGGGTTCACCGCCGCACGTCTGGCCAAAAGCAAGGGCGTTCCGGTGTCGACCATTTCCTTCGGCACCCAGTGGGGTTCGGTGGAGATTCCCGACCCGGAAGGCAAGGGCTCGCCGCAAAAGGTGAAGGTGCCCGTCGACGACGACTCACTGCGCGAAATCGCCAAACTCTCCGGCGGAGACTTCTATACGGCTTCGAGCCTGACCGAGCTCACCGCCGTCTACGACACCCTCGAAGAGCAAATCGGCTATGAAATGACCCGCGGCGACGTGAGTAGGCCATGGCTGTTGCTCGGCATGCTGCTGATCTCCGCCGGCGTCGTAACCGGTCTCCTTTATCGTCAACGCCTACCGTAGGCGGTGTCTTCGGCCGCGCTCGCACAAGCGCAAGATTTATGACGGACTCCGTCCGAGGAGTGCTCGTTGGGCGACGTGACCGTGGCATCACACGAATGTGTGTGCCCGGACGCGGCGCACGAATTCGAACAGATAGGTTGGTCTTCATGTCGAACATCACATCCAGGTCCGTGCTGGTGACAGGCGGTAATCGCGGTATCGGACTCGCAGTCGCCCAGCGTCTGGCCGCCGACGGCCACAAGGTCGCCGTCACCCACCGTGGCTCGGGAGTGCCCGACGGGCTGTTCGGCGTGAAATGCGATGTGACGGACTCGGACTCGGTGGATGCGGCCTTCACCGAGGTGGAGCAGCACCAAGGCCCGGTCGAGGTGCTCGTCGCCAATGCGGGCATCACCGATGACACGCTGCTGATGCGGATGACCGAGGAACAGTTCACCAAGGTCATCGACGCGAACCTGACCGGCGCGTTCCGCTGCGCCAAGCGCGCCAACCGGGCCATGCTGCGGGCGCGCTGGGGCCGGATGATCTTCCTCGGTTCGGTGGTCGGCCTCAGCGGTCAAGCCGGTCAGATCAACTACGCCGCCTCCAAAGCTGGCGTCATCGGCCTGGCACGTTCGATCACTCGTGAGCTCGGCTCGCGGTCGATCACCGCCAACGTTGTCGCCCCGGGCTTCATCGAAACCGACATGACCGCGGACCTGCCCGATGACCTGCGCGATATGGCCAAGAAAATCATTCCGCTGCAGCGTTTGGGTCAGCCCGAAGACATCGCGGCCGTGATCAGCTTCCTGGCCTCCGAGGACTCCCGCTACGTCTCCGGTGCCGTCATTCCGGTCGACGGCGGCATGGGTATGGGCCACTGAGCTAACGGAAATCCGCACGGCGCCGACATCTTTGGTGGCCGTAAGCAACCTACACACGACTTTCAGGAGAACCGAGAACTCATGGGCGGACTGCTCGAAGGCAAGACCATTCTGGTCACCGGCATCATCACCGATTCGTCGATCGCGTTCCACGCTGCGGCCGTCGCGCAGGAGCAGGGTGCGAAGGTGATCATCACCGGAATTCCGGACCGGCTGCGGTTGATCGATCGGATCGCCAAGCGCCTGCCCCAGGAAGTTTCCCCGGCCATCGGGCTCGACATCACCAGCGAGGAGAACCTCGCCGAGCTGGCGGACAAGCTGCGCGAACTCGCGCCCGAAGGGATCGATGGTGTGCTGCACTCGATCGCCTTCGCGCCGCGCACACTGATGGGGCCGGAGGCGCTGCCGTTCCTCGACGGTCCCGGTCCTGATGCCGCGAAGGCGTTCGAGATCTCGGCCTGGAGCTACGCGTCGCTCTCGCGCGCGGTGTTGCCGGTGATGAACGAGAACGGATCGATCGTCGGCATGGACTTCGATCCGCGCACCGCGATGCCGTTCTACAACTGGATGGGTGTCGCCAAGGCCGCGCTGGAGTCGGTCAATCGCTATGTGGCGCGGGAAGTCGGCGCTGCCAAGAAGATTCGTTCGAACCTGATCGCCGCGGGGCCGATCAAGACGCTGGCCGCCAAGGCGATCGCGGGCACCGCGACCGACGATGCCGCGCAGCTCAACCAGCTCAACACCTACTGGGATGGTGCGTCGCCGATCGGCTGGGACGTCGATGACCCGACGGTTGTCGCGAAGTCGATCGTCGCGTTGCTGTCGGACTGGCTGCCGGGCACCACCGGGTCGATCATCTACGTCGATGGCGGGGCCAGCCACAACACCTGGTTCCCGGAGAATACGTCCTTCAACTGAGCAGGCGGACGAAGGAGACATGGTGGCCCGCGCGGCCGACGCATTGCTGCTGCTGTCCTTCGGCGGCCCCGAAGGCCCCGAGGATGTGATCCCGTTCCTGGAGAACGTCACTCGGGGCAGGGGAGTGCCGCGCGAACGACTCGATGAAGTCGCGCGGCACTACCTGCATTTCGGCGGTGTCTCGCCGATCAACGCGCTCAATCGCGGCATCATCGCGGCGACCGAAGCCGAATTGGCTACAGCCGGAATCGATCTGCCGGTCTACTTCGGCAACCGGAACTGGACTCCGATGGTCGAGGACACCGTGGCGCGGATGGCGGCCGACGGCGTGCGCTCCGCACTGGTGTTCCCGACCTCGGCGTGGGGCGGGTATTCGGGCTGCTTGCAGTATCACGAGGACATCGCAAGAGCGCGTGCGGCTTTCGGTGCGGGCGCGCCGGAATTGGTGAAACTGCGCCAGTACTTCGACCATCCGCTGCTGATCGAATCGTTCGCGGACGCGATTCGGGCCGCGCGGCAAGAACTTCCGGCCGGCCGTCGCGATCGCGCCCGGCTGGTGTTCACCGCGCACTCGGTGCCGGTCAGCGCGGACCTCGCTGCCGGCCCGCCCGGCGACGGTGGGCGGCTCTACAGTCGTCAAGTGGCCGAGGCGGCCCGACTGTGTGCCGCCGCAACGGGGTTCACCGATTACGATCTGGTGTGGCAATCGCGTTCCGGTCCGCCGCGGGTGCCGTGGCTGGATCCGGATATCGTCGACCATCTGGAGGACCTGTCCGGCAAGGGCGTCGACGCCGTGGTGGTGTGTCCGGTCGGCTTCGTCTCCGATCATCTCGAGGTGATCTGGGATCTGGACAGTGAGGCGAAAGACAAGGCGGCCGAACTGGATATGGCGTTCGCGAGGGCGGCGACTCCTGGCGCCGACCCTCGTTTCGCTCGATTGGTTGTCGAACTGATCAACGAACACCTGACCGGCACATCGCCACGCCGTCTGGGCAAGGCCCCCCAATACGGCTGCACTCGCAACGGAACGCCCTGCACGCCGGGCTGCTGCGCCGCGCCCGCGCGCGGATAGGGCAGCGTTCGCCGGGTACTTCCAGAGCGGTTCGCGGCCACCACGCCATCGACGGTCCACGGTCGAGCGGTATCAGAAGTTCAGCTCGGTGATGCGTGAGTACACGCCGGGATAGCCGGGCCGAGCGCTGCCTTTGGCCCATGAGGTGAGCCCGGCGACGCGCCCATCGACGAGCAATGGTCCGCCGCTGTCGAATTCGCCGCTGTCGGCCGCTGTGGAGCCCGCGCAGAACATGTCGTGGCGGTCGAAGGCGGTGCCGTAGACAGTGGCGCAGGTTTCCTCGGCGACCAGCGGGACGGTGGCAGCGCGCAACACGCTGTTCGACGAGTCGCCTTCGGCGGTGGCACCCCATCCCAGCACCTTGCCTGAATCACCATGCGGTGCACCGATTTCGGCGAACGGCCCCGGCTGCGGCCGTTCGATGGTGAGGATCGCGACGTCGTTGTGGTGCACGCTATCGCCGTCGAAATCCGTATTGCGAAAATCGGGA
The DNA here is from genome assembly GCF_020733705.1 of Nocardia australiensis. Taxonomy (GTDB): domain Bacteria; phylum Actinomycetota; class Actinomycetes; order Mycobacteriales; family Mycobacteriaceae; genus Nocardia; species Nocardia australiensis. The sequence continues at coordinate 195,382 of NZ_JAJFZM010000005.1, forward strand.
TGGATATGAATGTCCTTGACGCGCACGCTGACACCGTCGTCGGAATTCAGCTCGCTGCGGCCGAAAGTCACGGTGAGCGCCTGCGGCAAGAACTGGGCGACTTCGACGCAGTGTGCCGCCGTGAGCACCCGATCCGGCCCGATCAGCGTGCCGCCACAGAATTGCCCCGAGGGCCGAGTGAGGAAAAGCGGGCTGCCGACCGCGCCGAGCCACGGGTAGGCCGCCGCGCCGACGGTGTTTCCCCCGACGATCGCTGTGGCGGGCGCGGCGGTTGGCAGGCCGAGCCCGATCAATGTGGCGGCGAGTGCCACGGCGCCGCGACGGGTGTGGAGCATGGGCGCACCGCCTTGGATTCGTGTAGTGGGGTCGGGTCAGGAAACGCCGCGAGCGGCAGCGTGCACCGCGACGAGTCTGGCCGCGCGGATGGCGTCCCACAGCGGCCGCAGTAGCGACTCCTGGGCGCCGATGGAGGTCGAGGAGGTGGGGGACGAGGCCGGTTCCCGTTGCGCCACTGTGAGAATGGCGGCGACGTGATCGGCGGTGTCGAGAATCCTCCTGGCGCGCAGCGGAATCGACTCGGGGTAGTCGTGGCGGGAGTAGTCGGCGAGTTCGGCTTCGATGAGCTCGCGCGGGTCGGAATCGGCCGCACCGACGGAGGTGGTGTGCAGTTGCATAAGGGCGTCGGCAGCATCGCGAACCGCCTCACGCATCGTGTATTCGGCGTCGCCCAGCGACAGGTCGGGGCCGGGTGCCGGCGGAATGGGGGTGCTGTAGATAGTCCACTGCAATGTGTCGTCGTCGGCCCACTGCGGAATCAGGCCGGTGGCCTCGGTTCCAGGGACACCGATGAGGATGCCTTCACCCGCCTCGATGGCATCAGCGGCGAACGCGGTGCCGGGCGGCAGGCCCCGCACATCGCCGGGTACCGGCAACACCAGTCGCAACTGGGCGCCCGGCTGCGCCATGGTTTCGCGAATGACCTTGAGCAACGCCATGACTCCGGTGCCGGGCAGATTCCCGCGTGAGGACCACGGCAGGTCGTTTCGACCGCCGGTCACCGGGTCGCCCGCGGCAATGGTGTGCCGGGGTGCCCAGGCGGACAAGGCCTCCAAAATGTCATCAGGCGCGCTACACCCGGCCAGCCATGAGCCGGCCCACACTGTCAGCGAGGCACTAGGAGAGCACATAATCATCGAGCATAAAGGGTGGGCGCTGCTCGGGGGCATCCATGCCGGATACCCCGGTGAGCTGCGCGCATCGAGGACGTCAGCGCCGCCGGAACCACGCGCGCCACCAGTAGGCGTCCGGCCTGGTCGGCAGCGATACCTTCTCGATACGGGTCGCGACCAGCCCGTCGAGAGCGAATGCCTCGACTTCCGCACGGGTCAGCGGCCACGGTGGCCCAGCAACGTGCTCGCCCTCGACTCGGATGCCCGAGATCACCAGCAGCTCACCGTCGGGCGCCACCATTCGCGCGATATTCGCGATCGCGGTGGTGCGCACGGACAATGGCATGGACTGCACCGTGATCGACTCCACCACAAGGTCGAACGCACCGGTCCATTCGGCGGGCGGGTCGAGTAGATCGGCCACCACATAATCCACCGGTGAGTTCGGGAAGCGCTCCCGAGTGGTGCGGACGGCGGTTTCGGAGATATCGAAGGCGATCGTGCGAAATCCCTGTCGCGCAACGTGTTCCGAGTCGCGTCCGAGTCCGCTGCCGACTACGAGTGCGCGTCCGCCGACACCGGCGGGCTCATGCCGTTCGGTCCAGTCCACCAGGAGGGGATTGGGCGAGTCGGTATCCCACGGGACTACTGCGGAGCCCGCTTCTGCGGCGGCGTAGAGCGGCTCGAACCATCCGGTCGGATCGCCATCGGCTAGCGAGGCCGTAGCAAACCGGGTTGCGTCCGCGTCACGAGGATTGGTCACCCGTCGAGTCTTGCAGAAGGCGCCCGATCGGTCCCATCGACCTCCGGGCGCGGTGGCCGATGACCACTCGGCTGCGGGTCTATTCGGGTTCGGTAACGAAGTCGATGAGCCGCTCGACGGCACCGATCAGCGGTGGCTCCAGGTCTCGGAAGGATTCGACGGCGTTGTAGACCCGCCGCCAGCCTTCCTGCGGGGTGCCCCAGTTCAGGCGCCGGCAGATGCCGGTTTTCCAGTCCTCGCCGCGCGGCACATCGGGCCACGCCTCGATGCCGACGGTGGCCGGGCGAACTGCCTGCCAGACGTCGATGTAGGGGTGGCCGGTGACCAGAACGTGCGGCCCGAGCCCGGTGGTCAGGTGGGATTCTTTCGAGCCGGTGACCAGATGGTCGACGAGAACGCCGACGCGGCGACCGGGGCCCGGGTCGAACTCGGTCAAGCGCTCGCCGAGATTGTCCAGACCTTCCAGATGCTCGACGACAACGCCCTCGACCCGCAGGTCGTGGCCCCAGACCCGTTCGACGAGCGCGGCGTCGTGCACGCCCTCCACCCAGATACGGCTGGTCCTGGCGACGCGGGCGCGCAAACCCTCGACCCGGGTGGAACCGGATGCCGAACGTGTCGGCTTCTTGGGGGCCGACGCGTTCGGCCGGACCAGCGTGACCGGCCTGCCATCGATGAGGAACGCGGCCTCGCGCATCGCGAACAGTCGCACGGCACCGCGCCCGTCCTCCAGCTTCACGAACTCGCCGTCGTAGCTGCGGTCGAATCCGACTACGGCGCCGCAGAACCCGGTCGCGGCATCCTCCACGACCAGGTCACGCTCCGCGGTCACTTGCGGCACCGCCTGCTTCTGCTTGCGCGAGTGCCCGGAGAAGATGTTGCCGCCATATATGTCACGCGAACTCACCTGCCCGAAGCTACCGTGCCCGCGTTCGCTTGTGCGCGATGTGTGCCCGGCGCGGCGGGTAACCTGCTTCCTTCCCCCCGAGATGTGGGCCATGCCACTAGAGTGGAATAGTGGCCGCAATTGTTTGGCTGGTCGCGGGGCTCCTGCTCGCGGCGGCGGAAATGCTCACCGGGGATCTCACTCTGCTGATGTTGGGTGGCGGGGCGCTCATCACCGCCGGAATCAGCTTCGCGGCAGACACATCAGTGGTCGGGGACGCGGTTATTTTCGCGGTGGTATCGGTCGTGTTGTTGCTGGGAGTGCGGCCGGTTCTCTTGCGGCACTTCGGGAAACCGCCGCTGACGCCGACGAATGTGGACGCGTTGAGCGGCAAGCCCGCGCTGGTGCTCGAAACGGTCGGCGAGCACAGCGGACTCGTGAAATTGGGTGGCGAGGAGTGGACCGCGCGCCCGTTGGATCCGACCGAAGAATATCCGGAGGGGACCAAGGTGTACGTGATGAAGATCGATGGCGCCACCGCCGTCGTCTGGAAGGGGCCGTAATGGCTGTACTGATCGTTGCCGCCGTCCTCGTGCTGTTGGTCGCGGTGGTGGTCTTCAAGTCCATCGCCCTGGTGCCGCAGGCCGAGGCGGCGGTTATCGAGCGGCTGGGGCGGTATTCGCGCACCGTGTCCGGTCAGCTGACGTTTCTGGTGCCGTTCGCCGATCGGATCAGAGCGAAGGTTGATCTGCGCGAGCGGGTGGTGTCCTTCCCACCCCAGCCGGTGATCACTGAGGACAACCTGACACTGCACATCGACACCGTCGTGTACTTCCAGGTGACCAGTCCGCAGGCAGCTGTCTACGAGATCAGCAATTACATCGCCGCGGTCGAGCAGTTGACCGTGACCACATTGCGCAACGTGGTCGGCGGTATGACGCTCGAGCAGACGCTGACCTCCCGCGATCAGATCAACGGCCAGTTGCGCGGTGTGCTGGACGAGGCCACCGGCCGCTGGGGTCTGCGGGTGGCGCGGGTCGAGCTCAAGAGCATCGATCCGCCGCCGTCGATTCAGGAGTCGATGGAAAAGCAGATGAAGGCCGATCGCGAGAAGCGCGCGATGATCCTGACCGCGGAAGGTACGCGGGAGTCGCAGATCAAGACTGCCGAGGGGTCGAAGCAGGCGCAGATTCTGTCCGCGGAGGGTGCCAAGCAGTCCGCGATTCTGTCGGCCGAGGGTGAACGTCAGAGCCGTATCTTGCGTGCTCAGGGTGAGCGCGCCGCGTCCTACCTACAGGCACAGGGGCAGGCCAAGGCGATCGAAAAGGTCTTCGCCGCAATCAAATCCGGCAAGCCGACACCGGAATTGCTTGCCTACCAATACATGCAGACCTTGCCGCTGGTCGCGCGCGGCGACGCGAACAAGGTGTGGCTGGTGCCGAGCGATTTCGGTAAGGCACTAGAGGGCTTCGCACAGAACTTCGCTACCAAGGGTGAGGACGGCGTATTCCGTTATGAGCCCGCGCCGGTCGACGAGACCCCGATCAAGCCGGAGGACGATTCCGACGTGGCGGGCTGGTTCGATACCGCCCGCGATCCGGCCATCGAAAAGGCCGTCCGCGCAGCGGAAGCCGATGCCCGCACGTCGATCGAGGGTTTGACGCCCCCGATTTCGACCCGTTCTCCCGCCCCGCCGGTGGTTCCTACCCACAAACCACCGGCCCAGCAGGGCCCCGACGATCCGCACGGTCGCCCCTGGCAGCCGCCGGGCAGCTACTCGCAGTAGTCGCGCCGAACCGCCCGGGAGTTTCCGAACTCCGGGGCGGTTCGCTTTGTCGCAGTGGTGGATTCACCGCGTGCGTAGTCCGTTCATGGTGAGAACGAGTAGTCGGCGCCAGTCGCCGCTGCCGGTGCGGATGGTCGCCGACAGCGCCCCGACGAGCATGTAGACGTCCGCGACGGTGACGTCGTTGCGGAGCGTACCGGCGGCCTGATCGGCGCTCAGCAATTCGCGCACCTCGGCTTCGAGCTCGGTCCGCGCCGCACCACGCGGTTCGGTTTCCGAGCTCCCGCGCGCGGTCTCGATGGCCGAGGACAGGCCGCGGTCACCGGCCAGCATCTCGCCGACGCGGGTCAGGTAGAGCTCGACCGCGCGGCCGGTTTCGGGTTGGGCGCGGCATTCGGTGCGTGCGTATTCCGCGAGTTCGGCGAAGCGGTGCTCGGCCGCGGCTTCGATGAGATCTCCGCGGGTGGGGAAGTGGCGATACACGGTGCCGACGCCCACGCCCGCCGCTCGGGCCAGTTCGGGCATCTGCACCTCGTCGCCGCGTTCGGCGAACATCGCGCGCGCGGTCTCCAATACCCGTAATCGGTTGCGCTGCGCGTCCGTACGTGATTTTCGCTCGGGCGTCGAGGGGGTTGACAACGGGTGTGCTCCTCCGAGTTAATGGAAACCGGAAGCGGATTCCGATTCCAGTATTTCATGAGGGAGAGCAGATTCCCATGTCAGAAAACCGATTCATCCTGCTGGGGCCCGGCGAGATGCGCCCGGGGCGGGTGCCGATGCCGCCCGCGTTCGCGGTCAAGGCGATGACCGCCGATACCGATGGACGTTTCTCCTTACTCGAAGTGGTTGTCGCCAGGGACATTCCGCGCCATACCCATCACGCCGCCGACGAGGGCATTTACGTTCTGGAAGGCGAACTCGGGATCGATTTCGACGACCGCGACTACACGGCGGGGAAAGGGACCTTCGCGCTGTTGCCGCGCGGCATCCCACACGCGCTGCGCTGCGTCTCGACGCCACCGCCTCGGGTCCTGCAGATCTCCTCGCCCGGCGGCTGGGAGCACTACCTGGAGGACCTTTTCGAAGCCGGGCCCGCTGTTCTCACCGACGGAGTCCTGGATCCGGTGAAGATCAATCCGATCGCCGCCTCGTACGACATTCGGTACGAGGAAGGGTGATTGGTCGGCTGGCTGAAGGCGGCCGGATTCGACGCCGTGGTCCGCGATGTCGGCCAGCGCATTCACGTTGATCCGGCGAGGTCCATCACATCGGTCATCAGGGCTCAGTGCGTGGCCAGAAAGACCCGCGCGACAGCTTCCAGGCCGTACTGATCGATGGCGTCGAAGCGGTCCGGCCGGGGACTGTCGAGATCGAAGACGCCGATGAGTTCGCCGTCGCGCACCAGAGGTACCACGATTTCCGAACGGGTATCGCCATCGCAGGCAATATGACCGTCGAATGCATGGACATCGGGGACTAATTGCGTCTTGCGTGAGTCGGCGGCGGTTCCGCAGACACCTTTTCCCAGCGCGATACGGATGCACGCCGGTTTGCCCTGGAATGGGCCGACGACCAATTCTCGGCCGTCATAGAAATAGAATCCGACCCAGTTCAGATCCGGCAGCGCGTGGAAGACCAGCGCCGCGAGGTTGGCGGCATTGGCCACCCGGTCGGTCTCGCCCGCTACCAGCGCTTCGGATTGCGCGACGAGTTCGCGATACTGCGCGGGCCGGTCGCCGGTGAGATCGGGAACGGTGAAAGACATGAGCGAATTCTAGAGCCGCACCGATGGAAACCGCGTGCGGCGGTATTCGATCGGCCATTGAAATGGCATGTCACCCAATTGATTCTCGATGATCCAAATGTGGCTCGACGAGCATGGCCCTGAAGTAGCTGGCTGTTCGATCGTGCACGCGTCACCACCGACCCCATATTGTGGGACCTTCCCGCCATTGGGAGGCGCCGACCGGAGTCCAGTCGCGCCGGTTGGGTGACAATCAGCCGACGCACCACCGTGAGAACGTGATGCCGGTGCACGCAGGCGGACTCGGCAAACCCGGCCACCGCGATGACACGCAGGAGACATCGGTGAGTCAGTCGTTGCCGGACGATTCAAGCGAACTACACGCGTTGGTTTCGACGCTGGAGCGTCTCATCGCGGAGGCATCGCATACCGTCATCGAATTGAAGGCCGCCATCGCGGCCGCGCAGGCGCGCTCCGGCAGTGGCATGGACGTTTGCCAGGCCGATTCTGATACCGCCGCTGCTCAGGTCTCGGCCGGGCCATCGGTCACGAGCAGAAATCCCGGTGTCGCGAACCATCGGACCGGACGCACCACGGCCGTCGACCGAAATCCGATCCGAACGCCGTGGTCACGAAAGCCGCCGTCCACGCCATGGTCGAGACGCGCGGCCGCGACGAATGCGCCGGTGCCCGAAGCGCAACCCAGAGTGCATGTTCTTCGCCCGCAGAGCACCGTGCCAACCATCAGAAGTGCGCCGATGCATCGCCGGTCGACAATGGCCGGTCCGACCGCATCCACGCCGACGTCGACTGGTCGAACAGGTTGTGGACCAACAGCGTTCGAGTCGGTGGGAGCTGGCCCGCCGGTGGGCGGTTCCACAGCATTCGGTCCTACGGCGAGTGCTCCTACCGCGGGTGGTTCCACAGAGTCCGGTCCTCGGGCGGGTGGTCCTACGACCGGTGGTCCTCGGGTTGCTGATCCTTCGGCGGGTGGTCCTCGGTCGGGTGGTCATTTGCCGGGTGATGAAACAGCGTCCGAGTCGACCGTGGCTGCTCCACTCACGATGCCTCCGGCCGCGGCCGCTCGACCGATCGCCGCTCGACCGCAGTCCGGCACCGAAATCATGCGGATCGCGCACGAGATGGCGGCCAAGCATGATCTCGAGATCATCGGTTTCGACACAGCGGGCGTCGACGAAGATACTGTCCGCGAGATCGCCGGGGCCGTCGATGACCTGCTGGCGAAATACTCGATTCCGTTGCGCGGCATCGAGATCGCCGAGTCGCGTGATGGTGCGGCACCCGGCCGGTCGCTGACCGGCGCGGCGCGGCAAGGACAACCAGGGCCACCGGCACCGTGGCTGGTCCTCGACCGCGCCGCGATCACGAACTCGGACCCACCACCGGGCCCGGCAAGGCCGATGGCCTGGAGACGGCGCAATAGGCACCCCTATGCCGACCGGCCGGTGTACGTGATGATCGTTCGCGAATTCGGCCGAGCACTGGACGCCGCTGGCAACTTCCGCGCGCGTCAAGAGGCGCAGCGAGTATTGATCGCCGAGAGTCTGCGTGGCGGAGGAAGTTTCGAACACGCTCTGCTCGACCCCGGCGCCGCACTGGTCGACGGATTCACCGAGGTCGAATTGCGTAGGGCGAAGGCGGGACAGCTGGCGAAAATGCTGCACGGAGTGCTGGTGAAAATGGCGCATGCCGTGCCCATCGATTCGGCCAAGCCGTCTTCCGAACGGGAATCCATGTCTCGGTAATGCCGTCGTTCGTCGCGGCGGAATCCCGGAATTCCGCGTCACCCCACTGATTCTCGGTGATCGCAATACCGCATAGGTCTACGGATCGGCCGGAAGATTCTGGAATGACTTCGCAGAATTCCGTTTCCCGCTCCACACGTTCGGTCGCGGTAATCGGCGCCGGTCGAAGAGCAGGCGCAACGAGCCAAGATCGACCGCTCCCGGCTCAGCGGAACTGCGGGTGCCACACCGCTTTCACACGGCCGTCCTCGAACACTGTGATGTCGGGCCAGCGGTCGAAGGCTGAACATGGGTGGGAGATGCCGAGATCTACGAGGTCACCGACATCCAGCCCCTCGGACTCGGTGAGGACGAGGTGGTGGTCGTAGATCTGGGTTGCTGTCGCCTTCGCCGCCCTGCGGGGGATTCCTTGGGCATCGGTGGCAGACAGCAGGACCGGCAGGCCCGCGTCGTAGGGCAGCTCGCGCTTTCCGGCGCCGACCACGATCCGCCCCGGCTCTGGCGCGGACAGGACCACAGCTCGGACCGTCAGTGCTGGGCGCAGACCCGGAACCGGCGACGTCTCCGCGTATGTACCGTGGTCGTGCGTCACGTAGCAACCTGATCGCAGGACACGAACTGGGGTCCTGCCGGTTCGACCGACGCAGTCCGGTAGCTCCGCGATGGCGGCGATGACCCGGTCCGGGAAGGCTGAGCCACCCATGCTGAACACGGGCTGTTCGGCCTGGATCCATGGTGCTACGGCGCGGAAGGCCGCCACCGTCTCCCGGCAATGCTCATCGACCTGGGCGATGATGTCCGCGTCGCGTCGGTTGGGTCGGACACCCTCGTAACCTGCGACGCCCGCGAGAACGATTCCTGGCTTGTTCTCGCACTCCCGGGCGAGGCTCAGTGCCGCTGCGGCCTCCCGGACGCCGCTTCGTCCGCCCGGGGCCCCGACGTCGATGAGGACCTTCAGGGGATTGGCGGCGCCCCGCATGGCCGACGCTGCCAGACTCAGGCCAACCGTCGAGTCCACCAGCAGGTAGAGCTCGAGTGTGCGGTGGGCGTCCAGCCACCTACGCAGCGTCTCGAGGTCGGGACGATGGATCACCTGGTTTGCGATGAGGATGCGCCGCGTCCCCCATTCGAGGGCAACGGATGCTTGGCGAACGGTGGCGACCGTGACACCCCATGCACCCGCGCGCAGCTGCCTCTCGACGATGGGGCGTGTCATCGTCGTCTTGATGTGTGGGCACAACTCGACGCCGCGGTCGCGGCACCACGCCGCCATGAGTTCGACGTTGTGCTCGACCGACGCGAGGCTGAGCCGCAGCTCCGGCAGGGATGGCCCGGCGTGCCCGACCTGCGTGGTGGCGTCGTGGGCGTCGTCGAAATCGGTCACAAGGAAGCCTCCGGATCCGGTTTGGGCAGGAAACGTGGCCGCCCACCTGGGGCTAGCCACGACGACGTGACAGGGCCGTTGTAGCCATCGAGTTGTGCACGTTGAACGAGACCGTGCCGGGAAGGAAACGGTCGTCGGACCACAGCAAAGGGGTGCTGGCGGGGTCGGTGACGCGCCGGCGCTCGCGGAGCAGGGGCGAGCCTTCCCCACAACCCAGCAGACGGGCGTCGTCCGCGTCTGCGTCGACGAGGTCGATGGTGTGATCGGCATCGGCGAACACCACACCCTCGCCGAGCAGAGGGTACGCGTGCGAGGGGGCATCCGTCGGCAGGGCGGCAATCAGCTGTCCGATCTGCTCGGGGTAGATGGCGCGCTCGAGCATGACAGGAACGCGCGAGAGGGTCCGTAGGCGTACCACCCGGTAGATGTGTGATCCCGGTGCGAGCTGGAGTAGCTCGCACTCGAGTGACGTAGCCGCCCGGTGCTCCATTTCGACCGTTCGGCTTCCGGGATCCTCGCCGATCGAGCGCGCCCAGCCGGTGAAGCTGAGTAACTCGAAGAAGCTCTGCGTACGCGCCGTGCCGAGAATGACTCGGCGCGTGCCACGCCGCGAGGTGACCAATCCGTTCGCGCGCAGTACCGCGAGGGCCTGGCGGACTGTGCCGCGGGAGACTCCGTACTGTCCGGCGAGGCTCTCCTCGCTGGGTAGCCGGTCCCCGGAACCGAACTCTCCCGATGTGATCGCCTCTCGCAACTCGGCTGCCAACCTTCGGTATTCGGCGCGTGGACGTTTGCCCCCCGACTCGGCCAATGTTCGTCTCCTTCCGGCACCCGGTCACCTTTGATCCGATCGTAGCTCTCACAAATTTTCCCACTGGTCACAGGCGTCCCCCTGTGAGGACGTGATGGTTCGTGTCCGATCAATCGTCATGGCTCGATTGCGAATCGTTCACCTCTTGGCCACATCGCTCTGGCGAAATGATGCAAGTTGTATAGCCAACATTGATCAACAGGGAGACACCATGCGAGTGCACAACCTTCGCCAGGCGAGCCTTGCTTGTTCGCTGGCGATCGCCCTGTCGACCCTCGCGGGTTGCGGACTGACCAGCACGAAGGCAGACATTGACACCGGCAAGGCCTCGACCGCCACCTCGGTCGCGGACTTCGGAGGTATGGACGGCCTCATTGCCGCCGCCAAGCAGGAGGGCAAGCTGAACGCCATCGCCCTCCCTCGTGACTGGGCCAACTACGGCGAGATCATCGACACCTTCGAGGCGAAGTACGGAGTCGACGTCGAGGTGGAGAATCCGGACGCGTCCAGTCAGGACGAGATCAACGCCGCGACATCGCGCAAGGGACAGGACCGATCGCCGGATGTCCTCGACGTGGGCCACACCTTCGGAATCAGCGCTGCTGAGCAGGGCCTGCTGGCGCCGTACCGAGTGCAGGCGTTCGACGACATCCCCGAGGCGCAGAAGGACGGCGCCGCGCGCTGGTACAACGACATGGGCGGCTACGTCTCGATCGGCTGTAACGCTCGGGTTGTGAAGTGCCCGAAGACTTTTGCCGATCTGCTCGACCCGCAGTACAAGGGCATGGTCGCGCTGACCGGCAACCCCACGCAGTCCGGCTCCGCGTTCGCCGCCGTCTACGCGGCCGCTCTCGCCAACGGCGGCTCCTTCGACAACATCCAGCCGGGTCTGGACTACTTCGCCAAGCTCAGTGCGGTCGGCAACTTCAACCCGGTCGAGTCGACGCCCGCAACCATCCAGAAGGGCGAGACCCCCATCAGCATCAACTGGGACTACCTCAACGCCGGCTACAACGACTCGTTGCGCGACAAGGGGGTCGATTGGCAGGTCGCCATCCCGGCCGACGGCTTGTTCGCCCAGTTCTACTCGCAGGCAATCGTGAAGTGGGCGCCGCACCCGGCTGCGGCGCGGCTCTGGCAGGAGTTCCTCTACAGCCCCGAGGGCCAAAACCTCTGGTTGAAGGGCTACGCCCGTCCGGCTCTCATGCCCGCGATGGAGAAGGCGGGGACGCTCGACGCCACTGCCGCGGCCCGGCTGCCGGCGGTCGACGCTGTCGCCCCGGTCTTCCCGGCCGAGGAGCAGTCGACGAAGGCCAAGGAAGTAGTCGGCCGCGGCTGGGGCGGCGTGCTCGCCAAATGAGTGTCCAGATGACTGCGGCCGGTAGTCGCATCATGCCGCCCGGCACCGCCGATGACACCCTTGCAGCCCCTCGTCGTCGCGCCCCTCGTCGTCGCGCCCCTCGTCGTCGCGCCCCTCGTCGTCGCGGCTACCGGGTCGCGGCGGGGGGCTGGCTCGGCGTCCTTCCGCTGCTTCTGTTCGCGGCGGTCGCGTTGGGCCTGCCCGTCGCGACGATGGTGATCGGCGCGTTCACCACGCCCTCGACGAGTTCCGTCGAGGGCGGGCTGACCACGGCCAACGTGAGCGCGACGATGCAGGACCCCTACCTGTCAAGCTTGATCGGCAGCATCCGGCTCTCGGCGATCGCCGCCGCGATCGGGGCGGTCGTCGGCCTGCCGATCGCTCACGCAATCGTGACCTCGCGGTTCCGGGCACTCCGCGAGGCGGTCTTGGCGGCGGCCGGCGTCCTGGCGAACTTCGGCGGAGTCCCCTTGGCCTTCGCGTTCGTGGCGACCCTAGGCAACGCGGGCGTCCTGACCAGCGCCTTCCACCTCGACGAGCTCGGATGGAGTCTCTACGACTCCCGGGGACTGACCGTCGTCTACCTCTACTTCCTCATCCCGATGATGGTCTTGACCCTCACCCCGGCACTGGCAGGTCTGCGCCAGCAGTGGCGCGAGGCGGCCGCGAACAATCGCGCGAGTGTGGTGCAGTACTGGCGGCACGTGGCGTTACCGATCCTGCTGCCTTCGCTGCTCGGCGGATTCGTCCTGCTGTTCGGGACGGCCTTCAGCGCCTACGCCACTGCCGCGGCGATTGCCGGGAGCACCGTGCAACTGGTCACCGTTCAGATCGCCGCGGGCTTGTCCGGTGATGTGCTCGTGGGGCAGGGCAATATTGCCCTCGCCCTCGGCCTGGACATGGTGCTGGTCGCGGCGATCGTCATGGCTATCTACCTACCGCTGCAGCGAAGGAGCGCCCGATGGCTGGCCTGACGACGACCAGGCCCGGCTACGGTCGCTGGGTCGTACTTCTGCTCGCCGGCCTCTACTTCCTCGTTCCGATCGCGTGCGCGTTCGCCTTCAGTGTGGGCATCGGATCGCCCCGTCAGCAGGTCAGTCTCGATGCATACACCGGTATCGGCGGTGCGGAGGGCCTGGCAGGCAGCCTCGTGTTGACGCTGAAAGTGGCCGTGGCGACGATCGCCGTCGTACTCGGTTTACTGGTACCGGCGCTGCTGGCCGTGCGGCTCGCCGCACCTCGTCTACGTACGGTCCTACAGGTTGTGTGCCTGCTGCCGTTGGTCGTTCCGGCTGTCGCTCTGGGCGCAGGTATCACCACGCTGCTGCGGTGGGGCGCGGACCGCTATTACGGCACGCCGCTGTTCGACGGTCTGATTGCGTTGCAGGACCCCGAGTTTCCCGTGATCCTGGTGCTCGCCTACGCGGTGATGGCCCTGCCGCTCGCCTACAGCACGCTCGAAGCCGGCCTGTCGGCGCTCGACCTGCGGGTCATCGTCGAAGCCGCGCGGTCGTGCGGGTCCTCATGGCCGCGCACCCTCATCCACGTAGTGCTGCCGAATCTGCGTGGCGCCCTTCTCAACGCAGCCTTCCTGACTCTCGCGCTCGTCCTCGGCGAATACGCCGTCGCCGCACTCCTCGGATACCAGCCGTTCGCGGTGTGGACCGTCGTGATCAGCGGTTCCCAGGCACAGATGTCGGTGGCTGTATCAATTGTCGGTCTGGTCGGCACCTGGGCTCTGCTCATGATGGTCGCCGCGGCGGGCCGCACTCGACGCCTCAGGGAGGCCTCATGACCGAGTTTCTGACCGATCGGATGGCCGACCGCACCGCGGGTACCGGTTCCACCGTAGAGTTCCGCGGACTGCGCCGAATATTCGGTTCCACCACGGCACTGGACGGGCTGGACCTGGAGATCCGCCCAGGTGAACTGCTGGCCCTGCTCGGCCCGTCCGGATGCGGCAAAACAACCGCGCTGCGGACCGTTGCCGGCTTCGAACGACCCGACGCGGGCATGGTGCTCATGGATGGCGAGGACATCACGCGGGTGCCGGCGAACCGGCGCGATGCGGGCATGGTGTTCCAGTCCTACAGCCTCTTCCCTCATCTGAACGCCGTCGACAACGTCGCATTCGGTCTGCGGATGCGGGGGACGCGTAAGCACGCCCGGCGCGCCCGCGCGCTGGAACTCCTGGAGCTCGTCGGGCTGTCGCAGCACTCCGAGCGGTACCCGAGCCAGCTCTCCGGTGGCCAGCAGCAGCGGATCGCGTTGGCGCGTGCCCTCGCACTGCGTCCGCGGGTCCTGCTGCTGGACGAGCCGCTGTCGGCACTCGATGCGCAGGTGCGACAGAACCTCCGGGAAGAAATCCGCCGACTGCAACAGCAGTTGGGCATCACGACGCTGTTTGTGACCCACGACCAGGAGGAGGCCCTCACCATGGCCGACCGGGTCGCTGTCATGCGGTCTGGGCAGATGGAGCAGTGTGCACTTCCGGCCGAGCTCTACCAGCGTCCTGCGACGGCGTTCGTCGCTGAGTTCGTCGGGGTCATGAGCCGGATACCCGGGCAACTCGCGGCGGGCGGGCGCACCGTGCACGTCCTCGGCCGCGATCTGCCGGTCCATGGGGAGCTTCCGGGGGCCGCACCGTCCGGAAGTGACGTCCGCGACGTCGACGTGCTCGTGCGCCCAGAGGCCCTCGGCGTCACGGCGGCCGACGATGGAACGTCCCGCATCGCCGCCGCGACGTTCCGCGGCGCCAGCACTCGTCTGACGGTGCAGCTGCTGGACGGACGCGAGGCGATCGCGGACGTGTCTACCGCCGTGGCCACCGCGCTCGGCGCGGGCACTGCCGTGACCCTCTCGTTGCCGGAGCGTCCGGTGCTCGTGGATCGCCCACGCAAAGCCGTGGAACCGGTGAGAAGCGAAGTGCAGCAATCAATTTCGACCACTCGCCGATCCTGGAGGCGCGTCCGATGAGTCATGACACCCGCCCCGGAGCCCCGGCAGCCGTCCTCTTCGACATGGACGGGACGCTCGTCGACACCGAGCGACTCTGGTGGGACGCCGTCGAGCAGGTCGCCGCACGGATCGGACGTCCCTTGTCGTCAGCCGATGCGCCGGCTGTCCTGGGTCGACCCTCCGGTCACACCGCGGCCCATCTGTGCCGGGCACTCGGGTCGGAAGCGCCCGACCAGGATGTGCTTGCCCGCGAGCTCGACGAGACATTCGTCGCGCTCGTCGCCGACGACGTCGTTCCGCGACCCGGAGTGCTGGCACTGCTCGACGAACTGGTCGGGGCGCGGATCCCCACAGCGATCGTGTCGGCGTCGCCTCGACGTGTCGTCGACCTGGTGCGCGAGAGGCTGGGCGCGCAGCGATTCGCAACGACGATCGCTGTCGAGGACACGGTCCGGTCCAAGCCCGCACCGGACCCCTACCTGGCGGCCGCCGCAGCCCTCGATGTAGACCCGCATGCGTGCGTCGCGGTCGAAGACACGCCGGTGGGTGCGGCGGCGGCCGAGGCCGCGGGGTGCACCGTACTGGTGGTTCCCTCCGTCATGGTCCCCCCAGCGCCGGGCCGAACGATCCTGGACTCGCTCGAGTGGGTCGACGTCCGCTTCCTCGCCTCCATGTTGCACCCGGTCGAAAGGTCCTGAGCATGGACGATATCCGCCACGTGGTGATCCTGATGCAGGAGAACCGCAGCTTCGACCACTACTTCGGCACGCTCGGCGGAGCCCGCGGGTTCGACGACCGCCAGGCCCTGACCTTCCCTGACGGCGGCAGCGTCTTTCGGCAGCCCGCGCTGTCCCGCGGCGAGGGTGGTGTCCTGCTGCCGTACCGAATGGACTCCACTCGGTACAACGCCCAGAACGCGGAGGGTCTGCCGCACGACTGGGAAAGCGGTCACGATGCGATCAACCGGGGCGCGATGAACCGCTGGACCTCGGCCAAGGGCGAGCAGAGCATGGGATATCTCACCCGGGAGGACATCCCGTATCAGTACGCGCTTGCCGACGCGTTCACGATCGGCGACGCGTACTTCTGCTCGATGGCCGGCCCTACCAGCCCCAACCGGCTCTACCTCTGGACCGGGACAGTAGGACCGGGCCGCGACGGCACGACCGGGCCGTGGATCGACAACACGCCGCTACCGGAGAGCCCGGTGTGCGACTGGACGACGTATGCCGAGCGTCTCTCCGACGCCGGCGTCTCCTGGCGCGTGTACCACACACCCGGACTGGACGAGCGGGACGGCAACTACGAGGACAACGCCCTCGAGTACTTCCCCCAGTTCCACGGCTTCGATCGGGACGATCCCCGGTACATCAACGCGATGACCAGGTGGGACCTGACGGACTTCGACGCACACTGCAAGGATGGGACGCTGCCCACGGTGTCCTGGCTCGTGTCGCCGTACCTGTTCTGCGAGCACCCGAACGCCAGCCCCGCGTACGGCGCCCACTGGGTCGACACCGCCCTCCAATCGCTGTTCGCCAACCCAAACGTGTGGCGGCACACCGCGTTTCTCCTCATGTACGACGAGAACGATGGCTACTTCGACCACGTCGTACCGCCCTTCCCGCCGCAGGGGACGCCCGAGGAGTTCGTCGATGGTCAGCCGATCGGGCTCGGCAACCGGGTGCCTTTGCTGGTGGTCTCCCCGTGGTCGCGCGGCGGCTGGGTGAACTCCCAGGTGTTCGACCACACCTCGGTGCTGCGCTTCCTGGAACTGGTCACCGGGGTGCACGAGCCCAACATCAGTGCGTGGCGACGAGCGGTCTGCGGCGATCTGACGAGCTGCTTCGACTTCGGCAACCCCGACTACTCCGTCCCCGAACTGCCGGACACGAACGTGCTGATGGCAGCCGCCGACGCGGCCGTGGACCTGCCCCCGGTGCCGCTCCCCGGCCCGGGCGACCAAATCATGCCGACCCAGGAGCCACGGAATCGTCCACACCGCCCGTTGCAGTACCGGCCCTGGGCCGACGTCGTGGTGGATCGCGCCACCGGCAGGGTCCGAGCTGAGCTGACGAACGAGGGGAGCGTGGCGTTCCATTACACGGTGTTCCCGAACACGAACCGGCCATTCGCCGGGACTCCGTTCACAGTCGAGCCACACGACACGGCCGTCTACGAGTGGGACACTGTCCGCACGGCCGGTCGCTACGACTACACCGTCTACGGCGCCGACGGATTCCTCTGTCACGCCGCGGGCACCCTGCCACTGACCGACCACGCGGCCGTACCCGATGTCAGGGCGGTGCTGCACGGCAGCGGGCCGACGGATGCGTGGGTCGAGCTGGTGCTGGCGAACCACGGTGCCACACCGCTGTCTTTCGCGATCGCACCATATGACTTCGGTGGGGAATCGCGTCTCTGCGAGGTCGGACCGGACCGACGAGTGAGCGTCCGATGGCCCACCGCGCAGGGCCGCTATGACGTCGTCGTCACGGCTGACGACGGCACGTCGTTCACCAGGCGCTACGCAGGGACAGTCCACGAATCAAACACCGCGTCGGCGACAAGATAGCCGCGTCATGTGCCTGACCGACACGCCGCGGAGATCGCGAGTGACGTCGGCGTGGCCGACCGGTAGCGACTGGGAAAAGCGTTTCGCCGCAGCGGATTCGGCCGAATCCGCGCACCGGATCGGGTACACCGAGGGCGGGCATGTGGTGGCTGCGCTTGGCGATACGTCAGCCACTTACATTGTCGGCCAGCAGCCGCTTCAAACGCGCGTTCTGCTCGCGCGGTCCCTCGAGCTCCTTCGCGGCGTCGGTGTCGATCCCACCGAACTGTCGGAGCCAGTTGTACAGCGGCGCCGTCGACACTCCCAGCTGCGCGGCGATCTGTTCTCCGGTGCTGCCTGCTGCGGCGAGCTCGTCTGCGCGGCGTAGCTTCCGCACGATCTCCTCTGCGGAATGCCGCTGTCGACCAGCGATGATCGCTATCGTCGCTTCCGGCCCTGGTCATGGCCAACAGGACTCTAATACCGATCGGTCTTATTCATTGGGACCGGCCACTTCCGGTCCATCGGGTGGCTCGGATCGTGTGCGACTGGAGCCGACGTCCCGAATCCATATAAGGCCCCTCTCCGATGCCGTTGTAGTAATTCACGAGCAACTCGGCCCGGGAGCGCTGTCGGAATTCATGGAAAAACGCCGTCGGAATTTGCGATAAACGCCGTCGAAATTCATGAAAGAATGCTGTCGGAATTCACGAAAAGCCGTCTGGTCTGGATGTTTGTTCCGTCGCGACTTGTGATTGCAATTCGGATACGTTATGGCGCAAGTGTTTTCGGCGACGTATCTTTGGAGACGGGTTCAATTCCGGCGAAATTCTGTGAGGCACAATGTAGAAGATTCGACTCGCTCATGAGGTAGCCGACAGAGCGAAACCTGCGACGTCGCTACTCGAAATACCGCTCGATCACCGGAGATAGTGATCGCATTACCGACCGCCCGGCATCGTCAATGAGCAAGCTGCAATTGACGGCGGCATCCACGCCGACTTCAGCGGCGTGCCCGCATGCCTGTACGGCAAACAGCACCTCGGGCGACCGCGTCGCTTCAAGACAGCGGCGTCGGCCGCACTGCTGACGGCCCGGCTACCACCGGCAGACGCATCGACCGAGGACTCCACCGGACAACCACTTCGCGCTCGGCGGCACACGTGGCCGCCCGGCCTCGATTTGTCATGCCCGCATTACATCAACAAGGAGAAAGAACTATGCCAATCTCTCCCAACCAAGGGTCGACCGGAGGCGGGACGACCGTCGTGATCACCGGCACGAACCTCGGCGGCGCCACCGCTGTGCACTTCGGTTCCAAGCTGGCCACCATCACGGGCAACACGGCCACGTCGGTCACGACCATTTCCCCGTCCGGGGCCGGCGTGGTCGATGTCACCGTGACCACCGTGGGCGGGACCAGTAACCCGCTGTCGTTCTTCTACGTCGGCCCGCCGTTCAAGACCGGCCTGTCCCCGGTCTCGGGTGCCACCGCCGGCGGCAATACTGTGACCGTCACCGGAACCGGTCTGTCCACCGCCACCTCGGTTTCCTTCGGTGCCAACTCCGCGATACCGACCGTGGTCAACGACGGCGTGCTGACCGTTGTCGTGCCCGCGGGTGCGGCAGCGGGGTCGGTGGGCGTAAGCGTCACCACAGCGGGCGGCACCAGCAACGGCCTGTCCTACGCCTACGTCGACGTGCCCACCCTCGGCACCCCGACGCCTGCCTCCGGCCCGGCTTCCGGCGGCACCTCGGTGACCCTCCCCGGTACCGGTCTGGCGACCACTGCGTTCGTCACCTTCGGTGGTGTCGTGGCGCCGTTCGCGGTCATCTCCGACACGGAGGTTGTCGCGGTTACTCCGCCGGGGGTTGCTGGTGCGGTCGACATCGTGGTCACCACCAGCGGCGGAAGTGTCACCTCCGTCGGTGGTTTCACCTACATCGCTGGACCGGGTATCTGATCGGGCGACCGGGCGGGTGACGCCCGGTGACCGAATGATGCCGCGCCGGGTCTCGGGCAGGTAACTCGTTTCCCTGCCCGGGTCCGGCGCCCCGCAGCGTCACAAACCTGCCCCGGTCTTATCCCACGGTCGATCCGGGGCTCCGACCTACTTTCAAAGGAGCATGCGCATGAGCCCGACCATCACTTCGATCTCACCGACCTCGGGGCCCGTCTCCGGGAATACCAGCGTCACGATCACCGGGACGGGGTTCGTCAGCATCGTCACAAACGTGAAGTTCGGCGCGGTGGCGGCGTCGTTCACGGTGCACTCGCCCACGCAGATTACGGCTATCGCTCCGCCGGGCACGGGAACGGTGCAGGTCACCGTGAGTGCCACGAGTGGTACCAGCAACGGGGTTCCCTATACCTACCAGGCGGTTCCTGTTCTGAGCAGCGTGAGTCCCAATCAAGGGACTTCCACCGGAGGGAACACGGTGACTCTCACCGGTACCAATCTCGCCGGGGCCACTGCGGTTTCGTTCGGTGCGACCGCTGCGACGTCTTTTACGGTGAACTCTGCTACGCAGATTACGGCTGTGGCTCCGGCCGGGGCGGGAACGGTGCAGGTCACTGTCACCACTCCGGGTGGTACGAGTAACGGGGTTTCCTACACCTATATCGTGATCCCGACGTTGACCTCGGTCAGCCCCAATCAAGGGCCCGCAGCGGGAGGTACCACGGTCATCCTCACCGGGACCGGGTTCGTTGGTGTCACAAACGTGAAGTTCGGCGCGGTGGCGACGTCGTTCACGGTGAACTCTGCTACGCAGATTACGGCTATCGCCCCGCCGGGAACAGGAACGGTGCAGGTCACTGTTTCTACAGCGGGTGGTACGAGTAACGGGGTTTCTTACACCTACTCCGCGGTCCCGACGTTGACCTCGGTCAGCCCGAATCAAGGGTCCGCCGCTGGTGGGACCACGGTGGTTCTTACTGGTACTAATCTTGCTGGGGCCACTGCGGTTTCGTTCGGTGGGGTGGCGGCGTCGTCGTTTACGGTGAATTCTGCTACGCAGATTACGGCTATCGCCCCGCCGGGAACAGGAACGGTGCAGGTCACTGTTTCTACAGCGGGTGGTACGAGTAATGGGGTTTCTTACACGTATATTGCGGTGCCTAGTTTGGTTTCGGTTAGTCCGGCTTCGGGGCCGGCGGCTGGTGGGAATACGGTGGTTCTTACTGGTGCTAATCTCACGGGGGTTACTGCGGTTTTGTTTGGTGGGGTGGCGGCGTCGTCGTTTACGGTGAATTCTGGTACGCAGATTACTGCGGTGGTTCCGGCTGGGGTGGGTACGGTTTTGGTTACTGTTGTTGGGCCCGGTGGTACGAGTAACGGGGTCCTCTACGATTACATCGCGGTCCCTGCTCTGATCTTGATCAGTCCAACTGCCGGCCCGTTGGCTGGTGGGACCACGGTGACTCTTATCGGCACCAATCTCACTGGCGCTACTGCGGTTTTGTTCGGTGCGACGGCGGCGACGTCGTTTACGGTGAATTCTGCTACGCAGATTACCGCGGTGGCTCCGGCTGGGACGGGAACAGTGCAGGTCACTGTCACTACGGTGGGTGGTACCAGCAATGGGCTGTTCTACAGCTACATCGCGGTCCCTACCCTGATCTCGGTCAATCCGACTGCCGGTCCATTGGTGGGCGGCACCAGCGTCACCCTCACCGGCACCGGTCTGACGACCACTCAGTCGGTCACGTTCGGTGGTGTCGTGGCGTCGTTCACAGTCGTCTCCGACACGCAGGTTGTCGCAGTTACCCCGCCGGGTGCCGCTGGTGCGGTCGACATCGTGGTCACCACAAGCGGCGGAAGCGTCACCGCCACAGGTGGTTTCACCTACGTCGCCGGACCGAGTATCTGACGGGGCGTCAAGGGCCACTCGCCTCAGCGTCGCAGTGCTGCCGAATCGTGCCCCGGACACACTTGTTCGAGGCGCGATTCGGCAGCACGTACAAACGGTCTCCGATGGCGGATCAACGGGCAGTAGCGTCCGGGTTGTTCTTCCAGATTTCAGGTGACCAAAGAGTCAGCCTTCCCGTGGACGATCAGGGTGGGCGCTGTGATCTCGGCGAGCACCTCAATCAAATTGAGCCAGAACACCTCGTTCAGAAGCGGACGATCGTGCTTCAGTGTCGCCGTAAACCGAGTGGCGCCAGTCTCGTTCAGCTCGCCGCCGCGCTGGAGCACCTGGGCACAACCCGGCGCCGCCGTCCACGTTCGAGGTGGGGGAGTGGGCACCGTTCGTCCGGCTGGCGGAGCGAATCGAGGCAACACACATACTGGAGCAGGTCAATGCGGCGACGAGCGTATGTAATCCGAGGTAGTGGGTGGCGTAGCGGTCACCGTGCGGCGTTCGCGTAATACGGCGACAGGCGCAGCATCGCGCGCTCCACGAATGGGCGGGTCAACGGGAGCAGGTGTCGCCGCCAGCCGAGGGTTGCCGCGATGTCGGCGGTAATGGTGTCGAACTCGCAGCGCTGGTACCAGAGCAGTCGCTGGCTTTCTTCGGTATCGAGCCAGTCGGTGGCGTAGACCTTGTCACTGAACGCGTTATCCGGCAGCATTCGCAGTCCCATCGCGCCGAGTAGTCCGGCGACGAATTCCCGGTAGGTGACCTGGCATGAACTACCGCCACCGATGAACATCGTGGTGCCCCAAACTAATTCGGTTTCCAGCGCGTTGGCCATGGCAAGCGCGGCATCGGCGGGATGGAGCACCTCGATACGATTGTCCAGGCCGATTTCGAACATGATCGGCTCCGCCCGGCGCAGGCCGATGATCGGCACATCGGCGAAACGTGGGATGAACCAGCTCAATTCGCTGCGTCGCACCAGCGCCTCGCCCTCGATCTTATGGCGGCTGTAGGCATCGATGGCCTCGAGTGGATCGCCGATCCGACGCGGCGGCGGCTTGTCCAGGGTGCGACCGTGTACGTCGAAGGTGGATGCGAAGATCAACCGGGGCGGCTGCGGCTGGGCTCGGCAGGCGGCGATCACGTTCGCCGTGCCGTCGACGTTCACCTGCCTGGCGTAGTCGGGATCGTCATCGCTTGCCGGGGGAATCACCGCCGCGAAATGCAGCACCGTCTCGACACCTGACACCGCGTCGGCGACGGCGTCCGCGTCACGTATGTCGGCCCAGCGGACATCCGTCACCGACGTGAACCGCGCCGCGCGGCGTTCGTCGGCGGGTGTCCGGGCCGCGAGGCACCGAACCTCATGTTTGCGCCGTAACAATTCGGCGAGCACATGCGAGCCGATATTGCCGAACGCTCCGGTGAGTAACAGTCTCACTACCGCACCACATTCTCGCAGGTCTCTCTTTGCTACTCCACGGTAGCCGTTCGGGTGGGTGAGCGGGCCTGGGTGACCGAATCGCGAAGCTCGATCGTCCGGCTAGTGCCGTGTGGCTCGGAAGCTGGATGTGTTCGTGCGGCGGTTGTCCCCGGAAGAGGGACGTCGTGTCCGGCAGATCGCGACGAAGATCGGCACGCGGCCGGTGCGGATGCGGCGGGCGATCGTGGTGATGGGCCTCGGCGCAGCGCCAGCCGGTGGGGTTGGTCGCGAAGCTGATGCAGATATCCGAAAGCTATGTGCGGCAAGTGGTTCACGACTTCAACGAGATCGGGTTCGGTGCGTCGGACCTAAAATGGAGCGGGGCACTACTCCGTCCGCAAGCGCCGCGAGGTCCGTGACTGGTGCGGTGCCCATGAGGTGGAACTGGTGTTCCTGCCGACGTATTTATCCTGGCTCAACCGCATCGAGTGCGAGTGCGAGTTCGCGACGCTGCGGTACTTCGCACTCAACGGCACCGGCCACCGCAGCCACGGCCAGCAGGACGCCGCCATCGCCGGCTACATCCGCTGGCGCAACCTGCACGCTGGCCCGGTCCGCGACTTCGCCGCCGGCTCCGAGATCCGCTATCCCGATTACCTACCGAACGCTGCGTGACGAGGCACTGGCCAGCCGTGTCGCAGTCACCCCCCGTCATCGAGTCGATGAATACGCCCGGAGGTGCGAGCTCTGGCCGAGTCCCAGTTATCCAGTAGCACTGCGGATTTCCACCGTGCCCCGTATATTTTCATGCACATCGGGAGGGAAGTGATGCCGACACTCGAGAGTATCGAGCACGATGCCGCAGTGAGGCTAAGCCGACTATGGCGGACTTTCACCGGCGATCTGCCGCACCCGTCGGAGATCATGCGTCAGTGGTTCCTCGGCGAGGACGCGGGGCAGCCGGTAGTTCGGCTGTGTCTGGTCGCTGGGCAGGAAGCCCCTCATTCCGTCTTGGTGCAGGCGGCCGCGGCGATGCGGAGTGAAGGGGTCGTGATCAACCACCTCGTGCAGGAGGTGTTCGGTGGGGCCGTCCACGGTAAGGTCGGCGACGACGACATTCGCGTGCAATGGGGTAACGGAAGCGGAATAGTTCTCCTGATCGTGACCGGTGTGTCCTGGCTGCTCTCCGAAGCCGAGCGAGAAGACCTGTCCTACGGCCTCGACCAGTTCACCAGGTATCGCGAGGGCGATACGTACACCGATGATGGCGGTCCGTCCCCGCGCGTCCGCGATTCCGCAGATGCCATTGTTGAGGTCGCCACGATGGCACGGCTGCTGCGGCAGGCCGATAGCTCGGCACGAGCGAAACAGAGTGAGCGGCAGGCCGAGGCGAAGCATGGTCGTTCGGCAATTCGCTACCGCACCGGACTGGTCAATGCCTTTCTGGTTCACGCCGCTGAGGTTTTGGCAGCATCCGGTTTCGGATTGCTTGTTGTCAGCAGCTGGGCGATATTTGATCCGGATCATAAGCAGGCTGCAATGAAAGGCTTTGCGTTCAGCGCGATACTCCTCATGGCTGGCGCCCAGATTCTCCTCATAGGCCGCCGCTTCTGGCCGATCCTCGGTGCGGCAGTGGGCGGGACTCTCGGGTTCGTTATCGTTCATTGGCCTCAGCTGGAGATGCTTGGCTACGCCGGTTTCGTGTTGGAGATGGTGCTGTACGCCTGGATGCTGCCGCTACACCGCGCCGCGTTACAGGCGAAGCGGACCTGACTTCGGTCAAAATAGTACGCATCACTTGCGGTTCAGCGAGAAAGCCATTTATACACTGCCGGCCGGGTTGTCGACCGGATCGGACGTCTCGGCCGGCACACAACCGCAGCTCGCGAAGTCCACTTGGCGCAGTGGCTCGAAACCTCCGGCCTCTCGGCCGTGCGAACCATAGCCTGGCATCGAGCAACCGTAGTCATGGCCAATAGGCCGGTGACGTTCTGGCCTCAGTTGCCTGCTCGCCGACGATATCCGCGAACTCAGCCAGCTATAGCCGCCAACATCATTGCCCCTCGGACAGATTGAACCGTTCGGCTCGACCAGCGAATCGATCGTTCGACGAAATCGACCGCGCCAGGATGCGGGGGCAGCACCCGGCGATCTGACAGATCCGATCACGCGTCGCTCGATCGGTCTTCGGTGGCCTGCTCACGCATCGATGCCACCGGACGCGAGGGCGAGCCGACACCCGGTTACAGCAGCAACCTATCTGGACGCGGCACTAGCTTCTGCGACGCGCCGAGCGAGCTCGCGTTTCCCATTTTTGGGGATGTTTGAGAGGAGGAATTGTGTTGTGTCGCAATACACTTCAGGGGCCGCAGTGACGACGTGTCACACGGTACAGAGAATCTCCCGAGCCAATACTCAGAAACTGTCGTACGCCGATTCGGCACTGCGGCGGGGTGCTGCGTGGGCTCATCACGGGAGGGAAATCAGGAGGTACCTTCATGAGTAATCTTCCGCAATTCGCCACGATGAGTCCGCAGCAGTTGGCGGACGTGAGCCCCGCGCTGCGCGCCGCGCTCCAGCGTCGGCTGGAGCACGCCGGACGTAACCGAAACAACTTCAACTCGTTTATCAGCTCCGGTAAGTAATCCGATCCGAGATATCAGGAGGTATCAGTATGAGTAATCTTCCCGAATTCGCCACGATGGGCCCGCAGCAGCTGGCGGACGTGAGCCCGGCACTGCGCGCGGCACTCGAGCGTCGGCTCGATGGGGCCGGACGTAACCGAAACAACTTCAACTCGTTCATCGCCTCCGGTAAGTAATCGGGCGCGAAAAGTATCGACCACGGGTGGCTGCCGGGATGGGGTCACCCGTGGTTTCGCACAGCTCTAGGGAGCGGGAATATGGAACCGGTTTCGCTGTCGTTGGGTCGCTTCCGCGAGCCGATCTCCTGGCCTGCGGTTGGATTGGATGTCGCCGAATTGCGTCGCGGCGGCTGGGAACCGCTGCCCTTCACGGAATTTATTGTCAAGATCCACAGCCGATGCAATCTGGCATGTGATTACTGTTACATCTACGAAATGGCCGACCAGAGTTGGCGCGATCAGCCGAAAACAATGAGCCGCAATGTTTTTGACGACGCCTGCCGAATGATCGGCGACCATGCCCGCATCTTCGCGCTGCCCGCCGTCGATCTCGTATTCCACGGTGGTGAGCCGCTGATGGTCGGGCATCGAGACCTGGAGTATTTCGCCCGCCGGGCCAGAGAATTGCTCGAGCCCATCGTCGAGGTCGGCCTGGGTATGCAGACCAATGGTGTGCTGCTCGACGATGAATTTCTGCGCATCTGCGATCAATGGAACATTCAAGTCGGCGTCAGCATCGATGGCGACGAAACCGGGAACGATCGTCATCGGCGCGATCGGCGTGGGATGGGCAGCTACGCGCGAGTCGCGGAGGGCCTGGCGCGGCTGACCACCGACGAGCACCGTCACCTGTTCTCCGGTCTGCTGTGCACGATCGACGTGGACAACGACCCGGTGCAAACCTACGAGGCACTCGCGAAGTTCGCGCCACCGGCCGTGGATTTCTTACTGCCGCACGGGAATTGGACGACTCCACCGCCCGCTTCGGGCATCCACGACGGCACCACACCGCACGCCGATTGGCTGATCGCGGTTTTCGATCGCTGGTACAACGCACCCGTTTCGGAAACCAACGTACGGCTCTTCGGCGACATCATCGATTTGATCCTCGGCGGCGAACCTACCTCTGAGACCGTTGGGCTCGGCCCCATTCGACTGGCCGTCATCGAGACCGATGGCACTCTCGAGCAGGTCGACGAACTGAAGTCGACCTTCGCGGGCGCGACCAAACTTCGGACGGAGGGGGAGGGGAACCCCCTGGACCTGGCCCTGCGGGAACCCGGGATGGCGGCCAGGCAGATCGGCGCGGACGCGCTGAGCGACACCTGCCTCGCCTGCCCGGTGCGGACCGTATGCGGTGGCGGGCACTATGCCCACCGTTACAGCGAGGACAATGGCTTCCGCAATCCGTCGGTGTATTGCGCCGACCTGCTGAAACTGATCCAGCATATCGAGGTCCGCGTCCGGGCGGATATCGAATTGTTGAGCGCCTCGGGGCGCGATGAGTAATTCCGGCCTGCATGCCAACCGGAATTTCCTATTGCTGTGGTCGGGGAACGCCACCTCGCTGGTCGGATTCCATGGCGTGCGGATCGCCTACCCGCTGCTGGTTCTCGCGGTCACCGGTTCGCCCGCCGCGGCCGGTTGGATCGGGTTCGCGCTGAGCCTGCCGGGGTTGATCTTCCAACTGCCCGCCGGCGTGGTCGCCGATGGCCCGCACCGCGTACGGACATTGATTCGCTGCCAGTACCTCGGGCTTGCCGCGACCGGTGTGGTGGCCATCGCGGTCGCGGCGCAGTTGCCGAGCCTGTGGCTGATACTCATGGCCGCGGCGTTCATCGAGGGCAGCGTGTTCGTCTTCGGTGGATTGTGCGAGTTGGGCGTTATCCGCGATGTCGTTGCACCCGAGCACCGGCCTGCGGCATTTTCGTTCCTCGAAGCCGAGCAGCCGATCGCCATCCTGATCGGGCGAGCCACCGGCGCGGCGATCTACGGCGCGGCCCGCTGGCTGCCCTTCGTCGCGAACGCCGTGTCCTACCTGTATTGCCTGGTCACGCTATTGCTGATCCGTTCGAATGTGGTTGATGCGCAGGCGTCCACACAGGCAACCGGTCGACGCGATGTCTCCGACGGCGTGCGCGTCGTGTGGGCCGAGCCGTTCCTGCGGATGTCGACGATGATCAGCGGATTGTCGAACATCGTCATTCAAGTTGTGCTGCTGCTGATCCTGGTGGAGCTCGATGGCAGTGGATACCCCACGTGGACCGTGGGAGCTGTGCTCGGTGCGGCCGGGGTCGGCGGACTATTCGGCGCGGCGGCGGCGTCGTGGCTCACCGCTCGTGTCTCGCCCCGGCTGGTCTATCGGGGAGCGCTGTGGGCGTGGACGGCGCTGCTCGCGCCTATTGCGTTGAGCGACAATCCCTTTGTGCTGGCCGCGTGCTGGTGCGGAGTCGGCGGGGTCGGTGTTGTGACCAATGTGGCGATGACGATCTACCGGGTAGAGGTGATCCCCGAACAGACACTGCTGCGCGCGATCGCGACCATGACGCTGGTGTGTGACGGCGCGGTCGCGCTGGGCGCGCTGGGCGCGGGCTACCTGCTCGCCACGGTAGGGACCGTGCCGACACGATGGATCGTGCTCGGGGCAATGTGCGCGCTGGCCGTGTACGCGAGCACTCGCGCGGCCACCGCTGTCGAAGACGACCTGGCCGACGCTCCGAGCTGACACGCTCCGAGCTGACAGGCGCCGAGCAGCGGCTGTTCGTTGGTCGAATGCGGCTACCCGGGAGCTGATGACCTACGCGACGGGAGTGGCCGTCGCCGGTTCGGGCCGCTGCTGGCTCCACCGCGCGTCCACGACGAGGCCGATGATGCCGACAGCGATGCACACACCCGACACGACCAGCATCCCCGGATGGGTGCCTCCGGTCAGCGCGTCACCAAGGATGACCGTCCCGACGGTGCCGGGCAGAACGCCGAATATCGTGGCGATGAGGTAGGGCCAGAATCGAATCGAGGACAGCCCGCAGCAGTAGTTGATCACCGAGAACGGCGCGAACGCGATCAAGCGCAGCGATCCGACCGCCAACCACCCTCGCCGTTCGAGTCGCTCGTCGATCGAGCGCACGGCAGGATGGGTGAGGTGCGCGGCGACTTTGTCTCGATCGAGCATGCGCACGAGCGCGATCGCCAATGCCGCGCTGACCGTGGTTGCCGATACCGCGAGGGCGATCCCGAGTGCCGGGCCGAACAGCACGCCCGCGCTCACTGTCAGCACCGTTCGTGGCACCGGCGCGACCGTGACCAGCGCGTGAATCACGAAGAACAGCAACGGAAAGAGCGGGCCGACCGAAATCGCCCACTGCTGCGTCTGTTGTGGGCTGGGCAGCGGGACCACCATGGCCACGGCGAACAGCGCCGCGCCGCCGACGAGCAGGGCGACGATACGCGGGTCACGGATCAGCTTGGTCACCCGCGACAGGTTACCGGTTGGTAGTGGCGGCCAGGGGCAACCAGCTATTGGCCTCCCGCTAGCATCAAAAGAAAACGGGACGAATGCTCGTTAACCTAAGTGCTTGCTGACCTGGGCGAATGCGACGGCTATCGAGTGGAAGAGGACAAGCGGCTATGCAGATTGCTTCAGATACGGCGGCCGGAGCGCAGCCCGCGGAGCGACCCGCGGGTGCGAGCCCGGTGCCCGAGTACGCCGCGTGGCGCAAAGGTGTGGCCGGGGTGCTTGCGAAGGCCCGCAAGGTCGACGCGGCCGATCTTCCGGAGGAGCCCGAGACGCTGCTCGCGGAAACCACGTATGACGGGCTGACCATCGCCCCGCTCTACACCCGGCGCGACGAGCGGCCCGAGCAGCCGCTGCCCGGCGCCTTTCCATTCGTGCGGGGTCGTGACGCGACCCGCGACGTCCACCAAGGCTGGTATGTGAGCGCCACGGTCGGCGCGAGCGACGGTGCGGCGGCGAACCGGGAGATCCTGGCGGGTCTGGACAGCGGGATCAGCGCGGTCCGGCTCGGCGTAGGTGCGCGAGGTGTCCCCGTGGCCGAGGTGCCCACGGCGCTGAACGGGCTGCTATTCGAGTTGGCGCCGCTGACGGTGGACGCGGGTAGCGACGTCACCGCGGCCGCGGCTCAGGTTTTCGGCGTCCTCGACAGATATCAACTGCCGGTGCGTAAGGATATTCAGGTCGGGCTCGGTGCGGCCCCGTTCACCAGCGGCTTCTCCGGTGCCGACGACATCGACCTGACGCAAACACTCGCGCTCGCCGCAGCGGCGATCGCACGGGCCGAGACGGTGCGGGCAATCACTGTGGACGGCACCGTCTTCCATGACGCCGGCGCCTCCGATGCCCAGGAGCTCGGTGCGGCGGTCGCCGCCGGACTGGCCTACCTGCGGGCTTTGACCGAGGACGGCCGCGATATCGCGGATGCGCTGGGACAGGTGGAGTTCCGCTTCGCCGCGACCGACGACCAGTTCGCCACCATCGCCAAATTCCGTGCGGCCCGGCAACTCTGGGCCCGCGTCGCGCACGTGTGCGGTGCACCCGCATTCGGCGGGGCGCCACAGCACGCCGTGACCTCGGCCGCCATGATGACCCAGCGCGACCCGTGGGTGAACATGCTGCGCACCACCCTCGCGGCATTCGGCGCCGGTGTCGGCGGCGCGGACACGGTGACGGTTCTGCCGTTCGATTCGGCGCTGCCCGCGGGTGAGCTCGACGTCTCGAAGTCCTTCTCCGACCGCATGGCTCGCAACACCCAATTGCTGCTGCTCGAGGAATCGCACCTCGGTCACGTTCAGGACCCGGGCGCCGGTTCCTGGTACGTCGAAGACCTCACCGCCGCGCTCGCCGTGAAGGCGTGGGAGTTCATGCAGGAGATCGAGTCTGCGGGCGGCTACCGGTCGGCGCTGGAGTCCGGTCTGCTCGCCGAGCGTATTGCTGCCACCAGGGCGGCCCGGGATTCCGATGTCGCACACCGCAAGACGGCCGTTACCGGCGTGAACGAGTTTCCGAACCTGGCCGAAGCGCCGCTGTCGGAAGCCGCGCGACAGGAGGCGGCGATCGCGCGCTACGGAGCGCGGTTCGAGGCATTGCGCAATCGATCGGACGCGTACCTGGCCGCAAAGGGCGCGCGGCCGCGTGCGCTGCTGGTGCCGCTGGGGTCGGTGGCCGAGCACAATGTGCGGGTCACTTTTATCGCCAACCTGCTGGCGTCCGGTGGTATCGAATCGATCAATCTCGGTCCGCTGGAGGCGGCCGGGATCGGCACGGCGGCAACGGAATCCGGTGCCACTATCGCGGTGCTGTGTGGCTCGGACAAGCGTTACGGCACCGACGCGGGCGCGGCCGTCGACGCATTGCGCGCCGCCGGAATCGAGACGGTTCTGCTGGCCGGATCGGAGCAGGCGGTCGCGGAGTTGAGTGGCGCGCAGCGCCCGGACGGTTATCTCGCGGCCCGCATCGACGCGGTCGCTGCCCTGTCCGGCCTGCTGGAGAAGGTGGGAGCCTGATGACATTGAGTGGAATCGAACGCCAGGAAACCGAGCACGTGATCGGCAGTTTCGCCGACGTGCCGCTGGCCGAGCGTCCGGCGGAACCCGCCGCGGTGGATGCCGCGCAGGTCGACGCCTATGTGCGCGCGGCCGCCGAGGCCAATACCTACACACCTGAGCAGCTGGTCTGGTCGACGCCCGAAGGCATCGACGTGCCACCGGTATTCACCAAGGCTGACCGGGATGCCGTTGCCGCCGAAGGGTATCCGCTCGACAGCGTGCCGGGTATCGCGCCGTTCGTGCGCGGCCCGTACCCGACGATGTATGTCAACCAGCCGTGGACGATTCGCCAGTACGCGGGCTTCTCCACGGCCGCGGACTCGAATGCCTTCTACCGCCGCAACCTGCAGGCCGGCCAGAAGGGACTCTCGGTCGCCTTCGACCTGGCCACCCACCGCGGCTACGATTCCGATCATCCGCGCGTGCAGGGTGACGTCGGAATGGCCGGTGTCGCCATCGATTCCATTCTCGATATGCGCCAACTGTTCGACCACATCCCGCTCGACCAGGTCAGCGTGTCGATGACGATGAACGGCGCGGTGCTGCCGATCCTCGCGCTGTATGTCGTTGCGGCAGAAGAGCAGGGCGTCGCGCCGGAGCAGCTGGCCGGAACCATTCAGAATGACATTCTGAAAGAGTTCATGGTCCGCAATACCTACATCTATCCGCCCAAGCCTTCGATGCGGATCATCTCCGACATTTTCGCCTACACCAGCTCGAAGATGCCGAAGTTCAACTCGATCTCCATCTCCGGCTACCACATTCAGGAAGCCGGTGCGACCGCCGACCTGGAGCTGGCCTACACCCTCGCCGATGGTGTCGAGTACATTCGCGCCGGCATCGACGCGGGTATGGAGGTCGACAAGTTCGCGCCGCGGCTGTCGTTCTTCTGGGCGATCGGCATGAACTTCTTCATGGAGGTCGCGAAACTGCGAGCGGGCAGGCTGCTCTGGAGTGAGCTGGTCGCGAAGTTCGAGCCCAAGAGCGCGAAATCGCTGTCGCTGCGTACCCATTCACAGACGTCAGGCTGGTCGCTCACCGCGCAGGACGCCTATAACAACGTGGCGCGTACCTGCATCGAGGCGATGGCGGCGACTCAGGGCCACACTCAGTCGTTGCACACCAATGCCCTCGACGAAGCGCTCGCACTGCCGACCGACTTCTCCGCCCGCATCGCGCGCAACACCCAGCTGCTGATTCAGCAGGAGTCCAATACGACCCGGCCGATCGACCCGTGGGGCGGTTCCTACTACGTCGAATGGCTTACCCACCAGCTGGCCAACCGCGCTCGCGCGCACATCGCCGAGGTGGAAGCCCACGGCGGTATGGCGCAGGCGATCGGCGAGGGCATCCCGAAGCTGCGCATCGAGGAGGCCGCCGCCCGTACCCAGGCGCGCATCGATACCGGCCAGCAGCCGGTCATCGGCGTCAACAAGTACCAGGTCGAAGAGGACCAGCAGGTCGAGGTTCTCAAGGTCGAGAACTCGCGCGTGCGCGCCGAGCAGATCGAGAAGCTGCAAAGGCTTCGCGCCGAACGTGATTCGGCCGAGGTCGAACGCGCGCTCGCCGAATTGACCCGCGCCGCAGCCTCTTCGGAGGGTGGGATGCAGAACAATCTGCTCGCGCTCGCCATCGATGCCGCGCGCGCCAAGGCCACTGTCGGCGAGATCTCCGCCGCGCTGGAGAAGGTGTACGGCCGCCACCAGGCCGAGATCCGTACGCTGTCCGGTGTGTACCGCGATGAGGCCGGGAAGGTGACCAACATCAGCAAGGCGATCGATCTCGTCGAGGAATTCGCCGACGCGGAAGGCCGTCGTCCCCGCATCCTCGTCGCCAAGATGGGCCAGGACGGTCACGACCGAGGACAGAAGGTGATCGCCACGGCCTTCGCCGACCTCGGCTTCGACGTGGACGTGGGCCCGCTGTTCCAGACCCCGGAAGAGGTGGCGCAGCAGGCGGCCGACAACGACGTGCATGTTGTCGGTGTGTCCTCGCTGGCGGCGGGTCACCTCACGCTGGTGCCCGCCCTTCGGCAGGCGCTGGCCGATGTCGGACGACCCGACA
This sequence comes from Nocardia australiensis, assembly GCF_020733705.1. GTDB lineage: Bacteria > Actinomycetota > Actinomycetes > Mycobacteriales > Mycobacteriaceae > Nocardia > Nocardia australiensis. Next base: position 228,120 of record NZ_JAJFZM010000005.1, read on the forward strand.
TCATGGTCATCGTGGGCGGTGTCGTCCCGCCCGGTGACTTCGACGAGCTCTACGCGGCGGGCGCGGCGGCGATCTTCCCGCCCGGCACTGTCATCGCCGACGCGGCGATCGATTTGCTGAAGAAGCTGGCCTCCGACCTCGGTCACGAGATCGGCGTCGGCACGGTGGATGCAGCCAGCGCCGAATGAACAAACGCGTCATCGATGTAGACGCGCTCGCCGAGTCGGTCCGCAAGAACGAGCGGGCCGCCTTGGCGCGGGCGATCACGCTGGTCGAGTCGACCCGGGCCGACCATCGGGACCTGGCGCAGCAACTGTTGCTCCGGCTGACTCCCGATGCGGACACCGACAACGCCACGGTGTCTAATCGTGTTGGGATAACCGGTGTTCCGGGTGTCGGCAAGTCGACATTCATCGACGCGCTAGGCATGGATCTGCTCCGCAATGGGCATCGCGTCGCGGTACTCGCCGTGGACCCGTCCTCCACGCGAACCGGCGGCTCGATCCTCGGCGACAAGACCCGTATGGCGCGACTGTCCTTGGAGCGCAATGCTTTTATCCGGCCGTCTCCGACCGCGGGCACGCTGGGCGGGGTCGCCAAGGCGACTCGCGAAACCATGGTGCTGCTCGAGGCCGCGGGCTACGACGTAATCCTGGTGGAGACCGTCGGCGTCGGCCAGTCCGAGGTGACGGTCGCCGATATGGTCGATGTCTTCTGCTTCCTCACCCTGGCCCGCACCGGAGATCAACTGCAGGGCATCAAAAAGGGTGTGCTCGAGCTGGCGGATCTGGTCGCGGTGAACAAGGCCGACGGCAAGTACGAGATCGAGGCCAAGGCCGCGGCCCGTGAACTGGCCGGTGCCTTGCGCCTCATCCATCCGCGCGACGCGCTGTGGCGCCCACCGGTTCTCACCATGAGCGGGCTGGAAGGCCATGGCCTGGACAAGTTTTGGGACACGGTCCTCGAACATCGCCGAGTCCTCACCGACGCGGGTGAATTCGACGAGAAGCGCCGCCGTCAGCAGATCGACTGGACCTGGACCATGGTTCACGATCAGTTGTTGCGCCGTCTCGCCGACAACCCGAACGTGAAAGCTATTCGCGCGCAGGTGGAAAAGCAGGTTCGTGAAGGCACGCTGACCGCGGCGCTGGCCGCGGAAGAACTGTTGCGCGCCTTCGACGACAACTGAGCCGATATCGTCGTGGGCTCCACCCCACGACGATGTCGCAGACCGGTCAGTGCGAGTCGTACACCCGCGATAGTGGCCATGTGAGGTGCCGCGAATCTTCTCGCCGTTCCAATGAGCGGATCGACCGGGCGCTGGCCGATCCGACTCGGTGTGACTGCGGGAGCCGTTATCCAATATCGAACAGCCGTGCGGCATTGTGATAGCAGACCTGGCGTAACCAGGCGTCACCGAGTTCGAGCCGTTCCAAGGCTTGGATCGAATGACCATAGGAGTACGGGATATTCGGGAAATCGCTGCCGAAGAGTATGCGGTCGCCGAGGTCGATCAGTCTGGCGTACTCGGTGGTGGGAAAGGGTGCGTCGGCCTCGCTGAAGTCGGTCCACACCATAGTGGTGTCGAGACGGACTCCGTCGTGGGCCTGTGTGAGATCGAGGAATTGGGAGTATTCAGGGGTGCCCATGTGCGCGATGACGAGTTGCAAGCGCGGGAAGCGTTGCAGCAGAGCGGCAATGGGCTCAGGGCCGGTGTATTCGCCGGGTGCCGGACCCGACCCGCAGTGGATGACGACGGGGATCTGCGCGTCCTCGATCATCCCCCACACCGAGTCGAGTAGCGGGTTTCCGGGATGGAAGCCACCGACCTGAATGTGCACCTTGAAGATCCGGGCGCCCCGCTCGATCGCCGCCTCGACATAACTCGCGGCGTGTGGCTCGGGGTAGAAGGTCGCGGTATGCAGGCACTCCGGCGTGCGCTCGGCGAACTCGGCGGTCCATTCATTGAGCCAGGCCGCCATGTCCGGCTTGTGTGGATAGACCAGAGAGGTGAAGGCGCGAACACCGAAGTCGCGCAATGTCTTCAGCCGGACCTGCTCATCCTCGCGGTAGGCGATCGGCCAGGACCTGCCGATCAGCGGGCCGGCGGAATCGAAGTACGCCCACACCTTGCGCATCACCTGATCCGGCATGAAGTGTGTGTGTACGTCGATGATTCCGGGCAGCTCGAGTCGCGTCCGGAAGTCGGCGAGGTAGCTGTTGTCGTCTATGTTGGTGCTGGTCATTCACGCATCCTTTGGTGCCGCTGGTGGGTAGACTTCCATGGCGAAGTCGCCGACTCTGGTGATCATCCGGTCGAAGAATTCAGCTGGATCGGTGCCGATCACTATGTCCGCGTTAGGTTCCCGGCCCCACATGCCCGCCCAGTCCGCGACCGTGGTCGCGCGGGTCAGGGCGCCGGTCAGTTCGACATCGACCGTCGCGGGCCGCAGGCGCGCCAGCGCGGGATCGAGCGCTACGGCGGCTGCGAACGGGTCGTGCATATGCGCGAGATAGCCCTGGTCGTAGTGGCGGTGGAAGTCGAAATAGAACCGCACCGCATCGGTCAGGTATCGCACGATGGGATTACTCCCCGCCGACCTCGCTTCCGGCGGATCGGTCTCCGATACGACCTCCACCGGCTGGCTGCCCGCGCGTTCGGCCAGCAGCGCAAGGTGTTCGGGCCGCATTTCGATGGTTTCGGTGATATCGAGAGCGCACACGATGGGGCGACGGTCCGGCGGAGCCGAGGAGAAGGCGTCGAAGACCTCCTTAGCTGCCTCGGGGTCGACGTGCACGTTCCACTCATTGGTCGGTGTGGTGTTGCCCGGATGGTTGAACGCGCCGCCCATGATCACCAGGCGTCGCAGTAGCCGCGGCAGCTCGGGCTCCAGACGCAGCGCCAGTGCGAGATTTGTCAGCGGCCCGGTACACAGTCCAACGATCCGGCCAGGATCCTCGCGAACCAGATCTACCCACAGCTGTGCCGCCGAACGAGCAGACAGCGGTCGCTCCGACTCCGGGAGTTCGGCATACCCGACGCCATGGGGGCCGTGCGTGTCCTCGGTCGTGCGCAAGGGGATGGCCAGCGGTTCGGCGGCGCCGAGCGCGACCTCGATATCGGGTGCCCGGCACACATCCAGCCAAGCAAGGTTATTCGCCGCCACCCGGGGTGCGGGCACATTTCCCGCGGTAGCGGCGATTCCCGCGATCTCGGCCTCCGGTGAGGCCAGCAGATAGAGCAGCGCGAGAGAGTCGTCGATCCCGGTATCGACATCCATGATGATCCGCTGGCGCACCACCCGAGAGTAGCGAGGTGCGCTCGGGAGGTGCGCTGGTGGCTCAATACGACGGCAACTCGTAGTCGTCGGTGTCGGTCATCATCTTCAGCATGACTGGTCGCAATGGAGGTGAGGTCATCAATCTCGCCGCGCCACGGGCCAGGCGGGTGCCGATGCGTGAGGTGGGTAGCATCATTTTGATGCCGCCGCCCGGCAGCTCCTTGGCCTTGTCGAGGAAGGGCTTGACGATCGCCTCATACCGTGCTTGAGCGCCCGCGAGATCGTCTGGGGTGGCGGCGATTTCGGCCGCGAGAATATAGCCGCCGACAATGGCCATAGCGGTGCCCATGCCAGTCATCGGGGAGCCGCAGAAGCCGGCATCGCCGAGCAGGGTCACCCGGCCCGCGGACAGTGCGGGCATATCGACACGAGCCAGTTCGTCGAAATAGAAGTCCGGTGCGGCGGGCATCGCGGCGAGCACGGCGGGGGCCTCCCACCCCGCGTCGGCGAGCATCTCACGTATGAGGCCCTGTTGGGCGGCGACATCGCGACGCAACCGCGGGTCGGCGTCGGTACGCAGCGTGATGATCGCCTTCGAGGTGGCGGGGTCGGAATCGGGGCGGATTCCGACCGCCGCCCTCGGCACGCTGTGCATGATGAACCAGCCCGGCTCGAGCCCGGCCGGGGTCGGGATGGTGAAGAACGACGTGTAGCCGCCGAGGTAGGTCGCGAACTGTTCCTCCGGGCCGAACGCCAGCCGCCGTGTTGCCGAGTGCACCCCGTCGGCACCGATTACGAGATCGAAGCGTTCGGTCGCGCCGGAGGCGAAGGTGACTTCGATCCCCGTGTCGTCGGCGCACAGGTCCTCGATCCATTCGCTGTAGCGGTAGCGGAGTTCGCCTCCCGCACTGGCGATTTCGGCAAGCAGGACCGCGTTCAGATCGCCGCGGGTGATCTCGATTTCGGCGACCGGCCCCTTGCCGTCGAACATTTCGGCGGGCATGCGGGCGAACTCGCGGCCGTTCTTGTCGACATGGGCCATACCGCGCTCATCGAGTTGATGCTTGCGGATGCCCGGCATGAGCCCCATCCGTTCGGCCACCTCGCGGCTGGGACCACGCAGATCGACGGCCTGGCCACCGGGCCTCGGCTCGGCCGCGCGTTCGACGACTGTGGTCCTGATACCGGCTCGCAGTAACTGCAGTGCCACGGCGTTGCCCGCGATCCCGCCGCCGCTGACCAGGACGTGCGGGGAGGTGGTGGTGCTCATGTTCTACTTCCCATCTGAAGTACGTTTGTCTTAGACGTATGTGTAACACTCGATTAGAACATCTGTCTAGTACAAATGTCTAAGACGTTGTAGCGTGTGAGTTATGGGAAACCGAGAAGATCTATTGGCGGGAGCACGTAAGGCCATCATGGAACGCGGTGTAGCGAAGACCACCGCGCGCGACATCGCCACCGCCGCGGGAGTGAGCCTGGCCGCGATCGGCTACCACTTCGGGTCGAAGGAACGGCTGATCACCGAGGCGCTCGCGACGGCGGTCGGCACCGGAATCGGTGACGGTATGGTCGCGATGATCCTGGAGAACAGCGATAAGCCCCTGCTCATGGCGTTCGCGGCCATGTGGGACGGTATGTCGACAGTGTTCGAGGAAAACCGCGAGGGAATGCTGGCGAGTATGGAGAACCTGGTTCGCATCACCCGGTTGCCGGAGTCCGACACCTTCATGACCGAAGCCCTGTCCGGCGCCTACGAAGACCTCGGCAAGGCGTTGCGGGAAGCACATCCCGAACTGGACGCCGACACCGCTCGCGCCGTCGGCGAGCTGTATTTCGTCCTCGCACAGGGCCTCGGCGTGCTGTGGATGATCACCCGCGGCGACAATCTGCCCGACGGTGCCCGGCTGGGCGAGGCCATCGCCGCCATAGCCGGATCGGCGCTGTCGACCTGAGAGATGTTCCGGTCAGCGGGTGCGGACCGGCCATCGGGGAGTGTCGCTGCCGTAAGGCGGGGCGGGCCAGGCGTAGTCGGGGTATTCCGCCAGGGCGGGTGCGGCGGTGACGACGGTGCCGTGCGTTACGGCCCAATCGGGTCGCGGCTCGGCGGCGCGTGGGTGATCGGGTGTCCGTTCGGGCATGGCAAGTAGCCAGGACGCGGTGCGCGCGAGCGCGACTCGGACATCGCGCCCGATTCCGTCGGAGGCCCGGGCAACCAGTGCGTCGACGACACCGGCGGCGAGTAGATAGCCGGAAGCGTGATCGAGCGCTTGCGCGGGCAGGGCGCCGGGGAGTGCTTCGGCACCTTCGAGGATCGAAATCCCCGTTGCCGCTTGGACAATGGAATCGAAGCCACGGCGCTTGCCCCAAGGACCCGATTCGCCCCACGCGCTCACCCGGCCGTGGATTAGTCCAGGGCGGGTGGCGGCGGTGACTCCGGCGCGTTCCAGCGAACCCGGCCGGTATCCGGTGATCAGGACGTCGGCCGATGCCAGCAGTTCGTTGAAAACCGCCAGTTGGGTGCGCAGGTCGAGCAGTGTGGATCGCTTGCCCTGACAGCAATCGGCATACTGCCATTCGATCTCCGGCAGCTGCGGCGGATCGATCCTCAGCACCTCCGCACCGAGCAACGCCAACGCACGGGTCGCAACCGGTCCGGCGATAACCCTGGTCAGGTCGAGCACCCGCACTCCGCGCAGCGGCTGCAAAGGTGTTGCGCCGCTCGTAAATCCAGGTTCCGCGCGATCATCACGTGTCTCGACCGCCACCAGCGGCCCGGCTGCGGCGGCTTGGCCTTCCGGACTCTGCGCCCACTCTTGCTCGGTGCGAAGGCGGACCGCGACAGCGCCCGTTGCGGCGGCGCGGTCCTCGATATCGCAGGCTCGCGTCATCGCCAAGTGCGCGACGGCCAGATCGACCGGAGTGTCGGCGGGCAGGTCGAGCGCGGCGAGCAACCGCGCTCGATGGTGCGGATAGTTCGCATGGGTGCGTACCCAGCCGTCGAAGGTAGGGAAGAAGCCGGACAGGTCCGCGAACTGTGCCGGAGGTTGCCCTTGCATGCGCAGTAGGCGGTCACTGCGGAACGCGGCGCAGATGCGGTCGGGGTCCAGCCGGAAGGATACGGTGTCCAAGCCGCGCGCTGTCCGCATACGATTCGCGGCGGCGTTGAGTGCGGCCACCGATCCGGCGGCCAACGAGGGAACCGGCAGTGTCGCGACCAGGTTGCTACCAGAATCGAAGGCCGGGATGTTGCCCGATGCGGTGACTCCGATGCCGGCCTCGTAGTCGCGGATTAGCTGTTGGTGCGCGTTCACGGCATCGAGAGTAGTTGTTGACCGGAAGTAGTGTGCGGCACGCTGATGAAGGGCGGGTCGCTGCGACGGGTTCGAGGGATAGGGAGATATCGGTGGGTGCGACCATTGTGGCAACGGACTGGTTGCGAGTGCTGCGGCCGGAGGCCGGCGCCCTGCACCAAATGCTGTGCTTTCCGCCGGGCGGTGGAACCGTCAGCGCATACCGGTCGCTGGCCGCGAAGCTCGGCGCCGGCGTCGCCGTTGCGGCGGTGCAGTATCCAGGCAGACAGGATCGCCTGAGTGAGCCCGCGATCGGGGATATCGGCACCCTCGCCGATCGGATCGCCGCGCAGGTCCTTGGTCAGGGCCGGGTCGAGCGACTGTCGCTGTTCGGCCACAGCATGGGCGCGACGGTGGCGTTCGAAACCGCCCGACGCCTCGAGCGCGCCGGGCAGCCGGTGACGACGTTGTTCGTATCCGGTCGTCCCGCACCGACTTTCATAGAACCGAGCCGACTGCATCTCGCCTCGGACGACGCATTGATCGGTGACTTGGAACGACTGGCGAACGATCCCGCGTCGGTGGCGATATTGCGCGATGAACCCAGCCTCGCCGAGCTGGTACTGCCTGCGGTCCGCAGCGACTATCAAGCCGTGGAAACCTATGTGTATCGCGACGGTGATCCGCTGGTAGGGAATATCGCGGTGCTGGTGAGTACCGAGGATCCCACTGTGACACCGCAGCAGGCGTCGCAATGGCGCGAGCACACTCGCGCCGGCTTCGCCGACGCGGTATTCCCGGGCGGCCATTTCTATCTGGACGAGCATGTGGCCGACGTCGCGGAGTTCATCACGGCAACCCTGGCGCGTGCGGGTGGCCCGGCCTGAGAACGGTTCCCTGTGCGTGATTTCGGCCCGTCGATCGGGGGCTAGGTGGAAGGGCGGACGCGGTGGTGTCCGCGCTGACGCGTCAGCCATATCAACCCGGCCCACGACAGCACAATGCAGGCCACGACCAGCACGCGTACCAAACCGAGCGCGCTCTCCGGGTAGATGACGCCGGTCAGGTAGTGGTCGATGAATCCGCTCGATGGCAACCCGGCGTCGCCTGCTCGTAGCCGTGCCCAGTTCTCGAGATAGGTGAGCGGACAGGCGAAGCCGAACAGCACCGTGCTGAAACCCCAGCTGACGGCGAGCACGTGCAGCCAGACGGTGCGTGGCCATCGCCACGCGATGAAACCGCCGACGACAACGTAGGCGACGAACGCGAAATGCACGGCGGCGGTGACGTCGACGAGCAGTTGGTACGGCACACGTCCAGTTTAGTTGGTCGCCGGTCGGTGACCGGCCGTCTTCACCAGGGTGAGGGCTGGTAGTCCTTGAGGAAGCAGCCGTGCAGGTCGGTCCCGTTTTCGCCCTGCACGATCGGGTCGTAGACGCGGGCGGCGCCGTCGACCAGGTCCAGCGGTGCGTGGAAGCCCTCTTCGGCGAGGCGCAGCTTCGTGTAGTGCGGTCGCTCGTCGGTGATCCAGCCGGTGTCGACGGCGGTCATCAGAATGCCGTCTTCCTCGAGCATTTCCCGGGAACTGGTGCGGGTCAACATATTCAACGCGGCCTTGGCCATATTGGTGTGCGGGTGGCCAGGACCCTTGTAGGCGCGGGAGAACTGGCCCTCCATGGCGGACACGTTCACCACGTACTTGCGACGCGCTGGGGCGGCGGCCATGGACGGGCGCAGCCGGGAGACCAGGATGAAGGGCGCGACCGAATTGCACAGCTGCACTTCGAGCAACTCGGTCGGATCCACTTCGGCGACGGTCTGCACCCAGCTGTTGGTATGCGCGAGGTCGGGCACCAGCCCGCCCGCGTCGATGGCGACGCCCTGCGAAATACGTTCCGGTGTGGCGGATCCCGCGACCAGAGCCAGCTCGGCGACATCGGCGGCGGTCAAGCTCGGGGCGAGCGAGGCGGTCAGCGCGGTCGGGTGGGCCTGCATGGTCTTGCCGAAGGTCACGAGTTCGGGCAGCGTCCCGGCGGGCAATGGCCCAGTTTCGGCGTCGACCAGCGCGCTGTAGGCGCCGGGGGAGCGTCGCACGGTCTGCGCGGCGTTATTGATGAGGATGTCGAGAGGGCCCTGCGCGGCGACGTCGTCGGCGAGGGCTACCACCTGCGCCGGATCGCGCAGGTCGATACCGACGATGCGCAGCCGGTGCAGCCAATCGTCGCTGTCGTCCATGGCCGCGAAGCGGCGGATAGCGTCATTGGGGAAGCGGGTCGTGATGGTGGTGTGGGCTCCGTCGCGCAGCAGCCGAAGCGCGATGTACATCCCGATCTTCGCGCGGCCACCGGTCAGCAGCGCGCGCCGGCCGGACAGATCGGTGCGGGCATCGCGCTTCTCGTGGCTGCGCGCGGCGCATTCCGGGCATAGCTGATGGTAGAAGGCGTCGACCCGGGTATAGCGCTGCTTGCACATATAGCAGGGCCGTGGCCGCAGCAACGTGCCGGCGCTGGCGCCCGCGGCATTCGAGGTCAACGGTATGCCCGCGGTCTCGTCATCGATCCGGTTCGGCGATCCGGTCGCGGTCGCGGCGACGACCGCGCGGTCCGCCTCCGCCACCGCGTTCTTGGCCTCGGTGCGACGACGCAGCTTGAGCTTCTTGAACATGTGCCCGACAGCGCGCTGCACGGCGATCGAATCGGGATCCTGCTTGTCCAAACGCCCCGCCTGATCGAGCACTCGCAGGCAGATTGCCAGCTCGGCCGGGTCGATGGCCTGGGTTTCGGGCGAAGTCGACACGGTGTTCTCGGCCATCGGAATGCGGGTTTATCCTTCGTGAACTGGGGCGGGGTCGCGTCTATTGTCGCATCGACGCCCGAGCCGGTCGGCGCGGGTGGTCGCGGCCGGCCGGACTGCCCGGCACCCCTTCCGGTCGGCAATCACAGCCGACCCGCTCGGCCGAGGTCGGCCACCACGCCGCCTCCACGATCCCGGCGCAATCGCGATTTTCCCGGTCGAGGTTGTATCGCCCCCGAGAGGGTCCCGCACGCAGCAAGTCGTACTGTCGGTGCGGAAATCCTTCCGGCTGCGCCAAGGGTGCCGTTATATCAATCACCGATCTCTGGCTGGGTGACGCACGGCTGCCGCGCCCGCAGCAGACCGTCGAATATGCCCACTATTGGGAATGGTTGATCCTCGGTAGGACGGGCCGAACGGCCGATCAGTTTGCCGAACGAGTGAGGATACGATGTCGCGGTTCGCAGGTCACCCGGCAATCCGGGCACTCGACTGTCGGATGTCGCGATGACTGGTACGCCTCCTCCTGGGCGCTGGGTCGTCAAGCTGGACCCTCCTGCTCATACAACGGCGGGATTTCGGGGAGCCCTGGCCACGTACAAGAAAATTATTCAAGACTTGGCGGATCAGATGTCGACGGGCAACCCGTCGGGGGCCCCGAAAGTGCTGAAGGAGCTCAGCGAGGAGGGTCTTGTCGATTCGCAGACTAATGGAGCGATGGCCAAAGATTACTCTGAGCGCCTCGGAAAGGTAGACGAGGTAAAAAAGGGGTTGGGCGACATGGACAAGGATGTCGATTTCTCAACCTTTGACGTGGCGGGAATCGTGAGTACCACCTTGTCCAAGTGTAAAGAGTGCGTGAAGCCCGCACAGGATGCCTTGAAGACTGCGCCCCCGCCGAGTGAAAAGACGGGCTTCGTTTCACGCGACTGGGAATCGCGGATGCTCGATATTGCGCTCAAAGCCCTCGTCAATGTGGCCGAAGCGATCCAAGGTGCGTCCGACGAGATCCTCGCCCATGCGGAGAAAATCACCGGTGCGTCTCCCATGAGCGATGGTTCGCGGCCCCTCAATACGGCTGCCGCCTCTGCTGGTGGCGGCGGAGGAGGTGGGTACATGCCCAGCTACCCGGCGTCGAGTTCGGGTGGTGGTGGCGGCTACGCGTCACCGATTTCCACTGCCGGCAATTATTCACCGGGTCCTCCGGCGAGGGGCGATTACAAGGATTACCCAGGCACTCCCCTCGTTGACAGCGCAATCAAGGAAGCATTCGAGTACTACTTGAAAGAACATGTCCCGGCGGATGACCCCTTGCGCACAAATAAAGCGGTGCACGACGCGGCCCTTCAGAACTGGCTGGACGGTTATCGTGTCCTGACCAAGAGAGAATCCGATTACAATCCCAATGCCATGAATAATTGGGATATTAACGCCGAAAACGGAACTCCGTCGGGCGGGCTGGCACAAGTCATCAAGCCCACTTTCGATTCGAACCATGTCAACGGAACCTCGACTAATATGCTCGATCCGGTAGCGAATATCGCCGCTAGCATGGAGTACGTGACGAAGCGGTACGGCGTCCATCCCGACGGCAGCAACTTGGCGGCAGAAGTTCAGCAAGCACACCCGGGCGCTTCGGCGAAAGGCTACTGAACGCGACACCCGTCCATTGTTGACATCATGCCAATAGTGCTGGAATCTGAGAGCGAGGAGTCGGCACCGAGGCCGATCCGACGTGAGCAAAGGATTCGACGATGGCGCGCGCCGCGTGGAGTGATGACGAGGTCGAGGCCGTACGCGACCTAGCCAAGACGTTCTTCGAGAAGGAAGTCGTTCCGCACGAGGAGAAGTTCGTCGCCCAGGGGCATCCCGACCGGGCGCTCTACAACCGGGCCGGTGAGCTCGGTCTGCTGTGTGCCGCGATCCCGGCCGAATATGGCGGTGGCGGCGGCACCTTCGCGCACGAGGCCGCCATCATCGAGGAACAGGCGTTCGCCGGGGATGGTTCCATGGGCATCCCGGTGCACAGCTCGATCATCGCGCCCTACCTGAACGAGTTCGGCTCCGAGGAACTCAAGCGGCGCGTGCTACCCAAGGCCGCCAGCGGCGAGATGGTGCTTTCGATCGGCATGACCGAACCGGGTACCGGCTCGGACCTACAGAACATCACTACTCGCGCGGTGCGCGAGGGCGACGAATACGTCATCACCGGCTCCAAGATCTTCATCACCAACGGCTGGCTCTGCGACGGCATCATCATCGCCGTCAAGACCGACCCGACCAAAGGTGCCGCGGGCGTGTCCCTGATCTTCGCCGAAGTCGGCGCGGACACCCCGGGCTTCACGCGCGGCCGGATTCTGAACAAAATCGGTGGCAAGGCTCAGGACACCGCCGAACTGTTCTTCGACGGCCTGCGAGTGCCCGCGTCCAACCTGCTCGGCGAGGCCGAAGGGCAGGGCTTCTATCAGATGATGCAGTTGCTCGCCCAGGAGCGACTGGTCACCGGCGTCATCGCGGTAGCGATGATGGAGAAGGCGGTCGGGCTTACCGTCGACTACACCAAGCAGCGCCAGGCGTTCGGTAAGCCGCTGTATGCCATGCAGAACACCAAGTTCGAATTGGCCGAGTGCGCGACCATCGCGAAGGTGAGTCGCACCTTCCTCGATGACTGCGTCGTCAAGCATCTGCGCGGCGAACTCGATATTCCCACTGCTGCGATGTCGAAGTACTGGTTGACCGACCAGCTCGGTATTGTGGTCGACCGCTGCCTGCAACTGTTCGGCGGCTACGGCTACATGACGGAGTATCCGATTTCCCAGCTCTACACCGGCGCTCGTGTGCTGCGCATCCTCGCGGGCAGCAACGAGGTGATGAAGGATCTCATTGCCCGATCTCTCTGAAGTCCGGCGTGAGACGGCCTCGTCGGCGCAATCGGGCGCCGAGGAGGCCCAGCCACGCAGGCGCAGGCTCGAGCCCGACGAAAGGCGTGCGCAAATCCTCGCCTGCGCGATCGATATGTTCGGCGAACGACCGTATGCGGCTGTATCGACCGCGGAACTGGCCCAGCGGGCCGGGGTCGCGCGCGGTCTGATCAACCACTACTTCGGCAACAAGCGCGACCTGTATCTGGCGGTGGTGCGCCGGATGGTGACGCTGCCCAGGCTCGACGACATGGTGGCACCGAGCGGCACCGATCGGGAACGTGTCGACGCAAGTGTGCACTGGCTGCTCGATGTCATCTCCGAGCACGGCAGTACCTGGGTGAAGGTGACCAGCCACGAAGGCGTCGGCAATGATCCCGAGGTACAGCAGATCCTCGATCAAGCCGACGACGCGGCCGCCGAACGAACACTGCTGATGGTCGGACGCGCCGATTCCGCACACGATGCGCAATTGCGCGCCATGGTCCGCGCATTCGGCGGTTTGGTGAAAGTGGCGGGCCGGGAATGGATCACGCGTGGCACTCTCACCCGAGACCAAGTGCACGAACTCCTCGCGGACATGCTGCTGACGCTCGTGACCGAAACAATGCCGAAGGTGGACCGCAGGCGTTGAGCCGGGTCGACTAGCCCGTCAGGCCCCTGGTGGGGGCAGCGCCGAGTCGCAACTGCTCGGCGCTGTAGCGCACGGCCGCGATATGTCCGGGTGCGTGCCCGTGCCTGCCGTACTTCAGCTCGATCACTTCCTCGCGACGATGTTCGACGATCAGTGCCGCTATTCCGACGATCCAGAGTGCGGCGGTCGCTACCGCCCCGATCTGCGCCCAACCGGTGAACCCGGATCCCGCCGCGGTGAGCGTGCACGCTATTCCGACAATGCCGAATGCGCACAGGATCAATCCGGGCACGTTGTAGTTGTCCAAAAGCAGGTCGCCGGCCTGCGCGTGCCACGGCCGTTTTCGCGTCGAATCTTTGGCACCGAACATGGATCCTCCCTGCATGAGTCCCGCGCGGTAGGTTCGTGCGTTATGTGCCCAGCATGACCCTCCGGGGGGCGTTGCGCGAGAGGTCTATGCGCGTTTGTTATTTCGCGCTGCCAGTTCGCGTCGCACCGGGCATTATTACGCTTTGGTGACGGCCGATAGGACATTCGGGCTGAGATGGTGGCTTCGAGCAGAACGAGGTCCCGCGCGAGTGGTGATGTGAGAGGGACCTGGCATGGTACGGACGGAACGCCGGGAGGCCGAGCGATGGCCGCAGACGCAGCAGGAAGGTCACTGGTCGCAGCCAGAGCCCGACGACCGCTGGGAAGAGGAGGAGTCACCGGAACGCCGCGCTGACCCGGAATACGAGGGGCGCAGGCGGACCGGTCGGCTGCGGGTAGAGGTCCCGCCGATTATCAATCCCTATTCCGTGGTGGCGTTGGTCGCGGCGTTGGTCGGATTGTTTCCGGTCGCGATCGTGTTCGGTCTAATCGCTTTCAGTCACCCCCGCGGCAAGACCATGGCATTCTTCGCGCTGCTACTGGGAATTCTGGAAGTGGTCGCGGTGGCGGGGATTGTGTTGTTGAACAGCAATCTTTTTCCGGATGTCGTTACCCGCGCGGGAAAGACGGCGGCGATATCGGCGAGTCCTACCGCCGCGGTGCCACCCACCGTGGCCGATACGGCCCTGACCACTCCCGTTCCGAAACCGACATCGGCGGCGGTCTCGAGCACCACGGCGGCCAACCCGGGTGTGGTGAAGCAGGCAACGGCATGCACCGACACCCAAGCGGGACTGATCGCGACGACGGCCGAGGGCAGCACGTTGCTATGCCTATCGGGTGGCGGTTCGAGCGGCCCATACAAATGGGCAGGCCCCTTTACCGTGGCGTCCACGGTTGCCGAAGTCGGTGGGAAATGTGATTCGACCGGCGCGAAGAGCGCCCGCACCGCCGACGGCCGGGCCCTGGTTTGTGAGGGACGCGCCTGGGCGGTGTGGATCACCGAGTGAGCTACTCCGCCTTTTTGGCGCGGCTGGGTTGAACACGGGGTGGTTCGTTGGGCATCTTCGGATACTGCGGCGGCCACGGGGCGTCCATCAAACCCGACGCCAGATCGCGTTCGGACATTTCCAGCAGCGCGGCGATGGATTGCGGGGGACGATCCGCCCACGGATCGCCGAGTTCGGCCAGGCGGTGCGGCACCGTCGCGATGGTGAGTTCGTCGGGGACGACAGTATCGAGTTCGGACCATGCGATCGGCGTAGACACCTGAGCGCCGACCTTCGGACGTACGCACCAGGCACCGAAAACCGTTTTGTGCGGCGCATTTTGGTTGAAGTCGATGAATACGCGGCTGCCGCGTTCCTCCTTCCACCATTGCGCGGTGATCTCATCGGGGTGGCGGCGCTCGAGTTCGCGAGCCAGCGCGACGGCGGCGGCACGGACCTGGTAGCCATCCCAATTCGGTTCCAGCGCGGCGTAAATGTGTAATCCGCGTGAGCCGGAAGTCTTGATCCAGGTTTGGATTCCGAGTTCGGTGCACAGTTCGCGGGTCAGCACGGCGGCACGTTTGAGATCGTCGAATGTAATGCCGGGGGACGGATCCAGGTCGATGCGAAGTTCATCGGCGATCTTCAGATCGTCGACGTGATTCGGCCAGACATGGAAACCCAAGCAGCCCTGGTTCACCGCCCACAGAATGTGTGCGAGATCGTATGCCACCAGTGCGTCGCTGGTGGTGCCGTTGGGGGTGGAGACCTCCACGGTGTGCAGCCAGTCCGGCGCGGATTTCGGTACCCGCTTCTGGAACCATGATTTGCCCGATGCGCCATCGGGATAGCGCTCCAGCAGCAGCGGACGATTGCCGACCACATTCAGGAAGGGCTGCGCCACCGCCTGGTAGTAACGCACGAGATCCAGTTTCGTCTCACCGCGCTTGGTGAAGTAGACCTTGCCGGGATTGCTGATGGTGACGGTCCTGCCTGCCACCTCGATATCTACGGACTCGCTCATCGCGTCTCCTCGGCGGCGGCGGTGAACAGGGTGCCCAATTCGGCAGGCGCGACCTCGTCGAGTTGGGCGTATGTGCACGATTGCGGGGTGCGGTCGGTGCGGAACCGCACCAGCCTGCCGCCATGGCGTAATCGGCCCGACTGCACATGTTCGTAGCGGACCTCGGCAACCAACTCCGGGCGCAGCGCCTCCCACGAAAGGTCCTTGCCGCCGGTCCACCGGCTGACGCCGCCCGGCATTTTTCCGTCGGCTTTCGCCTGCGCCGCCGCGTCCGCCCATTCGCGCCACGGATGATTCTCGAGCGCGTTCTCCCGCAACGGTTTCAGTTCCTCGACCAGTGACTTGCGCTTGGCCGCCGTGAAACTGCTCGCGACTCCGACATGATGCATATTGCCTTCGTCGTCGAAGAGTCCGAGCAGCAGCGAACCGACGCCTTCACCGTCCTTGTGCCACCGGAAACCGGCCACCACACAATCCGCGGTGCGCTCGTGTTTGACCTTGAACATCACCCGTTTGTCCGCGAGATAGGGCTGATCGTTCGATTTGACCATGACGCCGTCGAAACCGGCGCCTTCGAATCGGGTGAACCAGTCCTCGGCGACATCGGGATCCTGCGTGATCGGGGTGAGGATCACCCGCGTGAGGCCGGTGTCGAGGATGGTTTCCAGCAGCCGCCTTCGCTGGCTGAACGGTTTCCCGGTCAGATCGTCCTCGCCGAGTGCGAGCAGATCGAAGGCGACGAAACTGGCCGGTGTTTCCTTGGCGAGCTTGTTCACCCGCGATGCCGCCGGGTGCAGCCGATTCTGCAGGATGTCGAAATCCAACCCCTGGTCGGTGACCACCACGATTTCGCCGTCCACCACGCATTTGTCCGGCAGCGCCTGCTTCAACAGCTCGGCGACCTCCGGGAAATATCTGGTCAGCGGACGATCATTGCGCGAACCGAGCTCGATCTCGTCGCCGTCGCGAAAGACAACGCAGCGGAAGCCGTCCCACTTCGGCTCGTAACTCAGGCCCGGCTCGCGCGGGACGGACGGCGCCGTCTTCGCCAGCATCGGCCGGACGGGCGGCATCACCGGTAGCTCCACTCGATCCTCCTAGGGTCGTTCCTTACCCATGTTGACGTGGTGGTCGACCAGGAATCATCGGTTCGCCACGGCCGTGGGTCCGGCTCGATCGTAAGTGGCGGGTCCGACAAGAACGTGAACTTTCGGCGCGCGCGTCAGCCGCCGCAGCGGTTGGGCACACCGCACGAATCAGGTGCCCTGGTAAGTGGGAGTTCGCTGCTGCGAACGCGCGACCGGCTCGGTTGAACCGAATTCAGTCCAGCCAGCCGTGCTGGTCGGCATAGGCGGTGAGCCGGTCGCGAATGGTGAGGATTTCGCCCGCAGTGAGGGCGGGGCTCGCATCCAGGAGGAGTTCGGTGATCTGGCGCTTGTGTTCGGCCGCGGACAGCGGGCCGGACGACGCGCGGTCCTTCTTATGCCGGGGAGCGGGTGGTGTCGGCGCACCGCCGACCGCGGTCAGATTGATCGCTTTCGGTCCGCGCTCGCCCTCGGTCACGTCGAATTCGAACACGCGACCCTGACGCAACTGGTCTTCGTCCAATCCGATGTCGTTCACGTGTACGAACACATCCGGGCCACCGTCATCGGGACGAATGAACCCGAAACCCCGAGAGCCGTCGAACGACACCAATTTTCCGATGGACACCAACACCCGCTCCTCGCCGTAGCTATCCGGCCACTTTAGCCCGCATTTTCTTCATCGTTGGATGAAAGCGCTTTTTGCAACGAGTTGAAAACGGTAAGGCCCTGGCCGACCATTCCGTTGACCAATTCTCCGACCCCGTCCGGCCCGTTGAGCACGGTGAGGTTCGCGTTCGCCAGCCCAGTGGACGCCTGCTTGACGATTTCCGGCAACTGCTCGATCAGTAACTGGTCCAACGCGATTCGGTTGTTCGAGGCGGCCGCCTCGGCCTGGATTCGGGTCCGGTCGGCCTCGGCAACGGCCAGGATGCGCACCCGTTCCGCTTCTGCCAGCGCCGGTTTCACGACCTCGGCCTGCAATTGCTGTTCGCGCAGTTCGGCTTCCTTGCGAGCCTGCTCCGACTTTGCGGTCAACACCTCCTGCAGCGCCTTGGCCTGGGCCAGCGGGCCGGCCTGCGCGGCCTCCGCATTGGCTTTGTCGATATCGCGCTGATACTCGGCTTTCAGAATCGATGTCTCGCGCTGGTATTCGGCCTGGCGACGCAGGGACTCCTGCTCGGCCTCCGCGGCGTGTTGAGCGGCCTGCGACTGTGCGATCTGCGCGTCCCGCTGTACGGCCGCATTGTGCGGCGCGGCGAGCGCGGTGATGTAACCGAGGTTGCCGTCGTCGATGGACTGAATCTGGAAGGAATCCACCCACAGCCCGATATTGCTCATCTCGACCTTGGAGGCAACCAGCACCTCATCGGCCAATCGCTGCCGCTCCCGGATAATTTCCTCGACCGTCATCGAGCCGACGATCGAACGCAGATGACCGGAGAAAATGCGCCCGGTGAGCACCGACATCTCGCGTTCCTGCTCGGAGAGGAACCGTTGTGCCGCATTGACGATCGACTGGGTGTCGTTGGCGACCTTGAACGCGATGACCGCGCGCACCTCTAGCTGGATGGCCTGCTTGGTGACGCACCGTTCCTGTATCTCCGACTCGAACATGGCCAGCGACAGGTAACTCACCTTGCGGAAGAACGGGATGACCCATTTACCGCGTCCGATCACCACCCCGAACGGCGCGTTGTCTCTGCTCTTGGCACCGCTGACGAGCATCGCCTCGTCCGGATCCGGTACGTGGTACCCCAGCACGTGTGTCTCCCTTACTGTTTCACATTTCCTCGGGCCGATCGGGCGCCAGTGGGATCCACGGAACAACGTCGAGGATGCGCCCAGGATTGACGGTAATGATCAACACGGTTGTTCCGGCCGAGATGGCCTCGTCCGCCCGCGCGATGTACAGTTCCGTCCCCCCGCGAATCGCCACCAAGACCTCACCCAACATCCCGGCACCCCGGATCGGCGATGTCAGCGTACCTGTCAAACCCCGCACGGGGTCGGTCATCGCGGTGAACTCCTCAGCTAGACACCAGAACAGCCAGCCTACGCGGTGCGCGCCACCCGGCGCTTCGGCCACGGAACTGTGCCAACCGACCCCAACCGACGCTGGTCACCGAAGGTTCCAGGCTGAGGCGGCTGACGGCGGACTCCATTTGCCGGTCGTCGCGCTGGTCGCCCGCCAGTGCGGTACCCAGCATGCCCGCCCCGGCCGATGCGCCGACGGCCGCCGAACACCACAGCATCGCAGCGGTATTGAGGCCACGGACATGCGAACCGCCAGTAAACACTCGGGAGCGACTGCGGGCAACACATATGTGAGCCCGGTAACCGATCGCGCGTTCACTTGGGTGTGACGACGGCGCCGGTCAGGAGCGATATAGCGATCGATACGCGGCGATCGTCTCGGCACAGTGGTCGACGATCTGATCACGGCTGGCGCGCAGCGAACCATTGAGCCACGCCGAGAACATGCCAGCGTTTCCGCTGGCCATGGTGACAGCAGCCAGCCGACGACGCACCGGATCCTCGATGTAGGCGAAGAGGTGGTCCTGCATCAGCCGGGTGAATACCGGCATCACCGAAATGGTGGTCTGGCCGAGGCCAGTGCTCGAGTACGGCTCCACCAGGAAAAGCCGCGATTTGCGCGGATCGCCGAGCACCTTGTCGACCAGAATCGCCGAAAACTCGCGATCTCGGGAGGGGTCGTCGGTCTCTGCGAACGCCGTCATCGGCTCCAAGAATTCATCGGCGACCTGACGGTAGAGCACATCGAGCAATTCGTCGCGACTGGCGAAACTCTCGTAGAAGTAGCGGTCGGTCAGATTGGCCCGCCGGCACACCGCGCGCATGGTGACCCCGGCGGCACCGGCCTCCCCGATCAGATCCAGCGCGGCCTCGAGTAGTGCGGTCCGGCGCGCTTGTTTGCGCTCGGTGAGCGTCGTGCCGCCCCAGATGCGGGGACCGGCGTCGTCATCGTCATCTGATTCCTGCCCTGTCTGCACCGCCCCACATTAATGCGCGACCGCGAGTCCCTACGTCGGTGCGGTGTCGAGCAGGCATTCGCACCGCTCAGCGTTCGAGGGGGTGCCCGCTGTCACGCCAGCCGACAACGCCACCGGAGAGGCTGCTGGCGTCGAAACCCGCGGCGCGGGCGGTGGCGGCGAAACGCAGCGACAGTTCGCCGACGGGACAGACGAATACCAGCGGGCGTGAGCGGGGGAAAGGAATGCCGTGGGCGAACATATCGTCGAGTTGGTCGTCGCGAATATTGATGGCGCCGGGGATGTGACCGATGCGGTAGGCCATGGCGCCCCGGGTGTCGATGATGGTGGGCCGGGCGGTTCGGTCCAGGTCGGCAAGTTCGTCGGGCGAGAGCGCGGGGGTCGCGGCCAATTCGGCCGTCGTCGGTGCCGGATGGCGATCGGCTCTGCCGAACAGGTCGGGTCTGCGTTTCTTGAAGTAGGAAAGATAGGGCTCGAGCCGGTCGCAGACGATGAACACCGCGACGACAGGCCCGTCGGAACGCTGCGCGGCCCGCAAGGTCTCGAGCGCCGCGGCGTACCCGGCACCGCTGGTCGGCCCAGCGAGAATGCCGTAGCCGGTGGCGAGGCGAACAGTCGCCTCCACCGCGCGGCCGGAGTCGATGGTGACGATGCGGTCGTAGAAGTCGGGCTGGAAGAGGCCGACGTCCCACATCTCACTCTCCGAGCGAATGCCAGGTATGAAGTCGGTGCGGTCGGAAACGACTGCTACGGTGCGTAATTCGGGATGGTGCTGGAGCAGATAGGTCGCGGTTCCTCGGGTGGAACCGGTGGTGCCGAGGCCGCCGATGAGGTAATCGACGCGGGTGATGCCGTCGGCGGCGAGGTCTTCGTGAATCTCGCGGCCGGTGCCGCTGTAGTGCGCTTCGATGTTCTTTTCGTTGGTGTATTGCGAGGCGTGGTAGTAGGTGCCGGCCTCCTTGGCCATGGTGGCTTCGATAATCGAGTACACATCATTCGGTGTGGTCGGGTCCGGGCATTCGGACAGGCCGGGCAGTTCCACGATGTCGGTGCCGAAGAGCTGCAAGAGATCACGAACCTCGGTCACCTTGATGCGGTTGGTCACCGCGCGCAGTCCGACACCGTGCACCGCACCGAGAATCCGCAGTGCCTTCGCGGTATTGCCACTGGACGCCTCGATCAACGTCTGGCCATCGGCCCGTATTCGATCGAGGTCATCGCGAATCATGCCCCACGCGACCCGGTCCTTCACGGAACCGAAAGGATTGTGGGACTCCAGTTTTGCGTACAGCTCGACGTTCTCCAGGCCGTGCACCGCTGGATCCAGCCGCAGCAGCGGTGTGTTGCCGATGAGTTCGGTGATGTGGTCGTAGCGCATTACGGCGCCCCATCGCTGTCGACGTGGGAGAAGCGGCGTGGATCGTCACTCGCCGGGGCTTCGGGCGTGTAGTCGTGGTCGTGGCATATCTGGAATACGTCGCCTCGGTGCTCCACAGCCAATTTGATCGGCACGGGGTGCATGGAGGCCGTCGCCGCTGACAGGTCCATATGGTAGGCGGCGGTATTGGGAAAGATCACCACGTCGCCCGGCTGCGGCAGCCATGGCAGCCACACCTTGTGATTGGTGATCAGATCACGTTCCAGGCATAGCCGACCGGCGAAATAGACACCGACCCAGTCGGATTCGTGCTGGTCCACCGTTCGGGCGTGCGGATTGCCATGCAGGACTATCGGATCGACCATGACCTCCTGATCGGCTGGGGTCACCGAGTCGCGGCTGAGATCGACATTGACCACCGTCGTGCCGTCGGCCAATTCTTTGACGAACTCAACCTTGGCCACGGTCACCCCGGCATGGTCGACGAGCGCCTTGCCGGGTTCCAGCCACACCGTCAGTAGGTTGTCCTCGGCTACCTGTGCCACCGTGCGTCCACCATGACGCTCCAGCGGCGCTGCGAGCAGCTCGGCGAGCATGGTGGTCGCCGACACGGTATTCCCGTACTTGTGGAAGACCGGAATCCCGTGCACCGCACCGCCATCGACGTGATAGCCGAAGGAATTGTTCGCCCAGCTCATCGGCTCGCCGCGGCCGAGTAGCGCCGTGCGCAGGGCGATCACATACTCGTCGAACCGGTCGGCGTCGGCGGTGAAAACCTGCCGGAAGCCGCCTCCGATATTCAGCACCGACGGCGTGAGTCCGTGTCCGTAGGCTCGTTCTATCAACGCTAGGCAAGCGTCGAAGGCCCGAATGCGTTCGGTGGGTTCACCCGAATCGATATGAAAGGCGAAGCCGAGGAATCGGATTCGGCTCCGATTTGCCGTCAATAGCTCGAACGCGCGCTCCACCTGGACCAGCGGCACCCCGAACCGGCTCGCCGCGGCATCCTGGAACCCTGAAACACGCAGTAGCACCGGCACTTCGGCGCGATCATCGGCAAGTTCGGAAACTCGGCGCAACTCCCAGAGATTGTCCACATTGATGGTTACGCCGCCATCGATCAGCTCTCGCAGGAATGCCTCCCCTTTCGGGCCGGTGACCTCGATCCGCGTCGGATCGAAGCCCGCGGCGATTGCGGCGGCGAGTTCCTGCGGTGAAGCGACATCGATGGCGATGCCGGCACTCGCGGCCGCGCGCACGAACGCCCGCGACTGATTCACCTTGTGCGCGTAGCAGATTCGGTGCTGTGGCAGGCATTGATCCAGTACCGCGCTCAATCGTTGGAGATTGTCGACGTACACCTGGGGGAACACCAGATGCATGGGGGAGCCGAAGCGAGTCAGTGTCTCCTCCAGCACGTCGCGGGTGCCGAGAAAGGCACGCACCCGCGGATGGATCTTCGCGGGCAGCGCCGGTGGCGGTGCCGTCATACGGCGTTTTCCGACGGCTGCGCCACTGCGGGCTCGACCAGCGCAAGCGCGGGCCTTTCGGTGACCGGGTTGTACCCGCCGTCCCGAATGGTCTCGAATGCGCGAACCCTATTGCGCGGGCTGCGGAACTCGGCGACCACACGTTTGCTGGTCAGATCGATATCGATCACCCTGATGCCCATCGACTCCAGGACGCCGGTGATCGTGCGGACACAGTGTTTGCAATTCATGTCCGGCACATAGAAGACATGATCTTCGGCGGTGGTCGCGCCGTCGGCGGTGAGCTCGTCGAGATGGTCACTGACCTGCACGATCTCGATGCGTTCGGCGAGCGCGCCGAAAACCGCGACGAACTGTTCCACGACGGA
This sequence comes from Nocardia australiensis, assembly GCF_020733705.1. Classification (GTDB taxonomy): domain Bacteria; phylum Actinomycetota; class Actinomycetes; order Mycobacteriales; family Mycobacteriaceae; genus Nocardia; species Nocardia australiensis. The sequence continues at coordinate 250,759 of NZ_JAJFZM010000005.1, forward strand.
GGGCAGCAGTGTGTAATGCTCGCCGCCGAGTCGATGTGGCATGGCGGCCAGGCAGGCGGGGTGCGTGTTGGCGGGTAACAGCGCGTACTGGCGAGAAATGAGATCGAGATCGTCGTGGTATTTGGTGATCGCCTCGGTGACGCTCAATCCCTCTGTCCTGGTGGCCCTTCGCATGATGGTGTGTGCGTCTTCGATGGTGGCATCCTTCATAGCGCGCAAGGTCGCGACCGTATCCGCGGTGTAGCGCATGGTCCCGTCGGATTGCGTGGCGAGTGTCACCGGGACCATGCCGCGTCGATAGGTAGAGGCCTGCAGTTCCCAATACCAGCGGGTGGCGATCGCCGAGAAGATGCCGGATTCGTGCATACCGTGGGCGAATTCGGCGGCGCTGCGATACGGCGTCTGCTGGGCGAGCAGCGCGTGCTGGGCGAGCGCGCGCCCGGTGGCTTCGATGCCGACACGGAAGATATCCATCGGTTCATGATCGGTGGTGGTGCCATTGAGCACCGTTCGCGAGTGCGGACCGAGTCCGCTGATGCGTTCTGCGAGAGCGGAATCCGAGGCCAGTGTACGCCACAGCGTCAGCACGGTCTCACGCATGGCGATCGGCACCAGCGGGCCGAGCCCGTCCGATCGGAAGTGCCCGGTATTGGGGATTCCGTCACTGTCGGTCCACGCGATCCGATGGGTCGCGCTGGTCACCTGATGGGGCTGGCACGGACGCATGAACCGTTCGAGATAGAGCCGCTGTGAGAAGGTGAGGTGGCTACCCGGCTCGGAACGCAGTGCGGCACAGGTGTATTCGATTTGCCTGGGGGTGGATACGGCGACGGGTGTCGCGAACAGTCCCGGCTGGGCGAGTTCGGCCAGTACCCTGGATGCGGCCCGCCGGTCGTAGTTCGGATTGTCGTCGATACTCACGTGACCTCCTCGGCTTGTTCATAACACT
>NZ_JAJFZM010000006.1 GCF_020733705.1 Nocardia australiensis
CCATCAGTTGGAGCATCGCGATGATGGGCGATCTGACCCTCACCGACGAACAATGCCGCATCGCCTCGGCGAATATCGCGCGAGACATCGTCGCCAAGATGTGAATACGGTTCGACCTGCGGACCATCGACGGCCACGACTTTCCCGAACACGGCTGGACCGACTACCCGCTGCCGTTTCTGGGGTCGCTGTGTACCGCGATCGGGGCTGCCCGCAGCGGTGAGGAAGCCGACTTCTACTTCTGGGAAGGGAACTTCTTCGTCAAGCTAGTCCCCATACCGCTTGCGCCTGATGCGCGGTACGTCGAGATATTTGCGGTGTACGACAGCGCTGACCGCGAGGAAGGCGGCATCGTGGAAGCCAGTTGCGTTTGCACGTTGACCGAATTGGCCCGGCGCTATGGACTTGCCCGGAACGCACGTCCGAAGGCCTCGGTCGAGCCATAACCGTGCCGGAACGCGATGCCCAGGTATCACGGCGAAGTCGCCACGGTGGCGGAGGTCGATAGTGATGTCGGTGCCCGCTGTAAGACTCTGGGACATGAGATGGGCAGTGGCGGAGACGGGCGAGGGAGGTGCGCGGCTGTGTCCACTTGATCAGGACGGTCGGCCTGCGGGCGCCGTGGTGTGTGAGTCCTCGCTCGCCGAGGCGGTGCGCTCGCGCCCAGAGGTCGAGCGGTGGGTGTGGCGATCTACTGCCGAGATCTATCGACAGTTGCTGGCGGCCGGTGTGTGGGTCGAGCGCTGCTACGACGTGGAGGCCGCAGAGGCGCTGCTGATCGGCCATGAGGAGGGCCAGTCGGGGCAGGCCCGCTCGTTGGCGGCCGCCTGGGCGCGACTGCGCAACCTGCCTGTCCCGCCGGACGCGCCCGCGCGGGCCGCCGAGACCCAGCCGTCGCTGTTCGAGTCGGGCCCGGTGCCGCTACCACCCGGCACGGACGAGTTCACCGCTCTGCTGGAGGTCTATGCGGGACAGGTGGCCCGTACGGCAAAGACCGAATATCCGGAGCGAATGCGGCTGCTGCTTGCCGCCGAATCGGCGGGCATGCTGGTGGCCACCGAGATGTCGCGCGCCGGGATCCCGTGGCGTGTGGACGTCCACCGGGAATTGCTCGACAGGGTGCTGGGTGAGCGTATTTCGGGCGGGATGCAACCACGGCGGATGGTGGAGTTGGCCGACGAAGTGTCGCGGGCATTCGGGCAAGGCGTGCGAGTCCGACCCGACCTGCCCAATGACATCATCAAAGCCTTTGCACGCGCCGGGATTTCGCTGTCCTCCACGCGAAAGTGGGAACTCCAGGAGATCGATCACCCTGCGGTAGCGCCACTACTGGCCTACAAATCGCTCTATCGGCTGTACACCGCCCACGGCTGGTCCTGGCTCGAACAGTGGGTACACAATGGCCGCTTTCGTCCCGAGTACGTGCCAGGCGGCACGGTCACCGGTCGCTGGACCACCAACGGCGGCGGTGCCCTACAGATACCCAAAGTGATCCGCCAAGCGATACGCGCGGACCCGGGATGGTGTCTGGTGGTCGCCGACGCCGACCAGATGGAGCCGCGAGTGCTTGCCGCGATCTCCCGTGATCCAGGGCTGATGGAGGTGGCCGGCCGCGGCGAAGACATGTACGCGGATCTGGCGGTTCGCGCGTTCGGTGGCGATCGCGCACAGGCCAAAGTCGCGCTACTCGGCGCAATTTATGGCCAGACCTCCGGGGATGCGCTCACCCATATGGCTGAACTCCGCCGACGCTATCCGGCCGCGGTGGCGTATGTCGACGATGCGGCCAGTGCTGGTGAGCAGGGGCGCCTGGTGCGAACGTGGTTCGGCCGCACCTGTACACCCGCCGCATCAGCTGACCTGGCCGACCACGAGGAGGAGTATTCCGGCGGATACGGCACCCCCAGGGCGCGTGCACGTGGCCGCTTCACCCGAAACTTCGTCGTACAGGGAAGCGCCGCCGACTGGACGCTTCTGGTCCTGGCCGGCCTGCGTCACGCGATGAGCCGCGCGGGATTGCGCGCCGAACTGGTCTTCTTCCAGCACGACGAGGTAATCGTGCATTGCCCGGCAGCGGAGGCCGCAACGGTCGCCGCAGCGATCGCAACCGCGGCAGAAACCGCAGGCCGGGCCGCCTTCGGGCCGACGCCCGTGCGGTTCCCATTTACTACGGCGGTGGTGGAGTGCTATGGGGACGCCAAGTGAGGATTCGCCGAACAACTATGTGCACATATGTTCGAATAGCAGTATCGTCGGCTGGGTGACGGCATGGTTGCAGGGCTCATTACTCGACGGTTTCGGGGATACCCGCCTCGACTCACTCGGAGGGATGCGCCGCACCGAATTGAGCCACGGGGCCTGGGTGGACGTCCAGCCCGGCTGGCTGGTCGGCGCGGACACGCTGTTCGACAGATTGGCCGACCGGGTGCCGTGGCAGGCCGAGCGGCGGCCGATGTATGACCGGGTGGTGGATGTGCCGCGATTGTTGCACTTCTACGACGAGGGCGACGCGCTCCCCGAACCGGTGCTCGACGATGCCCGTGACGCGTTGAGCAAGCACTATCGGAATGAACTCGGCGAGCCCTTCCGAACTGCCGGACTCTGCTATTACCGCGATGGGCGTGACAGCGTCGCCTGGCACGGCGACACCTCCGGCCGTGGCGCCACCCACGACACCATGGTCGCCATCGTCTCGGTCGGCGCACCCCGCACCCTGATGTTGCGGCCACACGGCGGCGGCGAGAGCCTGCGATATCAGGTGGGACATGGCGATCTGCTCGTCATGGGCGGGACGTGCCAGCGCACCTGGGAACATGCGGTCCCGAAAACACGCAAACCCGCCGGACCGCGAATCAGCATCCAGTTCCGGCCGCGCAACGTGCGCTGACGCCGCTCTGCCCGCCCATCGACGAGATCCACGCCGCCATCCGCAGTGGTTCGCGCATCGAAGCGCGGCGACCCAGCATCACTGGGCTTCTCATCATCCCGGAGCTGAAATCCGACGCGCGTACCCGCCGGTCGAAATAGCTTGGCCGCGAATATCAGTCGGCGGCGGTCGGCGGCCCGACCGCCGGAAAACGGCGACGACGAACAGTCGCGGCGTGCGACCAGACCGCGCGGTCGAGGTCACCCGCTACGCCGCTTGCGAGCACCTCGGCGCGAGCCCGGCGGGCGATGTTCACCTCGCGGCGATACTGACGGAAGATCTGCACCTCGCCGTTACGGTCGGCTTCATCGAGGTATGTGTAGTCCATGCCATGGTAGGCGTAGTCACCCAGCGTAGCGAGATCAGTTGCCCAACTGCGCAATTGATGGTGACCACCGAAAATCGTGATCAGACCACCGATGCGGTCGACTCGCGGCGTGCCAACGGGCAATTCATCGAAACGCCAGATCCGTTCGCCGGGGGCGCGGGAGCGCCACTCCCGCAACTCGGCCACCGCCTGCGGCAGGCCGAAGGTCTGCCAGCGGACGGTTCCTTCCGAACGTTCTCGAAACGGCATCCGGCGCCGCAGATCCGCGGCGGCGGCCCTGGTGAGGACCGTCCGTTCCACGGGCACCACGACGATCGGATCGGCGGGCGCCGCATCGAACGGATTCGGGTCCAGATGCTCCGGATCGATCACGACAAGGGTGCCCGGCCGACGTTGATACGCCAGACCCCACAGCAATCGGGCAAGCACACGCGATCCCCGCCAGTCAGAACACCACGAACGCTGACACCGGGCAACCGAATTTCCCGCCCGGACCAGTAGTCCCCGGCGCGCAATAGACCGCCAGACAACGACACCGCGATGCCGCCGAACTGGCTCGAATCGGCGTGCTGACGCGGTACCGAGGTCACCCTGTCACGTGAACTCTCCGGTCCGAGTAAACATGCGATTGCGGGAAGTACCCGTCATGCCATGTCGCTCGCGAAAGCCTTTCGATGCGCGAACGACACACAGCACCACCGCATTTCGAACAGCGAGACCGCTGACGGCTACCGATCCTTGACGACCGATTCGACCAGTTCGCGGACAGCGGTCAGAAGCCGATCGGTTTCACCCGCCCGGGCCAGGTTCTGCACCAGCGGGCCCCCCAGCGCCCCGAACAGGAGCCTGCCGACCAGTTCCGCATCCAGATCCGGGCGCGCCTCACGCAGCAGGGCGGTGATGTGCGCGTCCCAGTAGTCGTGGATTTCGGCGGCCCGCGGATGTGGCGGCCCGGCCAGATACGCGGCGGTCACCTCGATGTTGTCACTCAGCAATCGCACGAACGCGTCGAAAAACGCCAGCAACCGCGCATCGGCCGGCGCACCGGGCCCCAATGGTGGCGGCCCGCTGCGGACCGCGTCCATCAGGGCGAAGGTGCTCTCGGCAATCATTTCGTGCAGCAGCCCGGCGCGGTTGCCGAAGCGATGGAAAATCGTGCCCTTGCCGACTCCCGCCGCCGCTGCGACTCGGTCCATAGTGAGCGCGTCGGCGCCGTGTTCGGCGAGCAACGCGGCGGTCGCGTCCAGTATCACCCGCCGGTTACGTGCCGCATCGGCCCGTTCCTTCGGGCGTGCGTCGGTCATTCCACCACCTTCATTGACAACTTGACCAGCGGTCAATATCGTTGCGAACACAACTGGACCGACAGTCAAGTTAAGGAGTTGCTATGCAGGCAATCGTAATGACCGGTGTCGGCGGACCCGACGTACTGGTCGCACGGGAGGCGCCGACACCACACCCCGGCGTGGGCGAACTGGTGATTCGCGCGGAGGCGATTCCGGTGCTCTTTCCGGAGACCAAGTTGCGTTCGGGCGAGTTCCCGCTGGCCGTCGAACCACCGCTGGTGTTCGGCTTCCAGGCTGCTGGGGTGGTTACCGAGGTCGGCCCCGATGTCGACGCCGGGCTCATCGGACAACGAGTCGCCGTTGCCACAACGGGTTTCGGCGCATACGCCGAATTCGTCTGCGTACCAGCGGATTCCATCACCCCGATCCCCGACGGGCTGTCGTCGGACGATGCGGCCGCAATCGTGATGAACGGTTCGGTGGCACTCGCCCTGCTGCACACCGCCGCGCTCACCGGCACCGAGACCGTGCTGATAGAAGCGGCCGCGACGGGTGTCGGCAGCGCATTGACCCAGCTCGCGAAGGAGTTCGGCGCGGCACGGGTCATCGCCACCGCCGGTGGCCCGCAGAAGGCGGCCCAGGCACGCAAGCTCGGCGCCGACGAGGTCATCGATCACACCGATCCACACTGGCCGCAGCGATTGCGCGAAACACTCGGCGACGCAACGGTCGACGTAACGTTCGACTCGATCGGCGGACCATCCGCCACCGCGGTGCTCGACGCCATGACACCTGTGCGTGGCCGAATGCTCAGCTACGGCTGGCTTTCGGGCGCACCGGCCGAGGTCACCGCGACGGATCTGATCACCCGCGGCCTCACCCTCACCGGCTGCGCCGGCCCGGACTGGCTGGCGCGCGTCGCGCACGCACGCACCGAGACCCTGCGACGCGCGGCCACCGGCAGCCTCGAGTCAGTAGTCGAAACCGTCCTTCCACTCGAGCAAGCAGGCCTGGCCCACCAACTCGTGGAAAGCCGCTCCCCCATCGGCAAAATCATCCTTCGCCCAGGGCCGATTGCCGGGTAGTGCCGCCACGGGGTTCGGTCAGGTGAGTGGGTGGCCTCGGCGACAGTATTGCGATAGCCGGGGTCGCTGTCGGTGGCAGTGGGTTGGACCAGGCCCAGATGTGGTCGGCGGTGCGGATCGGGGGTGAGGACGAACGCGACCATTAGTCGGCGGGTTCCCGGTTATCGTGAGAGCGATCGCGCATTTCGGAAGTGTTTCACGAGTTCCCCTATGCAACAACTGTTTTCGATGTAGTCAGTCAGTCCAGCGCGGGCATGGACAAGTTGGCGTGTGCGTACCAGACCCGCCAACTCACTGGATGGAACCGGTCCGGATCAAGGTCGGCGCGTATCCAAGGTCATGCAGCCAGCCCGCAGCCACCAGCACCACTGGATCATCGACCACACCTCCTGCTAGCGCCGCGCTACACCTTCGACGTGCCGTAACCGACGCGGCAGCACGCACAGGTGCTCATATGCGAGTTTGGCCGGTCCCCGATGACGAGACCACCAGGTATTGAGTCCGGGTTGTTTTCGTCCAGATTCAGTTGATGTCGCAGGCGACAGGATGATGCGTGTGGCTGCGGGCGGCAGCGTACTCGGCCGGGGTTCGATCGCTCAGCGCCGAATGGCGATGCCGCCGATTGCGATCGTCCTTGAAGTCTCCGATCACGACGCGGGCCTCAAGCAGGCTCGTCCAGTGGTTACGGTTCAAGGACTCCTCGCGCAGGCGCCGGTTGAACGACTCGATGTAGCCGTTATTCCACGGCGTACCGGGCGGAATGCAGATGATGCCAACCCGTTCTTCGCAGAATCGTTGCAACGCAACAGAAATCATCTCCGGCCCGTTGTCGCACCGCAGCACCTTCGGTGGACTGCCAGCCGCGGCGAACACCTTCTCCAGCTCAGCGACGAGCCGTTCGGCGGTGATCGAGCGTTCCACCAGCGGCAGGCCCTTTGGGGCAGGCAGGGAAGCCAGCCCCGGTACACGCAGCCCACCACCCAACCAGGTCCATTGCCCACGTCGTCAACTCCAAGCTCCACGTGTGGCAGGCATCTCGCTCAGTTAGGACTAGAACCGAATTTGTATACCGATCCGCCAGGCTGCTTGCGCCCAGAATTCTCATGCGGTGTCGGTACAAACGATCGAAGAACCGCAGGAGGAATTGCCAAGGGATCGGCCGCAGAACGGTATGGCTTCGGCCCAAAACGTCGACTGAGCAGAGTCCATAACAGCAACGGGCTTTCGTTACCAACCTGCACTGGCTCTTCTTTTCGCCAGCCTTTGGCAGACAACTGAACAAACAGCGACCTCTTACGAGTCTCATTGATAAGTTCGAGCGCACTCGCCCTCATTATTAGGGCTTGTATGGACACTCCCCATGTTGCCTTGATTCGCGCGTAGTCAGTTAAAGTCGTTGCATCGGATAGAACTTCCACCGCGCGTGACCTTGGTACGAGCAGTGCTGTCGCAAACTTATTCGCCTCGGCCTCCGGATCAGCAGCACGCGGACGGTAGGCATGAAGAACCATATGCCCGACCTCGTGCGCAATCGTGAATCGTTGCCGATCACCGTGGATGCCAGGGAAGAACCCAATCAAGCCGCTTGCACCCAGACCGCCCCAATATGATGCTCCGAAGTGCCCCCCTCCTACGGGTGCTTCGTCACCGTCAATTTGAGGGGGAACAATAGGCACCACTGCTATGCCGGCACGCTCAAGTGCACGCGTTAGATGCGGAATCGGCGCATCCGGCGCGAGTCGCAACGCTTCTCTAGTCTGATCGGCCAGTTCGTTGATCTCATCATCGGTCACCGATTCCTGCGTTAGGAATGGCAAATCGACCATCGGATACTTACCCTCTGCGATCAACCCATCTGACACTCGATAGCTTTCGCCGAACCATCGATTGATACGCCGGGTCATGGTTTTACTTGCACCAGCAAGCTTGCGAAACCGTAATGAATCCAAAGGGATAGAACCTGACTCAACGTGGAAAAAACTCAATGGAGTCCCAGTCGCCTTCGCGATGATTTCCAACTCGGCATCAGTAGCATCCCGAGATTGGGTTTCCACGTCGGACAACCAGGATTGGCCCAATCCAGTCATCCCAGAAAGTTGATTCTGCGTGAACCCGAATAGCTCACGCAACGCACGTATCCGTTCACCCGGAGAGGCCGGGAGCATCATCACCACCTTCCTCGTCCTCCGCCTCGGGCATCCACAGGTCCAGCCCCTCATCAGTGGGCTGGAACTCCAGGTCAGTTAGCTCTTCGGCGGTTTCGGGGAGCACAAACTCAAGGTCGACCTTGGCTCTTTCGCCCCATTTCCACCGGCCAATCGTACGGACGATCCGAAAGGTAGGCGCCGCCGACACCGGGTCTATTCGCCAGATTCCGAGCAGCCGATCGTTCGGCTCCCCACCCAAAGGCAGCTGAAACGGCAATGGCGGATTGTTGTAGTAGGCCTGACGTGCTGCGTTGGTGCCGGGAGGCGGAATGTGGTCGTCCACGTGAGCGTGCAGGAGTTGGACCCGATAGTTGCTATCGGTCAACCACAGCGCGCCGTTCTGCGAGTGCCTTCCGGTCAACCTCCACGGACCGAGAGTCCCCGGTTTCACCTCCCGGAGCTTGTGGTGGGCCAACGCGCGGATCGTATGAGTGGCATGCCACCCGTAGAACTCGGAGTCGATGAGCTCCGGCAACCGGGCGCGACGGGTCTGCTCGGCCCAGGCGAAGGTGTCATGGAGCGGCTCGCACAGGTCCGACAGCGCCGTCCGGATCCGCTCCACGTGCTCCTTAATCATGCCGACGATATTATCAGCAAGAAAGTTAAGGTGCACACCTGTTTGATAGCTGGCGTGTCCGGCCACGCGGTCGCCGACGCGGCACTGGCTCTTACTTTGGACATACAAACGCCGGCATTAAGAATGCGAACAGAGACGCACGGAGCACCCCCAAAAATCGGCGAATACCTGGTGTCGCAACGTCATTGGCAGACCGTTACGAACCGGAGCGGACCGTAGGATCGATCAGATTCATCAGCACCCCAGCGCGGCCGGTAAGGGCTGAGGAACGGTGCCATTGACCAGCGTAACTGTTCTGTGCGGTGCGGGATTGGGCTCGCCAGGACGACCCGGGCCGCCTCCAAGTGCACGCTCGAATCTCGCTGCGACACATTTGGGTGCTGCGGTGCGCGTCTGGTCCAGGAGGCGTCTACTTGACGGCCGCAGATTCGCGTTGAGTCCCTGGGACTTCCATCCGTCGACCGTCCGCGTCGCGACCTGCACCTTTTGCGCGAACTGCTCGATCGAAAGGTTCATCGCTCGGCGTAGCGCTTTGGACTCGACCCCGGTCCATTCGTAAACAATCGTCGGCCCAGCTCCAACCCCTGCTCGTGCCGCCGTAGTGGATCGAAAGCTACACCTGTTCAACCGATCTTGGGGCCCTAAATGTGGTGGACCACACCAAGTTGCGGAGTAACTGCGGAATCAACTCCTGGTCGCCGCAATCGCATCAGCCGACTCTGAGATCGGCACCCGATGCCGGGGCACAAGCGATCCCCTCATCTCAGGTAGGCGAAACCGGCTGGGCGGATACCGGATTCGTTCGGCCGGTCCGGTATCGGCGTGCCCTTATACGTTTGGGGAGGCACAGACATGACCGTTTCGACCAGCACCACCGATCAGTGGGATTCGGAGCAGCGTGAATGCACAACGGTGCCCGTCACACCGGTGGCCCGCGACCGTGCCCGGCTGGCTGGCTGGTCCCGGTCATGGCCACTCGCACATCTTCGTTGCCGCAACATCGCAGGCGGGCACGGATGGTCTGACGCGACGCGGCTAGCTGGTGCCGGCCGGGAGCTGGCTCCAGTCGACGCCCAACTCACCCTTGTCAGCCAAGATCGCCTCCCACCAGTCGCGGTTGTCGCGATACCAACGAACCGTCTCGGCCATCTCCGGCTCGAACCGACGCGACGGCCGCCACCCCAGCTCAGTTTCCAGCTTCTCCGGGTTGATGACATAGCGGCGATCATGGTTCGGGCGGTCGGGTACATGCTCGATCCACTCGGCCGGATCCAGACCCAGCTCAGTCACCACCAGGCGGGCAATCTCGAGGTTGGTCACCTCATGACGAGCCGAGATATCGAAGATCGGCAAAAGCCCCGGATCGGTCGCCGCGGCCGCCGGGGTCGGCCCCAACTCCGCGTGCAGCACACGATGCACCGCCTCGCAATGGTCGATCACATGCAGCCAATCCCGGCTCTGCAACCCGTCGCCGTACACCGGGATCTTACGACCCCGCAGCACATTGGTCACCGCCAACGGAATCAGCTTCTCAGGCAGCTGATAAGGCCCGAAGTTATTGGCGCAGTGCGTCATCCGAATATTCAGCTGGGGGTAGGTCTGCATGTAGGCGCGCACCATCTGATCGCCCGCGGCCTTCGCGGCACTATACGGGGTCTTGGCGTTCAACGCGCTGCGCTCGGTGAACCACCGCTCCCCCGCCGCGAGCTCCCCATACACCTCGATCGTCGACACATGAACGTGAGATTTCACCGGCACGAGGCGACTGCATTCTGCCATCACCTGGGCTCCGACAGCATTGGATCGCATGAAGGACGACGGACCCAGGATCGCCCGGTCATTGTGCGACTCAGCAGCGAAATTCACGACGAAATCGGGTCGACACCGCCGATAGATCGCCTCCATCGACTCTAGGTCGGCGATATCAGCATTCTCAAACGTGATCCGCTCGAGCACCGGATCCAGGTTGGCCATGTTCCCGGCAAACCCGATGTAATCCACCGCAACCACTTGCACCTGCGGTTCCCGCGCGAGGAGGAATTGCACATAATTCGCGCCAATGAATCCCGCGGCACCCGTGACGAGGTAGACAGCCATGGGTCCCGAGCCTACCCCGCCTTATCTCGTATTTTTCTCCATGCACCAGGCCCGACCGCACCGATATACCAAACCTGCGCTGCGAGCTATCCACCCCACCGATAGCCAACCGCCGAACACCAAACAAGGCCCCGCACCACCCCAAACCGACACACGCGACCAGATCCGGCAAAACAGACCGATAGAAATCGCGCTTTTCCAGCGGCACACCGCAGGTCAGCAAGTGTCGTCCTCGCACGCCCGAGGATCCTCCGTGATGCATTGGGACGCTGGCATTTTCGAGTCCGTCGTGCCCGCGCGGGGATCCTCCGGTCGCAGCCGGGCACAAGCCACGCCCAGACATCAGAAAGGCGTGTCCGTGGGTAGCTGGTACACCTCCGGCAGGTATGGGTCGAGTTCGCCCGACTCGAAACGCGACATGCCGATGACGTGCCAGAACTGCCCGGCGGTGTTGCCCTCGAATTTGTAGCGGCCGTCGGGGGCGAGGGCGGCCCAGCCTTCTGGAAGTCCGAGCAACGTCGCGTGGACGTGTGGGGCGGCGAGTGGATCGGCATCTTCGGGTCGAGACCACAGGATGATGTTGCCGTCATCGCCGCCGCTGGCCAGCAGGCGGCCGGCGGGGTCGAAGCTCACAGACCACACTCGACGCTTGTGGCCCTCCAGCGTGTGCAGGTGGCGCCCGGATGCCATGTCCCACAGCCGGATTACGAGGTCGTCGCCGCCGGTCGCCAGTGTCCCGGAGTGGGTGTCTATCGCGGCGGCCCACAGTCGCCCGGTGTGCCTGGTCAGCTCGTGCAGACAGGCACCGGATTCGATATTCCATATCCGGGCGTTGGTGTCCCACGACACGCTTGCCAACCGGTCGCCGTGGAAGACGACGGCATAGACGCGGTCGGTATGTCCGCGCAGATCACGCAGGAATTGACCGGTCTGCACGTCCCACAGCCGCACCACGGAATCGTCGCAGCCAGTGGCCATGAGCGCGCCGTCGGCACTGAAGGCAATCGATCGCACGCGTCCGCGATGTTCGCCGCAGACGGCGTGCACGGCGCCGGTGGTGCGCGTCCACACCACGACGGTGTCGTCGTCATTGGCGGTGGCCACGAATTCGCCGGTGGGGTCGAAGGCGCTCGCCCAGATCGGGGCGGATTCGACGGTGATGTGGCGGTCATAGAGGTCGGTGTCGAGATTGAACAGGCTCAGCCTGCCGTCGTTGCCGACGGTGCCGAGCTGATTCGGTTGTGCCGCACCGAATACCACCGATTCGAAGGTCAGCAGCCGGTCATCGCTGCCTGCCAGCCGCCGGACCAGCCGCCCGGTGCGCGGATCCCAGATCCGCACCACACCGTCATTGCCGCAACCGGCCAGCAGCGTGCCGTCGGCATTGAACGACACCGTCCGCACCTGCCGGCCATGACCGGTGAGGGTGTGGCGGCACACTCCGGTGACGGGATCCCACAGCCGGGTGGTGAATTGGTCATCGGTAACAGCGAGCTGGCCGCCGTCGGGACGGAAGGCGAAGGGCCAGATCGATCCGGTGTGCGCGGTCAGCCGATGCCGCAATTGCGCGGTCGTGGTTTCGCGCAGGCAGATGAGCCCGGCGCTGTCACCGGAGGCGAGCAGATCCCCGGCAGGATCGAAGGCCAGCCAGTAGATAGCGCTGGCATGTTCGGCGGGCGCCTGCCGCAACGCCCCGGTCTCGGTGTCCCAGAGGCGCAGTCCCCCATTTGTATCGCCGCTGGCGAGGATGGGCAGGGTGGGGTGGAAGATCACGGTGTACACGCGTCCGGTGTGCCCGGGCAGGTCTCGGAGCTTATGTCCGGTGGCCGCATCCCACAGCGACAGCGCGCCATCGACGCCACCGGTGGCAAGCACCGCACCGGAGGGACTGAACGCGATCCGGAACACCGATCCGCCCGCACCGGCGAATTGCCCGATCTCGCTAGCGGTTTCGACGTCCCACAGACGCACGGCACCGTCCCGATAGGACGCCGCTACCCGGATACCGTGAAATGCCAAGCTGTAGATCAGTTCTCGACTACCGTCGCCGGGACGACATTCGTGACGTAGCTCGCCATCGGGCAGCGACCACAGTCGCAGCACGCCTTCGGCGTCGCCGGTGGCGAGAAGATTGCCTGCGGGATTGAGCACTACCGGCCACGGCCAGTTGTCGTGTCCATGCAGGGTTCGGCGGAGCTCGCCGGTCACCGCGTCCCAAATGCCAACCGTGCCATCGCCGGACCCGGTGATGAGGGCCGTGCTGGTGAACGCCACCGCGAAGGTCCGCGCTCGATGGTTTTGCAGGGTGCGCAGTGGGCGTCCGGTCTCGGTGTCACAGATGAGCACACCACCGTCGTCACTGCCGATGGCCAGGGTGCCGCCGTCGGGGTGGTAGGCGATCGGCTGCGGGAGCCTGCCGTGCTTGGCATGGAAGCCGTGCCGGACTCCGATTGCGGCAGGCGCGAATTCGGTCCGGGCCAGCGTGCCGGGCACCCATGCCGCCCCGTGCAGATCGGTGCCCGACGGGGTACCGGTGACGTCGATGAGCGCGGCACGGGTCCATACGCTGCCCGCAGCTCGCGCACCGGTCAGTTCGGAGCGAACCAGCCGCGCTCGAGTGAAGTCGGCATCACTCAGGTCGGCGCCCACCAGACTCGCCTCATCGAGCCGGGCGGCGACCAAACGGGCGCCACGCAGGATCGCGCGGTCGAGATTGGTTCCGACCAGGCGGGCGCCCGAGAGATCGGCGCCGGTCAGATCCACGCCCTCCAGGTCGCGATAGGACAGATCCTCACCGGCCAGGCCGGCGCCCCGCAGATCCGCAGTCGGCGCAGTCCGTAACCGGGTCGTCACCCGGATCGCGTTGGTTCGGGCGGCTTCATCGGCGGCCGGGTCGGCGAGCACGTCCTCGGCCCAGCCACGCAATGCTGGAATATCGGCCAGGTCGCACAGGAAGTCGATCGACAATTGCGACAGCTGCGCCTGCGCGAGCTGCGTGGGCGCCGTATCCGCGGCACGGAAATGGTCGGCAATGTAGTTGGCCACCAACCATTCTGTGACCGACGTATGGATGAAGCCGAACAGATTGTCCTCGGTGCGCACCAGCAGGCTGCCGGAGCCGATGGCGTGCGCCGACTGCGGCACCGACATCCGGTTCGAGCCGGTCATCTCGACCAAACCCTGTGCCACCTCGGTCAATTCGGACTGCCGCAGATACGGCTCACCGGTCTCCCAGATGCGCAACGCGAAAGCGGTGACCGCAAGCCACAATTCGTGTAGACGCAGACCGGGCATCGCGCCTGCGACATCCGCGGTGCGGTCGGCCTCATAGGACAACCAGGACTCAAGGATCTCCCGGTACAACCCCGCGGGCCCGATCGCCTGCTGCGCACCGGCAGCGGCTCGCAATCGGTGCTCGTCCAGATCGGCGATGAAACCGAGCATTCGCGGATTCTGCGCCAGTCCGAGCAGGTCCTCGATACCGGTGATCAACCGCATCCGCGCGTCGGCGCGGCCGGCGTCGCCACCGTAGCGATTGGTAAGAAACGCGTGCACCTGAGCGGGGGCGAACTCTTCGATGCCGACGATCTGCCGATCCTCCAGCAACCCGACCCGCTCGCCGAGTGCGGTCAATACCTGAGCACGGGAGGCGAAATGCTGGGTGCGGCTGGCCACGATGATCTTGGCCTTGCCGACGGCGGCTTGCAGCAGCGTTTCGAGGTGCTCGGCGGCGAAGTCGTAGCTGGTCCGGGTGACGAGTTCGTCGAAACCGTCGAACAAAAGCACCACGCGCCCCTCACGAAGCATGTAGCGCAACGCTTTCAGGTCGATGCGGTCCTCGCCGTGATTGGCCAGGTGCGCGGCGACGAGTCCGTCCACCGAATGGGTTTTGTCCAGCGCGCGCAGCTCGATGAGGATCGGGATGAGCGCGGGCATGGTCTCGGAGATGCGCCGGGCCAGTTCGTGTAGGGCGAAGGTCTTGCCGCGCCCGAAATCGCCGAGCAGCAACACGAATCGGCCGTGGTCGGCGGAGACCACCCGCAACAGCTCGCCGACGAGATCGTCGCGCACCAGCTGATCGCCGTGTTCGAGGACGCGGAAGCGTTGCGGCACATAGAGGTCCGGCGGATAGCGCCGATCGGTGCGCAATCGGGCGGCCTGCTCGGCGAGATAGTCGTCCAGGTCGAGCAGGCCCTGGAATTCGGTGAAGCTGCGGACCCGCAGACCGTGACTCGCAGCCTCATCGCGCACCGAACGCGGCGGGGGCGCACCCCGATAGATGAGCTCTGAACCGTACTCCGGATCATTGCCGAGGAAGTCCTCCACGACCTGTCTGCCCATATCACCTACATGGACCCCGATTCGCCATACGGCGATCACCTCGTCGTACTCGCGACTGATCAACAGGTGCGGCGGATCGGTCTCGACGCGACGGACTTTCGCACCGGGATAACGGGTTTCACACACCTCGGCGACCCGCTCCAGCAGCCGCCCGTGTGGGTCGACCACGGCCGGGGTCGCCGGTTCGGGAAGCTCGGGTTCGTTCGGGCTGCTGAGTTCGGGTTCGGTGCCCGAGGGCAACGCCGCATTGGGTGACACCAGCGCGGCGGTGGCGCCACGCCACCCGTGGTCGAGGCGCGCGGCGGACCGACCGGGTTCGGCGTCGCGACTGCTGTAACGCGCCAGACCCTCGGTCGTGAAATGAATGATCTCGTCGTGGCCGGGCGCCGTGGCGGGCAGCACCGGCAGGGTGCCGCCCAGCCGATCCAGGTGCGGCCCGCCCGGACCAGGGCCGTGCAGCAGTGCGTTCAGCCTGCCACCGAGCAGCCTGGTGAGGATGTCGGCGTCATGCAGCAGGGCCGGATCGTGCGCGGAACCGCCGGAGCCGGGCAGCGGGTCGTGCCGGACGACTCCGAGGCGCAGCCAGCCATTGTCCTCGAACGCACGTAACCGCTCGGCGAACCAGGCGGCCTGGGGTTCGCCGATATGGCCGTAATCGTCCTCGGGTAGATGCGTCGCCGCCATGGTCGAGTTCAAACCGGCGACCACCACTCGCAATTCGGGAATCGGGTACAGCGTCCATGGCTGACCGATATCGAAGACGAGATTGTCCAGGCCCTGATACAGCTCGGTGAACATCCGCGCGTACTGCTCGAGTTTCGGAAAGTACGGCGGCTGTGGTTTGCGTTCGCGCGCCTCGCAACCCAGAAAGTATGCGTGACAAGCCGCTTTGGAGACATCGTGGTTACCGGGGACCACGATCAGCCGATCCGGCTCCAGCCCGAGCAGCACCCGCATACCACTCAGGAACGACAGTGCGTCGTCGACCTCGCGCGGGCGGCCGGAATCGGTCATATCACCGGACACCACGATCAGGTCCGGTTTCTGCACGCCCTGCCCGACCAGATGGGTGACGTTCGCCCAGATCCGGGCCTGCAGTTCGCGTGCGGTGCTCGGCTCGTCCGGCGCGAGCAATCCACGTCCGAAACGCGGGCCTGCCACGTGCAGTACGGAAATTCCGGTGCGGTGGTCGTCGCGGTGCGCGTCGCCGGGAAAGGCCGGTGCCGAGACCGGCACGCGACGGCTCAGCGCGGATTCGACGGCGCCGGAGGGTTCTTCGTCCGCAAAGCGTTCGGGCAGCGCGGGCGCCCGGCCGCCGCGCGGAAATTCGGGCTCGTTGGATGGTTTGGCACGGCCGACGAGCAGATGTCCGACCTGTTCCAACAGGATTCGGCGCGCCTCCTCTGCGCTCGGCGCCGCGAGTAGGTCCAGATAGGTAATGGTGGCCAGCAGACCCTCCAGCGCGCATTCGGCTATGCGAACCGGCATCAGTTTGCCGGGATCGGTGCGAAACGCCGCCTGCCACTCCATCGTTCCGTAATACGAGCCGAGATAGTTCTCCGAGAGCACCACGAGCACGATCGTCGATTCGCGCACGCCGCGATCCATGAAATCGATGAAGTTGGTGCCGGGCACGAAGTCCCAGGCTTGGATCAGGGTGCGATATCCGGCGGTCTCGAGCTGCCAGGCGAGCCAGGTGGCCCACCTTTCATCAGCCGGTGAATAACTGATGAAGAAGTCGCGCGGCCGCCCAGCGTGAGTCACGCCACCCAGTATGGCGCAGGCCAATGGACAAGGTACTCAGTGGAATTGCTGCGATGATGGCGTGCGTGCCCGAAAAGGTGGATCCCTCCGCGCGCGAATCGAATATCGAGCCATCGACCCGATGGCGGCTGAGCACCCTGGATATGGTGCGGCTCGGTCTATTGGCCGCCGGTCTGTTGTGCGTGCTGACCGGTCTGCTGCCGCGCGAGGAGGCCGCCGACAATATGCGGCGGATCGGACCGCTGCTACTGTTCCTCGGCAGCGTGATCGTGCTCGCCGAGCTGACGCGTCAGGCCAAGGTCTTCGATGTGATCGCACATCGGATCGCGATTCTGGGCCGCGGCTACTATCCGGCGCTGTTCGGGCTGTGTGTGCTGTTCGCATCGGCCACTACGATCCTGCTCAATCTCGACACCACAGCAGTGCTGCTCACCCCGGTCATGCTCGCGCTGGCCGTGCCTGCCCGCATTCCCCCACTGCCGCTTGCCATGACCACGCTATGGCTTGCCAATACCGCGAGTCTGCTACTGCCGGTGTCCAATCTCACCAATCTCCTCGCCGCGAACCGGGTCGCGTTGGACGCCACCGACTTTGCGGCGCGGATGTGGGCGCCACAGTTGGTCTCGATCGCGGCGACGATGCTCGGCCTCTGGTTGTGGTATTGGCGGCGCGGTCGGCGTGACACCGATCGGTATGTCCCGCCGGAGCCGGTTCGCCCGGAGAATTCCCAGCAGCGCACCCTGCTCTATACGACGGCGGGCGCGTGCCTACTCTTCATTCTCGCCATCCCGTTCGTCGGCGACCGCATCGGCATCGCGGCGGCCCTGGCCGCCGCGGTCGCGGTGACCGCGTTCGCGATCTTCGATCCCTCGTCGCTGCGACTGTCGCTGATTCCATGGCAGCTGCTGGTTTTCGTGGTCGGACTGTTTCTCGTGGTGCCGACTCTCAGCAGGCTCGGCCTGTCCGACGTGATGCACTGGCTGATCGGCGACGACGCGGGTGTCACCGGCGCCTACCAGGCCGCGGGGGCCGGAGTTGCTCTGTCGAACGTGGCCAACAATCTGCCCGCATATACTGCGGGCGAGGCCGTGGTGCCATCCGAGAACCGAAATCAGTTGCTGGCCTTGCTGATCGGAACCAACATAGGTCCAATCATCACTCCGTGGGCGTCCCTGGCCACACTGCTGTGCCTCGAGTTCTGCCGCACCCACGACGTTCGCGTCCCGATGGGGCGCTTCGTACTGACCGGCCTGGGACTGGCCGTCGTCGCGACAACTGGCGCGGTAGCGGCGCTGCTCGTCACCGGCTAGCGGGTAGGCCGGTCACCGACACCTCGGCTGCGGATTTCACCAAGAGGGTTAGTTCGGAGAGCATGTCGGGCGCGGCGGCGATGAAATCCAATTCGCCGCCGGTGGGATCGAGCCGCTCGGCCAGCGGGGTGCCGTCGAAGGCGGTGATATCGATTCCGGATTCCTGCGCGATCAGCGTACCGGCGGGCAGGTCGACGAGACCCGCGCGATAGCCGACGAAACCATCGATATCGCCGCGACTCAACATGATCCAGCACAGCAGTGGTGACCACAGTTGGATAAGGCGGCGCGATCCGGACTCCAGAGCGAGGCGTAAGGCGCGCGCGGTGGGGTCGCCACGGGTGACGGGGTAACCCTGGACCCAGGCGAAGGTGGGGGCCGATTGGGAGCCGCGGCGCGGTGGGTGAGACAGCGGGCCCGCCGGGCCGATCGCGCCACCGCCTCGGGTGGCCGACCACGTTCGGTCGGCGAGCGGCTCGTGCACAACGCCGAGCACAGGAATTCCATGGTGGCACAGGGCAATACCCACCGTGCAGACCGGCAGGCCGATGGCGATGTTGTTGGTGCCGTCCAGCGGGTCGACCACCCAGCACCACGCGTCGTCGGTGCTGTCGAGGAGTCCGGATTCCTCAGCGAGGATGCGGTGGCTGGGGAAGGCGCGGCGAATATGGGTGACGATGATGTGCTCGGCACGCAGATCCAAGTCGGTGACCAGATCACCGCTGGCATCCTTGGTTCGGACGGTGAGCGCTCCGGCCAGACCCGCGTGGATCGTCCGGCCCGCCTCGGTCGCCGCCCTGATCGCGACCCCAGCCGCCGCGGCCACGACGGTATCGGGCAAATCGATCGAGCCCTGGAGAATCGGGGCCCGATCATCCAGGGAGAGCGGCAGATTCATTACCTCGCCTGTTCGCATCGGTTCTCCCATTGCTCCGGCAGGGCATTGTCCTGCAGATGGTCCAGCACGGTCTGCGCGGCTCGACGGGTTTCAGTCACGGTGCACGGGTTTCGGCGCACCCAATGGTCATGGGTGGTGAGGGTGCCGAGTGACAGGTCGGGGGTGCTGGAGCGATCTTCACCGAGTACTACCGTCGCCGCCTCGCCGGTCACATTGGACACATGGAACGCGCCGTGCGGCAATGTATAGACCTCGCCCGCCCGGAAGCGCTGGCTGGATCGAGTGCGGTAGCCGACAACCCGCTTGGTGGCGCGCACCAGGTCACCGTGCGCCGCGCTGTGGACCTCGAAAACGCGGTGCGTCGGATATGGTGGCGCACTGTCCAATTCGATGATGTCATTGCCGACGGCGCCATACAGCACGAAACTGAGCAGGTCCCAGCTGTGTGCGTGCACGGCCGAGGTGGTCGGTGCCGGGCGCACCCCGTCGGTCCAGACATGCACGCAGATGCCGAGCCCGCCGCCACGCCATGCGGGAAAACACAAGAACCCCAGGGGATGACGGACCGCGGCGATGCCCGAACGGCCGGAACAGATGTCGGTGAGCAGGTTTCGGGTCCAGCGGCGCACCTGCGGCCCCGCCGCATCAGCGACGATGAGCGTTCGGAGGCGCGCGTACTCACTCACTAGTAAGGATTCCTCGGCTGTAGCGCGCGCCGCACGATATCAGCGACGTCACGATCGGTGTATGTGGAGGGCAGTGCCAGCCCGAGCACATCGAATAGATTGCGGGCCTGCTCGACCGACGGCTCGTCAGCCAGGACGAACTCTTCGCCGCGACTCAACGGAACCTGACGCGCCTGTTTGAAACTGGCCACCAGTTCGCGATTGAAGTCCCGGTAATAGGGCTTGTCGCGCTCGAACATCATCGCCGGAGTATTCGGATTGTCCTGGGTGACAATGACGCAACTCGACGACAGATCCCAGCGGAAGGTCGTCATCACCGCCGAAAGCCCGATGTCGATGGTGAGGAAGGTGAATCGCTGCCGGTACCAGCAGGCCGCGAGGACCGTCGCGAACGACTCCTTGCGGGTGCGCTCGGTGGTCCAGAGTTCCCCGGTGCGATCGGCCTCCGGCACCAGGGACGAACGGAACTGCGCGTAGGTCTTGCACAGCGACTCATTGGTCGGGTCGAGGACCTCCACCTGGATACGCAACGGCCGCTGTTCGCGCCGCGCGTTCTCCACACACTCGCGCAGCGTGACCGCCCGCAGATAAGTTCCGGTGCCGCCCTTGAAGATCCACTGCTCGGTGCCGCGTCTGGCCAGCGTGTGCGCGTGCCCGATCTCCGGCCCGTACAGCAGCTGCACCGACGTCGCGTCGCGCACCGCCTGCGACGACAGGTGCCGGTCGCGCAGCAGCGTAATGGCCACCAGACCGAGCACGAGCAGGATGGCGGCGTTGACCTGGTCGGTTCCGATGACATCGAGGAATTGCAGTAAGCCGACGGTCACCGCTAGGAGCACCGCGAAGGATCCGTCGACGTTATTGCGGAACCAGATCAGAATTCGTCCCATACTCTCCCCTGCGTTCCAACCAGGATAGGGGCAGCACCGCGGCTGCGGCGAACGAACCGAGAAGTCGTGTGCGCCAGTACCCCCTCTGTTGTCTGGGCCACACCGCCCTTGACCTCGAGTGCACTCGAGGAACCAGGATCGGTGCCGTGCACGTGGTCGCATCCGGCGGCCCGAACACCCGAATCGCCCCCGCTGGGCCCGTACACCCGCCAGCGGGGGCATGGGCGCACCCACGAAACAGCAACAGCCGCACACCCTTTGGACAGGGGTGTGCGGCTGTTCGAGATTCACGCCGAGAGGGCGATCTCCCATTCGTAGACGGTGAGTTCCGAGGAACCGGTGGTGTGCACCGGGTCGGTGAACGCGATCTCGCGGGCGGTCTCGAAGGTATCGGCGTAAATGACGTACGCGCCGCCGGTGCCGTCGGTGAAGTGGCCGCTCTCGCACAGCTGGCCGCGTTCGAGCAACGCGGCGAGGAAGTCTCGGTGCGGTTCGATGACGGCGGTGTCGAAATGCGGTGTGCGCATGGCCATCACGAGGTACTTGTTGCTCATCCCTCGGTCTCCGGGCCGGGCGCCCTTGTCGCCGCTGCGGCGGCCCGCACCTGCGGCGCGACCAGCACAACCTGGCCGAGGACGCCGTTCACGAACGAGGGCGAGTCGTCGGTGGACAGCTCCTTGGCCAGCTCCACCGCCTCGTCCACCGCGACGACCGGCGGAACATCGTTGGCGTGGAACAACTCCCACACCGCGATCCGCAGGATGGCCCGGTCGACGGCGGGCAGCCGGGACAGCTCCCAATCCTTCAGATAGGACTCGATGGTCCCGTCCACCCGATCGAGGTCGTCGGCGACACCCTCGACGAGGACACCCGTGTAGGCGTGCACCGGCGCGACCGCTTGATCCTCGGTGGCCAGCTCCACGCGCTCAGAGAGCAGCTCGGCCGCATCGACGTCACGGGCCTCTGCCTCGAAGAGCAGATCGACCGCGCGGCGCCGGGCCTTGTGCCTGGCGCCGAGCTTCTTGTACGTGGACTTCTTGTCCACGGGCTCATCGGCCACGGTCAGGAGTTCACCCGGCCGAGGTAACTGCCGTCGCGCGAGTCGATGCGCAGCTTGTCGCCGGAGTTGATGAACAGCGGGACCTGCACCTCGGCGCCGGTCTGCAGGGTGGCCGGCTTGGTGCCGCCGGTGGAGCGGTCACCCTGCAGGCCGATGTCGGTGTGCTGCACCTCGAGCTCGACGGTGACCGGGAGCTCGACATACAGCGGCGCGCCCTCGTGCGTGGCGACCTGCACGGTCATGTTCTCCAGCAGGAACCGCGCGCTCGGTCCGATGGTGCCCTCCGCGATGGAGATCTGATCGAAGGTGTCGCCGTCCATGAAGACGTAGTCAGAACCGTCGTGATACAGGTAAGTCATGTCGCGGCGGTCGACCGTGGCGGTCTCCACCTTGACACCCGCGTTGAAGGTCTTGTCGACAACCTTGCCGGACAGCACGTTCTTCAGCTTGGTCCGCACGAACGCGGGACCCTTACCCGGCTTGACGTGCTGGAATTCGATGATCTGCTGGAGCTGACCATCGATCTTCAGCACAAGGCCGTTCTTGAAGTCGCTAGTGTCCGCCACTGTTCTTGGATCTCCTCGTTCTCGATAAGTAGTTCTTGCCAAACAGTTTTCGGGCAACCGCCGTCACTCGACGACGGTCAGGTCTTTGCTGGTGCCGGTGAGCAGATCCGGGCCCCTCTCGCGCACCACGAACGTGTCCTCGATCCGGACTCCGCCGCGGCCGGGGAAGTACACACCTGGTTCGACGGTCACCGCCACGCCAGACAGAAGTGTACCGGTTCCGGTTTTGGCGATCCCCGGCGCTTCGGGGATCCGCAATCCGACGCCGTGCCCGAGTCCGTGCACGAACAGCGTGCCGTGCCCGGCCTCCTCGATCACCGTGCGCGCCGCCGCATCCACGTCAGCCACCGGGACGCCCGGCCGCAATGCCTTCTCACCAGCACGATGCGACTGCTGGACCAGCGAATACACCTCGCGCTGCCAGGCGGTCGGCGTGCCGAGGACGACGGTGCGGGTCATCGCGCTGCGGTAGCCCCCGACAACACCACCGCAGCCGATCTCCACGAAATCGCCTGCGGTGAGCACCGCTTGGGAAGGGCGGTGCTGCGGCACCGCGGCATTGGCCCCGGTCGCGACGATCGTCTGGAAGGCCACCGCCTCGGCGCCGTGCTCGAACATCGCCCATTCCAGATCGCGGGCAATCTGTCGTTCGGTGCGGCCGGGACGCAGCGCGCCGCCCGCCAGGAGCGCGGCCAACGCGTCATCCGCCGCCACGCATGCGGCACGCAACTGCGCGATCTCATAGGAGTCCTTCACCATGCGCAGCTGTTCGACCAGCCCGGGAGTGGCCACGAACTCGAGACCGGTGCACTGCTCAACGAACCCGCGATGCTGGTCGACGGTGACGATATGGCTCTCGAAGCCGATCCGGCCGAGTTGCCATTCCCCGGCCAATTCCACGATGCGCCGGGCGGTGGCCCACGAGATTTCCGACCGCAGATCCGGCACCTGCGCGGCGACCTGGGTCCGATACCGGCCATCGGTGCCGATGACGGTGCGTTCCTCCGAATCGCGCATATCCCATGTGTGCACCAGCAGCACCGCATCGGCACCGGAGAACCCGGTCAGGTACCTGATGTTCACCAGATCGGTGACCAGCAGCCCGTCGACCTCGTTCTCCATCAGAAGACTTCGCAACGCTCCTCGACGCGCCGCGTAGTCGGGCCCAATGCCCATCTGATCAGCACACATGCGTCAACGCTACCGCCGTGGCGGCACATCATGGCGTGCAACACGTGCGCGACATCCGCCCTGCTCCGAGGGTCGGCACGGGATCGCGACCGCGCCCCGACAGCGCACTGCGAGAACACCTCGGGCAGTTCCGGATCGAGAGATATTCACATCAATGGCGGTAGTCCCCAATCGCCACACTGGGGCTTCCCGGGCCGACGACACCGGCCGAGGCTGGTAGTCATGCACATCGCCGCTTTCACCCTGCTCGTGATCTGGTGCGCGCTGCTGAGTTTCAGCGATATCCGGGAGCGCAGGCTACCGAATGCGCTGACCTGGCCCGGTGCGCTCGCCATCCTCGGGTATGCGCTGTACACAGCACAATTCGTCGCGGCGGTTGTCGGCGCCGTGTTGTTGACGACGCCCTACCTCATGGTTCACATAGTCGCCCCGGCCGCGTTCGGGGCGGGTGATGTGAAGCTGGCGGCGGGGCTCGGTGCGGCGGCCGCACTGGGTGGCGCGCAGGCATGGGTGTGGGCGGCGGCCGGCGCGCCGGTGCTGACCGCGGGGGCCGGAGTTGTCGTGCTTTCGGTCCATTGGATCCGTCGCCGCGACGCGCCCACACGGCCGCACACACTGGCGCACGGGCCTGCCATGTGCGTCGCGACGGTCCTGGCCTTGACCGCACGCGCCGGTTGAGCCCGGCCGCACACGTCGGCGACACGCCGGGCGCCGTGTACCGGGGGACGCCCAGCGCGGGTTCGGAAGCACTACCGCGCTGGTAACTGCGTGGCAACCGATTAGAGCGCATCAGCGTGCCCACGATCACGATGGGCCGCGTGCCGCAGCACCCGCGACGACATGGGAAGATGGACGACGTGTTGCGCTGGATAACTGCCGGAGAGTCCCATGGTCCCGCTCTTGTCACCATCCTCGAGGGGATGGTGGCCGGTGTCGAGGTGACATCCGTCGAGATCTCCGCGCAGCTGGCGCGCCGCAGGCTCGGTTACGGGCGCGGTGCCCGGATGAAGTTCGAGGCCGACAAGGTCACCGTCGTCGGCGGCGTGCGCCACGGCCGCACCATGGGCGGACCGGTCGCGATCGAGGTCGCCAACTCCGAGTGGCCGAAGTGGACGACGGTCATGTCCTCCGACCCGGTCGACGAGGCCGAACTCGCCGAACTCGCGCGCAACGCACCGCTCACGCGCCCACGACCGGGCCATGCCGACTACTCGGGCATGCTCAAGTACAACTTCGACGACGCCCGCAACGTGCTCGAGCGGGCCAGCGCTCGTGAGACCGCCGCACGCGTCGCGGCTGGCACCGTCGCCCGCAACTTCCTGCGTCAAGCATTCGGTGTGGAGGTCGTCTCGCACGTCGTCTCGATCGGAACCGCCGCGAATACGACCGGTGTGACACCGGCCGCATCCGATCTGACCGCCATCGACGCGAGCCCCGTGCGCGCATTCGACAAGGACGCCGAGGCCGCGATGATCGCGGAGATCGAGGCCGCCAAGAAGGACGGCGACACCCTCGGCGGTGTAGTCGAGGTCGTCGTGACGGGGCTGCCCGTCGGGCTCGGCTCCTTCACCAGCGGCGAGAACCGCCTCGATTCGCGACTCGCGGGCGCGCTCATGGGGGTTCAGGCCATCAAGGGTGTAGAGGTCGGGGACGGATTCGAGACCGCCCGGCGGCGCGGCAGCCAGGCTCATGACGAAATGCGACCCGGCCCTGACGGAGTATTGCGCTCCACCAACCGGGCAGGCGGACTCGAGGGCGGCATGACCAATGGCGAGGCGCTGCGCGTCCGCGCCGCCATGAAGCCCATCTCGACGGTGCCACGCGCGCTGGCCACGGTCGATATGGCCACCGGCGAGGAAGCGGTCGCCATCCACCAGCGCTCCGACGTGTGCGCTGTGCCCGCCGCCGGTGTGGTCGCGGAGTCGATGGTCGCACTCGTTGTCGCGCAGGCGGCACTGGAGAAGTTCGGCGGCGATTCGCTGACCGAGACCGTCGACAACATCACCAGCTACGTCAAGCGCATCGGCACCCGCCCGCACGCCGCGTACCCGGATACAAGCTCGGACAGTCGGACGCAATGATCGCGCAGACCGATCCGCGCGCACCGCGCGTGGTGCTGGTCGGACCGCCGGGAGCGGGGAAATCGACGATCGGCCGCAAGCTTGCCAGGGAACTCGGTGTCGAGCTGTATGACACCGATATCGGGATCGAGCGCGAGACAGGTCGGACCATTCCCGAAATCTTCGCCACGGACGGCGAGCCGGAGTTCCGCCGGATCGAGGAGCAGGTGGTGCGGCGCGCCATCCTCGCCGAGCGCGGTGTGGTTTCCCTCGGCGGCGGCGCGGTGTTGTCGAAGGACACCAGGGCCTTGCTGCGCAACCGTACCGTCGTCTACCTGGAAATCAGTGTGGCCGAAGGGCTTCGGCGCACCGGCGCGAGTACGGCAAGGCCGCTGCTCAATGGCGCCGATCCCAGCGCCAAGTATCGCGAACTGATGTGCAAGCGGCGGCCGCTGTACCGGGAGGTGGCCACGGTCCGGGTGCGCACCGACGGGCGAAGCCCCGGTCGCGTGGTGCGAATGATCATGACGAAGCTCGAGTTCGAATCGGTGCCGCCGCAAGACTCGGAGCCCGATACAGCCGCGGCCACCGGAGATATCGCGCGTGATGAACAACCGCGCGGCGAAAAACCACAGGGAAGCAACAGATCCCGAGCCCGCCGCGCGGCCAGGGCACGTGCGGCCGCACGCCGCAGGGCCGCCGCACAGGCGGAGGCAAACCAGTCCAGCGGCACCGAGCCTGCTGCGACTCCTGCCGAAACCTCCAGCGACACACCACCTTCCGGTGGTCGTTCGCGACGGACCCGGGCTCGGCGCGCCCGCGCGCGAGCAGCCAAACAAACGGCACGAACAGAATCGGAGCACACGTGACAGAGCCGACTCGTCTGCAGGTTGCCACCGCCGACCCATATCCCGTCATTATCGGACGTGGGCTGCTCGGCGATCTGGTCGACGCGGTCACCGGCGCGACCAAGGGCGTCCGTACGGTGGCGATCTTCCATCAGCCGCCGCTGGCCGAGACCGCGGAGGCGGTGCGAAAGGCGCTGGCCGACACCGGTATCGACGCGCATCGTATCGAGATTCCGGACGCCGAGTCCGGGAAGGATCTTGCGGTCGCCGGCTTCTGCTGGGAGGTGCTCGGCCGGATCGGTCTCACCCGCAACGACGTTGTGGTGAGCCTCGGCGGCGGCGCGGCCACCGATCTGGCCGGATTCGTGGCCGCCACCTGGATGCGCGGCGTAAAGATCGTGCATGTGCCGACCACCCTGCTGGCGATGGTCGACGCGGCCGTCGGCGGCAAGACCGGCATCAATACCGAGGCAGGCAAGAACCTCGTCGGCTCCTTCCACGAGCCCGCCGCGGTGCTGGTCGACCTGGTGACGCTGGAAACGGTGCCGCGCAACGAGATCGTGGCGGGCATGGCCGAGATCATCAAGGCCGGTTTCATCGCCGACCCGGTGATCCTGGAACTGATAGAGCGTGATCCCGAGGCCGCACTGGATCCGAAGGGTGAGGTACTGCCCGAACTGATTCGCCGTGCGATCCAGGTGAAGGCCGATGTGGTCGCCGCCGACCTCAAGGAGTCGAGCCTGCGCGAAATCCTCAACTACGGCCACACTTTGGCCCACGCGATCGAACGCCGCGAGCGCTACCGCTGGCGTCACGGCGCCGCCGTCTCGGTCGGCCTGGTCTTCGCCGCCGAGCTCGGCCGCTTGGCCGGGCGCCTGGACGACGCCACCGCCGACCGGCATCGCGCCATCCTCGAAAGTGTCGGCCTGCCAACCAGTTACGACATCGACGCACTCCCCCAACTGCTCGATACAATGCAGACGGACAAGAAAACCCGTTCGGGTGTCCTGCGTTTCGTCGTACTCGATGGCCTAGGTAAGCCCGGCCGGCTGGAGGGCCCGGATCCCACCCTGCTGGCCGCAGCGTATTCCGCGATCGGCCGCGAGGCCGGCCCAAGCGGAGGCGCCATCCTGCTCTGACCCGCACCGGCCGGACCGCCCAGTCCCCTTGAGGATCGGGCGCGCAGGGTAAAGTCCCGGGTAATTCGGTCGGCTGCTGCGTTCGCTACATGACTTACCGATGCCGGAGACCGAACTCCAACGATGGACCGCGTTGGAGTCGTTGCACGCAGCGCTACTCGAGCACAACGCGGTGTGCGTCATCAGCGACGAGGAGCAAACGTGGTTACTGAGCCGAATTGACGAGATTCGCAAGGAACTGAGCGAACTCGATTGGCCGTTGGGCATCGGTCTTATCCATGGGGATGCCTGGGCGGGAAATCTTCTGTGGGACAACAGAATGAACCCGGCGCGGCCGATACTCGGAGACTGGGACTGGGACTGGGTCAGTATCGGCCCACGAGAAGCGTGATCTGGTTCAGGTAACCGGCCCGCTCCGGCGAGCGACAGCGTCAGAAGTGCACGCCGATCGGTTACGGCAACGAATCGATGACATCCGTGCAGGCAATCGGACAACGTCGTGGCGCCAATACGTTCCGCGCGGACATTAGACTTGCGCGTTCGCTGCGGTGCAGGCGACCCAGCTCCATTCACTCGAAATGGTCGGCGCCGGTCAGCGCCCGCAATGGCAGCGACCCCCGGTCCAGCAGCTTGGTGTGGGCCGCCGCGAGTGTGTTTCCCGCACCGACTCTTTCACGCACCCAGTTCGAAATGACCTGTGCGCCTATCGCATAGCCAAGGGCCTGGCCCGGCCAGGCCAGGTATCGGACGACTTCCTTGCGGACCTGACCGCTGTCCTGCAACGTCTGCGCGGCAATGAATGTCACGGCCTGCTCGACACTCCAGCCCCGCACATGCAGCCCGACATCGGCGACCAGGCGCGCGGCCCGCCACCGCTGATGCGCCAACAGGCCGAGAGTGTCCGAATCCGTCACCGCCAGACCGATTTCCGCGGTAAGCGTCTCGGCATACACCGCCCACCCCTCGGTGAAGGCGTTCACCGGCAGCAAGCGCAGAATATCGGGGACGGCGTCGTTCTCGTCGAGCAACGCGATCTGCAAATGGTGGCCGGGGACCCCTTCATGCATGGCCAGCGGCAGCACTTCCCACGACCGGGTCGACGAGGGCACCGTCATATTGACATACAGCGACCCCGACCGGCCGTTTCGATACGAGGACGGCCCGTAGAACGCGGGTGGCCCGGTCGAGGCATTCGCTCCGGGCATCGCGACCACCTCGCACGGCGTCTTCGGCCAGCGCTCACACAACCGGGGACTGTTCGCTACCAGGATTTCGTGTGTCTGCGTGAACCGTCGCAAGATGTCGGCGCCGGAGATCAGCGTGTCACGCGCCGCCGCACTGTCGGCCAGACATGCGAAATCTCTTTCGGTCGCACCGAGAAGTTCCAGCCCGATGGTCTCCAGGCGTTGCGGTGTGATGAACAGGCTCGTGCCGCGAAATATCGCGTCGCGGTAGCGATCTCCGCCCACGGAACTGCCCGCCAACGGCGATGCGGTGGCCGCATCACCGAGTGCAGACACCGCGACCGCGCGCAACGACGACAATGCCTGGTATACGTCGTCCAAGACCGCCGCGGGCAGGTTAGGCAGCGAAAGTAGCGGCGCCGAACCAGCTTTCTGTTCCGCGAAGAGTGTGTCGACCTGCTCGAGGAACGCTCGCAACACCGGCTGCGAGCCACGAACGGACGCCTCGGCATCCTCGATCTCCCGGATCAACCCGGCCGCGTACGAGGGAAATGCCCGCAATCGTTCGACGTAGACCTCGAATCGAGGGTCCTCCACCTGGGGCCACGAATGCGCCGCCCAACTGAGGCGGGCCACCGGGCCGGTCATGTGATTCAGTTCGCCGATATCGCGGTTCGCCAGCAACGATGCCGCCGAATCGACATGAAATCTCGCCGCGGCGGCGACGTCGCCCGAGACGGTGCCCTCAGCCCGCTCCAACAGCCGGGTCGCCTGCTCGCGCTGCCCGTCTCGCGCGATCCGGGACGATTCCTCCCACAGGACTGGTGGCAGCCGGCCGATTTCGATGGCGGCGTCGGGATTGAGCGACCACAGAAATTCGAGCACATCCTGCGAGTAGGTCGCCGAATCCTGGCCGTTTCCACCGTCGTCGCTGCCCACCCTCATATGGTATCGGTCGAGTGCCGCACGCTCGACCGACTCACAACCCACCGGCGCGTGAATCCGACTCAGCTCGACGAAACCGGTTCGGTCAGTGCGCGCCGCAAGAAGTCGACCTGATGTAACAGCAGATTTTCGGCGACCTGCTCCTCGACCGGCCGGTGCGTGACCCCCGACAGCGGGAGCACCTCATGCGGCCGTCCGGCAGCTAGCAGTTCGGCCGACAGCCGCAGTGTGTGCGCGACGACAACATTGTCGTCCACCAACCCGTGGATGAGCAGCAACGGCCGTGCTGGTAGCGCCGCCTTCGATAGTCCAGCAGCGGTGACCAGGGAGTTCGCGTCGTAGACGTCCGGATGCTGGTCCGGATGCCCGAGATAGCGTTCGGTGTAATGCGTGTCGTAGAGCCGCCAATCGGTGACCGGCGCGCCTGCGACGGCCGCGTGGAAGACATCCGGGCGGCGCAGCACGGCAAGCGCGGCGAGGTAGCCGCCGAAGGACCAGCCACGGATCGCCACCCTGGTCAGATCGAGTGGGAATTGCGCGGCAAGCTCATTCAGGACGTCCACCTGATCGTCGAGGGTGCCCGCTAAATCACCGGAGACCGCCTTCTGGCCCCTCGGATCCTGCCCCGCCGTACCTCGACCGTCGGCGATAACGACCGCGAACCCGTTGTCCGCCAACCACTGCGCCTCCAGATAGGCACGCTGGTCATGGACGACACGCTGTCCGTGCGGACCGCCGTAGGGATCGAGCAGCACCGGTAGCAATTCGCCGCCGGAGTAGGTGGCAGGCAGCAGCACCGCCGCCGGAATCCGGCGCGCGCCGATGGACCTGAGTTCAGGTCGGGCCGTCAGCGCCGGGGTGGCCGCAAGAGATTCGATTTCACCGATCATGGTGCCGCCGCGCAACACTCGCACCGTGGTGGCGTGGCTCGCCAGCGAACTCGACAGCAGGATCACGATCTCACCACCGCGCACCGCCGAGTGCACGCCGGGGGCATCCGACAATCGGACAACCTCGTCACCGCTCACGCGATAGACGTGCACCTCGCCGATCTCGCCCGGTCCGGTCGCCATCGCGGTGAGCAGAACGCTGTCATCATCGACGGCCAAGACACCGCGTACCTGGAGTTCTGATCCGGTCACCTGCTCGGTTCCTACCATCAGAACTCGTGCGTCGTCGCTGTCGACGACCCGGACCAGTCGACCGTCCGGGGTGAATGCCGGCACGCCCGAGAACAGTTCGACCCAGACCTGATCGGTGTCCTCGCCCACCACGGTGGTGGCGCCGGTCGCGACATCCACCGTCAGATGGCGCTGGGTCTTTTGATCACGGGCCTGCACCAGCAGCAGTGGCGGATTACCTTCGGCCCACTGCACCCGCGCGAGATAGGGAAAGGCGAGGCGATCCCATTCGACCGGCGTGCGCCTGCCATCGGTATCGACAAGGACGAGCGTCACCTCGGCGTTCGCCGTCCCGGCCGCAGGATAGGCGACTGCGGCGGGTTCGCGTTCCGGGTTGCGCGGATCGGCGATCCACCAGCGGTCGACCGGCCGGTCATCCACGCGGGCGACGAGCAATCGGGACCCGTCCGGCGCCCACCAGAAGCCGCGATCGCGGCCCATTTCCTCGGCGGCGATGAACTCCGCGAGCCCGTACTGCAGGTGCTCGTCCTCGGGGTCGATCACGGCGCGGTCTGAAGTGCCATCGACCGCACGCACACGCATCTCGCGACCCGAGACATAGGCCAGCAGACGGCCGTCGGGCGAGAGCCGAGGGTCCATCACCGGCCCCGGCGGCTGCTGCTCCTCGATGGCTCCGGAAATCAGGTCGGCGACAAAAAGGCGACCTGACAGCACAAAGGCCGCCACCGTCACCGCGCTGTCGGTGGTGTATCGGACAATTCCGGTCGCGCCCTCACGGGCGCGTTCGCGGAGCGCTCGCTCCTGCACCGACTCGGACTCGACCCGGTCACGTAGCAGTTGTGCCGGATCGACGAGGATCGTATCGACGCCGGTATCGGTATCGCGCACCCACATCAGATTCACCGTGTCGGTGCCAGAGCGTGAGCGCAGGAACACGATCCGCCGACCGTCCGGAGAGATGGTGAAGGTGCGCGGTGTCCCGAGGGTGAAGCGTTGGGTTCGCGCGGACTGTCGCGGGAAGGCGAGCGCATCGGTCATGCGACGATGCTAAGCCCCGGCGAACCCGGCACCCGCAGCGGCGCTGTCACATGACATGTGTCGGCCCACTCCTCAGCGCTCGTCGAAAACGACAATGGTGCACCCTCTTTCGAAGGTGCACCATTGACGCACTCACGGACTCACCGGCCTCGAACGAGTCGTACGCGGAGCCGAGCCGAGGCACTCGGGTCGCGAAGATCAGGCCGGTGTCGGATTTTCCTGCCGCGGCGCCGACTCGTCACGGGTCTGCCGACCGGCGAGCAGTCGGCCGATCGCGACACCGATGAGGGCCGGGATGAAGATCAGCAGCACGATGAACGACGCCGAGGCGGTCAGCTCGAACAACAGACCGTTATCGCCGAGATCGAAACGGGGCAGCCAGTCCAGGATCCACGCGGCCAGTCCACTGCCCAGGCCGCCGAGCACCGCGGCCTTCAGCCACAGAATGGTGAGATCGGTGCCGCGCTCCGGGTCGGGGTGAGCGACCCGGTCCTTGTGACCGTCGAGTAATCCCCAAAAAGCGACGGCACCGATCAGTACGACCAGGCACAGAATCCGCATCCACGCGCCCTGGGTCGGCCAGTACACCATCGCGAATCCCAGCACGGTACGCAGGGCCACTACCAGCGCACCGAGCACAACGGCCCGCAATACCCAAGCAATCATGAACAACACAATAACCTGCGGCGGGCGGATCCAAACTAGAACCGGTGTCAGATTTCGGGGAGGTCGATGGCGGCCGCCATCTCCGTGCGCGGCGCCGGGCGTCCGGTGAACTGTTCGACCTGTCCATACGCCTGGTTGAGCAGCATCTGCAGACCACTGACAACGGTGTGCCCAGCGCGGGCGACAGCTGCGGCCAGCGGGGTCGGCCAAGGGTTGTAAATGGCGTCGAGCACCACCGGTGCGGCGGCGACGGCGACGGCGACGGTCGCGGCGGCATCCGCCGGAATCGTGCTGACCACCGCACCCGCCCGGGCACACGCCCGCCCGACAACCTCCGGATCGACACCGATCACCGTCGCGGTCAGCCCGAGCCGCTGCGCGAGTTCCAGCGCACCACGGGCTCTCCCCGCATTACGCGCCACGACGGTGACCTGCTTCGCGCCGAGTTCTGAGAGCGCGAGCAGCGCCGGTCGCGCGGTACCGCCCGCACCGAGGACCACGGCCTCGGAGATCTCAGTGACCCCGCCACCCCGCAGCGCACCGAGGACTCCGTCCACATCCGTGCAGTCCGCGCGCCAACCCTCATCGAGCCGGATCAGTGTATTGGCCGAGCCGACCAGGATCGCGCGATCGGTGCGTTCGGTCGCGTAGGCGAGCGCGGCCTCTTTGCCCGGCATGGTCACCGAAAGGCCGACCCATTCCGGCCCGAGCCCGCCGACCAGGCCGGGCAGCTGTTCGGCCGAACACTCGATGCGGTCGTAGGTCCAGTTCAGGCCGAGCGCACGGTAGGCCGCCAGATGCAGCTGCGGTGAACGGGAATGCGCGATCGGCTGACCGAGCACCGCCGCCTTACGAATCGCGTACCGGTCCACGACAGGATCACCGCCCACTGTCGAGAATCCCGCTCTGCCTGGCCTTTTCAATATTCCGCAGGTGTTCGGAGTAGCCCTCGGTGAACAGCGTGGTCCCCTGTTTGTCGATGGTGACGAAGTACAGCCACGGTCCGCCTTCGGGACTTTCCATGGCGCGCAGCGCATTCAACGACGGTGCCGAAATCGGCGTGGCGGGCAGGCCGGGCATCGCATATGTATTCCATGGTGTGCGCTTGTCCCGATCCGCGTCGGTGGTCGCGACTTCGGTGCGGTCCAGCGCGTAGTTGACCGTCGAGTCGAATTGCAGCGGCTGGTTCACCCGCAGCCGGTTGACGATCACCCGCGCCACCTTCGGCATATCCTGCGGCAGCGCTTCACGTTCCACCAGCGAGGCGGCGATCAGCGTCTGGAATGGCTGCAGCTGGGTCTCGCCACCGGACTGCAACAGTCCGGTCGACTCGTAACTGCGCGCACTCGCCGACACCAACTGATTCAGGATCTGCTCCGCAGTCCCGCTCGGATCGAAATCCCAGGTTCCGGCGGCGATCAGCCCCTCCAGCTGCCGGTCCCGATCCGGGACATCGCGCACCGCCTGCTCGGCCCAGGCGGGCACGCCGAGTGCGGCGAGATCCATCCCAGCTCCGGCGGCGGCGAGCTGCTCATATGTGACGCACTTCTGGCTCGGGCCGGTGCCGATGCAACTGGCGGCGGCGATCTTGCGGTAGATGCCGTCCTTACGCGATCCGGTGTTCACGTCCTGCTGGTCGTGCAGCTGCCGCCCCTCGGAAACGACCAGATTGCCGACCCGCGACTCCTTGTTCACCAACGCGGTCACCGCCTGCGAGGCAGGACTGCGGCTCGCAATCGCGTAGTAGCCGGGCTGCACGTCGTTCATATTCGAATTCCGCACCGCCGCTTGGAAGAAAGCCTCACTGCTGGCGACGACGCCGCCGTCCACCATCGCGTTCGCGATCTGGTTCGAGGTGTCCCCCGGGTGCACCTGCACGACGACCAGCGGCCCGGCAGGCCCGGCGAAATCCTCGGGCTCACCGAACACCGACTTCACGAATTTGTATCCGGCGAATCCCGCCGCGGCGACGAACAACAGCGCGAAAACGCCTCCGATCGCCCAAAGATTCCGCCGCCGCCGCTTGCGCTCCGCAGCCTTACGCGAGGCGACCCTGGAGCGCTTACCGCGCCGCGACGCCGTACGACCTTCCGAACGACTCGGCTCCGGGCGCTTGGCTCGGGTGCGACGCGGCTGCGGCCGCTCACGGTCGTCGTCATCGTCATCGTCGACGTCCGGCGCGGCCCGGCGGGCCCGCCGACCACCACCTCGGGCGGGCACAGGAGCCGGCAACGGCTCATCGTCCTCATCTGTGTATCTCGGGATGACGGTGGTGTCGTCGTCGTATTCCTCCCATGCCGCGTCATTTCGCTGGTAACGCCGATCAGCCTCGCGCTGTCGGTAGCGTTCCTCGGCCCGCGTCCATCGATCCGTCATGCGTCGTCTCCGGACGCAGTTTCGACCGACCTCAACACCGCACTCCGTTCGTCCAACCATCCTTGCAGAATCGATACGGCCGCTGCCTGATCGATTACCTGCCGCTGGCCACGTGCGCGAACTCCACTGTCTCGCAATGCACGTGCAGCTGACAC
Organism: Nocardia australiensis; assembly: GCF_020733705.1. Lineage (GTDB taxonomy): Bacteria > Actinomycetota > Actinomycetes > Mycobacteriales > Mycobacteriaceae > Nocardia > Nocardia australiensis. The sequence continues at coordinate 34,766 of NZ_JAJFZM010000006.1, forward strand.
CGTAGTCAAACGTTCGTCGGAAAGCCGGACAGGCACCGGAGTGATCGCGTCCCGCAAACGATCCGCGAACGTCATCGCCAATGCTGCAGCAGAACCCTTTTCGGCGCGCAACGTGCGTGGAAGACCGACGATAACCTCTACGGCTTCATACTCCCGCACAATTTCGGCAATCCTGCGTATGTCCGATTCGGGCGCGCCGCTGCGCGCGTTCGGTTTCGCGCGCGCCACGGTTTCCACGGGCGTGGCGAGGATGCCGTCGGGGTCGCTGGAGGCGACCCCGATCCGGACACTTCCGACGTCGACGGCGATCCGTCTGCCGCGACCCGGATCGGTGGCAGCAGCGGGCCGGTCGTAACCCTGCGAGCGCTCGGACCGCTGCGATGACTCTGGACTCTCTGGGTCGGTCATCACCCGGCGAGTTCGGCCACCCGCGCGCGAACCGCGGCCAGTCCGACCTCGATGCCCGAGGGATCCGAGCCCGCGCCCTGCGCCATCTCCGGCTTGCCGCCACCGCGTCCGGCGATGCTGGGGCCGAAGACTCCGACCAGATCGCCTGCCTTGAACCCGAGATCCTGAGCGGCCTTGTTGACAGTCACCACGAACGGCACCTTGCCGTCGGTGTTGCCGAGCAACACCACCACCGCGGGTTCGCTGCCGAACCGTCCGCGAATATCGGTGGCCAAGGTGCGCAGATCGACTGCGGCGACCCCCTCGGGCGCGGCGGCCGCCACCAGCAGTACATTGCCGTGTCGCTGCGCCCCATCGACGAACTTGCCCGCCGAGGACAGCACCGCGGTGATCTTGGTGCGCTCGAGTTCCTTCTCCGCCACCTTCAGGCGCTCCACCAGCTGCTCGACACGCGCAGGCACCTCCTCCGACGGAACCTTCAGCGACGACGCGACACCGGCGAGCAGCGCGCGCTCCTTGGCCAGATACTTATAGGAGTCCAGACCGACGAACGCTTCCACCCGACGCACACCGGAACCGACCGACGACTCACCGAGCAGCGTGATCGGACCGATCTGCGAGGAATGTCGCACGTGCGTTCCGCCGCACAGTTCCATCGAGAACGGACCGCCGATCTCCACGACACGAACCTCGTCGCCGTAGTTCTCGCCGAACAGTGCCATCGCACCCATCTGCTTTGCCTTGGTCAGGTCGGTGACAAACGTATTCACCGGGAAGTCGGCACCGACCGCGTCGTTGGACACGGTCTCGATATCGGCCTTCTGCTGTTCCGACAGCTGACCCTGCCAATTGAAATCGAAGCGCAAATAGCCGGGCTTGTTCAGCGAACCCGCCTGTACCGCGTTCGGTCCAAGAATCTGCCGCAGCGCGGCATGCACCATATGCGTGCCGGAGTGGCCCTGGGTGGCACCATGCCGCCAGGCCGGATCCGCTTGAGCGAGAACGACATCGCCCTCGGTAATCTGACCTTGCTCGACGGTGGTCTTGTGCACCCATACCTTTTTGGCGATTTTCTGCACATCATTGACGCGCAGCTTCAGCCCGCTGGCGGTGATCGATCCGCGATCGGCGATCTGGCCACCGGATTCGGCATAGAGCGGGCTGCGATCCAGGACCACCTCGACGTCCTGACCGACAGTGGCAACCGGCACCCGGACACCGTTGGCGATCAGCGCGAGCACATGCGCCTCGGAGGTCAGCTCGTCGAAGCCGGTGAACTCGGTGGCCCCGCGATCGACCAGTTCCTTGTACACCGACAGATCGGCGTGCGCGTGCTTGCGGGCCTGCGCGTCGTCCTTGGCGCGCTTGCGTTGCTCGGCCATCAGCGAACGGAAACCGGCCTCATCCACCGAAAGGCCCGCCTCCGCGGCCATTTCCAGGGTGAGGTCGATCGGGAAGCCGTAGGTGTCGTGCAGGGTGAAGGCATCCGAACCGGCAATGGTGTTGCTGCCCTTGGCCTTCGCCGCGGCGGCGGTGTTGTCGAACAGGGTGGACCCGGTGTTCAGCGTCTTGAGGAACGCCGTCTCCTCGCCGACCGCAACCGTCTCGATGCGCTGGAAATCGGTGGCGAGTTCCGGGTAGGACGGCGCCATCAGCTCGCTGACGACCTTGATGAACTCGCCCATCACCGGCTTTTCCGCACCGAGTAGCCGGGCCGAGCGCACGATCCGGCGCAGCAGCCGTCGCAGCACGTAGCCGCGGCCGTCGTTACCCGGGTTGACCCCGTCAGCGATCAGCATGGCACCGGTGCGCGCGTGGTCAGCGATAACCCGGAAACGCACGTCGTCCTCATGCTTGACGCCGTAGGACCGGCCGGTCAGCTCCTCGGCCTTATCGATGATCGGGCGCAGCAGATCGGTTTCATAGACGTTATCGACACCCTGTAGCAGGAAGGCGACACGCTCGATACCCATGCCGGTGTCGATGTTCTTCTTCGGCAGCGGCCCGAGAATCTCGAAATCGTCCTTGCTGGTGCCCGCACCACGCTCGTTCTGCATGAACACGAGGTTCCAGATTTCGAGGTAACGGTCCTCGTCGGCCTCCGGGCCGCCCTCGATGCCGTACTCGGGACCGCGGTCTAAATAGATTTCCGAACACGGGCCGCACGGGCCGGGAATGCCCATCGACCAGTAATTGTCGGCCATGCCGCGACGCTGGATACGCTCCGGCGGTACGCCGACCTCGCGCCAAATCCGCTCGGCCTCATCGTCATCGAGATAGACCGTCGCCCACAGCCGCTCCGGATCGAAACCATAGCCGCCGTCCTCGACGCTATCGGTCAGCAGCGACCACGCGAAGCTGATCGCCTCGTGTTTGAAGTAGTCGCCGAAGCTGAAGTTGCCCGCCATCTGGAAGAAGGTGTTGTGCCGGGTGGTGACACCGACGTTCTCGATATCACCGGTGCGCACGCACTTCTGCACGCTGGTCGCGCTCGCGTAGGGCGGGGTCTGCTGACCGAGAAAGAACGGAACGAACTGCACCATGCCCGCGTTGACGAACAGCAGGTTCGGGTCGGCCAGGATCAGCGAGGCACTCGGCACCTCGGTATGGCCGGCACGGACAAAATGGTCCAGGAAGCGCCGTCGAATCTCGTGGGTCTGCACAGGTATCCAGCTTACCGGTGCTGTGCAGCCGATTTTTCAGCGCCCGGTACAGTCGCCGCGGCGAGTCAGCGACCCCGGACGATCCGGCGGAGTTTGTGCACGCGAGGGCCGACCTCGCGCTCATAGCCGTGGTCGGTGGGTTCGTAGTAGTCGACGCCGATCAGTTCGTCGGGCGGATACTGCTGACCGAGGACGCCGTCGCGGTCGTTGTGCGGAAACTTGTATCCCTTCGCGTTTCCGAGCGCGGCGGCGCCGGCGTAGTGGCCGTCACGCAGGTGCGGCGGTACCGCCCCCGCCTTGCCCGCGGCGACATCGGCCATCGCGGCACCTAGAGCGGCGGTCACCGCACCGGACTTCGGAGCTGTCGCCAAATGAATAGTGGCCTGCGCCAAGGCGAGTCGAGCCTCCGGTAAACCGACCAGTTGAACGACCTGCGCGGCCGCGGTCGCGGTCTGCAAGGCGGTGGGATCGGCCATACCGATGTCCTCGCTCGCGTGGATCATCAGGCGACGGGCGATGAAGCGCGGATCCTCCCCCGCGCTGAGCATGCGGGCCAGATAGTGCAGCGCGGCATCGACGTCGGAGCCACGGATGGACTTGATGAAGGCGCTGATCACGTCATAGTGCTGGTCACCGGCACGGTCGTAGCGCACTGCTGCCCGGTCCACGCTGGCCTCGACCAGATCGACATCGACGGTGCCGTCGAGCGAGGACTCCGCGGATGCTTCCAGCGCGGTGAGCGCGCGGCGGGCATCGCCGCCCGCGATACGCACAATGTGGTCGAGAGCGGCGTCGGTCACGGTGTACTCGTCGGCCAGTCCCCGTGGATCGCCGATCGCGCGGGCCAGGACGAGGCGGATGTCGGCTTCGGTGAGCGATTGCAGCTGCAGCACCAGCGACCGCGACAGCAGCGGCGACACCACCGAGAACGACGGATTCTCCGTGGTCGCGGCGACCAGCAGCACGATCCGGTTCTCCACAGCGGCGAGCAACGCATCCTGCTGAGTCTTGGAGAAGCGGTGCACCTCGTCGATGAACAGCACGGTCTGCTCGCCGGTGGTTAGCCTGCGGCGGGCCACATCGATGACCACCCGCACCTCTTTGACTCCCGCCGACAGCGCCGACAGCGCCTCGAACCGGCGACCGGTGGACTGCGAAATCAGCGACGCGAGAGTGGTTTTCCCGGTTCCGGGAGGTCCATACAGCAGTACCGACGCCGCACCCGACCCCTCGATCAACCGCCGCAACGGCGAGCCCGGACCGAGCAGGCGTTGCTGCCCGACCACCTCGTCCAGCGAAGCGGGCCGCATGCGTACCGCGAGCGGCGCGCCCGCATCGCGGCGCACCACATCATCGATGGCGTGCCCCGAGGCCGCGGTATCGCCGGGCACGTCGAACAGGCTTTCACTCACGACCTGCACGTTACCGAGCGACCCCGACACTCCCACAAAGGTAGGTACCGCGTACGGGCTTCGAGTCCGCTATTCCGACCACCGCTCCTCGAGCATCGCGGAGACATCCTCGGCGAAATCGCCGATCACGTCATCGCCGGTGCAGCGAGCATCCTCGGCGAGCGCGGCCCAGCGGTTGATCAGCGCCTCCGAGCGTGGCACGGACAGACCGTGCTCACGAGCTGCGGCGATGCGCGTGTGATCGGCGGGCAGGAACCAATAGGTGGTCAACCACACCCAGATGAAGCGGGCCTCCAGGATCCGCTCCGCGAGCACGTCGTCATCGGCCAGCGACTGCCAGACTCCGACCACCTCCGACCGCCACGCCTCCACCATCTGCGCGGCGCGTTCGCGCGAGAGTTCGACATCGCACAGGCAGCCGGGGAACGAAACCAGAGCGTAGGCGATGTCGAGGGTGGCGTCGCGGAAGCCGCCCCATTCGTAGTCGAGGAAGCGCGCACCCTCCTCGTTGAGGATCACATTGTCCGGGCACAGGTCCGACGGACTGAACGCGCGATGGCGACCCGCGGAGAACAACCGATTACCGCGCACGATTCGCTCGGCGATCTCGGCGGGCACCTCGATGCCGAGCTCACGCTGCAGCATGCCCGGTACCTCGGAGATAGCCGCCTCGGCCTGCTGCGCGATGCCGTCGATGCGATGCACCACATCGACGCGCCGCAATAGCGCGACGAAATCCGCCTCGCGTCCCACGGTCGCCGCGTGCATCCGCCCGAGCGCCTGAGCGAAGGCCATCAGACTGTTGCGCGTCGCCGGTTCGGCACCGGACTGCAGCACGCTCGTCATCCGGGAGTTCTCACCGAGGTCGCTGAGAATCAGCAATCGGTCCGGAAGACTGTGCGCGATCAGGTAGGCGCCAGGACGATGCTCGCGCCTGAGCGAGGTGGTGAACTGATACGACACCGCCTCGCGTAGGAACGCGGAATCGATACTGGCGACCCCCGGTGCCAGACCACCGTTACGGCGGTCCTCGGCGGAACCACGAACCTGCTTCACGATCAGCGTCCGTGGCAGTGAAAATGCGTTTTCCGACACGCGCACGCGTAGGACTGTCGTCCTACCACTGCCGCTGAGCTCGATCGGATCGCTCAGCTTTACCGGAGCACCCATTCGCTTTGTAAGCAAGTGTTGCGCTGCGGCCACGACTTCGGCGGCGCGTTCGGCCAATAGTGCGGTCATCGACTCTCAAGCTACTCGCACCGAGTCACTTCTAGCGAGCGGTTACACAACCTTTCCGTGTCGTTCGGCGTGTCTCCGGCGAGGTTGCGGGCCGGCCGCCGCCGGCTTGACACCATTGCGCGCGTCCGGTTTTCTCATCGTCAACTGCCCTGCGCCACACCGCAAACCAGTTGCGTCGAAAGGTCTGCCTCGATGACCGACACACCGTCCGCTACACCGAACGATCCAACTGGCGAACCACTCGAGTGGAGCGGCGGCGAGGAGTCGGCCGCTCAATGGGCGCGCTCCGAAAGCGCGGATCCGCAGTCGGTGCCGACAGATACCGAGCCGAATGAGCACGAGGCCGGGACTCCCCGATTCGAGGGTTCCGGTGCGGCGCGATACGCCGGCGAGCAGGTCGCGCCGCCGCCGGTCACGCCACAACAACCCCAGCAATCGCCCCCACCACAGCAACCTCAACAGCCCATAGCGCCACAGCCGAGCTATGGTGCACCAGCAATGGTGCCGCCGCAGTCACAACCACAGCCGATCTACGGCGCACCCGCGACCACACCACCACAACCAACCTATGGCGCGCCCGGTACCGGACCGCAACAGACCTACGGTTACCAAGCCGACAGCGGCAGCCCGACCACCCTCGATGTCGGAAACGCGCTGAGCTACGGCTGGGAGAAGTTCCGGGCGAATCCAGTGCCCTGGCTTGGCGTCACCGCACTCGGATTCCTCATTTATCTCGTCTTCGTGGCGCTGGTCCGAGTCGTGAACCCGACCTCACTGCTGCCGTTACTGTTGATCTTCCTGGTGGTTATGGTCGGGATCTGGCTACTGCAGGCCGCGCTGGTTCGTGGCGCACTGTACGAAACTGACGGCAACAAAACGGTTTTCGGCGCCTACTTCCACTTCGTGAACGCGGGCAATGTACTGCTGACCGCATTACTGGCCTTGGTCCTGACCGCGATCGGCTGGGCATTTTTCATCATTCCCGGCATAGCCATCGGAGTCCTGTGCATGTTCTCGCTGCACTTCGTCGTGGACCAGGACCATGGCCCGTTCACCGCCATCAAGTCCAGCGCGTCACTGGTGGTGAGCAATCTAGGACAAGTGCTGCTGCTCGCGCTCGCCGTCACGGTGATCACCATCGCCGGCACGCTGCTGTGCGGGTTCGGACTGCTCGTCGCGGCACCGGTGACGGTCATCGCGGTGACCTACGCCTACCGAGCCCTCTCCGGCGGCGTGGTGTCCCCGCTTTGAGAACCACGCCGGCATCAGTCATTGGTCAGCCGTACTCACCTATCGACCAGTGACCGCACGCCGATCCACTGCTTGAAACGCGAGATGGGTCCACCCGCACGACCTGCCCGCGGACGCAACGCCAACACCACCAGACCGGCGACGACAATGCCGGTCAGATTCACCGCGAGCTGACCGGCCGACATGAACGCGATATGCCACTGGCCCAAAGTGGCCGCGACGACAGCGAATCCGGCGGCAGGCACGGTCGTGACCGAAATGAACACACCGACCAACGCCGCCGATTTTGCGGTGACCATCGACAACATCCCGGCCGCACCCGCCAACAACGCGACAACCAGCGAAAACGGTCCGACCTCATAGATGAAGTCGACGTTCTCGATGCTCTCCACACCATTGAGCGTGATCCAGCCGAACTGCTCCCACACCAGCGTCGCCGCCAACGTCACCAACATCGCGACCGGGAACCCGACAGCCAGCGCGAGCGCCGAACGTCGAGCGAGCCGGAAATCATGGCGCACCAAACCGACCGCGAACGCGGACAACGGACCGAACTCCGGCCCCACCACCATCGCGCCGACAATCGTCACCGACGAGTCGGTAGCCACACCGACCGCAGCCAACAGGCAGGCGATAGTCAAGAAGGCAAGGAATGTGGAGTTGAGCGTCGACTCCTCATGAGTCTGCGCAAGCAACTCCTCCCACACCACCGCATCGGTCGGATCCCCCGGAGCATCCGCAATCGCCCGCTCCCCCGCATCCGACAACACTGTCTCCACCGGCCCGAGCGTGATGCCACCAGAATGGCAGATCCCGAGAGCCGTGAGATCGGCGAGCACATCGTTGGCGGCCTCACGCGCGACATCCGCCTGAACCAGATCACCGGCAGGCTCCAGCGCGACACCGCGAGCCAGGGTCACATGCGTGACACCCGGATCCGCCGCAAGTACCGCGAGCACCTTATCGGTCGACTCCGGCGGACTGATCATGCGCAAATGCAGCAATAGCGTCCCTGTGTTGTTTGGCAGCGCCTTCGGCGCGGCGTGTTCGCGGCCCCCTTTGGCTCGCGTCCGAGGGGCAAATACTTGCTCCTTCGTCGCATCGTATTTGCCCCTCGGACGCGAGCCGGCCGCGAACTCTAGTGCTCGATCTCGCTACGCTCGAAAACTGGTGTCGTGGCGAGTGGGTGCGTAAGTGGGGTGGTGCGGCACCGATCGTTCTGTCCCCAGTGGGGGCGGTGGTTTGGCAGGTGTTGAGGTATTGGCCTGCGAACCGTTCGGGTACTGCTTGCTTTGCTGGTGGGGGACCTGTCGAGCATTCTGTTTCTTGGCAGCGGTGTGCTGGTGTCCGTGAGTGGTCGGACACCAGCACACTGACCAGAACGTACCTTGGTTCGGGCTACTGTGCGGGGCGGTTGTCCTTTGTGGCGGACCCTTTGGTGCCGGTGCCCTTGGTGTCAGTGCCCTTGATGTCGGCGCCCTTGGGTTCGTCGGTCTTGGGGCCGGTGGGCTTGGCGTCCAGACCCGCTTCCTTGCGCTGCTGGGGGGTGATCGACGCGGGCGCGTCGGTCAGTGGGTCGACGCCGCCGCCGGTCTTCGGGAATGCGATGACCTCGCGGATCGAGTCGAGGCCGGCCAGCAGCGCGGTGATCCGGTCCCAGCCGAAGGCGATGCCGCCGTGCGGCGGTGCGCCGAAGGCGAAGGCGTCCAATAGGAAGCCGAACTTCTCCTGCGCCTCGTCGTGGCTGATTCCCATTACCTTGAAGACGCGTTCCTGCACGTCTCGGCGGTGGATACGGATGCTGCCGCCGCCGATTTCATTGCCGTTGCAGACAATGTCGTAGGCGTAGGCGAGCGCGGAGTCGGGGTCGGTGTCGAAGGTTTCCATCGATTCCGGTTTCGGCGAGGTGAAGGCATGATGCACCGCCGTCCACGCCGAATGGCCAAGCGCCACATCACCACTGGCGGTCGCGTCGGCGGTGGGTTCGAACATCGGCGCGTCCACGATCCACACGAACGCCCACGCGTTCTCATCGACCAGACCGACCTTGCGGGCGATCTCGCCACGCGCGGCACCCAGCAGCGCGCGCTGCGCCTTGGCCGGACCGGCCGCGAAGAATACGCAGTCGCCCGGCACCGCGCCGACGTGCTTTGCCAGGCCCTCGCGCTCGGCGTCGCTCAGGTTCTTGGCGACCGGACCACCGAGGGTGCCGTCGTCGTTGATCAACACATACGCCAAACCCTTGGCGCCGCGCTGCTTCGCCCACTCCTGCCAGGCGTCGAGTTGACGACGCGGCTGACTCGCGCCGCCCGGCATGACGACCGCGCCAACATAGGGCGCCTGGAACACTCGGAACGGGGTGTCCTTGAAATATTCGGCGCATTCGGTGATCTCCACCCCGAACCGCAGGTCGGGCTTATCGGAACCGAAGCGTCGCATAGCTTCCGCATAGGTCATGTGCGGGATCGGGAACGGGATCTCGTAGCCGACCAGCTTCCACAGTGCCTCGAGGATCTCCTCCGCGACCAGGATCACGTCCTCCTGGCGCACGAAGCTCATCTCCAGGTCGAGCTGGGTGAACTCGGGCTGACGGTCGGCACGGAAGTCTTCGTCGCGATAGCAACGCGCGATCTGGTAGTAGCGCTCGATCCCGCCGACCATCAGCAGCTGCTTGAACAGCTGCGGGCTCTGCGGCAGCGCGTAGAAGCTGCCCGGCTGCAGGCGCGCGGGTACCAAGAAATCGCGGGCGCCCTCTGGCGTCGAGCGTGTCAATGTCGGGGTCTCCACCTCGACGAACTCGTGGGTCGCGAGCACCGCGCGCGCCGCGGCATTGACCTTCGACCGCAGCCGGATCGCGTGGGCCGGGCCCTCGCGTCGCAGGTCCAGGTAGCGGTACTTCAGGCGCGCCTCTTCACCCGGCTGCTCGTCGAGCTGGAACGGCAGCGGCGCGCTCTCGTTGAGGACCTCGAGCTCAGTGACGTTCACCTCGATGGTGCCGGTCGGCAGGTCCGGATTCTCGTTGCCATCCGGCCGCAGCTCCACCACACCGGTGACGCGAACGCAGTACTCGGCGCGCAACCGGTGCGCCTGCGTGGCGGGTTCACCCTCGCGGAACACCGCTTGGGCCACACCCGACGCATCACGCAGATCGATGAAGATCACGCCACCATGGTCTCGCCGACGGGCCACCCAGCCGGTGAGGGTGACAGTCTGACCGGCGTGCTCGCTTCGCAGCGAACCAGCCAAGTGGGTGCGCAGCACGGGATTCCTTTCGACGACTCCGACACCAGGCGAGATCGACCGGTGCGCTAGTCATCGTAGTTAGACACATCGGCCGAGAGGAAACCGATATCCGAGTGCCATGCCAAGCTGTAGACGCCAGGTCGCCGACCAGGTCGTGCTGGACACGAATCCGGCATGTCCCTCAGCAGCCACCCCACAACCGCAACATCGACGTCTCAGGACAATCCGCACCACAAACCTCCAACCCAGCCACCACAGAGCGAGCCCGACAAGCGACCGTTCGCGAGCGTTCGGGGCCGCGAACCCGCCGTGCCCGCGTGGCCGATAACACAGAAAGCGATGACCATGACCTTCAATGAAGGCCTCCAGATCGACCCGAATCGTGCTTCGTCCGGTGGGGGCCCGGGTATGGGGGGCAAGCTCGCGCTCGGCGGCGGCGCAGGCGGTTTGATCCTGCTGGTGCTCGGATTGTTGTTCGGTGGTGATCCCGGGTCGCTGCTGGGTCAGTTGAACGGTAGCGAGAATGCCCCGGTGCAGCAGCCGGGTACCGCGGGTACGCCGGCGCACTGCAAGACCGGTGCCGACGCCAATAAGTATGTCGACTGCCGGGTAGTGCTTACCGCGCAGAGTCTGGACGGCGTGTGGTCTTCGCAGTTGCCCCAGCAGACCGGCAAGCGTTATGCCCAGCCGAAGCTGGTGTTGTTCTCCGGCGCGACATCCACCGGGTGCGGCAACGCGACCAGCGCGGTCGGACCGTTCTATTGCCCCGCCGACCGGACCGCCTACTTCGATACCAGCTTCTTCCAGGAGCTGGTGGATCGTTTCGGCTCCAGCGGTGGCCCGCTCGCGCAGGAATACGTCGTTGCGCATGAGGTCGGTCATCACATTCAGAACCAGCTCGGTGATATCGGCCGTGCGCAACGCGATCCGCGTGGCCCGGAGTCCGGTGCGGTCCGCACCGAGTTGCAGGCCGACTGCTACGCGGGAATCTGGGCACATTTCGCCGATAAATTGCCTGCCCCCGGCGGAAGTCAGCCGTTCTTGAAGCCACTGTCCGACAATGATATTCGCGATGCTTTGTCGGCGGCATCGGCGGTCGGTGACGACCGGATCCAGCGCGCGGCGCAGGGCCGGGTGAACCCGGAGGCTTGGACACACGGTTCGTCCGATCAGCGGCAGAAGTGGTTCCTCACCGGCTATCGGACTGGGCAGGTGAAGGCGTGCGATACGTACTCGGCGCCGGATCTCGGTAGTCCGCCCGCGCTGCGTTGACACCTCGGCGAATGAGCGACTCCCTGGTGTGCGGGGGCGGGTAGACGCTCACGTGCTGCGATGATCGATGGTAATGGTCTTGTGGCACACCGAAGATGGGGATTTCATGCGGAGAACGAAGTCGACGCTGCTGGTTTTCGTCGTACTACTCCTGGGCAGTTGGGGCGTCGCCTCGGCCGAACCGGCGCCGGACGCGCCGCCGCAGGCACCACCCGCGGTCGCATTGCTGACGTTGACCACCCTGCCCAATGGCTGGCAGGGCCGGGTGGACCTGCGCCCGATGCTCGAGGTGTACGCCGACGGCCGTGCCGTGAAGACTCCGGACGCCACGGCCGAGCGCGCCCCTGGTGTCGCGACGGAACGACTCAACGGCACGCTTGCGCTGGATGTGCTGAATACGTCACTGGCCGAGATTCGGGCGCTCTCGGCGGTCGATCTCGGCACGCCGACGGCCACCGATCAGGGCACCCAGATTATCGATGTGATGCCTGCACCGCCGGAGCAGGACGTCCATGTGATCGTGTACGCGCCCGAGCTCACCGAGGGGCTCAGCGCCGAACAGCAGGACGCCCGTAAGCGTTTCGCGGACCTCTACCGCAAGCTGCTCGATGCCTTCGTCCAGGATCACTGATCGCGAACGCGAATCGGCCGCCGTCCCGGTTCGGGACGGCGGCCGATTCGCTGAATCCGTTGCGGCACCGTGTTTCAGCGGGTGCCAGGCTCAGAACTGATCCTGGTCGTAATCGGAACTGACCATTTCATCGGTGTGCGTCGCGCCGATGACGTCGGGCGTGGATTCGCCCAGCGGTCCGGTGAGATCGTCGTTGCCGGTTCGGCTCTGGTACGGATCGACGTTGCGCTCGTGTTCCTCGTCGTTGTTGCCGCGCTGGCCCGCGGCACCAGCGCCGCCGCCGCCACCCATGTAGCTGGAGTTGCCGGTGCTCGCCGCCGAGGTGCTCAAACCGCTGGAGCCGAGCGCGGATCCCGGCAATCCGGATCCCAGCATTCCCGAGACCGGTATCGGTGACATCGTGGCACCCGGCAGACCCATCAGCTTCGGGGTCGAGGGCGAGCTCGGAGTGCCCGACGAGCCGGAGCCACCCGGCAGACCCGAATGGCCGGGATTGCCGAGTCCGCTACCGGAAGCCGGTGTGCTCGAACCCGCCGAAGCCGCGTTGGTGGGGGTCCCGCTGGATGAATTCGACGAATCCGACAGCAGCCCAGCGGCATTCGAGCCGGCCTCCTGCGCCTGCCCCATGATGGGCTCACCGATGTTCTGCATCACCGCTTGGGCGACCTCTTGCGGTGCGGGTCCGCCAGCGGGGGCGATGAGCTGGTTGACCAGTCCGGTCAGCTCGGCCGTCTTTCCGGCCAGATCACCGCGGGTCGCGTTCGCCACGCTCACCGCTTGACCGAGATGTTCGGTGGCAGTAGCGATCAGGGCCGCCTGGCCGGGCGGGGTGAGCACCGCGGGCGCCAGCGCGGTGGCCTGGGTGGCGAACGAGGTCGCGATCCCGGACAATTGCGCGTTGCCCTGCTGCACGACCGCAGCGGCCTTCTGTGTCAGGTCGGAGATATCGAAACCCCGCTGACTGGTGTCCTGTCCCGTGGTGTTCGCCTGCTGACCCGCGACCTGCGCGCTGCGCGCCGACTGCCCCTGCCACAACTGTTCGACTGTCGTCATGCTGCCCTTGCCCACCTGCATCGCCGATTCGATGATCTTGGAGGACTGGCTGAGAATCTGAGTCGGGTCGATCGAACCGAGCACTCCGGTGCCGAAGCTGCTCAGCAGATCGAGGATCGGCTTGAACAGCGTGTCGACGCCGGGCAGCGCGGGCAACGAGAGACCGCTCATCAGGGCCGCGACCGGATCGGCGGGAAGTGACGGCACTGCGGACGCGGCGGGCGTAGCGGCGGCGGATGCCGCGCCGCCCCCGCCCAGCGCGCTCTGCGCCTGACCGAGCACGCCTTGCGCCGCGCCGAGCACCGGGGCCGCAGCCTGGTTGACCGCGGCGTTCGCGCCGTCGAGCAGGCTCGAAACGTCCGAGGGGATTCCGGCCAGGATGTCGCTCGGATCCGATATCTGGTTACCGGACAGACCGGGCATTCCGGGCGGGACCGTGCCGAGGTTCTGCGAGTCCTCGCTGACCTTGCGGGCGAGATAGAACTCCGGCGGCTCGATCGGCGGCATATCGGCGGGCAGTTGCGGCAGTGACACGTCGACGAGCCCCTGGCTCGGTTCCGACTGCGCCGCGCTCGGTGCCGCCTGCTGCGCGGCCGCCGAGTGGTCGACCGCGGCGGCGGTCTGGCCGGGCCCGATGAGGCCGGTGTCGGAGGAATTCAGCGGCTTCATATCGCGCCACCGATCTCGTCGGCGATCGAACCGAGGGATCCCGCGTTGCTGAAGTCGGTGGTGTCGAACGAGGTAGCCGAGGTGAAGGCCGCCTCCGACAACTTGGCGTACTTGGCCGATAGCTCATTGATATCCCTGGCCTGCAATACCTGCGCGGCCGCGAATGCCAATAGGTAGTCGGCGCCGATCAGGCCGAATACTGGAGTCATGGCGGCGACATTGGCCACCGCGTCGAAGTTCCCCGCCCCTGCGATTTCGCCGGAGATCCCGGCGTTCTGCGCAGCGAACGCCCGAACCGCCTCGGTTTCTACCGAGAGATCACTCATCGAGCTGCCCCCCATTCGTTGTGAACATCAGTTTCGTGCACATAGCCAGGTCTAACGTCAACTCCCTGTCCGCACGGTAACTTCCGCTGCGGCTGGGCCCAATATAGCGGACCGTACCGGCAAGTTTCGAGCCCAGCGTCGCGCCGGTTGAGCACCTGGGACACCTCGAAACGGACTGGAACGTGTTGCAAATTAGAACAAGTTCTATATTCTCGGTGCCATGAAGGTCGCAGTGACCGGCGCAGCCGGCTACCTTGGCACGAATCTGCTCAACCTGCTCGTCGGTCGAGGCCACGAAGTCGTCGCCATCGACCGCGTGGTCCCCGAGGGACCCGCGGACCCCGATATCACCTGGGTGTCCGGCGACGTGCTGGATCCGGCTTCGATGCGCACCGTGCTCACGGGCGCGGAAATGGTCTACCACCTAGTCGCGGTGATCACCCTGGCCGACAAGAACGACCTCGCCTGGAGGGTGAACACCGAAGGCGTCCGAGTCGTGGCCGAGGCCGCACTCGAGGTCGGCGTGCGCCGGATGGTGCATGCCAGCTCGATCCACGCGTTCAACCAGTACAGCTGCGGCGGAAGCATCGACGAGACTTCGCCGCGCTCGACCGACCCGAGCCTGCCGGTCTACGACCGTTCCAAATGGTCCGGCGAGATCGAACTGCGCAAGGTGATCGACAAGGGCCTGGACGCGGTGATCTGCAATCCCACCGGCGTATTCGGCCCGGTAGACCACAGCACTCCCCTCTCGCGCATCAATCGCACACTCAAGGATGCCGCCCGCGGTCGCGTTCCAGCGATGATCGGCGGCGGCTTCGACCTGGTCGATGTGCGCGATGTCGCCCAAGGCCTGATCCAAGCCTCCGAGGGCGGGCGGACCGGCGAGAACTACCTACTCGGCGGGTCGATGATCACCATGGTCGACCTGTGCCACCTGGCCGCGAGCCACGGCGGCAAGAAGGGGCCGAAGTTCTCGATCTCGCCGCGCCTGGTCGGCGGCCTGATCCCGGTGCTGGAGCCGATCGGCAAAATGCTCGGCACAGATATCCTTTCACGTGCCGCCCTCGGCGCACTGGTCTCGGCACCGCTGGTCGATCACGGCAAGGCCGAGCGGGAACTCGGCTACCGGCCACGCCATATCGACGACACCGTCAGTGACTTGGTGGCATTCTTCGAGGAACACCGTTCGGCGGCGACCCCAGCCGGACAAAACGCCTGACGCCCACTGCTTGACAGTCTATAGAACGCATGTTCGACTACTGGGGTGCGGTGGCAAAGCCAAACCCTGGATGCCGACGACGGCGCCCTGCCCGGTCTCGACCGGGCAGGTTTCGTTCGCACCGTCCAAACTCCCGAATTCGAGGGCGTCACCTTTCACGAGGTGCTGTGTAAGAGTGCGCTGAACAAGATGCCCGAAGACGCGAGTCTGCCGTTCCATTGGACGATCAATCCGATGCGCGGCTGCTCGCACGCCTGCCGTTATTGCTTCGCACGTGGCACGCACGAATATCTGGATCTGGACGCGGGCAACGATTTCGATTCGCAAATCGTGGTGAAGACCAATATCGCCGCGGTGCTTCGCAAGGAACTCGGTAAACGGTCCTGGCATCGGGAACCGGTCGCGCTCGGCACCAACACCGATCCTTATCAACGCGCGGAGGGTCGATATCGGTTGATGCCCGGGATCATTCGCGCACTCACCGATTCGGGCACCCCGTTCTCCATCCTCACCAAGGGCACGCTGCTGCGCAGGGACCTGCCGATACTGACGCTGGCCGCGCGCCAGGTTCGGGTGAGCGTCGCGGTGTCCATCGCGATCCTCGATATCGACCTGCACCGCAGCCTGGAATCCGGCACGCCGGCCCCGAAAGCCCGGCTGGAGCTGGTGCGGGCGCTGGCCGACGCGGGATTCGAGGTGAACGTGATGGTGGCGCCGATCATCCCGTATCTCACCGACGGACACGCGCACCTCGACGAACTCTTCGGCGCCATCGCCACGGCCGGCGCCGCCTCCGTTGTGGCGTTTCCCATGCATCTGCGCGGCAGCACCCGCGGCTGGTTCCTCGGCTGGCTTGCCGAAGCACACCCGGCCCTACTTCGCCGCTACCGGCAGCTCTATGGGCGCGGTGCCTATGTGACACCCGAATACACGACCTGGCTGCGCGGGCGCACCCAGCCGCTACTGGAACGGCACGGCCTGACACGGCAATTGCCCCAGGAACCCGAGCCACGACCGGAAAGTCCGCGCGTGGCCGACCGGCAATTGGCGCTGTTCGCCTGACCGGCAGTGCCGTGATCCCGGCGTTGTATCAGGCAATTCCAACCGGACCGCGCGTTCACGGTCGATCGGGTGCGCGGCGGAGTACGTTGGCCAATGGCACCCTCTCATCGACGAGGAAGTGAAGCAGGCACATGGTTTCACACCAAAATGATGTCGGCACAGTGAAATTGGAAAAGGTCGTTATTCGGTTCGCCGGAGATTCGGGCGATGGAATGCAGCTCGCCGGTGACCGCTTCACCCATGAAGCCGCCGCGTTGGGGAACGACCTTGCCACCCAGCCCAACTTTCCCGCGGAAATCCGCGCGCCACAGGGGACACTCCCCGGCGTCTCGTCCTTCCAGATCCAAATCGCCGACTACGACATCCTCACCGCGGGCGACCAGCCGGATGTGCTGGTGGCGATGAACCCGGCGGCGTTGAAGGCCAACCTGGGGGACCTGCCGAGGGGCGCCACACTCATTGTGAACACCGACGAATTCACCAAGCGCACCCTCGCCAAGGTCGGCTATACGGCCGACCCGCTCGGCGACGACACGCTGACGGATTTCG
This sequence comes from Nocardia australiensis, assembly GCF_020733705.1. Taxonomy (GTDB): domain Bacteria; phylum Actinomycetota; class Actinomycetes; order Mycobacteriales; family Mycobacteriaceae; genus Nocardia; species Nocardia australiensis. The sequence goes on from NZ_JAJFZM010000006.1 coordinate 51,766, forward strand.
TGGTGCACCGCGTCCCGATGACCTCGCTGACCCTCGGCGCCACCGAACCTACCGGTGTCGGCAAAAAGGACGGCCAGCGCGCCAAGAACATATTCGCGCTCGGACTGCTCTCATGGATGTACGGGCGGCCGATCGGTGGCACCGAACGATTCATCCGGGAGAAGTTCGCGGCACAACCGGATATCGCCGAGGCGAACCTGCTCGCCTTCCGGGCCGGCTGGAACTACGGCGAGACCACCGAGAGCTTCGCGAACACCTTCGAGGTCGCACCGGCGGTGCTGCCGCCGGGCACCTACCGGCAGATCACCGGCAATACGGCGCTCGCCTACGGCCTGGTGACGGCGGGACAGCTGGCCGGGCTGCCGGTCTTCCTCGGCACGTACCCGATCACACCCGCTTCCGACATCCTGCACGAATTGAGTAAGCACAAGAACTTCGGTGTCACCACATTCCAGGCGGAGGACGAAATCGCCGGAATCGGTGCGGCGCTCGGCGCGGCGCTGGGTGGCGCACTCGGTGTCACAAGTACCTCCGGCCCTGGATTAGCACTCGAGAGCGAGACCGTCGGGCTGGCCGTGATGACGGAATTGCCACTGGTGATCGTCGATGTGCAACGCGGTGGGCCATCGACCGGGCTGCCGACCAAGACCGAGCAGGCCGATCTGCTGCAGGCGCTATACGGCCGCAATGGCGAATCACCGGTCGCGGTCCTCGCGCCCCGCTCCCCCGCCGACTGTTTCTCGACCGCGGTGGCGGCGGCCAGGATCGCGCTCACCTATCGCACGCCGGTGCTGCTGCTGTCGGACGGCTCGATCGCCAATGGTTCCGAACCGTGGTCGATTCCGAAAGTGTCCGAGCTGGCGCCGATCGACCCCGCATTCGAACCCGACGCCGATGAAACGACCCCGTTTCAGCCCTATGCCCGCGATCCGGAGACACTCGCCCGGCCGCTCGCGGTACCGGGCACCAAGGGACTCGCGCACCGCATCGGTGGTCTGGAGAAGGCGGACGGTAGCGGTGATATCTCCTACGAACCGGCCAACCATGAGCTGATGGTGCGGTTGCGGCAGGCCAAGATCGACGCGATCACCGTCCCGGATATCGAGGTGAACGATCCGGATGGGCGGGCCGAACTGTTGCTGCTCGGCTGGGGCAGCTCCTACGGGCCGATCGGTGAGGCATGCCGGCGGGCGCGCCGGCGCGGTGTCCCGGTAGCCCAGGCACACCTGCGATACCTGAATCCATTGCCCGCCAACCTCGGCACGGTGCTGCGGGGCTACCGCACGGTGGTGGTGCCGGAGATGAACGGCGGCCAGCTGACCATGCTGCTGCGTGCGCGATATCTGGTGGATGTGCAGCCATGGACCAAGATCGCGGGCACCGCCTTCTCCGCGCAGGAGCTGGTCGGGGTGATCGACGCGGCACTGGACGGGTCGATCGAGGACATGGAACGCGATAAGAGCTTTGCCGCGCGAGCACGGGCCACCTACCGCACGGCGACCGCGAGCAACGGCTCGAACGTCGCCCGAGACCACGCTGGGGGCAACTGATGACGATCGCCGAAACCTCGCTTGTCGGAACAGATCTGGGCCTGACGGGACTGTCCGGTGTCCCCGGCGCCGACGGTCCGCAGCGAACGAAGGACTTCACCTCCGATCAAGAGGTGCGCTGGTGCCCGGGCTGTGGTGACTATGTCATCCTGGCAACGGTCCGCAGCTTCCTCGCTGATCTCGGATTGCGCAGGGAGAACCTGATGTTCGTGTCCGGGATCGGCTGCTCGAGCCGGTTCCCGTATTACCTCGAGGCCTACGGCATCCATTCGATCCATGGCCGCGCCCCCGCCATCGCCACCGGCCTCGCGGTGACCCGCCCCGATCTGTCGGTATGGGTGGTGACCGGCGACGGTGACGCACTGTCCATCGGCGGCAATCACCTCATCCACGCGCTGCGCCGCAATGTGAACATGACGATCCTGCTGTTCAACAATCGCATCTACGGCCTCACCAAGGGGCAGTACTCGCCCACGTCGGAGCCGGGCAAGATCACCAAGTCGACACCGATGGGTTCGGTGGACCACCCGTTCAATACCCTGTCGGTCGCACTGGGCGCCGAAGCCGGATTCGCCGCGCGCGCACTGGATTCCGACCGTCCCGGCCTGACCGAGGTGCTGCGGGCCGCCGCCGAGCACCGCGGCACCTCCTTCGTCGAAATCCTGCAGGACTGCCCGATCTTCAACGATGGCTCCTTCGACGTGCTGCGGCGCGGCGACGCCGAATCCCGGCTCATCCCGCTGCACCACGGCCGCCCGATCCGCTTCGGCGCCGAGGGCGAATTCGCTGTGGTACAAAGCGGTTTCGGCCTCCGGGTGGCGCGCACCGACGAGGTCTCCGAGTCCGACATCGTCGTCCATGACGCCTATTCCGACAATCCCGAGTACGCCTACGCCCTGTCGCGCCTCTCCGACCAGGACCTCGACCACGTCGTGACCGGCATCTTCCGCAGTGTCACCCGCCCCACCTACGACGACGCCGTCCGCGCCCAGACCCACGCCGCTCGCGAACGCGAGCCCGTCGACCGGTATGCACTGCAATCGCTGCTCAACGGCCGCGAAACCTGGACCATCGGCACGTAGTCCACCCACGTGTGACTGTCGGCTGACTCGGCAGCCCCAGTCGCGCGGCCATGCCACCCAGAATTCGGTGCAGATCGGCACAATCGGCGGCGTTGATCCCATCGGCGCCCTCCTCATCGACGGCGCGCACCGCATCACGGCATCTCACCAGCAGGTCGCGACCGTGCTCGGAGAACTGAGAGGCGAGCACGTCACCACTCGGATTCGGCTGCCCGTGAGGCGGTTTCGGCCGGAGACTACCCGCGGGCGAGGTGCCGGGCGGGCTTGGCGAAGCCGAGGTCGATGACGGCGTCGCGTTCCTGCTCGAGCTCGGCGACGCTGACGTCGATCCGGGCCTGGGAGAACTCGTCGAGTTCGAGCCCGGAAACTATGGAGTACTCACCATCGGCGCAGGTCACCGGGAACGAGCTGATGAGTCCCTCCGGGACGCCGTAGGAACCATCGGACGCGACCGCCATGGAGGTCCAGCCATCGCCCTCGGTGCCGAGCACCCAGTCGTGAATGTGGTCGATGGCGGCACTGGCCGCGCTGGCCGCGGAGGAGGCGCCACGGGCCTCGATGATGGCGGTACCGCGGCGCTGCACGGTCGGGATGAACTCGTTACGCAGCCAGGCTTGGTCATCGATGAGGTCGAGTGCGCGGCGGCCCGCCACGGTGACATGGGTGATATCGGGATATTGGGTGGCCGAATGATTGCCCCAGATGGCGACACCAGCGATATCGGCCGCTGGTGCGGCGGTCTTCTTGGCCAACTGCGCGATAGCCCGATTGTGGTCGAGGCGGGTCATCGCGGTGAAACGCTCGGCGGGCACGTCCGGAGCGTTGCTCATGGCGATGAAGGCATTGGTATTGGCGGGGTTACCGACGACAAGCACTCTCACGTCATCGGCGGCGCTGGCATTGATTGCCGCACCCTGGTCGGTGAAGATCGGGCCGTTCGCGTTCAGCAGGTCCGAGCGTTCCATCCCGGCCGTACGTGGCCGCGCACCGACCAGCAATGCGACATTCGCGCCCGCGAAACCCACCCCGGGATCGTCACTGATATCGACCGAATCGAGCAGCGGGAACGCACCGTCCTCCAGCTCCATCGCCACACCTTCCAGCGCGGCGACCGCCGCCGGAATCTCGAGCAGCCGCAACCGAACCGGTGTCTCAGGGCCGAGCATCGCACCGGAGGCGATCCGGAACAGCAGGCCGTATGCGATCTGCCCCGCGGCCCCCGTCACGGAGACGGTCACGGGTGCGGTCCGGGCGGCGGTGCTCACGATGAACTCCTTGTGGTAGTCGGACACTCGGTTCCCACCCTATCGACTCTCACAGCCCCGAACCCAGCTGGTGAGCTACGCGACAGCAGCCACCCGAGACGGCCGGGTTCAGCAGAGCTGCGCGACTTCCGCATCGGTCAGCACGATCGGCGAAACGTAATCCTTCGCCCTGGCCAATCGCACCGCCCGATACAGCGGTCGCTGCTCCAATGCCGCGTCCCTCGCCTCCGCACGCAATTGCGCGACCAGCACCGTCGACACCGAAACGGCCCCGGCCAACGGGCAGGCGGCGAGTGCGTCGGCCAGCTTGCGGAGGCCGAGCAGGTGCAGTTCCCGTCCACTGCCCGCATCGGTGTACATGGCCAGCGGGACGATCTGAGTGTCGGCTCCCGCCGTGATCCGCAGTGCGATACGGCTCAGGCGCGATGGGAATACGAGAACCTCGACTCCGGTCGCCGCCGCCAGGTCCAACCGGTGCTGCCCGAACAGTCGGCGTGCGTGAATCATGTTGCCGGTCAGCCACATTCGACGCCGCCGCAATGCGATGGCATAGCCGACGGTGGGAGCGCCGACAACAACACCGATCGCCAGCGACACCGGCCAGCTGACCAGCAGCGCCGCGAGCAACGCTGCGCCGAGTCCGACCCCGATCGCGGCGAGCGCCAGCCGGCGCAGCATGGGCGCGTACATCTCGGGCGCGACGAGATCGAGGCCGATCTCTCGATCAGGTTGGGATTCCCCGGGATTCGACGGTTCCACAGTCACAGCAGCACATCCAGACGAGCATCGGTGTACCCCGGCACCGTACTACTCGCCGGGGTACAGCGCTGCGACGACGGCGGCGACCGTCTCGTCCAATGGGATTTGTCGCTGCTCGCCGCTCACCATGTCCTTGAGACCGATGGACCCCTCGGCCAGATCGCGATCGCCGAGAACCAGGGTCAGTTTCGCCCCGGACTTGTCGGCGGCCTTCATCGCACCCTTCACACCGCGCCCGCCGTAGGCCAGATCAACCCGAATTCCTTCGCCGCGCAACCGCGCCGCGAACACCATGAGCTGCTGTTTGGCGGCGTCGCCGAGCGGCACACCGAAGACCTCGCAGCGAGCCGGGTCGCCAACGGACTTCCCCTCGGCTCGCAGCGCGAGCATGGTGCGATCCACGCCGAGACCGAAACCGATGCCGGACAGCGGTTGTCCGCCCAATTCGGCCATCAGGCCGTCATAGCGGCCGCCGCCGCCGATCCCCGACTGCGCACCGAGCCCATCGTGTACGAATTCGAAGGTCGTTTTCGTGTAGTAGTCCAGGCCACGCACCATGCGCGGGTTCACCACGTACGGCACGCCGAGTGCGTCGAGATAGCCGAGCACCTGCTCGAAGTGCGCCTTCGCCGATTCCGACAGGTGATCGATCATCAGCGGAGCATCAGCGGTCATCTCGCGCACCTCGGGCCGCTTGTCGTCGAGCACCCGCAGCGGGTTCAATTGCGCCCGACGCTTGGTCTCCTCGTCCAACGGCAACCCAAACAGGAACTCCTGCAACAACTCTCGGTACTGCGGACGGCATGTCTCATCGCCGAGCGAGGTAACCTCCAGCCGGAAGCCATCCAGCCCCAAACCGCGGTAGCCCGCGTCGGCGATCGCGATCACCTCGGCGTCGAGGGCCGGATCATCGACGCCGATGGCCTCGACGCCGACCTGCTGCAACTGCCGGTAGCGCCCGGCCTGCGGCCGCTCGTAACGGAAGAACGGACCCGCGTAGACCAGCTTCACCGGCAACTGGCCGCGATCGAGGCCGTTCTCGATCACCGCGCGCATGACGCCCGCCGTGCCTTCCGGGCGCAGCGTGACGCTGCGCTCGCCCCGATCGGCGAAGGTGTACATCTCCTTGGTCACCACATCGGTCGATTCACCAACGCCACGCGCGAACAGCCCGGTGTCCTCGAAAATCGGCAGCTCCATATGCCCGTACCCGGCGAGTCGAGCGGCACGGATCAGGCCGTCGCGTACCGCGACGAACTCGGCCGAACCGGGTGGTGCGTAGTCCGGGATCCCCTTCGGGGCGGAGAAGCTGCTGGTCTTGGTCACAATGGTCCAGTTTCCACCACGACTCCCCGTCAAGTCCAACCGGTTTGCCTGTGCGGCTCGGTAAGGCCGCTGATGGGCGCGCCCCATCCACAGCAGTCAGGTCGGAACTAGGCTCTAGCGGGTCCTTTACGCGATATGAGTGAGGCGGTGTCAGCTCTCGGACACCGACATGACGAAATGGCTGGAGCTGGCGCTGAGGAACGGCGGTTCGGCTCGATTCAGTAGGCTTCATCTTCACCCTGCCGGATTCCGCGACCGGCTGGCCTTGGGCGAGAACGCCACGCACGGCTCGATCTCGCAGGCGAGCTTCGACGGCGACAACCTCACGCTCGAGTACTACGACACCGAACACCTCGGCACTTTCACCCGCCCCCGAACATCGCCCCGACGACCGTGTTCCACCGGTTCGCCCAGGCGCCCGGGCAGGAAGTGCCGGGCAGTCTCAGGAAGAGATGGCACACTCTTAGGCCGTACGTATCGGATACGGGAGGAACGTGGTAGTGCCGAGCAACGAACAGCGACGAGCAGCGGCGAAACGCAAGCTGGAGCGCCAGCTCGCCAATCGGGCCGATCGAGCACGCAGGCGCAAGCAACTCACCATCGCCGGGTCGGTACTCGGGGTTGTCGTGGTGGTCGCGGCGGTCACCGGCGTCTATTTCCTGACCCGTGGTGACGACAGCGAGAACACCGCGACGCCGGAAACCAAGGACGCCTCGCTGTCGGCCGCCGCTCCGCCCGCCGCCCAGGCCAAACCCGCCACAGTGAACTGCGAATACACCGACAGCCAGCGGCCCGCGGACAAGCCGGTGAACAAGCCGAGGACCGAAGGCATCAAGACCGACGGCGCGGATGCCTCGCTGAGCATGAGCATGGAAACCAGCCAGGGCCCCATCGGCCTGAGCCTGAACAATGCCGAGTCCCCGTGCACCGTCAACAGTTTCGCCAGCCTGGCGAGCCAGGGCTATTTCGACGACACCAGCTGCCATCGTATGACTGCAGGCGAGGGCCTGAAGGTGCTGCAGTGCGGTGACCCGACCGGCACCGGAATGGGTGGCCCCGGTTACCAATTCGGCAACGAGTACCCCACCGATCAGTACGCGCCGGGCGATCCGGCCGCCGAGTCGCAGCCGGTCGCCTACAAGCGCGGTGTACTCGCCATGGCCAACGCCGGACCCGGTACCAACGGCAGCCAATTCTTCGTCGTCTACGGCGATTCCGAGTTGCCGCCGCAGTACACCATTTTCGGCACCGTCGACAAGGACGGTCTCGAGACAGTGGACAAGATCGCCAAGGGCGGTCAGGACAATGCGAACGGCCCCGGCGACGGCAAGCCGACGCTCCCGGTGACCGTCACATCGATGCGCATCGACTAGCCGCGCTCGTGGGTCGGTGCGCACGGGCTGCGTGCGGACCCACGTCGCGCCCCGAAAGCCCCGCTCAGCCCCGTCATTAGAAGAACCTGATCATCCGGTTAGGGTGGGCTAAAACAGGAGATCCTTCGGCGCATTGCGCCGCGTGCCGAAATTGTGCGATATATGCTGTTGAGCGGCACGTTCGTACGGGTGTGCCGAGCTTTCTCAGGTAGTCTCGGAACAAGGAGTTTCCGGAGCGTAGTCAAGCCTCAACTGGGAGATCCCCCGCCCGGGGAATGCCATGCGACGAGAGCTCCGGGTGTCCACGTTTGCAGCCAGGGGCGCCGCCCTACGGATCACAATCCGCGTGACGGTGTCCGTGACGAAGCACCACAACATCCATAGTGATCACTGCAGCATCGGGGAGCAGCCATGTCCGAGGAACTGGACGACATCGGCCGGGAAACCGCGGCCATGATGAAGACTATGTTGCAGCTTGCGACGCTTGTCGCACTGCGGACCCGTGAACGTGGTCAAAAAGAGGCCGAAGCCCGCGTCAAGGTCACCGAGGCCCGGGTCAAAGAGGCCAGAGAGCTTCAGATCCGTGAGGCCAGGGACGCGAAGGCCAAAGATCCGCGCAACCTCGAGCTGGCCCGAATGGTCGAGAAATCGGTCCCGGCCAAAGGCATTTCGTTGGAGAAGGATCGATTCGCCGAGCAGGCGGGTGCTAGCCGAACGGCCGCCGATGCCTCGGCCGTGGCCAAGCCACTCATCAGATACGACTCCGCCGAACGCCGTACCGCCATCGCCGCACACCTCGCCAGGATGGGCATCTCGCCCGAATTGGCCGCGGTACGAATGCTGACCGAGGTCGGGCAGGCACAACCTCCCGAAGAAGCGGTACGCATCCGAGACGAGGCAGTCCGCGCGGTCGCCACCCGCGGCCGCGAACAAGAAGCCCGCGGCCTGGAGCGCGTCCGCCAGTAGAGACGAGAAACGCCCGCCGGCCCGGCGGGCGTTTCGTCGTTTCGCGGACTGTGTTGCCGCGCACGGCATTACTGCCGTGCTGTTCGAACAGACGGTCTACGGCTGGAAGTCGCCGACGGTCGGATCCCCGAACAGGCCACGCTCAGGAGACTTCAGCGGCAGCGGGCTCAGCATATCCTTGTGGCCGTTGCGAACACTGCAGTATTTGAATGGACCGCGCGGATCGAACAGCTTCGTCATGTGCGGGTCGGCGTGGTCGAGAAACCACACGCTCAGGCCGGTGCTCGCTTGCAGCCGATAGTGCTCCCACGCCCGCCACAACGCGTCCAGCCGCGCCACCGCCTCGGCGTGCTTCCACCACTCGGGACACCACACCGTTTCGCTGATGTCGGTCACCTGGCGGCGGTAGACGACACTCAGATAGTTTTCGACGAAGTCCACCACATCGGTGTGAATCATCGGCGGTTGCTGCTGTTCGGTCACAGCGGCCTAGCCTCCTCGGGTTCGCCGTAATCGGGTGACGGGGGTGCCTTGATCAGCGAAGGTCCGCCGATCAGGTCGGTGATCTCGGTCTTGCGTCCCGGCAGGTGATGCGAGATCGACTTCTTCACGTCGGCAGAGTACTCGCCCTCCCACCATGGGACAGTGCGGACGAGCACCGCGGGCTGGCCCGAGGTGAACACGACCGCGCGGCCCTTCGGCAGCGTCGCGAGCCCATGCACGGTGAAGGTCTTCGAAGAACCCAGCGAGCGTGAATAGCTCTTGCCGCCTTTGGATTCGGAGACCGACGAGGAAACCGAGTCGTAGTCACCGATCGCTTCGGACCGGTCCCGCAGGAAGTTCATATCGTCGACGCCGGGGCCGAGCACCTTGACGTTGGCCGCCGACCACAGCGCGAGCATGCCCGCGTCACCCCAGCAGCGGGCGCCCTGAGCCCACGATTGCAGCACCGTCATCACGACAATGCCGCGTGAACCGAAGTGGCTGTACTGCTTAGGCAGATCTTTCCAGCGCACCACATTGGCGGCCTCGTCAAGCACCGCGAGCAGCGGGATGGGCAGCCGACCCCCTGGCGATCGCGACGCCTTGCGCATGGCCACATCGACGACGGCCTCGGTAAGCGCACTCACCAGCGGTGCCGCCGAACCTCGCCCCTCCAGCGAGAGGCTGTAGAGGGTGCCGTGGCTCTCGATGAACTCCAGTTCGTCGAACTGCCTGCGGTTTTCACCGGGCAGGATCCACGGGTGCACATTCGACAACTGCAAGCATCGGATCATCTTCTTCGCGGTACCGAAAATTCCGCTCTTGGTCCGCGGATCGGCGTTGTACTGCATCGCCAGACCCGAGGCGGTGTAATCGTGGCCGGCCCGACGCAGTATCTCGATGGGCTCCGAGTTGTTCGGATCGGTCACCCATTCCCAGACCTGGACGATCGCCATACCACTTGCGGCGGCGGCGAGGAACAACCCGGCGAGTAGATCCTCGGCCTCGGGATCGAAGAACACGTCCGCCTTGGCCTCCGAGCCGCTGTCGGCGTCGGCGAAATGCCCGGCCAGCCGCGCCGCGCGCATTTCACAACCCTCATGATGGGCGTCCACCCAGGCCAGCGGATCCCAGTGCCAGGTGGGTTCCTCACCGGCCACGCCCTGCGGGTCGAACACGTAGGTGGGGCTGCCCTTGGCCGCACGAACATCTCGGGTCGCATCGACCACGTCACGCTTGTTCGAGGTGGCCAACACGGGACCGATCGCGGTGAGGATCGCCGGAATCACCCTCGAGGTGGACTTACCCTGGCGCGGACCCCAAATGTCGAGGTGCAGGTCCTCATAGGAGCCATAGAGCATGACCCCGTCGGCGACACCGATGCCGATCGGCACACCGGGTGCGTCGTTATAACCGAGATTCACGCCGAGCATCTCGGCCTTCGCCCGTACGCCTGCCTCGGTGAGCGAGGCGATGGCACTGCCGGTCCCCATCACATCGGCTTTGTCATCGATGGCGAGGCGCCCCTTGGTCTGCCGAGTCTTGAGCCGCTTGCGCACGAAAAGGTATGCGGCACATGCCAACAAGACCAGCAGCACAATCACCGTCGAGGGGCGCGGCCAATGCAGGTTGCCGCGCGCCAGATCCGCGACGATGGCGATCGGGTTTACCGGGACGTTCTGGCGGGTGACCGCCAGGGCGTTGCCCAGATGCAGTGCGATCCACAGAGTCCCGAGAATGGCGAAGGCGGCGTAGATCATGATCAGGCTGAGATCGGGTCCGACCGCGGCCGGATCCTGCACCTTCTTCTTTTTCGCCATATCTGCCTCCTGTATGGACCGTGCTCTGCGATGAGTCTGCGCTGCTCAGCGGAATGCGTCGAGCCGCCAGCCGTCGGACGTATTGACGACGGTCGCGATGACCGTCGCGGGCGGTAACGGTTCCTTGCGCCCGTTCGGATAGACGACTGTCTGCTCGACGCCGATCTTGAACTGCTGAATATTCGGGTCTGCGCCGGCCGGCGGCCTGTCCCCGGAGGCGAAGGTGAACGCTTCGACATGTGCGTTCGCCTTCGCCCAATCCGCCCACTGCAGTGATGGTTTGGGCGTCTCCAGTCCGCTCGGTGAGGTATCCAGCATGCGAATCATACTGGGGCCCAGCCACTTACGCGCACGGGTGAGCGAGGCTCCCGGACTCTCGGTGACGGGCTGCCAGGTGTAGATCTCCTTCAGCGCGGCCACCGCGACGCCGTCCGGCGTCACCGGATCGGGGGCGGGTACCTCCTCCAGCAACCGGGTTGTCGGCGTCACCGGATGCGCGGCACCGGAATCCGAGTCCGCGCCGTCACCACTGCTACAGGCCGCACTGAGCATTGACACACCCAGCATCGCAACGCTCACCACCAGCATCACCACCAGTTTCGCGCGTGCTTTCGCATTGTCATTGCACGCCGATCGATCCTTCAAGGCTAACCGCCACGACCCGTGCACGGACGCCGCACGCGTCACCTGCGCCGCGGCGTGTTCACTCCCCTGCCCGGCCGAGGCGCTCACAGTACCCTCCGCAACCGAGCGTCGCCGGGAACGAGGACCTCCGTCACGCCGCTGCGCGAACGGGTATCCACACCGGGCACCGACTGGATCATTTGCCCACTGCCGGAATAGATTCCGACCTGCGCGGGTCCACGCGGACCGAACGAGCTGAACACCAGATCGCCCGGCGCCGCCTTGCTCATCGGCACCTCGGCACCCGCCTCCCACTGTTGTTCGGCGGTGCGCGGCAGGGTGACGGTGCCCGATGACGCCGCGAACACCGCGGCCGAGGTCAATCCGGGACCGTCCAGACCTCCGCTACTCGGCCCCTGCGGGCCACCGCCGCCCCAGACATACGGCTGACCGAGCCATTGATGTGCAGCCGCCACGATATTCGCCCCGCCCGAGCTGTCCTGAGGGGTGAACCTGCCGAGGGAACCCGGCGCCCGGTACTGCGGTTCCATCGCGAGGATGTTCGCGACGTAGGGCCGGGTCTCGGAGTAGTGCGCGGCGAATTGATTCGGCATACCGCCCGACGCCAGCACAGCGCCCTCACCGGCGTTGTAAGCGGCCAGCGTCAGCGCGACAAGATCGCCCTGCACCCTCCCCTCGGATTCCCAGGACACGACCTTGTGCGCGATCGCGCACATATAGCGGCCCTGACCGACGATCGCATCACCGTCATCCCAGACGCTGGCGACGCCATTGCCGTCGGCATCGATGACATACGGTTTGCCATCGTCGGGATTGATACTCGACGCGGTGCCCGGTAGGAACTGCGCCAAACCCTGCGCGCCCGCAGGCGAATTCGCCCCGCGCTGAAACCCGGACTCCTGCCTGCCCTGAGCGGCCAGTAGTGACGGTGTTATCTGCGGGCAGATGGAACCGGCGCGGCGATACCAGACTTCCAGTTCCGGCGGCACCTTCCCCGCGGCCAACGCGCCACCGGCGCTGCCGAACCCGAGATTGCAACGTGGGTCGCTCGAATAGGCAAGCGCGCCACCGACATCCGGAGTCGGCGCGCCGTCCAGCCACGGCTGTGGGTCGATCTGGCGACCGCCGGTGAATCGCCCGCCGGGCACGATCTCGAAATGCAGGTGCGGACCGCTGGATTCGCCCGCCGAACCGACCTGCGCGATCGGCTGGCCCGCGGCCACCGTGTCGCCGACGCGCACATGTACACCGCTGTCCCACATGTGGCCGTATACAGCCGAATACGAGCGTCCGTTGGTGTCGACCGAGTCGACGACGATCCAGTTGCCGAAACCCGAAGCGGGACCGGCCGCGACAACGTGCCCGTCGGAGACCGAATAGATGGTGGTGCCATCAGTGGCGGCAAGGTCGACGCCGAGGTGAGTACCCCCACGGGCGCCGAAGACGTCCGAGACCGTGAAAGTGCCTGCCGCCAGCGGCAGCGTCCGGCGGATCGGGCCGCTGCCGGCCGCCAGCGAAGGTGCGCCCGTAGCGGTCGGATTAGCCTGCGACACTGTCGGTTCGGCGGGTGTCGCGGTCGGCAGCGCCGAGGTACGGGTATCGCTGCGGTTGTCTGTCGCACCACCTGGAGCCGCGGCGGCGGAACCACCTGGCGCGAAACCACCTATCGGGGGCAACGCGGTCGACGAACCGAGAACCGACACGCCCTCGCAGGGATCCTCCACCGAGGGCAGCACAATCACCACGACCAAGGTCATCAACCCCAGCGTGGCACCGAGCGCCATCCACAGGATGCTGCGTCCGGTCATCGAAATACTGCCCGCGGCGGTGGGATCGGCACCGCACGCCCGGGCACCGCCGGCTCGGGCCGCATGTCGGCCCGCGCCCAGAGCCAGGTCACGTTCGGCGCCGCGATCGATTGAGGGAGTCGGCAAGCGTGCGGTTCATTTCGGCGGCGGCTGCCAATTGCTGTTGCAGCAGTGCCACTTTGCGACGCAGCGCCGTCGCGTCCATACGTTCCAGGCCCGGTCCCTCGGCGGCGCGCACCCAATTGCGCACCGAATTCGTGTGCACGCCGATCTGTTCGGCGACCACCCGGCATGCCTCCGATTCGCTGCGCAACTTACCGGTCAGCGCGATGACCTGCTCCACCGCGGCATTGCGCACCTCGGGCGACACACGCCGATAGGACCGATGCGGCATCATGCGCCCCACCTCCAGCACGAGAAGACCGGTCTGTGCCGTCGGGCGGTCACCGAACCCACTCTCATGCGGCGCTCCCGCTGGGCGAATCCGAGCCACGCGCAGTGGATTCGGTGAACTCACTGAAACGCTGGTTGGTGTCATGGATTCCACTTTCCTTCTCCGAGAGGGTGAACTCCATATGGAACGGGATGCCTGGGCGACGATCCTCACCGATCTTCAAAAGGAACTTGCCGGTACCCGGCGGGGACGGACGCTGCTGGCCGGGCTTGAGCGCTTCGCCGGTCAATGCCTGCGGCGCGGACCAGCCGGTCACCATGTCCTCCTCCGCGGATGTGAACGGAATGGTGCTGTCGAGTCGCTTGATCTCCTCACCAGGCAGCGCGCCGAAAATCTTGGCGCGCGCCCGCTCGAGAAAACCGAGCGCCTTGGCGATAGCGGCTTCCGATCCGAGCGCCTGCAGGTCCTTGATGGTGTGGCTGATCATGATCAGCGCGGTACCGATGCCACGCTGCAGACGGGTCAGCTCGTCCACCCGGTCGATCATGAAGTCGCCGAGGCCGAGCACCTGCCACAACTCGTCCATCACCACCTGGAAATACCGCTGCGGGCCGAGTTCGGCATCGGCGAGCACGTGCGCCGCCTCCACCGAGGCGAATCCGTCGGCCCAGCAGGCCAGCATCACGGCGGCCTTCAGCTTCTTGTCGCCGGTCGGGATATGTGAGACGTCGATGGCGACCGCGACGGCACCGGTATCGATCGGCACCGTCGTCTGGCCGTTGAATATCGCACCGAACGGCCCCTGGGTCAGGGCGCGCAGCGAACGGCGCAGGCCCTTGATCGCCACCTGATACTCGGCGAGATCATCGGCACCCGCGTCGAGCATCATCTCCTCGCCACCGTCGACGATCACCTCGAGCAGGTTCTCCATAATGGGCGGCTTATCGGGGGTGTAACCACTGCCGGGCCGGTACAGAATGCGCAACGCGGTGGAGATCAGCGTTTCCTCGTAATCACGCACTCGCGCGCCGCGCACCAACTCGATAAGTCCCGCGACGAGAGTCACCTGCCTGGCCCGCAAATCCTGCAGAACCTGCGTTTGCAAGGCGGGCAGATCATCCAGCCGCGGCACCACGGAGCCGAGCACACCTGCCGCGAGTGGATTGAGCTTGCCGTGCCCGTAGCCGAGGTCGATCACCTGGCCGCCTACCAACTCCACCAGCTTGCGGTAGTCGGGCTTCACATCGGCCAGGATCAGCGGCGTGATGCCCTGCGCGATGCCGCCGAGCACGATCCGCCGCACCAGCGACGACTTACCGAAGCCGTTGAGCCCCAAGACGAAAAGGCTCGGCGCCGTGATGAAACTGCCACGCATGAACCAATTCATCGGGTCGAAGCAGACCGGCGCACCGGTATGCAGATGGGAACCGAGGGGTGTGCCGATCAGCGGGGCGCCCGCGCCAACCGACCATGGCCACAGTCCGGCCACCTGGGCGGTGGTGGCCCGGTATTCGACCGGCCTGCCGACGACGTTCATCCGTCCGCCACCCGCCCCGGAGTAGCCACGATCGGTGAGTTGCGCAGTGCTGCGGTCGAATCCGTCCTCGAAGGTCTGCTCCGCGCGGGCGGCGTAATTGCGGCGACGGATGTCGTCGGTGCGCAGCCGGAAGGTCGCCCACGCCGCGCGCAGACCGGTCTGCTCGCGGCTGATCCCCTCCAGCCTGGTCCGGGTGACATCGTCGAGCAGCGGCGGGCCCTGGTTCTTCTTGTCCGCCCTTGCCTTCGCACGTCGGGCGGACTTGTCCATTTCGGGCGTGCCCATGGCTCGGTCGGCAGTTCGATCGGGCCGCGCCGATCGCTGCTGGCCGCGACCGGCCAGGGCGCCGTTGCGTTCCGACCGTGCACCATTGCGGTCCGTCGGCAGCGGACGACCGCCGCGCGTCGGACGATCGGTCATGGCGTCGCGCGACCGAGCAGGCCTGGCGCCGTCAACTCGCGGCCGCTCGGCACTCGAGCGCTCACCGCCCGGCCGCTCGACGTGCGCCCGCTCCGCGCGGACCCTATCGGCCCGCCCGGATCCGGCCCGCGCCCGGCGCTCGGCCGCGTCACGAGCGGATCGCCGATCGCGCTCGGCTTCCTCCAGACTCGACCGATCCTCGCCGGTCACCCGCGCCGCGTCCCGCGCGGGGCGCCGCCCCAGGTCCTCGGGCTCGACCGCCGGACGCCGGGTGCGGCGGACGGGCGTACCGTCCCGCTCCCGCACGGGTGGCTCGTAGTCACGTGCCATGAATCGCTCACCCCGCCAGTGCTTTCGGAATTGTCGCGTGCTCCGGCAGGATCACACCACAGCCGAGCGAGGCCGCGAAGGCCGCCGACTGATAGCGATAGCACCGCCGGATCTTCAGCCGCGCCTGCGTGGACAGGTCGCGTGTGATGGCTTCGATACGCGGCAGATCACCGCGCAGGGGTTCGGTGATGGTCACCAGCGCCCCGAAGCGGGTCACACCGTGACCCCTGGCTTGTTCCTCGCGGGCCTGCTGGGTGGCACCCACCCTCAGGGTCGCGGCCGCCGAGACGACCCCTCGCTCGCTCTGCTGAGCAACCAACGCGTTCTTGAAATCGTCGTCGACAATCTCGGCCGCGTCCGCGGCCGAGTGCGGGCGATAGACGATCGCGATGCGCTTACGCGGCACTTCGGGATTCGGCGCGAGCAATCGTTGCAGCACCCGTTCGTCCACCGCGCCCTCGGGCGCGGCATCCATCTCCCAGGTCACCGAGCGACCACCATCGTGCACCAGGTGATCCCACTTCTCGTCGTGGGACACCGGCCCGGCGTCGGCCCAGTCCAGTCCGTGCCCTTCGGGTTCGCCCGCCGCGACCTCGAGATCGGCTTGCGAGGCAGGGTCGTAACTACGGCGGATGAACGAGATCACGTCGTCGGCGGACATCGGCTGCGCGCGTACGCCCGCCTCGGCCAGCGCGGCACAGATACCGGGCAATCTACGGCCGATCTCGACCGCCTCTTCGGCGGGATTCTTGCGACGCTCGGCGGTGGTGGCCTTGAAGGTGATCGCCACTCGCGGCAGCAACTGCACCCGCTCCTGCGGCAATTCGGTGGCCAGTTCGTACATCACCTGCTGCGCGAGTTCCGGTGCTTCGGGCCGGGTGATCGTGGAAACCTCGGTGAGCAAACGGTTTCCGGTCTCCGGCACGGTATCGATCACCGGGACGACCGCGACGATGTCACTGGTCTGGCCAACCGACGCGAGGAAGGTGCCCCAGGCCGACACCCAACGATCGATCACCGGCTGGTCGACCGCCTCGTGTCCCTGCGGCCACGCCCGCAGCACGACTGTGTACTGCGCGAACTGCGGCAGATGGATCATGCCGAAGCTGTAGCCGCCAGCGTCGATACCCTCATAAAGCTTGGAGGGCGCCAACAATCCTGGCAGGCGGGTGACGCCGCCGGGAATCCGGGAGAACCGGCCACCGCGGTACACGTGCTCGCCTTGTTTACGCGAGCGCATCCAGTTGAACATCATTATTCCGTTCTCGTAGCCGGAGCGGCCCCCAGTCCGCCACACCAGTGGAACCATCACGGCAACGCCGGTGCCGCCCACGATCACACCCCATTTGAACCCGCCGACCATAGCGCAGATCAGGGCCGTGATCACGACCACGAAACCGAGCACGGTTTCTTCCCAGCGCAAGCCGAAAAGACCTGCGCTGCGGGGTTTCTGCCATAGTCCGTACGAGCGGCGCTCGTAGGTATCGCTCGAGGTCATCGTCATCGCGGAATGGTGCTCCTCCCGAGGTCGGGTGAACGGTTGGCCCAACGATCGCCCGCCATGTCACCCATTGCTTCATCGGCCCGAGTCAGCCCGCCGGTCGCGGCGCGCGCGGCGCCGATCCGACTGGCGGCGCTGGACGCACCGGACGGTACTCCCGACGCGCCCGAGGGCCCGGAGGCGCGCGGTGGACTGCCTGCGGCGCCACCTCCGCCACCGCCGCCGCGTGGCGGTGCCGGGCGCGGGCTGCCACCGCCACGCCCGCCTGACGGCGGCGGGCTACCCGAACCGCCTACGTAGCCCGCCGAACCCGGCGCCGCCGCGTTCTTGACTCCAACGGCCTTGGTGCCCATCGCACCGAGCGCGCCGGCCGCGAGCAAGGTGCCACCGGTCGCGGTCAGACCGGAACCACCGCTACCGACAATCGCGACCGCGGGGGTGACCAAACGCATCAGCGCGGGCAGCACGAACGCCACACTGCACAGCAGCACAATGGCGACCAGCATACGTTGCGCCTGTTCACCTTCCGGCAGTCCACCGGTGTCGGTGAGCGAGTCCACATGGCCCGCGGTGCTGAAGGCGATCATGTAGACAATGGCCGCTACCGGCTTCCACAGCATGAACGCGATGATCCAGCCGACCAGTTTCTGATAGGACTGTTTACCCGTATTCATGCCCGAAGCCGCCGCCGCCAAGGGCAATACGCCCGCCGCCACGATCAGCAAACCCTGGCGGACGATCGCGAGCACGATCTGCGCCAGCGCCCCGAGCAATCCGACGATCGCGATGATCAGTACCAAACCCGGCGAAAATGCCTGCAGCTTACTGGTTTTCACCATCAGCTCGGCCAGGTCCTTGGCGTTGCCATTAGTCGAGTCGT
The DNA here is from genome assembly GCF_020733705.1 of Nocardia australiensis. GTDB lineage: Bacteria > Actinomycetota > Actinomycetes > Mycobacteriales > Mycobacteriaceae > Nocardia > Nocardia australiensis. Next base: position 69,905 of record NZ_JAJFZM010000006.1, read on the forward strand.
TGATGATCCACTCGGAGAACTTGTCCGACGCCTGGGTGCCCGCGACGATGACCGCGCCGAGCATCCACGAACTGAACACCACCCGGGCGAACATGCGGAACGATTCGGCCGCCTCGTTCATGGCGGCACCGCGTCTGGCCTCGGCAAGTCTTGCGCCCGAAAGGATTACCGACGCAATCAGCAAGAGTATCTGCGCCTGATAGGTGTAGTCGTTGATCTTGGTGAACAGCGACCCCCCATCACTGGCCACCTCGTTGGGCACTTTCATCCAGAACGTCAGTGCCAGGATGATCGCCTCGCCGAGACCGTTCATCAGCGAATCGACGACCTTGCCGAAGGTCGAATCCCACGCCTTGTCCTTCACCGCGTTCGCCAACTGGCCCGGATGTGAGGCGGCATTGCCCGCCTTACACGCGGCGGAGGCGGCGTCACCGAGCGAAACCCCGGGTAGGCCGACATTGTCAAGCGTGTCGTGAACCTCGTTGCACGTATCGTCGAAACCGTAGGTCTGGCCATAGGCCACCGTCGGCGTCGCGATCATCACCGTGAAGATGACCGCGAAAATTGTGACTACACGCCTCACCATTGTGTCCACCCCTCGATGCGTCGCAGGGACTCGATCGGTACTTGCTTGCGGTCGTTCACGTGCGTGCCCACCCGTACTGGTTGGCCATCAACTGTCTCTCGAGCCTTTCTCGCACACTGGATGTTCGCGGAACTCGGTCTATCGGCCGTGGTCACCACATCGACCACCCCGACAGCGATTCGATGTATTCGGTCTGACTGCTGTTGGAAGTGGCGGGCTTGAGTCGCCAGTCCCCCGCATCCCACACCATGACCAATCGCAGCGCCGCCCACAGCTGTCTGCCGTCGACCACCGGCCCACGGGTGGCGAGCCGGATGATAGCGAGGTCGTCTGCGTAGTTCTCCACCTTGAACGCGTCCGATGCGACGAAATAGCGGGTCACCTTCTCCGGCTGCTGCTCGGGCAGGCGATCCTGCGACAGCGCCTTGTCATACGCGGCGATCTGCTGTGCCGACACCCTTACCTGGCGGACATAGAGATCGCGATCGGCGGGACGGGCGTTGAGCCGGTAGGTGATCTGAGCCGCCGCCAACACCGCGCCCTGCGGGGTGTGCGCATAGCCGACAGCCAGATCGTCCTCGACGCGGGTCGGGCCGTCGGAGGTCGAGAACGGCACCGAGGCGCCGTACACCCGTTGCCAACCGCCCGCCGAGGTGGTGCCTGCGGGCGCGGCGGTCAGCCAGTCCGCATCCGACGACTTGCGCTGCTGTGCCGGGTCCTGCGGAAGTGGTTGCCCCGCAGGGTTATTCGGAACATCTACCCGCCTGCCGAGCAGATCGACCTCAGGACTACCGAACCCGCTCGTGCCGGAACCCGCCGGCGCCGCCGACCCGCTACCGGACGAATCGGAGCTGTCGCGGCCGAGGTACACGACCAGACCCACGATCACGATGAGTGCCAGTACCGCCGCTGACGCGATGACACCGAAGGAGACGCGATCGCGCGCGTACGGCTCCTTCTCGCCACTCATGATGGTGCCTCCAGTTTCACTATGTCAGCGGGTAATACGTCGACCGCCTCAACGGGGCGTGCGGTCGATTCCGGGTCGGGCAGCCGTAACCTCCAGTCGTTGCCGAACCACTCCACGACGGTGTGGTTCACCGCTCTCGATTTGTCCGAGTATTCGGTGTAGACATCGACCGAGGACCTCTGCTCGGCGTAATCAGTGATCCGGTAGCCGAGCAGCCGTGGCGCATATTCCGGCGAAGCGGGACCGGTGATCGACAGCTGCACCCGATTCACCGACCACTCGTCACTGCTGCGGCCCGGAACCAATTCTAGGACAACCACTTTCGACCACTGTGTGTCCGATGCCACCGACAATCGCACCGTGTGGACGATCGCGGCGAGCGCGGCACCCGGCGGCGAATGCTCGAAACCCGTTGCGGCGCCGCCGGCTTCCTTCTTCGGCCCCTGATCCGCGTGCGGCAGTTGCACTCCCTGAAAAGGCAGCCAGCGCACATGAGTCGGCGTCGCGGTCAATCGCGGACCCAGGCCGTCGCCACCGCCACCACAGCCGGCCGCTGCCATCAGCAGCGCGAAACCTAACGCACCGGCCGCGGGTCCGCGCAGCGCGCACCGCACCGCACCGCGTGTTCCGGTCGCCGGATGCGACTGCGTCACTGTGGATTTCATTCCAGGGCCTGCCCCATCCCGGTCACCGTGGCTCACGTCGGTAGGAACGCCAGGGCGATTCCGGACGCGGAGCTCGCCACGGTCGCGCCGAGCAGGCTCATCAACACGCCGTGCGAGGCGTCGTTCATCGCGAGATCGCTGCGGAACGCGATCCACAATCGGCCCGCGGACACGATCATCCAGGCCAAGCACACCAGCAGCACAAACCAGAGCAGCCAATTCAACAGGTGCATCAGTGGGTCCAGCACCTCGGAGGGCATCTGCTTGTACGCGAGCAGCTCGCCTGCCGACATTCGCACGGTGGACATCGCCGACATCAGGTTCCGATAACGGCGTTCATGATGGTGCCCGCGCTGGTCGCGACCACGCCGCCGATCATGGCTCCCGCCACCATCTTCGGCGACTCGAGCCCACCGCCGGTCCACTTCTCCCAAGCGAACTTGCCGCCCGCGTAGGTGATGCCGCAGATACCCGACAGCAGGACGAACCAGGTGAGGTATCGAACCAGCTGGAGGATCTTCTCCGAGCCAGGAGGCGCCTCAGGTGTCGGATTGCCGACCTGAGCCAGGACAGTGCCGTACGTGTCCTGCACGGCGAGGAGGATCGTGCTCATCGGGTGCCTTTCTCGAGAAGTGTGCTCATCAGCGGTCCGCCTGCGGCAGCGAAAATCACCTTCATGATGCGCCTTCGTCGAAAGATGAAGCGGTATCCAGGTTTTCGCGCACCGCACTCACAATATCGGTGCCGATCGCCCGGACTTCCAGCGGAACTTCATCGAGCGGGTCGAGCTTTCTTTTCTTCGGTGGCAGCATGTCGCCCGGCGCCCATACCGGAAGGTTCTCCGGTTCGACGAGCGTCCACTCCTCATACCACGGCACCTGCCACACCTGCCCCGCCAGCGAGCCGACCACATCGCGGTAGCGGCGGATCTCCGCGGGCAGCCTGCCGGGCCGCGCTGCCACCGTGACGAGACCGAGCACCTCGGCCGAGCCCGCAAATCCGGAAAGATGCTGGCGCAGCAGATCGTGGGCACGTGTCAGACCGGCAATCGTCTCCCTGGCGACAAGCACGACAAAGGGCGATTCACGATCGAAAACACCGGGCCAGCGGCGGCCCGAATCCGCCGCAGGCGCAAGAACATGCGCGAGGGTACTGGCTCCGGCACCACCGTGCACTCCCAGCAACCACACCAACGGCGCACGTCCGACGCCCGGCACCGGACGGTCCCAAATCAGCGCGCGACGCGATTCCGGCGGCGCGACCACGCCCGCGGGCGTGGGTTCCGGTTGACGACCAAGTTTCATAGCGGCGGTCATGATGCCACCCCAGCGAGCAGCCGTGCGTAGGCACGGCGTGTCTCGGGCGCAAGCGACGCGTGCCGGACGAGTTCACCGCGAGCCAGGTGCGGATCGTAGGGAATCTCCCTGATATCGCGGACCCAACCCGACAGGTGTTCACGCAAATGATCGGCAACCCGCGAGTCGGCACCCGGTTGCTGGTGTGAGACAACGATCGTGGTGTCGCCGACGATGCCGGCCCCCTGCCCCTCGGCCGAATCGCCGAACTGGTCATCGAGCCATTCCAGCGCCACACGCAGCCGATTGGCCGCATCGGCGCGCGCCGGAATGGCAAGCACCAGAGCAACATCCGAATCATCGAGCAGCGGTCGCAGCTGACGCCCGGCAATCGGATTGCCACCGTCGTAGACACCGGTGAACCCGGCGTCGTAGATCGCCCTGGCGACCGTCAGATAGGTGGCACGACGACGCAGCGGCGCCCCGTCACGCCACAGCAGGCCGATTCCCGAACTCGCCTGGGACATACACTCCTTCAACGGCGCGGGCTCGTCGTTGCCGCGCCCGTAGAGCCACGACTGCAGGCTGATCGGGTACAGGTGCTCGTCGGCGCCGCGCAAGGCCAGATCACTGCCCGCCGCCGTCGCATCGACCGCTACCGTCGGGTTACCGGCCGTCGCCAGCTCACCGGCGATACCGAGCACCGTCGTCGTGGTCCCGGCACCGCCACAACCACCGACGACCAGGATCGGGCGCTGCGCAGGCTCTGGCGCCTCGACATCGAATCCCTCGCGCTTGCCGCGCCGTAACCGCACCACCGGAGCCCTTGTGCGCACGGGCCGACCCGACGGCTCCCCCTCCTCGGGTGCCTCGTCGAGCCACCGACTCCAGTCGTCTCCCATCGCCTCAGCTCTCCTTTATCCGGCCGCGATACCCGTGATGAGGGTGCGACCGCCGACCACCGCAGTGGTGACCGTCTGCTTGTTGTACGTGGCGGGTACACCGCCGGGCCGGTACTCGGTGATCTCCACCGAATAGCTGTTATCGACGATGGTGACGATCCGCACGCAATGGGTGGTGCCGACCGGAATGGAGTCGATGCCGCGCTGGATCGCCGCGGCCGTCGAGATCAGTGCGTCCGGCGCGACCATATGCCTGGCCTCTTCGCCGGAACGATCCACGTAGTAGGCGTATTGGAAGGCCAGCACCGCATCGGGTCCCGAGGTATCGCCGCCGGGAGCGGCGCTGCGCATGACTCGCTCGCCACGTTCGGTAGGGCACGCCGTCGATGTAGCACCACCGGTACCGGGTTGTGGTTTGGTGGCGTAATTGAGCTTGGCGCCCGCATTGTCGAATTGGGCCTCGTCGGCGAGTCGAGAGCCGGACCCGGATCGTGCGCTGCCGACAGCGAATTGCATCGAGGACTGTTCGGTTCCTTCGACCCGATCGCTCGACGAACTCAACAGGAACAACACGCCCGCCGCGGCCACACCCAGCAGTAGCACGGCCGCGACCAGCACCGCGATTACCCTGCCGCGACGCGAGGCCGGATTGTCGCGCGCCACCTGACGCAGTCCGCGAGGTGCGCCGAAGCGCGCCGATCGCTCGCCGGGGTCGTCGTCGAATTCGTCGTCGGGCCACGGGAATCGCACCACATCGCTGCCGCGGGGCGCGGCGTAGTGGTCGTCCGGACCGGGCGCGTGTCCGGCCACCCAATCCGACCAGCCACCGGTGAACTCGCTACGACTGGAGGACAGGTCGGCCGGCACGTCCACCCGTGCGCGTTCCTCGTCCAGATCCTCGTCGTGAATGTAGTACGGATACCGTGGCGGGCCATCGTCGTCAGCGGCCTCGGCGCTCGCATCGTCCGGGTGAGCGGGGGCAATCGAACCGTTGTCCGGCTCCAGCGCGACGTACCAACGTGAAAGCTGTTTGTACGACTTCAACATTTCCCCCTTCCCGCAGAGCGAGGCACGTGGCGCATCGTGAGACCCTCTCGGCGATCAGTTCGTGGAGAACGGGTAGGCGTCTGCGGTACCGGGTCGATCGGTATGCGGGACCGAAGATGTCACACCGCTGGATGAGGCGCCATCGGCTCCCGTCCCAAACGGAAATTGTCCCGTACCGGACGAATTCGGCGTAGTCGACGCGCCGGAGCTCTCGCCGAAGAATCCGGCGGGCGGCTTGTCGCTGCCACCCTGTGGCGTCGTGCCGCTACCGAACGTTCCGGCAGCGTCGCGGGCCACCCTGGCGAACCAGTCGGCGACGAGTTGGGTCGGTGCGGCACCATTGCCGGACACCGTCGCATTGCCGTAGGCGCCGTGACGCGCGATCGTATCCCAATACCGCGTCCACGTGGTGATATTCAGGAGCTCGCTGTTGTCGGTGATGTTCTGGACCACCGCGTCGAATGCCTGTGAGACCAGACGGATCCCGGTCGTCGGCGCGATGAGTTGCGGTATGGCGCCGAGCAGCTTGGTCCCGAGCAACATCAGCCCGGCGACCGGATTCGCCAGTCCAGCGGCGGCCAACTCCGAGATGGCCGCCGGAGTGATTACCGTCTTCACTACCGTGCCGACCGCGTTCATCCCGATCATGCCGACCTTGAGCAACGCCTGGATCGCGCCGGGAATATTCAGCGACGCCCGTGGATCGGCAGCGTCGGCCAAGCGCTGCGAGATCGACTTCTGCGGCGCGAGTGACACATTCGCCAGAGAATTACCCTGGAGGTCGTTGTTGACGACCTCGGTCGCGGTCTTGATCGAGGTGAACGCCAGCGCCTGCGCGATCGACCGCAGCGACGCGATCGGGTCGCCGCCGCTGAGTGTTGACTGCCCCACGACCTCGGCGACCGCCTTCAGGATGGGCGCACCCTGCGGGGCGTCGCAGGCCAGATCGGCCGACGCGCAGAAGCTTGCCACACGACCGGTCAGCGCACCGAAATTCACGGCGGTATCACGTTCGGGTCCGATGCCACCGCCACTCGGGGTCAGCTGTGGGAATGCCGCGATCGATGCCAGCTCCGCACCGGAGGTACCGGGCGCCGCATCGGGGACGAGCTTGCCGGGCGAGCCGGGAAACAGCGGGGCAGCGGCGTTGCGAGTGGGGTCGGCGAACAGTGCGACGGCCGCGATCTTGTCGGCGGGGACCACTCCCCGGCCACGGCCGACCTCCTGCGCGAACATCGAGGCTACATGCGCGCCTTGGGAATACCCGACGATTCCGAACCTGGTGTCGGCGCACCGGGCCGCGACCGTCGCGGCCATCGCCCGCAACCTCGTCAGACCGCCCGCGACCGACTCCGAATACGGCACCACGCCACCGCCGGTAGCCCCGCCGAATCCGGATTCGTATGGCACATAGGCCCGATCCACCAGCCCGGGCGTGGACGCCTTGGCCATCATCGGCATGAAGACCGTCGACAACATGCCGGTATCGGTGGTCGGCGCCGCGTCGGGCGAGGACTCCCCCGTGCCCTGAATTCCCAACGCGTACAGCGCCGGACAGCTCGCGATCGGAACATTGGTCGACGGACCTGCCGGGCTCGACGGCGCCGCCGCCGCACTACTCGCAGTAACGGTCGCCACAGCGACGGTGAATGCGACCAGCATTCCCGAGATACGTGCCGTGCAATCCGTCATAGCGATCCGCAATCATCCGAGTTACCGCAGCTACCTTCAACGCCATGAAACGCAATAGACCGTAACAGATTTCGACTAATGCCGCTGAGGCGACGAAAGGATTACGCGACCCGCCGAGAAGGCAATGACACTTCCCGGCGTGCCACGATGGATCACCCGGTAATTTTCCGATCGCACCGTTGACCGACCCACTAGGAGGCGCACCTTGCGACCCGAATCATCAACCCGCACTTGACATTCCAGCGAACACCGGAACGAGCGCAACGTCAGCAGCCGACGTCTTGGACCAAGGCGACCAACCGGGCACGGCCGTACGGCGAGCATGATCGGTGAATCATCGGACCGCCACGCACCTAGCGCAAGACCCCTCGATACGGTCAGGTAGCCGAGGTGACGCGGTAGACGTCGTACACGCCTTCCACGTTGCGCACCACATTCAGTAGGTGCCCAAGATGCTTCGGATCGCCCATCTCGAAGGTGAACTTGCTGATCGCGACCCGGTCACCGTGCGTAGCCACCGACGCCGACAGGATATTCACCTTCTCGTCGGCCAGCACCTTCGTCACATCCGACAGCAAGCGGGTGCGATCGAGCGCCTCGATCTGAATGGCGACCAGGAACACCGAGGACGGCGAGGGCGCCCATTCCACCTCGATGATGCGCTCGGCCTGCTCACGCAGCGATCCCGCATTGGTGCAGTCGGTACGGTGCACGCTCACCGCACCACCGCGGGTCACGAAGCCCATGATCTCGTCGCCCGGGACCGGCGTGCAGCACTTGGCCAGCTTAGCGACCGTGCCGAGGGCCCCAGGGATGAGTACGCCGGCATCACCGGTGACGCGCTGCCGGTTCGGAGTTGTCGACGGAGTGGACCGCTCAGCGAGCTCGTTCTCCACATCGCCGATACCGCCGAGTTGCGCCATCAGCCGCTGCACGACGTGATGCGCTGACACCTGATGCTCACCGACGGCGGTATAGAGCATGGAGATGTCCGTGTAGTGCAGCTCGTGCGAGACCGCGGTCATCGCATCGACGCTCATCAAACGCTGCAACGGCAGCCCGACGCGGCGGACCTCCTTGCCGATCTGCTCCTTACCGCTTTCGAGCGCCTCCTCGCGACGTTCCTTGGCGAACCACTGGCGGATCTTGGCCTTGGCGCGCGGCGAAACCACGAAGTTCTGCCAATCGCGGCTGGGTCCCGCGTTCTGCGCCTTCGAGGTGAACACCTCGACGACCTCACCGTTCTCCAACTGCCGCTCCAAAGCGACCAGCCTGCCGTTCACCCGCGCCCCGATACACTTGTGCCCGACCTCGGTGTGCACGGCATAGGCGAAATCGACCGGCGTGGACTTCTGCGGCAGCGTGATCACATCACCCTTCGGGGTGAAGACGAAGATCTCCGGCGACTTCAGGTCGAAACGCAGCGACTCCAGGAACTCGGCCGGGTCGGCCGCCTCCCGCTGCCAGTCGAGCAGTTGGCGCATCCACGCCATATCGTCGACTTCGGTGGAATCGTTGGAGTGCTTGCCCCGGGTCTCTTTGTAACGCCAATGCGCGGCGATGCCGAACTCGGCGGTGCGGTGCATGTCCTGGGTGCGAATCTGCACCTCGAGTGGCTTGCCGTCCGGGCCGACAACTGTCGTGTGCAGCGACTGGTAGACGCCATAGCGAGGCTGGGCGATGTAGTCCTTGAATCTGCCCGCCATCGGCTGCCACAGCGAATGCACGACACCGACGGCGGCGTAGCAATCGCGCACCTCGTCACACAGAATGCGAATGCCGACCAGGTCGTGGATGTCGTCGAAGTCTTTACCTTTGACGATCATCTTCTGGTAGATCGACCAGTAATGCTTAGGCCTGCCCTCCACGATCGCGTTGATCCGGGACGCGGCCAGGGTATTGACGATCTCCGCGCGCACTCGCGCCAGGTAAGTGTCGCGTGAAGGTGCGCGATCGGCGACCAGGCGCACGATCTCGTCGTACTTCTTCGGGTGCAGGATCGCGAAGGCGAGGTCCTCCAGCTCCCATTTGACCGTGGCCATTCCCAGGCGATGCGCCAGCGGCGCGATCACCTCCAGCGTTTCCTTCGCCTTCTTCGCCTGCTTCTCCGGCGGCAGGAAACGCATGGTGCGCATGTTGTGCAGCCGGTCGGCGACCTTGATCACCAGCACGCGGGGGTCGCGCGCCATCGCGATGATCATCTTGCGGATCGTCTCGGCCTCGGCGGCGGCACCGAGATTGACCTTGTCCAGCTTGGTGACACCGTCGACCAGATGCGCGACCTCGGCACCGAAGTCGGCGGTCAGCTGTTCGAGCGAGTACCCGGTGTCCTCCACTGTGTCGTGCAACAGCGCGGCCACCAGCGTGGTGGTGTCCATTCCGAGCTCGGCCAGAATATTCGCGACCGCAAGCGGATGGGTTATGTAGGGGTCACCGGATTTGCGGAACTGATGCGCGTGCCGCTCATCGGCGACGTCGAATGCCCGCTGCAGCAGTGTGAGATTCGCCTTCGGGTACAGCTCGCGATGCACGCTCGCCAACGGCTCCAGCACCGGCTTGACCGCCGCGATCCCGCGCTGACCGGTCATCCGTCGCGCCAACCGCGCCCGCACCCGGCGCGACGCGGACGTGGGCACCGCCGCAGACGTACCCGGCTGCCGCACCGGCGAGGCGACGGCGTCCTCTTTCGCCACCGACTTTTTCGAGGGGGCGACATTCCTGTTCGACGGGGCGATAGTGCCGTTGGATGGGACACGCTTCGCGCTGGGCGCGCTGGTCTTCGAGGCGGACGGGCGCGACGGGTCAGCCGGAGTGGCCGCCGCACCATTCGATTGCGGGGCAGATGCCGATTGCTCGACATTCGCCTCGCCCAGATGCTGAGTCATGCCACCACCTCTCCACGCCGCGGTCCGAACACCCTATCCGACCGCTGCAACCGCCCAGACCACCAACTTTAGCCCCAGAACAGTCGCGGGGCGGATCGCTGTGAATACCGCCCTCGTCACGGGCTGTTCACCACGGCATATCTACCCGTTCAAATCCGGCATTACCGCCGGTCCGCACGGACGGCTATTATGCATTGATGCGCATAGCAACGTATCGGGATGGACCGACTACTGGCTGGTTGTGAATGCCCACACGGCCGCGGGGCGCCCGGTGGCTCTGACCCGGCGACGTTCGGCAGTGCGCTCGAGGCCGGAAATAGCGGCCAGGGTGCGGTTCAGGTTCGCGGGATCCGGGCGGGCACCATGTAGGGCCGTACTCAATTCCACCGCGGTCGTCGCAGGGAACTCATCGCCGGTCAAGGCTCGGGTGAAGGCCAGGTCCTTCCAGAGCAGGCGAGCCAAGCCACCGCGCGCCGCGTCGACGATCCGATTGTGATCGAACGCCAGCGGCGGCACCGCGTCGAACGGAATCCACCGCGCCGGCCCATGATGCGGTCCGACGACTGCCCACATCGCTATGGACAGCGTCGGGCCGCGCGGATCGCGATTCGGCTCGTCGAAGGTTTCCAGTTGGCCGACTGCGCCGATCGCCACGTCCGGTACGCCCAGTTTCGCGTGCACCGCGCGCCGCGCCGCCGAAACCAGCCGCTCCCCTCGCCCCAACAGCACCCCGGGCAAGGCCAATTCCCCGGTGAACGGCTCGAATTCCCGGGGTGCGACACCAAGGGTGACCGTGACGTCGGCCTCCCAGAACCGCAGCGCCACCACATCGACCGAAACAACAGACTGCTCCACGCCACCCAATCCTGCCAGTCCGGGCGCCCGGGCTTACCCGACCGCCCGAACTGCGCGAATCGGGGTGCGGTGGGCACGGTCAGGACCGTGGGCCGTCAGCACTATCCGAGCAGGGTTTCGGTCAGACCTTCGGTCGTGAGCTCCACGCGACGGGTCAAGCCGAGGTCATCGAGGAAGCAGGGGTCGTGACTCACCACGATCAACGCCCCTTCGAAACCGGCCAGGGCCTGGGTCAGATGTGCCAGGCTCGGCAGATCGAGATTGTTGGTCGGCTCGTCGAGCAACAGCAGCTTCGGTGCCGGATCGGCCAGCAGTAGCATGGCCAGCGCGGCCCTGAGCCGCTCACCACCCGACAACGCCGACGCCGCCACATCGGCGTCCACGCCACGAAACAGGAACCGCGCCAGCTGGGCCCGGATCTGCTCGACCGAGGCGTGCGGAGCGGTCGACGCCACGTTTTCGAAAACCGATAGTCGCTCATCGAAAATGTCGAGCCGCTGCGGCAGCATGCGCCACGACACCTTCGGCTCGGCCGCGGCGATCCGGTGCAGCAGTGTGGTCTTCCCGATGCCATTGAGGCCGGTCAGCGCGATCCGTTCCGGACCGCTTACCCGCAGCGTTACTGTCGGCCCGCCAGCGAGCTCGATCGCTTCCAGATCCATAACGTCCTGCCCCGGATACAGCCGAGTATCGGGCAGTTCGACACGGATCTCGCGATCGTCGCGCAACAATTCCTGCGCTTGCTCCAGCTGCTCCTTGGCGGTATCCACCTTCTCGATGTGGTTGTTGCGCAACTTACCCGCCGACACCTGAGCCTGCCGTTTGCGCAGGCCCATCACGATCTTCGGCTCACGCTTGCTCTCGAACATCTTCTGCCCGTAGCGCTGTCGGCGATCCAGTTTGATCCGCGCCTCGACGAGTTCGCGCGCCTGCTTACGGACATCCGAGCGAGCGTCACGAAGCGCCGCTCGAGCGACCTCCTGCTCGCCCTCGACAATTCGCTCATACGCACTGAAATTGCCGCCGAACAAGCGCAGTTCGCCCTGGCGTAATTCCGCGATCGTGGTCATTCGCTCCAGCAGCTCACGATCATGACCGACGGTGAGCACGGTTCCGGAGAACTGTGCCACCACCTCGTAAAGCCGTTGCCTGGCAACGTGATCCAGATTGTTGGTCGGCTCGTCCAAGGGCAACACGTCGGGATCGCGCAGCAGCTGAGCCACCAGCCCGAGCAACACCGTCTCGCCTCCGGAAATCGTTTCCACGGTGCAATCCAACTGCTCGGCGGAATCCGCGAGATAGTGCAGGCCGAGGCGGCCGAGCAGTGCGACGGCGCTTTCTTCGACGTCCCATTGGTTGCCAACGGTCTCGAAGTCCTCCTCCGTACCCGAGCCGGATTCGATGTGGTGCAACGCCTTTCGCACCTCGGCGATACCGAGCACAGCATCCACGCGTTGACCGTCGCCGAGGCCGAGATCCTGACGTAGATAACCGAGACGACCGATGACCGTCACCGAACCACGCGCCGGGATCAACTCCCCCGCGATCAGCCGAAGCAGCGTCGATTTGCCCGCACCGTTACTGCCGACCACCCCGATATGACCGGGGCCGAGTACAGCGCCGAGACCATCGAAAACGGGCGTCCCGTCGGGCCAGGAAAAGGTCAGATCGGATAGAGAAATATTGGACATGCGTACCCCAGAGGTTGCAACGGAACGCGACGCGCGAATGCGGGCCGCCCGAATGGCTACCTCATGAGAGCAACGGCATGACTCCGATCAACGGGAATACGACCTGAACAGGCTAACCACAATTGTGCGACCATGCCAATGAGTTTTACCGCCCTCGGCACACCGAGTTCGTGAATCACCTAGCAACCGGCGCGAGCGGAACTCAGACGCACACTACCGAGGTCAGCGGGTAGTCACCCTGACGCTCCCGGCCACCGAAGCCGTCGAGTTCCAGAACCACTGCAGCGGCGACGACCTCCGCACCCACGCTGGCGAACAGATCGGCAGCGGCGGCGAGGGTGCCCCCGGTGGCGAGGACGTCGTCGAGCAGCAGGACGCGGCGGCCCTTCAGATCAACACTGTCGGCCGGAACTTCCAGGGCCGCGGTGCCGTATTCGAGTTCGTACTCACGAGAGATGACGGGCGGGGGCAGCTTGCCCGCCTTGCGCACCGCGAGCACGCCGGTGCCGAGCGCCGCGGCGACGCCGGCACCGATGATGAAGCCGCGGGCATCGACGCCGGCGACGAGGTCGGCGTCGGGCGCGCACTCGGCGAGGCAATCGACGACAGCGCGGAAACCGTCCGGATCGGCGAAGACGGGCGTCAGATCGGCGAAACGGACTCCGGGAGTGGGGAAGTCATCACACCAGCGGGTCAGGCGCTCGACCAACTCGCCAGCTTTCGCGGTCCGCTCACTGACTGCATCATCCGATTCGACCGCTGCGTGCTTGCTCATCGACACCTCTCCATGGTTACTCACCCACCAACACCTGTTACCGCTTCAACACCCAGCGGTCCATGTTCCAGCCGGTCCCACCCTGGGTAGGCCCGGCGATGCCGTTCTGCAAACCGTTGCCGAAGGCGATGGTGCGGGGATCGGCGAACAACGGGACGCTCGGCATCTCCGACCACAGCAGGTTCTCGGCTTCAGTTAGCAGATTCAGCGTTGTGGTCGAGTTATCATCGGCCGCAAGCTGATCGGCGATCGCATCGTAACGTCCATTACCGAAGCTACCGAAATTGAGCCCGCTACCTGTGCGCAACGAACCGATGGCCGCGACGCCGGTCGAGGATCCCGCCGGACCGGGTACCGATGCGGTGCTCGCCAGGACGGCATCTACTTTGCCCTGGGTGAGCTGGGAGGGTGTGAAATCGTCTGTACCGGCGTCGATGACGGTGATACCAGCGGGTTTGCATGCCTCGGCGATCATTGCCACGGTTTGCGCGCGGCGCTCGTCGGGGCGGAGATAGCCGATACGGATGGTTGGATTGGCCGCACCGGACGCCGCGAGTCTCGCGGTGGCCGCCGGAACATCGGCGCCCCGGTATTTGCCGGCTCCGTCGGCCGCCGGTCCGTAGAACAACGAATCCTGTTGCACGATGCGAGAATCGAGCGGCCCCGCGCCCAGGCCGGACTTGGGCGCCTCCGGTACCTTGCCGAGCTTGTCGAACAGTGCCTGCCGTGGCACGCAGAGCCCGAACGCGCGGCGGGCGTCAACTGAACCGAACACTCCCCCGGTCGCCAGCACCAGTTGTTCGGCACCGCGGCCGGGCACGGTCTGCACCGAAAAGCCGTCGAGATTCAGATCCTGCACCGAACCGGCGCCGATGTCCACGACACTGACGGCATTGTCGGAGAGCTTGGCCTTCAAATCAACGGTCTTCGGCCACACCACAATCCGGCCGGTCTCGGGCTTGATACCCCACCAGCGCTCATTGGCTACCAGAACCAAACCATCTTTGTCGGAATAGGATTCGATCCGGTAGGGCCCCGAGGACGGGAACCTCGAGGTATCCAGATCGTCGGAGCTGATCGTCCAGCCGGTGTTCCAGAAGTCGGCCAACCGTTGGATCGCACCAGGATCACTGGATTCCAATGCGGAGACCACATTCGCCACATTCGCCACCCGCGCCGCAACGTGCGCGGGCATCAACTCACCGGCGCTGAACAGCGTGCGCCAGGGCAGAAAATGGGCATCCGGACGGAAAACCACCGTCGCGTCCTTGGAGCCGGGCTGGCATTCCACCCGCTCGATATCGGCGTATCCGTCGGTGCTCGCCGCGTCGAACAGCGGAACCGGGCCGTGGTCACCGGGTTTGGTGAACCGGCCGCTGCGCGCGGCCCAGGCGAGCACCAGATCGTCACACGAAGTGGGCACGCCATCGGAGTACACGCCGTCCGGATTCAGCCGGTACTGGACCGTCTGCGCCTCGCCGGGCACCTCCTTCGCGGTACCCGCATCGGTGTCGGCGACCTGCTGACCATCGGGCCCGGTGTAGAAGAATCCGGTCAGCACCCGGTCGAACACGGCCGCCGAGCCGCTGCTCGCGCCCAGCGTGCTGCCACCGTTGTAGCTGGCGATCACGGCATCGACGGCGTAGCCGATGGCGGGCACCTGGTTCTGACTGGAGCACCCGGCAACCAGCGCGGCTGCCAGGGTGCCCGCGGCCACCGCTCCGATCAGACGACTCGCAACGCCGCGTGGCTGTCGCATGGAAGGAAACCCCTGCCTCTAGGTCACTACCGCTTCTTGTGCCGTTTCCCGCTCGGACGCGCGCCGGGCCGGGGCGCCTGTCCGACGTCCCTGGACCGCCGTGGCTCGGCGTCGGGGTACGACCGGCCGGTCGCGGCCACCACACGACGCTCGGCCTCGACTCCAGCGCGCGCCGCCGCGACGCCGGACCGCTTGGCAAGCACCTTCTTCGTATGCGCCGCCACCGGGCCCCAGCGCTCCTTGAGCGATACCAACAACGGGGTGGCGAAGAAGATCGACGAGTAGGTGCCTACCAACAGACCGACCAACTGCACCAGCGCCAGATCCTTGAGAGTGCCGACACCGAGCATCCACACCGCGATCACCATCAGGCCGACGATCGGCAGCACGCCGATCAGCGCGGTGTTGATGGAACGCATCAGCGTCTGGTTCACCGCGAGGTTGGCCTGTTCGCCATAGGTCCGGCGACTCAAATGCAGGATGCCGCTGGTGTTTTCCTCGACCTTGTCGAAGACGACAACGGAGTCGTAGAGCGAAAAGCCGAGGATGGTCAGGATGCCGATGACCGTCGCCGGGGTGACCTCGAGTCCGATGATGGAATAGACGCCCGCAGTCACCGACAGGTCGAAGCCTAGCGAGGCAAGCGCCGCGAGCGCCATATCGCGCTCGTACCGGATGGTGATGTAGACGGCGACCAGGACCAGGAACACCCCCAGCGCGATGAGCGCCTTTCGGGTGATCTGGCTGCCCCAGGTCTCACTCACGTCCGAGGTACTGATCGCGGCGCGGCTCGGGTTGCCGTTCTTGTCCTTGGGTTCGAACTTGCTGAACAACGCGTCGTTCAGCGTATCGACCTGCTTGGAATCGAGCGCCTCGGAGCGGATCAGCATGGTCGCCGACGAACCGGTACCCACCGTCTGCACCGACACCGGGTCGGTGCCGATGGCGGTGTGGTACACGTCCTCCACCTGCCCAGTGGTCGCGCTGCCCGCAGGGAACTGGATGCGTGATCCGCCCTCGAAATCGATGCCGAGGGTGAAGCCGCGGAACACGATACTGCCCAACGAGATCAGCACGATGGCGGCCGTGATCAGATACCACCTGCGGCGATTGCCGATGACATCGATCGCACCGGTGCCGGTGTAGAGCCGGTTGAAGAAGCCGTGCTTGGGCAGCTCGCCGTGCGGCGCGTCATCCATATCGGGGTTCGTCCCGTTCTTGCGGAGTGCGGGCGTGGTCTGGCTGTTGGTCATCGCGTCTTCACGCCTTCGACGAGTGCGGCGTCGGCCGCCTTCCGCTCCCGGGCAACCTGTTGGATCGCACCGAGACCGTTCACTGATGGTTTCGCCCAGTAGGCCGTCCGTGAGGCCAGCAGCACGAGTGGAGCGGTGACCAGGAATACCACCACCACGTCGAGGATGGTGGTGAGGCCGAGAGTGAAGGCGAAGCCACGCACCTCCCCAACCGCGAGCGCGTAGAGCACCGCCGCCGCGATGAAGCTCACCGCGTTACCGGACAGGATAGTTCGACGCGCGCGCTGCCAGCCGCGCGGCGTCGCGGAGCGGAAGCTGCGCCCCTCACGCATTTCGTCCTTGATGCGTTCGAAGAACACGACAAACGAGTCGGCGGTCATGCCGATGCCGATGATCAGACCGGCGATACCGGCCAGGTCGAGGGTGAAGCCGATCCACCGCCCGAGCAACACCATGATCCCGTACACCGCGAACCCGGAGGCGACCAGCGACAACCCGGTGAGGAATCCGAGCATTCGGTAGTAGGCCAGGCAGTAGAGCAACACCACCGCCAGTCCGACCGCACCCGCGAGCAGACCAGCCTTCATCGAGGACAGGCCAAGCGTCGCGGAAACGGTTTCGGCCTCCGAGGTCTGGAACGACAGCGGCAGCGAACCGTATTTGAGGGTGTTGGCGAGTTCCTTCGCGCTATCGGCGGTGAAATTGCCACTGATCGTGGTCTGGCCACCCTGCTGCGGTCCCGCCTGCACGGTCGGCGCGCTGACCACCTCGGAGTCGAGCACGAAAGCGACTCGCTTGTAAAGGTATTCGCCGGTGAGCGCGGCCCACGCGTCGCTGCCGCCGGACTTGAATTCGAGGTTGACCTCGTGACGCGCCTGCTGCTGATTCAGCCCCGCACTGGCGTTCTTGATCTCCTGGCCGTCGATGCGGCTCTTGTCGAGCAGGAACACCTCGGTGCCGTCAGTGGAGCAGGTGACCAGCGGCAGGGCCGGGTCGTCATTGCCCGCGAGCGGGTCGGTCTTGCTGCAGTCCATGGCCGCCATGGCGGCTTTCTGGATCGTGGGGTCCTGGCTCTGCCGGATCTGCTTGGCCGCGTCGATTTCCTGCTTCGCCTGCTCCTGGGAGGAACCCGGGGTAGGCGGCTCGGTCGGCGCCTGTGCGGGGAAGACCCGCTCCTGCGGGGCGGGCGCCTCCGCGCCAGGTGGCGTCGACTCCGGCGCGGTTTCGGGCGGAGCCGGGCTCGGCGCGGGCTCGGTCGGGGCGGGCGCTTGGGTCGGCTGCTGCGGTGTGCCCTGGCCGCCGACCGGGACGGCCTCCAGTACCGGACGGATGTAGAGCTTGGCGGTGGTCGCCAGCGTGCGCGCCTGTTGTCCGTCGTCGCCGGGCACGGTGATCACGATGTTGTCGCCGTCGATGATGACCTCGGAGCCACCGACACCAAGGCCGTTGACCCGATTCTCGATGATCTGCTGTGCTTTGCGCAGGCTGTCCTGGTTGGGCTTACCGCCATCGGGAGTCCGGGCGGTCAGCGTAACCCGGGTGCCACCCTGCAAGTCGATGCCGAGCTTCGGCGTCGGGTCTTTATCACCGGTGAAGAACACCAGCGCATAGATCACGGCCAGCAGTGCGGCGTAGACACCGAGCAGCCGTAGCGGATGCGCCGATCCCTGGGAAGGTGGCACAGTACGTCATCTCCTAGGCGGGAAGTCGAGGTGGAACGGGCGGGTACGCACCAGCGGCGCCGAGTACCCGGAAGGCGTCCCGCGGCGCGTGGACGCGCGGGACTCGCCGATAACCGGTTGAGGCCGGTCAGTCTTTGGTCAGCCGGGTTTCGGTCTGCTGCGTGGACTCTTCGACGGGGGCGTCGGCTGCCTCGTCGATCGCTGCCTCGTCGGTCACGGTCTCGTCCGTGGTCTCGTTCTCGGCGCGCACCTCGCGGATCGCCTGACGCAGCCACGTGGTGACGACCTCTTCGGCAATCTCGAGGTCGACGGTGGTGTCGTCGAGATCGACCACGGTGCCATACAGCCCCGACGTGGTGACGACCTGATCACCGACCTTGATGCTGTCCTGCATGTCGGCGGTCTTCTGTGCCTCACGCTTCTGACGGCGGACACCGAGGAACATCGGCACGAACAGGGCTACCAGCAGCAGCGGAAACAGGATTTCCATCGTCGAAGTCAGTCCCTAGTCTGTGGGTGGGATGGACAAGTACCTACACAGTCTGCCAGTTCCCATCACCACCGCCACACCGGCACACCATTGACGTCCCCGGAGCGACCGCCGAACGGCGCTCCATCGGCGGCCGGGCTGACGTGCGGAGTCTCAGGCGGACGTGCCGTAACTGTAGTCGTCGAGCGGGAAGCTCACCGCTTCCCGGTGCGCGTTGATGGTACTGGTCGGCCGCAGCAACGCGGCCTCACCGTGCTGGTTGAAGTAGTAGCTGCGCGCGGTGGCGCAGTCGCCGCCGTAGAACACCGACGAGCCGAGCTTGTCGGTGACCCGGTCGAGGAACTGGGCGTTGGCCCGCTCGGTCACCTCGAAGGTGGTCTCGCCGCGACGGAAGGTTTCCTTCAACAGCCTGCCCATGTGCTTCATCTGCGCCTCGATGGTGGTGAAGTACGACAGACCGCTGTAGGAGTACGGGCTGTTGAGGCAGATGAAGTTCGGGAACTTCGGCACAGTGACGCCCTCGTAGGCCTGGAAACGCTTGTCCCGCCAGAACTTTCCTAGATCGATGCCGTCGCGGCCGATTATTTCGATGGCCGGGAAGTTCACGTCCCACAGATTGAAGCCGGTGGCCAGGATCAGGGTGTCGATCTCGGTCTTGTGCCCATCGGTAGTCACGATGCCGTCGGCTTCGATGTGATCGATCGAGTTTGTCTCCAGACGTACGTTCGGCAGGTTGAACGTCTTGAAGTACTGGTTGGAGAAGGTTGGGCGTTTGCAGCCGAAATCGTAGTGCGGGGTCAGCTGCTCGCGCGTTTCCTTGTCGTGCACCTGCGCACGCAGATGCGCCTTGGCCAGCACGCTCGCGACCTTGTTCACAGGCTTGGCCTGTTTGAAGTGCAGTACGCCGACCACCATCAACGCCTCGAGCATGCTGGTGTTCACCAACCGCGCGGCCTTCTGTGTGATCGGCACCCGGGCGAACAGCTTCTGCACCGGGGCGGGAATAGCGGTGTCGATCTTGGGCACAACCCAGATCGGGGTCCGCTGGAAGACGGTGAGCTCGCGCACCTTCTTGGCCGCCTCGGGCACCAGCTGCACAGCGGTCGCGCCGGTCCCGATGATCGCGGCTTTTCGATCGTTGAGGTCGAAGTCGTCCTCCCACGCGGTGGTGTGAATGGTCTTGCCCGCGAAGGAATCTATACCGGGGAAGGGCGGGGTGTAGGGCTGCGAAAGGAACCCTGTCGCGGTGAGAAGGTAATGGCCGGTGAGGGTTTCACCACCCAGCGATACCACCCAGTGCTGGTTCTCCTCGTCCCAGCGGGCACCATCGACCACCGTTCCGAAGCGCATCCGGCGACGCAGGTCGTACTTCCCGGCGACGAACTCGGCGTATTTCTTGAGCTCCGCGCCCGGCGCGAACAGCCGCGTCCAGTACGGGTTGGGCTCGAAGGAATAGGAGTAGGTCACCGAGGCGATGTCGACGGCGAGCCCCGGGTAGTGATTGACATGCCAGGTGCCGCCGAGGTCGTTCTCGCGCTCCAGGATGACGAAATTGCTCAAACCGAGCCGGTCGAGCTCGATGCCCGCCCCCATTCCGCCGAAACCCGCACCAACAACGACCGCGTCGAACTGAGGCGCCACGTCGAACCTCCTGTCGAGTGCTGCGCAGAATGACACATCATTCCGTTTGTGAACACAGTATCATTGCGGGGGTGACGAAGCCATCGACTCGTGCCGAGCGACGCAAAGCCGAACTGCGCCAGGAAATCATCGATACCGCCTTCGCCTGCTTCGCCGAAAAGGGCTATCACAACACCGGAATCGCCGATATCGCCGCCGTGCTCGGCATCGGCCATGGCACCTTCTACCGGTACTTCACCAATAAGCGCGACATCATCGATCACGTCATCGACGACCTCGCCGGACGGATCGTCGAGGCCCTCGGTACCGAGAACGCCCCGGATGCGGCCACCTCGCTGGCGGAATACCGCGCCCAGCTCGATCGCATCGGCACGGCGCTGGACCGTATCCTGGTGCAGGATCGTCGGGTC
The DNA here is from genome assembly GCF_020733705.1 of Nocardia australiensis. GTDB lineage: Bacteria > Actinomycetota > Actinomycetes > Mycobacteriales > Mycobacteriaceae > Nocardia > Nocardia australiensis. The sequence goes on from NZ_JAJFZM010000006.1 coordinate 90,503, forward strand.
GCCCAGCTACTGCTGTTTCATGCGACGGGCATCGACGACGAACTCACCACCCGCCTCTACGGCCTGCTCGACATGGCCGACGCGCTGACCGCCGGATACCTCTCACACGGCGTCGAGCTCGGCTACCTTCGCGCCGACCTGGACACCACCAACACCGCCAAGGCCGTGACCGGAATGCTTCTCGCAGGAGTCGTGCACGGGCTGCGCAGTCCCGACCCCGACCCGGCCGCCGTCACCGCACTGAGCGAGGCGATCCGGCGGCTACTCATCGACGGCGCCCGCAAGGTTTAGCGAACACCACTACGACGCGGGATTATTCGAACAGATCGAGAGTTGGATACGGTTCGCGGCCACGGACTTCGATCGCGCCGAAAACCAGATCGGGCGGCGGAACCAGCCCCAGGTGCTCCCAGGCGGCGGCGGTGGCGACTCGGCCGCGTGGCGTGCGCGCGACCATACCGGCACGGACAAGAAAGGGCTCGCACACTTCCTCGACGGTGGCGGCCTCCTCCCCCACCGCGACGGCCAGTGTCGAGACGCCGACCGGACCGCCACCGAAACTTCGGACCAGGGCGGCGAGCACGGCACGGTCCAGACGGTCGAGGCCGAGGGCATCGACGTCATAGACCTCCAGTGCGGCGTTCGCGATGGCCCGGGTGATCCGGCCGTCGGCACGTACCTCCGCATAATCGCGAACCCGGCGTAGGAGACGATTCGCGATACGCGGCGTGCCACGCGACCGGCCCGCGACCTCGGCGGCGGCATCGGCATCGATGCTCACCCCGAGAATGTGCGCAGAGCGCTGCAGAATGCGCAGCAACTCATCGGGTTCGTAGAAATCCATATGGCCGGTGAAGCCGAAGCGATCGCGTAGCGGACCGGTGAGCGCGCCGGACCGGGTGGTGGCGCCGACCAGGGTGAACGGGGCGATATCGAGCGGAATCGAGGTCGCACCGGGGCCTTTGCCGACGACCACGTCGACGCGGAAGTCTTCCATGGCGAGGTAGAGCATTTCCTCGGCGGGCCGGGCGATGCGGTGGATCTCATCGATGAACAGCACGTCGCCCTCGACCAGATTGCTCAGCATGGCGGCCAGATCACCGGCCCGCTCCAACGCCGGGCCCGAGGTGATGCGCAGCGCGGTACCGAGTTCACCGGCGATGATCATCGCCATACTGGTTTTGCCGAGACCGGGCGGTCCGGACAGCAGGACATGATCGGGGGTGCCGCCGCGCTGTTTCGCGCCACGCAGTACCAGGGCGAGTTGCTCGCGGACCCGTGGCTGGCCGATGAAGTCGTCGAGGGACTTCGGGCGCAGACTTGCCTCGATATCACCGTCGGATTTCAGGTAGCCAGCGCTTACCTGGGACTCTTCGTCCACCTCTGGCTCGGTGTCGTCGTAATCCATTGTCCGCTACCGGTTCTTGCCGAGGGAACCCAGTGCGGTCCGCAACGTGGTCGATGTGTCGGCGGCGGGTTGTTCGGCCAGCACGCCGTCAACCACCTGCTCGGCCTGTTTGAGTGGGAAACCGAGTCCGGTGAGCGCCTCGACGACCTGGTCACGCACCGGAGTGACGACCGGTTCCGGGGTGGACCCAGGCGGACCGGCTTGCACCGGAACGAGATTCACCTTGTCGCGCAGTTCCACGACCATGCGTTCGGCGCCGCGTTTGCCGATGCCGGGAACTCGGGTCAGCGCGGCGACATTGCTTTCGGCGAGCGCTTTACGCAACGCCTCGGGTTCGAGGACCGCGAGCACCGCCATGGCCAGCCGCGGGCCGACGCCGGAGACGGTCTGCAGCAGACCGAACAGGTCACGGGACTCGGTGTCGGCGAATCCGAACAGCGTCATCGAGTCCTCGCGGACGATCATCGCCGTGTAAAGCCGGGATTCCTCGCCCCGGGTCAGCGTGGACAGCGTCGCCGGGGTGACATTGAGGCGATAGCCGATGCCGGCGGCCTCGATCACCACATGGTCGAGCGCGATCTCCAGCACCTCACCGCGTACCGACGCGATCACCCGCGTACCGCCTTCCGTTGTTCAGCAAGCCTTTCCGCATACTTCCGCTTCGCCTGAGCCGCCTGAGCCTCAGCTCTGGCCATCCGCTCCAGCAGTGGCGCCCGCCAACAATGACAGATCGCCAGGGCCAGCGCGTCGGCGGCATCCGCCGGTTTCGGCGCGATTTGGAGGCCGAGAATACGTGTCACCATCGTCGTCACCTGAGCCTTGTCCGCTGTGCCGTTGCCGGTGACGGCGGCCTTCACCTCACTCGGTGTATGAAACGCCACCGATATCCCCCGCCGCGCCGCCGCCAGCGCGATAACGCCACCGGCCTGCGCAGTACCCATCGCGGTACGCACGTTGTGCTGGGCGAACACCCGCTCGATGGCGACGGCATCGGGTTTATGGGTGTCCATCCAGTGTTCGGCGGCGTCGGCCACCCCGAGCAGGCGGTGCGCCAGGTCCATATCCGCAGGGGTGCGCACCACGTCGACATCGATGGCGGTGACCTTCCGGCCGATCCCGCCGTCCACAATGCTGAGGCCGCACCGGGTGAGCCCCGGATCGACACCCATCACCCGCACGAAGCCCCCTCTCACAGACACGAACAACTGTTCGAGAGTCTAACCGAGGCAGGTTCCTTCGAGCCCCAGCGACACGGCACCCACGATCGCAAGGGGATACGCGACGACACCTTCCGCGCAACATCCCCTTAGCGACCGCGAAGACGCCAGCGCCCGAACCGCTGCCGCCAACACGGCACTCTCGTCCGCACCGCACGCTACCGCGAGGCGGGTGCGGGTTCCGGTGGCGCTGCGACGCGGAAGGTATGGCGGTAGCTCCGGGGTGATACGCCTATTGCCTGGTGGAGGTGCTGGCGTAGGGACGCGGCAGTTGTGAAGCCGACCGCTCCGGCAATGCGGTCCACCGAGAGGTCGGTCGATTCCAACAGGTCGCGGGCGCGACAGACGCGCTGTTGGATGAGCCAGCGGCCGGGACTCATGCCGACCTCGTCGCGGAAGCGGCGGGCGAAGGTGCGCTTGCTCATGCGCGCCTCGGCGGCGAGATCGGCCATGGTCAACGGCAATTGGAGATTGTCCAGGGCCCACTGGCGGGCGGCCGCGGTCCCCGCCGACGTCGAGGGCGGCACCGGTCGTTCGATGTACTGGGCTTGTCCGCCATCACGCCACGGCGGGATGACGCAACGGCGAGCCACCATATTCGCGACCTCGGTGCCGTGATCGCGGCGCACCAGGTGCAGACACAGGTCGATACCCGCTGCCGCCCCAGCCGAGGTGAGCAGGTCACCGTCGTCGACGTACAGCACGTCGGGGTCCAGCCGCACCTGCGGGAAGCTGCGGCGAAAGAGATCGGCCTGGTTCCAGTGCGTCGTCGCGGGACGACCGTCGAGGAGTCCGGCGGCCGCGGCGACGAAGGCCCCGGTGCAGATGGAGACGATCCGGGTCCCCGGGCGGATGCGGGCCAGTGCGTCCGATACCGCGCGCGGCAGCGTGCCATCGAGGGTCATCTCGATATCGCAGGCCGGAATGACCACCGTGTCCGCGGTGTCGAGCGCACGACTGTCGAGTTCGACGGCGATCGCGAAATCCGCGCGGCTGGCGACCGGCGCACCGTCGACCGAGCAGGTCCGAACCTCGTATTTGTCGGGCGCGGTGCCGAATACCCGGCTCGGAATGCCGAGTTCGAACGGATACACACCAGGCAACGCCAACACCACCACGCGATGCGCCGACACCGCGCTCACCGAAGCTACCGCCATCATGGCGCGATCATATCGAATAATGGCAATCGTGCCATTTCTTCCGCCGCCGGTCACGGGCATGCTTTAGGCCATGAACGACAATGACGCCACCATGCGAGCACTCAGCCAGGACATTCTCGGCGGACCCGAAGTGCTCACCGAAGTGACGCTGCCGAGGCCGCAGCCCGGCCCCGGCGAGATCCTGGTCCGGGTGCGCGCCGCCGGTCTCAATCCCACCGACTGGAGTCATCGCGCCCAGCCCGGACCGTTCCTCGACGAACCACCCTTCGTGCTCGGCTGGGATGTGTCCGGCGAGGTCGCCGCCGTCGGTATCGGAGTCACCCTGTTCGCTCCGGGTGATGAAGTCTTCGGCATGCTCCCCTATCCGTTCGGTCACGGCGCGCACGCCGAGTACGCGGTCGGACCCACACGCGCCTTCGCGCGCAAACCCGCTGCGCTGGACCACATTCAGGCCGCCGCCATTCCGCTCGCCGGTTTGACCGCATGGCAAGCGCTGGTCGATACCGCAGGGGTGCGCGCCGGGCAGCGGGTATTGATTCACGCGGCAGCGGGCGGCGTCGGCCATCTCGCCGTACAAATCGCCACCGCGCGCGGCGCGTACGTGGTCGGCACGGCGGGTGCCGCCAACCACGACTTCCTGCGCGATCTTGGCGTGGACGAGGTGATCGATTATCGGACAACGGATTTCGCCGAACATGTTCGCGACATCGATGTGGTATTGGATTCGATCGACGATAAGAACAGTGTCCGCTCGCTGCGCACACTGCGACCGGGCGGCCTGCTTATCTCACTGCGCGCCCGCGGGCGCATCGATCTGGCCGCCGAGGCCGAGAAGCTGGGTGTTCGCGCGGTTCGCATGCTGGTCGAGGACGATTACGCGGGCATGAACGCCCTCGCGCACCTCGTCGATACCGGCCGCCTGCGCCCGACCATCGCGGACTCCTTCCCGCTCGCCGAGGCGGCGAAGGCGCACGCACTCGGCGAAACCGGCCGCACCGTCGGCAAACTGGTCCTCGCGGTGCCTTGAGCACGCCATCCGACCACCTCGCTGCCGCGTTGTTCGACGACCGCGTCTCACGTGCACCGCACCGGTGGTGCGGCACGCCGGATCACGTCTCCAGCACGTCGTTGCCCAGCCGCACTCCGCGACGACTCCATAGCACTCGCAGAGTGCAGTCGGGGCGGCCCGCACCGCGGACCGCCCCGACTCGACAGCTACTGCGCACCGCGCCGCATTGCCTCGACTACTCCTCGCCCAGCTCGGCGAGGACCTCGTCGGACAGGTCGACATTGGTGTAGACGTTCTGCACGTCGTCGCTGTCCTCGAGCGCGTCCACCAGCTTGAGCACCTTGCGAGCGCCTTCCGCGTCGACCGCGACCGACACCGACGGCTGGAACCCGGACTCGGCGGAGTCGTAATCGATTCCGGCGGACTGCAATGCGGAGCGCACGGCGATCAGATCGGACGGGTCGCTGATGACCTCGAAGCTGTCGCCGAGATCGCTGACCTCTTCGGCGCCCGCTTCGAGCACGGCCATCAGAACGTCGTCCTCGGACAGGCCGTTCTTCTCCAGCATGACGACGCCCTTGCGATGGAACAGGTACGACACCGAACCCGGGTCCGCCATATTGCCACCGTTGCGGGTCATCGCGACCCGCACCTCGCCTGCGGCGCGGTTGCGATTGTCGGTGAGGCACTCGATGAGCACAGCGACACCGTTGGGGCCGTAGCCCTCGTAGGTGATCGTCTGCCAGTCGGCGCCGCCGGCTTCTTCGCCGCCACCACGTTTGCGGGCGCGCTCGATGTTGTCATTGGGCACCGAGGACTTCTTCGCCTTCTGGATGGCGTCATACAGCGTCGGGTTGCCCGCAGGGTCTCCGCCACCAGTGCGGGCCGCCACCTCGATGTTCTTGATCAACTTAGCGAAGAGCTTGCCACGCTTGGCGTCGATCCCCGCCTTCTTGTGCTTGGTGGTGGCCCATTTGGAGTGGCCGCTCATTCCCTACTTCCTCCACAGGTCGACTGCACTTCTGATGGTGCGCTCGGTACCCGTACCGGTCGGGTAGACGACTTCTCCAGCTTAATGTACGCAGCCGGAGAAACTCCTACCGCCGCCCGCGCCAGACCGAACGCAGGCAGCCCAGCCGCACCAGCACCGGGCGTCGTGGCCCGAATCGCGTATCTGCTACGCCGCACGCACCAGGTCGACGAACAGGTGGTGTACCCGCAAATCTCCGGTGACCTCGGGATGGAAGGATGTCGCGACCACATTGCCCTGCCGCACCGCCACGATCCGTCCGGCGAACGGACCGTCCGGCACCGTAGCAAGCACCTCGACGCCATCGCCGACTCGCTCGACCCATGGCGCCCGGATGAACACTGCGCGCATCGGGCCGTCATCGAGGCCGGCGAAATCCAGATCGGTTTCGAACGAGTCGACCTGGCGACCGAAAGCGTTGCGGCGCACCGTCATATCGATGCCGGACAGATGCTGCGCATCGGGGCGGGTGTCGAGCACCTCGGAGGCGAGCAGGATCATTCCGGCGCAGGAACCGAAGGCCGGCATGCCCGCGCGCAGCCTCGCACGCAACGGTTCGAGCAGTTCGAACACCCCGAGCAGCTTGCTGATGGCGGTCGATTCACCACCGGGCAGGACCAGCGCGTCGACCGCCGCGAGCTCCGATTCGCGACGCACCAGCACCGGGTCGGCACCACACAGTGCGAGCGCGGCGATGTGTTCGCGCACGTCACCCTGTAGCGCCAGCACTCCGATGGTTGGGCGGGCAGCAGCCTGCTGCACTGCGGTGGCGGGCGCGACGACCGGGGATGCGTTCACCCGGCAAAGCTTACGAGCCACCGCGCTGTGGTCCCGCTCACGGTGGGCGTCAACGTTGCGTCAAGGCCGGGTTCATTCGGACGAAACAGGTCGGCACTCACAGAGTGATCGCTGTGTTGCCGCGGGCGCCGGAGGCGGCCCCGACCTCGGCAGCGCCCGCCCTGCACTCGAGCGCAAACTACGTCATATGAGCGACACGGTGGTCTGCCACTTGCGTATCCAGATGGTCTGATCAACGCGCGAGGGCGCGGCCTCAGCGCTCGCGCCGTGCGCGGATCAGCCCCTCCTGCACGACCGCGGCAACCAGCTCACCCTCACGATTGAAAATCTTGCCGCCGGTCAGTGCCCGTCCGAAGCTCGCCGACGGCGAGGACTGGTCATAGAGCAGCCAATCGTCGGCGCGGAACGGGCGCAAAAACCACATCGCGTGGTCCAGCGACGCGTCCTGCGTCCGCTCATCGGGATGGGTGACCTTCGACGAACCGAGCAGCGTCATATCGCTCATGTAGGCGAGCGTGCAGACGTGGAACAGCGGATCGTCGGGCAGCGGATGCCGGTAGCGGAACCACACCTGCTGCTGGGAGGCCACGCCGTCGCGGCGGGTCACCTCCTCCTGCGGGACCATCCGAATGTCCCAGTGCTCCCATTCGCGCATCAGCCACAGCCGCTCGGGGCTCGTCGATGTGCTCGCGTCCGGCAGCACATCGGGGACCTGTACCTGCGGCATCTGGTCCTGATGTTCGGGACCTTCGTCGCCGGCATGGAACGATGCCGACATCGTGAATATCGCGGCACCGTCCTGAACCCCGGTGACCCGCCGGGTGCAGAAGGAGCGCCCGTCACGAATGCGCTCGACCAGATACACCGTCCGCTGATCGGGATTGCCCGGCCGCAGGAAGTATCCGTGCAGCGAGTGCACCTGAAAATTGGGCTCCACCGTCCGCACAGCCGATACCAGCGCCTGACCGGCAACCTGTCCGCCGAACGTGCGCGGGAGCTGGGTCTCCGTGGAAGCGCCACGGAAGATATCCCGCTCGAGTCGCTCTATCTCCAGCGCCTCTTCGATTGTCGCCATGGGCTGAGATTATCCCGCCGATCCGCACTGCTACCGATCGGATACCGCGGCAGCGGGTTTGCTGTGATGGACGGGTGCCACACTTCAGGTCGATTACCCGGGATGGACTCGTCGAGATCGTCGTCCACCGCATTCGCGAACTCGGCGGTCGGCTGGTTATAGCGGTCGACGGGGCCGACGCCGCCGAACCGGTCGCGCTAGCGGATGACATCGCCTCGGCACTGCGCGCGACCGGACGTCCCGCCGAGGTGGTCTCGCTGCATGACTACATCCGGCCCGCGTCGCTGCGCATGGAGTTCGGCCGTGACGACGAATTGTCCTATCGCACCGCATGGTTCGACTACGCGGCCGTCCGCCGCGAGGTCGTCGACACACTTCGCGAGCGCGGCCGCTGGCTGCCCGCGCTCTGGAACGAGAGCACCGACCGATCAGCCCGTGCCACCGTCCGCGATGCCCCAGCGAATCTCGTCGTGGCCCTGGCGGGCCCCATGCTGCTTGGCCGTGCTCCGAAATTCGATCTCACTATCCGCCTCGATATGTCCGAATCCGCGCTGCGTCGCCACACCCCACCCGACGCGCGATGGACCATCCCCGCTCTGCTGTGCCACAACATCGAAAACCCGGACACCCCGACTCTCTTCGTCCGCTGGGACCACCCGGACCGTCCGGCGCTGCGCGACGCCGGTCCGTCTTGAACGAGACATGGCGCGCCGCAGTCGCCGCGCCATGTCTCGTCTGGACGGGCTAGACGAGCCGTTGGGCCGATCGGCCCGCAATGGTGACCCGCGCGCCCATGGCGACCAACGTGGCCGCCAGCGCCAGTCCCATACCCGAGCTGCCACCGATAATGACGACGCGTTCGGGATTTGTTGTCGTTGCTGTCATGGCTGCACTCGACCAGCGGGCGGGTCGAGTGTCCATGTCGCACTAACGAATTCGCGTTAGCTCAGCGCCAACATCACAGCTGGTCGCAGGCGACCGACTGCTGGCCGAGGTTGGAGAGCATGGTGCACGACCACTGCTTCTGAACCTTCCACTTGCCGTCCTCGGCGACGAACGGCACGTCGACGATATTCTCCTGGCCATTGACGATGAACTTGGCCTTGGCGTTGACGCTGTCACCGAACGACGTCACATCGGTCACCTCGATCTGTACGTTCGCACCAGCGGCAGCCTCGGCCAGCCGGTTCGGCAGCTCGGGATCGGCCTCGGCGCCCTGCACCCCGTCCAGCTTCTCCGCCGCCGGGACCGCCGGATCCAGCGCCCGCTGCAATTGCTGGTTCAGCTCGGCGGCCGTCGGCACCGGCGGCAGGTTCGTGCTCGCCGATGGCTTCGCGCTGGTGGTGTGCGTGGTCTTCGGCGGATCCGTCGAGTCTTCGCTACAAGCCGTCAAGCTCAGTGCCACGGCGATAGCCACGGCGCCGATCATGATCTGTCCGGTCTTACGAAGCTTCAACTGCTCGTCCTTTGCGTCCGAATTCGACTGTGTCGCCCGACGGCACGGCAGCACGAACTCCCGTGCGCATCCGCCGACGGGCACCGAATCCCCAAGCTAGCCAACAACTCTGTGACCGGAATAAGGCAACAGTGTGGGAGGCGACAGCTTTCTGTTCGATTCGCGCAGCGGCCTGCGAACAAGCGTCTGCACCAGCGTTCGCACGGCCGGATTCCGGCTGACCGAACGCCATGCGGCCGCGTAAGTGACTACCAGCGGCCCACCGTGCAGCGGGCGCCAGACCAGACCGGGCAGATCGGCGGGACGAGACGAGCTGAGGCCGATCAAATCCGGACGCGACGGCAGCACCGCCAGCATTTGGGCATGCCCCATGGCACTGTCGCTGAGGCGCACCCGCGCGCCGCGCTCCCCCAATTCGCGCAGCAGGGCATCGTGCAGACCGGCGGCGGACTCCCGCGCGAACAGGATGAGTTCATGATCGGCGAGCGCGGCAGGCTCGATATCGCCGACCGCCGCCAATGCGTGCGTCGCGGACATCAGGACGCCGAGTTCCTCACGCGCGACCGGTATTTGGGTGAAGCGGTCGGGCAAGCTCACCGGCGCGCGTACCAGTGCGAGGTCGACCTCGTCATCGTCGAGGAGTCGGATCTGATCGGCGGTGGTGCCGCCGGTGAGTACAATTCGAGCGCCGGGCACCTGTGCGCTCAGTAACTCCTCGATCCGTGCGGGCAGCCACGGCGGGGTTCCGTTCAGCAGGCCGAAACGCAGCACCGACGCACCAGAATTCGCCGTTCGCCTGGTTTCCGTGATCGCCTCGTCGACCGAGCCGAGCACGTCTTTACCGGTCCGCAACAGCACCGCGCCCGCGGCCGTCAGCTGTACGCGCGGTTCCCGGAACAGCAGCGGCCCGCCCATCTCCCGCTCCAGCACCTTGATCTGCTGGCTCAAGGTAGGCGTCGAGATGAACAGTCGCTCTGCCGCCCTGCGGAAGTGCAATTCCTCCGCCAGGACCACGAAATACCGCAGCTGCCGCAGTTCCACGTCGGTCACGCTACACAGGCAGCAGCACAGACGAGCAGGGCGCGCGCAGTCCCTGCTCGTCTCGGCTCACCCGTGGCGGGCCCTCGGTTGGATCACCAACGGCGCCGAATCACCAGCCGCGTTCGGCCAGCCGGTGATCGACCGGAAGTTCCTCGACATTGATGCCGACCATGGCCTCGCCCAGACCACGCGAGACCTTGGCCAGCACATCGGGGTCGTCATAGAAGGTGGTGGCCTTGACGATGGCGGCGGCACGCTCGGCGGGGTTGCCGGACTTGAAGATGCCGGAGCCGACAAATACACCCTCGGCACCGAGCTGCATCATCATCGCAGCGTCCGCGGGGGTGGCGATGCCGCCCGCGGTGAACAGCACGACTGGCAGCTTGCCGGTCCTGGCGACCTCACGGACCAGCTCGTAGGGCGCCTGCAGCTCCTTGGCCGCGACGAACAGCTCGTCCTCGGGCAGTGACGACAGCTTGCGGATCTCGCCGCGGATCTTGCGCATATGAGTGGTGGCGTTGGAGACATCACCGGTGCCCGCCTCACCCTTGGAGCGGATCATGGCCGCGCCCTCGGTGATCCGGCGCAGGGCCTCGCCCAGGTTGGTGGCGCCGCAGACGAAAGGCACGGTGAAATTCCACTTGTCGATGTGGTTGGCGTAGTCGGCGGGGGTCAGCACCTCGGACTCGTCGATGTAGTCGACACCGAGGCTCTGCAGGATCTGCGCCTCTACGAAATGGCCGATGCGAGCCTTAGCCATCACGGGGATCGAGACGGCGGCGATGATGCCGTCGATCATGTCCGGGTCGCTCATCCGGGAGACGCCGCCCTGGGCCCGGATATCGGCCGGGACGCGCTCGAGCGCCATAACCGCGACCGCGCCGGCGTCTTCGGCGATCTTGGCCTGCTCGGGGGTGACGACATCCATGATCACCCCGCCCTTGAGCATTTCGGCCATGCCTCGCTTCACACGGGCGGTGCCGGTGCCATTTTCGCGGGTGTCGGTGGTCTCGGGCGTGGTCACGGCAAACTCCTGTGTCATGTGCGCCAATCGGGTCGCTTGAATCGAACGACACTGATTCTAGGCGTGCCCATCAGGCCACTTGATAGCCAGTTGAACACCACTGGCCTTGCTCCGACCAGCGGGTCTTTCCTGGCCTCGAATCACTGGACCGGTCCACGGCTCGGAAAAGCGAATTCGCCGGGGCGAGCGGGACTTCCCCCGCGCCCTGGCGAATACTCCGGCTCCGACTCAGATCGGGGCGACTACCAGCAACTGCGCCCAATACTGCGCGGCGGACTCGCCGATCAACGGGCTGAGGAAATCGAACAACAGGTAGGACATGTACTGCTTACCTCCACGCACAAACGATTTTCATCCCACCTCGATGGGACCGCGACACCGGGTCTCCGCATGCCTCCCTGCAAGCACTACCCAGGCCGCGTCAATCCAGTCGCGACGCTATCACGATCGTGAAACACATCACAGGTAAGCGAACGGGCCTCAGCGGATCGACCGCACCTCCGGATCGGGCCCGCCCGAGGCGACCTCGACAGCCTCAGCAAGCAACTCCTCCAGGTGATAGGGGTAAACGGTCTCCCCCAACTGATCCAGCGCCACGATATCGGCGGGGGTACACCATTTGTTGCCGCTGATGCTGCGGCGTTCCCACGCCGTCATACTGCCCGCGTGCGGTTCGTAGCCACGCACGCGCAGCGCGAAGAACAGTTCCTCCGCGCGGATCAACTCACCGTTGAACGGGAACACCGCGACCCGCCGCCAGATCGGCCCGCGCAGGGTCGCCGGGTCCGCGATATGCCCGGTCTCCTCGAAGACCTCCCGCACGGCGGCGGCACGCAGGCTCTCCCCCGGTTCGACACCACCGCCGACGGTAAACCAGAACGAGATGTCCGGGGTCTGGGGATCGTTGCCGCGCATCAGCAGCACCCGCTCCTGTTCGTCGAGCAGTACCACCCGGGCCGAGGTGCGGGTGGTGTCCACCACGAGTCCGGTCGAGGCGGCAGGCGTGGCCCGCTCGGTGATTTCGAAGTACGTCGGCAACGGCGCGGTGCCGCCGAGATGCAGGATGCGCACCGGCCGCCGGGTACGCAGCGCAAGCGTGTCGCGCACCGCGTCATTGTGAAAGCGGCGCGCGATCAGCACTCGCGCCTCGGCGTCGGCGAGCTCGGCCACTTGCTGCGGGCGCAGCTTGGCTATGTCGATACCGGACAGCGCCGCTGAGAGCTGATTCTCGACGGTCTCACGGTCGGCGCGGCTGACCCGCTCGGCGCGGTCCGCGAGTGCGGTGAGCAGAGCTGCCTGTTCGGTCAGCGCCGGATCGGACATCGGCCCGGCCATCGCCACCCCGACCGATCTGGCCACCACCGCCCGCCGGGCCAGCGCAGCGTCGAGCGCGGCCCAGGATTGGTCGGAGCGCACGTGGAGCCGGTCGAGCCGGTTGGCGGTCGAATAAGCCCAGATGCCGATGGCGAAGATGACCGCCGCGATCAGCGCGAGTACGAGAACCGTCGTCGCGGAGAAGGTGATCATCCGGCGGCCCGCACCCTGGTATCGCCGACGGTGACCGTCTCGTACACCCGCAGGATCTGTTCGGCCACCACCGGCCAGTCGTACTCGCCGACAACCTGGGTCGCGTTCTGCACCAGCGCGTCCCGGCGCCGGTCGTCGGTGAGCAGCGAATCGATCGCGGCGGCAAGGCGGGCCGAGTCACCCACCGGCACCAGCGCACCGGCCGCGCCGTCGCGCAGCACCCGCCGGAACGCGTCCAATTCACTGGCCACGACCGCGGTTCCGGCGGCCATCGCCTCGATCAGGATGATGCCGAAACTCTCCCCGCCGAGATTGGGCGCGCAATACACGTCCGCACTGCGCATGGCCGATGCTTTTTCCTCGTCGGATACCTGGCCGAGGAAACGCAGGTGCTCGGCGAGCGATCCCGCCTCCCGCCGCAATCGCTCCTCGTCACCGCGGCCGACGATCAGGATCTGCAGATCTGGATGGGATCGCACCAGCTCGGGTAGGGCGCCGAGCAGCACATCCATCCCCTTGCGCGGCTCGTCGTAGCGTCCGAGGAACAACACCGTCCCACCCGAGCGGGGATAGTCGGCCAGCATCGGCGCGCGCGCGAACGCGGGCACGTCGACGCCGTTGGGGATCTCCACCGCATCCGAACCCAGCGCCTCCACCTGCCAGCGCCGTGCCAGCTCGGATACCGCGATCCGACCGCTGATCTTCTCGTGGTAGGGCCGTAGCACGCCCTGAAAAGTGCTGAGCACCAACGATTTCGTGGTCGAGGTGTGGAAGGTCGCCACAATCGGCCCCTCGGCGATCTTCAACGCCAGCATCGACAGACTAGGCGCATTGGGCTCGTGAATATGCAGCACGTCGAAGTCATTGCCATCGATCCAGCGGCGAATCCTGGTGTAGGCCATCGGACCGAACGACAGCCGGGCCACCGATCCGTTGTACGGAATGGCGACAGCCCGTCCGGCCGAGACCACGAAATCCGGGAGCGATGTTTCTTCGGAAGCGGGCGCCAGCACACTCACCTTGTGCCCGCGCTCGATGAACACCCGTGCCAGCTCCACGACATGCGCCTGCACCCCGCCGGGGACATCGAACGAATAGGGGCAGACCATGCCGATTTTCATGGTGCGCGGTCCCCTTCCGCGCTTGCCGGCCTCGCCTGAGCCGCGGCGATTCTGGCCAGCCGTTCGGGCGAGAGGTCGTTCTCCCACAGCGGTTGCAACATATGCCAATCGGCCGGATGTTCGGCGATATTCGCCGCGAAACGGTCGGCCAACGCCTGCGTTGTCGACGCTACCCCGCCCGAAATATCCAATGGCGCTTCGGTTTTCATACCCCAGCCTTCGCGGCCGTCGGCGTCGACGGTGTACCAGACGTGCACCGGGATGAGCGCGGCGCCGGTTTCCATGGCCAATTTGGCCGCGCCAGCGGGCATCCAGGTCCGCTCGCCGAAGAATTTCACCGGTACACCGCGGCCGGTGAGGTCGCGCTCCCCCATCAGGCAGACAACCTTGTTCTGCCGCACCCGTGCCGCCAGCTCGACAAACGGCGGCTGCTCACCGCCGGTCAGCGGAAATACCTCGAAACCAAGGCTCTCCCGGTATGCGACAAAGCGTTCGAACAACGATTCCGGTTTCAGCCGTTCCGCGACTGTCGCGAGGAATCCGTGGTTCTGCATCAACCACACCCCCGCCACATCCCAGTTTCCGGAGTGCGGCAACACTAGAACCGCGCCGCGGCCTTGCTCGAGGGCCGATTCCAGATTCTCCACCCCGTCCACGGTCAGCGCACCGATCGCCGCATGATCCATCGACGGCAGCCGGAATGCCTCGCGCCAATACCTGGCGTAGGAGCGCATACTCGCGCGAAGCAGTTCGGCGGGGACCTGCTCGGGCGAAACACCGATCACCCGAGCGAGGTTGCGCCGCAATTGTTGCGGACCGCCCTTGCGGGCCACTCGATCGGCACCCCAGTCGAACAGCCGACGCGCGGTCGACTCCGGCAGCGCCCGCACCAACCGCCACCCGGTCGCGTAACCCGCGTCGCTGAGCCGCTCGCCAATACTCACAACCACCCCTGTACGTCTCGGACAACCACCATCGTGCACCCGAATCTCATGCGGGTTCCTGGGGTTCGGCGGCCCGGCGCGTCGGCGCGATAACGTCCCGCGCACCCGGCGAACTGCGCACCGCGAGCACCCGCTGGAATACCGTCACAATGCTCAGCACCGCGAGAATCCACATGGCGACATACACGGCCCAGGTCAGCCACTCGATCCCCCAGTAACCGCCGATCCCGGTGAGCCCGGCACCGACCAGCACGATGATCAGCCGGTCCGGCCGCTCGATCAACCCGCCGTCGGCCGACAACCCACTCGCCTCAGCGCGTGCCTTCGCGTACGAGATAACCTGTGAGGTCACCAAAACCACCAGCGTCGCGGCCAGCAGCTGCTTGCTATTCTCGTGATACACCGCCCACCAGGCCAGACCCGCGAAAATAGCGCCGTCCGCGACCCGATCACAGGTCGCGTCGAGTACCGCACCGTATTTCGTGCCACCACCACGGGCCCGCGCCATGGCACCATCGAGCATGTCGAACATGACGAACAGCCAGATCACTATGGTCCCCCAGAACAGGTGTCCGGTCGGGAACAGCGTGACCGCGGCCGCGATCGAGGCAACCGTACCGATCACGGTCACCGCGTCGGGGGTGAGTCCGGTCTTGACAAGCGCCTTACCCAGCGGCGCAGTCGCTTTGGAGAACGTCTCGCGGCCGAAGAAGCTCAGCACCCTACGACTCTTTCCCGCTCATCTACGCCTCCTGTGTCTTGCGGGACACCCGGGCTCCGATAAGCACAGCTGCGCTAAAGTAGCTCATCTACGCCTCTTTCCATGCCTCGGATAGCAGCGCCCTGGTCTCCCGCAACAGCTGCGGCATTACCTTCACCCCGCCGACGACAGTGATGAAGTTCGCGTCACCACCCCAGCGCGGCACGATGTGCTGATGCAGGTGGTCGGCCAGCGAACCACCCGCCACACCACCGAGATTCAGGCCGACGTTGAAACCGGCGGGCTGCGAGACCCGCTTCATCACCCGAATCGCCTGCTGGGTGAAGGCCATCAACTCGGCGCTCTCCGCCGGCGTGAGATCTTCGAGGTTGGCCACCTTGCGGTAGGGCACCACCATCATGTGACCGGGGTTGTACGGATACAGATTCAGCACCGCGTAGACAACCTCGCCCCGCGCGATCACCAGGCCGTCCTCGTCCGACATCTTCGGGATATCGGTAAACGGATGTCCGGTCGCGTCTTTCGGGGTCGCGGTGGCCGCCTCGGCGATATAGGACATCCGATACGGCGTCCACAACCGCTGTAACCGGTCCGGCTCACCGGCCCCGGTATCCACGATGCTCCCCTGCTCGTCCGGCCCCGCGGAATCCGCGAGCCCATCCGGCACCGTGCGGTCACTCATCCCAAGCCCTTCTGTGTCACCCAGTCGGCTCCAATGAGCGCTGCGCGAAGATAGCTCATCTACGCCTCCCGTGTCTTGCGGGACACCCGCACCCGATCGGCTCCGATAAGCACAGCTGCGCGAAAGTAGCTCATCTACGCCTCCCGTGTCTTGCGGGACACCCGCACCCGACCGGCTCCGATAAGCACAGCTGCGCGAAGATAGCTCATCTACGCCTCACTCGCAGCACGCACCTCGAAACCCTCCGCGGTCGGGGAGGCATTCTCCCGCTCGACAATCCACGCCTCGATGGTGGCGATCGCGTCGGCGACCGGGACCCCGTTGACCTGGGTGCCGTCGCGGAAACGGAAGCTCACCGCGCCCGCATTCACATCACGCTCACCCGCGAGCAGCATGAAGGGGATCTTCTGCGCTGTGTTATTGAAGATCTTCTTCTGCATCCGGTCGTCGCTGCGGTCCACCTGCGCGCGCACACCCGTGTCGCGCAGTAGCTCGATCACCCGATCCAAGTGCGACACAAAGGCTTCCGCGACCGGAATGCCGACCACCTGCACCGGGGACAACCAGGCGGGGAAGGCACCCGCGTAGTGCTCGGTGAGCACACCGAAGAACCGTTCGATCGAGCCGAACAACGCACGGTGAATCATCACCGGACGTTGTTTGGTGCCGTCGGAGGCGGTGTATTCGAGACCGAAGCGTTCGGGCAGGTTGAAGTCGAGCTGAATGGTCGACATCTGCCAGGTACGCCCGAGCGCATCCTTGGCCTGAACGGAGATCTTCGGGCCATAGAACGCGGCGCCGCCCGGATCGGGCACCAGATCCAACCCGGAGGCCGACGCCACCTTCGACAGCGTCTCGGTGGCCTCCTCCCAGATCTCGTCGGAGCCGACGAACTTCTCCGGGTCCTTGGTGGACAGCTCGAGGTAGAAGTCGTCGAGGCCGTAGTCCTTCAACAGATCGAGCACGAACCGCAGGGTGCTGGTCAGCTCGGCGTGCATCTGCTCTTTGGTGCAGTAGATGTGCGCGTCGTCCTGGGTCATGCCGCGCACCCGGGTCAGGCCGTGTACCACGCCGGACTTCTCATAGCGGTAGACCGAGCCGAATTCGAACAGCCGCAACGGCAGTTCCCGGTACGACCGGCCGCGGGCCCGGAAGATCAGGTTGTGCATCGGGCAGTTCATCGGCTTGACGTAATAGTCCTGGCCGGGCTTGCGAACGGTGCCGTCCTCGTTGAGTTCGGCATCCAGGTGCATGGCGGGGAACATGCCGTCCCGGTACCAATCCAGGTGGCCCGAGACCTCGAACAGGTGGCCCTTGGTGATGTGCGGGGTGTTGACGAACTCGTAGCCCGCGGCCACGTGACGACGCCGCGAATACTCCTCGAGCTCCTTACGGATGATGCCGCCCTTGGGGTGGAACACCGGCAGGCCGGACCCGAGCTCATCGGGGAAGCTGAACAGGTCCAACTCCAGGCCGAGCTTGCGGTGGTCGCGGCGCTCGGCTTCGGCGAGCAGGTGCAGGTGCTCCTCCAGCGCCTCGCCGGATTCCCAGGCGGTGCCGTAGATGCGCTGCAGGTCCTCGCGGTTCTGGTCGCCACGCCAGTAGGCGGCGGAACTGCGGGTCAACTTGAACGCTGGAATGAACTTGGTGGTCGGGATATGCGGGCCGCGGCAAAGATCGCCCCACACCTTTTCACCGGTGCGCGGGTCGAGATTGTCGTAGATGGTCAGCTCTTTGCCGCCGACCTCCATGACCTCCGGGTCATCGATACCCGATTTGTCGCTGATCAGCTCGAGCTTGAACGGCTCCTTCGCCAGCTCGGTCTGCGCCTCATCGATCGCGACGACGCGGCGCGAAAAGCGCTGCGCGCCTTTGACGATCTTCTTCATCCTGGATTCCAGCTTGGCCAGATCCTCGGGCGTGAAGGGCTTGTCGACCTGGAAGTCGTAGTAGAAGCCGTCCTTGATCGGCGGGCCGATGCCGAGTTTGGCGTCCGGGAACTCCTGCTGCACGGCCTGTGCGAGTACGTGCGCGGCCGAATGCCGGATCACGCTGCGGCCGTCCTCGCTGTTGGCGGGGACCGCCTCCACCTCGATGTCAGCTTCCGGGATCCACGACAGATCTTTGAGCCCCTCGGCGTCGCGCACGACGACAATGGTGTCGGGTCCCTTCGTCGGCAGACCCGCCTCGCGCACCGCGGCACCCACCGTCGTCCCGGCCGGCACCCGGACGAGGGCGGCTGGGTTGAATGGTGCTGAGGTGGTCACGGCGAGGGACTCCTTGGATTCTCGTGGCGGGTGTGTTCCCGCGCGCGACCATGCTATCGGCATCCCCGCCCCGGCCTGTGATCACCATGCGCTGATGGGCGCCGAACGCCCGCGCGCGATCCAGACGGCAAGCGCCGATCCGGTGATCTGCGCCGAGTCAGCTTTCGCCGGCGAGGTTCGCGAGCATGGCTTTCCGTTCGGCGGCAGGACGCTTGGGGCAGCTGGTGCACATCTGGCAGGACGGGACCTCGAACACCAGGCAGCATGAGATGCGCCGAACGAATGTTCGTCCGCCGATCTGGACGAATCTCGGAACCGGCAGTTTGCCGCCGATCTCCTGAGCCAGTCGCGCACCCGCCTCCGGCGCGCCCGCATCGAGGGCCCGATTCCCGATGGCGTCGGCGGCGATCGCCCACAGCGCGGGCACCCCCGCCCCGGAAACTGCCGCGACCGGCGCAATCACGGCAGCCAGGGTCTCCCGCAGCGCTGTAGCGCTCGTCGAGCCCGTCGGGGTCGAGTCGGCGGCCGCCGCCGGTGTCCGCACGGGCGGCATGATGTGGACACGTTCGATACCACCGTCGCCTCGGATCTCGCAATCGAGTCGATCCAATGTTGGCTCCGGCACCGGTTCCCTATGGGCGTAGGCGCGCGCGATCTGCTCTACCAGCGCCGATGCCACCATGCACCACCACAGCGTGCCCGCGATGCGCGGTTGCGTGGTGCCCCATGCCCGACCCATCTCCGCGATCCGCGCGGCCAGCCAGTCCGGTTCGGTGAGCGTCGCGCCCGAAACGGTGCTCGGCACCCCAGGAGACTGTGTATCCGCTGCCATTCGACTCCGATCCAGCCACCCAACATTACAAATGCTCCCGATACCTCATAGTGTCGCAGCAACCGCTGCGAAGGTAGCCGGCACGCTGCGGGATGGATCGCGCGCCGAACTTCGGCTTGCTCGCGCTGGCCTGCGGCGAGACCGAATGAGCCGAATTCGACTGTGCCCCTGCGAAGACAACGCACCCGCCCGAGCGATGCGACGTTCGGGCGGGTGCGTGTCAGCGACTCAGACGAGTTCCGGTGCGGGGCGCCGGACGGTGTCGTCGATGTGGGCGATTCCGTCCACGGTGATCTCGATGACCCGCGCGCCGGCGATATCGAAGAACAGGCCCGACACCGTCGCGCCGCGTTCCGCGACAGCAGCCCGCACTGCCGGGTGCGCCAGCAGGGTTTCCAGCTGCACGGCGACATTCACCATGCTCAACTGGTCCACCGCACTGAATCCGGCGGCCTGCGCGGCAGCGGCGACCGGATGCCCCGCATGGAAGCGCTCGAGGCTCGGGTTGGCGTGCGCGAGCCAGGGGTCGATCCCAGGCCCCGCGGAGTCTCCGGAATTCAGCGAGTGCATCGCACCGCACGAGGAGTGCCCGCAGACCACGATCGAGCCTACGTTCAGCACTTGCAGAGCGAATACCAGCGCGGCCTCCACCGATGCATCACCTGAGGCAGGCACCAGGTTGCCCACATTGCGCACCGTGAACATGTCGCCCGGGCCGCTGTTGGTGATGACGTTCGGCATCACCCGTGAGTCCGCGCAGGTCAGGAAGAAGGTATCCGGATCCTGACGATCGCGCAGATCATCGAGGTGCGGACCAACCACCTGTGCGGGCCGACGGTGGTGAGCCGCGATGCCCGAGGTCATCGAGTCGGCTGCGTTGTCACCCCCGCGCCACGGGCCGAAGATCTCCTCGGCCACCGCTCGGCCGAAGCCGCGCGCGGGCGGGCCCGCTGTGGCGTGGGCCATGCGCGCGCTGCCTATCTCCACGAAATCGACAGTGCCACCGCCACTTTCCTGATGTCGCGCCCACTCGTCGATGGCCTCGAAGGCGGCATGGTCGAGGAAGTCCACCGTCATTTCGACGGTGACGTCGAGACCAGCCGGCACCTTCACGAACTCCGCCGACAGCTTGGGCAGCGCGAGGAATGTGCAGGATCCGTCGATTGTGATCACCCACCGGTCGAGGCCCGGAATCGGCTCGGCCACGACGGCAACCCTGACCACCCGCCACAGCAGCAGCCCGAAGGCCAGGGCGAGGCCGATGATCACGCCTTCCAGCAGGTTCCCGAAGACCACTCCGACCACGGTCACGGCGTAGATCAGCAGGTCGCCGGTGCGCCGCGCCATCTTGATGTGCGCAAGTTTCACCAGCTGTATACCGATGACGATCAGCAGCCCGGCCAGCGCCGACTTGGGTATCTGCTGTATCAGCCCGACCAAAGCGACCGAGAAGACCAGAATCCAGAATCCGTGCAGCACCGTCGAAGCACGGGTACGCGCGCCGGCTTGGACGTTGGTGGCGCTACGAACGATCACGCCGGTGATCGGCAGACCGCCGATCAGGCCGGAGATGACGTTGGCCGAACCCTGACCGATGAGCTCCCTGTCGAAGTTGGTCCGCGACCCGCTATGCATCTTGTCCACCGCCACCGCCGAGAGCAGGCTCTCGACGCTCGCGATGAGTGCCACGGTGAGGACCATCATCGCCACGGCCGACCAGTTGCCGCTCGGCATCTGTGGCAGGCCGATCGCGTCGAACATCGAGCCGTTCAACACGATTCGCTCCGCACCGGTCGGCAAAACCAGCGACAGCACCGTGCCGGTGAACACCGCGACCAGCGGTCCGGGGACCGCGCGCAGCTTGGCGGGCACATAGCGCCAGCCGAGCATGATCGCGATGACCACGGCGCCGATGAATGCGTCACCGCCGTGTACCGACATCAGCTGCGAAGGCAGCTCGGAAATGTTGTTCCACGCCGAGCTGTGCGAGGACCCGCCGAGCAGCACGTGAATCTGTTGCAAGGCGATGGTGATGCCGATGCCGGCGAG
Source organism: Nocardia australiensis (assembly GCF_020733705.1). GTDB lineage: Bacteria > Actinomycetota > Actinomycetes > Mycobacteriales > Mycobacteriaceae > Nocardia > Nocardia australiensis. The sequence goes on from NZ_JAJFZM010000006.1 coordinate 111,864, forward strand.
CATCGCGTGCACGACCACCGGCGCGACGGCAAGCGCGGCCCGCGCGATGCGACTGAGCCCGAACAGAATCTGCAGCACTCCGGCCGCGACAACAATGAAAGTAGTGATACGCCAACCGAATTGGTTGATCGATTCGGCGACGACTACGGTGAGGCCCGCTGCGGGCCCGCTCACCTGCAGCGGCGAGCCGCCGAGGGTGCCCGCGACGACACCGCCGATAACGGCAGCGATGAGCCCCGCAGCGACGGGTGCCCCGGAGGCGACCGCGATACCGAGCGACAGCGGCAGCGCGACCAGAAAGACCACGATCGATGCGGGTAGGTCATACCGGAATATCGAGGCCAAACGGTTCGACAGCGGTCCAGAATTGCGTTGGCCCGTGTCAGTGGGCGTTATTGGTGGTGCGGCTACAGCACTATCGATAGCCATTGTCTTCTCCTTCGCCGACTCGGCGAGAGCGCCGAGGTCGGTTGAGCGATCAGCATGTCCAGCAGAGGGCAAGGACCGCGAACCGGCATCTCGCGGTGGAGCAGTTCCCGACACGGCGGTGGATCGAGATGTAAACCGAAATAATCCTATTAGTAAAGACTTAGCAAAGACTGAGAAATCGCTGTCAGAATGCGCCAGGATCGTTTCCACATTCACCTAAAACCTGCGCTATATCGCACCGTTTGCCGTATTTGCGCACGTCGAAACGACTTCGACGAGCTAGACCGGCTCCGCCGTCCGCTTGCCCACATCGTCGAACTCGGCGATCCCATCGACCGTCACCTCGATCACCCGCGCCGTCGCGAGATCGAAGAACAGCCCCGATACCGCGACACCGCGCTCCTCGATCCCACGCCGGATCACGGGATGTTCGTACAGCCGTTCCAACTGCAGCGCGACATTCACCATGCCGAGCTGGTCGACCGGCCCGAATCCGGCGAATACCGCGGCATCGGCGACCGGATGACCGAGCCGGAACCGGTCCAGGCTGGGCCGCGCGTGAGCCAGCCAATCACCGAGTCCTGGCCCGGTACGCACCTCCCGGTGCAGCGCCTCCATCGCTCCGCATGAGGAGTGCCCGCACACCACTACCGCGCGCACGTCCAGCTTTTCCAGCGCATAGATCAGCGCGGCCTCCACCGATACATCGCTACCACCCGCCGGGACGAGATTGCCGACATTGCGAACGGTGAACAGATCACCCGGCCCACTGTTGGTGATGACATTCGGAACAATGCGGGCATCGGCACAGGTCAAAAAGAACGTGTCCGCGTCAGGCCGGTTGCGCAGGCCGTCCAGATGCGGCCGCATGAGGTGCGCGTGACCGCGATGGTAGGCGGCGATGCCTGCCGCGATCGGATCCTCGCGGTTACCCGTGCGCCGCCACGGCCCGATCGCCTCGTCGATGACCTGTCGTGACCGCCCACGCTCCGGTGGACCCGCCTCGGCGGTGGCCATTCGCGCACTGCCGATCTCGACGAAATCGACTATCCCGCCGTCGGATTCGCGCTGCCGCGCCCAGCCGGTGATCAGCTCATAGGAGGCGTGGTCGATGAAGTCGACCATCATTTCGACGGTGACCTCGGCACCGGCGGGTACCTTTGCCAGTTCCGCGGTCAGCTTCGGCAGCGCGAGGAAGGTGCAGGTGCCGTCGATCGTCACCACCCAGCGCCCTATGCCGGTCACCGGGTGCGCGGTAATCGTCACCCGGACAACACGCCACAGCAACAGCGCGAAGGACAGCACCAGGCCGATCACCATGCCCTCCAACAGATTCAGGAACACCACCCCCAGCACGGTCGCCACGTACACATACAGATCACCGGTGCGCCGAGCCAGCCTGATGTGCGCGAGCTTCACCAGCTGGACACCAACCAGAATGAGCAATCCGGCCAGCGCGGCCTTGGGAATCTGCTGCACCAGCCCGGCCAGTACGACCGCGAACACCAGAACCCAGAGCCCGTGCAGCACCGTCGCGGCCCTGGTTTGCGCACCGGCATGAGCATTGGTGATGCTACGGACGATCACCGCCGCCACCGGAAGACCGCCGAGCAGGCCGGACGCCACGTTTGCCGCCCCCTGTCCGACGAGTTCACGGTCGAAGTTCGTCGTCTTGCCCGGCCGCGATTTGTCGACCGCGACCGCCGAAAGCAGGCTCTCCACGCTGGCGATCAACGCGATCGTGATCATGGTGACCATGATGGTGACCCAGCTACCGGACGGCACGGCGGGCAATCCGATCGAATCGAACAGCGACTCGTTCAGCACGAGCCGCTCGACGTGCGTCGGCAGTACCAGCGACAAGAAGGTGGCGACGACAACGGCAACCAATGGCCCCGGCACCACCCGGACACGGCGCGGCATGAACTTCCAGGCGATCAGGATGACAATGACGACGATGCCGATGGTCAGATCGCCGCGGTGCACCGACATCAGCTGATGCGGCAGCTGGGTGAGGCTGGCCAATGGCGAGCTCAGCGAGTTGCCGCCGAGCAGCACGTGCACTTGCTGTAGCGCGATGATGACGCCGATTCCGGCAAGTAACGCGTGCACGACCACCGGGGCGATCGCCAAGGCGCCACGCGCGACCCGGGTCAGCCCTAAGAGGATCTGCAGCAATCCCGCACCCGCGGTAATCAAACAGGTGGCGGCCCAACCGAATTGGTGCACACTCTCGGCGACGACGATGGTCAGACTGGCCGTCGGACCACTCACCTGAACCGATGAGCCGCCGAGTAGCCCGGCGACCACACCTCCGATGACGGCGGCGATGAGACCCGCGACCACCGGGGCACCGGAGGCGACCGCGACACCCAATGAAAGCGGTAGTGCGACAAGGAAAACCACGACCGACGCAGGTAGGTCGTGACGGCCCAGAACGGCCAGGCGTTCGGATAGAGTTGCATGCGGCGACGACGTCCGTGATGCGGGATCGGTGTCGGTGGACATATTTCTCCTTCGCCGGAGCGGCGCGAGCCGATCCGGTTCATCGGTCAAACATGTACTGGCATCGAAAGAGAGCGACAGGAAGCGCGTCGAACGTACTTCGTGGAGCGAAAGCCCGGTGACGCGAAGACCGGGATCAATAGTAAAGACTTCGCAAAGCATACGAAAAGCTTTTGAACGCGATCCGGCGAACCGCTACCAAACCGTGACCCAAGTCATAGTTTGAAGCAAGGGAAGTTGGACTGGTGACTGGTTCGAGGGCGATCGCGCCCAGACGAACAATGACCCCGAACCAGCTGATCGCAGTCAGGAACCAATGGCCGGCACGGGATCGCCCCGAACGCCCGCATAAGGTGCGTCCGGGACCGCGGTTGCCGTGGCCCGCCCCGCTTATGCCGTTAACCGGCAAAGTCAGCCCGGCGGATCGCTTGCAGCGGGTAACGAATCGCCCTACGCAAGAGCCGAACCGCCCTCCGTAACAATAGTTTTCGCGTCGCGACGGGTGTGCCTGTCGATGTTCCGTCCATTCGGTGTGCCCGCCTCTAGGACAGCGGCGGGCCGTCGGCCCCACCGGCCGGATCGACGCGATTCGACCGAGTCGGCGAGTTACCTCAGCCCGCGCGCAGGAACCGTCCGGCCCGCTCGGTGCCGAGCGCGGAATCCGGTGCCCCCTCCCCGAATACGTACCGCCCGCCGACGAAAACCGCAGTGACCGTGTCGTCGTTACGGTTGACCATCCGAGAGAGGTTGTCGAACTCGGGGATCGGGTTCTCCGCGTAGGCGTCGAGGGTGTCGTCGAGGTGGGCCGGGTCGATGACGACGGCGTCGGCGCGGTCGCCCACCCGCAGGTGGCCGGCTTCCAGGCCGTACCAGTCGGCGAGTTCGCCGGTCAGGCGGTAGACCGCGTGCTCGACCGTCATGAACGGCTTCGCGCCGCCCGCAGCGTCGTTGACCCGGCGCAGCAGGCGCAGGCCGAAGTTGTAGAAGGCCATGTTGCGCAGGTGCGCGCCCGCGTCGGAGAAGCCCAGCTGGATGGCGGGGTCGGCGGCCAGGACATCCAGTACGGCGGGCCGATGGTTGGAGATGGTGGTTCGCCAACGCAGCTTCGAGCCGTATTCGACGACCAGGTCGAGGAACGCATCGACCGGGTGCAAGCCGCCGCGATCGAGGCCGACCTGCCCGAAGGTCTTGCCGATCACCGAGGGGTCGGGACAGTCGACGATGTCGGCGTCGAAAAAGTCACGGTGCCACACCCGCGGGCCGTACTTCTTGTCGTAGTCCTTGCGGAACGCGCGGCGGTACTTCTCGTCCTGCATGAGGTGACGTTGCTCGTCGATATGGTCGGCCAGGTGCAGCGCGGCCGCGCCGGACCCGAACTCCTCGAAGATCGGCAGGTCGATGCCGTCGGAGTAGACCTCGAACGGCACCGGCAGATGCTGCCAGCGAAAGTCGCCGCCGAGGCCGTTGATGATCCGGGCCAGCGCCGGAAACACCTTCGCCACACCGGGAATGGCCTTGATGTCGGCCGCCGACAGCAGACTCACCTTGAGCGGCTTGCGCCACATGCCGATGCTGCTCGCCGCCATCGCGACCAGGGTGTCGGAGCGGTTCACGTCGGGGCCGCCCTGCAATGCGCGCCCGCGCGTACGCAGGATGGTGTTGAGCCTGCGGCGTTCGGCCCTGGTCGAGTACGTCGACGGCAGGGTGCGCGAACGACACATCTCACCGTCGAGCTTGTCGAACAGCAGCCGCTGCGAGGACATGCCGATGAATCCGGCGTCCAGCGCATCGGTCAGCCGGGTCTCCATCGCGGTGAGCTCGGCGTCGCTCGCCTTCACCTCGCGCCGGGTCGCCCGGTCCAAGCCCATCACCGCAGCCCTGATGTCGGAATGGCCGATGAAGCTGGCCACATTCGGTCCGAGCGGCAGCGCATCGATCGCCTCGACGTATTCGGCGGCGGTATGCCAGCTCTTGCGCTCCCCGACAGCGCGGACGACTTGCGCGCGCGGAATGGCCTCCACCCGGCCGAACAGGTCACCGGCGACCTCCCCGTCCACATGCACGGTGGACAGCGAGCACGATCCGAGCAGGACCGTGGTGACCCCGTGGCGCACCGACTCCGACAACGACGGATCGAGCAGTACCTCGACGTCGTAGTGGGTGTGGATATCGACCATGCCCGGGATGACCCATTTACCTGCGGCGTCGATGACGCGCGGGCAATCGGTTTCGTCGAGCGGCGTTTGCGAGATCTCGGCGATCTTCCCGTCTCGGATGCCGAGATGGCGCACCGCGGACGGGGCGCCGGTGCCGTCGAACCACCGGCCGCCTTTTATGATGCTGTCGAACATTATCCAACCCCTCCTACAGCGCGAGCTCGCGGCGCGTGACCTTACCTGTCGCGTTGCGCGGCAACGCATCCGAAGTGATCCGCCAGCGGGCGGGCACCTTGAAGTAGGCGAGCCGCGCGGCGACGAAGGCACGCAGCTCCTCCGGGTCCACCGCATCCGGCTCGGCGACCACCACCGCGGCCACCTCCTGGCCGAGGTCGGGATGGGCCACTCCGAACACCGCCGACTCGCGCACCGCGGGATGTTCGTCGAGTACGTTCTCGATCTCGGTGGGATACACGTTCTCGCCGCCGCGCAGAATGAGATCTGTTCGCCGGCCGGACAATCGGAGTCTTCCGTCGGTCATCGAGCCGAAATCGCCGGTGCGCAACCAGCGTTGCCCGTCGATCGTCCGCGCGGTGGCCGCGTCGTCGTTCCAGTAGCCGAGCATCACGTACGGGCTACGCACGCAGACCTCGCCGGCCGTACCGTCGGGCAAGACCGTGCCGTCGACATCGCGGATCTCGATCGTGACGCCGATGATGGGCCTGCCGACCGACTCCGTATCGGCCGCGAGGTCCAGCGGCGTCGCCACGGTCGCCGCGGTGCCGCTCTCGGTCAGCCCGTAACTGGTGGTCAGGGCCGCTTGCACACCGGCGAGATGCTCGCGCAGCCGCTCGAGCAGCAGTGGCGAGGTCGGCGCGGAGTTGAGCGATAGCGCGGTCAGCGAGGACAGGTCGTAGCTCGACACGTCGTGCTGGAGAAGCCGGCTCGCCATGGTGGGCACGGCGGCCCAGTTGGTGACGCGCTCACGCTCGACCAGGCTCAGCACCCGGTCCACATCGAACGCGCCGGGCGGGAACACCACCGCCGTACCTGTCGCCAGCCGCGGCACGACCAGATTGTGCAGGCTCGCGATGTGAAACAACGGCGCGGTGACCAGGTACCGGCGGTCGCTGGGTCCCTCGCTCGGCGGCTGACCGGTGAACGCGGCGAGCAACGCATCGGTGAAACGGTGATAGTCGCTGACCGCCACCATGTTTCGCTGCGTATGCACCACGCCCTTCGGCCTGCCGCTGGTACCGCTGGTGTAGAGGATCACGGCCGGATCGTCTTCGCCGACCGGCGTGTTCGGCAGCTCGCCGCCGTGTTCGGCGATCAGTGCGGGCAGGTCCTCCTCGATCGTCAGCACCGGCACCTCGGTACCCGTTTCCGACAGCAGCGCAGCCCTTTTCGCGTCGGCGATCACCACGGTCGGCATGGTGTGGCCGAGCCCGTAGGCGATCTCCGGCGGCGCCCACCAGGCGTTGTAGCCGACCGGGATCGCGCCGAGGCACTGGGCAGCCCAGAACGCGATCACCCAGTCCGGTCCGTTGGCGGCGAGGATGCCGACCCGGTCGCCTTTGCCGACGCCGTATCGAGCGGCCAGCGCTACCGCGAGCGCGCCCGCCGCAGCGGCATTGTCGGAGAAGGTGATTCGGCGGTTCTCGGTGACCAGGTAGTCGTGGTCGCTCCAGCCCAGCGAATGCTCGAGGAGTTCGCGCAGGCTTCGGTGGCGACGCGCGAGGACCGGGATCGGGGCGCCGAGGACCTGTTCGACGGTCATCTCGAACGGGGCGCCGGGTGCTGTGAGGCTCGCGGCGACCTGCGCCACGATCGCCTGGGGGTCTACGGCCTGGGTCATGTCTTCCTCCATCAGGGAATGAGCACCGCGCGACCGCGGATCGCGCCTGCGTCGAGTCGGTCGAATGCGGTGCGGGCTGCGGCAAGGTCGAAGCACTCGACCTCGACCCGCAGTGCGCCCGCGGTGGCCAGCGCCACCACCTCGGTGAGATCACTTCGGGTGCCGCCGTAGGACTTCCGCACGGTGGCGCCCCATGGCAGCCCTGGTCCGCCGGCCGGACCGGAGTCGATGCCGGGCACGCCACCTGCCAGCCCGACCATCCGGTAGGCGCCGTTGGGTGCGACCGTCTCGACGGCGAGCTTGGCGGTGACATCGGAGCCGACGAAGTCGAACACCGCCTCGGCGCCGCGGCCGCCGGTGAGTTCGAGGATCGCGGCCGCGGTGTCGTCGTCGGCCCGCACGGCGACGTCGGCACCGCATTCGGTTGCGAGCGCGAGCTTGTCGGCGGATACATCGACCGCGATCACCCTGGTCTCGGTCGTCGCCTTCAGCAGTTGCACCGCGACGTGGCCGAGACCGCCGATGCCGATGGCCACGGCGGTGGCGCCGGGCCACAGTTGATCCCGCGCGCCACGGATCGCGTGCATCGGGGTGAGCGCGGCGTCGGCCAGCGGCGCGGCCTGCGTGAACGGCAGGTCGCCGATCGGCACGAACGAGCGCGCCGGAATCCGCACGTACTCGGCCATGCCACCGTCCGGGCCGAGTCCGGGACACGGCGGCATAGCCACGCGACCGGCCGCCAGGCAGACGTTCTCGTTGCCGCGCAAGCACTCCCGGCACTCACCACAGGACCAGCACAGGTACACAATGCCGCGCTCGCCGACGCTGCGGCCCGCCACCGCCGAACCGACCGAGTCGATCGTGCCCGCGATCTCGTGCCCGAGGGTGAGAGGGTCTTCGCGCAACGGAAACGGCAGACCGAGGACGTAGGAATCCGAATGGCAGATCCCAGCAGCGCCGACCCGCAGCAGCAGGTCGTCGGGGCCGAGGTCCGGGATGGGCACCGTCCGCAGCGCCAAGGTGCCCGGTGCGGTCAGCTGCATCGCGCGCATCGTCATCGCACACCGCCGATCGCATCGAAGACCGTTTTGAGGTAGATGTCGCAGCGGTCGGAACCGATCAAGCCGGTCGCCATCCGATTCATGGTGTAGGCGAAGGTGATTCGGCGATCGAGGTCGTTGACGACCATCGATCCACCATAGCCGGCCCACCAGCAGACCCGCCCGTCGGGAATGTGCGCAAAGGTCTGCGGACGGGGCAGCCCGTAGCCGATGCCGAACCGCAGCGGGGTCAGCAGCGCCAGGTCGACGCCGTCGGACTGCTCCCGGAAGATCAGCTCGATCGTGGCGGGCGAGACGAACCGCCGCCCGCTCAGCTCCCCGCCGCAGGAGATCAGCGACTGCACCCTGGCCACCGAGCGCGCGTTGCCGTGCCCGTTGACCGCGCCGTTCTCGGCCTCTCGCCAACTCGCGGTGGCGGTTTCGGCGACATCGAGCAGCGGGCTGGTGAGGGTCTTGATCAGCACGCTGTCCTGGTCGAGCGTCGCCAGATCGAAATCGGGCAGCTCCGGCGCAATCAGGGTGGCGATCCGATCGGCGTGCTCGGGACCGGTGCCGATGTGGAAGTCGGCGCCAAGCGGGCCCGCCAGCTCGTCGGCGAAGAACCGCCCCAGCGAGCGACCGGTGATGCGGCGCACCAGTTCGCCGATGAGGTGCCCGTAGTTGAGCGCGTGATAGCCCGAGGCGGTGCCGGGTTCCCACCAGGGCTGCTGGGCTGCCAGCCGGGCCGCGGCGGCTTCGGTGTCGTAGATGTCGGCCAGCTCGATCGGCCGTTCCCAGCCGGAGACGCCCGAGGTGTGCGAAAGCAGGTGCCTGACCTCGATGCCCGCCTTGCCGTTGGCCGCGAACTCGGGCCAGTAGCGGGCCACGGGGGCGTCGACGTCGAGTTCACCCCGATCGACCAGCAGCAGCGCCGATAGCGCGGTCATCGTCTTGGTTACCGAGAACACGTTGACCAGGGTGTCGGCGCGCCACGGCGTGGTCAGCGCGGGATCGGCATGGCCGCCCCACAGGTCCAGGACCGGATCACCGTCCACGGTGACGCACAGTGCCGCGCCCAGTTCCGCGCCTGAGTCGAGTTGTTCCTCGAATACCTCACGCACACCGCCCAATTCGTCACGACAGAAACCCGAAGCACTCACGGCCGCACTCCTGCCGCTACGCGAGCGGGCACCGGCAGCGTATTACCCGCCGAGGCAGCGCGTTTGGCGCCGCGATCCATTTCCTTGCGCATCGAGCGCACATACGACTCGAACTCGATCTGGATGGTGTGGCGCGGCGAATCGTAGTACCGCCCTGCGCGTTTGGCCTCCTGCTCGCGCAAGACCTGGTCGATCTGCTCGCGCGGCGGCAGGTGGTAGCGCCCGGTCAGATAGGCGGCGACCAATTTGCTCTGCTGCTCGGCGAAATTGACCAGGGTCGGCATCGGCTGGGCCAGCCCGAGGAAGAACAGATTGTCCACGCCGGGCTTCATCATCATCTGGAACAGCGGGAACCGATTGGCCGCGTCGGGCACCAGCGCCGGTTCGGTGAAGAACGGGAAGCTGATGTGATAGCCCGTCGCGCACAGGACAACGTCGATCTGCTCGCTGCTGCCGTCGGCGAAATGGACGGTGTCGCCGTCCAATCGGGTGATCGCGGGCTTGCACTCGACGTCACCGCAGCCGGCGCGGTGCAGGAATTCCTCACTCGCCGATGGGTGCGCCTCGAACGGTTCGTGATCGGGGGCGGGCAGGCCGTAGTTCTGCATCTCGCCACGGTTCTTGCGCACGAACCGCTGCTTGAGCTTCAGCGCGATCTTCTCCGGAATCCAGGAGGGCATCGAACGACGATCGCCCACTTGACCGTTCACGTATTTGGGCAGCACCCAGACTCCGCGCCGGGCCGAGACGAACAGCTTCTCGGCGATGAACCGCTGGGAGAGCTCCGAGGCGATGTCGAGGCCGGAATTGCCCATGCCGACGACCACGACCCGCTTGCCGCGCATATCGACCGGATCGAACGGGTCGTTGTAGGCGTGGCTGTGCATCAGCACACCGTCGAATTCACCAGGGTAGTCGGGGAATCGGGGGTTCCAGTGGTGGCCGTTGCAGACGATCAGCGCGTCGTAGACCGCGGTGTCGCCGGTGTTCGTGGTGACCCGCCACCGGCCGTCGTCGTCACGTTCGGCGGCAATGACCAGGGTGTTCAAGCGGATGCGATCACGCAGGCCGAAGTGGTCGACGTAATCCTTGAAGTACTGCAGCAACTGGGAGTGGTGCGGGAAGTCGGGCCAGTCCGCAGGTGCGGGGAAGTCCTCGAACTGCAAGCGATACTTCGAGGTATCGATGTGCAGGCTCTGATAGCAGGCCGACATCCCGTTGGGGTTCTTGAAGTACCAATTACCGCCGACCTCGTCGGAGGCCTCGTAGCAGTCGAACGGAATGCCGTACTCGGCAAGGCGCTTGGCAGCGGTGATACCCGATGGACCGGCGCCGATGACGCAGACCCTGGGCAATTCGCGTATATCCATCTACAACTCCTGAGCGGCCGGGCGTCGATGCCCCAGCCGAAGTGACGTGAACCACAGAATAGAATCTCACTAGACGTTGTGTCTAGTGAATGATCAGATCGTCTAATATGGACGCATGACGACCGGACCCGCCGCTCGCCGCGGCTCGCTACGCGACGAACAGAAACGCCTCACCAAAGCTCGGATCGTCGAAACGGCACGCACCCTGTTCGAGACCCAGGGCTATTCCGACGTCCGCGTCGACGACATCGCCGCCGCAGTCGGCTGCAGCAGGGCGACGTTCTACCTGCATTTCACCGGCAAGCCGGAAGTGCTGCGCGCCATTGCGAACGAAGGCACGCTGACCAGCGTCCAGCTGTTCTACGCCGACCTCGACCGGGTGCTCACCACCGGTTCGCGCGCCGAGTTCGGCGACTGGATGACCCGCGCGCTCGACTGGTTCTTCGCGAACAAGGACATGCTGCCCGCCTGGGACGAGGCCACCGCGGTCGAGCCCGAGTTCCGCGCGGTGGCACGGGAGGGCATCATGACCCTGGCCAACAGCATGCCCGCCTACCTCGCTCGCTGGCCCGAACAGCGCCGTGACGAGGCCCGGTTGCGGATCGAACTGCTGGTGGCCCAGCTCGAACGGTTCTTCACCCGCTGGGCCATGCAGGGCACCATCGACGTACCTGCCGCGCAGGCCGCCGCGGTCCTCACCGACGTCTGGTTCCCCGCGCTGCAGACGCCGCCCGAGAAGTAGCCGCTATCCCGTGGGCCAACCACCGTTGCGCTGACGCTGGTCGTCGTCCACGAGGCGCTCGATCCCGAGTTCCTCGGCGGACACCGTCGGGCGGATGATGCCCGTCGCGGATCGCGCACAGGAACATGCCCCCTGCCCGCAGGTGAGGTATAGGTGATGTCGGTCAGCCAGGCCACGTCGGTCGGGGCGCCGTGGTCGAAGACGCGGTCGACCGGATCCGGTGGGAACGACGAGCCGAATCCGTCACCGACAACGTCAGCTGAGGGCTTTGGCTTTGAGCGAGGCGAATTCCGCTTCGGTGATAGTGCCGCTGTCGAGCAATTTCCTGGCTTCGGCGATCTCCTGGGCGGGTGAACGACCCGCGGTCTCCCGGATGTAGGAATCGGTCTGCTGCTTTTCCCTGATATGGGATTCCCTGGCACGTTCGGCCATGCCTTTGCCGCGAGCGATGAGATATACCAGCGCGGTGATATACGGAATGATGATGAGAAGCACCATCCATACGGCTTTGACCCAGCCCGAGGTCTTCGAGTCACGCCAGAACAGGTCAACCAGAATCGCGAACAGGATCATCAGATACGCGACGAAGGCGAAGATCAGCAGCGTCGTCCACACGACGTCCCAGAACGAATCCCACATGGCTAGTTGCTCCTCAATCGAGGCGGATATAAGCGGAACGAGGCGCTGCGGTGCGACTGCGGTCGGCGGAGTGTTCGAGTTCCGGTGAGATCGCCGCCGATTCGGCCTTCAGTAGAGATCGGTTATTGCGCACCGCCCTCGACCTTCGACGCGTGCCGCTCCTAGGCGTACCAGGAACGCTATGAACTCTCCCGAGGTCGCACCTCACCCGATTCGGGTGAATTGTGTCGGTCACGCACGCAGGCTCATTTCACCCGAAATGTGTCGCAGGGTGACGTCGATGACTTTGGCGCATCGTGCGGCCGGTCGCGTGCCGCGGCGGCGATCTGGCCTGCCCACAGCGTCGACAGTGCGTTGACCACCATGGGTGCGGCAACCACTGTGTGGCCAGGGCAGTGGTCAGGTCCATCAACTTCGGTGAGGCTTCCGCCGCCGGAACGCTCGACGCGCGACCGTATGCGGGCACCCCATGCCGCCGGAAATTCACCCGCAATGGGTGAGCCCGATCGACCCCACGTTTTCTAGCGTCGAACAGTCCACGATGGAGTTCACCGCTAGGACGTCGGCGCCCGAGGAAGGAGCGTCCATGCGAATCCCTGACTGCGCGTCAGCGGGTTCGCCGGTGCCGTCATGGTCGATTCCATGTGGGTTGATCGTGCTGCTGTCACTGGCCGCGATGGTCGTCACCATCGCAGGACTGAAATCGTTCGCAGGAATGGTCGGTCCGACGTTTCTGGCGTTTGATGCTGACGGTGGCCCTACAGCCGGTCCAGGGCTGGTGCAGCGCGGCGCCGCTGCCTCAAACAGGTGCGCTTAAGTCGAACAACGACGAATCCACGGCGGTACCGAAAGATCGGTAGGAAGCGGGTAGCCCGACAAAGGGCAGCGCCGGAACGGCTGGCGGCGAAAGGGAGTCCGGATGAACGGCGTTGTAGTAGCGGCGGTCGGTGCGCTCCTGTGTTTCTACGGAATACGATCGGTGCACCTCGGAATCCTGGCGATCGGGTTCGGACTCGGGTGGTTGATCGCAGACATGTTCAACCCCTCGTTCTGGGTCCTGCTGCTGTTCGGGCTCATCGGGGGACTGTCGGCGTGGGTCATCACCACACTGGTCTTCCGGTTCGCGACCTACTTCATCGGCGGACTCACCGGCGCGATGGCCGGCGCGAAACTAGCCACGGTCCTACAACCCGGAGAAAAGAACTGGGCATTGAGCATGATCGTCACGCTCGCAGTATGCGTGGCGGGTGCGTTCCTGGCGGAAAAGTTCCGCGCTCGCGCACTACTGTGGTTGACCTCGATCGGTGGCGCCAGCATGGTGCTCAGCGGCCTGGGCCGGATGAGCGAATCGCTGTCGTTTCTGCGCGCCCCGGCCCCAGGATGGCAGCAGGTCTCAGCAACCCTGGCCTGGATAGCCCTATCGGTGGCAGGATGGATCGTCCAGCGTCACATCTTCGCCGAGAAACTAGGAATCCAGCGCCTCGCCGACGACGGCGACGATCCTCCCGGAGGGATTCGCAATACCGGCGGCAAGTGGCCAAGTAGGTGACAGACGAATACCGCAATACCGACCACGCTCACCTGAGCGCGCTCCGGACTGGCCAGACCGCAGGGCCGGCAGGCCGAGTATGCACCGAAATCTCGATCGGAGACCCAGTCCGCCAGTGGGTCCGGCAGCTATTCGCACGGTCGCGTAGCCAGGCTCGGGATGCGGGTAGGCTTCCTGCCCGTGAGGTTCGGTCCGGTGGCGGTTACTGCATTGGCCGTGATTGCGTTGGCCGTGTGTTCGGGCGATAAGGGACCGACCTCGGCGAGGCAGGAAAACGTGATGCTGCTGCTGCCAGACGGCGAATCATTGTTCATTAGAACCGATTTCGCCGACGATGACGACTGGGCCGAAACTCTGGACGCGGCCACGCAGCCGTGGGATCTCGGTGGCGGGATACTCGCGTACGCGGGCATCACGCCGGTCGACGACCGTCGCTTCGAAGCGCTGACGGTGGAGAAGTTGGAGAGCCTTCTTCCCGCGCCACCGCCCTACTACCTGTTCCTGGTTGACAAGCGAGCGGTCACCGATCCCGAACATCCGATTCTCGTCGTGGATACGAGCCGGGGGAACGCAGACGTGGTGGGCTTTCAAACTTTCCGCGTGGTACCCAGCGAAATGCCGGCTGTAGAGAACAACCTGTCGCTGGCGAACATGGACTTCGAGGACTTCTCCACCAATGTCGACGCGGATGGAGTGTTCCGCGGCTTCTGATGCGGACCCTCCTGCTTCATTTCCTATCGCGGCCGACCTGGTCCGCTCAGCCCAACCGGAGTCGATAGACGATGAAGCTCGGAATACCGGTCAGTGGACCGAGATCGTCGGGGAACCGCTCCACAGCACCCGGTGATGGCTGCGCCTCCGCAATCCCGTCGATCACGAAACCAGCCGCCGAAAACTCCGCCATCGCGGCGGCCAGCGGCCGTCGCCAGAAGTGCTGGGTCACCTCGACAGTGGCTTTCGTCCACGTGTCGGAGAGGAGCTCTGTGTCGAAGTATGTGCCACATTGACCAGCGAGGGCCGGCGCGAACGGGTGGTCGACGGAAAGCACTACCCAGCCACCTGGGCGCAGGATCTGGGCGAAGGAACGAAGTGGGACCTGCCAGTCGTATAGGTAGTGCAGCACAAGCGAACTGGTAATCCCGTCCACTGACGCAGGAGCCAATTCCAACGGCTGCGCGAGATCGGCCTCGAAGAAATGGCCTCTGCCTTCGCACCTGGCCCTGGCTTCGACGACCATCACAGGGCTCAGATCGAAGCCGATAACATCCGCGCCCTCTGACAGGAGCCACTCACACTGGGCTCCTGCCCCACAGCCCGCGTCGAGGACTGTCAGTCCGTCGAGCGGCCTGGGAACCAACGACCGAAGCGCCGGTCGCTCGAGCCAGCCGTTATAGGGGCCGTCATCTGTGGTGGCAGACCACACCGTCGCAAGTCGATCGTAAGCCTCACGCGTGCGAAAAGAGTGCTCTGACTGAGTAATCCGTTCCATGCTCATGTGTTCAATGATGGGCCACTCGTGCGGTGAGTCAGTCTCAGTGGCTTGCCCGGAAATTGTCTGTGTGGCACGGCGGGGCGACCTACCGGTGCCGGATGTCGCGGGGGCTGACGCCGAAGCGCAGACGGAAGGCAGTACTGAACGCGCTCGCCGAGCCGAAACCCAAGCTGAGACCGAGGGCCGCGATACTCCAGTCGCGATACACGGGACTGGACAGGCGTGAATACGCCAGTTGCAGACGTTCTTCCTTGATGATTTCGCGAAGGGTGGTATCGGCGTGCTGGAGCGTTAGTTGGATTTGCCGCAGCGACCAGCCGAGGGCACGCGCGATTGTCGCACCGGTCAGCTCGGGGTCGTCGGCGTGGGTTCGAACGTAGTGTCGGACAGCGATTTCCAGATCCGCGAGATGGCTCGGTCCGGTGGGTTGCTCACCGACGATGTGCATGCACAGCAGCTCGACAAGGCGCGCCGCGGCGGTGTCGAACTGGTGCTGGGTGAGGACGGCGCCCTCGGCGAACAAGCCGGAGGCGAGGTCGGCGACAACCCGACCCAGGCCCGAGGTGAGGTCAGTGGGCTGGACCGGCCGTGCGCCGCGATCCAAGCGGGCGGCGACCTCGCGCCGCGGGATGGTCATCAGCATGCCTTTGGTGGCCTCGTCGAGAGCGAAGGCGAAGGGTTTGTCGATGGTCACCAGGCAACCGACCCCAGGTGGCAGGCGCGCGTAATCGCCTGCCTGCCAGAGTCCCATGTGCCCGTTGATAGGCAGCAGCAGCCGGTAATCGTCGTCGGAGTCAACGCGCGCGTGTCCGGCCGTGCGGTAGTAGGTCACCGCATCGGACTCCCAGCCGACGAGCTGATAGTTGGCAGTGCGCCGCACCGTGGTGCGGCCGTCGAAATTGCTTCGGCGCGGAAAGGTGTAGCCGAGGCGGCAATGGTAGGAGTTGATCACTTCGGACCAATA
Organism: Nocardia australiensis; assembly: GCF_020733705.1. Taxonomy (GTDB): domain Bacteria; phylum Actinomycetota; class Actinomycetes; order Mycobacteriales; family Mycobacteriaceae; genus Nocardia; species Nocardia australiensis. The sequence continues at coordinate 127,768 of NZ_JAJFZM010000006.1, forward strand.
GTCCGCGCGTTCCCCCGGTGTGACGGCGTGTGTCGTCGCGGATTCGACGAATACGGCTCGGTCTCGCACCGGCACCCACTTTCCCTACCTTGTGGTGGTGTGACCACAGGATAGAGCGTCTCGGCGCGGCCTGGGCAGGCGACAGTGTGCGCGTCACCGCAAATTTGCTGCGCCCACCGACAACTGAGGTACCCGCAGCGCCCATATCGTCACCAACCAAGACCACCACCGACACTGAGGGAGCAACTATGCGCAGGATAGTCATGGGCCGCAATGAGTCCGGCGCAACGCGGGTCATTTCCGACGAAAGCGTCGAACCGATCACCATCGCACTGATGCCAGGAGCGCAAGTGCACCGGATGTGGGAATTGGACGAGGCACCGACGCTGCCGGTAACCGCCTCGCAAGGGCCCGCGGACGGCATGTTCTTTCCCGGTCCCGGCGGCCTCCGCTTCGGTTTCATTTCCGTTCCTCCCGGCTTGACATATGAACCCCCTGCGAATCTGCCTGCCGAGGCCATGGTCGCCGCCGTCGCGGAGGCTGACGAGAAGCTTCCCGGCATGATGGCCACCTTCAACGAGACGATGCCGGGCGTGCATACGACCCAGACCGTCGATTTCGTGGTTGTGGTGTCCGGCGAGGGCCTGTTGCGCACCGACGATGGGGGCGAGGTGCCGCTGCATCCCGGTGACTGCGTGATCCAGAACGGTTCCGCGCACGCCTGGTTCAACAACGGCACGCAACCATTCGTTTTCTGCTACAGCCTCGCCGGCGCCCACTGAGCGACACCGGCCCACACCTGACGGAACAGTATCCGCCGCAGCGTCTTTGGCGGTGCTGGGCCCGATGTCGAGTGGAACCGCAGAGTGGAACAAGGAGTCATTGATGAGTTTTCCGCCCTTTGTCGAACAGGCGGTGGCCACTGTTCTGGGCACTGTTCGTGTCCGAGTCACCGGCTCGGGTCCGGCCATATTGTGCTGGCCCAGCCTATTGATGACCGGCGATATGTGGACCGCGCAAGCCGAATACTTTTCAAAGCACTACACCGTGATTCTGGTCGATCCACCGGGCCACGGAGGCAGCGAACCATTGTCGAAGATATTCAGCTTCGATGAATGCGCCCAGTGCATTATCGACATCCTCGATGCACTGCAGATCGAGGTGACGCACGTGCTCGGCAACTCCTGGGGCGGAATGATCGGCGGGACGTTCGCCGCGCGCCATCCCGATCGGGTCGGGAGCGCCGTGCTGATGAATTGCACCGCCTCGCCCGCCGGGCGCAGGCAGCGGATCGAGTTCGGTGCGTTATTGCGCTTGGCCAAGATACTCGGTGGGTTCCGCGGACCGCTGACGCGCTCTGCGTTGACCGCTTTTCTCGGACCGACGACCCTACGCACGAGACCCGATGTCGTGACGTTCGTTCGAAAGTCCGTGCGGTCGGCCGATGTCTCGTCGGTTGCGTACGCCATCGAGTCGGTCGTGCCGGCTCGTGTCGATCAGCGAGCGTTGTTCGCGACGATCACGACCCCGGTCCTGGTGATTGCCGGCGTCGAGGACGCGACCTTTCCCAATGCCGAGACCCGCGCGATGGCCGACGCGATACCCAACTCGACGTTCCAGGTACTCGACGGCGTCGCACATCTAGCCGCCCTCGAAAACCCACCCATGATCAATGCTTTGATCGAGGACTTCCTGCCCGAACTTCCCCCGAGGTAGCGCGGCCACCCGCACTTGACGTGGTCTGGCGCGATGCTCTCGGCCGGGCGCATTCAATGTGGCGGGTGAGATGCCTCAGGGCCGGCACCGACTCTGATCCAGCGGCGCGTTCAGATCATCGCCCGCAACGGACCTTGCGGCTCGACACCGAGTGCGCTCAGCGACGCGGCGTGGTACACCGTGCCCGGGCCGTGAATGGCGTGGTGCAGACCGGCATGCGCGTCGCGCCAGTACCGCTGAAGCGGTTTGTCCATGCGCAGCGCGGCTCCCCCGCACCGTGGATATATGTCGTCAACCGCGCGCACCGCCTGCCATGCGGCACGTACTTGGTCGCGCCGCCCGGCGGCTCGGCGCTCGAACGTGACCTCCTTGCCCGCATCGACAAGATCCCAGATCTGCTCTGCGTTGGTGATCAGCCCTTCCCGCGCCGACTTGATTTGCGCCGCCGCGTCGCCCATGACATACAACGTGTAGGGGTCGTCCTTGACAGCAGTTCCTTGCGCATTGATGCGCTGCCGCTGGTAGTTCATCGCCTCGGCCAGCAGACCTTCGCAGATTCCGATCGTGGCGGCAGTGATACCGAGTGGGAACATGCATGACCACGGCATCCGGTACAGAGTCTGAGACAACCCGGCCTCACGGACCAGGCTGCCATCGAGCAGACGGTCGTATTCCATAACCCGGTACTCCGGAACGAACGTATCCTCGATCACGAGATCCTTTGAGCCAGTACCCTTCAGGCCCACGACATCCCACGAGTCCGCGATAATCGAGTATTCGCCGCGCGGAACAACGACGTGCAACATGGTCGGCGGATTGACAACGTTGCCGTCCGGGTCGCACTTCATCGCACCCAGAAATGCCCATTGGCAATGGTCGGTTCCCGAGGAGAAGCTCCAGCGGCCGCTCATCCGGTAGCCGCCCTCCACTGGGATCGCCGAGCCGTTCGGCATGTACGGTGACGCTATCCACGTATTGTCGTCTGCACCCCAAACCTCCTCTTGCATACGAGAATCCGCCATCGCAAGCTGCCATGGATGCACACCGACGACACCGTGCACCCAGCCTGCGGGCGGATTGAGCGCCGCCACGGCCATCACGGTTTCGGCGAATTCCCGCACGCCGGCCTCGAGGCCGCCGTGCGTCTTCGGCTGCAGCATCTTCACCGCCCCCGCGGCCTTCATCGTTTCGACGGTTGAATCAGTAAGGCGCCCTAGCTGATCCGCCTCCGGTCCGCCCTTACGCAGGTCGTCTTGATGCTCCATGATTCGATCGAGGACCGACTCGGTCATCGCTTACTCCTATGTTCGCTGAAATGGATCGACACTTCGATCGAGGGCCCACGGCGCTACGGCACAGCCGTACTCGATGTCCCAGCCACCGGGTGCGCGGACAGGCTCAGCACATCGAATGCCAAGGCACGCCAGCGATCCGGATCGGGTGGTCTGAATATTGATGTAGCCGAGGCTCTTGATCTCCGGCATGTGCTCATCCTTTCCGCGGGGGCGTAGATAACGCCCTACGCGCAAGCCGTGGAAAGGAATGATGCTGCTGCGCTGTGATCGATTCCTACAGCCGCTCCCGCTCATCGGAAACGCAGCGGAAATCGAGCTGCGATGTCACCGGCGAGGTAAGGTCTCGGGCCAACTCATCTCGTGAATCGATCATCGGGTTCACAGTTGCGGCCCGCGTGATCCTGTTGGCCACAGCGCGCAACGGGTTGACGAGTTCGTTTCCGATTTGCCGGAGCGGGCCGCAGATCGAAATCGCCGCTGTGGTGGTGTATCCATCGCTCGTATTGGCGTGCCCTGCGCTGACTGTCGCCGCGACGCACCCGATCTCGACCAATGCTTCACCGCGGTCGAAGGCTACCCCGTCGTTACGAACCTTGACGATTTCCCGAGCGAGTTCGTCGCGGTCGGTGATCGTGATAGGTGTACTGCGTTTCATCGAGTCGAATCCGGGATGTTTGAGACACCTGTCAGGCTCGGCCGCCAGCAGTGCTTTACCCAAAGCTGTGCGGTGCGCCGGCTGTCGCCCACCGATGCGCGTCGGGACACGACCACCGGTCGTGCCGGGCAGCTTATCCCAGTACACGACGTCGCTACCGTCGAGATACGCGAGATGTACAACCAACTGCGTACGTTCCTGCAATTCGGCGAGATACGGGTAAGCGATGCGATGGAACCAGTGATTTCGCACGGCTTCCGAGCCCAGCTCGAATATCCGAGTGCCCAGCTCGTAGCAGTCCCCCACCCGCAGTAGCCACCGGAGCTTCACCATACGTTCGAGGAGGCGGTGCGCAGAGGAACGCGGGATCCCGGTCGCGGCCGATATCTGCGAAAGTGTCATATAGCCTTCGAGCTCGACGGCCCCCAGCACGAGCTCGACCCGTTCGAGCTGCGAGACCGGTGACTCCGGCTCTTTCGGTACCACTTCCATCCTCCGACCAGCGCTTGTTCATTGCCGCGCGAGAATCGGCGGCAATCACATACGTCCATTCTGGCGCTCGAGGCCACTTCTTGACCCACAGTTGGAGATCAACCCTCGATTTATCGCGGATCTGGTGGCAGCCGTCCACAACTGGAGGCAGAGCAATAGCATCCCGCCTCGACCTGCTCTTCGGTGATCTTGCGCGGGGCGCCGAGACGCGGATCGTCGCTCAACCCATCAATCCGCTTGTCCAGGAACCGCTTCCGCCACTCGGTCACCGTCTGCGGTCAGATCCCCAACTCGACGGCCACCTCCTTGTTCGACCGCCCACCCGCCTGGGCGCACCCAGCAGCGTCTCACGCTCGTCCTCGGACAAAACCACATGTTCTTTCAAGCGACCAACTCCAACCACGAAACCGGAACTTGCATCAGTGAGGAGGCGGCCGGGGCGGCATAGAATACCGAACAGTCGGGTGTTCATGGCTGGTGCGGGCGAGCAATTAGATGAGGGCTGCGAGTCCCTGACGCCTTTCGACATCCTGCCTGTTAGTTCTCACGTCCACATCCAGCAACAAGATCGGAAGGTGGTTGGGTTATGCGAACTGATGGAGACACGTGGGACATAGTCAGTAGTGTGGGGCGCACCGCGTTGGGGGTCGCGACGTTTCGGGCGTTGGAGACGGCCGATCCCAATCCGTTGATCCGCGACGATTACGCGCCGCTGTTCGTCGAGGCCGCAGGTGAACCGCACTTCATCGGGTTGTTGGCCGACCCCTCCGCGCTGGCCGGTACGCCGCTGGTTCCCGGGTTCATGGGTTTTCGGACGAGGTTCTTCGACGAGTTCTTTTTGTCGGCCGCCCAGGGCGGGGTGCGGCAGGCAGTGATCATGGCCGCGGGGCTGGATGCGCGGGCGTACCGCCTCGACTGGCCGGCGGGTACCAGGGTGTTCGAGGTCGACCAGCCGAAGGTGTTGGAGTTCAAAGAGAAGGTGCTCACCGAGCACGATGCGCGACCGAAGGCTGATAGACGAGCGGTGGCGGTAGACCTGCGGGATGAGTGGCCTACTGCCCTCGAAAAGGCGGGCTTCGACCCCGACAGGCCTACCGCATGGTCGGCGGAAGGGCTGCTGCCATACCTTCCCGGTACGGCGCAGGACGCATTGTTCGAGCAGATCGACGAGCTGTCCGCGCTCGGCAGTCGCGTTGGTGTAGAGAGCTTCGTGGCGGGAACCGATGTCGAACGCTTCGCGACCGTCGAGTCGAAGTATTTCGACAAGAACCTGTTCGGCGATATCGACCTGACCGAGCTGTTCTACGACGACGAGCGGGCCGATCCGGCGCAGTGGTTGGCCGAAAGAGGCTGGTCGGTACGGGCTTTCAGTCCAGCCGAGCTGGCCTCAGCCTACGGTCGATCGGTTCCGGAGCTTCCCGACGAGCTTGCCGAGCTGTGGCAGCGGCCGAGGTATCTGACCGCGTTGCGTTAGCCTCGCGAATATCTGGGCCTGCCCTCCCATCGGCGTTCGAGGATTGAGACCCGCTGTGGTTGCGGGCTGGTTCCGGTGTAAGTGATGATCGAGTCCGACCGCCTCCCACTTCAGGTCACCACCAGCTCGTCGCGGGCCCGACTGGCGGCGAGATCACGGTAGTTTTCGCCGACCGAGATCCTCACCGCGATATGCAGGCTTTTTGCGGTAGTCCGATAGTTCAGCGTGAGTCGATCCGAGCGACGGCCTGAGGGTAGCTCGGGTCAGCGAACCGATCGGGTCTCGGGTGGAAGCCAGTTCGCGAGTCCAATGATCTCCGCGGCGATTTCGGCAATAGAACGGTCATCGGTCGCGACTCGGTGGACCTGGCGCGGGCAACCGCTGTTCAGTCGGTGAGCCATGGTGGCACTGCGTTCGAAGTGCGCGTCAAGAGCAGAACCTATCTCACGCTGAGAAAGACGTCGGAGAGCAGTATCGTCCGTGCAGGTCAGCAGGACGCTGATGACATTGGGGCTATCCCCCATAGCTGCGGTCAGCTGGTCGATCACCTCACCCAGAACACAGGCTGTGTTGGTGTAGATCATTCGCCGATACCCGAGCGCGCGATAGTTGGCCCACATCCCAGCGAGGTTCCGCTCCGCCAGCCCGTGCTCCCATGTCGGCGGGTGCGCCATATCGAGAAAGTCGCCCTCGATCAGGCAGTGTCGGACTCCGGCAGCCGACAGCTGTGCATGAATCTCGTTGCCGACACTGCTCTTCCCCACACCGGACCGGCCCCCGATGAACAGCGCTTCGGTTGGCACGCCCAGGTCTGAATTCACTTCGTCCATCGCTTGCCAACCCTACTGCCACCGCCGACACGCGCCCTCCCATCGGCATTTGCCAGTGTTGTCCCGGGCGTAGGCGGCGCCCTCCCCCGCGAACTCGGTTTCGCCTCCGTGGTCGCAGACCCCGCTGTGCACGTGCCTGTCGGCGGTGTTGCTGGTCGGACTGCTGCTCAACAGCCTGACCGGCTAGGCTCGTGGGCAGACCGATCGCCGCGCTGGTAGTCGCCGGCATCGTGTGCCGCCGTAGCGCCCCGCGCGGCGACACCAGCTGCCCGTCACCGGCCGCCCTCGCCGCCGCTGATTGCTGGCCCGGCGCGGACGACAGCGGCCGCTGTGACCGACCGAAAGGCATTGTGATGTCCCGGATTCCGAGCTCGGCCCGTTCCGAGTCTGCGGCATGATGTCGGCGTTGGACAGCCCCCGAGGCGAGACGATCAGGGTCGAGGTCTTGCTTGTCGCCGACTGCGCCAACCGGCAGCTCGCCCTCGACCGGTTACAACGGGCGCTGACCGAAGTCGACATGAGCAATATCGCCATCACTACCAGGATCATCGCCGACGAGGCCGAGGCCGAGCGAGCGGGTTTCACCGGTTCCCCGACGATCCTGATCGATGGCCGCGACCCCTTCGCCGAACCCAGTGCTGCCACCACGGCGGCAGCCTGCCGGATCTACCACGGCCCCAATGGCCCATCCGGAGCCCCGACGGTGGAACAGCTGAAACAGGCCCTACGATCCACCCGAGCTGCCGACTGATTCACATGATCAGACGATTTCAGCGGTCAGCGGTAGTGCGGTCACCGACGTTCCGAGGTGCAGGGTGAACGCGCCGGGTTCGGTGGTCCAGCCCTGCTCGGTCCAGTGCTCGAACGACCGTTGCGGCAATTCGATTGCGGTGGTGACGGATTCGCCTGCTTCTGCTTCGACGACTGCGAATCCGGAAAGCCAGCGCACCGGGCGGTCGACGGCACTGTCCTGACGAGACAGATACGCCTGTACCACCTGACGGCCCGCCCGGTCGCCGATATTGCGGACGGTAACGATCGCGGTGTGACCCGACACCTTTAGGTCCTCTAGTGACCAGTCGGTGTAACCGAGGCCGTGTCCGAACGGGTACGCCGGTGCGACACCGGCTTTCAGCCATGCACGATAGCCGATGTGGATGCCCTCGCTGTATGGCAGAGTGTTGTCCGGATTTGGCTTGGTGTCGAGCACCGGCACATCGGCCATGGTTTTGGGCCAGGTGGTGGGCAGGCGACCGCCGGGTTCGGCGGTACCTGTCAGCACGTCGGCCAGCGCCGAACCGAATTCCTGGCCGGGAAACCAGGCCAGCAGCACGGCCGCGACGTCGTCGCGCCACGGCATCTCCACGGGGGAACCGGAATTCACCACCACGATGGTGCGCGGATTGACCGCGGCAACGGCGGCGACCAGTTCGTCCTGACGGCCTGGAAGACGCAGATCGGTGCGGTCGAAGCCCTCGGACTCGATCTGCTCGGTGGTGCCGACCACAATCACCGCGACCTCGCAGTTGCGCGCCAATTCGACTGCGGCAGCGAACTCTTCGTCGGCGGCCCGGCGCGGACGACCGATCGCGAAGGTGATGCCCACCGCGGGGAGGCCGCTGGCCGGAATGATCTGGATCAGCACATCCAGCTCATCGCCTGCGGCGAACGCGCGAGTGATGAAGCGCTGCGGCGGATTCATCAGCATGTCGAGGGGATCGTCGCCTTCGGGCAGCACGGTCTCATCGATTACGGTCTCGCCGTTGACTTCCAGACGTAGCGCGCCGACCGCAGCGAGACCGATCCGCCATTCGCCAGCGACATCGATGTGCAACCGGCCCCGCAGTTCAATAGCTTTGGCCCGCATGGAATTCGAGCTGCCGAACAGCAGAATGTTGCCTGCCGTGCGGTGCTCGGTGTCGAATACGCCATCGTCGTCCAGGTATCGCATCGACAGCCCTGGCGTGCCGGTCTCTGGATCGGTGACCAGCTCCAACGGCACTGGAATCAGGTTCTCGCTCAGGTGAACACCTGGGGTGTACACCACGGGCAGCACCTCCGACAGGCCCTGGACCGGCGATGTGGTGTGGACCGGAATGACGGTCACACTGCCACCACCCATGAAACGCGGTTCGGCGGCGGCACTCCCGAGCAGGGCGACCTGGGCAGGCTTGCGCAAGGGCAGGGTGCCGTCATTGGATACCAGCACCATCGCCTTGGCGGCGGCCTCACGCACTAGACGCTGCGCAGCTTCATCAGTGAAAGATGTTGTCTTCCTGGGTATTCCATTCAGCGCGCCGACGCGAACAGCGAATCGCAGTATGCGGCGGACCTTTTCGTCAATCGCCGAATCCGGCACCTCGCCCTTGCGTACCGCTTCTTCCAGGGGCGCGCCCCAGAGCTCCCACGGTCCGGGCATGGCGATGTCATTGCTCTTGGCCGCACCGGCGGTGGAACGTACTGCGGTCCAATCGGATACGACGACACCATCGAATCCCCACTCCCCCTTCAGCGGCTCGTCGAGGAGATCGTTCTCGGTCATAGTGACGCCATTCACCGAGTTGTAGGCGGACATGATCATCCACGCACCGGCCTGCACCGAACGCTCAAACGGGTACAGGTACAGCTCACGCAGCGCGCGATCGGCGGCGACAATATCCACGCTGAAGCGTTCGGTTTCGGAATCATTGGCGACAAAATGCTTCGGGCACGCACTCACGCCGTGTGCCTGGACCGCGCGCACATAGCTGTCGGCCATCTCGGCGGTCAGCATGGGGTCCTCGGAGAAGCATTCGAAATGCCGTCCGCCGACTGGGGATCTGTGCAGGTTAATGGTCGGGCCGAGCACCGCGTACACATCCTTGCGGCGCGCCTCGGCGGCGATGAGCGCGCCGATCTCGGTCAGCAGTTCCCGATCCCAGGTGGCGGCTAGAGCCGTACCCGATGGCAGGCTGACCGAGGAATCACGCTCGTCCCACAGTTCGCCACGCACCCCGGACGGGCCATCGGAGACTGGCATCTCCTCCAGCCCGATGCTCGCCGCACCCGCGAACCGGAAGAAGTTCGAGCCCGAAATCAGCTTGACCTTTGCCGGTAAGTCGAGTTTGGCGAGCAGTTCGTCGACCACGTCGTTCATGCCAGCTGACTCCAGAAGTTCACCAGGTCCGCGCTTACCTTTTCGGGGACCTCTTCGTTCGGCACATGTCCCGAACCTGGGTACACCGCAGTCCTAGCCTGCAATTCTTCAGCAAGCTTCTGGTGGGTCGCCGGGGCCCACAAATCATTAGTGTCGCCGTAAGCGACGAGCATCGGCACACCAGCGGCACGCAGCAGGGCAGGATCCTGCGCCGGCGCCTGCGCCATGACGTTCAAAATGCCCATCATGTTCGCCTTCTTGGTTTGCAGGATCCGGTTGCGCATGAACTCCGCCCGCTCCGGCGCGAGCACGTGTCCGGCGCTGGTCATCACCGCGCTCATCTGCTGCCAAATCACTTCTTGCCCACCAGCTTCCACCAGCTGGCCCACCAGCTGCGACGCCGGCGAATTGACGTCATCGACCGAGGAAGGGCCGGAGGCGATCAGGGCGACACTGCGGAACCGATCGGGCCTTGCGATCAACGCGGCACGAGCGACGAAGCCACCGAACGAGTGGCCGACGAGATGAACGGGCGCATCCGGGGACAGCTGATCGATGACATCCAGCAGGTCACCACTGAAGTCGGCCATGGAATAGCCGGAAACCTCCTCCGGCCCCTCAGACTCCCATTGGCCGCGCTGGTCGTAAGCGACCGCCCGGTACCCGGCTGACGCCAGCGGCAACAACATTCCCTCGAAGTCTTCCTTGGACCCGGTGAACCCGGGCACCAGCACCGCGGTGCCGAGGACCGCCGCACCGGCAGCGGGCGCCACCTCCCATGCGGCGAGTTTTCCAGCCGCGCCACGCAGCGTGTTCGATGTAATCGAAGTCCGACTCATCAGCGTCCCTTTCTCGTACAACTGTGTACTGACGACTCGAGTGTGTCAGTACACAGCCAGAATACCGAGTACCCACTCGGTAACGTTGCAGATCCGTTATCATTTGCTATTTTGCCAGCTCAGGGCACTTGACTACAGTCCTTGCCCATGACCCCGCACCCCCAGCGACAGAGACGGGGCGACATCCGCCGCGAACAGATCATCGACCAAGCCCTGAAATCCTTCGCCGACAATGGATATCGCAACTCCTCGATCGCCGGGATAGCCGAACGCTGCGGCCTGTCCCAAACCGGGCTCCTGCACTATTTCCCCAACAAAGCGGCACTGCTGTCCGCAGTCCTGGAGTACCGAGACCAACTCGACTACAACCGCCTCCAATTCGACCAACCCCCACGCGGCAAACAAGCCCTCCGCCGCTTAGCCCAACTGGTCGACCACAACATGCACGTCCCCGGCCTGATTCGCCTGTTCACCGTCGTCACCAGCGAAGCGGTTACCACCGACCACCCCGCACATGAATGGGTCGTAAACCGATATCGCACCCTGGAAGACTTCCTCGCCAAGGCACTATCCGACGGCATCGAAGACGGCGACTTCCGCCCCGACATCGACACCAAAGGTCTGGCCCGCCAAATCTTCGCCATGATGGACGGCCTGCAACTCCAATGGCTCCTCGACCCTGACCGCCTCGACATGGCCGCCCTGTTCCACGACTACATCGACGAACTCATCACCTTACTCGAAACCACCTCTCCCCCAACATAATTAGATGACTTATGCACCCGACGTCGGCCTCGATGCACATGGCGGAGAACACGCGGTGGGAGTTGCTCGAGCTGTTGCTGCCGAAATCCGAAGGGCGTGTGGGCCGTAATTTCGCCAACAGTCGGGTGGTGATGGAGGGATGTTGTACCGGTTGCGGACCCGAACGCCGTGGCGGGACCTGCCGGAGGTGTTCGGGCCGTGGCAGTCGGTATGGAAGCGGCATCGGCGCTACGCCGCCGATGGCACCTGAGATCGGGTGTTGACTGCACTGCTGGAGTTGGCCGATACCACCGGCAATCTGGAGGGTCGTGCACCGGCATCGGCCCGCGGCGGCTTCAATAGGTTCGGGCTGGATCGGGCTGGATCGCGCAGGCCGCTCGTGCCCCTGGGACGAAGCCAGCCGGACGTTCTCGACATCAGAGGCGTACGAATTCTCTACACCGTATTGCCATTTGATCGATCAATATTAGCTGCTAGGTGACCTTCCACGCCGCCGCGACCATCCGGAAGATCTCGTCCACCGCGGCGTCCGGATCGGCCGCCTCACGGGCCAGTGAGAAGGCGTCGATCACGAACCTCGCGATCGCCCGGCAGGCCGTTGTGGTCTGCGCCAGGTCGGGATCGGCAGCGATGGCTGTTGCCAGCGACTCGGCATGGCGCAGCCTCATCGACTCCTCGTATTGCCGCAGGGCAGGTGATTGGTCGATCATGCGCCAGATCGGGGCAGCGCCCTCCGCCGCGCAATGTCGTACCAGGGCCTGGATCTCGTGGCGCAGTGCGGGGATGAGCGGCTCGTGCGACGCCCGGTCGGTGACCGCCCGTGTGAGGCGTTGCTCGAAGTCTTCGTCCTGCTCGAACACCAGGGCCTCTTTCGAGGCGAAATGAGAGAAGAGCGTGGTGACGGCCACGTCGGCCTCGGCGGCCACGTCGCGGATGCCCACCGCGTCGTACCCGCGTTCCAGGAAGAGCCGCAGGGCGGTGTCGGCGATCTTCTGGCGGGTCGCGGCCTTCTTGCGCTCACGACGTCCGGGCGGCACAGTCATGCCATAACACTAACAGATGCAAATATATAATGGTTTCAAAACACTAACCGTTAGTGTTACGGTTCGTCGCATGAAGAGAGTGAGCTTCGCCGAGTTCGGCGGTCCGGATGTTCTGCAACTCGTCGACGCCGAGGAGCCCCACGCGGGCCCCGGTCAGGTGCGCATCGCCGTGCGAGCAGCGGGCGTGAACCCCCACGACTGGAGGGTCCGTGAAGGCCAGTTCCAGAAGGCTCATCCGATCGAGTTGCCCGCCGGAGTCGGGCTCGACGCCTCCGGGGTGGTGGACGAGGTCGGCGCGGGCGTCGAAGGGGTCGAGATTGGCGACCACGTGTTCGGCGAAGGCTCGAGCACCTACGCCGAGTTCGCTGTGCTGTCGGCCTGGGCCCGGATGCCCGAGGGTCTGACATTCGAAGAGGCGGCCGGGTACCCCTCCGTGGTGGAAACCGCGCTGCGCATCATCGGCCAGGTCGGTGTGCGGTCCGGGCAGACGCTGCTGGTCAGCGGTGCGTCCGGGGGAGTCGGATCTGCGGTGCTGCAGATTGCCCGCGACCGCGGCATCACGGTGATCGGCACCGCTGGGGCCGCGAACCAGGATTATCTACGTGGCCTGGGTGCCATCGCTACGACGTACGACGCGGGCTGGGTCGAACGGGTGCGGCAGCTCGGCCAGGTCGACGCAGCTCTCGATCTGGCCGGCTCGGGCGTGATCGGCAAGCTCGTCGAACTGACCGGAGATCCGCAGAAGGTGATCTCCATCGCCGATCTCGGTGCGCCGGAGCTCGGTGTCCGATTCTCCGGGGTGGCCGGAAGCGTGTCGGAAGCGCTCGCCGAGGCCGCCGACCTTATCTCGCGGGGAAAGCTCCACATCCCGGTCGAGAAGTCGTACGCGCTCACCGAGGCCGCGGCGGCACACATCGACAGCCATGCCGGTCACACGCGCGGACGCCGGGTCATGGTCGTCTGAGCCGTGTCCCAAGGTCTTATGGGCGAGAACTCGTGCGAGACAAGGAGTCTCGGCTACAGCCCAATATCGCAGGTTCGAATATTGCGCATCCGCCACTCAAACGCGAGGACCGGCCCCGGCGCGTTCCGCCTACCACGGCACGCCGCTGAGTAGGAGGCGACGACCGCAGTCGGCCTCAGTAGCTGACGTGAGGCTGCCCCAGTGCTAGCGGTAGCCCCGTTTAAGCAGGTACTTGGCTCCTGCCTCGAACCCGGCGGGGCTGAGCACTTCGTAGTCGAAGGCGTCAGCGAGCCGGTTGGTGGTGTCGAATGCGGCGCAGACCGCTAGCGCGTCCTCGATCTGTTGGGGTGTGACGCCCGTGGACAGCACGGTGCGCATGTCCTCGACGCTGACGGTTCCTTGCCGGAGCAGCGTGCCGAGCATCCGCAGCGTTGCCCGCAGGCCGTCGTCGATGGGGGCCGATTCCAGGTCGGCAAGCACCGCTCGAACCTTCGCGTCGTCCTGGTATGCCTGCGCCGAGGTCGCGGTGTGTGCGCCGACGCAGAACGCGCAGGCGTTGACCTTCGATACGAAGGCCGCCATCAGCTCACGGTCGGCCACCGACCAGGCGGAGGGCCCGCGCATGGCCTCGTGAGTGAACTTCTTCGCCGGGGCGCCGTAGAAGTCGGGCCGGTAGAAGACCAGTTTGGCGGCGTCGGGTAACGACTGCCTGGAAAACATCCGGATGAGGGCGAACAGCGCTTTGGTTCCGGGGCGATAGCCATGGTTGAGGATGTCCAGTCGCACTATCGGGCCTTCTCACTGCCGGTTGCTTCGGCCAAGGCCGTCAATCCCGCCTCGTAAAGCCGGGTGGACTGGCCGACCGCAGCGGAGATCACCAGCTCGAACAGCTGGTCCTCGCTGAAGCCCGCCGCCTTGGCGGCGGCGAAGTCGGTGTCGGTGACCTGCGTCGGCCTCGTGGCGACCGTGTCGATCAGCGCGTCCAGGGGTGCGGGAACATCGGCGTTGCGGAAGGCGCGAGCACGCAGATCCGCAGGCGCCCTGCCGTTTCCGTTGAGGAGGCGATCCACCACCGCGCGGTGCGCTGCACGCTTGTTGTCCTCGTGCGCAATGGCGCCTTGCGCGCCGTCGCCGACTTGGCCATCTGCCGCCGTCATGTACACAACCATAAGCGCGGCGTGCGCCGCGTCGGGGCGGTCTGCTGAAGTCGCGCCGACCGGAAATCGTGGTGGTGTTGACGCACACGGTGTTGCGCAAGTCGCTGACTGGCGGAATCGGGCTGTGCGAGCAATGAACTGGCGGCGAACGCGATGCGCGACCGGGCCCGCTAGCATCCCATCGGCACCGACCTCGATACGAGCCTGGTCACCAAGAATGGTTCGGTATACCGACTATGCGGGCTTTTCGACCGGCAGCCCGGCCAGTGCCCATTCGAGCATTCCTTCGTCGAGTCGTTTAACGGTTCGGCCTGCGGTTTTGGCGATGCGGACAGCGTCGGTTGCCATGACGCAGTAGGTCCCGCGGCAGTAGGCGACGCTGTTGTGATCGGCGGGGAGTTCGGCGAGCCGCTCAGCGAGTTCGGCGATGGGGATGTTGATGGCACCGGGATGTCGGTACGGGTTCGCGGCTCGGTCAGGTCGTGCCTGTTGCGCGCGGGTTGGTGAATGCGCCGGCGGATGCGGCGAGTGCGGTGCTGATAGCGGCGTCGTGAGGAAGGTGCAGGTCGGGTGGGGTGCGCAGCAGTACCAACTGGTGGTAGAGCGGTGCGGTAGCGGCGATAAGCAGGGCGCGGGCGTCGGTGGTCGGCGGGATTTCTCCGCGCCGGACCGCTCGCTCGATGATGATCTCGCATTGCGTATACCGGTCCTCCCACAATCGTCGTAGGGCGCGGGCAGCCTGTTCGGAACGGAACGAGACCGCGATCAGCGCCACCGCGATCGACGCCTCCTCGGTCAGGGAGTCTTGGATCTCCTGGTTGAGTGCCGCCAAGTCGCCGCGCAGGGAACCGGTGTCGCGGGGGTGCCATTCCATATCGCTCGCCGCGGCGAATACGTCGGTGATCAGGCCGCCGACATCGTGCCAGCGGCGGTAGACCGTGGTCCGGTGCACCCCCGCGCGGGCGGCGACCGTGTCCACGGTGAGCGCGTCGTAGCCGTTCTCGGTCAGCTCCGCGTGGACTGCTTCGAGAACCTGGGCGCGTATGCGGGCGGTTCGGCCGCCCGGCCGTGGCCGGGCGGCGGTGGTCGGCAGGAGGCTGTCTGGTGGCGGTGCGGAATTCATCGTCGGTTGTCCGATTGCTTGACGGGGTATGACTGTGGAGTTACCTTAGTACAACAGTTGTCGCACTAGTGAGGTTTGCTGATGCTCTTTCGAAGTGTTCACCCGGCCCTGCGGTCCTCGATGGCCGCGCCGTTCTCGAATGCTTCGGAGTGTGCATATGCCTACGCAGATCACCGCGCTCGCGGTCAGCAAGTCCTTCCACGGTCGGCGTGTTCTCGATGAGGTGACGTGTGCGCTCGCCGCTGGAGAGCGCACCGGGATCATCGGTGAGAACGGATCCGGCAAGTCCACCCTGTTGCGTCTGTTCGCCGGGCGGGAGCGGCCCGACCAGGGCGAGATCGTTGTCCATGCCGATGGTGGCGTCGGCTACCTAGCCCAGGACGAGCAGTTACCGCCACAGCTGACGGTTCAGCAGGTCATCGACCGGGCTCTGAGTGAGCTGCGCGCAATCGAGCGCCGGATGCGCCGCCTGGAGGTCACGATGGCCGCGGGCGACGAGTCCGGGATGGCCGAATACGCCGATCTGACAACGTTATTCGAACTACGCGGCGGATACGAGGCCGATGCCCGGGTGAACCGGGCGCTGCACGGTTTGGGATTGGGTCTGGTGGACCGTGGCCGCGCGGTCGGCGGGCTGTCGGGTGGGGAACAGACCCGGCTACGTCTGGCGGCGGTGCTGGCGGCCGGGTCCGAGGTGCTGCTTCTGGACGAGCCGACCAATCATCTCGACGACGAGGCCCTCACCTGGCTGGAAGATCACCTGCGTACCCGTCGCGGCACGACGGTGGCGGTATCCCACGACCGGGTCTTCCTCGAGCGAGTCGCAACCGTCCTGCTGGAGGTCGACGCCGACCGGCAACGTGTCGTCCGCTACGGCAACGGCTACGCGGGCTTCCGCGCCGAGAAGGCGGCGGCGCGAGCACGGTGGGCCCAGGCCCATGCGCAATGGCAGGCCGAGGCCGACCGGCTCGGTGAGGTCGTCGCCACCACCGCGCGGCGGGTAGCCCCGGGCCGGGCGATGAAGGACAACAACAAAATGGCCTACGACCGGGCGGGCGGACGGGTGCAGCAGTCGCTGGCCAGTCGAGTCCGCAATGCGGAGGAACGGCTCCGCCGCCTGCTCGCGGACCCGGTGCCACCGCCGCCGGAACCGCTGCGCTTCACCCCCACTCTCACGGCAGGCCGAAGGCGCGGCACTGTGTTCGAGGCCACCGACATCACCGTCGCGGGTCGGCTCGACCGGACCAGCGTCACGGTCGCCGTGGGTGAGCGCCTGCTGGTCACCGGTCCGAACGGCGCAGGCAAAACCACCCTGCTGCGAGTCCTGGCCGGTGCGCTCGCGCCGCACAGTGGCACCGTTACCCGCTGCGGCAGGATCGGTTATCTCGCGCAGCAGCCGCGCCCCGCCGAACCCGGGGACACAGTGCTGGCCGCCTTCGCTCGCGGTCGCACGGGACAGCCCGACCAGCACGCCGAACGGCTGTTGTCGCTGGGCTTGTTCGACCGCGACCGGCTTACAACGCGCGTCGAGAACTTGTCCACCGGCCAGCGGCAGCGCCTCGCCTTGGCACGGCTGGTCAGCGAGCCTGTCGATGTGCTGCTGCTCGACGAGCCCACCAATCACCTGTCGCCCGGCCTGGTCGAGGAGCTGGAAACCGCCCTGGCCGATTATCGAGGCGCCCTCGTGATCGTCAGCCACGACCGCAGGCTTCGTGCACGCTGGAACGGTGCCAACCTCGACCTGCGGGCGTCGGCATCGGTCTGAAGCTTGCCGAATATCCACTGTCTGAAGGAGTTTCGCTGTGTCCGATAAGCCCGCCTCGGTTCCCGCAGACCCGGCCGCGCTCCACCCCATGCCCGGTCAGCCACGGGTGGTACTGCTGAAGCCGCTGGTCACCTCCCCTCTGATCGAGGTCGGAGAGTTCTCCTATTACGACGACCCGGACGATCCGGCAGCATTCGAAACCCGCAACGTGCTGTACCACTACGGGCCGGAGAAGCTGATCATCGGGAAGTTCTGTGCACTCGCCACCGGCGTGCGGTTCATCATGAACGGTGCCAACCACCGCATGGACGGCCCCTCGACCTTCCCCTTCCCCATCATGGGCGGCTCGTGGGGCGACCACGTCGACCTGGTCACCGGCCTGCCGAGCCGTGGAGACACCGTCGTCGGCAACGACGTCTGGTTCGGCAACGGCGTGACGGTGATGCCCGGCGTGCGGATCGGCCACGGCGCGATCGTCAGTACCGGCTCCGTGGTCACCGGCGACGTACCCGACTACGGCATCGTCGGCGGCAATCCGGCCCGCCTGATTCGCACCCGCTACAACGACTCCGACATCTCCAGGCTGCTGGCGGTGGCCTGGTGGGATTGGCCCGTCGACCACATCACCGCACACGTGCGAACGATCATGTCAGGCAGCATTGCCGACCTCGAAGCCGCCGCTGAAGAACTGAAATGAGGGAACCACTATGCCTGCTGGTCCTGCCAACATCGCTATGGTCGGCATCCCGATCGTCAGCCATGTCCAGCCCAGCCTCGAGATCATTCGCGAACTGGTGACTCGCGGCCATCGCGTAACCTAGGCCAACGACCCGACCGTGGCCGACCTGATCACCGCCACCGGCGCCGAATTCGTCTCCCGCACTTCGGTATTGCCCGTCGCCGACAACAACTGGCCCGACGAACCCGTCGATGTGATGAATCTCTTCGACGACGCCATCCAGGCACTCGAGCAGTTGTGCGCCGCCTGCGAACACGACCCGGCGGACCTCGAGCTGTACGACATCGGCGCCTACGCCGCGCGTGCCCTCGTGATGTCTGCGATGGTCAGCTGATCCATCACTCCGAGAAGACCGAACTGGTCTACCGCCACGCCTGGCGCACACGCGACCAGGGCGAGCTCTGTCGACCGAGATCGGCTTTGCGGCGATGGTCGGATGCG
Source organism: Nocardia australiensis (assembly GCF_020733705.1). Lineage (GTDB taxonomy): Bacteria > Actinomycetota > Actinomycetes > Mycobacteriales > Mycobacteriaceae > Nocardia > Nocardia australiensis. The sequence continues at coordinate 146,202 of NZ_JAJFZM010000006.1, forward strand.
GGGGGAAGTATCGCAACAGTCGCCGCGGTGACCACGAGAAGCAGCGTGATGTAGACGGCGAAGCCCAGGGAGTTATTGCCGGTGGCATGCTTCAGCAGCGGCGTGGTGCCACCGAAGACCGCGACTGTCACTCCATACGGAAGTCCCTGTCCGACAGCGCGATACCGGGTGGGGACGACGCTTCCGGCCACTGCGGGGAACACCGACAGCATGGCCGCAAGGCCGATATTTCCGGTGATTACCACGAACCAGTAGGTCGCGACCCCCGCACGGTCGAGCCAGTATTGCAGCGGCACCGTCACCGCTGCCATGACCGCCGATCCGCCCAGAAGCACTGTGCGCGCACCGATCCGGTCGCCGAACAGACCGAACAGCGGCAGTCCGATCACGAATACCGCGGTCGCAGCGCACGTGGCGAGCAGTACCGAGCTGTCGCTCAGGTGCAGCACACTGATGGCGTAGTTGCTCGGTACGGCGCTCCAAAGGTAGAAGGCGGCGGTAACCCCTGCGGTCAACCCGACGACCGACAACATCGGCAGTGCAAGCTCACGGCGGGCCCGCCACAGCGACATCGGTGCCGTGGTGCGCGACATGTGCTCGAACTCCGCCGTTTCAGGCAGTCGCATCCGAAACACGAAGAAGACCACCGACGCGATTCCGGCCAGCAGGAACGGAATTCTCCAGTAGCCTCGAGATACCGCCTCAGCGCCGAGCACTGCGACCAATCCGACCGCGATCAGATTGGCGACGAGCTTTCCGAGTCCGGCGAAGGTGTAGACCATGCTTGCGAACAGGCTGCGCCGCAACACCGGAGCCATCTCGTAGAGATAGGTCTGCGCGACAGGCAACTCACCACCCTGCGCGAACCCTAACAGCAGCCGTAGCACCAACAGCAGCGCCGGTGACCAGGCACCGATGATCGCAATGCCCGGCAGCGCGGCCATTCCCAGACTCGCCACACCAGACAACGCAATACACACCAGCATCGCTGCCCGCCGTCCGTTCCGGTCTGCGAGCCGCCCCACCACCAGCCCGCCGATCGGCCGCGCCAAAAACCCGGCGGCGAACACCCCGAACCCGTACACCAGAGAACCTTCGATATCGCCGCCGAAGAATGTGACCGCGAAGTAATTGACCAGCAGCGCATACAGCACCCAGTCGTAGCTCTCCAGCGCCACTCCGGCACAGATCGCCGCAGGCCGATATAGCATCGCGCTCGTCTGCACCGCTGCGGGTTTGGTCATCCCAGATCTGCCGCCGACCGGGGCGAGGTGTGCGAGCGCATCGGGTTCGATTCGACGGCGGCGGTTCGAAACAGTTGCACCATCCGGATCTCACCGTCTGGTGCCTCGTCAAGGAACATTGGCGCAGCCATACCGGTCATCGCGGAGCCCTCACGATCAGATTTCCCGATATCAGAAGATGCTCAGTGCAACGGATTCCGGCAACCCCGGCAGAACAGCAGAGTATTGCGGGACAGGGGCTGCTGCCACGCCGCGGATGACCGCGGGAGGCAGGTGGACCGGCGGTTTCGCCAGCCAGGCGAGGACACGACCTGAAACCCGGTGCACGAGTGCGGGGTACAGTTCGCCCGCTGAACCGACCGCTGACAAGATCCGCGCCGGCAGCGACTCACCGCGTGATTCGACATGGTCAGCCAGTTCGTGTGAAATTCCCTGTATGGCAAGCCCGTCGGTACCACGCACGCAACGGAACGCATAACGCACCCTGGTGATCCGACCGTCAGGCCGAATGATCGGGAGTTCGCCCGTGCCGACCTGCCCCTCCTCGATGCCTTCCACTGCGGCCAGCAGGTCGACAAGTTCGCTCACTCCGGTTGCGGTGGACAGCAATTCGGTGAGCGTCGGATCCCGGTCCTCCGCAAGACCATAGAAACTGGCGACACCTGCTGACGTCACGGGCTCCGGGAACCCGTCGCGCAGCTCCCAGGTCCACCCGATGGCGCGCGGCGGCGGTGGCGGGTTGGTCTCCTTAGCGCCCAGCCACACCATCACCGCATGCACGTGCCGCTGCGGTCCGAGAATCGGGCGGGCGTAGGCGAGCCGGGTTCCTGGCGTCAGATCGACCAGGGTTTGGGAGTCCTTGAGATTGTCCACGACCACCCCGACCAGTTTCTGCACCATGGCCAGCGAGGAGCCTCGATACACGTTTGCGAGCGGTCGCCACTTACGCGCTCGCGAACCCGCCGCGATCACCGTTGGCGTGTCAGACAGAGTGTCGATGACAAGCCACTCCCCCTCACCCAAGTTGCGCTCCCCCTCCCTCATACCGCGCCCATCGACCGCCCACCCTATCGGATCGCAACCGACCGCCGGCAGCTCCGCAGATGCGCGCGTGCCCGCCCCGGTCATGAGAGCTCACGGGTCGCCGCTGGTAGAGGCGCGCCGAACCATCGCACAACTGCCTCGCGAAGCCCAGCGGCCCCGCCCCTCAGACTGCCTGACCAAGCCACGTATCCGTCTGGACGCAGCAGCACCGTGGGCGGTAGGTCCTCGGGTATCCGCTCGACCAGGACCACATCGATCAGCCCGTGATGCAGCTCGGTATCGGCGTGCGCCGCCTCCCGCGCGCTGACCAGCAGCACCGAACGCCCCGCAGTGAGTAGTTCGGCAACCGTAATCGGCCCGTCTGTGGTGTCGAGGGTGAGGTTCCGGAAGAACGAACCCGCATGCTGCCCTGCATCCTCTGTGGCCGGATAGCGCAGGGATTCGCCGTTTATAACATCGGCCACCCGGTCGTGTGCGTCCGGACTGCTCAGCAGGTCGCCGATGAACGCGCGTAGCGAATTGTGTTCGGCCCGTGGGTTCATCAGCATCGACTGCACCCTCGTGTTGTCCACCACCTGAGCGGCCACCGGTTGCCGTTCAGCCATATAGGTGTCCAGCAGGGCGGATTGCGCGCCATACCGCAGCACCGCGACGAGTTTCCAGCCCAGGTTCACCGCGTCCTGCAGCCCGGTGTTGAGGCCCTGGCCGCCGAGCGGAAAGTGGACGTGCGCGGCATCGCCCGCCAGGAACAATCGCCCATCGCGGTAGTTGCGGGCGAGCCTGCTGAAATCATTGAACCGACTGGTGTATTCGAGATCTGCGAGTTCGACATGGCTACCGACGATCCGGTCGACCGCCGCGCCGAATTCCGCCGCCGTGATCGGTTTGCGCCGATCCGCATCCGGGCCGTCGAATTCGAAAGTGATGATACGAGAGGACCCGAAACGGTTGAGGTTCAACAGGGTCCACCCGCGCGGAGTCTGTTGCCAGCCAGGCCGTAGTTGCTCGGGATGGGGCAGCCGAGCCATGCCGAGCATGGCGCGCATGGTCGGCGGGTACTCGACAGTCTCGAACCGACCGTGCGTGCGCACGATGCTGCGCGCGCCGTCGCACCCGACCACGTAGTTTGCTCGCAGCGACCGTTCGACGCCGTCCTCGTCGGTGACCGTCAATACGACGCCGTCTGTCATGCTGTGCAGTTCACGCACGGTGTGTCCCCGGCGGATAGTGACGCCGAGCGTCGCGGCCCGCTCGCTAAGTGCCCGTTCCAGATCGGCCTGGGCGAGGCCGATCATCACCGGGCCCTCCACCGCCGCAGTGCGCAGTCCCAGCCAGGGATATCCGGCGAATTGGAACGGCTCTCGGGAGATCTTGGTGTGATCGGTTTCCCCGAGCGGGAAGCGCAAGATTCCGCGCCGCGCCAGCGTCTGGATTGCCCTGGCGTGGTAGGTGCCCGCCTTCGGTTGTCTGCTGACCTCCAGCTTGGATTCGATCACCACGACGTCGACGCCATGCAATCGCAGCTCACCCGCCAGCAGCATTCCGACAGGACCGCCACCAACCACCGCGACCTCACAATGCTGGTCCACCTGTTGCGCCGCCATCTTTCACGCCCTTCTCCTCATCGAAACCGCTGCTCCCGCCGATCCATTGCCTTCTGGGCATGGCCTACCGATCTTTCGGGGAGTCCCGCACCAGCGCGCCCGCTTCAATCGGCACTCCGGCCATAGCCGTCACAGCGTCACCGCCAACTCGGACGGACGCCGCAGCCCGATGCCGAAGTCCCAAGGAACCTCCTCTGGCTGCGCCGCCAACGCCAGACTCGGATACCGCGACACCACTGTGCGCAACACGGTGATCAACGCCATCTGCGCCAGTGCCGAGCCCATGCAACGGTGCATGCCGTATCCGTACTGCAGATGTTTGTTCGGCGGCCGGTCCAGATCGATAGCCAGCGGGTCGGCGAACACCGCAGGGTCACGGTTGGCTGCGTTGATATGCGGGTAGACGATGCGGCCTGCGGGCAGTTCACCGAACGAAGTCGACAGCGGATTCACCAGTTGCCGCGGAAAACTGCCCGGTGTGCCCAGTGGCATGAGGCGCAAGATTTCCTCGACCAGCTTGGGTACTTCTCTCTCCGGGGCGGCGGTCACCCGCCGGTACAGCTGCGGGTGCGCGAGCGCGGCATAGGTGGTCTTGCTGAGCATAGTGGCGACATTGTTGTCCCCGCCGAGAATAACCCCCATCAGCGTGCCCGCCAGCAGACCGGCATCGACGTCGGTGGCGTACTCCCGTTCGGCTCGACGGCGTTTGTAGATCGAAATGAGGCCGGTGTCGTTATGCTCGGCTTCTCCGGCAATCAGCGCCTCCACCCAACCCCACAGCTGCCCCCACGCCTCGCCGATGCCGTCGATATCGTCACGGTCGGCACGCTGCACGATCCGTCCGAGGCCGTTCATCCAGCGGGCCCGTTCCAGCGGCACGCCGAGCAGAGTGCACACGGTTTGCGCGGGCACCAGGGTGAACACATCCCGGACCAGATCCGGAGCGTCGGCATGCTCGAATTCAGCGCACGCGGCAAGGGTTAGACCTTGGACGATCGGCACCCATTCAGCCATCGCGCGAGCACTGAACTCGTGCGAGACGAACCGGCGCATAACACCATGCACTGGAGCGTCGAGATTGATCAGCACCTCGGGCGCCCAGTTTGTCGGCATGAACGACGGTCCGCCGTCGACATTGCACAGAGCGCGGCTCGCGGTGTCGTCGAACATCAAGGCCCGCACGTCCGCGTAGCCGGACAGGCAGATCGCGGTGTGCCCGCTGGGCAATTCGATGCGCGGTATGTTGTCGGGCTCGGTCGGCAGTCTGCGCACGAACGGATCGGGGGTGTCCAAATGCGGAATATCGGTGACCGCGACTCTGGTCGCGGGGAGGGATAGGGTCATGACAGTTTCTCCCTAAGAGGGTCGAGTATCGCGGTATCGGTCCGCTTGGGGCGCAGTAATATTCCGACGAGCAGTACGAAGACCGCGCTAGTCGCCGCAAGCGCCCACAACGCTGGGTGAATCGCGTTGTTGTAGGCCTGATGCAGCAGTGCTGGGTCGACGACAGCGTCGACGCGGGCCAGGTCGCCGGAGGCAGTGGCGGCCGTGGCATCGTCCACTACCTCGGCGGGCAGGCTCGACGGCAACAATTTGTGCACTTGACTGCCCACCAGTGTGGTCATCACCGAGGCGTATACCGCGACCACGACCGCCTCGCTCCCAAGACGGACGGTAGACACCAATCCGGATACCATGCCCGACTTGGCCGGCGGGACCGAGCCGATGGCCGCGCCGTCGACGAGGCCGACACCGAGACCGAATCCGGCGCCCAACAGAATTGGTGGTCCGACCAGCGTGACGATCGAGCGGTCGGTTCCGATTACGGTCAGCCAGACGGTACCGAGCACATACAGTGCGACGCTGACCGTCAAGATCACCCGCGGCGACACACCACGATGCGACAACCTGCCCGCAATGATGGGGGCGAATATCACCGGCACCGTCATGATCAACATGACGAAACCGACTGTCGCGGTGGATAATTGCCATACTGACGCGAGGAAAGTCGGCAGATAGGTGAGCAGCGTGACAAATCCGACGGCACCGGCCACCGGCACCAGGAGTAAACCGATCAGGATCGGATCGGCCAGCAAACTCAGATCAAGCAGCGGGTTCACTGAACGGCGTTGTACGACAACGAACAAAGCCAGTAGGCCCAGTCCAGCCGCCTCGACGAGCAACGTTCCGGGCGCGGTCCAACCCCATTCGCTCGCCTGGACGATGCCCGCGATGACCAGTGCCAGACCAGAGGCGAACAGCAGCGCACCTCGGTAGTCGATCGGCGGCCGGTGCGCCGCGAGCACATCCACCACACCGCAGCGCAGCGCAAGCCCTGCCGCGATGATGATCAGCACCGCGTTCACCACGAACATGCCCGGCCAGCCGACTAACGCTATGGCCGCGGCCGAAAGGGAAGGGCCGAAGCCAAGTCCCACGCCGGCCACCGTGCCGAACAGCGCGAAGGCCTTGGTCCGGGCCGCACCGTCGAACTGGGTACCCAGTAGCGCACCGCCGCAGGCGAAGATGGTGGCCGCACCGACCCCGGCCAGAGCACGCGCCAGATCCAGCACCAAGATCACCGGCGCCACCGCACTGAGAATCGACGCGGCGCCGAACAATCCGGTGCCGAGCAGAAAACCGCGCCGCAACCCCAGGTGGTCTGCCAGCGAGCCGGCAACGAGGCTGAAAGCAGCGAAGGTGAGGTTGAAGCCGTTGACTACCCACTGCAGTGCGCTCGGCGCGGTGCCGAGGTCGGCGGCGATATCGGGCAGCGCTACACCGGTGCCCGAGACACCGGTCGGCACCACTAGCACCGCGACAAGCACCGCAGCCAGCAGCAGTCCCGGCCGTGCCAAACTATCCGTGGATGATGTTCCAGCGGAATGTGTTTCGGTCATCTCTCACGCTCCTCTGATCGTGGGCGCGACGACGATCCGGCCCAACAGCTCCTCCAGTTCCGTCACCGCCTGGGCGGTATCGACGAACCGGACTGTCTGCCAGCCCGCGGCGACGGCGGCGGCGCAGTTCTCGGCGAGATCGTCGACCAGATAACACTCGTGCGAAGGCAGTCCGGTCATTTGCCTTGCGAGTTCGAAGATGCGCGGATCGGGTTTGCGGGCACCGACCCGACAGGAATCGACAATGTGGTCGACGACGTCGTCGAGGCCGACCATTGCCCTCCAGTACGGCTCCCACTCCACAACGTTGTTGGTCAGGATGCCGACCTGATACCCACGCGCCTTCAAATCCGAAACCAATTGGGACATATGAGAATTCACCCGGTGACCGGCGAACCACTGACGACCAAAAGCGCTCTCGGAACGGCTGAGATCGATCGACGGATCGCGGGCGAGCAATGCGGCATGCATCCGATCGACCCACTCGGCCTCGGTGATCATCGCGAGCTCAACCGGTGCCAGCATCGGCACCCCGAGGTCATCGGCGACCTGCTGCATCGCCCACTTCAGTTCGAGGGGCGCGATTCCGGTCTTGCGCTCATAATCCTCGAAAAGCTCTTCGATCGGCGGGGAGAGTACCCCGCCAAAATCGAGGAACACCGCAGTCACTGGACCTCCCCTGCCGTGTCGTGGTATCGGCCCACCCGGCCGAGCGCAACCTCACCTGCGGTGATCACCGCATCACCTTGCCGCACGTCGATCGCGAAACTCACCCCCGATCCCCGGGGACGCCCAACGGTGTGGCCGTGGCGTAGGTTGCCAATTCCGGTTCCCCAAACTGCTGGAAGTCGGCGCTGATCATCACCGTGGACAACCGGCCTGGCGACAGCCCGAACAACTCGTAGGCGGACAGCAGTCCGGTCTGACGCATCGCCTCGAAGATCACCGCGCCAGGGATGTGGTCGAGTGGATGGTCGAACAGGCTCGGATGGCGTTGATCGACCACAATTTCCGTAGTCAACGCCGTCGACTGCGTGTGCACTGAACCGACAACGACGTTCTCCCGATCACCTCTGGCCACGAATTCCGGTGCGGCCCTATGTGCAAGCGCGTGCGGCGGATCGGCAGACAGGTCGAGTGCGGCACGACCGCGGGTGCGGATCTTGTCCCAGGCGCCACCTGGCATCCACTGAATCGCCATCCTCATGGTCGCGACAGTGCGGTCATCAAGCTGGATATCGATGGCAAGGGTGATGCCGACGACCCGGTCCCCCCGCTGCTTCTCCGCAGTGATGGCGGCATCGAGGATGCCGTAGCCCGGGTAATCACGCACCACAAGACCGGCCGGTTCCGTGATGCACAGCGTGGCTGTGTTGAACACGAATTTCTCGTCCATCTCGGCACCGACGTAGCGATGTGCAATGAGAATCGAAGCCTGCCTACAGCATTCGAGCAACAGCAGCGGATCATAGCTGGCCGCCCCAGTGGCCACGTGGTCGCTGTAATAACTGTGCTGGCGCGGCAATTGAATCCCGAGCCGGAAGCGCGGATAACGCTCGCAGAGGATGTCCGTGAGATACACCTCGCTGATCGCTGATCGATGGACGTGTTCACGAGGTACGACAGTGGAAAACGACAACTCAGGTGCTTGAACACGGGTCACGTGTGTCCCCCTCAGAGACAGACAAGTCGGAGTGCCGCAACAGAACCCGGCGGCAGTGCCTGGTCACAGCGGCGTGCAGTCACATACGAAATGCGCATGCTCACAAGAACCAATCAGCGGCTTCGGGCTTGGAAGGCGGGAAGGGCCGTCCAGCGACTCGCAATTGGTGATATCGAGTCTAACAGGGCCGTGTCAGATCTCATCTCGAGATCTTGTGACCCCCGTCTCAGGACACGGATCGTCGGCCACCGTCGCTACGGCCTGACTGCGGATCGTGCCGCCTATCCGAAGTTCGAAAGATCTTGCTCTGTCCCGGTGTTTCAGGCGAAGATGTCGCATCACCCCAAACTGTCACTCTAGGGGGGCTGCTGACACGGTCACTGCATGCGGACACCCCCAACTGGGTGTCTCATATCGCTGCGTCACCTGCGTGACCATGAAATTGGTGGTGGAGAGGTCGGAGGGTTCTGACAGCATGGACCCCACGAGTGCCTCCGCAGCCGATTACGCGTGGTTCCGTGGCTACCAGCGTGGCGCGTTGCGCGAGGTGTACTGCCTGACGTTGGTCCGGGACATGACACCGGCCGAGTTCCTGGTCCGACTGCGCGCCGAACCCGCAGGCGACATTCAGGGATTCGACACCTTCCACCAGCGGTATTTGGATTGGGCGTCGGGCGAGCACGACCCCGGGTCATGCTCATGGGTGCGATGTCCGTTCGCTGCTGCGACGGCCCGTGGACATTGGCTGTGGAGATCAATGGATTCGCAGGCACTCTCGGTAAGCTCATGGCTCCGGCCTCCGCTGGAACGCGGATCGTTTCCCATTTCACCAATATGAAAGGCCACCGCCTTTCCTCCTGGTGGGAAGACGGCGAGCTGCGGACTCGGTTCGAATGGCCTCACAACCGATCCGGTAGCACCCCCGACGCATTGGTTGATGCAATGGCACGCGCCGGATTCGACTTGGATGACGACGAGCAAGCAGGCCCCGGCATCCCCGAAAACCTCGCGCTCGCTGAGCAACTCACCGGCGTCCGGGTCACGGCCGAGCTCCTCGACAATGCCACCCACGGCGCCGGAATCGTCCAGCTACCCCCGTCGACCACTCGGCCGATTGCCATCTTCGCCCCATCGTTCGGGGCGTAGATCGAAGACGGTCTCTCACGCCCAAGGGTTCGTTTCCCATGTGTCGAAATCATGTGTGCCGCATGCTGTCCGACCGTGGCCGACGAGTTGTTGAAACGCCTTGTCCCGGACAATCTGTGGGCACTGGTCGAGCCACTGCTGCCGAAATTCCGAACAGCGAATTGCTGAGCTGTCACACCCGTAAGTCTCCGGACTCGCCGGGGGATTCACTCTCACGACACACCGCTTGCCGATATACGTCGCACCTTTGCCGGAAAACGGTAGGGACCAAACGGAATCGACGGTTAACGTTGTGAGCACCCCAGAGGCCGAGGTGGCAAAACACAAGCCGCCGCCCGCCGGTTTATGGTCAGATTGGAGTTCGCATGGACAACGACACCGACCCCATCGTCCTCGATCCCGAAGGTTCGGACATTCAAGGTGAGATCGCCCGCATCCGGGAGCGAGGACCGGTCACCAAGGTCGTGCTCCCGGGCGGAGTGCCGGCATGGTCGGTGACCGACGCGGCCATATTCAAGGAGATCCTCTCCGGCTCCGCGGTTTCCAAAGACCCGCGCCAACACTGGCCGGCGTTCCGGAATGGGGAGATCGGCGATGACTTTCCTCTCCTCAACTGGGTGAATACGCGCTCGATGTTCACCGCCTACGGATCCGAACACCGTCGGCTCCGCAACTTCGTGGCGCCAGCGTTCACCAATAGGCGCACCGTGGCGCTGAAGCCCCGCATCCAGGCGATCACCGATGATCTGGTGACGGGTCTGGATGCCGCGCCGGAGAACCACCCTGTGGACATCCGCGAGAATTTCGCCTATCCGCTGCCTCTACGTGTGATCAACGAGCTGATGGGAGTGCCCGAGCACCTGATCGGGCCACTGCGGAAATGCGTGGACGGCATCTTCGACATCGCCGCGAGCGAAGCGGCAGCCGCGGCCAACTATGAGGAGATGATCGGGCTCCTGCAGCACCTCGTCGCGTATCGTCGGGAGAATCCCGGTGAGGACATGACCAGCACGCTCATCTCCCACGCCGACGATCCCGAAAAGGATTTCACCGAAGAGGAACTCGTCGGGTCGCTCTATCTGACGATCAACGCCGGGCACGAGACGACAGTGGACCTGATCGACCAGACGATCTATCTGCTACTTACCAACCCCGACCACCGGGCCGCCGCGCTCGACGGCAGTCTGAGCTGGGAAGATGTGATCGAGGAGGCGTTGCGTTTCGAGCCGTCGATCGCGCATGTCCCGCTGCGCTATGCGGTAAAGGATTTCGTCCTCGACGACGTGGCGATCACCGAAGGGGATCTGATACTCACCTGCCCCGCCGGCGCCAACCGGGACCCCAAGATCCACGGCGACAGCGCGGACAAGTTCGACCCCACACGGACGAACAAAGACCACATGGCCTTCGGGTACGGCCCCACCGCTGCCCGGGCGCGCCCCTGGCACGGCTGGAGGCACAGGTGGCCCTTCCCGCAATCTTCCAGCGGTTCCCGCACATGAAACTCGCCGTTTCCCCCGACGAACTCGGCACGGTACCCGGTCTCATCGCAAACGGGCACGACCACCTGCCGGTACTCCTGAAATAAGCAGCGGTGGTGCGGGTCGTGTTCGTGGCGCGGTGGTACAGCCCTTCGGCGACGGGCAGGTGCGCGGCAATGTCGTGTACGGGTAGAGCGTCGGGCGCGACGACCGATGCGTAGTCCGGGCTGGGGGTCAGGGCCGCTGTAATCGGGCAAGCACAGGCGCATCGGCTCATCGGGGTGCTGCGACGTTTCGTGGGTAGACAACTGTGGGCGGACAAAGGCTACGACTTCGATGTGTACCGCCGCTGGCTGCACAGCCGCGGGATCGCGCCCGCATCGCGCGCCGTGGGATCGAGGATCAACAGGCGTAGATCTGCACGCTCGATGACCCAAGTCTGCATCCGGCGCCGCATCGAATTCCCAGTGATCCATTGTCCGAATCGGTAAGGGGTTGACATGACCGATCGCAGGTCGGCTGCGAACAGGCCGATACCGGAGGCAGAGCCGTTTCAGAAGCAGAGCTTCGTGGCGGGGATCTCGATCATCGCCGCGATCATGCTCCTCATCGTGGGAGCGGTCTCGGTGCTGCAGGGTGTCGCGGCACTGGTGAGCGACGATTTCTACGTCACCGACATCGACTACATGTACAAATTCGACACGACCATATGGGGCTGGATCCACCTCGTGCTGGGCGTCGTCGCGCTGATCTGCGCGATCGGGTTGATGTTCGGCACCGTATGGGGACGGTACTCGGCGTTGGGCATCGCAGCGCTGGTGACTCTCGCGAATTTTCTGTCACTGCCCTATTACCCCATCTGGTCCGTCGTGATCATCGCACTGAGCGTGGTGGTCATCTGGGCCGTGACCACATGGGAACCAGAACCCTGAACCGCGACGAGGCGGCAGGCGGCGCCTCGATCCGCGCTCCGGTGGTGCTGCACCGCCTACCAGCCGGGTTGCGCCCATTTCGTGCCTTGACCGCGGTTCCCGACCGGGCCGAGGATTATCAAATGACCGGCGATGATGAATTGCTACAGGTCGAACAGGTGATCGAACGACTGATCACTCGGTACCCGTCCGTCCCGCCTCCCGCGGTAGAACTCACGGTACGCAGTATTCACAAGCGATTCGCGGACGGCCGGATACGTGCTTTTGTGCCGTTACTCGTCGAGAAGGCGGCTCGGCAGGAGATCAGCGCCGGCATCGCGGACTCGTCCTTTGTCCGCACAACTGGGCCGCTGCGCCGACGAGCCGCAGATCAGCCGCAAGAAGACACCAGGCGCTGCGGTGGAGTGTCCGGCGGGAGTCCTGTCGGTCCGCTCGATGAACCGCCTCCGCAGATGTCCACCGGGTGATCGAGCGGCCCGCTGATCCCGTCGGCCGGGTCGGCCGTTCCAACAACCCGAGAGAGGTTGGACGTGGGAAAGGGTAGCCATAACAAGAAACACAAGATCCAGAAATCCGGTGGCACGGCCCCGGCCCGGGCCGGCCACCCGCCGCCCGGTTCCGGACAGCTGCCGGAAGGGGGCGACGGGAAGTCCGGTACGCCGATGAAGAGCGGGCAGTATCGCCGCCTGCTCCGGCCGATGCAGGCCGAGCTCGTCGCACTGCAGGAGTGGGTGAAGGTTTCCGGCGCGCGGATCTGCGTCGTATTCGAGGGCCGCGACACCGCCGGCAAGGGCGGTGTCATCAAAGCGATCACCGCACGAGTGAGTCCACGAGTTTTCCGGGTGGTAGCGCTGCCCGCTCCCACGGCGCGTGAGAAGTCCCAGATGTATGTGCAGCGCTATCTCCCCCATCTCCCCGCCGCCGGGGAGGTCGTGATCTTCGACCGCAGCTGGTACAACCGGGCCGGGGTCGAACGGGTGATGAGCTTCTGTACCGACGAGCAGGCGCAGCACTTCCTCCAGCTGATTCCGGCGGTCGAACGCGCGATTGTCGACTCGGGAGTCATTCTGCTGAAGTACTGGCTGGAGGTCAGCGAAGAACAACAGACTCTGCGACTACAGAGCCGAATCGACGACCCCCGGAAAATCTGGAAGCTGTCGGATCTGGACCTGAAGTCCTACAGCCGCTGGTATGACTACTCCCGGGCCCGAGATGAGATGTTCCATCTCACCGACACCGGCTGGGCGCCCTGGTACGTCGCGGTCACCGACGACAAGAAACGCGGGCGGCTCAATATCATCGGTCATCTGCTGAGCCAGGTCCCCTATGAACCGCTGGACCACCCTGAGGTCGTACTGCCGAAGCGGCAGAGCGCGCACGGCTACGAGACGCCGAGGCAACCACTCCATTGGATTCCGACGCCCTACTGAGATCCGGGCCGGAAAGGAAGAGCGCCATGGCCTCCGCACGCACCGCGCCCCCGCACCACGAGCAACTGATCGCTTCCGGACGAGAGACCACGAGTTGGCATGCGCAGGACGTCGAATCCGTTGTGTCCGCCCTGACCTCGGATCGGGACTCCGGACTCACTACCGGTTCGGTGCGCGAACGCCGCTCGCAGTACGGCGCCAACGAGATTGCCGTCGAACCTTCGCCGTCGCTGTGGATGATCGCACTGCGGCAATCGAAGGACCTGATGAATCTGATGTTGATCGCCGTAGCCGTGGTCAGCATCGTCATCGGTGAGATATCGACGGCGATCGTGGTCGCGGTCCTCGTCATACTCAACGTCGTACTGGGCACACGCCAGGAAGCCAAGGCCCGCGCGAGCGTGGACGCGCTCGCCAGGATGCAGTCACCGCAGGCCAGGGTGATCCGTGAGGGGATACTGACCGAAATCGACGCCACCGAACTCGTCCCCGGCGATATCGTCCGGCTCGAAGCAGGCGATATCGTCCCCGCGGACGGCCGACTGATCACATCCGCCACCTTGGAGACCCAAGAGGCGGCCCTGACGGGTGAGAGCGCTCCCGTCAGCAAGGATCCGCACACTCTGGGCACTGCCGACACCTCCCTCGGCGATCGCAGCGACATGGTCTACCAGAACACCTCGGTCACCCGGGGAACCGCCACCGTCGTGGTCACCGAGACGGGCATGTACACCCAGATGGGCCGGATCGCCTCGATGCTCTCTGCGGTTGCCCCGTCCAAATCGCCGCTCCAGCGTGAACTGGATTCCCTGACCAAGGTGCTCGGTGTCATCGCGTGGACGGCGGTGGCGATCATCGTGGTGATCGGAGTGCTGCGCGGACAGGAGACGACAACGGTACTGCTGCTGGGCATTTCGATGGGAGTCTCGGCGATTCCGACCGGGCTGCCGACTTTCGTTCAGGCCATGCTCGCCTACGGTGCCCGCCAACTCGCCGACGCGAAGGCTGTGGTGAAGAACCTCACCGACGTCGAGACACTCGGTGCGACCAGCGCGATCAACTCGGACAAGACCGGCACCCTGACCATGAACCAGATGACGGTACGGTCCCTGTTCTTCCACTGCCGGTGGTACGCCGTGGACGGCGAGGGCTACAGCAAGACCGGGAAAATCACCCGAGTCGCGGGCGAGGCCACCCCGGACTTCACATTGCTCGCCTATGGGTTGTGCCTCGACAGTGATGCCACCGTCTCCGATGCCGGCGATATCGTCGGCGACCCGACCGAAGCCGCACTGGTGGTGCTCGCGGCGAAGCTCGGTGTCGATGCCCCGCTCACCCGGCAACGGTATCCACGCGTCGCCGCGGTGCCGTTCGACTCGGCCTACAAGTTCATGGCGACCTTCCACCATCTGCGCGTCGACGACGCCACGCAATTCGTGGAACTGGTGAAAGGCGCGCCCGATATGGTCCTGGCGCGCTGCGCGACCGCTTTCGTACCGGGACCGGGTCGGCATGCCGTGCCGATCGACGAGGTGCGGGAGGATTTGGCGGCGGCCATGCGGACCATGTCGGAGAAGGGTTTGCGGGTGCTGGCCTTCGCGGCACGCCGCCTCGACGGGCGCGAGAAGGACGCGGAGTCCGACCCCATGTCCTTCGTCGAAGACCTCACCTTCGTCGGAATGGCCGGCATCATCGATCCGCTGCGCCCGGAGGCGATCGAGTCGGTGCGCACCGCCCACGAAGCGAGTATCGCCGTTCGCATGATCACCGGTGACCACGTGATCACCGCATCGACGATCGGGGCGGAACTCGGATTGGGGCCGGGGGCGATCAGCGGTGCCGAGCTCCAGGCGATGACCGATCAGGATCTGGCGGCGGCACTCCCGGATCTGCACGTGTTCGGCCGTGTCACCCCCCAGGACA
Organism: Nocardia australiensis; assembly: GCF_020733705.1. GTDB lineage: Bacteria > Actinomycetota > Actinomycetes > Mycobacteriales > Mycobacteriaceae > Nocardia > Nocardia australiensis. The sequence goes on from NZ_JAJFZM010000006.1 coordinate 161,569, forward strand.
AACTCCGTCTGGCCGGTGTGATGCAGGACAGTGGCATGGTCGTGGCGATGACCGGTGACGCCGTCAACGATGCCGCCGCGTTGAAAAAGGCCGATATCGGGGTTGCCATGGGCTCCGGTAGTGAGGTCACCAAGCAGGCGGGCAAAATGGTGCTCACCGACGACAACTTCGGGACGTTGATCACCGCGATCCGCCTCGGCCGCGATATCTACGACAAGATCGTGTCCTACATCCGATATCAGATGTCGAAACTCTTCTCCTTGGTTCTGCTGTTCCTGGTGGCGAGCGTCTTCGATATCAACGACGGAGTGGCGCTCACTCCGCTGATGGTGCTTTTCCAGCACTTCTTCATCACGCTGTTCCCGGTGGCGGTCATCATGGTGGATCCGCCGGCGCCGAACCTCATGAGCAAGCCGCCCCGAGACCCGTCCGTGCCGATCGCCAACCGGACTGCGTTCGGTCAGTGGCTGGCCTACGGTTTCCTACAGTTCGCCGTCACCTTGGCCGCCATGCTCCTCGCCCCCGGCAACCTGAGTACCACCACGGCCAATGTGCCGATGACCATGGCATTCGTGGTGTTGTCCTTCGGTTCGATCCTCAGCGGACTCGCCATGCGCCGCGATCCCGAATCCGGCTTCGCCCCACCGCTGCTGGGCGCCCTGAAAATCCTGTCGATCCCGGTCGTGGTGACGGTTTTCGCCGTCGAGCTCGGTTTCCTCCAGGACCTGCTCATGACCACGTCGTTGACTGGTGGGCAGTGGCTCGCGTGCCTCGGTTGGTCCCTGATCGTCCCGGTGGTCATCGAGTCCGGCAAAGCGCTCGGACGTCGCCGGCTCAGCAAGCCACCCGCACTGCTGCCCGCCCCGATCGCGGTCGCCCCACGACGCGCACGAACACACTGAGGCCCTCCGGGCGAGGTATCGCCGCCTGCACACTGCACGGCCAGCGCATCGAGACCAGGCGGCACGCCAGCGAAACCCGTACGGCGCGTGTCGATTCCATTTTCGATCGGCCGAGCACGACGCGACCGGGCATCGACCGTTGCCCAGGGGCGTGAGTTCACAATGGCGCCAGGTTTCCGCGCAACGGTCTCCGGCTCCAGCGCGCCGAGAGTGTTCATACTGGGGGTGCACCCAATAACGACGCAGCCCGCCGGATGGGCACAGTCTGGGCAGTATCGTGTGCCGATGATCAACATCCGAGCGAAAATCTGCGGTATCCGGAGCGAATCCGATCTCCGGGCCGTCGTTGCGGCCGATGCCGATGCGGCCGGGTTCATTTCGGGTACGACGCATTTCAGCGAGGACGAACTCGGCGTCGAACGGGCCCGGCGGTTATCGCGGCTGGTGCCGTCGTCGATGGAGCGCGTGCTGGTCACCCATCTAACTGATCCGGGCGCGATACTGCGCCTCGCCGACCGGATCGGCGTGGACTGCATCCAGTTACACGGGCTGATCTCGCTCGACACCGTGCGCGCGGTCCGGCGGAGCGCGGCCGGGCTGCGGGTGATCCGCGCGGTCCACGTCACCGGGCCGGACGCGGTCGGCGCCGCCGTGCGGGCGGCGCCGAATTGCGATGGGGTAGTGCTCGATTCGCGGTCTACACACCGGCTCGGCGGAACCGGGCGCACGCACGACTGGTCAATCAGCGCGCGCATCGTCGACCTGCTCGCCGGATCGGAATTCCCGGTCATGCTGGCCGGGGGCCTCAACCCGCGCAACCTCACCGCGGCGATCGATACTGTGGGACCGTCCTGGGTCGATGTCAACTCCGGCGTCGACGACTCGCGCGGCAACAAGGATCCATCGGATTGCAGTGACTTCGTCAGGGCGGCACACGGTTTCGTGGCGCCGAACGCTGCTCTAGCCCGACCGCGATCAGAATGAGCACGCCCCCGGCGGCGGTCGCGGAGGTGGGCAGGCTCTGGGTGCACACCGCCCCCACCAGTGTGGCCACCACCGCCTCGTTGAGCCCGACGACGCTGGCCGTCGCCGCGTCGAGCCACCGCAGTGCCTGCCAATAGAGCGCGAATCCAGGCCCGAGGAGCGTGGCGCCCACTGCGGCCAGCTCGGCCGCAACCGGCGCCGACGGTGGATCGAACGCGAGCAGTGGGCTGCTCGCGACCCCACCCAGCAACAGCTGCAGTGCCGCGGAGGTGGTCGCGTGGTGCGGCCCCGACTGCCGCGCGATCACACTGACCAGCATCGCCACGCAAGCGGCGCTGCCGAGCGCCAGTCCACATCCGGCCACGGCCGATCCGGCCGCCGTACCGCCTGTGTGATGTCCGGTGACCAGCCAGATCGCCGCCGCGACCAGGAGCAGTTCGAGCAGTACCGCAAACGTTGCCGCCCGTCGCCCGCGCAGCAGCGCCACGGCGATGATCAACACCGGCGCCGTCAGGTGCAGGGCGACCACCACGGGCAGCGGGCCGACCCGCAGCGCCGCGACATACAGCGCCAGATTCGCGGCCTCCAGCACGCCCAACTTGACGTACAACGCCGGATGGGCGGTGAGCGTGGCCCACGGGTGCTGTCCGCGCAGCCGCGCCGAAACCAGCAGCGGCACCGCCCCGCCGAGGGCGACCAGACCCGCCGTGGTCGGGGCCGCCAGTGCCGCCAGCAGTGCGCTGGAGGTACCCCACATGCAGGTCACGGCGATCATGAGGGCGATCGGGGCGGCCCTAGGCCTACGCCTAGGCCAGTAGATAGGTGACCACCGGCAACACGAGCGCGGTGAACGCGGCGAATACCGCGCTCGCCACCCGCCTTTTCGGTAGTCGCGGAAAGCGCGTGGCCAGCCCGCAGTAGGTGCCGAAGGCGATGAGCACCGTGCCCCACACCACCAGAGCCCGGCTGCCGATCGCGCCATATACGGTGTCGAAGCCCACCGCCAACGCGAATACCGTGGCACCGGCCGCCGTGCCGAGCAGCAACAACGCTTCTCCGGCAGTGGAATTCATCAGCATGCGGTGGCCGCGCACCGAGGCGATCGCCTGCGGATCGGTGCGGTGGGTACCGTCGGCCCGGCAGATCTCGTCGTACACCTTCGCCGGGTTCACTCGCTCGTTGATCGCCGGCCGCACCTGCAGCAGGGCTTCCAGCGCCTGCGTGGTGGCGTAGGAGGTGACCGGTCCCTGGTCGGAGATGCGGAATCCGCCCCGATAGATGGCCAGCGCATCCATCTCCTGCATGTCCAGCAGCGCGACGATCGCCGCACGCACCGCGGGATCGAAAATGGTGCGGCTGTCGGCGGATATCACCGCACCCACTGCCAGATGCAGCGTGAGATGGCGCCAGGTGTCGACGAGATCGTCACGACGAAAGATCTCGGTCTCGATCTCACATTCACCTCGGCGCAGCCCGGTCAGTAGCCGTTTGACCGCCAGCGCGCACGCCCGCTCGGCGCGCTTGTCACCGATCCGGACGATCTCGGGGCGAGCGAGCACGGTGGCGATGTGAGCCGCCGCGTACATCGGCAGGAAACGTGGGTCCTGATACATCGCCGAGACCAGATAGCCGATGCCCCGCGAGATGGCTTGGTGCCGTTCACCGTCGAAGCCGTCGTCACCGATGAGCGCCTCGACGGCGGCGGCGGTCGCGGTGATCGATACCGGGCCGAGGAAACCCGAAATACGCCATCCCCCGGTTTCGGAATCCTGTTGGTCCAGTAGGGATCGCACGGCTCCGGCCAGATCGGGATCGGACTCCTCGACCTCCAGGCAGCGCAGCGCGCGGATGCGCCACGCGACATCGATCGGGGTACGGAAGTACCATTCGTCGCCGTTCGGCCGTTGCACAACCGTTGCCCGCACCAACATGGCGACCTTTGCGGCACGCGGAATTTCGCAACCGGCGCGATGCAAAACGCAGACCACCTCGGCGGTGTTCTGCGGATTGGGTGGCACATCGGGTATCCAGCCCCAGCCCGCACCCCCGCTGAGATGCGGTATCTGGCTGCCGCGCAGCCATTCCACGGCCATCCGGACACGCTCGTCGATGTTCGACACGGCCCCTGCGCCCCCTCAGAACGTTGCCCCCCGCAGACTTTCGATGGGGCGCTGATAACCGCCAAGTTACTCGGATGGTACGACAATCCGCTCGCCCCGAAGCTCGACCGAATCGATTGGTAGCAAACGTGTTTCGGTTCCATATCGGGGCCACAGCCGCGTCCGTCGCGGCGGCACCGCGAAATCGACAGGCAGCGAACCGAATTCGCAGGGGCCACGCACCCCGGGCAAACCATCCCCGACCGAGGGTTTATCGTGACGCCATCACCGCGTGACTGAAACGATTCCGGTCCGAGTTCCAATTGCAACTCATACTCCGACGGCTTCGGCCGCGATCGCCCGCGTGTCGAGCAAATCCCCTGACATACCTCAACTTCCACGACAGCGGACCAGCACCGAAATATGAGAGTGGAACACAGCGGGACGAAGCCGCCGAATCGAACGCGACGGCTGCCGAGCTGATCTACGTGAGCACACAACGCGGCATGTCAGAGTAACGAGGCGGTCACCGCCATCCGCCTCACTGAACTGATGTGCGACACCGGCTGCGGCTGTCACCGAGTTCGAGCGGGCAATGATCCTGCCGGCTGTCGAGCCGGTGGGTCGATAAGAACCGGCGCAGGAACCGTTTGACATCTCCCATGTGGAAGGCGGCAACGCGACCGCACTGATGGCTGTCTTGAACCCTCCCGCGTGGCCATTCCCTTATAGTGCAGATTGCGGTCGAGTTCGGCGCCGGACGATGCTCCCCGAATCTGTAGCGACACTTCGGTATGGTTTCCGACTGCTCGACCAAATTCCAGGTAATCGAGATGTGCAACATTCCGTGAATGGAGTAGCAGCATGTCGATCAGCAGGCGCGGTTTCCTTGCCCGCGGTGCCGCGGCCGCGACGGCTGCCACCGCGGCGTCGGGCGCGGCGGGGGCCGGCAAAGCCCGCGCCGATATCGACCCCGACAAGCCGAACATTCTCGTGGTCCTCGTGGACGAGATGCGCGCGCCGATGTGGTTCCCCGACCAGGAAGCGCTGGACGGGATACTGCCGAACATCGCTCGAATCCGCTGCGGTGCTGTGTCATTCGACCAGCACTACACCGCGGCCAACGACTGCACGCCGTCGCGCGGGGTCCTGCTGACCGGCTTGTACTCGCATCAGACCGGTTGCATGATGACCTCGCAGTCGACATTGTCGCCGTTGTTCCCCACCTGGGGCTCGATGATCCGCGAACACGGATATGAGACGACGTGGTGGGGGAAATGGCATCTCGGCCATGATTCGGACACGACTCCGGGGGCACTGGCGGATTACGGATTCACGGGCGGCACCTATCCCTCGCCCAACGGGGCGCCCGGACAGGGCCTGCAGATGGACCCGACCATCGTCGACCAATTCATCGGATGGTTCGATGCCGAAGCAGGTCGGTCGCCGTGGTGCTGCACGGTGTCGTTGGTCAATCCGCATGACATCCAGTGGTGGCCCCGATGGACCCGACGCCTCCAAGCGCAGCTCGACACTCCACGCTGGATGAACGAGCTGCCCGCGAACTACGAAACCTTGGAGCAGCTGGCCCGGAAGCCACGCCTGCAGCTTGCGCTGGTGGAAGCCTCGGCCGCCGCGTTCGGGTTGGCGCCCTACGGAACTCCGGGTGCCGAGCAACAGTGGATCGACATGCGCAACCTCTACCTGTGGCTGCAACAGCAGGTCGACATCCAGATCGGCCGGGTACTCGACGCGCTGAACCAGCGCCCGGATGTCGCCGCCAACACCGTCATCGTCTTCACCTCCGACCACGGGGACTACGCGGGCTCGCACGGGCTGCACGGTAAAGGTGGCGCGGCCTACGACGAGGCGATCAGGGTGCCGCTGTATGTGCACGACCCTCGCGGCCTGCTGAGCCCCACGTCTGCGACAAGTACCCGTGGACAGCTCACTTCCAGCGCCGATATCACCCCATTGCTGCTGACGATCGCCGCAGGAGGGAGCGCATGGCGCGGGGATGCGCGATACGCACATCTCGCCGATCGCCTCGACATCACCGCCCTGTGCCAGGACAGTGGCGCACCAGGGCGGCCCTGGATCGTCCACGCCACCGACGAGCCCACCATCGAAGAGGCGGCCGTGCTCTTCAACCAGAATGCACCCGCGCATGTCGCAGCGGTACGCACCGCGGACGCGAAATACGTGTCTTATTCACACTTCGTCAACGGACGAATAGAAATAGACCCGGCTCAGCAACAAGAACACGAGCTCTACGATTACGCAGTGGCGGGCGGGCAACTCGAACTCGACAACCAAGCCGCAGGTAACGCTGATCTGCGCGCCCAGATGGAACCGCTACTGCAACAAGCGATTGCCGAACTGAACCAGCCGCTCCCACCCCACCTGCGCCAAGCGCAGGAACAAGGCTTCGCGGACTACCTGGCACAGGAACACAATGTCCTCGCAATAGCGGAACACGCGCTCCGCGAACTGCAAAACGTCCTCCCCAAATAGTCCCGAGCGGTCCGCGAAGGCGTCGTTCGAGATTGCAGGGTTCTGGCATGGATAACCGGAATGTCTCCGCATCTAAATGTCTCCGGATCCAGAGGAAGCGGGGTACGCCTTGTGGTGCACCTCGGTGATGTGCGCTTCGAATTCGCGGCTCGAGTCACTGCGGCACTGCTATAGAATTGCCAGGTTCGAGGGGTAGGTCGAATTGAAGGCGATTTCGCGCCTGTTATGTCGAGGGTGCGACCAGCAGTGCGCCCGGCCGCGCGGTGGCCACGCACAGAACTTCAATACAAGGACGGCTCTCCATGACAGACGTCGACTTTTGTGTAGTCGGTGGGGGATTCGCGGGATTGACGGCCGCCCTGCGGCTGAAACAGGCGGGCCGATCGGTGGCGGTGCTGGAAGCTCGGGACCGGCTCGGCGGGCGAACGTTCACCGAATTGCGCGAGGATGGGTCCTGGATCGATCGCGGTGGCGCTTGGATCGGGCCGGGCCAGGACCGGATCTATGCATTGATGAATGAGTTCGGGGTACCGAGTTACAAGCAGTACACCGACGGTGAGGCCATGATGGTGGTCGATGGCAAGCAGTACCGCTATACGGGCACGATCCCGTGGACGATGAGCCCCTGGGCGGCGATGAACCTTGGTGCGGTATTTCTCGAGCTGGGACATATGTGCAAATCGATTCCCCTCGAAGCTCCGTGGACTGCGAAAAATGCTGACAAGTGGGATCAGATCACGCTGGCGCAATGGCTGGATAGCAACATCCTGTCCAAGCCGGCCCATGAGCTCCTCGAGGCCGCCATCGCCGGCTGCTACACCTCGGCTGCCTCGGAGGTGTCACTGCTCTTCGTGCTGTACCAGATGGCGTCGGGGGGTGGACCGCGCTTCGTCCTCGGAGTCAAGGATGCGGCCGAGGATGCTCGACCAGTCGGGGGCATGGGTGCCATCTACCGGCCGATGGCGGCCGAAATCGGCGACTCGATCCACCTGTCGCAGCCGGTCCGGCACATCCATCAGGATGCCGACGGGGTGACCGTACGCTCCGACGAGTTGACCGTGCGTGCACGCCGGGTGATCGTGGCAGTTCCCTTGGCGATCGCAAGCCAGATCCTGTACGAGCCGATGCTGCCGGTCGATCGATCGTTCCTGCATCAGCGGATGCCGAGCGGCGCGATCTTCAAGATTGCCGCCGTGTACGACGAGCCGTTCTGGCGTCGCGACGGGCTGTCGGGGCAGTCCGCCGCACCGAGATCACCCGCAACCGTCACCATCGATGCCTGCACGGACACCGGGCAACCTGGGGTCATGTGCGTCATCACCGAGGGGCCCATCGCGCGGCAGATCGGACAACTCGATGAGGCCGAGCGAAGGGCAGCGATCCTCGGTGCACTCGTCGAGCGGTTCGGCGAAAAGGCCGGCTCCCCCATCGACTACATCGAACAGAACTGGAGTATCGAGCCCTATTCCGGTGGCGGGATGCTCAGTCACGCACCAACAGGTGTGCTTACACAGTTCGGCCATGCCCTGCGCAAACCCTGCGGCCGTCTCCACTGGGCCGGAACCGAGAGCTCTGCCGTCATGTGCGGTTGGGTCGACGGAGCCATTCGATCGGGTGAACGGGCGGCAAGCGAAGTGATGGAACACGAAACTGTGACCGCACTCGGAAGCAGACCACATCATCTTTGAAGCCTTTGCGCGACGGGCCTATTCAGCCAGCGCTTCCGCCGCAGCGTTTTCGACGCCGACCCGCATCTGATCACCGACCGGCCGGGTCAGCCCCTCGGTCGCCGACAAGGGCTACCACAGAACCGCGTTCGAGACCTACCTGGCCGACATAGGTGCGCAGTTGCCGCGTCCGACCCGCAAAGGCGAGCTGGAACGCCCTGACCAGCGCACTGACGAAAGTTCCCGGACGCTCACTGAGCTCGAGTTTTAACCTCGAGGCCGGGCATCGTTGAGCGAGTCGGTCAGCGCCTCGGCGGCGCCCACACCACCGTCCTGACCGCACTCCGCCGACACGGCATACCCACCCGAGACTCCGATCTGCTGGCCGATCCGGGTCAGCAGTCGCCGGGTCAGCTCGGGGTCAGCGGCAGTATTGCTGTCGGTGTAGTCGCCGAGGGCGTAAATGTCCGTGAAACCCGCTGGACCCCATTGGTCTCGGGACAATGTGCTCCGACCGGCCACGGCGACAACCGGGACGGGATGGGCGCGGCGGGCCAGGACCGTGGGCAGTTTGCCGTTACCGGTCTGCTCATCGATACTCCCCTCCCCGGTGACCACCAGGTCGTATCCGGGCAGGTGCCGATCGAACTCGAACAAGTCGAGAAAGAACTCGGCGCCCGACACGATCTTGCCGCCGAGCAGTAACGCCGCGAAGCCGATTCCGCCTGCGCTGCCCGCTCCGGCTGCCGCCGCGACCGCCATCGCGTCCGGATAGCCGCTGCGAGCGAACGCTTGGACGAGGTTGTTCAGACCAGCATCGAGAAACCGCACCTCGGCTTCGGCGGCCCCCTTCTGCGGCCCGTACACCGCCGCCGCACCGTTCGGTCCGAGCAAGGGATTGGTGACGTCTCCGGCGACCACGATCTCGATCCCGGTCAACTTCGCCGCCCGGGATGCGTCGACGGTGTGGACTCGGCCCAGATTCCGTCCGCATGCTCGCAGCTGTCTACCCGTCGCGTCGGCGAAGGTGAAGCCGAGCGCTGCGAGCAGTCCCATCCCACCGTCGGTACTGGCGCTGCCACCGAGGGCGAGGACAAGCCGGTGCGGCCGATATCGCAATGCCTGCGAGATGGCTTGCCCCATTCCGAGACTGCTCGCGTCGAGCGGCAACGGGCGGCCGTTCGGAAGCGTGTTGAGGCCGCAGGTGTTGGCGGCCTCGACCACAGCAGTGCCGTCGCCGACTGCGATTCCCCCATATGTCGGGGTCCCCGCCGCCCCGGCCACCGTCACCGAATGCGGAGCGAAACCTGCTGCTATCGCGGCGTCCACACTGCCGTCGCCGCCGTCGGCCAGCGGCATCCGATAGCTGTCGATCCCCGCTGACGCCAGGCCCTCCGCCAGCCGGTCGGCCACTTCGGACGCGGAAAGGCTTCCTTTGAACTTGTCGGGGGCGACCAGAACCCTCACGCGGTTGACTTCCTTATCAATGTGTCGGCTCGACGGCGGTGATCGAATATCAGTCCGCGTGTGCCACCGAGCCGAGCAGGTCCCGGACGCGGTTGGCGACCGTGATGAATTCCGGCGTCTCCATTGTCGTCCCGTAATCCCGGTGCGCGGGCAGGTCGACGTCGAGCAATTCGACGATCCTGCCCGGCCTCGGGCTCATCACTACCACCCGGTTGGCGAGGTATACGGCCTCGGCCACCGAATGGGTGACCAGCAGTACCGTCGTGCCGGTCTCCCGCCAGATCCGATGCAACTCGACGTTCATCCGTTCCCTGGTGAGCGCGTCGAGTGCGCCGAACGGCTCGTCCATCAGCAGCACTTCCGGTTCGTGCAGCAGGGCCCGGCACAGCGAAACCCGCTGTTGCATGCCGCCGGAGAGTTCGTGCGGGAGTGCGTTCTCGAATCCGCTGAGCCCGGTCATCTCGATGAGTCGTGCGCATTCGGCCGCGGCGGCCCGTTTGTTCATGCCGCGCATCTCGGCTTGCAGGAGGATGTTCTTGCGAACGGTCCGCCACTCCAGCAGCGCGGCACGCTGGAATACATAGCCGATATTGCGCTGCGGCCCACGCACGGGGGCGCCGCCGAGTTCGACGCTGCCTCCGCTCGGGTCGGTAAGACCAGCGACTACTTTCAGCAACGTCGACTTGCCGCAGCCGGACGGACCGACAATCGAGACGAATTCGCCTCTGCCGACCTGCAATCCGACGTCTTGCAGCGCGGTGACCTCACCCCTTTTGGACGAGAACCGCACGGTCAGGTTGTCCACCGCGACCGCGGTATCGGTACGGGCAATGGTCTTGGTTGGTGTGCTCATATCGTCAGCTGCTCCGGTCACGGCTTGCTGGTCGGCGTGAACTTCGAGTCCCAGTACTTGGCCGGGTCCTCAGCTTTGTCGAGGAGCCCCGCGCTGCTGAGGACATCGACGGTGGCGCGCCAGTCCGCTTCGGAATTGGTTCCCGGCGCCTTACCCGCAGTCTCCGGCGTGCCGAGCAGAGGGATGGTCTGCTGCCACTGCTGGAGCAGCACCTGTTGCGGCGGCAGTTGCGGATCCTTACCTTCCATCGCGGCGACCGCTGCCTCTGGCTTCGCGACCGCGGCGGCGAACGCCTCACTCGTCGCATCCAGCATGGCCTGTACCAACTTGGGCGAGGATTCGATGGTGGCCTGGTTGGCGATCAGCCCATTGCTGAAGAAGTTCAGGCCCTGTTCCGAATACCGCAGGTAGCGGATTTCCTTGCCGCTCTTGTTCGCGATGGTGGGGCCTTGGTCGTGCGCGAAGCCGATAAGCCCATCGACGCGGCCCGAGAGCATCGCCGATATCTTGCCCGCCGAGTCGAGGCTCTGCTGGGTTACCCGATCCGCCGCAACGCCTGCCTTGTCGAGATAGACGGGGAAGGTCGTGGTCGGTGCGTCGCCCGCGGAGACGGCAATCGTCTTGCCCGCGAGATCGGCTGGTGTCCGGATATTCGAATCGGCGAATACCTGCACCGCCGAGGGCGTGGTCTGGAGGAAGACGCCGACGCTCTTGATTTTGACGCCCTTGTCGATATTGCTGAGGACGGCCGGTGTATCGGCCCAGCCGAAGTCGGTCTGCTTCGAACCGGCGGCCTGCGCGGTCTTGGTCGAGCCCTGCCCGGCCGAGATCTTCAGGTCGATGCCGTGCTTGGCGAATATGCCCTCTTGCACCCCGTAATAGAACGGCGCGTGCTCGCCGTACGGGTACCAGTTGAGCATCAGCGACACCGCGGTGGTCTTCCCGTCGATACCAGGGTCCTTCGTGTCGTTGCCGCCGCTCCCGCAGCCGGTCAATACCAGGACCGATGCCACCGCGGCAGCGCCGATCGTCGTGAATGTGCGCGTTCCGAGTTTCATGCGAGTTCTCCAGCTGTGGCGCGAATATGGTGCGTTCGACATGCTCATGCTGTGCCCTTTGTCGGCATGTGCGGGGCCCTGCGTGGTTACGCTCCGCTGCCGCCTCCGGGCCTGACCGCTCATGCCGCGCCGACGACCGAGGCCGTGGATCGACGGGAGGCGTGCCATGGAATGAGGAACTGCTCGGCGATTTCGATGATCGCGAACAGGATGATGCCCAGCATGGACATGATGATCAGGGCAGCGAAAAGCATTGCCGTGTCGATATTTCCGTTGGCCTGCAGGATCACATAGCCGAGACCTTCATTGGCGCCGACGAATTCGCCGACGACGGCGCCGGTGACCGCGAGGGTGGCGGCGATCTTGAGGCCGGACATCAACTGTGGCAGCGATGCGGGAAACCGCACCTTGACGAACGTCTTCCAATTGCTCGCGCCCATGGTGGAGGTGAGTTCGAGGATCTCGGGATCCACCGAGCGCAGCCCGGCCATACCGGAGATGACGATCGGGAAGAACGCCATCAGCACAGCGACGAGGATCTTGGGGCTGGTGCCGAAGCCGAGCCACACGATGAACAGCGGTGCGATCGCGATTTTCGGGATGACCTGCGCGAATAGGATGAGGGGGTACATCGTTCGCTCGATACCGCGTGAGTAGATCATCACCAGTGCGACGGCTTCGCCGATCAGCGCGGCGATGATGAAGCCGACCACCGTTTCGTAGGTGGTGACCCAAGTGTTCTGGAGCAGGTACATCGAGTTGTCGGCAGCGGTTCGCCAGGTATCCGCCGGCGACGGCAGGATGTACGGCTCGACGAGTTCGAACTTCGTGACGGCCCACCATGCGACGACCAGCACCGCCACCAGGGCGAGCGGCCGCCATATGGTCGACCACATAGTGGATAGGGATGGGAGCTTCCGGCGCCGGGTGCGAACGGGTTGGGTCGCTTTCGGTGCGGAGGAACTGGCCGCGACGGACGTGACTACCGCCATCTGGAGTCCTAAAGCTAGTAGTGGAGCGGGGTTCGAACTGCACCCGCTGGGAATGCGCTTTCCGAAGCTGGGACCGAGGCTAGTGTGACCGGACCCACAGTGTCAAGGGTTCGAAATTGTCGCAGGTCAGACGCGTCGTATCGCGCTGCTGTCGCGCAGGATCACCCGCCCCGGCACGAATTCGTGGGCATGCGATGCCGTGGCGGAGTCATCGAGCGCGAGCCTCACGGCACGCTCGCCGATATCGACCAGCGACAGCGCTACCGTCGAGAGACCCGGCACGTGGTCACGCAGCGTTGGGATATCGTCGAATCCGGCGACGCAGACGTCCTCGGGAACCGAAAAGCCGAGTTCGCGCCAGGCCGCGATCGCCCCGATCGCCATGACATCCGTCACAGCGAATACGCAGGGTGGGACGTCATCGGCTTGTCCCGGATGCAGATCCAATGCGGCGATGAGCCGGCGCGCGGCACTGAAACCACCGTCACGGGAGAAGTCCCCCGCGATCTCCACCAGCGGTGTCACGCCTTGCGTCGCGAGAGCTTCAACGAAGCCGTTGCGCCGGTCGACGGCGGTCCTGATATTGCCCGGCCCGCCGATGACGGCGAAATTGCGGTGGCCCTGCCCGAGTAGGGCGTGCGCTAATTGCGCTGATGCCGCGTGGTTTTCGGGCTCTACGGCGGCGCCGAAGGAGAGCGGCTGTCCGATCACGACCACCTTGCCGCTGTTGTCCAGATACCGCGCGCATTCCTTCTCGAGGTCGCGATCGAGATCCCCGCTCTGGCGTGAGCCCGCCAGGATGATCGCGTCGGCGCGGTGGGAGATGAAGGTGCTCACGGATTCGCGTTCGATATCGAAATCGCGGTGCGTACTGGCCAGCAGTACGAGTTTGCCCGCCCTGCGCGCCGCCGTCTGGACGCCCTGCGCGATCGAGGAGAAGTAGGGGTCGGCGATATCGTGCACGACGAGTCCGAGGAGCCCGGTCGAAGACCGCGCCAGGGCCTGGGCCTGGGCATTTGCCACATAACCCAATTCGGCGGCGGCGGCGCGAACTCGGTCGGCGACGCCTTCGCCCGGGATCCGCGACGATCCGTTGAGCACGCGTGACGCGGTCGCCTGGGAGACGCCCGCCCGGATCGCGACGTCTTGCAATCTCACAGCCGCCATGGCTTCGTGCCTCGTTCCCTCGGTACGCGTGGGGGTTGACCGGATATCGGGACTAGCATAACTTGGAAAGCGCATTCCGACGCTGACTTGTCCACTCGCCGTGTGCGGGTCCATCCGCACCGTCCACGACCCATTCTGGTGTCGTCAGCCACGCAAATCAGAAGAGGCACATACCAATGCCCGATTCCACTCCCCCGCGCACGCTCCGCATCGCCATGAACGGCGTCACCGGTCGCATGGGCTACCGCCAGCACCTGATGCGATCGATCCTGCCGATCCGCGACGCCGGTGGGCTGCTGCTCCAGGACGGCACCCGCGTCCAGGTGGAGCCGATCCTGGTGGGCCGCAATGCCGCCAAGCTCGCCGAACTCGCCGAACAACACGGCATCGCCGAATGGAGCACCGATGCCGCCGCTGTCATCGCCGACCCGTCGATCGATATCTACTTCGATGCGCAGGTCACCTCACGGCGCGCCGAGGCACTCGCCGCTGCGATGAAAGCGGGCAAGCACGTCTTCACCGAGAAGCCGACCGCCGAAACGCTGGCCGAGGCCGTCGAACTCGCCAGGGTGGCCGCGAACTCCGGCGTCACCGCGGGCGTCGTGCATGACAAGCTCTACCTGCCCGGCCTGGTGAAGTTGCGCAGGCTCATCGATGAAGGCTTCTTCGGCCGGATCCTTTCGCTGCGTGGTGAATTCGGTTACTGGGTATTCGAGGGCGACAGCCAACCCGCTCAGCGCCCCAGCTGGAACTATCGGGCCGAGGACGGCGGCGGCATCGTGGTCGACATGTTCTGTCACTGGAACTACGTGCTCGAGGGGCTGCTCGGCAAGGTCGAGACGGTCACCGCGAAGGCAACGACTCATATCCCGACCCGATGGGACGAACAGGGCAAGCCATACCCGGCAACCGCCGACGATGCCGCCTACGGGATCTTCGAGATGGAGAACGGGGTTGTCGCGCAAATCAACTCATCGTGGGCAGTGCGCGTGTACCGCGATGAGCTCGTCGAGTTCCAGATCGACGGAACGCACGGCTCCGCCGTCGCCGGATTGCGCACATGCGTTGCGCAGCATCGCTCGCATACGCCCAAGCCGGTCTGGAATCCGGATCTCCCGATCACCGAGCCGTTCCGCGATCAATGGCTGGAAGTGCCCGCGAACGCGGATTTGGACAACGGATTCAAGTTGCAGTGGGAGGAGTTCCTCACCGACGTGGTGAACGAACGGCCGCACCGTTATGGGCTGCTCTCCGCCGCGCGCGGTGTTCAGCTGGCCGAACTCGGACTGCGCAGCTCCGCCGAGGGCCGTCGGATCGAGATTCCGGAGGTCACGCTGTGACCGCGACGTCCACTGGCGTGTCGGTCATGCTGCCCGTCGATGGCCGACTCGAACCGTACATTCTCAGTACCCCCGGCGCCTGGACGCGGCCGACACGGCCGATCGTCTCCCGAGTGGCTTTCGCTGCCGCACATGTAATTCCGCGAGCGTCGACGGACAACACACCGGGCGCTCCCGCCGCCATCGACTGGGAAGCGACCCTGGCCTACCGACACGAATTGTGGTCCTACGGGCTCGGTGTCGCCGACGCCATGGACACCGCACAGCGCGGAATGGGCCTCGACTGGCAGGCGAGCGCGGAATTGATCCGGCGATCCGGCGCCGAGGCGGCATCGGTCGGTGGCAGGCTCGCCTGCGGGGCCGGAACCGATCAGCTCGACCTCGCCGGACTCCCCTCCGGATCGGCCGGACTCGCCAGGATCGTCGATGCGTATCGCGAGCAGATCGACGTGGTGACCGACGCCGGAGCACAGGTGATCCTGATGGCCTCGCGCGCACTCGTTCGGGTCGCGCATTCGGCCGCCGACTATATGTGGGTCTATGAGAAGTTGCTCGCCGGTGTCGATCGACCGGTCATCCTGCACTGGCTCGGCACCATGTTCGACCCTGCGCTGCAAGGATATTGGGGCAGCGCCGATATCGAGACCGCCACCGAGACGTTCCGCACGCTCATCGATAACAACAGATCGAAGATCGATGGAGTCAAGGTCTCACTGCTCGACGCCGCACACGAGGTCACCCTCCGCCGCGCACTGCCCGACGGGATACGGCTGTATACGGGCGACGATTTCAACTATCCCGAGTTGATCATCGGTGATGCGCAAGGTCATTCGGATGCACTGCTGGGCGTCTTCGCGGCGATCTACCCCGCCGCGTCGACCGCGCTACAGGAACTCGACAACGGGAATATTGCGCGCGCGTCGGAAATCCTCAGTGCCACTCAGGAACTCGGGCGGCATATCTTCGCGGCACCGACGTACTACTACAAAACGGGTATCGCTTTCCTGTCGTGGCTCAACGGCAAGCAACCCGGCTTCTCGATGGTCGCGGGCCTGTCCACGGGCCGTTCCGTGCCGCATATGGCCGAACTGTTCCAGCTCGCGGACAAAGCCGGACTGCTATCCGATCCGGAACTCGCCGCGCACCGCATGCGGGTCTACCTCGAACTGAACGGATTGAGCTCATGACTTCGGTTGCGGCACAGAAGTCGCCATTCGATCTCGCCGATCCGTACCGGTCGCTGTCTTTGAATACGGCAACGACCAAAATGTGGACGCTCGCCGAGGCGGTAGATGGCGCTGCCCGCGCGGGGCTCGGTGCGGTGGGCCTGTGGCGCGATCGGGTCGACGAGGTCGGTGCCGCCACCGCGGCGAAGATCGTCGCCGATGCGGGGTTGCGCGTCTCCAGTCTGTGCCGCGGCGGATTCTTGACCGAGCCGGGCGACGGACAGGCGGCACTCGACGACAACCGCCGTGCCATCGACGACGCGGCGACGCTGGCCACACGGGAACTGGTGATGGTGGTGGGCGGTATGCCGGACAGAAACCTCGCCGCCACGCGGGCGCGGGTGGATGAGCGGCTCGCACTGCTGGTCCCGTATGCGGCCGAGCGTGGCATCCGCCTTGCTCTCGAGCCGCTGCACCCGATGTTCTGTGCCGACCGTGCGGTGATTTCCACACTGGCACAGGCATTGTCGATGGCGCAGCCTTATCCGGCGGAGACCGTGGGTGTCGTAGTCGACACCTTCCATAGCTGGTGGGATCCGACCCTGGAAGAACGGATCGCGCAGGCCGGTGCGTCCGGGCGGATCAGCTCGTTTCAAGTGTGTGACTGGTTGAACCCGATGACCGCCGATCCACTGCTGTCCCGGGGCATGATGGGCGACGGCGTCATCGACTTCGCGACTATCAGCGAGTGGATTCGCAACGCCGGTTACCGCGGTGACGTCGAAGTCGAAATCTTCAATGCGGCAATATGGTCCAGCGACGGCAGTGACGTGATCGAGACGATGAAGCAACGCTACCGCGATCTGGTTCTCCCGTCCCTCGTGAACTGAACAGGACTCGTGCCTACCCACCCAGGATTGGTCCTTGGCCGGGATCGGCCGATCAGCTCGCCATGGCGGCGAACATGCCGGGGCTCGCGGGAACCCGACCACCGCAAGGAATAGCGCACCGCCCCGATCCAGTAGCCGTTAAGGTTTGGGATGGGCTGGCCCCAACGGGCCGTCCCCTCATCGATATCGGGTTGTGGCGGCTTCAGGGTGTGTCAGTCGGGCGATGTCGGCGTGGTTGCCGTCGGGGTCGAGCGCTAGCGCTGCTGCCCAAGCCTGGGCAGCAGCGCTGTTTTGGTCGAACAGTTCGATCCAGGCGTCCGTGGTGTCTGTGGTTTCCCGGGTGTTGGTGACCAAGGTGGGGAGTTCGTATTCGGGCAGGTGGGGGTGGGTGACCGCAGTGTAGGTGTGTGCGCGGGCATCGAAAATGGTTGCTGTGCATAGAGTTTCGGTGTCGAGACGTTCGTGGAGACGGGCGGTTTGCGCGGCGCGGACGACCTCGTGGGGGACGCCGCTGGTTGCGGCGTAGATGTCGCCGAGATATGCCAGCCCGTACCCCCAGAGGTGGTGGCGGGGAAATCTGTGCAGGAGCACGTCCGACTACCGTGTAGCAGACGATGCCTCGCTCAAAGGTGTTGTGGCGGTGAAGCTTCCACGCGTCGACCGCGCGATGAATACCCTCACACTGCGCCTCTGGTGTGCGAGCTCGACGGCTGCATTCACGCCGAGTTCCGGCTCGAGCCCGGCATGGGCCGCCTTGCCGGTGACCTCGACACGATAATTGGCGATCCCTTTCCGCCCGATCTTCACCGCGCCACCATCAGCGCTTGGTTCACACACGAGCACCGCGCCAGCCTTGCGTGCCTGATCTTCGATCAACTGCCGAGACGTTGTCGAACCGACTTCCTCGTCACTGGTCAGTAGAACGCTGACATGCGATGAGTCGGCGAGCAGTTCGATCGCGGTGATCGCCTGAACGATCCCAGCCTTCATATCGAACGTGCCAGGGCCAGAAGCAATACGGTCAGTGACCGAGAACGGCCATTCTTCAGTTGTTCCGACCGGCCAGACCGTGTCGAAATGGCCCAGCAACAGCACCTTCGGCTCCTCGGCCTCGGCCACGAGGTGCACGTTCTCGCCCGCACGCTTCAGCTGGACGGGCCGATCAAGCGCGGTCGACAGCCATGGGTGCAGCAGCGTGGCGCACGATTCCAGTTGGCTTGGAGCGTTGGACGGTGATTCGCAATTCACGAGCACCCGAAGCCGGTCAAGCATGGTCGCAAACTCGCCCCGGGCCGCTTCCAATAAGGCGCTGTCGATGCTCACCTGCTGATCTTCCTACGTCGCGACATCGTCCCGACACCGGGTGTCAAAAGGGAACGCCGCACTCGGGCCGGACGGTGTGCGTTCAGCCCGCCCAGCTGTGCCAGACCGATCGGGTTGTGGTGCTGATGAATTCCTTCAGCGCGCTCGGGCGCAGGTCGGCTGTCGGGAGCTGCGCCGTTGGCATCCACTCGAACTCGAGGTGCGCTTCTTGGCTGGAGGGTTCGTCCTGCAGTTCGGCGTCGAACACGAGATTGACTTCGTGATGAGTGGTCTCGTTGTCGTCGATGTAGCCGTGTTCGACGACAGCGACAAGGCCGACGATTTTGGCTCGGGCGCCGAGTTCTTCGGCGATTTCACGGACGAGCGCGGCTTCAACCGGTTCGCCGGGTTCGACGTGCCCTCCTGGGAGAAAAGCCCATTGCTTTCCGCGTTCGCGTGCCACGAGTAGCCGGTCGCCGTCGCGGATGAGGGCTCGGGCGATGAGTTCGGTTGTGGCGGTGCTCATCTGGACCTTTCTGTCGGATGGCTCTCGTACGGTGTGAGGGTGATTTCGGAGCTCACTGCTGATGATATGGCGCTTGGGGTCGGGCAGGTCGTGGCTGGGATCGGTCAGGTGTTTCCGGTCCGGCCGCTGCGGCGAGGACGCAATCATGTGTCGTGGGTGATGTCGTCATCGCGTGGTTTGCTGGTGTGCAAGGTACTTGTCGGGCTCGGTGGATCGCTGACGGCTCGACTGGCCGAGCACCGCCGCCTGTGTGAGTACGGCGTCGCGGTCGCACCGTTGCTGGCGTTCGCTGAGGCGTGCCCGGCTGTCGGTTACCGGCCACTGGTGGTCCTCGAGTACGTACCGGGGATCGACGCAGAGGAGGCCGCCCCATTGTTGTCTGCTCCTGTCATGGTGGAGGTGATGCGCGGTACCGGTGCCGCGGTTGGGCAGCTGCACCGTGTACCGGTGGCAGGGTTCGGCGATCCGGTCATGGGGCTCGGATCTGGGCCGCGGACGTGGCCGGAAGTGGTCGAGGTACGTACTCGACGGTTGTTGAAGACCACCACGGCGGACTCCTCGGCCGCTGCGCTGCTCGGCTCGGCCACTGATCTGGTGTGCGATCTGGCCGCAGCGCTGACCACAGTGCACCCAGCTGCGTCGCATCTGGACATATACCTGCCGAATATCCTGCTCGATCGTCGGGGCCGGTTTCTTCGACTACTGGACCTCGAGCATCTGCGGTGGGTCGACCCGGTGCTGGACTTCGTGAAGCCCGCGATGTGGATGTTCGGGGATCGGCCTGAATGGGCGGAAGCGTTCGCTAGTGGTTACACATCGGTGGTGGGGTGGCCGCAGCTGTGGGAACAGCGGATATCGGTGGCGACGGGGCTGGAGTTGATCAGCGGGGTCGATTATTGGGCGCAGGTCGGCGACTGGGACATGTTCGCGGACTACTCGCGTCAGTTGCGGGAGTGGCTGGATTCTGATGGAGCTGAGCATGTTTGGTCTGCTGTCAGGTAAGAATGATCTTCGCGGCTTGGGTGGCGTAGCCGTCCCAGCCGCGGTCGGTGGTGTCGATGACCGTGCACGGCAACGGTGAGGTGCTGACCCACGACATCAGGCGGCGCTGGGCGTGGCAGATGTATTCGGCCCGCAAAGGATCGGTGTCACCAAATCCCTCTAGGTAGCGGGCCCATTTAGGGCTTCGATGTTGTCGTGTCGATTCAACGCACTGTTCCTGGATCCGGGTTTCGGGTACCTGCAGTGCTATCAGGTGCAGGCCCAGGTCGGCCAGACGCTGTTCGTGGTCGAGTAGTTCATCTCTATCTATCGGTAGGCGATAGACGGGCAGGTCGAAGGCCAGGCATTCCAGGACAGCGGTAGGTGCCCATTGGGGGGCGAACCGGTGATCGGGCAGGGTGCTCGCGTGGAATCGCCGGTCGACCTGCTCGAGGAATCCAGTTAGCTCGTGCAGCCAGGACAGAATTCTGGCGATGTGGCTGTCGTGGTCGCCGCTGGTATAGGTGTGGGTGGTGATGGTCGCTGCCTGCGGAACCGCGACCATCGACTGGCAGTCCGCGGAGAGCAGCCTCGCCAGGATTCGTTGGTACACGGTGGTTTTGCCCGCACCCCAGACGCCGGTCAGGACGCAGCCCCTCATGAGTTGATCCACTTGTGGATCGAGAGGGCCAGGTGCGGCAGTTGCTGGGGATCGGTCCAGGTCAACGCCATTACTGGCACAGATGACCCGAGACGCGTCCACCACAGGTTCTCAGATGGGCGTGCGTGGTTGCCGTTGTGCGGGAACAGATTCAGCCAGTCCTCGCCGAGGGTGTCACCGCGACCGAAATCCATGTGTCGACGCAGATACCAGCCGTCGACAACATCGGGTGGAGGTTCCGGCGAGCGTTCCACCACCACGATGCGATGCACTGGAGCATCCGAAACCGGTGCGCGCCCGAATACCTGGCCGACCTCGTCAGGAGTGAGTTCGGCCTTGCCTTCCACGAGGACACGGCCGCGAGCAGGGGTCATTCCGGGCCACGCCTGCCCGAGCAGTCGAGAGCCGGACAGACCCTCAGGGGTGAATCGCCACGCCAGCGGTACGGCGACTGCCCGCCAGCCCGAACTGTCGGCGATAACCATGGTCCGATCGCCGGATACAGGTGCCGCGTGCCGTTCGAGGAGTGCGGTGAGCATCGTTGTCTTCCCGGATCCGGCCTTCCCGCCGACAAGCACTCCGTCGGCGCCGACGACGACGCAGCCTGCGTGCAGGCTTGCGCCGCCGCGGTTCTCGATGCCGCGCATGACGAGCTGGCGAATAACCCTGGTCCCGATCGTCGCTGCGACGTTGAAGTCAGCGCCAGTGATTGTGATAGTCCCCGGTGCGGTATCGACCACATGGTCATCGGTCCACTCGGGCAATAGAACTTCGTGGTCGTCGACGATCCACACCAGGTAGCGGTTGCCCGGGTGAGCGGTACGGCAGGCGCTCGGAGGCCGTGTGTTCAACAGTTGGCGGCTGATATCCACAGCACGCGGATCACAGGAGATCGACACCGTCACATCCGGCCGCTGCCCCGTATCACTAGCGACAAAAGGATCGATGTAGGCACGCATCCGTTCGGTCACAGCGTTGCTCGCGATCACGGCGCAGCGGCAACTCGCAAGATCGAGTATTCGCCTGGTCATCGCTGACCGCTCTGTACTCGTTGCCGGGTGATGCGCACCCTATGTCCGGGCTTTGTGTGCTGGGGCGTACCGAGCGCGCCTTGGACCGCGTGCTCGGTTTTCCAGCGCGCCACGGCCATCGGGCCGAGGTCGGCCGGCGACAGGGGGCGCGTAGGAATTTCCATCCAGCTCTGACAGCAGCGCACCAGCTGCGTAGCGATGTGCTGCCAGGACAGTTCCTCATCCACGACATCGCGCCCTGCCAAACCCAATTCGTGTAGCAAGATCGGGTCACCCAGTAGGGCACTTATCCGGACGGCCCACTGGTCGAGGTCGTCCTCGATCACCACGCCGCGGTGATCTGGCGGCAGACCGGACACAGCCTCGGAGGTCGCAAGGACGGGCAGTCCTGCGGCCATGTAGTTGACTACCTTCAACTTTGAGCCCGCACCCGCTGTGAGCGGTGCCAGACCCAACGTTGCGTCACGCAGCGCCATGCCGATCGATGCAGCAGGTCCGGAGAATTCGAGTCCGTCAGTCTCACGGGTGATCTCTGCAGGCCCGCGCCCAATCACTTGCACCCGAGCAAAAGGGCTCAGTTCACGGAGGTTCGGGACGATATGGTCCCGAAGGTGCTGCACGGCAATCTGATTCGGGCGGTAGAACAGATTCCCCACGAAAACTAGCCGCTGTGCGTTGCTTGCCGAGCCCCAGCAAAGCGAGTCGGAATCCGCGCCGTTGGGAATGAGCTCGACACGTTCGCCAGGGACACCAGCACTCAATGCGAGCATGAGTTCGCGCTGTGCACAGGCAATTACCAGGTCGGCAAGGTCGAGGGCTCTTTGCTGCAATTGGGCTGCACGAGCTACGGCATCGGCCGGTTCGTTCAAGCTGCGGGCCAATGCGGCATCATCGTCGTGCACGTCGTAGAGCAGGTGAGCGTGCAGAAGATCGGCCAGCGGTCGGCCGACCGCTATCAGGGTTTGCGCCTCACACACGGCGACAATGTCGACCTTCGCATCGAGTACACCAGCCACTGCCGCAGGGTTGTAATAGTCGTCCGGGTGCACCAACACGACCTCAACGGGCCAGTCTGCCGCAGTGCCGTAGTCGTTGCCGCGGTCGCACAGCAGCACTGTCACCTGGGCACCTACTCGGCGGCTGTGCTCAGCCAACGAGAGCACCCGTGCTGGCGTGCCGGCCAGCGCGTATCCTCGCCCGACGTTCGGCGAATCGAGCATGAACAACAGGTTCGGAGTCAGCACACTCATCGCATTCCTCAGTTGGTTGAATTTCGATCGCCATTGCACGGCCAACTGCCTAGATGGCTTTTGGCCACGTATCGGTCGATTCGGTGGCCAAATCGCCTGAGCTGCACCAGCCGCGCGGTACCGACCAGCCGTATCACGCCGAAACGGGTAATTGCGGTTAGGTCGGCCGGATTACGTCATCCGAGACGACGGGAAGTCGTTTCGTACTCCGGCACCGGGTGCTGTTTCACCTTCGCGCGGGCACGTGGTTCATGAACGGTCCACAACCGGTTCATTCCGGTCCACTTGTAGCCCATTTCGCACCGGGCTCTCACCGAAAATTGCAAGATCGCTCGCCGTGATGTTGCTTCGGGCAGCCCGCGCGGTTTCGGTGAGCTGGTCCACTCCTCCTGCTGCGCCTCCTGCTGTCCATGTCCGTAGTCGGCTGCACGGATGTCCGAACTCGTGTGCACTCATGTCGGTCGGCTGGCCGGGGGCTCGTGCAGTCCCAGTCGGTTCCGCGCGTAGGCAGGGATGGCGGCAGCCAGCCAGGCGGATAGGTCTGGTTCCACCTGGTCGACCATCCACCGCTGCTGAGGGTCGGTCAGATACATCCGTCCCAGGGCCGCATATGCCTCGGGTGTGGGCTGCCAGTACCTGCGGACGGACTCGTAGTGTTCGGCGACTTCGTCGCGTAGGCCCCGGGCGGCGGTCCAGTTGTTGGTGAGTGGACGCGGACAAGGCGGGTGTGTGACTCGTAGTCTCGCAGCCAGGAACGTGTGATCGTGGAGGACTAGTGGATTCGAAACTTGCCGAGGACCTCGCGGAGGTAACCGCGCTGCTGAACGTCGTCAGCGTCGAGGCGGCGGAAGTCCTGCGCGGGCTGGACAAACGGCCGGTGGCGATGACGCCGCAACCACAGCGTGCGGCCGCGTTACCGGACATCGGACATGGTCTGCGCCAAGCGCTTTCGGAGTTCCGGCGACGCTGGGAGCCGAGGTTCTCCGGCAGTGCCGGGCCGCGGTATCTCGGGTTCGTCACCGGCGGTGCGACACCCGCCGCCATCGCCGGAGACTGGTTGACCAGTGTGTTCGATCAGAACGCGATGAGCGGCGGGGACTCCGCGGCGATCGAGCTGGAACGGGAGACGATCGATTGGATCGGGCAGCTGTTCGGGCTGGCAGAGCATAAGGGCGCCTTCGTCACCGGGGCCACCATGTCGAACTTTGTCGGGTTGGCTATCGCGCGAGAGTGGTTGGGCGAACAGCTCGGGCTGTCGGTCGCCGAGGACGGTGTCGGCGCACTCGGTCAGGTACCGGTGCTGTCGGGGACACCGCATTCGAGCATCTTCAAATCCCTGTCGATGCTCGGGATCGGCCGCAGCAGTGTGCGATCGGTGCCCACCCTCCCCGACCGTGAGGCCGTCGACGTCGACCGGCTCGCCGACGCGCTTGCCGCGCTGTCGGGCCGGCCCGCCATCGTAGTCGCCAACGCGGGCACTGTGAACACCGTCGATTTCGACGATCTGCGCGCCATCGCCGCACTACGGCAGCGGTTTCCGTTCTGGTTGCACGTCGACGGCGCATTCGGCGCGTTCGCGGCGCTCTCGCCGGAGCACGCACACCTGGTGGACGGGTTGGCAGCGGCCGATTCGGTGTCCGTCGACCTGCACAAGTGGCTCAATGTGCCCTATGACGCCGCCGTGCAGTTCACCCGCCGCCAGGACTTACAGGTCCGTGCCTTCCATAATTCCGCCGCCTACCTCACCGCCCCGACAGGCGCACCGGATTTCGGCCACCTGGTGCCGGAGAACTCACGCCGACTACGCGCGCTCACCGCCTGGTTCACCCTCACCGCGTACGGTCGCGCAGGACATCGGGATATCGTGCAGCGCAACACTTCCTGCGCTGCGCAACTCGGCGAGGCGCTGACGGCGACCGGTCGATTCCGGCTGCTGTCTCCGGTCCGCCTCAACGTCGTCTGCTGCACCCTCGCTGACCGACCTACTCCGGAACGGGTGCACGCGCTGGTCGAGGCGATCGCCGACACCGGCGAAACCTTCGTCACGCCAACGGTTTACAACGGAATTCCCGCCATCCGCGCCGCCTTCAGCAACTGGCGCACCACTCCAGCAGACGTGGCGCGGGCAGGCGCGGCGATCAGCAAGGCAGCCAAGGGACTCCAGTAGCGCAACGCCGCACCCGGCAAGACTCCGGGCTTACGCGCTACTCACCCGTGCCGCGACGCCGGGGGTTCAGACCGCCTTCCGCACACCGACTATTGGTCACGCGAGTGATCTGTCATGCCGCATAGCGCGCGGTTCGAAATGACCACAGCCGGATGTCGAGCAGGACTGTGACCGTCGGATATCAGAGCAGTGTGTCGCGCATTCTCAGGGGCCGGTCCCCAGCCCGCCCGGCTCTTGGAGGAACACGCGGTTGAAGTCTTCGAGCTGATCCAAGAATTCGAGTGTGTATCCCATTTCGGAAGTGCTCGTACTGTCGGCGTATTTGATCAAAACACCGCAGGCCCAGTACCGACCGATCGCTTCACCACGACTGAGCCTGCGGCGTTTCGACCAGTGTCCGAACTTCACGCGCTGGGACACCGGCCTCACCCCAGCACACTGCCACTCCAACGTGATATGTCAAGCAAACGGTGAACCTCGGTCACGCAAAGCACCCGCGAGCATCGGCGTCCGCGTATTACCGGGTCCGGCTCACTGATCAATCGGTGACATGTCGAATCTGGAGTGGATGCTCTAGAGAGACTGCCGGTAGCCGTAGTATTCGTGGTCTTCGTTGTATCCGCCGTACCCGCCGCCGACTTCGCGGAAGTGGGTGACGAATTCGATGGCGTCGACCCATTTGACGTGTTTGAAGCCGTGCTGTAATTCGTTTCGCAGGCGTAACGGGGCACCGTGTCCGTATGTCAGCGGGGCGTCGTTCATGTCGTAGGCGAGCATCGTCAGATGGTGATTCATCTGTTCGATCGCATGGGCGTCGTAGTACGTGCCACCGTCGGACCCCTCGGCGAGGGAGTAGAAGATCACCCACCTGATGAAGATCATCAAGAAGAGATTGAAGAAATGTTGCCAACCGACCCAGGCCGGAATGCCCCGGCCCGCCTCGCGGCCGGTCGGCGCCGTGGTTCCCGGATACCGTGCCATGAAGTCCTCGACAGCCGCCACGTTGTGCAGGCCTTTGGCGATCGCGACCGCGGTGATCAGCACAACGAAACCGATCGGATGCAGCCACAGCACGTTGAACCATCGATCCCGGCCGAACCTCAACCGTGGCGCGATACCTCCCGTGTGCGGAATCCGGCCGGCCCAGGTGTCCGGGTGCAGCACATCCTCGCCCGGCTGAAGCCGGGACCGATAGGCCGACATCGAGGTGCCTTCTACCCCTTGCGCCGAGTCTTGGACACCCGGCCGAGCTGGGGGAGGTCGATAGTCGTTCCCCATACCACAATGCTAATCGCCCACACGCCGCCGTCTTCGCCTTCGGCTGGCTCGTGCCGTCTCTCCCGGATACCGAGTGGCCGCTACGACAAGGACCGAATCCGCCGCGCCCCAGCCCAGCCCAACCGGCCAGAACAGTGATCGGCGGCGACTGCGCGGGACACGATTCGCGCTAGGTCATCACCGGGTACGCGGCCGATGTCGCGTCACTGGGCGGCTTGGCGGGCTCAGCTCGGGACGCCTCACCGATGACCTCACCATCGGGGCGCGCTGATCAATGCCGCCGGGCTCGGTCTGTGTCTCTCTCTGGACGCGCACTACGGTCCCGCCATCACCTCCGCGCAGATGTTCGCACCGCTCGCGATCAGCGGATTCGGCTTCGGGTTTTTCGTCGCCCCCATGGTCGATTCAACGATGCGGTGTGGCGATATGGACCGCTGGCCACGCTGGTCTACGAGATCGACAAACCGAGTCGCCACCTCTTTTCGGTGACATCGAGTTCTACACGCAACTGGTGCGGGACACCATCGGACCGATACTCGAGCCCGCCGTCGGAACCGGTCGCGTGTCCGTACTACTGCTCGAAAAGGGGCTGCCAGTACGGGGTTACGACACTTCCCCTGCCTGCTGGACAGTTGTGGGAGATCGAGACTTCGAGGAAGGTTGGCCTGTCCCCAGTGAATGAGACCGCTCGGTACTAGTAGGACTTTGTTAGGTGGGGAAGGTGTGGTGGCAGAGTGGGCAGGTGCCGATCCAGATGACAAGGGCGCGTTGGAGTTTGCGGAGGATGCCGTAGAGGGTCAGTCCTGCCCACGTGCTTTTGGGTTCGTGAGCCGGAGGGTGGTGAGGAACAAGTGCGCGGCGGTGACGAGGGTGGCGTGGTGGTGCCAGCCGAGCCAGGAGCGTCCTTCGAAGTGGTCCAGGCCGAGCGCGTCTTTGAGTTCGCGGTAGTCGTGTTCGATGCGCCAGCGGATTTTCGCCAGTCGCACGAGTTCGGTGATGGGTGTTTCGGACGGGAGGGTGGACAGCCAGTAGTCGGTGGGTTCTTTTGTGCCGGTGGGCCATTCGGCGATCAGCCAGGCTTCGGGCGCACTGCCGTCGTCGGCGCGGGTGATGAACCGGCTCGCGGGCCGGACGCGGATCGCGGTGAACTTCGAGGTCATCGCGGCGCCGGGGTTGCCGGGGCCGGATTTGCTGCCGTGGCGCCAGGTCACCTCCCGCAACGCTGTGGGCCCAGCCGCTACGACCATGTCCTTGCAGGTCACCGGCGGATCGGGGTAGCGGGGTTTGGGTGGGCGTCCCCTCGGCGGCGGGGGCGGGGTTACCGGTTGCGCCTGGCCGGGCTGGACGGTGGTGGCACCCTTGACCGCCACGACGTAGGGCAGGCATCGATCGGACAGGCCGGTGCGGAACTCCGTGGCGTCGCCGTAGCCGGCGTCGGCCACGACGACCGGGGGCGCGGCGCGGCCCCATTCGAGGAGTTCGTCGATCATTTCCAACGCCATCTCCCATTTACGGCGATGACGCTCACCGTCGGGGATCGCGGCCTTGGCGCGGCGCGCCGCGATCGCCGCCTGCTCGGCCGGTGTTTCCGCAGTAGCGTCGTCCCAGCTCTCGGGCATGAACAGCCGCCAGTCCAGCGGCGCGGACGCGGTGTCGGTCACCCCGTGCACGCTGACGGCGACCTGGCAGTTGCCGACCTTGCCCAGGGTGCCCGAATACTGCCGGGCCACACACGGCGAGGAGTCACCGTCCTTGGCGAACCCCGTGTCGTCCAGCGCCCACGCCTGCGGCGTGATCACCTCACATGCGTTGCGGGACAAAACTTTCCGCACCGGAACCACATCCCACGGCGAGGTCGTGACGAACTGCTGCAGTCGCTGATGGTCAGTCCCCAACCGCTGCGCCATCGGCTGCATCGACTTGCGCTTACCGTCCAGCATCAACCCACGCACATACACCCCGGCAGTGGCCACCCGATCCTTGCGCGTCAGCGACGCGAACACCTCACCGACAAACGAATCCAGCAACTCATCGACTCGGGCCAGCTCACCGGTATCCACACCGGACATGGTCTCGAGAAACCCGCCAGAACTCGAGAGGGCACGCAGTGACAAACCTAACAAAGTCCTACTAGGACCTACCCCTTCCCATCGGAGAGTTCGACGGTGACCTTCGGAAGGAAGTAGCCCACGAGTGGGCCCATGGTCACCGCAATGAGCACGGTCCCGCTACCAACGGTGCCGCCGAGGATCCAGCCGGTGGTGGCGACGGTGACTTCGATGCCGGTACGTACCACCGCGACGGGTTGCCGGGTGAGTCGGACCAGACCGGTCATAAGTCCGTCACGGGGGCCGGCACTGAACTGCGCACCGAGGTAGACAGCATCGAAGAACGCCAGCCCGATCATTCCGATGACCAGGTAGATTGCTTGCGCGCCAACACTATCCGGTTGGGGAATGATCGACGCCGTCGCGTCAGCGGCTATCCCGACGAGGACAACGTTGAGAAGCGTTCCCACGCCGGGAAGCTCACGCATGGGTATCCATGCGACAAGCACGATCACCGCGATGAGGTTCGTAGCCGTCCCGAAGGAGATCCCCAGCGCCCCGGAGACGCCCTCGGTGAGAACGCTCCAACTGGCTGCGCCCAGCCCTGAGGTGACCAGCATCATTACCGATGCGCCGTAGCCGATCAGGCCAACCAGCAGTTGTGGGAATCGACGCAGTTTGCGCCCAGCGCGCAGTTGTTCAGCCGCGTTGAGCCGCCGGAG
This sequence comes from Nocardia australiensis, assembly GCF_020733705.1. Classification (GTDB taxonomy): domain Bacteria; phylum Actinomycetota; class Actinomycetes; order Mycobacteriales; family Mycobacteriaceae; genus Nocardia; species Nocardia australiensis. Next base: position 190,634 of record NZ_JAJFZM010000006.1, read on the forward strand.
TATGAAGCTGTCTGTCATCAGCCCACTGTCGTTAATTCTGGTATCCGATTCCATAGCCAGATTTGCGATACTGGTCGGATGAAGATCAGCTCGCGGATGGTCGCACGCATGCTGGGGGCGTGGGATGAGGGCCCGGGACCAGCGCACCAACGTCTGTCGGACAGATTGCGGCTACTTGTACTGGACGGCCGCCTGGTGTTGGGCACAGCGTTGCCGAGTGAGCGCGATCTGGCTGCCACTCTGGCGGTCAGCCGCACGACCATCGGCGCGGCCTACCGGACGCTGGCCGACGCGCGGTATATCGACACTCAGCAACGATCCCGGGCCGTCGTTCGCCTCCCGGGCGATCGAGAGCCGCAATGGCCGAATCCATCGCTGTCGCCGACGATCGATCTGTCGTTCGTATCCCCAGCCGCGCCCGGGATGGTTTTGCACCGTGCATATAGCGAGGCATTGGAGCGGCTTCCCCGCTATTTCGGTCACCGCGGATACGAGCGTGACGGCGTCATGGAACTGCGGGAGTCGGTGGCGCGATGGTACGACAAGCGGGGACTCCCGACTCAGCCCGATCAGGTCCTTGTCACCAACGGCGCGCAACACGCATTGGCCCTGATCACCCGCACACTGCTCGCCCCCGGAGACCGCGTGGTGATCGACCACCCCACCTACCCGCACGCGATCAGCGCCCTCACCGGTGCCCATTGCCGCCTGCTGCCGGTCGCACTCGAACCGGACGGCTGGAACGCGGAACAACTCCTCGCAGCGAGCCGCGGCTCGGCCGCAGTCAGCACTCCACGATCAGCCACCGGCTCATCAGCCATCAGGCAACCCTCACCGTCGTGAACACGAGTACGAGCGAAAAGCACCGTACTGCATACGAGTTCGAGACACGCCGACGTTCGAAGTCCTATTCACTCACCCTCGAGTCAGCAGGTCAGCGCTGACCACGACTTCGAACATCGACACCTGCGTGCTCGACAACGCAGGGGCACAACAGTTTCCGCGACCCAACACCGCCGGACACACGGGCCCAATGCTGTTCAACCGAACCACACCCATGATGAGGAGAGAAAGATAATGAGTGAACCAGCTTCGACACGACCAGGAGCGCGCAGCTCGGGCCCTGCGCCTCGTTCGCGCGCGAGACCATCGAACGAGAGGCCAGTGCAGGCCATCGTTGGAAATCAGTAAGGAGCGGCAGCCGAGAGGCAGAGGGAGCCTCCAGGGCCACCGACAGTCGGCCCCTCCGGCCACAGCTCTTCGAGGTCGGTCGGAGTGAGTGGCGCACGGTACCCGGCTTTAAGCACCTGTTTTAAGGGTCACGCCCATATGCGGTCGAGCTCCTCCAGCCACGTTGGCGTAGGTGCGGTGATCGTGCCGCAACTAGTTCGGTCGCCACGACGGCTTTGTCGCTCACCGGCGGCTAGCACCGACCCACCTCATCGTGCAGATTGCGCTGGAGCACACCCATCTCGGGCATTTTGGCGCACAAATCTTTCGAGCGTCCCTAACCAACGGCCCGCCAGGTACAAGCAGCGGCGAGTTTCGCCACTGGTCTCGCTCACGCCGTTCCTCAGTATCCCACCGGCGAGTTGGCCGTTTTCCCTGCTGTCAGCGAGAGCGTCCATGCACAGCCAAAACGAGAACCAAGAAGTCACAGGGAATGCGGAGAGGAAATGACGATCCACGCCGACGACATCGGAGCCGATGTCAGTACGCGATTGAGCTTCATCCGGCATCCGGAGTCGACATCGAATCTGGACCGTCGGACGGCCCGTCCAGGTCAGCGACTACCGCTATCGCAGCGACGACTACTACGGCGCGACCCGACCTGCCGCCATTCCCTCACCCGCACAAGCCGATTCCCGCGACTCACCATAGCGGGCACCGAGACACCTGTTCCGAACCCGACCTGACAGGAGACCCACCATGCGTACTCGCCACCATGCCCACCCCCGGCCCGTCCGCACCCGCCGCTGGGGCCGGTATCGCCGCCGCCGACCCGGCACCCACGGCCCACTGACGTAGCGGCTTGAACAGCGCCGCTCCGGGACGATCGGGTTCGCCCTTGCGGGTCGGGCGCAGCAGCCGGAGACCCGCGCGGCTGGCGAGGGTGTTGATATCGTCGTTATCCCGCGCGGCCTGGCCTTGGCCACGTGTGCGATGAAACCCGATGCCTGGCCAATCCGAACGCGACGACGCGTCACGGGGCTTCGCTGCCGCTGCCGCACCCATCGGACCAGCGACCGACGTAGGTCGGTCACCGTATGGCAGTGGAGGTCCCAGTTCTCAGATATCCCACCATGCGCTCGGAAAGCGTCGCAGTTCGCGGTTCTATCATCGATCAGCAGCGCATCCGAGAAGGTGAGATCGTGCTTGCCGAGCCACGGTCCGAAACCCGTGGCGTATCTGGTCTCTTTCATACCCCGACGTCGCTGGAGCATCTGTCGTGTTTCGGTCGGGGAAAGACGTTGGGGCGCAGTGCCCGCATGGTGGTTGTCACCATTGGGTGGTGAGTTGGGGTAGGCGGCGGGTGCCGCGGGCGAGGTCTTCGGCGAGGTCGTCGTAGGCGTTGCCGAGTTCGTCGAGTTGGGTGCGGGCGTCGTCGAACAGTTCGTCGGGGGCGGCGGTGAGCGCGATGTAGTTTTGGACGGTCAATTGCGCGATTTGGTCGACGACTTGGCCCATCGTGTGGGTGTGCAGTTTCGCGGCCGGGAACGGCACTGGTGTGGCGAGTTGGACCCATTGGTCGATCTCGCGCATCAGCCTGATTCGGTGCGCGTCTGTTTCTTCCAGAGCTGACCACGGGGTGTTTTCTCGGGTCTCGTGCAGGCCAGCGAGTTCCCCGGCGGCGTCGAGCATCGGGTGATCGGTGATGATCGGGAATCCGCGGCACGCGGCCAGCAGCACGTCTTTGTCGGGCAGCCCGGTCACCAGCGATCCCCCACAACAGTCGACCGGCGCCCGACCGTGATCAACGCACCGTTGTTGCTGGAGGTGACGGCCCGGTAGTCGATGCCGTCGTCGGTGCTCAGCCATCCCGGGTGGTCGGTGATGAACATGAGGTTTGGTTATCCTTTCGGTCCTCGGGGTGGGCGGTGGCGAGGAGGTGTCCGACCAGCGGTGTCCTCAGCCATCGCGCCCGACCTCGGCGGGGTGGGCCCGACCGTCGAGGGTGTCGGTGGTGAGGACGCGGATGTGGCGTCTGTTGGCGGTGATGGTGTGTTGGCCGTGCGGGAGGTGGGTGTGGTCGGGGACGACCACGGCAACCACGGCTGGGTTGGTTGTGGCGGCGCGGGTGAGCGCGGCGACGGTTTCGCCGTGGGTGTGGTGGTCGAGATAGGTTCCGCCCCAGCTGTATCCGCACTCCGCGGCGCGGGCACGCATCGGAGCACCGACCTCAGAACGTTTGGCGGTGCCGTGGCGGATCCGCCACGGTTCTGAGATTCCGCACGCTTCGCTGGGGCAGATTGGCAGGCTCAACTGGTGCGGTGATCGCAGCAACCCTCCGCCGACTGCCCTAGCCGTTCGTCGGCATTCCTTCTGACGATCGGCTCGAAGCGTGGCGGTCCAACTACCCTGTAATAGCCAATTGCAGGGTGACTGGAGCAGGTCAGGTGCTCAGCTCGTGACGCGATCCACCCATGCGTCCTGGCAATCGGCTAACGGTCCGCTGAGCGGCAACGGCTCGAAACCGGCGGCCCGTTCACATCTGGGACAGAGCACTTGATTCGCGTTGGTTCTGTGACCACGCGGTGATGTTCATACCAAATTCCAGGGACGGTCGATCCGTCCGGCAACGGCTGCGGTCGCCGGTCCTTTTCTGTTGCGCCGATCTTGTCGCAGATGCGCTGCACCGCGAGATTCGACTCGTTCGTGCCGATCTCCACGCTGGTGTATCCGGCGTCGTGGATCGCGTCGACGAGGGCGGCCACCGCTTCGCTCGCATAGCCGGCTCGCCGGTGACTGGGGCCAATCCACCAACCGATGGACGCGAACGACGTCTGGTCGTCGCTGGGGTGCACAGTCGCGCCACCGATCACGGTTGTGTTTGATCGCGACTCGATCACCAGAAGCCCGGGAGTCAGGTGGCCGCGCCCGACCGCCTTGATCAGTGCCCGGCCATTTCGTTCTGTCCAACCGTTGCTGGCGAGCATCGCATCGTCGATCGTGGCCTCGAGCGGGACTGCGTCCTTCGGCGCCGGTCGGCGCAGGGTGAGCCGCGAGGTTTCGATGTCCCGCAGCACGTCATAGCGTGCACTGCTTTCCTTGCTGGCAAGTTCGCTGACGCGCCACACCCAGAGCCAAACCGCGACGAGTACGGTGGCCACCACGAACAGCAGCCAGACACCAACAATGAGTTCGGTTGCGGCGGAGGGAAATCCGGCCGTAGCCGCGACGCCGAGGACTGCTGCGGGAAACCCGAGGAGCGCGATCCATCCCGCCAGCCCAAGGGTCGCACGCCGGGGCCAGTGCTGAAATGACGCTTTGGCAGCAGCGATTCGCCAGGTGGGGAACATGCGAGAACAGTATTCGATTCCGTCGTATTCGGCGCGGGTCCGTCGTTTGGTTCTTCGGCAAGCAGTGGGCGTGTGGAAAGGATCGGGGGCGGTGCGCTGTGGACCCAGAAGAGCTTCTGCGCACTGGTTGCCGAAGAATGCACTCTCCTGCCGCCTATCGCGCGTTCGACGGACGAGACCGGCTGCGCCTTGAGACGTCCCACAATGCCGAATGCAGGATGTTCGGTCGGTGTCGTATCCGGCCCCGTGGAATGGGTGACTGTTGATCTCGCGAACGCGCGCACATGCCGATGTGCGGACACATCGCGGTGACGGTCGCGCGGCGCATTCACTATCAGCCTCCGCTCAGTCCCCATTCATCGAGGCCGGTGTAGACGCGGGCAACTCGGAGCCCTGATGCGTCGAAGCATTCGGCCTCTCCGGTATGGATCGCGATCAGCGAATCCGGGCCTCGCCACCAGGTATCGGCCAGGCTGCGAATCTCGGTCACAGGTTCGAAGGTGCTCAACGGCAGCTCGTCGATCGCATCACCGCGAATCGTGCTGATCTGCGTAGCCCAGCGGGACGCATGGTGAGCCAACGCAACCGATTCGATCCATCCTTCGATGCTCGCGTGCAGGGGCACCCACCGATCGCCATCGATGCCGAACTCTCCTGCGGGACCGATCATGAACGCATAAGCCATCGACACTCGCTGCGCCCCTGCCTCGAACCACCCAATCCGCTCGGGCTCCCCGGTCGACAACTCGGCACGCAGCATCTTGGGCCCGCCCTCGTACTCCGGAGACGGCGGCAGAGTCAAGCCACCCCATCGCCGCTGAAACTCGACGACACGGTCGACTTGCGTTGCCGGAATGCCGATTTCGAGCCAAGGGCCGATATGCTCCTGCAACTGAGGGCATTCGACGCGAATACATTGGGTCGAAATGAACCACTCGGCCCGGCGCGTGAGCCGCTCGGACGAATCGACAATCGGCTGCAGATCCACGCGGCCGACAGTAGCCGACTCGGCAATTCGCACGAACACGCGCTCATGCCGCTGGGCGGGCGTTGGCCGGAGCCCGCCAAGCACTGTCATTTGTTGTTCGTGAACAACGCCGCCTGCTGAAGGACGGTGCCGTCGAGAATCGTGAACAACTGCCGTCAAAGCATCCGGGTGAGTTTTTGGTTGGCCGCGTCGAGACTGATTCGCAGACCGTCGACTTCGCCGAGCCAGCCGCGTTCGATTGCCTCGCGCAACCGGTCGTCGAGGTTGACGATCATGCCCAGCAGCCGAGGTTCCTGCGCCGGGTCCGATCTGAGAACTGGGCATCTGATGCAGGCTTCTCTGGACCAGCACCGAGACTCCTGGGCATTCGGGTCCCGAGGCGGGTCAACCCACCCAGCACCCGGATACGCCAGACACCCCTACCGAACACGGCGGCGAGAGCCCGCACCAAACCCACGACCCCGAGTCCTCACACGCGGGCGAGGACGGCACGAACCCCGGCGGCCGCGACGGTGCGGCCCCGGAACATCAATCACCGCACCAGGATTCGCCGTCGGAGCATCCCACGCCGCAGGAACGCGCCGACGCCGACCACGGTGCAGGCGATACCGCACGGGAGAACGGCGCGGACAACGACCGCACCCCCGGAGACAAGACCTGCTCCGAGGACCCCTGACACGGCACGCCGTCAATCCGATACATATCCATGGAGAATCCATGGATCCACCGCCGCGTGCCTCACGAGAGCCCGAAGGCCAATCGGCGTTCCATGATCGAGGTGCCAGCCACTGATCCGGGCACCTACACCTATCGCTCCGGCGACAGTTCGAATTCAGCTTCAACGATCAATTGTCCGGCTCGAACCTGCTGGTCACGCCCGTTCCCATCTATCCCGTTAGGGTGCCCCGCCAGGGTGCCCCGCCGCGCGGACGTGGACCTACGACTCCCCGTCGGGACAGGCATCGATCCAAGCTTCCCAGCTCCCGCCCGTGCCTATCGGCTGGTGGCTGGCAGCCCATCGTGGCGGCGACTGATCCACGCAGAAGAAAGCCTCCAACTAAAACGGCGGCTCATCGCTCGTCACCCAGGGGTCCGCAATGGGCGGCGGTGCCCGTTCCGGCAGCGGCAGACTGCTGACCACATACAGGTTCAAGATGTCGTCTCGGTCGATGAACATGATCTGGCTCCGCTTACTGGCGTCAAGCGCGTTGCCGATCCAAGCTCGAGCTGCTTTGGTAATCACGCCGCCCGCCACGATGAAGGCGTGATCCACGAGTACCCGCCTGTTGATCTCTGGATCGAATACCTCATGGGCCAGCATCATTAGGGCCTGATTGTGCAGCTCCGCGACGTTGGCGTTGCCAGCTTTGGTGACGCCGGATGAGTCGACCTTGCCCTTCTTGGCCTGGATGCCGAAGTAGAGGTAGTTCTGCGTTGGCAACGTGTAGCGCATCCAGATGTCCTTGCCGTACTCCAAGGCTTTGTCCCTGTGGCCTGCGTTGGTGATGCGATGGAACCCGAGCTGGCGAAACAGAGGCAGAAGGACCTCCTCGATCAGCTCGTCCTCACTGCACGTGTCGAGGAACGCTGCCAAGTCGTTCCGGCGCTTTGCCTCCGCTGCCGTCAGGGGCCGGTGCGGGTTAGCCTGCAAGACGGTGACGGTGTTTGTCCCGATGTGGCGCATGTAGCAGTGCTTGTCGTCGCCGTAGAACGCCTCGAATCCCTCTCTGGCCAGCACCTCGTTTAGCTGCCGCAGGGCATTCGGCCGATCGGTGCCCTCGCTCATGGCGTCACTCGGGCTCATCAGGTGATCGATCAGGCGGCAGAAGCCTTCCGGCGGATGCGCGAGACCGTCATGCGGTTCCGCCAGCATGGCTTCGATGACGTCAGCGGCCCAGCGATGCCGAGTGCTGCCGTCGTGTTCCCAGTCGGTATCGAGATCTTGGAAGAACTCGGTCAGATACATGCTCGACCGATACGGGAAGTACGGCGGCTCTTGGCCAGGGCCGGGGTTTACGGTGCCAAGGTTTCCGCAGATCAGATCTCCGAGCGCCTCAGCGTTTCTGCGCCGGAACTTCATACGACCCCCCTTGTCGCAGCGATTGGCGGTGGTGTCCACGCCGATTCGCTGGCGCTCCAGTATATCTGGCCCACTGCCTCTAAGTGAGTGACCGGGAACTTGGCGTCGGTGGCCGAGTGTCGGCGATCGGTCCGTGTGGTGGGTGATGGCGGCAGTGCGCGTGTTGGACTCGTATACCCGTGTGGCTGAACCGGATTCGTGTCCGCGTGGCACTGTCTGAATAGGCGAACTCCTGGTAGATCAACGGTTGTCGAGACCAGATCGCCAGGAGTTCGTGTGCCAGTATTGCCTACTTGCCTGTGTTCGTCATGCCCAGCCCACGTCGCTACCGCGCGGCTGGCGTGCCCGGCGTATCCGTCATCGTGCACCGATGAGCAGTGGGCGCTACTCGAGCCATTGCTGCCGCCACCAGGAAATACCGCCGGCAAGGGCGGCCGCAGCGAGAAACATCCGCGCCGGCTCGTCCTGGACGCCCTGTTCTATGTGGTGCGCGGCGGGATCGCGTGGCGTGCACTGCCCAAGGACTTCCCGCCCCGCCCCACGGTCTACGACTTCTTCCTGAAATGAACGAAAGGTGGTGTGTGGCAACGAATTACCGATGTACTGCGCGACCGTATCCGAGTTGAGTCGGGCCGCGAAGCCACCCCCACGGCCGCGATCATCGATTCCCAATCGGTGCGCGGTGCCGACACGGTGCCGGGCCGCTCGCGCGGGTGGGACAACGGCAAGAAGATCGGCGGGCGCAAACGCCACATCGCCGTGGACACTATGGGGCTGCTGCTGGCCGTGGTCGTCACCGCTGCCAGCATCCAGGACCGCGACGGCGCCCACCCGTTGTTGGCATTGATGCGGAACGATTTCCACCATCACGCTGACCTGGGCCGACGCGGGCTATACCGGCAGGCTCGTGACCTGGGCGAACAAAGTTCTACGTCTTACCGTCACCATCGTCGAACGCACCGACCCCGGCTTCGTGATCCTGCCACGCAGGTGGGTGGTCGAGCGGACCTTCGCCTGGATCAGCAAACATCGACGCTGTGTCCGCGACTACGAAACCTTGCCCACCCACCACGAAGCCATGATCCAACTCGCCACCATCATGACCATGTCACGACGCCTGACCCGCAAGTGACCGGAGTTCCCGGTCACTCACTAAGAAACCGACCTTCCCTCAAGCCGGGTGCTTCCGATACGGATGAGAATTCAGTCGAGTCGACCAGCGCGAACTCCGAGGGAGTCGATCAGAGTGATTCCACGGCCCGGCCGCACCGGCTCGTCCAGTCACGGCGGTTTCGATCGAGGGTGCAGTCCGGACCCATCAGGTCCAGCTCTCCGCTCGGCGTCGTTCCGACAAGTAGCGACGGGTAACGGTCACCGACTGGTCTGTCGGGTCAATCATCGGGGCACCAGACCTGGCTCGGCACTGCCACCTGAGTGCTGATATCTCATCCACCGCAAATGACCGATAGCACCCATCGCCGAGCGTCACTCAGTCCATCGGCCGACCGACATGTACGCCTTCCGGAACGCTGCGTATAGTTCCTCAGTCCCAGGCGCCCACTCCCCACGCTCGTACTTCGCAGCATGCTCCAGGAGGAGTGCGACGTCGATGATCGCGATGCTGTTCGTCTCCCTGTTCTCGTATCTCAGGATGCCGGAATGGCCCCTGCGGTTGTCAAGTTCCGCCTGATTACGGTCTCCGGCGGTCGTGTATGCACCATTGATAACACGTTCGGCGAGCGCGAATAGTGACGCCGAGCCGCGGGCGAGGCATTCGATGATGACGAGAGCGACGACATCCCGGCCGTCGTCCTTGCTCAGTTCGTCGAACACGCCCTGTTCCCGGGCGAGGACCGTCATGATCCTCAGCACCGCAATCATGTCCACGTGCACGTTGCTATCTTCGGCGAGAATGTTGATCAGGAATGTCGCTGCCTCGTAAGGATCTGTCGGTGCGGTCTCGGTGGCGGTTGCCATGGCCGAACCTTTTCCGGCAAGAGTCATTTCTTCGCCGTGCGCATCGTAATCACGCTGATCGACTCCCTCGGAGTTCGCGCTGGTCGACTCGACGGAATTCTCTTCCGTATCGGAACCACCCCGGCTCGGGGGGAAGCTCGATTCTGTGGCGTTCTCATCCTTGCTGAGCAGCGCGATCCTTCTCCATCGTTCCTGCCACAGGTCGGTGTCGAAGTCCGATTCGTCGATCGTCAACGTGTCCTGTTCCGCCACCCTGCGGCAAGCGTCGACAAAAGCAATGACAACCGAAAGAGAAGGTAGCCGTTTACCTTGGGTTGCATCCCATGCGGTCGCCCGACGCAGCACCCGATATCCGCGAGAAGCACCGGATACCCCATCGGGTCGCTCCGATACTTGCTGGAGACGTTTGAAACTGGGGAGTCCCGCCGCGGTCCTCAACGAATTAAGATCGGCCGCAAATTTACCTATAGCACTCTGCCGAGTGGTATGCATTCACTATTTCCTTGAATTATTACCGCTGGACAAGATAGGCAAGCACCGCGAAACCTGCTGTCAGAATCGCCAGGCAAACACACAACCGCGCTGTGTTACCCCAACTGGTAATCGCAACTCGCACCGTTCTGCCGATCTCTTTCCACACGCTGCCTCCTGTGAACGCCCGATTGTAGTGACAAGTGCACCAAGAACCCGTCCCACTGTCACCTACCACGGCCAAACCCGGACGAACGCGGACAACCCCGGACATGCTGGGCAGCAGCGCTATTGCGAACTCCGGTATCTACAGCGGACGCGGCATCCTCATGCGGACCGCCGACATCGGCCCGCCCGCGACCCAGGGGTGCGCAACCGGCCACTCGGGATCCTCACCAACATGTTCTGCGTGTCCTGCCGGTCCGCAGCGACCCGAAAGCCTGAAACACCCGTGCCGTCGGTCAACGACGGGATCCAGGCGAATCCTTGTGCCGACTTCATGCGGAAGTCGATCCGGCTCCCCCGGGCTTCCGAGCTTCCTACCGAGAGTTCCTGCTCATGATCGATGGTGACGTCGTTGTCGATGCCCGCGTCACGCCACACCTCCCAGATCAGCTCGTGAAATTCCTCCTCGTCGCAGAATCGGAAGTCGTTGTGATCGTCTGCGAACGGATCCACCAGCGGCTTGATGTGGGTGTTCCAGATCGGCGAGCCGTGCGCATCGCCGGGCCTCATACACACCCGATGCGCGAAGTGCCTGTCGACGTAGTCCGGCCCATCCTCGCAATCCCCGTCCTGCTGCATGGCATACCCTCTTTGCTGTCGCTGCCGTAGAGCAACAGGATGCTTTGCGGCACCGACAGTTCCAGGGCTACGCAATCTGTCGGCGCCCTGATGGATCGTCGGCAACAACGCGCACGATCGCATCAACGCAGCAGCCAGCATCGCCGCGGCCCGCGCTGCATGGCCGGAACTCACTGGCACGCCTCCGCAGATCGGTGGGCCAACACCATCCGCGCCGAGAAAATGCGCGAATACGAGGCCGCCGCACCGACGATGTCCCGATACTGACCAGGCCCGATTCCGGGAAGTCATGCTGTGCCAGACCGACGCCAGCACATGGATCGCCAACCGCTCCTACCCCCGTAGGCAATGCTCGCCTCCAGCCTCACCGAACAGGAGCTGGCCGAACTAACTACGGACGCCGACCGTTGCTCCGGTTCGAGCGATTCGTGGCCCACGCGCGCGGACCGTCATACGCTCCGTGTTGATCGGCGTTGGGGCCGTGCCCGGGGAGGAACGCGGACATGCGTAGTCAGCGTGACCAATTCAGGTGCGAGTGTTGGCTCGCATCGCCCAGGCCATGGCGTTGTGGGGTGCCAGTGTGGAGATCGCGAGTGTCGCGTCGCCCAGGCGTAGAACGACGTTGTCCGGTCCGTGCCATTCGGCCGTGCAGTCCGCCAAGCCATGCGGTACTGCTGTGAGCGCTCGCACGATCCGGTCCAGTCCGGGTGCGTCTACAGCGATCAGCAGCCATTCGTCATGCGCACCGACGAGTCGTAGCTCGTCGAGGCAGCGCTCTTCTGAATGGGGCTGTCCGATGTGATGGTCGAGCAGGTGATCGTGACCGCCGAATAGAGTGGTCCGCTGCTTGGCTATCGAGAACCGTGTCATCTGTCCACCTTTCGGACCTGCCCCGGACAGTCCTGAGTGACGACAACAGGGAAGCACAATGCTCTGACCGGCTGAGATATGGGTTCGAAGCACCACTTCGTTTGCGGGGGGATTCTCGGTTCGGTCCGGGGCCAGACCAGTCGTCCTGCTCGGCCACCCACAGCCGCCAGCACGAACGATAGCGACGCAGAGCGACGCAAGCGAGCAACACCCCGGCGCCATCCGAGATCTTCTATTCGCTCCGATCGGACGACGCACGCCCCGGGAGTGGATAGATCGGTGATCGGTACGGCCCAGCGAGTGTCTTTGCTCGGAAGGGTTCGGTTGCCTCGATTGCATGCTGGACGTTGTCGATGAGCTGGTCGTAGGTCATGATCTTGATACGGCTGACGTCAGCGTTATGGTTGCGGAACCTTTCACTGCGGCCGGCTTGCCCCGCGTCTGACTTCTCGACACCGCATTCGGCAAGACCTGCCATGGGTCGCGGCCCAGGGGCATCAGCATGCACTGGCTACGCCACACCACCCTGACCTGAGTCGAACGCACCTTCAGCTACGCCGTCGCCCGCGAATACGCCGGACACCGCGGCAAGAACAGCGGTACCACCGCCACCTACGTCAAGTCCTTGCACAAGGAGTCGCCCATCCGTCTTGACCCGCGCTAAACAGCTTCGTCTCCCGGATCGATTCCCGCCGACGACGGGCTGCCCGGCCTGCAACGCGCCGCAAACAGCGCAAGCAGCAAGGGATTCGGGCACTCGCCTGTCAGTTCTGGCCGAATGCCCCAGCTGCTGTGAATGCCAGGCGTGCGAAGCGCGTACCGATCAATTCGTGCGTCGCGGCGTCGGGGTGCAGGTTGTCGGACAGGGGGTATTCGGCGTTGTCGTCAGCACCGTAGAGATCTCGACCGTCGATGTAATGCAGATGGGGGTCCTCAGCCATCCGATCGGCCATGATGTCGGCGAGTTGGTCGCGGATCACCGACAGTGTGAGGCTGCCGCGCGCTACGCCTGCGGGGTCGCCAGCCGCGAGGAACCGAACCTTCCCGGCACGCAGGGCATCCGTGTCGAACATCCCTGGGCCAGGCGTGTTTTCATGTATCGGGCAGTGAATCGGACCGATGACGAGCAGCGGTATGTCGGGGTGCCCGTCACGGATGGTGTCCAAGAAGCCGTGGACCGCGGGACCGAAGGCGCGCAGCCGCATGACGTCGGCGTTGACGAGATTGATGCCGACCTTGACGCTGACGATGTCGGCCGCGGTATCGCGCATCGCGCGCGCGGTGAACGGGTCGAGCATCGCGCTGCCGGACAGTCCGAGGTTGATCAGCTCGACGCCGCCGAGCGCCGCGGCCAGCGCGGGCCAGGTGGTACTTGGGCTCGCGGCATTGGAACCCTGGCTGATCGAACTACCGTGGTGCAACCAGACTCGACGGTTTCCCGCAGGGACGGGCGCGATCGATTCGTCGGTCCGCAGCGCGACGAGTTCGATGCGCTCATAGTGCGGCAACCAAATCTCGATATCCTTGTCGTGGGCGGGCAACTCGGCGAAACGCACAGTGCCGACGCGACCGCGCTCTATCTCGGTCCGCCCCGAGGCCAGGTCGGCCCGCACCACGTCGCCACTCGTGGTCGTCGCTCGGCGAACCAGATTCCCGTCGACCCGCAGATCCACCGTGCCGTCCGGGCGATCCGGCACCCCGACGAGGGCGCTACGCGTCCGCAGTAGATCGACCTCGACCACTGTGGAGCGAGTCTGGAACACGAGCCGCACCCCCGACGGTTGTGCCTCCGCGGCCACCAGTTGCGGATCGGCACACTGCGCGCGAGCTCCAGCGGGCAGCCGGTGAAAAAGCCACCCTCGCTCGGTCCGCTCCAACTCGGCAACACCACGAATAAGCTCGACACCGATCGGGTGGTTCTGCATCACACTCGCTGAACTGGTCATCGTCGCTCGTCCGCCTCCTGTCGCACCCATGCAATCAGGCCTCGCTCGAGAGCAGATCACCGGGTGCTCCCTCGAACGTGACCGAAGCGCGCCCCGGCGAACAGCCGGAGTGGACGGTCAGGCCGTCGGGCTTGGCAGTGTTGGTCGCGACTGTGGTCGGGTTCGATCACAAGTTGATGTCCTGTGAGGGTCGGTCCGGGGTACCGGCCCGATCTGGTTACGCTGAATGCGCTTCCGGACCGCCATCGTGCCCGTGTCCAGTGCGCGACTGTCGCGGCCGCTTCCGTCGAGTCGAACACCGAACGAAGGCGAGAAGGTCATGCGCTGCGCTGCCGAGCCGGGCCCACACTGTGTCCGAGTTCGCCACCTCCGGCAGGTGATGATGACGACGCTGCTGGCGAGCGCGACGCTCGGAGCCGCACTGGTCTTTCCGTCGACCGCGTCGGCCACGCGGATCGATCTCGCCTGCGGAGCACCACTATCCGCTGAGGCGGTCGCCGACATCGTGCGGCTCGCAGATACGACGACCCTGGCCGGCACCTCGCTGCAGCGTCTGAAACAGGCGGTCGAACAGCATCGGCGGATCACCGAAATCCTGGTGCTGCACCGAGATCGGCGCGGATTGCTCGCTCTTGGGCTCGACGCCGTAGAACAGGCCGCCGTCATGCCGCTGCAACGGGATCCGGCTGCCTTCGACGACCCGGAGTTCGCGCATCGGATCAGCCTGGATCTGCTCCTGCGGTTCCTGCGCAACGTGCACGCCGAATTCACCGGGGCCGCAACCGAACCGCAGTGGACACACTACTTCGCGTTGACTCGCGACTGCGGGCTGTCAGCAGCCCGAGTGGCGATGGCGGGTTACAACGCTCATCTCACCGTCGACCTCGCCAATGCGATCGCCGACGTGCGCGCCACCCCGGCGAACGCGCCCGACTACTTCCGGATCGTGGACGCTATCGCAAGCGAGGGATCACTCATCGTCGACGTGACGAGAACTACCTACGGTGGCGATCTAGGGCCGCTGTGGCGGTTCTATTTCCTGGGCGAGGGTCTCGACGTGGTGCTCGGCGCCGGGGTGGGTTCCGGCGCACTGTTGCGCATGGCCGATGCCGGGGCGAATGTGGTGATCTTCGGCAACGGTCTGGCACTCCAGGACCCTGCGCTGGAACCGGTTGCCCGGGCCGAGATCGATGTGCTGTGGCGCGACGCTGACGCCGCCTTCGCGGTGTTGTCTTCTAACGGTGGGCTCTGAGGACCTGGAACTCCCACGCCTATGGCGGCGTCCGTCAATAGTCGAGGGCGTGCTCCGGTTGACAAACATGCATGGGAGACGGCAGGTACCGGACGATGGCGTCCAGGAGCGGGGCGATGTCACTCCATGGCGCCGCATCGCACAGGACAGGCGCAGCGTCGCCGATTCGCGTGAGGCGGCGGACGCGGTCATGCAACTGTTCGGGTGGGATCTCTCGCAGGCCGAGGATGTCGTCCGAATCTGGGGCGTCCTGTTCCATCACTGTGTCCACGAGGTTGCGGTACCACTCCTCGGCGACTTTCCAATGGCTCCCGTAGAATTCGACACCCATCGGTTCGAGCGCCCACATCGGGACCAGATCGATGACACCTTCGAACTCGGTGCCGATGCCGTGAGGGATCTGCAGTGTCAACGGCACCGCCCCGTGCGTGTCGGCGATCGTGCGGACGCAGCGGTCGAAGTCGGCGGCGGGATGATCGAGTCCGGTCACCAGACACAGCCGTGCGACCTGATGGTCGTCGGCAACCCGCAGTATCGTGTCGAGCCGCGGGGCGCTCTTCACAGCAGCGTTCACGACCGCGATTACCCCATCGGCTACCCGGATGGACCGCTCCAGGGCCGCGATGGGCGCGTGGCTCGATAGCTCGGCGATACGAATCGTGTGATCGACGTGGTCCGTCATCCAAGGGACTGTGGTCGCCGTGCCGGACCCGGTCTTGGCGAAACGGCGGAACAGTCGGTGGACAACTCGCGTCGTCTCATCGGGGTCCCCGATGATCGTGACGTTGCGGATCGACTGCGGTTCAATGGCTTTGGTGCCCATCGCGTTGTGGTACTCCAGATCGACTCGAGGATGTCATCGCATCCTCAATCCGGTCTCACCGTACCTCCGCCCGCGCACCGGTGGAGCGGATTTCGACCCCAAAGTAGAACGTGTTCCTATACCGTCGGGTTTGTGCAGAAAGAACAACGCCCCGCCGTGGCTGACTGGTTCACTGCGGACGACGACACGGTGCGCCTGAAGGGAAGTCGCTGCACTAACTGCGGCACGCCCTATTTCCCACGGAACACGCTGGCCTGTCGGAACCCGCAGTGCGCAGGTCAGAAAGACGGCTCCGAGCTCGTCGAGTACCTGTTTTCCACACGTGGCCGGATCTGGTCGTATGCGGACGCCCGGTACAAGCCGCCCCCGCCCTATGTCTCGCCCGATCCGTTCGAGCCGTATGTCGTTGCGGCGGTGGAGCTCGAGGTCGAGCAGATGGTGATTCTCGGGCAGGTGGTGCGTGGCCTCACGGTGGATGACCTGGCCGTCGGCATGCCGGTCGAACTGACCCTCGGCGTGCTGTACGAAGACGAGGAAGCGGAGCACACGGTGTGGATGTGGAGGCCGGTCGATGACTGACACGAATGATCGCGATGTCGCCGTCCTCGGTGCGGGCATGCACCAGTGGGGCAAGTGGGGGCGCAATTTCGTCGAATACGGGCTGGTCGCGGCGCGCGCGGCGCTGGCCGATGCCGGGGTGGACCACCGCGACGTCGGCTATATCGCCGGCGCGGACACGATCCGCAATGGATACCCTGGCTTCGTCTCGGGCGCGACGTTCGCCCAAGCACTGGGCTGGTCGGGTGCGCGGATCTCGAGCAGCTACGCCGCCTGCGCCTCCGGGGCCCAGGCCATCGCCAACGCGCGCGCCCAGATTCTGGCCGGGTTATGTGACGTGGCACTGGTGGTCGGCGCGGACACCACCCCGAAGGGGTTCTTCCAGCCGGTCGGCGGTGAACGCCGCGATGACCCGGACTGGTTGCGTTTCCACCTGCTCGGCGCTACAAACCCCATCTATTTCGCACTGTATGCCCGCCGGCGGATGGCGCTGCACGGTGCCACGCTCGACGATTTCGCCGCAGTCAAGGTGAAGAATGCCAGGCACGGCCTGAACAACCCGTATGCCCGCTATCGCAAGGAGGTTTCGGGCGAGGAGGTCGCCGCCTCGGCGATCGTCTCAGACCCGCTGCGGCTGCTGGACATCTGCGCGACCAGTGACGGCGGTGCCGCACTGGTGCTGACATCGATGGAGTACGCGAGTCGCCACGGCCTCACCGATCCGGTCCGCATTCGAGCGCTGTCGACGGTCACGCCGACGTTCCCGAAAACCGTGCTCGATCTGCCGGATTTCGCGACAGACTCCGCCGTGGCCGTCGAGCCTCCGCCGCGCGCGTTCCGTTCCGCCGTCGCGTACGCCGCGTACGAAGAGGCCGGGCTCGGCCCCGACGACCTGTCCTTCGCGGAAGTTTATGACCTCTCCACCGCGCTGGAGTTGGACTGGTACGAGGACATCGGGCTCTGCGAGACAGGCGGCGCCGAGGAACTATTGCGCAGCGGCGCAACGACATTGGGCGGACGTGTGCCGGTGAACCCCAGTGGTGGGCTGGCCTGTTTCGGTGAGGCGATACCCGCGCAGGCAATCGCCCAGGTCTGCGAGCTAACGTGGCAGTTGCGCGGCCATGCCGAGGGCCGCCAAGTGGACAACGCCCGCGCGGGTATTGCGGTGAATCAAGGCCTCTTCGGTCACGGCTCGGCAATTATCGCCACCCGCTGAACCCTGGGTCCACCCAGGTCCACTCTCCGAAAACCCGGGCCATGCCCGGGTTTTCAGTGCTGGCGCAACGAAACCAACTTGGTGTCGTTCACCCCGGGCCCGGGACGAATCGCGATCGAGTTGGCCACGCTCACAGCTCATTTCCCCGATGTGTCGCGCATCCAGGTTGTCATACACGGCTGACCCGCCGCGCAGTTCTTCATCGATCAAGCATCAGATGCAGACTGGATGATGGGCTGAATCCCCCCGGCATGTCCGGAGACTTATGGGTGTGACAGCTCAGCGGTTTGCTGGGCTGGTTGTTGACAGTAGTAGGCGGTCTCCATCTCGGCGGGCGGCATGTCACCGCAGTGCTGATAGAGCCGCCGGTGATTGAACCAATCCACCCATTCGGCGGCCAACTCGACGTGATCGACCGTGCGCCAGGGGCCGCGTGGTTTGATCTGTTCGGTCTTGCAGAGACCGTTGATCGTCTCGGCGAGCGCGTTGTCATACGAGCTG
Source organism: Nocardia australiensis (assembly GCF_020733705.1). Lineage (GTDB taxonomy): Bacteria > Actinomycetota > Actinomycetes > Mycobacteriales > Mycobacteriaceae > Nocardia > Nocardia australiensis. The sequence goes on from NZ_JAJFZM010000006.1 coordinate 208,640, forward strand.
CCGACCGCGCCGACCGAGGGTTGAATCCCGGCGTCGGCGAGGCGTTCACTGAGCGCAATGGACATGTATTGCATCGGCCGGGTCTGCGATCGTGGTGCGTTCGACCCGCCCGCGCACCGCCCCACGGAGTCCGAGCTCGCGCATCAACCGCTCCACGGTGGCGCGGGCGACCCGGATTCGTTCCCGATTCAGTTGCAACCACACCTTTCTCGCGCCGTAGACGCCGTAGTTCTGCGTGTGCACCCGCGTGATCTCTACTTTCAGTTCCTCGTCGCGCTGCTCCCGTGAGGCCGAGCGAAGGGCAGCGATCCTCGGTGCACTCGTCGAGCGGTTCGGCGAAAAGGCCGGCTCCCCCATCGACTACATCGAACAGAACTAGAGTATCGAGCCCTATTCCGGTGGCGGGATGCTCAGTCACGCACCAACCGGTGTGCTTACACAGTTCGGCCATGCCCTGCGCAAACCCTGCGGCCGTCTCCACTGGGCCGGAACCGAAAGCTCTGCCGTCATGTGCGGTTGGGTCGACGGAGCCATTCGATCGGGTGAACGGGCGGCAAGCGAAGTGATGGAACACGAAACTGTGACCGCACTCGGAAGCAGACCACATCATCTTTGAAGCCTTTGCGCGACAGGCCCATTCGGCCGACACAGTGCTTTCGACGCCGACCCGCATCTGATCACCGACCGGCCCGGTCAGCCCCTCGGTCGCCGACAAGGGCTACCACGGAATCTGGTTGAGATTCTCGCCGAGCGTTTCCGCCCGGCGCTGGGTCATGTTGCAGGAGCTGCGAGATGCGGATAACCCGTTGAGATTCTCGCCGAGCGTTTCCGCCCGGCGCTGGGCTCGATGAACTGCTGTTATGCGGTTAGCGTACCGATTTGAAGTGCGTTCGACGGGCTCTGACACAGCATTCGACCAGGTGAACGGTTCGGAACCCTCCTGCAAAAACCGTCGCACTAGGGGTTCCGAAGCGAGGACAGCACGCATCGACAGACAGATCTCCGGTGAGGTCAAGCGCCAGTTCACGTCAGGCCCGTGAGATTCTAGTCGGGGTGCCGAATACTGTCGATGGACTGATCACAGTGGTCGCCGAAGCGCCAACCGACTCCCCCGCCGCCAGCGCGCCACATACACATACACATGCACTGTCGGAGAAGCCGGCCAGCATCACCGTGCGTGAAATCCTCGATTCGAAAAAAACATTGAAACCACGCCTCCAACTTTCCTGGTCGCCGATCCGTTTGGATCTACAGAACGTCGACAGGACGTCATGAAATCACGAGTTTCGAAACGCAGATTGTCGAGAAGCGGCAGCGACGGCTGAACGGTGTGGAGAACATCGTGATCTCGTTGTCGGCCAAGGGATTGACCACCGGCGAGATTAGTGCGCACTTACGTGAGATCGACGGTAACTCCAAGTACTCGCATCGAAATAGCGTGCGATGGGATTTCGGTCAGTACATTGCACGGTGTCGCTGTGGAGGTGAATCTGTAGGAGTCGGTGGACATCGTCGGGTGTGAGTAGGCCGGGGGCGAATCCGCATTCGTCGTAGTAGGTGTAATGGTCGGGATCGTCGGAGCCATTCTCGAATCGGATCATGATGCGGATGGTGTCATGGTCTATGTTCATCAGGCCACCGCCGCGATGTCTGGATCCTGGAATCCGAAGGGGATTGCGAACTCCGGGTGCGGGTTCAGGCTCAGCCGGTACATGACTCGATCTCCGGTGAACGCGGTCCGGCCGTGCGATCGCGAGGCATTCTTCACCGGATGCCCTTTTCCGGTCGCACCCCACCAGCAGGAGGGCGGGCGGGTCGATCGCACCTGAGCGATCGGTGTGTGGTTCAGCCTCGATCGACAGATGTGAATAGTCATGGTCCCACTGCGCCGTCCGGCCGTCAGTTTGCCCGGCGCGATTGAACAATGTTGTGCGGGAACGCATGTCAGTTCACGTGGTTATCGTGGGCGGGCCGGCCGTGGTCGGGGACTCCGCCATCGATGGGCGGTGTTGGACATTGGACTGTGCATCGGAACAACCTGGAACGGTCGTGGGGTGACCCGCCGGGGGCGGTGTCGGGCAGGAGAGCAGATCTCGTCTCCCCGGCGCGGGAGTCGGGTGGCCGTCATGGTCAACGACTCCTACTGGTGTGCAATGGATTTCCCGACTTTCGTGTCAAGACTGTCTTGGAATCAGCCAGGAGCCGCAATGTGGCCGAGACGACGAATAGGGATGACATGCAGAGCGTGGTTGCGCAGTAGGCTGTGATAATGGTGGCTCAGCGTTTGCTCGATGGTCGGCTCAAGCTACGTCATCTGGTGTTGATGGATGCGTTGGCTCGGCAGAAGAGTGTCGTGGGGGCCGCCGCGGAGTTGCATGTCACGCAGCCGGGAGCGACTCGCAGCTTGCATGAGCTCGAGGGCATTCTGGGTGTGCAGCTGTTCGAGCGGGGCCCTCGCGGACTCACGCCGACGGTGTTCGGTGAGGCATTCACCGAGCATGCCCGCGCGGTGATCGCGCAGCTGTCGCAGGCCGAGCAGCACGTTGCAGAACTCGCCGACGCCACCCGGGGATCGGTCAGCGTCGGCACACACCTGGCCGGATCGAACATGCTGCTGCCGCGGGCAGTTGTGGCGGTGAAGGCCGAGCGGCCGCACCTCAATGTGATCGTGCGAGACGGGACACCGAGCGCGCTACTGACCGAGCTGGAGGCCGGTCGGGTGGATCTGATCGTCGGTCGGCTCACTGCGCCGTCGGACGAGCGACTGGTCCGCCGCAAACTCTACGACGAATCGATCGCGCTGGTCGCACGTGCGACGCACCCGTTGGTCGGCCGCACCGACGTCATCTCCCGTGAGCTCGCGGGCTATCCGTGGATTCTGCCGAGCCCCGAGACCGCGCTGCGCCGGGAGCTCGAGGAGTTTTTTGCCCGGCACTCTGTCGCGCTGCCCGGCAACAGGATCGAGACGACGTCGTTTCTGGCTGTGCGCCAGCTGCTGCTCGAATCGGACCGCATCGCGGCATTGCCAGGCCTGATCGTCCGCGACGAACCACAGCTGGCCCGTCTACCGGTGGAACTCGACCTGGTGGGCCACAGCGTCGGCATCACACTGTCGAGGTCACGAACCATGAGCCCGTCGGCCCGCGTCCTGATCCAACAGCTGATCGAGACGGCTGCGGCCATGACGGGAGATCAGGCAGAGCCCGCGCAACAGTAACGCCCCGAGCCGGAAAGCAAGTGCCGAAGTTCCCGACTCGGGCGCCGGGTCTCAGCCCCTGCCCGGATGCACCGTGCCGCACTCGCCACAGGTGCGGGCCTCGACGCTGTCGTAGAACCGGGTGAACACTGGCGGCAGGTCGGCGACGATGTCGCGGACCTGCAGTTCCACCTCGTGGATGAGGTGGTTGCACTGCGGGCAGTACCACTGGAACTTCTCGAGCGTGCCTTCCTCGCGGA
>NZ_JAJFZM010000007.1 GCF_020733705.1 Nocardia australiensis
GTAGCTGGTCGTGAATTCGACGGTGGCAGTACAGGATTCCGGTGCCCGGTGACCCGAACATCTTATGTGCCGCGAAGACCGCGAAATCGGCGCCGAGCTCGGTCACATCCACCGGCAGGTGCCCGCCGCTCTGGCTACAGTCGAAACACAGCAGCACCGCGGGATCGATTCTGCCGCGCAATTCCTCGAGGGTGGTGCGGGCGCCGAAGACATGATGCAGATGACTGGTGGTGATCAGCCGGGTGCGGGGAGTGACCTTGGCCAGAATGTCATCGGTGTCGGCCTCGCCCGATCCGGTCACCCGATAGGGCACCAGCTCGACGCGGCGACCGAACCGGGCGAGCACTCGGCGCAGGTATTGCCAGGGGTGGATATTCGAGGCGTGATCGCTTGGGCTGTAGAGAATTTCGTCACCATCGGCGAGTGTAGCCAGACCCCAGGACAGCGCGATGGCGTTGAGCCCGGCCGTGGCGCCGCCGGTGAAGACAACTTCGTCCGGATAGGCGGCGCCGATGAAGGCGGCTGTCCGGGCGCGGATGTCGGCGATCTGTCCCGTCAGCGTCGTCGCCCACGGGTATGTGCCACGACCCGCGTTCGCGGTGCGCGAGCTGTGATAGCGATGAATCGTGTCGATGACCGGCAACGGCTTCTGAGTGGTCGCGGCACTGTCGAGATACACCTCGCTCGACTCGATCAGCGCCGGAAAAAGTCTCCGCACGGCCGCAGGCGTCGACATCGCCGGGATCGGTGCCGTCGATCGGGCGGTCGGCGGCTCGCGGAGGTGCGACCCGGACGCTGGTGAACGCAACGTGCCGCCCCCTTCCGAGACGCGCTGGACCTGACCAACGATACGCACTTTGCGTACGATGGTCGAAGGTTATCGTAGACAACGCCTTTCGTGCGGTCTCGCGCCGAACGCGGTGCCGGAAGAACCCGGAGCGATCGACTCTTTTTCAGTACTTGCCCTGTAAGTACTCCACGAGATGCTGGCGCTCGGTGGCGAGTTCGGAGATCGCGCTCTTGACCACGTCCCCGATGCTGACGATGCCGATCAACCGGCCCTCGTGTACCACCGGCAGGTGCCGGACGCGGTGTTCGGTCATGGTGGTCCGCAATCCGTCGACCCGGTCGCCGGGTGCGCAGGTGCGCACATCCGCGGTCATGATCTCCGATACCGGGGTGTCCAGCAGGTCGGCACCGCGCGCGTGCAGGCTGCGCACGACATCGCGCTCGGAGACGATGCCTGCGATCGTGGCGCCGTCGGCGGACACGACAACGGCGCCGATATTGTGTTCGGCGAGCGTTCCCAGCAGGCTTCGCACCGTGGTCTCGGGCGGCACCGTTGTTACGTCGCTGCCTTTCCTGTGCAAGATCTCAGCTATTCGCATAACCTCACCATCCAGACGTCGAGCCCGTGTCAAGGATCCCTCGTTTGTGGCCGCGTGACCAGCACGAATCCGCATCGGGTTGCGGCGGGAGCACGATCAGAGCCGGTGCGCGACGCTGCGGTCGAGGTCGCGGGCCAGCAATGCGATGGCGGCCTGCGAGATACCGGCCGAGGTGGCCAGATCGATCGTGGTCAACTGGGCGATGCGGCGCAGTCGATAGTCGACGGTATTCGGATGGACATGCAGCTGTCGCGCCGTGAGCTGGCGATTCATATCGTTGCTCAGGTAGGCGCGCATGGTGTCGAACAGTTCGGCGTGCGCGTCGAGGGGATCCAGAATGGTGGCGAGGCGACGCGTCGCGGGGCCGTCTCGGGTGATCTGGTACTCCACGGCGAGGTCGGCCATCTCGTACAGGCCGGGTGCTCGCCCGCCGACCCGCACCAGATTGAGCAATTCGTGCGCCTGGTCGGCGGACTCGGGAATCCGATCGGTGGGGCCTGCGACCAGTGTGGCGGTGAGCGGTACGTCGGCCGCCGCGGCAAGTAGCTCGAGCACCTCGCTGCTCAGCGCCGTCGCATCGTCATCGACCGGGATGAGCAGGGTGCCGCCCTTCGTACTGAGCAATGCCAGTGCGCCCGTGTCGAACACGGTGGCCAGCTCCGATTGCAGCCTGCGAAGCTTGCGCCGAGCGGCGACGTTCGTGTCGACCCGCGCGTTGCGCTCATCCGCATGCTCCGGAATCGACAGCGCCACAACCTGATACGACTCGGCGATCGGAATTCCGGTCTGCCGGGCCAGTGTCGAGCTGCCTCGTCCGCTCAATAGGGTCGATGCCAATGTCTGTGCGGCGGTTTGATGTTCGCGAGCCACCAGATGTTGTTCATCGACATAGGCATCCGACACTGCCGCGGTAATCACCTCCAGCAACTCGAGCATCAAATCGGTCGCGACCAGCAGTTGATCGACGTCCTCGGCCCGCGCCCGCGCCGTGACCAATCCGAACGCTATACGTAGCCCCTCGTGGTAGGCACGCAGAATGGTGCTGAGCGGGACCGCCTCACGTGCCCATTGGGCCGCGGCTTCGCGGACCTCGTCGAGTTGCTCGTCGGCGGGAACCGCACGGCGGTCGAACATTTGGGCCGCGAGCGCGAGGCAACCGCGGGTCAACGTGGTGACATCACCACACAACTGTTCCCCGGGGAGCGTCCGGCACGGCGCCAAGCAGGTGCCGAAATAACCGACCATCCGCGCGGCCACGCGATCGGTGTTCCGCAACGGAACCGACGCCGGTTGCCCGCCGATCTCCAACGCCGCGTCGGGCGTGCCGAGGGACAGGTCCAGCGCGGAGAAGTTCATACGTCACTCCAGTACCACGTCGGGCATACATGGAACTGAGCCCGAATTGTGGGCATCACTGTACGAAAGCGTGACGATCGCGGGGGTGCAATCAGTGAGATCGGGCTATTCGTCGTCGAGCCCGGCCGAGAGAAATGCGGCGGCGGCGAGCCATTGCCGACATCGCGGCCCGTGTACCTCGTGCACATGCAGGATTTCGCGAGCCTGGCGGTAGGTGAGGCCGAGCGGGTCAGCGCCGCAGTCCGATCCGGGTAATCGTGCGGCGGACCTCGCGCGCAGAGAATCGATCCCCGTGCCACCGGCGATCGAGACCCGGTGGGGAGTTCGGAATGGCTGGCTCATCGACCGCCCCTCGCGTGTGCGTTTAGGAGGTTGAGTGTGGCGACGCCGGCACGAACTCCCCGCGTACCTCCTGGATTCTCGGTCGAGTTTAAGCCCGTGTTGCTTACAGATGCAAGTACATCTGCACGAACGACCAACAGCAAAAGCACCGGCGGCTATCGGCCGCTTCGCCGACGACCGCCGGTGCGTCACTTACGCTTTCGGGATTTCTCAGGGTTTGCGCGCGACGGCCCCGTACGCGGAGATGGGCTGGATATCGCCCACCTCGACATCGTTGTGGCGCCACTGCGTGATAGAGGTGAAGCCGGGTTCCACCAGTTCGAGGCCGTCGAAGACGGCACGAATCTCGGCCTGGGGGCGTGGCACGTAGGGAGCGCCACCGGTGCCGGTGTAGTTCTCACACAGCGTGACGTAGGCCTGGCTGTCGTCGGTTCCGTCCCACATCACCAGGTAACTGCCCGAGGGCACCGCGTCGAGTACCGTGCGCACGATGCGTAGCAAATCCTCGTAGGTCTTGGCGTGCCCGAGCACGCCCATGAACATCACGCCGATCGGCTTGTTGAAGTTCAGCACGTTCCTGGCGTCGGAGATGATCTGCTCGGGGTCATGGTAATCGGATTCGATATAGGTGGTGACGCCCTCGTCCGAGGTGCTGGTCAGTAGCGCCCTCGCGTGGGTGAGGACCAGCGGATCGTTGTCGACGTAGACGACCCTCGATTCGGGAACAACTCCCTGGGCGACCTCGTGGGTGTTCTGCATCGTCGGCAGGCCGGTGCCGATATCGAGGAATTGGTCGATGCCTGCCTCGCCCGCCAGGTAGCGCACGGCACGGATCAGGAACTGACGTGACTGCACCGCCATGGTTCCGATGTCGGGGTCGACCTCTTTACCGGCTTCGCCGGCGATTCGATCGATTTCGTAGTAGTCCTTGCCGCCCATCCAGTAATTCCAGATTCTCGCCGAATGTGGAATGTCGGTCCGAATGAGTGGGCTGTGGTCGTTGGGCATTGAGTTGAGCTCCTCAGCAAGCATGGCGGCACGCCGATGCGAGCTGGCGCGGCGGGTGTCGCAAGTGACTGGTGCATCCGATCTGCACTGTGACAGTACAAGATTCGCCGCTCCAGGGCGCCCGTGATCGGCGAGCCGAACATGCTTTCTCGGTGGCTGGATGCGGGTTGTCCAGCAGCGTACCGACGGGTCCGAATTTGTGGGCGCGGACGGTTGAAGTTCGTGCTATCGTCCAAATGTCGGTGCAGATGCAAGCACATTTGCGCGTGCATCTGCAAGAACTGGATCGAGTTGATCGGCTGTCGTAACCGAGGAGTGTGCGGAAATGTCGAATACGTCGACGAACATGATCGATGGAAGCTGGCGCAAGAGCTCGTTCAGCAATCCGAGCGGCAACTGCGTCGAGGTAGCCGAAGCGACCGATGGCTTAGTGGCCGTGCGGAACTCGCGTGACCCCGAGGGTGGGGTGCTCTTCTATACACGCCCGGAGATCGACGCGTTCGTTCGCGGCGCGAAGGCCGGAGAGTTCGACGATCTGACTAGCTGAGCGGTAGCATGGGCGATCGGCGCGGTGTGTTTCGTGCGGATGTTTGTGACACACTGTAGTCAAACCCGAGTATCGGAGATGACTTCATGATCGCAGAACCCGATGACGACGGTCGTGTGCAATCGGTTGTCGCAGAACGTGGTCCAACTGTGCTGCGGATCGCCCTGGGTGGACAACTACGCAAGCTCCGGGATCAGGCGAAAATTACCCGGGAGGCTGCCGGCGACCACATCCGTGGTTCGCACGCCAAGATCAGTCGGCTGGAGCTGGGTCGCACCGGCTTCAAAGAGCGTGACATTCGGGACCTGCTGACCCTATACGGCGTCGGCGATCCCGAAGAGCGGGAACGCTTCCTGGACCTCGCCAGGCAGGCGAACGAGCCAGGCTGGTGGCATCGGTACAACGATTTGCTGCCATCCTGGTTCAGCACCTATCTCGGTTTGGAGCAGGCGGCCCACAAGATTCGTACCTATGAGGCGAATCTGATTCCCGGCCTGTTGCAGACACCCGAATACACAAGGGCCGTGGTATCTCTCGGCTATGAGGACGCGGATATGGATCGCCGCGTTCAGGTTCGGCAGCGCAGGCAGGATATTCTGCACCGTTCGGATCCGCCGGTGGTGTGGGCCGTGATCGACGAGGCCGCCCTCCATCGTCCGGTCGGCGGTGCGGAAGTGCAGCGCGCTCAGATGCAGCACATCATCGACCTCGCCGCATTGCCGAACGTCACTATTCAGGTATTGCCGTATTCGGCGGGGGAGCACGCGGCGGCGGGTAGCTCGTTCAGCATTCTGCGTTTCGCCGAGCCGGAACTCCCCGACATCGTCTACCTCGAACACCTCACCAGCGCACTGTATCTGGAGCGCCGCCAGGATCTGGCAATGTACCTGTCGGTCATGGACCGCCTCAGCGTCCAGGCCGAGCGCCCTAAGCGCTCCCTGGAAATCCTTGCGGAATACGCCGCGGCCCCATAGCCTCCGACCGCACAGATTCAAAGCGAGCCCCGACTAATCTTGGGGCTTGCTTTTCGTCAATGACTCTTTCTTCAACGCCGGCGCATGAACGCCCTTGCGCACCAACAGCTTGCCGAAGAACAGCAGCAACGGATTTCGTAAGAACATGGTTAACTCCATCGGTCGAGGATGCTGGCGGCGGCGGTGGTGTGTTCTGGTAGTAACCGGCCCCATTGTTCGAAGGACGAGTGCGATGTGATGGCCAGTGAGCGGCGTTCGTAGGCTGCTGCGACGAACCGGAATGTAGTTGGGTGCCGGTGTCATCGAGCGGGGCAAAACCGATTCGTCGACAATCACGAGGTCTGCCCGCAGTGTCGTGTCGATGATTTTGCCGACGGTGTTGTCGGCCATCCCGCGGTAGAGGGTGTCGATCAGGTGGGCGGCGGTGAAGTAGCGGACTCGGTGCCCGTCGGTGATGGCGGCGTGGCCGAGCCCGATCAGGGTGCGACTTTTGCCTGTTCTGGGTGGCTCGATCAGTGCGAGATTGTGTTGCGCGCGAACACATTCCAGGCCCGAGAGGTAGTCGAAGGTGGCTTGTGGGATGGGCGAGGCCGACATCTTGCGGCGCACTGTTGCGAGCTCGAGCCGCCGCAACCCTGCGTCGAGATCGGACGGGAGTTCCGGAACAGATGTAGGTGCAACGGTTTTCGATCGTGTGGTGGTCATGAGGCGCTCCCGTCGTGGCTGATTTTGTAGGCGTTCAGGCAGCGGGTCGGTGCGGTGGGCAGATCCAGCACCAGTGCGTCGCCGGCTGGACGTGGTTGTGACACCGGTGGCCGGTTCGAGCACCAGCAGGGCGCCGCAGTCGATGACGATGGTGACCGTGGCCCTGATCAGGGCGGTTGGGCACCGAGTAGCGGGCCGACCCGTAACGGATACAGGAGCCGGTCGACCTTGCGCGTCACCGTTGGTGCACCGATCTCGAGCCGCAGAGAAGGCAACGGCGCCAACAGTTCCCGCTCGGTAGCCAGGCGTTGATCGGGGACCGCGCAGATCTCCGAATGCACCAACGCGTTGACTTCCACACCATGTTTCCGACGCCGTGTTCGCTGCGCACAGGTCCACCGCCCGGCCGGTCATCGCCGTCGCGGTCAGCAACGGCACCGCCATATCACGCTGGGCATAACCGCACAGGTTCTCCACGATGCCCTTGGACTGCGGGTCGTTGGCGTGACACCAATCCGGTGAGAACCCGTAATGCGTTGCGAATCGGACATATTCAGGCGTCGGGACGACCACGTTCGCGACGACTCCACCCTTCAAACAACCCATCCGATCCGCCAGCACCCGTTTCGGGACGCCCCGATCGCGGTGAACGCCTCGGCGATCATGGCCAGAGTGGTCGACTGCTTCTGATCGGAGGCGAATGCGATACCCGATCGGAGCGCAACATAGAGTTGGGTGTTGCGGCAAAATGTCACCATTTCAAATGCGAACAGCGAGTGGACGATCCGTGCCGACGGGAGCCCGGATGAGTTGCTCGAATTGCTGGATTGGTTCGGTCACGATGATGCCCTGCGCGGTCATGTACGCCCTGTGCCCGCGCGCATCGGGGCCGGGCAGATGGGCGGCGGCCCGTACGAGGTACTGGCCGTAGCCCTCGGCGCGGGAGGCCTGGTGTCGGCGCTGACGCAGTCGCTGACGACGTGGCTGACCCACCGTCGCTCCGACATCAAACTCACTCTCACCCGCGGAGACGGCACCGCGGTCATGATCGATGCCAGCCGGGTCAAATCCCCGGAGGTTCTTCGTGAACTGCGAGACCTGCTGGATCCGCCGGAAAACGGACTGTGAGTGAGCCTTCCGGTCTGCAGGTTTCCAGGGCTGTATTGATCGGCACGGGCCGCTACGGTCATCACGACTTGGGACCGATTCCGGCCGCCGCAGCGAATATCGCAGACCTTGCGACTGTCCTGACCGCGCCCGGCGGTGCGTTCACTGCCGAGAACTGTGTGACCATCTATGAACCGAACCAACCCAACACGGTCGGCGGCGATCAGGCAACCGGGCGACAGTCGACTTCTGATCAGAGGTTAGGGGTTCGAATCCCTTCAGCCGCACTTGTGACCAGCGGAAATGTTGGTTTGGGACGATCGGAATTCGATCCATCGACACGAAATCGACACGGTTTCAGTGCTTGAACCGGTCCAGCGCTGGCGTGAAATCGTCTACCTGACTGGGCTTGTCGATGTAATGCTTCCGAGCAACATCACCACCATCTGCATGGCCCAGCTGGCTTGCTGCCTGCGCGGGTCCGTACTCCTCGGCGATGAGAGTGGCAACGGTCTTTCGGAACGTCTTGCCCGTGATCCACGCGAACGTGGTTCCACGCGCCTGCCGCCAGGTTCGCCGGAAGTTGTGTGGCTCACGAACCCCACCTTTGCGATCGGGGAACACCAGATCGAGTTCATTGGTAGTCGCCTCGAGCTTGACCCGTCGGAGGGTATCGACCACGAACTGCGGCAACAGCACTGTGCGATACCCGGCGTCGGTTTTGGTCCAGTCCTGGCGATGCAATCCCTTGGTGCTGTTGCGAATCACGGTGCCGCAGATGGTGAGCAGGGGAACTGGCGCGGCAAGGTCGAGGTCACACCAACGGATCGCCAGAACCTCGCCGGGGCGCGCTCCCGTACCGAGCGCCACATCGGCGATATCCAGAACAGTGCGACTACGCCGAGGGCCACTTGTGTATGCTCGATTTCCTTGCCGGACAACCAGACTTCGAGCTGTTCGCGCAGCGCGGTCAGAGTCTCGAGGTCGGCGACTCGCGGCTTGCTTCGCTTCCTGCGGATATTGGCGACTTCCCGGACAGGGTTCTGGTCGAGCGCGTCGTGCCGTACTGCCAGCCCATCATGCCCTTGAGAATTACCGGTGGCGCCGCGCCTTCTCCTTGCCTACTTCGGACACGCGCTTGATGTGCTGATCAAGCCGTGAGGTGGCCATACCCGGATGCCGCCGAGGGCGGACTTGATTTTGATGGTGTCCTCGCGGGCGCGCCGGTCGGTCGACACGTTGATCTCGTCGCGGTAATGGTCGATGGTTTGCTGTGTCACCCCATCCTCGAAGGTGAGTTCTGCGAGCCACAGATCGGCCAGCGTCGACAGCTTCGTTTCCCGCGTGATCGCGCTGTCTCGGTGGCGACTTCGACTTGCCAGCTTGTCTTTCAGGTCGGCCACGGCGCGAGCCTTCGTCGGCCCGAATGCCTGCACGGTCCGGGTCTCGCCGTCGTCGTCGCGGTAGCGGGTGGTCGTGCGCCAGCTCCCCTTCTTCTGTTGCTTGGTGCTGATGTTGCCGTATGTGCCTATGGCAAGCGGACCTCTGGGCATTGGTTAGCCTCTCGTTCTCGCGGACCGCGTACGTGACGCGATCAGGGTGGTAGTCCACAACGTCGTCGTCCGCGTGCTCACGAGTGTTGTGGTAGATCTCAACGCATATTTGATCCTGATGGTCGCCTTGTTGGCTCGGAACTAAGTTGAGGATTCAACTTCTGGTCGGTTCCTATACATCGGCTGCTCGATCCATCCCCTCTGCTTGTAGCGACTTCTTGGCCAGCCAGAGATCGGCCGGTCGGACAGTTTGGTACCCGGATTGATCGGCTCGCCACGGGCGTCAGGGCATCGCGACAGTTGCCCACGCCTTAGCCCTTGGTAGGTCCGTAGTGTTCGCTGTTCGGGTGATTCCGTCGTGGTCGCGGAAGTGTGTGACAGCGCGCCAGTTGCCGTTCGGCTGCTTCTTGGTGGTGCTCCGGCCGCGGGTGCCGATCGAAAGCGATTGTCTGGACAGGCTTGTCCCTCCTCGGGTGAGTGGTCGTCAGGCAGGCCGCTGCGTCGATCGGCACCGTCACCGGGCGGGGCTTGCGAGGAACGTTGCGGCATCGAGTGTGAGATCGCCGTGTCCGGATGTGGTTCAACCACTGGACAACTGGCATTTCTCAACGTGGTCAGCAAGCCCTCGAGATCGCTGAATATTCGCTGAAGGCCCTGATTTCAGCGCTCAGTGGTCCCGGCGGCGGTCTTTCCTTGTTGGTAGTCGACGTTGCGAGCGTCGGGTGCGATCCGTCGGCTCAGACGTATTGGGCCGTCTGCTCTTGTCGAATTGGTCTTGCTCCCATGCGAGTAGATCACTCAACCGATAGCGGCGTTGCCGCCCTATTCGTGCGTATCGGGGGCCTCGCCCAGCAGAGGCCCACACCGCGAGCGTCTTCGCGGGAATCTTGAGGCGTGCGGCCAATTCGTCTGTGCTGAGCCACACGTCGTCGCTGTTCAAGCCAACCCCCGTAGGGAGGATGTGCGTCCGCGGCGAAGCCAAGGGGGTGGGTCGTTGAACCGGCTGAGTTCGGTGTTAGTCGACGTGCGCATGAGCAGGAGGCGGCAGCGTACGTGAGTGGCCGGTGCTGAGGTCGCTTGCGACCGGCGGATGCGGTATGGATGGTGAATGGGAGTCCGGCTCAACGGAACCCCTCCTTCTCAAGTGTCATCGTCCGCGCAAGAACGCGGTGGGTGACCAGATGCCTGAGAAGCTATTCCTTTGATACCGCAACCGATCGTTTTGCGCAATGGCCGATCTGGCTTCTGGGTCTACCTGGGTGTGTCGCAGGTTCGTGCCCTCGGCAGGACACGCAAAATATGGGCAACCGGAAAACGCCTGGTCATTGTCGAGATGTATATGGTCTGGGCATTGCAGATCACGCTGTGTCCATCGGCAACCCTCTGGCGAGGGCAAATCCAGTTGGTAGATGAGGGGTCGGCCATCAATTCGTTACTATGCATTTAGTTGGGTAATGGCCAACTATTTGCATACTCTTCGGGAGGTGGTGTTGATGGCTGAACATCGCAGCACCGTGCTGCCCAGCGAACTCTGGCGGGCACCGCTTCGAACCCTGCGGCCGCAGGACTTGGCCGGTATCTACGCCCAACCACGGCCCGAGATCGCGCGGCTGGTCGATAGGGGCGTGCTACACCGCGTTGCTCATGGCTACTACATCATCGTCCCGCCGGACTATGTAGGTCGCACCTGGTTGCCCGGCCTCGAGGCAGCCGCCGCAGGTATTGCATCATCCATTTACGGCCCGGATCACACCATTGTCATGGGAATCAGCGCGGCCCGCATGCTGGGAGCCGTGCCTCGTGCGCTGGCTACCGCAGTTGTCGCGGTTCCGGGCCAGCACCGGCCGATCGCACTGACCGACCGCTCGGCGCAAGTCCTGTTCGTCCGCCGCGATACCGAAGCACTCGACGCGGAGCGTGTCGAAACGCCGCTGGGCCCGGTGCTGGTCACGACGCCGGAGCAGACCGTGCTCGATCTTGCCCGGCGCCCGGAGCTGGGCAACGCCGAGGCAGAGGTTCGTCCAGCGATCGAGACGCTCTACCGTCGAAGTGATGCGGCGCGACTTACACAGCTCGCTACGGTCCAGCGACGGGTTGCGGCGCTTCGACGTGCGGAAACTTGGGTGGGATATGAGCATCGACGAACGTGACAGTGTCGCAGATCACTTCGGAGCTTCCCCGGAGCAGATCGAGCGTGACCATCTGATCTCCCATCTGCTAGCCGCAATCAGCCGCGGGTTCGGCGACCGACTGCATTTCATCGGTGGAACTGCTCTTGCCCGTACACATCTGGCGAGCGGAAGGCTCAGCGAAGACATCGATCTGGTGGCATTGGGCAACCGGACGGTACTGGCAGCCGAGCTCGACGCCGCTTTGCCGCGATCGGTCGCCCGGAGCTACGGTCGGCTCGAATGGGTACCGTCGTTGAGCAATGTCTCGGATACCGGCGCCGCGCATCTTCGCTCCGCATCCGGTGTGTCTGTCAAGATCCAATTGCTGTCGGCACGTGGCAGACCGATGTGGCCGACTGAACTCCGCGAGCTCGAGCAGCGGTACAGCGATGTGCCACCGGCCGAACTTCTCGTGCCCACATTGCCGGCCTTCGTTGCAGGGAAGACCGCAACATGGCACGACCGGCGCGCATCACGCGACCTGTGGGATCTCTGGGCGCTGAACGACATCGGCGCGATCGACGGTACTGCGGGAGCGTTGTACCGGAGGTACGGCCCGACCAACCGGCTCCCCAACCCGCAATTGTTCGATCGTGCACCGGACGAGGACGACTGGAACGCACAATTGGCCGGGCAGACCCGACTGGTGATCAGCGCCGATACCGCGCTGTCCGTGGTTAGAGATGCCTGGGCACGCGTGACGGAGTGACTGTGAAGCGTCGGCCATGCGTCGAAAATCTCTCGCGTGGCTGGGGACAAGCAGGCCAATCCCGCCGACTCGGTGATATCGGACTCGGACGTGCCGGTAAGTCAGGGCGCGGGTACGTCGGTGGTGCGGAAGGCGAACGCATTGCTGCCGCGCAGACGAAGGCGGTTGCCCGCACTGCTGAGATGGCTACAGGATCGCGGTGATGTCGACCCGTGCACAGTGCCGACCCGGTTTCCGGGGTCTTGTGTTTGCTAGAGGTTCGTACGGGACAGTCGTTTGGACCTGAGCGTATCGGCGAAATCGCAGCTGAACGGTGACGTAGCGCCCTTGAAGAATCGAACCTGCGACGACAAAAACCGGCCTGGCCTGCGGAAATGCGGTGGCAAGTCTGTGCCCTCGGCAGGACACGCAAAACATGGGCAACCGGAAAACGCCTGGTCGTTATGGGTACGTACCCAATCTGAGTATCGCGATACCCTACGCCAATTACGCAGCCGGGCGATCTAGAGCAGCGATTGTTCGGGCCGGGTGGGCATCACGTGGGCGCGGGGTTGCACCCTGGCACTGGCCCACGCGCAGCAAACCCGGCAGCTGATAGTAATCGTCGGGTAGCAGTCGATAACCCAAAAGCGAATCTCCCGCTGCCAGGTCCGCGCGAAGCGCGGCCGGGCTCGACTCCGCTCGAGGTGCATCGAATACGATGGCTGACACCCAAGAGCGCGAGAACGCTCTGGGGTGTCGGGGTGGGTTGGGTCAGGCCGAGATGCGTGCCGCGTTCGCGTCGCGGAACCGTTTGATGATCTCGTTCGCGGTCACCAGTACCACTCCGATCGCGACCGCGTTGTACAGCAGGTCGACATTGGAGCCACTCTTGATCGCGGTGAGGAACTCGTCGCTGAAGAACCGGTGCTGCGACAGGATCCACAGCGTCGGTACCGCGAACAGCAGCTGCGCGGCGGCGTGCCAGCAGGCCAGCGGCATCGTCCAGCGCCCCTTGGCGATGCGGGCGATCTCGGTCAGGATGATCGCGGCCAGACCCGCCACGATAGGCCACAGCCAGAAGGTCCACAGCGATTGGTCCAGGACGTGGACGCGGTCGCCGCCGTCGGGCACCCAGCTGAAGTTCAACAGCAGCGCCACGATCAGGAAGGCGTTGTAGACGATCGTGGGAATGGCGTCGCCGAAGCCGTTGCGCTTCTCGAGGTTGCGGTCGGGCAGGTTGTTGACGGTCCAGGTCTTGGCGTCGGCTAACGTCCGGTCCCGATCGCGGGAGCGGTCGATCAGTGCGAAGATCACCGTCGGCCAGGCGATCATCTGGCCGCCGACGGTCAGTATCGAGCCGATTCCTGCCCCGATGGCCTTGCCGATGTCTTCGGTCTCGATCGCCGTGGTGACCACCAAGGCCGCGACCACGATCGGCAGCACGATGGTCAGCAGCATCGTGATCAGCCGGATGTAGACGGGGTAGAGGTCGGGGCCGATCAGGGACAGTGGCCGGTCGGCGTATCGGGCCGCGAGCCGGATCGGATCGCCCATCTCGTTGATCACCTCGCGTTCGACGGCGTCGGGGTCGGCGCCCTCGCGGGCCTCGACGGTGTCGGCGATGGTGGCGCGCAGTTCGTCGGCGACGTCGGTGCGCTGGTCGGCCGGGATGCGGCGGACCACCTCGTGGACGTAGCGCTCGGTTAAAGACGGGGTACTCATGGTGTTTCCTTGGTCAGTTCGGACATCGACGTGACGAGGGCCTGCCATTCGCGCACCAGTCCGGCGCACACCGTTAGTCCTTCGGGGCTGGTCTTGTAGAACTTGCGTGGGCGGGATTCGTCGGTGTTCCACTCACTTGCCAACAGGCCCTGCTTCTCCAGGCGCCGCAGCAGTGGGTACAGCGTGTTGCCGTCCACCGGGACCCCGGCATCGTTGAGGGTTTCCAGCAGCGCGTAGCCGTACTGCGGTTGCTTGAGCAGGGTCAGGCAGGCGACTACCACCGTGCCGCGGCGCAGTTCTTGCGCCTGGCTCCGTACCAGCTCGTCCGGCTCCATGCACAACACGATACTGTGTACTACACACTATCGTCAATCGAACATTATCGCGTCCCGTACAGTCGAAGTTCCGGACGGGGAGGTCAGGGTGATGCTGGACACGGCCGAGCTGACCCCACCGCCCGGGCCTCACTGGCCGACGGCGAGGTGCGCCGTTTCGGCGATCTGTTCAACCTCGTCCACGACCCGGCGTTTCTGATGCATGCGTGGGAACGCGTGTCCGGCAACACCGGAGCAAGGACGGCGGGTATCGACAGGGTCACTGTGGCCCAGATCGAGACCCGGATCGGGGTACATGCGTTCCTGGAAGGCATCCGGAACTCGTTGAAGTCCGGCGGGTTCTCACCGGTCGCAGTGCGGCAGGTGATGATTCCCAAGGCAAGCGGCAAGCTGCGCAAGCTCGGGATTCCGACTGTTGCCGACCGGGTCGTGCAGGCCAGTCTGAAAGCGGTGCTCGAGCCGATATTCGAGACGGACTTTCTGCCGTGCTCGTATGGGTTCCGTCCGAACCGGCGGGCACATGACGCGATTTCCGAGATCCATTTTCTCGCATCCCGCCCAAGGGAGTACCACTGGGTGTTGGAGGCGGACATCAAGGCGTGCTTCGATGAGATCGATCAATCTGCCCTGATGAGTCGCGTGCGGGGCCGGGTCAAGGACAAGCGGGTGTGCGCGTTGGTGACGGCGTTCCTGAAATCCGGGGTCATGACGACCTTCGGAGAAACGGAAGACACCTGGACTGGGGTGCCCCAAGGCGGGATCCTCTCCCCGCTGCTGGCGAACATCGTCCTCTCCGCGCTGGATGAGCACTTCGACCAGCAATGGCAGACGGTAATGGGCACCGACAAGCGGCGGGCCACACGCAAGCGAAAGGGTCTGGGCAACTGGAGGATTGTCCGCTTCGCGGACGATTTCGTCCTGATGGTGGCGGGCGACCGACGCCATGCCGAGGCGCTGCGTGAGGAGGTGGCAGGCGTGCTGGCCCCGTTGGGGCTTCACATGGCACCGGAGAAGACCCGCGTCGTTCATGTCGACGAGGGCTTCGACTTCCTCGGCCACAATATCCGCAGGCAGCGGAAACGAGGGACGCAGAAGCATTACATCTATACCCGGCCGTCCAAGAAGGCGATCGAGTCGATCAAGGACAAGGTTCGGGAGAAAGTGAACAGGTCGACCCTGCATCTCACCCTGGACGAACTGGTCAATGGTTTGAACAGGATGCTGCGGGGCTGGGCGAACTACTTCAGGTATGGAGTGTCCAAGCAGGTATTCCACGCGATCGACCACCTAACGTGGCACCGCATCGCAAAGTGGCTGCACCACAAGCACTCCCGGCTCAAATGGAGCGAACTTCGCCGCCGGTTCTGCCGACCGGGTACCTGGATCATCGCCCACAACGGGGCCGTATTCACTGGCGCATCCAGCGTCAAGGTGATCCGTTACCGCTACCGCGGCAACACCATTCCGACCCCATGGACCCCGAAACCGGCAGTCACCACTATCGGTGCCTGACCAGCGGGAAAGGCGCGTGGAGCGCCCGTTGCGCGGAGACACGCACGGCGGGTGCGGCGGGCGGGCCGGGGAAACGGGCTGGTTGCAAAGCCAGTACCGCGCCCCGGTCCGACCCAACCATCCTGCGCCTGGCCGACGACGAACCATACCGGCGGGAAGCCAAGGCTCAGGCCAACCTGCAGGAAGGACGCCACGACCTCGCCCGGCGAATCTTCCACGGCCGCAAGGGCGAACTCACCCGCGCCTACCTCGACGGCATGGAAGACCAACTCTCCGCACTCGGCCTGGTCCTCAACTGTGTTGTGCTGTGGAACACCGTCTACATGAACCGGGCCTTGCAGCAGCTGCGCGCCCAGCAGTACACGGTGCTCGACGAGGACGCGGGCCGGCTCTCACCGTTCGTACGCGAACATATCGGCCTGGACGGGCACTACGCGTTCCACCTGCCCGACCTCGGCGGCACTCACCGGCCGCTGCGCAACCCCGACGCTGCCGACGACGAAAAGGCGGCGAAACTGGTGATCGCGCGAACAACAACGAAGTTGCCTCGACCAGCGGTGATGGCGGGTGTCATAAGCGGCGCGATGCTACTGGGGGTGGTGAGGGCCGAGGGAAACGGTGGCAACACAGTCCGCAAGGTCGTTGCGCAGCCGACATTGTTCTTCTGCGGACAGCGGGGAGAACATTTGCCGTTCTACGGCCCGCACGGCCACGCTGGCGGCGTGCAGCTTTTCCTGCCCGGAGCTTGTCAGCTGGGTGGGCAGCACCCGGCCGTGAGGGGCCTGCTCGGGTCGAGCGACCAGGCCGCGGTCCTGTAACCCGCGCAGGACGAGGTTCATCGATTGGCGAGTGACGAACGCGCCACGGGCGAGTTCGGAGTTGGATACCCCGGGGTACTGTCCGAGCAGTTCGAGGCAGGAATATTGCGACACGGTCAGTTCCAGTGGACGTAGCACCGCGTCCATCGCGGAGTGCAGCGCGGCCTGGGCCTGTTTGAGGACGTAGCCCACCGACTGCTCCAGTTCGCCCACCGTCTCCTCTTGACTCATGTCAGTATATTGACACAGACTCGGAATGTCAGAATGCTGACATGCTGGAGGTGTGTGACTCTCACGAAAAGGTGCGGTCGCCCGCCTTCGGCTCCCCATTCACGGCAGCAAGGAGCAGCGATGGCTGAGACCCGCGACACGGCGGACGATATCGACGACATCAACCGGCGAACACGCAGCAGGAAGACGCGGCCTGCCACGATCTCCAGCAGCCACACCGATATCCTCGACAAGAAGGGCTTTGCGCACCTGGCGTCTCTAGGGCCGGACGGTGAGCCGCAATCACACCCGGTATGGTTCGACCTCGACGCCGACCACGGGCAGCTACTCGTCTCCACCGGCACCGACCGGCAAAAATACCGCAACATACTGCGGGATCCGCGGGTGTCGGTCTCGATCCTGGATCCCGACGACCCCTATCGCTACCTGGAAGTCCGCGGCCGTGTCGTCAAGATCGAGCCAGATCCCGAGAAGGCATTCCTGGACCAGCTGGCGCGCAAGTACCTAGGTCTGGACACCTACCCCTACGAGCAGAGACGGAATGTCGAGCGGGTGATTCTCCATATCCAGCCCGATCACGTCGTAGTCTGACCTTGCGCCCAGACCTCGCAGATACGCTTCCGGAGCGCCGCCCGCAGGCACGATAATGATCGATTCGGCCTGGGGCGGCGCATTGGCTGCACCCCGTTCAGGGACAGGTTTGTGCTGGCGCTATACCGCAGCGGTGTCTTTGCGGAGGTTCGGTATTCGTGTCGTGCGGTTCACGCGGACAGCGGTCAAAATGCCGAGTGCGGCGATGGCGGTGAATCCCAACAGCAGGTAGCGCGCCGAGTTCACCAGCGAGGATCCCCCGAGATTGACCAGCAGGCCGGCGACGGCGGCTCCGAAGGCTGTTGACATGGTCAGGATCGTTGCTATGGCTGCCGCGGCTTTCTGGCCTTCTGCTGGATCCGGCGCGCTGGTCATCGCGGCCACCGACAGGTGTGACCAGGCGATGCCGATACCGGCCCCGGCGAGGAACAGTAGTGGCAACCAGGCCAAAACCATTGGAAGGGAGACATGGCTGCGTTGTAGCAACGCAAGGCCCAGGAATCCGATCGCCAGCAGCAGCGGACCGGCAACTCGAAGTCGCCGGATCGTGGCTTCCAGCTGCACCGAGGCGACGAGCATCTGACTCACCGGCCAGCCCAGAGACAAGGCGGCACCGAAGAACCCGGCCACGACCGGAGGCAACCCGGCCAGGCGCTGCCCGAACAGGGGGAGGAACATCTCCACGCCCACACCGGCCGACAGCACGACGATCGTCAGATACACCCACCGCAACGGACTGCCGGACCGATACGTCGCGAGCGGGAGAATCCGTTGCTCCGCTCGCCTTTCCCAGGCCAGGAACACGAGCACGGAAGTAACGGCCACCGCGAGCGCGAGCGTCATCGTCGCGACACCCGCGACAACCCCCGCCACACTCACCGCCGTGGCGGCACCAACCACCAGCGCCAACGATACGACCGGAACCGGTGCGGGGGTCTGGCGGTCCTCACTCTTCGGCAGGACCCGCGGCGCGGAACCTGCTGCCGCCACACCCACAACGGCGAGGACAACGAACGCGGCCCGCCACACACCGAACTGGGCGAACAACCCCCCCATAGCCGGGCCAACGAGAGTGCCGACGCCGAACATGGCCGAGATCAATGCGGTCCCGCGTACCCACAGCGACTGCGGCAGTGCCACATACACTGCCGCGAAACCCAATCCGGTGAGCAGTCCCGCACCCAGCCCCTGTACCCCGCGGCCGAGCAGGAACACCGCCATGACCGGACTCACTGCACACACCACCGAGCCGGCTGCGAACATCCCGAATCCGATCAGATACGAGCCGACCGTGCCGCGGACAGACAGCATCCGGCTCACCGCCAAGCGTGCCGGCCACCTGCGCGACCGAGAAGATCGTTGTACTCCACGCATACAGCCTTTCGCCGCCGATGTCGGCGACCGCGCTGGGCAACAGACTCCCTACCAGATAGATGTTGATCGCACCGACAAGCACTCCGCCCGCCAGCACGATCGCAACGCCGAGGTGAGCGTGGAATTCCCTCCAAGACGTCGCGTTTCGCTCCGTCGTCATATGTCCTCCGTTTCGTGGATCGAATACGTGAGGCATCATCACTGACCGGGGGAGCACCGGTAATCGGACAAATCAGACGTGAAATGTGTCACATTCATGAGGCGGATGGCCCGTCTGCGGGCGGTGCGAGGCCAAGCGCATCCGGGGACACCTCAACGCGCGTAGTCGAGTAGCAAACCCATAGAGGCCGGCCGGGGCGGGCCAGGTGGCCGGACCAGGGGATGTCGAGTTCACCCGTCACTGAACAGAGGATTCACGGGTACGGCACCGTTCACGAATCAGCCGCGGCGGCGCCGCGCAGCAGGGTCGGTGCTGGCCTGCCACGCCAGCAGCGCGTCTTTGCCCGGCCGGGCGTATTTCGCCAGCGACCTCACCGAAGGTGTGCCCGGACAGCGTCATCAGCATCGGCGTGGACGCGCCGTCCTCGGCGGCATGGGTCAACCGGCCGTGACGCAGCTGGTGCAGAGTGAACGGGCCACCGATGAACCCGGCGGTGTTCTCCTCGAACAACTGCGCCGCCCGCCGATACGACAGCCGGGCCCGCCCGCTACCCGGACCGGTGTCGGTCGCCGCCACATGCGGCTTCGCCTTCCGATCGGTCAGAAACACCGGCCCGGTGCGGCGACCGGCGAGCATGCGGGGCAGTAGCCGGGCCGTGCCGGTCTGCCAGGACACCACATCCACAGTCCCACCCTTGCGCCTCACCCGGGCGCACCAGTTCGCGGTATCGAGGTCTGCGACGTCGAGCTCCAGTAGCTCCTCTGCCCGGGCGGCGGTTTCATAGAGAATCGTCCACAGCGCCCGCTCCCGCAACGGAGCGTCCGAACCCAGAATCGCCGACACCTCGGCCCGGGTCAGCGCCCGGGACCGATCGGCGGGCGCCGTGCGTGGCCGCAGCCGTTGCAGCGGATTGCCGACCAGCCAGCCCTGCTCGACCCAGTACGTGCACGCCGCCCGCAGCGACGCCAACCGGACATTGAACGTCTGCGCCGACGCCCCGCCCCACCGGAACCGGAACCAGCCGTCGACCCGGTCCGGATCCAGCAACCCGACATCGGAATCCGCGCCGAACCCGTCGACCAGCGCATCCAGGGCGATGCCGTAGCCACGGCGGGTATTCGGCGGCCCGATCGTGTTCAGGAAGATGTCGCGCGCGTCGGCGAGCGCACGCTCTGCCGGATCGACCGGACGTTGCCTGACTCCACCACGCCGCTCATCCTCTCCCGGTCCGGCGCATCCAAGATCATCTACACTACCGCAGATAATTTACGGGGTCGCCCGCTCCGGACGGGACATCGCGCCAAGTCGGATCCGAGTCTACCGCAGATAATATGTTCTTATCTGCGCTCTGGCCCGTATTTCATCTGATGAACGATTGTGTGGGCCAATGGATTTGGGCTCCGAGCTGCGAGTATTCGGCGATTGCCATCCGGCGGTGGCGGTGGGGCTTGCGACGTAGCCGGGGCTGTGATCAGCCCCTTTCCGGCGCCTCTATCATCTGATGAACGAATCCTTCGGCAGATGTTGGGGTGTTGGGTGGCGGGATCGCGGAGGTTGGAGGTTGCTGGGGCGGCCCATCGGGTAGTGGCGGCCGGGGTGCGGTGCTGCGTCCGGACGTGCAGGTGTTCGAGGCGATGCTGGAGGGGTGGCGGCAGCAGCAGCTGAGCCGGAATCTTGCTTTCGGCACCGTCGATTCCCGATTAGACCTGCTACGGAGGTTCCAGGATCACTCCGGCGAGTTCCCGTGGCAGTGGGCACCGCAGCATCTCGAGGAGTGGTCGGCCGATCTTCGCGCGGTGCGCGGGCTCGCATTGTCGACGGTGAGGGCCTACCAGCTGTCGATTCGCTCGTTCCTCGCCTATGTCTGTGAGCCGCTCTATGGGTGGGATGTCGAGTGCGAGAAGCGTTTTGGGACTCATCCCATCCAGATCAGTCACGATTGGAACAGCGCCAAGCACATCCTGGATGTCGAGGGGCGCCCGCAGCGCCGGGCATTGACCCGGGCCGAGTTGCAGCTGCTGTTCGACGCGGCCGACGAGATGGTCGAGGAGATCCGCCGGCACGGCCGCAAGGGTGCGGTGGCGGCGTTCCGCGACGCAGCATTGCTGAAGACTGCCTACGCTTTTGGCCTTCGCCGCCAGGAGGACCTGGGTGAGGGCCTTGCCGTAGTTGCTGGTCGCGGTGATCGTGGTGACCGCGGGCTCCGGCCAGGACCCAGGGTCGGTGAACCGGAACTGCGGCCCGTGTTTGGGTGGGCGCCCGTTGGTGCCGGGTGCCCGGACTGGTTTGGGTAGCTGCATCACCCGGTCCGAGCGCAGCCGCCCGACCAGCTCGACCGGCAGATCGGCCAGCACCCATCCCAGCCGGCACACGTCGTAGCCGGCGTCGGCCACGATCAGGATGTCGGGGTCACCGTCGCGCCACTGGCCCGCAGCGATCAGCCGCTGCACCACCTGCCGCAGTTGGGCGGCGGTGACCGCGGTCGCGTCGTCTTCGGGACCGAGGCGCACCGCGTCCAGGATCTGCGTCCAGGATGAAGCGCCGGGTTCGAGGACCGCGACGAACGAGTACGGCCAGCCCGGGATGAACTGCGATGCCGATTTCGCTCGTCCGTAGACGTGGCAGAACAGCCGATCCGGCGAACACGCCGCATCCGAACGCAGCCACGCCGACACATCCACCGCCAACACCAGGCGACCCTCCGGAAACCTGGGTAACTTGGTGCGGGACAACAGATTCCGCAATCGATCAACATCGATACGACCGGCATTCAAGCCGTCGTAGAGCGCCCCGTGCCCGCGGCGATGCTCGGGCGTCAATGTCAACTCCGGAATCGACCGCACCGCCCCCTGCGCACATAGCATCGCGTCGGTGAGCTCGAACAACTCATCGCCGCGCACGGTCAGACACGCGTAGAACTCGCCGCGCATACGTGACAGTTCCGCGAACGCTTCCCCCGCCTCACCAGCGACCGGCAGACTCATCCCCACGGCCTTCGTTCTGATTCACGTGATTCCTTGGTCGGAGCACATGATCAGGCGAAGGCCGCCCGCTTGTCCCGGGAATCATCAAGCAAGCCAAACAGTCTGGTCCACGAGGATAAAGAACAAGCTAAGTGCGCGTCTGAGAACTGTTTCAGGTGCGGGCGAGTCGGCGTGACATGACGGCGATCACGGCGATGTGGACCACGGCTTCGTGATGGTCGGGTCGGGTTTCGTAGTCGCGGACGCAGCGGCGGTGTTTGGTGATCCAGGCGTAGGTCCGCTCGACCACCCAGTGGCGGGCAGGGACCTCGAATCCGGTGGCGGTGTCGCTGCGTTTGACGATCCGGATTATCACTGCGAGAACGGTTTTCGCCCATGCGACGAGGCGTCCAGTGTATCCGCCGTCGGCCCAGACCAGCCGGACGGTGGAGAACTTCGCCCGCATCGCCGCCAGCAGGCGGTGTGCACCGTCGCGGTGTGCGATACCGCCACGCACGATGTAGAAGATTGCGCCCAATACCGCACGGCGGCAATGTAATTCGGGCTGCCCGCCCTTTCCGCACTGGTTGCCTGGATGCGGCAGTAGCGGTTCCAGGGTCGTCCACTGTGCATCGGTCATCGACGACGGATACCCCCGGACCCGATGCGGTATGCATCTTCACGGGCCGGACATGACGAGCATACGGCGATGACTTCAGCAATCATTGCTTTACCAGGAGTTCACTCAGATCTCGAGTGCTACGAACCGCGGCGGATGATGCCGCGCAACGGTTTTGCCAACCAGGTATCGATCCCTGCCGGAAGGCTACGGCTGTTTTCCGGCCAGACTCTCCCGCATTGCTTCGACGGCCGCAGCCGGTTCGTAGCCATCGGGAACGCCGTCGACCATGATGATGTCGCCGTCGATGTGGCGTGAGCGCAGTGGCGCAATATCCCGGTATGCGGGCGATTCCCACCATGCTCTCGCGTCCGCGATCCCGGGAAAGCCGATCATGACAACATGTCCGGGCCAGCTGCCCTCCTTCACCTCGTGCTGCGCCATGTGCACGAGGTAGCGGCCACCGTATGGCGCGAAAGTGCCGGGAAGACGCTCTATGTACTCGGCGATCTCCACATGTGGGGCAGCATCCTGCAGGTGGGCAATCACGTACGCGGGCATGATGATGTCCTTTCGGCCTACCGGTTTCGGCTGATAGCGATCTTGTCACGCTGGAGGAAACCGCGTCGATTACCCCAGAGGTAAGGGACCAAGGTGCCCAAAGCCGCCTGGATCAGCGAACCAGCGAAGGAGAACATCGACACAGAATCCGCAGCCTGAATCGTCTCATTCGATTCGACAGCTACCGCCAACGACGCGAGTTCTCAGACGCTCACTTAGCTTGTCTTTTAAGTGCGCCACGAGCGCGGAAGGCGAGGTTGCGTAGGGACCTTGCTGGATGTGTTGCTGTGTAGGAGATGAAGGTTTGGGCCCTTCGGCGTCGCGCTGCGGGGGGAGACGTCAAACCGCCTCGAGCTGCGTTGGATGAAGACCGTCGTGGTGAGCGTCGAGGAAAAGGCGCACGTGATGCGTCAGGTGGGGACCGGGAAGGCGAGCGTGAGCGAACCGTCCGATGACGCGTCGAAACAAGTAGATGACATCGAAACCGGGGCGGTTAAAAGGGCCCGGGATGAGCCTGGCGGGTGCCCGCTGATTGGCCAGGTGGTGTCCGGCGTGGAGGCGGCGTGAGTCCGGTCTGCGGCTTCTGCATGGAACGTGGGAAGGCGGACGCCGACACCGCTGCCCAAGAAAGGCCGTGCGCGGTCGGGGTGGCGAGAGGGAGCGCGCCGGGCGGCAGAAACCGTGAGGCGTTGAGTACCGTCGCGGCGTCCGCTGGCGGACCGGCTCGTAGTAGTGGTGAAGCCTCGGTAATCGGGGTGGAGCGAAGGAGTCGGCTCATCTGTCGATTTGTTTCACACGAACAACCGGACGCTGTTCCGGGAGGAAGCGGGTGGGCATGTCGGAACCACAGGACAAGCCGTTCACGATTTCGAAGCGGCTGGTGTGGGAGGCATACGAGAGAGTCAAGGCCAACAAGGGCGCCGCCGGGGTGGATCGGCAATCTCTGGAGGACTTCGAGACGGATCTGAGGAACAACCTCTATCGGATCTGGAATCGGATGTCGTCGGGGACTTACTTCCCGCCTCCGGTGTTGGCGGTGGAGATACCGAAATCTGCTGGTGGGACACGGATTTTAGGTGTGCCCACCGTTGGAGATCGGGTCGCGCAGACGGTGGCGGCGATGACGCTCGAGCCCCGGACGGAGGCGATCTTTCATGACGACTCCCTATGGGTATCGGCCTCGTCGTTCCGCGCTGGATGCGGTTGCCAAGTGCCGTAAGCGGTGCTGGCGCAAGGATTGGGTGATAGATCTCGATGTCGCCAAGTTCTTCGATAGCGTGCCGTGGGATCTGATGGTCAAAGCGGTGGCGGCCAACATCACCATCGAACAGCGCTGGGTGCTGCTGTATGTGAAGCGGTGGCTCGCCGCACCGATCCAGCAGTCCGACGGAACCCTTGTCGAGCGGCACCAAGGGACCCCACAGGGTTCGGCGGTCTCGCCCGTTTTGGCTAACCTGTTCATGCACTACGCGTTCGACACGTGGCTCGAAAGAGAGTTCCCGACAGTGGAATTCGAGCGTTACGCAGACGACGCCGTGGTGCACTGTGCGACCGAGCGGCAAGCACGCACCGTGCTCGCCGCGCTCGCCGCGAGAATGGAGCAGGTCGGGTTACGGCTGCATCCCGACAAAACCAAGGCAGTGTACTGCCGGGACTCGAGGCGGCGAGGCTTGTTCGAGGACACGTCGTTCACGTTCCTCGGATACACGTTCCGACCACGCAAGGCCACATATCCGGATGGGAAGGCGTTCACCTCCTTCCTGCCCGCGGTCAGTGCGGGAGCGCTCAAGGCGATGGGTCAACGGCTTCGCTCCTGGCGAATTCATATGCGCGGCAGGGACGATCTCGCTGAGCTCGCTGGATGGATCAACCCCATCGTGGCGGGCTGGATGCTGTATTACGGCCGGTTCTACCGGTCGCAGCTGTATCCCTTCCTCCGGCGCGTCAACACTTACCTGGCGCGTTGGGCCCGTAAGAAGTACAAGCGGTTGCGTTCTCTTAAACGGTTCAAGCGCTGGTGGACCAGGGTCTTCGATCGAGATCCCGGCCTGTTCAAGCACTGGGCGTGGGAGAACCAGTTCCTCTGGAAAGGGTGAGAAGAGCGGAGTGACGGGAGACTGTCACGCTCCGTTCCGTGGGAGCCCAGAGCTGAGATGCCCTGGGCCACCCGACCCTCTATCAGCTGTGCTGGTGGAGGTTATGAGGGTTTTTGCCCACGGGTTGGTGTGGGGCGGGTTGCTTGTTTTTGGAGCCGGGTGGGCGTCCAGGGCCGGGGCGGGAGGGTTTCGGTGCTCTGGCGGGTAGGGCTGTCATCGGCCGGAGGTTCCGAAACCCTCGGCGGACTCGTGCCGGGGTGAGCCGGTAGGGTCGGGTGGCTGGTTTCTCCCAGGGGCGACGCAGGTCATGGGTGAGGTTGCGGGCCAGCCGTAGTTGGGTGTGGGCAGCGATCACCAGCCAGGTCCAGCGGTCGGCGGCGTGGGGGTCGCGTAGATGGGGGCGGGTCCAGCCGAGGGTTTGCTTGAAGAATCTGAAGGTGTGCTCGATGTCGAAGCGACGCAGAAACGTTCGCCAATATCGGTCCACCTCTGCAGCGGTAGCGTCGGGGTCC
This sequence comes from Nocardia australiensis, assembly GCF_020733705.1. Taxonomy (GTDB): domain Bacteria; phylum Actinomycetota; class Actinomycetes; order Mycobacteriales; family Mycobacteriaceae; genus Nocardia; species Nocardia australiensis. The sequence goes on from NZ_JAJFZM010000007.1 coordinate 25,337, forward strand.
GAGCACCACAGCCAGACCGGTTTCGGGTTCCGGTCGCCGGGCAGGTACTGCACCCGCAGTCGCAGCAGGGTACCCTCGATCGTCGGCAGCGGCCCGGCGTGGTCGGCCCAGTTGCCGCGGTGTTTGAGTATGGGGTGCAATCGGTGCCAGGCGGTGGCTTCGGCCAGGCCATAACGGTCGGTGTCGGTGCGGGTCGACGCCGCCGGTTCGGAGTGGGTGGCGGCGTCGGCGAGCGCGAACTCGGGTCCGTGTTTGGCTGGGCGTCCGGTCCTGGCCGCCGGACGGGCTGAGGCGGGGAGGGCCAGGACTCGGTCGCTGCGGATTCTGCCGACCAGTTCCACAGGCAGGTCAGCCAGCAAATATGTCAGGCGGGTGATGTCGTAGCCGGCGTCGAACACGATCAGGATCGTTGGGTCCTCGGGCCGATGCTGTCCGGCCAGACGCAGTCGGTCAACGACCTCACGGACCTGTGTGGAGGTCACCGTGGTCAGGTCGTCGTTGGGATTGATGCGCACCGCGTCCAGCATCGCGGTCCATGATGTGCGGCCGGGCTCCAACGCCGCCACGAACGAGTAGGGCCACCCGGGAATCATTTGTGCTTGGCCTTTTCCTCGTCGATAGACGTGACAGAACGCCCGATCGGGGCTGGTCGCGGCGTCCGGGCGCAGCCACGGGCTGACATCGACGGCCAGCAAGATCCGGCCGAGCAGCAAGCCGAACGGCTTGCTCAACGAGCCTAATGAGTATTAGTGGGTCCGCGTGATCGACGGATCAGGCAGACTCGCTAGTGGTAGCGACCGGCGGGTGAGCACATGTGGAGCCTGGACTTCGAGTCCTGATCTGAGATGGTGCCCCCGCCGGTTCGCCGGGAGAAGGAGATCGCTGATGGGATGTCGTGCCCACCACCGGCCGGTGTGAGCACTGATTCATTAGGTCGCCGACATTCTCCCGCGCGCTGCCGGAACTGGTTGTCCGACAACGACGAACGGGGAGCTGTGGTGCTGCTGGTCGGTGACGACTGGGCATCGGATCATCACGATGTCGAACTGATGGACGAGACCGGGAAACGGCTCGCCAAAGCCCGTCTGCCCGAAGGGATCACCGGGATCACCCGGTTGCACGCGATGATCGGTGAGTACCTCGGCGACGACGAGGACACCGAAGTACGGATCGGTATCGAAACCGATCGCGGCCCCTGGGTCGCGGCGTTGATCGCGGCCGGCTACACCGTGTACGCGGTGAACCCGCTGCAAGCCGCGAGGTTTCGGGAACGCCGCAGCGTGTCCGGTGCGAAGTCCGATGCCGCCGACGCGCACTCGCTGGCCGACATGGTTCGCACCGACGCCCACCAACTGCGGGTCGTCGCCGGTGACAGCGTCGACGCGCAGGCGGTGAAGGTAGTTGCCCGGATGCACAAGACCACCGCCTGGGCGGCCCATTGTCAAGCCGCTGCGACAGCGGCTTGACAATCTAAAAGCTGGGATGTCTCAGATGACGACATCGGCGTCGACGCACTGAATTGATACTCCTCAAGACCACTACAAACCACCAGGTCAGTAGTGCGGAGAAGGATCTCCACCTCGGGTGGGCAGGAGGCGTTCTTCGAAGGGCATGTCCATGCGTTCCGCATGCTGGGCGGGGTGCCGTTCGGCAAGGTGCGCTACGACAACCTGAATGCGGCCGTCGCGCAGGTCATCGGGTTCGCCGTCTGCGCGTGGAAACGGACCGGTGGACGGCCTTCCGATCCCACTATGACCTGGATGTTTTCTATTGCCAGCCGGGACAGCAGGGGGCTCATGAAAAGGGCGGTGTGGAGGGACAGATCGGGTGGTTCCGTCGCAACCACCTTGTGCCCGTGCCATCGGTGAACTCGGTAGACGAGCTGAACGCGATGGTCGATGAGTGGGACACCGGCGATGACGCTCGCCGGATCGGTGCGCGGGCACGGACGGTCGGTGAGCACTTCGAGGCCGAGAGACCGCTGTTGAAACCGCTGCCGGAGGAGGACTTCGAGACTGGGCTGTGGTTCACACCGCGTGTCGACCGGTATTCGCTGATCACGGTGCGCACCAATCGTTACAGCGTCCCGGTCCGGTTGATCGGGCGTCAACTGCGGGTGTTGTTGCACGCCTCGATGCTGGTCGTCTACGACAGCAGGGTCGAGGTCGCCCGGCACGAGCGGATCGCGGGCAAGGCACAGACCCACATGGATCTGGATCACTATCTGGAAGGTTTGATGCGCAAGCCCGGAGCGCTGGCCGGAGCGACAGCGTTGGAGCAGGCTCGCCTGGCCGGCAAGTTCACTGCTGCTCACGACGCTTGGTGGGCTGCCGCGCGCAAGGCACACGGTGATCGTGATGGCACCCGCGCTCTGATCGAAGTGCTGCTGTTGCATCGGCACATGCCCCACCACCAGGTCGTCGCAGGTCTCGAGGTCGCGCTGTCGGTCGGCGCGCTGACCGCCGACGCTGTCGCACTCGAGGCCCGCAAGATCGCCGACGCGACACCACCGCCCCCGCCCCCGGTGGATCTGGACACCGTCGATGCCGAGCCCACCATCGTGTCGTCGCTGACCACGCGGCGCTTGATGCAACTGCCTCCCGACTTGAGGCCGTTGCCGTCGGTGGCCATCTACGACCAGTTGTTGCGCCACCCCCACCCACCCAGAGAAGAGACCAGCTCATGACACCCACCAGCACACCGCGCCGCCGCGGAATGACCGAGCAAGCCGCGACCGCGTCCATCGATCAGGCATGCCGGATGCTGCGGCTGCCCACGATTCGTCAGCAGTTCGGCCAGATCGCCGACTCCGCCGAACACGAGCAGATGTCGTATCGGGCGTTCATCGCCGAGCTGCTGCTGGCCGAGTGCGACGACCGCGCCCGCCGCCGCTCCGAGCGCCGCATCCGCGCGGCCGGGTTCCCGCGCGATAAATCGTTGCGCGCATTCGATTTCGACGCCAACCCAGCATCGACGCCGCGCTCATCCACACCCTGGCGACCTGCGGATGGGTCGAGAAAGGGCTGCCGCTGTGTCTGATCGGCGATTCGGGCACCGGCAAGAGTCATCTGCTGATCTCGCTGGGCACCGAGGCTGCGATGAAGGGCTACCGGGTGAAATACACCCTGGCCACCAAGCTGGTCAACGAACTGGTCGAAGCCGCCGATGAGAAGGTGCTGTCCAAGACCATCGCCCGCTACGGCCGGGTGGATCTGCTCTGCCTCGACGAACTCGGATATATGGCGTTGGACCGCCGCGGCGCCGAGTTGCTGTTCCAGGTTCTGACCGAGAGGGAGGAAAAGAGCAGTGTCGCCATCGCATCCAACGAGTCGTTCGGCGGCTGGACGAAAACCTTCACCGACCCGCGGTTGTGCTCGGCCATCGTCGATCGGTTGACCTTCGGCGGGCAGATCATCGAGACCGGCACCCAAAGCTACCGCCTGATCCGCACCGCGCAAGCCGCCGGGCACACCATACCGGCGAAGGACACCACGAAGCAGCCGACGCCCAAACCTCAGCCCTGACCACCTGCCACTATCCCCGGGTGACGTCGATCATTCGTCTGGACTTACCTGCTCACACCATGATTCGGGGTTATCCGGATGTCCCAGGACAGCAGCATCCGAATCGGTGATGCCACCGAACTCGCCGAACTGCTCCAGTTCATCAACGACTGGCTTGCCACCGACCAGGACGTCCGCATCGGCCTGGACCGCTTCGCCGGACGCGTCTACGCCGCGCAATCCCTGCGCGCCGACCTCTACCGCTTCACCGCCGTCATACTCACCAACACCACCGAAACCGGCGAGGGACCTGTCCCCGCCCCTGAGTACTGACCGGCACCACAGAACGGGCCGACCCGCCAGCAGGTGTTTGAACTCGCACACCGGCCAGCGGGCGAGATCGCCCAGGCTCTCGCCGCAGGGCCCGGTGGCACTGCGTGACGGAAAATCGGTTGCCAGGACCGGCCGCTGACACCGAGGATGACTCGATGCCTGAAACACCGGACGGTCGTGCCGGAATCGATGCCGACCTCGTCGAACGCCTGATCGCGGCACAGTTTCCGCAATGGAGTCGACTACCGATCAGACCGGTGGACAATGACGGCTGGGACAACCGCACCTACCGCCTCGGCGACGACATGGCAGTGCGCCTACCCACCGCTGCCGGCTACGCACCCGCGGTCTCCAAGGAAAGCCGCTGGCTCCCGCGGCTGGCTCCCGGACTACCGACACCGGTTCCGGTCATCCTCGCCGTCGGCGCCCCCGCGCTCGGCTACCAGTTTCACTGGTCCGTGCGCCGTTGGATCGTCGGCGAAACCGCCGACCGCACCCGAATCGACAACCTGACCGAATTCGCGGTCTCGGTCGCGGAATTCATCGGTGCTCTGCAACGCTGCGACACCACAGGAGCACCGGTGGCCGGCGCGCACTGCTTCTACCGAGGCACACCGCCGAGCCACTACGACCAACAAGTCCGGCACTGCCTGAACCGACTCACCGGCTGCATCGACACCACCACAGCCGCCACGGTCTGGGAACATGCCCTGGCCACCGAATGCGACCGCAGCCCGGTATGGTTCCACGGCGATATCGCCCCCGGCAATTTGCTGGTCGACCACGGAAAGCTCACAGCCGTCATCGACTTCGGCACCTGCGGGGTCGGCGACCCCGCCTGCGACCTGGTTCTGGCCTGGACGATGCTGTCCGGAGACAGCCGCGAAGCCTTCCGCTCAACCGTCGACCAGGACTCCGGCACCTGGGCCCGCGCCCGCGGCTGGGCGCTCTGGAAAGCGCTGCTGACCCTGACCGACCCCGATAGCGCAGACCGCGACCTTACGACTCGGACTCGGCATCTGATCAACGAAATCCTCACCGACCACGACGATCTCGGCTGACCCAGGTCGATTCGGACTCAGCTCAGCGACTGCCTCAATCGACCTGAGACAGCAGCCCCACAACCCGACTGAAACGGGACAGCAGGCCGCCCAACGCACCTTCGTGACAGGCGAAGTGCTGTCATTTTTCGTCTGCACAAATCGCCACACGGGACGCCGAACGACGCCCAAATTCACCTGGAACTGCTGCCGGAATTCACCCGTCTAGCCAGCCATCCCCTACAGATTCCAGATACTGGGCCTGTCCGAGCCCGAGACCAAGGCGACCGCCAGCGGATCCGCTTTGTACGTTTGTCCTGCCAGTCGGCCCAATCCGATTATGGGCACGTGCCGGTTACTACGAAATGAAGGGTTGGTCAGCCGCCGACCACTGAAACATCGAACCCGCAGGTCACGCGCTCGACGCAGTCCTGCGCGTCCCTACCGGCTTGATCCGGAGTGTCGGCCCTTCGGCCGTGGGGTGGTTCGGATTGATTAGCGTTAGGCCCACCATATGTTCGATCTTGCGCTCTGACCTGCGCGTTTGTGGTTCTGGTAGATCTTTCGTTCGCTACGTGAGCGAGAGTTTTTGCAGGTCAAGAGCTTTTCGTTGGTTCTATTCCCGTAAGGGGTCGATGTCGTTCGTCTGCTGTCGGTTCACAGCGGGCCAGCGCATCAGTCAGGTTATCGTGCCGGGAGCCTGCGGCGAGTTGCCATGTTGCAGCGACGGAGACGATCACAGCATCGCTGCCATTCTCGGATGCACTCTCGGTACCGGCTTGCGGCGGCAGGGGCTCGATCGCCCCGACACCGTCGTCGCCACCGTGTGTAGTGGGTCGATGGTCGCTTTGGGATGGGTTAAGTCTGAAGCGTCGCATGTTCGTGCCCTCGGCGGGGCGCTACAAGGATGGGACCGGTCGTGAGAGTGGTTTTCATTGGGACGTTGACGGTTGGAGCGGGTTTCGTCCATCCGAGGCCGGATTAGCTTGTCTTCGCGGCAGCTGCGTCGGTTTCTGCCGCTCGCCAGACCGGCACCGGATTGTGCGTGGCGCAAATCGTGATCGGCAGCGCTATCTCGCCGATGATCAGAGCCACGATCGCGGCGGTGTGCTGATCGGTGTACAGACTGTCCACCCTGGGCGCATTCCGCGCTGAATACATATGTCCGCGCGGGCATGGCGGCGAGCAGCGTGTCCCCACAGGCGATCATCGGAATCGGCCGGGGCTGGGGTCGGGCCGGCCGTTGTCGATTCCGCACGGTCCTCTTCCTCGGCGGCGAGGAGATTCTGCCTGGTTCGTGTGATGCGGGAGTGGACGGCACTGACCGGCACACTGCAGACCTTGGCCGCTTCGTGGTAGGTCAAAGCCGATGTGATGGACGGCGACGGCAGCACACCGAGTGGGCGGGCTCGGCAGTCTAAGATAGGTAGTCTTGGGCGGTATGAGCGACGGGGTACGCCAGCTTCGGGACAGAATCTCTCGGTGGTACCCGAGAAAGTGCGCGAAGTGGGGGAGGAAGTATACGAGCTGTCCACCGCGATGCGGACCGCGCTGGGCTCAGCGGCCAGGGACGTCGAGTCGCTGGTCAACGGAACGTGGAAGGGCAACTTGGCCAACGAGTTCGCCGATGGCTGGAACGGCATCCGCGACGGCGGCGGCCAGATCATCACCGCGCTGGCCGGGTTGGCTGAAAAGCTCGGGGTCACAGCCTCAACGTATGAAAACCTCGACGGCAGCAACGCGGAAGTGCTCTACAGCGCGAGTACGTCGAGCTTGGACCTGCCATGAGTTCAGAGGAGTTCGAGGTCGACTTGGACCACCTGGATGAGGTCGCGATCCGTCTGTCCGCCCTCGCCAGCGTTATTGCCGAACATCTCGATGCGATCGACGCCAAGGTCGCGACCTTGGCGGGAACGGGTTGGGACGGTGTTGCCGCGCAGGCATATTCGGACGCTCATCGTGAATGGGCAGCCGGGGCAAGAGAATTCGCCGAAGGTGCCCGCGATATCAGCAAGGTGGCGCGCAAGGCACACACCGGCTACACGACCGCGGTCGAGGAAAACTTGGAGATGCTCCGAGGGGGATGAGCGGTGAAGGTCAACTGGCGGACCTACTATGAGGCCGCCAAACAATGCCACGACCTCGCCGGCGAGCTGCGGCACGCCGATAAACCCGTGCACGACGCGGTCAAAGGCGAGTGCGCAGGTATGGCCGGTGACGCTCCCGGCTGCAAACAGTGGGGCGAGGCGTACGACCGTTACGCCCGGGACACGATGCAGACCTGCACCGACCTGGCCGATGCGCTCATCAATCTCGGCAACATTCTCTACGCCAACGGGTACAAGTACGGGAAGGCCGACAACGCCAACCCTGAAAGCCCGCCCCTGCAACAGGTATCCGAGTACAAGGTCACCATCCCGACCTCCGTTCATGACAACGGCGACGGCGTCAAACACAACGGTGGCGTCGAGGAATTCTTCAACGAACTCACCTCGAAGATCGTCGGTACCTTCGAGAAACTTCCCAACGGCGACGTCGACAAGCTGTCGAAGGCCGCCACCACGTGGAAGACCTTCTCCACCCACGTCACCATCACCGGCGCACCCGCGAAGATTGCCACGATCTCCGCGTTGTTCGACAATATGGACGCCACCGAGAACCGCACGATCATCCAGGAACACTTCGGCACACTGAAATCCAGCGCCGACCTCCTGGTCTCCGCGTCCACCAACGTCGCCGCCCCAGTCGCGGACTATCACAGCTCGACAGTCGAAGTCGGTGACGGCATCAAGACGGCGATGACGACCTTCGCCTGGGCTGTCGGGCTGTTGGTCACCGGCGCCATCGTTGGTGCGATCTTCAGCTTCGGCGGGAGTATCGCTGTCGCTGTCGCTGGCGGTGGTGTCGCACTCGCGGTCGAGGAGACGATCGCGACCCTGCGCGGCCTCTACACGACGAAACGTCTCTTCCAGATCCTCGAGGTCACGCTGGCCGCGAGCGTCGCCGTCGGCGTTATCGACGCCTTCGGCAAGGTCCCCGATCTCACCGAGTCCCTCGCCAAGCTCGCGGCGATCATCGCGTTGTAGGTCGCAATTGATGGTGAAGAGAAGAAGCTGACCTTCGAGCCTTCTCCGAAACATGGTCCAGAGCAACGAGGTAACGCTGCGCCGGAGCCGACGCATCCGCAGGAGACACTGGGCAAGTCTGTACAGATCAAGCCCACCTCCTCCCGCCGCGTAGGCTATGACTCCGAAACTGGGGAGTTCGACGTGTTCGATGAGACGTATCCGGAATCGGGGATCTTCCATGGCCACAAACGTGCATGGGACGAGCTGACACAGGAGATGCAGAACGCCCTGATCAAGGCGGGCGTGGTGAACAGGAAGGGCAAGCCGCTGTGAGTACGTACCAAAGCCTCGAACCGATCGGCCGGAACGAGGCGATCGCGATGCTCGATTCGGACGACAACCTGGCGGTTTCGCAGGCCATACTGCGGTTGGCTCTTCACGACCCTGATGGCGGATGGGTCACCGACCGCGCGCTCGCCCTGCTCGAGAATCCGGACCCCAATGTTCGCTCCGGTGCGGTGACGGCCCTGGGACACATCGTGCGTATTCACAGGGCCATCGACACCGACCGCGTCGTTCCTGCGCTACGCGAACTCGTCAACGACTCGATCATCGGTGGTCGCGTCGAAGACGCATTGGACGACATCACCGTCTTCGGGGGACGGTCCTAAATCCAATACCGTTCAGTTAAGGGGTGCGGATGGTGGCCTTTGGGTCGTGAGTTGGTTGGGGGTGCTGGGCGTGGTGTGAGCGTTTGGCTGCCCATTTGAGGATTTTGCGTTTGACGACGCGCGGGTTGGATCGTCGTCGGCGTGCCGGGTTGATGCGTTGGAGTAGTTTGTCGATGGCGCGCTGCCGGCAGCCTTATGGTTGCGAGGGGGGAAATGTGCTGTGGGACAAGGATCTACGGGTAATCCGTAGTGCTGCGGTGAAAGATATCCGGTCCGGGTCGTGCCCGCCCTGGGTGGCTGCGTCGAGCATGAGGGTGCGGATCGCGTAGTGGCAGCACAGATGCCCCCAGATTTCCTGTTGGACCAGTTCGGGTGATTTCGAGCGCAGGACCGCGCGGGGGCCGCGCTGGTGTGTTTTCAGTTCGTCGAAGGTGTTCTCGATCTCCCATCGCTGCGCGTAGGCCAGGGCCAGATCGTGTGCGCCGGCCTGGTCGGGGTCGAGGATCGTGGTAAGGAGTCGATACTGCTCGGGGTGCTCGCGCCCGTCGTCGAGGGTGTAGTCGATGACCCGCACCATCGAGGGTGCGGTCTTTGCGCGGTTCACCCCCGAGGTGGGGACGATCCGCGCCAGCCACGACCCGTCGGGCAGGGTTTCCACGTGCTGGGGCCGGAGATTGGTTTTCACCCGCCACAGCAGGTCGGCGCCGGTGGCGGCGGCTTGTCTCCACAGCGTGAATCCGTAGAAGCCGCGATCGGCGAGCACCAGCATCCCCGGGGTGAGCCGACCGCACAGCTCGCGAGCCATCTCGGTCTCGGAAGTGGCGCACGGGCCGGTGACCGCGTCGAATACCGCGTGTGTCCCGCACTCGGCCACCGCGACCAGACGTGCTTGCGGGTACGCGGACTTCTCGCCCCGGCTCGACGCCGGGCGTCCGAAGAACTCGGCGTTGCCGGGCGTGTCCGCCAGGTCCAGGCAGGTGCCGTCGATGGCCACCAAACGGCGTCCCGCCAGCCAGGAACCGGGCGTGTCCACCCCCGCCACCGGTCGCGCGACACGGAAGAACAGATCACGCACCGGTTCGTATCCCAGACGTGAACGTGCTTGGAAGATAGCCGATTTCGACGGCGGCGACCACGACTGCGACCACCCCGACGACCACGACAGACCATCGGTCAACTGGGCGAACACATCCTCATACGAGCCTTCGGAATGCAACGCCATCCCGATCGAGAAATACGCCATCACACGAGCCGGAAGCGCACGATGCCGCTGCTGCGTACGTCCCGCCTCAGCGATCACCTCATCGACAACATCAGCCGGAAAAACCCTCGTCAACAACCCCACCGACACCAAATCCGACAGACGACGATCCGAGGCCGGCTTCACCCATCCACCACGAGGCACACCGACACAATACCGCCTGAACACTTAACTGAACGGTATTGGGCTTAAATCTCAAGCTAGAGGGACGTAGAGCACCCGTGCTTGCTCGCCATCGCGTACCGTGAGTGCGGTGCGGAGCACCCCGTGGCGAGCGTCATCTCAGCTCGCGTTGTCGCTGTTGTCAGCGTGCGCAGCAGTTGGTGGCCTGGGTTTGACGGTCGGTGCGATCGGCGGCCGAGTACTTTTCGGAAAGAGCACCGCGGGCGCGCTGATATTTATCGCTCTGAGCGTCGTCGCCATCGCTGTGATTGGTGGTGTCCTGATAAGCGATCGGATTATCGCGTTTCCTCGTGCTGCTTCGGAAGGTCGTCGTCGAGGGCGGCAACCTCGTCATCGTTAGTAGGACGAGCTGGTCCGGTCAATCTCTTGTAGAGGCTGTGCAGTTTGATCCCAGCGACGTAGAGGGTGGTTGTAGTACCGAGCACTCCGAGACCAGCAGCGGCCCGGGGTGACAACCCGGCTACGTATACGGCAGCCCCTACGCCGCAGCCTAGGAGGGCGCAGCCGACCAGAACGAAACAGCCGACCGTCAGCAACGTCGAGCGCAGAAAATGCAACAGTTTCATGTAGCGGTCCAGGACTCGGTCGTCCGTGATTGCAACCGACACCTGCCGATCGACCGAGTCGAGCAAGTTGATGGGGGTGCGGCGGTTCCGAGGATGTGTGCAGGGGGTTCGCCGGTGCTGACGGCTTGGTACCGGCGAGGTCATGTGCCTGCCTCCGAAACGCAGGCACCGCCGACAATGCTGCGTGAGTTGAACTCTCCAGTGCGTGGTCGCGCCGGACGGACGATCGGTTTCACAACGACTCCCCTAGGCGAGATCTCCTCGATCTGCTCCAAGGATGCTCCGATACGGAGCAAGTTTGCAACCCCTGTGCTAGAATTGCTCCAACAAGACACGGAGAGAGCATGGGTCGACAGATCACCACACATCATGTCGCCTACCGGGTTCGCCGGTTGCGCGCTCAGCGTGGCTGGTCGGCGCAACAACTAGCAGACCGATGTGGCGACACGCTTACACGGAGCACGATCGCGAAGATCGAATCGGGTGTGCGACAGACCGTGAAGGTCGAAGAGTTGGAGGCGCTCGCCCACGCTTTCGGCGTGGACGAGGCGGAGCTGCTGTCGCCGCCTACGCCGGCCGAGGAACTCTCCGATGCGGTGACGAGCCTTCGGCGCTCCGTGGAATTGTCGACCCAACAATTGGCCGTCAAGGCAGATGTGAGCCCGCAGGTCATAGCGCTCTTGGGCGTGGGTGAACAACTACCGGATTGGTCGACGCTGCGAAACGTCATCGAGGCACTCGGCGGTGACGTCGCAGAATTTCATTCATTGTGGCGGCGAGCCGATACTGCCCGACACTCCGAGCCGCTGCCCCAGCAGACCCAGCAGACCTCTCTTAGGGTCGTGCCTCAGCAACTGCCACCGCCATCCCGCTCATTCGTCGGCCGGTCGGATGAGCTGGCCCGTTTGGACAGCATGCTCGACCAGCTGGGCGAGCCCGGGCAAGGCCCCGTGGTCTGCGTTATCTCCGGCATCGGTGGTGTCGGGAAAACCGCCTTGGCGGTGACGTGGGCGCATCGGATCCGCGACAGATTTCCCGACGGTTGCCTTTATGTGGATCTGCAGGGGCTGGATGTGGAGGAGACGACTTCGCCGGCCGCAGCGCTCGACCTGTTCTTATTCGGACTCGGTGTGCCCGGCACAGCGATACCGTCGGATACCCGATCGATGGCAGCTCTTTACAGGTCGATCGTCGCAGACAAGCGGATGTTGGTGGTGCTGGACAATGCGCGCGACGCGAAGCAAGTCGCGCCGTTGTTGCCCTCGGGTGGAGAGTGCGCCGCTGTGATTACTTCTCGGCAGCAGCTCCCTGTCCTTATCGCCGACTACGGAGCCATCCAGGTAACTCTTGGGGCGCTGCCGCTGGACGAGGCGATCATGCTGCTCGAGGCGCGCTTCGGCGCTAGCCACGTCGACGAAGAGTCCGCGCATGTCGCTGAACTGGCCCGGCTATGCGCGGGGCTGCCGTTGGCGCTCAACATCGTTGGCGCACAGGTCGCGATGCGCCTGTACCCGGTAGCGGAACTTGTGGACAGGTTGGGGCCGACCGACAATCGGCTCGACGCTTTGGAAGTGGGCGATTTCGACATACGTGCGGCGCTCGCCGCCTCCTATCAGTCACTCGATGGCTACTCCGCCCGGCTGTTCCGGCTACTGGGCCTTGTCCCTGGCACCAGCTTCGACCGATACGATGCGGCCGCGCTCTGTGGCGTGAAGCCAACCGAAGCCAATGCGCTCCTGGAGAGGCTCCTTCAGGCCAGCCTGGTCGAGAGCAGCGTGCCTGGGCGTTTCCATATGCACGAGTTGTTGCGGCTGTACTCGCAAGACCAGGTGCAGGAACAGGATTCCGACCAGGACCGACGCGACGCGTTGCACCGGTTGCTCGATTACTTCCTGCACACGGCCTCGGTTGCGGACCGTCTTCTTGACTCCTACTGGGAACCGATAACGCTCGACCCCCTTGTTGTCGGAGCCGTTGCGAGAGACGTGGCCGACCAGGACGACGCTGTGACCTGGTTCACCGGGGAGCTCGACAACCTTCTCCCGGCTATTCGAATCGCCAACACGCACGGTTTCCACAAGCACGCCTGGCAGCTCGCCGCCGTGCTAACTACCTTCATGTATCGACAGGTGCGTTGGCGCCAGTGGACCGACATGCTGAACGCGGCCGTGGACTCGGCGAGTCGGCTCGGCGACAGAGAGGCCCTTGCCCGTATCAACCGAATACTCGGCACCGCCTATGCGCGTCGAGAGCTCTATGAACAAGCACAGAATGCGCACGAGCAGGCCTTGGAAACGTTCCGACAGCTCGGCGACCTCAGCAGCCAAGCACACACCTTGCTGATGCTGTGCCGTCTCTTCAACTGGCAACGCCGCCATAGCAAGGCCAAAGAGTGCGCCGCAGAAGCGCTCCGACTGTACGAGGAGATCGACCATCCCGGGCGGGCGCGGGCAATGATCGACCTCGGCAGAAGCTATGCCCGCCTACTCGAGTATGAGAAGGCATCCGAACTAGCCAACCAAGCGCTACTACTGTGCCAGAACAACAATGACGGCGATGGCGAGTGCACGGCACTGGCTCTTCTCGGCGACGTGCACTACGACCTCGGCCACTACAGTTTCGCCGTCGAGGACTACAGCGCCGCCCTGGAGCTGTGGCGCGCCATCGGAGATCGTTTTCAAGAGGCGGAAACGCTGGTCCGGCTCGCTGACAGTCTCACGAACGCCGGTGACGTGGCAGCCTCGCAAAATGCCAGAAGCGAAGCCGAGACCCTCTTCGACGCCATCGGCTTACCGCAGGCCACCCAACAACGACTAAGGCTAGCCCAATGATCAATTCCGCCAAGGTAATCCAAGTCCACATGCTGCACGGTATCTGTGGCCGTGGGCCTCCGGTCCCATCCAGGATCGACCGTTGAGTTTGCCATCGGTTGGCTGGGAAACGGGGCGTACACGCTGCAGCATGGAATGGTTCTGGCTCAGGTTATCGGGAGACACACCTTTACCCACGGCGAGGCCATATCCACCGTTCGTTCGTCCGATACTCCCGTGTCTGCTGGTGGTCGAGTGTGTTCTGGTCGAGAATCCCGCGGATGACTGCGAGCGATGAGGCCGATCCTGTCGGCACGACGGTACCCGAGCCGGATGTGCCGGTGTGCCGGTCCTCGATGGGTGACGGGGATGGTGAGGATCTGCTGGCCGGATCGGTCGGTGGCCAGCTCGGGGTCGCTATTCAGCGGGGTGTGGCGGTTGGCGGGCTGACCGTGTCTTATGAAGTTCGGTATGTCGGTGGTGCGGACGGCGAGCGTTTCGCTGCGGCGCAGGCGAAAGCGATTGCGGCCCTGTTGAAGTGGCACGCGGGCTGCGCCGAGGTTGGCCGGTCCTGACTTTCGGTGAGTTGCTGGCCTGGTTGCCCATGTTTTGTGGTTCTTCGGGGGATCCGTATCAAGGGCAACCGTTTGACCTGCGCATTTCAGAATCTGGAGGAGTGGTGCGTGTCCGGTATACCCGCTGACCTGCGCAAACGCTGTCGCAGGTTGGTGCCCCCGGCAGGACACGCACAACATGGGCAACTGGAAAACGCCTGGTCATCGTGGGTAGTTATCAGGTCTGACAAAAGTGGTCAGCGTGTGTCGACCGGCCGACCGTTCCCATGTTCACAGTGCCCCCGGCGGGGCACTATAAGGATGGGACCTGCGCTGAACAGCGGTTTCCTGAGGTTCGCTGATGATCGAAGCGGGGTTCGGTTATCCGAAGTCGGATTGATCTTTATCCGCTTTGGCAACGGGCCGTCGGGCATGGGTGCGTTACGAGCTCGGGTGCACCCGACGACACTATTTCGCCGCGTCGGCATGGTTCGGCATCGCAACCGCCTCTGGAAGCGGATCCACAATGTGGGCAAACGGCTCGTACTCAGCCATCTCGAGTTCGAAGTCCGGGTCATCGCGGCGGTGAACGGGCACGCTGCGGTGCACGCGGAACAGGCGCTGCTCGCGGATGTGGTGACCTCCGCCGACGACGCCAACTAGGACGACCGGCCCCACTTGCCATCCGGTCTCGTTCCAGGCGACGGCGTCTAGGTCATCTTCCCGCTGCTGATGGGCTACAACCGAGGCCGCTACCTGCTGCTCATGGGACAGCATCTCTCCGCGGCAGAGGCACTGAACGTCGGGATCGTCAACGAAGTGCTTCCACGAGAACAGGTACTCGAGCGCGCCTATGAGATCGCTCATACATCCAACCATGTAGCCTGGCCATTCACGTGGAAGTGCCCACTGCGCCCTGGGAAAACACGTGGCTGGGCACACTCACCCCTGTCGTCGCCCCGGCTGGGAGTTCTGTGGCGGTCTGCGCGAATACAGCTTGCGGGGACGTCCAGGCTTCTCGGAATCGACCGTCACTTCGAGTTCTCTCAAGGAGACCAAGAACTCGAGATACCGGCGAGCGGTTACCCGTGAACTGTCGATCAGGTCAGCAATATCCTCTGCGGACTGCACGCCATTCTCCTCACGGAAAACCTTACGCACCAAGCTCAACCGTTTCTCGGAGAGCTCTCGGGGAATCCATTGTTTGGCTGGTGCCGACGACTCCCGCAACGCGTCGACGTCTTGCTGTGGAAGGGTGGATGTCCGGCTACACGTTGCGATCGTCACGAATTTGTTGAGTGCCTGACGGAGGCGCTCCTCGGAGAATGGCTTGACAAGATAGTCGAGGACGCCGAGTCGCATCGACTCACGGACCAGATCAGTGGACGAGTGAGCCGTGATGGCGATGACCTCGGCTTGACGTGCAGACATACGGACCTGACGGAGAAGGTCTATGCCGCTGACACCTCCGGGAAGACCATAGTCGAGTAGGAGAAGATGAGGGTCAAGTGCCGCGGCAGCCGACGATCCACTCGCGGCTGAGCGTGCTGTACCCAGCACCGTGAAACTCGGCATTGCATCGATCAATTTTGCGTATACGCGAGAAATCACAACGTCGTCCTCCACAATGAGAACACCAAACGCACTGGTCACGTTGCTCTCCTCTGGACCCTGTGGCGATGCGCCCCGCGCCTAGCCTCTGACGTGGACTGCGGCCGCGACTCGAGCCTCGCACAACCCGACGGCCAGGATAGGCTTTTGGCCAACCTTGGTGTTCACAACTTTCCGATCGTCGCCGGTCCAGCATAGCGTCGAAACACGAATCTATGAGAGGGACCGCCATGTACGTTCATCTCGGTAGCTTCACCCGTCGGATTTCGGACATCGCGCCGGACCTCGTCGTCGAGCATCGCTCCTACCTCGACGATCGCTGTGAGGCCGGCGAAATTATATGTTCGGGGCCTCGGGTTCCGTCCGTCGGTGGTCTGATCATCGTGCGCGGTACAGATGCCGCAACGGGAGTTGCACTACCCGAACTGACCCGTTTCATCCTCGTGAAACGGGTCACCAGCGATGTTGTCCATCATCAGAATCAGATCGGCCCGGCCGTTCGCTCGACGAATGATGCTCCGGCACTACGATTGATGACATGCGCTGCAGGCCGGGACGGCTTCCGATGCCAGTGAAGACGCGCGGTGTCCGACATTGAGCCAATGCCCTGAACAACAACTCGACCTCGAATTCATCGAACGAATGGCCGAGGTCGTTGACGCTGCTTCCCACAAGGACGTGAACGACACCCTCGACCTGATCGTCGATGTGGCCGCATCATTCATCAGCGACTCACTTGCAGCCACTGTGGTCGTCGTCGACGGCCACGTCTCCAGTGGGCTGCGTTTGGCCGCATGCCGTGGCCTGTCCCACGAGTATCGCCGCGCGATGGAAAGCGATCCGGATCAATTCCGAGCAAGCGCCGCCGCCCGGGCCATCCGAGCACAGAAGACGACCATGGTTGCCGATTTACAGCACGACCCGGTCTACCGGCAATGGTGGCCGTTGGCGAGGCAGGAAGGCTATCAGTCACTGTTGGCAAGTCCCATGACAGTCGGTGGATACGCAATCGCATCGCTCAATATCTACCGGAAGGTAACTGGTGAGCTCAGTAAACGGGACGTCCTACTCTTGGAAATGTTTGCCCGCGTCGCAGCAGGTGCGTTGCAGACCTCGCTACTGCTGGTTGAGCGGGATAACCAGGTCACAGCACTCGGGCATCTGGTACGTGCGTTGCAGGACCAGGCGCACGAGCACTCCAATCGACTTCAGGCAATTCGAGGACTTATTGCGATCGGGGAGAGCGACGAGGCTCTCGAATTCATCACCGAAATATCGTCGGCGGCAATATCTCTGAGATCAGAGATCGGCGTCAAAGTCGCGCACCCCACCCTGGCCGGTCTTTTGGTGGCGCTGTCCGGGATCGCATCGCAGCAAGGTATTCGGCTCGGTGTCGACGCTGACAGCAATGCCAAAGACATACCTGCTCATGTCAGCGACTCGCAGTTGGTTACGGTCGTTGGCAATCTCGTTGAGAATGCAATGGCAGCTGTCGCGGAGCAGACCGACCACCGTCGGTTCGTCGAGGTGCTGATCGCCGAGAGACCCGATCACTTCCGCATTGAGGTCCGTGATGGTGGCGACGGCTTTGCCATGTCGATCGACGAGGCTGTCGAATGGGGGGCCACCTCCAAGTCCCATCATCTTGGCGCGGGCTTGGCATTGGTCAACCGCATTGTCACATCGGCGATGGGCGTGCTCGACGTAGATCATCATGTCGGCGGCACCACCCTCACCGTGCGGATACCCACGGTGCCTCAGCATCCGTGACTCGATCGGCTAGTTGATCTCCCGTCGACGGCATACATCTTGTTGACTTCTGGCGGCCGCACATCCGAGGTAATCATTGACGCGCGAACGTTTGCCGGCGCGATGGGCTGCAGCGGTAGTGACTGGGCCCCGGCGGCAGGTCCAGCTGGACCTACCCAAAGGGCTCCAGTCAGTAGTGGCACGCGCCGCGCCCATCGCGACGCTCTCACGGGCGTGGTGACACCCAGAAGTTGGGACTTCCACGGCGGAGACTGTCGGACACGCGACTGTGTCAGCGCAACTCGGCTGACCTGACCTGCGAATCACAGTGTGGCGTCCATCATTTTTGTTCACAGCTTTTGACCACAACGGCGACGCAGAGTATGCCAGGCATCAAAATCGTGGATGCGCAACTCGGGTGTCTCCGCACCTGTCGGGTGCGGACTCAACTGATACAACCGACACAAATATATTAATCGTCTGCCCGAGTCTAAGGGCAGATAGACAAGGAGACGACCGTGGCCGATTTGTTCAGGACTCGTCTGGAAGATTACGCGCCCAAATACGAGAGCTTTCTCAAATTCACACGTAGGGGCAATGTGCTCGAGGCTCGCTTCCACACCAATGATGGACCGCTGAAGTGGGGGCTCGAGGTGCACCGCGGCATCATTCCGGCCATGCGAGACATCAACGACGATCCGGAAAACGAAGTCCTGATCATCACCGGCACCGGTGATGAATTTCTCGGCGCATTCGACCGTGAGAGCTGGGCGCAATACGGCTTCTACGACGAGTTCACCTCCTACCATGCCTACGACCTGTTCTACCGTGACCAGACGCGGGAACCGTTCGCGCTCATCGATCTCCAAATACCGGTCATCACTGCCATGAACGGCCCCAGTGTCGTCCATGCGGAACTGGCACTGCTCAACGACATCGTCATCGCGACACCCAACACCAGCTTCTACGAGGGCCACTGGGACGGTTTGAGCATAGTACCCGGCGACGGCACTCACACACTGTGGCGCGAACTGCTCGGCCCGAACCGCTACCGATACTTCCTCTACATGGGCAACACCATCACCGCGGAACAAGCACTGGACTGGGGAGTGATCGGCGAGATCGTTCCCCCCGAGCAACTCCTCGAACGTGCCTGGTATATCGCCGAGAACGTCTTCATGCCCAAGAGCCGCCTACACCGTCGCCTGGGGCGTGCTGTCACCATCCAGCACATTCGCGAAACCTGGACCCGCGAACTCTCCTTCGGGATGGCCCACGAAAGCCTCGCCTGCCACGAGAGCTGGCCGATGAATCAGGCGGGCAAAGACATCAACGATCTCGTCAAGCTCAAGCAGGACTGACCGAGTACTTTGCCCAGCACCGATAGGCCATCGGCGCACTCCCAACCAGAAAAGGACACAATGACAATTCAAGACTCGAGCAGTACGACCGTCCGCGTCGCGGTGGCTTCAGGGCCCACCTCACCCGGAAGCACGGCGGACTGGGAACTATTCTTTGCACGACGGGCCCTCGCCAAGCTCAAATCGCGTTTGGGACGGCAGAACATCATCGACCTGCTGAAGCCGGACGTCGAAGCAGCGACCGAACAGCTGGAAGAGTGGGCGAGGCTGTCGAAGGGCCAGTGGCAGCCCGCCATCACCGAACTGGAGATCTCAGGCCTCAGCGCGTCTGAGTTCTTGGCGTACTTCAACTCGATAAAGAATGATGAACCGAAGCTCTGGGCAGCAGAGCCCGAACATTTCGTCGTCGACCATATCGAGGGCGGCGATGGAGTGATCGAAAACCTCGGGCCTCACATCGCGCACATCTTCATCCATTTCACCGATGAGTCGTCCGCGGTGGTCGCCCCGTTGCCGGAGTACCCGATCCGCATGGTGGCATATGCGGACACGGCGAGTGGGACTGTCGTGGCGCGAGTCCTGCACCAGTTCCGTGACACCGGTGACGGCTTCCGGGCGAAACTGTGCATCTTCTTCCCCACAGCGGCGCCGGAGGAGTTCGTTGAGGCACATCGTCAGCATTTGGCTGTCGAGTTTACCAACTGGATCTTGCTTGCCGGTGAATCGCTCGGCCGCCCTCTCGCATCCCCAGCGCCGGTCGTCGCCGGCTCGAACTCCGCGGAGTAATCACTGACGAAGAATCAGTCAGTCGGGCAGGGAGAACTGGAGTAACGAATGATCACTGACGCATTTTTAGTCCAGCTCCCGCCGCCCTGCGTGCATGCCGTTCTCCCGCACGCACGCGGCTTCCATTTACCGGCTCCTCACTGCTTATATGTCGTGATACCCCCCGGATTAGACTTGCATCGGCAAGCGACGGCTAACTCACAAAACAGTCGTTAATCATTCATATGACCAGCCGACCTGTCCTACTAGACGCACGAGGACGACAAGAATGAAGCTTTCAGGAAAAACTTCGGTCATCACCGGCTCGGCCAGCGGAATGGAGCCTGCGGAAGCGGAGCTATTTGCGCTTGAAGGTGCGCGCGTATGCGTATGTGACGTCCAGGAACTGCAGGGAGGCGAATTGGTCGAAAGAATCAGCTCGGCGGGCGGAGACGCCAATTTTCGTCATCTGGATGTGGCAATCGAAGAAGATTGGAAGGCGCTCACGACAGACATCCAATCCCGCCGGGGGCCATATCGGCACCGCGGTCCTGGGTGGCATGCAGGTGTCACGACACGGCGACCTCGCCAATTGGATGGTGCCGGGGAAGATGGTGAAGGGTATGGGCGGTGCGATGGATCTGGTGCACGGCGCCAGTCGGTCATCGTGCTGATGGAGCACACCGACCGGGAAGGCAACCCGAAAGTCGTCGATTCCTGCACTCTGCCGCTGACCGGTCGGCGCGTGGTGAACCGGATCATCACCGACATGGCAGTCATCGATGTGGCCGGGAACGGCAAACTGATCCTGCGCGAGCTCGCCCCAGGGACCGACGCAGAACAAGTCGCAGCAGTCACTGGTGCGCCGCTGTGCTGTCCCTCGCCAGCTCGGTGAACTCCGGCACGGCCAGGGCTGAGAGCACATCATGGACGGTGCGTTCTTGGCCTATGACGGCGTCTTCTTCCTGTTCCCCACTCCGTTGGAGGTCATCGTGCGTCTTGCGCGTCAGCGTCTGTCAACACCGGACGGCCCGGTTGCCCGTGTCGTCGTCTCTGGCCCCGGGAGCAGCACGTGGTTCGACGTGCGCAGCAGTGTCCGGCGGCGTGCTGTTGGCGGAGGCGCCACAGCCGAGGCGGCCGCACGGATTGCCGCGGCTGTGGCGCCGGCGAGTATGTCGGCTGCTTTGGCGGGTGGCGAAGCGTTCCAGGATGCGGCCCGTCAGGCGATTTCCGACGCGGCCGAGGAGACCCTGGTCGAGGACCCAGTTCTGACCAATGCGTTGGATCCGGTCAGCTATCGCGATTTCATGGTGTTCGAGGAACATTTCTCGTTCGGGTACCGGTGGCAGAACAGGCCGGTACCCGAGGTCATGTACGAACTGCCGGTGTCCTATGCGGGCGACCCGTTATCGTTTCTCGGCCCCGACGACGAGATACCGTGGCCCGGCTATACACGGCGCCTTGACTACGAGCTGGAATTGGGAATCGTCATCGGCCGCACAGGGAGCGGACTCACCCCGGAAACCGCCCTGAACCACGTGCTCGGATTCACGATTCTCAACGATGTGAGTGCCCGCGACATCCAGGCACATGAGATGACCGGAGGGCTCGGGCCGTCCAAGGGAAAGCATTTCGCCTGCGTCGCAGGCCCGATCATCACCACTCTCGACGAGATCCCCACGACGGGCTTGCAGATGACTACCCGCGTCAACGGCGAGACGTGGTGTGCAGCGAGCAGCGCCGAAATGGTGTGGTCGGTGTCGGAGATCGTCGCGTGGGCTTCCCAGGGCGAGGTGCTGCGGCCGGGCGCGTTGCTGGGAACGGGGACGTGCAACGGCGGGTCGACCGTCGAACTCGACCGCTCTCTCACACCGGGTGACGTGATCGAACTCGAGATCGAAAGACTCGGCATCTTGCGCAACACCCTGGGCACTCCCGCGCGCGATTCGTGGCGGCCACCGACTCGGCCACGCCGCGCCGACGGCCGCGCGGATCGCTTGCACTTCCTACGCTGATTTTGGAGGACACCATGTTCATTGCTCTCACGACCTATACCTCCCCGCTGCCGCCCGAGGATCCGGAGCTGCCCGCTCACTGGGAGCACGTGGAAGAGTGCTATCGGCAGCAGATGCTGGTCGCGTCCGGGCCACAGGAGCCGCGCACCGGTGGGCTCATGGTGATCAGGGGGACTGATCGAGCAGCCGCGCAGGCGCTGATGGACCGTGACCCACTCGTCTCCTCGGGCCGGGTCACCTATCGCTTGATCGCGTTCACCGTGTCGCGAGCGATGGACCCGGCCCTGGTGGACACCCCGCCACAGTGAGTGGCCCCGCAACCTGATTCCTGGCCGATCGGGCCACGTACCGCGGTGCAAATATGGGCGGCGCGGACATGCCGACGCTGTGATCGCGGTAACAGACTGGTCGAGTCCCCTTCAGCCGGGGCGCAATCGCGAAGGAGTTGTTGTGGCAGAGATCTACCCGTACCCACCATGACCAATACTCGAAGGACTTCGACTCTTTCCGCAAATTCCGGCCAGAACACGGGATTCCGGCGGCTCGGCTGCACACCGATGGCGGGCAGACAGCATTCAGCGGCGACTGACCCGTTTGCTGCTGATCCAGCCGTGGCGGCGGCCGCTCACATCAAGATCCGTCCCGGAGCCGGCGGCACGAATCCCGCCTGAGCCGGGCTCCGCCCTGGAGATCGGGCGGCGCGGTGGTGCTTCGCGCACACCGCCCGACGTCTGTTCACAACTGTCCCGACCGAAGAAAGTTGTCTTTGAATGCGTGCACATCCCGGGGACGCCGACGTCGTCGGCTTCGATGAGATCAATCATTTCAACCGGTCTGACGACAGGCGAGTTCTCCTGCGATCGGCAACGATCATCAGCGTCGACCCAGCTGTCGGCAACCTGCCCCGCGGCGACATCCTCGTCGAGGGCACGAAGATCGTCGCCATTGCTCCGGATCTCAGCGATGCGGCGCGCAACGCCGACACCCTGCTAGTCGATGCGAGCGATCGGGTTGTCGTCCCCGGTTTCCAGGACACCCATCGGCACTGCTGGCAGGGTGGTGTTCGCAGGTTGCTGCCCGACGTCAGCAGTGTCGGGGAGTATCTGACCTTGTTCCATGACAAGCTCGCCCGGGTATACACCTCGCTGTCGAATTCGGAAACTGGATTACTGCGGCTGCGCAGAGCACACAGGAATGAGTAAGCCGAGGCGTCGAACCGCCCTTCCTCACGCTCGTAACCCCTTTGAGCACCGCCTTCGGCTACCCCCTGCCCGCACGGAGTGTGGTAGCCGAATGCAGGCCGAACCGCGCACCTCGGGACTGCGGGCACCTCGACACTCGCGCGGTAAGGCCCCGATCAACAACCAGCTCGTCGGCATCGCTCGGCACGCCGACGAGATCGGGCAGCTTTCCAGCCCCGATGAATATGCGAAATCTGTAGGAGAACCGTGTTTGTTTCGTTCAGCGTCACCGACTTCCTCGATCGTGCAGAAGCTGTGTACGGCAACCGAATCGGGGTGGTCGATGAGCCCGCTCAGCCCGCTGCGAGCCAGGGGGAGCTGACGTACGCCCAGGTCGCCGATCTCGCCCGGCGGCAGGCGGCCAAGCTCGACGAACTGGGCATCGGCGCTGGTGAACGCGTCGCGATTGTCAGCCACAACTCGAGTCGGTTGCTGACGTCGTTCTTCGGTGTCAGCGGCTGGGGGCGGGTCCTGGTCCCGATCAATTTCCGGCTGCGTCCCGACGAGGTGCGCTACATCGTCGAAGACTCCGGTGCCCGCGTGCTGTACGTGGATCCCGAACTTGAAGAGTCGCTCGCGGATGTGGAGTGTGAACACAAGTTCGTGCTCGGCTCCGACGCTGACCTGTACGCTGCTCCCGGATCAGTGCCGTCCCCCTGGGAGCCTGATGAATCTGCTACCGCGACAATCAATTACACCTCTGGCACCACTGCGCGCCCGAAGGGCGTGCAGATCACCCACCGCAACATCTGGGTCAATGCGGTCACCTTCGGACTGCATGTCGCCGCCAGCGATCGTGATGTGTATCTGCACACGTTGCCGATGTTCCATGCCAACGGCTGGGGGCAGCCCTTCGCGATGACCGGGGTCGGGGCACAGCACATCATCCTGCGCAAGGTCGACGGTGCCGAGATCCTGCGGCGGGTGCGAGACCACGGTGTCACGGTGATGTGCGCTGCCCCGGCGGTGGCGGCCGCGGTCCTCGAGGCTGCTCAGACGTGGGAGGGTGAGATTCCCGGTCGTGACCGGGTGCGGGTCATCATGGCCGGGGCGCCGCCGCCGACGAAAACTGTTGTGCGCGTGCAGGAGGAGCTGGGGTGGGAGTTCATCCAGATCTGCGGCCTCACCGAAACCTCCCCACTGCTGACCATCAACCGTTCGCGAACGGAATGGGACGACCTCGAACCCGAGGACAGAGCCGCGAAACTGACCCGGGCCGGCGCACCGGCACTCGGTGTCCGGCTGAGAGTCGAGGATGCCGAGGAGGGCGCGGGCGAGGTCCTGGCCCGATCGAACGTGGTGATGGAGGGCTACTGGGACAAGCCCGAGGACACCGGCGCTGCGCTGAACGACGGCTGGTTCCACACGGGCGATGGCGGTGTGATCGATGACGACGGCTACCTGACCATCGCCGACCGCAAGAAGGACGTGATCATCACCGGGGGTGAGAACGTCTCCTCGATCGAGGTCGAGGACTGCTTGTTCTCCCATCCGGCCGTGGCCGAGGTAGCGGTGATCGCTGTACCAAGCGAGAAATGGGGCGAAACCATCAAAGCCCTGGTCGTGCTCAACGCGGATACCGAGCCCGGCAGCACGACAGAATCGGAGTTGATCGGCTGGTGCAAGCAGCGGCTGGCCGGTTACAAAGCACCGACCTCTGTCGAGTTCCGTAGCGAGCTGGCGCGGACCGCGACCGGCAAGCTACAGAAGTTCAAACTGCGCACACCCTACTGGGACGGACGCGAACGCCAGATCAACTGACACCGAGCGATATCAGCGGGGAATAGCGGTCAGGACCGGAGGAAACGTGTGCACAAAATCGGGACCTGCAAATTGCGTGGGTCGCGACTGAAAATGGATGGCTGTTGCGTCAGCGATCGGTGGTTCGATCCGCATTTCGCAAGCGATATGTGTTGCGAAACTGGCGAAAATTAAACCCGGTCCGTCAGATGCAATTAGGGACGTGTACCGGCATCGATCTCGAAAATATCCGATAGTGGGCTGCGTCGGCACGCGCGGCGTTCCACGGAACTCGACTCACACCCTCTGCTGGCGTGGACTCTGTTCGGCGGGCGAACACAGGAGTGCTCAATGGGGGCTTTCGGCATCAAAATCATCTACGACCACAACACTCGGCACGTCACCATCCATGCCACACTGACGCCGGAAACACTGCGGGCATTACCCAAGCCACCGCCGCCCTGGTTGCCTGCGATTCCGATGCTGAACCCCCGGGGACGGCACTCGAACCGTCAGCGGCGAACGGTAGCGCCGTGCAACGCAACGCTGCCCCCAATGCGGCAGCAGTTGCCCATGTTGTGCGTTGCCTCGGCGGGGCACCACAAGGATGGGACCGGCGCTGAACAGCGGTTTTCATGGGGGACATTGACGATTGAAGCGGGATTCGGCTATCCGAAGCCGGATTAGTTTCTCCTTGTCGGCAGTACGTGAATCCTTCACATGCTGCCGACAGCTGTGTCGATTCCTACTGCCCGCCTGACCTGGGCGCTGACGTCTCGCCGCAGTCTTTCTCGGATTGTGTTGAGCGTTCATCGAGCGGCGGGATGGAGATCTCGTCGCCCGTGGATCCCTCCGCCCGCTCCGAGCTATGGAATATCCGTCGATGAGGTCGACAACGATTCGCACACGGGTCGACGATCTTGGCGCGAGTGATGCGGCTGGTGTGGTCGATTTCCACCCGGTGCACGATCGTGCCGCGCTAGCCCTCCATGATGCCCACGCCGCTGCTGGCGCTTCCAGGGATGGTCTCCTTGACGGTGGCGTTGATCCGCAGCAGTTGTTCGCGGATGCGTTGGGCGTGGGCGTTGGCCAGTCCGAATCCGACATCGTTGACCAGCGCGCCGAGGTCGGCGGCGTGGTTGTAGAGCCGTTCCAGTGCCCACCAGCAGCGCGCGCAGCCGGTGGACGTCGTCGAGGACTTCCGCGCCGAGGATTTCTTCGATCGCGAGGCTGTGGGCGAGTGCGTTGGCGGCGGAAGTGTCGCCGCTGATGCGTTCGGCGAGATCGACCGCGCCGGTGGTGGGGGCGGCCGTGGAATTGGCGTTCGATGCCGCGGTGGACGTACCAGAGGCGGGCCTCGAGCCGGACCACGACCGGTCGGTAACTGCGGATGGCGGACGGCTGTCCTGTTGGGGCAGGGCTCCGGCGTTTTCGTTTTCAGGCCGCTGATCTGCTGATTCGATGGCCGTAAAGCATGTGGGCGCCACGGTCGCGGCTGAAGGCGGTGGTCCGGCATGCCTCGGCGATGTTGTCCGCGCCGTGGAGTCGATGCAGGCCCATCGAGGTGTTGCGGAGGGCGGCCATGACCTGTGGGGCCGCTCCGGTTCGCACGGTCGAGCGGTCGTCATCCCAGGTGACATCGCGCACGTAGTGGATGCAATTCTCAATCCCCCGGTGTCCTCGCAACCATTGGGCAAGCAGCCGTGGCGGGGCCTGCTCGAAGGGCAGGCTGCAGATCGCGTAGACGATTTCGACGCTGCGTTTACCGGTGGAGACCACGACTCGCTCGCGGGTGATCTCGATGATCTCCTCGCATACGGGAATCCGATGCCACGCGGGACGGTCAGCACCTTCAACAGGCGCGTCTCTATGCGTCCATGCGAAGCCTTTGGATCCGCATCACGGTGCACCACAGGCACTTTCGACCACGGCTGATTTCTGATCCGCGCGAGCAAACCGGGTTGATTGTCCTTGGCGACCATCAGATAGTGCGACTTCAGCGTCCCGCAGATCAGCTTGGCCGTGGCGACCTGGGTGTGCATCGCGTCCACCGTGACCAGCAGCGTTGTCATGCCCAGCGCGCGCAGCAACGCACGGACCGCGGGGATCTCATTGCTCTTGGCGGCCACCGGCGATGCGGGCTCCCCGAACCGTTTCCCGTCCAGGGCCACCGCGATCACCTCGCCGTGCCCGACCACACCCGCCGCCAACGACGCGAAATATTCGCCCAGGCGACGGTCCAGGTCGGCGGCGTCGAGCCTGGCGAACAGGGTGCGGAAGGTCTTCTCGCTCGGTCGCCTCGACCCCAGGCCGAGCTCCGTCAGAATCTGCTCCGGGGCCGTGCGAACCCAGGTCGCGATCCCCGCGAACGAGCGCATCCCGGCAGCGGTGGCCAGAATCGCCACCGCCAGAAGCAACCACAACGGATACCGTCTCCCACGTCGATCACGCGGGTCGGGCACCTCACGGAGTGTATCGAGCAAACCGGCCCGCGAACGGATCGTCCAACACGACGATTCGCTGACCCGAGACCTCCACGACCGCAGGAACAGGGGATACTGCAACAACGGGCACGGGCGACACTCCGAGAACGGGACTGGCGTAGAGAACCTTCATCGTCCTCGTGTCGCCCGCACCCGCCCTACATTCCAAAAGTGGTGTCGCTGCGGTGATTTCACTCACGGAGTTCACACAGCGCATTCCCCTCGGCGAATTTCCAGGCGAAATCAATCCGCCCTCTTCGATATTCTGGAACACGTTCCTTCCCATATGCGAGGAACCATGATTCATGGTTTCTACTCGGGTGTATGTCTTGCGATCTCGGAAAGTCTGCCGAGCGGGCCGTCGACGACAGACCGAGGAGTAAATGGAATAAATCGGACAAAATCACCAACGAGGGTGTCCGGTGGCGGCGCATGCGGGTGTGGCGGGTTGTCGGTGAGGTTGCCTCGGTGGCGGGGGTGTTGATGCTGGTGGCTGGGGCGGCTGCCGCGGACCCGCCAACCTCCGGTCCGGATCTGGGTCCGCCGGGCGGATACCACGCTCCTGCCGAGGGCGCTGGTGTTGCTGCCCTGCCGGTCATCACCGGGATCGAGCCGATCACCGACCGGTGGCTGCGGGTGTTCGTGCGGTCACCGGCGATGAACCGGATCGTGCAGGTGCAGGTGCTGCTGCCCGCCGATCGCGGTCGGCCGCGGTCGACGCTGTACCTGCTCGACGGACGTGGTGCCCCGGAGCGCGAAAGCAGTTGGACCGAGCACGGGCATGCGGTGGAGTTCTTCGCCGACAAGAACGTCAACGTCGTGCTGGCCACCGGTGGCCCGGCCAACCTCTACACCGACTGGCAGCGCCGCGACCCGGTGCTGGGCACCAACAAGTGGGAAACCTTCCTCACTCGCGAGTTGCCCCCGTTGATCGACGCACGCTTCGACGGCAACGGCCGCAACGCCATCGAAGGGGTGTCGATGGGGGGCGAGGCCGCGATGATGCTCACGGTTCGCAACCCGGGTCTGTATCGGGCGGTCGCAGCACACAGCGGCTGCTACACCGTCGCTTCCGGGGCCGGTCAGGCCCAGGCCCGCGCGATCGTGGAAACCTACGGCGGCAACCCGGACAACATGTTCGGCCCCCCGACCGACCCGGACTGGCTCGCCCACGACGTCATGTCTCATGCCGAAGCGTTGCGCGGGACCGCGATCTACCTATCAAGCGGCAGCGGCATCCCTGGCGAACACGACACCCCCGACCAGACCGACCTCACCGACACCCTCACCGTCGGCGGACCGCTCGAAGCAGGCGCTTACGCCTGCGCGGTCGCCCTCGCCGACCGGCTGGCGCGACTGCAGATCCCTGCGGCGGTGAACCTGCGCCACACCGGCACCCACTCCTGGCCGTACTGGGCCGACGAACTGACCCGATCCTGGCCGACCATTGCCTACGCACTCAGCACCGACAACTGACACCGGTAACTGGCACGAAGAGCCTGCCCGCGCCGCCGCCGCGCATGAAGCGTCCAGGTAAATGAGCAATTCGAAAGACGAGAACACTGTATGACGATCCCACCATCTCTACACAGCCGGATCGAACACCCGCGGGTGGCGAAGAATAAAGCCCTGCTGTGAAGCAGAACTCCGAGCACGAATATTCGGTGAGCTCACGGCTCTCGGTACACCATTCCCTGGAGTATCGAACTCGGCTGATACACCCGAACGAACCCGACCCGCTGTGCTGCATCAACCACGAACTTTCTCGCGTAGCCCGTTTTCGGCACTGCTACACGCGATCGCTGAGCATATTCCACGATCAATCGACGAGGCAATCTCGGCAGCTGATCCGCCACCAGTTCCGAAGCAGGTTGTAGATGGCGAACTCGGCTTCCGCATCCCTCCGGGCCGCTTGCCACGCACTTGACAACGGGCTCCGCAAGGCCGCACGGAAAAGTCAGGCAACGTATCGCTCGACCGGTGCCGAGTTGCGGTCCCTGGCCGGTCGGCTACGGCATGTCGATGCCCGATCGGCGCTGAAGATCGGTGCCGTAGCTGCTGCGGTCGGAACGGGTCTTGTCGTCCTTCATGGCGATGAGAAGGAGGAGTATGCGGTACCTCCTCGTAAAGGAACCGCCGAGGATGCGAAACGGGTTAACAAGTGGTGGGACTCGCTTTCTTCCGCTGAGCAGGAAGAGCTTCTGGATAAGGAACCCGAGCGGATCGGCAATCTCAACGGCATCCCGGTAGCGGTCCGCAGCGAGGCGAACAAACGCGTCATGAATGCCGATATCCAGCGGGTCGAACGAATTGCCGACGCCAAGGGCGTATCGGCCGAGGTGATCGAAAGGGATCCGGAGAAGTACGGCCTGACGGCCGACGACATAACGCGATACCACAACGCGAAGAACGTCCGAGCCGGTCTGCAGGCCTACGAAGGCCCCGACCAGGCCGACGACGGCAAGTATCCACCCGCCCCGTACAAGACCTACCTGTACGCGTACCAGCCGCTCGCATTCGGCGGAAAGGGCAGGGCCGCAATCAGTATCGGCGACCCGGACACCGCATCCAACACCGCTGTGGTTGTGCCGGGAGCGAGTCAGAGCGTGCGAGCCAGCGATGCATCGGACAAAGGCTACTTCGATGTCCAACGCGACCAAGCGCTGAACCTGTATACCCAATCGAACAGGGCCGACCCGGACAACCCCACGGCGGTCGTCGCCTGGATGGGCTACGACGACCCGGCCGACGGGTTGAAGGCGGTGCTGGACGGTGACCCCACCGCCGAACGTAAAGGCGGAAATCTGCTGGCCGAGGACGTCGACGGGCTACGAGCGACGCACCAGGGACCACGTTCGCACCTGACTGCGGTAGGATACTCTGCCGGTGCCATGGTCGTGTCCGACGCAGCGGCAGCGAGTCGATTGCAGGCCGACGACGTAGTGCTGCTCGGGCCGATCAATGCTGACGAGGCGCGTAATGTGTCCGACTTCCACATGGGTGATCGCGGAAACGTGTATGTCGGTGAGGCATCCAACGATCTGAACGCCCATGGGGGGCATCTGATTTCGAATCTCGTATCGGGTGGTTCCGATCCCCTCGATCCGGATTTCGGAGCGACTCGTATCAAAGCGGAAGCGCCGGACACCGCGCCGTACTCCTCGCCGATCGGCTATAGCGGACAGGCCCATTTGCACTACTTCACCGCTGGCAGCGAGTCCTTGTATTCCACCGCCCTGATCACGTCCGGTAACGCCGACCGCCTGGGGCAGGAGGGAATGAAGGCCGATCAGATCGATGAGCGCCCATTCTGGCCGGACGACGATCCCGAAGCGGACCGGTCGGGCGTGCGAGACGATCACTATCACTCGCCCGAGTAGTCACGCGGCGCCGAGATCTGTTCGGCTCGTCGATATTTCAATTCCGTCGCGGTAGGTCTCCAGCAGCCGCAACCAAAGTTCGCTGACGGTGGAGAAGGTCGGTTCCGCAGGGCAGAGCCGGGCCGAGTGGCACACCCACGATTGCGATGGAGACCGAACGTGAGTCTCCTGCAGTGGTTGTCAACGGTCCTGGGGCGATGGCTCAGGCACAAAATTGGTGGCGCACTGACAGTTTGGAGCCTGGCGAGTGGTAGATGGACCGAGGTCTCGGGCAACCGGGTCGCCCGGCAGAGCTGTCGCACGGTCAGAGCGTGCGGAGGTCGAGGTTCGACAGTGCGCCAAGGGCATGGACGAGCGCGTCTCGTTCTACGCAGGTATGGCCCGCAAACCATAAGGACGTTCTTACGCATGAAGTGCATGTAGTAGCCAGCTGTCGTGTGCGGAAACCCGATGCTGCACAGGGTTTCTCGCATTGGACGCGAGGCCGTCCACATCAGGTGTCCCCGTTTTGTCTGGATCGCGCCCGGCGAAACGTGACAATTGATGGTACGGGCAGCCGCACTCGACCTCGCAAGTGCCCTGCCTGCCGGGGCGCGCTGCCGCGCGATGCTCACCCTCGACGCCGCTACTGTTCCCCTGCGTGCGTGGCTCACGCCTATCGCGCCCGCAAGAGATCCGCCACGGTATTCGAGCGCATGAGGGCCGTTGGGCTGGGTGGCATGACCGGTGAAAAGCCGGAGGCCGGCATCGTCTGCCCCGGCTGTGGCGGGCGAATCTACCCCGGAGGCCGCCTCTTGCGCGCTGATGCCAGGCACTGTTCGGCGCGTTGCCGCCAACGCGACTATCGCCGCCGCCAACGCGAAAAAGTTCTCGATCATGACGCACAGCCGTCACCGGGTGACGCTTAACGTCATGACCAGGTCGACCCTATCTGTGGTTGCCTCTTCAATCAGCGACGTTGACCACGCCGCCATCAAAGCGGTCGGCGCACGCAGATCCGGCCGACCGCGACCACGGTGGGGGCTGTTGCACGGATAAGTGTCACGATGTCACTTCTAGGTGCAGCAGGCTCATTGCTGGGTCGCGGTCATCAGGTGCTTGTCGGGTGGAGCCGTCTGCCCGGCGACGGCCGAGCGGGAGCGGCAGGGTGCCGACGAGGTCCCAGATGACCGGTGGCGTCAACTGGTTCGGAGAACCTCGATCTGGGCCGGTTCCGGCAGAGCGCGAGGGCGCTCGTCGGTATACCAGGCGTACTCGATGCCACTGAGCCACCCGTTCTCGACCCACAAGATGACTTCGCCGACCGGTGATCCGTTCCGGTCGGTGACCGCGCCATTGGCGAAGATCCCATCGGCGGAGCCGGCTGCCTGCGTGGCCCCCGGCCGCACAACCAGATCGACGCTGGGTGACCCGACGCCCCACGTCGCGACGACCTGCGAATACGGGACCTGCGTGCGGAACTCGTCAGCGCCCGCACGGCCGGTGGGCAGCAGTGTGGTGACGACATCGGATTCGAGGTCGGTCAGCGGTCGTGGCTGAATAGGTGTGGTGCTCATCGATCTCCTCGGATCTTTCGCTGTGTCAGGGAATGTAGGCAGTGCCGATTTTGAACACACCGTCGATCATCGCGCCGCGAATATGAACGGTCGGTCTCACCGTTGATGGTTCGTAGAGGACTGCGTCGTTGTCGGCGAGCGCGATGCGCGTGTGTAGTTCGGTGATTTGTTGGTCGAGTTCGGTGTCGCTGAGCATCCCTATGGCGTCGAGTGTGGGTTCGGGGGTGGTTTCAGGGAAGGGGTGGGCGGTGATCCATGCTTTGATTTTGGCGCGGGCGACGGGTTGGCTGGCGCGCCAGTCTCGGCGCAGGATGGCGCGTAGTTCGTCGGGTGTGTGGGTGGTGGCGAGATGGTCGCAGCGTGCGGGGATGTCGTGGCGGGGTCGTGGTCGGGGATGCCGGGTTCGTTGTCGTCGCGGCAGTCGCTACAGAGCCCGTCGTCGGGGCGCAAAGGGCGGGGCCGGAATACGGGGGTGTCTCGATCCGG
The DNA here is from genome assembly GCF_020733705.1 of Nocardia australiensis. Lineage (GTDB taxonomy): Bacteria > Actinomycetota > Actinomycetes > Mycobacteriales > Mycobacteriaceae > Nocardia > Nocardia australiensis. The sequence continues at coordinate 57,713 of NZ_JAJFZM010000007.1, forward strand.
GCGTTCGATACCGCAGGCCACACAGCTCAACCCGCGTGTGCGGGGCCGCGCGGCACGGTCGTAGTCGAGTGCGTAGTACTTCTCGCGGGCGTCGGGAAGAACTTCGCGGTAATACTGGTGGATGACGCCGTCGGGGATGACGCTCTTGGCGTCACCGGAGTCGTTAGTGTCGTGGACTGCTTCACTGATGTCGGCACGGGTGTGGTGTCGCGGTGGGTGTGGTCGGTGTCGAGGGCGGCGGGTTCGAGTTCCAGGCGCGACCAGAGTGCGGCGGCGGGCATCTCGTCCGGCAACGGGCCGGTGGTGGTGGCGGTGGTGAAACTCGGTGGCGAGCTCACCGAGGCGCACGATGATCGACAGACGATCAACAGTCTCGAACTGCCGCGCAGGCAACTAGGGGGACGGACTGGCAGAGTCTCGCAATCAACTGTCGCGAGTTCGAGGTGCCCAACCGGACGGTTTCCGGGCTCGCTGTCCGGAGGCGTAGCGGGTCCAGTCGGCCGCAGCGTGGGCAGCGGCGCGGGTAGTTGTCTTGTAGTGGTAGCCGAGGGCGTCTGCGACGACGGGTGCGGGTAGTTCGAGGACATGCTGGTGCAGCGCGCCGACACGGCCGGCGGTGCTGGGAATGCCGAGGGCTTTGACCAGTGCCCCGAGGGTTTCGGGGTGGATCGGCTGACCGGCCCGGCGGCCCGAGGCCACCAGCACCGCTGGGAGCACACCTGCATGTCATCCGGTTCCGAGTGGCGAGCCCGATATACGCGGAAGTCAGGACTTACTGCGTGCGAAGAAAATCGCTTGCTGAGCTTTCGCATCCGGGTCGAGCAACATCTGTGCCTCGACCACGAATCCGGCATCGCGCAGCCAGGATGCCACCTGGTCAGGCTGACGGCAGTGGACATGGACCTTCATCGGGTAACCGCCATAGCCCTCCGTCTTCAACCGCGACTCGTCGCCGACGTGAAACAGGAGCTGCAGCAGTCCGCCGGGACGCAATGCTCGGTGGAAGTGCCCGAACACAGTCGGCACCTCGTCGTCGGGGATGTGGATCAACGACTGCCAGGCGAGCAGGCCTGCCACCGAAGCGACGGGGAGGTCCAGGTCCGTCATCGAGCCCACCTCGAACCGCAGGCCGGGGTGGTCGCGCCGGGCCACGTCGATCATCCCCGGGGAGAGGTCGACACCGAAGGCGTCGACACCGAGCTCATGCAGGTGGGCGGTGACTTCGCCGGGGCCGCAGCCGACGTCCGCGACCGGCCCGCCGCCAGCGACCTGCACGCTGTCGGCGAACAACGCCAGAGCCGCGCGCAGGTACTGGTGTCCGGCGAGGGCGCCGCGCACTTGGTCGGCATAGCTGACCGCGACCGTGTCATAAGAGGTTCGGGTGTCGGCCAACCAGTCATCCGTGGTCATGACCGGCATGATATTCCATGATCACGACCTCGTGGACAGCCGACGCAGAGAGACCGATCATCGGCCCTCTGCCACGTTTCCGCAGCCGCAATGCAGGAGAGCACATCATGCCGCTGACCACCGGGGTTCCGGACTGGCAGGGTCTCGTAATCAACGGTCGCGAGTTCGAGGTGTCCAGCCGGATGGTTTTCGAGCCCGTGGGCCGGAGGCGTAGCGAGACCAGTCGGTTGAGGCGCGGGTAGTTGTCTTGTGGTGGTAGCCGAGGGCGTCGGCGACGACGGGTGCGGGTAGTTCGAGGACATGCTGGTGCAGCGCGCCGACGCGGCCGGCGGTGCTTGGGATGCCGAGGGCTTTGATCAGTGCCCCGAGTGTTTCGGGGTGGATCGGCTGACCGGCGCGGCGGCCCGGGAACAACCAGCGGGCCTCGCGGTTGGTGGCGGTATTCATGTTGGTGCGCTGGTCGATCCAGGACAGCAGCAACTCCGCGACCGGGCCGGGGACCGGTGACGGTGGGTCACCGAGCCGAAGTCGAACGGTGTCGCTGTCGGCGATCACGTCGTCGAGGGTGAGCCGGACGATGCGGCTGACTGGCTGGGCGTAGAGCAACACGATCGCCGCCGCGACGCGGGACCGCAGCGGCTGGTCAGGCTCGGTGAGCAGTCGGCCGAGCAGGTCGATCCTCTGCTGTTGCGGCATCGGTGTTGCCGGGCCGATCACGACGGTGGGAAGCCGGAATCGGCGGGTGAGCTTGTTGGCGATGCACCAGTGCAGAAACCCTCGGATCGAGGTGCGGGCGTGGACATTGTGTTCGACATGCCAGGCATCGATGTCGGCCTGTCCGCAGTCGGCCAGCTCGAGGTCGTGTTCGGCGAGCCAGCCGAGGAACTGTGTCGCCTGGGTGATCTGGTCGCTGAAGCCCCGCCTGCTGCTGACGGTGAGTGGATTGCGTTCAGCTCGTGCCCGCAGCCGGGGCGCAACGTCCCAGGCGGCGAACCGCTTGATCAAGCGGGCATGCTCCGGATCGGTGACGCTGGCCAGATGCCTGATCGTCCAGCGTTCGAACGCGCAGATCTGCTTGTCGACCTGGGGCAGGATGCCGCAGGCCATAAGCAGTTCCTCCAGGTGCGCGGCTGCGCGCCAGGGCGCAAGGGTGTGGAATGCCTCGTGGGTCAGCGCAATCTCGCCGCGGCCGAGTTCGGCCAGCAAATCCGCAGGCGCGCGGTCGCGGCCCTTGCGGTGTTTGAGCCAGCACAGCCCTGACAGCGGCGAACTCATTGTCAGCAGGTGCGCGGCGAGCGGGGCGAGTTCGGTTCGGACCCGGCCGGTGTCGTCGCTGAGCAGATCGGTGAGTTCGTCGGCGAAGGTGCAGCGCGTGCAGAGGCGTCGACCGTGGAGTTTGCCTTCGTGCCCGCAGCGCGAACAGTGGTAGGAGACCGCGAATCCGGCGCAGTCAGCGCAGATCGGTGCGTGGTCGACCGGGCGCAGTCCCGGCAGTGGCCGGTTGTCGCCGCAGCCGGGGCAACGTCCGCGGACTCGCAGCGCCCGGTCGTGGCAGGTGCGGCAGACCTTGCCATCGGGCCAGGTCGCGGCGAAGCAGCCGAACCGGCCGCATCGAGCGCAGTGTGCCTTGTGCCAGCGCTCATACTGGTCGGCGGTCCGATAAGACGGGCTCACGCGTCCGGCAGGATCCGGGCGGCGCGTGGCCGCAGCTTCGCGACGTTGGCCGCGATCGGGCCGGGCAGGTCGTCGGTGGCGGTGCGGCTGACCCCGGCGTTCTCGGCGGTGGTGGCGACCAGGTCGGCGGGGGTGCAGCCGAGAATGTCGCAGAGCGCCGAAAGTACTTGCAGGGAAAGCCGTTCCGGTGTTCCCGAGACCAGGCGGTGAACTTGGGAGGCGGACAGGTTGATGCCGCGCTCGTGCAGCAACGGGACCAGTTCGGTGGCGTTGAACTTGCCGCGTGTGGCCATCAGCTCACGCAGGCGCCAGGTGTAGCCGACGGTTCGTTTCATGCGTTCATCCCCTTCCGGGAGTCCAAGGCGGCGGCGATGGTGGCGTCGAGTTGTCGGCGCAGGGTCCGGGTGCGGAAATCCGAGGACACACAGGTGTAGATCGAGGTCGTGGAGGCGTGCTCGTGGCCGACTTGTTCCTGCACGAACCGAGGATCCCAGCCGTCCTCGATCAGATGCGTGACATATGAGCGCCGCAGACTGTGCAGGTCCAGGCCGGTGTCCAGGCCGAGTGCGTCCCGGTAGGCGGCGAAACGGGAGTTCAGCCGCTGGCAGCCGATCCGCAGTCCGCGCTCGGACGGCCAGGCCGCCGGGTTGCCGTCGACACCGAACAACGGACGGATCTCGGTGAACCATTCTTCGAGCACTTCGGGGGTCCAGTCCCAGACCGTCAGCACGCCCCGGCGTTTCGGTGGTGAACCCTTCTTCGCTTTGCCGTAGCGGACCTGGCAGCGACCGAACTGGCCGAACTCGCGTGCGTGTGGGTTGGCGCCGAAGTCGGCTGCGTCGAGCATCCGGATCTCGTTGCGCCGCAACCCGAACGCGTACGCGGTCTTGAACAATGTCGCGTCCCGGAACGCGGGCAGCCAGCCTTTGCGGCCGAACGCGTGGATCCGCGCGACCTGGCTGTCGGCGTGCTCGAAGAACGCGTGCAGCTCGGCTTTTGTGAACGCCCGCTTCTTCGGGTCGGACTCGGTGTCCTGGGCGTGGACCGCGGTGTTCCACTCGTGCACGATCTGGATCGGGTGGGTGCCGAACCGGGTCTCGCAGGTCGCCGGCCACTCGTAGAGCGGATCGGTGATGAAGTGGCAGAACGACCGGATCGCCTCGGAGTAAGACCGGATCGTCGATCGCTTCAGATCACGCAGGGACCGCAGGTCGCCGAGCCATTCGTCGATCATCGCCGGGGCCCACTGCCACGGGAAGGTGTTGACGTAGGCGGTGAATGCTCTCACCGTGTTCTCCCGGCCCTCCACGGTCGTTCTGGCCAGGTTCCGGGCGAGCTGCTGGTTGGCGAACCCCGCCAGCATCGCCTCGAACACCTGCTCCTCCGGACGTAGCAACGACACACCGTCGACCAGGTGCAAACGTGCACCACCCGGCACCGAACCGCCGAAACCCGCCAAACCGGCCACCTCCGTCGATCGCATCAGATGCGAGAAAATCGCATCGTATGCGAGTCGGTATGGAATCCGCAGGTAGTTGCGTCAGACCAGGCACACGACGTCTCTCATCGGCGCTATCCTCGGCGGTGCCGACGTGCCGAACTTCGCTGGCGGAGACCACGTTCGCCGTCTTGAGGCATTCGATACTCATACCGTCGCGGGTTCGCATCCAATGCAATTGGCGGCGCTTGGAACATTCGGGAGAAAAGTCACGGTAAGGAGTTACCGCAGATAGTGACGTACTGTGTGCGGCAACTAAGGAGTCGTCCTGGTGCTTTAGGCCGTTCACGCGGGGCCGACTCGGGAAACTACCTTCGATAGCTGGCTAACTGAATTTCGCGACGGCAGAGGATACCGGAATAGCGCCGGAGACCAGTTCGAGTGTCGTGCCGAAGGTCTGCTCGGCGGGCAGTATCTCCGCGAGAACAGCGGCGACGTCCGCGCGCGGAATGCTGCCGTACGGCAGCGGCGGCAGGCCGAGGGTGACCAAGCCGTTGCCAGGAGTATCCAAGAGACGGCCGGGCCGCAGGATCGTCCAGTCCAGATCGCGGGCGCGTAGATCGTCTTCGGCCTGGCTCTTGGCATCGATGTAGGCCGCCCAGACCGCGTCGGTGCCCGCCGCGGGTGGACTACCGGCGCCCATGGTGGAGATCTGCACGAAGCGCCGCAGGCCGACCTGCGCGCCGGCGTCTGCCAGCAGTACCGAGCCACCCTTGTCCATGGTGTATTTTCGCTCGGCGGTGCTGCCGGGTCCCGCTCCCGCGGCGAAAACCGCAGTGTCGTAACCCTGTATGGCCGCGGCAACATCGGCGGCGGTGGCGTGTTCCAGGTCGAGCACAACGGGCTGGGCGCCGGTGGCGGTGATATCGCCGGCCTGGCCGGGACTACGGATCAGGCTGGCGACCTCGACGCCACGGGTGGTGAGCAACTCGGCGAGCAGCAGCGCGATCTTTCCGTGTCCGCCTGCGATGACGACGCGCATTGGTGATCCTTTCCGGTCGGTCCCGAGGTAGGTGGCTGGGGGTGGTGTGCGAGAGCGGATCAGCGTTCGGGTCCGCCGGGGTTGCAGCTGGCCTGGACGGTGGCCTGATGACCGACGGCCGGGCGCCAGGGTTCCAGGTTCCAGCTCGGTTTATTGGGCGAGACGAGACGGGCCCAGTCCCAATGGCAGATGAACTGGTCGCGCATGCCGGGGGAGTCGGCGTCCGCGGATTGGCCGAGGACCTCTTGCCATGCCCGCTCGTCGGATCCGGGGAAGGTGGTTTGGCGTCCGGCTTCGGTCGGGAAGACGAGCAGTCGCGCCCCATCGACCCCTTCGGTCCACTCGACATGATCGACGAGTGTCAGACCGGCATAGGGATCTACGGTGGGCGCGGCGGCGAGCGGAGTGGGTGCCTGTGCGACCGTGGCGGTGGTTGTGGTCGTAACGGGCGCCGTGGTCTCCTCCGGTGCCGACGGGGCCGATCCGCATCCGGTCAGCGCGGGCAGCGCCGCGCATAGCAGGATCGCCGCGCCGGACTTCGTCGACGACACCGGATTCCACCGCACTGATACTCCTCCCGCTCGGTTCTCGCCATCCGAGCGTAGTCACCTCCCAGCCGCCGCGATGGTTCGACGGGTCACTGTGAATGTTCGAAGTCGTGTTCAGTACCGACGTGCGGGTTCGGTTCTGACCGAAGAAGACTTCGATCATCAGCGTGTCTCGAACTCTGGTTCAGTAGCGTGCTTTCGCTCGTACTCGACTTCCGCAAGGAAGGGCTAGTCGAGGCGGGTGGCGGTGACGGCCCACACCGGTAGTGCACCCGGTTGTTTTTCAGCAGTGGTGCAGCAGTCCCCTTTGCCAGTCGATGGGCTGGACATGTCACAGGGCCTGCGCCGAATCGTGGGGGATTGTCACCAGGGATGTCGCGGGGCCGACGTATGTCGTTCACTCGAAACTTGTGATTTGTCAAAACATTTCATTCGCCATATGTCGTTTGCAGCCGCTATTGTCCACGATGATCACAACGTTGGACCCTTCGGAAGGCACCGTCGATGAGACAGGCCCAGAGTTCATTGAGCGGAAACAGGCCGCTGCGCGCCCGGCTGCGCACCTTGGGGGCGCTGGCCCTCGGGGTGGTGATGTCGATGGCTGCCGGTGGGACCGGCGATGCCGCGCCGCTATACCCCGTGGCGGATCCGGATCCGTTCTACGCGGCGCCCGCGAATGTGGCCGACCTCGAGCCCGGCGACGTGATCGGGGTGCGCGCGCTGCCGTCGCTGCCGATCTTCCCCGATACGACGGTGACGCTGGTGCGGTTCCGCTCCACGAACTCCCAGGGCAAGCCGATCGCGGCGATCACCACGGTTCTTACGCCGCGCGCGCACCAGAAGGACGGCCCATTGCTGTCCTACCAGCAGATCATCAATGGTCTCGGCGCGGAATGCTCGGTGTCGCGCGTGCTCTACACCGACGATCCGAACCTGATGGTGCGGGAGGCGCCCGCCTGGAATGTGCTGCTTCAGCAGGGATGGACAGTTGCGCTGCCGGATCATCTCGGACCGGAGTTCGCCTATGGCGCGGCGAAGTTGGGTGGTCAGATCACCCTGGACGGGATTCGTGCGGTCAAGAAGGTCGCCGACCTGCAGGTCGAGAAGAGCCCGGTCGGTATGGTCGGCTATTCCGGCGGTGGCATGGCCACGGCATGGGCCGCCGCGCTGGCGCCGCAGTACGCGCCGGAGCTCGATATAGCCGGTGCGGCTATGGGCGGCGTGCCCATGAACCTGGTGAAGATGCTCGAAACGCTCGGCCTCGGTTCGCATCCGGTGTTCGGGCTGGCGCTGGCCGCCGGACTCGGGCTCGAACGTGAATACCCCGATCGGTTCCCGCTCAGCGATCAACTCAACGACCGTGGGCTCGCCGCCCGCAATGCGATCGCCAACAGCTGCACCAACGACATCATCGCCGCCGGGGCGGGACACGGTGCGATCGACTTCGCGCAGACCACGTCGATGATCAACGACCAAGACGCTCGCGCGGTCGTGGAGGAGAACAGTCTCGAGCTCTACGACGGGGTACCGAAGACGCCGGTGTTCGAATGGCATTCGCCGATCGACGGGCTCATCCCGGTCGACGCGATCGTCAACACCGACCGGCGCTGGTGTGCGGCGGGAGCTCGGGTGGTGTCCGAGCAGACACCGACACCCGATCACCTGACCGCGGCAGTGCTCGGCATACCGGCGGCGCTCGGCTGGCTGAACGCCCGATTCCATGGTGAGCCCGCACCAAGCAACTGCTGAAGTATTCGGGCTGGGTTGTTGCGATATGGCTTCGTGACACACACAACTCGGGCATGGCGGGTTAGCCTGACGGTCTGGCCTCGGTGCGACAGGGCATTTCGGGGGGGGGGGCGGAAGGCCGCATCACTCTCCGGGCGCCAGACATCGTCGTCGTATCCAGAAGCGTGTGTGTCATGAGATGTTGGCGTGTCCTATTCGTCACGTTGCTGTTGGCCTGTCCGCCGGTGGTCGGACAAGCGGCCGCGCAGCCGCCCGCGCCACCCCCGGCGCTTCCGGGATTGCCTGCGCTGCCTGATCTTTCGGGGCTTCCGAGACTGCCGGATGCCAATGGTGCGATCCTGCCCGGCGTACAGGAATGGATCGATCGCGTGGTACCGCCGCCACCGGTGCCGCCCGAGTCCGTCGTGCCGTCGACGGCGGCGACCGGAGAGCTCTCTCCCACGCTGACCGCGCTGAGGCAGGCGGTATTGCCTTCGCCGGTTGGCGATCCGATCTTCGACGCGTGGCCTGCGAACCTCGGCGAATTCGACGCCGGAGAGGCTATCGAGGTCAGGGATGTCACCGCGTCGGCGGCGCCGCTGGTTATCGTGCCGATCCGGCAGGCGTTGCTGGTGAAGTTCCGCACCGACGACGCGCACGGACAGCCGTCGTATGCGACTGCGACACTGGTCATTCCGGCCGCCGACTGGGTCGGTTCGGGAAGCAGGCCGGTGGTGGTGAACAACCTTCCTATCGATGCGCTCGGCCGTGACTGCACGCCCGGTTACAGCCTGGCACACGGCTGGTCGCGCGACACCAGTATCACCGATTTCATCCCTCCGACAACGCAATTGGCGGTGTTGCGAGGGTACGCCGTGTTGATCCCCGACCATGAGGGTCCGTGGATGGCATACGCGGAGCCCTACGTCGCCGGACATGCCGTGCTCGACTCGATCCGTGCGGTGCGGGAACTGCGGCCGGAAGAGTTCGGGGACAGCAAGTTCGGGATGACGGGATATTCAGGTGGCGCGATCGCCACGCACGGCGCGGTCAAGTTGATCGAAAGCTATGCGCCGGAGCTGACCGATGTGATCGTCGGTGCCACGCTGGGCGGCGTGCCGGCCGATTTCGAGATGCTGTCCCGAAGTATGAACGGCAACCTAGCCTCGGCGGTGTTCATGGCCGCGACATTCGCCATCGGCCGCGAGCGCCCCGAAATCCTCGGCCGGATGAACAATTTGGCGCAGTGGGCGGCGGTCTCTCCCCTGAAAGACCTGTGCGGCAGCGATTTCGGTGCTGCGGGCGTGCTGATGCTGCCCATCGATATCGCGGCCAACTTCGCCGATCCACTGCACTCGGGACTCGCCGAGGACATTTATCGGGTGACGCGGATGGAAGGTATGAGATCGGCGACCCCGCTCTATATTTACAACGGCGAGCAGGAATTCTGGATCCCGGCCGAGGGGGCCCGCAATCTCTACCGTGAGCAGTGCGGTCTCGGCGTCGCTGCGGTCTATCGGAGTGTTCTCGGTGAGCACATCATCGCCGGCGGGCTCGGGTATCCGGAGGCCATGGACTGGCTCGATCAGCGGCTGCGTGGGGTACCCGTGCCCGATGAGTGTTGAGGATTCGGCGTCCTCGGAGCGAGATCGAATTCCACGGCCGGATCAAGGGCCTTGATACGCGCCGCCGCGCGGCGACCGTCGCGATTGCCGCGACATGCGCGGGCCGTAACCTGTTCGGACGAGCGAGCGCGGAAGTCCTTTTGCGTTGAAACCCGGTATCGGTAAGGTGCTTTGGTAATGGAAAGTCGTGGTCTTCCCGTGTCAGACTCGCTACATGGCTAGTTCGGAGATACTGCCGGGCGATGATTCCCCGTTCGGCGGAGGTGGGTCCGCGGACGGCGGACCCGCCGTACTACGCATAATCCTCGGTGGCCGGATGCGGCGGCTACGCGAAGAGCGGGGGATCAGCAGGGAGGATGCCGGCGAGGCAATCCGTGGATCGCATTCGAAGATCAGCAGACTGGAACTCGGTCGGGTCGGCTTCCGGCAGCGCGATCTGATCGACTTGCTCACCTTCTACCAGGTGACCGATCCCGACCAGGTCGCGGAGTTCACCGAATTGGCCCGCGGAGCCAGCGCGTCGGGCTGGTGGCATCGCGATACCGACTGGCTGCCCAAATGGTTCGACACCTATCTCGGCCTGGAACAGGCGGCGCGGTTGATCCGCTGCTACGAGCCGAGGGCCGTGCCCGAACTTCTGCAGACCGCCGACTACGCCCGGGCTCTGCTGACGCTGGCGCATCCGGACGAATCGGATGAGGCGATCGACCGGCGGGTGGCGTTGCGGATGCGCCGCCAGGACATCTTGACCAAACCCGATCCGCCGCACCTGTGGGTGATCGTCGAGGAGACGGCCTTGTGTAGGCCGATAGGTGGTTCGACGGTGTGGCGCGCTCAGCTGGACCATCTGGTTCGTATTGCGGCGCGGCCACAGATCACCATGCAGGTGCTCGCCGACCATGTCGGTGGGCCCACGCTGGCCGACGGCGCGTTCACGGTCCTGCGGTTCGCGGAGAACGACCTGCCCGACATCGTCTACCTGCAGCAGCTGACCAGTGCGCTGTACCTGGACAAGCTCGCCGACCTCGATGTCTACCTTCGGGTGGCGAACGTGCTGTCGGTACACGCGCCGCCGCCGGAGTACACCATCGGACTACTGGAGGCGTTGCGGGAACGATTGCCGCGCACGGTTGATCGTCCTGCCGACACCGTGACCACGCAGCCGGGGTCCGCGAGCACGGACATGCCATGACCGAGGTCAGGTGGCCTCGGTCGGTCCCGTGCCGCCGAGCAGGCGTTTGAGGATCTTTCCGGTGTCGCCGCGTGGCAGGTCGCTGAGGAATGTGACATCACGTGGCACCGAGAAGCGGCTGAGCCGATTCCTGATGTAATTGCGCACCATATCCGAATCCAGCCCGGCACCTTCGGTTTTCACCACGAACGCCGCCAGTCGCTGTCCGAACTCCTGGTCCGGCACTCCGACCACTGCCACCTCGCTGACCTGGGGAAGATGGGCCAGCGCCTCCTCGACCGGACGCGGGAAGACGTTCTCGCCGCCGGATATGATCATTTCGTCGTCGCGACCCGCGATGAACAGTCGCCCGGCGGCGTCCAGGTAGCCCAGGTCGCCGGTGTCGAGCATGCCGTCGGCCGTATTGGGCGGCGCGGCATTGACGTAGCCGTCGAAGAGCATGTGATTGCCGACGAAGATGTGCCCGGTCGCGCCGACAGGTAGCAGGCGCAGGTCGGGTCCGAGCACTCCGAGTTTGGTGCCGAGCGGGGGACGTCCGGCCGTGGTCGGCGAGGTCCGCAGGTCCTCGGGGTCAGCGATGGTCGCCCAGGACACCTCGGTGGAGCCGTACACGTTGTAGAGGATGTCGCCGTAGGTGTCCATGAACCGCAGCACGGTGGTGGCCGCCAGCGGCGAACCGCAACTGGCCACGATCCGCAGACTGGAGGTGTCGTAGCGGTCGCGCACCGCTGCGGGCAGTTTTAGGATCCGGTGCACCATGATCGGAACGGCGATGAGGGTGGTGACCCGGCGTTCGGCGATCAGGCGCAGACAGTCCTCGGCGTCGAAGTGCTCCGCCAGTACCACCGTCGCCCGCAGCGCGGTGCTCAGCTGGAGCGCTGCCAAGCCCCAGGTATGGAACAGCGGGGCCGGGATAAGCATGGTTTCGTTCATTCGCAACGGGATTCGCGACAACAGTGCGGCGATGGTCGCGAAACCCTTCGGATGTGGGCGGCGCGCACCCTTGGGTGTGCCCGAGGTGCCGGAGGTCAGAACTACCAGCCGACCTGGTTGTGTCGGTCTGCGAAAATCCGTGTGCCCCATGGCGATCAGGTCATCGATTGTCTTCCGGTCGACGACGGGTCGCCTCCCGTCGATGGCGTATCGAGGGATGTCGGCATGCAGGTATTGGACCAGCGGATCGAATTCGGCGTCCACGAACAGCGCCGAAAGTTTGTCGCGCTGCACGATCTCCTCGATCCTGCGCGCCGGTAGACCGGTGTTCAGCAGCACCGCGTCGATACCGAGTTTACCTGCGGCGACCATGGTTTCGACCATGCCCGCGTGATTGCGGGCGAGCAGCCCGATCGCGTCGCCCGAACACAGCCCGAGTGCGCCCATCGCCCCGGCCAGCGCGCTGGTGCGCCGATGCATGTCGGCGAAGGTATGCAGGTCGCGATCGTCGATGAGGGCGATCCGGCCCGGCGAGTGCACGGCCGCGGCGGCGTAACCGCCTGCCAGATTGAACCCCCACTCCGATAGCTTGCGCAGCTGTCGGATCGCCGAATCGGGGCGGTAGGTGCGCAGCACGCCTGAGGTCATAATCTGCCTCGCGACACCGGCGTGCCGTCGCATGGGGGAGTCTTCGCCATTGACGACAATCGAGGTCGGCGCGGCCGTCACGAGGTCGGCGAGTCGTTGTAGTCCGGCGCGTGCCCAGTCGATGACGGCGGCGTTGGACAGCTCCACCAGTCGCGGATGCACCCGGCCGGGCGCGAAAAACGTGACGCTGACGTGCGTGTGCCGGTGGTCGCCACGCAGCCGAATCGAGGCGAAGCTGCCGAGCATCGGGCCGCGCAGCTCGAGGCTCTCCGGTGCGTGACCAACCACCAATTGCATGGTGTGGGAACGGATTCCGGCCTCCGCCGAGCCGACCCGGACCAGCAGTACCGGGTGACCCGACACTGTCTCGAGCGGCTCGCAGGCGCCGACGCCTTCGAATATCCGTGGGTAGGTCTGCGGATCCAACAGCAGATCCCATACTGCTCTACGTGCGATCGGGAACTCGGCGATAACGTCGATAACGTCGGTAATCACTTGGTGCCGTCGCGATCACATCGGGTAAAGGTTGTGGGTGCGGGGGGTGGGTTCGGCCACGGCGTCCTTTTCGTGTGGCAGCCGCAGGGCATGCCGAACTTCGAGCCGGATGCACGCGGATTCGATGACCGCGTCGATGTCGCCATGCTCGGCGGCGATCCACGGGTGGCGATGGTGCCGTTGTAATTGTCGATTATGAAGTCTCGCACGGCGACTCGCTGCTCGGCGGACACTTGGGCCAATTGGCGCTCGCCCGGCGATCCGGACCGCGTACTCGTCATGTTGGATGCCGCCTTTCGGCTTCTCGGTGGCGACAATGTCCGGCGGGTAAACCGTAGATCGCGTGATCGTGTGGGTCCTGGTCAGCTCACAGTCCATCTCGGACCCGGGTTGGACGACGTCACGGCAGGTGATTATCCGAATCGGGAAACTATTGTCTCGCTGGGACAATTGCCTGTTAGAATGGCGGCATGGGTGGGGACGACGAAGTCGACCTGGATGGACGCAGGCTGCGTACCCGGCGCAGTCGGGCGGCCATGTCGGCTGCCGCATTCGACCTACTGACCGAGCGTGGACTCGGTTCCGTCGCGGTGGAGGACATCGCCGTACGGGCCGGAGTAACCCGCCGTACCTTCAGTCGTCACTTCGCTTCCATCGAGGAAGCCGTCCTTGCCGATCTGGACCAGGACGTACACCTGTTCAATGAGGCCCTGTGCCGCCGTCCGCTGAGTGAGCCGCCGCTTATCGCCTATCGCCACGCCGTGCGTGACTGGCTGAAGGTCGAATACGGCGGCCCGCGCGCGGACCTGTTCGTGCGCCGTTGGGCGCTGTTCCAGCGATTCGACGACGAGCCCGCGCTGTACGCGAGCTACCAGCGCATCCGTCAAGAAGGGCAGCAAGAATCGGTACGCATCATCGCGGCCAGGCTGGGTACTGATCCGGTAGCGGATCTACGTCCGGCCGCGGCTGTTGCGGCAGGCTCCGGGATGCTCATCGCGGCGCTGCAGGCCTGGGCACTCGGCACGGATCCAGGCAGCCTCCCCGAGCTCATCGAAGCCTTCTTCGACACCCTCGCCGGGCTGATTACCGATATCCACCACGAGGAGTCACCGTCATGACCACAGGGTCGGTGAATGAGAATGCGGTCCGCCGGACGTGCCGACGCGTCGGATTGGATCGGAACCCGATGCGCCGACGCGAAGATCGCCTCCAAGAGGTGATCGCAGTGGTGTTGACGGTGCTGTTCCTGATCATGATTCCGGTGGCCGCGATGACGATAGGCGGGCGCGTCTACGAAACGGAAACCCGTGCCGCACAAGCGGAGGCGGCCCAGCTGCACACAGTGGACGCGACGGTAGTGGAAGTGGGGCAGACACCGATCTACGCACCGGTGACCCCCACGAAGGTGGAATGGCACGATTCGGCAGGCACCGCGCATACCAGCGACTATACGGTCACCGGCATCGTCAAACCCGGTGGCACCGTGACAGTTTGGGTCAACAACGCGGGCAAGGTCGTTGAACCGCCTTCGGCGACCCGGGCCATCAGCAAGGCCGTCGTCGTCACCACCGTCGTCGGCTTCGCGGTGCTGGCCCTGTTCGGCGGCTGCTACTTCGGGATGCGCCGCGGCCTCGATCGCCGGCGTTCGCGCCTGTGGGAAACCGAATGGGCGACGGTCGGACTCACCTGGGGTAACCACGGCACTCGGCCGGATCAGAGTTAGTTGTATCGAGGTGTTGTGCCCGCCGAGCATGGGTAGGGACATCCTCGGCGGGCGCGCCGCGTGCCGGGTCGCTGAGCGGCGAACGAGGGGTCGGGCACTTCGATAACGTCAGGTAGTCATCGAGCCGGACGCTCGGTGGGCCGACGACGTCGGAAATCTGACGAATTCTGCCATGTTGTGTTGTGACACAGCATGATCCGGCGACAGGTGGGAAGGCTCAGACCGGGAACAGGCTGTGCTTGCGCGGATTGTGCTTCTTGATCGCGCCCTTGTCCCGGAGCAGTCGCAATGCCTTACGAATCTCGAGGCGGGTTTGCGACGGCTCGATGACCGCATCGATGTAGCCGCGTTCGGCCGCTATCCACGGAGTGGCTATGGTCGCGTTGTAGAAGTCGATCATTTGAGCGCGTACGGCGACGCGCTGGTCGGCCGGGGTGGACTCGAGCTGTTTACGGCCGATGATGCCGACCATGCTCTCGGCGCCCATCACCGCGATCCGTGCGGTGGGCCAGGCGAGGCTGATGTCGGCACCGAGTTGCTTGCAGCCCATCACCGCGTACCCGCCACCGTAAGCTTTGCGCGTCACGATCGTCACGATCGGTACGGTCGCCTCGATCACCGAGCGGAAGAACCGCCCGCCGCGCTTGATGACACCATTGCGCTCCTCCTCGACACCCGGCAGCACGCCGGGGGTGTCGACGACGAAGATGAGCGGCAGCCCATAGGCGTCGCACAGCCGGATGAAATGGGTGGCTTTGTCCGAGCACTGCGCGTCGAGTGCGCCGCCGAGCACCTGTGGTTGGTTGGCGACCACACCGACGCTGCGGCCGTCGACCCGGGCGAAGCCGGTGATCAGGTTCTGCGCGGTGTCCGCGGCGATCTCATGGAAGGCGCCGTCGTCGAAGATGCGCAGCAGGATCTCGTGCATGTCGTAACCGACCTTGTCCGAGTCCGGAATGATCGTGTCGAGCTCGCGATCGTGGTCGGTGGTCTCCGGCTCCAGGCCTGGGTTCACGACCGGAGGCTGCTCCAGGCAGCTCGACGGCAGGTAGCCGAGATAGTCGCGGACCCAGTCGAACGCGGCCTTCTCGTCGGGGGCGACGTGGTGGACGGTGCCGTTGGCGGCCTGAACGGCCGCGCCACCGAGTTCTTCCGCACTCACCACCTCGCCGGTCACCGCCTTGATGACCTCGGGGCCGGTGACGAACATGTAGGACTTGTCGGTCGCGACCAGTACATCCATATTCACCGGACCGTACACCGATCCGGCGGCGCATTTACCGAGCATGATCGCTACCTGCGGCACGAACCCGGACAGGTCCTCCTGGCGGCGGCACATCAGCGCGTACCAGGCCAGCGATGCCACCGCGTCCTGGATTCGGGCGCCGCCGGAATCGTTGATCGCTACCACCGGGCAGGCGTTCTCCTGCGCGAACTCCATGGCGGCGGCGACCTTGCGGCCGAACATCTCGCCGACTGACCCACCGTGCACGGTCTGGTCATGCGCGATGACCACCACCGGCCTGCCATCGATGAATCCGCGGCCGGTGACCACGCCATCGCCGTACATGGCGCTACCGGAGCCGGGTTGACGCATCAGCGCGCCCATCTCGATGAACGAGCCGACGTCAAGCAGCATGCGCGCCCGTTCTCGGGCGCTCGGTATTCCCTTGGCCTTGCGTTTCGCGATGCCGATCTCGCCAGCGGGTTCCTCGGCGAGCTCCAGGATGTCCCGAAGTTCTTCCAGCTTGTCTCGCGTAAAGCTCATATGGGGTGATGCCGTCCTTCGAACTCTTTGTCGCCGTTGCTCCGCCTATTACTTCGTAAAGGGGCGCGGCGCTCGATGCTATCCGGGATGAGATCGGAAGCACAGGTTGCGGTCATTACTCATGGGGTAGCTCACAGGGTTGGGTCGCCCGCTCTTGGTCGATCGCCCAACTAAGAGTTGCCGACGGCCGGGCCCGCCTGCTGATCGTGGGGTGGCACTGACGTGGCGCCGGTTATGCGCGGTCGGCGCTGCGTCTCGAAAAATGAACGGCTGCTTGTGATTTCGCCTGACCTCTGGAGTGTGGGCTGATGAGGTCCTATTCTGCCTTCACATCGGCGTTTCGGCGCCGATCGTAGCTAGCCTTCCGGATTCATGGCGGCACACACGCGGCTCGGGCCCCACGAACTTGGAAATGAAACTGGTCGAGCACGCGGGCAACGTGCCGCATGGCGATGTCGCTACGACGGCACGCAGCCTGGTGGCCGCCGCGGCGGCTGGCGCCGAATCCGAGGATGTTAGCGGATCGGCCCGCTGGGCGTGTGAAGGCGTGGCATGGAAACCGTGCTCGATCTCGGAATCGTGCTCGCTGGACGGCGTATGGGGCACCTGGGTGGGGCGATGGGTCGCCGCGGAGAACCGGCACGCGATCGTCGCTGCGCGACTATCTCGTTGTCACCCGCGCCGTCGACCCGGTCGCGCTTGTGGCGGCCGGGATGGCGCATATGACCACCGGCGTCGCGAAACCCGTGAAGGGGCCGCGATCCCTGCGTCCGGTCGCATATGTTACGTTGCGGTAATTGGTAACTCGAATCCGTCACCGCTACACCGGAGCGGTGACGGTGAACCAGTTGCCGAACGTATGATCGAGTGAATTGCCGCCGACGAGAACCTGCATATGATCTTCTATCGCAACCTCAGCACCGCGGCACTGGACCTGACGCCGAACGAGATGCTGCGTGCGATCACCGATATCGTGACCCGGTTCCAAATGCCCGGTCCCACCCAGCCCAATTTCCGCCGGAACGCCGCTGTGTCGGCCAAGAGCCAAATCTTCGACCTGCGGCCGCATCTCGACGTTGTGGTTCGCCCGGTGCTGCGAGCGTGGAACGTGTTCGACCGCACCGATTTGTCCGGGGACGGCGACCGCGCACGCGATGAACTGTCCGCCTGCCTCGATGAATTAGAGATCAAGGCACGACGTTTCGAGGAACAGCGCGACCGGGCAGCCGCCCGCGGAGCTGAGCGGGGCGCTGTAGCGGTATGAGCCTACGAATGCCCATGACCGCGGCGGCGATGGCAGTCATCGCCGCGGTCAGTGCCGCGCCCACACTCGCGGAGGCACCCTCCGAACCGCCGCAGCCGCCGCCGGTGAACCCGGCAATGACGCGAACCGGGCTGATCAGTGAGGAGATCGTCGACGCGCATCGGTCGCGATTGCACATCGCCTCGGCCGCGATGCGACGAATCATTACCGTCGACATATTGCGTGGCACCGGTGCGGGGCCGCGTCCGGTTCTGTATCTGCTCGACGGTGTCGACGGTGATGCCACCTCCGCCTGGCTCACCAAGGGTCGGGCGGCGGAATTCTTCGCAGACAAGCCGGTGGATGTCGTCTTGACCAGCGGCGGCACCGGCAGCATGTACAGCGACTGGGAACGTCACGACTCGGCGCTCGGCCTCAATCGCTGGGAAACCTTCCTCACCGAGGAACTGCCTCCGATCGTCGAATCCCTACTGAAATCCAATGGACACCGCGCGATTGCCGGAGTGTCCATGGGTGCGCAGGCGGCGATGATGCTTGCCCAACGTCATCCCGGCCTGTTCCAGGCGGTCGCCGGGATGAGCGGTTGCTATTCCACCGCCGACCCATTGGGTCACGCGGTGACCACGATTACCGTCGCCTCGCGTGGTGGCGATGTCGAAAACCTGTGGGGACCGCCGTCGTCGCCCGATTGGGCCGCGCACGACAGCGTGCTCGGCGCCGAGGTCCTGCGCGGCACCACGATCTACCTCTCGGCCGCGTCCGGTGTTCCGACGAATGCCGACCTGGTGGCCGTCGCCAATTCACCGAGCGTTGGCGAGGCGCTGGCGATTGCGGGTGGGGGAACGGCATTGGAGGCCGGGGCCCGGTTGTGCACCGACCGCTTCGTGGCACGGCTCGGCGAGCTGCGCATTCCCGTCACCGTGGACTATGAGCCGACCGGCATGCACACCTGGCCCGATTTCGAGGCGCAGCTGCCGCGTGCCTGGCGGACACTCGCTCCAGCGCTCGGTCTACCCGAACCTAGCTGAGGACACGATGGTCGTGGCCGCTGCGTGCGGAGGAACCGCTGATGGGGGTCGGCTGAGGCCGCGGCTGGAATGAGTCGGCGGCGCCGGCGGGGCGATGCTGCCGAATCCTCGGCCGCTGGTGGTCGCCGACCAGTTCAGTGTGCTGGAGTCGCTGTATCCGGGGCGCATCGATGTGGGACTCGGGCGATCGGTGGGTTCACCGATGGGTGCGCCGCGCGCTCGGGCCTGGCAAGCGCGATGCGGAGGACTTCGACAGCAGCTCACCGAGGTGCTGGAGTTCTTCGGGCGCGGCGGGGAAGGAGTGCATGTGGCGGTTGCCCACCGGGCGACGTCCGCACCCTCGTCACCCGGTGGGCTGGCTTTGTGTCGCTAGCCGGTCGTCGAACGTTCGGCGTGGCGCAGGTGGAGTGCGCGAATCTTGTCGGCCAATGGCAGCGCGGGACCCGCGATCTCGATTTCCGGCGCTATGGCGGCAATCGGCAGGGCGAGCACTGGGCCCGGCGCGACGCCCATCTCCTGGCGCCATTCGGCGAGTTGTTGAGCCGAAGCCGCGAATACGATGCGTCCGAGTCCTGCCCAGGCGTGCGCGGCGGAGCACATCGGGCAGTGCTCGCCCGAGGTGTACACCGTCGCGTGCGCGCGCACCGTGGGCGCGAGATGCTGTGCGCCCCAACGGGCGAGCTCGAACTCCGGGTGCCGGGTCGGGTCGCCCGTCGCCACTTCGTTCTTGGCCGTGGCAACCACGCGATCCTCGACCACGAGCAGCGATCCGAACGGCGCGTTACCACTGTCGAGCGCTTCTGTGGCCAGTACCACGCATTCGTCGAGATAGCGGAGATCGACGTCGGTAAGCATGTAACGAATCATATGCATCGACTCCATCGGATGGCCCGATCTTCTTCCGCAACGCAAATCGCGTGGTCGATGCTCAGGCCGGTTCGGTTGACTGTGCCGCGTGGCGCAGGTGTTCGGCCAGTGCCACCGTCGCGGTCGATGAGATCTTCGCCTGTGCGCCCCACGCGAGCAAATGGCGGCGGCGGGACCAAGGGTCCGTCAGCTCACACACGTCGAGCATTTGATCGGCGTCGATTGCGCGACGGGGCACGATAGCCAGTCCGACGCCAGCGGACGCGAGGGGGATCAGGGTGTTGAGGTTGGCGACGCGGGTACGATATCGCGCTACCGGTGCGTGCGGACCGATGTTCTTCTCGATCCATCGCTGTAGCGAAGAGCCGGCGTTGAGCCCGATGAGTGGGTGTTCGGCGGCCTCTGTGTAGGTCAAAGTGTCTCGCCCGGTGAGGATTCCGCCGACCTGACCGATGACGACAAGGGAGTCGTCGCCGAGCGGTTCCGTTTCCAGGCCACTGTCGCCGGCCTCGCCGTCGATGACGACGCCCAGGTCCGCCTCGCCGTCGGCGAGCATTCGAATGGTCTGCGGGGTGCTACTTTCGGAAACCGTGACATCGATGCCCGGGTGCGCACGAAGAAAAGAGATCAAGGCTTGCGGCACGAGCCGATGCATCGCGGAACCGCCGCCCAATAGCGTCAGCGGGGCAGTGGGGGATCGGAGGTAGCTCGCGACGGCGCCTTCGAGCCGGGCTGTCTGCGCGAGAACCTCGCGCGCGTGCCGGGCGAGGGTTGTTCCCGCCGGGGTCGGGCGCACGCCCCGACGGCAGCGGACAAGTAGCGTGACTCCAACTTGATGCTCGAGCGAGCGGACCCTGGCGCTGGCCGAAGGCAGGCTCAGATGCATGCGCCGCGCGCCCGCGGTGATCGACCCCTCCGCCACGATATCGAGGAACAGCCGCAGATCATCCAGGTCGTAGCGCACCCCTTCAGCCTATGTCGCTGCCTAAGGCTGGGTATGTCGATTCCGCATTGTGAGCCGCTGATCGGACCGTGATGCTCGAGGGGTGTCCACGATCATGATGCTCGGCGCTATGGCGAATCGCCCGAGGACTCGACGCCGCAGTCATCACGGCACCTGCGCTGAGCAACCATCAATTGTTGAATTCGAGGTGGATCCTCATGACCGAATCCGACGCCGCTCGGTGCACGGGTGCGATACCGAACACGGCGAGTTCCGGTTCTTCCGACACGAACGCTATCGAGGCGTCGTCCGACGTGGCTCGGTTACTACGGGTATTCGCCGTGCGCGCGATCGTCTTGGCGATCCTCGCCGCTGTCGTGGGCGCGACCGCACTGGCCGGGCTTCTGGTGCTGGCCGGTCTCGGCCTGTTTGTGGCTTCGGTTGATCGTTGGCGGCAGGGATGACCGGTCGAGTGGTGGATGGTGCCGATCGGAACGCCTTCGCGCGCCCATGCCGCCGCGGCGTCCTGCGGGCGCGGGAGTTTCTCGGGAATTCCTCGCCATCGAGCATGCTGACGGCCGACCCGAGGCAGGTTCGGGTCTATCGCTTGAACTCGGAGCTGCTCCTTTTGACAAGAGCATCGGCCATCCGGACCGGTAGTATCACCCGGGCCGGAGCGGACACCCAGAAACCGGGGGCTCGCCCGGTGCGTGCCGTGTCATGGAGGGTGAGCAGTACACCATCCCCCGTGTCCGGCGCGGTCGGAAGGGTAGTGATGACCAAGCGATAGGGGCAGGCGATGAGACCGGCTCTGAGATGTCTTGTCTGGGAACTGGACAACACCCTGTGGGACGGTGTCGTGTGCGACGCGACGAGCACCGCGCCCCGGCCCGGGAGCCTGCGTGCACTACAGACGCTCAGCGATCGTGGCATCTGGCACGCCGTCGCCAGTCGCGGCGACCGCGACCTGACCATGGACAAGCTCTATCGGCACGGGGTCTACGAGATGTTCTCGGCCATCGAGATCGGCTGGGGTCGCAAGTCCTCGTCGCTCGTGCGCATCGCTACAACACTCGGATTGAGCTTGGACACCATCGGTTTCATAGACGCGGAGCCGATCGAGCGCGCCGAAGTACAGCGCGCGCTGCCGAGGGTGCGCTGCTATGCCGCACGCAATGCCGATGTGCTGCCCGCGCTTCCAGAGTTCCGCCCAGTATTGCCCACCGGTCCGAACCGCACGCCGCCTTTGGGTTTCGCGCGGGTTCCGGTGCTGTAGCCGCCTGAACCGGCGCTGTTCACGAATATCGGGCAATACCGCCACATCCAGCTGTCGCAATCGCGCCGGGTCGGCGAAAACCTCATACGCGGCGACCCGATCGCCCACCACTGTGACGGTGCTGCGCGCCCACTGGTACGTCGACCTCACCTGTCCGATGCCCTATCTCGTTCTGGCCGCCCCCTCTACGGGCCTTTCGTCGCCGCGTAGTCGGTACATCACTCGACGCAAACCGGCACTGCGCGCATGATTGCACCGCGAGCAGTGTTGCACCGCATGCCAATTCGATAGCGTCAAGGGGAGTTCGGGTACTTAGCCGCGCTGGATACTGATCCCGGCCAGCATGACCTCGAGAAGGCGGTCGGCTCGGGCCCGGGTGGTGTGTTCGCGTGACCATGCCGCCGCGTTCGCCACACAGCGTTCAGCAGTACCTCGCCCAAGGCGAAAATGCCGCGTTCCGGGATGCGTGCACCGCGCTCATAAGGCTCGTCGGTGTGGACGGTGGGCGTAGCGCGGGCCGCGACCGCGGCGGTGCGGGAGAGTGTCCGCCGTATCGTGAAGGCCACACCTCGTGGCATGGCCGGTACAGACCGCGCATAGATCTCACCGACGGGCGAAAGGTGATGCTGGACGGAATACACAGGAGGCTGTCGTGCGATTGAGTCCGGATGAAGCGCGCAGGCGGTTCGCGGCCGACCCCGTCGCGAGGCTGGCCACGGTCTCGGCCACGGGTCGACCGCATATCGTCCCGATCGTGTTCGTTGTGGCTGACGACCTGATCTACACCAGCGTCGACGCGAAGCCGAAAACCACTCTCGCGCTGCGAAGGCTGGCGAATATCGCGGCCAACCCCGCGGTCGCGGTGCTCGCCGACCATTACCGCGATGACTGGACGCGGCTGTGGTGGGTGCGTGCCGACGGTAACGCGCGCATCGCGGACACCGACGAAGACCGGACAGCGAAGCACCTGTTGACCACGCGCTACCCCGTTTACGTGCAACAGCCACCGCCGGGACCGGTGATCGCCATCGATGTCACGCGCTGGTCGGGATGGTCCGCGAGCTGACCGCGAGCCGCCATCCCGGCCGGTCACCGCTATAAAGCGAAGGCGATCGATCGCAGGATCAGCGCGACGATGAATACCGCGGTGAATGCGAGGTCGATCGACAGTCCGCCCGCACGTATCGGTTGCAGCACCTTTCGCACCGGGGCGATTACGGGTTCGGTCCCGGCGTGAGTGAAGGCGCGAGCACGGCTCGCCCAGTGCGGGCTCTTGCCGAGCACTTCCACCCAGTCCAGGACCACCCGGGCGATCATCAGCAGGACGAACAGCGTCAGGACATACCCGATCAGGGTTCCGATGAGGCTCATGACCAACTCCTTCGTGATGGCCGCGCTGGCCCTCTTATTGGTACCAACGCGTACGGTCTGCCGAAAGTGTCGCTTTTGCCCTGATCTCAGCGGACTATCAGGTGCCGACGCAGGGCGGTTCCGGATGTGTCGCGTGCTCAGCGGGTGATTTGCTCACTCGTCGCGGCCGCTATTATCGGCGCCAACGGCGTAGCGATGGCACTCCCGGAGGATAGCGCCCTCCAGCTGCCGGATCACCCGCTCTGGGAGATCGTCGGAGTCGCGATCATGTGGCTGGGATCGGTCGTGCGAGTGTGGGCGATCGCTGTGTTGGGCAACGCATTTCGGACCACCGGCGTCCTGCTGATCACCACTGGTTCCGGTGTCGCCGCGGGAAACTGGCTTTCGCTGTTACTTGCGATCATCATCCCCGCCGCCGTGCTTTCGCGCCGCATCCAAGTCGAGGAAAAAGCACGACTGACCACCCTGGGCTCGCATTACGATCCCTACCGGGCGACTACCAAACGTCTGGTCCCCGGCCTCTGGTAGCCGTCGGCGAGTGGGACATGACCGTGGCATCGGGGCCGCGGTCGGTGAAGTTCCGCTCGTGGTCAACGCGCGGAGGCCATGAATTTGGCGGCCTGTTCGCCGATGAAGACGGCGGGTGCGTGGATGTGGCCGCGCACGAGGACGGGCATGATCGAGGCGTCGGCTATGCGAAGGCCATGTACGCCACGGACTTCCAGGCGCGGGGTGACGACGCTGGCGTCATCGGTGCCCATTCGGCAGGTGCCTGCCGGGTGATACAGCGTGTGCGAATAGCCGTTCAAAGCCAGTTCCAAGGTGGCTTCCAACTCGCTCGGTGACCGCGGCGGATAGATCAGGGCGCCCAGCACCGCCTTCATGGCCGGTCGGGCCGCGATATCGGCGCAGATGCGGAGGCCGGACATGAGCGCGGCGCGGAGCCGGTTGGCCAGAACCGCACTTGCGGATCCGGAGCCGACGATCACATAGTCTGCGGAGATCTCAGCTGTCTGCACTGTCCCACTCCGATCTGCGCTGCCTACGGCAAAAGTACGAGGAAGCAGCCGCCCCCGGTTCAGTTTCGCGGAAATCTGAGCAGCGATTCGGGCACAGTGGCGTCTTGACGACGTGCGGTGAGCCGGAAGTGCATGGCTGGCTTGCTGTCCCGGGAAATTCCGTCAAGCGCTATTTACGCTCGAACCGTGCTGGTCCGGTCCTTCCGCGTAGCAATAGAGGCCCTCTGACCTGCATATTCTCGCTGATATCACATTGCTGGCACGCGTCCGCCCATCGATGTATCTTTGCGTGGTACACCCGGCTCGAACAGGGCAGGAGCATCAATGTCAGTGTGCAGGCGGAAGGCGCACCTGTATCGACTCGCGGATGTGCCGACGGTTCCGACCGTGCACGCGGGAACCGCACTGCCGGAAGAACTTCAGTTGATTCTCGACCATCTGGAGCCGTTGCCGGGTGTGGTGCTCAGCGCCCGCTATGACGTGCTGGCACACAACAAGCCCTATGTGGCAGTCGGGAAGGAATTCAGCACCGAATTATGCGCGGAGAGTGAGGATTTCGCGGCATTGTGGGCCCGCAATGATGTTGCTGTACATCTACCACGCCGCGGCGGGGTAGTGACCGCTCTGATTCGGAAGGCAGGCTGATGAGACGGCAGATACCACGGCCCCGCGATCTCGCGCCGCTGCTGCAATTCAAGAAACCGCAGCTGAATGGGAAGAAGCGGCGTCTGGACGCGGCACTGACCATCGAGGATTTGCGCAAGATCGCCAAACGGCGCACCCCGAAAGCGGCTTTCGATTACACCGATGGCTCGGCCGAGGCGGAACTGTCGATCGCCCGAGCGCGACAGGCATTCCTCGATATCGAATTCCATCCCTCGATCCTGCGTGACGTGTCGAGGGTCAGCACCGGATGGCAGGTGCTCGGCGCTCCCGTTTCGGTGCCTTTCGGGATCGCACCGACCGGCTTCACCCGCATGATGCAGACCGAGGGTGAGTACGCAGGTGCGCGGGCGGCGGGCCGTGCAGGCATCCCCTTCTCATTGTCCACCATGGGAACCGCGTCGATCGAGGATGTGGCACGGGCTAATCCACGCGGCCGCAACTGGTTTCAGCTCTACATGTGGAAGGACCGGGACCGGTCGATGGCCTTGGTCGAGCGCGCCGCCGCGGCGGGTTTCGACACACTGCTTGTTACCGTGGATGTGCCCGTCGCTGGAGCGCGCCTGCGGGACAAGCGAAATGGAATGTCGATCCCACCCGCGCTGACACCACGGACCGTGCTCGACGCGCTGCCCAGGCCGCACTGGTGGTTCGATTTCCTGACCACCGAACCGCTCGCCTTCGCGTCCTTGGATCGTTGGTCGGGCACCGTGGCCGAACTGCTCGACACCATGTTCGACCCCACCGTGAACTTCGCCGATCTGGCCTGGATCCGCGACCAGTGGCCGGGGAAGTTCGTTGTCAAAGGTGTGCAGACCCTGGCTGACGCGCGCGCTGTGACCGACATCGGTGCCGATGGCCTCGTGCTCTCCAATCATGGTGGGCGACAGCTGGATCGGGCGCCGATACCGTTCCACTTGCTGCCATCCGTGGCCGCTGATCTGGGCCGTGACACCGAGATCATGCTGGATACCGGGATCATGTCCGGCGCCGATATCGTGGCGGCGGTCGCGCTCGGGGCACGCTTCACTCTTGTCGGCCGAGCCTATCTCTACGGACTGATGGCCGGTGGCGAAGCCGGTGTTGATCGGGTCATCGCGATCCTGACCGAGCAGTTAGAGCGAACGATGCGACTGCTCGGCGTCACAACCCTGGATGAGCTGACGCCACAACACGTCACCCAGCTGACCAGACTTGCGCCACGGTCGCTTCCGGTACCGGATCAGGGCTGAGCTCAGCCCTCTACCGAGGGCGGCGACGATATCACGCCCGACAGCATTTCCCTCAGCGGTTGCACTGGGGAAATCGGCATGGCTGTTGGCCTGCGGCGCAGGCCTTTCGGCTTTGCGCGTCAGTGGGTACGGAGCTCGCGAAGGGCGTCCTTCAGGTAGTCGGCGATGCGCCAGACATCGGGTACGGAATCGGGGCAGGCGAGGATACCGAAATCGATGTGTCCGTCGTAGGACATTACGGTGATATTCAGTCCGCCGCTGAGGTCGGTGAGCAGGGCGATGGGGTAGCTCGCGATTGCCCGGATTCCCGCGGCGTACAAGGGGATCTGAGGTCCTGGCACATTCGAAATAATGATGTTGGCCAGTGGTAGGGTCGGTGCTCCCAGTCGTAGCAGCGCGCGAGTGGTGGCGCCGTGTAAAAGTTGCGGCAGGGTGGACGCGGACTGGTGCAGCACGGTCGGGGGTGTGGCGCCGAAGTGTGCTTTCGCGTCGAGCAGGATCGTGTGCTGGCGCTTCATCCGCTGTGCCGGATCCGGTTCGTCGACGGGGAGTTCGGCGAGCATGATCGAGAACTGATTGCCCGCGGTACCGAATTGTTCTGGCGCGCGGACGGATACGGGGACTGCGGCCAGCAGTGGCCTGTCGGGTTCGGCGTCGTGCTCGATGAGCCATCGGCGCAGCGCCGAGGTGCACAAGGTCATGACGACGTCGTTGACTGTGCCGCCGAAGCTGTTTTTGACGGTTTTGACCTCGTCGAGAGACAGCGAGACGAACGCGAAGCAGCGGTCTGCGGTGTTCGGGCCGTTGAAAGGGACGCTCGGGTTCGTCTTGCGTAGCTTTGCCAGAGTGGTGCCGAGTGCGGGACCGAGTTGGAACGGAGCCCGTAGGCGGTCGGCGTGGCGTAGGGCCGCATGCGGGATGGCGCGGCCGAGCATTCCCAGCGTCGACGCGGTCCCGGTGACTCGGAAGCCTTGCGTGGGTGGCGGAATGGGTTGGGGTCGGTCGGCCGCGTCGAGGATGGCAACCATGACTTCCGCGCCGGATACGCCGTCGATCAGGGAGTGGTGCACCTTGGTGTGGAGGGCTTGGCGGCCGTCGGCGAGCCCGGAGATGAGGTGACATTGCCACAGCGGCCGGGCCCGATCGAGGGGAGTGGCGTGCAGCCGGGCGACGAGGTCGGCCAGTTGCTGGTCGGTCGCGTCTTCGGGCAGTTGCTGTGCCCGAACGTGATAGCCGAGGTCGATGGCGGTGCAGTCTTCCCAGTAGGGCAGGTCGAGGCCGAGTGGCACGGTGCGCAGCCGCCACCGCAGTGGTGGTGTCAGATGGAGTCGGCTCGCGATCAGCTCGCGTAGACGCGAGATGGTCAATTCGGTGCCCGCGTCGCCGGCTTTCAGCACGGTGACGGCTCCGACGTGCAGCGGCATCGACGGGGATTCGGCATTCAGGAGCTGCGTGTCGAGGGCACTGAGCTGGCGGGGTTGTTCGGCGCCGTCCGACATGGGGATCATCTGTCGTGATGCGCCGGAGGTGTCCGGCGCGGCGGTGAGGTGCTCACCCGGTGTACTGGTTCGGACGGTTAGATAGCGCCGCTGCTGGAGTGGGGTGTCCACGGTTGTCATGAGCTCTCCGTGTGGTCGCTGCGATCTGGAACGGTTGCGCCGACGAGATCGACGCGGGTCCGCTCGATTCGGAATCGGTGGGTGACGAATCATGGTCGTCTGCTTCCGTCCTGGCGCGCGGCCCGAACGCAATCACGTTGGAGCCGTGTCGAATTGGTCTCGCGAGGTGATTCGTTGCCAGGAATTTCTGTCGTGCGTATCGGCGGCGTCGGGTGGCTACCCGTAGGTGCGGCTCTGCTCATACGAGTGGTGTCGGAATCGACGAGCGCCAGCTTATGGCCACTCGATGACGGAACGTCGCGAGAAAATGGTTCGCACGTAAATTCTGTGCAAACAGGTGGCGTTCCGGACGACGCAGTCGAAACCAGCTGACGTGCTTGGAAAAGCTCCATAGCGAGTGCATGCAGGCGGTTCTGTGGAGCGGCGCGAGCGGTTTGGCACCTCTGGTCCACGCCCTGCCCGACAGGCTCACCATCGTTCGACTGGTCGATATACCGCCCAGCTGTCTCGCGATCGCATGGAACAGTGCGACCCTCGACCCCGCTGATCCGATCGTTCATCTCGAGCGTCGTAACCGCTTATCACGCAACGAGTCCCGAGGTTCCGTCGAACCTGACTCGAATCCCGCGAGCGCTTCAGTGTGGACCGCTCCGGCAGCACACGGCTAACATCTCGGGCTCCGGGGACGATCGACACAGACGACTGTTGCTGACGTCGTGCGTATGGGATCTGTCCGAAACGCAGAGAGGTGAGAATCCATCATCACTGTCCTTCAAACAGCCCGCGTGGCGGCTGAGCGGTTGCTGACCGCAACGGATGTGGTCGCGACGACAGTGAAGAAGCCCGTCCTCGGCGCCGCGGGGCACGTGCGTGATGCCGGGCGATTCATGCGAGATGCCGATAACCCGAATAGGATTCTGTTCGAGCTCGAGCGGCGGCTGGAGCGGGCGCCGATCGACAGGCAGCGATGGCTCCCGAATCCGATAGTCGCCGCGTCGACGGCCGAAAAGATGCAGTCTCGTTCCGACGAGTTGATCGAGGAACTGGCGTCACGTTTGCACGAAGTGTGGCGAAGACCCCGGCTACTCGCCGACGGTCGGTACGAACCAAGGATCAAGACCACCAGTGATGCGGGATGGACAACACGGCATGGCACCGACACTGTGGATATTGCTAATTGCTTCTACCGTGAATTACCCAGGGAATTCAAGTCGGAAAACCTGGAGTCGGCGCGGGTGGGAGTGTCGAGTGTTCTCGAAGAACTGCGTGCCGGCCGCGACCCCGCTCATCCTGATTTCGTCGAGTATGCCAGTCGCCAGGTTCATGACGCTTGGCTGGACCGCAACGGCAGCTGGGCGCCTTGGAACCAAAAGCTTCCCTATCGTTGGCTCTCGGAAGAGGAGAAGCAGAAAGACCGTGTCATCGTGTACGCGGCGCGCGAACTGATATCGGAATATTTCCGGTCGCCGGCCGCCTAGCTGAGACACCGTAGGGTTCGACGAAGTGGACACTGGTCTTATCCTCCAACCTTGTTGCCGGATAGCTTTTTCGTCCACACGCACGACCGGAACCTCAGTGCGCTGCGGCGGTGGATTAGCCAGACAAAGCGAGGACAGTCAATAGCATCTGTGAGCTGACGCAGCTGGTCACCGCTGCGGTAGCCGGTATGTAGCCCGCGGCAGGACTGCGGGATCCACGGCGCAATAGACGGTTTCGCCGCCAGCCGAGCACTGTCACCACGAGCAGCAGCACGGTCGCGGCAAACCCAGTTCCGACGACAAGCGGATGATGTACGACGAATGCGTGGTGTGCGAGCAGCGCCGCTGCGGTGCACGACGCGGCCGCAGTGCGACGCCAGGCGAGGGCGGTGCGTTCGACGGCCAGCCCTGCGTCTCGCTCGCTTATGGCATTACCTTTTATCATGGCGAGAACCTCCGAGACTCCTTCCCGCTCTTGTGCTTCGATGTCTGTCATGAGACGGCGTCACTGTCTGGTGTCGGATAGTTGCCGCATCGAAAGGCGAGCAGCGTCCTGTGCGCGCTGGCCAACCACTGGCCGGAACTGTTGTGGCGCTATCTCACCCGCGACATCTTGACGACGAGGACGTCTACGATTACAACCGGCCACGCAATGCGATCCCGGCCATAAACGCTGCGCCCGAGCGCTAATAGAAGGCGTCTCATGTCATCAAGACAGCCGCGGCGGCCAGAACCGAAACCACGGCCATCCCGCCAGCGAGAATCGGTGCGAGACCGGGGCCAGGCAGCACTGTACCGGCGTTCATCGCGCGCTCTACCGCCCGCCAGCGGCGGTAGGAGACAATGGACAGGATGAAGGCGAGCGCGACACACACAAACACAGCCGCGCGGAGTGCAACCGCGCCCCCAACCGGCTCGATAAGTGCGTGCACGGCCACCGCACCCGCGAGCAGTCCCAGTGCCGTGCGAACCCAGGCCAGGAAGGTGCGCTCGTTGGCCAGGGTGAACCGATAGTCGATCGGATCTGCGGCCTCGTGATCGTCTGCTATGGGAGACGACCCCTCCGATCCGATATCAACGGGCCGGTTGCATGGTTCGAGGCCCGGCTCGTCGGATGTCATGACGATTACTTCCCTTTCAAGTGTGTGGTCGGCGGGTCATCTCGCCTTCGAAAGCTCGGTTTTCTTCACCAGTTCTCGACGGCGGCCTCATCCCGAGCGGCGTGTAAGAGCTAGCCAGCTCAGCTCAGTCGTGCCGGTGCGTCTGGCGTGGGTGTCGCGGACATGAGACGGCGGACATCACGATCGGGTCGAATAAACGCGATGGCAGCGGCACCCGCGATGAACAACAGAACGGACGTAACGACCCATGCGACCTGCAGGCCGTGCGCTGTCCCGAGGCTACTGGCTAGATAGCCGGTCACAACAGGGGAAATGACTCCGGCCAGTGGGTAAAGGGCGCCGTAGGTCCCCAGGATGCGGCCACGTTGCCCACGATGACTGATCTCAGCGCACACTGTTTGGGAAATAGCGAACATCGAAGAGCTGAGATGGGTGAGGCAGGCGAGGAAGATCTTGATCGGCAGACTTGGGACAAATACAAATCCGACATGGGCCACGCCAGCGATTATCAGACATATGCCCCCGATAACGCCACGTGCCCAACGAGTGGAAATTCCGCGCGTAAGGAGCCATCGAGTAAGGATTCCTTGTCCGACGTAGGCCACTGTGATTGTGAAGACCTGTATCGCCATGGTCACCTGCGCTACTCCAGAGGCCGACAGACCGAGGACAGCGTGCAGGTACAGCGGAGAGAAGGCTAGGGCATTGCCGATCACCCAGTAGGCGGCGAATCCAGCGGCCACGGATGCAAGGAATGTGCCAGTACGCACGGTTTGCCAATAATTCGGCCTGACATCCAATCCATCCAGCAGACTATCGGCACTTGTTGGTGGCGCATTGGAGGATAGTGGACCCTCTTTTCCTACCATCAGCCACAGAATGCAGAAGGCAAGGCTGATCAATCCGCTGACCAAGAAGGCTGATCGCCAGCCGTAATCAACGATGAAATATGTCAGCAGGGGAACTCCGGCGAGTACACCGACGCTTCCTCCTGCTGTTATTATCGAGCTGGCAAGACTTCGGTCCCGGTCAGTTAACCACGTGTATGCGGCGTGATTGACTATCGGATAAGTCGGCCCTTCGGCAGCGCCCAGTACCATGCGCAATATCAGCAGTACGGTGAAACTACTGGCGGCGACGACCGAGATCTGAGCTACGCCCCAGACGCCAGCTAAGATGGCTATTATCCATTTCGTGCTGAATCGGTCAGCGACGAATCCTATCAGGAGTGCAGTGAGGGAAAAGAAGGCGAAGAACCCCGAGTTGATCCACCCATACTGACTTAGAGTCAATCCCAGCTCGTCGATGATTGGTTGCGCAGCAAGTCCGAGGGAAGTCTTGTCTATAAAGTTGATCATCATCAGAAATGCGAGCATTGCAACCATCAGCCAAGGTCGCAATGAGTTATACGATTTATTCGTCGACATATCTATCTCTGCCGATCAGTCCGAGAGTTCAAATGTTGTGGAAGCTAGGTCACGCACGCCGGCGCGACTGGAGGCAGCGGCATGATTGAGAATGTTCCGGGCCATCGATGAGGTCTGCTCGCTGGCGCGGGCAGCGAACACTTCGGCACGGACTCGGTGCACGCGTGAGTAATCGGGGTCCGCGAGTAATGCGCCTTCGGTGAGGTGGCAAGCTAACGCCAGGTCGCCGGCCGCGCCCAACTCCTCGGCCCGGTCCAGTACCGCGTCTGCGCCGCCGGCCAACGTGACCCATTCCGCGGCCTGTTCGGCCCGCGGTGCCGGCAATAGATTGTCCGGGTGACCGTCGTACCAGCCACCGTAGCACCGCCAGATATTGCGGATCAGAAATTGCGGATCGTCATAGACCGGCAATAGGTAAGGACGCTCCAGCAGGTGGGTCGGCGGGCGAACCTCATGCAAAACGGTGTCGAGAACCGCTCCCGCGTTCATCAAATCCAATGTCTGGGACTCCAGCGACTCGAGCAATTCCGCAGTGTCTGTCAATGCCTGGTGAATGCGGCTGGCGCCGATGATCGGTAGACCATGTCCAGGCAACATAATTTCGGCGCCAACGGCAGCCATCTCGCGCAGGCTTGCAGCCCAGTCCCCAGCATAACGCTGAACCTTTTGCGGATTTCCGGCATTAGGTACTGCCCAAATGAAGAGATCACCGGGGTGGAGAATTTTGCGTTCCGGGATCCATGTCCAGGTTGCATCGTCGGTCTCGCCCCGCCCGTGCCGCAGTTCGAATGTTAGATCACCACGACGGAATGTCATCGATTCCTGATAGGTGATGTCCGGATAGCGAAAGCGGGACGGCCAGCTGAACTCCGGGGAATCGATAACGAACTGACGACGATTGATCACGGTGTTCCACCCTCGGGTGAGGCGGTAGCGGTCCAGATTTTCCGAGACCGCCGCGTGCCCATACACAACCGGCGTCGGCCACCCTCTCCGTTCCGCTTCGAGATCAAACAGCTCGGTACCGAAAATATGATCGATATGGTGATGCGAGAACACGGCCCCAATCAAGGGTGCGTCAGGGCGCCAGTGTCGTACCTGCTCGAATATTGCCTCGGCATCGGGCTGACCTCCGGTATCCAGCATGATCAGTCCGTCACCGGTATCCAGCACGTTAACACTGGCCATGCCTTCGAAAACCCAAACCCCATCAAAAATCTCCTCCCCCTGCGGCAAAGTGCTGTGCACGGGATGTGCGGCACCATCTCGATACAGCTCGCCGGCCCATGCCTGTTCAGCCAGATCTAGGATCGTTCCTTTTGCATCGATAGCCCGCGACAGGTTTCCCCTCAAGATCGCTCCCACTGCTCACACCTTCCCGTAGTTAATGCGCTCGGACTAGATGTTAAAACAGGTGAGTTAATGCCGCAAGCCCTTGAGTTACAATGGATTCGTGGCACTAAGGAGGAGATGGTGATGGCGACGGCCCCCGTTCGAGCCGGCACTCGGGAGCGGCTGATCGTGGCGGCGGAACGGCTGTTCGTCGAGCGCAGCATCGGCGCAGTACCGCTACGAGAAGTCAGTGCGGCAGCCGGGCAGCGCAACACAGCGGCCGCGCAGTATCACTTTGGAAGCAAGGAGGCTCTTGTCGTCGCCATCGTCGAGTACCGCATGCAGCCGATCAACGAACGAAGACTGACGCTACTCGCCGACATGCAGGCACAAGGGCAAGTGCGCGACCTCCGATCAATGATGGAAGCGCTGGTCTTCCCTCTTGCGGCCGCGGTCGGGTCGCAGGGCAGCTATTACGGTCGTTTCCTCGCCCAGTTGCACTCCGACCCCAACTACAGCCCTACCTACGACTGGGACACCGCAACCAGCTTTCGCTTGGCGCGGAAGGGCGTCGAAGACTGTCTGGTCGACCTGCCCGATCTTGTTGTGCAAGAACGGCTCCGCATGGTTGCTTCGCTGCTGGTGCACACGACGGCGTACCACGAGGCAGCTGCTTGCCACCAGGACGACGACGGCACTAAGGCCCCATCCTGGGCGATTATGTTGGTTGACGCAGCCTGCGGCCTGCTTACCGCGCCGCTCAGCATCCCGTGACGCGTTGCCGCCTTTGACAATCGCTCCGATCAGACAGGGTGATGATACGCGGCTATGTAGCTCGGCACCCGGCGCCGACTGGTGGGGGCCAGTTGCGCTCGGCCTTCAACTCGTTGTTCGCAATAGCGAGTCTGCATTCCATTGCCCACACGCCGTCATCTACTGGCTTCTCGCAGGTGACGGCGTCGTTGACGACTGATACTTGAAGATTCTCGATGGAGGTTCACAGTGAAGGCAGTTCAGTATCGCGCCGTCGGCTCAGCGCCCGTGGTTGTCACCGTCCCCGATCCCGAACCCGGCCCAGGCCAGGTCCTACTCGAGGTTGCTGCGGCGGGCGTCTGCCATTCCGACATAGCCGTGATGGGTCTGCCTGCTGAGGCGATTCGTTTCCCACTGCCGCTGATCTTGGGCCATGAAGGAGTCGGGAAGGTCGCCGCTGTGGGCGATGGCGTGCAGGGTGTTGAACTCGGCGATATGGTGGCGGTGTACGGTCCCCAGGGATGTGGTTCCTGCATCAAATGCGCTGCAGGCAAGGAGAACTACTGCCTGCACGCAGCGGAACTTGGCATCTTTCCACCAGGTTTGGGTTCCCCAGGAGCCATGGCTCAGTACATGATCGTCGACGATCCCCGCCACCTCGTCCCACTCGGCGACCTCGACCCTGTCCGTGCGGTTCCTTTGACTGACGCCGGGCTCACGCCGTACCACGCGATCAAGCGTTCGTTGCCGAAGCTCGTGCCCGGCAGCACCTGCGTCGTCATCGGAGCGGGCGGACTCGGTCATATCGCCATCCAACTACTGCGGGCGATGACGGCAACTCGCGTGGTGGCCCTCGATGTGTCCCAGGACAAACTCGATCTCGCACGCACGGTCGGTGCGCATGAGGCGCTGCCGTCGGATTCGTCCGCGTCGAACAAGATTTGGGGCCTGACGGGCGGCCGGGGTGCCGATGTCGTGCTTGACTTCGTTGGCGCATCGGCCTCAGTGGCGATTGCGGCCGCCGCGACCGGCATCGAGTCCGACCTGACGATCGTCGGCCTCGGAGGCGGCACGGTGCCGGTCGGATTCGGTGCGCTGCCACACG
Source organism: Nocardia australiensis (assembly GCF_020733705.1). Classification (GTDB taxonomy): domain Bacteria; phylum Actinomycetota; class Actinomycetes; order Mycobacteriales; family Mycobacteriaceae; genus Nocardia; species Nocardia australiensis. The sequence continues at coordinate 92,435 of NZ_JAJFZM010000007.1, forward strand.
AAACGTCTGTGACCGCCCCGTACTGGGGTACTCGGTCCGAACTCATCGAAGTGCTCGATATTGCGCGCTGCGGTGAGATCGACGTCCATGTAGAGACTTTCGATATCGATGAGGCACCGTTGGCCTACGAACGCCTCCGCGCCGGCGCGATCAACGGTCGCGCAGTCATCATCCCGAACCCGTGACGCTGGGAACGTGACACAGTCGTGAGCCGGGTGAGGGCTGGTCGCTGCCGCGGTTTAGGCGGTGGCGGTTGGTCTTCCCCCCGGAGATGATTTCGGCGGCGCTGCAATCATTTTGCGAAGGTTTCATCGAGCCCGGGGCGAACCGAGGATGGTCCGTAGGCTCGCCGAATTAGACTGGCGGGCTGGTGATTCCGGCGGCGGTGGTGGTGCTGGCTACGGCGGCGAGCGGGTACGCGCGGGTGTTCGCCGCGCTCGCGGTAGTGGCGGGGCCCGATTCTTCGCGCGTGGACGGTCGATTCCCGCCGCGTTGCGACTCGGGTTGTCGCTGCAGATCATCGTTTGGCGGTGATGGGCGTGACTCCCGCCCGCGACGCCTACGACCCCGCGACCACCCCGCCCGCGACAGTGGGTCCGTTGCGCGCGGCGATCAGCCTGCGGCGTTGTGGTGAGTTGTGTCCGGAACTTCGCGAACCGGACAGCGAGTATGGGGTCTGATCAGCAGTTGACCAGTCGAATGTAAAGTTGCTTTCGGCAACTAGTTGCAGCTGCCAACAATCCTGCTGGTGAGAAGGTGATGCCCATGTCCGTTGCCCAGGATGCCGACGAGCTCGGCGTTCAGCTGGTGCGGCTCATGCGCGCGATCAACCGAACGAAAACCCAGATAAACAGGCACGGACCGGACGGTCTCGACAGGCTGGCTTACGCCGCGCTGTTCTGCCTCGTTCATGACGGCCCGCAACGTACCGGTAAGCTCGCCGAGCTGTTGCATGCCGAGATCTCCACCATCAGTAGGGAGAGTAGATCGCTTGTGGCGCATGGTCTGGTCGAACGCCGGGCCGACCCGATCGATGGCCGCGTCTGCGTGCTGGCGGCCACTCCGGAGGGGGAGCGGGTGCTCGAACAGAACCGAGAACTCCGCAACCGCTGGTTTGCCGCGATCCTGGCCGACTGGCCCACCGAGGACCGATCCGCCATGAATGAACTGCTCGACCGGCTCAATACCGGAATTGAGAAAACTCCATTTCAGCTAGCCGATCAGAAATAGGGCTCACAAATGACGAATTCCATCACCCAGGCACCGGCCGCGCCGCCGGGTCTGGAAGCCGGCGCGGGTACGTCACTGTCACACCGGCAGATCATGACCATCCTTTCCGGGCTTTTGCTCGGCATGTTCCTGGCGGCCCTCGACCAGAACATCGTCAGCGTCGCGATCGTAAAGATTTCCAACAGCCTGCACGGATTCGATGAACAGGCGTGGGCGACAACCGCCTACCTGATCACCGCGACCATCACCACCCCGCTATACGGCAAGCTGGCCGATATCTACGGGCGAAAGCCGTTCTACATCACAGCGATCGGATTGTTCGTCATCGGTTCGGTGGCGTGTACTTTCGCCACATCGATGTATCAGCTCGCCGGGTTCCGTGCCTTCCAGGGGCTCGGCGCGGGTGGCCTGATGTCGCTGGCCTTCACGATTATCGGTGATATTGTTCCCGCCCGCGAGCGAGTGCGCTACCAGGGCTATTTCATGATGGTCTTCGGTGGGGCGACCGTACTCGGCCCGGTGCTCGGCGGGTTCTTCTCCGATTACGACCAGCTCTGGGGAATCGACGGCTGGCGCTGGGTCTTCCTGGTGAACGTGCCGATCGGCGTACTCGCGCTCGCGGTGGTCGCCAAGGTGCTGAACGTTCCGCACCAGCGTCAGAATCACAAGATCGACGGGTTCGGTGCGGTGGCATTGACGGTCTGCGTGGTGCCGCTTCTTATCGTCGCGGAACAAGGCCGTGATTGGGGCTGGGACTCCAGTCGCGCGCTGCTCTGTTATGGCATCGGTGTGGCCGGATTGTTGCTGTTCATACTCGTCGAACACCTGATGAAGGACGCCGCGTTGATTCCGCTGCGGCTGTTCAAGAATTCGACATTCAGCGTCACCATCGCGGGTGGCTTCATCGTCGGTGTCGCCATGTTCGGCGCAATCACCATGGTTCCGCAGTATTTTCAAGTGGTGCGCGGCTTTTCGCCGACAAAATCGGGTCTACTCATGCTGCCACTGGTGCTCGGCATCATGATCGGTTCGCAGTCGGCCGGACGGATCACCAAGAAGACCGGCCGGTACAAATTCCTGCCCGTGCTCGGTACCTTCATCATCGCGGTCGGTGCGGCGTTGTTCGCTCAGGTGCATTACGACAGTTCGCTGTGGCAGCCGCTGTTGTATTGCGCGGTGATCGGCCTCGGCCTCGGTTGCTGTATGCAGACATTGATCATCGCCGCGCAGAATGCGGGGCCGCGCTCGGATATGGGTGTATCCACCGCGTCGGCGACCTTCTTCCGGCAGATGGGCGGCACGCTCGGCGTCGCGATCTTCCTGACGATTCTGTTCAACCTGTTGCCGAACAAGATCATTGACGCGTTCGGCGGAGCGTTGCCACCCGGATTCGACTCGGGACAGCTCAGCAGCATGCAGAGCAATACCAGCACGATCTCCGCGCTGCCGGACGCACTGCGGGTGCCGATTCTGACCGGATTCACCAACTCCATGCACGGCGTGTTCTATGCCGCGGCAGGCGTCGCGCTGCTGGCTTGCGTGGTGCTGATGTTCATGAAAGAGATTCCGCTGCAGGATAAACCGGCTCCCGCCGCACCCGATCCGGTGGCGCCGGAGGCAGAGCAGGCCGTGGCCGCGGAGTCGACCTGGGATGACGACCAGATCTGGGAGGGTGCCGCGGAGGTGTTCTCCGAACCCGAACCGGTGCTTGCCGGGGTCGGCAACCACGCCATGGCCGCCTATCAGGGCAACGGCGTGCATCGGGCGCAGCCATCGGGCACCGCGATGGCCGTCGCGGAGGCGGCGACCGTCCTCTCCGGTGGCGACCACCAGGGCTCGTCGATCGGTGGACGAATCCATCGCGAAGACGGCCGCTCGGTGCCGGGTGCCGCGGTGACCCTGATCGACCCGCGCGGCCGCCAGGTATCGCGGGCGACCGGAGACGCCGACGGCGGTTACCGGATCGATCCGCCCGAAGCGGGCAACTACGTGCTGATCGCGTCGGCGGCCGGGCATCAACCCGCGGCTATCAGCGTGAGTATCGGCTATCGACCGCAGGAACTGGACCTCACGCTCATGGGGTCCGGCGAGCTGTCGGGTGTGGTGCGCTCGGCCGGTCGCCAGGAACCGCTTCCCGGTGCGACGGTCACGTTGACCGATATGCGTGGCGAGGTCGTCGGTGCGGCCATCACAGCGGGAGACGGCGCGTACCTGTGCCAGGGCGTGGTCTCGGGTACCTACACCCTGGTCGCGGTCGCCGAGCACATGCGGCCGAGCGCGGTCACCCTGACCGTGCCCGACAGCGGCCTGTTGCGTCACGATATCGATCTGGCGCCGATGGCCGTGCTGGCCGGATCGGCATGGGCCGATGGTGATCGTGCGGTTGCGGACGTCCAGATCACGGTGCTGGACGCCGCGGGTGACCTGACCGCGACTACCCGCACCGACGCGAGCGGCCACTTTGTCGTGACCGATCTACCCGAGGGCCAGTACACGGTCGTCGCGCGTGGCTACCCCCCAGTGAGTAGCCGGGTCACCGTTTCCGGCGGTGAGATCAGCCACGACGTCCAGCTCGGTTACGAGTCCGCCGACGTGCCGGATCACCGATGAGCGGTTTGTCCGCGCGCATCCGTACTGTCGAGGGCTGGCCGGTACCCAATGCGGTGCTGACCGTGACGGATCTGAGCGGGAAGCAACTCGCCCGTGCCGTGTCCGCGGAAACCGGGGCGGTGGCTACCGAGCCACTGCCTCCGGGCACGCACACCGCGGTGATCACGGCCGCCGGGTATCAACCGGTGGCCCGTACCGCCCAGATATCCGCCGCGGGCACCGGGCTGCTCGGCGATATCGCGATGGCGTTGGAGGCGGGCGCGGTCGCCATGCCGCCGCCGGGACCATGGACAATCGATCCGGTGCACTCGACGGTGATCGCCACCGCTCGCCATCTCGGTATCGCGAGCATAAAGGCCCGCTTCGCGGAGGTGAGCGGTCGGATCAATATCGCCGAGCGCTTCGAGGAGTCCACCGGCCACGCGGAAATCGGCGCCGCCAGCGTCGATACCGGAATCGAGCTGCGCGACAACCACCTTCGCTCGCCCGATTTCCTCGATGTCGAGGCATATCCGGCAATCACGTTCACCAGCAACGCGGTTCGCCGCACCGGTCCCGACACGTTCGTGATGTCCGGCGAACTCGCCCTGCACGGCAAGCGCCGCCCGGTCGATCTGGACGTGACCTACGGCGGCTTCGGTGAAGACCCGTGGGGCGGGGTCCGTGCGGCATTCCATGCCGAAACCGAGTTGCATCGCAATGATTTCGCCATCGACTACAGCGCGATAGTCCGCGCCGGAGTCGCCGCGGTCGGCGCTACGGTCAAGCTCGACTTCGACATCGAAGTGGTTCACGGCGAGGACCTCCCAACCGGGTAACTCGGCACAGGGCAGCGGCACCGTGCCGCTGCCCTGGCCGACCGTTGTATTCCGTTGTGAGCGTTGCTGAATGAGAGCGGTCTGCGGCCTCAGCGCAAACTCGAACCGAATCAGCCGAGCTGAGTCGACATTCCACCCGGCGGGGATCCGGGTTGGTGATCAGGCGGCGCCGAGCAGCGCAAGGGCCGCTCGATTGAAAGTGGGGGTGAGTTCGCGCAGCGCGCCCGGTCCGGATTCGATGAGGGTGGCGCGCACTCGGTCGTCGATGCCGCCGGTGAGCATATTGATCAACTGGGGGTCGGGCACGGCCCGCAGGACGCCCTCGCGGACGCCGATCCGGGCAGCGGCCATCATTCGGTTGGCGTACATCTGCTGAACGCGGGTTCGATGGGCGAGGAGACCGGGCCCGGCGGCGAGGGTCTCGATATGTAGCGCACGCGCGGCGGCGGGTTCGGCTACCAAGCAGTCGAGGTATGCCGTCAAGGTGGTGCGGACCAAGTCCGCGAAGGTGCTCGCGCCTGCCTCGGCGACTACCCGGTCGAGTTTGCGTGTCACCACATCGACGGCGAAATCGAACGAGGCGGTGAAGCACTCTTCTTTGCTGTCGAACAGTGCGTAGAACGCGCGACGGGCGACCCTGGCCCGGCTGACGATATCCCCGATCGTGGTCGGTCCGTAGCCGAGTTCGGACACCGCCTCCAGTGCGGCCATGCACAAACGATCACGCTGCGAGGTCGCTACCTGGTCGCGGCTCAAACCATGGGGGCCGCGGGGGAGACGTTCCGGAGCGACGCTGGTCAGGGTGGCCATAGTGCCGCCGATTCTGCCATACGGCATTTGGTAGCTGCCGGTCGCGTTGGGTGTTTGCCGGTACGCGGGCTGAGCCATCTGCAATGTGCTCGAGAGTCGATCATCTACGGCTGGCATGTTTTCCAAACGGCATGGGTATAGCAGTCCGTACGCGGTGTGCCAAGCTGGCATATATCGAAACTAGGTGTAACAGAATGTATTCGAGAAAATCATCCGGCCCTGTTGGTGCGGATGCCGAAAATCTCAGATCCTTCATCTACTGTTCAGCTTAGTAGATAAGTAGGAAAATTGGCCATGACTCGAACTTCCCTCCCGTGACCACGCTTGCCACTACTGGTGAATTCCCTCGCTCATCCGAAGCCGTCCGGACCGCGCGAATGCGATCAAAGGTGCTGGGACTCTTCGCCGGCAATCAGCTGATCGACGGTTCCGATGACGTATATCAGGTGGTAGCGGATGGACGCGGTGCGCTCTATTGGAAAGCCGCCGAACCGATTTCGCGGTGGGAATTCGATCCGGAGGCAGAGCGGCCCGGGGCGTCGTGGCGATCGGTGAGCTCGAGCATCGAGGGCAATCTGACGTAGCGGTGCCGTCGTTGGCGTGCGGATTCGAAGGGCCCGTCATTGTCTCGACGGACCGTTCGAAGTAGTGGCACGGCAATAGGTTACGTCGTCATTTGCGGTGCCGGCGTTGGACCGACCACCGGCTGTGCGGCTTCTCGTGCAGTCTTCGGCAGAGCCGGGCACGCCGCCGAATCGAGTGGTTCTGCGGTACAACTATTTCCGTCCGTGAAGCGGCGCAGGAGGTGTTCGCCTGCCGTCGATCGTCGCCGTGGCCGCGCCGGGGTCGGGCGAGCTCTCGCCGGGTTTGGTGTGGAAGGGGTGCCGAATGTCGTGCGGCTCACGATGATTCACCGTGCCGGTACGGTAGGGGTCGTGATCAGGGTCTTCGGTGTCCCGAACGGTGAGGCCGAAGGTCGGCTGCTCGTCAGGGAAGTGGGGCGGACCAGCGCAGCACCGTGCCGCCTTCGAGACGCCGTTCGACTTTGAAGGTGCCGCCTGACTGCTCGGCACGTGCCGCTAGATTCGCCAACCCGCTCATTCGCTCGAAGTCATCGGGCACGCCGATACCGTCGTCGGTCACCTCGATGGTGACATCGTCGCGCACACTGACGTGGACCGATACCGTGGTGGCCGACGCGTGCCGCACGGCGTTGCTCACCCCTTCGCGCAGCACCGCCTCGACGTCTTCCGACAGTGGCGGCGCCAGTACGGACACCGGTCCAGCCAGCCGTATTGTGGTGCGCAGCCCGCTTTCGTCGATCATGTCCGCGATGACGCCGTGCAGGCGCTTACGCAGTGTCGGGGCGTCTGCTTCGGTGCTGTCGTGCAGGTCGAAGATGGAGTGGCGGATGTCCTGCACGATCGACTGGATGTCCTGGATGGTTTCGGTGAGCCGGGTTTTGAGCTCGGGTACGCGGGCTCGTTGCGCCGTGCCCTGCAGCGCGAGACCGACCGCGAATAGTCGCTGGATGACGTGGTCGTGCAGGTCACGGGCGATCCGGTCGCGGTCGGAGAGTACATCGAGTTCGCGATTGCGGCGCTGGCTCTGGGCCAGTCGCAGTGCCAGGGCGGCCTGAGTAGCGAAGGCAGCCATCATGGCCTGCCCGGCGTTGTCGAGCGGCGCGGCCTTCGCCGGCCGCAGGACGGTGAGCACACCGATCACGGCCTTTCCGGCGCGCAACGGCAGTATGAGCGCGGGACCGAATTCGGCCGGGTTGTCGAGCAGGGGGCTTAGTTTCAGCCGATCGACCTGCAGCACCCGATTCTCCCGGAACGCGATTCCTGAGTGCGAATCGGCTATCGGAATGCATCGTTCGGTCAACTTTTCCGCATCGATGCCCGCGGCGGCGACGACCACGAGATCGGTCACCTCATCGTGCGGGATATCCGGATCGTCGGGCAGCGCGAGGTACGCGAACGCCGACTGGGTAAGTCCCAGCGCCCGACCGACGACCAACTCCAGCACCTCGTTCGGTTCGCCACCGGCCAGCAGTTCAGTGGCCACATCCTGAGTCGCTTGGAGCCACTGCTGTCGGGTGCGGGACTGTTCGTAGAGCCGGGCGTTGGCGATAGCGATGCCTGCCGCGGCCGCCAGGGCCTGTACCACGACCTCGTCGTCTTCGGTGAACTCCTGGCTACCGGATTTCTCGGTCAGATACAGGTTGCCGAATATCTCGTCGCCGACTTTTACCGGAACACCGAGGAAGGAGTGCATCGGCGGATGGTGCGCGGGAAAGCCCACCGATGATGGATGGGTCGAAAGGTTGTTTAGCCGAATGGGTTTCGGTTGTTCGATGAGTAGGCCGAGCACACCGTGACCGCGCGGCAGATCGCCGATCAGGACGCGGGTCCGGTCGTCGATGCCCTCATAGACGAATTCGGCGAGCTGGATGTTGGTCTTTTCGGTTTCGCGGACGCCAAGCGCGCCGTATTCGGCGTCGACCAGCTCTATGGCGGTGTGCACGATCGAGCGCAGCGTGTTGTCCAGGTCGAGTCCGGCGGTGACGACCAGCATGGCCTCGATCAACCGGTCCATTTGATCGCGCACGTCAACGATCTGCGCGATCCGATCTTGGACCTCATTCAGCAGCTCACGCAGCCGTAACTGGGACAGCGTCTCGGTCACCGGTGTCGCACCGATCGCCGCCAGCTCAGACGAACTGCCTTCCATACATCGATCCTTGCACAGTCCGCCACTGGGGGATGGATACTGTCAGGTGAATGGTGGCCGGGCGACAAGTTCACTCATGCGTTGGTGTGCCGAGCTTGGAGGCCAAGACGGCGGCCTGGGTACGCCGCTCCACACCGAGTTTGGTCAGCAGTCGGGATACGTAGTTCTTGACCGTCTTCTCAGCCAGGAACATTCGGGCGGCGATCTGTCGATTTGTCAGCCCCTCACCGAGTAGATCCAGCAGTTTTCGCTCTTGGTCGGTTAGTCCGGCCAGCGGCCCGGTCTTGGCTTCGGCAGCTTCGCGCAGTTTGGCCATGAGCGCGGCGGCGGCGCGATTGTCGAGCAGGGATTTGCCGGCGCCGACCTCGCGAATCGCGTCGATCAATTCAAGGGTGCCGATGTCCTTGACCACGTAGCCGCTGGCCCCGGCCAGGATGGCGTCGAGCATGGCCTGTTCGTCGGTGAACGAGGTGAGAATCAGACACCGCAGGTCGGGGTGATGATTGAGTAGGTCGCGGCACAGTTCGATGCCGTTGCCGTCGGGCAGTCGGACGTCGAGAACCGCGACATCGGGGCGTAGTGCGGGAATGCGCGCGAGCGCTTGGGATACGGTGCCCGCCTCGCCGATCACCTCGAGATCGGGTTCGACGTCGATCAGGTCCTTCACACCGCGTCGCACGATCTGGTGGTCATCGACCAAGAAGACGCTGGTCATCGGTAAAACACCTCCCTCGAGTGTCGTTTTCAGCCTACTGAGGGGCCGGGCTGCGCGGACAGCAGAAGGGCACCGGTTTGGTGACGGAAGTCCCTTGTTGCGTTCGGTTCGGCCTGCTGCCAGGCACGAATCGCCGCGGCCGTGGTGTGGTCCACCGGTTGGGCTGTGTCGAGAGTTATCGCATCCGGCCACGAGGATGCCGCGGTCGCCATGGCGTCGGCGATATCCGGTGTCGCATCGGATTCGCCGGCCGCTCGTTGCCGGATTCGGTGACTCGCCAGTTCGCGCGGGCAGATACACCGCAGTGCCACCAGATCGGCATGGGTTTCTTCGGCGAGCGTGATACCGCGAGTCCGTTCGGTCGCGTCGATCCAGCTCGCGTCGAGAATGACGGACACGCCTGCGGCCAGCAGCGCTCGCGCCTGTGTCAGCATCTCGGTGTAGACGCGGGCCTTGCCCGCCGGGGTATAGGCGCCGGCGGCGTAGGTGCCGATCGAACCGGTGACCTCGTGTCCGGACAGGAGTTGTTTACGCACATGGTCGCTGGAGACGACGACCGCGCCGGTGGCTGCCGCGAGTTCGGTGGCCACGGTCGATTTTCCGGTGCCGGGGAGGCCGCCGATGAGGACCAACCGCACTGCGGCCTGCTCCAGATGGCGCGCGGCGATCCGCAGATGTCCGTGTGTGCGTTCAAGTGCCGCCGTCTCGCCCTGCCCGAAGCGGATGACATCGACCTTCGCGCGGACCAGTGCGCGATAGGCGACATAGTGATCGCGCAGCGAGGTGGGCGCCGGGTCGGAGGTGGTTCGGAGATAGCCGTCGAGCAGTCGGTCGCCGAGATCGCGATGGCCGAGGAATTCGAGATCCATCGCTAGGAAGGCGATGTCGTCGAGACAATCGACGTAGCGCAGGCGATCGTCGAAGTCCAGGCAATCGAGCACGCGGAAGCCGTCGGCGAGATCGAAGATATCCTCGGCGAGCAGGTCGCCGTGACCATCGACAATGTGGCCATCGGCAATCCGCCGCGCCAGCAATGGCTTTCGGCCCTCGAGATATCGCATCGCGAGTTCATCGATGCGTGCGAGCCGGATCGGGTCGACTAGGTCGGCCGATTGTTCCGCGAGTGGGTGCAGCAGCGTGCGCCAGCGTCCGCGTAGTTCCTCTGGTGTTGCGGCGCGGTCGATCTCCGGACCGCGCCGCGCCGTGTGGTGGAACAGTGCCAGCACCCGCACCAGCGCGGATAGTTCCGATCCGCGCGCCATCGGGTCGGCGAGGACATTGGACAGGCGTCGGTCTTCCGGCATCCGCCGCATGACGATTACCGGTTCGTCGGGGCCACCGGCCGGATCGGTCAGGTGCGCGACGCCGAGATACACATCCGGTGCCAGTCGTCGGTTCAACTCGACCTCCCGCGCGCAGGCGCGTTCGCGCTGTGGTGTCGTGCTGAAATCGAGGAAGTCGGTGGTGATCGGTTTCTTCGTTTTGTACGCCCGGTCCCCGCAGAGCACCACGACACCGGTGTGGGTTTCCCGCAACTGGGCGGGTGGCGCCGCGCTCATTGCCACGTTCCGCCCGTTTGGGCGGGTTTGACGAGTGTCATGCCAGCGGTGGCGCCGCCGTCGATGACGAATTCCGATCCGGTCGAGAATGTGGCCTCGGTGACGATGAAACCGACCATCGCCGCGACCTCTGCTGGTTCACCGAAACGTGGAAGTGGTTGTCCCGCAGTCATACTCGTGTCGAAACCGGCGGTCATCGGGGTGTGGATGGGGCCGGGGTGTACTGAGCAGACCCGGATCCCGGCGTCGCCGAGCTCGAGCGCGGCGGCTTTGGTCAATCCGCGCAAGCCCCACTTGCTCGCCACGTATCCGGCGATCCCGGAGTAGCCGACCAGGCCCGCGGTCGAGGAGATGTTGACGATCACGCCGCCGCCATTGGCCCGTAACCGCGGGGCCGCCAGGTGCATGCCGAGCCAGGCACCGAACAGGTTGACATCCACAACATGTCGGAACATCGCGGGAGATTCGGACTCGATGCCACCGAAGTCGAGGATGCCGGCATTGTTCACCACAACGGCCAGTGGTCCGAAGTTTGCTTCGGCATCGTCGAGCACCTGCCGCCAGCCAGGTTCGTCGGTGACATCGAGGTGTCGGAATATCGCTGCCGCGCCGAGGGATTCGGCGTTCGCCATACCCTCGGCATTGAGGAGATCGGCCATGACGACGCGGAGGCCGGATTTGACGAGGGTATACGCGATGGCCGCGCCGATGCCGCGCGCACCGCCGGTGACGACGGCGCTGCGGCCGTTGAATTCGGACATAGTGTCAACCTCCGTTTTCGTGATGCACCCAGAGTTTTCGCTGGTGCACTCAGGATTTCGCACCGGACGTGGTGGCGTGATGGCCGAAGGTCATCGATGTCGCGGGACTTCTGGACCGTTTTCGCGCCCTGGTGAAGCGGCGTCCGAAGTCCCGCCAGGAGGGGTCGTCCTGCTCTAACCGGCACATTCGCATCGGTGGCAGCGTGAATCGAGACGAAGGAAAGGAAATGATGACGACAATGGACCGCGGACTGCCCGATGATCACACCGCAAAGGCGGCGCTGGAGCTCGCGGTGCGGGCGCCGTCGGTGCGCAACACCCAACCGTGGCGGTGGCGGATCGGCGATCGTGGCGTGCGTCTGTACCTGGATCCGGCGCGGGCGCTGCCGTCCACGGATCCCGATCAACGCGACCTCGTGCTGAGTTGTGGCGCGGCACTGCATCATCTGCGCATCGCATTCGCCGCGTTGGGCTGGTCGGCGGTGGTACATCGGCTGCCGACTCCGGCAGACCCGAACCACCTGGCATCGATCGAACTGGTACGGCATCGGCCGACTCCCCAAGATATCGCGCTGAGCGCCGCGATCACCCGCAGACGCACCGATCGCAGGCACTTCAGCTCATGGCCGGTGCCGCCCGGATACCTTGGGCTGGTCACCGAACGCGCCGCGACACTGGGCGCGATCGTGCGACAGGCGAGCGACCGGTCGCGTGACCGGTTGGTCGATACCCTGCGCCTCGCGGCCGAACAGCACGCCGAAGACCCGGAGTATCAACTCGAATCGGCCGAGTGGAGTAGCGGACATGGGACACCGGATGGGGTGCCCGCCGGGAGCACTCCGCGACTCCGAGCCGGAGATGAGTCGCCACCCCGGGCGCTGGCCGGTGCCCAGTTGGTCGACGAGGCCCACGAACCCGACTTCGCCGAACTACTCGTGCTCGGCACCGCGGCCGACGATCGGGTCTCCCGCCTGTGCGCGGGCGAGGCATTGAGCGCGGTGCTATTGACGGCGACGAACGTCGGTCTGGCCACCTGTGTGCTGACCGAATCGCTCGCGATCCCGGTACTGCGCCGCCGGGTCCGTGTCGGCGTTCTCGACGACTACGGATATCCGCAGGCTGTGATCAGGATCGGGTGGGCACCGACGAGCACCGAGCAACTGCCCATTACGCCGCGTCGGGCAGTCGAGGACGTGGTAGACCCGTTCGATACTGCCGGGGCGGCAGCATGCTGAAGGGGAGCACAGCAGGCCACCGGCCTGCGAGCTGATGGCTCGGCCGAGCGTTTGGACTACCTCTGATCGAACGACCGTTTTTCGGCGGCTTCCAGGCGCTTTCCCATAATCTCCAGGGCCGCCGCCAGGCGGTCGCGCGCTTCGCGGGCAACCGCGCGCAGTTCTAGTTGGTCGGCGTGGTGCAGGACCTCGCCGCGCAGCAGCAACACCGGATCGGCCGCCTCGACGAGTATGGTGTCGGCGTCTGCGCGTACCACCACATTGCATGGCAGTAGCAGACCTACCCGGGGATCAGCGGTCAGCGCGCGCTGCGCGAGGAGCGGGTTACAAGCACCGAGAATCAGATACTCGTCAATCTGCACGCCGAGCTTCATCCGCAGGGTGGCGCGCACATCGATCTCGGTCATGACGCCGAAACCTTGTTCGGCTAATGCCTTTCGAATTTCCGAGACCGTATCGGCGAACAGCGCCGACACCCGGACGGCGAGGTCTGCGGCGATCGGTCTGCGGATCTCGGTCACCAGATCGCCGGGCCGTACCGCCTGTTCCAGTGTCACCAGATACACCTCGGTAGGTGGTCCCACCGGTTGATAGCCGGAAGTGTGGATCCAATCGTCGAGCGCGCGGTAGGCATCACCGATGTGGTTGTAGTCGCCGTGGTGTCTGGTGCCGGCGAACAGGGCCGGCTCGACACGGCGCAAGCTGACTTGTTCGGCGGCGCCATCGAGTACGGCGTCGGTCACCGGGAGACCGAAGTCCACCTCGGTGCTCGCACCCGGTCCGAGCATGCCCAAATACGTTGTTGACGGGGGGCCGGAGGGTGCGAGTCCGGTGCGTGCGGCCAGATCATAGAGTGCCCGCATGCCAGCGGCTATATCGTCGCCGGAATGGTCGGCGCGCACTGTGCGGCGCAGCTCGAGCATGGTGGTGGTGGTCGATTCGGTGACCACGACGCAATACGACATCACTGCTGCTCCGATCTCACGACCGGTGCGCGTCGCGGTCGAGTTCGCGATGGGCGAGGCGATCCGCCCAGACCCGTGCACGCTCCAACTCGCCTGCTGCGACCGGGCCGAGGGGACCGTTGACGAGGAAGTCCGCCGGTGCATCGGTCAGCTCATAACCCAAGCGCCGCAACCGCTTTCCGACACCGCGCGCGGCCGATCCCGCGAACCAGGACGGTATCGCGGTCTTGGTGCAGAAGGCCGCGGCTCGGGAGCCCGGCGGTACCGGCAGTGTGGAGTCGAGCCATTCCCGCATGCCGACATCGACCTTGACCGGCGCCTCGGCCCGGGCTGCCGCGACGGTCTTGACGATGGTGGCGGTATTGCCGAACGTCGACTCGTAGACGATCCGGACCCGCATGCCGGTCTCCTCCGCTGTGGACACTGCTTCGACCTCGACGCTACGACCGAGCGATGCCCTCGCACAGTGCCGAACTGACGCATGCCGAGGGACTTTCGGCATCGGTGTCCGGCGGACGAACCCACGTATGGTGGCGCTGGCGGGTGCTGAGTGCGTTGCTATTGCCGGCCTGGCGGTCACCTCGCGTGCCCGGGCCGCGCTCGCGGTGCTGCACCTCGTTACTCTGCGGGGATGGTCAGACCCGAATCGGCACTGCGCCGCCTGCTGCGTGAAACAGGAAAGCTGCTGCAACCGTATGGGTTTCACGGCTCCGAACCGAGGTGGGTGCGGGTCCAGCCGGGCGGTGTCGCCTCCGTCGGCCGTACCCGAATTTCCCGCACATGGACCAGCGGACAGCAGACGATCAGGTTCGGCTTGGAGCTGAGCGCCACACCAACAGCCTGGTGGGAATTCGGTAACTGGCGCAACATGCAGCTGGGCCTCTCGCCCACACCGCTGGAAGAGGCGACCGGCCCCGATCTGCTCAACACCCGCACCCTGCCGCATGAGCTGACCACGTTGTGGTCCCTGCGGCTCGACCCGGCTCAACCTCAGCACGTGCTGCAAACCGATATCGACACCATCCGCGCCGAACTGCCCGGCCGTGTACACGCCTACGCGCGCCGAGCATTACGGCTGGTGGAGCCGGATCGGTACCTCGATGAGCTGCTCACCCATCCCGACCCTCCGATCGGTACCTGGGAGGCGATCGTTGTCCTGCTCGCCGATCGAGGGCCGGGACCACAACTCGACGACGCATTCGACCAGCTCCGAACATGCTTCGCGGAACGAGATGTGTCGGCGGACGCAGAGGATGTCATCGCGTACGCGCAAACCCGAGCTGCCATGGTGTGAGTAAAAGGCGTCCTCGCGGCCGCGCTGCAATCTACGGGCCGGACAACTCCTCGACTGCGCTCGGAAGGGCGGTCTCGAAGTCGATCAGCTTCACCTCATCAGTTATCCAGGCCTGCAGTGCATCACCACACTCTCGGGTGGGGTGATGTACGTCGCAGCAGTTCGTGTCGTGTTTCGGCGATGCGCGGTGTCTCGAGGGCACATTCACGTTGCGGTCGAGGATGTGCCGTCTCACTGTCGCTGCCAGATTGCGGATATTCCGGAAACCTGACCAAGCGATTGCTAGTCTCGGCCGATGATCCCAACGATCGTTTGGGGCACGGGGAATGTCGGCCGGGCCGCCATTCGTGCCATCGAAGCGCATCCCGAGCTGGACTTGACCGGTGTGCTGGTGCACGATCCGGCGAAAATTGGGCGTGACGCGGGTGCGCTGGCCGGGTTGGATCGCGAGCTTGGGATTGCGGCCTCCGATGATGTCGAGGCGATGCTCGCGGCGCGCCCGCGCGCGGTCGTCTATGCGGCGTCGGGCGATATTCGGCCTGACGATGCGCTGGCCGATATTGTCAGGGCAATCCGTGCTGGCGCTGTTGTCGTCACACCCGCGCTGTACGCACTCTACGATCCGCGCAACGCGCCGCCGGAATTGCGGGATCCGATTCTTGCCGCGATCGCCGAGGGTGGTGGCTCCCTTTTCGTCTCCGGCGTCGACCCGGGCTGGGGCAACGATGTATTACCGATCCTGCTCAGCGGACTCGGCCACACCGTGGATTCGATCCGCTGCCAGGAGATCTTCGACTACTCGACCTACGACCAGCCCGACTCGGTCCGCTACCTGGTCGGCATGGGTCAGCCGATGGACTACCAGCCGCCGATGACCGCGCCGGGCATCCCAACTATGGTGTGGGGCGGGCAGATTCGGCTGATCGCCCGCGCGCTCGGTGTCGATCTGGACGAGATCCGCGAGACGTTGGACCGGCGTCCGCTCGAGACCACCATCACCACGAAGACGATGGGTGAGTTCGAGGCGCGGACGCAGGGCGCGGTGCGGTTCGAGGTGCAGGGCATTGTCGAGGGCGAGCCGCGCATTGTCATCGAGCATGTCACGCGGATACATCCGTCCTGCGCGCCCGGCTGGCCCGCGCCGCCCGACGGTGCGGGCGCGCACCGCGTGATCATCGAGGGCGATCCACGTATCGAGGTCACCATCGAAGCCGACGCCGAGGACGGGAATCGCGCGGCGGGGGGAAACGCCACTGCCGTAGGGCGGTTGGTCAATTCCATCGATTGGTTGGCCGCCGCGGAACCGGGGCTCTACGACGCGCTCGATGTCCCACTGCGGCCAGCGGTCGGCAAGCTCGGAAGGAAACAGCTATGAACATCGATATCCCCGAGGGCAAGGACCCGATCGGCTATGTCTGGGGCGAAATGGTTCCCGGCATCGGCCTGGCGGCATCGAACTTCTCCCTCGCGGTCTACTCGCACACCACATTGGGCCTGCGTGAATTCGAAGCCGCCCGGCTGCGCATCGCGCAAATCAACGGCTGCGTCTTCTGCCTCGACTGGCGCACCGAACGTGACGGCCAGAAGGTTGAGCCAGAGTTCGCAGACGACGTAACCAATTGGCGCACAACCGATTCCTTCGACGACCGCACCCGCCTCGCCGCCGAATACGCCGAACGCTACGCCGAGGACCACCACAATCTCGACGATGAATTCTGGGCGCGTATGACCGCCAGCTACACCCAAACCGAGATCGTCGAACTGAGCATGAGCATCGGCTCCTGGCTGGCGTTCGGCCGTCTCAACCACGTCCTCGGCCTCGACACCGTCTGCGTTCTTCCGGGCCACTGACCGCCGCCGGTAGGGCGTGACGGCCGCGAACGGTGCCGATCCGCTCGCGAGTCGTCACGCCGATCAGGGTCCGCACGTCGCGAGGTTGGGGACCTTCGCAACGTGTCCACCAGTCGTGCGGCTAAAGATCGCCGGACCCCGATATTTTTGTTGCCTTTCGGGATTGCCTGCTCGAGGCGCACCCGGCGATACCTACATCGAGACCCGGGTGCAGATCGCCCTGATGCGACTCGACCAGCCGCGAAACCCCACCGGCACCGTGACCTCGCGGCGATGATGGTCCGCCCAGACGGGCACGTAGCCTGGGCCAGCGATGCAGCCGACTTCGGCGGTCTCACCCTCGCGCGGACCCGCTGGTTCGGCGCGCCCGAGTAGCGCTTGCGGGGCGCCGCGATACCGCCGTAGCTATTTGTCCGCACTGCCGACCGAATCCGTCGCCCAATAGCGCGCTGTTGAACGGAACGTTCAATAGCGGTACATTACTTGGCGATATGATGTGCGTCACATGGAAGGTCTGGTTATGAGTGCAGCCCGGCGACCTGTGGAGCTATCGGCGCTAGCGGATGTGCTGCACGCCGAGGATGTCGGATATCGCAAATCTCTGCACGCCCGACAGGTGCAGATGATCGCGATCGGTGGGGTTATCGGAACCGGGTTGTTCCTCGGTGCGGGCGGACGCCTCGCGGGCGCTGGTCCCGGCCTTTTTCTGGTCTACGCCGTATGCGGGGTGTTCGTGTTCATCATCCTGCGGGCGCTCGGCGAGCTGGTGCTGTACCGGCCCTCCTCGGGTTCGTTCGTTTCCTACGCTCGCGAGTTCTACGGGGAGAAGTTCGCCTTCGCCGTCGGCTGGATGTATTTCTTCCACTGGTGCATGACCGGGATCGTAGATATCACCGCCATCGCCACCTATGTCCGCTACTGGGGAGCGTTCTCGGTCATCCCGCACTGGGTGATCGCGCTGCTGGCCCTGATCGTGGTGGTGGGTACCAACCTGATTTCGGTGCGCTGGTTCGGGGAACTCGAATTCTGGGTCGCGCTGATCAAAGTCGTCGCGCTGATCGGCTTTCTGATTATCGGGACGGTGTTCCTCGCCGGGCGATTCACGATTCGGGGTGAAGCCACCGGTGTCGGCGTGGTCACGCATCACGGTGGTTGGTTCCCGACCGGCCTGCTACCGCTGATCACCGTCACCACCGGCGTGGTATTCGCGTACGCCGCAGTCGAATTGGTCGGTATCGCGGCCGGTGAGGCGGAGAATCCGGAGAAGATCATGCCGCGGGCGATCAACTCCGTGATTGCCCGGATCGCGCTGTTCTATGTCGGCTCGCTGGTGCTGCTGGGGTTGTTGTTGCCGTATACGGCTTTCCGGGTCGGGGAGAGCCCGTTCGTCACATTCTTCGCGAGGATCGGTGTACCCGCTGCCGGATCTGTCATGAATCTTGTTGTGCTCACCGCCGCGTTTTCCAGCCTCAATGCCGGCCTGTACTCGACCGGCCGGATTCTGCGCTCGATGTCTATGAACGGCAGTGCGCCCGCCGTGGCCTCGCGAATGTCGCGCATCGGGGTGCCCTATATCGGCGTGCTGGCAACCGGTGCGATCGCGCTGATCGGGGTGGGCTTGGACGCTTTTGTTCCCGACCACGCGTTCGAGATCGTATTGAACGTGTCCGCGCTCGGCACCATTGTGTCGTGGACCGCGATTCTGCTCTGCCAGTTGCAGTTGCGGCGAGCGCGGGCGCGACGTCCGGATTTGCGAATGGCCGGCGTGCCCTATGCGAGCGTTGCGACGCTGGTTTTCCTCGCGGGGGTGGTATTCCTGATGGCCTGTAGCGATGACGCGACGCAGCGGGCCGCGGTACTGGTCATGCTCCTGGTGCTGGTTCCGGCTTTGGTCGGTGGCTGGTTCCTCGCCCGCCGAAAGGTATTGCGAATAGCGGCGATTCGCCACGACCATACTGGCCAGTTTCCGGTGGTGGCCGAAAGGCCGTGGCCAGGGCGTGCCGCCGATCCAGAAGTGATCGTCGTCGAGCCGGGGAAGCGATTCCAAGGCGGTGGGGGCTCGCGGCCGTGAACCTGGCCGGGGCGTTCTCGCCGGACGCCGCGTCGCCGGCATTACGGAGCAGGTTCATGAGCTTGCTGTCGCCCTCGAGCTGATTGGCGGCGGTGCGCGGCTTCGGTGGTGGCGCGTCCTCCGTGACCTCGGTGAGGTTCTCGGTGTAGATGAATTTATCGCGGGCCGCCACGAACTGGCCCAATACTTGACGCGGCGTCGGATCGTGCGGTCGGAGCAGCCGGGGCTGGCGATCCGTCCGTAGCCGGAGCCGTGCACCAGTGCTGCGATCACGTGCTCGAAGACGATTCGGTCAGCGACGCGCGGGTTGTGGCAGCCGAGCGGATGCGTGTCCATGTGCTCGGGCAGCAGCGCCGCGAACTGGCCCCACGGGGGTTCGAGCAGGCATGATGGCACGACAGGCTCCATGATCACGCAGGCTCGTGCCTGCTTTGCCGCCGCCCGACGCGGGGTTACCGCATGCGGGAAATGCGGCGACCTGACGGCTGGGCGGCGCGTAGCATCTGGTCAACATGAACGACCGCGAGATCGTTGCCACGGGTTCGTGGCTGTATGCCGACGTTGTCCCCATGCCGGTGTTCGTCGTCCGTCTCGACTGCGACTTCTGGTACGAGGTGGCCCGAGAAGAGGGCACACTCGCGGTGGGCGAGGAGCCGTTCCTTGATGCGGACGGACATGCCTACTACGTGTCGTTCCACGGCCTCCGCGACGATGCGTCATTCTGGCCTGATTCCGGGACACACCGTTCGGCTGATGAGGCGAGGATCACGGCAGAATCGAGGGTGCCCTCTCCGATCACTTGGCAGTCTGATGAATCACTTCCATGGAAGATCAGAGTTTGAAGCGTCACGATCCGTCTGATGAGGAGTGGGAGCAATTGGCGTCGGCTCGTGGCCTTCTGGCCTCTGCCTGTCCGCCGCCATCGTCACGCTCCGCATGCTCATGCATCGCCCACCCCCGCGTTGCCGGTGAGACAACCGCCCATCACAAAGCGCCTGAAGTGACGCCTACTGCCGGGCGCTCTAAGCCGACTACCCCCGGCAGTGACCTCGCCGCCGCGATCGAAAACGCCTTGGACCACTGCATTCTCAGCGACGGACTCACGGGCGCGGTGCCGCCGTATGCGAGGTACGGTCCCTGCTGTCTCCCGCCGACGACAATCACTTGCTCGACGACCTCGCCGAGGCCATCGCGGCGCGCGAACATGTTCAGTCTTCGTCCGCGGCGGCGGGATCGCGCAACGGCCTGATCCCGGCGTCGGGGTCGGGTGGGGAAAACGCGTAGTGGCCGTGGACGTTGATGTGCGCGTACAGGTACGGGTGCAGGCGAGCGACATCCTCGTCTCGGACTTCGTGACCGCTCTCGCGGAGCTGGGTGAGGATGCGATCCAAATAGATTGTGTTTCACAGAGTTACGCAGCCGGTCACCAGGCCCAGCGTGCCGAGTTGGTCCTCCATCCCGGCGTGGTACGCCTCCCGTAGCTCGCCTTTGCTGCCGTGGAACGCGTGCAGCACTCCCTGGCGCTCTTCTTGGAGGTTGCGCATTCGTTTGATGTCGCGCCGGTAGGGTTCAGCGTCGACGTAGGACAACACATACAGAGTTTTGAAGATGCGCCCGAAATGCGCCAGCGCGATACCGAGTTGGGTTGGGTTCCCGCCGTGCTGCAACACGCGCATCACGTCGCGGCAGTCCCTCCCGCCTTCGGTCACTGGAGCATCGGCACTATCGCATGTGGACTCGGCTTCGGCTCGGCCGGCACGTTCAGCACGGCCTTCCGGCAGCGGTTCGGCGTCACTCCCCGCGCTATCCGCCGATCCTGACGTCATGCCCGGATGGCGCGATCAGCTCGAAAGATCTGCCCCGCTCAGGTATCGGCCGGTGCCGACCGCAGCGCGGGTAACAGGTACCGTCGCAGGTGGCACGATACGGCCGCGGTGTCGTCGGGATCGATCGTGTCACCCGGCACCGTGCCGAGGCTGATGAGGATGCGAGCCACCCATTCGGCGACCTCGGCGAGATCGTGGTCCGGATGGATTTCACCATGGTCGGCGGCACGGTCGATATACGGGCGCCAGAACGCGGCCAGGGCCGGTACCAGGGCGGATACGCCGGCGTCGGCGCAGGCGGCGAATTCCTCGGGTTCGACGGTGCGCAGGCGCATGAGCAGGGCCCCCGGATCGTCATAGGCGCCGCGGCCGATACGCACGCCGATGGCGAGTTGGTCGGCGAAGGTGCCGATGGTGTCCAGCTCGGCGCGGGCGTCGTTCCACCAGCTGTCGGTCAGCCGCACGATCGCCGCGCCGATCAGGGCGGGCTTGTCAGGAAAGTGGCGATACAGCCAGGCCCGCGACACCCCAGCCTCCTCGGCTACCTCGATCACCGTGGTCGCGCGAATCCCTTTGGTCGCCAGCAGCTTCTGCGTCGCGTCCAAGAGCCGATCGACCACCGTCGTGGTCGTCGCTTCGCTCATGTGCCGCCCCTTTCGCTCCGCGCCGGAGCGCGAGTTTCCACCGCTTGTTTCGGGAAAACTCTAGCAATGTGTGGACAGATCTGAGAATGTGTCTACTTGTAGACAGGATTCTCAATCTGTCTACTCACCTATCGGTGTGAAAGGAGTGGTGATGTATCAACCGCGTACCGCGGTCATCGGCGCCGGGATCAGCGGGTTGACCGCCGGCAAGATGTTGCGCGACTACGGGGTGCCGTATGTGTGCTTCGAATCGTCCGACCGCGTCGGCGGCAACTGGGCATTCGGCAATCCGAACGGGCACAGCAGCGCCTACCGCTCACTGCATATTGACACCTCCAAGCACCAGCTGTCGTTCCGTGACTTCCCGATGCCGGAGGAATTTCCCGACTTCCCGCACCACACCCAGATCAAGCAGTATCTCGACGACTACTGCCGGGCCTTCGATCTGAATCGATCAATCGAATTCGGCAACGGCGTCGAACACGCGCGCCGGCTGCCCGGTGGCGGCTGGGACCTGCGAACCCAGCGAGACGAGGTGCGGCACTTCGACTTCCTGGTCGTGGCCAACGGTCATCACTGGGATCCGCGCTACCCGAAATTTCCGGGCGAGTTCACCGGCGAGACCATGCACGCGCACCACTACATCGATCCCCGTACGCCGATGGAGTTCAGCGGCAAGCGGATCCTCGTTGTGGGCCTGGGCAACAGTGCGGCCGATATCGCGGTGGAACTGTCGTCGAAAGCGTTGGACAACAAGCTGACGCTGTCCACTCGCTCCGGGGCCTGGATCGTGCCGAAGTACATCGCGGGCCGGCCGGCCGACAAGTATTACCGCACCAGCCCGTATATCCCGTTCTCCTGGCAGCGCAAGATCGCGCAGTGGGGGCAGCCGCTGACGGCGGGCCGTCCCGAGAACTACGGTCTACCCAAACCCAACCACAAATTCTTCGAAGCGCATCCGACGCAGTCGGTCGAGCTGCCGTTGCGTCTGGGTTCCGGTGATGTCATACCCAAACCCGATATCGACCGATTCGACGGAGCGACAGTACATTTCGCCGACGGCACAGCCGATGATTTCGACATCATCATCTACGCCACCGGTTACAACATCACCTTCCCTTTCTTCGATCCGGACTTCATCAGCGCACCGGACAACCGCATCGACCTCTACAAGCGAATGTTCCTGCCCGGCATGGAGGATCTGGTGTTCGCCGGATTCGCTCAGTCCACACCGACACTGTTCCCCTTCGTGGAGTGTCAAGCGCGGCTGATCGGAGCCTATGCCGTAGGCCGGTACCGCCTACCGTCGGCGGACACGATGCGTCAGGTGATCGTGGCCGAACAGCAGCACTACACGGGGCATATGGTGCCCAGTGCCCGGCACACCCAGCAGGTGGACTACTTCCTCTACGAGCACGATATGCGGGCGCGCGAGATCCCCGCCGGTGCGCGGCGAGCGCGGGTGCAGGGCCCGCCCGCGTGGGCGAGAGTAGCGGAGACCGACGAACCGGTGGGAGTGCGGCAGTGACGAAGAAATATCAGCAGGTCAGCTTTTCATCCCACGGAACACAATGCGACGCATGGTATTTCGCCGGTGCGCCCGATGGCCCATTCGACGGGGCGGCGGGTCGCCCCGTCGTGGTGATGGCCCACGGATTCGGCGGCACCAAGGATGCCGGGCTGGAACCGTTCGCCGAACGGCTCGGCGCGGCCGGGCTGGCCGTGTTCGCCTTCGACTATCGGGGATTCGGAACCTCCGACGGGCACCCGCGGCAGCGGGTTTCGATGGCAGGTCAGGCAGAGGACTATCGTGCGGCTTTGAACGCGGCGGCCGCCCAGCCCGGTGTCGACCCGAATCGCTTGGTGGTATGGGGTATTTCGCTATCCGGCGGGCACGCGCTCACGGTGGCCGCCGAGCGCCGTGACGTCTGCGCGGTGGTTGCGGTGGTCCCACTGGTGAACGGATTAGCCGCGGGCCGAACTGCATTCGGTCAGGTAGGCGCCGCGGCGATCGCGAAATCCACCGTGTCGAGCGTCCGCAGCGCGGTCGCGGGCCGATTCGGTGGGCGCCGGGTCATGATCCCGCTGGTCGGCCGGCCGGGGGCGCAGGCCGCGCTGACCGCCGACGGATATTACGAGAGCTATACCGCGTTGGCCGGGCCATCGTGGCGTAACGAGGTGGATGCGGCGATCGGGCTGGAACTGGGCAGCTATCGTGCCGACCGGCGGGCCGCCCACATCACCGCGCCGGTGCTGATGCAGATCGCCGATTTCGACCGGGCCGCCCCGGCACACGCCGCGGCCAAGGCGGCTTTCGCCGCCCGCGCGGAGGTCCGCCACTATCCGTGTGACCACTTCGACGTGTTCGCCGGTAGCGACTGGTTCGATACCGTGCTCGATCATCAATTACATTTTCTGATACGACATCTCACCGATGCCGCGCGTGACTCGCAGGCTTCGGGCAGGAAGGTGAAGGCATGACGAACACCAGCGACGCGCATACTCGCTCGGCCATGGTGATCGGTGGCGGGTCCGGTATCGGTCTGGCCACCGCACATGTACTGGCGCGTGACGGCTACCGGGTAACGGTCGCCGACGTGAATCTCGAAGCGGCCCGGACCGTAGCCGCCGATATCGGCGACACCGCGACCGCGATCGGTCTCGATGTGACCGACGAAGCGTCGGTCGCCGCGGGATTCGCGGATGCGCGGGATCTGCACGCGGTGGTGAACTGTGCGGGACTGTCGCTACCGGGCCAGATCACCGAACTCGAACTGGCACACTGGAAGACCACCGTCGATGTGTGTCTGACCGGGACGTTCCTGGTGATCAAATATGCCGGCCGGCATCTCGAGGACGGCGGCAGCATCACCTGCATCGCCTCGCTCAACGGCCGTCAACCGGGCACCGGAATGGCGGGCTACTGTGCCGCCAAGGCAGGTGTGCTGATGTTGGTCGAGGTCGCGGCATTGGAGCTGGCGGCGCGCGGAATTCGCGTCAACGCCATCAATCCCGGTCTGGTCGACACCCCGCTCGTCGCCGGGATAGCCTTCGTGCCCGGGCTCACCGAGGAATATCTGGAAAACACGCCATTGGGGCGCAGCGGCCATCCCGAGGAGATCGCGGAGGCCGCAGCGTACCTCGCTTCCGAGCGTGCCGCCTGGATGACCGGATCGGCCATCGACCTCAATGGCGGGGCTCATCTCAAGCGCTATCCGGATATGCTGGCACGGGTGCGGGCGATGGGGGAGAGCTAGACGCCAATCCGAGGACCTGCCCGGTCCGCTCGAGATTGTCATCTACGCGGTGCTGGTCGATACCAACCGGCGAGGTCATGGCCGGCATCATCTTGTGAAGCATCGGCTCCCACCGGACCTTTTCGCGGGGGAAGCACCGCGCGAGAAGGTCGATCATGATCGCGGGGGCCGTCGACGCACCGGGAGAGGCGCCCAGTAGCCCGGCGATCGTCCCATCGGCCCCGGTGACCAGTTCAGTGCCGAAGGTGAGGACGCCGACGTTGCGAGCGTCCGGCTTGACCAACTGTGCGCGTTGCCCGGCCTGGACCAGATACCAGTCGGCGGGGTCGGCGGTCGGGTAGAACCGTTGCAGCTGTGCGAATTTCGCGCGGCGCGTGGAGAACAGTTGCCCGATCAGATAGCGAACCAGTGCCAGGTTCTGGATGCCGGCCGCCAGCAGGACCGCGATATTGCGGAAGCGCAGAGTGGTGAACAGGTCGATGAGGCGGCCGTGTTTGAGCAACCGAGTGCTGAATGTGGCGTAGGGGCCGAACAACAGCGATTCCCGGCCGTCGACCACGCGTTTGTCCATGTGCGGCACCGACATCGGCGGCGCGCCGAGCGACGCCTGGCTGTAGATCTTCGCATCATGGCGGCTGACCACGTCGGGATTGTCGGTCCGCAGGAACTGCGCGCCGAAAGGAAAGACTGCATAGCCACGGACTTCGGGCAGGCGTGCCTTCTGCAGTAGCTTGAGGGCATAGCCGCCCGCACCGACGAATACGAACCTGGCTCGAACGGTGAAGCGCCGCTTGGCACCGCGGTCCCGGCCCGTGATCGTCCAGATCCCCTCCGGGTCGCGATTCAGTCCGATCACCTCATGCTCGAGCTTCACCCGTGCACCAGCCTTGGTCATCACATCGACCAATGCACCGGTCAGAGCACCGAAGTCGACGTCGGTGCCGACTTCGTATCGGGTGGCGGCCACTGGCTCGGTGCGGTCGCGGCCGGCCATCAGCAGCGGCGCCCACTCGGCGATCACCTCGGGATCCTCGCTGTACCGCATCGCCGAGAACAGCGGCAATGACCGCAGTGTCTGGAATCGGCGACGCAGATAGGTCACGTCACGGTCGCCGAACACGACGTCCATATGCGGGGCAGGGTTGATGAATGCGGCAGGTTCGGTGACGGGGCCGTCCTCGACCAGCGCGGCCCAGAACTGCCGCGACAGATGAAACAGCCCGCCGATCTGCTCGGCCTTCGCCGGATCGTCCGGATCGGGCATGTAGTTCAATTCGCACAACCCCGAATGCCCGGTCCCGGCGTTGTTCCACGCATTCGAGCTCTCCGCCGCGATCTGTTCGAGGCGTTCGAACATGACCATCGAACAGTCCGGTTGAACCTTGGCGATCATGGCGCCCAGCGTCGCGGACATGATGCCACCCCCGATCAGAACTACGTCCAGAATACCCTCCGGGACAACCGGTTTCGGATTCTCGGTGTGCGCTACGTGCATGCGGATACCTCCCTGATTGCGGTGTCGAGGGAATCGTCACGCACCCAGAATCATCCGTCTACAACCAAGACTGGGCGGATACCATCCAAGGGTGGATGAATTGCTGTCAGCCGAGGTCGAGGCGTTGGTGCCACTGCTGGCGGCATTCGATGCCACCGCTGGTGAGGGCCACATCACACGCGCAGCGCAACTATTGGGAGTCCCGCAGTCCTCGCTGAGCCGACGGTTGAAAACCGTCGAGAAGACCCTCGGAGTGCAGCTGTTTCAACCGGCGGGGCGGGGTATCGCGCTCACTGCGGCCGGACGCGAGCTGTTCGAACGCACCCGCTGCCTCATGCGCTCCCTCGACGATGCCGTCAGCGTGGTGCGCAGCAACGCCGACCCCGACAGCGGACTTGTCCGGTTCGGGTTCCCACTCACACTAGGACCGATCAGTGTGCCCTCGCTGCTCGCTGACTTCCACGCCAGCGCACCCCGAATCCGACTCCACCTGGTCCAGGCCCACGGTGAAGCACTCGCCGAACAGATCCGGGATGGCCGGCTCGATCTCGCCGTGATGATCCCCTCACCCACCGACCTGCCAGCAATAGCGCTGGGACACCAGCGCATTCACCTCTACGTCGCACGCCTCCACCGTCTCGCCACCCACGACACCATCGACCTCGCCGACCTGTCCGGCGAAACCTTCATCGCCAACCCGCCGACCTACCATCTGCGGCGTATGCTCGACTCCTGGTGCGCCGAGGCCGGATTCACGCCGAACGTCGCATTCGAGATCACCGAATTCGAAACCTTGCGCTCCCTCGTCGCCCACAACCTCGGCGTCGCGCTGCTCCCTGAGCCCGAAACCCCACACCCCGACCTTTGTCGCATCACCCTCACCGCCCCCTGTGACCGCACAATCGGCCTCGTCGCCGGAAACCACCGACCCACCCCAGCAGTCGCGCGCCTCCACGGCTACATCGCCCAGCATGCGCTGACGCACATAAACAGATCGGGCACCCAAACGAGGTGAAAGTGACCCACGCGCCATCACCGTCCGCAACGCGGCCGAGAGGGCGCGCCACCTCATTCAGTCGGAAACATTCGCGAGACGCACTGGGCCGCTGGCGATCCCCGCAGGTCGGATTCCGTCGAATCTGTAACGGTTGCCGTGTACGCGGCAATGTCGGTAACCTCGCCAATCCGACTACCTGCAGCTACTACTGGAATCCTCCCATTGTGACGCTCGGCGACCCGCCACCGGATTTCGAGGCAATTGCCTGCGACTGAATGTGTTCGCGAGGGTTTCGGTACGCGGATTTGACCTCAATATATGTTGAGGTCAGATGCTGCTGGTATGACTACTTCAACAGCGCCGCTGCATCTGGCCGTGATCATCGGCAGCACTCGGGCCGGACGATTCGGGCCAACCGTTGCCAACTGGTTTGTCGGACGGGCGGCCGAGCGAACGGACCTCACCGTCGATGTCATCGATCTGGCGCAGGCGCGGCTGCCGGTGGATCTCTCGCACGATCCGGACGTCCGGGGGGCGCAGGCATTGGCCGACGTGGGCGGGCGACTCGGTGACGCGGACGCATTCGTGGCGGTGACCCCGGAATACAACCACAGCTACCCGGCCGCGCTGAAGAACGCGATCGACTGGCACTTCACCCAGTGGCAGGCCAAGCCGATCGGATTCGTCTCCTACGGCGGGCTTTCGGGCGGCTTGCGTGCGGTAGAACACCTCAAGCAGGTGTTTACCGAACTGCATGCGGTTCCGGTCCGCGACAGCGTGAGTTTTCACGGTGCCGCACAGCAATTCGACGCGAAGGGCCGCCCAACCGACCAGATCGCCGCAGCCACGGCCGCGACCAGGTTGCTCGATCAGCTCGCCTGGTTCGGCCGTGCGTTGCGGGTCGCTCGTGCGGAGCATCCGTATGCCGCCTGAGTCGGATCCGCGGCGAGCTGCGTCGGCTGTCATGGCAACCGACGCGGCTCGCCGTAAATGCTGATCCACGTTGCGTGATCGCCGCCGCCCACCAGACGGTGAGGCCGGGCATCGGTTAGCCGAGAGCTGCCCGCAATGCGGCGAGTTCCTCGCCGCGCGGGTTGCTCACCACCGCCGATTCGGGCGCGTCGAAGGTCTGGACCAACTGGGTATCGGGTTCGAATCGGGGCCAACCCGGGTCGCCTCCACGGGCGAAAGAGACCCAGGCCGAATGGATTTCGTCGGCGAGCGGTTGCGGCGGGTTCGGGCCGGTCAGGGAGTGGGCCGCGGGAAGTGCGTCGAAGACGAACGGGATTTCCAGTACGTGGCAGGCGCCGAGGCCCTCGATCCCGGACGGCCACGCGAACTCATAGGTGTAGGTCGGACGACCTGCCGCAGCGTTGGCGTGTGCCAAATCCAAAGTGTCCAGACCGAAGGCGCGGTCGGTCACTATGGCGGCGAATATTTCGGCGGGAGATTGCGTCGGGCGATTGGCGGCGTAGAGGTCCGCGAGATCGGGCGATAGGCCATACCGGGTGAGCATGTGGGGCAGGGTGTCGGTGGTGATCGCGGCGGCGATTCCCGTCGGCACGATGAAGAAGCGGAATTCGTCACGGGTGCTGCCCGCGATCAGCGGCACCGCCCGGTCAGGATGTGCGGCAAGGACATTCGTTGCCGGTCCTTCGATCACATCACCGTCCAGCACCGGGAACAGGCTCATGATGCCGAGTCCATTGCTGATGATCGACTCGCCCCAGCGCGCCGGATCGGGATCCGACACCAGCTCCAAAGTGGTGGCGTCCTGTGCGGCTTGCAGCTCGGATGGTCCGAGCTTGCCGAAAGCGTCGGCGGTCGGATCGATACTGAGCTTGGCGGCCAGCTGTTTCGCGAGTTTCGCGGCATCCTCGGCCGTGGCGAGAGTGGAACCATTGCCGCTCTGCATGATTGCCCGATGAAAGAGCCCGCGCGAACGTGGTGAGGTAACCAGTGCCGCCACGCTTATCCCACCGGCGGACTCACCGAAAATGGTGACGTTGTTCGGGTCGCCGCCGAACGCTTCGATGTTCTCCTGCACCCAGGCAAGCGCGAACAACTGATCATGCAGCCCCCGGTTCAGTGGCGCGCCCTCGATGGCGGCGAATCCGGAGATGCCGAGTCGGTAGTTGATGGAAACCAGCACGATCCCGTCCCGCGCGAAGGATGTGCCGTCATAGATGGTGCGGGCATTCGAACCGCGAACGAACGCACCGCCGTGGATCCACACCATGACCGGCAGACCCGAGCCACCCGGATCCGGTGACCAGACATTGACGTTCAGGTATTCGTCTCCCGGTATTCCATCGCTGCCGATCAGCGCATCAATCGGGGCCTGATAGGGCGACTGCGCACACGTCGCCCCGTAGGTGAGGGCATCGCGGACCCCCGACCAGTCCGGTGCCCGGCTCGGCAGCTGGAACCTCGTCGGCCCAACGGGCGCGGCGGCATACGGAACGCCGAGAAAGGCACTGACACCAGCGTCGGTCCGGCCGCGGATCTTGCCGCCGGTGACGGAAACAATCGGTTCCATGAGACTCCTTCGTCAGCGTCGATTGTCTACTCTGTACCGCCGACCGGCCAGGAATCGGTAGAGACCGATGTCGCAATCTCTACTACAGGTCGTAGTTTCGCGGTACGGTAAAGAAGTGGCCGACGACAGCGTGGGGAGCAGCGAATGAGAGCTATTACCAGGACACGGCATTACGTGCAGGCTATACGGCAGACTCGGCGACATCGGATGGATTTGGTCGGCTGGTTGGCGCGCAGACCATTGCTGCTGCTCGGCTCCGTCGGATACGAGACCGCCATGCTGTTGAGCAATCGCCTCGAGCCGAAGCTCAAGGATCTCGCCGAGCTGAAGGCCGCCGGCATGGTGAGCTGCGAATTCTGTCTGGATATCGGCTCCGTGCTAGCCCGAGCGAGCGGCCTCACCGAATCGCAGATCACCGACTTGCCGCGATACGCGACCAGTGACGCCTACAACGAACTGGAGAAGCTGGTGATCGCGTTCGCCGAAGGTATGACGACCACACCGGTGGTCGGAACCGAACTCGAGGAATTGCGCACGCGGTTGCTCGTCCACCTGTCGGAGGCGCAAGTCGCCGAGTTGGCGGCGACCGTTGCCTGGGAAAACCAGCGCGCTCGGGTGAACCAGGCGCTCGGCGTGCGTCCGACAGGAATGTCTGACGGCATGACCTGTGCGCTGCCGGAGCGGCCGGTCGGGTAGCCGCGCACGAGTCGTCGCCGAGGAAGTCCTCGAGCAGGATTAGCAGGGCTTCGGGAGCGTCGAGCGGAATGATGTGACGTACATGGGTGACGACCGGCGCCGCTGGCGAGATCGGTGGCTTGGTCGACCTGCTGAACTCGGTAGTGCCGTACACATACGCACAATAGTCGCCAGGTTCTCAGGAAACTCTCAACAAACCTGCGCTCAGATCTCAGGACCGGCCCGTTCAATGATCCGTAGCTGCCCCGCCGGTCCGCTCTAGCCTGGCGGGGCAGCGCCAGCTTCGGATGGTCGGCGCGGCGCCTGGAAGGTCGGTGGCGACGCGGAACGGTCCTGATCCGCGTCGCCGCGCATCAGGACCGTTCTCGACGCTGTATCAGAGGTCGAAGCCCTTACAGGTAGGCGCCACAGACCGGCCAGGCGCCGGGACCTTGGGTGGCGAGCACGTTCTCCGCGACGCGGATCTGTTCGGCCCGGCTGGCATTGCTGGGGCTACCAGAGCCGCCGTTGGCCTCCCAGGTGCTCTGGGTGAACTGCAGACCGCCCGCGAAGCCGTTGCCGGTGTCGATGCCCCAGTTTCCACTGCTCTCGCACTGCGCGACGCGATCCCAGTTGTGGCCGCCCTCTGCGGACGCGGTAGCGGTGGAGAGGCCGAACGGTACGGCAACGAGGGCGCCGACAACGGCGGCGGTGCCGAGAGCGCGGGTGGTGAACTTGCGGTTCTTAGACATATGAATTCCCTGCCTGTGCCCAACCGGCCCGCGGAATCTGCACTCGGGTCCCTGCCCCCAGGAATGTCGGGGATCCTCGAACCGTGGGGCAGGGTTGCCGGTGTTCGGCGATTCGAGTTAGAACCGGACGTTGATCCGGGCCGCCAGCGACGGTAGCGGAGAAGTCGCTGTAGATCACGCTGCGATAACGTACGGAATGCCTGAACTAGTCGATGAGACTAGTACTGTTTCTGCAGTTCGCGTCGAAAAAATCAGTTATTCAGGTCTGCTGTAATTCGTTCGTTATGTGTTTGAGATCACGGCGAAATAGTGACCTATGTCGCGTCTGAGCCCAGCTGAGACCGCTCCGGGATTGGCTTTCACGCACACGACGGCGAGCCGATGCTTTGTGTGTGACGTGCCGAGATGAATGGGTTCGCGCGGGCTTCATCGAACTTCGCCGGTTCGGCGCTTCGTCGCGCTTTCCATATAACCGCACCTCAGACGGCTGAAGATCATGCGTTCAGCTGATGGATCGGGTGTCGGGAATGTGAGTTCGGCGCCAGACTGTTGAGCCGCGCGCGCGGTCGAGACCATGTCGTCGGCGCGGTCGCCGAGTCCCGGCCGTCGGTGCGCTCTGCGTTAGTCACCGCCGCGTGATCTGGGTGGTGCGGCGGCGAGTTCCTTGCGGGTCTGGAAGTGTGATACGACCCGCTGTTAACGAGGGCTCGGGTGATTGCTGGAGTCATGCTGGAACATGTTTTGAATGTGATCTTGATAGCGTGCATCCAATTACGGGACGATTGTGAAAGTGTCCGATGGCTAATGCGATGCGATCGCTTCGTGCAGTGAATCCAATGCGCCCGAAGGGATTCAGAAAGTCGACCGCGCGATACAACAAATCACTGCTGCCGGATTCTTCGGAAATATTTGCCGCGAAACATATTTCGTTGACACTGCGCGGCGCTGGCGCTGAATCACCTTGGGGAGGGTGGTGTTTGCGCACGCCCGGCTTGAGTCGCCGGGGCCTCCTGTTGGAAGATTCCGAGGATTTGCGGCATGGCTACACGGGCCGTGGCGCCGTGGTCGATGGCGCCGAGGTCAACCAGTGTGGCCTTATCGCTGTGCAGCGCTCGCAGACAGTGTTCGGCGTTGGCGTAGGGAACATTACGGTCGCCGGAGGCGGCGTAGAGGTGGACCGCGACGCGTGGTGTCCAGTCGCAAGTGCCGTCGCTGTCGGTCATGGCCTGCAACGCGGCTCCGGTGGGATGGGTGGCCAAGGCGATGAACTGCGGTGTCAACAACTGTTGCGGTGTGGTGAGTAAAGCTGCGCCGATGGCGATCTCGTTGTGGTTGCCGTCGAAGAGCTCCGCCATACGCGCCGCGTAGGGGGGTTGAAACGCCTCGTCCGGAGTGTTGTAGAAGTGATAGATCAGGTTCATCGAGGTGACCCAGTAGCTGAAGTAGATCACCGCGCTCACCGGAATAACCCGGCCATCGAGACCTGCTGGTATCTCCACATGGTGCACGTCGTACGGCCCGCTGACCGGTGCCAGTGCGGCGAGACCGAAACCACTCGCCTGGCCACCCTGTAATGCCTTGCCCAAGGCCGCCGCGGCCTGCCCACCCTGGGAGAAGCCGGTCACCAGGATATCGGGATCGAACTCGCGCTGCTGCCCCTCGGCCACCCGGCGAGCCGCCCGTAACAGATCCACCGACGCGCTCACCTCCGATGGCGCATGCACATAGGGGTGGAAACCGGGGCCTTCACCGAGGCCGAGGTAGTCCGGAGCCAGTGCCGCGTATCCCGCGGCGGCGAACATGATCGCGCGAGCTCGGTCGGGGCCATCGCTGTTCACCGATGGCGCATCCTGCTTGCGTGTCATCGTGCCATGTTCGTAGCTGACCACGCGTAATCGGTGAGAGTCCGTGCGCGGCAAGACGACCAGCCCGCTGGCGGTGGTAGTTCCGCCGCTGGGGGAGGTGGTCCGGTACACGACACGGTAGGCGTCGACACCATTGTGGGCAGTGGTCTCGATTTTGCCCTGAAGATATGCCGCAGTCTGCTCCGTTGACATCTGCGCGACCGGCGTGGTCGACACGATCTCACCATCCGCCGGCAGGGTGGCGGTCGTCGCGATACCGCCGCCTGCGGTATGCCCGGCGTCGCTCCCGCAGGCGACCGACCCACTCCACAGTGCGAACACGGCGACGACGCCGACCACGCAACACTTGGATCCGATCATGAATGTGCCTTTCCGAGCCATTCACGTACTGCATTCGATCGTAGAACCCGGTGGCTATCCGACACGACCCCGCGCGTGTACGATTCGCCCGAATAACCCCACCGCGGGAGCTCGGGTACGGCCGGGCTGAGAGGGCGAACCGACGTTTCGCCGACCGCATGAACCTGTCCGGGTAATGCCGGCGTAGGGAGTAGTGCATCAGGCATGTCCGCACCCACTCAGGAGAGTTCCCAACCGCACGAGGCGCCGCTGACGCTCGACGAACCTGCCCCAAAGGTGCTGTCGTTCTGGGATCAGAGCGCGTTCTGGGCCAACCTCGGTGTCAGTCTCATCGCGTTCTCCGGCGCCTACACGGTGCTTGCTCCCAACACCGAATACGCCCCGCAGATTTCTATCGCCGCAGGCATCATCGCGATGATCCTCGGGACCGTAATCGGCGGACTTATGCTCGGACTGGCCGCGGTTCCTGGCGCGCGGACCGGCAGGCCGGCGATGGTCCTGCTGCGCGGGTTGTTCGGCGCGAAGCTCAGCTATGTCCCGACCGTGCTCAATATCGCTCAGCTGATCGGCTGGGGCACTTTCGAATTGATCGTCATCGGCAGTGCCGCGGACGAACTGTTCGGCGGCGGTCCGCATTGGCTGTATGTGGTGGCCGCGGGCGTGCTGACGACGGCGCTGACGATTTGGCCGCTCGGCTCGGTGCGGATGTTGCGCCGATTCGTGACAGTCGGCGTTGTGATCGCGCTGGTCTGGTTCTACGTCCAGTTCCTGCACAAGGGTCTGCCCGACCTGACCACCAATCCCGGCCCGAAGGGCAGCGGTCCGTTCGGTGTCGACTGGAGCCTGTTCTGGATCGCGACCGACGCCGCGCTGGCGGTCTCGATCTCGTGGGTTCCGGTCGCCGCCGACTACACCCGCCACTCGCGCAGCACCCGTGCCGCGTTCGGTGCGGCCAGCGCCGCCTACTCGATCACTCAAATCGTCGCCTACGTGCTCGGGCTGTTCGCGCTGGCCCTTGCCACCGGTGACGGCGGCCAATACTCACCGTTTCTCCAGGTCAGCCTCGGCGGGATCTTCTTTTTCATTTTCGTGTTCCGCGAGGCCGACCAGTCCTTCGCCAATGTGTATTCCACCGCGGTGTCGATCCAGAACCTCGCGCCTCGGGCGGACCGCCGCATCTTGTCGATCGGTCTCGGCATCCTGATCACTCTGCTCGCGCTGCGGCTGAACATGGAGAACTACTTCGGCTTCCTCGGACTGATCGGCTCGGTATTCGTGCCGCTGCTCGGTGTCCTCGTCGCCGACTTCTTCTTGCGCGCCAACGGCGAATGGAACACCGAGCGCGACGCACCGTCACGCTGGGGCATGATCTTCGCCTGGCTGGTCGGCCTGTCGATCTACCAACTCATCAACCCCGGCGACGCGGGCGTCTGGACCGATTTCTGGGTGAATGTCCAGGAGCAGCTGCACTTCACCAAGCAGGCGTGGATGAGCGCGTCAGTGCTGTCCTTCCTCACCGCGGTGTTGGTCGCGTGGGTTGTCGGACGAATCTCGACCATGCGGAAATCGGTCCGGTAGCAACGCAATTCGTATGTAGTGCTCACACGGTCAGCGGTTGGCGGCCGGGCCGGGTGCGCCGCCAGGCGACCGCGAGGAAAATGATCAGGCCGAGCAATGGCAGCGAACTTATGGTCCAGCTCAGCGGTAGTGGTGGCCCCGGTTGGTCGAGTATCTCGATGCCGTCGAGGGTTCCTTCCCCATGCCCGAGTGGGCCGTCGATGGCGAAGGTGAAGCTGTAGGCGCCAGGGGAGTCGAACGCCCTGATATCCAGACCCCAGGAGTCGCGCTTGCGCGGATGACGCACCAGTGGCGCGGCCTTGCGGCCGGGTCGTATCGCCGGGCCCGCCAACCGCAGCGTGCCGGATTTATCGGCGATCCCGCCCTCGGGCATGAAGGTGAAGTCCAAGGACTTCATTGCCCGGATCGGCCAGGTGGAGAACCCGACGGTGACGTCATACGGGCCGACCCGGACACGCTCGGTGTGGACGATGTCGACCGGCGCGTACGCGGATGCGGGAGACATCGCGACCAGTGACAATGTGACAACCGCGAGCAGTGTCACGGCGAGTCTGCGCAGCATGATCATCGGACTTCCTCCGCCACCGGTGTGAGCAGCATCGATGTGAATCGGCCACCGAGAAATCCCGCCAGCAGCCCGAGCGGAATCCCGAGGATCGCAATCAGCGCGACCTCGCCGATGGTGATATGCGAGGAGGCATGGGTGAGGTTCAACTGCAATGGGAACGTCACGGCGACAATCACGCCCGCCACGGCACCCGCCACCAGCACGATCTTCTTGGCGTCGTAGCCGCGCGTGCGGACGAGCCAGAACAGACCCTCGACGGCCAGTGCCGCCACGATCATGAACATCGGCATGATGGCGGGCAGCGCCGGTGGACGCCCCGTGAGACCGTCGCGCAGCGGAAGCCCGATCGCCGAGGCGTAGGTGTGCGCGGCCCATGGCGAAAACCACCACAGAATCACCTGCATGGCGCCGAGGGACGCCGCGATGGCGACGGCCGCACCAGGTCGAGCGAGCACCGCCGCACCCAGGATGAGTAGTAACGGCCCGAACAGCACGATCCCGACGATGGTCGGATCGACAGGTAGTTGCAGGTTGTACAAGGCGTTGGTGGGGAACGGAGCGAAGGTGATCAGGATCGGAATCGCGAGGACGATCCCGATCCGACCCCAGAGTTGGTCGCGATGGGATGCGAACACCATCACGCTGCCGATCATGGTGACCCAGATCGACAGAAACAGCGCAACGTGCGACGGAGTGTTCAGCACCGCGTCGAAACCGTAGATGGAATGCCACTCCAGGTCGAGTAGTCCGTAGAGCAGGAATGACGCGGCGCCCGCTCCCGCGACCATGTATCCGAGCGGCGCGGTGAGGTTACTGCCGAACACCCGAATCGGTGTGCCGCCCATGCGCGGAACCGGTCGTCCGGCGCGTTGGGCCGAGGTGGTGATGAGCACCATCGCGAGACTGGCGAATCCCGCCAGAGCGCTGCCGGAGTACAGGAGCAAATGGGGGAGCGTGAAGAACGTATCGGGGCCGACGTCGTCGTGCCACTGGATATCCCAGCTGAGCCCGACCAATGTGACCGCGGTGCCGAACAGCACGACCCAGGCGCCGATACGGGCCGCCGTGCTGTTGTCGGATGTGGATGTCGGCGCGGCCTCGGCGTTACTCGGGGCCGGCCCGGTGCCTTCGGACGCTTCGGGTGGGGCTGGGGTGCTCATGACGGACGATCCTTCCTCTGGTCGTACTCCGGCGGGTGTATCCGAGTTCTGCGTGGTGCGGCGCGGTATCAGCCGCCGACCCATAACGGCACGGTGAGTTGGTCGATGCCGTTGTGTGTGTCGATGGACAGCCGAAGTTCCCACGGTCCGGTCATCATCAGTGGCACCGCCGCGACGTGGAAGTGGCCCGATCCGGCGGCGGTCGCCACGACGGGCGCCCCAGCATGACCCATGAGCGGCTGGATCGCCTGAACCCGCAATGCCGCGTGGCCTATCGGGGTTCCGGTTCGATCGCTGATCGCGACGTCGATATCGGTCGTGCCGACGCGAACAGTGTCGATAGAGATGCTGACGAGATGGTCCGGTGTTCCGGTCTTCAGCACGACCGGACCGGGCGTGCTCGGCCACAGCCGCCACGCCAGGGCGGCAATCACGATGGCGATGACAACACCTGTGACAGCGAGAAAGCGGTTAGACCGTGCGGGTGCGCTGGCTCCGGAGTCGGCAGTCGACGCGTTCATCGGTGTGCCCCAGCAGCCTGGGCCGCGGCGACGTCGAGCACGACGGGAACGGTGAGCACGCTGAACTCTCGTTCGACCTGAATCCACAGTCGGTAGCGGCCCGCGACGGGGAAAGTGAAGGTGAACGGAACGTCGGGCCCGTAGGCGGCCACGGTCTCGTCGGGGCCGCTCTCACCGTTGGCGGGGGGCATGATCATCGCTCCTCGTCCAGCGTCTGCCGCGCTGCTCATTCCCGGCATGTGCGTCATGCCGCTCATCTCCGGCGTGTGCGTCATGTCCGGCATCGAGGTCGGTCCCATCGAATGGGCATGTCCCCAGATGGGCGAATTCTGCACTGCCGCAGCAATATCGACGCCATCGGGCAGTGGTCCCGCCATGATGAGATGCCCGACCATACCCAGCCACGGCTGTAGGTCGGCGGTATCGCCGACCTCGGCGGTAATGGTGGTGGGTTCTCCGGCCACCGGAGTGGTCGTGCGCACGGTGATGGGGTTCGTTTCGACGACCGTCGACGCCGCACCATCACCACCGCCGAGATGGATCGGAACCACTGACGCTAACGTCGTCGTACTGGGTAGGACCGTGAAACCAGTTGCCGCACGGACCATTTGGACTCCACCGCCCCGGCGAGCCAATTCGACCGACAGCGCGTGCCGGCCGCTCTCCGGCGCGGCCAGATGGACCCGGTAGCGCCCCGGCTCGGTGCGGATCGGATGTAGATGCGACAACCGGCCGCTCGGACCGACCACCAGCAGATGCAGCAGCGCGCTGTCGTGGACGAGTAGATCGTCGACCGACGCGCCAGTGGCCGCGTCGGTGAGGACGAGATCGAGATCGCCGGGCTGACCGGCTGTGATCGGACCGCTCTCGACCCTGAGCAGGACGGGCGGACGGGAGAAGTCGGAGATCTGCGGCTGGTTCAGCGTGTAGGGGTCGGTGACGTTGTCCACGCTCGGGTCGAGCTGACCGCCGGGTTGGGGAGGCAATGGAAACGACGCAGACAGCAGTGCGGCGGTCACCGAGACCGCGACTCCGGCCACCATCCCACCGGCCGGAAGCAGCGCCCACGCACTGTGCCTGGCTCGTGTCGCGATCAGTACCGAGACCGGCAGCAGCACACCCGCCACCAGGAACCCGCCGTAGACGAGCCGCTCCGGCGGCGAGGTGACCTGCTCGGGCACGATGAACGGTATCCGCGCCACGCGCTCGCCGTCGCCGATGGCCAGTTCCCACGGCCCGGCCCGGTCCATGTCCAGCGTTGCCGAGTACATACCGGGTGTATCGCCCAGCGCGACAACGGTTTCAGCGGTGGGTACTCCGGCGGCAGGCAGCGCCGAGCCTGTTTCCGCGCCCGTCGGGATCGTCGCGAGAGTGAGTTGCCCGGCGGCGGTGCCGGTGTGGGCGACCACATCGACGCGCAGCGGACCGGGCACGCTGGTAATCCGGCGCAGCACAATCGTGAGTTCCCGATCGCCGAGGGTCTGCGCGACCGAAACATCCGCGCCGGAGGACGGTGAGTCGGCGAACGCGAGTGCCGACCCGGCAGAGGCGAGCACGGCATACAGTCCCACGACCAGCAGGACGCGGCGAACGGTGCGAGCGGCAGCAGTCACGCCCGTCATGGTAAGGACGCGAACGCGCGAGATCATCACCTCCCGTGGGGATTTCGAGTCCCTCCCTGGAGTGATGTCAGCGGCGAGGAAATCCCGGATAATGCGCGTCCACGTTGTGTAGGGTTGGGCGGGTGACGGACTCATCGGTCGGTTCTCCCGCCGTGCCCACCCTGTACGAATGGGCTGGTGGGATGTCTGCGTTCGAGGCATTGACGACCGCGTTCTACCGCGAGGTACTGAAAGACGATCTGGTCGGCCCGCTGTTTCGCGGCATGGATCCGGGGCATCCGAAATACGTCGCAATGTGGTTGGCGGAAGTATTCGGCGGACCCGAAACCTACAGCGCCGAGCGCGACGGCTACCGCCACATGGTGCGGCAACATCTCGGCAGGGCGATCACCGAGCCGCAACGTCGCCGCTGGGTGAACCTTTTGATGGACGCCGCCGACAAGGTCGGCCTGCCCGCCGACCCGGAATTCCGCGCCGCCTTCGCCTCCTACATCGAGTGGGGCACTCGCATCGCGCATACGAACTCCCAGCCCGACGCCCACCCTCCGCTGGAGGCTCCGGTACCGCATTGGGGCTGGGGTGTGGCGCCGCCGTATCGGCCGTAGAGTCGATAGCGCCCATGGCGCCGGGCGAGAGTGGACCGTGCGCTACACCTCGCGCCAACAAGGATGAATCCTGTTGAAGTACATTCCGCGTCTGGTCATGTTCCTGGCCGTTCCCGCTGTGTTGTTCCTGCTGCCCTGGTGGACGCTCGTCGAGGCCCCGTCTGATGGCACCGGGCCACTGTTCTGGCTTGGATCGGCCGTGTTTGTGCTCGGTTTCGTATGCCTGCCCGCGACGATGTTCCTCGGGCACGGGCCCGCGCAGTCGGATCCTGCGTCCATGGTGGGCGACACGCTGCTCGGCGTGATGTGGGTGGTGTTCAGCTGGTCGGTGATCGGCGATATCGTCGGTGTCGGCTTGTTCGCCGGGGGCGTCGACGATCCGGCGCGTGCGCGGATCGTCGCGGTGGGCGTTCTAGTGGTGTCGGCCGCGCTGGTTGCCTGGGGAGTGTTCGAGGCGCGGCGGGTGCCGAGGGTTCGTACTCTGGACGTATCGATCGCCGGACTCGGGCCTGGACTCGATGGGCTGCGCATGGTGGTCATCACCGACACTCATTTCGCCGCGCTGAATCGGTTGCGCTGGTCGGAGAAGGTGGTCGACGTCGTCAATGCGCAACACCCTGACATCGCCTGCCACGCGGGCGATCTCGCGGATGGATCGGTGGCAAAGCGACGCGCGCAAGTCGACCCGCTCGCGAAGGTCGAGGCCGAGCTCGGCAAGTTCTACATCACCGGCAATCACGAATACTTCGGCGACGCGCCGGGCTGGATCGAGCATATGGCATCGATCGGCTGGCAGCCGCTGCGCAATCAGCACGAGATGGTGAGCCGTGGCGGCGACAGCCTCGTGATGGCGGGCATCGACGACCCGACCGGCGTCGGTCTGGACGGGCACGGCCCCGACCTTTCCGCGGCGCTCGCCGGTGCGGACCCGCAGCTGCCGGTGGTGTTGCTCGCACACCAGCCTCGGCAGGTCATCGGCGCCGCGGAAGCCGGTGTCGCGCTGCAGATCTCCGGCCACACCCATGGTGGCCAAATCTGGCCGTTCCATTATCTGGTTCGCCTGGAGCAGCCGGTGGTGGCGGGTCTGAGTCGTCACGGCGCGGACACTCAGCTCTATACGAGTCGCGGTACCGGCTTCTGGGGGCCGCAGCTGCGGGTGTTCGCGCCCAGTGAGATCACGGTGTTGGTGTTGCGTTCGCGCTGACAGCACCGAGTAGTTCCACGCTGCCGGGCACTCTCGGGTGTGGTCGATGATGGAACGCTCTGCTGGTGAACCACATGAATGCCACTGGTGGACAGTGGATTTGCTGGCCGGGGGTGGCAGGCCGACCCGGCACCGTCAGAATCTAGGTGTGACCGAATTCCTGCTGTCGCCCCAGCGGCGAGACGAACTGGCCACCCTACTCGGCGACGACACCCGTCTGCGCACCGAATATCCGGCCGTCGCGGACTATCTCGACACGGCCGCACGACTACCCGGCACCGGGGACGACGCCGCCGATCGTGCGTTCGATATTCGGCTCCTGCACTATCTGACCGGCGGCCCGAGCGAGAATCCATACTGGGACATCGTCGCTCCCGCCGTAGCCGCGGGTGCGCGACAGTCTGTCCGCAGGGTCGTCAATGGCGGCCGGGAAAACGGAAGCGCGCGTCTGGCTTACGCACAGACCGTCCTGCAGGCCGCATACGCTTACGCCATTCCCGCACCCGAGACGCTGCGCTGGATCGCCGAGATGTGCGATGGCAGACGGATTCTCGAGATCGGGGCAGGACGCGGGTATTGGGCCGGTCAACTGGCCAGGACCGGTGTGGAGGTGCTGGCATTCGATTCCGAACCGCCCGGCATCGCGCAGAATCTATCGTTTCCGGCTGCCGCGGGTCAGCCTGCCAGCTGGTACCGGGTCGGTGAGCTCGGCGGTCTGTCGCGGTTGCGGGCCGCGGGCGGCGAGGGCGAGGCCGTGCTGCTGCTGTGCTGGCCCCCTGGCTGGGGCAACACGATGGCATCCGAAGCGCTGGCCTCCTACCGGCGGGCTGGTGGTGATCGTGTGATCTATATCGGCGAACCACGCGGTGGTAAGACGGGTGATGACGCCTTCTTCGACGCGCTCGACGCCGAGTGGCAGCTGATGGGACAGGACTCGAATTTCGTGGCGTGGTGGAACCTCGACGACACCGCGCAATGCTGGGGACCGCGGTCTTGATATCGGCGATTCGCAGTTACGTATACACAGTTGCGTATACACTCGGCGAACGTTGCTGAAAGGAGGTTTACGATGCCGCAACCAGCGTATGTGTCCATCGCGGGCGAGATCGCGAAGAAGATTCGCACCGGCAAGCTTTCGCCAGGTACACAATTACACAGCTATTCGGAAATGGCTGAGCTGTACGAGGTTTCGGGTGTGGTGATCCGTCAGGCGGTCGCGCTGCTACTGAGTCAGGGGCTGGTACGGACCATCCCGCGAAAGGGCACATTCGTCGCGGAGCGGCCGGATCTGGTCCGGGTTTCGCCTGAGCGTCAGTTCGAAAGCGTGGAAGGTTCGTTCGGCAATGAGTCCGACCGTCATGTTCATGTCGATCGTGAAGTTCGCCGGGTGTCCGCCGGCGCGCACGCCGAGGTGCTCGGTATCACTCCCGAAGACACCGTCGTGCACGTGATCACCAAGGTCACCGAGGACGGTCGACCGATATCGATCTCCGATACCTACCAGCCGGTCGCGCGGCTCGAGACCGCGCCGTTGTTCCTGGAAGAGGCGATCGCCGATCGACACCCGACCGCCGACCACGCAAGCTGGCTCGGCACGGCGGCCGGCGATCTCGTCAAGACCGTCCATCAGCGCTTCCTCAGCGACGCGGAGGACGTAGTGATGATCTCCAACGTGAGCTACCCACGTGATCGCTACAGCGCCTTCGTCTTTCGGATGAAGCTCGATGACGGCCGCGAGGCCGTCACATGGCCCGCCACCTCGAACGGAAAATTATGAAACGCGCCATCGGGTTCTTGCGGCACGATATCTCCGGCAGTGACCGGGACGTCCACGAGAGGGCGATCAACGACCTCGCCGCGGCGGAGGGCTACCAAATCGACACGATCTTGGCCGTCGGCCCGGATGTCACCCACCCATTGAGCCGTATCCTGGTGGCGGTCAGCCGGATACACGCCGACGCGGTGATAACCCCCGGCCCCGATCATGTCGCCGACTTCGCCCGCGCACTGCTGGTGGTCACCGATCTGATCACTATCGCACCGCCGCGGACCGCGCGCCGCGGAGTCCGGCACAAGACCGATCTGAACAGCTCATGACCGAACGCAAACCGCTGGGCACGAGTTTCGAATCGTGGATCGATAAACAGATTCGCGAGGCGACAGAACGAGGTGAGTTCGAGAATCTGGAGGGTGCGGGGAAACCGATTCCCGGCTCCTCGGACGATGAGAACTGGTGGCTGAAGAACTATTTGAACCGCGAAGGCGTGCGCGCTGACGGAATGCTGCCGCCATCGCTGCTGCTGCGCCGTGATGTCGAACGGCTTCCCGAGACGGTACGGGAGCTGGACACCGAGCGGCAGGTCCGCGCCGAGGTTGCCGAATTGAACCGGCGCATTATCGAATGGTTACGGCTGCCGGACGGACCGTGTGTCCCGGTGTCCCCGGTGAACGCCGACGATATCGTCGCGCGGTGGTGCGAGGAGCGCGCCGCGGCGAGCGTGAGCAAACGTGAGCAACAGCCGCGCCCCGAATCGAAACCTCCTGCCATAACACCGAGTGGGTGGTATCGGCTCGTTGCTCGGATCCGTGGACGCCGGTGAACCGCGCGTAATTGTGGCCCGCGTGCGGGTGATCAGGACAGCGGCACCGGTCCGTCGCCAGCGGGGCCGAACACCGACTCCACGGCGAAGCCGTGGCGCATCGGCTGCGCTCGTCGTGCCCTGGGCCGGGTCGTTTCCCGCTGCTCGCGTCGGGCGGCTCGTGCTCCCAGCACGGTGCCGGTCGCCAGCGCGATCATCATGGGCACCAGCAGTGCTATCGCCGTCATCGGTTCACCTTCTTCATCCATACCTCGTGTTGACTGCCCGGAGCGGGGCGCCTCTGGGTAATGCCTTTTCCATCACCATCGGCGCATTCCGTGTTACGGCGGTCCGAATAACTACTGGTGGGAGGCGGTTCGGTGGTATCGCGGGCAATCGCCGTCGGCTCGGGAGCGCGCCGAGGCCGTGCCGGGCGTGCGGACGGCACAAGAAGCCGACAGACGAACGAACAAGGAGTGAGCCGTCATGCCTTACACCTGGGTCAGGTCCGCCGGAGGCCCCCTGCTGATCGCCCCCGAATCAGAACTTGATCACTGGGACGGCGCATCCGGCGACCTGGACGGACCCGTAGAAACATGGGGCGACTACGGCCGCGCCTGCTCGATCGAGGGATACATCGGGCTGGTCACGATCGGCTCTCAGCAGGCATTGGTCCTTGGAGACCAACCCGCCCGCACGACATATCTCCCAGCCGAGCGGGTGTTCCTGCGATGGGAAGCGGCAGACTCCGCAGAAGAACTCGTCGCCGCAGCGCGGCAAGCATTACAAGAACACATCACCCGTCGTAGCCGACGGCACCGTCAGCCGTGCGTGGACGCCATTCGTGGGGCGTGTTTTATGCCGATGTGCGGTATCAGGGCACCCAGGGCGAACGAACCCGGGCCGATTATGGCGATGAGAAAGAAAGACCAGCAGAACAGGACGGCGGTTTCGCCGCCATTATCGATCGGCAGCACGCCGTGCCTCAGGTGTACGAATAAGTACGCGTACGCCATCGCTCCCGAACACAGTAGGGCCGCGATTCGGGTACCGATTCCGAGTGCCACCAGGGCGCCCGCGACCAGTTCGATGGCACCGGCCCACCAGTTGGGCCAGTTGGGGAACTCGGCGGTGTGGCCACCGAGCGGTGGCGTGGGTTTCCCGAACAGGGTCGACAGCCCGTGCACAGTGAAGGACAGGCCGACAAGGATGCGGAATAGGCCGAGAACGATCGCGCCCGCGCTGCCCGGTTTCGGGCCTGCGGTGGCATCGGTGGTCAGCAAATGCATTACACACCTCGAATCGTGTGGACAACCGATGGTCGGCAATGCCATCGGTAACTGTCACTACGGTCCGTGGCGGCAGAAAGTTCAGTCCGGGAGGGATCGGTGCTGATGAGAGACTATTTC
Organism: Nocardia australiensis; assembly: GCF_020733705.1. Taxonomy (GTDB): domain Bacteria; phylum Actinomycetota; class Actinomycetes; order Mycobacteriales; family Mycobacteriaceae; genus Nocardia; species Nocardia australiensis. Next base: position 136,743 of record NZ_JAJFZM010000007.1, read on the forward strand.
GGCTGATCCGGAACGGCCTGACCAGTGGGTGCGACGGTCGGCGTCGGCTGGCCTGTCGTGCCGGCCTCGGACGTGGGGGCGGGCTGCGCGGTTGTCGTCGGGGACGCGGTCGTGGCGGGTTTATCCGCCCATTTGCTGGTCCCGTCGGCGGCCTGCAGCGTGGTGAGCAGGTCGATGCCGGTCGCGATGAGTGTGGGGCCGCCCACCACGATCGTGCCGAGGATGCCGCCGATACTGGCGCCGGTGGCAAACCCGGCGATACAGCCCGCGGCGATGGTGAGCACACAACCGATCGTCGCGCCGATAGCGGTTCCGACGAACCCGCCGACCGCGGTCGCCAGGCCGAACTGGCTGGCGAATTCGTTTCGGGCACGCTGGTTTTCGACCAACGACGCCACCGGCGCGGCGACCAGTGGCTGGGAGATCGTCAACTCTTCGGGCTTGCGCGGCGTCAACTCGAGGACAGTGGCATCCTTGGTCACCTCCGACCGCACCGGGATACCCGTGCCCGCGACGCGGAACTCCAGCGGCAACGTCAGCACGATATGGCCGTCGCTGTCCTTCACATCGACCACGTCGACCACATCGGCGTTATCGGCGATCCCGCCAGTGGGATCGACAAGCTGTCCGTCCTGTTCGACGAGCCTGCCATCGACTCCGGAGTCGAGCTGATCGCGCAGCGCTTTGGAGGTCTCGAATCTGCCACCCTTCAGCGAGGTGACGACCGTCTTGTCGACCAGCTTCACCGAATAGCCGATGTCCTGACGCGAGGGCTCGGCGGCAGGCTGGGCGTGCACGGTTCCCGCACCGATGGTGACCGCGCCGATGGCCAGTAGCACCGCTCCCGTTGTGCCACGCAGTTTCATTCGATTGTCCGTTCCGTCATCAGGTTTCGTAGCTGCGTCTTCCCACGAGGACCCGCGCACGCCGACGGCGCAAGCCAAGCAGATGAGGTCGGTCGCAGCCTAGAGGACGCGAACATGGGATGCCAGTGGCGGGTCCGGTGTCTGCCCTCGGCAGACACAGCCATGGACACGAGCTCGGCGGCGGTAGACCGGAACCATGATCGAGACATCGCAGCCCGACTATCGCAGCCAACTGACCGACCGATTGTTCCGACACCGAACCATATTGCTGACCGGTGAGGTCAACGACGCCATGGCCGAGCAGGCATGCAGTGAGATGGTGCTGCTCGCGGCCGCCGATCCCGATCGCGACATTGTCGTCTACATCAATTCGCCCGGCGGATCGGTGCTCGCCGGGCTCGCGATCTACGACACCATGAAACTGGTTCCCAACGACATCGTGACGGTCGCGCTCGGATTCGCGGCGAGCATGGGGCAGGTGCTGCTTGCCTCGGGCAGCCATGGCAAGCGCATCTCGCTGGCCCACAGTCGGATCATGATGCATCAGCCGTCAGCCGGAATCAGCGGCACGGCAATGGATATCGCGATCCAAGCCGACAATCTGGACTATATGAAGCTGCAGTCGGAACAGATTCTAGCGGCGGAGACCGGGCACACCATCGAGGAGATCGCTCTCGACAGCGACCGAGACCGGTGGTTCACCCCGGAGCAGGCCCGAGACTACGGGATCGTCGACCAGATCGCCGACAGCTTCACCACCATCGCGCCGTTCGCGGCCGGACACCGGGCGGGGTTGTGATCATGTCCCAGTACACGATTCCCAACGTTATCGAACGCACCCCCAACGGGGAACGGTCCTTCGATGTGTTCAGCAGGCTACTGAACGAGCGAATCATCTTCCTTGGCACCGAGATCGATGACGGCGTCGCCAACGTCATCATGGCGCAGCTGCTGCATTTGGAGGCGGAGTCACCCGATCGTGAGATCGGTTTGTATATCAATTCGCCGGGCGGTTCGTCGACGGCGATGCTCGCCATCTACGACACCATGCAGTTCCTGCGACCAAAGGTTGCGACCTATTGCATGGGGCAGGCCGCGTCGGCTGCCGCAGTACTGTTCGCGGCGGGCGCACCCGGCAGCCGCTACGTACTCGCCCATTCGCGCGTGCTGTTGCATCAACCGTCGACGCAGGGCCAGGGCACAATCTCGGATATGGCACTGCAAGCCGCGGAGGTGCTGCGGCTGCGCGCGGAGACCGAGAAGATTCTCGGTAAGCACACCGGTCGCACGGTGGCGCAACTGCGTAAGGACACCGACCGCGACCGGATCTTCACCGCCACCGAGGCCGTCGAATACGGCCTCGCCGACGAGTTGATCCGTACTCGAGACTGACGTTCAGGCCGCCAGCATCTCCACTCGTGGCTCGGAGACCGGGCGCTGACCCAGCCGGCGTACCGCGCCCAGTCTCCGAGCACCCCGTACAAGTAGATGTTCCAGCGGCAACCCGAGCTCGGTGCACACTGATCGCAGCATCTCTGAAGACGGTTCTTTGCGACCGCGCTCGATCTCCGACAGGTACTGCTTGGACATACCGACCGCGTCGGCCACCTCGGCGAGCGTCCGCTCCTGATCGCGTCGCTCGTCGCGCAGGATCGCGCCATAGACATCGCGCAGCAGCGGCGCGGCGGCACCGGTCCGGTGCGGCATCGCTCGCCGGCGCCAGACACCGAGATCGACTACGATACCGTCCTCATCAGCTGCCATACCGCGAGTCTCGCACTTTCCCCGCACGATGCCGGCCGTGTTCACCGACAGGAGAATTGGCCGCGACACCGCGCGATGTGGGCTCCCGATATCGGCCGGGTTCGTTATTGTTCGAGAATGCCTTCGATCGCTACCGCCCGTCACGCGGAGCTTCCTGAAGTCCTCGAATTCCTGCGCGGTCGCCACCGCGGGTTGCTCTACACCGTGCGTGCCGGCGGTGGTCCGCAGCTCTCACCGGTCACCTGTGGGGTCGACTCCGGTGATCGAATCGTGGTGTCCACCTATCCCGGAGTATCTCCGGCGAGCATCCGGATTGGTCCGAATACCGTACCGCGATGCAGCGCCAGGACAAGTCGCTGATCCGCATCCAGATCGAACGCTGGGGTCCCATCGCGACGGGGGGGGGGGGGATTCCCGGCACGCCTGGTGGATTGAGCCGCAGACCGGGCGCGCCTGCGACCAGATCCGATTACTCGCGCAGGGCCGTCCGCACGAAGCCCTGCGCGCTGTCGAGTAGTTCACGTGCCGCTGCCGCGTCGACCCCCGCGAGGCGCATGACGATGGCGGTTTTCGGATGACCGTCCGCGGCGTTCAAAAGCGAAGCGGCAGTGGCCGGGTCGACTCCGGTGGCCTCGGCGACGATGCGGCGGGCGCGGTCGATGAGTTTGGCATTGGTGGGGTTCACGTCGACCATCAGATTGCCGTAGGTTTTGCCGAGGCGGACCATGGCCGCGGTCGAGAGCATGTTGCAGACCATCTTCTGCGCCGTCCCCGCTTTGAGGCGCGTGGAACCGGTCACGACCTCAGGACCCGTCTCGACCTCGATCCCCACATCGGCATGGGCACTCAATTCGGCCCCGCGATTGCACGAAATCGCCACTGTCGCAGCACCTATCGATCGGCCGTAGCGCAAGGCCCCGATCGCGTACGGGGTGCGTCCGCTCGCGGCCAGCGCCACCACCACATCGTCCGCGGTGAGGTGCACGGCGGACAGGTCCGCGACGGCACGCGCCGGATCGTCTTCAGCGCCCTCCACCGCCTGGGTGAACGCAGACGATCCACCCGCGATGATCCCGATGACCTCACCGGGATCGGTGCCGAATGTTGGCGGGCACTCGACGGCGTCGAGCACGCCGAGCCTGCCGCTGGTCCCGGCACCGATGTAGACCAACCGGCCACCGCGCCGCCGGGCGGTGACGATCAATTCGATCGCCCGCGCGATATCCGCCACAGCCTCTGCCACAGCCTCCGCCACGCCCATATCCTCGGCGTTCATGACGCGTAGCAGCTCATCCACCGACATGGAATCGAGCGCGGTGGTGTGGGGATTGGACTGCTCGGTGGTCAGTGCTGCGATGTCATTCATCGTGGCTCCTGTGTCGCGCGGGCGGTCGGCGAATCGGTAGCCCCGGTCCGACGATCGGCCACCGCCTCATAGGTGCGTCGCAATGCCCTCGGTGCCGATGGTGTGCGCTGCAGGACTCCGACGTAGAGCGCGTCGACGATCAGGAGTTGGCTCATTCGGCTCGCCATCGCTGCGGAGCGGAAGCCGTCTTCCCGTCCGGCGACCAGAATCGTGTGTGCCGCCGCTCGAGCCAGCGGGGACCGTGCACCCGCCGTGACGGCGACCGTCGTTGCCCGGCCGCTCGCGGCGCGCTCGACGGTCTCCACGACGGCGGAGGTCTCGCCCGAGTGCGAGAAGGCGACGATCACGTCGCCCGCTTCGAGCAGGCTCACCTGTACCAGCGCTTCGTCCTCCGATGTGCAAGCACCGCACCACATTCCGATGCGCGTGAGCTTCTGTGCCATATCCATGGCGACGAGCCCGGAGGCGCCGATTCCGACGAGCTGTACCCGTCGCGCACCGACCAGCGCGCCGACGACCGCCTCCATTGTTGCCGGATCCGCGAGTTCGGCGGTGGCGAGCATTCCTTCGGTTTCGAAGGCGGTGAGCTTGTGCAGCACTTTCGACAGTTCGTCATCGGCGTCGATATCGGTTGCGAAGACCGGCGAACCGGCTTCGCGCTCCGCTGCGGCGAGTGCGAGCCGCAACTGCGGATATCCCTCGTAGCCAAGGGTTTTGGCCAGCCGGACAACGGCGGATGTGCTGCTGGTCGACAGTTCGGCGAGTTGATTCACCGTCAATTGCGCCGCGCCCGCTGGATCGTGTTGGATCACTCGCGCAACCCGTTGACCGGTTGGGGTCAGTCTCGGCAGTGCAGCCAGTAGTCGGGTGCGGAAGTCGCCGCTGTCGGTCATGGCTCACCCGACCAGCGTGAGTCGTCGCGGGGCTGCGGGCAGTGCCGGAAAGTCGAGTCGCGCGGCGCCCGGTGTTATCGAACCGAGCACGGTCGCACGGGTAGCGCCGGTGCGGGTCGCGTCATTGCCGGGCAGACCGTGGATGGTGAGGAACCCGAGCACGGCGAAGGCCGTGGCCTCCTTAGCCTCCGACGGCAGACCGAGCGTGTCGGAGCTACACAGTTCGGCGGGGCCGAGGCGCGCGCCGAGCATCGCCATCAGTGTGGGGTTGCGGGTGCCACCGCCCGATACGATGACTTCGGTGAGTTCGTAGCGTGCGAGTGCGTCGGCGATGGTATCGGCGGTCAGCGCGGTCACAGTGGCGACGATATCGTCAGCCGACATCGTGCGGTGCCCCAGCACGGACTCGAGGTAGGCGCGGTTGAACAACTCCTTGCCTGTGGTCTTCGGTGGCGCGCCACGATAGTAGGGCTCGGTGAGCAGTACTTTCAGCAGTTCATCGTCTACCTTTCCGCGCGCGGCCCGGATGCCGTCGAGGTCGAAATGTTCGGTGCCGCCGGTGCTCAGCTCTACGGCCGCGTCTATGAGGGCGTTTCCGGGGCCGGTATCGAATGCCACCGGCGAGTGCCCGATAACCGTCGCATTGGCGATGCCGCCGATATTGAGTGCGGCGCAGCGCCCGGGCTGTCCGGCCAGCCACAATTCATCGAATAGCGCGACAAGCGGCGCGCCGTGGCCGCCCGCGGCGATATCGCGGGAGCGGAAGTCGCTGACGACCGGCAACCCGGTCCGTTCGGCGATCCAGGCCGGTTGGCCGAGCTGCAACGTGCCGTGCGTTTTGTCGTCATGGACCCAGTGATAGACGGTTTGCCCGTGCGATGCGACGAGATCGGCTGTGCCGTTGAAGAACTCGCGAACCGCCGCGTCGGCGACCTCCGCGAATGCCTGTCCGATGGCGGTGTCGAGGCGGCAGACCGCACCCATGTCGATCGGATTCGGCGGCAGCGCGCCGATGAGTTCGGAGCGCAACCATTCCGGGTAGGGCCTGCTGAGTTGGCCGGCGATGCGGACACGAAGAGTCCGGTCCCGCGCCGTGATTTCCGCGGCGACGGCATCGATCGCATCGTGTGAGGTCCCGGACATCAATCCGATCACGCGCATTAGGCCACCGCCTCGACGAGGTCCGGCGGCATCGGCTCCGGTGCGGGATGAAAGCGGCTGGTGATGCCTCCGACGACAAGCGTCACAATCACGCCGATGGGCACCAGCCATTGTGCGGCGATGCCCTTCTCGGTCACCTTGCCCGCGACCGTGACGTCGATCTTGATCACCCGTACCACGAAGGTCATTACGATCACGGTGACGACGAACGCCACGATCGCGTCGAACTGGTTGGCGCGCTTGATGAGCCGGCCGAGCAAGAATGCGCCGAGCAGCGCGCCGTAGGTGTATCCGGCGATCGTGAGGGCGGTGAGATACACATTGCCGGTGGTGGCGCTGAACCCCATCGCGAACAGAGCCATGAGCACCGCCCATACCAGCGTCATGATGCGGGCCAGGTCCAGCAACGCCTTATCCGACAGCGCCTTCGGCGAGAAACTTCGCACGATATCCGCGACAGTAGAGTTCGACATCGAGTTCAGCGCCGAGGACAACGAACCCATTGCGGCACCGAGGATGCCCGCGACCAACAATCCGGATATTACTACCGGTAGGCCGTGCAGAATGAAGTTCGGATACAGGCTGTCGGCGCTGGAAAGACCGAGCTCCTTGGGTGTTTTACCCTCGTAGTACGACCACAGCAGCGCACCGACAAGGGAGAACGCGGCGAACTGAATGGCGACGAAGACACCCGAGGCCATCATCGCCTTCTGGCTGTCCCGCAACGACTTCGTCGCGAGGATGCGCTGCACGATCAGCTGATCGGAGCCGTGCGAGGCCATCGCGAAGATCGCGCCGCCGATGATCGCGGTCGGCAGTGCGAAGGTGCTGGTGAGGATGTGCGCGAGACCGAAGTCGGTATCGAACACGCGGAACTTGCCCGCGTGCAACGCATCCGACCATCCCGAAGCGCCGACGTGACCGGTGAGCACACAGATCGCGATGAGCGCGCCGGTGATGTAGAGACCCATCTGCAACGCGTCGGTCCAGATGACGGCCTTGATACCGCCAAGGTAGGTGTACACGACCGTCAGCAGCGTGAGCACGACGATGATGACGTCATAGCCGAAATTCAGCCCGAACTCGCTGAGTAGCAATTTGATCGGGATCGCGGAGGCGAACAGTCGCACCCCCTCGGCCAGTAGCCGGGTGAAGACGAATGTCACCGACGCGACGCCCTGCAGGTAGCGGCCGAATCGAAGTTCGAGGTACTGATAGGCGCTGACGAACCCGCCGCGCTTGTACAGCGGGATCAGCGCGATCGACACGATGGTCCGGCCGATGATGTAGCCGAGTGCCAGTTCGACGTTGCCGAATCCCTGATCGGTGTAGGCGCCGCCGGGAACGGAGATGACGGTGAGCACGCTGGTTTCGGTCGCCACCACCGAGAAACACACTGTCCACCAAGGCATTCGGCCCTCGCCGACGAAGTAGTCACTGCTGGAGGTCTGCTTGCCGGATAGACGTAGGCCGATCCACGCGACCACGACGAGGTAGATGACGATGACGGCGAGATTGAGTGCGTTCATCGCAACTCCCCGGTGACGCAGCGGACGAATTGCAAATAAGTGTCAGGCGTCACGCGTTGGCTGTCAATGAGTTTCAGCCAATTCGTACAACCATCGATTCGAGCGTGGTCGAGGTGTCGAGCGCGAGCAGCATGGCGCCATCTATTGGGCCGCCGTGGGATTCGCGCCGTTCGATCACCTCCGCTATCGAACGATTCAGCGGATCCAGCAGCGCCGCACCGAGTTCGACCAGCCCGCCGGTAATCGCATACGGCACCGGAGGATGGATTCCGGACTGGCCGATCGCGGCGAGTACCGTGCTGGCGAGGGCATGGCCCGCGGCGGTCATGATGGTGGCCGCAACATCGTCGACTGCGGCGACTGCCGCGACGACCGGTGCGAAGCGAGCTGCGACCAATGCTGGATTATCGTGTCGGCCAAGGTGCTTCGGCAGCTCGTCGAGGCCGATTCCGTAGCGATCGGTGGCTGCCGCCGCGAGGACGGTCTCAGGTCCGCGCCCGTCGTGAGAGCGCAGCGCGGCGCGCAGCCCTTCGACGCCGATCCATCCGCCACTGCCCTCGTCGCCGAGTAGCGGACCCCAGCCGTCGACTCGCGTGAACCTTCCCGCTTCGTCGACCGCGGTCGCGACGGCGCCGGTGCCGACTGCGAGGACAACGCCGGGCGAGCCTCCCAGCGCCCCGGCGTGCGCCGTCACGGCATCCGAGGTCACCGCGACCGCCGCGACTCCCGGGAACTCGGCCAAAAGCCGGGCGAGTAGCACGGCGGCGTCCGGTGCGGAGGCCGCACCCGCAGCGCCCACCGACAGTATGAAAGATGTTCCCGGCGAACCTATCTGGTCTATGACGCCCCGGATCGCCTGTTCGGCGGCGTTGACCCCGCCGGCGTTGGCGAGGCCAGGGGAGCCGGCCACCTCGGCGGATCGAATTCGGCCATCTTCGGATCGCAGGGCGCCACGGCAGCCGGTTTTGCCGAGGTCGATCGCAAGCACATGGCCGGTCATGCGGACCATCCTCGCATCGCACCAACCATCGCCAAAAGGCCCGCGGCTAAGTGACCCGACGCGGCGAAATATCAACAGGACACCGATCCGATCGCCTACGATGCCAGGAAAGCGCGCGTATTCAGTTTCCGCCAGCGACGGTTGCGCGGACATTACGGGTCCGCGCCGGATCACGTCCTGCGGTTGGCGAAACTACGCCGCACCCATCTAATCGACTCGGCACGATCGGTCAGCGCAGTCATGCCGTTGGCCGATGCCGAGAATGCGGTGCAATGCGCTGGAAACCATGTAGGGCAACCCGATTCGGATTGCTCGGAAGCCGTGACATGAAGCCGGTCAACCCGGCTGACATATTTCGATCGGATGATGGCCGGACACCTGGATGAACGGAGTATCGGCGGAACCGTCGACGTTGGGGAGCAATTCGATCGCGCTGGCTCCGGCAAGGATGATCCCGGCCGTAGCGAGGATCAGCGTGAAAGGCTTCATCGTCTACCTCCCTCGGGGTGAAATGGGCCCGAGCTCGCGAATCAATCCAAACTTCCGCGACCCGCGAGTGTCCACTCCCATACACATACGGGGCACGTTCGGGCGGGGGCCGACACTTGCCGGTGACGGTTATAGAAGGCGTTCCCCAAGGTTCGTGGGCTAAACCCAATACCGTTCAGTTAAGTGTTCAGGCGGTATTGTGTCGGTGTGCCTCGTGGTGGATGGGTGAAGCCGGCCTCGGATCGTCGTCTGTCGGATTTGGTGTCGGTGGGGTTGTTGACGAGGGTTTTTCCGGCTGATGTTGTCGATGAGGTGATCGCTGAGGCGGGACGTACGCAGCAGCGGCATCGTGCGCTTCCGGCTCGTGTGATGGCGTATTTCTCGATCGGGATGGCGTTGCATTCCGAAGGCTCGTATGAGGATGTGTTCGCCCAGTTGACCGATGGTCTGTCGTGGTCGTCGGGGTGGTCGCAGTCGTGGTCGCCGCCGTCGAAATCGGCTATCTTCCAAGCACGTTCACGTCTGGGATACGAACCGGTGCGTGATCTGTTCTTCCGTGTCGCGCGACCGGTGGCGGGGGTGGACACGCCCGGTTCCTGGCTGGCGGGACGCCGTTTGGTGGCCATCGACGGCACCTGCCTGGACCTGGCGGACACGCCCGGCAACGCCGAGTTCTTCGGACGCCCGGCGTCGAGCCGGGGCGAGAAGTCCGCGTACCCGCAAGCACGTCTGGTCGCGGTGGCCGAGTGCGGGACACACGCGGTATTCGACGCGGTCACCGGCCCGTGCGCCACTTCCGAGACCGAGATGGCTCGCGAGCTGTGCGGTCGGCTCACCCCGGGGATGCTGGTGCTCGCCGATCGCGGCTTCTACGGATTCACGCTGTGGAGACAAGCCGCCGCCACCGGCGCCGACCTGCTGTGGCGGGTGAAAACCAATCTCCGGCCCCAGCACGTGGAAACCCTGCCCGACGGGTCGTGGCTGGCGCGGATCGTCCCCACCTCGGGGGTGAACCGCGCAAAGACCGCACCCTCGATGGTGCGGGTCATCGACTACACCCTCGACGACGGGCGCGAGCACCCCGAGCAGTATCGACTCCTTACCACGATCCTCGACCCCGACCAGGCCGGCGCACACGATCTGGCCCTGGCCTACGCGCAGCGATGGGAGATCGAGAACACCTTCGACGAACTGAAAACACACCAGCGCGGCCCCCGCGCGGTCCTGCGCTCGAAATCACCCGAACTGGTCCAACAGGAAATCTGGGGGCATCTGTGCTGCCACTACGCGATCCGCACCCTCATGCTCGACGCAGCCACCCAGGGCGGGCACGACCCGGACCGGATATCTTTCACCGCAGCACTACGGATTACCCGTAGATCCTTGTCCCACAGCACATTTCCCCCCTCGCAACCATAAGGCTGCCGGCAGCGCGCCATCGACAAACTACTCCAACGCATCAACCCGGCACGCCGACGACGATCCAACCCGCGCGTCGTCAAACGCAAAATCCTCAAATGGGCAGCCAAACGCTCACACCACGCCCAGCACCCCCAACCAACTCACGACCCAAAGGCCACCATCCGCACCCCTTAACTGAACGGTATTGGGGCTAAACCGCGTCGACGGGTTCCGGCCGCCGCCGCGTCGAGGCCCTCACGAGCTGGTGACCTGTACGGGTTCGTTGGGCACCGAGAGCCGGAACTGGGATGAAGTCGGTTCGGTCGGCATTGCGGCGACCAGCCCACCACCACGCGCTACACGATGTCCTCGAAGTCCGCCCGGTCGACCGCACCGATGCACCCGTCGCGGCCACACAGGCGCCCAAGACCGACATACGCCATTTGCGGCTGCGCGTCATCGATGCCTGCTATCGGATGGCGGCCGGGCGCGTCCGCACCTCATCCGAGGGTGGCGATCGGGATGGTGATTGTGACGCTATGGTGTACCGTGCGATTAATCACGGTCGAGTCGGCGTAGGTCCTATCGCTCAATGTGAATTATCGGCACGAACCCATGTTTCGCCGACCAACGCGACGCGGGAGGCTGGCTGATGTTCAATGAGGCAGTCAATATCCTGCGGAAAGCCACCAGGATCCTGACAGGTGAAACACGCCGGGCATCCACCGCTATTTCGGACGGAATCACCGCGACCAGCGGACCTGTGCACGGTGCCGGCCACATTCTGCCGGACAGTGATCAGAGAATCCGCGATCAAGTTGCGCGGTCGAACGATTCCACCGTCAATTCGCCGCCTCCTCGGGCCGTTAGGCAATCGGACGAACAGGGAGTCGTGGAATCCGGCTCGAAGCAGCTGACCAATGGTGAAAAACATTCTCTGTATAACTATAGCAAATTTGGCAGCGCCGGATACAACTCGTCTATGCGAAACGGTGAGCCAATCGGGTTCGCTCGCATACGAATCGAAGAGATTGTAAACGCGATTAAGAAATTGCCGATATATTCCGGAATTGCCTACCGTGGCGAGAAACTTTCCCTTGCGGAGATCGACCGGTACCAAGAAGGTGCGATTGTCGTCGATCGCGGATTCAAAAGCGCATCTTCGGACGAGAAATTCGCTCATACAGGTAACGCTCAATTCAGGATAAAATCGAAGAATGGCAGAATTCTTGGGGAGTATTCCTCCATTCCTGGTGAAAGTGAAGTCGTGTTTCTGCCTGGTACGCAATTCAAGGTTATAAAGGTGGTCCATGACAAAGACCTCGAGAAATACACGATTGATATGGAGGAGCTGTAGAAAAGTGTGAAGCCGATTGCGGCGAACTGTCGACGCACGCTGCCCGGTTCTCGACATCGCGATGGCACCGATCGTGGTGCGTAGCACACTCGAAACCGCCTAGCGCACCTCATGATTCGGCGGTTTCAGTGCGGTGGTCGCCGCAGTTTCTCGCCCGGAGCGCACAACAGGCGAAGGAAGTAGCAGTCCGAGGACGACGGCGGCGATTGGGACGAAGCACAGGATGGTGAGCACGGCTTGCGGGCCGTGGTGGTCGGCGACGACACCGAGTACGGGAACGAACAGGCCGCCCGCACTTACCGCGAGCCCCAGCGTGACACCTGCCGCCGTGCCGGGCCGATTGGGCAGATAGTCCTGACCCAATTTGACCAGCACCGCGAACGGAATATTGACCGTGATCCCGGCGAATACGGCCAGCAGGAGTCCGAGGTGCGGGTTGGGTACCGCGCGCAGCGCGACGAGCGCGGGAATCGCTGCCACGCTTCCGATGTGGATGGTCCGCAGCATCCCGACCCGGTCGGCGATGCGACCGCCGAGCAAGGTGCCCGCGACACCGCCGACAAGGAAGGTCGCGAGTGCGGTACCGCCGAGGCCGCGTGACGCGCCGAGATGATTGATCCAGTACAGCGCGATGAAGGTGTTCATGCCGAAGTGCAGCGATGAGCGAACGATTTCGACGGCGGTGAGGACAAGAAACGGAAGCCACCGATCGCTTCCGCTGCTCGTCGTCGGTGTGGTCGTGGTGTCGGCCTCGCGGCGCTGCTGGTAGCGAAGCAGCACGTATCCCATCAACACTGCGGGCGGGATGAAGATCGCGGTCGCTCCGACGCCCAAACCGACCAACGCGGGCGTCGCGAGCGCGGGAGCGAGGAAGAACCCGACACTGCCACCCGCCGCGAACAGGCTCATGGCGGTGGCGCTGCTACCCGCGTCGCGGCGCGCATCCCGTCCGGCGGACGGGTGGAAAGCGGCCACTCCCAGGCCCGACAGCAAGAGCAATGCCCACACCAGCGGGTAGCTCGGCGCAAGCCCGGCAAGTCCGGCACCGGCGCCTGCCAATACCAGCCCGGCGGGTGCCAGCCACAGCATTCGCCACCGATCGGCGATCACACCGAGCGCGGCTTGAGGGAGCGAGCTACCAAGGGTCGCGGCCAGCGCGAGCCCGGACGCCTGGACATAGCTGTAATCGCGTTCCAGCACGAAGAAGGGAATGCTCGCGGGCACCAGCCCTTGATAGAAGTCGTCCACCGCATGCGCGATTACCCAGTGCCGCATGCGTTTCCATGCGGACTCTTGCGCGCCAGCGAATTCCCCGACCGACGTACTCACCATCACGGGCCTCCATTTCTCCTGGTCCGATCAGTCAGCGTAGGAAAGGAGCAGACTGCCGACTTCCGATAAAGTGCCTCAGTATGTCGATAATCGGCCATGACCCTCTCGCGTCGACTTCGGCGCGCGTACTGCAGGCGGGAGCGCGGATAGAACGGCATCGACACACCGAACATCAGGTCGTGTATCCGAGCTCCGGTGTCGCCGAGGTCAGGACGGACGCGGGGAATTGGATCGCGCCCGCCGATCGGGCCATCTGGATTCCCGCGGGCTGCTGGCATGAGCACCGCTTCTACGGTCCGACCCGGTTTCATTGCGTCGCATTCGCGGTAAGTTCCGCGCCCGATTGGACGACACCCTTGGTGGTCGCGGCGCGGCCATTGGTCCGTGAGTTGATCATTACGTGCACGGCCGTCGAGCAGTTGCCTGACCATGAAGCGGTCCGATTGCGTCAGGTCCTACTCGATCAGCTCCGTCGCTGTCCCGAACAGTCCTTACGGCTGCCCGTGGCCGGAGATCAACGACTCCGAAACGCTTGCGCGCTGGTTGAATCGGACCTCACCATCGTTTGGACACTCCCCGAGCTCGGCAGGCGAGTCGGCGCCGCCGAACGCACCCTCACCCGGCTGTTCCGCGTCGAGTTCGCCATGACCTACCCGCAGTGGCGAACCCAGCTCAGGTTGCACCGGGCCATGCAACTGCTCGCCGAGGACCTACCGGTCACCGTCGTCGCGCACCACTGCGGCTGGGCGACGCCCAGCGCGTTCATCGATGTATACCGGCGAGCGCTCGGACACACACCCGGCGCGTATCGCGCCGATTCGATCTGAACCGGCACTCCCGTCAGGGATGGCGGTGGATCGGGTCGACCCAATAGACGGTGTCCGGCTTTTCGACCGGCTCGATATCGAGATTGACGACGACGGCTTCACTGTCGCTGCGTACCAGCACGCATTCGAGTGGCTCGTCGGTGCTGGCATTGATTTCTTGATGGGGGACATAGGGCGGTACGAAGATGAAGTCGCCGGGTTCCGCCTCCGCGACGAACTCGAGGTGCTCGCCCCACCGCATGCGTGCCCGACCTCGGAGCACGTAGATGACACTCTCCAGCGCACCGTGGTGATGAGCGCCTGTTTTGGCGTCGGGATGTATGACAACCGTTCCCGCCCAGATCTTTTGCGCACCGACACGCGCGGCATTGATCGCGGCCGCACGGTTCATTCCGGGTGTCTGCGCGGTATTCGTATCGAGTTGATCGGCCTTGATCACCCGCACACCGCTATGCCGCCAGTCGTCGTCCGGATGCGAATGCGATTCATTCTCTGTCACGTGCGGACTCCCTCGTTCGACTGCGTTGTGATTCTATCGCCGAGCCGCACCGAACGCCGCAACACGAGGATCACCGGCCGCTGGCCGCGGGGATGTGAGATCCGCTTTTGAAGATTTTGCCTCACTATCCTGCCATTATTGCTGGCAAGTTTATACCGAGTGTTCAACGATACTGTTAACGCCATGAATGCGGCTGACGAGAATCTGATAATCGAACTCAGCATGGCCGAGCTACGTGAGGTTACGGCCTATGCTCTGGCCTGTGCGGAGCCTGTTTTGGCGATCTTCGAGCGCGATTGTCCCGACGACCCGCGTCCCCGTGCCGTGCTCGACGAGGCGCGCAGGTTCGCCGCCGGAGGCAAGCGGACGAAGGCGCTCCGCGTGACCGCATTGGACGCGCACAGGGCCGCACGGGCAGCTCGAGAGACGGAACATGAAGCCGCATTCGACGCGGCGCGCGCCGCCGGTAACGCGGGAGCAGCCGCGTACCTGCACCCGCTGGCGAAGGCGACCCAGGGCGGACACATCCTCATGTCGGCCGCCCACGCGGCTCGAGCATTCGAACTCGATGCCGGCGACGACCGTAACGTCGGCGCCGACTACATCGAGAAGGCAACGGGTCTGGCCAGTCCGATCGTGGTGAGCGTCCTGATGCGCTACCCACCGGCCCCGCGTGGTCGCGGCCGTGTGGGAGACCTATGGCGGGAGCTGGACGCATCGTTGCGGCGGCTGGCGACCGATTGTTGACCGACGGTCGCCTGAGCAGAGCGCGCGTCGAGGTCGATCGCGCATCCGCTACTGCGCGCGCAGCACAATGATGCCGGGGGTGGTCCGCACATAGTCGGCGAAGGAGGAGTCGACCACTTGGTTGTTGGCGGCCAGAGAGGAGGCGTTGCGGAAGATCGGGCCGGTGGGGGTCATGACGAAGATGCCGACGTGCGTGACGTCCAAGCCTGGCTGGTCGGTGTAGGCGCCGATGTAATCGCCGGTACGGAGTTGTCCGATGACGTCGTCGTCCACGGCGGCGCTGGGAATGTAGGTGATGGCTCGATCCACCACCGGCAACCCGGCAAGATAGGTGCCGCCGTCGGCTTTCGCATTGAGTTGCTTGCGCACGGTCGCGGCGGCGGGGCTCAATGTCGCGGTGATATCGGCGGCGGCAATTCTCGCTGTGTGTGACCAATCGCTGAAGAAGTGTTTGCGCTGCAGGAACTCGACTCGGCCACCGGCATAGCGCGTCTCGATGAGGTTCGCGACAAACTGGTCGCGGTCGGCGGATCGACTGAGCGCCTCGACATAGTCGAGGTAGGTGAAGCAATCCACTCGGCGGAAATCGACGACCAACTGTTCGGGCTGCGTCGCCGAGCCGACGAGCATGTCGGCACCGTAGGGCGTGCCGAGGAATTGCCGGGACAGTAGTTCGATCAACTCACCCCGGCCCTGCGCATCGCCTCGGAGTGCGAGAAGCTCATCGATTTTGCGAGCGGTCATGTCATCGATGTTCGCGGTGGTCGGTTCACCGGATGCGACGGGCACGATCGCCGCGGTGCCGCAGACGAGCGCCAACATGACGAGCAGTACGCGAGCGATGGTCCGCAAGACGCCTCCACGAGCGGTAGACAGTTGGTCGACCTCACACGTTAGTCCGGCGATCTCGGCTGCTCGACGCCCGCACACCAGACACGGCTGATTGCGCGCGTGGCACTGATGTCGGTGAGTGGATTTCCGTCGACGAGGACCAAGTCGGCGCGCGCTCCCGGCTCGATCACCCCACGGTCCGGCAGTCGGAAATGGCTGGCGGGCAGGGTCGTTGCCGCATGCAATGCGTCTACGGGGGTAAGTCCCGCGGTCACCAGCAGCTCGAGTTCCCGGTGCAGGGCGGTGCCGAACTCAGGATTGAAGGGGACGCCGCGCTGGGCGTTGGCGTCGCTGCCTGCCAGGATCGGTACACCGGCCGCGTGCAGTGCACCGACCGTAGCGAGACATCTATCGAACACCCTGGGAATGTCGGCGTTCGTTGCGAGGCCCTCCATCATGGTGAGGGTGGGTATGGCGATGCAGCCCTGCTCGAGCATGCGGCGCACGTCATCGGCGGAGAGTTCGGCATCCATCGGCACGTGCGTGACGACGTCGACGCCCACATCCAAGGCTATTCCGTAGGCCCCACGCGACGACGCGTGTGCCACTACCCGCAGGCCACGCGCGTGCGCCGCTTCGACAACCGCCTCCGCCGCGGCTCGATCGGGTCCGCCCGCGCCGGGTGCTTCCAACATGATCTTCACGTAGTCCGACCCGGCGAAGGCACGGTCGGCGACCATTCGGTCGGCCTGACCCGATTCGGTGATGATCGCGGCGGCCAGGCCGGATAGCTTGGCGTGCATACCGCCCGCACCGACAATCGGTGTGCCCGCGCTGCGAATATCGGTGGTACCGGACTCTTTTCGCAATGCGGCCAGGTCCTCGGCGGGCCATGTCGCCATATCGAGGGCGGTGGTCACGCCGAAAGCGGCCAATTGGTCGAGCGATTCCGGTCCCCGCAGATGGATGTGGGCGTCGATCAGGCCTGGCAACAGAATCGCGCCGCCCGCGTCCACGAACTCGGCACCGGTTGGATCGGTGCCGATGACGGATCCCTCGATGACCACCGTTGTCGGCGCGGTGTTTTCACGACCGTCGAAGACTCGAACATCAGTCAATGCGATCTTCGACGAATACGTCGAGGAAATGGGATTCACGCCAACCCTCCAGTGCCCGGTACCGCTGCGTGGCGTCGAACATCGCCGCCTCGCTCCACAGTATCGGTGGGCACCGATGGGCCGCGCGGCGAGTGCTATACGTCGTGCGCGGATTTATAACTCGCTCAGCGCATTTCGCCCTTGCCGCAGGACGCATCGGCGTTGTCGTGCCCGGAACGACACGGTGAGGTTCGGTGGACCCTAACCTCACCGGCGAGGGTGATCTGTCAGGCTTTGTCCTGAGCGGAGGACCGGGCGGGGTTGGTTTGCCTGGCCGCCTTGGGATCAAGTTTTTTCTGTTCGGCCCGCACGTCCGCTTCGACGCGATCACCGAGGTTCTTATCCACGTTGCGCCAATATTCGAAGGCTCGCGTCAGGACCGGCACGGTGACGCCATTGAGCAGATGGCCGACGATATTGTCCACCAACCGATCTCGCGCCGCGTCATCGAGGACATCACGGACCATGGTGCCGGCTTGCCCCCAATCATCGTCGTCCTTGCGCAACGTGTACGCCTCCCGGACCATCTCACCGTCGGTGTACCAGCCCGGGGACTCGCCCGAGACGGCCGGATCGGCGTGCGGTCCGCCTTTCGAATTGGGCACGTACACCGGATCGCCCGGGTTGTGGTGGCGCATCGCCCCATCTTTCGAATACGAGCGCACCGTAGCCGCGTGTGCCGAATTGACTGGTAGCTCTTTGTAATTGGCGCCGATCCGATGTCGATGCGCATCCGGATAGGAGAACCACCGGCCGAGCAGCATCTTATCCGGACTCGGGCCGGTGCCCGGTACCGAACTGCTCGGCTCGAAGGCGGCCTGTTCGATCTCAGTGTGATAATCGGCGGGATTCCGGTTCAAGGTCATCTTGCCGACCTCATGGAGCGGATAGTCACCGTGCGGCCAAACCTTGGTCAGGTCAAACGGATTGAACCGATAGGTCTTCGCCTCCTCGAACGGCATGATCTGCATCTTCAGCGTCCAACTCGGATAATTGCCGCCTGCGATGGCCTCCCACAGATCACGTGTGTGGTAATCGGTATCCATCGAGGCCATCTGATCGCCCTCGTCCTGGGTGAAGAATTCGATGCCCTGGTCGGTCTTGAAATGATATTTGACCCAGAACCGTTCACTCGCCGCGTTGACCCACAGGTAGGTGTGGCTCGAGTAGCCATTCATGTGCCGCCAGGTGCGGGGGATACCGCGGTCACCCATCAGCCACGTCACCTGGTGCGCGGATTCCGGTGACAGCGTCCAGAAGTCCCATTGCATATCGTGGTCGCGCAGATTGTTGTCGGCGCGGCGCTTCTGGGAACGAATGAAGTCCTGGAACTTCATCGGGTCACGCATGAAGAAAACCGGGGTGTTATTCCCGACCATGTCGAAATTGCCCTGTTCAGTGTAGAACTTCAGGGCAAACCCCCTCGGGTCACGCCAGGTATCCGGGCTGCCACGCTCTCCGGCGACGGTCGAGAACCGAGCCAGCATTTCGGTCTTCTTCCCCGGTTGGAAGACATCTGCCTTGGTGTAGGCGCTGACGTCGTGGGTGACCTCGAACGTGCCGAACGCCCCGCCGCCTTTGGCGTGTGGCTGACGTTCGGGTACCCGCTCGCGATTGAATGCCGCCATCTTCTCGATCAGGTAGGCGTCATTGAGCAGAATCGGACCGTCCGGCCCGATGGTTAGCGAATGCTCGTCGCTGGGAACCGGAATACCGGCGTCGTCGGTCGTGTAGTTCGGATCAGACATGTCTCTCCTCTTCTACAGGTCATGCGGTTTTGGCCTACGCGGCCCGTCGCCGAAGGCTGCCCAGCCATTGCGGGCGAGGTCTCGGAACGCGACGGTCAATTGGCGATACCCTTCCGTATCGGTTTTCCGAACGACTTCCCAGGTGTCTGCCCATCAAAAGTAGCTTGGGCGCCGAACATATGCAGCCAGAATCGGTCGAGATTATCCAGCGGATTGTTGCGGCAAAATTTTTCCGCCGCTGATCGAATCGGAGGATCGATTTGCCATCGATATCAGTTCGATGACCTGGCACATGCCGCCGATAACGCGTTCATCCACGCCATGCATATCAGGACGGTCCGGACCATGCTGATCACGCTGTGCTGAGCCCGTACTGGTGATCGTCCTGCGCCCGGACCGCACGCCCACCGAACCAGCGGAGCGGGCCGATGTCCTGGAGTCGGCCGTTTCGTGACGAGCAACCAGCGCGGGGCGTGGTGACATCGGCAGTCCGGTAGAGCCGATCACGCGATCGGCTCTACCGGCGGATCAGCTCAACAAATGCCGGACGAGGAAGTCCCGCGCGACAGCCGATGCCTGGCTGAATCGGTCCTCATACACCGAGAAATGCCCACCGTCGATCAATTCGAGTTGTTTGGGCTCCAGCGCCTCGGCGTAGCTCTGCAACGCCAGGTCGGCCGGAGTGAGCGTGTCGCGCTCGGCGACGATCATCAGCAACGGCGTGGGCGACACCCGGTGGACGAACGCCTCGGGTGCGTAGGACTGCATCTGGTCGATGCTGGACACGGTCACCTCGTTGCGCCAGGTATCGACCTGCGGCCCATTGGCCATGAGC
>NZ_JAJFZM010000008.1 GCF_020733705.1 Nocardia australiensis
TGGCGCGGACTACTGCTGCTGATACAGCGCAGCGACACCGGAATTCAGCAAATTGTCGCACGCCTGGTCGCCGACCTATCGGACTCGTCCGTGGCCACTCTGCCCTCGATCGCTGCCGAAACCGGCCTATGGCCGCAGCTACTCCAAGTGCTCGCCAGCGGCGACACCAGCGTGCACACCCGAATCGGCGCGGTATGGGCCCGACTGCCTCCCGAGCGCCGAGCCGGTCTGGAACTGCACATCCACGAACTCCAACTCGATACTCACATGGCCGCGATCACGTCCCAGATCCCCACGATCTCGGTAGAGGAGGTCTTCTTCAGAAGACGCCAAATGCGCCGCCACCGAGGCACTTCCGATAGCTGGCCCACCAGATGAGCCGTTCGTCACGGCCGACTTCGCGTCGCGTGCAGACGGGTGTGGCAGTTGCTGGAAGTCGGTGACGGGCAAGTCAGCGACCGGGCGACGCGGAACCCCACATCGTCGATTCGGAAGGTGGGATGGCTGCGACGGCGGACCGACGCGCGGCAGCTCCACTGCTGGTCGGACCATCCGCCACCGCGCAGTACCCGGTATTCGCCGTACACCTCGGCGTCGTAGATATCCCAGCACCAATTCCATACATTGCCCAGCATGTCGTAGAAGCCCCACGCATTGGGCCGCTTACCGCCCACCTCGTGACTGCGATCATCGGAATTGCCGCCGTACCAGGCAATCTCATCGAGCGGCCCATAACGTGGCCCATTACTTCCGGCCCGGCACGCGTACTCCCACTCCGCTTCGGCCGGCAACCGGTATCCGTCGGCGACGGTGTCCCATTCGACCTGTTCATCGTCTTGAAGGCGGTACGCGGGTGTCAACCCTTCCAATAGCGACGCGGCATTGCAGAAGCCGATCGCATCCCACCACGACACGCCCTCGACCGGCCGCCGATCGCCCCGCGCGGCGCTCGGGCGCTCCCCTGTGACCTCCGCATACTGCGCCTGGGTAATCGGGAACGCCGCCACCTCACACGCCGCGACGGTAACCGGCCAACTGCGCTGCGTCCGCCGATCCGACAGCGTCACCTGCCCCTCGCCGATGGCCACCATCTCGATTCCCGCACTCGCACCCACGGCGCCCCATGCTAGTTGTCGCCCACGGCGGTCTCACGCACCAGAGTGCCTGCGGCGATACCAGGTTTCATGGCGCCCCAGCCACCAGCCCCCTACGCCCATTCGCAGCGTCGCATCCATCGGCCGACGGTGGGATACCGAAGCCCAAGGCGCACTACCGGTTCCGGTAATCGCCCGGAGCTGCTCGCATATATGGATAGAGCACCGGCCGGGGCCGGTGCTCTATCCGATGGTTCCCTAGTTTTCGCGCTGGAATCCGGTAACTACGCGCGCAGAGCCGGTTCCAGTTCACCCTCGCGGTCCATCTCGGCGGACTCGGTGTCAGCCTCCGCGCGCATCGGGTCGAGGGTGGGGTCGATGTCGATCGTGCGACGCAGCGGCTTGTTCGGCAGCAGCGCGGTCGCGACGAGCGCGACGACCGTCATGGCGGCGGCGATGAGGAATATCCGCCCGGTCGCGTCGCCGTAGGAGGCGCGCACGATCGCGACCACCGGTCCGGGCAAGGCCCCCAGATCCAGGCTGCCGCCGCCTGAGGAGCCGGCGGGAATGCCGAGCTCGGCGAATCCCTGCGCCGATAGTTCGCCAACCCGGGTCGCCAGCACCGAACCGAGCACCGATACCCCGATCGCTCCACCCATGGTGCGGAAGAACGCGATACTGCTCGACGCCGCGCCGATATTGTGCACGCTCACGGTGTTCTGTACGGCCAGCACGAGATTCTGCATCATCATGCCCATGCCGAGCCCGACAATGGCGATGTAGAAGCCGACCAGCCAGATACTCGTCGCGTGATCGATCGTCGAGAGCAGCCCGAATCCGACCACCAACAGCGCGCCCCCGGCGACCACGAACCGCTTCCACTTACCGAAACGAGTAATCAACTGCCCCGAGACAACCGACGCGACCAGCGTGCCCGCCACCATGGGGATGGTCAGCACACCTGCCACGGTCGGCGAATATCCGCGCGCGGTCTGGAAGTACTGCCCCAGGAAGGTAGTCGCGCCGAACATCCCGATACCGACCGCGATCGAGGCGATGATCGCCAGGCCAGTGGTGCGTTCGGTGATGATCCGCAAGGGGATGATCGGCGCCTTGGCGCGTGACTCGACCCATACAGTTGCCACCAGCAGCAGCACACCCGCGGCGACGTAGAGCGCCGACTCACGGGACAACCAGGCGTAGTAACCGGCCTTCCCGGCGAACGAAACCCAGATGAGCAGTACCGACACACCGCCGGTCAGCAGTGCGGCGCCGAGCCAATCGATCGACACCCCGTCCTTGCGCTCGGTCGGCAGACGCAGAGTTCGCTGCAACAGGAACAACGCGATCACCGCGAGCGGCACGCACACGAAGAAGCACCAGCGCCAGCCCAGCGAGCTATCGACGATGACACCACCGAGAATGGGGCCACCGGACATCGAAACCGCCATCACGGCGCCCATGTAGCCGGAGTACCGTCCGCGTTCGCGCGGCGCCACAATGGAGCCGATGATCGCGACCACGAGCGCGGTCAACCCGCCCATGCCGATCCCTTGGACAACGCGGGCAATCAGCAGCATGGCCATATTGCCTGCGAAGCCCGCGACGATCGAGCCGACGACGAAGATAATGATGGCCGACTGCACGAGCAGTTTCTTGTTGAACAGATCGGCGAACTTGCCCCAGATCGGCGTTGACGCGGCGTTGGCCAGCAGTGCCGCCGTGATGACCCAGGCATACGCGGTCTGCGACCCGTGCAAATCTCCGATGATGGTGGGCAGCGCCGTCGCGACGATAGTGGTGCTCAGCAGCGCCGTGAACAGCGCCGCGAGCAGCCCCGTCATCGCTTCCAGGATTTCGCGGTGAGTCATCGCACTCGGATCGCGCCGCGTCACCGCCTCGACTGAACTAGACATTCACTTCCTGACTCTCTGTAGCTGCGGCGCTCTGTTGCGAAACGGGCTGATCCGCGCTCACCGCGGTGCGGTGCGCGTGCGCGGTCAGTGAGTTCCTGAGCTTCTGAATTCCGGCGCAAGCCTGCTCGGCCTCGTCCTCACTCCAATCCGCGAGGGCGCTGCGCAAGCCCTGTGCCCGCGACATCCGAATGCGCGCGAGCAGGTCACGCCCCTCGTTGGTGACCTGGATGCGGGTCGCCCTGCCATCGTCGGGATCGGCGTGACGGCTGATCAACCCGGAGCCGACCAACTCCGTGACGTGCCTGCTCAACACCGATGGGCTGATACACAGGTCCACCGCCAGATCCACCTGACGACACGAGCCCTTGGAATCGAGAGTGCCGAGCACACCGATGCCACCCGGAAGCAGGTGCCCTTCCTCCGAATGCAGCAGGGCCACACGGATCGCGCGGCTGATCAAGTAGAGCTCCCGGATCAGGCTCTGTGCCGTATCGGATGACACTGCCATGTCCACTCCAACGTACGAGGTTAATTGCTTGCAGCATGCAACTTTATTCTAGTTACCTGTACTAAGCAATTAGATGTTCGGCAGCTCACAATCCAGTGATCGCGCCGCACCCGTCAGTGCGCGACGGGACGGGCCTTTCGCCGCGATGGCGTGCCATGCTCGCGAGCGTTCACCAAGTCTCGACCGCGATCACCGACGGGTCATCGATCTCGAGGACATCGCGCAGAGCGGAAACGATGGTACGCACCAGCCGATCACGGACGAGATCGCTTGCGCCCATTTCGAGTTCGTAGCTCTGTGTTCCACGAGTAAACCCGAGACGGGTGAGGGTGGCTATCTGTTCATCGCTGTAGGCCGGCTCGGCCGGGATATCGGCGCGCCCACGCAGCCGCTGCCACAGCGACCGCGATCGTTGACGGCCAGGATCGACCACCTCGACGCGAATGCCCTCGTCGCCGGTCATCCATTGCACGTAGCCAACGGACTCCACGGTGATCACGCCCGTCCCGTCACGGCCCATCGTGCGCTCCACGGCGTTCAGCACACGCTTTCCGAGTTCGTCCATGTTCGCCTCCCGTCGACGAGAAAACACGGTACCGCTCGACTTACCGGCATCGGCGCTGTTCGGCGAACCGCAGTCAGGCGAGACCTACTCGTCCATCGTCAACTCCGTGCGCGCCGATTTCGCACGCCCCAAGTTCTCGGGAGCTGCGACTGCTCCAGCTCACAGCATGTAACAGTCGCCGCGACCGAGAGCACAGCGGCAAGACAGGCGACAAACACCCACCGCCAGCGAGACTGACGACCAGGGACCGACCCGGCGACTCCGGCTCGGCCCCCTTCCCATCTGGTCGGGCGACCGTCAATGATGGTGGCGGTCGCTACGACGCGACGTGGGAGTCGACAGTGCGTCCTGCGGCGTGATCAAATTCGCTCGCTCGGGCCGTCTCGTTCTGCGCGGGTGGTCGACATGGGGCGGTCAGACCCACTGCACGAGCTGCCACACGATGCCGTTGGGGTCGGAGAACTGGCAGTAGCGCTCACCCCACGGCTCGGTCTCCAGCTCGGTGACCACCGTGGCGCCGGCGGCAGAGATGCGGGCGAACTCGGCGTCAACATCCTCGACGACGAACACCACGAGCGTGCCTTGCCCGGCCGATCCGGCGATCGACTCCGGCTTGAACGAGCCGAGGCCGGTGCGCAGAAGGACCACATTGAGCCCGGCATCGGGGTGGGTCAGAGATATAAAGCCGTCCGCGGACATCGCCTCGATGAACCCGAAGTTCTGCTTGGCGAAGGCGGCCGAGGCGTCAGGGTCAGGGACGTTCAGGGACAGAGCGGTGGCGGTGATCTTCATACGGAGCCTCCCAGTAGACAAACCTTGTGCAATGTATAAGGTAATGGATTCCAAGAGTATTCCCAACCCGGAGGCGCCATATGGCTCACGAGCTGATCGACCTACTGTGGCGCGACCACTCAGCCGCCCCGCAGGGCGGCGCCCGTGGACCGCGCGCGAAAGTGACGACGTCGGAGGCCGTGGACGCAGCGATCGGGCTGGCCGACGCAGAGAACCTGAATGCTGTGACAGTGCGCCGTCTGGCCGCGGACCTGGGCATCTCGACGATGGCTGTCTACACGCACGTCGGATCTCGTGATGACCTGCTGGTCCTTATGATCGATGCCGTGCACGCTCGCCAGCCGCGGCCGCCGTACGGGTCCGAGCTCTGGCAGGAGCGGGTGTGGCAGATCGCCGAGGCCGACCTGGCCCTCTACGCCGCGCACTGCTGGCTGCTGGATGTGACCGACCAGCGCTCCTCGCTGGGGCCCGGGACTATCGCCAAGTACGACCACGAACTACACGCCTTCGACGGCACCGGGCTGAGCGACATCGACCGCGACGCGGCCCTGACGTTCGTCGCGGACTTCGTTCGGGCTTCCGCTCAGGCCCATCGCCCAGACCCGCATGCAGCGGACACGGCCGAGGTCTGGCTCGCCTGGAACCAGCGCCTGGCCGGCTATCTCGGCGATTCCTACCCGCTGGCTCAGCAGGTAGGCGCCGCCGCCGGCGCGGCGATGAACGCTGCCTACAGCCCCGACCACGCCTGGGCCTTCGGCCTGGAACGAGTCCTCGACGCCCTGACAGCCCTCATCCGCACCGAGAGACGCAGACCCATCGATGGGTAGTACGTTGACCGGCAAGTACTCGGCTGCGTACGTCGGTGGCTGAGGCCGGACCCATCGCCCCGCGCAGGGCTTGCCGGGGCAGCGTCAACGCCCTACCGCCGGAACCGATTTCGATGATGGGCCCATCCGGTTGCGAAATAAGGCCAACGATCGTCTCGACCGCTTCGCGGTAGGTAGCAGTACCACCCCGGCCGTCGACAACCTCCTGACCCGCAACACCTAGCCGGGCGGATCTCGCCGATCGACGGCAACCAATCAGGAATCGAGAAGCGCCGACCCGCGAGCCACACTTAACGTAGCCGTCATGGACATCATCATTTACCAGACCTTCCTCCCCCATGACGACCCGGACGCGACCCTGGCTTTCTATCGCGACACCCTCGGCTTCGAAGTGCGTAACGACGTCGGATACAACGGGCTGCGCTGGATCACGGTAGGCCCCGTCGGACAGCCAGACACGTCCATCGTTCTGCACCCGCCTGCCGCCGACCCCGGCATCACCGACGGCGAGCGCCGCACCATCGCCGAAATGATGGCCAAGGGCACCTATGCCAGCATCAACCTGGCCGCCAAGGATCTCGACGATGTATTCGAGCGGCTGCAAGCCGGCGGCGCCGAGGTCGTCCAGGAGCCGACCGACCAGCCGTATGGGGTACGTGACTGCTCCTTCCGCGATCCCGCGGGCAACCTGCTTCGCATTCAGGAACTGCGCTGAACCATCCCCGCGGCGATCAACCGCGCCAATCGCCGACGGTGTGGTTCGCCGACGGTGCAGACACCCGGTTGATCCCTGACGAGCGGTGCCGCGAAACTCCGACGCGTCCGATTCCACGCGGACAACGGCTCGGTGTCCCATAAGGATCTGGACGCGAAGTACGGCGAAAACCTATTCCTCGCCAGCAGTGACGACGCCGAACCGACACCTGCCGCCGACGCCGTCGACTTCTGGAAGAACGAGCAACAGCACTACGAGTACGGCACCGGCGATCCGGCCCCGGGGACCGAGAACTTCACACAAATGGTCTGGAAGGCGACCACCAGTGTCGGCGTCACCCGAGCCTGCGTGCTCGCACCCGACTCCGACGATCCCGGCTAGACCTACATCATCGCGATCTACCAGCCACCCGGCAACATTCCGGGCGAATACCGCGACAACGTGCTACCCGCCGTCGATTAGACCGCGGCCCCGGGCGTGACCACTCGAGCGCTCGCGGGTGGCTTCATTTGGGCGATAATCGCCGCTCCCATCCAGCGGCGTAAGTACCGCCGCAGCTCATCCTCGCTGCGCGGCGGATTGCCCGGGGACGCGAAGAACGATTGCATCGTTCGCAGGACGTACTCGACAAGCTCTTGAAGAGACGCGTCGTCGTATCCGTAGTGCGCCCAATCGATATCGAAGCGCTTGATCATCGTCATTCCGAAGCTTTGCGCCTCTTCGGAGGTGAGGCTGTCGGGCTGGACATTCGAATACGTACTCGACAGCAGAATCCCCAGATGGGGTGTTCGGCGGACCTCGGCCAGCGTGTAAACCACGCCCTCGGTCATCGCTTCGACGGGGTCTTCGATACCACTGACCTGCTGCGTCAGCCGATCGAGAAAACCAGCGACCGACGCGATTGCCGCCGCCCGCATCAGAGCGTCCGCACTGGGAAAGTATCGGTACACCGTCTGCCGGATGACGCCGAGCGAATCCGCGACCTCGGCAATGCTGATCTCCGAACTCGTTTGTCCGATCAGATCGACGGCAGCGGCGACAATTCGACGAGACGCGTCTTCATCGCTGTCCGGCGGACTACCGCCCCACCCACGCCTTCCTGCCACTGCCCGCTTCCTCGGCTCGAATCATGTCCCTCATGCGCAAACCCCGCAGCGGGAATCCCGCCGACTGTCCAGGTTCAGGGGCTCGACGGTATCACGAGGCCAGCCCACCTCCCGTCCTGCGATTCGAGACCCCTGCGCCGATTTTGATCATACACATCGACAGTTGTATGTATGATCTCAGCCATTGTCGCTGCGGAACATCCAAGCGCAACCACCGGACCAGACCACTCTGAATGACGAGGTACAGCCCAGTGACCGAGCTACAAGTCCGAAAGATGCGTTTCGCGTTCGCGGACTACGACGTGCCCTTCCTGTGGAACGAACAGAATCCGGCCTTCTCGTCGATGGCCAATGCGGTGTCCTTCCTGGCGATCGGCTTCGAAAAGATGATCGTCAACATGATTCGCGAGACCATGCCACTGATAACCGATTCCGCGGTCGCGGAGGAAGCCGACGCATTCGTGCGGCAGGAGGGGCAACACTCCACTGCCCATCGCCAACACGCCAACGGTCTGATCAAGCGATACCCGGGGCTCAAGGAGACTCTCAACGCGGTAATCGCGGAATTCGACAGCCTCACCGTGAACACCTCGGTCAACTACCGACTTGCCTATACCGCCGACTTGGAGGCGACCTTCACCCCGGTGTTCAAGCTGATGCTCGACAATGATTCGACCCTGTTCCGACCGGGAGACGACCGCGTCGCGTCATTGTTCATCTGGCATTTCGTCGAGGAAGTCGAACATCGGAGTTCCGCGCTCATCATCTTCGAGTCCGTTGTCGGAAGCGATGTCTACCGGATGCGCATGGCTCCGTCGATATTCGGGCACGTGATGAAGGTGATCAGATTGGCGTGCGCAGGCTTCAACAAGCATGTCCCACTGGAGGATCGGAAGATCGACGCACTATCGATGTTCGCGTCCCACCGGCGCAAGACGAAACTGCGTAAGGCATTGCGGCTACCCACGGAAGACAACGGCCCCATGCCGCGCGCCTTCGACGATCTACCACTCGGCGAGCAACTCACCGCGCTGGTAGGCGTCGTCCGCAGTCAGCTGCCGAAGCACAACCCCGACCACGAGAAACTACCCGTACTCGCCGACGTCTGGTTCGAGCGCTACAAAGCCGGCTACGACGTATCGCACTGGTACACCGCCGCATCACGGCAGGTGAACTGATGACCGATCACTGCGCACCCACTTTCGAACGGCTCGCGACGGCACTCGGCTTCTCGTGCCGGGAGGCCGGTGGCCTCGTCGAACTGCGAAATCCTTTCGGGTTGGAAAACTGGACGCTGCCAGTACTCGAATTCACTATCATCCTGGGCGCAATACTGGCGCTGATATACGCGATCGTGCGCTTGCGCCGGCACGGCGACCCCACCAATCTGGTGGTGTGGTTCGGCGCAACCGCATACCTCTTCGTTATCGAACCACCCCTATACTTTCCCGCGGCCTTCGGTATCGAGGCGCACGTCGACACGATGTTCGCGCACAATGTCTTCACCGTGGACTTCCTGTGGGGCCGACTCCCGTTGTATATCGTCGCGATCTACCCATTGATGGCCACATTGGCCTTCGAGATCGTCAGAACGCTGGGGGTATTCCGCCGGTACGGGGTTCTTGTCGGCGCGGTCTGCGTCGGCTTCGTCCACCACGCCTTCTATGAGATCTTCGACCATCTCGGACCGCAGTTACGGTGGTGGGAGTGGTCGACCGACAACCCGATAAATCAACCGATGTTCGATTCGGTACCACTTCCGAGTGTGGTGGTATTCGCGGCTTTGTGGCCGATGTCTCTCGCGTTCTGTGTCCAGTTATTCGTCGGCCGCCACGTCGACCAGGGCCAGACCTTCTCCGGACCACAGTTGGTCTGGCGAACTGTCGTTATCGGCATACTCGGTTCTTTGGGTACAGCCATTTTGCCAATGCCCGCAACGCTGTTCGGTGCCGGCAGCACCACGTTGCGGGGATTTCTATACGCGGCCGAACTGGTCATTGTCGCCATTGTCGCTGTCCCGATTCTCACTCGCCAATGGCTTCGGCTACGGCGTGACGAGTCGAATGCTCCGCATTACACAAACGACCTCGTCCGCATCTACAGCGTGGTGTACCTGTGCGTCATGGCGTTACTCTGGGTGACCGCGTTGCCCGACTTCCTCGACGCCACCGACGGTTTGACAAGTGCGGGAGACCCCCTCGGTAATCTCTGGTACACGCTGTCATGCTTCGCTGTGGCAATCCTCTGTGTAATCGCCATATTCACCGTGCCGCGCAGAAGGGCCGAAGAGAAAACCATTCCGTCCGCAGGAGACCGTGCAGCAACTCAAACGACATAGCGGACGCGTTCCCGAACCGCGCTCGGCGGACGGCGGGTCCAGTACCGTAGACGCGGCAGATTCGCGGTGAGTGGATTCGATAGTCAGGGTGCGTGGCGCGCGGGCGCACAATCTGCGCCCGTGGCATACCGGATGACCTCATCACGGAAGATTTCGATCTCGACGCAAGCCGGTGGGAGAGCACAGAATTCGTCGCGCCGACCCGGCGCGGTCCACGGCTCGACATCCGGACCACCGGCGGCACGCCCCCAGCAGCGTCCGCCACCATGCGGGAACAGAGACGGTCCGACCGCCCAGCGTGACTGCTGTTACCAGATCGCCGAAAAGCGTGCCGTCGGCTGCGACGACCCGCACACGGTCCGGCAGGGCGTGAGAAAGCCGGTTGAGCAGTTCACCGATCGCTGTCGCCGGATGGTTGCCCGAATATGATGGCGGCGGCGTGGGCCCAGACCTCGTCGCGGGCCGCCCCGACGCCATGATCGGCGACCAAGAAGTGCTCACCGATCCGCGCGCAGAAGGCGAGCAGACTGCGGGCTTCGATATCGACCGGGTCGGTGCAGAAGGTGCCGATCATGTCGCGGAGCAGCTGCATGCGTTCGTTGTCGACGCGACGCAGCCGGGCGGCGACGTTCTCGTCGCGCCGAGCCCAGTCGCGGATCGCAAGGTCGATCGGCAGCAGGTCCGCGGAGAAGGTGAGCGCTCCGGCCAACTGCATCTTCCTTCGGACGTCGCCGTCGTCGTGCCGGACGCGGTCGAGCACGTCGTCGACACTGCGCCGTTCCCAGGTATCCAGCATTGCTTCCAGCAGTGCGTTCCGGTCGGTGAAGTAACCGTAGAATCCGCCCTTCGTCACCCCGAGCGTCTTCGCAAGCGCTTCGATTCGGACCGCGTCGGGACCGCCACTTGCCAGCGCCCGCAACCCTTCCTCGATCCACCTATCGCTTGGTGTTCGCGTCGCACCCATGGCATGCCTCCCTTCACAGATCAGACATCTATACGCAACCGTATAAATGAACTAACCTTCTGATATACGCAACCGTATATCAGAAGTGCGAGGTCATCAAAATGACAACCGATCATCGAGATCACTCGACCGAAAAAGAATCCCAGCCGATCGCCTTCCAACAGCATGAGGTTTCCGAGTCGATCCGTGCGCACAGCACAACCGCCGATCCCGACTACATCGACCAGTTCACACTCACAACGAACGCTGCTGCGATCGGGTCGCCGGAACAGTGGGCGCGGGCGTCACTCGAAGACGCCGCGGGCCTCAAGGGACAGGCCATCTGGCGAGTCCTGCTCGGCCTGCGGCTCGCATGGCGATCCTCGCCCGAGCAGGTGGCCTATTGGCCGATTGTCGATCGCGGTGACACCTGGATCACTCTCAGTTCCCATTCCTGGATGCTCACCGGCAGTCTCGTCATCGAGGTCGACGACGATCACGCCTCACTGGCAACGTTCATTCGCTACGAACGCTCGATAGGTGAGCGCATCTGGACAACCGTGTCAGCCAATCACCGAAGCCTGGCACCCAGCCTGCTCCGTGCGGCATGGAACATCCAGAAGGTGGGATGATGCCGCCTGCGGCACTATAGAACGGCCATACGCGGCGTGCGGGTTTGGTTCGCGATCAAACATCTCAAATGCAGAATATCCATGAACATAAATAAGCAGGCAGCGGAGTCCGCGCCGGCGCCGAATTCTACGGGCGGTTCGATATTCGGAGGATTCAATGAACCACGAAGAGCGCTCGAACCGGTTCAGCCAGGAGCAGCGACCCAACGCCGGCGGGCAAACTCCGAACCCATCGCTCGCCGGAGTCCTCGCGACAGGGCTGCAACTCCTCGGCATAGGCTCCGATGACATCGCCCATCGCCCGTGGCTTCACCAGCCGACACCGGAAGTTCTGGTTCGGGGCGGGGTCGGCTGGTAGCGACGGCAACATCGCAGGCCCCCTTTGGGCTCGGGCCGATCGACGGCAGCACTCTCAGCTCCGGAGCTACAGGCCGTCCGGGACATCACGGAATTGAAGGGACCGTTCCAGGGCGTCTACTACGACCTGATGGTGATGCTGGATATCTTCTCCCGCAAGGTCATTCACCACATGCTGGTGCCGGCCGAGTCGGCGGTGGCTGCGGCGAAGTTCATGCGCGAGGCGTTCGCCGCCAACGACGGCGTCGTGCCGCCCATGTTCATTCCGACAGCGGAACCTCGATGACCAGCAAGAACGTCGCACAATTGTTGGTCGACCTCGGTATCACCCGCAGCCTGTCACGCCCACACGTGAGTAATGACAACCCCCTTTTCCGAAAGCGGCTTCACCCTGAAGTATTGCCCGGCGTTCCCAGAACGGTTCTCCTCCACCAACGAGTCAAAACGATTCTGCGACAGGTTCTTTGACTACTACAGCACCGAAACCGCCACTCCGGGATCGGCCTACACCCCGGCATCGGTCCACAACGGCACCGCCAGCGCGATCCGAGCCAAGCACACGGAAACCCTCACTGCCGCCTACACCGCCAACCCTGACCGATTCCGCCGAAACTGCCAGCAGCAGTCTGGATCAACCCGCCACCGAAGAAGAACACCGACACAGAACAAGCAGCCTGAACCGTCTCATCCGGTTTGACAGACTCCGCATGCGCGATGCTGCTCAGCGATCCGGTTGGAATCCGGATCATCCCCGCATGCGCGGGGAGCACAAGACCACCGACCGAATTGCCGACGCCCAAACCGGATCATCCCCGCGTGCGCGGGGAGCACACTGTTGACCTGGCAGTTTCCTCAACGATCCATCGATTTTCATTCGGTTTGTTCACATCAGGTCGCTCAACTCCAGAGCGACACCATCGTAGTCAACCAGCTCCTCAACACATAAACCTCGCGCAACAGAACAAGAGAATCGATCCGTCGCTCACCACACGAACAATTGGCCATTCAGATTCAGACCACATGGTCACACTGCTCGTCGACATCAACCCACGATCACCTCCCTCCCCGTTGCCACCGGCATCCTCAGGCCTGCAGCCAGACTCATCAGCCAGACTCATCAGCCAGACCCATCGGTTGATTGCTTATGACTATCGACGGCACGTGAAAACTGATCACTGCGTCGAGTAGCCACCCTCCTCGACCGCATGTGAGCCGCCATCTCTGGCCCGCCCGGCAACGGTGCCGTTGGTGCCGGGACATCGAAAATCCGCGTCAGCCCGAGGCATTGAGACAAGGCCGGCGACACCACATCTACGTCGGTGCCGACAAGATCGACGAGCAGCCGGCTACGTGCCTTCTCGACGGTGAACCTCGGCTTTGACCTGCTCGAGCCGATCCGACCGCTTCGGCGACCGGCCACCTCCGCTGCGCACGGTCGCCTCACCAGTCCCGATGAGGTGGCTTGCCGTTAGCCCTCGAACTGGGTCCTCTGACGTCCCATCGTGTCGATCTCGATCTCAACCACGTCACCGGCGCGGAGATATGGGAAGCGTCCCGAGAGCGCTACGCCCTCCGGTGTGCCGGTGTTCACCAGGTCGCCGGGTTCCAAGACCATGTACTGCGACAGGTGCCAAATGAGGTAAGGAACCGAGAAGATCATGTCCTTCGTGTTCGAATCCTGACGGGGTTCACCGTTGACCCAGGATCGAAGCCCGAGGCAACTGGAGTCCACCTCGGAAGCGGAAACGAGCGCCGGTCCCAGCGGATTGAAGTTCGCGCAGTTCTTGCCCTTCGACCACTGACCGCCGGACTGCTCGAGCTGGAACGCACGTTCGGACACGTCGTTGCTGACTACGTACCCGGCGATGTGGGCCATAGCCTCGTCGATGGACCGGAGGTAGCTCGTTCGTTTTCCGATCACCACGCCCAGTTCGACCTCCCAATCGGTTTTTTCGCTGCCGGGCGGCAGCGGTACCGGATCATATGGTCCAACGATCGTGTTGGGGTGTTTGAAGAAGATGATGGGAGTTTCCGGCGGGTTGTCGCCCGACTCCGCGGCATGTGCCGCGTAGTTCTGCCCGACGCACACGATTGCGCCCGGTCGCGCGATCGGTGCACCGATTCGTGCGCTGCGGAGTTCTTCCGACGCTGGAACGAGATGGCCTGCCTCGAGAGCCTCACGCACTCGCACGATGCCGTTCTCTGCCAGGAACGCTCCGTCAATATCCGAGGTCATCGAATCAAGTCGATAGATCGCCCCGTCGTCGCCTTTGGCGACCGGGATCTCATGGCCTGGGGTGCCTAGCCTTTGAAGCTGCATTCTCGCTACCTAACTCTTATTTTCGACTGTCGGTTGCAGCAGGACGAGCACTTTTCCTGCAGTGAGATCTCCGGAGGCCAACTGCGCGAACGCTGCTGGAGCTTCGGGCAGGGATACTCGTCGCTCGACGAGGATGGACAACGTGTCCGGATGTTCGGTCGCCCATTGGGCCGCTGCCCGAAACTCGTTGGGGGAATACGAGAACGATCCAATTAACGCGCGCTCGGCGGTGCTGACGGTGAAGGCAGCGAGTTCGATCGACGGGCTCGCCATACCGACGAGAACCACGTTTCCGCCCACTCGCGTGGTTGACAGGGCCGCCCCGATCGTGGCCGACAGTCCCACCGCATCGATGGTCACATCGGCGAGGCGCCCCGTGTGTCGGCGCATCTCCTCGTCCAAGGTGCTCGATACGGGGTCAATTGCGTGAGCTCCAAGCCTGCGGCACAGCGCCCTCCTCGCCGCGTTCGGCTCGCTGACGGTGACCAACGCGCCGGCGTGCTTCGCTGCGATCGCCGCGGCCTGACCGATAGGCCCGCCCCCGATGATCAGTACGCACTGGTCGGGTTGGACGGCTCCACGAGCGACGGCATGGAAGCCGACCGCCAGCGGCTCGATCAACGCACCATATTCGGCGGGGAACTCGGCTGGCAGCAGGGTGATATTCCTGGCTGGGACAGCAACGTATTCCGCGAATCCCGCGGAGATCTGCGGATCCACACCGATCACTCGCCGATCTCCGCAATGGTGGTCATTGCCCGAATCGCAACCGGAGCAGCTTCCACATGAAAGCACCGGATTGAACGTCGCAAGACTCCCGACCGGGACGTCGTCCACATCGGCGCCACACCTGGCGACGTAGCCGACAGATTCGTGTCCCATGACCTGGCCGGGTACCCGGCGACCATTTTCCCCGGTGTACCCGTGTAGGTCGGAGCCGCAAATCCCGGTGGCCGTGAGTTTGAGCAGGACCTCGTCCGGTCCGACCGTCGGCGTCGGACGGTCCTCGATAACCAACCGGCCGAACTCCTCGAGTACCAGGGCTTTCACTTCTTGCCTCCGCGCACAACGTGGTTCAGCTGGTCGAACATCCGATCGGCCACGATCCTGGTGGCCTCGTCGATCCGGTAGGAGGCCGGCTCACGTACGTATTGCGTTTCCAAGACGTTCTGCTTGTGCAGCAGATACTTCTCGACCGCGATGTAGGTGTCGAGCCCCGGGCTGAGGCTTACCAGCGGCAACAGTGCCGAGTGGATCTCGTCCGCACGGGCGACCTGCTTGTTCTCCAGCGCATACCAGAGAGCCTTGACGGCCCAGGTGAGATCCGATCCGGGCATCGTCCCCACGACACCACGCGGGTAAGTGTCGATCAGCGCGCTTCCTCCGCTGCCTTCGAAGGCCTGGGCACGCTGGCCCGTTGCATCCATCAACGCGGTCAGGCGTGGGCCGAGCGGAACCGCTTCGGGTTTGAAGAGAATCTTCTCGGCACCGAAGTCTTCCAGCAGTCGCGCCTGCAAGGAGATCGACATCGGGGTGCCGACGTATCCGCTCGCGTCCTGCACGATCAACGGCAGGACGGTCGAGTCGGCGATCGCCGAAAAATAGCCCAAGAGCTGGTCGTCCGCCAGCGGCACCGAGATTGGCGGAATCGCCATAATGGCGGTTGCGCCGGTGGTCTCCGCGCTCTTCGCCAGGCGAGTCGCCAGGTGCGTGCTCTCGTGGCCAACGCTGACAACGACACTGCCGCGGTCCGCGCTTGCGGCCACCACAGCTGCGGCGAGCGACTCACGTTCGCTCACGCTGAGTCGCAGAATTTCGGAGACCATGGCGATCGTCACGCCGTCGGCTCCCTGCTCGTACTGCCAGTCGACGAGCCGCTCGAGCTGAGTTCTGTCAATCTCGCTGTGCCGGTCAAACGGCGTCGCGAGTACCGGTAGAACGCCACCTGCCATTTGCATACGTACCCCTTTGTTTCGGCTGACCCGAAGCGCGTTCGGTCCACACGAATCATGCGGTCTGGCGTCGGGCAATGTCAATCGATTTTGAAAATCCCCTCCAAAGTGCGACTCTCGTTCGGTGGCTCCGAACGAATCGCGTTATCGCGTCCAGAGTCTCGATCGTGCGATCGACGCACTCGAGGTCATCAAGGATGCCGGCAAGGGGTTGACCGTCACCGAGGTCGCGGCGCAGATAGGCGCGTCTAAGAGCGCCACCTTCGCCACCCTGTACACCCTGGTCGAGCGGGGTTTCGTCATATCCGACGGGCAGGGCGCGGGACGCGTCTATCGCTTGGGCTTCGCGCTGGCGCTTCTCGGCCATCACGCACTCGCGCAGACCTCGCTACGCGATGCGGCGATGCCATTCCTTCGGTCGCTGACGGAGCAGACGGGGCTGTCGTCCCGGGTCGCCGCCTACCAAAACGATGCCGCGGTTATCGTCGGCCAGGTCGACGCTCCCGGCCAGGTGAGGTTCGATCTCAAGATGGGCGACCGGGAACTGTTGCACTGCACCGGCGTCGGCAAGGCGATACTCGCTCAGCTGCCCGACTCGCGCGTGGGTGAGATCGTCAGCGATTCCGGCCTGCCCCGCCGAACCTCGAGAACGATCACCGATGTTGACGACCTGATCGCCAGTCTCGCCGAAGTGCGGCAACGCGGGTACGCCGTCGATCGCGAAGAAGATGCCGAAGGCATCGTGTGTATCGGTGCGCCCGTATGGGATCATCGCAGGTCCAACGTCGGAGCGATCAGCGCGACCGGCCTGCGGGTCTCCATGCAGGAGAAAGATATTCATCGGTTGGGCGAGGCAGTGCGCTCTCACGCGCAGCGACTCTCGCGCCACCTCGAGGGGCTCTGAGATCTGAACCGAGAGGGCGCCTGTCTCCCCGTCGAGGTAGGCGCGGATTGATCTTCGAGACCTCGGGCGCGGCGATGTCAACCCCGGGTCCGAGGTCGACGACGAGCCGAGCATGAAGGGCGGCACGGCCTGTCGACGGGGTCGGGTTCGATGCCCAGCAAAAGGCCTGGTGAATCGTCGACTATTCGACCGTCGACCTGGCGGTTAGTCATGCCGCGAGTACCGTTATCGCTGGTCATACGAGGATGTCGCTGAGTTGGTGGTGACCGGCGCCGATCCGTTCGGCGGTCTCGGCGTCGGCGTCTCGAGCTGCGCGCCTCGAGCCCATCGTGGGCACCCTTGCGCGCCCTCCTGGAACACCTCGGAGGGTTCTCGGACGCTGCCAGCGGGAGCTGTGGGCTGAGGTGGGGCGGCGGGAGCAAATTTCGACACGGCTATTGACGCGGCGCTGTGAACCATCCAATATTTGACAGGCGAACGGCATTCGCCACTACCGAACGGAGTATTCGTGTTCACCGTCAACAAGACTCGCAAAGCAACCGGTGCGGGGCGAATCAGCAAGGTCGAAACGCTAACGCTCGGAACTGCGTGGCGCGACTTCAGCTACGTTCGGCTCACCACCGACGAAGGACTCACCGGAGTCGGCGAAATTACCCACCCGTTCCGCCCGCAGGAAACCTGCGCACTCGCGCGCAATATGGCCGACCGTCACCTCCTGGGCGCGGATCCCTTCGACACGGAGGAGATCTGGCTCAGGATGTATCAGGGCGACTACTTCCGCGGTGGCGACACCGGCGGGATCGTGCTCAGTGGCATTGACCACGCGCTGCTAGACATTCAAGGCAAGTTCCTGGGAGTTCCTGCATACCGACTCATCGGCGGCGCATGCCGTGACAAGGTCCGTGTCTATGCCAACGGGTGGTACACGGGGCCGCGAACGCCCGAGTCATTCGCGGAGAAGGCGATCGGTGTTGTCGAGCAGGGGTACTCCGCACTGAAGTTCGACCCCTTCGGTCCCGGGATGGGCGAACTGGAACGAGCCGAGCGCAATCTCGCCATCGAGATCATCGCGGCGGTACGCGATGCGATCGGCCCCGAGATCGACATCTTTATCGAGGGCCACGCACGATTCTCCCTCCACGAAGCCAATCGAATCATTCGAGCAATCGAGCCACTGGATATCGGCTGGTTCGAAGAACCGCTCCCATGGACACACATCGAGCTCTACCGTGAGCTCCGAACTCTGACGAGCATTCCGATTTCCGGTGGCGAACACTTTCACAACCGATTCGAGTACAAGCGCCTGTTCGACACCGGTGCGGTCGACATCATCCAGCCCGACCTGTGCATGGCGGGCGGCTTCACCGAGATCCGAAAGATCGCCGCGCAAGCTGACACCCACGCCATGGTGGTGGCCCCACACAATTCGAATTCACCATTCTGCACGACGGCGTCGGCGCACCTGTGCGCCGCGACCACCAACTTCAAGATCCTCGAGACCTTCGACTCCCTTCTGGAGCCGTACGTCTTCGATGCATTGAAGGGCACAATCCCGGTCGTAGACGGCTACCTCGCGCTTCCCGAAGCGCCGGGAATCGGAATCGAACTGTGCGATGAGGTCTTCGACGAGCACCCGCCGACCTACAAGTTCTGGAATCTCTTCGAAGCGGGTTGGGAAGCGCGGGAGCGGAAGTGATCACAGACGTCCATTCCCACCTGTTCGATTGCCCCGACCATTTCACCGATTCCTTCATCGACGAAGCCGCCCGAGCCCACGCGGGCGAAGTGAACCTCACGGTTCGCTGGGCTGAGTACGAAGCTTCCTCCCCGGCGGATACCCGCACGATTGTTTTCGGAGGCAAGGCGCGACTGTCCGGGCTCTGGGTAGACGATCGCGATGTCGCAGAATACGTCGCGCTGCACGCGGAGCGTCTCGTCGGATTCATGGCGCTCGACCCGACCCAACCCGGGTGGGAGGACGAGCTCCGATTCGGGCACACCGAGTTGAAGCTCCGGGGCATCAAGCTCATGCCGATGTATGCCGGATTCGACCCACGCGACCCTCGATTCGATCCCCTCTGGTCGTACGCGTCCGCCCAAGGACTACCCATCCTGCTTCACACCGGGACCACTTTTGTGTCACAGGCGCCCCTCGAGTTCGCACGGCCCGGACTTCTCGACAATGTGGCGAGGCGATTTCCCGAACTGCGCATGGTGCTCGCGCACCTCGGCCATCCCTACGAAGGCGAATGCTTGGCCGTCATTCGCAAGCATCCCAACGTATACGCCGACGTCAGTGCCTTGCATTACCGCCCCTATCAGTTGTGGAACTCGCTCATGCTCGCTCAGGACTACGGCGTGTGGGGCAAGCTCCTATTCGGTAGCGACTATCCATTCAGTACGGTCAACGAATCGGTTGACGGCCTTCGTGCCGTCGCAAAGGTCGTCCCGCCCATCGGGCTTCGAGGCCTCGACCCTGAACAAGTCGAACTACTCATCCATCGCAATGCCCTTGATCTGCTGGACCTTTCCCTCTAGTCGGAATTGGTTCTCGGGCGCAGGTTCCGCACGGCCTCGTCCAGTGCTGGCGCCCAATATCCGTGTTCGGCTCGGGCGTTCCCGAAGGCCGCGAGTTCTACGGCAGGTCGCATCGCGCGGTCCTGGGATTCAGTCCAGCCCGGAAATTAGATACCAACCAGCCTCACGGAGGTGCTGTGAGTTCGACCGATAGAGCCGCCTCGATCGCGCGAAAGAACATGGTGCGACTCGGCCCGTTCCTCGGGCTGCTGTACTTAGTTGCGTATATCGACCGCAACAACGTCGGCTTCGCGAAATTGGGGATGACTGATTCGCTTGGGTTGTCCGCCACCGTATTTGGATTCGCCGCAGGAATATTCTTCCTCGGATACTTCCTGTTCGAGGTGCCGAGCAACCTCCTGCTGATGAAGTTCGGCGCCCGTCGCTGGATTGCCCGCATCATGGCGACCTGGGGAATCGTGGCGATCGCGACGGCCTTCGTTCAAGGACCGGCATCCTTCGCCATCGCCCGATTCCTGCTGGGAGTTGCCGAGGCCGGGTTCTTCCCGGGAGTCCTGCTGTATCTCACCTTCTGGTTCCCGCAACAATATCGAAGTGCCGTCATCGCAGTCTTCGCACTCTCGAATCCCCTGGCTGCCGTGGTCAGTGCGCCATTGTCCGGTTGGCTGGTCGGGTTGGAGTTCATGGGACTCGAGGGCTGGCAGCTCGTCTATGTCGTCGAGGCGATTCCGGCAGTCCTCCTCGCGCTGGTAGTGCTGAAGTGGCTGCCTGACAAGCCGTCACAGGCCCGATGGCTGAGCGCCGAAGAGAGCACATACCTCGAGGGCGCACTCGACGCCGAGCGCAAGGCAGTCGAGAGCACTCACGGCCACCTCAACCTCTTGCAGGCCATTCGTCACCCCAAATTGTGGGCCCTGATCCTGGTATTCTTCGGAATCGTTTTCGGCACATACGGTCTCGCGCTCTGGTTGCCAACCATCATCGCGAACATGGGCGGTTACTCCTCCGTCACGACCGGATGGCTTGTCGCTATCCCGAATCTGATCGCCGCATGCGTGATGTTGCCGTGGGAGAGATTGGCCCGGCGAACGCGAAACACTCCAATGGCCACCGGCTGCACCCTTGTCATCGCGGCGCTCGCACTTGCAATAGCTGTCTTCGCACAGCGCTCGCCGTTGATCGCGATGATCGCGCTGTGCGTCGGTATCTCGGCAATGTTCGCGTCGACACCGCTGTTCTGGTCCCTGCCCCCAACATTCCTCACCGGAGTCGCGATTGCGGGCGGTTTCGCGTTTATCAACTCGGTTGGCAATCTGGCCGGTTTCGCTGGCCCCTATGCGATGGGTTGGCTCACAGACAAGACTGGGTCATCCACCTGGGGACTGC
This sequence comes from Nocardia australiensis, assembly GCF_020733705.1. Taxonomy (GTDB): domain Bacteria; phylum Actinomycetota; class Actinomycetes; order Mycobacteriales; family Mycobacteriaceae; genus Nocardia; species Nocardia australiensis. Next base: position 20,894 of record NZ_JAJFZM010000008.1, read on the forward strand.
TGCTCGTCAGTGTGATAACGCTCGGAAGTGCCTGCGTCGCATTCATACTCGGACAGCGCGGAGTGGGCCACCGTGCGAGCGACGAAGTCGCCGAACATGATCAAGACACTGCAAAGACGCCCTGAGATCCCGCGCTGACACTCCGGCGCAGGGACATCGCGCTGATTCGTTGCCAGTGTTGTCACTTCCGCAAACTCGCCGGGGGCGCTGGCGGTCTGAAGTCGGATTCCCTCCGATCTCAGACCGCCTGTAGTGGTCGGATCCGCACTCGCCACGTCGGCTGGTCGTGACCGGCCCGCGCGATGCACGACCCAAGGAGGTCGGTGTCACTGTCCTTACGTTGAACCCCATCGCCAACTACGTACAATCCTGGAGCAGTCCCGATGAACACTCGCACCCACTGCGCAGTCCATGGCAGGACAGTCAAACGCACAATTTGGGATCGTCTCGAGGCGAGCGGGTGGCGTATGACGCCTGCCGAGGTCGAGTCGTGACCGTCCCCGACGTCGCCCGAATCGAGGCGTTCCTGACAGAGTTGGCGAGCGAACTCGCCGACGACATGATCATCACCGACCCCGACATCGCCGCCGGATACGCCCACGACCAGTCCCGCTTCACGCCGCACCACATCCCGGCCGCGGTGCTCGCGCCGCGCTCCACGGACGACGTCGCCACGTGCCTCGCACTCGCGCACCGCCACAATGTGGTTGTCGTCGCGCGTGGCGCCGGCAGCGGACTCAGCGGTGCGGCGAACGCCTCCCCGGACTCGGTGATCCTGAGCCTGCACCGAATGAACCGCATCATCCGTATCGACCCGGGCAACCGGCTCGCGGTCGTGCAACCCGGCGTCCTGACCGCTGCGCTACGTGCCGAGGTCGCCAATGCGGGGCTGCTCTACCCGCCGGATCCTGGGAGCGTGGAATTCTGCACCATTGGAGGCAATATCGCCACCAATGCCGGCGGGATGTGTTGCGTCAAGTATGGCGTCACCGGTGACTTCGTCCTCGCACTGGAAGTCGTGCTCGCCGACGGCCGCATCCTGCGTACCGGCCACCAGACTGTCAAAGGCGTCGCCGGCTACGACCTGACACGCCTGTTCGTTGGGTCGGAAGGCACACTCGGCGTCGTCACCGAAGCTACTCTGCGTGTCGTTCCTGCCCCTCGCCCGCCGCACACGCTGGTCGCCTCTTTTCCTGATCTTGCCAGCGCCGGGGCCGCTGTCACCGCGATCGTTCACGCCGGCCTGACCCCGTCCATGCTCGAAATTCTCGACCGCACCACCGTCCGTGCGGTCGACGACTACGCAAAAATGAGTCTGGGCGCCGACGTGGAGGCGTTGCTGCTAGGACAGAGCGACGACCCGGACGCCGCCGCGGTACTCGCCCGGATAAACGAGCTGTGCACCGACGCGGGCGCCCTCGACGTCGCCATTACCGACGACCCCGTTGAGGGTGCGATGCTCCTGGAAGCACGCCGACTCGCTTTGCCGGCGCTCGAGCGGCTCGGCGACTGGCTGCTAGACGACGTCGGCGTACCCCGCACGAAGATCGCCGATCTCATCGCCTCGATCGAGGAGATCGCTAACCACCATGGCTTGACCGTCGGAGTATTCGGACACGCCGGCGACGGCAACCTGCATCCCACGATCATTTTCGATGACGCGGACCCCACCAGCCGCCGGGCCGCGCGGCGTGCCTTCGACGACATCACCCGCCGCGCACTCGAGCTCGGTGGCACCGTGACCGGCGAACATGGCATCGGCCACCTCAAGAAGCACTGGCTCACCGCAGAACAGGGTCCTATCGGTATCGCTGTCCACCATGCCGTCAAATACGCACTCGACCCCCGCGGCATCCTCAACCCCCACGCAGTCCTTGAAACCTCCTAGCAGGTGATGTATCGAGCTGGATGAGCACCTCGTCGGCTTGCTGACGACGCAACCCGCTGTCGGTTATCCGATCATGTTGCGGAACAGGGCAACTGAGAGTCGCCCGCTATGCCTGGTCAGAGCGCATATTTCGCTAACCGTATGCGCTGGTCTCCGTAATACTGTCAAACTTGAGCCGCTTCAGCGTGCTCGAACCCCCGACGGATACGAAGGGAGAAGACGATGCAGCCTGTCCGACCGCGCTGCCAGACCACCGAGCTGAGCGACACCGGCCGGACTACCGTAACCGCGCGGTCCGCGCCAGGTGCGCGACCGTTGTTTGCTCTGCAATCGTCGCGGGCCGAAAATCGTTGCGGGACCGACCTTTAGGGAGTTTCCATGAGTAAGGCTCTCATCATCGTCGACGTACAGAACGACTTCTGCGAGGGCGGTTCGGTGGCCGTCACAGGTGGGGCCGCGGTGGCCGAACGAATCAGCGAGTATATGCGCGCCTGCGACTACGCCGCGATCATCGCCACCCGCGACTACCACATCGACCCCGGTGCGCACTTCTCCGACAACCCGAACTTCGTCGACACCTGGCCGCCACACTGCCGGGCCGATACCCCGGGCGGCGAGTTCCACCCAGACCTGGACACCGCGCCGATCGACGAGGTGTTCTTCAAGGGCGCCTATGCCGCCGCCTACTCCGGGTTCGAGGGCGCCGCGAAGGACGGCACGGCCCTCGCGGACTGGTTACACACCCGGGGAATCGACACCGTCGACGTCTGCGGCATCGCCACCGACCACTGTGTTCGCGCCACCGCCATGGATGCCCGCACCGCCGGGTTCGACACCCGGGTGCTGCTGGGCCTGTCCGCCGGTGTCTCCCCCGCCAGCATCGATCGGGCCCTGGACGAACTCCGCGGGGCGGGCGTAGAGATCGCCGAAAGAATCGAGAGCTGACAGCTGGCGCCAGACCCGTCAGCGGACATGATCCTGGAATGGTGGGATGAACGCGAAGCCACCAAAGCATGCGCGAAAATAGCCCACCCGGACGGCTACGGCGTATGGTTCGAAAATGGCCACAAAGGATACTCGGCAGCCGCGGGCTTCGGCCAATGCTTGATCGATACCTATCGGGAGGTGCAGGAAATTGTGGCATTCGTCCACGATGATCGTGGCATCCGCGCGTTTGTCGGGCGGAGCCTGCACGTTCACGCCGCCCCGACCGCGACCTTCGACCTGACCGAAATCTGGACGGCGGAATTCTCATCGCCCGGTTACCGAAAGGCGAAATCGGTGACGGCGGTGTGCAACTGGTCGGGTCGTTCCTGCTGCCCGGACAGTGGCAGGCCACTACCCGCCGTGTGGGCGGTGAGGGCGCGATGGGCTGCGAGCAGCCGGAGGTCGCGGGGGGTGAGTTGCCGCTGTGCGGTGATCGCGTCCGCGATCGAAGGACCCTGCCGGGAGGCTACAGAAGCCTGTCGGGGTCGCCGCGCGGTCATCGTTCACCCCGCCTGTCTGCGGCGATGTGTCGCCGGGGGGTCCCCGGTCACTACCCCACTCTAGGTGGGCGGGTGAACGAGGTAGTGAACGGGTGGGAGTGAAAACCCGTGCCCTGCATCCGAATCGGCCGACTTGGTACCGAGTTTGCCGGTGGCCGGTTTGCGGTGGCGACGCTCGCGGTGCGGCGCTGGCGGGACAGTCCGGCGGTGTCGCGTGCGGCGGCCCGCAGCGCTTCGGCGCGGCCAGTAATGGCCAGGGGTAGTGGCCTGGTGGTGATGCTGAACGGTTCCACCATTACAAACTACGGACGGTTACCCGTCTTTCAGACAGTCCCGATCACCGAGCACTCCATGGTGTATGTGGGGTAGGCGTCTCTTGCCCTGTTTCCTTTGTTGCTCGCGCGAGAGGAGCCAAGTTTTCCACATTCACGTGCATGGCGGACATCTCTTGCCCTGTTTCCTTTGTTGCTCGCGCGAGAGGAGCCAAGTTTTCCACATTCACGTGCATGGCGGACATCTCTTGCCCTGTTTCCTTTGTTGCTCGCGCGAGAGGAGCCAAGTTTTCCACATTCACGTGCATGGCGGACATCTCTTGCCCTGTTTCCTTTGTTACTCGCGCGAGAGGAGCCAAGTTTTCCACATTCACGTGCATGGCGGACATCTCTTGCCCTGTTTCCTTTGTTACTCGCGCGAGAGGAGCCAAGCTTTCCACATTCACGTGCATGGCGGACATCTCTTGCCCTGTTTCCTTTGTTACTCGCGCGAGAGGAGCCAAGTTTTCCACATTCACGTGCATGGCGGACATCTCTTGCCCTGTTTCCTTTGTTACTCGCGCGAGAGGAGCCAAGCTTTCCACATTCACGTGCATGGCGGACATCTCTTGCCCTGTTTCCTTTGTTACTCGCGCGAGAGGAGCCAAGCTTTCCACACTCACGTGCATCGTGGACGTTTCTTGCCCTGTGCCCGACGACGACTGCGGGACTGCGATTGGTTGGACTTTGTCGGCGATCTGGTGTTGATCGTTCCGATACGTAGCGAGGGTGGCGTTGGCGGAGGTGATTGCGTTGTCGATCGTCTTGTACATCGCAGGAAATCCTGCCGATGTGGACATGGAATCATTGATGCTGTCGACGAGATCGAGGACCGTCTTTCGTCCCTCCGTGATGTTCTCCTTGCCTTCCACGACTAGGCCTGCCACCAAATTCTCGTTGCTGACGAAGTAGTCCAGGTCGTTTTTCAACTGCTGGGCCAGAGAACCGTACTGTTGCACGGTTGCCCCGGTCAATTCGGGCACCGCATCGACCTGTGGCGGAATCATGGTTTGCGGTGGCGAACCTGCACGGTCCGGATGTCCGAACATGTCCCAAATGTTGCCGATCAGGGTTGCCAACTGTGCATACCAGGTCTGCAACCTTGGCGGCATCGCGTTGGGCTGAAAAAGAAACCCTTGGCCGTGGGCCGCGGGGATGTGCGCGGTCAGGTCCTGGTACTCCCCACCGATCCAGATCCCGTCGTTCATGTGCATGGTGGGCGTTTCTTGCCCTGTTCTCTTTGTTGCTCGCGCGAGGGGAGCCAGGTCGTCCACATTCACGTGCATGGCGGACATCTCTTGCCCTGTTTCCTTTGTTACTCGCGCGAGAGGAGCCAAGCTTTCCACATTCACGTGCATGGCGGACATCTCTTGCCCTGTTTCCTTTGTTGCTCGCGCGAGGGGAGCCAAGTTTTCCACATTCACGTGCATGGCGGACATCTCTTGCCCTGTTTCCTTTGTTGCTCGCGCGAGGGGAGCCAAGTTTTCCACATTCACGTGCATGGCGGACATCTCTTGGCCCGACGATGCAGACGGGATCGGTGTCGATTGCAAGATCGCGGCCCTCTCGATTGTAACAATAAAGCTCAGCATGAAAACTCTACTACCGCCGCGCACGCTAACGAATACAATTGTCCGTCTCGCCCGCATGCGTCCCGCCTAGACGGAATGCATCAGCTAGCGTAGCTAGAGTAATCGAACCCGCCGGAGATTCGCATGCACGCCCTCCCCACCCCCGAGAGGTGCGGACTCCCGACCAGACAGTCGTTGTCTACTCGACGGCACCTGGCACCCCGGCGACTTCGGCGCTGGAACTGCTGCGTATTACGGAAACTCAGCAGCTTATCGAGCGGCGTTGACTACGCCGAGAACTCGTCGGCGAGGGTGTTCCAGAACATGAGCTCGTAATTCTGGAAGAGCCTGGCGTATAAATGCGCCTCCCCCGGTTTCAGCCGCCCGGTGTCGAGTCCGGCTTGGATGGCGGCGAGGGCCCGCTGTTCGATCTCGGACACGTCGGCAGCGAAGAAGTCGAAGAACGCGCACGCGGGGTCGCCGAAGTCGTAGTGGTTGCGCATCGCCGCGGCTACGGCCTCGCAGTAGCGGCCCCATGCGGTGAAATTCGAGTAGATACCCGCTGCGGCGGCGGACGGTTCGGCGTGCATCGCCAACCAGGCGACATAGGCCGGATATGCCTGGCAGCCCGCCCTCGGCAGCTCCATGCCCTGGTCGGGTACCACCGCGGCCACCAGCGCGTCCAGCATGCTGTTCGCCTGTTGCTCGCCCGGTGGGAGCCCGCCGAAGAAGACTCTGGCGTGCGGTTCGTCCGCCCGCGCCGCCATGGCGTGGAAGCTGCGCCAGTCGCTGCTGGTGATGCGCTGCTCCTCCGCCGCGATCGCCGCGAAGACCGCCAGCGGCGCCTTACCTGCCGTGATCAGCGGGATCAAGCGGTTGTCGTCGTCGTGCGGGCTCAGCTCCGCCTGGATACTGTCGAGCAGGGCGCGGGCGGAAACAGTCATCGGAACCTCCCTATCGGACGGGTATCTCTGTTTATTCAACCGCCCCGCGACAACTATCGCGGTCATTCGGTTCCGTCGACACCGTGTTCGACATCTCAGCGTTGCCGGGCCGAGTCGATGACGTCTCGCTGACATCCACTACGGGCACGTCACCGACAAAGACACGGCCCGCCGCGCGACCCTCGCCGCTGTCTGAGCCCGTCATCCGCACCGTTTTGGTCCGGTCACCGCACCGAAGATCATCGATCTGCCCGATGCCGTTTGGATCAACAAGCTCGCGGCCGAACCCGACACGACCGAGGAGTTGTCCACGCAAGTCGCTTAACTCCCGTGGTCTCAACAACCTTGACAAATTCCATAACAGCCGAAGAACGTCCCCCATACGAGCGATTTCAACGGAAGCCATCCAGCCAAAATCCCGGCGTGAATCCAATATCGTTGAACACAAAAGGTAGAACCATATCGCCGTAGATTCTTCTGCCAGGCCGATCGCAGAGTTTCCGGTTCAGCAATATCGGAGTCACCGTTGCATCGGCTCTCGACCCCATAACACCACCTGTCAGCACATCAAGTCGATTCACAGCTACCGGTTCACCCCCGATTGCAGACAAGCCGCGTCGTATCAGGCGCAACATAGACCTGAACAGGAAAACGGCCGGATCACGTAGTGTATCGGCAAATATCCGCAGGCCGTCATGGGACGCAGCGGTCCCCGGAATGACCACCAAACCGTGGGATAACCGTGGGGTTGAATCCGCTCACGCCGCGGGATCGGTGGGCATCTTCAGCAGGTGCCCACCGATATCGGCCAGCAACTCCAGCTTCCCACCCAATGCGGCAACATATGCGGCGAGAGCTTCGACCGTCGCGACGCCACCGTGCTCAATCTGCGACACCCGTCCCGGACTAACCCCCATGATGTCGGCCAAACCCGCCTGTGTGAACCCCAGCCGCTTCCGTTCCTCCGCGAGCTGATAGCCCCACTGCTCGGCCATGATCGCACGACGACGCCGCGCGGCCTCCTCCTCACCCACCCGGCGACGGTAGCCGTCACGGTCCCATTTGGTGAAGCTGCTCATCGCCCTTCCTCCTCTGCCCGTTCCTTCAGGTACACCGCGTACAGCTCCTCGGCATGGGGAATCGCCTGCACGTACCAGCTCTTCCATTGCCCGGTCTTATCGCCTCCGGTGAGCAGAATCGCCGACCGCCACGGACCGAAGGCGAACAGCACACGGATCATCGTCTGCCGCGGCCGTAGCTCCTTCAAATTGGCGAGCCGCGCACCGGTCAGCGTGTCGACAAGGGGACGGCCGAGGGTCGGCCCGTGTTCGGCGAGCACATCAACAGCGGCCTCCACGTGCTCAGCAGCCTCGGGATCAGTGCGCCGCAGATTCATCATCCAAGCAACGATTTCATCGGTCTGGTAGATCTCCCATTGATCCACGCTCGAACTATAGCAAATCCTATATTCGACGAGTCGCACCCGAGTGATGGGCTGACCACCGGCTCACCGGCCGACATAACCACCAGATCCGAATCCGACCAGTGGGGCAGTCACACTGTCATCTCACCTTGCAGCAGCCCCGGATCTCCGTCGTCGAGCCCTGCCACACCGAGGGCGAGCCTGACTTCAACGCCACGTTGGGTGAGATCGAAGCGCTGCACACCGAGAACATCGCTGGCGCTGTCAGCTACATCGTCACCGACCGCCGAGTCGCGATGAACGAGGTCGCCGTCTGCCCCACCAAGTAGGCACGACCCGGGCGGCGCCCGCGATGTGCCTTACGGGCTACGGGTTGCCGAGGTCCGCCTCACCACCGCCTCACGCAGCACAGTGAGGGTAAACCGGATCAACCTCTGGACGAGTGTCCGGGATCGCCACGATCTGACTGGAGTCCTTTGGATAGGTCCGGTGGTTGTGGGAGTTCTGATGCACCGGAATGGGTGTAGGAGGACGAGATTCGGAGCGGGCCGGAATCAGCGCTTGCGTGCGTCGAGACCAGATCAGATGTGGGCGTTGGATTTCCAGGTCGATGTCATTGTCGACGGCCGACCGACAGGTCAGGTTTCTCAACATCGTCGACGAGTTCACGCGGGAAGCTTTGGCTACCAGATCATTTCGATCGCGCACCGCTGACCGTCTCGTAGAGTGCTCGACGAGATCGTCGCGGTCACCAGGCGTAAACCGGCGCATATCCGGATGGACAACAGCACCGAGATGACCGCGCACGCGATGACCGACTGGTGTCGGTTCATCAGCATCTATGCCTCGTTCCCGGGCCGAGTCGATGACATCCTTGTGATCTCGCGACCAGTCGGCGAGCGCGGTATCACCACCGCGTTTCTTGCCGAAGCCGAACGCATCGGCGCGACCCCGCCCGTCGAGGTCGATAAACTACCCGGAGTCGCTGCGCGGGCTTGGCGACGACTGGGGTCCTTTGGGGAGGTCCGGTGGTTGTGGGAGTTCTGATGCACCGGAATGGGTGCAGGAGGACGAGATTCGGCGCGGGCGACCAGTTCGATCGGATCATCGGAAGCCGCCTTGATCGTCTGGTGCGGTTTGCCCGAGGCGCGGGCCTGGCGGTCGGCGGCGATGGCCGCATGCACGGTCGGCAACATGATGGAGGGCACCAAGCTGCGGAAGTTGGCCCACCCGTTGGTCAGTGGCACCTGCGACACGACCGCGCGTACACGTCGATCGGTCGCCGCGACCACCAAGACGTGGCCGCCCGCGAAACTGGTTCCCCAGACGCCGATGCGTTCCGGGTCGATACCGTCCAGGGTCTGCGCGAAGGTGATCGCATCGCGGTAGCCCTCGATCTGCGCGGCGGGGTCGACCTCGAAACGCGGTTCACCATCGGAGGTCCCGAATCCGGGGTGGTCGTAGACGAGACAAGCCAAACCAGCCTTTCTGAACACCTCAGCGAACGGGGCAACCCACTCCTTGACGCCAGCGAAGCCATGCGTCATCACCACCAGCGGGACGATGCCCGACGCCTGCTCGGGCCGATACAGCCAACCCCGCAGGGGCACTGCGCCACTGGTGAATTCGACATCGACGCGCATCGCGGTTCCTCCCATTGCACCGGTCTTGTAATCAAACTACGGCGGGGATGATCTGCTGTCGAAGGCTTCTCAAATCCTTGCATCTGACCAGCTGTGAGCAGCTGCGTGGTCAGTGCTGTTGGCAGGTCGCCTGACTCGTGGGGTATCGGCCTCCACTCCGCGCCCACCTCCCCTATCCAATTTCGGCGGCGGCCGGTGTGCACAGCACCATTCCCAGCGGCCGCAGACCCGATCAGGACCACGACTCAACACCACCGTCGCAGCGCACCAGCCAACATTCGACGGTCCCCGCTAAATGGAACCTTCACCAACTCACCGCTGCACGACGCCTCCGTCGGAATCGCCCCGCGCAGGTATCGCGCATGCCGACGTCTGGACAGGAGCCACCGCGATGATCGATCACGCCGATGGATTGTTCCCTCTCCCTAGGGCGTTCCCGGATGATGCTGTGCCGGCGTGCTGGTCGTACGGCCTCGGGGTGGAGAGCACCGCGGCGATCGTGCGGACGTTGTTGGTGCGCATGGGCCTTTCACGAGTTGAGTGTCCGGAGGGCACTGGCCGTTTGTGATCGGCGCAAGAACCGCAAGGAATCTCCGCACCACCGCACACGTCGTGGCTATGACTTGTCGGCTTCCTTGCCGATCGACTCCTGGTAGATGTCGGCGTAGGTCGGCGAGTCTTTGATCAGGTCGTCGCAGAATGCTGCGACGTCGTTGCCGATGAGTTCCAGGACCCCTTTTCTGGTGGCGACGCCTTCCTCGAAGAAGTCGAGAATTCCGGAGAGCAGGTCTCCTTCGGCTAGGTCGACCGGTCCGACTTTGAAGAAGTACTTCTGGATCTCCTTGTAGACGATCTCGTAGTCCGGTGGGAGCGCCTTGACTCGCCGCATATGCGCTCGCCATTCGCGCTTGCCTTCGATGATGTCGCGGATGCCCATTTCTATCCTCCCAGCTGTCCGAGTTTGCGTGCCACGTTCTTGTTCAACTGATCGCGCCATTTGTCGCGATAGCCCTTGGCTCCTTCGGCGCCGGCAAGCGCCGAGCAGAGGCCTTTGATGTCGTCGCCTACGGCGTCGTGGACGCTTTGGCCGTCGGCGGCCGATTCCTCGAGTAGGCCGAGTACGCCGTCGAGAATCGGCATGAGGTTGCGGCCGGTGAGGTTGCCGTGGGGACGGAGCTGGTTTTTGATCTCTTCCCATGCCCGCTGATAGTCGGCCGGAAGGGTCTGGGCGCGAGCCTCGAAGGCTTTCGATTCCCTGGTGAGATCGCTGCCGGTGATTGTCTCCCAGAAGTTCATTTCTCACTCTCCATATGTTTGTTGTTCGGCGCTGGGGCGCGTTTTCAAGGATTCGTCGCTTCGGTCAGCCGAGGCAGGACTGGACGGCTGCGGCCAGGCTCGAGGCCCGCGGGTCGTCGGGCCGGAAGCTCCAGAGGTTGGTGACGTAGCCGAAGCCGACCCCGGTGTCGGGGTCCGCGAAGCCGATCGATCCGCCTGAGCCGGGGTGGCCGAACGATCCCGGTCCGGCCATCGGCATTGGTGGGCACGCTCGCCAGAATCCGAGCGACATGTTGAACGAGCGGTCGGCTGGGATGTTCAATTCCGTTGGCAGACCGTATATCCGAGTCTTGTCGGTCTGGACGACGGTCATGGTTTCGACAGTCGACGGGTTCAGCAGCCGCACGCCGTCGACGTCGCTGACGGTGGCGGCGTACATCCGTGCCAGCGAGTGCGCATCCGCGATCCCGTTCGCGGCGGGGAATTCCGCGGCACGCCAGGCACGTGTCGTGTAGTAAGCGGTCACCGGGTCCGCCGCGTTGTCCAGCGCACCGCCGAGCGAGCCGGCGCGCGCTTCAACTGAGTCCGGACCGAAGGCGGCGTTCATCCACGCGGTCACCGTGGCGGCGTCGAGTCCGGTCACCTTGATCATCCCGGCGGTCAGTTCTTCCACGGTGAATGGGGCGGCGTTCTCAATTCGGGCCACTCGGTGGTCTTCTCGCTCGGGCAGCCCGATCCAGGCGCTGAGCCCCAGCGGGGCAGCCACCTCGTCGGCGAAGAACGTTCCGAGCGACTTGCCGCAGATCCGCCGCACGACCTCACCGACCAGGAATCCGAACGTCACACCGTGGTAGCGGTGCTGGGTGCCCGGCTCCCAGAGCGGGGGCTGCGCCTCGAGCGCGCGGATGACCGGGTCCCAGGCGCAGGCTTGCTCGAAGGTCAACGGTCCGTCGACGATCGGCAGTCCGGCCTGGTGGGACAGCAACCAGCGCACCGGGACTCGTTCCTTGCCCGCGGCAGCGAACTCCGGCCAGTACTCGACCACCGGGGCGTCGAGGTCCAGCTGACCGCGCTGCGCAAGCAGGTGGGCGCAGATCGCGGTAGCGCCTTTGGTCGTGGAGGCGACCCGGACGACGGTGTCTTCGTCCCAGGGCCGGTTCGTCTGTCGATCGGCGATGCCGTCCCATAGATCGACCACACAGCGGCCGTCGACATAGACGCAGCACGCCGCGCCCAGCTCGCCCGGATCGGCATCGAAGTTCGCGCGAAACGCGTCGGCGACCTTCCCCCAGCCTGGCTCGACGCCGCTGCTGCGACCGCTTCCGGTGGTGTCGATTGTCGTGCTAGTCATGTTGAAAACCCTTCTGAAAGAATAGAACTCGCGCCGTCAGGAGATCTTGCGGCGGTAGGTCATCATGGCGAAGAAGTACGCGACGACGAGGATGCCGACGCACCAGCCCAATGTGATCCAGATGTCGCCGCCGACAGGCTGTTCGGTGAACAAGGCGCGCACGGCGTTGACGATGTAGGTCACCGGCTGGTTTTCGGCGAAAACGCGCACCGGGGCGGGCATCGGGTCGGTGGGCACGAAGGCCGAGCTGATGAACGGCAGGAAGATCAGCGGGTAGGAGAACGCGCTCGCGCCGTCCGCGGTCTTGGCCGACAGGCCGGGGATCACCGCGATCCAAGTCAACGCGAGGGTGAACAGGATCAGGATCCCGGCGACCGCGAGCCACGCCAATATCCCTGCGCCCGAACGGAAGCCCATGAGCAGCGCGACGAGCACGACCACCATGACCGAGATCAGGTTCGCGACCAGTGAGGTCAACACGTGCGCCCATAGCACCGATGACCGTGCGATCGGCATGGACTGGAAGCGTTCGAAGATGCCGCCTTTCATGTCGAGGAAGAGTCGAAAGGCGGTGTAGGAGATGCCCGATGCGATGGTGATGAGCAGGATGCCGGGCAGCAGGTAGTTGACATACGAGTCCGTCCCGGTGTTGATCGCGCCGCCGAAGACGTAGACGAACAGCAGCATGAAGGCGATCGGCATGATCGCGGTCGTGATGATGGTGTCCATGCTTCGGGTGATGTGGCGCAGGGAGCGTCCCAGCAAGGTGGCAGTGTCGCCGAAGAAGTGCTTGGTCATCGTTAGTCCTTGTTCGCCAATGCTTCGTCACCGACCACGGCGAGGAAGACGTCTTCGAGGGTCGGCTGCTTCTCGACGTATTCGACCGTGGCCGGCGGGAGCAGTTGCTTGAGCTCGGCGAGGCTGCCATTCACGATGATCCGGCCCTCGTGCAGGATCGCGATCCGATCGGCGAGCTGTTCGGCCTCGTCCAGGTATTGGGTGGTGAGCAGCACCGTCGTGCCGCGCTCGGCGAGGTCCTTGATGGTGTGCCACACCTCGAGCCGCGCCTGCGGGTCGAGCCCGGTCGTCGGTTCGTCGAGGAAGATGATCGGCGGATCTCCGATGAGGCTCATCGCGATGTCGAGACGTCGGCGCATACCACCGGAATACGTCGACACCCCCCGGGTGGCGGCGTCGCTCAGCGCGAAACGCTCCAGCAGGTCGTCCGCGATCGCACGTGGGTTATCGAGGTGGCGCAACTTGGCGACGAGCACGAGATTCTCCCGCCCGCTCAGGATTTCGTCGACGGCGGCGAATTGCCCGGTGAGACTGAAGCATTCACGCACCTGAGCCGGTTCTGCGGCGACGTCGTAGCCGTGGACAACGGCTGTCCCCGCGTCTGCTTTGAGCAGCGTGGACAGGATTCGCACGACCGTGGTCTTGCCCGCGCCGTTCGAGCCGAGCAGAGCAAAGATGCTGCCGCGCGCCACGTCGAAGTCCACACCGCGCAGTACGTGCAGGTCCTTGTAGGACTTCTCCAGTCCCTGAACACGGATCGCCGGAGCTGTTTGTGTTGTCATCGCGCGGCCCTATCTTTCTTTTCCGGTTTCTTCGCCCGCGACGGCGCGGTCGATGGCGTTGTTCAGCCGTTCACGCTCTCGGTTGATCCAATTGCCCACCTGGTAGTTACGCAGGAACTGCTCGACGAACTCCACCGGGTCCTCGCTGACGACCTCCCGAATCGGGGTTCGATCCGCCGCACTCTGCTCGAACAGGTCGATGAGGTCCTCATACATCGAGGCCGCGTCGGCGCCGTCGCCCTGCCCGAAATACATCAGGTAGCGCTCCAGCGCCTCGACGGTGATGCGATAGTTCTCGGGCAACTGTTTCGTGCGCGCCTTGTACTGCCGCCATCGCTTCTTGTCCTCGATCGACCCGGTGATCAGTCCGATCCACTTCGCCGCCATAACTATTTGCCTCCTTCACGGAGCTGTTCGAGACGTACCGAGAGGAAGCTCCACGTCCTCCAGAAGTCGTCGAGATATTCCCGGCCCTGAGCGTTGAGGGAATACACCTTGCGCGGCGGACCCTTCTCCGACGGGACCTTCGCCACGTCCACCAGATCCCTTTTCTCGATCCGGACCAGTAGCGCGTAGATGGTGCCCTCCGCGATATCGGTGAAGCCCTGCTCCCGAAGCCACGCGGTGATCTCGTAGCCATATGCCGAACGCAGCGACAGAATCGCCAGGACGATGCCCTCCAACGTCCCCTTGAGCATCTCCGTCTCCAGCTTGCCCATGGAACCCCTTCAGCTATTCAGTGTTACTGACTACTAGTAGATAGTAACACTGAGTAGTGGTGAGGCAAGGGTTTGCTCTGGGGCATCTGGCGGCAACGACGTGCGTCAGTGCGCTGGCATTGCGCCGTCTTGGCACAGGTTGGGCCTCATGGCCCGGGGACCTTGACCAAGGAGCAGATCGTCGAGGCCGCAGTGTCAGTCTTGGATGCCGAAGGCGTGAATGGGCTGAACATGCGGCGGCTCGGGACCGAGCTCGAGGCCGCGGCGACGGCGATGTACTACTACGTCAAGAACAAAGACGAACTCGTCATGCTCGCCGCCGATCACGTCTGGCGCGAGATCCCGTTGCCCGATTTCACCGACGTCGGCTGGCGAACGGCTGCCACCGAACTGGCGCTGGGCACCCACGCGATGATCCTGCGGCATTTCTGGTTGTTGTCCGCGATGAGCACGCACCTGATCCACGGTCCAGCGAAAGCCCGCTGGGACGCCGCAGTTACATCGTCGGGCATGGTGCGGCCAACAGCGGCGAACCGTTTGTGACTCTCACCCTGAACTGGCTGCCTGAGGGCTGCGATGTCGCCACCACTGTGAAACTGACCTGACATACCCTGCGCACCGGCACCTATCGGTTGTTCACCGCCAGCGCTGAGGGCTACCAGCGCGGCTACCACACCGTCACAGTCGCACAAGCCCGACGGTTGGTCACCGGCGAGATCTGCTTCTACCGCGGCCCGGGGCCGCCTCTGAATTCGCTGGTCCAGCCGCCGTCGATCTGGTCTGCACTGTTGAGCGGATGCCATCCGGGCCAGTTTCAGACTGCGGGCAGCGGATATCAGCTACCCGAAACCTCATCCCCGCATAGGGAATCCGCGCTGGCGACACCGGCACCCGGCACTGTTTCCCGGACAGGATATTTCCGATCATCTGCGAACACTGATCCGTAACTACATCTTCGGCATCCGCCGACCTCCTTCAATGAAGCTCACTCAACTCGTGCGACTTCGTGTCGCACCCCTCGCTCGGACTACTACGGCCCCTCCGCCCCGCCATGCAGCCTTCGATCGACGACGCATCAAACCCGAGCTGCCGCTCCTGGCAGGAGACGGCCAGCTCGGGAGCCGCACGGCGGTTCCCACGTTCACTGCGAACCGATGGGGCTGCTGCACGACCGCGCGCAGCTCGGGATCCGACCACAGCCGGCCGCGTTGCCTGCGACCGGCACGCTGGGCCGCGCGAGCGTGCTCCAGGTTTGCGTCGTACCAGCCACTCGCACACCCTTCTTCTAGCAGGAGTGTTGCGACAAGCTGTTGAACCCAAGCGGAACCAGAGGGTCAGTATTCAGCCGTTACCGACACACGACAAACGTATCGGTCCGCTGGTGATAGTCACGTCAGCATCGCCACGGCACGAGAAGCGCTGGGAGGTGGCGCTTCAGAGGAACGTGAGGTTTCATGGAGGTAAGGGGAATCGGCAGACAGCGTAACAATCGAGGTTTTCGCATGCCGTCCTCCCCTTCGCCGAACATCTCCCGGCGATCACCACGACACGGTCGCCCCTCTGACCCAGCATCAAACGGTGACATCAGCGATGACGCGGATGACGCCTGGCTCACCACCGAGGACGTCGCCAGGAGACTCAAGATCCCGCAGAAGACGCTCGCCGCATGGGCATCCAAAAGACGCGGTCCTCAATACGTCCGCATGGGCCGATACCGCCGCTACCGGTTGAGCGATCTTCGAGCTTGGGAGAAACAGCAGCCCAAGCTCGGCGCGAAACCTGGATCCGACTCGCCGGCCACGCCAAGGCCGCGTTCCCGCGGTCAACAGCCGTAGACCACCACCACTCCTGAGGGACAGCACACAAGTGCCCACCATTCGAGTCGCAGCTATCTCATGGCAAATTGTCGGCTGTTGATTCCTGCTCTACGACCGAGCAATCCTTGCTGACATATCCACTGATACACAACGTTGTTCGACCTAGCGAAGGCACGGCCCGCCCGAACGGCTGCCGCTGACGCCGATTGCTGTGGTGTGTCCCAACGATCGAGGAAGGAGAAAACACTGGCTGGCAGATTGCCCAAACCCGTTGGCGCGTTCGGCCAGCCGAGCAAGCCGAAGAAGCAGAAGAACGGCACATGGCGGACCGCTGTCCGCTTCTACGGCGCCTGGGGAACCCAATACCTCGAACGCTTCGGAGACACCGCCGGCGAAGCCCGCAACCGTCTCGCCGAAGCCATGCGGGACCACCGCGAACAACTCGGGTACTCACGAATTACCCGCACAACCAAGCTGATCGACCTCGCCGCCGAACTGATCGCCGAACTCGAAGGCGACGAGGCGTTCACCGACGGCAACATAGAAGACTACCGGCGCGAGATCTACGTCTCGACCGACAAACGCGCCAACCCCAACACCATCAAGATCGAGAACTCGATCGGTCACCTGCAAGTCTGGCAGGCCACCGCGGGAGAACTCGATCGCCACCTCAAGCACCTCATCGCCTTGGGTCTGCGGCGGAAAGCCAAGCAGCACAAGATAATCCTGCGCGCGATGATGGGGATCGCGGTACGCCACGGAGCCATCGACACCAAACCCATCGACGGCGTCGCCGGGTTCACGCGACGCAAAACTCAATCCCGCGGCAAGGTCAAGGACCAACACGCCTTGCCCGCCTTCCGGGCACAGGTCCGCGCCTGGGCCAACGGCGAGGAAATCCCCGGGACACCGGCATACAAGTCCGGCCCCGCCCGTGACTGGTCGATGGTGTGGGTCGTCGATGTCATCACCGGCACCGGAATGCGCCCCCACGAGGTATTCGCACTACTGCTCGAGGACATCAACCTCGACGCGCCGGACCCTACCTGGACACTTGTTGAGACCAAGAGCAAGGGCACCGGTGGATGGATACGCAATCCCGCCCCCAAGACCGACAACGGCTGGCGACGCATCCTGCTGCCACCACACTCCGTGGAATCGCTCCGTGAGGCGATCGAGGACCTGGAGACCTCCGGCCGCCCCAACCCGATGGGACTCCTGTTTCCCTCCCGGGCGGGGACACTGCGCAATCCGAACAACTTCGGACGGATCTGGCGCGCGGCCCGCGGCTCGGAGTTCAACTGGGTGACCCCGCGAACCTTCCGCAAGGGCGCGGGCACCGAGATCGACCACGCCTCCGGCGACCCCGAGCGGGCCGCACGCCAGCTGGGCAACACCAAAGCCGTGGCGTTGGCCACTACATCGACGTGCCGGAAACCGTGCCCGACAATCGGGACGTGCTCGAGCGCTGGGCACGGGGTTCCTAGCGCAAAAAGTGTGGGATTTCTGTGGGGTCACATCGAATCTCGCACCCTCACCGAGGTGAGAAAACCCCTCCCGACCGAGGTCAGAATGGGTTTCTTTGTCGGGATGACAGGATTTGAACCTGCGACCACCTGACCCCCAGTCAGGTGCGCTACCAAGCTGCGCCACATCCCGATGCGCTCGCGGTGCGGGCGCTTGAAAAGATTACCCCAGGGGGCGGTGAGACGGCGAATCGCCTGGTGGCGGAGGTATTGGAGAGGTGTGCGGTTGGGATCGTCCCGGCGCACCCGATCACGGCGCCGGTGCGAATTCTCACAGCACCGGTCTGCCGGAACAAATCGCGCAGCAGTATGTCGGCTTCACACTGGACCTGATGCGTGCGGCACCGCGGCCGACCCAGCACCATCGCAGCGCTGGATAGCTCGAATCACGCCGTCAACTGGACAGACCTGCCGATCTTTCCGACGGCCAAGCCGGCGAGCAATCGAAGCTGAAATTGCCAGATGATTGCCGGATATTCGGCACCCAAGCACCGCTTTAGCGGTCAGCAGCGGCGTCGCTGGGATCAATATCGGTACAGCCGTGCACATTTGGCAAAATCAACTTCGGTATCCGACACGTCCATTCTCGACTAGCCAAGAATTTGCGGTGATGGGGCTATAGTGGCGTGCGCCGCGTACACGGAGGTGGACGACCGTTCGTCCCCCGTTCGGCGGATGGTCGGGAGGGTCGCGCGGTCGATCGGATCTTGTTGACGGATTCGTGGGGGCCTTCTCGCCGCATCACTGACCCGCAGTGCTCGTTGAAGAATCGGATGATAGGAGAGCCATGAGATCGCGTTCACGTTCGACCGTACTGGATTTCGTTGACGAGGTGACAGCTCGACACGGTTCTCTAGAGGCGTTCTTCGCCCAACTACGCGCTGATTTCGACGACGAGCCGACGGTAGTGCTGCCGGTACTGAGAATCCCCCCGTCCATACCAGCGGCGTGGCCGGAGGCATGCCTGCCCACTGACGAGATACCACGCACGGTCAAAACCCATTCCCCTGCACAAGATCTCGCCGGGGAGCTCGCCAACAAGCCCCGCTCGGGTGCTGCGGCACTGTGGGCCAGACTCCTGCGACGAGGGTAGCTCCGTGCAACCGACCATGACAGCCGCGGCGCTGCCGCGCGACGAGGCGCACCACCCCTATGGCATCGCGGTCACGGACGCACTCGTGTGCGCCGGTCTGACCATCAACGACGTCGACTACGGCGGCGGAGAAGACCGTGACATGTGTTTCGAGCTCGCCGAAACACATAACGGCGAGGAGTTCGTCGTGGGCTGGAGTGAACGCGAGGGGTGGAGTTGGGTCAGCCGGAAACCGGCATCCGGTTTCGAGCCCACCGGCTACGGATGGTTCGACCTGCCGAATCTAACCGTGCCCGAGGCCGTAGCGGCCGCGATTCGCGAACAACTCGGGTTCGCTCCGATCGACGCCGGACCGGCCTGGACTCCGCCTCCCGGCTACAACCCCGCCATCTACTCAGCCGGGAACGAGACCGTCGAGCCGGGCCTCGCGGCCTATCTCCTGCACCCTGCGTGGGTAGCCCAACGACCGAAGTAACTGCCACGTGCGGATGCTGCGGAACTCGTCCATCGGCGCTGCCGTACTGGCGTGTGGCGAGTGCCAGCCACGGGGCAAGCAACAGTATGACCGAATGGCTCATCGCGACTCGCTTTGTACAGCAACCGATTCGGCCGCATCGAGAGTCGACTGGCTGGATCAGGCGATCCCGAATTCCTTGATCTTGCGGTACATGGTGGCTCGGGAGATTCCCAGGGCTTGTGCCGCCGCAAGCTTGTCCCCGGCGTTGTCCTGGAGGCTGCGGACGATCGCGTCACGTTCGAGCGCTTCGAGGCGGGTCAGGGTACGGCGGGTGAGGGAGTGGCATTCGGGGGGTAGCTTGTCGGCGAGGATGACGCCGGATCGTTGCCGGGTGAGTGTTTCGGCGAGGACGCGCCGTAGTTGCATTGTGTTGCCCGGCCAAGGAAGTCTGGCGAGCTGGCGAAATGCGCTGGAGGACAACCGAACGTCGGCATCGTGGGTGAGTTCGCGCAGCAGGTGCGGGACCAGGTCTTCGAGGTCTTCGATGCGGTAACGTAGCGCCGGCACAGTGACGGTGTGCATGAAGAACGGGAGCAGTAGCGCCTCGGTGATAGCGGAGTGGTTCGCGGAGTTCATGGTGGCCGCGATCCAGCCGCGACCCGCGCAGGACTGTAGGACTGTTGAAAGCGATTCGACGATTTCGGTTGAGAGACGGTCGATGTCGGCGAGCACTATATCGAAGTCGTCTTCCGCGGTCGCGCTGGTCAGCGCGGTGAGCAGGTATTCGGCGGTGGTGCGGCCGCCGATGCGTAGCACTCGTATGGTCCGGTCCGGCCGGATGTGGTGTGCCACCATTTCGGCGAGTTTTGTTCGGCCCGAGCCGGGTTCGCCGTCCAGGGCGACCCAGTCTCGGTCGGTGCAACACCGCTCGACCTGGTGGCAGCTGCGTCGCCAGGAACTGCTGCGCCCGGCAAGACCGGGCGTGGGTGGTGCCGGGACCCGACGGCCCCCGTGCACGGTCGAATCGTCGGCGATCCCGACGTGGACGATGATATCGATGCGGTTGCGTCGAAGGCTGATGTGTTCTGCCACAGTGCTTTTCGCGATCCTTCCACTGGGTAGTACATTGACCGCGGTGCCGCTGCCGATTCCTGAGCCGGACAGGCGGCGAAGGTCCATGGCATGCTCGAGAACCACGTTCTGGTCGCGGGTATCGAGCGAGCGGCGCAGGTACTGGTTCATCAATACGAGGTCGTCGCCGACGGCGACCACCCCGGAGGGGTAGCGACGGCACTGGCGCAGATATGCCTCGAGCAGCGCCGCTTCGGTCTCGGTGGCCAGTGCACTCATGCGATCTTCGATCTGACCGCCCGCTGACCTGGCCAGCGCGAGCAGCAGCGGGTCGGACCGGCTGGCCCAGCAGGTCAGGTCGAGGACGCCGACGACTTTGCCGGATATGGGGTCGCGGATCGGCGTGCCGGCGCAGGCGAGTTGGCCGAGTGTGCCGAGGTAGTGCTCGCCACCGTGGATGAAGGTGGGGCGCCCGGTCGCGAGTGCGGTCCCGATTCCGTTGGTGCCGACGAACTCTTCGGCGTAGCTGTAGCCGCGTGCCAGTTGCACATCGTCGAGCGCGTGCATGATGGCCGGTTCGGAGGTGACTCGTTCGAGGACCACGCCGTCGGCCGAGGTGAGGATCACGCTGACCGTCTGCGCCGCCAGATCGTCGGCCAGTCGGCGCACCACGGGCAGGCCGGCGATCGCCAGTGGGGCGTCGGGATCGGGTTCCCGAACGAAGGGCACCTCAATGCGATCCGGTTGGACCCGTAGCGCCAGGGAACGGTGCCAAGAGTCGAGCACGGTGGCGTCCACTGCCGCCTGATCCGCGGAGCCGTCGGCCAGGAACTGTTCGCGTGCTCGGCGCACCTGTGTGCCGCTGTCGGTGGTGGTGTCCATCGGCATTTACCTCGTCCTCATCAGTACTTAACAGACGGTACGCGGTTCTCAGTGTGAGACAGATCTCATCTTGAGACGCTTATGCGTCGCCTAGCGGGGTGTCATGGATCACAGCCCGGATAGCTCCGCCCAGGAGGACACATTGAGCAGACAGAGTTTGAGCAAGGCTCACAAGAAGATCACCGAATTGTCGTGGGAACCGACCTTCGCGACCCCGGCCACCCGGTTCGGCACCGACTACACCTTCGACAAGGCGCCCAAGAAGGATCCGCTCAAACAGATCTTGCGCTCCTACTTCCCGATGGAGGAGGAGAAAGACAACCGCGTCTTCGGCGCCATGGATGGTGCGATCCGCGGCAATATGTTCCGCCAGGTGCAGCAGCGGTGGATGGAATGGCAGAAGCTGTTCCTATCGATCATCCCGTTCCCGGAGATCTCCGCGGCACGGGCGATGCCGATGGCGATCGACGCGGTGCCGAACCCGGAAATCCACAACGGCTTGGCCGTGCAGATGATCGACGAGGTTCGCCACTCGACGATCCAGATGAACCTCAAGCGCCTCTACATGAATCACTACATCGACCCCGCCGGGTTCGATATCAGTGAGAAGGGGTTCGCCAACAACTACGCCGGTACCATCGGCCGCCAGTTCGGCGAGGGATTCATCACCGGCGACGCCATCACCGCGGCCAATATCTACCTGACGGTGGTGGCCGAAACCGCCTTCACCAATACGCTTTTCGTCGCGATGCCCTCGGAGGCCGCGGCGAACGGCGACTATCTGCTGCCCACGGTGTTCCATTCGGTGCAGTCCGATGAATCGCGCCACATCTCCAACGGCTACTCGATCCTGCTGATGGCGCTGGCCGATGAGGACAACCGGCAGCTGCTGGAACGGGATCTGCGCTACGCCTGGTGGAACAACCACTGTGTGGTCGATGCCGCCATCGGCACCTTCATCGAATACGGCACCAAGGACAGGCGCAAGGACCGCGACAGTTACGCCGAAATGTGGCGGCGCTGGATCTACGACGACTACTACCGCAGCTACCTCATCCCGCTGGAGAAGTACGGGCTGAAGATCCCGCACGATCTGGTGGAGGAGGCGTGGAACCGGATCGTGAACAAGGGTTACGTGCACGAGGTCGCCCAGTTCTTCGCCACCGGTTGGCCGGTCAATTACTGGCGCATCGACCCGATGACCGACCAGGACTTCGAATGGTTCGAGGACAAGTATCCGGGCTGGTACAGCAAGTACGGCAAGTGGTGGGAGAACTACAACCGGCTGCGCTACCCCGGCCGGAACAAGCCGATCGCGTTCGAGAACGTCGACTACCAGTACCCGCACCGCTGCTGGACCTGCATGGTGCCCTGCCTTATTCGCGAGGACATGGTCACCGAGAAGGTCGACGGCCAGTGGCGCACTTACTGCTCGGAGACCTGCGCGTGGACCGATATCAAGGCGTTCCGTCCCGAGTACGAGGGGCGGCCGACACCGAATATGGGTCGGCTCACCGGACACCGCGAATGGGAGACCCTGCACCACAACCAGGATCTCGCCGACGTGGTCAGCAAACTCGGCTACGTCCGTGACGACGGCAAGACACTGATCCCGCAACCCCATCTCGAGCTCGACGACGAGAAGAAGTTGTGGACGCTGGACGACCTGCGCGGCATCAACTTCCAGAGCCCCAATGTGCTGCTGAACGAGATGTCCGACGCCGAACGCGAAGCGCACATCGGCGCCTACAAGGCCGGCGGCCCCGGCGGTCGACCCGTCACCTCGGGCCCCGCCTGAGGACGGACCGGACCGGCCCTAGCCGCTCGTGGGCCGTCCGGCCCATCCGGTGGCGGCAGCGACCGCACGCACGCGCCGCCACCGGAACTCGCGCACTCGCAGAGAAGAGACCTCCCATGGGTGACACCCACCGCATCAGATTCGAACCGGTCGATCTCGAGATCGAGGTCACCGAGGACGAGACCATCCTGGATGCCGCGTTCCGCCAAGGCGTTTCGCTGATGCACGGTTGCCGCGAGGGCCAGTGTTCGGCATGTAAGTCGTTCCTGCTCGACGGTGACGTGCAGATGGACCGCTACTCGACCTTCGCGCTCGCCGACTATGAGAGCGAGGAAGGCTATGTGCTGCTGTGCAAGTCGCATGCCTACAGCGACTGCGAGATCGAGCTGATCAACTTCGACGAGGACGAACTGCACAATGCCGTTCCCTTGCAACAGGTCCGGACCAGGGTTATCGAACTCGCGCCGCTGACCAACGACATCGTGTCGCTCAAGCTGGCACCACTCGAGCCCGGCCGCTACGAATTCAAGCCGGGACAGTACTCGGAGGTGTTGATACCCGGCACCGACGAGCACCGCTCGTTCTCGATGGCCACCACCCCCGCGACGCCTGGCGTCATCGAGTTCATCATCAAATGCTATCCAGGCGGACGCTTTTCGGCGCTGCTCACCGACGGGCTGGTCGTCGGCGACGAGTTGGTGCTGCACGGACCATACGGATCGTTCACCGTCAAACCGGACGCCACCCGCGACATCGTCTGCATCGGCGGCGGCGCGGGCATGGCCCCGATCCTGTCGCTGCTGCGCCATCTCGCCGAGATCGAGAGTCCTCGCCGGGTTCGGTTCTACTACGGCGCCCGCACCGTGAACGACCTGTTCTATCTGCCCGAGATCGCCGAGCTCGCAACCGGCTCGGCCGACTTCGATTTCGTGCCAGCGCTATCGGAAGAGACTGCGGCCGACTGGGATTCGATCGGCGTCCGCGACGGTGACTTCGGATTCGTCACCGACGTCGTCGATCGGCGCGAAGCCGATCTCACCGACGCCGACATCTACTTGTGCGGGCCGCCTCCGATGGTCGACGCCGCGCTGGCCCTGCTCGACAGCAAGGGCGTGGCCCGCGAGCGCATCCATTTCGACAAGTTCACGACTGCGGTTTCGCCGTAGATCCGGAGAGAAAGTGAGTACATCAACGATGAGTGCACCTGCCGCCGATCGAGCCGCGACAGCGAAACCACCGCGTAGCTTCCCGAAGCCGCAATTCACCGACGCCGAGGCCGGGGCGCTGGAGTTCCCGAGCTCGAAGAGTCGCTCCTACAACTACTTCACGCCGGCCAAACTGCGGGCAACCACCTACGAGGACGTCACCTTCGATGTCCAACCCGACCCGGATCGGCACCTGACCCAAGGCTGGATTTACGGCTTCGGCGACGGCCCCGGCGGCTACCCGCAGGAGTGGACCGCACTGAAATCCTCGGACTGGCACCGCTTCCGCGACCCCAACGAGGAGTGGGAACAGACGATCTACCGCAACAACGCCAATGTGGTGCGGCAGGTTCAGCAAAATCTCGACAACGCCAAACTGGTCGACGCCTATCAGTCGTGGACACCGAGCTGGGCACGGTTCGTCGAACGCAACCTCGGCGCGTGGATGCACGCCGAGAACGGAATCGGGCTGCATGTGTTCACCGCGGTGCAGCGATCGGGCCCGACCAACATGATCAACACCGCGGTCGCGGTCAACAGCGCCCACAAACTCCGGTTCGCCCAGGACCTGGCGCTCTACAACCTCGACCTGAGCGAATCGCTGGACGGATTCGACGGACAGGCGCATCGCACGGTGTGGCATGAGGATCCGGCCTGGCAGGGCGTGCGTCGCAACGTCGAACTGCTCACCGCAGCTGGGGATTGGGCCGAGGCCGTCTTCGCCACCAACATCGTCTTCGAGCAGCTGGTCGGGGTGCTGTTCCGCAGCCATCTGGTTATGCAGATCGCCGCCCGCAACGGCGATTTCGTGACACCGAGCCTGGTCGGGTCCGGTGAACACGACTACAACCGCGACCTCGGCTACACCCGCACGCTGTTCTCATTGCTCACCCGTGACGATCAGCACGGTCCGCACAACCGTGAGCTGTTGGCGAAATGGCTGGCGAAATGGGTGCCGCTGAGCATCGCCGCCGCACGTGAGCTGCAACCGATCTGGTCGCATCCGCAAGAGCGAACCGTCCCGTTCACCCAGTCCCTCGAAGCCGCCAAGGCGGGCCTGCGCAGCGTCCTGGCCGACCTCGAGCTGGAATTCGACCTCGACCAGACCAGGGAGTTGTCCTGATGAGTACCGCAATGGAATTCGGCGCCGGCGTGGGTTCGTCGAATAAATGCGGCGTCACGCTGATGAACAACCAGAACGGTTACGTTGTGGCGGAGGTGATGGGCGTCAAGGACGGCGTCACCATCACCGAATACCCCTCAATGATCCGGGTCGACGGCACCGGCGTACTCACCTTCGACTTCGACGAGATCACCGGCGCACTCGGGGCACCGTTCGACCAGTCCGATTTCGAGGAGATCATGTCCACCCACTACGGGCGGATGGTGCATTTCGATGACCGGACCATGCTCTTCGCCAATCCCGAAGACGCAGCGGAATACATCGGTTTCGACCTGAAGCCCGTCCAATGACGCACACGATCCCCGCTGGCGCGGTCACCGGTGACCTCCGGGCGGTAATCGCTCGCTTGGAGGCCGCCGGGTGGCGCATCGATGAGTTGCGGTTCTCCGCCCCGATGCCGATGCCACCTCGCAAAACAACGAAATATCAACGGAGACAACATGTATAAGAAGGACGGCGAGAGCTACTACATCGTCGACGCGCACGTCGCGCTGTGGGATGCTCGGCCGGAGAACCAAAGCAATATCCACGGCAAGCAGTTCATCGACTGCTTCTACGACTACCACCGCAATCTCAGCCCCGAATCGGAGTTGTGGTCCTACGAGGAGTACCTCTACTACGGCGGCGAACGGTTGCTGAAGGACCTGTTCGTCGACGGCTACGTGGATCACGCGATCTTCCAACCGGCTCGGCTCGGCGAGTTCTACCGCAACGGCTTTGGGCAGACCGAGGAGGCGTTCGCCCTGGCGCAACGCCATCCCGGCAAGCTGACCTACAACCACAATTGGGATCCGCGCTTCGGGGAGGCCGGTCTGGAGCAGTTGCGCCGCGATGCCGAACGGTTCGGACTCAAGGGCGCCAAGCTCTACACCGCCGAATGGCACGGCGACTCGCGCGGGTACAAGCTCGACGACCCCTGGTCCTACCGTTACCTCGAGGCAGCCCAGGAATTGGGGATCACCAATATCCACATTCACAAGGGGCCGACAATCCGTCCCCTGGACCGGGATGCCTTCGATGTCGCCGACGTCGACAAGGTCGCGACCGACTTCCCCGAGCTGAACTTCATTATCGAGCACTGTGGTCTGCCGCGTCTGGAGGACTTCTGTTGGATCGCCACCCAGGAGCCCAATGTGCACGCGGGGCTTGCCGTAGCCATGCCCTTCATCCACAGCCGGCCGAGGTATTTCGCGGAAATCATCGGCGAACTCCTGTACTGGCTTGATGAGGATCGCATCCAATTCTCCAGCGACTACGCGCTGTGGACGCCGAAGTGGTTGGTGGAGAAGTTCGTCGACTTCCAGATCCCGGAGGACATGACCGAATACGCGCCCCTCACCGTGGCGCAGAAAAAGAAGATCCTGGGTCTGAATGCCGCCAAGATGTACGGGCTCGAGGTGCCCGCCCATCTCGATCTGGTCGAACCGTCGGTGGTTTGACATGAGCACTTCCGTTGTCGATCGCGTTTGGGCGGCGCTGGACACGGTGCGCGACCCGGAATTGGATGAATCGATTACCGCCCTGCGATTCGTTTCCGAAGTCCGGGTCGACGAGAACGGCGGGGCGCGGGTGCGGTTGCGGTTGCCGACGTACTTCTGTGCACCGAACTTCGCTTATCTGATGGTCGCCGATGCCCACGACGCGGTGGGCTCAGCCAATGGGGTCTCGACAGTCACGGTCGAGCTGGAAGATCACTTCGCCGCTCAGGAGATCAACGCTGGCGTCGCCGCTGCGGCCGGGTTCGTCGGCAGCTTCCCGGCCGAAGCTGCCGACGAACTCGGCGACCTGCGGGTGCGCTTCCAACGCAAGGCGTACATCGCCGCGTTGGAACGTGCAGTCCGGACGCTGGCAGCGGCCGCAGCGATCCCTGACACCCCAGATCGGCTGCGGCTCGGCGATATTCCCGCCGGACCGGAACAGCAATCCCTGCACCGCCGCCGCGCCGCGATCGGGCTCGGCTGGGATCCGGGAGACCCACTGCTGGTCGACGAATTCGGCGCGGTCATCACGGCGGACGGGGCCGCGAAGTACCTGCGGTTCGCGCGCACGGTGCGGGTGAGCATCGAGGGCAACGCACATTTCTGCCGTGGTCTGCTCGCGACCCGATACGACGACACGAACGGAGCAAAGTTATGAAAGCCGTGCAACTACCGGCCTATGAAGCCAAACCGGAACTGATCGAGGTTCCCGAACCACGCATCGAGACCCCGCTCGATGTTGTCATCCGAATCGGTGGCGCCGGTGTCTGTCGCACCGACCTACATATCATTGAGGGGCAATGGGCCACCAAAAGCGGTGTGGCACTTCCCTATACGATTGGACACGAGAACGCTGGATGGGTCGAGGCGGTGGGATCGGCCGTCACGAACGTCGCGGTCGGCGACCCGGTCATCCTGCATCCGCTGATCACCTGTGGGCTGTGCCGGGCCTGCCGCGCCGGTGACGACGTACATTGCGGGAGTTCGCAATTCCCGGGCATCGACACCGACGGCGGCTACGCCGAATACCTGCGCACCGCCGCACGGGCGGTAGTGAAACTCGATCACGGGCTCGCCCCGGCCGATGTCGCCGCGCTGGCCGATGCCGGACTAACCGCTTACCACGCGGTGGCAAAGGCGGCACGGCAGCTGCGGCCGGGCGACACGGCGGTTTTGATCGGCGCAGGCGGACTGGGCCACATCGGAATTCAGGTCTTCACCGCACTGTCACCAGCGAAAACCATTGTCGTGGACCGATCTCCGGACGCACTGGTGCTGGCAGCCACAATCGGGGCACACCACACGGTGCTCGCCGATGGCAGTGAGATCGAGCAGGTACGGGAACTGACCGACGGGCACGGCGCGGAGGCCGTCCTCGACTTCGTCGGCGAGGGCGGCGCGATCGAGGCCGGTGTGGCGATGCTGCGCCGCGCGGGCAACTACTACGTCATCGGCTACGGCGGCGTGCTGTCGGTGCCGACGATCGACGTCATCTCCACCGAAATCAATTTCATCGGAAACCTCGTCGGCTCCTACAACGATCTGGTCGAGCTGATGGCGCTCGCGGCGCAGGACAAGGTGCGCCTGCACACCACGAAATACCCACTCACCGACTTCGCAACGGCGCTACGGGACCTCGACGCCGGACAGGTCCGGGGCCGAGCGATCCTCGTGCCTTGATCGGGCCGGATAACTAACGAACATCACGAAAAGGTGCGTGCGACATGGCAAAAGAACTACGTTTCAGCGGCGACGCCCGCGGGCTGCTCGAGGCGGGCGTCAACGCGCTCGCCGACGCGGTCAAGGTGACACTGGGCCCCAAAGGGCGCAACGCGGTGATCGAAAAACTCACCGGCGCCCCCACGATCACCAACGACGGGGTCACCATCGCTAATGCGATCCAATTGCGAGATCCCTTCGCCAACATGGGAGCTCAGCTGGTCAAGGAAGTCGCGACCAAAACCAATGGGGTCGCGGGCGACGGCACGACGACCGCAACCGTGCTTGCGCAAGCGATGGTCCGCGAGGGGCTGCGTGCCGTCGAGGTCGGTGCGAATCCGATTCAGCTCAAACGCGGTATCGAGCGCGCCACCGACGCGGTCGTCCAGGTGTTGTGCGAGCGCACCCGACCGATCAGCGGTATCGAGGATCTGCGTCATGTCGCCATGCTCTCGGCGAATAATGACGCCGGAATCGGTGACGTCATCGCCTCCGCACTCGATCGGGTGGGCGCGAATGGTGTTGTCACCGTTGAGGAATGGCCTCAGCTCGGGCTCGGTCTCAGCTATGTCGACGGTGTCGAATTCGACCACGGGTACCTCTCGCCCTACTTCGTGTCCGACAAGGAACGCATGGAGGCTGTGCTGGACAACGCCTATGTCCTGCTCACCAACCAGAAGCTCTCGACGGTCCAGACACTCATGCCGGTGCTGGAGCAGGTACAGCGGGCCAAGCGTCCATTGCTGGTGCTGTGCGAAAACATGGACGGCCCGGCCCTGAACATGCTGGTGACCAACAACATTCACGACACGTTCCGTTCCGTAGTTGTACGGGCACCCGGATTCGGGCATCGTCGCATCGCCGAAT
This sequence comes from Nocardia australiensis, assembly GCF_020733705.1. Classification (GTDB taxonomy): domain Bacteria; phylum Actinomycetota; class Actinomycetes; order Mycobacteriales; family Mycobacteriaceae; genus Nocardia; species Nocardia australiensis. The sequence goes on from NZ_JAJFZM010000008.1 coordinate 50,182, forward strand.
TGGACGATCTGGCAGTGTTGCTCGGCGGCACCGTCGTCAGCGACGAATCCGGGCTGGCACTCGAGAACGTTCGCATCGAGCACCTCGGACAGGCCAAGAAGGTCACGGTCACCGAACGGTCGACCACTCTCGTCGACGGAGCCGGTACCCCTGGAGGCATCGTGACCCGTGTCGGTCAGCTCGAACGTGAACTCGACCGTGCCGAAAACGACCATGATCGAGACAGTCTGCAGGTGCGGATCGCTCGCCTGTCCGGTCGAGTCGCGGTGGTCCACGTCGGTGCCGCCACCGATGTGGAGCTCAAGGAGAAACTGCATCGGGTGGAGGATTCGCTGTCTGCCACCCGCGCCGCGATCGAGGAGGGAGTGGTTGCCGGCGGCGGCACCGCGCTACTGCAGGCCCAACCGGTTCTGGACCTGCTCGAACTGACCGGCGATGCCGCCGAGGGCCGGGATATCGTCCGGCGCGCGGTCGAAGAGCCACTGCGCTGGATCGCCATCAACGCAGGCTACGACGGGGCCGAAGCGGTCGCCAAAGTTGCCGAACTGCCTGTCGGCCATGGTTTCAACGCCGTCACCGACACCTACGTGAACATGTTCGGGGCCGGTGTGATCGATCCACTCAAGGTCACGCGCTCCGCCCTGCAGAGCGCATCCTCGATCGCGGCCTTGTTGCTGACCACCGAAACCCTCGTCGTCGAGGAGATCTTGGTCAATCCGGGCTCGATCATCGCTCCCGGCTTCGGAGACCTGGCCGAGGGCATGGTGCGGCCCTCCAACATCTACTGAACCGGGGCCCCTCCGATGAACCACCTCCCGGCAGCCCGGTGCCCAACACAGACTCGACGAAGTAGCCCCCACCTCCGGAAAGGACCGCAATGATCTTCATCGTCGTAAAATTCCAGACCAAGCGGGAATGGACCGACCGCTGGCTGGAGCTGGTCGCATCGTTCACCGCCGCCACCCGATCCGAGGCGGGCAACATGTGGTTCGAATGGTCCCGTAGCGTGGCCGATCCAGCAGAATTCGTACTCGTAGAAGCGTTTCGGGACGATGCGGCCGGGCAGGAACACCTCGACAGCGACCACTTCAAGACGGCGATGAAAGACCTGCCTCAGGCCCTCGTGTCCACACCGAGGATCATCAGCCAGTCGATCGACGCCACAGGATGGTCCGAGATGGGCGAGATGACACTGCCGTAGGGCGCGGTCAGAACTGGTATCGCAGAACCGTGGTACCCCGGCGGGAAAGCGCGCGGCTGAGTCCGAACAGCCGGGTGACCAGGCGCAGCGCGGGCGGCAGCATGGCGACCTCCGGTGCCCTGGTCAGCAGGATTTCCTCGACCAGACACAGCCGGGGTTCCCACCGCTCGACATCGTGTGGATCGTCGAACCCGGGGTTGGCCATCACGTCGGATATGGAATCGGTGCCCTTGTAGTGCCGCACCGCCCACACGTGGAATCGGGTGTAGGCGTTGAAAGCCAGTTCCCCACTGGGAAAGTGGTCGGTGAGCCGATGCAGGAGCGACTCCACGACGTCCTGGGCGAGGAAGGCGATCAGGCCATCCGCGACCATTACCGCAGGCCGGTCGGCCGGGATCTGCGCGAGCCAGTCCGGATCGGCGAGGTCGATCCTGATGTTGTGCACGTTGGGCCGAGGCTCCATTACCTGTCGCCGTACGTCGATCACGGCGGGCAGGTCGATGTCGTACCAGTCCACAGTGGATGGCGGGTCGACGCGGCGGATCCTGGTGTCCAGCCCGACGCCGAGATCCAGCACCACCGCGTCCGAATGGCGCCGGATGAACCGAGCGACGATCTCGTCCATCCGCTTGGCCCGCACCGCGATATCGAAGGTCTTGCTCGGCGCCATCGGGAAATCGGCCAGGTCGTACCCGATCAGCTCGGCCACCTCGGCTGAGGCGGTGTCGCCGAGGAACGGCCGGGACGCGCGACTGTCGAGAGCGCGCCCTCCGAGCGTCAAGTACAAGCTCCGCTCCACTGCGGTGAATTCCGGCAATGTGATCCCCACGCGAACCTCCATATTTTGTTTCAACAACTCGAAACTACGTTGCGTTTCTACTTTCGTCAAACATGCAATTTACGCTTGTCTACCAGGTGTAAGTTCAGATAGATTGCAATGACTGACAGCAGATGCAACGCAACAGGATCGTTGCAATGATGAGATCGAGGAGGACCGCCGTGCCAGGCAGCCGCCTGACCCATGCCGACCGCACACGCATCGCCGAAGGACTGGCCGGCGGCCTCGGCTACGCCGAGATCGCCCGCGAGTTGAACCGGCCGACCTCGACGATCAGCCGGGAGGTCGGTCGTAATGGCGGCCCGCACCGCTACCGCGCGGACGAGGCACAGCATGCGACCCGGGACCGGTCCGGCCGGATACGCGGCGAACCGGACACACGCCCCGCCCCGGACTCGGTCCGCGCGTTCACCGACGGGTTCGCCGCAACCATGGTGAGCACCGGCCTGCCCCGAATGCCCGCGATGGTGCTGGCCTGCCTGCTCACCAGCGAAAGCGGCGAATTGCCTGCCGCGGAACTGATCCGGGGGCTGGGAGTCAGCCCAGCGTCGGTATCCAAAGCGGTGGCCTACCTGGAGGACATGCAGCTGATCCGCCGGGAACGCCGCACCCCCGACCGTCGCGAGCGCTACATCATCGACCAGGACGTCTGGTACCGCGCGTTGGCCAGGGAGGTCCTGGTCTGCGCCACCTGGGCGAGCGCGGCCCGCGATGGCGCGGAGTTGCTCGGCGACACCCCAGCGGGCACCCGGCTGGACCAGGTGCATCAATACTTCGAACACGTAGGCGCGGACTTGGCCCGCTCGGCCGAACATTGGCGCCAGGTGTTCATCGCCGACTGAATGGCGGCGCGTGGACCATCACGCCCCTCGAGACCTGGCTTCAGAACCTACCACTCAGTCCACCGAGCGCTGCGGTCTACCCGATTGGCTGATCCAGGTAACAGGTCACGTCGGCGTTCGGCAGTTGGCCTTCGGCGAGGTACCCGTTGATGGTGGTGTTCACGCAGTTGCTGAGGCCGGGGGTGAAGGTGCCGTGCTTTCGCGCGTCGCGCAGGGTCACCAGGCGGGAGCCGGTCATATTGTGGTGCAGGTGAACAGCTCCGGGGTATGGAGTGCGTGGGTCGCCGGTCGCCTGCACGATGAGCGCGGGCACCGCGTTCCGCACGAGCGTCGGCGGTTCTACCGGCTGTGGCCAGAACGCACAGGGCTGAATGTTGTTGGCCAGCGCACCGAATACCGGTTGCGCGGTGCGAGTGCGCTCGATGTTGCGCCAGTACCATTCCGGATCCCTGGGTGCCTCGGCGTCGCCGCAGGCGATGTCTGCTTCGGCGGAGTTCTCGCCGGATTGCAACGCCTGCAATAACTCCCGGAGCAGCGAAGTACTCTGCGGCGCGGGCGTTGCGGCGGCCGCGTCGGAGATCGCGCGCACCGCTTCGGCGAGAGCGTCGTTCAATCGGAAACTCCTGAGCGAATTGTGCAGCACAAAGGGAAACAGATGGTCGTCGAGTACACCGCCGTCGACGACTATCGGATTCTGCCCGGCATGGCGGAGCAGATCCTCGACCAGCGCTCGCACCTGCGGGCCACTCTCACCCAGGTGGTACCGGTCATCCTGGGTCGCAACCCAATTCGCCCAGTCATCGAGTGCGAGCTCGTCGGCCGGTCCCCAATTCTGAACCAAGCCCTCCCAGTACCTGTCGGGATCGATCGCGCTGTCGAGCACTATCCGATCGCTCCGCTCCGGGAACATCTGAGCGAACACCGCACCCAGGTAGGTTCCGTAGGACAATCCGTAATAACTAACCTTCCGCTCCCCCAGCACGCTGCGGATGAGATCCATATCGCGTGCGGTGTTTCGGGTGGTGAGCTGGCGCAGCTTTGTCACATCGCCCGCCAGACAGGTGTCGGCCATGCGCCGCGCGACGGTGACCTCGCGCCGGAAGCCTGCCTCATCCATGCCCGCGGATCGGATCATCTCCGGCACCGGCCAACCGCACAGACCCGCCCGGCCGGATCGCCCGACGCCCCGGGGATCCATGCCGATCAGGTCATAGCGTGCCCGCACTTGCGGCGTGATCACGTCACCGAGCAGATACTCACTGTCGAGCCCTTCCGCGCCGGGACCGCCCGGGTTGGACATCAGGATGCCCCGGCGCTGCGCCGGGTCGACGGCTTTGATCCGCGAGATAGCCACGATCATGGTCCGCCCGCCGGGCCGGTCGTAGTCGAGCGGCACGCGCACGTCGGCGCATTCGGCACCCGCCTTGACCAGGCCATCGTCTTCGCATGCTCGCCACCGCAAATGCTGGTGATAGAACCGGAACGCATCGCTGTCGCCCGACACCGTGAGCAGTGCCGCGGCCGAGCCGACCACAATCAGGAATCGAATCAGGATCGCCCGCTTCATCGGCACCGCGGAACTACGTCAAACCTGTTGGCCCGCAAGGCGTCAACTCGACCGAACACGGCGCGAACACTATCACCCAGACATGATCTACCGACCAGTCGAACGTCGGCATCAGCGCTCGGCAGCCTCGGCATCGACCGTCCGTAGCGACTTGCCCGCTGTCTCTTTGGCAAAACCGACGGCAATCACCGAGATCGCGGCCGCGGCGACCAAATACAGGGAGATGGGGATCGAGCTGTGGAATCCATTGAGCAGGCTGATGGCGATCAGCGGCGCCAGCGATCCGGCCAGAATCGGTGCGACTTGATAGCAGAACGACAGTGCCGTGTAGCGGATATGCGTGGGGAACATCTCCGTCATCAGCGCGGAATACGGTGCGTAGGTGAGGGATTCGATCGCGAGGCCGAGGGTGATCGCGACAATGATGACCGCGTAGTTTCCGGTGTCCATCATCGGAAAGGCAAGGAATCCCCATCCGGCCGTGAGCACCGCGCCCGTCAGATAGACGGGCCTGCGGCCGATCAGATCCGAGAGCAGTCCCGCGGCCGGAATCATGAAGAAGTGCAGCAGGTGCGCGGCGAGCATCAGCGCGAGGATGGGCGCGGTGTCCACTTCCACGACGAGTTTGAGATAAGTGATCGAGAAGGTCACCACGATGTAGTAGAGGATGTTCTCGGCGAAGCGCGCACCGATACCGATCAGCACTTCGCGCCAGTGCCGGCGTAACACTTCCAAGATGCCGAGCGAGCGGCTGCGGTCCGCCTCCATGCGAGCCTGCGCCTCCTGGAAGATCGGTGCGTCATCGACGCTGGAACGCACCCAATATCCGACGATCACCACGACGGCCGACAGCCAGAAGCCGATGCGCCAGCCCCAGGACAGGAACTGTTCGTCGGAGAGATTCGCCGACAGCACCAACAGCACAACGGTGGCAAGAACATTGCCGAGTGGCACTCCGGCCTGCGGCCAACTGGCCCAAAATCCACGCCGATCGTCCGGACTGTGCTCGCTGACGAGCAGCACCGCGCCACCCCATTCGCCGCCGAAGGCGAACCCCTGGATCAGTCGCAGTGTCACCAACAGGATCGGCGCCCAGTACCCGATCGCGGCAAAGGTCGGCAGACAGCCCATAAGGAATGTGGTGATACCGACGATGACCAGGCTGAGCTGCAGCAGCGCCTTACGTCCGACGCGGTCACCGAAATGTCCGAACAGCAGTCCGCCGAAGGGGCGCGCGAGGAAACCGACCGCGTACAACGCGAACGCGGCGATGATGCCGTCGACGGCATTACCGCTGGACCGGAAGAAGACGTGACCGAAAACGAGCGCCGACGCGGTGCCGTACAGGAAGAACTCGTACCACTCGGCGACCGCACCCGCCATGGCCGCGGCCACGACGCGGCGTAGTCCCGAGGGTCGCGATCCGGCAGGATCGCGCAGGTCAGGCTCGGGTTTCGGTGTTGTCGCGGCGTTTTCGAGAGCGGTCATGTGTTCACCTTCGAATCGAACGGCGCAGGCGAGCGCCGCACAGTCCAGCGCCCCCGGTCGCATTGCCGAGGTCGAACGCGGAATCTGCGCACTGTGATGTGTGACATTGCACAGTAGAGAACGAGTGATGCTTGCGCAAGCGGTTGCGTGAGGGCCGTCACTCGAGTTACGTTCAGTGCAATGTCACACCTCACAAGTGACATCGGGCTGGTCCCGGACTTCCCACAACCAATGGAGGCATTTGATGACCGAAACGATCACGGCTGCCACGACAAAGCCCTGGCACGGGGTTCTCGTTGCGACGACCCTGCCCTTCACCGACGACTTCGCGGTCGATTACGACGCGTACGCCGAACACGTGCGGTGGTTGGCGGCCAACGGCTGCCATGGGGTCAGTCCGAATGGATCGCTCGGCGAATACCAGACCCTCGATGACACCGAACGGGCCAAGGTGGTGACCACCGCCGTCGCGGCGGCCCCGAAGGGATTCACCGTGATGCCCGGCATCGCCGCATATGGGGCTTTGCAGGCACGCAAATGGGCCGAACAAGCCGCCGAAGCTGGGGCACAGGTGGTAATGCTGTTGCCGCCCAACACCTATCGCGGCGGACGTGACTCGATCCTTGATCACTACCGCACAGTGGCGAAGGTCGGGCTGCCGATCGTCGCGTACAACAACCCGATCGATACGCGCATCGACCTGACCCCCGACATCCTGGCCGAACTGCATGCCGAGGGACTGATCGTCGGTGTCAAGGAGTTCACCGGCGACGTGCGGCGCTTTTACGCGATCAAGGAACTCGCGCCCGAACTCGACATCCTCATCGGTTCCGACGACGTGGTGCTGGAACTCGGCATCGCGGGCGCGGTCGGCTGGGTGGCGGGCTACCCGAACGCGATTCCGGAATCGACGGTGGAGCTGTACAACGCGTCGATCAACCGGGATCTGGACAAAGCGCTTCCGCTGTACCGCGATCTGCACAAGCTGCTGCGCTGGGATTCGAAGACCGAATTCGTGCACGCGATCAAGCTTGCGCAGGACCTGGCCGGACGCAACGGTGGCAAGTGCAGGCCGCCGCGCGTGCCGCTCGCGCCGGAACTGGCCGACCGGATCACCGCCGCGACCCGCGACGTACTGGCCAAGGGCTACCGGTAGACCGAACACCCACGCAGAACGGTGAATACGGGAAGTGAGGAGCAGGCGATGACCGGAATCCTGGTCGAATCCGTCACGGACACCACCTCGGACGAGGTCGCTGCCACCGTCGCGGCGGCAGCAGCGGCGGCGCGGCCATGGGCTGCGATGTCGCTCGCCGATCGAGCCCGCGTGCTCGATGGCATCGCCGACGCGCTCGACGCGCATGCCGCACAGCTGATCGCGCTGGCAATGCGGGAGACAAATCTGGCCGAGCCGAGGCTGGTCGGTGAGTTGCGACGCACCAGTTTCCAGTTGCGGCTGTTCGCGCAGACGGTGCTCGACGGCGGCTTTCTCGACGTGCGCATCGACGACGCGGACGCCGACTGGCCGATGGGTGCGCCGCGGCCGGAGCTGCGACGCATGAATATTCCGCTCGGCCCGGTCCTCAATTTCGCGGCGAGCAATTTCCCGTTCGCGTTCTCGGTCGCGGGTGGTGATACCGCCTCCGCACTGGCCGCCGGATGCCCGGTGATCGTCAAGGCCAATCCCGGGCACCCGGCACTTTCCAGTGCGGTCGGCGAGCTCATCGAGACGGTGCTCGCCGAATGTGGCGCGCCCCGTGGGAGTTTCGGGCTAATCTTCGGCCGCAACGCCGGGGTTCAGGCGCTTACTCATCCGGCCGTCGCCGCAGTGGCCTTCACGGGTTCCACCGCGGGCGGCCGGGCGCTCTACGACCTGGCCTGCGGACGCCCGGTACCGATCCCCTTCTACGGGGAATTGGGCTCGATCAACCCGGTGTTCGTGACGGCCGACGCGGCACGGTCTCGGGCACCGGAGATCGCCGCGGGGCTGCTGACCGCGGTGAGTTCCAGTGCCGGGCAGCTGTGCACGAAGCCGGGACTGGTTGCGGTACCCGAACAATCACCAGTGCTCGACGAGCTGACCCGCACCGCTTCGGTGCCGACCGGAGAGATGCTCAACGAGACGATCGCCGCAGGGTTCGCCAGTGCTGTCGCGCGGGTGCGCGAGCATCCAGAGGTGCGGGTACTGGCAGGCGGTAGCCCCGGCGAAGCACTGCTGCTCGTGACGTCAACGCGCACCGTGCTCGCCGATCGGGACGCGTTGATGCACGAAATGTTCGGCCCCGCGACGTTATTGGTGACCTACCGGGATAACGACGAACTCCTCGAACTGGCCCGGTCGGTGCACGGCGAGCTGACCGTGTCGATATTCGGTGACCACACCGACGACACCGCCCACGCACTGCTGAGCACGGCGGCGGGCACGGCCGGGCGGGTGCTCTGGAACTCTTGGCCCACCGGGCTTTCGGTTACCTACGCCCAGCAACACGGCGGACCATACCCGGCGACCACCGCCCCGGCGACTACGTCGGTGGGCACCGCGGCCATCGCGCGTTTCCTGCGTCCGGTCGCGTTCCAGTCGGTGCCCGATGAGATGCTGCCGCCGCAGTTGCGTATCGCGAACCCACTCGGCGTGCCGCGCTCGGTGAACGGGGCACGCGCGCAATGAGTCTCGACTCGCCCGGCGCGGCGTCCCTTCCGGGGACCGACGTACTGATTATCGGCGGCGGCATGATCGGGTGCGCGCTCGCGGACCGGCTCACGCTCGATGGCGCGTCGGTGCGGGTCTGTGAGGCAGGCGGTTTGGCGTCCGGCACCACCGCGCACGGCGAGGGCAACGTGCTCGTCTCCGATAAGGGCCCCGGGCCCGAACTGGAGCTTGCGCAGCTATCGCGCGGGCTGTGGCCAGGCATCCTCGAGCGCATCGATGAGGGGGCGCTCGAGGATGTCACGGTCGCCGAATGGGAACCCAAGGGCGGCATCGTCGTTGCCACCACCGATGCGGGGGCCACCGCGCTGGCTGAGTTCGCGCGCAGCCAGCGCGCGAGCGGGGTGCGCTGCGAAAACCTAGACGCGGATCAGTTGGCCGCCGCCGAGCCCGCGCTGACCCGGGACGTCGCCGCCGCCGTCTATTACCCCGATGACGCCCAGGTCCAACCGGTCGGCGCGGCATCCGTATTGATCGGAGCCGCTGTCGCCGGCGGCGCGGTTGTCGAAACACGCTGCGCCATAACCGGACCAATCGTCCGCGACGATCGGCTCGTCGGTGTGCAGACCACCAGAGGACCCCGCTACGCCGATATCGTGATCAACGCGGCCGGGCCGTGGTCGGGCCCGGTATCGGATCTGCTCGGCGCGCCGATCGCGGTCAAGCCGCGACGCGGCGACGTATTGATCACCGCACCGATGCCACCGACTGTGTTCCACAAGGTCTACGACGCGGACTATGTCGGCGCCGTCAGCAGCTCGGATACGGCCTTGCAATCGTCAGCGGTGGTCGAGTCCACCCGCGGCGGCCCGCTGTTGCTCGGGTCCTCCCGCCGCCAGTGCGGCTTCGACAATCGACTGCGCCCCGACAGCATGGCCGCCATCGCCCGAAAGGCACTGCGGCTCTATCCGATCCTCGCCGATATCGCGATCATGCGCGCATACGGCGGTTTCCGTCCCTACGTCGACGACCATCTCCCGGTTATCGGCCCCGATCCGCGGCTGCCAGGACTCTGGCACGCGACCGGACACGAAGGGGCGGGCATCGGTCTGTCGGTCGGTACCGCGCACTTGCTATCCGCGGCACTTGCCGGCCGCTCCGTCGAGATCGAAATCGCGGCCTTCGCTGTCGACCGGCCGGCCGTCATCGCTCCCCGCTGCAGCGAACCGGCCGCGAGAAAGGTATCCCGATGAGTCCCAAGGTGATTCCCCCGGACAGGGATCCGGTCGGCCGAGCGGACCGGCCGCTGACGATCATCGTCGATGGCGCGCGGGTCCCCGGTGTGCGCGGGCAGACGCTCGCGTCCGTGCTGCTTGCCGATGGTCGCTCGCACTGGCGGACCGCGCCGACCGGCGGGTCGCGCGGTGTTTTCTGCGGCATCGGAATCTGCTTCGACTGCGTCGCGACTGTCAACGGGGTGCCCGACATCCGGTTGTGTCGCCGTCCCGCCCGCGACGGCGACACCGTCACCACCCAGACCCGTCTCCCCCACTCACCTGACGCCGACCGAGGTGTGCAATGAGCAGGCACGTGGTCGTGATCGGCGGCGGGCCCGCAGGCACCGCCGCCGCCGAATCCGCGCTACGCGCCGGTGCGACCGTGACACTGATCGACTCCAACGAGGCGCTCGGGGGCCAGTACAACCGGCGCATCCCGGCCGCCTACGAGGTCCGGCGCCCCCTGAGCATCGGGCACGGGTACGCCGCCGCCGAGCGTAGCGCGCGCCTGCTGAGCGAACACCCTCGCTGCGAATACCTCTCGTGGGCAACGGTTTATCAGATCGAGCGCCACCTCGATGGCGGCTGCCCAGCCGTGCGGCTGCTGCTCGGCGTCGAGGGTGACCCGCGCACCCACCGGGTGATACAGGGCGACGCGCTGGTACTGGCCACCGGCGCATATGACCGGGTATGTCCATTCCCCGGCTGGGATCTGCCCGGCGTCTACACCGCCGGGGCGGCACAAACCCTCGCGAAAACCCAGCGCGTGCTCGTCGGCCGGTCAGTATTGCTTTCCGGCACCGGCCCATTTCTGCTGCCGGTGGCACAGTCGCTCGCCGCAGGCGGTGCCGACGTCGCGGCGGTCCTGGAAGCCAATCCCGGCCGCCGGATCGCCCGGCACTGGACCACTCGGCCCTGGCAGTTACGCCACAGTGCCGGCAAGGCCGCCGAGTTGTTGGAATACATCACTTGCGGTGTGCGACACCGGATTCCACTGCGCACAGGTCGCGCGATAGTCGCGGTGGCTGGCGACGGCCGGGTCGAGGAGGCGACGGTTGCTCGCCTCGACGAGAACTGGACCCCGATCCCCGGCAGCCACACCACGGTCCCGGTGGACGCGGTCGCCGTCTCACACGGATTCACCCCGCAGCACGAACTCGCGGTCGCGGCCGGAGCCCAGCTGAGGGCGGACGGCTTCGTGCTCGTCGACGGCACCCAGCGGACAACCGCCGAATCGGTCTGGGCGGCAGGCGAACTGACCGGCATCGGCGGGTCACAGGTTTCGGCCGTGGAAGGCGCCGTCGCTGGGTTGGCCGCCGCAGGTGCCGACCCAACCATGGATCGGGCGCTGCGTGCGCGCCACCGTACCGCCGAACAGTTCGTGGCACGCCTGGCGGCCGCGCATCCCATCCGGCCCGGCGTGCTGACCTGGTCACAACCCGAAACCGTGATCTGCCGCTGTGAAGGCACCAGCCGCGGCGAGTTGGCGTCGGTATGGGCCCACGCCACGGGCGACGGCTACCGGTCGGCCAAACTGGCAACCCGCGCCGGACTCGGCCCGTGCCAGGGCCGGATCTGCGCCGCCAATATCGAGGCACTGCGGGTACGCGAACATGCGGACGGTGCCGTCGACGCACAGGATCGCGCCTGCCCGGGCAGCGCCTGCGAAACCCTACATGACCAGCAATACCCGGCCGGTGCCGTCGAACGGTCCGCAACCCCCGGCCTAGCCGCCGCCACCCCCGCCTGGCGACCACTCGCCGCTCCGGTGCGACTACGCGAACTCGCCGATCTCGACAGCGAAGGACAGCCCTGATGCACAGCAGCATGATCATCTCCGCCATCGACACCCACACCGAAGGGATGCCGACGCGCGTGATCACCGGTGGCGTCGGCACGATCGCCGGCGACACCATGGCCGCTCGCCGCATGTATTTCACCGAACACCTCGACGGGCTACGCAGGCTACTGGTCAACGAGCCGCGCGGGCACGCCGCGATGAGCGGGGCGATCCTGCAGCCAGCCACCACCGACGACGGGCATTACGGTGTGCTGTTCATCGAGGTCAGCGGGCTGCTCCCGATGTGCGGACACGGCACCATCGGAGTGGCTACCGCGCTGGTGGAGGCAGGCATGGTACCGGTCACCGAGCCACACACCGAGATTCGGCTGGATACCCCGGCCGGACGGGTGGTGGCCTCGGTGGCCGTCAGCGGTGGTCACGCTGATTCGGTCACTCTGCGCAATGTGCCCGCGTATTGCGACAGCCTGGACAACAAGGTTGAGGTGCCCGGCATCGGCGTGGTGCGCTACGACATGGCCTACGGCGGAAACTTCTACGCCATAGTCGATATCGCCGAACTCGGGCTGCCGTTCGACCGCACCCGGAAGGATCGGATTCTGGAATCGGGCCTGCGAATCATGGAGGCCATCAACGAATTCCGGCGCCCGGCGCATCTGGAGGACGAGCGGATCGCCGGCTGCAAACACGTACTGTTCCTGGCCCCGGATTCCGAACCGGCGCACACCCGCAACGCGATGGCCATCCATCCCGGGTGGTTCGACCGCTCTCCTTGCGGTACCGGCACTTCCGCACTGCTGGCCCGCCAGCATGCTCGCGGCCTGCTGTCGGGTGATCAAGTGCTGCACAACGATTCGTTCATCGGCACCACCTTCACCGCGCGCGCCGTCGACACCACCACCGTCGGCGACCGTACCGCGATCGTGCCCGCGATCACCGGCCGCGCCTGGCTGACCGGAACGGCGAATTACCTACTCGACCCCACCGACCCCTTCCCCGAGGGTTTCGTCTTCTAGCGCAACAGATCTCCGACGCTTCACATCACCACCCCTGCGAAAGGCCACGACAATGTCTGTCGTCACCCGAAACCCGCGTCCACCCATCACAAGAAGCGGCATGATGCGGCGAATGCCCGTCACCGTCCCCGAAACCGGTGACTTCAAAAAGAGCATGGGCCTATGGCAACTGGTCGCGCTCAGCCTCGGCGGACTCGTTGGGGCCGGTGTATTTTCGCTTGCGGGCGTGGTGGCGAACGAGGTGTCGGGCCCGGCCGTGCTCGTATCGTTCGCGATCGCCATCATCGCCTCCGGAGCCGCCGGTCTGTGTTATGCCGAATTCGCTGGCATGGTTCCGAAAGCGGGTTCGGCCTACACCTATTCGTACGTGGCGCTCGGCGAAATCATCGGCTTCATGATCGGCTGGGACCTGCTGCTCGAGTACACCGCCATCGTCTCGGTGGTCGCGATCGCGGTATCCGGCTATCTGAACTACATCACCCACTATGTCGGATTCGACCTGCCCACGTGGGCTCTCGGCGCGCCCGGCACCGGATCCGGTCACAAGATCGACCTGTTCGCGGTCCTGCTCTGCCTGCTGCTGGCGTTCCTGCTCTCGCGCGGCACCCGCGAATCCGCCCGCGTCCAAACCGGCCTCGTCGCAGTCAAATTGGTGATCGTCGCGGTGGTGGTCATCGCGGGCGCGTTCCATATCAAGGCGGGCAACTACACACCATTCTTCCCATTCGGCGTCGGCAGCGCGGTTTCCGGTGCGGCACTGGCTTTCTTCGCGGTCTACGGCTACGACGCGATGAGTGCCGCCGCCGAAGAATCCAAGGACGGCAAGAAATTGATGCCGAAGGCCATCATGATCAGCCTGGGCATCGCCAGCGTTGTCTACCTGCTGGTCTGCCTGGTCATCGTCGGGATGGTCAACTACACCGACATCAACGTTTCCTCCCCATTCTCCAGCGCCTTCGACACTGTGGGAATGGGCATTCTCGGCCTGGTGATCGCGGTCGGTGCCGTCGTCGGCGTCACTACCTCCGCGTTCGCGAATATGCTCGCTGTCACTCGCGTCGGCTTCGCCATGAGTCGCGACGGTCTGCTGCCCTCGTACTTCGGCAAGAACAGCCCGCGCCGCAAGGTTCCCAGCCGAGTGATCTGGCCGGTCGGCATCGTGTCTGCCGGGATCGCGGGCTTTCTACCGATCCGGGAAGCCGCCGAACTCACCAATGTCGGAATACTCATGGCATTCATCGTCGTCGCGATCGGCGTGATCCAGCTGCGCCGGACACGCCCGGACGCCGATCGGGCCTTCCGCACGCCGTGGGTTCCGCTTGTGCCGCTGATCGGTGTCGGCTTCTCCGCGTGGCTGCTCAGCCACCTCGACTGGGTCACCTGGCTGCGGTTCGTCGTCTGGCTGATGTTGGGTCTGGCACTGTATTGGGGCTTCAGCTACCGGAACTCGAAACTGAATACGATGGAGAGCTAACTATGCTCGGAGCCTCGGGCACACCCACAGGAGAAACCCGGAGTGCATTGATGATCGAACGGTTGGACACCCGCAAACGGCCCACGCTGCGCGATCATGTCTCGGACGCGCTGCGTGCGGCGATCATCTCCGGTGAACTCGAGCCCGGCGAGCTCTACTCGGCGCCATGGCTGTCGGAGCGGTTCGGGGTCTCGGCGACACCGGTACGCGAGGCGATGCTGGATCTGGTCAAGCAGGGTCTCGTAACCTCGGTGCCGAATAAGGGTTTTCGCGTCACCGAGACCTCCGAGCACGACCTCGATTCGATCGCCCGCATCCGCATGCTGCTCGAGCCACCGAGTGTCCGGGCGATCATCGACAGCATCCCCGCCTCCGATATTCCCGGGCTGCGCGAGCAGGCCGACAAGATCGTCGACGCCGCCAAGCACGGCGATCTGGTCGAATACATCGACGCCGACCAGCGATTCCATCTGATGCTGCTGGACTATTGCCACAATCCCCGGCTGTCGCGGATCGTCAGCGACCTACGCGCCCAGACCCGGCTATTCGGCCTCGCCGCGCTCGTCGAGCGCGGCGAACTGGAGAATTCCGCGCAGGAACATCACACGATCGTCGACCTGATCGAACGCCGAGCGGGCGAGGAGGTCGAACGCTTTCTGCGTCGGCACATCGGGCATGTGCGCGGAATCTGGGCAGCAGGCAACGCCCCTGACGAGGAGATCTCGTAGCCGCCGGTGCCGGTGCCGCACGTCGAGTCACTTCAGACGTTTACCCGCCCCACTGCGGCCATAGCCACTGTGAGGCGTGTAAACGTTTGCGAGACAGCGTGTTTCGCGCCTGATGGCTATTTCCTGCGGTCCCGCTTCTCCCGCACACGCACCGAGATCCGCACCGGTGAACCGTCGAATCCGAATTCCTCGCGCAGGCGGCGCTCCAGGAAGCGGCGATAGCCCGCTTCCAAGAAGCCGGTGGAGAAAAGCACGAAGGTCGGGGGGCGGGTGGTGGCCTGGGTGGCGAACAGGACGCGTGGCAGCCGGCCGCCGCGCATCGGCGGTGGTGTCGCCGCGATGACTTCCTTGAGCCAGGTGTTCAGGCGGCCGGTGGGGATGCGCTTATCCCAGGATTCCAGGGCGGTTTCCATTGCGGGAACAAGCTTTTGGACGGCGCGGCCGGTGTGGGCGGAGATATTCACCCGCTGCGCCCACGGGACGCGGACCAGGTCGCGATCGATTTCGCGCTCGAGTTGCAGGCGACGGTCCTCGTCGACCAGATCCCACTTATTGAATGCGAGCACCAACGCGCGCCCCGACTCGGCGACCATGCTGATCACCCGCAGATCCTGCTCGGTGATGGGCTGCGAGGCGTCGACCAGCATGATGGCGACTTCGGATGCCTCCAGCGCCGATTTGGTGCGCAGCGACGCATAGAACTCCATGCCGCTGGCATGCGAAACCTTGCGACGCAGACCTGCGGTGTCGACGAACTTCCAGACCTTTCCACCCAATTCGACCAGCGTGTCGACCGGGTCGACGGTGGTACCCGCGACATCGTGCACCACCGACCGCTCGTCGCCTGCCAGCTTGTTCAGCAGGCTGGACTTGCCGACATTCGGCTTGCCGACCAGCGTGACACGACGCGGGCCGCTACCGCCGCTACCCTCACGCGGGGTTTCCGGCAGCACGGCGAGCACATCGTCGAGCAGGTCACCGGTGCCGCGACCGTGCGAGGCGCTGACCATGCGCGGCTCACCCAGACCGAGTGACCACAGTGCGGCGGCCTCGGACTCCAGCCGTTGATCATCGACCTTGTTGGCGACCAGGATGACCGGCGTCTTGGCGCGGCGCAACACCTTGACAGCGGCCTCGTCGGTCGCGGTCGCGCCGACCACCGCATCGACGACGAGCAGGATCGCATCGGCGGTGTTCATGGCCAGTTCGGCCTGGCGCGCCACCGACTGCTGCAAGCCCTTCGCGTCGGGCTCCCAGCCGCCGGTATCCTGCACCAGAAACTTGCGTCCCGCCCAGTTCGCCTCGTAGGACACCCGGTCCCTTGTCACCCCGGGAATGTCTTCCACGACCGCCTCACGACGGCCGATAATCCGATTGACCAGCGTCGACTTGCCGACATTCGGGCGGCCGACCACGGCGAGGGTCGGCATGGGAAGGTGCGCGTCGACATCGAACTCACCGTCGAGATCGGCTACCTCCCAATCGGATTCGTCACTCCATACCCCGTCGCCGACGAGAACGTCCTCGCTCACTGCGCACCTCCCATCCGGCTCGCCGAAACCTGCTGCCGCACAACGCGGTACAGATCATCGATGACTTCGTCCATATTCATCTCACTGGTGTCGACCAGTACCGCGTCGACGGCCGGGCGCAACGGCGAGACCTTGCGGGTGGAATCGAGGTTGTCGCGCCGCTGCACATCGGCGAGCACAGCCTCGTAGTCGTCACCTCGGCCTTCACGAATGTTCTGCTGGTTGCGCCGTTGCGCGCGGGCCTCAGCGGAGGCGGTCAGGTAGATCTTCGCGTCCGCGTCCGTCAGCACGACCGTCCCGATATCGCGGCCCTCGACCACGATTCGCTGTGCGGCGGTGGCGATTTCGCGTTGCAGGGCAACCAACAGTTCACGCACCTCGGGCACGGCGGACACCGCCGAGACAGCCTTCGTGACGGCATCGCCGCGAATCTCCTCGGACACATCCGCACCGTCGAGCGCGATCACTTCCTGACCCGGATCGGTGCCGATCGTCAGCGGCAATTCCTTGACGGCAGCGCCGATGGCTGCGGTGTCGGTCAACTCGATACCGGCACGCAGCACACGCAGCGTGGCCACCCGGTACATCGCACCGGTGTCCAGGTATCGAGCGTTCAGGCGGGTCGCCAAGCGCCGCGACACACTGGATTTACCGGTACCCGAGGGACCGTCCATCGCAACAACCAGTGCCGAAGCGCCCGATACCTGCCCAGGGGCCTCGACCGGGATCTCCAGACCGTTCACAACGACACCGCCTCATACAGTTTGCCGATTTCATCGCGACCGAGCACACGCAGCGTGCCGGGCCGTTGATCGCCCAATGCGACCGGACCGATATTGGTGCGCACCAGCCGGGTCACCGGATGGCCGACGGCGTCGAGCAGCCGGCGCACGATGTGCTTGCGTCCTTCGTGCAACACCAGTTTCACCAGAGAACGTCCCTCGCCCAATTCGAGCACCTGGAACTTGTCGACCTTCGCGGGGCCGTCATCGAGTTCGATTCCGTCCCGCAGCCGTTTGCCGATCAACCGGTTGACCTCGCCGTTCACCGTCGCCAGGTAGGTTTTGGACACCTCGAAGGAGGGGTGCATGAGCCGATGAGCGAGGTCGCCGTCGTTGGTGAGCAGCAGCAGCCCCTCGGTGTCAGCATCGAGACGGCCGACGTGGAACAGTCGTTGCCCGGCCGCGATGCGCTCGGCGACGATATCGCCAACACACGGACGGCCGAGATCATCGGACATGGTGGACTGCCAGCCCTTCGGCTTGTTCAGCGCGATATGGACCAGTTCCGCACGCACCATCACCCGGGTGCCGTCGACGCGAACCACGGCGGTCTCCGGATTGATCCGCAGCCCCTGCTCGGTAACGATGGCGCCGTCGACCTCCACGCGGCCCTGGTCGATCATCTCCTCGGCGGCACGACGCGAGGCGACGCCCGCCTTGGCGAGCACCTTTTGCAGCCGTTCCCCTTCGCCCGCGGGCAGCTTCACGTGTCCGGTACCGGCGGACGGCTCGACATGCTGGCGCCTGGCCGGCTTGGCATTGCTCAGCAGCGGCGACTGCGACGCTGCCCGCTGTGGCTTCGGGTTCTTGGTCTTGCGGCCGGTGGTCCCACCCGATGGCGACTGCGTGGGCCGCCGCGCGGAACCGCCCTGCGCGGCACCACGGTAACCACGGCTCTGCGATGAACTCCGTTGCGCGCCTTCACCCTGCTCGGCGCCACGGTAGCGACCCTGCGACGAACCACGTTGCGCGCCACCACCTTCCGAACCACCACGCGGCCCCTGCGAGGACCCGCGATAGCCACCGCTCGGTGAGCCACCGCGATAACCGCCCTCGCCCTGCGACGAGCCGCGATAGCCGCCGTCGTTCTGCGAGTTTCCCCGGTAGCCGCCGGTCGACGAGCCGCGCTGCCCGGAACCGCTCTGCGAGGACCCACGGTAGCTACCGCTGGTCGACGAACCGCGCTGCCCGGAACCACCCTGGGTGGAGCCGCGATAGCCGCCCTCGGTGTTCCCCCGGTATCCCTCTCGCGCACCCCGCTCGGCGCCGCCCCATGAGGCACCGCGCTGGGTACTCCCCCGTTGCGTTGAACGCGCGTCTCGCGCGCCTGCGTTTCGGCCTGCGCCACCCCTGGTGGGCTGGTCGCTTCTGTTCCTACGATCCGGTGTGCCATCTCGGCGAGCGGGCGTATTCATGTTGTCCTGTCATTCTTCGGAACCGAGGTCCAAATCGGCCTCGGCGGGTTTCCTCAGCCTGGTGTAACGGGGATCCGTTTCCAGGCTCTCATTGATCTCATCGATCAGGTCGACGCCCGGAAGTAGGGGCGCCAGTGGCGGCAGATCGGTCAGCGACGGCAGTCCGATCCGTTCCAGGAACAGTTCGGTCGTGCGGTATTGCGTGCCGTTCGTCTCCGGGTCGACGCCGGCCTCGGAGATCAATCCGCGTGCCAACAGGGTCCGCATCACGCCATCGACGTTCACACCGCGTACCGCGCTGACCCTGGTCCGGGTCACCGGCTGACGGTATGCCACCACCGCCAGAGTTTCCAATGCCGCCCGCGTCAATTTCGAGCGAGCGCCATCGAGCAGCATCCGTTCCACATACGGCGCGTACTCGCTGCGAGTATAGAAGCGCCAGCCGTCTCCGACGAAACGCAGGTCGATACCACTGGCCCGCGCGGACAGTTCCGCGGACATCTCCCGCAGGGTGCGATCCACCCGCACCGGGGTATCGGCCAACGCGTCGGCCAGCAGCTCTACCGGGGCGGGAGCGTCCACGATGAGCAGCATCGCCTCCAACGCCGACCGGAATTCGTCGTCCCCGAGAGCGTCCGGCGTGAACTCCGCCACGTCGCGGCCGGATGCGGCTTTTTCGTCGCCGATTCCGGCGCTGGCGTCCTGCCCAGCCGAGTCCGTGGGCTGCTCGCCGTGCTCGCTCACCCGTAGTCCTCCTCGATAGTCACGGTGTCGGCCGTCGGGGCGTCATCGTCCTTCGGGTCGCCGATCCAGCTGACCGCCAGTGGGCCGAGCGGGTCGGGCTGGTCGAATTCGATCGTCTTGCCGCGATACAGCTCGAGCAGTGCCAGGAAGCGAGCCACGATCTGTATCGGCATCTCGCAGTCGGCGACCAGCTCAGCGAAGGTCGTCCAACCGCCCGGGCCGCGCAGCTTCAACAGTTCGAGCACGATCGCGGCCTGCTCGACAACCGAGATGGCATGTGAATGCAGGTGATCGAGCCCGACTTTCGGAATCGGGCGCGGCCGGAAGGCGGCGGCGGCGATCGCCGCGAACTCGTGCGCGTCGACCCCGAGCGTGACTTCGGGCAGCAACTGCGCGAACCGATCCTCCAGCCCGACCGCACGCGGATAGCGGCGCAGCGCGACGGCCTCCAACTCGCCGAGCAGTTCCGCGACCTGTTTGAACGCCCGATACTGCAGCAGCCGAGCGAAGAGCAAGTCGCGCGCCTCCAGGAGTTCGAGATCCTCGGCGTCGGTCATTTCACCCGAAGGCAGCAACCTGGCCGCCTTGAGATCGAGCAACGTGGCGGCGACGACCAAGAATTCGGTGGTCTGGTCCAGGATCTTGTCGGCACGCAGAGCGGCGCCGGTGCCGCTGCCCGATAGCGCCGCGGTCAACGCCTTGGTGTAGGCGATGAATTCATCGGTTACCTTGTGCAACGCGACTTCGGTGACATCCAGCTTGCGTGAGCTGATCAGGGTCAGCAGCAGATCGAACGGCCCCTGGAAATTGCTCAGCCGTAGGTGAAACCCGGACTTCTGGCCGGCATCGGCCTCGTCGCCGGGCAGCTCCATATCCGAATCGACCGGACCCACAACAGGCTCCGAGTCGAGCGTTTCCGTGGTTGTCGATGGCGCCGGTTCAGGAGCCTCGGTCACCGGCCGGACCGGTGGATGACTTCCCGCGCCATCGCCCGATATGCTTCGGCCCCACCGGATTTCGGCGACCACGTGGTGATGGGTTCGCCCGCGACACTGGCGTCGGGGAATCGCACGGTCCGCGAAATGGCCGTGTCGTAGACCAGGTCACCGAACACTTCGACCACCCGCGACATGACCTGACGCGAATGCAGTAGGCGGGCATCGAACATGGTGACCACTATCCCGTACAGGCTCAGCCGCGGGTTCAGCCGGTCACGTACCTTTTCGACGGTGTCGTTGAGCAATGCCAGCCCGCGCAGCGAGAAATACTCGCATTCCATCGGGATGATCACGCCGTCGGAGCAAGCCAGCGCATTCACCGTCAGCAGGCCGAGCGAAGGCTGGCAGTCGATCAGGATGTAGTCGTAGCGGTCGCGCACGGGTCCCAGCGCGCGGCCCAGCGTCTGTTCCCGTCCGACCTCGTTGACCAACTGGATCTCCGCCGCCGACAGATCAATATTGCTCGGTAGCAGATCCATGTTCTCGACGCGGGTCTCCATCAGCACGTCTTCGATGGACACCTTGGAGCCGATGAGCAGGTTGTGCACGGTCAGATCGAGGTCATGGTGGGCCACACCCAGGCCGGCCGACAAGGCTCCCTGCGGATCGAGGTCGACCAGCAGCACCCGCCGCCCGAATTCCGCAAGCGCGGCACCGAGGTTGATCGTCGAGGTGGTCTTGCCGACGCCGCCCTTCTGATTGCACATGGCGACGATGAGGGCATCGCCGTGCCGCTCGACCGGTGGTGGGTCAGGAACCGCACGCAGGGGCCGACCGGTGGGGCCGAGCGCCGCACCGTCGGGGGCCGGTTCGCCGCCGTTGCCCCACAGTGCTCCCGCCGAGGCCTCCGGGTACGACTGGGTACCCGTAAGCGGCTGCGCCCCAGCACTGATCGGCGGCTCCGCCGCACTGGCTGTCGTCACGATCCGCTGCTCCTTATACGTTCCTGCCCGTTGCCTCGCCGAGCGTAGCGAGGCCGATCAGGCCCGACCTCGCTTTCGTACGGTCCAGCACTCGCATGAACGCTACCGCTTGACTGAGTCCAACTGCCGCGCTGAGTGCGGCGTGTTCGCAGTGAAAACGTTACCTCTCACTCTGTCATCACCATGTGGGTCCGCCATAGAAATGGACATCGAACCCACCCGAAACGGACGATACCCGGTGTGAGCACCACCAGATACTCCACCGGGCTGTGATCGTTCTCCGATGTCGGAGAACCGAATCCGATTGGTGTGCACGTGGTCCCCGGTCGCGGCGGGCTAGAGCGCGCGTGGATGCGCGGTGGCCCACACCTCACGCAGGGTGTTCACCGTGACAAGCGTGTAGATCTGTGTGGTCGTGACCGAGGCGTGCCCGAGCAGTTCCTGGACAACGCGAACATCGGCGCCACCGTCGAGCAGATGCGTCGCGAACGAATGCCGCAGTGTGTGCGGCGACACTGTTGCGGTGATCCCGGCGCGCTCGGCCGCGGTCTGCAGCACCTGCCACGCGGTCTGGCGTGACAGCCGACCGCCGCGCGCGTTCAGGAACAGCGCGCCCGCATTGGCCTTCCCACGCGCGGCGAGCACCGGCCGTCCCCGCACCAGATAGCCGTCGACCGCGGCGAGTGCGGGCCTGCCGATCGGCACCATGCGTTGTTTGCCGCCTTTGCCGTGCAGCACGACGGCTCGCTCGTCGACATCGATGTCGTCGACATCGAGCCCGACCATCTCGGAAATGCGCGCGCCGGTCGAATACAGCAACTCGAGCAGCGCGCGATCGCGCAATCCGCGCGGCCCGCCATCGGTCGCCACTGACGCCTCGGGATCGCCGGCGTCCATCGGCCCGCCACCCGCGGCCTCGAGCAGCTTCAGAACCTGGCCGTATGGAAGGGCTTTCGGCAACCTCCGGCCCGGTGCGGGCGGCTTCACGGTATGCGCGACATCGGTGGCGGTCATGCCCTCGGCCGCCGCGAACCGGTGTAGCCCGCG
The DNA here is from genome assembly GCF_020733705.1 of Nocardia australiensis. Classification (GTDB taxonomy): domain Bacteria; phylum Actinomycetota; class Actinomycetes; order Mycobacteriales; family Mycobacteriaceae; genus Nocardia; species Nocardia australiensis. The sequence goes on from NZ_JAJFZM010000008.1 coordinate 72,502, forward strand.
CACCGCGATCAGTGCCCGGGCCACCGAGCCCGCCGCCAGCGGCGGATGGTCGGCACTGCCCGTCCGCAAGGCGATGGCGAACTCGGCGACGTCGGATTCCGAAACCGCGTCCAGCCCATCGACACCATGCCCGGTGAGGAAGTCCCGATAGCGGTCAAGGTCCCGGCGGTATGCACCGAGGGTGTTACGCGCCGCGCCACGCTCCACCGCGAGATGGTCGAGGTAGGCGTCGATTTCCCGCGCGAGCACCGCCGGGTCCCGTCAGTCTTCGGACTGCTGCTGTGCCGCCTTGCGGCGCAGGAACGCACTGGGCCGGCCCGGCCACGGCGCGTCGGCGGGTCGCAGTTCGACACCGCCCGCGCGGGCGGCCGCGAGTGCGAGCACACCCGCGACGGCCGTCGCGTTGACGATCTCACCCGACAGCGCGGCCCGCACGGCGTCGGCGACCGGCATACGGACCAGTTGCAGGTCCGCCTCCTCGTTCTCCGGCTCCGGTTGATGGGTCTCGTACAGCCCGCGCGCACAGTAGACCCGCAGTGCCTCGTCGGTGAAGCCGGGCGAGAGCGCGACGTCGACCAATACCGACCATTCCCGCGCCGCCAGGCCCGTCTCCTCGGCAAGCTCGCGCTCGGCCGCGTCCAGCGGATCCTCCCCCAGCAGGTCGAGCAGCCCGGCGGGTAGTTCGAGCAGCCGGGTACCGATGGGATGGCGGTATTGACGGATCAACACCACGTTGTCGTCATCGTCGATGGCCGCAACCGCGACCGCGCCGTGGTGTTCGATCACCTCGCGTTCGACGACCCGGCCACCGGGCATCGCCACCCGGTCCAGCCGCAATGCGAGGATCGCGCCGCTGTATATGGTGCGGCTGGATACCGTCTCGAAATCGTGGCTACCCGGTCCGCCCCCTGGCTCGGTCACGACGAAGCCTGGTCCGCGGCGGCGAACTCTTCGTCCGGCAGATCCACCGGAAGGCGTTCGGCCAATTTGTATTTCAGTGCCGCCGAGATCAGTGCCGCGAACAGCGGATGCGGCCGGGTCGGGCGGCTCTTGAGCTCGGGATGCGCCTGGGTGGCGACGAAGAACGGATGCTTGTCGGCAGGCAGTTCGACGAACTCGACCAGATGTCCATCCGGCGATGTGCCGCTGAACTGCAGCCCGCTCGCCGCGACCTTGTCGCGGTAGGCGTTGTTCACCTCATAACGATGGCGGTGCCGCTCGGAGACCTCCTCGGCGCCGTATGCCCGCGCGACCAACGACCCCTTTGCCAGAATGGCCGGGTAGGCGCCCAGTCGCATCGTGCCGCCGAGGTCGGCCTCACCGGCGACGACCTGCTGCTGATCGGCCATGGTCGAGATCACCGGATGCGTTGTGTCCGGCTCGAATTCGGCCGAGTTGGCATCGGCCAGCCCGACCGAACGCGCGGCCTCGATCACGACGCACTGCAAACCGAGGCAGAGTCCGAGCAACGGTAAACCCCTGGTGCGGGCATACCGGATGGCACCGACCTTGCCCTCGATACCGCGAATACCGAACCCGCCGGGGATCAGCACCGCGTCCACGTCACGCAGCGCCGCCTGCGCACCGGCGGGGGTCTCACAGTCGTCGGACTGGACCCAGCGAATGTTGACCTTTGCCCGCGAGGCGAACCCGCCCGCGCGCAACGCCTCGGTCACCGACAGGTAGGCGTCCGGCAGATCGACGTACTTACCGACCAGCGCCACCTCCACGGTCTCGCGCGGTGAATGCACGCGGTCGAGGAGATCACCCCACACCGTCCAGTCCACATCACGGAACGGGAGTCCGAGCTTGCGTACCACGTAGGCGTCGAGGCCCTCGCGATGTAGCACCTTCGGAATGTCATAGATCGACGGCGCGTCCGGGGTGGAGATGCATGCGTCGACCTCGACGTCACACATCAGCGCGATCTTGCTCTTGAGGCCCTGCGGCACGTCACGATCACAGCGCAGGATCAACGCGTCCGGCTGGATACCGATGCTGCGCAGCGCCGCCACCGAGTGCTGGGTCGGCTTCGTCTTGAGCTCACCCGAGGGTGCCAGGTAGGGCACCAGCGAGACATGCAGGAAGAAGACGTTCTCCCGGCCCACATCGTGACGCACCTGACGTGCCGCCTCGAGGAACGGCTGCGACTCGATGTCGCCGACAGTGCCGCCGATCTCGGTGATCACCACATCCGGGACGTGTCCCTGCAGATCGGGACCGGTCATCGCGAGGATGCGACTCTTGATCTCGTCGGTGATGTGCGGAATGACCTGCACCGTGTCGCCGAGGTATTCGCCGCGCCGCTCCTTGGCGATCACCGACGAATACACCTGTCCCGTAGTCACATTCGCGTCGCCGGACAGATCCCGATCGAGGAATCGCTCGTAGTGACCGACATCCAGGTCGGTCTCCGCGCCGTCCTCCGTCACGAACACCTCGCCGTGCTGGAACGGGTTCATGGTTCCCGGATCGACGTTCAAGTACGGGTCGAGTTTCTGCATGGTGACGCGCAGTCCACGCGCCGTCAGCAGTTGACCGAGGCTGGAGGCGGTAAGGCCCTTACCCAATGAGGAGGCGACACCACCGCTGACGAAGATGTGCTTCGTGGCCGTTCGCGCCTGAATCCGTGTTTGACCCACGGGTCTTCACGGTAACACGAATCCGCTCATCCGAGCACACGCCACGCACGTTTGCCGCCCGGTCGCTGCGATCGCTCGCAGACGTCGACGGCAATGTTCGCAGCGCCGGGCCCCAACCGCGCGCCCGCACCGATACATGGGCACGGCCGCTGTGAGGCAGGTCGCCTCGACACCGCCGCCGCATCGCTACCACCAGGCGGGACGACCAGTGCCGCGACGCCGCGGAATTCAGCGCGGTAGAGCCACGACGGTCAGCGAGTTCGCCTTGGTACCGGTGCCGTATCGGCCGGCGCCGCCGCTTAGTTGCTCGGTGAGCCCGAGTACGGCCGTAACGCGACCGATCTCCCGGTCGAGGTTGTCCACTGTTGTCACGGCGGTGGCCAGTGCGGCATCCGAGCGCACGACGGAAATAGGGCCCGGGTTGTCGGCCGCGCCCGATCGACCGGCCAGCACCACGCCCGCACCGCGCCCACGCAGCGCCCCCGCGAATCGGGCCGTGTTCGAGCCCTGAGCGTTCTCGCTGGAGTGAGCGCCATTTCCGGTGACGACGACCGCGAGTTGCGCGGGTTGCACCGGAGTGTCGCCGTAGGCGAGGAAACCGCCGCCACGCAGCGTCTCGAGCGCCAGGCTCAGTTCCTGCGGGGTGCTGCGTGGTTGCGAGTTGGCCGGGTCGAGCAGCATCACCAGCCCGAGCAGGTCCCCCGCCATGCTGCCCTGATCGACGGCCCCGGTACGCAATTGGGCGCCGGCCGGAATGACATTGGTGATCGCGGTGCGCATCCGGTCCCCCTCGGTCGCGTCGAGGAAGGCGTCGGTGAGCGCGATCTTCCCGGTCATGGTGGCACCCGCGGTTTCCAGCCCCTTCGTCACCGCCTCGATATCGGCGGGATCTGCGTCAGGGGTGGTGAACACCACGACGCTGCGTTCGGAGAGGGTGCCGCCGAGGATCCGGCCGGCCGAGCCCGCGATGAACCGGTCGGCGGCGTTCAACTCGTCGGTGAGTTCGCGGTTCTGCTCGGAGAGCGTGCCGACTTGGGTGCGCAAATCTGTCTTGTCCGCGCGCAGCCCGGACAGCAGATCGGCCGCCACTGTCTGCGAGCCGAGTACCACCCCGACCGCGAGCGCCAGAAAGATCGCTACGATCGAAATGACATGCTGCCGTATGGAAATCATCAACGGTCTCCGATTATTCGCTGCGCCCACAGCGCAAATCGATTCCAGGTATCGATCGCCCAGTCGAGCGCATCGTTACCCAGGTGCGAGGCAAGCAGCGCGACGATCACCGCGACGAGCGCGGCCAACACGACCATCGCGATCGCCGTGCCGGAAACCCGGTTTCGGTAGAGCGTGCCGACAGCCTTCGCGTCTACCAATTTCGTCCCGACCTTGAGCCGGGTGAGGAACGTCGCCGGGTTGCTGTCTCGGCGTCCGCGGTCGAAGAAATCATCGAGTGATGCGGCGGCGCCCGCTGTCACGATCAATGCCGCGCCGTGGTGGTCGGCCAGCAGCAATGCCAGATCCGCTGGTGCGCCCGACGAGGGGAATGTCGTCGCGCCGATACCCAGATCCTGGATGCGCTCCAGCCCCTTGGCGTGGCCATCGGTGTCGGCGGGCAGGATCACCTCGGCGCCAGATTTCAGGGTATTGCTGGTGATCTCGTCCGGGTCGCCGATGATGAGGTCGGGCCGGTAGCCCTGCTTCATCAGGGTGTCGGCGCCGCGGCCGACGCCGACCATGATCGGCGCGTATTCCTTGATGAACGGCTTGATTCGCTTCAGGTCGTCGGCATGATCCGGACCGTCGGCGACCACGACCACATGGCGTTGCTTCATGGTGAGTTCGAGTTCCGGTACGCCGATGCCATCGATGAGCAGCGAGCTCTCGGTACGGACGAACTCGATCGTGTTGCCCGCGAACGCCTCGAGATGGTCGGCCAGCCCGTTGCGGGCCGCGATCATTCGGTCCGCGATCGCCGACTCGGTCAGCTCGATGCCCTCGACCAGGACCTCGGGCTCCTTTTTGGTCAGCTTGTCCACATAGACGATGCCCTCGGTGATGCGGACCTTGGTACCGTCCTTGATCCGGCTGAACGCATCCGAGCTCACCGTGTCCAAGAGCAGAATTCCATTGGCCACCAACACTTCTGGACCGAGGTTCGGATAGCGACCCGAGATCGAGGGTGAGGTGTTCACCACCGCGACCACCCCCGCTTCGATGAGCCGATCGGCGGTGAGCCGATCGAGATCCATCTCGTCGAGCACCACCACGTCGCCGGCTCCGACCCGTTTGAGTAGACGCCGGGTGTTGCGGTCCACCCGGGCAATACCGGAGAGACCAGGCAGTGTTTCGGTGTTCTTCGACAACAGCGCCAGCATCTTCATGAGCCCGATAATGGCCGGTAACCCTCAACCATTGGTGGAGGCGCGCCGCACCACCCGTCACATACGTCACTGTGATAGTTGTGGCTGGATGCCAGCGAAAGCCGTTCCCGGCCCAACCGCGACCGCGACCGCTACCATCTGGACAACGGAAATTATTCTTGGATGACGAGATGGATGCTGAACAACTGGTAACCCGACGGTGCCGCGAATGAGGTCCATGCAGCATCCACCGGAGTCGGCCGCATTGCGGCCCGACATCGTGCTGTCGTGGCAGCGATCCCGGCAGTGCGGTGTAGATCCCGGCGCGGCGGTGGGCGGCGACCCCGACTCGGATGTCGAGAGCGGCGATCGGCTGCTCCATGCGGCAAAACCGATCCTGGACGAACTCGCGTCCCAATTGACCGACAGCAGCCTGTGCGTCCTGCTCGCCGATTCCGACGGCCGAATCGTGGATCGTGTCTTCGGCGACCGGACCATGGCGCAACGCATAGAACGGGCCGGGGTGGTGGTCGGTTCACGACTCGGCGAGGACGAGGTGGGCACCAACGCGCTTGGAACCCCACTGGAGCTGCGGCGCGCGATCATCGTCAACGGTGCGGAGCACTATCTCGAACGTTTCAAACAGATGAGCTGTTGCGGCCAGCCCATCATTCATCCAGCGACGCAACGAGTCGAAGGCGTGCTCGACATCACCGGCATCAGCGACCAGGCCAATCCGCTGTTCGCACCGCTGGTAGCCCGCGCGGTCGCCGACATCGAGGGTCGATTGCAGGCCGGACGGCGGGCGGCGCAGCAACGGCTGATGGATGCCTTCCAACGGATATCGGCACGACCGGGCGCGGCGGTCGCGGCGATCAGCGGCGATCTGGTGCTGGCGAACCCGGCGGCCTTGGAGCTACTCGGGCCGGTCGACTATCAGAATCTGCGGGATATCACCGGCGAAAGCCACACGGGTCGGATCAAGTCTGGATCGATCGAATTGTCCTGCGGCGAACGGGCTCTCGTCGAGGCGGAGCGAGTACCGGGCACAAACAATGGCGCGGTATTCGTCGTTCGCGCGGATCGCTCGGCGCCGCGCATCTCCCGAGGCTCGATTCCGCTGCACACCGCAGGGGCACGAATCAAAGACCGGCTGCGCGTTATTCGCGGTGCGACCGGTGCGGTCCTGGTGTGTGGGGAACCCGGTTCGGGACGTACGACGGCAGTCGCCGATCTCGTCGAGGGCTCGACGCCATGTCTGGATGCGGCGACCGCGGCTGTCGCCGGGACTCGCGCTTGGTTACGGACGATCACCGAGCAGTTGGCGACACGACCAGCGTTCCTGGTGATCGAAAACGTCGATTGCGCGACGACAGAGGCGATTGCACTGCTCACCGAAATGCTGTCGATGCCGCATCCCACACGTCTGGTTCTGACATCACCTCCGGTCACCGAACTGTCACCGGCCGTCGCGGCACTGGTCGCCCGCTGCCCGCACCGCATTGATCTGCCACCGTTGCGAAACCGGTCGAACGAGATCGACGACATCGCCCGGCACATGTTCGACGGCATCCGGCCCGGCCTTCGCGTCACTGCCCGCGCGGCGAGCGCGCTGCGCGCCGCGACCTGGCCCGGCAATCTCACCGAGTTGCGGGCTGTGCTGACCACAGCTGCCGGCACCTGCCCCAGCGGACGCATCGATCTCGCGGATCTGCCTGAGCCCTATCGAGTCTCGCCGCGCATAGCCCGACTGTCGGAGCGCGAGCTCGCCGAACGACGCGTCATCATCGAGGCGCTGGAGCGGTGCGGCGGGAACAAGGTGCACGCCGCCCGTCAGCTCGGCATGAGCCGGACCACGCTCTACGCACGGATGCGGATGCTCGACATCGACCGTTGACGGTGTTCAGACATTGAACAGTTAGTCATACCGAATTCATCGGAATATGTGCTGTGTCACAGCAATTCCCTGATGGAGGTCCGATGACAACGGTGTCCGAATACCCGATCCGAGCCGAGGTCCAAGGTTTTCTCGACCGGCCCAAACAACTGCTCATCGGCGGCCAGTGGGTGGACGCGGAATCCGGGCGCACCTTCGCCACGGAGAATCCCGCGACCGGCGCCCCGCTGGCCGAGGTGGCCCACGGTGCCGCGGTCGATGTCGATCGTGCGGTGCGCGCGGCCCGCAACGCCTTCGATAACGGTCCTTGGCAATGGATGAAGCCGAACGAGCGCGAACGACTGCTCTGGCGCGTCGGCGACCTCCTGTCCGAGCGAGCCGCCGAGTTCGGCGAACTCGAGGCCCTCGACAACGGGAAGTCCGCGGGCATCGCCACCGCCGTTGACACTGCCTGGGCCGCCGACGTGTTCCGGTACTACGCAGGTTGGGCAACCAAGATCGAGGGCGCGACGGTCAATGTGTCGATGCCATTCGCACCGGATGGCCAATTCCACGCGTACACGCTGCGCGAGCCGGTCGGCGTATGCGGTCTGATCGTGCCGTGGAACTTCCCGCTACTGATGGCCGCGTGGAAGCTCGCCCCCGCTCTCGCCGCCGGAAATACCGTGGTACTCAAGCCCGCTGAACAGACGCCGCTGACCGCGCTGCTGCTCGGAGAGGTGTTCCAGGAGGCGGGATTCCCGCCTGGCGTGGTGAACATCGTGACCGGTTTCGGTGACGCGGGTGCCGCGCTTTCCGCGCACGACGGCGTCGACAAGGTCGCTTTCACCGGTTCCACAGAGGTCGGCAAGCTCGTCGCGGACGCGGCCAGGGGCAATCTGAAAAAGGTGTCGCTGGAACTGGGCGGCAAGAGCGCCAATGTCGTATTCGCGGACGCCGATTTCGACGCCGCGGTCACCGGTTCACTCAATGCGTGGCTGTTCAACCACGGCCAATGCTGCGTCGCGGGGACTCGATTGTTCGTGGAGGACAAGATCTTCGACGAGTTCACCCAGGCCGTCGCCGATGCCGCCGCCGCAGTGCGCATCGGGCCAGGTATGGACCCGACCACCGAACTCGGACCACTGGTCTCGCAGGAGCAGTTCGACCGGGTCACCGGGTACCTGCAGGCCGGGCTGGCCGAGGGCGCCCGCGCGCTCACCGGCGGAAAACGTCACGGCGATACCGGTTATTTCGTCGAACCAACGGTATTCGTCGATGTACGACCGGAATTCAGCATCGTCCGCGAGGAAATCTTCGGCCCGGTCGTCGCCGCGCTGCCGTTCAATGCCGACGACGGCATCGACGCTGCCGTTCACGCGGCCAACGATTCGATCTACGGTCTGGCCGCGGGCATCTGGACCCGCGACATCTCCAAGGCACACCGCACCGCGCGGCGTTTGAAGGCCGGCTCGGTGTGGGTCAACCAATACAACGGCTTCGATACGGCGATGCCATTCGGTGGCTACAAGCAGTCCGGCTGGGGTCGCGAACTCGGCGCCGAAGCCATCGGCCTCTACCTGCAGACCAAGTCCGTCAACGTCGCGCTCTGAGCGCCCGTAGTCCCTGGAGATTCCCGTGAAGACCACCGCAGCAGTCCTTCTGGAGCCCGGCAAACCCTTCGAGCTCATGGAACTCGAACTCGACGGCCCCGGCCCGGGCGAAGTCCTCATCCGCTACAGCGCGGCCGGGCTGTGTCATTCCGATCTACATCTCACCGACGGTGACCTGCCGCCGCGTTATCCGATTGTCGGTGGACATGAGGGCGCCGGCATCATCGAGGAGATCGGGCCCGGCGTCACCAAGGTCAAGCCCGGCGATCACGTCGTATGCAGCTTCATCCCGAACTGCGGGCACTGCCGCTATTGCTCCACCGGCAGGCAGAACCTGTGTGACATGGGCGCGACCATCCTCGACGGCTGCATGCCCGACGGCACCTTCCGATTCCACGGCAACGGAATGGATTTCGGTGCCATGTGCATGCTCGGCACCTTCTCCGAACGCGCCACCATCTCCGAACACTCGGTCGTCAAAGTCGATGACTGGCTGCCGCTCGAGACCGCGGTACTCGTCGGCTGCGGCGTACCGTCGGGTTGGGGTAGCGCCACCTACGCGGGCAATGTCCGTGTCGGCGATATCACCGTCGTCTACGGCATCGGCGGCCTCGGCATCAATGCCGTTCAGGGCGCCGTGCACTCGGGCGCCAAATATGTCGTCGTGATCGACCCGATCGAGTTCAAACGCGAGACCGCACTGAAAATGGGTGCCACACACGCATTCTCGACCGCGGAAACGGCTGCGGAGAAGGTCAACGAACTGTCCTGGGGTCAGGGCGCCGATCAGGCGATTATCACCGTCGGTACAGTCACCGAGGAAGTCGTTTCAGCGGCCTTCGACATCATCGGCAAGGGTGGCACCGTGGTCGTCACCGGCCTGGCCGATCCGGCGAAGGCCACCATCCACGTCTCCGGCGCGATGCTTACGCTGAACGAGAAGACCATCAAGGGCACTCTCTTCGGCTCGGCCAACCCGCAATATGACATCGTACGGATGCTGCGGCTCTACGATGCCGGACAGCTGAAGCTCGACGAGCTGGTCACCACCCGCTACCGGCTCGAAGACATCAATCAGGGGTATCAGGATCTGCGCGATGGCAAGAACATTCGCGGCGTCATGATCCACGCCGGCGACCGATAGCGTGCTGGACAACGCGGCGCGGCGGCCGACGCGATGGCGTCGCCGCAGCGCCGCGTGATGCTAGCCCGCAGCGTTCGCCTGTCGCGCGGCGATGAGCTGTTGCCGGAGTGCCGGCTCGTTGATCTGGTAGTCCGCCCATACTGGGAAGTGATCGGACTGGACGCGGCCGACTCCACTGGCAACGACACTGAACTCCGACGTGGCGCCGACCTGATCCGGCGCACCAGGCCAGGGGACGGTCTTCGTCCCGGGAGGCAACGCCATACGCACACCGAGATCGTCGACGATGTCGCCGTAAACCTTTCCCGGTTCCGGAGTATTGAAATCACCGCCCAGTATGGCGGGCCGACCTTCGACCATCGAACGCATCGTGCGTCCGTTCGCCAAGGCATCCCCCACACCCTCACCGTGTGCGTAGCTTGCTTGCAGGAACTCATACGGACTCGGGTGGGTGGTGAGGTGGGTGACGCCGGCAATCTCGACCGCCTGGGCCTGGCGTTCGAACGGCACGGTCGGCCGGCCGTTGAACTTCAATTTCGTCAAGGGGACCGGAAGTAGCTTCGTGTGGGCTGCTTCGATCGGTAACCGGCTGAGCACAGCAATGCTCAAGGTCTTGCTGGTGTCCATATGCGACGGGCACATCTTCGTTTCGAACACGTGCGGATAGCCGGCCCGCTCGGCCAAAGCCGTCGCGGTAGAGCCGAACAGACCGACCTCGGATTCCTGGATATAGACGACGTCGGCATCCATGCGGCGCAACACCTTTGCGAAGTAGTCCAGGTCGACCTGGCCGTAGTCGAAGGCGGTTTTCGAGCGGACCGGACGCGCACCAGCGATGTTCCAGGACGCGACCCGCAACTGCCTCTCACGAAGCCTCGCGTTTGCCGCGCTGCTGCGGGCGGGTAGACCGAGCGACACCCAAGAGTCGGATTCGGCCGCCGTGCGGGCGACACGGGACCCGCCTACGTAGTCGCCGCCATCGAAGGCATCCACCGCGTGGTCGGTTCTACGGCCGAAACCACGTAGTCCGGTGGCCCGATCACCGGCAATGGCGTCGATATCACGCTCCAGGAACCTTGTGATCTGGCAGAACTTCTCAGCGATGATTTTGCTGATCAGGACGTCACCTTCGACCTCTCACCACACCCAGCCTCGATGAACTCCCTGCCTCGAACGTCATCCCGGCCGCGCGAAGCACCCACGACGCTATCAAGATCGACACACAAATTGTTGGCACAGGCATGAGCGCCGGATGCATCCTTTCCACTCGACAAACGACCCCAGCCGAACCGACGCGCGACCGCTTCGTGCCCATCGCGACGTGCCCTCGGTGATGTCGAGCCCTGTGCGTGGCCGGTCATGAGCCCACCTAGGCGAGCGCCACCGCCTGGCACACCTGGATGGCACGCAGGATTGTCACCGACGTCGCGGCGACAACAATCACGAACCTGTCCACGACGATGCCGGCATATATCCACAGTCGGCCGGACCGAACAGGCGAACCCATCTTCACAATGCTGTACGGAACGGCCGTCGCAATCGTGGCGCCGACGGCCTAAACCCGACTCGTCGGGCTGGCGCGCGCAATTCGAGTGGTGCCCGGTGAGCGCATGGAATACAAGATCGTCAAAGGTGCGCCCGTCAAACGCCACATCGGCATCGTCACCTTCACCGACGCCGAGAGCGGCGGCACTGCGGTCTCCTACACAATGGAATCGGAACCGAGCCTGCCGGTGCCGTCCACGATGCTGGAATTCGGCCTCCGCAACCTGATCAACCAGTTCATCAACGGCGCGAGGAAGGCCGTGCGCTGATCCGGAAGGGCATGTCCCGCCCCTTCCCGAAATCGTGCTGCGGGATCGAGAAGGGTTGCAGGCGAACCCTTTAGGGCCGCAGACCGACCATCTGTGTTCCGGTCAGGCCGGTGCTCGTTCGGCGCGGGCAGTTTCCAGGAGTTCCTCCGCATGCGCACGGCCGGTTTCGGTGTCGTCCAACCCCGCGAGCATGCGAGCCAATTCGATGACCCGCTCATCCTTGGTCAGCGCCCGGACACCGCTATTGACCTTGCCCTTGCCATCGTCGGACTTGTCCACCACCAGATGGGTGTCGGCGAACGCCGCGACCTGTGGGAGGTGGGTCACCACAATGACCTGATGGGTGCGCGCGAGCCGCGCCAGCCTACGCCCGATCTCGACCGCCGCACGGCCACCGACACCGGCATCTACCTCGTCGAACACCATCGTCGCGCCGTGATCGGAACTGGCGAGCACCACTTCCAGCGCCAGCATCACGCGCGAAAGCTCACCGCCGGACGCACTCTTGCTCAACGGCAGCGACTGCGCGCCGGAGTGCGCCGACAACCGGAACTCCACCTCGTCCACACCATTCGAACCGGCGTGTAACTCGCTCCCCCCGACACTCAACGGCGCGGAATCCTGCGGATTCGCGGGCACCGGACGTACCTCGACCTCCAGCCGCGCCTTACCCATCGCCAAGCCACCGAGTTCGGCGCTCACCAAGGAGGCGAGTTTGCTCGCGGCTTTGGTCCGCGCTGCGGTCAGCTTGCGGGCCGCCTCACAGACCCGTTCGGCCGCGATATCCACCGCGGCGCCCAGCTTGGCCACCGCCTCGTCGGACACATCGAGTGAATCCAGCCGGGAGCGCGCATCATCAGCCCAGGCGAGCACACCATCAATATCGGGCGCGTACTTGCGAGTGAGCGTTTTCAGCTCCCCCTGCCTGGTCAGGAGCGAATCCAGGGCTCCAGGATCCGACGGCAAGCCCGATAGATAGCTGCTGAGTTCGGTGGTCAGGTCGACCACCGCCGCGACGGCCTCGCCCAGCCGGGGCGCGAGCGCCACCAGCGCGGGATCCTCGGCCGACTCGATACGAGAACGCGCGACCCCGAGTAATTCCAGCGCGCCGGAACCTTCTTCGGGCGCATCGGCCGGGCCGGCCAATGCGTCATGCGCGGTGGCCGCCGCCTCACGCAGCGAATCCAGATCACTGAGCCGACGTACCTCGGCGACAATGCGGATATCCTCGCCGGGCTCCGGTGCGACAGCATCGATTTCGGTGAGCGAATGCTTCAGCCGGTCCGCCTCCAGCGCGAGTTCCCTACTGCGCGCGGTACGTTCGAGCAACTCGGTGCGCGCATCGAGCCACGACCGCCGCCGGTTTCGATACGTGCGGAGCAAGGGGCTGACGGTCTCTGCGGCGAACTGATCCAAGGCGGACAACTGCTGTTCCGGACGCTGCAGTCGCAGCTGGTCATTCTGGCCGTGCACGGTCAACAATGAGGCGGTGAAATCGGCGAGTACCGCGGCCGGAACACCGCGACCGCCGAGATGCGCGCGCGATCGCCCGTCACTGCCGACGGTCCGGATCGCAATAATGCTGCCGTCGTCATCGGCTTCGGCCGCAGCCGATTCCAGTACCTGGCCGACCTCGAGACGCGCCGCGTCGTTGACGTCCTCGACCGTGAACCGGCCCTCCACCACGGCGCGCGCGGCACCGAGCCGCACCCGGCCCGCATCGGCACGCGCCCCACTGAGCAGGTGCAGGCTGGTGACCACCATGGTCTTGCCCGCGCCGGTCTCGCCGGTCAGTACCGTCAGACCCTCATGGAATTGCGCAGTGGCCGTGGATATGACGCCAAGTCCGTCAATCCTGATCTCTGTCAGCACGTGTGCTCTCCGTTCGCCGTCGGCCACGCCAGCCTGTCACGGGCAATTGGAATTTGCGCACCATCCGGTCCGCGAACGGCGCGGAATCCAACCGCACCCAGCGCACCGGCTCAGCGCCCCGGACCGCCTCGACCCGCCCGCCCTTCGGCAATGCGAGAGTGCGCCTGCCATCCAGGAAAACTAGCGCATCATGGCCCGTCGCCACGGATTCGACCGCGATCCTGGACTCCGGACTGGTCACCAGGGGCCGCGCGAACAATGCGTGCGCGTTACTCGGAATCACCAGCAGCGCTTCGAGTTCCGGCCACACAACGGGACCACCCGCGGAAAAAGCGTACGCCGTCGATCCGGTGGGGGTCGAGATCAGGATGCCATCGCAGCCGAACTGCGATACCGGACGTCCATCGACCTCGAGCACCACTTCGAGCACACCCATCCGGGCCGCATTCTCGATGCTGGCCTCATTCAGCGCCCAACCGGTTTCGACGACCTCATCGTCGACTCGGACGCTGACATCGATGGTCATTCGATGCTCGATGCGATAGTCCCCGCGGACCACCTGGCCGAGCGCCTCGTCGAGATGCTCCGCCTCGGCCTCGGTGAGAAATCCGATGCGCCCCAGATTGATTCCGAGCACCGGCACCGCAGCGGGCCTGGCCAGTTCGGCGGCGCGAAGGAAGGTTCCGTCGCCACCGAGCACCAGCACCATCTCGCAACCCACCGCCGCGTCCGGGCAGTGCTCGACCACACGAACCGGATAGCCGCCCGGTGCCGCCACCGCCGATGCACCCGGCTCCGCGCAGTCGGCATCGACATCGAATCGGGTGCCCTCCGCCTCATCGGCGAGTACCCGCAGCCCGATTCCCGCGTCCGCGAATATCTTCGCCACCCGATGGGCGGTCTCGATGATCTCCGCACGACCTGGATGCGAAACCAGCAGAATCTCCCGGCCGCCGGACGGTGACTGCGCGTTCACTGTGGCCCCTCCTCAACCGCACGCTCGACGAGAGCCGCGACCTGCTCGCCGTCGTACTCGAACCGCCCATCTTTCCGCAGCCACACAAAGTACTCGACATTGCCGGACGGGCCGGGCAGCGGGCTGGCTACAACCGCCTTGGTGCGCAGCCCCAATTCGGCTGCCGCGGCAGCGACATCGCGCACCACCTCGGCGCGCAACGCCGGATCCCGCACCACACCGCCGGAACCTACGCGCTCCTTGCCCACCTCGAACTGTGGTTTCACCATGGGCAGCAGATCCGCGCCCGGCGCCGAGCACGCGGCCAGCGCGGGTAACACCAGTCCCAGGGAGATGAACGACAGATCGCCCACCACCAATTCGACGGTCCCGCCGATCGTTTCGGTAGTCAGGGCGCGGACATTGGTGCGGTCGAACACGCGCACCCGCTCGTCGTTGCGCAACCGCCAGATCAATTGGCCGTAACCGACATCGACGGCAACCACCTCACGCGCCTGCTTCGACAGCAGGACGTCGGTGAACCCGCCCGTCGAAGCACCCGCGTCCAGACAACGCTTACCCGCGATGGTCAACCCCACGGGTTCGAACGCCTCCAGCGCCCCGAGTAACTTATGCGCGCCACGCGACGCCCACGACACCTCGTCGGGCTTCGCGCGCACCACCAGCGGTGTGCCCGTCTCAACGGCAGTCGCGGCCTTCACAGCGACAGTCCCGGCTATTAGGACGCGACCCGCGCCGATCAGCTCGACCGCGTGTTCTCGCGATCTCGCCAACCCGCGGCGAACCAGTTCAGCGTCCACCCGCGCGCGCCTGGCCACCTCAGATCTTGTCCACCGTGGCCAGTGCCTGGACGAGCACCTCGTGTGCCTGCTCCAGGATTCGGGCACGACGAGTGATATCGGCGCCGGATTCAGTGTTCTCGGGCACCCCCGTACGGGTGTCGAGCTCGGCGAGCAGGCTGTCGACATCGGCGCGAATCCGGGCCGGGTCCGCCGGTTCCTGGCGCCCATGCGCACCCGGCAAATGCCGGCCGGGCATCGGCACCGCTTGGCGGGACCCGGTTTGGCCCGGCCCGGGGATATCGGGCCGATTCGGTCGGAACATCGGAGTACTCATCGTGAAGTCAACGCTATCGGATTTCCGGACGAGACGCCCGCACCATCACGGCTCGGCCGGGGTTACGCCGCAACCGGTCGGCCAGGTCCACAATGCCGCCCGGTTCGGCCGTACCGTCCACCGCCGGGTAGTTGAGTGCGTCCAGCGAATCCGTGACATAGGTGGGAATCAGCTCGTCAGGAGCATCGCGTAACTCGTCGAGGGTGCTCACCCCGGTCAAGACCAGCAACGATTCCAGGCCCACCCGATTCGCACCCTCGATGTCGGTGTCGAGGCGATCACCGATCACCAGCGCATCGCGTGTACCGGCACGAACAAGCGCATCCTCCAGCAACGGAGCGTACGGCTTGCCCGCCACGACCGGCTCACGCCCCGAAGCGGTGCGCAACGCCGCGACCATCGCGCCGTTGCCCGGCGCGAGGCCACGCTCATTCGGCAGCGTCTTGTCGGTGTTGGCGGCAACCCACAGCGCGTCGGCCCGCAGCGCATAAGCAGCCTCGGCCAGATCCGGCCAGCCGGTTTCCGGCGAATGCCCCTGCACCACAGCAGCGGGCGCGACACCGTTGAATCGGCGAACCGGCCGCAAGCCCACAGCGTCGACCTCCGCGGCAAGGTCGTCGGTGCCGACGATCAGCACAGTCGCGTCGGGCTCGAGTCGTTCGGCAAGCAGCCGCGCGGCCGCCTGCGCACTGGTCACCACGTCATCGATGGTCGCCGGAAAGCCGAGCTCGGACAGATGCCGGGCAACCACCTCCGGACCGCGACTGGCATTGTTCGTCACGTAGACGAGCCGCTGCGGCGCAGACGTGCCTCCCGACGCCAGCGCCTCCGGTGCGCCCTCGATCACCGCGTCACCGCGATACAACGTGCCGTCCAGATCCAGCAGCAGGGCTTCGTAGCGATCTCGTAGCCGCTTCACACCAATCTCACTCCATGTCACCGGTCGGCACGATTGCCGAACTCTCACCTACACCGGTCGTGCCCGGCGTTCATGCCGACGCTGCCGCGGATCGACGAATGTCGACGCCTCGGAAGCACATCGCACATTACGCCGACCACCCGACCGAATCCGAACCCGTCAGCGACGCCGGCCGCGCGTGATGACGCGACTCACGTTTGTGTGTAGAGCTGTCGGGCGCGAGCAATATCAACGCGCCCATTTTCGGGAAGGTGCAGAAAAAACTCCAACTGCCACGCCTGCGCCGCATGAGCCTGACGGTTCGTTGTCTCCACCCATGGCGGGTAGCACCGAAATCCGCGCTTACCACCCGAACCATCAACCGAGACAATATCTTTCGAACACAAGGCCTGGCACGGAAAGACGAACTGTCCGAAGTGTCCCTCGGTGCGAGTGCTGATGACGAAAAGGGCCACACCATCGCTGCGATCGAACGGCCGAATCGGTCCGTCCGCGCGACGTTGCCACACCGTCACAAATTGTCCGACCTTCGTGGGAGTCGTCTTGCCGACCCGGAACCGCACCGAACGACCGTCGACGGTGAACCCGCAAGCGCCGTATTCGGCACTTTCCGGCTCCGGCACCGGCGCGGAACACGTGAAGCCGCCCGATTCGAACAGCCGCGATTTCACCACCGATAGGTCCGCATGAGCCGACCATGGCTCCACTGCCCTACCTGATGCCAATGCTCCGCCCACCTTTCTCGACGGATTGCCGTCAACTACCGGGCTTTTCCCCGGAGGCATCACAGGTAACGCACCTGTCAGCTCGCAGCACCGGTTCGCCGGTTGAGATCGGCGGACGCGGCGTGGACGGGCAGGCCGATTCCATCCTCAGCCCGGCCGGGCCGATGCCATAGCCGTTGACTTTTGACCTTTGACGATGGCACCGGCACCGGTGAGCAGCGGCCAATCCGTTACAGGCCAGAACGCCTTGATACCGGTCCACGCGCAGCTCTCCGAGCAGTACGTGCGCCACTGGACCTTCTCGGTGAACTAGCCACAGCCTGGTCGAACTGGCCCAGGCCCCATTCGGGCCGGGTGTTCCCGATAACCGGGTCGATCCCACTTCGTGAACACGATGTTCGGGACGGCCCTGGACGTCACACGTCGGTGTCACCTGTCAGTTCCGCGGCACGTTCCTCGGCATCGGTTTCGCCGTCGAGATCCGCCGACGCAGCGTTCAGGAACCAGGTAAGGCCGTCGTCGGTGCGACCGGCAGCGACTAGTGCGTCGGCATAGGCGTAGAACAGCCGGGCAGCGGTAGAACCGCTGCGGGACGGGTCGAGTTCGGGCGTCTGCAAAACAACCACGGCCTGGTCGAACTGCCCGAGATCCATTCGAGCGCCAGCAACCACAATGCGCAGCTCGGTGGCCTCATCGCCGCTCAGCGCACGGGCCTCGTCGCTGCGTCCGAGTTCGATGGCACGTTCGGGCCGCCCAAGACCGCGCTCACAATCCGCCATCACGGCGAGCAAGCCGGAACCACCCGACATCCGGCGCGCTGTGCGCAGTTCGGACAGAGCCTCGGCCCATTCACCCGCGTGATAAGCGGTCACACCCGCAGTTTCGCGTACCACCGCAATACGGCCTGCGCGCTGCCGCGCGGCACGTGCATGCGCGAGTGCCAGACCCGGATCGTCATCGATCAGGCGGGCCGCCATCAGCAGATGGCGCGCCACGGTCTCAGCGTTCCCCTTATCGAGGCTCAGCAGGTCCCGACGGACAGCGGGCTCCAACTCGGCGGCCTCGACATCATCGGGCAGATCCGGCTCCTCGGGACGCGGCGGACGCCGATCGAGCGAGCGACCGCCAGCAGCTCCAGCACGCGCACCCTCGCCGCCGCGGCGCCGATCCGGCGCCGCATCACCACGCTGATTCCAGTTGACACGGCCCGATCCACCACTCTCACCAGCATCATCGCGACGTTTGAATCCACCACGCCGACCCGAATCCTCACGGCGTTCGAACCCGCCACGATCGCCCCCACTCCGCGGCGCGGAATCGCCACGAGAATCGAACCTGCCACGCTGCCCCGAAGCACCACCGCGATCGGAACCACCTCGGTCACCGGTGTCGTCACGCCGGTTGAAACCACCTCGGTCACCGGAATCGCCACGCCGATTGAACCCGCCTGCACTGGAATCGCCTTGCCTGTTGGCATCTCCCCCACGGTTGAATCCGCCGCGTTCTCCCGAATCGCTACGCCGGGCGGCACCACCGCGGTCACCGGATTCGGTGCGCTGTTTGAAGCCACCACGCTCCCCGGAGCTGCCGCTGCGTTTGAAGCCACCGCGCTGATCCGAGCCGCGAGACGATCCTTGGCGATCACCGCCGGCACGATCCGGACGGCTCTGGGACGAACGCCCATCCGAACCGCGATCACGGGACGACCGATCGGCGTCCTTGCCACGCTGACCGGATCCAGAGGCAGGGGTGTCACGCCGGAAGGACTTCCGGTTGTCGTCCTGTTCCGACACGGTGGTCCCTTTCTAGTTCCGCAAGAGTGGTCGGGTGCTCCCCAAATTGAAGCACGCGCCGACGGTAGAGCTTGGCACGCATGGCTAGAGATGGGCACTGGAAGGTACCCAAACGCCGAAAGGGGACCCAGATTCTGGGTCCCCTTTCGCGAATGATGTTCCGGCGGTGTCCTACTCTCCCACACCCTGTCGAGTGCAGTACCATCGGCGCTGGCAGGCTTAGCTTCCGGGTTCGGAATGGGACCGGGCGTTTCCCTGCCGCTATGGCCGCCGTAACTCTATGAAACTATCCACACCCGCAGCATCAGTACCCCACCCCGATAGATTCCTCTATCGGAAGGATCAACTTGATACTGCAGTGTCTGTGTGTTGTTTCAGATACTGCACAGTGGACGCGTAGCTTCTTTGTTGGTAAGTCCTCGGCCGATTAGTACCAGTCACCTACACCCGTTACCGGGCTTCCAGTTCTGGCCTATCAACCCCATGGTCTGTGGGGGGCCTTAACCACTCGAAGGTGGTGAGAAACCTCATCTTGGAACAGGCTTCCCGCTTAGATGCTTTCAGCGGTTATCCCTTCCGAACGTAGCTAACCAGCAGTGCTCCTGGCGGAACAACTGGCACACCAGAGGTTCGTCCGTCCCGGTCCTCTCGTACTAGGGACAGCCTTCCTCAAGTTTCTTAACGCGCGCGGCGGATAGAGACCGAACTGTCTCACGACGTTCTAAACCCAGCTCGCGTGCCGCTTTAATGGGCGAACAGCCCAACCCTTGGGACCTACTCCAGCCCCAGGATGCGACGAGCCGACATCGAGGTGCCAAACCATCCCGTCGATATGGACTCTTGGGGAAGATCAGCCTGTTATCCCCGGGGTACCTTTTATCCGTTGAGCGACACCGCTTCCACTTGCCGGTGCCGGATCACTAGTCCCGACTTTCGTCCCTGCTCGAGCTGTCGCTCTCACAGTCAAGCTCCCTTGTGCACTTGCACTCGACACCTGATTGCCAACCAGGCTGAGGGAACCTTTGGGCGCCTCCGTTACATTTTAGGAGGCAACCGCCCCAGTTAAACTACCCACCAGGCACTGTCCCTGAACCAGATCATGGTCCGAGGTTAGAGGTCCAATACGATCAGAGTGGTATTTCAACGACGACTCCACACACACTAGCGTGCATGCTTCACAGTCTCCCACCTATCCTACACAAACCGTACCGAACACCAATACCAAGCTATAGTGAAGGTCCCGGGGTCTTTTCGTCCTGCCGCGCGTAACGAGCATCTTTACTCGTAATGCAATTTCGCCGAGTCTGTGGTTGAGACAGCAGAGAAGTCGTTACGCCATTCGTGCAGGTCGGAACTTACCCGACAAGGAATTTCGCTACCTTAGGATGGTTATAGTTACCACCGCCGTTTACCGGGGCTTAAATTCTCAGCTTCGCCACCCAAGGGCAGCTAACCGGTCCTCTTAACCTTCCGGCACCGGGCAGGCGTCAGTCCGTATACATCGTCTTACGACTTCGCACGGACCTGTGTTTTTAGTAAACAGTCGCTTCTCTCTGGTCTCTGCGACCCAACCCAGCTCCAGAAGTAAATTCCATCACCAGATCGGGTCCCCCTTCTCCCGAAGTTACGGGGGCATTTTGCCGAGTTCCTTAACCACAGTTCTCTCGATCGCCTTAGTATTCTCTACCTGACCACCTGTGTCGGTTTGGGGTACGGGCCGTGCACCAACTCACTAGAGGCTTTTCTCGGCAGCATAGGATCACTGAATTCGCCTCAATCGGCTACGCATCACCTCTCAGGCTTATGCAACACGGATTTACCTATGTTGCGCCCTACAGGCTTACACCAGTACAACCACTGACTGGCCCAGCTACCTTCCTGCGTCACCCCATCGCTTGACTACTACCAGCCGGGGTCTCGTGCATCCCCTCACCCGAGACCCGAAGGTCTTCTCGGAGGTTCAGGACAATTAGCACAACTGATTCATCATGGGCGCGGATACACGGGTACGGGAATATCAACCCGTTGTCCATCGACTACGCCTGTCGGCCTCGCCTTAGGTCCCGACTCACCCTGGGCGGATTAACCTGGCCCAGGAACCCTTGGTCATTCGGCGGACGAGTTTCTCACTCGTCTTTCGCTACTCATGCCTGCATTCTCACTCGCATAGCCTCCACGACTGGATCACTCCGCCGCTTCCCTGGCTACACGACGCTCCCCTACCCATCCACACCACTGGATAATCTCCCGCAGAAGAAAATCGGTGTTACGCGTGAATGCCGCGGCTTCGGCGGTGTACTTGAGCCCCGCTACATTGTCGGCGCAGGATCACTTGACCAGTGAGCTATTACGCACTCTTTCAAGGGTGGCTGCTTCTAAGCCAACCTCCTGGTTGTCTTCGCGACCCCACATCCTTTTCCACTTAGTACACGCTTAGGGGCCTTAGCCGGCGATCTGGGCTGTTTCCCTCTCGACTACGAAGCTTATCCCCCGCAGTCTCACTGCCACGCTCTCACACACCGGCATTCGGAGTTTGGCTGATTTCGGTAAGCTTGTAGGCCCCCTAGACCATCCAGTAGCTCTACCTCCGGCGTGAAACACGTGACGCTGCACCTAAATGCATTTCGGGGAGAACCAGCTATCACGGAGTTTGATTGGCCTTTCACCCCTACCCACAACTCATCCCCTCAGTTTTCAACCTAAGTGGGTTCGGGCCTCCACGACGTCTTACCGTCGCTTCACCCTGGCCATGGGTAGATCACTCCGCTTCGGGTCTAGAACACGCGACTGAAAACGCCCTATTCGGACTCGCTTTCGCTACGGCTACCCCACACGGGTTAACCTCGCCACATGCCACTAACTCGCAGGCTCATTCTTCAAAAGGCACGCCATCACCCACCACAGTAAACTGTGCACAAGCTCTGACGGATTGTAAGCGCACGGTTTCAGGTACTATTTCACTCCCCTCCCGGGGTACTTTTCACCTTTCCCTCACGGTACTAGTCCGCTATCGGTCACCAGGGAGTATTCAGGCTTACCGGGTGGTCCCGGCAGATTCACAGCAGATTTCACGGGCCCGCTGCTACTCGGGTACTCACTACAAGAGAGAACACGTTTTCGTCTACCGGACTCTCACCGTCTACGGCAGGCCATCCCAGACCACTTCGACTAACGCATTCTTTTCTGACTCCCGCTCAGTCCGGCAGAACCAAGAAAATGAGCCCCACAACCCCAAAAACGCAACGCCTGCCGGCTATCACACGCTCCTGGTTTAGCCTCTTCCGCTTTCGCTCGCCACTACTCACGGAATCACTATTGTTTTCTCTTCCTGTGGGTACTGAGATGTTTCACTTCCCCACGTTCCCTCCACACACCCTATATATTCAGATGCGGGTAACACGACATCACTCGTGCTGGGTTTCCCCATTCGGAAATCCTCGGATCTCAGCTCGGTTGACAGCTCCCCGAGGCTTATCGCAGCCTCCTACGTCCTTCATCGGCTCCTGGTGCCAAGGCATCCACCGTACGCTCTTAAACACTTACTAACAAAGATGCTCGCGTCCACTGTGCAGTTCTCAAACAACACACCCACTCAAACCTCACACCTGCACCAGCAGAAGACCTTCCAGCCTCCCCGGTATGAACAGAAAATCCGAGCGGATCGTCGTATTACCTCGAAAGAAACACTCGCGTGTTCTTTCAGGACCCAACAGTGTGCCGATATATCCTCGCGAGCCGGTCATGTAACCGCCCCGAATACGAGAAACTTGTCAGTGTTCCACCCATGAGCGTCCGCAGTCCTACGAATGAGAACTAAACGGTCTCTGCCACAACCACACTCACCTATGTGAGGCGTCATGGAGATGTGCTCCTTAGAAAGGAGGTGATCCAGCCGCACCTTCCGGTACGGCTACCTTGTTACGACTTCGTCCCAATCGCCAATCCCACCTTCGACGGCTCCCTCCACAAGGGTTAGGCCACCGGCTTCGGGTGTTACCGACTTTCATGACGTGACGGGCGGTGTGTACAAGGCCCGGGAACGTATTCACCGCAGCGTTGCTGATCTGCGATTACTAGCGACTCCAACTTCACGGGGTCGAGTTGCAGACCCCGATCCGAACTGAGACCAGCTTTAAGGGATTCGCTCCACCTCACGGTCTCGCAGCCCTCTGTACTGGCCATTGTAGCATGTGTGAAGCCCTGGACATAAGGGGCATGATGACTTGACGTCGTCCCCACCTTCCTCCGAGTTGACCCCGGCAGTCTCTCACGAGTCCCCGCCATTACGCGCTGGCAACATAAGATAAGGGTTGCGCTCGTTGCGGGACTTAACCCAACATCTCACGACACGAGCTGACGACAGCCATGCACCACCTGTACACCAACCACAAGGGGGCACCTATCTCTAGGTGTTTCTGGTGTATGTCAAACCCAGGTAAGGTTCTTCGCGTTGCATCGAATTAATCCACATGCTCCGCCGCTTGTGCGGGCCCCCGTCAATTCCTTTGAGTTTTAGCCTTGCGGCCGTACTCCCCAGGCGGGGTACTTAATGCGTTAGCTACGGCACGGATCCCGTGGAAGGAAACCCACACCTAGTACCCACCGTTTACGGCGTGGACTACCAGGGTATCTAATCCTGTTCGCTACCCACGCTTTCGCTTCTCAGCGTCAGTTACTTCCCAGAGACCCGCCTTCGCCACCGGTGTTCCTCCTGATATCTGCGCATTTCACCGCTACACCAGGAATTCCAGTCTCCCCTGAAGTACTCAAGTCTGCCCGTATCGCCCGCAAGCTTGGGGTTGAGCCCCAAGTTTTCACGGACGACGCGACAAACCGCCTACAAGCTCTTTACGCCCAGTAATTCCGGACAACGCTCGCACCCTACGTATTACCGCGGCTGCTGGCACGTAGTTGGCCGGTGCTTCTTCTACAGGTACCGTCACTCACGCTTCGTCCCTGTCGAAAGAGGTTTACAACCCGAAGGCCGTCATCCCTCACGCGGCGTCGCTGCATCAGGCTTTCGCCCATTGTGCAATATTCCCCACTGCTGCCTCCCGTAGGAGTCTGGGCCGTGTCTCAGTCCCAGTGTGGCCGGTCACCCTCTCAGGTCGGCTACCCGTCGTCGCCTTGGTAGGCCATTACCCCACCAACAAGCTGATAGGCCGCGGGCCCATCTCACACCGATAAATCTTTCCACCACAAACCATGCGATCCGTGGTCATATCCGGTATTAGACCCAGTTTCCCAAGCTTATCCCGAAGTGCGAGGCAGATCACCCACGTGTTACTCACCCGTTCGCCGCTCGTGTACCCCGAAAGGCCTTACCGCTCGACTTGCATGTGTTAAGCACGCCGCCAGCGTTCGTCCTGAGCCAGGATCAAACTCTCCGTTGAAGACTCTCGAAACACCCCAAAAGGAGCGAATCAGAAATATCTAAACTAGAGTCCGAAAACCCAGCAAAACAAAACGCCAGCAAAAAACTTTGCTGACTAAATGTCCGACCCACCCAAACGGGGGTTTGAGGAGCCGGAACCAATAAAAATTGGCACTGACATTCATCGACACACTATTGAGTTCTCAAAGAACACACGCACACAACTTACCCCTAGATTCTCTCCAGAGTCTTGCTGAGGCAACTTTTCCAGCCTAGTCGACCGTCCTGACGGAGTCAAGTCCGCTCGTGCGATCGGTGTAGCTGACAGTCAGGCGCTCCTCGTCCTACCTCGTTTCCCTGGCCTCTCGGCTCCGGGTCGGTGTCCGTGTCGCTCTGACTTGGATAAAGTTACGCGGCGGAGAACGACGAGTCAAATCCGCACTACACGCATGTAATTTCGCAGGTCAGAGGGTACGCACACCGGCCGGAAACCGGTTCGGGCCACTGAAATGTGACCCGAACCACGTTAACTTCACGCACTTGTCCGCAGTACGCCGGCGAAGTTCCGCTTGCCTCGACGCAGCACCAGCCAACGTCCGTGCAGGTAGTCGGTATCGGCGGGGGTCCAATCGAGGTCGGAGATCCGCTCGTTGTTCACCGACGCTCCCCCCTCGTTCACCGCACGACGAGCGGCACCGCGGCTCTCCGACAGGCCGGTGGCCACCAATAGGTCGACGATCGTGGGACGTTCGCCCGTTCCGATTTCGGCGACAGCTCCGTCGACGGCGGCTTCGCGTAGTGCGCTCGCCAGTGTCGGCTCATCGAGCTCACGCAGGTCCGCGCGACCGAAGAGAGCCTGGCTCGCGAGTTGGACCGCGCGAGTATTCGCCGCTCCGTGCACCAGCGTTGTCATTTCCTCGGCCAGCTTGCGTTGCGCTTCGCGCGCGTGCGGGCGCTCGGCCGTCGCCGTCTCGAGCTCCGCCAGTTCCTCGCGCGAGAGGAAGGTGAACCAGCGCAGGTAGCGGACGACATCGGCGTCGACGGTATTCACGAAGTACTGGTACCAGGCGTATGGGCTGGTCATCTCCGGATCCAGCCAGAGGCTGCCGCCACCGGTCGACTTACCGAACTTCTTGCCGTCGGCGGCGGTCACCAGCGGCACGGTCAGCGCGTGGACCGCGGCACTGTCGACCCGCCGGTTCAGCTCGACGCCCGCGATGATGTTTCCCCACTGGTCGGAACCGCCGACCTGCAGTGTGCAGCCGTACTGACGGCGTAGCTGCAGGTAGTCGTTGGCTTGCAACAGCATGTAGCTGAACTCGGTGTAGGAGATGCCCTCACCATCGAGGCGGCGCTTGACCGTGTCGCGGGCGAGCATGACGTTTATCGAGAAGTGCTTGCCGATATCGCGGAGGAAGTCGACGGTGGACAATTGCCCGGTCCAGTCCATGTTGTTGGCGATGACCGCACCGGTCGGCGAATCGTCGAGGTCGACGAAGCGCTCGAGTTGCGAGCGGATCCGCTCGGACCATTCGGCCACGGTGTCAGTGGAGTTCATGGTGCGTTCGCCGACGTCGCGTGGGTCGCCGATCAGTCCGGTCGCGCCGCCCGCCAACACAATCGGCCGGTTGCCCGCACGCTGGAAGCGCTTCAGCGCCAGCAGCGGGACCAGGTGACCCGCGTGCAGGCTGGCGGCGGTGGGGTCGAATCCGGCATAGAGGGTCAGTGGACCCACAGCCAGCGCAGAGCGCAGGGCGTCCAGGTCGGTGGACTGCGCGATCAGCCCGCGCCAGGTCAGTTCATCGATGATGTCGCCGCTCACGCTGTCCCATCTTTCCGCACGGTTGCCGATGTCCGGTGTGCGCCTCAGTGTCGACGGTCCGTGCCGTGCGGGTCGAGCGAATTTACGCGGCGGGCAGGGTTCGTCATGGCGCACAAAGCACGATCGACGGATCCGAGAGTCCGTCGATCGCGTCGTTCGATGGAGTTTTCGGATTACTCAGCGGGACAACATTTCCCGCATGGCGAGAATGCTGTCTCGGCGCTGCCAGGCGATCCATCCGAACACCACGACGAGCACCAGTGGGAAGACGGCGAGCGCCGGAGCGCCGAGGATGAACGCCTGGGTCGCTGCGGCACACACCACGGTGATGGACAGCCCGGCCGATGCCAGTCCGCTCAGCCGCGGCACCAGCAGGCCGACGCCGCCGGCTATCTCGACGACGCCGGTGAAGTACCGGAACCATTCACCGAGACCGATGTCGTGGAAGATACGCACGGCGTCCTCTTGGCCGACGAGCTTGGGCAGACCCGACGCGATGATGAAGAACAGTCCCAGCACTATTTGCAGGGTCCACAGTGTGCGGTTCAGATTCTTGGACGGGTGGACGGTCGTGGTGGCGGATCCGGTGGGGGCGATGGCGGTCATTGGTTCGATCCTTCGGTCGTAGCTGCGAGTGGGTGTCGCGCGCTTGCCAGATAGGACGGAGGCCACCGCGCAAACTCATCGCCGCTACCGAAGTTGGCGACCAGTCCGGGATTGACCGATCAGGATGCTTCGTCGATTCGCGGCGCTCGGGGACTACGCCGGTAGACCGAAACCGCGGCGGATGCGGGCAGCCAGAACCGCCACGGCTGCTCGGCCGCGGTACTGACGCCGACGCGCGGGCCGCTGGCGATCTCGGCGGCGTCGAGCTCACCGCTCAATTCCAGGCGGATCGGTGACGAGGTATCCAGCAGCGCAGTTCCGTAGTCGCCCAACGTGATTCCCAGGCTGCTACTGAGGTTGCCCGGGCCGCGAGCCAGGTCTGCGTCGGTGCGGGCGGCGGGTCGCCGGGAGCGCGCGACCTGCAGACCGTCGACCACCTCCCCGGATCGGATGAGCACGGCACTCGCCGTGCCGTCGGGGCCGCTCGTCACGTTGATGCAGGTGTGCACGCCGTAGCTGAGGTACACGTACAAGATTCCGGCAGGCCCGAACATGACCGCGTTGCGTTTGGTCGGCCCGCGCCCGGAGTGGGATGCCGGGTCCGGCCAGGGCCCTGCCGGGTCCCCGCCGTATGCCTCCACCTCCACGATTCGTACTCCGACGGGGCCCGATCGCATGGTGGCCCCGAGCAGTCGGCGGGCGGCGGCGGGCGGGTCGACCGCAAGTTCATCGGCACACACGGCGGCCATTGTCCTCGATCTCGCGGCAGCCCATTGGTGGCCGCCCCCGAACGCGGTGCGCCGGGCCTGGCGCGCTCAGGGGTTCAGCCCAGGGGGTCGGTCCCCAAGGACAAGCCTGCGAGTTTGTTCGGATTGACCTGGAATCGCAGGTTCCGAATGCGGCCGTCGACGAGGTCATAGGTGAAAGCGGCGACCGGCGCGCCGCCGAGGAGCGCGAGCACGCCGAGTTCGCCGTTGATGACGGCCGGTTCCAGTTCGAAGCCGGCGACGAAGGGTTTGGCAAGCACGCCGAGGACCCACCTGGCCACATGGTCGGGCCCGTACAACGGGCGCCGAGCGGCGGTGACCACGCCACCGCCATCGGACCATGAGGTGACGTCGGGGGCGAGCAGGTCCATGAGCGCATTGAGATCGCCCCCGGCGCATGCGGCCATGAACTGTTCGGTGACGTGATCGCGTTCGGCCTGATCGGTGTCGAATCGGGGCCTGCGCGCCTGCACGTGCGTGCGGGCGCGGTGCGCGATCTGACGGACGGTGGCCTCGGGCTTATCGAGGGTGTCGGCGATCTCGGCGTGTGTGTAGCCGAATACCTCGCGTAACAGGAAGACCGCGCGTTCCATGGGGCTCAGCGTCTCGAGCACCACCAGCATCGCGGTGGAGACGGTGTCGGCCAACTCAGCATCCTCCGCGACATTCGGTGTGGTCAGGATGGGCTCGGGAAGCCAAGGGCCGATGTATGTTTCGCGGGTCGCCTTGGCGGAGGTGAGCCTGTTCAACGACAGGTTGGTGACGGTCCGGACCAGATAGGACTTGGGATGGCGCACCGCGCTCCGGTCGATCTCGTTCCATTTGAGCCAGGTGTCCTGCAGGATGTCCTCGGCGTCGGTGACGGTTCCCAGCATCCGGTAGGCGGTCGCGAAAAGCAGCCGCCGATGCTCGAGGAACGGATCCTGCTCGGAGGTGTCATCAACCATCAGCCCAATACTCCTCAGTCGGAAGTGGGTGGCCAGCTACAGGGAAACCGCGATGTTCATCTTCTTGCTCATCTTGAACAACGGCACCGGGCTGCTGCTGACGATTTCCTTATAACGCGCGGCGGCCCGGCCGGTCAGGTATCCGCGCCGTGGGGAATCGTCGGCCCTGGTGAACTGGATGACACCGTCGTGGCGGCCCAGGCTGACCGGCTGGTGGAAGTAGCCGAACCGGAATGGCCGCACTTTCTTGCCACGCAGTTCGCGCGCGATGGTGTCGGCTGTATAGGCGGCGGTCGGCATACCGCTCTGGCAGGTGCCATGGATCAGACCCCATGCCTGGCGGACCGCAGCCGCGTCACCGATGGCGTGAATGTCGGGGTGCGAGATGGAGCGCAGGGTCGAGTCGACGACGATCAGGCCGCGCGCATCGGTTTCGATGCCTGCCTGTGCGGCCAGCGGGGACGCCCGCACGCCGGAGGTCCACAGGGTCAGATCCGAATCGACGAGTTCGCCGTCGGCAAGTTCGACCGCGTTGGGCAACACCTTGGCGACGGGAACGCCAACCTTGCGGATGACACCGAGCCGATCCATTGCGTGGTTGAGGTAGGCGCGGGCTTTGTCGCCCATCACGGCGCCGAGCTCGCCGCCGCTGACCAGCGTGACCTGCACGCCGGGATGGCTATCGGCGATTTCGGCCGCGGCCTCGATACCGGTAAGTCCGCCGCCGCACACCGTCACGGTGCCGTGGTCGGCCGCGACCACGGCGAGGTGTTCGGAGAAGCGGTGCGCGGTTCGGGGGTCGTTCAGGGTGCAGGCATGGACGGCCGCCCCGGGGACGATGCTGGTATCGGTGCTGCTGCCCAGCGCGTAGATCAGGGTGTCGTAGTCCAGGACAGCCGCGGCGCCGAAAGTGATCCGATGACGGTCCGGGTCGATGGAAGTTGCCCAGCCCTGGACGAATTCGACACTGGTTCCCGCCAGCAGCCCCGGGATCTCATGGTCGGCCAACTCTTGGCCCGCGGCGATCTGATGCATCCGGAGACGCTCGGTGAAGCGGGCGGACGGATTGACCAACGTGATATGGACGTCGAGTCCGCGGGTCCGCCGGGCCAGTCGCAGCGCGGCCAGCATGCCGCTGTAGCCGGCACCGAGGATGACGATCCGCTGTTCGGAATTCATGGCGCTCTCCCATGGTTTGTGCCACCGGGATTGGTATGTATCAGGTGGTGGCAACCATGGGACAAGCCACCGTCCGCGAACGTGACACGCCATTGATGTGATCCACGCCATTAGTTTGGCGCCCGCCCGGATTCAGGCCTTACCGAGGGCTTCGCGCCGGATGAGCTGGAACAGACTCGGGTTATCGGTCGTGGTGGCGACGCTGATTGTGGTACGTAGAACCGCTCGTCCTCAGCAAGTCGTAACAGGCTCGCCGCCAGGTCGACGCGGGCGGTATGCCGATAATCGACGTGCCCCACGGCCATTGTGTAATCGGTGACGGCGGGTAGCTCGTACAACCCACCGGAACGCACGATGGTCCAGTTGAGATCACTCGCCCGCAGCACCGACAGTTGGCCAATGCCGTCAAAGAGTCGCTGCGCGACCTGAATATCCAACTGGCACTGCTCAATCGGCAGTTCGGCACCAAGATCGAACTGAAGGACGCCGACTGGCAGTGCCTGGACCTCATCAATCGGCACGGCCCGCTCAGCCCCGGCGCCCTCGCCAAGCTTGCAGGCCTGCACCCCGCAACCATGACCGGAATACTCGACCGATTGCAGCGCGGCCGCTGGATCACCCGTGCGCGTGACCCCGAGGCGGCCGACCGACGCGCCGTCACGGTGCGCGCGACCCGAGATCGCGCCCCCGAGATCTACCGCATGCTCTCCGGCATGAACACCCGGATGGACGAGCTCTGCGAGCAATACACCGACGCCGAGCTCGCGCTGATCGCGGGATTCCTGCGCCGCACCGCCGACGCCGGGCGCGACGCCACCACCGAACTCGCGAGCGAGTGACACCCGCACCACCGCGCTTGAATCAGGGGGCTCCCCGATGTGCCGATGCCTACTGTCGTGGCATGTTTCGGTTTCTCGGCCACGTCGGTGGTGCCGATTGCTCGTATTCCGCCACGACTGCATGCCGCACAACTTCCACATCCATGATGTGCAGTTTTCGGGTGCCGGCGATGAACGGTGACGCGCCACCCGCCGCGGTGACCGGACCGAAGGACACGGTGTTCCTGCCGCCCAACGCCACGGCGAAACTGGCAATGCGGTTCGACGGCCCCGCCGATCCGAACGTGCCGTACATGCATCACTGCCATCTGCTTTGGCGCGAGGACCAGGGAATGACGGGCCAGTTCGTGGTGGTGGTGGATCCCGGCGGATCAGCGGGCGCGCCACTGCACCACGGGCACTGAGACGCGGGGTCTTGCCTCGTCGAACGGGTCGCGCTAAATTCATCATGTTGTGAATTCAACACTCGATGAATTGAGGCGTCCCATGCCGGACCTGCTCTCATCCCCCGCCGTTGACATCCGGAACCTAACGGTCCGCCGTGGGGGGCGCGAAGTTCTGCACGATCTGTCGCTGACCATTCCGCGCGGTTCGATCACCGGGTTGCTCGGTCCATCGGGTTGCGGCAAAACCACGCTGATGCGCTGCATCGTCGGCACCCAGATTGTGGCGTCCGGCGAAATCTCAGCGCTCGGCCTGCCCGCCGGTGCCAAGCAATTGCGTCTTCGCATTGGTTATGTGACGCAAGCACCGAGCATCTACAACGACATCAGCGTCCGCGAGAATGTCGCGTATTACGCGGCGCTCTACGGTCGCGACCGCGACGCCACCGATACCGCGATCACCGCGGTCGGACTGCTGGAACACGAGCATCAGCGTGGCGACGAACTGTCCGGCGGTCAGCAGACCCGCGCCTCGCTGGCCTGCGCGCTGGTGGCCCAGCCGGACATGCTGGTGCTCGATGAGCCGACAGTCGGCCTGGATCCTGTACTGCGCGTTGATCTTTGGAAACAGTTTAAAGAATTGGCGGCCGGCGGGACGACGCTACTGGTCTCCAGTCATGTCATGGACGAGGCCGAACACTGCGACCGCCTGCTGCTGATGCGCGATGGACACCTACTCGCGCAGTTGAGCCCGGACGAATTGCGGACCGAGACCGGCGAACAGAACCTCGAACACGCATTTCTTTCCCTGATCACGAGGGAAGGGACACGATCATGAGCGGCCCAACCCTGCGTCCCTACGCCGCGACAACCTCGCGCATTCTGCGCCAGTTGCGCAACGATCACCGCACGATCGCAATGATTCTCGTCGTCCCCGCCGTGCTCATGGCATTGCTGTACTTCATCTACAAGGACACCCCGAAGAACCCGCTCAGCCCGATCTCGCTGTTCGATCGGGTCGGGATCAGCATGCTCGGCATTCTGCCGTTCATCGTGATGTTCCTGATCACCGCGATCGCCATGCAGCGCGAACGCAGCTCGGGGACCCTGGAACGGCTGCTGACCACTCCCCTGTCCAAGATCGATCTGCTTGCCGGATACGGGTCGGCGTTCTCCCTCGCCGCCGCCGGGCAGGCAGTGGTGGCGTGCCTGGTGGCTTTCGGCCTACTCGGCCTCGAGTCGGCGGGCAGTCCGGGCTGGGTGGTGTTGATCGCGGTGGTGGACGCGGTCTGCGGCGTCGCCCTCGGCTTGCTGGCAAGCGCTTTCGCGCGCACCGAATTTCAGGCAGTGCAGTTCATGCCGTTGGTGGTCGCACC
This sequence comes from Nocardia australiensis, assembly GCF_020733705.1. Taxonomy (GTDB): domain Bacteria; phylum Actinomycetota; class Actinomycetes; order Mycobacteriales; family Mycobacteriaceae; genus Nocardia; species Nocardia australiensis. Next base: position 104,645 of record NZ_JAJFZM010000008.1, read on the forward strand.
GCAAATCTTCCTGTGCGGACTGCTGGTTCCGCGTTCGCAGCTGCCGGGCTGGCTGGAGGCGATCAGCAATGTAATGCCGCTGAGCTACGCGGTCGATGCGCTGCAACAGGTTTCGACCCATTCCGAGGTGACTGGCGCGATGTGGCGTGACCTGTTGGTCGTCGCGGGGTTCGCGGGCGTCGCGCTATGTCTCGGCGCCGCGACGCTACGGCGGCGGACGGAATGACGGCACGCAATGGCGTAAGCGGCGAGAGTGAACCTGCGCCACGTACCGGGCGCAGACCGGGCCGGTCCGGCTCCCGCGAGACGATCCTCGTTGCCGCGCGCGCCCGGTTCGCCGCGCTGGGCTTCGACAAAACCTCGATCCGCGCGGTGGCCACCGACGCCGGAGTCGATCCGGCGCTGGTCCACCACTACTTCGGGACCAAACAGCAGCTTTTCGCCACAGTCGTCGAACTACCGGTGGACCCGGAGGCGACCTTGCGTGTCATCGAGTCCGCGCCGCTGGATGAACTCGGGGCAACCATTCTGCACGGGGTCATGACGGTGTGGGACTCCCCCGCTGGGCCCGGAGTGGTCGCGGCGGTGCGCAGCCTCCTCGCAGGCGGCGATATGGCGCTAGCAAGGACATTCCTACTGGACGTCGTGCTCGAACGGGTGAGGTTGCGGATCGCGACCCCCGATGATGACGGCCGGACCCGCGTCGCACTGGTCGCCACCCAAATGATCGGCGTACTCGTCGCACGCAAGATCATCGGCGTCGAACCGATCGCCTCGATGGCCATCCCCGACCTGATCGCCGCAGTCGGCCCAACACTGCAGCGCTACCTGACCGGCGAAATCGATCCTGCCGCAACATAATTCACCCGAGCACCCACCGACTCAGGAATCGAGCGCCTAGCTGGTGAAGGTGGCGTGTTCGGTGTCGGTGACGTCGCGAGCTTCGTCGATCAGCAGCACCGGGATGCCGTTGTCGACGGGGTAGGCCCGGCGCAGGCGGGGGTTGTAGAGGAGGCTGCTGCCGTCGGCGGTGTGGACCAGCCGCAGGGGACCTTTGTCCTGCGGACAGGCCAACAGGCTCAACAACGTCGCGTCCAAGGTGGTTTCCGACATAGTCGATAACCTACCGTCGCCGATTTGGGTACAGAACAGTCGGTGCCGCACCACCCCCCACGTGTCCACTCCCCACGCCACCATTTCCCGAGCCCAGCACGAAATCGATCCCCCCCAACTGCTGTGCACAGAAGAAGTCGGTGCCGCACGAGCCCACCCACGCGCCCACTAGACGATTGATTCCAAGGGGTGCGGTGTTGCGCCGTCGCGAATCGAGCAGGTTGAACAGAAGGGCCGCCGCACCCGGTGCAACCCAGTCAATCTTGCCGATGCCACGTTGAATTATGTTGTGGCGCTTGGTAGATCGTAGATGATAGTAGGCGCGAGGGTATCCATGATCATTGTGTGAAGAACGACGTGGATACCCTCGCTACCGCACTCTATGTCACCGTGGACGACCTGCTCAGGGCATCGCCGGACCTCGCGCCGGCGCGGCCGAAGGTCGGGATCGTGCCGAAACTCGAAGACGCCGAACTGGTGACGTTGGCGGTCATGCAAGCGCTGCTGGGCTTCACCTCCGAAGCCCGCTGGTTACGGCACGCCCGCAAGCACCTTCGGCACCTGTTTCGTTATCTGCCTGAACAGCCCGGCTACAACAAACGACTCCGGAAGGCGTGTCCGTGCTGATCAAGGGCGTAATCAGGGCTCTGTCGATCGAAACGAACTTGTGGACCGACGACGTGTGGGTAGTCGATTCCACACCGGTCGAGTGTGGTCGATCCAAAGAGACGGTGCGCCGCTCCGAGCTGGCCGGATGGGCAGAGTACGGGTACTGCGCTTCGCATGCCCGCTACTTTTGGGGCCTGCGGCTGCACCTGGTCTGCACCCTGGGTGGTCTCCCGATCGGGTTCGCGCTGGTAGGCGCGAAGCCGACGAACGCCAGACACTGCTCGACATCCTCGCTGTCAACCCCAGCCTTGTTGGTGAACGCCCAGGTCAGACGTTTGATCGGCGACAAGAACTACTTCAGCAAAGAGTTCGAGGCGTCCCTGGCCGATCAAGGTCTGCAACTGTTGCGCCCGGCACGAAAAGGCGAGGCCGAACGTCCCGGCGCCGGCCTGTTCAAGCCACTACGCCAAACCATCGAATCGATCAACCAGACCCTCAAAGGACAGCTCGACCTGGAGCGACACGGCGGACGCACCCCGGACGGAGTCGCCGTGCGCGTCTTGCAACGCCTCCTCGCCATGACCGCCGCGATCTGGCACAACGACAAAACCGGCGCACCCATCCGCCGATCCCTCACTGACTACGATCATTGACCAAAGCAACCCACGCGCCACAGCGGCGACCGGCCCATACGGTGCAGCAGCCGTTCTTGCTTTGATACGCCAGAAGTACCAGTGGGGGCGGCGAAAAACCTGTGCGTGGATTCAGGGTCGATCGGTGTCTCGACCAGGTCGGCGTATATCTCACCGAGTTGATCGCTGATCCACGTCACAAGCTCCGGATGCAGTGTGTCGTCCGCGTCGAGCGCCTGAGCGAGGTCCCACGTGTGAATCGTGCTGTCGGTGATCCGAACCGCAAGCGCCTGCTGACCGGAGACCTTCCCCAGTGGGTAGTCCAGAATCCGTTGCATCACACCCGGCTTACCGAATGCCCGAACGCACTCGTCGGCTGATCGAACGAAGGCGTCCACCGGGTCCGTCCCGAGCGCATCGACCTCCCGCGTCCGAAGGAAATCTGCTGCTGTCCCGCCCTCCAACAACTCGACATAGTTCAGGTTTCCCCGGGTCATGTGATTCACCAGGTGGCGCACATTCCATTCCGAGCAGGGAGTCGGCCAATCCCACTGCGCCTGTTGAATATTCCGCAGCGCCCGCTCGAACTCTGCACTGGCCAGCACGAACTTATCGATCATTCAATCCAGCATGGTAGCCCAGCAGCTTCATCGCTAGCGAGTATCAGACATCCAACTCTGAATAACGAGCCGCCGTCCGGCATCGGCCTACGAGCCGACCGATCGGCACGCGCACCGGCTTGCGGGTTCACCAGCCAACGCCGCACAGCAGGCTCAGACCCCTTGGAATTACTCGTCTAGGCGCGACACCAATTTTCGAGCGCAGCGAGACCGAGCCCCTCAACTGCCAAACCACAGCACCTATCTGTGTACAGAATCGGTCGGTGCCGCACGAGCCCTCTTGCGTGCCCACTGGGCGCGACACCAGTTTTCGAGCGTAGCGAGATCGAGCACTAGAGTTCGCGGCCGGCTCGGACGCGAGCCATAGGGGCCGCGAACACGCAGCGCCGCAGGCGCTGCCAAACAACACAGCCGCACCAGCGGCCAAAACCCAACCTAACCGCGGCCGATTCCGGACCGCTCCCGCGGTGCCGGTGCCCGCCGGAACGAAATGTAGCGGTGGCCGAAGAAGCTCACACCCGCCACGCTCAGCATCACCACCGCCTGCGCGGGCAGTGGTGGCGCGTGCAGCACCGATACGGCAAGCGTCATCAGTAGCAGATTCAGCACCAGCCCACCAGAATTGACGCCGACGAAGGCGATGAAATCGCGCATCATGTGCCCGTGGACGCGGAATACCAGTGTGCGGTGCAGGACGAATGCGACGATAACGCTCATGCTGTACGCCGCGACCACCGCGACCTGATAGAGCCGCTCGTTATCGAGTATCAGCGACCACAGCACGAAGAATATGTAGCCGACGGCGGTGTTGATGACTCCGACCATCGCGAACGCGATCGGCTGATGCTTGACGATGCGCAGCAGCGGACCGGGGTTCTGCTGCTGAGCGTCCGCCGCGCTTATCGGCTCCACCGCGCTCAACGGATCGCGTCCGCCAGATCGTGTTCCGGTGTCGGTGTGTTTTCGGTATCCGGCCCGTCGCCGCCCTCGGGCGTCTCGTCATCGGGTCGCCTGCCCCGCAGATACAGCCACTGCAGTACACCGACACCGATCAGGCCGGCCAGCGCGGTCAGTCCGCCGATCTTCCACCCCGGGGGACGCCAGGTCAGCTCGAGATCACCGTTCTTGGTTCCGGCCGGGACGTCCACGGCGACAAACGTTTTCGCGACGACCTTGAACGGGATGTCACGACCGTCGAGAGTTGCCCGGTAGCCGGGCCAGCCGAGTCGTGCGAAGACGACCTGGCCACCGTTCTCGGAATTCACCCGCACCCGGCTGGACATGTCCGATTCCGACACCGACGTCGCCGTCACATTCCTGGTGTCGGCGACTCGGCCGTTCTGGGTGGACAGCAGCCCGTTCTCGCGTTCGAGCACCGAAATATATTTTTCGTGTCCGGGATAGTCGACCCACTTCCAGCCCGGCGGCGCGGGCTGGTTGCGGACGTCCGGGTACAGCGCGCGCTGCAGCACCACCCGATCGACCTTCATCAGATCGACGATGGTGCGGCCGGTGGTCGGCTCGGTTGCGAAGGCCCTGCGATAGGCGTCGGGGCACACGCTCGTGTCCCAGCGCATGCAGAGCATGTCGCCGAACCAGAAGTGCCCGTTCGGCGTGTACCCGCTGACATAGGTTTTCTCGAGATCTTTGGCGTAATTGCCGAACACCAGCGATCCGTAGGCGCCCTGTAGGGTGCGCTCGCCCGGCTGGATAAAACCACGGTCGGCCAATTGCAGTGTGGTGCCTGGGAACTCGGGGAAGGCGGCCTTCATCTCCGAGCGGCGTTCGGGCAGGTTCCAGCTCATCGGTGTCGGCTGGGCGGCATACACCTGGATGTAGGCGATCGGGAACACCGAGACGATAGCGAGCGCGCACGCGGCCGCGGTGCCCTTGGCACGGCCGAGCCAGACCACTCCGGCACCGAGTGCCGCGACGCCGACCACGGACACGACATGCCAGCCCACATCGTGCGGCGACGCCGAGAACGTCCGCACGAATAGCAGTCCGATCAGCAGGCCACCGGCGATACCGCGACGGCGCCAGTCCGCGAAGGTGGCGTAGCGCCCGAGCAATACGCACACCAGCACCAACAGCCCGAGCGCCACCATCGGCAGCACACGCGCGGGCCAGCGCAGTGGACCGATGGTGCCAGGGCCAGCAGTCCACATCAGCGCCATCACCGCGAAGATGGCGACCGCGCTCAATTCGCGGGCACCGCCGCGCGCCTTGCGCCAGTCGATGAAGGCCAGCGCCGGAATGAGGAACCAGGCGATGTAGACCACCGGTAGCGGCTGGACGTAACCCCACCACGAACTGAACGCCGGCATCGTGCTGGGCAGGCTCGCGTTGAGCGACTCCGACCACGGCACCGTCAGGAACTGGTCGTTGTTGATCTGGGAGGTACCACGCCAGGTCACCTTGGCCGACAGCATGCTCGGCAGATAGGTGGCCATGCCCGCGAGCGCGGCGAAGACCGCCACGACGAGCAGCCGCGCCGATGGCTTCCACTTCTTCTGATAGATGATCTCGCCGATGGCGACCGCACCGATCATCAGACCGGCTTCGACGGCGGGAAATATGTACTGCACCGAAATGGCCAGGTACAGAAAGATAAAGGTCGGAATCGGACCGCTACGGCCACGCGCGTACCGGATACCGGAGGCCCAGGCGTGCACCATCCACGCGGTACCGGTGAACGCGGTGATCCAGCTGGCCTCGTCGAAGAACAGCAGCCATCCGGTGAACGGGATGCAGACGCCCGCCACCGCCGCCCACTGCGCTTTGGCGCCGTACCCGAGGCAGACTCGGTATACACCGAGCCCGAGGATGATCGCGAAGATCAGCTTGACGATGGTGGCGTACAGGGCGAGATTGTCGACCGAAGGCGCGATCAGATCGATCAGCAGCTGCGGCGGATTGAGCAAGCCTGCCTCTTCGATGGCATAGTTGCCCGCCATCCAATGCTCGGGGATCAGCGCCGGGAACTGGCCGTCACGTAGGTGCCTACCGAGCATCACCCATAGTGGGGCGTACTGGGATTCGGTGTCGTCGGTATAGAAATGCCGGATGTTGGCCAGCAGTACCGCAACGTATCCCGCAATCACCCCGAGTGCGGTAATGAAGCCCCACATGTACACGTCCCGCCGGGCGGGGGCGCTACTTTCCACCACGAGTTCCAGACCCTACAGGGCAATGCCCGCGATTGGCACCGCCGCACCGGCGGCCCCGCAAACGAGTCACGCAGTGGGGCATCGTCACCGTGCTAGAGTTCACGACGGCTCGGGCTCAGCCACGAGAGCACCGGCACGCACCGTCATCGAAAGTCGATCTCGCCAATGCCGTTCTCTTCATCGTTCCAGCCCCCCGAACGCTCCTCCCGGCCAGATCCGGGAACGTCGGGCGGTCGCCCCCGCCCTGGTCGGACGCATTCGATCTCCGTCGTGGTGCCGGTATATCGGGGCGAGCAGACGATCACCGCGCTGGTCGCGGAACTCGATAGATTCGCGCGGCCGACCACGACACCGGGCGGCACCAGCTTCGTCATCGACGAAATCATTCTCGTGCACGATAACGGCCCCGACCGCTCCGATGTGGTTCTGCGGGAGTTGGAAGATTCCTACGGTCAGTTGCGCGCGGTGTGGTTGAGCCGCAACTTCGGGCAGGACGCAGCGACCATCGCCGGAATGGCGGCCGCGCGTGGCGAATGGATCGTGACGATGGATGAGGACGGGCAACACGATCCCACCTTCATCGCGGACTTCATGGACGCGGCGCTGGCACAGCGCGCGGACCTCGTCTACTCGAAGCCGACCAATACCCGCCCGCACGGCGTGCTGCGCAACCTGACCTCACGCGGCGCGAAGATCGTGCTTGCGACGGTGTTCGCCTTTCCCGACTCGACGCGGTTCGAAAGCTACCGGCTCATCCGTGGCGATATCGGCCGCCAGCTCGCCGAGGTGGCCGCCAATGGGGTGTATCTCGATGTCGCGCTGACGTGGGTGGTCGGCAATGCGATCTCGGTGCCGGTGGTGCTTCGCGCGGAGGGCCGCGACGAATCCGGCTACAACTATCGGCGACTGTTTTCGCTGTTCTGGAAGATGGTGCTGTGCAGCGGAACTCGCGGCCTGCGGCTGGTCAGTCTGCTTGGTGTCACACTCGCGCTGGCCGGCGTGGTGATGGCGGCGGTGATCATCGTCCAGGCGCTGACGGGTGACAACAACGACCCTGAGGGCTGGGCCTCGATGATCGTCGTGCTGTTGCTGTGCTCCGGGGCGGTGCTGTTCTCGCTCGGCCTGATCGCGGAGTATCTCGGTGTGGCACTGCACATTCTGGTCGGCAAGCCGCTGTATCTGACCGTAGACTCCCCCACTCCACGCCCGGATACGATCCAACGGGACGACGTCGCGCCACAACACGACGCATCCGTACAACACGGCGTCGCGTTACCGGGTACCGCGACCGAAAGGGGCTACGGGGAGTGACAACCGATCGCATCATCTTCAGCAGGCCATTTCGCGCGAGCCGCGAGCTGTCGAATCTCGAGGCCGTACTCGGGTCCGATCACAGCCACGGCGACGGCCGGTTCACCGCCTCGGCGACAGCCAAGCTGAAGGAGATCACCGCCGCGCCGCACGCGCTGCTGACCACCTCGTGCACCCATGCCCTCGAATTGAGCGCGCTGCTGCTCGAGCTCGGCCCCGAGGACGAGGTGATCGTGCCGAGCTTCGCATTCACCTCCGCGGCCACCTCCGTGGCGCTGCGGGGCGCTACCTGTGTCTTCGTCGACATCGACGAGGAGAGCGGCAATATCGACCCCGACTCGGTCGCCGCCGCGATCACCGACCGCACCAAGGCGGTGGTTGTCATGCATTACGGCGGTGTCGCCGCCGATATGACCAGGCTGCTCGCGCTGTCCGAACTGCACGGCATCGCGCTGATCGAGGACAACGCCCACGGCCTCGGCGGCAGCTGGCAGGGCCGCAAGCTCGGCACCATCGGAACGCTCGGCACACAAAGCTTCCACGACACCAAGAATGTGCACTGCGGTGAGGGCGGGGCCCTGCTGCTGTCGGACGAGATCCTGATGGGCCGCGCCGAAATCATGCGGGAGAAGGGCACCAACCGGGCCCGGTTCCTGCGCGGCCAGGTCGACAAGTACTCCTGGCAGGATATCGGCTCCAGCTACCTGCCCAGCGAACTCAACGCCGCCGTGCTGGATGCGCAGCTCGACGAGTTCGAGTCGATCCAGGCGCAGCGTCACCGCGTGTGGGATACCTATGCGGCGCAGCTGCCGGAGTGGGCCGAACGCACCGGCGCCCGGCTCATGACGGTGCCCGAGGACCGGGAACACACCGCGCACATGTTCTTCGTGCGGATGCCGAGCGAAGCCAGCCGCGACGGGCTCATCCGGCACCTCGCACAACAGGGCATCGTGGCGCCCTTCCACTACATCCCGCTGGATTCGAGTCCGGCCGGACTGAAGTACAGCCGGACCCCGGTGCCGTGCACACGCAGCGCGCGATTCTCTGCGACGATCCTGCGCCTGCCATTGTGGCCGATGCTCACCGAGAGCCAGCTCGGCCGTGTCGTCGACGCCGTGAGTGCGTACGCCTGACCCTGGATCGCACGGTTACAACAGGGCGACGGGGCGGGTGAGCTGCCGGTGCTTCAGTTGGTTCCGAGTATCTCTCTGGCGACGGCCTCGGTCAGAACCTCATAGGACTCCGAAGCCCGGTTATACCACCAGGTGTCGGGCCCGGGCAGGGGGCGGCCCGCAGCCTGGACGGCTCGGGTGGACGGACGGTAGGAGGAACTGCGCGCAATATCCTCGACCACATACACGACCGTTGGCCGCTGGTGATAGTCGAGCGCCCGCAGCGCCTCGGTCACATCCTTCGACTCCAGCCGGAACCCGCCGCGGACGCTGACCGCCGCCACCGCGATCGTGTGGTCCTTGACCGGCAGTCCGTAGGCGACTTCCATGTCGACCGCGGTGATGTCATTGAGAGTGTCGACGATCGGCTGCATGTACACCGGCCCGCGCGGGGTGATAATCGCGGTGTCCGTGCGGTCCACCAGCCAGTAGTCGCCGTCGCTGTCGCGGCGGAATAGATTCTCCGTCGGCATCCACGCATCGCCGGGGGCGAAGACCCCACGCAGGCCGCCATCGGAAATGTCAACGCCCTCAGAGGCTTTGCCGATCAGCAGACCCACCTCGTTGTCCGCGCAGCGGCGGGCGAAACCGGACTCGTCGACCAATATCTGCTCGGTGACCGGGTCATAGGCGACGAGCTGGACCCGCGCGGTGCCCGGCACCGGCCTGCCTTTGCAGCCTGCCTTCACGCCTGCCACGTTGGCCAGCACCACATCGCCCTCGATCGAGGCATAGAACTCCAGCACCCGGGCGGGCTCGAACTGTTCGGTGGTACGCCGCCACAGTCCCGCGGGCATGCCGGAGCCGATGAACAATCGGATCGGATGACTGTGACCGACCGGGAAGACCTCGGCGTCGAGGATGTCGCGCAGCATGGTCCAGGTGTAGGTCACTACGGTGACGCCGTAGCGGTGCACTTCCTCGGCGAACTGCGCCGGGTCGAGCGATCGGGCTAGCGCGATGCGGCTGCCGCCCGCGATCGCGCCGCCCAGACTGACCAGCAAGCCCGACGAATGATGCAGCGGCGCAAGGCAATACACCGTATCCTTGCGATCGAGATCGGCCGAGGTCGCGGTGCCGAAGGCCGAGAGCGCCCAGCGATGATTGGTGATGTACTTCGCCTCCAGCCGGTCACCGGCGCCGGTGACCAGCACGAAGGCCAGCTCGCGTGCCAGGCCGGGATTGGGTTGATACCAGGCGGGCAGCCGCACCTGAGTCGGGTCGATCTGCTCGAGGTCGATCGTGTTCGGGTCGCTCTGAATATCGAGATCGCGCGCATCACCGCCACCGAGCACCAGCACCCGAGTGCCAGTGGCGGCCACGGTTCGCAGGTTCTCCGGGTCGGTGACGACGGTCTTGATACCGGTCAGCTCGATCGCCCGATCCAGCTCGCTGCCCGGCGCAAGTAGCACGGCCACCGCGCCGAGACGCGAGAGCGCGGCGACGGTGGCCAGCGCGCTCGGCCGCGTCTCCATCACCACCCCGACCCGCTGGGCCGGGCGAATACCGACCGAGATCAGCCCGCGCACCACATTGTCGATGCGAACGTTCACCGCGGCGTTGGTGTGCACTCGATCGTCGAAAAGAAACAGATCACGCAGCGGCGCCCGCTGGGCCTGCTCGGCGAGCAAGCGGCCCAAGGAAACTCGGGTGTGCGGCTGAATCATGCCGAGCCGGGTCAACCGGGGCAGTGCGCGGGCCGCCTCGCCGACCAACTCCACTGAGCCACGCACGGTATTGCTCGCAATCTCCTCCAGAGCTTTGCCGACACCGGCACCCGCCTCCGCCAGGGTGGCCGCGGTGTGCACCACCCGGGTGGCCGCGGAGCGTGGCTTGTTGTTGGGAACGTCCTCGGTCATCGGCGCGATCTGCGCGGGTAACGGCTCGTCGCCCGCCATCCACTCGATCCATTGCCGCACCAGTGGCCAGGTGTGGTTAGTGGCCATACTGCCTGCGACGAGACCGAAATGGCCTGCCACCAAACTGGCTTCGTACACCTCGGCGTTGGGTGCGGCGCGCACGATTCCGCGCACTGCGGCGGGCTGGCCGATGTCGTCGACCTCGCCGACGAACGCGAGGATCGGGCATTTCAGTTCGGCCAGCGAAATAGGCTGATCGCGGATCACGAAGCCGCCCAGCATCATCCGATTGTGTACCACGAACTGTTTGAGCAGGTCCGCGGCCGCCGGACCGGCATAACCCACCCAGCCGTCGCTATTGAGGAATCGGCGCTGACGCTCCTTGGGCAACAGAGCATCCCGGTCGTGCAGCTGGCGAAGGAAGTCGATCCTGGACTTCGCGGTCTTCACCGGATCCAGCATCTGGAAGCCGAGGCGGACCATCGAATCGGTGATCGGAAGCCGGGTCACGACGTGGTCGGCAAGGAATTCCGCTACCTCCGACACCATGCCGTAGGGAAGCCCGAACGGCATTCCCGCGACGACGTCGACCGGGCTGCCGAAGGTGACGATGCTTTCGACACCCTTGCCGTAGCGGTAGGCGGTGCTCTGATAGGCGAACATGCCTCCCTGCGAATACCCCATCAGATGCACGCCGCTGCCGGTCGCTTCGCAGACCGTGTCGATGACGCTGTTGACCGCGAGCACGTGGTCGGCCAGGTCACGTTCCCAGCCGCCTTCCTCACTGGCCGGTGAACCGAAATCGACCACCCAGCAGTCGATTCCACCGCGGTACAGTATCCCGACCGCACCGTCGTCGGCATTGACATCCCAGATGTCGGCGTTCACCATCAGTGGCGGGACCAGTACCACGACCGGCCTGCCGGGGGTCGTGTCGTCCGGGAAATAATGGCGCAACCGGTACATCCGCCTGCGCTCGACCACCTCGAACGGGGACGATTCGACATCGTGGGTCAAGCCGCCGAAGCGGATGACTTCCAGCCCGTTCTGAGCGGTCGCCATCAACCGCTGAACCGAGCCGACCATATCCTTCGCACTGAACTTCACGATCGCTCCCAAGCCCTACCCTGAAGTGTGATCCGCACCACACACCACGACGTGTTCAGACGAGCTTCCCACATCACGTGTCCATTATGTGTCGCCTGTGGCCGGATCCATGTGCAGGTGGCATGGATCATGCGGTACACGACGTCGACCGGCGTGGAGAAGCCGTTCCTCACCGCGCACGAAGAGGGCAGCTTTCAATACCTGCTGATAGCCGCCGATAGGGTGGGCGGGTGACCGAAACGCTCGCCCAGCCGTTGACCGACCGCGAGACCCTGCCCGTCGAGCTCGTCGACGAGTCGGGCCGCGCGGTCGGCACGTGCCCGGTGGCGCGGGCACATGACGCACCTGGTCTCCTACACCGGGCGTTCTCGGTCGTGCTGTTCGATACGTCGGGCCGGATCCTGATCCAGCAACGGGCCGCAGTGAAGACCCGTTTTCCGATGCGGTGGGCCAACACGTGTTGCGGTCATCCCGCGCCGGGTGAACCGGTCGCGGCGGCCGCCGCGGTGCGGCTGGCCGAAGAGTTGGGCCTGGCGACGACACTGACCGAAGTCGGCGTCTTCCGCTATCACGCGGCCGACCCCGAAACCGATCGTGTCGAGTCCGAATGGGATCACGTGCTCACCGGCCTGCTGACGGCCGACGTGCCGCGTCCCGACCCCGCCGAGGTCGCCGACTACCGGTGGGTCCGGCCCGACGCGTTACGCGACGCCATCCTCGACAACCCGGACAGCTACGCCCCGTGGCTGGCCGGCGTGCTCGACGTCGTCGATCAACACGCCTGATATTCCACGCAGCGACCGGCCGAGAGTGCGTGCCCTCGCCTGTGATCTCCCTGCGAGAATTCATTGCCAGATGCGCATATCCGAGTAGTTGCATGGCATTTGCCGACAGTGGCGGGTCGCACACTGCTGGAAACCTTGGAGAACTCACAGGATCGGCACAGGCTACGACCAGAGCCGGATTGCATCCTGGGCTGAGTACGAGCCGGTGGCAATGAGTGAGGTGCGCAATGGTCGAAGTCGAAGTCACGGACACGACGGTGACGGTTTACGTACTCGGTGGGCACCGGCTGCTGGCATTGCGCGAGCAACTGACCTTCGATCTCGCCGATATCAAGGCGGTCGCTCCAGCCCCTGTCGACCTGCGCCCACCATGGGTTCGCGCACCGGGAACATTCTTCCCCGGCGTCATCGCGGCCGGCACCTATCGCGGCAAGGGCCGAAAAGAATTCTGGGACACCACATTCGGCGGCCAGGCGATCCGGCTCGAGCTGGCCGGGCCCGGATTCACCAGGGTTGTCGTCGATGTCGTCGACCCGGATGCCGCACTCGAGACGCTGAGCTCGGCCGTCGCGGCCTGAGACGAACGCTGTCGATCCCATTCCGAATGACCGCCAGCAGCCCGGTGTACGCGGTGGTGTCGCGAACTCTCCCCTACCCGACTTGCGCAGGCCGAAGGTAAGCAACGACTGCACGGTCAGGGACGCGGCGGCTGCGTCGATCACCGGTACGCCGACATCGTCACGAATGTGGTTGCACAGCTCCACCATTCCCGCGCAGCCGAGCACGATCGCATCGGAACCATCGGCCTCGACGGCGTCGCGGCACGCCTCGGTGACGATCTCGCGGGCGTCCGGATCGGCATCCAGGGCTAGCACCGGCTAGCCGACTACGGAATGGGAGCCGTGTTGCGTTCGCGGTTCCCGATGTGACGTCCAGGAGAATGCACGCATGGACGGCGGCACGCGGCGCGGCAAGAATTCTGTCCCGTCATACGCTGGATGGATTCCCGCAGCGATAAGGATCAACGATGACCACCATGCCGATAACCCAGACGGTCGATCGCAGGTTCGTGCGTCTGGTCGCCGAGTTCGACCGGCTGTTCCGACGGCCGAGGGACGGTGGCGGCGCACTGGTCGTCTACCAGCACGGCGAACCGGTCGTCGATGTCTGGGCCGGATTCGCCCATCCCGGCGTGCCGTGGCAGCACAACACCGTAGCCGTGGCGTACTCCACCGGCAAGGGCGTCGCCTCGACGCTGCTGCATCGCCTCGCCGAGCGTGGTCTATTGGACTATGACGAACCCGTCGCTACCTACTGGCCCGAATTCGCCACTGCGGGTAAAGAACTCATCACCGTCCGGGAACTGCTCACGCATCGGGCCGGACTGCATCGGCTGCGCGGACTACTCCCTGGTCCGGTGGATCGCTTTCTCGACGATGATGCCGTCACCGCGGCATTGGCGGCGGCCACACCCGACCCACGGCACCGGGTCACCAGCGGATATCACGGAATCACCTTCGGTCACTTGGTCGCCGAGCTGGTGCGCCGGATCGGCGGCAGGTCATTCACCGACCTACTGCGCACGGAAATCGCCGAACCGCTGGCCGCCGAGGACCTCTGGTTCCGCGTGCCGCACTCCGAGCGTGGCCGTATCGCGACCAACTTCCCACGGCTCACCGTCGCGGGCCTGGACTGGGACACCGGTTCTCGACTGTTGGCCAGAACCAGATTCGCCGCGGCCGCCGACACCACCCCTGAGGGCTTCGCCGACCTGGTTTCCGATCCGCGCCTGCACGATTCGGTACTGCCGGGCGTCAACGGCACCTTCTCCGCACGCTCTCTGGCGCGGCTCTACGGTGCGCTTGCCGACGGCGGCCGGCTCGATGGCTATCAGCTGCTACAGCCGGAAACCATCGAGCAGATCAACCGACGCCAGGTCTTCACCCCCGATTACGTCCTCGCCTTCCGCATCCCGTGGACCCTCGGCTATCACGGCGTACCCATGAAACCCTCCAAAGCCGACCCCGTCTCCGCGTTCGGCCACTTCGGCCTCGGCGGGTCCGGCGCGTTCGCCGACCCCGCCACCGGCATGTCACTCGGCTTCATCACCAACCGCCTCGGCGGCAAACTGACCCCGCTCGGCGATGCCCGCCTGGCCCGCCTCGGCGCCATTGCCCACAACCTGGCCAAAGCAGCCTGAATTCCTCCGGACTGATGCCGCCGGCCTCGTCCCTGGCCACAGCTGGTTCAGCCCGGTGCGTTCGCCGAATTCCGCCCGCTCGAGACCGAGTTCCGCTCGGCGATTGCGCGCCGCGGCACGCAATGCGGATCGGATCCGCGCCGCACCGGCAACCGACACCGCGCGCTCTGGATTCTCGGTGCTCGGCGAGCACTGCTGGCAGCATGACGGAATGGATGTTGTCGGACTGGAGCGAATCGAGGCGGCGGCCGAACTGCTGGGGCCGGTGATTCGGCGGACGCCGGTGGTGGCCTCGCGGGTGTTATCGGAGCGGACCGGACACGAGGTGTGGCTCAAGTGTGAGAATTTGCAGCGGACGGGGTCGTTCAAGCCGCGTGGGGCCTACAACCGGATTGCCAATCTGCCGTTGGATGTTCGCGCCGGGGGCGTGGTCGCGGCGAGTGCGGGCAATCATGCGCAGGGGGTTGCGTGGGCGGCGTCGTCACTGGGGATCGAGTCGACGGTGTTCATGCCGGTGGGGGCTTCGCTGCCGAAGCTGGCGGCTACCAAGGCGTATGGGGCGCGGGTGCGGCAGGTCGGCGACACCGTCGATGAGGCATTGGACGCTGCTGTCGAGTTCGCGCAGCGCACCGGCGCGACGCTGATCCATCCGTTCGATCACCCCGATATCGTGGCCGGGCAGGCCACAGTCGGGCTGGAGATCCTCGCGCAACTCCCCCGTGTGGGGACCGTGGTCGTGCCGACGGGTGGCGGCGGGCTGCTGGCGGGTATCGCGGTCGCGCTGCATCATCTCGCCCCGGACGTCCGCGTTCTCGGTGTGCAGGCGGCCGCCGCCGCGGCGTGGCCGGATTCGCTGGCGGCGGGCAGGCCGGTGCGGGCCGCGAGCATGTCGACGATGGCCGATGGCATCGCGGTCGGGCTACCGGGTGCGGTGCCGTTTCGACACGTCGCCGAGCACGTACCGACGATGCTGACCGTGGGCGAGGACGCACTGTCCAGGGCACTGCTGCTGTGTCTGGAGCGGGCGAAACTGATCGTCGAACCGGCGGGCGCGGCGGCGGTGGCGGCGTTGATGAGTTGCGGCCCTGAGGAATTGGGGCTCCGGGGACCGGTGTGCGCGATACTGTCCGGCGGGAATATCGACCCACTGCTGCTGACCCGGCTGATCGGCCACGGGCTGAGCTCGGCGGGCCGCTATCTTGCTGTGCAAGTGACCATCTCGGACCGTCCGGGCCGCCTGAGCGGATTACTCGGAGTGGTCGGCAAAACCGGTGCGAGCGTGGTGGATGTCGCACATTCGCGCATCGGCGCTTGGCTCGCCTTGGACGAGGTAGAGGTGTCGTTGACCTTGGAGACTCGCGGCCCGGAACATCGTGACGACGTGCTCGCGACGCTCGCCGACGCGGGTTACGTTGTCCGAGTGCAGGATTGACTTGGCTTCCAGCACCACGTCGCCCTCATTCGACGTCATGCCATCACCCGCGCCGGCTCAACTGAGCAAACGTCGGATCCATCGGCCGATGCTACGTTCGCCGCGCCCCGGCGTGGGACGTATTCGCCAAAATGCAAAGGGCACAACGAGGCCGGGAATCAGGTGCGTTCGCCGCCCATTTCCAGCGCGAGCACGCCGAGGATGACCAAACCGATGCCGCCGACCTGGACCAGGGTCAGTCGCTCATCCAGAAACAGCACGCCGATCAGCGCGATGGCCGCGACACCGACGGCCGACCAAACCCCATAGGCGACACCGATCGCCATGCCACGCTTCAATGCCTGCGACAGAAAGAAGAACGCCGCACTGTAGCCGATGACGACCACGATCGACGGAACGAGCTTGCTGAAACCGTCGGAGATCTTCAGCGAAACGGTCGCGGTCACCTCGGAGGCAATGGCCAGCGCCAGTAGCAGCAGAGTCACCGGCGCAGCGTAACCCGCCTAGATGACGCTCATGCCAGCCAGTTGCGCAGCTCACCTACCGCGCCGCGGATCTCATCGAGCTGTGCCGCGACCTGGACACCGGCCGTGCCACCGCGGGCATTGCGGGACGCGATGGACCCCTGCACCGTCAACACCGCCCTGACCTGGGGTGTCAGCGCCGGGTCCACTGCGGCGAACTCCGCATCGGTCAGCTCGTCCAGGCCGACGCCACGATTCTCCGCCGCGCGCACGCACGCGCCGGCCGCCTCGTGCGCGACCCGGAACGGGACCCCCTGGCGGACAAGCCATTCGGCGATATCGGTGGCGAGGGTGAACCCGGCGGGAGCGAGTTCGGCCATCCGGCCGGTGTGGAAGGTCAGGGTCGAGACCAGACCGGCGATGGCCGGGAGCAGCAGTTCCAGCTGGGCGACCGAGTCGAACAGGGGCTCCTTGTCCTCCTGTAGGTCACGGTTGTATGCCAGCGGCTGCGCCTTGAGTGTGGCGAGCAGACCGGTGAGATTGCCGATGAGGCGACCGGCCTTGCCGCGCGTGAGTTCGGAGACATCCGGGTTCTTCTTCTGCGGCATGATCGACGAGCCCGTCGACCAGGCATCGGCGAGCGTGACATACCCGAATTCCGGTGTGCTCCAGATGATTACCTCTTCGGCCATCCGGCTCAGGTCGACGCCGATCATAGCGAGCACGAAGGCGGCTTCGGCGGCGAAATCGCGTGCGGAGGTCGCGTCGATCGAATTGGCCGCGGCCGCATCGAAATCCAACTCGGCGGCGATCGACTCCGGATCCAAGCCGAGTGACGAACCGGCCAGCGCGCCCGAACCGTAGGGCGAGACGGCAGCGCGCTTGTCGAAATCGCGCAATCGGTCGATATCGCGCAGCAGCGGATGCGCGTGTGCGAGCAGATGATGCGCGAGCAGCACCGGCTGCGCGGCCTGCAGATGGGTCTTGCCCGGCATCACCGCGTCCGGGTGCGCCGCCGCCTGGGCGACCAGCGCGTCGACCACCTCGAGCAGACCGGCCGCGACCCGGCGCACCGCGTCGCGCAGCCACATGCGGAACAGCGTGGCCACCTGATCATTGCGGGACCGACCCGCGCGCAAACGGCCACCGAGTTCGCTACCGACCCGTTCGATCAGTCCGCGCTCCAGCGCGCCGTGCACGTCCTCATCGGACTCGGCGGGAGTGTATGCACCCGAATTCACGTCCGCGGCAAGCAGATCCAACCCCTCGAGCATGGCAGTGAGGTCGGATTCCGAGAGCAGCCCGGCTTTGTGTAGCACCCTCGCATGTGCCTTGGAGGCACGAATATCGTAGGGCGCGAGTACCCAGTCGAAGTGCGTCGATTTGCTGAGCGCCGCCATTGCCGCGGCCGGTCCGGACGCGAAACGTCCGCCCCACAGCGCCCCTTCATTGGTGCTGCCGCTCTGCGTCATCGCGTGCTGTCTCCTTCGGGGTCGAATCGCGGTCATCAGCGAGTTCGTGGTCTTACATCGGCCTGCGGCACGGTCGGTAACGCTCGTTGCGAGCTGGGGTCGGCGCGTGGACGCCGACCCCGTTCGACGTTACTTCTGGTTCAGATCGCGACGGGCCGCGACCTTCGAGGACAGGCCGTGGATCTGCACGAAACCCTTGGCCAGGGACTGGTCGAAGGAGTCGCCCTCGTCGTAGGTGGCCAGGTTGAAGTCGTAAAGCGACTGCTCGGAGCGGCGGCCATTGACCACGACATTGCCACCGTGCAGGACCATGCGGATCTCGCCGGACACGTGCTCCTGGGTGTCGCCGACGAAGGCGTCGAGCGCGCGCTTGAGCGGCGAGAACCACAGGCCGTCGTAAACCAGCTCGCTCCACCGCTGCTCGACGGTGCGCTTGTAGCGGCCCAGTTCACGCTCGACGGTGACATGCTCCAGTGCCTGGTGCGCGGTGATCAGGGCGATGGCGCCCGGCGCCTCGTAGATCTCGCGGCTCTTGATGCCGACGAGCCGATCCTCGACCATATCGAGGCGGCCGACGCCCTGACGGCCCGCGCGGAGGTTGAGCTCGACGATGGCCTCGAGCACGGTGACCGGGCGGCCGTCGATGGCGACCGGTACACCCTTTTCGAAGGTGACGATCAGTTCGTCCGGTGCCTCGAAGTTGACCGTCGGGTCGGAGGTGTAATCGTAGACATCCTTGGTCGGGGCGTTCCACAGGTCTTCGAGGAAACCCGTCTCGACCGCGCGACCCCACACGTTCTGGTCGATGGAGAACGGCGACTTCTTGGTGACGTTGATCGGCAGCGAGTTCTCTTCGGCGAAGGCAATGGCCTTCTCCCGGGTCCAGGCGTAGTCGCGGACCGGGGCGATCACGCTCAGGTCGGGCGCCAGCGCGCCGATGCCGACCTCGAAGCGGACCTGGTCGTTGCCCTTACCGGTGCAGCCGTGCGCGACGGTGCTCGCGCCGTGGAACTTCGCGGCCTCCACCAGGTGCTTGACGATCAGCGGCCGGCTGATCGCCGACACCAGCGGATATTCGCCCATGTACATGGCGTTGGCCTGAATGGTGGGCAGGCAGTAGTCGTCGGCGAACTCGTCACGCGCGTCGACCACGACCGCCTCGACGGCGCCGCAGTCCAGTGCGCGCTGTCGCACCACGTTCATGTCCTCGCCCCCCTGGCCCAGGTCGATGGCGACGGCCACGACCTCGGCGCCGGTCTCCTTGCCGATCCAGCTGATGGCAACGGAGGTATCGAGCCCACCGGAGTAGGCGAGTACGACGCGATCGGACATGGTCTGTGTGCTCCTCGGGTTTGTACGTGTCTGTGAACATTGTGCCCACTGCGGCAGGCGCGCGGCTCGGGCTACTTCCGCGCCCGCGTCGTTCTGCAAATGATTATGCACGACTATGCAAGCCCATTCACAACCGGGGTCGTATACGGGCCGACGAACGGATTGTCTGCCCCTTGGCACCTCAATCCGCCTGTGTCACGCTGAGAGCGGCAACTATCGGTCGGGCAGAAGGACAAGCATGCTGCACCTCATCGCGGGCGAATTCGCAACTCTCGGTAACGATATGCTCAATATCGGCCACGCCATCGTCGGCCTGGTCCAAGACATCATCAACGCCGGTACCCCGGACCACAACACGCCGGGCGGCGGCCAGTACCCGTTCGGGTGAGCCGAGCCGTTTACGCCAGTTCTTCGATTTTGGCGGCTAGTTCGGCGCCGGTCAGGGGTTCGCGAGCGATGACGGCAATGGTGTCGTCGCCGGCGATGGTGCCGACGACGTAGGGCAGGGCGGCTCGATCGAGGGCACTGGCGAGGTAGTGGGCGGCGCCGGGCGGGGTGCGCAGGACGGCGATATTACCGCTGGCGTCGGTGGAGACGAGTAGGTCACCGAGGAGTTTGGAGAGGCGGTCGGTGCCACCGGTGACGCCGCGAACCGGACTGCCGTCCTCGGGAACCACATAGACGCCGGCCCCGCCGTCGGCGGCACGGAGCTTCACCGCGCCGAGCTCATCGAGATCACGCGAGAGCGTGGCCTGGGTGGTCTCGATGCCCTCGGCGGATAGCAATGCCGCGAGTTCGGTTTGGCTGCGAACCGAATGAGCCAGCAGTAATTCGATAATCCGAGACTGCCGTCCAGCGCGCGTGCGGGCGATCGCGGGGCCCGGCTTGCCCGAATCCGCCTGCTGCACAGTCATGACCGCACCTCGAGACCGGAAGTCGCCGTGCCGGTAAACCTCGCGCGCACGGCAGGTTCGCCCGAGATCACGTATCGTCTTCGCCCGTCTCCTCGGACGCCGCGCTCACACCGCGTTCGCCCACTCACGCCGCACCATCGTTGCGTCTGGCCAACAGCCACACCAGCAGCGCCTTCTGGGCGTGCAGGCGGTTCTCGGCCTCGTCCCACACCACGCTGTGCACCCCGTCGAGCACCTCGTCGGTGATCTCTTCGCCGCGATGCGCGGGAAGACAGTGCAGCACAACCGCATCCGGCTCGGCGTGCGAGAGCAACTCGGTGTTCAGCTGATACGGGCGGAACGGGCCGATACGGTCGAGGCCATCGTTTTCCTGGCCCATCGAGGTCCACGTATCGGTCACCAGCGCATCGGCGCCGTCGGCGGCGGCGACCGGGTCACCGGTGAGGGTGATGGTGGCCCCGGTCTCGGCAGCGCGTTTGCGGGCGGCTTCCACGATCCACGGCAGCGGCTCGAAACCCGTTGGTGCGGCAATTGTTACGTTCAGACCGGCGGTCACACCACCCAGCAGGAGCGAGTGCGCCATATTGTTCGCGCCATCACCGAAGTAGCTGAGGTTACGGCCGGCGAGCGAGCCCTTGCGCTCGGCGAGGGTCTGCAGATCGGCCAGCACCTGACACGGATGGAACTCGTTGGACAGGGCATTCACCACCGGAACCGTTGCAGTGGCGGCCATTTCATCCAACCGAACCTGTTCGAAGGTGCGCCAGACGATCGCGTCGACATAGCGCGACAGCACCGTGCCGGTATCGCCGAGGGTCTCCTCGCGACCGAGCTGCGTGTCACGGCCGTCGACGACCACCGGATGCCCGCCGAGCTGCGCGATACCCATCTCGAAGGAGAACCGGGTGCGGGTGGAGTTCTTCTCGAAGATCACTCCGACGCCGCGCGGGCCATCCAGCGGCCGGTGCGAGAATGGGGCCTTCTTCAATTCTGCTGCCAACGAGAGGATTTCGGCCTGTTCGACCGGGGTCACATCATCGTCGCGCAGAAAGTGGCGCAGACTCATTCTTTGGTTCCCTTCACTGCTTCGGCGGCGCTGTCGAGGATCCCCGGCAGGTCGGCGACGAAGTTGTCGGACTGGGATTCGGTGAGCACCAGGGGCGGTGCGAGCCGAATGACATTGGGTTTCGGCGCATTCACCAGATATCCGGCTTCCCGCGCAGTGGTCTCGACCGCTGCCGAGATGTCCTCGGTGAGCACGACCCCCAGCAGCAGACCCGCACCGCGCACATGGTCGACCAGCGGATGCTCGAGCAATTCGATGCCGTCGCTGAGCCGCTTGCCGACCGACTCGACGTGCGAGAGCAGGTCGAGTTCGTCGATGGTGCGCAGCACCGCGAGCGCGGCGGCCGCGCAGACCGCGTTACCGCCGAACGTCGTCCCGTGCAGACCGGGGGTCAGCAGATCCGCGGCCGGTCCGGTGGCGAGTACGGCACCGATCGGCAGCCCGCCGCCGAGTCCCTTGGCGAGGGTGATCACGTCGGGCACGATGCCGGAAGCCTGGTGCGCGTAGAACTTTCCGCAGCGACCGATACCGGTCTGCACCTCGTCGAGCACCAGCAGCGCGCCATGGCGGGCGGTGATTTCGCGGGCCTTCACCAGATAGTCGATGGGCGGCACGACGACGCCGCTCTCCCCCATGATCGGTTCGAGGAAGACCGCGGCGGTGTCGGAGTCAACGACCGCTTCCAATGCGGCCGCGTCACCGTATGGCACGTGCACGACGCCCGGCGGCATCGGCTCGAACGGTGAACGCTTCGAGGGCTGTCCGGTGAGCGCGAGCGCGCCCATGGTGCGGCCGTGAAATGCCTCATCGCAGGCGATGATCTTGCGACGGCCCGTCAGCCGGGCCATCTTGAACGCGGCCTCATTGGCCTCGGTGCCGGAGTTGCAGAAGAACGCCCTGCCGTGCCCGTCGCCCAATTCGCCGTCGCCGAAATGCGCGAGCAGCCGTTCGGCCAGTTCCACCACCGGCTCGTTGACATACAGGTTGGAGGTGTGCCCGAGCGTGCCGAGCTGCTGGGTGACCGCCTCGAGGATCGCCGGATGGGCGTGGCCGAGGCTGTTGACGGCGATACCGCCGAGGAAGTCGATGTAGCGCTTGCCGTCCGCGTCGTAGACAACGGCGCCGGCACCGCGAGTCAGCACGACCTTGGGCGTGCCGTAGTTTTTCATCATCGCGGCCGACCACCGCTCCCGCAGCGCCGCTGCGGTATTCGCTTCTTGGTTCATGATTTCGTTCCGTTCAGTGCGCTCGCCCCGTCCGATGTGGACAGCGCGGGGGTCACCATCGTTCCGATTCCTTCTCCGGTGAAAAGCTCCAGTAGGACTGAGTGCGGGACGCGACCGTCGATCACGTGCGCGGTAGGCACTCCGCCCTGAACCGCACGCAGACAGGCTTCCATTTTGGGCACCATGCCCGCATCGAGGCTCGGGAGCAACCTCGCCAGCGCGGTGGCGTCGATGCGCGACGCGAGCGACGAGCGGTCCGGCCAGTCGGTGTACAGGCCCTCGATATCGGTCAAAACCACCAGTTTTTCCGCACCGATCCCCTCGGCTAGTGCGGCGGCGGCGGTGTCGGCGTTGATGTTGTGCACAACGCCGTCGACATCGGGCGCGATCGTCGAAACCACCGGGATGCGCCCCGCGTCGATGAGGTCGAGTACGGCCTCGGGGTTCACCGCGGTGACGTCGCCGACCAGCCCGATATCGGTGGGTTCACCCTCTACGTCGACGGTGCGCCTGGTCGCGGTGAAAAGCCGCGCGTCCTCGCCGGAGATACCCACCGCGTAGGGGCCGTGCGCGTTGATCAGCCCGACGAGTTCGCGACCGACCTGACCGAACAGCACCATGCGCACGACATCCATCACCTCCGGCGTGGTGACGCGGAAGCCGCCCCGGAATTCGCCTTGCAGGCCGAGCTTTTTCAGCATCGCGCTGATCTGCGGTCCACCGCCGTGCACCACCACAGGATGAACGCCGACGGTGCGCAGGAAGGCCATGTCAGCGGCGAATGCCTGCTTGAGTTCCGTGTCGATCATCGCGTTGCCGCCATATTTGACGACCACGATCTTGTCGCGGAACTTCTGCAGCCATGGCAGCGCCTCGGCCAGCACGTGCGCCTTGTCCAGCGCCGAAAGATCGTGGAGCGATTGACCGTTCATGAGCTATATGCCGAATTCTCTTCGACGTAACCGTGGGAGAGGTCGGTGGTGCGGATCATTGCCGTGCCGGCGCCGACATTCAGGTCGATGAGTACGTCGATATCGGGTCCGGAAAGGTCGACCTCGCGCGCACCCGGGGCGCCGACACTATCGATACAGACCGGATTTCCGTTGAATGACACCGTGATTCGGTTGGGATCCAACGTGACCGGCGCGATGCCGACCGCGGCGAGCACCCGGCCCCAGTTCGGGTCGGAACCGAACAGGGCGGTCTTGACCAGACTGTCGCGGGCGACAGCGCGCGCCACGATCAGCGCCTCGTCCTCGGAAGCCGCGCCCGCGACGGTGACCCGGACCCGCTTGGTGACGCCCTCCGCATCGGCCATCAACTGTGCGGCGAGGTCATCACAGACCGCTAGTACGGCCGCGTCGAGATCCTCCTGCGAGGGGGTGACCGCACTGGCGCCGTTGGCAAGCAGCAGCACGGTGTCATTGGTGGAGCAGGATCCGTCGACGTCGAGCCGATCGAAGGTGAGTCGAGTCGCATTGCGCAGCGCGAGATCCAGCTGTTGCGCGGTGACCGCGGCGTCGGTGGTGAGCACCACCAGCATGGTCGCCAGCGACGGCGCGAGCATGCCCGCGCCCTTGGCCATACCACCGACGTTCCACTTGTCACGGTGATGAAAAGCCGCTTCCTTCGGCACCGTATCGGTGGTCATGATCGCGTAGGCCGCGTCGACCCCGCCCGACAGTCCGCCCGCCATTTCGTGCACGATCTCGGTGATCCCCGGGATCACCTTGTCCATCGGTAGGCGGTCGCCGATCAAACCCGTGGAACAGACGGCGATTTCGCCCGCGCCGGTTTCGCTGCCCCAATTGCTCAGTGCCGTGGCGAGTTCCTCGGCGGTCTGGTGGGTGTCTTGGAACCCGCCGGGACCGGTGCAGGCGTTGGCGCCGCCGGAGTTGAGGATCACCGCGCGCAATCGACCGGAGGTGAGTACCTGCTGCGACCACAGCACCGGTGCCGCTTTCACCTGGTTACGGGTGAAAACGCCCGCCGCCGCATAATCGGGCCCTTCGTTGAAGACCAACGCGAGGTCGGGTTTTCCGCTGGCCTTGATGCCCGCGGCAATGCCCGCCGCACGGAAACCGAGCGGTGCGGTGACACCCTGCGTCCGGACCAGTTTGCCGATTTCAGCCGTCGTCACGGTGCCACTCCTACGGTGGAAAGTCCTGCGGTCTCGTCGAATCCGACGGCCAGATTCATGGATTGCACCGCAGCGCCCGCGGTGCCCTTGGTCAGGTTGTCGATCGCGCCGATCACCACGAGCAGTCCGGCGTCGCTGTCCACCGCGACCTGCAGCGTGACGGCGTTGGAACCGATTACCGAACCCGTCTGCGGCAGTTGGCCTTCCGGCAGCAGATGCACGAAAGGTTCGTCAGCATAAGCCTTTTCATATACCGCGCGAGCCTGTGCCGCGTCGACTCGGATCGGCGCGGTGCAGGTGGCCAGAATGCCACGCGGCATCGGCGCGAGCACCGGAGTAAAGGAGACGGCCACGTCGACCCCGCCCGCCGCCTTCAGGTTCTGCGAGATCTCAGGGGTGTGCCGGTGCGCGCCCGCGATGCCGTAGGCCCGCGCCGAGCCCATCACCTCGGACCCGAGCAGGGCGACATCGAGTTTGCGCCCCGCGCCGGACGTGCCACTCACCGCAACCACATTCACCGTCGGTTCGACGATCCCCGCCGCGACCGCCGGGGCCAGCGCGAGGCTGGCGACGGTCGGATAGCAGCCGGGAACCGCGATCCGGTTCGCACCACGCAACCGTTCCCGGCCACCCGGCAGTTCCGGTAGACCGTAGGGCCAGCTGCCCGCGTGCTCACTGCCGTAGTACTTCATCCAGGCCCGCGAGTCGGTCAGCCGGAAATCGGCGCCGCAGTCGATGATCACCGTGGAATCCGGCAGCGCCTTCGCGATGGCGGCGGATTGGCCGTGCGGCAGGCCGAGGAATACCACGTCGTGGCCCGCCAATTCGTCGGCTGAGGTCGGCGCGAGCACTCGATCGGCCAGCGGCAGCAGATGCGGCTGATGTTCACCCAGCACGCTGCCCGCATTCGACCCCGCGGTCAGCGCACCGACGACGAGGCGCCCGGCGCGGTAGGCCGGATGCCCCAGCAATAGTCGCAGCACCTCGCCGCCCGCGTACCCGCTCGCACCGGCCACCGCGACCCGCAACACGGGTCCGTCCGCTGTTTCAACCATGTGATGATTATGCACGATTATGCAAGCCCATTCATGAATGGGGTGGTTTGCCGCCGATCAGTCTCGCGATCAGCGGGAACACCAGGACCGTCGTCGCGCCCGCGGCAACCAGCGTAGAGGCCAAATCCTGTTCCATCAGACCGGTGCTGGTCGCCACCTGAGTAACCGCGACGATGATCGGCAAACCGGTCGCCGCATACAGCGCCAGCTGTGCCCGCTCGCGCAGCGACGGCAGATTCGCGCCGTGCGGGATATAGCGCTCGCTCAACCAGACCGGCAGCCCCCGCGCGATCGCGATCGAAAGCACGAACAACAACCACATCACCGGCTGCCCCGCGACCGCGGCGGGATCGATGCCCATCCCGGACACCACGAAGAACACCGGAATAAGCACGCCGAAGCCGATAGTCTCGAGCGACGCGTCGACCTGCGGATGCCCGCTGGCGACCAGCTTGCGCAGAATCAGGCCCGCGGCGAACGCGCCGAGCACCACGTCGAGATCGAACACCTCGGCCACCGCCATCAGTACCAGCAACAGCAGGAACACCACTCGAACCGGTAGCTGCGAGGTGCCACCGCCGAGTTCCCGCAAGGCCCGTCCGAAGCCGGGAATTCGATCCAGAATGCGTTGCGGTACCAGCCCGATCAAGCCCGCCGCGACTACGAACAACACCAGCACGACGATCGCGGCACCGGCATTGCGACTGCTCAGCAGCACCGACATGGCCACGATCGGACCGAGCTCACCTACCGCCCCGTGCGCGAGCACCGCCCTCCCCAACGGCTGATCGAGCACACCCGCGTTCTTCACGATGGGTAGCAACGTGCCCAAAGCTGTCGATGTCATCGCGAT
Organism: Nocardia australiensis; assembly: GCF_020733705.1. GTDB lineage: Bacteria > Actinomycetota > Actinomycetes > Mycobacteriales > Mycobacteriaceae > Nocardia > Nocardia australiensis. The sequence continues at coordinate 131,177 of NZ_JAJFZM010000008.1, forward strand.
CGCCACGGCCACTCGCGCGGTGAAACTCACATCCGCAGCCGATAACGTCACCAGCCCCAACGCGAAAACCAGGCAGCTGCCCCAGACTAACCACGCCTGCCGCCCCGACCGGCCGCCCAGCAGTTTCGGATCCAGCTCATACCCGGCCAGCAGGAACAACATTCCCAATCCCAGCTCGCTGAGCAGATCCACACCGCCACCGGTGCCCGCCCACCCCAGCGCATTCGGTCCGAGCACCACGCCCAAGACCAGCAGGATCACCACATCGGGCACATAGCCGCGAGTTAACCGAGAAAGCAGCGGACCGACAACCCCGGCCAATGCGATCCAGAACAGCGACACAATGGCCGATGGCGCGGATTCGGCGGTAGCCGCTGCGGAGAGCACCATCCGGTCATCCTGGCACAGCGAAAGGCGCGACGCCGGGAGCCGCGATCACCGATGTTGCTGTCGATACGCCGCGCACTTCGAGTCAGGATCGTGCGCGCGATCGACTCATTCCAGTGCGGCGGGATCGATGCCAAGGGCGTCGCGCAGGCCGGTCGCGCCCACTGTGGTGACGCGAACGGCGCGGCTGGTGCCGACGCGATGGATCCAATCGAGATCCTGCATCCGGCGGCACAGTTGCGCGCCGGCCGCACCGCCCAGGTGCATGCGTCGTTCGGTCCAGTCGAGACACGGGCGCGTGATCGGCCTGCGGGTTTTGTGCGGGGCGGCCGGGTCGATGCCCATGGGACCGGTCAGCCAGGCGAGTCCGGCGGGTGTGAGCGCGAAGCCGCCGTTGTCGGAGAGGAGGTCGTGGGTGGTCATCGCGGCGGTAATGACGACGCCGAGTATTCCGGCCAGGTGGTCGTAACAGGTGCGACCGCGCGCCAGCGCGGCGGCGACAGTGAACGCGCGGAGGTTACGCACCTCGGTAGCCGGTGGATCGAGATGCGTGACCATAGCCTCCAGCAGCTCACCCACCTGCGGGTTCGCCAGCTGCACGTAACGGTGCCTGCCCTGGCGGCGTTCGACGAGCAGTCCGCCGTCGAGCAGCCGGTTCAGGTGTTCGGTAGCGGTAGCCGGCGCGACACCGGCGTACCGCGCCAATTCACCGGCGGTCCAGGCACGGCCATCGACGAGGGCCAGGCACATCTCGGCCCGAGTGCGGTCGGCGAGCAGTCCGGCCAGCCCGGCGAGATCGGCTCCACGCGTAGACATGACTCCATAGTGATGCGGGGTTGTTTCGGCGGCCACCGAAACGATCGCGGGTTACGGTCGCGATATGAATTCGTCCACTGGTCACGCCGATTCCCACAACCGGTGTACCACGCGCCTGTTCGCGGCCGGACTCGGTGAGCGCCGATGAATAGAACCGGGGTCTTCCGCGAGCTACATCATCGTGACGAGCCGCTGATACTGCCGAATGCCTGGGACTTCGGCTCCGCGGCGATGCTTGCGGCCGATGGTTTTCCGGCGATCGGAACTACCAGCCTCGGGGTCGCGGCCGCGGCCGGGCTGCCCGACGGAACGGGTGTCGCCCGTGACGAAACCCTCGCGGTGGCAACACGACTGGCACGGCTGACGGTGCCGGTGACTGTCGATATCGAAGGCGGTTTCAGCGAAGATCCCGGTGCGGTCGGCGAATTCGCGGCCGAGTTGGCCGAGATCGGCATCGCCGGAGTGAATCTCGAGGACGGTCGCACCGAAAACACACTGGCCGAGCCGAACCATCAGGCCGAGCTCATCGGCGCGATCAAGGCCCGCGCACCCGAACTGTTCGTGAATGCCCGCGTGGACACGTATTGGCTCGGGCTGCACCATGATTCGACGCTTGCGCGGGTAGAACGGTACGCGAACGCCGGGGCGGATGGCATCTTCGTGCCCGGCATTACCGCCCCGGAGGGGATTGCCCGAGTAGTCGCCGCCACCGCCCTGCCGGTCAACATGCTCTACGCGCAGGCCGGCCCGTCGGTAGCAGCACTGGCCGCGTTGGGCGTGCGCCGGATCAGTACCGGCTCACTGCTGTATCGCACCGCGCTCGCGGCAATCGTGGATGCCGCCCGCGCCGTACGCGGCGACGGTGCCGTCGCCGCGGGCGTTCCGAGCTACGCCGACGTGCAGGCCATCACCGCGTCGAAATCGTGACACCACGACCGCGCGGACCGGGTCACGGTGACCGTGGGCCAGGCACGACACCGAAGTGCCGCCCCATCGGCAGCTGGCGGCGGGCTACGGCGAGGGCGTCGCCCTGGCGGGGGTGACCAGTTCACAGACGCGCGCTCAGTGTTTGCGTACCACCCGCTCCCCCTGGGTCGGCTTCCAGATGGTGACATCCATGTGATTGTCGGCGACCTCGACGGTCGAGGCACCGGTCAGATCGGCGATGAAAAAGTGGTCGAATTCTTGACCGCGAAGGTCTAAACCGCTGTCGTCGAACAGCTTTTGCGCGAAACGCGCGTGCACCTGCTTATCGTGCAGGTCGGTGACGGTGCCGAACAGTTTGGCGTCACCGTCACCGACTTGGGTGTCGACGGTGGCGGTGTGCAGGCAGAAGCGCGGGTCGCGCTCGAGGTCTTTGAACTTCGTCGTGTTCGGCATGCCCACGATTGTCAGCATGTCCTCGAAGATGATCGGCTCCACCGGGCTGATGCGCGGGAAGCCGTCGGAGCGGAGAGTGCCGAGCATGCACAGGTTGCGAGTCGCCCGGTGGCGGCGGGTGAACACGGCTGCGATCCGGGGCGCTTCTTCGGTGAACTGGCTCCATGTGGTCATGGATACGACGGTAGGCCCTAACCTTGTCATCTTCTGTCAAGGTTTACGGCTAGTCTCGCTGTTATGCGGGCGAGTCGATTGGTGCAGCTCCTGCTGCTGCTACAGACGCGTGGCCGCACGACCGCGCCGGAGCTCGCGCGCGAGCTCGAGGTATCGGTGCGGACCGTCTACCGCGATATCGAGGCGCTCTCGGCAGCCGGGATACCGGTGTACAGCGAACCCGGCCGCGCGGGCGGGGTACGGCTGGTCGACGGATACCGGACCCGGCTGACCGGGCTGACCACCGAGGAAGCCGACGCCGTGCTGCTGGCGGGATCGCCGGGCGCCGCCGCCGACCTGGGGCTCGGCACCGTGCTCGCGACTGCCCAGCTGAAGGTTCTCGCCGCGCTACCACCCGAATTACGTGGACGCGCAACACGAATCGCGGACCGGGTGCACATCGATGCACCCGGCTGGTTCCACCGCCCCGACGAAACACCCACGCTCACAACGGTTGCCGACGCGCTGTGGCATGACCGCAAGCTGGATGTCCGATACGGCCGCAAGGACCGGGTGGTCGAACGCAGGCTCGATCCCTTCGGCCTGGTCATGAAGGCAGGCACCTGGTATCTCATCGGACGCGACGGCAGCGATATTCGCTCCTACCGTGTCGGCCGGATCATCGCCGCCGAGCCGACCGGTGAAACATTCGACAGGCCATTGGATTTCGATCTCGCCGCGCACTGGTCGGCCGCGTCCGATGATTTCGCCCGCTCGATGCTGCGCGTGCGAGCCCGCTGCCGGATCGCCGCATCCCACGTGCCGCTACTGCGATTGATGAACGACCCCGCCGCCGTCACCGAGGCCCTCGCCTCAGCAGGCTCGCCGGACTCCGAGGGGTGGATAGTACTCACCCTGCCCTCGGAGTCATATGAGGTACTCGCGCACGCCATCCTGCCGCTCGGCCAATTCATCGAAGTACTGGAGCCGCCGGAATTACGCGCACAACTCGCCACGACCGCAGCCGAGATGTTTGCCCGGTATAACCGGGACCAACCGGCCGCTGGTCGGTCCATATCGCCGACGCCGAATTCGACTCGGCAACGACATAACTCGATATGACCAGCACTTTTTCGATACCGCGGCACCATCGACTCGCCGAGCCCGGACACAACGCATACTCAGCCAGCGGCGGCACTCGTCGACTACCGCAGCGACCGGAAGAACTCCCGTATGTCGGCGACCAGCAAATCCGGTGCTTCCATTGCCGCGAAGTGGCCGCCACGGTCATATTCGGTCCAGCGTGTGATCGTGTGCTGTTGGTCGGCCAGTGCGCGGATCGAGTTGTCGCCCGCGAACACCGCGCCCGCGGTCGGCACTCCCGAGTTCTTTACCTGCACGCCCCAGGAGTTCGATTCGCGATAGAGACGGATCGAGGAGGCGAAGGTTCGGGTGAACCAGTAAATGCTGACGTTGGTGAGTATCGCGTCGCGATCCACGGCGTCCTCGGGCAGTTCGATGGCCGGATTGGTCCAGCGCTGGAAGATATCCACGATCCACGACAGCAGCGCGACCGGCGAGTCGTGCATGCCGATGGCGAGGGTCTGCGGTCGCCCCGACTGCACCATGGCGTAGCCGTAGCGGGTATAGCTCTCCGGGCCGGTCAGCACCTCCAGCCGTGCCATGTCGGCCTCGCTGTACTCGGTTTCCGTTCCGGCGGAAGCTGCGCTGTCCCAGGAGTTTTCGGCACTGTACTCCCGCGACTGATCGGCATCACCATCCCAGGTAGGAATGGTGATCGGCCCGTTCAAGTGAATGCCGACGAGGTGTTCGGTGGCGATACGGCCGAGTTCCGCGGACACGAAACCGCCCGCGTCACCGCCCTGCGCTCCGTAGCGGTCATAACCGAGCCGGGACATGAGCTCGGCGACAACCTGGGCGTACCGCTCCGTGCCGCCATCCCCCACCCGGCGCGTCGGCCCTGAGAAGGCGAAGCCCGGCAGCGACGGAATCACCAGGTGGAACGCGATCGCGGGATCGCCGCCGTGCGCGCGTGGATCGCTGAGCGGGCCGATCACGTCGAGGAATTCGATGAACGAGCCGGGCCACCCGTGGTTGAGCACCAGCGGCAACGCATCCGGTTCCGGCGAACGTACATGTAGGTAATGCACTGTCTGACCGTCGATTTCGGTGACGAATTGCGGGATTTCGTTCAGTCGCGCCTCCTGCGCGCGCCAGTCATAGCCGGTACGCCAGTACTCGGCGAGTTGCTTCAGGTAGGAGACCGGTACCCCATAGTCCCAGCCGACGCCGGGGAGTTCGTCGGGCCACAGGATGTTCGCCAGGCGGGCGTGCAGATCGTCGATCTGTTCCGGTGCGATGTCGATGCGGAAGGGGCGAATGTCTTGTTCGGTGCTCATGAAAACAACACTAGGAACCGCTTAGGACAGCTCGCGTCCTAAGCACGTGCGATTCTGGGAGCATGTTGGAAACCTCGGCGCGGCTGCTCAAACTGCTCGCGCTGCTGCAGACCCATCGGGACTGGACCGGTACCGACCTCGCCGAGCGGCTCACCGTCACCACTCGCACCGTGCGCCGCGACGTGGACCGGCTACGTGAGCTCGGCTATCCGGTGCACGCCACCAGGGGCACGGGTGGCTATCGGCTCGGCGCCGGTGCGGCGTTGCCACCGCTGCTGCTCGACGACGACGAGGCGGTCGCCATCGCCGTCGGCCTGCGCAGCGCTTCCGATGACACCGTCACGGGCATCGAGGAGTCCGCATTGCGCGCGCTGACGAAGCTCGAACAGGTGCTGCCGCCACGGCTACGCCATCGGGTCCGCACCCTGCGGGCCGCGACGGTCCGGGTCCGCGGATCGGGCATTGCCGTAGCGCCCGACACCCTGATCGCCATTGCCGAGGCTTGTCAGCGCCGGGAGCGGCTCCGCTTCGACTATCGCGCGCACAGCCGCGAGACCACCAGCCGCGATGTGGAACCGCACAGTCTGGTGCATTTCAGTCACCGCTGGTATCTCGTCGCCTGGGATGTCGACCGCGCCGATTGGCGCACCTTCCGCGCGGACCGCGTCACGCCGCGTGTACCGACCGGACCCCGATTCACCCCGCGCGAGCTTCCGGAAGGCGATGTGGCCGCACACCTTTCGATGCGACTGTCCGCAAGTTCCTGGCCGCACCAGGCGACCGTGTTACTACATACCTCGGCCGCGGAAGCCACTGGAAGCGTATGGCCCGGCATGGGTGTGGTCGAGGCCGTCGACGAGTACAGCTGCCACTTGCACGTCGGCGCGGATACCCCAGGCGCGCTGGTCTGGATGATCACCTCGGTCGATATCGACTTCACCCTGCTGACCGGTCCACCCGAACTGGTCGAGGCCCTGCGCGCCCAGGCCACCCGCTGCGAGCGGTCCGTGCGGAACTTCTCCGCGCCGCTCAGCTGACGATCGCTGCACGGTCTGACACTCGAGCAACGACTGCGATTCGGGCACCTGTGCGCCGCGGCGGCGCTCACCGGACCGGCGACGTCGCCGAACTGCCCGCGCCCGAGCTGCTCGAATCCCTCGCCAGCCTCGACGAGTACGCCTGGGCCCGAGTGCATTACGCGGACGCGGTCGTGCACAAGAATGTGCTGTCATGAGCCAGAGCCTGTTGCGCGCGTTGACCATCCTCATGTCACTCGGAGAGGACACGCGGTCGCTGGATCAACTGGCCACCGAAATCGGCGTGCACAAATCGACGGTGCTGCGGCTGCTGCAAACCATGGAGTCGCAGCGTTTCGTCACCCATGACCGAGCGCACCAATACGTGCTCGGCTCACGGCTTTTCGAATTGGCCGATCGGGCACTCGGACAGCGCGACGTCCGCACTATCGCGCGCCCACACCTGAGCACGCTGAATTCGGTGACCGGACAGACAATTCACCTCGCCACCTACGAGTCGGGCGAGGCGATCTATATCGACAAGTTCGATTCGATCCAGAGCATACGCATGTATTCGAGGATCGGCAGGCCCGCGCCATTGCACTGCACGGCCGTCGGCAAGGTCCTCGTCTCCGCGCTGCCACGTTCCGATTGGCACGCCGTGGCCGAGCGCCTGGACTACCACGAGTTCACCGACCACACCATCCGCACACCCGAGCGATACCTGGCAGAACTGGAACTCGTGGCCGCACAGGGATACGCGGAGGATCACGAAGAGCACGAGAGTTTCGTCAACTGCATCGGGGTGCCGGTGCGCAATCGAACAGGCGCGGTGGTCGCCGCGGTGTCGATGTCCGTGCCGGTCATGCTGCTCGATCACGACCAGGTGCTGGCCAGGCTGCCACAGCTGCGCGCGGCCGCCGACGCCATCGCCACCGAACTCGGCGCGCGCACCGGCTGGGGCGTCCACAACAACGAAAGGCCGACCCATGAGTAAGAAGATCGCCGTCCGCACCACCGACGCCCCACTCCCGCGCACCTTCATCAACGTCCGTGGTCAGTACGGCTAACCGGAGTTGCGCAACGCGGTGGCAAGGCCGTTCATGGTCAGCAGGATGCCGCGTTTCACCAGCTCCGAGTCGTCGCCGGCACGCAGCCGACGCAGCAACTCCACCTGCATCTGATTCAACGGCTCCAAGTATGGGAAGCGGTTGTGGATGGACTCGGCCAGGCTCGGGTTGTCGGCAAGTAGGTGGTCATTGCCGGTGATGGCGGCGTGCATGCGAATGGTGCGGGCGTGCTCGTCGCGGATCATGCCGAAGATGTGCTCGCGCAGGGCGATATCGTCGACGAGTTCGGCGTAGCAGGCGGCGATGTCCAGATCGCTCTTGGCCATCACCTGGGCCAGGTTGGACAGGACGGTGCGGAAGAACGGCCAGCGGCGATACAGCCGCGACAGGGTGGCGAGCCGCTCGGGGTCGCTACCGATCCACTCCTCCAACGCCGATCCGGTGCCATACCAGCCGGGCAGCATCACTCGAGCCTGGCTCCACGACATCACCCACGGGATGGCCCGCAGGTCGGAGACCGAGC
>NZ_JAJFZM010000009.1 GCF_020733705.1 Nocardia australiensis
CCACTTCGGGTTCGATTTTCGGGTGGATGAACCGGCACAGATCGACGTCGCCGCCGCCGGGTACCCGCATCGCATCGGTGATCCGGCCCACGATCACCTCGGAGACGCCCATCTGCGCCATCTTCGCCTTGCTGGTGAATCCGAGCTTTATCCCGACCTCGGTCTCGCCGCGCGCGAGCCGGCGCGCGAGCAGCGCGTCCTGCACGCGGTAGGCGTCGTCCACGGACAGTTCGTGGTCGTCGGCCAGGCTCGGGGTGTCACAGACCGCGGTCTGCGCGTTGTCGAGGATCCCCGCCAGCGCCTCGATATCGATTGTGGTGCCGGTCATTTCGTGCCGCCTTCCGTGAGATTCATTGCGATGTCGACGGTCATGTCCCTTGGCCGCCGACCGGCTGCATCGGCCGATCTCGAGCAGGATGGCGCGGGCGTCGACACCGTAGCGTGTCGCTGCTCGTTCGGCGCGCAGCAGGAAGCTGGAGTGCGCGCCCGCGTAGCCGAGGGTGAGTGTTTCGCGGTCAGCCTCCGCGGCACCGCGTAGGCTCGGTCGCTGTCGTGGGCGCCGATCCGCGCGCGTACCGCGTGGTCGCCACCAGATCGGTGTGTGCGCTGATCAACCGGGATGCGGCCTCGACGGCGGGTCTCAGGGGTGCCGGTTGTGGATGTCACAGTTGCACACAGACATTGGTGGGTTCGGAGTAGAAGTGCAGCGAGGATTCCCCGCCCTCGCGGCCGATGCCGGACAGTCCCGCACCACCGAAGGGGGAGCGCAGTTCGCGGGTGAACCAGGTGTTGACCCATGAGATGCCGACTCGCATCTGCTGTGCGACGCGGTGACCACGGCGCAGGTCGTTGGTCCACACCGCGGCCGCGAGACCGTAGTCGGTGTCGTTGGCGAGCGCGACGGCCTCGTCCTCGGTGTCGAACGGGATCAGGGCCGCTGCCGGGCCGAAGATCTCCTCGCGCACCGGGCGGTCGGTGTTGGTCAGGCCGGTCCACAGTGTCGGTTCGATCCACGAGCCGCCGCTCAGATCGCCGCCCAGCTCGGGGATCCCGCCGCCGGTGAGCACCTCGGCGCCGGCCTGCTCAGCGACTTCGAAGTAATGACGCACCTTCCTGCGATGCGCCTGCGAGATCAACGGGCCGGTGGTGGTCGACTCGTCGGCCGGTGATCCGAGCTTCAGCTGCGCGGCCCGCTCCACCAGGCCGGCGGCGATGTCGTCGAAGATCGTGCGCTGCACATACACCCGTTCGGTGCACAAGCACACCTGGCCGGTGTTGGCGAACACCGATCGGGTGAGCCCGGTCAGTGCCTCGTCGAGGTCTATGTCGTCGAACACGACCGCGGCGTTCTTGCCTCCGAGCTCGAAGGACACCGGTCGCACCCGGTCGGCGACGGTGCGCATCACGTGCGAGCCGGTGGCCGACGAGCCGGTGAAGGTGACTGCGTCGATGCCCGGATGCGTGGTGAGGAACTCCCCAGCCGACCCGGCCCCGAACCCGTGCACCACGTTGTAGACACCGCGGGGCAGGCCGACCTCGGCGAGGACCTGCGCCAGCAGGGTCGCCGTGGCCGGGGTCTCCTCGCTGGGCTTGACCACCACCGCGTTGCCGCACGCCAGTGCGGGGGCGACCTTCCAGGTCAGCAGCAACAGCGGCAGGTTCCAGGGCACGATCACCGCGACTACACCGACCGGCTTGCGGACCGCATAGTTCAGTGCCCGTCGCCCGTCGCCGAGCTCGGTCATGAACGATTCCTGGCCGGCTGCGGCGATCACGTCGGCGAAGGTGCGGAAGTTGGTGATCGCCCGGGCGACATCGAGGTCACGCGCCTGGGTGATCGGCTTGCCGGTGTCGGCGACCTCGGCGACGACGAACTCCTCGAACCGTTCCTCGATCCGATCAGCGGCCCGGCGCAGCAGCGCAGCACGTTCGCGCACCGGCGTGTCGGACCAGCCCTGTGCCAACGCGCGGCGCGCCGAGGTCACGGCACGCCCGACCAGGGGGAGATCGGCCTCGTGGACCTGAGCCACGGTGCGACCGGTGGCCGGATCGATATCACGGAACAGTTTTCCGTCCGGTTCGACGAACCGTCCGTCCACGAAATTCCGGAGGATGTTCTCCGGGCGTGGTGACGCGGGTTGCGGAGTCATGCATCGACTGTCGCCCACCGCCGATCGCCATTCAAATGCGAATCCGAGCCGCTGCTATACCAATTTGCGCATACGTCGTCTACGCGTTTTCTGTCATGTACAGGGGAACTGTGTACCGACGATCCGGCGGCCTGCGCCCGGGTCCGAGGCACTGACCAGGCGCTATACCCGAACGGGCATGGCTACTGGTGGAAAGCGCATTGGTTTTCCTGTGAGCAAGCTCGCATTGTCTAAGCATCCCAGTGATGCCAGTCGGGCCTGGCCCGAGATGATGGAGGAGCCAGTCGATGCCTGTAGCAGCAACACCCGAGGTCGGCGCCGGTGGGCCCGAGGGCAAGGCCGCCGTCTGGAAGGTCGCGTGGGCCTCGGCGATCGGGTCGACGATCGAGTGGTACGACTTCTTCCTCTACGGGACCGCCGCCGCCACCGTCTTCGACAAGCAGTTCTTTCCCTCACTGAACCCCACACTCGGCACGATCGCCGCGTTCAGCACGCTGACCGTGGGCTTTCTCGCCCGGCCTCTGGGTGGGGTGGTGTTCGGTCACTTCGGCGACAAGATCGGCCGGCGCAACACGCTCATCGTCTCGTTGCTGTTGATGGGGGTGGCGACCACGTTGATCGGTGCGCTGCCGACCTACGCCACCGCCGGGATCTGGGCGCCATTGCTGCTGGTGATGCTGCGGCTGGTGCAGGGCATCGGCCTCGGTGGCGAATGGGGAGGCGCGGTGGTCCTGACACTCGAACACGCCCCGAACGCGCGACGCGGATTCTTCGGTTCTTTTCCACAGCTGGGCACACCGGCGGGCCTGATCTTGGCCAACGGCGCCTTCCTCGGCACCAACGCTCTGATGAGCAACGCCACCTTCGCCTCGTGGGGCTGGCGAATCCCGTTCCTGGCCAGCGTGGTGCTGGTGGCCCTCGGGCTCTATCTGCGCCTGCACATCCAGGAAAGCCCCGTCTTCGCCGACCTCGTCAAACACAAGCGCCCGCAACGACAGCCGGCGATCGAGATCGTCACTCACCATTGGAAGCCGGTCCTGCACGCCACCCTCGTGATCGTCGGCAACAGCACCGCCGCCTACATCTTCATGGTGTACGTGCTGTCCTACGGCGTGCAGCACCAGCATCTGGGCAAGTCGTTCATGCTCGCGGCGGTCATCGCGGGCTCGGTGGTCTGGCTGGTCAGCGTGCCGTTCTGGGCTGTGGTCGGCGACCGCGTCGGGCTGCGGCCGGTCTTCGCCTACGGATCGGCCATCCGGCTGGTGTGGTGCCTGGTCTTCTTCCCGATCGTCGACACCGGCAATAAGCCGCTGATCTTCGGATTCATGATCTCGATGGGCCTGGTGCTGTCGATGACCAACGCGCCCATCGGCACTCTCACCGCCGGGTTCTTCCCGGCATCTGTGCGCTACTCGGGCACCTCGATCGCCTATCAGATCGGATCGCTGCTGGGTGGCGGCATCACGCCCCTGGTGGCCGCCTCACTGTATGCCGCCACCGATACGTCGTGGTCGGTCACTGGGTACGTGGTCGCCGTCTCGGTCATCAGCCTGCTCGCCTCGATCGCCATCAAGACCGACGTACCCACCTCGCGTGTGCCCGCACCCGAAGCGACCGCCCCGATCGCCGGCTGAAACTCCAATCGAAGGGACTTCGACAGATGGAACTGGTAATTCTCGGCAGCTCCGGTGGGCCGCAACCGAATGCGCGTCGCTCCGCTCCCGCGACCGCGGTGGTCGTGGACGGCAAGGTGCATGTCATCGACTGCGGCAACGGTGTCGCCCGGCAGCTGGTGTCAGCGGGGCTGCGGCTGCGAGACCTCGCCTCGGTCCTGATCACCCACCACCACGTCGACCACAACGCCGATCTCGGCGCGCTGGTCCACCTGGCCTGGACCGCCGGCCTGGTCACCCCCGTCGACTTCTACGGGCCCCCTCCGCTGCAAGAAATGCTCGACCTGGTCCTCGCTGTCGGGCGCCCCGACATCGCTCACCGGGAAGCGCTGGGCCGGCCTGCGCTGGCGTCACTGCTGCGCGGGCACGAGATCGCCGAGCCCGGCCTCGTGGTCGACACCGGCGGCCTCACCGTCACCGCCGGGCACGCGGAGCATCCGCCTATGCACGCGTTCGCCTACCGCGTGGATGCCGAGGGATCGTCGGTGGTGATCTCCGGCGACACCACCGCATCCGACCACGTCGCCGCGCTCGCGACGGGCGCCGATGTGCTCGTGCACGAAGCGTATTCGCCCGATCATCTCGACAGGCTGATGGGCGGGACGAACGCCGCCGTCGATGAATTGAGGGCGCACTTCGCCCGCGCACACACCGACGCCGAAAGCGCCGGACGCATCGCGAAGCAGGCCGGTGTGCAGAAGCTGGTGCTGTGGCATCTGATCCCGTTCGACCTCGACGAGCAGGACTGGATCGACCAAGCCGCACGGCAGTTCGACGGCGAGATCATCGTCTCGCGCGACCTGATGCGGATTCCATGCTGAGCCCGATGCCCGTGCACAACGAGGAGCCGACCGAACCCGGGACCGGTGAGCGCGAACCGGACTACCGGTTCACCCTGGCCAACGAGCGCACGTTCCTGGCCTGGATCCGTACCGCGCTCGCGCTGTTGGCCGGCGCTGTTGCCATCCATCAACTGGCGGCCCCGGCCGCGGTCCCCGAGGCACGCACGATCATCGCACTGCTGTGCACCGCACTGTCCGCGGTGCTCGCCGTCGGTGCCCTGCGGCATTGGCGCACCACCCAGTCCGCGATGCGACGCGAGCTCCCGCTTCCGGGCACCGCACAGGTTCCACTGCTGTCGGTGGGCATCGTGACAATCGCGCTCGTCGTCGCGCTCACGGTGTTGTTCGGATGAGCATCGATGCGGGTCTGCAGCCCGAGCGGACCGCGATGTCGTGGCGCCGCACGGCCCTGTCAGCGACCGGTGTCGCGGTACTGCTCGCGGTGCACGGCGCCCAACGTGGCTGGGACGGCAAAGCGTCGATGGCCGTCGTCGGCCTCGTCACGATGGTGGCGCTCACGCTCACCTGCCGGATTCGGGCCCGCGAGCTGCTGCGCACGACTGGTGAGCCTGCCGCGACGAGCTCGGCGCCGGTCGTGGTCAGCGCGACGGTGGCATTTGCCGCACTCGTCTATGCGATCGGGTTGGCCGTGCACGGCTGACATCGCCGCCATATGTCCTGCGGGTATAGCCCGCCCATGATTCGGCATTTGTCCCGCGAAGGAGCGAACCAGACAGTGGAAATCGGAACAGGACTGCTCAATTCATCACTCACGCTCGATAACCGCGACTCTCGATGGGAAAACACATGACCAGCTTGATCGACATCCACACCCACTACGTGCCCCGTGGATGGCCCGACGTCTCGGCAGAGGGCGGCCCCGAGGCCCCCTGGCTGCGCATCGAGTCCGAGCGCGAAGCGATGATCATGATGGGCACCCGCGAGTTCCGGCGAATCCAGTCCGACTGCTGGGACGCCGGGGTTCGCCTGGCCGACATGGACGCCGACGGCGTCGGCATCCAGGTCGTCTCACCGACACCCGGATTCTTCAACTACGGCCGCACCGGCGAGCAGTCGGCCCGCATCGCACGAATCTTCAACGACCTGGCACTCGACATCGTCGCGCCGGCACCGGACCGGTTGATCCCGTTCTGCCAGGTTCCGCTGCAGGACACCGATCTGGCCTGCGCCGAACTCGACCGCTGTCTGGCCAACGGTCACCGCGGGGTGGAGATCGGCAACCACGTCGGCGACCGCGACCTCGACAGCGAGGGCGTGGTGACCTTCCTGCAGCACTGCGCCGACCGCGGCGTCCCGGTGTTCGTGCACCCCTGGGACATGGCGAGCTCACCGCGGCTGGACCGCTGGATGGCCCAATGGCTCACCGCGATGCCGGCCGAAACACACCTGTCGATCCTGTCGATGGTGCTGGGCGGGGTGTTCGACCGGATCGACGAGCGGCTCAAGATCTGCTTCGCCCACGGCGGCGGCTCCTTCGCATTCTGGCTCGGCAGGATGGAAAACGCCTGGCACGGACGCAACGACGTGATCGGCACCTCCCAGTTCCCGCCCTCGCACTACCTCGGCCGGTTCCACGTCGATTCGGTGGTCTTCGACGAGCGGGCACTGCGACTGCTCGTCGACACCGTCGGCCCCGACCGGGTCATGGTCGGCTCCGACTACCCGTACCCGCTCGGCGAGCGACCGGTCGGTGAGGTCGTGCGAAAAAGCGACTTCCTCGACGACACCACCCGTGCGCGCATCACGCACGAGAACGCGCAAGCCTTCCTGGGCATCTAGCCCGCACCCTCACGCATCCGCCGGGCCGACCCCGCCCCGGCGTGATCCCACCTGCCCGCCCTCGCTGAGGCGATATCCCTGCGCCGAGCCGAGTTTCGAGCTGACACTCGCGGCGAGTTCGAACTACGAGCCCGGCTCGCCCGGGGTTGCACGTCGGGCCAGGATCGAAGCAACGCCGGCGGCCGCGGCGCGGACCGGGGTGGCATGGGTCTCGGGGCGGAAACGTCCCGCCGGCCCGGTGACCGAGATTGCGGCGACGGGCTCACTGCCGTCGAGGATCGGGGCCGCCAGGCAGACGAGGCCGAGTGCGGATTCCTCGTATTCGTAGGCGACGCCCTGGTCGACGATGTGGTCGAGCTGGGTGCGCAGCACCCCCGGAGCGACGATGGTGCGCGGAGCGCGGCGCGGCAGCGGACCGGCGAGGATGCGATCGATGGTCAACGGGTCCGAGTGCGCGAGCAAAGCCTTGCCGATCGCGGTGCACGACAACGGCATCCGACCGCCCACCCGCGACGGGGAACGAGCCTGTCGGTGACCACCGAGCTTGCTGATGTAGACCACCTCGTCCCCGTCACGCACACCGAGATGCACCGTTTCGCCGGTACGGGTGTACAGATCCTGCAGGAACGGCACCGCGACCTCGAGCAGAGTGCGTTCCGCGGCGGCGCGCATACCGAGTTCGAACAGGCCACGGCCGAGCCGATACCCCTCCGGCGAGGCCGTCAGCAGCCGGGCGGCCGTCAGATCCTGACTGATGCGATACACAGTGGCTTTCGGCAAGCCGGTGCGGCGCGCCAGTTCGGACAACCCCACGGCGCGATCCTCGACGCCGAACGATTCCAGGATGCGCATCGCCCGGCCGAGTACCGATCGTTCGTCGAGTTTCGGCTCTGTCACCACGCTCTTCTCCATCATCGGTTCGGTGAGTGGACCATTCTACTGGCCCGCCGACGGGCGCCTGGAGTCAACTTGGAAAGCAGAACACCGAACAAGGAGGTCAACGTGTCCAGCAGTTCCGGCACCGCCACGACACATGGTGGAGACACCGCCGCGATGCGGCCCGACGACGCGGTCGTCGAGTCCTCGGCCCAGCGCCTGGCCGCAGCCGCAGCCACCGGCGCGCCCTGCGCCCCGGTCCGCGACCTGATCGGCCGAGAGGACGTCGCGGCGGCCTACCGGGTGCAGGAGCGGTTCAACACGCTGCGGGTGCCCGGCGGTGTGGTCGTGGGCCGCAAGATCGGCGCCACCTCAGCGGCCGTGCAGCAGCAACTGGGGGTGGACCAGCCCGATTTCGGCGTGTTGTTCGCCGACATGGGCTACCGCGACGGGGACGAGATCCCGATGCAGCGGCTGTTGCAGCCGCGCGCGGAAGCCGAGGTCGCGTTCGTACTGGCCGCGGATCTGGCCGACGGCCCGCTCGATGCGGCGCAGTGCCGCGCGGCGGTCGACTATGCGGTGGCGGCGCTGGAGATCGTGGACAGCCGCATTGCCGGCTGGGACATCTCGTTTGGCGACACCGTCGCCGACAACGCCTCGAGCGGCCTATTCATTCTCGGTGAAAAACGTTTGAGCCTGGCAAAATTCGAACCGATCGAGATCACCATGACCATGGCGATCGACGGCGAGACCGTCTCCACCGGCAACGGCGCCGCCTGCCTCGGCGACCCACTCAACGCACTGTCGTGGCTTGCGTTGCGGGCCCGCGAATTCGGTGATCCGCTGCGCGCCGGACAGGTGATCCTCTCCGGCGCGCTCGGTCCGATGCGGCCGCTGCACCCCGGCGCCACCGTCACCGCCGACATCGGCGCGCTCGGCTCGGTATCGGCCACGTTCTCCGGAAAGGATGCCTGATGAGCAACCGGACCAAGGTCGCGATCATCGGATCGGGCAATATCGGCACCGATCTGATGATCAAGGTACTGCGGCACTCTCAGATGTTGGAGATGGCGGCGATGGTCGGGATCGACCCCGACTCCGACGGCCTCGCACGCGCGGCCCGGTTGAAGGTGCCCACCACTCATGAAGGCGTCGAGGGCCTGGTGGCGTTGCCAGGGTTCGACGAGATCGCGATCGTCTTCGACGCCACCTCCGCCAAAGCACACATCGCCAACCACGCACTGCTCGCGCCTCTGGGCAAGCGGCTGATCGACCTGACCCCCGCCGCGATCGGGCCGTTCGTGGTGCCTGCGGTGAACATCGCCGACCACCTCGAAGCAGTGAACGTGAACATGGTGACCTGCGGCGGGCAGGCCACGATCCCGATCGTGGCCGCCGTGTCACGGATCGCGCCGGTGGCGTACGCGGAGATCGTGGCATCGATCGCCTCGAAATCCGCCGGACCGGGCACCCGAGCGAACATCGACGAGTTCACCGAGACCACCTCCCACGCGATCGAGGCCGTCGGTGGCGCCGAACGCGGCAAGGCCGTGATCATCCTGAACCCGGCCGAGCCGCCATTGATCATGCGCGACACCGTGTTCTGCCTGGTCGACGCCCCCGATCCGGACATTCATGACCGGATCCGTGAGTCGATCATCAAGATGGCCGCCGATGTCGCCGCCTATGTGCCGGGTTATCGGTTGAAGCAGGAGGTGCAGATCGACCCGATCCCGGCCGATCAGCCGGTGCACACTCTGCTCGCCGACGAGACCGCGACCGTGCCGACGCATCGGGTGTCGGTGTTCCTCGAAGTCGAAGGCGCCGCCCACTATCTGCCCGCCTACGCGGGCAATCTCGACATCATGACCTCGGCCGGACTGCGGGTCGCGGAACGCATTGCACACGACTTGCAGCAGAAGGAGGCCACCCGATGACCACGCAGATTTTCGTGCAGGATGTGACGTTGCGCGACGGCATGCACGCCGTGCGACACCGGATCACCCCGGAGAACGTCGCCCGGATCGTGGCCGCCCTGGACGCGGCCGGAGTCGACGCCATCGAGGTCGCACACGGTGACGGGCTCGCCGGTGGTTCGGTGAACTACGGTCCCGGCTCGCACAGCGATTGGGCCTGGATCGAAGCCGCCGCCGCGAACGTCACCAACGCCCGCCTGACGACGCTGCTGCTGCCGGGTGTGGGTACGGTTGCGGATTTGAAGCGTGCCTACGAGTTGGGTGTGCGGTCGGTGCGGGTTGCGACGCACTGCACCGAGGCCGATGTGTCCGCCCAGCACATCGCGACCGCCCGCGAGATCGGCATGGACGTGTCGGGTTTCCTGATGATGAGCCACATGGCCCCACCGGCGGAACTGGCCGCGCAGGCGAAGCTGATGGAATCCTATGGCGCGCACTGCGTCTACGTGACCGACTCCGGTGGCCGACTCACCATGGACGGTGTCCGCGACCGGGTCCGCGCTTACCGCGACATCCTCGATCCCGGCACCGAGATCGGTATCCACGCCCACGAGAATCTGTCACTGTCCGTAGCCAATTCGGTCGTCGCCGTGGAAAACGGTGTCTATCGTGTCGACGCGTCACTGGCCGGACATGGTGCAGGAGCGGGTAATTGCCCGATCGAGGCGTTCGTGGCCGTTGCGGATCTGTTGGAGTGGAAGCATGGCTGTGACGTGTTCGCGTTGCAGGACGCGGCCGACGATCTGGTCCGCCCGTTGCAGGACCGTCCGGTCCGCGTCGACCGTGAAACATTGACCCTCGGCTACGCGGGCGTGTATTCCAGCTTCCTGCGGCACGCCGAAGCCGCCGGCCAGCGGTACGGGATCGAGGTCCGCAGCCTGCTGATGGAGGCCGGCCGCCGCGGCCTGGTCGGCGGCCAGGAGGACATGATCGTCGACATCGCCCTCACCATGGTCGCCGAACGGGAGGCGGGCCGCGTCCCTGCCGCGAACTGAGCGTCACCGTCGCCAGCCCTGTCCTGAAACCATCTCAGGACAGGGCTGGTCAGATGGCGTGGAAGTATTTCTCGGCGCTCCGGCGGATTTGGGCCAGTCGTTTGGTAACTGCGCTGTGGTTTGTATACCCCAGCAGCTGCGCGATCTCGGTCATGCGGGTGACACCACTGGATAGCAGCACGACGATCTGACGATTGCGGGGATCGAGCAGCGTCAGGAAGTCGTTGGTGAAAATGTTGCCGACCACCTCGGATTCCGGCCTTGTACCGGAATGGTGTCGGTCAACTCGACGAAGCTCACCTTGCCCCTGCGTCGCGTGCCATGCAGCTTGCGTTCGAAATCCGTAGGCAAAGCGATTCACGAGTCACACCGGATGTCGCAACGACACCGATCCTGTCAGCCAGCCCCGGGCCGGCCACCCCAAACACTTACAGGCGATTCACTCCTCGGCGACCGTCTTGTCCTGCAACTGCGGGTAGTCCGGCACTTCCTTGGCCATCAACGCCAGGTACGACTGCGGAATCCCAGATGAACTCGGCCATCCATCGAGCCTGTCACCAAGGCGTGAGCAGGTACAGCCTTCCCTTCCGATCACTGGGGACGACCACACCAGCGGTGTCGCCGACGGAGTGCACAGGTTCGACGGATAACGGCGCAAGCGGGCATTGGCCACTCGCTAGATGCGACGCCGCGACGGTCCGAGAACCGTCAGATTAGGTCTACGGCCGAGTCGTTCAGTGGCCCAGGCGACGGGATCGGGTGGTTGGCGTACAGGACGCCGCGCGGATCATAGCGTGCCGTGATCTCGCCGAGGCGATCGGCATCTGCTGGCGTGAAGGCGGAGCGCACCTGATCTGGCTCAAGAGGGCCGAAAGTGAAGTTCAGCGAGAGCCCGAGCCGGTGCGGTGCGAAGGGTGCGAGCAGCTCGTCCTGGACCTGAGACACCCCGCTCGGATCGCCGTCGTGGAGCAGGGACAACACGCCCACGGAGTACTGGGCAGACCGATGGCCCACGGCGTTCGGAACATTCGGATTGCGCGCCAGAGCGCCCCCGAGGTGTCGCACCCCGACGGTGCACCCGCCGGGTGTGGCGCCAGCTCGATGGGCGAGTGCGGTCAGGGCGCGCGGATCGAGGTCGTCGACCAGCACGCTCTTCCCCCGGTAGGCCGCCGGCCGGTCCGGTTCGTCGGAGACCGCCCCGGACTGCGTGTAGGGAAGGGTGCGCAGCGTGTTCCGCAGCTGCGATCCGGCGCGGAGCAGCGGCTCGACGAGACGTCGTCCCTCTTCCTCTGGTCCGGCGAAGCTGACCTGAAGTTGGACCACCTGACGCCCTCGCACGTCCGCTGGGATCATGGGTATGTCCGGGAAGGGGATCACCACCACCGCCGAGGTCATCGCCTCCGGTACCGACCTGGTCCACATGGTCCAGGCGGTGAGCACCTCGGGGGATTTCGCGAGGTCGAACATCAGGCTGCCGCCGTAGAGCTCTGCGACGGGCATGAGGTCGATCTCCATGCCGGTCACGACGGCGAGGTTGCCGCCACCTCCACGCAGTGCCCAGAACAGGTCAGGTTCGTCCTCTGGGCTCACCTGCCGGATCTTGCCGTCGGCGGTCACCGCCTCGAATCGCGTCACGTGGTCGGCTGAGTAGCCGTAGCGTCGGGCGAGGAGCCCGACGCCCCCGCCCAGGGTGTAGGCGACTGCGCCGACCGTGGGGAGGCTGCCCGACAGCGGCGCTAGCCCGTGTGGTGCCGCCTGCTCGATGACATGCTGCCACGTCGCCCCGGCCGGGACCCACGCCCTACGCGTCGCGGCGTCGACCCTCACCTCACGCATGCGCCCCGTATCGATTAGTAGGCCCCCGTCGAGAGCGCGCGTACGCCCATGCCCGGTGGCCTGGACCGCCACCTGCATCCCATGATCCGCGGCGAAGGCTACGGCCCGAGAGACATCCTCGGCGCTCCTCGCCTCGAGCACGACCGCCGGGTGATGCGGGGCAAGGAGCTGGGCACCCGCCCTGTCTTCCGGGTCTTGGGTACCGGTGTATACGGTTCCGTCCACGTACTGGTCGAGGGCCTGGAAGTCGGTCTTGGTGATCTCCATGACTGCGACGCTAGACATTCTTCCGGACATTAGACGTCCGCGATGAGTGACAGTCTGGACTTTATGATGGACGAACCTCGACGGCGGGATCTGCCCGAGCGGATGCTGCGGCTGCTCGGCCTGCTGCAGTCGCGACGGACCTGGTCGGGCACCGAACTGGCCCAGCGGCTGCGAGTGACCGAGCGAACGGTGCGCCGCGACATCGAACGGCTGCGTACCCTCGATTACGCGGTAACCGGAACCACCGGAACGTCGGGCGGGTACCGGCTTGCAGCCGGGAGCAGCATCCCGCCCCTGTCGCTCGAGGACGAGGAGGTCGTCGCGGTGGCTGTTGGGCTGGCCATGGCCAGCCGGGGTGGTATTAGTGGGATCGAGGACGCCTCGCTCACCGCCCTGGTCAAGCTTGAGCAGATCTTCCCGGCGCGCCTGCGCCCGCAACTGGCTGCGATCTCCCGCGCCACTAGCGCCGCACCCGGCAATGACGCAGCACAAGTCGACCCGGCCACGTTGGCCGTGCTGGCTGCCTGCTGCCGCGAGCACGAGATCGTCCGATTCGACTACCGCGACCGTACCGGACGCCGCAGCGCGCGGCGGGTCGAGCCGCACAGTCTCGTCACCCTCCGCGGATTCTGGTACCTCGTGGCATATGACCACGATCGCGAGGACTGGCGCGTCTTCCGCATCGATCGGATCAACACTCCCCTCCGCACCCACCGACCCGCCGAACGACGGGACCTGCCGACCACCGATGCCGTCAGCTTCGTCATGCGCTCACTGGCAGCGGCCTCCTACCGCTACACGGCGCGACTAACCGTGGACCTATCGGCAGCAGACGTCAGGGCAGGCATCTTCGGCCCGATCCCCGGCGATATCGACGACCTCGGCCCCGGCCGGTGCCGGATCCGCCTCACGGCCGAGTCTCCGGAGCTGGTCACCCAGTACATCGCGCTCGTCGCCGCCCTCGGAGCCGAGTTCATCCTGGACGCACCCCCGGACATCACGGATCGTCTGCACCAGCTCGGAACGCGACTGGGTCGGATCCGGTCGCATGATTGATGACGTAAGCCGGGACACGATCCCGATGCAATCGGCGCTCCTCCACCTGCTCAACGAGGCGGCCCCAAAGCCCGCCGCCGTCCCGCTTCGGCCTGTGACGTCGCCGATGCCGGCGTGGAGAACACCCTGCGCGGGCTCGGTGAGAAGCCCGAGTACCAGGACTAGCGATCAGCAAGAAGCTGATGTCCCAGCCCAACGCAATACCGGTGACGTGGTTGAGACATCAGGGTGATGAACAACGAAGGCACCATGCTCAGTTCGGCCAGCACCGTGCCGGTCACATCGGTGACCGGCTTAGGGTTCGAGCGTGGTGATCCGCCTGGCGAGGGCATACAGCTGATCACAGCTGAGTGTGCTCTTCAAAACTTACTGCTGCCGCCCTTTAAGCATCGCTTCGTCGAAGCTTCTCCTCACTTGCATCGGTGCCATTTACCTCGGACATTCGCGGCTTCGGTCAATCCCCGATGCCCTGGTGCCAGCTTCCCAGCCAGATGCTGGAGTTCAGGCGTATGAGCGGCCACGACGCACGGCCCCAGCGCGGCGGGCCGAATCGTCGACGACCAGAACGGGGCAACGGTGAGCGCAAGATCCAGACGACTCCAGGTCCGAGCCGCTACGTGTCGATCAGGTTTGCAGCCCATCGCGCGAGCGTGAGCAAGGACACGATCCGGCGGATGATCGCTGATGGCGCCTTGCCCGCCTACCGATTCAGGGGCCGGATACGCATCGCGATCGAGGACATCGACAAGGCCATGCGCCCGCTGCATTGAGGGCGCCCTTCAGTCAACCCTGAATCCGGACTATCACAGTCCGCCGTGACCACACCGAAGCCCAGGGAAAGTGCACCCGGGTTCCGAAATAACGGACGACACGTGACAACAATCACACCCGAGGGAAGCGTCGCATCAGACGGAAGCCAGGGGTCAGCGGTAAACGGCGTGCACAGCTATCGCATGTATATTGCATGAAGCAGCACCATATATCCGAAAAACGCGCTGACCTGCTATTTTTGGGTGGTCCCAGCTGGTTTCGAACCAGCGACCTTCCGCGTGTGAGGCGGACGCTCTCCCGCTGAGCTATGGGACCGAATCGTGCCGTTCGGTGTCGCCCGAACGAGGACGAACATTAGCACGCACCACTACCATCGCACCAAATCGCCTTCCGGACAGGGGGAATTCGGGAGACATCGCACGCGGCGGTCGGCGTCCACAAACCCCACCCTGACCCGCCGGACCCGCCACCCGGTTCGGGCACCTTCCGTCGGGCGAGCACCGCACCACTCCCCCGAACAACATCGACGTAATTCGAATTCAGGCACCTCTACCAGCAGATTTGTACCTTTACGCGAACGTCGTCTAATGTTTCATCTCGCACCACGAAGGACAGCGAGAACGCCTTCGAGGTGCAGAATGCGGATGTAGCGCAGCTGGTAGCGCATCACCTTGCCAAGGTGAGGGTCGCGGGTTCGAATCCCGTCATCCGCTCGAGAGGTAGGGCTAGGCACTTTTTTTCTATACGCCGTCCCCCTTTGCGCGGTGGAGTGGCCGAGTGGTGAGGCAACGGCCTGCAAAGCCGTGCACACGGGTTCGATTCCCGTCTCCACCTCGCGCGATTAGCTCAGCGGGAGAGCGCTTCCCTGACACGGAAGAGGTCACTGGTTCAATCCCAGTATCGCGCACCACCGTAATACCAGGTCAGGCCCCCTTTCGAGGGGGCCTGACCTGTTTGCGTGCAAAATACGTGCAATTCGGGTCCGGTATCGGGCCCGAATCTCGAATTCTTCGGCCAGATACGGTACGAGGTGGGTGCATCAGGGGAGGTTCCTTCCCGCGCTCATCGGAGTGAGCGAGTTGATGCCCGCGCTGGGATTCACTGGTCGCGGGCAGCCCGGGTTCGGTAGCGTGATGTCGTCGACAGCGGAGCGATGACGTACTCCCTCAACTGGTACCGGGCGATGCTGATCGTCAACCCGCGCAGGGCTGGGCGCACGGTCAGTACCCCCACGACGCACGTGTGGAGCACGCGGGACAACGCCCTGGTACGCAAGGGTGTCGAGCTGACCGCCGGATACGTGAGCGGTCCGTACCGCCTCGAAATCCTCGACGCGACACATTGGATTCCGGAGGAATGCCTCCCCGAACTCGCCGCGATCATCGCGGCGCGGATAGAAGCAACCGCCTAGTGGGACTTTGTTAGGTTTGTCACGAAGGGGCGTGCCGTCTCGAGATTCGGCGTGATTCTCGAGACGATGCCGGGGTGGATGCTGCAGCGCTGGTCGAGGTTGATGCTCGGCTCGATTCCTTTGTGAGCGAGGTGTTCTCGTCGTTGGCGCGTAGGGACCGGGTCGCGACGGCGGGGGTGTATGCGCGTGGGTTGCTGCTCAACGGTGAGCGCAAGTCGATGCAGCCGATGGCCGATCGGCTAGGGGTGGATCATCAGCGGTTGCAGCAGTTCGTGACTTCCTCACCGTGGAAGGTCGAGCCGGTGCGAATGGTGTTGTCGCGCAAGGCGTGTGAGCTGATCGTCCCGGACGCGTGGGTGGTCGACGACACCGGGTTCGCCAAGGACGGTGACGCGTCGGCGTGTGTGGCCCGGCAATACTCGGGCACCCTCGGTAAGGTCGGCAACTGCCAGATCGCGGTCAGTGTGCACGCCGCTACCGACGCCGCGTCGTGCCCGTTGAACTGGCGGTTGTTCATGCCCGAGCGCTGGGACGACGCGTGCGCCGACGATCTGGATGCCGCGGCCGTGATTGCGGCACGGCGGGCGAAATCTGCGATCCCCGACGATGAGCGGCACCAGCCGAAATGGGAACAGGCGCTGGGGATGATCGATCAGCTCCTGGACTGGGGCCGGCCCCGCCCACCGGTGGTGGCCGCCGACGCCGGCTACGGCGAGAACGCGCAGTTCCGCGCCGGGCTGACAGAACGAGACCTGCCCTACATCGTCGCAGTCAGGGCCGCCACCAGCCTCTATCCCGCCGCCGCCCGACCCGAGCCCGCCGAATACAGCGGGTTCGGCCGCCCGCCGACCCGGCCCCGCTACCGCATCCCGAAATCCAGCTGCAAGGCCCTGGCCACCGCCGCCGACCCGCACGCCTGGTGCGAGGTGACCTGGCGGCAAGGAACCAAGACCACACCCAACAACCCCGACGCCGCCATGACCTCCCGCTTCGCCGCCCTGCGCGTGCGCCCGGCCGGACACCGGGTGCCCCGCGCCACCGACGGCACCATCGCCGAGGTCTGGCTTCTGGCCGAATGGCCCACCGACACAACAGAACCCACCGACTACTGGCTATCCACCCTGCCCGCCGACACCCCCATCGCCGAGCTCGTACGCCTGGCCAAACTACGGTGGCGCATCGAACACGACTACCGCGAACTCAAAGTCGCACTCGGCCTGGACCACTTCGAGGGCCGCTCCTGGCTCGGCTGGCACCACCACGCCACCCTCGCCACCGCCGCCCACCTGTTCCTCACCACCCTCCGGCTCACCGACCCAAAAGCCGCTGGGCAGGACTGACCCTCTACAGCATCGTCCGCGAAATCCAACGCGCACTGGCCATTTGGATCGGCACCTGCCCACTATGCCACCACACCTTCCCAACCTAACAAAGTACTACTAGGCAGCACTTCCTGAGGCGACAACAACCTCGAGCGCCGCGTGCTCTGCGCAGCGGCCGTGATGTCGGTGGTGAGGGCTACGCTGTGGCGCGTTGGGTTTGTGGAGCTAGTAGGGGGTTGCCGCGTTGACGACGGATTCGGACCTTGCCGGTGCGGCGAGCGCTGTCGACGGTGATGGGGCCGAACTGGATGCCGACGATATTGCGGGAGACGTTTCGTTCGGGCTCGAAGAGGTCAACGAACTGCTCGGTGAGTTGGTCGAGATACACCGGGACCGCAGTCGCCGGGACGCGGAGATCGTCGGCTATCGGCTGGGTATCAGTGGGCAGCGGCCGGAGACGTTGGCGCGGATCGGCGCTCGATATGACCTGTCGCGGGATCGAATTCGACAATTGCACACACGCGCCGTGGGGCAGATTCTGCGGGAAGCGCAGCTGAGCGGACATCGGGCCGCGGGGGTTTTCGCGCGCAGATATCCGGTCGGATCCCGAGATCAGCAACTGGTTCGGGCATTGCTGGTGGAAACCTATGCGACGGACACCGACATCGCGGCCAATGAGTTGGCGTACCTGAAGCTGCGACTGGCTGGGCATGCCGGAGAGGACGCCAGGCGCGTCGCCGGGTTCGTGATGCAGCGGATCATGGCGTGGCAGAAGAAGACGAATCGGCGGCTGGCGAAGCTGCACAATGCCGAACTGTTGGCGACGAGCGAGGTGAATTCGTGGCTGGGGCAGGTTGATTGGCCCGCGTCGGGGACGTCGGCGGAGTTGCCGTTGCGGTCGGCGCGGACCATCGACCGCGACGACGACGGACGCGGCAGGTTCTATCTGGACAAGGTCGGCCGGGATGTCGCGTTCGACTCCGGGCTGGAGGCCAGGCTGCTGCGCGTATTGAATGCGAGCGAGCTGGTCGACACCTTTCGAGAACAGCCGAGCGCCGTCGAATACGCGCTGGACGGGGTAGCGCAGATCCACTATCCGAGCATCGTCGCGCGGTTGGCCGATGGGCGGGTAGTGCTGATCGATGTCGAACCACTCGGACATATCGGCTTTCATGTCACCCGGGCCAAGTCGGCGGCGGCGCGCACGCACGCGCACGCCAATGGCTGGGGTTGGCTGGTCTGGACCGGAAGCCGGAGCGGGATAGCGGAGTTGCACGGCAGGTCTGTTGACCGGCAGGCCGAGAGCCGACTACGAGAGTTGGTCGATCGCGGTCCGGTTTATTGGCCCGCCGTCGCACAGTGGCAAACCGAGACCGAGCTCGACATGCTCGACTTCATCGCATTGGTGTTGCGCAACGAATGGCGTTGGGAGCGTGCGCCGTTCCGATTGACCGCCACGCGCTGAGGGTAGACGCCGATCAGCGAAGCACCATCGCCGCCGCGATGAGGGTGACGATCAGCATCATCGCGCAGCAGGTGATCAGCTGCCAGTGATTGATGGTCTGATGCAGGTTGCCGATGGTGACGCGCAAGCTGGTGTCGAGGCGATGGTGGTCGGCGAGTTTGCGCTGCGCCGCGGCCAGCGCGTCGGCGTGCTCCTGGGTGGATTCCGCGGAGCGTTCCAGGCGCGCGGTGAGCTTCATGATCTGCTTCTGCTTATCCCGCACCGTTTTCCGGGACACCGCGAGGGTGGTGCGCTGATTGACCAACTCTTGGCGTTGGCGGGCGATGACGCCCGCCTGTGTTCTGGTGTGATGCTCCCAGTCGGTCACGCTCGCCCATCCTCCGGTCGTCGTGTCACGGTAGCCCCAGGCGATATCGCCGGCCACCCAGCCCTCGAGAAAGTTGCGCAGTTCGTACGGCTCACGCCGCGGAAGCGCCACCGCGCTGTGCGCGGCGTCCAGCATGCCGATATCGATCAGGTAGTCGCAGGCGGGCGGAGCGAAATCAGCGATTCCGAGTGCGGGCAGATGCGCCACCCAATAGCCAGGGGCACACAGCCACAGCACGCCCGCGCAGCCCGCCTCGCGCAGCCGATCGGTATGGCGTTGCGCCAGGCCACGATCGAGCGCACCACTGCGCACCTCGATGGCGTACTCGCGGTCGCCGACCCGCCAGTAGACGTCGACGGGAATATCGCCGACCCGCCGATCGACTTCGGCCTCATCGGCGCCATAGGCGAGTAACCGCGCGGCCAGCCAATATTTCAGTCGGCGGGTGTTCCATTGCGCATCCACACACTCGGGGCACCGGCAGGCGTAACCGGACCCATCCGGCAGCGGTCCTCGCGCACCCTCAGCGCTCTCGCCGACACGTACTTCGGAAGTACGCGCTACCGAAACCCCGGCTCCTGACGCTCGACCATCCGAGATGCCCAATTCGGCGAGCATCGCCCGACGCCCACAAGCATTGTCTGCTCGCTGCTTCGTCCTCACGCGACCACTCCCCTACACAAAACACCATCGTAGATCTACAGACCTACGCCATAGATCAAGAGTGCGTCAGACTTCCCGCTCCCGCCAGCCCCCGCTACCCCGCGCTCGGGTGCGCCGTATACCGAGAATCACCCCGAACCTGCCGATGCACGGTGCGTCACAAGCGATTTCGAGCGCCCGATCGAGAGCACCACAACAAGAATTCACCACACGCCCATCGCGGCCCGGCGATGAGGATCACACGAGGGTGTCGTACGCTGCCGTTCGAGCCGACATCAGGGCATCGGGTCGGGGTAGCAACGATCGCGATTCTCGACCCGCCTGATCATCACGATCTCGGCCGAGCGTCAGCCCAAGACAGGGTGTAGCCCGACCGGGCGTATCCGCCGAACGAAAGTGCCGTTGCCCACTGATCTCTGGCGCCTCGGGCCGCGTATCGAACGATCGGCGGATAGAATCGGCCGGCCACGAGCGCAGCTCGGGCACATACGGGGAAGAAGGTAACGGAATGGACCACGGCGAGCAGGATGGCGAGCCGATCGGCACGCTCTTGTCGAGCCTCGCGACAACCCTGCGTGAGGTGAGCGACAAGCTTGATGCTGTGGCCGCCCACGTCGACGATCGCGATGACCGTGACGTGGTCGAGCGCCTGGCGAAGCTCGAGGCTTGGGCTTTCCGTGCCGGGGATGACATTTCGAACCTGGAGACCCGGGTGGAGCGCGTCGAATCCGGCAGCACCGTGACCGCCGCGCCGACCGAATCCAGCAGTGCCAACGGCCGTTCGGCGCCCGCGCCGCTACCCACACGCACGAACAACCGCGAGACCGGTACACCCGTCGTGTCCGATATCCAGCCCGAGCGCGCACCGAGCACTCCGCTCGAATCTCCGGCGGCCACGACGTCGACGCTGCCGCGTTCGCCGTTGCCGCGCAGCGCCCGTCGCGACCCCGCCGCGACCGGCGAGCGCGCCGAATCCGGCACGCCCGCAACGCAGCACGGGCCCGCGACCATCACGCCACGGACGTCGCGAGTCGACACCGCGCGGAGCGAAACCATCGAGCCCTTCGGTCCCGCGACACACAACGAGACCTTCGGTCCGCGCAATGGCCGGGTCGACACCGCGGCACCGACGCTCAGCAACCAGCGGATCGACCCCGCTGCCGCGCGTAACGGTACGGAGTGGCCGGATGCCGTGCCGAACCCGCACAGCTCCGAGTCCGCCCCGCCCCGCCTGACGCCTCCGTCTCCATCGGCCTCCACCGCGACACCCCGGCCCGACTGGGCCGATTACAGCACACCGGCCAGCAACGGCCAACTCGAATCCCCAACGGCCACAAACCATACCGACCATGGCGCGGCCGGGTCCGGCAACGGCCGACTCGAACCACCCCCGGCCTCCCGCGCCGATACCGGGATGACCACGCCTCCCACCGACGAGAGCCCCCTGCCCCCCGGCGCCCATCGCGCCGCGGGTGAGGACACCTCGCACGTCGACAAGCTCCAGGCGATGCTCGACGAACTCAAACGCAACGGCCCCTTCGGCGCCCGCACCGAACAGACCGACGCACCGGTCGAAATGCCCGGTATAGACCCGCATTTTGCCGTCCGGACCGAGGGCTGAGGGCATTCACCCTCACCAGGGCACGCTCGAGTGACCCCTGATCGCGCCATCGGCCTCATGAATTCACGGTGGTTTGCCTTTCGCGGGATCTGTGATGCGGGTAAGGGCGGTGCGGACGAGTTCGCGTAGCCAGCGGTGGCCGTTGTCGGCGGTATTGCGAGGGTGCCATGCCATGGCGATGGTCACTTCGGGCAGCGGGAGCGGGATTTCGAAGGCCCGCAAGCCTAATGCGGCGAGGGTCGACGCGGTCAGGCCCGCGGGGGCGGGGCAGACGACGTCACCGGAACGGACCGCCAGCAGGGCGGTGGTCAGGTTCGGGACGGTGGCCACGACGCGCCGGGTGCGGCCGTGCAGGGCCAAGCGGTCGTCGATGGGCCCGCGGGCCCGGCCAATGCGCGAGACGCTGAGATGGGCAGCCGCGGCGAAACGGGCCACCGTCACGCGTTCGGTACTCAATTGATGCTCAGGGGCGGCGACGCCGATGACGCGGTCGCCGATGACGCGCGCGACCACCGTTTCCGGATCCGTCTGATCGATGACGCCTACCTCGAGATCGACACGACCATCACGCAATGCCGCGCCGCCCTCGAGGCTGTCCGGCAGGAAATGCAGCGTCACTCCGGGCGCCTGGGCACGCACCGCAGTCAACAGTGGCGTCGCCAGTTCGCCGAGCACGGCGTCACCCGCCCGCACCGCGTAGCTTCGTTTCAGCGTGGTGGGGTCCAGCGCACCACGGGGGGTGAGCAGCGCTCGGCCCTGCTGCACCAAAACGCCTACCTCATAACGCAATTCCAGCGCGCGAGGTGTCGGCACCAACGTGCGGCCCGCCCGTACCAGCAGCGGATCCCCCAGCACACGCCGCAGTCGTGCCAACGTCCTGCTCATCGCGGGCGCGGAGGTATGCAGTCG
The DNA here is from genome assembly GCF_020733705.1 of Nocardia australiensis. Classification (GTDB taxonomy): domain Bacteria; phylum Actinomycetota; class Actinomycetes; order Mycobacteriales; family Mycobacteriaceae; genus Nocardia; species Nocardia australiensis. The sequence continues at coordinate 22,001 of NZ_JAJFZM010000009.1, forward strand.
CTCGGCAGCCTGGGTGACGCTATTGGTGTCCAGCAAAGCATCCAGGGCCAGCAGCAGATTCATGTCGAGAGCGTCCACTTGCGGATTATCACAAACGGAAAGTGTGACTGTCGGCATTACACTGGCGATAATCCGCAGCCGCCCTCAGCGTGGACGGCCACGAGCGCCGCGCGGCGAGATTCCGGTCCCGGCCCGCGCTCGCCCAACGGTGCGGGCCGGGCGCAGCGCGGGGCAGCCGCCTAAATGGCTGCCGGAACCTGCACTCCCCGCGTTGTCTCGTTCGCCTTCCCCCGGCCCGCACCCAACCCGCGATAGGAGGACGGCTTGATCGGACGGAACCATTGGGCGAAGCGGGTGCGCAGGGGCAGCCGATAATTGATGTCGCGGAGCATCTCGTCGAGGTTGTGGATCGAGAAGGGCGTGATGGCGGTACCGTGCGCGTGGTGGCCGTGGGTGCGTTCGGCCATCCAGGCCAGCCGTTCATCAACCTGGGCGCGCATGTCATCGGGTGTGGGCGGGTTCAGTCGTCCGGTGAGCAGTGCGGCGGTCCAGTGCGCGGCGACCTCGGCGTTGAGCGCGCTGATCACCGAAGAGTTGTAACCGGCGAAGGTGAGGTTCGGGACACCGACCGGCAGGATTTGGCGATAGAGACGGAAGTTGCCGTCGTCGTCGGTGAGCTGGCGTTGCACGTAGGGGGTGAGAAACGGCACCCGCTGCTGAAACCCGGTGGCGCACACCACGATATCGGCCTGGATCGCCTCTCCGGTGGACAATTGCACACCGGTTCCGTTGGCGCCCGCGAGCATTTCGGTGATGGTCGAGTCACGGTAGACCGCGATACGACCCGCCTCGACCTGATCGTAGAACCCCTCGGTGACGAGGCTGACGGTGCTTTCGGCGATCTCCTCGAAGCGGCCTTCGGGCACCAGACCGAGCTCACGTAGTTTCGTCCGCTTGGTGACCATTTCCTGAATGGTGTCGAGGTTGGCATCACGGAACGAGACCCCGCTGCCGTGCAGGAAGCGTTCGATCCGGCCGAGTTCTTGGTATCGGAAGTGCGCTTCACCCATCCGGGTCATCGTCAATCGCTCATAGTCCAGTCCGCGGACCAGCTTGCGCGGCATCTTCCACATCAGTCGCCGCGCCACCACGGTGGTCGAGGCCGCGACATGGCTGACGGCCTCGGCGATATCGCAGGCGGATTTGCCGTATCCGACCACCACGACCGACCGGTCGCGCACGGCTTCGACATCATGGAAATCCGAGGCGTGCCCGAGCTGTCCGCCTGCCCGGCGGAATTGGTCGGCACCGGCGTAGTCCGGGACCGCGGGATCGCTGAAGACGCCGTTGGCGATCACCAGGTGATCGCAGGAGGCACGGTGGACACCGCCCTCGTCGCGGACCTCGAGTAGCCAGCCGCTATCCACGGGGTCGGCGGCGACCACCTCGGTGTTGAGCCGCAGATTGTGTCCCAAATTATTGTGCCGGACATACCCGTCCAGATAGTCCTGCATCTGCTGCCCGTCGGGCACCTGCGGATAGTGGCCGGGCATCGGGTAGTCGGAGAAGTGGTAGCTGTGTTTGCTGTTCTGCGCCTGCAAACCCGGGTACCGGCGGGTGGCGCTCCATACGCCGCCGACATCCGGCGTCCGGTCGAATACCTCGACCGGAAAACCCTCCTGTCCCAACACCTTCGCGCAGGCTAGCCCTGCGATGCCCGCACCTACGATCGCGACGCGGTTCCCGCTAGTCATGCGGAGGAGGTTACGTCCCCCGCGCGCACGCGGCAAAGCGCCGGTCGTATTTCCCGCGAGCGAACGGGGAGTCAGGACAATTCGGGCCTTATCGCGGCACTGTAGCGATGTTTTGTGCATGCCCACGTTCGGGCCGCGCGCCCACGGGCACCGCCACGCTGTAGCGAATCAGGATTTCGCGGAGCACCGGTGTGGCTTCCATGAGCGAGAAGCCCGGACGGATACAGCGGCGCACACCGCCGCCGAAGTGGAACAGCTGACCATGGTGCCCGCGGGCACCCGATCGTCATTCCTTGGTGAGTTTGCACACCCCGTTCGTCCGATCGAGTCTTCTACGCCATGTTCCACGACTGCCGCTCGTCATAGCAGTCTCGCGCCGAGAATCGTCCGATTTTCCCTGTGGCACAGGCGTACCCGCGAGATACCCGCCGAATTTACGCATGTGGCAGGACCGGTGCCGCTACTCTCCGGAAATGAGTTCGATTGCGCCTGCACTGCGCAGCGCCCGGATCGCGAACTCTGTCGCGTTCGGGTTGCAGGGCTTCTTCTTCGCTGTGGTGTTGACCGAATTGCCCCAGCAGAAGGAGCGGTTCGGTCTATCCGACGGATGGATCGTGGGGGCGGTGGTACTGGTTTCACTGCTCGCGGGTGCCGGCACTGTCGCCGCCGAACAGCTCGCGCTGCGCTGGTCGAGCCGCACCACACTGCGTATCGGCCTACTCGCGATCACGATCACCGGCTGCGGCCTGGCCATGGCGCCGAACAAGATCGTGGTGCTTGTGGCGCTCGGGTGCTATGGGATCGCGGTCGGCATTGTCGACGCCAGCACCAATATGCAGGCGGTGTTCATCCAGCACGGCTACGGCACGTTCATCCTGGCGTCGTTCTATGCGGCCTGGAGCGCCGGATCGATCGGCGGTGCGTTGTTCGTATCCGGATGCGAGGCCATGGAGGTCACGCTGCGCGAATCCGTGCTGACAGCGGCGGGCATCGTGCTTGCGCTCGGAGCGTTGCTCGGTCCGCGGCTATTGGGCAGCGACGAGGCGGAGGCCGAACCGTCCCCGCCCGGCAGCGAACCCACAGCATCCAACCCGCCGGAATCCGCGGGCACGGTCGCGCTATCGGCATATCTCGCGTTCGGCATCGCGATGGCGCTAGTGTTCGCGATCGATCTCGCCGTCGGCAACTGGTCGGCGCTGTATCTGACCGACGACCTGCTGGCCACCTCGGCAACCGGCGCGCTCGCGCTCGCCGCGTATCAGGGCACCTCGCTGATTGCCCGGCTCACCGGGGATATCCTGGTGCGACGCTTCGGACCGCGCCGGGTGGTTCAGGTCGCCGCCGCGATCGGCGTGGCCGGGCTGACTGTGGTAGTCGCCGCGCCGGTTCCGGTGGTCGCGATTATCGGTTTCATGATCGCGGGCCTCGGCATGCCGGTCATCGCGCCGCTGTGTTTCAGCGAGGCAGGACAGCTCACCAGCGGACGCGCACTCGACGCGCTCATGGCGCGACTGAATCTGTTCAACTACGCGGGCACACTGCTCGGTGGCGGGTTGGTCGGTGCGATCGCGGCGGGCTTCGGTCACCGTGTCGGATTCGCGATTCCGCTGCTGTTCGCCGCGATTCTGATCGCGCTCGCCCGCGTATTCCATTCTCGTTCCGAAGCGGGTTCCTTCCGCGCGGCGGGCAGTGATCATGCTGTACTGGACGGATGAGCAACATCCCAGTCACCGTCGACCGGGCCGGACTGTGGGACGCCGAGGCCCTCAGTGACGTTGCGGCCGCGACCTTTCCACTTGCCTGCCCACCCAACGCCACCGTCGACGACATCGACATTTTCATCAGCGATGTCTTGTCCGGCGAGCGCTTCGGCGAATACCTGACCGATCCCACCCGGACCGTACTCAAGGCCGTCGCGGACGATGACATCGTCGGCTATGCGATGTTGCACGTCGGGGTTCCGGCCGACCCCGAGGTCGCCGAGGCAGTGAATCTGCACCCGGTCATCGAGATCAGCAAGATGTATGTGCTGCCAGGCCACCACGGCAGCGGGGTGTCAAAGGCCCTGATGCTTGCCGCCCTGCAACGCGCTCGGGCCGTCGGCGCCGCAGGCGTGTGGCTCGGGGTCAACCAGGACAACATTCGCGCTCAGCGCTTCTACGCCAAGCACGGATTCACTCCGGTCGGCACCAAAACCTTCCATGTCGGCAATCAACTGCACAACGACTTCGTCATGCGGCTGGTGTTCTGACTCATTTCACGAAGTCCACCAGGGCGTTATGGAAGCCAGGGGCGATCACGGCCATCAGATGGTCGCCGGGCACCACGTTCAGGGTGCCGCCGGACAGCGCGGCGGCCGGCCGCTCGGGTTCGGCGGCGAACAGGTCAGCGGCGCACGCCAGGACCAGGGTCGGCGCGGTGACCGCGGCCGGAGTCGTGATCGGTTCGGTGGCCCAACACAGCTCAGGCCAGTAACTTTGCCTTCAGTGCGGCAACGTCGGTTGCGGACAGTTTCAGGCCGTCGCGCACGTAATTGTCGAAACTGCCATAGGTCTGGTCGGCCTGGTCGAATGCGGCGTCGAGCCACGGCTGCTGGACACTGTTGAGTGGATCGTTCGCGCTCGCGTTGCGGTACCGGTTGGACAGCAGGTAGTCCTGGTTCACAGTGTCCCGGTCGACTCCGAGGATGCTCAGCAGCACCGCAGCCGTCCAGCCGGTGCGATCCTTGCCCGCGGTGCAGTGGAACAGCACCGCGCCGTCATCGGTGTCGATGATGTCGCGCAGCACCGAGGCGAACGCCTCGCTGGCGCCCGGCGCGGTGATGAACGCACGATAGAGGTCGTCACCGCCGGTCAACGTGGTGAGTAGCGTCTGGGGCGGCGCCTGACCGATGACATCAGCGGTGTGCACGGTCGCGCCTGCAGGCACCTTGTCGGGACCGATGGCGCGTTCGAACGCGGTACGCAGATCGTCCACATACCGAACCTGACGCTGGGTCAGGCTGGTGAGATCGGCGGACGTCGCGTTGTTGAGTTGGCCGGTGCGGTACACCAGACCGGTGCGCACCGATCGACCGTCGACGGTGCGGTAGCCGCCCACGTCCCTGGCATTCTGAACGCCCTGCAGGTTCAGTGAGCGATCGAACGCCGCGGCCGACGCGCTGGGCTGGTCGGCGACCGCCACACCGGCCACCGGCCCGAAGGCCACGGCGAGGCCGGCGGCAATTGCCACCGGACCACGAACCGAACGACTGACCATGACTGGTGCTCCTATCAGGCCGCGGCGGCTTCGAAACGTGACAGCGCCAGCAGTCGCGAAATGGCGCGCAGATACTTCTTGCGATAACCGCCCTCGAGCATTTCCGGCGAGAAGATCTCGTCGAGCTTGGCACCCGACACGGTCACCGGAATGCTCGCGTCGTAGAGCCTGTCGGCCAGCACCACGATCCGCAACGCAACCGCCTGGTCGTCGACCTGGTGCACGTTCGAGATGAACACCGCGTTGACGCCGGAGATCAGCGCACCGTACTTCGACGGGTGCAGGGTGCTCAGGTGCTTCAGCAGCGCTTCGAATTCGTCGAGTGTGGAACCCGGTGTGGCAGCGGCCCTTTCGCTCAGCGACTCCGGCGACATCGGTTCCGGCGCTGGCGGCAGATCGCGATGACGGTAGTCGGGTCCGTCGACTCGAACGGCCTCGAATATGGAACCGAGCTTCTTGATCTCGCGCAGGAAGTCCTGCGCGGCGAAGCGGCCCTCACCCAACTGACCCGGCAGCGTGTTGGAGGTCGCCGCGATGGAGACCCCGCGCGCTGACAGCTCGGTCAGCAGCCGGGAGACGAGCATGGTGTCGCCGGGGTCGTCGAGTTCGAATTCGTCGATGCACAGCACGCTGTTGGCCGCGAGCCGCTCGACGGCGTTGTTGAAGCCGAGTGCGCCAACGAGATTGGTGACCTCACCGAAGGTTCCGAACGACTTCGGCGTCGGCGCGTTGTGGAAGATCGAGGCAAGCAAGTGGGTCTTGCCGACACCGAAGCCACCGTCGAGGTAGAGCCCAGCTCCGCTGATCGGCTTCTTCTTGCCGAACAGGCTCTTCTTGTTGGCGGCCTGGTGAATCTTGGCGACCTGACCGGCGAAATCCTCGGCCTTGCCAACCGCCGCCGCTTGGCTCGGCTCCTCGGGGTCGGGAATGTAGGAGGCGAAACTGACCTCGTCGAACATGGGCGGGGGCACCATCTGGGCGACCAATTGGTCTGCCGGAACCTCCGGATGGCGCTCGACAAGGCGTTCTTGCATAGACGGAGCCTAATGACGTGGTGTGATGTTGTTTCATGCAGCGTATCCGCAATGCGATCCAGCTCACAGGTCTGAGCCAGGGCGAGCTCGCCGACCTGTACTCCTACCCCGCGCAACTCGACGCGCCCTGGGTCCGAGCCAATTTCATATCCAGCATCGACGGCGCGGCAACCAGCGGCGGGCTGTCAGAAGGGCTCGGCACTCCCGCGGACAAAACGGTGTTCCTGATACTGCGCGAGCTCGCGGACGTCATCCTCGTCGGTGCCGGCACCGTGCGCGCGGAAAACTACGGCGGCGCCCACACCGATCCACCGCGACGCCGCAGTCTCTACGATCGCGGACTCGGCGGAGAACGCGACGGCGCGCCACCACCGATCGCGGTGCTCACCGCGAGCGCCTCGGTCGAACCCGGCTCACGCCTGTGCACGGACGCGACCGTCCCGCCACTGATCATCACGACCGCCGCCGCACCGCAAGAGCGCAAACAACGGCTCACCGACGCGGGCGCACGGGTCATCGAGGCGGGCGATATCGCGGTGACTCCGAAGGCGTTGCTGCGCACGCTCGACGAACTCGGCCTGCGTCGCGTGCTGTGTGAGGGCGGCCCGCATCTGTTCGGTGAAATGCTCGAGGCCGACGCCGTCGACGAGCTGTGCCTGACCACCGCGCCGATGCTCGTCGGTGGCGCCGGCCGTCGAATTTCCCTGTCCGCACACGACTTCCGCACCCTGATGGCGCGTAAGCACATCCTGCTCGACGACGACGGCACGGTCCTCACCCGTTGGGTCCGCCGCCGTTGACCCGCGAGAGACCAGAACTCCGTCGGCTCCGGGCGACGTGGCCACCCAGACGTGGCCATCTACGGCCGCTTTGTGAAACAACAGCCGGAACCTGGCAGGGTGTAACGCATGCGCTGGACTCGGGCCGTCGTGGCGGCCTCGACACTCTCGATCATGATCGCCGGATGCGGTGCGGGCCCCTCCGATCGCCCAGGCGTTGCCGTCGAGCGCGCGCCCGCTGTAGGGGGGCCCGCCACCACCTCGGCTGCGGCGGCGCCGCCACAGGCCGAGAAACCCAAGACCGATCTCAGTTGGCGCGACTGCACCACGCCGACGGTCGATCTACTCGGCCTCGGCCCGGCACCGGCCGGGCTGGTCCTCGAATGCGCCGAATACTCGACCCCGATCGACGGGTCGGGCGGTGTGCTCGGCAGCTTCCGCACTGGCGCGATGCGGGCCCGGCTGCCGCAAACCCCGGCCGACGCCGCCCCGTTGGTGCTCACCTCCGGCTCGGATCGCTCCTCCTCCGCCACGCTGGCCGGGCTCGCCGTCGGGCCGGCGGGCGGGCTGCTGACCACCCGTCCGATCGTCGCAGTGGACCGGCGCGGCCTCGGCACCTCGCAACCTATCGACTGTCTGCCACCCGAGATACGCAGTGGTCTGGCCGACAACGCCCAATTCGCTCCCGGCGCAGGTGATCCCGCCGAGGCGGTCACCGAATTCAGCCAGGACGCCGTGATCGCCTGCCGAGATTTCCTGCATCCCTACGAAGGCACCTTCGACGCGCCGCACGCCGCCGACGACATCGAGCAACTGCGCAAACAGTGGCAGGTCGACCACATCGATCTACTCGGCAGCGGTAACGGCGCCAAGGTCGCGCTCAGCTACGCCCGCCGGTACGGCGACCACCTCTCGCGCCTGGTCCTCGACTCCCCGGAGGCGATCGGCGCCGACGCGACCACCCGCGCCGAACAGCAGGTCCAGGGCGCCGAGGCGGCTCTGACCGCATTCGCCCAGCGCTGCACGGGGATCTATTGTTCGCTCGGCGCCAACCCGCGCGCCGCGATCAACGACCTGGTCAACCGGGCGAGCATCGGCGAACTCGGCGATATCTCCGCGAACGCACTGTTGACGGGGATATCCGGCTTCCTCGGCAGCCCACGCGCCGATCAGACCACCCACATCGCCGAACTAGCCGACGCGCTGTCGGCCGCGGACCGCGGTGACCGGGGCGCGCTCAACAACCTCATCCTGCGCGAATCCGCCGCTACCGCCGCCGACGGTCAATTCGTCAACCGCTGCACCGACAACCAGACACCGCCGAGCCCGACCCGGGCCAAGGAACTCAGCACCGAGTGGGGCCAGAAGTATCCGGTATTCGGTAAATCCGCTGCCATTGCCATGATGGACTGCGCCGCCTGGCCCGCGACCGACGCGCCGCCCATGCCGACCCAGCTCAATCTGCCAGTTCTCGTCCTGAGCGGGGTCGCCGACCCCGTGGTGGGTGACGGTGGAAAAGCGTCGGTCACCGGTGTGCTCGGCGCCGCGGGCGCTCGCCATGCCTCGATGACGTGGCACGGATGGGGCCATCCGGTCTTCAGCCATTCCGGGTGCGCGCAGCAGGCTCTACTCGCCTACCTGAAGGATGCCAAACTACCGGCGGACGCGACCGCGTGCCCCGCATAACGCCATGATTCGGCGCGGCGGACAGGTCCCGGCAACCGTCAGGACCTGATCCGGTGTACCGTGCCCCAGTGTTACTTCGACAGCTCGAGCCACGCACCGCTCGTACTACCGCCGAAGCGATCAAATTCGCACTCTGGCCCCTGGCGGTCATGACCGTGCTCAACCGGGTCTTCATCAAGGCCGTCAACGGGTTCATCACCGATGATTTCGCGCCGGTCTACAAGGCGTCGAAGGCATTCCTCAACGGCCAACCGGTGTACACGGCAAACTTCGACTCGGTCGATCCGCACTACCTGTACCCACCGAGCGGCACGCTGATGATCGCCCCGCTGGCCATCATCGACCCGGAGAAGTCGCGCTGGTGCTTCATCCTGTTGAACGCGATCGCCATCCTCATCGCGTGGTACCTGCTGTTGAAGCTGTTCAAGTTCACCCTGTCCTCGATCGCAGCGCCAGTGCTGCTGTTCGCGATGTTCATCTCCGAAACGGTCACCAACACACTGATTTTCACCAATGTCAACGGCTGTATCCTGCTGGCCGAGCTGTTGTTCATCCACCTGCTGCTGAGTCGGCGCGACCTATGGGCCGGGGCCGTACTCGGATTGAGCATCGCGGTGAAACCGACGCTCGCGCCACTGATCCTGATCGCGGCCGCGCGTGGACAGTGGCGGGTGTTCTATACCGCGATCGGCGTGCCGGTCGCGTTGACGGCTATCGCATGGCCGCTGTCGAAGGATGCGAGCAAATTCTTCACCCACACGGTCCGATACCTCGCGGAGTCCAGGGACTACTTCAACAGCGCGGTCGTTGGAAACGCCGCCTACTACGGTCTGCCGGAGTGGATGACCTGGGGTGTGCGCATCGTCTTCGGCATCATGGTCGCCATCTCGCTGTGGCTGCTCTACCGCTACTACCGCGAGGACGAGCTGTTCTTCATAACTACCTCCTCCGGCGTGCTGATGACCGCGTGGTTCCTGCTCTCCTCGCTGGGGCAGATGTACTACTCGATGATGATGTTCCCGCTGCTGATGTCGGTGGTGCTGCGCAACTCGGTGATGCGCAACTGGCCGGCCTGGCTGGCGGTATTCGGATTCATGTCCTACGACAAATGGCTCTCGGATCGCTGGCAGGGCATCGGCCGAAACTTGGAATACCTCCGCATCACCTTCGGCTGGGGTCTGCTGCTCATCGTGATCTTCTGCGTGCTCGGCGACCGCTATCTCGCCGCGCGACGCGACGGACGTCTGCAGTTCGGCATCGACCCCACTTGGGTGGATTCGGCGCCCGAAGCGCCCGATGAGCAGGGGCGAACCCCATTGTCACCGCGCCTCGACCCCGAAACCGCCGCGCCTGACGGCACCGAACGCGGCGAGATCCGGGCCGAACCACCGGCGGGCGTGGTCAAGTAGCGTCCCGGGGTGCGGCGACATCGGCGAAAACCTATTAGCGTGGAGCAATGAGTTCTGACGCTGACACGACCCTGCCCGCGCCGCGCATCCAGCTGACGCCACAGGAGTGGAAGGCCAAGCTGAATCCCGAGGAGTACGCGGTGCTGCGGCAGGCCGCCACCGAACGCCCGTTCGTCGGCGAGTACACCGACACCAAGACCGAGGGTGTCTACACCTGCCGGGCGTGCGGGACCGAGTTGTTCCGCAGCACAGAGAAATTCGATTCCCATTGCGGCTGGCCGTCGTTCTTCGACCCGGCACAGTCCGAGGCGGTCATCCTGCGTTCCGACGACACGCTCGGCATGCGCCGAGTCGAAGTGCTGTGCGCGAACTGCCACAGCCACCTCGGCCACGTGTTCGAGGGCGAGGGGTACAACACGCCTACCGACAAGCGCTACTGCATAAACTCTGTCGCGCTGCGGCTGCACCCCTCGGACACCGCAGCAGAGTAGTCGGCTTTCGACGCTGACCGGAAGGATACGTACAGACCTTCCGGTTTCGCATGCCCCCAATTTCTAGGGGTTGCGTTCCGGGTTCGTCAGGGGAGTGCGGCGATGAGCTTGTCCACCTCGACCCGTGGGCCGGTGTAGAACGGCACTTCCTCTCGCACATGCAGGCGAGCCTCGGTAGCTCGCAGATCACGCATGAGATCCACAATGCGGTGCAATTCGGGCGCTTCGAAGGCAAGGACCCACTCGTAGTCGCCGAGTGCGAATGAGCTGACGGTGTTGGCACGCACATCCGGGTAGGCGCGTGCGGCCTTGCCGTGGTCGGCGAGCATCTTGCGCCGCTCGTCGTCGGGCAGCAGATACCACTCATAGGACCGCACGAATGGGTAGACGCAGATGTAGTTCCCGGCCTTCTCATCGGCCAGAAACGCCGGGATATGGCTCTTGTTGAACTCGGCGGGGCGATGCACGGCCACATTGCTCCACACCGGAGTACTGGCACGCCCCAACTCGGTGGTGCGGCGGAAATCCGCGTACGCGGCCTGCAGATCTTCGATCCGCTCGGCGTGCGTCCAGATCATGAAATCGGCGTCGGCGCGCAGCCCCGCGACGTCATAGATGCCGCGAACAACCACATCCCGATCACCGAGCCCATCGAAGAACGCCTGCGCGTCCGCGACAGCCTTGGCTCGCTCCTCCCCCAGCACACCCGGTTGAACCCGGAACACCGAGAACATCAGGTAACGAATGGTGGAGTTGAGGGCCTGATAGTCGAGTCTCGCCATAACATGCATCGTGCCACTGTGGGAACACCGGAGCTCGACCAGGTCGCACCCGCGCGGCATCATCGAACCGATCGGCGCATGGATCCGGTGTTGCCGCGACATCCGGTGCTTATCTGGCGAGATGGCCGCTTCGTCGAGCTATCCCCCGCCGAGGTGCCCGACAGAGTCGGCGATGCGATGAGCGGCAGCGGTACCGGATGCCACGCACGCAGGAACACCTACGCCGTGTAGATACGCGCCCGCAACGGCCAAACCGGCGAAATCGGCTACCGCGGACTCTATTTCGGCGACCCGGGTAGTGTGCCCCGGCCCATATTGGGCGAGTCCGCCCGGCCAGCGCCGAACCAGTGCATCGAGCGGTTCGATAGTGGCACCGGTGACGGTGGCGAGGTCCTCGGCGGCCGCGGAGATCAGGTCGGCGTCCGACCAGGCCAGTGTCGAGTCGTCACCGAATTTGCCGAACGAGATTCGGACGGAGGCATTTTCGCGTTCGGACAGATGGGTCCATTTGCGGCTCGATAGGGTGAAGGCTTTGGCGCGCAGCGGTTCTCCGGTGGCGACGAGGATGCCGGAGTTGACCGGAAGCGCGGTATCACGCGGAAGCGCAAGGGCGACAACGACAGAGGACGACAGTTCGATCTCCGAAGCAGGTCTAGCGGCGGCTGGAGCGATGGTGTGCAGCAGAGCCGCGGTGACGGGCGCCGGGGTGGCGAGCACCACCGCATCTACCGCACCCACCGGGTCGACGACCCAGCCGTTCGAGTCCCGGTCGAGGCGGGTCGCGGCCGACGCGGTGACGAATTTCGCGCCGGAACGGGCCGAAAGAGCTTCCAGCAGTACCCGATAGCCGTCACGGATGCCACCGAAGACCGGCGCATTCGACGGCGGCGGCATCGCGGCGGCGACGGCATGGGTGAGGCTGGGCGCACCGGCGTCGAGTGCCGCGGCCAGCGTGGGTAGCGCGGCACGCACCCCGATGGAGCGGGAGCTACCCGCGTATACGCCCCCGAGCAGTGGGTCGACGCTGCGCCGTGCGACCTGTGCACCGAAACGGTCGGCCACCAGGCTGTAGACATCGATGTCCGCACCCGGCTGCCAGGCCAGCGCACTGCTGGACTCGGCTTCGATTCTCGCGAGTGTTTCGGCGTCGACCAGCCCGCGCATCGATTCGGCACTCGCGGGAATACCCATCAGCGTCCCCTCCGGCATCGGATGCGCGGTGGCTTCGGACCAGACCAGCGGGCGCAGCCCCGCAGGGGTAACCAGTTGCGACCCGAGGCCGAGCTCACGCAGCAGCTCGGGCACTTCGGGCCTGCGCCCCACGAATGCCTCGGCACCGAGATCCAAAGGCCCCCCGGCCAATTCGCCAGTGTAGAGAATGCCACCCAGCCGGTCGCTTCGCTCGATGACCGTGATATCGGCGTGCGGTCCCAGTGATCGCCGCAATCGATACGCGGCAACCAAGCCGCTGATGCCGCCGCCGACCACCGCGATTCTCATGCCTGTGACCGTATCGTGGGCGGCGAAGCCGCTGTCTGCGCGACCGGTCAGTTGTCGGTTCGGTCACTCCCGGACACGATCAAGTCGACGTGCTCGCGTGTGCGATCCACCTCGAAATGCTCATCCTCGGCGACCATCCACTCGTCCCACAAATGCCGCGTCTCGATCCCGTCGCGAGCCAATCCACGCGCGAGGCGCTCGGCCCTCGGTGTCTCGATCCAGATAGCGAAGGACAGTCGATCGCGCACCGTTGCCCGCGCCGAAGACACCCCTTCGAGCACCAGGGTTCCACCGGGCTCGACCTCGTGCCATTCGGCAAGTGCCCGCTCATTCCAGTCCCAGCGCTGATAGCGGCCACCCCGCTCGGCCGCCAACGGCCGCAGCAGTTGCTCCTCCAAGCGCGGCCACCAGCCGACAGGGTTGTCCTGCGAGGCGAAATCGTCGGTGTGCACCAGTCGCGCGCCACACACGTCGGCCAAACGCCGCGCATACGTCGACTTCCCCGCTCCACCAGGTCCGTCGACCGCCACCAGCCGCATCGATCCGAGCCGGGGCGGACGCGCCGCTATCCACGCGGCAACTGCCTCGAAGTCCACACCCGGCCCTAGGGCGTCACAGTTCATGGACAAGTTCGACCAGCGCGGTCAGCACACCTGGGTCGGTGTCCGGAAGAACACCATGGCCGAGGTTGAAGATGTGGCCCGCCGCGCCCATCGTGATCGCCTCATCGGCCTCGCCCGCGATGCGACGGGCCTCGGACTCGATCGCCGCCGATCCGGCGAAAAGCACCGCCGGATCCAGGTTGCCCTGCAACGCTTTTCCGGGGCCGACACGCCGCACCGCCTCGGTGAGCGGGACTCGCCAATCGACGCCGACGACGTCCGCACCGGCCTCCCCCATCGCACCGAGCAGGTCACCGGTGCCGACACCGAAATGGATGCGCGGCACACCCGCCGTGGCGATCTGCGCGAACACCCGCTCGGAATGGGGCAGCACGAAGGTGCGGTAGTCGGCCAGCGACAGCGCGCCCGCCCATGAATCGAACAGTTGCAAGGCGTCGACGCCCGCCGCCAACTGCGCCTGCAGGAAGGCGACGGTGATATCGGTGAGCACGCCGAGCAGCTCGTGCCAGGTAGTCGGATCGGCGTGCATCATCGCCTTGGTTCGCTCGTGGTTCTTACTCGGTCCCCCCTCCACCAGGTAGGAGGCCAGCGTGAACGGCGCGCCAGCGAATCCGATCAGCGGCGTATCGCCGAGCGCGTCGACGAGCAACTCGATACCGTCGGTCACCGCGCCCACCTCTTCCGGGCGCAATCTCGGCAGCGCGCGCACGTCGGCGGCGGTACGCACCGGCGAGGCGATCACCGGCCCGACGCCGGGCACGATATCGAGGTCGATGCCTGCGGCTTTCAACGGAACGACGATGTCGGAGAACAAGATCGCCGCATCGACGCCGTGCCTGCGAATCGGCTGCATGGTGATCTCGCACACCAGTTCCGGGTCGAAGCACGACTCGAGCATACCGATGCCTTTGCGAAGTTCGCGGTACTCGGGCAGCGAGCGTCCGGCTTGACGCATGAACCACACCGGGCGCCGGCTGGGCGTGGCGCCGGTGGCGGCGGCCAGGAACGGGGCATCGGTCAACCGGCGGCGGGTGTAAGTGTTCACCTCTGTCATCGTATGCGGCCCGGCCACAGCGACGGACCGGGAGGCTGCGGCCTCGTTGCCATGCACGGCTCGCAGACGCCATATTGCGTTCAGCGGCGCGCCTCCGACTGCGCCGGGTGGACTAGGTCTACCGTCGCATTTGTGACACCGCTCGACTTCCGCGACGGAGCCGCACCGACCGAGGGACCCAATGGCGAGCCTGCTCAATTTCGCGCTGCGGTAGAGGCGATGCGCGCCGCTGCCGTACATCCCCGGATCGAGCTGGCACCGATCCGCCCGCCGCAACGCCTCGCTCCCTATTCCTATGCGCTCGGCGCCGAAGTCAAACACCCCGAAACCCCTGTTGTGCCAGTCGATTCCGACGATGATGCCTTCGGCAGGCTAATCCTGCTACACGACCCCGACGGCGACGACGCCTGGAACGGCACCTTCCGGCTGGTGGCCTACATCCAGGCCGACATCGATGGCGCGCTTGCCACCGATCCGCTGCTACCCGAGGTCGCGTGGAGTTGGCTGGTGGACGCGCTGGAATCCCGCCACGAACCATTCACCGCGCTCGGCGGTACCGTCACCTCGACGAGTTCGGTGCGCTACGGCGACATCGCCGGACCACCGCGCGCGCACCAATTGGAGCTGCGCGCGTCCTGGACAGCGGTGACCACCGAGATGCAACCGCATGTGGAAGCCTTCTGCGAGGTGCTCGCCTACGCGGCCGGGCTACCGCCTGCCGGTATCACCCATCTTCGGCCAGAGTCGTACACCAGCCACGACCACAGCTGACCGCCACGTAAAGTTCAGGTTTATGCCGGAAGCAGACGAGTCCGATCAAGGCAGTACCGCGCAAGACAACGCAGCCGAACCGCTGCTGGTCCCTGCCGAGGGCGTGCCACCCGTTCTTGCTTCCGCACGTGAGATCGTCGAAGCCGCCGCCGCGCTGGCCGCGGGTACCGGTCCGCTCGCCGTCGACGCCGAACGCGCTTCCGGTTTCCGGTACTCGGCGCGTGCCTATCTGATCCAGCTGCGCCGCGCCGGAGCAGGCAGTTTCCTCATCGATCCGATCCCGGTCGCCGATGCTCTCGCCCCGCTGGCCGAGGCGGTCAACGGCCTGGAATGGGTGCTGCATTCGGCCGACCAGGATCTGCCCGGCCTCGCCGAACTCGGACTGCGCCCCGCGCGACTGTTCGACACCGAATTGGGTGGCAGGCTGGCGGGTTTCGAACGGGTCGGTCTCGCGGCGATGGTGGAACGGCTGCTCGGCCGGGCGCTACGCAAGGGGCACGGTGCCGCCGACTGGTCCACCCGGCCGCTGCCCGATGAGTGGCTGAACTATGCCGCGCTCGATGTCGAACTGCTGCTGGAATTGCGCGACGAGGTCGCCGCCTCGCTCAGCGAACAGGGCAAAATAGACTGGGCCACACAGGAATTCGAGTATGTTCGAACCGCGGAACCCGGTGCACCGAAGGCCGACCGGTGGCGGCGCACCTCAGGTATCCACACCCTGCGCCGCGCCAGGCAGCTCGCCATCGTGCGCGAGCTGTGGACCACCAGAGACACCCTGGCCCGCTCCCGTGACGTAGCGCCCGCCCGCATCCTGCCGGATTCGGCGATTGTCGCCGCAGCCACCACGGAGCCACGCACCATCGCCCAACTGCGCGTGCTTCCAGTTTTCGGCGGGCCACGTCAACGCCGATACTCTCGCGAATGGCTCGGTGCCGTCGACCGCGGACGCGCCCTTCCCGACAGCGATCTCCCTCCGCTCAGCCAGCCCTACGATGGACCGCCGCCGGTGAACCGCTGGGAGCGCCGCGACGCCGCCGCCGCGGCCAGACTGACCAGGTCGCGAGCGGCAATGGGCGAGCTGTCGGATGAACACGCGATCCCCGTCGAAAACCTGCTCTCCCCCGACCTGGTCCGCCGCCTGTGCTGGGACGGCTTGCCGAACTACGACCGGGTCGGCGATCCGGCCGACCTGTCGGCCGACATCGACGGGTTCCTGAAATCGGGCGGTGCCCGCCCGTGGCAGCGTGAACTCGCTGTTCCCGGCCTCACGGTCGCGTTGACTCCGCCGCCGCCCGACGCATAACGGGCCGACCTCGAGTTCCCCTATCGGCGCAGCAGCTCGCCACGCCGATGCCGCAGGACCTCTGAGCGCCTGGCCACGTCGATGGTGGCGAGCATGGCGTGGATGTCGCCGAGCGCGAACCCCGCCTGCTTCGCCCACAGGACCACCGCAATCTGGAATACGTCGTTCTGGCCGGACCCTCCCGTACCTCGCAGTGCGCGGCGCGTTCCACCGCAGGTGCCGGGCGATGCCGGCAAGTGGCGGCGGGCGACCTGATCAGCGGGCGTCGAGCCAGCCCGTAATGCGGCGGGCGATGTCCGGGGCAGTCAGGCCCAGGTCCTCGTGCACCTGGTTTCGCGAGGCGTGGTCCAGGAAGTGTTGGGGCACACCGAGATCGCGGGTGGGGACGTCGAGGCCGGCGGTGCGCAGGCGAGCGGAGATGGTGGAGCCGATGCCGCCATGTAGGCCGCCGTCTTCGAGAGTTACCAGGAGGCGGTAGTTTTCGGCGAGTTTGACAATGGTGTCGGAAACCGGCAGAACCCAGCGGGGGTCGATGACGGTGATCGAAATGCCTTCCGGCGCAAGCAGGCCCGCGACCTGCAGGGCCAATTCGGCGAACGCGCCGACCGCGACGAGCAAGACGTCGCCGCGCTGGGTCTGCGCGGAGCCACCGTCTTGGTCGGGCAGACGAAGCACATCGATGCCGTCGAGGCGTTCGACCGCCGAAATATCTTCGACGACACTGCCTTTGGGAAAACGGATGGCGGTGGGACCGTCGTTCACCGCGAGAGCCTCGGCGAGTTCCTCGCGCAGCGTACCCGCGTCGCGAGGTGCGGCCACACGAATGCCGGGGATGATGCCGAGCACCGAGAGATCCCACATGCCGTTATGGCTGGCGCCGTCGCTCCCGGTGATACCGGCACGGTCGAGGACCACGGTCACCGGCTGCTTCAGCAGTGCGACATCCATCAGCAACTGATCGAAGGCGCGGTTGAGGAAGGTGGAGTAGATCGCGACGACCGGATGCATGCCGCCCAGAGCGAGACCGGCGGCCGAGGCCATCGCGTGCTGCTCGGCGATACCGACGTCGAACATGCGGTCCGGGAAGCGTTCGCCGAACGCCGACAATCCGGTCGGTCCCGGCATGGCCGCTGTGATGGCGACGATGTCGTCGCGGCGCTGCGCGTGGGCGATCAGTTCCTCGGAGAACACCGAGGTCCAGCCGCGCCCCTTGGCGCCGAGCGGCAGGCCCGTCAGCGGGTCGATCGGATCGCAGGAGTGCATCTGATCGGCTTCATGGTTTTCCGCGTGCTCGTAACCGCGTCCCTTCTGGGTCACCACATGCACGACGACCGGCCCACCGAACTCCTTGGCCCGGCGCAGCGCGGCTTCCAGTGCGCCACTGTCATGGCCATCCACCGGTCCGACGTATTTGAGCCCGAGGTCGCCGAACAGCTCCTGCGGACTGACCGCGTCCTTTATGCCGGCCTTCACCGCGTGCACCATCGAATACGCGGATTCGCCGACGCGCGGAATGCTCTTGAGAATCCGTTTGCCGGTATCGAGCGCGTGCTCGTAGGCGGGCTGGGTCCGCAGCGCGGTCAGCCGGTCGGCGAGGCCGCCGATGGTCGGCGCGTAGGACCGACCGTTGTCATTGACTACCACGACCACCGGACGATCGGGCGCACCGGCGATGTTGTTGAGCGCCTCCCAGCACATGCCGCCGGTGAGCGCGCCGTCACCGACGACCGCGACAACGTGCCGATCCTGACCGGTCAGCGCGAATGCCTTCGCCAGCCCGTCGGCATAGGACAGCGACGCCGAGGCGTGTGAGGATTCCACCCAGTCGTGCGCGCTTTCGGCGCGACTGGGATAGCCCGACAATCCGCCTTGTTTGCGCAGCGTGTCGAACTGGTCCTTGCGGCCGGTGAGGATCTTGTGCACGTAGGCCTGATGCCCGGTGTCGAAGATCAATGGATCGGCCGGCGAGTCGAAGACCCGGTGCAGGGCGATGGTCAGCTCGACCACGCCGAGGTTGGGCCCGAGATGCCCACCGGTTGCGGCGACCTTCTCGACCAGGAACTGGCGAATCTCCGTCGCCAACTCCCGCACCTCGGCCACATTCAACCGGCGCAGGTCTTCGGGCGCATCGACCCGGGAAAGCACTCCCACCTGAACTCGCTCCCTCCGGATAGCGCATCTGATCCGATCAGTCTACGGAGCCGCACCAGTGCACTGACACGAGCGCGGGGCGTCACCTGCCGTCATGACGTGCAAATGTGAGCCTCCACACGAATCGCCGACCGAATGGTCCCGCCGGAAGACACGCGCTCGGCCGGACGAATGTCCGACCGCCGCATACGCTACCGCGCCTACAGTGATCGTGTGACCGAGCCCGAGCATCAGGTTCCGCAGGCGGTCGACCCCGGCGTCGTAGCGCGCATCGTCACCGACGTCTACCAGTTGTGCCGGGCCGAGAACTCCGGCGCGTTAGCCGACTACATCCCGGAACTCGCAGCCGTGCAACCGGATTCGTTCGGACTATGCCTGGCCACCGCCGACGGGCGGGTTTACGGCACCGGGGATGTCGCCACCACATTCACCATCCAGTCCATCTCCAAGCCGTTCACCTACGCGCTCGCCCTGGCTGATCGGGGTCCGGCGGCGGTGGCCGAACACATCGACGTGGAACCTTCCGGGGAGCCGTTCAACGAGATCAGCCTCGACCCGGTGACCGAACGCCCGCGTAATCCGATGATCAACGCGGGCGCCATCACCGCGACCGCGCTGATCAGCGGCCATGACCCGGCGCAGAAGTTCGAACGTATCCGCCGCAGCTTCTCCCGCTTCGCCGGACGCGAGTTGACGATGAATGAACCGGTATACGCCTCCGAGGCGCGCACCGGATACCGCAACCGTGCCATCGGCTACATGCTGCGCTCGTTCGGCATCATCGACTCCGATCCGGACGAGGCGGTCGACCGGTATTTCCGCCAGTGCTCGCTCGACATCACCTGCCACGATCTCGCGCTGATGGCGGCCACATTGGCCAACAACGGGATCAACCCGGTGACTCACGAGCGAGCCTTGTCGACGGCGCTGACCGAACGCGTGCTCAGTGTGATGACAACCTGCGGCATGTACAACGCCGCCGGTGACTGGGTGACCACGGTCGGGATGCCCGCCAAGAGCGGTGTCGGCGGCGGAATCCTCGCCGTGCTGCCCGGCCAGATCGGCATCGCCGTCTACTCCCCGCGACTGGACGCACACGGCAACAGCGTGCGCGGTGTCGCGGCCTGCCGCGAACTGTCCAGGCGGCTGGAACTGCATTTCCTCCATGTGACTCGCTCCGCGCGCACCGCGATCCGGGCCGCCTACTCGGTGGCCGAGGTGCCGTCACGACTCCAGCGCACGACCGGCGAGATGGCGGTACTCGCCGAACACGGCGACCGGGCGCGCGTCTATGAGCTACACGGTGATCTGTTGTTCGCGGGCGCGGAGCGGGCGGTGCACGCGATCGAAGAGCAGGCGGCCGAGCTCGAGGCGCTGGTGGTTGACCTGAGGCGAGTGGGCGAGGTGAGCATGATCGCCATCCATATGCTCAACGAACTGCAGTCCGAACTCGCCACGGCGGGTTGCCGGGTGGCCATCGTCGATCCCGACAGCAAAATGGGTCACCTGGTGTCCAGCTTGGTTCCCGACGATCCACGCGGACGTGTCTTCATCGACCGCGACAGCGCCACCGAATGGTGCGAGGACATCGTGCTCGACCACCATCGGCCCACCGCCGAACCGGCGTGCACGTCACTGCCGATCGAGGACCATCCCGTGCTCGCCGCACTGAGCCCCGACGACCGAGCGCGGTTGGCAAAGGATTTCGAGGTGCGCACCATCGCCCGTGGCGAGGCGATCGCGCGCCGTGGCAGCACCCGTTCCGGCCTTTACCTGATCCTGGAGGGACGGGTACGGATCACCTTCGAAGGCGCCGACGGGCGCACGCACCGACTGGCGTCGCTGTCGGCCGGAATGTCGTTCGGGGAGATCCCGATGCTCGTCGGCACCCCGTTCGTCAACGAAGCTCGCGCCGAGAGCACCGTGCGCATTGCGGTTTTGAGCCCGCGGCGATTCGACGTGCTCACCGAGCAGGCGCCCGAACTCAAACTCGCGCTACTCGAGCGGCTCGCCGCGGGCGCCTACGCACAGATGGATGCCGCGGTGCACGCGATCGCGGTACGCGGCAGCGACTATTGAGCCACCATCCGACATAGTCAGGAGTGCGTCATGAGTAAGAAGAAGCCCGGCGAGACCGCCGCCGCGGGGACGGTGACCACCTTCGGCAGAGGCACCGCCCGCGCCACTCCCGACCTCATGCGGGTCACCATTTCTATCGAGGCCCGCGCGGCGAAGGTCGCACTCGCCTATGGACAGGCCGGTGAACGGGTCGCCGCCGTCACCGATTCGCTGCGCTCGAATGGGGTTTCGGGAACCGACATCGCTACCAGCGGCCTATCGGTGCGAACCGAAACCATCTGGGTCGAAGGCGGCGGTTCGAAGATCACCGGCTATCTCGCGACGACCGATCTGACCGTCGCACTGCGCGATATCGGCGAGAACGCCGACCCAGGACCCGCGGCCATCATCGCCAACTGTATCGATGCCGGCGGTGACGATGTCCGGCTCGGCGGCCTCAACTTGGATTTCGCCGACCAGAACGGCCTGCTCACTCAGGCCCGCGACGCGGCATGGGACAACGCTGTCATCAAGGCCGAGCAGTACGCCACTCGCGCGGGCCGGGCTCTTGGGCCGGTACTCGAGATCACGGAGAACACCGCCGCCGTACCGCCCGCATCCCCTCGGCTGAGGGCGGTATCGGCGCCCATGACCGAGGGGTACGGCGCCGCACCGGTCCCGGTCGAACTCGGCGAATCCGAAATCAGCGCGACCGTCCGCGCTACCTGGCAGCTCGATTGAGCGGTCGGCGATCGCCGAGACCGCCGAGTTGCCGAGATTACGTCGGGCTACGAGATACACCGGACGTCAACGCATTCCGGTAATCCGCGCGGTCGACCGAATTCGCTGTGGCACGGCGACACGCACACCTATATTGAGAAATCGGTGGCCCCGTCGCTGTCACCGATGAGGAGTTCCTATGTCGTTCGTGCTCGTCGACACACCACGCCCGCATATCGCGCTGGTGACATTGAATCGACCGGATCGGATGAACGCGATGGCATTCGATGTGATGATTCCGCTCCGGGCGGCACTCG
Source organism: Nocardia australiensis (assembly GCF_020733705.1). Lineage (GTDB taxonomy): Bacteria > Actinomycetota > Actinomycetes > Mycobacteriales > Mycobacteriaceae > Nocardia > Nocardia australiensis. The sequence goes on from NZ_JAJFZM010000009.1 coordinate 43,691, forward strand.
AAGAGGTCAGCACCGACAACGACGTGCGGGTCGTAGTGTTGACCGGCGCCGGGCACGGGTTCTGTGCCGGCGCGGACCTGCAGAGTGCGGGCCGCGTGCCCAACACCGAGGGGTTGACGATCACCAACGTGGCGCGGCGTTCGATGGATCTGCTCAACGATGTGATGATCACGCTGCGGCGGATGCACCAACCGGTTATCGGCGCCATCAATGGCGCCGCGATCGGTGGCGGTTTCTGTTTGAGCGTCGCCACCGATATTCGTGTCGCGGGCGAGAACGCCTATTTCCGCGCCGCCGGGATCAATAACGGTCTCACCTCCGCGGAGTTGGGCATCAGTTATCTCCTGCCGCGCGCAATCGGCTCCTCCCGTGCCTTCGAGATCATGCTGTCCGGACGCGATGTCGACGCCGCAGAAGCCGAGCGGATCGGCTTGGTCTCTCGCACAGTTCCTACCGCGAAGCTCCTGGAGACCTGCTTCGACCTCGCCGAACGAATCATCAGCTTCAGCCGCGTCGGCACCGAACTCACCAAACGCATGCTGTGGAGCGGTATGGAGGCGGGCAGCTTCGAATCCCAGATGCAGCACGAGGGCATGGCACAGCTCTACGTTCGTCTCACCACCGATAACTTCGACGAGGCGATTCGAGCGCGCCGCGACCGTCGTCCACCGATCTACGGAGACTGATCACCCGGCACGGCCGCCGAATGACGAGATGGTCCAGGCACCAACGCATTCCGGTAACTCGCGCTCAACGCTCCAAAAGTGCGAGGCATTCGACATGGTGGGTGGCCGGGAAGGCGTCGAAGGCGCGCAATTCGGCGAGCCGGAAACCGGCGGCTTGGTAAAGGCTCAGATCACGCGCGAAAGCGGCTGGGTCACAACCTATGTGAATGATGCGACCGGCATTGTGGGCACCGATCGCGGCGGCGACTTCTTTGCCCGCACCGGTCCGCGGAGGATCGAGCACCACGACATCAGGTGTGGCGGAGCCCTGTTCGGCCAGCCAACGCTCGACGCGATCGGCGCGCAGATCCACCCAGGGCAGATCACGCAGGGCGACGGTGCCATCGGCAACCGCCGGACGTGCGGATTCCACGGCTAGCACGGCCCCGTCAGGACCAACCTGATCGGCCAGCCGGGCCGCGAAAACCCCTGCGCCGCTATACAGATCCCAGGCCAGATCTCCGAAACCGACGCCTGACCATTCCGCGACGATATCCGAATAGCATTGTGCCGCACCATGATGCGCCTGCCAGAAGCCGGTTGCCGAGATATCCCAGCGGCGGCCCGCCACATACTCGACCGTGCGACCGCTGCCCTCGAGAACCGATTCCTCACGGGTCGCGTGCACCGCCGCACGCCGCGCCGCGGCATTGCGGCGCTCCCCGTCCCGGGGCGCGTTCGATCCACTTGGCCGTTCACCCTCGCGCCGGCCCTTACCACGCCGATCCGCGCCCGGCCGATCGCTCCCGCGCCGCTGCCCGGCGCGACCGCCCGCTGAAACCGGCACCGCGAGTTCGACGATATGACGCACACCGTCACCATCGACCGCGATCACCAACTCTGCCCCCGGTGTCCACAAGCGCTCGGCTACCCCGTCCAACGCACCCGAAACTGGTTGCGGGCAGCGCAGATCGGTGATCACTTCGGTGCTGCGCAGCCGGTGCACCCCGGCCCGGCCCCGCGCGTCGACCGCCAACCGGATCCTGGTGCGCCAACCGCCGGTCGCGTCCGCGGGGTATCCGGCAATGGGCTCGACGGTGATCTCCCGTTCCAGCCTCGCGATCCGGCGCAGTTGCTCGGCAACCACCGTCGCCTTCAATGCCCGCTGCGCGACCGGCGTGGCAAAGGAGAAGTCGCAGCAACCCGCACCGCCCGGCCCGGACACCGGGCAGGTCGGGGGCACGCGATCGGGTGACGGTTCGAGGATCTCGATAGCATCGGCCCGGCAGAACGAACCGCCACGGTCCTCGGTAACTCGCGCCCGCACCAGCTCACCCGGCAGCCCGTGCCGGACGAAGACCACCCTGCCCTCATGCCTGCCGACGCAGAAGCCGCCATGTCCCGGCGGTCCGAGCCGCAGCTCGAAGGTGGTGTCGAGCCAGTCGGTCACGACCGATCCTCGTATCCGCGCCGCACCGCACCGGGCGCGTTGACTTCGGCCGCCTGCCTGGCCTTGGTGGACGAACTCAACTGCCATGGCACGCTGGTCACCATCACGCCCGGCACGAAAAGCAGCCTGCCCTTGAGCCGCAGTGCGCTCTGGTTGTGCAACACCTGCTCCCACCAGTGACCGACCACGTATTCGGGGATGAATACGGTCACCACATCACGCGGTGAGTCCTTGCGAACCCTCTTCACGTAATCGAGTACCGGCTTGGTGATTTCGCGGTAGGGCGATTCGATCACCTTGAGCGGCACGGTGATATCGCTACGCTCCCATTCCCGGACCAGTGCCCTGGTATCGGCCTCGTCGACGTTCACCGTCACCGCTTCGAGGGTGTCCGGGCGAGTGGCGCGGGCATAGGCCAGTGCGCGCCTGGTCGGCAGGTGCAGCTTGGAAACCAGCACGATCGAATGCGAGCGGCTCGGCAGCACACCGTCCCATTCGTGTTGATCGAGCTCGCGGGATACCGAATCGTAGTGCTTGCGAATCAATTTCATTACCACGAAGATCGCCACCATGGTGCAGATGGCGATCCAGGCACCCGCGAAGAACTTGGTGACGAGGACAATGATCAGCACCGTGCCGGTCGCGGTGAGGCCGACTGCATTGATCACCCGTGAACGCTTCATCCGTGCCCGTTGCGCCGGATCGGATTCGGTACGCAACAGCCGCGTCCAGTGCCGCAGCATGCCGGTTTGGCTGAGCACGAACGACACGAATACACCGACGATGTAGAGCTGGATCAGCTTCGTCACCTCAGCGCCGAACACCACGACGAATGCGATGGCTGCGCCGGAGAGGAACAGGATGCCGTTGCTGAACGCCAGCCGGTCACCGCGAGTGTGCAGCTGCCTCGGCAGGTAACGGTCCTGCGCCAGAATCGAACCGAGCACCGGGAATCCGTTGAATGCGGTATTGGCGGCAAGCACCAGAATCAGTGCGGTGACCGTGGTGATAAAGAAGAATCCGATCGGGAATCCATGGAAAACCGTCTCGGCGAGCTGCGCGATCAACGTCTTCTGGTGGTAGTCGGCGGGCGCGCCGACCAAATCGGATTCGTTGCGCGCGTAAACGACTCCGATCTTCTGCGCCAGGATGATGATGCCCATCAACAACACGATCGCAAAGGTCCCGAGCATCAACAGGGTGGTCGCGGCATTGCGCGACTTCGGCTTCTGGAAGGCGGGTACGCCATTGCTGATCGCCTCGACACCGGTCAACGCGGCACAGCCGGAAGAAAACGAGCGCGCGATGAGGAAAGCGAACGCCAAACCGAATAGGTGCTCCTGTTCGGCATTCAGCTCGAAACCCGCCGACTCGGCCCGAAGATCATCGCCGAGAACGAAGATCCGGAACAGCCCCCAGAAAAGCATCACGGACACGCCGATAATGAATGCGTAGGTCGGAATCGCGAACATAGTACCCGACTCCCGGACACCACGCAGGTTCATCGCCGTCAGCACCGCGATGGCCACCACCGCGAACAACACCTTATGCGCATCCACGAACGGGATCGCCGAGCCGATATTGGACGCGGCCGAGGAAATCGACACCGCGACCGTGAGAACATAGTCGACCAGCAGTGCGCTGCCGACCGTGAGACCGGCATTGGGCCCCAGATTCGTGGTGGCGACCTCGTAGTCACCACCACCGGACGGGTAGGCGTGCACATTCTGCCGGTAGCTGGCCACCACCACCGCCATGACGAAGGCGACCGCGAGCCCGACCCAGGGGGCGTACATATAGGCCGAGATCCCGGCCACTGAAAGAGTCAGGAAGATCTCTTCTGGGGCGTAGGCAACCGATGACATGGCATCAGAGGCGAACACCGGGAGCGCGATTCGCTTCGGCAGCAGAGTATGGCCGAGCGAATCGCTACGGAATGGCCTACCCAGCAGCACGCGTTTTGCTGCCGTCGTCAACTTGGACACCGGAGCGAGCATAGATCCCCGAACGGTTGATCGTGCCCGCGGGCCGGTTCGCGTCGTGGGTTTGACTACCCGCTCGAGTGGGAAAATGAGCCATGGACGCACGCGGCAGGTACGGTCTGCCGAAGAGAAGCAAACCGAACGCCATTGTTCCGGGAACGAGGTTGCACGGTGTACGTAGTGATCATGGGTTGCGGGCGCGTCGGCTCGTCGCTGGCACGCGCCCTGGTCCGAGTCGGTCACGAAGTCACCGTGATCGACAGGGATCGCAGCTCGTTTCTGCGACTCGGTGAAGACTTCCCCGGTGACCAGGTCGTCGGTGTCGGCTTCGACCGGGATGTACTGACCCGCGCCGGAATCGAGCGCGCCGATGCTTTCGCCTCGGTGTCCTCGGGCGACAATTCAAACATCATCTCGGCGCGGGTAGCCCGCGAAACCTTCGGTGTGCAGCGCGTTGTCGCCCGCATCTACGACGCGAAGCGGGCCGCCGTCTATGAGCGCCTGGGCATTCCGACCATCGCCACCGTGCCGTGGACCACAGACCGGTTCCTGACCACGCTGATCGGCGAGAGCGGCACCACCACCTGGCGCGATCCCACCGGCACCGTCGCCGTCGCCCAGCTGACACTGCACGAGGAGTGGTACGGCCGCACCGTGCGCGAACTGGAGCAGACCGTCGGCGCCAGGGTGGCGTTCATCATCCGGTTCGGTCAAGGGCTGTTACCCGACAGCAAAACCATGGTTCAGGCCGACGACATCGTCTATGTCGCCGCCACCTCCGGCAGCGTCGGCGAGGCCGTCGCACTGGCCGGCAAGCCACCAGCAAGCGAGGACTGAACATGAAAGTGGCGATCGCCGGAGCCGGCGCCGTCGGCCGATCGATAGCCAAGGAGCTGCTACGCAGCGGCCACCAGGTGATGCTGCTGGAACGCCAGCTCGATCACATCGATCCCGCGGCCATCCCGGACGCCGTGTGGGTGCACGCCGACGCCTGCGAACTCGCGTTGCTGGAGGACGCAGGTATGCAGACCTATGAGGTCGTCATCGCCGCCACCGGCGACGACAAGGCGAACCTGGTGCACAGCCTGCTCGCCAAGACCGAATTCGGTGTACGCCGTGTCGTGGCCCGAGTCAACGACCCGCGCAACGAATGGCTCTTCGATTCGTCGTGGGGCGTCGATGTCGCGGTGTCGACGCCGCGTCTGCTCGCCTCGCTGGTGGAGGAGGCGGTATCGGTCGGCGATCTGGTCCGGCTGATGACCCTGCGCCAGGGCCAGGCCAATCTCGTCGAGATCACCCTGCCCGCGGACACCGCGTTGGCCGGCAAGCCGGTGGGCACCCTGACGCTGCCGCGCGACGCCGCCCTCGTAACGATTCTGCGCGGCGGCCGGGTGATCGTGCCGCAGCCCGATGACCCGTTCGAGGGCGACGACGAGCTGCTTTTCGTGACCTCTGTGGAGGCCGAAGAGGATCTGAGGGTGGCGCTGGCCCACCACGGCATCAAGCCATAACTCCCCGATACGGCGGATACCTGCCGGGTATCAGGCCGCTTTCAGTTCAGAGCGCAATTTGTTGAGTGCGCGGTGCTGCATTACCCGCACCACCCCCGGGCTGGTGCCGATCGCCTCCGCGGTCTGCGCCGCGGTCCAGCCGAGAATGATGCGCATCACCAGCACCTCGCGGTGGACCGGCGCCAGGATATTCATCAATTCCCTTGTCGCATCACGACGCTCGGACGCCAGCGCCCACTCCTCCGGGCCCGCGGCGGTGGAGGGAACGTCCGGTATGTCGGCGGTCGGGTAGCTCGGGTGCAGCTGTGAGCGGCGGAACGCGTCGGCGACCTTGTTCGCGGAAATCCCATACACGAAGGCCAGGAACGACCTTCCTTGATCCCGATAGCGTGGGATGGCATTGACAGTCGCCATCAGGATCTCCTGCACCACATCGTCCACGGTGACGCTCAGGTAGGACGTATTGCCAAGGCGCGCAGCGCAATACCGGCGGACCAACGGGTGAACCAGCCGCAGTATCTCGGTGACGGCGGCGCGATCTCCCGCTGCGGCAGGGCCGATGAGGGGACCGAATTCAGCCGACACCCGACGACTCTCCGACAGGGCCGGATTGGCGGTGCCAGACTTGGACGATGCCACAATATGGTGTTCGGTAGCCAACTTCCGAGTCCTTCCTCACCGATGCTGCGTTTATCTCTCGCAACGATCGTCTGACGAACTCGGCTCACCGGCCAGTACCCCCAGGGTGGGTACTACCTCACCTCGACGGCGGACATTAATACCCCGACGAATCGGCTACCCGCGTTGGGCAGCTTCCGCCACAGCGGCCTTGGGGGCGGGCATATGCCCGGCACGACGCACCGCCCACACCGTGACCGCCAGCGCGACGGCTGTCAGCGGCCAGCCCATCGCGATGCGGGCAGCGGCCAGCCAACCGGTGTGGTCGGTGTCGTAAAGCTGCGACTGGACAAGGTAGCGAGCACCGAAGACCAGCACCCATGTGGTGGTCGCGAGGTCATAGAGGCGCGCCACACGGCGATCGGTCCGCCAGCCCGAGCCGTGGCCGTTCAGCACCCCCCAGATGACACCGACCAGCGGCCAGCGCACCAATATCGACACCAGGAACGCTCCGGCGTACAACAGGCTGGTGTAGATACCGAACAGGAAGAAGCCCTTGGCCTCACCCATCCGGTAGGCGATGAAGGCGCAGATGCCGACCCCTAGAAAACCGGAAATGGCGGGCTGAAGCGGGCCGCGGCGCACCAGACGCCAGATCAGAATCGCGGTGGCCGCACCGAGCGCCGACCAAATTGCCGCAGTGAGCCCGGCGAAGGTATTCACTGGCACGAACACGAGAACGGGCAGGGTCGAATAAACCAGACCGCTGAACCCGCCCAGCTGCTCGAGCAGCGTCTGCTGAACCGCCTCCTCGTCCTCGTCGAGCGGATCTTCCGCATCGTCGAGCCGATGGCGCCCGCCATCGCTGGGGACTCGAGTCTCATCGGGCTCGGCGAGCTGAGTCTCGATCGATCTGTCAGCGGTGTTCTCGTTGCTCGATGGCATACGTCAGCTGTTCCCGCGCAATTCGTAGTAGGGGTTGTAGATCACCTTACGGCCGTCGCGGTCGCCCACCCGGCCACGGACGAGGATTCGGCGTCCCGGGTCGATGCCGGGAATGCGTCTGCGCCCGATCCACACCAGGATGATGGCATCGGTGCCGTCGAAGAACTCCGCCTGCACACTGGCACCCGCGGACTTCGGACATGCCTCGACGCTGCGCAGTCGGCCGAGCATGGTGGCCTCGTCACCGCGTTGACACTCCGACGCCCGGCACGCACCGGACGCGTCGGCGGTCTCGGCGAGTTCCTCGGCGTCCAACCGATCGATGTCCTCGGTCAGTCTGCGGCCCAATCGGCGAAAATAACCTGAGGCTGCGGATGGCATTCACGCTCTCCTGCATGGAGCAAGACGACGTGGGTCGCACGCCATCGTGGTTGTCCGGTAACGACCGGCTATTGGCCGTATACCCGCCACTGTAGATGGGCAACCCTTCCCCCGCTACGCTCGGTCCGGTGTTCGAAACCTCTCCTCCCGCGGTGGTGGTCGCACTGCCCGGCACCGGATCCGATGCCGACTTCGCCCGCCGCGCATTCGAACCGGCCTGCACAGCCCGTGGAATCGAGCTGATCGCGGTGGAACCGGACCCACGTGCGGTGGTCGGTTCCTACCGTGCCGCCCTGGACGCCGCCGCCGGATCGGGGCCGGTACTGGTGACCGGGATCTCCCTGGGCGCCGCAGTCGCGATCGAGTGGGCCGGCGAACATCCAGACACGGCAATCGGAGTGGTCGCGGCCCTGCCCGCCTGGACGGGCCCGGACACCTCGGCCTGCCCCGCGGCGCTCAGCGCGGCGAGCACCGCCGAACAGTTGCGTGCCGATGGCCTCGAACCGGTTATCGGCCGGATGCGCGCGGGCAGCCCGCGCTGGCTGGCCGACGCACTCACCCAATCGTGGCGAGCCCAATGGCCGCATCTGCCGCAGGCCCTCGAAGAGGCCGCCGACTACAAGTGGCCGGGTGCCGAGCGGCTGGCCACCGTCGATGTCCCGGTCGCCGTCATCACGGCCTTCGACGACCCGGTACACCCGCTCGCGGTCGCCGAAGAATGGGTCGCTCGTATCCCCCGCGCCGAACTGCACCGAATCACGCTCGCCGAATTGGGTGGTGACCCCGGAATCCTGGGAACGATCGGTCTCGCCGCATTCAGCGAAATCCGTTGACCGACAGGGACTGCCGGTCAACGGCGAGTCAGTTCAGACCCAGCTGCTGCATGGCTGATCCATCCGCGCCGCGGCGCGGCCCTTGCGGCATCGGCGGCGAAATCACGGGCGCCGGGGTGGCCTGCGCGGCAACCTGAGCGGCAAGCGCCTGCTGTTGTGCATCCACCTGCTGCTGATGCGCGGCAGCCAGTTGCTCGGCCAACTCCTGGGGTAGTACCACCGCCAATGGCTCACGCACCGGCATCGGGTCCTCGCCGCGGCGAATCACCGTTTCGCTCAGAATGGCACGCGCGGCCGCTACCAGCGGTCCCCCCTCGTCCGCTGCCCCGGCCGGACCGGCCGCCACCAGGCGCACCATCCAGCGGTGGCCGTCGACGCCGATGAATCGCAGGTCGGCGCCGTCGGTGACGGCCAGTAACTCACGGCCCCACGGCCCGTTCTCCACCGCGACCCTGGCGCCGTCACCGCGCAGCGATTCGGCGAGATCCGCCGCCACCGTGCGCCATTGGCCCGGCGACTTCGGCGCGGCGTAAGCCGCTACGGTGATCCGGCCGTGCTCGGTTGCCAGGTGTACCGCCTGTGGCGTGCCCTCGGGGGTCATCTCGACCTGCAGCTGTCCACCCGGTGGCATCGGCAGGATCACCGAACCGAGGTCAAGACGCTGATCGGACACATTCTCCAGCAACTCGGCCACGTCGCCGTAGTCGTACGGGCCGGACCCGGGGACCTCGTTGTCGGCATCGTCGTCGTAATCCGCCGTCTCGTCGTAATCGACTGCCTCGTCGTAGTCAACTGTCACGATCGGGTTTTCGTCGGTCGGCGGGTCGTCGTCGTAGTCCCCTCCGCGATAGCCACGCGCATGGTCGGCGTCGTCATACTCGGCCGTGTCGTCGTACCGATCGTCGGCGAACCGGTCGCCGGACTTCTTTCTCTTGCCGAACATTGCCGTCATGCCTCCTTACCGATCGGACCCGCCCCGTCGGCCTGCACGGTCAAACTCGCGTGACCGCCACTCGACCCGTAGCCACCTGCACCGCGCGCGGTGTCGTCGAGCGTGTCGACCGCCTCGAAATCGACCAGTTCTACCCGCTGCACCAGCAGCTGCGCGATCCGGTCGCCCCGACGCAGTTCGATGGGGGTGCGCAGATCGTGATTGATCAGGCACACCTTGATTTCACCGCGATACCCCGCATCGACCGTGCCGGGGGTATTGACCACCGACAGACCGGTTTTGGCGGCCAGCCCGGAACGCGGATGGATGAGGCCAACCGTGCCGACCGGCAGCGCAACGGCGATACCGGTGCCGACCAGCACCCGCTCCCCCGGATCGAGGATGACGTCCTCGGTCGTGCACAGGTCCACGCCCGCGTCACCGTGATGGGCACGGGTGGGCATGGCGATGCCGGGATCGAGCCGCAGCAGGGGTATGGGTGAAAGTGCGTTCACGTTGGTCGAGCCTACGCGTACGCCGCTCACCAGCGTGACTTAGTGTTGAGTCGTGTCGGAGCAGCCGAATTCCATGACGACGGACCGCGAAAACAACCTGCCGCAGCCCTACCGCGAGCGCCTGTGGGTGCCGCTGTGGTGGTGGCCGGTGGGGTTGGCCGTCACCGGCTTGCTGGCAGCCGAAATCCATATGGGCGCGCCGGGACTACGGGCCTGGCTGCCGTATGTGCTGCTGCTGCCGGTCCCGGTGTGGGTGTTGTTGTGGATGAGCCGCCATCGGGTGGAGGTCGCACCGGGTGCGAATGGCACGCCGGAGCTACGCGCGGACCGCGCGCATCTACCCGCGAACTTCGTTGCTCGTGCGGCCGCCGTGGGGGCACCCGCCAAGAGCGCGGCGCTGGGTCGCCAGCTCGACCCCGCCGCCTATGTACAGCATCGGCCGTGGATTGGGCCGATGGTTCTACTCGTACTCGACGACCCGGACGATCCGACGCCGTACTGGCTGGTCAGTACGCGCCGACCCGAACGGGTCCTTGCCGCGCTTGGCATACCTGGCTCGGGGCCGGGGTTGCCGAGCGCGGACTGACCTAGATCTCCTCGGAGATCAGGCGGCGCAGTCCATGCAAATCAACTGGCCACCCTTTTCGCTGGCCAACCTGCTCCGGTGATGAACCAGGAAACAGCTGGAACAGGTAAATTCGTCAGCCTGCTTCGGGATTACCCGAACCGTCAGTACTTCCTCGGACAGATCAGCGCCGGGAAGCTCGAACGACTCCGCAGTATCGGATTCGTCGATATCCACGACGGCAGACTGCGCCTCGTTGCGACGAGCCTTCAGCTCCTCCAGCGAATCTTCCGACACTTCGTCGGTTTCTGTGCGCCTCGGTGCGTCATAGTCGGTTGCCATGTCGTCTTCCCCTCGTCCTTGCTCCGTATATCCCGGACCGGCCCGCATCACTCGATTTCTCTCGAAATCGATGTAATCCGCACCGCCCCGCCGGTGGTGCACGTCACACGTACACCGGTCCCCTATCAGGTCTGACCCTTCGATCGATCACTGATAGCGTTCGGTCAACGCAGGACATGCCCTGCTTGTTCCCGCGACCGACCACCAATTTCGGCACCGATGATTCGATCTGGGCCGCCAGACAATAGCGGACCCCACGGCAAAAGTCGCAATCAAAACACAGACGAGTCGAAACCGACGAGGAATCGACACCGTTCCTGGAACTCGCCGAGACCTTGTGCACCGTCCCCGACTCAATTTCGTACAGTGTGCTCGTGGTTTCACTGATCACCGAAGGCAGCGCGACGGATCAACGGGGTCAACCCTTCATCCGGCGGCGTAATCAACCATGGCTCATCCTGGTCGGCATATTGGTCCTGATCAGCACATTTGTGTGGATCAAGGCACTGACGACTCCCGACGACACCGGCACGGCCATGTCGTGCAACTCACCGAGCCCGGCCACCGATACGAAAGGGGCACCACCTGTTGCGTTAGGACAGCGAGTCGGAACGTCGCGGCTACAGGACGTGGACCCCGCGCCCCTGGCCGCGAGCAATGTTCGAGTACTCAACGCCAACAACAAGAGCGGGCAGGCCTCGCACATCGCATCCGCCCTCGGCGATCTCGGCTTCGCGAGTGCGCCCGGTCAGCAGTTCGGTAACGATCCGATATACGTCAACGGTGATCTGGAATGCACCGGCCAGATCCGCTTCGGCGTCAACGGCCGGCCCGCCGCGGCGGCGGTGCAGTTGGTCGCCCCGTGCGCCGAACTGATCGAGGATCAGCGCGACGACAACACGGTTGATCTGGTGCTCGGTTCGGTCTTCGGCGAATCGCTGCGGCCGAGTGCCGACGCCGAAGAGGTGCTGCGGGCATTGAAGAATCCAGCGCCGGGCGGGTCACCCGCAATCGACTCCAAGCTGCTGTCGGCGGCGCGTCAGGGTCGCTGCTGACGGGCCCGCACACACCTTTCGGCCAGCGCGCGACAACTTTATCCGCGGGTGCGTCGAACCGGCCGCTGTGAACCGCTCAGGCATCCGGAATCGGGTCGGTGGCACCGGCGCGGGTCAGCAGGTCCATCAGTTCACCGGCGATTCCCGGTGCGGCGGCGACCACGAGTTCGCCCGCGGCACCGGGGCTCGTCGCGGCCGGGACGGTGACGACCGCTCCGGCCTCGGTGGCGATCAGCGCGCCTGCGGCCCAATCCCACGCATTAAGCCCGTGCTCGAAATAGGCGTCGACGCGTCCCGCTGCGACGAAGCACAAATCCAGCGCGGCGGCGCCGAGCCGCCGGATGTCCCGAATACCTGGCAGCACTTCGGCGATGATCGCGGCCTGCTCGGCACGCCGACGCGTGCCGTACGCGAATCCGGTGGCTACCAATGCCATCGACACCGAGCCGACCGGCGTGCACTGCAACTGCTCGACCGCGCCGTCGGCATCCACGCGCTGTGCGCCGAGGCCGAGCGCGGCACTGTAGGTGGCCGCCCGCGCGACATCCACCACCGCGCCCGCGACAGGTCGTCCACCACGGACGGCGGCCACCGACACGGCATAGCCTGGGATTCCGTAGAGAAAGTTCACGGTGCCGTCGATCGGGTCGACCACCCAGTGCACGGTGTCGGAGCCGCCGCCCGACAGGCTGCCGCCGCCTTCCTCACCAAGGATCGGGTCATCGGGCCGCAATTCGGTGAGCAGGCGTCGGATCAGGTCTTCGGTCTCGGTGTCCACGACGGTGACCGGGTCAGTCGGATGCCCCTTGGTCTGCACGTCTCCCGCGACGCGCGCACCGCCTGGTCCGAAGACCTCGGGGCGGCGGGCCCGCACATGCGCGGCCGCCGTTTCGGCGAGATGGATGGCGATGCGGCGCAGTTCGGCCTCGTCTCCCGAGGGCGTTGCAGTGACTTCCGCGGTGGCGCTGAAGGTGGATTCCGACATGGCCTCCATCGGATCACAGATCCTCGCCGAACGCGTGTTACCGCCCGCCATTACTCTTGTCATGCACGACACAGGTGTGGGACCTCCCGCATCGGACAGCGCTGTCGTCGGGCACAACCTCATTTGCGTGCCGCCCGGCCGTGGTGAGAACTGTGCGGCGGCACTGCTATCACACCGGCCAGCACAGGGAACGAGGGAATAGTCATGTCCGCTCGGGGGCACGCATTCGGTATCGACATCGGCGGTAGTGGCGTCAAGGGCGCGGCGGTGGATCTGGCCACCGGCGAGCTCGTCCACGAGCGCATCAAGATCGCGACACCGAACCCCTCCACACCGCAGGCGGTGGCCGACACGGTGGCCAAGGTCGTCGATCAGGCCGGCTGGGACGGACCGGTCGGCATCACGTTGCCCTGCGTCGTCATCGACGGCGTGGCACGTACCGCGGCCAATGTCGACAAAGGGTGGATCGGCACCGACGCGCGAGCGTTGTTCTCCGCCGCGCTGGGCGGCCGGGAGGTCACAGTGCTCAACGATGCGGACGCTGCGGGCCTGGCGGAGGATCGCCACGGCGCGGCAAAGGATTTCGCCGGTCTGGTGCTGCTGCTGACGTTCGGCACCGGCATCGGTTCGGCGCTGATCTACCACGGCACCCTGGTACCCAACACCGAACTCGGACATCTCGAGATCGGCGGCATCGAGATCGAGCATCGTGCCGCGGCGTCGATCAAGGATCGAGACGGCCTGTCATACGCGCAGTGGACAGCCGAGGTGAGCTCGGTACTCAGCGGGCTGGAGGACCTGTTCTGGCCGAAGGTGTTCGTCGCGGGCGGCGGTATCAGCCACGATTCGGATCAGTGGATTCCCTTACTTACCAACCGAACTCCGGTGATTCCGGCGGATCTACGAAACGCCGCGGGCATCGTCGGCGCCGCGATGGCCATCGACGCGGGCATCGCTCCCTGATCGTGGGATGTGCCACGCGGACACGCGCCCATAAGCCGTTGGCGGCATCGTGCCGTAGGTACCCTTGGTCGATCGTTACAATGGAACGTACTCCGGCCGCGAGCCGGAAACCCACCCGGCATTCCGCCGGTGAAACCCGACAGACCGCTCCGCCGGAACACCACTCTGGCGTGACGCCGCACGAGACCGTCACGAAAGGGCGTACGTGGTAGCCACGACCCGTCAGACCGCCGAATCGGCCGACTCCGACTCCGCAGATGTAACCGAAGCACGGCCGGTCCGCAAGGCTGCCGCGAAGAAGGCCCCGGCGAAGAAGGTCGCCGCGAGGAAGGCTCCGGCCAAGAAGGCCGCCGCCAAAGCGCCCGCGAAGAAGGGCGCTACCAAGAAGCCCGATGGCACGGCCGGCGAGGACAACCTCGAGGACGAGTCAGTCGATCTCGCCGACCTCGAGGTCGCCGAGGACGACCTCGCCGATGAGGAGGTCGTCGAGGACACCACCGAGGAGGCGGCCGACGACGAGGCCGACACCGCCGAACCCACCGCCGCCGACAAGGCTTCCGGCGATTTCGTCTGGGACGAGGAGGAGTCCGAGGCGCTGCGTCAGGCCCGCAAGGACGCCGAGCTCACCGCCTCCGCCGACTCGGTGCGCGCCTACCTCAAGCAGATCGGCAAGGTCGCGCTGCTCAACGCCGAGGAGGAGGTCGAACTCGCCAAGCGAATCGAGGCCGGTCTCTACGCCGCTGAGAAGGTGCGTGAATTCGCCGAGCAGGGTGAGAAGCTGCCGGTCGCGATGCGTCGTGACTACACCTGGATCGTCCGCGACGGCAACCGCGCGAAAAACCATCTGCTGGAAGCCAACCTGCGCCTGGTGGTTTCGCTGGCCAAGCGTTATACCGGCCGCGGCATGGCCTTCCTCGATCTGATCCAGGAGGGCAACCTGGGTCTCATCCGCGCGGTGGAGAAGTTCGACTACACCAAGGGCTACAAGTTCTCCACGTACGCCACCTGGTGGATCCGGCAGGCCATCACCCGCGCGATGGCCGACCAGGCCCGCACCATCCGTATTCCGGTGCACATGGTCGAGGTCATCAACAAGCTCGGCCGCATCCAGCGTGAGCTGCTCCAGGATCTGGGCCGCGAGCCCACCCCGGAGGAACTCGCCAAGGAGATGGACATCACGCCCGAAAAGGTGCTGGAGATCCAGCAGTACGCGCGTGAGCCGATTTCGCTGGATCAGACCATCGGCGATGAGGGCGACAGCCAGCTCGGTGACTTCATCGAGGACAGCGAGGCCGTTGTCGCGGTGGACGCGGTGAGCTTCACGCTGTTGCAGGATCAGCTGCAGTCGGTGCTGGAGACGCTGTCGGAGCGTGAGGCGGGCGTGGTCCGGTTGCGCTTCGGACTCACCGACGGCCAGCCGCGCACCCTCGACGAGATCGGCCAGGTGTACGGGGTCACTCGTGAGCGCATCCGGCAGATCGAGTCCAAGACGATGAGCAAGCTGCGCCACCCTAGCCGCTCGCAGGTTCTGCGCGACTACCTCGACTAGTCGACGAGGTCGCGAACCGGCCCGCATCCTTTGTGCCACTTGTCTTTCGGCGGGTGTGCCCGAGGATGCGGGCCGTTGTCGTCGGTACGGTTCAGTCGCGGGTCGGCCAATAGCGGACCGCCCATGGCTCGCGCGGGAGTTCGGCGGCCGGATCTTCGGTATCGGTGATGTAGGCGATCGCGGAGCCCGACACCACCTTTGGCGCGTGCGCGCAGTACGGGTGACGGCTCGAACGCCGGGTCCGGTGACGACGCGGCACCGCGGGCGAGTCGGCGGCACAGCGGGCCGTGACACGGCAGACTCGGTATTCGTGGCCGCTCCCACCTCGCTCCGACCCCGGGCTCCCTGGACACACACCATCGATCTCGGCACCGAAGTTCGCGCTGCGGCGGCGTGGCTGCGCAGGCCCGGTCTGTTGCGTCGGATACCGCGCGCCGTGCGCCACCACCTCTCGGTGGCTCCCGCCACCACCGCCTACGCCTTCACGTTGTTCGTGACCTGGTGGACCCTGCGCGGAGTCGGTGCCTCGGTGGAACGCGGGTTGATCTTCTCCGCCTCGACGAACCTCTACAACATGCAGCACAATCCAGTTCAGGTGCTGGTCGCCTCGGCTTTCTGGACCGAGGGCAGCTTCCCATGGCTCACCATCGCGGAATTTCTGGTGGTGATGGCCGCCGCCGAACGCTGGCTCGGCACCGGCCGCTGGATTCTTCTGTTCGCCACCGGGCATATCGGGGCGACGCTGCTGACAGTCACCGGAATCAGTCGCGCCATCGATCGCGGCGTCATCCCGCTGCGCGTAGCAGTCGCCACGGACGTCGGTGCCAGCTATGGCTTTGCCGCCGTGCTTACCGCCATGGCATTCCGGTTTCATGGCATTGTGCGGGTGCTGTGGGCGGTCACCATTCTCGCCGTTCTCTCTATCGCCCTTTGGGTGCGCCCGACGTTCACCGATTATGGGCATCTCTGCGCGGCCGTTATCGGCTTGGTCTTCGGCGCCATCGCGACAACTTTCTGGCGACGGGTGGAACGTAAGCGGTCGGCCCGTGAAACCCAGCAGGACTGATTACACGGACGCCGGGCGCCTCATCCGGTGCTGCACGAATCCGACAACCGGTTCGACAACGCGGGCCGCGACCGGGCCGAGCACCGCCATCAGCAGCACATAGGCCGACGCGAGGGCGGCCAGATCACCGTCGATGACACCCGTACCCACCGCCAATCCCGCGATGACAATGGAGAATTCGCCGCGCGCGACCAGCGCGGCTCCTGTCCGAGCGCGCCCCATTCTGCGTATGCCCTGGCTGCTCGCCGCCCACCAGCCGGTGCCGATCTTGGTCAGCATGGTGATCACCGCCAGCAGGATCGCCCAGCCCAGTACGGGCGGAATAGCACGCGGATCGGTACTGAGCCCGAAGGCCACGAAGAAGATCGCCGCGAACAGATCACGCAGCGGTTCCAGTAATTTCGCCGCCTCGTGCGCGGTGGAGCCGGAGATCGCGATGCCGAGCAGGAACGCGCCGACCGCCGCGGACACGTTCAACGCCGAGGCCACGCCCGCAATCAGCAGTGCCGCGCCGAGCAGCTTCAGCAGGAATACCTCACGGTCGTTGCTGTCCACGATCGCGGAGACGTAGCGCCCGTAGCGCAACGCGACGACCAGCACCACCGTCACCGTCACCAGCGCGACGGCCAGTGCCTTCAATCCGCTCAGGAAGCTCAGCCCGGCCAGGATCGTGGTGAGCAGCGGCAGATACATCGCCATCGCGAGGTCTTCGAATACCAGGATCGACAGGATCACCGGAGTCTCCCGGTTACCGAGTCGCCCAAGATCATTCAGCACCTTGGCGACGATTCCCGAGGAGGAAATATAGGTGACCCCGGCCATCGTGATCGCGCCGTACACGCCCCAGCCGAGCACCAGGGCTACCACCGCACCGGGCGTCGCGTTCGCGACGATGTCGACCAGACCAGCGGCCCATGAGCGACGCAGCCCGGTTACCAGTTCGGGTGCGGTGTACTCCAAGCCAAGCAGCAGCAAGAGCAGCACCACACCGATTTCACTTGCGATATGGCCGAATTCGTTGGCTGCGCCGAGTTCGACTAAGCCGCCCTGGCCGAATGCCAAACCGCCGAGTAGATAGAGCGGTATCGGGGACATTCCGAAACGGCCCGCGACCCGGCCCATGATGCCGAGGGTGAAAAGCACGGCTCCGAGCTCGAGCAACGCGAGCGCGGTTTCGTTCACGGGCTCAGCCGTGGGTCAGAATTTTTGCGGCTGTGTCGAGGCCATCGGGCGTGCCGACCACCACGAGCAGATCGTCGGCGGCGAAGGTGAAATCGGGTCCCGGTGAGGGGTGCAACTGACCCGCGCGCATCACCGCGACGATGGAAGTCTTGGTGCGGGTTCGCATGCTGGTTTCCCCGAGGGTGCGGCCCTCATATGGCGAGTCGTCGCCGATCGGCAGTTGCCGGGTGGTTATCCCGGGCAGATCCCGGTGGTCCTCGCGCAACTCAGCGACCAGCTGCGGCGCGCCGAGCAGATTCGCGAGCGCGGCTGCCTCGTCGGCGGTCAACGGAACCTGAGCGGCGCAGGCGTCCGGATCGTCGACCTTGGAGACGATGAGATCGATACCGCCGTCGCGGTGGTCGACCACGCCCATTCTGCGGCCCGACCGCGCCAGGAAATCCTTGCGGACCCCGATTCCGGGCAGTGCGGTGACATCGACATTCACACCCTCACATTAGCGCTTGGGTATCACGCGACTCGGGCAACCGCGCTCATCACTTCGACGGACCTGCGGGCACGCTCTGATGTGCTGTGATGGGAATGTGAGCAGGCACTGGTCGGCATTGCCGACAACGGCGCAGGATGTGCTGGTCGTGGTCGCTGTGTTCGTCTTCGGCGCAGCGCTCTACCTGGCCGGATTCTATCCGATGACCGCCCGTAGCGCGGAGCCGTCACTGGTGCTGCGGTTCGGCGTGCTCATCCTCATGTGCGCAGTCTCGTTGCTGCGCCGTAGGACGCCGCTGTCGGCATTGGCCGCCGGGCTTGTTCCGCTCGGCCTGGATCTGTGGCTGGGTGCCACGGTGCCGATCTGGATCATGTATTCGGATCTGATCTACGCCGCCGTGCTGTATTCCTCGCCTCGAGGGTCCCGGTTCGTGGTGATCGGAGGCGCGGGCGTCTCGGCGATGGTCGCGCTGCTCGCGCTGGTGCTGACCGGCGACTGGCGCGTACTGGCGATGGCGATCACCGCCGCCGCGGCGTTCATCGGCACCTCGATCTGGTGGGCTTTGTCGGTGCGTACACACAAGGAGATCGCGGGTGCCGAACGCGCACGCGCGCAAGCACTCACCCTCGTCGCCGAGCTGGACCGCCGGGCCGCGATCACCGACGAACGCAAGACGATGGCACGCGACCTGCACGATGTCATCGCCGGGCACCTCTCGGCGATCGCCATCCAGTCCGAGGCGGTGCTCGGCGTGCTGGCCAAGCAGGACTCCACCGATCCCGCGGTAACTGGAATCGTCGGCTCGATCAGGTCCAATAGCGTCAGCGCACTACAGGAGATGCGAACCATGATCGGATTGCTGCGTCGCGACGACGGTGAGCTGGACGACGCGGCCGCGCCGCGCCGGCTCGCACAGTTGCCGATGCTGGTCGACGCGGCTCGCGGGGCCGGGATCGCGGTGCGTGTCGCCGCCGACCTCGACGGCACCGAATTGCCCAGCGCCATCGACCAGGCTGCATACCGGATCGTGCAGGAAGCTTTGACCAATGCGATGAAGCACGCGCCGGGACAGCAGGTAGACATCGAGGTGTCCGCGCACACGACAACATTGGCGGTATCGGTCCGCAACCCGGTCAGCAGAACTCGCCATGAGCACCCGGTTCCCGAAACCGCGGCCGAGCCGGGCACCAATTCCGTCGCGAGCGAACACAATCGGCTCGACGGCGACCCGGACGTCCGGCATCGCGGGCTGGTGAATATGCGCGAACGCGCCGCGGCCCTCGGCGGAAGTTTCGCCGCCGGACCGGGTGCGGACTGCTGGGAAGTGCACGCGCGACTGCCACTGTCGGCCACAGGAGGGTCATGATGATTCGAGTACTGATCGCCGACGACCACGGCGCGATCCGGGCCGGATTGCGAATGATCCTCGAAACCTCCGACGGCATCGAAGTGGTCGGCGAGGCCGCCGACGGCGATATCGCTGTGGCACAGGCGAAAGCACTGCGCCCGGATGTGGTGCTGATGGACGTGCGGATGCCCGGCGTCGACGGGATCACCGCCACCGGCCGGATCACCGCCGACGGCCTGGCCAGCGTGCTCATCCTCACCACCTTCGATCTGGACGAGTACGTCTTCCGCACACTGCGGGCGGGCGCGTCGGGATTCGTGTTGAAGTCCGTATCGGGGCAGGCGTTGGTGGAGGCAGTGCGCGCGGTTGCCGCCGGGGACGGTGTGCTGGCGCCGGAGGTCACCGCTGCGGTAATCAACGCGTTCGCCGCCACCAGCGCGGCGAACGAACCCGCGCCCGTCGCATTCGCCGACCTCACCGACCGGGAACGCGAGGTGCTCGACTGTCTCGGCGACGGCCTGTCCAACGCGCAGATCGCCGCCCGCCTGTTCATCGGTGAGACGACCGTGAAGACACACGTATCGCGGGTTTTCACCAAACTCGGTGTGCGGTCCCGGGTTCAGGCCGCGATCCTGGCCCGCGAGGCCAGGGACGGCTAGCTCGGCTCAGCGATCCAGCGGTGCGAAAGTACCGTCCTCGTCGGGCAGATACGCGGTCACCGCGGTGACCGCGCCTGCGGGCAGCGGGCCGTAGAGATGTGGGAAGAGCATGGATTCCGGGTCGGTCGGTACGCCGGGCTCCCATTTCACCGGCGCGCCGACTCGCGCCGGATCGATGCGCAGCAGCACCAGGTCGCGGCGCCCGGTGAACAGGCGGTTCGCGGGTAGGTGCGCCTGCTGTGGCGTGGACAAATGGATGAAACCGACCTCCGTCAGCGACGCTGGACGGTGCTCGCCGGTTTGCCGCGTGGTCAGCCACTGCGACAACGTGCAAATGTGAACGAGCGTGTGAGTGTCATGGATCACGGGTAATCTCCCGGTAGACAACTGGATAGGCCTGTTCGTGATCGTGGTCCAGTGCGGTTCGATGCGTGGCCGGGGATGTTCGCCGTTAGCGAAATCCCAGGTCGTGTTATTGAAAACACACAGAATCACTTCCGGGAACAATGCCCCCGTCCCGAACGTCTGACAGAGTAGTCATACCACTGCTGGGAAGTAGCGGTTGCGAGCCCGCGGAGTGACCACGGGCCCCACACCAGGTGAACGGACTGTAGTGCCGGGAGCCAGGACGGAGGAGTCATGCCAGGAACCCTGACAAGCACCCCACTGACTGCGGTCGATCGTTGCGACCGCTGCGGGGCGGCTGCACGAGTGCGTGCCGTACTGCCCGCAGGTGGCGAGTTGCTCTTCTGCCAGCACCACGCGAATGAACACATGGATCGACTGCGTGAGCTCGAAGCCGTGATCGACACGGCATCGGCCCCCGCCAGCTAACCCTCCCCTTTCGCGTCCCGACACAACAGCATCGAACAACAGAACATCGCGTGAACCGATAGCGGGCGACTGACAAGTCGCCCGCTATCGGCGTTCCTGCCGGAGCAACGCTTGTCGCCTGCTGAGCGAGGCGCTCGTACTACGCTCGGTCGCCAAGGATGCCGTCGAGCAGGCGGGCAAGCCCGAATTCGAAGGTGCCGTCCGGGTCGGCCGGAGCCTGATAATGCTCACCCGCCGCCGCTCCGACCCGTGCGGACAGTGGGAACTTCGTCACCGGCATGAGCTGCGACAGCAGCGGCCCGTGCCGCTCCCACCACTGCACGTCCGTGAGCGCGGTGGCGCTGAGAGTAGCGGCGATCGCCATGCGGGCGTTGCCCGTCGCGAATTCCGACAACACGGCGACCACCCGATCCATCTCCACATCCGTGAGGCCGATCCCGGCTATCGCGGCCAATTGCCGCTCGTAACGGCGCATTCGCCCCGGGCCGAGGACAAGGCGCCACGGCGGTACGTCCAGTAGCCATGGATGGTCGATCAGCTCGGCACGCACGAGCCTGGCGACGGCGGCCATGCGCCCCCGCACGGGCAGGTCGGCGGGGATCGGCGTGTCCTGCTCAGCCACCGCATCGACCATGAGCACAGCGAGCGCGTCTTTGCTCGGAACGTAGGTGTAGAGGCTCATCGGTTTCAAGCCCAGTTCGGCGGCGACCGTGCGGATGGAGACCTTGGCGTACCCATCACGGTCGGCGAGTGCGACCGCGGTGGCGACCACGGCGTCGACGCTAACCGTCTGTTTGGGTCCGCGCCCACGCCCACGTTGCGGCACCGAGTGCCGCCATAGCAGATCCATCAGCTGTTTCACCTGCTCGGGGCTGTTCGGGTCGGGCACGAGCCTCCTCGGAATAAAATCGGAATAAATCCAGTACGGTGTACGTTGTCACGTTACTCCATACACCATACGACGATCTAGGGGTTTGCTCTGCCAAGCACACAGGCCACATATCTGCCCGATCGGCACATGTTCGCGCTCTGGACATGGAGCGGGCATACCACCGGGCGCGCACCGGACGGCGATCACGAGACCCTGCCGCTCGCGGTGCCGACCGGCGAGCACGGCGCCATCGAGATCACCGACGTCGATTGCGCGCTGATCGATCCGGAGGAACTGCTCGGTATCGCCATCGATGACGCGTCGCCGTCGATCGTTGCCTGGCGTACCGCACTGCGGGAGGTCGGCGACGCGCCGATCACCGCCCGGCTGCCGATTGCCGCGCACGCCGTACCCGACGCGGTGGGCGCGTCGATCGTCTCCCCCGAGCGGGTCTTGCGTGTGCTGCACGAAACGCGTTCTATCGCCGCGGAACTACGCTCCACGCTCAAAGCGGAGCTACGGCCGTATCAGGCGCGCGGGGTCGGCTGGCTACACGAGACCGTCGACGCGCACGGCGGCGCGGTGTTGGCCGATGAGATGGGCCTCGGCAAGACCGTGCAGACCATCGGGTTCCTGCTCGGACGGGCGGCAGGAACACAACTGGTCGTCTGCCCCACCTCTCTGGTCGGTAACTGGGCGCACGAAATCAACCGGTTCGCGCCCGGCCTGCGCCCGGTTGTGTGGCGTGGTGGCGAACTCGGCACCGAGGCAGGCACCGTTGTAATCGCCGGCTATCCGACGCTGCGGCTGCACGGTTCGGCGCTGAACGAGCGAACCTGGGCGACAGCGGTTTTCGACGAGGCACAGGCATTGAAGAATCCGCGCACCCAACTCGCCAAGGCCGCGCGCGCCTTGACCGTCGACGCGCGTGTCGCACTGACCGGTACACCGGTGGAGAACCACCTCGATGAATTGTTTTCGCTACTGAACCTGGTCGCACCGCATTTGTTCGGACACCGCACGCAATTCCGGCGCCGGTTCGTCCGCCCGATCCATGAGGGTTCGGCCGCGGCGGCCGCTCGGCTGCGCGATGCGATCGAACCGGTGGTGCTGGCGCGTAAGAAGTCTCAGGTTGCGGCGGCACTGCCCGCGAAGATCCATAGCGACCTACTGTGCGACCTGACAGTGGAGCAGGAAAAGCTCTACGACCAGCTGCTCGACCAGGCCATCGACGACGGATTCGGCCACGGCGGACAGCGACAGACCCGGGTACTCGCGGCGTTGACAGCGCTCAAACAGGTGTGCAATCACCCCGGCCTGATCACGGGCGAACTCGGTGAGCTCGCGGGTCGCTCCGGAAAGCTCGACCTGTGCACCGACATTCTGGCCAACAACCTCGAAACCGGTAATCCGACACTGATATTCACGCAATATCGACGGACAGGCGAGCTGCTGGTACGGCACTTGTCCGAACAATTCGGAGTGACGGCGCCGTTCTTCCACGGCGGGCTGAACCAATCCGAGCGAGCCGCGATCGTATCCGGGTTCCAGACCGAGCAGGGACCGCCTGTGCTGGTGCTGAGCCTGCGCGCGGCGGGTACCGGCCTGACACTCACCCGCGCCGCCGATGTCATTCACTTCGACCGCTGGTGGAATCCTGCCGTGGAGGCCCAAGCGTCGGACCGGGTGCATCGCATCGGCCAGACCCGAACGGTCACCATCACCACTCTCACCTCCGGCACCACAGTCGAGGAACACATCGCGGGCATGCACGATCGTAAGTCCGCGCTCTCGGATCTCGGCGATTCAGCCGGTATCGCCGCACTCGCCAAGCTCGACGACGACCAGCTCGTCGAGATCCTTCGACGCAAGCGGGAGAACTGATGGCGGACAATGAATTCGGCTACACCGCCTGGGGAATGGATTGGGTGCGACTCGCCGAGCCGCTGAGCCAAACCCGGCCCGAGCCGCTGCTGCCCCGTGCCCGCACTATCGCCCGCAACAATGCCGTACAGGCCACCATCGAGGGACGCATCGTGCGCGCGGCGATCCATCGGGGCGGTCGAGCCTCGGTCAGCCATATCGAGGTGGCGCCGCTGCCACGTGCGGCGGTGACCGCCATCTCCGCGGTGATCGGAGCCCCGGCGGTCCTCACCGATGAGATGCACCGCGCGCTCGTCACGGCGGGCAGCGGCCCCGCACCGGCCCTGGCAAGCACCGACTGTTCCTGCTCGGCCCGCTCCGCCCGTTGCCTGCACGTGCTGGCGGCCTGTTACGACATCGCCAGACGCGTCGACGAGAACCCCCGCCTAGCCCTCGAACTCCAGGGGTATTTCCAGGCGGCCCTGGAGGATTCGAGCACGGCGATCGAGCCACCACGCTGGGTGCCGATCAATGCACTCGACCCGGCGACCTACTTCGACACCGTCCCGACAGACCGGCAAGGGTAAATCGCCGTCAGCGAAGACCGTGACGAGTGCATTGCGAACCGGTTGCGATAGTGGCGAACTCAGGTCCGGCTCGACGTTGGCGCTGTCCTACCTTGCCGCGGGTCTGCCGATCGCACCGATTGCCGGCCGGGTCGGATACGGCACCCCGAGCACGTACCTCGCGACATTCCGGCGGGCGGTCGGCGTATCTCCCGGACGCTACTTCGCCGGATGATCAGGAGTTCGCACCGCCGTCCACGGTGAAGAACGCGCCCGTGATGGCGCGGCCGGTCTCACCGGCGAGGAAGGCCACGGTAGCGGCGATGTCTTCGGTCGTCCCGAAACGGCCGAGCGCGGACACTTCGCGCTGAAATGCGGCGTGATCGCCGTCGGCCGGGTTCATATCGGTATCGGTCGAACCGGGCTGGACCAGGTTCACCGTGATATTGCGTGGACCGAGTTCACGCGCAAGGGCTTTGGTGAATCCATTGAGTGCGGACTTGCTGAGGTTGTAGAGCGCCAGGCCGCCGAAGGGTGCGTGTTCGGACAGGTTGGTGCCGATGCTGATGATGCGTCCGCCATCGGTCATATGCGCGACCGCGGCCTGCGCGCCGACAAACGCGGCCCGCGCATGGATGTTCAACGCGAGGTCGATCTCGTCCACGGTGAACTCTTCGAATGGCTTGGCCGGGAAGATGCCCGCGTTGTTCACCAGTACGTCGAGCCCGCCCAATTCGGCCGCGGCCCGATCGACCGCGGCCTTGACCGCGCCGGCGTCGGCGCTGTCGGCCGCAATCGCGAGCGCACGGCGACCCAACGCCTCGATCTGCGCGACAACGGATTTCGCTGATACGTCGGCACTTCGATAGGTCAGCGCCACGTCCGCGCCCGCCGCGGCCAGCGCTCGCGCAATCGACGCCCCGATCCCCCGGCTACCGCCGGTCACCAACGCGACCTTTCCCGTCAGGTTCGACATCGTTACTCCTCATATTCTGTGTCAATCAATACATAAATAGCTAAGCGCACGCCCGCCGCCCGAGTCAAGGGGTATATTTGACGATCGACACAGAAAGGAAATCGTGATGGCCGAACGCGGACGCCCCCGCGCCTTCGACCGCACGCACGCGCTGCGGCGGGCCATGGAGGTGTTCTGGGAGCACGGCTACGAGGGCTCATCGATGAGTGATCTGACCGCCGCGATGGGAATCAACTCGCCGAGCCTCTACGCGGCATTCGGGGGCAAGGAAGCACTCTTTCGTGAGGCCATCTCGCTGTATGGCGAGACCGACGGCGGTTACACCCAGCGCGCCCTCCGCGAGGAACCGACCGCCCGCGCCGGCATCGAAGCGATGCTGCGTGACAACGCGATTGCCTACACAGTCGCGGACAAACCGCATGGCTGCATGGTGGTGCTCGCGGGCACGACGTACACAACGCGCAGCGAGAGTATCCGCGACTTCCTCATCGAAAAGCGCCGCGAGACAACGTTGGACATTCGCGAGCGGCTCGATCGCGGTGTCACCGAGGGGGATCTCCCCGCCGCCACCGACACCGCCGCACTGGCGGGTTTCTACACGACGGTGTTGTACGGCCTGTCCATTCAGGCGCGCGACGGCGCGTCGCTGGCGGAGCTGTCACTGTCGATCGACTGCGCGATGAGGGTCTGGCCCGCGACGGAGACCACGCCGCCAACGCGTCGATGACCCGGTGGCCCCCGAACTAATCGCGTGGATCGTGCATGAGACGAAAATCGTGCAGCCCGTCCGCATTGCCGATCGCCGTGAATTCCTGGCCGATGACAGCCGCCACCGAGATATCGCAGTCATCGGCAATGTTACTGGCGGACAAGCGCATCGGGCGGTCGGCGCGATGCCATGGCGTCACCGCGTACGCCGCGTCCGCGACGGTCAGCATCACCCACAGGGGGATGCGACCGTCGGGCAGGGGCCGATAGTTCCGTGACACCGCGCCTGACTACTTCCGGCGTAGCGCGGCAATACGTTCGCCGAGTTGATCAGAACTCGCCAACGCCGTTGGCGGACCACCGCATTCACGGCGCAGCTCGCCATGGATGACACCGTGCGGTTTGCCGGTGCGGTGATGGTGCATGGCGACCAGGCTGTTCAACTCGCGACGCAGCTCGCCGAGACGGTCGGCGGTCGCCACGCGCTCGGCCGCACTGGCAACCTGCGGTGCGGGCTCGGGCGTCGCGGAGTCCCCCCGCTCGGCAATCTGGCGGGTCTGACGCTCGCGCAGCAGTGCGCGCATCTGCTCGGCATCTAGCAAGCCGGGAATGCCCAGGTAATCGGCCTCCTCGGCGCTGCCGGTGAAAGTCGCTGTACCGAAAGAAGATCCGTCGTAGATCACCTGGTCGAGCTCGGCGTCGGCGGCCAGCGCCACGAACGGTTTCTCGTCCTCGCCGGGCTCGTCCTTCTGCTTGTTCGCGTCTATCAGCAGCTCGTCGTCGAGACCATCCTTCTCCCGATGCGGTTTGCCGATGACGTGATCGCGCTGCAGTTCCAGCTGCGCTGCCAGATCCAGGAGCACCGGCACCGAGGGCAGGAACACGCTCGCGGTTTCACCGGGCTGGCGCGCGCGCACGAATCGGCCGATGGCCTGGGCGAAATACAGCGGTGTCGAGGCGCTGGTCGCGTAAACGCCGACGGCGAGGCGCGGCACGTCGACGCCCTCGGAAACCATGCGCACCGCGACCATCCACGCCTGCGTTCCGGTGCTGAACTGAGCGATCCGCTTCGAGGAATCAGGGTCGTCGGACAGCACCACCGCGGGTCTCTCGCCCGAGATGTGTTCCAGCAGTTCGGCGTAATCGCGGGCACGTTCCTGATCGGTGGCGATCACCAGTCCACCCGCGTCGGGCATGCCGGACGCACGCTTCTGACGCAGGCGAGTATCTGCCGCACGCAGCACCGCGGAAATCCAGTCGCCCGCCGGGTCGAGCGCGGTACGCCAGGCACGCGCGGTGTGCTCGGCGCTCAGCGGCTCCCCCAGCCGGGCGGAATACTCCTCGCCCGCGCTGTCGCGCCAGTGCGCCTCACCGGAATACGCGAGGAACACCACCGGCCGGACAACGCCGTCGGCGAGCGCCTCGGCGTAACCGTAAGCGTGGTCGGCGCGCGAGCGCGGGAATCCGCCCTCGTCGGGCTCGTAAGTGACGAAGGGGATTTGGCTGTCGTCGCTTCGGAACGGAGTTCCGGTCAGCGCCAGCCTGCGGGTCGCGTCCCCGTAGGCTTCGGCGGTCGCGTCGCCCCAGGTTTTGGCATCGCCCGCGTGGTGGATCTCATCGAGAATCACCAGCGTCTTGCGGTTTTCGGTGCGGACGCGGTGCCGCGACGGATGCGAGGCGACCTGCGCATAGGTGACGACAACGCCGTGATAGTCCCCGGACGTACCACCGGTGGCATTGGAAAACCGCGAATCCAGTGCGATGCCGACCCGATTCGCGGCCTGCGCCCATTGATGCTTCAAATGCTCGGTCGGTGCGACAACGGTGATCTGGTCGACAGTGCGGTCTGCCAGCAACTCGGCAGCGACCCGCAGTGCGAAGGTGGTCTTACCCGCACCCGGCGTGGCCACCGCGAGAAAGTCCCGCGGTTTGCTGGTCAGATACTTCGTCAATGCTCTGCGCTGCCACGCGCGCAATGGCGCCGCCGCGACCGCGGTGCTCGACGCTATCGAATCGTCCGGCGTTTCCGCTTCTCCCGCCACAGCGGCGCCCGACCCAGTCACGCAGTAGACCCTACTGGCCCGCCATGGCATGTCGCCAAACCGACGCGGCCGGGGCGACCGGCATCACATGTTTACCCACTGCCCGCCGACACGTTCCATAGCCAAACCCGTGCCCGAGCAACTTGTGCGCGATGCTGTAGTCACCATGACCGACGACAGTGCCCCACCGGGCGACACGCCCACGCCGAATCACAGCGGTGGCAGCGCGGCACCCTCGCGGGCACCCCGCACCCGGCGAATGGCCGCGCGGCTGGCACGCACCGGCCGGCAGACGGGAAGACTCGTGGTGCGTGTCGCGGTGAAGGCATGGACGGACTCGATATTCGCGAAATCGGCGGCGGCGGCGTTCTGGCAGACGATGTCGCTGGCACCGCTGCTGCTGGGAGTGCTCGGCAGCCTCGGATACGTCGGGGAGTGGTTCGGCCCCGACACCGTGGAGATCGTCGAGCAAAAGATCGTCGCGTTCAGCCGGGACCTGTTCAGCCCGACCGTGGTGTCCGACCTGATCGAGCCAACCGTCAACGACGTGCTCGGACGCGGACGCGCGGCGTTCGTATCGGTAGGTTTCGTGCTGTCGCTGTGGGCCGGATCCTCGGCAATGGCCACCTTCGTCGATTCCATCGTAGAGGCGCACGGCCAGCAGGACGCACGCCATCCGATCTGGCAGCGCATCTTCGCGCTGCTGCTTTATGTGCTGTTCTTGATCGCGGCGGTGTTCATCCTGCCGCTGATCGCCTTGGGGCCCACCCTCATCGGACGCGCGCTACCGGAGGCGTGGCGCGAACCCGGGCTCCGGCTGATCGACTCGTTCTACTACCCGGGCGTGGGGCTATTGCTGATCATCGGACTCACCACGCTCTACAAGCTCGCACTACACCGATCGCTACCGTGGCACCGACTGTTCGGCGGGGCACTGGTCGCGGGCGTGTTCTTCATGACAGCCAGCGAACTGCTGCGCCGCTATCTGGCGTGGGTGACCGAGACCGGCGTCAGCTACGGCGCGCTCGCGACCCCGATCGCGTTCCTGCTGTTCACATTCTTCCTCGGGTTCGCGGTGATCCTCGGCGCCGAGTTCAATGCGACGGTCCAGGAGTTCTGGCCTGCCCGCAGCACCCGGATCGACCTGGTCAAGGAGTGGTTGACCAATCAGGTGCGCGGCGACGGCACCGAGGATGCCCCGCCCATTGATGCCACACGCACGACAATGACCGGACCCGAGCCGGACTCGGGACCGGTCACAGCGAAGGACACACCGATCGCGGATCGGCCACGCTCGCCGCTATCAGGTCATTCCTTGCGCAGCCCGTCGTAGACCTTCTTGCATTCCGGGCACACCGGCGAGCCGGGCTTGGCCGAACGGGTCACCGGAAAGACCTCGCCGCACAGTGCGACCACGTGGGTGCCCATGACGGCGCTCTCGGCGATCTTGTTCTTCTTCACATAATGGAAGAACTTCGGGGTGTCGTCGTCCGTCGTCTCGTCGGTAGTCGTGTCCGGACGAACCAGAGTGTCGGTACTCACGCATTCCATGATGCCGCATCCGCGCGCGAGCGACTGACCACCACATGTGCATCGGGTCGTCGGGAGTGGAAGACTCGGGGTATGCAGAACGACGGCGACACTCCCGGCGCCGACGACATCGGTACAGGTGATCGCCCGGACGTCACAATGCCGACCCCCGTACACTCCACCGGATATTTTCCCGGAAGTGATGACAAACACCCAGTGCTGATCACCGAGGCGGCACCGTCACTGGATGATCAACATCGCGCCCGCGTCCGGCGGTACACGATCATCATGGCCTTTCGCATCCCCTGCCTGATCCTGGCCGCGATCGCCTATAGCACCTTCGGCAGCGCCCTGGTCTCGATCCTCATCATCGCCGCCTCCATCCCGTTGCCCTGGATCGCCGTCCTCATCGCCAACGACCGCCCGCCGCGACGCAAAGACGAACCGAGCCGGTGGGATCAGCCCCGCACCGCCATCGAATCCCACCCCCGCAAGTCCATCGACGGAGCTTGATCCGCGCTCATTGGCCGCGGCGGATGACCGCGGACATCA
Source organism: Nocardia australiensis (assembly GCF_020733705.1). Classification (GTDB taxonomy): domain Bacteria; phylum Actinomycetota; class Actinomycetes; order Mycobacteriales; family Mycobacteriaceae; genus Nocardia; species Nocardia australiensis. Next base: position 73,665 of record NZ_JAJFZM010000009.1, read on the forward strand.
ATGCCGCGATCCCGCACAGTGCGCCCGCGATGTACCAGGCGAGGTTATAGCTGCCCTGCATGTCGCGGATGACACCGGCACCGGTCGCGGCGACAGCGGAACCGATTTGGTGCGAGGCGAATACCCAACCGAACGCGACGGGAGCGTCGGCTCCGAATAGTTCGCGACACAGCGCCACCGTCGGCGGAACGGTTGCGATCCAGTCCAGGCCGTAGAAAATAATAAATACCCACATGCTCGGCTGAGTGTGTGGCGCGAACAGCGACGGCAGGATCAGCAGGGAAAGGCCGCGCAGGGTGTAATACGCGACCAGTAGGTAGCGGGGATCGACCCGGTCGGTGAACCAGCCTGATGCGACGGTCCCCGCGACATCGAAGATCCCGACCAGGGCCAGCAGCCCCGCGGCGGCGGTCGGCGGCATTCCGTGGTCATGGGCCGCGCTCACGAAATGGGTGCCGACCAGGCCGTTCGTCGACGCTCCGCAGACCGCGAATCCGCCTGCCAGCAGCCAGAATCCGGGCCTGCGCGCGACGGTGGCCAATACAGTCAGCGCCCGGGTAGCGCCGCCGACGGCAGGCGTGCGGACGCCGATCCGGCTGCCCGGTTCGGCGCCGTACGCGCTAACGCCGACGTCACTGGGAAAGTCGCGGATGAACAGCAGCACCAGCGGCACAACGGCGAGCGCGACACCCGCGACTATCAGCGACGGCAACCGCCAGCCATGCTCATGGGCGAGCGCGGACACCACCGGCAGGAAGATCAGCTGTCCCGTGGCGCCCGCGGCGGTCAGCACCCCGGTGACCAGGCCCCGATTGCGCACGAACCACCGTCCGGTGATGGTCGCGACAAACGGCATCGACATCGAACCCACGCCGACGCCGACCAGCAGACCCCAGGTCATCACCAGATGCCAGGGTTGGGTCATGAACACCGTCAGGCCACTGCCCGCCGCGACGAGCAACAGCGCGCCCGCCACGACCGTGCGGATGCCGAAGCGGTCCATCAGCGCGGCCGCGAAGGGCGAAATCAGGCCGTACAGCAGCAAATTCAGGGACACGGCGGCGCCAACGGTGCCGTGCGACCAACCGAACTCCTCATGCAACGGATCCATCAGCACACTCGGCACCGACCGGAACGCGGCGGCGCCGAGCAAGGCGATGAACCCGACCCCCGCGACGATCCAGGCCGGATGCAGCCGCACCTGTCTCACAGAATCGGTAGTCCCCGAGGAGGGCGTCCGCAGTTCAGTCACCCGCTGAGCCTGCCGGAATCGGATCGGGTGATCGAGTGGCTGGAACGCCATAAACCGACAAGATCGTGTCATCCGCGCGGTATTCGTTACTGCCTCGACAGTGCCGCGGCCGACCCATACTGTGTGGCGGGGGAATTCGACGGGTGGGGCCAGCGCCGAAAGAAGGGAAGCAACATGATTCGGTGGGCGTGGGCCTTCCTCGACCGACCGGCACAGCGTTTCGACGAGTGTGCCGCATTCTGGTCGGCGATCACCGGCACCGAATTGTCCCCTCGTCGTGGCGAGAAGGACGAATTCCTGACGCTGCTACCGGATCCCGCGCTGTTCGCCGCGGCCGGAGTGAAAATGCAGGCCGTCACCGGTCTCGGCGGCGTACACATCGACCTGGATGTCGACGACATCGCCACCGCCGTGCGCATCGCCCTCGATCTCGGCGCCGAGCTGGTCGCGAACCATTCCGACTACGCCGTGCTGCGCTCGCCATCGGGCCAGGCATTCTGCTTCACGCCCAGCGGCCGCGCCAAGGGCAGGCCCGCACCACCGACCTGCGCGCCCGACAGCACGCTCAGCTGTCTCGACCAGGTGTGCCTGGATATCGGCGCCGCCGACCATGCCGTCGAATCGGAGTTCTGGACCACGCTGACCGGGTGGGATCTGGAACAAGGCCGGTTACCAGAATTCTCCCGCCTGCGCCCGAAAGAGCCACTGCCTGTTCAATTCCTACTGCAACGTCTCGGAGAAGACCGCGCCACCAGCGCTCATATCGACCTGTCGTCCTCCGATATCGATGCGACAGCCGCCTGGCACGAATCCCTCGGCGCGACCACGATCGAGCGCCACGAGCACTGGATTGTCATGAACGATCCCGCGGACGCCACCTACTGCGTCACCTCACGCGACCCGAACGGAATCTGACCCACCGCGAACCGGCGAATGACATGTCGAGCCCCGGGGTGTGCCGGATGGTGGCGGCGGTCGCGGTGGCAGAGTACCGATGTGCCTACACACCAGAAGACCGGATCGCTGCTCACCGCGTTGTGCCCGGATCTGCGGACCGCGTTGACGCGCGTCGGATACGACGCGGACACGCTCTTGGCGGTGCTCGGCGAGGACGTGCACGCGGCGCTGGGTCGTTCGGAGCCGGTACCGGTGCGCAGGGCCGCCCGTCAGGCTGGCGAGCTCGGCACCGTGATCCGGTTGTTGTTGCTGGGTGATCCGCTACCGGAGCACGAGGTGCGCGCGGCACTGGCTCCGGTGGATATCGAGCAGGCGGTGGCCGCGGGCCTGCTCGATCGCGATGGTGATCTCGTGCGCGCCGTGCTGGATCTGCGCCCACTCGACGCCGGAGCGGGGAATCGATGGATCCTGTCGGATCTCGACGACTCGATGCGTCGACGCACGCTGACCGAAGAGCATGTGCTGGGAGTGGGGCACGCCTCGCTGTCGCTGCTGCGAGCGACACCCACCCGTCGGGCCGGTTCGGTACTCGATCTCGGCACTGGCTGCGGCGTGCAAGCCGTGCATGCCGCGGCCTACTCGGATCGGGTGACCGCCACCGATGTGAACCCCCGCGCGCTGTGGCTGGCCGAAGCCACAGCGGTGCTCAACGGACTGGATATCGAGCTGGTGGAAGGTTCCTGGTTCGAGCCGGTGGCCGGGCGCCGTTTCGACCAGCTGGTGGCCAACCCGCCATTCGTGGTCGGACCAGCCCGTGTCGAACACACCTACCGCGACTCCGGTCTCGCCCTCGACGGGGCCAGCGAATTGGTGATCTCTCAGGCACCCGGGCTGCTCGCGCCGGGCGGGACCGCCGCCATGCTGGCGGCATGGGTGCACGTCGACGGCGAGGACTGGCGCCAGCGAGTGTCGTCGTGGCTGCCCGAGTACGGCGTCGATGCCTGGGTGGTGCAGCGTGACGTCGCCGACCCCGCCCTCTATGTCGGCACCTGGCTGCGCGATGCGGGATTGGATCCGCGCGATCCCGCCGTCCAGGCCCGCGCCGAACAGTGGCTCGACGCATTCACCGCAGCAGATGTCGATGGCATCGGGTTCGGGTTCGTCTATCTGCGTGATATCGACGGTCCGACGGAGCTGCTTGCCGAGGACCTCACCCATGGGTTCGACGATCCACTCGGCGCCGAGGCGACCGGCTACTTCGAGCGTTCCGCCTGGTTGCGCGCGGTCGCCGATGACGAAAACCTCGCATGGTCAGCGCGTTTTGCGGTGGATTCGGCAACGGCGCTGGAACGTGTCTTCCTACCAGGCACGGACGGATGGTCGCAGCGGGTCGCGCGGCTGCATCGTGGCGACGGGCCGCGCTGGCAACACGAGGTGGATGAGTCCACCATCGCACTGGTAGCGGGAATGCGCGCGGACGGGCTGCCGTTGTACGAGTTAATAGAACTGCTGGCAGTTGCCTACGGATCCGACGAGGTAACGCCGACGTTCGCAGCCGACGCACTGTCGGTGGTGGCCGGTTTGGTTCGCCACGGATTGGTTCGACCGATGTAGTCCAGCAGGCACGTCGGCGGTGGTACTCGACGGTGATGTTCCCGCGCTGCTTGCTTCTCAGGAAGTTCTCAGACGATCGAGATGAAAACCGCAGTTCAGAGCGGTTTATTCGAGCGGTAGCGGGGAACTTTCCCAATGTCGGGTCCGTTGTTCTGGATGAGACACCACCGACAGGAGGCAAGTCATGACAAGCCCCGCCACCACTCGTGTGCGCATCAGCGATTCCGACCTCGACGCCCAGAGCCCCGCAGCCGACTTGGTACGTGTGTACCTGAATGGGATCGGTCGCACGGCGCTGCTCACGGCCGCTGACGAGGTCGAGCTGGCCAAGCGCATCGAGGCGGGTCTCTACGCCCAGCAGCTGCTGGAGACCGGCAAACGGCTGTCGGCCACTCGTAAGCGCGATCTGGCCATCATCGTCCGTGAGGGACAGGGCGCTCGCGCGCATCTACTCGAGGCCAACCTCCGCCTCGTCGTCTCACTCGCCAAGCGTTACACCGGCCGTGGCATGCCGCTGCTCGACCTCATCCAGGAGGGCAACCTCGGGCTGATCAGGGCGATGGAGAAGTTCGACTACGCCAAGGGCTTCAAGTTCTCCACCTACGCCACCTGGTGGATCCGTCAGGCCATCACCCGCGGCATGGCCGATCAAAGCCGCACCATCCGCCTGCCTGTGCACCTGGTCGAGCAGGTCAACAAGCTGGCGCGCATCAAGCGGGAATTGCATCAGCAGCTGGGCCGCGAGGCCACCGACGACGAACTCGCCAACGAGTCCGGCATTCCGGTCGAGAAGATCGCCGATCTGCTCGACCATAGCCGCGATCCGGTAAGCCTGGACATGCCGGTCGGCAACGACGAAGAGGCTCCACTCGGCGATTTCATCGAAGACTCCGAGGCCACCTCGGCCGAGTCCGCCGTGATCGCCGGACTGTTGCATCACGATGTGCGCAGCGTGCTGGCCACTTTGGACGAGCGTGAACAACAGGTCATCCGGCTGCGCTTCGGCCTCGACGACGGCCAGCCGCGCACCCTGGACCAGATCGGCAAACTCTTCGGTCTCTCCCGTGAGCGGGTACGTCAGATCGAGCGTGAGGTCATGTCGAAGCTGCGCAAGGGTGAGCGGGCCGATCGCCTGCGCGCCTACGCGAGCTGATCGCCTATTCGTTCCGGTAACCCAGCACAGCCATCCGCCTCGGGCTGATCAACGCTGTCCTGAGGTCGGTTGGTGACCGTGACGGTCACCAATATGAGACGCCGACCGGTATCCGCGCGACTGCCCCTCGGGGTCGCACGAACCGGTCGGCGCAGTTTTGTCACGAAATCGACCGCTGCCGGGTTTACCGCCTCTCGCTGTTCGGACTATCCGGTATCACCTGTCGCCGCAATGTCCATCCGGACCGCGAGAAGACGTGCACACCAACATGATTCGGTTCGGACAGTTGTCGTTGCCGCGACGATCCGTGAGGGTTCGGCATTGTCGAGCGGGATCTGACGGACGAGTCCGGCGATATCGGGCGCGCTGCCGAGCGCCTCGAACACCCCGTTCTCATTAACCGGTGCAACCGGGTGCGCAGGGCACCGTGCGAACTGGCATCATTTTCGACACCGCGACCGGTTCAGCCCAGCCGACGTGGTCCTGCGTCGAACCGGCTCGGCTCCGGGCCGATGCGGGCCCGGGCGTAGAGAATTTCCGCCGAGGCCGCGGAGGCGAGCACCGGGTCGAAGAACAGTTCACGCAGTTCTGGCAGATCGTCAAAGAGGGCCGAAATACGTTGGGCCAGCTCGGCAAGGGCGACCTTGTCGACGCGTGGGCTGGCCGGGGTACCCGACAACAGTGGTGCGGCCCGGGGTGCGTCGATCAGCGCTGCGGCTTCGGCTTCGGTCAGTGGCAACGCCCGATAGGCGCGGTCACCCAATAGCTCGATAATCGGACCGGACAGCCCGAATCCGATGACCGACCCGAACGACGGATCGTCTTGCACGCGCAGCACACAACCGACGCCGGGGGTCGCCATCTTCTGAATGTGCAGCACGGGGTCGCCACTGAGTTCCGCCAGATGAGCGTACGCCTGCCGGACCGACTCCGGGCGCCACAGATCCAACCGGACGCCACTGAGGTCGGGCCTGCGCCGCCAGATATCTCCCGTCGCTTTGGCCGCGACCGGGTAACCGAGTTCCGTCGCGGCAGCGACCGCCTCGTCGGCATCGTGCACTGCCCGGTACGCGACGACGTGAATGCCGTAACACCCCAGCAGCGTGGTGGTCTCCTCGTCGGTGAGCCTGCGCCCGCCGGAGTCGGCCATCCACCGCGTCACCAGTCCCCTGGCCCGTTCGGTGTCGATGCCGTCGGGCCGCCTGACCACCGACACCGGTTTCGTGCGCCACTGCGCGTACCGGCGCACTCGGGCCAGCGCTCGCGCCGCTCGTTCCGGGTCCGGATAGGACGGTATCGAGCCGCGCACCGCCATACTGCCCGGACCACGCATCGCCAGCAGGCTCGGAATCCCTTGCTCAGCAACGAAAGTGGTGAGAATCGGTTTCCCGGCATCGGGCACCGCGAGCGCGGCGGAGCGGATGGCGTCGGCGAACTCTGCCATCGGCAGCGGCACCGGTGGTGCGAAAACCACGATCACCGCATCGATCTCGTCCGACTGCAACGCCGTGACCACCGCGTCCAGATAAGCCCCCGGCATCGCTTCCGGGCCGAGATCCACGTCGCCAACCGAATCCTCGTCTACTACCCGCTCGGTAGGACGTGGACGGCGAGCACGTTCGGACGGCTCGAGCACCGGCCGCCGCACCTCGAGTCCCTCGCCTCGCGCGGCGTCCACAGCGAGCCAGTTCAAGGCCGCGCTGTTGCCGATCACCGCCACCCTCGGCCCTTCGGGCAGCGGCTGATAGCCGAGCAGTGCCGCACAGTCGAATAACTCCGAGATCGAGTCGACCTGCACGATTCCGGCCTGTGCGAACAGGTCCCGCACGATGGATCGGTCCATATCGCCGGTCGGCTGGGCCCGCGCCGCGAGCCGGCCGCTGCTCACCGCGACGATCGGTTTGGTCCGCGCCACCCGCCGTGCGATCCGGGAGAACTTGCGCGGATTTCCGAAACTCTCCAAATACAGCAGGATCACATCCGTGGCCGGATCGGTGTCCCAGTACTGCAATAGGTCGTTGCCGGAAAGGTCGGCACGATTGCCCGCCGCCACGAAGGTCGACAATCCCAGGTTTCGTGCCGCGGCCTCACCCAGGATCGCCGCGCCCAGCGGCCCGGACTGGCAGAAGAATCCGATGTGCCCACGCCCGGGCAACACCGAAGCCAGGGTGGCGTTGAGTGAGATCTCCGGATCGGTGTTGGCAACACCGAGCGCGCTCGGCCCGACCACCCGCATACCGTGTCCACGCGCGGCGGCGACCAATTCCCTTTCCGCGGCGACGCCATCGCCGCCGGTCTCCGCGAAGCCCGCTGTCAGTACGACCAAACCCTTGACGCCCTTGGCCATACAGTCATCGAGGACCGATCCGATAGCGTCGGCGGGCACCGCGACCACAGCGAGGTCCACCTCATCGGGAATATCGCGAACCGTCGGATAGGCGCGTACTCCACGCACGGATTTCCGATTCGGGTTGACCGGGAATACGGGCCCCTGGAACACCCCCGACAGCAGATTCGCCAGCACCAGGCCGCCCACCCGCCCCGCATCCGGGGTCGCACCGATAACGGCAACCGACCTCGGCGCGAGCAAATTGCCGACACTGCGCGCCTCGGAAGCCCGCTCGCGCGAATCCCGCACCGCCAGTAGGGCTTCGGTGGGGTCGATAGCGAATTCCAAATGCAGCACCGAACCGTCCCTGCTGCGTTCGATCTGATAACCCGCGTCACGGAAAACGGTGACCATCACGGTGTTCTCAGCCAACACCTCCGCGACGAACGTCTCGATATCGTTCTCGGCGGCCGCACCGGCCAGATGCTCGAGCAGAATCGACCCGAGCCCACGGCCCTGATGTTCGTCGGCCACCACGAACGCGACCTCCGCCGCGCGCGGACCGTTGCGATCGGCCAGCAGTTCGTAGCGACCGACTGCGATGATCGCGTCACCGAGAACCAGCAGCAGCCCGACCCGATCGTGATGGTCGACGTGGGTGGAGCGGTACATGTCCTTGGGTGAAATACGGGGGTAGGGGCCGAAATAGCGCAGATAGCGGCTGCGGTCGGACAGCGACGTGTGAAATTCCTGGAGCCGGTCGGCGTCATCGGGCGTGATGGGCCGCAACCGCACCACACCACCGTCGGACGCGAGCACATCGGCGAACCAATGCTGCTGCGGCGGAACCGCTGGAGGGCCGGGGGCATCCGGGACGGGTGGATTCTCAGTCACGGGGGTCCTCCGGATCCAATCCGAGCAGCCCGAAGGTAGCCCGGCGGGTGGCGAGTACGGCGGTGTCGACGGCACGTTGGGCACGGTCGGTGCGTGCGTCCCCGGTTGTCCCGGTGCCGCCGGGACCGTCCCACGGCTGGTAGGCGATATCGCCGCCGTCGCCCATGGTGCGAGGCGGGTCTACCGCGGGTGCGGCGGCACGCACCTGATCGATCCACCCCTGTGGCACAACGGTGTCCGGCTCTATGGTCCGGTCCAGCGCTGTGGCCAACAGGTGCGTCCACGCCCGGGGTACCACCCGAAACACGCCGTATCCGCCGCCCCCGACCGCCAGCCAGCGGCCTTCGGCGTGCCGATCGGCGAGCTCACGCATGGCGCGGAAGGCCGCGCGCTGACCATCGACGGTGAGCTCGAGTTCCGCGAGCGGATCCTCCCGATGGGTATCGACACCGCACTGACTGACGATGATCTGCGGACCGAACGCCTCGATCGCACTTGGCACCACCGCATGGAAACCACGCAGCCACTGGGCATCTCGGGTACCGGGCAGCAGCGCCAGGTTGATCGCGGTCCCCACCGCCGGACCGTGACCAGTCTCCTCCGGCCACCCGGTATTGGGCCACAGCGTTGCCGGATGCTGGTGGATCGAGATGGTCAGCACCCGCGGGTCGGCGTAGAAGGCCCGCTGCACCCCGTCGCCATGATGCACATCCACGTCGATGTAGGCGATCCGGTCGAAGCCGTGATCGAGCAGCCAGGAGATGGCCACCGCCGGATCGTTGTAGATACAGAACCCCGCCGCCGAATCGGCCATCGCGTGGTGCATGCCTCCGCCGATGCTGACCGCCCGCTTGGTGCGGCCCTCAGCAATCTCGCGGGCGGCGGCCAGGGTGCCGCCGACGATCGCCGAGGCCGCCTGATGCATCCGAGGGAACACCGGGTTGTCAATCGAGCCGAGGCCGTAGGGTGGATCCAGCGGCGAACCCACAGGCGCCTCGGCGTGCTGGACCGCCTCGATGTAGTCGGAGGTATGGATGCGCAACAGATCCGGCATCCCGGCCTGCGCCGACTCCAACCGCTCGACACCGTCGAGTAGTCCGAGGCTTTCGGCCAGTGCCATGGTGAATTTCAGGCGCGCCGGTTTCATTGGATGCTGAGGCGTCCAAACATAGTCGAGGAACCGGTCGGTCCAGACAACGGTTCCGGTAGCTGTGGCCATGGTTGCCACGCTAGAGCGTTTCGCTCCGTTTGTCGGTGTCTGACGGTAGGGATGGGCGGTACGGGAAGCTAGCAACCCTGCGGAATGTTCATATGCAGTAGAACTACAGGCAAGTCCGAACACGGCGGTCCAGCCGTGCGCCGACAGAATTCCCACAGCGCGGCCATCGCATCGTGACTGCGGAACACGACGTGATGCTGCACACGGTAGGACTGCTACAGGTGGGTAGAATTCGTGCCGACGAAGGGGTAACAGGTGAAGGATCTGGTCGACACTACGGAGATGTACCTCCGTACCATTTACGACCTCGAGGAGGAGGGCGTGACGCCCCTGCGCGCCCGCATCGCCGAGCGCCTCGAACAGAGCGGCCCGACCGTGAGCCAGACCGTCGCGCGGATGGAGCGCGATGGTTTGCTGCTGGTCGCGGGAGACCGTCATCTCGAACTGACCGAAAAGGGCCGCAATATGGCAATCGCGGTAATGCGCAAGCATCGCCTCGCCGAGCGTTTGCTGGTCGATATCATCGGCTTGGACTGGCAGAACGTGCACGCCGAGGCATGCCGCTGGGAACACGTCATGAGCGAAGAGGTCGAGCGGCGGCTGGTAGAGGTGCTCAACCACCCCACCACCTCCCCATACGGCAATCCCATCCCCGGCCTGGACGAGTTGGGAATCCTCCCACCCTCGTCGTCGAACGAAACCCTGGTCCGGCTTTCGGATCTGCCGCATGGCCAGGTCCACGCGGTCGTCGTGCGACGACTGGCCGAGCACATCCAGACCGACCCCGACGTCATCGGACAGCTGCGAGAGGCGGGCGTGGTGCCCGACGCACGCGTTACGGTCGAGACCAAGCCTGGATCGGTGGTCATCACCGTGCCGGGCCACGGCGGTTTCGAACTCTCCGATGAAATGGCCCATGCCGTTCAAGTGAAGCTGGTCTGACACGTGAAACTCCTGGTTACCGGTGGTGCGGGTTACGTCGGTGGCGTGTGCGCGCAAGTACTGCTCGAAGACGGTCACGAGGTCGTGGTGGTCGACGATCTGTCGACCGGCAATGCCGACGGTGTCCCCGGCGACGCGCGTTTCGTCGAAGGTGATGTCGCCGTCGCCGCGCCCGCGCTGCTGGGTGCCGAAAACTTCGACGGTGTCCTGCATTTCGCCGCGCAATCCCTCGTCGGCGAGTCGGTGCAGAAACCGGAGAAGTACTGGCACGGCAATGTGGTGAAGACGCTGGAGCTGCTGGAGGCGATGCGCCGAACCGGCACCCCACGGCTGGTGTTCTCTTCGACCGCTGCGGTGTACGGCGAGCCGGAGCAGGTACCGATCACAGAGGACGCCCCGACCCGCCCGACCAACCCGTACGGCGCGTCGAAGCTGGCCATCGACCACGCCATCACCTCCTACTCGATCGCGCACGGGCTCGCCGCGACCAGCCTGCGGTACTTCAATGTCGCGGGCGCCTACGGCGGTCTCGGCGAAAACCGTGTCGTGGAAACCCATCTCATCCCCCTCGTGTTGCAGGTTGCGCTCGGTCACCGCGAGGCGATCTCCGTCTTCGGCACCGATTGGCCGACACCGGATGGCACCGCGGTCCGCGACTACATCCACATCCGTGACCTCGCCGACGCCCATCTGCGCGCACTGGCCACCGCGGAACCCAGCACACACCGCATTTTCAACCTCGGCAGCGGCACCGGATTCTCGGTCCGCGAGGTCATCTCGGCGTGTGAACGTGTCACCGGCCTTTCGATCGCCGCGCAGGATGCGCCGCGCCGCGCCGGTGACCCGGCCACGCTGATCGCCTCCAGTGATCGTGCGATCGCCGACCTCGGCTGGGCCCCCAAGCACAACGACATCGACGAGATCGTTTCCGACGCCTGGGAATTCCTGCGCGCTCTCGGGCCACGCGCCCATTCGGCGCAGCGCTGATTCGCGCGGCCGAGCCGATTCCGGCACCCGATTCGGCTCGGCCTCAACACAACTCGACACCGAGGTCCGCCGCGGTCTCGAGGCCACAGCGCGCCAGCCTGCGCAGTTGTTCGGGCCGCATACCCGCACGTAGCGCGGTCTCCAACAGGATGGCCATGGGGTGCGCCGGATCGGCTTCCAGTGCCGCCTCGAAAGCAATCCCGGCCAGGGGGCCGTCGCCACGGACGTAGGCGCTGTAGCCCAGCAGCGCGGCGGCATCCGCGCGATCGGATTCCGACAGTGCCCGCGCCAACGCCGACCAGAGGCGTTCCGCGGCCGCCGCGTGGTCCCCGACCGCCAGCGCGAACAGCGAGTCGCGCACCACTCGATCCCGCAGTGCGGCAGCCAGTTCCGCGAATTCCCTGGCGGCGAGCGTGGTGCCGAACTCGATATTCGCGACCTGCCAGAGGACCTGTTCGAGCATCCGCCGGTGATAGCTGTCGGGATCGCCGCGACGGATGGCATCCGCATAGTGGTCGCGAGCCGCCACCATCGCCTCGTCGAGGTAGGCCGCCACCTGCGCACAGGTATCCGGGTCCGGCGCCACCAACGCGCTCAGGTCCGCGCGGGAGCGGTGAATGGGCCGACCGTCGAGCACGTGTGCCACCGTCACCATCGAAACGGCCGGGTCCGGCAGCGTCCCACGCATTTCCGGATCGGGCAGACTCCACCACCGCTGATCCTTGCCGATGGCACCGACCGCCCAGGCGCCGGTGAGCGCGATTTCATGATCATCGAGCAGACACCGGGCGAAGCCCGCGATCAGTGCACCGTGTGCGCCGGCGCGCACCTCCCGACCGACCCCATCGTGCGGCCCGGGTTCGCGGATCCGGTCATCGACGATCACCGCGAGCACCTCGCACGCGTTCTCGCTGGCACAGATCCGCCCGACGTGCCCGGCATATGCGGCCGCCATCTCGCGGCGGTTACGTCCCTGTGCATCCAGATCGAAACGCACCACGGCATTGATGATCGGCACCTCGACCTGGTCGGACGACGCCCGTAGCACGGCGACCACGAATGAACGCTCCGGTACGAACCCGACCATCGCGGGCAGCGCCGCTATCAATTCACCAGGTTCGCTGACGTGCAACTGCGTGCGGGACGTACCGAACTCCGGCGGCCGTTCCGCGCAGATGCCCGAATGTCGGCGTGGCGCATGGTCACAGAACCGTTCGGTACCAACGACATTCGCGCCGTCACGCGCACGATCAGAGTGCCGGCCGACAACCTTGCCGAGGCGCGAATAGTCGCGAACAGGAGGTTTCGCCCCATTGTGCGCGGCGCCGCCACGAGAGCCGGTCCCGCTCGGGCCCGCAGCACAGCCGGGGTGCACGTGCCTGCTCGAATCGGCAGCAGTAGTTGGGTTCATGGGAGTCGTCATGGGTCGATAGTGCGCGTCACCGCTACCGGCACCCGTCGAACGACCTGGGCTTTCACCTACCCTGTGGAAAACCCGAACCTGTTGATCAATCAGGCGAAAAGACGCCGTAGCGGGCACGAGCGTCCGAGCCTGTGTCGGTATGAGATGCTAATGTACCCGGCCGCCTATCGCTTCTTGACCTGCTGGACGGTGGTGGTGAACAGCTCGTCGAGCGCCGCGGTATCCGGCTTCGCGTCACTGAACGACATGTACGTCACCGCAATTCGTACATCACCGACCTGAGCGGTCAATGTCTGCATCGACTGGGTCAACCTGATGCCGGCGACATCCGGCTCCACGGTGCGGCGCAGAGCCAGCGAGTCGTCAGCATCGATCGGCGGCGGCGGATCCAGTTGCGTGGTCACGTTCGTCATCGCACCGGCCCGCGTGACCTGCATTTTTTCACACCGTTGCAGCTGGCCGCGCAGCGTTGACAGCGCCTGATCGGTCCTGGTCAGCTCGACGGTGATGGTGGCGCGAGTGTCGTTGTCGGTCCCCACCGCGATGGCCGTCTGATCGGGTCCGAACCGCTGTTCGGGCGGCGTACATACGTCGGGTTTCACGGTGGCGCCCCGCCCGACGCCGGTCAGATCCCCCGCAGCCTGCGCGGCCGCCTCCGCGGGTAGTACCACCACCGAATACGTGGCCGGAAAGCGCGCTGAATCCGGCAACAGCGTCGAAAGCGCGGCATCGACATGCCGCCCTGTGGTCGGCGTGGCAGCGACGGGGTGACCGGTCACCGCGCTGCCACATCCGGTTAACAGCACCGCGACGGGCAGCAAACCCGACATCGCGTATCCGAGTGGCCGCCTGCGCGTCGAATCCGACACAGTCACCCGGTCCACTGTGCCAAACTCCCGGTGCCCGACCGCGATGCCACGCCGAGGGTGGTCGCTGCGGGAATGCGGCGCGGGGCGCGACTGTTAGCTGTTCGTATGGGTCGGTGTCCCGGCCGTGAGCGCGGGTGTCTGTGCCATGGGGGACAATGGACAGTGGCTTCCCCGCTGCGAACGGCAAAGGGCCGAAGACCTGGAGTTCTTCGGATAGCTTGCGGCTCGCGTCGGTGGACCGCGCAGGAAGGAGTACGCGATGGACCACGAGTCGCGAATGTACGAGTTGGAGTTCCCCGCTCCGCAGCTGTCATCCGACGATGGCTCGGGTCCGGTTCTGGTGCACGGGCTGGAAGGCTTCACCGATGCCGGGCATGCGGTGCGCCTGGCGACCACGCATCTGCGCGAGAGCCTGGAAAGCGAACTCGTCGCCTCGTTCGACGTGGACGAGCTGCTGGACTACCGATCACGGCGTCCTCTCATGACGTTCAAGACCGACCACTTCTCGGATTACACCGAACCGGAGCTCAATCTGTGGGCGCTGCGTGATACGGCCGGTACTCCGTTCCTCCTGCTGTCGGGCCTCGAACCGGACCTGCGCTGGGAGAAATTCACCACCGCGGTCCGACTACTCGCCGAACAACTCGGTGTACGGCGCAGCATCGGGCTCAGCGCGATTCCGATGGCGATCCCGCATACCCGCCCGCTCGGCGTCACCGCACATTCCTCCGATCGCGACCTGATCGCCGATCATCAGCGCTGGCCGGGTGAACTGCAGGTACCGGGCAGCGCATCCTCGCTGCTGGAGTACCGGATGTCGCAGTACGGCCACGAATCGGTCGGGTTCTCGGTGCACGTGCCGCATTACCTGGCGCAGACCGCATACCCAGAGGCCGCGCAGACGCTGTTGGAGAATGTCGCCGACAATGCCGGTCTGGAGATTCCGCTCACCGCGCTCGGCGCGGCCGCCGCGCGAGTGCGTGAACAGGTCAACGAGCACATCGCGGGCAACTCCGAGGTGGAGACCGTTGTGCACGCGTTGGAGCGTCAATACGACAGCTTCGTTTCGGCGCAGGAGGGGCAGTCCAGTCTGCTTGTCGGCGACGGTGAGCTGCCCAGCGGCGACGAGCTCGGCGCGGAGTTCGAGCGCTTCCTTGCTGAACAGGGCGGGTACGACGGCGACACTCAGGGCGACCAATCCGAGTAAACAACCTCCTGGCCCGAACCAAACGCACCACGCCCGGATTCGCTGGTCGATCGCCGCGAATCGGGTCGGCCCGGCGCCGGGCGGGATAGGCGTCAGGCCATGCCCACTAGGGTGGTCGGAGTGGATCTGACCGAACTGCTCGAGATACCGGGGACCGACGCCGACGCACTGTACGAGTCGTTCGGTGTGTGGGCCGCCGAGCAGGGCACGCCTTTATATCCCGCGCAGGACGAGGCGCTGCTGGAATTGGCGTCCGGATCGAACGTCATCTTGGCCACGCCGACCGGGTCCGGCAAATCCTTGGTCGCGGTGGGCGCGCACATGTTCGCGCTGACCCGAGGGCAGCGTTCTTACTACACCGCGCCGATCAAGGCCCTGGTCAGCGAGAAATTCTTCGCTCTGTGTGAGGTGTTCGGCGCCGATAAGGTCGGGATGGTGACCGGTGATGCCGCGGTGAACGCCGACGCGCCGATCATCTGCGCTACTGCCGAGATACTCGCCAACCTGGCGTTGCGCGAGGGCGCCGCCGCCGATGTCGGTCAGGTGGTGATGGACGAGTTCCATTTCTATGCCGACCCCGATCGCGGCTGGGCCTGGCAGGTGCCGCTGCTGGAGCTGCCACGCGCCCAATTCCTGCTCATGTCGGCAACTCTCGGAGAGGTCGACTTCTTCGCCTCGGATTTGCGGCGACGCACCGGCAATCCGACGGCGGTGGTCGCGGGCACCGAACGTCCCGTGCCGCTGAGCTTTTCCTACGCGCGCACGCCCATTACCGAAACACTGGAAGACCTCGTCACCACCAATCAGGCCCCGGTGTATGTCGTGCACTTCACCCAGGCCGCCGCCTTGGAGCGGGCACAGGCGCTGACCAGCGTGAACTTCGCCAGCCGCGCCGAAAAGGACGCTATAGCAACGGCTTTGGGCGATTTCAGGTTCTCCTCCGGTTTCGGCAAGACGCTGTCGCGGCTGATCCGCCACGGCATCGGCGTGCACCATGCTGGCATGCTGCCGAAGTACCGCCGCCTGGTGGAACGTCTGGCGCAGGAGGGACTGTTGAAGGTGGTGTGTGGCACCGACACCCTCGGCGTCGGCATCAATGTCCCGATCCGCACTGTGCTGCTCACCGGCCTGACCAAGTACGACGGTGTGCGCACCCGCAGGCTCAAGGCCCGCGAATTCCACCAGATCGCCGGCCGCGCGGGCCGTGCCGGATTCGACACCATGGGCACTGTGGTCGTGCAGGCCCCCGATCATGAAGTCGAGAACACGCGGCTGATCGCGAAAGCGGGCGATGATCCGAAGAAACAGCGAAAGGTGGTGCGGCGCAAGCCGCCGGAGGGCTTCGTGTCCTGGAGCGAGGAGACCTTCGACCGACTGGTCGCAGCGGCCCCGGAGCCGATGGTGTCGCGCTTCGCGGTGACGAACTCCATGCTGCTCAATGTGATTGCCCGTCCGGGCAATTGTTTCGATGCGATGCGGCACCTGCTGGAAGACAATCATGAGCCGCGCCCGGCCCAGCGCCGCCATATCCTGCGCGCCGTTCGTCTCTACCGCGCGTTGCGTGACGCGGGTGTGGTGCAGCAGCTGCCGGAGCCCGACGCACAGGGCCGCCGGGCCCGGCTCACCGTCGACCTGCAACGCGATTTCGCGCTCGATCAGCCGCTGTCACCGTTCGCACTGGCGGCATTCGAGTTGCTGGACAAGGAATCTTCCACCTACACCCTTGACGTCATTTCGCTCATCGAGTCAACGCTCGAGGATCCGCGCCAGTTGCTGATGGCCCAGCAGCACAAGGCCCGCGGTGCGGCGATCGCCGAAATGAAGGCCGACGGGATCGAGTACGACGAGCGCATGGAGTTACTCGAAGAGGTCACCTGGCCCAAGCCACTTGCCGAGCTGATCGATCCCGCATTCGAGACCTATCGCGCGGGCCACCCGTGGATGTCGGAGTTCGCGCCGGCACCCAAGTCCGTGGTGCGCGACATGATCGAACGCTCGATGACTTTCGCGGAGCTGATCTCGCACTACGAGCTGGCGCGCTCGGAAGGTGTCGTGCTGCGCTATCTGGCCGACGCCTATCGGGCGCTGCGCCGCACCGTCCCGGAATCGGCCCGCACCGATGATCTCGACGATATGACCGAATGGCTCGGTGAGCTTGTCCGCCAAGTGGATTCGAGCCTACTCGACGAATGGGAACAGCTCACCAATCCCGGCGCGGAGACCGACGCCGATCAGGTCGCCTTTGGCGCCGAATCGGTTCGCCCGATCTCCGCCAACGAGCGCGCTTTCCGGGTGATGGTCCGCAATGCCATGTTCCGGCGCGTCGAACTAGCCGCACTGAAGCGCTGGCACACACTCGCCGAGATGGGCAACGGCCCTGATTGGGATGTCGAGTTGGCTCCCTATTTCGATGAGTACGAGCGCATCGGCACCGGCCCGGACGCCCGTGGCCCGCAACTATTCCAGGTGCAACAGCGCCCCGGCTTCTGGCATGTGCGCCAGGTCCTCGACGACCCCGCCGGCGATCACGGATGGGCGCTGGCAGCGGTGGTCGATCTCGCCGAGTCCGATGCGGCAGGCGAGGTGGTATTCGACGAGGTCAGTGTGTCCGCAGGATAGTTCGTCCACCGAGGCAGCGCGCTGATACTCTCTCGCGCGGCGCATGAACGACCGCGTCCGCCGAAACCGTAAGGAATTCCCTGAGATTGATCGGTTCAAACATGCCCGAATCGCCCTACCTGCTCATCGACCTCGAGCGGGTGCGCGACAACTACCGCACACTGCACGCCGTGCTCCCGACCGCGCGAATCCGCTTCGCGGTCAAGGCGGCTCCGGTACCGGAGCTCATCGCATTACTGAATGAACAGGGCGCGGAATTCGATGTCGCCAGCATCGGCGAGATCGAGCTGTGCTTGGGCGAGGGTGTCGAACCGGCCCGGATGTGTTACGGAAATCCGATCAAGAAGGCCGCCCACATCGCGGCCGCCCACGCGATGGGTGTGCGCCGCTTCGCCTTCGACACCGAGGACGATCTGCTGCACATCGTCGAACACGCGCCGGGCGCGGAGGTCGAGTGCCGGTTCCTGTCGGCGGCTCCCGAATCGACCACCCCCTTCGGCACCAAATTCGGTTGCACTCCCGGCGAGGCATACCGGCTGCTGGTTCGCGCTCGCGATCTCGGGCTGATCGTGGCGGGGCCATACTTTCACGTCGGTTCCCAACAGCTCGATCCCGCGGCCTGGCGCATCGGCATCGAACAGGCCGGACGTATCGTTGCCGCGTTGGCGGACAAGGACATTCGGGTCGGATCGGTCAATATCGGCGGCGGTCTCCCCATTTCCTATACCCAAGCCGCGCCCGATCCCGCCGACATCGCGGCCGTCGTCACGACCGCCACCGCCGAATTCCTGCCCGAGACCGCCGGGATCGTCATCGAACCCGGGCGCGCGCTCGTGGGATCGGCGGGCACCATTCACGCCGAGGTTGTCGGCGTGCGCATCGCGCCGGACGGACGGCGCTGGGTGTATCTCGACATCGGCCGCTACAACGGAATGGCCGAGACAGAGAACGAGTACATCGCCTACCGCTTCGTCACCGAACGCGACGGAGATCCCGTCGACGAGGCGGTTGTCGCCGGTCCGACCTGCGATGGCGACGATGTGCTGTATCAACGCACGCGGGTCATGCTGCCGACCACGCTGCGAGCCGGTGATCACATCCAGATCCTCGATACCGGCGCCTATACGGCGAGTTATTCGTCGGTGTCCTTCAATGGTTTTCCGCCCTTGACCGTTCATGTCTCGGGCGCTGAGCGAGAGTGAGTTTGCCCATGACGGCGGATTTCACCGGCTGGCATGTGCTTGCCGAGTTCGGTGGTGTCGACACGACCCTGTGCAACGACCCCGAACGACTCGAATCGGCGTTACGAGATTCCCTGATCGCCGCGGGCGTCACCATCTGCGATGTCGTGCATAAGAAGTTCGATCCGCAGGGGGTGACTGTTCTCGCGCTGTTGTCGGAGTCTCACGCCTCGATTCACACCTATCCGGAGTCCGGTGACATCTTTATCGACGTCTTTACCTGCGGCAGTATCGGCGCGGGCGCCGAGAAGGCCGTCGAAAAGTTGCGGCAGTCCCTATCCCCCGTGCACGTTCGCACCTCGACCATTCGGCGCGGGCGCGCCGGGCAGCGAGTGGAGGAGCCGGTCGGCACGGGCTTGACCCGGATCTGGGATGTTTCCGACGTAATCATCGATACTCGAACTCCGTTCCAGCACATGCTGATCGCGCGCACCGAACAGGGCGTCAGCCTGTTCTCAGACGACGATCGCCAGTCCACCGAGTTCTCCCAGCTCACCTACCACGAGGCGATGATGGTGCCCGCGTTTGTGCTGGCCGAGAAGCTGGACAATGTGCTGATCATCGGTTCGGGTGAGGGGGTAGCCAGTCAGATGTCGGTCGCCGCCGGCGCCACCCACGTGGACCACGTCGATATCGACCAACTCGAGGTCGAGTTGTGTGCCGAGCACTTGCCCTACGGTTACAGCGCCGAGGAACTCACGGCGGCGGTAAAGGGCGAGGGTCCGATCACGGTGCACTACGCCGACGGCTGGGACTTCCTGGCGAATGCCGATCAGACCGGTCGGCGCTACGACATCATCGTCATCGACCTGCCCGACGAGCGTGTCGAAGACGCGCAGCACAATCGCCTCTACGAGGCGGAGTTCCTGGCTCGATGTCGGGCCCTGCTGGCCCCCGGCGGGGTGCTGAGCGCCCAGGCGGGGTGCGCGACGATGTGGCGCAACGAGACACTGAAACGCTCCTGGCAGCGCTTTCACGAACAGTTCGCGACCGTGGTGCATTACGGCAGCGACGAGCATGAATGGTCGTTCTTGTTCGGGTTGAACGAGACGATCGATGAGCCGGTGCAGGGCATGACCGGCAGGCTCGTCACCCTGCCCTATCGGGCCGAAACCATCGACGCACGGGCGTTGGTCCGTGGCGCGATCGAACCACACACACTGCGCGCATAACGGGCACCACACCATCGTGTCGGCGCCACGGATTTCTGTGGCGCCGACCGCGATTCAGCGATCGAACAGCCGCAGCCGCTGCACCCCTTGGCCGGTGCCATCGCCGGTGGCGGACGGTCGCAGCTACTTCGGACGCTGCGCCCGGATGATCGCCGCGAGCTGCTCGTAATCATCGCTACGCGCCGTTGAACCGCGGAAAGCCAACCCGAGCGTCCGCCCGGGCGCGGGCGCCGCGAAACGCGCGGTTTCCAGTGTGCCGCGGGCAGTTTCGGCGGCCACCGCCATCTCCGGAATCAGCGTGACACCCAGACCTCCCGCGACGCATTGCACGACGGTCGCCAGTGAGGCCGCGCGAGTGTCGCCGACACCGCTGGGACGCGCGTCGGCGGCCCGGCATAGCTCGAGGGTTTGATCGCGCAGGCAGTGGCCCTCGTCGAGCAGCAGCAACGGCAACGCGTCGAGAGCCGCCGTCGCGATGTCAGTGTGCCCGGCCAGCTGGTGTCCGCGTGGCATTACCAGCACGAATTCCTCTGAATACAAGGGGATCTCGACCAGCCCCGGCGACTCGGCCGGGAGTGCGAGTACGGCGACATCCAGCACGCCGGTACGAAGACCTTCCAGTAACCGCGCCGTCTGATCTTCGATCACGTGCGGCGCGAGCGCGGGCACCTGCCGTCGCAATTCGGGAAGCAACGTGGGCAGCACATACGGGGCCACTGTCGGAATGATGCCGAGTCGCAGTGTGCCGCCGAGTCCGTCACCTGCGGCCGAGGCGACGAAACGATCCGCCGCTTCGAGCGTCGCGATCGCCTGCGGAAGCAGGCGCATTCCGGCCGCGGTGACGAGCACTCGGCGCGTGCTACGTTCGATCAGCTGCAGGCCCAGCCCCTGTTCGAGCGCCACCAATGCCTGCGATAACGTGGGCTGGCTCACACCGAGCCTGGCTGCCGCAGTACCGAAGTGGCGGTATTCGGCGATCGCCACGAACGCACGCAGCTGCGAGAGGGTTGGCTGATAAGTCTGATCAGTCATGCCTATCAGTGTAGTGCGACTGATCACGTTTACCTTTTGCCGGGTTTCGGGCAAGATCGAAGTGAGCTTTTCGCACAGCGCAAACACACCAAAATGACGAGGAGAAAAGCATGGCCTTGCTGACCATTGGCGACCAATTCCCGGCATACAACCTCACCGCGGTGATCGGTGGTGACCTGTCGAAGGTCGACGCTCAGCAGCCTGACGACTACTTCACCACCATCACCTCCGACGACCACGCGGGCAAGTGGCGGATCGTGTTCTTCTGGCCGAAGGACTTCACCTTCGTGTGCCCCACCGAGATTGCCGCCTTCGGCAAGCTCAACGAGGAGTTCGCCGACCGCGACGCGCAGGTGCTCGGTGCCTCGGTCGACAACGAGTTCGTGCACTTCCAGTGGCGCGCCCAGCACGAGGATCTCAAGACCCTCCCTTTCCCGATGCTGTCGGACCTCAAGCGTGAACTGGCAAGCGCCACCGGCGTTCTGAACGCCGACGGCGTCGCCGACCGCGCCACCTTCATCATCGACCCGAACAACGAGATCCAGTTCGTCTCGGTGACCGCAGGTTCGGTCGGCCGCAATGTCGACGAGGTGCTGCGGGTGCTCGACGCACTGCAGTCCGACGAACTGTGCGCCTGCAACTGGAAGAAGGGCGACCCCACCATCAACGCGGGCGAGCTGCTCTCCGCCAGCGTCTGAGGCGAATCCCCAAGCAAGTGAACAAAACCCATGCACGGTTCCCCACATTCACGGGGATGATCCTAGGAAGCGCCGAATGAGCATCGAGACCCTGAAGAACTCTCTCCCCGAGTACGCCAAGGACCTCAAGCTCAACCTGTCGTCCATCGCACGTACCACCGTGCTGAACGAGCAGCAGCTGTGGGGCACCCTGCTAGCGTCGGCGGCCGCGACCCGGTCGGCGACCACGCTGCGTGAGGTCGCCGAGGAAGCCGCCGACATCCTGTCGGCCGAGGCGTACAACGCCGCACTCGGCGCTGCCTCGGTCATGGGCATGAACAATGTGTTCTACCGCGGCAAGGCATTCCTCGGTGGCCGCTACGACGACCTGCGGGCCGGTCTGCGGATGAACATCATCGGCAATCCGGGCGTCGACAAGGCCGATTTCGAACTGTGGTCGTTCGCGGTGTCCTCGATCAACGGCTGCCAGCACTGTCTGGAAGCGCATGAGAACACCTTGCGCGAGGCGGGCGTCTCCCGCGAGGTGATTTTCGAATCGCTGCGGGTTGCCGCCATCGTCGCCGGTGTCGGCCAGGCAGTGCAGTCCACGGAGGCGCTCGCCGCCGCCACGGTCTGATGCCCGCCGCAACGGCCCCATCCGAAAAAGGATGGGGCCGTTGTCGTTTCACCTCGCCTTCTCGTGGCGGGTGAATATCGGACCATCTCGTCAGCCTGTCGGCGACACCGCACAGCGCGAGCAAGGGAGACGGGCCGATGGCTGTCCTTTCCCGGCCGTGTGACGAGAGCGCTGTCCGAGCGGGCGACAAACCACAACTACGCGGACATATTCAGCGGCATCCCGAGCTTGCCGCAGGCATGTGTGACGAGCTCCCGTCCGGAGTCCGATTCCCGAGCCCGATGCCGCACCGTAGGCATCAACGACCCGACCAGAATACGGCGCTGAGCGGGGACGGGTCGCATCGGCGTCAGGAAAGGCCGGTGCCCGGTATCCAGTTTGTCGACACTTGCGAGACCTGCGTGTTCAGCGATGTACCGGCTGGTTGGCGAGGGCTTCGGTGACGGTGAGGCTGTCTTCGTAGACGGCGTAACGCGTGATCAGTCCGTCCTGGACGGTGAGGTGGAGAGCGCACGGGGCTGTGTATGGCTTTCCCGTGGCTTTCACCGTCTGCCGGATGTCGCCGAGTAGCACTGCCTCCGTTCCATCGATGAGGACGCGGGACACTGTTCCGGCGGACTTTTCGGGGACGTGGAAAGCGGCTATCTCCCGGAAGTGGTCGGCGACATCGGCGCGGGTGAAGCGAGGACGGATCCACGGCACCGCCGGGTGACCGCTGTCCGGCCAGTCCAACTGCCAGTCGACGCGCTCGGCGAACAGTTCGGCGATCCGGTCCGGGGCGCCCTCGCCCAGTCGGCGAAGGAACTCCTCGGTATGAGCTTCGGTGATCCGTGTCTCGAGGGCGTCATGACCGTGGTATCGCGCGGATTCAGTGGTCTCGACCCCGTCCGGATGCCACAGTTCGGAGATAGCACGGCGGCGCGCGATGGGGTCGGACTCGTTCCATACTGCGACGTACCGGTCGACGAGCTGGTCGATATCAATGTCGATGTCCATTGGCGCGACGCTACTGGGGTTCCACTGACGTCTTATGTCAGTGGATTGAGGCAGACTTCAACGCATGCGCGCGAGCCGGCTGGTGTCCATCCTGTTGCTCCTGCAGACCCGGGAACGGATGACAGCGCAAGAACTGGCCGACGTGTTGGAGGTGTCCGCGCGCACCGTCTACCGCGATATGGAATCCCTCAGCGCGGCGGGTGTGCCGCTGTATGGCGAACCTGGTCACGATGGCGGGTACCGGCTGCTCGGCGGTTTCCGCACCCGGCTAACGGGGCTGACGGCCGATGAGGCCGACTCGCTGTTCCTGACAGGGGTGCCCACAGCGGCCGCCGACCTTGGCATGGGCACCGTCGTGACCGCCGTGCAGCTCAAACTCATCGCCTCGTTGCCCGCTGAACTGCGCGACCGCGCCGGCCGTATCGTTGAGCGGTTCCACCTCGACGCGCCGGCGTGGTATCGCGACAGCGACCGTACGCCGCACCTGAGCTCGGTCGCGGACGCGGTGTGGAATAGCCGCGCCGTGCGGATGCGCTACCTGCGCTGGGCCGAACCCCATGAGATCACCCGGACCGTGAAACCGTACGGGCTGGTCCTCAAGGCCGGTCACTGGTACCTCGTGGCGAGCGCTGGCGAACAACTCCGCACCTACCGCATCGCGCGGATCGTGGATCTCTGTGTCCTCGACGAGCGTTTCGACCGGCCAAACGGGTTCGACCTGGCCGACTACTGGCACAACTACCTGCAGTCCTTCGATGCACGCCGCCACCAGGACCAGGCGACCCTCCGCCTGTCCCCGAGGATCTTCGACCAGTTGCCTCACCTATGGGGCTCGGCGATGGCCGACGCGGCACACCGGACCGCCGAGCCCCCAGATCCCGATGGCTGGACTCGGGTGACAATCCCGATCGAGTCCGTTGAACAAGCCCTTCCCGAATGCCTCAAACTCGGTGCCGACGCCGAGATCCTCACCCCGGCCGAACTCCGCGAACACATCACTCGAACACTCGACGCCCTAACCTGCATCTACCGACGACTGGCTTGACAGACGTCAAGGGCGTGCTCGGTGCCAGCGGCTGTTCCTGGGTTCCTCGACCTCGAAACCCATCCGCCAGACCCCCGCAAAAATGCGGTGACGGGGTGGCGCCGGACTCTGGAGCGGTACGGCGAGCTGGCCGACTGGTTGTGTGACCAATTCCCTATCACCCGAATTCCCAGCACTATCGCCCCAGCATCCAGAGCTGGGCTGAATATTTGCCACATTCGGATACTCGGGCCAGGCCCGTACCGGTGTCAATCCCTGGGAGCCCACCGAACATCCCCGTAGGCTCGCGACCATGGGCACACAGGACGAACTGGAGGCCATGAGCACGCGAATCGAGGTCGTACGCGTGTTCACCGATGCGGCGGGGCGGCTCGGCAATGAATTGGGCATTGCCCGAGCCGGTGATGTCGCCGACGCGGACCGGCAGGCGCTCGCCGCGCGCGTCGGGTACAGCGAAACAGTCGTCGTCGACGATCCGGTCGACGAGACTGCCCGAATGCGGATCTTCACCCCGGCGGTCGAACTCCCGTTCGCGGGCCACCCGACGGTGGGGGCCGCGTGGTGGTTCGCCGAGAACGGCGTTCCGATACGCGTGCTGGATGTGCCCGCAGGCCCGGTGGCCGTCGAGTTGACCGATGGCCTCACCTGGATCAGGGCCCGCGGCGAATGGGCGCCCGACTTCACCTTTCACCAGCTCGAAGGTATCGACGAGCTGGCAGCCATGAACCCGGATGACTTCCCCGAAGGTTCGCACTACCTGTGGGCGTGGACCGACGACAAACGCGGTGCGATGCGCTCCCGAATGTTCGCCCCCGCGATGGGTATCGCGGAAGACGAGGCTACCGGTGCCGGCGCGGTCGCACTCACCGCGCTGCTGCGGCGCGGCCTCATCATCACCCAGGGCAAGGGTTCCCAATTATTCACCGAGTGGGACTCCGACGGGTGGGTGCGCCTCGGCGGACGCGTCGTCGCGGATTCGGTCATCTACATCTGATCGTTCGGCACCCGGCTGCGTGTCATCCGCAGATGACGGCGATCAACATGTAAGCGGTGCCCAGATCCATCACCACATGAGGCACCAGCGCAGCTGTCATCGCCGCCCCGGAGTACGGATTCGATCGAGCGCCGATCGGATGCCCCAGCCAATGGTGTCTGTACCCCGCGCTCACCGCGACGACTACCGCAAGCGCGTCCGCGATGAACAGCGACGCAAGCACGATCGCAGGCCCCTTCGCCGGACCGCCCTGCCCGCCCGCTCCATGCCCAGACATCGCGTACAGCATCGCCACGGCGGCCACCGCGTGATATCCGAGCGCCACCACTCGATCGGCCCGAAGCATTCGGCCATTGTTGTGCCACTCCACGATTCGGCCCACGAGCAGCACCGCGAACACCACGGTCATCGCGGTCAACACCCCGTGCAGCGCGTGCTGATTCGCCTCCGCCGGGAAGACCAGCATGGCAAGCATGACCAGGCACATGATCAGATGCGCGGCATCGGACTCGTGATACGCGCCTACCTCATCGACCGAGCCTGATGAATCTGCCTGCGGCGACGAGTATTCAGCCGCAAACACCGGCGCAGTCAACCGCGCCACCACAATCGCCGACGCGAACAGAAACGCCACAACCACCGTCCACCGCAACGCGGCGTACTCCTGAACGAACTCCGTCACACCTCAACACCTCCCGCCACAGACTGCCCATGCAATGCTCGCATTACACGGGCGATAAGGGTGCCCTTTCCGGCACAGCCGTCAGGCGGAATACTCGCGCAGGATTCGCTTGACTACCTTGCCGGTGGGGTTACGTGGCAGCTCGTCGACGAACAGCACTTCGCCATGAGTGGCGTCGTCCACGCCGAACGCGCTCACCTCCGCCACCGCGGGGATGCGCGGCCAGCAGTTCCTCCACCTCGCCGAGAAAGACGTTCTCGCCACCGGGATAATGCGCAGACGCGAGAGATTGTGTCCGGCACCTAGCCCAGTGCGCGGGTGAATCCCTCGACCAGCTCACCGACCTGCTCGTCGGTCATCACGAACGACGGCGAGATCTGCATGGCGCCCTGACCCGCCGCGCGGCCCGACACACCGTGCGCACGAAGGGTTTTCACCAGTGGCAACCCTTCGGACGGGTCGACCAGCTGGATCGCGGCCACCGCGCCGATGCCGCTACGCACCTCGGCGACGCGCGGATGATCGGCCAACGGCGCGAGCTGCTCATGCAGGCTGGTTTCCAGGCGTTTCGCCTCGTCGAGCAGTCCCTCACGCTCGACAATGTCCAGGTTGGCCATGGCAGCGGCGGCCGCACCGGCGTGGCCGCCGTAGGTGTAGCCGTGCCGCCACCACACGCCACCGCCGAAGAAAGGCTCGGCGATATGCGGCGCGATGAACACCGCACCCATCGGGACATACCCGGACGTGAGCCCCTTCGCGGTGGTCATGAGGTCGGGTTCGAGCCCGAAACGGGTTGAGGCGAACCACGATCCGCCGATGCGGCCGAACCCCGTCACGACCTCGTCGGCGACGAACAGAATCTCGTGATCACGGCAGATCTGCCGAATCTCGGCGAGATACCCTTGCGGCGGCAGATAGATGCCGCCCGCACCGATGATGGGTTCGCAGAAGAAAGCCGCGATACGCTCGGCACCGACCTCCTCGATCAGCGCCAGTAACGCCTTCGGATCGTCCCATTCGATGGTCCTGGCATCGGCGATCAGCTCGCCGTAGCCTTCCCGGTTGACCGGTATACCCGCCAAAGCCGTTCCCGCGACATGCATCCCGTGATAAGCCATCTTGCGGCCGACCACGATCTTCTTGTCCGGACGGCCGAGCTCGTGCCAATATCGCCGGGCCAGCTTCGCGGCAGTATCCACCGAATCCGAGCCACCCGAAGTGAAAAAGACCTTGCTACCGGCGACGGGTGCGATCGACGACAGCCGCTCGGCCAGCTCCGCGGTCGCGGGCTCGACGAAATCGCCGAAGTTCGAATAGTGCGCGATGGTGCGCAACTGCGCGGCGACAGCGTCGGCGATCTCTGCGCGCCCGTGCCCGACATTGGTGAACCACAGCCCCGCCGTCACATCCAGATACCTGGTACCCGCGGCGTCATAGATATACGCGCCCTCCCCGCGCGCGACCACAAACGCACCGTCACGTTCGACGGCACCCATATCTGCGAACCCATGCCATAGCGCACTCATACCGACCACCTTTACCCGATCAACTCGTCCGAAGTCTGCCACCGCTTGCTCATATCACCCAGCGCGGCAATCGCGAGGGCCAGCAATGTGAACGCCACCGCGAGCACCACCAAGCCGATTGTCATCGACAGATATCCCTGCCCGCGCGGATCGATGAACGGGTAGGGATACCAGTTCACCATCGGCCCACGGACAAGGGTGTACGCGCAATAGACGATGGGATAGACCAGCCACCCCGCGATCAGTTTCCCGCTGACCCCGAGAACTACCGGAACGAACACCCAGTCCACGATCATCACGATCGGCATTACCCGATGCAGCACGTCGCCGATCCAGGACGGTTCGACCCCGGTTTCGAGGTGTGTTGCCAGCGCAGCGTCGACGATGCCGGTAATGACGAGATACAGCGTGCTCGCACCACGCACCAATTGCCACCGTCGGCCGAGCGGGTCCAGTAGACCGCCGAGCAACAGCACGCCGACGCCGAGGGCATTCGACTGAATCGTGAAATAGCCGAACTCGTTGGGCAGGGAGTAACCAGCCACGCCGTAACCCCGCACCGGCCCGCCGACTACTGCCACCAAACCGAGCACACCGAACCCGATACGCATGACACGAATCCACCAGGGCGACACCCCAACGGCGTTCACGACGCGGGCCGGCGACTCGCCAGTCCGCCGATGGACGCCACCGCCAGCAGCACGAAGACACCGGTGAGGACCAGCAGACTCGCGTCCCGCACCACCTGCCAGCGCCGGTCGCGCGGGTCACAACCGGCGCCGATCAGGAGCACGATCACGCCGAGCACATTGGACTCGATGGTGAAATAGCTGAAGTAGTTCGCGGCCGAGAAGCCGGATTCACCGATGTTGCGGATCGGTATCCACACCAACGCCAGCACACCCGATACGGCAAAAGCGAAGCGCAGAACCCGAATCCACAGTGGAGCGGCACCGGCGGTCATGCACGGATCGTCGCACATCAGACGCACTACCGGCGGCCAACCGGCACAAGGAAATCCACAGTGTCATGGTGATGACACCGCGTCTGCTCGTCGCTTGCTCGCCACCGCGCACGGTTCGCCACGGACCGCAGGGCGCACAGGTGCGGGGCATAAATGATGCTTTCGCTACGCTGGTAGACGAAATGACCAGGACAGCCGACGTGACTCTCCGCGAGCTTCGTACCCGCCTGGCCACCGTAACCCTCCGCGACGAGCACCGGTTGCGCCGACGCTTGGACCGGGCGCGCGGCGACGATCTCACCACTGTCGCGGCCGAAATCGCGGCGGCCGAGGGCCACATCGAAGCTCGCCGTGCGGCCGTACCCGAAATCCGTTATCCCGAACAGTTACCGGTTTCCGCGCGCCGCGAAGATATCGCCACCGCGATCGCGGAAAACCAGGTCGTCATCGTCGCGGGCGAGACCGGTTCCGGCAAGACCACCCAAATCCCGAAGATCTGCCTGGAACTGGGCCGCGGCATCCGCGGAACGATCGGTCACACCCAACCGCGTCGTCTCGCCGCGCGCACCGTCGCCGAACGCATCGCGGAGGAACTCGACACCGAACTCGGTGACGTCATCGGCTATACGGTGCGCTTCACCGATCAAGCCTCCGACCGTACGCTGGTCAAGCTGATGACCGACGGCATCCTGCTCGCCGAGATCCAGCGCGACCGCCTACTGCGCCGCTACGACACGATCATTATCGACGAGGCACACGAACGTAGCCTCAATATCGACTTCCTGCTCGGATATCTGAAGCAATTGCTGCCGCGCAGACCGGATCTCAAGGTGATCATCACCTCGGCGACCATCGACCCAGAATTGTTCGCGCGGCACTTCAGCGACGAATCCGGCACTCCCGCACCGATTGTCGAGGTGTCGGGGCGTTCCTACCCGGTGGAGATTCGCTACCGGCCCCTGTCGTTGGAACTGCCGGGCACCGCCGATGACGACGAGGACACCCGCGTCGTCGATCGCGACCCGGTCGACGCCATCGTCGACGGGGTCAGGGAGTTGTTCGAGGAGGGCGACGGTGACGTCCTGGTGTTCTTGTCCGGTGAGCGCGAAATCCGCGACGCCGCGGACACGCTGCGCGACCTGAAACTTCCCCGCACCGAGGTCCTGCCGCTGTACGCGCGATTATCGACTGCCGAACAGCATCGGATTTTCACCGCGCATCCCGGCCGTCGCGTGGTGCTGGCCACCAATGTCGCGGAGACCTCGCTTACTGTGCCCGGCATCCGTTACGTCATCGACCCTGGTACCGCCCGCATCTCCCGCTACTCGATGCGCACCAAGGTGCAGCGCCTGCCGATCGAGGAGGTCTCGCAGGCTTCGGCCCGGCAACGTGCCGGCCGCTGTGGCCGTGTCGCCGACGGCATCTGCATCCGGCTGTACTCCGAGGACGACTTCGAATCCCGGCCCGCATTCACCGAACCGGAGATCCTGCGTACCAACCTGGCCGCAGTCATCCTCCAGATGACCGCGCTCGGCCTGGGCGATATCGAGAAGTTTCCCTTCGTCGAGGCACCTGACCGTCGCGCCATCCGCGACGGTATCGCGCTACTCGAGGAACTCGGCGCGCTCACACCACGCACGTCATCGAAACCGGGACGGCGCCATGGCATCTCGGTATCTCGCGGCGAGGTCAATGCACCGGATGAATCCGGGACCGCGCCCGTCGCCGACCAGCACCCCGTCGGCGAGACCGGCGCCGCGCGCCCGGCCTCCGAGGTCGCCGAGCGCGCAGACAACCACTCCCGCGACAACGGCGCGATATCCGAAACCGCTTCCGGTGCGGTTCTGACATTGACTCCGATCGGGCGGGAAATGGCGCAACTGCCCGTCGACCCGCGTATGGCGCGCATGCTGGTCGAGGCGAACCGCAACGGCTGCCTCGCCGACGTGCTGATCATCGTCGCGGCGCTATCGATTCAGGACGTGCGGGAACGCCCCGCCGAACACCAGCAAGCCGCCGACACCAAGCACGCCAGGTTCGTGGTGGAGGGCTCCGATTTCCTTGCTTACCTGCGACTCTGGGAGTACCTGTCCGAGCAGCGCAGGTCGCAGTCGTCCAATCAATTCCGGCGGATGTGCCGGGAGGAGTTCCTGCACTACCTGCGGATCAGGGAATGGCAGGACCTGCACGGACAGCTACGGACCATTACCCGTGGTCTCGGCTGGACGATGCACACAGACGGGGGTACGCAATCAGCGGAGCAGGAGGATCGCACGCAACACCGTGGTGATACTTCTCGGACCGGCAAGGTTTCGCGTCGTGGCAGCGACGGCCCGACACCACACAATCGGACGAACGCGAAGGCCGAAAATCGTACAGGCCGACGGCGATTGAGCCGCGACACAGCCGCCAATGGACCCGGTCTCGCAAGATCGGACCGCGCGCGCAACGATGGCCGGGAAGGCACACCGCTCGCGGCGTCCCTCGAAAGTGACGGCACCCCATGGGATTCCACCGCCGTGCATCAGGCGTTGCTGTCGGGCATGCTGTCGCACATCGGCGTACGTGAGGCCGAATCACGCGAATTCCTCGGTGCCCGCAACGCCAAATTCATGATCTTCCCCGGATCGTCTTTGGCGAAGAAGCCCCCACGGTGGGTGATGGCGGCCGAGCTGGTCGAGACCTCACGGCTGTGGGGACGGATAGCTGCCCGCGTTGAACCGGAATGGGCCGAACGGCTCGCCGGAGATCTGGTGAAGCGCACCTACTCCGAACCACATTGGTCCATCAAGCGCGGCACCGCCCGCGCCTACGAGCGCGTCACTCTCTACGGCATTCCTCTGGTTACCAGCCGGCCGGTCGACTACGGCAGCATTGATCCGGAGCTGTCGCGGGAACTGTTCATCCGACACGCCCTGGTACAGGGCGAATGGCAGACCCGGCACGAATTCTTCCATCGCAACCGCGAATTGCTCGATGACGTAGCCGATCTGGAACATCGGGCCCGTCGCCGTGACATTCTCGTCGACGACGAAGTGCTGTTCGAGTTCTACGATCGGCGTCTGCCCTCCGACATCGTCTCGGTGCGGCATTTCGACAGCTGGTGGCGCACCGCCAAGCGCGAGGATCCCGCACAGCTGGACTTCTCCCCCGACACCGTCGTCAATGCGGGCGCCGCGGCGCTGGATCCGACCGCCTTTCCCGATGCCTGGCGCCAGGGCGAGCTGAGCTTCCCGCTGACCTACCAGTTCGAACCCGGCAACGACGATGACGGCGTCACGGTGCGCATCCCGGTCGAGCAGCTGGCCCATGTCCGGCCCGTCGGCTTCGACTGGCTGGTCCCCGGTATGCGCGATGAGCTGGCTGCGGCATTGATCAAGACCCTGCCGAAGTCATTGCGCCGCACCGTGGTTCCCGCACCCGACTTCGCGGCCGCCGCGCTCGCCGCGCTCACGCCGCGCGCGGAACCGCTGCGCACTGGGCTGGCAAGAGAACTATCGCGACTCGGATCGGTCACCATTACGCCCAACGACCTGAACCTCACGGCGCTGCCGGATCATTTGCGCATGACCTTCACCGCTACCGACACAACCGGCCGCACCCTGGCCAGCGGAAAAAGCCTCGCCCAACTGAAAAAGCAACTGGCCGAGCAGGTTTCCGCGTCCGTCGCCCGCGCAACCGCCGGCGCGGAACGCGCACCCGCCGCCGTTTGGACCTCCGAGTCGCTCGGTACGGTCGAACCCACCGTGCGTCGCGAAGTCGCCGGCCAGACGGTCACCGGCTACCCAGCGCTGGTCCCCGAGGGCGACGGCGTCGCGGTGCGCGTGCTCAGTTCCCCCGCCGAGCAGCGGGCCGCGATGCGCGAAGGGACCCGAGCACTCGTACTCCGCGCAATCCCCACCTCACCGCGCGTGGTGACCGCTGGACTGCCCCCAGCGGATCGGCTGGCGCTGAGCCAGAATCCGTACGGCTCACTGGACGCGCTCGTCGAGGATTGCCGTGCCGCGGCGGCGGATGAGCTCATCGCGGCCGCGGGCGGTCCGGTCCGCAGCCCGGAGCGATTCGATGCTTTGGTCGCTTCTGTACGGCCACAACTCACCCACGCCGTCACCCGTCTCATTCAGCTGGTGGTGCCGGCACTGGCTGCCGCACACCGGCTTTCACGCGCACTCGCCGAATCGACCGACCGCGATATCGCCGACGACGTCCGCAACCAACTCGCCGACCTGATATTCCCTGGCTTCGTCTCCGAATGGGGCAGCACCCGGCTGCGCGAACTGCCGCGCTACCTTCGGGCCGCGACCGTTCGCCTCGAAGCACTCCCCGGATCCGCCGTACGCGACCGCCAAGCCACGGTCGAACTCGACCGCGCCGTGGCCGCCTACGACCGTCTCGTCGCCACTCTGCCGGATAACCGCAAGAATGCCCCCGCCGTCACCGAAATCTGGTGGATGATCGAGGAATTCCGGGTCAGCTTGTTCGCCCAAAAGCTCGGCACTTCCTACCCGGTATCCGCAAAGCGCATCGAGAAAGCGATCGACGCCATTCGACGTTAGGCGGGGTATCAGGTCAGTCCGCGCTGGCCGTCACCGTCGCCTCGTCTCGATGCCTGCGCAGGTCCGCGATCTCCCGCTCGAAATCATCCGCCGAGGTGAATGATCGGTAGACCGATGCGAAGCGCAGGTAGGCGACCTCGTCGAGATCGCGTAGTGGACCCAGAATGGCCAGTCCGACCTCGTGGCTGGGCACCTCGGGCGAGCCGGTAGCCCGCACCGCGTCTTCCACCTGCTGTGCCAGCAGGTTCAGGGCGTCCTCGGCGACCTCACGTCCCTGACAGGCACGTCGCACGCCACGAATAACCTTCTCGCGACTGAACGGCTCGGTGACACCACTACGTTTGACAACGGACAGAATCGCTGTCTCGACCGTGGTGAACCGCCGCCCACACTGCGGACAAGAACGGCGGCGACGGATAGCCGCGCCTTCCTCGGCCTCACGCGAGTCGACGACCCGTGAGTCAGGGTGTCGGCAGTACGGGCAATGCATCCGGGAGATCCTTCGTCGATGCGCGCGCTCGCGTCCGGTCCGGGGCTCCGATCGGGGTGACCATTCCGGCGAGCACGTGTACAGGGGTCTAGACCGATACCTCCATAGCACTTCGAGGATACTCGGGCCGCAGTAGGGCTCTTCCTCCGCGTCACTCGCCGATCTGCCACTGAGTGGTCATGTCCGCAATCAGTTCGGGCAGTCGCTGGATCATCCGGCCGTGGGCGAGCTTGTTCCAGAACGACTCACCGAGCACCGCTGCCGCGAACGGCGGATCGCTTTCCATATCGATGTGGCGCGGCACCAGGTCACCGGTGATGTAGGTCCATCGAGTATCCCGATCGGCCCAATTGAAATCGGGCAGTGGGGTACGCAGCGCCAGAGTTCGCCCGGCAACATCGGCACGCACGGTCGCCGGTGCGAAAACCCCGGGCGCCCGAACTCCCGGAACCGCGGGTTTACCAGCCACCGTAGTGACGTAGGTAAGCACCCGGCCGATAGTGCCGCGCCCTGCCGACGTCGCATCCCACTGATCGGCGATGATGCGATTCTGCTCGCGATCGGTCATCCGGACCAGCGCTTCCTCGTACCCGCCCCGCGTATGCGAGTCGATCGACTGCCAGGCCGCATGGATATCCGCATCGATCACCCCGGCGGCGTACATCTCGTCGATCCCCGGCATCCCCAGTGCGACATACGCTTCGTGCATCGGCACCAGGTCGGTGAAGATGTGCTTCTGCATAATCATCAGCCGAGTTTGATACCAGGCCACATCCTCGGCGCTGAGCCGCGAACCCTCGGTCGCCAGCAGCCTGATGTCCGCGGGAACCTTCCGCACCAATTCCTCTGGCGTACAGCGCAACAGGTCGGCTACTGCACCGCCGAGTTGATGAATGCCCGACACATCGAGCACAGCGCCGATATCGCTGAGGTCGAAGAAACCCGAGGCAAACGAGCCACCGGCGATGCCGGCCAACCCGGCCCACCAGAACTCCGGATGCTGGTTGGCCAGCCGGAAATAGTTCACGTACACCTGACTGAAGGTGTTCTGGTTGGCCCGGACACCGCGCGCTGGATCCCAGGCCGCGAGGTCGATAGCCGCATTGCGCGTGGCGACCACCAACCAATATTGGTGTAGCAAGGTGGCATACCGTTGCGGCGCGACGCCATCGGCCCTGGCCTGGTCCAGCGCCTCACGCAAGATCGATTCATCCAGCGGAACAACCGGATTCAGGCCACCCCCCGCCGCTCCGTCACCGTTTAGCGTGGGCACATCCAGATACGCCTCATAGGTTGGCGCGGCAGCAGCCACCGGGATCGCGCTGAGCCCCAAGAGGAAGCAGGCCAGCAGCCCGATCATCCGGACCAGAAGGTGGGCCGAGCGGCCGGTCCCGCCGAGTCGATCGGCGGTACTGCGTCGTGCCGTCGTGCGGGATCTTCGAACAATGCTGAAATGCGTCATCGCGTGGAATCCTGTTGCCTGGGTCACGTTTTCAGCACAGTAACAACATGTTCTAGTTTGCGATCAATAAATTCGGCCACCATTCACGACCGTTCGATCGACAGGAACCACCACAGCGACGAGCCCTAGCGCGGTGCCATCATCCCCCGAGACCCGGAACCGCCGACCGATCGACGCCCTGCTGTTCGACCACCGCGGGCGTTGTCGTCGACCCACGGTTATCGAATGTGCCTGCCCGCCAATGAGCCAACCCGATCAACGCCGCCATAATCAACGCACTCAACAGTGCCGACACCGCAAGCACTGCTAACCCGACCTGCGCCCGCTCGACCATCTCCGCCGGGTGCGAACCCTGCGCCCGCCGCAACGCCGGAGTACGCACCCGGCCGCGCCCGTACAGCGCCGACGCATCAACCGGCCGGTTCCCGGGTGGGCGACGATCCACCGAGGATCGCCGCGCCGAGAGCACCCCTCGCGCCTCGGCACGGCTCGGACGAACCGCGCGCGGAATCGAATCGAAGGCGAGATCGGCGTCGCCTTCACCGGATTCGAACGCGTCCGCCTCGCGGATCGTGTTGATATCGCTGATCGCTGTACTCATCGGACAAACCTCCGTGGTGGGCTGCTGGCTGGAGACTCGATGCGGCTCGCTATTCGATCACATGTTCGAAAACGCTTGTCCTCGATTTCTACCACGCCGCACCGGCAAAGTCAGCAGAAACGCCCGACATGCCTCGAACAGATGTTTGATACATCGCCACGACCGGACTAGATTCGTAAGACGAAATCAACGACAGGCGAAGGGCGGTTGCGGTGAGCCACATAGACGACACGGGCGACGAGAGCGTAGGAGGCTCAGCCCCGTCCGGGGGCGGGGCGGATCTCACCGTGCGTCAGCGCAAGGTACTGGAGGTCATCCGCACCTCGGTGAGCGAACGCGGCTACCCGCCGAGCATTCGAGAGATCGGCGATGCTGTCGGCCTGACCTCCACCTCGTCGGTCGCCCACCAGCTCCGGTCCCTGGAGCGCAAGGGCTTTCTCCGGCGCGACCCGAACCGCCCACGCGCCGTGGATGTTCGAGGTCTCGACGAAGCCGTCCGCGCGGTGACGAGCCTGTCCTCGACCGAAGAAGCCAACTCCGACAGGCCGGTCCCGACTTTCGTCCCGGTGCTCGGCCGAATCGCGGCGGGTGGTCCGATCCTCGCAGAGCAGGCCGTGGAAGATGTCTTCCCGCTGCCGCGTGAATTGGTCGGCGACGGATCGCTGTTCCTGCTCAAGGTCGTGGGTGAGTCGATGATCGACGCCGCGATCTGCGACGGCGACTGGGTGGTCGTGCGTCAGCAGAACGTCGCCGACAACGGCGATATCGTGGCCGCGATGATCGAAGGCGAAGCAACGGTGAAAACCTTCAAACGCACCGGCAAGAATGTCTGGCTGATGCCACACAACCCACTGTTCGAGCCAATCCCAGGAAATGACGCCCGGATCCTCGGCAAGGTCGTCACGGTCATCCGCAAGGTCTGATCAACTGACGTGTACTGCGGTGCGCGGCCGCATGGCTCGCGCACCGCAACGCATGTTCCCCTAACCGGTGCTCGACAGTATGGGCCATAACTCGCCGCTACGACTTCACCGCAACGAATTGCGCAAGAGACCCGTTACATTCGAACTCATCTCGGCGCAGTCCCGCGTCCGCGAGCCAGCCCTGGAGTTCCTCAGCGGTGCTCGCCGGACCGAATACCCCCACAGTTGCCAGCGCCTGAATCTGACGGTCGTAGCGTGTAGCAACACCCGCCACCACACAACTGCCGGCCAGCGTGCCGCCGGGGCGCAGAACTCGCGCGAGTGACGCGATCGCCGCACCTGGATCGGGCATGCAGTGCAGACCGGCGAACGTCACCACCAGGTCGAATTCGTCGTCGCTGAAGGGCAGGTCAACAACATCCGCGCGAACGTACTCGACGCCGGGCACACCGTGCCGCTCAGCGATGCGGCGGGCCGCGGACAGTTGGTCGTCGGAAATATCGGCCGCGACATAGCGAACCTTCTGCACCGGATCAAGACGCCGCAGGGTGACCCCGCCACCAACCGGGAGATCCAAAACCGATGCGCCGCCGGGAATCTCGTTGACAATGTCCATAGCCGCGTACATCAGGTCCGTATCGCAGCCCCACATCGCTCGGCCCGCGCGCCGGGCAATCGCTGGGCGGTCGAGAACCGCGTCATACACTCGGGCACCGATCGCGCCGAAAACCGGGTTCCGCCAAACCTGCCTGACGTCAACCATATTCACTCCCGAAGTGCGCGCCGGTCACCGCAATCGCATGGTCAGTGTAGTCCTGGATACGCGGAAAGCCCCCAACAGTGTTGGGGGCTTTCGCGAATGATGTTCCGGCGGTGTCCTACTCTCCCACACCCTGTCGAGTGCAGTACCATCGGCGCTGGCAGGCTTAGCTTCCGGGTTCGGAATGGGACCGGGCGTTTCCCTGCCGCTATGGCCGCCGTAACTCTATGAAACTATCCACACCCGCAGCATCAGTACCCCACCCCGATAGATTCCTCTATCGGAAGGATCAACTTGATACTGCAGTGTCTGTGTGTTGTTTCAGATACTGCACAGTGGACGCGTAGCTTCTTTGTTGGTAAGTCCTCGGCCGATTAGTACCAGTCACCTACACCCGTTACCGGGCTTCCAGTTCTGGCCTATCAACCCCATGGTCTGTGGGGGGCCTTAACCACTCGAAGGTGGTGAGAAACCTCATCTTGGAACAGGCTTCCCGCTTAGATGCTTTCAGCGGTTATCCCTTCCGAACGTAGCTAACCAGCAGTGCTCCTGGCGGAACAACTGGCACACCAGAGGTTCGTCCGTCCCGGTCCTCTCGTACTAGGGACAGCCTTCCTCAAGTTTCTTAACGCGCGCGGCGGATAGAGACCGAACTGTCTCACGACGTTCTAAACCCAGCTCGCGTGCCGCTTTAATGGGCGAACAGCCCAACCCTTGGGACCTACTCCAGCCCCAGGATGCGACGAGCCGACATCGAGGTGCCAAACCATCCCGTCGATATGGACTCTTGGGGAAGATCAGCCTGTTATCCCCGGGGTACCTTTTATCCGTTGAGCGACACCGCTTCCACTTGCCGGTGCCGGATCACTAGTCCCGACTTTCGTCCCTGCTCGAGCTGTCGCTCTCACAGTCAAGCTCCCTTGTGCACTTGCACTCGACACCTGATTGCCAACCAGGCTGAGGGAACCTTTGGGCGCCTCCGTTACATTTTAGGAGGCAACCGCCCCAGTTAAACTACCCACCAGGCACTGTCCCTGAACCAGATCATGGTCCGAGGTTAGAGGTCCAATACGATCAGAGTGGTATTTCAACGACGACTCCACACACACTAGCGTGCATGCTTCACAGTCTCCCACCTATCCTACACAAACCGTACCGAACACCAATACCAAGCTATAGTGAAGGTCCCGGGGTCTTTTCGTCCTGCCGCGCGTAACGAGCATCTTTACTCGTAATGCAATTTCGCCGAGTCTGTGGTTGAGACAGCAGAGAAGTCGTTACGCCATTCGTGCAGGTCGGAACTTACCCGACAAGGAATTTCGCTACCTTAGGATGGTTATAGTTACCACCGCCGTTTACCGGGGCTTAAATTCTCAGCTTCGCCACCCAAGGGCAGCTAACCGGTCCTCTTAACCTTCCGGCACCGGGCAGGCGTCAGTCCGTATACATCGTCTTACGACTTCGCACGGACCTGTGTTTTTAGTAAACAGTCGCTTCTCTCTGGTCTCTGCGACCCAACCCAGCTCCAGAAGTAAATTCCATCACCAGATCGGGTCCCCCTTCTCCCGAAGTTACGGGGGCATTTTGCCGAGTTCCTTAACCACAGTTCTCTCGATCGCCTTAGTATTCTCTACCTGACCACCTGTGTCGGTTTGGGGTACGGGCCGTGCACCAACTCACTAGAGGCTTTTCTCGGCAGCATAGGATCACTGAATTCGCCTCAATCGGCTACGCATCACCTCTCAGGCTTATGCAACACGGATTTACCTATGTTGCGCCCTACAGGCTTACACCAGTACAACCACTGACTGGCCCAGCTACCTTCCTGCGTCACCCCATCGCTTGACTACTACCAGCCGGGGTCTCGTGCATCCCCTCACCCGAGACCCGAAGGTCTTCTCGGAGGTTCAGGACAATTAGCACAACTGATTCATCATGGGCGCGGATACACGGGTACGGGAATATCAACCCGTTGTCCATCGACTACGCCTGTCGGCCTCGCCTTAGGTCCCGACTCACCCTGGGCGGATTAACCTGGCCCAGGAACCCTTGGTCATTCGGCGGACGAGTTTCTCACTCGTCTTTCGCTACTCATGCCTGCATTCTCACTCGCATAGCCTCCACGACTGGATCACTCCGCCGCTTCCCTGGCTACACGACGCTCCCCTACCCATCCACACCACTGGATAATCTCCCGCAGAAGAAAATCGGTGTTACGCGTGAATGCCGCGGCTTCGGCGGTGTACTTGAGCCCCGCTACATTGTCGGCGCAGGATCACTTGACCAGTGAGCTATTACGCACTCTTTCAAGGGTGGCTGCTTCTAAGCCAACCTCCTGGTTGTCTTCGCGACCCCACATCCTTTTCCACTTAGTACACGCTTAGGGGCCTTAGCCGGCGATCTGGGCTGTTTCCCTCTCGACTACGAAGCTTATCCCCCGCAGTCTCACTGCCACGCTCTCACACACCGGCATTCGGAGTTTGGCTGATTTCGGTAAGCTTGTAGGCCCCCTAGACCATCCAGTAGCTCTACCTCCGGCGTGAAACACGTGACGCTGCACCTAAATGCATTTCGGGGAGAACCAGCTATCACGGAGTTTGATTGGCCTTTCACCCCTACCCACAACTCATCCCCTCAGTTTTCAACCTAAGTGGGTTCGGGCCTCCACGACGTCTTACCGTCGCTTCACCCTGGCCATGGGTAGATCACTCCGCTTCGGGTCTAGAACACGCGACTGAAAACGCCCTATTCGGACTCGCTTTCGCTACGGCTACCCCACACGGGTTAACCTCGCCACATGCCACTAACTCGCAGGCTCATTCTTCAAAAGGCACGCCATCACCCACCACAGTAAACTGTGCACAAGCTCTGACGGATTGTAAGCGCACGGTTTCAGGTACTATTTCACTCCCCTCCCGGGGTACTTTTCACCTTTCCCTCACGGTACTAGTCCGCTATCGGTCACCAGGGAGTATTCAGGCTTACCGGGTGGTCCCGGCAGATTCACAGCAGATTTCACGGGCCCGCTGCTACTCGGGTACTCACTACAAGAGAGAACACGTTTTCGTCTACCGGACTCTCACCGTCTACGGCAGGCCATCCCAGACCACTTCGACTAACGCATTCTTTTCTGACTCCCGCTCAGTCCGGCAGAACCAAGAAAATGAGCCCCACAACCCCAAAAACGCAACGCCTGCCGGCTATCACACGCTCCTGGTTTAGCCTCTTCCGCTTTCGCTCGCCACTACTCACGGAATCACTATTGTTTTCTCTTCCTGTGGGTACTGAGATGTTTCACTTCCCCACGTTCCCTCCACACACCCTATATATTCAGATGCGGGTAACACGACATCACTCGTGCTGGGTTTCCCCATTCGGAAATCCTCGGATCTCAGCTCGGTTGACAGCTCCCCGAGGCTTATCGCAGCCTCCTACGTCCTTCATCGGCTCCTGGTGCCAAGGCATCCACCGTACGCTCTTAAACACTTACTAACAAAGATGCTCGCGTCCACTGTGCAGTTCTCAAACAACACACCCACACCGAATCACAATTCCAAGACCAAACGCGAACTACCGTTCCCGCGGTATCAAGGAGATCCGAGCGGATCGTATTTTTTGCCTCGAAAGAAACACTCGCGTGTTCTTTCAGGA
The DNA here is from genome assembly GCF_020733705.1 of Nocardia australiensis. Lineage (GTDB taxonomy): Bacteria > Actinomycetota > Actinomycetes > Mycobacteriales > Mycobacteriaceae > Nocardia > Nocardia australiensis. The sequence continues at coordinate 114,479 of NZ_JAJFZM010000009.1, forward strand.
CCCAACAGTGTGCCGATATATTCACCGCGACCAACCACACAGGATCGATCGAAAACGATAAAACTTGTCAGTGTTCCACCCATGAGCTCCAGCCGGACTACATACGAGTCCGAAACTGTCTCTGACGCGGTCGAGGACGACTCTTCGAACCGACCAGCGTAGAAATGCTCCTTAGAAAGGAGGTGATCCAGCCGCACCTTCCGGTACGGCTACCTTGTTACGACTTCGTCCCAATCGCCAATCCCACCTTCGACGGCTCCCTCCACAAGGGTTAGGCCACCGGCTTCGGGTGTTACCGACTTTCATGACGTGACGGGCGGTGTGTACAAGGCCCGGGAACGTATTCACCGCAGCGTTGCTGATCTGCGATTACTAGCGACTCCAACTTCACGGGGTCGAGTTGCAGACCCCGATCCGAACTGAGACCAGCTTTAAGGGATTCGCTCCACCTCACGGTCTCGCAGCCCTCTGTACTGGCCATTGTAGCATGTGTGAAGCCCTGGACATAAGGGGCATGATGACTTGACGTCGTCCCCACCTTCCTCCGAGTTGACCCCGGCAGTCTCTCACGAGTCCCCGCCATTACGCGCTGGCAACATAAGATAAGGGTTGCGCTCGTTGCGGGACTTAACCCAACATCTCACGACACGAGCTGACGACAGCCATGCACCACCTGTACACCAACCACAAGGGGGCACCTATCTCTAGGTGTTTCTGGTGTATGTCAAACCCAGGTAAGGTTCTTCGCGTTGCATCGAATTAATCCACATGCTCCGCCGCTTGTGCGGGCCCCCGTCAATTCCTTTGAGTTTTAGCCTTGCGGCCGTACTCCCCAGGCGGGGTACTTAATGCGTTAGCTACGGCACGGATCCCGTGGAAGGAAACCCACACCTAGTACCCACCGTTTACGGCGTGGACTACCAGGGTATCTAATCCTGTTCGCTACCCACGCTTTCGCTTCTCAGCGTCAGTTACTTCCCAGAGACCCGCCTTCGCCACCGGTGTTCCTCCTGATATCTGCGCATTTCACCGCTACACCAGGAATTCCAGTCTCCCCTGAAGTACTCAAGTCTGCCCGTATCGCCCGCAAGCTTGGGGTTGAGCCCCAAGTTTTCACGGACGACGCGACAAACCGCCTACAAGCTCTTTACGCCCAGTAATTCCGGACAACGCTCGCACCCTACGTATTACCGCGGCTGCTGGCACGTAGTTGGCCGGTGCTTCTTCTACAGGTACCGTCACTCACGCTTCGTCCCTGTCGAAAGAGGTTTACAACCCGAAGGCCGTCATCCCTCACGCGGCGTCGCTGCATCAGGCTTTCGCCCATTGTGCAATATTCCCCACTGCTGCCTCCCGTAGGAGTCTGGGCCGTGTCTCAGTCCCAGTGTGGCCGGTCACCCTCTCAGGTCGGCTACCCGTCGTCGCCTTGGTAGGCCATTACCCCACCAACAAGCTGATAGGCCGCGGGCCCATCTCACACCGATAAATCTTTCCACCACAAACCATGCGATCCGTGGTCATATCCGGTATTAGACCCAGTTTCCCAAGCTTATCCCGAAGTGCGAGGCAGATCACCCACGTGTTACTCACCCGTTCGCCGCTCGTGTACCCCGAAAGGCCTTACCGCTCGACTTGCATGTGTTAAGCACGCCGCCAGCGTTCGTCCTGAGCCAGGATCAAACTCTCCGTTGAAGACTCTCGAAACACCCCAAAAAGGAGCGAATCAGAAATATCTAAACTAGAGTCCGAAAACCCAGCAAAACAAAACGCCAGCAAAAAACTTTGCTGACTAAATGTCCGACCCACCCAAACGGGGGTTTGAGGAGCCGGAACCAATAAAAATTGGCACTGACATTCATCGACACACTATTGAGTTCTCAAAGAACACACGCACAAACCACCGCCCAGAAAACTCTGATTGATCGGTGAGGCAGTTATTCAAGCTTAGCTCATTCATGAATCCGAACAAAATCGAACCCAGATTGAACCTGCGTTGCGGCCAGGCGCTCCTCGTCCTACCTCGTTTCCCAGGCCCTCCGCTCAGCGTTTCCGCTCAGCTTCTCGGCTCCGGGTCGGTGTCCGTGTCGCTCTGACTTGAAGAACATTACGTGACGCTTTGGCGAATTTGCAAATCGCCTGATAGCCGGGGGTTTTGCGCACAAATCGACACCGCACCGATCGGCATCGCATCAGATCCTGGCCGCTCCTCATCATTGACACGCATGGACACTCGCCTACATTTCGAAGGTGAGCGTTGTCGGCGGAGTCCGGTGACGATTTCAAGACCCTGGCCGATCCGACTCGGCGAGCATTCCTCGACGAGCTGGCCGATCGGATAGTCAGACGCTGTTAGAGCTCTGCGCCAGCGCACCATGAAGCACGGGCTCTCCTCGTCCCGCCAGGCCGTATCCCAGTACCTCGACGTGCCGGCGCCCGCCGGCGCGGTCAGTACCGCAGAGAAGGCCGATACCAGTTCCACCACCTGAATCGCGAACCATTACGACATCTCACCGACCGCTGGCTCTTGGAGGAATGATGATTCGAGTCTTGGATGACACCTGCGGCAACATCATCGTGATCGCCCAAAAGAACGCCTGACGAAGCTCCCCCGGACATGGAGGAAGACCAAGTTCTCGGCGTTTGGTACGCGGCCTACGGTTCGAATATGCACCTGTCCCGGCTGCGGTGCTATCTCGCAGGTGGCACCCCCGAGGGCGGCGCACTGCGGTTGCCGGGCTGCCGCAACCCGGCCGACCCACGGCGTTCCGTCCCGATATTGCTGCCCGGACAACTGTATTTCGCGACGGAATCACTCGTCTGGACCGGCGGTCGCGCCTTCCTCGATCCCGACGCTCCCGGTGAAACCGCCTCGCGCGCTTACCTTCTCACCACAGCTCAGTTCTCCGACATCGCCGCACAAGAGATGTACCGGGCGCCGGGCGCCGACCTGGATCTCACCGAGGCGATAAGCATCGGCCGCGCCACGCTCGGCCCCGGCCGCTACGAAACACTGGTGTGCGCGGGTAACCACGACGGCTATCCCATCCTCACCTTTACCGCACCGTGGCACAGCGCCGACGTCCCCGGCAACCCTCCATCGGCCGCCTATCTCCGTCACCTGAGCGCAGGCATAGTCGAATCACATGGATGGACCATCGAACAGATCGCCGTCTACTTGGCGCGCTGCCCCGGCGCGCGTATCGGCTGGACAGCGGCGTCGATCGTCGAGTTGCTGTCTTCTTGAACGCTCTGAGCGATGACAAACCTGTCGGGCAACCGGAACTGCCAGATGATCATCGCCAGGACTTCAGCGGCCGCGCTCGAGCCGCCTCGGACACCATGGCGGCGAGGCTCCGCGGCCACGATTCCCTGGACCTGGTCTGCGACGCGAACGAACTCCACCCGATGGCGTACATCACCGTCGACTGGAGTTCGAAATCGCTTGCGATCAGGACAGTTTCAGTGACCGCCCGATGATTTCCTTCATGATCTCGGTGGTGCCGCCGTAGATGGTTTGGACGCGAGCGTCCATGTACGCCTTTGCGATCGGGTATTCCTTCATGTAGCCGTAGCCGCCGTGCAGTTGGAGACAGCGGTTGATGAGGTCGATCTGTTCCTCGGTGCTCCACCATTTCGCCATGGCGGCGTCCTCGACCGACAGCTTGCCCGCGTTCAGGTCTTCGATGAAGCGGTCGACGAGGACGCGGACGGCGGTGGTCTTGGTGGCCAGTTCCGCGAGAACGAAGCGGGTGTTCTGCTGAGCGCCGATGGGCTTGCCGAATGCCTTACGATCGCGGACATATTGGATGGTCATGTCGAGGCACGCCTCCATGGCGGCGGCCGCCATGACCGCGATGGACATGCGCTCCTGCGGGAGGTTCTGCATCAAGTGAATGAACCCCATGCCCTCGGTGCCGAGCAGGTTCTTGCCGGGCACCCGGACATCCGTGAAGCTGAGTTCCGCGGTGTCCTGGGCCTTGAGGCCGAGCTTGTCGAGGTTGCGGCCACGTTCGAAGCCCGGCATGCCGCGCTCGACGACGAGCAGGCTGAAGCCCATGGCCCCCTTGTCGGGGTCGGTTTGCGCGACGACGATGACAATGTCGGAGTTGATGCCGTTGGTGATGAAGGTCTTCGCGCCGTTGATGATCCAGTCGTCACCATCCTTGACCGCGCGGGTCTTGATGCCCTGCAGGTCGGATCCGGTACCCGGCTCGGTCATTGCGATGGCGGTAATGATCTCGCCGGAGCAAAAGCCCGGCAACCAGCGGCCCTTCTGCTCGTTGTTGGCGAGCTCGAGCAGATACGGCGCGATCACATCGTTGTGCAGGGCGAAACCGAGGCCCGAGTACTGGCCTTTGACGCTCTCCTCGGTGACGACCGCGTTATAGCGGAAGTCCTTGACCCCGCCGCCACCGAACTCCTCCGGTACGGCCATGCCGAGGAATCCCTGCTTACCGGCTTCGAGCCAAACAGCCCGATCGACAAGGCCCTGCTCTTCCCACTTCGCGTGGTTCGGCGCGACGTGCTGATCGAGAAACTTGCGGAACGACTCCCGGAACAAATCGTGTTCGGGTTCGAAAATCGTGCGCTCCACACCAACCTCCTTGTGACCACACCGGCCGGTCCACACCGACCCGTCATTGCCACATACGGTACCCGGAATGAGAACCGCTGTTCACTTCACATTCGACAATGGTCGTCTCACCTGGACTGGCGACATCAATTTTTGCAGCCGATCGAGATTCGTGACAAACGCTCGGGCTCGGGCAAAGACCGCTGACATCCTTTTCGGCAAGGACTGTTCGGGCGTGGACGAATGCTGGCCGTACACATCGGCCGGCCGCAGGTCGCGGCTAGTCGCTATATCACGACAGTGACGGAGTCACTGGGCACACTGAAGCAGCGTCGATCGAGCCGACGCGGGGAACTACAGGAAACATCGCACCGCTGGCAGCACAATGTCGCTCGACCCGCCGCATGCCCTGTTTCGATAGGGCGAGTCGAGAGCGGGCGGATCGTACGGAAAAACGGGCCCGTCAGCGCTTCAACAGACCTCGCAGTCGACCGAACAGAGTCCGTCCGGAGTCGCGCTCACGCTCGGCGAAGAGGAAGTTCATCTCCTCCTCCAGCTCCTTGCGCACCACGTCGCGCAATTCCACTGCGGCAGCGTGCTTATCGTCGGCATCGCGCCACGGGGCCGGGTCGATCGGGGCACCCGCGGAGAAGTAGAACCGCTCGGGTCGCGGCAACACGGTCGGGCCGACACCACGAATCAGCGGCGGGGTGAGATCCCTGCTGAGTCCAAGCCCTTCCACAGCCCAGCGCAGTGGGCGCAACACCGGGTGATCGCCGTCGAAAACGATGTCGTAGGCATCGTCGACACCGATCATCGCCACCGGCACAATCGGAGCGCCCGCCTCGATCGCTATTCGGGCGAAACCGCTGCGCCCCCGCCATTTCAGGGCATACTTTTCGTTCTTGCGGCGCACCGCCTCCCGGCCACCACCGGGGAACACGATCACCGCCTCACCACGAGCCAAGAGCGCCAGGCAGTTGCTCCGGCTTCCGCGAACCGCACCGAAATGATGCAGGATGTCACGCAGGCCGGGAACAGCGATCAGCACATTCTCGGCGAGCCCGCGGATCAGCCTGCCGCGGCGGCGCAGAATCTCCGGCAGCAATAGAGGCGCGTCGATACCGCCCATCAGGTTGTGATTGCCGACCAGCAAGACCGGGCCCTCGGTAGGAATATTCTCCAGCCCATAGAAGCGCGGACTGGTCCATGCACGTAGCGGCGCCAGCAGGGTGTCGAGTACCCGCAGGTCGGTGTCGGTCAGCGAAACCGACAGTGGCGCACCGTCACTAAGCACGGGATCGGCGGGCAACGAAGTACCGGATGGCCGATCAGCGGAATCGGCCGAACCGGAGTGGTCGTGCGACATGGAACCCTCCTGATGTCGATTCGACGACGATAGCGTAACGAAATCGACTGTGTGGCACCGAATATGCGACGCGCACGCCCCAGCGCCACCATCCGGCGACCAACGGGGGGCGCACGCTTGCACAACGGCGTAATGAGCGTTACGTCACACGCCCGCGACGCTCACCCCTGTGGCCGGTCGTCCGCCCCTGAATAGCCATCGTTCTCCGGATCAGCGGAACTACCGGCGTGCGCATACTGCGAGAGCGCGGCCGCGAGCGCATGTGGCACCCGCGCACGGACCCGGGTGCCGCCCTCCTCATGGCTGGAGGTGACGATCCGGCCGTCCGCGTGAATGCGGGCGAGCAGGTCACCCCGGGTATAGGGCAGCAGCACGCTGATCTCGACATCGAGTCCGCCGAGCACCTCACCCAGCCGCGACCGCAGTTCCTCGACGCCGGCACCGGTGTGCGCGGACACGTACGAGGCATCGGGCAGCATCGCCCACAATCGGGCGAGCTCGACGGGGTCGACCGCGTCGATCTTGTTGACCACCAACAGTTCCGGCGGTGCTGCCGACCCGGATTCCTTGATCACATCGGTGATCACCTCGCGGACCGCCTTGATCTGCTCGGCGGGCAGCGGGTCGGAGCCGTCGACGACATGCAGCAGCAAATCGGCGCCGGTGACCTCCTCGAGGGTGGACCGGAACGCCTCAACCAGCTGAGTCGGCAGATGCCGCACGAAACCGACGGTGTCGGTGAATACGACCTCGCGACCGTCGTCCAGACCCGCCCGGCGGGTAGTCGGATCCAGGGTGGCGAACAGCGCGTCCTGCACGAGCAACCCGGCACCGGTCAGCGCGTTCATCAGGCTGGACTTGCCCGCGTTCGTGTAGCCGACGATCGCCACCGACGGGATCCCGCTGGAGTTGCGGCGGGCCCGTTTGGTGTCACGTGCCGTCTTCATCTCGCGAATTTCGCGGCGCAGCTTGGCCATTCGCTCACGAATACGACGGCGATCGGTTTCGATCTTGGTCTCACCGGGGCCACGCAGGCCCACACCACCATTGCTGCCTGCGCGACCACCGGCCTGCCGGGACATGGACTCACCCCAGCCGCGCAGTCGCGGCAGCATGTATTCCATTTGGGCGAGCGCGACCTGCGCCTTGCCCTCGCTCGAGGTGGCGTGCTGGGCGAAGATGTCCAGGATCAGGGCGGTCCGGTCGATAACCTTGACCTTGACGACCTTCTCCAGCGCGGTTAGCTGCGCGGGGGTCAGTTCACCGTCACAGATCACGGTGTCCGCGCCGGTCTCCAGCACGACGGCGCGCAACTCCTCGGCCTTGCCCGAACCGATGTAGGTGGCGGGATCCGGCTTGTCACGACGCTGGATGAGCCCTTCGAGCACCTCCGAACCCGCCGTCTCGGCGAGCGCGGCCAGTTCGGCCATGCTCGCCTCGGCCTGCACCGAGCTGCCGGAGGTCCAGACACCGACCAGCACCACTCGTTCCAGTCGCAGCTGTCGGTACTCGACCTCGGTGATGTCGGTGAGTTCGGTGGAAAGACCCGCGACACGGCGCAACGAACTGCGGTCCTGCAGCTGCATCTCACCGACCGTTGGATCCGCGGACTTCGAGTCCCGGGTCCAGCCCGACCGCGCCATCCGCGCGCGATGCTCGGCCACTACGTCGCCGGTGTCCTCGAAGGTCGCGTCATCGGCGGCCTCGGTGAAGTCGTTCTCGTTGGCTGCCTGCGTGAATTCATACGTCTCTTGTTTCGTCATACAGGATCCATGATCCCACGATGTACCGACACGGCGCATCCGAGTTTTGCGGCGCGGCGCCGCACGGTCTTCCTCAGAGCCCCTGCCACCAGCCTGCGGCGATACGCCCGGAGGCGACGAGCACGGAGGGGCCGCGCAATTGAGCGAATCCGCCCGCGAGGGTGACGGTGACCATACCGCCGGGAATACGAACCCGTACCTCGCCGCTGTCGGTGCCGATCTCATAGCCCGCGTCGGCCAGTACCGCGGCCGCCGCCGCGACGGTTCCTGTTCCGCAGGATCGGGTTTCGCCGACACCGCGTTCATAGACGCGCATGTCGACGGAATTGTCGGCACCGGGTGCGGTCACGATCTCGACGTTGACGCCGTGCTGGAACAAGTCCGGGTCATATCCCGGGGGGACCGTGAGATCGAGCTTGGCCAGCGCGTCGACCGACAGGCCTGGGTCGACACACGCCAGGTGCGGGTTGCCCACGTCGATGCCGATTCCAGGCATCGACCACCCCGCGATGGTCGCGGTCGACGGACCCAGCTCGCGCACAACGCCCATGTCGACAGTGACCTCACCGTTGACCGCATCGGCGGCGTGCACGATCACCGGCCGCGCCCCGGCCCGGCTGCCGACCACGAACTCCGTGCTCGACTCCAGACCGTTTGCCGCCAGGTAGTGCGCGAATACCCGGACACCATTGCCGCACATCTCGGCGATCGAGCCGTCGGCGTTGCGGTAGTCCATGAACCAGTCCGTGGCATCGACGCCATCCGGGAGTTCGGTAAGAACCCCCTGGTCGCGTAGTGCGCCCGCGCGTGCCACGCGCAGCACCCCGTCCGCGCCGAGGCCACGCTGGCGATCACACAGCGCGGCGACCCGCTGCTCGGTCAGCTCGAGCCGGACCTCCGGATCGGGCAGCACCACGAAATCGTTCTGGGTGCCGTGCCCCTTCGAGAATTCGATGTCGGCCACGTTCTTGTTCTCCCTCTTCGTCTGTGCTCCCAGCCCACTCGGCGTGTCCGTCATCTGAGAAACGTTCGACGCTGGCGGGAAATTTCGTACAACGCGACCGCGGCGGCCGACGGCGCACCCAATGAGCTGGCAGTGCCGCCCATCGGGATGTAGACCATGTCGTCACACGCCTGTTGCCAGGCCGTGCTCATACCACTGGTCTCGTTGCCGATCACCAATATTGTTGCCTCGGTGAGATCGTGATCGAATACCGCGCTCGCCCCGACTTCGTCGGTGCCGACAATTCGGGTGGGAATGCCACGCTGCACCTGACGATCACGAAATGCGAGTACCTGCGCGGCGCCCGCGACACGAAACACCGGCATGGCGAACAGTGAGCCGGTGGATGCCCGCACGGCTTGCGGGTCGTACTGGTCGGCGCCGTGGCCGGTCACGATTACGGCGTCGGCACCGAACGCGTCCGCCGAGCGAATCAGAGTGCCGAGGTTGCCCGGCGAGTTGGGGCGATCGAATACCACGATGAGCGGCGGTCGGCGCTCGCCGGGTTCCCCGGGTTCGAAGTTATCGAGCTCCGACTTACGAGCGACCGCGACCGCCACCAATTCCGGTGTTCCGGTGGCCTTTTCGCCGATATCTGCCATCAGTTCCGGCACGAGTCCGACCTGCGGTACCGCGCTGGTGTCGAGCAACTCTCGCGCCCAGCTCGACAATTCGGGTCCACCGAGCCGATAGAGCATGGTCTCCAATGGCCAGCCGTTGGCGATTGCCTGGGAGATCGGGCGCACGCCCTGCACGAGGAAGCGCCGGTCACGATGACGCTTGGTGCGATTGGTCAGGTATGCCTGCCAGACCTGAAACGAGGCGTTACGGGTACTCATTCGTCGTGTCACTGGGCAGTCCGTTCTGTCGCCCGGTCGGCGCGTGCGTTGTCGAGCAGCGAAATGGTCGTTTCGACGAGGTCGGGATGGGCGCCATCCATCCAGTGAACGCGGGGGTCGCGGCGAAACCACGACCGCTGCCGCCGGACGTAGCGCCGGGTGCCGATCAGGGTGCGCTCACGCGCGTGATCGAGGTCGTATTCGTCATCCAGGTAGGACAGGACTTGCGCATAACCGATGGCTCGGCGCGCGGTGACCCCCGCACGAAGACCGTGCTCGATCAGGCCGCGAACTTCTTCGACGAGCCCGGCCTCGAACATCAGCGCGGTGCGCTGTTCGATGCGCGCGTCCAATGCTGCGGTCTCACGGTCCACGCCGATGATGGTGGTGTTCCAGCGGGGTGTGCCGATGGTCGGGGCCGACGCCGCGAAGGGACGTCCGGTGAGTTCGACAACCTCGAGTGCGCGCACCATTCGGCGGCCGTCAGTGGGCAGGATCGTCGCGGCCGCGGCCGGATCGGCGGCACGCAATGCCTCGTGCACCGCGCCTGCGCCCTGCTCGGCCAGTAGCTTTTCCCACCGCGCCCGCACCCCGGGATCGGTGGCCGGGAACTCCCAATTGTCCAGCAGTGCTTGGACATACATCATGGAGCCACCGACAATGATCGGTGTGCGCTCGCGTGCCATGATCGCGTTCACGTCGGCGCTTGCCGCGGCCTGATAGGCGGCGACGGTCGCGGTCTCGGTGACATCGAGAACGTCGAGTTGGTGGTGCGGGATACCGCGTCGCTCGGCGGGTGCGAGTTTGGCGGTACCGACATCCATGCCGCGATAGAGCTGCATGGCGTCGATGTTCACGATCTCGCCCTCGAATCGCTCGGCGAGGTCGAGGCCGAGATCCGATTTGCCGGTGGCGGTGGGGCCGACCACTGCAATCGGGGTGATCGGATTCTTCACGACACGTCACCGCGCCCCGGACGCCACACACTCACCTGGTATCCGACGCCGAAGGGCGCGTCCTGATACAGCGTTTCGACGAGCGGGTCGTGCGGGTCGACGGAGAACAGCCCAGCCAGCACCTGATAGGCGGCACGGCCGGATATCGCGAGATCGGCGCACAGCGCAGGGTCGAGGCCGATCAACCCCGCTCGGTCGCCGGCAGCGAGCGCGCGATCGAGGTCGTCCTGGACAGCGGCCGCGCGCGAATCCAGATATCCGGGCGAAGTGGTGGACAGGGTTGCCGCGCCGTCGGCGACCACCAGCACGCCGAGCGGCTCATGCGGGCGATCGAGGATGGTGCGCAATTCGGCGCCGACCTCGACGCAGCGGTCGGTCGGCGTATCCGCGGCAATGATCCGCGCCGAGGCGACCGCCGCCGGGGCGACCTGCGCGCGTAGCCAC
>NZ_JAJFZM010000010.1 GCF_020733705.1 Nocardia australiensis
TACCACTGGCCAGGATTGACGGTGAAGTCCTCGAGCGACTTCTTACCCAGCAGATGTTCCTTCGACAGTGGTGGTCGGTCGTATGGCAGCTGTTCTTCGGCACCGATCACGGTGACGGACCCGTCGAAATCGTTGTCCCGCAGTGCTTCCGCGAGTTTCGCGGCGGCCAGCCCGCCGCCGACGATGACGAAGTGACGATCAGAGGTCATTGCGGACTCCTTGTCTGAAAGGGAACCGGACTCCTGCGTCTCAACCCTACTGTGACCAGCGGCGGCGTTGTCCGGAAAACGGCGCGGGAACGAATTGCGTACCGGCGTGGTTGGCCGAAATAGCGACGCGTAGAGACCGGCGCTGTTCGACTATGAGGAGGAAGCGACTCGTGAGCACTGACAAGGATGTTGCCGATTTCTGGTTCGACCCGCTGTGCCCCTGGTGCTGGATAACCTCGCGCTGGATCATCGAGGTCGAGCAGGTCCGCGATATCGAGGTCCGATTCCACGTGATGAGCCTGGCGGTGCTCAACGAGGGTCGCGACGGCATACCCGACGGATACAAGGAGCTGCTCGCCACCGGTTGGGGGCCGGTCCGGGTCGCTATCGCCGCCGCGCAGCAGCACGGTGACAAGGTGCTCGCACCGCTGTATACCGCGATGGGCACCCGCATCCACAACCGGCGCGACGAGTACGTACAGGACTCGCGCGCGGAAAAACTCACCGCGGTGATCGCGGATTCCCTCGCCGAAGTCGGTCTGCCCGCCACGCTGGCCGAGGCGGCCGAGAGCACCGACTACGACGATGCGCTGCGCCAGAGCCACCATGAAGGCATGGACATGGTCGGCCCCGATGTCGGCACCCCGACGATTCACATCAATGGCGCCGCATTCTTCGGCCCGGTGCTTTCGCGGATCCCCCGCGGCGAACAGGCTGGGAAGCTGTGGGACGCCGCGGTGACCCTGGCGGGCTACCCACACTTTTACGAACTCAAGCGCACCCGTACCGAGGACCCGTCCTTCGACTAGCGGTTGCGAGTCGCGACCGGATGCGCCGATCACCGGCGGCGGAGTCGGGCGATGGAGGGGCGAAAGCCATTGTCAGGCGACGGGTTTCGGCGGCAACGCCGGAACCTCGCCGTATCCGGTCGGGTAGCCGCCCGCCGGTGGCGCACCGGCGGGACGGATCGGGCGCAGGAACATGCGCCCGTGCCTGCTGCGGTCGCGCAGTGCCCACATGCGCCAGGTCAGCACCGGATGCGAGGACATCGCGTTGACCGCCCACACGAAGAAGCCCTTCTCCGCCGCCGCCCGATCGGCCATCTCGTCGAAGCCGACGAGAGTGTTCATGTACTTGCCCGCGGCCAGGGTGCCCATCGCCGCTCGCGCGCCGGTATGCCGGTAGCAGAAGCCGTGGTTGTCGGCGGTGTACTCCTGCGCGCGGATCAGTGAACTGCCCAGGATCGGCATGAACGGCGCCAGGTACATGCCGAGCTGCCGCCAATAGGACACATGCCCGGCGGCGATATGCCCGACCTCGTGACCGATGATGAACGCCAGCGCGTCTGGTTCCCGTGCCGCACCGCCGATTTCGAACAGGTCGCTGTACACCGCGACAAAACGCCGGAATCCGTGTCCGGAGGCGAAGGCGTTGATCTGCCCGTTGCCGAGCAGCACGTACGCGTCGGGGACCTTCTTCATACCGAACCTGGCCGCCGCCTCGACCACCATCTGATACCCCTCGGGAAACTGCGTCGGCGACATCTTGACGCCATTGACCCGCAGGCCCGCGAAGGTCTGTCCGCGAATGAACCACACCAGCAATGGCGCGGCGAGCAGCGCGAGGATGTATTCGTTGATGGTGCCCGTCGCCGCGAGCAGGATCGCGAGCAAGAACCCGACAACGGTGATCATCACAACCACGATCAGCAGCGGGATCTCCCAAAGGTGCCGGGCGGGCATGCCGAACGGGGACAGTCCGCGCGGCAGGCTCTGCGGCGGGCTCATCGGTGGCGCCGGTGGGCCGCCGTAGGGCGAAGGCCGATAGGGCGTATTGCCATAGGGGGCCGTGCCATACGGCGGTGCGGGAAAGGGCGGTGCGGGGTAGGACGGTGCGGGGTAGGACGGCGCGGGGTAGGACGGCGCGGGGTAGGACGGCGCGGGGTAGGACGGCGCGGGGTAGGACGGCGCGGGGTAGGACTCAGCAGGATTCGGCGCAGCGGGGTCCGGTGTCGCGGGCGCGTCCTGAGTCTGGTCCCGGCCGGCCTGCTGGGCGTACGGGTCGAGCGGCTGGCCCGTCTGCTGGTGCGGCTTGGAGTCGTGCGGCTGCATGGAACGAACTCTATTCAGTCGCGATGTCCCCTGTCGTAGGGCGCCGGAGACGGCCTGACACAATCGCTGCCATGCGCGTATACCTGGGTGCCGACCATGCTGGTTTCGAACTGAAGAATCTCGTCAAGGCTCATCTGGAACAGGCGGGCCATCAGGCCGTCGATTGTGGCGCCCTCGAATACGATGCTCTCGACGATTATCCCGCGTTCTGCATCGAGGCGGCGCGGCGCACCGTCGCCGATCCGGGCAGCCTCGGGCTCGTATTCGGTGGCAGCGGAAACGGTGAGCAGATCGCCGCGAACAAGGTGGAAGGTGCGCGCTGCGCCCTGGCCTGGAGCGTGGAGACCGCGAAGCTGGCCCGCGAACACAACAACGCCCAGCTGATCGGCATCGGCGGCCGCATGCACTCCACCGAGGAAGCGCTCGCCATCGTCGACGCCTTCCTCGCCACCCCGTGGTCCGGTGAGGCTCGCCATCAGCGCCGCATCGACATCCTCGCGGAGTACGAGAAGACCGGCGTCGCGCCCGCTTTGCCCGCGAACTGACGTTATCGGGGTCGTAATCCGCTGTGCCTGAAGGACATACGCTGCACCGTCTCGCGCGGCTGCATCAGCGGCGCTTCGCAGGCGGTGTGGTGCGAGTGTCGAGCCCGCAGGGCAAGTTCGCCGCCGGAGCCGCGCGGGTCGACGGGCAGGTGTTGGTGCGGGCCGAGGCGTGGGGTAAGCACCTGCTGCACCACTACGATTCGGGGCTGGTCGTCCACGTTCATCTGGGGTTGTACGGAAAGTTCTTCGACGCGCCCATGCCGATGGGTGAGCCGGTCGGTGAGGTTCGGATGCGGCTGTTCGGGGACGGTTCGGCCGCCGAGCCCGGCTACGGCACCGACCTGCGCGGCCCCACCGCGTGCGAGGTGTACACCGACCCGGAAGTGGCGGCCCTGACCGAGCGGCTCGGCCCCGATCCGTTGCGTCGCGGCTCCGATCCCGATCGAGCCTGGCAGCGAATTCACCGCTCGCGCAGGCCGATCGGTGCTCTGCTGATGGACCAGCGGGTGGTCGCCGGGGTGGGCAATGTCTACCGCGCGGAACTGCTGTTCCGGCACGGCATTTCGCCACAGCGGCCCGGAACCGCGCTGACCGCCGACGAGTGGGCGGCGATGTGGAGCGACCTCGTAGCGCTCATGCGGGTCGGTGTACGGGTCGGCAAGATGGTCGTGGTGCGGCCCGAGGACGATCACGGCGAACCTTCCTATGCGGCGGACCGGCCACGCACCTATGTCTACCGCCGCCCCGGTTCGGCCTGCCGGATCTGCGGCACGACGGTCGCACACACCGTCCTCGAGGGGCGAAACCTGTTCTGGTGCCCCAGCTGTCAGCCTCCAGCTGGCTGACCTCCGGTAGGCAGCGGCTTGCCGGCGCGGCGTTGGGCCGCAGTTCGGTCACGGCGAGTCGCACGTTTCTGGAATCGCACGTGCGCGCCCGCGTATCCGCGCTACCGAACGTGACGATATGTGCGGGCCCGCATCGATCGGCGAACACGTGAAGCCGCCGACGACCAGCAGCGATGGGTGACCTAACGGCCGAGAGCGACGCTGGGGGTGGCGCGTCGCCCTCAGCCCGCCACCGCGGTTTCGATATCCGGTTCCTTCGGCTCGGCGGGCGCGAAACGCTTGCCGCCCGCGGTTTTCGCCGCGTACATCGCGCGGTCGGCCCGCCGTAGCAGGTCGGTGAAATCGCATGGGGTGCCCGGCGCGCAGTAGGCGGTTCCGACACTCGCCGACACCGGGACCGGCCCCGCCGTCGACCACACCGGGTCGCGCAGCGCGCCGACGATCTGGTGTGCCAAATCGTCGAGGTTGTTCTGGTCGGGATTGATAGCGAGTACGAACTCGTCGCCGCCGTAGCGGCAGATCACCGTGTCGGGCGGACAGATCTCGCGCAGCCTGCGGGCGAGCTCCACGAGCACCTCGTCGCCGACCGCGTGCCCGAAGCCGTCGTTGATCTGTTTGAACCGGTCGAGGTCGATCAGCAGCAGGCCGACCCCACGGGCCGGGTCGGTCGCCATCAGCTTCACCCGATCCTGGAGCAGGGTGCGATTGGCCAGATCGGTGAGTGCGTCGTGGGTCGCCTCGTGCCGCAATCGATGCTGCAAAGCGGCGATCTCCTGGACGCGCAGCGATACTGCGGCCGAAATATGTTGCTCCTGCTGGGCGAGCGCCCGTTCCTGCAACGCCTGGGCATAGCTGTCGATGGCCTGACTCGCGACCAACGGCCAGCGGGTGGCGACCAGCGATCCCGGTGTGCCCGCGAGAAAACCGAGTAGCCAACGGGTGGCCTGCGCCAGCATCCTGGTCCGTTCGAATGGCGCTTCCACCAGTCGTGCGCCGAGCTTTCGTGCGGCGGGCACCGGGAAGGGCTCGGACTCGGCCAAATGGAGCAGTTGTTCGATGATCTCGACGAGTACCGGTTCCAGCTGTTTCGGTGCGGCGTGTGAGCCGGGCTCGGCGCAGACAGCATGCGCCCACGCCCTGGCCATCCTTACTACCTCGGTCGACATCGCACTCACCCGGCACAGGTCCGGTCGGTACCCCGGTGCCGTGTGCCCGCACCGGCGCCGGTGCGGCCCCGATCGTCCCCACTGCTACGCGGTTGGGTCCACCTAGCTTGGTGCACGCTCACCGCCCCCTTTCCAGGTACCCCCGTCCGGCAAAAAGGATCCTAGCAAGCCACTCGGCTTCGAAATACGTCGTTTTACAACGTGTTCGCGAACCCTCGCGAATGGCGATCGGGTATGACATCGCTCAGGAGGCCGAGACGTTACATATCAATTTTCATTCGCTGAGAAGTCGCGGACCGGAACGCCGAGGGCGCGCCGGGAAGGGGGAAACGGGTGCGGCATCCCGCTGGAATCGACTGTTGTTACCCGCTGATTGGCGTTTCCGAAGCGAGGTTCGGTACAGTCGGTGCGCACGCGACATCGTGGCGATCCCATCGGTGTCGTTTGCCTGCGGGTGTAGTTCAATGGTAGAACCTCAGCCTTCCAAGCTGATGGTGCGGGTTCGATTCCCGTCACCCGCTCCACCGAAAAACAGTCACTGACCAGCGCCGGAGCAACATCCGGCCAATCAGCTCAAACGGCTAGTGTAGCCAAATGTGTAGCCAACACACCCTCTCTCGCACCGCTGCCGAGCCCTTACGGTTCGAGAGATGCGGGGGAGTTGCTGCGGTGGGAGCACGACTACCAGCAGCACGGATATCTACCGCATGTCGATAGCGACAACGCTACGGATGCCGGCTACCTCTACGCCCGCATCCAGGAAGCGCTCGCGCTCGCTGCCGAGTACGGGGCGTCTGAGGGCGATCGTCTAGCCGAGCTGAACGCACTGAAGGTTCGGATCGAGGAACTCGGTAGAGAGCTCCGGTTCCACAGTGCCGACGCCAGAGCCTTCCTGGAAACCCTCCGAGGTGTCGTGCCCGACCTTCAATGGGTCTGTGGGGGTACCTTCTGCGTCTTCGCCGACGACGAGGACGCCGCACTAGCGGCAGCGACCCGCCTACGCCTGCCCGAGATGGCCCCATACCGCAGCGGTCGCGTGTGGCGCGGTGAGATCGAGGGCTGGCCCGTCTCCGTCTACGGACCCGCATGACCATCGACAGCCCCGAAGCGCTCGACGCCCTACCCGTCGGCGCGATCATCTCCGATCACGGTCGGCTGGCCGCGAAATCCTCGGTCGGTGCGTGGATCTACGGCGACGGGGAGGCGTGGCAGCCCAGGCTACCGGTCACCCTCCTCGGCGTCGACGTCCTGTAACCCCGCAGTTTCTCGCCGGGCGCAGGGGGACGCCCGGAGTTCGAGTCACCCCCGTCTATCCAACACACACAACAGGAGTATGTCCGTGACCGGACCGCAGTACCCACAGCAGCCACAGCAGCCCTACGGCCAGCCCTACCCGCAGCCGCCACGCAAGAAGAGCAAGGCATGGTTGCTCGCCCTGCTCATCCCCGTCGCCGTGTGTGGCCTCGGCGGTGGATGCGTCGCCCTCGTCGCGAACAGCGGGGACGAGCCGACAGTCGTGGCATCCGGAGCGGCGGCACCGACGCCCAACTCCCGCAACGCCATCGCCCCTGCGGGCACCGAGGTGCGCGACGGCAAGTTCGCGTTCATCGTCACCTCGATCGACGCGCCCGTTCCGACTGTCGGAACCAATCAGTACATGCAGCAGACCGCGCAGGGCGAGTACGTCCAGATTCACGTCACCGTGACCAACATCGGCACCGAAGCACGCAGCTTCTACGGCGGCAGCCAGAAACTCACCGACGAGCAGGGCCGCGAGTTCGGCAACGACAGCGGGGCCGAGATGAACGTCAACCCGCACCTGTCCACGGACATCAACCCAGGCAACCAGATTGACGCGATCCTCGTGTTCGACGTGCCCGCCGGCGCGGTTCCCGCATCGCTCGAGCTGCACGACTCCATGTTTTCCGGCGGCGCGAAAGTCGCTCTGCGCTAGCGACACTCCCTGTCAATTCATTCACCGACAACCCCATCTATCAGCAAGGAACCGAATCATCATGCGCACCACCATCGCTACCGCCCTGCTCGCCATCGCCGCCACCGGCATCATGTCTGGCACCGCGGGCGCCGCCCCTACCCCGACAGTCCCGGAGACAGTGCAGGGCAACACCGCCGGTGTCGGCTACACCGTCGCCCGCGACGGCGCGAAGGTCATCACCACCCTTACCGGGGGCACATTCCGGACCGCCGAGGACGGCGTGGACGTGCTCGACCAGGGCGGCCGGATCGTCGCCCATCTCCCGATGCGCGTGGCGGTCGAGAACTACGACCTCGCGCTCACTCCGCACGTCGAAGGCGCGAAGCTCATCGCAGACGCACACGCCGAGGAGATCGGGTCGTGGCGACTCACCTCCCCGTGGCAGCGCAGCATCGAGGCCGGCATCGGCATCGGCGGCCTCACCGGCGCGCTCGCCGGGGCGTTCGTGGGCATGGTGATCGGCATCCTCGCCGGAGGAATCCTCGTGCCCATCACCCTGCCCATCGGGCTCATCGTCGGCCTGCTTGGTGGCATGGCCGTCGGCGGGGCAGCTGGGGCCAGCATCCCGAACTCGCAGACCCCGGATCAGTGGGACTACCAGCAGGAGTGCGATGGCAGCGGCGAATACCGCTTCTGCTGGTAACCCGAAACCCCAACCTCAAGAGGAGATGGCACCGCCCCGGAATCCGCGACATTGGAGTCTGGGGCGGTTTGCCGTGCATCCCCCGGGAGGTGTTGGCGGTCCAGACACGGCATGGGTCGTAACGAGCGGCCTAGATTCTCCGAATCACCATGCGTAGCCACCGGAACACCGGTACGTTCCGGTGGCCTTGACTTTTCATTCAGGGGGTAGTTCCCAAGGTGTCCTCTATCGCCAATAATGAGGCTATGACGATCGGCCAATTTCCAAGGGAAGGGGGTGAAACATGGCATTCCCGGTCGATCTGACATGCGCCTTGACGGGGGCTACCCCCGGCCAGCTGTCACGATGGCGGCGATCACCAGGCGCGCTACTCAACCCAGAGGTAAGTCAGGCCCCTCGGGTTCTCTACTCATTCCGCGACGTGCTTGCGCTGCGCACGATGGTCTACCTGCGGACCCAGGTTTCTCTCCAGCGAATACGGAAGGCATTCCATTCGTTGGCGGGTATGGATCTCACTGATCACCCCTCGCGGTATCGACTCGTATCGGACGGTGACTCGGTATACCTCGTGGATGAGGAAGGCCAGGCAATGGACCTCGTGAGAAGACCCGGCCAGAGGGTGATCGCGGAGCTGGACGAGGTCTTCGCGCCATTCCGCAACTTCAACGACGATCCGGTTGTCGACTTCCTGCATCCGCGGCAGAGGCTTGAGGTTCGCGAGGGTCGGATGGGTGGCTGGCCGACGGTCAGCGGCACTCGTGTCCCTTATGACACCGTGGCTGGCTTGCAGCGCGGAGAGCACGGGATAAGCGCGCAAGACGTGAACCGGTTCTACCCGGACGTGTCCACTGACGCAGCTCTCGATGCAATCAGCTTCGACGAGCAGGTAAAGTCCGCGTGAGATTCTTCCTGGATAACAATGAGACAGACGCGATTTTGCCGGTGCTGAAATTGGTGTTCCATGAGCACGAATTCCGGACGGCGGCCGAGGAAAAGCTCCAGGACGCCCTCGACATTCCACTGTTCTACGAGCTGAGATCGCGCACGTTCGATGCGATTGTCACGCGCGATAAGAACCAGCTGTCCAGGGCCGATGAGAAAGCCGCACTTCGAGAGAGCGGGTTGCATTGGATCGGACACCGGGACCCGAATACCGAAGGAATCAACATCATCACGTCACTGACCGCCGGTTATCTGAGCGCGTTCCCGCATATCCTCAAACACCTCGAACGCCGCCCGGAACCGACAGCCTTCCATGTCAAGGCTGTCGAGCGGAGCCCCGGGCAGAGAGTAGCGATCCGCCCGCTCTGACTCTCAACCAACGGGCACGGGCTTCCTATGGAGTCCAGGGCCGGTCGACGGCCGGACGGGGCATCGACTCCACACCTGCAACGTGTGCGATGGGGTGGTGTACACGCCACCCCTCAACGATCAGTGCGTGTGTAACACCCGACCGAGGTCGCATAGTCGTGGCTCCGCCCCGGCGGGTACCACGCAGTACGCGCAACGCTGACCCCCCTGACTGGCGCAGCAGTCGGGGGCTGCGCCCAAACCCGCCCGGACTCATCGAGTCCGGGCGGGTTTGTGTTGTTCATGTCGTCGGCTAGTCGCGCGCTGCGCCTGTCGGCCACACGACATCGACGGCAATCCCTTGGGAGCGCGCAAGTTCAACAACCGTCCCCGTTCCGCCGCGCTCGCTAATCTGTCCATCCCAGACCGCCACCAGACGATCGGACGAATCGAGCAACGCTGCGTTCGCCGCCTCGTACGCTTCGCGACCAGCCTCAGAGAACCCCATCGCCCTCACCACCGCAGCCCTAGCGATGAGCTCATCGAACAACTCACGATGATCCGGCTTAACCTTCTGCTCTCGATAGTTCGACGTCGGCAAGATCACTTCCAGTCGTCCACCAAGATCGAGAACAACCCGCGCAAAGACCGAATCCGCGCCGCGCGCAATACAACTCACGCCAACCAAGTCCGGCTGCCCCGCCAGTCGCTTGGCGATCTCGCTGTAGACGAGCCCCTCGGTCTCCGCCGTGATATTCATATGCCCGGTAACGGCGACCCGCATCAACCACTCCTATGTGCTCACCAGCGGGCGCAGTCGGTCACGCAGCTCAGCGACCGCAGCAACATCCTTCACCCGCCCTGTGCGTTTGAAGACCTTCGAGGCCTTGACCCGCACCCGATCAGATTGGGTCTGCTCGACCATAGCCAACGCATCATGACCCACCCGGCAAGCCTCATCGACTTCGCCCTCGATGATGCGCGCCTCAGCCAACCCGAGACGGTCCAGCGCTCCGCTCCGGAACCGGTCCGGCCGACGCAACTCGATTGCCGCACTTATGTGCTCGGCCGCCTCCGCTGCGAACATCGGAGTATGGCGCGCCATCTCCAGCAGTCGACCGCCGATGGTCCCCGCCAACTCTGCCGCATCGAAGTAGTGCACCCAGAACGGGTCCGCTGCGGGGTCGCTGTCGGAGAACCGCTCCCTTGCCTTGTCGCAGGCTCGGCGGAACGCGGAGGGACGTCCCAGCTGCCCGTACGCCCACGCCTCCCGCGTATACAGCATCGCCTCCACCGTCGGCGTCAACGCACCCCGTCCACGATCATGGGCGATACGAATCAACTCCAGTGCATCCCCCGCTGCGGCGGACCCGTCAAGGCTCAGCAACTGCCGCGCCATACCCGCGATGGAGTACGCGCAGAACGCGGGATCTTCACCCCGGCTCGCTGCCCGTGCCGAGAGGGCGTAGTACTGCTGCGCCATCGACTGCTGCCCCGAGTCCCAGCTCATCGTTGCCGCGGTTTCCGCCAGCTGCGCCATCACCAGCCACAGCCGCTGCTCAACCCTGATCGGCTGGCGGTCACGCAAGATGTCGTTCACTTCGGCCAGTTGGCCGACGACTGCTTTGCGTCGCAGTCCACCACCGAGCCGGTCATCCCAGTCACGGAAGGCGCGCGCCACGTTTTCCAGTTGCTCGACATCGTGCAACCCCAGCCCCGCTGGCTGGCCGGGGGTCGACGACTGGTCTTCAAAGAACAGCCAGCGCTCGACGTTCTCCAATAGGCCAGCTCCGAGCGCGACGCCTATCAACGCCTGGCTAGCTTGGCGGCGGTCCACCATCAGATCCTTCCGGGTCAATTCCGCGGCAGCGTCGACACAATCTGCGGAATCGTCCGCAGACCACGCCACCACGGCTGTCGTGGGACCGGATGCCCGACCTGTTGCCACCTCGAACCGCGCCACCTCTTGCGGCGTGGCTCGAGTCAGGACGATGTCCATGATCTGAGCGAATTCCTCGGACAGAGTCAGCAAGGCTCCCCGCTGCACCCACTTCTTGATCGTGGGCTGCTTGATGCCAGTGACCTCAGCGAATTTCCTTTGCGAGATCCCCAGCGCTTTACGGAGTTCCGTGGCGTCTGCACCGGTCCACTTGACCTGCGTACCCATTCGTTTCCTCTGATGGGAGATCCGATAGCCGGACGGTATCCCACGGTATCCCACGGTGTACCGCTTTCGCCTGTCTGCGGGGCAGGTCGTGACGCGATGGTTGTTGAGCCACCCGGAGTCTGGTCCCCGACCCAAACGCCGGGTGGCCTCCAACCACACACACGGACCACACGCAGGGGTAACAGCCAATGCCCGCAACACCATTGCCGCAACGAATGCCGTTCAGCGGCCCGTCGCCCGTAGGGCGTTTCACGGCGTCGCTCCCGATCATGGAACGCGTCGCTGACGCGCTGCGTAATTGGCCCGAGTCTTCCCAGAGCCGGGGTGAGCTTGACTCCTCCGGCTCTGGGAATCACCAAGGGGCTTGTGATGCCGCTTAGCCAATCGCAGGCCATCATGCTCGGCGCACTGTCGGGTCTGGAACCCACACAGGCACTGACGGTTCGAGAGCTGGCGACACGACTGGATCGGTCGCCGCGATCGGTACGGGATGTGGTTGCCTCGCTCGCGGTGATCGGCCTCACGTCACGATCGCAGCGTCCGCCGTTCCACTGGCGGATCACCGCTCGTGGTCGACTCGCGCTCCGCGCTCCCGGCTACCGCGAGTATCTGCCCGGCTACCGCGAGTGTCTGAGCGAGGTCCGGTAATGACTCCGATAGATGCGTTACTGGCGAAGCTCGATTGCAGCAACACCACGTGGCCAACGGTCAGTGTCGCCAATGCGCATCACACGATGCAGGTGCACCTGGATTGCCTGGTCGGCGAATGCCGCGCCAAGACAGCCGCTTTCAAGCATTTGGAATCGGAGCATCGTCTGGTGCGGGATACCGGCCGCACCCGATGACCGACGACCCCGAGTACGGCGGATACGTCCAGGACGCTGACGGGTCGTGGTCGGTCCTCTACGAGGACGGACGGTCTATCCCGGTCGAGCTGGCAGGACCCGCTGCGGAAGCAGCAGTGCTGCGGCTGACTGGGGCACAACGTCCGCGCCGCCTGAAGGTGGTGCGGGTGACCGAGCGAGACAACAACACAGAGGAGGTGACACCGATGGTTGATGTATTGGGGCCAGGCCCTGACGGAAGCGCTGGCGATAACTGGAACGAAGACCCGCGAGAAGACCGCGCGGACGACTGACGTAGACGACGAAATCGCCCCGCTGGAACCCATTTCGGGATCCAGCGGGGCGATTTTTCGTTCATGCTCTGGCGTGTCGCGAATTGAGGGTGCACGATATTGCACGCGCGACAGCTCTCGTCGGGGGGAGTTGCCCGTCCGGGACCGCGCGCATCTACCTCACCAGGGGAATCAATGCTCAGAAAGTTCACCGCCGCCACGATTGCTATCGCTGCGGCGCTTGCTGTGTTCGCTCCAACAGCAAGTGCGGTTGACCCGAACAGCCCCGAAGGGGCAGTACTAGGGATCCTGCAAGGTTTCGGTGGCGCATTCGGTAGCTCGAATCCCAATACGCCGTCGCCCGGTAGGCCGCAAAGCCGCCTGTACCCCGACTTCGAATCCTGCAACAGGGAAGCGAACCGGCTTCGGCGGCCAGGCGTCACCGCAGAGTGCAGCCCAGTCGGTGGGGCGAGTGGCCAATACCAGCTGATCTACATCCCGCGCTGAGCTAAAGCAACGCCGCGGCAACTCGTCGCTGTTCCGCGGTCGTGATCTGGGTGCGGTCCTCGGCGCCGATAATCACCGTGCGGTCCTCCGCAGTGATGTACAGGGTGCGTTCGGCCGGCGTGATCGGGTCTGGGGCGCCGAGGATCTGAGCGCGCGCAATCAGGGTTGCTGTCACGATCGTGGATTGCGTGCCTTGATGCAGCACGCCCACCATGTCGGCTGTGAGACTGGCTGTCGCGGTAGCGGATGCGTCGGTGCGTGTGGTGCGTGTAGCGCCAGCGGTAACCGTGGCTGCGACAGCGAGCGCACCGTTGACGGTTTTCACGCCCGCCGCTGTACGCACTGCGGTCGCGGTGCGCGTCGCGGTTGCGGCGGTCGCCGCTGCCGCGAATGTGCCCATGCCAGCGGTGAGCGCAGCTGTAGCGACGGTCCCTGCGGCTTGCGCGGGCCGGGTGGATAGGGCGATGGCCGTCAATGTTGCTGTGGCCATGGTGCTGCCCGTAGCGGGTGTGGTGCGCAGTGCCGCGGCTGGTGTTGTGGCGGTGACCGGTGTGGCCGTGTCCGCGTAGGTGACTCGAGATACTGCCGCTGTCGGTGCCGCGGTGGCAGTCAGGGCGGTGGTGACGTTCGCGCTGCGTTGCGCGGTCGCGGTGCGTTGCGCAGTCGCGGTCGTGGCGCCGTCAACGGCTTGCCCTGCGAGACCAGTTGTCACCGTGGTCGCGGTGACGACAGTCGGTGCGGCCCCTACCGATCCGGACCACGCTGCGGTGCCGGTGAGTCCCGCCGTGACGGCGGTTGCCGCGCTGATGGCGGTGGAGAGTGCGGCGCTGGCGGTGAGGGTGGCCGCCGCTGTTGTTGTTGTGGCATCGCTCGACGTGATGCGTTGCGCGACTGCTGTCATTGCGGCCGTCGCGGCCACCGTGGCGGCGACGTTCGCGGTGCGCTGTCCGACAGCCGTGAGGGTGGCCGTCGCGGATAAAGCGACATCGGCCAGGATCGGCGCGCGACCCAACGGGCCGATAGTCGAGCTGTAGTTGCTGGCGGGGCGACCCCTACCGATGCGGGACATACGTCACCACCTCTCGCCGGGGTCGGTCACTCCTCGAAAACGATGTAGGCGAGGGCGTTGATCGTGGCCGATGTGGTCATCCGGATGCGCAGGATGTCATTGGCTTGGACGCCGGGCTCGCGGTCGAGCGGGAATTGCTGGCTGAAGGACTGCCCCCACTCCGAGCGATACGCCAACAGTCGGGATGCCGTAATCGATCCCTCAGCTGTGGCTGAGAAGCCAGATGCGCTGGTACCCAGCGACAGCGCCGACGCTGCCGACCCGGCGTCGTCGTACTTGACGACGTCACCGGCCGCAAAAGCGGTGACTGTCGCCGCGACAGTACCTGTGGTTATCAACTCGGATGCGATCTTCGCGACCGGTAGCGCATCAGTGCTGTAACCCCACTCCAAGACCGCGATGTTCGTGGTGGGCTTGAGCTGGAGCATTGTCTTGATTGTCGTGCCCGTAGCGACAGGTGCGAGCGCGCCGGTGAGTGCCGCGGTCGCGCCGTTCCATACGATAAACCTGCGACGTGCCATAGTGTTTCGCCTTCCTCTAGAACGACGCAGACCGGTTCATCGACTGCATGGGGGTAGGGACCTCGACAGGCCGGTAGTCACCGAAAACGAAATCATCGAATCCCATTGCGCCGGAAGCGGATCCGTCGCTGGCGTATTGCATGATCAGCCCGCCGTACCGGCCCGTTTGGGATGCGATGTTGGCGCTGTCGACCCACGGGTTGATGACCACCACGCCGTTGCAGGCGACGTAGTAGACGTTGTTGATGACGTAAAACTCGATGCGGCTCCCGAGGGGGATGTTGGCGCCGCCGTTGACATCCGCATACGGGGCTCGAGGGGCGAGACCACCCGCCGCCCAAGACGTCATCGTGAAGATCCCGATCTGCGCGTTCTTGATAAACGCGACCGGGACCGTTCCTGATGCCGCGTTGTTGGGGCTGCGCAGGAACAAGCAGGATGCTGACCCGCCGGAGGTGCCGGGATGCAGCTGGGCCAATGTCACGGCCACATATTGGTCAGCGGTACTGGTTCGGCGTGCAATGAACTCGGCCGGGTAGAGGCCGCTACTGGTGTTCGTGGTGACCATCCCGCCCGACGTCAACGGGTTGGTCAGTCCGTTACGGCGTACCCACTGACCGCTGAGCGGGGCGGCGAAATTGTCGGCGCTGCGAGCCCATTGCAGCATGTCAGCCACCGCCGGCCTGTTCCGCGAGGGTTTGCATGTCGGAGGCGACTTCGGTGATCAGTGTCGGCCACGCGCTCGACATCGTGTTGTCAAGCGCGGCGGCCTCAGCGTGCAGGCGTTCGATCTCTGCGGTGACATACTGGCGTCGCTCGAGCATCGCGGCGGCCTGTAGCAGCCTCGCCTGTACTGCGCAGGGATCCGGTGCGGTCACAGCCACACCCGCTTACGCGGCGAGCGGAGCGAGGGAAAACCCCAAGCTTGTCAGGGTCAGCGTGTCGCCGTTGACTACCGCCTTCGGCGCCGAAAGTGCCGCTGACCAAAGGAAATTCCCCGACGTCGAGGAATCCCACACGCTGACATGCGAAATGGTTTCGGTCGCGGTCATCGGCCAGGATGGGTTGGTGCCGGTGAGCGCGATCGCGCCAGATGCTGCTGCCGCGAACGTCGCTTGCGAGCGGGTGGTCACTGCGGATGCGTTCGCAGTGCCCGCGCCGGGGTCGCCGGTGTGCACCTTGACATACAGTCCTGACGGCTGCGACCAGGCTGGACCCCCGCGCAGATGGTCGAGGACCTTGTTCGCAAAGTTGGTGGTGTGTAGTCCCAAGCTCATGGGTCAGTCCTCCTGTGTGGTGTTGGTGTCTGTGGAGTCCTCGGCGTGCGTTACTTCCGCCTCGGCGGTGATCGCGATATTGAATGCGGCGGTCATCGGCCTACCTGTTCTGTATGGAGATGGTCATCGAACGGACATCGGTCCGTGAGGAGTTGGTGACGATGCGGCAGCGCACCGTGTATGAGGTGTTGACGGTGCCGCCGGACAGCCAGACCGTGACGGCCCGCCCGCTGTCGGTGATGTCGGTGGATTCGACTGTGAGACCGGAGGGGCTGACGGTGATCGTCTCGGTTTGGATCGTCTCGCCGGGCTGCAACCACGGCGGGTCCCCCCGATGCACCTCACCCCAACTGAATTTGTAATCCAAGGCCGCTTGCGGATCCTTGAACTTCTTGGGGTACAGCATCATTCGACCGAATCCGTGGGTTGCACGGTGTATCCGCCGAG
Source organism: Nocardia australiensis (assembly GCF_020733705.1). Taxonomy (GTDB): domain Bacteria; phylum Actinomycetota; class Actinomycetes; order Mycobacteriales; family Mycobacteriaceae; genus Nocardia; species Nocardia australiensis. Next base: position 15,911 of record NZ_JAJFZM010000010.1, read on the forward strand.
CATCAGCAACGCCAACCAGTACGCGCCGTCGACCCGCTCGGGGGTGTCGGGGTCCTCGTGCAGCGTGAACGATCCGGGGCGTCGTTTCAGTGACCGCTCTGCGCAGGCACCGGTTTCGGTTGCCGGGACGACTCCCGCTTCCGCCATCTGATGGGGGCCGAAACTGCGCTGTACCCACACAGTGACGTAGTCATGGCCCTCGTAGGGTGGGTCGACCTTGAAACACCGGGCAGGGCCGGAGTAGCCGCCGACGTCGGCGACCTGAACTGTGGCTGTAGCCAATTGGACTCCTCAGTCGAAGAGATATTCGATGATCGTGATCGCGCCGGCCGCGCCGACCGCGTTTGCTCCGCCCCCGCCAGCGGGGAATCCGCCTGCACTGCCGCCGTTTCCGCCGCCCCCGGATTGGCACGCCTCCCACAGGGGCGGGTTCGATTTGCCTGCGGCGACGAGGCCAGACCTGCCGCCTGACGCGCCCGCGCCTCCCCCTCCTCCGCCGCCAGCGAGTAGGCGCACAGGGCCGGAGCTCACGGACTCGCCCACGATCCCGGTTGTCGATCCACCGGTGCCGCCGCGCATGAACGACAAACCCCCGGCGCTGCCGTTGGTAGCGCCTTTCCCGCCGGGTGCGGTGTAGTAGGACCCGAAAGATGAGTCGCCGCCGTCGCCGCCGTCGCTGGTTCCGCCTGCACCGACGGTGACAGCGACGGTGGCAGTCAGGCTGGTCGCGGGAATGCGCTTCGGATTCGCCACGGCCGCTCCCCCGCCGCCACCAGCTGTGGAGTTGCCGCCACCGCCCGCGCCGCGCAGGTAGATGTCGATGGCGTACAGACCGGCGGGCTGGGTCCAGACGGCGCTGGAGGTGTAGACGATCGCGTTGACATGCACTACGAGGACCGCTCGATGACGAAACAGATACCGTGGCCGCCGATGCCGCCGAATGTGGCGCCGCCGACGCCACATGCAGAGCCGCCGCCACCCCCACCGGGGAACGCCCCGTTGCCGCCACCTGTAGTTCCGGTGATACCTCCGCCGCCACCGCCGCCACCGGTGGCGATGATCGACGCGGGCGCGGTACCCGCGGAGCCTGGGCTTCCGGTCGCGCCGCCCGGGGAGATACCACCCGCCCCGCCGCCATAGCCCGTGCCGTTCGCGGACCCACCCGATCCGCCTCCGCCCCCACCTCCGTGCAGGTCATAGGCTGACACCGACGATGTCGGAGGGGTGGGCGGGGCGGCCGAGTAGCCACCGACACCGCCGTTGCCGCCCGGGATCATGCCGACGCCACCGACAGCAACCGGGCCGGGCGTGCCCCAGCCGCCGCCATTGCCGCCGCCGCCGAGCAGCCACGCCCCGCCACTGCCGCCTACCTCGGGCCCGAAGGTCGAGTGGCCGCCGCCGGATCCAACCTTGGCGTCGGACGCGGCGCCCGCACCGCCAGTCCCGATCAAGATCCGAATGGGCTTGAAGTTGCCGGCCCCATCGACTGGCAGCAGACTCGCGGGGATCGACGTGTGAGTTTCCCCGCCACCTCCGCCACCGCCTCCGCTGCGTGCGCCGCTCAAGAGGGCGTCGTAAGACCCGGAGGAACCGCCGCCGCCGGCACCGATGATGATGATGTCGATAGACAGAATCCCTGCGGATGGGGTGTAGGTGTTGTTCGACGTGAAAACCGTTGCATTGCCCTGGAGGATCAGCTGGTCGAACTGCTCGACCAGCTGATCCAACGTGTGGGTGTGGTCGGTGATGATCGGAATCTGGGAGACGTACTCGTTGTTGACGGTCCCGAAGATCGCGTCGAGGACTGTGGCAAACCCGCCGAGGATGGCGTTGAGCGCACCGGCGATAAACGACAGGACGAACCCAACCAGCAGGTCGCCGAGGTTGGGCCAGTGCCCGGTGTCGGCGACGTCCTTGGATAGGACGTCGGTGATGTTGCCCTGAGTACGGTTGGCCATCCCAGGGATTGAGCCGCCGGCCGACGCACCCCAATCGCCGGGAGTGGTCGGGGAGCCGCCGGGAAAAGTCATGTCAGCCGCCGCACTTCGGGTCTGTCAGCGGGTTCTCGGCACGCTGCCTCTGCGCCTCGACCACCCAATTCTGGTAGTCGATGATCGCCTGCTCCATCCGCTCCCGGCTGTCCGGTTGCGGGTTCGCCGACGCGTCGGCGATTGCGGCAATCATGTCGTCAAGATGCGTCTGATTCTCTGCGGTGATCGCCGACCGAGTGATCAGGGTCGTCCGGAATTCGGTGTTGCACGCCTCCTGCTTCGCCGACTGCATCGCGGCGAAAGCCGTGCTTACTACGGCGAGCAAGGCCACCAGGAGAAGCCAGTACGCTTGCTGCCGATCGGTGCGCGGCATCGCGGGAAGGGTGATCGCCTTCTTGCCGCGCCGATATTCACGCCAACTCAACGACAGTCCAGCGCAGAATCCCAGCGCGATGCACGCGGCACCGAAGACCAACTGCAGGACGATGTCACTCATCAGAATCACCTTGGGTTTCCCGGTCTCGATTTCGTGACGCCTGGAATCTCGCGGCTCCGAGTAGGCCGATAATCGCGCCCATGATTCCGTTCACGCCGGTATTTCCGGTATATGAATCGATGACCAGCGGCGCGAAGATGTTTCCCGCCCAACAGACCGTTACGACGTACACCAGCACGGTCAGTGTCGTCGTCGACACTCCGTAGTCTTGGCTGGCCATTTACACCCTCCTCATCCACCACACCCCGACTGCCAGCCGGAGATCCGGCAGAGAACAGGACCTCACTCCCCGGCACGGGGCTCGGCGCCCAGTTCGTCCGCCCCGGCGAACATGCCGAGCAGCGGCGCCATCTTGGTTGCGAACACAGCGATCGGGGTCAGGACCACCGCCACGCCGGCCACCCATCCACCGGCGGTTGCCAGCCCGCCATCCGACAGGGACGCGGCGAGCAGCCCGAGGAACGCGACCACCGAAGTCAGCAGGGCGGCAATGGACTTCGCCAGTTGCGCGGGGTGATACTTCAACGGGTTCAGCGAGTTCACTTCGCACCCCCGAAGCCGTCGATGCCGAGCTTCTCGCCGATCGCGGCGAGCGCGTTGACGACGGTGCGGTCACCGAGCTGCGGCCAGCCGTTGAACTTGGCGGGGATGTCGCGTCGCGTATCCCTGCCGCCGAGCTGATCGGCGGTGATGTCGGTGTGGTAGGCCACCCATTTGAGGATGTCGCCGACGCTGACCTTGTTGCCGTAGGCGTCGGTGATGGTGTCGGACAGCTGCATGTCTGCTCCAATCGATGGTGATCCTGTGAATTCCGCGACGTCAGCAGCGAATACGTCCCACGGGAAACCGCTGCCGACATCGGTATGTGACCCCCAGCCGATGACATCGGTGATGTACCGGTGGTCGCTGATACCAGGTCGTGCCCGGCCGTACGGCGGGGCGATGACCTCGGTCGAGAACCCATATTTCGCGGCGTCCTGCACGGCCAGCCATGCGGCGATGCGGATGTCGTCGCGGATGTTCAGCCATTCGGCGCGACTCCACGAGGCGCGGCTTCCGGCGAAGCAGAGATTGATCGTGTACGAATTCGCGTCGCCCACCGACCAACTCGCGAGGTCGGTGTCGACGACGTCGACGACTATCCCGTTGCGGACGGTGTAGTGGTAGCTCGCGCCGTTGTTCGGGTTGTTGAGGTAGCCCGCCAGGCTCTCGGCGGTGCCGTCGCCCTCCTGCGTGTGCAGCAGGAAGTTCGTGACGCGCCTGCCATTGCGGCCCTGCGACGACGAGCCCATCCGCTCTATCTCGGTGTACTGGGGTTTCACTCGCCTGTCTCCTTCTGCTGCTTGTCGAGTTGGGCGCGCAGCTCATTGAGGCGCGCGAGCATGTCCGGGACCATCGGCGCTTGGCGGGCTGCCTCCTCGTGGCGCTCGGCGTCGGACATGCCTTCGATGCGTTTGAGTGCCGCCGGGTCGATCGCCCCGAGAAGGGATTTCATCTGCTGCGCCGACTGCTCGGAGGACGGTCGGGTGGTGGCGTGCTTCTCGTACTCCGCTTTCGGCACCCACTTGCTGGGGTTCATCCATCCCGCCTCGGGGTGATCACCGGGAATCGGGAAGGACTCCATGAGTTCGGGATGCACACGCACCCCACGCTTAACGAGGGCTTCCGCCCACGGCCTGCGGGCCTTCGGGTGGATGGGGACGGAGATCCCGTCGCGCTGCCCAGGGAAGGCATCGAGCAACTGCATGAGCATGTCGACCTGAGTTGCGTTGGGGCCGAACAGATCCTCTGACATGTGGTTCCTTACGAGAGGAGGTGAACGCCGATGTTGGAGAGCGTGGTGAGGGCCTTGTTCATCAACCGCGCGGACCGCTCCGACTGGGATTGCAGAGCTCGCGCCGTCCCGACCGTGGTCGACCACGCGTACGATTTGCCGGCCGTCCAATCCCAATCCAGAACCATCTCCTCCACCTGATCGACGAGGATGACGTCACCGACTTCGGGGCAGGTGGAGCCCATTGGTGTGCCGATGTCGTAGTGCAGTCCCGGCATGATCGGGCATGCCGCACCCAATGTGAGTTGGTGCGCGGTCTCGGAATCAGTGGCCTGGAACCCGGAACGCAGTGCACCGACCGCGGTGAAGCTCCAAGCGTTGTTCTCGGCGCCCTGCTGGTAGATCTCGTACAGGTGCACCCAGCCCAGGTTGTGGCCACGCGTGGAGTTCTCCCACTGCAACCAGGCAAAAATCGTGCCCACCAAAAACGGCATCACCACGTCGGCAGCGATCGCACCGAGCCCCGAGAACCCGGCCAGTAGGAAGTAGCCGATCAGGGCGCCGATCGACTCGATAGTGAGCTTCGCGAGTTGATCGGCCAGCGGATTGTCCCCGCCGACAATGACACTCGTCGCCGTGGCCGGTGACCAGATGAGGTCGGAGGTTTGGATCGAGGTCCACGGAGAATCGCGCAGCACGATCCAGGGGTGAGAGCCGATGGTGCCGTAGAACCCCGGCTCGAAATACTCGCCGGGCTTGATGGACTCGTCATCGCCGATGATTGTTTTGGTGTCTTCCACCGCGCCGTCGAGGAACGTTTGCAAAGTGCGGATGAATCCACCGGCGATCCCGCCGCCGGTGGCAGTACCATCCGGCCCCCAATACTGCGCGGGGTCAACGACTTCCAGTACCAATGCACCGTTGGCGCATTCGTCAACACCGTCGACGGGGCAGGTTTCGCCGTCCACGGTGAGGATGCGCCGGTAGGTGAGGACCAGTTTCGCGTCCTCGAGGGCGTCCGCGATGACGGTATCCATCCGGTTCATCCGTGTAGCCAGCAGCGCCCAGGTGCTGGAGTCGTCGAGGTCGAAGGGATTGCATTTGATGAGGACTTGCCAGTCGCTCCAGTCGAACAGGTCGTCGTAGGAGTCCATCGCGAACGGATCGTCCGGAAGGGTCCAGAGGTTCCCGTTCAGGCGAATCAGCTGGAGCAGGATCATCATGGAAATCGCCCACCGCGCGGGCCCGAGAAGCGGTAGCACCCTTGGAAATTGGAAAAGTGGGATGGGCAACAAGGGGTTCGGCGGGCCGAGCATGAACTGCAAATATTGGAGGTCGTCGATCCAGGAGACCTCGAGGTAGCGGACGCCGTCCTGAACGCGCAATCTCCAGTTCTTGAGGATTCCGGACCACCGCCACCGGCCGCCCATCCAGTCGACGGTGATGACGACGTTCTTCTTCGCCTTCGGGTCGTTGGGGATCGACATGAGCCAGCGCGCGATGTAGTGATCGGTGCGCAACCGCAGCATCCCCGGAGCGGCGACGTTCTTCTGCCGTTTGAACGATCCCGCCAGGTGGTCGCCGACTTCACCGCGGAGCACGAGGCCCGGGGATCCGTTGGGTTTGTTGGCCCACACGCGGATTCGTGGTGCGGCGCTACGCCACTGCCGGTGTTCCTCGCGAATGTTCCGACACAGGGCTTGGCGGGCGGGGATGTCGGCGAGGGTGGTGGTCACAGGCTCACCCCCAACGGCCGGGAGTACCTGCGCGGCAAGGTCATCGTCAGCCCGCTACCGGCGGCGAGGCCGGTCCCGGAGATCGTCCACGGCGTCGCCGGGGTCAGTCCAGGGATGGGGTAGTTCAGGCCGTTGCCGTTGTAGCGTGCCCACACCGGTGCCTCGTTGGCGGCGACCATCAACTCCTCATCGGGGTCGGAGTCGACGTCGAGGTCCTCTCCGGCCAGCAGCGCGGGGAACGGTGGTGCGGTGCGGTTGGCGTCGACACCTGCCTTGCGCTGGTATTTCCACTCCTGACCGAACGACTTGTCTGACACCGTCCACGTGCCTGGGGCAGGCAGGAAGTATTTCGGCCATACGTCGATATCGCCGAGGTTCCGAATGTCGAATGTCGTCGACCAGGTTGAACTGGTGACCTCGAGTTCCTTCACCCAGTCGTCGGCGTACCAAAACGGTTGTGCCGCAGCGGCGTTGATCAGCAGCGTCGAAGATCGGTAGAGGTGGGGGTCTTTGCCCTTCTCCCATTCCCCGGACTCCCACGCCTGCGGATCGTTGAGTAGTCGCATGTCGAGGTGACGCGGACCGTCGGCAGTGGTGACCGTGAGCCGGAACTCCGTGTCGTACATGCCCAATGCCATACGGAATTTCGAGTCGATCTCACGCCACTGATCTGGGTCGTCGCCGAAGATGTTGACGGCGAAAATCGGGTCGCGGCGCTCGAACTGGCGGCCCTGGTAGTGCATTCGCTGCGCGCCCTGCAACCAGAACGTCTTCGCTGGGGCGTCAATGAACTTCTTCGGCCCCGGCCGTAGCTCCACACCTTGAGCGCCAACGTTGGGGCCTTCCAGGTCCCAATGGGATCCGTCGACGCCGGTCAGCTCGACGGCCATATAGTCGGTCACGAGTAGGCCGCCAGCGCACCCATGGACTGGTTGGTCGCCCACCGGTCCTGCTCACGGACGAGCTGGTCATGGTTCATCACATGCACGTCTCCGTTGAAGTTCACCGAGTGATCGCGGGTGGTGTTACTGGTGTCGCCTCCGCGCGGGGAGAGACCAGCGGGCAGAGACGGGGCGCGCAGGGAGAGCCCGGAGTTGATGGCCTGCAACACATCCCCGTTCGCGGCAGCCGCAGCAGCGTTGACGACGAACTCACCGTTGGACAACCTCGCAAGGTTGCTGTCAGAGGTGCCAGACCCTTGCCCGAACACCCATCCGCCGCCCGCGTATCCGGCGGTGGTCGGCCAGATCTTCGCCGCACCCCCGTACCGCTTGTCCACGTAGTTGAACGCGGCAGCGATGTTCGCTTCGGGGTCTTGTTGGCCGCCGGGGTACCGGCCGTCGATGTTGGAGTCGAAGGTCGGTTTGATGACCTGCAACAAACCGATCGACGGTGTCCCGTTCTTGGCGTTGATGTCGTAGTTGTTCTGCGCGTTCGGATTACCACCGGACTCGATGCCGATCTGGGCGATCGTGCGATCCGCCAACCCATCCGACCGGCCCGTACCACGCAGCACGGTCAAGACCGTGTCGCGCCACTGCTCCGCCCCCGCGCCCGGCTGGTAGGTGTGCTTGGCCGGTGGCGCAGCTGGTGCCGGGGCAGTAGTTGCCGGGGCGGTGGTGCTCAACGTACCCGGGTCGTCCTGCTCGGTTTGCTGCTTCTGGGAGTAGTAATCGACGGTGGTGTTCAGCGCCTTGTTGTAGGGGTTGCTGGAGGACAGCACAGAGTTCTCCAGCCCGAAGATCCCCAGCAGACCTTCGGCGAGGATCGACCCCGCCTTGGCGCCGATACCCTGCGCGCTGTACTCCTCCGGTAAACCGGAGTCGGCTTGAACGTCCTTGCTGGTGTCGACCGAGGACGGACCGATGTAGGTGCCGTTGGAGTAGTTCGAAGGATCGTTCGCGGCCTGCGGGCTCGCCGGGGTGACGGTGCTCGGCGTCGCGGCGGGCGCTGAGATCACGGATCCGACAGCCCAGTGGACGTGGTTGCGGTGTTGCCCCATGGTGGCCGCCCCGTACACCCCGAGACCGTCGCCAACATCCTTGCCGTCCTTGATGTTGTGGCCGAACGGTTGGTGAATCAGCTCCAGGGATTGCGGGTAGTTCGTGGCGATGAACGACGCGAGGGCCTGCATCTCCGGCGTGTCATCGGAGCCGTTGCTGAAATCAGCGGCTTTGCCTTGGGTGTGGTGTCCGTTGTCGGTGTTGCGTTGTCCCGAGGTCAGGGTCATGCCGGGGAACTTTGCGGCCACCACATCGGCCATCGACGAGACGATCGCCGACTGACCTGTGGACTGCTTCTTCTTGTTCGGACCGCGGACCGCGCCGCCCTCGGCGAACCCCGGCACCTGATCGGTGTTGATCGCCTCGAGCAGCGGCATGTACTTGGCCGCCGAGCGCGCGTTGACGACGAACTCGCGGTCCGACAGGCGAGCAAGGATCGAGTCGGAGGTGCTGGTGCCTTCGCCGGTGACGAGGCCGCCGGTCGCATGTCCTGGGATGAGGTCGAGGGCTTTGTCGACGACCTTGCCTGCGACGCCGCCGAGCCCGCCCGCTTTGAAGACGTCGGTGAGGCCGGTCCAGATCTCTTTGATCTTGTCGACGACGCCGGAGAACTTGTCGCGCAGCTGGTCTAGGCCAGCCTTCATCCCGTCCCATGCGCCTTTGATCTTGTCCCAGGCCCCGACCATGGTGTCTTTCCACTTCTCCATGGCCGGGATGAGGATGGGCACGACGTAATTGACCAGGTCGGTGATGTGGTTGAGCAACGTCACCAGGAACGGGGCCAGTCGCACGAGAATGTCGGCGAGCACGGGCAGGATCTGCACGGCGAGGTCCACGATCACCGGCAGCAGCGGCACCAGGGCGATCATCAGGTTCGACCAGGACTGAATCAGTTCCGGCAGCACCGGCAGGATCTTTTCCAGGGCCGATACCAGGGCGGTGCCGATGGTGGCCGCGATCTGCGCGAATACCGGTGTCAGCTGGGCAAAGGCATTGGTCAGGATCGGGATGACCGGTGTCAGCCCCTCTGCGAGTTGCGTGATGACCGGCGCCAAAGCTGTGGCGAGCGACGACAGGTTCGTGGCGATCGCGCCGGCGATTACACCGATCAGCTGCGCGAGTGGGGTGATCAGTGGGGCGACCGCGGCGAGGATGTCGGCGAACGCCTGCGCGATCGTCGGCAGATACGGGGCGAGGGCGACGATCGCGTCAGCCAGCGCGTTGCCGATGATTTCCACGATCCGGGAGATCGACGGAATCAAGGGGATCAGGGCTTGTCCGATCGAGTCGAACAGTCTCCCAACGACGGGCAAGATCGGTGCCAGCCCAGTGGACATGGCGTTGATCAGCTGCGTCAGGGTTGGCATCAGCGCGGTCAGGGTGTCGAGGAAAACCCCACCGATCTGCCCGAGTGGCCCGGAGATGTCGGAGATCATTTTGCCGAGCGCGGCGAAGAATGGCCCGAGGTGTGGGCCGACGACTTCGCCGAGGGTGATGAACGAGGATGTCAGCCCGGTGACCAGCGGGGCGATCCCCTGCATCGCGGCGTTGATTCCGTCGATGAACCCTTGCATCGACCCGTTGTTCACCAGCTCGGTAAACAGTCCGTCCAGGCTGGACAGGGTGTCCTTGATCGCTGAGTTCAGCCCGCCCGCGATCTGCGACAACCCATCCTTCAGGGCAGGCATTTGGTTGTTGGCCAGCTGGGTCATGGAGTCGCCGAGACCAGCGAACAGGTTGTCCTGCACCGCGAGCCGCAGGTCTTTCCATGCGGGACCGAGTGCCTGCATTTGCAGCACGAAGTCCCGCGCGTTCGGGGACAGCTTCGCGAGTGCCTGCTGGAGTTTGTCGGTGTTGCCTGCGGCGGCTGCGGCGGACTGCGCTGCGTCGTCCTGCGCCTTCGCGAGATCCCTTACCGCCTGGGCGGTTTGCACCTGGGATTGAGTGACCCCGTACTGGGCGGACTCGAGTTGACGTTGCGCGGCCTGCACTTGGTCGGAGCCCTCGATGCCCTTGGCGTTGGCGTCGTCAGCTTTCGCTTTGGTCTGCTGGTTGCCGACGCGGACGTTGGTGATGTTCTGGGCGGCCTCGTCGACTGCGTGCTGCGCGGTTTCCACGTCGAGACCAGAGGCTTTGCCGGTGGCGGCGTCGCGGCGAGTCTTGTTCAGTGCCACCACGGCACGCCGGTAGGCGAGCTCGGCGCCCTTCTCCGTGAGGGCACCGTTCTTGACCGCGAGGTTCAGGTTGTCCTGCGCGTCGCGTGCGTCGATCTTGGCCTGCGTCAACGACTTCTGGGCGTCCTCCACCGATTGGAGAGCGTCCATCTCGTTGTGCTGTGCGTCGATCACACGCTGCTGCGCGTCGGCGACCTGGTCGAGGTCGTTGGCTGCTTTCTCGGCTGCCGCCCCGGCGCCTTCGGTGCTGTCCTTCATCGCCGAGAACGCGCCGATAATCCCGGATCCGCCGATAGCGCCGACACCACCGAGCGCGCCGAGCGCCGCCACCAACCCGCCCGCGGCACCGACAGCGCCGAGGAGGATCGGGACCAGCGCCGTGATTCCCGCGGCGAGGCCGGTGAATTTCACTGCGGACATCGCCGTCAGTGAGCGGGTGGCGCGGTCGGCGGATCCGCTGACGCCACTCAAGCCGCCGACGTTGGGGCGGATATTCGCGGTGCGGTCCCGGGCCAGTCGATTCAGCAGCTCATCGATCCGTGCGAACGCCGTTTGGTCCAGCGCTGGAACGATGTTCGCGTACACCGTCGGCCGATACGTGGCAAGGACTGCTTCGAACTCGCGCCGGTTGAAGTTCGGGCGGACATCGACAGTGACGCCGGCGTCTATCCGCTGCAACTCCGTTCGCAGCCGCTCCGTGAATCCCGCTAGGGACGGTTCGATGTCAACGGCGAGTTCAGCGTTGACCCGGTCCAGGTCTTGACGAAGGCGACGCACGAACCCCGTGAAGTCGGGCTTTATCTCGACTGACGCTGATCCGGCCGAGTAATCAGGCACCGTCACCTCCTGGGATCAGTCGCAGTTCCATGGCGTTCGCTTTGTCGCGCTTGAGTTCTCGGCGTCGCTGGATGTGCGGGGGTTCGGGGCGGGCCGCGGTGGGCGCGGTAGCGACGTCGGCGTGCGCGGTGGCGTACATGACCCTCGTGAGGAGGTCCTCGATGTTCGCCAACCGACTGATCAGTGGGTCGAACCCCTCGAGCGGGATCGGCCCGGCGGTCTCCGGCATCCGGGCGAGTGCCTCGACGGTGTCGGGGTCACGGAGTTTCGCGGACTGATAGAGGGAGCCTTGCGGGAAGTGGTCTTTCAGCTCCCACAGATCGCGCCAGTCCCGTTCCCCGCGCAGCCACTCGTTGAGGTCGAGGCCGAGATATTTGTGGAGGTCCCAGCGCAGTTCAACGTCGTAGCGGGCGACCTCGGTTACGAGGCCCCAGACCCCCCCTCCACATCACCGGCGCCCTTACCGGAGAGGTGGTCGGTCAACATTCGCGCGAACCCCACGAACAAGTCGGCGGAGTCCTTTTCGGCGTCGAAGATCTCGACGATCCGCGTGTATTGGGCGTCACCGAGCACAGCCCGCACCTGCGCGAACGTGTCCCCCGCACGGGCGGCGTAGTAATACGACTCCTGCGCTTTCAGCGAGAGTGGCAGCGACACACGGATCTCCGGATCGAACCCGTCGTCGGGTCCGAGGACGAAGTCCTCGATCGTGGGGGTGTCCTTGCTGGCGTGCTGGGCGCGCGCCCGCAGCTGTGAGAACCGTTGCGCGGGTGCAACCCTCTTCTTCGGGGGCATGACTTACTCCTGTTCCTGGCGGTCCTGGCGGAAGCCGCCCCCGCGCTCCGCCAGGAGGACGCGAGGACGGCGTACGGGGTTAGGAGACGGTGACGGCGCAGGTGACAGGGGTGAGCGCCCCGAGGGTCACGGTCACCGTCGACGTGCCGGTTGCGACCGCGCTGATACGTCCACCAGAGGTGACCGTCGCCTTGGCGGGAGTGCCCGACACATAGGTCGCCTCGGCAGTGCGGTCGAATCCGTTGTTGTCGAGCACCAGAAGTTGCAGCTTGCCTCCGACGGCGAGGGTGGTCGTGGCCGGTGACACGGTGATCGAGGTGGCCGCGCTCAGAAACCCGGCATCGGTGGCGATGCTGTCGAAACCGGCACCGGCGACACCGAAGTCATAGAGGGCACCCCACTCGGTGTCCTCATAGATCGTCAGCGTCATCGGCAGGCCGAGTTCCGCGCCCTGCTGTCCGGACATCGCGGCACGCTTGGTGACGGCGACCTTGCCGAACATCCACCACGGGTACAGCTCGGCGGACGGCATGCCGTCGTAGGCGATGACGATGGCCGAGTAGTACTGGATAGACAACTGGCTGGTCTTGCGGGCGTGGAACCCCTTACCCGGGGTAGCGGACGTCGTCGAGAGGTCGGTGTTGTGCCACATCTCGAGGTTGCCCTTGCGCCACTCCTGCGCGAAGTAGTCGATGGTGAACCCTTCGGCGGTGACGATGGTGCGCCGCGGGCCCGAGGATCCGTAGCCTTCGACGGCCGAGGACTGGGTATCCGGCGTCAGCTCGACACCAGCCTTCTTCTGGATCTCACCCGAGCTGAACCAGCCCGCGCCCATGGCTTGCAGGACACCGGAGGCGTCGGTGAGATCGGCTGGCATGTAGCTGGCGCCCGGCGCCCACTTGTGCAACAGCACCAGGTAGTCGAGGGCGGATACGACCAGCGGGTCGTTCTTGCCCTTCAAGGTGAGAAAGTCGGTAGCAACCATGATGGCGCTCCTATCCGCCCCATCGGGGCATCACGAATCACCGCGGCAGGCGCGGTAATCGGGAGAAAAATGTTGGTTAGAGAGGAAGGGACGCGCGGATGCTCGTGTAGTCCGGGCGGTCGCGCGGGAGACGGCATTCGACGCGGAACGTCGCCGGGACCAGCCGGTGGTCGGGGTTCAGGTCCGGGATCTGTTGAGGGCCGACCACCTCATCGATGGAGGCGATCATGGTGATGGAGCCGTCCTCATGGCGCACCGGGCCACCGTGAGCGAACGACAGCATGACCTGGCGCAGGTACTCCATGACCGCCCACGAATCCTGTCGTGTGGCGGTGAGGACACCTAGCTGGATAGCGGCAGCATCGAACAACCCGTCGGACCCCATCCCACCCCGGTATACCCGCACTACGGGCACACCGGCGTTGATGAGGTCAGTGACATCGTCGGGCAACCATGTGCAGGCGACGCCTTGCGGGGTCAGCAGGTCCAGGTATTTCTGGACCAGATCCAGCACCACAAGTTCGCGGTCGGGGAACCCGCCCTCATACCAGTTGGGGAACGTGATCACAACTGCCCCAACTGATTCAACACGATGTTGAGATCATGGGCGCCGACCTGGATTCCTGTGTTGCCGTCGTCGGTGCCGTACTCGTGGCTGGCCGCGTACGGCGCTTCCACGATCAGGCGGGAACACCACCGGTCACCACGACTACCGCCGATAAAAGTTTCGACCCGCGCCGACCGCGCCAGGCGGCCAGTACGTTTCGCGACGATCTCCCGGTACAGGGCTTGAGCGACCTCACCGCGTTCGAACATCAGTGAGCGCATCTCACCGGATTTGAGGATGCCGCCGACCGCGGGGTTCGGGGCGGGGATGTTGTTTTGCATCAGAACACCCCTTTCAGCTTCACGATCTTGAACCCGGTGTCCCACCCGGTCATTGGGTGGAGTTGATCCCATTGCGGACCACCGACGACCGTGTACACCGATTGATCGGTGCGGCGAATCCGATCGGTGCCGAGTAGGTCCGCGGATCTGGGGATGGCGAGGTTGGCGTGGACCGTCGAGGTGTCACGCCGCTGGTCGTCTTCCTGCACTGCCGCCCCGGCGTCCGACCCGGACCAGAACACGCACCCTTCGATGCTGTGGTGGACAGCGTCGGATCGGTCGCCGACCCGGTCACGGGTGGCGCGCAGCACCTCCACGGTTTCCCCGTATGGGGCGTTGATCGGGTTCACAGTCCCGGGCTCGTCATCGAGACGGCGCCGGACACATTGATGCCCAACAGTCCGAAGAGGGTGTCACGGTCGGTGTCGTAGATGTACAAGTTGCCGTTGGGGTTGCTGTAGGAGACCTGCGCGGTGAACGGGCCCATCGTCTGTTGGACTTGGGAAGCGCCGTCGTAGCCGCCGTTGGTCATGGACCGGCGGACCATCGCGCAGGACACGATCTTCAAGCCGTCGGCGAGCAGTTCATTGTCGGCCGCCAGGGCTTCCAGGTCTGCCGCGTAGGGCTTGAACCACGCCTTCAGCCAGAACGCCGCGTCGCCCAGCAGCACGGCGGCGCGTGCCTCCTCCTCCGGGGAGAGGGCACGCCAGCGTGCGGCCAGATCGGCGGACATGGCGAAGGCCATGGTGTCAGTTCTCCTTGCGGGCGCGTGCGGTCCGCGGCTTCGGCGCGGCCTCGGGTGCGACCGGCTCGGGCTCCTGGCCCAGCAGCACGTTGAGCCGGTCGAACCTCTCGAGGTTGTCCGGGTGCACATGGATGGTCGCGCCGCGGTCGGCGCTACGGTGTGCACCGTCACCGTCGATGTAGGCCATCGACCCGAGTCGGACGGTGCGCTCCACCCCGGACATCAGGCGGCCAGACCCGACAACTTGACGGCGTTGTAGGGGTTGGTCACCGCGAACACCGAACGGATCGACGCCTGAACCCACGAGGATTCAGTGGCGTCGTCGCGCCAGCTGACCGTCTGCAACGGCTGCTCGTAGCGCACCTGACCGACAGTGCCTTCCTGCACCGCATAGGCGGTACCGGCGGCGACCTGGTTCGACACGATCATCGACAGACCGTTGGCGGCCAGCACAGCTGGGCCGTTGCCCTGGTAGATGATCTCGAAGTTGGCGCGCTCCTGCGGATTCACAATCAGCAGGTTGTAGGTGACGCCCAATTCCTTGACCGCGGCGAGCTTTCGCAGGTTCGCGAAGTCCGCGGTCGGCATGGCTGCCGAGTTGGTGGTGGTCAACGTCAGCGCCGCCGCGTCCGCCCATGAGGTGGTGGTCATCTGCACGTCGGAGCCGATCGCGGTGATCGACGCCTCCAACTCAGCAAGCGCCCGCACATGCAACTGACGCGGTATGTCGTTACCGAGCTTGGTGGCTTCGGACTGAATCGCGGTGAGGTCGTTACGATCCCGCGCCTCATCGGTGACGCGGAACTTACCACCGAGCTTCTCGACCTGCGCGGTCTTCGGCTCGGGACGGTCGAATGTCACCTCGGGGAACTCGGCACCCGGCGCGACGCGCTGCGTGGCGCGAGTCGGGAACAGGTCGTTGGCGACGAGCTGGTTGTACACCAGAGCACCGCCAGAGACACCGCCACCGTTGGTGAAGATCCGTTCCGCGAAGTACTGCTTCAACGCCAGATCCGACAAGTAGGCGTTGATGCGGGTCGGCTCCTTCAGCATCAGGTCAACCGTGAGGTTGTTGCCCGAGACGGACGGAGTACCGAGCGGGTATTCCTGGCTGTACGGGGAATTCGCCATGATGGGTTACTCCTTCCTTACTGGTAGAGGTTGACGAAGACGGGGTTGTTGTTCGTGCCGGCCTCGACGGCCTGCCCGACGGCGATACCGGACGCGAGCGTCACAACCTTGCCGCCCGCGGCGATCTCCACCTGCGCACCCGCGGCGATGGCGCCGCCAGCGGTGACGGGCACGATGCCTCCCTTGATGACGGCTCCAACACCACCGGAAGCGATATCGGCGGTGGCCACACCGAACGCAGCACCCGCCGCAGTCGCAGGGGCGACCTTGATCAGACCGGTGGCGGCGTCGCGGCTGGCGGAGATGTTGACAAACGTGGAGCCCGTGACCGCAGCCGTGGCGAGAACAGTGACGTCTCGACCCGGCCGGAACAGGGGCTTGCACTCATTAGCCATGAGAGCCCTTTCCTAGGTTCGTTCCCGCGGCAACCACGCAGCGGGATATGAGTTGTCCACCGCAGGAGGTGGAGTGGGCGAGGCGCCGGGCCTCAACGATTCGACCGGCCGATCCGTAGGAGGCGGGGTCGTTTCCTTCACGCTGGCCTGCCGCAGCGCCGCGATACGCGCGCCGCGGGCGTCCAGCTCCTCCGGGGTACCTGACCCCAGCAAGTCCATGTCTTCCTCGGGGATACCGTGACGGATCGCAGTACGCACCCGGGTCAGCTCGGCCTCACGCTCAGCGGCGGCGGCTTCAGCTTGGGTGGCGCGCTCAGTCGCACGCTGAATCTCCGACTTTTGTGCTTCCTCAGCCTCGGCGTACTTCTGTGCCAAGGGTTCGACTTCGCGCAGTTTGGTGCGCCACCCTGCGGCTTCCTTGCGGAGCTTCGCGATCTCGGCCTCGTAGTCCTCGGCACCGCGCGCTGTCGGCTCGGCGACAGGCTCCGGGGCGGGTTCGGCCGTCACGATGGTGTCAGCTGGATCTGTCATTGTGTTTGCTCTCCTGGAGCTTTCGCGCTGCCGCCAGGGCAGCTGGTGGGTTGGCACGGACAGCGGCGACGAATGCATCGGTTGCGTCCGTACCGGTCAGTCCCTCGGTGGAGTCCTCCCAGAGCCGCTCGATCTCTTTGAGCAGATCTGGGTCCTTCTGCCCTCGACGGAACGCCCGGTTGAACGCGAGGCGGGGTTCTCCGTCGAGGCTGCTGGCGGCGATCCACAACCTTTCGAGGCGTTCGTATTCGGCTTGGCCTTCCCACGGCTGGCCGCGGCGCACCAAGACGGTCTCGCAATCGCAGTTGTCGTGGTATGCCTCGCCTAGTTCACGATTGCCACGCGGACGGCCGACTACCGATGTCGCAGATTTGTCGGACCGGTACACCGGCCCCCGGGAGGCGAGCATCGCGCAGAAGGCGCAGTTCTCGGCACCGGACAGCAAGCGCGCCCAACCGACTTCCTCGCCCGCGCCGTCGGCAGTATCGACAATCGCGTCCCGCCCCGCCTGCTGGATGTGGCGGCCCATCGTCACCGACACTCGGTTGACAACCTCACGCACCGCCGCCGGGCTCCGGGGCGCTGCAGTGACATTGACGCGTCTACGAGCTTGACGGCGGGACAGCGGATCCAACTCCGCCGGGGCCACCGTGACCCGCGCGCGCGGCGACGACACTCGTGCTGGCGGTTCGGTGGCGCGCTCGAGGACCGACACGACAGCCGCGACCGGATAGTCCCGTATCGGTGCCGGAGTTAAATGCGGATCGAACTCGCGGATTCGCGTGACAGCGGCTTCGTAGCTCTGCTGCCGATACGGCAAGGTTTCGCGGTGCAGCTGGACAGCGATTTGCTGGCGACGTTGCGGGGTGACCGGGACGCCCTGGGCGACGATGAGGCGGCGGATTACCCGACCGAGTGTCCTCGCCCACCGCCGCTGCAACGCGAGCAGCGCCGACAGCAGCATGGACTACGCCGGTACGTCGAGCGCGTCGGCGGGATCGACAGGGGGCACCGGCACAGTCGGTGCCATGTCCATCTGGTCGCGAGCCTGCTTGGCGCGCTCCACCTTCTCCCGCGTCCAGCCCGGGATGTCTTCCCAGAGCACTTCATCCGGGATACCGAGCATGGTCGCAAGTTTGCCGAGACCGTCAACGGTCTGGGCGAAACTCCGCGCGGTTTGCTCGCGCCACTTCACTTCGGATGCGAAGTCTTGTGCGGATTCGGTGTCGCCGACAATGTGCGCGCATGTGCGCAGCATCTGCTCGTAGGACTCGCCGAACGATGTTTCGATCTCCGATGCCTTGCGGTCCTTGCCCGCCTCAAGCCCGGCGAGGGTGGCCTCGGAGATGTTCGAGATCCCGTCGATGCCGAGGTTTTGCGCCGGAACCTGTCCGATCGCCGCGAGGTCACGGACAGCGGAGCCCTTGGAGTCGATGTAGTTCTTGAGGTCGGTGGCATCGAACTGTCCCACCTTGACCTGTGGATCCTTGAAAAACCATGTGTCCGACGCTGCTTGGCGGAGGGCTTCGCTCTGGTCTTTCGGGATCCAGCCCATCACGTAGCGCTGCTTGAACGCCGACCAGTATTGGGCGACCATCATTTCGAACGTGGTCTCGTCGATGCGCTCCTGGATCGTGAGCAGGGGCTCGATGATGCCGTACTGCTCCTCTCCGTCGAGCAGCATCCGGTCACGGAATCGCACGACTGGGCACACTCCGACACCGTGCGTGCGACCCTCGATGTACTCGAAGTTGCCAGCGTTCCAGTACATCGGATCCCGCCACCCGAGCGCCGAGGTGGGGACGTTCTTGACGCCGATGAAGTGGATGTTCGTCTCGTCGTAGAGACGAATCATTGGACCCTTCATCTCCATCGCCATGATTGGCCAGTCGTCATCGACCGGACCGCCGGAGCGTGGATCCCATTCCAGGCGTTCGCCGTACATGGCGGTCATCTGCCGAGGACTCACGCCGCGCAGATACGCCGCCGCCCCGTCTTCCCCGCCGGGTCGCATGCTAGGCAGCACGGTGGCGTAGCTGACCCCGTACTGGAGTGCGGCACGGTTGACGCCGGTTTGACGAGCGTCGAATGCATTGCGCTGCCACCACTCCCACGGAGGTGCAGTGTCCTGTCCGTTGCCGGACAGGTAGTTGTCGACCTTCATCGACTGCGAGTACTGCTCCAACATCAGCGGCAGAAAGTTCGTTTGCGATTTGCGGGCCAGGCCGATCAGCGGAGCCATCGGCCCCTCCGATGCGCTCGAGGTGACGCCCCGGATCTCCAGCGACTGTAACGCGCGTTCAGCCGTCCACGGCCGCATCGCCGCGTCGATTTTGTCCAGACGCTCCAGCTCGAACGTGCGCGGCCCCTGCAACATCAGGCGAACAGCGTCGATGGCCTGTTTCCGGTTCATCTCACCTCCCTCACACGAACATCGCTTCGTAGGTCATCTCTTGCCGGGGTATGGCCAACCACATTTGCCGCATCATCCGGGCGCCGACGGCTGCAACAGCCGCGTCGATCTTGCGGGCGGATTCGCGGTGCTCCTTGCCGAGTCCGACACCGAACTTGTTCGGCCGCCGACGCGCGTTATGCACGTGCTTGGCGAGCACCTTGTGTCCGTCGTGCCGGAACGACTGGCCAGTGACGTCGGTAGTGAACCGTTCCGCTGCCTCTGTGAACAGCTTGAGGTGGCGCGGGTTTCGCATATCCCAGATCACCGGGTGCGCGAAATCGCCGGTCTTCACCGCGGGCAGCTCCCAGGTTTGGATGCGCGCCCACTCATCAGCGAGAGGTTCCCAGAACCGTTCGCCGGTCTCGTCGTCGCGGGCGTCCGACGGATCCACCCACAGTCCGAGCGCATCCCACTTCTCACAGGCTTCCCGAACGCGGTGGTCGACGTCGTCCCGGTCCACGAGCCAGCGGCGCTTGCTGTCCCACCCGGCCGGCCGCTGCCAGACCCCGACATGGAACACAGCGCCGGTGTCGATGTGGCAGCCGATCAGCGCCGTCGCGTCATCAGACTTGGAGCCGTCGAAGAACAGCACCACCCGCTCTTCATCTGCGGGCACGGGCGTCGGCGGAGTGCCCAGCAGATCCCACGCTTGCGGGGTCAACCAGGCATCCGCAGCCGCGGTGATCTGGTTGAACCACTTGCGGCGTGACTCGCTCGGCGGGTTCGCCGGGTTCAAGATGGACTTGACGATTCGCCCGTTGGGGCGGGTGTCGAGCCAGTACGAGTCTCCGGCGATCGAATGCACTACCGCCGGGGCGGCTTCCGCGGTCAGTGGAGCATCCGGTGGGGCCTCCAGCGAGTCATACAACAGACCGAAATCCACCGTCGTCGGGTTCGCGCCCACTGTCGCGTCATACGCTTCGCGGGCGCGCTCGCCGACCGAATCCTCACCGGGCCGGTAGGCGTTGCAGATGTCGAGCATCCGCGCCGCACCACGCTCCGACTTCGCAGCGTTGCCTTCCAAGGCGCCGGCCATATCGTGGCCGCCGTTGGACGAGTTCCAGTTCTGCGTCTCAGCACGGATCACCAGAGTCGGACGCCCGCCCTCAATCGCCAGCGGCGAGGACGTCACAGCCTCGATCTGCCGAGTGTCGCCGAGCCCGTAGACGTTCAGCTTTCCGATCTGGATTCCGTAGTAGGCGCG
Organism: Nocardia australiensis; assembly: GCF_020733705.1. Taxonomy (GTDB): domain Bacteria; phylum Actinomycetota; class Actinomycetes; order Mycobacteriales; family Mycobacteriaceae; genus Nocardia; species Nocardia australiensis. The sequence continues at coordinate 36,051 of NZ_JAJFZM010000010.1, forward strand.
CGTCTCCGCAGGCACCAGAGACGGAAACAGCTTCATCGTGTTCTTGGTCTGCTCTTGGCTGACCGCGATGATCTGCACCCACGCTGACGGTTCCTCGCGGCCGATCGGGCGCCCGCGCTTCCAGTGGTCGAAAGTGACCTCAGCGAAGCAGCCCGCCATACCCAAGCATGAGGCGATGGGATCTTTTCCCCATCCCTTCAGCCGCTGTAACACCGCCGAGTGGTACAGGAAATCGCCGGTCTCATCGACCGCGAAAAACCAGAGCACGAACCTGGTTTGCTCCGGCGTGAACTGCCACGGATGGCCGTGTTTGTCGCGCAGCCACTTTCCGCACCACGCCAGTACCCGCCACCCGAGGGTCAGTTCCGGTAGGACCCAGCCGTTTTCCCACTGCCACGTGGGGCCGATCTTCACCGGCTCCCACTCGAGATCCACCGGCGGTGCGGTGGTCCTCAGCTGCTCCTCGTACCAGGCGATGATCTCGGCGAACTCCGCTTCGGGAGTGGAGATCAGGGCAGCGGAGCGGCTACGCGCCACGCTTCGACCATCGGGCGTTCGCCGCGGCGCGCGCCTGCGTCGACCGGGCTTCCGATGTGTCGGTCTCGTCGGGAAGTTTCAGACTCCGCAGCAGCCCGGCGAGAGTCGCCCGGTGCTGACGAAGTTCAGAAATCAGGGGGTTGATCACCGGCTGCCCTTGGGATCCGCGGACAATCAGCTCGGCCGACTCCGCTGCTTGCTCCAACGTGTCGATCAGGTCGACCTCGCCGGCTGCTTCTCGAAGCACGCGCAGTTCATCCGGGCGCAGATCCCACTTGCCGACGACGTCGGTCCAGAGCTTGCGCCCGCCGGCCTTCAGCCCTTTCGGGAGTGGTTTCGATGCCATGTGACCTCCAGGGTCTCGACCGCCACCCGGGCGGCTGGCTTATCGAGCCGCCGCCAGCGGCCGATCGGCCTGGAGGTCAGCTCACATTGGACAGATCGGCGAGACACCGGACGGATCCGGCGAATTCGCGCTCGGTGACGGTGATGTACCGGCCCGTCGAGTACCGCTCGATATGCAGGCCATCGGCGTTGATGTACCGGCGGCCGCGGCCCTCGGGCATCCGCCCCCAGATGTGCAAGCCAGTACCGGACGGGGAGATCTCGATCCAGGTCGGCGGCAACTGCGCGAGGAACTCGGCTGCAGCTGGGGTCAATTCACCATCGACCAGGCAGTGATCCAGGTCGATACAGCCGATCCCATTGCCGAGTACATAGCCTTTGTGGGCGGCCGTCTTCACCCGCGACCAGGACGACCAGGTGCGCGCATCCGTCGAGGATGCGGCCTTGCCTGTGGGCTGGACCGGGGCTTTCGTCATGGGCCGCCACATCACCCAGCGGTCGCGGGTGCGCAGTGGGGCGGGCACGGTCTGCCGAGCACGGTGTGCGGCTACCCGGCACCGAGTCGAGCAGTAGCGCGGGGTCGGGCCCTTCCTCAGCGGTCCGAGATCACCTCCGCACCGCTCACAGACTCGCTTCATGCCAATGAGTCTACCAGGCAAATGTAACGAGTAAGGCCATTTCACCAGGCCACTTCCACTCCACCACCCAGGGGCTGAAGTGGGCTGGAAATCCGGCGGCGCTCTGACCTGCGGCAAAACGGACGACCGACGCACGCATGGTCTGAGGTGCTATGTGCTCCGCCCTTAGGTCGATCCGGATCGAGGGTCATCCCCCACCCATGAGGCGTCCGGGGTGGGCCTCGGGGGGACGACGGCGGCCGTGTAGTGCTCTACCCCGTGCCGACTCTGACCTGGTCTTGACTTCGTGGCAGTGGTCACACAGCACCTGCAGGTTGGTGTCGTCGCCTGTCCCGCCGCGGCGGACGTTGATGATGTGGTCAACCTGGTAGCCAGCGTCTCCGCACTGTTGGCATGTGCTGTTGTCGCGTTGCCGTATCCGGTTGGCTGTGGCTTGAGGTAGGCCGCGGTACCGGTCGGGGTTGCGGGACCAGGCCATGGGGTTGAATCAGGAAGCGGACAACGAGCCGACGAGGTCGGACAGGCCGTGGTATACAGCGAGCGGCAGCATGAAGTCGTTGTAGGACAGGATGGTCCAAAGCAGAGGCAGGACGGCGGCCATTGGCTTCCAATCAGTCAAATTCGGGCGAAACATACCGGCTGATCGAGTACGACCAGCAGTTTTGCCGTTCGGCGCGGATTCTTTACAAGGGGGCCGCAGCGCGCGTAGCTCCAGGCTGTGGGGAATGGAATGCGCACGCACTGCGGGGATTGTGGATTCGCGGTCAACTCACGCGACGCGCTTAGCGTAGCATTCCGGGCGTCCGTAACGGGTTCGTGCAGATCAGCACGCCTCAGCGTGTCGCTCCCGAATCGGCAGCGACAGATGCGCATCCAGCACATCGCCCACGAAATACAGCACAGGCCAATCGATACGCCACGGGCCGGGCACAGGGAGTATCCGGCCTGCTTCCTTTAGCACGTGGACCCGGCGTTTCGTGAGGTGCCGGTACTCCTCGCCCAACTCCTTTGCCAGAGCGGCGATCCCGGACACGTTGAGCATGAGCTTGCGGGCGCGGTCGATTCTGGCCTGGTCGACCGCATGGGGTCGCATGGGTGGGCACACGATCCACTCCGCTGCTTGCATGGCGTCCCGAATCTCCGGTAACGCTGTCTCCGAGCCTTCGGTCATGGCGAGAGCAACGATGTTGCGGTGCAGCCATTTCGCCAAGGCGGGAGTGGATGTCGGGCCGGTGTAGTCGATGTCCCGCTGCTCACAGGTGAGGCGCACCCAGCCGACGAGGGCGTTGTGTAGTTCCTCGGCGGCGTCTGCGGCAGCGACGTGGTATGGCAGGGGCTGCTCAGAGGGGCGGCGGGGTTTGCGGGAGCGCCCGACTTCCCCGAGGCGGGCCTGTTTGGTGACGGCGATACCGAGATCCAAGGCGAGGTCGGGTATTTCGCGGAGGAGTTCGCGGAGCAGCTTGAGTTCGTGGCGTGGGATGAACATGTGGTTGGGGTTGTCCATCGCGGCCACACGCACAGAACGGTTGCTCATAGATAGCTAGCTTAGCCAGTCGCGGCGAGGATCTCGAGTCGCGATCAACAGGCCACCACCACAGCGAGAGGCGACTTTCCCCGCTCCCGACCAAAGCGGCTACAGGAACAGTTCGTCAGTCATACGCTGCACGCAGACCCCTGCACCGGGGGCATCGCGAAGGAGGCTCAGAGTTGTCAGGTCCGAAACTTCACTACGGCGGCCAGGAATATCGGATGGCCCCGGAAGCCGTCGAGACGTTCGTCTCCCAGGTCGAACAGGCGATCAAGTCCGACAATGAATTCAATTTCGTCAAGGCCGAGTTAGCGGGCGGTGGGTCACTGTCGGTTGCCGTGTCGAAGTCCATTCCGCTCGCCATCGAGCAACCGGGCGAGGCAAAGAAGTCAAAGCAGAGGGTTGTCGTTCTCGGCTGACGGTGAGACATCTGAGGCGGGCGCCGGGATCTCAAGCCCCGGCGCCGTTGTAGCGGTTGCCGAGCCAAGTGCGACGGGGATGAGGCGCCAACGGCCGCCAAGGTCAGCTGGAGTGCAGGGTGAACACCACCGAATAGTCCACTCGCCCTGGCGCCGTGGTCGAACCGTTCTGCGCAGTGAACGCGCAGTTCGCGACGAGCCGGTACTGAGTGTCCAGCTGTAGCTCCGAGACGATCGAATGCCACTGATAGTCCGACGGGACCGCCGGGTGATGATCCGAATATCCGCGCTTGCCTTCCACGTAAGCGCCACACGCCATGTCGCCGAGGACGATCGCGCGTACCGACTCCGACAAGCGTAGCGACCAAATCAACTGGTGGCCGCGGGAAGCGGTGTTGTATCGAGCGTCAGCGGTGAAAACGCCGTGGGTGCCGTCGTACCGGTAGGAGGTGCTGGTGGGCGTGAAGTCTGCCTGCCCGGGTTTGGCGTGAGCGGGCGCCGCCGTGAAAACGGCTACCGCTGCCAGGATGACGGCAGCGATCTGCGGATACGCGAAGCGCGGCATGTGAAGTCCCCCTGCGGTGTGTGGTCGATATCGACGTCGACCGGCATATCGATGGTGATGGTGTCGAAGGTTTCGTCATCGAATGCGGAGTAGTGAAACCACACCAAAGTCCCCGAGGTGGTTTCGATGACGCCGGTTGCCCGGTCCGGGTTCCAACGCCAAACGCTTCCGCGGTCGAGCGTGGGCTGATCCGGACTGCTCGTCATCAAGTTCTCCTTGTCGGTCTCGGATCTATTGTCTTGCAACCGGGTTCGCGTGTCAGAGGATTCACACAACTAAGGCCATCCGGTGATCTCGAGTCAGCTGGAATGCGGCTGGGGCGGGGTCCAATCGCTTGCCACTGGTCAGCGCGGCTGCGCATTGGGTGGCACGTCGCGCGGGCGATCAGATCATCTCGAGTCATCGGCAGTCGCTGCCTTTCGGTGTGTCGTTGCCGTAGATTTGGGCGATGCAATTCGATGATGCGAACCGAATTCGTGCCCGCTGGGAGGCTGACGGTCGGCCAGCTTGCGACCCCCACCAACTGGTGCGGGAGTACCATTTAGGGATGAGTACCGGCGATAAACGGTGCGGCAAATGCGGTGCCACGTTCCTCAACGGTGAAGACATCTCACCGAAATAGCGAGGCATTTCAGGTATCGACAGACGGCCAGTAGGTGGCGTTTGTCTTAGGTTCCGCCTGCTCTCGGCGGTGTCCTCGGATTTCATGCGATCACCACCCACGCCCAATTTTAGTAGGTCACAAGGCATTTCATGGCTCACGACTCCTCCTCTGGTCGTTGGCCGGTGATCAGAGCAACCAGATCCCGGACGGTCATCAGGACGTACTGCGCGCCAGGATCACTCACGCCCCGACGCTTCGCCACCACCACGCCGGCGAGCGCATCGGCGCGGCGCCGACCGCGCGGCGCTGTCTCCGCGCAGTCACGCTGACCATTGTCTCGAGAGTCGATGCCGTCGTGGCCCTGGTCATCGCATACCAGCTACTCGAGTGAAGGTTGCTGTAGTAGCCATTGCCGGTAGGTTTCGTGCCGGAACTGGTAGGCGGTGCCGTTCACACGTAGCAATCCATTGCGGCGAGCCCAGTCCAGGAACACTGTGGGCCGGACCGAGAACGCCTTGGTCGACCGGAAGATAAGGGTTGCGGCGAAGAATCGTCCAGCTGCGCGGCCGACCATGAGTCCGACCATGGTCCCGTAAGCCAGTCCGGCGGCGAGCCCCTGAGCAGGCCCGGTATAGAACGAGTACACGGGCATCAAGATGAGTCCGGCTACGAGCCCGAAGATGAGTCCGATAAGAGCTGCGGCTCGGGTGTCTCCGTAGATCAGTTGCCTCTCATCGACCACGACGCGTAACTGGCTGTTGGCGTCGACCTTGAACCCGGCCACGACGCCGTACACGAGCCCGAACACAAGCCCGAACAGGAGCCCACATACAAGTCCGAACAGGAGTCCGAACACGATCCAGAACACGGGATGAGGTGCGAGTTGGGGATCGAATCCGAATTTCACCGCGCAAATCACCCCGAAAATCACGCCGAAAATCAGCCCGACTACGAGCCCACGTTTGAGCCCTGACACAAGCTTCGGCCATCTGGAACGTTCAGGCACGCCCCATACCATCCAAGTCGCCGGAGGAGACTTGACGAGCCCGACCACGAGCCCGGACACGAGCGGGAGTGCGTACGCGGACATGAGCCCGGACATGAGTTCGCTCGGGATAGCGTGTACGAGCCCGTACACGATGCCCTTCGCCATCCCGTGTTTGATGCCGTACTCGACCCCGATCACGGTCCCGGATACAAGCCCGAACAGAAGCCCGAACGAAATAATGGTGATGATGCCGACGGTGAGTCCGTGCAGGATGCGACATCGGGTGGTACCCGCGATTTCCCAAATCTCGTCGAGGCGGATTCCGGTACCGTCGCGTCCGGTGCTGCGGCGTTGTTCGAGGCGCCGGGCCAGTGACTGCATCCAGGCGTGGACATTGGCGTCGGTGTAGTTGCGGTATTGCTTTTTCTGTTTGAGACCGACGACCGCTGCGGGGATTTGGGCGGCGAACAGGAGGTTCTCAAGGGCGTCGGGGGTGGTGCAGCTGGTGAGCTGGTCAGCGATGCCAGGGGCAGGGCGAGCAATGCCGGCAGGGTGCAGGGCATTGATGGCGAGGCTAAGCATCCAAGGGGTGTGTAGTGCGGTTGCCAGGGCTCCGTCCGGTTCGGTTGCGATGTGGGTGATGACCTCGGACCATGCCTCGCTAGTAGGGTTGATGTCATCGCGAAAGTTGGTGAGGTAGCGCCTGATTCGGTCGGTTGACAGTGGTTGCAAGGTGACGGTTTCGGCGGCGTGCAGCCCGTTGTCTGCACCCAGGTGCGACAGTTGAAGGAACTCGGTGGTGCGGCACACGACGACAACTGGTTCGCTGCGCCAGGCAGTGTTGAGCTGATCCAGTAGCGCGCGGCCCCTCGATCCTTGACTGTCGGGAGTATCCATTTCATCGAGGCCGTCGATCACAGGCAGGATCAACCCGTCCTCGACCAACTTTCGTGCCAGCACCGGCCGCAGCTTGGGGTAGTCGTAGCCGAGCCGGGTGGTCAACCAGCTGGAGAAATCCTGCGTGCCGTCCCACCCCGAGGCGTTGACCCGCACAGGGACCGGTTGCACAGCACGCAGTGCATCGGCCAAGCCCCGGCGCGTGCCTAAGAGTCCCAGCACCAGGTGGATCGCGGCGACGGTTTTGCCGCTTCCGGGTTCACCTAGGACGACCAGGCGTGGGAGTGATCTGTCGAGTCGATCGTAATAGGCCGCGATGTTGGAGACATCGGCCGCTACAGCCGGTCGCGATCGCGAGGTCGTGGTGAAACCGACGCGCATGAATGTTCCTGGACCTCCCCGCAGGTCCTCACGTAGACGTCGTTCCTTGTTGTAAACCGCCGTGGCTAATTCATCGGCCCACGCCGCGACCGATGCCCTGTCTGTGGGGGGTCTCCACCACCGCCACAACGACATCGACGGTTGGACCAATGCCTTACCCACCCCACCCGCAACTGCTGTCTCCACACCCGACATGCGCAATAGCCTGCCACCCTTCGCATGTCGGTGCACTGTTATTGCCTGAGACCCCCAATTTGACTAGGCCGCAGTATATTTCAGGTGGACTCGTCGGGGCGGTGGCCCGTCAGCAACGCTACGAGATCCCGCACCGTCATCAGCACGAATTGCGCACCGGGGTCAGTAATTCCCCGACGCTTGGCCACCACTGCGCCGACGAGGGCGTCATCGTTCCCCCGCTCTTTCTCCGCCTCGCAGATCCACGGGCCGGGCTGGAGTCGGCCGCCGTAATCCTTTGCCTCGAGGACGGTCCGGCCGCCGCCTGGTGCGCGGATGCCGGAGAAGTCCCCACGGTCGAGAGCACCGTTGCGGGCAGGTCTCTCGATGCGGTCGTCAACGCGCTCAGCGAGGTAGGCGGCGATGGAGGTTTCGAATCGGGTGCCCGCCGCTTTGGCGCTGGCACGAGAGCGGGTCACTCGGACACCTCCCAGGCTGTGACGTACCGCCGCTCGCTGCCGTAGACAGGCAACGTCGATCGGGATCCATCCCTGTGGGTCCACTGCACGCCCCCGTCAACAGCTCTCGTCTCCACCCCAGTCGGCAGTAGACCGGCTGCGGCGAGAGCGTCGACGAACGGCACCGCCCTGGGGTGATACTCGGCCCGCCAGTCGTCGGCGGGATGCTCAGCGTATGGATCGTCCAGCTCGAGCAGCTGCCACGCGATGACCTCGATTGCCTCGGCCCTGATCTCCTCCGGGGTCATTGGTCTGCCTCAGCTCGCTCGATCCGCAACGGATGGACACGCCCATCCTCGAAGCACGGGCCCGGGGGTAGCGCTCCGCATGTCGGGCAAGCCACTGTCGACGCCAGGTAGTTCGTCAGGCCAGCGAAGGCGTCGATGAACTTGTCCGCCTCCTCGGGGGTCATGACTGCACCTCCCCGCACGGCCACCACGTAGTCGTGGTAGTGCAGCGACAGCCCTCGACGTGATCCTCAGTGCGCCCGTCGATACGCAGGGTGTCCGTGTCATATTCGCGGCCGAGCGTGATCATGAGGGCGCTCACGGCTGTACCTCCCGGACCAAACTGGAACACGTTCGGGCTTGGACCTGCGGCGACACGGAGACCTTAATTCCGGCCGCGATAATATCGACGGGATAGTTAAGGGTGTGGATCTCGACGGCGGTCACGACTGCACCTGCCGAGTACGCCCGGCGGCGAGGTCGCAACCCTGCCGGGCATCCATCATCACCATGTCCACTGGGACGCCGTCACGGACCAGGGCAGCGGCCAGTTTCGTCAGTCGCCAGCGGGTCGACTGCTGAGGGGTGAGATCTGTTTCGGGTTCGGGGATCACGACTGCACCTCGATCGCACGCTGATCGGCCTGCGCCTCGGACTCCAGATCGGCGATGCGCGCGGTTGCGGCACGCAGCTCCGCACCCATCCCGGCCAGCCGCTCCCACACCAAACCCCAATCACCATCACCGTCGTCGTCGATGAGGTGGTGTAGTCCGGTGGCGGCGAGGACATCCCGGCACTGTCGGTCGACGATGGTGCCGAGTGTTTGCGCGCCCGACTCCAGTTCGGCGATACGGGCGCGGGCAGCGAGGATCTCGGTAGCCATGGCCTGGAGCGTGTCCGCGGACCGGGTCTCGTGCGCGTTGTCGTGGGCGAGGCGCTGGAGCAGTTGCTCGGTCAGCTCAGGCATAGGTGTCTCCATTCTCGGCGGCGGCCTTCGCTGCGTCGCGCTCCCGCTGGCGGATGCCCGAACTCCGGGCCCGCTCCTGGCTCGCGCCATCCCGGACCCCGAGGGCGTAGATGTCACGAGCCACCTGGTGCAGCCCCCACACACCGGAGCTGTCCAGTGGGGTGCGGTTGGTGTACCGGGCGGTGTCGCGTAGCTCCTCGTCTACGTAGTTCTCGACGACGCGGATCACCTCGGGAGGCTCGATCATGTTGTTGTCACTCACTGGGTGTCTCCGTTCTCGGGGAGTGGGCAGTCGCAGGCGTCCAGTGCGGGCACACCGATTCGGGTGCGGCTCAGGCACTCCCAGGTGTGACGCTGGGATTTCGCGCGGTCGAATGCGGCTTGCGCTTCCTCGGCGCTGACATTGGCAGGTGTCCGTGGGATCACCAGGTACTCGGCGAGGATCAGTTCAACCAGGTGGGCGGCGAACTCCTCGACCGTGGAGAATCTGCGCAACTTGCCGTCCCCGTCGAGGCAGCGCAAGCAGTAGCCCCGCACCAGATGGTCGACATACCAGGCGTGCTCGGTGAGCAGTTGCGCCAGTTGGGTATTACTCATTGTCGTCTCCGGTCTGCTCCGTGGGGGACCACAGGACGGTCACGGGGCCGCAGCTCTCGATCAGCTCGTGGGAGTTGCTGCGTAGGTGCCAGAACTCTCCGGTGACGTACCACCCATCGCTGAATCGTGTGGTGGCTACGCCCTCACCGACCGCGACAATCGAGCCGACAGGAACCGTGTCGAGTTCGTCGCCGGTGCTGATCACCTGGGCGGGTGGACGCCAACCCTTGGCCATCACCTTGCCTGCGATCTCGTAAGGCTCGGCGCTGCGGTCCAGCTGATCGAACAGCAAGTCCGACAGGTCTTCTTGGGCGGTCATTCGCTGGGCCTTTCGGTGATGTCGATGATTGCCAAGCGCGGCGTCCCATCCCGCAATGAACGCCTTGTGCGCCTCGGCGAGTGCGTGCTGGCTGACGCTGTACTCCTTGCGGTAGTCCGACCACTCCACGGCTAGCTGGATGGCAATCACGCGACGGCGCAGCGTTTCCAGCCCGCCATAGAACTCATCGAACGCGAGCGGGAAGCCATTGCCGTTGAGGATTTGGTGGTGCGCCATGGCCGCAACAGTGGTGAGCGCGCCGAACATCTGGTCGTAGGGCAGGGCGCCGAACGGGTCATCGCCCTCTGCAAGTTTGCGGATGTCGCTCATTCGCTGGTCCTTTCGGTGATGACGAGGTAGCTATCTTGTTGCCCCGTGCGCCCGTCCAGCTGCGCCGTGGGCGAGCGATCGGGGCCGGTCTCGAGTCTCAGGATGGGTGGAATGTCCTGGGGGCGCTGAGAGCTCATGCGGCGTGCTCCGTCCCGATGCCTGCGACCATCCCCGCGAGGATGTCCGCCACCACCACCCGCACCCGCGAGTACTCCTCCATCGGCAAATCCAGCCAGGACGGATCGCGCTCGAGGACACCGAGGACATAGGCGGTGGACACCCCGGTACGGAGACGCTCAGCCACCACGTAGCGGGCAGCATCCTCGATCTCGCTCTGCGACTTGCTCATTCGGCCCATCGCTTCCATGCGGCCTCAACCTGCTCGGCAGTCCACGCCGGACCAACCTCACCGATCGGCGACCCGGGCCCGTACTGGCACGGCATAGCCCACACCAGCGGCAGATAGGCATCCGAATTGCTTGGCGTGTGGTGGGTTTCGTTCCACGCGATCGCGGTGTTGGCGGTGTTGGCGCGCTCGAACGCGTCGGCGCGGCCGAGGGCGGGGAGGATGTCATCCGGGCCCTGAATCCACACGGCCCACTGAGGGTCCTTGCTCATTGCTGGTTCTCGCTCTCGTTGATTGCTCGTTGCGCTCGGGCGCTGGGTTCGCGCTCGGCGTAGTCGTTGGCGGTCGTGGTAACCGCGAGGTGCGGCTTGCAGGCAAGGCACGGGATGGGGCGGCCCTCGGTGTCCTCGCCGAGGAACCCCCTGCGGCAGCGGGGATCTCGACAACCGCGGTCGGCGGGTTCGCCGTAGCGGTCGGGGCTCATGACGCCGACTCCCACTTCATCCGTGCTCGGATCTCCGCCATGCCGCGCTTCGCTCGGTCGGTCTCGTCCGGGTCGTGGGTGCACAGGGAGGCGTTGACGTAGCCCGCGTCGTCACACATCCCGCAGTTGGTGATGGCGCGGGCACGGTCCTCGGCGGCATGGAGCTTGTCCTGGTGGAGGCGTTCTCGGTGCGCCTTCTCTGCGGCCTCGGCGGCTTGGTCGCGCTCGAGGTTCCATGCGATCCACCGTTTCCGGGCGGTGCCGCATGCGCCGCACGGAGCTGGAGTGCCGCCGGGGTGGTCTTCGCAATGAGGCAGAGGGGGGTCGTTTTCGCGCGCGGTCGCTACTAGAGATACCTCCCCTACGTAACCACTAGAAGAGGAATGGAAAGGAATGGAAAGGAATGGGGGTGTGGACGCCATATGCGACTCCCCTTGGGACTCCTGCGGGGAATCCGAATCGGAATCGGCGGTGGAGTCCATAGTGGAATCCGTTGCGACGTCCGGGGGTTGTCCCACTGGGACACTTTTCCCTTTGCGCTGGTCAGCCTTCCGGAGACGGTCCGCTTCACGCTTCGATTCGACTTCGGCTTTCGTGCGCTGCCGTTGCTCCCATTCGTGGAATCGGTAGCCGTCGTTTTCCTCAGTCCACAAACCGGCTCTTACGAGCGCGCGCGCTTGAGCGGAGGTACCAAGCGAGCGTGCAATCGCCTTCGGAACGAACCCATCCGTGAGCGTCGAGGCGCACCACGCACCCGCCCGAGTCCACAGTCCGATGGCAGGATTCCCGGCCTGGATCGTCTTGCGATGGAACGCCATCGTGTCGTCAACGTTGAACCACACCATCAGGACACCTCGTTCGCTATAGCCAGCAGGACGTCCGCGTGGCATGGCACCGGTTCCCCGCGGTCGTCGACCTGCGCCTCGCCGAGCTGGAACATGTACTGCTCACCCGACTCCGACGGCACGACATCCGGTTCAGGCAGCTGAACGTCGATGACCTTCATGGGCACTGGGTGGACTGCGGTCTCTGTTTCTTCTTCATGAGCCGCTGCCGAGCGGCACTCCTCGAAGTCGACCGTCACGATCTCCACGGCCGGTGAAACCCCGTGCCAATCTCCGGCGTAAGAGGAGGTGTCGATGCCGCAGTTGGCATTCAGGACAATCCCTGTTACGTCGCTGAACTTCCGGTACTCGCGATCCCCGCAGTCGCCCTCGTAATACGGCCGGCCGCTATATCGGAACGGTGCCGACATTTGCGGGATGATGAACACCCCGTAGTCGGCGAGCTGTGATGCAAGGGCGATCACGTGGTACTCGAACTTTCGACCCTTGTATCCCAGGGCGTCCTTCGACCGCTTGATGCCACCAAACGGTGGGTTACCGATCGCGACGTCGAAATGTCCCAGTCCCATATCCAGGACATCGAGGACATCACCCTCGATCCATACTGCCTCTGGCAGCAGCTTGCGCCCGATCCGTACGTACGCCGAGTTACGTTCGATGCACACGAATTCGCGGTCAGGGTCACTGTTCCATCGCGACCCGAACTGATTCCGGCAGCCGATGCTGAGTCGCCCGATACCTGCACCGAAGTCGATGATCCGTGCTGCGGAGTCGGGGACCTCGATTGCGAAGTCTCGCGCCAGACCATCGGGGGTGAAGAACGCGCCATGCGTCGAGTTCGTAGCAGTCGATGCCTCCTGGAAGTGCTCCAGCACGAACCACTTCTCAACCTCGGAAAGGTCTCGCTCGAGGTCAACTAAGGCGAGGGCTTCGGCGTGCAGCTTCTCTTCCGCTTTGGTGAGCTTCGCCATCAACGAACCTCCCGATTCACGACGTCGGCGAGCGCGGCGCACAGCCCCTCGGCTATGTACGCCGTGGTGTGCCGACCGCCGAGAGGCAGGTAGCCGTAAGCGAATTGCAGTGCCCCACCCCAGCTGCGCCAGTTCTCGATCGACCACCACCGTTGCCACCGGCCAGTTTTCGCGCGGGTGATGAGGTCCTCACCCCATCGCAGTGCGGCGTCCGGGGACGACAGGCTGTACCACTCGGTCAGGTCTGCGATAGTGCGCAACGGGTTGCCTTGGGGCAGTGCCGAAATCGGGTCGCCGGGCGCAACCGCCCACCACGTCGGCAGGTGGACAGGCCCGAAGATGGGGCGCTCACCCTCGATGCCGTAGCCCCCAACCATTGGTGAGCCGGGCATCCCGACACCCAACGGCCGGGACGGATCAGCGATCAGCGCGCAGGCGTCCACCTCGAGGTCAGGATGCGCGCCCGCGGCGATCTCTGCGGCCAGGTCACCGCATATGCCAGCGCCCTGTGAATACCCTCCGATGACAACGCGGTTGGGTGTGGCGCGGATGGCGTCGATGAGGATCTGCCGACCACGGGTCACGCTCTCCGCGTAACTGATCGGCGCACCATAGGCAGCCGGATAGCGCAGGTAGTGGAAGGCGAACCGATTCGTATCCAGCGCTCGGCCGAACGTGTCGGAGATCCCCTCGGGGAGATCGCCGAACCCGGTGCCTCCCAACCACAGCACGTCGATGGTCACGGGGCGACTCCTTCGATCGGGGTGACGGTGCCGTCATCGGCGAGCAGCACGACGCCATGCACGCGGGAGTGGATAGGCCGATCCCCGGGCCGCTCCCACGGTTTGAGGTGCCAGCCCTCCGCCCATGCCTCGTCCGGGTGGGTGGTGATCCAGCCATGGCAGCCGGTCAATCCACTGCCGCACAGGCGTGCACAGTTGGTGGGCTCCCACCGGCCGCCCTGGGAACGGTTGAGCAAGTGGTGCACCGAATGTCCTGAGCCGCCGCAGCGTTCGCAGAGTCCACCGGAGCGGAGGTCGACGATCTTGCGGGTGCGGGACTCCCCGGCGTTGCGGGTACGTGCCGGGCGTGGGCCGGGTTTCGGCCATGCCTGCCGGATCAGGTTGCGGGCGGACGGATGCACGGTCATGCCTCACCCCTGCCCGCGACGCCGTACGCCTGCCTGATCGAGGCGCCAACCGATTGCCAAGCGCGCAGCTCGGCCTCCACCGCCCGCGCGGTACGGTCCGCATACCGGTAGGCGGCGTCGGCCACGTCGCGCTTCTCCCGCTCCTCCTGGGTGGCGAGCTCGGCGACGTACTTCCGCTCATGTGCAGGCCCGTCAGCGTCGAGGTATGCGCTCGCGAACACGCGGTCGTAGCTGCGGTCGGCGTCAAGGAACGCGGCGTAGGCGTTGCCGCATACGGTGACGCCCTTCGCGATCCTGTTGGCGCACTCCCGGATCGCGTTCTCTACGGAGACCGGGTTGTAGTCGTTCACGACTTCCCCGCGATCTGGGCGTAGTGAGCGGTCAGCGCTCTGATGGCAGCGACGTCCGTAGACCGGCCGATCTCGCCGTGTCCGTCGGCGGCGAACCGCTCGGCCGCCTCGCCTGGGGCGATGTCGATGCTCGCCAGCAGGTCGAGCAGTTCGGCGCGCGCCGCCCCTGCGGGGTCGGGTGCGGGCGCTGGGGTCGGGTCGTCGCTCTCGTCGGCGTACAGGTCACCCTTGTGCCAGAGTTCCAGTGCTGTGCCGAATCTCATCGCAGCGTTGCGCAGGGCGTCGCCGATGGCCTCCTTGACGGCGTCGCCGCCCTTCTTGCCCTGGGCGTCGCCGTAGCCGAGGCGGGTAACACCGAGGACAGTCAACCTGATCCACAACCCACCGAGCTGGTCGAACCGCGGCAGCCCACCATCATCGAATGCGACAGGTTCCCATGACCACAGCGGGTCTACCTCGAGCAACCGGGACGTGATCGCGGCGTGGCCGACGTAGTCGATGTGCATCGCGGGCTGGCCATGGTAACCGCCGCACACCTTGCAGTCTGAGCGTTTGGAGTCCTTGCTGTAGGGCTTGGGAAGCTTCCCGATCTGGTTCTCCGCGAACGGTTCCCGGAGCTTCAGCAGTCCGTCCGTGTCGGTCACGCGAGCGTCTCCTCTGCGTTGTAGCGCGCCCAACGGGACATGCGCATGATGTGGATGGTGTTGCCGTAGCCCGGCCACTCGTTGGTGGCGGTGCACTCGGCCCAGATGTCGATGGCACGCCGGACCTGCCGTCCGGCGAGTTCGACGTCCTCGGGGTCGTTCTCGTGCAGGGAGATCAGGTACGGAGGGGTTTTCTCCTGGGCGATGAACACGCACCGGTCGATCTCGATGCCCAGCAGCGCGAGCACGTACCGGTAGTGCGCCTCCTGGATCGCGTAGCCGTACTTGCCAGCCGACGACTCGAACGCTGCCGGAGAGGCATCAGTGGTCGTCTTGTAATCGACCATCAACTGATCGGCGAGGTAGTCTGGGCGTGCCCGCAACCGGGTCCAGGTATGCGGGTCGGTGGCGTAGGCACTGAGTTCTGGCCGCCCACTGGCCAGTAGCGCGGATGCCGCCGGGTGTGCGTCGACGGCAGCTCCCATCCCGCGCACCATCTCCACGCCCGACGTCAGCAGCGGCACCTTGCCCTCGGCGTACGCCTGGGCGCGAGCTTCCTGCGCGGCCTTGGTCTTCCAGTCCAGCGCCTCGATCTCGACGACCTCGAGACCGGTACCCAGCACCTCGGCGTGAGCGGCGTGCCCCTCATCAAAATGTGCGGCGTGCTTACTGCCGCCGTGGTCCTGGTCGTACCGGAACCGCGCCGGTCCGCCGGGCCGCAACAGCATGCGGGCACCCGACGACGACAGCGAGGTCTTGTCTCCGTGGTAGATCGCATCCGGGACGCCCGCGTAGATGCCGGACTTTGTCGGTGCCGCCGTGTAGATCTCGCGGTCGTCAACCTCCCCGCTACTACAGTGGGAACAACCCGATCCACGGCAAAACGGGCAGTCGTGCACAGCTGGGGCGGTCATGACGCCACCGCCCGTGGGGCGTGCACATCGGTGAATCCCCAACGGAACAACGTCCGCTCAGTGATCCCGTAGCTCTCGATCAGCCACCGCATCGCCGCAGCGTGGGAGTAGCCCAGCACCTCACGGGCGTGCACGTACTCCTCATGCGCGGCGGCCTTGTCCTCCAACGCCTGACGGCGTTTGGCACCCGCGTAGATCGTCCGTTCCGGCACCAACATCAAGTGCGCGTCGGTGACCCGCACCAGCCAACCCGCATCGAACGGTGTGGCGACCTGCTCGCTACCGCGCGGCATGATCCCGACAGGAGTACGGATTTCCTGACGGAGAGTCACTCCCGCCCACTCGATCACTGTGGTGTCCTTTCCGCGCGGATCAGGCGCATGTAGTGCATCTGGCATCGGCCTCGCCCGCCGTAGCGGGCGATACCCGGTGCCCGCTTGTGAGCGGTCGGGACACCGCAGTCCCGGCATCGGCCCGTGTTAGGGATCGGCGCTGGTTTCGAGACCGGTTGCGGCGCGGGCTGTTCGCGCAGCCCGAGCATGTCCAGCAGTTCCCGCAGCTCACCGGCATCGCGGGCGTGGCGCGCCACGGTGAGCTGTGCGCGTGCGATGTCCTCGTCACTGACCGGGGCCAGCTCGCCGACACCGGCGACAATCGGATTGGTTTCGCTCACTTCGTCCTCCCATCGCGGCGGCGCCGCTCATCACGCGCCTGACAAACGCGCTCCATCTCCCGTGCTGACATGAACCCGAAAGCCCTTGCAATGGAGTCGAGTTCGTACTCGCTCGCGATCTGGCCATCGGCGAATCTGACGGCGCTCACAGGGGCACCCCCATCTGGCGGTCCACCCACTCGTCATGGGCGCGGTCCCAGGCGTCGTCGTCCTCGGGATCCGGACGGCGCTGGGCAGCGATACACGCCGCGACGTACAGCACGTACCCCCACCCGCCACCGAGGATCAGCACCCGACCGAGATCCAGCCACGTCATGGCGCACCCACGATCTGGGCGATCTGCACGAGTGCCTCCGATGCCGGGATAGCGCCCGACCGGTAGAGGGACAGGCACCCACGGATGGCCTGGATCTGGTCGTTGCGGGCTACGAGCGCCGCTTCCACCTCGTGGTCGTGCGCGATGTGTCGACGCGCCGCCTCCACGAGCGGGTCACCCATCTCCGTCATGATGTGACCTCGCGTCTCTGGAACCACCCGGCCGCCTCGTGTACGAGGGCGGCATCAATCGCCGCGTCCAGCAGGGCCCGGTCGTTGCCGGTGCGCATCACCGCGCCCCGGGCTTCGGCCGCCTCATAGGGCAGCCACCACGAATCACGCGTGGACATGGGCTATCTCCATCTCGTAGCCCGCGAGCAGCAGCGCTTTCCGATGGGACTGGTACGGGGTATGCGCCAGCAGCTCGAGCGTGATCACCACGCCGTCGCGATCGCACGGGTAGACGCAGGTATCGACGTGCTCGACGGACTCGACGAGCAGGTACGTGGTGGAGTCCCGGCCCTCCCGGAAGTCTGCGGGCGGGAAAACCGCGTACACCGCTGCGGCACCGGTGGATTCGGACGCCGCCGGAATCGGCGTCCACAGTGCAGTACCGAGCCTCATCGGTCGGCCTCCTTGCCATGCTCGTCGAGCCGTTGATGTGTGGGTGTCCACGCTCCAGGACGGCGTCGTGGAACGCAGCGGCCATGCGCTCGGCAATGTGCGGGTGCGGGAGATGCAGACGCGCGGTCATGACTCCTCCTCGCAGGTGTGGCCGTACACGACCCCGCGGGCAGCGGATTCGCCGAATGGGCCGGACCCCCACAGGTCGTAGGCCATGCCAGTACGCATCCCGCACGGGTCGTGGATGAGGTGGTGGACCTCCGACCATCCCGACGCGCGTTCGGCGCTCCAATCAGATGGAAGCCTCATGCCGCCACCGCCCCTGACATCAGCGCCCAGATGTCCCACGCGACTTCGAAAGCCCTTGTGTTCGTGGCATTCTCGGTCATCAGGTCAGTCAGATAGACGAAGATGTCGTCTCGGGTGGACAACTCCCACACACGCGCACCGATCTCATGCGGCACCGTGCCGCCCTCGGCGTTGCGCAGGGCTGCGACGTACTCGACCCATGCCGGACGGATGAGGCTCATGACTGCACCTCGGCGTCGTCGTAGACGCGGACTTTCGCGGCGGATTTACGCGCCTTGGCCAGCTGTTCCCGCTGGTAGTCCCCCGCCATCGACGCGAACGAGCCGAGATCCAGCACCGCATTGTCGATATTCAGCTCACCGAACTCGGGGTCGTCATGCGGGTAGCGGTCCCACATACTCGCCCAGGGCTCCAGCGACCGGTACTTCGCCGCCAACGCCTGAGTGCGCAGCACCATCATTTCGTGGTCACGGATCAGGACGGCGAGGTCGTCGGCCAGTTCCTCTGGCGTGTACAGGGGGTCGGACAGCAACAGCAGGGGCCACAGCTCGCGTGCGGCAGCGACCGCGTCAGAGTCCGGCGGGTCGTCCGCGAGGATCGTCAGCAGTAGGTCCCGGATCTCGGTGTCGTTGTGGCTGTAGGCGAAACTCGCCAGGTTCCGCTTCACCGAATCGCGTGGTTCGCCGTACCATTCGCTGATCTTCCGGCGGCAGGCTGGGGAGTGAATAACCTTCATGGCGTAGACTTCTTTCGTTGTGTGGATTGAGGCCGTCGAGTTGCCGCTCGGCGGCCGTCCCGTTTTACGGACGGGACATTTGGAGGCATCCCCGGCGGCGTCACGTGACACGGTCACCGCCGGGGATGCGGCCTCACCACCAGGACGGGACACCAGTGGCGAGGAAGTCATGTCAGCCGCCCAGGTCGGACAGCAAGCGCTGCAAACCCTTCGGCGTCACGCGCGGCTGCGGTGGGTCCAGGACCAACTCACCGGACTTCGGGTGGTAGTGAGACTGGGGAATCACGGACATGAACCCGTGGTCGATCGCGTATTGCAGCACCCGCCAACGGCCATCACCGGCGCGGGAAATCCATTGCCGCCGTGCAAGATCAGCAAAGAGCCGCCCTTGTCCGGTCTTCACTCCTGCTCGGGTGAGGGTCTGCGCAGCATCGCGCACGCTCAGATCTCCGTCGGCGTCGAGCAACCGCGAGGCGACCTCCGCCTTTGGCTCTAGTTCGGCGATCCGCTGATCCTTCGCGGCCAGCATCGTCCTCGCTTCGAGAACCGCGAGGGCCAGCAGCTCCTCACCCTTCGGCGCAACCTGGCCGTAGCCGCCCGTCTTGCGGATCGCCGGAAGAACCTCAGCGGTGATCCATCGGCGAACCGCCACGGCCTCCGGCTTGTCCGACCGGATAACGACCTCGTACATGTTCGACTCGTTGACGACAGTCACGTTCGGGTTGCCGCGATTACCATCCGCCAGGCGGAGGGTATTGACGCCGCTCGGGTCGAGCCGCGACGCGACGTTGCTCGGGTTCGCGATTTCCAGCAGCTTGCAGAGGTCCGCGAGAACAAACCAGGGCTCGCCATCGATGACGACGGTGCGGACGCTCACACCCTCGTAGGTGAACGGCATCAGGTCGGTGCTCATACCGTCCCCCACGCGGGCAGGGACTTGATGTATCGATCGAGGCTCGCGCGCTCGTAGAGGTTCTTCGTGCCCTCTTTCCGGCCGGTGATCTTTTCCTCGCGAAGCAGCGTCTCCAGGCGCCATTTCGACAGCCCCGTATACGCTTTCGCACCTTCGAGGTCGAGGGTGACCGGTCGGAGGTCTACGGTTGCGTTCTCCGCTGTCTGGTGGCCTTGATGGGACCGGTCCATTTTCATGACGCCCCTTTGTGGTCTTCGTCTCCAGAATTACTGGACTCGTCGGGCAAAAAAAGATCCTCGACGCCCACCCGCAATCGATGAGCGATCCGCAGGGCGGCATCAGTTCCAACCGAGGAGACTTGCCCGCGAACCAGACGGCCTACGTAGCTGTGAGCGTTATAGCCCGCTGCGGCAGCAAGCTCGCGCTGGCTAACTTCCTGGATGACCATCAGCCGCCGGAGCTTCTTGCGGTCCTTCAGGATCATCGGCACCTCCTGCTTTGGGTGACCCTGTCCACGACGAAGCTACTCTTCTGTGGTCGCGGTGTCCAGTATTTATGGTCAAATAAATGTAGGGCAGTGTCCGCCTAGCAACACAACGCCCTGCATGGGATCGCAATAATGCGTTCGGACCTGCATACTTCCCTGGACGCCCGTAACATGGTTATGGTGTCCAACTGGACACGTCGACCACAATCGAGACGTGTCCTGGATTGTGTTGATGTCCCGATGATGGGGTCTCAGCCTCGGAGGAGGACAGGATGGCCGCACGCTACGAGACGCACCTGGGTGCGCTGATCGAGCAGCAGAAGGGGCTGAACAATATATCCGACGCGCAGGTGGTGGAGCGCGCGAAACAGCGTGGTCAGAAGCTGGGCAAATCCAACATCGGCCGCATCGCGGGCGGAGGCAACCCCGCGATCAGCCGCAGCGCCATCTTCGGGCTCGCTGCCGGCCTGGGTGTCACGCCGGCCACGGTCGCCCGGGCGGCCCTGGCCGATATGGGCATCATCCTCACGGAGCCCGAGGCCGATAGCGAAACCGCCATCCGCACCGACCCCACTCTGTCCGAGCAGGGCCGCCGGATGCTTCTTGCGGTGCTCCATGAGGTGAGGTCCAACGGTGACGTGCCCTACCTGTCGGACGGCCGATTGGACCCGCAGTACGCCTCCGGTACGCGGACCGGTGATGAGCATCTCGCCGGGCTGCTGGAGCGCGACGATCTCACCTCGGACGGATAGCCACTCGGACGTCGAGCAGCCACCCGATCCGGGGATGGAATCGCCACCCGCGGAGGGCGTCTCGGCCGTGTAGCCACACCGCCTCAGAGGCGGCGTCGAACGCCAGGGATTGCTCGGAGCTCAGCCCTCGGCGGGGCACCTTCCGAACCTCCCCGCCATTGAGGATGACCGTCCCAATGACGGCCCAACCACCCTCTGCCGCAATCGTTCCGGACGGTTTCGCCTCTACAATCCCCACTATGGCGGTCGTCATCCTCGCTGGACGGTGGATGCGCCCAGGCGGACTGGGACAACCTAGGGGACTCTGCGCGGATCTGACCTCGATCAAGCGACGATCAGGCAAACCCACTCTGCGGCCCGAATCCCTGCTGTGTAGGTCCGTCATGGCAAGCCGTCCCGATGTCGCACTACCTGGGGCTCGCGAGTTTTGGTCATGCGTAAACCTCCGCAACCCGACGCGGCCCCGACTCCGATCGGTTGAAATGTGTAATAGGTAGAAGCCTGATCATAGCTATCGTCCGGCCAGCAGACGAGAGATTCAGATTGCAATCCTGCTGTGACAAGTCATGAAAGTCTCAGCAGGTCATGCAGATTGCGGATCACGGGCGCTGACTCGTCGGCACAATCTTCTCCGGCAGCAACATCCCCGCCAGAGCGCCCATACCAGTTCGCAACTTGCCGAGATCGGCATGGAGATACAGCCGGTTCGCCGCCGCCGTCGAGTGCCCGAGGATCTGCATCCGCGTCACCTCATCCACAGGCAGGAGAGTGTTCGCGGTATGCCGTGTTCCGTGCCCTCTGATCTGCGGCACCTCAGCGCGCGCCTGCGCGTCGTTCCACGCCGCGGTGTCATCCTTCGCCTGGATCGGCCGAAACTGCTCCGACACCCACAGCAGTCCATAGTGGTTCGGAACCTGGTTCTGCACATAGATCTTCAGCAACACCGCCAGCTCGGCGGGCATGGGGATAATCCTCGGCTTGTCCGTCTTCGGTTTCACCAGTGCCGCGGCCTTATACAGCGGGGTGATCTCGTACGTCGGAGGAGCATCGAACCTTCCAGGGGCATCGGAGTTCTTCATCCCTGGCAGCAGCGGCAGCCACTGTAGCTGCCAGGAGACATCGATGGTCAGCTCATCGAAGTCAATCCGCTCACTGGTGAGCCCGAGTAGTTCGCCCTGCCGTAGCCCGGTCAGGTAGCGGGTGGCCCACAGCGTCACATATGGGTCGCCCCATTCCAGCGCGGCCTCCAGCACTGCGCGCGCCTGTTCGGCCGTGTGGTGCTCGCCTGTCGCGCTGATTGCCTTAGGGCGTTTAACGAGTGCCGCGACGTTCTCCCGCACCAGCGGTGGGCGCTGACGCTTGGCGTCCTCGAGCGCCAAATGTATTCGGTCGTAGGCGACCTGCGTTGTGCGGGTCGACCACTTCGGCACCTTCGCCAACTCCACTGTGCCGTCAGGTCGTTCGACCTTCCCCTCCTTGGTCTGCCCATCGATCCAGTCGATCATGTAGCGGATGTGGTCAGGGGTGAGAGTCTTGACGTCGGCTCCGCCGATGGACGGGGTGATCTGCTGGTTGATCGTGGACAGCACCGTCTTGTAATAGCGCGGCGCCCACTCCGGCTTTTTGATCTCCGCCCACTTCAGCATCCACTCGGTGACCGAAACCTTCTTCTTCGGCGACGGCAGGATCCCCTTGCGGAGGTTCTCTTTGACCTCCTCCAGCATCTCCGTGACGGTGTTGCGATCCATGCTGTAAACCGGCGGGGTGCGTCGGCGCTTACCGTCGGGGCCGGGCGGGAGTGAGACGTACCCGCAATACAGGCCGTTCGCGCGCCGATAGATCGAGCCCTGCCCGTACTGGCGTTTGCGTTTCTTGCCGGGGGTCTTGAAGGTCTGCTTCTTAGGGGTTGTCATTGCGGGGGCCCTCGAACGTCTATCGTGGACTGCGTGGTTGCTGGCGCTTGGAATCGTGGGGGAGTAGTCGTCACCGATTTGCGATTCCAGGTGTAGCCAATTAGTGTAGCCAATGGTACGGTCCTGCACAGGTTCTTACCAACGGCCAAAAGGCCACTAGCAGGGAAAACTAGATGAATCCCCATGTGAAATGGGGTGGAGCGTCAGCCTTCCAAGCTGATGGTGCGGGTTCGATTCCCGTCACCCGCTCTCTTCCCCCATCGGGGAGCGTCGGCCTTCTCGGCCGTCGGATCGGGGTGTAGCGCAGCTTGGTAGCGCATCCGCTTTGGGAGCGGAGGGTCGCAGGTTCAAATCCTGTCACCCCGACAAAGATCCGGCCAGTCGCCTCGATTGGCTACTGTAGCCAAACCTGTAGCCAACACACTCTCTCGCATCGGTACCCCAATGGGAGCGCGACTGCGAGCGCGTCGGACGCCTCCCGGTCACCGACCGCAGTCCCGAAGTTTTCGCCGGACGCACGATCGTCGCGAGCCGCCCGAGGGTGGTGCGTCATCGGACGTGCGGTTCGACTCGTCCTTCGTGACCCGCGTCATATATTCCCTCACATCTTGCATGGTCTGTGCACGTTTCTTGCCCCCGAAATTGAGCATTCTGCTCATTTTTTGTGAGCGATGTTGTTCAATTCGCGCTCCAGATGCAAGATATTGGCGTCAAGTGCTCAACGAGTCGAGGTGCCACATCGGCGCCGAGCGGACGGGTGGACTTCCATGACCGAACTTGCCGACCGCGACCTGGTCCCGGCACCGTACGACCTCGCCGACCGATACCGCGTCGGGGCGGCAACCGTCGTCCTGACCGGTGTCCAAGCGATCGCGCGGCAGCTGGTGGAACAGCATGTGCGCGACCTGCGCGCGGGCAGGCGGGTCGCGACGTTCGTCTCCGGGTATCAGGGCAGCCCGCTCGGTGGTGTCGACAAGATGCTGAACGGGATGCCGGATGTCCGTGCTGAACACGACATTTCCTTCGTGCCGGGGTTGAACGAGGAACTCGCCGCTACCTCGGTGTGGGGGAGTCAGGCCGACCTGCCCGCGGGCAGCGCGACACACGACGGTGTGGTCGGTGTTTGGTACGGCAAGGGTCCCGGCCTCGACCGGGCGACCGACGCACTGCGGCACGCGAATATGTACGGCGTCAATCCGCGCGGCGGCATGCTGCTGTTGGTCGGGGACGATCCGGCATCGAAGTCGTCGACGGTACCCGCGGTCAGCGAACGCTCGCTGGCCGCGTTGAACATTCCGGTGTTATTCCCGCGCAACGCCCGCGAGATCGTCACCATGGGTCTGCACGCAGTGGCGTTGTCACGCGCGTCGGGTTGTGCGGTGGCGCTGAAGATTGTGGCAGACGTGGCCGATGGCGCATGGACGGTCGACGGCCAGGTGGGTGATATTCCCATTACCGTGCCCGAGATCGCCTGGGAAGGGCGTCCGTTCATCTACCGGCAGCGGCCGATGGCCGCGCCGACGGACAGTGTCATCGCCGAAGCGGACCTCTACGGGCCGCGCTGGGAGATCGT
>NZ_JAJFZM010000012.1 GCF_020733705.1 Nocardia australiensis
CGATCCCGCCGCGCACGATCAGCAGCGAGATCCCGACCGCGATCATCCAGTCCACGAACAGCGCGGCGATACGGCGTCCCAAACCCGGCAACGACCCGACTCCGGACTCGGGCAACCCCAAATACTGACCGCGGAACTCTGGGGTTGCCGGGTCGCCCGGGTCCGTCGGAGGTCCGGAAAGCCAGGATCCCGTACTGCGTGCCATGCTCCCCAGAGTAAGCGCGTCCAGCCGGTCGCCCGACACCGCATAAGGGGAGTTCACGTCGGCGCGCGCCGAAAAAGATGGCAGGATTACCATGTTGTTCGAGCCCGGGTGGCCAAGGCCACCCCGCCAGCCGGACGTGTAACACTGGCGAAACACAGCCTTGACGGCCGGGAAACACTTCATCCATAGCGTCTGGTCGCGACGAACCCATGCAATCGACACTGGCTGGGAACCGATCCGTAAGGAGAACAAGTGACGTTCAGCACGGCCGATGAGGTCATCAAATACATCGCTGACGAAGAAGTCGAATACGTCGACATTCGCTTCAGCGATCTTCCCGGTGTGCAGCAGCACTTCTCGATCCCGGCGCAGGCGTTCACGGCCGATCTCGCCGAGGAAGGGCTCGCGTTCGACGGCTCCTCCGTCCGTGGTTTCCAGTCGATCGATGAGTCGGACATGCTGCTGCTGCCCGATTTCAGCACCGCGCAGCTCGACCCGTTCCGCACCGCCAAGACGCTGAACCTCAATCACTTCGTGCACGATCCGTTCACTCGCGAGGCCTACAGCCGCGACCCGCGCAACATCGCGCGCAAGGCCGAGGAGTACCTGCGTTCGACCGGTATCGCCGACACCGCGTACTTCGGTGCCGAGGCCGAGTTCTACATCTTCGACTCGATCCGCTACGACTCGGGGATCAACGGCGCGTTCTACGAGATCGAGTCGATCTCGGGCTCCTGGAACACCGGCGCGAAGTTCAACCCGGACGGTTCGCCCAACCGGGGCTATAAGGTCCGCAACAAGGGTGGCTACTTCCCGGTCGCCCCCTACGACCACTATGTCGACCTGCGCGACAAGATCTCGTCCAACCTGCAGAACGCGGGCTTCGAGCTCGAGCGTGGCCACCATGAGGTTGGGACCGCCGGTCAAGCCGAGATCAACTACAAGTTCGGCACCCTGCTCGGTGCGGCCGACGACCTGCAGCTGTTCAAGTACATCGTGAAGAACACCGCGTGGCAGGAAGGCAAGACTGTCACGTTCATGCCGAAGCCGCTCTTCGGTGACAACGGCTCGGGCATGCACGTGCACCAGTCGCTGTGGAAGGACGGCAAGCCGCTGTTCCACGACGAGGCCGGCTACGCGGGTCTGTCGGATCTCGCGCGCCATTACATCGGCGGCATCCTGCACCACGCGCCGTCGCTGCTGGCGTTCACCAACCCGACCGTGAACTCCTACCACCGTCTGGTTCCGGGCTACGAGGCGCCGATCAACCTGGTGTACTCGCAGCGCAACCGTTCCGCCGCGGTCCGCATTCCGGTCACCGGTAACAACCCGAAGGCCAAGCGTATCGAGTTCCGCGCGCCGGACTCCTCGGGTAACCCGTACCTCGCCTTCGCCGCCATGATGATGGCCGGCCTCGACGGCATCAAGCGCAAGCTCGAGCCGCAGGCTCCCGTCGACAAGGACCTCTACGAGCTCCCCCCGGAGGAGGCCAAGAACATCCCCCAGGCCCCCACCAGCCTGGCGTCGGTCATCGACAAGCTAGAGCAGGACCACGATTACCTCACCGAAGGCAACGTCTTCACCGAGGACCTGATCGAGACCTGGATCAACATCAAGCGCGAGCAGGAAATCGCCCCGGTGAACCTCCGCCCGCACCCGTACGAGTTCGAGCTGTACTTCGACGTGTAAGTCGTATTGGGGGCTTGACCTGCGGCTGAGCATCTAACCCTGGTCCTCCGTCCGCAGTTCATCCGCAGTAGCAGTACCCGAGTCCATCCGTTCCGCGATCACCTCACCGATTGCGGTTCGGGTGGACTCGTCCGCGTCCGGCCACAGGTGCCCGTAGGTGTCGAGCGTGGTCTTGGCGCTGGCGTGGCGGAGGCGGACTTGCACGGTCTTGATGTCCGCCTTCTTGGAGATGAGCAGCGACGCGAAGTAGTGCCGGAAGTCGTGGAAGCTGAACTCCTCGGGCAATGACTGCACCTTGCCCGCGTTCCGCACCGCACGGAGGGCGCGATCGATGTGCCAGGGTGGCGCAGGGTTGCCCATGCCATCGGTCACCATGTGTTCGCCAGGCCACTTCTTAACTGACGCCGACAGCAGCAACGCCAGTTCCCTCGGTATCGGTATCGGTGTCTGGCTCGCGTCGGTCTTGAGCGGTTCGTCCTTCCATTGCTGCTTGGGGTTCACCACGCCCCGCATGAGGTCGATATCGGCGACCTTGAGCGCGGACACCTCAGCGACCCGAAGACCGGCGAATGCACCGAGCAGAACGGACGCCTGTAGGTGCTTCGGGAACGCATCGTAGATCGCCCAAACCTGTTGCGTTGTAGCGACATACGGCTTCTGCTTGCCCATCGGGGGCGCGGTTCGGCGCGAGCATGGGTTGCGGACCAGTAGGCCCTCATGCACTGCGTCGCTCATGATCTGCGAGAGGCGCGAATGCACGGCGTAGACGTAGCTCGGCTCACGCTTCTCAGTCTTCAGTTTTGCTACCCAAGACTTCACCGAGGATGGCCGGACGGCAGCCAAGGGCACCATACCGAACTCATGCGTGATCAGCTTGATATGAACCTTGGCTTGCCGAACGGTCGAGTCACGATGAACTGCGTAGCCCTGAATCCAGAGATCGCACCACTCTTGCATGGTCAGTTGTGCATCCCGTGGCGATACGTGAGTGCCCTGGACGAGCGTGGACATCTGCGCGTTCAGCCAGGCTTGCGCATCGGTCTTGCGGTCGAACCCTTTGGCGTGCTCGTTGCCCTGGTCATCGACGTAGCGCGCCCGCCATTTCTTGCCCTTGCCGTGGTTCGCTGACGGCACCTGTTCGCGGGTTGTCGTGCCATCCTCGCTCACGACGGTCACAGTCTTGAACCAGCGCGGCTCAACTCCTGAACGTCGATGGCGACGCGGTGACGTGCTCATCAGGCTGCTGCCTGCGTGCTGGTGAGCCGCTCCCGCTCCTCGATCCAGGCCAGGACGACAGACTTTCGCCACACCCGACGGCGAGCGCTGAGTTTGAAGCTTGCTGGTCCCTGTCCGACGTGTGCCCACCACCGCCAGGTGGCCTCGGGGATACCGGTGAGGGCTTCGCAGTCCTTGGCCCTCAGGTACGTGTCTTCGGTGTTCATCTCGGATTCCTCCCTATGCTGCGGATTGCTGAACGAACGAACTCTGTTGTGGCACAACGGTTTCGCGTGAAACATCACCGTCGCCTGGTGGACCTTCGGTCATCTCGAGGCGGGCGTTTGTGTACTCGGCGCGTTGGTTGATGCGGGCGGCGACGAGTGCCATGACCAGATGGGAACGAGGTGGTGCGTCCTTGTCGGTAGGTCCGACCGGGGTGATACGCAGGTGTGAGGTGTCGGGTTTGACGATGCCGACACGGGCGAGCTCGGAGCGCACGAAGTCGAGGCGATCGGCCTTGTGATCGGGAATCGTTTTGCCCGACCACTTACCCGAGTTCAGGCAGCGTCGACCGGGCAGGCCGAGAGAGTCACGACGGTGCGCGTTGCCCTTGCATTTACCCGGTTGGGTCTTCTCGCTGGCACCCTTGGGGACGATGCCGTAGCGCAACCACACACCACACCGAGGCGAGCACGGAGTGTGTTGCAGCTCGGCGTGGAGCCGGTCGTAATGCACGGCAACGCGGGTCGAGTCGGTCTCGAGGACTTCCCCGATGGACTTGGTGAGGTACTTCGTCAGATACCGGACCTTGATGTCCATTTTGTCGCTGCCGCCCAGGACCTGCACCGCCTTGGACTGACCACCGAACTTGAGGGTGTGAGCCGGTTCGAGGTCGTCGACCGAATCCATCGTCTCCAGCGCGTCGTCCCAGTAAGTCAGCGGCTTACGGGTGCGCGGGTCGGTGAAAGTACCGGCGGTGTAGTCCCACACCGGCATGTTGTCGCTGCCGTACACGGGCTGGTCGAAGTGCGGCCACCAGACATTGACGTAGGTTGCCGCAGTGACCTGATACAGCAGCTGCGAGGAGATCGAACCCCGAATAGCGATGTGCAAGTGCGGGGCACCACGACGCTGCGGTTCCACCGACGCCCAGTACTGCACGTTCCAGCCGACCGCACGGCGAAGGTTCTGCATCCACCGGTCGAACAACTTGGCGAGGTGGATCGTGTCGCGAGCTTGACGGGTGTAGTCGTAGGACTCGGGGTCACGCGGGGAACCGTCGGACACCATCTTGCCGGTCTTCGGGTCGCGGACCTTGTTGATGTGCCCGTAGGACGGCAGCGTGAGGGTGAAGAACGTTGAGGGCCGATACTTGCCGTCCGCGTACGCAGTGCCCACGGTGAGGGCCTTGTTGACCTTCCTACGGGGCAGGTCGGGCACGTCGTCACGACGACGAGTGGACTTGGCTTTGCGGCGGGGCTTGGGGTCCAGCGGCGGGAGTTGTCCACGCACACCCAGTTCCCGCAACTCGATATCGAGGTCGGCCACCAAAGCCTTGATCGCATCCGCGAGTTCATCGTCACCGTCACCGCGTGCGTCGTGGTACTCGTTGAACAGCTCCGCACGAGCAGCCAGGACATCGCGTTGGTCTTGGGTGGGTTCGGTGGTGGTGTCGGCGGGTTCGTGTTCGGTGCACCAGCCATCACGCAGCTGGGTCATGCGCAGGTAGCGGTTCGCTTTAGCACACGCCGGGCAGGTGGTGGCGTTGGTGGACTTACAGGGGGCACCGACGTAGGAGGTGCGGGAGGTGATCGGGTCGAACGCCCGCATAGGAACAACGCGAGCACACACGCCTTCCTTCTCGGCGGCGGATTCGGCGATATCGCTGATATCGGGCATCGCGCGTCGATCGGCAGCGGTTTCCCGCGCGGGGGCGATACCGATAATCGGTGCGGTCATAACGTGTTGTCCCCCTTCCATTTTCGGTGGTCTGGTCGAGTACTGCATGGCTGCGGTTTGCCGGGTGAATGACCCGGAGGCCGGATCAGGGTTGGTGTTCCCGGTCCGGCCTCCGTTGGTCGTGCTGGTTATGCCGCGTCCTTCAGGCCGTTCGACAGGGCGGGGAATTCGGGTGAATCATGTTGGTAGAGAACGATTTCCACTGTTCCGGGGCCGATGACGGCGGCGTCGCAGCCGTGGGCGCCGAAGGTGTTGGCGAGGTGGGTGGTGCGGTTTTCGTAGTCGGCGGGGCAGTGCCCGTCGAGCATCCGAACCCGGACCCGGTCGGCGGTGTCACCGATACGGACCGACAACAAGCGCGGGACTCGGGTAGTGCCGTCCGCAGTGAGGGTGAGGCGGGCGGCGGTCATGAGGCGGGTCCAACGACGCCGGTAGCGATACCAGGCGAGGTAGCGGGCACGAACCGGGGAGATAATCCGCCAGATCATTTCGGTGGCCTCCCTTCGGGTGCGGGTTCGAACAAGGCGAGTTGGTTCCGGCAGGGTTCGTGCAGGTCCTTGCGTTTCGGGCGTGGTTTCCGGATCGACGCTGCTGCCTTCGCAACGATCGGATTCGTTGGATTCGGGTGTCGCGAAACAGGATTCGCAGTGCCGGTCATGGCAGGTCTTCCCAGTCGCGCTTGCCGCCTGTGGCCTGCCGGATTGCGGCTTGTAGCACACCAACTACCGCGATGGCGTCGTCGACGGTCATGGCCAGATGCAGCACAGCGGCGAAGTTGTGTTCTTTGTGCAGGGTCACCTGAATCTGCCGATCCTGGATGGCGTCGGGAAGGTAGTTGGCGAATACCTCGCACGATTCCCGCAGATGCCCACGATCGGCGGCGACCAGTACTCGGTGAAAGTCCATGCCCCGCTCCGGCTTCCAATAGCTGTGTGAGGACTCGTGGCTGTTCATGCCGCCCAGTCCCCACCGTCGTAGTCATCGGTGCCCCAGGCCGGGAGTGTCCCGGTTTCGGCGAACAGGTGAACCGCGACCGTGACGGGGTCGAGGCCACGGGCTTGCAGCTGGCAGCGGCGGCGTGCTTGCAGGTCGATGACGTTGTCGTCGTAACGGTGGCTGGTGTTCATGGCAGGGCCTCGATTTCGAAGATGCCGCACACGATGCAGGTGCGGGAACGGGTGGTTTTGTTGAGCCGCCGCACGGTGACACGACGGTCGGGGAAGGTGTGGCCAGCTTCGGTGCAGCGGGCCAATGCTTGGCAGCCGTCGCAGATGACCTTGTCGCCGTCATAGATCCAGCCGACACCAGCGGATCGAGCGTTGAGGTAGCCGACAGCGTGGTTGGTGGAGTCGAAACAGGTCGACTCGCTGTCGGTTTCGGAGTAGACGTCACCGCAGACGTCGCAGTAGATGACCACATGCACCTCGGTGACGAGCCCGGTTTTCATGCCGCACGCTCCTGGGCGAACGCGTCCAGGTCGACCGGGCGGGGAATCGGCTTGTACTGCGCCACGATCCGGTCCACATCAGCATCGGTGACCATGAACGCCCGAGCCCGCCGGAAACCTGCCTTGCCGTCTTCCTGCACGTAGCACACCCCGGGTGTCGTGTGCGGTATCTGGTCGCAGTAGGAGCCGCGATTACGGGCACCCTGGCCGTGGATCATGGCTACCTGGGCGGCTTCGTCCATGCGCATCCCGACCCGATACGGAAGCAGCTGCCGTTGCGGCACATTCTCTTTCGACGGATCGATCACTGTCTCGATCACCGAGTACAGCGGTGCGCGTCCCTGTGAGAGCAGCAGACCGTGAGCGCGTTCGAAACGATCCTGCATCTTCGGGGTGGAGAACGCCGACAGAGCGGCCGCTTCATCGATGATCGTGACGACAAGCGGGTTCTCGGGTGTAGGAACGGGTTTGCGGACCTTGCCCCGATAGCGTTGGGTGGCTTCTTGGAGGTCTTTGACGGTCTCTTCCAGGAGTCCGACCATTTCTTCTTCGCCGGTGCAGGCGAACCGGGTGCACAAGGGTTCCAGGAACCCCAGTTCCATGCCGCCCTTCGGGTCGATCACCCGCAAGTCCACCCGACCGGAACGGATCGCCGGACCCATCCCGTTGACCAGCGACCACAACAGACTCGACTTACCCGCACCCATACCGCCAGCAATCAGGATGTGACGGCCCTGGACCGGAACACTCCAGGTCTCGCCATCCTCGAACACACCCGAGGCAACCGCCTCCAAGTCCACATCATCAGCAACCATCAACGGCACCGGGGACGGGTCAGCGAGAGTGTCCGCCACCCTGACCTGGACGCGGATGAATCCGGGAAACGACGACAGCGCAGTCACCTCGGGAACACTGATGTACTGGGCGAACGCGTCCAGAGTGTTCTGATCTGTCCAGTCCGACAGCTTATGGCCGCCACGCATCTGCACGTCCACATCCAGCCCGTGGACGGTGTACTCGACATTCAAGACCGTGGGGAATCCGTCTTTGATCGACCCGAGATTCAGCTCACTCCACAGCATCAACTCTTGCTGGCGATCGCAGAACACCAAGATCGAAGTCTTCAACTCGACCGGTGCCGCAGCCACCCAATCCGCGACCGTCTCCTCACGCGGAACCGGTTTCTGCCGTGACCAGTACGCCATCCGAGCCGCCATACCCACACCACCAGCAATCGCAGCCAGCGGGGGCAACATGGTTGCCAAACTCATGACCGATCCTGCATGTAGGCGCAATATGGGCAGGTGCACTTCTCGGCCGTGACGTCGACGAACGGGATCGGTTCCAGTTCTTGCCCCTCAGCGATCAGGGCGTCAGTCACTGCGGCACGCAGCAGCGAAATCAACGACACCGCAGACTCGACGGGCATAACCAAGTCCGGGCATAGGCCACCAGAGCTGTGCAGGTCGCTGCCACCGAAGGTCACCAGGATCGAATCCTTCGGCGCGATCGGTCCGAACGCCTCACTGTTGAAGCGGACACCCGGCGAGCCGTAACCCGCAATCTTGGTACCACCCACTCGATACTCAACGACGTCATAGATCTCACGCGAGACCCAGTAGCCCTCGCACTTGTGCATAAAATCCATTGCTAATCAACACCTTTCAGGAAGCAGCGACCGGCCGAACCGGGGCCGGACGCGGAGGTTGGAAAGACCGAGCCACACGCACAGGCGGTGCGACAGGCCGGACAGGCATCGGAGGAATCGGAGACTTCACCGGCACCGAGGCAGGCTCCGGGGTCGAGGGTTCAGCGACCACAAGTTCGGCGATCGGAGGTTCAGCGACGACAAGTTCGGCGATCGGAGGTTCGGGGAATGAGGTTTCCGCAGGCACGGAATCCGTTACAGGCTCAGCCGATTCGATCGGAACCGATCGATGAGTGCGCAACAGCACCGCCAGACCATGCGTATCGATCAACAGAGCAGCCCGGGGCGATCACCGCCAGGACAGCAGCACCCACACCATGACCAGACACCACAGCGTGAGCGACGTTGCCACCGATCGAAACCGCAGCCCCAGCAACCAGGACACGCTCGAACCACTTCCGGTCATCACTGTCGGCCAACACAGCAGCGCGATGGTGGCCTGAATGATGGTGACGTCCACAATGACCGGAACAGCCACGCCAGCCGTCAGGAGTACGAGCCTTCACCGCGAGGTCCTGCAACGCGCGATCGACAACACGAACGCGGCAACCCGATAACCACGACAACGAGAACGGCGGACAGCGAGCCCACGCCATTCCCCTTGGACTGCCGATCCGCAGTGCTCATCGTCCACGCCGCCTTGGACTCGGCACGGGACTATCTCGGCGCAGCCTTTTCGGTGGCGGGCAGTTCGGCCGCAGCGTGAGCATCAGCAGTTTCCGGCCAACCGCTGCGCCAGAGTTGCACGCACGTGATCGATGTCCAGAAAACATCGTCGCGTGCGTACTGCTGAGGGTGCTTTCCAGGCCGATCCACACCGTCGCCGGACGGGTGTAACCGTCCTTGGTGGTCGTGGCCGGGTGATAGACAGCGGCGACTCGATCGCAGGACCCCGCCGAGGTGGACATGTGCGACATGGCAATCACGCAGCCTTCGACGCGGCAGGCTGGCTGACCTTCGCACCAGAGTTATCGCCCTTGATACCACCGGCATAGAAATTGAAGCCCTGGTACTTGAACTCACCCTGACCCATCACGCGCGGCTCGGCCAGCAAACCCTCCAGCTCAACCTGACGCATACCGGCAACACCTCAGGAGTAGAGGGCACCGGCTGAACCTCCGCCAGGAAGATCAGCTGAAAGCTGGCGCGCTTGGAATTTGTCTCCGACGGATCGGTGACCGTGGCCTTCCACATCAGCAGGCCCGTACCGGCGCCGGTCTTCGGATCGAAGTCGTAACGCTGCTCAGGGGCAGCATTACGGTCCTGGTTGTACTTGGTCAGCGGCTCGATCGGACCGACCAGGACCAAGCCCATAGGAAAGGCTTCGGAGTGAGAGATCGGGAAGCGGTAGCCCTTGAGTGCCATTGAAATCAGCTCCTGTATGTCAGTATTGTGGGGGTCCTATATAGGACTAACTTCTATAGGACCATAGAAGATGGCCGTGGATCAGTCAAGACCTACAGAGGACTTAAGATGAATAGGTCCTCAAGAGGGAGAAGGGATGCAATGCTGCAAAGTACGAGCTGTACTTCGACGTGTAAGTCGTATTGGGGGCTTGACCTGCGGCTGAGCATCTAACCCTGGTCCTCCGTCCGCAGTTCATCCGCAGTAGCAGTACCCGAGTCCATCCGTTCCGCGATCACCTCACCGATTGCGGTTCGGGTGGACTCGTCCGCGTCGGCCACAGGTGCCCGTAGGTGTCGAGCGTGGTCTTGGCGCTGGCGTGGCGGAGGCGGACTTGCACGGTCCTTGATGTCCGCCTTCTTGGAGATGAGCAGCGACGCGAAGTAGTGCCGGAAGTCGTGGAAGCTGAACTCCTCGGGCAATGACTGCACCTTGCCCGCGTTCCGCACCGCACGGAGGGCGCGATCGATGTGCCAGGGTGGCGCAGGTTGCCCATGCCATCGGGTCACCATGTGTTCGCCAGGCCACTTCTTAACTGACGCCGACAGCAGCAACGCCAGTTCCCTCGGTATCGGTATCGGTGTCTGGCTCGCGTCGGTCTTGAGCGGTTCGTCCTTCCATTGCTGCTTGGGGTTCACCCGCCCCGCATGAGGTCGATATCGGCGACCTTGAGCGCGGACACCTCAGCGACCGAAGACCGGCGAATGCACCGAGCAGAACGGACGCCTGTAGGTGCTTCGGGAACGCATCGTAGATCGCCCAAACTGTTGCGTTGTAGCGACATACGGCTTCTGCTTGCCCATCGGGGGGCGGTTCGGCGCGAGCATGGGTTGCGGACCAGTAGGCCCTCATGCACTGCGTCGCCATGATCTGCGAGAGGCGCGAATGCACGGCGTAGACGTAGCTCGGCTCACGCTTTCAGTCTTCAGTTTTGCTACCAAGACTTCACCGAGGATGGCCGGACGGCAGCCAAGGGCACCATACCGAACTCATGCGTGATCAGCTGATATGAACCTTGGCTTGCCGAACGGTCGAGTCACGATGAACTGCGTAGCCTGAATCCAGAGATCGCACCACTCTTGCATGGTCATTTTGCATCCCGTGGCGATACTGAGTGCCCTGGACGAGCGTGGACATCTGCGCGTTCAGCCAGGCTTGCGCATCGGTCTTGCGGTCGAACCCTTTGGCGTGCTCGTTGCCCTGGTCATCGACGTAGCGCGCCCGCCATTTTTGCCCTTGCCGTGGTTCGCTGACGGCACCTGTTCGCGGGTTGTCGTGCCATCCTCGCTCACGACGGTCACAGTCTTGAACCGCGCGGCTCAACTCCTGAACGTCGATGGCGACGCGGTGACGTGCTCATCAGGCTGCTGCCTGCGTGCTGGTGAGCCGCTCCCGCTCCTCGATCCAGGCCAGGACGACAGACTTTCGCCACACCCGACGGCGAGCGCTGAGTTTGAAGCTTGCTGGTCCCTGTCCGACGTGTGCCCACCACCGCCAGGTGGCCTCGGGGATACCGTGAGGGCTTCGCAGTCCTTGGCCCTCAGGTACGTGTCTTGGTGTTCATCTCGGATTCCTCC
>NZ_JAJFZM010000013.1 GCF_020733705.1 Nocardia australiensis
GCCGCTTGGTCTCGTCGTTACGAGGCATCCACAGTGCTCAGCCCCGCCACCAAGTTCAGGGCAGTTCCGATGTGTGCGCAACCCAACCAGGACAGGGCCAACCGTGGTCAAGGCATGGGAAAGGCCGGTTGGGATGTCCCGACCGGCCTTGTCCGCAATCCGTCCGCAGTAGGCGCGGACCCACCCATATCCAGCCAACGATGCCAACGGCAAAACCCGCAGGTCAAGCGCTTGATCCGATTGCAGCCGTCACCTACAAACGTCCTGCACGCAGTTCGAGCTAATCTCTGACGACCTGCGCCGCCGGATCGTTGCGGGGGAGCTACTTCCTGGCACTCGGATACCCGGAGAGGCCGAGCTGATCAAGCGCTACAAGGTCAGCATCCCGACTCTTCGCCAGGCCCTATCCGTTCTCCGCACCGAGGGAATCCTGGAGGCCAAGCATGGTGTCGGCACGTTCGTAAGGACACCGCGTTTGAAAGTCGTTCGCCGCAACGACCGCCACCACCGCGAGAAGGCGATGGTCCATAGCTCGGAGCAGGAACGTCGTCAGAACGGCAGCGCCGAGACCGACACCGGCCATCGAACCGACGAGTTCGCCTTCTCGACGGAGTACGAAACTGGCCCTGCGACCGAACCTGTGGCCAAGGTCTTCGGCGTTCCTGCTGGCACTCAACTGCTTCAGCGAACGTACCGGTCCCGGTTCGTCGACGAAGATGTGCCGTTGAGCACCGGCGTCTCGTACCTCGTCCTGGATACGGTCAGCAAGAATCCCGATCTGCTCGATCCGCGGAACGAGCCGTGGCCGGGCGGAACGATGCACCAACTATCCACACTGGGTATCGAAGTCGACCAGGTCGTCGAAGACATAACGACACGACTGCCTTCGCCCGAAGAAATCGATCAGCTTGGATTGCTTCCTGGCACAGCCGTTTTCGCAGTGCGCAAGACAATGCGGGACATCAACGGGCAGGTTGTCGAGTTCAGCGACTTTGTTCTCCCCGGCGATCGGCACCGACTGATCTACACAACGCAACTGGAACGGTGGACATGATCAACGACTCCAACTTGGTCCCGCAAACATCCGAGCCGCTGCAATTCGTGACCGATCTGCTCGGTGACATCGCGAAGCCGAATCCGGACCTCCGCACCATTACCGACCCCCGGGAGGCAGCACAGGCCGTTGCCCTGGAAACTCGCTCGCGAATTGCGGCCGTCCTGGACAAGTTTGGCGGGACACCAGCTGTGTTGCTGAGCGGCGGCGTCGATTCCATCTATGTTGCCGCAGTTGCAGTCGAGCTCGGTGCCAAGCCCGTGGCGATCACCATCGTGACCGAGGGGCAAACCGATGAAGCAAACGCGGCTGCCGCTGCCTCCGTCCTGGGGCTACGGCACGACGTCATCCGTTTGAACGTCAACGAGGTCAGCGACCTATCGCGCGAAGTGATGCGCCGTCTCGACACGTCTGAGCTCTGGGAAGTCACTGCTGGCATTCCATTACTCGCGGCCCGTCGGAGCTTTGACGCGATCGCAGATCTAGGTGCAATCCTCAGCGGCAGCGGTGCCGATGCCATCCTCGGCGGTGGCCGGAAGCTCACTTACCCGGTGTCCTCTTCTGAGGCACGGACCGAAATCGACCAGCTGATTCGCACCGAGTCAGCTGCGAACTTCCGCTACGAACGTCTGGTCCCAGACTTCTATCCAGCTCTGTTAGACCAGTACGCCGATCGGCTGATTCATGTCTTCCAGACCGTCCGGTGGTGGCAAATCGCCGAATGCTTCGCCCCGACAGCGCTTTTCGGTGAGCACAACGGGCGCATGACTGACAAACTCGCACTTCGGACGGCGTGTGACGCTCAACTTCCCGAGGGAGCAAAACATCTGGCCTGGGCGGCAAAGGCCCCAATCCAACGTTCATCTGGGCTCATGTCCGTGTTGGCGACAGCAGCCCGTACCTACGCCGCAAACCTGCCTGGTGCTCGGACGTACGCCGATCCCATCATGGAGGATGCCGAAGCTGTGGCCACTCGGCTATATCTATCCATCCTGAAATCATGATTGCATGAAACATGAGCGCCCCGGCGATCACGGCAGCACTGATCAAGACGATGCCGTAGTCGACCGGGGCCTTTGTTTTGCTCCGGCGATGTTTCGCCATCTCCCACCGCCTCCTTCCTCGGCGCGATGCGGCTTGGACCAGCTGCCAAACCGCCCCTGAGCTGGAGGTGGCCCCAACGCCGAGCATCGGCAGTCGAATGATTTGAGCTACCGCGACACTGTTCGTGCCCCAGCTGCGCAGCTCCCGCACAATCACCGCCCAGCCCCATCACTGCCGAACCGTCCAGACCCAGCCGGACACTCACCACGAACACGCGGCAGGGACAGGCAGCTACACACTGTCGAGCAGTTCGCCAGCGCCCGTCACTTCACGGAGTGGTTGCTGAATTTCGCTATATAGAGTCAAGAGCGCCTGCGGCGGCGCGTGCGCGCCACCGCCGCGCTACGGTCCTAAGCTCTGTTCCGCCGCCGGACCGGCGCGTCGGCGGCACCCACGCGCTATCGGCAGTCGCCGGTCTCCTGGATTGCTCAGCGCGGCATCGACCCGAGCTGTGGACGTGGCAGGACGTGTGCCCGGCAGCGAGTTGCTGAACGGATCACCGAACTCCGATCGGCCGGCACTCTGCCCGATCGGCGGCTACCAGCGCGGCGACTCTCATACGGTGCTGCCGCACGAGCTCCGCTCGCTTGCCTCCCAAAAGCCAGCCTGCCGGACCTGCGTAGGTGGTCACCGAGCCGTCATCAGTCTGCGGAAAAGGCCCGGCACTCTGCCCAATCGCCAAGCCGCTCACCAGGTGCGACTGAATTGCTGAACGGAATTCGTTGGCTCGGTCGGCTGGCGGTTGTCCGGTTCGAGGGTCTTCGAGAAACCCGGGATCGTCGCTTTGGGTGGGTGGTTCGCAGGGCGGGGGCCGAAGCCCCCAATCGGGTGGGTCACATGGCAGTCGAGCATGTCCCGGAACTCGGCGGTGGGTAGGTGAACCAGCAGCGGTTGCAGTAGTCGCCGGGTCGGTGCGGAGCTGGTGGGCAGGCCAGCAGGGCAGCTCTCAGTCGTGGTGGGCGGTGTGGCCGACGTAGCCGCATCCCCGGTTCCTTTTCGGTCGAGGTGGTCTGACTGATCTGAGGGCTATCACGGCTGCGGCGGGCATCAAGGGCGCCTACGGCGTCACTACGTGATGGGACAAGCCCACCCTTGACGCCCACCACAGCCGTGATCGAGACGCCCTCAGTCAGACCCCCTCGACCGAAAAGGAACCGAAAATGCTCAGCTACGTCGGCCACACCGCCCACTACGACTGCGAGAACTGCCTTCGTCCTGCCCACCAGCTCCGCACCGACTACGGCGACTACTGCAACCGCTGCTGGTTCACCTACAAGGTCACCACCGCCGAGTTCCAGGACATGCTCGACCGCTACATGTGACCCACTCGATTGGGGGCTTCGGCCCCTTTTCGCCCTGCTTGCTTGGCATACGGATAGCGACCTTCGGCCGCTTGGT
This sequence comes from Nocardia australiensis, assembly GCF_020733705.1. GTDB lineage: Bacteria > Actinomycetota > Actinomycetes > Mycobacteriales > Mycobacteriaceae > Nocardia > Nocardia australiensis. The sequence continues at coordinate 3,557 of NZ_JAJFZM010000013.1, forward strand.
CTCGTCGTTACGAGGCATCCACAGTGCTCAGCCCCGCCACCAAGTTCAGGGCAGTTCCGATGTGTGCGCAACCCAACCAGGACAGGGCCAACCGTGGTCAAGGCATGGGAAAGGCCGGTTGGGATGTCCCGACCGGCCTTGTCCGCAATCCGTCCGCAGTAGGCGCGGACCCACCCATATCCAGCCAACGATGCCAACGGCAAAACCCGCAGGTCAAGCGCTTGATCCGATTGCAGCCGTCACCTACAAACGTCCTGCACGCAGTTCGAGCTAATCTCTGACGACCTGCGCCGCCGGATCGTTGCGGGGGAGCTACTTCCTGGCACTCGGATACCCGGAGAGGCCGAGCTGATCAAGCGCTACAAGGTCAGCATCCCGACTCTTCGCCAGGCCCTATCCGTTCTCCGCACCGAGGGAATCCTGGAGGCCAAGCATGGTGTCGGCACGTTCGTAAGGACACCGCGTTTGAAAGTCGTTCGCCGCAACGACCGCCACCACCGCGAGAAGGCGATGGTCCATAGCTCGGAGCAGGAACGTCGTCAGAACGGCAGCGCCGAGACCGACACCGGCCATCGAACCGACGAGTTCGCCTTCTCGACGGAGTACGAAACTGGCCCTGCGACCGAACCTGTGGCCAAGGTCTTCGGCGTTCCTGCTGGCACTCAACTGCTTCAGCGAACGTACCGGTCCCGGTTCGTCGACGAAGATGTGCCGTTGAGCACCGGCGTCTCGTACCTCGTCCTGGATACGGTCAGCAAGAATCCCGATCTGCTCGATCCGCGGAACGAGCCGTGGCCGGGCGGAACGATGCACCAACTATCCACACTGGGTATCGAAGTCGACCAGGTCGTCGAAGACATAACGACACGACTGCCTTCGCCCGAAGAAATCGATCAGCTTGGATTGCTTCCTGGCACAGCCGTTTTCGCAGTGCGCAAGACAATGCGGGACATCAACGGGCAGGTTGTCGAGTTCAGCGACTTTGTTCTCCCCGGCGATCGGCACCGACTGATCTACACAACGCAACTGGAACGGTGGACATGATCAACGACTCCAACTTGGTCCCGCAAACATCCGAGCCGCTGCAATTCGTGACCGATCTGCTCGGTGACATCGCGAAGCCGAATCCGGACCTCCGCACCATTACCGACCCCCGGGAGGCAGCACAGGCCGTTGCCCTGGAAACTCGCTCGCGAATTGCGGCCGTCCTGGACAAGTTTGGCGGGACACCAGCTGTGTTGCTGAGCGGCGGCGTCGATTCCATCTATGTTGCCGCAGTTGCAGTCGAGCTCGGTGCCAAGCCCGTGGCGATCACCATCGTGACCGAGGGGCAAACCGATGAAGCAAACGCGGCTGCCGCTGCCTCCGTCCTGGGGCTACGGCACGACGTCATCCGTTTGAACGTCAACGAGGTCAGCGACCTATCGCGCGAAGTGATGCGCCGTCTCGACACGTCTGAGCTCTGGGAAGTCACTGCTGGCATTCCATTACTCGCGGCCCGTCGGAGCTTTGACGCGATCGCAGATCTAGGTGCAATCCTCAGCGGCAGCGGTGCCGATGCCATCCTCGGCGGTGGCCGGAAGCTCACTTACCCGGTGTCCTCTTCTGAGGCACGGACCGAAATCGACCAGCTGATTCGCACCGAGTCAGCTGCGAACTTCCGCTACGAACGTCTGGTCCCAGACTTCTATCCAGCTCTGTTAGACCAGTACGCCGATCGGCTGATTCATGTCTTCCAGACCGTCCGGTGGTGGCAAATCGCCGAATGCTTCGCCCCGACAGCGCTTTTCGGTGAGCACAACGGGCGCATGACTGACAAACTCGCACTTCGGACGGCGTGTGACGCTCAACTTCCCGAGGGAGCAAAACATCTGGCCTGGGCGGCAAAGGCCCCAATCCAACGTTCATCTGGGCTCATGTCCGTGTTGGCGACAGCAGCCCGTACCTACGCCGCAAACCTGCCTGGTGCTCGGACGTACGCCGATCCCATCATGGAGGATGCCGAAGCTGTGGCCACTCGGCTATATCTATCCATCCTGAAATCATGATTGCATGAAACATGAGCGCCCCGGCGATCACGGCAGCACTGATCAAGACGATGCCGTAGTCGACCGGGGCCTTTGTTTTGCTCCGGCGATGTTTCGCCATCTCCCACCGCCTCCTTCCTCGGCGCGATGCGGCTTGGACCAGCTGCCAAACCGCCCCTGAGCTGGAGGTGGCCCCAACGCCGAGCATCGGCAGTCGAATGATTTGAGCTACCGCGACACTGTTCGTGCCCCAGCTGCGCAGCTCCCGCACAATCACCGCCCAGCCCCATCACTGCCGAACCGTCCAGACCCAGCCGGACACTCACCACGAACACGCGGCAGGGACAGGCAGCTACACACTGTCGAGCAGTTCGCCAGCGCCCGTCACTTCACGGAGTGGTTGCTGAATTTCGCTATATAGAGTCAAGAGCGCCTGCGGCGGCGCGTGCGCGCCACCGCCGCGCTACGGTCCTAAGCTCTGTTCCGCCGCCGGACCGGCGCGTCGGCGGCACCCACGCGCTATCGGCAGTCGCCGGTCTCCTGGATTGCTCAGCGCGGCATCGACCCGAGCTGTGGACGTGGCAGGACGTGTGCCCGGCAGCGAGTTGCTGAACGGATCACCGAACTCCGATCGGCCGGCACTCTGCCCGATCGGCGGCTACCAGCGCGGCGACTCTCATACGGTGCTGCCGCACGAGCTCCGCTCGCTTGCCTCCCAAAAGCCAGCCTGCCGGACCTGCGTAGGTGGTCACCGAGCCGTCATCAGTCTGCGGAAAAGGCCCGGCACTCTGCCCAATCGCCAAGCCGCTCACCAGGTGCGACTGAATTGCTGAACGGAATTCGTTGGCTCGGTCGGCTGGCGGTTGTCCGGTTCGAGGGTCTTCGAGAAACCCGGGATCGTCGCTTTGGGTGGGTGGTTCGCAGGGCGGGGGCCGAAGCCCCCAATCGGGTGGGTCACATGGCAGTCGAGCATGTCCCGGAACTCGGCGGTGGGTAGGTGAACCAGCAGCGGTTGCAGTAGTCGCCGGGTCGGTGCGGAGCTGGTGGGCAGGCCAGCAGGGCAGCTCTCAGTCGTGGTGGGCGGTGTGGCCGACGTAGCCGCATCCCCGGTTCCTTTTCGGTCGAGGTGGTCTGACTGATCTGAGGGCTATCACGGCTGCGGCGGGCATCAAGGGCGCCTACGGCGTCACTACGTGATGGGACAAGCCCACCCTTGACGCCCACCACAGCCGTGATCGAGACGCCCTCAGTCAGACCCCCTCGACCGAAAAGGAACCGAAAATGCTCAGCTACGTCGGCCACACCGCCCACTACGACTGCGAGAACTGCCTTCGTCCTGCCCACCAGCTCCGCACCGACTACGGCGACTACTGCAACCGCTGCTGGTTCACCTACAAGGTCACCACCGCCGAGTTCCAGGACATGCTCGACCGCTACATGTGACCCACTCGATTGGGGGCTTCGGCCCCTTTTCGCCCTGCTTGCTTGGCATACGGATAGCGACCTTCGGCCGCTTGGTCTCGTCGTTACGAGGCATCCACAGTGCTCAGCCCCGCCACCAAGTTCAGGGCAGTTCCGATGTGTGCGCAACCCAACCAGGACAGGGCCAACCGTGGTCAAGGCATGGGAAAGGCCGGTTGGGATGTCCCGACCGGCCTTGTCCGCAATCCGTCCGCAGTAGGCGCGGACCCACCCATATCCAGCCAACGATGCCAACGGCAAAACCCGCAGGTCAAGCGCTTGATCCGATTGCAGCCGTCACCTACAAACGTCCTGCACGCAGTTCGAGCTGTACTTCGACGTGTAAGTCGTATTGGGGGCTTGACCTGCGGCTGAGCATCTAACCCTGGTCCTCCGTCCGCAGTTCATCCGCAGTAGCAGTACCCGAGTCCATCCGTTCCGCGATCACCTCACCGATTGCGGTTCGGGTGGACTCGTCCGCGTCCGGCCACAGGTGCCCGTAGGTGTCGAGCGTGGTCTTGGCGCTGGCGTGGCGGAGGCGGACTTGCACGGTCTTGATGTCCGCCTTCTTGGAGATGAGCAGCGACGCGAAGTAGTGCCGGAAGTCGTGGAAGCTGAACTCCTCGGGCAATGACTGCACCTTGCCCGCGTTCCGCACCGCACGGAGGGCGCGATCGATGTGCCAGGGTGGCGCAGGGTTGCCCATGCCATCGGTCACCATGTGTTCGCCAGGCCACTTCTTAACTGACGCCGACAGCAGCAACGCCAGTTCCCTCGGTATCGGTATCGGTGTCTGGCTCGCGTCGGTCTTGAGCGGTTCGTCCTTCCATTGCTGCTTGGGGTTCACCACGCCCCGCATGAGGTCGATATCGGCGACCTTGAGCGCGGACACCTCAGCGACCCGAAGACCGGCGAATGCACCGAGCAGAACGGACGCCTGTAGGTGCTTCGGGAACGCATCGTAGATCGCCCAAACCTGTTGCGTTGTAGCGACATACGGCTTCTGCTTGCCCATCGGGGGCGCGGTTCGGCGCGAGCATGGGTTGCGGACCAGTAGGCCCTCATGCACTGCGTCGCTCATGATCTGCGAGAGGCGCGAATGCACGGCGTAGACGTAGCTCGGCTCACGCTTCTCAGTCTTCAGTTTTGCTACCCAAGACTTCACCGAGGATGGCCGGACGGCAGCCAAGGGCACCATACCGAACTCATGCGTGATCAGCTTGATATGAACCTTGGCTTGCCGAACGGTCGAGTCACGATGAACTGCGTAGCCCTGAATCCAGAGATCGCACCACTCTTGCATGGTCAGTTGTGCATCCCGTGGCGATACGTGAGTGCCCTGGACGAGCGTGGACATCTGCGCGTTCAGCCAGGCTTGCGCATCGGTCTTGCGGTCGAACCCTTTGGCGTGCTCGTTGCCCTGGTCATCGACGTAGCGCGCCCGCCATTTCTTGCCCTTGCCGTGGTTCGCTGACGGCACCTGTTCGCGGGTTGTCGTGCCATCCTCGCTCACGACGGTCACAGTCTTGAACCAGCGCGGCTCAACTCCTGAACGTCGATGGCGACGCGGTGACGTGCTCATCAGGCTGCTGCCTGCGTGCTGGTGAGCCGCTCCCGCTCCTCGATCCAGGCCAGGACGACAGACTTTCGCCACACCCGACGGCGAGCGCTGAGTTTGAAGCTTGCTGGTCCCTGTCCGACGTGTGCCCACCACCGCCAGGTGGCCTCGGGGATACCGGTGAGGGCTTC
>NZ_JAJFZM010000015.1 GCF_020733705.1 Nocardia australiensis
AAGGAACCGAAAATGCTCAGCTACGTCGGCCACACCGCCCACTACGACTGCGAGAACTGCCTTCGTCCTGCCCACCAGCTCCGCACCGACTACGGCGACTACTGCAACCGCTGCTGGTTCACCTACAAGGTCACCACCGCCGAGTTCCAGGACATGCTCGACCGCTACATGTGACCCACTCGATTGGGGGCTTCGGCCCCTTTTCGCCCTGCTTGCTTGGCATACGGATAGCGACCTTCGGCCGCTTGGTCTCGTCGTTACGAGGCATCCACAGTGCTCAGCCCCGCCACCAAGTTCAGGGCAGTTCCGATGTGTGCGCAACCCAACCAGGACAGGGCCAACCGTGGTCAAGGCATGGGAAAGGCCGGTTGGGATGTCCCGACCGGCCTTGTCCGCAATCCGTCCGCAGTAGGCGCGGACCCACCCATATCCAGCCAACGATGCCAACGGCAAAACCCGCAGGTCAAGCGCTTGATCCGATTGCAGCCGTCACCTACAAACGTCCTGCACGCAGTTCGAGCTAATCTCTGACCTGCGCCGCCGGATCGTTGCGGGGGAGCTACTTCCTGGCACTCGGATACCGGAGAGGCCGAGCTGATCAAGCGCTACAAGGTCAGCATCCCGACTCTTCGCCAGGCCCTATCCGTTCTCGCGCACCGAGGTCCTGGAGGCCAAGCATGGTGTCGGCACGTTCGTAAGGACACCGCGTTTGAAAGTCGTTCGCCGCAACGACCGCCACCACCGCGAGAAGGCGATGGTCCATAGCTCGGAGCAGGAACGTCGTCAGAACGGCAGCGCCGAGACCGACACGGCCATCGAACCGACGAGTTCGCCTTCGACGGAGTACGAAACTGGCCCTGCGACCGAACCTGTGGCCAAGGTCTTCGGCGTTCCTGCTGGCACTCAACTGCTTCAGCGAACGTACCGGTCCGGTTCGTCGACGAAGATGTGCCGTTGAGCACCGGCGTCTCGTACCTCGTCCTGGATACGGTCCAAGAATCCCTGCTCGATCCGCGAACGAGCCGTGGCCGGGCGGAACGATGCACCAACTATCCACACTGGTATCGAAGTCGACCAGGTCGTCGAACATAACGACACGACGCCTTCGCCCGAAGAAATCGATCAGCTTGGATTGCTTCCTGCACAGCCGTTTTCGCAGTGCGCAAGACAATGCGGGACATCAACGGGCAGGTTGTCGAGTTCAGCGACTTTGTTCTCCCGGCGATCGGCACCGACTGATCTACACAACGCAACTGGAACGGTGGACATGATCAACGACTCCAACTTGGTCCCGCAAACATCCGAGCCGCTGCAATTCGTGACCGATCTGCTCGGTGACATCGCGAAGCCGAATCCGGACCTCCGCACCATTACCGACCCCCGGGAGGCAGCACAGGCCGTTGCCCTGGAAACTCGCTCGCGAATTGCGGCCGTCCTGGACAAGTTTGGCGGGACACCAGCTGTGTTGCTGAGCGGCGGCGTCGATTCCATCTATGTTGCCGCAGTTGCAGTCGAGCTCGGTGCCAAGCCCGTGGCGATCACCATCGTGACCGAGGGGCAAACCGATGAAGCAAACGCGGCTGCCGCTGCCTCCGTCCTGGGGCTACGGCACGACGTCATCCGTTTGAACGTCAACGAGGTCAGCGACCTATCGCGCGAAGTGATGCGCCGTCTCGACACGTCTGAGCTCTGGGAAGTCACTGCTGGCATTCCATTACTCGCGGCCCGTCGGAGCTTTGACGCGATCGCAGATCTAGGTGCAATCCTCAGCGGCAGCGGTGCCGATGCCATCCTCGGCGGTGGCCGGAAGCTCACTTACCCGGTGTCCTCTTCTGAGGCACGGACCGAAATCGACCAGCTGATTCGCACCGAGTCAGCTGCGAACTTCCGCTACGAACGTCTGGTCCCAGACTTCTATCCAGCTCTGTTAGACCAGTACGCCGATCGGCTGATTCATGTCTTCCAGACCGTCCGGTGGTGGCAAATCGCCGAATGCTTCGCCCCGACAGCGCTTTTCGGTGAGCACAACGGGCGCATGACTGACAAACTCGCACTTCGGACGGCGTGTGACGCTCAACTTCCCGAGGGAGCAAAACATCTGGCCTGGGCGGCAAAGGCCCCAATCCAACGTTCATCTGGGCTCATGTCCGTGTTGGCGACAGCAGCCCGTACCTACGCCGCAAACCTGCCTGGTGCTCGGACGTACGCCGATCCCATCATGGAGGATGCCGAAGCTGTGGCCACTCGGCTATATCTATCCATCCTGAAATCATGATTGCATGAAACATGAGCGCCCCGGCGATCACGGCAGCACTGATCAAGACGATGCCGTAGTCGACCGGGGCCTTTGTTTTGCTCCGGCGATGTTTCGCCATCTCCCACCGCCTCCTTCCTCGGCGCGATGCGGCTTGGACCAGCTGCCAAACCGCCCCTGAGCTGGAGGTGGCCCCAACGCCGAGCATCGGCAGTCGAATGATTTGAGCTACCGCGACACTGTTCGTGCCCAGCTGCGCAGCTCCCGCACAATCACCGCCCAGCCCCATCACTGCGAACCGTCCAGACCCAGCCGGACACTCACACACGAACACGCGGCAGGGACAGGCAGCTACACACTGTCGAGCAGTTCGCCAGCGCCCGTCACTTCACGGAGTGGTTGCTGAATTTCGCTATATAGAGTCAAGAGCGCCTGCGGCGGCGCGTGCGCGCCACCGCCGCGCTACGGTCCTAAGCTCTGTTCCGCCGCCGGACCGGCGCGTCGGCGGCACCCACGCGCTATCGGCAGTCGCCGGTCTCCTGGATTGCTCAGCGCGGCATCGACCCGAGCTGTGGACGTGGCAGGACGTGTGCCCGGCAGCGAGTTGCTGAACGGATCACCGAACTCCGATCGGCCGGCACTCTGCCCGATCGGCGGCTACCAGCGCGGCGACTCTCATACGGTGCTGCCGCACGAGCTCCGCTCGCTTGCCTCCCAAAAGCCAGCCTGCCGGACCTGCGTAGGTGGTCACCGAGCCGTCATCAGTCTGCGGAAAAGGCCCGGCACTCTGCCCAATCGCCAAGCCGCTCACCAGGTGCGACTGAATTGCTGAACGGAATTCGTTGGCTCGGTCGGCTGGCGGTTGTCCGGTTCGAGGGTCTTCGAGAAACCCGGGATCGTCGCTTTGGGTGGGTGGTTCGCAGGGCGGGGGCCGAAGCCCCCAATCGGGTGGGTCACATGGCAGTCGAGCATGTCCCGGAACTCGGCGGTGGGTAGGTGAACCAGCAGCGGTTGCAGTAGTCGCCGGGTCGGTGCGGAGCTGGTGGGCAGGCCAGCAGGGCAGCTCTCAGTCGTGGTGGGCGGTGTGGCCGACGTAGCCGCATCCCCGGTTCCTTTTCGGTCGAGGTGGTCTGACTGATCTGAGGGCTATCACGGCTGCGGCGGGCATCAAGGGCGCCTACGGCGTCACTACGTGATGGGACAAGCCCACCCTTGACGCCCACCACAGCCGTGATCGAGACGCCCTCAGTCAGACCCCCTCGACCGAA
>NZ_JAJFZM010000011.1 GCF_020733705.1 Nocardia australiensis
GTTGTGCATCCCGTGGCGATACGTGAGTGCCCTGGACGAGCGTGGACATCTGCGCGTTCAGCCAGGCTTGCGCATCGGTCTTGCGGTCGAACCCTTTGGCGTGCTCGTTGCCCTGGTCATCGACGTAGCGCGCCCGCCATTTCTTGCCCTTGCCGTGGTTCGCTGACGGCACCTGTTCGCGGGTTGTCGTGCCATCCTCGCTCACGACGGTCACAGTCTTGAACCAGCGCGGCTCAACTCCTGAACGTCGATGGCGACGCGGTGACGTGCTCATCAGGCTGCTGCCTGCGTGCTGGTGAGCCGCTCCCGCTCCTCGATCCAGGCCAGGACGACAGACTTTCGCCACACCCGACGGCGAGCGCTGAGTTTGAAGCTTGCTGGTCCCTGTCCGACGTGTGCCCACCACCGCCAGGTGGCCTCGGGGATACCGGTGAGGGCTTCGCAGTCCTTGGCCCTCAGGTACGTGTCTTCGGTGTTCATCTCGGATTCCTCCCTATGCTGCGGATTGCTGAACGAACGAACTCTGTTGTGGCACAACGGTTTCGCGTGAAACATCACCGTCGCCTGGTGGACCTTCGGTCATCTCGAGGCGGGCGTTTGTGTACTCGGCGCGTTGGTTGATGCGGGCGGCGACGAGTGCCATGACCAGATGGGAACGAGGTGGTGCGTCCTTGTCGGTAGGTCCGACCGGGGTGATACGCAGGTGTGAGGTGTCGGGTTTGACGATGCCGACACGGGCGAGCTCGGAGCGCACGAAGTCGAGGCGATCGGCCTTGTGATCGGGAATCGTTTTGCCCGACCACTTACCCGAGTTCAGGCAGCGTCGACCGGGCAGGCCGAGAGAGTCACGACGGTGCGCGTTGCCCTTGCATTTACCCGGTTGGGTCTTCTCGCTGGCACCCTTGGGGACGATGCCGTAGCGCAACCACACACCACACCGAGGCGAGCACGGAGTGTGTTGCAGCTCGGCGTGGAGCCGGTCGTAATGCACGGCAACGCGGGTCGAGTCGGTCTCGAGGACTTCCCCGATGGACTTGGTGAGGTACTTCGTCAGATACCGGACCTTGATGTCCATTTTGTCGCTGCCGCCCAGGACCTGCACCGCCTTGGACTGACCACCGAACTTGAGGGTGTGAGCCGGTTCGAGGTCGTCGACCGAATCCATCGTCTCCAGCGCGTCGTCCCAGTAAGTCAGCGGCTTACGGGTGCGCGGGTCGGTGAAAGTACCGGCGGTGTAGTCCCACACCGGCATGTTGTCGCTGCCGTACACGGGCTGGTCGAAGTGCGGCCACCAGACATTGACGTAGGTTGCCGCAGTGACCTGATACAGCAGCTGCGAGGAGATCGAACCCCGAATAGCGATGTGCAAGTGCGGGGCACCACGACGCTGCGGTTCCACCGACGCCCAGTACTGCACGTTCCAGCCGACCGCACGGCGAAGGTTCTGCATCCACCGGTCGAACAACTTGGCGAGGTGGATCGTGTCGCGAGCTTGACGGGTGTAGTCGTAGGACTCGGGGTCACGCGGGGAACCGTCGGACACCATCTTGCCGGTCTTCGGGTCGCGGACCTTGTTGATGTGCCCGTAGGACGGCAGCGTGAGGGTGAAGAACGTTGAGGGCCGATACTTGCCGTCCGCGTACGCAGTGCCCACGGTGAGGGCCTTGTTGACCTTCCTACGGGGCAGGTCGGGCACGTCGTCACGACGACGAGTGGACTTGGCTTTGCGGCGGGGCTTGGGGTCCAGCGGCGGGAGTTGTCCACGCACACCCAGTTCCCGCAACTCGATATCGAGGTCGGCCACCAAAGCCTTGATCGCATCCGCGAGTTCATCGTCACCGTCACCGCGTGCGTCGTGGTACTCGTTGAACAGCTCCGCACGAGCAGCCAGGACATCGCGTTGGTCTTGGGTGGGTTCGGTGGTGGTGTCGGCGGGTTCGTGTTCGGTGCACCAGCCATCACGCAGCTGGGTCATGCGCAGGTAGCGGTTCGCTTTAGCACACGCCGGGCAGGTGGTGGCGTTGGTGGACTTACAGGGGGCACCGACGTAGGAGGTGCGGGAGGTGATCGGGTCGAACGCCCGCATAGGAACAACGCGAGCACACACGCCTTCCTTCTCGGCGGCGGATTCGGCGATATCGCTGATATCGGGCATCGCGCGTCGATCGGCAGCGGTTTCCCGCGCGGGGGCGATACCGATAATCGGTGCGGTCATAACGTGTTGTCCCCCTTCCATTTTCGGTGGTCTGGTCGAGTACTGCATGGCTGCGGTTTGCCGGGTGAATGACCCGGAGGCCGGATCAGGGTTGGTGTTCCCGGTCCGGCCTCCGTTGGTCGTGCTGGTTATGCCGCGTCCTTCAGGCCGTTCGACAGGGCGGGGAATTCGGGTGAATCATGTTGGTAGAGAACGATTTCCACTGTTCCGGGGCCGATGACGGCGGCGTCGCAGCCGTGGGCGCCGAAGGTGTTGGCGAGGTGGGTGGTGCGGTTTTCGTAGTCGGCGGGGCAGTGCCCGTCGAGCATCCGAACCCGGACCCGGTCGGCGGTGTCACCGATACGGACCGACAACAAGCGCGGGACTCGGGTAGTGCCGTCCGCAGTGAGGGTGAGGCGGGCGGCGGTCATGAGGCGGGTCCAACGACGCCGGTAGCGATACCAGGCGAGGTAGCGGGCACGAACCGGGGAGATAATCCGCCAGATCATTTCGGTGGCCTCCCTTCGGGTGCGGGTTCGAACAAGGCGAGTTGGTTCCGGCAGGGTTCGTGCAGGTCCTTGCGTTTCGGGCGTGGTTTCCGGATCGACGCTGCTGCCTTCGCAACGATCGGATTCGTTGGATTCGGGTGTCGCGAAACAGGATTCGCAGTGCCGGTCATGGCAGGTCTTCCCAGTCGCGCTTGCCGCCTGTGGCCTGCCGGATTGCGGCTTGTAGCACACCAACTACCGCGATGGCGTCGTCGACGGTCATGGCCAGATGCAGCACAGCGGCGAAGTTGTGTTCTTTGTGCAGGGTCACCTGAATCTGCCGATCCTGGATGGCGTCGGGAAGGTAGTTGGCGAATACCTCGCACGATTCCCGCAGATGCCCACGATCGGCGGCGACCAGTACTCGGTGAAAGTCCATGCCCCGCTCCGGCTTCCAATAGCTGTGTGAGGACTCGTGGCTGTTCATGCCGCCCAGTCCCCACCGTCGTAGTCATCGGTGCCCCAGGCCGGGAGTGTCCCGGTTTCGGCGAACAGGTGAACCGCGACCGTGACGGGGTCGAGGCCACGGGCTTGCAGCTGGCAGCGGCGGCGTGCTTGCAGGTCGATGACGTTGTCGTCGTAACGGTGGCTGGTGTTCATGGCAGGGCCTCGATTTCGAAGATGCCGCACACGATGCAGGTGCGGGAACGGGTGGTTTTGTTGAGCCGCCGCACGGTGACACGACGGTCGGGGAAGGTGTGGCCAGCTTCGGTGCAGCGGGCCAATGCTTGGCAGCCGTCGCAGATGACCTTGTCGCCGTCATAGATCCAGCCGACACCAGCGGATCGAGCGTTGAGGTAGCCGACAGCGTGGTTGGTGGAGTCGAAACAGGTCGACTCGCTGTCGGTTTCGGAGTAGACGTCACCGCAGACGTCGCAGTAGATGACCACATGCACCTCGGTGACGAGCCCGGTTTTCATGCCGCACGCTCCTGGGCGAACGCGTCCAGGTCGACCGGGCGGGGAATCGGCTTGTACTGCGCCACGATCCGGTCCACATCAGCATCGGTGACCATGAACGCCCGAGCCCGCCGGAAACCTGCCTTGCCGTCTTCCTGCACGTAGCACACCCCGGGTCGTCGTGTGCGGTATCTGGTCGCAGTAGGAGCCGCGATTACGGGCACCCTGGCCGTGGATCATGGCTACCTGGGCGGCTTCGTCCATGCGCATCCCGACCCGATACGGAAGCAGCTGCCGTTGCGGCACATTCTCTTTCGACGGATCGATCACTGTCTCGATCACCGAGTACAGCGGTGCGCGTCCCTGTGAGAGCAGCAGACCGTGAGCGCGTTCGAAACGATCCTGCATCTTCGGGGTGGAGAACGCCGACAGAGCGGCCGCTTCATCGATGATCGTGACGACAAGCGGGTTCTCGGGTGTAGGAACGGGTTTGCGGACCTTGCCCCGATAGCGTTGGGTGGCTTCTTGGAGGTCTTTGACGGTCTCTTCCAGGAGTCCGACCATTTCTTCTTCGCCGGTGCAGGCGAACCGGGTGCACAAGGGTTCCAGGAACCCCAGTTCCATGCCGCCCTTCGGGTCGATCACCCGCAAGTCCACCCGACCGGAACGGATCGCCGGACCCATCCCGTTGACCAGCGACCACAACAGACTCGACTTACCCGCACCCATACCGCCAGCAATCAGGATGTGACGGCCCTGGACCGGAACACTCCAGGTCTCGCCATCCTCGAACACACCCGAGGCAACCGCCTCCAAGTCCACATCATCAGCAACCATCAACGGCACCGGGGACGGGTCAGCGAGAGTGTCCGCCACCCTGACCTGGACGCGGATGAATCCGGGAAACGACGACAGCGCAGTCACCTCGGGAACACTGATGTACTGGGCGAACGCGTCCAGAGTGTTCTGATCTGTCCAGTCCGACAGCTTATGGCCGCCACGCATCTGCACGTCCACATCCAGCCCGTGGACGGTGTACTCGACATTCAAGACCGTGGGGAATCCGTCTTTGATCGACCCGAGATTCAGCTCACTCCACAGCATCAACTCTTGCTGGCGATCGCAGAACACCAAGATCGAAGTCTTCAACTCGACCGGTGCCGCAGCCACCCAATCCGCGACCGTCTCCTCACGCGGAACCGGTTTCTGCCGTGACCAGTACGCCATCCGAGCCGCCATACCCACACCACCAGCAATCGCAGCCAGCGGGGGCAACATGGTTGCCAAACTCATGACCGATCCTGCATGTAGGCGCAATATGGGCAGGTGCACTTCTCGGCCGTGACGTCGACGAACGGGATCGGTTCCAGTTCTTGCCCCTCAGCGATCAGGGCGTCAGTCACTGCGGCACGCAGCAGCGAAATCAACGACACCGCAGACTCGACGGGCATAACCAAGTCCGGGCATAGGCCACCAGAGCTGTGCAGGTCGCTGCCACCGAAGGTCACCAGGATCGAATCCTTCGGCGCGATCGGTCCGAACGCCTCACTGTTGAAGCGGACACCCGGCGAGCCGTAACCCGCAATCTTGGTACCACCCACTCGATACTCAACGACGTCATAGATCTCACGCGAGACCCAGTAGCCCTCGCACTTGTGCATAAAATCCATTGCTAATCAACACCTTTCAGGAAGCAGCGACCGGCCGAACCGGGGCCGGACGCGGAGGTTGGAAAGACCGAGCCACACGCACAGGCGGTGCGACAGGCCGGACAGGCATCGGAGGAATCGGAGACTTCACCGGCACCGAGGCAGGCTCCGGGGTCGAGGGTTCAGCGACCACAAGTTCGGCGATCGGAGGTTCAGCGACGACAAGTTCGGCGATCGGAGGTTCGGGGAATGAGGTTTCCGCAGGCACGGAATCCGTTACAGGCTCAGCCGATTCGATCGGAACCGATCGATGAGTGCGCAACAGCACCGCCAGACCATGCGTATCGATCAACAGAGCAGCCGGGGCGATCACCGCCAGGACAGCAGCACCCACACCATGACCAGACACCACAGCGTGAGCGACGTTGCCACCGATCGAAACCGCAGCCCCAGCAACCAGGACACGCTCGAACCACTTCCGGTCATCACTGTCGGCCAACACCAGCAGCGCGATGGTGGCCTGAATGATGGTGCCGTCCACAATGACCGGGAACAGCCACGCCAGCCGTTCAGGAGTACGAGCCTTCACCGCGAGGTCCTGCAACGCCGCGAACGACAACACGAACGCGGCAACACCGATAACCACGACAACGAGAACGGCGGACCAGCGAGCCCACGCCATTCCCTTGGACTGCCGATCCGCCGTGCTCATCGTCACGCCGCCTTGGACTCGGCCACGGACTTCTCGGCGGCAGCCTGTTCGGTGCGGGCATGTTCGGCCGCATCGTGAGCCATCAGCAGTTCCGGCAACCGCTGCGCCAGTTCACGCACGTGATCGATGTCCAGAAACATCGTCGCGTGCGTACTGCTGAGGGTGCTTTCCAGGCCGATCCACACCGTCGCCGGACGGGTGTAACCGTCCTTGGTGGTCGTGGCCGGGTGATAGACAGCGGCGACTCGATCGCAGGACCCCGCCGAGGTGGACATGTGCGACATGGCAATCACGCAGCCTTCGACGCGGCAGGCTGGCTGACCTTCGCACCAGAGTTATCGCCCTTGATACCACCGGCATAGAAATTGAAGCCCTGGTACTTGAACTCACCCTGACCCATCACGCGCGGCTCGGCCAGCAAACCCTCCAGCTCAACCTGACGCATACCCGGCAACACCTCAGGAGTAGAGGGCACCGGCTGAACCTCCGCCAGGAAGATCAGCTGAAAGCTGGCGCGCTTGGAATTTGTCTCCGACGGATCGGTGACCGTGGCCTTCCACATCAGCAGGCCCGTACCGGCGCCGGTCTTCGGATCGAAGTCGTAACGCTGCTCAGGGGCAGCATTACGGTCCTGGTTGTACTTGGTCAGCGGCTCGATCGGACCGACCAGGACCAAGCCCATAGGAAAGGCTTCGGAGTGAGAGATCGGGAAGCGGTAGCCCTTGAGTGCCATTGAAATCAGCTCCTGTATGTCAGTATTGTGGGGGTCCTATATAGGACTAACTTCTATAGGACCATAGAAGATGGCCGTGGATCAAGTCAAGACCTACAGAGGACTTAAGATGAATAGGTCCTCAAGAGGGAGAAGGGATGCAATGCCTGCAAAGTACGAGCTAATCTCTGACGACCTGCGCCGCCGGATCGTTGCGGGGGAGCTACTTCCTGGCACTCGGATACCCGGAGAGGCCGAGCTGATCAAGCGCTACAAGGTCAGCATCCCGACTCTTCGCCAGGCCCTATCCGTTCTCCGCACCGAGGGAATCCTGGAGGCCAAGCATGGTGTCGGCACGTTCGTAAGGACACCGCGTTTGAAAGTCGTTCGCCGCAACGACCGCCACCACCGCGAGAAGGCGATGGTCCATAGCTCGGAGCAGGAACGTCGTCAGAACGGCAGCGCCGAGACCGACACCGGCCATCGAACCGACGAGTTCGCCTTCTCGACGGAGTACGAAACTGGCCCTGCGACCGAACCTGTGGCCAAGGTCTTCGGCGTTCCTGCTGGCACTCAACTGCTTCAGCGAACGTACCGGTCCCGGTTCGTCGACGAAGATGTGCCGTTGAGCACCGGCGTCTCGTACCTCGTCCTGGATACGGTCAGCAAGAATCCCGATCTGCTCGATCCGCGGAACGAGCCGTGGCCGGGCGGAACGATGCACCAACTATCCACACTGGGTATCGAAGTCGACCAGGTCGTCGAAGACATAACGACACGACTGCCTTCGCCCGAAGAAATCGATCAGCTTGGATTGCTTCCTGGCACAGCCGTTTTCGCAGTGCGCAAGACAATGCGGGACATCAACGGGCAGGTTGTCGAGTTCAGCGACTTTGTTCTCCCCGGCGATCGGCACCGACTGATCTACACAACGCAACTGGAACGGTGGACATGATCAACGACTCCAACTTGGTCCCGCAAACATCCGAGCCGCTGCAATTCGTGACCGATCTGCTCGGTGACATCGCGAAGCCGAATCCGGACCTCCGCACCATTACCGACCCCCGGGAGGCAGCACAGGCCGTTGCCCTGGAAACTCGCTCGCGAATTGCGGCCGTCCTGGACAAGTTTGGCGGGACACCAGCTGTGTTGCTGAGCGGCGGCGTCGATTCCATCTATGTTGCCGCAGTTGCAGTCGAGCTCGGTGCCAAGCCCGTGGCGATCACCATCGTGACCGAGGGGCAAACCGATGAAGCAAACGCGGCTGCCGCTGCCTCCGTCCTGGGGCTACGGCACGACGTCATCCGTTTGAACGTCAACGAGGTCAGCGACCTATCGCGCGAAGTGATGCGCCGTCTCGACACGTCTGAGCTCTGGGAAGTCACTGCTGGCATTCCATTACTCGCGGCCCGTCGGAGCTTTGACGCGATCGCAGATCTAGGTGCAATCCTCAGCGGCAGCGGTGCCGATGCCATCCTCGGCGGTGGCCGGAAGCTCACTTACCCGGTGTCCTCTTCTGAGGCACGGACCGAAATCGACCAGCTGATTCGCACCGAGTCAGCTGCGAACTTCCGCTACGAACGTCTGGTCCCAGACTTCTATCCAGCTCTGTTAGACCAGTACGCCGATCGGCTGATTCATGTCTTCCAGACCGTCCGGTGGTGGCAAATCGCCGAATGCTTCGCCCCGACAGCGCTTTTCGGTGAGCACAACGGGCGCATGACTGACAAACTCGCACTTCGGACGGCGTGTGACGCTCAACTTCCCGAGGGAGCAAAACATCTGGCCTGGGCGGCAAAGGCCCCAATCCAACGTTCATCTGGGCTCATGTCCGTGTTGGCGACAGCAGCCCGTACCTACGCCGCAAACCTGCCTGGTGCTCGGACGTACGCCGATCCCATCATGGAGGATGCCGAAGCTGTGGCCACTCGGCTATATCTATCCATCCTGAAATCATGATTGCATGAAACATGAGCGCCCCGGCGATCACGGCAGCACTGATCAAGACGATGCCGTAGTCGACCGGGGCCTTTGTTTTGCTCCGGCGATGTTTCGCCATCTCCCACCGCCTCCTTCCTCGGCGCGATGCGGCTTGGACCAGCTGCCAAACCGCCCCTGAGCTGGAGGTGGCCCCAACGCCGAGCATCGGCAGTCGAATGATTTGAGCTACCGCGACACTGTTCGTGCCCCAGCTGCGCAGCTCCCGCACAATCACCGCCCAGCCCCATCACTGCCGAACCGTCCAGACCCAGCCGGACACTCACCACGAACACGCGGCAGGGACAGGCAGCTACACACTGTCGAGCAGTTCGCCAGCGCCCGTCACTTCACGGAGTGGTTGCTGAATTTCGCTATATAGAGTCAAGAGCGCCTGCGGCGGCGCGTGCGCGCCACCGCCGCGCTACGGTCCTAAGCTCTGTTCCGCCGCCGGACCGGCGCGTCGGCGGCACCCACGCGCTATCGGCAGTCGCCGGTCTCCTGGATTGCTCAGCGCGGCATCGACCCGAGCTGTGGACGTGGCAGGACGTGTGCCCGGCAGCGAGTTGCTGAACGGATCACCGAACTCCGATCGGCCGGCACTCTGCCCGATCGGCGGCTACCAGCGCGGCGACTCTCATACGGTGCTGCCGCACGAGCTCCGCTCGCTTGCCTCCCAAAAGCCAGCCTGCCGGACCTGCGTAGGTGGTCACCGAGCCGTCATCAGTCTGCGGAAAAGGCCCGGCACTCTGCCCAATCGCCAAGCCGCTCACCAGGTGCGACTGAATTGCTGAACGGAATTCGTTGGCTCGGTCGGCTGGCGGTTGTCCGGTTCGAGGGTCTTCGAGAAACCCGGGATCGTCGCTTTGGGTGGGTGGTTCGCAGGGCGGGGGCCGAAGCCCCCAATCGGGTGGGTCACATGGCAGTCGAGCATGTCCCGGAACTCGGCGGTGGGTAGGTGAACCAGCAGCGGTTGCAGTAGTCGCCGGGTCGGTGCGGAGCTGGTGGGCAGGCCAGCAGGGCAGCTCTCAGTCGTGGTGGGCGGTGTGGCCGACGTAGCCGCATCCCCGGTTCCTTTTCGGTCGAGGTGGTCTGACTGATCTGAGGGCTATCACGGCTGCGGCGGGCATCAAGGGCGCCTACGGCGTCACTACGTGATGGGACAAGCCCACCCTTGACGCCCACCACAGCCGTGATCGAGACGCCCTCAGTCAGACCCCCTCGACCGAAAAGGAACCGAAAATGCTCAGCTACGTCGGCCACACCGCCCACTACGACTGCGAGAACTGCCTTCGTCCTGCCCACCAGCTCCGCACCGACTACGGCGACTACTGCAACCGCTGCTGGTTCACCTACAAGGTCACCACCGCCGAGTTCCAGGACATGCTCGACCGCTACATGTGACCCACTCGATTGGGGGCTTCGGCCCCTTTTCGCCCTGCTTGCTTGGCATACGGATAGCGACCTTCGGCCGCTTGGTCTCGTCGTTACGAGGCATCCACAGTGCTCAGCCCCGCCACCAAGTTCAGGGCAGTTCCGATGTGTGCGCAACCCAACCAGGACAGGGCCAACCGTGGTCAAGGCATGGGAAAGGCCGGTTGGGATGTCCCGACCGGCCTTGTCCGCAATCCGTCCGCAGTAGGCGCGGACCCACCCATATCCAGCCAACGATGCCAACGGCAAAACCCGCAGGTCAAGCGCTTGATCCGATTGCAGCCGTCACCTACAAACGTCCTGCACGCAGTTCGAGCTGTACTTCGACGTGTAAGTCGTATTGGGGGCTTGACCTGCGGCTGAGCATCTAACCCTGGTCCTCCGTCCGCAGTTCATCCGCAGTAGCAGTACCCGAGTCCATCCGTTCCGCGATCACCTCACCGATTGCGGTTCGGGTGGACTCGTCCGCGTCCGGCCACAGGTGCCCGTAGGTGTCGAGCGTGGTCTTGGCGCTGGCGTGGCGGAGGCGGACTTGCACGGTCTTGATGTCCGCCTTCTTGGAGATGAGCAGCGACGCGAAGTAGTGCCGGAAGTCGTGGAAGCTGAACTCCTCGGGCAATGACTGCACCTTGCCCGCGTTCCGCACCGCACGGAGGGCGCGATCGATGTGCCAGGGTGGCGCAGGGTTGCCCATGCCATCGGTCACCATGTGTTCGCCAGGCCACTTCTTAACTGACGCCGACAGCAGCAACGCCAGTTCCCTCGGTATCGGTATCGGTGTCTGGCTCGCGTCGGTCTTGAGCGGTTCGTCCTTCCATTGCTGCTTGGGGTTCACCACGCCCCGCATGAGGTCGATATCGGCGACCTTGAGCGCGGACACCTCAGCGACCCGAAGACCGGCGAATGCACCGAGCAGAACGGACGCCTGTAGGTGCTTCGGGAACGCATCGTAGATCGCCCAAACCTGTTGCGTTGTAGCGACATACGGCTTCTGCTTGCCCATCGGGGGCGCGGTTCGGCGCGAGCATGGGTTGCGGACCAGTAGGCCCTCATGCACTGCGTCGCTCATGATCTGCGAGAGGCGCGAATGCACGGCGTAGACGTAGCTCGGCTCACGCTTCTCAGTCTTCAGTTTTGCTACCCAAGACTTCACCGAGGATGGCCGGACGGCAGCCAAGGGCACCATACCGAACTCATGCGTGATCAGCTTGATATGAACCTTGGCTTGCCGAACGGTCGAGTCACGATGAACTGCGTAGCCCTGAATCCAGAGATCGCACCACTCTTGCATGGTCA
>NZ_JAJFZM010000014.1 GCF_020733705.1 Nocardia australiensis
ATGCAAGGGCAACGCGCACCGTCGTGACTCTCTCGGCCTGCCCGGTCGACGCTGCCTGAACTCGGGTAAGTGGTCGGGCAAAACGATTCCCGATCACAAGGCCGATCGCCTCGACTTCGTGCGCTCCGAGCTCGCCCGTGTCGGCATCGTCAAACCCGACACCTCACACCTGCGTATCACCCCGGTCGGGACCTGACGACAAGGACGCACCACCTCGGTCCCATCTGGTCATGGCACTCGTCGCCGCCCGCATCAACCAACGCGCCGAGTACACAAACGCCCGCCTCGAGATGACCGAAGGTCACCAGGCGACGGTGATGTTTCACGCGAAACCGTTGTGCCACAACAGAGTTCGTTCGTTCAGCAATCCGCAGCATAGGGAGGAATCCGAGATGAACACCGAAGACACGTACCTGAGGGCCAAGGACTGCGAAGCCCTCACCGGTATCCCCGAGGCCACCTGGCGGTGGTGGGCACACGTCGGACAGGGACCAGCAAGCTTCAAACTCAGCGCTCGCCGTCGGGTGTGGCGAAAGTCTGTCGTCCTGGCCTGGATCGAGGAGCGGGAGCGGCTCACCAGCACGCAGGCAGCAGCCTGATGAGCACGTCACCGCGTCGCCATCGACGTTCAGGAGTTGAGCCGCGCTGGTTCAAGACTGTGACCGTCGTGAGCGAGGATGGCACGACAACCCGCGAACAGGTGCCGTCAGCGAACCACGGCAAGGGCAAGAAATGGCGGGCGCGCTACGTCGATGACCAGGGCAACGAGCACGCCAAAGGGTTCGACCGCAAGACCGATGCGCAAGCCTGGCTGAACGCGCAGATGTCCACGCTCGTCCAGGGCACTCACGTATCGCCACGGGATGCACAACTGACCATGCAAGAGTGGTGCGATCTCTGGATTCAGGGCTACGCAGTTCATCGTGACTCGACCGTTCGGCAAGCCAAGGTTCATATCAAGCTGATCACGCATGAGTTCGGTATGGTGCCCTTGGCTGCCGTCCGGCCATCCTCGGTGAAGTCTTGGGTAGCAAAACTGAAGACTGAGAAGCGTGAGCCGAGCTACGTCTACGCCGTGCATTCGCGCCTCTCGCAGATCATGAGCGACGCAGTGCATGAGGGCCTACTGGTCCGCAACCCATGCTCGCGCCGAACCGCGCCCCCGATGGGCAAGCAGAAGCCGTATGTCGCTACAACGCAACAGGTTTGGGCGATCTACGATGCGTTCCCGAAGCACCTACAGGCGTCCGTTCTGCTCGGTGCATTCGCCGGTCTTCGGGTCGCTGAGGTGTCCGCGCTCAAGGTCGCCGATATCGACCTCATGCGGGGCGTGGTGAACCCCAAGCAGCAATGGAAGGACGAACCGCTCAAGACCGACGCGAGCCAGACACCGATACCGATACCGAGGGAACTGGCGTTGCTGCTGTCGGCGTCAGTTAAGAAGTGGCCTGGCGAACACATGGTGACCGATGGCATGGGCAACCCTGCGCCACCCTGGCACATCGATCGCGCCCTCCGTGCGGTGCGGAACGCGGGCAAGGTGCAGTCATTGCCCGAGGAGTTCAGCTTCCACGACTTCCGGCACTACTTCGCGTCGCTGCTCATCTCCAAGAAGGCGGACATCAAGACCGTGCAAGTCCGCCTCCGCCACGCCAGCGCCAAGACCACGCTCGACACCTACGGGCACCTGTGGCCGGACGCGGACGAGTCCACCCGAACCGCAATCGGTGAGGTGATCGCGGAACGGATGGACTCGGGTACTGCTACTGCGGATGAACTGCGGACGGAGGACCAGGGTTAGATGCTCAGCCGCAGGTCAAGCCCCCAATACGACTTACACGTCGAAGTACAGCTCCGTACTTTGCAGGCATTGCATCCCTTCTCCCTCTTGAGGACCTATTCATCTTAAGTCCTCTGTAGGTCTTGACTTGATCCACGGCCATCTTCTATGATCCTATAGAAGTTAGTCCTATATAGGACCCCCACAATACTGACATACAGGAGCTGATTTCAATGGCACTCAAGGGCTACCGCTTCCCGATCTCTCACTCCGAAGCCTTTCCTATGGGCTTGGTCCTGGTCGGTCCGATCGAGCCGCTGACCAAGTACAACCAGGACCGTAATGCTGCCCCTGAGCAGCGTTACGACTTCGATCCCGAAGACCGGCGCCGGTACGGGCCTGCTGATGTGGAAGGCCACGGTCACCGATCCGTCGGAGACAAATTCCAAGCGCGCCAGCTTTCAGCTGATCTTCCTGCGGAGGTTCAGCGGTGCCCTCTACTCCTGAGGTTGTGCCGGGTATGCGTCAGGTTGAGCTGGAGGTTGCTGGCCGAGCCGCGCGTGATGGGTCAGGGTGAGTTCAAGTACCAGGGCTTCAATTTCTATGCCGGTGGTATCAAGGGCGATAACTCTGGTGCGAAGGTCAGCCAGCCTGCCGCGTCGAAGGCTGCGTGATTGCCATGTCGCACATGTCCACCTCGGCGGGGTCCTGCGATCGAGTCGCCGCTGTCTATCACCCGGCCACGACCACCAAGGACGGTTACACCCGTCCGGCGACGGTGTGGATCGGCCTGGAAAGCACCCTCAGCAGTACGCACGCGACGATGTTTCTGGACATCGATCACGTGCGTGAACTGGCGCAGCGGTTGCCGGAACTGCTGATGGCTCACGATGCGGCCGAACATGCCCGCACCGAACAGGCTGCCGCCGAGAAGTCCGTGGCCGAGTCCAAGGCGGCGTGACGATGAGCACGGCGGATCGGCAGTCCAAGGGAATGGCGTGGGCTCGCTGGTCCGCCGTTCTCGTTGTCGTGGTTATCGGTGTTGCCGCGTTCGTGTTGTCGTTCGCGGCGTTGCAGGACCTCGCGGTGAAGGCTCGTACTCCTGAACGGCTGGCGTGGCTGTTCCCGGTCATTGTGGACGGCACCATCATTCAGGCCACCATCGCGCTGCTGGTGTTGGCCGACAGTGATGACCGGAAGTGGTTCGAGCGTGTCCTGGTTGCTGGGGCTGCGGTTTCGATCGGTGGCAACGTCGCTCACGCTGTGGTGTCTGGTCATGGTGTGGGTGCTGCTGTCCTGGCGGTGATCGCCCCGGCTGCTCTGTTGATCGATACGCATGGTCTGGCGGTGCTGTTGCGCACTCATCGATCGTTCCGATCGAATCGGCTGAGCCTGTAACGGATTCCGTGCCTGCGGAAACCTCATTCCCCGAACCTCCGATCGCCGAACTTGTCGTCGCTGAACCTCCGATCGCCGAACTTGTGGTCGCTGAACCCTCGACCCCGGAGCCTGCCTCGGTGCCGGTGAAGTCTCCGATTCCTCCGATGCCTGTCCGGCCTGTCGCACCGCCTGTGCGTGTGGCTCGGTCTTTCCAACCTCCGCGTCCGGCCCCGGTTCGGCCGGTCGCTGCTTCCTGAAAGGTGTTGATTAGCAATGGATTTTATGCACAAGTGCGAGGGCTACTGGGTCTCGCGTGAGATCTATGACGTCGTTGAGTATCGAGTGGGTGGTACCAAGATTGCGGGTTACGGCTCGCCGGGTGTCCGCTTCAACAGTGAGGCGTTCGGACCGATCGCGCCGAAGGATTCGATCCTGGTGACCTTCGGTGGCAGCGACCTGCACAGCTCTGGTGGCCTATGCCCGGACTTGGTTATGCCCGTCGAGTCTGCGGTGTCGTTGATTTCGCTGCTGCGTGCCGCAGTGACTGACGCCCTGATCGCTGAGGGGCAAGAACTGGAACCGATCCCGTTCGTCGACGTCACGCCGAGAAGTGCACCTGCCCATATTGCGCCTACATGCAGGATCGGTCATGAGTTTGGCAACCATGTTGCCCCGCTGGCTGCGATTGCTGGTGGTGTGGGTATGGCGGCTCGGATGGCGTACTGGTCACGGCAGAAACCGGTTCCGCGTGAGGAGACGGTCGCGGATTGGGTGGCTGCGGCACCGGTCGAGTTGAAGACTTCGATCTTGGTGTTCTGCGATCGCCAGCAAGAGTTGATGCTGTGGAGTGAGCTGAATCTCGGGTCGATCAAAGACGGATTCCCCACGGTCTTGAATGTCGAGTACACCGTCCACGGGCTGGATGTGGACGTGCAGATGCGTGGCGGCCATAAGCTGTCGGACTGGACAGATCAGAACACTCTGGACGCGTTCGCCCAGTACATCAGTGTTCCCGAGGTGACTGCGCTGTCGTCGTTTCCCGGATTCATCCGCGTCCAGGTCAGGGTGGCGGACACTCTCGCTGACCCGTCCCCGGTGCCGTTGATGGTTGCTGATGATTGGACTTGGAGGCGGTTGCCTCTGTGTTCGAGGATGGCGAGACCTGGAGTGTTCCGGTCCAGGGCCGTCACATCCTGATTGCTGGCGGTATGGGTGCGGGTAAGTCGAGTCTGTTGTGGTCGTGGTCAACGGGATGGGTCCGGCGATCCGTTCCGGTCGGGTGGACTTGCGGGTGATCGACCCGAAGGGCGGCATGGAACTGGGGTTCCTGGAACCTTGTGCACCCGGTTCGCCTGCACCGGCGAAGAAGAAATGGTCGGACTCCTGGAAGAGACCGTCAAAGACCTCCAAGAAGCCACCCAACGCTATCGGGGCAAGGTCCGCAAACCCGTTCCTACACCCGAGAACCCGCTTGTCGTCACGATCATCGATGAAGCGGCCGCTCTGTCGGCGTTCTCCACCCCGAAGATGCAGGATCGTTTCGAACGCGCTCACGGTCTGCTGCTCTCACAGGGACGCGCACCGCTGTACTCGGTGATCGAGACAGTGATCGATCCGTCGAAAGAGAATGTGCCGCAACGGCAGCTGCTTCCGTATCGGGTCGGGATGCGCATGGACGAAGCCGCCCAGGTAGCCATGATCCACGGCCAGGGTGCCCGTAATCGCGGCTCCTACTGCGACCAGATACCGCACACGACACCCGGGGTGTGCTACGTGCAGGAAGACGGCAAGGCAGGTTTCCGGCGGGCTCGGGCGTTCATGGTCACCGATGCTGATGTGGACCGGATCGTGGCGCAGTACAAGCCGATTCCCCGCCCGGTCGACCTGGACGCGTTCGCCCAGGAGCGTGCGGCATGAAAACCGGGCTCGTCACCGAGGTGCATGTGGTCATCTACTGCGACGTCTGCGGTGACGTCTACTCCGAAACCGACAGCGAGTCGACCTGTTTCGACTCCACCATACCACGCCTGTCCGGCTACCTCAACGCTCGATCCGCTGTGTCGGCTGGATCTTGACGGCGACAAGGTCATCTGCGACGGCTGCCAAGCATTGGCCCGCTGCACCGAAGCTGGCCACACCTTCCCCGACCGTCGTGTCACCGTGCGGCGGCTCAACAAAACCACCCGTTCCCGCTCCTGCATCGTGTGCGGCATCTTCGAAATCGAGGCCCTGCCATGAACACCAGCCACCGTTACGACGACAAACGTCATCGACCTGCAAGCACGCCGCCGCTGCCAGCTGCAAGCCCGTGGCCTCGACCCGTCACGGTCGCGGTTCACCTGTTCGCCGAAACCGGGACACTCCGGCCTGGGGCACCGATGACTACGACGGTGGGGACTGGGCGGCATGAACAGCCACGAGTCCTCACACAGCTATTGGAAGCCGGAGCGGGGCATGGACTTTCACCGAGTACTGGTCGCCGCCGATCGTGGGCATCTGCGGGAATCGTGCGAGGTATTCGCAAACTACCTTCCCGACGCCATCCAGGATCGGCAGATCAGGTGACCCTGCACAAAGTAACACAACTTCGCCGCTGTGGCTGCATCTGGCCATGACCGTCGACGACGCCATCGCGGTAGTTGGTGTGCTACAAGCCGCAATCCGGCAGGCCACAGGCGGCAAGCGCGACTGGGAAGACCTGCCATGACCGGCACTGCGAATCCTGTTTCGCGACACCCGAATCCAACGAATCGATCGTTGCGAAGGCAGCAGCGTCGATCCGGAAACCACGCCCGAAACGCAAGGACTGCACGAACCCTGCCGGAACCAACTCGCCTTGTTCGAACCCGCACCCGAAGGGGGCCACCGAAATGATCTGGGCGGATTATCTCCCGGTTCGTGCCCGCTACCTCGCCTGGTATCGCTACCGGCGTCGTTGGACCCGCCTCATGACCGCCGCCCGCCTCACCCTCACTGCGGACGGCACTACCCGAGTCCCGCGCTTGTTGTCGGTCCGTATCGGTGACACCGCCGACCGGTCCGGGTTCGATGCTCGACGGAGCACCTGCCCCGCCGACTACGAAAACCGCACCAACCCACCTCGCCACACTTCGGCGCCCACGGCTGCGACGCCGCCGTCATCGGCCCCGGAACAGTGGAAATCGTTCTCTACCAACATGATTCACCCGAATTCCCCGCCCTGGTCGAACGGCCTGAAGGGACGCGGCATAACAGCACGACAACGGAGGCCGGCCCGGGGGAACACCAACCCTGATCCGGCCTCCGGGTCATTCACCCGGCAAACCGCAGCCATGCAGTACTCGACCAGACCACCGAAAATGGAAGGGGGACAACACGTTATGACCGCACCGATTATCGGTATCGCCCCCGCGCGGGAAACCGCTGCCGATCGACGCGCGATGGCCCGATATCAGCGATATCGCCGAATCCGCCGCCGAGAAGGAAGGGCGTGTGTGCTCGCGTTGTTCCTATGCGGGCGTTCGACCGATCACCTCCCGCACCTCCTACGTCGGTGCCCCCTGTAAGTCCACCAACGCCACCACCTGCCCGGCGTGTGCTAAAGCGAACCGCTACCTGCGCATGACCCAGCTGCGTGATGGCTGGTGCACCGAACACGAACCCGCCGACACCACCACCGAACCCACCCAAGACCAACGCGATGTCCTGGCTGCTCGTGCGGAGCTGTTCAACGAGTACCACGACGCACGCGGTGACGGTGACGATGAACTCGCGGATGCGATCAAGGCTTTGGTGGCCGACCTCGATATCGAGTTGCGGGAACTGGGTGTGCGTGGACAACTCCCGCCGCTGGACCCCAAGCCCCGCCGCAAAGCCAAGTCCACTCGTCGTCGTGACGACGTGCCCGACCTGCCCCGTAGGAAGGTCAACAAGGCCCTCACCGTGGGCACTGCGTACGCGGACGGCAAGTATCGGCCCTCAACGTTCTTCACCCTCACGCTGCCGTCCTACGGGCACATCAACAAGGTCCGCGACCCGAAGACTCGGCTAAGATTGGTGTCCGTCGGTTCCCCCGCGTGGACCCTCGATGGCCTACGACTAACCCCGTCAGGCTCGCGACACGATCCACCTCGCTAAGGGGTTCGGACCGGAGGATGCAGAACTTCGTCTCGTGCGTCGGCTGGATCGTGCATACTTGGTCGTCGGTGGACCGCAGCGTCGTGGTGCCCCGCACTTGCACATCGCTATTCGGGGGTTCGATCTCCTCGCAGCTGCTGTATCAGGTCCACTGCGGCAACCTACGTCAATGTCTGGTGGCCGCACTTCGACCAGCCCGTGTACGGCAGCGACAACATGCCGGTGGTGGGACTACACCGCCCGGTACTTTCACCGACCGCGCGCACCCGTAAGCCGCTGACTTACTGGGACGACGCGCTGGAGACGATGGATTCGGTCGACGAACCTCGAACCGGCTCACACCCTCAAGTTCGGTGGTCAGTCCAAGGCGGGTCAGGTCCTGGGCGGCAGCGACAAAATGGACATCAAGGTCCGGTATCTGACGAAGTATCTCCACCAAGTCCATCGGGAAGTCCTCGAGACCGACTCGACCCGCGTTGCCGTGCATTACGAACCGGCTCCACGCCGAGCTGCAACACACTCCGTGCTCGCCTCGGTGTGGTGTGTGGTTGCGCTAGCGGCATCGTCCCCAAGGGTGCCAGCGAGAAGACCCAACCGGGTAA